>NZ_CP047020.1 GCF_009796285.1 Streptomyces broussonetiae | reverse complement strand
CCGGACAGCGAGATCCACCTCAACGCCCAGGCCCGCGCCCGCATCGCCACGCTCTGCCGCGTTGAGCCACAGGTACTGGAGCGTGCTCTGCCCGCCTGGATGCGGGAAGAACCATGCGGCAAGTACGGGGCCGGCCCGGTCGGGCGGCTGATGCGCGGTGAGCAGGCCGTGGCCGCATGGGGCCCGGCCTGCCCCGGATGCACGTCCGCCCGCACCGGACGCCTCATGTCCGCGCGCCGGTACCTGGCACCCGAGCAGCGTGTGTGCCCGCGCCACCGGTACTGGCTCATGTATCTGCCCCACACCAGCGGCCTGAGCGTGCCCCTCGCCAGGTGCCCGGAGGTGGTCGAGGCCCATGGGCGGCATGTCCGGCTGCTACGGCATGGGGCAGTGGGGGCACAGGCCTTCGAGGTCGCGCGCGCCGTCGCCGGGGCCTGGTGGCAGCAGTCCTGGCCCGCGGAGGAAATGCTGTGGCCGAACCGCCTGGCGGCTACGTGTCCCGAGGGCGCCGATCCCAGCTGGTGGCAAGCGGCCGCCCGCGACCTGATCACCTATCCCGAGACCGTCGCTCTGGCGCGCCTGCTGGCCGACCGATCTCTGCAACAGCGCACCGTCACCGAATCGGGCCGCCATCTGCCCTACCGGCTGGGCGAACTCCCCCGGTTGCTCACCGAACTCGCCGACCGGCTCGGGCGGCCGTGGCTCGCCCGCCACCTCGCCGCCGACACCCACGGCCCGCTGTTCACCTGGATCCACTCCTGCGTACGCACCCGAGCAGCCTCCACGCGTGCGGCGCAGAAGGTGCTGTGGAGGGTTCACTCGGCTCACCGGCCGCGCGCCCTGAGCGACCTTCTCCCCCGCCCGCCTGCCGCCGGCACCGCCCAGCCGATGCCGCCGCCCGTGAAGCGGCTGCGCGGCCACAGCGTTCAGGCCGAGCGCGCCTTCGAGCAGGGGGTAGCGCACGCCCGGCTCTTCCACCAGCAGCACGGGCACCTGGCCGTGCCCAAAGATGCCACGCTCGGCGGCTACCCGCTCGGCACCTGGCTCGTCAACCAGCGTGCTAGACACCTGCGGATGCCCGACCACCACTTCATGGCACTGGCCGCCCTCGACCCGTGGTGGAACCCGCCCTGGGACCCGCGGTGGCGGCGGCAATGGCACCAAGCCGCGCAGCACACCCGCGCCCACGGCCCCCTCAACGCGGCCTCCGGCTTCCCCGACACCGGTATCAACCTCGCGGAATGGCTGTACGAGCAGTGCGCCCGCTATGCCGATCTGCACCCTGAGCAGCAACGCCTGATGGCTTCCCTCGGCATCGACACAGCCACCGCTCAGGCAGCCCGGCCGCCCCGGCGCAGCTACAGCGAACGCTTCCAGATGGGCCTGGCACACGCCGCCGCCTACGCCTCGCAGCACGGGCAGCTCGCCAACGTCGGCCAACGCACCGTCCACGACGGCTTCCCGCTGGGCAACTGGCTGGCCCTGCTCCGCAACCGGCACCACAACCGGCCCCCCGTACCCGCCGACCGCATTCAAGCTCTCAACGCCCTCGACCCATGGTGGAACCCTCCCTGGAGCCTGTACTGGCAACGCCACTACTACCGCGCCCGCGACATGGCAGCCGGCCACACATTGAACCCTTCGAACGGCTACGACGACCTGCCTGACGCCGCAGTCGCCGACTGGCTACGCCGGCAATGCCGTGACTACCACCATCTCCATCCCAACCAGCAACAGCTCCTGACTGCTGTGGGACTCACCCCCGACACCGTCGACACAGCCCGCCGCCACCTGACCACTCGCACCGGCACGGCACGCAACCGGCACCGCGCGAAGAACGGCAGCCTGCTAGGACACCGGCCCGACCAACGCGCCGGCTTCGATGCCGCCCTCGCCCACGCCCGCTCCTATGCCGCCCAGCACGGCCACCTCGCCGTCCCGGGCGACACCCTCCACGACGGCTTCCCTCTGGGCCGTTGGCTGGCCCGACAACGCAACCAGGCCAGTACACGGGCCCGCCGGAACCTGCCGCCCTCCCCGCAGACCGGTGAACTCGCCGCTATCGACCCCTGGTGGAACCCACCCTGGAAAAGCGAGTGGCAGCGCAACTACTACCGCGCCCTGCACCACATCCACGCCGGCAAACCCTTCAACATCGCCCACCGCGTCCCCAACTCGCACACTGCCCTGGGTAGTTGGATCGACCGTGCCTGCTGCCACTACGACCGCCTCCACCCCGGCCAGCAACAACTCCTGACCAGCCTCGGCATCACCCCCGAGGCCCTCGCAGCCCGCACCGGCATCGCACCGCACTGGCACACCGCCATCGAACACGCCCGCTCCTACGCCGCCCAGCACGGCCACCTCGCCGCCCCCCACCACACCCTGCATGACGGCTTCGCGCTGGGCCGCTGGCTCGTCAAACAGCGCTACCGCACCAGAACCGGTACCTCATGCCCCGCAGCCGGTGCTCTGACCGCGATCGACCCGTGGTGGAACCCACCATGGAACCTGCGCTGGCAACGCGCCTACCACCACGCCCGCACCCACCCCCACACCCACGCCAGCCGGCAATGGCTCAACAACCAGCGCGCCGCCTGGCCCCGCCTCCACCCCGACCAGCAACGCCTCCTCACCCACATCGGCGTCACAGGCTGAGACCGACGCTCCAGCATGTCCCCGGTGCATGGCATCTGCACTCTTTCCATGCCGCAGACAGCCACTTACCGTCAGTTGCATGGCCAACGGGGTGTTTCACACCAGGTACGGCATAGAGATCAACCTGACGCGCGAAGACCTCGACCACCCGGACCACACCGGACTGCTGGAAGAGATCACCCAGCCTGTCGGGCAGCGGCCCCGGGACCTGCTGCAGTGCCTGACGGACTACAAGGGCGGACAATGCCAGTGCGCCCTGGACGGCAAGACGCCGTGGATGTTCGTCCGGCGCCAGCGCCGTGGCGGCAAGGTGATGTGGGTAGCAGCGCACCTTCCACTCACCCACGTCGCCACTCCCCAGGAGAGCGACAAGCACAAGGCGATGAAAGAGCGGATCGCCCGCACCGCATCACGCCACGGCCTTCACGTGCAGACCGAAGCCCGGTCCGAGGACGGACGGGTCATCACCGACGTGCTGGTGACCGGAGCCGGCGCACGCGTGGGATGGGAGGCCCAGTACTCCCCCATCACCGCCAGTACCGTGCGCCGGCGGTCCGCCAAAGCCCGCGAGCGCAACATCGCACCTCTGTGGGTGACCGCAGACGCCACCTCCGCCCTGATAGACCGCGCCCCCTGGACCCGCGTCGACGACGTGCCCTGGCAGCGCATCATCTCCCCGCTCGCCCTGATCATCCGCGGCGGCGTCCGCCACCTGCAGATCTGGAAATGCACCCCCACCAGCGAACGCTCATGCCCCGAAACCGGCAGGGCGTGCGGAAAGTGGCACAGCGGCTGGTTCCTGCCCGCCCTGTGCATCCCCCAGGAACGCGCCACCCCCCTCGACGAACTCATCGTCACCAGCGCCGACGGCGAGCACCTGCCCGTACGCTCCCGCAACCGGCACGACCCCCACCGCACCTCCTACCTGTGGGCCCTGGCCCGCGACGTCAAACGCTGGCACGAGATCACCGGCGAAACGAACACCCCGCCCGAGACCGGCCCGGCCGACGACGAACCCCTCACCTACACCGAACAAGAACTCGACAGCTCCTGCCACTACGGCGACGAAACCCCCCACACCAGCAGCCCACGCCCACAACGCGAGACGACCTCCGCCACCGGCCTGCAAACCTTCGACCACGCCCCCGACGACACCCTCCTCCAACCCACCAGACCCATCGCCCTACACCTGTCCCCCCGCGAACGCCTCGTCATCGCAGCAGAACTCAAGTGCCCACCCTGGGAAATCGGCCCCTGCATGCTCTGCGCCACCCCCATCCACCGCTACGGCCCCCGAAGCCCCAAAGCATGCCCCGCCTGCCGCACCACCACCCAGCAAACCTAGGACCGCACCCCATACCAACAACCACTCAACCTGATCACCAGTCACCGCAAGTGACACGACCTGATCACCCAGCCCGCTATCTGACAAAGCCGCAGACCAGACCCCACACAGCAAGGCCCACACCCCCACCCGCGCCCCCACCGAAACGCCCGCACCCCCCGACCACACCAACACGCCAAACTGATCAACACAGGCCAGACCACCAGCCACTGATCAGAAAAACCGCCACCGGACACCGCTGGGGCGCACTTCCCCGAGGCGGAGACCGTCAACGCGTCCCTCAGCACGCCGCAACCCCTCGGCTCCATCGGCATGGACATCATCGTGCAGCGCCTGGAGCACGCGGCGTACGAGCAGATCGCCACGGCGCTCACCCTCTCCGGGCAGCCCGCCGAACCTGCCCAGGGCCCGTGGCGGGACGTTCCCGACGAGCCCGACCCCGCAAGGCAATCCGATCGCGCCGTGGCGGAGGAGTTCGACGGCCTCGGCAGCGATCCTGGCCCGGACAGCGGCAGCGAAGCCCCCGCGGCGGAACCGGTGACGGGGAACCTGACCGACAGCGACGTGTTCCCGGCCCTGCTGGCCGCCTCAGCCGATCCGGCCGGTCTGCGCCTGCTGCCCGCCGCGTTGTATGACGGGCAGGACGCACCCCGGCCAGAGCTCGCCGAAGACCCGGCAGAGAACGAAGAACCGGACGTTCCAGCCTCTGCGATTCCGGAACCGGACAGCGGCGGGGGCACAGCGGACAGCGAAGCGCACGATATGCATGCGCCGGAGATCCGCGTCCTGGGACCGGTTGAAGTGGACGGCGTGGCCAGCTCCGGGCACGGACCGCGCATCGCCCAGCTCGCGGCGCTGATGTATTTCCGCCCCAACCGCAGCGCCGACGCGCTGTGCTCCGACATGGACCCGCTCACCCCCTGGGGAGCAAGCACCCTCAACGCCCGCCTGCGGGGCCTGCGCAGCGCACTCGGCAACGACCCGGCCGGCAACCCGTACGTGCCGCGCCGCCGCACCGGCGAGGACCCCTACCGCCTCTCCCCCGCCGTACGGTGCGACTGGACAAGGTTCCTCCAGCTCGCCGAACGCGCGCTGCCCCAGGGCGCGGCCGGCCTGCCGGACCTGGAAAGGGCCCTCGGCCTGGTGCGAGGAAAGCCGTTCGGCTCGAGGCCACTGCCCTGGGCCGAACCCTTCCAGCAGGAGATGATCACCAGGATCATCGACATCGCGCACACCGTGGCCACCTACCGCACCCCGGCGGGCCCCCGCCACGACCTCAGCGCGGCCCGCCAAGCCATCGCAACCGGCCTCGACGTAGACGACAGCTCCGAGTTGTTGTACAGGGCGTGGATGAGGGTAGAGCATGCCGCGGGGAACCGCTCCGGCTTGCACACCGCCATCGCCCGCATCCAACAGGTCAACAGGTCGCTGGAGGCGTCGATGGAATTGGAGACGGAGCAGCTGATCAACGAACTCCTCCACGGCCGCGGCCCGGCCATGCGCAAGGCCCTGTAGAAGGTCGGTGCGCAGGATGCGCGGTACGCGCTACCGGCCGGAGGCCACGTCCCGGGCCGCGTAGGCAAGGAGTTCGCTAGCGGCCGCCTCGCTCGAGGCGGGCGGCCGGGCCTTCCATGCCTTCAGTGTTTGCCGCACGGTCTGCGTCACCGTGCGGGCGTGCTCGGCAAGATCGTCGTCCAGTGCGGCCGCTTCCCCGTCCGGCGTGCGGCCCGTGATGACCACGGGGCCATGCAACGGGTACAGGGCCATACGGCGCCAGGCGCTCACAAGCGCCCACGCGGCGAGGTTCTGGTCGAGCCCGACCACCTGGCCCTCGCCGTGCACGTGCAGGAGGGCGCGGTGGTGGTACACGGCCTGGTCGACGGCTCCGGACGTTCCGACGTGGTGACGGATCACGGAGAGCGCATCGGCTTCGGGGAGGGTGAGTTCCGTGAGAGTGGTGTCCGGGGCGATGCGCAGTGCTCTCATGGCAATCCTCCTGGTCGCTCAGGGTCCGGTGCACAGGCCTGCGCAGTGATCATTGTGGCTGCGCATTGGGCAGCTGATCAGGGGCTTTACCGATTGCGCATCGCTGGGCTCCTGATGCGCAACCGGTGTGCGGCACGGTCTACTGCTGGGTGTCGGCGTGATAGCGGGTGAGGGCGTGCCAGCGCCGCTCGAAGTCGTCGGCCTGCTCGGTGACCTGTGCGGGGGTGATGGGCTTGTTGTACTGGGCGGTGATGCCGCGGGCTGCGCAGTCCTGCGCAACGGCGTCCACCGCGGGGTTCTCATTGCGCACACGGTGCTCGGCCCAGACGCTGTAGATACGGAACCAGAGCGGGTACCGGCGCAACGTGGATGGGCTGACCGGCTTCCCTCCCCGGCCGTGCATGCCCTTCTCCGCGAGATAGATCGACAGCTGCTCGGCGCCGGGTTCATCGCCGTGCTCGGCCTGGTAGTCCACCCAGGCCAGGAAGTAGCGGTCAACGACGGTGAGGTCGCCTCCCTCAGCCGGGTCAGGGGGTGCAGGATTCTCGTCGATAGGAGCGTTGACGCTCGGCCCGCGCTGCTCCTTGGCAGCGTGCGCACCCGCACTGGCGGTCTCCTGCCGTGTCTCCGCTGCTGGGTGGGGCTCGGTGGCCTGCTGCTCGCCAGGATCGGCGTCCGCCTCCTCCTCGCCGGCCGACTCGGGTGCCGGTGCGCCGGTGCCGTACTCGCGTTCCTGGAACTCGGCGACGAAGCTCTCCACGTCGGCCCCGGTGACCGGCCGTCCGTCGGCGCCCGTGATGCCGTCGTGCTGGTGCACGAACTGGGCGAGCGCGGCGGCGTCAGGGTACGCGCCGTACTGCTGCGCGTACATGAGCCAAGCGCTGTAGAAGTAGTCACCCCAACCGTCGTCAGCGTCGTGCGGGGCTTGGGGTTGTGTCCCCTCCTCGGCTGGTGGCGTGTGGCGCTGCTTGAAAAGTCGCAGCAGGGGGTCGAGTTGCTCGTCAGACAGTGGCCCGCCGGCCGCGGTGGCGATGCCGTACTGGTCTTGGAGCCACAGGGCGAACTGCGCCCTGGTGGGCTCGTATCCGAAGGCTGCCATCCAGTCCTGATAGGCATCGGCGAGGTGTTGGGCGTTTCCTTCTTCTTCAATGTCGTGCGGCTGCTCCAGACGTGCAGCTCGTACTTGCTCCACCGGCTGGGGGGCCGCGCCGCCCGCTTGCGCCAGTTCCTTTTCCTGGTCGACGGCGGCCTTGAGTTCGGGGCTCTGCCGCTGTGCCGGAACCGGGGTCCGCTCGACGATGAACTGAATCGGCGATTCATCAATGCCGGCTGCGGCCAGCCCGGCCCGGGCCGTCTCTGCGAGGGGGACGCCGTAGCGAGCCAGGCGTAGCGGCATCAGCGACTCCACGGGAGCCTTCCTGCGCCAGGCTCGGCCGAAGCGGGACCGGAGGCTCGCTTGGTAGACCAGGCGTTCCTGTTCCAGCTTGATGACCTGGTCGTAGGAGCGCAGCTCCCACAGCTTCATGCGGCGCCAGAGGAGGAACGTCGGGAGCGGGGAGAGCAGCCAGCGGGTGATGCGGACGCCCTCCATGTGCTTGTCGGCCGTGATGTCGGCGATCCGGCCGATCGCGTGGCGGGCGGCCTCGACCGCGACCACGAACAGGATCGGGATCACCGCGTGCATGCCCACGCCCAGCGGGTCGGGCCAGGCGGCGGCACCGTTGAACGCGATCGTCGCCGCCGTCAGCAGCCACGCCGTCTGGCGCAGCAGCGGGAAGGGGATGCGTATCCAGGTCAGCAGCAGATCCAGGGCCAGCAGGACACAGATACCCGCGTCGATGCCCACCGGGAACACATAGGAGAAGTTCCCGAAGCCCTTCTTGATGGCCAGCTGACGGACCGCCGCGTACGAGCCGGCGAAACCGATGCCGGCGATGATCAGGGCACCGGAGACCACCACACCGACGAGAACCCGATGCGCTCGAGTCAGCTGGGGTATCTCACGTGTCCCCGCAGCCACATTCCGCTCCCCTGCCTGAACCTCAAAATTGAACAGCTATCACACTCCCACAACAGAGGTCGAGGCTATACGCGGCAGGCCGAGGAACGGTCGGACGGCTCCGTCCGAGGACGACGCCCTTGGAGCGGGCGGGTCATGCACCGGTCTCCCGTAAGAACGGCTCCGCCGACGTCCTGGCCGCCTTCGGTCTCCCTCTGCATCTCGGCCCGAAGCAGGTCTGTCGGCGCACCGACCTGGGCCCCGACTTCGCTTTGGCCCCGGCCTTCCGTCAGGGAACGCGGTCGCGTCAGGGTGAGCGTTGGGGTAGTTGCTGTGGCTATCAGTCGATCATCTGCACCCTGACGCTAAGGACGGCGATGTAAGTTCCGACCTCTTCGTCGGAGACGCGGAAACGGCGCCCGAGCCTCTGTGAGCCACGTGGACTTCCGGGACGGACAGCCCCCGCCCCGCGGAAAGGCCATAGGCTTGCGGTGCTCTCGCGATCACTCGCAAACTACGGTGCTCCGCCACGCAAAGAACGTCCCGCCACCGCCGGCGGACAGAAAGCTCCGATACGGGATTTGAGACGGGTGCATGCAGTGAGTCGTTCGTCGGCGGGCAGCGCCCCGAAACCGATCACATTGGGGGCAACGTCATCGGCTGGCGCCCTCGGGCCACAGCACCCGCACCGGGACACCAGTCCGCTCGGCGTACGCCACCACGTCCGCCGTGCCTCCATACCCCCGCGCCGGTTGCCCGTCCCACACAGCGATCAGCTCATGCACCAGGCCAACGAGGATTTCGGATCCGGCCTGATGGGCTTGGGAAGTTGACTCGGCCATGCCGGTGTGGTGGATGTCGGCCGCGCGAGAGATAAGTCGATCGTAGACGTGGTGATGCCAATCGGGCAGGCTCTCGCGGTACTCGGCAGCAGGGATAACAACCTCGAGACGGCCGCCGTGCTCCAACACGGCTTCGGCGAACCAGGAGTCTGGGCCGTCGGCGATGCATGACACGCCGACCAGTTCGGCCGAATAGTACTCTTCGACCCGTTCGGCCAGGAACGCCCGAACCCGTTCCCCTACTTGTGTGCTCAGCCCGCGATGCCCTGTGATGCCAACCCTCATGCTGTAGTCACTCTCCTACAGGTAGACGCCGTGCAGGCGCTCGTCAAAGTCCCGCACAACTTTGGACGGTGAGGTGGTGGTGAGGCTACGGCGCACGGCGCGGACCCGTTCCACGATCCGGCCGGACCGGTACTGAAGGCCAATGTCGAGCGCGCGCGAGGCGAGAGCGAACGTGGCCTCGACCCGTCCGCTAGCAAGATGCCCGGCGGCAATGTCGAGCACCAACAGAGCACGTTGTTTCGCATGGCCGGTGGTCAGGGCCTCCACGTCCTCGGCCAGCACCCAGTCCGCCAGTCCGAGGCGTGCGCCGCAGGTGACGCGGCAGGCAGCCACCTTGTCCGGGGTGAAGGAGAACACCCACGGCCAGGGCGGCGGCTCCTGGGCGGCGGTCAGCGCCTCCGCCCCTGTACGGGATGCGGTCAGGGCTCGGTCAGCTCGAGCCAGGTCCCCGGCTGCCGCGTATCCGAGCGCTTCGACGCTGGACAACCATGCGTCGGCGACGGCCGGGCGCTGCTCGCCCAGCACCCTTCGGGCGCGGCGGGCGAGATTCAGGGCCTCCACACCGTTCCCGGCGTGTGCCTCGAACTGGGCAAGCGTGCCGGCCTGGTAGGCCGTCAGGAGCGCGTTTCCGGAAGTTCGGGCAGCTTTGATGGCACCGCCATACCAGGAGCGGGCCGACCCGTGGTCACCCTTATCCCACGCCAGCCAGCCGGCGAAGGATGCGGCCTCACTGCCTGCTGCGGCCAGCCTCGCCCGATCTGCTTCGCTGGTCGCGCTGCGGGTGACGGTCTGGATGAGCCGGATATGACCGTCCACCGCGTCGGCGAGGTCCCGGGAGGGGGTGGTGCTGTCGAGTCTGCGGTAGGCACTCGTGGTCAGCCGCAGGGCGGCGGCCTGGCCGCCAATCGTGTCGTGCGTGTCTGGCACGGCGGCCAGGACGGGGGCTGCCATCGCGGCGACCGCGCCGCCAAGTACGGTGCGTCGGTGCATGGGATCGTCGTCTCTCGTCTGGACCTGCGCCATGCGCCCGTCTGCCAGACCCACCAGTGCCGGCGGAATCTGAAGATGTGCAGCCGCCGCGGTCAAGACGTCCGTGCTGTATGAGGCTGAGCCGCGTTTCTCCAGACGGGAGACGGCGGACTGGGACAGGCCGAGCGCCTGTCCGAGTGCCGCCTGCGTCATCTGCCGCCCTTTGCGGATCAGTTCGATGACACGTCCGTAATCCCCGGCCCGGGACGCGTCTCGGATCGGGCCTGTCTGGAAGTTCACGAGCTACCCCCACGCTACGAGTCCATGCGGCATCCGTCGTCTGTCCGTACCCGTTGAGCGCATATGTGTATACGCATGCCGCATGTGTGATGGTCCCACAGCGCACAGTGATCGTTGACTGGGTGTCAGCCCAACCGCCCCCGCTCCGGGCGCGTTGTGCCCCGGTGGTCGCCCCCGTTGGGGACGACCACGCCAAATCGACCGCGAGCGCGAGGCGACGACATGACGACGCGCAGCACGACCCCGCAACCATCCTCCGGCGGACTCGACGCCCCGACGCCACACTTCGATCGACTCAGCGACAGGCAGTGCGAGGGCGCCTCTTGCTGCTGGTGCTCCGGGACGCCTGACCGGCGGTTCGCGGTTCGGATACTGAGTGCGCTCAGCGTCCAACTGAATGCCTGCGAGCACTGCGCGGGCATGTACGGCTTGACGGAGGCCGAGCGGTGAGCGCGGACCTGGGGCTCATGCACCGTGATCACAGGTGGCTGAACCACGTGGTGACGGACACCGTCACCGGGCGTCGGGGCACACTCCGCGCCATCGCTCCGGACACGGGAGTGCATCCCGTTGCGTGGCTGGCTCCGGTCGGCGGGGGTGTGGAGTGGACGACGAAGCTCAGTGCTCTGGCTGATCCCGCTCCAATCACCGCAGGCACGCACCCGGCGGCGGTGTCCCGGTGACCCGCGACGACTCCGGGCGTGGCAGCGGTCGGCGACCTGGTACGCGACAAGTCCCGGAGCCGTCAGGCGATGCTCACGGACCTGTGAGAGGGCCGACCGTTCCTGCACCCTCAGCACGGCGGCAGCCTCGTAGAGCCGTGGTCGACCTCGTGGGCGGCAGTCGAGCTAATGACATGGCGCGGCGCCTGGGAGGAACAGTGAGGAGCCGGCGTCGGATGCCGGCCGGCGACGGCAGGACCGCCAAGGCTGCGCTACTCGGCGCGGTCGGTTGCAGGCCTCGCCCTGGTGCCGGCTCAGGTCTTCTCACCGTCCGCGTAGACGCCGCGCCGGTCCGAGTAGAGCGTCCGGACCGCCCGCCGCCCGAGGCCGCAACCTGGCCGCACCACATGAGTGCCGCTGCGGCACCCGATAGACCCCGGCGGGGCTCGGACCCGCCGAACGTCACACCCCGCCGGTCACCACTCCATCCCGAGTCGGTAGCCCCGTTCCCGCGCCCTGCCGCCGGTCCGGGACAACCGATAGCTCCCGCGCGGTCAGTGGCCCAGGCAAGACCGGCCGCGCGGGACCGGGACGGCACCTCACCCCAAGAGGAGCCGTCCTACCCCGGCCGCACACCCAGCCTCTCTGCACCGGGCGGGCGGTACACGCCCGCCACTGT
Organism: Streptomyces broussonetiae; assembly: GCF_009796285.1. Taxonomy (NCBI): domain Bacteria; kingdom Bacillati; phylum Actinomycetota; class Actinomycetes; order Kitasatosporales; family Streptomycetaceae; genus Streptomyces; species Streptomyces broussonetiae. The sequence goes on along the minus strand of NZ_CP047020.1, from coordinate 9,724,054 downwards.
TGACCGCCGAGGAGACACTATGCACCGCACCCCCTTACCGCAGGCCGCCGATCTGTTCGCGCTCAGCGCCGACCGCATCCACCGCGCCGCAGCTGACCTGTGGCCCTGCGAGCCACTGACGCTCGGCGATCACGTCCCCTCGGTCACCGGCTATGTGCACCGCGCCAGCATCGGCGGGCGGGACGTGTTCGCGAAGGACTCCATCCTTGGCCTGTCCCTCGTCTCCGTGCTGCGCGGCGTGGCTGGTGACCGGGACATGGTCCGTGCGGCGCAGGCCGCTTATGCCACCTCTCCCGCCTCTCTGCTCGCGCGGGAAGCCGCGCAGCTCCGCGCCCTGGATGCGTCTGGGGTCCGGGTCGGCCGATGTGCCGGCTACGCGGCCGGGGTACTGTTCACCGAACCCGTCACGGGCCCGACCCTCGCCAACCTGATCACCAAAGACCCGGGCCGGACCTACGACTTGCTCAGCACCGCCGTCGCCGCCCTTGAGAGCCTTCAACGCCCGCAGGTGGCCTCGCAGGTCGACGCCGCGTCGATTCCTGAACGCAGCATCGACGGCACGTTCCGCAGGAAGTTCAACGGCGTCTCCGGTCGCCTCTACGTCGAACGCCTCGGCCTTGACCGAGTGGACGAGCGCAGGCGCCGGAACGTCGCCGCGGTGGTCGGCGCCGTCGTAGCCCGGCTGCTGAAACTCCGCCTCATCCCGCCGACCGGTCCCGCCGTGATCGTCTACGGCGACTTGAAGCCGGAACATGTCCTGTTTCCCGACGGCCCCACAGAGGCACCGGTGTTCATCGACCCCAGTCTGGCACGCGGGCCCGCCTGCCATGACACGGCAAAGCTCGTCTCACGTACGTTCCTCGCGCTCCTCGCCGCCCCGCACTTGGACGGCCCCGCGTCTACGGTGGTGGACGGGATCGGCGAGTTCGTGGCGGGACGGATGCGAACCCTGCACGGTCCCGCGCGGACCCTGTGGCTCCGCCGTCTGCTCGTGACGTGGCTGATGGACACGGTGAACATCCTCTCCACCTACCTCACTGCCCCCGCCACCCTGCCACTGCCCGAACACGCCCAAGCCGTCATCGACCGCTCAGAGACCTTGTGCTCGCTGCTGGACCTGGTGAGTGCCCCGCTCGCGGCCGGAACCGACCCCGAGACTGCCTGGCGGCTCGCCCTGCGGACCGTGAGCCGGGCGGCGGACCGGTGACCGGCCACACAATCGGCATCATTGGCGCCGGCGCAGTCGGACAGACTGTCGCCGCGCTTCTCATCGGCGAACCCTGGTGTGACCGGCTGCTGATCACCTCCCGCACGGCCGACAGCGCCACCGGTCTCGTCGCCGATCTGGACGACATGGCCCACGTCGTCCGCGCCGGGACCCGCGCGCACGCGGTCACCGTCGCCGAGCTGGACCAGACGGACGCCGTGGTCCTGTGCCCCAGAGCCACCTTCACCAACACCGCCAGCCGCGACGTGCGCATGGCAGGACTCGCCGCGAACGCCCCGCTCATCGCCTCACTCGCCCGCACCCTCACCGGCTACACGCGCCCCGTGGTCATGGTGACCAACCCCGTGGACGTCCTCTCACGCCTGTGCGCCACCATCAGCGGCGCCCCCACCTACGGGATCGGATCGGCTACCGACACCGCCCGCTACCGCACAGCCCTCGCCGCCCATCACCGCGTGCCCGTCAACGAGGTCGACGGCTATGTGATCGGCGAGCACGGGGACGGCGCAGTCATCTGTGCCTCTTCCACCACCATTCGTGGCACCCCCTGCGCCGTCCCCCTCGACCTCATCCGCGCCGAACTCGCCGACCGGCCCCGCCGGATCAACGCCGGGATCGGACGCACCCGCCATGGACCGGCCGCCGCCGTCCTGTCCGCCCTGCGCAAGCTCCTGGACGTCGAGGACGGAACCGACGTGCTGTCCGTCAACCGCGCGGGCGTGTGGCTCGGAATCCGGTTGCGCATCCGCGCCGGCCGTCCCACCGTCCAGCCCCTGGAGCTCGACCCGCACGAGACAGCGGACCTGATCACGGCCCGGACCAAACTCGAAGCCGCCTACCGCACCATCAACCACCACGAACAAGGAGCCCGTACGTGCCTGTGACCGCAACCCGCATCCACGCCGACACCGCAACCGTCACAGTCGCCAGCCTCACCAAGGCAATCACCGACTGGTCCACCCGCTACTTCGGCCCCTGGTGGAACGCCACTGCCGCCGACGACGCCGGCCCCGGCTCCCTCACCGACGCCAGCCTGGTCCTCGCCGACGTCGACCCGGGCCGCGTGGAGGACATCCGCGCCCTCGTCACGGACTACGGGCACGAAGAAACCACCTACGCGAACGCCCGAACCCACGTCGCCCGGCACGACGGGATCACGTATGCAGTACAGCCTGATGAGCGCATCGGCTACCAGGCCGACGGGCGCCGCCTGGTCATTGTCGGTGACCAGGCCGAACCGGTCGCCGTCGCCGCCGCCCGCCTCGCCCGCGAACTCGTCCGCAGCCAGCTCCTCGCCGACGGCTGGACCGTCCTCCACGCCTCCGCCGCCACCCACCATGGTGAAGCCGTCCTGACCCTGGGCGACAAAGGCGCGGGCAAGACCACCACCAGCCTCCTGCTCGCCCTGGACGGCTGGGGCCTGCTCGCCAACGACCGCGTCTTCGTCCGCCCCGAATCGGACAGCAGCCTGCGCGTATTGCCGTGGCCGTCCGCCGCCGCGCTCGGCCTCGGCCTCCTCGACGCGACCGGCCTGTACGACCAAGTCCGGGAAAAGGTGCTCGACGGCGGGCAACTCCACCCCACCCAGCACCCCAAGGTGACGCAGGCCCTCAAGGACGGCCGCCGCGAGCCGCTGTGGCACAAGACCGGCAAGGAACTGAAGCCGCAGTTCTTCCCCGACCAGCTCCACTCGTGGCTCGGCCTCACCCTGTCCACCGAAGGCCGCGTATCAGGGCTCCTCTTCCCCACGATGAGCTCTGATGCGACCCCGGCCCTCGTGGAGACCGGGCGGACGCTGACCGACGCGGACGTGTTCGACCAGAAGACCGAGGACCGCTACCCCGACATCTTCGGCCTGACCCCCACCGCCACGACCGGCACCGAGGCCATGACCGAACACCTTGCCCGGCTCCCCCACCGCTCGCTGCTCCTCAGCCACGACACCATCGCCTCCGCCGCACTGCTGACCAAGACCGCCAAGGAGATCACCGCCACCCCTTGAGCGCACACGCCCATGAAACCCCCGGCCGGGGCTTGTTGCCCTCGCACACCCGCCCCGCCCGGGACCTCACTGCCACCAATCGAGACGAGCCAGAGGCATCACCGTGATACCCGGTCGTGAGATCCCCTACAGGGGTCTGAAGACGAGCACCCGTGACGCAACTGCTTGCCCGCGCCGCTCTTGGCTTCGCCGCCTTTGTTCTCGTGCACCGCGCGCCCCGTACACCGCCGGAAGCCACGGCGCATCGGCACGAAGAGGAGAACCGCCCCTTCACCGAGCCATACAGGAGGGCCTCATGAAGCTCCAGCTCGTCCCGGCCGACGAACTCGACGAGCCGTGGTTGAGATGGAGGCTGCCGGAGCCCCGGTTACGACCAACCCCTGATTCCAGGCTGAGCGCCTTGCGACGCAGCGTCTTCGAGAACGCTCTCGCCGCCATCAAACCCGGCCGGTCCGTCAAGGTGACCACCTACGTCTTCGCCGACCGCGGCGTGGACACCGACGGCGCACACGCCCTCCTGACGGAGCACGCGCGCGACCGCGGATGGATCGTCCACCGAGAACGGTTCACCGACGAATCGACCGGTGGCCCGGCCTCTGCCCGCCCTCAGTTCAACCTTGCGTGCCGCCGCGCCGGGTCGGGCTTCGTCGACGGCGTCCTCGCGATGGGACGAGACGCCATGCCCAGCACCGACGAGGCGTACGAGGCGTACCTGCATTGGCTGCACCGCCACCACGCCTTCATCGCATTCCTACAGCCGACCACAGGGAGAACTCAATGACCCCAGAACCCCGGCATCATCACCAGCGACCAAAGAGGCCGCCGCTCATGACCACACCCAAGCCGCCGCTACGGACCAGGATCATCGACACCGTCATCACGACCACCCTGGCCAGCCTCGTCATCCTTGCCTTCGTCATCGCGCTCGTCCACACGCTTCGAAGTCACTGAACCCAACCACCTCTCCAGGTCTCGCCGACGCCGCTCTCATGCACTCCGGACAACCCGTACATCCCCGGCCCCAAAGGGAGCGCCCTCACGAAGAACGGCCGGCCCGAGACCTACCGCCAACCGGCCCTCACGAGAGACAAGAACTTGGTATACGAGATGCGCCCGGCCGCTGACGAGGACGGCCAGGGGATCCACAAACTCCTCCAAGCGCGCAACGAATGGGCCCGTCAACGTGGCCAGTTACCACCAGACAGCATCGCCCTACGCGTGCTGACCGCAAACACTAGCGATGACATGGCCCTCATGCTGCTTGTGGAGGACAGCGCCGTCGTGGGCTGCTTCGTCCTCTACGCCACGACACCGGGGTGGACATGGACCGCCAGCGAGCACGCCGAGCCGTCCATGAACCTGGCCATGATGCACACCCATCCCGATCAACGCGGCGCGAGACTGGCTGACTTGATGACCCTGTGGGTGCTCGACTACGCAGCCCGGCGCACCGGACCGGAACTGCACTGGGTGCGCTGCTGCGTCCCTGACAACCGGCTGGCGCGATACTTCCGTGAGGAGCTGGGCTGGCATCAGGTCCGGGTCACCCGTAACGTCCAGGGACAGTACTACGCCCACATGCAACGGCGCCCCCGCCGCCTCCCTGAACTCTCCGCCCTGATCAGGAGCGACGATCCGGCGCTCCTCGTGACCGGGGACCTGGCGATCACCACCGCGCCCCTCGTGCCCCCACAACCGCGCCAGAGCCCCGGCATTGTCACCAGAGACCAGAGAGGCGGCCGCCCATGACCTCACAAAAGCCACCGTCACGAACACGGAACATCGAAACGGCCATCACCATCGTGCTGGCCGGCCACGTGGTCCTCACCTTGGGTCTGTCCAGCCAACGGTGTAACTCGGGTGATGTGAGTTATCGGCGGCCGACGGAGAGTCGGCCGTCGAAGGCGATGTCGAATGCCTGCAGGGCGGGCTTCCAACGCATGGTCCAGCGTTTGCGTCCCTGGCCGGTGGGGTCGAGGCTCATGATGGCCATGTAGACGCATTTGAGGGCTGCGGCCTCGTTCGGGAAGTGCCCGCGGGCCCGGACGGCTTTTCGTATGCGAGCGTTGACCGACTCGATAGCGTTGGTGGTGCAGACGACACGGCGGATCTCGGTGTCGAACTGCAGGAAGGGCACGAACTCTGCCCAGGCGTTCTCCCAAAGGCGCACGATCGCCGGGTACTTGGCGCCCCACTCCTCCTGGAACTCCAGGAACCGGTCCTCCGCCGCGCTCGCAGTGGGAGCCGTGTAGACCGGCTTGAGCGCGCGGGAGATCTTGTCCCAGTCCTGGCGGCCCGCGTAGCGGAACGACGCCCGGATCAGGTGGACGACACAGGTCTGGGTCACCGCCTGGGGCCAGACCGCCGAGATCGAGTCGGGCAGGCCCTTGAGCCCGTCACAGACGACCATGCACACATCCTCGACACCGCGGTTCTTGATCTCGGTCAGGACCTGGAGCCAGTATTTGGCGCCTTCGCCGCCGTCGCCGGCCCACAGGCCGAGAATGTCGCGCGTGCCGTCCACCGTGACGGCGAGTGCGACGTAGATGGGCCGGTTCGCCACCTGCCCATCTCGCACCTTGACGTGCACGCAGTCGATGAAGATCACTGGATAGACCGGGTCCAGCGGCCGGTTCTGCCATTCGGCCATCCCGTCCATGACCTTGTCGGTGATGGTCGAGATGGTCTGCTTGGACACGCTCGCGCCATAGACCTCGGCCAGGTGGGCGGAGATGTCACCGTGCGTCAGACCACGCGCGGACAGCGACAGGACCATCTCGTCGACGCCGGTCAGCCGCCTCTGCCGCTTCTTGACGATCTGCGGCTCGAAGCTGCCGTCGCGGTCACGCGGCACCGTGATCTCCACCGGCCCCACGTCGGTCAGAACGGTCTTGGACCGGGCCCCGTTGCGGCTGTTGCCGCTGCCGGCACCGGCCGGGTCGTGCTTCTCGTAGCCGAGGTGGTCGGTGATCTCGCCTTCCAGGGCGGACTCCAGCACGCGCTTGGTCAATTGCTGCAGCAGCCCGCCGTCGCCGGTCAGCTGCAGGCCGCTCGCGCGGGCCCGGTCGACCAGCTGCCCGATCAACTGGTCATCCAGCAGGTCCGCCGGCGACTCGGCCGGCCGGACCTCTTCAACCGCCTCAACAGAGACAGTCACGTCGCTCATCAGGTGCTACTTCCATGATCGGGAGTTACACCGAAGACCGTACAGACCCCTCACCTTCGGCGTCGCGCTGCTGGCGAGTTTGTGGCGGTCAGAGATCTGCAGCCAGGCCGCCGCGTCATACCCGGCGGCCGTGGGTGAGCCGGTCGACTCGATCGCCGAGCAGGGCGCCGCCGTCGAAAGCGGCGACTGGATCCGCGGCATCACGGTCCGCCAGCCCTGGGCCACCTGCATCCTCGCAGGGAAGCGCACGGAGAACCGGCCCAAGCACTGGCTTATGGGCAGTTGAAGCGGCGCTTACAGCATTGACCAGGTTGGTTGCGTGGTGGACATGTCCTCCACGCGGCAGAAGGAGGGGTCAGATGCAGGTTCGGGTGACAGGTGCGGTCACGCGGCCTGGAGGGTCGGCGTGGTCATGACGGTCTCGAATTCGATGGGGGTCAGCCGACCGAGTGAGGCTTGTCTGCGACGTCGGTGATAGGTCCGCTCGATCCAGGTCACGATCGCGATCCGGAGTTCTTCGCGAGTGGCCCAGGCACGGCGGTCGAGGACGTTCTTCTGCAGCAGGCTGAAGAAGGACTCCATGGCTGCGTTGTCGCCGGCAGCTCCGACCCTCCCTATCGATCCGGCCATCCGGTGGCGGTCGAGCGCCCGGACGAACTTCCGGGAGCGGAACTGGACGGATTCAACCGGTCGTCGCAACACCTGATCGGGAGGTGGAGCGATGGGCTCTGTGAAGCGGCACAAGCAGGTTCGTGCGTATCGGGGGTTGATGCCGTCGCCGGGCAGGCCGTCGGTGGCCTGGCGTGAGGACAGGGTCAGGTTCTGGTCGGCGATCGCTCGGGGTGCCAAGACCGAGGATGCGTGCAGTGCTGCCGAGGTGTCCGGGCCGGTGGGGTTCCGCTGGTTCCGGCACGCTGGCGGCGTGAATCCGTGTCTGCTGATGAGGTGTCCGGGCGCTACCTGTCGTTTCCCGAACGGGAGGACATCGCCGTCTGGCATGCCCAGGGCGCCGGCGTCTGCGAGATCGCCCGCAGGCTCGGACGGGCGCCGTCGACGGTCTCCCGTGAGCTGCGGCGCAATGCCTCTACCCGGACCTACAAGCTGGACTACCGGGCCTCGACCGCACAGTGGCACGCTGAACGCCGGGCCCGGCGCCCGAAGAAGGCCAAGCTGGTGGACAAACCGAGGCTGCGAGCCTATATCCAGGCCCGTCTGTCGGGGGACGTCACCGACGCCGGAGGCAACCGTGTGGGCCCGGAGGGCCCGGCCTGGAAGGGGCGCAACAAGCCGCACCGCGGCGACAGAGGCTGGGTGACAGCCTGGAGCCCGGAGCAGATCGCGCGACGCCTGCCGGTCGAGTTCCCCGACGATGAGGACATGCGCATCAGTCACGAGGCGATCTACCAGGCGCTCTACGTCGAGGGACGTGGTGCGCTGAAACGCGAGTTGGTGGCCTGCCTGCGCACCGGACGGGCGCTGCGTGTTCCCCGGGCACGCAGCCGGCAGAAGGCATGGGCTCACGTCACCGACAAGGTCCTCCTCAGCGAGCGTCCCGCCGAGGCCGAGGACCGCGCCGTTCCCGGGCACTGGGAGGGCGACCTCATCATCGGGCTGAAACGCTCGGCGATCGGGACTCTCGTCGAGCGCAGCACCAGGTTCACCATGCTGGTCCACTTGCCGCGCGAGGAGGGCTACGGTGTGGTCCCGCGCACGAAGAACGGACCCGCTCTGGCCGGATACGGCGCCATCACGATGAAGAACGCTCTGGCCAGGACGATGACCACACTGCCTGAGCAACTCCGGCGATCTCTCACCTGGGACCGCGGCAAGGAACTGTCCGCCCACGCCGCCTTCACGGTTGAGACCGGCATCCCTGTCTACTTCGCGGACCCTCACAGCCCCTGGCAACGCGGGACCAACGAGAACACCAACGGCCTACTGAGTTGTTGTAGCGACCGCGACCCGGTCCGACAGTCGCTCACCGGATGACTTCAGTTGACCCGCTCTTGACACACCAACAACAACGACGAGATTGCCCGTAAGTTACCGGTATTGGGTCTAGCCTCGGCGTTTCAGTTGGGGTGATGAGACGTCACTGTTCGTCTTGGTTCACTGCGCGCTGGCAGGACCGCATGTGGCTGCGCGAACAGAAGCTGAAAGCCGGGGTCGGTTTCAACTGAGCTGTGACCTTGCCCTTGCCGATATCTCCGTCCGTGCAGGTCAGGCGGCGTGTCCGTACTCGTGAAGGATGCCGCTGAGGCCATCGCGTCTTCGTATGTCGAGGCGGGCTATTTGGTCCGGATCGGCGATCAGGGCGGGCAACGGGTAGAGCAGACGGGCGTTCGCCATGCCCTGATGCGGCCGGTGTCCGTTATAGAACTGCTCGAACTCACGCAGGACGTCCAGCAGGTGCCGCTGGTTCCAGATCAAGGTCCGGTCCAGCAGCTCGCGTCGGGGCGGGCGCGCCGGGCGCCTGCCGGTGGTCGGTGCGTGGTCATCGCGGTGACTCCTTCGCTCCGGACCGCCTGTTCGTGGGCGGCGATCGAGGGAGCAGCGTGCCCGGGAGCCCCTTGTCCGCGGTCTGACGGCCGTCGGTAGCAAGCATGGTCAAGGGAAAACACGGCCGTGGTCGGGGTGGTAGCCAACCTGGCCAAGGGGTCATGGTCAGGCTCGTGGTCGGGCCGACCATGCGAACAAGGGGACCGGGTTTGGCCCTGGCGGTCCAACTCGTCCCGGGCCGGGAGGGAGTGTCCTGTTGAGCCGGCACGGAGCGCGGAGGGGGCTCCCCCCGGTCAAGGTGGGGTTCGCCTGGTACTCCCGCCACGACGCCGACCCCGCGCACGCCTGGCTGCGCGTGCGTGCGGGAGCTGATGGAACCGTGCGCGGCTGGCACCGAGCATCACTCCGTGCGCGTCCGACCATTCTTGAGCACCCCGTAGTAGTCGCTGTAGGGGAGTTCCAGCTTGAACACCAGGCCGTACTGTTTCCGGATGGCGGCGACCGTGACGGTCTTCGGATCGCGGACCACGCGGGACACCGGCGGATCGTCGACGAGGCCGGCGTAGGGCTCCTCGACCAGCTGGCGCGGGGCACCACCGCCGCGTGTCGTGTCCCAGGTCAGCGTCTGTCCGGAGACGGTCAGCCTGGTCGGCTCCGGGGCTTGTGGGCCCTGGGGGTTCGGGCCGTGCCCCCGGTAGTAGGCGACGAGCCGCTTGCCATGGTCGTCGTGCGTGAACGGGATGGGACTTCCGGACCCGGTCGGCCCGGAACGGTCATGGTCGCCCGCGGTCAGGATCCCGTCGAGGGTGTCGCCCATGTGCCGAGGGTCGGCGCCGTAGTAGGCGGTGATGTTCATCGAGCAGACGACCTTGTAGTCGTCGGTCTTCTGCTGGAAGAACCAGCCCGGTCCCGATCCCGGCACGCACACGTCGTGCACCACGACCAGGCCGAGCGACAGGGGCGTGCGGTCGGCGTAGGCCCGCGCCACACCCCGAAGCCGTTCCTCCGCCCGCTCCCGGGCCCGCACCGCCTGGTCGCTCTCCCCGAGTTTGCGCAGTTGCCTGTCGCTGACGGCACGGTCCGGGGTCGTGGAACAGGCCGAGACGGCGAACAGGACGAGCACCGCCAACGATCCCCACACGCTCTTCGAGCCGCCGGCACGCCGCGCGAAGGCCCTCATGGTTGTCCGCCTCTCATCGGCAGCTGCCTCTCCGTCGTCGTACGTCCGGCCCGGCTGTCACTGTCCACCAGGACGGCCGGGCCGGGCATGAGTACCCGTACTCAGACGGCTACAGGCTCATGCCTGCCATCGTGCGTTCGAGCGCGTTCGCGTACAGGCGCGCGCCCCCGATCTTCGGGTGGAACGACTGGGCCGACAGGCCGTACTGGTTGATGAGCGGCCAGTCCTTGATCGGCTCGTCGGACTTGGTCAGGGTCTTGACGATGCCGTGAACCTGTTCCGGGTCACCGCACACGCCCTTGCCGGAGAAGTCGCTCTTCGGGTTGGAGAACCACACGTTGATGCCCGAGGCCTTGGCGTCGTCGGCCGCGCCCTGCATCTGCGCCGCCAGTGTGTCGGCGGTGTCGTCGAGCCAGCCCGCAGATGCCTCGGAAAGGCCGATGGCCATGCCGCTGAAGCCGGCGTTCAGGCACGATCCCTTGTCCGAGATCAGGGGCGGGTACCCCATCAAGACGATTTTCGCGTTCTGCGCCCTCTTGTGGATCTCCTTCAGGACCCGTGTGATGTCCGGCCGGACGACCTGGTTCATCAGGCCCGGGACGGCCGTCTCCAGCGGCTGTCCGAGGAACTGCTTGTCCCGGCCGTTGACGCTGTCGTCCGTCATGTCGAACTTCTGGCCCTGGCAACTGCCGTTACCGATGGACAGCAGGCACTTCTGGACGATCTGGGAGAACCGGGAGTCGTTGCCGCCGATGGAGATCGTGACCAGGGTGGTGTTCTGGTCCAGATAGCCCTTGTCGGTCTGGGGTTCCTCGCCGTTCTGGCTCTCTCCCTTCGACAGAACGCTGTCGGCCCCTACGTCCTTGGGCAGAACGTTGTAGGTGCGCGCGCCCGAGCACGCGATCAGGTGGTAGTCCATGCTCGGGTCCAGCGAGTCGTCCAGTTGACCGATCGACTGCGACGCGCCGGGCATCGTGGCCTGGCGCGACCACGCCTGGGTGGACCGGTGGCAGGCGTTGCGGGCGCTTTCGTCGAGCTTGTTGCGGTAGTTGGTCTCCGGGTAGTAGTCCCGGTCACCCTCGGAGGCGCCCTCGCCGGAGGAGTAGGAGTCGCCCATGGCGACGACCACGTTCTTCGGCTTGCCGGGCAGTGGCTGGAACGCGACCGAGCCCCAGGCGATGTCCTCGTCGGCCGTACCGTCATCGGTGACGTTCGACAGCATGACCGCCGGCCGCCCCGTGAAGTGGAACGCACCCAGGCTCACCCAGCGCCCCGCACGCTGCTGCACGGACCGATCGGGGCTCGTGCTGTCGGTGTTGATGACGTGGTACTTCGCCTGCCTCGTCTGCGCACCGGTGTCGGGCAGATGCACGAGGACACGCGCCCAGCCGAGATCCTGCCCGAGGGTCCAGACGCCGTTGATGGCCATCCGGCCGCCGTCGCCGCCGAGGTGGTCCGCGTTGCGGGTGTGGGCGTACCAGTAATGGCCCCCGTATCCGCCGCCGACCTGGTGCAGATCTTCCTTGCCCTCGAAGTGGTCGTCGGAGTCAGGGAAGAAGCGGAAGCCGAAGGTTCCCGCCGAACTGGTGTTGCCGCAGTCGGACCATGTCGGTGTGCCGTCCGGTACCGAGGCCACGACCTTCGCCCCGGTGGGGGCTCCGGTGCAGACCGGGGCTCCGTCCTGCAGGCGGTGTCCCTGCCCCGGCTCCGAGATCAGCGTCTGGTACTTGATGTTCTCGTGCCCGCAGGTGGTCTTGCAGACGGGCTTCCAGGTCACGTTGGGCTGGTTCCACCAGTACTGCTTGTAGCAGTCGATGTTCTTGCAGTTCGGCGGAACGTTCGGGTCGCAGTTGTTCTTGGTGTTGCAGAACGTGTCCAGCGGCGGGGAGACATGGCTGCGGTCGCCCTTGCTGATCCACCAGGCGGGCTGGAAACCCACCGAGTTGAACCCGGATTCGCCCGGCCAGTCCTGCTTGCCGTCGGTGCCGTAGGAGAAGCCGGTGTCCATGGACCAGGCGGCCCAGCCCATCACCTTCTCCTCGTACGGCCAGTCCTGCGGATGCGCAGCATCCTTGTTCGCGGTCGGGCCGTCCACGTCGGTGTCCATGAACGGATGGCCCCAGCTCTTCTTGTAGAGCGGGTTGGCCGGGTTGTTGTACCAGCCCAGACCCCAGTAGCCGGCGTTCTTGCCCGCGTCCGCAGCCGGGTTGAAGCCGAGGTTGTAGTTCCACACGGCGGTGAACCAGTTCTCGACCATGGACGGATCGTCGTCGTTGACGGTGACCGTCTGCCCGGCGGCGTGGACCTCGTTCCACTTGTCGGCCAGGATCTGCATCGCGGCGGCGATGTTCGTGGCGTAGTCGACGGCGATGGCCTTCTGAAGGCCCGGGTCCAGCGCGGTCTCCTTGTGCCCGTTGTCGTCCGTCTTCTCGTGACCGGCCAGGCGCATGCCGTCGGTGACCTGTCCGACGCCGTACCCACAGTCGGACTTGTCCCAGTGGATCTGCCAGTAGGCGTCCGGGGCGTTCTCCACGGCCTTGCGGCCGTAGTAGCCGTCCATCGCGGCGAGCGGGTTGCCCATCTCGCCGGGGATCGAACCGCCCTCGGCCTGCCACAGGTTGGACTCCTGCGCCATGATGCCGAGCAGCACGTTCGCCGGGATACGTCCCTTGCCGTCACCTCCCGCCAGCCTCGGCACCGGGAACAGGCCCTGGGGGTCGATCGTGCCCAGGCCGGCCTGGCTGCGGTATCCGCCCTGCCGCAGGTACTGGGAGCGCAGCTGTCCGCGTACGGCCATGTCGACGGCCCACTCGACCTGGTTCGGCGTCGGCTGCAGCGCCTGTGCGTCCACATCGTTGCGGGAGATCGCGCAGATGCGGTCGGTGTCCCGCGGGTCCACCGCCGCGGTGGGGTCGTTGACGCGCGCCACCGAGGACCCCTTGCCTCTGCCGCCGGCGATGGGGAGAGCGGGGCTGGGGTTCTTCCCGCTCGGTGCCGTCGCGTCCGCGACCGACTGGGTGACCTTCTCTCCAGTGGCGGTGGCCGTGCTAGTGATCGTCACGGGCTGGTCCCCAGCCACGGTCTCGGGAGTCGGCCTGGTGTCCTGCGGGGCGGGCTCGTTCCTGGTGAACCCCTTGCCCGCGCTCTTGATGTGTGCCAGGCCCGCGCGGACGCCCGGCGTAAGGACGGGTTCGACCGCGAGACGTCCCTGCGTGGAGATGTCCGTGTCGGCGGGGGCATCGATGCGGGTGACACCGGTGCCCCGCATGTTCGGGGCTCCCTGGGGGTGACCGGTGAGGAAGACCCGGCCCGCCTCGCCCGGCATCAGGTCGAGGTCGCCCAGCTTCCCGGAGGCGACGAGGGTCGGCCCGCCGTGCCCGGACCACACCTTCGCCTGCGCGGTCTTCGTGTCCTTGCGGTCAACGAAGACGATCTTGCCGTCCTGTGCGGGATGGATGTCGAACGGGACGCTGTCCCCGGTGGCGAGGTCCTTCACCTTGCCGGCACGGTCGATGTGCACCAGGTTGTGGCCGCGCGCGGCCACCGCCCCGTCCACGACCGGTACGGCGCTGGTGATCTCACCCTTGAGCGCCGCCTCGCCCAGGGATCTTCCGGCCGTGTCGACGGTCACCACACGGGTCTTCGTCAAGGCCGGGTCGTTGACGTCCCGGAAGGCGGTGAACGCGGCCGTATGCGTCCGGGTGTTGCAGGACGGGTCGAAGTAGGCCAGGGACACCGTGAACGGCAGCTTCGTCACATGCCCGTCGGCCGTGTCGACGATGGCGGCGAACGCGCCGCCCTGCATCAGATCCGGCTTGTTCGTGAAAGTGCGCGGCGCGTACACGGCCGCGACATGGTCGCGGTCCATCACGCACTGGTTCCCGATCCACGAGTCCGCCGTCAGACCCGGCTCGGACAGTTCTGCGGCCGTCTTCCATACGTACGCCTGGCTGCTGTCCGCGGTGAGGATCTTGAACCCGCTGGTGTCGGCCGCCCCGGTCACCGCTCGGTCTGTGGAAGTCTTCCAGCCGGAGCCGAGCGTCTTGCCCGGGTCCGTCACGCGGCCGGGAGGGGCTGGCGTGGCGTGTGCGTTGTTGCTGCGGTCCTGGCCGGGTGCCGGCGCGGCAGCGGCGGGCGCTGCCTGCAGCAGACCGCCGGTCATGGCCGCGCAGGCAGCCAGGGCAGCTATGGGCAGGTGCGATCTTTTTCTGCGTCTCAAGTGAGAGCTCCCCCGTTTCTAGTTAAGAGGTTCCCCCCGCCTGGTCGAGGCAGGGCTCGGCCGCCCACCCTCAGAGGTGGGCGCGAGTGCGAAGAGAGTTGGCCGGCGGTGGAAATGGCAATGGCGCGGACTGCGGACCCGGGTTTCTTCAGCCGGGTCGGCTTGCCTCGGAAGCGTGGCGGCAATGGCCAAGTACGCGTCCATGCCAGTAGTGGTGAACCAGCCGACCACGTACTCGGGGTAGTCGCTGAACTTGGTGGGCGACTCCCCCGAGAGGCGTTGTTAGTGCCAGCCCCATGGGCGTAGGCGCGCAACAGAGTGTGCGTCCCGCATTGGGGCCATTCCAGGAGACCGCAGGCCGCGCTCCGAACCGACTCACCAAATCGCTCGCGCGAACAGGGCGTCTTGGACGGCGGTCGGCAGGAGAGCCGCGGTGGGGTTCTCTAGGCCTTGTATTCGTTCCGCTCGACGCTCTCGATGGTGATGTGCGGGTGCGAGGGAGGCGTGTGACCGGGGTCACTTACCGTCAGCTCGGTGGGCCAGGAGGTCCCGGGGTACAGGCCGACGACATTCGACGAGGCACTGGCCGTTGCGTCGAAGCCGCCCGGCCCCGTGATCCGAATCCGGAATCGGTAGAACGCGCGCTTCCGACCGCTGTTGACCACCTCTACCGGGACTGTCAGCCCACCCTTCTCCCGGCGGGCCGCGTAAACGGTCACATCTCCTTGACTGATGACCGGAGTTCCGAAGTGCTCGCTGCCCTTGGCGATGCCCGTCACCGGCGACGGCGTGATGGTCACCCCAGGCGGTGCAGCCTGCCTGCGCTCCCTTTCCGCCTTCTGTCTGGCCTCCTCTATCCCGTCAGACCTCGTGCTGGCGGCGGCCGACGACGCGGCGGAATCCGGCGGTGAGGACTGAACGGCTGAGGTGTCCGGGCCATGGCTCGCCGGTTCGTGCCCGCACGCAGCGGTCATCGCTCCGGCAGCGACGAGCAGGACAAGGAACCGGCGAGATACCGGCGTACGTACGGGCATGACATGCACCTCGGGGACGGAGAGGGACGGGTACGGGTGACGGTCAGTCGCAGCCAAAGACGTCCGTCTGCCGGTCGATGATCGCAACATCGCCCTCCCACATCAGGGCGTTCACCACGGCGCAGCCGGGATCGAAGTCGCCCTCGACCTTGACCGGACCCGCGTAGTCAGAGAACCAGCCTTCATCGACCTGGCACGTCGTCCCGCACAGCTTCAGCTTCATGTGCTTCTTGGCACCGAGGTTGTTGTCGAACAGGGCGCATGCCCCGTTCGCCCCGCCCGGCCCAAACTTGGTGTATGTGAAGAGGGTCCCGAACCGGCGGGAGTCCGGAAGCGGATTCACCAAAGCCAGCTTGTATCCGCTCCCGCACAACAAACCGCCGGCTTGTACCGCTGCAGGGTTGGCCGCCGCGAGGGCACGCGTCTGCGGATCCCGCGCCGCGCCCGGTGCATACTCCACGTTGGTGCCGGGCACCTTCTCGGGAACCGGCTTCGAGTCCTGGGCCAGGGCTTGTGGAGCTAACAGAACCGAAGAGACGAAAGCTGTGGACACGGCAAGAGCAGGCAGCCACTTGCGCATGACGTCATTCCCCCATATTGAAAGCACAAGGGGGCCTCGCCCGTGGCGGCACGGGCGTGCTTGTGGTCCCCGTTGTGCTGAGCGTGTGTTGGTCGTCCACTCCCGTCCCGCCCGGATGACACGGGCTGGCAGTTCCCCAACTGACCGAGAGCGGCCCGTCACTCTATGCCCACACGCAGCAGCAGACGCAAGAGCATAAGCCCCGACATGGCGAAGAGACGACGCCTGCAGAAAGGTAAGCGGAATCGGAGGGACACCATGTGCCCCATACGCTCGCCCAAAGAAACGGAACTCGCCGAGCACACGCGAACCATGGCAGAAATCCGCACCAACGCTTGCACTCTGGATGAGCCGAAATGCTGCAATCACTATGCGGTGCATCGTCGGTGCGCACCACGGCATCGAGTGCACTCAGTGATTCCTAATGCTGTCTGTCAAGCGGCGAGGGTGGTGGGTGGCGCGGCCTCGTAGGTCCGTCCGTCGCGTAGGAGTGCCCAGAGGACGTTGACGCGGCGGCGGGCCAGGGCCAGGACGGCCTGGATGTGACGCTTACCCTCGGAGCGTTTGCGTTCGTAGAACCGGCGGGAGTCCTCGCAGCTTCGGATGCTGAACAATGCGGAGATGTAGAGGACTCGTTGGAGTCGGCGGTTGTAGCGGCGTGGGCGGCGGAGGTTGCCGCTGATCTTCCCGGAGTCGCGGGGAACGGGAGCAACGCCGCCGAAGCCGGCGAGGCGGTCAGGAGAGCCGAACAGACTCAGGTCGCCGCCGGTCGCGGCCAGGAACTCGGCACCGAGGATCACGCCCAGGCCGGGCATGCTGGTGATCACCTCGAAGTGCCGGTGGTCGCGAAACCGGGCCTCGATGAGCTTGTCGAGCTCGGCGACCTGCTGGTTGAGGGCCATCACCTCCGCCGCCAGCGTGTGCACGAGCTGGGCGGTCAGTTTCTCTCCGGGCAGGCTGGTGTGCTGGCGTTCGGCGGCCTCGACGGCTGTCTCGGCGAGCCGGTCAGCGCGAAGGACCCTGCGATTGCGGAGCCAGGTCTCCAGCCGTTTGACCCCGATCCGCCGAATGGCGGCCGGAGTCTGGTAGCCGGTCAGCAGCACAAGCGGACCGGTGTTGGTCAGGTCCAGTGCCCGCTCCAGACCAGGGAAAATACCGGTGAGCTGGGCGCGGAGCCGGTTAACGATGCGGGTGCGGTCGGCGACGAGGTCCGTGCGCCGGCCGGTGAGGATCTTGAGATCAGTGACGGTCTCGTCGCCGGCGCGTAAGGGATGCAGGTCGCGGCGGATGCGGACTTGGTCGGCAATGACGGCGGCGTCCTTGGCGTCGGTCTTGCCCTCGCCGCGGTAGCTCTCGGAGGCACGGTGGATGGCCCGGCCGGAGATGTAGTGCACCGGCTGGTCGTGGTTGAACAGGAGCGTGATGGCCAGAGCGGCACCGCCGTCGGCCAGGTCAATGCCCCAGGTCACCTCGTCGCCCAAGGCCAGGACATCGCGGAGGAGTTCGAGGAGTTCGGGTTCGTCGTTGGCGACGCGTCGGGACAGCAGCCTGCGGCCGCTCTCGTCGATCGCGACGCAGTGGTGGTGGGTCTTGCCTGCATCGATGCCGGCCCAGATCATGGCCATGTGGTGCCTCCGTGCGGTGTGCTGCTGGCGCCTCCCGACGGACGACCTCGCTGTCGATTCCCTACTCAGCGATCATTCGCAATTCCTAATTGGCAGCCGAGTCGTCGTGGGGTACTGGGCGGCCAATCAGTGGAAGCCACAAGCGGCAGAGCCTTTTGAACCACACCCGGCACCCCTGGGCGGGTCAACCATACGAGGGGCTCACCACATCCCGCGGAACAACGTAGGGAGCCTTTTCCATCTTCAGTCTGAGCTGGTCAGATGAAGGGTGAGGACGGCCTGGACGAGGTTGGTGATCCGGGTGGTCGAGCACCGCAGTTTGCGCAGGAGTCGCCAGGACTTGAGGGTGGCGATGGCCTGCTCGACGAGTGCCCGGATCTTTGCGTGAGACCGGTTCACCGCTTTCTGGCCTGCGGAGAGGGTCTCCCAGCGTCCCCAGCATGGGATGCGGACGGTGCCGCCGGCACCCCGGTAACCCTTGTCTGCCCAGCACTTGATGTCGGCCTCGGCGAGGGCGTTGTCAACGGCCATGTCGTTCTCCCCGCAGTGTGAAGTCCCACGGGTTTTTGGACAGTTCCGTCCCGGTTGATCCTGGACGGTCTCACGGCAGTTTTGACGGTCTCGGCACATCCTGGACGACCGTGGCTCGTTGGTCCTTCCGTGACGGAAACGCATGAGCCTGAGCCAGTGGACGACCGGCGGTGGATGGCCGAGCACCGTTACCGGGCGGTGCTCCTGGTGCTGGACGGAGCGCCGGTCGCGCAGGTAGCCCGCCAGTTCGGTGCGTCGCGGCAGTCGGTGTACACCTGGATCGAGCGGTACCACGCCGGCGGGCTGGACGCGCTGGTGAACAAGTCGCGCCGTCCGCACGTCTCGCCGCACCAGGTGCCCGCCGAGGTCGAGGCGCTGGTCTGCGATCTGCGGCGCTCCTACCCACGCTGGGGCGCCCGCCGGATCGTCCACGAGCTGGGCCGGCGCGGGCTGGCGCCAGTGCCCGGCCGCTCCACCGTGCACCGGATCCTGACCCGTCACGGACTGATCAACCACCAGGAGCAGAATCACCGCCGCGTCTACCGCCGCTGGCAGCGCGACGCCCCGATGCAGCTGTGGCAGATGGACCTCATGGGCGGGGTGTTCCTCGCCAGCGGGCGCGAATGCAAGCTGGTCACCGGCATCGACGACCACTCCCGGTTCATCGTGATCGCCAAGGTGGTCGCCGAGCCGTCCGGCCGCGCCGTGTGCACCGCCTTCGCCGAGGCCATGACCACCTACGGGGTGCCCTCGGAGGTGCTGACCGACAACGGCAAGCAGTTCACCGGCCGCTTCACCAAGCCGGTCCCGGCCGAGGTCCTCTTCGAGCGGATCTGCCGTGAGAACGGCATTACCGCCCGGCTGACCAAACCTCGATCACCGACCACCACCGGGAAGATCGAGAGGTTCCATAAGTCCCTGCGGCGCGAACTGCTCGACCACGTCGGTCCGTTCGCGGACCAGGCAACAGCCCAGGCCGCCATCGACGCTTGGGTGCACGGCTACAACCACAGCCGACCGCACCAGTCCCTCAACATGGTCGTGCCCGCCGCCGTGTTCCGCCCCGTGGCCAAGGACCCGCAGCAGGACCGACACGACGTCCACCTGCCCGAGCCGCAGGACGAGACAACGTCTGCGACGGCCGAGCTGCTGGCGCCGCAGCTGCCCGCGCTGCTGCCCTCACCGCGGTTGCCCGTCGACGAATCCCACATCAGGGCCGTGGAGTTCGAGGCGCTCATCTCACCGATCGGCAGGCTGTGTCTGCCCTCCGGCCAGCAACTGAAGTTCCCTGCAGCTCTGGGCGGACGCACCGCCACCGTCTGGGCCGACGAGCGCAGCATTCACGTCTTCATCGACGGCGAACTCGCCCGCACTCGCACCTCCCAGTTCACGGCGGCCGATCTGAAGGCGCTGGTGCAGCGCGGCGGGCGAATCGCCGGCCCCGAGCCAGCGACGCCCGCCCTGCCCAACGGGCCGCACTCCCCGTTCGTGGTCGAGGTCGACCGGCTGGTCGGCCGGGACGGTGACGTCGGGCTCGGTGGGCAGCGCATCAAGCTCGCGGCCCAGCTCGCCGGACAGCAGGTCACCCTGCGGTTCGACGGCCAGCTGATGCACGTCATCGCCGATGGCCGGGTGGTGAAGACGCTGCCCGCGCCCATCCCACCGGAGCAACGAGCGCAGATCAGCGGGGCCCGCAGCCCGCGCACCGCGATCATCCCTCCGTCCGCGCAAGCCCTGCGGGCTCAGCGCAAAGTGCCTGCGGACGGCGTGGTGATGGTCGGCGGCCAGCGCCTGCGGATCGGCCGGGCTCAAGCTGGGAAGACCGTGACCATCCTCATCGAGGACACCGTCTTCCGCATCCTGGACGGCGACGTCGAACTGCCCACCCACGCCCGCAACAGCGACAAGCCGATCAGGCAGTTCAAGGCGGTCGCCCGCACGAGGAAGTAGCGGCTGTCCAGCATCTACCGGTGACGTCCAACATCAGCTGGGACCAAACTGTCCAAGATCTCGCGGGACCTCACACCGTCACAGCACCACCCTCATGCCCACCCCGGCAATCCCGGCAGTCGGCCTGGACCGGCCGTATCGCCTGCACCACCTGCTCGAACGCGCCCGCGACCAAGCAGAGCCACGCCCTGATCGACCGGGACCTGTAGGTGCAGGCCGACTGGTTCGCCGATCCGGCGCGGATGGCGGCGGGTTTCCCCAAGGATCACACTTCGCCACCAAGCCAGCGTTCGCCCTCGCGCAGGTGAAACGGGCGCCGGGATCAGACCGAAGTGGACAACCGACGAGGTGTACCGACGGAGCCAGGAGTTGCGCGAGTTCTTGGAAGGCTCCGGCATCGGCTATATGTTCGCGATGCCCGTCGACCACCAGGTCACCACATCCGGCGGCGGGACGCATGCGCGCGGACCAGGCACTGCACCTGGTCGAGCCGGACGGGTGGAACCGGGGCAGTGACGGTCCAGGACACCCTCGCGGCAGCCTCCCGACGATCCCTTCATGGCACCGTGACCCGCGGACAGAGAATGTGACACAGGCGCAGCACCTCGATGGTTTGCGAGCTCCGCGACGAGACAGGGGCACCGGGCTCCTTCGGTGAACCGCCTTGTTCGGCACCGAAGCCTCCGGCTGCCCCGGTGCGACTGCTGCGCCTGACCGACCGCACTGCCGCTTGGCCGACGACATGCCCCCGGCATGGCCCCGACCTGAGCGGCTCACCCCTCTGCAAGCGACGCCGAGCGGCGGCATCGCTCAATCCGAGGCGGAAGTGCTCGATGCCGTGGGCGACCCGGACACAGGCCCCCGCCGAAGACCGCCTAAACCGCGCCTAAACCGTCACCCCAGCGGTCCCAGCGCCCGGCCCGGCGCTGCGGTCCGTCACGCGTCACCCTTGCAAAAGGCCGGCGGTCCTCGTCCCGCCCGGTCAGCCGGGCGGTGCGAGGACCCCTTGCGGTGTGGCAGGTCCGGGCCCGTCGATGATGCGCAGGCCCGCACCGGATCGGGTGCCGCCCAGGGCCGGTGGGACCACCCCTTCCACGACTTGGCCCACGACGCTCGGCTTGCCCTGGCCCTTCCCGGACTTCCCTGTGTTGTTCGGCTTCGTCGGCGTCGGGTCGACCTCGTTCGCCGTCCCCGTCAACTGCACGCAGTAGGCCGCGACTTGCTGTTCACCGCCCGCGGCGCGGACGAGAGAGTGCCATGCCGCGGCCTTCAGGGCGTGGCCGCGGCCTTTGACCTTCCCGTAGGCACGGCACTGCGCCTCGACGTTCTGTGCCGTCCCGGGGCGTGAGGGAGCGGAAGTGGGTGCCGTGCCGGATCCGGTGGACGCGGAGCCCTGTTCGCCGGGCGCGGGTGTGGCAGGCCGACGCGTGCTGTGGCTGGTGCCTGCCTCGTGGGCGGGGTGCTGCCCTCTGTGCACCACGCCGATGGAGGCGAAGGCGATACCGCCCAGCAGCGTGCTCGCCGCGAGGGCAAGGGCGCCGCCGCGCGTCCAGCGTTGCTTCCGTGTCCTGGGGCGCCAGTCGTCCTGACGCCGGGTACGCAGGGCCGCGTCGCTCGCCGTGCGTGCGCTTCGGAAGGCGGCAAGGGCGGCCTGCTCCGCGCCGTCGTCCACGGGCTGACGGCGCAGGGCCTCACCGATCCGCTCGGCCATGCCATTCAGGTCCCACGCGCCGTCACCTTCGGTCGCGCGGCCGGGACCTGCGGTGATCTCGGGCTGATGGGCCTGGCCGCTCAACCGTCCGTCTCCGTTTCGATGGGTGCTCATGTCGGTTCCCCCAGCGCCCGCGCGACACCATGTGTCACATCACCGGCGCCGAGCAGACGCGCCAGGCTCCTCGTACCCCGGCGGGCCAGCAGCCGTACGACAGGGCTGGGCCGGCCCATGACCCGGGCGATGGTGGGCTCGTCCAGACATATGACATGGCGTAGGAGGACCACCTCGGCCTGAGCGAGGGGCAGCTGGGCGATCAGGGCCTGGGCCGTCTCGGTGGGCAGCGTGGCTCCGGGCAGGGTGTGGGCGAGGTGATCCATGGCCGGCGGCGGCCAGGAGCTTCCTGTCGTGCGATGCGATGCGCCGCGCCGCCGCAGGTGGCCGCGCGCGTGGCGCCGGGCGATGCTCGCCGTCCAGCCGCGGAATCCGTGCCCGTCACCGCGAAACCGTGGCAGTTCGCGGGCGATCTCCCGCCAGGCAGCGGCGGCGACGTCCTCGGCGTCCTCCCCTACGATCCCGCACAGGTAACCGTGCAGGCCCGGCTGGACCGATCGGTACAGCACCTCGAACGCGGCCTCGTCGCCGTCCTGGGCCTGGGCAACCGCCGTGCCCAGTGCCAGATCGTCGGCCGACACGCGCTGAACCTGCCCTCCCTTGCGCACTATTCCGTCTCCCCTTGCTGAGCAACGCCCCGGAGCGTACGGCACGTCACATCAGCCTCCCAAATAGTCGGTGGCAACTCCACACAACAGGCGATCCAGGCCACCGAGATCGCCTACCGCGGCCGCCGTGCCCGCCGAGCCGCGCGCGGGGAGCAGGGGCGGCGTGTGAGAGGGCACCTTTCCGGATGGAACGGAGGAGGTTGTTCCGGGCGGCATCACAGCCGTCGGCGCAGCACTTGCGCGACTTGTAGTCAATCCGTGATGGCGACAAGTGCACGTCTTCATAAAGGTGTCGATCTCGCGGCCATCTCGGTCCACCCGTGACACTCCTGACGCGCGGCGCGCTGTTGAGAGTGACCCCCGACGGGGTCACGGCGCCCATCCTCCGGAGGAGGTACAGGAGCCGATGTGCCGGGGCAGGCTCGGTCTCCCCCCGTGACCGGGTCTGCCCCTGCCCTCTAACATCCAGTCCGCCGCCCGCGCGACGGATCTTCGAACCCGGCGGCCGACCTGACCCAGGCCGTGAAGGTTTCGGCGCACCGGCTAGGGCTCGTATCGAGTCGTGATCAATTGGTGGTCCGGGTGAGGTCTTCGATCCAGATCATCGAGGCTCGTAGGTGGAGGCAGGCGAGGTAGCTGTCCGGGGTCTTGTCGTATCGGGTGGCTATGCTTCGCCAGGCCTTGAGCTTGTTGATCAGGCGCTCGACGGTGTTCCTCTCCTTGTAGAGGACGGCGTCGTGGCTGACGGGCCGACCGCCGCCGGAGCCCTTCTTCTTCCGGTTGGCGGCCTGGTCCTTCTTCTCCGGGATCACTGCCTTGATGCCGCGTTGACGCAGGTGGGCCCGGTTGCCGCGGGACGAGTAGGCCTTGTCTCCGGCGACCGCGTCCGGGCGGGTTCGGGGGCGGCCGAAGGGGCCGCGGACCCGTAACTTCTTGAGCACCGGGATGAACTGTGGACTGTCCGCTGCCTGGCCCGCGGTCAGCACGAACGCCAGCGGGCGGCACGTGCGGTCGGCGGCCAGATGGACCTTGCTGGTCTGCCCGCCCTTGGAGCGTCCGAGGAGAGCGGCCTTCAGGCGGACCCTTCGCCGACGCCGGATGCGTCGTGGCTCCTCCCGCTCGGGATCTGCTGTGACGTCCTGCCCGCTTTGTTCTTCGAGGCTGCCCCCTTTGACCTGGCCTTCTCCTCCTCGGCGGCAGCCTTCTCCAACGCAGTGACGACGTCCTCGCCCAGGTGCATCCCGGCGGCATCGTGGTGTGCCCGCACGGTGGTGGAGTCGATACTGACCAGGGACAGGTCCACCTCACCCCGCTTCGCCGCTTCCTCGATCAGGCCCTCCAGCAGGGCCTCGAAGACGCTGGCGTCGCGCCACTGCCGGAAGCGGTTGTGCACGGTCGACCAGGCGCCGAACTCCTGCGGCATCTCCCGCCACTGCCCGCCGGTCTTGAACCGCCAGATCACACCCTCGAACTGCTGCCGCAGCCGCTCGGGGTACGGGCCGTACTCGCCGATCGGCAGCTACGGCCCGATGAACTCCCACTCTGCGTCCGTCAGTTGCACTCGCGTCACGCAAGAAGTTCTACCGGACCAGACCCCGCCGCGAGAGAATCCCGCAGATTGATCACGACTCGATACGCGCCCTAACACGGATCAGTCATGGCTTTCGTAGCGACACGCAGCCAGCGGAGGGTGAGCAGGCGTCAGCAGTTCATCCGTGAGGGCTAATGGTCATTCAATCTGCCTGGTCTTCGAGCCGCTTCACATTCTGACGGTGCGCCAGGCAGGGCCGTATATACCCCGGTCGGCCCCCTGCCGCACAGCTTTCGATATGACCCGATATGACAGCTATGAGTACTTTTGGTCGCAGTCGGCTGACGAGCCGACATCTCCGAGATATCCAGACAGGAGAAGCGACATGAAGCTCGCTCGTTCCACCATGGTGACCGCAGGTCTCTCGTCCGCCGCGGCGCTCGTCGTGACCGGCATCGCCTACGCCTCGGCGGCCTCCGCCCCGGCACCCCAGGCCGTCCCGGCTGCCGCCTCGGCAGCACCCTTCGGCGGCGACTCCGGACAGAACAAGGCCAACAACAACCAAGGACAGGGCAAGGGCAACGAAGGAAAGGGCAACGAAGGCCGGGGTGAAGGCCGACGCGAGGAAGGCCGGCGCCACGAGGACAGAGGCCGGATCGAGATCAACGAGCGGTCCTACTCCGCCCATCCCGGCGACTGCATCACCGTCGTCAGCGGCCTGGGCGCCAAGACCCTCAACATCCGCAACGAGAGCCACAAGCGCCTCGAGGTCTTCCGCGGAGCCGTCTGCGACAACGGCGCACCCATCGCCACCGTCGGCCCCTGGAGCTCCTCCGACGGCGTCTGCCCGACGATCAAGGACGAGGACGAGAAGAAGAACGGGAACGAGAACGAGAACTGCGAGGAGCGCGAGCACCACGAGAACGGCAAGCACGACGAGAACGGCAAGCACGAGGAGAACGGCAAGCACGAGGAGAAGGGCGAGCGCCACGAGAAGGGCGAGGACGGCGTGAAGGTCAAGAACGGAGTCATCGCCAGCTTCCGCGTGGTCTGCGACCACGACGACCGCGGTGACCGCGGTGAGGGCGGCCGGGGCGGCGAGGGCGGCGAGGGCGGCCGGGACTGACCCCGGAGCCGAGCAGCCCAACACGGGGCCCCGGCCCGCCGGAATCGGGCCGGGGTACTCCCATCTCATTGTCCGACAACCCACGCACCATGCGCGCACCACCGGCCCGGACACCAGACATCACACCCCTGGTGCCCGGGCCGACGCTCTTTCCCTTGTTGGTCGATCCACCTGGGGATATCCGTCCCGAACGCTTCCCGCGGGCACATCTGAGCACGCCCTCGCCAAACGTTTTCCCTCCCGGCGTTTCCACCGCCCCGAACGGGTGAGAAAACGCGCTGGCGGAACGGACGAGGACGTATGCACGGACACGGGCGCAGGCGGCCCATCACCGCCCGTACGATGATCGCGTGACAGCCCGCCGCGCCCTTGGCGCCGGTCCCCAGGCCCCGCAGAACATCCGCGCCGCCCAGGCCGACCTCCTCGACACCCTCCCCGGGATCCGGCTGCCCGGCCTCGACCAGCTGCGGGCCCGTGGAGTCCTCGGCACTCACCCGGCGGCACCCCCGGCATCCCGGCGGACCCTCGGCACGGGCGGCCGCGCTGACGCGAACCCCTCTCACCTCTCCTGATGCCCAGACCGGCACCGCGGACAAGAGCGCGAGAACGCTGGGGGCCGGGCCAACCAGCCGTGTGCTCCGGCGCCGCAGCCCGACCGCGGCCGTCCAGCCCCTCACAC
Source organism: Streptomyces broussonetiae (assembly GCF_009796285.1). Taxonomy (NCBI): domain Bacteria; kingdom Bacillati; phylum Actinomycetota; class Actinomycetes; order Kitasatosporales; family Streptomycetaceae; genus Streptomyces; species Streptomyces broussonetiae. The sequence goes on along the minus strand of NZ_CP047020.1, from coordinate 9,698,271 downwards.
ACCAAGGTCCGGACGGCTGGACCAGGTCAGCACGGCGGCACGATGTTGTTGTGGAAGTAGAGGGCGCCGTCGACATAAGGAGCGAAGGTCCACCAAGGGTCGGTAACGGTGGCCCAGCTGGAACCGTTGGCGTACTCGACCTGCCACGTGCGGTACCACACGTCGCCGGCGTTGCCGACTTGGCCGCCGGCGATCCAGCAGTCGATCATCAGATAGTCCCCCTTACTCAGGGGGGTGTAGCCGAGGTTGTTGGCAGGCGTGTCGTAGGGCTGCGAATAGACACCGACGTGACTGCCGGTCGAAACCTGGTCCGTGACCGGATAGGGGAGCGGGGTGGCCTGCGCGCTCGTGGTGCTGGCGACGGCTGCGGCTGCGGCGATGACGGCCGCGACGGCGGCCTTGGTGATACCTCCGGGCATGTTTCCCCCTACGGTCGACCCCGGAGTCCTGGAATGGATGCCGGGGAGTTGTGGACAGCGGCCCGCGGTCGGGCCGTTGGATTCGTGTGCCAGCTTGCCTGTGCACGGTCAGCCGGGGAATGACGCTGGCTTGACGTTCCCCTGACATTTCGAGCGGTCGCTGCGCCGCTGGGGCCAGCCTTGCGCGAAGCGACAAGACCAGGCTGCCCGAGTCGGCTTGGTGAAGTTCCGTTTCCCGCACGACCCCGCACACCCGCTCCCGGACCATATGTCAGGGGCACGACTTCGTAGGTGACGCTGGTTGGGAAGGGGTGCGGTTTGCGTTCGAACTCAATCTAGGACCGGCGACGCATCGTGTGGAGTGGCAAGTTGCACAGTGAAGCGGGGGTTCCGGTGCCGCGGTGCACAGCGAGCGGGGAAGGCGCAGATGAGTAGCTGTTGGCGTAGCGAATCCAGGGATGGTGCTCGGTCCAGGACCACATCGTGCTCCGCGGTGACGGCGGGCCGGAGCGGCAGCCTCGCCGGTGGACCCTCTTCGTACGCCTCACAGGCTTGACCGACATCGGCCGCGGCCCGGCACGAACACCGGCCTCCAGGCCGAGCGCGGCTCTACCCGATCGGCCGGTGGCCCCGAGAGCCGGACTGCCGTGACCGCCGTCTAGGATCCGCCCGTGGCAGAGGTTCCCGATGAGTTGATCGAGTAGCCGAGGGGGATCTCACCCCTCGGCTCTCACGGAACCGTGCGTAAAAGTCTCCCGTTACACGGCTCTTGTCGTTCTGACCATCAGATCAAGCAGGCGACAGCGGTCAGGCGCCAATGCGCGAACATGCGTGGGTACCGCTGCGCGATCTCCCCGAGCTTCGCGAGCGCTTTGCGGTAGCCTGCGAGCCGTTTGTACTTCCGGCGGATCCAACGCACCAGGTAGGCGTTGATGCGCATCAGGAAGGCGATCAGCTCCCACGGGCGGAATCGTCCGTAGTAGTTGATCCAGCCCCCGACCACAGGGTTGATCCTGCGGGCGAGGTCTGTGAAGGAACTTCCGGTGTGGATGTGCAGTTGCCACGAACGCACTTCCCGACCGATCCGGGTCAGGGCCTGCCTGCTGATGGCCGGCTCGAACGACAGGAACTGCTTGCCGTGCCGATTCCGGTTCTTCCTGGGCCGGAACGTGTACCCGAGGAACGTGAACGACGTGTGCTCATAGGAGCCGCGCCGGTACGAGTCCTTGCAGTAGACGATCCGGGTCTTGTCCGGGTGCAGCTGCAACCCGACCTCGACCAACCTGTCCCTGAGCGAGGCCAGCACCTGCCGGGCCTGGCGCTCGGTGACGCAGTGCAGTACCGCGTCGTCCGCATAGCGCTCGAACCAGATGCCCGGGAACTCCCGTGCCATCCAGGCGTCGAACGCGTAGTGCAGGAACAGGTTCGCCAGGACGGGAGACACCGGGGCCCCTTGCGGGGTCCCGCGGTCCCGTTCCAGCAGGGAGCCGTCGGGCATGACGAGCGGGGCGGTGAGCCACCGGCGCACGTACAACTTCACCCATACGGCATTAGTGTGAGCCTCCACCGCCTTGACCAGCAGGTCCCAGGGCACGCTGTCGAAGAACTTGGCGATGTCGAACTCCACCACCCAGTCCCGCTTCCAGCAACGCTCCCGGCACCTTTCCACCGCATCCAAGGCAGACCGTCCAGGCCGGTATCCGTAGCTGTCCGGGTGGAAAACAGTCTCCACCCTTCTCACTAGATGCCGGGAAACCACGGTCTGAGCCACACGATCGGCGACAGTGGGAATGCCGAGCATTCTCGTGCCACCTCCATGCGGCTTGGGGATCTCCACCGCGCGCACCGGTGGCGGAAAGTATGAGCCCGACGACATGCGATTCCAGACCTTGTAGAGGTTGCTCCTCAGGTCCTTCTCGAATTCGTCGATGCTCTGCCCATCCACGCCGGATGCGCCCCTATTTGCCTTGACTTCCTCCCATGCCTCCTTGACTTCCCACTTCGAAATATCAAACGGCTTGACCTGAGACTTCAACTGGTCCATCGCACTCCTCCCGGGCTCTCGCCCGGTTGATGTGATCAACTCAGCCACGAACGACCCGGCCCCTTCGCTCCACCCCCATTACAGGGGCTTCATCACTACTACGGACCGGTCTGCCAGCAGGCGCCGCATCGGTACTCGACCCCTTACGGTGTCCGCCGCTTGGGGCACTCCCTCTCCCCCGACCTGCGTCAGGGCGTATCAGCGCCTGCCTTCTCCTGTTCCATGCGAGAGCCGCAGACCGGACTCACGTCGCCTCCATGCCGGACACCACCTGGCCAATAGACGGGCACCCGCCAGGCTCATCCCGGAACTCATGATCCGCCCCGGTTTTGATGTCGTCTGGTTCCATTTCGACACGTCAGCAGCGATTCACTTGCGTTCGTCTTTCCGGTCCCCACCTGACGCCTCCTACGGCGCCTTTTCCTCATCGCTCACCACGACAGTCTTCAGCTAACGCAGCATGAGGCAGTTTGAAGCCTCCCCCCGCAGGGCGGCTTCGAAGGGCCACAAAACCTTCATCTCTCACACAGCACCATTTCCGGAAACTGCTCCTACATCCAACTTCCTTCCATGTTCAGGACACACATCATGCTTGAACGATCCGCCGAACAGGAGCCCGCCGCGCTCGCGGGCCTGGCCGGCGAGGAGTACAACCTGCAGTGGGCGCGTTGGCTCAGGGCGGCCGAGGCCGCGCAGGGGGCCGTCACCGCGCACGCCGAGGCGTCCGGGGAGAATCGCTACGAGCTGGAGCAGGCCGTGAAGCGGGCGGTCCGGCACGCCACGGAGGACCCCGCCGAATAGGCCGGCGCGGCGGTGGGTCAGCGTGTCGAGAGACGCTACTCGCCGGCCGGCGGCGCGATCTGGTGCAGGGCGGCCGTCATGGGCTCGACGGTCTTCACGATGGTGGCCGTGCCGTCGAGGAGTTGCCGCTCGAACTGCGTCAGCGGTCGCGGCGGGACGGCGGGGCCCACTTCGAAGCAGCGCCGTTCGATCTGCTTCCGCGCGCGCTCGCGGTTGGGGTACGGGCGGTGGGCCATGGCGTCGCCTCCGTGATCCTGGCCAGGATGGCAGACGCTCACTGCTCGTCGGGCCAGGTCGTCAACACGGTTCCGGTCTCCTCGTCGGTCAGGGTGATGCGGGCGCCGGGCGCGCGGTGCAGGCCGACGCAGTCGCCGTATTTCTCGCGAGCGACCTTCTCGTTCCCCCACCAACCGTGCTGCGCCGGTCGCCCGCCGATGGTGTGCAGCAGGTGGTAGCGCCCCGGACCGGTCATGCGAGCCGGATGCCTCTCGCCCGGCCCGGCTCCCGGACGATCGCCTGCTGCGTCTCCAGCTCGACCAGTTGGTAGTGGACGCTGGACCGGCTGCTCATGCCGACGGCCTCCCCGATCTCCTGCACCGTCGGCGCCTCGCCACGGTCGGCGATCGCCTGTCGGATACAGCGCAGGACGCGCTCCTGGGTATCGGTGAGGTGCTCTACACGGTGCATACTGAGATTGGAGCACTTGTTCGAATTCTTCGGCAAGCGGACACACGGCACAGCACAGAGGAGCGGGCAGGTGAACCAGCCGACCTCGATCTGGACATGCTGCGGTTCGCCCGCCGCGTCGTCGAGCAGCAGACCGCGCGGCAGCTCGCCCTGATCGACCGGTGGATCGCCGACGAGGAGCGCCGGGAGCACTAGCGGCGGCGGGGTGAGGAGCGCCGGCCGTCGCAGCCGGAGTGGCTGATCCAGTACGGGCTCAACCGCAGCAACATCGATGCCATGCACACCGGCGACTGCTGGGCGGCCGCCAAGAGCGGACGGTGTCGCCCGGCGACCCGACAGCAGGCCCTTGACGCACTGCGGCGCCAGGTACGGGCCTGCCCTCACTGCAGGCCGGACACCGCCCTCGGCATCCTCGAATAGTGCTCCGGCCGGCAAGGTTCGCCGGGTTAGCGGTTGGATCGGTCGGACGGGCGGTGACGTCCATTGCGACGCACGTGAGTCGTCGCGGTGGCCGCCCGGGGCACCGCGATGCCCTCCGGGTCCATGACGTTCACGCCGCCGCTGTGGCCGCTTCCTCGCACGCCTTGGAAAAAGTTGCGGACCGCTGTCGATCCGGCCACGTCCCGTTCGACGTCATGGTGTGCGGCGCTTCGCTGCACGATGACGACGGACCTGACGAGGACAGACATGGATCAACTGCTGAGAGTGATGAACTTCAACGTCTCGAGTGACGGAATCGGTGCCGGTGAGGATCAGAGTCTCGAGCGGCCGTTCGGATGCGACCGTCCCGAGAGGCTGTTTGCCTGGGCCGGAGCCACGGCGAGCTGGCCCATGCGCACGGATCCCGGGGGGAGCCGGGGCCTGGACGATTACTTCACGCGAGACTTCGCGCGCAACATCGGTGCCGAGATCATGGGCCGCAACAAGTTCGGGCCGCAGCGTGGGCCATGGCGGGACCATGATTGGCGCGGCTGGTGGGGTCAGGAGCCCCCGTTCCGCACGCCGGTGTTCGTCATGACCCGCCACACGCGTCCGTCGTTCACGCTCTCCGACACCACGTTCCACTTCGTCGACGGCGACCCGGCCACGGTCCTCGAACGGGCGCGGGAGGCGGCGCAGGGCAAGGATGTCCGACTTGGCGGCGGGGTCACCACCATCCGACAGTTCCTCGATGCCGGCCTCGTCGACACCATGCATGTGGCGGTCTCACCGGTAAGGCTCGGGTCGGGACTACGCCTCTGGGAGTCCCCCGATGAGCTGCTCGACCGGTTCCACCTGGAGGTCGTGCCCAGCCCGAGCGGCGTGACGCACCACCTGTTCTGGCGAAGGTGAGGCGAAGGCCCCCTCGAGTTCAGGCTGCGACTGCGAGGGGGCGTCAGCCCCAGCGGATGCCCTTCTCTTCGGATGGGGTCTGTAAAGCGAGCGGCTCTGTTCCGTAGTCGGTGGTGACGCCGGGTAGCCGCCCTTGATCATGATCTTGTGGTGGATATCAACTCCCTTATAGGTATGGTGTTTTCGGGTCTCTCGGTGCTGGTCGTCGAGGACGTGGCGGACGACGGCAACACGGTGGTGGTTTCCGCCCGGACCCGGGATATCGCGGTGCCGTGTCCCGTGTGCGGAACGCCGACGGCGAAGGTGCACGGTTATCACCGCCGAACGGTGAGGGACGTGCCGGTCGACGGCCGCCAGGTCGTCGACCACCTGCGCGTACGGCGGCTGGCTTGTCCGGCCCTGGGCTGCTGGCGGCAGACCTTCCGCGAGCAGATTCCCGTACTGCTGGAGCGCCATCAGCGCCGCACGGTGCGGCTCGCAGGGCAGATATCCCAGGTGGCACGGGAGTTATGCGGCCGGGCGGCCGCACGCCTGGCCGGCCTGCTGGCCGTGCCCGTTTCCCGAAGTACCGCGCTGCGCCATCTGCGGCGCCTGCCGCTGCCGCAGCAGACAGTCCCACGGGTGATCGGCGTGGACGATTTCGCCCTGCGCCGCCGCCACCGCTACGCCACGATCATCACGGAAGCCGAGACCGGCAGGCGCGTCGCGGTCCTGCCCGACCGAGAGGCCGCGACGCTGGAGTCCTGGCTGCGCGAACATCCTGGTGTCGAGGTCGTGTGCCGTGACGGCTCGGCCACGCGATCCCGCACGGCATGCAGCATCTGCTGTGCCGGCCTCCTGGGACGCCGACGCGGTGCGTGACGACCCGTAGAGCTATGGAACAGAAGGTCGCAGCAGGGGCGGACAAGTAGGTGCCGTAACCTGTGGCGATGGACGAGACGTTGGACGAGGGACTGTTCTTTCACGGCACGAAGGCCGAGCTGCGGGTCGGAGATCACCTCACCGCCGGTTTCCGTTCCAACTACCGGCCCGAAATCGTGATGAACCATATCTACTTCACTGCGTTGCGCGACGGCGCGGGACTCGCTGCCGAACTCGCCGCCGGTGACGGGGCCCCGCGGGTGTATGTCGTCGAACCGACCGGGGAGTTCGAGAACGATCCAAACGTCACCGACAAGAAGTTCCCGGGCAATCCCACTCGCTCCTATCGCAGCAGGGAACCGCTCCGGATCGTTGGCGAGGTCACCGACTGGACGCGACAGACACCCGAAGCTCTCCAGATGTGGCGAGACCGGCTGGCCGCAATCCGTCTGGATGACCGCGCCGAAATCATCAACTGAAGGTTGTCTCGTAACTACTGGGTCACGGTGAGATGCTCTCGCTGCGGCTGGTGTGATCACGGCGTACGAGCCCTCCTGGACAGCCCCGTTCACGGGGCTGAGCCCGCGCTACTTCTGCCAGCCGCCGACGAGACTCTGGCGCGTGTCGTAGCGAGACGGGTCGTGGTGTCCGGCCCGTCGCTACGGGGGAGAGCTGCGGCCGGATGCTTCACGATGACAAATGCCCTTGCCACCCGGAAGTATCGAGGTCGACTTCCTGCCGCGCGACGTCAGTTGAGGTAGTCGGCGACGAGGGCGGCGAACTCGTCGGGGGTGGCGAGGCGGATGCCGAGGTCTTCGGCCTTGGCACGCTGGGAGCCGGCGTTGTCACCGGCGACCACCAGGGTGGTCTTCTTGGACACGCTGGAGGAGGAGCGGCCGCCGGCCCGTTCGATGAGCTCGTTCGCCTGGTTGCGGCTGAGCTGTTCCAGTGGCCCGGTCATCGCGCCGGTGACCACGACCGTCATCCCGGCGAGCGGACCGGCAGCCGGGGCGGTGACGGTCTCGTTGTCCGTGGTGGCAGGCGGGGGTGTGGCGCCCGGCTCGGTCATGTTCACCCCGGCCGCGACGAGTTTGTCGATGAGTGGGGCGAGTTCGGCGACGATGGAAGGTGCCTTCTCGGGGCCGATCCCCTCGACTGCTTGCAGGGCGTCGGCGTTGGAGGCTCGGATGTTGTCCATGGTCGCGAAGTGCCGGGCGATGCGCCGGGACATGGAGCGTCCTGTCCCGCGGACGCCGAGTGCGCACAGCACCCGCGACAAAGGCCGCGCCTTGGCCTCGGCCAGGGCGGTCAGCAGGTTGTCGCTGCTGGTGTCGCCCATCCGTTCCAGTGGGAGCGGATGCCGGAGGCTGTCTCAGTTGATGTGGTCCAACTTCACTGTGTCATCGGCCGCAACCGGACCGCTGGCGTGGCTAGGACTGACGGCGTGCGAAGAGGACTGCACCTAGAACGCTCTCGTCGGGGTCGATCAGCATTTGGGCCTCGACGGTGAACCCGGCATCGCGTAGCCAGGCGGCCGCTCGGTCAGGCTGGCGGCGGTGAACGTGGACGTTCATCGGGTGGCCGCCGTAGCCCTGCGTCTTCAGCCTCGACCCGTCGCCGACGTGAAAGCCGAGCAACAGTGGTCCGCCGGGACGCAACACGCGCCGGAAGTGGCCGAAGACCGTAGGCACTGCTTCGTCGGGGACATGAATCAACGTCGACGACTTGCTGCGCACGCTCGCGCCGCAGGTCGTCGGCGTGCTCACCCGCGACGCCGTGATCACACCAGCCACGGAGAGATCATTTCAGTTGCTGTCGCCCTTCCTTGAGGCCGATCCTGTGGGCTCGGTCAGCGAGGAGGACATGTGGGGCTCGTTCTGTTTCCAGGAGACGGTGACACCGGCAGCCCGGACGTCTCCTGGTCCTACACCGGCTTCGAACTGTTCCGGCGGTGGCTGGCACAGGCCGAGGGGTTCGCACTGGACGAGATGCACGGCTTCGGCGGACAGCGCCCGTGGAACGACGTCTCCACCACCCTGGCACCACTCCTCAATCATCCCGACGATGACGGCCCCGACCTCACGCCGGTCCAGTGCGCCGCGATCCTGCCCCGCCTTCAGGAGATCGCCGACCACCCTCAAGACGGAAACACCGACCCACCTCTCCAACGGCACATCAACGACGCCCGCCAGTTGATGGTCGTCCTGCAACTCTGCATCGAGAAGGACGTCGACCTCCCCTTCGGCTGACCCAGCGGGCGTTACCGGCGCACTACGACCAGCAGTTACGGGACAACGCTAGCCCGGTTCGTTTGGATCAACCATCGGGGGGACAGAATCGGTAGCTGAATCGAGCGGACGAATGAATCATTGGTCCAATTGCCCTGCACTACATGGCCCTTGACGATCGGAAGCCCCCCTTGCGCCTTCCTCGCCGCTCTCAGCCACCGCTGCGGTACTTCGTGTACGTCTCCGACAACAAGCTCGACATGCTGTACGAGCAGATCGACCCGGCTCTGCGTCGACGTATCAACACAGAGGCTAAAGTCGACCTCAAACTGGCCAGTTTGACAATAAAGCAGGCTGATTCACCCCAAGCGACTCGCATGGCGAAGTTGCGACTGGTCGAGCATTACATCGACACTCACCACGAAGTTGGCACCGTCCAGGCGCCCGGCCAGAACTACTTCCGCGGATCGATGCCCATGCAATGGGGCTGGCTCCGGATCATGAACTACAGGATCGATCCCGTTACCGTGGGAAACGAGACACGGTCCACGGTACCGAGCACGGCATTCTTCAAGGGGCGACAGGGCTCGGACCTCGTGATCCTGGCAGGCTCCCAGCACCATGTCCTGGGAGCAAGACCGACCGAGGAGCGCGGCCTGTTTGCGTTCTCGTCCACTCCCAGCATCATGGCGGTCATCGGGGAGCACATCTCCAGCCTCACGGAGCTCGATGAGTACTGGCGCACCGAAGAGAGGAATCGTCACTCGCACTATCGCACCCGAGTAGAGGCGCATGAGCACGGGCTTGAGGAAGCGGCCGCCGTTCGTCTCAGCGGACCCGCACAGCACTTGGAGTTCCTCGCTGTACCTCTCCTTGAGGGAACCGTTCCTGTCTGGGGCCCAGGACAGGACGAGCCCGTACACGCCATCCTCGCCACCCCGATCTATGTCGCGCAGGTGGGTCCTTCCAACTCCTAGAAGCGGTCCCCGGGCAGGGCTTCTCCTCCGCACGGAAAACCCCCGCCGGCCTGGAGGCGGGCGGGGGTTTCTCAGTTCGCGGGTGTCACCCGGTGCAGTTCAGCGTCGCGTCCGAGCTGTCCGGGTTGTAGCGACTGCATGTGTGCTGGGGCGCCGACAGGTCGCTGACGTGGGTCTGCCAGACGGCACCCTGCCATTTGGCCTGCGGGGCACTGGCGCTATCGAGGAGACGGGGGTAACGCAGGACTTCCCAGGACGGGAACTTGTCCTTCTGCGTCCACACGTCGAAGCCGGTGTACGCCTTGTTGTTGTCGTCGTAGGCGTGCGGCGAGATGGAGAACGTGGCGTTGATGCGGCCAAGGTCTCCATACTGGTAACCCGGCACGTCCACAAAGGAGTTGACCGCCGAGATCGAGACCTTGATGCCCCCGCCGGAGGTGGGCACGACCCAGTATTCGTTCTGGGGGGTCTGGTCGTCCTGGACGACTTCGGCGTGCTGGGTGCGGACCAGGGGCTTGGCGTCGCGGCATCCGTCGAGGCTGGTGCCGGGCGCGTGGACACAAGAGTGTTCGACGTAAACGCCGACGCGGCCCGATTCGGTGTCCCAGGCAACGGTCACCTTGGATTCCGCGGCCGGATCGGTGCTCCATTGCCGGTGGTTGCCGATGACGTCGTTCACCGGATTGTTGTCGGTGGCGATGTAGCCGCGTACGACGACGATTCCCCGGTCGCCTCCCAGGGGCAGCAGGTTTGCGGCCTCTTGCCGACCACCGTCACGCGTACTGCTGACCGGGGTCAGGTACAGGTCGCGCGCCTGTGCGTACTGCGGATTGGGGGTCTCCTCGGGAGACCATGCGATGGGGCCGTGCTCGAACATCTGGCTGAGGCCCTTGGCACCCGGAACCTGGACTTCGTCGCTGATGGGATAGCCGTAGCGTCCGGCCTCCCACTGGGCCTGCCCCCAGCGCTCGCCGATGCGACCCCAGACGGGGTGGGCGCCGTTGGAGCGGGTGGGGTGCCAGTACACGGTGCCCCCCTCGAACTGCTGGCGCTTGCCCTGCCCGTCGGGGTTCGTCAGTTCATCGTCGACGGGGTAGCCGAGCTTGCCTGCTTCCCAGCCGATCGCCCCCCACTTGTCGCGGATGGCGCCCCAGACGGGGTGGGCGCCGGTGGTGGCGGTCCAGTAGATCGAGCCGTGGTCGAAGGTGTTGTACCGGCCGCGGCCGTCCGGGGTGGTCAGCTCGCCGGATGTGGGGCACCCGAGGACGCCGCCTTCGCCTCCCAGTTCGTTGTACTTCGTGAGGATGGCGCCGCCGACTTCCTTCCCGCAGACCGAATCCGCAGACGCTGGGGTGGCCTGGAGGCCGAGTGTGAGGCAGGCAGCAGTGGCAGCGACGGCTAAGGCCTTGGACATCTTGTGGGTCCAGGGTCGCTTCATGGGTCCCCCTTGAGAGAAGTGACTCGACAGCTTGGATAGTGACACTTCCCAATGAGGGATTGATAGCGGTTCAGGTGAGATGGCTGGATCGGATCCCTCGTGTAGGCATCCTCTGGGATCCATCACGAAACGTCGGGTTCTCCAGCAGCACGTCGAGGACCCTCGCCACTCTCGTCAGGTGTCTGCGGCCAAAGGCTGTCCCGTAACGGGTGTTGTCTCAGCTTGACTCCGAAGCGTCTATAGATCGTCAAGCTGTAGGAGACGGCCCGGGTGTGCCGCTGGATGCGCTGGTCAGGTGGTGGTAGACCTCGCGCGCGACGAAGCGCTTGAGGCCCCTGAAGATGTCCTTCGTCTTGAGTCCTTCGAGGGTGCGCCGGGCGACGTAGTCACGGGTGCGCGGGTCGTGACGCATGCGGACCAGCACGATTGTGTGCAGCGCGCGGTTGGCCTGGCGATCTCCGCCACGGTTGAGCCGGTGGCGGTCGGTACGCCCGGAAGAGGCTGGCACTGGCGCGGCGGCGCACAGGTGGGCGAAGGAGGTCTCGGATGCGAGCCTGTCGGGGTTGTCCCCGGCGGTGACCAGCAACTGCCCGGCGGTCTCGGTCCCGACGCCCGTCAGCGCGAGCAGGCCCGGTGCGGTGCGGGCGATCAGGACGCGCAGGTCGCGGTCCGCGTCCGCTATCTCCTCGCTCAGATGCCGGTAGCGCCTGGCCAGGCGCTTGAGGGCCAGTCTTACGGCTGTGGCCGGGGCAGCCAGATCGGTGCCCGGACGGCTGACGGCCAGCCGTCGGACGAGCTCGGTGGTAGTCAGCGAGCGGAGCGCTTCGCGGACCTCAGCGGATGCGGTGATGATCAGCGATTTGATCTGGTTGATGGTCCGGGTGCGGGTCTTGACGGCGCTGGCGCGTACGACGCGCAGTCCGCGGATTGCCTCGACCGCGCCATCGCGGTGCTTCGGCGTGCCTGTGGCGCGGCCGGCGAGTACCGCGGTGGCGGCGGCGTAGGCGTCGATGGAGTCTGACTCCCCTGCCGCCCGACGAGCCCGACGGCCGGGTCGGTCCACCTCTATGACGGTGATCTGGTTGGTTCGGAGGTAGCGGCCGAGTTCGGCGCCGAAGGAGCCGGTGCCCTCCATGCCCACAACCAGCACCCGGCCGTGGGAACGCAGCCACTCCAGCAGGTCCCGGTAGCCCGCAGGCGTTGTGGGGAAGGCCTCGGCGGCCAGGTGCTGGCCGATGGTGTCGATGGCGGCGGCCTGGTGAAAGTCGGTGTGGGTGTCGATCCCGCCGATCACTTCGATGGGCTGTGACATGGTGGCCGGGTTCCTTCCGTGCGCGGCGAGTTGGCTCGCGCGCACCGACCGGCGGACGGACACGACTGTGATGGGACCACGTGGGTCACGCTTCTATGAGGTCACGATCGCCGAGCGGTACACGCGGGTGGCACCGCCCGAAAGGTCGACGATTCAGAGTGAGGACAGCCGAAGCGTCAATCGGGGATCGGGTCAGACCCTCGAGCGGTGCCGCCCCATCCTCACAGTCGGGGATCTTGGAGGTGCCGAGGTCAGCTGCCCAGGGTTCGCCAGGACTTCGGCCGGGCTATCTCGCGCTGGTCGAGGTGGTTCTGGAAGGCAGTCGGCCGGCGGCGTGGGTGCTTCGTCGCTTGGCGGCAGTGCGCCGAGGCGCTCGATGCTGACGGCGATGGCCGTCAGGACGTGCTGGATGCGGGCCTTTCTCGGGCCTCGGTAGCGGCAGCGTCGCATGCCGTGTCCGTGGGCGAACTCGTTGACGGTTCCCACCACTCCGGAGCGGATTGCGTAGCGAGCCTTCCACTCGGGCGTCTGTTGCTCGGTGCGGAGGCGCGGTTGGATGGTGTCCCGTCTCGTGCAACGCCAGTGCGTTAAGCATGTGTGCGCCCTGTCAAGAGGGCGGGACCTCTGGTAGTTCGCATGGTGTCGAAGCCATTGCGAGTGTCCCGGAGGTCCCGTTGCCGCAGAATTCAGTCAGGTCCGGTCCGGCGCGACAGCCCCGGACGTGTACGCGCCTGGCCATCTCGGCGAGTTGACCGAGATCATCGACCCCGAGTTGGTCGACGCGGTCCTGGAGGACACCGGTGTCCGCACACAGCGGGTACGACTGCTCCCGGCGCGCGTCGTGGTGTACTTCGTGCTGGCCCTCGCCTTCTTCGAGCGATCCTCCTACCAGGCGGTATGGGCCAAGCTCACGGCGGGACTGGGCAGCGTGCCCGTGGCCCGCCCGTGCCCCTCGTCGCTGGCACGTGCCCGGCGCCGACTGGGAAGCGGACCCCTGCGCCACCTGTTCTCGATCCTGGCCGGACCAGTGGCCGACCACCGCCCGTCCTGCGCCTTCGAGCAGGGCCTGCGCCTGGTCGCCGTGGACGGCACCACACTGTCCGCTCCCGACGAGGAAGCGGTGACCTGGCATGACGGTAGGCACGCTTGGTGAGCAGGCCCAGGTCGGTCAGGCTGTTCAGTCGGGCGCACTCGTAGTCCCCGCCATCGCGGCCATCACGCGTTGGGCCGAGACCTATGCAACCGACGGTGACGTCATGCGGCACCTGTTGATGCACACGGTGTGTGGGAACCCAACCAGTCCGTATCTCGCGTGCAGCAGCTGCCATCAGCCGGTCGAGGCCTCGACCCTGCGGCCGATGCCTGCCGAGGAAGGAGGCGTCGAACAGGGGCAGTCCGTGGAAGGCGGCTCCCGTGGTGCCGGGTGCCGCCGGCGTGAGATCCCCTCACGGCCTCGCCGTGAACGCGACACTAGTAGTGAATCCATACTAGTTTTGCTATGCTACTAGCACCTTCGAATGTCGCCTCGGTCACGGAGAGGGCTGATCATGACCACGAACTGGCTCGAAGAGGTCACCGAGAAGCTGATCCCCACCTCGCTGGGGCTGATCAACGTCCGCGTCGGCGGCCGTTTCGACGGCCCCGCCATGGTGTGCTGGCCAAGCCTGATGATGGACGGCACCATGTGGCAGTACCAGTACGAGCACTTCGCCCCGACCTACCGTCTGGTGCTCGTCGACAGCCCCGGACACGGCAAGTCCGACGCGCTGCGCAAGATCATTGATCTCAAGGAGTGCGCCGACGCACTCGTCGAGATCCTCGACGCACTCGACATCGACAAGTGCGTTCTGGTGGGCAACAGTTGGGGCGGCATGCTTGCCGGGGTCTTCCCGGCGTACTACCCGCAGCGGACCACCGCGGCGATCGGGATCAACTGCACCGCCTCACTTCCCACGATGTTCGAGAGCATGTGGGCCACCGGGCTGGCCACGTTCCTCTCGCTGCACGCGAAGATGCCCCTGCTGGCCGCCAAGGCCGCCCGCGCCGCGTTCGCCGGCCCTACCGCCGAAGCCACCAACCCGGATTTCCTGGAGTTCACGAACTTCGTCCTCAACGACGATCCGAAGTCCGTGGCCTGGGCCCTGCGCAGCATCCTGATCGGCCGCAAGGACGAGCACCGCCGTCTGAACACCATCAGCAACGTGCCCGTCCTGATCATCGCCGGTGAGGAGGACAGTCAGTTCCCCGTGCACGTGGTACGGAAAATGGCCGACGCCATAGAGGGGAGCACCTTCTGTGTGCTGCAGCACACGGCCCACCTCGCCGCCCGCGAGAACCCCGACGGCGTCAACGCCGAGATCGACGCATTCCTCGCCGCCCCGCCCGCCGCGCCCTGATCAGGAGAACACCACCATGGCAGACATAGCACAAGCGACGGCCGTGCCCGGCTGGGTCCTGAAGTTCATGGACGCCATAGACACCCTGGAGTTCGGTGAGGGCTTCGCGCCCCTGACCGAGGACACGGACATGTTCTTCGGCGCCGCGCACATCCACGGCGTCGAGGCCATCAAGGAATTCTTCGTCAAGATCGACGCACCACTGAACATCACCCACGAGGCCGTGGAGTTCTGGACCGCGGGCGACGGAGTTCGCCTGCTGCACGGCGAAGCGACCATGGCCAAGAAGTCCCAACCTGACCAGGTGGTGCGCGCCCCGTTCATGCACATCTTCCACCTCGACCAGGAAGAGCCGGTTCGCATCCGGACACTGCGCATCACCGCCGGGCCGCTGGAAACAGACGCGGTGATGTGACGCCACCGGAACCTGTCAAAGCGATCAAGGCAGGTAGGTCGTTCTAACGTTGCGCCGGTATCCGTGGGCCTGCTGGGGTTGTGTCCCTTGTCGTGGTGTAGCCGATCAATCGGCGGTTGTGTTGGTGGTGTTGGGTAGCTCGGGGGC
This sequence comes from Streptomyces broussonetiae, assembly GCF_009796285.1. NCBI lineage: Bacteria > Bacillati > Actinomycetota > Actinomycetes > Kitasatosporales > Streptomycetaceae > Streptomyces > Streptomyces broussonetiae. Next base: position 9,683,214 of record NZ_CP047020.1, on the reverse strand, counting down.
GCTTTCGGGGAGCTCGGCGGGGTAGATCTGGTCCATGCTGCCCTCGGGGAGATAGCGGCGGGGGAAGGCGATCCACTCGTCGTGCATCTCGAAGAGCACGGCGGTGACCAGCCGCAGCAGCGCGTCGTCGTTGGGGAAGACCTGGACGACATCGATGCGACGCTTGATCTCTCGGTTGACCCGCTCCAGCGGGTTCGTGGACTGGATCTTCTTCCAATGTCGTTCGGGGAAGGCTGCGAATGCCGTCAGGTCGTCCTTGGCTTCCAGGAGCATCTGTTTGACCTGCGGGAACTGCGCGCCGAGCATGTCGGCGACCGTGTCGAGCTGGCGGCGAACGGCGGCCTGGTCGGGCTGGGCGAAGATGGTGCGGATGGTGGCGGCGACCATCTCGGCGGCGTCCTTGGGGATCACGCCGAAGACGTTGCGCAGGAAGTGCACCCTGCACCGCTGGTAGGCCGCACCGATGATCACCTTGCGGATCGCCTTGACCAGGCCCGAGTGGTGGTCGCCGAGCACGAGCCGGACCCCGTTCAGGCCGCGTTCGCGCAAGGAGCGAAGGAACTGGGTCCAGAACACCTCGGTCTCGCTGTCGCCGACCATCACTCCCAGCACCTCGCGGCCGCCGTCCTCGGTGATACCGGTGGCGATCACCACGGCCCGGGAGACGATCTGGTGGGCGACCCTGGCCTTGCAGTACGTCGCATCCAGATACATGTAGGGGAAGCGGACATGGTCCAGCGACCGGGTGCGGAACGCGGTCAGCTGGGTGTCCAGGTCGGCACAGATCCGCGAGACCTCGCTCTTGGAGATCCCGCTGTCCGCACCGAGGGCCTTGACCAGCTCGTCGACCGAGCGGGTGGACACCCCGTGGACGTACGCCTCCATCACGACGGCGAACAGGGCCTGGTCGATGCGCCGGCGGCGCTCCAGCAGGCTGGGGAAGAAGCTGCCCGAGCGCAGCTTGGGTATGCCCAGGTCCAGGTCGCCGGCCTGCGTGGTCAGTGTCTTGTCCCGGTGCCCGTTGCGCAGCGCGGTGCGGGTGTCGGTGTGTTCGTTCCACTCCGCGCCGATCCTCGCGCTCGCCTCGGCCTCGATCAATTCCTGGAGCATCCGCTCGGCCACCGAACGGACGAGTTCGAGCCCGTCCGCCGAACGTAGTGACTCCAGCAGGCGGAGTAGGTCAGACTGAGACAGGGCCACCGTGCACCTCCCGGGTTGAACTGGCCGTTCACCAAGGAGAGTTGCAGGTGGCCCGCCTGCTGGGCAGGGAGCGGAATCCCCATCACCACACGCCCCGGGGCGTACGCCCTAGCCTTGATCGGCTACACCACAAAGTGGGACGCCATCCCTGCTGGTGCCGGCTTGTTGACCCAGGCCGCTGCGGGGAGCTTTGGAGGCTCGGGGGGTTGGCGGACGAAGCGTTCGGGGTGCTTCGCGTAGACCGCCTCCAGGACATCGGCTCGCATCTCACGGAGTTGTCCGGCGAGGCCGAAGTGCACGTCGTAGGGGGTGTGCAGGCCGATCCCAGAGTGCCGGTGCTCCTGGTTGTACCAGGAGCAGAAGCGGGTGCACCACGCGCGGGCGTCCTCGAGGGATCCGAAACGGTCGGGGAAGTCGCGCCGGTATTTCAGGGTCTTGTACTGGCTCTCGCTGAAGGGGTTGTCGTTCGATGTCTTCGGCCGGGAATGCGACCTGGTGACGCCGAGACCCGCCATCATCTGGGCAACGTTCTGCGCAACCATCGGGGACCCTCGGTCCGAGTGGATCGTCAACTGGCCCGGTTCGATACCGTACTTGGCGATCGTCTCGGACAGAAGACGCTCCGCGAGGTCCTTGTTCTCGTGAGCGGTGATCATCCAGCCGACGGTGTAGCGGCTGAAAATGTCGATGATCGTGTAGAGGCAGTAGTAGACGCCCTTCACCGGCCCCTTCAGCTTCGTGATGTCCCACGACCAGACCCGGTTCGGATCCTCGGCGACCAGTTCGGGAACCGTCCGGGGAGGAGGCAGAGGCACTCCAGCATCGGCCAGATCAGCCCGAACGCCTTCGAAGAACGATCAGTCACGCTGACCACCGCCGCATGACAACCGGTGTCCACGATCCCGGGTCAAGCCCCGTAGTTGGTCGACCGCCTGAAACAGAGCTGGCGGCAGCCTTTGTCGCGACCTGGGCGCCTTGGAGAGGGCGACGGTCTGTTCCTCGGAGGTGCCGCGGGCGGGACGGCAGTCTCAGGTGCATGGCATCAGTCAGTATCGAGGCCGTCGATCAGGCGGTTGAGGAACCGGGTGAAGGTGGCGTCGGGGGTGAGGGGGCGTCCGGGGGCGGCAAGGGCTTCGGCGAGTTCCGGATGGCAGCCGTCGGCGGCGACAGCGGCGAGGTAGCGGCCCTCGGCTGCGGCCCGGTCCGGTGATCGTGAGACTGCGGCCTGCGCCATCTCATGGGCAACGTGCCCGGCCACGAATGCGGTGATCTGGGCGAAGACCTCTAGTTTCGCTGCACCGTCCAGCCCGGTGGGCCGCAGGACGGCGAGCACGTGTTCCAGGAAGGCCAGCGTGTTGGGGCCCGGAACACGACGGGTGGACAAGGCGGCGGGTAGCCAAGGGTGGCGCAGCATGTGGTCGCGCTGCAGTCGGGCCACGGTCTTCAGATCGGCACGCCAGTCGCCGCTGGGTGGGTTCGTGACCGTGAGTTCGCCGCTGACGTGGTCGACCATCAGTTCCAGCAGCGTCTCCTTGTCAGGGGCGTAGCTGTAGAGCGACATGACGCCCGCCCCGACCTCGGCGGCCACCCGCCGCATGGTGACCGCGTCGAGTCCTTCCGCGTCCGCCAGAGTGACGGCCGCCGCGGTGATCGTCTCCCGGCTGAAGGAGGGCCTGCGGCCCCTGCGCGGCTCGGCGGGACGCAGCCAGAGCTGTTCGGGATCGACGCTCTCGGCACCGGACTTTCCGTCACTGGACACGACCTCGCACTCCTTCCCCAGGTTGTTGAGGCGGCTCTTGCCAAGGTCATCCAAGCATCCTCTATTCTCGTACATCGTACGAGAATAGAGGAGGGAAACGATGCCATCACGCACGCCCGACGCCGTAGCCAGACCGGGCTGGATACCACCCGCCGGAAAACCGCCGCTGTCCTCCCGCATGATGAGGGCGACCTGGCGAGGTCTGCCGGCGAAACGGCACGAGGCCGGGTGGGAGCCGGGACTGTCGGTGCCGGCCGCCGACGGCAGCCCGTTGATCACTGACCACTACTTCCCGCGCACCCAGGGCGACTTCCCCACCCTCCTGGTCCGCTCGCCCTATGGCCGAGGCCTGCCGTGGTCACCCCAGTACGGCCTGCTCTTCGCCGAACAGGGCTTCCACGTGATCCTGCAGAGCTGCCGCGGCACCGGAGGTTCCGGCGGCATGTTCGATCTGTGGCACAACGAGGCCGCCGACGCCCAGGCCACGGTGGCCTGGCTGCGCGAGCAACCCTGGTTCAACGGAACACTGGGGACCGTCGGCCCCAGTTACCTGGGCTACGTGCAATGGGCCCTCGCTTTGGACCCACCGCCAGAACTGAAGGCAATGGTGGTGCAAGTAGGGCTGCACGATCCCTACGCCTTCTTCCACGCAGACGGTGCGCTTCGCCTGGAGAACGCCCTCGCCGTGGGCGTGGGCATGAACTACCAGCACCAGGGCATGGCACCGTTCCTCAAGGCGACGCTGCGCCTGCAGCGCCGCCTGCGCGACATCACCACCGCGCAACCCCTGCGTGGGGCGTACGTGTCAGCCTTCGGCAGCGAACTGCCCTGGTTGGACGACGTGATGACACACCCGGACGCCAAGGACGCCTACTGGCACGGCGCGTCGTTGGCGGAGTCGGCGCAGCGGCTCCGCGTGCCCACGGCGCTGATCACCGGATGGCACGACGTACTGGCCGACCAGACCTTCGAGCAGTACGACCGGCTACGCCAGGCCGGATGTGAGACTGCCCTGCTCGTCGGTCCCTGGACCCACACCTCCGCTCTGCAGCAAGGATGGCCCGAGGTATTCGCCGAGAGCCTCGCGTGGCTGCGCGCCCACCTGTACGCCGATCCCTCCGGCCTGCGTCCCACCGCGGTGCGCGTGCACGTCGGTGGCGAGAACGCGTGGCGGGACCTCGACGACTGGCCGCCAGCCGCGGCTGCCACCTCGTGGTACCCCGTCCCCGGCGGGCATCTCACCCAGCAGGCCCCCACGGACTCCGCACCCGTGACGGCGTTCCGCTACGACCCGGCCGACCCCACCCCCTCCCTCGGCGGCCCACTCCTCTCCCGCACCGCCGGGCCCCGGAACAACGCCACCCTGGAGGCCCGAGACGACGTCCTGACATTCACCGGCCCACCACTGACCGAGCCCATGGACATCCTGGGCCCAGTCTCCGCACGGCTGAGCATCTCCACGGACACCGGACACGCCGATGCCTTCACCCGCCTGTGCGACGTGGACCCGCAAGGCCGCTCCGTCAACATCTGTGACGGGTTCAGCCGACTCCGAACGGCTGGACAGGCGCCCTCACAGGTCACCGTGCCGATGAGCTCCATCGCCCACCGCTTCCCCGTCGGCCACCGCATGCGCTGGCAGATCAGCGCAGGCGCCCACCCACGCTACGCCCGCAATCCCGGCACCGGTGAGTCGCCGGTAGACGCCACCACCTTCACACCGGTGCGCATCACGCTCCACGCGGACTCGGCATTGGTACTTCCCAGCAGCTCTGGGCTCGCGTAATTCGCCAGCCCTCCGGGGAACGGTCGGCGAGCCGGGCCGTCCGGCCCGGCTCACTCCTCCACGCCCTCTTCGCAATCCAGGTCAACCAAGTCAGGATTTCGTAGCAGCCACCCGTGGGCCGCGATTCACTTCGACACGCTGAACTTGACAGAGAAGTCGTCACTGACGCCCTCGCGCAGCGCGTCCAGGGACAGGACCTGTGAGGCGGGCCAGGTGCGCGCGGTCGTGGACTTCCCGGCGCCGGACGGGCCGATGAGGACCACCAGGCTGTGCTCGGGCATCTCCGGGTGCGATCGTGGAGGGATTGATCGGCAACTACCGCACCCTGCTGCGGCAGGTGGACACCGACGGGCCGACGCAGACCGCCCGGGCCAAGGCCGGAGCGCTGACCAAGGAGACCCTGGACGCGCTGGAGGGCCTGGATGAGGCGGCCGGGGCCTCGGAGGTGAACCGGCGACTGAAGCGGCAGGTCGCGGCGGCGTTCCTGAAGCTGGCCGAAGGGCTGATGGTGCAGTCCAACGGGCTGTTCAGCGTGACTTCGGCGGTGGACGGCTTCGGCGGGTTCGACGCCCAGTACTCCCAGATCGAGAAGGTCTCCGCCCACCACGGCGACAACTGGGAGGTGCTGATGCACGGGCACCTGAAGGCCGACCGCTCGGTGATGCTGAACCTGCTGGAGAGCCTGGAGCTGGTGGCGACCAGGGAGGACAGCCGGGTGCTGGACGCCTTCAAGCACCTGCTGCGGTTCCGCAACTCCCGCGACTACGTCCCGGTGCGGGGCCAGGACGACGAGGGCCGGGACACCGGGGTGGTGGACATCCGCTTCGCTACCCAGAACTGGCAGAAGATCGTGCGGGACCGCACCCGGCCGGGCGCGTACGTACGCCGACGCTTCGAGGCGATGGCGCTCTTCAACCTCGCCGAGGAGCTGCGGTGCGGCGACATCGCGGTCACCGGCTCAGAGGAGTACGCCGACTGGAGTCAGCAGCTGCTGGGATGGCGTGAGGTGGAGGAGCGGCTGCCGGCCTACCTGGTCGAGGTCGGCTTCCGAGAGCCCGGCGACGAGACGCCGTTCTACGCGAGCGCGTTCCGCACCCAGCTGCAGGACCGGCTCACCGAGGCCGCAGCCGCCGCGGACTCCGGCTGCCCGGAGAACGAGGGCCTGTCCATCGACCCGAAGAGCGGGGTGCCCACGCTGGAGAAGTACAAGGCGGACGCGCGGCGCCCGAGCGCGGTGAAGCTGGAGCAAACCATCAAGTCCCGCCTGCCCGAGCGGTCCCTGCTCGGCGTGCTGGCCCGCACCGCGTACTGGATCGAGTGGTGGCGACGCTTCGGGCCGGCCTCCGGCCACGGCCCCAAGCTGAAGGACGCCTTCGGCCGGTACGTCATCACGACGTTCGTCAACGGCACCGACATGGGCCCCTACGAGGCCGCCCTGCACATCAACGGCGTGAGCGGGCACGAGCTGTCCGCCACGGCGAACCGGCACTTCTCCATCGCCAAGCTGAACCAGGCGATCACCGACGTGGTCAACGCCCACGGCCAGCTGGACATGGCCCGGGCCTGGGGCGACGGCACGGCGGTGGCAGCCGACGGCACCCACATGGACACCTACCCGAACAACCTGGTCGCCGAGACCTCGATCCGCTACGGCCGGCCCGGCGGCATCGCCTACCACCACGTCGCCGACACCTACATCTCGCTGTTCACCCACTTCATCCCCTGCGGGGTGTGGGAGGCGGTGTACATCATCGAGGGGCTGCTGAAGAACGAGTCCGAGATCCAGCCGACCACGATCCACGCGGACACCCAGGGCCAGAGCTACCCGGTGTTCAGCCTGGCCCACTTGCTGGGGCTCGAGCTGATGCCGAGAAGGGGACCACGAGTTCAGCATTTCCGAAGGGCTCTGAGCGCGAACTGGAGGGTAAAAACGGCTCGTTGGATGGCAAGGCTTCCTCGCCTTCCGGTTGTGTTCCCACTCGTGGTGGGACGGACCAAGGCGAGAGGGCACAGGCCGCAGTACGAGGCCAGCATCTGCACAAGGGCGGCCTTGAGGAAGCTCAACGGCTGTCTCTCCGGAATCTCCGTCCTCTCAGGAGTGCCGGTGATAAGCCTTGTTGGCGATGCGCCAGGTGTCGTGGGCGCGGACCAGCAGGAAGATGTCGGTGAATCTGTCCGCGCCGTGCGAGAGCGTCATGGTTGCGGTGGCGACGGTGCCGTGGACGTCGATGGCGTCGATGCGGCGGGAGCGGGTCGGTTCGTCCGGGGCCGGCCGGCCCTGGAAGAGAGCGCAGTACTCGTCCAGGGGCCACGACACGAATGCCCCGTCCCGGATTCCCTCGATGTGTGCGGTGGGCAGGAACGCGTCGCGGAAGTGGGCGGGGTCGCCGGTGGCATGTCCGCGGGTGTAGGCGCGGAGCGGTTCGAGCACGGCGTCCTCCACGGCGGGGACCGTGGCGGCAACGGCGATGTCGGCCTCAGGGTCGGCAGGAGTGTCGGCCAGGTTGGCTGCGCTGCGCAGGGGGGTGTTCGACGCGGCGGCCAGCAGAGCCATGTCCTTGGCCAGCGCACCGATCGTGAAGTCGGCCGTGCCAGCGGCCGGCTGGCGAGCGAGGAAGGGTCGTTTGCGGGCCGCGAGCCCGCCGAGTTGGCCGAGTTCGAGGACGTCCAGCGCCTGGGCGCGGGACAGGCCGAGGGCGTCGGCTTGCCGAAGCGAGTCACGCAGCGCGACGACGGCACCGGCGAGGCTGTTGTTGGCGATCAGCTTGAGCCCGGCGGGGGTGGAGGCGTCGTCGACGCACCGCACGGTGCCCAGCGTTTCCAGAACCGGTCGGACTCGATCAAGCGCGTCTTGGCCAGCTGCGGTGAGAATCTGCAGGGCACCAGCGGCAGCAGCCGGCACAGAGCCGAGCACCGGCGCATGGACGTAGGACGGGCCGATCTGCCGGGCCAGCTCAGACGCTTCGGCGGGGGCGATGGTGCTGGTGTTCAGCACCATCGCATCCGGTCGCAGCGAATCCCGGACGTCGTCGAGGACCTGCTGGCAGGCCGGACCGTCGAACAACGCCAGGAGCACGAGGTCAGCCTTCGCCACTGCCTCGTTCGGATCGTTGGTCATCTTGACGGCGCCCGATGTGCGCCCGGAGCGTGTCCAGCCGACGACGTCCCAGTCCTGAGCAGCCAGTCGTGTCGCGATCGCGCCGCCCATGCGCCCCAGGCCGAGGACGGCGATCGTGTGCGGTGTGGTCATGCGCGCCACAGTGGTGCACGGCGATGGCTGCGACAAGCGCAGATTTTGCAGGACAGCCCTGCGGGATGCGCATACTGGCTGGTCATACTGGTTCCATGGAACTGACGGTGTGGCGGACCTTCGTGACCGTGTGCCGACTCGGGTCGCTGTCGGCCGCGGCCGCGGAGCTCAATCACACGCAGTCGGCCGTCTCCCGGCAGATCGCCGGGCTTGAGCGGCAGCTCGGCGTGCCTCTGATGGAACGCCATGCGCGCGGTGTGCGTCCGACGCCTGCCGGCGAGGTGTTCCGGCGCCACGCCCTGGCCACGCTCAACGAGGCCGACCGCGCCGTTCGTGCCGCACGAGACGTTCGTGACGGGGCATATGACCGGCCGTTGGTGGTCGGTGCGACACCCTCGCTGGCCGCAGGGATCGTCCCCGAGGCCATCCGGAACCTGCTGAAGCAAGCCGGATCCATCCGATGGAGCCTGCTTCCCGGCCTGAGCGGACAACTGCACAACCGTGTGGTCGCCGGCGATCTCGACATGGCCGTCGTCACCGATGCACCGCCAGGGCTCCCCAATGACCCGCGGGTCGATCGACGGTTCCTCGGGCTGGACGACATGATCGTCGTCCTGCCCGTCGGCCATCCGCAGGCCGGGGGCGGCCCAGTGCACATGCAGATGCTGGCCGACCAGACCTGGGTCGAGGACAACGACGGCTCGGCGGCGCTCCTGCGCCAGCACGCCGCCCGCGCCGGAGTCAGTGCCCGCATCGACCTCACCGCGGCCGATCTGCCCGGCAAGCTGGCCCTGGTCGCAACCGGCCACGCCATCGCGCTGATACCCGGGGTGCTGACGTGCGCGCTGCGGACCGACGTCACCACAGTGGGCCTCGTCGATCCCCCGACCCGCGGCATCTACACGGTCACACCACGCCGTGACCCCCACCCCTGGGCAGCGCCCCTGCTCGACCAGCTCGCCACAGCCTTCGCGGGGCCTCGGCGCTGAACGGCTGCTTGTGGTGGTTCTGCGGCGGTCTCTATGATCGCGTAGCGTCTCACAGCTTGGCTGCTTACCGGGCGACTGCGGCCTTCATGGCGTGGAAACACAGAGATCCCGCCCGATCGAAGTGATCGGACGGGATCTCGTGAACCGCCTACGAGCTAACTCGTGAACGGCGCGCTATCCGGGAGCGGAGGAATCAGTGCGGCCGTAGAAGGCGTCGACGTAGCGCTGAGCGGTGTCGGGGTTGAGACCGAAAATGGCGGCGACGTGGAGTGGATCCGGGATCCCGACGGCTTCGGCTTCGTCGAGAATACGGTCCTGGCGCAGTCTGCTGAGGGTCGCTTGCCGGTCACGCACGGCATACCGGAGCCAAACCCTACTCACGGGCTCGGTGTTGTGCGCGGTCTGCTGGGTGATCAACAGGTGCGGATTGGCCGTCCGTGGCCATCTACGGTGCCGGTAGTCCAGGTAGCGGGCGATGGCGGCGTGGGTGAGGTTGTCGAGAGGGCGGTGTGCTCCGCCGAGGTCGAAATCGCGGTTGGGTATGTCCACGTTGGTCAGGGTGAGCGCGCGGATCTGAGCCGCAGTCAGGGCCTGATGGCCGGTTAGTACGAGGATCAGCCACTCGGCAGGGTCGGGTTCATGAGCAGCCAGTTCAGCGAAGGCCGCTTCGGGGAGCCGGGTGGGGATGCGGGGCTGGGGTCGGCGTGTCAGGTCACGGCTCAGTCGACGGGTGGGATTGGTGAAGATCCGACGACGGGCCTTGAGAAAGGCAAAGAGCGAGCGCAGTGCCGTCAGCCGGGTGTGCCCGTCCCCGCCGCGGGGTGTGGGGTGTTGGAGCGCGGTGATGATCTCGTCTCGGGTGACCCCGCGCAGCGTGGTGTGCTGGCGGGCCCAGCTTGTCAGGATCGGCAGCGCTTGGAGGAGGTAGTTCTTCCATGTCAGCTCGGACTTGGGGAAGTGGCGGGCGTCCCCGCGCCGCGGGACGTCGACCCAGTCGGCGACGTCAGTGCGGATCGGATCGGGCAGACCTGCCAGATGCTCGGCGAGCCAGAGGTCTGCCGGGTCGGGGCGGTCGTCGGTGAGGCGGCCGAGAAACTGCAGGAGCTCGAGTGTGCGCGCCACGTTACGGTGACCGCCGTCGCCGAGCCGGGCGATCCGGGATGCCGAGTAGACGGGGTGCCCGCCTCGTGGATGGCGACCACGGCTTCCAGGGTGAGGGCAACGCTACTGTGGACACCGCTTGTCCAGCCCTTCACGTCGCCGATCCGGTCGACGGCCCTGGCCAGATGTGCGTACCAGGCCAGGCGTGGATCGTCGTCGCGAAGAATCTTGAGCGGCACGCTATCGCAGGGCAGCGTGAAGAGTTCCGGCTGCACCGGCCAAGACGGCCTTTGCGGCATCACGCCGTGTTGCGAGCCGGCGTCGCTGGCAGGGGATCGCCAGTGGTAGCGGCGGTGCTGGTCGGGCGGGTTGAACCGGCTGATGCGCCGCAAGGTGTCGGCGAGAAACAACTGCTGCCCTGTGCTGGGGACGAGGTGCACGGCCGAGGGGCCGTTCGCGTGGGTTCCCGCGGTCAGTATGCGGGCCTGGTGGCGGCATAGCCGGCAATGGCCATCGGCCAGCGGGACAGTACGCCCGCAGGTCGTGCAGCGTCCGACCGCATGCGTTCTCGCGAAGCTGCGGCAGGCTTTGCAGGTGAAGCCGTCCATGAGGCCCTACGCGAAGCAGACACGGCACGAGCGGGGTCTGCTGCGCGAGTTGAGGTGCGGGTGGCAGCGGCGACACCAGCCGGACATCCAGCACTCCCCGCCGCAGCCCTTGCATGGCGGAGGGGGATCGGCCGGCCAGCCGCACTCCCAGCAACAACGGTGTTTCGGCGTGCGCGGCGGCCGCACCTTGCATCGGACACACACCAACTCGCCGTCCAGGGCCGCCCGCAGGAGTGGCGAGAGGTTCTTCCGCTCATTCATGGCGGCGCGCTGCGGCCGGATCGACGCACGGGCCTGACCGCAGGCCGGCCGCCCACGGCCTGGTCAACCTGAGGCGCCTCCGCTGGGACGGTCGTGATCTTTCTGGGCTCGCGCAGCAGCAGTTCCTCCGGACCGCAGTCCAGGGCCGCGCAGATGACTTCCAGGTCATCGAGGCGGATGGAGGTCGGCTGCCCCGACCACAGCCCGGACATTTTGCCGACGCTGATCTCCAGACCGTGCTCGGCCAAGAGCCGCCGCATGTCGCTGGCCTTCCAGACCTCCCGCCGCGCGGCGGCCATCCGCAGGTCCCACTTCATGTCCTCACCCCACCGAGCCGGGCCGCTGAGCGGCTCGCGGCCTTCACCCAGGAGTCTTCGATATGCGTACGCAGTACGTGGATGTAGCCCATGGTCGTGGCGATCCATTCGTGACCGAGCAGTTCCTGGATCGCGATGATGTCCACGCCGTTGCAGTACAGCGACGACGCGCAATAGTGCCGCAGCACGTGCGGTGTCAGCCTCCCGCACCAGGACGGCAGGTGACGCTCCACGGCGCGGGCCAGACCGGTGCGCAGGGCCTCGGTGCTGATGCGGTTGCACGTGCCGTCCTTGCTGCGTCGTTCCGATACAAACACGGGGGCGCCGGGTCGGTCCCAGGCGTCGTCGAACTGGCCGCGGACGTCCTCGATGAACCACGCCAACTGATCGCGCGAACCGTTGATCAGCGGCACCATTCGCGGTTTGGGGCCGCGTCGGCGCGAGCCCTTGCCGAAGCGAACGTGGGCCTTGCCGAACGGGCCCAGTTCCCACAGCAGGTCCGGCATGTCCAGGCGCGAGGACTCACCGATTCGCAATCCCACCTGCGACCACACCTTGGCTGCGGTGTAGTTGCGGGCCTCGGGCAGGAACTTCCGCGCCGTCAGGACGTGGTCCTTCCACCCATCAAAGAGACAGGCGACCTCGACATCGCTGGGCGGGATCCTCAGGTTGAGCCCCCAGCCCGAACGAGGCCGATTCATCTCGTCGATCGGGCACTGCACGAACTCGCCGGTCAACGCATGGATTTCGGCCTGATGCCGCAACTCCAGGAACTCGAAGAACACCGAAATCCCGAACGCCTTCGCGCTGACCGTGCTGTGGGCCTGGCCGTGCCGCTGGGCGCCGAGGAACCGGTCGGCGTCATCCGGGCGGGCTGTCCACAGGTGGCGGTCCATCGAGTCCCGGAACTCCGAGATCGCACGGATCTCCGCCTGGACCGACTTGTCCTCCACCCCGGCCGCCGACCGAGCGAGCACGAAGCCAGCCACCAAGTCCTGCTCGAAGGCATCAAGGTCCTCGACGCTCGGCACCGGCCGGGCCGAGCGCAAGTCGTGCACGAGAGCCAGCGTCATGGCCGCCCCTCACCTTCACCAATGTCATACGTCCATCAGTAAGGAGACGACTGTTTCAGCAATCCCGACGGCCTTTCAACGTCTGGCCAAGGCCCCTACCCACAGCAGACACCACAGGCCAGCGAAGCCTCAGCACGGGCACTGCCCGCTGACACCCCAAGGAACTCAAGGGAAAAGAAATATCCGCAACTGGAAGGACCTGGTGTTCTTCCGGCCCACCCGGCAGACCTCCTACGTGTACATCGACGCGCTGTTCGGCGAGGCCGGGCGCAACGTCATCGACTGGGACCTGATCGAGCAACACTTCAAGGACCTGATGCGGGTCGTGCTGTCGATGCGCGAGGGCAAGGTGTCCTCCGTGCTGCTGCGGCGGCGGCGCCTGCGCTCCGGATCGCGCAAGAACGCCCACTACGCGGCGTTCCGCGAGGTGGGCCGGGTGATCCGCACCATCCAGCTGCTGCGGTACCTGACGGACCCGCAGATGCGCCGGCGGGCGACGGTCGCGACCAACAAGGTCGAGGCGTACGACGGCCTCTCCGAGTGGGTGCGCTTCGGCAACCGGTGCGTCATCGCCGACAACGACCCCGTCGAGCAGGAGAAGGCGGTCAAGTTCCACGCCCTGCTCAGCAACTGCCTGATCTTCCACAACACCCTGGACATCGCCCAGGCGGTGCGCGGGCTGCAGGCCGAGGGCTGGAAGGTGGAGCCCGAGGACCTGGCGGAGGTCTCGCCCTACCTGACCGAGAAGATCATGCGGTTCGGCGAGTACTCCACCCACGAGCTCGACCTGGCGCCGGAGGCATACGAGCCGCACCTGGACGTCGACTTCGCCAAGCTCGACTCGCAGGACCAGGCCGGCTCCGAACAGTAGCGCACGTCTTTCGGGGTGGTCGAAGCCGCGGGTGGCGGCTTCGACCACCCCGGGTGCCTGGCTACGGCCGGGTGAGCAGGGCGGAGCCTGGAATAAGTCCCGGAGCAGGTGGTGGAGTTCGTGCGGTGGCAGGTGGTGTCACGGTGGGAACGGAACGAGAAGGCCGAGTTGCTGTCAAAACTTTTGACGCCCCGGGAGCCTGCTCCGGCAGCTGCGGTCCGGTGGTCAGCCGCCAGCGGCAGCTTCCGCAGGGCCTCGGGGTGGCCTGCTCAGGCGGGGCCCGCTGATCTGAGCAAAGCCCTGAACTGATCATCTCTGGGGCGGGACTGGCCCTTCGCCCGCGACGGGCTGTAGCACGTCCTTGTCGGCGGGCGCCCCGACGATTGTCGGGGCGCCCGGGAACTGGAAGGGAAGGCGCGTGGACGCTGCCCTCGGACGGTCAGCGGCGACGCAGTGACGGGTCGAGCAGCGCGGGCGGAGTGTCGTTCTTCTCGTGCGGGGCGAGGTCGACACCGGGTGCGACGATGGAGTCGATCGCGTCCAGCACGTCGGTGGAGAGTGCGGTGTCGGCGGCGGCGAGCTGCGAGTGCAGGTGGTCCAGTGTGCGGGGGCCGATGAGCGCGCTGGTCACGGCGGGGTGCGCGGCCACGAAGCCGAGCGCGAGCTGGATCATCGTCAGTCCAGCGTCATCGGCGACTTTGGCCAGCTGCTCGACCGCATCGAGTCTGGCCCGGTTGGAGGGGACGGTGGCGTCGAAGCGCTGCGGCATGAACGTGGAGCGGTTGGTGGTGATCTCCCGGCCCTCGCGGATCGCGCCGGACAGCCAGCCCGAGGCCAGCGGGCTCCACACCAGAACACCGAGCCCGTACTCCTCGGTCACGGGCAGGGCGTGGGTCTCGATCCCGCGCTGCAGGATCGAGTAGCTGGGCTGCTCGGTGACGTAGCGGCTCAGGCGGTGCTCGCGGGCGGCCCACTGGGCCTGCACGATGCGGTAGGCGGGGAAGGTCGAGGAGCCGAAGTAGCGGATCTTCCCGGCGCGCTGCAGGTCGGTCAGGGCGGACAGGGTTTCCTCGTCGCTGGTGCTCGGGTCCCATCGGTGGATCTGGTAGAGATCGACGTGGTCGACGCCGAGGCGGCGCAGGCTGTTGTCGAGCTCGGCGAACAGCCAGCGGCGCGAGCTGCCCCGGTGGCCCGGCTCCTCGCTCATGGGCATGCCGGCCTTCGTGGCCAGCACGATGTCGTCGCGGCGGCCGGCGATGGCCCTGCCGACCATTTCCTCCGACTCGCCGCCGCTGTACATGTCCGCGGTGTCGATGAGGTTGATCCCGGCCTCGAGAGCGGCGTCGACGATGGCGGTGGCCTCGTCCTGGGTGGTGTGCCCGATCCTGCCGAAGTTCATCGCGCCGAGCGCGAGGGAGCTGACCCGCACACCGGTGCGGCCCAAGGTGCGGTACTGCATGGCTGTGTTCCTCCGTGACGGATTGGTGTGTGTTGGCAATGCGTGGCGCCGGTCTCGGGCCCTGCCACCACACGCAATCGGAGCATCGCTCCAGTTCTGCGCTAGGGGTTACTTGGACTCGACCCGTCCGAGCGGGTTGGGTCCGGCTGCGAGCAGCTCACGCGCTTCGTGCCAGGCGGGATCCCCGGGGTAGAGCTCGGTGCGGAGGTAGGCCCGGGTGAGCCGTTGGACTGTGGCGACTCGCTCCGGGTTCTCGTCCGTGGTCTCGGCGACGTCGTATCCGGAGACCCCGCCGAGGCCGTGCTCCGCGTCGAACAGCGTGAGCAGGGACTTGGGGCCCGGGGCGAGGACATACGGGTCGGTGTGCCAGGCCGCGCCGCGAACTGTCAGGTGGGCGGAGGGGTCCTTGTCGCCGGCGACCACGAGCGCGGGCGTCGTCATCTGGGAGAAGTCCGTCGTCAGGAAGAACGGGTAGTTCTCGGCGGCGAACTCGGTGAGGGCATCACCCCCTCTGCCCGGTGCGGCGAGCAGCACGCCCGCCTTGATCCGGGGCTCGGCCAGGTCCACCTCCGTCCCGTCGTGGGGGTCGGTGAGCCGGGCGCCCAGCAGCAGGCTCGCGGTGTGCCCGCCCATCGAGTGCCCTGCCACGGTGACCTTGCTCGGGTCCAGGCGTCCGCGGAGCTGCGGGATGGCGGTCTCGATCACGTCGAGCCGGTCGAGGATGCGTTTCATGTCCTCGGCCCGCGACCGCCAGTACAGCGGCGCCCCGGGGGTATTGGGATCCAGGCGTAGCGTCCTGGAGCTCAGATGGGTGGGCTGGATGACGACGAAGCCGTGCGCGGCCCAGTAGTTGGCGAGTGGGGCGTAGCCGTTCAGTGAGGAGAGGTTGTTCGAGGGTCCATGGCCGTGCGAGAGGAGGATGACCGGCAGGTCGCTTCCGGTCACCGGGGCGGAGACTCGCACGTGCAGGTCCACGGCGCGGCCGGGAGCCGGCAGGACCACCGGATTGACCGAGAGGACAGCAGTGCGCTCGCTGACGGTGTCAGCTGCGTGAGTCGATGCAGTCATGAATGGTGCCTTTCCCTTCCCGCGGCTTTGCTGCCGTCTCGTCCGGCTGGCGGCGGGTGAGGCGTACGGAAGGGCCCCGCCACGGCTAAGCCCAAAGCGGAACCTTGTTCCAGATACGATACGGAACAACGTTCCGCTTAGTCAATCGTCCGGACGGAGAACGTGGTGTCCACTGCAGGCCAGTCCGAACAGCTGCCGGCCCGAGGCAAGCGGGCCGACGCGCTGCGCAACCAGCAGGCGCTCCTCGCCGCCGCCGAGGTGTTCGTCACCTCCGGCATCGATGCGCCGATCCGCGAGATCGCAGCCCGGGCCGGCGTCGGCGTCGGCGTCGGCGTCGGCGTCGGCGTCGGCGTCGGCGTCGGCGTCGGCGTCGGCGTCGGCGTCGGCGTCGGCGTCGGCGTCGGCGTCGGCGTCGGGACGATCTACCGCCACTTCCCGACCCGGGCGGACCTCGTCGTCGCCGTCTACCGCCACCAGGTCGAGGCCTGCGCCGAGGCCGGCCCGACCCTGCTGGCCGACACCGACTCCCCCCTCGCAGCACTCCGCCAGTGGCCCGGAAGAGGGCGTCCTTGGTCTTGAAGCGCAGATAGAGACCCTGCCGGGAGATGTCTGCGGCGCCGGCCACATCGGTCGTGGCCCAGATGCTCGACGACCTGCGCTCAACCACCTGGCAGGCACTCGGGCGAGACGATCACAGCGTCGAGGAGCGTCTTGCCTACCGGTAGTTCGTTAAATCCGGCGGTGGTGTGGATTGACGTCAGGTCGGGTTGGTCGTAGGCCGGTGGGAGGAGTCAACTGCCTTGCTGGGGGCTAAAGATGACTGCTCGCCGTCCGTGTCCGCCTGCGCCGGGGCCGTTGGAGGACTACGCGGCCCGGTTCGACGACCTCTTCTTCAGTCTCGCCCAGCGGCGGGGGTTTCGCGAGTACCTGACCGGGCTGCTGGCGCCGCGGGAGCGGAACAAGACGATCACCTGTCTGGCCGGGGCGGAGCCGGTGGCCGGTGCGGGGATGCCGGGGGTGCAGCGGCTGCAGTTCTTCCTGTCCGAGTCGCCCTGGGAGGTCGAGCTGGTCAACGACCGGCGGCTTGAACTGCTGCGAGAGCAGCCGGCGACCGCTCCGCACGACGGTGGGGTCATCGTGATCGACGACTCCGGGGACCGCAAGGACGGCATGGCCACCGCGCACGTGGGCAGGCAGTGGCTGGGCCGGTTGGGCAAGACGGACAACGGCATCGTCACAGTGACCACGGTGTGGACCGACGGCCGCGTGTACTACCCGCTGCACGCGACTCCCTACACCCCTGCCCACCACTTCGACCGCGGCCGCTCGGATCCGTCCTTCCGCACGAAACCGCAGCTGGCCGCTGCCCTCGCGGCCCGCGGGAAGGAGGCGGGCTTCGGCTGCCGGGCGGTGGTCGCCGACTGCGCCTACTCCGTCAGCGACGACTGGTACCTCGCGCTGCGCGAAGCCGGCCTGCCCTACGTAGTAGCCCTCAAGCCGCGCAACGGTGTCTGGGCCCCAGCCCACGAGCCGCACACTCCCATCGAAGCCGCACACGCCCTGACCTGGAAGGATGCCAGGCGTCCCGGCGACTGGACAGCTGTGGAGCGTCACTTCCGCGACGGGCACACCGAGACCTGGTGGGCCGCCGACGCCCGCCTGGGCGGCTACGGACCCGACTCACCCTGCCGACTGGTCGTGGCCACCACCGACCCGGCCAGCCTGCCGGAGAAAGCCACCTGGTACCTGGCCACCAACCTGCCCCACCCCGACGCACCCCACGCCACCACCAGCCCGCACCCGCCGGCCGACCTCGCCGAGATCATCCGCCTCTACGGACTACGGCCCTGGATCGAGCAGAGCTACAAACAGATCAAGGACGAACTCGGCTGGGCCGACTTCCAAGTCCGCTCCGACCGCGCTATCCGCCGCCACCAAACCCTGGTCAACTGCGCCTTCTCCTTCTGCTGGGACCAGTGGTTCGCCCCACCGGGCCCCCTGGACGCCACCGCGCCCGACCCGTGCCCCGACGAGGGGCCAGAGAGGGGGCCCAGCCATACCCCTCCAGCCCCAACCGCCCTGCTGGCCAAGGGCCTTACGGGCCATCCGCTCCTGGCTCACCCCCGCCATCACCCTTACCCGATGGTGGCGAGCCTGGACGGACGCCGACCCACCCTGCGAACTCCAGGCGCTGATCGACGCGGTCACCACAGGACACGGCATTGACCTCTACCTCCGGATTTAACGAACTACCGGTAGGAATCGTTGCGAGGGGTCATGAGCACTCCCACGCCCTCGTACAAGGCCACATCAGCCCATACCGAGCCACCCCACACCCCGACAACCACTCAAACTGCGCGGCACCCAACCAACCTGCGCAACCGGCGCCCGGGCCGACCGACACCACAGGTCAGACGGCTGACAAGCCATACCCCCTGTGCAGAATCAGCGAGCCAAACCCAGTACCAACCCGTTCAACCAAAACTGCGAAACCCCAGGTCAGCACACGCACCACTGCGCAGATTCACTGATCAGCGACAGTCACCAGAACGTCACCATGATCGCGTAACTCGTCGGATCCGGCGCACGGAGCCTACCCGCGCCGCACGGCCCCCAGGCCGGAAGACGGAACCCGAAACCCAAAGGGGCAGAGGGATCACGACCCAGCCGTGTCGCCCCTCAGGCCACCCGTTCGGGGGTCGCCGTCGGGCGCGAGCGGGCCGGGTCGGGTTTGTCTGGGTTGGTAACCGGCCGGCGCGCAAGAGCCCGGTCTGGCCCAATGCGAGGAGAAACCGTGTCCCAGAGCATCAAGCAGTACAAGGACGCGCACACCGTCATCTACGGCAGCACCAGCCTGGACCGTCACGTCACCGAGGAGCAGGCCGGCCACGCGGCCGCCTGGGAGGCCACCCAGAAGCTGAAGAAGTCCGGACAGCCGACCGACACCCAGAGCCTGGCCCACACTCTGGAGGCGCTGGCCCGCCAGCAGGCCGACCGGCTCGTGGTCGACTTCGGCCTGGACCACCTGGACGATGAGGAGGTCAAGCGCCACGCGGTGGCCGCAGCCGCGCGTATCGCCCCCGAGTTCGCCACCGCCTGACCGCGACGGCCCG
The DNA here is from genome assembly GCF_009796285.1 of Streptomyces broussonetiae. Lineage (NCBI taxonomy): Bacteria > Bacillati > Actinomycetota > Actinomycetes > Kitasatosporales > Streptomycetaceae > Streptomyces > Streptomyces broussonetiae. Next base: position 9,664,359 of record NZ_CP047020.1, on the reverse strand, counting down.
CGCGCCGGTGGGTGCCGGCAGCCACGCGCCGGCACCCACCGCCTTCGCCCCCCCTTCTGCTCTCTCGGCCGCAGGAGGCTGCACCCTCGACCAGGTGCTGGCCATCTCGGGTCTCAAGGCGATCAGTCCGGCCACCGAAAGCCGTCCCGAGCATATAAAGGCTGCCCAGGCCTTTGCCTGCGAGGGTGCCAGGATGCCGGGCTGGCTGACGGCCTCGGGCACGACCAGCGCGCTGCTGCTCCTCGCGCGCCCCCGGAGCGGGGAACTCAAGCGACTCGCACGGCGGGTGCGTGGTCGTGCACCTGGTGTGCGCCCCTGCCGAGTGCCGGAGCCATCGAGGAGCATGCGGTGCATGAGGCCGGTAGAGCAGACGTTCGTGGTGCGGCCAGAGATACCCCTCGTGGTGTTCGCTGATCCGTTCGCAGGTGAGGAGCCCTCCGGGCCGGGCCCGCGTGGTGCGGCACGAGGGGTGGTGGTCGAGACGGTGGCTGCGCTGGAGCAGGCCGGCACCCGTGCCTATAGCGGGCCAGAACGTGTGCGGTCGCGGCTGCTGGCTGCGGCTGCGGCAGCAGGCGTGATCGCGACGGCACTTGAGGCGGACGCTCGTCTCCACGGGCCTGGCCTGGCCCGGTCGTCGAGCGAGGACTACTTCCGGTTGCGCGTTGCCCCGCTGAACCCGGTAGCAGCCCTGGCGTACGGGGCAGGGGTGATCGCGCGCGCGGCCGGGGACCTGGCGTGGGCGCCGGTCGTGGCGGACGATCTCGCCCTCGAGGTATGGGCGCTCTCGTATGCCCTCGCGCAGCTCGGCGAGCGCGCCGGTCCGCTGTCCATGTCCTGTGCGACATCAGCACCCTGGGCGCCGGCGGCGCCGGACGTCGGCGGGCGCTGGATCATCGGGCACCACGCGCGGTTCCTGCTGGAAGCGTGTGCCGCCGCCCGTCTGGCCGCTGCCGCAGACTGGGCACGAGGCGGGCAGCTGGAGGAAGCAGCCGGGCACGTGCGCGGGGCGACCGTGTACGTGCGGGGACTTCCGGCGGCCGTGGCGCAAGCCTGCGCCACGCCGGCCGCCCGGTACCACCGGGCGATCCGGCCCGGCATGGCACCGCCCGCAGCCGCGGAGACCCTCAGCGGCAGTCGACACACCACGACCGGCTGTGGCGCAAGGCGCTGCGCCGCCTTCGGGACCTCACGCAGGCGCTAGTTCGGAAGAGTTTCGAGGAAACCGGCCAGGAGGGCGTTGAATTGGGCCGGTTCCTCCATGTTGGGGAAGTGCGCGGTGTTCGCCACGGACACCGCGCGGCCGTCGGGTACCGCGTGGACCAGACGCTCGGCCATCGCGATGTGGTCGCTCACGTCGAGGGCACCATTTATCGCCAGGACAGGAACGTCGATGGATGCCGCACGCCGCCAGGTCTGCTGAACCGGGACGCGATGGTCCGGTTCGTCGGCCGTGTGCTTGGAGATCGTCCGGGACGCCATCGCGCGCAGGCGGCGCGCCATGTCCGCATCGACATCTCCGAGCGAGCGGTACGGGCCTGCCGCGAAGCGCACGTGCCCGTTCAGCCAGCCCTCGACGTCGCCGGCTGCCAGCGCAGCGTTCTGCTCCCCCAGGACCTCCAGGCTCCAGGGATCCTCGAAGTAAGGCTCACTGGTCCCCACGCCGCTGACGACCACGGCGCGAACCAGTTCGGGATGCTCTAGCGCAGCGTCGACCGCTGTACCCCCGCCCATCGAGACCCCGACGAGCACTGCCGGCCCGGCATCGAGATGACGCAGCAGCGCCGCCAGATCGTCGGCAGCACGGAACGGCCGGGTCGCGTTCGAGGAGGCGCCGTGTCCGCGAGCGTCCGGTGCTATGACCCGGTAGTGCAGCGCGAACGCCCCTATCTGTTCATCCCACATGCGGTGGTCGAAGAACCCGGCATGGAGCAGCACCAGCGACTGCCCCTTGCCGGCGTCGCGATAGGCGAGGGAGCCGTCAGCGGTCGTGAACGTGAGCATCTCGGAGTGCTCAGCGAAAGCAGACATGACAACCAAGGTGTCATCATCTGTGAAAGTTGGCAACCAGGGTGTCATTCTTGGGGAATGACAGGCACCGACACCCCTCTGCCGCCCGACGAGCTCGCCGACCGACTGACGGAGGTGTTCGCCCTGGTGGGACCGCTGTACCGGCGAGCGCACCGCAAGGCGGAACAGGCCGAGCCGACCGAGGGGCCGTCCGTCGGCGTGCACGCCGCCCTGGATCTGCTGCGCCGGCACGGACCCATGACCGTCCCTCAACTGGGCCGTGCCCAGACACTCAGCCGGCAGTTCATGCAGCGCATGGTCAACGACGCCGCCGCGCAGCACCTGGCCGAGTCCACCCCCCAACCCCGACCACCAGCGGTCCTCACTGATCCGGCTGACCGCCGACGGCACGGCGGCCATCACCACGGTGCACGCCCGCGAACACACGGCCCTGCGGCAAGTGAGCGGCAACCTCACCGGCACCGACGTGGACGCGTGCCTGCACGTCCTGCCCCGGATACTCACGCTCTTCGACGATGTCGACGTGCCCTAGCTACTTGCCCCTGAAAAAGTGTTTTGCCTGGTGACCGGGCTGGCGCTGTGCAGCTGGCCGGTCGGTGCATGTCCCTCACCGGCTGAGGACGGTCATCCGCTGGAGGTCGTAGGCGAAGATCCCCAGTCCGGCCCAGGTCCGGGCGCCGGCCAGGTGGCGCAGGCGTGTGCGACGGAAGCCGAAGCTGCGCTTGAGGTGACTGATACGGGCCTCGACACCGACTCTCCAGTTGCGCATTCGCCGGAATGGGCGACTTTGCTCGTACTCACGCCGTGCCTTTCCAGGTTTTCCAGCACGTTGCAGGCCGATGCGCTGGACACCGAGTTCGGCCAGGGCGAGGTCGTTGGCCGCGGTGCCGAAGCCGCGGTCGGCGACGACCGTGCCGGGCGGGCGGCTGGTCAGTGACGCGGCGCGCTCCACCGAGGGAACCAGTTGCGGCGCATCGGCCGGATTCCCGCGCTGGACCTGGTGGTCAACGATGAAGCCGCGTTCGTCCTCGGCCACGAGGGCGGTGTAGCCGAACTGGGTGGGGTGCTGAGGCTTGCCCCAGCGGATCGGCCGCGCGTCGGGATCTACCGGCGCCAGCTCAACGAGTCCGCGACCTCACGACACAGAGTCTCGTAACCCAGCTGGTAGCGGTGCTTGAGATACAGCAGCCGCAGCAGCGTCTCCACCGGCACCGACGGCCGCCCCAGCCGCTCGGCGAACACCGCCCGCCAGGGAGCGATGAATCGCTCGTCGTCCAAGAACGCATCCACCCGAGCCAACTCGGCGGGTAACTGCCGCGCGTGCTCCGGCCGTACCTCCCACCAGGTGTCCTCTACTCCCGCGACACGCAACATCGCCCCACCCCCGGCCACCAAGACCTGCACCCACTGTGACGGCCGTAGCCCGGCCCTCACCAGCTCTCCCCAAGGGACACCCCACAGCCACCCCGGACTTCTTCAGGGGCAAGTAGCTAGACCCTCCTGCAAAACGACGAGCAACTGAGCTCGCAGACACGCGAGCAACTGACCCGCGCCGTCGAAGAGTTCCGTCTCGCCGGGATCAGCCAGGGGGTGATCCGGGAGGACGTACCCTCACCCGACATCCTCATGAGCCTGGCGGGAGTCACCCTCGCAGCCGGGGCCGCCCACCAACGCGAGCAGGCCGAGCGGCTGCTCGACCTGCTCATGGACGCCATCACGCGCCCGGACGGATGGCGCGGGACCACACCCTGATCCGGCGGATCACCGCGGACAACCCGACTCGGGGAAAGGCGGCAGGATGGCCGACGGGGACCGTGCCGATGGGCTCCTTGCGGTGATGGTCGGCCGTCTCGTGACCGCCGGCCTGCTCAAACGCCGCGGCCGTCCGCGCGCCGGCTCCACCCACATGCTCGCCGCGGTCCGCAGGCTCAACCGCGGCGAACTGGTCGCCGAGACCTTGCGCTGCGCGCTGGAGCAACTCGCAGTGCAGGCGGAGGAGTGGCTGGCCGGCCTCATCACGCCGCGGTGGGCCGTCCGCTACGACCGGCTGCCGCGCGGCCGGGAGGCGTTGATCGCTTATGTCCTGCAGGTCGGTGCCGACGGTACGCACATCCTTCAGGCCATCCACCGCGACGACGCGCCACCCCCGCTGCGGGGCCTGCCGGCCGTGCAGGTCCTGCGGCAGGTATGGGTTCAGCAGTACTGGTATGACGCGGAAGGCCAACTGGGCTCGCGGGGGCCGAAGTCCACTCGCGACCGGGCCCGTCGACGGAAGACCGAACAACGCAATACCGGCAAGACCTCCGCCGACGACAGGACCGATCCGGCCACTGCACAAGTGCCGTGGTCGAGTCCGGAGATGGCTACTCCGCACGACCCCGAAGCCGCTACAGCCAGAAGATCACCGCCGCCGGGCAGCCCGACTGGATCGGCGACCGCGACCACCAGAGCGAGACATGCGACGACACCGGACCGAACGTGATCGTCCAGGTGGTCACCCGGCCGGCCACGGAACAGGACATCGACGCCCTGGACCGCATCCACCAAGGCGTCACCGCGCAGGGGTTCCGCCCCCTCGATCATGTCGTGGACGGCAGCTACAGCACGCCTGACAGCATCCATCACTCCGCTGCCGGTACCGGGGCCTGTCCAAAACTCACGTGCAGCACATACTGACAGCCGCCGGAGCCAACATCGTCCGTCTCAGCGAGTGCTTCCCACCCGGAACAACACCAACCCGCGTACCTCGACCAGCCAGCCACTTCCAACGGCTCTGCAAGCGGCTGGCGGCCTAGAGATCACCAACAGCATCGATTCCGTGATGGCTACGCCTCGGGACTCCCGGGTCGCGCGACGGTGACGGGCTCGCTCAACTTGCCCTCACGCGGCCCGTCTCCGTAACGGTCGAGGACGTCACGTAGTTGGGCGCGCCCCGTGATGCCGAGCTTGGGGAAGACCTTGTGCAGGTGGAAGCCGACAGTGCGGGGTGACAGGAGGAGCCGGGCGCCGATGTCGCGGTTCGTCAGGCCCTGCGCGGCCAGTCGGGCGATCCGCAGTTCCTGCGGCGTCAGGTCGCCCACGTCCGCCGGCGCCCCCGCAGCGGCCACGGCCACGCCGGCCGCGCGGAGTTCGGCGGTGGCGCGCTCGATCCACGGGCGGGCGTCGAGCCGTTCGAAGATCTCCAGGGCGCCGGCGAGCAGGGGGCGCGCCTTCGCGGACTGTCTGCGGCGCCGTAGCCACTGGCCGAAGTCGAGCTGAGTCAGTGCGTGTTCGAAGGGCCACTGCGCACTCGCCGGGTCGGCGAGCGCCGCACGGAAGTGCGGCTCGGCGGCGTCCGGTTCGCGCAGCAGGGCCGAGGCGCGGTGCACGATCGCGGCGAGGCGTGCGGAGCGCGGTGCCGTGCCCAAGATGTCCTCGGCGGCCCGGAGCACGGCACGGGCGTCGTCCGTCCGGCCGACGCGCACGGCGGCCGCGGCGAGGTCGGCCACGCAGTAGAGCGAGGCGTGGTGGTGCACGGGCGCAGGGTGGGGGTCCTGGGTGAATACGCGGCGCAGGTGCTCGTACGCCGTTGCATGGTCCCCCGCCGCGAGCGCGGCCAGACCAAGCGCGTGAGAATGGCGGACGTGCAGGTTGCGGGAGGCGCTCAGGTCGATGCCGCGTACGGCGCCGGCGGCCCGCTCCCGCGCCCCTGTGTGGTCGCCGCGGGCCGCGCACAGGGTGGCCTGGAGGATCAGCGCTCCCACGGAGACCAGGTCCGCCCCCGCCTCCGTGGCTTCGCCGAAGGCCTCCTCGGCAGTCGTCCGGGCCGCCGTCCACGCTCCGCGGTCGAACAGCGCGAGGGCGAGGGTCTGTGTGATCAGGCAGTGGGTGCCCGGCGTCGCAGTCGCGCGATTGCGCTCCATGGCCTGACGCAAGAGGCGTACGGCGAGGTCGGTCTCGTCCAGGATCCAGGCCGTGGCGCCGAGGAGCGTGAGGTCGCCGAGCAGCTCGATGTCGGAGACGGCACGGTCCCACAGGGTGTCCACCACGTGGTGCAGGTGTGTCAGCGTCTCCTCCCGTTCCGTAAAGGGGTGGACGACCGCCCGGGCCCAGAGGCGGTCGCCCCGGTCGGGCTGCCCGGTGATCAGTGCGGCGACGCGCCGGAGTTCGGCGCGATGGAACGGGTCCCCGGACTGGTAGGCCGGGGTCGCCGCTGTTCCCAGGGCGTCCAGGGCAACGGCGGGCGCCGACGTGGCCATGGACGCGGCCACGGGCAGCAAGAACCCGAGGGCGTCCTCGTGCCGGAGGGTGACGATCAGCGACCAGCCGCGGCAGAGCGAGGCTTCGGCCAGCGGGTAGGGGTCGTCCGTCAAGGCGGCGACACGGGCCGCGATCTCGCCCACGCGTTGAGGGTGTCCGGCGTACATGGCGGAAGCGGCGGCGGCGAGCAGTCGTTCGGCGCGGCATGCCGAGTCCGGGGTGAGGTCCGCGGCACGTTCCAGCGCGGTGGCCGCGGCCGCGTACCCACCGCGGCGCCGGGAACGCTCTGCGCTCGCCGCCAGGGCGTCGGCGACCTCGTCGTCGGGACCGAGGGCGGCGGAGGCGAGGTGCCAGGCTCGACGGTCGGGTTCATGGGCGAGCGCGGTGGCCAGCAGAAGGTGGGCCTCCCGGCGGTCCGCGAAGGAGGCGGCCTGGAGGATCGCGCAGCGGACCAGCGGATGGCGCAGGCGCGCGTCGCCGTTCTCCACCCGTACCAAGCCTGCCTGCTCGGCGGGCCGCCAGACCTCGGGGTCGCCCAGCCAGGGGGCCGCGTGGAGGACGTCGGAGAGCCGGGCCGCACCGGCGGCCGCCGTCAGGAGCAGCGCACGCCGGGTCTCCTGCGGCAGACCGGGCAGGCCGGCCGCGAACAACCGCTCCAGCCGGGCGGTGAGTGGAGTCGAATCGGCGGTTCCGCTCCCGCGACGGCCGCGCTCCTTGGCCCAGGCCCGCGCAAGTTCGATGAGGGCGAGGGGGTTTCCCGCCGCTTGTTCGATGATCTGGGCCCGGGCCTTTCCCCGCGGCGGTCGGGGCTGCTCGTCCAGCAGGAGCCCGGCCGCGGCCCGCTCCAGGGGGCCCATCGCCAGGTGAGGGAAGTCCCGGTCGAAGCGCGGCGGCACCGCCTCGTCCCGTGCAGCGAGCAGGAGGGCGATGCGTGCGTCCTCCAGGCGCCGGGCCACGAACGCCAGCACGTCCAGTGATTCGACGTCCAGCCATTGGGCGTCGTCGACGATCACGAGCACAGGTCGGTCCGTAGCCGCCTCCGTCAGGAGGGCCAGCACCCCCGTTCTGAGCATCAGCGGGTCCGGGGTCCGCTGCGCGTCGCTCCCGGCTGTGCCGAAGGCGTGGTGCAGGGCGTCGCGCTGGCGCACGGGCAGCCGGTCGGCTTCGTCGAGTACCGGGCACAGCAATTGGTGCGCTCCCGCGAGGCACAGGCCCTGCTCGCCCTCGCTGCCCCGTATCCGGAGCACGCGCCGGCCTCGTGCCACGGCCTCGGCGGTGGCGTGGTCCAGCAGGGTGCTCTTGCCCGAGCCGGGCTCGCCGGTCAGTACGAGGACCTTGGTATCTGCTCCGTCCGCGGAGTCGACCAGCCGGCCGATCCACGCGAGTTCGCGGGACCTGCCCAGGATGTTCCGCGTGCGTGTCCCAAGGCCGCCCACGTCCATGCTCTCCCTTGTCTCACCGACAGCGGCAGCGACGTGCCTGCTCACAGCTGTGGTGCCATCCTGCCAGGCTTTCGGCATGACCGGTCGCATGGGCGAAGCGGGGTCGCGGGCCCTCTGGCAGCATCCCCGCTCGGGCCGGAAAGAGCGGCCCTGTACGGTGAGTTCGGAGCGTTCTGGTGCCGGTTGTTGTTTCCACGTCGTCACTGCCGCCGTCCGAGCGGGCGGACCACTGACACAGTGTGGTCTCCGACACGTTCACCCCGCTGGACGTCATGCTGTACGAGCGCGAGTCCTCGGTGGGGACGATCACCAGCGATCGGCTGGGCCCCCTGCAGATCGCGGTGGTCGAGGCGGGTCCCCAGACCGTTTCGCGTGACGCACCGCCAATCTCGCGGGGCGGTGAGCAGTACGTGATCGTCACCTTGCAGCACCGGGGTACCGCTCGGCTCACCCAGGACGGGCGCCAGGCCTTCGTCCGGCCCGGGACCTTCACGTGTACCGACGCCGGACGGCCCTACCAAAGAGAGCAGCCGGACGACTTCCGCTTCACCCCGTTCCGGGTGCCCAAGGACGGGCTGGGCGTCTCGGACGCCGATCTGCGGGCAATCACGGGGACGCTGCTCAGTGGCTGTTCCGGTACGTCCGCACTGGTCGCCGGGTATCTGGAACGGCTGGCCGGACAGGCGGCCGCGTTCGACCCGTACACGGGCCGGCAACTCGCGATGACCGCGGCGGATCTGCTCACGGTGCTGGTGCGCGGGCGGCAGGGCCGACTGGACCCGCATGCGTCGGAGCAGCCCGCGGGATGCTGACGCGGGTCAAGGAGTACATCCTGCGGCACCTGGCGGATCCCGGCCTGTCACCGCAGGGGATCGCCGCCGCGCACCGGATGTCGGTCCGCTACCTGTACAAGCCCTTCGAGGCGGAGGCGACCACGGTGGGCCGGTGGGTCCAGCGGGAGCGGCTGGAGCGCTGCCGGCGCGATCAGGCACGGCAGCACGGGGCGGCGCCGGCCATGTCGGCCGTCGCCCACCGCTGGGGGGGTACGTGAGCCCGTCCCACTTCAGCCGGGCCTTCCGCGTCGCCTACGGCATGTCGCCACGGGAGTGGCAGTCCAGCAACCGCGCCGCGTGAGCCAGCACCGGGCCGCCACCCAGCAGCGACCGGTCAGTTCCACTCGATCTCGCTATCGGCCTTCCGGCGCCGCCCACTCTTGGCGTCGAAGCGAATGAACCCGGACAGCACGCCGCTGCCTCGGGTTCGACGTAATTCGGGGGTTCTGGAAGTCCAGCGGAGATGAAGACGCAGGACATCGGCTTGCAAGAGGCAGAGAAGACCCTGCTCAACCCCGGAGTGGACCTGCTGTTCTTCGACACCACCAGCAGCTATTTTCGAGCTGGAAGAGCCCGATGAGCCCGTGGCCCGCGACGACGCCGGCCACAGCCTTGAGCTCCTGAGGCGGGATGACACTGCCGTACTGGACCGCGTCGCGCTTCACCGCCTGGACCATCCGGGACTGGCCGACCAGCTGCGCCCATGTCTTACGACAGGAACCGAGGACAGCTGACAGGTCTACTGGGCAGCCAACATCGCCCGAACCTGCCCCCATCCTGAACTGAACGGCGATCTCCTGGACGTCGCCGAGGACACGGATTGTCACCCCGAGGTCCGTGTCGCGGCCTTGCGCGGCATCACTGCCCTCAAGCTCTGCCTCTGGCCCCAGCAGCAAAGTTGCGGTCCGAGCCGCGTGCTGCACCCAGCCCTCGTGCAGGACTGCCTCTGATGTTCCTCAAACCTCGGTCCGTGCCGTACGACGCGGGGCAACGTAGCAGCAGAGCAGCAGACACTCACGTGAACTCGGGGGTGCAGTGACATGCAGAAGCCCGCTCAGCGTGTGCGGCCGATCTCATGGTGGTGGGCCCTGCTGGCCGTTGCACTTGTAGCATCCGCAGTCGCCGTGTCATTGACGGTGATGCTGGCCCAGACCGAAGGGCTGCACGGCGCGCTGCGGGCTACGGCCCGCATCGACGCGATCAAGACGGCGCTCACCGTCGGTGCCGGTACTGGCGGTGCTGCTGCTCTGCTGCTGGCACTGCGCCGCCAGTGGTTGAGCGAGCATACTCATGTGCGGCAGGAAGTTGCGGACGCCATCTCGGAGTTCGATGCGAGAGAACGCCGCATCACCGAGTTGTACACCGCTGCGGCCGGGCAGTTGGCCAGCGACAGTGCTCCTGTACGACTCGCGGGCCTGTATGCGCTCGAGCGTCTTGCCCAGGACCACCCCGACCACCGGCAGACCATCGTCAACGTGATCTGCGCCTATCTGCGGATGCCGTTCTCGTCGCCACGGCCTGCCGAGCTGAATGCTGCGGAGTCGTGGGAGCAAGAGCGCGTCGTGCGTATCACGGCTCAGGGAATTCTCACCAGCCATCTCTACGTCGGTGGAAGCCGCGGGGACGACGCGTCCTGGCCCCTGAATCCCTCTCCCCAGGAACCGAAGTTTTGGCCCGGCATGGAACTCGACCTCTCCGGGGCCGTACTCCTCGACTTCGAGTTCACGGGCCGACGCGTGGAGATGGCTACCTTCGACGAGGCACGATTCGTCGGTACAGCCAACTTCGCCCACGCGGAGTTCACCGGCCATGCGAGCTTCGACAAGGCACATTTCGAGCAGGGCCGCGGGCACTTCCTGAGCGCTTGGTTCGGCGGTAGCTGTCAAGTCAAATGAAACGAATGTGCGGCTATGAACTGTGTTGCTGTGGTTCGCGTCGTCGGGCGGGGTCGTTGATCCACGCCTGTTGGGGAATCTTCGGCGGCACCGGCCGGCTGTTGAAGCGTTCGGGGTGCTGCTCGTAGGCGGTGATGAGGGTGGCCGCCCGTTGCTCGCGGACGAGTTCGGCGGTGCCGAAGTGGACACTGGCGGGGGTGTGGTAGCCGATCCCGGAATGCCGGTGGACGTGGTTGTAGTGCGAGATGAACGCCTCCATCCACTCCCGTGCGTGGGTGAGGGAATCGAAGCGTTCTGGGTAGTCGGGCTGGTATTTCGTGGTGCGGAACTGGCTCTCGCTGAACGGGTTGTCGTTGCTGACTCTGGGCCTGGAGTGGCTGCGGGTCACGCCGAGATCGAGGAGCATCTGGGAGACTTGCTTGCTGGTCATCGAGGTGCCGCGGTCGGCGTGCACGGTGTGCGGCACGATGCCGTTGCGGTCGATCGCCTCACGGATCAACTCCTCGGCACGGGCGGCGGATTCGGCCGCCTCGACGGTGTGGCCGACAACGTAGCGGGAGTAGATGTCCAGGATCACGTACCCGTGAAACCAGACGCCCTTCGCCGGACCCGCCAGATGCGTGATGTCCCAACTCCACACCTCGGATGGGCCGTCGGCCACGAGCTCGGGGACCGTGCGGGGCGGGTGGGTGGCCTGACGGCGGCGTTCACCGTCTTGCCCGGCCTCCTTCAGGATCCGGTACATGGTGCGCTCGGAACAGTGGTAGCGGCCCTCGTCCAGCTCACGTGCGTAGATCTGCGCGGGCGGCAGGTCCACGTATTCGGGCCGGTTCATCAACGCCAGCACGGCCTGCCGCTCGGCCGGTGTCAGGGCGTTGACCGGCGCGGGACGTGGGGCTCTGGGCCTGGCCGGGAGGGGGTTCAGCCGCCGGTGGTGGGTGGCTCGGGAACGGCCGGTCAGGCGGCACGCGGCCACGATGCCCACGTGCGGGGCCAGGCGATCGACGGCCTCGTGGAGAAGCGGCTCCAGGGCGTCCTTCAGTCCGCGCTCTTGGAGAGTGCTTCCAAGAGCGCGTGTGTTTTTCCCAGCACCTCCAGTGCGGCGTCCCGCTTCGCGACCTCCTTCTCCAGCCGCTCCACCTGCCGCCGAAGCTTGTCGTTCTCCGCCTCGGCGGGGTGCTTCTTCGGCCGTGCGGGGCTGGTGCGGTGGTCGGTCAGCCTCTCCAGCGCGCCGGCGTCCCTGGCCTGGCGCCACTCGATGATGTGGGAGTGGTACAGCCGCTCCCGGCGCAGGACCGCGCCTTTGTCCCCGGTGGGGGCCGCGTCGTATTCGGCGACGATGCGCAGCTTGTACTCGGGGGTGAAACGGCGGCGCTTCGGCTTTGGCGCGGGATCTTGCCCGGAGGGCTTGGTGCTGGTCATGCGGGAGGTGCTCCTGTCGTACCCGCCCACAATATCTGATCATTTCGGGGCGTCTCACCCGACGATGTCAGAGACGGCGGACTGAGTGTCTCCTTCATCGGAACCGGCTTCGGGAGCGAGCAGGCCGTCTTCGACGGCGCCACGTTCACTGGCATGGTCTTCTTCCACGAAGCGGTTCTGCCGGGCGGCAGCTCCTTCGAGGCCGTCCGCGGGCTCGCCGACTTCAACCGAAGTTGGGGCTCCGTTCGGCAATGGCCCGACGGCTGGACGGAACGCCCGCTGGAAGCCGACGAGCACATGCCTCTGCTCGAGCCGAGGTTCAGCCGCTGGCCCGAGACCAATCTGCCGCCGGGCTCCTCGACATGGACTCTGATCGTTCCGAGATAGGGCTCCCAGGCCGTGCCCAATGAGGTGGGGGATCCAATGCGCAGGTGTGGGGTCACCTTCGAACCAGGGCTGGCCGCTTTCAAGGTTCTGTGAGCAATCTGGTGAATGCCGAAGTCAAGGGGCCGTGTCGACGGAAATGGCCTGCTCGGCGATCGCTTCCGGGGAGTTCTTGGGACCGGTGACATGCGCGGCCATGTCGTGTCGAGGTATCCGCAGTGCACGCCGACGACGAGGACGCCGGTGTCGTGGAGTTCGCCGCGGATCCCGTTGGTCAGGGCCCAGGCGGCGGCCTTGGAGGCGCTGTAGGAGCCCATCGCAGGGTTGGTGAACCAGCTCGCGATGGACAGCACGTTGACGATGGCGCCGGGCGAGTTGTCTGTCAGCAGTGGGGCGAAGGCTCGGCACATGGCGAGCGTGCCGAAGTAGTTGACCTCCATCTCGGTGCGGGCGGCGTCCAGGTCGGGCGCGGCCAGCAAGGGGCTGTCGGTCAGGACGCCGGAATTGTTGCCCAGCAAGGTCACGTCGGAGCACGTCCCAGCCGCCGCGGCCACCTGGGCGGAATCGGTGATGTCGAGGCGGACCGGGATCACGCCGGGCTCGACGACCGACCGCGGGTCGCGGGCCCCGCCGTAGACGCGCTGCGCGCCGTGTTGCAGGAGCAGCCGGGCCATCACCTGCCCGAGCCCCCGGTTCGCGCCGGTCACCAGTGCCGTTGCCCCCTGGATCCGCATGGTTTCAACCCCCGTCTCGCCCGGCCGATTCGTCGGCGGTTTCCCGATCACGTAGTGGACCATGTGAGGTGAACAGCGGTCTCGTGGAACCCGAGAGCGCGATAGAAGCCGGCCGCTCTGCGGGTCGGCACGGTCACCTCGACGTCCTTCGCTTCCTGGGCCTTTGCCTGGACGGCCCTGATCAGCGCGGAACCCGTACCGCGGCCGCGCAGGGGCTCGGCCACGGTGAGTTCGAGCAGTGCGAGGATGGTTCCGCCGGCGAACAGGGTGGGCATGCGCAGCGCGAGCAGGTACCCAACCACGCATGAGTCCTGCTCGGCGACCAGGAACTCGGCACTGCCGTCCGAGGCGGCCTCGATGATCCGGGGGAACGTGGCGTCGTCGAAGACCTCTCGGTCGGGCCGGTAGCTCGTCACGAACCCGCTCAGCAGACGGTAGATGTCATCGGCGTCCGAGGCCGTGGCGTCGCGGACAGTCGTCATGCCGGCCCATCCGGCGGGAAGCCGACGATCGACGCCGTAGCGGCCTCCGGGACAGCGGCCATGAGTTCCGCCGCCTCGACCTCGATGCTGCGGTCGGGCCGGCCACTGCCGCAGTGCACACGTCCCAGGCTGCTGACCGTCTCGTCGAACACCACCAGCGCAGCCCGGTCCGCGGACACGGGGCACACCCCGCCCGGCTGCATCCCCGCCCGCGCCAGCCGCCCGGCATCGGCGGGAGACAGCTCGCCTCGGCGGATCCCGGCCGCGCGGGCGAGGGCGCCGTACCTCAGCCGTGCATGGCCCGGCAGCGCCGCCAGCACGAGGCGGTCCTCCGGGGTGACGAATGCGAGGGTCTTGACGGTTCGCTCCAGCGGGACACCCAACGCGGCGCAGACCTCCAGAGGGCTGGTCACGTGAGGGTGCTCGTGCAGCCGGAAGGACACACCGAGCGAAGCGAGGGGCGCCGGTGGACCCATGGGTGCGAGGCCATTCGACAAGCTCGCAGTTCGGTACGAGGCGACGGTTCACGTCGCGGCGATCCACCGGTGGTTGTGAGCCGTCGGGCGGCCAGGCGGCCGTGCCATGCTGGCCACCAGCACTTCGAGCAGCACACGCATGGGGAGGTCCGGTGGCCGCTGATTTCTACTGCGCGGACAGCGAGAACGGCGACCACGTCGACGACCCGTCCGAAGACGCCCTGTTCGAGCTGGTCAGCGACCTGAACGGCACAGACAACACCTTCGTCGTCATCCAGCCCGACGAGGACGATCCCGCCTGGTTTGCCTCCGTCGCCGTCCTGGAGACGGGCGGCTACGAGATCGTCCGGCGTGACACCAGCCGCCGCGAGCACGACGTCACCGTCGAGACAAGCATCGACCAGATAGCGGGCGACCTCACCAAATGGCTGGCCACCCGCGCCACCCAAAACACGGCCTAGTCGCCGCGGAGCGCCGTGGTGGCGATGTCCAGGAAGGCCAGGACCAGTGGTTCGCGGGTGGTGGTGGGGGCCACCAGGCAGGTTTCCTCGGCGGGCACGTCGGTGACCGGGATGTGGGTCAGGTCGGGGCGGGAGTAGGTGCGGGCGACGCTCAGTGGGACCAGGGCGATGCCGTGGCCGGAGGCGATCAGCTCGAACTTCTCCTCCGCGGAGGTGGTGCGGCGGCGGGTCGGGGTGTCCAGGACCGGTTCGCCCTCCAGGTCGGCCAGGGTCAGTTCTTGACGGCTCGCCAGGTGATGGCTGGTCGGGAGGCAGGCCACCCGGGGTTCTCTGCCGATCGAGACCATGGACAGTCCCGTGTCGTCGAAGGGGCGGCGCAGGAAGCCGACCTGGGCGCGGCCGTCGCGCAGCGGGAGGTCCTTCTCCCACCAGTGCGCCGGGACGACGTCGATCTCCACCTCCGGATGGTGCTCTCCGAAGGCGCGGATCGCCTCCGAGACATGCAGTCCGGGAGCGAAGGCGACCATCAGCCGCCGCACGCCCCGGTCGGCGTCCCGGACGCGCCGCAGCCCGGCCTCCACCGCCGCCAGAATGCCCTTCGCCTCCTCGTGCAGCTGATGCCCGGCCGCCGTCAGCTCCACCCGGCGCGTCGTCCGGTTCAGCAGCGTGCACCCCAACTCCTGCTCGAACGCCCTGATCTGCCGGCTGAGCACCGGCTGGGCGATGAACAACTGCTGCGCCGCCCGCCCGAAGTTGCCGTGCTCGGCCAGCGCGACGAAGTAGCGGAGCTTGCGCAGATCGAGACTCATGCCCTCAGACATCCGAGCTTCGTAGGAAGTCAAGTAGCAGCAGGTCCGACTGTCGTCGCGAGGGCTGGGAACGCCTTCGCCGGGTCGAAGTTCTGGCCGGTGGCCAGGCAGTGATGCAGGCAGCCGAGGAGGCGGTTGAACAGGTTCCTCATAGCGGCGGTGTGTCGGTCTCCCCGGGCTCTGCGCCGGTCGTAGTGCTCTTTGACCTGTGGTGAGGGCAGTGCTCCAAAGATCCAGACGTAGCCCGCGGCGGCCAGCCTCTGGTTCTTCACTCGCCGATGGTGCACGGCGTGACTCTTGCCACTGGCGACAGTGACCGGGGCGGCTCCGGCGTATGCCTTCAAGGCGCGTGCGTCGCGGAACCGGGAGCGGTCGTCGCCGATCTCACCGAGGACGCGGGCACCGGTCAGCGGGCCGATGCCGGGGAAGCTGCTGATGATCTCGTTGTCCGGGTGCTGAGCAAACGCGTCGGCCGCGGAGGCCGCGAGGTCGTCCGCAGCCCGGCAGGCCGCGTCAAGCTGGAGTACGAGAGCAGCGGTCTGACGCCCTATCGCCTCTTCCACCAGCGGGAGTTGATGGAGGTAGTCGCTGGTGAACACGGTCTTCAGACGGTCAGTCCAGGCATCAATGTTGCGCTGCCGCCCAGACTTGCGCAGCAGTGACCGCAGCTGGGTGCGGGTCAGCCGCGCGGCCGTCGCCGGGTCCGGCGCCGCGGAGAGCACGGCCCGTGCTTCCCGGGAGTCCAAGCCGACGCTCCGGGCCTGGAAGGCGACCAGTGCAGCCGGGAAGTACTGCTTGAGGTGGGAGCGGAGCTGGTTGTTCAACTGGGCCCGGTTCCAGACCGCGTCCTGCTGGGCACGGGCGAGAACGGAAATGGCCTGCGCCAGCTCGGAATCCGCCGGCAGCGGCCGGTGGACGTCGGCATCTGTGCGCAAGATGTTGGCCAGCGCCATGGCGTCGGCATGGTCGGACTTTGCCCGGGCGACACGGTGACGCTCGCGGTAGCGGGCGACCGCCATCGGGTTGATCGAGTACACCTTGCGGCCGGTGGCGCGAAGGCAAGCGAACAGCAGACCGCGGGCGGTCTCGACCGCGACGGGGATGGGCTCCTGTGGGCTGTCTCCCGCCTCGGCCAGCATGCCGAGCAGCTGGCGGTAGCCCTCCGCATCGTCGTTGATGCGACGCTTGGCGACGAGCTGTCCGGCCTCGTCCACCAAGGCCACGTCGTGATGGCTCTCTGCCCAGTCGATTCCGCAGGTGATTGCCAACTCTGGCCCTTTCTCCCGGAGTTTGCCCAACGTGTGAGCCTGTGCGGGGTCACGCAGCGACCTAATAGGAGGGCTCGGCGGCCCGACATCCGATGAGCTGTTCGTGGCCCCAGCTGGCCGCACGCTCCCGGTCTTCGGAGAGAGCTCTGGGGCTCGCGTGTTGAGGAGCGGGTGGTCGTACGGACGGCTCGGGTCACGATCATGAATGCCCTGGTGGAGGCGATCGATACTCACTCGCAAGAGTGCACGGCGACGGAGCCCTCTGCCTGTGGAAAGGAGTCAGGGCTCCGGGTATTGAGTAGGGGTCATCCGGCGCCGTGCACTGCTATTAGGGTATCGAGCGGCAGCAAAGGGTATTGGACGCCCGAAACGCCAAGGCCGAGACTCGAAGGCATGATCGTAGTCACCACTCCCACCGGAAGTATCGGCAGCCGGCTGCTGCGCGACCTCCTGGACCGGACCGACGAGCCGGTCCGTGTCGTCGTCCGGGACCCCGCCCGGCTCCCCGACGCGGTCCGCGACCGCCTCGACACCGTCACCGGCTCGCACGGCGACCCCGCCGTGCTCGACCGCGCCCTCGCCGGCGCCGACGCCGTCTTCTGGGTCGCCCCACCCAACCGCCAGGCGCCCACCCTGGACGCTATCTACGCCGACTTCACCCGCCCCGCCGCCAAAGCCTTCGCCGCCCATGGCGTCGGCCATGTCGTCAGTGTCTCCGCGCTCGGCCGCGGCACCCCCGTCGCCGACCGCGCCGGGCTGGTCACCGCCTCCCTCGCGATGGACGACCTGATCGCGGCAAGCGGCGTCGCCCTCCGGGCCCTCGCCAACCCCAGCTTCATGGAGAACCTGCTGCGCCAGACCGCCTCGATCCGCGACGACGGCGTCTTCACCGACACCCTCCCCGCCGACCTCAAGGCCCCCGTCGCCAGCACCCGCGACATCGCCGCAGCCGGGGCCCGGCTGCTGATCGACCGCAGCTGGACGGGCACCGGCGAGGTGCCGGTGCTCGGCCCGGAGGACCTCTCCGCCGCAGACCTGGCCCGCATCATGAGCGAGGTCCTCGACCGCCCGATCCGCTACCGCCGGCAGTCCCTGGAGGACTTCCGCGCCGCGCTCCAGGGCCACGGCACGGGAGCCCTCGTCGAGGGCTATGTCGCGATGATGCGCGCCAAGGGCGAGGGCCTCGACAACGGCGTGCGTCGCACGGCGGACACCGCGAGTCCCACCACCTTCCGCACCTGGTGCGAGGAGGTCCTCAGGCCGGCGGTGGACGCATGAGCAGCACAGCCCCGACCGCTCTGATCGCCGGTGCCTCCCGCACCCTGGGCCTCGGCCTCGCCGCCGAGTACGCGCGCCGCGGCCGGCACGTCGTCGGCACCGTTCGCGGCGACACCCGCACCGGTCTGCACGACCTCGCGGACGCCTCCGACGGCCGGGTCACCGTCGAGCAGCTGGACATCAACGAACCCGAGCAGATCAACGCGCTCCGCGACCGGCTCGCCGGACGCAGCCTCGACCTGCTCTTCCTCAACGCCGGCATCACGCGCGGCGACCTGTCGATCGCCGACGTCCCCACCGACATGTTCACCGACCTCATGGTCACCAACGCACTGGGCCCGATGCTCGTCGCCGAGGCGCTGCGCCCGCTGGTCGGAGGCACAGCGCGAGCTGATCACCGACGAGGGAACAGGCAGACCGCCGACAGCGTCATACCCGGCAACAGCCATGAACAGCCAGCGTCAAACAACTATGTGACAAGGTGTCAGGAGTACTGCACATGAACCGTCTCGCCCGAATCCGCTCCCGCTACGTCATCAGCGGCTTAGCCGCGGCGATGATGGCCGTTGGCGGCCTGCTCGTCAGCAGCCCCGCAGCCTCGGCCAGTCCCAACTTCCCAGTCGGCAGTCCCAACCCCACAGTCAACACTCTCCCATTCGAACTGGAGATCAGTGGGGTCTTCCAGGAGTACGACTACAGCGTTGATAGCCTCACCCACAACTCGGTCGATGTGACTCGCGGTCCAGTTCGTTCGCAGCTCATCAACAACCTGGCCGGATGCAGGACGAGGGCTCACGTCCTCAACCTCGTAACCATCAATGATTTCGGCGCCCCGGTGCGGTCCTTCAACCTGTACAACGCGTGCGTCGTGCGAGTCACCACCGCGGCCGGTCAAGAGAAGGACACCATCGGGTTCTCGTACATGACCACCACCCCACAACCGGCCACCTCCTAGCGCAGTTGGCTCCCAGCATCGGGGAGTAACTGCCACGCAGCGGTGAGGGTGGTCGGTGTCCGCGGGCCGTACGAACTGCACCGACCGCTCTGCCCCACACCCCAGGCGTGATGCGTGATCGGATCTCGGGCAGGGCCGGGTGAACGAGGGAGGGCGCGCGACCATCCATGATCACGTTGATACCACTCAGCATGATCGTGAAGGCCGCTCCCGCATGCCATCCTGCCCGACCGGGTCATCGCCGCGCTGAACGAGCTGGGGGAGGTGGCGGCGGTGTACTACCGCCGCCCCGCCTCCTGCGCCGCCCGCTACCAGCAACTGCCCGCCCAGCAGCGCGACTTCTGTACCGCCGAGGGCCGCCACGGGCTCGGCGGCATCCTGAACCACCTGCACGGCGCAACCTACGTCAACCACCCCGGTGCGGTTACGGCTGCCGACTTCAAGCCCGCCCAGCTCCAGCTCGCCACCCAGCTCGGCCTTGCCATCCCGCCGACGCTGGTCACCAATGACGTCGAGGAGGCCCGGAAGTTCGCCGCCGATCACGCACCCGTGATCTACAAGACGTTCCGCGGTCTGCCCACCGGCGAGGACGGGCACACCGGCGCGATCTGGGCCCAGCGCGTCGACCCAGACACCTTCGACGACTCCATGCAGGTGACAGCCCACCTGTTCCAGGCTGAGATCCCCAAGACCGGCGACGTGCGCGTGACTGTGGTCGGCCCGGAAGGTGTTCGCCCAGCAGATCGCCGCGCCGGACGGCGCACTGGACTGGCGCCGAGGCGACTGGGACCAGCTCCTCCACTCCCCCATCGCGGTGCCGGCGCCCGTCGAGGCCGCACTGAACAGCTACTTTCGGTGACGAAGTCCTCGCCACCGCGATCCTCGACCGGCTCCTGCACCACTGCGACGTCGTCGCGATCACCGGCCCCAGCTACCGACTCAAGAACCGCCTCAAGGCCATCGAACGGGACACCAACGCCGCCTGACCCAGGAACGCGGGCCCCTGTCCTAGCGGGCGGGGAGACCGGCCCGGAATCGCCAGTAATCCGCATCACGAGGGTCTGCCAGCCAACCCACCAACCGGTCGACGCCGGCCTGGAATGCCTGACTCAGCGATGTCTCGCCGTTGATGATCAGGTGGAGCGCATCGACATCATGGGTCGCGTGGCCAGTGTCGCACCAACAGGCCACGCTCACTGCCGCGCTGACCGACAGCTCAGCGTGGTCCGTCCAGGCCACATCCAGCAGGAATTCCAGCTGATCGCCCCGCTCGGCCTGCTCGGTGGTCCCTGCGAGAAGGATCACGGAGGCCCCCGGCCCTGCGCCGGGGAACACCGATGGGTTGGTTCCCACAGCCACGTCGGCTCGGCTTCTCTGGTCCTTGCCGCTTCGACGACCAGGGCTGCACATCGCAGGGATTGCACCTCAGCAGCCGAGAGCCGCGGAAAAGTGTTCCCAGAGGGACAGCCTCGAGGGAGCCACGGGTCATGACCATGAGCCCGATCATCGGTCCTCTCATGTCCAGACCACAAGGAGCATGGCCTCCCGCCCCGCCAACCCACAAGCCGGGGACGTTCATTCGTTCCGAGCTGGCCGCATCGGAGAGTACGCGGACAGGTGGTCCCTCACCCGCGAAAGTGGACACGTTTCATGTGTTTATGCGGCGAGTGTCATGGTAGGCGACTGTTGCTCGTGGTGGTGCTCGCAAGCGACGGAGCTGAGCTGTCCGTTCGCTGAGTGGCGGCGCCTGGTGTTGTAGCGGGTCAGCCGGCGAAAGACCTGGTGGCGGCAGTCGGCGGGGCCGTCGTAGCGTCGTGCGCCTTGGAGGGGTTCCCGCTTCAGCGAGGCATGGAAGCTCTCGCAGGCGACGTTGTCCGCACTCGTGCCGACGGCGCCCATGGACCGAGTGACGCCCAACTCCACGCAGAAGTCGGGCGATCGGCACGCCCTTGGGGGAACCATGCCAGCGGGAAAAGACTCACGCCCCGGCAGCACCGCCCCGATGAGGGGCTCGGACGTTCCCGGGGTGGCCTCACTTGCAAGATTCACCTCGCCAGAAAGGCGGGTGCCGTCCTCTGGCCCTGCTGATCAGTCCGGGATAGTGGGGCGACGCCCCGCAACTCATCCCCGTCATGGAACACATACATGTCGGCCGGCTCAGCGGCGGACGCCCCCACACCGGACCTGACCACCTCGGCGGCGACAAGGCCTATTCCTCCCGGCGTGACCGCCGCTACCTGCGATGACGGCAGATCAAGCACACCATGCCCGAGCCGAAGAACCAGCGGGTCAACCGCCAACGCCGCGGCAGCAAGGGCGGACGGCCCACCGGCTTCGACCACACGATCTGCAAGCGCAGAAACGAAGTCGAGCGGACGATCGACGCCCTCAAGAGCTTCCGGGCCGTGGCCACGAGGTTCGACAAGCGTGCCTATGTCTTCCAAGGCACCGTGACCGTCACAGCGATCCGGCTCTGGCTCCGGGGTAAATCCATTATCCCGGTGCGGCGAGGCGCCTGTCACCGTTCTCCGGAATGATCTTTACGTCCGTTTTACACCTCTAGCCTTGCGGGCGGACACAAAGCACGGTTCTGACCTGGGAGTTGAGAGTGGCGCACGACGTTGCCGCGCTGGCGGTGGAACTCGCGGACATGGCTGCGGCCGATCACCAGTCCGCATTCCGCGCGAACAGCGACGACCCTGACGAGCAGCTGGCGTGGCGACGGCTGACCGCCCGGCACGGTGACCGGCTTGACGAGATCATGGAGGAATACGGCTGGCCAACGGCGGAACTGGTCGGCGAGGAGGCCGCACGCGCGGCATGGCTGATCGCTCAGCACGCCGACCGGCAGCTCGACGTGCAGCGTCGCGCCCTCCAGCTGATGCAGCGGGCAGTGTCGGTGGGCTCG
Source organism: Streptomyces broussonetiae (assembly GCF_009796285.1). NCBI lineage: Bacteria > Bacillati > Actinomycetota > Actinomycetes > Kitasatosporales > Streptomycetaceae > Streptomyces > Streptomyces broussonetiae. The sequence goes on along the minus strand of NZ_CP047020.1, from coordinate 9,642,745 downwards.
GCCAGCCCCCGCGAGCTGGCCTTTCTGCACGACCGCACGCTGGTCAATGAGGGCCGCAAGCAGGTCTACGGCACTCAGATCGCCGGTGTGAAGGACGGGTCACCGGTTCCGTGGCCCTGCGAAGAGCCCGAGCGCATGGACGAACTCCGTGCAGAAGTCGGCATCGAGCCCTTCGACGAGTACGTCGCCAAGTTCTCCATGGCATGACGCCCGCTTCCCAGTCGCGTCCGGTGGATCACTGCCCGGCCTCACCTGCCGCGGGCCATGATCCGCCGGACAGACCCCAGCCATCGCGATCCTCCTCGACCACGCCCAACCGGTGCTCTACATCTCCGGCCGGGCCAGCCATCGCGCGTCCGAAGGCTGTCGCGGCGAAGGCAAGACCGACGCCAAGGACGCCGCCGCCATTGCCGACCAGGCCCGCATCCGCCGCGACCTGCATCCCTTACGGGCCAGCGACGAGACTGTCACCGATCTGAAGATCCTCACCAGTCGTCGTACGGACCTGGTCGCCGACCGCACCCGAACCGTCAACCGGCTCCGGGCCCAACTCACCGGCATGTTCCCTGGCCTGGAGCGCGCGCTCGATCTCAGCAACACCGGCCCGCTCATCTTGCTGACCGGCTATCGGACGCCAGCCGCCCTCCGCCGGATCGGCCGCAAGAGGCTGGAAACGTGGCTGCGCAATCGCAAGGTGCACCGCGCCGACCAACTGGCCGAGACCGCCTTCCAGGCCGCCGAGCGCCAGCACACGAGCCTGCCGGGCGAAAGGCTCACTGCCGGGATGGTCCACACGCTGGCGGCGGAGGTGATGGGCCTCAGCCAGCAGGTCGCCGAACTCGACAAGCTCATCCAGGCTCGGTTTCGCGACCACCACGACTTCGAAGTGATCACTAGCATGCCGGGCCTGGACGTCATCCTCGGTGCCGAGTTCCTAGCCGCCACCGGCGGCGACATGGCTATTTTAGGTACTCCCGACCGGCTCGCCGGCTTCGGCGGTGTCTCCCCCGCGCCCCGGGACTCCGGAAAGATCAGCGGCAACCCGCGGCGCCCTCAGCGGCACAACCACAGGCTCCAGCACGTCTTCTACACCTCGGCTCTGTTCAGCATCCGACGGTGCGAGGAGTCCCGCCTGTTCTATGACCGCAAACGCGCCGAGGGGAGGCGCCACACCCAGGCCGTCCTCTCCCTTGCCCGCCGCCGAGTCAACGTCCTCTGGGCGCTTCTGAGGGATGGACGGCGCTACGAACACACACCGCCCACCGCCCTCGCCGCTTGACAAACGGCATGAGGAATCGGTGGCACAGGACACCGTTGACCTGTCGCGACGAAGGCTGAGCCATCTGTCCCGTCTCCAGAGATTTGGTCCCTGTCTCAGGTGGCGTGGTGCGATTCGCTTGCGATCTCAGGCAACTTGGAACGCCGGCGTCCGTAGCTGTCCTGCCTCACCCAACACAGCTTTGACTGGTGGCTCACCTTCCCGCTCGCGTGGCCAGTCGGGCGGCGCACAGGCTGAGGTGGTGCCGCTCCGGGAGGCTGGCGGTGCGGCGGGCGGCGGCGCGGTAGTCGGCCATGGCAGCCTCCCGGTCCCCGGCGAGCTGGTGCAGGTGGGCGCGGACCGCGTACAGCCGGTGGTGGCCTGCGAGCGCGGGCGGCGGGTCGGCGAGCAGGGCGAGGCCGGCGGCGGGGCCATCCACCATGGCGGTGGCGACCGCACGGTTCAGGGTGATCAGCGGATTGTCGGAGATACGGGTGAGCACCCCGTACAGGGCGAGGATCTGCGGCCAGTCGGTCTCGGCGGCGGTCGGCGCCTCGTCGTGGACGGCCGCGATCGCGGCCTGCACCTGGTACGGGCCGACCGGGCCGCGCGGCAGGGCGGCGGTGATCAGCGCGACGCCCTCGGCGATCGCGACGGTGTCCCAGCGGCTGCGGTCCTGCTCGGCGAGCGGGACGAGTTCGCCGTCCGGGCCGGTACGGGCGGGCCCGCGCGCCTCGGTGAGCAGCATCAGCGCGAGCAGACCGGCCACCTCGGCGTTGTCGGGCAGCAGCGTGTGGACGGACCGGGTCAGGCGGATCGCCTCCCGGGAGAGTTCGACGCGCCGCAGCTCGGGGCCGGTGCTGCTGGCGTAGCCCTCGTTGAAGATCAGGTAGAGGACGTGCAGCACCGCGTCCAGCCGGGCCGGCCACGCGGCGCTGTCCGGCATCCGGAACGGCACCCCGGAGGCTTTGATCCGCTGCTTGGCCCGGCTGATCCGCTGGCCCATGGTCGCCTCGGGGACGAGGAACGCCGCGGCGATCTCGCCGGTGGTCAGCCCGCCGACCGAGCGAAGGGTGAGCGCGATCGCCGAGGCCGGCGACAGCACGGGGTGGCAGCACAGGAACAGCAGCGCGAGGGTGTCGTCGTGCGCGCTCTCGTCCCCGGTGTCGGCCCCGGGGGCGGAGCGCCGGTCGGCCGGGACCTGACCGGCCACCAGCTCCTCGCGCCGACGGCGGGCCTGCTCGCTGCGGACCTGCTCGGTCATCCGGCGGCTGGCGACCTGAACCAGCCAGCCGCGCGGGTTGCGCGGCACACCCTCGGCCGGCCACTGCATGGCGGCGGCCAGCAAGGCCTCCTGGACAGCGTCCTCGGCTGCGGCGAAGTCCCCCCAGCGGCGGGTGAGCACGCCGGCGACCTGCGGCGCGAGCGTGCGCAGCAAGTCGTCGACGGTTGGTTCGAAAGTCGTCATACAGGGATGTTCACAGCTCGGTGGGCGGGGCCGCCATGATCTGGCGCACCTCGATCGGCATGTTGAGCGGCCGCCCGCCCGGGCCGGGGGCGGCGGAGACGGCAGCGGCGATCTCGATCGCCCGCTGCTCGGTGTCGCAGTCCACGATCCACCAGCCGGCCACCCACTCCTTGGACTCCGGGAACGGGCCCTCGGTAACGACCGGCGCGCCGCCGCTGTGGGAGCGCACGATCCGGGCGGTCTCCGGCATGGCCAGGCCCTGGGCGTCGACCAGCTCGCCGGCGGCGGCGAGGCCGGCATTGGTCTGCTTCATGAACTGGATGTGGGCCTGGATCTCCTCGGGCTTCCACTCGTCGAGCTTGGGGAAGTCGACGTTCTTCTCGCTGAACTGCATCAGCAGCATGTACTTCATGGTCCTGCTCCTCGTGCGTCGTGCCGCCCCCGGGCGGGGCTCTCACGGGTAGGTAGAAGCACGCCCGGCGCTTTCGACATCCTCGGCGAGAATCCGCGAAAAACTTGGAGGTGGCGCAGATAGGCGCGCCGATGCAGTGAGGCGAGTACGGAGTTCCGGCGATCACGGGTTGTGACACTCCGTGATTATGGATGTGAGTGCCCTTCTTGAGTGCACCTCCTCACTCGACGGCTGCCGCCGCCTTCCATGCGCCTGGGCGCATGCCTGTCGCCTTGTAGAAGAACACCGAGAAGTTGGATGCGTCGGGGAAGCCGAGCGTGGCAGCGCAGCGGGCTGCGGTGAGGCGGTCGTGCGCGAGGAGCCGTTTGGCTTCCAGGATGATCCGGTCGACGATGTATGCCTTCGCGGTGCGGCCTGTGGCCTGCTGCACCGCTCGTGAGAGGGTGCGGGGCGCGTATCCCAGAGCGCGGGCGTAGTAGCTGGCGTCGTGGTGGTTACGGAAGTGCGTCTCGACGCTGGAGCGGAACAACCGGAACACCGGATGTGTGAACCGTGCTTCGGCGTGCGAGGGCCGCAGCCGGGCGATGAGCGCGGAAAGCAGGATTTCGGGCAGCTCCGTGGAGAAGTCCTCGGGTGGGGCGGATGCTTCGAGGAGGAGATGGTTGCGCGCGGTGTCGACGAACAGCCAGTCGGCGTCGGGGATGCTCCAGTGCGCGGCCAGGTCCGGGGAGGCGACGAGCTGCCGGGTGGCGTGGGTGACCGGCGCTGTCGGCACGAACAATACGAGGTGCCCCGCCACATCGCCGATGTCGTCCCACCGGTGCACCGCTCCGGGTGGAATCCACACCGCGGACCGCCCGGTGAGCGGGTGGTGGAGGAAGTCCACTGTGACCGAGCCGTGTCCGGCGTCGATGACGGCGAGGACGTGGAAGTCGGCGCGCTGGGTGCCTCCGTCGTTCAGCTCGCGAAGGCGGTCGAACGTCATGGTCTCGACCGCGGCGGCGCGGCGCCCTGCGGGCTGGTAGGTCATCTGCCGAATCATGGTCACGTGTCCAGTTTTCACTATCGGGCGACCAATCACGCCGATGCCCCGTCCGGGTGCAGAAGTTTCAATGAACTCACAGGGCAATCGCTCAGAAGACTGATTGGAAGAAGAGCCACCATGAGCATGACGCAGCAGACGCTTCTGCCCGTTTACGACCACCGGCCGGGGACCGGACCGACCTTGGTGTTCCTGCACTACTGGGGTGGTTCCGCCCGTACCTGGGACCTCGTCGTCGACCGCCTCGCGGGCCGTGACGTGCTCACGGTCGACTTCCGCGGGTGGAGCCGGTCGAGCGCTCTGCCCGGCCCCTACACGCTCGGTCAGCTCGCCGACGACACGCTCGCCGTGCTCGCTGACGCGGGGGTCACCGACTATGTCCTGGTGGGGCATTCGATGGGGGGCAAGGTCGCACAGCTGGTGGCGGCCATCCGGCCCGTCGGCCTGCGTGGCATCGTCCTCGTCGGCTCCGGCCCGGCGAAGCCCGCCGCACAGATCACCCCCGAGTACCAGGAAGCCCTGTCGCACGCTTACGACTCCGCCGATTCCGTAACCGGGGCGCGGGACCACATCCTCACCGCCACCGAGCTGCCCGCATCGGTCAAGGCGCAGATCGTGACCGATTCGCGGACCGTCACCGACGCCGCCCGCACCGAGTGGCCGCTGCGCGGCATCGCGCAGGACATCACCGAGCACACGCGCATGGTCAGCGTTCCCGCCCTCGTCGTCGCCGGAGAGAACGATCAGGTCGAACCCGTCGACGTGCTCCGGGACAACCTGGTGCCCTACCTCTCCCAGGCCGACTTCGTGGTGGTCCCGCACACCGGTCACCTGATCCCGCTGGAAGCCCCGGCCGACCTTGTCGAGGCCATCACGGCCTTCGCACCAGGAGATCCCGAACCGGGACTCGAAATGGGGCACGGCAACGGCCCGGCAGCGACTCGTTCACCGTCTCGGAATCGTCAGCCAGATGACCACTGACGGCAGTGAGCTCAACGGCCTGGGACAACGCGACGCGGCCGTCAAGGGAGCCATGCTCACTCGATGGCCCACGCTTCAACCACTGCCTGTGCAAAGGCCGTAAGGCGTCAGCCCGCAACCTGGCCTACGACGTGGTCTCGAACCACAAGCCATAGAGTTGCGACGCTCTGTGATCACTGGGAAGACCTGTGCTCGCGCTGCCCTCATGGCTGACCGAACCCCTCTGGGATCAATTCGCGGTCCTGCTGCCCGAGCGGCCGGAGTTCGACCCGGACCATCCGCTCGGCTGCCACCGCCGGCGCATCAGCGACCGGGTCGTCTTCAACAAGCTGCTGCAGTTGCTGCGCTTCGGCTGTTCTTACGAGGCGATCGCCGACACGACGTGCTCGGCCACCACGATCCGCAGCCGCCGCGACGAGTGGATACGACAGGGCGTCTTCGCCCGGCTCAAGCAGATCGCGCTGGACTCCTACGACCGGATCGTCGGTCTCGTCCTCGACCAGATCGCAGTCGACGGCTCCGTCACCAAGGCTCCCGGAGGCGGCGAGGTGGCCGGGCGCTCCCCGGTCGACCGCGGCAAACAGGGCCTGAAACGCTCGGGCATGACGGTCGGATACGACATTCCCCTGGGTCGTGTCCTGGCCGGCGCCAACCGCCACAAACTCTCCGCTGCTCGCCCCGACTCTGGACCGTCTGAACGGCCTGGGCCCGCTGCCCGAGGACGTCACCGTGCACCCGGACGCCGGCTACGGCTCGGACAGGACCCGCACGCTGCTCCACGAACGGCGTTTGCACGGCCGCATCGCGCACAAGGGCGAGAAGGTGCCGATCAAGGCGAGTCGGCGGTGGCACGTCGAGCGCACCCCCGCATGGCACAACGCTTTCCAGCGGCTCGCCCGCTGCTACGAGCGGCCCACCACCGTCATCCACGCCTTCTTCGACCTCGCCGACACGATCATCACCATGCGAAGCCTGATCCGGCGTGCATGGACCACTCACCGCTGGGACGAACGCCCGAATCGCCGACCATGACCGCACGCCTATCCGTGCGACCTCTTAGCTGCCCCCACGGGGACGAGCCCGCAGCAGCCCCACGACCCGCAGGGCCTGCGCGGCCGCAGCAACCGTGCCACCGGCCGACCACCGTCGCGCCGGCACGCTCGGTGTGTAGAGCTGGCATCGACGTCGATATCCCCTCGCGCACGATCTGCGCGGCCATCCTGCGACCGGCGGGCACCAAATCGGTCGACCGACCAGGCGTGGTGTCAGTTCGAAACGCCTCCGCTGGACCAGATCAGCTGAGACGCCACGGGCATCCGCCCTCGGACCGGATCACCTGAAATTCCTGGCGCCTCCGAGTCTCACTTGATCTGGTCGCTCCAGGTCTGAGCCGGTTCCGCGGACCAGATCCTCTGCGACGGGACAGCCTTCTCACCGATGTCTGAGCGCTGAGCGTGTCCTCGCCCTCGGTTGGCCGTCTGCCGCAGCAGCGAGCACAGTCAAGTGGGCCTGCCGGCTACGCACCGCACGCTCCAACTGCTCTACGTCCAAACTGGCACGTCGGTGGGCCGGGGTCCCTGGCCTGCTGCCTGCCAGCCACTCTCGGGCTTTGGCCAACGATGCTTCCCGAGCCGCAAGCCGACGCTGAACCGTCTCGATGCTTTGCATAGCACTCAGGATGGCGTACTGCCCCCCTCACGATGCGTTCTTCGGCTGATCTGGGCTGGTTGCTACTCAGCCTTCGGTGAGTACGCTCGATCTTGCTGCGAGAGGTGAGGTGGCCGGCCATCCATGCGTTGACGGCGACGTTGAGGATGACGGCGTACAGGTCTCCGCCGGTTTGGGCAAGCGCATCCGGCACGCCCGCCAGGATCAGGGCAAGCTCGGGGTGTTCCGCGGCGGCAGGGGCGCTTGCCCGACTTCCTCGTCGGGGCTGCTGTCTTCGAATGCCCGCACGCTCTGGGCGAGACTGTCGGCGAGCGCGGAGGCGTCGAAGTACCGCCAGGATGATCGCACCTGGATGCCGAGGTGGCCGGCCACGACTTGGACGTTGCGCTCGATGGTGTCCTCCACCGTCGCGGGAGTGAGGGTGACGCCCCGGCGTGCCGGTTCTGCGGGGGTCTCGGCGACGGCTTGTTGAACGCTTTGGCGTTCCGCACCACCGCACCGTAGGGACGCGGGGCTTGCCCGGGATGCCGTGCAGTGATGCTCGCGGGAAGCGGGCAGTTCAAGCGGAGCGGGCCAAGGAGGCCAGGAAGAGGGCGTCGGTCCGAAGCGGGCGCGGGCGGTGTCGGCTGCCTTCTCGAGCCGGCCGGCTTTGCCGTCGCTCGCCTCGAGGAGGAGTTGGCCCTCGAAACCCTGGCTGGATAGGCCGGAACGGCAGATACTCACAGCTCTCTTCGAGAATCCGCGTGTATCCGGGGTCGGGCTCGTACAGGAAGTCGCTCAGGTGTTGCGGTGCGTACAGAGACTCCGCCAGCACCACTCGACAGCCATCCAAGACAGGCGTTCCATCCACGGCTCCCACCGCTGGGCCTGCCGGTCGGCCAGGTCCAGTAGCACATGGACCCCCGGATCAGCCCGGTCGAGATCTTTGAGCAGTACGTCCCAGGAGCAGGCTCCCTGGTTCTCCTCCCGGAAAACCAACGCTTCGCTGCGCGCGTCGTTCGCCACCAGCGTCTCGCGTTCGTGCGCCTGTTCCGGTGGTGCCGAAGCGTGATGGTCGGAGTCCAAGAAGCGACCGCGTGCGGGTTCCGTCCATTCGAACACCAGGATTCTGCGAACCCGCACGCTTCCATGTTCGACCTCCTGGAGGCCGAGGGAACCGAACTCGTCGCCCTGCCCTACGCAGAGCGCCGGACGAAGCTCGAGCACCTCTTCGCCCGGGGCACGCCACCGGAATGCGTTCCAGAAGATGAACACGCCGCCAGCGCAAGGCAGGACAGCACCACCAGCGGAACGGCACGACCCAACACACTCATGACGACCCCCCACGGACGAGCAGCAGCTGAGCAGATGCTCCCCCACCCCTGCACCCGGCTGCTCTCCGAGCCCGGGCGCACAGGCGTACGCCCCTCTTGGCCGTGTCACTCTTCGGGGCTGTCGCGCTGAACGGCGGCGCGGCGGCGGCGCTTCGGGTCGGCCAGGACGTCGGCGCTGTAGCCGGCGTCGCCGGGGTTGAGGTTGGTGCCGGGCGCCACGATGTGGTCGATGCGGTCCAGCACGGCGGGCTCCAGGGTGACGTCCGCGGCGCTCAGCTGGTCGTTCAGATGCTCGGCGGTGCGGGGGCCGATGATCGCCGCGGTCACTGCGGGGTGCGTGGTGACGAACGCCAGTGCCAGCTGGATCAACGTCAGACCTGCTTCGTCGGCGATGCCGGCGAGTTCGGTTGCGGCGTCGAGCTTGACCTGGTTGGCCGGTATATCCAGGTCGTAGTGGGAGAGGGTGGTGCGGAAGGGCATGGTCCGGGTGCGGTGGCTGGACAGGTCGGCCGCGTCGCGGCGCCACAGGCCGGACAGCCAGCCCCCGGCCAGCGGGCTCCAGGCGAGCACCCCCATCCGGTACGTCTCGCAGGTGGGCAGCACGTCGGCCTCGATGCCCCGGGCCAGGAGGGAGTAGGGCGGCTGTTCGCAGACGAAGCGCTCGCGCTGTCGTCGCTCGGCGGTCCACTGCGCCTGCACGATCGTAGAGGGGGCGAATGTGGAGGACCCCGCATAGAGGATCTTGCCTGCGCGGACGAGATCGGAGAGCGCGCCCAGGGTCTCGTCGAGGTCGGTCGCGGCATCGGGCCGGTGCACCTGGTACAGGTCGATGTGATCGGTGCCCAGGCGGCGCAGGCTGTTCTCGCAGGCCCGGATGATCCAGCGCCGCGAGGCACCGCGCTCGTTGAGGCCTGGACCCATGGGGCTCGACACCTTGGTCGCCAGGACGACGTCGTCGCGCCGTGCGGCGATCGCCTTCCCGACGATACTCTCGGACTCGCCGCCCGAATACACGTCGGCCGTGTCGATGATGTTGACGCCCGCGTCGAGTGCCGTGCGGATGATGCCGATCGAGTCGTCGTGATCGGCGTTCCCCCACTGCCCGAACATCATCGCTCCCAGGCACAGCGAGCTGACCTGGACTCCCGTACTTCCCAGCATGCGGTACTGCATGGCGCGGTGGCCCTTCTGCGAGTGCGGCGGTGCGGTGGAACGGCCGACAGCAGCCTGCTACGGTCCCCAAGTAACCGGAGTCGGCTCCGTTTGTCCGCCACGTTAAGCGGAGCCGACTCCGCATGGCAAGCCGAGAGGAAGAACCCCATGCCTGATCCGTCCGGCCGGCCGATCCGGGCCGACGCACAGGCCAACGAGGACAAACTGCTCGCCGCAGCCGCCCTGGCCTTCGCCCGGGACGGCGCCGCCGCGACCCTGAAGCAGATCGCGAAGGACGCGGGCGTCGGGATCGCCACCTTGTACCGCCGCTTCCCGACCCGCGAGCAGCTCGTCGACGCCACCTACCGATACGAGACGGCCCGGCTGGCCGCCCGAACCCCGGACCTCCTGCGCCAACTGCCGGCCGACCGGGCCCTGCGGACGTGGATGTCCCAGGTGCTGGACTACCTCGCCGCCAAGCACGGCATGGCCGACACGCTCAAGACCCTCCTGCAAAACGACGAGCAACTGAGTTCGCAGACACGCGAGCAACTGACCCGCGCCGTCGAAGAGTTCCGTCTCGCCGGGATCAGCCAGGGGGTGATCCGGGAGGACGTACCCTCACCCGACATCCTCATGAGCCTGGCGGGAGTCACCCTCGCAGCCGGGGCCGCCCACCAACGCGAGCAGGCCGAGCGGCTGCTCGACCTGCTCATGGACGCCATCACGCGCCCGGACGGATGGCGCGGGACCACACCCTGATCCGGCGGATCACCGCGGACAACCCGACTCGGGGAAAGGCGGCAGGATGGCCGACGGGGACCGTGCCGATGGGCTCCTTGCGGTGATGGTCGGCCGTCTCGTGACCGCCGGCCTGCTCAAACGCCGCGGCCGTCCGCGCGCCGGCTCCACCCACATGCTCGCCGCGGTCCGCAGGCTCAACCGCGGCGAACTGGTCGCCGAGACCTTGCGCTGCGCGCTGGAGCAACTCGCAGTGCAGGCGGAGGAGTGGCTGGCCGGCCTCATCACGCCGCGGTGGGCCGTCCGCTACGACCGGCTGCCGCGCGGCCGGGAGGCGTTGATCGCTTATGTCCTGCAGGTCGGTGCCGACGGTACGCACATCCTTCAGAACCCATCTTTGAACCTCTGACGATCTCGTTCTCGCGCCTCGTTGGACGGCTTGATGCGCATCGGGCCCTCCAAGCAGTGGAGTCTCAGCGGTACGGCAGAGGGCTTTACGGAGAGCTTTCCGGTGCTCCACGCGCCGTGGTGGCACGCCTTTCGGGTGTGGGACGGCGTGCGGATTCTGCCCAGTACCGGGCGGGCCGGAGTTCCCTATTACGGCCACGTGGCCGTGCTCCGGCCTGGCAGGGGGTGGGCGCGATGCCGAGTACCGAGAAGGTCGGCAACGTCAGCTTGGGCCGGTACGAGCAGATCGTGGAGCGACTGCGCGAGGCGGCCGAGAAGTTGTCGAAGAGTTCGTTCATCATCGGCGACGGCGCGCTGGAAGTGGTCCCGATGCAGGAGCACGGCGGCCGGTCCGTGGGGGATGACCTGTTCGGGGTCTCCGCGTGGCTGCACCGGCTGTCGGAGGACATCGACGTTCCTTACAACACGATCAAGGAGTACCGGTGGGTGGCCAGCCGGTGGCCCGAGCGGCACCGGTGCCCAGGGGTGGCCTTCAGCACCCACCAGATCCTCGCCGCCATCTCGGATCCCGAGGAGCGCTGGGCGGCGATCAAGAACCCGCCGCTGGACGTGCGGACAGGCAAGCGGCGGTGGACTCCGGAGACGGCCCGGCAGAGGGTGGGCTACCACGGGCCGGGCCCCGAGACGGTGCAGGAGAAGATCGAGGCCGTGCACGACCTGGTCGCCGACGAGCAGGTCGCAGCCCAGGTGGCGACCGATCTTCTGCGACGCCCCTCGGTCGCCTTCAAGGCCATGACCGACAACACGGCTCGGCATCAGGTCAACCACGTCCAAGTCGAGCAGGCACGGCTGCTACGTGAGGCGGACGGGTAGCAACTCACCGGCTCGGTGGGCCCGTTCGAACCCGAGGTGCGGCGGATCAATCATGCGCTGGAGTTCTTGGACCTGGTCGGGGCCTGTCAGCGGTTCGTCGCGGCCACGGGCCGGATCGTGCCGGCGCTGCGGGAGCGGCGGTTGTCCGAGGACGAGCGCGAAACAGTGCACCGCAAGGTCGACCGGGTACGGGCCACCTGTGAGTGGATCATCACGGCCGTGGACACGGGCGAGGTCGATGTGGATGAGGAACTGGCGAAACTGATGCGAGGCGAGTAGCCGTGCCCCGGTCCCAGCGCCGGGGCGATGCGGCACGCGATCACGCGGAAGTGATCTGGCGGGTGCTCATGCAGGCCCGTCCGGCCGGGCTCCACATGCCCCAGCTGATGCGGGCCACCGAACTCACCCGCGGCCAGGTGGGCTCGGGGCTGGCGATGATGCGCGACACCATCACACAGAAGGGGTGGCCACCGGTGATCTACACCCGCGCGGACGGATACCAGTTCACCGCCGACCCCGATGACCTGGAGGCCTACGAGACGGCCCGGGTGCACGTGCTGCTCACCGAGGTCCGCCGCCTGATCACCGGCACCATCGCCCCGCACGCCGCCCTGGACCCGGACGACAAACGCCTGCGCCACATCGTCGCCCAGCTCAACTCCGTCGAGTCCACCCTCGACCTGATCGCCTGACAAAACGGGGGAGGCAGACTGCGATGCGGCGGCGCCGCTACCCCTCGGACACAACCGATCTTGAGTGGGCTCTCATCGAGCCGCTGCTGCCGGTGCCGGCCTGCCAGACCCCGCGCGGCGGCCGCCCGGAGACACATCCCCGACGCGAGATCGTCGACGCCCTGCGCTACCTCGTCGACACAGGATGCAAGTGGAGCGCGCTGCCGCAGGACTACCCGCCCTTCAAGACGATGTTCGGGTTCTTCGCCCGCTGGTCCGCGGCCGGGGTCTTCAACCTCATCCGCGACCAGCTGCGCCGCCGCATCCGGCGGACCATGGGGACGTCCCCGCACCCGGTGGCCGTGGTGATCGACTCCCAGTCCGTCAAGGTCGCCGCCACCGTCCCGCGCTCCACGTCCGGGTGTGACGCGGGGAAGAAGATCCCGGGCAGGAAGCGACATATTGTCGTGGACACCAAGGGCCTACAGCTGTTCGTGATGGTCACCCCGGCCGATATGCACGACAGTCAGGCGGCACGCGAAGTCCTCTTCCGACTGCGGCTGATGCATCCCGAGATCACCATCGTCTGGGCCGACCTGGCCTACGCCGGCACGCTCGTCGACTGGGCCAAGTCCTTCCTCCACCTGACCATCAAGACGGTGAGCCGACCCAAGGACGCCAAGGGATTCGTGGTTCTGCCGCGCAGGTGGGTCGTGGAGAGGTCACTCGCGTGGCTGCTTCACGCCCGCCGGAACGCGCGGGACTACGAGACCTTGCCGCAGCACTCCGAGGCGATGCTCACCCTCGCGGCCATCACCCTGATGACCCGCCGGCTCACCCGGCAACCCATCTACCCCGATGCCGCAGTGCCCCGTCCAGAGGCTGCACTTCGAGCCGCTTGACCCCGGTTACCTCGCGGAGCGTGGGCGGCTCCGCTGCCAGTGACTGCTCCCTGAACACGGGGCAGGTCATTGAGCATGTCTCCCTAATGAAAATCAGTTCAGCACCTGGCCGCCTCAGACCTCGATATCTCCCGGCGCCGGAGGCGGCAGGTCGTGCTGTCAGACCGTGGTGGCCAGCCACCCGACGGTCTCGCTGGTGTGGAGGCCGTCGCTGCGGACGTTGGCGTTGACGTTGACCTCGTTGAAGCGGATCAGGAATCCTTCGTTGTTGACGTCGGCCAGGCGGATGCCGGGCGTCTCCGGGCCGTTGAACGTCTGCGTCTGCGCGAGCACGATCACCTGGGACCCATTGGGGAACGGGGTGGGGAAGGTGACACGGGTGAACGTGGAGGTGTTCCCGCCCTGCGTCGCGATGGGCTGGTCCGACGACAGGTCGACCTTGCCGGTCTGAATCATTGACATGTGCGACCCCTTGCGATTTCGGATACAGACAGTCACGGATCAGTGACTATCCGCCTCATCCCCGGAGTGGTATTCACCCATTCGCCCGTCACTCCATTGGATGATCGCAGTTGAGTCAGCATGCTCCTATATGCCGGTGAGTCAACGGGCTTTGAGATTGATGGGTGAGGCGTATGTGCGCCCACCCGCCACAAGAAGGGCGCGCAACCCCGCCGTGCCGGATCGCGCAACCGGCTCAGAAGTTACCCTCATCCCGGCCCGGAGCCCGGCTACACGACTCGACGCATTCGGCGGGACGTCATCATCGCCCCAGACGCTCCACCGCTCCGCGAGGTTCAAAGATGGGTTCTCAGGCCATCCACCGCGACGACGCGCCACCCCCGCTGCGGGACCTGCCGGCCGTGCAGGTCCTGCGGCAGGTATGGGTTCAGCAGTACTGGTATGACGCGGAAGGCCAACTGGGCTCGCGGGGGCCGAAGTCCACTCGCGACCGGGCCCGTCGACGGAAGACCGAACAACGCAATACCGGCAAGACCTCCGCCGACGACAGGACCGATCCGGCCACTGCACAAGTGCCGTGGTCGAGTCCGGAGATGGCTACTCCGCACGATCCCGAAGCCGCTACAGCCAGAAGATCACCGCCGCCGGGCAGCCCGACTGGATCGGCGACCGCGACCACCAGAGCGAGACATGCGACGACACCGGACCGAACGTGATCGTCCAGGTGGTCACCCGGCCGGCCACGGAACAGGACATCGACGCCCTGGACCGCATCCACCAAGGCGTCACCGCGCAGGGGTTCCGCCCCCTCGATCATGTCGTGGACGGCAGCTACAGCACGCCTGACAGCATCCATCACTCCGCCGAGAGGTGGGACATCACGCTCCTTGGGCCGGTCCGTGACGTTCCGAAGGCCGCCGAGCGCCCCGGCCTCACGAAGAAGGACTTTCGCATCGACTGGCAGGCCAGCACCCTGACCTGCCCGAACGGTGTGACCAGCCCACCGTGGAAACCCACGCTGGGCGACGGACGGTCGGACTGGGGCTGGTGGCCAACGCCGGTCCGGTGGGCGGTCAGAACTGTGACGGTGCTTTGTTCCCGCAAAGCCCCTATCGGGACACGTCCACCGGGCCGATGCCGGCAAGTGCTGCACGGAGACGGGAAGCCGACAGTTCTACTCCAAGGCAACTGAGGCCAGTTGTCACACGGGGCAGGCTTACCGCCCCCGGCAGCACTCCATGATCCTCACAGTTGTCACAGACGATCTCGATCCGGACCTGGGCCGGGTAGAGGGTGCGCAGGCAGCGGCAGAACTCCAGGAACTGGGTGCGCTTCTTGATTGGCCTGATGTGGCCGTAGAGCTTGTCCCGGGCCAGGTCCAGGGCGGCGAAGAGGTGGCGCGCACCGCCGTAGCGGTTGTAGGCGGCCCTCCACCTGCGGCGCGGTTCCCGGTCGGGGTCCTTGTGCATGCTCCCGCGTTCTGCCCACTGACGGCCGGGGTGCGGCATCAGGTTGAGCGGCCCGAACTCGTCCATGCAGAAGGCCACTTCGGGCTCGCCGTCCTCCGGTATGACCTCGCCGTCAGCGATCGAGCAGAGGTGCTCGACCCGGGCCTTCTTGGCCTCGTAGTCCGGATCACGGGAGGTCTTCCAGGTCTTCAGGCGTTGAAAGGAGACGCCTTCCTCGCGGAGCGAGATGCGCAGGCCCTCGTGGCTGATGTCGTCGACCACCCCCTCGGCAACAGAAAGTCCGCCAGCTTGGTCAGGCTCCAGGCGGAGAACGGCAGGTCGCGCCCGGTCGGCTTCGACTTCGCGAGCTTCTTGATCTCGCGCCGCTCGGGCAGCGTGAAGGTCTTCGGCCGGCCGCCCTTATACTTCGGGTACAGCGAGTCGAAGCCGTCCGTGTTGAAGTTGTGGATCACATCCCCCGCCCGGAGCGGTGAAGTACTACTTCTACCTCTGGCGCGACGAGGGCACCGACCAGGACATCCACGACCTGCTGCGCTGGCAGCTGCGGGAGACGCGGAAACGATTAGCCGACCCGAGCCTGGTAGTCCTGGACACGCAGAGCATCCACGCCGCCGTCGGAGTCCCGGTCACGACGACGGGCCGGGATCCCGCGAAGAAGGTGCCGGGCAGGAAGAGATGCCTGGCCGTGGACGTGTTGGGGCTCGTCGTCGCGGTCGTCGTGCTCGCGGCGTCCGCACATGAGAACACCGCCGGCATCGCACTGCTGGACCAGGTCGCCGGGCAGAGCGGCACGGTGAAGAAGGCGCTGGTCGACCAGGGCTTCAAGAAGAAGGTGGTCGAGCACGGCACGAACGTGGGCATCCACGTCGAGTTCGTCGAACGCAACCCGACCGACAAGGGCTTCGTTCCGCAGTCCCGGCGGTGGATCGTGGAGCAGACGAACGGGATCCTGATGTTCTACCGCCGCCTCGTACGCGACTACGAACACCGGCCCGCCTCCTCCCGCTCCCGTGTCCTGCGGGCGATGACCTCCGTCATGAGCCGCCGCCCCACCGGAGCCCCCCTCGCCTCCTGGAGGACCGCATGAGCGAGAACTCACAGGTCACAGCCATCCTGGAACACATCGAGGCCCGCGAGCGCGAACTGGCCTGCCAGGCCGTGCAGTTCCGGGCCCGCATCGAAGAACTCACCCGACAGCTCCGCGAGGCCGACGCGGAGAACGAGAACCTGCGCATCACCCGCAAGACCCTCCTCGCCCTCCCCATGCCCTCACCCGCCGCTGAGCCGGAGCGCCCTGACGTCCCGGACCACCCCGCCTACCAGCAGATCCTCACCGCCCTGACCGACGCGGGCCGGCCGATGCGCGCCCGCGACCTCTGCCAGGCCCTCGACCTGCCGATCCTCCCGGAGAACACCGAAGGCATCCGCTCCAAACTGAAACGCCTAGTCAGCCGCGGCATCCTCATCGAACCCGAACCCGGCTTGTTCGCCCGCCCCGGCGCCTGAGGACCAGCCCCGCCCCGGGACCAGCATTCCTTCCCCAACCTCAACTACGAAACGGACAAGAGCTCACGTTCCGCACTCTCGGAAAGCCACCACCACCCCAACTCACACCCCACCCACCACACCAACTACCAACCCCGGAAGCACAGTTGAGATTCCCAGCCCGGAATGATCATCCTTTCGGGTGATCCGGCTGGTCGCCGACCGTGGACATGCCGGGCTGGTCGCCGTGAGCGAGCACAAGCCCACTCAGTTGGATGCGGGTGCACCTGTCTGCCCGCGGCGAAGCGCCCATCAGACTGGCCAGCCCAGTATCCCGCCGCATGCCGCCGACCCCGAGCCCTCCCAGTGGCGCGAAGTGTCCGATCTGCCGCGGCACTGTCCCCATGCCACTCGCGGCTGCTTCCAGGAGCCGTCACCAACAGCCCTGGAATTGAGGTCAATTGGGAACCACGAGTAGCAAGGCCATCACGATACTGTGGACCTGCTCGCCCTTATGGCCACAGAAAGTTGTATGCGATGAAGGTGTACAAGATCATAGTGATCCACAACGGTGAGGCACCCCGGCCCGATGAGGTTCAGGCGATTGCCGACTACGTACAGAACAACTTGGGGCACGACACCGCAGGTGCCGGGCTCACCGTGTCTCGGACTCTTGCTTCGGTCCCGGACAACGACCTGATGATGGCGATCTTGGTCAGGATGGACGCGGAGGGAGAGCTTCCCGGCGGGGACATCTCCAAGGCTTTCTTGCAGGAGCTGAACACCACGAAAGGAAAGGTCGTCCTGGGGATCGTGCCTCGGGCGTAGGCCCCTCCGCTGCAGCAGAGTTGGGTTCGCAACCGTCGCAACACGCCCTGAGCTGCAAAGGCACGAATCGCCTCGTTCGTCGATCGAGACTGAGCGAGCGGGCCAGAACGCCCGGTTGCGTCGGCATGAACGCCGTTCCGCGGCCTGGGTGTCGGCTGCGTCTCGACGAGCGTCAAGGCACGAACAGGCTTCCACCCATTAGGCACCCGACAGCTCACGCCGTTACTGCCCAGTGATCTGGGGGTTAAGGCGTCGGTCTGAGCCGTTCCAGGATGCGAGTGCCCAGCAGTCTGACGTCGTCCGGGCGTTCCGCCCCGAGCTTCTCGGCAAGGTCCCCCAGATGCAGGTCGACCGCGGTGTCCACTACGTCGGCGAGACGGTCCGCGGTCGGCTTCGCTCGGATACGGCACGCGAGGAACGCGGCTGAGGCGACGATGGCTGCAGGCCACCACAGCGAGGCGGCGGCGGCATACATCACGCCCCACCCGGCGAGGCGAGCGCTCGCGGCATAGTCGGCTCGGGCCGACGCGATAGTGGCCTGGAGCTGCTCCGGAAGGACGGCGTGGAGGCGTGGCCAGACCAGGTGCAGGTCACTGAGGCCATACAGCTCCTCCGTTCGCCGGGCCGTCGCGCCGAAGCGCTCCGCGATCCGGGTCGTGCAGGTCGGCCATGCCGGTCCGATGCGATGAAGGCGCCTTCGGAGGAGGGCGATCCTGCCCTCGTGACGTGATTCCCCGGCGGTCTCGCCGGGCGGCAGGGCACTGGCCCGGATCGCTGCCCTCAAACGGTCCGCTGCCTTCTGCCACCGCTTCCTGCGCCTTCGCAACAGCCACCTCGCGGGAGGCTGATGGGATGGCCACGTCCAAAACATCTGGACAGCCGATCCAAGAGCGTCAGCGAGCAGCCCCGCGGCTGCAGATGCCAGCGACACTCCGACGGCGACCAACACGCCGACAAGAGCCGAGTGGGCCGTCGACCGCGTGGTGAGATCGTTCAGTTCTGCCGCGAGGTACGGAGGACTCAGCGCTCTGCGCTGCCCCGACAGCAGCCCGACGGCCATGGCGGCCGTGAAAAAGAGGCCCGGTAGCAGCAACACCTGCACCCAACGATCGGCGGCCTTCGAGCCCAACGCCGCGAAGAGACTCGTCACCGTGGGTGAATCCTGTACGGCCTCATCCGGCTGTCGCCAGCGACGCAGGCGGGAGATCCGGCGGTCTCCTCCGGCAGCACGACGCGGGGACAGCGCGCCAAGGGGCACGTCCATCCGACGGTGGTGGGCCTCGCGGTCATGCCGGGCGGCAAGGTGGACTCCGCGGTAGGAGTGAGGAAGGACCGCGTGCTCAGACTGCCGAGCCCCACGCTGCGCAGTACCCGTTCGATCTCATCGACGAGGTCGGCGATCCGCTCGGGCCGAGGGTCGTCCGCGGAACCTATCGCTTCGAGCAGGGAGGCCAGCTCGGCTCCGCCGCCGCCGTCCTCGATGATCCGCCTCAGCTGCGGCCTGTCGCTCAGTTGCGCACACAGGACCGCTACGCGCTCCCATACGGGGTGCCCCATGCTGTTCCCCTCCCGGCAGCCCCGGTGCATCGCTCGGGGCGCTCATGCAACGGATGTCCCGCTAAAAGCTACACCGCCCAGTCGGAGGGCTCGTAGCATCGAACGTGGTCGGCGCATCAGTTCCTGCGGCAGCGAACTTCAGGAGATGTAGGTCACGGTGATGGACCGTCAGGAGAACTTGCAGGAACTCTATTCCACTGCGATGGGCTTGCTGACGGCATACGACGAGTCCGGGCGGCAACAGGACCTCATGTCCGGGATGGGACTCCTACGCAAGGCGATCGGATTCCTGGCGCCAGGTGATCCCAGGCGGGGACTGTTGCTGGGGAACTACGCCGTGGCACTGCAGAAGCTGTACGAGGAGACGGG
The DNA here is from genome assembly GCF_009796285.1 of Streptomyces broussonetiae. Classification (NCBI taxonomy): domain Bacteria; kingdom Bacillati; phylum Actinomycetota; class Actinomycetes; order Kitasatosporales; family Streptomycetaceae; genus Streptomyces; species Streptomyces broussonetiae. Next base: position 9,623,686 of record NZ_CP047020.1, on the reverse strand, counting down.
GGACGTTCACGATCTCGAACAGGCGGTCTCCGTCGCCGGTACCGCGACGTCCGAGGTCCCTCGCGACCACCCGGCTCGTATTGCGTTCGTGGGGGACCACGTCAATGTGCTCCGCAAGCTCTACGAACGGACAGGTCACGCCGCCGACCTTGAGAAGGCCGTGGAAATCGGAGAGCGGGCGGCACGGCAACTCCCGGAGCATCCGGGCCCCGCGAACGGTGGTTTCCTGAACAACCTGGCGATCGCGCTGCGGTGTGACTTCGAGCGAACCGGAGATCTCGACGCGTTGCGCAGGTCCGCTCACTATGCGCGTAAGGCGGTGGCGGCGGCGCCGGCCGAGGCGCCACAGAGAACGGAGGCACTCCTGTCGCTGGGTGTCACGTTGCAGGAACTCGGCAAGCGGACCGGTGACGACAGCGCTCTGCGAGAGGCGGTGGCCTGCGGCCGCGAGGCAGTGACCACAGCCCACAACGAGTCGCTTCGTGCCACCGCCCTCGACGATCTGGGAATCGCGTTGCACATGTCCTTCGAACGCACCGGTGAGCTCAGCGAGATCCAGGAGGCCGTGGAGTGCGGCCGTCAAGCGGTGGCCGATGGCGTCCGGAGACACCGAGAGCCCACCTTTCTCGTCAACCTGAGCGTCTCGTTGAACGCCCTTGCCGAACGCACCGGATCACTGGACGCGCTCGAAGAGGCGGTGGACACGGCCAGAAGAGCGGTGGCTCAGGGGTCACCGGACCAGACCGACCACGGGGTGTTCCTCGATACCCTGAACAACACGTTACGCACGCGCTATCGACGCAGCGGTGACATGGCCTCCTTGGAGGAGGCGGTGGAGGTCGGCAGGCTGGCGGTCGCCGCAACCCCGCCCGGCCACGCCGATCACCACGGGTCGAAGAACAACCTCGCTCTCAGCCTGCGATCGCTCCACACGCGGACTCGTCACCGCGGTGCGCTCGCGGAAGCCGTCGAGCTGACACGCGACGTCGTAGTGGCCACGGACGGACAGGCGAGCCACGGCCTCTACCTGTACAACCTGAGTGGCCTCCTCGGCGAGCTGTACGGGGAGGAAGGGGATCTCGGCACGCTACGGGAAGCCGTCAGCGTGGCCCGTGCGGCGTCACGGGCCACACCGCCCGACCACCCCGATCAGGCACGCCGACTCGGAATGCTGGGTCAGCGACTGGTCCAGCTCTTCGAAGCGACTCGGGACCGGACGCTCCTGGTGGCGGCGTCTGACGCACTCAACGCAGCGGTGCGGAGCACGCCCGGCGATCATCCCCTGCGGACGTCGTATGTGTACGACCTTGCCGGAGCGCTCAAGTTCCGGGCCGAGGAGAGTCGTTCCGTCGATCTCCTCGAGGAGGCCCGTGCCTGTTACCGCGAGGTCGCGGAGCAGGCCGCGGCCTCGACACTGAACCGAATCCTGGCGTATCGGGAACTCTCCCTGCTGACCATTGACGCCGGCCGTCCGGCCGAGGCGCTGCAATGGATCGAACGGGCGGTGGACCTGCTGGAGATGCTGGCTCCGGGCACTCTGCAACGCGATGACCGCCAGTTCCGACTGGCTCAGCTGAACAGCAGCATCTCCGGTGACGCCGTTGCGGTAGCCCTGCACGCCGGTGATCCGGTCAGGGCGATCGAGCTTCTGGAGCGCACCCGCGGGACCCTGGCCGCCGACACCGTCGGCGTGCGGGGGCCGGACCACGTCAGGCTGCGGAAACACGCGCCCGATCTGGCCCGACGTCTGGACCAGCTCCGATTCCTCCTGGACAACCTGGACAGCGCTCAGTCCGCCCAGGCCACGGACGACGTCTCTCCTGGCCGACGTCGGGATCACGGCATTGCCCAGCAGGTCGCGATCGAACGGCAACAGGCCTACGAAGAATGGCAACGTCTTGTGGCGCAGGCACGGGCGCTGCCTGGCTTCCACACCTATCTCAGGCCGGGGATCGAGCAACTGTCGCAGAACGTTCCCGAAGACGGCGTGGTGGTCTTCATCACGACGAGCAGCGCGCGGTGCGACGCACTAGTCGCCACGGGCGATCCAGGACAACCGGTCCTTGTGGTGCCCTTGGAGGGCCTCACTCAAGAACGTGCGTACGAGCAGGTCAATCGGCTGATCGACGCACGGCTGCTGGCTGCCGACAACCAGCACGATCCCCTTGACCGTATCGCTGCCCAACAGGAGATCCTCACGGTCCTGACCTGGTTGTGGCACACCGTCACCAACCCCGTACTCACCCGGCTCGGCCATGTCGCCACGCCTCAGGACGACGACCGCAAGCCACGCGTCTGGTGGTGCCCGGTAGGGGGCATGGCGCCGCTTCCGTTCCATGCCGCGGGCGACTACTCGCGGGCCGGGGCCGTCACCGGAGGAAGCTCGGTGCTCGACCGGGTCGTCTCGTCGTACACCACTACGCTGCGCTCGCTTGAACGGAACAGCGCGATGCCGGTGGCGCACTCTGATTCCTCGACGGTGATCGTCCCGGTTCCCGACGTACCAGGAGCCCCACTCCGCGGAGTCACACGGGAGGTGCAGTCGCTGTCCGCAGTGCTTCCGGACGCGCGTGTGCTCGCTTCTCCCACGCGGGGTGCCGTCCTCAGCGCGTTGCCGAACCATCGGATCGCCCACTTCGCCTGCCACGGTTACGCCGACATCGCACGCCCCAGTGAGAGCCGGCTCATCCTCACCGATTACGTGACCGACCCCCTGACGGTCGCAGACATAAGCCGACTGCAACTCTCAGCCGAGCTGGCCTTCCTCTCGGCGTGTGACACGACGGTCACCCCGTCCAGACTGGCCGACGAAGCCGTGCACATCACCGGGGCCTTCCAGCTGGCGGGATTCCGTCAGGTCATCGGGACACTGTGGGCTGTGGACGACCAGGTAGAGGCGGATCTCGCCATCGACTTCTACCACCGGCTCACCAACGGCGGCACCACGGCGCCCGAGACCGCCCGCGCGCCGTACGCGCTTCACAGGGCGGTCCGGAAGCTGCGCGCTCAGTATCCGAAATCGCCGATGCTCTGGGCGGCTCAGGTACACGTTGGTGCGTGAGCACGCGGTTCTCACCGCTCTGGCGCGTAGTGAGCGGTGAACAGGTGGAGCTGAGCCTGAATGGGGACGTCGGGTGGCAGCGTGTTGTTCCGCGTGCTCACCGCGGTCAGCCTACCGTCGCGGCACACCCGGAATCGGTCGCCCGGGTCGCCCACCCGGAAAGTGGACACCAGTTCGTATGGTTGTGCGGCGAGTGTCAGGGTAGCTGATCGCTGCTCGTAGGCGACGGGGCTGAGCTGCTCGTTCGCCGAGTGACGGCGTCTGGTGTTGTAGTGCGTCAGCCATCTGAAGACGCGGCGCCGGCAGGCGCCGGGGCCGCCGAAGCGGCGGGCGCCTTGGAGCGTCTCGCGTGTCAGGGAGGCGTGGAAGGACTCGCAGGCGGCGTTGTCCGCCCTGGTGCCGGCAGCACCCATGGACTGAGTGACGCCCAACTCGGCGCACAAGGTAACGAATTGGCGGGACCTACGCTCCATGGTCGCTGTGGAAGATGGCGCCGCCCAGGGTGCCGCGGGTGGAGGCGGCCATCGTCAGCACGTCGGCGATCAGGTCGGTGCGCATGTGATCGGCGATCGACCAGCCCACGATCCGGCGGGAGAAGCAGTCCAGGACCGTCGCGAGATAGAGATGCTCGCCGTCGCCGACCGGCAGCTACATCACGTCGCCCATGTACATCAGGTTCGGCGCGTCAGCGGTGAAGTCCCGGTTGAACAGGTCCGGAGGCCTGACCTGGCCCGCGAACCGAACTCCGCACGGACGGCGCACCCACACGCGTCACACCACGGTCCTATCGGACCGGCATCCACACCCGGGGCTTGATCGCAACAGAAGACAGTCCTGGTCGGCGATGTGCAGCAAGTCAGTGGCTCGGTCCGAGAGTTGCAAGGACTCCTTGCAACTACCCTTTGCAACTCTTACCCTTCGGGCATGGCCGAACAACCTCCTGCCCAAGAGATCACCGATGTCGAGGCACTACGCGCCTTCGCGCACCCGATGCGGCAGAAGATCGAGCAATGCCTACGCCGGGGGCCCGCCAACTCTGCCGCGCTGGCACGTGAACTGGGCGAGAGCACGGGGCTGGTCAGCTACCACCTGCGGCAGCTGGCCAAGCACGGCTTCGTCGAGGAGGTCCCTGAGCTGGCGAAAGGGCGGGAGCGGTGGTGGCGGGCAGTGCCAGGGGACCGGCGGTTCCCGCCGTACAGCCGGCAGACGCCGCAGATGCGCGAGGCACTGACCGAGATGCATCGGCTCAACCTCGCCGAACTGATCGACTCGGCCCGGCGGTTCGAGGAGGCGCGCGACACGCTGGGCCCCTGGGCCGACGCGGCGCTCTTCTCGCGCGCCTCTCTCCGGGTCGACCCAGACCAACTCCGCGCGTTCTTCGAGGAGTACATCACGCTCCTCTACCGGTACTCGGCCCCGGAGCATGGGGACGCACCCGAGGCGCGGACCGTGCTCGTCCGGCTGCTCGGAATTCCCGAGACCAACTGACCGCGCAGCCCGACCGACAACGAAGGGGGACGCAAGCCATGCTGCTCTCTGCTACGTCCGCATCATCCATACGCACCGTACTGGCCCTTTTATCCGGGGCGTTGGCCGGCGCCCTCCTCCTGCTGGCCGCGCCCAGGGCGTATGCCGACGGGGACGGGCTGGTCCGCCAGCAGGTCACCTTCCGGGGCGGCGGCGGGCTCGTCCTGCACGGCACCGTCCTCAGCAAGAACGGAGCACCTGGCCCGGAACCGGGCATCGTACTCGTCGGCGGCTCGGGCCCCGGGCCCCGGAAGGAGTACCGGCAGGAGGCCGAGGCATTCGCGCGGGCCGGGATCACCACGCTGGTCTACGACAAGCGGACCGTCGGCTACTCCCGGCTCCACACAGACTTCGGCCTGCTGGCCGACGACGCACTCGCCGGAGTGCGGTTGTTGCAGTCCAACAGCGGGGTGAACCCACACCAGGTCGGGCTGTGGGGGTTCAGCGAGGGGGGCTGGGTGGCGCCGCTGGCCGCATCGCGCTTGCCCGACGTCGCGTTCATCGTCACCATCGGCGGCTCCGGCTACGACCCGCTGCGTACCCAGGTCTGGAACCTCAGCACTCATCTGCGCCACCAGGGGGTGGGCGGATCGTTCCGTCGCACCGTGGCCGGCCCCGCCGCCCAGTTCATGGCATCGACCGGTCTGTTCCCCTCGGCCGGCTACGACCCCGTACCGGTGCTGGAGCAGCTCCACCGAACGCCGGTGCTGGCGCTGTGGGGCGAGCACGACACGCAGGTGCCGCCCCAGGAGAGCGCACAGATCTTCCGCGAGGCCCTGGCCCGTGCGGGAAACCAGCACGCCGTCATCGGCTTCGTCGCCAGCGGTGCGCACAACGGGCACCGCACGTCGGACGGGTTCGACCGGATCGGCGGCCCGCTCTTCCACGGCAAGAAGCTGGGGGAATTGGCCCCGCGCTATGCGCAGACCATGACCTCATGGGTGCAGGCCGTCGCGGCCGGCCACCCACCGGCGTCAAGCGCCGCCCCCGCACCCGGACAGACACTCGCCACCACCCCCGTACCCGACCACGCCTGGTACGCCTGGCTCACCCCGGCGCTGCTGCTCCTCGGCTTCGCCGCCTACCCGATCAGTGCCCTCCTGCGCCGGGGCCCGGTCCTGCGCCCGGCGCGGTGGTTGGCCGGGCTCGGCCTGCTGGCGGTCATGGCAACGGTGGCCTGCCCGCTTGCCGTTTTCGTGGCAGGCATCAGTACGGCGGCGCCCGTTGTGTGGGGCCATCCGGCCGTGTGGCTGATGGTGCAGGGGCTCGCCGTCGCCGTGGTGGTGTCCGCCGGCGTCTCCGCAGCCGCACTCTGGCGCCGACGGCCGACGCCGAGCCGGGCGGCCTGGCTACGCCTGGCCCCGGTCGGGCTGGCCGCGGTCGGATTCGTACCGTGGGCAATGTGGTGGGGTGTTGCCACTTGAACCTCACACCGGGATGGGCCCGAGTCCCGCCCAGCCCGCTTCCGTGAGCCCTAGTAGGACTCCGTTAGGTCGAGGTAGATCTTGCTGGGTGGTGTCTGGTCCGGGGTCGCGTCAGGGGCTGGTGGCATGTTGTGCACAGGCCGGTCCAGCAGTGCAGCACGTCTTGGAGGGCGTCGAGGATCTGGTAGAGGGTGAGGCCGGTGTGTGAGCTTTTGGGGCCAGGCGCTGTTCAGTGAGGAAGGCGTGGGCGGCGGTGACGAGGGTGACGTGGTGGTGCCAGCCGTTCCAGGAGCGGCCCTCGAAGTGGTCCAGGCCCAGGCGTTCTGGCCGTAGCCGGCGTCTGCCACCAGCACCGGCGGGGTCAGGTCCCATCTGGCCGGCTCATCGATGGTGTCCAATGCCAGTCGCCACTTCTCCCGGTGGCCGATGTCCTCGGGAATCCCGGTCTTGCGCCGCCGCTCGACATCACCGGCCCATTCTTCGGGCATGAACAGGCGCCATTGCAGCGGGCACGACGCGGTGTCCGTGACCGCGTGCACGCTCACCGCGACCTGGCAGTTGGCCTGTTTGCCCAGCGCTCCGCAGTACTGGTGGGCGACAGCGACCGACATACTGCCGTCCTTGGGAAACGACACGTCGTCCACCGCCCAGGCGTCCGGGCCAATCAGCGGCACCATCCGCTGTGCGATCCGTCGGCGCACCGGCACCGGATCCCACGGCGACTGGTTCACGAACTGCTGCAGGTTCTGCTCGTTGCCGTCAGGCAGCTGCGAGGCCATGGCCTGGATGGACTTGCGGCGACCATCCATCATCAGGCCCCGCAGATAGCAGTCGCCCTTGGCCCGCTGGTCCTTCCGCGGCACCGAGGCGAACACCTCAGCCACGAATAACGCCAACTTCGCCCGAACTCGGTTCACTTCATGTGCGTCCACACACCCACCATGACGCTCAACACGAGCGACAGACAGACCTAACGGAGTCCTACTACCCGCCGTTGAAACTGCGACCAAGTGAGGGAGACGAGCAGAGGCGGCCATTCAGGGTTATGGCAGCGATCTCATGAAAGCCGAGGTCAGGGCCGTGCCAGGATGCGAGCTCGCACGAGCGCGAAGGACGCGCGACTGTACATGCTTCTCTTGAGGAGCTTGACTCTGCAGACATGTCCTTCGACTACGCCCGAGCTGTAGGCGAGGATAAGTCCAGCGGTCACGGCGTCAAGGTCCTGACGGAGGAAGCCGGCGAAAGACCGGATCGACGGCTGACCGCACTGTTCGCCCTGGCGGATCGACTCAGTGAGCAGATGACCCCGGCGGTTTCGGACCAGGTCGGTGAAGGCACGGGCGATGTTGCACGCTTCGGTGATGTCCGGGAAGGCCAGCCGGACGCGTTCCAACTCAACGGCTTGACGAGGTGAGAGCTTTTCGCGTAGCCGCATGATCCATCCGCTGATGGTGCGTGGGCTCGGGATCGGTTCGGGGGCAGGAACGGCGGTGCCGTCGCGCAGTGTTCGCACGTAGCGGGAGAGCGTCGAGTAGCCGCCGGAGAAGCCGCGTTCGCAAATCTGGCCGTACAACTCTTTGGCATTGGTGTGACCGGCGGCAAACTGGGCTTGGAGGCAGGACTTGAAGCGGTCGAGGGCACATTCCGTCGGTCGCGGGCTGAGTCGAGCAGAACCTGCGCCAGGGGCGACTTCCTTGACTGCACGGGTGTAGGCGCTTGCCCGATCCCGGCACACGACCTCGGCAACGGCATGGTCACGGAGCCAAGTGGCCAGCGTCTCGGAACTCCGGTCTGGCAGGACGTCGACGAGCTGATGGGTTTCCACGTCGACGAGGATCGTTCCATAGCGACGGCCGCGGCCGAAGGCGAACTCGTGCACGCCAAGCACGCGGGGGGATCGGCCGGGGCACGGCCGGAGCATGCAGATGTCCGAGGAGCCGCATCCGGCCTGCTGGAGCCGAGAGTTTCCGGCACAGCCGTGCCCCGGGCCGTCCACCCAGCTCGGCCGCCACGGAACGAAGCACGAAGCACAGGCTTGAGCTGGCCCTCTGGTGGGGGTCGCTCGCACCGTCGACCTGCTCAACGAGCGTCCTCCGTTGGCAGGTTGGGGTATCGCAGAAGAACCGGCGGACGGTCAGCCGAACCAGTACCGACGGGACAGTCGTCCAGCTGACGACCATAGCTTGCTGTGGACCCGGCGGGATGCGACGCTTCGTAGCGGATCCGCTCACGAAACCGCCGCCGCTCCGCGGTCAGTCCGCCACCCTGCGCGTACCGCATACCACCGGCCTACCGCAGGGATCACCACACGTCACCACCCCCGACACCAACCCGAAGAGATCAGTAGCGGCGGGCACGTCAGGTCGTGCTCCGGCCCTCGCGTTCGGGGGATCCGTGCGGGTAGTCGGTGGGGAGCCATTCGCCGACGCTGAACAGGCGGCTGCGGAGCAGGTCGCTGTCGGGCTTCAGGAGGCGGCTCGGGGTGTGCTCGTCCAGGTCGAGCCAGGACCGCACCATGCGGTCGTCGTCGGGCTGGTTGAGGTTGGCGATGACGCAGGTCAGTGCGCCCTGCAGGACGTGAGTGCCGGCGGCGGGGGTCCACACCCTGAGCGTGACCGGGGCGAACAGGGCGACCCGGGTGATGATGTACCGGGTCTCCGGCACCGGGTCATCCCAGTCGAGGTGGGTGTCCGCGAGGGGATACGGCGGGCCGGTGATCGCCAGTCGTTCCAGCACGGTCCCGGGATCGTACGCTTCGAGGGCGCACTGGGCCTGGCCGCACAGAAGCTCGAACGGGTTGCCGAGGAATCGGGCGAACAGATCGAGGGATTGGTATCTGCGGACGAATGCCGCGAAGTGGCCCTCGCTGGCTATCCCGGCGACGCCGTTGGGGGTTTCGGCCATGGTGAGCGGGCTTGCCCTTCCGCCGTGCGAGGGTGGAGGTCATCTGCGAGTGCGGTGGGACGGGGGCCCTCGGCGACTCCGACTGCGGCACTTTCTCACGCCTGATCATCATGGGCAACGCTGCCGGAAAGGTACGGCTCGCCCCCCCAGGCACGGACTTCCGCGTGTGGTACACCACGTGGCCAGCATCGCTGCAGATCTCAAACACGGTCTGACATGTGTGTGCTGCCCCGGAGCGCATGTCCGGCGTCTCGGAGAGCCGACGCCTGTCGGTCGACCAGACGATCATCGCGCAGGCCGCGAATCCGGCCCCGAGGAGGCTGGAGCCGGTCCAGCCGCGGGACGAAGGCCCGCAGGACCAAGAGAAGGATGACTCCTTCCGTGACCGGCAGCCGGGGCGTCGGTGTGGGCTGGAATCCGCGGCCGACCGCGTCGGTCAGGCCCACGGCCACGAGCGCGAGAATCGCGATGACGAACGCGTACGTGGGTGCGGCGAAGACAGCACCCGCCTGGCGTACTCCGCGCAGGTTGCCCACCAGCAGGACGACGATCACCGCCAGGCGTCGGGGTGGCCACCGAGGTCTGGATCCACCGGCAGCGCGGACCGTCACACCTCGGGGTCCTCCAGCACCTGGCCCCACTCGCGTCCGACGCGACCCAGGATCTTCAGATCTCGGTCACTGAGCTTCGGCAACAGGGCATCCGAACTCGGCGCACTCGCGGCGGGGGCGTCCGTGCTGTCGTTCTCGTTCCTGCTGCCGATGTCCGTATCCGAAGACTGATCAGGCCCGGCTTCGATGTGGATCGCGTACCCCGATACCCGGAGAGTGACCACTGCCTGACGGCGTGGTCGATTGCCATACGGCGTGCCGGGGCTCAGGTTGTACCGGTGAAGTCCTTGCTGGAGATCTTCTTGAAGGCTTTCGTGGGGGGCTTGCTCGTCGTGGCTTTCGCCTTGTTGGCGGAAACCATCGAGCCCAAGCGGCTGGCCGGCGTCTTCGCCGCCGCGCCCTCGGTCGCTTTGGCCGGTCTGATCCTGACGGTCGTGTTCAAGGGGAACCACGAAGCCATGGACGCGGCCAGGGGCATGCTCGCCGGAGCGCCGGCCTTCACCGTGTTCTGCCTCGTCGACGCGCCGGCCTTGGGAAGGCTCGGAGCCAAGTGCGGCTCGGCGGTGGCACTTCTCGTGTGGGGCGCGGTAGCGGCCGCCGTCGCCTTTGCGGTGGCCACATGAGCAGCGCGGCGAGGAACGAAGGCAGTCGCGAGCGGCCGCAGAACACCGACCGGGTACGGGTGGAACCGCGCAGGGCCCGGGAGATGCCACACAAGGACCTGCTCGTCCGGTTCGGGTTCGGAGCGGGCGTGTCACTGCTGGCGGCTGTCGTGTCAAAAGTGTTCGGCCCGTTCATCGGCGGGGTCTTCCTCGCCTTTCCCGCCGTCCTGCTGGCCAGTCTGACTCTCGTGGCCAAGGAGGAGGGCCTGCGCAGTGCCCGCGACGACGCCCGCGGCGCCACCCTGGGCACCCTCGGGCTCCTTGCGTTCGCCCTGACCACCTCCGTTCTCCTGCGCCACCACCCGGCGTGGCTGGCTCTGACGGTCGCAACGGCAGCCTGGACCGTGGTGTCGCTCGGCGCCTACGCCACCGTCCGCGCGGCAGGAGCGGGAGGAGACGAAACCGGACCCGAAAGACCACGTGCATAGGGCACCCCAGGACCGCTCCGCCGGGCGATCAGCGGCCGACGCGCGTCTGTACCTGGATGTGGGAGCCCATGATGGCGGTGCGGTCCCGGGGAGGCCGACGTACTCGGCGGCGTCGGCCGTGATGCAGGAGGTCGCGACGAACAGGCGCTTGCGCCGGGCGGCCATCGTCGGGGCCTTCCCACGCCGCAGCTCGAACTTCGACAGGAAGCAGAACGCCCGTTCGAGGCTCAACGGCCCTTAGGTGTGGGGCGGGGTGAGCAGGGCACAGGGCCAGGGTGCTGGGCACGTCCGGTGTCTCCATGTAGCCGAACCGGGCGTGGCGATCTGGCGGATGCGCAGTGGGAGCGGCGGGAGCCGTCCGTGCACTCTCCAGCAGGCTGCGACATGCCGCTGCTGGCGTAAAGGCGCGGCGCAGGCCATTCAGTCGGTCACGCTGGCGCGCGTTGGTCACGGTCGCGTCAGGAGACCTCTGGGTGCACAGATCGCATGAGTGGCTGTTTGAGCGGATCCATCGGGGGCGGCTGAATGCCGTAGCCGCAGGACGCAGGACCGTAACGTGAGTGACGAGCCACGCCGGATGGTGCCTGACCGTCTCGATCGCCCTGCACGTCCTGGCCATCAGCGCCTTCCCTCCCACGCCTCTTGATCTGCGTGTCTATCGCGATGCCTCTCCGCTCCTCCTCACCGGCGGTCTGTACGACTACCACCTGCACACAGCCCCGCCCATCCCCTCGCTGGTGTTCACCTATCCGCCGTTCGCCGCCCTGGCGTTCCTGCCGTTGGCACAACTGCCGTGGACGGTCGCGGTCTGGCTGTGGCAAGCAGCATCCGTGACCGCCTTGTTCGCCATCAGCGCCTGCACCGCACGTCTGCTGTCCGTCCGCACTCCGCGCCCCGCCAGGCCCCGTGCCATGCTCTGGACAGCCGCCGGCCTGTGGCTCGAACCTGTCCGACACACGCTCGACCAAGGCCAGATCAACCTGCTCCTGGGCGCCCTGGCGCTGGGCGCCCTGACCGTACTTCGTACGGCCGCAGGCCGGGGAGCGGCCGTCGGACTGGCCGCCGCGGTCAAACTCACGCCGGGCATCGGCGGACTGTACTTCCTGGCGACCCGGCAATGGCGCACGGCGGCATGGGCTCTGACCGCTGCTTGCGCAGCCACAGCGCTCGCCTGGCACGTCGCCCCGCGCGAGTCGGCGAGGTACTGGACCACCCTGGTGACCGACACCCAACGCATCGGCCCCGTGTGGTCCGTACGCAACCAGTCCCTGCGCGGAGCACTCAGCAGGCTCCTCGGCCACGATGCCACCCTCTCCCCGGCCTGGTGGCCTGCCCTCGCAGCGATCACCGCCCTTGCAGCCTTCGCCCTACTCCAGGCCGCCAGACGCCACGACCTCCTTGGCATCCTGATCACCGCTGAACTGTACGGACTGCTGGCATGCCCGATTTCCTGGAGCCATCACTGGATCTGGTGCCTGCCCACCATGATCTGGCTCGCCCACGACACCAGACGGCATCAGCTGCTCAGCCGCGTCACGCTCGCAGCGTGGATCCTCGCGACAGCCACACGCCTCGTACCGCTGCTGATCCGCTGGGAGGACAGCCTGCACCACACCCACCCGTATCCAGTCCTGCTGGCCTGGCCCGGCACGGCCTATGCCGCATGCGCTGTGCTGAGTTTTCTCGCCGTCAGCACCGACCCCGCACACGCCCACAGCCGCGAGTGCGGCCGCGCCGCGAAGCCCCCGCAGACCGCCCAGTGGTACCCAAGGTGAGACGGAGCCCTCGCAGTCGTGCACGACAGAGACTCACGTCGAAGGACGTCGGCCGGCGACGCCAAGAACTGTGACCGGAAGGATCCTCCACCCGGCTCGGCCCACGGCGGGCTACCCCAGCAGGGCCGTACATCGTCGAGGCGTCCGCCAGCCTGGGCGAGAAGATCGCGCCGGATGTGATGCAGAAGCGTCTCGGGGCCGGCGTCGGTCGACTGAGCTGCCCGTTCCGTGAAGGTAGAACCCGCCGACAGGGTCGCGGGCCTCGATGACGCCGTCGGCATACAGCAGGAGGATGTCCCCCACCTCGAAGGAAAAGACATCGAGGGTGTAGTCCTGCGGCCCAGTGCTGCCGGCCCCCAGCGGGGGCGCGGGGTGCAGGAGAACGGTGATCGCTTCGCCCGGTCTGAGCAACAGTGACGGAGGGTGGCCGCAGCTGGTCAGCCGGATGTGGGGCCTCGTCGGGGATCTCCAGCAGCAAAGTGGAGGCAACGCATTCCCCGGCCTCGTCCTGGCTTCGAAGTCGGCCGGCGACACTCTGTTCCAGCCCAGCGGCCAGCGCCGGCAGCGTAGTGTGCGGCCTCGCCGATGGCGGGCAGGCTCTTGCCCCGCACGTCACCGAACATGATGCGGGTCCGTGCTCGGTGCGGATGGCCGCGTACAGATCGCCGGCGACCTGGGCCTCGTCCTCGGCCGCCAGATACAGGCAGGCGACTTGCAGCGGCCCGATCCGGTCCGGCACGGCGACGGCGACGGCAGGACATGCTGCGCGGCCTCGAACACCGATCGCGCCTGGGCCGATTGCCGACTGGGGCGCTCACGCATCGCACTCAAGAACACGACCAAGACCGAGAGCACCGCGAGGGCAGGGATTGCCAGCAACGCATGGCTGGACTGCCGCGGCTGCCGCAGACCGGCGAAACACTGCTGGGCTGCCGCGTCTCCACCCTGCACCCCCTCGCAAGTGACCGCGAGCCCAGACATCAGCACAGCATCCCCGCCGACGCGCGGCCCGTAGTTGCGCGTTCTCCTGCGTGGTCGTTCCGGGTGTCTGGTGGTCCCGCGGACCCATTCGCACCCTGCGCGCGACCGCCAGCCGTGCGGGGCGGCACCGGACCGGACAGCCGCCCCGCTCGCCCGGTCAGCCCCGGACAATGCTCTCGGCTGCGGACCCGTGTGGCCCTGGCCGATGCCGAAGGTGACGCACTCGCCCTCGGTCAGCTCGCGGTACCCCACTCCCCCGCCCTTGATCTCGGAGTAGTGCGCGAAACGTCCGGGCCCCCGCCGTCCTGCGCGATGAACCCATAACCCTTTTCCGGGTTGAACCATGCCGCTGGCCATACGGCCAAACGCCCCTGCAACCGCACAAGCCTGAGACCGCACTACCCGCAACGCCACGTCCATCCGACCGCACACCACCATCGGCGTGACCTGCCGCAGTGGGGGTCGTCGAGCTGGACATCGCGGCATGAACGTCCGTCCCTCCCACGGCGGATGCGCGAGCCCCTCGTGCGGGCCCGGACCACGGCGCCTCTCCCCGGGCCCCCACCCAGGGAGAGTGTCAACGGTCTTCTGTAGCCCCCCGGTGGTCAACATTTCGGGATGACCAAGCATGACTGATTATCAGTTCGATCTTTGAACGGGTGTGTTACATGATCAGTTACTCGAAGTACTGCTGCCGCACCTGACAGATGTGGCCGTCAAGAACGTCCAGGTCGGCGGGGCAGGAGTACAGATAACCGCTGTGGCTGCTGCCGCAGTCGCACCATGTCCGAGGTGCGCAACGACTCCCGCAGCGTCCACGACCGTTACGGCCGTCGACTCGCCGATGTGGCAGGGTCAGGAAGTGCCGTCGAGCGCGATGTCCTGCGCACGAGCGAGGACCAACAGGACTCGCTCGATCGTGTGCGGCGATGAGCCAGGGCTTCGGCACAGCGACGGATCGCCCGATTCGTCACGGTCTGCGTTGGGTGGACCAGCCTGGACGTCCAGCAGGCACGGATTTCCAAGCCGGAGGCGGGGAAGGCCCAGTCAGTTCCGGGTGGCCCGGACGGCGGCTATGTCGTAGTAGAGCAAGACAGTGACACCATCGGTGTACGGCTGCCCAGTGCAGCGAGGCGGGACGGTGAGGTTAGGGTGCGGACCTTACGGTGCTCGGCCGAACCGGCGGGATCGTGATCGCCCCTCAGCCTCCGGCAAGAGCTCTGCGAAGGTCGCTCTGACTTCCCGCGCGGTGTCGGCGAAGGTCTCCGGATCGGCGGCGGCGAGGCGCTGGTAGATGACCATGCTCTCCGAGAGAGTGTTCAGGACGTCCGACATGTCGTCATGCATGTTGTATTTCAACAAGCTCAAGGCGTACAGGGCTTGGGCGAGGCGCGGCAGGTGGGCAGCCGGGTCCGCTCCGGCCAGGCGCCTGCGGATGTCGACGGCTTCCTCGACGGCAAACCGGGCCTCCAGTTCCCGGTTGCACCCGGAGAGCATCATGCCTTGCTCGAACAGGGCATGTGCGAGTCCCGCTTCGTGTGCCGCAGGATCGGCCACGACCAGCCGACGACATACGGCCACCGTCTCCGTGGTAATCGGCAGGGCCTCGGCGTAACGTTCCTCGGACTGCAGCAGGGTGGTGAGGCGGCCCAGCACTGTCGCCAGGCTCTCATCATTGGCCGCAGGGTTCCCGGCGGCGAGCTTGCGGTAGATCCCGGCCGATTCTTCAGTGGCCGCGTATGCCTCGGCCTGCTGTCCCGCAGCTACTTTGCAGGTTCCCAGGTTAAAAAGAGCCATGGCGAGCCCTTGCTCGTGGGCAAGGCTCCACTTGAGGACGAGCTGACGCCATAGGGCCACGGACTCCTCGGCGGCGGCGAGGGCGTCGGCGAACCGATCGGCCTTGAACAGGTGGGTGCCGTAGTTGTTCAGTGCCATGGCGAGGTCGAAGGTGTGGGCTGCCGGATTGACCTCTACGGTCCTTCGGAACCCGATCACGGCTTTCTCGGTCGCGGCAAGGGCCTCCTCCGTACGTCCCTGATCTGCCAGACGCGCGCCGAGGTTGAGCTGAGCGGTGGCGTCCTCACTCACATAGAAGCGGACGCCGCCGGCGCCCAGGCGGTCCCTGATGGCGGCGGACTCCTCTGCGGCGGCAAGGGCTTCGGCCCCCCCTGCCCACTTCGGACAGCCGTGTGGCGAGGTTGCCCAGAGCGTCTGCCAGACGCTGCTCGTCGTGGGAGGTGGCATGGTCGCCGTCGATCAGCCGGCGGTTCAGTGCGACGGCCTCTTCGGCCGTCTCCAGCGCCTCCTCTCGCTGGCCGAGCTCTGCGAGGTAGGCGCCGTACCAGTTCAGTGAGGAAGCCAGGAGGGGCACGTTGAAGAACGGGTCGTCATCGGCGAGTTGGCGCCAGATCTCTACGCCGTCACGGGCCATGTCGGCGGCCCGCTCGTCGAAGCCGGCGCGGTACAGCCGTTCGGCGAGCTCGGTTCGGTACATGGCGTGCAGGCGGAGGTTGTCGGTGCGTTCGATGCGCGGCCCGATGACGCGGTGCGTGATGGCGGCGATGCCTACGGCGAGGTCTGCGTGCGGTCCGTTGGGCAGCAGGGTTTCAATGGCCTCCAGAACGTCGGTGTCGGCGCTCTCCTGCATGGCGAGTGCGAGCAGAGCGGCGTTGCCTGCCTGGACGGCCAGCTGGGGGTGTTGCTTCAGCAGCGGATAGAGGTAGTCGGATCCGACGTGCGGCCATCGTTCCGCTGCCGCCGTCAGGGTGGGGATGGCGCGGGAGAGGTAGGGCGGGGGGCGGCCTCGCCCACCGTGGGCACGTTCCCGGTGGGGTCCCAAGTCCTCGCCGTGTGCGCGGCCTCTGCGGTTTGTACGGTTTCTGCGGTGAGTACGGTCTCTGCGGTGGCCGGGGCCCAGGGGGCGGCCGGGTAGTCAGCGGTGTGCCCGGGCAGGGTCAGGGCGAGGAAGTCCTCGGCGAGGCGGTCGGGGTAGAGCGGTTCCAGGACGGTGGGGATCGTGGGGTTGGCCGGTGGGTAGCAGACGCCGTGATCGGCGAGGAGCTGCGGCGCATCGTGCGCTAGGCCGAGGTCGCGCAGCGTCGCCGCGCCGGTCGGTGCGGGGACGGCGCCCGTCAGGGCGGCGGCGAACACCACCTGGTTCATCACCTGCGGTGAGGTCCGGTAGGTACGCTCCGCCGGGTTCAGCTCATGGGTGCCGTCACCGTGCAGGCGTGCCCAGTGCAGGTGTTCACGGTCGAGTAGGTAGATGGTGAGGCCCGCCATGTCCGACGGCAGGCGGCTGCCGGTGGCTCGCGCGTCGACGGCGACCAGGGCAGCCATGTGGACGGCGAGGGTCAGCCCGAAGTCCTCGTGGTCTAGGGGCGCGGGCGGCGGGATGTCGCTGGGGTCGGCGATCCCGTAGAAGGTCGCGAAGCTGCTCCGCGCCGCGTCGTACATCTCGGCGCGTTGCTCGGAGCCGTCGGAGGAGAGCGGTGCGAGTTGGTGGGTGGAGGTGCTCGCCTCGTGATTGGCCAGGGTGGCGCGCACGGCGGGCCATGTGTCGCCGGTGCGGGCGAGGAGCAGGATGCGTGTCGGCATGCCGGGCCGGTGGAGCAAGGCATTGCTGAACAGCCAGGTCAGATGGGTTAGAGGCCAGCGGTCGGCGTAGTCGACGATGAGGAGCACGCCGCGGGCGTGGCGCAGTCGCAGGTCCTGGCTCCCCGGTGGCGGGTGGACGGTGCCGGGTCCGTGGGTCGCCGTGATGACGGTCCAACCCTGGTCGGCGGACCGGGCGGCGAATTCCGCGGCAAGCCGGGTCTTGCCCTGCCCGCCGGGCCCGTACAGCCATCGCGCTGCCAGGCGCGGACGGCTGTCGCGCCACTGGTGCAGCTGGGCCAGGTCTTCCTCGCGGCCGGTGAAGTCCGCCACCTCGTAGCGTGCGTTGAGCATGCGGCTGGGTGACTCCAGCAACCAGTTCGGCTCCGGTGTTCGGGGCACGCGCCAAAGCTCCAGCAGGTAGAGAGGGGTGCCGTCCCCGAAGACGTGGATGTCCGCGCCGATCGCGCCGTAGCCGAAGCCGGATTCGACGTGGACGGCCTGCCTCGAACCCGGAGGCACAGAGTCGCTCCCGTCCGCTTCAGTCACTGTTTCCATCCCGAGCGGGCATCGGCTGGGGTACGGCGGGTGTGTGGTGCACGGTGATACTGCCGCCCTGGGCGCCGAAGGCCATGCCATGGTCCTTGGCGGAAACGTTCTGGATCCAGCTCGCCTTTCCCTCGCTGGGCAGCTGAGCATTCACGGACGCCACCAGGGCCTCGATCTCCGCTTCGGCCTCTGGGTGCTCGCGAAGCAGGGCGACCAACTGAAGCCGCCAGCCACCCACGAGGTCCCTGCGGGCGGAGTCGGGGTCCGGCTCCTGCCGCACCAGCACCGCTTCCCGGTCCAACCGAGCTTCGAGAGCACGCTGATCTTCCGGTTCGAAGCGACGGAACAACCGGATCGTCCCAGCACGGGCGGCGGCCCAGGCACTGGTGGCCATGGCACTCATGATGGTCGTCGCGCCAGTCATCGCAAGCGTCGTCAGCGATTCGTCCATGCGTCGTCTCCGTGTGGCCTGTGGGTGAGCGGCAACCAGCAGACGGGTCAGCACAGCGGTACGGCAGGAGGGCTCGAACCTGCCGTCCTACCGTCCAGCCTTGGCCACCATCATGCAGACCCGCCCATGAGAATGCGGCCCGAATCACAAAGATCCCCGCACGTGGGAGGGTGGCTCGAACGCGACTTCTGTCGACGGGAGTTGAGGTCAAACCTGTTGGGGCGACGCCGGGCGCATCATCCGCCCCACCTGCCCCAGACCATCCAGAACCGGGTCCTCGCCGAGGAGGTCCCGTCCACGGCGAGCCCCGGGGCTATCTGCGACAACGATGCGCTCAACCGCGACCCAGAGCTTCGAAAATGACACAAACTATCCGGTTTGTGATCACGTGAGGCCGAGGAGTGCGACGGGGCGACGGGGGTCGCGGGCGTTATGGCGGAGGCCGGCCGCGATGTTCTTCGATCCGGCTGCCCGGAGGGCTCCGATGGCGAGGTTGCGCCAGGTGGCCATCGCGCGGGGTGCGTTGCCGGTCCGCAGTCGCGAGGCGTCCTCGGCGAAGGTGGTGGCGCGGACGTGGTGCAGCACCTCGATCGTCCAGTGTTCCCGGACGAGTCGGGCGAGCTGGGCCGGGGTGGCCTGCTCGGCGGTGAGGCTGGTGACGGCGTAGACGGCCTTGACGGTGGTCTTTCCGGTCTTGCAGTCGGTGCGGCGGCGCTTGATCTGGACGGCCTGGCGGGCTCCGGGGAAAAGGAGGTTGTTCACGGTGGCGACCTTGATGCGGCGGATCTCCGAGCGTCCGTGACCGGCGTTCTTGGTGCGGCCCTGGAGCGGGATGTCCTTCCAGGGAAGGGACTTGGGCTGTCGGCGGAGCTTCTTCTGGTTGCCCTTGGCGATCACGACGTAGTGGGCACCACGGCCCATGAGGTAGTCGGCGTGCTCGCGCTGGGTGTGCATGGCGTCGCTGGTGACCACGGTGCCGGCCAGGTCGGCGACGGTGTCCAGCAGCGGCTGGAAGCAGGTGATCTCGTTGGTCTTCTCGCCGACGTCCAGCTGGGCAGGAACCAAGCCGGTGGCGTGCTCCAGTGCGGCGAGCAGATGGATCTTGCGGTCCTTTGCCTTGACCGCGCCTCGAAGACTCTTCCGTCCACGGCCAGGCCGCGTCAGCCCGGCGGCCCCGGTCGTCTTGGGCCGGCGGTCCGCGAACCAGCTCCCGACCGCCCGGTCCAGGGCGTCGCCGTCGAGGCGGGCCAGGAGCCTTCGGACCGTGGTCTCGGCGGGCAGAGCCCGCCCGGGCAGAAGCGGATCGGGGTGAGCACCGACCTGTTCGAGCACGTGCGCTGGGGCGTCGGCGATCCACTCACCGACCGCCAGCAACGAGGTCGCTCCTGCCAGCACCGCGCACGCGGTCAGTGCGAGCACGACGGTCAGGCGGTGGCGCACCCCACGTGGATCACGCGGGTCGGGTACCTCGGCCAGCCGCTCCAGCAGGCCCAGAACCTCCTCGGGTCCGACCGGCGAACTCTCACGCAGTTGGTCAAGGGCAGGCGGGATCAGCGATGTTGCGTCGGCAGGCACGGTCTTCCACTCGGATCACGGGGCGTAGAGAACTCCATGATCTTGGAAGCCGTGCCTGTCACGTTCCGCGGACGCCGATAGGAGCAGATCGCCACGAACAGGGCGTCACGCGACTACGCCGAAGCCCTGGGCGATGAGCGCCCCGGGCATGACGCTCCGATCAGACCCCGCGGGCGCCACGTTCCCGGATTGAGATCCAGTACGCGGACTGGCTCGCCGATCCATCGGTCCGCTGCCGTCGTGGCAATGATGGCTGCCTCGGGGCGGTCCGGAGTGGGCTGAGCGGCGTACTGGCAGTGTGCCGCAGTCGATCCCACCTGCACCGCTCCCCCGGGCGGCCACGGACGGCTCACCTCGACACGGCTGGCGCCGCCTTCGGCCATTCGAACCCTCTCCGCGGGCGGACAATCGCGCTCCTGAGTTAGCTTGAAGCGCGAACACGCCGCAGTTCGCGCCGCCGACCGCCGTTGGAAGGAACGCGTGTGCCGTCCCTCGAATCGCTGGAGAAACTGCTGCGTGCCATCGGGGAGCAGGCTGTCCGCGGCCTGCGTGCCCTCGACCCGCCCGGCGGCGCGGACCGGGCCCTGCGCAACGCCGCCCAGGCTGCCGCCGCTGCCTCGGTCGAGCGCCGCGAGCACGACGCCGTCTCCGCCTGGCTGGCCCAGCGGAACGGGAACCCAGCCCACCCGGCGCCCTTGCACAACCCTGTCACTGCCGGGCACTCGGTGGCAGGCGCGGGCGCGGGGGCGGTTCAGGAGGGACGGTGACGGGCGTGGAGACGGCAGTGACCGTCCGCCGACGCGCAGGCATCCCTCGGTGATCACCCGTGCCCTGGGGGGCGGCACCGATCCGTCGGCCCACGACTTACGTCTGTCCGGCTGGACTGCCGGTGTCAGGGGCAGGAGTCGATGCGGACCGAGCCGATACTGGCGGACGGGTTGAAGAGCATGGGGCTGGCGCCCTGCCCGACGACGTTGCCGGTGCAGTTACGAGACTGGAAGACGGTCATGCCCCCGTTACCGGCCCTGCTGCCAACCGCGACGCTGATCAAGACGGTCCGGCGGCCCCCGGACGCCAAGGGCTTCGTCGTCCCTCCCCGCAGCTGAGTAGTGGAAAGGTCCCTTTCGTGGATCATGCGGGCGCGTCGACACCGCCGGGACCATGAGAGGCTGCCGCAGGTCAGCGAATCGTTGATCACGTGGGCATCCATCACGTTGATGACCCGCCGCCTCACCCGGCGCCAGGCCCGGTGGCCCCCGCGACGGGCGACGCCGCCGCCCCCGTTCGCACAGGCAGCCTGATCACCCAGCGGACTCCGGGCCGTCTCCTTTCCCGAACCACCGGTGCCAGCCTTGAGCACCCAGGTTCTGCCACAACACCCCGAGCCTGATCTGGCCCTCGGCGAGCCCAGTCTCATAGGCCAGCTCCTCCGGGCTGATCCTTCCGCCGTGAGCCTCGCTCGCGCGATAGATCTTGCCTGCCCACAACTCGGCATCCACGAACGGCCGCTGTTTGTCCTGTTCGACCAGTTCAGCCAGGTGCTCGCGCGAGCACCCGACGATCAAGCGCTTGCCGTCGAACTTCGGATCGACGGCGTGGATGGAGGACGAGTCGAGGACGAGAGCCATAAATGATTGTGTTTCGGTCTCCGTCTGCCAGCTTCAACGCTAAGTTGGCGTTCGACTACGACAGTTGGAGTCCAGGCGTCTCGTACAGGGGGAGTGGATGAGTACGGGAGACAGCTCAGACCTGGTCGCGGCGGTCGTGGCCGCGCTGGTGCAGGCGGCTTCAAGCGCCGCGGGGGCTGCCGGCACTACTCTGGGCGCCGAAGCGATCGACTGGGTTCGGACCGGGCTGGGACAACTTCCACGATGGACGCAGGCGGCCGAGCGAGTGGGCACAGCACCAGACGACGAGCAAGCGCAACAGGACTTGGCCAAAGCAGTGGACGAACTGCTCAGCCTCAACCCCGGCCTGGCGCAGGCATTGGAATCTCGACTCACGCAGCCTGGCCCGGTCCCGCCCCCGCCAACCGGTCCCCCGACAATCACAATCGGCGAGCATGCTCGGATCGGCGGCGGCGCAGGGCCGACCGCGGTAGGCGCTGGGAACAACGTCGCTGGTAGGGATGTCCGCACCAAAGTCACCAACAAGCGCAGCGGCATCGGTGTGCTGATAGCTGCCCTGGTCGTGATGGCCGCCCTGATTGCCTTGAGCATTCACTTTGTCGGGCGCTCCTCGAACCAACACGCTGCTAAGCCGTTGACCAACATGGAGCAGGTCAAGGCCGTTCTGCCCGACCTCCATGCTCTACCCGCCGGCTGGCAGCAGACTCAGCCCGCGCTGGCGAGTCCCAGCGGGGAATGCATCGGAGCCGCCGCTTCCTCGGGGCCAACCGGAGACCTCTGCCGACGGGTGGTCGCATCTGCCAGCGCCCGGTTCGATACGGCAGAACCAGGCGGTAGCGTGTTTTTCATGGACGTTGCGGGCCCCAGCACCTCATGGGCCGATCAGATGTACGACCAGTACCTTCAGCACTTTGATGATGGCATGACCAACCCCGTCAACTTCCCGGCATTCGGTGATCGCTCCTCTGCTCGCCAGGGCGCAGGCGAAACCTCGGTCCTCATACGAACCGGCACCGTCGTTGCCAGTGTCGTCTACACCACCGTTTCCAACAACGACGCTTCACCCAGCGCCAACGACACACAGCGTGCCAGACAGACCGTGATCCCGCTCGCCAGCATGATCACTACCCGCGCTCAACAGGCTCAGGCCGGCCAGACACCCACGGCATCAGCCCGCTAAACCCGAGCAGCCGGGCGCTGACCTGCGCTGACGGATATCGCAAACAGGCTAAGGCTCCCGTCACGGACCTGGGCATGCTCGTTCGGGTCCGCAGATGCCGTCTTGTTGGGCGACAGGATGTGCACCACATCCGAACCCACGACGATCAACGCGTCCGCGATCAACCTGCGATGGCAGCGTCAAGGGACTGCATCGCTGCACATGATCGCAGGACGTTCGTGTTCGGAGAGGTCCAGCAGCTCATCCAGGCCCTCCTTGAACTCGTCAGTGGCTATGCAGTCGGCGTAATCACGGAGGGCTTTGACCTGCCAAGCGCCATCCAGGCTCGGTACGCGATCGGGGGTGTACCGTCGGCCTCCCAGTTTCGGTATCCACCTGGGTGAGCCCGCCTACGGTGGCGACGATGGCGGTCGCTGCCGCGACGAGGTCGGTGGGGGCGGTGGGGCCAGGGTCCATACATGGTCTCCTCACGAGACGCGGGTGTGTCTGTGCAGCCAGGCCGTCGCCAGGGCTGCGATGCCGAGTGCGAGGCCTGCGGCGGCTGCGGCTGGGTGGCGGCTCAGGGCAGCTTCGAGGGACGAGCTGTGCGCCTGCTCGTCGAAGACGCCGTGGGCGCCGTGGTCGCTGTCCTTTGTCCGGTCGACCGGCTCGAAAAGGTTGCTCGCTCCGGTCGGGGGCCACAGGTCGGTCTGTTGGGAATCGAAGCCGGTGCGGGCCAGGTAGCGGTCGAGCAGGGCAGGGGCCAGGCGGTTGGCCCAGATGGTCGCCACCGTGGTGGCGCCGATGTAGTACTGCTTGCGCCGCGGATGGTCGGCGGCGTGTACGACGCCCCGGGCGGCGACCTCGGGCTGGTAGATCGGCGGTACGGGCTGGGGATGCTGGGGCAGACGGGAGCGGACCCAGGAGAACTGCGGGGTGTTGACGGCGGGCATCTGGGCGATGGTGACGTGCACGTTGCTGCCTCGGTGCAGCAGTTCGGTGCGCAGGGAGGAGGTGAAGCCGTTGATGGCGTGCTTGGCGCCGCAGTACGCGGACTGCAGGGGGATCGACCGCTCCCCCAGAGCGGAGCCCACTTGCACGATGGTGCCGGCATCACGGGGCAGCATCCGTTTCAGCGCCGTCCGGGTGCCGTTGACGAAGCCTAGGTAGGACACCTGGGTCACACGGTCGTACTCGGCGGCGGCGATCTCGTCGAAGGGCGCAAAGACACTGGTGAACGCGCAGTTGATCCACACGTCGATGGGCCCGAAGGTCTGTTCGGCCGCCTGGGCGGCGGCTTCGAGCTGGGCGGCGTCGGCGGTGTCGGCGACCTGGATGAGTGGATGACCGCCGAGGGACTCGACCTCCTTCGCGGCAGCCTCCAAGCCGGCGCGGCCCCGGGCGATCAGCAGCACGTTGGCGCCGCGCCTGGCGTAGAGGCGGGCGGTGGCGCGGCCGATGCCGGCGCTGGCGCCGGTGATGACGACGGTCTGTGGCATGGGTCAGCTCCTTTCGAGGCGATGCGAATTGCCCTGTTCGGGGTAGTGGGCGAGGTGGGCGGCGGTCTCGAGCAGCAGGGCGTGTACGAAGGCTTGAGGGGCGGGCAAGGCGCCGCGGACGGCGGGCAGCGGCAGCGCCGCGTCCACCGACGGGTCGTCGGGCGCGCGTTGCCAATGGCCGTCGGCGTGCACGCTCGTGGCCGCAGTGGCGACGAAGGGCGTGCAGGTGTCGGCGATCCGGTGGCCGGGGGCGGCGTTGGCCAAGGCTCGCAGCCCTGCCACGCAGGTGAGGCGGCTGTGAGTCCACGGCCGGGGTTCCAACTCCCAGATGCCGGCGTCGGGCTCCTGCCACCGTTCGGCGATGGCCCGTACCGCGATGTCGGCGAAGGCGGCGGTGTCCATCCGTTCCACGATCGGTGTCTCGTTCACCTGTCGTCTTTCGCGCCGGGTCGGTCCTCGCGGGAGCGGTGACCGGGCAGGAACTCCTGCACCTTGGCCTTGAAGCCCTGGCGGACCACGGCGGCCCGGTCGCTGTCGCCCTTGAGGACGGCCGTCGCGGCGGCCTCGATCTGGTCGAGAGTGGCGTGCGGGGGGATGGGTGGCACGGCCGGGTCGGTGACGAAGTCCAGTACGCAGGGTTTGTCGGCGGCGAGCGCCGCCTCCCAGGCGCCCTGGACGTCGGTCGGCTTCTCGATCCGCATTCCGTCCAGGCCGGCCAGCCGGGCGAAGTCGGCGTAGGCGAAGTCGGGGATGGACTGGGAGGGCAGGAACTGCGGGGCGCCCTCCATGGCGCGCATCTCCCAGGTGACCTGGTTGAGGTCGCGGTTGTTCAGCACGGCCACGATCAGGCGTGGGTCTTCCCACTGCCGGTAGTACTTGGCGATGGTGATGAGTTCGGCCATGCCGTTCATCTGCATCGCTCCGTCACCGACCAGCGCGATGGCCGGGCGGTCGCCGTGAGCGAACTTGGCGCCGATGGCGTAGGGCACACCGGGCCCCATGGTGGCCAGGGTGCCGGACAGCGAACCGCGCATGGCGCCGCGCAGCTTCAGGTGCCGGGCGTACCAGTTCGCGGCCGATCCCGAGTCCGATGACAGGATGACGTTCTCGGGCAGCAGGCCGCTCAGTGCGTGGACGACGTACTCGGGGTTGATCGGGTCGGCGTCGACCGCCGCGCGGCGCTGCATGACCTCCCACCAGCGGGCGGTGTCCTTCTCGATCTTCCTACGCCAGCTGGTGTCCTTGGCCCCGTCGACGAGGGGCAGGAGCCGGCTCAGCGTCTCGCGGGCGTCACCGACGAGGTTGACCTCGAACGGGTAGCGCATGCCGACCATGTGCGGGTCGATGTCGATCTGCACGGCCCGTGCCTGACCGAACTCCGGCAGAAACTGGGTGTAGGGGAAGGAGGAGCCGATGACGAGTAGGGTGTCGCAGCCGGTCATCAGCTCGTACGACGGCCGGGTGCCCAGCAGACCGATCGCGCCGCTGACGTAGGGAAGGTCGTCGTCGAGAGCGTCCTTGCCCAGCAGCGCCTTGGCCACGCCGGCACCCAGGCGGTCGGCGAGCGCCATGACCTCCTGCCGGGCGCCGCGGGCGCCCTGTCCGACGAGGATGGCAACCTTCTCGCCCGCGTTGAGCACCTCGGCGGCGCGGGTGAGATCCTCATCGGAGGGCACCGGCGCGTAGTGGGGCATGCCGAGGCTGGAGGGGACCATCTTGAAGGCGTGCTCGGGCGGGGAGTAGTCCAGTTCCTGCACGTCAGCGGGGATGATCACGGCCGTGACCGATCGTCGGGCCATGGCGGTGCGCATCGCCCGGTCGATCACGTTGGGAAGCTGCTCGGGGACGGTGACCATCTCACAGAAGTCGGAAGCAACGTCCTTGTACAGGCTGAGCAGGTCGATCTCCTGCTGGTAGGAGCCGCCCATGGCACTGCGGTTGGTCTGGCCGACGATCGCGACGACCGGAACGTGGTCGAGCTTGGCGTCGTACAGGCCGTTGAGCAGGTGGATCGCGCCGGGACCGGAGGTGGCGGCGCAGACGCCGACCTTGCCGGAGAACTTGGCGTAGCCGACGGCTTCGAAGGCGGCCATCTCTTCGTGGCGTGCCTGGACGAACTGTGGGTTGTTCTCGGCTCGGCCCCATGCCGCGAGCAGCCCGTTGATGCCGTCACCTGGGTAGGCGAAGACGTGCTCCACTCCCCACTCGCGCAGACGCTCGAGAACGTGATCGGAGACCTTCTTCGACATGTTCGATGACCTTCCGTAGCTGGGACAGACGCGTGGCTAGGGGCGGCGCAATGTGCGTAGGGCTGCTCGTCCGGCCACTGCCATGGCGGTCGCGGTGACGGCGCCCGCGCCCGCAGTGGCCGCCCAGCGGGCCGTGCGCGAGGGCTGGTCGGGCCGTTGGGCCAGGCGTTCGGGCTGTTCGCTGGGCAGGTTGCCGTCGAGCCCGAGGGCCAGGACCTCGGCGAGGTGCAACGCGCGGCGTCCGGTGCGGCCCTGCTCGATCTGGGTGCGGCAGCTGAATCCGTCGGCGAGGACCAGGCTGTCGGGTGCCGCTCCGCGTACGGCGGGCAGGACGCCCTGTTCGGCGACGGCCATGGAGACTTCGTGGTGGCCGCGTTCGAAGCCGAAGTTGCCGGCGAGTCCGCAGCAGCCCTCGTCCAGGACGTCGGTGTCGAGGCGGGCGCGACGCATCAGTTCCCGGTCGGCGTCGAACTTCATGATGGCGTGCTGGTGGCAGTGGGTCTGCACGATCGCCTGCCGCGCCAGCTGTGGGGGCCGCCAGTGGTCGGGCGCGTGGTGCACGAGTTGTTCGGCGAAGGTGCGGACCTGCCCGGCAAGCCGCTGGACGTCCTGGTCGGCGGGCATCAGCTCGGGCGCGTCGGCGCGGAACACCGCGGTGCACGACGGTTCCAGGCCGATGACCGGGGTGCCCGCCTCCAGATAGGGACGCAGCACGCCCAGGGTACGGCGCAGCACCTTCTTCGCGACGGCCAGCTGCCCGGTGGAGATCCAGGTCAGACCGCAGCACACCGGCTTGTCGGGCACGGCGACACGGAAATCCGCGTCCTCGAGGACACGCACGGCCGAGATGGCGATCGAGGGGTGGAAGTAGGTGGTGAAGGTGTCCGGCCACAAGACGACCGTGCGCGGGTCGGCCGGGTCCGGCTGCTCCCGGTCGCGCGCCTTCCACCACTGTGCGAAGGACTCCCCTGCGAACACGGGTGCCGAGCGGGCCTCGTCGATGCCGGCAAGCCGCTTGCCCAGAAGGCTCAGGCCTGGCGCGTGGAGCGCGGAGTTGATGAGGTTGGGCGCGGTACGGGACAGCCGGGCCCATACGGGGAGCCAGCCCATCGAGTAGTGGGAGGCGGGACGTGTCCTGCCCTCGTAGTGGTGGGAGAGGAACTCCGCCTTGAGGGTGGCCATGTCGACGCCGGTGGGGCAGTCCGACTTGCAGCCCTTGCAGGCCAGGCACAGATCGAGCGCGTCGCGGACCTCCGTCGAGCGCCACCCGTCCGTGACCGCGGAGTCGGTATGACCGCCCAGCATCTCGAACAGCAGCCGGGCCCGGCCGCGCGTGGAGTGCTCCTCCTCCAGGGTGGCCCGGTAGGAGGGGCACATGACGCCGCCGGAGTGGCCGCGGCAGTTGCCGATGCCGACGCAGCGCATCACCGCACGCGTGAAGGAGTGCTCGTCCTGCGGATAGCCGAACTGCGTCTTGGGTGTCGCGGGACGCCAGGCGGGGCCCAGGCGTAGCTGCCCGTCGACGGGGTTGGGGCGGACGATCTTGCCCGGGTTCATCCGGTCGTGGGGATCGAACAGCGCCTTCAGCTCACCGAACGCGGTCACCAGCCGCTCGCCGAACATCCGGGTGAGCAGCTCTCCCCGGGACTGACCGTCGCCGTGTTCGCCGGACAGCGAGCCCCCGTAGGAGGCCACGAGGTCGGCGGCGCGTTCCACGAACCGGCGGAAGTCGGCCACGCCCTCGGCGGTCCTCAGCCCGAAGGGGATCCGAGTGTGCACGCAGCCCTGCCCGAAGTGCCCGTACAGCGAGGGATGGTCGTAGTCGAACTCCTCGATCAGCGCCTTCAGATCCCGTAGGTAGTTGCCCAGCCGCTCCGGTGGGACAGCCGAGTCCTCCCAGCCCTCCCAGGTCTCCCGGTCGTCCGGCGGGCGGGCAGTGACACCGAGCCCCGCCTCCCTGGCCTTGAGCATTTCCTCCTCGCGGTCCGGGTCGTCGGAGAAGGCGACCGTGGACTCCTTCTCACGGCGGCCGAGCGCGCGCAGCAGAGAATGGGCCTGCTCGTCGACCTCGTCCTGGCTGTCGCCGCCGAACTGCACCATCAGCCAGCTGTCACCCTCGGGCAGGACATGCAGGGAGTCCAGGTAGGCGCCCTCCTCGCGCATCAGCTGCGCCATGCGCCCGTCCAGGGCCTCCAGCTGGCTGGGCGAGCAGTGCTCCAGCAGGCGCGGCACGTCGTCGGCGGCGGCGCAGATGTCGCCGTAGCCGAGCACCAGCAGCGACTTGTACGCAGGGACGGGCACGAGGTCGAGTTCGGCGCGCAGCACGGTCACCAGGGTGCCCTCGCTGCCGACGAGCGCCCGAGCCACGTCGAAGCCGTTCTCGGGAAGCAGGGAGTCGAGGTTGTAGCCGGAGACACGGCGCGGGATCTTCGGGTAGCCGCGGCGGATGTCGGTCAGATAGTCGGTGACGATGCGGTCCAGACCGTCGTAGATCTCGGCCCGGCGGCCACCTTGCGCCGCGATCCGGACCCGTTCGGCCCGGGGCGTCGGCCCCACCCACATCCGGGAGCCGTCGTAGGTGAGCACCTCCAGGCGGCGAACGTTGTCGACGGTCTTGCCATAAGCCTGCGCCGAGGCACCGCACGAGTTGTTGCCGATCATGCCGCCCAGGGCGCAGTGACTGTGCGTGGAGGGCTTCGGCCCGAACTGCAGCCGGTGGTCGGACAGGCGCTGGTTGAGCACGTCCAGGACGATCCCCGGCTCGACCACACAGGTCCGCTTCTCCGGGTCCACGGAAACCAGCGCGTGGCAGTACTTCGTCCAGTCGATCACCACGGCCGTATTCGTCGACTGACCCGCGAGACTGGTACCTCCACCACGCGACAGGACCGGTGCGCCGAAGCGGGCACACACCTGCACGGCATGTGCCCCCGCCTCCACTGTGCGCGGCACCACGACACCGATCGGCACCTGCCGGTAGTTCGAACCGTCCGTGGCGTAAGCGCCTCTGCTGCCCGCGTCGAACCGGACCTCGCCGTCCACGGCCCCGCGCAGCGCCGCCTCCAGCCCGGCAGCATCCGCCACGGAGGCGTCCCTGGGGGTGCGAGCCATCAGTTGAAACCGCCCTTCCTGAGCACTCGACCATGCGTGAACCATTCGGGCCTACCGCCGTCTCCTGTGCCGTCGCCTCCGCGAGTACCCGCCCTTGCACAATGCAAGGGCGGGTACTCGCGGCGCACACCGTACGACAATCCACTCATAGCGATCGCAACATGCCCGTAATACCCGAGACCGGCATAGCGCTTGCACCCTTCGCCGAGAATCAGCCGCACGTGGCATTCACACGACGAAATCGCGAGGACGGGACGACGCTCGGGATCAGTGACACCGTGCACAACCCTGTCGCTTCCGGGTACTCGGCAGCGGTCCCCCGGCACAGAGGCGGTTCAGGAGGCACGATGACGGGCTTCGGATACTTCCTGTCATGTGAGGAGCACGGCCCGGCGGAACTCGTTGAGCAGGCGCGGATGGCCGAGCAGGCCGGCTTCGAGTCGCTGTGGATATCCGATCATTACCACCCGTGGCACGACGGCCAGGGCCAGAGCCCGTTCGTGTGGTCGGTGATCGGTGCGCTGTCGCAGGCGGTGTCGCTGCCCGTGGAGACGGCGGTGACCTGTCCGCTGGTGCGCACGCGTCCCGCCGTGATCGCCCAGGCGGCCGCCACCAGCGCGGTGCAGCTGGGCGGACGATTCCGTCTGGGGGTGGGGACCGGGGAGGCGCTGAACGAGCATATTCTCGGCACCGTGTGGCCCGAGGCACCAGTGCGGCTGGAGATGCTGGAGGAGGCACTTCAGATCATCCGGCGGCTGTTCACCGGGGAACAGATCAGCCACCACGGCAAGCACTTCACCGTGGAGAACGCCCGTCTGTACACGCTGCCCGACGAGCCGGTGCCGATCGACGTGTCGGCCTTCGGCCCGCAGGCCGCAGAAGTCGCCGCCCGCATCGGCGACGGGTTGATCACGATGATGCCCGACGCCGGCGTGGTCGAGCGGTTCCGGCGCGGAGGCGGCGGGACCCATCCGGTCTACGGCGGGTTGAAGGTGTGCTGGGGCCCCGACAAGGGGGAGGCGGTACGCACCGCGCACCGGCTGTGGGCCAACGAGCAACTGCCCGGCGAACTTCCACAGATCCTGCCCACCCCACGCCACTTCGAGCAGGCGTCCCAGCTGGTCACCGAGGACCAGGTCGCCCAGTCCGTGCCGTGCGGCGACGACCTGGACGCCCATGCCAAGGCGCTGTCGGAATTCGTTGAGGCGGGCTTCGACACCGTCTACGTCAACCAGATCGGCAAGGACCAGCAGGGCTTCTTCGACTTCTACCGCACCCAGGTCCTGCCCAGGGTGCAGGACTGACCGCACAAGGTGATGGTTCGCTGTGCACACCTCCACAGAGAGAGACAGCAGCGCGCTCGTCGTGACCGACATGATCAACACCTACGACCACGAGGACGCCGACCTGCTGCTGCCCTCCCCCGAGCGGGTCGTGCCGGTCCTTGCGGAATGATCGGCCGGGCCCGCGCCTGGCA
The DNA here is from genome assembly GCF_009796285.1 of Streptomyces broussonetiae. NCBI lineage: Bacteria > Bacillati > Actinomycetota > Actinomycetes > Kitasatosporales > Streptomycetaceae > Streptomyces > Streptomyces broussonetiae. The sequence continues at coordinate 9,593,021 of NZ_CP047020.1, read as the reverse complement.
GGTGCCGGTGATCCACGCCAACGACAAGTTCGGGCTGTGGCGCTCCCACCACGGCGAACTCGTCGACACGTCTCTCACACGTCCACACGCCGACCTGGTCGAACCGATCCGGCCGGACGACGACTCCCTCTTCGTCGTCAAGACGCGCCACTCCATCTTCTACGACACCCCCGTGGCGTACCTGCTGTGGCAACTCGGCGTCGGCACCGTTGTACTGACCGGTCAGGTCACCGAGCAGCGCGTGCTGTACTCCGTCCTGGACGCGCACGTCCGCCACCTGAACGTCATCGTGCCGAGGGACGCCGTTGCTTCCATCCACCCTCACCTGGAAGCCGCCGCCCTGGAAATGATGGAACGCAACATGGACGCCCAGATCATCCGGGCGAAGGCAATCGACTTCCGGGGCTCCCGCCGGCCTGCACCAAACAGAGGGCCCTACCAGCCCGAAGGCCGACCATGAGCACACACGGTCGCGGCGAGCCGCTCGGCAGCCTGGCAAGGCGGTAGCTGTCAAGTCAAATGAAACGAATGTGCGGCTATGAACTGTGTTGCTGTGGTTCGCGTCGTCGGGCGGGGTCGTTGATCCACGCCTGTTGGGGAATCTTCGGCGGCACCGGCCGGCTGTTGAAGCGTTCGGGGTGCTGCTCGTAGGCGGTGATGAGGGTGGCCGCCCGTTGCTCGCGGACGAGTTCGGCGGTGCCGAAGTGGACACTGGCGGGGGTGTGGTAGCCGATCCCGGAATGCCGGTGGACGTGGTTGTAGTGCGAGATGAACGCCTCCATCCACTCCCGTGCGTGGGTGAGGGAATCGAAGCGTTCTGGGTAGTCGGGCTGGTATTTCGTGGTGCGGAACTGGCTCTCGCTGAACGGGTTGTCGTTGCTGACTCTGGGCCTGGAGTGGCTGCGGGTCACGCCGAGATCGAGGAGCATCTGGGAGACTTGCTTGCTGGTCATCGAGGTGCCGCGGTCGGCGTGCACGGTGTGCGGCACGATGCCGTTGCGGTCGATCGCCTCACGGATCAACTCCTCGGCACGGGCGGCGGATTCGGCCGCCTCGACGGTGTGGCCGACAACGTAGCGGGAGTAGATGTCCAGGATCACGTACCCGTGAAACCAGACGCCCTTCGCCGGACCCGCCAGATGCGTGATGTCCCAACTCCACACCTCGGATGGGCCGTCGGCCACGAGCTCGGGGACCGTGCGGGGCGGGTGGGTGGCCTGACGGCGGCGTTCACCGTCTTGCCCGGCCTCCTTCAGGATCCGGTACATGGTGCGCTCGGAACAGTGGTAGCGGCCCTCGTCCAGCTCACGTGCGTAGATCTGCGCGGGCGGCAGGTCCACGTATTCGGGCCGGTTCATCAACGCCAGCACGGCCTGCCGCTCGGCCGGTGTCAGGGCGTTGACCGGCGCGGGACGTGGGGCTCTGGGCCTGGCCGGGAGGGGGTTCAGCCGCCGGTGGTGGGTGGCTCGGGAACGGCCGGTCAGGCGGCACGCGGCCACGATGCCCACGTGCGGGGCCAGGCGATCGACGGCCTCGTGGAGAAGCGGCTCCAGGGCGTCCTTCAGTCCGCGCTCTTGGAGAGTGCTTCCAAGAGCGCGTGTGTTTTTCCCAGCACCTCCAGTGCGGCGTCCCGCTTCGCGACCTCCTTCTCCAGCCGCTCCACCTGCCGCCGAAGCTTGTCGTTCTCCGCCTCGGCAGGGTGCTTCTTCGGCCGTGCGGGGCTGGTGCGGTGGTCGGTCAGCCTCTCCAGCGCGCCGGCGTCCCTGGCCTGGCGCCACTCGATGATGTGGGAGTGGTACAGCCGCTCCCGGCGCAGGACCGCGCCTTTGTCCCCGGTGGGGGCCGCGTCGTATTCGGCGACGATGCGCAGCTTGTACTCGGGGGTGAAACGGCGGCGCTTCGGCTTTGGCGCGGGATCTTGCCCGGAGGGCTTGGTGCTGGTCATGCGGGAGGTGCTCCTGTCGTACCCGCCCACAATATCTGATCATTTCGGGGCGTCTCACCCGACGATGTCAGAGACGGAGGGCCCCGGACGCCGAGACCGAACTGAGAGCCGTCGCGGCCCGGCAACCGGCGCACCTGCCACCACCTGCTCCCACTACCGTCGGGACCCACTCGACGTATCACGCCCCGGCCCGCGGCAGAGGGAGCCCGCGCGGCCGAGGGTGCGCGCCCCCCTCCGACACCCCGACGCTGGCGTGGCAGCCCTGCCGGGAGTGTAAATCTAACGGCCCTGTCTCGCTTTCAGTGGTGACGGAGCGTGCCGCTATCCGAGAAGGATGTGGTGCCGAAGCAGGGTGAAGCATGCTCGTCCGTGCATTGGCGTGCGATCCGTTTGGTCTTGGTGTTGACACCCTCGGTGGAGCTATTGCTGTACGGAAGCGTGAGGGCCGCATTCACGGCGTCACGGTCTCGTGCCAGACCTCGGGTGAAGGCATGCAGGTGGGGCAGGTCGGCGCCGCAGACCTGGGTGGCCCAGCGCGTGAGCACGTCGGCGTTGTCCGTGCGCGGCGTCAGGAGTGGGGCGAAGTCCCTGATGAGGTTGGCCAGCTGGGTCATCTCGGCGCAGGCGGTGGTGAGCCTGGCCAGGAGTTCGTGTTGCTCGGCCTTGAGGTTGTCGGGCTTGCTCAGCAGCATTCAGGCGAGTCTGCGCGGGGAGATGTGGCTGTGGCCGGCGTCCTACCGCGACCTGGTCGTCCGCGCCCACATCCAGCTCCAGGCGCCGATCGTCGTCATCTGGGACAATCTCGACACCCACCGGGCCGCCGGAATGCGCGACTACGCGGCCGCACACGACTGGCTCACCATCATCCAACTGCCCTCACACGCACCGGATCTGAGCCCGGTCGAGGGCATCTGGTCACTGTTACGGCGCGGCCCACTGGCCAACACCGCCTTCACCGACGACGACCACCTCGAACGCACCCTCCGGCGCGGCCTACGACACATCCAACTCCGCCCCGACCTGATCGACGGCTGCCTTGCAGGAACCGGACTCAAACTCACCCACCGGCCGACAACAACCCGAAGAACTCAGTAATCCGTAGGCAAGGGCGTCCATGCGCCCAAGGGCCGCCGGACGGACGCCGGCTGGTTTCCGTCTGCCGAGCCTGGACCACCTGCCGTTGGGACACACGTCCTCGACGCCGACCATGACCGGGACGGACGGGGCTTCCTGCAAGGACGGGGCCGGGGCAGGACCGTACTAACTGCTCTTGATTTGCACGCGCTTGATGTTCACCGGCAGCCTCGGAAAGCCGTCTCCCGGCCCGTTCTGGTCATCCTCGCCGCCCACCGCGATCTTATGGAGCACGTCGAGGCCCGAGGTGACTTTGCCGAACGGCGTATAGGAGGGCGAGAGTTTGGTGTCCTTCCAGACGAAGAAGAACTGGCTTCCGTTGGTGTTGGGCCCAGCGTTGGCCATCGCCACCGTCCCAGCGGGATAGGTCGCCCCGGTCAAGTTCTCGTCGGGGAAGGAGTAACCGGGTCCGCCGCTTCCGGTGCCGGTCGGGTCGCCGCACTGGAGCACATAGATGCGCGCGGTGGTGAGCCGGTGGCAGTGCGACCGATCGAAGTAGTCGCGCCGGGCAAGGAACTTGAAGGAGTACGTGGTGCAGGGAGCCTTGTCGGTCAGTGCCCGGAAGGTGATAGCGCCCTGGCCAGTGCGCAGCGTCGCGCTGTACGGCTTTGCGGCCTTCACCGGGTCGAAGACCGGTATCCCCTTGAAGTTGTCTGCGGGAACGGCCGGCGTGTAAGTGCAGGCGGCCGACGGCGCGGCAGGGGGCGGATTGTCGGCTGCGGCCTGCGTCGCGGTGCCGAGGAGGAGCAGGGCGGAGGCGGCGAGCAGTGCGCTTGGCTTACGGAGCACGAGACGGTTCCCTTCGGGTCAGCACCGCATGGGTATGTCATGGCCGCCTCATCCTGCCCGCTCCGTCGTCCGGGTGGAACCCCTACTCCGGGCACCGGCAACTTGGGCGGGCGGCGCCACTGCAAGCCGAGCGCGTGGGCCAGCTCGCGGCGCAGGTCGCGGGTGGAGGGCCGGGCCCGGAACGGTCGGAGGGTTCGCAGTCCAGCCGGGGCGAGATGGCGGACCTGCCCCGGACACCCCTCGCGATCGCTTCCTCCAGGTGTGGCCAGCCGCTGTCAGAGCATGTGCTGGCCGTACTCGGCCAGCACAGTCCGTAGCCGGACGGCCTGGTCGTCGTCGGTGCGACCTTGGCGCTTGCGGCCTATCTCGCGGAGGGCAACGCGAAGCAAGCCCGCAAGCGCGTAGCAGCCGATGTGCTGCTGTGGGACCCATCCGGCCGCGTGCTCCTGGTGAACCCCACCTACAAACCAGGGTGGGACCTGCCCAGCGGAATGGCAGAGGCCAACGAGCTGCCGGAGGAAACCGCACGCCGTGAGCTGATGGAGGAACTCGGCGCGCACGTCACCCTGCTCGGGCCGGTGGTGGTGGACCGGGTCGCCCCGCACGGCCCCTGGGATGACCGGATCGCGTTCATCTTCGACGGCGGCACGCTCGGCCAAGACCGAGCCGACCAGCTACGGCCACAAGACGACGAGCTGTCCGAAGCTGCCTTCGTCACGCCCGCCGAAGCCTCCGTTCGCCTACAGGCCCGCATCCGGCGTCGGTTCGAGCACGTGCTAAGGCGCTGGACGCGGGGCGGCCGCTGTACCTCCGAGACGGTGAACCCGTCATGTAGACCCAAACCCGACAGCTCTTCGAGCGCGGCCCGATGGGTGGCTGGAGCCCTGGCGGCCGTAGGAGATGTCCGCGGAGGCCGGCGCCCTCTGCAATGCCGAATACGGCCAAGTCGACGGCGAGCGAGTCAATCACCGCGACGGACAGCGCCCGCGCGAGCGGGACACCCGGGCGGGCACCGTCCACCTCGCCATCCCCGGACTGGGGTCCGGGAGTTGTTGCGAGGCTCAGCGAACCCGGTCGTTTCGGCGTCTCCGCCGCTGAGCCGGGTCGTATTCGCCATCACGGCCGGTTTCCTCTCCGGAACGGTATGCCGTCCCGGAGAGGGCGGTCGATCAGCATGCGAGGCCGCTGACGTTGTCTCGGCTAGCGGACGACGTGGACGGTCACCGGCGAGGACGTGCGGTCCGTCTTCGCGTGCCGGTGGTGGCTGTCGGTCGAGTACAGCACGGAACGGAACTGCAGATCGCCCCTGTGCGTGGCCTTGACGTTCATGCGCGCGTCGCCGTTGTAGCTCCGCTTGACCACGCGCCAGTGGCCCCAGTGGCCGGGTTTGCCGGACCGCTCCTGTATGACGAGCGTGGTGTACCGCGCAGCATCGTCGTCACCCTGGCCGTGCACCTTCACGATGTGGCCGGCATGCACGGTGTGAGGGGTGGCCTGCACCGAGATGTCACCCTTCGCGAACGCCGGGGATACCGCCAATGCGGCCGAGGCGATACCCAGCGCGCCGACTACCGCGAGCCGCTTCAGACCAAGCTTCATACCTGGATCTCCTTTGATCTCTTCAGTCCCGTACATCAACCGGGCTTCACAGATGACCAATTGGTGCGTTTTCACCGAGGAAGAGCACTCGGCACGCCAAGAAGTTGGCCCCCGATTGTCACTACCACGTAACTGCTGTCGGATGACCACCGCACCGCCTTGCCTAGGCTCAGCCGGGAAACATGAGAACCGCCGTCCGGCGATCAAGGGGGTGAGCGCGGTGTCCCCGGCCGACGCCGCCCGGCCGCGTCGACGCCGCGCGCGCCGTCCCGCGTCCGCAGCATGGCGTCGGTCTCCGAGGCGGCGTAGCTCGTCGCCAACGACGGATCCGCCTGGATCTGGACGGCCGGGTGACTGCGTTCCGTGCCCGGCCTCTGGATCACGTCCGCTTCCCGTACGTGTATCTGGACGCCACCTACTGCAAGGCGAGGGTCGAGCACCAGAACGTGTCCCGGGCCGTGGTGATCGCCACCGGCATCACCGAGGACGGCGGCCGCGAGGTGCTCGGGGTGATGATCGGCGACAGTGAGACCGGGGTGTTCTGGACCGAGTTCGTCCACCCCACGGGGAGAGCCTCAAGCCGCGCGGTCACCCCCATGACAGCCACCACGAAACGCCGAGCCGTGTCGTACCAGGCCGACAACCCACCACAGCCGATGACACCCAAACCCCACCACCACGCTCCCAACTCACATCTGGAGAGGGACCGCCACCCTCACATTTGCACTCACAATGTGGAATTTAAATTCCATTCAATGTTGTCCTAGGGAATGTCCCACGAGCCGCCAAGGAGCCTTCGTGCGCACCGCGGGAAGACTGCCGCGGGGTAAAGAGGCCCCTGTAGAAGGCAGTTGAGCGGAGGTATGTGTGAGTGAAGAACGCGTCGCCCTCATCACCAGTTCGTCCACGGGTATCGGAGCGGCCGTCACACGCCGTATGGCGGCCGCCCGGCTGCGGGTGGTGGTCAACTCCGCCTCCCCGGTGAAGGCCGGAGAGGAACTGGCCGCCGCGCTTCCGGACGCCGTCTACGTCCAGGGCGACATCTCCGACCCCGCCGATGCCGCGCGGCTGGTCGACACCGCGATCGAGCGGTTCGGCCGCCTCGACATCCTGGTCAACAACGCCGGCCGCACCCGTGGCTCGCGGGACTGGATCAACGCCAACACCCCGCAGCGCCGGGTCGGCACGCCCGAGGACGTCGCCGAAGTGGTCTACGCCGTGGCCCATGCCGCCTACACCACGGGCGCGGCCCTGACTCCCCGCGAAACCAACGTGCCCTGCAAACCTGCTGCGCCGCCACGGGTTATGCACCGGCCCCGGCGGGCCTCTCCAACGCGCTCGAGTCCGCCGTGTAGACCTCGTAGTCGTGGAAGAAGTACTGCAAGCCTCTTGCTCTTGCGGCCCTCTTCCGTGCCCGACCTGTCGACGGCCTCCTCAGAACCCATCTTTGAACCTCTGATGATCTCGTTCTCGCGCCTCGTTGAACGGCCTGGTGCGCATCGGGCCGTCCGGGTCAAGCCCTCTGGTGCGGGGGTCCGTGTTGAGCAGTGAACCCTCTCGGAAGGCACACTTACGCCTCCAATCGGGTGAACGGACCCGCGTTGATCGATCCCGGCCGTGAGGACGCCTGTTGCTGTTGCGGTATCGCCACGGCTGCCAGGCCCCTCGGGGACCTCACAGTAGCGCGGCGAGACATCTGCTGGGTGTTGGGCAGAGGGCATGGGGATGCCCCCCGGAACCTGCCAGGGAGGGCATCGCTCATCTCAAGGTGATACGGGTTTTAGTCGTTAGCCTCGATAAGGTTCCGAGGTCTGGTTGGTGTAGATGTTCCAGATCTGCCAGTTGTTGGTGGTGGAGCAGCCGCCGGGGAAGCCGTAGACACCGATGCCGCCGTCCAGACACACGTTGTAATGATCGTTGTGGAAGTTGATGAAGTGCTTCAATCCCGCCGGGTTTCCAACGTTCTGCGCCGGAGCTGCGGTTATCATGGTCCAGATCTGATCCCAGTTGTTGCCATCAACCTCGCAGGTTTCCCAACGCGTTGCAGCCGAACCCTGGATCTGAGAGGGTCCCTCGCCCGCGACCGCTCCCAGGCACACCGTTCCGCTGCCGCTTTCGGTCATGATCTGGACGTTCGCGTGGCCACCGGAGTCTGGTTGCCCGCTCTCCAGCCGGATCCAGCTGGTGCCCCTGGCCATACACCCAGGCACCGTCTCGCCAGCGGGGTACGAGGGTCCGAAGTCGTATACACCTGCCAGGCACTGCTGGCTGGCCTGGTTGACCATCTGGATGCTGGGGTTGTCCCAGTAGATCGCCGCGTTCGCCGTGCCGGTGGTGCCCAGCAGCATCGCGAGCGCCGCCGTCACAGTCGCGGCCAGCTTTACGAGGCGGTTGGACAGCAGTTTCCTGATCCGGATCAAGGCGCTTTCTCTTTCGGTCCTCGCACGCATGGACTTGCCGAGTTTGAGCATGAGTGAGCTTCTCCCTCTGATGGCAGCCTCGGTTGGGCCGTTGTTAGCTCGCCCGACAATCTAGGAACGGCAACACATCGTGTGGAGTGTCTGTGTGCACAGTGAAGAGGGGATTCCGGTGCCGCAGTGCACCGCGAGCCGGGAAAGTGCAGGCAGGGCCCCGTGATCAAAGTTCCGGCATGACGCGCGTCACCTTATGTGTGCGCTGTGGAAACATGCCGGCAGCGCGAGGCACGCCGTCATCGGGTCGAAACGGGACCGCCGAGCGTCAGTGCACGGCCGACCACGCGCTCGGCCCGCCACCCCGCCACTCGATAAGCGGTGAGTTCACCAGGTCCACCACGTCCAACCCCAACAGGCCGGCACGCTCCAGGAACACACTCAGATCGTGCAGGCCGAACGCGGTCGCCTCGGTCGGCATATCCGTGAGACCCCGATCCGATGCGGGTGGAACGCCAGCGGGCGGGTGAACTGTCCTGTCCGTCATGCGGCTTGCACGGTGGCCTGCGGGCGGGGAAGCGAGGCGTTGGGATGGACTGCCTGCCGGCTGAGGCGACGAGTCATCAGCGTGGCTCGACACCGGCGTACTGAATGCCGAAGCCGCGGTCGACGGCTGGTACGCATTGCTGACATCCGTCCCCGCCGACCAGGCGGACGCAGGGCAGGCCCTGATCCACTACAAGGGCCAGGGCACGGTCGAGCGCCGCTACCACGACTTCAAGGGCCCGCTCGCGGTCGCGCCGGTCTTCGTCCAGCACAACCGGCGCGTTGCCGCCCTGATCCAGGTCATCTGCCTGGCCATCCCGGTGTTCTGCCTGATCGAGCGGCAGGTCAGACGGGCGCTCGGCCCCGAGCAGACCATGAGCGCCCTCTACCCCGACAACCGCCGCGTCCGTCCCACCGGGCGCATGATCTTCTACCACCTCGGCGAACTCACCCTGCGGATCGGCAACAGCACGGACCGCCCACCGTCCAGATCACCCGCGGCGTCCAACTCCACCTCCTCGACCTAATCGACACCGACATCGGACAAACCCACTGGCCACAGGCCTGAAACGGTGAACCGCGAAGTCCAGGTCTAGCTGCCGTGGTCGATCGGGTGACGCGACCAGCGCGCAGGCGCGGCTTGCGCAGTCGATGGCTCCGGACGTCGATCTGCCTGCCCCAGCCTCCGATGCACAGTCAGCCGTGCAGTCCATCACGGCGGTGCGCAGTGCGCACGGCGAGGGCGGCGCGTGGTCGGTGACGGTGGCTGCGCAGTACACCGACGGCTCGGTGCTCCACTGCACGGTGCCGGTTGCTCCTGGCCGCGATGGCGCTCGTTCACGGTGATCGACGCGCCCGGCATGGTGGCCGGACCCGGCCGAGCAGCAGTGCCCGCGTCGCCGTACAGGGCGAGAGTCCCCGGCGGTGACCTGTCCTCCGCTGTCGGCCAGTTCCTCGCCGCCTATCTGACCAGTGCCGGAGAAGTCGACCGTCACCTCGCCCCCGGTGTGACGCTGTCGGCCGTTGAAGCGGTCGTCCTCGGACGCGAAGGGCGCGTCGGGCAGGGCGCGTATGTTCGGGATGCCCGGGAGACTGGAGCGGCCTGGACCTGCGGAGTGGCCGGGCACGGCCTGCACACTCCACGAGCGGGCGGCCCGGTGGACAACGCGCGCCGCTCGCTGGAACTCCCCAGCGCGTTGAACACCGGGCCGAGTGAGGCGGCGAGCGGCCCTGACCGTTTTGTTTTCAAGGGTTCTCATCAACAGTGTGGATGTGCCGGAACGGGGCACGATGGTCGCGCGGACCGTGGCGGTGCCCGCAGCTCTGTCCCGCGCGTGGCAAGCCAGAAACCGGAGTCCGAACCAGATGTCGGGGAGACCCCGGGAACGGGGCCGCCTTCACCGTGTGGCCCGTGCATGCCGGTGCTCGGGAGCACTCAGGCACCAATTTCAGGTATCGAGGAGCCTCGTAGGTGACGGGCTACGGCGTCAGGCCTTGGGTGTCGCGCCATTCCCGGGGGGACATTCCATAGGCGGCCCGGAACACCCGGCTGAAATGCGCGGCGCTGGTGAAACCCCATCGGTGCGCCACCGCGGCGATCGTGAAATCGTTCCGGCGGCGCGCCACAGTGCGCCGGCACTCCTCGAGGCGACGCCGCTGGATCCACCGGCAGACAGTGACGTCTTCGCTCTCGAACACCCTGTGCAGATAGCGCAGGGATAAGTGGTGGGCTCGGGAGATGGCCTGTGGGGTCAGATCGGGGTCCGCGAGGTGTCGGTCGATGAATGTCTGGATCTGCAGCAGCAGTGCCCGGTTCTCGCTGGGTGTGTCCGTGCTGGTCCGGCCGAACAGCTCGTGGGTCAGCGTGCCAAGCGGGCCTACGACGTTGTGGGTCATCAGTTCACTGGTGCGTGGCGGGTAGGTTTCCGCGCTGTCCACGAGTTCGGCCAGGAAGGGCGAGAGCAGGCTGCCCAGGGGCGTGTCGGGGCCGAGGGGTGAGGCCGTGATGTGAGTCATGTCGGACTCGTTCAGGCCCAGAACGTCTCTACACAACTGTGTCTGCCGCAGCGCCTGAGGCAGGCGGCACACATCGTGCCATCCGCCGCATCCTGCCCGGCTTGTGCCCCAGGGCACGCAGGAGGGGCTGTAGGCCCGCGGCAGAGGCCCGCCACCAACTGGCCGAGGCGTTCCTGCACTCCCAGTAAAGAAGCCGTGCGTTCGTGGGCAACTGGCGGCAGGATCTTCGCCCTAGCGTGATGGCATCCCGTGCAGCAAACACCCGGACGTCAAACGCCGATGGGCTGATGCCGTCCGTACAGAGCCCCGTCTCGTCGAGACGGAGCGTGGTCCTGCACGCGCCAGTCACTACAGACGAAGGAACGAGATCTTGCCGTACATCACCGTGGGCCAGGAGAACTCCACCACCATCGACCTCTACTACGAGGACCACGGCAGCGGACAGCCGGTCGTCCTCATCCACGGCTTCCCGCTCGACGGCCACTCGTGGGAACGGCAGAGCGTCATGCTGCTGGAGGCCGGCTACCGCGTGATCACCTACGACCGCCGCGGCTTCGGACAGTCCAGCCAGCCGACGACCGGCTACGACTACGACACCTTCGCGGCCGACCTGAACACCGTGATGGAGACCCTCGACCTGCACGACGCCGTCCTGGTCGGCTTCTCCATGGGCACCGGTGAGGTCGCCCGGTACATGTCCGCCTACGGCTCGGCCCGGGTCTCCAAGGTTGCCTTCCTGGCTTCGCTGGAACCCTGCCTGCTCAAGACCGACGACAACCCGGACGGGGTCGCCCCGAAGGAGTTCTTCGACGGCGTCGTCGCGGCAGTCAAGGCGGACCGCTACGCCTACTACACCGCCTTCTACAAGGACTTCTACAACCTGGACGAGAACCTCGGCACCCGCATCAGCGAGGAAGCGGTCCGCAACAGCTGGAACGTCGCCGCGGGCGGCGGCTTCTTCGCCGCTGCTGCCGCGCCGTCGACCTGGTACACCGACTTCCGGGCCGACATCCCGGCCATCGACGTGCCAACGCTGATCCTGCACGGCACGGGCGACCGCATCCTGCCCGTCGAGGGAACCGCACGGCCGTTCCACAAGGCGCTTCCGTCCTCGGACTACGTGGAGATCGAGGGCGCGCCGCACGGCCTGCTGTGGACCCACGCAGAAGAGGTCAACACCGCACTCCTCACCTTCCTGCGGAAGTGACACCCGTCCGCAGGCCCGCCATGCGGGCCTGCGGAACGACGCCGCCATCGGGATCGCCGGAAACGGGAAATGCACAAAGTCCCCGGTGGATGCATCTCCGGGGGTGCGCGAGGCCGCTCCGGGAACGGAGGGGCATCCGGGCGCCGGCTGGGGTGCCAGCCCACCTTGCGCTGCAGCGGTCAGCCGCCGCGATCCCGTTGAATCACCCGAGCCTGTATGTAGCAGTGCCGGAATCCCGGTGGCGGTATTCCATACCGAAGGTGTTCACCCCGAGGGCCGCGATCAGCACCGCGGTGAGCAAGGGCATCAGGGACAGACCCTTGATGAACTGCTCGGTGCCGGTGGAGCCGGTCCGGCCGTCGGCCAGGGCGAAGCAGAGCTGGAGCAGGACCACAAGGCCGCTCAGCACCCAGGTCGACCGCAGGGTGCGCATGCCCGCCCAGGTTTAGCGGAGGGCCGGGAGGACGGGGCCCGGAGAGCTGGACACGCTGGCGCTCATGCCGCCGCCTTCCTCTCGAGCTCGCGCTGCCCGGCGCTGTACTGGCCGGCCTCGGCGGTGGCGGCAAGGAATGCCTCTTCCAGACTGCTCTCGCGGGTGTGCAGCTCACGCACCCGTACTCCGGCACCGGCCGCGACCTCCCCCACCCGGTCGGCGTCCAGGCCGTCGACGACGACCGTGTCCGGTCCCTCCCGGCGAGCGGTCGCGCCCTCGGCGCCCAGCCCCGCCTGCAGGGCTTCCGCATCTGATGTGCACACCACCAGCTTTGAGCGGGTGTACGCGGCGATGAACTCCCGTACCGACTGGGCCGCGATCAGCCTGCCCCGGCCGATCAGCACCAAGTCGTCGGCGGTCAGCGCCATTTCGGTCAGCTGATCGCACAGCATGGAAGCGGCCGGATCCACCCAGCGCCTCGGCGCAATCGGTTTCTCGTTGCCGCCCCGAGCGGGCTCGGCGGCAACCGTGAGCAAGAGCCGAGTCGGCAGCCCGCTCGTTACCGGGAGCTCGGCCGTGCCACGGCATCGTCAACGCGACGACACGAAGGTGTCAGAGCGCGACCGTATGCCGCGGCAATCACACATACATAACGAGACGCTCCACAGAGAAGGACACGCCGTCAGCATGCACTCCATCGCCGCGCTCGTAATGATTGTGCTGTTCGTCGCCTATTGCATCTTCATCGTCAGTGCGCTGCGGAGCGCAGTGACTTCGAGGCTGCAGTTGCTCGCCAAAGTACTGTGGGTTGTGGTGATCTACGCACTGCCGTTTGCGGGCAGCCTGCTCCGGCACCTGGTGGGCAAGACGTCCGCCCTGGTCTGAGCAGCGACAGGGTTCGAGGAGGCCGCGGCCCTGACGGAGCGCCGCCCATCGTGGCCGGCTTCGAGGGGTCCAGGGTGGTGGTCCTTCCCGGGTGGGTCCACCTCTCCGCCTGACGCCGTGCGTCCCCGCCCCCCCCGGACGGCCGCAGGCACTTTCGGCCCGCACCGCGTGATACGCGGCGGGCTAACGGCGCTTGTCACTACGGTCGTTGGGAGCGCGGAGTCAGCCGAGCTGCCCGGTCGGTCGCATGGTGATGTGGTTGATGTCCACACCCGCGGGCTGGTTGACGGCGAAGACGATCGTGTCCGCGATCTGGTCGGCGGTCATCGCCGGCGCCTGCTCGGGGGTGCCGCCGCGCTTGTCCCAGAACGGAGTGTCCACCACCCCAGGCGCGACGACGGTCACGCCGATCCCGTCCTTGCCGACCAGCAGCCGGGTGTTCTCGGCCAGCGCGTGCGCGGCCCACTTGGTGACCGAGTACAGGTTGCCAGGCGTGTTGCGCACCCCGGCGACCGAACCGATGATCACGATCCGGCCCTTGGACTCCCTGAGGTGCGGCAGGGTCTCCCGTACCAGCAGTGCCGGGCCCAGGACGTTGGTGAGGACCATGGCGCGCATGTCCTCGGGGACATGGCTCTCCAGGGTGCCGGGCAGCGAGAATCCGGCGTTGGCGATGACGTTGTCCAGCCGGCCCCACACATCCACGACGTGACGCACGGCGGCGGCGACGTCGTGCTCGTCACTGGTGTCGCCGGTGATCGTCAGCAGCCGCTCGCCCGCTCCGGCCGAAGCGGCGAAGGCTGCCAGTTTGTCCACGTCACGTCCGGTGACGGCTACGCGGTGGCCCTGCTTGAGCAGGGCACGGGCGGTGGCGGCGCCGATTCCGGTCGAGCCACCGGTGATCAGCGTGACGGGTTCCATGGGACGTCCTCCTGCACAATGTGGTCAACGGGAGACCGCTTCCAGCGGAAGCGATTGTCGATGAATTGGGCGGCCGGCCCGCATCGCCAAGTGCCAAGACACCCAAGGGAAATGACGTCGCTCCCGTGTCTGCATCCTCGGCCGCGTGGCTGACTCCGCCTGGAAGCATACCTGTATGACAATTTCTGCTGTGCTCTTCGACGTCGACGGAGTCCTGTTGGACTCAGCTGCCGTTCACCGGAGGGTCCGGAACTCTTGGTCTCTGGCGCATGGACTGGAGCCTGAGAAGGTTGGGCAGCTCACCTTTGGACGCCCCGAGGACACGGACGGAGACGCAGCTGCGCAGCTGGATCCAGCCGTCGAACGTTTCGGCGGTGGGCCCCTTCCCCGCAGTGGATTCATGACAGCGATGGGGAACACTCGAAGCCGTTGAACGCCTCGTACATGCGCAGGCCGACAGCCCCTGTTTCATGCACTTCATCTGTCATCGCCCCACTTCCAACCAGTGGCCCACCGGCATCGACCAGCGTTGACCTGGCTGGGGCATCACGCCGCGGACGCTGAGGCTGGCTTCGTCTGCTCAGCTCGGACTGTCGTGCGGAACGGGCGCCGCCCAGCAGCAGGCTGTATGGAGCTACGAGGTGCTGAAGGTCCACCAGCGCTGGCGCCACGGCCCGCGATGAAGTGGCCAGCGACTGACGCCCCTGGCCCCTGCAGACGGCCCCCAACACGACATGGGCCCCCTCCGACACAGACCGCACCGGGCCTGGCTTGATCCACCACCGCGTGCGAAGCCCGACTCAGGTCTGCGAAGCCGCACCGGCCCCGGCGCACCCGGTCAGGTCAGCCCGAGCTTGTCCATTGCGGTGCTCCAGTCCGTGGCGATGGCCTGCGGTGCGGCCTTCAGCGTGCAGCTGAAGGCCGATGTCGTGGTCGTACTCGGTATCGCCAAGACTGCCGGTATAGCCGTAGGAGGCGGCGTTCAGCTTCTTCTCCTTCCCGGTGACCGCCACCGGCGGCCGGATGCCCTTGGTGTAGCCGCCCTTGCGGCAGATCGTCTGCGCCAGATTCGCCTGCGTCACCGCCGGCGACGTCGCACCCGGAGTGCACTTGAGATCCGGCAGCGGCTCACCCTTCTCATACCGGTAGTGACAGCTGCCCGCGGGCGGCTGCTGCTGCGCCGTGTACTTCCGCTGCGGCCCCGCACACACCGGAGTCTCCCCCACCGAACCCGCAGCCGACGCCCCGTTCTTCCCGCCCGCACCTCCCTCTACCGTTTCAGCAGCCAGTTCACGATGCGGTCGATGGCCTCGTCCTGTTCCGGGACGCGCTCGCCCGCCTGCCAGGCCAGTGAGAGCAGGACGAGCAGGCTGGGTGCTTCAGCTGGCCTTGAGCTGCAACGATAGGACTTGCTGAGGGGCCTGTCCGTGGGAGCGAAAGAGGCGCACCCCAGGTGAAGAGCCGTGGCGCAAGCGGCCGGCCGTGGATGAACGATCGCGGCTGGAGGCGCTGCTTGAGCTGGCGGTACAACTCGGTGACTGCGGCATCGGCTGGTGCTGTCACCTTGTCGGTGGCGACGTGACAGCACCGGTATCGGTGGCGGCGTGGACACCGACCGCGACCTGGCAGTTGGCTCGCTTGCCCAACGCTCCGCACTCGTGGTTCCGCCGACGCACGTCATACGCCCCCAGGGCGACGGGTGACGGCGGGCCGGTCGACTGTGCAGTCGATCCCTCGCATGACGCTTCGTGCCGCACAGTCCGCTCACGCATCGCGCACGCACGAAGCCCGCGTCCTGGAAGCCGGCCGCTCTTTGTCGCGTCTCCGATCTTGAGCGGTGCGCCTGCTCGGGGCCTCTGACATTTCGTTACGCTCAGTGTTGGCACCTGGGTGGCTGCCGCCGGGCAGCAGGCGCGCCGAGACCTGGGGCACTACACGGCCGCTGTCCCTCTCCGTGACTACGGGTAGAGCTTCTCGCCCTTCGCCAGCATCGCTACGTACTTCTCTATCCGGCGCGCCCGGGTCTCGGGCTTCTTGGCGTCTTGGACCCTATACAGGATCGCGTAGCGGTTCTGCCGATCCAGTGTCTCGAAGAACTCCGCCGCGGCCGGGTCGGCGGCCAGGGCCGCCGTGAGGTCGTCCGGCACCGTGGCGGTCTTCGCGCCGTCGTAGGCCGCCTCCCAGCGGCCGTCTGCCTTGGCGCGGTCGACCTCGGCCTGCCCCGGGGGATGCATCCGGCCCTGCTCGATCAGGGCGGCCACCTTGTCCCGGTTGGCCTTGGACCACTTGCTGCGCGGCTTGCGCGGGGTGAACCGCTGGAGCCACCACTGATCGTCGAACTTGGCCTTCTGGCCGTCGATCCAGCCGTAGCAGAGTGCCACATCGAGCGCCTGGGCATAGTCCAGCGCGACGATTCCGGGGCCCTTCTTGCGAAGCTTGAGCCAGATGCCGGACGAGACGGCGTGGTTCTCGTCGAGCCATGCCTGGAATGCCTCGGCGGATTCGAATGCGACGATCTCCAAGTCCTGAGTCACCCCACCAGCGAACCACACCAGGCCGATGTCATGACTGTCCCCGTACCACCGCCACCGTTAAAGCAGGCCCACCTGCGCCGGCGCGCTGTGCACTGCGGCACCGGAACCCCCACCTCACCGTGCAGCTAGACACCCCACACGATGCGTTTCCGGGCCTAGATTCGGGTTGGTCGACAGGGGCCGTCCCGGGTGTGTGGACTTGTGCGGGAAACGAGACTCCGCACGGTCACCGGAGGCGGCCTGGTCGTGCCGCTTCGCGCAACGTTGCCCCAAGCGGCAACAACGGGGGAAGCCGAGCGGTCATGCCAGGCCGCCCCCACAAGCAGGGGGAACACATCATGAACTTCACGTTCGGACGCCGCACGGCGATGGTCGCCACCGCCGCGGCGCTGAGCGTCGGCGCGCTCACCGCGACGGCCGGGACCTGCCTCCGCCGACGGTGACGTCCAGATCAGCGTCGGCCAGCGGGGCGGCCTTTACAGCGACCCCAACACTACGGACGGCAAGATCGGGGGGATGACGTTCCCCCGGGCGGCGAAGTCTCCGCCCACTGCTGGACCGTCGGCCAGAGCATCGGCACCTACGGCGACACCTGGTGCCAGGTGAACTGGGTGGACTACGACGGCAACGGTTTGTGGATAGAAACCTCCACCGCATGCGTCTTCGCCGGGCACGCCGACGGCAATGCCCGCAGCGTCAACCGGGACCCGAACATCCCTGAGTGCTGACGATGCCGAGCGCGCCAGGACGGGTGGGGACCGGGAACCGCACAGGAGAGGGAAAGCGCATGCCTCAATGGAGGGCGGCCCCAACAAGGGTGACGCCAGTACGAACGAACACGGCCGAGGAGACCACCGCGGCGACGGAGGCGGCGGACGCGACCGCCGAAGGCACGGCCAGCAATGCAGAGACAGCCACGCCGACCAGCGAGTGAACTGCGCGGACGAACAACAGGGAAGGCTCATAGGCCCGCAACGGGCCGCAATCGCACTCAGGGGGAACACATGCCCGATTGGTCCGGAGGCATCACCAAGGCCGTCGTCGCTGGCAGCATCACCGTCGCGGGCGTCGTCACCGGCACTGGCACCGCCCACGCCGACCCCGCGACGGCCTGCCGATCGGGGATCAACGGCCCCACGGTCGCAGTCACCAACACCATCTCCATCGGCTCCTGCTGCTACGTCGAGGGCAATGGCTACACCATCTGGGGCTGGATCCCGTACCAGAACAACTCTGGCAGCTCAGTGACGTACTGCGCGCACGCGATCGACGTCATCCACGGCGGCTGGGCCCACGACTTCGGTTGCGACAGCACCACTGCCGCCCAGCAGGGGATGGCCCACCCGGGAGCGGCGGATCCCTACCACAAGTGGGGCTGGCAAACCTGGGGTGCGGGCCCGGGCACCTACGTCATCTCCGCCGGGTTCTGGCTGAACGGCCACTATCTCGGCGACGTCGAGAGCCCGATGACCACCATCGGAGCGCACGCCTGAAGGGTGTTGCACAAGGCTCTGATCTGGGCATCTTCCATGTATGGCTGGGGTGTCAAGGGCTGAACGTGTGTGGGTGGAGACGTTCACGGGGCTGCGGGTGACAAAGTTGTCGGCGCTGTTGAAGGTGGTGCGGGAGCGCGGCGGCAACGGCACGTCGCGGGGCCGGCCGTGGTCCTTGCCCCTGGCCGAGCGGGTGCCGATGGCCGCGGTGTACTACCGCACGAACTTGACCATGCGGCAGCTGGGCCCGCTGTTCGGCGTCTCCTCCTCCACGGTGTGCGGTGTGATCCAGCGGCTGGGACCGCTGCTGGCACTCGAACCGGTCTCCCGCCCGGCTGATGCCCCGGACCGGATGTGGATCGCGGACGGCACACTCGTCCCGGTCCGCGACCGCGGCGTGGGCTCTCCTCCCGTAACTACCGGTTTTCAGCGTGTGTCGCCGACCTCGAATCTATTCAGCCCCGAGAGTCTCGGCAGCTGCTGTGCGCCGAGGGGGCTGGAGCTGCAACCCGAAGTGGTCACCGGGTTGGGTGATCGGTCCCTGCTGCACCGTGGCAGGGACCGATGATGTGGAGATGACTGCCAGCTCACGTGCTCATTCGTTCAACTCGGCTGCTGCGCAGTACGAGGCGAGCCGCGCTTCGTATCCGCCCGTGCCCTTCGACTTCGTCGAGGAGTCCCTGAGCCGTTCCCTGGCGGGTGCCCGCGTCGCTTACGTCGGCGCGGGCACGGGAATCGCGACCTCCCTGCTGCGGGAGCAGGGTGCCGATGTGGTCGCCGTCGAGCCTGGTGACGCGATGGCCGTCGAGTTTCGTCGGGTGCTCCCGGACGTGCTGATCGTGCGAGAGACGGCAATGTGCTGCCACTCGCCGATGCCTCGCACGACCTGATCACGTACGCGTAGTCGTGGCAGTGGACCGACACCGGCCGCTCTGCCCCGGAGGTCCTGCGGGTCCTGTGCGCGGACGGGGCTCTCGCGATCTGGTGGAACACCACCGCGTTCGACGTGCCGTGGATCCGCGCTCAGCACGAGCGCATCGCGCACCACTGCGGAGTTCCCGCTCGTTCCGCGGTGCGTCCCCACGACAGCGAGGCCGTCCGGCTCACGGGGCTGACCGGACTGCGGATCGTGCGCCGGCAGATCCGCTGGCAGCGGACCGTCCCTCTTGACACACACCTCGCCAATATCAGCAGCCGCTCGGCGTTCCTTGTCCTCGACCAGACCACGAACCGGGCCTTTCTCGCCGAAGAGCGCAGGCGACTGCGCGGGGCATTCCCTGATGAACTGGTGGAAGGGGTCTATGTCGTTGATGTGCTCGTGGCCACTCGTCCGTGACCTTGCGACGGGTGGCGCTGTTCACCGGTTTCGGTTCTGGCACGGCTTCCGTGCAGCGGCGACTCCATGTAGTTGGTACGACTGCTCGGCCGTAATTCCCGGGCGGTCGTGTGCACGGGTCTCGTACGGTGCCGAGATGTTGACTGTACGAGCTATGACCGAAGTCGATGTCCCGGCTGTGTCAGCGATACGAGTGACCGGCTGGCAGGCCGCATATGCCGGAATCCTGCCCCAGTCCTACCTCGACGAAATGACGGTTGAGGCCGATGTTCAGCAGCGCCGTCGGCACTTCGAAAGGTCGAGAGAGGGCACGACCAACCTGGTAGCGGTCGACGCCCGTGGACGGGTCGTGGGTTGGGCATGCTTCGGACGCTTCCGCGGCAATGGAACGAGTACGGCCATGGGCGAGCTCTACGCCCTGTACGTTCAGCCCTCACTCATTGGGTCCGGAATCGGCCGCATGCTCCTCGAAGCCGTGCACTCTCACGCTCACGCGGATGACTTCGGCCTGATGTTGCTGTGGGTCCTCACCGACAACACTCGGGCACGTCACTTCTACGAGCGAGCGGGGTATATCGCCGACGGTGCTGTCCAGGCTGACGACTACGACGGAGTGTCGGTTTCCGAAGTTCGTTACCGGCGCGCCCTGTAGGACCGTGGCTGGTGAACTCGCCGCAAGGTCAGGCGAGGAGGACCCGTTTACGCAGGAGAGGGAAGCCCGCGCGGCCGAACATCTGCCGTTTGAGCATCTTGCCGATTGACATGACCTTCGACGACGCCCGAGTTCCAAGGGAGGCTGAGGCCGGCGATGACGGCGTCGCGGTCGCGGTCGATGCCGACGGCGAGCGTGTGGAGGCTGGGCAAGTCGTTCGTCCTGCTGGCCGGCATCGAGCCTGTCCGGCAGGCGCTCGCCCTGATGGGCGGTGACCATGGCCGCGAAGGACCGGACGTGCCGAGTCAGCTCGTCGAGTTCTGGGCAGTGAGCACAGACAGCCTTGAGCTGGAGTTGCTAGGGTTCGGTGAAGGAATCCGGGCCGACGGCTCGCGGCGAGGACGGCCGGGCAGTCACCGGCCTTGGTGTGGTGCGCTTGTCGCGCAGGTAGTCGCGAACGCGCTGGTAGCTGCCCTTGTAGCCGAGCGGCACGACCTCCTCCCACAACTTCCACGCGTTCGTACAGCCCTCGTTCCAGCGGTGGTCCAAGTAGGGCTTGTAGTCATCGAGGTCCGATGGCCGGTTCTGCCACTGACCGGTGAACAGCTTCTCCGGCGTCGCAACGTCGGCCAACTGCTTGACGGTTCGTCAGCTCATCCCGAGCTGAAGCTGGACCGAGCGCAGACTGAGTCCTGCCCTCAGCAGGGCGTGGACGGCAGCGTGCCCTTCCCGGGTGCGGTCGGCGAACCGGTGTCCTCGTGGCCAAGGTGACCCGGACACGGCCGCCGCCGAGATGGCCCCGAGCTCGGGCTGGCCCCACGGGCGTCAGGACGCGCAGACAGCGCCGACGCTGGGTGACGCTCCGCTCGGCGGCCTCACTCAGGTTGTGCCAGAGGCGCCACCTGTCCGCGACCTGGACCGCCTGCGGTGCCCCGGCCGCGGCGCCTTCAGCGAAGAACGGCGCGCGGTCCCGGTAATCGACCTCGATGCCGGGCGTGCTGGGCCGAGCCATGCAGCCCAGGCTGGATGCCTCCCGGTCCGGGGGCAGGTCGACCGGACGGCGGGTTTCGACGTCCACCAGGACGGTGCCGTAGTGGCGGACCTTACGTGTGGCGTACTCCCCCGTCGGCCCGTAGTTTGTGCTGCGAAGGCATGCCTTGTGTCCGCAGAGGCCGTGTGTGGTCGGGTGCGTGTTGCAATTGAACAGGTCCGCTTTCGCCGCCGCGTTCGCAACGATGGCGGCGTCGTGTGTTGCATTCGAGCCCCGCCGATGTGACGCAGTTCATCGCAGGGTCTTGATGGTGGAAGGGACGGGCTGAGTGCGTCCGTTGTGGCAGGGTCGGGGCATGCCCTTTGATCACAACGACCACTATCACCGTCTGCTGTTGCGCCAGGTGCCGCGGAACTGCGGTGCGGCACAGTCCAGGCCGAACGCGGCGCACCGCTCGTTGGTCCGCCTGAAGGCCGCCTGCCAGGCCGCCGGGTCCATCGGGCGACCGTGCTCTGCCGGCCACAGCCACAACGGCTGGCCCGACTCCCTGCACAGGCGCCTGCGATCGGCGACGCTCAGCCGGGTGTAGAGCCGCGCCCGGCCCGCGAGCACCACCGCGTGACGGCGCACCGCCCTGGGCCCGTCTTCGGATGACGCGCGAGACAGTGGCAGAGGTGTTCGCCGAGCTGTCAAGGCAGGACCTCGAGGCGAGGGGGCAGGAGCCAGTGGTGCCAAAGACGCAGGTGGAGCCCGAACTCCGGGTGATGGGGGGTGGTCTTGGTGCCGCACTGGCGGAACGGGCTCACGACGGACGTGCTGCCGGATGTGTACCCGAGCATCGTGGACATAGGCGACCGGCCATCTCAAAACCGTCCGCAGACCGGCCCCGCTCCGGAGCCAATGAGGTGCCTGTCCGCAGCCCGGCCATTCGATCGGCTTGGACTGCGGCGTTTCATCCTGGCCCCGGTGTGTCAGTTCTGCAGGCGCCAGTGCTGGTTCGCACCGCCCGTGCAACTCCATAGCTGAACTTTCGTCCCCTTGGCGGTCCCCTGGCCGCTTGCGTCCAGGCAGAGCCCCGACTGCGCTGCTGTGATCGTGCCGTCGGGATTGACGTTCCATTGCTGATCTGCCTGCCCGCTGCAGTCCCAGATCGCCGCCGGGGTGCCGTTGCCCGCTGTCTGGCCCACGCCCAGGCACTTGTCGCCGTAGACAACCAGCTGCTTTCCGGCGGTGAAGGTCCACCGTTGGTTGGAGCCGCCGTTGCAGTCCCACAGTTGTGACTGCGTGCCGTTGGCCGTGGTGGAGTTGTCGATGTCGAGGCAGCGCCCCGACTGCTGGCCGACGATCTCCTGGCTGCCGGACGGCGGTGGCGAATTCGAGCCGAACTGTGTGAAGAACTGCCACACCGCCGCCGACGTCCAGGTGTGCCAGCCGTCACCGGTGGAACCGTCGACAGGACCGGGATCGTGGCCCGCTCCGTCGAACGCGGCCCAGACGACGGGGTATCCGGACCTGCATCCTGAGTAGGTGGTGATTATGTGCGTCAGGCTTCCGTAGGCCGGCTCGGGCGGGTTCTGCGGGGTGCAGCCATTCGCCCGGACGAAGGTGTCGCGCAGTTCCCGTCCCGACGAGATGGGCAGCACGTTGTCCCTGATGCCGTGCAGACCCATGTACGCGATGGGCTGAGTGCCGCCGTTGCACCCGCTGAGGTTCGCTCCGGAGTAGACCGCGACCGCGCGGAAGACCGTCGCCCGGGAGCAGGCGAGGGCGTACGACATCGCGCCGCCGTAGCTGAAACCGGCGGAGAACAACTGCGTGGTGTCGACACACAGACCTGCTTCGATCTGGCTGACCATTGCGTCGACGAAGGCCACGTCCTGGCCGCCGGAGTTGGCCCAGCCGTTGTCGATGCCCTGGGGGGCGACGAAGATCGTGCTGTTGTTCGCGTTGTCCGCCAGGCGCCGTAGGCCGTAGTAGGACCAGTTGTACCCGTCCGTTCCGCCCGAGTCGACGTCGTTGGCCGTGCCGCCCCGCCAGTGGAAGCCGAGGATCAGCCGGTAGGGGTGGTTGCTGTCGTAGTCGGCAGGAACCCGCAGTATGTAACTGCGCGTCTGGCCGCCGCTCTGAATCGTGTGTGTGCCACTCGTCAGCGTGGGGGCCCTGCCGCAGCCGGCAGTCGCCCTTGGGGCGCCGGTGGTCGTGACCGACGCGGGCGGGCCAAGGCCACTGCTGAACGAGGTGCCCGCAGCGGCCAGGACGAGAAGTATCGCGGCCGCGATGGACACTAAGAGCGGTTTGCGTTTCATGCATTCCTTCTTCCGTAGTCGAGGGATGTGCAGGGAGCACCGATCGGTTGGGGACGGGTGCTGTGTGCGGCGGTGACACCGCGACGAATGAGGCTGGGGCAGTTCAGACCGCGGTGATGGTCCATTCGTTGTTGGTGCTGGAGTTCGGTGTCCACATGACCGTGGTGGAGCCGACCGTGGTACTGCCGCTGCCGTCAAGGGCGGTGCCGGTGCTCCGATTGACGATCTGGTAGCGGTTGCCGCCGAGGCTGTTGAGCGACCACTGCTGGTTGTTGCCGCCGTTCCACGCCTCCTGGCGGGCGGAAGCGCCGTGGGCGGAGTTGCCCCAGCTGTCGGCGGCCATGCCGTTGGTGCGGTTCATGATGCGGTAGTAGCCGTTGCCGACGTCGATCAGCTGCCACTGCAGGTTGGTGCTCCCGTCGGAGTTCCACTGCTTGAGGTTGGAGCCGGAGGCGACGTTGCCTCCAAGTTCCCGCCGCCGATCCAGCCGGGCGCCCCCAGGCGAGCCCGTACAGCTTGATGTCCGGGTTGCGCGCCTTGGCCTGCTCCATCAGCCACCACTCGTAGCCCCGGTCGCAGTTCAGGTCGGACCGGGTGTGCTGGTGACTCGGCTCGGCCCCCGAGGTATGGCGTTCCCTGGCCGCCGGGGTGGTCCGGCCTTGGGGCGCGATGGCTGTGCTGTTCGTAGGGGCCGTGGCTACCTGGTTGCCGGAGGTCGCTCGCGGGCCGGTGTCCGTGGAGACGCGGTCAGCGGAGGATGAAGTCCTGATTCGTGCCGGGCGTGTTCTTGCACTGCCACTGGTCCAGTTGCTGCCCCGGATTGCTGCCGGCGCCGTAGACGTCCAGGCACAGCCCGCTGTTCTTGTTCTGGAACTCGTAGGAGCCGTCGGACTGCCGCACAGGCAGCCAGAGGCTGCCCGCCGCCGCGCCGGTGGCCTGCTGGAGGATGTCCGGGGTGCCCGCCGCCGTGGAACCGCCGGCCACCGCCACGTCCAGGCCGGAGTTCTGGGCCCGCAGTTCCCCGTAGCCGTCCGTGGCGGGCACGAACCGGAACTGCTGGTTGCCCTGCCCGTTGCAGGTCCACTGGTCGATCGCGGCACCGGCGCTGCCGGAGTTTCCGTACACGTCGAGGCACAAGTTGTTGTTGGCGGCCACGAGTTGGTGGTAGCCGTCCGGGAAGCCCCCGCCGCCGGACGAGGCCGGTGTCACATGGACGGCGAACGCGTCGTGCGCGTCCTGGAACGTGATCGGCACGGTGATCGAGCCGCCCGAGGTGCGCACGTTCTGGTCGTACACGGTCTGGGGCGCACCGAGCGGCGCCTGGTCCGGGATGCGGTGGACGATGACGTGCACGCTGCCGACGTTCGCCAGCCAGGGTACGGACGACAGCCCGTCGAAGGTCACGGACGCGGCGCCGGTGTACCCATTCGAGTCGCCGACGATCGCCACCGCGCGCTTGTTCGCGGAGTCCTCGGAGGCCGAGATCGCCGTCGAACCGATCTGGCCGGAGGTGTCCACGAGGGTACCGGTCATGTCGGCGTAGTCCCGGAGCGCCCACCAGTTGCCGGTCGGCTGCCAGGCGCCCCCGCTCCGGGTGAGAACTCCCGTCAGGTTCGGGGTGACACAACACACCCAGTTGCCGCGCATCGCGTTGGTGTACCCGGACTGCGCGAACCGCGCCAGGTACCAGGCCGTCACCCCGGCGGTCTGCCGGTCGGCCGGCTGGTACTCGTTCGAGGACAGCGGCAGCGGACCGATGCCCGCCGAGCTCAGCGCGTTGTCGAGGCTCCGCGCGACAGTGACGGGGTCGTCGACATCACCCTCGTTGTGGTTGGTGATCATGTCCGGCACTGTCCCGGCCGCCTTCACGTGCGCGAGCCAGGTCTGCCATTCACCCGGGTTGCTCTGCGGGGTGAACGCGAGTGACGGCCCTACGATCTGCGCCTGCGGGGCGATGCGCCGGATCTCCCGGTAGGCGGTGTCCCACATCCGGAAGTACTGGGCGCTGTTCACGCCCCGGGTCCAGAAGGCGGAAATGTCCGGCTCGTTCCAGATGTCGTAGGAGAACGTGAGCCCCGAAGACTGCAACGCTCCCACCGTGGAGTCGATGAAGTCGACCCAGTTGGAGCAGTCGCCGTTGTCGCACGGGTACCTCGTGTTCGACGGCTGGCCTCCGTTCGCGCCGTAGATGTCGCTCACCAGCACCTGGTACTGCGCGTGGTAGGGCGGCCGGGTGAGCCGTTTCGCCTGCGCGGTGATCGAGTCGACGTCGGCCTTGGTGGCCGAGCCGTACTGGTAGCCGTCGCTGATCCAGCCGCCGGAGAACCATCCGCCGCCGCGGAACGCGTTGATCCCCAGCGGCTGGAGGAACTGGTCCACGGGCTGGCTGCCGTCTTCGCTGATTCCGTAGAGGAACCCTTCCCCCACACCGGTCGACGGTCCTCGGGTCGACGCCAGGTGCACGCTCAGCGACTTGTCCGAGGCGGCCTGACTCGCGGCCGTCGACAGCAACGGCAGCACGAGTGCCAGGACGATGCCGACCACCAGTGCCGGACGGCTGGGTCTCGTTCTCGTCCTCATCCGTTCCTCCTGCGATTGGGTGCCTCTTCGCTGCGGCGCGGCGACATGCGGCGGGGCGGCGGTCGGAAGCCGCCCCGGAGTCGAGCGCGGGTTCCTCGCCGGGTCAGCTCAGCGACCATTGCTGGTTGGATTGGCCGTTGCAGGACCACAGCTCCACTGGGGTGCCGTTGGCGCTGGCGGCGCCGGTGACGTCCAGGCACAGGCCGGACGGGGCGCTGGTGATGGTGCCGTTGGCGTTCAGCGTCCACTGCTGGTTGCTCTGGCCGTTGCAGGTCCAGGTGATGACCTTGGTGCCGGGGCCGGTGTCCCGCCCGGAAGCGTCCAGACACAGCCGGCTGCCGCCGGAGTACACGGAGAGCTCCTGGGAAGCGGTCCTCGACCAGGTCTGGTTCGCCGCACCGGCGCAGTCCCGGATCTGTGTCTGCGTGCCCGGCGTCGTGGACGAGCCCGGCACCTCCAGACACCTGCCCGCACCCACCGCGTGCAGCTCACCCGTCATGGCACCGCCGCCGACCACCCCGTAGCCGGCGGCGGTGATGGCGGCCTGCACGGCGTTCTCGGTGGCGTCGGAGGGATAGCCCGCCGTCATCGCGCCTTCGAAGAACTCGCCCACGCCATTGGGACTGTTGTCGCCCCCGGTGCCGAGCAGGACCGAACTGTCCACCTTCATCGGTGAGTAGCCGTTCGGCAGGGGACCGGAGAAGGTGGTGGTCAGGCCACCGCTGCTGGCGTTGCCGTATTTGAGAGTGAAGTTGCTGGTGCCGTTGTTCTTCAGCCACGCGCTGACGAACGCATAGTGCACGCCCTGGTTGTTCGGGTCGTTGTTGGAGCCGGTGTTGGTGTGGAACATGCCGTTCTCCAGGTCGGCCTCGACCCAGGGGCCGCTGCCGGTGCATCCGCCGAACCAGCACGCGTTGCCCCAGTAGATGGCGTTCATGGTGGCGTTGCCGGTGTCGGTGTGGGAGTTCTCACCGCTGCCGTAGTCGAAGCAGCACCACTGGTTCGTGTAGTTCGACGACGTCACCATGTAGATGCCTTCGGGCTGGGATCCGGTGGCCACGCCGCTCGCGTGGTCGATCCGGTAGCCGACACCGGGGGTGACCTTGACACCGTAGACCTGATGGCCGGCCGCGGTCACCGGCAGGGCCATGGCGTCGGCCCCCACGTCGGATCCATTCGGGCCGGGACCCTTCCAGTAGCCGCCCCAGGAGATCGGCAGGTCGTTGTGTCGGGTGGTCTGGTCGTAGATCTTCGTGATCGTGCACGACGTGCCCGCGCAGAACGACACCTGGGACGCGGAGTCGGCGTACCCGCCCGCGCCGAGCACTCCGATGTCGCGGTAGCTGTGGTCGGAGGACCGCTGGATCTCGTACAGCGGCCCGTTGTACGACGCGAAGAGTGCCCTCGTCGTAGAGTGCGCCGTCACACACGGCGTGCCGCCCGCGGCATAGATGTCGCACGGAAGCGACGCGTCGGCCCCGGACGTGTTCGTCGGCGGGGTCGCCGGGTGCACGGCGGCGGGCGTACCGGTCGGCGGGGATGCGGCGAACGCCGGTGTGCCCAACGCGGCCAGGGCCATCGCAAGAGCGGTCAGGAGCGCGGCCGGGAATCGCCTTCGTCTGCGATCGGTTGATGATCCGGGCAAGGAGACCTCCTCTGTGGCGGTGCCACCGCACGGCGGCACCTGAGCTGCCGGTGACCGAGGCGAGGGGGAGTCATGCCAGCGTCCACCGCTGGCTGCTGCTGCCGTTGCAGGTCCACAGCTGGGCGAGGGTTCCGTCGGCGGTGGCCGCTCCGGTGACATCCAGGCACAGGCCGGACTGGACGCCGGTGACGGTGCCGTTGGAGTTCAGCGTCCACTGCTGGTTGGTCTGGCCGTTGCACGGCCAGATCTCCACCTTCGTCCCGGGGGTGGTCTGGTTGTTGTAGGCGTCCAGACACATCTGGGCGCTGCCGGAGTAGACGGTGAGCTGGTCGGAGGTGGAGTGCGTCCATGTCTGGTTGGCCCCGCCGTTGCAGCTCCAGATCTCCACCTGGGTGCCGGCGGTCGTGGTGGAGTTCGGTACGTCCAGGCATTTGCCCGCACCCACCGCGTGCAGCTCACCGGTCACGCTGGTACCGCCGCCGCTGGTGGTGCCGCCCGCGACCCGGTACATCACCGTGCCGTGGGGCGGCACCGAGGCGCTGATCGTGCCGGAGGTGGTCGAGGACGCGCCCGACCACAGGTCGGTCAGGGTATAGGCGGACGCCCCGGTCTTCCCGATCGCGGCCGCGGTGGTGGTGATGGTGGCCGTCGAGCCCGTCTCGTTGAACAGGGCCACCGACACGTCCCCGTTCGCCAGCGGCTTGGCCAGCACGTCCAGGCCGCCCGAGGACGACACCATGGTGCCCTGTTTGCCGAGGGGGTCCTGGTCGACCGCGATCACCCGGGAGTTGGTCAGGGTGGACAAGGTGTCGGAACTGGCCGAGGCAATGTTGGTGCCCGTGATCAGCGGAGCGGCCATCTCCGCCCACAGGCTGAACTCGCTGCGGTTCTCGGTGGCCGTCATCGAGCCGTTGCCGATCTCCAGCATGTCCGGGTCGTTCCAGTGGCCGGGTCCGGCGTAGGAGGCCAGTCCCACGTTGCTGTGGAAGATCGACAGCATGCTGGAGTAGCTGGGGCTGATGTCCCCGGTGGTGCGCCAGCTGTTGCCCACGCCCGCGCCCCAGGTCCACACGTTCTCCTGGCCCCAGTTGCACAGGCTGAACAGGATCGGCCGGCCGGTGGCGGCCAGGGCGTCCCGCATCGAGGTGTACCGGGTTTGTGCCGGCACCCCGGTATTGTTGCAGTTGTCGTACTTCAGATAGTCCACACCCCACGACGCGAACGACTGAGCGTCCGTGGTCTCGTGCCCCAGGCTGCCCGGATACCCCGCACAGGTCGCGGTGCCCGAGTCCTCGTAGATTCCCAGCTTCAGCCCCAGCGCGTGCACGTAGTCCGCGGTGCCCTTGATGCCGTCGGGGAACTTGGCCGGATCCGGTACCAGGCGGCCACCGGAATCGCGGTTGTGGGTCATCCAGCAGTCGTCGATGTTGACGTACGAGTAGCCCGCCGCCTGCATGCCGTTGGTGTGCATCGCCTGAGCGGTGGACTTGATCAGCGACTCGGAGACATTGCAGCCGTACGCGTTCCAGTCGTTGAAGCCCATCTGCGGCGTCAGCGCCAGCCCGTTGCCGAGCGCGGCGGCGGGCTGCGCCGTGCTCAGGGAAAGGAGCTGGGCGGCCACGGTGAGCAGCACGGCCGAGAAGAGGAGCGCCAGGGTTCTGCGCAGGGACAGCAGCGTGGTCAGCGGTCGAAGACCCCTGGCTCTCGCAATGGTCGTTGACACAAGTCATCGCCTCCCGGGTCGAGTTGGGGAGCTGAGTGGAGTTCAGCGATATCCGGCGGCGGTGATATTGGCCTGCACCGCGTTGTCGGTCGCGTCGGAGGGGTAGCCGGCGACGATCGCCCCTTCGTAGAAGGTGCCTGCGCTCAGGTTGGCGCCGCCGCCGGCCTTGCAGCAGTCACCGCCGCTGCCCAGGACGATGGCTCCCTGTTTCTTCATGGGGCTGTATCCGCCCGGAAGCCCGCCGTCCCACAGGGTGGTCAGGCCGCCTGACTGCGCGTTGGCGCCCTTGAGGGCGAACCTCGACGTCCCGTTGTTCTTCAGCATCGCGGTGACGAACTTGCTGGGAAAAGCTCGCTGGTTGGTGTTCCAGGACTGGCTGCCGCCGGAGTAGAGGCCCCACTCGAGATCGGCCTGCACCCAGGGGCCGCTGCCGACGCAGCCGCCGAACCAGCACTCGGTACCGAAGTTGATCGCGTCCATCGCCCCGGCGGCGTCGGCCTTCCTGGTCGTCTCGCTGTTGCCGTAGTCGAAGCAGCAGCCACTGTTGACGTGGGTGCCACTGGTGACCATGTACGCCCCTTCGGGTGCGGCGCCGGCCGGCACGCCCGTCAGGTGACCGTCTCGCCAGTAGCTGTTCCCGGGATTGATGTACAGCGAGTACGCCTTGGTCCCCCCTGCGGTCAGTGACTCGGAGGTCGCCTTCGCGGGGCTGCTCTGGCTCGATCCCGGGACCTGGGCCGAGCCCTGGTACCACAGGTCGTTGCCGTGTCCGGACTGGTCGCGGACGACCGTGATCACACACGAGGTACCCGTGCAGAACGAGTCCTGCGCCGCCGCGTCGGCGAAGCCGCCGGGCGCCAGCACGCCGATGTCCCTGGTCGCGTTGTCCGAGGAACGCCTGACCTGGTAGAGGGAGCCGTGGTACGAACCGTAGAGCGCCCGCACCGTGCTGTGCGCGGCCACGCACGGCGTACCGCCCGCGGAGTAGATGTCGCACGGGCCCAATGCGCTGGGCGGAGCTGCCGGGGTGCTCCACTTCTGGTTGCTCCGACCGTTGCAGGTCCACAGGATGACCACGGTGCCGTTGGCCGTGCCCGCCCCGTTGACGTCCAGGCAGAATCCGGACGCCACGCCGGTGACGGACCCGTCGGAGTTCTGTCGCCACACCTGGGTCGGCCGTCCGTCGCACGACCGGATGGCCACCGGGGATCCGGGAGCCGTCCGGTTGTCGTAGGCGTCCATGCACCGGGTGCCGCCCATCGTCCTCAGCTCACCCGCCGACGTGAACTCGAACGCCTGACTGGCCTGGCCGTTGCAGTCCCAGATCTCCAACGCGGTTTCCGGCGTGTCGACGTTGCCCTTGACGTCCAGGCACCGCCCCGACGCCGAACTCACCAGGGGAGCCACAGGTGCCGACGCCGACCATGTCGGCGCGGTCGCCAGCAAGAGGGTCAGCAGTGCCATCACGCATACGGCAGCGGTTGCCGATAGGCGTGGTCCTTGAACGGGGCTCCGGGGCGAAACGGATGAAGGCTGCATTCTGTTCCTCGAATATGTGGGGAAGGGGGCAGAGAGTGCCGTGCCTGTCCGAGGGCATCCAGCCGGGGCGGTCAGTCGACCGCTCCCGTCAGCGGGCCCGGATGTACTCATAGAGAACACCCAGACATCCCATGTTCCATAGTGATCCCACACACCTGACACGGAGTCAATTCATGTGTTGCACCGAATCGGAACTCGATCCATCCCATGTTTGCCCTGGTCGGCTCGCCGTGACGGCATGCCGGAACCCGCGTCCGGTCGACGGCCACCGTGCCGGACGCTGGAGTGGGTTCGGGGTACCCGGAAACGGACCGCGGGCAGGAGCGCGCGCTTGGCGCCGGTCACCTCACCCGAAGTTCCAGTGCTGGTTGGCGCCGCCGCTGGAGTCCCAGATCTGGACGGGGGCCCCGTTGGCAGTCTGCCCGCCGGGAATCTCCAGCGCCCGGCCGGAAGCGACGTTGATCAGGGTGTACGAACCGTCGCCGTTCCGGCTCGCCCGCCAGTGCTGGTTCGCACCGCCGTTGGCATCCCAGAGCTCCATCCGCGTGCCGTTGCCGGTCTGGCCACCCGGCTCGTCCAGAACCCGCCCACTGCCGACATTCGTCAGCGTGTACGAACCATCATCGTTCTGATTCGCCCGCCACTGCTGGTTCGCGGCAGCACCGTTTGCGTCCCAGTCCTGCAACGGCGTGCCGTTCGCCGTCTGCCCGCTCGGCACGTCCAGCACTCGCCCCGCGGCGACATCGCTCAGCGAATACACCTGGCCCGAGACGATGCCCCCCGAGTTCCCCGTACCACCGCCCAGCGTGGACAGGACCGCGTCGTAGGCCGGCTTCTTGCTGCCGTTGCCGCTGAACAGCAGCGGGTTCTCACCCGACCGCCACGAGTCGCTGTCCCTGATCCCCCACACGGTGATGCCGGTGCAGCGGGGGACGTTCATGCAAGCCTGCACCGTATTGGCGTAGGCGGTCGGCGATGCCTGGGCGATGTCGAGTTCGGTGATCTGGACGTCGACGCCGAGGGCCGCGAAGTTGGCCAGGGTGGTCTGGAAGCTCGACGGCGGGCCGCCGGTGCCGAAGTGACTCTGGAAGCCGACGCAGTCGATGGGCACGCCGCGGGACTTGAAGTCGCGCACCATGGTGTAGACGCCCTGGGTCTTGGCGTCCGACCAGTTCTCGATGTTGTAGTCGTTGTAGCAGAGCTTGGCCGAAGGGTCGACGGCCCGGGCAGTGCGGAACGCCTCCTCGATGAAGCCGTTGCCGAGCACGTCCTGGAACACCGAGCTGCGGTGCTGGGTGGAGCCGTCGGCGAAGGCTTCGTTGACCACGTCCCAGGCGTAGATCTTTCCCTTGTAGTGGTTCATCACCGTGGTGATGTGGTTGTTCATCACGGTGCGCAGCGTGTTCGCGTCCCTGATGCCACTGACCCAGGCCGGCAACTGCGAGTGCCACACCAGGGTATGGCCACGCATCCGCTGACCGTGCGCAGTGGCGTGGCCGACGATCTGGTCGCCCGGGCCGAAGTTGAAGTTGCCGCGGGACGGCTCGGTGGTGTCCCACTTCATCTCGTTCTCCGGGGTGATCATGTTGAACTCCCGGTCGAGAATCGTGGAATACGTCGAATCGCCGAGCCTCCCGGCGGCCACGGCCGTGCCGAAATAGCGGCCGCTGTCGGCCGCGGCAGCGCCCAGCGTGCTGGAAGCCGCATGGGCGGCGGGTGCCGCCGTGCCCGCCAGGGCCAGTACCGTGCCGGCTGTCAAACCGGTGACGGAGGCGAGGGCCTTGCGAAGACGGGTCCGCTCATTGAGCCAGGACATAAAGGATCATTCTCCTTCTGTGTGAGGGGGATGACACCGGCCGCGAGACGGTGCTGCGAGTGGAGTCGGGCCATGGGCTCACGGGACCGGCAGAGCGGTCCACTGCTGGTTGGCCCCGCCGTTGCAGTCCCACAGGCCCAGTTGCGTCCCGTCGGTGGCGGACGAGCCGGGGTCGTCGAGGCAACGACCGGAGACGGGGTTGCGGTAGCCGCCGTTGTACGCCTGCCATTGCTGGTTGGCACCGCCGTTGCAGTCCCAGATCTCGATCTTGGTGCCGTTGGCGGTACCGCGTCCGGTGGCGTCGAGGCACTTCCCGAGCGCCCGCAGGGTGCCGTCGGAGCGCGCGGACCACTGCTGAGCCTCGGCGCCGTTGCAGGACCGGATGTCCGCGGCGGTCCCGTCGGCGCTGTTGCCGCCGTTGACGTCCAGGCACTTCCCCGCGATTCCGGAGCGCACCTGACCGCCCACGGAGACCGGCGGCTTGATCCAGTCTGCCGCGTCCGCGGCCTGGACCCCGGCGTTGAAGGCGTCCGCCATCTTCCGGTAGCCGTTGTCGTTGGGGTGCAGGGAGTCGGCCAGGTCCGCGGTGGTCAGGCCGCTCATGTCCACCAGGCGTACGTGCTTGCCGGCGGCCTGCTCGGCCGTGACGATTTCGGGGAGCTTGGCGTTGAAAGCGGGCCGGTTGGCCTCCTCGGTGCCGCTGGTGGAGACGATCACGGTGCCGACGAGGACGGCGACGGCGGGGACGTCGCCGGTGATCCGGTCGATGAGCGCGCGGAGCCGGTCGGGGGCGGTCGGGACCTGGTAGTTGCCGTTCAGGTCATTGGTACCGATCTCCAGGGTGACCACGTTCGGCCGGTAACGGGCCAGCACGGAGTCCGCGATGCCGGTTATCTGGTCGATCCGCCAGCCGGAGTGGCCTTCGTTGTCCGGGTCGGACATGGTGCCGTTGCGACCCGAGCCGACGAAGTCCAGGGCGTGTCCCTCGGCCGCCAGCTGGTTCCACAGGGAGCCCCGGTAGCTGTTCCCGGACGGGCTGCCGACGCCCCAGGTGATCGAGTCGCCCAATGGCATCAGTCGAACGTCGGCGGGCGTGGCGGCGGACCGTGCGGCGGAGGGCGGCGGCTCGGTGCCGGTGGCCGCCGCCGCGGGCAGGGCGGTGCCGACGCCGAGCGCGGCCGTCAGTGCGGCGGCCAGGGGTGTCGCGTACTTCTTCATCAGCGTTCCTCACTGGTGCGGGACAGTGGGTTGGGGGGGGTGAACGAGCACGCGACCTGGTCAGCGGGGGGTGAAGTCCTGGTTGTTGCCGACCGTGTTCTTGCAGGGCCACTGGTCGAGCTGCTGGCCGAGGTTGCTGTCGCCGCCGTAGAGGTCAAGGCACAGGCCGCCGTTCTCGTTCTGGAAGGAGTACGAGCCGTCGGACTGCCGTACCGGCAGCCACAGACTGCCGGCCGTTCCGTCCGGGGCCTGCTGCACGATGTCGGGCGTACCCGCGGCCGTGGAGCCGCCCGACACCGCCACGACGTGTCCGGAGTTCTGCGCCGCCAGTTGCCCATAGCCGCCCGAGACCGGCCTGAACTCGAACTGCTGGTTGCTCTGCCCGTTGCAGGTCCACCGGTCGATCGCGGCGCCCACGGCGCCGGAGTTGCCGTGCACGTCCAGGCACAGACTGTCGCTGCCGATCACCAGCTGGTGGTAGCCGGTGGGGAAGCCCTCACCGCCGCCCGACGCCCGGACGCCTGCCTGCTGGATCACCTGCTGCGCGCCCTGCGGCCAGTTGCTGCCGCTGACCAGGACGTTGCCGGAGAAGGTGCTGTCGTCGGTGTGGTTGTTCGCGCCGGCGTTGGTGAGCGCCCAGTTACCGGCGTCCTGCACCACGTTCAGGTACCGGGAGCCCTCGTCGAGGTACAGCGCGGTGGTGTGGTTGTTGCCGTACATGTAGTTGTCGGAGATCACCGAGCCGGGGCTCGCAGACAGGCTGTAGATACTCCCGCCGTCGAACATCGCCTTCTTGGTGTCGAAGACGAGGTTGTGGGAGACGGTGTTGTTCTTCAGCGTCGTGGGGGTGCTGTAGACGGGCTGGTAGTTGTACGTGCCCCGGTTGACGTAGTCCTGGCTGCCGCCGGGGTCGTTGATCCCCCAGCCCCAGCCGATGTCGAGCCCGTCGTAGGGAAGGTGGTCGCACTGGTTGTGGGTGATCGTCACGTTCGTGACGTAGGTGGACAGGATGCCCGCGGTCTCCCTGTAGTCGGTGCCCACCTCGCTGACCCGGTTGTCGCTGATCACGATGTTCTGGTCGGTCATCTGCGGGTTGCCGGGGTGATGCGCGTCCGGCTGGATTCCGCCGACCTGGATGCCGCTGCCGGCGATGTCGGTGAACGTGTTGCCGGTGATGGTGACGCCGCCCGCGCCGAGTCCGGTGCCGGAGGCCGTGGCGACACCGTCGTTGCCCATACCCAGTCCGGCCTGCCCGAGTTCGGAGAACGTATTGCCGGAGAACGTGATGCCGGTGGCGGCGGAGACCTGGACGGCCGCGGGCATCTGCGCCCAGTGGTTACGGGCGGCCTCGAACTGCGGGCACCCCGACTTACACGTGCTCAGCCAGTTGGCCGGCATCGCGCAGGCACCGGTGATGTGGGCGCCGCTCTGCTGGTCCGCGTATCCGTCGGATCCGCTCGGGCCGAGCCAGGAAGTCCCGGTGAACCGGATGCCGGTGAATGCCAGGCCGGTCGCTGGTGAGCCGTAGCTGCCGCTGATGCCGAGCAGGCTCTGCAGCCTGGGCAGTTCGATGTCGAGGCTGTTCGGGTTCTGCCCAGGCTGGGCCCGGTAGTACAGGTCGCCGGTGGACGAGTCGAGGTACCACTGTCCGGCCTGCTTCAGGAACGCGTAGTTGTTCTCCAGATACATGGTCCCGCCGGCGAACGGCGCGTTGATGGTGTCGTATCCCCAGGAGTTGTTGTTCCACGCGGGCTGCTGCATGGTGATGGTTGTGCCGCTGATCGACTGGACCGGCGCGTAGCGGTCGGTGAAGGAGTTGAGGCTCTCGACTTCCATGTGGGTCTGGTGCGAAAGGCCGGCCAGGTAGTCGAAGGAGGAGTCGGTGACGGTCAGGCCGGTCCGCGTGAAGGTGAAGCCGGAGCGGGGCACCTGGATCGCCGCCCGCGGTGCCTCCTCGCCGTTCACGTACAACTGACGCGTGTTCACACCAGTGCCGACGTGAACCGACCCGATCTTGCCCCTCTGATCATGCACCTGCCAACCCGACATCTGCTGGGCGCCGCTCACGACCGGCTGCTGCCCGGACACAGCCTGGTAGGTGATGGTGTGGCCGTTCTGGCCGCTGTCACCGGAGCCGAATGTCAGCGGCTTGGACAGTCGGTAGGTGCCACCGGCCAGGTAGACCACGACGTCCGAATCGACCGAGAGCCGGTGCGCGGGCTGCTGCGCCTGGTCGATCGTGGCGAACGGCTGCTCAGCGGTGCCGTTCCCGCCGGGAGCCACACCCGGCGCCACGTACAGGGCGGCGGCCGCCGCCTGGCGCTCGGCGGGTACGGCGTACACGGTCCCGGCCGTGGCCAGGCTCTGGACCAGCAAGGCGAACAGAGCCAAGGGGGCGGTCCAGAGGCCGCGGAGCACTCTGGTTCTGGACATCGTCATCCTCCAGTGGTGGCGCACCTGGGCCGGTGGTGCAGGAGCGATGTGGCGTTGTTCGCCGTCGAGACCGCCCGCGCAACGCGGCCACTCCAGGGTCCGGCGAGGGGTTCGGGCGATTCGGCCGGACGGTCGGAGAAGGCCATGTGGAGCTGCCCGCCGGGCGTGGGGCACGGGGCTGCCCGCATCCGGTGGCGGTGGCCCGCGGCCGGGGGTGAGCCGACCACGGGCTGGAGCCGTTCGGGTCAGTTGAGACTCCATTGTTGGTTGGATTGGCCGTTGCACGGCCAGAGTTCGGCCAGGGCGCCGTTGGCCGTGGAGGCGCCGGTGACGTCGAGGCAGAGTCCGGACTGGGTGCCGGTGACGGTGCCGTTGGAGTTCATCTGCCACTGCTGGTTGGCACCGCCGTTGCACGGCCACGTCACCACCTTGGTGCCGGCGGACGTCTGGTTGTTGTAAGCGTCCAGGCACATCGGGCTGCTGCCGCTGTAGACGGTCAGCTGGCCCGAGGACGTGCGGGTCCAGGTCTGGTTGGCAGCACCACTGCAGTCCCAGATCTGCAGCTGTGTACCGGCCGTGGTGGACGAGTTCGGCACGTCCAGGCACTTGCCCGCGCCCACCGCGTGCAGCGCACCGGTGCTCGCCCCGCCGGAGGAGTTGCTGTATCCCGCCGCGGTGATGTTGGCCTGGACCGCGTTCTCGGTCGCGTCCGACGGGTAGCCGGAGGTCATCACGCCCTCGTAGAAGGTACCTTGGGCGCCCTTGCTGTTGTCGCCGCCGGTGCCCAGGATGATGGCACCCTGCTTCCGCATCGGGTTGTAACCGGCGACGTTGGGACGCGGTCCGTCGTAGAAGGTGGACAGGCCGCCGGACTGCGCGTTGCCCCCACGGATCGCCCAGTGGTTCGGGCCGCCCTTGATGATGGCGGTCGTGTACCGGTAGTTGATGGTCGGGTCGCCCGCGTTGTCATGCTGGTTGACCCCGGAGAACAGGCCGTTCTCCAGATCGGCCATGATCCAGGGGCCGTTGCCCGAACCATAGCCCCAGACCCTGATGTTGCCGAAGTAGATGGCCTCCATGGTGCCGTTGCCGTCGTCGTTGCTGTTCGTCTCGGCGTTGCCGTAGTCGAAGCAGCAGCCGCCGTTGTAGTGCGTGCCGTCGAAGATCGCGTACATGCCCTCGGGACCGTCCCCGGTGGCGATGCCGTTGGTGTGGTTGTTCCGGTAACCGGTGCCGGGCGCCACGAAGACGCCATAGGCCTTATGGCCGCCCACCGTGGTGGGCGCGGCGGTCGCGTTCGCAAGGTTGTCGGGCCCGCCCGCGGCGCCGCCCGCGGGCGCCTGGGTGAGGTTGTTGCCGCGGCCGGACTGGTCGTAGACGATCGTGATCAGGCACGTCGTCCCCGAGCAGAACGAGTCCTGGGCGGCGGCGTCGGCGTACCCGCCCGCGCTCAGGACGCCGATGTCCCGGGTGGTGTTGTCCGAGCCACGCCGGACCTGGTAAAGCGGCCCGTCGTACGAGGCGTACAGCGCTCGCGTCGTGCTGTGCGCCGCCACACAGGGCGTACCGCCCGCCGCATAGATGTCGCACGGCCCGGAGGTGGCGGCCCGAGCCGTGCCGGCCGCGGCCGTGGCGCCGATCAGAGTTCCGGCGACGAGCGTGGCCGCGGCCCCCGCCCGGGCGACCATGGTCCGCCGAGGGCGTCGAGAGCGGGGCGAGTTTGCCGACGGAGGGACGTGTGCCTGATCCGGCACTCTTTCCCGCCTGCCGCGGCGTCGTACGGCCGCGAGTAACAGCCGGACGCCACCGCGGCCGGACAGCAGCTGGTGTCTTGCACGTGCGGTGCCCATCTGATCTCCCCACCGTGCCGACGCAACCCGGTCGGGTTTGGTGTTGGTGGCGTCGGCGAATCCGGAAGCGCTTGAATGTGCTGTCTTTGCAGCGAGATTGCAGAGAGGTTTCGGGGGGAGACGGTGCTCCCGGTTTCGCGGCGCTGTCAAGGGTGTTGGAGCCTCTGTCACAAACCTTGTCGCGGAATCGATTCGACGGCTTGATTGCAGCGGGTCGCGGCCGGCCGACGCGTCCGCGCGCGCCCCGCATCAGGCTGGCAGGTGGTGGCGTGTCCGCGGGCCGAGCGGACCGGTAGGGCGCGCGGGCATGCCCGCCGCCCGGTCCCGGACCACCCGGATGACCTGCCATGGCGCCGGTGAACAGGAACGCAGCGACCAAGCCCGGATGCCGGGCGACCGGCTCCGACTGCATCGGCCGACGGCGGAGCGCCGCCCCGCCGTCGGCACCTGGCTTCGCCTCGCGGCACTCCATTGACCCCGCACCCCTCCGGTCGTAACCTCCTTCGTCGAAGCGCTTGCGTGGAACCGGTTCGCACCACGGCTTGCGCAAGCCGTGAATCGCGTGACCACGGGACGGTCCCCGGCCCGACGTCATTCCCCGCGGGCTCATGCACTCTTCGCCCGCCTGTGCCTTCATGATGCCCAGACGCCCGTGAGGCACCGTGGGGGCCAGGGCGCTCGTCCAGCCCGCTTGAGACCACTCCCTCGGGCGGCTGCGACGTCGTACGCCAGCTCACCGCCGCGAACTCATCACCCTTGCGCGCACAGCCGCAGGAAAGCGGCGCCCGAACCCGAAGAAGACGCGATGAGACGAGATCTGGCCGCCGGGCTCCGTCAGCCGGACGGACCTTTGACGCGGTCCCGTCCGGGGCGACCTCATCGGCTCTGTCGTCGGCGGATCGACCAGCCGCCACCGGTCACCATCGTCCTGAAGATCGACAACGAGGTCGCTGATGCCGTGAAGCACACATTCATCCCGAGGGTCCGCGGAGGTCCCGCCCACCCGAGACGATCCGGCTGACGGGCACGACCCGTCAGGGGGTTGCGGCCGCGTTCGTGGCCGTCGCCAAGCTGCTCGCGGCGATGCTCGCGCCCCTGCGACCGGAGTGGGCCGCCGCCCCTACCAGCTCCCTCCGTGGCAAGCGTCGCCGCCCCCAGCGGTCCCTTCACCACCGCGTCGGTCAGCGTGTCTGCCCGCAACGGATTCAACGGCGGCAGGGTCTACCACCCCACCGACACGGACCTGGGCACCCTGGGCTCCGTCTCGACCGTGCCCGGCCACACCGCCCGATTCGCCGACGAAGAAGCGTGGATGAGGCCCGTGGCTGCCGTCGTTCGGTTTCGTCGTCATCGGCGTCGAGAAGAACAGCCGCACCGATTACGGCGCTGACGCCTCCGACCAGCGCGCCGGCCCCGGCACCAAGGTCATCGCCTGGTCCTGCAACAGCCAGACCAACCAGCAGTGGGACCTCAACGCGAACGGCACCGTCACAAGCGCTCGGTCCGGCCTGTGCCTGGACGTGACAGGCGCCGTGACCGCCAACGGCAGCCCCGCGCAACTGTGGACCTGTGACTGCGGATCCAACCAGCGATGGATGCTGGGATGATCACTTCACCGGCACATCCGCGGAGGCGAGCTGCGGCCGGCCGAAGAGCCGACAGCCGATCGCCGTCGGCCACAGCACCGGCTGAGTCGAACGGTCACACGAACCGCTTCGGCGGCGAGACCCAGCACCCCGCCCCCGGCCGGAGCACCCCCGCACCCTTCCCGCCCCCATGGCGAACCGATTCGCGCCAGGTACCCTGACGCCCTGCGGGTAAGTGCTTGAGGGAGCTGTATGAACATCGGGGAGATCGCTCGGCGCGCCGGCGTGTCACGCAGCACAGTGTCGTACGCGCTCAGCGGCAAGCGACCGGTCGCAACCAGCACCCGCAGACGCATCCAAGACGTGATCAACGAACTGGGATATCGCCCCAACGCGACTGCGAGGGCACTCAAGGAGGGCCGGACCCGGACGATCGGTCTCGTCATACCACCGGCAGGCAACAGGCTCACCCACATGCAACTGGACTTCGTCGCCAGCGTGGTCGAGGCGGCCGCCCGCGTCGATCTTGACGTGCTGCTGTCCCCGTCCGGCGGGGGTCACGACCGTTCATTCGAGCGGTTGGTCTCCGAGAGCCGGGTAGACGGTGTCATTCTGATGGAGATCCGCCTGGAGGACCCGCGTGTGGGTCGTCTGCAGGCAGCGGGGCTGCCCTTCGTCGGCATCGGGCACACGGCCGGCGACCACCAGATGTCCTGGATCGACGTCGACTACGCCGGCTTGGTCCAGCACTGCGTGCGGCACCTCGCCGATCTGGGACACCGCCGAGTGGCTCTGGTCACGCGTTCCAGGGAACTCATCTCGGCCGGTTACGGTCCCGCGCGCAGGGCCAGTGAGGGTTTCGAGGCAGCCGTGGCGGAACGGGGTCTCGACGGCGTCGAGGTGCCGTGCGGGGACGATGCACGCTCCGGCCAGGAATGCGTCGTAGCGCTCCTGCGCAGCCATCCGGACCTCACCGCTGTCACCACCATCAACGAGGCTGCGCTGCCCGGCATCGAGCGCGCGCTGGCGGACAGCGGCATCGAAGTGCCGTACGACTTCTCCGTCACGGGAGTCGCGGCCAAGACCTGGGCCGAGGACTTCCGTCCGCCGCTCACGGCAGCGGACGTACCGGCCCTGGACATGGGCGAGAAGGCCGTGTCCCTGCTGGTGGAACGCATCGCCGCACCGGACACCCCGCCGCGGCACATCCTGCTGACCCCACCGATCTCGCTGCGCTCCAGTACAGCCGCCGCACCCACTGGCCGGCCGTCGCGGGTCAGTCGCGCGACGCGCTGAAACGGGCGAGCGGGCGCGCTGGATCTCCCCCCGGTAGTCCTCCGGTGTCCTGTCGAGGCGTGTCGGCGTGGCCTGGGCCGCCTCATCGGGCCGGCCATCACGAATCGCCCGGTGGATCGCCTCATGCACGTCGACCGCCGGCTCGGTGCCCTCGCCGAGGCGTATCGTGGATTCCGATCGAGTTCGACTGCCGCTGCAGTCGTCGCGCACCCCGTACGGCGCTGACGAGGAAGGTGTCGCGCGGCCCGCACCAGCAAGGTCACCACCGACCTGTGGGACAACGGCTTCTTCCACGACCACGCACTCCGCGACCGCCTCCTGGCAAACGGCTTCGTGTCTAAGTCGGGCTCGTCAAGGACCGCAGGGCTCACCACGAAGGCGGCCAGGCCCACCCGTTCAGGTGATCAACTACGGCACCCCGCCGTCAGGAGCTGGAGCGGATGACCAGGCGGGTGGGCAGGATCAGCGGGGTGGGCTCCTGTCCGTTGACGAGCGCGACGAGCATGCGCGCCATCTCCCGTCCGAGAGCCCTTATGGGCTGGTGGACAGTGGTGAGCGGCGGATCGGCGACCTGGGCGACGGCCAGGTCGTCGAAGCCGACCACCGCGACGTCGTCGGGGACCAGTCGGCCGGCCTCGCGCAAGGTGCGCAGCGCTCCGACGCCCATGTTGTCGTTGGCGGCGAACACCCCGTCCACTTGGGGGTGTTGCGTCAGCAACGCGGCCGTGGCGGCGGCTCCGCCGGGCTCGGTGAAGTCCCCCTCCCGCGGTGGGTACGGTCTGAGTCCGGCCGCCAGCATGGCGTCCCGGTAGCCGCGGTACCGGGCACGCGCCGCCTCGGTGTCCAGCGGCCCGCAGATGGCCGCCACGCGGGTCCGGCCACGCGAGATCAGGTGCTCGGTCGCCTCGCGCGCCCCACCGGCGTTGTCGACATCGACGTACCACCGGGGAGCCGGACCGCCCGGGCGTCCGCCGAACACGACGGGCATCTCCGCCTCCTCGGCCGTCCGGGCCAGCGGGTCCCCGTCGCGCAGCGCCATCAGCATGACGCCGTCGGCGCCCCGGGACCGCAGGAGTTCCTCCACTCGCTTGCGGCCGCGCTCGGAGGCCGCCAGGCACAGCATCAGGTGCAGATCGGCCTCCTCCAGCGCGGCCGACGCTCCCACGATCACCTGGGCGAAGAACGGGTCCGCGAAGATGGACGGGTCCTCTCCCGATACGACCAGGGCCGCCGCTCCCGTCTGACGGGTGGCCAGCGCGCGGGCGGTCGGATTGCGCACGTAACCGAGCTGCCGGACGGCCCGCTCGACCGCCTCGCGTTTGGCACGGCTGACATGCGGGGCGTTGTTGAGGACGCGGGAGGCCACCGAGCGGGAGACACCGGCGAGTCCGGCCACCTCGTCCATCGTCGGCTGCCTGCGTGGCGCGTTTCCTGCCATGACCCGTGAGCCCCTCCCCCGTCGGCCGCGCTGCTGGCAGCGCTTCCAGTTCCGAGACTGTAGAGCCTACTTTCCGCCATGTGAAGGGAGGGACGGGCGACGGTTCTTGACAGGTCGAGCGGCGGGCCACACGATACCGGCCACAGCCCACGGTTCTCGAAGCCCCTGGGACCGCTTCCAAATTGGGAGCGCTCCCATGACTTCACCCCGCACTTCCTCAGCGCGTCGCACGCTCCGGACGAGAGCGTGCGGCGCATCCCCGCCCGGAAACGAGGTACAGCCATGCGCCGCAGACTCCGCGCCCTCGTAACGGCGTTCTTCGCCCTGCCGCTGGCGCTCGCCGCCGCACCGTCCGCCCATGCCGCCGACCCGACCACCATGACCAGCGGGTTCTACGTGGACCCCGACTCCAGCGCGAAACGGTGGGTCGACGCCAACCCCAGCGACGGCCGGGCGTCCGCGATCAACGCCTTCATCGCCAACACCCCGATGGCCCGATGGTTCGGCTCCTGGAGCGGCACCATCGGCACCGCCGCGGGCGCCTACGCGGGCGCGGCGGCCTCCCAGCGGAAGCTGCCCCTCCTCGTCGCGTACAACATCTACCACCGCGACTACTGCGGCGGGCAATCCGCCGGCGGAGCCGCCTCACCGTCCGCCTACGCGAGCTGGATCGCCCAGTTCGCCGGCGGGATCGCCAGCCGCCCGGCCATCCTCCTCCTGGAACCGGACTCCCTCGCCGACTACGGCTGCATGACCCAGGCTCAGATCGACGAACGCGAAGGCATGATCACCGGCGCCCTCACACAGTTCAACCGCCAAGCACCCAACACCTGGGTCTACTTGGACGCCGGCAACCCGGCCTGGGCGAGCCCGGCCACGATGGCCCAGCGCCTCCACGAAGCCGGCCTCCGACAGGCCCACGGCTTCTCGCTCAACATCTCCAATTACTACACCACGGCCGAGAACATCGCCTACGGCAACGCCGTCAACAGCGAACTGGGCGCTCGCTACGGCTACACCAAGCCGTTCGTCGTGGACACCAGCCGCAACGGTAACGGCTCCGACGGCCAGTGGTGCAACCCCTCGGGCCGCCGCATCGGCAGCCCTACCCAGACGGGCGGAGGCGCCGAGATGCTCCTGTGGATCAAGGCCCCGGGCGAGTCCGACGGCGACTGCGGCGTCGGAGCCGGCTCCTCGGCCGGACAGTTCCTCCCCGAGGTCGCCTACAAGATGATCTACGGCTATTGATCCCGGATCCCCGTGACCGACCTGGCGCGTTCCTGCCCCGCCACCGGGCCACGGGCACCATCCGCCACAGCCCCGCCGGTCCACCGCTCGCCGTCTTCCACACAGGCGGGGCCTGCGGACCGCCCCGGGTCTCCCCTCGTCCATCCACCGCCCAGGAGCAGTCATGAAACCACGCAGCCTACGGCGCCGCGCGGCCGCCGTCATCGCGGCGCTCACCGTCTGCACCGCCCTCACCGTGACGCAGGCTCAGGCCACGCCCACGCCCACGCCCACGCACGACGTGATCATCCCGGCCGCGAAGTTCTATGTGGACCCACACAGCGAGGCGGCGAAACAGGCCCTCGTCGACCTCGGGAACGGCGACATCCAGGACGCCACGAACATGGCCAGACTCGCGAGCTGGCCGCAGGCCGAATGGTTCACCCAGGGCACGCCCGACGAGGTGCGCGTCAGGGTGCACAACCTCGCCCGGCGGGCCCGGGCCGTCGACCAGATCACAGTGCTGGTCGCCTACGACATACCCGGCCGGGACTGCTCGCAGTACTCCAGCGGCGGAGCCGTGTCCTCCGCCGCCTACCGCCAGTGGATCGACGCCTTCGCCG
This sequence comes from Streptomyces broussonetiae, assembly GCF_009796285.1. NCBI lineage: Bacteria > Bacillati > Actinomycetota > Actinomycetes > Kitasatosporales > Streptomycetaceae > Streptomyces > Streptomyces broussonetiae. The sequence goes on along the minus strand of NZ_CP047020.1, from coordinate 9,548,849 downwards.
CCGGCATCGGCGACAACAGGGCCGTGGTCGTGGTCGAACCCGACGGCCTCGCCAACCTCCCCAAGGACTGCGGGCCCGCCACGGACCCGACCGGCGAGCTCACCGCCGCCCGCATCGCCGACCTCCGATACGCCGTCAAGGCCCTGAAGGCCAGGCCCCGCACCGCGGTCTACCTGGACGCCGGCAACGTCCAGTGGCGGGCCGTCGGCGACATCGCCCAGCGGCTGTTGGACGCCGGGGTCCAGTACGGCGACGGTTTCGCCCTGAACGTCTCCAACAACCACCCCACCGACCACAACGCCCGATACGGCACCTGGATCGCCAAGTGCGTCTGGTACGCCACCGAAGGCCCCGAGCAGGCGCGCGGCCACACCGACTGGTGCGCCAGCCAGTACTACTCGTCCGCCGCCCCCAACGACGGCGCTCCCGGCGACGCCGTCTCCCCCACCGACCCCGGCACCTGGCGGTGGACCGACGCCTGGTTCGACCAGAACGTAGGCACCGCGCCGGCCGGCGAGCTGCGGCACTTCGTGATCGACACCAGCCGCGACGGTCGGGGCGCGTGGACCCCGGCGCCGGGCAAGTACAGCGGGGACCCGGAGGCCTGGTGCAACGCGCCCGGCCGTGGTCTCGGCCCACGCCCCACCGCCTACACCGGCGTCCCGCTCATCGACGCCTACCTGTGGATAAAGACCCCCGGTGAATCCGACGGCAGCTGCACCCGCGACACCGGCGGCACGATCGACCCCGAATACGGCATCGTCGACCCACCCGCCGGCGCCTGGTGGCCCGACCAGGCCCATGCGCTGGCCCGCAACGCGGTACCACGCCTGACGTTCAACCGCTGAGCCCGGTCGGACACCTCCGTACGCGTCCGGCCGCCAAGCCCGCTTCCTCCCCGAGTCGCCGATCACCGAGCCGGTGTGGGTGGGATTCAACTGCTCGTGCTGGTCGCGAGCGGGATCGCGGCGGGGCAGGGACGGGGCGGGCCACGGCCGAGCTGCCGACGTGGGGGGGCGTAGCGGCGGGCGGTGCGAGCCGAGCGACGGCGCGAATCGGAAACAGACCATGGGCCGCATTCCGCGGCGGGACACGGGACTTGAACCTACGGCAAAGCTGTGGCCGCACCGGATCGTGCTTCGATATCGCCGCCGCGGAGAGCTTCTGGGCCCTGCTCAAGGAAGTGACCAGCACCTGCACCTGCACCTGCACCTGCACCTGGCCCGACCGTGCCACCGCCCGCGCAGAGGTCTTCGCTGTCATCGAGACGTTCTGCAACCGGCGTCGGCTGCGCAAGCACAAGGCAGGGTGATCCCGCGGCATGCCGCGTGCGGCGCCCGCACGGACGCGAGTGTCGCACGCGGCCGAACGCCGGGCGTCAAGCGGAGGGCGCCGAGGCCGGGGTGTACTCGAACCAGTCGAAGGCGACCGCGCCCTCGGTGGCGTACATGCCGATAACGCGGCCGGTGAAGCCGCAGGCGACCTCGGTGGACAGGTAGCGCCCGTCCAGTTCGACGAGTGGCTGGGCGTCCGGGGCGTCGGGGTCGCCGACCCAGAAGGCGACGGTGTCAGGGCCGGTGGTTCCGCCATCGGTGAGTTCGGGCGACGCAGGCACAAGGTCGGACGTGCGGATCGCGACGGTGAGGGTCAGCGGTCCGGACGGGACTGGTCGGGCGGCCACGGTCTGGCGCAGCGGACCGATCCGGGCGACGACGCCGGCCTCTCCGTTCCCGACCTCCAGTTCATAGTGGTGGGCTTCGTCCAGGCGCACGCAGAGGCCGCCTCGTCCCGTACCCGGGTCGATCGCTGCGGTGACGCGGCAGTCGTGGTGTAGCTGACGGCGGCCGACGAAGGTGTACCCGGGGCGGTCCAGGGTGGAACCGGTGGCGTTGAGGGCCAGCCAGCCAGGGCGCTCGGTGAGCGACCAGGAGCCCTCCGGGCGGGTGAACGGCGAGACCCACTGCGGCGCGAGAGCGGGCTCGTCGAAGTCGTCGCGGGCGGGCGGGCCCGGAACGGGGTGCCAGGCACCGCCCGGGGCCACGTGACTCTCGGGGACGGGCGCGACGACGGGCCAGCCCTCCTCGTCCCACTCCACGGGGGTCAGGAACGTCTCGCGGCCGAGCACGTGCACGTCGGGCGTGAAGCCGCGGGGCCGGACGCCGAGCAGCACCATCCACCAACTGCCGTCGGGAGCCTCCACCAGGTCGGCGTGGCCGGTGTTCTGGATGGAGCGGGCGGTACCGCTGTGGGACAGCAGGGGGTTGGCGGGTGCGCCTTCCCAGGGTCCGCGTGGCGAGCGGCCGCGGGCGACGGACACGCTGTGGCCGCGTTCGGTGCCGCCTTCCGCGATCAGCAGGTACCACCAGTCGCCGATGCGGTAGAGGTGGGGCGCCTCAGGGTATTTCAGGCCGCTGCCCGACCATGCGGCAAAAGGGCCCTCAAGTATCTCCCCCTTGACCGGGTCGATCCTGGCCATGTTGATGCCGCCTTCGGGTCCGGAGAAGGCGCACCAGCAGGTGCCGTCCTCCGCCCACGCCAGATCGGGGTCGATCCCGTGCAGGTCGATCCACACCGGGTCGCTCCACGGTCCCTCGGGCCGCTCGGCCGAGACGACGAAGTTGCCGCCGCCGTCGACATTGGTGTTGATGACCCAGAAACGGCCGTCGTGCCGGCGGATCGTGGGGGCGTAGAGGCCGCCGGACGCCTTGGCTCCGGGGAGAGGCAGCGGCAGCTGCTCGGGCCGGTCGAGCACGTTGCCGATCTGCTCCCAGTGCACCAGGTCCTTGCTGTGGAAGAGGGGCAGCCCGGGGAAGTACTCGAAGCTGGAGCACACCAGGTAGTAGTCGTCACCGACCCGGCACACGCTTGGATCGGGGTGGAACCCGCTGATCACAGGATTGTCGTACGTACGCACAGAATGTGTTCCTCTCGGGCAGCAGGGCGCCGTGGAGCAGGTCGAAGGGGTGCCGTAACTGCTGGTTACGGGTGAGATGATCGTGTCGTGGCTGGCTGGATCACGGCGTTGGAACCACTCCCGGGCAGCCCCGTCCACCGGGTTGAGTCCGCGTCAGTTCGGAAAGCTGATCACCGCGCTGCGGCACGAGGGGGCGGACCCGGTGCGCAAGGGACCCCATGGAGGGTGGTGCCGTCCAGCCTCAGCTTCCAGGCGGTGCACGACGCCGTCGAGGGGCGGTTCGCCACGCACGACGCGATGGGCATAGCGCCCCACCGTCGCACAGAAGCAGCGGGCTCCGCCCAGCAGCTGGGCAGGGTCGCCGGGGCTGAGCACGACGTCGGCGGACGCGCCGTCCCCGTCGGGGCGTGCAGGGCGTGCAGGCCGGCACCGAGGTCCGGGATTTCGGCGTGGACTGACCCGGTCGCCGGCCCGAAGGTCCAGCGACTCACTCGTCGCCCGTCGGGTGGTTCGGCGTAGGAGTAGCGGCGCAGTTTCAGTTGTGCCTCGGTCATCACGGATGCGCTGCCTTCGTGGTGGAGGGATCGGTCCGGGCGTTCACGCTGTGGGGCAGGTGCACCGCACCCCGTGCATGGGACACGAGGCGCAGCCACGCGTTGACCGGTCCCGCCGGAGCCCGGGACGGTGACGTCGAAGGTGTCCATGGTGGTCAGTCCGGTGCTGACCGGCCTCGGCCGGACCTCGCCGCCGTAGGAGCGGGCCTCGGTGGGTGTCTGCTCCCCGTAGGCGTCGGAGTCGTCCGGTTCGGTCTGGCTGCTCTGGTAGCGCCGCAGCTCGGCCTCGGGCACGTCGGTGTACACACACGGCCTGTCGTTGCGTCAGCGGCACTCGACAGTGACAACGGGGTGCAGCCTGCGGGTGTGGTCGACCTCCCGGACGGGGCCGGTCAGGCGCAGCGGGACCGTGATGCGGTGGTCGGTGCTGCTGGCGGAGATCCGCAGCTCGAGCTCGCCGGGTTCGACGATGCGACGGCCCCCGCGACCGGTGAAGGAGGCCAGGTCCGCGGGCAGTTCCAGGCGGACCAGGCAGACTTCCCCGGTTTCGAGCGGGAGGCGCCGGTAGCCGACGAGGCGCTGCATCGGTCGGACCACGGAGGCCACCGGGTCGTGCAGGTAGAACTGCACCACCTCGCAGCCGGAGCGTTCGCCTGTGTTGCGGACCTCGAAGGCGATCCGGAAGCTGCCGTCGGTGCCGGTCTCCGCGACGCTGACGTCGAGCGCGGACCACTCGAATTCCGTGTAGCCGAGCCCGTGCCCGAACCCGTAGGCAGCGCTGGTACTGGTGCTGGACACGTCGCTGTCCTGGGCCAGTCGTGCGGCCAGGTAGGTGGAGGGCTGAACACCCTTGTTCCGCGGCACGCTCACCGGCAACCGTCCGGAGGGGTTCACCCGCCCGCTCAGCACGCCGGCGATCGCCTCGGTGCCCGCTTCCCCAGGAAAGAAGGACTGCACGATCGCCGCCGCCTCCGTGTCGGCGCGGCCCAGTGCGTAAGGGCGGCCCGCCAGCATGACGAGCACCACAGGCGTGTCGGCATCGAGCAGGGCGTCGAGCAACTGCTGCTGAACGCCGGGCAGTTGCATCGATTCGGCGTCACATCCCTCGCCACTGGTGCCGCGGCCGAACAGGCCGGCGCGGTCCCCGAGGGCGAGTACCACGACGTCGGCGACGCGCGCCGCTGCGACCGCCTCGGCGAAGCCGGCCGTGCTGTCGCCGTCGACCGTCGCACCGGGCGCGGAGAAGATCTCGGCGTCGGGGAACTCGGCCGCCAAGGCCTCGCGCAGTGTCGGCAGCGCGATGCCGGTCGGGACCTCGGGGTGTTGCGAGCCGACGTGCACGGGGAAGGAGTAGCAGCCCAGCACGGCCGTCGGGGTGTCGGCGTTGGGGCCGATCAGGGCGATCCTGCCGGGGCGGCCGAGCGGCAGCGTCCCGTCGTTGCGCAGCAGCACGACGGCCTGCTCCGCCAGCTCGCGCGCCAGCCGCCGGTTTGCCGGGGGGTCCAGGTCGACGCTGCCGCGCAGCGCCTCGGGAACGGCCAGTTCCGCTCCGGAGAGCGCCTGCGGAACCGGGTTCCAGTCGGGGTCGAGCAGGCCGAGTTGGGCCTTCTGAATGAGGATCCGGCGCAGGGCGCGATCGATCAGTTCCTCAGGGACGGTGCCGGCCTCGACCGCGTCGAGCAGGGGCTGTCCGAATGTCTTGACGGTGGGCAGCTCGACGTCGACACCGCTGGCGAGGGCAAGCCCGGCGGCCTCGGCCCAGCTTCCGGCGACGCCGTGCAGGAGCTTGAGGAAGGCGATGCCGAAGTAGTCCGCCACCACCGTCCCGTCGAAGCCCCAGGTGTCCCGGAGCAGACCGGTGAGCAGTTCCTGATCGGCTGCCGAGGGGATGCCGTCGGTGTCCGTGTAGGCGTGCATGACCGAGCGCGGTCGGCCTTCGCGTAGCGCCATCTCGAACGGGGGAAGGATGACATCGGTGCGCTCGCGGGGGCCCATGGTGACCGGTGCGAGGTTGCGGCCGGCCCGCGAGGCGGAGTAGCCGGCGAAATGCTTGAGCGTGGCGACGATCCCGGCGGACTCCAGGCCCTGCACGTAGGCGGTGGCGATGGTGCCGACCAGGTACGGGTCCTCGCCGATGGTCTCCTCGACGCGGCCCCAGCGGGCGTCTCGCACCACGTCGAGCACGGGGGCGAGGCCCTGGTGGACGCCGACGGAGCGCATGTCGGTCCCGATGGCGGTGGCCATGGTGCGCACCAGCTCGGGGTTGAAGGTGGCGCCCCAGGAAAGCGGGACCGGGTAGGCGGTCGCCCCCCAGGCCGCGAACCCGGCCAGGCACTCCTCGTGGGCGATCGCGGGTATGCCGAAGCGGTTGGCGGCGACGATGCGCTGCTGGGAGCGGGCGAGCGAGAGCGCACCGACGGCGGCGTCCACGGGAACGGTGCCGAAGGGCCGGGTCAGCTGGCCCAGACCATGCGGCAGCAGGTCGTCCAGGTCCGGCGGCTCCTCCATCTCGTGCTGGTGCGGGGCGACCTCGCCGCCCTCGTCGGAGGCGCCCACCCAGACTCCGACCAGCTGCGCTGTCTTCTCCCGCAGGGTCATCGCCGCGATCAGGGCGTTGGCTCTGATCGCGGGGTCGAGCGAGACGTCCCGCCACACAGGGGTGGCGACCTCGGCGGCTGGGTTCATGTTGCCGGTCACTTTCCTCCGACCCCCATGAGCCCCTGGACCAGGGCGCGGCGGGCGAACAGGTAGACGATGAAGATGGGGAGCATGGACAGCACCACGGCGCTGAGCAGTCCGGGGACGTCGACGCCGTGTTCGGTCTGGAAGTTGTACAGACCGAGGGTGATCACCTTGGTCGAGTCCGACTGGGTGAGGATCAGCGGGAAGAGGAAGCCGTTCCAGGCCTGCAGGGCCGAGAAGACGACGATGGAGGAGAGCCCGCTCTTCGACAGAGGCAGGACCAGTTGCCTGAAGACGCGCCGCGGGGAGGCTCCGTCCATCGCCATGGCTTCGTACAGCTCGGGGGTGATGTCGCGCATCGACCCGGTCAGCACCAGGGTGCACACCGGCAGCGAGAACGCGGCGGTGGGCAGGATGACGCCGATCAGGTGGTCATAGAGCCCGGCCTGGCTGATCACGTAGAACATCGGCACGATCACTGCCTGCGCGGGAACCGCGAGTCCCAACAGGAAAAACCGGAACACGACGGTGATGGTCCGGCCCTGGGCGCGCACGATGGCGTAGGCGAGCGGAGGCACCACCACCAGCACGATGCCGACGACGCTGACGGTGACGATCAGGGTGTTGAGGAAGTCCTGGCCGAAGCCGTTGGAGAACGCGTTGAAGTAGTTGCTCAGGGTCAGCTGCGACGGAAAGCTCAGCGGGCCCTGGGTGGAGTAGTTGGAGGTGGTACGCAGGGTGGCGGTCAGCAGCACGTAGAGCGGCAGGCCGATCAGGGCGAGCCATATCAGGGAGCCCAGTCCTGCGAGGTAGTTGGGGCGCTGCCTCATCAGATCCCCTCCGCTGTGCTGCGCATCTTGTCGTAGCCGGAGAGCCGGACCACGGCCAGGGAGATGAGGGTGGCGACCACGACCAGGACCAGCGCGATGGCCGACCCGGCGCCGAAGTCGAAATCCTTGAAGCCCTGCACGTACATGTAGTAGGCGCTGACCGTGGTGTCTGTGCCGGGGCCGCCCTGGGTGAGGATCAGCACCGTGTCGAAGGTGGTCAGCCCGCCGACGACCATGAGGATCATCGATGTGATCATGGTGTTGCGCAGTTGCGGCAGGGTGACGTGGAAGAACTGCCGCACGGTGCCGGCCCCGTCGATCGCCGCGGCCTGATAGAGCACCTGCGGAACCGCGCGGGCGCCGCCCTGGTAGAGCAACGTGTGCAGGGGGGTGAACTGCCACATTCCGACGAAGGTCAGCACCGCGATCGAACCGGGCTGGTTGCCGAGCAGGTTGCCGTTGCCGAACAGCCAGGGAAGCTGGCCCGGCACGCCGAAGTTGGGGTCAAGCAGGGCGCGCCACAGCACCGAGACCGCGGTCGCCGAGAGCAGCAGCGGGACGAAGAAGATCGCGGACAGCACAGCCCGGTTGCGCTGCGGTCCGGCCGCCCAGACGCCCAGCAGGATGCTGATGGGCGTCTGCGTCACGACCCCGAGCACGGTGAGCACGAGGGTGAGCCAGATGCTCTGGGTCATCACCGGGTCGTGGATCAGCTTGGTCCAGTTCGCCAGGCCGTTGAAGTGCGGCGAAGTGATGCCGTCCCAGCTCGTGAAGGACAGCACCGCGACCAGCACCAACGGAAGGATCGCGAACAGCAGGAAGAAGACGGTCGCGGGAACCGCCCAGGCGAAGCCCGGGCGGGTCACCCCGACGCCGGCCCGGCGCGCCTTGAGGCGGCGGCCGGACACGGCTGCGAGAGAAAGTGGGCTCATCGGTCCTACTCAGGAGTTGGACAGCGACTGCATCGCCTGGATGAAGCCGTTGGCGTCGGTCTTGCCGTCGAAGAACTTCTGAATGGCCGTGTGGATCGGCGTGGCCGCCGCCGGCGGGTAGGCCTGGTCCCAGGACAGCTGGAACGACGGGGCCGCCTTGACCAGGTTGAACTGGAACTGCGAGTAGTCCGGGCTGGCCGAGGTGGACAGGAACTTGGCGGTGTTGGTGGTGGTCGGCAGGTTGCCGATGCCGAGCTGCGCCTTCACGAACTCGTCGGAGTACATGAGCTTGAGGAAGGCCGCCACGGCGTCGGGGTGCTTGGTCTTCTTCACGACGGAGTAGAAGTTGTTGGTGTTGCCGACGACGTCCTTCGGGTCGCCCTTGCCGCCGCTGACGGTCGGGAAAGCGCTGTAGCCGAGATCGTTCTTGGCGAAGTCGGGGTTGCTGGACTGCTGGGTGGAGTACTCCCAGGAGCCCATCAGCTCGAAGGCGGCCTTGCCCTTGGCCATCAGCGCCGGGGACCCGCCGTCGGTGAACTTCACCGAGTCGAAGTTGCTGCCGAATGCGCCGACGTCGACCAGTTGCTTCAGCATGCCCAGGGCCTTCTGGCTGTCCGGGCCGGCCCACGCGCTCTTGTCACCGGCGAGCGCCTTCCGGAACAGGTCCGGCCCGGCAACCCGGTCGAAGACGTACTCGAACCACATGAGGGCGGGCCACTGGTCACCGCCGCCGAGCGCGATCGGGGTCAGACCCTTGGCCTTGAGCACCTTGACGTCGCTGATCAGGTCGTCCCAGGTCCGCGGGACGCCAAGGCCGGCGCTCGCCAGGACCTTCTTGTTGTTGAAGAGCAGCACGGGCTGCGTCCCGCGCATCGGGACACCGTAGGACTTGCCGTCGATCACCGCGGTGTTGAACACCGAGGGAAGGAAGTTGGACTTGAGCCCCGGGTCCTTGGCGATCATGTCGTCCAGGGGGAGCAGGAGGTTCTTCTTTGCGAAGGGCGCGATGCTGCCGCCGCCCCAGTTGAAGAAGATGTCGGGGGCCTGCGGGGTGTTGATGATCGTGTTGAGCTTGGACTGGTAGTCGGCGCCGGGGATGGTGTCCAGCACTGCCTTGACCTTCGAGGTCTTGTTGAACGTATCGACGATCTGCTTCTCGACCTTGTTCGCGGCGTCCCCGTAGACGAGGACGTGGATCGTCCCGGAGTTGGGGCCGCCGCTGGACCCGCATCCGGCGGTCAAGCTGAGCACCAGCGCGGTCGTTGCCGCTACTGCGGCGAATCTGTTCCGGGTCGCACCGTTACGAACGGTCATGCGAAGAGAACCCATTGGATTGCCACTCCGTCGATAATTTCGAAGAGATTGCCGAATGATGCGGGAAACCTAGGCGCAACATCAACCTCCGTCAAGGGTTTGGAAGATCTCGATTCGGCCGTACCAGTTGAGGCCCTGACCAGCTACTATCCGGCCGTACGGCGGCAACGACGTCGTACTTCGCACACCAGGGCGGCACAGGAGGGCTCGTGACCAGAGCGGCGACACTCGCCGAAATCGCGCGCGAGGCGGGGGTGTCCACACCGACTGTTTCGAAAGTCGTGAACGGCCGCGCGGACGTCGCCCCCGCCACCCGGGAGCGGGTGGAGGAGCTGCTGCATCAGTACGGCTACCAGCGGCGACACAGCAACAACGCCCCGTCCAGCCCGTTGCTGGAGCTGGTGTTCCACGAGCTCGAGAGCGCCTGGGCGATGGAGGTCATCCGCGGGGTCGAGAACGTCGTCCGCCAGGAGGGAATGAGCGTCGTCCTGTCGGAATCCTCGGGCCGGCTCAGCCTCGGGCAGTCCTGGATGGACGGGGTGCTCGCCCGCCGCCCAACGGGCGTGGTCCTGGTGCTGTCCGGGCTCGACAAGGCACAGCAGGCGCAACTGACCGGCCGAGGCATCCCGTTCGTGGTGATGGACCCGGCCGGGGACCCCGGTCAGGACATGCCGGCGGTCGGGACGACCAACTGGAACGGCGGCCTCGCCGCCACCCGCCACCTGCTCGACCTGGGCCACCGACGCATCGGCATGATCGCCGGACCAGGGCGGATGATGTGCAGCCGCGCCCGGATTGACGGCTACCGGGCCGCGCTGGAGACGGCCGGCGTAGCCTTCGATCCCGCACTGGTCCGCGAGGGCAACTTCCACCACGAAACCGGCTACTGGGTGGGCCTGGAGCTGCTGCGCCTCAAGGACCGGCCCACCGCCATCTTCACCGGCAACGACCTGCAGGCGCTCGGCCTCTACGAGGCCGCACGCGAGTTGGGCCTACGCATCCCGGAGGATCTCAGCGTCGTCGGCTTCGACGACCTGCCCATCGCCCGCTGGGTCGGCCCACCCCTGACCACCGTCCGCCAGCCGCTGACCGAGATGGCCGAAGTCGCCGCGCGCATGGTGATCGACCTCGCCCGCGGCAACCCACCGTCCGCTCTGCGCGTGGACCTGGCCACCAGCCTGGTCGAGCGCAGCAGCACAGCCCCAGCCCCGACCGCCGACCAGCACTGAGCCGTCGGCACCTTCGAAATTTCGAAAGCACCTTTCGAAAACACGTAACGCATCACTCCGGTCGCGTACCGCGGGCCCCGGAGCCATTCCGGCCGACCTGCCCCACCGCCGGCTGCCAGCCAGGGGTGCCCCGCGAGCATCGACTGCTTCGGGCGGCGTCCCACTTCCCAACGGCATGCTCTGGGACGGCCCGAGACGCAACGGAACCTTTCCAGACAGGACTGTTGTCATGGCAACCCATCGAAGCCTCGTTCTCAGCTCGTGCGGCGAGATACCCGGCCCAGTCGCGTCCGGCGTAGGCGACCCAGCGGAGCACGGTGTGGCGGTGCCCCTTCCTGGATGATCCGTTCGAACTCGACGGGGGGCTTCCCGCCGGCCGCGCTGTGTATTCGCTCCGCTTGCCGGGGCGGGTGAGCGAGCGGCGTCGGCGAGGCGGCTTGCGGCCCTGCAGGCCGAGTTCGGCCATGATCTCGGCGACGGTGTTCTGTGACACCTGCCAGCCCTCCTCCCACAAGTCCACTGTGATCCTCGGCGAGCCGTACGTCCGGCCGGAGCGGTCGAAGAAGTGACAGATCCGCTCGGCCGGCTCTGCGCGTCTGGTCTCGCGTTTCGTCGGCTCGGACGCCCGGCGGCGCCACTTGCAGAACCACGCCTCCGACACGCCCAGGGCCCGGCAGGAGGTGCGGTACGGAACGCTGTGCACGGTCTTCTGGTCGCTGATCACCCCGACGAGCACCGCCGGGTCCGCCACAGCTACTTCACCCACAAGACCATGCAGCGTTCGAGCACATCACGCTCCATGGCCAGCTCCTTGCTGTCCTTCTTCAGCCGCGCGTTCTCCCGCCGCAGCCGCGCGAACTCCTCGCTCTCACCCCTCGCCACGGCCCCGCCGGCCCTTCGAGCCCGCGACACCCAGCTCGCCAGCGTGGTCTCGTTGATCCCGAGGTCCTGCGCGACCTGCGCGATCGGCTTGCCGGTCTCGGCGACGATCCGCACAGCCCCTCACGGAACTCCGCATCGAACTTCCGCCTCTTGCCTGACCCTCAACTTCCCCTGCAGTCAGGGTCTCTACGCTACGAGGGGAAGGTCAAAGCCGGGGTCCCTCGAGCGGGTCCAGGACCGGCTACGTGGAAGCGCCCCGTCCGAGGCAGACGAAACGCCGTAGTGGTTCTTCACGGCACACCCGAGAAGCGCGAACATGCTCAGTCATGGACATTCTGCTCGTTGTGAGCGCGTTCAACAGCCTCTCCCAGCGGGTGTACACGGAACTCTCAGACCGGGGTCACCGAGTGGACGTCGTCCTCGCCACGCACGGCGACGCCCCGGTCCGGGCCTCCGTACGCGAACGGCGCCCGGAGCTGATCATCGCTCCGATGCTGAGGACAGCTCTGCCCGAGGACGTGTGGCGGGAGCACACCTGCCTCGTCGTGCATCCCGGACCGCCCGGCGACCGTGGTCCCTCCGCGCTCGACTGGGCGATCGCCGAGCAGGCTCCGCGGTGGGGTGTCACGGTGCTCCAGGCCGAGGCGGCCATGGACGCCGGGGATATCTGGGCGGCGGAGCCGTTCACCGTGGCGCCCGTGGGCAAGAGCGACCTGTACCGAAACGAGGTCTCCGACGCCGCCGTGACCGCCGTCCTGCTGGCCGTGGGCCGGTACACCGCCGGCGGGTACAGGCCCCGCCCGCAGGTCCACACCCCTGAAACCCCTCTGCACATCGTCCGGCGCGACTTCTTCCGGCAGGAGCGCCGCCGCATCAACTGGTCGAACGACAGCACCGAGACCGTGCTTGGCAAGCTGCGCGGCGCCGACTCGCAGCCGGGCGTCCTGGACGAGCTGATGGGGCGCGAGGTGTTCCTGCACGGCGGTCACCCCGAGGACCGCCTGCGCGGCCGCCCCGGCGAGCTTCTCGCGACCCGGGCGGGCGCGGTCTGTCGCGCCACCCGCGACGGTGCCGTGTGGATCCCGGAACTGCGCCCGCGCAAGGACTCCGGCGACCCGGCACCCTTTCGGCGCCCCGCCGCCTCCGTCCTCGCCTCCTTCGCTGAGCCGCACCAGCTTGACCTTGCAGATTCCGCCGTCCCGTTCGAACTGCCCGCGCACCGCCGCACCTGGACCGACATCCGATACCGGCAGCGCGGCGAAGTCGGCTTCCTGAGCATCTCCTTCCCGGGCGGTGCGATGAACACCGACCAGTGCCGCAGACTCCTCACCGCATACGAACACGCAAGAGCCCGCCCCACCTCCGTGCTCGTGCTCGGCTCCGACCGTGACTTCTTCTCCAACGGCATCCACCTGAATGTCATCGAAGCGGCCGCCGACCCCGCTGAGGAGTCCTGGCGGAACCTCAACGCCATGGACGACCTCGTCGAGGCCGTGCTGCGCACCACCGACCGGCTGGTGGTCGCCGCGCTCGCCGGTAACGCCGCCGCCGGAGGCGCCATGCTCGCGCTCGCCGCCGACCAGGTGTGGTGCCGTAAGGGCGCCGTGCTCAATCCGCACTACCGGCGGATGGGCATGTACGGCTCCGAGTTCTGGACGTACACGCTCCCGCGCCGCGCCGGAGCCGACACCGCCCGCCGGCTCACGCAGGAGGCCCTGCCCCTGAGTGCCACATCGGCCGCACGGCTCAACCTGGTGGACCGGCTCCTGACCACCGCGCCGGGCGAGTTCGCAACCGGGGTCGAGCGGCTGGCCACCGCTCTCGCCGCCGCAGGGGACCTACGGCACCGCATCGCCACCAAGGCCGCGGCACACCGCACGGCCGAGGAGGTACGGCCGCTCGCGGTCTACCGGCGTGAGGAACTCGCCCGCATGCACGCCGTCTTCTTCGACCCCGAGGCCCCCTACCACGCCCTGCGCTCGGCCTTCGTGCGCAAGAAGCCGACCGCTTCCCTCCACCCCCTGGCGCCGCCGGCGGGAGCCGTCGGTTGAGTTCCCGGAACAACCGGCTGCTGCTCGCCGGCGCCGGCAACACCTTCCTCGGGGACACCACCCTTCGGCTCCGACGTGATCCGCCCCTCACACGGCGCCCGTTGCTGCCCGAAGTGCGCGTCCGAGACCTCGGCATCCACAGCCTGGACCTCCTCAGAGAACCCACGCGGCCGAGTACCCCGCAGCGACCGGACCATCGGACGGCGCCCGTCCGCGGCCCAGCAAAGCCCCGGCGGGGACCGAACCGCACACCGTCGGTGTCCACCTCCACCTCCAGGACCAGCACGGCCGGAGCCGTGTCGTTCGCCGAGGGCCGGCCACTGTCCGTCATGTCCTTCACAGTCCGCGACGGCCTGGACCGGACATCCTCACCGACCCGTCGCGCTTGGCCGCCCTCGGCCTGATCGCCTGACCAGCGTGAGCCCTGCCCCGGCGGCTGTCCGGCCGTCGGGGTCTGATGTGGCCCGGCGCCGCATCAACTCGCCGTGTTCGTCACGGTGTTCGTCCGTCAGTTCGTCAGACATGAGCCAGCAGTCATCAGCCAGGATCCCGAGAGATCGGTAGCTGGTGCCATATTAGACACCTGATGCGGCACTAGACCCTTTTGGGCCGCGTGTCGTTCGCGTGCCATAACGTAGCGACCACCGCAGTGAGTTGGCACCCGCAAGCCCTTCCGCGTCGGCATCTCGAATCGCGAAACCTGGCAGGCGGCCTGCTCTGCCGCGACCGGAGCCTCTCTGATGTCCGCGCCTTCGCCGGCCGCGCGGGCGTCCCCGTCAACTGGCCTGACTTGCAAGGGGTTTGCGACCTCGCAAACCGATTTCCCTCGGCACCTTCCGTCTGGACATAGACGCCCGGCTCGGCTTGGCACCAACCCCTGCATGCACGAGGCCGCCTGGCGGAGACGCGAAGGGTCGACTCAAGATGAAGAATCTGGCGCGGGCATCACTGGCTGTGACCGTCGGGACGGCTGTCTGTCTTGAACTGCGTTCGTTGGCCCCGGTGAATGCGGGCACCGCCCGGCACAACCTCAGTCGGACAGTGTGGCCGGGGACCACATGCCAAGCCACTGCTCGGCGCCCCATGCCTCGAACCGCTCTACCTCGGTGAACCCCAGCTTTGCCGCGAGGCGCATCGAGCCGACGTTGGCGGTCTGGGTGGTGAGCACCACCGGCTCGCCGGAAAGCGCGCCGGCGACCCAGCCAAGTGCCGCCGCGCACGCCTCGGCGGCGTACCCGAATCCCCACGCCCGCGGCAGGAAAAGGTAGCCGAGATCGGCCTTCCCCGCGGCAGCCGGGCGACGGTGCCCGGTTGCTCTCCTGAGCAGGATCTGGCCGATCATCGCCCCGCCGAGCTCAACGACGAAGCTGCCGGGCCACTGCTCGGGCACCTCAGGCGTCTTGCGCTCAAGCTCGTCACGCGGGCGGGGACCGCCGAGGTAGGTGTGCACCTCTGGCGAGGCGAGCAGCTCGATGAAGGCCGCACGGTCCCGAGCCTCGGGCTCACGGAGCACGAGCCTCTCAGTCTTGATCAGGGCAGGTGGCCAGGCGACGGTTCCAAGATCAGACATGCTGGCCAGCCAATCAGCAAGCTCGGTAGCGATCAAGACTGGCGGACCGGGCAATCCACCCGCCAGGGCCCGTCCTTCTTCTCTCACGTCCCCTCCAACGAGCCACAACCCGTACTCTCCGCCCTGCGGTTTAAGGATGAGATCTGACGTCATTCCTCGTGAACATCCACGGCCCTGCCGACCGCCCATCGCCACCCAAACCGATGGATAAACGCTGCTGCTTGAAGGGTTCTGGCTCGCTTTCCGCGAGCCAGAACCGCTTGAAGTGAACGAAGCCACCGAGTCCATCGTTTCCAGACCACCACCGCCGCCGAACGAGCCAAGTCCACAGGAGCACGACGGTAGCTGTCAAGTCAAATGAAACGAATGTGCGGCTATGAACTGTGTTGCTGTGGTTCGCGTCGTCGGGCGGGGTCGTTGATCCACGCCTGTTGGGGAATCTTCGGCGGCACCGGCCGGCTGTTGAAGCGTTCGGGGTGCTGCTCGTAGGCGGTGATGAGGGTGGCCGCCCGTTGCTCGCGGACGAGTTCGGCGGTGCCGAAGTGGACACTGGCGGGGGTGTGGTAGCCGATCCCGGAATGCCGGTGGACGTGGTTGTAGTGCGAGATGAACGCCTCCATCCACTCCCGTGCGTGGGTGAGGGAATCGAAGCGTTCTGGGTAGTCGGGCTGGTATTTCGTGGTGCGGAACTGGCTCTCGCTGAACGGGTTGTCGTTGCTGACTCTGGGCCTGGAGTGGCTGCGGGTCACGCCGAGATCGAGGAGCATCTGGGAGACTTGCTTGCTGGTCATCGAGGTGCCGCGGTCGGCGTGCACGGTGTGCGGCACGATGCCGTTGCGGTCGATCGCCTCACGGATCAACTCCTCGGCACGGGCGGCGGATTCGGCCGCCTCGACGGTGTGGCCGACAACGTAGCGGGAGTAGATGTCCAGGATCACGTACCCGTGAAACCAGACGCCCTTCGCCGGACCCGCCAGATGCGTGATGTCCCAACTCCACACCTCGGATGGGCCGTCGGCCACGAGCTCGGGGACCGTGCGGGGCGGGTGGGTGGCCTGACGGCGGCGTTCACCGTCTTGCCCGGCCTCCTTCAGGATCCGGTACATGGTGCGCTCGGAACAGTGGTAGCGGCCCTCGTCCAGCTCACGTGCGTAGATCTGCGCGGGCGGCAGGTCCACGTATTCGGGCCGGTTCATCAACGCCAGCACGGCCTGCCGCTCGGCCGGTGTCAGGGCGTTGACCGGCGCGGGACGTGGGGCTCTGGGCCTGGCCGGGAGGGGGTTCAGCCGCCGGTGGTGGGTGGCTCGGGAACGGCCGGTCAGGCGGCACGCGGCCACGATGCCCACGTGCGGGGCCAGGCGATCGACGGCCTCGTGGAGAAGCGGCTCCAGGGCGTCCTTCAGTCCGCGCTCTTGGAGAGTGCTTCCAAGAGCGCGTGTGTTTTTCCCAGCACCTCCAGTGCGGCGTCCCGCTTCGCGACCTCCTTCTCCAGCCGCTCCACCTGCCGCCGAAGCTTGTCGTTCTCCGCCTCGGCGGGGTGCTTCTTCGGCCGTGCGGGGCTGGTGCGGTGGTCGGTCAGCCTCTCCAGCGCGCCGGCGTCCCTGGCCTGGCGCCACTCGATGATGTGGGAGTGGTACAGCCGCTCCCGGCGCAGGACCGCGCCTTTGTCCCCGGTGGGGGCCGCGTCGTATTCGGCGACGATGCGCAGCTTGTACTCGGGGGTGAAACGGCGGCGCTTCGGCTTTGGCGCGGGATCTTGCCCGGAGGGCTTGGTGCTGGTCATGCGGGAGGTGCTCCTGTCGTACCCGCCCACAATATCTGATCATTTCGGGGCGTCTCACCCGACGATGTCAGAGACGGCGAGCAGGTGGTGGCGTGGCTCAGTAAGCGTTAGATCGGTCCGTATACGGCAGCGGGGGCACCGGTCATGAGCGCCCAGTACCGGTCCCCGTATGACCAGTGCCACCACTCGCTCGGATAGTTGACGAAGCCCTGCTCGCTCAGGCATTGGGCGAGGAGGTTGCGGTTGGCGCGCGCGGTTGGCGACAGTCCTGGAGCGTCGAAGGGACACCACGTCTCATCGCCCGTGCGGTGTCCGTTCACCGCGCCGCCCATGTCCAGTTCCACGCCATCGCTGTCGATGAGTGTCAGGTCCACGGCCGCGCCGGCGCAATGTGGGGCCACCTCGACCGGGGAGACGAAAGCACTCGCCTGGCGGAGAAGCTCTGCCGGGTCCGTGATGCCTGAGAGGCGCAGACGATCCTCATACAGTGCGAACCGGCGTGCCTGTTCAGCCAGGCTGCGATGGCCCTCAATCACAAGGAGCCTGACGCCGGCAGGCAGCCTCTCGGAGGCTGAGCCCAGGCGTTCGAGCACGCTGGCCCTGACTCGCCCGTATGCCCCGGCCTCGTCCTGTTCTCGCGGGTCCAGCGTTATCACCGGAACGGTGGCGATCTCCGCAAGGGGTTCGCCGCAGTCCGCCACCGGGGTGTCGATCACTCGCGGATCGCTAAGCAAGATCATGCCGCGTGAGCCTAACGCCTCGGACCGGCAACCGTGCGAGCACACATTCGGCCGCTGGCTCGGAAGCAACGTGAGCGTGGAAGAGGCCCGAGCCCAGACCGAGTAATCGCTCGGGACGAGCACTCCTTGTGCGCGAGGACCGCGTCGGGTGCCGTCCGGGGTCTGCCGACCGACTGTGGGACCCGAACTTGGTCCGCGGGTTCGAGGTCTACCGATGTAGGTGCCCACACCTCTGGCGAGGCGAACAGCTCAATGAACGCCGCACGGTCTCGAGCCTCGGACTCACGGAGCACGAGCCGTTCGGTCTTTATAGGAGCAGGTGGCCAGACGGTGGGACCGAGTTCAGTGGCGAACTGTGCCGGTCTCAGCACCTGGCCGGTGTCAGATGTCGCGTTCGCGCACATGGAGGTGGCCTTCGAGAGGGAATGCGGGTGGTGCTGCTGCCAGGAACTTGGTCAGTTCGTACCGGCACTTCTGGGCGACGCGGCATGATGCCAGGTTGTCTACTTGGTGCAGGAGTTCCAGGCGTGTCAGGCCATCACCGGCGAAGGTGGTGAAGGCCCAGTCGGTCAACGCCTGCAGTGCACCGGAAGCCACTCCCCGGCCGCGCGCGTACGCAGCTGTCCAGTATCCGACCTCGGCGGATGAGGCGCCTGGGACAACGCCCTTGAGGACCACGTGCCCCGCCAGTTGCCCCGTACCTCCCTCGGCTTCCATCGCTGCGATGGCGAATGCGAAGCGCTCACCGGCCTCCCAGCCCCGTTGCTGGGTTCGAATCCACCGTGCCGCGCTCGCCTCGTCGTCTATGGCTGAATCCGTCCAGCGACGCAGGGCACCGTCGCGATACAGCTGGACGAGTTCGGTGGTGTCCGCCGCCCTCCACGGACGCAGAACCAGAGCGGGACTCCCCGCGGCGTCTGCCTCGAGGCATGCAACGATCTCGTCCATCGGCCGATGGTAGGGGGCCGCGGTGTTTGGCGGTGGCGCCTCTGCACAGGCTCCGCGCCGGTTCGGCTGCTGCATCATCGGGCCGTTCGTATCGTCAGAGCCTTGACGGACCAGTCGATCACCGGCTCCAGGGATTCCGGGGCCGGCCAGCCGTTGATCACGGCGAGCAGGGCGAGGTACCGGTCTCTGCGTGTATCGATCGCGGCCTTCAGGCGTTGCAACAGCCAGTCCTGCAGCAGGGCGTCGTCGGGACACCCGACGGCGAGCGCACACCCTGCGGTGAGCGTCGCGACCACGGCATCGGCTTCCGGTGAGTCGGGGCTGATGCCGGTTGACACGGCAGTTTCCACAAGATCGCGGGTGACGGCGACGACATCCGGGCGTGGCGGCGTGGCGGCGCCGTCAGGCAGATCGGCCATATGGGCCTCGACCAAGCTCCGCAGACTGGCACGGAAACCTGCGTCCAGGGACAGCTCGGCCAACTCCACCCATGCTTCGATCTGTTCCTGTGTAGGGCTGTCGGGTAGCTCGGGTGTCATGGAACGCCGGATCGCGCCGTGGCCTGCCTCACTGTGGTGGCCGTCGAAGACAGTGTCGAGGAATTCGTCGGTCAAGCGGCGCCTCTCGGCTTCTGACAGCATGGCGAGCTGGTGCATGCGCTCCATCTCCTCGAAAGTGGGCTCGCGTCTGGCCGCAGCGGCCAGCACGGCCTGCCGCAGGCGCAAGGTCTTGATCTGTACGTCCAGGGCTGCGGTGTGCTCCGCTACGACCTGGTTCAGCGTGAGTTCCTGATCAGTGACGTGCCGGATCACGTCGAGGCCGACGCCCAGCTCGCGCAGCGTTCGGACGAGGGCGAGGCGAGCGATGGCGTCCTGACCGTAATGGCGGCATCCGGCGGGGGTGCGATGGGCCGGCGCCACGATTCCGCGGTCGGAATAGAACCGGATTTTCTTGACCGTCAGCCCCGTACGCCGGGCCAGTTTGCCGATCGAGTAGAGGGTGTCGCCGTCCATGGCCCTACTTTCATGTCTCCCTCCACGGGAGAGTCAAGTTCGGGAACAAGCTGTGGAGAGCATCGGCGCTCATGGCCCTGACGAAGCGGTGGGCTTCCCGTGTTCTTCTCATGGATGACGACGATGGCTTCTCTCCTGCCCGACGTGCCGGCGACTGTCGGCCTTGGCCGAGCTCCTGTGTATCTGGGCAACTTCAACGAAGAGACCGATCCGGAATAACGCACCCCGTACGGTGAACACAGTTGGTTGACTTGAGCGCATGACATCCTCCGCGTTCGAGACAACCAAGCCCGATTCCGTCGCCTATCTCGACCGGCTCGCCACGAGCGATCTCGGCCGCGCCTACAAGCAACGCATGCTCGACGCACTCGATCTGCGCGCCGGGCACAGCGTGCTCGACCTCGGCTGCGGTCCGGGGACCGACCTCGAGGCGCTCGCCCAGGCGGTCACCCCGGCCGGGACTGTGATCGGCATCGACCACGACCACGACATGGTGGACGCCGCCCGGACACGCACCACCGGTCAGGCCGCGGTGGAGGTCCGGCACGCGGACATTCACGGTCTGCCGATGGCCGACGACACCGCCGACCGCGCCCGCACCGACCGGGTCCTGCAGCATGTGGCCGATCCGTCGGCGGCGCTCGACGAGATCCGCCGGGTCCTGCGGCCGGGTGGGCGGCTCGTGATGGGCGAGCCCGACTGGGAGACCCTGACCGTCGACCACCCCGACAGCAGCCTGACGCGCGCCTACACCCGCCATGTGGCCGAACGGGTGGTCCGCAACGCGGGCATCGGCAGGCAGCTGACGCGCCTGGCGACCGAGAGCGGATTCACCGTGCCCGAGGTCATCCCCGTCACTCCCGTCTTCCGGGACCTCCGGGTCGCGGACAAGATCCTCGGCCTGGAACGCACCACTCGGCGAGCGGTCGAGGCAGGGTACTTCAGCGACCAGGAGGCGGAGACCTGGCTGAGGCGGCTCACTCAGGGTCCGTTCTTTGCGGCGGTGACGTTCTACATCGTCGTGGCCGAGGCGTAGTCGCAAAGTTCGGCATCGCAGGCACATCAGGTGTCATGCCGCGGGGTCCCGTCGCAAGAGCACAAGGACGGCGGCACACGTGGCCAGAGCGCTCGTGGCGGTCTGGACCAGGATGCCGGTGCCGAGGTGGGCGGTGCCCGAAGGGTCGAACAGGTGGGTCCAGTCCTGCCAGTAGTGCATGGGCAGGACGAGTTGAACGGGGTGCAGGGTGTGCGAGCCGTTGAAGAGGCTCGCGGCGATCACGAAAGCCACGGCGGCGCCCAGGGCTTCGACACCGCGGGGCAGGAGGAGCCCCAGGGTGAACGCGATCGTCGCGATACTCAGCATGCACAACAGGCAGTAGCCGGTGGCCGACAGGACGCGGACGGCCGTCTCACCGCCGTTGAGATTCGGCGCGCCGATGACATGGAACGGGTGCCAGCCGAAGACGGCGAGGCCGACGTGAAGTCCGGCCGTCAGTACGCACAGGGTGGCGATCACGGTGAGCACGGTGAGGGCGCCGAGTTTGGCCGCCAGAAGGCGCGTTCGGCTGGCGGGGGCGACGTACAGGTAGCGCAGGGTGCCCCATTCCCGGTCGGAGGAGGCGATCGCGGCCGCCGGCAGCGCCACCAGAATCGGGAGGAGCAGCGGCTCGATGAACGCCATGCTCGCCATGGCGAGGTTGAGCGCGGAGTAGGGGGAAGCGCCGAACAGGCCGGTCTGTCGACCGTTGCGGTGCCCCGCGTCCGAGGCGAACGAGAGGCCGGCCATGACGGGGACGGCGGCCAGGCAGGCCAGCACGGCGAGGGTGCGGATCCGCAGCAGTTGGGTGGTCAGTTCAACGCGCACCACGCTCGCCGTCTCCTTCGGTCATGGTCAGGAACGCCTCTTCCAGGGACTTGCTCTCCTGCTGCACGGACATGACGCCGATGCCCTCGGTGACCAGCTCGTGGACGAGGTCACGGGAGGGCACGCCGGGTGCGGTGACGACGATCTCGTCACGCCGTGTCATGACCGTCGCGACGCCGGGCAACACGCGCAGGACGGCAGCCGCCCGTGCGGTGTCGTCCGCCTGGAGGAGATGGGTGCCGGCGTCGCCGAGCAGTTCGCCCATCGGTCCGGCGGCGATCAGCCGGCCGTGGTTCAGCACGACGGCGTGGGTGGCCAGTTGCTGTACTTCGGCGAGCTGGTGGCTGGAGACGAGTACGGCGGCCCCGCACCTGGCCAGTTCGCCCAGGTGCTCGCGCAGGGCCCTGACTTCGCCGGGGTCCAGGCCGTTGGCCGGCTCGTCCAGGATGAGTACGTCCGGTTTCCGCATCAGGGCCTGAGCCAGTATGAGCCGCTGCTTCATACCCATCGAATAGCCCTTGACCTTGCGGTCGAGCGCGTCGCCGAGGCCGGCGAGGTCCAGGGCGTCGTCCAGGGCAGGGGGCGGCCATGCCTGCCCGGTCGCCGACCACAGGAGCCGCAGGTTGGCCCGGCCGGTGAGGTGCGGCACGAAGGCCGGACCGTCGATGAGGACGCCGACGCGGCTCAGCACGGTCGCTCCCAGGCCGACCGGCTCGCCCAGGACGGTCACGCTACCGATGTCCGGGGAGGACAGGCCGACCAGCATGCGCATCGTGGAGGTCTTGCCCGCTCCGTTCGGGCCGAGCAGCGCGCAGATCTGGCCGGCTTCCACGGTGAAGCCGAGCCCGCTGACGGCCTGCCTGCGCCCGTACCGTTTGGACAGCTTATGGGCGCAGATCACCGGTGCGGTTTGTTCATGCACGGTGGACGGTTCCATCGTCACGCCTTTCACCGGTTCGTTCCCGGTCGTCGAGGGTGGACGCCGGCCGCGTCCGAGTGGTGGCGGCGTGGCCCGGAGGACCCCTGGGGAAAGCGCGGGAGCAGGAGAGCCGCCGCGATCACAGACGTAGCCGCCCCGGCGCCCAGTGTGAGGGCGGCGAGGGCTGGTACGGATGTGAGTGTTCCTGTTCCGAGCACCGACCACAGGGCGTCGCGGAACGCCGTCGCCACGCTGATCGCGACGCATCCGGCGACCATCGCGGCCTCGGCGATGCGGCGGGTACGGGTGCGCGGCGGCCGTGTGATGAACCCGGCGATCGCGTTGCTGATCACGCAGAACGCCAGGTCGGAGGTGGTCACGACGATCAGCATCCAGGTGATGAGGAGCGGATCCGTCCAGTGTTCGCCGATGGCCTGACGCCCAGATGCTCGTACTCACCGTCCTCGCCGACGGCCCACTGCACGGCTACGCCATCAACGCCGCGATCGAGGAACTCACCGGCTGCAAACTCGGCCCCGGCAGCCTCTACGGAGCACTCTCCCGACTGGAGGCACGCGAACTGATCCGGCCCGCGGACGAGGCGGCCGAAGCCCAGGAACGCCACCGCACCATGCAGATCACCGACACCGGCCGCGACCAACTTCACACCGAACTCCAGCAGATGGCCCGCATCTCCGCCGCCGGCCTGCGTGCCCTCGGGATCACTCCGGCATGAACGCGGCCACGCTGCTGACCCGCCTCTACCCACCGGCCGTTCGCGAGCGCTGGGGCGAGGACATCAGCCACGAGGTGTCCGCATCGGGAATCCGCTCCTGGCCCGACACCCTGGCCGGCGCCGCGCGGCTCTGGCTCCACCCCGGCGACTGGCCCGAGTCCTTCACCGGCCAGACCCGCCGCGTCCTGACGGTCGCACTCTTCGCGCTCGCTGCGGCAACCGGGCTGCTACTGCGCTCCGCCGAACCCTCCAGCACACTTACGGCCGACGTCCACCACCCCGCCACCAGCCTGTGGCTCGCCCCGATCCTGCTGGGCATCTGCCTCGCCGCACCGCTTCCCCCGTTCCGTGGCGACGTACTCCGCCCCCTGACCTCCGCGGCGGTCCGCACCCTGGCGGCCCCGACCGCCGCGTTCCTGGCCATGTGCCTGACGGCATGGAGCGGCGCCGCCGAACACGTCACAGGCGTCGCCGACACCGCCATGGTCCTCTGCTACTGGTTCACGCTCGGATTCGCCGCGTTCCGACTGTGCACCCTCGTCGCCCACGCGGCCCGGACCGCCGCCCTGCCGACCACACGCCGCCTGTCCACGGCACTCCTGCTCATCGGCGCAGGACTGACCCTCGCCGCGAGTCAGAACCTGCTCGCCGCCGTCCGGACCGTTCCCCATCCGAGTTCCGTCGTCGAGACCCTGGCGCTGAGCGTCCTGGCCGCAGCGGCGATCAGCGTCGGCCACGATGTGAAGCGGACGAGGGCATAAGCCCCAGCAGAGGCACAGGGCCGGGCCTCCCGTCAATCATCCCGAACATGTCCCCGGACGACGTCGGAACGGCCCGCAGCCTGCGCTCCGCGAACGCCGAATGACCGGCACCGGCTCTTCGGGGTGCGGATGCGAGGAACGGCCTCCCTGACCAACCAGCCGCCGTGCTGCTGAACGTCACAGCTCCAGCGCATGCGTGAGCGATGCGTGAGCGGACAGTCCGGCACGAGGTGTCAGTCGCGGGAGTGGGCAGCCAAGCGGTGCCGACCAGGCAGGACAGCACCACGTGGCAGCGCCGAGCACCACCCGGCAAGGATTCGATCCCACTTGTGGAGCGATGCTGTTCCGACCGCGCGTTATTCGTTGCCTTGGAGGGTCGCGAGGTAACCGGCCCAACTGTCCTGACCTCCTGGTACCGGCAGATCACTGACCGGATCAAGGCCACCCACCGGGCCGCGGCCCCGCGCGTCCTGCGCGTCACCCTGCTCGCGGCGGCCGTCAGCGTGCTGATGCTCGGCGCGACCTGGGCCGCGCTCGGCTGGCTCGCCGCGACGGGGCGGATGGACCTGGCCATCGCCGCCACCGCCGTCATTGCCGTGCGCACCTCCACCGGAGCCCTGACCTCCCTGGTCATGGCCGCCGCCCGGCTGTTCCGCACCTCGCTCTACTTGGACGACTGGCAGGCGTTCCTGCACCGGGCGAAGGCCCTGCGCGCCGTACGCGGCACCACGCCGGTCCCGGCTGGTGCCCCCGCCAAGATCCGGGCGGAGAACATCTCGTACAGGTACCCGGGCGCTGACCTCCCGGCCGTCGACGGCGTCAGCCTGACCCTGCGCCGCGGCGAGTTGATCGCGTTGGTCGGGGAGAACCGCTCGGGCAAGACCACGCTGTCCGCCCTGCTCACCGAGCTGCGGGTCGCGAACGCGGCGGCACGGCGACCTGGGACGGCATCGACCTCGCCGAAGCGGACCCGCACAGCGTGTGGGCGCGGGTCGGGCTGGTGCCGCAGGACTACACCCGCTGGCCCATGGACCTGCGCGCCAACATCCACCTCGGCCAGCCTCGTGCCGAGGACGACGCCCTGCTCCTGCAGGCGGCGAAGGCGGCCGGCGCGGACAGCGTCATCGCCAAGGTGCCGTACGGCCTTGACACCCTGGTGGCCAGCTCGAACTGGGGCGGCACCGACCTGTCCGGCGGGCAGTGGCAGCGCATCGCGGTCGCCCGGGCCTTCAACCGGGACGCCGCGATGCTGATGCTGGACGAGCCGACCTCGGCGATGGACCCGCGCGCCGAACACCTTGTGATCAGCCGGTCCAAGCACCTGGCCGAGGGCAAGGCCGCCGTGTTCGTGACGCACAACCTGGAGAACGCCCACCTCGCGGACCGGATCACCGTCCTCGACGGCGGCCGCGTAAGAGAACAAGGTGACTTCCAGGCCCTGATGGAGTTGGGCGGGCTCTTCGCCGAGCTCTACAAACGCGCCCAGGACCGGTAGAGGCGCGGCTTCGGTCAGCGAGCGCGCGTACAGGTCCACGAAGCCGGTTTCGAGCGGGCACGGCCCGGGTCGACCGGCGACGGGCCCAAGTGGCTGCCCCCTTTTAGGAGCTCACGTCGGCGGAGTCGACCACGCACCCGGACCCGTCGAACCGGGAGGCCGCGTTGAGTTCAGCCCGCAGGGCTTCATGCAGCCGCTGTCCAACGCCGGCCTCATTCCAGTCCCGCAGCCTGCGCCAGCAGGTCGTGCCGAAGCCGAAGCCCGGCTCTTGCGGCAAATGCGCCCACTGGATACCGGCGTGCAGCACGTACAGGATGCCGCGCAACACCTCCCGGCCCGGCAGCGGCCTACGACCCGGGTAGCAAAAACGCCGATCACGCTTCGGCAGCAGCGGCTCCAGCCGCTCCCACAGCTCATCCGACACGATCCACGGCGCCATCCCCACACCGAGCCGAACGCTCAACTCCTGCCGTCGCGGACGAGTTCGGCGACGACACCCGAGAGCCTGCCGGTACCACCGACGGCCGGCGCGCGTCTCATGATGGGACTTGTGATCGCCTCGGCGCCATGTGGCCACCGCACGCCGCAGGTCAACCGGATGCGGGCCGCAGGTTGTTCATGAGCAGGCCGAGGGTGAACTCGAAGCGGTCGTGTCCTGTGCCGGAGATCAGCTCGGCGGCATGGCGCCGAGTCTGCGGGAATTTCTCGGCAGGCAGTGCGGTGAAGCGGTCCAGCAACTCCTCGTGGCTGAGCACCCATTCGTGATCCTGGTGCCGGCGTCGTTGCTGGACCAGCGACTGCTCCAGTGCGTAGGCGCTGACGTAGAGGGACAGCGCGTCGCGGGCCCATCCGGCCGTCCTCGGTTCGATGCCGCCCGCGAGCAGGATGGCCAGCATTCCTTCGCCGACCCGCAGCGTTTCCAGGTTGGTCGGCACCGTGGCCAGCGCGGCGCGCGAGACTCCAGGGTATTTCAGGTACAGGTCGCGGATCTGTGTGTACACCCCGAGCAGCTGCTCGCGCCAGGCAGCCGGGTCCGGTTCGGGGAGCACGACCTCGGCGTAGAGCCTGCCGATCAGCAGATCGTCGATGTCGTCCTTGTTGACGATGTGGGCGTACAGCGACGACGGACCGGTGCCGAGCACGGCGGCGACCCGGCGGATGGTCAACGCGTCGTACCCCTCGGTGGCGACGACTTCCAGGGCGGCGTCGGTGATCCGTTCGACGGTGATCGGCTTCTTGCGTGGTGCCGACGCGGCGACCTCGGCTGCGGGTTGGGCGTGGCGAGCTGCGCGGCGTTGGCGGGGATCGGCGGACATGCCGACCACTATAGCTTGACGCGATCTAAGTTCGTTAAGTAGAACTTAGATCGTCATAACGAACTAAGTTCGTAGCGATGCCTCGGAGGTGTGTGATGCGAGTTTCCGTTGTCGGAGCCGGTCTGGGAGGTCTGGCTCTCGCACAGGGTCTGCGTGGTGCCGGGATCGAGGCCGACGTGTTCGAGCGCGACCCGGGGATCGTCGCGCGGTTCCAGGGCTACCGGCTCGTGCTGAACCTGAGCGGTTTCCAGGCGGTGCGCGACTGCCTGCCGACGCGCTGGCACCCGCTGCTGGACGAGATCGTCATGGACGCCTCCGCCGAGCAGCTGATCCTGGACCCGCAGCTGAACGAGATCGGCAAGCTCGGCGCGGGCCGGACCGGCATCGTGGTCGACCGGCAGGTGCTGCGGCACCTGTTGCTGACCGGCCTCACCGTGCACACCGATGCCGCGCTGACCGGCTACGACGTGCTGGCCGACGGCAATGTCCAAGCGCAGTTCACCCGCCGCGACCCGGCCACCGCCGACCTGCTCGTCGGCGCGGACGGCGTCACCTCCGCGGTCCGCGGGGTGTTGTCGCCGCACACCACCCCGACCGACACCGGCGTCCGGTTCGTCATCGGCCGTACCCCGCTGACCGACGAGTTCGCCACCCTGTCCAAGGCCTACGGCTCGAAGATCACCGGCGACGGCGTCAGCCTGCTGCTCGGTGCGATGCGCTTCCGTACCCCGCCGAAGCAGGCCGCCGAGCAACTGGCCGCCGAAGTCACGCTGCCCGACATCAGCGACTACGTGCGCTGGGCCATGATCCTGCCGCCGAACGGCTCGCTGGGGGACCTGACCGCGCAGAACGCCGTGCTGTCCAGGATGGAAGGTTGGCACCCGGAACTGCGCGCGCTGATCGAGCAGGCCGACCCGGACAACAGCACGCTGCTGTCCATCCGGGTGGTCAAGCCCGGTGAGCGCTGGGCGTCCGGTCCAGTCACGCTGCTCGGCGACGCGATCCACGCCACTTCCCCTACCGGCGGCAACGGCGCGAACACCGCGCTGCGCGACGCCGACCTGCTGCGCCGCTGCCTGATCGAGGCCAACGAAGGTCGCCAGAGTCTGCTCAGCGCGGTCGACGACTACGAGCGGCAGATGTTCGGGTACGGCGCCGAGGCCGTGCACAGCAGTCTCGAGAAGCTGCCCGCCTTCGCCCCCGAATCGAAACTGTCCTGAGGCCGAAATTCACCTTGCGCAATCGACCGGACTCGTCACTGGTGGCGACATCGGGCCGTAGCCAGTGGAAGACGTCCACGGCCAGGACCAGCCGGCCGTCGGCCGCCCGCGGCAGCGACACCCGGTCGGGGAGCGCCGCAGCCGGCCGAACTCGACGAGGCCCCGGTTCCGGGCTGCCGTACAGGGCGCCGCGCCGGTGCTCGAGCGCCTACGCCAACCCGACCAGCCCCTTCACCGGCCCCTCCGAGCACGGCAGCGCGTCCGTGAACTCGAACAACTCATCGCCCCGCCCGATCACAGTCGAGGACCTCGCCCCCAAACCAGCACGATTCAGCGAACGCGCCCCTGCCGATCCCGTCACACGACACACTCATTCCCAACGGCCTCAGCTCCGATCATCTACCCCTAGGCCGTTTCTGATGACCCTTGGACGCGGGGCGTCGAAGAGGGTCTGCAGCATCTGCACGCCCGTCAGGTCGAGCGCGCCGGGTGGGCGCGCCATGACTGGGTTTTCGGGTCGTAGGAGGCGATCGTGCGGAGCCTGTCGAGTTGCTCGTGCCATTGAGGATCGGCGGCTGGTGCGGTCCGGATGGTGGCCTCCAACGCCCTTGCGCCTTGGCGGGAGTTCGACGGACTGGTCATAGCAGGACGGCAGACGTCACAGCCTTGCCCGGTCAGGTGAGTTCGGAGCCGGGTCAGAACCCCGCCCGTGCACGGATGCGTACTGACAGGCATGGAACCGATCCGGTAGCTGTCAAGTCAAATGAAACGAATGTGCGGCTATGAACTGTGTTGCTGTGGTTCGCGTCGTCGGGCGGGGTCGTTGATCCACGCCTGTTGGGGAATCTTCGGCGGCACCGGCCGGCTGTTGAAGCGTTCGGGGTGCTGCTCGTAGGCGGTGATGAGGGTGGCCGCCCGTTGCTCGCGGACGAGTTCGGCGGTGCCGAAGTGGACACTGGCGGGGGTGTGGTAGCCGATCCCGGAATGCCGGTGGACGTGGTTGTAGTGCGAGATGAACGCCTCCATCCACTCCCGTGCGTGGGTGAGGGAATCGAAGCGTTCTGGGTAGTCGGGCTGGTATTTCGTGGTGCGGAACTGGCTCTCGCTGAACGGGTTGTCGTTGCTGACTCTGGGCCTGGAGTGGCTGCGGGTCACGCCGAGATCGAGGAGCATCTGGGAGACTTGCTTGCTGGTCATCGAGGTGCCGCGGTCGGCGTGCACGGTGTGCGGCACGATGCCGTTGCGGTCGATCGCCTCACGGATCAACTCCTCGGCACGGGCGGCGGATTCGGCCGCCTCGACGGTGTGGCCGACAACGTAGCGGGAGTAGATGTCCAGGATCACGTACCCGTGAAACCAGACGCCCTTCGCCGGACCCGCCAGATGCGTGATGTCCCAACTCCACACCTCGGATGGGCCGTCGGCCACGAGCTCGGGGACCGTGCGGGGCGGGTGGGTGGCCTGACGGCGGCGTTCACCGTCTTGCCCGGCCTCCTTCAGGATCCGGTACATGGTGCGCTCGGAACAGTGGTAGCGGCCCTCGTCCAGCTCACGTGCGTAGATCTGCGCGGGCGGCAGGTCCACGTATTCGGGCCGGT
Source organism: Streptomyces broussonetiae (assembly GCF_009796285.1). Classification (NCBI taxonomy): domain Bacteria; kingdom Bacillati; phylum Actinomycetota; class Actinomycetes; order Kitasatosporales; family Streptomycetaceae; genus Streptomyces; species Streptomyces broussonetiae. The sequence goes on along the minus strand of NZ_CP047020.1, from coordinate 9,519,498 downwards.
TCATCAACGCCAGCACGGCCTGCCGCTCGGCCGGTGTCAGGGCGTTGACCGGCGCGGGACGTGGGGCTCTGGGCCTGGCCGGGAGGGGGTTCAGCCGCCGGTGGTGGGTGGCTCGGGAACGGCCGGTCAGGCGGCACGCGGCCACGATGCCCACGTGCGGGGCCAGGCGATCGACGGCCTCGTGGAGAAGCGGCTCCAGGGCGTCCTTCAGTCCGCGCTCTTGGAGAGTGCTTCCAAGAGCGCGTGTGTTTTTCCCAGCACCTCCAGTGCGGCGTCCCGCTTCGCGACCTCCTTCTCCAGCCGCTCCACCTGCCGCCGAAGCTTGTCGTTCTCCGCCTCGGCGGGGTGCTTCTTCGGCCGTGCGGGGCTGGTGCGGTGGTCGGTCAGCCTCTCCAGCGCGCCGGCGTCCCTGGCCTGGCGCCACTCGATGATGTGGGAGTGGTACAGCCGCTCCCGGCGCAGGACCGCGCCTTTGTCCCCGGTGGGGGCCGCGTCGTATTCGGCGACGATGCGCAGCTTGTACTCGGGGGTGAAACGGCGGCGCTTCGGCTTTGGCGCGGGATCTTGCCCGGAGGGCTTGGTGCTGGTCATGCGGGAGGTGCTCCTGTCGTACCCGCCCACAATATCTGATCATTTCGGGGCGTCTCACCCGACGATGTCAGAGACGGATCCAAGAAGCGCACGTGTCCGAAGCCGGCTCCGGATTCCCGTCCACAAGGCGGAGCTGGTCTTGTTGTCCCCCTGCCCGCACCGCCTCAGCAAGACGCAGCGACGAACCGCGGTCGGGAAGTGAACTGCGCGCAGCTCATGCTTCGCCAGCCTCTGTAGGCGATGGGTTTCATCGTTCCTGGTGTACCTCGACAACGCGGGAAGAACGCCGTGCGCTGGGCAAGCAGTGGTCGGTGTCCATTCACTGAACGGACACCTGCGCCGGGATAACTGGAGCCAGCTTGTTTGGACAAGTTCCCTCCAATACCCAGTCGACATCCGGCTGATCACCGATCGGTCGGTGTTCACACAGGGTTGATGTCCGCTCGTTCACCGAGCGGGTCACAGCAGCCATCCCCACCTATCCACGTTCATGTGAGGAGCTTCCATGGCCGGCGATCCGATCAACCCGACGCCCGAGTCCGAGCTTGTCGACAGCCCCGGGACGTCGATCGGCACTACCCGCCGTCGGTTTCTCCAGGGAACGGGGGCCGCCGCTGGAGCGCTGGCGCTCGGCGCGACTGCCGCGGCGGGCGAGGCGCATGCCGCTGCGAAGCCAAGGTACGTCTTGCCTAAGGGCTTCAAGGGCAACATGTCCGACCTGAGGCATGTCGTGATCCTGATGCAGGAGAACCGGTCCCTCGACCACTACTTCGGCACGTTCCCCGGCATACGCGGCTTCAACGACAAGCAGGCGCTGCGGTTCCAGGACGGCACCACCGTCTTCCAGCAGAAGGACGGCAACGGCAACGTCGTCACGCCGCAGGTCGACGACGGCACCTGGGGCAACGACCACGGAGCGTGGGGTGACGTCGACCATCGCAAGTGGGATCTGTGGGTGCAGCACAACGGCGCCAGCTGCATGAACCACCACAGCGACGCCTACATGGGCTTTTACCACTCGGTCGCCGCCCAGTACACCATCGCCGACCAGAACTTCTGCTCCGAGTTCGGCCCGACCGACCCCAACCGAAAGTACCTGTGGAGCGGTACCGCCAACAGTGAGACCGGCAACATCGATGAATCCAACTACTCCCGCCCCTGGATCACGGTGGCCGAGCAGCTCCAGCAGGTCGGCATCGACTGGCGGCTCTACTCCGACAACAGCGGCAACGGGCGACAGGGTTACATCAGCACCTGGGTCGGCGACTACGGCGACAACGAGCTGAAGTACTTCAAGGGGTTCGACCCGGAGGGGCTGAGCGCCGACGACCCGAAACTTCAGCCCGGCACCGGGCTGATCTGGCGTGGCAACGCCACGTACTACTCCGGCATGACCTCGCCGAACGACGACTCCGACGACAACCTCGACGCGGTCCTCAAGAGCCTCCACGACGCCTGCCAGCCGGGTGCGGAGCACCCGCTGCCGGCGGTCTCCTGGATCGTGGCGCCGTACGGCTGGTCCGAGCACCCGGGCGCGGACAGCCAGCACGGCGAGCGCTATACCAAGAGGGTACTCGACATACTGCAGAGCAACGCCGATATCTGGAACCACACCCTCTTCATCCTCAACTACGACGAGAACGACGGAAAGTTCGACCACGTGCTGCCGCCGTGGCCTGAGCCGGACACGGCGCGCGAGTACGTCGGCGACTACCCGCTCGGCTTCGGTCCGCGAGTGCCGATGCTGCTGGTCTCACCGTGGACCCGCGGCGGGCACGTGGCCTCGGAAGTCTTCGACCACACCTCGACGATCAAGTTCCTTGAGACCTGGGCAGCCCACCTCGGCAAGCCGTTCCGCTGCCCCAACATCAGCGACTGGCGGCGCTCGATCGCGGGCGACCTGACCAGCGCGATCGACTTCGCCCACCCGCAACCGGGGCCGGCCACCTTCCCGGACCCGCTCGCCGAGCAGTCGCTGTCCATCGCCGCCGACCACATGAAGCCGCGCCCGCTGAGCTTCCATCCGCACGCGGTGATCTCGCAGGACCGGGCATCGGGGACGGTCACCGCCAAGATGACCCTGACCGGCGGCCCGAAGGGCAAGGCATTGAGTTTCCAGGTCTTCCCCGACAAGTACCAGGCTTTCTCCAACACACCGTTCACCGTCACAGCGAGCAAACCACGCGAGTACACCTGGGACGCCAAGGCCACCGACGGCAAGTACGCGTTCTCGATCTACTCCAACGACGGTTTCGTGCGCTCCTTCGCCGGCCAGGTCGCTCCCGCCGGAAAGATCGACGGTGGTCTCCCGCGCGTGGAGGCCGACCTGCTGAGGGGCGAAGGCACCAAACACGAGGCTCAAGTGAAGCTCACGTTGCACAACGACGGCACCGAGTCCGTGCGCTACACACTCACCGCCAACGACTATCTCCACCGTACCCAGAGCGTCACGGTGGCTCACGGCGAGACGAAGCTCGTCATGTGGCCGACCCGGGAGGGCTACTACGACGTGGTCGTCACCGTCAACACCGACGAAACCTGGACGCAGCGCTACGCCGGCCGCGTCGCCACCGCCGGAAAGGACTGATCCGCCACGAGATCCGTGGCGGCGTCGGCCGTCCTGGCCGCCGTCGCCACGGTGCTCGCGGGCCTGTCCAGTCAAAGGTGCAACTCGCGGGATGTGAGTGAGCGGCGACCGGCGGAGAGTCGGCCGTCGAAGGCGATGCCGAAGGCCCGGAGTGCGGGCTTCCATCGCGTGGTCCAGCGTTTGCGTCCCTGGCCGGTGGGGTCCTGGCTCATGACGGTCATGGAGACGCACTGCAGCGCCGCGGCCTCGTTCGGGAAGTGGCCGCGGGCTCGGACGGCCGTGCAGATCCGCGCGACCCGTTGACACTCTCGGTCGCGTTGGTCGTGCAGACGATCCGCCGTATCTCGGCGTCGAATGAGAGAGGGCCGTAGGTGGCGGCGGACGGTGTTGCCGTCACCGCGGTAGCCCGGTTGCTGGATCTCCCGGGTCAGCGCGGCGGCCTTGGTGCAACCCTCCATCCGGCCGTACGACTACCCCGCCAGGAGTACGGTTCGCCGCTGCCCCTCCCGCACTCATCGTGCCCACTTTCCCAAACGCTGCATTGAGGCGGTCGTCCCGGAGAGAAACGGCCGGCCGGCAACCGCAGGAAGAAAGCCAGCCGAAGCAGCAGATCCGTCGCTCACGACGCCTGTCTCTACCGTGACCGCAACACGGTCGAGCGCACCGTCACCAGGATGAAGGACTGGCGCGGCGCTGAAGGGAGTCCTGGGCGGGTCCGGGGCCGCTGACGCATCCAGGGCACTCGCATCACATGATCCGGTGAACAGCCGACATGCGGCTGTCGAAGGTTGCCCCCTTCCCTGCAGTGTTCCTCGAGCGCACCGCGCGCACTCGATCGCGCCGAGGCCGGCAGTTCCACGCGCCCTCCGGAAGGCGGCGCCCAGGCGACCGCGGACCGCCCAGTACTCCAGCCCTGCGTCCGGCCGGCAGTGTGGTTGGATGCACCGCACCCCCCCTCACCTGCGGCGACGAATCTTCGAGCGGCACACCATCGCGAGGCATGGCTGGCGGCCAACCCGCACGTGATGGCCACCAAGGGAATCGTTCTCCCGGAGGTGCTGCCCGAAGCGCTTGGTGGGCTGCTCGTCGGACGCGAAAATTATGAAACCGGCGCGCCATTGTCCGATTTGCGGCACTTCGCATTAGCTTCTTGTGAGCGAAAGAGGTCGGTCTACCAGAGATCGCATCCATTCACCTTCACGGAGACGACATGCACAAGCTTCGCAAGGCTGCCGTCCTGGTCGCTGCCCTCGGCAGCGTCGGACTCGTGACCGCCGGCACCGCCCACGCCGGCGGACGGGAAGGCGGTGGCAGAGGCGGTGACAGCTTCAACATCCGGCAGAGCTCGAACTGCAGGTCGCATGACCTGAACCTCGACGTCCTCGGCGAGGTCGGAGTCCTCAACGGCCTGCTGGGCAGCGCCCTCAACGGCGAGGGCAACCCGGGCGCACAAGCCAGCCGCATCGGCTCGACCATGGGCTGCAGCAACAGCGCCTTCTAAGGCTGACGCGCCTCTCACGCGGAGCGAGAGGCGCGTCGGGTTTCGCATCCGGGTGCCGCACGCTCGGGATGTTAGACGCACGAGCGCCCCGTCCTGCAACCGTGTAGGGCGGGGCGCAAGGTGGTGCGCTGGTTCGTGGGCCAACGAGTATGCTTCCGGGACGGTTTCTGGCCCTCGCTCAGCGCCACGCACCGCAACAGCCCACTTCGGGCACCGTCCTCGGCCCCGCCCGTCGCCGACGAGCTGATCAGGCGCGGGCAGTTGCCACAGCAGGACATCCTCACTGAGGCCGAGTTCGAGCAGCAGAAGGCACGCCTCGGGGCGGCCGGTAGATCCAGAACCAGAAGAGTGCCCCCGATCTCTACGAGGGAGACCGCGGGCGCAGGCGGAGGCACGAATCCGCCAGTTCGGAGTGGATTCGCCGGTGAGTCGTCGGCTGATGAGGTCGATCATCGCCACGTGGTCCATGGCTTCGGAGCGGTGGGAGTGGGTCTCGCAGTCGCGGGCGAGACGGCGGTGGTGCCATCAGCCAGCCGAAGGTCCGCTCCACAACCCAACGTCGGGGGATCACCTTGAACCCCTTGACGCCGGGGTCGCGTTGGACGACTTTGACGTCGAGTCCGAGGTCGGCGGACGTCTTGACGCTCTGCGCGCCAGCACGCAGGCGCCCGGCTCGGCGCTGCGCCCTTCGGCTTCACACACCAGGCGCCGTAACAGGCCGAAGAGCTGGTCGAAGACGTCTTCCCTCTGCCAGGCGGCGAAGTATTCGTAGACCGTCTCCCACGGTGCGAAGTCGTGCGGCAGGTAGCGCCAGGGGATCCCGCTGCGGTCGACGTAGAGGATGGCGTCCATGATGCGCCGCAGGTCATGCTCGGGCGGGCGGCCGATGACCAGCCCCTTGCCTTTGCGCTCGGCCCGCCAGGCGGTGGCCAGCGTCGAGGCCCGGTACTTAGGCGAGGTCTTCGACCGCGCTTCCCCCGGAATCGCCGCCCCGGTGGCAGAACTCCAACGGCAGCGACCTGTGGGCGGCCCAGGACGAGACCCGCGCTCAGATCATGGGCGGCGAGCGCGACCAGACCCAGGGCTGTCAGGGCACGGTGATGACAATCTTGCCGCGCGCGTGGCCGGTGGCGCTGACGTCGTGAGCCCTGGCGGCCTCCTTCAACGGGAACACGGCGTGCAGCGGGACGGTGAGGCGTCCGCGGTCGGCGAGGTCGGCCGCCAATGGCAGTCCTGCCCAGCCCGGCGACTCTTCTGCCTGGGAGCGGGAGAACCGCACTCCGTGCCGGCCGGCGTCGAAGTCCGCGATGGTCACCACGCGGTGCGGGTCGCCGGCGATGGCCACCAGTTCACCGAGAGAGCCTTTACCGGCCGCGTCCAGAACCACGTCGATCCCGTGCGGAGCCAGTGGGGCGAGGCGATCGGCCAGCCCCGCCCCGTAGGTGACCGGAACGACGCCGAGTTGGTCGAGGAAGCCGTGGTTGGCTTCGCTCGCGGTGCCGATCACGGTGAGGCCGCGGGCCTGGGCGAGTTGCGCAGTGATGGTGCCGACGCCTCCAGCGGCTCCATCGATCAGCAAGGTCATGCCCTCGGCGGCCTCCAGGGCCTCCAGTACACGCGTGGCTGTGTCGATGTTGCCCGCGGCGCCGCCCGCTTCCTCGAATGACCATGCCCGAGGCTTGGGTGCCCATGCCTCAAGGACGGCGTACTGGGCCACAGCGCCTCCCTGGTCCACGAAGGGGACGAGGCCGAAGACCTCGTCTCCCGCGGCGGTGCCGGTGACGCCCTCCCCCACCTCGTCGACCACTCCGGCGGCATCCATGCCGGGGATGTGGGGGAAGTCCAGAGTGGCAATGTCCCGCAACATCCCTGAACGCAGGTACCAGTCAGCGGGGGTGACACCGGTGGCACGCACCGCGATGCGGACCTGACCGGGCCCGGCGTGCGGCTCTTCGACCTCCTCCATGCAGAGGACTTCGGAACCGCCGTAGCGGTGGTACTGCACAGCAAACACGGACAACCTCCGTACGTAGTAAGTCGTTCAGCAGGCCCGCTTGCAGTCGCTTACCTCTGCGGGACTGTCAGATCCCGCCTGGTCGCGGTCGGTGAAGAAGTTGATCACGTCCTGGGGCGTGGGGTTGTGGGCGACTTCGACGGCAGCCGCGGCGCCGCGGGGAAACAGCGCTAGTTCGTATGAGGTGAGAGCGGTCTCGATGTCGTCGGGGTGTGCGGCCAGGGCCTTTCCTAGTTCGGCACCGTCCTGCATGGCCAGGTTGGCGCCTTCACCGTTGGGGGGCGAAAGATGGGCGGCGTCGCCGATCAAAGTCACTCCCGGCACCCGGTCCCAGCGATGCCCGACCGGCAGGGCGTAAAGGGGGCGCAGGACCGGCGCGGTCTGGCCGGCGGTGATCAGGGCGGTGAGTTCCGGTGCCCAGCCGTCATACTCCCCCGCGATCCGCCGGGTGGCTGCAGCGGCATCGGTGAAATCGATGGTGGCGAACCAGTCCTGCGGCCTGGCCAGTGTGATGTAGGTGCGGAGGACCCCGCTCTTCTCCCGGTGAGCCACGAGCCACTTCCCGTTCCCGGCCGGGTCGAGCGCGACGAGTGTCCCGCCGCCGACCGCTTTCGCGGTGGCCGGGTGACTGGTGTCGGCGTCGTGCAGGTGCGTCTCGACGAAGGACCGGCCAACGTATTCGGGTGTGGCGTCGGAGAGCAGCGGTCGGACTCGTGACCATGCGCCGTCCGCGCCGACCAGAAGGTTCGTGACGACGGCGGCGCCGCCTGCGAAGGTCACCTCGTGGCGGCCCGCGGTGAGGGCGCGGACGCCAGTGGCCTTGTGGCCCCATCGGACGGTGCCGTCGGGGAGTGCGTCCAGCAGGATCTGTCGCAGCTCACCACGCTGCACCTCGGGGCTTTCGCCCGTGCCGTCGTCGGCCTTGTCGAACAGGACGGATCCGTTGCGGTCCAGGAGCCGTATCGCTTGGCGGCCCTCCAGAACGAGGCCGCGGAACTCGTCCATCAGTCCGGCTGTCCTGAGGGCGAGTTGGCCGTTGTGGTCGTGGATGTCGAGCATCCCGCCCTGCGAACGCGCCGTCGGGGAGGACTCCGCCTCGTAGACCGTGACCGGGATGCCGTGGAGGTGCAGGACGCGGGCCAGGACAAGGCCGCCGAGTCCGGCGCCGATGATCGTGACAGGAGTGTGCATGGGGCTCTCCTTGCGTGTCGCACACCTGCCGGGTGGGACCCGGCAGGATCGCTGGAAGGAAGGCAACTCGCCGGGGCCTGCGACCGGGCAGGCAACGGCTCAGACGACGATGACCCGGCGCCCGCGCGTGTGACCGGCCCGGCTGTCGATGTGTGCCGCCGGGGCCTGGGCGAGCGAGTACGACTTCTCGACCGGGATGTGGAGCTTTCCTCGCGTGATGAGGCGGACGGCCTCGGCGAGGGCTTGCGGAACGTTCCCGGTCGCGCCGGAGTACCGGGCACCGAGCTGCGGCGCACCGGGGTCGGCGATGGAGATCACCCTCCGCGGGTCCCCGGTCAGCTCGACGAGCTCGTGGATCACGCCCGAGCCGGCCAGATCGAGGGCCGCGTCGACCTGTCCGAGCCGCCGTACCCGCTCGACCCAGCCCTCGCCGTACGTCGTGGCGAGGGCACCCAGGCCACGCAAATACTCCTGACTCGCGGCTCCGGCCGTGCCGATCACCGTGATGCCGCGGTCGCGGGCGATCTGCAGCACCGCCGATCCGACGCCCCCGGACGCGCCGCTGACCAGCAGCGTCTGCCCGGACCGCACATCGACCTGACCGATGATGCGCAGCGCGGTCTCCACGACGGAGGGGTACCCGGCCGCCTCTTCGAAAGTCAGGCTCTCGGGCATACGGGCCCAGGCCGCGAGGACGGCGAACTCGGCATACGTACTTGAGCCTCGCCCGAACACGCGGTCACCGACCTCGACCCCTTCGACGTGCTTGCCGACCTGGTCCACCACCCCGGCGGCATCCTGCCCGACTCCGGCAGGCAACTCGACCGGGCGGACCTTCTGGAACTGGCCTTCACGGATCCGCCAGTCGACCGGGTTCACACCCGCCGCCCGTACGGCGACGCGTATCTGGCCGGGGCCCGCGTGGGGTTCCTCGGCGTCTTCGAGGCGGAGAACGTCGGGACCGCCGAACTCGGCGAAGCTCACTCTCTTCATGCGGTCGACCGTAACACTAACGGTTACGGTTTTGGAACTGCTATTCCTTTGGATTTGGTAGTGTCAGCGGTATGACCGTGCCGACGACCGGACGCCGTGAACGCAAGAAGGCCGCGACCCGCCAGAAGATCGCCGACACCGCCCTGCGGCTCTTCCTGGAGCGCGGGTACGACGCGGTGGGCATCCGTGACGTGGCCGCCGAGGCCGACGTGGCCGTCACCACGCTCTTCTCCCACTTCGCCTCGAAAGAGGCCCTGGTGTTCGAGCAGGACGAGAACTTCGAGCGGCGCCTCACGCAGGCCGTCACCGGCCGGGGGCCGCACGAGCCACTCGTCCTCGCGCTGCGCCGCGAGATCCAGGCCATGGTCCAGCACTGCACGGGGGACGACGCCGCCCCGATCTACCGCATGATCGACGCGTCACGTGCCCTGCGGGAGTACGAGGAGTCGATGCGGCTGCGCCATGCGGAGTCGCTGGCCACGGCTCTCGTCGCCGATCCCGACCTGTCGCAGAGCGAAACGGCCTGCCGGACGATCGCGAGGTTCGTGATCGACGCCTATGCGCTGGTCCGCGAGGCAGCCGACCCGGACGCCGCGCTGGACGAGATCTTTCGGATGATCGAGGCGGCCTGGGAAGCCACCTCACCTTCCAGGTGAGGCTGCCCGCGAGCAGTGGATCCAGAGCCGGACGGGACCTCAGCACGAACTCTGGTTCCGCACGAGCCAACTCGTCTCGGACTGACATCCGATCCGATCAGGGCGAACCGTCGAGGATAACGACACTAGGTTGAGGCTCCGACGTCCGACACGACGTGATACTGCGGAAGAACCTGCGCGTGACGATGCCGATCCGGGCCAGGGCATGGGCCGTCGATCCGGGCGGGAAGTCCTCGACTGCCGGCCGGTCGACCGGCCGCGGGTTCCACACCTACGACCAGGACTGAAGCTCTGGTACACCGCGGGGTGAGGGACCCGTGCCGCCGGGGTCGAAGGGCGTCCCTGCGCGGTGTCACGGAGGAAGGGCGGGAAGCGCGAGTGCGGGCGCTTCCCGCCCTGTGGCATGCAGGCCCCACGGTCTCACCGCGCCGCTCCCATGGTGGACGTCCTGCTCCCCGCGGGCATGACGAGCCCGCAGGCCGGCCGGAGCGGCTGGTTCGCCCCGTCAGCCGGACAGGAGCGTCGCAAGAGGGAGCCGGCGGGAATCCGGCATGACGCGCAGCGGTGAGCGGGAACGACCGCCGTCATACGCGCTGGGTCCGAGGTACCGGACCCGGGGAGCGACCTGAGGTCAGGAGGGCGCGCCCGCGAGTCCTCAGACCTGCCGGCTCCCCGCGTGCGGATCACTCCGTGCGCGGACACCCCGGTGACCCCGAGGGCGGGTCTGCGTACATACCGGTCGGGACGACCGTGCTGTTGCCGCGCAGGGTCGTTGCGTCCCTGGAACGGCTGCACAGTGCCTGGCGTGGTAATGCCCTGTCAGTAGGGTCCGTTGACGTTGTCGATGGAGCCATAGCGGTGGTAGGCGTAGTTGCACGCGGCTGTGATGTTGGCGACGGGGTCGTAGATGCTCGACGAGGTCCCCGGCACGTGGTAGGCGTCGAAGGTGGACTGGATCACCTGGAGCAGACCGATGGAGGGGTGGCCGGCGGCGGCGTTGGAGTCCCAGAGGTTGATGGCACTGGGGTTGCCGGAGGATTCCCGTATCACGTTTCGGTAGATCCCGTTGTACGTGCCAGGGATGCCGTTCTGGGCCATGATCGCCAGAGAGTGCTTGATCCAGCCGTCCAGGTTGTTGGTGTAGGTCTGGCCGTCGGCGGTGGTCGTCGTCGCGGACGGGGCCTTCGTGGCGGTTGCCGTCTTCGTGGCGGTTGCCGTCTTCGTCGCGGGGTTTGATCCGGCGGGCAGACTCAGGACCTGTCCCGGCAGGACGGTGTAGGGGCTGGTGATGTGGTTGGCGGTCGCGATGGCAAGCCAGCCGCCGGACACATGCTGGGTGCGGGCGATGGAAGCCAGGTGGTCGCCGGACTGGACGGTGTAGGTGATCGCGGCCGGGGCGGCTGCAGCAGCCTGGGCCGTTCCCAGTACGGCGGTGGAGACCAGGACGAGGGGGCCGACGGTGACGGCACCGCCGGTGACGAACCGGCGTACCCGGGAGGGGCGCTTGCGGGCGTGACGGGGCATGGAACGGTCCTCTTCCAGAATTAGCACGACCCGCAGTTGCCGGTTCTACAGCATGCTGCACCGCATTTCGTTGAGCGGTGCGCTGCGGGGCGCTCATTCTTAGCCGCCGGAAATGGATTGACAATTGCCCGCTTTACTAATCAGCTTCGTTGTCCGGCCGCCTTCGCACGCCCGAAGGTCCGAGAACAGGCCGCAGTGAGGACGGTTTGCAGCACTAGATTGCATCGTAAGTGAAATGAGTCACCCATACCGAAATAAAGGATCAGCGATTAAATGACGCGAGATCAGTCTTTTGTTATTTTCTATACCAAAATGGACATTCTGCGGTTAATAGCTACCATGCCCGTCAGAGCGCACGCGCTCGGCCCGCCCGTCGGGACGTGTACCGGTCCCGCCAGTGCCGTGCCGGTGAGTCGACGTGTCCTGTTGAGGTCGGGCGGCCTCATCGGTGGGCGCGTGTTCCTGTTCGCGGTACCACGCCCGTGACCCGGCCATTCCCCACTTCGTTCAGCTCCCACAAGGCACTGCGCCCGGAAATCCCACGCATGAGCCGTGGCGCTTCGACTCGGCAGCCAGCGTTTGGCAGTTCCTGTGGGCAAACCTCAGGCCTATTGCCTCATGGGTTGCCGCGCACGCTGGCAGGCTGGACGGTCTTCATGATGAGGTGAACCGAGTGGCGGACAGGCCGATTTCGACGTCATCTCGTTGGCTGAACCGGATTTTGTAGTGAACCGCGCCGGGATCGGTAGAGGCTCCGGACTGTCCCGAGTTGAGTGGCGTCGAATTGCATGGTGGGGAGCATGAGTCGACTCACGCTCCCCATCCGTCAGCCCGAGGCGCAGTTACTGCTTCCCAACTCTCACTCACGCCCGCTCGGCCAGGCAGGCTCTCCCATCGCCGCCTCGAAAGAGTCGAGCATGGGTTGCAGATAGGAGTGTTCGGATCCGTAGCGGACGAGCTTGCCTGCCGCTTCCACGACTGCGCGGACGTCCGGTTCGGCCACCGATAGCAGGGCCGTGCCCTCCGGTGATGTCATCCTCGACGGTGCCCGAGACCGAACAAGCCGCACACCTCGCAAAATGCCGGCTCAACGCCTGAGCCGGGCCCTGTGGGTACGGGGAGACACATGTCCCCACACGACCACGGAGAGCCGAGCCTCATGAGCGGCAACGGCGCGAGGGCCGACGCCGACGCAGGGACGGCCCTCTGCTGCCAACCGACGCAGCAGCCCCTGCCGCTCCCGTGCCCACCGGTGTTCATCGGCGGTCGACCGCCCAACGCATCGAGAGCCTGCGGAAGGGTGCGGCCGGGCCGATTCCGAGCAGCGGCCGAGAGACCGCTCAGTGCCCTGGCGGGGGCCTCAGTCGCTATGGGTGACCGCCTTGGGATCGGCGTCGAGCGCATCGAGCACCGCATCGCCGTTCGCCCTCGCCCACTCGGTCAGCATGTGGATCGGATCGATCAGCGTCGCCCCGAGCGGGGTGAGCTCGTACTCGACGCGGGGCGGCACCTCGGCGTAGGCGTGGCGGCGGATGAGTCCGTGCGCCTGGAGCCGTCGGAGCGTCTGGGTGAGCATCTTGCGGGAGATGCCGCCGATCAGCTCGATCAGCTCGCCATGGCGCACCGGGCCCTTGCTGAGGCCGTAGAGCACGACCACCGTCCACTTGTCGGCGATCAGTTCGACCGCAAGACGCGCCGGACAGTCGGCGAGAAAGGGATCACCGGGACCGAAATCGCTCATGGCGCCCAAGGTACCTGCGTCCAAGGTACCTGCTGGTTCCTGTCGGAAACCTAGCCTGGGTGCTCTCCCCCCTCCCAAGCCAGGAGAGTCATGCGAGTCATCACCCAGCAGACGCTCGGCGGTCCCGAGGTGCTCACCATCGTGGACGCGCCCGAGCCCCAGCCCATCCCGACCGAGGTTCTCGTCCGCGTCAAGGCGATCGGACTGAACCCGCTGGAGGCGCGCCTGCGCGCCGGCGAGTTCCCGCTGATCGGGCGGCCGCCGTTCATCCTCGGCTGGGACATCAGCGGCGTGGTCGAACAGGCATCGGGGACGTGGCGGTTCAGGCCCGGCGACGAGGTGTTCGGGATGCCGCTGTTTCCCCGGACGGCGAGCGCGTACGCCGAGGTCGTGTCGGCGCCCGCGTTGCACCTGGCACGCAAGCCGACGTCGCTCTCGCACGTCGAGGCGTCGGCGCTGCCGATCGTCGGGCTGACGGCGTGGCAGGGCCTCGTCGACCTCGGCGGTGTGAGGGAGGGCGATCGCGTCCTGGTCCACGGCGGTGGCGGCGGGGTCGGCCACGTCGCGATCCAGATCGCGAAAGCGCTCGGCGCGCACGTGATCGCGACCGCCAGCGGGAGCAAGCGGAAGTTCGTCGAGGGGTTCGGCGCCGACGAGGTGATCGACTACACGGCGGTCGACTTCACCGAGGCAGTCCGCGACATCGACGTCGTGCTCGACACGATCGGCGGCGACACCGTCGAGCGGTCCCTCGACGTGCTCCGCCCAGGCGGTCACCTGGTGACGGCTGTCGCCGAGGAGGATACGAAGCTCGCCGCCACGTACGAGGCGGCCGGCATGCGCTTCAGCGGCATCGCGGTCGACCCCGATCCGGTCGCCCTGCAAGGTCTCGTCGAACTCGTCGAACAGGGCAGGCTCCGGGTCCACGTGCAGGAGACGTTCCCGTTCGAGCGCGTCACCGACGCGCACCGGCTGCTCGACGCAGGTCACCTCCAGGGCAAGCTCGTCCTCACCGTCTGATCCCGACGCGGGGGCCCGCGTGAGCGAGTCCCCACGGGCCGGCTCCGGCCATTCGTCTCAACGAACCGGGTCGACCTGTCTCATCCCACTCGGTCCACGCAGGTCACCATCATGCCGTGTGTCGAGGCGCGGGCCGCCGATGGGTGCCTGCCGTGGTGCCTGTCCGGCAGATGCCGGACAGGCACCCGTCAAACGGTGCCCGGATAACGGGAGTTGGGGCCTACTGGGGTGTGGCGTGGAGGTAGAAGGTCTCGTCGCCCACGGCGTAGGATCCGCTGCCGCTCTCATGGGGGGACTGGATGGCCCAGGCGCCGTCACGGGTGGAGTTGCCGCTGATGCGGACGTGGTCACCGGTGGCCTGGTTGCGGAGCATGGTTGTGTTCGGTTGGTGCAACGGGATGCTCCACGGTGAAGTTCTGGGTGTCGCGCAGGTAGCCGCCCGGCCCATTGGCCCCGTTGGGCCGGTGGCACCGGTCGATCTCGAGGTGGTCACCGTCCTTTGAGTGCTGGCCGTTGTGCACGCCCAGGCACCTGCAGCCGATCGCGCTCACGCCAGTTGCGCCGGCGACAGCCCACGCTGTCCGTCAGCCGGATACCAGTCAGCGAAGTCGGCGTCGCTGACAGCCCGTCCAACCGACCCCGCACCCAAATGCGGGGGCCCCGCGGATTACTCGCCCCCGCCATCCGCACCGTCAAGGGCGGAATCACCCGCCCTGAACCCGAACCCATCGGCACCGCGGCCACCCCTCCGACCGCCGAAGCCGCCCCGCTCCCACCGGAGCAGCACCACAAAGACGTCAACACAGGCGCGGTCATCGGATTTCACTCCACCGAGTGGAGATCACCAACAGCATCCGGAAGTTGAGCCAGAGCCGGGAGTGATGAACAGAGCCACCCGGGGGAAGACCGCGAACCGAGACCCGTGGGATCGTCCTTGTTGGCGAGGCCACAGGCGCGGTCTTTCGATTCCGTGCAGCAGGTGGCCGCCCGCACCAGAGTGCGCCGGCAGGCCTACGGGTACGGTGCCGGGACTGGCCGCCGGCCTCTTGCCCGGTCGGGTCACGAGCGAAGGAGGACCTCTCATGACGATGGGCGCCGCGGAACCTGCCCCGGACATCGAGCGGGCCACGCTGCCCGGACGGGCCGCAGCCTTGGTCGGGTTACTTCGGCGCAATGCCGCCCGCACCGAACAGGACCGCTGTGTCGCAGCGGAGAACATCGCGGCACTCGATGAGGCCGGCCTGTTCAGCCTCGCCGTTCCCAAGCGGCTCGGCGGCCACCAGGAACGCATCCGCACGCTGGTCGAAGTGAGTTCCGAACTCGGCCGCGGCTGCGGATCGACTGCCTGGACCACCAGCTTGATCAACATCTCGGGCTGGCTCATCGGCCTGTATCCCCAACGCGCGCAGCGTGAGGTCTACGCGCAGGATCCCGGCACCCGCGCCTGTGCTGTCCTGCCACCCCATGGGACCGGCAGGACAGCCGACGCAGGCAGCATCGTCACCGGACGGTGGGGCTTTGCCTCCGGCTGTCTCCACGCCCGATGGGCGCTGCTCGGCATGACGCTCACGGGCGAGCGCGGCGACCGCCTGGACCAGGCACTGGCCCTGGTCCCGGTGGACCAGCTGACGATCGAGGACACCTGGCACGTTGCCGGGATGCGCGGTACCGGCAGCAACACCCTCGTCGCCGACGGCGTCTTCGTCCCAGCCCACCGCATTCTGTCGGTGACGCACGCGCTCCAGGGCACTTATCCGACCGAGTTCAAGGACGAGACCTTGTACCGCGCCGCGTTCGTCCCCACGCTCGCCCTGTCTCTCGCCGGCCCGCTGCTGGGCCTGGCCCGCGGCGCGATGGAGCTGGTGCTGGCCTCCCTCGCCGCGGGCCGGGGCATTTCGCATACGCACTACGCACAGGCACGCGAGGCACCCTCCACCCAGATGCAGCTCGCCGAGGCAGCATCACTGATCGACACTGCCACCCTGCACTTGATGCGTGCCGCGGACGATGTCGACAGCTGGGCGGCGAGCGGCCAGTGCATGCCCCTGGTCAACCGGACCCGGGCGCGCATGGATATCGGGACAGTCGCCCGCTGCTCACGTGATGCACTGGACCTGCTGCTGAGCGTCCAAGGGGCCCGGAGTTTCGCCGACGACAGTCCGCTGCAGCGCATCTGGCGGGATCTGGAGACTGGTACGCGGCATGCCATGGTCAACCCCGCCATCGCCACCGAGATGTACGGCCGGGCCCTGCTCGGTATCGAGGACCAGATCACCGCGCTGATCTGAACGCGCAGCGCCCGACGACGCCGGGACGCACCCCTGCTCCTACCCGAGACCAACGGGCGTGGCATCTGGTGCTCCGGCCAGGCGTGACACCAGTGGGCGGCTCCGGGCGAAATCCACGGGCCGGGCCGGGCGGTCGCTCCCGCGAGCCCTGCTGCACCACGACATCATCGACCGCGGCCAACCACGCCGGAGCCGGCCCGCGTAGTTCGTCGCTGCTGGGGGTCTGCCGGCATCTGTCCGCCGGCAGGCCGCCCCAGCCGACGGACAGATGCCGACGGAACCCGCACAAGGACCGACTGCCACGTTTCCACATGTCACGGCCAGCCCGGGTTCACAGGATCGGCCTTCCGTCAGAAACCGACCAGCCACCGGCCCTGGATCCTGACGCTCCGTAAGATCCCCACGATCTACATGATCAGCTTCATGTAGTTCCCCACCCACGCGGTCACGATTCCCCAGGGGGGTGCTGAACGTGTCCGGCACAACCTCGAGTGGCTGATCAGACCACCGGCGGTCCCGCCTCGATGCGGCGCAGCACCGGAGGGAGGAGATCCAGGGCGGGGCCGGTCTGGACCTGTCGCTCGTCCCACCAGGTGGCTCCGGCGTCGTACAGCGGACCGATCACGTCCTTGGCCTTCGCTGCGTCCGGGGGCGTGGCGCCGCCGAGCACCAACTCGAAGGGACGCTCGGCCTCGGTCGTGCGGTGTTTGCGTACATAGCCGATCAGTGCCCGTACCTCCGCCACATCGGGCACATGCCCGTGCCGGGCCGTCTCGAAGAGCGGTACCGCGCCGTCCCATCGCGCTGCCCGCCGCATGGGCAGGCGGCGTGGCCAGAACCCGCCGATCCACATCGGCGGACCGGGCCGCTGCACGGTGGCGGGCAGCAACGTCACGTCCCGGACTTCGTAGTGCCGGCCGTGGTGATTCACCGGCTCGCCGGACCAGAAGCGCCGCAACAGTTCCAGTCCCTCGTCCAGCCGCTCGGCGAGGAGGCGCGGCTCGGCGGTGTCGCCGAAGCTGCGGTATTCGTCGTCGATCGGACCGCCCAGGCCCGCGGCGAAGGTCACCCTGCCGCCGCTGAGGTGGTCCAGGGTGGCCACTTGGCGGGCGAGTTGCTGCGGACGGTAACGGGGGACCGGCGTCAGTAGGGTGCCCAGTCGGATCCGTGAGGTCGCCAGCGCGGCCGCGGTCAGCAGCATCCAGGGGTCTCCGAAGGGACGCCCCTGATGCTGCCGGTGCAGTACGTGGTCCCAGACGAAGAGTCCGTCCCAGCCGGCCTGTTCGGCGGCAGCCGCAACGGTCGCGACGTTACGGGGGTCGGCGAAGTCACCGAAGTTGGGGATGTTGATGGAGAAACGCATCCCAGCAGGATGCGCAGCCGGCCAGGAAGCGGCAACCGGATTCGGATGCAGGCGGCTTCACGGCAGGCTGGGACCATGCACGGTTCATCAGGGTCCCCGAAAAACACCCGGACGGACAGCAATGACCCGTCGGACTCCGCATCACGAGCCGGCACCGCCTGAGGAATTGCGTGACCACGGCCCCAGGGAGCTACGTGACTGTCGACACCTCCACACCTACAACCACCATCGCTGCCACACCGCACTCGGCGGCCACCCACCGATCAGCCGTGTGGACAACGCTTCGGGTCAATACACCTAGGACAAGGACTGGATGCCAGGTTTACGCGGCCAGCGGTATCCGTGTTCTACGACAGGTCGATCGGCCCCGGCGCGCATTGCAGTCAACGCGCTGCGCGGCCCACAGGTCACTTTGGACAGGATGGGTCTCGTGGGGCAGGTGCCATCACGCTTGCAGGATCATTTCATCGACTACCTGGAGACGCACAACAAGAAACTGCGGTACTCGCAGTGTGCCGATCCGTGCTCGGCCGAGCTTGGTCTGGTGTTTCGGGCCCAGCGGGCTCGCGACCTCCTCTCGGTAGTCGTGCTCGATGCGCCGGCGCGGTTTCGCGGTGTGCACGACGGTGGCCAGCGCCGTGTCGGCGGGCAGGTTGGACTGCCGGCCCATGCACCCGACCTCAACCCCGTGGAAGGCATCTGGTCACTGCTGGGACGCGGCAGCCAGGCCAACACCGCCTTCACCGGCCTCGACCACGCGCCCTCGGACAAGGCCTCCGCGAGATCCAGTACCGCAGCAACCATCATTGATGGACGTCTCGCCGAAACCGGTCTCACCACGACGACATCACGGCAACAAGGTCAGTAGTGTCAGCTTGTCGTCCCTCGTTCCGGGCAAGCTGCTCCGGCTTCGGATCACGCCTGACGGGTCTGGGTACTGACTGACTACATCGACCTAGGAGATTGCCATGTCCGGATTCCTCGACCGAGCCAAGGAACAGGCCCAGAGCGCCCTCGCCCAGGGAAAACAGAAAGTCGACGAGGTCCAACAGCAGCGAGCCGGGAACGACCTGCTCAGGAAACTCGGCGCCGCCTACTACGCGGAACGCCGTGGTTCAGGCACACCCGACGCCACGCAGAGCGCCCTCTCCGCCTTGGAGGCTCACATCAGCGCTCACGGGGACGGCTTCTTGCACGGATGACCGCCGCGGGTCAACCACGGCGCCGGCCGGGCCACCCGGTCGGCGCCGCAGTCCTTTCTCGTGCGGCCGTGTGAGGCGCCTCCAGCGCCAGTAGCCGGATGGCAGATCGGTGCCGTAGCGGTCGGCGACCGGCACGGCGAACGCGGCCCTGATGAACCGCTCGCCGGGCATGCACCGTGCGAGCACGGCCAGGGCCTCACCGAAAGGGCCAAGTCCGGATGCGGCCACATCAGTGGCGTACCGGCGGGCCGCACGCATCCCGTGGCGGGCTGTGGCGTAGCGGGGTGCTCTCCTTGAAGCCGCTTGCCCCGGTGGCGAGGCGTTCGGCGAGCGCGGCCCCACCGAAGTACCGTCAGATCGACCGCACTTGAGTCCCCAGTGGGTCGGCCACCGTGCGGATGTTCCGATCGATGGGGTCCTTGACCGTCACCGGGGCGAGCGTTACGCCTTGTGGGCCAGCTCTATCAGGGCCTCGGCAACGGCCTAGCGTCATCATGCTCTCCCCTAGAGGCCGGGAAGGTGGCGCGGCACTTCGCTCGGCTCGGCCAGGTCGAGGGCGCGTAGTGCGAGCCACTGGTCATGGATGACGCTGGGGGACCGAAGAAGCGAGCGTTCGAGCAGTGCTTCGCTCCGTGTCAGACGCTTGCGCACGGCGGATGCCGAGATGGACAGTGCGGTCGCGGTGGGCCCGATGCGTGCGTCGAGGCGTAGCCAAGTGGTGAGGGTCTCCGCGATGCATGCCGGGACGTCGGGCGCGGTGACAGGACGGAACTGTTGTTGGGCCCACGCCCCGACGCGCGGCAGCAACAGAAGCTCGTCCAAGGTGGGCAACGTCTCCCCCGCCCGTGCGGCATCGCCCTCTGGCGAGGGCGGGAGCCCTGCGGCGATGGTGCGCAGAGCGAGTACCAGTGCGGCTTGGTCGGCGAGCCGATGCAGGTCCAAGCCGAGCAGTTCTTGGATGCATGTCAGACGCGCGCTCAGGGTGTTGCGGTGAATTCTCAGGTGGGCCGTCGCACGGGAGGAGAAGCTGAGCCATGACGCGGCGGTGGCCAGCAGTTCAGCGCTGTCGGGATCCTGGGTCCGTCTGGCGCGGTGGGTACGGATCGGTGAGAGGAAGGCCTCGGCCCAGGCCGCCGCAGCGGGCCCGATGGTCAGTACGAGGTCGCGGCTGGCCGCGAACGAGGCCTGCCGTTCAGCGCGGCCGCGTGCGGCAGCGAGAGCATGGAACGCCTGAGCATAGCCAGTGGCGGTTTCCCGCAGGGGCACGGCACTGCTCTCTCCGATCCAGCAGGCGGCTGCCAGCTCGGGGGGCCAGATCCGTGCCGGGGCGCCGTCACCGGGCGCAAGCATGAAGAGATGGTCGGCGTACACCGGGCATGGCACGATCCACGCGCCTTCGGCCGCATCGGTCAGTTTCCGGACGAGTTGGCTGCGAACTCTCGGCGGACCCTCGATGACGTACACGCGCACCATCGCGGGAAGAGCCGGGCGCAGCGCCCCCGCGATCTGGCGCGCCACGGACGTGTGGCCGTTCAGCAGTAAATGCAGGACTGCTTCGCGCGTCCCGGCTTCGGCAATCCGTAGCCGACGTTGCTTCCGCCGGGTGTGTTCCGCCAGCCAGTTCAGACTCAGCACGGATGTGGCATCCGCGAGCAGGAGCGGCAGTTCAGGTGGTGTCGGCCGGGGCACAACGGCAGCGAGAAGGGGCGCCGCGACACCCCGCGATCCGTCGAGAGGAAGGACGATGCAGGTGAGTCCGTCCTGGTCGATGGCAACGGACCCCAGCCGCCGCTCAGTTAACTCTCGCGCACCGCGCAACGCGAGACCCCGCTCGGCGACGCCGAGGGGAGCGTGCGATGGGTGGGCCGGAGTACCGGCAGAGTTCATCAGAAAGACCGTGGCACCGGTGCGGCGCGCCAGCCAGCGAAGCACCGGCTTGGTGCCGCCCTTTCGAGCGGCACGCTGCATATCCAGCACGTCGTCGGCGCGTCGCATCCGTCCGACAGCCGCCGTGTCCGCACGCAGATCACCGTGCATGTCGCCCCCCGAGAGACTCACAAGTCGGTTCGATCGCAGAGTAAGCAGGTGCTGGCAGGCGCACAACAAGGCTCGCTGTGCCAAGAGTCCAGGATCAAAAGTGGTCCAGGATCAAAGGTGTGTGGCGATCCGGAACGCCTGGCGCAGTTGCGCCATGTCGGACCACGGCCTCGGCGACAACGCCACTGACGAAACAGGATGCAAGATAGGGAAACGGACGTTCCGGATCCGGCGACGCTTGCACCGCCGAACCGTCCTCACCGAAGGCCGGCGGATGCAGATCGACCTCCCGCCCCGATTGGTCCGACAGGACGAACCGCACAGGACCGCCCATCGAAGGTCTCGACGAAGCCGGCCTCCGCCAAACCGGCGACCACCACGACGCGGAAGGCGTCTTCCACATCGACGGCGTCACGGGCCCCGACGAGTACAGCGCGATCGCCCGCGACAATCTGTACACCAACCTGATGGCCCGACAGAACTTGGTCTCGGCCGCGGACGCTGCCGCGCGTCATCCGGAACGCGCCGCAGAGCTGGGTGTCGACGACGAGGAGACCGCGGCGTGGCGGGACGCCGCGTCCCGCATGGCGGTGCCGTACAACGAAGCGCTCGGCGTGCACGAGCAGGCGGCCGGTTTCACGAGTTTTCAGCGCTGGGACTTCGAGGCGACCCCTCCCGAGAACCACCCGCTCCTGCTGCGCTACCCCTACTTCGACCTGTATCGCAAGCAGTTGGTGAAGCAGGCCGACGTGGTGCTGGCGATGATGGAGTGCCCGGACACCTTCTCCGATGAGCAGAAGGAACGCAACTTCGCCTATTACGACGCGCTGACGGTCCGTAACTCCTCGTTGTCAGCGTGTTTGGCGGTGCTCGCCGCCGAGACCGGGCATCTGCGCCTGGCCTACGCCTACCTCGGCGAAGCCGCGCTGATGGACCTGGACGACCTGGAGCACAACACCCGTGACGGGCTGCACTCGCCTCCCGCGCCGGGACCTGGATCGCGCTGGTCGGCGGGTTGGGAGGCTTGCGCCGGTACGTCGGCGACGAAGGGAGCCAGGGCCAGCTGGCGTTCGCGCCCCGCCTGCCGGAAGCACTGTCCAGGGTGGCGTTCACGCTGCTGGTACGCGGACGCAGACTGAAGGTGGACGTCGGTCCGTCCCGTGTGCGCTACCGCCTGGTGGACGGTGAACCGCTGGTCGTGCTGCATCACGGCGAGCCCACGACCCTGACCGCCGACGCTCCGGTGGACCGTCGGATGCCGCCCTCACCCATGCTCCCCGAGCCTCAACAGCCGCCGGATCGAAGCCCGGTGGGCCTGCCCGCCGAGGAGGAGGAACAGCCGACGACACAGGACCACCGGTGGTTCCTCTCTGAACTACCGCCAGCGGCACGTCACCGCTGCCGGCAAACCAGTGGCGTCCCCGTCGACGACCCTCATAGGTTGTGCACTCGTGACCGATGACCCGAAGAGGCACCCGAATCCACAGGACCTCGGCCGGGTGTTCAATGAGGTCCCGGAGCTCTACGACCGGGTCCGGCCGGGGTATCCGGACGAGTTGTTCGCGGACCTTGTCGCCGCGACCGGCCTGGACGAAGGGTCGTCGGTGCTGGAGGTGGGCTGCGGTACCGCTCAGGCGACGCGATCACTGGCAACGCTCGGCTGCTCAGTGACCGCTGTCGAGGCGGGCGCAGACATGGCCGCACTCGCTCGCCACCGGATCGCTTCCTTCCGCAACGTCGAAGTCGAGACGTCGGCGTTTGAGGAGTGGGACGACCGCGGTCGACGCTTCGATGTCCTCGTCGCTGCGTCCTCGTGGCACTGGGTCGACCCGTCCCTTGGCTGGCAGCGAGCACACGACGTGCTCTCTCCCGGGGGTTGGATGGCGCTGCTCGGCAACGTCGTTGTCCGGCGACCGGGAGAGCCGGAGGTGTACGCCGAGACCGCCGATCTCCACGAGCGGTTCTGTCCCGGGAATCCCGACTGGGGTCATCCACCGCTGGAGGACGACGTGCGCACCACCAACGAGGGCTGGGGCCTGGTCGCCGATCCCGGAGGATTGTTCGGCCCGACGATCGTGCGCTGGTACCCGACCGTTCAGTGGTTCAACGGGGACGGATTCGCCGATCACCTTCGCTCGTTGTCGCTGTATCGCAGCCTCGACCACGACGTCCGTGAGCCCCTGCTCGACGCCATCGCCGAGCGCATCCGCAAGCGGATGGGCGACCGCGCATCACGCCGATATCTGAGCGTCCTGCGACTCGGACAGCGCGCCGAGTGAGGCCAGGGAATGATCTGTGAACCACCGGTCACGGTCTGGTCAGCAGCAGAGGGAAACGTATTCCCTGCCGGGCGCCGAGGGTGATGGGGCCGAAGGCCGGCGTGGCGAGGCTGACCGCATTGGATCGGCGGGACGGCGCGACGACGCAACGCACTCAGGACATCCCCTCAAGACGAGCAAGAGCCGATACAGCCTGGCGGTGGGCGGTGTGCTGCTGGTGGACACCGGCACATTTCACGGCAGCGCTGTCGCCGCAGCATATGCGCCCAGCGGGGACGTGAGCCGTCGTTCTTCGCGTTCGGCGCGCTGAGTGCGGACAAGGGGATCGAGCCGCCCGCGTTCCAGGTGCGCGGGGTGGCCGGCGGGATGGGGTGGCGCAGCCATCTGCGGCTGCCGGATGGTCCGGACAACGTGCCGGACTTCCCGTTCATCAAGGCGCTGGACGACCCGCGGGCGATCGGCGCGAAACCGGACGGTTCGGCTGATCCGCTGGCGGTGCTGGAACATCTCACCCAGGGTGACAAGCCGTGGGTGCGTCCCGCGCACTTCGACCGGTTGTACCGTCTGCTGCTCGCCGAGCTGCACGCGGCCGACGGGCTGGACTGGTCGCGGGCCTGCGTGGATACCTCCCGTATCCGCGCGAAAAGAAGGGGGTGAGGCCACCGGCCCGTCTCCGGTCGACCGCGGGAAGACGGGCAGTGAGCACCGCTTGATCTGCGACGGGAAGGGAACTCCGTTCAAGGACATCACCACCGCGGCCAACATCAACGACGTCCGCCAGACCCTCGCCCTCGTCGACGGCATCCCGCCCGTGGCCGGCGAGCCGGGACGTCCACGACGCCGACCCGAAGCGGTGCTCGGCGACAGTGCTGGTTGCGTCCTGCCGTGGCGGCCGCGGTGCGGCCCCGGCGTGAGCAAACCCCGACAGCACCTCCTCGGTCGCCCCCTCAGCCTGACGACTTCTCGATCGCGCCCTGGCGGGCACCGTCGCCCAGCATCGGAATCGGGCGGTGCCCGGTCGGGTCATGCTGGGGTGAGCACGATCTTCTTGCCGCCGGCCCGTCCAGTGACCACCCGGGCGAACGCATCCGGCCCCTCGCTCAGCGGCAGGGGTTCCGGTGCGAGTTTCAAGGTTCCCGCGGCGACCTGCTCCGCCAGCCGGACAAGCTGCGCGGTGTTGGGTTCGACGTAGAGGTCCCAACTCGTGATGCCTCGTTCCTCCGCAGGCGCGTCCGAGGTCAGGGAGCACAGTCGGCCGCCGTCCCGCACCAAGGGCAGGGCGGCGTCCGCCGTGCCGGCGGCGATGACGAGGACGGCGTCGAACCCGCCGCGTACCCTGGCCGGCCAGTTGGGGTCGTGGTAGTCGACAGCCTCCATCGCTCCCAGACCGCGCAGGCGTTCCGCGGCGGCAGCAGAGGCGGTCGCGGTCACCTCGATGCCCTGGGCCGCGGCAAGCTGGATGGCCAGGACTCCGGTGGCCCCGCCTCCGTTGGTGATCAGGAGCCGCTGTCCTCGGCCGAGGTCCAGTTTCTCCAGGGCCTGCACCGCGGTGAGTCCGTTGACCGGCAGCGCCGCCGCGTGCACGGCGTCCAGCCCGGGCGGACAGGCTGCCGCGTCATCCGCGTTGATCAGAACGCGTTCGGCCCAGAAGCCGCTTCCCCCGGGGCAGCGGGGGCCTCGTGTGCGAGCACCCGGTCGCCCACGGCAAACCCGGTGACACCCGCGCCGACGGCCAGCACCTTGCCCGCGCCCTCCACTCCCAGCGCCGCCGGGGGGCGCAGCCCCACGTCCCAGCCGGCGCCGTTCAGCAGTTCGTCCCACGGGCCGACCCCGGCCGCCTCCACCGCCACCAGGATCTGACCGGGCCCGGGAGACGACGGTTCGAGCAACTCCAGCAGGACGACTTCCTTCTCGGCCCTCGACACTCCCCACGCCTTCACAGCAGATCTTCGTCCTCTCACTCGGTCCGGCCGACCGGGAGGTACGGGCCGGAAGCCCAAAGCAGGTACCAGTGTCGGCCTCGAGATCCCCTGCAGGGGTCGCTCGTGGTCTCAGGTGCATTGGTGTCGAGCCTATGCAGCTAGGGTCTGTTGCGAAAGTGCTGGTCACAGCCACTTGTTGAGGACTGCGACCAGTACGGTTGCCTCTTGGTGCACGGCGAGTTCGTCGCATCTCGTGGCGGCTGCGCGGTGGCCGCTGGTCTGAACCGGCCTTGACCTCAACCGCGCTTGAGGTCCTAGCCTCACGATCATGACGACCATAAGCACCCCGCGGAACAACACGACCGCGCTCGACCAGCGGCCGATCGCCCTGGTTGCCTGGGGCGCCACCGAGGCGATCCTGCGGCATGCGCAGGCTGCCCTGGCGCGCATCGACGTGACCCAGCCCCAGTGGTGGGCGCTCAACAACATCGTCCGGGCCGAGCACGGCCTCACCAAAGAAGAGATCCGTGCCCTGGACGTGCCCTACGGCATGGACACCCAGGTGATGGTCCACGCCGCCGACGCCCTCGTGCACCGGGGCTGGCTCGGCGTCGGCGCGGACGGCCGGCTGACTCTCACGGAACAGGGCCACGAGGGCCTGGCGACGGCGAAGGAACACATGGACCGGGTGCGCTCGGAGCTCCTCGGCGACATCACGGAGGAGGACTACGCGACGGCGGTCTCCGTACTCCAGCACGTCACCGACAACCTCGCCTGACGGTACCGTCGTAGAAGTCGATGTACCCGAGCAGGGGCAAGAAAGGCCCGCCAGGTGATGCTGCCGAAGGGTTTACCGCGGTCAGAGCCACTCGTGAATCGCTGCAATGAGCACGGTTGCTTCGTAGCGGACCGCGAGTTTGTCGTACCTCGTGGCCACGGCACGGTGCCTTTTGAGGCGATTGATGCCGCACTCAACCGCCTGCCGGGCCTTGTAATCCTCTGCGTCGAACTTCGGCGGCCGCCCGCCCCGAGAGCGGAGCTTCTTGCGGTTACGGGCCTGGTCAGCCTTGTCCGGGATGGTGCAGCGGATACCGCGACGTCGCAGGTAGGCACGGTTCTTGCGGGAGGCGTACGCCTTGTCGGCTCGGACCCGACGGGGCCGGGTGCGCGGACGGCCAGCCCCCTGGCGGGCGACGCGGACCTTGTTCAGGACGGGCTCGAACTGCGGGGAGTCGCCTCGCTGCCCGGCCGTGATCACGATGGACATAGGCTTCTGCCCCTGCTCGACGGCCAGGTGGAGCTTGGTGGTCAGGCCACCGCGCGAGCGTCCGAGCCCATCGTCGTCCGGCTCGACGGCGACGCCACCGGGTGGCTCCTTCTGCAGGTCCCCTTTTTCCGCGCCCCGGCGGCGTGCTGGTGGGCCCGGCACACGGTGGAGTCGATGTTGAGGTCCCAGGTAATGAACTCCTAGGCGTCGGCCTGGGCCTGCAACGCGGCGAAGATCCGCTGCCAGGCGTCCCGCTGCCAGCGCCTGAACAGGTCGTACAACTGGGCCCATGGGCCGTACCGCTCTGGTACGTCCCGCCAGGGGACGCCGGTGGGGGTGCGAAACCGTATGCCGTCAATCAGCTGCCGGCTGGTCCATATCGGCGGGCGCCCCGGCTTCTTGCCCGGAGGCAACAGCGGCTCCAGGCGGGCCCACTGCGCATCCGTCAGATCTCCACGTGCCACAGAACAAGATCATCCGACCTCGAGATCCACTTCCGACACACGCCCTAGTGGCCCGGACCTGTGGTCTATTTGGAGAGTGACGAACTGGGCCAATCATGGAATAGATCTGTGCCTGGAGGCTTCCCTGCTGCCTGGCCGCACGACTCTTGTCATCCAATCCAGACCCTTCGCCATCAGGGATTCGGGGCACCTCCTGCACACCGACGGAACGGGCGGCATCACCCATACCCCGGGGCGTGTCAACAGGTCTGCTGGTACGAGACATCCGGAATGAATGTCTTCCAGGCGGCAGGGCTCAGGCCGGACCCTGCGCGGGCGCATACGGATGCAGCAACGAGCTGCGGTGATATCGGGTAGGCACGTGGCGGTGTATGGGCACCGTGAACGATGAGGGTTGTCCCGGCGCGGTTGAAGGCCAAGGAGACCACGTCGTCCCCCGCCGCGAGCAGGGTCGTCCCCAGCGGACGGGATGACGCGGCGTCCCACAGCCGGACACTGCTGCCGCCTGCGGCAGCCAGGATACGGCTGTCCGGTGAGTAGGCGAGCGCGGAGACCGGATGGGGTTTGCCGTCCTCCGCGTCGGTGGGCACGGCGTCGAACATGCCGAACCGGTGCTTAATTGTCCGGTCCCACAGGGTGACCCACCCCGTGCCGTCGCCGGTCGCCACCCGGCCTCCGTCACCGGGGGCCACGTCCATAGCCGTCATCTGGCTCTCGACCGGGCGGCCGGGATCGGCGGCAGGAGGCGGCGTCTGGACTCCGTCGGTCCTCCAATCAGAGTCAAGGGCGTCCCCGACGTAGAGAGTCCGGATGACGGGCGCGGTCGAGAAGCCCGCTTCGAGGTACCGGATCAGCTTTCGGCGCTGGTCCAGGCTCACTTCCGCGACCCAGCGGCCCTGCAGGGGATACCGGAAGACCGGACCGGCGGAGCTGCCGAGCCGCCACAGAGCAATGGCCCTCTTGTCGGCGACCGTAAGAAACCGGCCGTCGGGGGTGATGGACACGAAGGTGCGTGCCGTCGCAGGGATGGACGGGCCTTCCTTTCCCGTACGCAGGCTCCAGATGTGTATGCGGTTGCCGGCGACGATGACGAGGTGGTCCGCATCCATGTGCAGCGCGTACGACCCAACCGCATCGCCGTGTGGACCGCAGGCCAGTCGCACAGCGGAGGCCCACGGCCCCCTCCTGCCCAGTCGACGTTCGCTGCCGCCGTCCCACACAAGCAGGTCACCGGTCCGGGCACATACCGTCCCTGGCCCCTGATTCGTGCGCTCGGAAACAACCGGGGCTCGGTGGCGACGCGGCAGACGCCACATCCTGGCAAAGTGGCCGGGTTCGTCATAGAAAAGAAACGTGTCTTCGGTCGGACCGAAGAGCACGATTCCGTCGGAGGCGGGGAGCGGCAACCGGGTTGACGCGCCGGAGGCCGCGTCGAGCACCTCCCACGCGTCCGAGGTACGGAACAGTAACCGCCTGGCGTCGGAGGACGCCTCCATCAGGCGGTCGTCCTTACCAACAGGCGGCGCACGCAGGAGGCGGCGGCTGGTCAGGTCCCACAGCTGTGCGTATCCGGTGCCGCCGGTCACCAACGTGCTGCCGTCGGTGCTCAGGAAGGAGGGGTCCTCGGCGCTTTGGCCGGCCGGGCCTGGTACGGCGAAGGCATCCTGCTCGGGCTGGGTGGAAGCGCCCAGGAGCGCAGTCCTGGCTTCCAGTGTGGGGCTGATGCGCCATGCGGCCACGCTGAGGCGCAGAGCGGTGAGCGGGTCGGCGTACCGCATGCTTTCCGCGAGCGCCGCGACGCGTCGGGATGCCGCGTCGGCGAGGCGCCGCTGCCCGGTCTGGTCCTGCTGCCACGCCACCAGGCCGACAAGCATCGCCAAGACCGCGATTGCGGAGATTGCCACCCGCAGCCGCCGAAGCCGTCGGGCCGTTCGCCACGCCCCGCGCAGTTCCTGCTCGCGTGCGACGATGCTGGCGTCGAGAAAGGCACACTCGACCGGGATCAGGTCCGCGCGACGTCCAGCGAAGCACTCCTCGGCCGCGGCCAGTCGTGTGCCGCGATACAAGGCTCCTGGGTCTTGTCCGAGGGCCTTCCATGTGCGCGCGGCTTCGGTGAGCTGGTGGTGGACACGCAGGCGGTCGCGGGCCTCCTCGACCCAGAGCTGGAGCCGGGGCCAAGCCGTGATCAGTGCTTCGTGGGCTAGCTCGACCGTGTCGCCGTCGAGGGTGAGCAGGCGTACCCGGACCAGTTGCGCAAGAACGTTCCTGGCCTCAGGGGAGTCGGTGTCCAGCGCGGCATGATCGGTAGGGTGGCGGGTATCAGGGGTTCCGTCCCCGGGCGAGATCAGCCGCAGCAGCATCCGACGGGCGGCTGTGGCCTCCGTATCCGAGAGCGCTGAGTACACCTGCTCTGCGCTCTTGGCGATCGCGCCATGGATACCGCCTGTGGCCTGATACATCTCCACGGTCAACGCACGGCCCCTGCGGCGGTACCAGGTCTCCAGGAGCGCGTGGGACATCAGCGGCAACCCGCCGGGTTCGTCAGCGACGTCGTTGACGATCTTCGCTGTCAGCTCGCGTTGCACGATCAATCCTGCCGCGGCAGCCGGTTTGACAATTGCTTCGCGTAACTCGGCCGGGCTCATGGGTCCGACCAGAAGCGTGGCCTGCCGCAGCGCTCCAGCGAGGTGGTGGTGCTCGGCACAGCGGCCGAAGAAGTCCGCCCGCACAGCGATCACGACACGCACTCCGCTGTTCGGCTGGACGGCGGTCACCAGCAGGTCGATGAACGCCGCACGCTCTGCCGGATCCTGGCACAACGTGTACAGCTCCTCGAACTGGTCGACGACGACCACCGTGTCGCCGTCAGCTTCGCGCGGTGTCATCGCGCCGGTGTGCGTGGCGACCGGATGTGGCCCGGGGGTGAGGATACGAATGGCGGCCGCCCGCGGGCCAGCAGGGTCGGGGATACGCAGGCGCGGGATGAGGCCGGCGCGCAGCAGCGAAGACTTTCCGCTGCCCGATGCGCCCACGACAGCAACCAATCGATGGGCGTTCAAGAGCGCGGCCAGTTCGGCAACCAGCACATCCCTACCGAAGAACAGGTCCCGATCCCCCGGCTCGAAACGGGCAAGGCCACGGTAGGGCGGCTGGACATCCCCATCCTCCCTGCGCGGCTCGGCCGCTGACTCGGCGGCCGTCTCACGCCACCGCGCCTCCCACTCCGTCTCTTCGCCGCCGCAAGCGCGGGCGTAGGCGAGAACGACCGGCAACGTAGGGAGCCGCTCACCGGAGGCAGCCTGCGACAGCGTGCTCGCCCCTTGACCGGACCGCTGCGCCATCACCCGATACGTCGGACTCCCGGCCTCCGCCCGGAGTTTGCGTAACTCGGCAGCAAATCGCTTAACCGGCCCCAGACTGGGATCCAGCGGGCTTTCCCGACGCCCCGCCATCAACGGCTCCCTCCCATGACCCGCTTCCCCCGTGGAGGCGGCGCTGTGGCCGCAGAAGCTAGACACACCCGTGGCAGAAGAGCAAACCAGAGGCTCCTTCTTTGGCCAGCATGATCATTGGATCATCGATCCTTCTTACCCCGTCATGATGATCGCCCGTTTGCGCAGGTCAACGGGATGGTTGAGTGAATTCAGTACGAGAGCTTTCGTGATCCTTCTCGGGTCTTCTCCAGCCTTGTGTGCCCACCATGTTCCCAGCAGGGACCCCGGGAACTTCGATGCGGGGGCGCGGCCGGCCTTCTGCCAAGGTCGGGCGGCAGATGCGTTCCGGTGAGCACCACAGATGCTTCGAGATGAACACGGGCTCATTTCCCCTGTGCCAGGGGCTGAGCGAGTGACCGATTTCGCAGGTCAGCCGATTGATTGCACGATACCCGACGCACCTCTGCTCTGCCCAAGGCGTGTGCAACTGAGTTCGCAGCACGGCCTGTTCATGCCGGGCCGCTCTCCTGGCTCGCTGTGCACTGCGGCACCGGAACCCTCTGCTCACTGTGCAGATGGACACTCCCCACGGCGCCTTGCCAGCCCTAGATTCATGACGGAACGCACCAGTGCGTGCAGCGAAAGGACCAGTCATGCCCAGTTGGGCCGGGGACGTCGCGCCCAGAACGGCTTGGATCCTGCGGCGCCAGAATGCAGCGAGGTGGGGGATGAACGTGCGGGGACGCGTCACCTGCGGGGTGGGGCCATGGGCGTCACCCCGCTGATCCTGTTCGGGGGACCGGTTGCCGTCGGAGCGGTTGCGGGGTATCTCGGCGGTGGCCGGCTGAGCAGGATCGCAGGCGTGCGGCTGCGATGGCTGTGGCTGCTGTGGCTCGCGGCTGTCGTGCAGGTCGCGCAGCTGGCTACCGCCGGCCTTCCCGGAGCTGCCGGACGCCATCTCAGGGCACCGCTGCTTGCGTTGGCCATCGCCCTTGCCCTCCTCTGGCTGGGCGTCAACGCGCGAGGCAGGACCTGGCCGCTGAAGACGGCGGTGGGACTGGCACTCACGGGTGCCGTTCTCAATGCTCTGCCGATCGCCGTCAACGGCCGGATGCCCTACAGTCCCTCCGCGGCGGCCGTCGCCGGGCTGCGCGCCGGGTCCCAGACTGCCAAGAACGTGCCGGCCGATCACGGCACCCGCCTGCTCGCCCTGGGCGACACGATCCCCGTTCCGCCTCTGCACGCCGTCGTCAGCATCGGCGACATGCTCCTCGCCATCGCCGCGGCCCTGCTCGTGGCAACCGCCATGCACCACCCAGCAAACGCCGCTCAAGAAAGGCCTCAGCCATGCCCCACACCCTCACCCGGCAGCGCCTGGCGCTGACCGCACTCACCCTGGCCTCGGTCGCCGTCCTCCTCTACACCCTCGGCGCCCCCAACTGGACCGGCGGCTGACTGATCCGCCGACGGCCACACTCCGACACCACCGACCTCAAGGAGTCTTCAATGCTTCGGATCATCCCCTGGCAGCGCCTGGCGCTGACCACATTCACCCTGGCCTCGGTCGCCGTCCTCCTCTACACCCTCGGCGCCCCCGGCTGGGGCGGCGGCTGACCGGTCGGCTTGCTGCACGGCCAGGCCTCACCCTCCGCCGAACATCCCACCCCCGACGCTGCCGCTTTGGGGCCTGTCCGAACAGATCGAGCCGTATCCCGCAACGGAAGGAGGACCATGGCTGTTTCAAAGTGCGGCGAGTCGCCGCTGATCGATCTCCTGGTCCGTATCCGACACAGAGTTGATCAATCCCGCAAAGGTGCGGTTCCTCTGAAGGCAATGGCGAGCTGAAGGAACCGAGCGAGGTGGACGGATTCGTACGGGAAACGGGACTCCAAACGGCAGCCAACAGGGCAACGCCCATGCAGACCCGCATACATGAACGGGGAGTAGACATCATGCGCAAAGTCACCAAGCGGGCCGTACAGGGTGCCGTCGCCGGCGCCCTCGCTCTCAGCGGCGTCGCCATGACGACCGGCCCGGCCGTCGCATTCGGCAACACCGCCAGCTTTTCATGGCCACACGACTACCAGATCGGCGGGAACAACAACACCGGCCGCTGCGTGGACGACTCGATCGACTCGAACGCCATCAGCGGCAACCTCCTGCGGGGCTACCCGTGCAACGGCTACAACTGGCAGAAATGGCGCGTGATCGAAATAGAAGACATAGGGGGCGACACCTACGCCGCGCTCAAGAATGACGCCACCGGGCTGTGCCTGGACGACTCCAACGGTGGGGCGAACGGCGCGGACCTGCTGCGCGGATACCCATGCAACGGCTACAGCTGGCAGAAGTGGAGGGTCGTCAGCCGGATCACCGGTACCCACCCCTCCTACTTCCAGCAGGTGCTCCAGAATGCCGCCACCGGCCGCTGCCTGGACGACTCCGACGCCGGTCGCGGCGGCTCGGACCTGCTGCGCGGCTACCCCTGCAATGGGCCCTCGCAGGACGGTGGGTGGCAGGGTTGGGACCTCTACATGGTCGACTGACCAGCCCCAAGCGTGAGGCTGCGCCCGGGTGCGCCTCTGGCCGGCCGAGGCGCAGCCCTGGCTGGCACACGTCGAAGCAGTGCCGGCTGCAGAGCTGACCCCGGCCGTTCGCTCCGAAGCCACGATCCCCGCAAGCGCACGCGAACGAGGCACGGCTGCCGGAGCAGGGGAGGCGTGAGACGGACAAAGACCAGTGGATCGCGATACTGAGCCGCCGTCGCGCGTACTGCTGGCGTGTGCATCAGAGCCGGCCGATGGTCCGGGACTTGAGGTCACACACACCCGTGCGGCCTGGCTCCAGCGAGCATGTCTTCGCGGCGCGTCACCGAACCTGTCGGCGCTGCCGGACCGGATAACGACGGCCTCGCGCAGTCCGCAGCCCCCACTTGAAACGAGCCGTACCCTGGTGAATTCGCCGATCATCGCCTGGGGTTCGGAGGGTGGGTCCATGTCGGTCCAGGCTCGCCACCCGCGGTTCAGGTTGGTGGCCGGGGAGAGCCAGGAGCGGATGGCGCGCAAGGCCCGGGCCAGCTGGGCGGTTGGGGGCTGGTAGGAGGGGGCCGTTCCTCCCTCCCTGGCCGGTCGGTCGTCCGGGCAATGAGGTTCCCCGCATGGCTCCGAGAACATGGCTTGACGAAAGACTGTGAGTCTTCATCTGGCTGGTCCGGGACCGGCTGGCAGGGTTGACGTCGGTCGCCTCGTCGTAGTCGTGACTCGTGACAAAAGTGGCCCCCACGGGTGCCTTGCCTATGAACTGTCCGACTATGGCGGGCGGTCGGCGCCGACCCGGCCCACCTCGGTGGCCTGATAAGAAGCCTGCCCGGCCCCAAAGGGCCGTGGCCCGTCACAGTTCTGCCTCGAAGTGACCTCTCCCGGGCACGGCGCCGGTCCGCAGCGACCGGGACCACCGCCTCACGGAGAGGAACCCTGATCGCGTGAACACCATTGTCGCCCAGGCGCATTCATTCATCATCGGCGTCGACACCCACGCCAAAACGCACACTTACGCCGTGCTCGCCTCCAGTGGTGAGCACCTGGGCACGGAGGCATTCCCCAACACCCACGCTGGCAGGGCACGAGCCATCAACTGGGCTGGACGTCGCACTGGTGGAGACCTCGGTGCTCTGTGGGTGATCGAGGGGGCGGGCAGTTACGGAGCCCAGATCGCCCGCCAGACGGCACGCGCCGGCTACCAGGTGGTTGAAGCCGCCAGAATGGGCCGCGCCGGCCGCCGCGGCATCGGCAAATCCGACCCGATCGACGCCCGGCGGATAGCCGCTGCCGTGCTTCCGCTCCCCGAAGAACAGCTGCGCACTCCACGAATGGACGAGGGGGTTCGGGCGGCAGCACAGATCCTCCTCACCTCCCGGGACGAGCTCACCAGCGAGCGGACCAGGGCCGTGAACGCCTTGACTGCCCTTGTGCGCATCGCCGACCTCGGCATAGACGCCCGCCGTCCCCTCAGCGCCAGGCAGATCGGCGAAATCGCCCGCTGGCGCCCCCGTGAGGAGGACCTCGCCGCCACGACGGCCCGCACCGAGGCCGTCCGTCTGGCCAAGAGGATCCTCGCCCTTGACACGGAAATCGCGGACAACATGAACCGGATAGGCGAGCTCGTTGACGCCAGCCCTGCGGCCGGCCTCCCCGAGGAAACAGGGATCGGCCCCGTCACCGCTGCCACCGTCCTGGTCGCCTGGTCCCACCCGGGACGGGTCCGTGACGAGGCCGCGTTCGCCGCCCTCGCCGGAGTGAGCCCCATACCCGCCTCCTCGGGCAACACCACTCGCCACCGCCTCAATCGCGGCGGCGACAGGCGTCTCAACCGAGCTCTGAACGTCATCGCGATGGTCCGCATGGTGCATCACCCGCAAACCCGCGCCTACGTTGACCGACGGCGGGCCGAAGGCAAGACAGACCGCGAGATCCGCCGCTGCCTCAAGCGCTACCTCGCCCGACGCCTCTACCGTCATCTCAACAACGCCGCCGCGGCCGAATTGGGGGTTGACGGGACATAGAAGCTTCATAGAGGCACCCCCCTGGGTCCACGCCCGCGGCCTCGCCGTCTACCCGATCGTCCTCCTCGGCGGCCAGGGCCTCGGCTCGCTGCTGTGGTTCATCGCGCGCCCCTGGGTGCCGAGGGAACACCGACGCTGACAGCCGCACTGTTGGTGGCATGCGCGGTGAGCCTGCCACTGTTCCCGCCGCTGCCCGACACCGGCACGCTCGACCGGACCGTGTCCGCCCACTGGCCGGAGCCCGCGCTGGTCTTCGACGCCGCCGGCGACACAGGACTGCTCCTGGCGCACAGCCTGCGGCTGAACTCGGAACTGGAAAGAAGATAACGGTCGATGACGCCGGCGAAGCGGTAAGACATGATCCAAGCGTGCGGGGAAGCGGTGGCGAGGTGCTGGCGGGAAGCGGCCGCCGAGCTCGTGCGGGGAACCGACCCCGCATGTAGACAGCCCATGATGCAAATTGAGGAGCATGCTTGCCGGACTTGACCGGACACGGTCGGCTCAGAGGCTGCCCGGGCGGACCGGACCGGCCTCTTGGCTCCGGTCAGGATGGGAGTGACTTCGAGGGTGGCGACGTGTTCGAGGGCGCCGATGGTCTCGCTGAATCTCTCTGCTGGATGGCGGCTTGGCCGCCGACTTCCTCCGGCTCCGGGACGAGGACGCTCTGAGTGACGATCCGGTGGGCGCGTAGACCCGATCGGTGCAGAAATGTGCCGCGGCATTCCGAAGGCCGGGCCCCTCCAACAGGTCCTGGACTACCCCCTCGGACCGGTGACCGGTGAACAGGCCCTCGCCATCCGGACCACGGACGCGACCATGCACGCCTGGGACCTGGCCCGGGCCATCAACGCTCCCGAAGAACTCGATCCGGGGCTCGTCGCTTGGATCGAGGACCATCTCACCGAAATCTACGTCGGCTTGGCGGAGTCGCCTGTCTCCGCCGACACCACCCACCGGTTCTGCGCAGCCCCAGCAACTCCGCCCCTGACCGGAGAGGCCCAGCAGGCCCGGTTGCTGCGGCTGATGGGCCGCTGAGCGAGAGGGAAGGGGCGCCCGGCTGCACAGGGTTGCTCTCACAAACGGTTTCGGCAGGTCTCCGCACTGTCCGCCGGCGACCATAGGGCCAGGACGTGCCCGGATGCATCGGCCGCCAGACGGAGCCTGGTCGTAGAACCGCCGCGCGGGCGCCCGAGTGCGTGGGCGTCCGGCTCATCAGCGGTCAGCGCGTGTCCGGATCGGATCACGAGCCCATGTGCCGTCAATCTGTCGTGCGTCGTAACACCGAGTGCAGTGCAGCGCCCAAATAATCGGTTGCCCATCGGCGATGATGGTGGATCCAATGACCGGTATGATCACCAGGGCACTCCCGCCGCGACGAGACGTGATGAACGCAAACCCGCCCCGGACGGCGCGCGATCCGGGCCAACTGCGACCGCATCGTCCCACGGGAGACGCCACCCGATGAACACGCCGCCATCGCCGTCTGGAGCGGAGCACACGGACGGGTCGTCCATCCGGCTGGGCGCCCTGGCCCCGCTGACGCGGCCCGGCTGGATCGAGGCGGGCCGACACCTGCTTGCAGGCCTCGACCTGGCCGTTCGCGAGGTCAACGACGCCGGCGGGATCGACGGCAGACCACTGGAGCTGGTAGTCCGGGACACCGCAGCCGATCCCGAGCGAGCCGCGACAGCCGTGGACGAATTGGCCGGCCTGGGCGTGGCGGCAGTGGCGGGCGAGTATCACAGCGTCGTCGCCCGCGCCGCTGCCACCCGGGCCGACGCCCTCGGCGTACCGTTCCTGTGCTCGTCCGCGGTGCTCAACGCGCTCACTGAGGAGCCGACAGCGTGGGTTGCGCGTCTGGCGCCGCCTCAATCCCATGGCTGGCGGACCTACGCGGACTTCCTCCTCGGCACGGGACGACGCCGGATCGCCGTGGCCACCCAGCCGAGCGTCTACTGGGCGTCCGGAACCCGCGTCCTGCGGGAGCACCTCACTCCCCGCGGCGGCACCGTCATCGAACTCGACACGAACGCGCACACCCCAGAGGCCCTGCGCGACGCGCTCGTGGACCACGGCGCGACGGCGCTCCTCCTGCTCGTCGGCCATCCGGAGCCGGCGGTGCCGATCGTCAAGGCCGTCCGGGCCGACCGGCGGCTCGCAAAGATCCTGATCGGCGCTCCGGCGGGACAACCGGAGTTCGCCGAATGGGCCACCGCGCTGGGCGCGGACGGCGCCGGGATCCCGTTCCTGCGCTACCTGCCCGAGCGCCTCGGTCCGCTCGGCGAACGCGTCGGGAAGGAGCTTCGCGAGCGGCTGGGCGAAGCACCCTCCTTCGTCGCCTTCGAGGGCTGGGACACCATCGCCGTCCTCGCCGACATGCTTCGTTCCCACGGTACGGACCGGGCGGCCATCGCCAAGTCATGGCCGCGTATGGCGGTCGAGGGCACCCGCGGACCCATCCGGTTCACCCGCACGCCGGGCATCAGCGTTTGGCAACGGGCTTGGACACCAATCCAAGTCGTTGATCGGGACCCAGCGAATCCCGACCACTTTCGGATCCTCCACACCGGCTGAGCTTGACTCTGTCGGCGATCTTGATGGCTGAAGTCAGGTGCCGAGGGTCCACCAGGACTTTGACCGGGAGATCTCGTACTGGTCGAGAAAGGCCTGGAAGGCAGTCGGTGGTCCCGGCGAGGGGGCGGTGAGTAATTATCAATTCCTGTGGACGTCGTCGCGTTCCTTGATGACCCGGGACGCGGATGCCTGTGACGTTCCGGCGTTGCTGGTCGGCGGGCCGGTTGGGCGTGCGAGGGTGTTGTCATGTTGATCGCGATGGCGGGGCTGCCCGGTGTGGGGAAGAGTTCGGTCGCCGAGGCTTTGGGGCGCAAGCCGACTACTCCGGTCGTGTCCGTGGGCCCGATCGAGGTGGCACTGTGGCGTGTGGGGGTGGCCCGTGACCAGCCCACGGGCCTGGCCGCGTATGTCGTGTCCGGGGCCGTGGCCGACGGTGTGCTCGGCATGGCCAACCCGTGATCGTCGATGCAGTCAACACCGTGGAGGCGGCGCGGAGACAGTGGCGGACGCCGGCGGATCGTCATTGCCTGCCGGTGGTGTTCATCGAGGTGGTGTGTTCGGATCCTGTGGTGCACCGCCGTCGGTTGGAGAACCGGTCCCGGAGGATCGAGGGCTTCGCTGGGCCGACGTCGGAGGTGGTGGAACGTCGGCGGAGGGAGTTCGCCCCGTGGGCCGACCACCGGTTGGTGCTGGATGCGACGACCGACCTGTCGTCGAACGTCGCGACGGCCCTTGGGTTCCTCTCCGCGACAGCCTGAACTGTCCTCTCGCAGCGTAGGCAAGGTTGAGCGAATCTCACCGGAGCTTGAGTAGTGCTCGCAGAATCCGGCTCAACATTCGGGCCGGAGTGAAACCGAACGGGTCTCCTTCGAGTCCACGCCGCCTGCCGCTGAGCCCGTGTTGAGGTGTCCGCGTACATGTTGATGTGCACTGGCAGAGGTAGGCGTTCTCCTGACTGGCCGATCGCGGGATCGCAACGTCGCGCAGCCTGTCATCGCAGCAGCCATCCACGTCGATCGCCCGAACCCGCGACAGTCCGGGGGAAGAAGACCGCGCGCCAGGGGTACCCGGCTGCCGACAGAATCCCTCGAACAGTGAGAAATGAGAAAGGAGCCCGGTCATGACCCAGCATGTGCGCGACATCATGACCAGTGACCTGGTGACCGTCGAACCTCAGGCGTCCGTGAGCGCCGTGGCCCGGATGATGCGGGACGAGGACGTCGGCACGGTCCTCGTGACCAAGGACCGGCATCTGCGGTGCCTGGTGAGCGACCGCGATCTGGTGGGTGCGGGCCTTGGCGGAAGGCGCCGACCCCGACCGGACCACCGTGATGCAGGCGGCCAGCGAGGACCTGGTCACCGTCACCCCGGACGACAGCCTGGAGCGGGCAGTGCGGCTGATGAGGGAGCATGCCGTTCGTCGACTCCCGGTCGTCGAGGGCGACCGGCCGGTGGGCATCCTCGCCCTGGGCGACCTGTCGATCGAACGCGACGAGACGTCCGCCCTGGGCGACATCAGCGCGGCCCGGCCCAACACCTGAGACCCCGGCCCTCAGCCGATCAGGTACGGCGGCCCGGCCACGCGGGTGTTTCACGGCGGTAAGCCGCCCGCCTCCGGCCGCAAGGGCCGGAGAGAGGGAGGAGGGCCCTAAGCCTCTGGTGAATGGCGAGTTCGGCCCGGCGCGCACGCCCGTTCGATGACGCGGGCGACGCCCGGCTGGCCCTGCCGCGCCGGACATCATCGCGTCGCGGCGCACTGCGCGCACGCGGTTCCCTTCAGACCCCGGCGGCCGGGGCAGACACGCACCTTGCCCGCACCGCCGCGTCCAGGGCATGACGCACCTCTTCCGGAAGCCGTTCGCAATGCGGCCACTGCCTGATGTGCTCCGCGATCTCCCGTAACCTGATGTTGGTGTGCTGCGAGACGTCCCTGAGGATCTCCCAGGCCGTCTCGGGGGTCGCGCCGCTGCAGGCGATCACGACACCCATCGCCTGGTCGACGGTCGCATGCGCGGTGATGGCGTGCCGAAGCTGGGCGACCTCCGTCTCAAGGGCCGCAATCCGGGCGAGGTTTTCGACGTCTTCGCACATCGTGAGGAGGGCTCCCTGGTCGGACTGCGATACCGGTCTCTCGCACTGCTGCCCGCACCCGGCATCCTTGAGGGGATTCGGAACGAACAGTCGATGCCGCCGCTGTCCACAAAACGAAATCCGGCCTCGAAGTAGGCAGACGTTGTGGCGACCGCCTCCCCGCCCCGGGCGTCGCGCTGGCAGGATGACGGGGTGATGGACTCGCTGGTGTTCGAAAGCGACGACCTCGGCGTGACGGAGGAATTCCTCTGTCACGCCTATGCGCGGATGCGCATCGGCAGCACGACCCCCACCGCCCGCACGGCACGCGTACGCCGCGACAGCACGACGTCGATCAGCGTGGACGAACTCGACCTGAACTTCGAGATGTCGTACTCGGTCACCCCACTCGGCCGGATCTGTCTGTGCGTGATGCACGAGGGAAGCGTCCAGGACCACGTCTTCCACCGCGTCCGGGATTCCTTCGGCCCCGGTGACACCGTGCTGTTCGCGCCTCCAGACCTGCCGTACTCGGGACGCATCTGCAACGCGCGGTACAACATCACGATGCTCGATCCCGCTCTCCTGGACCAGGTGGCCGCTGCCTCCGGAGGACGGCGGCTCGAGCGAGTACGGCTGACCGGGCACCGGCCACGTTCCCAGGCCGCCGGAGACCGGTTGAAGGCCACCATCTTCTACCTGCGTGACCATGTCCTGGCCGACCCGGACACCGCGGCACAACCGCTGATCGTCTCGGCCAGCAGCCAGTTGCTGGCCGCCAGCGTCCTGGCGGCCTTTCCCAACACCGCCCAGACCGACCCCACCGGACAGGACCGCAAGGACGCACACCCCACCACCCTGAGACGCGCCATCGCCTACATCGAGGACCACGCCGACCGGCCCATCACCGTCGCCGACATCGCGGCCGCCGTCCATGTCACGATCCGCACCCTCCAGTACGCCTTCCGCCGGCATCTGGACACCACACCGATGGCCTACCTGCGCCGGGTGCGCCTGGCACACGCGCACCGCGACCTTCTCGCAGCCGACCCCCACAGCGGTGCCACCGTCGGCGATGTCGCCGCCCGCTGGGGCTTCGCCCACCCCGGCCGCTTCGCGGCCCTCTACCGAACCATGTACGGCTCCAGTCCCGCCGAGACCCTGCGCGACTGAGCACGTACGCCTCCTCGCGTGCGGCGCACGGAGCCGCGGCTCAGTAACCGCCCAGGAGGCCTCGTGCCGTGCAGGGTCTCCGGACCGGCGGAGCTGTGCCGGCCGGACGGGACGGCGGGGCAGGCGGCCCCACAGCAGCAGGACGCACACGGCGACGTCGCTCCCGCGGTGGCCGAACCCTCGGGTGCGGCGAGCCAGTTGCCGCAGCCGCCGGCGTCGGCCGTCACCACGAAAGAGCCAGCTCCCGTCCGGCGGGCTGCGAGGTTCTAGGTATCGGCCGCCGGGGCTGGGGACCTGGGAAAGAGGCATCGAGTGACCTCGATGCTGGGGCGCAACTGCGTGCGTTCCTCCAGCCCTGCACGATGCCCACCCGTACCCGGAGTCAGGCAGCGCTCGACTTTCGCTCCGAACGGCCGTTCTCTGCAAGACCCCGCCGTGCGACCGCTGAATTGGCGGCACTGCGGAAATGTGGCCGAGCCGGTGAGGCCTGGCCTGGCTTCGTAGATCGTCGCCGCAACGGGCCGGCCTGTCCCGGGCCGACGGCGGCTTCCGGCCCAGGGCCCGTTCACTCCGGGGTGTCCCGGGGATCCGTGTCGGGCCGTGGCGGCCGAAGGCGTCTTCCAGCCCGGCCCGGATGTCTGAAGGCATCTTTCCCATGCGGCCCCGGATGAGGTCCAGTTCCGCGACATTGCCGGTCGGAGTGGTGCTCATCGGCGCTGCCTCCTGCGGTCAGCCCACCCGGTAGGGCTGTGCGCGCTCGGTGTTGAAGGTCAGCCCCAGCCCCTGTGCGCCGTCGGCACCAGGGGTGAGGCAGCCGCCGCCCGAGGGCCCGGACTGCCATCACACGCCCAGGCCCTCAGCCGTGTGTGACGCCACGCGGCAGCAGCATCCGGACCGCTCCATGACGGCAGTTGATATCACGCCGCGACGCGGTCCCCGGGCCGCTCCGCCAGGGCTTCGGCGCGGATCCGGGCGCAGCTGCGGCTGATCAGCCGGGAGACGTGCATCTGGGAGATGCCGAACCGATCGGCGATACGGCTCTGCGTCGCGTCCTCGAAGAACCGCATGTAGAGGATGGCCCGCTCCCGTTCCGGCAGTCGGCGCAGGCCCGCCTTGGCCGCCTCACGGTCCACCACCACGTCGTACGAGGCGTCGGCGGCGCCGAGGGTGTCGGCGAGGCTGGATCCCTCGTCACCGGTGGGCAGTTCAGCGTCCAGTGACAGGGCCCTGAAGCTCTCCAGCGCCTCAAGGCCCGCTGACACCTCCTCCTCGGTCAGGCCGGTGTGGGCGGCGACATCGGCCGTGGTGGGCTCGGCAGCACCGGGCCGCCGTGCCAGCTCCCGGCGGGCCAGCCGCACCCGGTTGCGCAGTTCCTGCACCCGGCGCGGCACCCGGACGGCCCACATCCGGTCCCGGAAGTGCCGCCTGACCTCACCGGTGATGGTCGGCACGGCGTAGCTCTCGAAAGCCCCCCGGGAGGGGTCGTACCGGTCCACGGCCCTCACCAGGCCGAGGGCGGCCACCTGACGCAGATCCTCCAGCAGCTCACCACGGTCACGGAAACGGCCGGCGATCCGGTGGGCCATGGGCAGCCAGGCGGCAACGAGTGCGTCGCGCACGACCTCACGCTCGGGGCCGTCGTCCAGTTCCACGAGCCGATCGAACAGTGCCGCGGTGTCGGGGGCGTCGTCGTGGCTGCGTCGGCCTGCAAGTGAGCCGGCGGCGGTCTCGGGCGTAGCGGGGCGGGGCGTCGACGTGTCGGTCAGCATGCGGATTCGCTCCTGAACGGGTTTTCAGGGCGGTCCCGAAGACGGCGTTCGTCTGGGGGGCGGCCCGAACAGTGTTGTCAGGGACTGCCCGCAGAGGAGTTGCCGAGGTTGCCGGTCAGTGCCGGCCCCCGGCTTCCTCCGCTGGGCATGCGCCTCCGGTCCGAAGCACGAAAGCCCGCATGCCCTTTGATCCGGCAGGCAAACCAGGCAGCCACGAGGACGGGGCTCTGCGTCGGGACCGCAGGAGCGGGTGGGCGGCCACCAGCCGGTCTCGGTGAGGACGGCATCAGCGGGTACGCGGGGGCTACGGGGCAGCCTTCCGCGTGGTCGCGTCGTGATCCTCGGCGCCTCGGCGTTCGTCCTCGTCCCTGAGCAGCATCGACAACAGTGACGCCACCGTCAGGCCTGCCTCGGCCCGGTGTCGCAGGACCTTGCCCGAGTCGATGCTGTACCGGTTGACGCGACCGTGGCGGGTGTGCGAGAGGTAGCCGTCCTGCTCCAGGTCCGCGATGATCTTCTGCACGGCGCGCTCGGTTCGTCGGCAGCGCGCGGCGATGTTGCGGATGCGGGCGTTGTGGTTGTCGGCGATGCTCGCCAACCACGCGCGCGTGGTTGGTCAGGAACGTCCACCCGTTGTGCGGCTGGGGCCAGGGCTATTGCGTGTAGTTGATCCGTCCAGGTTGATCAGGTGATGCCGAGGGCTGCCAGGGGTCGCTGTGGGTCTCGGGCGGTATGACGGCAGGCGTGCCGTTCGCGTGCTGCGTGTGGGCCGCATCGGCTGTGATCACCGTGTTCTGCAGGTTGATCCCGGTCAGCAGGGGGGCGAAGGCCGGTGTCTCATTGCTCTTGTCGTCAATCCGGCGCTGCCCGAGCACGATGCCGGTGTGGTCCATCGCGGCCAGCAGCGGGGGGCGTCCGCTATCCACTCGGTGACCGCGGTCAGGGATCTCGCGCCGCCCAGCACGCTCGCCGCCGCAGCCGCCACGATCGCGATCAGCGGGAAACGCCGGCCACGGCGAGCGCGTGGATCCGGCAAGCCGGCAAGGAACCGGGCCAGGCCAACGGTCAGCCAGCCTTCAGCAGCAGGTCGGTGAGTGCCTCCGGCACGGTGACCATGCAGTCATGGCCGCTCCGCAGCTCCCACACCTGGGACTCAGCGCCATTGGGCTGCACCGCCGGAACCGGGCGGCGCGTGACGTCCCCCGGTGCGCTTCCGACACAGTGGATGTGCGTCCGGGAAATCGCGTCCACGGCCGGGTTGTCCAGCCGGACCGGCTGCAGGAAGCAGCGCACCGACTCGTCCGACAGCATGGTGCGCAGCCACGCCGTGTCCGCCGGGTCGGTCACCCCGAACAGACCCATCGGCGCGGGCATTTCCGGCACGGGCGGGATGCGCCAGGGGGCGTCGGAGGCGGCGGCCGCGTCGATCAGCCGCTGGGTCTTCTCCGGTATG
Organism: Streptomyces broussonetiae; assembly: GCF_009796285.1. NCBI lineage: Bacteria > Bacillati > Actinomycetota > Actinomycetes > Kitasatosporales > Streptomycetaceae > Streptomyces > Streptomyces broussonetiae. The sequence continues at coordinate 9,475,824 of NZ_CP047020.1, read as the reverse complement.
ACGTCCAGCGCGCTCTCACCGTCAGTCGGGACCATCGCGTCGACGTAGACCAGATGCGCGATCCGGTCCGGGACCTCGCCGGCCACGCCGGATATGACCATCCCTGCGTAACTGTGCCCGACCAGCACCACGTTGGTGAGATCCCACTTGCTGAGGAGAGCAACGACGTCGGCGACGTGGGTGTCCAGGTCGACGTCTGGAGTGAGCAGGTGTTCCTTCTCGCCGTGGCCGGTCAGCGAAGGGGCGAACGCCTGATGCCCGGCCCGGGCCAGCAAGGGAACCACGCGGTCCCAGACGCGCCCGCTGTGCCAGGCACCATGGACAAGAACATAGGCCTTCGTGTGCGACGTACTCATGCAGAAAGACGCTACTGAGCCGATAGGTACCTCCTGGTAACGTTCGGCCGTGCACGACTCAGCCGGAAGCGTCTTCCTCGCCGACTGCCCCGCCCGGCTCGCCATCGACATCATCACCAACAAATGGGCCGTCGTCGTTCTGTTCGCCCTCAGTCGCCGGTCCCGCCGGCACGGTGAACTCGTCGACCTCGTCGGTGGCGTCTTCCGCAAGGTACTCACCCGGACACTGCGCAGACTTCAGAGCTACGGCCTGGTCGAACGCCGTGCCTATGCCGAGGCACCCCCACAGGTCGAATACAGCCTCACCGACCTCGGTCAGACCCTCACCGAACCCATCGCCGCCCTGACCGACTGGGCGAAGACGTACGGCGCCGCCGTCGCCGACTTCCAGGAAACGGCACAGCAGGACACCACCTCCGACACCTGACCCGTGACCGCCACCGGACACGTGATCAAGAAGAGCACTGCCTGAGCGAATCTGCGAGCCGAGCAGACAGTCCGGCTCGCAGCCTGCCGCTACACCACCCGCGACCCACAACGGCCCCTGACAACCCGCGGAGTCCCCTGACCAACCGGACGAATCGACTACACGCAAAGACCCTGGCGGCTCCGGCACTCCATGGACTTCCGCCATGTCCACACTGCTACGACCACTTGTTCGCGCTATCCAAAACACGAACGCTAATTCATGTAGGCCTTGATGTCTCGCAGGGGCCGGGTGAGTGGGCAGAAGAACAACCGGAGGTCCGGAGGAGGTAATCATGACGCTACCGGCCTGGGACACGACCGCCGTCGGCGACAACGCCATCCGCACCCCGCCCCCTCAGGACTCTGCGCGTGCAGGCGGGACCGGGAGGCACCCGTGTCACCGTCACCGTCACCGGAGAGTTCTCCCTCGACGCCCGTCAGAGCCTCCGCACAGCGTCTGCTGGCCTACGCCGACACCCGCATCCTCTTCTCCCCCGCCCCCATCACACCACCCCACCCGCCCGGAAACCCGCAGCGCCGTGGGAGGACTCCGACGACGGTCTCCTGCGGACCGAACTCGTCCATCTCAGGCGCGCCATGCGCACCCGTCCGGACATCGACCTGGCCCGCGGCATCCTCATGGCCACCTTCGGCCTGGACCCGCGACAAGGCCAGGAACGTAATGGTCACGGCATCCCAGAACACCAAACTGCACCGCCTCGCCGAGGAGGTCGTCACCACCGTCGACGGCGCACCCCTGCCCGACCTGTCCAATAGCGGCTCACGGCAGCCATCGCCACAAAACGGGACACCGGCAGCCGCTCACACGCCCGCAACCGCACCGACCGGCCTCAGCACACCGCACATCACTGACAGGTCGCCATCCGGGAAGGGGACAGCGCGACCTGAGTGAGACCGTCAAGCCACTCAAGTACCTGCGCAGAGCAACCGCTCCGCAACGTCCAGAACCCATCTCACTACGGCTCCCCCACCGCCGCGCCGAGCAACTGCTCACGGCGGGCAGTCACCATCCCGAAGCGCGGTCGCTGACAGGCCGGGCCGAGTGGACGAGGCCCCCGTACCACTGCCTGTAGGCGAGAAGTCGCGGCCCGTGCGGTCCGGGCCCTCCACCGCCCGCGCGGTGCGTCCTGCCCAGCACTTGGGAAGCTACGGGCGTCAGGCGCGCAGGCGGAGCCGGTCGGGGTTCCGCAAGGCCACTCGAACTGATCACGCTCCCCCGCCGTGGAAGACCACCAGACTGGCGGTGACATGTCCTGGCAACCAGCTCCTCGTCGGACATGGCACACACACGCCGGTACGCGCCGCCTCATCCTCTCCAGCGCGGAGTCGGCGTGAGGAGCCCCTGAGTCGCCTCGCTGCGTGCGCACGGCCGCCGAGCCTGCGGCCCATCCGACGCAGGGTCCGGGCCAGGCGGCGGGAGGCCGGGGAGGACGTCATCTCGACGGTCGTGAAGTGGCCGACGAGCGCACCGCGCAGGGGCCGGAGCAGGCGTCCGGGCCCGGTCGACCTCCGTGCGCAGTCCGGCCACCCGGAGACGGACCAGCGTCTCCTCGACGCCGCTGAGGTGCGAGTGCACCATCGGCAGCCGCCCCGCCGGGCACAGGATCGCCGGGGCCGCCGCGTAGATGTGGTCGATGAGCAGGCGGCCGTCCGCGCCGGCGTTCCAGGCCCGGGCACGGCCCGGCCACGGGGCTGCGCCGGGGTCGGGCACATAGGGCGGATTGGCGATGACGAGATCGAAGTGACGACCTGTCACGGCGAACGTCACCGTGTCGTACCTGCACCGCCTACCCCCTCAGCAGGGCGTTGCGCCAGGCCGTGGCGAGCGCCTTCCAGGCGATGTCCACTGCGGTGACCCGGGCGCTCTGGCGGGGCGCCGCCACCGCGAGCGCGTCCAGGTCCAGGACCTCGGTACGGCCGGTGATCCGCTCATTTCTTCAGCGTGCAGTTGATGACGAGAGCCTTCACGGTTCTACTCCGAACGCGCCGCAAGGGCGTGGTGGGCCGGCCATGAACCGGCGGCACCACACGGGTGCCCCCGCGCAGTGAACGTGACAACGGCGTCAGGCGAACGGACTGCGCGCCAGCTCGGTGAGCAGCTGGGCCGGGTCGGCGAAAACGGCGTCGGCGCCGGCCTCCTCCAGGTCCGCGCGGGGAATGCCGCCGCACAGCAGCGCCACGCACCGCACGCCCGCACGGGTGCCCGCCCGCATGTCCCACACCGTGTCGCCGACGAAGACGGCACGCTCCGCCGGTACGCCGGCCAGTTCCAGCGCCCGTTCGACGGGCTCGGGAGCAGGTTTGCCTTCGGAGACGTCGTCGGCGCTCGCTGTCGCCTTGATGGCGTCGTCCGCGTCGATCGCCCGCCGCAGCGCGGCGAGTTCGTCGTCGCTCGCCGAGGTGGCGAGGACGACCGTCCAGGCGTCGTCGGCCAGCCGCCGCAGCAGACGACCTGCGTCCGGCAGCGCAGTCAGCCGCTCGAAGTACTGGGCGTACAGCACCTTGTGCGCTGCGCTGAGGTCCTCCGCCTCGCCGGGGGCCAGGGCCGCCTGTCCGCCCTCGCCGAGCAGATGGGCGACGAGGTCCTCGGAGCCGAGCCCGACCGCACGGTGGATGGCGTGCGTCGGCACCCGGTGCCCGGCCCGGCGGAAAGCCTCCCACCAGGTGACCACGTGCAGATGATTGGTGTCGACGAGGGTTCCGTCCACGTCGAACAGGGCTGCCCGTTCCATGCCACTCAGACCTCTCGTTTCTCCAGTGGCCGCACGGGTCCCTGAAGGATGCGACCGTCGGGGGCGAAGCGGGAGCCATGGCATGGGCACACGCATGCCTGCTCCGCACGGTTGAAAGCGACAAGACAGCCCAGGTGGGTACAGCGGGCCGAGACGGCTCGGAGCTGGCCGCTTCCGTCCCGGTGAACTGCGCACTGGTGCCGGCCCACGCGCAGGACCGCTCCGTCTCCGGGAGTGAGGTCCTTGGGGGAAGGTGCGGTGACGGGCGGCAGCCGGTCACCGAGGAAGTGCTTGGCCACGCGTGCCTGGTGCTTGAGGAAGGACACGCCTTCGCGGGCCTTGGAATTGAGCCGACGTGGGTCGTACAGGACCGATACCACCTGTCGGCTCTCGACGAGGTCGGCGATCAGCACGCCGGCCATGATGCCGCCGCTCGGGCCCGTGCTGCGCCCCGCCATGCCGCCGCCGATCACCGCGACGTCGACGGTGAGGCTCCCGGACGGAGGGGCTGCGGGCTCGCCGCCCGCAGAGGTCTCGATCCAGTACGACCCCCGGAGTCCTTGCTCGGTGTTCATGGCCACCGAGTTCCCGTCCTGTCGAGGTGACACGCACCGGCGTGGGAGGAGTCGTTCGTCGTTTTCCACCTGATTCCTCCGTTTCGCCGGAATCGTACACGGGGATCCGGCACTGACCGGCAACAGCCCACTCAGCCGCCTTCCGGTCCGCGGACCGGGGCGACGTGAAAGGAGCGACCGTGAAGGCCGCCGGTTACGAAGGACCGCGTACCGTGACTGAGGGACGTCCTTCGAGACGGGCCGCAGCATGGGGCACGAGAACCTCGGCGAGGTGGTGGAGGTCGGCTCCGCCGTCAGCAAGGTGAAGGTCGGTGACTACGTCGTCCTGCCCTTCAACGTCGCCTGCGGTTTCTGCAAGCAGTGCGAACAGGGACTGACCAACCACTGCCTCACCATGCAGCCGGAACCTTCGCTGGCCGGTGCCGCCTACGGATTCGCCGAGATGGGGCCGTACCAGGGCGGTCAGGCCGAGTACCTGCGGGTTCCGTACGACGACTTCAACGCCCTGCGCCTGGGCGAGGACGCCATCGAGCGGCAGAAGGACTGCATGATGCCCGCCGACATCTTCCCGACGGGCTATCACACCACCGAGATGGCCGGCGTGGGGCCCGGGGACCAGACCATCGTCTACGGCGCCGGACCGGTCGGGCTCATGGCCGCCTACTCGGCGATCCTCAAGGGCGCCGGCCGGTTTGGGTCGCCGACCACCAGCAGGACCGACTGCGCAAGGCCGAGGAGATAGGCGCCGTCGCGATCGACACGACCAGCAAGGACCCGGCCGAGCTTGTGAAGGAGGCCACGCTCGGGCTCGGCACCGACAACGGCTGCGAGTGCGTCGGCTACCAGGCCCACGACCCGAGTGGCCGGGAGGACGCCGTCCTCACCCTGAACGGGCTGATCGACAGTGTCCGATGCACCGGCTCGCTGGGTGTGGTCGGCGTGTTCCTGCCCGAGGTTCCGGGCGGTGCCGAGGCTCAGGGCGAGCTAGCGGCCCAGGGAAGGATTCCGTTCGACTACGGCCTGATGTGGTTCAAGGGCCAGCACATGGGGAGGGGCCAAGCCCCGGTGAAGCGGTACAACCGGGCCCTGCGCGACCTGATCGCCGCGGGCAGAGCCGAGCCGAGCTTCGTCGTCTCGCACGAGCTGAGCCTCGACGATGCGCCGACGGCTTACGAGTACTTCGACAACCGGGACGAGGGCTGGACCAAGGTGGTCCTGCATCCCGACGGCCACGGCTGAGACAGACACCGTCAGGCGGCGGCGCCCGCCGGGAGCGGCGCCTGGTGGACCTGTGCCCCGAAGCCCAGGGGCCGGGCCGGTTCTGGGACGCGCGGTGAGGATGTCCACAGCGGCAGGGGCCGGACGGGCCGCGTCGGGGTACTCGTGCAACGCCGCCGTACGCGGGCGAAGCAAAGTGAGGGAACAAACCATGACGACACAGATGCCGGGCACCCGCCCGCAGATCCGCAGGGTCCGCACGGATCTGCTCGCGATCTACCTCAACGACCATCTGGCAGGTTCCACGGTCGGAGCCGGACGCTCCCTGTTCATGGCCCGATCGCATCGCGACCCGCCATACGCGCAACCACTGCGGCACCTCGCGGGCGAAATCGCCGAGGACCGGACGAGCCTGCTGCGCATCATGCGAAGCCTGGGCGTGCCGAAGCGCCGCTACAAGGTCGCAGCATCCGCCGCGGCCGAGCGGCTGGGGCGTCTCAAGAGCAATGGGCGCCTCTTCCGGCGTTCGCCTCTGACGCTGGTGATCGAGCTTGAATTCCTCCGGCTGGGGGTGAAGGGCAAGGAACTCGGCTGGCGCACGCTGCGCACCCTGGCCGAGGCGGATGGCCGCCTCGACGGGCAGGAACTCGACGGGCTGATCACACGGGCCGAGCGGCAGCTGGGCACACTGGAGGAGCTGCGCGTCAGAGCCGTCCGGGACGTGTTGCTCAGCGGCTGAGGCGGAGCGGCAGGACCGACGGGGCGGATGACAGCTTCGGAGGACTCGAGGCATCGCCCCCATCCCGTTGAAAAGAGCGAAAGGAGGGAGCGGGTCCAACGCTCAGCAACCCGAACAACGACACAGCGACAAAGACGTTGGTGGCGGCCATGCCCATGGCACGGACAAGGGGAACAAGGGCGGCGGAGAAGGCGGCGGAGTGCCTCCGGACCAGCGGCCCGACCACCCCTGAGGTTGCAGCGCCGTCCAGTCTCTATTGAGAACGGCGAGGAGGAGCAACATGCCGGCCGGATCAAGTTCCAAGCGGGAACGGCAGTACGGACACATCAAGAAGAGCGCCCAGGACCGGGGCGAGTCCGCCGGACGGGCCAAGGAGATCGCATCGAGGACAGTCAACAAGGAGCGGGCGAGGTCGGGCGAGTCGAAGACCGCGAGCAAAACCTCGACCAGTGGCCCCAAGCCCGCGTCCCAGCGCGGCGGGCAGCGCTCGCGCAGCAGCGCGCAGGGACCGACCAAGGACCAGCTCTACCAGGAGGCGAAGAAGCGCAGCATAGACGACCGCTCCTCGATGACCAAGAAGCAGCTGCAGAACGCCCTCGGCCGTTGAGGGTGAGGCCGATACAGACAGAGATGGACCGGATCGCCCGGCCCTGGGGTGACCGCACCCCCTACGGTGGCGGTGGGTCCGGGCGGGCCTCGCCCGGCGTGTCGACGACAGCGACCGCCGCGTGCGAGGCCGGCAGCCATCCGGCCGGCTCACTGGCCTCGGTGAACGCACCGGGCTTGCGGGAGGAGACGTTCAGCACGCCGAGGTCTTCCTCCTCGGTGAACAGCAGGAAGCCCAGCATGCTGCCGGCACCGAACCGTATGCCTGGGCAGCGTAGGCGGGCCGCCGGCGCTGGCGCTCGGCGGTGAGGTCGGCGATGCGGAAGACCCGTTCACCACGCCTTGTCGCCTTCAACCGTGCCGAGCAGGCGTGGGAATGCCCCTGCCAGGGTTCCCGCTTCGCCTCGGATGGCTGGATCCTGCAGGGCCCTGCCGCGAGGGCGCTGGAGAAGCGAGACGTGTGACAGCGCCCGGGAGTCTGCTGGTCCGCCCGGGCATCGAGCAGCTGCCCACGGGCCTCGGAGAGCGCCTGGTCCAAACGGCGAGTGCCGGTGACCACGCACAGTGGTTCAAGCAGACCGACACAACACGGTTCGCATGCGCACCGAGCGCGGGCGACCTGTTGCGTTCGCTGTCAACCGGCTGACAGCCCTGCCAGGCCCTGCGGCAGGAGCAGCCCGACCGGTCCGGACATCGTGGGCACTGGCCGCCGAACGCCTGCGCCCCTGCACAGAACAGCAAGCCGCCCGCTTCCGGCGCATCCCCCAGGTGCTGTGACGGGATCCGCCCGGGCACCGCGCCGCACCGAACTCGCCGCCCAGGCCCGCCCGCTGATGCCCGCACGCATGCAACCGCTCCGGATCGGCGTGCCCCGCCACTCGGCCATCGGCCCCAAGATCGAACGCTCCTCGAACGGCCGCGGCCACGCGTCGAGCCACGACAGGTCCTGGCGCACCAGGGAACGACGCCGTCGTCCTCGAAGAACGAACGCTGCAGCAGTCCCGCCGGCGCCGTCGCCACGTGGACGCACCGGTCGCCCAGCAGACCCAATGGCGTACGCCTCGACCTCGGGGCGGCTTAGTTGGGCAGGGTGTGACTGTGTCACCGGCCAGATCCCGGGCCCTCGAACGGAGCCGCTGGCAGAATTGAATCCCATACTCATGTGTGGCCCAACCGCCGATCGAGCGCGGTACCGACGTCGGGGCAGTTGTTGCGGACGGTGCCGAGGAAGGCACTCAGCACCGGGGAGCGGTCGCAGTCGGCGAAAGACAGGACCAGGTCGGGCAGCATCGTGCGCGGGGTTACCTCGCAGAACCGGATGCCCGGGCGCGGGACCGCCAGCATGCGGGAGGGCCCGAGGCCCACGCCGACCCCGCAGGCGGCCAGGCCGATGATCGTGTGCACGTCCCTGGCGACGGTCGCACCGTCCAGTGCGGCGGCGTCCTCGCCCAGCAGGGAACGCAGCACGGCGGCGACCGCGGGCTCGTCCTCCCCGGCAGCCACGATCAACGGCTGCCGCCGCAGCTGGTCCACGCTCACCGACGCCTGGCCGGCGTAAGGGTGCGCCCTGCTGACGGCAGCGATCAGATGGTCGTGCCCGACCGGTACGGACACCAGGTGTTCGGCCCCGGCGCCCCGTGGCGGTCCGAGGGTGACGGCCACGTCCAGTTCTCCGGCAATGAGAGCGGTGGCACTGCGGCCGGATGCCATCTCGTGCAGTTCCAGCCGTACGTCAGGCCGTTCGCGGCCGAACCGGCCCACGACGTCTGGTAGCGGGTCGAGCAGCGCGGAGGCGATGAAGCCCAGGCGCAGCCGGCCCGTCTCGCCGCGCGCTGCCCGGCTGGCGTCCACCGTGGCCGCCGTCATCTCCTCCAGCGCCCGCCGCGCCCTGGCGAGGAACGCCTCGCCCGCGGCGGTCGGGAACACGCCCTGGCGCGTGCGGTCGAACAGCCGGGCCCCGGTCTCGCGCTCCAGGTCGGCGATCTGCTTGGACAGCGGGGGCTGTGCGATACCCAGTGCGTGGGCCGCCCGGCCGAAGTGTCCATGCTCCGCGAGGGCGAGCGCGTACCGCAGATGCCGCGCCTCCATCACCACCCTTTCATACACACAAAGTATCGCCATTCAGCTTTCCATATCTTGCGCTAGATGGCACTGCTGTCGCCGACTGGGATGGGAGCCATGACACCCTTTCTGAACAACGATGTGAACAACACCGTCTTCGTTCTCGTCCACGGCGCCTGGCACGGTTCATGGCAGTGGGGGGCGACGCAGCGCGCACTCGTCGGCCTCGGCGCCGCGAGCGTGGCCGTCGACCTGCCCGGGCACGGCTTCGACGCCCCCTTGCCCACCGGGTACCTGCTGCCTGGCCGGTCCGGTCTGCTGACCGAGAGGTCGCAGGTCGCCGACGTGACGATGGACGACTGCGCCGATGCCATCCTGGACACGCTGCGGCGGGTCCGCCGCTACGGCCGTGTCGTGCTCGTCGCCCACAGCGCGGGGGGCGGACCCGCCTCTTTGGCCGCAGAGCGCGCGCCCGATCTGGTCGACCGCATCGTCTACCTTTCCGCGTTCGTTCCCGCCGGCCGCCCCCGGTTTTTCGACTACCTCAGTGCCCCCGAGAACGCCACCGCACGAGGACAGGGCCTCAACCTCGGTGATCCCCAGGTGCTGGGCGCCGTACGGATCGATCCGCTCTCGTCGGACCCCGCCTACCTCGAGGAGCTGCGGCAGACCTACTACCACGACACGCCCGCCGACCGCTTCGACCGCTGGCGCTTCGCTCTCAGCCCCGACCTGCCGCTGGCCGTCCCGGCGACCCCTATCGTGCTGACCTCAGTACGGTGGGGCCGTGTCCCGCGCACCTTCCTGCGCTGCGCGGAGGACCGGGCGCTGCCGACGGCTGCACAGGACCTGATGATCGCGGAGGCCGACCAGGCCATGCCGGGCGAGCCGTTCACCGTCCACACCCTGCCGGGCAGCCACAGCCCGTTTGCCGCCCGACCGCGGGAACTCGCCGAGGCTCTGGTCCGGTGAACGGAGGTCGGTTCCTGCTGCCGGTGGTGCTGAGTGCGACCTTCGTGCAGCTGCTCAACGTCACGATCGCGCAGATCGCCGCTCCGGCCATCCAGTCTGGTCTGGGCACGGGCCCCGGCGCGGTGCAGCTCGTCCTGGCCGGGTACACCCTGGCATACGCGTGCCTGCTCATCACCGCCGCACGGCTGGGCGAGCGCTACAGTTACCGGCGGCTGTTCCTGCTGGGCACCGCGGTGTTCACAGTCGGCTCGGTGGCCTGCGCCGCCGCGCCCGGCGCAGGATGGCTGATCGCGGCCCGGCTGGTGCAGGGCGCGGGCAGCGGCCTGGTCGCCCCGCAGGTGCTCTCGCTCATCCGCACCGGTGTGGCCCCGGAACGTCGCCCACGAGCCCTCGCCCTGTACGGCGCCACGATGGGCGTGGCATCGCTGGCCGGGCCGCTCGTCGGTGGGCTGCTCGTCGGCACCGACCTCTTCGGCCTCGGTTGGCGAGCGGTCTTCCTGGTAACGGTGCCGGTCGCAGCCGTCCCCCTGGCGGGGGCAGCCCTGCTGCCCCGTACGCGCGGTACGGACGGGCAGCGCGTCGACTGGGTCGGCGCGGCGCTGGCCGCCACTGGCTTCGGCGCGCTGGTTCTGCCGTGCGCTCTGGGCCGGGAGACCGGCTGGCCCTGGTGGACGTGGGCCTCCTTCGCCGTGGCCGCGGCGGCCCTCATATGCTTCGCCCTCACCCTCCAGCGTCGGCCGAACCCCCTGATCCATCCGTCGGCCCTGCGGGATGGGATCGCGCGGCGGGGCGTGCTGCTGGTGTTCGTCTTCAACGCCGGAGTGCCGTCGTTCACCTATCTGCTGTTCCTGCACCTACAGACCGCCCTCGGATACCCGGCGCTGTCCGCCGCTCTGGTGTCGGCGCCCTTCGCCGCCGCGGCCGTTCTGGGCAGCCGTGCCGCCCCGGCCCTCTCCCGCCGCCTGGGCCCGACTGCGCTCACGGCCGCCGCCCTGGTCCTGGCGGGCACGGCCCTGGCACTCGCACCGCTCATCGGCACCGAGCCCGGGCGCCGGGCGGCCCTGCCGGTACTGGCGGCCGGGGGCGCGGCGTTCGGCCTGTTCACAGCCGCAGTGTTCGTGCTGGTGCTGGCGCGTGTGCGGAGCGCCGCGGCGGGCTCGGTGTCCGGGCTGCTGCCCACGGCCCAGCAGCTCGGCGGCTCGATCGGGGTGACGGCGGCCGGGCTGGCCTATTTAACGCCGGCGGACAGCGCGAACGCGGCGTTCGCCCATGCCATGGCATACGAGGCCGCCATCTTTGTGCTCACGGCCTTGATCGCCCTCCGACTGCGACGGACTGGTTCGGAGCCGGAGCAGTCCCGGCCCTGACTACCTCCCGCAACGCACAGGTAAACCGCCGGGCATGGTGCCCGGCCCCGTCGCAGCCCGCGATATCGGATGAGCGAACACCACGCACTCTCGAGTGGATGACGGCATACCACCCGACCAGACCCATCGCCCGGGGGCGACAGGAGCGCCGCTCCGGCAGGCGGAGAGCAAGCAATGGATCAGAGCGGCGGCGCAGCCGCAGGATCTGCGGCGAATGAGAAAGAACGAGCAGCTGCCCAGTACGGTCCCCGCTGTGGTGATGGCGGCTAGGTTCGTCGTAGTTGCCGCCGTGCTGGTGGGCGATGGGGCGTTCATGCCGGTTCCGTCCGACTCAGGATCGGACATCACCGAGTACATGCGGCACCTGATTTACATGGCACTGCACTTGGGCATGCTGGTCACCGGGCCTATCACCATTCCCCTCGGCCTATGACCGTGCTCGCGCGCATGCTCGACGCCCAGGGACGGGCCGCGGTCACCGTCAACTGCGTCGAGCTCAGGACCACTTCATCCTGGCGTCCGAGCTGGGCGCCGATGCTGCAGAGCCGCTGGCCCACGCCCAGAAAGCAGCCGACACCGTCCTGGGCACCGCCGTACACAAGAAGGACCTGATCGACCACAAGCACAACGACCTGGCCGTTCCCACGCAAGTCCGGGCGATCACCCACAAGCTCACCGAGCACACACGCCTACGGCCGAAACTTCCCCAGCAGGCCGGCACTCCCCCGCTCCAGAAGGCCCACGGCACACGCCGAGCCCAACTCGACACGATCAGTCAGGGAATGAAATACGGGATGAGTCCCATGAGCCAAAACCCCCACACGGACAGAAGGAGCAGGCCTGATCGGACGTTGGCCTTCCAGCTGTATGCCAGCATCCGGTCCTCGTCCGGGCGTCCGGGACGGTAGGCGACGGGGACGTGGGTCCCGAAGTCCGGAGCCGCCTTCGTCGTCATCAGGAGGCACTTGATCTGCCGCTGCCGCCCGTTGTGGTCGGAGAAGGAGATGGTCACCTTGGTGTGGTGGTCTTCGTCCTGGTCCACGGTCTCCCGGCCGAACACGCGACCTTCGGCGTGCAGGCCGTACCGCTTCAGCCACCACTTCCTCACGGGAGCCCATATCCCTCACGGGAGCCCAACGGTTCCGGCCGGCCGCTCGGTTCACCTGAGGGGCCGCTCATGCGGAACCGGCAGCACAAGGTCCCCACGGGCCACAGGACACCCGGAGGACTCTCCACCGGTGGATGTCCGACATCGCCGGGATGGTAGGACCGCCTTAGCGGGGGAGGACGTGCTCACTCTCCGACCAGGAGCGGCCGGGCCTCCGAGCGCAATCCGGAGCCCGTTCCCCGGGTCCGGGGTGGGAGTGCGGCCGGGTTTTGGTCACGGACCGTGACGGTAGAGGACTCCCGGCCTCAAGCCCTTTGTCGAGCCGAACAGTTGAGGGACGGTGACCAGGTGATAGCCGCGTGCTTGGAGGGCGCGGATGATGTGGGGTATTGCCAACGGGGTGGTCGCGTACCGGTCGTGCAAGACGACGATCGCGCCTGGCCGCACCAGGCTCAGGACACGGTGCTCGATGACGAGCGGATCGTGGAACTTCCAGTCCCGGGCGGTGACGCTCCACATGATCATCGCCATGTCCTCCGCGCCGGCCGCCATCCGCACCTTCGCGTTCCACGCCCCGAACGGGGGCCGGAACAGTCTTGGCCGTTGGCCGGTGACGGAGGTGATCTGCCGTGCCGCGGTCCCGATCTCGGACTCGATCCGGGCGAGCGGGAGGACGGTGAGACGAGGATGGGTGACGGTGTGGTCCCCGATCGCGTCCCCGGACCGGTACTCCCGGAGCACGTCCGTGCGGTAGTGCAGTGCGTGCGGGCCGATGAGGAAGAAGGTAGCCGGGACATGCTGGCGTTGCAGCGTGTTCAGGATCGGGGCGGTGTACTGGGTCGGTCCGTCGTCGAAGGTCAGGGCGACGCACCGGACGATCCGACAGTCGACCCGGTGGGCCGGGGTGCCGACGGTGACGGGCGCGGCCATGCCTACGGACAGCGCTGCGGCCGCCAGAGGAACGAGCGCGCTGGGGAGAAGCCCGTGGCGGAGGCCGGACATGTCCTGCTCCTTCTACTCGGAGCCGGGGGGAATCGTCCCCGGGGATGTCACTACCAGTTTCACCCCGGGGCTGCGGGGAGGCTGAGAGCGACGCAACCAGCCACGACGGACCCGCGGACGGCAGACTGCCTGTCGCCGACAAAATGCCAGACGTCCGCCGCACGGTGATCGTCTGGCTGACTCCCGGAACGACACCGCATCTGACGTCGGGATTCGGTCTTCCGATGCGGACCATGGCCAGCGAGACGCGAGACGCTCAGCCACAGGACGACACGAGCGGTTCCGGCAACCGCTTCACACGGGACATGCCAGGGGCCACGACCTACGTTACCGACCGTTCCCGCCGGGTACCCGAGCGTCATGGACACTTCGGATCACCTGGAACATCTCGAACACCTGGACAAGCACCTTGCCGAAGAGCTGGCGCAGGTGGCCCGCGAAACGGTACGCGACGAACTTCACAAACAGACCCGCAAGCAGCGTCGCTCCGCCGTGCTCTACGCCGCATCCGGCGCTGCAGCACTGTATGCGGGCGGAGCCGTAACCGTGGCCGTGGGCTTGGCGCTGGCCATCGGCCTGCCGGACTGGGCGGCAGCCCTGACCACCGGGGCAGTCTTGGGCGTTGCTTCCTACCTGCTGCGTGGCGCTGTCCATCGGAAGCGCAACCGCTCGTCACACAGCGATCGTGTCATCGGCGGCACTGCTCCGGCCGCCCCGCCGAGCGGCCTGGGCGTCCCCTACCCGCCGATACCGGCGGAGCCGCCCGGCGCGCCGCGGCGTCGGGCCTGACGGCCGGGCAGTGGAAGCGGAAAGGTGCGGGCAGTCTGGCCAGTCCGCCGGCTCGCGCCCGCTCCGAGGAGAAATGCCCTACCGAGCAGCCCCTCCACCCGGTGGACGACAAAAAACCCTCGGCGAATGCCGAAACACACCGGACCGAGGGGCACGTGGCCGCACTTGACCGGCTTCTGCTGCCAACCTGGTGTCCGGCGAAACCCAGCGTGTCTTCACCGCATTGGGTCGGAGGAACCAGATGTCCTCGACGCTCGCCGACGATCTGACGGCTCTACCGCTCCCTCGCCCCTACAGGCGCTGGTGCCACACGATCGAGAGGCTGCCTCCTGCGCCTGACCGCCCTGCCGGGCCGTCAGCCCCCAGCCATCCAGAATCGTCCCAGGGCAGACGGCGAGGTTGTGCACGGGCGGCGCGGCTGAAGGCAGCGCCTGCAACTCTGGCGAAGTCGCCCCGCAGATCGGATCTCTGACACATCCATTACTCCGACCAGGTGTGACGGCCGGGCGGAGGAACGCGATGGCTCCCATAGGTTTGGCCCACGCTGTGGCGGCCACACGCGGTGAGAGGTGGCCATGTCGAACGCAAAAGACACACCCAAGTCACAGAGTTCGCGAAAGTCCCACGACGCTCACGAGTCGCACGGCGATGGAGAACAGGCGGCAGACGATCGCCGTCCGACCCCCATGGAGGTGCTGCGTCAGGCGCGTGCCCAGTTCATGGAACTCACCGGCCTCGTATCAGAGGCGGTGTCTTCGTTCGAGCAGACGAAGGACGGTTGGTCGCTGGAGGTCGAGGTCCTCGAGCTGGCCAGGGTGCCCGACACGATGAGCTTGATGGCCGGCTACCGGGTCGAACTCGATCCGGACGGTCAGCTCACCGGCTACCGGCGGGTCCGCCGCTATGAACGGGGCAGGGCCGACAGGCGCGACGGCCGCTAGGCCGGCACACCCACCGCGAACCGAGAACCGTGTATTGACTACCCAGAAGGAGGAACCGCCGGCATGACTGTTGTTCCGGCACAGCAGACCGGAGGCGGAGGCGGCAGCAGTGGCCTCTACGATGTGCTCGAACTGGTCCTCGACCGGGGGCTCGTGATCGACGCTTTCGTGCGTGTCTCCCTGGTCGGCATCGAGATCCTGAAGATCGACGTGCGGGTCGTTGTGGCCAGCGTCGACACCTATCTGCGCTTCGCTGAGGCATGCAATCGCCTCGACCTGGAGTCCGGACCGAACAGGAGCCCGGGTCTGCCCGAGGTCGTCGGCGAGATCACCGAGGACGGTGCCCGTGGAAAGACCAAGGGTGCGCTGTCCGGTGCCGCGCAGACCATTTCCGACGCCTTCACCCAGGCACGTCAGGAAGGGGAGAGCGAGTCCCGCCCCCGAGCCCGCAAGCCTCCTGCGCGCCGTAAGGAGGAGCAGGAGTGAGCACTTACGTCTACGGGATCACCACGCGGGCGCACCCGGCCCTTCCCGAGGGGATGGCCGGCGTGGGAGAGCCTCCCCGGCCGGTGCGGGTGCTGGCCAGCGGCCAGCTTGCTGCTGTGGTGAGTGACGCCCCCGAGCAACTGCGCCCGAAGCGCCGGGACCTGCTCGCGCACCGGAACGTCCTCGCCGAGGCCGGCTCGGGCGGCTGCGTCCTGCCGATGCGTTTCGGCAGCGTAGCCACCGACGACGACGAGGTCACCCAGGTGCTCGACGAGCGGTCCGACCATTACCAGGAGCGGCTGCGGGAGCTGAACGGCAAGGTCGAGTACAACATCAAGGCCACCCACGTCGAGGAAGCCGTCCTGCACCTGGTCATGGCCGAGAACGCGGAAGCCCGGGACCTCGCTGAGGCCAACCGCCTTTCTGGAGGTGGAAGTTACAGGGAGAGGCTCCGGCTCGGCGAACTGGTCGCGACTGCGGTCAAGGCGAGGGAGGCCGAGGATGCGACCGAGGTGCACGACCTCCTGGCACCGGCCGCCGACGCGGTCAGCGTGGGTCCCGAGTCCAGGGGCTGGCTGGTGAACGTATCGTTCCTGGTCGCAAGGGACATGGCAGGGGACTTTCTGGCCGCGATCGAGCAGGTCCGTAAGAGCCATCCGCACCTGGACCTTCGTGTCAACGGCCCGCTCCCGCCGTACAGCTTCGTCGAGCCCGGCATCGCCGCGCCCTCAAGCAGGGCGGAGGGCGTGGACCCCGACCCCAGGTGACGCATCCGGCCCGAGCGAAGGGAGCCCACCGTGGGACTGATCGGTGAAGTGCTGATGCTGCCTTTCGCCCCCGTGCGCGGCAGCGTGTGGGCCGTCCGACAGGTGCTCCGTGAGGCGGAGCGGATCTATTGCGACCCCGCCGCCGTGAGGGTCGAACTGGCCACCCTCGAGGAGCAGTTGGAGGCGGGAGAGATCACCGAGGAAGAGTTCGACCGACGCGAGAACGAACTCCTCGACCGGCTGGAGACCGCATTGCGCTCCGGCGAAACCACAGGCAACTGGACGTGAGATGAAGAGCACCGCACTCGGCCTAGCTGTAGGAGCCGGCTACTTCCTGGGCCGCACGAGGAAGCTGAAAATTGCGCTCGCCGTCGGCTCGTTGGTCGCCGGGAAGAAACTCAGTCTCAGTCCGAGACTACTCGCGGACACCATGAGCCGGCAGATGAAGGACAACCCTCAGTTCAAGGAGATCGGCGACCAGCTCCAACAGGACTTGCGAGGAGTCGGCAAAGCCGTGTCCGGCGCCATCATCGAACGGCAGATGAATGCCCTCGCCGACCGGCTGCAGGACCGCACGGCCCAGGTCTACGAACGGCTCTCCAGCCCAATGCCCGTCGGCTCCGGACGCGCTGAGGAAGGGTATCGGGAGGACGAAGACGTCCCCGAGGGCCCTGCGGAGGAACGCGCCGAGGACGAGACTGGTGATCGCGCGAAGGAGGCCCCTGCGCACGCGGAACGCACGACCGGACCGCGCGACCGGAAGCCGGCCAAGCAGGCGCCGGTCAAAAAGGTCCCGGCCAAGAAGGCAGCTCCAGCCTCGAAGACGGCTGCGGGGGGTTCGAAGAGGGGGCGCAGGGCTGCCGGGAGCAGGACTGCCAGTGCGTCCCGAGAGCGGAAGGGTGGCGACGAGCGATGACCGAGCCCCTCGGATCCGCCACCTCCGCGGCCGGCACTGCAGGCGCAGGTGTGGCCGGCAACCCGTTCAGGGACCTCGTCCTCCGCAGCAAGGCCGCCGACCGGCTCAAGACCGAGGCCCGGGAATACCTGGCTGCCCAGGCCACGAGGCTGCTCAACGGCCTCGGCCACAAGCTCGGCGAGACCACTGTGAGACTCAACGACATCGCTGAAGGGAACAGCCGCGGCTTCGCCGAGCTGGCCCTCGAAGGCGGTCGCAAGCTCGCCGATGGCAAGGGCCCGCTGCGTTCCGCACTGGAGATCGGCGCCTCCCACGCCAAGGACAACGTGATGGAAGCCGTCAGTAACCTCACAGGCGGCAAGGGGAGGAGAAAAGGCAGCAGCGGCGACAAGCCCACCGTCATCATGGAGTCCGTCGATGTCGGCGTGCCGGCACGTACCACCTACGACCAGTGGACCAGGTATCAGGACTTCTCGGCCTTCGCCAAGGGTGTCAGGAGTGCGAGCAGCGCCGATGACACCCACTCGGACTGGCAGGCCAAGGTCGCCTGGTCCACCCGGAGTTGGAAGGCGCACACCACCGAACAGATCCCGGACCACCGCATCCAGTGGACTTCGGAAGGTGCGAAGGGCAGCACGAAGGGGGTCGTCACCTTCCACCCGCTCGGCGAGAACCTCACCCGGGTCCTTGTGGTCATGGAGTACTACCCGAGCGGCCTGTTCGAGAGGACCGGCAACCTCTGGCGAGCCCAGGGCCGCCGGACGAGGCTCGATCTGAAGAACTTCGCCCGGTTCGTCACCCTGAAGGGCGAAGCAGAGGACGGCTGGCGCGGCGAGATCCGGGGCGGCGAGGTGGTCCGCAGCCACGAGGACGCCATGGCCGAGGAAGAACAAGGACAGGAGCAGGGCCCGGGCCGCCAGCACGAAACCCGCGAGGAAGAGTCTGAAGCCGAGGAGATCCCGTACTCCGACGAGGATACGGACGAGGACGAGGCGGAGGAACTCGAGCCCGAGTACGAGTACGAGTACGAAGAGGAGCCGGAGTACCACGAGCGCGGAGGCCGTCGATGACGTCGCCCAGCCGGCTTCCCGATCCGTACGGCCACAGCGGCGGGGCCAACCTCGCGGACATCCTGGAGCGTGTGCTCGACAAGGGACTGGTGATCGCGGGCGACATCCGGATCAACCTGCTCGACATCGAACTGCTGACCATCAAGCTGAGGCTCATCGTCGCCTCGGTCGACAAGGCCAAGGAGATGGGCATCGACTGGTGGGAAAGCGACCCAGCGCTCTCCTCCAGGGCCCGCCGCGACACGCTGGGGCGGGAGAACGCCGAACTCAGCGAGCGACTGGCACGGCTCGAGGAGCTGGAGCGAGGCCGGACCCCGAAGGAGGCACCATGACCGGACTGAGCTACGTCTACGCCGTCTGCCACCCCTTCGAGGGGCCCTCGTTGTCCCGGCTCACGGCACTCGGGGGCACTTCCCCGACGTTGCTCCACCACTGTCGGCTGGCCGCGGTTGTCAGCACGGTCCCGAAGGCCGACTTCTCCGAGCAGGCTCTGAAAGCGCGGTTGGAGGACCTGGACTGGCTGAGCTCGACCGCCCGCGCGCACCAAGCCGTGATCGACGCGCTGGTCAAGGTCACCACGCCGCTGCCACTCCGGTTCGCGACGGTCTTTTGGGACAGCAGCGGGGTGCGCTCAATGATCGAGGAACGCCAGGACGACTTCCGGCGCACCCTGAACCGGCTGGAAGGCCGGGTGGAGTGGGGTGTGAAGCTGTACCTGGACACCGAGCCCGCTTCCGACCTTGCCGAGAGGCCCGCAAACGGCCGGGACTACTTGCGCCGGCGGCGCGCCAGCACCCACGCCCACGACGAGCGGTGGCAGCTCGCCGAGGTGTTCGCCCAGTCGCTGCACGAGCGCCTTTGCCGATACGCCGAGAATTCCAGGCTGTACGCCCCACAGGGTTCCGCGCTTTCCACGGAGCCCGGCCGGAACGTTCTCAACGCGGCCTACCTGGTGCCCCGTGCGCATTCCGAGGACTTCGTGGACCAGGTGGACCGGACGAAGGACGAGGCGCCCGGCATCCGGGTGGAGGTCACCGGACCCTGGGCACCCTATTCGTTCACCGGAGAGGCGGTGCTATGACCGTCGTCGAACGTCGTGAGATCGCGCTCGTGGACCTGCTCGACAGGCTGTTGGCCGGCGGAGTCGTCATCACCGGCGACATCACCCTGCGGATCGCGGACGTCGACCTGGTCCGGATCGACTTGAACGCGCTGATCAGCTCGGTGAACGCGTCGGTACCCACGCCCTTCGAGACACTGCCGACGCCAGAGGAGGCCGAGTGACGCCGCGCAACCGGCTCGACCTGGAACCGGACTCTGTCGAGCGCGACCTGGTGAAACTCGTGCTCACCGTCGTGGAATTGTTGCGCCAGCTGATGGAACGCCAAGCCGTGCGCCGATTCGAAACCGGTGAACTGAACACGGACCAGGAGGAGCGGATAGGACTCACCCTGATGCTCCTGGAGGAGCGGATGGTAGACCTGCGCGAACGCTATGGCCTGCGCCCCGAGGACCTCAATCTGGACCTCGGCCCACTCGGACCGCTGCTTCCCCGGGACTGACTTGGGGCTCGCCGCGGGGCGCGTCGCCACCGCCCTCGCGGCCATGAGTCCGTGTCGAGTCGCGCGGCCGTCGTACCCGTCCTTGACCGATGCTCACTCGGCCGCCCGGCCGCGCGCCGAAACCGCTGCCTGTCGCCCGCCGGTGGCTAGGCTCAGACCGGCACCGTGACTCGCCACCTCCGGCGGGCGGGAACCCCTTTTCGGGCTCAAGGATGTTCTCCAACGTTGAGGCCGACGCTCTACCAGCAGACGAGATCGGCATCATGTTCGACTGGAGGAGGATCAGTGTCGAACTCATCACTGAGAGCTGTGGGATGGGCACGTTCGCTGCCGGTCAGCAGCGGGGCGAAGGCGGCCAGGGACTGGACGCGCACGCACCTGGCGACGCTCGGCTGGACACAGACGGCACCCGATCTGGCAGACTCGGTCCTGCTGGCCGTGTCCGAACTGGTCACCAACGCGCATGTCCATGCCCGCAGTACGGCTCAGCTGGTCCTCACCTGGGATGAACAATGCCTGCACGTGACCGTGCATGACGCGTCCCGCCGACTGCCCGAACAGCGTCACCCCTCTGACACTGCTCTCGGGGGACGCGGTCTGCTCCTGGTCGAAGCCCTTGCCGACAGCTGGCAGGCGCACCGTTGCCCGCATGGCAAAGACATCACCGCGTGCTTCCAGCGGCCCGCGTCCGATGAGCCCGGCGCAGCCGGCTCCGGCAAGGACTAATGACCCCGCACCTGTCAGCTTGTCCGTTCGCTGTTCGGGTCGCCGGGCCGAGAGAGTCCCGGCCGTGAATCGCCTCGAGTGAACTGGGGAGACGGATAGAGCCGCGCACAATGGCTGGCTGCCCGGTCCCCCGCGACTGGCTGGCCCGCCAACAGCTTCGGGCCGGGCCTGGATGGCAACGATCCTGTGCGTGCTGCGGACGGACATACGAGCCTGGGCCCAAGAAATCTTCCCGCAGCCGCACTCGATGGCCGACGCGTTTGTGCCAGTTCCGGTGATTGGCCGGTCGTGAGCCTGAGCCGCATGCCGCCGAGGTGGCGGCTGTGCGGCACCTGCTCCGGCCGGGGTCAGCCGTCTCGACACCACCTACGAGTCCTCGACTGCAACCAGGCGGCCGACGAACCTTCCTCGAACCCACGGCCCGTGACATGCGTGCCTGATGATCGCGGTACGACGTGCAAGTCCCCCACAAGGCGCTCTACGCAGTACTTCGAGCGGCTGGCCGCGCTGTCGGCGTGCGACGTCTGCTGCGGCGGCCGGCCGCCGAGGGTTGCACTCCTGTGTGGAGGCGTTCCGCGCACGGACCCGGAGGAAGCCGGCGCCAAGGACATCGGTGTGGACGTCATCCGCGTCAACGGCCACTTCGGCCGCCGATGATCCACCGCAACGAGATCCTGGGCTCCCTCGCGCGAACCCGCGCGACCTGATGCCGGTGTGGACTTACGGGGAGGCGGCCGACGGTCACGGGGCCTGCGTTTCTCCGGCCGACGGCTCGGACTCGCCCTCGTCGTCAGCCTCGGCCCGCACGTCGCGCGGGGTGGGTGCGGTGATGTTCCGTTGCTCGGCGGATCGCTGCCGCGTCTCGTCGTCGACCTGCGGGGTGTCATTCTCATCAGGGGTTGTCACAGCAGCTGTCCCTTCACAGGTATTCATCGTGTTTCGGGTCGCACAGCTTGCACTTCGGGCGAGCCCGCCTGGCTGATCCGCGCGTGGCAGCCTTATGCCTTGTGCTGCATGGCGCGACGCGCGGGACTATCCTGTTCGGCCGCCTTCGGGTCCTTCTCATCAGCCTTGGCTCGCACGCCGTCGGTGATGCGCTTGCCGATGGTTTCGTCGATGTTCGACCAGTACCTGAAGGCACGCTCGAGGACCGGTTCACTGACGCCGTTGAGTAGATGACCGACAACATTGTCGACCAGACGATCACGGGCCGCACCGTCCATCACCTCACGGACCAGGGTGCCGGCCTGCCCCCAGTCGTCGTCCTCGGGGTGAGAGACGTAGGCCGCACGAACTATCTCTCCGTCGGCCTCCCAGCTGGGCGGGTTCCCGTAGCCGACCGTGTCGGCTGCCGGGCCGCCCTTGGAGTTCGGGGCGTAGACAGGGTCGGTCGTCCTGCGGTACGCCATCGCCCCGTCCTTGGAGTAGGTGTGGACGTCGACGACGGGGGCGTTGACGGGCAGTTGCTGGTAGTTGGCACCGATGCGATGGCGATGGGCGTCCGCGTAGGAGAACAGCCGGGCCAGAAGCATGCGATCAGGACTCGGTCCAATGCCGGGGACCAGGTTGTTCGGCTGGAAGGCCGCCTGCTCGATCTCGGCGTGGTTGTCCGTCGGGTTGCGGTCGAGAGTCATCCGGCCGACCTCGATGAGCGGGTAGTCGCCGTGCGGCCACACCTTGGTGAGATCGAAGGGGTTGAAGCGGTAGGTCGCGGCGTCCTCGTACGGCATGATCTGTACGTACAGGGTCCAACTGGGGTGCCTCCCGTCACGGATGTGCTCGAAGAGGTCGCGCACGTGATAGTCCGTGTCGACGGAAGCCATCTGGTCGGCCTCGTGCTGGGTGAAGAACTCGATGCCCTGATCGGTCTTGAAATGATATTTCACCCAGAACCGGTCACCTTCGGCATTGATCCACATATACGTATGCGACGAGTAGCCATTCATATGTCGCCAGGTACGCGGAATGCCACGGTCCCCCATCAGCCAGGTGACCTGGTGGGCAGACTCCGGAGAGAGCGTCCAAAAGTCCCACTGCATGTCGTGGTCGCGCAGGTTGTTGTCCGCCCGGCGTTTCTGGGACCGGATGAAGTGCTGGAACTTCATCGGATCCTTCATGAAGAATACCGGCGTGTTATTGCCGACCATGTCGTAGTTGCCTTCGCTGGTGTAAAACTTGACCGCGAATCCGCGCGGATCACGCCAGGTGTCCGGACTGCCCCGCTCGCCCGCCACGGTCGAGAATCGGATGACCAGATCGGTCCGCACGCCCGGCTGGAACACGGCCGCCTTCGTGTAGGCGCTCACGTCGTGCGTCACTTCGAATTGACCGAAAGCCCCGCTTCCTTTTGCGTGCGGCTGGCGTTCGGGAATCCGCTCCCGGTTGAACTGAGCCATCTGCTCGATCAGATAGGCGTCGTGCAGCAGAATCGGACCCCCAGGACCTACGGTTAGCGAATGTTCATCACTCTCCGCCGGGGCGCCCGAGTCGGTCGTGGTAGCCGGTCGGAACTCTGTCATGATGGATACGCCTTTCGCCGTGCTCAGCAACCACAAACGGCTGGTCGCGCGGGCGTGCTGAACTCCTGGTTTCACCTGAGGCCTCGCGCCGCAGGCCGGGTGACCCCGAATCGGCCGCGGTAAACGCACCAGAGCTGATGAGTTCTCAGGTTTCAAGATCGAGCAGTTGGAGTGCGTGGTCGGCTCGTCACCGATAGCGGTCGGTGGCGGCGGTGATGTTCGCCCGGCCGGCCTGGCGGATGAGGCGGATGGCGAGGTACGGGGGCCTCATCGCTCAGGGTGCGGTGACAGCGCGGATGCGGCAGGCGTCCTCGGCGAAGGTCACGTCTCTCACGTGGCGCAGAGCCTCGACCTGCCAACCCACGCGGATCAGTTGTGCGAGTGGGGCCGGGTAGCCCGGGCGAGGGTGAGGCTGGTGCTCACGTCTACCATCTTGGCGGTCGTCTCGCCGATCTTGCGCTTCGTGCGGCGGCGCTTGATCTCGATGGCCTGGACGGCGTGCGGGAAGAGCTGGCCGGGCTCGAGGGTGCAGGCCTTCGGACCGCGGATCTCGCGCCGGCCGTGGTTTGTGTCCCGGGTGCGGTGCTGGAGCGGAATCTCGCGCCAGTGCAGTCGCTGCGGCTGTCGGCGGAGCCTCTTCCGGTTCCCTCTCACGGCCAGGATGTAGTGGGCGCCCTGGGCGGTGATGCGTTCGGCGTGATCGGTCTGCGTGTGCGTCGCGTCGCCGATGATGACGTGTCCGCGCAGGTCGAGCCGGCGCGGGCCGTACGAGGTTCCTGCGCTAACTCGACCAGCAAGGGTGCGACCTCATCGTCGTGTCCTCGCCGGCGGAGGGGGGCTGGGACTCGCGATCGCCAACCGGCTCCAGCGCACCGTGGGGCCCGGCCCACCCTGTGACCAGCACCGACGCTGCGCCTTTACCGCACCCGGAGACAGGGGCCGGCGGCCTTCGTGACCGATTCGGCCAGCTCGTGCCGCCCCTCGTCGGTGACGACCTTTCCCCATCCCTGACACACCTCGCAGCCCCTCCCCATTGCCAGGTGGGCGCCGGGGACGGTGCTGGGCACGCGGTCGGCTCCGTGAGCCATAGGAGGCCATTCCGGGCGAGGGCCGCCTCGAAGCGGAACCTCAGCGCGCGACGCTGCGCCCGGCGCTGTACTCGGCCCACGCCGGCGGCTTATCCCCGCGCCCCCTCGAACGCCAGGTCCTCGAGCTGCACACAGTCCACATCGGGACCTGCCGGGCACCGCCTCGTGGGTAATGTGCACCAGCCGTTCGGAGCCGCCGTTGTTCCACTGGTCCGCAGAGTATCCGCCGAGGTTTCGCCGCCGAGGCATGGAGTGCGCCATCCGCGGCGCACACACGCACCAGGCGCATCCCTGCCTGCGTCGAACGGGGATTGGCAGGCCGGAAGCGGGGCACACGGGCCGGTGTGTCAACCTGTGTGAGTGGTGCGACGAGGAGGCTCCCCATGCTCATGGCACACCCGGCCGTGCTGCAGAACCTGATCAAGCAGTATGAGACGCTGCGTATCCTGCGCGCCGAAGACGGCAGCGAGGAGGTACGTCGGCGTATGGATGACGTCGCGTACACGCTGTGCGTGTCGACCGGCACGTGCGACGTCGACGCCGCTCTTATCGCCGCCCGCCACCAACTGCCCGGGGCCCGAACCGAAGACGACTCACTTCTTGCCCTCTGACCGCGCCTGCGGCGTCCCCGGCACCACCGTGCGCCCCGCCGTCCTGCTGGCTTCCTCCGCCGGCTCGTTGAGCTGGCCCGGTTTGTCACCCCAGTGCCGCCGTTGTGACCGGCCCGGCGCGCGGAGATCGAGGGCGGCGCTGTGGAACTGCGGCCTGCAGACGCGAACAACGCACTGCGTGACGCCCGCGTCCTGACCGACCGCCTCGTCCAGGCCGCCGGCGGTCGGCCGCTCGGCCGAGGCTCTGCATGCCTACGAGGCGGCGACGCTCGGGTACGGCTTCGACGCCGTGCGCGACTCGGCCCGCCCGCGGACACCGCTTGGTGGGCCGGGACCTGCTGCACACCCCGCAGGGATGGGCCGGGCGCCGGCCGGTTCGGTGCCCGACTGCCCGCCGAACCGCCGACCATCGCTGCCGCCACCGCGCACCGCCTCACCGAGCACACCCGCTCGTTGACGATGCTCGACCGCGATCAGGTGTACGCGCGCCTCGGCGCCGGCGGACCTGAACTACGGACGGCTGTACCGCGCCGTCGAGCGCCTGCGGTTGCGGGAGGTGTTCGCCGAGATCGGCGTCGTCACGGTGGATCCGACGGGGGCATCGGCTGCACGCGGTGTCTTGAACGCCGGCTTCCAGGCCCTGTTCGCCGGGGCTCTCGCACGTGCTCGGTACCCGCCGCGTCGGGCGCCTATTTACCGGCGCGTATCGGCGAACTCCGGTACTGCCGCGCACCAGGAAGGCGGCTGTGGGTCCGCGGAGGGGACCGCCACGGCGCGGTCCCGGGAGGCGGTTCGAACATGACCTCTCAGTGAACGAGCGCCTTCCGTAGTTTGGGCTTCGCTGCATCGGCCCATGTGGCCGGCAGTCCTCGTTCACACCCTTCTGCCACGGCTTGCTCCTGGCCGTACAACAGGCCCCAGGTGAAGGCGGGCTCTCCCGCCGCGTGCGCCGCCAGGGCCAAGTTCCGCAGGGTGTCGCGCGCAACGACGCTGTCCTGATGCTCACCGAGCATTTTCTGTACGGCTTTGACACGCTTGCCGAGCCGCCTGACGGGTTTACCGAGCGATGCCCGCGCCGGTTCTGTTGCGTACCGCGCTTTCTTGGCCGCCTTGCGGGCCTGGTGGAGGGCCGCGTCGCGTTCCGTCCCCCGGGCAAGCTCCAGCGCGTGTGCCACCCGGCCGGCCAGCCGGACGTGCTCCTTGAGTATTGCCTTGACCATGACTTTCTCCGGCTTGCGAGTGGCCTTGCGGCGCAGTGGCGGCTGTTCCGTGAGTTCGGCCAGCGAACTCAGCAGGGCCAGATATCGGGATGAGAGCAGGGCGTCGAGGGTGCGCTGGCGCGACTTTGAGGTGCGGGCGACGTTCCACACTTGCAAACGGGCGTCGACGGGCCCAAGGATCAGCTCACGGGGCGAGGCTCCGATACGCGTGCTGAGCCGGTCCACAAGGACCTCTTGGTCACGTTCCGCGCCAAGCTCCCCGCCCAGCCACTTGAGCTCCGCACGGATCGGATCGGTGACCTCACGGTCCAGCACCGCACGGTAGGAACGCAGGATGCTGCGCAGTCGTCGGCAGGTGACGCGCATCCTGTGCACGGAGTCGGGCAGGCCGCGGCGTACCGCGGGATCGGCGTTCACCAGGGTGTGCCTCTGCTCGTCCACGTACCTGAGGACCTCGTCGCCGGCTGAGCCGGGTACGACGGTCTCGGCGCGCTTGTCCGGCAGGCGCGGCGCTACCGTTCCTGTTTCTTCCAGCGCCCGGGCCAGCTTGGATGAACCATCTGCGCGGGCGATACCGTTCTTGCGCAGCGTCTTGTCGACGGCGTCGAGCAGCAGGGGATCGGCGTCCTTGGCGAGTTCGACCTCCATTTCGGTCCATGAGGCTCGTACGGTCGTGTCGAGCAGGGACTCGGCGCGGACGCTGTCGAGGCTCAGCTCTGCGAGGACCGCGCCTTCGGAATCGATGAGGTGCCGCGTGCTTCGGGAGGACCGGATACGGATCACTGGCCTGAGTTCTGCCCCTCGAGTACGCGAAAGGGTCAGGTCGCGCAGGGTGTCCGGAATCGTGTCTGACAGCGGAGCCTGCACCGCCTCCCGGCTGTCCCCGGACGTGGGCAGTTTGAGGTGCCAGCCTGCATCAGCCCCGCCGGTCCTTCGGCGCAGCGTCGCCAAGGCGCCAACCATGCGCAGGTCGTCCGTGTCGTAGTACACAGCGTCCAGTTCGTCGAGGCCCTTCTCCACGACCGACACGATGCCGTGCACACGAGTGAGGTCCGGCAGCCACGAGGTGTCATCGGCCGACGGTGCTTCGTACTTTCGCTCTGTCTCACGCTTCGAACGGGTCATACTGGGCGCGTGCACGCGACAGCGGGGTTCAAACACTTGTGAGGCAACATCCCCGCGGTGAGCAAGCCGACTGAGCAGGCCGGTGGCTACCCCAGAGCGGACGGCCGACCGGGACCTGGCCGCTTTGACTGCAGCCTCCCGCCGGCTCGGCCTCGGGCGATCAGCACGCCATCGCGCCCGACTGTCGTCGAGAGGGGTGGCCGGAGCGGGGGTGTCGGCGCTGGCGCCGGTGATGGGGACGGTCTGCGCCCGCGGATCATGTCCCTTCTGAGCGGTGCACGTCGTCTGGTTTGGGATTGTGGGCGAGGCGGGCGACGGTCTCGAGCAGCAGGGCGTGCACGAATGCTTGCGGAATGTTGTCGCGCAGTTGTCGCTGGGCGATGTCGAACTCTTCGGCGTACAGGCCGGCTGCCCTGTCGGCGCCGCGGTTGCGTTCGAACGAGCGATGGGCTTCGACGGGGCGGTCTTGCTGGTGTTGGGCCTGAGCCATGACGAACCCACACAGCAGGAATGCGCCTTCGCCCTCTCCCAGGGGCCGGTTGTCGTGGCGGTAGCGGTAGATGAAGTGGTCTTCCGTCAGTTGCCGGCGGCTGGCTGCGAGGGTGGCGCGGGTGCGCACGTCGTTTGCAGGCAGGGCGCCGCGGAGGGCGGGCAGCAGTAGTGCCGCGTCAACCGCGGGGTCGTCGGGGGTGCGTCGCCAGTGGCCGTCGGGGTGCACGCTGGTGGCTGCCGTGGCGGCCAAGACCGTGTCGGCGAGCGATGTACAGGTGACGGGGAGCCGGTGGCTGAGGGCGGCGTCGGCCAGGGCGCGCAGCCCTGCGACACAGGTGAGTCGGCTGTGGGTCCACGGCCCCGGGTCCAGCTCCCAGATGTCGGCGTCAGGTTGTCGCCATCGTTGGGCGATGGCACGTACCGCGATGTCGGCGGCCTTCCAGGCGTCGGCAGCCAGGCGGTCCTGCCGCCGGGCGGCGGCGAAAAGCGTCAGGGCTTCGCCGAAGCGGTCCAGTTGGAACTGCTGACCCACGCCGTTGCCGATCCGGTCGAAAGCCGCCGGGATAGCCGGGCAGGGCGAATTCGTGCTGCTCGGGTACGGGTGTGCCGTGGACGGTGTAGGCCGGGGGCCAGGTGCGGGCCGTCGGCCAGCAGCCGCTCGCGGGTGAAGCGAACGGCCGCGTCGAGCAGGTCAGGGAGCCCGGCTGCGGCTGCGGCTGCGGCTGCGGCCTGACTGGCGTAGCTCTGGTCGCGGATTCCCATGTACCGGTAGTCGTAGTTGGGGCCTTCGTCCGCGCGTTCGGGCAGGCTGGTCGTGGCCGCCGCGACCATGCCGCCGTCGCGGGTGGTCAGGCCCCGCAGCAGGGCGTAGGCGCGCCGGGCGTCACGGGTGGCAACGGCGTGCTCCAGGCGGGGTACGGTCGCGTGCCAGGCATGCTCGGTCGCGGTCCATGCCTGCTCGGCCCGCGGGAGGGTGAGCGACAGCGGCACGTGGGAGCTTTCCAGGACGAGGTCGTTCCGCTGGCCGGGCTTCAGCAGCAGGTCGGCCATCAGTCCCTCAGGGCGGACGGTCCGACTAGGCACCCTGCCAGCGCAGCCGGTGACGGCCGTGTTCGGGTGCCAGACGCCGTCGTCGC
Source organism: Streptomyces broussonetiae (assembly GCF_009796285.1). Classification (NCBI taxonomy): domain Bacteria; kingdom Bacillati; phylum Actinomycetota; class Actinomycetes; order Kitasatosporales; family Streptomycetaceae; genus Streptomyces; species Streptomyces broussonetiae. The sequence continues at coordinate 9,447,151 of NZ_CP047020.1, read as the reverse complement.
GATGCGGCGAGGTCAGCGGGGCTCGCCCGAAGTCGGCGCGTGGGTCGAGTACGACACGGACGTGGGCGGTTCCGTCCACGGCGTGCACCTGCCGTAGCAGAGTCAGGCTGTCGGCATCGCCGGGGAAGGCCGGGGCTTCGCGGCACCCGATCACACCGTTGTGGGTGATCCAGCGGCTGCGCCAGATCAGCGTGCCCTCTTCGTAGTAGCCGCCGGGCACCCAGTGGTCGTGCCCGGTCACGGCGTAGACGCCGCCACCGCCGATGAGGGAGGCGAAGATCGCCTCGTCGTGCCAGGTGGATGCGCAGAACCAGTTCAGAGCGCCGTCGGGTCCGACCAGCTCGCCGCGCTCCCCGTCGGCCGGCAGCGCGTAGTCGTGCAGCGCATGCGACGGGAAGGAAGTGGTGCTCATCGGCGCTGCCTCCTGCGGTCAGCCCACCCGGTGGGGCTGTGCGCGCTCGGTGTTGAGGATCAGTCCCAGCCCGGGCGCGCCGTCGACACCGGGAGTGAGGCTGCCGCCGTCGGGGCGAGGCAGCCGTCGAAAGAGGATGCGCTCGATGTGCACATGGTCGTGGAACCACTCCAGGCACCGCAGGTCGAGCACCGCAGCGGCGGCGTGCGCATGGGCGTGTGGGGCACAGCAGTCCGTTCCACGACCGGAGTGTCGCTCACCTGTCGTCCTCCGCGCCGGGACGGTCCTCGCGGGAGCGGTGACCGGGCCGGGAACTCCTGCACCTTGGCCTTGAAGCCCTGGCGGACCACGGCGGCCCGGTCGCTGTCGCCCTTGAGGACGGCCGTCGCGGCGGCCTCGATCTGGTCGAGAGTGGCGTGCGGGGGGATGGGTGGCACGGCCGGGTCGGTGACGAAGTCCAGTACCCAGGGTTTGTCGGCGGCGAGCGCCGCCTTCCAGGCGCCCTGGACGTCGGTCGGCTTCTCGATCCGCATTCCGTCCAGGCCGGCCAGCCGGGCGAAGCCGGCGTAGGCGAAGTCGGGGATGGACCGGGAGGGCAGGAACTGCGGGGCGCCCTCCACACCACGACACTGATCGGCACCTTCCGGTAGTTCGAACCGTCCGTGGCGTAGGCGCCCCTGCTGCCCGCGTCGAACCGGACCTCGCCATCCACGGACCCGCGCAGCGCCGCCTCCAGCTGGGCGACATCCAGTACAGCGGCGTCCCAGGGGGTACGAGCCTTCAGACCGAACCGCCTTCCCGAGTGCTTGACCGTGCGCCGGCACCCGGCCGTACCGGCATCTCTTCTCCCGTCCCATCCGTGAGTACCCGCCCTTGCGCCGTGCACGGGCGGGTACTCACGGCGCTCGCCGTACGGCGATCCACACGCGCCGGGCCCAACGTGCCCGCAGTCCGCGAACCGGGCACGACCGGTTGCGCCGTTCGCTGAGAAAGAATCTCCTGTGGGCATTCACGCCCTGACCAGCAGGCTTGGGTGCCGTCGAACCGCCGACGGAGCGCCCACTGCGGGCGCCGACGATCGATGATCGGGGAGCGCCCGACCGGGTGGAGCCGGGACAGGGGCCGCGCATGGTTCCGGCAGACGGGGAACCCGTGTCTGCTGGGCGGGAAGGACCGGCCCGGACACGACCCGCGAAAGGCGGACAGGCGATGGGACATGGCGGAAACGTGCTCGAGGAATTGATGACGGACCACCGGGAGGTCGAGGAGATCTTCGGCCGGATGGAAGCGATGACCAGGGGGCAGGAACTGCGTGACCTCGTCGACGCGGTCACCATCGAGCTGGTGCGTCACTCGGTGGCCGAGGAGGAGTACCTGTACCCGGCGGTTCGCAAGCACGTCGAGGGTGGTGACCGGCTCGCGGACAAGGAGATCGCGGACCACGGCCGGGTCGAGAAGCTCCTCAAACAGCTGGAGAAGACGGACGCCGACGACCCCCGGATGATGATCACGCTGCAGCAGCTCATGGACGAGGTGACCGCCCACGTCCAGGACGAGGAGAACAACCTCTTCCCGATGCTGCGCCAGGCGTGTTCCTCCGAGGCGCTCGACGAGCTCGGGGACAAGGTCCGCCGGGCCAAGGCCATGGCCCCGACCCGACCCCACCCCTCCGCTCCCGACACCCCGCCCGCGAACAAGCTCCTCGCCCCGGGCGCCGGCCTGGTGGACCGTGCACGCGACTTCGTCACCGGCCGCGGCAAATCCTGAACCCCGCAGCGCCACCAGCGGGCGAAGGCGGACGAGCTACGGGGCGGGTAAGCACTCGCTCGGGTCCGGCCGCCTCGCCCGCAACCGCATCCTGTGACGCAGACCATTTCGTCTTCCGAAGCGGCTGCATACGCTGTCGTGCCACGAGCGGGGCAGTGTGGCCTCGCGCAACAGCTCGCGGGACCGATCAGCCGGGACACAGGCGAGCACGCTCTCAGAGGGACCGACCGCCGTGTCCGACGATCTGACACCTGTCATAGCCGCCTCCACCCGCTGGCTCCTGGCCGCCTACCCCGCCCCCACGGGCGCGCTCAGCCGCGCGCTCGCCGAGGCGCAGGCCCGGCAGGCCACCACCCTCGCGGCTAGCCTGCGCTACCCCACCAGGCTCGACGTGCAGTTGCTCCACCTTCTCGCACCGAGTGGATCCCACCGGCTGGACTGGCACACGGGATGCAACCCGCATCCTGGCAACACCGCCTGGCGGACCTGGGTCGACGAAACCGTCGTCAGCTGGGCCGCCTGCCTCCTGGCCGACCCCGTCCTGGCCACACGCGCCCACCAGGCCCTCTCTGCGACCGAGCACGCCGTCGTCAGCCTGCTGCGACTGACCGCCCCCAGCGGCCGGGACACCGAAGCCGCCGCCCTGCTACGCCACCCCGACCTGCTTGAACACGTCGCCTGCCTGCACCGCCCCCAGCTCATGGAGCTGCTCAGTGCTGACAGCGCCGAGGTGCCGTGATCCCTTCCTCATGGGGACCAAGCGTGATCCCTTCCTCATGGAGACCAAGGGCGAGCTGATCAGGGAGCCGTGCAGGAGCGGGTTTCGCCGCGACGCACCGAAGCCGCCAGGGCCGACAAGACTTGCCGGCCCATGCCGGAAGACCTGCGGCGGCGGATCCTCCACTCGCGGCGTTCGAGAGGTCTCTGCCACAAGAGCAGTGGACGTCCGGCCTCACCGTGGTGGTCGCCTCCGTCCTCGTTCCCCTCGCGAGTGTCGGCCGAGGCGGAAGAGGCCGTCGGGCCGGCACCGTTGCTGGGTGCCCGCCGCCGAATGCGGCAGCCCACCTCCATCACTGCGGGCGGGTCTGTCAGTTGAGGGTGAGCATGGCCTCGCGCAGCCGGGTAAGAGTGCGGGTCAGCAGGCGGGAGACATACATCTGGGAGACGCCGAGGCGTTCGCCGATCTGGGCCTGGGTGAATTCCTCCACGAACCGCATGCGGATGATCTGCCGGTCCCGCTCGTCGAGTTCGTCGATCTGCGGGGCCAGGGCGTGAAAGTCCTCGACGAGTTCGAGGGCATGGTCCTGGTTGCCGATGAAGTCCTGTAGGGCGGCTTCGCCGTCGTCGCTGTTGTTGATGGCGGCGTCCAGGGAGGCGGAGTTGTAGCCGTTGGACGCCAGCCGAGCCTCACCCACTTCCTCCTCGGACAGGCTCATCAGTTCCGCGAGTTCCCTCCCCGCGGGGGTGCGGCCCAGGCGGCTCTGGAGTTCCTCGGTGGCGCGGGCCAGCTGGATCCTGGCCTCCTGCAAGCAGCGCGGTACGTGCACAGCTCAGGTGGTGTCACGGAAAAACCGCGCGGCGGCCGTCATCGCCTTCGCCGTGGCGCCATGAACAGGTCAGCAAAACCCGCAGGCGGGAACGGAAATGATCGAGATGACCTCGCAGTGGTGCAGGAGGCGGTCGAGGATCGCGGTGGCAGGCCTGATGCCTAGCTCTTCGGCAATGCGAGGCCTGGCTTCCTGCAGGTAGAGCTTGACCCGCTGGTAGTTGATGGTGACCCCGAACTCCGATGCCAGACGCTCATGGATCACCCTGCCCTTGAGCAGGATCTCCGACCTCAGCATCGCGTCGATCAGTGGGGCGACCTCGTCCACCAGCCGTTTCCGCGGCCGGCCGCTTGGTTCCCGCTCCGGCGCCGCCGGTACCTGGACCGACAGACACTTCGCGACCGTGCGGCGGTGGGGCCCGGTCTCCTTGGCGATCTGCCGCTGGCTCATAACGCCGGACTCGAACAAGCCGCGATACCGGCTCAACTCAAGCCAGCGATGCGGGTCCAAGTCGACCTTCAGCTCGGTCAAGCTTCGCACCAAGGTCACCCGGGGTGCGGGGAGCCCCGCCGCCTCCCTGGCGATCGTGTCCAAGCTCGTGTAGTCCGCCCAGGAACGTTGGCGCGCGGTCACCGCCCCGCACCTCGTCGCCCTCGTCCGCGCCGGAGCCCGCTTTGAACGCGGACACCTCGTCGAACGCCCCGAAGCGCACGCGGCCTGAATTGCCTCATGACCCGAAGGATTTGACCATTCCTCTGGTATCCCCGTGCCCGCCGCCACTGTTGCTCAGGAGATTTCGTAGGTCCCGTCAAGCCGTGCTCGCCCGAGGACATGGCCCGCGAGGGCGGTGAGCATCTGGTCGAGGGAGAAGCCGTCCGGCAGTCCTGTGGCCCGGGACAGAGCGAAGATCTGGAAGACGTAGGTATGGGGGCCGTGCGACCGGATAGGCATGGGTCCGGCGTAGCCACGGCGCCCGAGCGGGCCCTTGCCGAGCCGGAGGCCGGGCACGGGGCTGGGGTTCGCGAGGGCGTTCTCCGCGATGCCGGTCAGGGTCGGGGCGATGCCGAGCGCGAGCCCGTGCGTGGCCGGCTTACCGAAAGGGACGTCGGGATCCTGCACGATGAGTGCGAGCTCGACGGTGCCCGCCGGGGGCGGGGTCCAGGCGAGGGCCGGCGAGACGTTCGCGCCGAACACGCGACCGCGATGCCGGGCCGGGATGGGGGTGCCGTGGCCGAAGGCGGGGCTGGCCAGCGTGAGATTGTCCGGGGCCTGCAGGTCCGGATGGGCCCAGGCGAGGGTGTGGTGACCGGCGCGCCGGTTGCGCAGTGCGACACCGAGGGGGTTTGCCAGCATGGCTGGGGCAATTCCTTACGGTCATTGATTAGGCATACGAAACAATTCTTTAGGTATACTAAGCAGCCATGGAGAAGCGCGCAACCTGCGACGACCCCACGGCCGAGCGGTCCGCCGCCGAGGCCGCGGACCACGACCTCGGCGGACAGGTGCGCGCCGCCGTCTGGAGCCTGTTCCGCCGCTTCCGCAGCGAGCGGCCCGACGGGGAGCTGGGCGACGTCGCCCTGGACGTACTTGTCCATCTGCACAAGCGCGGACCGCAGACACTGACTGCCCTGAGCGAGCGCGGCGGGGTCTCGCCCGCCTCGATGAGCCAGACGGTGAACCGCCTGACCTCGGCCGGTTACGCTGTGCGCTCCCGCGACGCGGACGACCGCCGCAAGGTGCTCTTCAGCGTCACCGAGGAGGGCGACCGGCTCGGCGGCGCCACGCAGGCGCGCCGCAACGCCTGGCTCGACGCGCGACTGGACGCCCTCGACGTCGAGGACCGTGCGGTGATCGCCCGGGCCGCGGCACTGTTGGCCGCCATCGCCGACTCCTGAGCGCCTCTCCCAGCAGCACCGATCCACAGGTCTTGACGATTGCTCCATGATCACGGGACCTGTGCTCGCCCTGTCACCGGGACATCCTGGACCACCTATCTGCGCGAGCTCTTTGGCGCACTCATCCGTACGAGGTGGTGCACGTCCACCTGTACGCCGACAGCGCACCACCGAAGGCGGGCTGCCAGCAGTACTGCCTCACTAGAATGATCAAGTTCACGGGCTGCTTCCAGCCGTCCTGTGACATCAGCGCCGGGTGTGCCCAGTCCCGACGCGACCGGCGGTCACTGGAACTACCCATCCCGGTGACCGCCGCCTTCAACGACTGGGGCAATTGGCCGGTGGCCTCGCACAGCTCCAGAAGGGCGACACCCCCGACATCCCGGCGGACCCTCGGCACCGGCGGCCACGCCGATGCGACCTCCCTTTACTCAGCACGGGAGTCGCTCAAGCCCGGCCCGGGCCTGCATAGCCGCACTGGCCCCAGCACACCCGACCAGGTCAGCCCGAGCTTGCTCTGTGTGGCGTTCCAGTCGTTGACAATGGCCGGTTGCGACCTTGAGCGTGATCTTGTCGGAGCACACGGTGGTGTGGAGCTTCGTCTCCACCGAGTCCTTCAGGTTGCTCACCCCCGAGCCGAGGGCGCGGAGAAGGGGGGATGCGTTGGTCGCGCGGCTCCCCCGCCCACGCCCAAGCCGCCCGGGCAGGCGGCTGTCGTTGAGGTCGAGGGCGGGAGGCGGTGGGAGATTGCGCGGGTTCCCTCACGCATGGCCGTCCCGCCCTCCCCTGCAACACAGCTTCTCGATCCCTTTTTGCTGCTCCTTCAGCCGGTTTCAGCGTGGTTCGTGTGCTCGCCAGGCATACCAGCTGGGCCCGGCCGTCGTGACGGCCGGGCCCAGCGAGGGGATGTGGTGCGCGGTCAGGTCACCATCGGTACCAGCGGCTGCGACCGCCGCCCGCGTTGGTGGAACGCGCCAGGAAGCCAAGGAGCCAGACCGCGAGAACGACGACTGCGACCCACCACAGAATCTTGAGAGCGAAACCTGCACCGAACAAAATGAGCGCCAGAAGCAGAACGAGCAGCAAGGGGACCATAGCTATCAACCTCCTGAATCTCGCTTTCCCTGCGATCTCCCTATCATTCCCCAAGGGCGCGATTGTTTACGGGAGCGAGTGCGGGGCATTCGAGGGTCACCGCGGAGTCCGGAAAGATCGTCAGAGGAGATGCATCTTCCGTGACAGCTTCCAAGAAGGCGCAGACCAGGCAGGTCAAGGGCAAGGCCAAGGCAGCTGCCGGACGCGCTGTCGGCAATGAACACACGACCGCCGAAGGACACGCCGAGAAGCCCAAGGGCGGTGCTCGGGAAGCCAATGAAAGGGCAAAGGACGCCTTCAAACGCTGACATCTCGTTGCTTCACACAAGAGCAGGACCCTCACTCCGACAACGGGTGGGGACCCTCTTGCATAGTTCCCTTTCCTTACCCGATTGCTGTCAAATCGCCGACCGCCTACGGCAATTCCGGCTCGGGTATGGGCATCGCCTGCCGAGGTAGTGTCTTCGAGCACTCGGCTGGTGCGGCCGGTGGAGCGCACGTCGTGCTCGATGCGCGCCTGGGCAAACCGGGCCAGTACAGCGCGCAGTTCCTTCTCCGCCGGAAGAACCATGGTGGCTCCTTCTCTCCAATGACACGCTCGCGTGGCGGCTGAACGCCACCGCGAGGAACAGGCTGCATGCGGGGCATCCGACGCCACCTGCAGCGGCGTCGAGCAGAACGTCAAGTGCCCCGCTTCGCGAGGCCTACGCCTGCAAGCATCGTGAGCCGGGCGCGAGGGACAGCGCAGCGCGCGCGGCGTTGGGCACGGCGGCGTGCAGGACGTCATCCCCAAGGACGCCTGCACAGACGGGGCCCCGGAACATGTACGGATCCCGGTACCCCTCCTGCCACTTTGCGCCGTGGCCGGCCACTACCCCGTCCCTGGCCGCACTCAGCCCAGCCTTGCCGGGCCACCCGACCGGCCCCGACCCCCCGGCCACGGACTCGACTACAGCAGGCCCGCTACAGCAGGTCCCAGCGCCGCGCACCACCTCAGCACCGGGGCTGGGGCAGAGGTCCGGCCCGCCGCTACGGGGGAAGCGACGGGCCGGACAGCCCCACAATGACACGCATTACCCCTCGCCGGAGACTGAAACGGGCGTGTTCCTACCGTGTCCCGACTTCCCGGCGCCCAAGAGCAGCACACTTCCTGGCGCCCAAGAGCAGCACAGCGGAGCGCCACCGTTCCCGACGCGGAGCGCTTCATCCGCCTCGCCCACACCAAGGCTCTGGCCGAGCAGGCCGCCACCAGGTGACCGGACCGGACGGGTCCCCAGGCACGACGATGACGTCGGCCGCCTGACCGGCCCAACCTTCGCCCTCAGGCCGGCCACACCGGGCCCCGGCACCTGGAGTCCTTCAATGGCCTGAGCGCGGATTCGTGGAAGGAAGGGCAGAAGAGTGCTCGGCAGCGGGACGCGAGAGGGAGAGCAACGTGGACTGGGGCCGGTTTGCGCAGCAGATGGCGTCAATGGCACGTGATCTGCTGGCGCAGGATTCGGTGGCCGCCACACTGCAGCGGATCACCGCTTCGGCCACCGAGCTGGTCGACGGCTGCGACGCGGCCGGCATCCTCGTGCTGCACGACAAGCGCGTGGAGCCCCTCGCCCCCACCCGTCAACTGGTCACCGACAGCGACCGGCTCCAGGAACGGCTGGGGAAGGCCCGTGCTTCGACGCCACCCGCATCTGGCACGGCGAGCGGGTCTTCCGTATCGCCGACCTCACCGGCGAACATCAGTGCTGGCCCCACTACGCCCCCAGGCCCACAAGCTCGGAGTGGGCACCATGATGGGCTTCCTGCTGTTCACCGAGGAAGAAGACCTCGGCGCCCTGAACCTCTACTCCCGCGAACCCGGCGCGTTCACCGCCACCAGGCAGCCGGCCGGCCTGCTGGCTACGACTTCCGTACGCGCGCGGCCCAGGAGAGCGACGTGGCGGCCTACCACCGCCTCCTGCGCCGTGCGCGGCGCCCGGATCAGGCGACGTCCTGCAGGACCTCGTCGCGCAGTTGATGGCAGCACCGGCTGATCAGCCTGGAGACATGCATCTGCGAGATCCCCAGCTGCTCGGCGATGTTGCTCTGGGTCATGTCCTTGAAGAACCGCATGTACAGGATGGCGCGATCCCGCTCTGGCAGGGCCTCGAGACGGGGCTTGACGGACTCACGGTCCACGACGGTCTCCAGAGCCTGGTCGGAGGCACCCAGCACCTCGCCGAGCGAGAGGCCGTCGTCGCTGCCAGGAAGGCCAGCGTCGAGGGACAACGTGCTGAAGCTCTCAAGCGCCTCGAGCCCCACCCGGACATCCTCCTCGCTCAGGTGGGCCCGCTCGGCGATCTCTCCGACAGTAGGCCAGCAATCGGTGACTCCCCACGACAACTCCTGGCACGCGACACGTACCCGGTTACGCAGATCCTGGACCCGGCGCGGCACATGCAGCGTCCACATGTGGTCACGGAAATGCCGCTTGATCTCACCCGTCACGGTCGGCACGGCATAGCTCTCGAATGCCTTGCCTCGCCCGGGATCGAAGCGGTCGACGGCCTTGACCAGTCCCAGGGCCGCGACCTGGCACAGGTCCTCGTAGCTCTCCCCGCGGCCGCGGAAGCGGCTCGCGATCCTGTTGGCCATCGGAAGCCAGGCCTCCACCAGTTCCTCACGCAGTGTCTCGCGCTGGGCACCCGGAGGCAGGGTGGCAAGCCGACGAAACGCCTGCTCGGTGTTAGGGGCGTCGTCGTGCGGACGGCGCTGCACGTTCGTCTGAGTTCGCATGGCGCATCGCAACTCTCAGGTGTTGGGATCGATGATCACCGTGGAATTGCGACCGCGTGTCGGACGGACCCACATCCAGGCGACGATGACGTCACTCCCACGGATGGGTGCCTCCGGTCCGAAACACTCATTCACTCTCATTCCCATGAACCCGGATACCAAACACCGCATTCACGAAATGTCGTTCGGCCTGACGGCCTGATGCTCCTTCGACGACAGGGCATGTACCGAGGGTTGCGGCAGGTCAAGGCCCGGGGTGCAGCCCTGGCGGCCAAGAGGAGACTCCGGCAGCCCGACGAAAGTTTCCCGCGACGATCAACACACCCAGCCGGGCCTCACCGAATCCAGACCCGCTGATACCGCGAACACTCGCCCGGACACTACACGTGAATTGCGACATACAGAAAGTAACGCGATAGATTCAGAGTGACCAAAGCTGCGCTGCTCATGGGTTCCGGGCAGATCGTCTGGACATCGCTCCACGAAGGGGGTCCCTGAAAGGACGGGAGGTGACGCCGTGCCCAGACCGTTGCGCGTCATGGTCAACGCCCCAGAACCCGACCACTGCGTGTTGACCGCAGCCGGCGAACTGAACGTGGTCACCGCCGCAGAGCTGCGCGCCGTTCTACAGCAAGCCGTCACGACCTACCCGCGCACGGTCGTAGACCTGGCGGGTTCTGCATTCTGCGACTGCAGCGGCCTCAGCGCCCGTCTGGCCGCGAGCCGCCACGCCAGGGAGCGAGGCGCTGTGCTGTGGCTCCGCTCGGTGCCGTACGCCGGAGCCCCCTTTCTGCGGCTGGCCCACCCCCACAACGCCTTCACCAGCGAGAGCAGGCACAGCCACTCGGCAGGAGTCACCTGACCCGCCAGTAGCAAACACCACAGCCCGCCCGCCTCAAGATCAATCAGGACATGACAGTGCCCCACGGGGACAGCTCTCATCCCCAGAACCGGGGACGCACGGTCAGTCACCGCTCACCACCACCGTCGGCGGTTCAACCGGCTCGAACAGTGCCATGGCTTCAGCGATGACATCCGCCAGGCAGTCGATATTTTGCATCACGTACGCCCCTGATGTGCGCCGCATCCAGTGGCGGGCCGCCCTGTTCGTGTTGCCCGCCAGCACTCTGTGGGCCCTGCTGCCCGTGATCACCGACGACCATCTGCACCAGGGCTCCGGCGGCTACGGCCTGCTGCTCGCGGCGCTCGGCTCGGACGCGGTCGCCGGGGCACTTGTCCTGGGCCGCCTGCGCAAGGTGCTGACTGGCCATCAACACCTCCTTTTGTCAGGCCTGCTCTATGGTTTCGGCGCCCTGGCCACGGCCCTGTCCACGAGCCTGCCCATTGTCGCCGTGGTGTCCGTCGGGGCCGGGGTGGGCTGGCTGATCACCCTGTCGACGCTCAACACCGCCATGCAGCTGCCCCTCCCCCGGTAAGTTTTCCGCGGTCCTGCAAGAGGGCCGCTGGCATCCGAGCCCGGCATGGCTGTTCCCCTCTGTCGAACGGATGACCTGAGGGGTGGTGCCACCGGGCCCGAGAGGCCCCGTCGGAGACACTGATGAGAGGTCCGACTACCGGCCCGGCCTGGCGCAACGCCCGGCCGCTTGCGGGCGGTCACCTACCTACCCGGACCGGCCAAGCGCCGGATCGCCGACCTGTATCCGGGCGAGGCCAAGACCGACGCCCGCGACGCGGCCGTGACCGCGGACGCCGCCCGGACGATGCCACACACCCTGCGCTCGCTGGAACCGACCGACGAGATCGCCGCCGAACTGACCGACCTGGTCGGCTTCGACCAGAACCTGGCGGCCGAGGCCACCCGCACCAGCAACCGGATCCGCGGCCTGCTCACCCCGTGCTCCCTGGCCGAGGGCGTCGCCGGGGATCTCTTGTGGTGGGAGACGGTTGGGCAGTTCCTCGGCCGGCACTGCGCAGGTTCTGCCTGGCCGCCGGGTTGCCAGGGTGGCGGCGATGGTGATCACGATGTGTTCGGCGAAGTCAGGTCCGGGCAGGGGGATTTCGTACTGAGGGTTTCGGTCGTAGCCGATCGCGACGGCGGTGGCGAAGTCGATGAGGGCGGTGGCGGTCTCGCTGTGCGTGCGGAGCACGGTCCTGGTGAGGCGGCTGAGGACGCACAGCACGGTGGGGATGTTGGTGCCGTCGGGCTTTGGCGCTGCCGCTCTCCTAACACGGATCGGTCATGGCTTTCGTAGCGACACGCAGCAGGCAAGGGGTGAGGAGGCGTCAGGAGATCACCCGGGAGGGCTAATAGTCATTCACTACGCCTGGTCTTCAGGCCGATTCACGTTCTGACGGGGCGGCAGGCAGGGCCGTATATACCCCGGTCAGCCCCCTGTCCCGACTCTCTCGATATGCACCGATACGACAGTTGTGAGTACGTTTGATCGCAGTCGGCTGACGAGCCGACGTCTCCGAGATATTTCAGACAGGAGAAGCGACATGAAGCTCGCTCGTTCCACCATGGTGACCGCAGGTGTCTCGGCCGCCGCAGCGCTCGCCGTGACCGGCATCACCTACGCCTCGGCGGCATCTGCCCAGGCACCCCAGGCGGTCCCGGCCGCCGCCTCGGCAGCGCCCTTCGGCGGCGACTCCGGGCAGAACAAGAGCAACAACAACGGAGGTCAGGGCAAGGGCAACGAAGGCCGGCGCGAGGAAGGCAGGCGCCACGAGGAGCGCAGAGGGGAGGGCCGGATCGAGGTCAACGAGCGGTCCTACTCCGCCCACCCCGGTGACTGCATCACCGTGGTCAGCGGCCTGGGCGCCAAGACCCTGAACATCCGCAACGACAGCCACAAGCGCGTGGAGGTCTTCCGCGGAGCGGTCTGCGACAACGGCGCCCCCATCGCCACCGTCGGCCCCCACAGCTCCTCCAACGGCGTCTGCCCGAGGATCAAGGACAAGGACGAGGACGAGAGCGAGAACTGTGAGGAGCGCGAGCACCACGAGAACGGCGAGCACCACGAGAACGGCGAGCACCACGAGAACGGCGAGCACCACGAGAACGGCGAGCACCACGAGAAGATGGAGGACGGCGTGAAGGTCAAGAACGGAGTCGTCGCCAGCTTCCGCGTGATCTGCGACCACGACGACCGCGGCGAGCGCGGCGAGCGCGGCGAGGGCGGCGAGGGCGGCGAGGGCGGCTGGGACTGACCCCGAAGCCGAGCAGCCCCATACAGGGCCCCGGCCCGCCGGAATCGAGCCAGGGTACCCAATCCCATTGTCGGGCAACCCATGCCCCATCCACGCACCACCGGCCCGGGCACCAGGCGTCGCATCCTGGTGCCCGGGCCGGCACCCCTTCTCCGTCGGCCGAACCACCCGGGGACTTCCACCCCGAACACCTCCCGCGGAGACCTCCGACCACCCCCTCGCCATCCGTTTGCCTCCCGGCGTTTCCACCGCCCCCGAACGGGTGATAAAAGACGGAGCCCGCTCGCCACGAGGCCGGCCTGGGATCCAGGGCACGGGCGGCCAGCCCGGTGAGCCCGCCGGCCGCTGGCCGCTGGCCGCCCCGGCCTGCCGGCCGCGTCCGCAAAGACGCCGGGCGTCCGAGGGTGCCGCCGGATCCATAGCCGCACTGATGACCTGAGCTGACGGCGAGCGGGGCATGGGCAGCACGCCTCCAAGTCTCAGCCGGTCGTACCACGCTGGAGTGACGGGGCGCTGGGCCGGACGTGTGGGCGCCGCCCGGCTCGTGCCGCGCTCAAGCACCACCACGAGCAGCCTGGCTTGCGACAACCGCCGCCTCTGTCGGCGGACCTGCGCGGCGGCGCCGATGCGCGACTCCGGCGAGCGCGCCGCGGCCCTCGGCTCCGGCCACCCGCAGAACACGGACTGACAGAACGAGGAGCGCGGCCTTCAACTTGCACCGGGCTGATGTCATTCCGCCCGTTGTTCAGGCTCAAACCAGGCCGACCGTGCACAGGTCTCGGACAACAAGTCCGGGCCCCGACCTTGCGGCGATCAGTCCCGCCTGCCGTGACCGTGCGGGGCCGTGACACTGCCCAGGAACTCCGGCTCCCGTTCGATCAGCAACTCCTCTGACCGATACGACGATGGATTCTCAAGCGTCGGGGTGCGCCGGCAGGGCGAGCCAGTCCGACCAGGATATCTCACGGCCGATGAAGCGCGGCTGCTCAAACGGCCAGTCGGCGGCGATCCACTGCGGCACCAGCGCATCCAGAACCTGCTCGACCCTGCTGCCCACCAGCTCGTCCACCACCCACCAGGAGATCTCGCCGTCCGCGCCGACCTTCTCCGGCGGATCGATGTAGACGCAGCCGAACAGAGCCGCCTCCGCCGCATCGAACAGCGCGTAGTTGAAGGACTGATGTGCGGCGATCTCCTTCTCGTGCCGCAACAGGTCCGCCTGGTCGGCCTCGTAGGTCATGGTGGCCGCGGGCCACCCCCAGGCCGGGCCGAAGATGCTCCACAACCGCTCGCGCGAGCCCATCACGGCCGGATAGTCGAGAGGTGTGTCCGCCTCTCGGATCGGCCGCAAATGATTTCCGACTCCCGGCAGCGGCACCAGGACAGGGTGGACGAAGTCATCGGGAAGCCAGCTCATGGCGCCCGACCGTAGCACCACGCCTGCGTCTGCTCCCCAGGGTTTTCTCCGTACCCACGCACGGACCGCCATCCCCGATCGGTACGACAACGGCTTCGGAGGCCAGACGACGATGCCAGTCTGCACTGACGGTGACGCGCCGTCTGCCGTGGGAACGGTGGACCCTGTTCAGGCCGGAGCGAAGGCTGTACCCACCAGCCGTGACAGCGACCAAGCTGCTGCACTGGTCCAACTGGCGCCGACCTCACCAAGCAACAGCCCGACGCAGCCACTACCGACGCCGAATCGCCGGCGAACCCGCTGGATAGATCACGAAACGTACTGGAGTACTGGGTGATCGGGTCCGGGTCGCCGGGCGGGCGCGTGCGACCCAAGGCGGACGGACAGCTCCTGCTGGGGCATGATCCATTTGCGACCGGCGGCCGACGCGGCAAGGCCGGTACTGCGGCCAGAATCGTCGCCATGCCAATGTTCTCCGCCCTGCAGACCCTGCCCGATGTCCCGCGCTGGGCGCGCAACGCAGCGCGCCTGGCGGTCCTGACGCCGCTGCCGTCCAGCCTATGGCGGCTCCCGATGGCCTGGGGCTGGATGATGGGCTTCGGCCCGGAGGCCAAAAGGACGCTCCACGTGCCCGGCTGGGGGTCGCTCTACATCGTGGGCCTGACGGTGTTCTCGGAGGTCTTCGCCTTCCTGACGCTCGGCCTGGTGCAGTCCTGGGGCGAGGTCTGGCCGCGCTGGATGCCGGGCCTGCGCGGCCGCCCGGTGCCGGTCCCGGCCGCAGTGATCCCCGCCCTGGTTGGAGCCGGCCTGGTCATGGTGTACTCCATGGGCCTGATCCACAACATGTTCGTCAATCCGGACCCCGACGCTCCCCACGGCATCTCCGTCGTGGTCCTGAACCTCTGCTACGCGCCCATCATCCTCTGGGGGCCGCTGCTAATGGCAGTCACCGTGCATTACTGGCGCCGCCGACGTCAGACGTGACCGCCGGACGCGGCCCGCACTCAGGCACGGTCGAAGCGTACAGAGCACAAACTCGCACTGGAGTACAGTGCGTTCAGCGGCAGTTCGGTCCGCATGTGGTTCGCGATCTGCCAGCCGACGATCATCCGCGAGTACACGTCCAGGACGAGCGCCACGTATGCCCACCCGGACCAGGTGCGCACGTAGGTCATGTCTGCCACCCACAGCTGATCGGGCCGACTGGCTGTGAAGTCGCGGTCGACCAGGTCGGGCGGGCGGGGCGCCGACGGCTCCGCCACGGTGGTCCGCCGCCGCTACTCCCGAATGACGCCTTCCAGGCCCAGCTCGGCCATCAGCCGCTCGACGGTGCAGCGGGCCACGTCGGCACCTGTGCAGCGCAGGGCCTGGGCGATCCGGCGGGGCCACAAGTGCCGCCCGAATCGCCATGAACCCGCTCGATCGGCGGCATGAGCTGCTCGTCGCGGAGCCGACGGGCCGACTTCGGCCGCTTCTTGCGGGCGAAATAGGTGGACGGCGACAGCTCCAGAACCTGGCAGATGGGATCGACCCCGAGGCCCTTGTCACGAAGGTGGTCGATCACCTGCTCGGCCTCGTCTGGGCACGCTCGATCTCCATCTCCTGGGCAAAAGACACACTGGCCGCTTTGAGGATCTCGTTCGCGCGCCTCAACTCCAATACTTCTTTGCGGAGTTGTTTGAGCTCGTCCTGCTCGGCGCTGGTCAGTCGATCATCGCGCTCGCCGCGGTCGGCCTCGCCTGGCGGACCCAGCCGCGCAGGGCCTCCTTGTGGATGCCCAGGTCCTTCGCGACGTGTGCGATGGGACGGCCGGCGGCCCGGACCTCGCGGATCGCGCGCTCGCGAAGCTCGTCGGGGTATTTACGGGGTACTGCCATGGGTGCTGGTGGATCTCCTTCGCCAGGACCGTAACCCTGGCATCAGGGACTCCACAAATCCCGGTACAGCTCAGGGCGGCGGGGCCCGCAATGGTGGTTCGGTGTCGGCGCCTCAACCTCCGTCCCTGAATGCCGCTCTACACGCTTGCGGTTGACGATCACGCCACCCGCGCGAAGCTTGGCGGTGATCCGCTTGGCCCGAGTTGTCGGGGTGCCCTGGCGTCGCAGTCTTGCGTGTCGATGCCGGGGCCGGCTGCGGGTCGATGCGTGTCAGTTGGTGCGGTTGGACCAGCCTTCGGGGAGATCGCCGGGGGCTACTGAGATGACGGTGTCGTCGTCGGTGCCGACGTACTCGAACAGAGTGATCTTCGCGAACTCGGGGACGATGTAGATGGGGTAGGTCGGGCCCTGGTCACGATAGGTGCGCATCTTGTCCAGGTGGTCGTTCTGGAACAGGACGGTGCGCTCGCCGTGATTGCGGATCCAGTCCGGGAAAAAGATCACGCCGTGCAGGAGGCGCTTGCCGGGGATGACGTTCACCGTGACCGAGGTTCCGGTGGGCTCGTTCCAGGACACCTTGTAGCTGCCCTCGTCGAGCTGGACGAGGTCGACCTGCTGGCCCTTGACCCAGCGGCCGCCGACGTGGCCGCTGTGGATGCGGTAGTCGATGGTGTGGTCGTTCTTGACGTACATCTCGTACTGCCAGCCGTTGGCGTAGGTGTAGATGAAGCGGTGGCCGACGATGCCGGAGAGGTCCTGCGCAGGGACCGGGTTCTCGACGGTGGTCATGGTGATGCCTCCTTGCGGTGTGGTGCCGGGGATTGCGTCCCCAACCCCTTCAGTTTTGCACCAAAACTATTTTGTTGCAAAATCTGGCATGCGTCACAATGGACGCATGGACACCGCAACCGAGTTCGGCCGACTCCTCGGCCCCCTGCGCCGGGCCGTACTGCGCACACGCCGCCTCGAAGGCCTGCCCGACCTTCCCGAGGCACAGATCGAGCTGCTGCGCGTGCTCGCCGACTCCGGCCCACTCTCTCCGAGCGATGCCGCAGCGCGGCTCAACGCCGCGCCATCCACCGTCAGCAACCTCGTGCGCACCATGACCGCGGCGGGCCTGGTCGAGCGCACCCCTTCCGCCACCAACCTGCGCACCGTCCAGCTCACGGCCTCACCTCGCGCCCTGGTCATGCTCGAACGCTATGACCGCATCAGCACCGCCGCACTGCGCCAGGCACTCGACAACCTCAGGCCCGACAGCCGCCGAGTCATCGACCAGGCCCTGCCCGCCCTCGCCGAACTTCTCGCCGGCCTGGAGGCGGCGGGTCCGGGAGGCAAGGGCTGATAAGCCACTGATCTGCTCCGCGAACTGGAAACAACTCTGTGCGGACAGGGACGCCGGGAGCATCACGAAGGACGCGCGTCACGCCACAGATCCGCGATCACGCCTCCGGGATCCACTGACAGACATGCAGACCTACCGAAACGGCCCGAGCCAAGGCCGCCGGCGTGGCAGAGACAATCCACGCCGCAACCGGCTTCCCCCGCCGCCCCTGCGAGCGTCCGGAGGTCCTGCAGACCGCCCGATACGCCAACGGCAAGTGGGCCCCGACCAAGCAGCTGTTCAAGAGCTGGTCCTTCTACGACTTCACCGACGTGGCACAAAACGGCCGACTGCGTCTGTTCATCAAGCAGCCCACCGGCCGGGACGTCACCTTCGAGGAGGCCACCCAGAACCCGGACGGCAGCTGGCCCGCCCCCACCCCGATGCACGGCCTGGCACCGGTGCCGGTGACCTCCAAGCCGACGCGGAACTACCTCGCGGCAGCCGTCGCAGGAACCCACGTGCACCTGGTGTACATCCACACCAACGGCCGCCTGATGCACACCATGGAGCGGTCCGACGGCACCTGGACCGCTCCCGACCAGGTGGCGCCGGGCGGCGCCTACCGCAACGACTGGTTCGAGCGCCTGTCGGCCGCCTCTGTCGGCGGAGGGCTGCAGGTGGCCGCGGTGGACCAGATCCACCGCACCGTTCTGCACACCGCGCTCGGCGCGAACGGCAGGTGGACGCAGTGGAGCAACGTGCTGACCAACGGCCAAATCGCGCAGTACCACACCATCCGCAGCGCGAACGGGCACTGAAACACCTGGGACGGCATCAATGCGCGGGGGGACTTCAACCACGCTGGTTTCAACGGCACCGTGCTGAACGAGGTCACCTCCGTCAACGTTGCAGGAAACCTCCAGCTCGTTTTCGCCTCCGACGACGACCGCGGCACCCTCTTCCACACCATGCGCAACGCCAACGGCGCCTGGACCCGGGCAACGCTGGTCCAGCACTACACGCACATGTCCGCCTGGCGGCCCGCCGGAGTGGCTGGATCATCCGGCTGAACCGCGGCCGGGACACAAGCGTAGAGGCCCGGCCCGCCGCTACGGGGGAAGCGACGGGCCGGACAACCCCACAACGACACGCCTAACCCCTCGCCAGGCACTGAAACCGGCATGTCCGTCACCCTGCATCGAGCCGCCGAACTGTGGGCACAGCATTGGCGCGCGATCTACAGAGCGGCGCTCGGCCAGGCCTCCGGGTACCGAACTCTCGCGCATCCTCACCGGCCCAGCAGGCGCTGCCTCGGGACCGTGCGGCACCGGACATACCGCCGTCGGCCGGGATGAATCACTGCGGCCGAGGCTTACGCAGACGGATGTACTCCTTCGACCGCTCAACCCGTGCACGGTGCGGCCCGCCCGGACTCTTGCAGCGCGCCTCCGGGCCCTGCCCGCAGTCCGGGCACGTCACCTGGTACACCCGCCAAGGCCGCGTGCCGACTTTCGGATTCGCCGTCTGCTGGGCTTTCCGTTCGTCCACGATCGGCCGCGCCCGCTCGTCATGAGGGAAGTCGCGCACCTTGCCGACATCAGTCCCCTCAGCGAGTACGCAGTCCTTGCCCTGCCCCGCGTGACAGCGTGGACAGCTCCTCTAGATCCAGTAGCGGCGTGCCACCTGCCGTGCCGGCAGTCGGCCCCGCACCCACGGCGAGCCACATACCCGGCGAACCGCGCCGACGGCAAGATGGCGGCATGGCACGCACAATGACCAAGGATGAGTGGCAGGAGTTCCTCTCCGAAGGCACCCGTACCGGAAAACTGTCGACCGTACGGGCCGACGGCAGCCCGCACATCGCACCGGTGTGGTTCCTCATGGACGGCGACGAGCTGGTGTTCAACACCGGCAAGAACACCGTCAAGGGCCGCAATCTCGCCCGCGACGGCAGGGTGGCACTGTGCGTCGACGACGAAAGGCCGCCGTACTCCTTCGTGGTGGTGAGGGGGACGGCGGTGCTCAGCGAAGAGCTGAGTGACGTACGGCACTGGGCGACCCGGATCGCGGCCCGCTACGTGGGCGAGGAGCGTGCGGAGGAGTACGGCGCCCGCAACGGCGTCCCGGGCGAACTGGTGGTGCGGGTAAACATCGACAAGGTGACCGCAGCCGCGTCCGTCGCGGACTGACCGGCTGCGGCGTCCGTCCAGGACGTCCGCCAGTCCACGGCCCGGCCGGCATCGAGAGTGGTGCCCGCATCATGGTCGGGGTGCCGGGCCAGGAGAGTGATCAGTGATGACGACATGCGGAAGCGGTCCGTGGTGATGAGGCGTCAGACACCTCGATCATCACGGACCGCTTCCGCTCCTTGATCACAGCCCTAAAGTCAGCTACGGCCCACCGAGGTCTTTGCAGTGCATCTCGCCACCCGGTCTTCCGCCATGGTCAGCAGTTCGGTGGCGCCGCGAGGCGCTTCATCTCATGCACGGAGAAGATCACCCGCTGGTCTGGGACGGCCTTCTTGATGGTGCGGGCGAAGTCCATCGCCTTGACGAACTCCGGCCGGACCTTGACGCGGGTGCTGATCTTCTCGGAGAAGACCGGATCGCACCCGGCTCCCGCCAGGGCGTCGAGTTGGCTCTGAAGCTCCTGCTGGGCGGTACTGCAACGGGCGTACCCCACCCTCGTGGGCTGCGCCTGGGCCTCGGGTACCGCGGCGTCGATCGCCGGTCCCATCTCCCACGCGAGGCCGGGGCCGCGGTCGGCGGGGGTCTTCACCTCCAGCTCGGCGCGGAGCTGGGGGAAGAGCATGAAGCGCGGGGTGTGGTATTTCGGGGCGACCTTGCCGCCGCGGGTCCGGCAGGCGTTTCCCGCCGGGGCGGAACAGGTGGGGCAGTCGAACCGTTCGACGGCGGCGGCCGGTTCAACGAGCTCTGGCATGTCGCAGAACCCATCGCGAAGGGCATTGCGCGAAAGCCGGTTTGCGAGAGGTTATGAGAACGAAGATCAGGGGCAAACCGGACACGGTCCCGCGGGGGGCCGTGATCTCTCAGAATTACTCATTTCTGCGAGCACGAAACCGGCCGTCATCAGGCAGGCATCACACTTCCGCAACCGGCCCAGCCGAACCTGCTGGCGGTGGTGGCCGACCTCGCTGACGCCGCGGCTGCCGGCCCGCTGCTGGCCGAACTCGGCGACGCCATCCGCACGCTCACCGCGGGAACCGATCCACGACTGCTGGGCTGCACCCGGGCGCTCTCACCGTGACGATCGGCGTGGGCCCCCGCCTGGTGCGCAGGGCCGACCCTTCCCTGCCCGGCGCGACGGACCTCCCCCGGTTCTCCCGCGAGCAGACCGCCCCACAGGCACCACGACAACCGCCAGCGCGACATTCCTGATCCTCCCCCGGCTTCGACCACCAAGACCCGCTCGGCGCGCAGATGTTCCACTGCCCATGCCGATGGCGTCGATGGGGCCAGCCCATCCGCTCCCACGCGGCCATGCCCGACCGGCCTCGTCTTCCCGCCACCGGGCATGCTGCTGCCTCCTTCCGGAGCGGTGGTGGACGGTCTGTGGCCGACTACGACTCGCCGTGTGCCATCGGATGCATCTGCGCGCGGCCGGTTTGAACCCGCGTAGGCGGCGCGCTGGGGGCGCGGGCACGTCCTGGCAATGACCCGTACGGACTCCGCGCGCCCTGCCGATGGCCCAAGGCCGCAACGATGATGAGCAGACCGCACGTGATTCAGGAGACACCGCGCACCTGCCCTTTGGCAGGTGGCCATGGCGGAAGGAAGGAATCCACGTTGTTGCTTCTCATCTCCCCGGACAGCGTCGAGGAGGCCCTCGACTGCGCGAAGGCGGCGGAGCACCTGGATATCGTCGATGTCAAGAAGCCCGACGAGGGCTCGCTCGGTGCGAACTTCCCGTGGGTCATCCGGGAGATCCGCGAAGCGGTCCCGGCGGACAAGCCGGTGTCCGCCACCGTGGGAGACGTACCGTACAAGCCCGGCACGGTGGCCCAGGCGGCGCTCGGTGCGGCTGTCTCCGGAGCCACGTATATCAAGGTCGGTCTCTACGGATGCACGACGCCCGAACAGGCCATCGATGTCATGCGGGGGGTCGTCCGGGCAGTGAAGGACTATCGGCCGGACGCGTTCGTCGTCGCCTCGGGCTACGCCGACGCCCGCCGGATCGGCTGCGTGAACCCGCTCGCGCTGCCCGACATCGCCCGCCGCTCCGGCTCCGACGCGGCCATGCTCGACACAGCGATCAAGGACGGGACACGACTGTTCGACCATGTGCCGCCCGATGCCTGCGCAGAGTTCGTCGGCCTGGCCCACGAGGCCGGCCTGCTCGCCGCCCTCGCGGGCAGCGTCAAGGTGGGAGACCTCGGCGAGCTGACGCGCATCGGCACGGACATCGTGGGCGTGCGCGGGGCGGTCTGCGAGGGGGGCGACCGCAACACGGGAAGGATTCAGCCGCAGCTGGTGGCCGCCTTCCGGGCGGAGATGGACCGGCATGCCCGGGAACACGCAGCTGCCGTCGCGGCGGCGAGCTGACCGCCGGCATGCCGACCAGCCAGCCTCGTCGGACGATCGGGACCCGCGGCGACCGCTTCGCCGTCCTCGATCCGGCAACGGGCGAGGTATTCGACGAGGCTCCCGACCAGCAGCCGGACGAGTTGGACGCCGTCGTCGACCGGGCCCGCGATGCCTGGCGTAGTTGGCGGGCCGAGCCGGCCGCCCGTACGACCGCGTTGCTCGCGGCAGCCGACGCCGTGGAGACGGCCGGGGCCGACCTCGCTCAGCTGCTCACCCGTGAACAGGGCAAACCCCTGGTCGAGTCGTATGCGGAGATCGCCCGCACGGCGGCCCGCCTGCGCTATTTCGCCGAGCTGCTCCCCGGTCCCCAGCTGATCACGGACGGTCGGCCGCTGCACAGCGAGATCCGCTGGCGACCGCTCGGGCCCGTCGCCGCAATCGTCCCGTGGAACTTTCCACTCCAGCTCGCGTCGGCGAAGTTCGCGCCCGCGCTCGCCGCAGGCAACACGGTGGTGCTCAAGCCGTCCCCGTTCACGCCCCTTGCCACGCGGCTGCTGGGGTCCGTCATCTCCACCGCCCTCCCCGAGGACGTGCTGACGATCGTCACCGGTCGCGAACCCCTCGGCGCCCGCCTCGCGTCCCATCCGGGGATCTGTCACGTGACCTTCACCGGTTCGATTCCCACCGGACGGGCCGTGGCGGAGGGTGCGGCGGCCTCGCTCGCCAGGGTCACCCTGGAGCTGGGCGGTAATGATGCCGCCATCCTGCTGGAGGACGTGGAGGTGGAGGGGATCGCGGACCGGCTGTTCTGGGCGGCTTTCCGCAACTGCGGGCAGGTCTGCATGGCGGTCAAGCGCGTCTACGCCCCGGCCCGGCTCTACTCCCAGGTGGTCGAGGCCCTGGCGGAGCGCGCGAAGACCGCCGTCGTCGGAGCCGGGCTCGACCCGGGCTCGCAGCTGGGGCCGGTCAACAACCCCCGCCAACTGGCCCGGGTCGAGCACTACACGGCCCAGGCCCTGGCAGACGGTGCCCGAGCTGTGGCCGGTGGCTACCGGCCGGACCGACCGGGCTACTTCTTCGCTCCGACGATCTTGACAGATGTCCCCTCCAATAGCGCGGTGGTGACGGAGGAGCAGTTCGGTCCGCTCTTGCCGGTGCTGCCGTACAGGAGCCTCGACGAAGCTGTCGAGGCAGCCAATGACACCGGCTTCGGGCTGGGCGGCTCGGTATGGGGGACGGACCTCGACCGGGCCGAGGCGGTGGCCGACCGGCTGGAATGTGGGACGGCGTGGATCAATCACCACGCCGAACTTTCCCTCGCCCAGCCCTTCGCGGGCATCAAGAACAGTGGGGTCGGCGTCGCGGGCGGGCCGTGGGGGCTGTACGGGAACCTCAGGCCGTTCGTCGTGCACCGTCCAAAGGAGGCGTGACGATGAGGTTCGGTGCGGCGGTACTGCGGTCGTACGAGAGCCGATTCGCCGTCGAGGAGGTGGTCCTGAACGCGGGGCCGGCCGACGGCGAGATCCTGGTCGAGATCGCGGGCTGCGGGATGTGCCGGACCGATCTCGCGGTCCGGCGTTCGGCGGGCCGCTCACCGCTGCCGGCGGTGCTCGGCCACGAGGGGGCCGGTGTCGTGGTGGAGACGGGCGGCCCGGTAACCGGTCTGAGCGTCGGCGACCACGTCGTGCTGAGCTTCGACTCCTGCGGTCACTGCCGGAACTGTATGGGTGCGGCCCCCGCCTACTGTGACTCCTTCGCCTCCCTCAACCTCTTCGGAGGGCGCAAGGAGAACACGGCGCGGCTCACCGACGCAGCCGGGGGCGAATTGGCCCCCCGGTGGTTCGGCCAGTCATCGTTCGCCGAGTACGCGATGGTCGCGGCCCGCAACGCCGTCCGGGTCGATCCCTCGCTGCCCCTCGAACTGCTCGGACCGCTCGGCTGCGGCTTCCTCACCGGCGCCGGAGCAGTCTTCAACTCCCTCGGTGTCGGCCCCGGCGACACCCTCGCCGTCTTCGGCGCGGGAGCAGTGGGTCTGGCCGCGGTGATGGCGGCCACCGCGGCCGGGGCGGTGACCGTGGCCGTCGACCGGCACCCCGAACGGCTGGCCCTCGCCGAGCGGCTCCACGCGATCCCGCTGCACGCCGCATCGACCGCCCTGCCCAACCGCATTCAGCAACTGACCGACGGCGGCGCGCAGTACGCACTCGACACCACGGGCTCCATCCAGCTGATCAACAACGCGCTGCGGGCCCTGCGCCCGACCGGCCACCTCGGCCTGGTGGCACGGCTCCACACCGCGCTGCCGCTCGACCCGGGGACGCTGGACCGGGGCAGGAGGATCTCCCACATCTGCGAGGGGGACGCGGTGCCGGGACTGCTGATTCCACGACTGACCGGACTGTGGCAGGCCGGGCGGTTTCCCTTCGACCAGCTGATCCGTACGTACCCACTCGCCGACATCAACGAGGCCGAACACGACTGTGACGCGGGCCGCGTGGTCAAACCCGTCCTGGTCCCGGCGGGGAGGACCCGATGAGCGAGGCGTTCAACGCCTCTGCCTGTCCGCGCGACCGCGTCCTGACAGACCGTCACCGGCACCGCACCGCCGTGGCCGGTCCGCGCGGCGAACTGACCCGTGCCGAGCCGGCCGGACCAATGCCGGATGGCCGCAGGGCTGCGCGCCATCGGGCTCCCCCGAGGGACGGATCACCCAGAGGTGCAACCTCGTGCGTTCACCGCAGACCCATCGTTCGCATTCCTCGCTGTTCGTGGTCTCTACTCGCGCCAAGGGAGGACACATGGTCGGCACAGCACAACCGAACACCGGTGCGGAAGGCGTGGAAGGGGGTATCGGCCTGACCGCTCTCATGGTCGCCGCGGCACGGGCGATCGAGACCCACCGCCACGACAGCCTGGCACAGGACGTCTACGCAGAACACTTCGTGCTCGCCGCACCGGTGTCCGCGGGCTGGCCGGTCCGCACACAACAGGTTCCGGACGGGGACGCTAACCCGCTGTGGGGGCGATTCGCGCGTTACTTCGGTCTGCGGACGAGGGTCCTCGACGACTTTCTCCTCCAGTCGGTGCACGCTGGCAACACCCGCCAGGTAGTTCTGCTCGGGGCCGGGTTGGATTCGCGGGCGTTCCGACTCGACTGGCCTCCCGACTGCGTGATCTTCGAGATCGACACGGAACACGTGCTGGCGTTCAAGCACAAGGTGCTCGGCGGACTGTCGGCCACCCCGAAGGCAGCGCGGGTACCGATCCCGATCGATCTGCGCGCCGACTGGGCCCGGGCACTGACCGCCGCCGGCTTCGACACGGCCGCACCGAGCGTCTGGCTGGCCGAGGGATTGCTGTTCTACCTGCCCAACGCCGCCGAGACATACCTCATCGACACGGTGGACCGGTTGAGCACGGGGGGAAGCGCTCTGGCGTTCGAGGTCAAACTTGAGAAGGACTTGCTGGAATATCGCGACAGCCCGATCTACACCTCGACGAAACACCAGATCGGTATCGACCTGCTCAGCCTGTTCGATGGAGGGCCGAGGCCCGACTCCGCGGGCGATCTGGCGAGCAAAGGCTGGTCCACATCGGTCCACACCCCCTTCGACTTCACCCGCCAGCACGGATGCGGCCCGCTGCCCGAGCAGAACGACGCGCTGGCGGGCAACCGGTGGGTGTTCGCGAACAGGCCCCGGCCGTAACGCTGCCGTCAGTTGGCCCGGCCTCCGCCAGCTCTGTCGGCGGCCAGCCACCACCGCACTCCTCAAGCCGGTGAAGGGCCACTGGCCGTCGGGAAGGACCACGGTGACGGGCGACGGCTCGGAGGGGCGGTCCGCCACGGCTACGCCCGACTCCCGACCCTCGCTGTCCCCGCTGCCGAGCGCGTACTTGAGCTGGGAGCGGGGATCAGGCCGTGCGGATCCGGGGGCCTCGTTCCAGAAGGCGTGCGTCAGGATCACACCAGTGAGGTCGCGTTCCTTCTCCCGCTGGCGCGGCGACCTGCCGCTGTTCCTGTTCGGACCAGCCCGGCGAGTCCGGGTACGCGCGGGACGTGGCGAGCACAGCTGCGCGATCGTCCCCGTGATCCTCCTCGGGTAGCGGCGCTGGTCGGCGAACGTCTCGAACACCGGCGGGGCCTCGGCCTCCGCCTCATTGGCGTCCAGGTGCTCCTCGATGAGCCCGTGATCCAGGTCCCACCGCCGCACCGTGTCCACGAACGCACACCGCAGCGGATGATCACTGCTCCCGGATCGCAGATCCGCCATCATGTCGGCACGCCAGCGAGCGAACCACCGCACCCGCTCGGCCGGGATACCCGAGGCTGTGCAGTTCGCCACCAAGCCACGTCTGGCTGCGAAAATGATCGAAGCCGCGCTGGACGCCGGGATCACCGCCTCCTGGGTGACCGGCGACGAAGCCTACGGCCGGGACCCCCAGCTGCGCGCCGCCCTCCAGGCGCGCCGCATCGGCGAGGACAAGAGCGACCGGCGTATCAACGTGCTGGGCGCCCTGGTCGTGGGCGCCGATCCTGATCTGTGGTGGGAGCACACTCCCGGTGAGATCGACGCGGCCGTGTTGCTGGAGTTCGTCTGTTGTCGGCTGGCCGGCCTGCCCGGCGAGGCCGCCGCGCCGGCCCCGGCCGCGGACGGTGTCGGGCCCCGCACTGCCTGTCTGGCGACGGTCGAGACCGTGCACCGTGGTGCTGGACAACGCCTCCGTGCACCTGGACAGGGATTTCAAGGGCCGCCGCGAGCAGCTGGTGAAGATCCGGGTGGAGCCGTTCTGCCTGCTGCCCCGCAGCCCCGCAGCCCCGAACTCAACGACATCGAAGGATCAGCAGCGAACTTCACCAGGACCGCTTAGTCGCATGTGTCGGCCTCGGTATTGGTGTCTGGGACACCTGGAAAGACGATCAGCACGAGTCCAAGTGTCGGCCACGCCGAACCGAGGCACGTGCGCTGAGCGACAAAGCCCTCGCGGTACAGATTGTGGCGTGGAGGTTGCCGAGACCGTCGGCGGCGTGGAGATGCCCTCTGCACGGGAAATCTCCCTCGGCTGTGTCGTACACCGAGCGTCACGGATAGGGTGAGCAGTGATCAATCGGACGGGCGGATATGAGGGCAGCGCGCGGCATGGGCGGCACGGAGGAGAGGCAGTCGGCGGGGTCCGGGCGTCCCACGTCACGGGACGTCGCCCGGCTCGCCGGCGTGTCCCACACCGCTGTCTCCTTCGTGTTCAACGGGCGCGCCGAGGGCAATCTCTCACCCGCCACCCAGGAACGCATCCGTCAGGCCGCCGAACAGCTCGGTTACCGCCCCGACCCCGTTGCCCGCGGCCTGCGCCGCCGTCGTACGGCCGTGATCGGCCTGGTCACCGACGAGATCGCCTCCACACCCTTCGCGGGCCGGCTGCTGCGCGGCGCGATGGAGACCGCCTGGGACAACGAGCACCTTGTCCTGACCGTGGACTCCGGCGGCGACCCCGCCAAGGAGGACGCTGCCGTCGCCGAACTCCTCGACCGACGCGTGGACGGCATCATCTACGCCGCCATGTCGCTACGTCGGGTCCGCGTCCCCGAGGGCCTGCACCGCACCCATTCCGTCCTCGCCAACTGCCTGCCCGAGGACGACTCCCTGCCCTCCGTCATCCCCGCCGAACGCGCCGGAGGCCGCACCGCCGCCCGGCTCCTGCTGGAGAAGGGACACCGTCGGGTCGCCGTGGTCGGTGGCCAGGACGACATCGCCTCCGTCGAGCGGCTGCGCGGCTACCGGGACGCCCTGCGCGCCGAGGGGATCACGGTCCCCAAGGAGTGGGTCCTGCGCACCGGGGGCGAGATCTCCGGCGGATACGAGGGCGCGATGCGGATCCTCGACGGAGCGCCCGCCGATCACCGCCCGACCGGGATCTTCTGCTACAACGACCGGGTCGCGGCGGGCGTCCTGCATGCCGCGACCCGGCTCGACATCGCCGTCCCCGCCGATCTGTCGGTGGTCGGCTACGACGATCAAGAGCACATGGCCGAGTTCCTGACCCCGCCCCTGACCACGGTCGCGCTCCCGCACCACGCGATGGGTGAAGCCGCCGCCCGGCTCCTCCTCGACTCCATCGAAACCGGACGCACCCCGCCCGCCACCACGCGGCGCATCGCCTGCCCGGTGATCAGTCGTGCGTCCGTGGGACCAGCTCCCACCCCGTGACGGCAGTCGCCGCCCCCGACACGACGAGCTCGGGCACGTCGTCGGGGCGCAGGTAGACACGCTCGGTGATCGTGGCCCGATCGTCGACGAACAGCTCGATCAACGAACCGTCGACGAGCATCCGCAGCTTGCTGCCCGGCGTCCGCACCACGATCGGCGCCGACCCGTCGGCGGGCGTGCGCGGCCAGTCACCGCGATCCAGCGTCACGGTGCCCGCGTCCGGGTCCAGCCGCACCGTCACCTCCGCACCGGAGGCGGACCGCAGCAGGCTCACGGTGGTGGGCCCGTGTGCGGTGACGGCGAGGTCGTACGACTGCGGAAGCGGTACCCGGCCGCCCGGCGCGGTGACGAACGGCTCGGCCGCGCGAAGCAGTTCGAACTGCTTCGGCGGTACGACGTGCAGCGTGCCGTCCGGATGTACGTCCACCTCTCTCGGCGCGGTGAGGACACCGGCCCACCCGGCGAGGTCCACGTCGCCCTGCTCGCGAGCTTCCCAGGACCAGCCCCACATCAGGGCCCGGTCCGGCTCCTGGAGCACGGCTGGCGCGTAGAAGTCCCGCCCATGGTCGAGCAGGCCGCCGGTGCGCGCCTCGAAGCGCAACTCGCCGTCATGGTAAGGACGTAGACGTCCCGTCAGGTAGCCTGTGGTCCACGGGTCCCCGTCCCACAGCGACACCACGAGCACCGACTCCCCACTGGTCGTCGCATACATCTGCGGGCATTCCCAGCCGACGGGCCGATCGCCGAACAGCTCTGCCGCCACGGGGTCGTTGCCGTCGAGGAACACTCCGGCGAACCGCCAGTCGGCCAGGTCGTCGCAGTCGTACAGCAGGACCGACGGCGTACCGTCGGCGTGTCCCGCGCCGACCAGCGCCCATCGCCGCCCGCCGTCGGTGAACACGAACGGGTCGCGGAACATCACCACGTCCAGGTCGGCCGGCGGACCGGCCACCACGGGCGTCGGCAGCGGCTTCCAATCGGTGAGCGTCTCGTCGCCGGGGACTACGGCCCGGGCCAGGCAGATGGAGCCGAGGCCGGTGTGGTGGCGGTCGACGCCGGTGTACACGGCGGTCGGTACGCCGTCGTCGTCGACCACGCAGCCGGACCAGCAGCCGGCCTCGTCCGGGCCGCCGGGTGTCGGGGTGAGCGCGATCGGGTGGTGCTCCCAGTGTGCGAGGTCGGGGCTGGAGGCGTGGCCCCAGTGGACGTTCGCGTGTAGCGGAGCGTCGGGGTTGTGCTGGTAGAAGAGGTGGTAGCGGTCCCGCCAACGGAACGGACCATTGGGGTCGTTGATCCAGTTGTGGGGCGGGCGGACCCTGAAACGCGGAGCGTTTGGGTCATGTTTCAACGGTTGACTCCTGCGGACGTGATGCCCTCGCGCAGAGGGCGCTGGCCGACGACGAACACGGCGACGGCGGGGAGCATGGAAAGGACGACGCCGGCGAGGACCACCGAGATGGAGCCGGTGCCGAGGTTGCCCTGGAGGGAGACGAGGCCCAGGGGCAAGGTGTAGTTCTGGCCGGAGGTCTCCAGGATCAGCGGCCGGAAGAACTCGTTCCAGTGGTAGTTGAAGGCCAGCACGCCGACGATCGCGAGACCGGGCGCGGCCAGCGGCGCGTACACGGACCGAAAGATCCGCCAGGGCCCAGCTCCGTCCAGCATGGCCGCCTCGCCCAGGTCCTTGGGCATGCCCAGGAAGTACTGGCGCATCAGGAAGGTGCCGAACGCCGTGGGGAAGGCCGGGATGATCAGGCCGAGCAGGGTGTCCGTCAGGCCCATCGACTTCAGCACCAGGAAGACCGGCACGATGGTGACCTGCAGCGGCACCATCATCGTTGCCAGTACCAGCCCGAACAGGGGTTTCTTGAACCGGAATTCGAGGCGGGCGAACGCATACCCGGCCAGTCCCGCCGTGATCATCTGGCCGACCGCGATCAGCGCGGTCACCAGCGTGGAGTTGAGGGCGAGCAGCCACACGTCTAGCTGGTCGAACACCCCGCGGTACGCGGCGGTCGTGGGATGCGTCGGGATTATCTTCGGGGGCAGGTCGAAGGACTGGGCCGGGGTGCGCAGCGAGGTCGACACGGTCCAGATGACCGGGCCGAGGGTCAACAGCGCGCACACGGTCAGAGCGGCGATGCGTGCCCACGGCCCGAGCGCGTGTCGGGCGTGGCTCGGGGACAGTGTTGCTTGGCTCAAGGGACTCACCCGGCTCACTGGTAGTGGACGAAACGCCGGCTGAGCCGGAACTGGAGGGCGGTCACCGCCATGATCAGCACAAAGAGCAGCACGCCCACCGCGGACGCCTCGCCGAAGCGCAACTGCTCGAACGCGGTCTCGTAGATGACCATCACGACGGTGCGGGTGGAGTCGCCGGGCCCGCCGTTCGTCAGCACGTACGGCTGCTCGAAGACCTGCAGCGCGTTGATCACGCCGACCACGGTCGCCACCAGCAGCGTCGGCGACAGCAGCGGCAGCGTGATGTGCAGGTGCTTGCGCAGTCCGGTCGCGCCGTCGAGGGAGGCCGCCTCGTGGATCTCCTTGGGGATGTTGTTCAGGCCGCCGACGAACAGCAGGAACGAGAAACCGAACTGCTGCCAGACGTAGACGATGACCACCGTCGCCATCGCCGCGTTCTCGGAGGTCAGCCACGGCACCGGGGCGATCCCGACCAGTCCGATCAGCCAGTTCACCACCCCGAAGTCCTGGTTGAAGAGGTACTTCATCACCACGGAGATCGATGCGGCGGACAGCACCAGCGGGAAGAAGAACGCCGAGCGGAACACCGAGCGCAGCCACACCGGCATCCGTCCGGTCAGCGTGAGCGCAAGGGCCAGCGCGACGAGCATTTGCAGCGCGACCGCGAACACCATGAACACGAGGGTGTTGCGGAAGGAGACCAGCACGGTCGAATTGCCGAAGATCTCACGGTAGTTGGCGGTCCCGGCGAAGCTGGGGGAGTCGATGACGTTCCACTGGAACAGGCTGAGCACGACCGAGCCGACGATCGGTACGACCGTGAAGACGACGATGCCGACGAGGGTGGGTGCCAGGAACAGTGTGGCCAGCAGGCGGGTTCCGCGGTCCCGGGGTGACCGGCGCGGGGCGGGCGACTGACCTGCCGGCGTCCTTACGGGCGTGGTGATCTGGGTGCTCGTCATACTTCACGCTCCATGGCCTTCTCCAGGTCGCTCTGCATCCGGCGCAGCGCGGGGCGCACCGAGCGCGGGGAGGCCAGGGCGGTGCCGGTGTGCTTGAGCAGGACCTCGGTCACCTCGGCGACCTGCGGCGGCGCGGGGATGGGTCCGGTGTCGGGGAACTTGTCGAGAGTGCCGTAGAAGGCCGGCCAGTGTGCCGGACCGGTCTCCTTGTAGCGGCCGGCGGTCAGCAGCGAACGGCGCGCCGGGGTCGTCTGGTTGGTGTCGAACAGCGCCGTGAGTGTGTCCTTGCGGGCGGCGTACTTGATGAACTCCCAGGCTTCGTCCTGCTTCTCGGAGGTGCGCAGCAGGGCGTAGCCGGCGGCGCCGAACTGCATGCGCTGAGTGCGCCAGCGAGGGAAGTACTGGACGTCGTAGGCGTCGGCTTTCATGCCGGCCAGGTGCAGTCCGCCCGCCCAGAAGCCGCCCGCGGGCGTGACGCCGACGCGGCCGGTGGAGAACACGCCGACAAGGTTCTGGCCGTTGCCGCCCTCGGGGCGGGTGCAGAGGTTCTCGTGGATGAGGGAGGCGAGATAGTCGTACGCCTCCTCGACGCGGTCGTCCGTGGCCTGCGGGGTCGTCCAGCGGAAGCCGCCACCGCGGCCCCTGCGTTCGGCGGCCGGATAGAAGGAGTCCCACAGCCAGGCGCCGCCGGGTGCCTTGGACTCGGCGAGGAGGTTGGTGCCGTTGTTGAACAGCCAGGGCACCACGCCGCCCCACAGCCGGTTGGTCCAGAAGTACGGGGTGAACTGGGAGCCGCTGGACCTCTTCATGGCCCGCAGCAGCGTGGTGAAGTCGTTGCGGGTCCAGTCCGGCGCCGGGAAGTCTGCGCCCGCCCGCCGCAGCACCTGCCGGTTGAGGTACATGTCCGCCGCGTTGAACTCGACCGGCAGCTGGTAGAGATGCCCCTCGTACATCATCGACTCCACCAGCGAGGGGTGGACGTCGGCGAAGTACTCCTTCAGCTGCGCCGCGTCACGCTTCACCCAGCGGTCCAGCGGCACGCCGAGGCGCTGCGCGAACAGCTGGACACCCTCGGTGGCGACGTAGACCAGGTCGGGGGCGGTGCCCGCCGCGATCTGGGTGAGGATCTTCGCGAAGAAGTCCGACCAGTCCACGGCCTGCACCGCGTTGATCCGGAGCTTGATGTCCGGGTGCACTTTCCGGAAGCCCTCGGTGAGCGTGCTGATCGCCTCCGGCCCGTAGGCCGGGCCGAGGGTGGCGACGACGAGCGAGCCGTCGTCGCGGCCGGGTATGTCGGCCCCGGTGAGCCGATCCCAGCTCGCGGCGGTGCCGGCCAGGGCGGCGGCTCCCGCCCCGTAGGTGCCGTACCGCAGCAGCGTGCGGCGGGTGAAGTGCGAGTCGGTCATCCAGCGCGCCTAACTCGTGTTAGATCAGGGTTGATGCCCCAGATGATGTGAAGCGCCCTACAGCCGTGTCAAGAGTCGTGCACCCTTGACCTTTAACGAGTTAGGTCGCACAGTCCTGCTTCACATGAGCCGCCGTTCTCACGAGAGGAACGATGTGTGATGCCCGGGATGTCCAGGAGGGCCCTGTTCGCAGGGTCGGCCGTAGGGGTGGCGGCCGCGATGCTGCCCGCGCCGCCAGCCACGGCCGTGTCGGCAGCCGCCGCGCCGAAGCCGGCGAAGGCGCGGCCGAAGGCGACGACCGGCTGCGCCAGCTACCGCGCCGAGTACCACCACACGGTCCCCGACGGCTGGAAGAACGACCCGCAGCGGCCGGTGTGGATCGACGGCAAGTACCACTACTACTACCTGTACAACGCGGACTACTTCACCGGAGTCGTCGGCACGGCCTGGCGCCTGGCCACCAGCACCGACCTGGTGACCTTCCAGGACGGCGGCGTCGCCGTACCCAAGGACACGACCCCCAACGGCGACGTCTGGTCGGGCTCGGCGGTGGTCGACACGGACAACACCGCGGGATTCGGGGCGGGCACGGTCGTCGTCATCGCCACCATGTCGCCCGGCGGCGGCACGGACCACCAGGAGCAGTTCCTGTACTACTCCACCGACCGGGGCCGTACCTTCACCAACTACGGCACCGATCCGGTGCTGCCCAACCCGGGCGTCACCGACTTCCGCGACCCCAAGGTGATACGCGACGAGGAGCGCGGCCGCTGGGTGATGGCCCTCGCCGAGGGCACCAAGGTGGGCTTCTACCACTCCGACGACCTGAAGAAGTGGACCTCCGTCAGTGACTTCGTCAAGGAGGGGCTCGGCGCGCTGGAGTGCCCGGACCTGTTCCGGATCACCAGCGCGGACGGCACCGCGAAGTGGGTGCTCGGGGTGAGCGCCAACGGAAAGGGCTCGGGGCTGCCGAACACATACGCCTACTGGACCGGCAGCTTCGACGGCAGCACGTTCACCGCCGACGCCACCGACCCGCAGTGGCTCGACCACGGCTTCGACTGGTACGGCGCCGTCACCTTCGAGAAGCACCTCGCCGACGGCTCGCCCGACCCCGCCACCCGGTACGCGATGGGCTGGCTGAACAACTGGGACTACGCCAACACCACGCCCACCATCGACTGCGACGGCTTCAACGGCACCGACTCGATCGTCCGCGAGGTCACGCTGAAGCGGACAGTCTCCGGCGCGTACTACCTCGCCTCAGAACCCGTCGCCGACCTGGACGACCACGTCTCGCGCACGGTGAACCTCGGCGACATCGAGGTCGACGGCAGCCGCGTACTGGACTACACCGGCACCGCCTATGAGCTGACCTGCCGGATCACCTGGAACCAACTCACCGGCGCGGGCCTGCAACTGCGCCGCTCCGCCGACGGCAGCCGGCACATCGACGCCGGCATCTACAGCGACTTCGCGTTCCTCAACCGGCGCGGCGCCGTCAACCCCGACACCTCCGGCAAGTGGCAGGAGAGCCACACACCGTTCGACCCGTCCGCGGGTACGGTGACGCTGCGGATCCTGGTGGACCGTACGTCCGTCGAGATGTTCGTGGACGACGGACGGTACGTGCATTCCACGGAGGCGTTCCCCTATCTCGTGGACACCGGACTGACGCTGTTCACCGTCGGCGGTACGGCCGTCTTCCGGGACGTGGTGATACGGGAGTTCACCATGTGAGGCAGCCGACTCCCCACCCGGGCACAGGTTGTGTGAATGCCGCGGCCGAGCGCGCACCCCTGGGAGCAGGGAGACGACATGCCGGTGCCCGAGGCGCCGGCGAGCGCCCTGGGCAGCGAACCTGGCAGATCGCGCCAGGGTGAGCAGGTGCGGTACTTCCACGCGATGGCTTCCAGAATCCGGCGGTGGTCGGCCCACTGTCTTCCACGGACCGGATCAGCCGGCATCAGCGGCTCGATCCGGTCCCACATCCCGGCCAACGAGGAGAGCCTGCGGGCACGAGCGGCAGGGCTGCCCTCCGAACTGGCCGGCCGGTACTACCTGGCCGGGTTCGTCGGCCCGGAGCTGCCGGACGTGCTCGCGCTGGCCGGCGTGGTGATCTCCCGCAGTGGTGCGGGGACGCTGGCGGAGCTGACAGCGCTGGGCAAACCCGCGGTGTTCGTACCGCTGGCCTCATCGGCAGCGGTGATCATGGACTCGTTGGCAGGTTCGCCTTCCACTTCCCGATCAGCCCGGCCGAGCGGACTTTCAGCTCTGCGCCGCCGCGGTGGGCCAGGACGAGTTCGGCGAACGGGCTGCGGCAGTAGTTGCCGAGGCAGACGGTCAGGACCTTGTGCATGATGCGGCTCCCAGGTCTTGAGGACTTCGTCGGGCGCCGTAGCGACCTGGTCGATGTCGGTCTCGGTCAAGTGCTGGTGGAACGGCAGCGTCAGGATCTCCCCGGCCGCCTGAGGTGGCGGGCAGAACGCGCCACCACTGGGCGAACGCCGGCTGGAGGTGGTGGGGCGGGCAGTGGACGCCAACGCCGATACCGCGGGCCTTCATCCGCGCGTGGACGCCGTCTCGGTTGGGGATGTGGACCTGGCACAGGTGCGGCACGGAGCGGTCGGGGCCGACGTCGACCATCGTCACGCCGTCGAGGCCGGCCAGGGCGCGCTGTTATGCGCGCCACAGCACGCGGCGGCGGTCTCTGTCTGCTCGAAGTGGCCGAGCTGGGCGAGACCGACGGCGGCATTGATGCCGGACATCTGGTAGCGCAGTCCGGAGCCCTCCACGCGGTAGCTGGTGGTGTTGGCGCGTCCGGTCTGGGGCTGGACCACGCCGAGCATCCGGATCCGGCGGATCGTGCCGGCCTCGGCGTGGGTGCGCGGTATGACGATGCCGCCCTGGCCGCAGGTGAGGTTCTTGAGCGGGCCGAAGGAGAAGCAGGTCAGATCTCCGGTCGCTCCGACACGGCCGGCGCCCTTGCGGGAGCCGAAGGCGTGCGCGGCGACTTCGATGATGGCGATGCAGCCAATTCCTTGCCGACGTGGGAGAGGTCGACGGCCCGTCCGCCGAACAGGATGGGGAGCACGGCGGCCGTCTTGTCCGTGATGGCATCCATGACGAGCTGGACGGTCACGCACAGTGTGGCCGGGTCGATGTCCACGAACCCCGACCGCACTCCCCTGGCCAGGCATGGTCGGGGTCGGCGGCAGCGTGGTTGGATCTCCGTAGTGATCGGATACCCAGGTGCCAACGATGATCGTCAGTTTTAGACATCACGGGCTCCCAGACGAACCGCCGTCAGCAAACCACCGCCAGGAGTCCCCTGGGCCCTGGCCCAGGGGTCTGCGTGGTCAGCGTCGGTAGTACGGCAGCGACGAGCCGGACGCGGTCGCGAGTACGGCTTCCGTGCCGAGGCTGTTGCCGCTGTCCTGGTACAGGGTCAGTTCGCCGTCGGACCAGCGGACCACGAGGTCCGACTCGTTGGTCCCGGCGAAGTCGGCGGACGTGAGGGATGTGGCGTGTGTCCAGGTGGAGTTGGCAGGATTGAGCCGGACCTCGCTGTGGAGACCGGTGGAGTTGATGTTCTTGTAGAGCGTGGTCTCGCCGTCGGACCAGCGCACGATCAGGTCGTCGGGCCAGTGGTCGTCGGTGGTGTACCGGCCCGCCGTCATGCCGACCTCGTGCTGCCACAGCGTGCCCGGCTTGACGAGTGTGATCTGACTGTGCAGGCCGTGCGCGTCGACGTCGGGGAAGAGGGTGAGGCTGCCGTCGCTCCAGCGCACCAGCAGGTCGTAGGTGTTGGTGCCCGTGAAGTCGCCGTGCCTGCCGTATCGACCGAGACGACGAGAGTTCCGGCCAGCGCGGTGATCGCGCCTACGGCGGCCATGAGAAGGGCACCGCGCCGACTCGCGCGGTGCCCGGCAGTTCTGCTCACTTTTAGGCTGAATTCCCCCCACTTGGCGTGGCTCCCCGCCACGCAGGCGATAGGACTGGCAGAGAGTACGGCACTGTTGCTCGGCGATCGAACCACAGGGCGAATTCGCCTGGGTGATCAGCCAGCGGCCGGTGCCGGATCTCGGACGCACAGTGGGATCGAGGTGAGACGGCACACGCGAAGGCCTGCTGCTGGAGCCATGGGCGTGCCGCGCGCGTGCATGGTCCGCCCCCCGGCAACGCGAGCCGTTCAGTGGACCGTTCGCAGCGAGAGCGGAGAGTCGAGCAGGTAGGACGACCATCAGCCGCGCCGCAGGGCGCGACTTCCAAGAGGCCTGCCGGGACTCGCGCACGGACTGGGCTGGGCTGGTCCGGACGTCAGCCGTTTCATTCGAACTCCGCTGCCACAGCCGGGGCGAAAGCCGTTCCGGCTGTGGCAGCTCCGGCCTGCTGATGGGATCACGAGTCGACGTACAGCACACCGCGAGCGGTGCAGATCGCGGAGGCGCTGTCGCTCATCGCCGCTGCTGCGCAGCCAGTCCACCGCGGACGGCGCAGTTGGCCGGGTCAGCTGAGTGTCAGGGCGCTGTCGTCGATGACGAATGAGGTCTGGGCGGAACTGTCCTCGGCGCCGGTGAAGGTGATGGTGACGGTTTGCCCTGCGAGGGAGGACAGGTCGAAGGTCTTCTGGCTGTAGCCGGTGGCGGCGTTGAGGTTGGAGTAGGTCGCCAGAGTGGTGCCGCCGGCTTTGAGGGTGAGCGTGTCGTATGCGGTGGAGGTCGTCGTCTCGGCGGTGTCGATGTGCAGGTAGAGGCTGAGGGTGGCCTTGCAGCCGGAGGGGATGGTCACGGACTGCGAGAGGGTGTCGGTGTGGGAGCTGCCGTAGCCGTCCAGCCAGGCGTTCCAGGTACCACTGTGCGGGGGCTCGCCCTGTGAGCCGTACTGGCCGATGACACCGGAGCTGGCGGACCACACTGTGTTGCCGGACTCGAAGCCGGGGTTGCCGAGCTTCTGGCCGGTGGTGGTGCAGGTGCCGCCACCGGCCGGGTTGACGGTCCAGGTGAAGGTGGTGGAGCCGGTGGCGCTCGTGTCGTCGGTCGCGGTGGCGGTCACGTGGTACGTGCCGGCGGCGGTGGGTGTGCCGGAGATCAGGCCGCCGGTGGAGGCTATGGTCAGGCCGGGCGGCAGGCCGTTCGCGCTGTAGGTGAGCTTGGCGGACGAGGAGGAGTCGGTCGCCGCGATCTGCAGGCTCGCCGCGGTGCCGACGGTGCCGGTCCGGTCACCGGGGTTGGTGACGGTTACGGTGTTGCCGCCGGGCTGACCACTGCCGATCGGCAGGCCACCGGTCGGTGCGTACATCGACACGTCGAAGGTGCTGCCGCTGGGGGCGTGGGCGATGGGGATGACGGTGACGGCGTTGCCGCCGGACAGGACGGACGTCGATATGTAGTCGCCGAACATCCGGCCCTGCGTGGTGTTCGGCAGCCAGGCCAGGGTCATGGGGCCGGCGAGCTGGGCCGGCGTCGTCCACGTGCTCCCGCCGTCGGCGGAGGAGACGTAGCCGGCATTGAGCTGGCAGGTGGTGTCCGTGCAGGAGGCGTTCGGGTAGTAGTAGTACGTCAGCGCGATGCGGGCGGTGGTGCCGGAGCTGCTGGGGTCCACGCCAATACCCGGCACGAAATGATCGGCGGAGCTGTTGGCCGCGTCGATCGGCACACGGGCCGGTGAGCTCCATGAGCTGCCGTTCGTCGAGGTCGACATGATGATGTCGTTGCTGGTGCAGCTCGTACGGAAGCGGCAGTCGGACCAGACCACGTAGACCCGACCGGAGGCGTCGATCTCGGCGGACGGCAGCGGTCCCTCGCGCAGCGTGTCCAGCCGCGACATGTCGGCGGCATCGTCTTCCAGGCCGGCCACCGGGTGGTGCGACACGGTGGCGATCTGAACGCTGGAGCCCCAACTGCCGCCGCCGTTGGCAGAGGTGAAGGCGCGTTCGCTGTCTTCGCTGGCGGAGGAGAACGGTACGACGACGGTGCCGTTGGGCTGCACGACCGGCTGCCCGCCGAGCCCGCTCGGGCTGTCGGCCGGGCTCTGCTGCGCGCCCCAGGTCGCGCCGCCGTCGGTCGAGGTCTTCATGTGCTCGGCGTCGCCGGCGTTGGCGTCGTCGTATTCGGTGTAGCAGTGGCCGTAGTACGGGCTGGCGGGGTGGTTGTCGCAGACCGTCCAGTTCTTGTCGTCGAAGGTGCCGGTGGAGACGGTGACCGGGGCGCTCCAGCTGTGGCCGCCATCCGTGGAGCGGCTGACGTCTACATCGACGTTGTTTCCGGAGCCGATGCCCAGCCACGAGACCATCCATACACCGTCCTTGGCGTCGTAGGCCACGGACGCGTCGCTGGCGGCGGAGTACGGGCCGCCGGTATTCGTGGTGGAGCCGGGCAGGAAGCCGTGCGTCCAGGTCTGCCCGCTGTCGGTGGAGGTCGACCACCCGATGTTGGACGCCCCGCCGCCTGAGACCCGCCCGACCTGGAAGGCGGCGATGACGGTGCTGCCGAAGCTGTAGGTGTCCGGCTCGACCTCGGTGGCGTGCTGGGCCTGCGAGTCGGAGTACGGGTCGCTGCTGACCTGGGCGAGGGCGGGGGCAGCGGCGTGGGGGGCAGCTAAGGCGGTGGCGGAGAGCGAGGGAGTGGCGAAGGCGGGAGCGGCGAACGCCATGGCCGCGGCCAGGACACCGATCAGTAGCGGTCTTCTTCCTCTTCCCGGTCTGGATCTGGACATGCTTCTCCTAGCTGTGTAAACGGGGATGCCGGATGCCGGTGATGCAGGACGGTGTGAATCCCGGTGCCACCGTCCTTCGTACGTCGGAGCCGCATCGGGTGAGAGCGCGGCATGGCACGCCTACGCCGGGTGGTGCCCGGACGTTCCGCGCGGCCTCGTCCCGCCGGCCGGCGGATGCGCGTCACTCCCGATCTGCCATGCGCTGCCGCGGCTGCGGCGTCGGTCCGCGTGAAGGGCGCGTTCCAAGCGGCGCTCTCATGCTCGGTGGCCGATCGCCTTCATCACGCTCCTGGCCGGCGCCCTCGGCCTCGTTCGTGCTGTCTCGCTGCTCCAGGTCGCTGCGCTGATCACGGCCGCCCTCCTGGTGACAGCGGCACAGCGGCGTCCTTGGTCGAGCGTGAAGCGTGGCACTGAACATCCCTTCAGGCAGCCGGGAATACCCGGAGGCGGGGGGTGAAGGACGTTCACGCAAGGTGCACGCGTGTTCTCAAGCCGGAGTCTGGACCCGTACATGACACCACGCAAGGGGCTGGCGCAAGAAAGCCCCCCAGGCCGGCCGGTGATCTCCTTCGCTCCACGCCGCTCTCGAGCTTCGGTTCGGCTCCATCGGCTCCAGCTCGTGCTGCCGAGCAGGGCTTCACCATCCCAAGCAGCCGGCTTCCAGGCACGCACCGGGTCGTGACTGGCGCGCCCGGGCACCATGCGGGTATGCAGCACCAAGGGAAACTGCGCGGATGGCGGCTGCGACCTGGTGGCGGTGTTGGCGTGGCCGGCGGCGTTGGGATGCACGAGCGTGGGCCGCCTAGCTAGTAGGACTCCTCGTCGACGTCCTCGCCCGGCAGGCACTCCAGGTGGCCCGCTCCCAGACGGAGACCGAAAGCCTCGCCCGCCTGGTCGCCGACGCACTGGCAGGCGGCACGATGGCCCCCGCCGAGCTGGTCGTCGCCCTGCGCCGGACCTTCGATCTGGAAGGCGTCGCCCGCCTCCGGCGGGCTGACGCCGGATGCGAGACACAGGCGGCAGCAGGCCTCACCCCGCCTGAGAACCCCGAGGACGCCCCTTTCAGCACCATGCCGGCCGACGGCCGGTGCCTGGCACTCGCTTGAGGCCGGCTCACCTCCGAAGGAAGCCCGACTCCTGCGCTTCTTCACCACCCAACTGCGCATCGGTCAGGAGAAGCGGCAACTGGACCGCATGCGTCACGGCCCCTCGACACCCGACGCACCCGCGTGAGGCGG
The DNA here is from genome assembly GCF_009796285.1 of Streptomyces broussonetiae. Lineage (NCBI taxonomy): Bacteria > Bacillati > Actinomycetota > Actinomycetes > Kitasatosporales > Streptomycetaceae > Streptomyces > Streptomyces broussonetiae. The sequence goes on along the minus strand of NZ_CP047020.1, from coordinate 9,406,602 downwards.
TGGCCCACCCGGCCACGACACCACTCGGCGCCTGCCCGGCCACCGCTCGCGGACACCGGTCAATGCCCACGTGTCTGCCCCGCAGGCGGAGTGCCGGTACCCACTGCTCGTCGACCATGGTCATGCCCTGAAAGAGAGGGCGACTCCTCTGCCGCCCGGCGCTTCTCTTCAGAGGCCGCGACGATGAGGTGCGCGACATCAGCGGGGAGATCCAGGTTCCTTTCCAGCCACATGGCGCTCATCCCGCAGGTGTGGTTGGCCAGCACCCATGCGGCGTACAGGCGGTCGAGCGAGGGTGTGTCCGATGCCTTCAGGGCGGCGCGGACCGCCTCCTCGGGGAAGCCGTCCAGGGTGTGGGCAGCGAACCATGACGTGTCGACCGGCTCGACGGCCTGACCTCCTGGGCACCGCCGGAACGGCCGGACGAGAGCCTGCCTCACCCTCGTGCCGACAATCAGGGCGACAAAGGCGACGACCAGCACGAGAGCGGCCACGCCGACGCGATCGGTGAGGGGCAGCCTGGTCCACAGTGGCGGCAGAATGGCCATCGTGTGACCGCCGTGGCGCGGGTAGAACAGGTGCCTCATCCGGGCCTCCCATGAGTCCGGCGGGGACGGCCGACTCGACGCCGCTCGCTACCGCCGCCCGACCAGTGAGAGTACGGACGAGCGCTCGCCGAACGTGACCATGGCGTCGGCGAGTGCCAGGCTGCCGAGCGAGGCCAGGTAGTGGTGGCCGCACAGGAAGAGGTCCACCGTGTGCCTGTCGCCGGCCGGCAGAACGGCCTTGACCATCGGCGGGGCCAAGCAGCAGCAGGCGCGTTCGGGCCACACCCTCGCCTCGCCCAGCTCCCTTGCGCGGGGTGAGGCGACGGGTGCACGGCGCGTGGCGTCCAGCGCTCCATCCAGGACTTGCGAGTGCAACGACTCTCCGGCGGCGGAGCTGAGGAAGGCGTCCCCCGGGACGGCCAACACCGGGCAGACGGCGTGTGCGGCGCAGTAGCGGCGGGGTGAACGCTGGAACCAGCGCCACGGCCAGAGGCGCCGCAGCCCACACGGCGGGGCTTTCCCCACCACCAGCAGATCGTCGACCACGTCCGCGGTGGCCACGAGCACCTTGCCAGGCGAGCCCATGGAGGTGACCACCCGTACCCGCACGCCGTGCGGAATGCCGCCCACCGCTTGGGCGAAGGCTCGCCGCACCGCATCTCTCTCACGCTGCTCGCGGGCTTCCTTCAGCTGCTGCCAGGACGGCGAGGACGGATCCATCGGGGCAACCGCCGGATTGCCCGGCCACCCGAGCAGTTGCCCTCGCCATGTCGAGTAGGGGTGCGGCGGCGGCTTGTAGGCGCGTACGGCAACCAGTTCCCGACCCGCGAGTGCGGCCTGGGCGACGGCGACACGCAGCGCCGCCGATCCGGCCGGGGAGTCGTCCACTCCGACGATGACCCGCCCGGCAGCCGGCTTGGTCATGGCGGACCACCATCCCTCGACCACAGCGGATCACGACTCTGGCTTCCACCATCGGCGTCTTCCCTGAGGCCGTCCAGAGGCCGCTTGTCCTCGGGCCGGGGACGTACGGGGAATTCTCCAGGACCGTTCGGCCCTGAGGCAGGGGTGTTCAGGCCTGCGTCACGATCGTGAGCGACGAGGAGAAGGAAACGTTCGGTGTTGGACCGTTTCACTTCGTCGGCGGTGTTGAGGCTCGTCGTCCATGCACGCGTGTCGGACTTGCACAGCGCGGCGGGCAAGGCTCGGGTCACGTGGTCGTACGGCGTCCTCGGGCTCGCGCCTGATGTTTGGCGACCCGGCCCCGCTTCCCACCCTCGGACACATCCGCCTCATTCATCCGGGTATTTAACATTAGGGTTGCAATCGCCGCAGGTAGGTAGTGGCGGTTCTGGCCCGTGATGCCGCAGGCGGCGAGAGCGAGTAGAGAGAAGATCATGTTCATTAATGGAGAGTGGTACAACGAGAGTTTGGTTCACAAATGCACCCGGAGGTGGACCCGGAAGGAACCATCAGCGGAAAGTACGTAACCGCCGTAGGACACACCCCGGGGACGTACCTCCTCACTGGACTCCATGACGGGCCGACAAGCCCGGGGAACGGCATCGCCCTCGGCTGGACGGTTGCCTGGCGCAACGAGCACGGCACGCGCGCCATAGGGTGATCACGGAGTGCTCGCGCCCACGCAACGACAAGAGCAGCCATCGGTTGTCGCCACCCTGGGGGTGCCGGGGTTCGGCCGCCTGGACGACACCACGGATCCCGGTTCCGGACCGATTGTCCAGCTACCCGGAAGGCGGGCTCACGCAGGACTCCTCCACCTCGCGCACGCCACGGGCGCCCAGATGTTGCCCGTGGGCCAGGCGGAAGCCCGCGCACTGGCATGGCAGCCCCTTCGAACAGGTGGCCAGGCTGCTCACCGCCCCACTGCGCTTGGACAGCGAACATACCCGGGCCCAGGCTCGTGCCATGACGCACAGCGCGCTGCCCCAGGCCTGGCACGCCGCCGCCCGGCAGCTCGGCGCACCGGTGCTCCGCATCGGGCGCTGTAGGTCGGCCCTACCCACCGGAGCTGTCGCCAGCTCGCCATCAGGCAAGCCGGGGCCGGTCGGCCCCTGGCGGCGGGTCGGATGGCACGGGCCTTGCCGCAGGCGCCCAGGTCACCATGAAAGGCAGAGTCTCAAGGAGGTGGGTTCCATGGCGAACCTCGGAGTCGCGATCGTCCGGCAGTACCAGCGTGGTGTCGTGTTCCGCTTCGGGAAGCTGCGCAGTGTCCGGGACCCCGGAATCCGGTTCATGATCCCGTTGGCGGACCGGATGTGGAAGGTCACTCTGCGCACGGTCACCATGCCGATCCCGTCCCAGCAGGTCATCACCCGGGACAACGTGTCCATCGGAGTGGCCGCGGTCGCCTACTTCCGCCGCGTCGACCCAGTGAAGTCGATCGTCGAGATCGAGGACGTGTCGTCCGCGATGAGTCAGATCGCCCAGACCACCGTGCGCAACGTCGTCGGCCGTTCCCTGCTGGACCAGGTGCTCACCGACACGGAGACCCTCAACAGCCAGATCAAGGACATCCTCGACGGACTCACCCAGCAATGGGGCATCTACGTACTGCTGGTGGAGCTGAAGGACATCGAGCTGCCGGCCGGCATGCAGCGGGCCATGGCCCGCCAGGCCGAGGCCGAGCGCGAGAAGCGTGCCAAGATCATCGCTGCCGAGGGAGAGGCCCTGAGCGCCAACCGCCTCGCCGAGGCTGCCGACGTCATCAGTGACCACCCGATCGCCCTGCAACTGCGCAACCTGCAGATCCTCGCCGAGATCGCCGCGGAGAAGAACTCGACCATCGTCTTCCCTGCGCAGTTCCTCGAAAGCGTCCGGGCCCTGACCCGGTTTGTCGAAGGCGAAGCCGGAACGGGTGCGGCGTCTCGGCCCGAACTCCGAACACGCAGGGAACCGGTGAGAAGCGGCAGCTCTGTCCCAGTCTGAGCCGGGTGGGCCCCGAAGCACCAGGAAGCGGGGCTGCCGGAAGCAAGAGACCTCCGCATGCACGAAGGAAGGCCGAAGGCGTCATGGCCGAGACATCATGGACGACGACAGGCGTGTTCACGGGGCAGGGGGGCGTGCGGACCGACGAGGCCGGGATCGTCACCGGGGACCTGACTGTGCACACCACGTGGGACGGCAAACAGGCCGTTGTCAAGGTCCAGTACAGCGGCACCTCCCAGTGGTTCACGCTGACCGGAAGCCCGCTGTCCTGCCCCTCTCGGCAGGGCAGCCGCGACCTGCACCAAGCTGTGGTGGAAGCGGTGCGGGCCGGCGGCGGCACCACCGTTCCGCAGCACGACCAGCTGTTGGGTACGACCTTGGGCACAGGGCTGGAGAACCAGCATTGAGCCGCATCCCGGAAGCCCGCCTCACTCACGGGATCCGGGGTCGGCGTAGCGCAGTAGTACGCCCACACCCTCACCCAGCCTCAGCTCCTGCTCGGGCACCACGACCAGTTCGGCCCTCGTGCCGACGAGGGCGCGGGCAAGGGCCGTGTCGGCCCGTTCTTCACTGAGTTCCCGTACGCCGTAGGAGCGCAGCTCCTGTTCGGTCAGGGCGAGCTGGCCGGGCTCCGGACCGACCCACAGGCGCAACGGCGACTCGGGATGGTCGTTGAGGAAAAGAGTCTTGACCCGGCCGCGTTGCAGAGCCGACACGGCCGCGGCCAGGCCTTCCGCGGAGGCCCCGTCGCGGGCCCGCTCGGCGAGGAAGACGTCCAGCAGTGCCCGGTCGTGCGCGGCCATGCGCCCTGTGAAGAGGCTTGTGAGCCGCTGCTCCAGCAGTGCCCGCCCGGGCTCGGACTCACCGACGCCCTCCACGGTGATGGCCCGCCCGCGCAAGGCAGCCGGCAGCCGACGGATGAGGATGCCGCGGGCCCAGACGTCCCCGGCGACGACCACCGTCTCGATGTCGATACGCCGTGCGTGGCCTTCCAGCTCCCGGCCGACTTCCCCGGCGGCGCTGGTCCAGTCGCCCACCGGGATCTCCTCGTCCAGCCGGTGGCCCGGCGTGACCTTGGTCAGCGGCCACGTACCCACCTCGGCCTCGATCCGTACTGTGCCGGTGGCGTACGTCGAGTGACGGCCGCCGTAATGCACGTGCACGGCCAGGTACGGGATCCCGGGCGCGTGCTGGACGATCAGCGGCATGGTGTCCGGCAGGGCTCCGAAGTGCACGGTGTCCCGTGCGGGCGGTGCGGGCAGCTCGTCCAGCAGGGCCAGGTGTCCGTGAGCGGTGAACACGGCCTGACCATGCGTGCCGGGAACGTCCGCGTCGCTGCCCACGGTGCCCGCCACCGCGGTGATGGAGTCACCGTCCGCCCCCTCAGACGTCAGTGCGTCCCGAAGGTGCCGCCAGCGCAGTTGTACGGCAGCATCGGGATCCTCGATTGCGGCGTCACGGGACGTGTCCAGATAGACGGACGCGAAAGGGCCGGGCTGCTTGTAGAGAGGTTCCAGGAAGGAAAGCCTCATGACCACTCCCGAGTGGGCTGCCGACGCCGCGTGCCACCACGCCCGGGGATGCCGGCGTACCAGGACACGTTCCGGTTGGCGCCCGCGGCTCTGCCAACTCCAGGATGCGCCCGCCCGACGAGCCGCGCTTGCCCACCGCACGAGTCGCGGGCGTCTGACACCGACGGGCCCGGCAGCCCGCCGGAGTGCCCGAATGGCCCTTCTGCGCGCTCCATCTCCCGGGGCATCCTGAACGAAGTCAGGGAAGGACGGCAGGGAACGAGGTGAGTCACGATGAAGGCGCATGAAGATGACGTGCTGCGGCTCACCGGAAGAACCGTGGGAACCCCCGAACACCATGCCACCGTCACGAAAGTGCTCGGCCAGAACGGCGAACCTCCCTATCGGGTGCGCTACGAAGACGGTCACGAGACAGAGATCTTTCCCGGCCCGGGATGCGTGATCGAGACCCATCCGGCACATGAGTCCTCGTTCGGGCAGCCGCACCGGGAGAGGCAGTGACCGGGAAGACCGTAGGCGGGAACAGCTCCGCGCAGCCTGCATTCGGCGCCAGGCTGCCACCGCGCCGCGCAGCGCGAGGCGCGATCTCCACGGGGATGGACGACAGCAGAGACCGCAAGGACCAGCTCGTGCTATTGCCCGGGCTCGGCTGGCGGCGCATCGACACAATACGGGTCCGCCGTCTGTTCGGCTGACATGGCGGCCGGGCCTGCGGCTGCGGGCTCGAGAGCCACTTCCTCCATGACGGGGCCTGCTCCTTGAACGGCGTGTCAGGCCGCGCCCGGACGACGTCCCGGGTCGTGATCTCCTCGACGGTTCGGTGCTTCGTGGTGCCTCCCGCACAGGAGCCGCCCGCCTCGCGGAGGGGCCTCCCGCCCCGTGCAGCGGTGTGTCCGCACGGCAGGTTGGTACCGCACCATTCTGAGGAGACGGCCGCGATCATGCGAGCTGACCTCGCCGACCGACTCGTCATGGAGAGCCTGGCCACCGGCGCAGCCAACACGCAGGTGACACTCTCCGTCCTGCACGGACGCGTGGATGGCGTGGTTGAGCACGGGAACGGGGCTGCCGAAGCGGTGTCCTTGCGGATGGTTTCCCAGTGCATGAGTGTGCTCCTCCGCACGGCCTCAGATGTCCGGAGTCGCCGAGCCACACGTCGGGTTCACAGAGCCCGTGGCCGCCCGCTTCTCTCGCCCCGACACGAACTCGGCCGGACCGGCCTTTGCACTGCTGTGGGCCAACCGGTACGGACAACGGGGTCGGAAGGCCCTTGGTGAGAAACCTCCGTGCGGTGTTGGATGACGGCGGAAGCAGGACGAGGGGCATGGGCTGCTGGTGCGGACTCAGACCGCGACACCCCGCATGTGCCCTTGTCAGTACCGCCGGGTCACTTCCCGTCGCCGAAGTGGTAGGGCTGTTCGCACCACTCCACCCGACCATGAGACCGGTGAGGAGGAACCCACGGGGGAGGCGCAGTGTCCGGCGGGCGCCGTGATCCGTTGCGACATGGAGGAGATCCGCGGTTCTCGTGGCGGCGAACACCGACGTCCACATATGGGAGAAGCTGATGACTGATCCGATCATGGTCGGAGTCGACGGCTCCGGCCGCAGTCTGCGAGCTCTGGTGTGGGCCGCCCACGAGGCGGCGCTGCGTCACCGCGCCTTGCGCATCATCCACGTCCTGCCCCTGTTCCACTCCTATGCGACCAACGAGGCAGAGCGCATCGGGGAGAGGAACGAATGGGACCAGGGAGTGGCGACCGAGGCAACCGCCATCGTGCGGGAAGCCCATCCAGACCTTGAGGTGACATCCGCCCTCCCCTCGGGGAACCCGGCGGCGGTACTGCTGGCCGAAGCGGAGCACGCCCATACGGTGGTGCTCGGTGCCAAGGGCATGGGCAGCTTCGGAAGCCTGCTGATCGGTTCGGTCGCCACTCAGGTCGTCGGTCACGCGGCCAGTCCAGTGGTGATCGTCAACCACGTCCCCACCGGGCACGGTCGCATCGTCGTCGGCGCCGACGGGTCGGCATACTCCCGGGCGGCCCTGGCCTACGCCTTCGAGCAGGCGTCGCTGCGCGGCGCCCCGTTGCACGCCCTGCATGCCTGGAGCCATCCAGGGCCCCACGCCCATGTCAGCGCGGCCCAGGACGCCCTGGCCAAGGAGCAACGGCAGACGCTGGAGGAGTGGCTGGCTCCGCTGCGCCACGAGTACCCCGAAGTCAAGGTGGTGGAACAACTGCCCGACGAACCACCGGTCATCGCGCTGTCCCGGGCCTCGGACCGCGCCGATCTCCTGGTCGTCGGCTCGCGTGGACTCGGCGGTTTCCACGGACTGGCCCTCGGCTCCGTCAGCCACCACCTCCTGCAGTTCTCCCAATGCCCCCTGGCAGTCATCGCCCACGGACCTGAGGTCCCCACCTGACCATCGCATGCCAACTGGATCGTCCCTCGGCGCCGCCCGCGGCGATCCCGACAATCCTCGTCGATGAGCGGGAACACGTGGCCCCCGTACTGGTTCCGCTCCACCATTGCTCCTGCAACAGGCCGGACCACCCCTGCTCCGTGTGCCTGACGACGGTCGCACCCGGCCCGGCCCGCGGTCACGCCGACCTGATCCGTCGCATCACGGCTTCGTGCGCTGCCTCGGTCACGGACACCTCCGTACCATGCCGTCACCTGCGTGGGTGGTGAACCACGGCGTCGACGAGCGGGAGGCTCGTTCGGCGTCAGGTACGGGGCGGGTCAGGAAGGGCATGGGGCGGCCGGCACCCCGTGCGGGCCGTTCGGCCCACGACAAAGGTCAATGCGCGGCACACTATGTAGGCAAAAGATAAGCCCTTTGCCCAATGCGATAGGGGCGCAACGGGTTCGGGATGACACGGGAGGTGTCTGACGTGGCCGAACGCATATTCCCGGGTATTGAGGAACACCCGGACATCGTGGCACTGCGCGCCAGCTCCGAGCGGGCGACGACGACAGTGGCAGCGCAGATCATGGAGGGACTGGCCTTGCTGGCTGGTCTGTATCTGGCGGCGTCGGCGTGGATCATGGGTTTCCACACGACCCTCCCGACACTCTCTGTCACCAACCTGATCGCCGGCCTGGCGTACGCGTTCCTCATGGGCGGTGGCTTCGGCTCCGCCTACGAGCGCACCCACGCGATGTGCTGGGCAGCGGCCGGAATCGGCGTGTGGACCGTCATCGCCCCGTTCGTCGTGTCCGGTGCCAGGGCTTCGCATCCGGCCTCGGTGATCATCAGCAACACGGTGATCGGCGGCCTGGCCGTCGCCTTCGCGGCGGGCACAGGGTTGCTGGCGCTGAGGGTCAAGCGCCGGTCGTGACGTCCCTCCCGCAATCGTGGTGGGACCAAGTCGGTTCGCTCGGGCCCACCACGCGCGAAGCGGGCATCACCTGCCCAACGCGATCACCGAAGGGCTGCGTAACTGGGTCTCCAGCAGCTCCCTTACCCGGCCGGCTCCGGGGCATCCAGCGCAGGCGATCACCGGGACGTCGTCAGTCGCGGAAGCCGGGCTGTTACAAGAGGCTGACCGGCTGTGCCCGCAGCGTCGTTGACCGGCGTCTGCACCAAGTGGCGGTCGGGCACACCACGGACAACGCTGCGTAGGACACGTCCGCGCCAGGCCTCTGTGCTGCCACGACTGGATCAACGAGCCGTGCGGGGCAGCCGGTGTGCGCCGGATGGGCGGACGTGCCCATGGCGGCCCGCGCATGCATCAAGGCTCAGACGCACGGTCTGCGGGCGGCGCGTAGCGCCGTGCGGCGCCGCCGATGTCGGCTTACGGTCGTGGAAGGGGACTCAACAACCATTCCATCTCAGCGCCTCGAGGGCAGGCGAGACTCATGACACCTCCCGGCATGCGCGTGGTCGTCGTCGGGGCCACCGGAAACCTCGGCACCAGTGTTGTCCAGACACTGCGCGCGGAACCCCTGATCGACTCGATTCTGGGATTGGCCCGCCGCCTTCCGCAGTGGTCTCCGGCGAAGACCGAGTGGGCGAGCGCGGACGTCGCGGAAGACAGCACCGACCTGGCCGGTCACTTCGCCGGCGCGGACGCCGTCATCCACCTGGCGTGGCTGTTCCAGCCCACGCATCACCCGGTGACGACATGGCGCACGAATGTCCAGGGCAGCATCCGGGTCTTCGACGCCGCGGCCGCGGCCGACGTCCCCGCGCTGATCTACGCGTCCTTCGTCGGGGCCTACTCACCCGGGCCCAAGGACCGGGCTGTGGACGAGTTCTGGCCCACCGACGGCTGGCCGGAGTCGCCGCTGTGCCAGGAGAAGGCCTACGTCGAGCGCGTCCTCGACGCCTTCGAACTCCAGCACCCTGGGGTCCGCGTGGTGCGGATGCGGCCGGGCTTCATGTTCAAGCGGGAAGCCGCGTGCGAGCAGCACCGTTTGTTCCGCGGCCCGCTGGTGCCCAAGCATCTGACTCACCCGGAGCGCATGCCCGCGATCCCGAACATCCCCGGCATGCGCTACCAGGCCCTGCACACCGACGACGCGGCCGAGGCCTTCTACCAGGCCACCGTGCGCACGGTGCACGGAGCCTTCAACCTGGCCGCCGAGCCCGTAGTGGACGCGGCCATGCTGGCCAAGATGTTCGACGCACGGGCCGTTCCGGTGCCGGGTCGGCCGGTTCGGGCCGTGGTCTCGGCCGCCTGGCGAGCGCATCTGCTGCGTACTCCCCCGTCCCTGTTCGACGCCGTCCTGCACTTCCCGATCATGGACACGACGCGGGCCCAGCACGAACTGGACTGGACGCCCCGGTACACCGTCCAGGAGGCTCTGCAGGAGTGGCTGAACGGTCTCCACGAGGACGCGGGCCTGCCCACCCCGCCGCTGGCCGGTGAACCAGGACTGCGCCGGTGAGGCCGGCACCAGGGCTGTCGCCCGACCGTGAAGCCGCACCCGGCTCAGGTACCGGGCAGCAACATCGATTCCTCGCCGCAGGTCACGGCAGGCAGGCTGGCTGTCAGGCCGTGTGCTAGGCCGTCAGGCTCACTCCAGTGACGGGGCCATCTTGGGAGGTATGTGGTGACCGGTTCGCCGGATGCCCGGCCGATCGTGGTGGGCATCGACCCGGATCCCACGAAGCAGCTGGCGCCGGCCTGGGCAGCCGACGAGGCCGACCGGCGCAGGCTGCCGCTGCTCCTGGTGCACGCGCGAGAGGCACCGCCCTCCAAATACCGGACGGCGGAACTGACACCGGCGTGGGAGACGTGGGACGAGGCCCTGCGTACGCTCGGCACACACGCCCTTGAGCAGGCCGAGGCGTTCGTCAGGGACCGACAGCCCGAGGTCGCGGTGTCGGTCCTGCTCGTGCAAGGCGATGCGGCTTCGGTACTGCGCGGGCAGGCGCAGGAGGCCGCCGCGGTCGTACTCGGCTCCCGGCACCTGACAGCCGTACAGGAACTCGCCCGCTCCCCCTCGGTGGCAGTGCCGGTCATCGCCCACGCCGATTGCCCCGTGATCGTCGTGCGCGAAGTCGAACACGTCTCGCAGCAGCCCTCGTTCCTCGTGGTGGGCGTGGACGGCAGCCCGGACTCGAAGACGGCTGTCGACTACGCGTACGAGGAGGCGGCTTCGCGCGGCGCGGGGCTACGGGCGCTGCACGTATGGCGCCCTCCGCTCCTCGGTGCCCTGGACGAGCAGGCCGCGCAGCGGGAGTGCCGCAGGCTGCTCTCGGAGACGGTGGCCGGCCACGGCTCCGCCTACCCGGATGTGGAGCTTCACCACGAGGTTGTGCGCGGCCACCCGGTGAAAGTGCTGACCGAAGCGTCCGCACATGCGCTGGGCCTTGTGGTGGGATCCCGGGGCCTGGGAGGTTTCACAGGCTTGCTGCTCGGGTCCGTCAGCCAGGGCGTGCTGCATCACGCCCTGTGCCCGGTCGCGGTCGTTCCGCATCCGCAACACTGAACGCGGCGGCCGAGGCCACCGGCCGACAGCGGGCGGCGCTACGTCCGGGCCGTCCCTCAACTGCGTATGAAGCGGCCGGCCAGGACGAGGAACAGCAGCATGACGATGAACACGATGGTGAGGAAGGCGGCGACATGCGCCCAGCGGGCTCCTTCCCGCTCATCGGGTGGTGTCCGGGCTGCGTCCCAGGTACGTAGTCGGCTGCCGTGACACGCCGGGCAGGGCCGGTCCGGAAACGGGATGCGCACGTTGCGGCTCTCCAGACCGCCGGTGGGGAATGCGTCGCGGATGGCCGGCGAGGTGGGGGTGAGCCCGTGCAGGTAGACGGCGGTGCGCTGCCGGTCGAGGATCGCCGCGTGTTCGTCTTCGGGGTCGGCCAGCGCCGCCACGACCTGGGCGGTGGCCAGGGCAACGAGCTGGATGTCGAGCCGGGTGCCCCGGGCCGCCTGCGCATCGGCCGCCCCGTTCCGGAACTCGGCCGCACATTCGTAGCAGGGCGTTCGACGGCCGGGCAGCACCCAGAGGATCTCACCGACCTCGGCATCACGGACCCGCGCGTCCACCCACACCGCCGGGTACACGGCGGGCTTGCGGGCCGCGAGCGCTACGGCGTTGACACGGCGCTGGCACGCGGCGGAGTCTGTCGCTGCCACCACCACGTCGGCCTGCTCGGCCAGCCACAGCTGCTCACCGACCGGAAGCTTCAGGAAGTCGGCATCCACGCCGGTGGCCTCGCACGGCGGGAACTCCCGGCGGATCCTGCCCGCCAGCCCCGAGGCCTTCGGCTGTCCCAGGGCCGGGGCGCCGAGCGGGTGGCGAACCAGGTTCTCCACCTCCAGGATGTCGGGATCGACCAGGTGGAGGGGACTGAACCCGAGCCGCGCCAGTTCCTCGGCCAGGAACCCACCTACCGCACCCGTACCCACGATCAGGACCGCTCCCGTGCGCCGCCGGTGCCGCGCCCAGACACGGTCCTGCCAAGCAGGTTCGGTCAATCGAAGGTCCAGCGCGCCACCCGGACCGGCTTCGGCCGGTCCTGCGGGTCCTCACCAGAACTCTCCTCCGGCTTCAGCTCGCCGGTGGATGCGTCGAGGAACCACTGCCGCTGGTTCTCACGTGCCTGCTGCGGCGTCAGGTGTGTCTCCGGCAGGATCTCCGGTGCTGCCCCCACGGCAATCCCTTCTTCCCGTCCTGTGCGAACGCGAACGTCTTCTCCCCACTCACCTCCACGAGATGAGCGGGGCAGCATCATCTCTCCCTTTCCACGCTATGGCGCCCACGGGCTGCCTGCACCTCGGGATGCAAGGCCTGCGGACCAGGGCACCTCGCACCCGCCCTCCGGAAAGTGTCCAAGTGCCCCCCGACGACGCCGACGTACGCGGCGCAGAGGCAAGCTTCCTACCGGCTCCGAGCGGTGTTCATCAGCCAGTTCACCGTACGGCTGATGTCCGACAGTGACAGCATCCCAACGAGTCTGCCCTCTTCCATCACCAGGACCCGATGCGCGGCGCCGGGCTCCATGCGGGGCAGCAGATCTGCCAGCGAGTCGTTCGGCCCCGCGACGGAGGTCTGCGACAGGGGGACCATCACCTCGCCCACCGTCACTGTCCCGCTCTTCTCAGGCGGCACCCCCCTGGCGCTGTCCAGCGTCACCAGCCCGGTGGGTGCCCCGGACACATCGGTCACCGGGAACGCCGAGTGCCGGTACCGGTACCGCGGGTCGGCCAGCAGATCCGCGACCGTGAGGACTGCGGGCACCGTGAGCGGGTCTTTTGTCATAGCGTCCCGTACGGGGACACCGGCAAGTACACCGCGCAGCTGCGCCTGCCGTCCTTCAGCAGTGGCGGCCGCGATAAGGAACCAGCCGATCAGTGCCAGCCAGAGTCCGCCGAGCCCGCCGCCTCTCATGAACACAACAAGGCCCAGCCCGATGAGCAGCCAGCCGAGGATGCGTCCCGCCATGGTGGCCCCGGCCGTCGCCCGCACTCGGTCTCCCGTACGCCACCACAGGAAGGCACGCAACAGCCGCCCGCCGTCGAGCGGAGCGGCGGGAAGGGCGTTGAACACGGCGAGCAGCAGGTTGATGCCCGCCAACCAGGCCCCGACTTCAGCCAGGAGTCTGGGTGCGGACGCCAGGGCGAGCAGCCAGGTGCCCAGTATGAAGAGTCCGCCCAACAGGAGGCTGACCAACGGGCCGACACCCGCGATCCGCAGTTCCGCCGCCGGGCTCGACGCCTCCGACTTCAGCCGGGCCACCCCACCCAACAGCCACAACACGATGTCGTCCACGACCACGCCGTTGCGCCGCGCCACCACCGCGTGCGCCAGTTCGTGGGCAAGCAGAGAGGCCAAAAAGACCACGGCAGTCCCAAGGCCCGCCGACCAGTACACCAGCGGGGCATGGCCCGGATCCACGTGGGGGAACTGGCCCTGCGCGAGACCGAACGCGATGATGCCGAAGATGAGCAGCACGCTCCAGTGGACCCCGATCCGGACCCCCGCGATCCGCCCCAGTGTGAAAGTCGCCCTCACAGCGTCTCTCTCCTGTTCGAACTCGTCCCAGGACAGACAGGTGGTGGCCGCTCCCCGGTCAAGGCTCAGGACGCCGACCTCGACGTCCTCGGATTGGTGTGACCCTTCGATCATGCGGCCACGTCCTCGCTCCATGCATCCTGGCCCGGGAAAGCCCGATCGGCCTCGACACAGAACCGGGGCGTGTCTGTGATCTTGTGTAAGTGCCTTGGGCTCATTGGACGCTGAGCCGGTCCTCGAAGAAGAGCGAGAACTGGTTCAGTGCTTCCTTCCAGTGTGCGGCAACGTGGTTGGCGTCGCGCGCCTTCGGGGTGATCTGCTCTCGGACCGCGAGGTAGAGCACCTTCAACGCGGCCTGTTCCGAGGGGAAGTGGCCGCGGTTGCGGGTGGCCTTCGACAGGCGGGCGTTGATCGACTCGACCATGTTCGTCGAGTGGACGACTGTCCTTATCGCGGATGGGAACGCGAGGTAGGGCGTGAACTCTGGCCAGGCCCTTCAGCCCATCACAGACCACGATGCAGACGTCCTGGACCCCGCGGTTTCGCAGCTCGGTGAGCACAGCCATCCACGTGGTCGCACCCTCGCCCTCGGCGCCGACCCACAGGCCCAGGACGTCCTTGCGCCCGTCCATGTCGACGCCGACGGCCAGGTAGACCGGCTTCGAAGTCACCGCGCCGGAGCGGATCTTCACCCACAGCGCGCCGATGTAGATGATCGGCCAGACCGGGTCGAGCGGCCGGTTCTGCCGGGTCGCCAGCTCGTCCACGACCACGTCGGTGACCTTGCTGATCAGGTCCGGGCTGACCTCGACCCCGTAGATCTGGGCGAGGTGGGAGCGGATACCGCGCACCGACATCCCGCGCGCGTAGAGCGACAGGATACGGTCGTTGAAGCCCGCCAGCCGGCGCGCCTTCTTCAGGGCCAGCTTAGGTTCGAAGTCGCCGTTGCGGTCCCTGGGCACCTCCACGGTCAGGGCACCCACGTTGGTCAGCACGGTCTTCACGGAAGCGCCGTTGCGCGAGTTGCCCGAGCCCCGGCCTGCGGGGCCGTGCTTCTCGTAGCCGAGGTGCCCGGTCATCTCCGCTTCCAGGGCCCGCTCCAGCACGGCCCGGGTGATCTCCGTCAGCAGCCCGCCCTCACCCAGCAGGGCGGCCCCGGAGGCGTCGGCGCTGTCCAACAGCCCGCGTGCATGCAGCACCGATCTGACGGCCGTCATGCCGATGCCCCGAGAGCGCGCACCGCATCCATCCGGGCCTCGAGATGCGGTCACCGGCACCTGCTGGATACGCTCGCTGAGTGGCCGGGTGATGGCAGCCCAGGGCCGTGGCGCGGCAGCCGCCCCACCCCGCCCAGCAGAAACGAGGACTTCCGCAACCCATACCTCTGCAGTGTCACGCCCTCCACGGGAGGAAAGTCGCGATGAGGTTCATTCGCACGCGTACAGCAAAGGCCACCGCGGCAACTCTGGTCACCGTCCCCCTCGCCCTCGGAGGTCTGGCGGCACAGAGCCACGCGCAGGATGCGTCTCCCAGTCCGTCGGGGACGTTCGGTCCCGGCTGTTCGGCGCTCGCCCAGAAGGCCAACACGGCCAAGGACAAAGTCGTAGAGGCTGCGGCCGCATATCCACAGCTCAGCCACCTGGTCTCAGCCACGGTCAGAGCCAAGCTGAGTGGCGCCCTCGACGGAAAACCCAACGTCACCATCTTCGCTCCCAACGACCAGGCATTCCAGCAGGCGTCCGCGTCGCAGCTGGCCTCGCTCCTCAGCAATCAGGGGCAGCTGAAGAAGGTGCTGACGTACCACATCGTGGCCAAGCAGATCACACCGGACGCGCTCGCCAAGGGCTCCTTCACGACGGTGGAAGGCGGCAAACTGACCACGTCGGGCTCGGGCACCGAATTCAAGGTCAACGGCAAGGCGAAAATCGTCTGCGGCAACATCAAGGCCGCGAACGCCACCATCTACGTCATTGACGCAGTTCTGCGGCCCCCGTCCTGACTCACCGATCTCGGCACCTGTGCGGGGCGACCCGAGCGGACTCGGGTCGCCCCGCACAGGTGCCGGCCCACGGCCGTGGTCTTCTCCTGTCAGATGCCGTACCGGCCGGACAGGGCGACGGCGGAGAAACCGTCGCACCCATTCCACCTCGGCCCCCGTGCAATGCCGGCATGTCGGGCTGGACGGTGCGGCGAGGCCGCCGGCCGCGGCCCTGCCGCGCGGCGATCTCCTTGGCTCGCCCGGCGGACTTGCCCCGGTCCCGCCCGCCAGCTGCGACGATCCCCGTCGCCCATAAGGTGCGCGACGCACGGGCACCGACACGGAGTGGGACCGGCATCGCACCTCCTGTCTCGTCCGGCCCGGCAGAGGGCACGCGTCGAGCCCGCCGACGCGTCGGCGGCGGTACGGACTCGAAGCTCGAAGCGAAGTCGACGGAGCCGGAGACGGAGCCGTTGTCGGGCGTTGCCTGCGCCGGCCCCTCTGACCAGCCGGCGCAGGCGTGGGGCTGGCCGGTTCAGCAGCCGGAGTCGGCGATGACGAAGTAGCCCGGGGAGGTCTCCGTCAGGGTGTGGGTGACGGCCACGTTGTACAGACCCATGTTCTCGTCGGAGCCGTCGGCGTAGGTGTAGCCACCGCTCTGGTGGGCTCGTCCGGCCTGCACCTGGTTGTAGTTGTTGTCGGTGTAGCACTGGGCCGCGGAGCCCGTCGTCGTCGCCGTGACCGAAGCGGACGACGCGCCGACAGCACCGGAGGAGTCGACCGCGGCGACGGTGTAACCGTAGGCGGTGCCCGCCGACAGGCCGGTGTCGGTGTACGTGGTGCCCGTCGCGGAACCGACCATCGTGCCGTCGCGGTAGATGTTGTAGGAGGCGGCGCCGCTGACGGAGTTCCACGACAGCGAGACGCCCGTGTCGGTGGTGCCGGTCACCGTGAGGCCGGACGGCGCGGGCAGGGAACCGGTGCCGCCCTGGCCGCCGCTGCCGTCCAGACCCCAGAACTTCGCGGTGTAGTAGCTGGAGCAGATGTAGTTGAGGTAGTAGGTACCTGTGCTGCCGCACTGGTCGGCGCCCGAGCCGGGGTTCACGGCAAGGCCGTGCGCCATACCGGAGACCGAGAACAGGGCGACGGCGGGCTTGCCGGTGGCGTCGTCGTAGATGCTCTCGGTGGTGCCGCCGGTCAGGGTCTGGGTGCTGGAGGCCGTCTGGCCGATGCCCCGGACATCGGTCCACTGGTCGCGCAGCTCGGTCCCGTTGACCGGGGCGACGGTGGTGTCGGAGGTGCCCTGCCAGACGGCGACGCGCGGCCATGGGCCCGAGTACCCCGGATCGGAGTTGCGGACCTTGTCGCCCCACTGCTGCGGGGTGAGGTTCTGGCTGCTGTACTGGCAGCCGGAGGCGCCGGTCTGGGTGGTGGCGCACTGCGCGGGGATGCCGGAGTCGACGGAACCGCCGGCGAACACGTCCGGATAGTCGGCGAGCAGGTCCGCGGTCATGCCGCCGCCGGCGGACAGCCCGGTGACGAAGATGCGGCTGCGGTCCGAGCCGTACTGCGCCACGGCGGTGTCGACCATCTGCTTGACGGAGGCCGCCTCGCCATTACCGCGGGTGTCCTTGGTCGAGTCGAACCAACTGAAGCAGGACAGGCTGTTGTTGGCCGCACTGGTCTGCGGGTAGACCACGGCGAAGCCCCACTGGTCGGCGAACTTCTGCCACCCGGAGTTCGCGTGGTAGTCGCTCGCCGACTGGGTGCACCCGTGCAGAGCCACGACCAGCGGTGCGCCGGCAGGCAGGCCGGACGGCGCGTACTCGTACATCGCCAGGTTGCCGGGGTTCGAGCCGAAGTTGCTGACCTGCTGGAGGGTGCCGGCAGCCGCCGCGCTCGCGGCCAGCGGGGTGACGACCGTCAGACCCGCGGCGAAGGCGCCCAGTGCGGCGGCCAGTGCGGTGCGCCGGAAGAATCTACGCCAGGTGGAGTGAAGCATGGTGCGACTCCGATGGGTGGTGGGGAGAGGGAGGGGAGCGCGGACGCGGCGCGCCGCCCGGCAGTCCCACCCCGCCAGGCGCCACCCCGCGCACGTCCTCGTGACCGGCCGGTGCTGCACCAGGCCGCACCGGCCCACTGTCGTACTGGCTTGCTGAAAGCGGACGGTACGGTCGGCCGGCCCACGCGCGACATGTGAGGAACAGCCAGGACTGCGGTGCCCGGCGTGGCTCGCGCACCCATGGTGTCGGCGGTGGCGCTGTGACATGCGACGAGCAGCGCGGGCCGACGCACCCGCGCTTATCGGGTGTTCCGGGCGTGCGGGACCCGCCGGGGTGACCACCGACCATCAGCACATGGCGACTTCACCCATCTCATGCTTCGAAAATATGGTGGCGACCCACGTGTCTCACTTCATGGTTCCTACCTACCGTGTTCGGCCATGGACAGCGCCAAGAACTCCGCCGAGGGCTCGACCCAGCATCCCGAGGCCGGTGACGCCGCCGCGGCCGGCCTGGCCTCGACCCGATTCCTCACCGGCCGCAAGGTTCTGGTCACCGGTGCGGCCAGCGGGATCGGCCGGGCCTGCGCCGAGGGCTTCGCCGCGGCCGGTGCCGAGGTCTACGTCGTGGACCGGGCCGCCGAGGCCGCCAAGGAGCTGGCCGAGGCCATCGGCGGCGTCGCCGTCGTGGCCGACCTCTCCGAGACCGACGCCGTGGACGCGTTGCCGGACGACGCCGACATCGTGGTCAACAACGCGGGACTGCAGCACGTCGCGCCGGTGCACGAGTTCCCCCCGGAGCGATTCACGCTGATACAGCGGGTCATGGTGGAGGCACCGTTCCGCATCCTGCGCCGCACCCTGCCCCACATGTACGCGCGGCACTGGGGCCGGGTCGTCAACATCTCCTCGGTGCACGGCCTACGGGCCAGCGCCTACAAGTCGGCGTACGTGGCGGCGAAGCACGCACTGGAGGGCCTGAGCAAGGTGGTCGCTCTGGAGGGCGCCCCGCACGGCGTGACCAGCAACTGCATCAATCCCGGGTACGTCCGCACGCCGCTGGTCGAGGAGCAGATCGCGAACCAGGCACTCGCCCACGGCATCCCTGCGACACAAGTGATGGACCAGGTGTTCCTGGAGCGCACCGCGATCAAGCGTCTCATCGAGCCGACCGAGGTCGCCGAGGCGGCTCTGTGGCTGTGCACCGAGCGGACCGGCTACCTCACCGGCGGGTCGATCCCCCTGGACGGCGGCTGGACAGCCCACTGACCACCCGTCACGCACTCGTCATCCTGCGGCCCATGCCGGTTCCGAGCGGCTGAGGCCGGCCGGGACGGCACCCGCGCGCCGCTGCCCCCGGCGCACCGCACCATCGAACTCCCCCGGACCTGCTCCTTTCGTCCCCCAGCGTCGGCTGGATCCGGAGGTTCCGCTCCCATCTCCTTCCGAAACGGTGACAACCATGCCCAGCGCTCACAACGCCGTGACCGAACCGGACTCCTCCGCAAGACCGGGCGGCCTGCGCAAGATCGTCGCAGCCAGCCTCATCGGCACGACCATCGAGTGGTACGACTACTTCCTCTACGGCTCGGCCGCCGCCCTGGTCTTCGGCCACGTGTTCTTCCCCGATTCGGACCCGCTGACCGGCACCCTGCTCTCCTTCCTCACCTACGCCATCGGCTTCGCCGCCCGACCCATCGGCGCTGTGGTGTTCGGGCACTACGGCGACCGCCTCGGCCGCAAGAAGCTCCTGGTGATCAGCCTGCTGATGATGGGCCTCTCCACCGCCCTGATCGGCTGCGTCCCCGGCTACCACACGATCGGTGTCGCGGCCCCCCTGCTGCTGACCACTCTGCGCCTGATCCAGGGCTTCGCCCTCGGCGGCGAGTGGGGCGGGGCGGTGCTGCTGGTGTCCGAACACGGTGATGCGAAGCGACGCGGCTTCTGGGCGTCCTGGCCGCAGGGCGGCGCACCGGCCGGCAACCTGCTCGCCGTCGGAGTACTCTCCCTGATGACCACCGTGCTCAGCGACGACGCGTTCAACTCCTGGGGCTGGCGGGTGCCGTTCCTGCTCTCCGCCGTGCTGGTCATGATCGGTCTGTGGATCCGGCTGTCCGTCGACGAGTCCCCGCTGTTCAAGGAAGCGCTGGCCAAGGCCGAGCAACGCAAGGCGCAGCAGCGGGCCGAGCAGCCGCCGTTCGTCGCTGTCCTGCGCAACCACTGGCGGGACATCCTGGTCGCGATGGGCGCCCGGATGGCCGAGAACATCTCGTACTACGTGATCACCGCCTTTGTCCTTACCTACTGCGTCGACCACCTCAAGATCGACAAGCAGACGTCGCTGAACGCCGTGCTGATCGGCTCGGCCGTGCAGTTCTGCCTGATCCCGCTGTTCGGCGCCCTCTCCGACCGCGTCGGCCGCAAGCCCGTGTACCTGGTGGGCGCGGTCGGCGTGGGCCTGTGGTCGTGGGCCTTCTTCGCACTGCTCGACACCAGGTCGTTCCCCGCGCTGGTCCTGGCTGTCACCGTCGGCCTGATCTTCCACAGCGCCATGTACGCACCCCAGGCGGCATTCTTCTCCGAGCTGTTCGCCACCCGGATGCGCTACACCGGTGCCTCCATCGGCGCCCAGCTCTCCTCGGTGGCGGCCGGCGCCCCCGCCCCGCTGATCGCCACCGCTCTGCTCGGCTCCTACGGCACCTCCACCCCGATCTCGGTGTACGTCGGCCTGGCCGCCCTCATCACCGTGATCGCCGTCATCGCCGCCCGCGAGACCCGTGGCAGGGACCTGGCTGCGATCGAGCCGGACGGCTCCGCGGTGCGGTCCGCCCCGGACCAGCAGACGGCCGCGTCCGCCTGACGGCCCGGCACCACTGCACGGCCGGAGGGTCAGGGTCTTCCCGGTCGGGGATCACCCCGGCCCTCCTCGGCCGTGCACCGATTCCCCTGTCCCCGACTCAGCAACGGTTGCCCGCCCATGTCGCACAAGCCCGCCTCCGCCACCCGTCACCTGCGCCGGCTGCTCGAACTCCTTGCCGCAGGCGCCCCTGCCGAGGAGCTCGGAGCCGTCGCCGTAGAGGCACGGCGCAACGGTGCCACCGCCCAGGACCTCACGGAGGTCGAACAGGCCACCGAAGCGGCGCTGCGCGTACAGAGCGCGCTCACGCAGCACAGGCGCCGGGAAGCGGAGCTGACCGCGCTCTTCGACACGGCCGGTGACCTGGCGGCCCTGCGCGACCTGGACGCCGTGCTGCGCTCCATCGTCCGGCGGGCCAGGTTGCTCCTGGGCACCGACACGGCCTACCTCACGCTGCCCGACGAGGAGGCCGGGGACACCTACATGCGAGTCACCGACGGCTCGGTGTCGGAGCTGTTCCAGAACCTGCGCCTGCAGCTAGGGGAAGGCCTCGGTGGTCTGGTCGCACAGACCGCGCGCCCCTACGCCTCCCCGGACTACCGCACCGACGACCGCTTCCTCCACACCGGCAACATCGACGCCGGGGTTCTGGACGAGGGCCTGGTCGCGATCCTCGGCGTGCCGCTACTGCTGGGGTCGGGTAGCGGCGGCCAGGTCATCGGTGCGCTCTTCGCCGCGGACCGTACGCCGCGTGCCTTCTCCCCGGACGAGGTCGCCCTGCTGTGCTCGCTGGCCGACCATGCCGCCATCGCCATCGACACTGCCAAGGCCATGGCCGACGCCCGCGTCGCGCTGGCCGAGCTGGCCGAGGCGAACGCCGTGATCCGGGAGCACTCCGCCGCCATGCAGCGTGCCGAGGAGTCGCATGACCGGCTCACCGATCTGGTACTGCGCGGCGGTGACGTCCCGGATGTGGCCGCCGCCGTGGCCGGACTGCTGAAGGGGGACGTCGCGGTCCACGACGGCTCCGGGCGGCCGCTCACCGCGGTCGCCGGGGATGGCGGCGCGTTCACCCGGGGCACGGGCGACGCCGGTCGCGCCGAGGAGGCTGCGGCGTTGGTCGCGGCCGCGGAGGCCTCGCGCGCGGCCGCCCACGCGGTGTTCCATGACGGGCGCTGGGTCTGCGCGGTACTGGCCGGGCAGGAACTGCTGGGCTGCCTGGTTCTGTACGGGCGGCCGGAACTCGACGGCCCCGACCGGCGCCTGTTCGAGCGCAGCAGCGTCGTGACCTCCCTGCTGCTCCTGTTGAACCGTTCGGTCGTGGAGACCGAGAACCGCGTCCGCGGTGACCTGCTCACCGATCTGCTCACCGCACCCGACCGCGACCCGGCCGGGCTGGTGGCCCGCGGGCGCCGCCTCGGCATAGACCTCGACCGGCCCCACGTCCTGCTCGTCGCCCGGTCCGACGCCACAGCTCGGGAGCGACTCGCCGACGCCGCCGCGCGGTGTCTGTTCGGGGGCGGCGGCGTCAGTGCGGAACACGAGGGCGCCGTGGTGCTACTGCTGCCGTACGACGGCACCGGCCCGGGTGAGGCGGCCCGCGTCACCGCCGGACAGCTCGGCCAGCTTGCCGGCGCTCCGGTCACGGTGGCCGGCGCCGGTCCGGCGACCGGGCCGCGGGCCATCACCGACGCGCACGCCGAGGGCTCGCGCTGCCTGCGCGCCCTGTACGTGCTCGGCCGCGCCGGGGCAGGGGCCAGCGCGGCCGAACTCGGCTTCCTCGGCGTGCTGTTGGGTGACCACCACGACGTGGACGGCTTCATCGCCGGCACCTTGGGGCCACTGCTGGAGTACGACGCCCAGCGCGGCACCCAGCTGATCCGCACGCTGCACGCCTACTTCGGTTGCGGTGGCAGCCTGACCCGGGCGAAGGAGGAGCTGCACGTGCATGTGAACACCGTCGTACAGCGCTTGGACCGCATCCAGGCGCTGCTCGGACCCGACTGGAACGCTCCCGAACAGGCGCTGGAACTCCAACTCGCCCTGCGTCTACACCTGTTGTCGGGTACCTGAAGGGCCCACCGGGTGCGCTGGCAACCGTGCATCTGCACGGCCGAACGACCCCGGCACGGAGGACCCGACAGGAGCCGGCACGGTCACCGCTACGGTGTGCCGTTCCGTCCAACGGTTCCCGCCATGCCGGCCGCGGCCAGCAGGTGGTGTGCCACGACCTGGGCGCCCTCGTCGCCGACGAGGATCGTGTAGTGGTTGGTGCCAGGTACGAGCTGGGTGCGCACCAGGCGGGAGGCAAGGCCGGCGGAGGCGAGCCTCTGCTCGTCGTACAGGCCCTGCGGCTCGTCCATCAGGCCGCGTTCCGCCCACAGCAGCACGGCCGGGCGGGGCAGCCGGTGCACCGCACCCGACACTTCTTCACGCAGCTGGTCCACGCCGTCGGTGCGGACCGCCTCGAGGCTGCAGGAGGAACGCAGTTCGGGCTCCTCCCCCACGAGGTCGCGCTGGACGTAGGCATCCACCCACGGCGACCAGGAGCCGACGAAGGCCGGATGCCGCTGCCAGAAAGCGCGGTAGGCCTCCCGGTCCGGGAACGTCATCGACAGCCGCCGCATGGCCGGGCCGATCACCGAAGTGATCAGTTCGTCGGGATCCAGGCCGGGTGGGACGGGGAAGCCCACGGCGCCGTCCACCAGCAGCAGGCCCGTCAGCAGGTCCGGATGACGCACCGCGGTCAGGGCCGCGGTGAAGGCCCCCATGGAGTGGCCGGTCAGCACCACCCGCGCCACTCCCAGCGCCTCCACGACGGCGGCCATGTCGTCGGCGTGGGCCGCAATGCCGTACGGGCCGGGCAGTGACCCGCTGCGGCCCCGGCCGCGCAGGTCGGGCGCCACCAGGGTGACCCGGCCGGCCAGGTGGTGGGCGACGCGCGCCCAGCTCAGGCCGTTGGCGGTGATGCCGTGCAGCGCCAGTACCACCGGCGCGCCCGGGTCGTGGGCCGGCCAGCGCGACACGGCCAGCTTCCCGCCGGCCACCGGCACTTGGAACTCCTCGTGCCCGGCAACGGCGGCGCCCTGATGTCCGGTTGCCTCGTTCCGTGAAGTGCGGCTCATGGCTGGAGGACCTCCTCGCGGTCGGCGGCGCGGGACGTACGGGCGGTGCGCAGCCGGGCCGGGAGCCGGGCCACGCCACCGGGCAGCAGGTATATCACCGCGACGAACAGGGCGCCGAGCAGGAACAGCGGCTGCGAGAGCGGCACACGGACCACAGAGGGCAGAGAGGCGACCGCGCCCGAGCCGGCCAGGTCGCCGAGACGTTGGTCGGCCCAGGTGTAGAGGATGCCGCCGATCATCGGACCCCACCGGGTCCCCGAGCCGCCCAGCACCACCATCACCAGCAGGGACAGCGTGAAGTCCGAGGTGGTCGTCTGCGGGGTGGCGCCGCCGGTCAGCAGCAGGTAGACGATGCCGCCGAGCGCGGCCAGGGTGCCGGCCAGGACGAAGGCGACCAGTTTGAAACCGTACGGGCGCAGCCCCAGCACCTCCACTCGGCGCTCGTTCTCCTTGATGCCCTCCCAGACCCGGCCGGTGGGCGAGCGGACCGCCCACTGCACCACGACCAGCACGACCACGAGGTAGGCCAGGGCCATCCAGTACAGGTTGGCGGTGTGCTCGATGCCGACCAGTGAGGCCGGCAGTCTGTCCGCAGGCGCGGCCCTGCCTTCCTCGCCGCCGGTGACGCCTCCGGGATCGCGCTGCACGAGGATCGACGCGGCCTGCGCGAAGGCCAGGGTCACCATGGAGAACCCGATGCCGCTGGCTCGGAGGCTGACGGCGCCCAGCAGCGCGGACAGCACTGCGCCCGCCAGCAGTCCCGACAGCGCGGACACGGCGAACGGCAGTCCTGCTTCGAGCATCACGGTGTTGGTGACGTAGGTGCCCGCGGCGAAGTAGAGGGCGTGCCCGAAGGACAGCAGACCTGTACGTCCGAGCAGCAGGTCGTAGCCGGTGGCCAGACCCCCGAAGAGCAGGCACAGGGCGAGCAGTTGGAGGTTGCCGGGGCTGCCGATCGGACCGTCGAGCAGGCCCGGCAACGGCAACGCGCTGTAGGGCACCGTGAGGAGCACCACGAGCAGCAGGGCGGGCCACCAGCGGGTGGCTCGCCGCAGCCTCTCGGAACGGGTGGCGACGGGGTTGTTCGCCGTGCGGGCCCGGCCGCGCGGCTGGGTGGCGGTGGTCATGCGAGCCTCCCGGTGAGCCCCCGCGGCCGGACGAGCAGCAGGGCGGCGAGCAGGACGACGACAGCGAGGTCGCCGAGCCCGGCGGTGGTGTAGTAGTTGGCGAACTGCTGGACGAGGCCCACGGCCACCGAGGCCAGCGCGGCGCCGGTGAGCGAGCCCATGCCGCCCGTCACGACGACCACGAAGGCGAAGATGAGCAGCGACGTACCCTGGTGGGGGTCCACGGAGCCGAAGTAGAGGCCGCCGACGGCACCACCGAGGGCTGCTGCTGCGCCGCCGATGGCGAAGACCAGAGTGAAGGCCCTGCGCACGTCGATGCCGAGCGCGGTGACCATCGCCCGGTCCTCCACCCCCGCGCGCACGACCAGTCCGTGCCGGGTGCGGCCCAGGAACAGCTTGAGCGCGGTCAGGACCACCAGGGCCGCGCCGATCAGCACCGGGCGGTCGAGCGGCACTTCGGCGCCCAGCAGACCGAAGGTGCCGGACAGTGCCTTCGGCCCGGGGAAGGGCCGGGCGTCGGATCCCCAGATCGCGGACAGCAGCGCCGGCACGGCCAGACCCACGCCCACCGTGGCGAGGATCTGCTCGCGAGGACGGGTGTAGAGCGGGCGGATCACGGCGAGTTCGAGCAGCACGGCAGCGACCGTGCCCACCGCGGTGCCGAAGACGACGGCGAGGGCGAATCCGGCGCCTCCGGAGCCGGCGCCGGGCAGATGGCCCGAGGCGGCCCACCAGGCACCGTAGGCGCCCACGGACAACAGGGCACCGTGGGCGAAGTTGAGCACGTCCATCAGCCCGAAGATCAGCGACAGGCCGGCGGCGACCAGGAAGTACAGGGCGCCCAGGCCGAGTCCGGTGAAGGTGAGCAGCACGACGGTGGCCATCAGAAGTCTGCCTCCGTGGTCCGGGCGGCGGGACGCGCCGCGGTGCGAACGGACTGGTCGGCGGAACCCTTTGCGGCGCTGCCGACGCCGAGCAGCCGGCGTGCCGCCGCCGCGTCGGCGAGGAGGTCGGCGGCGGGGCCCCGGTGCGCGGTGCGGCCGTCGGCAAGGACGACGCAGTGGCGGGCGAGGCGGCGCACCACGGCGAGGTTCTGCTCCACGAGCAGGACGGGCACCGCCTCGGCGGCACGCTCCAGCGCCTGGGTGACCTCGGTGACCACCTTCGGCGCCAGCCCCTTGGTGGGTTCGTCAGCGATGATCATCCGGTTGCCGTTGAGCAAGGTCCGGGCGATGGCGACCATCTGCTGCTGGCCGCCGGACAGGGTTCCGGCGGCCTGCCGGGCGCGTCGTCTCAGCTCCGGGAAGAGTTCGTGCACCAGGTCGTAGGCCGGTTCACCGGCGCCGGGCCGCTCGGCGAGACGCAGGTTCTCGGCCACGCTGAGAGCGGCGAAGACACCGCGGTCCTCGGGGGCGTAGCCGATGCCCCGGCGCACCAGGGTGTGGGTGGCCAGACGCACCGTCTCCGCACCGGCCAGCAGGATGCTGCCGGTGCGCGGAACCAGGCCGAGGATGCCACGTACGGTGGTCGTCTTGCCCGCTCCGTTGCGTCCCAGCAGAGCGGTGGTGCCGGAGGCGGCCACCTCCAGGTCGACGCCGTGCAGGATGTGTTTGCCCCCGATCACGACCCGCAGATCGCGCACGGTCAGCAGGGGCACCGGAGCGGGGTTCACAACTCCTCCCCGAGGTAGGCCTGTTGTACGGCCGGGTCGGCCACCACGGCCTGCGGGGTGTCCAGGGCCAGCAGTGTGCCGTGATGCATCACGGCCAGCCGATCGGCCAGATCCAGCAACACGTCCATGTGGTGCTCGACCATGAGCACGGTGCGCCCCTCCTCCTTGTGCAGCGACCGGATGAGGTCGGTCAGCGCAGGCACCTCCTCGGCGCTCACGCCCGCCATCGGCTCGTCCAGCAGCATCAGCCGGGGCTCGCCGACGAGCAGGACAGCAAGTTCGAGCTTGCGTTTCTCGCCGTGTGAGAGGGCGTCGGCGCGGGTGCCGGCGCGGTGCGCGAGCTGAGTGCGCGCCAGCACCCGGTCGACCTGCTCCGGGTAGGTGTCGGCACGGCGCCAGACCCGGTACGAACCGCCGTCGGCAGCCTGGGCCGCGAGCCCCACGTGGTCGGCGACCGTCATGCCCGGCCACAGGCTGGAGGTCTGGAAGGTACGCCCGAGGCCGCGCCGGGCCCGGGCGTAGGCGGCTTCCGCGGTGACATCGCGGCCGTCCAGTTCGATCGTGCCCCGGGAGACCGGACTGAGCCCGCTGACCAGGTTGAACAGGGAGGTCTTTCCTGCGCCGTTGGGGCCGATGAAGGCGAGGAACTCGCCCTCGCGGACGTCGAAGGAGACGGAGTCGACGATGGTCGCGCCGCCGACCGACCAGCCGACGTCGCGCAGCCGGAGCACAGGGACCGGAAAGGTACGGGTCTCCCCGGCGCCCGCAGCCCCCGCGGCGCCCGGTGACGTCGTGTTCGAGGAGGACATCGTCTCAGCCCGCCGTCTTCGTGGCCGGTGGTGCGACCGCTGTCATCGGGATGCCGGCGATCAGCTCGGGCCGGGCGGCGCTGCCGGTGCCCTTGAGCCGGGCCGTGAACATCGGCTGCAGCAGGGCGTGGTCCGTCGCGCGGATCTGCTCCTTGCCCTTGGGCCCGTCGAAGCTCCAGCCCTCCAGCGCCTTGGCCATGGCCGCGGTGTCGGTGGTGCTGCCGGACTCGACGGCGTGCACGATCATCTGGGCGGCGGTGAAGCCGTCCGGGCTGAACAGGTCGGGGGTTCCACCGGCCTTGGTGATGCCGTCGAGCATGGCCTTCTCGACGGGGTTGCCGCCCCCGGCGCCCGGAAAGTAGTGCGCGAGGAAGGCGACCTTGGAGCCGGCCGGGCCGAAGACCGGGTACGAGGCGGTGCCCGCGAGTCCGGTGACGACCTTGCTCGCGTCCAGCACGCCCTGCTGGTTGAGCGCGGTCCACAGGGCAGGGGCGGTGGCGCCCGCCCAGGCGACGAACACCAGGTCCGGCTTGCCGGCCCTGGTCTGGCGGGCGAAGGGCGTGAGGTCGGTGGCGCTCGACGGGGCCAACACGGAACCGACGTGCGCGCCCTCCTTCCCGAGGACCGACTTCACGGCGGCCACATTGGCCTGTCCGAACGCGGAGTTCTGGGCGAGCACGGTGACCTTCCTGCCCTTGGCGTCGCCGAGAAGGGTTCCGGCCGCGAGGATGTCCTGATAGGACTGCCGGCCCGAGCGGAAGGTGTAGGCGTTGACGCCGGTGACCGCGTCGGTCGCGGCGGGACCGCTCACGTACAGCACCTTGTTCTGCGCGGCCAGCGGCGCCATCTGCAGTGCCACACCGGAGTCGGTGGTGCCGGCGAGGATCTTGTAGCCCTTGCCGACGAGGGTCTTGGCCGCGGCCACGGCCTTGGCCGGGTCGCCCGCGTCGTCCTGTTCGGTGACCTCGACCGGATGGCCGCCGGCCTTGTTCGTCCCGTGCGTGGCGTAGGCCAGACCGGCCTTGAAACCCTGCTCGTACTGCTTGCCGTAGGCGGCGAGGAGTCCGCTGCGCGAGTAGACCAGCCCCACCTTCACGGAGGCGGTCCTGCCGTCCGAGCCGGCGGACGCGGTGCCTGCGGTACCGGCCGAGGAGCAGCCCGCGACCAGGGCTCCGACCGCGATCAGGGTGAGTGCGCGAACAGATCTGCTGCTGAAGGTGCCCGTGAGGCTGGAACGCATGACGATCGGCTCCTGACAGTGTGTCGCCCGCCCGCCGCCGGGTTCCGTCAGGCTTGCTGGGACGGCAGCCTCGTACGACGGGGCGCGGTGCGTGGTTGTCGGAACCCTAGGAGCGCCGTGCGACAGGCGGCATGTTGTCAATCACCGCTCTTCGAGGCCCAGTCATGGCACTGGCGCACATGGTCGGTGACGGCAGGTACCGCAAGGGTGAAGACCACCTGGTCCAGGCCGCCGACGCGGTGAGCCGACCGGCCCGGCGAACGGAACGGACCCCGTGGGGAAGGAAAGAGCATGGACAAAGTGGTGGCCGCGGCCGAGCAGGCAGTGGCGGACATCCCTGACGGTGCGACACTCGCGGTCGGCGGGTTCGGTCTGTGCGGCATCCCGTCGACGCTGATCGCCGCGCTGACCGGGACGAACGCGTCCGGCCTGCGGGTCGTGTCCAACAACTGCGGTGTCGACGACTGGGGGCTGGGACTGCTGCTGCGGGCCGGCCGGATCACCCGGATGACCTCCTCCTACGTGGGCGAGAACAAGGAGTTCGCCCGCCAGTACCTGGCCGGCGAACTGGAGGTGGAACTGACACCGCAAGGCACTCTCGCCGAGCGCCTGCGGGCGGGCGGCACCGGCATCCCCGCGTTCTACACCCCGGCCGGGGTGGGCACCCAGGTCGAGGAGGGCGGCCTGCCGTGGCGCCACACCTGCGACGGCGGTGTCGCGGTGGCCTCCCCGCCCAAGGAGACACGGGAGTTCGGCGGCCGCCGCTACCTGCTGGAGGAGGCCATCACCGCCGACTTCGCCCTGGTGCGGGCCGCGGTCGCCGACCGGCACGGCAACTGCGTCTTCCATGCGTCGGCACGCAACTTCAATCCGCTGTGCGCGATGGCGGGGCGCGTGACCGTGGTGGAGGCCGAGCGCATCGTCGATGCCGGCGAACTGCCACCGGACGCCGTGCATCTGCCGGGCGTGTACGTGGACCGAGTGGTCGCCGTCGACGACTCGCTGCTCAAGCGCATCGAGCGTCGCACCGTGCGCCCGGCACACGTCGGCGCCCAGGCAGCCGTCCCCCGCACCGACTCCGAGGAGAAGTGACCATGCCGCTCGACCGCAACCAGCTCGCCGCCCGCGCCGCCCGGGAGCTGCGCGACGGCCAGTACGTCAACCTGGGCATCGGTCTGCCCACCCTGATCCCCAACCACCTGCCGGACGGCGTGCACGTGGTGCTGCACTCGGAGAACGGCATTCTGGGCGTGGGCCCCTACCCGTACGACGGCGACGAGCACCCTGATGTGATCAACGCCGGGAAGGAGACGGTGACCACCGTCTCCGGCACCTCCTACTTCGATTCGGCCCTCTCCTTCGGCATGATCCGAGCCGGTCGGATCGATGTCTCCGTGCTCGGCGCCTTGCAGGTGTCGGCATGCGGCGACCTGGCCAACTGGGTGATCCCCGGGAAGATGGTCAAGGGCATGGGCGGTGCGATGGACCTGGTCCACGGCGCCCGCCGGCTGGTCGTCGTGATGGAGCACGTCGCCAAGGACGGCAGCCCGAAGATCGTTGAGGAGTTGAGTCTTCCCGCCACGGGCCGCCGTGTGGTGGACCGAATCATCACCGACCTGGCCGTCATCGACGTCACCACCGAGGGCCTGCACCTGGTGGAAACCGCTCCGGGCATCACCGTGCAGGAGGTCCTGGCCGCGACCGGCGCCCTGCTCCTTGTCGACGAGGGCTCGCAGGCGCCTGCACCCACCACCTGAATCCGATGAACGAGCACAGTCCGAACCTCCGTCGGCCTCCAGTCACCACGTCACCACCCGGGCCGAGGGGGCGTGCTCGTCACCGACGCCTCGAGGGCATACATCGGCGGGCCTGGACCGGGCGCTCGTAGCCGCCTTCGACAAGCTCAATCCGAGCCGGCGGCGCCTTGCGCAGAGTGCCCGACTGCGCACGAGGATCTTTCGCGTTGGTTCGCCCGACCGGCAGGCCCGGGTCTCGCCCGGCAGAGCGGTGCGTTGCTGATTCGCCGCCTCGAGGGCCTTCTCTGCGACGTTCTGGGGCTGCGGACCTTGCGGTTGCGCGTCTCCGACTGCTCCCCCGAGTCGGGCACGCGGTCCGACAGCGCTGCTGACCAATGATGCCGGGCACCGCCGGCCCCGGCCGAGCCGTTGGCCTGGACGTGCACACCTGCGCTCCGCCTGCCGTCGACGAGTCGGCCGTGATTCCCCGGTGCTCGAACGCGGCTCAGCTCTCACGGGTGATCCGGAGGCCGAAGACGGTGCCGGTGATGTCCTTGATGACCACGTCGATGCGATCGGCACCGTCGAGCACTGCCTGCTGCCGGTCGGAGTCGAGGCGTCCGGCGATGCTGTGCAGGTCGAGGCCGATGGCGTAGAGATCCCGGATGGTGCGCTCGCGCAGGTCGGCTCCGATGCGGTCACTGTCGTGGAGGAGTCTGAGTTGTTCGTCGTCCGCACGGTCTGCGGTCAGGCGCCGGGCGAGTGCCGCCTGGACGGCGAAGGAGGCGAGGAGTTCCACCTCTGTGCTGCCGAAGCGCCTGCGCGTCGTGGCACGGGCGACGGACAGCGTGCCGACGGGTGTGTCTCGGTCGGTGAGCGGGACGGCCATGGCCGGACCCAGGCTCGTCGCAACCGGGAGCTGCAGGCCCAGAATGTGGAGACCGCCGCGGGCGTCCTCGGTGATCCGGGGCCGGCCTGTGGCGTAGGCGCGGCCGGTCAGGGAGGCGGCGTCCACGGGCTGTGTCCGGCCGAGCAGTTCGGAGCTGCCGAGGCCGGCTGCGGCGCGGACGACCAGGCGGTCGGGCGCACGGTCGGGCAGGCTGACCAGGGCGGTGTCGGCCTCGGCGATCTGCAGGGCCTGCTCGGCGATGACCTGCAGCGCGTGGTCGCCGTCGGCGTCGCTGAGGATGGCGGTGGTGAGCTGGGTATGCGCGTGCTGCCATGCCTCGCGCAGCCGAATCTGGTCCAGCAGCACGGCGTGGTCCACGGCGGTTGCGGCCGCCGATGCCAGCACCTGCACCAGCTCCTCGTCCTCGGAGCTGAAGGGTCCCGGGGAGTGGCCGGGGTGGTGCTTGTCGGCCAGGTACAGGTGCGCGGCGTTCCCGTTGCCGGTCCGGATCGCGGCGCCGAGGAGGGCACTGACCGGCGGTGTGCCCGGGAGACCCTGGCGTCGTCCACCCGGACGATGTCACGGCCTGCGAAGTGGTCCTGGAAGTCGTGCAGCGCGAGCGCGATCGGGTCGAGGTGGTCGGCGTCCGCGTCCTGCAGTCCCGCGTGGATCATGTTGTCGGCCCGGCCGAACTCATCGCCCGGCACCACGGCGGCCCAGGCGGCCCCGGTCAGGTCGCGTGCGGAGATGACCAGCTGCCGCAGAATCCTGGCCAGGTCGCTCTCGTCGGTGACCAGCATGACCGCGCGCAGCAGCGCGCGGATCCGGCCCTGGGTGCGCTGTACCTCGTGTGCGGTGGCCAGCAGGTTCTGCACCGCCTGGTCGAGTTCAAGGCGGGCGGGGTCGGGGAAGTACAGGCGTCCTGGGTGCGGGCCGGCGGTCGGCCGGGCCGGCGCGTTCGGCCTGCCAGGCTCTCTCTCAGCAGCAGGCATGACACATGCTCCAAATCAGGCGCGATACATCATCGCGCTTGACCGGAGCAGATTCCAGCGAGCGCAGGGTCAGCCGGCGGCCCGGAGGTACCGACGGCCGTCCACGATCGTGAGCCCGATCGACATGATCTTTTCGTCGGCTTTCGGGCACCAGTACCCGTCGACGGCGAGGCCGATGATTCGGTCGATTTCGTGAGCGTCGTGGATGCTGTGGGTGTAACCGGTGACCGTGACGCTCTCGGTGACGTCGCCCGCCTCGCTCGCCCTGTCCGCCTGGAAGACGACGACATCGCCGTCGCGCAGGCGGTCCAGACGCCGGTCGTCACACCCACCGATGACAACGCCGTCGCGGTCGAGCAGGCAGGAGACCGGAACGACCACGGGCAGGGCCTGATCAGTGAAGACCACGCGCCCGTAGCGACACGCGCCGAGCAGTGCCAGGCACTGTGCGTGGTCGAGTTCAGACGTACCGTTCACGGTCATGGGTCCAAGTCTGGGCTGCGGTTGCCGACCGCGCTTGGGCCGTTCGTCCCCGTCCGCGCACTTTCCGGTCCCCCGCTGCCTGGACCGGATGCCGACACGCTGGTCGCGTCCTAATCCGGTTTACCGAAGCCGTTGATGGCCACGGCGAGGAAGACGGGCACGCAGGCACAGACTATGCCCAGTTCGGCGGCGAGGGGCAGCTGATGTCCGAAAAGGGTGACCCCTGTGGGGAAGCGAGCCTGGGCTGCGCGTGGCATGTGCTGGGCGGCGAAGACGAGGTGGCGCAAGGGATCGACGGCATAGGTGAGGGGGTTGAGCCGGGTCATCACGGTCAGCCAGGCGGGCAGGCTCTTGAGCGGGAAGAGAGCCGGAACGTGCGTCACAGCGGTCTCCTCGGTCGCACCAGCCTCGTCTGCCTTCGGGGCGCGGGCCGCCGCGGTGCTGACGCCGGACCTGCTCCGGCACGGACGGACCGGCACCGGCCTGAGAGCGCGCCGGGGCCACTCGTCCCGGACGCTTACCCGGTCAGCCCCTGTGATCCAGCGAGCGCGCGCCGGACGCTGGAGGGGATGCGTCCGGAGGGAGGCCTCATGATGGCCGGCATCAAGGAAGCTCCGGTGCACGCGCTGCTGACCGACGGCACCACCGTGCGGATACGGCAGGCGGGTCCGGCGGACAGCGATGAAGTCCTACGGCTGTATGAGGAGATGTCACTGGAACATCTGCGGCTGCGGTTCTTCTCCGTCAGCCCGGCCTCCGCCCGAGTGGCCGCCGACCGGGTGGCCGCCGGCGAACGGCCCGGCTACCGTGCACTGGCCGCCGAGTACGGGGGACATCTGGTGGGCCTGGCCGAATACGAGGTCCTGCCGCCGGGCAGCTCCGCCGAGATCGCGGTGGCCGTCGCCGACGGCTGGCACCACCGGGGTGTGGCCACACTGCTGCTGGAGCACCTGGCCGACGCGGCTCGTACGGCGGGTGTGACGGCTTTCACCGCGGACGCCTTGTCCGAGAACCACGAGGTGCTGAAGGTCTTCCACGACCTGGGGCTGCGCGTCACCCGCCACTTCCAGGGCCCCGAGGTGCACTGCACGGTCGAACTCACCGAGGACGAACCCTACTTGGAAGCCGTCGATGCCCGGGGGCGGGTCGCCGACGTGGTCAGCATGCAGCGGCTGCTGCGGCCAAGGAGTGTCGTGGTGATCGGTGCGGGCCGCAGGCCCGGCTCCGTGGGGCGCGCGATTCTGCGGAACATCTGCAGCGGTGACTACACCGGGCCGTGCTTCGTCGTACACCCCGAGGCCGGTGCGATCGCCGGCGTGCGCGCCTACCGGTCAGTCTCCGACCTGCCGCAGGTGGCCGACCTGGCCGTGATCGCCGTACCGGCGCCCGCCGTTGCCGAGGTGGCGCAGGAGTGCGGGAAGGCCGGGATGGGCGCTCTGCTCGTGGTGTCCGCGGGCCTGAACCGGCATCAGTCCGGTGCTCTCATGGACGTGTGCCGGCGACACGGCATGAGGCTCGTCGGCCCGAACTGTCTGGGCCTGGCCAACACCGCGGACGACGTCCGTCTCGACGCGACCTTCGCCGCACACCACCCAGGGCCCGGCACCGCCGGAGTCGCCGTACAGTCCGGCGGTATCGGCATCGCGCTGCTGGACGGGCTCGCCCGGCTCGGCATCGGCGCGTCCAGCTTCGTCTCACTCGGCGACAAGTACGACGTCAGCGGCAACGACATGCTCCAGTGGTGGGAGAGCGACGGGCACACCGACCTGGCGGTGCTGCACCTGGAGTCCTTCGGCAACCCACGTGCCTTCTCGCGTACCGCCCGCCGCGTCGCCCACTCCATGCCGGTACTCACAGTCGACGCGGGCCGCTCCGAGGCCGGGCGGCGCGGTGCGGCTTCCCACACCGCAGCCGCGGCCACCCCCACCATGACCCGCCAGGTCCTGTTCGCCCAGGCCGGCGTCACCGCAACCCGGACCATCGGCGAACTCCTCGACACCGCCGCACTGCTCCATGCACAGCCCCTCCCCAAGGGCACGAAAGTGGCTGTCGTGAGCAATGCCGGCGGAGTGGGCGTCCTCGCCGCCGACGCGTGCGCGGAAGCCGGGCTCGACGTCCCCTCGCTCGGCGTCGACCTGGTGAACGAACTTCTCGGTGTGCTGCCCGATGGCGCCACCGCCACCAATCCGGTGGACGTGACCGCGGTGGTCGGCGAGGAGCAACTGCGTTCGTGTACCGGTCTCCTGGCCCGGCACGGTGCCGTCGACGCCGTCCTCGTCACGCTCGTCCCGACCGCCGTAGCCACGGCTACCGGCGAGGATCTCCTACACGCGCTGACACGGACGGCAGGGCGGCTCCCCCGCCCGGTTCTCGCTGTCCTGCCCACTCAGTCGTCCCGTGTCGAGCTGCTGCAGACCGCGGGCGAGACCGCTGTTCCCGCGTACTCGGACGCAGAGGATGCCGCCCGCGCCCTGGCCCACGCCGCCGCCCGCGCGAAATGGCTTGCCCGACTTCCCAGCGCGGTTCCGGAGTTGCCGGACGTGGAGACCGCTCGCGCACGGGAGATCGTCGCCGCGTACCTGGACGCCAACCCGGAGGGCGGGTGGCTGGATCCGCGGGCAACCTCGTTGCTCCTCGCCTGCTACGTCATCCCGCAGATCCCCTGGGCATGGGCCGAGGACGACGACGAGGCCGTGGCAGCGGCCGAGCGGCTCGCGGGGCCTGACGGACGGGTCGTGATGAAGGCCTACTGGCCAGGGCTGCTGCACAAGAGCGAGCAACGCGCCCTCCACCTGGACCTGCAGACCAGCGCCCAGGTCAGGGCCGCACACCGGGATCTGATCACCCGGTTCGGTGACCGGATGACCGGCGTGGTCGTCCAGCCGCTGGCCGAGCGCGGCACTGAGCTGTTCGCCGGGATCGCGCGGGACGAGGTCTTCGGGCCGCTCGTGGTGTTCGGGCTCGGCGGTACGGCGACGGAACTGCTCGCCGACCACGCGGCCCGGCTGGCCCCGCTGACCGAGCTCGACGCGCACGACCTGCTGGCCTCACCCCGCTGCTCCCCGCTGCTGTTCGGGTACGCCGGCAGTCCCACCGCCGACCTCGGTGCCCTGGAACAACTGCTGCACCGGCTGTCCCGGATGGCCTCGGACCTGCCCCAGCTGACGGATGCCGATCTCAACCCGGTGCTGGCCGGGCCGCACGGGATCACGACGCTCGATGCCCGCATCAGGCTCGCGCCACGCCTGGCTCAGGACCCGTACCTGCGCCGGCTGCGCTGACCGGATCACCGCCTTCGAAGGAGGTCCGCCATGGAACCCACGAGGATCGGCGCCGTCATGACCGACGACGTCGTCACGGCCGACTACGGCACGCCGTTCAAGGACGTCGTACGACTCCTGCGCGAGCACCGCGTCAGCGGACTGCCGGTGACCGACGAGGACGACAAGGTCATAGGTGTCGTCTCCGAGACCGACCTGATGCAACGCCAGGCAGTCCTCTCGGAACCGCGCAGCCGTCTCGGTACATGGGTTCACCAGCTGCGACGCGGTGCGCGGAAGAACTCCGCCAGGTTGCGCGCGCGTACGGCCGGTGGCGTGATGTCGGCGCCCGCCGTGACGGTGCCCGCGGAGGCGACTGTCCGTGAGGCCGCCCGGCTGATGACACTGCACGGCATCGAGCGACTGCCCGTGGTCGACGAGGAGGACCGGCTCGTCGGCATCGTCACCCGGCGCGATCTGCTTCAGGTCTTCGTCCGCACGGACGAGGAGATCCGGCAGGCGGTGCGGAGCGAGGTGCTGGTCGACGCGCTGCGGCTCGGCCCGAACACCGTCGACGTCGATGTGTACGACGGTGTGGTCACCCTCACCGGGCAACTGGAACACCGCAGCGACGCCACCATGGCGGTCGCGTTGGCCCGCCGCCTGGACGGGGTCGTCGACGTGGTCGACCACCTCACCTACCGCTTCGACGACCGTCACGCCCAGCCCGCCGGGCCGGCGGCACACGGCGAGGCCGACGACTGGTCGCACAACCTGTGAGGGGTCGGTCGAGCGTGGTCGTCATCGGTCCGTGACGTCGAGTTCGGCATGCATGCCGGCGGCATGGTGACCGGGAAGGTTGCGGACGAGTTCGTAGCGGCCGGGGTGCAGCGTCGGCGTGGTCCAGCCGTTCGTTCCCGGCGCGATGCCGTTACCACTGCCCGCGTGGCAGTTGCGGGGGGCTTCGCCTACGCTGCCCGTCCCGGCGGCCCTGCTTGCCACCGCCGGCCCTCACCGCGGCCCGCGACAGCCCGACGAAGATCAGCAACAGTGTGCCGTGGCGCGTGGTCACCGCTGCTCCCGCAGCGTCGCGAGGCGGCGTCTGTACTCGTCCTCGTCGATCTCTCCGCGGGCGTAGCGCTCTGCCAGCAGATCCTCCGCGCGCCGGTTGCTCCACCCGCTCTCCTCCTGCGAGGGCGGGCCGGGCCGATGACCGCGCCGGGCGCCGGTGAGGTAGTGGACCAGGGCGACACCGCCGACGATCAGCAGCGCCCAGAAAAGAATCATGATCAGGGTCATGAGCAACCATCCGCCCCCACCGTAGCCGCCGTACCACATCATGCTGATCACCTGCTTCGGCCGGCCGAGCACCGACAGGTCCAGGATCGTCCCGTTCGGAATCGGAGGAGAGGGCCATATGGGTCCGTGCCCGTGGCTGGATGACCCCTGCGGGAGCCTGCGCATTGCGCGGGTCGGTCGGGAGGCGTCACCGATGGTGCGGGACGCGGCCACCGGTGGATGGCCGTGCCGGACGCCGAGGCGATGATCGCCGGACCGCTCGAGCGGCTCATGCCGATGAACTCGTGGAGCGAACGCACGGCCAGGAAGGGCTCGGGGCCGAGCGCGGTTGTGCCTTCCGTTCGGGTCTCGGAGCGAAGTTCGGGAACCCGGGCGAGGACGGCGTCCCCGTAGACATCCAGGGCCGTCGGCCCCATGGGTCGACATACACGGGGACGTCGGCGGGGATCCGGCCCGCGCCGCGCAGTTCCGTCAGTTCGTGCAGGACGACTTCTGTGCGGTCCAGGCGGACGGCCGGTATGACCACGGCGCCTTCGCGGCCGAGCGTACGGTTCAAGCACGTCGGCGCCCGGGAATTTCTCCGGCGGTAGCAGGTAGTGGGCGGCCGGCCCGCCGGTGACGGCGAGGGGGTGAACGTCCTCCAGGGCTGGGCGGCCCCGGCCGAGCCGAGACGTGGCCTGCGGGATGCACCGTGGACCGCGTGCCGACGGTGAGATCGTTCTCCGCACCCATCCGAACCGGGTCGAGCAGCTTGACACTGCGGTCGACGCCGGAGGCGTCGTACAACGGCAGCGCGGGCCGGTGTCTGGACCAGCCGTGTTCATTCGCCTGCTCAGCCGCCTCGACCTGCGGCTTCACTCCGTCCCGGAGCACGATCCAACGATCCCCGTCAGGCGAGCCGTGAGGCCGGTTGCGGCGGCGCAGGTCGGCCGGCCTCCGGGAGAGGCCGCAGTCGCCAAGGACGCAGGCATGGTCGCTCGACGAGAAACTCGCTGCCGGTGACCGTGCCCACAGCACCGAGGAAAGTGAGCATCGCGGGCCGTGACCCGCCGGGCGGCTGTGTTGCCGGGCCGGTGGTCGCTGTGGTCATGTGTGTCGGCTCCTCGGATGCACGGGCAGCAGGGACGAACGGCACTGGTGGGCCGACGGCGGGCGTGATGTGCCGGCGGTGGCGGGATGGACCCGTTGGAGACGCGCAGACAGCGGCAGCCGACCGTGCACCGCGCAATCCGGCGCCGCGAGAAGTGGAGGGTGCACGACCTCGAGAACCACGGCCAGTTCGGTGCGGTCCCACCACCGGATCAGCCGACCCGGATCGAGGTCACTCCGCGAGGACGGTGCCCGGCGGGAAGGGGCTCTCCCGCCCCCGCCCGTGCAGGCGGGAGGGTACGGCGCGGCCGGCACCCGCGTCGTGCCGGGACGGGTCACCGACCGCGATGATCGCGATGCGCGTGGACACCGTCATGGGCCCCCCTCCGGGCGGATGCTTCCAGATTGCCGTGGGGCAGCGCCTGCTCACAGGGGCCGAAGGGCCCTGGCCGGATCCGGGCGACCCGTGGTGGCTGAGCGTCGATGGGCTCACGCTGAAAGCAGAGAACCTGAAGGGAGACGGTGTGATGACTTCCGCCACCACCATGACCGCGGCCTTGTCGGCCGAGCACCGCGACCGCCTGATGCGCCTCGCCCGTGAGGTCTCGTTCGATGCCGGCAGCCGCCTGTTCGAGGAGGGCCGGCGCGCCGACCGTTTCTGGATCGTCCGCACCGGCACCGTCGCCCTGGATCTGCATGTGCCGGGCCGTCGTTCCGCCGTCATCGAGTCGCTGGGGCAGGGCGAACTGATCGGCTGGTCATGGCACTTCCAGCCGCACCTGTGGCATCTGGGCGCCGAGGCCATGAGCCCCGTGCGGGCGTGGGAGTTCGACGCGGAAGCCGTGCGCGCGCTCTGCGCCCAGGACCCCGAGTTCGGCCGGGCGATCGCGGTCTGGGTCGGGCAGGTGGTCGCCCAGCGACTACACGCCTCCCGCATCCGTCTGCTCGACCTCTACGCCCCCTACGGCAGCGGCGGTCTGACATGACCGTCCGGTCCTGTGAGGAGGACAGCATGCGCAACAACAGCCCGCATCGGGTGAGTGACGTGATGACGCGTGCCGTCGTCGCGGTGGGCCGCAAGGCCCTGTTCAAGGAGATGGCCGAGCGCATGGAACAGTGGCACGTCAGCGCACTGCCGGTCCTCGAAGGCGACGGCCGGGTGATCGGGGTCGTCTCCGAGGCCGACCTGCTGCCTAAGGAAGAGTTCCGGGACAGTGCCCCGGACCGGATCCCCCAGGCACGCCGGCTGCCCGATCTCACCAAGGCCGGAGGGGTGACCGCCGAGGAGCTGATGAGCATGCCTGCGGTCACCGTGCTGGCTGCCCCGAGGCGGCGCCCGCCTGCTCGTCCCGCTCGCCGCCGGGTTCGAGATCGCCAACGTGACCACCCGGTTGCTCGCGCAGACCGGTCGCCGTACGCAGGCCCCGCAGCCGTATCGGCTCGGGGCGCTGGAGACGGCCTGGCGGAGTCTGGAGCATGCCGGGACGCCTGCGGAGCTGCGGGCCGCGCTCGCCTCCTCGCCGTGGGGTGATCCGGGCGGCGATACGCCGTGGGCGCTGGCCACCGGTATGCGTATGGCTGCCGCGCGGCGCACCGCCGTCGCCGTACCGCCCGCGCGCCGCTGGGCCCAAGGACGCGCGGTCCTGCTGACAGCCCGTGAACTGTTCGTGCATCACCGCCCCTTGCCGGAACCCGCGCGACGTGACGCGGCACGGCTGCTCGGCGCGCGGGCGTCGGCTGCCGCCTCGTACCAGGAGTTCCGCGAGCGTCTCCCCTCGACCGCCGGTTGGGTCCTTGCCGACGTGGAGGAGCCGGGCGCGCTGTGGAAGGCCGAGGCCCGCTGGTGGCGGACCGTGCACGCCGACGGTACGGCGATGCTGCGCGACGGCCGATTCGGCCCCCGTGTCGTCGTGGGCGCGGTGGCGGTGCTGTCCGTGGACGCCTGGCGGGTGCGGGCGGCGCTCGAGTCCGCGGCGCGCGGCGGACGGCCGGGGGAGGTCTTCGATGCCCTTCGCTGAGGCGATGACGCCGGTCCGGATGCGCCGTGTGGCGGTGATCGTGCCGCAGGCGACCCTGCGGGATGCGCTGGTGCGGATCGCCGGGGCCGGTTGCGTGGAACTGGACCGCGCCGAGGAGGCGCCTCCGGGTGCGGCGGCGGTACGGCTGCGGCGGCTCCGGGGAGGTGCCACGACGGCCGGACCCGAGAGCGCCACCACGGCCGTCCTCGCCGCCACCGCGCCCGACCTCGATCTGCTCGAAGAGCGTCGCAGTCTCGCGTTGCTGGCGGGCGAGGCCCAGCTCGAGGAACGCGCGGACGGCGCGGTACTGCAGGGAGAAGTGGCCGCACTGGCCGGGTGGTGCCCGGCCACCGAAGTGGCTCGCGTCGCCGGCCGGCTGGCCGCCGCGGGCGGCGCACTGCTGCCGCTGCCGCTCCCGCATGGCACCGACCCGCCGACGCTGCTGCGACCGGGCAGGCCCGTCTCCTTCGCGCCGCTGGTCACGACGTACGGCACACCGGCGTACCGGGACCTCGACCCCTCGTGGCCTGCGGGCGTCGCCTACGTCGCCATGTTCGGGATCATGTTCGGTGACGTGGGGCACGGGGCCTTGCTGGTGCTCGGCGCGCTCGCGCTCCGCCTGAGGCGGCCCCACCGGTTCGCCCGGCTCAGCCATCTGTGGCCGTTCCTGGCGGGCGCGGGCATCGCCTCTATGATCGCGGGCGCGGCCTACGGGGAGTTCTTCGGCCCGACCGGGCTGCTGCCCGTGCTGTGGTTGAGCCCGTTGGCCGACCCGGCCCGCCTCCTGGCCGCCTCCGTGATCCTCGGGGCCGCACTGCTCTCGGTCGCGCATGCGGCCGGCGCGGTCAACCGCGTGCGTGAGCACGGCTGGGGGGCAGCGTTGTTCGCCGCGTCCGGCTGTGCCGGTCTGCTCTTCTACCTGGGGCTCGCCCTGGCCGCGGCCGGTCTGCTGCTGCACCGACCGCCTGCGGTGGTCATCGGGGCCTGTGCCGCCCTGGTCGGGCTGGCGCTGGTGGCGCTCGGCCTGTTCCGCGCCACGGCGGGCGGAGGCGCCGGATGCGCCGAGACGGCCGTTCGGCTGTTCGACGTCGTCGTACGCACGGGCACCAACAGCCTCTCGTTCGCCCGGCTCGCCGCTTTCGGCCTCACTCACGCGGCGCTCGCCGGCCTCGTGTGGCGCGGCACCACGGGCCTGGCCGGGCGCGGTGCCGCAGGGGTCGTCGGCGCCGGTCTGCTGTTCACCGTGGGCACGGCCGTCTCGTTCTGCCTGGAGGCCTTGGTGGCCGGGGTGCAGGCTCTGCGGCTGGAGTTCTACGAGCTCTTCTCCCGGATCTTCGAGACGGAGGGCCACCCGTTCCGTCCCTGGCACGTTCTCCCGGCGGAATCCGCCGACCGCGCTACGAAGGTGATCCCATGCTCACCTGGCTGATCGTCCTGCCGGTCCTGGCTGCGGTGCTCGGTGCCGGACGGCTGCTGCGGCGACGCCGGGCCAGACACGCCTTCCGCTGGCTGCTGGGCGCGAACCTGGCCCTGTTGGGTGCTGCCTGCGCCGTTCTGGCCACGGCGCTGGCGAGCCCCGCTCAGGCGTCGGCGCAGGCCGCGGCGTCCGGCGGGGTCAACGGGGCCGCTCTGATCGGGGCGGCCATCGCGGTGGCCGGTGCCTCGATCGGTGCCGCGATCGCCGTCGCCTACACGGGCGCCGCGGCACTGGCCGCCCTGAGCGAACGACCGGAGATGTTCGGGCGTGCGATGGTGATCGTCGGTCTGGCGGAGGGCATCGCAGTGTACGGACTGGTGGTCGCGATCCTGCTGATCGGAAAGGCAGGATGATGGGCACCGTGGCCGCCATCGGGTCACGGACCGCCGTGTGCGGGTTGGCCCTGGCCGGGGTCGACGTCCGCGTCGCCGAGGATCCGGACGCCGTCCGCCGGGCCTGGCACGGGCTTCCGGGCACGGCCGCCATTGTGATTCTCACGGCAGAGGCCGCCGAAGCGCTGGGGACGGCGGCCACGGCTCCTGCCCCGTCCCGACCGCTGACGGTGGTGATGCCCCCATGACCACGCCGGTGGACGCCTTGGATCCGGTGCGCGCGCAGTTGCTGCGCGCGGCGCAGGCCTCGGCCGACGCCGTCCTGGACCGTGCGCGGGCCGACGCGGACGACACCCTGCGCACCGCCCGCGCCACGGCCGAGCAGGTGTTTGCGCGGGCGCGGAAGCTGGGCGCCGGTGACGGCGCCGCCGCTGCGGAACGGGAGCGGGTGCGAGCGGTTCAGGACGCCTGGGCGCTGGAGCTCGCGGCCCGTGCCGAGGTCTACGCGGAACTGAGGTCCAGGGTCCGCGAAGGCGTACGCCGGGCACTGGCCGAGGGCGGCGTACCGCAGAGCCGACTCGCCGAGGCGGCCCAGGCCATGCTGGGCATCCAGGCCCGGGTCACGGCTGCCGCAGGTGGCGGGGTGACGGCCGAGGTGCCCGGCCGCCGGGTCGACCTGTCGGCTGACGCCCTCGCCGACCGCGCCCTGGAGCGACTGGGCGCGCGGGCCGAGACTCTGTGGGGTCCGCCGTGACCCCGGGCTGCAGCCAGGGGGCAGACCCACAGGCCGCGGGCTTCGCGCCGGCAGCATCGCGGAGGAACCGTGCATCGCGTCCACGAATCCTTCGGGTGGCCGGCCCCCTCGTGGAGATCGTCTGCCCCGGATCGGTCGCCATGCACGACCTGGTCACACTGGGCGCCGCAGGGCTGCCCGGCGAAGTGGTCGCCATCCGCGGTGACACAGCCACCGTCCAGGCGTACGAGTACACCGGCGGACTGGCCCCCGGACATCCGGCGCAGCCCCTGGGCCGACCGCTGACGGTACGTCTGGCCCCGGATCT
Source organism: Streptomyces broussonetiae (assembly GCF_009796285.1). NCBI lineage: Bacteria > Bacillati > Actinomycetota > Actinomycetes > Kitasatosporales > Streptomycetaceae > Streptomyces > Streptomyces broussonetiae. Next base: position 9,363,655 of record NZ_CP047020.1, on the reverse strand, counting down.
GCTCGGCGGTGTCTTCGACGGTCTGCTGCGCCCCTTGACCGACGCCGGAGAATGGCTGACCAGTGGATCGAAGGGTGCGCCGGACGGGCGTACCTGGCCGTTCACACCAAAGGTGGCCGAGGGAGCCGTGGTATCGGCCGGGGATCTTCTCGGGCAGGTCAAAGCGAGCGTGCCTCTTCGCCTCCTTGTGCCACCGCTCCTCTCGGGCACGGTGACCTGGATCGCGGCGGCGGGCGATCACTTCCCGGACGCCGTACTCGCCGTGGTGGGCGGGCACGAGGTGCGGATGGCACAGTCCTGGCCGGTGCGCAGGCAACGGCCGGCCGCGGAGCGGTTGTCTACGGACCTGCCGCTGAACACCGGGCAGCGCGCCGTGGATCTGCTGTTCCCGGTGGCCCGCGGCAGTACGGTCGCCGTGCCGGGCGGCTTCGGCACCGGAAAGACCATGCTGTTGCAGCAGATCGCCAAGTGGTGCGACGCCGATGTGATCGTCTACGTCGGCTGCGGCGAGCGCGGCAACGAGATGGCGGACGTCATCGAGGAGCTGTCGGAGCTGACCGATCCCCGCACCGGAGGACGCCTGGCCGATCGCACGGTGACCATCGCGAACACCTCCAACATGCCGATGATGGCCCGCGAGTCGAGCGTGCACACCGGTGCGACAGTCGCCGAGTACTTCCGTGACATGGGCCTGGACGTCGTCCTGATCGCCGACTCGACATCCCGCTGGGCCGAAGCGCTGCGCGAGTTCGCCTCGCGGATGGGCGAACTCCCCGCCGAGGAGGGATATCCGGCGGGGCTCGCCTCCCAGCTGGCCTCGTTCTACGAGCGGGCCGCCGCGGTGCGCACCCTGGGCGGTGCGGCCGGCTCCGTCACCGTGATCGGCGCCGTCTCCCCGCCGGGCGGTGACCGCACCGAGCCGGTCACCGCGCACACTGAACGCTGCGTACGGTGTCTGTGGAGCCTGGACCGCGACCTCGCCTACGCACGGCACTATCCCGCCGTCTCCTGGGCGGACTCCTTCTCGCGGGACGCCGTCACGCTGGCCGCCGCCCACGCCCGGGCCGGTGATACCGAGTGGGCCGAGCGGCGTGGGCGGGTGGCGCGCCTGTTGGCGGAGGCGGACCGGCTGGCCGATCTGGTGGAGCTGGTGGGCATCACCGCGCTGCCGCCCCGGGAGCGGGTCAGCGTGCTCGCCGGGCGGCTGCTGCGCGAGGCCGTGATCCAGCAGAACGCCCTGTCGCCTGCCGACGCCTACAGCACTCCCGAGAAGACCACCGCCCTCGTCGAAGCCGCGCTGACGGTGATCGACCGCTGTCTGGAACTGGTGGACTCCGGCTCTCCGGCGGACGTGGTCGAGGCAGTGGACTTCAGCCCGCTCCTGCGGGCCCGGGAGACCGCGGGCCCCGCCGAGACCGACCCGGTGGAGGCCGCGCGGGACACCGTGCTGGACCGGCTCAAAGGGGTGACATGAGCGGCACGGAGAACGCGGTGGGCATCGAGTACAGCGGCGTGCGGGAGCTGCGCGGCCCGCTCGTGGTCGTTGAAGGGGTGAGCGGGGTGGGTTGGGACGAGTTCGCCACGATCGTGCTGGACTCCGGTGATCGCCGGCACGGACTGGTCCTCGAAGTGGACCGGGAGATCGCGGTGGTGCAGGTGCTGGAGAATACGGCCGGCATGGACCGGACCGGCACACGCATCGCCTTCGCCGGGACACCGCTGCGCATACCGGTGGGCACTGCGTGGCTGGGGCGGGTGTGCAACGGGCGGGGCGATCCGGCCGACGGCGGGCCACCGGTGCTGGGTGACACCTACGCGCCGGTCAGTGGCACGCCTGTCAACCCGGTGCGCCGGGAACCGCCGAGCGAACCCGTGCTCACCGGTGTCGGCGCCGTGGACGTGCTCACCACTCTGGTACGAGGCCAGAAACTGCCGGTGTTCTCGGCAGCCGGCCTTCCCCATCTGGAGTTGGCGGTGCAGATCGCGGCCCAGGCGACGTGCGGCGGCGAGCCGTTCGCCGTCGTGTTCGCCGGCATGGGGCTCACGCACGCCGACGCGGCGTTCGTGCGGGACGGACTGGCCGCCCGTTCCGCCGCACGGGAGCTGGCCCTCTTCGTCAACACGGCCGACGACCCGGTGATCGAGCGCTTGCTCACCCCGCGTCTCGCACTGACCGTCGCGGAGCATCTCGCCTTCACGGAAGGCCGTCACGTCCTTGTGGTGATGACGGACATGACGGCCTACTCGGAGGCGTTGCGCGAGGTGTCCGCCGCGCGGGGAGAGATACCGGCGCGCCGGGCCTACCCCGGCTACCTCTACAGCGACCTCGCGTCCCTGTACGAGCGCTGCGGCAGGATCAGGGGCCGCCCGGGATCGGTGACCGTCCTTCCGGTGCTCACCATGCCCGCGGGCGACATCACCCACCCCGTGCCGGACCTCACGGGCTACATCACCGAGGGCCAGATCGTGCTGTCCACCGAGGTCCACGCCGTCGGCACATATCCCCCCGTCGATCCACTGGGCTCACTGTCCCGGCTGATGCGCAAGGGAACCGGACCGGACCGCACCCGCGCCGACCATCCGTCCGTCGCCGCCCAGTTGATCGCCGCGCTGGCCCGGTCCCGGCAGGTGCGCGAACTCGCCGACCTGATCGGACGGCCCGCGCTCAGCCCGACCGACCTGTGCTTCCTGGACCTGGAGGACGCCTTCCGCCACCGGTTCCTCGCCCAGGGAGCGGACGAGAACCGATCGCTGGACGAATCCATGGACCGAGCCTGGGAAGTGCTCCTGGCCCTGCCTGCCAGTGAACTTGGCATGATCCCCGCCGAACCGGTCTCGGTGAACGTCCAGGCCGAATCACCATCCCTCCGCCCCGCTGCCTCGCGCACGGCACGTCCTGGCCCACGCAGGTGAGGTCTACGCGGCCCAGCTCCACACCGCCACCGGAATCCCGCACATCCCCGTCCTGCCCCCCTGGAGACGATCCCGCCAGCCAGTCAGGCCCGCATCTGGTGCCCGCGCAGCGTCATGAACGAACACGCGCCTCGGCCTGCCGCACCGCTGTATCCCACACCCGCGCGAGCGCGGCCGAAGCCCCGTGCTCGGCCGCCGGTTCATCCGCCATCCGGAAGCCCTCCGCCATGCCCACGAGTACAGACCGGGGCCGTGCCGCTGCCTGCCTCCTCGCAACTAGGGTGCGTATCGAGTCGTGATCAATCCGCGGCATTCACCCTCGTAACAAACGCTGATCACGCGGCCAACGGCAGTCGCACTGGATGCGTATGCGGTCAGCCTGTAGGCAGGCCGATCTGGTCGCGTTCGAGCACGGAGCGGAGTTCCGAGAGGATCTGCACGGCGGCCAGTCCTGAGGGGCCGCCGATGGTGCCTGCGGTCAGCTCGGCCAGCATTTCGGTGAAGGTCACCTCTGCCGCCTCGACGAGTTGCCGGCCGTCATCGGTCAGGTCCAGCAGTGATGAGCGGCGATCCGATGGATTGGTTCGCCGGATGACCCATGCCTGCTTCTCCAGGCGGTCGATGCCCTTACTGGTCGCACCGATCCCGATGGCGAACTCGACAGCGAGGTCCGCCACCCGGGCCCCGGGGTGGTCGCGCAGGAAGCGCAGGAACTCGAACTGCGAGGTGACGATCCCGTGCCGCTCGCGAAGACGGTCGTTCAGCGCGTTGTAGAGGCGCGTCTCGCAGCGGACGAGGTCGGCGAAGAAGCCCGGGAGGTCGACCCGGCCACCGCTTGACTTAGATGCCATGGCATATATCCTAACCTAGATTCCTAGGCATATAGTTCCTCGGCATGCACTTGCGATGGAGGCGACATGAGCAGGCAACAGCGCGCGGAGATCGACGCAATGGTCCGACAGCCCAATCCGGAGGGCCCTCGGTCGGTGGAGGAGCTCCGCGCCGGGTTCAGGGCGATGATGGGGGAAATGATCGTCCCGGCTGGGATCCGCACCCGGACTACGACGCTCGGCGATCGGCCCGCGGTGCTCGTCGAGCCGGCCGGCACTCCGAAGGGCGGGACGATCCTCTACTTTCACGGCGGCTCCTACGTGGTCGGTTCACCGGAGACGGCGATGTCACTGACGGGGAACTTGGTGACCAAAACAGGGTTCAGAGCATTCTCGTTGGATTACCGACTTGCCCCTCAGTATCCGTTCCCGGCCGCGATCGAGGACGGGCTGAGCGCCTACCGCGCACTTCTCGACAGCGGCGAAGACCCTTCGGCGATCGCATTCGCCGGGGACTCCGCCGGTGGCGGCCTCACCGTCACCACCTGCCTCGCCGCCCGTGACGCGGGCCTGCCCATGCCCTCCGCAATCGTGGCCTTCTCCCCCGGACTCGACATGACCCGGAAAGGCGAGAGCATGGACACCAAGGCAGGCATCGACCCGTTCTTCACGCGCGAGGGCCTGGAACGCACCGGGACCATGTACCTTGCGGGACAGGACCCACACCAGCCCATGCTCAGCCCCGCCATCCTCGCCGACCTGACCGGCTTCCCTCCGATACTTCTGCAGGCGGGCACCAACGAAATGCTCCTGGACGACTCCACACGCATGGCCACGCACGCGAGAGAAGCCGGAGTGGACGTCATCCTGGACATCACCGCCGACGTTCCACATGTCTTCCAGGCGTTCGCCGGCGTCCTGGACGAAGCCGACGAGGCACTGGAGCGCGCCGCTCTCTTTCTCAGTCAGCACATCCGCACAAAGGGCACGGCACACACGTCGGCAGGCTGAAGCCCGCAGGCGGTCGCATACGGACAGCGGTCCGCCATGTTCGCGCGGGGCACCGTGCAGCGGGCCCGGGCAACGCACGGGCGGGCCCGCAGCTGGACGGGAGACAGCAAGAGCACCTTCGACAAGGTACTGCGCCTCGCCATCCAGCTCGGCGCAGCAGCCCTCCTCCGCAAGATCGGCACCAAGCTCGGCATGTGGGCATACCACCGCATCGAGTCCGGCGCCTGGCGGTGGCCCCTCTGGGCCGCAGCCATCACCTGGCCGGAGCCTGCTCGACGGCCAACTCGGTTTCCTTGCCGTCGAGTTGTTCCTCCGCAGGTCCCTCGTCCGGCTCGTCGTCGGTCCGCTCGGGGCGCGCCGGGCGCTGCTTCGGCACCCATCCGTCCCGGTCGGCTCGGTAGGCGGCTATGCCCCTGCGCCCGGAGGATGCCGCAGTTGTTGCCGCAGGTGAGGCCACCAACGAGTCGTACGCCTCGTCGCCCAAAAGACACTCAGGCCGCCTTCGGGGCCGGTCGGGTCGTCCGGCGACGGGCGGGATGCCGTCGACGAGGTCGAGCGTCCGGGTGACGTCGTCGACGTTGGCGGCGGTCGTGATGACGTGCAGCGGGGTGCCCTTGCCGTCGCAGATGAGGTGATGCTTGCTGCCCGTCTTCCGCCGGTCGACCGGCGACGGACCGGTCGCGGCTCCCCCTTTTTCGCGCGCACGTGGGAGCCGTCCACGCACGCGCGGGTCCAGTCGAGCGGCCCCGGCCCCGGCCCCGGCCCCGGCCCCGGCGACCGCGTCGGCCAGGGCGGCAGCAGCGGTTCGATCAGCGCCCACAAGCCATCGTCCACGATCCACCGCCGAGTCGTCACACCCGCCGAACGATCAGATCGTCACAATAGTCACGCTCGACCGGGACACCTCAGCAAGATCTCTTGGCGGGCTTACACAGCCATGCGTCGTGGTCCGATTTCGCCACCCGGTCAGCTGGGCCCACCGTGAGGCCACGGGCGCGAGACGCGTGTGTCAGGCGTTCGCCGCGTACCGCCAGAACTCCCTGATCACCGGTGCCGGCACGGGACCCATCGCTGCCACCTGAGTCAGCAGGATGGTGACCGCACCCGTGGCCGCGATGACGTGCGCCGCTGTGCCCGTGCCGCCGACCCAGCCGTAACGGCCGGGCGCATTCCACGGGTTGGTCCGGTCGATGTCAACCGAGCCGCCGAAGCCCCACCCCTGGCCCTCCAGGAACAGCTCGCCGATGTCGCGCTGCGCCGGATTCGTATGGTCGGTGGTCATCATGCGCACGGAGTCGGCCGACAGCACCCGGCGGCCGTCGGCCGACACCCCGCCAGCCAGCAACATCCGGCAGAAGGCCAGCCAGTCGTCGGCGGTCGAGGCCAGCCCGCCATTGCCGAGCGGTAGCGCGGGCAGGCTACTCCACTCGCCGTCCGGGCCGTCGGCGAGCTCCAGGCTGCCGTCGTCGCCTGGCCTGTAGAAGCTGGTGAACCGGCCCCGCTTGGCGGCCGGCACCTCGAAACCGGTGTCCACCATGCCCAGCGGCCCGAAGATCCGCTCCGTCAGGAACTCCGGCAGCGGCTGTCCGGTGACCCGCGAAATCAGTACCCCCTGCAGGACGGAGCAGGTGTCGTACAGCCAGGCGGCGCCCGGTTGGTACAGCAGCGGGATGCGGCCGAGCGCCGCCATCCACTCGTCGGCCGGCGGGAAGTTGCTCGGCACCCGGCCGTCCTTTTGCACCGTGAACAACTCCTGCACCGCCGGCAGTGTGAAGTCGGAGGGGAATCCGTACCCGGCCTGGGAGGCCAGCACGTCGAATACGGTGATGGGCCGGTCGGCCGGCACCACGTCGTCCACCGGGCTCGCCGGCGTGCGTACGACCACCGGCTTCCCCAGCTCCGGCAGCCACATCCCGATCGGGTCGTCCAGTGCGATCCTGCCCTCCTCCACGAGGATCAGCAGTGCGGCGGCGGTGACGGACTTGGTGATCGAAGCGACCCGGAAGATGGAGTCCCTCGCCATCGGGGCGCCGTCGCCGGCGTCCTGCGCGCCGACGGCCACCACCTCGACCTGGTCACCCCGGGCCACGAGGCCAACCGCTCCCGGCAGCGTACCCGCTCCGACGTGGGCTTCGAGCAAGTCGTGCAGGGGCGTCATGAGGCCGCCTTCCAGAAGATTGCTGTCGAAAGACAGACTCCCGCACGGGCCGGGAATCATCGGCGTCGACAGGTCTGGTGGCCGAAGCCTCGTCACGGAACGTCTCGAGAAGTCCAGATCATGATCGCGTTACGAGCTCTAAGGGGCGTGAAATCCCTCCCCAAGGCGTCCCCGGTGCTCGTTGAACTTGTGTGACGAAGAACAAGAAGCAGACCGGGGACGCCGTTTCCCTGGTCTACCAGTGCCGTCTGCCGCTGTCCACGACCACCGTCGCCTCCGTCGCCGATCTGCTGCGACGACACCTGAAAGCGATCGGATCACGGTGGCGGTCCAAGCCCACGGGCCGGATCGCGGTGCTTGTGCTGGCCGTGCTGCGCCACGACCAGCGCGCCGCCGACCTCGCCGGCGGCAACCAGATCTCGGCCACGAACATGAGACGCTGATGCGACGAGGTCGTCGCCCTGCTGGCGGCCAAGGCCCGCGCCTGGACCGCGCTATACGGAAAGTGGCGAGACGCGGGGGAAAGTGCATGGCCTGACGCGGCCTCACAACCCACCCCGTCCATCAGGGGAAACCGGGTGTGTGGCTCACAGCAGTAGCAGGATGTCAGTGAGCGACGGCGGTCAGAGGACGGTGCCGTGCAGGGTGCGGCGTTCGCCGGACATCGCGTGGCGGCGCGCGGCGGGGCCGTACTCGAGGGGCTCGCCGATCGCGTACGTGCTGGCGACGTCGTCGACGACGCGGCGCAGTGCGGCGAGCCCGGGATCCGCCGGGCCACCGGTGGATCGGCGCGCGGCGCGGGCCCCGCGGCGCAGGGCCGCCAGCCGCTCCTGCGCCGTCTCGGTGGCGGCGGCCTGCTCCTTGCCGAACAGCCTCTGAAGATCGTGGAAGCCGTAGGAACCTCGCTGAGGGCAGGTCAGCAGATGTGCGTCGACCAGTTCTTCGAGGATCTGTTCAGCGCGACGCCGCGGCAGGTCGAGCATCGCGGAGGCGACGGACAGCGGCAGCATCGGCGCGTTCGCGAGCGCCAGCAGTCGGAAGGCGCGGGCGTTCGGCCCGGGCAGCGCCGCATAGCTGAGCATGAGGCTGGCCCGTACGTCCATGTCCTCGGCCCGCAGCTCGTCCATCCGGTGGCGGCGGTCGGCGAGCCGTTCGGCGATCTCCTGCACGCTCCAGGCTGGTCGGGCGGCCAGCCTGGCCCCGGCGATGCGCAGCGCCAGCGGCAGGTAGCCACACCGGGCCGTAATCGCGGCGACGGCATCCGGCTCGTCGTACCCACGTCCGGCGACCTTCCTGAACAGGTCGGCCGCTTCGGACTGCGAGAGAAGGCCCAGGTCGAACGGGCGGGCCCCGGCGAGGCCCGTGAGTCGGCGCCTGCTGGTGACCAGGACGGCGCTGCCGGGGCCGGGAAGCAGCGGACGCACCTGCGAGCTGTCGGCGGCGTTGTCCAGTACCACCAGCAGCCGGCGCCCCGCAGCGAGGCCGTGATAGAGGGCCGCGCATACCTCCCGTTCGGCTGGGATCGCGCTCCTCTCCGCGCCCAGGGCGCGGGCGAAGGCGGCCAGCACGTCGGCAGGGTCCGCTGATCGGCTCTGCTGACCCTGCAGGTCGGCGAAGAGCACGCCGTCGGTGAAGGTGTCGCGCAGTCGCCATGCTGCCTGCAGCGCAAGCTCGGTCTTGCCGCTGCCGGCCTGCCCTGACACCGCAGCGATCCGGGGGCCGTGACCGCCATCGGCAGTGAGCGCGGCGATCAGGGCCGCGGACTCCTCTTGGCGCCCGGTGAAATCGGCGACACCAGGCGGAAGTTGGAAGGGCGCGCGCGGTGGCTCAGCACGGGAGTGGGGCTGCGGGGGCCGGAGCCGGGCCGGCTGGTTCTGTGCTAGGCCGGGGTCCTGCCGCAGCAGGCCCTCGTGGAGCTGCTGGAGCGCGGGGCCCGGTTCAACGCCCAGCTCGTCCAGCAGCGCGGCGCGCGCCTCCCGGAACACGCCCAAGGCGTCGGCCTGCCGCCCCGATCGGTAGAGCGCGCGCATGAGCTGGCCATACAGGCTCTCCTGGAAGGGGCGTGCGGCCAGTAGCTCCCGCAGCTCGGGAATCAGGGCTTCGCCGACCCCGCTCTCCAGGTCGTACTCGATGCGCTGCTGCCAGACAACAAGTCGCAGCTCGTCGAGCTGCACCCTCTCCTGGCTGTGCGCCGCTGTGGCGGGCACGTCGCTCAGGGCACTCCCGCGCCACAGCCCAAGGGCCCGGCGCAGCAGGGCAGCTGCCCTGTCGTACTCGCCGTCCTGGGCCGTAGTGGCCGCGGCGGTGTGCAGTGCGCGGAAAGAAGCCAGGTCCAGTTCCTGGTCGTTCAGGACCTCCACGAGGTAACCCGGTGCCCGGGTCCGGACACGGGCACCGGCCTCCTCGCCGAGCGAACGCCTCAGCCGGGCGATGTGGTTGTGCAGCGTCGCTGTCGCGCTGGCCGGATGGTGATCGCCCCATAGGCGGTCCAGAAGATCCGCGACAGGGACGACCTGGTTCGGCCGTAGGAGTAGCGACGCGAGGAGGGTTCGCTGCTTGGGGGCGGCGAGTGTCCGTGGCCCTTGACTGTCCTCGACCAGCAGCGGCCCCAAGATGCCGAAGATCAACGACGGCCCCCCGTCAGTGTCATGGACACACCTTGGGTGAGCCTATCCGGTCAACGGCGGTGACGACAGGTTACGAACGATGCCGACGCCCTCACCGGAGCGGCGGCGGCATACCGGGCCCGCCCTCGATTTGCGGTGGGTCGCAGGCCGCCGTCAGAGGTCAGTTGGCGGGGCCCCAGCCGGTGAGGCCGTTGGCCTCGTCGAGTACCTCGACCTGGAGATTCTGGTCGGGGCCGTCGTAGATGTCGCCCTGGTTGCCGGCAGGCGACATCGACGAGTAAGCCGCGCGGCCAGCGTTGTTGTCCCAGATCACGTAGAGGCACGAGCTCTGGTCGACCGTCGGGTCCACGTACATGTGGTCGTGACCCGATTCGATCCTGGTGAACTCCAAGGCCTGGCAAGCTGCGTCAGCCGTCACCGTGACCGGGGCCACGCTGGCGTTGGCCAGGCCCGGTGCGGCGAGCACCATTGCGGAGGCGGCCACTGCCAGCGCGCCGACCCGGACGAAACCCCTGCGAGGCATTTCTGCTCCTTCCGGCCTGCGGCCCGAGTGGCCGCCGGACTCCCAGGATTCTTGGGACTCGGCCTATCGCCTTCCGTGCCGACGCCTATCGTGCGACCAACGGCGCCCTGGATGTATTGCCGTGAAGACCGTGTTTGAGATCTGCCCTGTTGTGTGGATGGTGGGGTCGTTGGGACCGGCTTTGCCCACCGAAGCCTAGACCGGGTACCGGCCCCGACCTGGGCTTCGGTGTCTTCGGTGCGCTGCTGTCAGTGGCGGGTGGTCATCGAGATCCGGGCGAGGACGGCCGTCGCTTGGACCGGGCTGGCGCGGAGCCAGGCGGTCGGATGCTCTCGGACGGCCTCGGCGACGCAGCCGCGCGTGGGTCCGTTGCCCAGCCGGTCGCGGGTGGCCCTCTCGAACTCGGGGTGATCGAGCTTCACCGACACGACCGCGGTCAGGCCCGCGCCGAGCTGGTGGTGAAGTCGGAGTCGGACCGGGTGAGCAGCTGTTGCTCCCGGACGTAGGCGTTGACCGCGGCCGCCAGGCCGTCAAGGAAGCCGAGGTCGTGTGTGCCACCGCCGGTGCCGGCAGGCTGTTGGCGTAGCTTGTGACCCGCTCCTCGCAGGAGTCGCACCAGCGGAGGGCCGCCTCGACGGCTCCGTCCATTCCGATGAGAAGAACGTGCCCGGCACACTCTGCGCGACGGCCCGTCGGGAGCGCCCGGCTGCACGGTCCATCGCCAGCAGCGCGGCGACCGATCCCCCGCCTGCCGGCTGGCCGCAAACCGCGGCCCGGTCAGCGTCGCCGCCGAAGGGCCGGATGTTGTCGCGCACCCATTCGAGAGCGGCGACCCGATCAAGCAGACCCCGGTGGAGAGGAGCCCCTTCGATCTGCGCGAAGTCCTCCCTACCCACACGGTAGTTGAACGTCACCACGACCACGCCGCCGTCCCGCGCGTGCGGGCGGCCGTCGTACTCGGGGAGGCCGGACATTCCGATCACGTAGGCGCCGCCCTGGATCCACACCATCGTCGGCAGCCCTGCGCCCGTGCCGAGGTCGGGGAACAGACGTTGACTGTCAGCCAGTTGTCGCCCGCCCCGTCCTGTGACAGCGCGTCCATGCCGAGATCGCCGCCCTGCGGGGGCGGCGGACCGGTACGACACGGCGTCCCGTACCTCGGTCCAGCCCTGCGCCGGCCGCGGCGCGGCTAAGCGCAGCACACCGACCGGGGGTTCGGCGAACGGGATGCCACGGAAGACCGCCACACCCGCTTCCCAGCTGCCACGCAGCCCTCCGGCCACGGCCCGGACTTCAGGCGGGGACCCCGATGGCTTGGACTCGGCAACAGCCATCACGACTTCCTCTCCCACAGGAGGAGAAGGCTCGCGGTGGCACCGGGCCCTGCGGATCATCCGCCGCGGTTGGATGCCGCGCCAGCGAATTACACCGTGTCCGTGGAGTTCGGGCGCGGTGCGCGGGAGGCCGAAGAAGGGGGCGAGGGTGGTCTCGAAGTGGGTGAGGGCGCTGACGCCGTCGAGGGAGAACGCGGCCACCAGGATGCCGGAGCAGTGCAGCAGGCCAGACGCCGCGTCGCGGACGTAGAGGCCCCAGGCTGGTTGGCCGGACGCGGTCCGGCGGGGCCGTGGTCAACGTCGCGTCATTGGCGGCGCTCGCGTCGGTGCCGGGGATGGCGGGGTACTCCGCCTCCAAGGCCGCGGCGCTCGCGCTCACCCAGACGCTGCGCCTCCAGTTCACCGCTCAGGGCGTGCGCGTCCACGCCGTGCTGGCCGGCCCGTGGACACCGACACGTCCCGGGGCCTGGACCTCCCCAAAGCCGCACCATCCGCCGTCGCGGATGCGATCCTCGACGGCGTGGCCGCCGGCGACGACGAGATCTTCCCCGATCCACTCTCGGCCACGCTGTCGAAGAGCCGGCCGACCAGCCCGGTGAAGCTGCTCGAACGCTCAAACGCCGCACTGGCAGCCGACCCTCAATGAGCACGACCGCGCCCGCAGCGGGCCGGCCACCGCCAGCGGCCGGCCCGCCGTGCAGACCCATCGTTCGCCATGGTCGACCAGCAGTAACCTCCGCGCGCCCCGCGGCTCCTGAGTTTGTTGGCCAGCCGGCTCACTTATCTGATCCTTTGAGCTTTCGCTGACCGGCCGTCGACGGAAATCTTCATGGTCTCGGGTGCTGCGATGAAAGCTTGCACAAGGGGACGGTTGTCGCCCTGGCGGGTTGCCATCAGGATCCGGCTCACGTGAGGAGACCCGTCGAGTTCGAGCCTCCGGGCGCCCGGGGGGAGCAGCGTCGTGACGCTGTGGGGAGCGATGGTGATGCCCAGGCCGGCGGCGACGAGCATGATGATGGTGTGCCAGTTCGAGCACTCCTGGGCGACCTGGACGTCGATGCCGGCCTCTCTCAGTGGCTGGGTGTTCAGGTCGAACGCGTGAGGTCCTGCTGATCGCGGGAACAGGATCAGTGGATCGGCCGCCAGTGCCGTGACTCCTAGACGGTCGCCCCTCGCGGCGGGGTGGTGGGCCGGAACTACGGCGACAAGGCGTTCCGTGGCCAACGGGGTAAGGGCGATGCCGCTGCGCTCCTCGGCGTCCCGGACGATCCCGACATCGGCGGTGCCCCGCTCCAGGGCCGTCAGCACATCAACGGTGAAGCCGTCATGGAGTTTGACCTGGACGTCTGGACGGTGGCGGGAGAACGCGCGGAGCCGTTCGCTCACGATCGCGGTGGCCGAGGTGATGAAGGCGACATCGAGGCGGCCGGATTCGCCGCGGCCGACCCGGCCGGCCTCGTCGAGGTCTGCCGCCAGACGGCTCAGGAGGTCCCTCGCGCGCGGCTGGAACGATGCTCCCGCGTCCGTGAGGCGGACGCTTCGGGAAGTCCGCTGGAACAGCTCGACGCCGACGATCTTCTCGAGCTGTCTGATCTGCTGGGACAGGGCCGGCTGAGCGATGTGCAGTCGCTGGGCGGCACGGCCGAAGTGGAGTTCCTCGGCCACGGCCAGGAAGTACCGCAGATGGCGGAGCTCGATGCGCTGGTCCATAGGCCAAGCTTATTGATGATGGGCAATCCTTGTATTGGACGTATGGGTGAGCCTGGCCGGAGGCTGGTGGGAAGTCCACGGGGAAGGAAGCCCACCAGATGCCCTACGCCCCTGCGCCGATCGCGGTTTCTTCGATCGCCACCCAGGCTGACGCCGACGCGTTCCGTGTGTTGAACGAGGAGTGGATATCGGGCTTGTTCACGCTGGAAGAAGCGGACCGAGCCGTCCTCGGGGACCCGTTCGGCCGCATCGTGGACCCGGGCGGCGATGTTCTGCTGGCCCGTACCACGGGGGCCGACGCTGTCGTTGGCTGCGTGGCGCTCCTGGCCTACCCAGACGCGGTGTTCGAGCTGGCGAAGATGGCGGTGGCTCCTGCCGCGCAGGGACGCGGCATCGGCCGCCGGCTCGTCGGCGCGGCGATCGACCGCGCCCGCGTACTCGGTGCGGCCCAGGTGTTTCTCGGCACGAACAGCAAACTTGGCCCCGCCATCCACCTCTACGAGGACGCCGGATTCGTCAGGATCCCCCGCGACCGCCTCCCGGTGGCCGACTACTACGCCCGCGCGGACGTGCTGATGAAACTGATGTGACGGCCCGGCCGGCGCCGACAACAGCCAGTGCAGGCTTATCTGGTAGGCGCGTTCGCCACCTCGCCGTCACCGGATTGCTCCCTCTCCCGCGCGGTCCCGAAGACCGGGCCCCTGAAGCACGCTCCAGCGCTGTGCCGGCGCTCTTCGTCGGTCGCTTGAGGTGCCCCGCAAGAGGGGCTGCGGCCGTCCAGATGTCCAAAGCAGGTAATAACTTGCCCGGCCAGGACAACTGCCTCTTACCTCGATGCTCAGATCCCTGCCCAATGGCTCGGTCCCTCGGCTGAGCACCAAAGTGGCCGGCTGAGACGCACAGTCACATCAAACGGTGCCGGGCCCGCATCCGATACGAACCTCCTGGACACCGGCCACTTCGCCCTGGAGACCCACGCCGAGGAGATCGCGGCAGCCATCGACGAGTTCCTCACCTGAGAGAGCGTCGGGCAGCCGATCAACTCTTGGGATGCTGGGCCGGTGGTGATCTTCGAGTGGCCAGCCTTCCGCGAAGATCACCAGTGGACGGACTGCCTGCCGCAGGCCGCCGAGCGGACGGGGTGGATGCCGCCGGTGTTGTCGGAGATCCTGGCGGCGGTCACCCGGACGGCCAGCAGCAGGCCAAGGGTGTCGACACCGATATGGCGCTTGCATCCTGCGATCTTGTTGCCTGCGTCGATGCTTCGGCCGACCGCGGGCACGTCGGCGGAGGTCTTGACACTCTGAGTGTCCAGCACGCAGGCGCTCGGTGCGGCGCTGCGGCCGTCGGCTTCATGCACCAGGCGTCGCAGCAGGCCCGCCGCCGGTCACCCCCGGTAGTGCTGGTAGGCCCGCAGGCCTCCAGCCAGCCGAAGCCGTCTGCGTCACGGGCATCCAGGAGATTGACGCCGCCGAAAGCGAGGGCGCCGTGTCCCGTCGATGCGGCCGGTGGCCGGGGCTTGCAGGTCGTTGCAGGGATGTTCACGCCCCCCAGGGAGGCAAGTGATCCGCACCTTCATCCGTACGCGTATGGCGTCACCTCTCCGCACGTCCCTCACCCTTAGCATGGGGAGGAGGTCCGTTCCCCCTGATGTCGGAGCGAGACCGTTCGGACGGGAGGAGCGGATCGTGAGCGCGGACTCCATTCCGATCGGTAACGAGGCAGACGAGCCGACCGGAGTGTTCGTGTATCGAGTCGCCGAGAACTCCTGGTGGTGGTCGGACGAGATGTACCGCCTCTACGGCTACGCACCGGACTCGGTAGAACCGACGAACGAACTTTTCCATGAGCACCAGCATCCAGACGACCGCGAAACAGTGGAGAAGGCCCTGGCGGCCGTCATGGCGGACGGCAAGCCGTTCGGTTGCTACCACCGCATCATGGACACCACAGGCGCCGAACATGCGGTTGTCCTGGTCGCCGACGGACGTACGGACGACACCGGCAGTGTGGTGACACTGCGCGGTTTCGTCCTGGACGTCACCGAACCCGTCGCCCGACACGCCCGCGACCTCGCCAGCGAGGACATCAGCAAGGCCAGGGGCAGCCAGGAGGACATCGATCTGGCGCGCGGGATTCTGATGGCCCAGTACGGCGTGGCGGCAGATGTGGCACTGCGGGTCTTGCGCCGGCAGTCCCAGTACACCAACAGGAAGCTAAGGGAGTTGGCCCAGGACCTCGTCGCCGCAGCTCCCACGCCCGCAGATGAGCCGCAGCACGACGTGAAGCACCGGATCGGCGCGGTCCTATACCCGCAAGGTGTCGACTGAAGTGAGCACCCGAGTCCCCTCCTTCGCCCCGGGTACTCGGGACTAGGACCGTCCCGGTTCGGAAGGGAGCCAGAACAGCCCGTGCGTCCGGGTCTGCCCGGGACGACCCGGACGCACGCCGCAAGGCGACCGGACGCCGCTGAACGCTCGATGCCCCGCCGACGAGACAAAGGGGTGCCCTGCCGCGCCGAGGTCGAGGAGACCGGCAGCCCCGCTCCAACTCATCCTGCGGCACGGCTGGAGCGGGCGTGCCACCCGGAACTGTCCTGTCTGCCGGTCGAGGCCGTCGTACTCCGGATCTACGTCGACATGGTCGAGGTGCGCTGTGCGATGCGGAACAGAGCGGGCTCGCGTTGGAGTTGTGACCGACGGCCACCGACCGCGTCTGGGCCGCCCGCAGGCCGTCGGCCCGAGCCCGTTACCTCTCGCGCCAGGTCAGGACGCCAGCAGGTGCGGTGCGTGCGTGCGGACCGCGTCCAGAAGCTGTCGCTTCGACGGGTTGACCATGGCGTGCCCGGCAACGGTGACGGTGGGCACCGTCTCGTTCCCGTCGGCGACGGAGCGGACGAACGCGGCTGCGTCCTGGTCCCGCCAGATGTTCCGCTTGGTGTAGCGCAGGCGGGTGAAGAGCAGGCTCAGCCGCAGCTTCATACAGAACACGCAGCCGGGCCGCCAGTACATCACGACGCCCTCACGTTCCTCGGACATGCCCTTCCCCCCCCGTACGGTATCCCTGTCCCCGGCTGCCAGTGCGCCCAGCCTACTGGAGGCCGGGGCCCGTACCTCGGGGCGTGGCCAGGATCTCGCGGCCGCGGTCCGGGGTGATCAGCTGGGCCAGGACCGGGTCGGCGAACAGGGATATCGGGGCGATGTGGTCCTCGCACACCGGGTGCCACAGGCGCAGCGCCGCACGGAGTTCGGGCCAGGCTTCGTCGCACAGGGCCACGCGGGCCGCGCGGACCTTGGCGGGGTCGGACAGCGGGTCGGGTTCCGGCCGCGAGCCGCTGCCCGCGTACAGGGTGACGACGATCGGACCCGTACGCATCGGCGGCTCGTCGGGAGCCTGGAAGGCCGGCTGCCCGGCGAGGCGGTCGGCGACGGCATGCACGGCCGCATCGAACTCGGGCCCGCCGAAGGTGAGCCGGAAGCCCGGCTGGGCCGTCCGGGCCTCGTAGTCGGCAACGAGCGCGCGCACAGGTGCGGGCGCGTACTCCTTGAGCCGCGGCAGGGGCCGCAGGTCGTGGGGGTGCGCGAGCTGGTCCTGCCGGACCAGCAGCGGCAGGAGTTGCGCGGTGAACAGCGGGCTGAGCAGGAGGTCATCGATGTCCGGGCTGTACCACGTCAGGCTCGCGACGTGGTCGCGCCAACCGCCGAGCATCGCTTTCATCTGCATGCTCAGCACATCGGCCCGCTCCCGCCCGTACTCGTGCGCCTGGGCGAACACCGCAAGCGGTCCGTCGACCGCCCCGGCCAGCGCATCGCAGCGGGCCCGCTCGACCTCCGCGTCCCAGTGGTCCCGGGTGGCGCCCTGCGGCTTGCGCAGGGCGTGAAAGGAGACCCACTGTTGGCGCATGAGGTCGTAGAAGGAGTCGTACCGTTCCGGTCCCTCGCCGGACCAGGAGGCGAGCCAATACGCCGCCCACTCGCCGTTCTCGTCCACGTCGTCCGGGTCGAGCAGCATGACCGCCGCGTCACCCTCGAGGGACAGGCGCAAGGAGCGCGCGAGGACCTTCGCCTCCTGCACGCCGAACGCCTCCTCACCGTCGTCATCCTCCTCTACACCGTCCTCCGCAAGGTCTTCCCAGACCTCGATCCAGGAGCGGTCGTCGGTGTCCCGCAGCCATTCCAGCTCCGCGGTGCCCGCCAGCCGGTAGATGAAGTTACCCGCGTCCCGCCACCCGTTGGTGACGAACAGGAACTCCCGCAGCGAAGGCGGCAGCCGACGCCCCAGCCGGGCCTCGGCCGCGACGACCTCGTCCTCGCTCGCCGACGCGAACCCGAGCCAGGTGTCACGTACGACCTCCCGCGCGAGCGGCGCGTCCATCTCCGGGTCGTGCCCCGCGATCCACTCCGCGCTCCACTGCTCCAGAAACGGCCGCCACGCCGTGCACTCACCCATCGTCCCCTCCGCCTGCCGCTCTCCGTCGTCCAACCACACCTCACCACAGGGGTATGACAACGGGTTACGGCCCCGGCTCGGCTCCGCTCGGGCTTGTCTCCGGCTCGACTACGGCGATGGTACGGAAGACGGGCCGACTCGCCGGGGTGTCTGTGGTGGGTGAAGTTTGGAACGGACCTGGTCCCTGGGAGAACCAGCGCTGCGCGGGAATCTCGCGGAGATGGCGACTCACATCACCGACGAGGTTGACGTGGACTCGTCGTTCCACGAAGCACCACTGCTCGTCACGGCGCTCGAAGCGACCGTGGTACCGGCCGCCGGCGATGGGTTGCAGCGGCAGGTCGGGCAGTGCCTGCAACACGGTGACGTACGAGCGCGAGACTGCCGTGCCCGCCTGTTCGTTGACCTCGATGGCGATATTGGTCGTGACATGCCGGGTTCGCGGAGTGCCGTCGGCGTAGACGATCAGCATGTCCTGGAACATCTTCTCGATCGCCTGGCGGCCACTCACTGGCTCGCCGCTGCCTGCGAAGGTGGCGTCGGTGAGAAGGATGCCGAGTCCTGCGAAATCGCCGTCGTCCTAGGCGAGACGGGCGATCTTCAGCGCTACCCTTGCTGACGACAAGGCTGCAATTTGGGCGGTTGTGACAAGTAGCTTGCCGTGTTGGTGACACCTGGAATGCCCCGGACGACGTGAACGGTCGCATCACCCCGCCTTGTTGGTGACGACCACCGTGCTTCGGCGCAACTGTGATCCGGGTACCCGACCACATCTCTGCTCGGCAGGTGTCTGTTGTGGACGATGACCGCCGGCCAGGGGCGCACTCCGCCTGACCTCACACGGCGGCAGTACCCCCGGGAATCCTCACTTCGACCACGACGACAACGTCCTTCGGGACGAGTGGTTCCCGGCCTCCTCCTGCATGGCCCTGACCGTCCTCTTCTGGGACCGCCAACGCCCACAGTCAAGGGCAGAGGTTCTGTGACCTACGGTCCATGCCGCGATCAAGGCATCCGATCACCGGACCGTTGGCCCGGCCGTGCCGTTGGCTGATGCACAGTGGGCGCGAATAGAGCTGTTGCTGCCAGACTGAACCCCGAAGCGGGGCGGGCAGCGGCAAGGTGATCGAGAGCAATGCTCAAGACCGGTGGATCGGACTCGGGAGGCGTGCCTCGCGGAACGCGGAGGGCGTACCTTCCCGAGTGATCGACCTCCGGTCATCGAGTAGGTCCGCGTTGCAGCGCGGGTCCGAAAGGCATCCCCGTGCTGAGCGTAGTAGACGCAGTCAGGTCGTGCGGGCGCGGAGGCGGCGCAGCATGCGCGGGTCCTCGAAACCGACGGAGCGGGCGGCGGCGTCGATTGTCGCGCCGTGGCTGATGAAGTGCTCGGCGCGTTCGAGTCGGAGGGTCTGCTGGTAGCGCAGTGGGGTGAGCCCGGTGGCGCGGCTGAAGAGGCGGGTGAGAGTACGTTCGCTCACGCCTACGGCCGAGGCCAGCGTGGGGAGGGGGAGCGGTTGGTCGAAGCGGGCGTCGATGATGTCCTGGGCTCGGTGCACGGTGTCGTCGAGGTGGGACCGGTGCCGGAGCATCGCGCTGGACTGCGGTTCATGGCCATTGCGGCGAGCGTAGACAACCATGTCCCGGGCTACCTGGGCGGCAACCGCCGGGCCGTGCCGGGTCGCGACCAGGTGCAGGGCCAGATCGATGCCGCTGGCGATGCCCGCCGAAGTGATCACTCGGTCGTCGACGGTGAAAAGGACGTCACGGACGACCACCGCCCTGGGGTGACGCAAGGCCAGCTCGTCCTGCACGTCGTGGTGGGTGGTGCAGTGCCGGCCGTCCAGCAGGCCGGCCCGGCCGAGCGCCTCGGCTCCGGCGCATACGCTGGCCACCGTCCCGCCCCTGGCGTGGTGTTCCCTGAGGGCCTGCAGGGAGGCGGCTCCGATAGCAGGGCCGTCGGACAGGGCGCCAGCCCGCCAGCCGGGCACCACGATCAGATCCTCGGCCCCGAGTTCGGGCCAGTCGAGCCCGGCCACCAGCGGCAGTCCCTGGGCGGTGGAGACCTGTGGCTGCTCGGCGACGTAGGTGAGCGCGTAGGGGTGCCCGAAGTCCGCGGCCGTGGAGAAGACCTGTGCGGGGCCGGCCAGGTCCAGCAAGTGGACTCCGGGCACGAGGAAGAAGACGATGTGGCTCACGATTCGGTCATCATGCCTGAAGTTCTGCTGCGGCCTCCAGCTGGTCGACCGTCGCGATGGTGGCGAAGCGTCCGGCGAGGGCGTACGCGGTGCGCCTGATGATCTCTTCGGCAGGCATCGTTCGGGGGTCGGCCAGCAGGTCGCCGACGCTCTGGTCGGCGGGAGCGTCGCGGTGCGGGATGGGATTGGTCGCGGTCGCGTCGATGACAAAGGTGACCTGGTAGCCGAGGTCGCTGGCGACGCGGGTGGTTGTCTCCACACACTGCTCGGTGCGCATGCCGCAGACGGTGAGTTCACGGATACCGCGCTCGGTGAGGAGTTGCTGCAAGTTGGTGGTGGTGAAGGCGTTGTGCGAGGTCTTGTGGATCAGCGGCTCCCCCTCCGCTCGCTCCAGTTCCTCCATCAGCCGGACATGGCCGAGGGCCGGGTCGAAGACATCGCCGGTGCCGGGCTCGGAGTGCAGTACCCACACCACCAGGTCCCCGGCCTGACGGGAGAGCTGGACCAGGCGGTTCACCTGGTCGGCGATCTTCGGGTCGGAGGTGGTTGCCCACAGCGGACGGGCGCGGAACGACTCCTGGACATCAATGACGATCAGTGCTCGGTTCATGTCCCCAAGCCTGACCGCGGGGGCGGGGGCGGTGACAGGCCGCATCGGGTCCGGGAGCGGACCGATCCGGTCATCATCAGGTCAGGCGGCTGAGTAACCGAAGTGCGAGGAACTGCGCGAGCACATCAGGGCATCCGTCAGCAGGTCGTAAATGCGAGGGGTTCTTGGGCGGGTGCCTCAGTGGTAGGGAGTCCAGGCGCGTAGGGGCAGGCAGCGGACCGTGACAACGGTGCCGGCCAGGGTGATGAAGATCGGCGAAGCGGTCGAGGGTGGCGGGCAGCAGCGAGTGGTCGCGAGCGTTGGCAAGCGCCGGGTCAGTGACTAGCGGTAAGCCGTGCCCATCCGTCAACTGCGAGCGTTTGATGACTTGTTGCGCCCGATCGTCGGGGCTTTTGCCGGCGCAGTCGCCGCCGGAGGGGGCCTTGCTGATGCAGCCGTCAGCGGACAGCTGGTCGAGTCCGAGGCCGATCATCCGGTCGTAGGCGGCCGGCGCGAGCAGCCTCAGGGGCTCTATCACCCCACCCACGATCTTCTCGTCACGGCGGCGGAGCAGGGTGGTGGCGGGAGGAACCGTCGGCCGCCCGCTCGTATCCGCAGCCCAAGACCAAGCCCTGCACCAGACGGTCGAAGACCACCCCGTCACTGATAAGCGGGTTGTGGCAGACCCCCTGCCCCCCGGATGGCACTCCTCACGCATGGGCAGCGACGCGAGTTAACTGATCACGGATCGGGTCGAGAATGCGTGACGCGACGGCAGGCACAGATCCTCCGGTGATCATGAAGCACAGAAGCCATGATCGAGCGAACCGCGTCTGCCCTACTGGTGCCACTCAGTTCAGCACCTGCTGGCGGACGCTCTTGATGTGCCGATCGCGTGGTCGCCGACCTCCTTCGCCGCATCGCGCGGGGGAAGCAGCCGGTCGTGTCGTGGGTCCCGATTCCGCTCGATGCCCCCGGCCTTGTCGTGGATGCCGCACAGGGCTGGAAGTCGTCCGTGGACCGGATTGTCGAATTCGCCACCGTTCAGGAGATTGCCCGCAGGCGGGCCGGGGCCGGCTGGGTGAGCCGGTCGAGGTGGGCGGTGGTGTCCTCGTCTGCGGGGAGAAGGACGAGGAGCTGCTGGGCGTCGGCTGTGAGGTCCAAGGTCTCACGCAGCAGGCGGAGTTCGGGTCCGGCCGGGTGCTGGAGGCGGAGCGGGCCGCGGCGCGGGACACGGTGGTTGCCCAGGCGGCGGGTGAACTCGGGGCCCGCCACGGGGGCGAGTTCGGTGCTGAGCCACTCGGAGTTCTCGGCCGAGGGGCCGAGCCAGAGGTCGAAGGCCTGCTCGTCGGCGACCTCGTCCCAGTCGGGGAAGAGGGTGCGGGACCGGGGGTCGGTGAAGACGTAGCGGGTGAGGTTCGGAGCCGGGACGTCAAGCAGGCCGGCCGCGCCGAGGACGGCGGCGTAGCCGCTGGTGTGGGCGAGGATGTCGCCGAGGCGGTTGGTGACGGCGGCGACGCCCGGTTCGAGCAGGCGCAGGGTCTCGCGGACGGCCGGACGGACGTCGCGGGGCGGCGGGGCGGGCCGGGTGCGGCCGGCGCAGGCGCCGCCGGTGATCTTCGCGAGGTAGCGCAGGTGGCCGCGCTCGGCGGGGTCGAGGCTGAGGGCGTCGGCGAGGGCGTGGAGCACGGCCGGGGAGGGGTTGCGGTCGCGGCCCTGCTCCAGCCGCGTCAGGTACTCGACACTGATGCCGGCGCGCACGGCCAGGTCGGAGCGGCGCAGTCCGGGCGAGCGGCGGCGGCCGTGGTCGGGCAGGCCGAGCGTCTCGGGCTGGATGCTGTCGCGCTTGGCGCGGATGAAGTCCCCCAGTGGTGTGCCCATGTGAGAAGCGTAACGGCCGGCGGCGGCACGGAGGGTGGCCCTGTGAGGGCCAGTCTGGGCACGGTCTGGTTGCGGCCGATGGGCGGGCCGATGGTGGTGGCCATGGAGAAGAACACGCACAAGCTTGTGATCCTCGTCGGTAGCGTCCGGGAGGGCCGGTTCGGCCCGGTGGTGTCCTCGTGGGTGGCCGAACAGGCCGTCGCACACGGTGGGTTCGAGGTGGAGGTGGTCGATCTGGCCGAGGTGGACCTCCCGCTGGCGCTGCCCGCCGCCCCGCCGAAGTTCGCGGGCGCCGACTATCCCCGCCCGGCCGGGATGGCCGCGCTGACCGAGGCCCTGGAGGGCGCGGACGCCTTCCTGATCGTCACACCGGAGTACAACCACAGCTACCCCGCCTCGCTGAAGGCCGCCATCGACTGGCACTTCACCCAGTGGACGGCCAAGCCGGTCGCCTTCGTGAGCTACGGCGGCGCGGCCGGCGGCCGGCACGCCGTGCTGCACCTGGAGAACGTGCTGACCGAGTTGCACGCGGTGACCATCCGGGACGGCCTGGCCTTCCCGAACTACTTCACCGCCTGGACGGACGAACGCCCGGACGACCCGCAGGCGGCCGGCTACGCCAAGACCATGCTCGACCAACTGTCCTGGTGGGCGGGCGCGTTGAAGCACGCGCGGGCCGCCGAACCGTACCCGGCGTGAGCGGGGGAACGATGGAGTACGTCAATCTCGCCGGCACCAGCCTGGCGGTCAGCCGGATCGCGCTCGGCTGCATGGGCTTCGGCGGCAGCGGCCGCGGGCACAACCCCTGGGCGCTGGACGAAGAGGCCGCGGCATCGGTCTTCCGGCGCGCGGTCGAGCTCGGCATCACCTTCTGGG
This sequence comes from Streptomyces broussonetiae, assembly GCF_009796285.1. Classification (NCBI taxonomy): domain Bacteria; kingdom Bacillati; phylum Actinomycetota; class Actinomycetes; order Kitasatosporales; family Streptomycetaceae; genus Streptomyces; species Streptomyces broussonetiae. The sequence goes on along the minus strand of NZ_CP047020.1, from coordinate 9,340,559 downwards.
ACACCGCCAACGTGTACGGCGGGGGTGCCTCGGAGGAACTGGTCGGCCGCGCGGTGCGGCGGTACACCCGGCGCGAAGACGTCGTCCTCGCGACGAAGGTGGGCCTGCCGATGCACGACGGCCCGGGCGGCTCCGGGCTGTCCCGCAAGGCAATCCTGGCGCAGGTGGACGGCTCGCTGACCCGCCTCGGCACCGACTACCTGGACCTCTACCAACTGCACCGCTTCGACCCGGCGACCCCGGTCGAGGAGACCGTGGCAGCCCTGCGGGAGGTGGTGGCGGCCGGGAAGGTCCGCTACGTCGGCGCCTCCTCGATGTGGTCCTGGCAGTTCGCCAAGCTGCAGCACACCGCGGCGCGGGACGGCGGCCCGGCCTTCGTGTCGATGCAGCACCAGTACAGCCTGGTGCAGCGCGAGGAGGAGAGGGAGATGTTCCCGCTGCTCGCCGACCAGAGGGTGGGCAGCCTGGTGTGGTGCCCGCTCGCCTCCGGGCGGTTGGCCCGCCCGTACGGGCGGGCGACGGCCCGCTCGGCCGGGGATCCGGTAGCCCGGCGGTTCTTCGCGGACGTCGACCGGCCGATCGTGGACGCCGTGCAGTCCGTCGCGCGAGCCCGGAGCCTGCCGATGGCGCAGGTCGCGCTCGGCTGGGTGCTGGGCAACCCGGTGGTCACTGCCCCGGTCGTCGGCGCGACCCGCCCGGGCCACCTGGACGACGCGGCGGCCGCGCTGGACGTCCGACTGACCGGCGACGAACGCGCGGCGCTGGAGCGTCCGTACACGCCCCGGCTGCCCACCGGGTTCTGAGCACGAAGCTCGGGCAAATCGGGGCGTCGGCGGCGGTGTCGACGATCAGGCGATTCGGCTCTGGCGGGGGTCTTGTGACATCACCTGGCTGACCTGGGTGTCTACCGAGTATGTGGACGATCCTGTGACTCCCCAGCCCGGTCGCTGGCAGTGATTCCCCACCCTGTCGGTGCAGGTGTTGAAAAGGGCTCGCATGATCCGTGGTCGAGGTGGGGGCCACCCGGCGAGGAAGATCCACTCACGCGATCTGTGCACGAAAGGGTCTCCTGACACGAGCGCAGCACCTCGACGAGGAACTTGTACGCCTTCGCGGCCACCTGACCGCCTGCAGCGACGTAGTACCCGGTGCCCATACAGTTGTGGTCACCGTCTGAATGTGACCATTGACCCAGGCTTCCCAGTTGAGTTGAGGTGTTGACGTGGATTGATTGAACGAGCCGGCGGCAGGTCGACTTGGTGTGTACACCGAACGACACCCCTCCGAGCCCCGAAGCCGATGCTGAGCATGACGGGCCTGGCCGGACCGGCACCCACCACGGCGGCGACGTTCACAGCGTGTCCGTCGCCCCCTGTAGTCCCGGCCGGATCGCTGATGGAGTGACTTCGCTGAGCAGGGAGAAGCCGGCCACCAGGCTGAAGGACCAGCCGAGGCCGTGCAGGAGCGCGGTGCCGATCTTGATGTCTCTCGGGTGAAGGACCGTTTATGGGCGTCGGAACAAGGGCCGGTTCTGCTAGGGGGTGGCCCGGCCAGGTGGCCGCGCCACCCCTTCGAGGCCCGCAGCGGCCAGGCGTTCTGCGCGGCGGCCGCTGGGGCGGGAGCCTTGTGAGCCTTGCTGGTCTCGCGGAGGGTCAGCAGGCCGGTGATCGCGATCAGCACCGGGGTCAGACCGTGGATGCCGAACGCGGCGGCGACGGAGCCGTGGTGGGGCAGGCGGCGGCCAGGACGGTGTTGACGTTCTTCAGCGACGTGGTGCTCCTTCTTCGATGTTCAGCCTGAGGTGGGGCAGCATTCAGCGGCGGGCGTGGCTGGGGCGGACGAGATCGTCCTGCTCGGGGCGTCTGTGACCGTGCCGGCTTGCCGGTTCGTCTTCGCCTATGCGGGTTTTGCCGGGCGTCTGGTCGACCGGGCCACTCAGACCCTGGGTGCGACCGCCAGCGTCATTCGTAAACCTGCAGATCAGAAGTGCTTCGCTGCGCTGCCCTGAAGATAGATACCCGCCGATCGAGCCGTACGAGCAGCAGATGCTCGATGTCGGCGACGGCAACCTGCTGCACTGGGAGGTCTGCGGCAACCCGGACGGCCGGCCCGCGCTCGTCGTCCACGGCGGGCCGGGATCGGGGTGCGGCAGGGGTGTGCGCCGGTACTCCCCCCGGACCGCTACCGGAACGTCCTCGGTTCCTGGGGGGCCACGCTCAGCCTGGCCTACGCCGAACGGCATCCGGAGGGGGTGGAGCGAGATCGTCATCGTAGCGGACCCGCTTCAGCCGTCAGAACGTGCCGGGGAGCCGCCAGATCTGGTTCTTCTTGGTGCCGAGGGCGCCGGCCGGGTCGCAGGTCCACTGGTGGATGAGGGCTCCCGGAGCGGTGGAGATGTTGCTGACGTCGACGCACTTGCCGCTGTGGACGGCCACGAGTTGGTAGTCCTTGCTGTTGCCGAGTGCGGTGACGGGGTTGAGGGTGAACTGCTGGTTGGCCGCGCCGTTGCAGGTGTACTGGATGACGGCGGCGCCGTCGGCGGTGGACGCCCCGGAGACGTCGAGGCACTTGCCGCTCAGCTCGTTGACCACGGTGTAGGTGTCGGCCTTGCCGTTCACCGGATTGAGGTCGAGCATCTGCTGGTAGCCGCCCTCGCAGAGGTACTGCTGGTATTGGGTGCCGTTGGCGGTGCTCAAGTTGGTGTCGTCCAGGCACTGGCCGCCGTTCTCGCTGACGGCGACGGTCGAGACGGTGGTGTGGGACGGCGGGAGCAGGGTGACGGTGTAGCCGTCCTTGGCGTTGCTCCAGGGGACGCTGACCGAGGTCGCGTTGTTGCTGACGCTCAGGGTGGTGTCGGAGATCGTCTCGGGTCCGGCCACCGCGGCGCCGCCGTTGTAGGGCACGCGCTGGACGACGGCGCGGACCTTGCCGCTCTCCACCACCGAAGTCGTGTTCAGGCCGGTGAGGTTGACGGTGACATTGCCGGTGTTGCCATTGCTGCCGAGCAGGATCTTGGCGTTCCTGGCGGTGTTGTCCTTGGTGGCGAGGCCGTCGGTGCCGGCGCCCGGAGTGAGGTTGACGATGTTGCCGGTCTGCGAGCCGTAGTAGCGGTACACGAACCACTCGCCCAGCGGCAGGTACTGGCCGGAGCTGTTCTTGGTGAGCAGGTTGGCCTCGTCGTCGTGCAGGTTCGTGCCGGAGGCCCAGTTGCCGCGCAGGCCGTCGGCGCCGGCTCGCTCCAGACGGCCGATGAACCAGGCGCCGCCGCCGGGGTTCTGCTGGGACAGCGCCGCGTACTCGTTGATCTGGTACGGGCGGGTGTTGGCCAGGCCTGCCGCGGCAAGGGTGGAGTTGGCGCCGGCCACGCCCGGGACGGGATCGGCGGGTTCGTCGTGCCAGCTGTAGATGTCGGGCGCGACGTTGTGGGCCTTGACGTAGTCGAGGTAGGTGGTCCACCAGGTGTTGGAGGAGGCCGGCTGGCCCGCCATGCTGGGGCCGACGATGAGCTGGCCCGGGAAGGCGGCCCGGACGCGGGCGTAGAACCGCGACCACATCTGCAGGTACTGCGCCTGCGAGGGAGCCCAGAAGCCCCTGCCGTCGGGTTCGTTCCACAGGTCCCACTCGACGGTCATGTGGTTGGCTTCGACGTCGTTGATGAGCTGCGTGACGAAGTTGTCGAACTTCGTCCAGTCACCGTTGTCGCCGGGCCAGCCCTGGCTGGTGGTGCTGTCCGCACCCCACAGGTCGTGCGGGAGCAGCACGAAGGTGCCGCCGAGGGCCGTGGTGCGCTTGTACTGGGCGAGCGTGGCGTTCCAGCGGGTCTGGTAGTCGGCGAGGCTGGTACCGTAGCCGCCGCTGTTGAGCTGGGCGCCGCCGGCCCGCATGAAGTGCCACTTGATGTCCTTGAAGAAGTGGTCCTGCGGCAGTGACCCGTCCGGCGTCATCCCGTAGATCATGCCGGAGGCGCGGTAGGTGGGCGCGCCTCCGGCTGTCGCGAAGTCCACGGTGACGCCGGTGTCGGCGGCCTGTGACGGGTCTGCGGGTATGAGGGTCGCGGCCAGGGCGGTCAGCAGGACGGCGACGGAGGGGATCGTTCGGCGTCCGGTGCGGGTGGTGGGGGTGGGGTGTATCCGGGGCGATTTCATGGTGCGGCTCCTGCATGAGTGTGGCGGGCTCGGGCGGTCCGGGGGCTATGGGGGAGGCAGCCGGTCAGTGGCCGTCCCGCTGTGCGTGTGCTTCGGCCAGCAGGAGATAGCTGCTGGCGGTCCAGGTGTAGGCGCGGTCCCGCAGACCCGTGCCGGTGAGGGCGTCGAAGTTCTCGGCGAAGCCGTGGGTCTCGCACAGGGCGCGGAAGCGGGCGCTGATGTCGTCCGCCAGCCGGTGGTGGCCGGCGCGGCGCAGGCCGTCCTCGACGAGGACGGTGGCGGGGGCCCAGATCGGGCCGCGCCAGTAGCCGTCGGCGAGGTAGTGCGGTGAGGTGGTCAGTTCGGTGGCGAGGCCGTACGGGGTCAGATGGGCCTTGATGTGGTCGGCCAGCGCACCGGCGACCTCGCCGGGCAGGTGCTCGCCCAGCACGATGGGCATCAGGTCGAGGAGGCTTGAGCTGCTCCAGGTGTTCCCGCCGGTGACGCCTTGGGCGACGAATCTGTCCCCGCTCCAGAGCTGCTCCAGCAGTGCCGTCTGGGTCTCCTCGGCCGCCCGCGCCCACCGGCGTGCATCGCCCTGCCTGCCCAACTCAGTTGCTACATTGGATAGTTCATGCATCTGGAGGACGAGGAAGGCGGCCAGGTCGGCCGCGACGACCACCCGCTCGCGGTCGAAGGTGGTGGCGTTGTCCCAGCCACTGTCGTTGCCGTGCTGGTAGTGGGCCAGGTCGGCACCGGGGGCCCGTCGTGCGGTGAGCCAGAAGTCGGTCCAGCACTCCAACCGGTCGTACACAGTGGCCAGTTCGGCCTCACTGGGAGGTGTCGGCAGGCGACGGCGCAGGTGCCCGAAGGCCCAGCCGTGGATGGGCGGCTTGACGAAGTTGTAGAGCACCTCGGAGTGGGCCACCGAGTCGGGCAGGGCGCCGCTGTCGTCCTGGTGGTCGAACGGCAGGGCGAACTGGTCCAGGGCCAGTTCGGGACAACCGGGCGCCAGGGCCAGGGCGTTGAAGCAGTGGTCCCAGCTCCAGACCTTGTCCATCCAGTGCTTGGACATCAGCACGGCGGGGCGGGTGACCAGGCCGGTCGGTCGTACCGTCGCCGACCAGACGACGTAGGCGGCGAGTTCAGCGGCCGGGGTGGCGGACGAGCGCCAGGGAGCCACGGCGTCGACGAAGTCCATGAAGCCTCTCTTCGCGGCTTCCGCGATCTCGTCGAAGGGCGCCGAGGACGCGTAGGCCGGACGAGAGGTGCCGAGTTCCTCGATCGCCATCTCCCAGGCCCCGTCCGCCGCGGCGGTCATGGCGAGACCGCGGTCGGCGCTGCCCAGGGCCTGGGCTCCGGCCGGGACGGCGAGGGTGCCGGACAGCACGGTGACGCGGTAACGGCGTCCGGTCTCGTACGACGTGAACACGTGTCCGTTCGCTGCCGGGTCGTGGAGGAAGTACGTTCCGCTGAACGGGGTCAGGGTCTGCGCGGCGGCGAAGACGCCGATGCCCAGGCCGCTCCCCCGCAGCCGTACGGTGTCCGGCGACTCGTAGGCGAGGTCGACGTGCCCGCCCTCGCCGATCCAGCTGAGCAGTCCCGGTGTCGCCTCGACGCGGGCCGTGGCCCGCTCACCCGTCGCCGGGTCCAGGGGGACCAGGCGCAGGACGCCGTGCATGCCGTTCTGGTGCGAGACGAGGTGGAGGTCCTCGGCGTACGTCTTCTCCGCCACCACGGGCGAGATGTCGAACCAGGATCCGTACGTGCTGAACGGAATGTCGTGGACGGAGAAGGCCGGGCCTGACAGGGCGGCGGTCATGATGCGTCACTCGTTTCTCGGGCAGGGGGCACCGGCCGACTGGCGTGCGTGCAGCCGGAGCGGTTGTGACGGAAGGGAGGGACTCAGTCCTTGATGGCGCCGGCGGTCACGCCGGCGGCGACGTAGCGCTGGGCGAGGACGAGGATCACGGCGGTCGGCAGCGAGGCCACGACGGCGGTCGCCATGATGGCGTTCCACTGCTGGTTGTTGTTGCCGATGTAGTGGTAGATGCCGAGAGTGATCGGTTCGTGGGCGCCGCCGCCCGCGAGGGTGCTGGCGAAGACGAAGTCGGACCAGGACCACAGGAAGGCGAACAGGGAGACCGTGACGACGGCGTTGCGGCTCATCGGCAGCACCACGGACCAGAACGTGCGCAGGGCCCTTGCCCCGTCCACCTGCGCGGCCTGGAGCAGTTCCCCGGGGATGCCGGACATGAACGCCGTGAAGATGAGGACGCCGAAGGGGACGGCCAGGGTGGAGTCGGCGACGATGAGGCCGGGAACGGACTGGAGCAGGCCAAGCTGGAGGTAGATGGCGTAGAAGCCCATCGCCATGATGATGCCGGGGATCATCTGTGCGGCCAGCAGGACGAAGCTCAGGATGCCGCCGCCGCGCGGGCGGAGCTTGGCCAGGGCGTAGCCGGCGGGGGCGGCCAGGGCGACGGTCAGGACGACGGTGCCCAGGCCGATCACGAGGCTGGTGCCGAGGTAGGGCAACTGCTCGTCGAGGACGGTGCGGTAGCCGGACAGGGTGCCGTGCGCAGGGAGCAGGTCCGGTGGGCTCTTGCGCATGTCCTGGTCGCGGGTCAAGGACACGTTGAGCATCCAGTAGACCGGGAAGAGCATGATCGCGGTCAACAGGACACCGACGGTCGTCTTCCACCACGTCCGGCTGGTGCTCAGGTTCATGACAGCGCCTGCTTCCGCTGGACCCGGACGTAGACCAGGCCGAAGATCAGGGCGGCGACCACGAGCAGGTTGCCGACAGCCGCGCCCGGGCCGAAGGCGGGCAGGAGGTTGCCGAAGCCAAGCTGGTAGGACCAGGTGGCGAAGGTGGTGGACGAGTCGGCGGGGCCGCCCTTGGTCATGATCCAGATGATGTCGAAGACCTTGAGCGTGTAGACCAGCCCGAGCAGCAGGGTGATCGCGGACACCGGGCGCAGCAGCGGGAAGGTGACGCGCCAGAAACGCTGCCAGGCGTTCGCCCCGTCGAGGGCGGCTGCCTCGTACAGGCTCGTGGGGATGGATTGCAGGCCGCTGTAGAGGACGACCAGGTTGAACGGGACGCCGATCCAGATGTTCGCGATGATCACCGAGGTCAGCGACCAGGACGGTGAGGTCAGCCAGTTCACCGGCTCGATGCCGACAGCGCTCGCCAGGGCGTTGACGATGCCTGAGTCACTGTTGAGCATCCACGACCAGGTGGAGGCCGACACGATCAGCGGCAGCAGCCAGGGCACGAGGAACAGGGCTCGCAGGGTGGCCGACAGTCGGAAGTGCTGGTTGAAGAAGACCGCGAGGGCCAGGCCGATGGCGTACTGGAAGACCAGGCACACGCCGGTGAAGACGGCCGTGTGGAGCAGGGCCGGGGCGAAGGTCGGGTCGTCGAAGACCGTGCGGTAGTTCTGCAGGCCCGTGAACGGGGCGTTGCCCTGCACGAAGGAGCGGACGGTGTAGTGGCGCAGGCTGAGGTCGAGGTTGCGGTACAGCGGATAGGCGTAGAAGAGGGCGAGATAGACCGTCACCGGGGCGAGGAATCCCCAGGCGGCCCACTGCTGGGACGTCGGACGGCGGCGTGTCCTGGTGCGGGCCGGGGACGGGGAGGCGGTGGCCGCCCCGCTCCGGACGCGCGCGGACCGGTGGTCCGGCGGATGGGTGGTCTGTTTCATCGGTCCCACCTCACTTCACCGCGTTCTGCGCCGAAGTGAGCGCGTTCTTGGGTGAGTTGGACCCGCTGAGAGCGGACTGGACGGCCTTCCACATCTGCTCGGAGATCTTGGGGTACTTGGTGCCCAGGTTGTCGCTCGTACGCCCCTTGGCCGACTTGACCGCTTCGATCCATGGCTTCAGCTCCACGTTCGCCGCCACCTGCTTGTTCTGGACCTCGCTGGTGGGAGCCACGTAGGACAGGGTGGTGTCGGTGTCGTAAAGGTTGTCGGCGCTGGTCAGGCAGGCGGTGACCTTCTGGGAGGTGGTGTAGCGGGCGGTGTCGTCCTGGACCGGGATGGTGACGAACTCGCCGCCGGTCGGGGCTGCCGCGTTGCCCCCCGTCGCGGCAGGGATGGGCAGCACCCCGTAATCGAGCCCGGCCTTCCTCGCATTGGCGAGCTGCCAGGTGCCGTTCTCGGCGAAGGCGTAGTCACCGCCGGCGAACTCCTGCCAGCTGGTGGTCTGGGTGTTGTTGAGCACCGAGTTGGGGGCGTAGCCCTGCTTGAGCCAGTCCGTCCACAGCGACAGGGCGGACACGGCCTGCGCGGAGTCGAGTCGGGTCAGCTTGGCGCCCGCGCCCCAGAACCACGGCAGGAACTGGAAACTGCCCTCCTCCGTGCCGATCGCCGAGAACGTGACGCCCTTCTTGCCCGCCTTCTTGACCTTCGCCAGTGCTGCCGTCAGCGACGTCCAGTCCTTGACCGAGGCGATGTCCACCCCGGCCTCCTTCAGCACCTTCTTGTTGTAGTAGAGGGCCAGGGTGTTGGCGCCGATCGGTGTGCCGTACGTCTTGCCGCCCGACCGGCCGGCCGCGAGCAGGTTGGGGTCCACCTTCGAGGTGTCCAGCTTGGTGTCGTCGGTCGTGGTGAGCACGCCCGCCTCGGCCAGGGTCGACACCACCGGGTTGTCCACGATGAGGACGTCCGGCGAGTTGCCCTGCTGCGCCGCCAGCAGCGTCTTGTTGCCCAGGTCGCTGGTGTCGAAGGCGGTCCGCTTGATCTTCACCCCGGCCTCGGTGCCGCACCGGTCCAGCAGCTTCACCCAGGCCGAACCCTTGTCGAACTGGGGGTACGGGTCCCAGATGGTGTACGTGCCGCTGCCGCCGCCCCTGGCGTCGGTGCTGCCCGAACCGGAGGAACAGGCGGTGGCGCTGACGGCCACGGCCAGCGCGGTGAGGGCTGCGGCGGTCAGACGACGCTGTCTGGAGAAGTGGCTCATTGCGGGTTCCTTTGTTTTGGGCATGACAGTTCGGGGCTCACGGTGCGACACGGCGAGACGGGCACGGCGAACGGCACCGTTGAGCGGTGCGAGCGCCAGGTGGTGCGACGAGGGCTGGAGAGGTTTGAAGAGGGTTACGTGGGTGCGGTCAGGCCGTCGTGCCGGAACCCGCGTCCGCGGTGGGCGTGACTCCCGCGGGCCCGGTGCTGGCCCGCAGGGAGATCGGCGGCGTGAGGAGATGGTGCCGGGGCGGCGCGTCGGGATGGTCGAGTCGCTCCACCAGCAGGTCGACGGCGCGCCGGCCCATCTCCGCCGCCGGTACGTCTGCCGCGGTGAGCTGCGGGGTCACCGTCTCCGCCCACCGGCCGGCCACTACCCCGGTGACGGAGAAGTCGCGCGGCACACGACGGCACGCCTGGGCGAGCCCCCGGTAGAGGCCACCCAGAGCGGCCTCGTTCAGCGTGACCAGGGCCGTGGTGGCCGGGTCGTCGCGCAGGATCTGCTCCACGCACGCCTGGCCCGACGCGGCGTTGTCCCCGCAGCAGTACGTTCGCACCGTCAGCCCGCGCTCGGCCGCCGCCTTGGTGAAGCCGTCCAGGCCGCGGTGCGCGGACTCGTACCCGGCCCGCACCAACTGCTCGGGACGGTTGACGAAGGCGACCCGGCGATGGCCGAGATCCGCCAGGTGGTGCACGCACGCCGCCGCCAGCTCGGTGTGGTCCAGGCCCACCCACCAGCCGTCCTCCGGGTGGGCGGTGCGGCCGATGGCGACGGACGGGAAATTCAGAGCGGCCAGGTGGTCGACCCGGTCGTCCTCCAGTCTGATCTCCATCAGGATCGCGCCGTCGACCCGCCGCTCGCCCAGCAGCCGCTGGAAGGAGCGGTCGCTGTCCACACCGCTCGGGGACAGAAGCACGTCGTAGTCGTGGGCCGCGGCGGCCTCCACCACACTGCCGATGAAGTCCAGCTGCATCCCCGTGTAGTGGTCCCCGGCCGGCGGGAAGACCAGACCGATCGTGCTGGTCCGGCCGTTGGCCAGCGCACGGGCACTGGCGCTGGGCCGGTAGCCCAGCTCGTCGACGACCTGCTGGATCTTCCAGCGGGTCTCCTCCGACACCGGGCGCTTGCCGCTCAGCGCGTACGACACGGTGCTCCGCGAGACGCCGGCCCGCTTGGCGATCTCACCGATGTTCACGGGAACTCCTTGCTCGAACCGGTTCGCTGCTCCGGGAGGAACATGGCGCCGGGCGTCTGGGGCTGTGGGAACGGTGAAGAGACGATCTCCGGTTTGTCGAACCGGTTCGCATGAAGTGAAGGTAGGAACCGCCCGAAAGCCTGTCAACACCCCCGACCGCATTCCCGGAATTCCGGGCCGGAGCCGGAACCGGAACCGGTAGAGCGCGTCGAGGGGATTGCTGGCCGGGTCGCTCGGTGCTAGCTTCGCCGAACCGGTTCGACGAAGTGTGGCGTAGATGATCTGTCGGTTCGACGTGTGCCCGTACTGAGGGATGACGTGTGCCCGTACTGAAGGATCGAGGACGCGATCCATGCATTCCGCTGATGGATCCGCCCGGTACCACGCACCGGCCCCCGCGGCTCCGACTCCCGGCGCGGGCCTGCCGGCCGCTCCGGCCGTCACCGCGCAGACGACCGAGGCGCCCCAGCCCGCCGCCCGCTACACCTTCAACCAGGACGACCTCGCCTCCGGCGTTCCCCGGCGCGAACTGCACCATGCAGGGTGTCGCCACGCTGGACGAGAAGAAGCGACAGGCCCGGCTGATCTTCGACGGCTCCACCGGCAAGGGCCACATCACCTTCGCGGGCGTCCCCGACAAGGTCTTCGGGGACCGAGATCGCCGACAGGGCGACCGGCGGCCCACCACCGCTCACTCATCGCCCGCAAGTACGGCATCCTCGGCCGCCTCATGATTCTCCACAGCCGGCTGCGCGGAGGAGCCGACGGGACCCTGGGCGTCCGCGTACGACTCGCCCCGACGCGGTAGCCTCACCCCGAGATCGGGGACGACGTCATCGCACGCGTCGCCGAGACCGAACGCGAGGGACGGCTCGGCCGAGTCGAGGGGTGCGGTCAGGCGGCCAGAACACGGTGCTCTTGGCCGAGACCCCGCAACCTCGTGCACCGCGGCAACATCCTCATCGGGTACCTGTCCAGCTTCACGCAGATGCCCGGCGGCAACCCGTACCCCGAACTCGTCCCCGGCGTTCCCCGCAAGCCACTGCGCATCTTCCTGCAAGCGGGCCATCGTGACCTGCGCTGGAACAGGCCCGAAGCGAACTGGCACGCCAACGACTCGCGTGTCGCGGCCGCACTCGCGGAAGCCGGATACGACTTCCGCCTCGTCCTGGGCGACGGCGGCCACAGCCCCAACCACGGTGGAGTCCTGCTCCCTGATGCCTTGCGCTGGCTGTGGCGGTCGGATGATCGCCCGGACCCTATACATACATCCCATCTATCCTGCTCCGCATCAGCGCGAGGAATTACCGATGAGACTCAGAACAGCCCTCTGCTCCGCCGCCTCGGCCGTGTCCACCCCGGCGCTGCTCACCGCGTGCGACAGCGGCTCCGGTACCGCGGAATGATGTACGACTACCGGGAGGCTCCGCCGGAGCTGGTCGCGCGCGCCCGCGAGATCGCCCGGGGCTGCGCGTAGCACGGGACGAGCCTGCCCGCCGCGGCCATGGCCGTCCCCCGCACGCATCCCAGTATCATCAAGGCCACCCTGGGAATGCGAAACCTCGAACAGGTCGAGCGGAACGCGGAGCCTCACCACCGGCCCGTTCCCGACGGTCTGTGGGCCGACCTTCGCGCTCGGGGCCTGATCAGGGCGGACGTGCCGGCGCGGGCCGGTCGCGGGAGGAGTGCGCGGTGTCTTTGACCGACAAGGCCATCGAGCACATCCGCGAGCTGATCCGCAGCGGCGCGCTGCCTCCGGGTTCGAAGCTGCCGCCGGAGGCGGACCTGGCCGCCCAGCTGGGTCTGTCCCGCAACCTCGCCCGCGAGGCCGTCAAGGCACTGGCCGTCGCACGCGTGCTGGACGTCCGGCGAGGCGACGGAACGTACGTGACCAGTCTGGAGCCCAGCCTGCTGTTCGAGGGCCTGGGCGGAGCCGTGGAACTCCTCCAGAGCGACTCGGCCGCGCTGCTGGACCTGATGGAGGCCCGCCGGCTCCTGGAGCCGGCGGCCACCGCGCTGGCCGCCACCCGGATATCCGACGACCAACTGGCCGAGGTCAAGCGCCATCTGGACGCCATGCGCGAGGCCCGCGACGACGTCGAGCAGCTCAACGCCCACGACGCGGCCTTCCACCGGGCCGTGATCTCCGCGACGGGCAACGACTCGCTGCTCACGCTCCTGGAAGGCATATCGGGCCGCACACTGCGCGCCCGGATCTGGCGCGGCCTGGTCGACGACCAGGCCGCGGGACGCACCCTCGCCGAACACGAGTCGATCTTCACGGCCCTGTCCACCCGCGACGCCTTCCTGAGCCAGGCCGCCGCCCTCCTGCACGTCAACAACACCGAGCGGTGGCTGAGGGAACACCTGCGCTCCTCGGAGTCACCCGTCACCCGTACAGCGAAGCGTCGACGGGGTGCCCCGGCGAAGCCTCCCCGCCAGGAGGCGTGAGGCACTCCCAGGGCCAGCCTGCGGACGCCCCACCGGGGCCTGCCCCTGGCTGCCGTCCTCATCCCCGCCAACGGTCGACGACTCCACCGTGTGCAAAGCGGTGCTGGAATCTGTGCGGGTGCCCTCGGGCAGGCGCCGGGAGACCGCGGCAAAGACCCAACACGGTCGTCGCGGACAAGGAGTACTCATCACGGGAGATCCGGCTGAGGCTGCGGCGCCGAAGCATCCGCACAGTCATTACGGAGCGGACCGACCAACGGGCCAATCGCCAGCGCTGCGGCAAAGCCGGTGGCAGACCACCGACTTTCGCCCCCGGGTCCTGCAAAGCCCGCAACGTGGTCGAGGCTTGCTTCAGTCGGCTCAAGCAATTCCGAGCCATCGCAACCCGCTTCGACAAGCTGGCGACCCGCTACCGGGCTGGACTCCACATCGTCTCGCTCGTACGTTGGTTCCGCCAACCCGCTTGTCGGGCAGCGACGGTCACCCGCCTCACCCGGCAGTGGCAGGCCGTCCACCAGGCATTCGGCGAACGTGATCTGTCCGGCGGCGGCTGCGTACACGTGTGGGCCGACGGTATCCACCTGCGCATACGCCTGTGGGAGGCGATGCCGGGTGTCCTCGTGCTGATGGGCGTGCGCGCGGACGGCACCAAAGGTGCTGATCGCCATGAACGACGGCTACCGCGAACCCGCAGGAGATCTGCTACGCCAAGGACGCGCCACGAAACCGATTGAGTCGACCTTTGCCACCGTCCGGCTGCGGACCAAAGTCACCCGAGGCGCCGGAAGCGCGCCCGCCGCCCTGGCCGTGGGCTTCAAGCGTGTCGAGTCCGCCCAACAGCGGTGGCGGGCCGTGAACGCATCCCATCTCGTCGCCCTCGTCCGCGCCGGGGCCCGCTTCGAACGCGGCCGGCTCGTTGAACGGCCGCAGAGGACCGTGGCATGAATAGGGTGGTGGACCTGCCTCAAAGTTGGAGATTATCCGGTCATGTCGGATGGCACGCCAGGACAGGACCTTCCGGTCGGCTTCGGGTTCCGGCCGTACCGCGGCGAGGAAGACCACAGCGCCATGGCCGCGGTGCGGCTGGGGTGTGCTGAACGGGACGGGGTCGATGCCCACTCGGTTGTGGAGGGGCTCCCGACAGCGGCTGAGATCGCCGAAGCCTCTGCCGCACTGGAGGAGCCGTCCAGGAACCAGATCCTGGTGGTGTGCGACGGGATGGTCGTCGGCTACGCGACGATCCGGTGGTGGCAAGAGCGGGACGATACGTGGCTCTACCTGCACCGTGGCCACCTCTTGCCCGAGCATCGCCACCAGGGCATCGGCTCAGCCATGCTGAGCTGGGCCGAGGAGCGGATCCGCCGGCTCGTCACGCAGCATGGAACGACGCGTACGGCAGTGATCGGAGCGAACGCTGTGGCCTCTGCGCAGGACGCCACGACGCTTCTGCTCACAGCCGGCTACCGACGTGTCCTCAGCCTGGTCGAGCTGGAGCTGGGCGATCTGCGGCAGTTGCCCGAGCGGGGCAGCGAACTGCCGACCGGGATATGGACGGGGCCGATCGGGGCAAGCCACTACCGTGCAGCCTGGAGGACGGTCGTCGATTCGTATGCGGACACCGGTCTCACTCAAAAATGGCCTTTCCGGGACTTCGTCGACACCGCCCACCCGGCATGCTGGCGGGCTGCGTGGAAAGGGCAGGACATGGTCGGGGTCGCCCTGTGCTCCATCCGCCGCCACGACCGCACCGTGGGCGAGGTCGAAGAGCTGAGCATCCGGGCGGACCAGCGACGCCTCGGAATCGGCAGGGCTCTGCTGCTGGACGGGCTGCGAAGCCTTCGCGAGCAAGGTGCAACGGCCGCCCGGCTCTTCACGGGCACGGCAAATCCGCACCGGTCCTTCGATCTTTACGAGAGCGTGGGGTTCCGGCGGCAGAACGAGTACGTCCGTTACCGCAAGCCGCTTGCTTGACCGACCGGTCATTGGGCTGCCCGGCCACTCCGCAGGATGTGACAATGCCTCACCTGGGTCGCGTGAAGAGCGTCTGCGGGGTCGGGCTTGCGGTCTCCGCCGGCGGCCAGGAGACGGGCCCTGGCCGACAAGGTGGAAGGCACGCCAACGACATCCTCGCCCATGGCGGCCAACTGCTGAGCAGGGAGAGGACCTACACCTGATGTCCATATGGCCTTCGATCGTTGCCGTGCTCGGTACTCTCGCCGGCGCTCTGACCGCCGGACTGCTCCAGCACCGTTCGGCACGCACCGCACGCGCCGAGGAGCGCGCCGACAGCCACCGCCAGGACCAGCTCGGTGCCGTCACCGACTTCGCGGCCGCCCTGGACGCGCACCGCTCGGCGATGTTCCATCGGGAGCGTCTGGCACTGACGGAGGCGGGCACCGAGCACCAGCTGGAGGCCCAGACGAGGTCCCACGACACCCGGGCGGCAGTCACCGCGCCCCACATCCGCCTCCAGGTCCTGGTTCCCGAGCTGGCCGGCCCCGCCCAGCAGGCCGCAGATGCCACGTACGCGCTGCGCAAGGCCGTCGACCGGACCGAGCTGGACGCCCGGCGGCATGCGGCCAAGGAAGCATCCGTCGCTTTCATCGTCGCAGCCGCCACACTGCTGAGCCCCAACAACCGCTGACTGCGGGCGGCCACTGCCGGCGTCCCGGCCGCTTGGTCGTGCCCGTTCCATGCGCGCTACAACACTCGTACGCTCCCGTGGCGGGTGTTCCAGTTTCGCACCTACATTCCGGACGTCGATGATCGTGAAGCCTCCTGAAAGCCGCAGACGAACGTTCTTGGCGATGACCTGCGCAGCCGACGCGACCGGTATCCTCGACCACTCGATCCATGAGCACGGGTCTGTTCAACGAACGGTGCAGCCAGGGTGGTTGGGTTGCCGACGTGCTGCTGTGAGTCGGCCGTCGAAGGTGATGTAGAGGGCGGCGTCCAACGCCGTCTTCCAGCGCATGGTAATGCGGGCCTGGCTCTTGCCGGTGAGGTCGAGCGACATGATGGCCATGTAGAGGCGCTCCAGGACGGCCTGCCCGTTGCGGAAGTGTCCGCGGGCTTTGTGGCCGCTCGCCGGATCCGCGCGCCGGCCGACTCGATCGCGTTGGCGGTGCAGGCGATGCGGCGGATCTGTGTGGCGAACCGCAGAAACGGAGCGCTCGTCGACCGTATCCGCGCCACACGCTCCGACAGCGCGGCCCCGGCCCGATGGGGCGACGGCACGGCGCCGAACAGCGGTACCTGCGCCACGTCGAGGTCGGTGTGCACGCGGCGTGGGCGGGCAGGGTGCCGCCACCGGCCGACGCTGTCCCGGGCGACATCGACAGCGACCTTCGTGGACGGTGCGGAGGCTCGGTCCGGGCTTTTTCTCCGTTCGGCGGTCTGCGGATGTCGAGAACGTGTCACCGGCTCCGTCCCGGGGACATCAGCGGCCACCGCCGGCCGCATGAGGAACAAGGAGAAAGCCAGTATGGCGATTCAGCGGATGGACAACGTCGGCATCGTCATCGAGGACTTGGATGCCGCCACCGCGTTCTTCGTGGAACTCGGTATGGAGCTGGAGGGCAGGGCGCAGGTCGAGGGACTCTTCGCCGACCAGTGCACCGGACTCGACGGCGTCCGCTGTGACATCGCGATGCTCCGCACCCCGGACGGTCACAGCCGGCTCGAGCTGGCGAAGTACCTCAGCCCGGCGGTGATCAGCATCGGGCCGCGCAACCGGCCGCACAATGTTCTGGGCACGCACCGAGTCATGTTCGCCGTCGACGGCATCGAGGACACCGTTGCCCGCCTGCGTCCTCACGGCGCCGAACTCGTGGGCGAGATCGCCCGGTTCGAGGACAGCTATCTGCTCTGCTACCTCCGCGGCCCGGAGGGCATCATCGTCGGGCTGGCCGAGCAGCTGCGCTGAGAGGAGGAACCGGACCATGCAGCCGAGCGTGACCATCGAGGTTCTGAACCGCCCGATCAGCCAGGAGCTGCTGGCCTGTGACGTGACCCGCCTGGCCTGCGTCGCCAAGGACGGAATCCCGCGCAACGTCAGGAACGCGAGACACCGGTAGCCGTCTGCCTTCTGCTGCCGGAGCGACATCACCAACAACACCGGTAGCGTCACCCTCTCTGTCGAACCGGCCCCCACCTCTGGCAACCCACGCTCACCCCGGACGTAGCCCCCAGAGGCGGTGCGTGCCGGGGCTGACCCATGCCCCGGCACACCCGTGCCCGGAGCCACGGCGACCGTCATCGCGATGCTGTCTCCCAAGCCGGACCTCGCCCGGATCACGCAGGACCCGGCCGAGGCCCGCGCAGCCGCCCAGACCGCCATCGCCACCCCCGACGGCATCGGCACCGTCGCCTTGTAGTGGACCGAGGTCCCGCTGTCCGCCACTGGCACCTGGAACGCGTCCGGCAGGGGCGATACCCAGGCCGACATCGTGCTCACCGCCCTGCAGGACAACGTGCCGCTGCTGTTCATCGAGGCAGACAACCTCACCCTCGGCCAGCAGCGCGCGCTCTTCCGGCGGTGGACGACCGGTGAGCAAGACCACCCGCACGAGGCACTGATGGGAATGCTCGCCCTGCTTCACCGGGCCTCCGGCTCGGAGGTCTGCCAGCTGCAGAGCACCGAGGTGGACCGCGTCGCACAGACGGTCAGGCTCGGCAGACGCCCCCATCCCGTCCCTCTGGACCCCGCTTCCTGGTCGGTGCTGCGGCGTTGTCTGATCCACCCTGAAGGACGGCGGGACGGACAACCCCGATGTCATGGTCACCAAAGAAAAAGGCCGGGCGAAGCCCGGCCTCAACTGCCCACCTTTCCCACGTCCTTGACGACTGCGGCTTCCCACCCCCGGATGATCCGCAGCACTCGGCTGGTCGACCTGGTGAACACAACGGACCCCAAGCTCGTCGCCGTAGCGTTCGGCATGGACCCGCAGGCCACCATGATCCGTCTCGCCGATCATGTCGGCGAAGGACGTCTGCCACAGCCGTGAGCAACCACAAAACTGTTGGCCAGGGCATATTCCGCCAGACAGAATCAGCAGTATGCCCCGCTTCCTGTGTGACCATTGCCGACAGCCTCTCACCGGACCGGTCACCAGGATCAAGGTGCCGCCACCGGTCCCACCATCGGAGATACCCGGTGTCCGGACACGGCCAGTGCGGATGCCTCGCGGCACCTATGCCCCGAACTTCCGGCTGGGCGAGTTCGATATCGACCTCCCCGGCTTCATCATCCATCCTGACGATGCCGTTGGCACCGATCGGCACCCCGACATCATGCGATCGATCGGATGCTGCCAAGGCCCTGCTGGTAACGACGGACCGAACCTCGTCTGCTTGGCCTGCGGGGCCGAGGTGGCCACCCGGCAATCAGACTGCTATACCCAGGACCAGGTGGTATTCGAGCCTGCCGCAGTCTGCATCTCCTTCGCCGACGACTGATCCCACGACCCCGCACGGCTGAACCCGTTGGATTTCGGCGCTGCCTGGCGCAGGTTCGCCGGAACATGTGCGCTTTGCTGAATGTCTCGTACTACGTCAGGATGATCGAGCCCTTCTCGTAACGCTTCGAGATGACCTGGAAGACCAGGTTCGCCTCGGCGCGTTTGAGGGGCTGGTAGCCGACCTCATCGACCACGAGAACGTCAGGCCGCAGGTAGGTGCCGAGTTTGCTGGTCAGACGGCCCGCCGCTTCGGCGGCCTTCAGGCTGCACAGGCCCTCGTGGCTGATGTCGTCGACCACCCCCTCGGCAACCAGGAAGTCCGCCAGCTTGGTCAGGCTCCAGGTGGAGAACGGCAGGTCGCGCTCGGTCGGCTTCGACTTCGCGATCTTCTTGATCTCGCGCCGCTCGGGCAGCGTGAAGGTCTTCGGCCGGCCGCCCTTGTACTTCGGGTACAGCGAGTCGAAGCCGTCCGTGTTGAAGTTGTGGATCACATCCCTCACCCGGTCCGGGCTGGTGAACGACACCTCGGCGATCTTCGCCACCGGCATGCCCTGCGTGGACAGTAGGACCATCTGGGCCCGCCGCCTTGTCACCACTGAACCGGGTGCCCCTGCGGATGATCCGCAGCAGGCGCTGTCCCTCGTCATCGTCGCTGTGTCGAACCTGAACTCTGTCGGCCATGCCGACCGGTTTCAGTGAACGCGCCGATCGGGATCCGGTTCCCGATCGGCGCGTCGCGGGAGTGCAGTCGGCGGTATCAGCCGAGGTGCCGGGCGAAGAACCTCAGTGTGCTCTCCAGCTCGAATGCCGGGATCTCCCCGTGCTTGCCGGGGTTGGCGTGCAACGTTTTCTCGGCCGAGGCCAAGGCGTCGAACAGCGCCAAGCTCTGATCCCGCGGCACCCGCTCATCGTCCCACTGCACCAAGAACTCCACTGGGACGGTGATCCGCGCGGCGGCCTCGGCCGACGCCAGCGCCCCGCCCAAGCCCAGTACCGCCGCGGAAACCCGCGGTTCGGCAGCGACGAAGGCGACACCGAGTCCGCATCCCAGCGAGACCCCCCAGTAGCCCACCGGGCCAGCGCCAACGTGCTCGAGTTGCTGAACCGCGTCCAGGACCGCTCGCCATTCCGGCACGGTCTGGCGGGCCACGAGTGCCTGGAAGCCGGCGATCAGCGGGGCCAACTCTTCACCGGCTTCCACGCGAGCCTGGTTCTCAGTCGCGATCCGGTCGTACTCCTCAACCTTCGGCCGGTCGCCATGGGCGGGAACGTCGACCGCCACGACCGCCAAACCGCATTCGGTCACGAAGCGGCGTGCACGAGCCAGGACGTCAGGGGCCTTCTTGTGCTGACCGCCACCGTGTCCCATCAAGACGAGCGGACGAGTGGCGACGGCACCTTCCGGCGTCCACAACACGCCAGGAATCTCGCCGAGGGTGAAGAGCTGTTCGCGGACGCCGTCGGACGACGTCTCAGATATGAAGCGCATAGCGATTCATGCCTTTCGGGATGCCTCTGCGGGCACTCCCTAGGCCATGCGAGGGAGGGAGGCCCGAGCTGTCAAAGCGTTGATCGGTCCCGCCTCCTCAGTTCGCAGCAGTGCACGGCGGCAGGAACGTATCACGAAGGACTCCACCTTGGCCCGGGCAGGGATGCCGACAGGGCAAACGTTGTCTGATGCGGCACTGGTGTCCTGAGTCGTTATTTCGCTATAGAAGCAGGCTGGGCTCATGGCGCGTATGGGTCGGCCGACGGTCGAGGTGGTCCTGACGGATGAGGAGCGTGAGACGTTGCTGCGCTGGCCGCGGCGGGCAACGTCCTCGCAGGCTCTGGCGTTGCGGTGCCGGACCGTGCTCGCGTGCGCCGATGGCGGTTCGAACACCGCGCTGGTGGCGGAGCTTGGGATCCATCCGGTCACGGTGGCCAAGCGGCGTAAGCGGTTTGCAGCCGACCGGCTCCAGGGCCTGTCCGACGAGCCACGACCCGGCCCGCCGCGCACGGTGGGCGACGAGAAGATGGAGGAGGTGGTCGTGCGGACTCTGGAGACCACTCCGAGGAACGCCACGCACTGGTCGACCCGGGACATGGCCGCGGCCAGCGGGCTGAGCCAGTCCACCGTCTCGCGAATCTGGCGGACCTTCGGCCTCAAACCGCATCTGGTGGACACCTTCAAGCTGTCCAGGGACCCGCAGTTCATCGAGAAGGTCCGCGACGTCGTCGGACTGTATCTGGACCCGCCCGAGCGGGCCATCGTCCTGTGCGTGGGCGAGAAGTCGCAGATACAGGCACTGGACCGGTCGGCGCCGGTGCTGCCGATGATGCCGGGCAGGCCCGAGCGCCGCACTCACGACTACCTGCGCGGCGGCGTGACGACGCTGTTCGCCGCCCTGAACGCGGCCACCGGCGAGGTCATCAGCTCGCTCCACCGCGGGCACCGCGCGGTGGAGTTCAAGAAGTTCCTGGCCAAGCTGGGCAAGGAGGTACCTGACCATCTCGACGTCCACCTGACCTGCGACAACTACGCCGCCCACAGGACGCCCGCGATCCAGAAGTGGCTGCCGGCCCATCCCCGGTTTCACATGCACTTCACCCCCACCAGCTCGTCCTGGCTCAATCAAGTGGAGCGCTGGTTCGCGCTGCTGACGGACAAGCAGATACGGCGTGGCGTCCACAGGAACGTCCAGGCCCTGGAGAAAGACATCCGGGCCTGGATCGCCGACTGGAACGACAACCCGAGGCCCTTCGTCTGGACGAAGACCGCCGACGAGATCTTCGAACGCCTCACCGGATATCTGAACCGAATCAAAGACTCAGGACACTAGGTGTGCACCCATCTGTCAGCGGCCTCCAGCAGTGTCGCGTCGGCCCGGCTCCCGTGTGTCGGAGCTGGCCCGGCCCGTAGCGCTCCAGCGGCATGACGAGGGCGCCATGGCGTCATCCAGGGACCTCGCGACACGGGGCACGTGGCACAGGACGCATGGCGCCAACATGCTGATGGAGACCGAAACGGTGGCTGCCGCGGCTGGACCGATGGGGCCGTTGAGACGGCTCCGTCCCTCCAGGCCACCGTCAGTGCGACCGTCGGGCAGCCCTCTGACGACGCCACGACGGAGCCATGATGGAACCGCGGTGCGCTCCTGTGGACGGCCTCGGGTTCCGTGGCTGCGGTCGTAGGCCTGGTCGCCGGGATCATCGCCTTGGCCACCGCTGCGGCGGCCGGCTCTCGGCGGCAGCAGCGGGCTCGGTCCGCAGGGCGGAGAGCCGGGCGGAGGCGTCCGTGGCGGAGGGTGAGCCGAGTCGGCGGTAGAGGGCGACGGCGCCCTCGAAGCCGGCCAGGGCGGCGGCGCGGTCGCCGAGAGCAAGGGCGCAGCGGGCGGCGCCTTCCAGGGCGCGCGCCTCGTCCAGGGGGCTGCGGGTGTCGCGGGCGAGTGCCAGGGCCTGCTGGTGGAGCGTCAGCGCCGAGCGCGGGTCCGGCGTCTGCTCGGTCAGGGCTCCGAGGTCGAGCAGGGCGCTGGTCTCGCCGATACGGCTGCCGATCTCCCGGTACAGGGCCAGCGCCTGGTGGTAGAGCGCGACGGCGTCACGGCCCTCCCCCAGTGCGTGGCGGGCCCGGCCCAGGCCGAGCAGCGAGTCGGCCTCTCCGTGGCGGCTGCCCGCCTCCCGGCAGGCGTCCAGGGAGCGCTGGTGCAGCTCGGCCGCGGCGCGGTGGTCGCCGACGGCGTGCCGGACCCGGCCCAGGCCGCGCAGGGTGTTGGCCACGCCCTGCACGCTGTTGAGGTCCTCGTAGATCGTCAGCGCCTCCTGGTAGAACTCTCCGGCGCTGTTCCGGTCGCCCATCTCGTCCAGGATGTAGGCCAGGTCGTGCAGGGCGGCGGCCTCGCCGCGGCGGTCTGCCATGGTGCGGTAGAGGGCGAGCACCTGCGAGGTCAGCTCGACCGCGGCGGGTGAGTCGCCCAAGGAGTGCCGGGCTCGGCCCAGGTCGCACAGCGCGCGAGCCTCGCCGAGCCTGTCGCCCAGAGCCCGGAAGGCTGCCAGAGCCCGTTCGTGCAGCCAGGCGGCCTCCCGGATCTCCCCGGTCAGCAGCCGGATGCGGCCCAGCTCGTGCAGGTCGTTGGCCTCGCCGTGCCGGTCCCCCAGCTCCTGGTGGCTCGCCAGGGCCCTCTCGTACAGCTCGGCGGCGGCCCGGTAGTCGCCGGTCGCGTGCCGGGACCGGCCCAGGTCGCACAGGGCGTCCGCCTCGCCGCGGCGGTCGCCGGCGGTTGCCGCCGCGGTCGCTGCGGACTGGTGCAGCGCGGCGGCCTGGTTCCAGCGCCCCTCCAGCAGGAGGAAGGCAGCCAGGTCGGCGGAGATCGACACAGTGAACATGGGAAGGGCCGCGAGGGCGGAGTGGCCCAGGAGTGCGAGCAGGTTCCGGTGCTCGCTGCGCATCCAGGCCAGGGCCTCGGCCCGGTCCGTCACCACGGGGAGGGCGGCCGGTGCCTCCGGCTCGAGGCGACGGCCGGGGCGGGTGCGACGTGCCAGGTGCTCGTTGGCCCGCGCGGCGGCGTGCTGGTAGTACCCGGCCAGCCTGCGCAGCGGGGCGTTGCGGTCCGCCTCCCCGGTCTGGTCTTCGGCCATCGACCGGGCGTAGAGACCGACGAGGTCGTGGAAGAGGTAACGCCCCGGGGTGCGCTGGACCAGGAGGTTGTGGTCGAGCAGGGATTCCAGCAGCCGCTCCGCTGTGCGGTGGTCGGTGCCGGCCAGGGCGGCGACGGCACAGGTGTCGACGTCGTGGCCGGGGAAGAGGCCCAACAGCCGCAGCAGGTCCTGTTCGTCGGGGGCGAGGGAGGCGAAGGAGGTGGCGAAGACGGCGGTCAGGCTGCGGTCCTCGTCCGTCAGATGGGCCAGGCGCTGGTGCTCGTCGCGGAGCCTGCCCACCAGGTCGCCCAGGCCCAGGCCGCGGTGGTGGCGCAGCCGGGCAGCGGCGATGCGGATCGCCAGCGGCAGGTGGCCGCAGAGCCGGACGAGTTCGTCGGCCGCCGGATCGCCGACGGGGACGCGACCGGGGCCCGCGCCTTCGCGCAGCAGCGCCACCGCGTCAGAGTCCGGGAGAACGTCGACGGCGAGGCTGTGTGCGTCGTCCAGGCCCCTCAACCGCTTGCGGCTGGTGATCAGGACCAGGCAGCCGGGAGTGCCGGGCAGAAGAGGGCGCACCTGCGCGCTGTTGGCAGCGTTGTCGAGGACGATCAGGGTGCGGGTGTCGGCGAGCCGTTCGCGGTACAGGGCTGCTCGGGTGCTCAGTTCCTCGGGTATCTGCTGCGGCGCCACGCCCAGCGAACGCAGCAGCCAGTCCAGGGCGTCGGCGGCGGTGACAGGGGCAACCCCGGCCGTGTGGCCGTGGAGGTCCACGAAGAGCTGCCCGTCAGGGAACTGCGCACGCACCCGGTGCCCGGCGCGAATGGCCAGCGCGGACTTACCCACACCGCCCATGCCGTCGATCGCCGAGATCACCACCATGCCGGAGGCACTGCCCGCGGGCGCCGATCTGGCCAGAGCCAGCAGTTGGTCGAGCTCCCGGGCCCGGCCGGTGAACAGCCGGGTGTCGTAGGGGAGCTGGCAGGGCGCGCCCGTGCTCGGCCGCCCCCTTTCTGGGGCGGCGGTCGAGCGGGCCGGGGCGGAGACGGTGCGCGCCGCCGCAAGCAACTGTTCGCGGCGGCGCGGATCGAGTGCAAGGGCCTCGGCGAGCCGGCTGACCGAGGACAGCCGTGGCTGTCGCCGTCCCGCCTCCAAGACGCTGATCGAGTGGGCCGACACCCCTGACCGGTCGGCTAATTCGTCCTGCGTCCAGCCGACCGAGAGCCGGCAGTCGCGCAGAAGCTCCCCAAAGGCACTACCGCCCACTTTCCCCCCTGGAAACGGTCAGCCGCCGAAACGGCGCAGGCCAGTCGGACCATTCTCGGTCAGCGAGCTGCGCGCGTTCAACTGCCGTTCTGGCCTGCAGGAAAAGCAAGCGGGCCCGCGCGTAAACGTCCGACGGCATGAGAGCACTGGCCTTGTCCGAGCACGGCCCGGCGAGTGTCCTTGAGGTCATCTGCCGCCGTCCGCCGCGCGCGGCCCCGCACCAATGCGTGAGGGGACCGGCCATCGCCGTACTCGCCGCCGTCCCCGCGGACCCCGAGACGTACGGGCAGGGGTGGCGACGCGTCGTACGCGACGATGGAACGCCGCAGGGCGGCCCCGGGCGTGGCGGAGGCCGCCCTGCGGTGTTGGAACTGTGCCTACTGCCCCGCCGGTCCAGTACTGAGTCTGAGCACCATAGTTGTCACCGCCACGCCGAAGCCGTACCGGATCTCTGATGTGCCTGCTGCGGCGGCCCGCTCGACGCTAGCGTCGAGTCCCATGATCGTATGGCTCAACGGCACCCATGGCGCAGGCAAGACGACGACCAGTGTGCACGTGCAGCAACTGATCCTGGGTTCACGGGTGTTCGACGCCGAGAAGGTCGGCGAGACACTCATGGACATCACACCGGGGCTGCCCGCTACGGACAACTTCCAGCACTGGCCGCCATGGCGGTCGCTCGTGGTCGAGACCGCCCGCCGCGTACTTGACTACACCGGCGGCACTCTGGTGATTCCCATGACTGTCCTGGTCGAACAGTACTGGCGCGAGATCAGCTCGGGCCTTGCCCAGCATGCCATTCCGGTCCGGCACTTCGTCCTCCATGCCGACCAGGACACCCTCCGCGCGCGCATCGCGGGCGACACCGTGCTTGGCCCCAACTCCCCCTTCCGTCTCCGCTACCTCAAGCCGTACGCCGAGGCGGCCCGCACGTGGCTGCACGCCGAGGCGGAGGTCGTCGACACCACGCGCCTCACACCCGCCCAGACCGCCCTGCAGATCGCAGAAGCCGTCAGAAATTGAGACGACCTGCCGACGTCAATCCCCGCAGGTGACGAGAAGCCTGCCTGCCCATGTGGACCACCAGCTGAGTGAAACGCGCAAGCGATGGCAGCCGGGCGACCGTGAGGTCAATACGCCGGTGACAGAACGAAGACATCGCGGGGAACCGCCTGTAACTGACTGCGAGATACAAATACTTCCGACCACACGCAGCGCGCCACTTCTGGGGGAACACCGTGAAGTCCACTCGCATCACCGCTCTCGCCGCCATCGGCGTCGCCGTCACCCTCTCGCTCACCGCCTGTGGCAATGACAACTCCGGGAAGGACTCGTCCTCCAAGGGCTCCTCGACGTCGTCCTCCTCCTCGCCCTCGTCTTCTTCGCCTTCGGACGGTGGCTCGAAGTCGGAGGGCGGCTCGGGTTCCGGAGGTTCGGGGGCCGGTAAAGCGAAGCCGGGCTCCGGTAAGGACACCGAGGCCGGCGCCGGCACCGCGAACGGCACGACGAAGACCGGCGGCAAGCTCACGTTCTGCAAGACGGAGGACCTTGCCATCGACGCCAGGAACGCCTCGCCCGACAAGGACTCCGGCAGGATCGACATCACCATGATCAACAGGGGTTCGACCACCTGCTCGGCGACGGGGTTCGCGGGTGTCGACATCAAGGACGCCGACCACACGTCGAGCCCCATCGAGCGCGGCCACGCCCAGCCGCGCATCACCATGCTGAAGCCCGGCGACACCGCTGTCTTCGACCTCGCCTACCACATCGACCACAGCGGCAACAGCCTCGCGTCCCCGACCGACATCCTGGTGACACCCCCGAACGAGACCCACACCGTGAGCCTGCGGTGGCCCGCGGGCGCGGGGGCGATCAAGGGCGCCTACACCGACGTCGAGGTCTACCCGACGCACACGACCGAGTAGGGGTGGTGACCACGGTCGACCCCGGCGGCTGGGGGCACGGCGGCCGGCGTCGCGCACGTACATCCCGCCGAGGCCTTCGGCCCCGATACCGCGGAGTTGCTGTTCGCTGGCGTCGGCCTGCTGGGCGTCGAACAGGCTCCGAACATGAACTCCTACGCGACCCAGCAGTAGACGCGCTGGTTGTGGAGCTGGGCGCTGTTGACGAGGGTAGCCAGATCACCCACGATCGCATCGGAGTCAGGACCAGCGCACCGAAAACCGCGATGACCGAGGTGACCAGGTTCTGAGTATGTCTCATTGCGCTGACAACGAAGGTGTCCACGAGCATCGCGAACACCAGGACCGCGAACACAATCGTCAAGCCGCGAAGCACCCTGACAGGCGTAAAACCTCGACAAGCTTTTTCCCGAAGCTCGGACAGCTTTTTTCCAGGCTTGGACAGGGGGCTCTGCGGCTCGGAGGGTTCTTCGGAGATCGGGACTTCTTCTTTGGAGCCTTGGCTGATTCCTGCGACGGACTTGAGCTTGCGGAGCATAGTCGAAATCACCTCCCCTCACTGACGGGTCAGTGAATCACCAAGGCCGGCAAAAGGATCCGTCGGAAACCTCAGGACGCCAGGTCGTCTGTCTCCAGATACACCTCCGCGAGTACTTGGACACCCAACGTGTCTGGCACGCTGCTCGGGCCGTCCCTGACAGCGGCGGTGATCTGCTCGCCCGGCGCGAGCCGCTTCTCGAATCCGTTCTCCCGGCCTGGCAGGCCCAGCGTGAGAGCCCGATCCGGCGGGAGTACTGGGCTCTCGGCTCCGCTGAGCTGTGCCGTCAGCAGGTGGTCGAAGTCGGGCGGAGTGGTGATCCGGTGGGCCAGGAAGAGGTCTGGCCCTTGCCCGAAGAGCAAGTAGCGCAGCTCCGGCAGCTCGGCCGCGTGCGGCTCGAGGTGTTGGAAGTCCAGCGTCCGCAGAACCTCGACGCCGACCTGGCCTCGAGGATCGCCCCCGCGCTCGAAGTGCCCGAAGAACAGCTCGGCCGTCAATGCAGACAGGGCCGGACGGCCGTTACGGTCTGGTTTCAGGCCGTCGATCCCGAACGGTTCGGGGCGCAGGGTGCACAGCGCGGCGGTGCCGAAGTGGGCCCGAAGGTCCTGGTACTGGCCGAGGGCGGGACCGATCTGGACGATGACCTGGTAATTGTGCGGATCCGTGAACATGGGCATGTGGCTGGCGCAGACGGTCTGTGCCCCCAGCAGGACCATGCCATGGACGCCCACATCGGTGTGCGGCATCTGCATCGCTGCGTGCTTTCCTTCCGTGTGGGTCACTTCTGTGCTGTCACCAGGACAGAGCCGGGTCGGGGTCGGGGCTCTTCGGGAGACGCCGGCAGACGAACGCAGCCAGGTAGACGTCCCCTGGTGCCGTGGTGTTGTGCATGTCCGTCGGCGGGCCCCACTTGTAGGTCACCCAGCGGATCAGCATGTTGTAGCCGTACTTGACGACCAGTACCTTCGTGAAGTTGCCCTCCGAGGTCTCCACCGCGAAGACGTCCCCGTCGACCAGCCGGTTGGTCGGGTCCGGATTCCCGGGGATCGGATCGGTGCCGTAGCTGAGTGATACGAGCTGGTCGAGGCCGATGCTGTCGAAGTCGGTGACGCCCAGGTTGGTGATCCTGGCCCGTTTGCCTGGTGTCATCTGGGCTGAGGTCGCGGTGAGCTGTTCCCACCAGATGTCCCCGTCGAACAGGTCGCTGACCGAGGCTCCGGTGTCGAGGTCGATGATCCAGGTGCCCTTCAGTACGGTGTCCCCCGAGGAGACGACCGTGGGCCCGGGGCTGCGCCGGGTGATGTCGATGTTGCGTGCCAGGGCGACGGACTCCACATATGTGGTGCACCGTCCCTGTGGCGGGTCGCCACCGTCGCTCAGTGGCAGGGTGCCCTCGGGAGGCTTCCAGGCCCTCGAGCCGAATAGCTCCATAGCCGGGTCCAGCCAGGGTCGCAGGAGAGAGACCACGCAGTAGTCGAAGGACAGTGCCTGGACTGCAGTGTCGACCGTTCCGCCCAGTGCCGCGGTCACCTCCGCAGGTGCCTGCGCGACCAAGGATTCCAACACGTCCCGTGGCAGTACCGCGCGTGGCCATGGGGTATCGAGCGCGCCGGCCGGTGCGTAGAACGTGGGCGCGAAGCGCTCGCCGTTCGGCGCGGTGGTGAACTGGTCGGGCAGATTGGGATCGAAGGTGTCCCGGTGCCGTTTCCAGATCGCCGACGGAGACTTCGCCGAGAGATCGGAGATGAGCCGTAGGGCATCCTCGACCTGGTTCTTGTGGCCGGTAGTCTGCCAGGTGGCCAGGGCGTCGTCGCGTACCTGCCGCAGTTTGGGCTCGTCGACCTGTGTCCAGTGGTCCCGCACCGCCGGATCCGCTGACATGCTCGCGGTCTGCTGCGCCTGACGGTACTCGACATCTGCCTGGAGCCAGGCCTGCCGCGCAGCCTGATAGTCGCGCAGCGCAGCCGACGGAGTGGAGCTGCCGTTCGCTGCGGTGTCGTACAGGTATCCCGACGCGGTGCCGCAGCGCTGTTTCTCGTCCGGAGTCAGGCTGTCGTGCGCCAGGCCGGCGCCCAGGACTTCGCCGTAGATGTCCCACAGGTGGGGGCTGTCGGCGAGCGGGGACCATATGGCATGCGTGGGGACGCGGTTGAACAGCTCGGAGAGTTCGGCCAGCGCGTTCTCCCCGGCTGCGTCGAGCTGCCCGCCCAGCCGCAGCCGGCTGTCCTGATACACCACGGGGGTGACGGGGACGGCGACCATGTGGTCGGTATCGGTGAGCAGCTGCCGCAACCTGATGCCGAGGCCGAGCATGGTTACCGTGTCGAGAGGGGCCGCCAATGCACCGTCGTTCATGAGCTCGGGCCTTTGCGGTAAATGAGCGGTCAGACAAGCTGGTCCTGGCTGATGCCGTCCAGCAGGTTCGGCGTCTTGCCGAGCAAGTGGTTGACGAAGCCGATGATCTGCATCCCGGGGACGCTGATGGTCGCTCCATCACTCTCCGAGTGGAAATGATCACCGGACTCGGCATGGCTGTAGCTGCCATTGAGCGTGAACGGTCCCCAGCCGACACTGGCGTTGACGCTCGTGGAATTGGAGTAGGAGCTGAATGCCTGGGCGAACTGGGCGGAATGGATCGTGAGATCCTTGATGAACAGGGCCTGGAGTGGGTACCCGATGAACCTGCCCTTGGGCGGGCTTCCGCCATCCGACGGCATATCGTCGTAATTCCAGCCCTCGCCCTTGCGCAGGTCCCAGCCCCGGTTTTCCAGAAATTCCGGAAAGAACCATGGCCGCACGATCTGGACTTGGGTCATGTCGAACGACAGCGTGAAGTCGTCGAGCTGAAAGCTTTCCGAGTACTGTGACGATGTTTCAGTGACGCCCGCACTGGCGCTCCACAGCCCCCAGTTGACTCCGCCACCAGCCGACCAGGAGGTGGTCTGTCCCTCGTGTGAGGAATCGATCATTTGGTGATACATGGAGTATCCGGTCCAGCCCTCCGCCGAGGCGAAGTCACCGGGCACCACGGTGGTTGAGAAAAAGCGCTCCCCTGGCGTGAGAGCATTGACGATGGCGTCGTTGTACATCTGTTCCAGGTGCTGCTTCCACAGCAGCATCGACTTTTCTGTCACCTGGTTGATGTACGCATTGATCTCATCCACGTCGTTGCGATAGCCGTTGGACGTCCAGTCGTCCATGGCGGCACTCAGCTGCATCTGGTAGAGCTGCGCGTTGTTGGCCCAGTCCGCCACGGCTGCCTTGCCCGCCTCTCCAACGGCCGCCTCCGCGGCGATGCGCTTGTTGTTGTAGTTGAGGGCGGCTGCGATGTACGCCTGCATGCCGGCCTTGTATGCCTTGAGCATGGGGCTGTCTTCGGTGACCTGCTTCTCCTCGTCGGTGACGATGTCCTTCACCGTTCGGGTCACCCGCAGTAGGCCGCGGAACTTTTCCAGTTTCTGCTTCTGTTCGTCGGTCAGCTCGTCATTGACGACCTTGGAGAACTTCAGGATCTGTCCGTAAATCTCGCTCAGCCGTGCACCACTTGCATTGCGCCACACTCCTTCCTGACGGTCGGTGGAGTAGGCAGCCGTCGCGTCAGGAATGAAGTCGATCAGCGACGCGAAGTTGAACGCCTGCTGGAGCAGGACCTTGTCCTCCTCCGCAGTGGCACCGGTACCAATTCCCTGCGCCGCGAAGGTGAAGTCCGCTGGCTGGTACGGCAACCCCGGTGTGCACCACGTGATGAAGGCGTCTTTGGCAGGCGGCACATTCGCGTCGCCCCCCGCGAGAACGTTGTACATCTGGTCGTGGAATAGGCGACCAAGGTCGCCCAGCTGGTAAGCCATGTCTTTCCTTCCACTGCGCACCATGGCGAAGCGGCTCGAACCTCGGTCTGGGTTCCGTCCCGGCACCGCCAGCTGCGCATCAGACAAGCCGACGGCTCATGGAGGCAAGGTCGGTGGGGGGGAGCTGTGATGGAGCGAGACGTCCGGTCAAAGCCCCGGGGACCCAACCGGCTTGTGACGAACGGTACTCAAGGGATCCCTGCAACCTACTCGGCAGGACAGTTTCCGCGGTGTGCGAATATTTGTGGCATCTCAGTCATGGTGACGATCTCGCTACACCGACAACACTAGTCACCCGCTCACGGATGGACAAATGTAGAATGTGCAACCTGAAAACGACTGTCAACTAATTTACGATTCAGTTTCCACCGGCTTGCCTTCGTGCATGGTTGGCCGTATCCCGGTGCCTGCACGGCTCTCGGACTGGCCGGAGGGACCCGGGCCGCATGAGCCGATCGTGGCGGAATATCGGGTCACTGGGGCTATGGCCCGCTGTGGCCGGAGAAATCCGCGCTGGGGTGGGGCCGTTGTGGGCGGTCCTTCATGCCCGCTCCATGCCCGGCTCGTGTAATGCGTCGTGCTGTCGCTGGGTGAGTTTGTCCTGCCGGCTCTTACTGTTGGACAAGAACACCCCGAGTCTCACCTCGGCGCCGTCCTCAAGCCGCTCTGCATGGCTTCTTCTTCGGCCTCGGCACGGACCCGGCAGCCGGCAGCACACGTCGATACCTGGGCGACGCCGTCAAGCCGATCGCGCTCGGCCGGGTTTCCAGGCGCCGCGAGTTCGATCACCTCGCTGGGCGCCCACAGGGTGCCGCGGCGTCTGCTGGGCGCGACGAACCTCTGCGGCAGCCCGCCGGACGGCCTCGGCCGCCGCGCGCTGCCGCCGCGATGTACGTCCTCGCTGCACCATGGATGCTGCACCATGGATCATGCCCCCTTGAGACCTCCGTCACCGCGAGCTGTCACACCGCAGGTAGCCGTACCGCCCAAGCCGCCGCAGCCCACGAACATGACATCCACCAGCCTCACGCCGACATGAGTGCGGAAGTTTTGCCGTGGTATGCCCCGGCCCAACGTGCCTGACGCTGCGCTGTTGGGCTTTGCCGAGCAGTGGTCAGACGTGCTGTGCAGCGAGTTGGGATTCATCGCGAACTGGGGGCACCGGCACAGCACATGCAGGCGCCGTCGTGCTGGATCGGGCTGCCCTACCCACGCAGAGCGCCGCGACCGAGACGGCCTGTGCCCTGTTCGATACGGTGGCGCGGCCTGCGTGCCCTCGGTCGAGCCTGGGTGGCCCCTTCTGGGGCATGGCGCGATCTTGCTCTCCTCTCACCAGAGCACGACATGCCGCCGACGTGATCAGCGGGAGAGGCCCGGCACGAGGCGGACATGCATGAACCGGCGTGTGGGCCAGGCGGTGCCGGGACCAGGCTTGGAGACCGGCCACGACACCAGCGCTACCCCTGGCGCGCGTGAGACCCGCGGCCGGAATGCTGTCACGCGGGAAGGGGTGAGCCGCTGCTCACGGCGAGTTGCGCAGGATGGAAGCACCCCACCACTGCCGCGCTGCAGCGGATGCCTTACCCTCCTCCTCCATGACTAAAAGGGGGGCATGATGCGGTTGAAGCGTGGGAGAAGACGGCTGACGGCAGCCGTGTTGACAGGTGTCCTCGGTGCGGCAGTGGTGAGCTGCGGGCCTCGGAACCCGGCCGCGGCGGCCACCCCGGGCAGGGCCGGTGGCGAACACCAAAGCCCGGCCAAGGCCGACTACGCAGGGTTGGCTGACGTGCCTGAGCAGGTGGAGCCGGACGGCACCAGTATCTTGGTGGGCGACCCGCAGGCGCTGACGACCGTGCACCTCTACGAGGATCCGCGCTGCCCGTACTGCAAGGAATTCGAAACCACCGGCGGCGGCCCGGTCCTGACCCAGTATGTGCTGCGACGCAAGGTCAAGGTCGAGTACACGATGGCGTCGTTCCTGGATGGACGACTGGGAGGAAACGGGTCGAAGAAGGCGGTCAACGCGCTGCGAGCGGCGGTGGAGGAGCGCAAGTTCGCCGAATACCACACAGTCCTCTACCAGAGCCAACCGCCGGAGGAGGTGGACGGCTTCACCGACGCACGCCTGCTGCAACTGGCGAGCAAGGTGAAGGGGCTGCGGAGCCCGTCCTTCGACACGGCGGTGAAGTCCATGAAATACCAGGCCTTCGTGGATTCCACCGAGAAGGTGTTCTCTGCCGCTGGTCACTACAACGGGCACGCCGGGCCGGGCACGCCTACTGCCGAGGTGGACGGGTACCGGATCCCCGTCGAGTACAGCGGGCTCCTCTACAAGGGGGACCTCTTCGACAGGTACCTGGCACGGGTGACCCGTCGTGCGGCGACGTGAGTAGCGACCTGCCGGGGTTTCGCGTCCCAGCCCGACCATGACCCAGTCGGCCGTGCCCTTCCCCGCACCGCCGTGATCGCCTGTTCTTGGGCTTCCTGCGATGACGTCGCTCTCACTCCTGCGGAAGCCCGACCGACACCCACGGCCGAGGGAGCTGCTGAAGCCGGCTTCCACCGGTTCCCCGGCACCGGTGCCGGGATGGTCGTCACCGGCACGCAGATGTACGCCGCCACGACCAGATGGGTGTACCGCTCGATCGAGTCGAGCCCGCCACACCGCGCCCGCATCGCGGGCCGCGCGCCGTGCCGCCCGCTCGGCGCGATGCTGTAAGCGGGGCGGTGCTCAACGGCCCCGGCATGCCGCGCGGATGGCGGTGAGGTGGTCTGGAGAAGGGCCCGCAGCCGGAGTTCGGTTGGCGTGCTCTGCGTCGGTCGGAGAAAGCCATACGCACGGTTCGGTGATCTCGACGTGGTACCTGCGATAGTCGTCGGCCGGCCGGGGCAGCGGGACGGTACAGGTGCCGGCCGTGCGCGGTGGCCCGCCGCAGCGGGCGATCGGCCATGGCGAGGGTGCCGTAGTGGTCGAGGAACATCGCCACCCGTGCACACCGCGAGCAGTGCTCGTAGCGCGGAGGAGAGAAGCGCGGGTGGGACGAAGTGGACGTGTCCGAACCCGGCCACGGTACGGACGCGACGCCACGAACCCCATCGACGTCGGGCAGTTGCGGATATGTCAGGCAATGTGGAACGGAGCCGACACCGCCCGCTCCTCATTCGTCGCGTTTGCTGTCCGACGACGTCAGCAACCGTGAACGCAGTCGACGGCCTACGACGCAATCGCCCCGGTGCCACCACCATGTCCGCTCCTCCAGGCACTGCCGCGCCCCCTTACAGGACGCTGGTCAGGAGCCGTGACAGGCAGCAGCACTGTTCCGTGTCGGAGGTTGCCCGGCGTCTTGTTACCGACTGCGGACAGACCCGGGTGAACGACGCCGGTCTCGTTGCCATCTTATGGAGTGCAGCGAAACAGTCGATGCGGCCGGTCGCTCTGCGGGAGCAGGGGGAGGCGCCGCGTCCTGGCAGTCCATGGGGGCTTTCATCATGACCACGCACCGTGCTCGCTGTACCGCCCGTTCCGTCGGCCTGGTGGCCGTCGCCGCGGCGGCGGCACTCTCGCTGGCCGCCTGCCAGAGCGGGGGCAAGGACGCCGTCGGCTCGGAGAAGAAGGCCTCCGCCTCCGCCGCCTCCTTCACCGGTGACGGTGGTGGCCTCGGCAGGGCCAAGGCAGGCAAAGACAAGGCCAAGACCAGCGGGGGCAGGGCCCGGAGCGGGATGCGGACGCAGACGACCGCCGCGCACCGCAGCACCACTTCTGCCGCCAGGCCCAAGGCGGCATCCCCTGTGCGCACCCAGACCCTGCCCGACGGCAGCAAGGCCGAGATTTACAAGCTCGGTTCGCAGCACTACCTGCTCAAGATTGTCCACCGCGGTGATGTCCTGGGCACGGTGGAGGCGAACCGCCAGGACGCCGGGCTCGACGCCAACGACATGTTCATCGTGCTCACGCAGGACGGCCGGGTCCAGGCTTGGATGGGCGGCGGACACGAGGGACCGGGCGCTTTCGAGCTCATGGGTGGCTGGACGGCCAAGGTGACCAAGGTCGGGAAGAATCACTACCGTGCGCGGATCCTCGGCGACGCCGGCGGCGTGTCCGCCACGCTGGACGCGCACGAGCACGACGCCGGTGTCGAGCTCGACCGCGTCTACCTCGTGCTCGGCGACGGCGGCGTGATCAGCGCCCACGTGTAGCCGCGGAACCCGGCATCGCGGTGAGCCCGCCTCCGTCGGTTCCACCGCGGTGACCGAAGCACTCAGCCCGGGCCGGGTCCAAAAGTTGATCTTGTGATGGGCCGGGGTGGGGCAGGTCAACCTGTCACCCAAACCTGCGGCAGACCCCACAGGGCTGTCTATGACAGCATCTGCGTGTCGGCGGGCGGGATCGTCGTGCTATCCGCGGTGGCCGACGCCGGTGCGGAAGACCGGCCAGCAGACCTCGGTCCGCCACCGTGCGCTGTCCAAGGTGTCGCACTGGCCGACCAGGTAGTACTCGCGGACCGGGCCGTCGACGGCGAGCGCGTGGCGCGCGACGTAGGCAGCCAGTGTGCCGTAGGCGCGGTCGACCTCGGAAGGCGGCCCGCAGTGCTCGATCACCGCGGGTTCCACCGCCGGCACCAGCAGCGGTGCGACCCGGCCGACCGGCCGGACGGGGCCGTCGCAGGGCACGAAGACCGTGGCCTGCCCCGGTGGAGGGTGAACAACTCGTCCGAGTACACGCCGCCGGCATGGCCGGTCTCCCGCAGCCGCTGACCCGCCACAGTCGCGAACAGCTCGCCGACGACGCCCTGGATCCAGGTTCCGACCTCCTGGGCTCCGACCGTCGCCGTGACCGCCGCGGCCTGGACTGCGCCGACACTGCGCAGTTCGATCGCGGATGAGTCCCAGCAGGCGGGCGGTGACAGCAGGTCGCGCAATGCCGCTACCAGTGAACGTCACGTCCGCCGAGCCGAAGGGGGCGGCTCGCTCCCACAGCGCGTCGAACAACGCGGCGAGCGCCTGGGTCAGGGCGGACTCGCGGACCACCACTGCGGTCTCCATCATCCGGTCTGCACTGGCGGACAGGGAGAGGAGGGCACGACGGCGGTTGGCAAGGAGCAGTTTGACAGGGATGTCCGGCAGGACGCGGATGCGCTCGCCCGCTTGCGTCAGGCGCTGGGCCTGTGCGTAGCCCCCGGGTGCGGCAAGGACATCGGCGGCGTGCACGGCCCGGCAAGTGACACCGCGGCCGAGCACGGCAAGCATGGGATCGAGACTGTCGTCACCGGGGTCGAGGAACGGCGGCCCGACGAGGACGAGCTGTTCCTGCTCGGTGGCTGCGAGCAGGTCGGCCACGTGCGCTGCGATGGCGGGGGCTCCGTGCACGGTCTCGGTGAGGCGGCGGGTGTCGTCGCGGAGCAGGGTCTCGCGGAATTCGTCCGCGAGTTGGTCGGCGGCTTGTTGGAGGCGGTCGAGATCGGTGCGGCGGCTGCGGATGAGGGCGCCGAGGCCGACACGAGGGTCGACGGGTACATGGCCGCCGCCGGACCGGAGCGGCGAGTTCGACGGCGCAGAGCCGGGTGAGGGCGTCGTGAACAGTGGGCTCGGGCAAGCCGGTCATCTCGGCGTAGGCGGCGGTGCCAGGGAAGTCGCGCGGTAGACGCGCTCCGCGGCTCCGTCGAGGCCAACCGGCTCCCACATGGCTTGTAGTGTGCCGATCCGACCTTAGCCGACCCGGCGGGAGGTCACGACGTCACGAAGTGCGTCCCAATGCAAGGCCGTTGGGATGAACGAGGCCGTCGCCGAAGGTACCGGTGACCTCACCGGAACCGGCGTCAAGGGCGGACACGGAACCGGTGGACTGGTACTGGGCGAGGTAGACCGCCTTGCCGTCCATCGACACTGCGAGATCACCGAACGACGGTGTGACGGCGAACTGCCGGGCTTTGAGGGTGCGGGTGTTGATGGCAGCGAGGCCGCTGCGAGTGTCGGAGACGTAGAGCGTGCGGTCATCGGGGCTGAGCGCGAGATCCAGTGGTCGGCCGCCGACCGGGACCTTTCTCGGCGCCTGGGCAGGATGGGCGGTGTTGTAGACGTCGACGGTGCCGCCGTAGTAGTCAGTGGCGTAGAGCTGCTTGCCGTCGGGGCTCAGCCGCACGCGACGGGCTGACGGGCCGCCCGCGGAGAAAACAGCGTGCTGAGCGCCGGTTCTGGTGTCGAGGGCGAGCACTTCGTGCCTGGAGTAGACGCCGACGTATACGGTCCTGCCGTCGGGGCTCACGGCGGCGCCCTCCGCGGGACCGGGGAGTGTGACCGTCTTGACGAGCCGTTTTGCAGCGGTGTCCACGACGGCCAGTTGCTGGGCGACCATCGAGGTGACGTATGCGTACTTCTGGTCGCCACTCAGGGCTACGTAGTCGGCGTCGATGCCGAGTGGCACGGCGGTGGTCATCTTCCTGGCGGAGGTGTCGACGACCCCGAGGGTGCCGTTGTGGAAGTTCGCGACGTAGGCGGTGCGGCCATTGCGGGTGAGGGCGATGGACCATGGCTCGGCTTCGGCACCGACGCCGATACGGGCGGTCTCCTTACCGGTGGACGGATCGATGGCGATCAGGTGGCTCTGGCCGTCACCGCTGTCGGTGGCATCGGAGGTCCACAGGGTGCCAACCGACGGTCGCAGCAGGGAGGTTGTGTTGGCATGGGCGGTGGTGGCTGCCGCGGCGACGAGCGCGAGGGCGGCGAGCGCGGCCTGGACTGTGCGGGTCATACGGCGTGCCATTTCCGGACCTCCGGGTGGGAAGCGATGGGCGCCGGTGCGTTCCTGCGGCCACCGGAACGTTAGGCGTCCACGAGGGCGGTGTCGACGGCTCAGGGGCCGTGCGACGGCACTTTTCCGGCCGGTTCCGGACGCCGGCCGAACCCGGCCAGAACAGGATGTGGGGCAGCCTGTGGCGTGGTACGAGCCGGCTTCCCTGTCGTTGCTCAGTGGATCTGCGCAGTGCTGCGCGCCCTCTCTGCGGTATCACGCAGCCACCCCCCTCTTGCCAATCTCCGTGGTGGGGCCAGCCCCACCTCAGATTGTCGTGGCAGCGGGATGGCTCGCGCGGCGGGGTGATCGAGAGGATCGAGGTATCGCAGTCCACGATCAATGCGGGCTGTGGAGCATCGTGACCTGACATGTGAAGGTGAGTTCTGATGCGGAAGACCGCTGCCATGTCGTGCCTGACCGCCTTGTCCCTCGTCGCGCTTGCCGCGTTCGCTTCAGGAGCGAGCGCCGCTGCCGGTGACGCGAAGCCGACGATGCCGATGAAGTCGACGCAGCCGACGAAGGCCACGAAGGCGATGAAGGTGACAAGGTCCGCGCCGTCTGCGGTGACGCCTCAACTGCCGCGGCCTACCGGGCCGTACCAGATCGGGGCCGTGAACCTGCATCTGATCGATTCAACGCGTCCTGATCCGTACAACCCGCCGCAGACGTACCGCGAACTCATGGTCAGCGTCGTCTACCCGGCCCGGCATGCCGCGAGGTACCAAAGGGCGCCGCTGATGACGTCGGGGGCCAGCGCGGGCTTCAACGCCCTGGCAGGCGTCTACAACTACAGCGTCCCCAAGGGGACCACGATCAACTACTCAGCCATCAAGACCTTTGAGCGCATGGAAGCGCCGGCGGCTTCCGGAAGGTTCCCGGTGGTGCTGTATTCGCCGGGATTGGGGGACGTGCGGTCGTGGGACTCGGTGCTCGTCGACCAGCTGGCGAGCGAGGGACACGTCGTGGTGACCATCGACCCGACGTACGAGACCTCCGGGGTCGAGTTCCCCGACGGCCGGGTCGCGTCGAGCCGGCTCCTCCAGCTGTACGCGCAGGCGGTCGCGGACGGGACGCAGACCAAGTTCCTTGAGACGGTTGTGCTTGGCACCAGGGTCGAGGACACGAAGTTCGTGCTCGACTCGCTGAAGCAGCTCGCCGACGGCCAGGACCCCGACGCCGAGCACGCGCCGCTGCCGACCGGACTCGGGTCGGCACTGGACATCGGCCGGGTCGGCATGTTCGGTCACTCGGGCGGCGGGTTCACCACGCTCGAGGCCATGTACGAGGACCCACGGATCAAGGCGGGGATCAACATGGACGGGACACTCGAGTACACCTTTGGCGCGCCGACGGACACGAACTTCTCACCCGTCGCTCAGCACGGACTGAGCAAGCCCTTCCTGATCCTCTCCAGCGACTCCACGGACGCGTGCACGGCTGCCGCCGACCCGTCGTGCGCCGCGGTGCTGGCGCACAGCACCGGCCGGCACGCCGCCATCACGCTGCCGGGGACGCGGCACGGCTCCCTCACCGACGCCGAGGTGCTGATGCCGCAGCTGAGCAGGGTGATGACGCCCGAGGAGATCGCCTCGGACACCGGTACCGCGCCGACGTCCGACGTCATGGCCGAGGAGGAGTCGCTCGTATCCGGGTTCTTCGACACGAACCTGTGATGCCGCGACACTTCAGCGCCGGCGCCGGATCTCAGGAGAAGGATCGACGCCGCCGCCTGATCCGCAAGAAGCTGCTCGCACTGACCCGGACCAGCCGAAGCCGGACATGACGTCGGGCATGACGGGACCCATCACTCGAAACCGTCGGCCGTGGTACGGACGAGGTGGAGCGTGACGCCGTTGTTGATGCTGAGCTTGCCGCACGCGTGGGCGCTGATCTCGGACTGGGCGAAGCGGCTGGTGTCGAAGCCCAGTTCGCAGGAGTGGAGGAACTGCACGGTGAGTTCCGAGCGCAGGGGGCCGATGCACTCGATGATGTCGTGGGTGTTGCCGATGTAGCGATCGACGTCAGCTACACCGGGCCGGGTGAGGACATCCTGGTCGCGGGGGATCGCCTACTGGTGGTTGTAGGGGTACCACAGTGAGTAGCGCTCGGGCTCGACGGAATGCCACCAGAACCACCAGGTGAACATCTCCGGCGTGCAGCCGGGGCCGGGTCGGCGGCGCAGCCGGGTGAGTAGCAGGCGTCCTCCGGATTCGCCGATGACGATGCCGAACAGTCCCTCGGGGGCGCCGGGGAGGGCACCCTGATCAGCGCATACATGATTCCGATGCCGATTCCGGCACCCAGTGCCTGGGCGTACGAGAGCACCCTTCACCTCCCGCGACGACGGCGCCGTGCACCTGATCACCAGCGATGCGCGTTGCGCATCCGGGTGAGGCCGCATGCCAGGCGCAGGCCCAGTCGGCGCCGGGCCTGGGTGCCAGTGGCGGCTGCGGCGTCATGCGCGAGGGTGACCGGCTTGGGTCGGCGGCGGGTGGTCAGGGGCACGGTCGGCGGATGGCGGATCGTGTTTCTTGCGCAGCGGGTCCTCGGTGCGCCTGGCGATCGGTGCGAGATCTGCGAGCGGCTCGCCCTGGGCGCGCCGGCGGACGACAACGACCCTGGGTCGCCCGGCGCAACCTGACCGGGACCGCGGCCGGTGGACGTGGAGACGGCTCCGTTCGAGAGCTGGCCGCTGCCCGAGGGACCGTTGACGCGAGAACCGTTCGACGCGAGAACCGTTCGACGCGGTCGTCTCGGCGACAGCGTTCCATTGGGTCGCCCCGGCCGTGCGCATGACCAAGGCCGCCGACGCGCCGCGTCCGGGCGTCAGAAAACGCCCGGAACGGTGCGGAGTTCGTCGCGGACGAAGACCGCATCGGCGGTCTCCAATGCGAGGTCGGAGCCCACTGGCCCCATGGTGCCGCCTGCCCGCCCGGCGGTCAGGGCCGGTCGTCACCGACGCCGTCGCCGACGCCGACGCCGACGCCGACCATCATCACCTTGCGACCGGGGCCACCTTGCGGCCGACGCACTCCAGCTTTTTGACCGTGCCCATCTCGTCCTGCGGCAGCAGGTCGGCGCGCACTCCCTCGATGGCGACCCCGGCGGCCAGGCGGGAGCCGGCGCGCGGGTTGTCCCAGGTCAGCAGCACGGCCCGGTCAGAGAGGACCGGGCCGAGACTGTCGCGTCGGTGTCGGCACGTACCCGTCGGCGAATCCGAGCACGCCCACCGGAGCGCCAGTCCGTCATACCAGGAGGTAGGGACACGGCTGCATCCGGACGCCGGTGCGCGCCGTGCCTCACGCGCCCAGTCGCTCCAAAGCGTCCAGAACCGCGAGACAGACCAGTGCGACGGGGGCGCCGAGGGTGAAGGCGGCTCCATCCCGGTCTCGGCACGGGCACTGCTGAAGTTCAGCGCCCCCACGAACCGGGCGCCCCACCGCGTTCACCTGGCGCCGCTCGAGCCGTCTGCCGGGACCACACTGCCGGTATCCGGCTCAAGGCGAGACTGAAGGTGAGACTGAAGGCGAGACCGAACCTTCGCGGTGCTGGCGTCCCCCGTTGGTGCCACAGCGGTCGGTGAGGGATCCATCAGTGGTTGGCGGCGCCGTGTCGGGGCACCCTTCGGCCATGGAGGACAGCCGGCCCGCCCGCCCACCGACCCGCGCCTTCGTGCTGGGCGGCGGCGGTGCGCTCGGCGCCTACGAGGTCGGCATGCTCAAAGCGCTCTTCGCCGCCGCCGTGCGGCCGGACCTCGTCGTCGGCACCTCTGTCGGCGCGATAAACGGCGCAGCTGTCGCGGCCGATCCTTCGCGGGCGTCGGTGGCCTGGCTCGCCGACCTGTGGACCGGCCTTGGGCGTGCCGGCGTGTTCTCCGGGTCGCTGCTCGGACGGCTGAGCACCGCCGTACGCAGCGGCACTCACCTGTACCACCCCACACCGCTGCGCGAACTGCTCTCCTCCCACCTTCCGGTGACTGACATCGAGGATCTGGCCCTGCCGTTCCAGTGCGTGGCGGCGAGCATCGAGCGGGCCGCCGAGCACTGGTTCGCCGCCGGGCCGCTGGTGGATGCCGTGCTCGCTTCGTGTGCAGTGCCCGGGCTACTGCCGCCCGTCCGGCTCGACGGCGAGCACTACGTCGACGGCGGTCTGGTCAACAGCATCCCCGTCGGCCGCGCAGTCGCCCTCGGTGCGACTGAGGTCTATGTGCTGCAGGTCGGCCGCGTCGAGCGAGCCCTCTGCCCACCGCGGGCTCCCTGGCAGGTGGCCCTGGTGGCGTTCGAGATCGCTCGCAGACACCGATTCGCGCGTGACATGGCGGACCTGCCGCCCGGCGTCACGGTCCGCGTGCTGCCGTCGGGCTCGGGCCCCGAGGAGGGCACAGCCACCCTGTGGCAGCTCCCCTACCGCAGCTTCGGCCGGACCGCCGAGCGCATCGAACGCGCCTACGCAGCCTCCTCCCGCTACCTGGAGACCGCTCTCAGCACACCCGACGGCAAGCCATGACCGATGCGAGTGTGTCCCGAAGACGCGCGGTACGGGTGGCCGGCGCGGTGGTCACCGGGCTGCGCCGCACGACCACCACGGCACTGCTGCTCGCCCTCGTCCCCACGGTGGCCGCGCTCCTCATCGCCGCAGGCGTGCTCTGCGCGCCGGTCTCCCTCGCCACGCAAGGCTCGTGGAGACCGGTGCGGATCACCGGTTTCGCGTTCATCTACCTCCTGGTGGACTTGGCCGGTCTGGTGGCCGCCGCCGTTCTGTGGGCGCGGCGGCTGCCGGACAGGTTGGACCGCGAGGAGCGGATTTCCGCGGATGCCTTCGCCGTACTGGAGAGGCTGCTGCGGCAGCTACGACGCGCGGGCGAGCAGG
Organism: Streptomyces broussonetiae; assembly: GCF_009796285.1. Lineage (NCBI taxonomy): Bacteria > Bacillati > Actinomycetota > Actinomycetes > Kitasatosporales > Streptomycetaceae > Streptomyces > Streptomyces broussonetiae. Next base: position 9,298,512 of record NZ_CP047020.1, on the reverse strand, counting down.
TCTTCCGGCTCCAGGTGGAGGTGAGGCCCCCGCCACCAGGCGAGACCGGACACGCCGCGGTACCGGTCCTGGTCTTCGTACGGCACGCCGGGGTCGGTGACTCCTTCCTGCTGCTTCAGATCCTGCTCAGCCAAGCCGGGCTGCGTCCCCACACCGTTCTGAAGCGGACACTGCGCGCCGACCCCGCTCTCGACGTCCTCATCGGGCGGGTCCCCCACTGTTTCCTCCCGCCCTTCGACGGCCGCGCCGAGGACGCGATCGCGGACCTGGCGGCCGGACTGGGCCCGGGCGACGCCCTCGTGATCTTTCCGGAGGGCGGCAACTTCACACCGCGCCGCCGCCGGCGCGCGATCGCCTCCTTGCGCCGCCAGGGATTGCCGCGCCGGGCGTCACGCGCGGAACGGATGCGCCATGTCCTACCACCGAGGGACGCCGGCGCCCTCGCCGCGATCGCCGCCGCGCCCACGGCCGACGTGGTCTTCGTCGCCCACACCGGCCTTGACGTCGTCCACTCGGCGCGCAGCGTTTGGAGCCAGCTGCCACTCCGCGAGGGCGTACGCGCACGGTGGTGGCGCATACCCGCAAGCCGCGTGCCGCCAGGCAACGATGCCCGCAGCGAGTGGCTGCTCACCCAGTGGGCCCGCGTCGACCGCTGGATCACCGACCACGCCACCCCGGACGCTACGCACGCGTGAGCCGTGGCGGCATCCACACCTGCGTCTCCTGATGACCGCCCCGGGCGGCCCGGCGTGGACGGTGCCAAGCATCTCGCCTCGTCGGCACTGCCAACGAGGTTCTCCGGGATGGGCTGCGTACAGGTCCGGTCCGCTACAGCGAGTACCTGAACGTGTAGACGCCCCTGTATCCACGGCAGGGCCCATGCCCGGTGCAGGCCGGGAGACCGCTCGGGCGCGGGCCGCGGGAACGGGAGCCGATGACCTGCCGACCGCCGACCTGCCGACCTGCCGACCTGCCGACCTGCCGACCTGCCGACCTGCCGACCTGCCGACCTGCCGACCTGCCGACGGAAGCCTCGCAGGCTTCAGGACAATTCCCGTGGACACGGACACCACGCCTAGGTCTGCTCGCCTTCCGCTTCCCGATCTTCTCCGTCCAGGCGCTGCCTCATCCGCTCGACGGTTTCGGAGGAAATCTCTCCACCTGAGGCAGGTATCAGGTCGTCAGGGTCGAAAGGCCGCTCTGGTTCGTCGCCACGGCGTTTCGTGCTGCCGTCAGCCTCGGGCATCTCTTTGTCAGGTGATTCCTTCATCGATGTCACCTCGCAACCTTGACCGGCAAGCCCTCTACCAACTTTCCCTTCGGCAGCCCTTGGGGCCGGCCCCGGTGCCCGAGGCTCGCCGAAGCCGACCGGCTCCGGCCGTTCCGCCTTCTCGGGATGCCGAAGACGACAAGCGCCGTAGTCAGAATTCCCCGTCCTGATCCCCCGGCGAAGATCCTCCTGAGCCTTCCGCGCCTCACCCTCCTCCTGCTCCAGGAGCACCGCAGTGATCACATCAAGCTGCCGCGAGGCTGCCGGACTCGCGACGGGCACGGCCATGTAGAAAGCGCGCCCGGCAGCACGCAGAGCACATGGAACACATGGAACACGTAGAACGCCGGCGAGCTGGTCACTTTCGAGGCGGCTTCAGCTGACCGCTGCCCTCACGTGCCCGGCCGGACGTGCTCGCCAAAGCCTCGGCGCTCGTCCTCGTCCCTGACCAGCACCGACAGGAGGGAGGCCACGGTCAGACCTGCCTCGGCCGGGTGGCGCAGGACCCTGTCCGGGTCGATGCTGTACCGATTGACGCGGCCGACGCGGGTGTGTGAGAGGTATCCGTTCTGCTCCAGGTCCACAATGATCTTCTGAACGGCGCGTTCCGTAAGTCGGCAGCGCGCCGCGATGTCACGGACGCGCGCGTTGTGGTTGTCGGCGATGCTGGCCAGCACACGCGCGTGATTGGTCAGGAACGTCCACCCGTTGTGCGGCTCTGGCACTCCATCAACCATGACTCCACCCTACGACCACACGTTCACGTACCCCAAAATACGAATTTCAATTCGTGTAGAGCTTGACGTGTCACGGGGTGCGGGTGAGCCTGGGAGAGACACGCGGAGGAGGCGAGCATGAACGAACCGCCTCGGGACAGACCCCCCTCAAGCGACGAATCCGACCGCACACTGCCGCCCGCCACGACTCTGCTCGTGCAGGCCGGGCCGCGAGGCGCCCGTGTGACCGTCACCGTGAGCGGAGAGTTCTGCCTCGACGACAGCCAGCGCCTTAGGCACGCCCTCACCAAGGCCCTCGCGACGTCGGAGGAGGGCGTGGACCTCGACCTCGGCCGGCTCAAGCTCGCGGACTGTTCCGCGCTCAACGTGCTCCTGGCCGCTCGCCGCGACGCGCTCACGACGGGAAGAACGGTCACCATCACCGCGGCCAGCCCCGCCGCGGAACGCCTGCTGACCTACACCGACACCTACCCCCTCTTCTCCCCCGCGCACGACCACGCCCACCCGACCGCCGTCAGGCCCGGGCGGCTGCGCGAGAGCCGCGAGGACGGCCTCCTGCAGACCGAAGTGGTCCAGTTGCGGCGTGCGCTGCGGACCCGGCCTGAGATAGACCTGGCACGCGGCATCCTCATGGCCTCCTTCGGCCTGAACGCCGACGAGGCGTGGGAGGTACTGGTCACGGCATCACAGAACACCAACACCAAACTGCACCTCCTGGCCGAAGACGTGGTCACCGCCGTGCAGGGAACGTCCCTGCCGGACCCGGTCCAAAGACAGCTCACGGCAGCCGTCGCCCGAAAACGCCTCGCCGACGGACACCCCCAGCACCCCGCCCGCGGAGACCGGACCCGGCGCCCGATGCTCCGGGGCGTCGAGCGTTCATAGACCGGGTGCACGTCACTGACCGGGTGCACGTCAGTCGGTGCGTGCGGAGGACGACCAAGAGTCCCGACAAAGGCGTCGACATGTCGATAGGTGATGAGACATGCAGCGAGCCCGAGGAAGGCTTCATCCATCCAGGAGCCTCTTCTCCGGTTGCCCGACGTTCTCGGGGACGCCGGTCCGCCCGGGCTGGACATGTCCGGCCACTCACAGGCGGGAACAGCCGCCAGTTCAGCGGGCACAAGACCGCGTCGGAGACCGCGTGCACGCAGACCGCGACCTGGCGGTTGGGCTGCTTGCCCAACGCATCGCAGTACTGATGCTGGGGATTCCTGAAATTGTTTTCAAAGACCGTCATCGCTGAGGAACCACTGCCACCGACATCCTGCCGTCCTTGGGGAACGACAGGTCGTCGACCGCCCAGGCGTCCGGGCCGATCCGTGGCACCAGCCGCTGCGCGATCCGCCGACGCACCGGCACCGGATCCCAGGTGGACCGGTTCACGAACTGCTGCAGGTTCTGCTCATGGCCGTCCGGCAGCCGTGCAGCCATGGCCTGGATGGCCTCGCCGCACCCGTCCTTCACCAGTCCCCGCGGATACTGACCTCGGCGCCTTGAGGTTTGCCCGGGGTTTCGCCTGGCCGGCGGCAGGCCGGGGTGGGCTATGCCGATAACCATGGGCGTCCTGGACCGACTCGCGCGCTTGACCCGCACCCGGCTCAAACGCCTGCAATACCGGTCCGCCACACCGACGGATCATCGCAGGGGTCGGCCTGGCCTTCGACCAGCCACCCGACGGGACCTCGTCAGCCGTGCTCAGTGATCACCCGAGGTCAGGAGCCCGAGGGCTGGTCGGCATTCGGCGACGCCGACAAGGTCGATATCCTCGCGCCGGATCTTGGACCACTGTTCGCGTGTCAGCCGCCAGCGGTAGAGTTCGGCGGCTTCACCACGCCGGGTGGCCCAGTCGCTCCCGTTGCGCTGGTAACCGAGGGCCTGCGAGACCCGGTTCGAAGCGTGGTTGTCGACGAATGCGTCACTGGCGGCCGCCTGCGCTTCGAGTCCGTCGAAAGCCAAGTGCAGCACGGCTTGGCGCATCTCCTTGCCCAGCCCGCGACCGCGCGCATCGGGGCCGAGCCAGGAGAACGTGGTGACGGTGCCGAAATCGGAGAAGCCGGTCGCCATCAGATCCTGCATGCCCACCGGTTCGCCGTCGACGACCACCACGAAGTACAGCCGCCAGAAGTCGTCACTGACCTTTGCGCGGCCGGCCCAGATCGCGCGGAGCCAGGCCCATTCCCGGTCTGGACTGTCCTTGTACAGCGACATTGGGTCGTCGAACGGCCACGGCGGCGCCGTGACCACTCCCTTGCGCACCACGGGCAGCAGCTGCTCCAGCAGCTCATCCGTCGCGCCCATCAGCGACAGCCGAGGTGTATGCACCTCTACATTCAGCGGAGGATACCTGGATGCAGTCTTGGCGATCGTCGGCACGTGTGCAAACGTAGCCGCTGTCGGCGGCGTCCGCACCCGATTACTGACCTCAGCGCTTCACGATGTTGACGGTGAGAGGTCGAGACAGAGTCCGGTGCCGACGAAGACACCGTCAGCCAGTCCCGCGCGCTGATCAAGTCGCACATGGCACAGGAGACATGGGTGCTGTGAACCGCTCCGGGACAGTCCGGAGCCTCCATCAGACCGAAGTCAGTATGTATCGCAACGCCCAAGCCCTGTTCCGGCTATGACGGCCTTCAGGAGTGATCAGTGGGCTTCCCCTGGGTCGCTGACCGGTCGTCACCGCCGGTTCTGGGCCTGGCGGCTGGGCAACCGGATACAGGTAGCCCGTGATCCCGCCTGGTCATTTCTGTTCGTGGCCGTCCTCGGCCGGGTCCGCCGGCGGCCCGAGGGCATGCGCCGGGTCCACCTGGCCGAGGACGCCCGCGCCCTGGGGAACAAGGAGACCTGCGGCGACCCGATCGACATGGCCGTCGGCCACATGATCCTGGCCCAGACCGGTGTCGATCTGCCCGGTATCCTTCCGCCGGCTCCGCCGCACCCACCTGACCGGCTACATGCACGGCATCCACTTCGGCCCGTCCTGGGCCTCCACCCTCAACGAGCGCCTGGAACGCAACCCAGGTACGGATGGCTTGTGGTGGCGCCGCGAGAACGCGCCGGCTCGACTCCTGCCGAGGACTCCTACTCGCGAAGGCAGGGCCACCAACTGCGCGGTGTTCAAGGTCAGGTCCGCCGGCAGAAGGACGCCATGGGCCGGTGAAGGGTCCTGGACGGGCCGGCCACAAGGCGGATCACCTACTGCGGGCGACTCTCTGCTGTGCCTGCTCGAACAAGGGTGCCGCAAACACGCCGGCCGCGCTGAAGTCGATCCGTGCCGCCCGGCCCGACGGCGGCCCCGTCCACGTGATCATGGACAACCTGTCCTCCCACAAAGGCGCCGGCATGCGCCGCTGGGCGAAGAAGAACAAGGCCGAGCTGTGCTTCGCCCCGACCTGTGTCTCCTGGGCCAACCCGGTCGAGGCCCGCTTCGGACCGCTGCGGCAATTCGCCATCGCCAACTCGAACCGCCCCAACCACACAACTCAGAACCGGGCCCTGCACGCCTACCTGTGCCGGCGCAACGCCAGTGCACGCCACCGCGAGGCCTTGGCCGCCGAGCGCAGGGAACGCGCCCGCATCCGCACGAGAGGGACATCCGCCGGGATGGACGTCCCCTTGCCGCCGCGGCCTGAACGGCCGGTGAACCTATGCGGTCAGAGCGCCTAGAGTTGCGAAGCCCCTCCGTCGACCGGGAACTCCGTTCCCGTCGAGAAGGTTGCACCGAACGCCAAGTACGCCACCGCGGCGGCCACTTCCTCGGACGCCCCCAGCCGCTGCATCGGGTTCGTGCTCCGGTAGGTGTCCTTCGTCATCTCGATGACGTCGGCAGGCAAGGAGCGGTCCAGGATGCCGGTGTCGATCGGGCCGGGGCTCACGGCATTGACGCGTACCTTGCGTGGCAGCAGCTCGCGGGCCAAGGTGCGCGTCATCGACCGCAGGGCTGCCTTGCTCGCCGAGTAGACACTGAGCGCATCGAGGCCCAGGACGTTCACCACCGACGTGGTGAGGACCACGCCGCTTCCTTCGCGCAACAGCGGCGCCAACGCCTGCACCGTGAAGTACGGGCCCTTGGTGTTGATGCCGAACAGTGCGTCGTACATCTCCTCCGTCGTCGAGTGCAAAGGCGCGGACGCAGTGACGCCGGCGTTGACGAACAGCGCGTCCACCGCGCCGAACCGCTCCTCCACCGTGTCGGCCAGCGCCTTGATGTCCTTCAGTGACGCGGCGTCGCTGCGGACGGCGATCGCCTTGTCCCCCAACTGCTCCAGCGCGGCGTCCAGCGTGGATCGGGTGCGGCCGGTGATCAGTACGTGCGCCCCACCGTCCGCGAACAACCGGGCCGTAGTCAGGCCAATACCACTGCTTCCGCCCGTGATCACGATCTTCTTGCCGTCATAAGTGGTCATGCCCTCAAGCCAAATATCCACACGCACTCCCTGTCCAAGACCTGTTCCGTATGCCGTCATGTGCCAGGCGTATGACGGCGCGCGACGTACTCTTGGCGAATGGACGTCGATCTGCGGCTCGTGCGCTATTTCACGGTCGTGGCGGAGTACGGCAACTTCGGCCGGGCCGCCATCAGGCTGCACCTGGCGCAGCCGTCGCTGAGCCGTCAGATCCAGCGGCTGGAGGGGCAGCTCGGTGTCCGGCTGTTCGACCGTTCGCCGCAGGGCAGCAGCCTCACCGACGCCGGTCAGGCATTCCTGCCCAGGGCCCGGATACTGCTCCAAGAGGCCGAGCAAGCCGCTCGCACTGCCAGAGCCGCCGTCCAACCCCGTACCATCACCGTCGGCTACGCCGAAGGACTGGTCATCACCGCCTGTGTGCAGGAACTGCGCCGCCGGCACCCCGACGGCCAGGTCCGCACCCGGCACCTCGGCTGGCGGGACATGCGCGCCCTCGCCGAGGGGCGGGTCGACGCCCTCGTCGCGTACAGGCCTCTGCCCTTGCCCACGGAAGGCTTCCGGGTGACCAAGCTCCATGAGGAGTCGCGGGTACTGGTCACGTCGGCGAGTCATCATCTGGCGAAAGAGAAAGCTGTCAGCCTGCGGGCTCTGTCGGGCGAGGAACTGGTGGCCTGCGTCAGCACTCCGGTTGTCTGGAGCACGCCCAAGCCGGTCGGCGACCGCCCGGCACCACCCCCGCCCGCGATCGACGACAGCTACGAGGACAAGCTGGAACTCATCGCCACCGGCCACTGTGTCGCGATCTTCCCTGTCGGCGATCGACGCGCTGCTGTGCGCGAGGACATCGCCCTGGTGCCGGTCATCGACATCGATCCCTGCGAGGTCGTACTCGTCACGCGCGCTGACGACCCCAACCCGCTGCTCGGATCGCTGGAAGACGTCGCGCGTACATTGCTCGGCACAGCCTCCCGACAGGAGGACGACGAACTTCCGGTCAACTGAGCCCACTTGCCTCCGCGAGGTGTTCCGGATGGCTGTCGCCGCGCCGCTGCACGGTCAGCGGGACTGTCGACCGCTCCCGGTCGGTGTGGGGCCGAAGGCGAGCACAAGCGGTTCAGCTCGGCGATCCTGCCGCCGTGGTGCCGCAAGTCCCCGAAGATCAGTGAGGTGCTGCCACTGCTCTACCTGCCGGCCTCCCGATGGTTTCAAGGAACTTCCGGGAGGCCCTGGCCGAGGAGTTCCCCGCCCCCCCGCGAGCAGCGCGGTGCTGGGTTCACAAAGCGGCCAACGCCCTCGGCTCCATGCCTGAGTCCGCGCAGCCCGGAGCGAAAAAGGCGATCCAGAACATCTAGGACTGCAGGGACCGCGACCAGGCTGCGGCGGCGGTCAAGACGTTCGAGAAGCTCTACGGCGCGAAGCTCCCCGAGGCCGTCAAGAAGATCACTGACGACCAGGAGCAGCTGCTGGCGTTCTGCGGCTTCCCCGCCGAGCACTGGATTCACCTGCGCACCACGAACCCCGCTGAGTCCACCTTCTCCACCGTCCGCCTGCGGACCGAGGTCGCCTGCGGGGCCGGCTCCCGTTCCGCCGCCCCTGGCGAGGACCTTCAAGCTGGTGGAGTCCGCCCAGCAGCGGTGGCGGGCCGTGAACGCGCCTCACCTCGTTGCTCTTGTCCGGGCAGGTGCCCGCTTCGAGCGCGGCCGGCTCGTCGAGCGTTCCACCGCCATGGCAGCATGACCGGCTTCAGCCAAGCCCCCGGGGAGGCATCCGCCATGTCCGACCTCGACAGGCAGGTTCTCTACTGAGATGCCGCCGCGGCCACGAAGACGTTCACCCACCCGCTCCGTCTTTCCGGGCTGGACGGGATCAGCAGGCACGCCGCGATCCTCGACTACGGATGCGGCTACGGCCGCGTCATGGAGAAGCTCGAACAGCACGGCTTCGACAGCCTCACGGGCGCCGATATCTCGCCACGAATGATCAAACGGGCACACCACCTGCATCCCGGACAGGCCACGCGAGTCGGGCGCACGGGCCGGGGTCGGGTCCGCCGTTCTATCTCCAACCTGCGTTGTTCCTAGAATGGCCGGGTGGAGGACATTGACGCGATCGCGGCGTTGCAGGATCCGGTGCGGCGTCGCCTGTACGAGTACGTAGTGGCGCAGGACCGCGAGGTCGGGCGCAACGAGGCCGCCGAGGCGGCCGGGATTGCGCGCACGCTCGCTGCGCACCATCTGGACAGGCTGGCGGAGGTCGGGCTGCTGGAGAGCGGCAGCCGCCGTCTGTCGGGCCGCTCGGGGCCGGGGGCGGGCCGTCCCGCCAAGGTGTACGCGCGGGCACAGGCGGAGCTTTCGGTGTCACTGCCCGCCCGCGACTACCGCACTGCCGCCGAGTTGCTCGCCGAGGCGGCCGAGCAGGCAGGGCTGGATGCCGGGCTGTGTGCGGCGGCGCGCCGCCGGGGTGAGGTCCTGCGTGGCTCGGCGGCGCCCTGCGGCGGTCTTGAAGAGGCCATGGAGATGCTCGCCGCCCGCGGCTACGAACCACACCTGGAGGACGCCGAAGACGGCGAAGAGGTGTCGGGGGCGGCCGCGAGTGTCGTACGTATGCGCAACTGTCCCTTCCATGCTGTCGCCGAACGCTTCCCGCCACTGGTCTGCGGTATGAATCTCGCGCTGCTGGAGGGGCTGTTCGGCACGGACGGCCCCGTCCGCGCCCGCATGGACCCCCGGCCGGGGGAATGCTGCGTGGTGGTCGAGAATTCTAAAAACAACATTGATTGACATAGAAATGGGGGCCATGCTGGGATGAGGTCATGACCGCATCCGCGCATGCCGCCCACCTCGCCCACCTCAACGTCGCCACGCTCCGGCACCCCCTCGACGACCCGCGCACGGCGCCGTTCGTCGAGATGCTCGACCCGGTCAACGCCTCCGCCGACGCCGCGCCCGGCTTCGTGTGGCGGCTCGTGGAAGAGGGGGCGGCCGACGCCACCGGCCTGCGCCCGGCGGGCGACGACGTCATCGTCACCCTGTCGGTGTGGGAGACGCAGGAAGCCCTGTGGGACTTCACCTACCGCAGCGGGCACCTCGAGGCCATGCAGCGGCGCCGCGAATGGTTCGAACGGCACGTCGAGGCGCACCTGGTGCTCTGGTGGGTCCCCGTCGGCCACCTCCCGAGCGTCGACGAGGCCCTGGAGCGACTGGCGGACCTGCGGGCGCACGGGCCGTCCCCCCGCGCGTTCACCTTCGCCTCCTCCTACACGGCAGCCGAGGCCGTCCAGCACCTTCAAGCCACGCCGCCAACGCAAGCTCAAGCAATCAACTGATGCAGGTCCTGACGAATGCTCCCCTCAAACAACATGCGCCTTCTCGGCGCTTGATCACATGCGCGATGCCCACCGAGAACTCCTACTCGCGTACCCTTCGCAGGCCGCCGAGGCACCCAGTAACGCGCCTCCTCCAGTGCACAATCCCCTGAGGACTCCCAGGAGACCCCAGGTAGAAGCGGGCACTCCCCCAGACACATGGATCGTCCGCGCCTTCACCCCCGAGCGCCTCACCGGTACCCTCACCGCACTCAGCCAGGCCGGCATCGCCGCCAGCACCGCGCAGACCCACACTCCCGCACAGACCCAAGCCCGCCAGGCCATCAAGGAATGCGAGCGGCGATGGGTTCCAGCGCACACAGCAAGACAAGGGCTGGGCTCGCGCCGCACCAGTGCGACGTGGCCCAGCCCTTGCCGGCAAGAAAGCGCCGTCAGAAGGCGCCGGTGCCGTTGGGCGTGCCGAGACCGGTCGGCCCGTCGTATCCCGGACCCGCGGTGCACAGGTAACTGCCGCCGCAGGAGCCGTTGCTGCCCGAGGTGACGTCGTTGAGCGCCGACGTGTGGTTGTACGGGTACGAGCCGCCCACGACCTGAGAGGTGTTTCCGGCCAGTGCGTAGACGCTCGCGATGATCGGCGACGCGACGCTCGTGCCGCCGACTTCGACCCAGCCATCGGCACCCTGTGCGAGACCGAGTTGCAGCTCGGTGTCGCACAACAACGCGCCGCCGCAGCTGCTGTACGTGTCGTAGACCGCCACCCCGGTGTTGGGGTCGGCGACCGCGGACACATCGGCGACGGAACGCTTGGCGCATCCGGAGTCGTGCTGCCAGGACGGCTTGGCCTCGTACGCCGAACAGCCCGAGCCCGCACCGCTCCAGGCGGTCTCGGCCCAGCCGCGGGAGTTGGACGCCTTGCTCAGCGAGGTGCCGCCCACGGCAGTGACGTACGGGGAGGAGGCCGGCCAGGAGACGCCGTAACCGGAGTCACCCGAACTCGCCGTGATCGCGACGCCGGGGTGGTTGAAGTGCGAGTCGACGGAGGTGATGGTGTTGTCCTCGGCACCGCCCCAGCTGTTGGAGACGGAGACGACGCCCGATGTGGTGGCGGCGGTGTCCTCGGCCTTCATGAGATCCGGGACGTTCGTCGACTTCGCCTCGACCAGGAGGATGTGGCAGCCGGGGCATGTCGCCGAGACCATGTCGAGGTCGAGGCTGATCTCCTCGGCCCATCCGTAGTCACCGGAGGGCAGCGGAGCCGCCTGTCCGCTCTGGTTCACCTTGCGGAAGCAGCCGTTGGCGGTGGTGCACGACGGCAGACCGTAGGCGCTGCGGTAAGCGGCCAGGTCGGACTCGGCGTTCGGATCGTCCATGGCGTCGACGATGGCCACCGTTCGACCGGATCCCGAGGTACCGCCCAGTTTGTAGGCGGAACGCAGTTCGGACGGTACGTACCCCATCGTGGTCGGGGAGCCGGTGGTGAACGGTGACATGCGGCCCGAGGCGGTGCGGTGGCCTTTCATGACCCCGAAGCACCGGGCGTGTCCCGCTCCCGAAGGACGGTCGCAGCCGAAGTCCGTCGTACCCGTTGAGGCGGACGCGCGCGGTGCGGACGAGAGAGCGGCGGCCTGGGCCCCGGTGGCCAGGCCGGTGGTGAGGGCGGTGACGGCGAGTGCGAACACCGTGGTGAGGGCACCTGCCGTCCGCCGCACCCGGCGTCTCAGTTGGTGGCGGTGGATCACCAGGGATCCGGAGGGTATCTCGCTTGGCTGCATCAAGCCTCCGTGCGGTTTGGGGTGGTTCGGAAGGACCACATGACCAAAAGCAGCGTTGACAGACGGCATGTCAGGTCAGCTGCGGTCCAGTTGGTTCACCATGCGGCCGCCCTCTTACGCTGGTCAAGGCCATACCAATGCAGGTCTTGTGAGGTTGCCGCGGTGAGCGAGTGATCGGCCGGTGGCGTCGGCGTGTCCGCGGTAGTGCTCACTTCAGGACAACGGAAATGCCTGCATCACCCGTGAAATGAGGCCCAGTCAGAACGGGCTGCCGAGCTTGTTCCGCTTTGACGGACACCATCGATGTGGTGGTCGTGGGGACGTCGCCTGCCCGCCGCCCCAGGAGGACTCACGCGATCGGCCCGACGGAGCGCAGGGCGACGGGCCTTTTCACCCGCTTCGACATGACGTTCCTGGTCGTCGAACCGACCCGCAAGAGCGTTTCCGTGCACCGCCAGTACCGCGACCACGCGGCCGAGTTCGGCATCCCGGTCGCCGTCGTCCGCAACAAGGTCACCCGCTGGGTCGGCCTGCTCTTCCTCAAGAAGCATGTCGGCGACGAGCTGTTCGCGCACTGCGAGTAGTCCTCGTACGTCCGCGCTCAGGAGCAGAATCGCGGCCACGGCGAGCTGGAGCCGCACCACACCCGAACCCCCGACCTGCTGCGTGAGGCCGTCGACGGCCGCCCCAAGGGCTGGGCCGGCCTTTCAGCGGTACGCCGTGGAGTTCCACCTGCGCAACGCCACCGCCTGGGCCGACGAGGCCACCGGCCGGGATCTCGCCACCCAGGTCGACCCCGACTTCCGGCACGGCCCAGCCGCCGCCCCCGCCTGACCCCTACCCCTACCCCGACCACGACCACGACCACGACCACGACCAGAATCACGGAACGGGACTGCCCCCATGTCACTCGATTGTCTCCCCGAAGCCGCTCGCCGAAGCCGAGAACGGTGAGATGCAGAAGGCGGACTTCGCGGAAACGGTCTGCACGTCCCTGCCGTACGCCTACTACCTCATCGCCCGCCCAGCCGCCGAACTACGTTACGGCGCAGCGGAGTTCACCGACAACCGGATCCCGCCACCCTCCGGGAAGGAGTGCGGCCAGCTGCTGCGCGCCCCGTCCAGCGACGCGATCCGGGGCGGCCAGTAAAACCACTTCGGCATCACCCTCGCCTTCCAGAACTGCCACCGGGTCGCAGCCTTCCGCCTCGAGGCTTCGGCGGCCAGACCCGTGTCCGCTTCATCTCCCTGCGCTCGCAGATCCTCAACCAGTCACCGGAGTTCCGTGACTGCTGAGCCCCGAGTCGTCGGAGCGGTAGTACACCCGGTCAAAAGATGGCAACGGTTTTCATCTTACATTGATCTGAAAATCATTCCCATCTAGCGTCGGGAGTGTCGTCAAACCGGCCCGGCACGTGTCCGCCGCGCGCCGGGCATCACCCGAAGGAGCTGCATGTCCACCGCCCCCGCCGCCCGTTCTCCCCGGCCCTCCGCGAGGATCGCCCTGGTCACCGCGACAGCCGCCCTGACCGCCGTAACGGCGACCGCCTGCTCGACCTCCTCCTCGCACAGCAGCAACACAACCGAGACCGGAGACAGCAGCGGCTCGGGCAAGACGATCCAGGTGGTGGCTGCGGAGAACTTCTGGGGCAGCATCGCCTCCCAACTCGGTGGCGACCACGTGAAGGTGACCAGCATCATCACCAACCCGGACACCGACCCGCACGCCTACGAGCCGACCGCCGCCGACGCCCGCACTGTGGCCGGCGCCCAGTACGCCATCGTCAACGGCATCGGCTACGACGCCTGGGCCGACAAACTCCTCGCCTCCAACCCCGGCAACGGACGCACCGAACTGAAGGTCGGCGACCTGGTCGGGATCAAGCCGGGCGGGAACCCGCACCGCTGGTACTCCCCGGACAACGTCCACCAGGTCATCGAGAAGATCACCGCCGACTACAAGAAGACCGACCCGGCCGACGCCGCCTACTTCGACCAGCAGAAGACCACCTTCGAGACGAAGACACTCGCCGGATACAGCAAGCTCATAGCCGGCATCAAGGCGAAGTACGCCGGAACCCCGATCGGCGCCTCCGAGTCCATCGTCACGCCGCTCGCCGAGGGCCTGGGGCTGAAGATGCTCACCCCGGAGACGTTCCTGGACGCGATGAGCGAGGGCTCCGACCCCACGGCCAAGGACAAGGCGACCATCGACCAGCAGATCAAGAACAAGCAGATCAAGATCTACGTCTACAACTCCCAGAACTCCACGCCCGACGTGCAGGCACAGGTCAAGGCGGCCAAGGCGCAGGGCATCCCGGTCGCCACGGTGACCGAGACCCTCGCTCCCGCCGGAGCCACCTTCCAGCAGTGGCAGACCACCCAGTTGCAGGGCATCGAACAGGCCCTGGCCAAGGCCACCGGGAAGTGAACCAAGCCATGAACCCGACAGCGAAGGCCCGCGAGGCCGTCCCCAGCCGCCGCAGCGGCAGCCACGACGACGGCCACGACACGGCCGCAGGAACCGGAAGTTGGCCAGTGGTCGACCTGCGCGGCGCCGGCGTACGGGTCGGCGGCCGGACGCTGTGGTCGGGGGTGGACCTTCGCATCGGCACCGGCGAGTTCACCGCCGTGCTCGGCCCCAACGGCGTGGGCAAGTCCACCATGATCAAGGTCCTGCTCGGCACCCTGCCCGCGGCGGCCGGTGACGTACGGGTGCTCGGTGCCCGCCCAGGACAGGCCAACGACCGTATCGGCTACCTGCCCCAGCGCCGCAGCTTCGACGCCACCCTGCGCATCCGCGGCATCGACGTGGTGCGCCTCGGCCTGGACGGCGACCGATGGGGAGTGCCGCTGCCCCTCCCGGGCGCGCGGCGGCGGGCCGACCGTGCGCGGGTGGACGAGGTGATCAAGTTGGTCGGGGCGACAGCGTACGCGCGCCGGCCGATCGGGCAGTGTTCCGGCGGTGAGCAACAGCGGCTGCTGATCGCCCAGGCGCTCGTCCGCAGGCCCGAACTGCTGCTGCTGGACGAGCCGTTGGACAGTCTCGACCTGCCCAACCAGGGCGCGGTCGCGGCGCTGATCGGGCGCATTTGCCATCACGAGGGCGTGTCGGTGGTCATGGTCGCCCATGACGTGAACCCGATACTCCACCACCTGGACCGCGTGGTGTACCTGGCCGAGGGCGGGGCCGCCGTCGGCACCCCGGCCGAGGTCATCACCTCCGGGACGCTGACCCGGCTGTACGGCACGCCGGTCGAGGTGCTGCGGGCCTCCGACGGTCGGCTGGTCGTGGTGGGCCGGCCGGAGGCGCCCGCCGTGCACACCGACCGGCACGACACTCCGGGGAGCGGTCATGCTGCTGGCTGACGCAGGGACCACGCCGGTGTGGTCGTGGAACCTCCTCGCCGACTTCCAGGAGATGTGGTCGTACCCGTTCATGGTCAACGCGTTCCGCGCGGGCGCGGTCGTGGCCGTGGTCTCGGCGGTCGTGGGGTGGTTCGTGGTGCTGCGGCGGCAGACGTTCGCCGCGCACACCGTCTCCGCCGTCGCCTTCCCCGGCGCCGCCGGGGCGCTCCTGCTCGGGTTCAGCGCGGTCTACGGCTACTTCACGCTGTGCGTGGCCGCCGCGCTGGTCATCGCCGCCCTGCGGGGTGGCGGTGAGCACGAGGAGTCGGCGCTGACCGGGACCGTGCAGGCGTTCCTGCTCGCGTCCGGGTTCCTGTTCACCGCCCTGTACAGAGGGCTGCTGGAGGGACCGCAGACCATCCTCTTCGGCACCTTCCTGGGAATCACCTCCTCCCAGGTGACCGTGCTGACGGTGGTCGGCGCGGTGGTGCTCGCGGTGCTGGCGCTGATCGGACGGCCGCTGCTGTTCGCCTCCGTCGACCCACAGGTCGCCGCCGGGCGCGGCGTCCCGGTCCGCGCCCTGTCGGTGGTCTTCCTCGTCCTGCTCGGTGCGGCCACCGCCGAGGCGAGCCAGATCACCGGGACCCTCCTGGTCTTCGCCCTCATGGTGATCCCGGCCGCCACCGCGCAAGTCCTCACCGCCCGCCCGGCGCTGAGCCTGGCCCTGGCCGTCCTGCTGGCCTTCGCCGCGACCTGGCTCGGGCTGACCGCCGCCTACTACTCGCCCTACCCGCTGGGTTTCTTCGTGACGACCATCGCCTTCGCCGGATACGTACTCGCCCTGGCCTGGCGCTCGCTGCACACGCTGCTCGGCAGCCGGACCGGCGCCCGGCTCATGTCCGTGGAGGTGGGGGCATGACCGTCCTGCTGGCCGCATCCCCGCTGTCCCAGCCGTTCTTCCAGCACGCGCTCCTCGCCGGGACCGCCATCGCCGCCGCCTGCGGACTGGTCGGCCACTTCCTCGTCCTGCGCGCCCAGGTCTTCACCGGCGACGCGCTCAGCCATGTCGCCTTCACCGGCGCGATGGCCGCCCTCGCCTTCGGCGCCGACCTGCGCCTGGGCCTGTACGCCGCGACCATCGCCATGGCGCTGCTCTTCGGCACCCTCGGCCGCCGTGCCCGTCCCGACGACGTGGTCATCGGGAGCGTCTTCTCCTGGATCCTGGGCCTGGGCGCCTTCTTCATCACCCTCTACACGACATCCCGCAGCACCGCCGACGGAACCGCGGGTGTCAGCGTGCTGTTCGGCTCCGTCTTCGGCATCTCCGCCGTCGGTGCGGTCGTCGCCGCCGTGGTGGCGGCCGGAGTCGGACTGCTGGTGGTAGTGATCGCCAGGCCGCTGCTGTTCGCCACGCTCGACGAGGCCGTCGCCGCAGCCCGCGGGGTACCGGTCCGCCTGCTCGGCTCCGGCTTCCTCGCCCTGGCCGGGATCAGCGCCGCCGAGGCCACCCAGGCGGTCGGCTCCCTGCTCCTGCTCGGCCTGCTTGCCGCCCCCGCGGGCGCCGCGATCCGGCTCACCGACCGCCCCTATTGGGCACTCGCCCTGTCCGCCGGGCTGGCGGTACTGGAGATGTGGGCAGGGCTGTTCGCCTCCTACGCGGTGCCGAGGATGCCTCCGAGCTTCGCCATCATGGCCGTCGCCACGGCCGTCTACGCCGCGACGTTCCTGATACGACGGCCGGTCCCCGGTCCTCGTACGGGAACCGCCACCGCCGTCCCCACCGGCCCCTGAGCGAAGGCACACTGATGGAACGCGACCGACCGCACGCCCCCACACCGTCGGCCGACGTCACGCTGATCGGCCGCCACACCCAGCAACGCGCCGTCGTCGTCGAGGCGTTCGTCCGGGCCGAGGGCTTCGTCGGCGCCCAGGCCCTCCACAACCGGCTCGCCGACGACGGCTCACCGGTCGGCCTGTCCACGGTCTACCGCACCCTGACCGCGCTGGCCGCCGCCGGCCGGGCCGACATGGTCCGCGACACGAGCGGCGAACGCCTCTTCCGCTACCGCCCCGGCCCCGACCACCGCCACTACCTCATCTGCACCCGGTGCGGCCTGAGCAGGCCCGTCGACTCCGGACCGGTCGAGGACTGGGCGGACACCATCGCACAAACCTCCGGCTTCGCGAACGTCCGGCACACGGTGGAGCTGTCCGGGGTGTGCCCGGACTGCGGCCGTGGATGATGTACAGGGATCCAAAATGGTAATGGAACCCATTTTTATGTAGCGTTTGTGTGCCGCCACCGCACTCACCCCCATCCAGGAGGAATCCATGGCCGTTCCCAAGCGGAAGATGTCCCGCAGCAACACCCGCCACCGCCGCGCTCAGTGGAAGGCGGCCACGCCCACGCTCGTACCGGTCAGCGTCGACGGCGTCCAGCACCTGGTGCCCCAGCGGCTGGCGAAGGCTTTCGAGCGCGGACTCCTGCGCCCCGAGGACTGATCGTTCATGCGCACCACCCGACTGCCCGTCACCGTCCTGCCCGGATTCCTCGGCGCCGGCAGGACCACCGCCCTCAACCACGTCCTCGGCAACCGCGAGGGACTGCGCGTGGCGGTCATCGTCAACGACATGAGCGAGGTCAACATCGACGCCGCTCCGGTCCGCGGCGGCGAGGCAGCCCTGTCACGCACCGAGGAACGCCTCGTCGGGATGACCAACGGCTGCATCTGCTGCACCCTGCGCGACGACCTGCTCCAGGAGGTCGACCGACTCGCCCGCGAGGGACGCTTCGGCCAGGAACTGGTCTTCATCGGCAAGCACCTGCACGCGGGCGCACTGCGCGCGGCTCTGACCGACTGCCTCATGGCCGACCAGGAGGGTCTGCCGAGCGCGGACCCGTTCCCCGCCTGGGACACCCATGGCACCGGCGAAACCTGCCAGCACGAGCATCCCGAACTCCTGGCGGGCGCCTGAGGACTCCGGTCCGGCGGTCCGGCGTGGGAAGGCGTGCCCACCACCACGCCCGACCGGCCGCCGGCCGAGCTGGTGTCACCGGGGAGATGTCTTGAGTCCGGCACAGGCGTGGCCGTTCATCCCGCCGGGCTCCCCGCGGGTTACCGGGGCGCGGCCCGGCACAGCCTTGGACGCCGGAGCGCTGCGTGTCCGGGTACCGCAGGAACCGGATGCGTATGGCGTATCCCGCACTGCGTATGGCGTATCCCGTACGCGGACGGCGTCCCGTACGCGGACGGCGTCCCGGATGGTGTCGGCGCCGTGTTCGCCGGCAGGTGAGGAGCACGACGCAGCGGTTGGCACGCTCGACCGAGGTGGCGATGGGCGGTCCGGAGGATGGATTGTGACGGGAGCCTCCCGGTGAAGCATCTGCCGAATTCCCGGCACGCGTCGATAATGACCTTGTGCGCTCGCTGATCAGGAATTCCATCCTGCCCCTGACACTGGTCATCGTCGGGGCAGCCGCAGTGGCGGGCGACGTCGTGGAGGAAACCCCTACGGCCAAAAGCGGCGGGCGCAGCGGTTTCGGCAAGTCCGGCTTGCCGGGTCAACCCTCGCAGGCCCAGGACCAGGACTTCTCCGCGACGGCCCCGGCCAAGGACGGCAACGCGTACACCCCTCGCAAGACCGAGGAGAACGCCCGGATCGGCGCAGTCTTCGAGAAGGACGACCAGGGCGCCCACTTCTGCACGGCGAGCGTGGTGCAGAGTCCGGGCCGGAACATGCTGATCACCGCCGCCCACTGCGCCTTCGACGCCGACTCCGGACAGCCGCGGAACGACCTGGTCTTCGCCCCCGGCTACCGCAACGGCGACGAACCCGCCGGCCTGTGGAAGGTCAGCAGGGTGGTCGTCGACGACCGCTGGGCCACATCGCAGGACGAGAACCTCGACGTCGCCTTCCTCGTCCTGGACCAGAAGGACGGCAGGAACATCCAGGACGTCCTGGGCGGCAACACCCTCGGCATAAACCGCGGCTTCGACAACAAGGTCAAGATCACCGGCTATCCCAGCAGCCGTGCCACCCCGATCTCGTGCCAGAACCGCACCACGAAGTTCAGCGACACCCAGCTGCGCATCCAGTGCACCGACCTCGAGGACGGGACCAGTGGCAGCCCCTGGCTCGCCGACTACGACCCCAAGAACCACACCGGCACGGTCATCGGCGTCCTGGGCGGCCACGAGGGCGGCGGCGCCCAGGACGACGTCTCCTACGCCGCGTACTTCGACGACGACATCGCCAAGCTCTACCACCACGCCCAGGACAGCGACTGAGCCCCGTTCATCCGCACCCCGCCCCCGGCGAAGAGCCATGACGGCGAAGCGTGCCGGGCAGAGGCCCTTCCGTGGCGGCTCACTCTGCCAACCAGCCTGAACGCCCCTCAGGACCGATGGCGGCGATGCTCGTGCTGAGACCACACACCGTCGTTCCCGTACGCTTTCTCAAAGCCGCCGCGCAGGCCCGGCCCCGGAGGGAGTACGGACAATCGCGAGGAAGTCGGCACAGGAGCCACTGACCGGCAGAGCGCCGGAAACCAATGATCACGCCGGCATTTCAGCCGACCGGGTGAGCGTCCTCGATGTTGTGGCAGAACGGGCGGTCTCGCTGGGCCATCTGTGTCCGCGGACCGGCTGAGCGCAGGACGACGTCCAGGACCCGGTCAGGATCTGCGGCATAGCAATTGCTGAACCCCGCCATGTTCGCCTCGACCACCGCCCACTGGTCGGCGGCACCGTGCTCGGGTGTGGCCAGGAGTCCGATGTCCACCACCACCGCGCTGGGCAGGCCACCGCCGCTCGTGGCCAGGAGATCGTCCGCGAACTCCAGGACAGCGTCTTCGTACCGGTGCCCGTCCAGCCGCTCGGGCTCGAGACGGCCGAAGGTGGCGTACTGCGAACCCGTGCGGACCTCGCCGTCCAGGAGGTACAGGCGAAACTCCGCTGCCCAGGTCACCACGTCGCTGATCTGCACCGGCACGTCCGGTGACAGCACCGGCCCTGTCGGCAGGCGACCGCCGTCGGCGTAGACGGCGGCCGGGAAGCTCTTGTCACTCGGTGGCTTGACGAACGCCGGCCGGGACAACCGGCGCGCCTCGCCCAAGGTCGCCATGGCGATGCGCCGTCGGGTGTACTCATAGGGCAGTGTGGCCAGCCAGTCGTCAGATGGCTCCAAGAGCCAGCTGGAGAGAGCCGGCGGCGGGCGGGGTTGATGGCGCTGCATCGGCCGCGGGGGCTCGGGCGTGGCCGAGGGCCGGTGGTGGACGCGGTCGATCCGGTGGTGGAGAGCGCGGCGGCGCCGGCTCGGCATCTTCCGGCAGGGCCGCGAGGGCCGCTGGCCGTGCCGGCGTGGTTCGCCGAGGCCGGCATGGCCCGTGCAGCTGGGGACGGTTCAGGTGCCGGAGCCTCCGATCGGTACTGTGCGTCGGGCGCTTGTGCGGGTGCTGGAGCGGTCGGTGTCGCATCAGCTGGTGGAGATTGCTCGCAGCGTCGCCGGGGCGGATGAGGCGGGGCAGGACTCGCTGCATGCGCTCGCCGGTCGGCTCATCGGGCCGTACCGGGGGGGGTGCCCCTATCTCTTTCGTCAAGCCAGGTGAAGATGGTCAGCATGACGGAACGGGATCGGTTGGGGCGGGCCTCGGTGCACTCCGCGGCTGGCGATGGTGATGTGGACGGCCTGAGGGCGCTGTTGGCCCGGGGCGCCGACCCGGGGGCTGTCGATGCCGAGGGTTGGACTCCGCTGCATTTTGCTGCTCAGGCGCAGGTGCCCGCTGCCGTCGAAGTCCTGTTGGCCGCGGGCGCAGCGGTCGATGTCGTGGACCGTCATGGCAATACGCCGTTGTGGAGGGCGGTGTTCTGTTCGCGGGGCGAAGGCGGGACGATTCGGCTCCTTCTGGAAGACGGAGCCGACCCTGACCGGGACAACGTTCATGGCGTGAGCCCGAGAGCGCTGGCGGGGCGGATTGCCAACTATGACGTGGCTGTTCACCTTCCGGCTGGGGACGGCATTTTCTCCTAGACGTCATCTGCCGGGGCTGCTGCGGCGGTTCCGGGTGTGAGAGGTGGGCGGAGGTCCGACCGGCTCGCGGGAGCGGGTTGTCGCGCGGTGGCGGATCCCATGACCAGGACGGCGCGCCGTCTGCTCATCGCCCGGCCCAGGATCGCCATCGCGCTGTTGCGCCGGCCGGAGACCGTGCTGGGTCTAGCAAGGAGGCGGACAGAATGGCCGTCACTCTCGTGAACCCGACCGGACTGCCCAGGATCGATGCCCACCGGCCGATGTCGATCGCCTCGGGATCGAGACTGGTCTTCATCGCCGGGCAGGTCGCCTGGGACACCGAGGAGGTCACGGTCGGCAAGACACGACCTGACCGCCCAGGTCGAACAGTGCTACC
Organism: Streptomyces broussonetiae; assembly: GCF_009796285.1. Lineage (NCBI taxonomy): Bacteria > Bacillati > Actinomycetota > Actinomycetes > Kitasatosporales > Streptomycetaceae > Streptomyces > Streptomyces broussonetiae. The sequence goes on along the minus strand of NZ_CP047020.1, from coordinate 9,277,248 downwards.
TCAACATCAACACCGCCCTCGCCGAAGCCGGCGGCGGCTTCGACGACGTGGCGATACTGACCATTTACGTTGTCGACTGGACCCCCGACAAAATGTCCCCGCTCCTGGAGGGGATCGCCCGGGCAGCAGCGAAGCCGGGGGGCACTCCGGTCCCGCCGGCCGCACTGCTGGGCGTTGCCGCACTCGACGTCCCCGACCATCTCGTCGAGGTCGAAGCCACCGCGGTCCTCGGCTGAACCACCGCTCGCGTTCCGGCGTGAGGGGGCGGGGGCCGTAGAGGGGCGTGAGGGGCCACGGCCATGGGCCTTCCCGCGCGCACTTGGCCCCGCACAAAGAATCCTGACTTTCGGTCAGCTGGGTCGGTGTGCAACCGGCAAGACCGTGATAGAACCAGTGAGTTGGCTGGTGACACAGGTGCGCGGCCAGGTGGACGGCGACGGCGCAGAGCGGAGGTTTGCGTACATGACCGGCGCTGACCGTTGGGCCCCTGAAGATCAAGTACCCGGTAGGCATGGAGTCGGACGCAGACGGTTCCTGGGGTACGTGCTGGCGGCACCGACTCTGGTGGCCGCCGCCGAGTTCGGTACGGCACCGGCGGCCGAAGCCGGTATCCCCTCACCGGAACCCACCCAACTGCTCGACCTCAACGACGTGTTGACCGCGGCGGCGCTGCCGACCTCGAACCTGATCACGGTCGAGGTCCACACCGACGGCACCGTGTCGTTCGCGCTGCCGCGGGCCGAGGTCGGCCAGGGGATCACCACTTCGACGGCCATGCTGATCGCCGAGGAGCTGGACGTACCGCTGGAGCGGATACGCGTGCAGCTGGCCGACGCCCGGCCGGAACTGCTGTTCAACCAGCTCACCGGCGCGTCGAACACGACCGTCTCCACCTACCGGCCGGTCCGGGTCGCCGCCGCGGTCGCCCGGGGTCGGCTGCTGCAAGCCGCCGCCACCGAACTCGGCGCGGCAGTCAGCGATCTCACACTGAAGGCCGGTGCCGTCACCGACCCCGCGGGCCGGAGCATCGGCATCAGCGCACTCGCCGAGAAAGCCGCGAGCACAACGACACAGCAGGTCCCGGTGGAACTCAAAGCCCGGGACAAGTTCACCGTCATCGGCACACCGCGCGGCCGTCTCGACGCGCTGGCGGCGGTCACCGGACGCAAGAAGTTCGCGATGGACCTCGACGTACCGGACGCCAGGCCGACCATGGTGTGCCGCCCGCCCACGATCAACGGCCACGTCGGATCGGTGGCCAATGCGGACGAGGTCCGCGCCATGGCGGGCGTCACCGACGTCGCCGTGATCCCCACCGGGGTGGCCGTGCGGGCGCAGACCTTCGGCCAGTGCATCGACGCCGTGCGCGCTCTGGACGTCCACTGGCTGCCCGGTACCGCCGAAGGCCGGTCGGACGATTCCGTGCTGGCGGACCTGAAGGCGGCCGAACCACCCCTCGGGCTCTCGCCGCTCACCCCGTACGTGGAAGAGAAGTTCACGTTCCATTTCCGCGGCAACAGCGCGCTGGAGACCAACTGCGCTGTGGCCGACGTGCGTTCGGACCGCGCGGAGATCTGGGCGTCCCTCAAGTCACCGATCGTCGCGAAGCAGACCATCGCCGCCGCGCTGAGGCTTCCCGAGTCGGCGGTCACCGTGCACGTCACCGAAGGCGGCGGGTCCTTTGGCCGCAAGCTCTTCTTCGACGCCGCGCTGGAGGCGGCGCAGGCCTCCCGGGCGATGGGTAAACCGGTCAAGCTCATGTGGCACCGCGCCGACGACTGCCGCCAGGGGCGGGCCCACCCCATGGCCACCTCGCGTGTACGCATCGACTACCTCGGCAGCACGGTACTCGGCTACAAGCAGCAACACACCAGCATCTCCACTGACTTCAGCCACGGACTGGGCGAGGCCCTGACCGCGCTGGCAGCCAAACTCCCCGTCGGTGACCTCGGGTTCTCGGAGACGTTCTTCCAGCTCTCCCAGTCCATGCCCTACGAGTTCGGTCTCAGCACCCGGCTGCTGAACGAGACCGGCACGGGCTTCAACACCGGCAGCATGCGCAACGTCTACTCCCCCGACGTCACCTGCGCCCGGGAACTCATGGTCGACCGGCTCGCCGCGAAGACGGGCAAGGACCCCTACCGGTTCCGGCACGACTTCCTGCACGACGACCGTGCCCGTGCCGTGCTCGACAAAGTCGCCGATGCCGGCAACTGGGGCCGGGCAATGCCGGCCGGCACCGCACAGGGCATCGCCCTGCACAGCGAGTACCACTCCGTCAGCGCGGTGCTGGCGGAGATCGACTGTCGGCCCGAGACCGTCAACCGTCCCGTCCGCGACGGCGTGGCCGGCCCCCGCGTCACCAAGGCCGTCCTGGCCGTGGACGTCGGCCTCGCCGTCAACCCCCTTGGTCTGGAAGCACAGATGATGGGCTGCCTCATGGACGGCATCGCCCAGACGCTGACCTCCAGCCTGCACCTGCGCGACGGCTACTTCCTCGAGGCCAGCTGGGACAACTACTTCTACACCCGGCAGTGGAACACCCCGCCCGAGCTGGAGATCATCGTCATGCCGGCCACCACCGCAGAGCCCGGGGGCGCCGGTGAACTGGGCGTCGCCGCGTCGATGGCCGCGGTCGCCTGCGCCTACGGCCGCGCCACCGGCACCCTGCCCACCAGCTTCCCGATCAACCACGGCACCCTCTCCTTCACTCCCAAACCGACCGTCCCGCCCGTCCCACAGTCACCGACCGACGGCCTGGACCACGCCTACTGACACACCCCCCGACACAAGGAACCCCGTGCCCGAACACACATTCCGCCTCAACGGCAAACAGGTCACCGTCGACGTCGACGACGACGTACGGCTGCTGTGGGTACTGCGCGACATTCTGGGCGTCACCGGCCCCAAGTACGGCTGCGGCATCAACGTCTGCAAAGCATGCACCAGCCACCTCAACGGCAAGGCCGTCAACCCCTGCTCGATCCCCGTCAAAAACATCAGTCCGGACGACGAGATCACCACGATCGAAGGCCTGCCGGCCACCGTGGGCGCGGACCTGCATCCCATGCAGCAGGCCTGGCTCGAACAGGACGTGGCCCAGTGCGGCTACTGTCAGCCAGGCCAGATCATGGCCGCCGTCGCCCTGGTCCGCAAGACCACAGAAGAAGGCCGTGAAATCACCGACGCCGACCTCGACACCATCCGCAACGTCTGCCGCTGCGGCACATACTTCCGCATCCGGGAAGCCATCAAAGCCGGCGCCCAGAAAATGTGAGGCGCCCGCCCCGACGCACCCAGCACGACAGAACAGGACAACCACGGAACCAAGGCCGGACCGAGACCGGACCGAGACCGGCTGAACCGGCTGGCCCACTCGGCAGTCCCTCGATCCCCGGTGCCCGATCCTGCCGTCACGGTGACACAGCGCCAAGACACAGCGGGGGACGGCGACCGGATCACCGGCGACCGAGGCGCCTGCGAACGTAGCTCGCGTTACCTGGACCAGGCCGATGGTGTCCGTCCGGCTGCCATCCGTGCCGGGCGTAGAAGGCTTGAGCCCGGCTGTTGCGCTCCCATGCTTCCAGTACTCCCGTGGCCAGTGACGTGTTGCGAAGGAACTGCACGAACGCCGCGTGCAGGTGGCTGCCGATGCCCTGTCCCCAAAGGCCGGGGCGGACGTGAATCTGGTAGAGCCGGCCCACGGATGCGGCATCGAGATCTGCTTCGCAGGGAGGGCCCATCGCCAAGATGCCCACCAGCTCGCCCTCTCGTTCCGCGCACAACACAGTCCGGTCATCGGATTGGACAGCGCGCATCCAGCCTTGCCTCCGGCTGGAGAGCGCGTCGAGGGAAGCGAGCTGCACGTCCGACAGTCCACCTGCCTGGTAGTACGCAGTGCGGGCCAGAGTGTGCAGGTCGGTGATCCCGTCCACGTCGTCAGCGTTCGCGGTTCGCAAGATCGTCCGAGAAGTCGTCACGATCCCGTGACGCACTCACCGTGAACTGTGGTTCCCCAGCACGTACTCGGTCGCCCACCACCTCGCTCACGGACGCGCGGGCAGCGGCCTCGTCGACCAGGTTCTTCAGGGAGTCGTGCCGGTACGGCATGCCCCGGGCGAGGTTGCGGCCGAAGGGCACGCGCTCAAAGCCGTGATTCTGGAAGTCCTCGAGAAAGCCCCTTGCCTAATGGTCAAGAATCATTGACCATTGCTCTCATGCCTACCGATGATCTTCCCGAGACGTTTCACGTCACCACCGACGAACAGCTACGCGCCGTTTCCAATCTCACGCGTCACCGGATCATGGCCGTGCTCCGCTTCGAGCCCGCGACGATTACGCAGATCGCCGAGCGGGTGGGCCTTGCGAAGGGGAGTTCCAGCTACCACGTACGGCTGCTCGAACGGGCCGGCCTGGTGAAGGTGGTGCGAACGCGGAAGGTCCGGGGGGTCACCGAGCGGTACTACGCAATGGCCGCTCGGTCGATCGTGCTGCCGGATCCGGGTGAGGGAGGCCCTGATGTACTGATGCGGCATGCAGTGGCGGACCTGGAGGCAGCGCCGGTGGATGCCGAGCGGCATGTTCGGATGGCGCATCTGCGGCTCACCGAGGAGCAGTTCGCGGAGTTGGGGGCTCGGCTGCAGGCACTGGCGGACGAGTACCGGGAGCTGTCCGATCCGTCGCTGCCGGATGCGTCACTCGTCTTCGCACTGTTCCACCCGGCATCGCGCGAGCAGGCCGAAGGGGACGCCAAGTGACCTCAGACGTCCGGAAGTTGGCGCCCGGGTTCGGACGGCTGTGGACCGCGCAGACGGTGTCCTCGCTCGGTGACGGGGTGTCGCATGCCGCGCTGCCGCTGCTCGCGTTGACGTTGACGCGGGATCCGATGGCGCTCGCCGTCGTCTCGGCCGCCGGAACGCTGCCGTGGCTGCTCTTCGGGGTGCTCGGAGGTGCGCTGGTGGACCGCTGGGACCGTCGGAGCACGATGTGGGTCATGGACGCGGCGCGTGCGGTGCTGCTCGCGATACCGGCGGCGGCGGCGCGCTCGACGTGCTGAGCATTCCACTGCTCGCGGCCGTCGCCTTCCTGCTCGGCCTCGGTGGACTCTTCTTCGACACGGCTGCCACGGCCTATCTACCGGATCTGCTCGGCCGCGACCCCGCGTTCCTGGAGCGCGCCAACTCCCGCCTGCGCGGTGCCCAGACCGCCGCGTCCGGCTTCGCCGGGCCGCCCGCGGGCAGTGCCCTGCTCGCGCTCGGGCGGGCGGTTCCGCTGCTCGCCGACGCGGTCTCGTTCGCGCTCTCCGCACTGCTCGTACGGTCACTGCCTGCCGCGCCCCGGCCCGTACCGCAGGCCCGTGAGTCGCTGCTGCGGCAGGCGCGGGCCGGCGCCTCGTACGTATTCCGGGATCAGCTGCTGCTCGGGCTCGCGCTGCGTCCGGCGGTCGGGAACATCGCCTTCCTCGCCGTGGAGACCGTACTCGCCCTCTTCGCGCACGATCGTCTCGGCATCGACACCTTCGGCTTCGGTCTGCTCCTCACGGCGGAGGCCTCCGGCGGTCTGCTCGGCGCAGGCATCGCCTCCTTCCTCGGCCGACGACTCGGCACCGGCACCGCACTGACCTGCACGGCCGCAGTCGAGGGACTCGCCATTCTGGGCCTTGCCGCCGCCCCGAACCCGTACGTCGCCGGCCTCGCGCTCGCCGTCTGCGGAGCGGGTATGGGCGCCACGATGGTGCTCGGCCCCTCCCTCCGACAGGCGATCGTTCCCGCCCACCTCATGGGCCGGGTCGCCTCCACCTCCCGCATGCTCGCCATGTGCGCCGCCCCGTTCGGCGCCTTCCTCGGCGGCTGGCTGGCCACCACCTACGACGTACGCACCCCGCTCTACACCGCCGCCGGCCTCCTCCTCACGATGACCACCATCACCGCGACCATGACCAGCAACCGCCGGGTCGAGGCGGCGCTGCGTGCCGCCGCCCCGGCCGATGATCCAGATCACCCGGAATCCCGGGACCCCGTTCAGGAGCGTGCCATTTAGGGCTCCGCGAGGTCGTTGAGCCACTGCACGGCCCTTGAGCAGGGAGAGGCGGCCCACGTCCTCGTTTCTGATGTCCTGGCCCTCGGCGCGGAGCTGGCGACGGCGGCGTCCTGATGCAGGGCACCCACAGAGCGCCACTTGATGCCAGCCGGTGCCCCACAGCCTGCCGACCCCCGCCACAAGGCAAGGGCCGGCAGGAAACAGTGGCGGGAACCTCACAGGCCTCCGACGCCGGTGCCCTCGTTGCCGCTGGCGTTGAGACCGCCGACACCGACGGTGCCACTGGCGTCGAGACCACCGACACCCACACCGACGTCGCTGCCGCCGGGGCCGACGCCACCGACACCGTCGCCGTCACCGCCTCGTACCTGCTGGGTGACGGCCGCAAGGGCCGGGGACTGGTCGGGCACGGCGCTGGCGATACCGGCGCCCAGGAATCCGGTGAGGGCAGTAGCGGCCAGTACCGTGGCCATCGAGCGGAACATGATCGGCTCCTTTCGGTTCCCCCCTCCTGTCCCGCTCATCCTCACCGCGGCCGGACAGTTCTGCCGGTCGGCGCAGGCCAACAGGATGACGCCACGCGGTGTCAGTTCCAGCCCCAAGCCTCTCAGTCACCCGGGAAGACCACACGGCCGCGACTCGGGCCCGACTCACTCGGAGGGTGCGGACAGGCGCACGGCGAGGGCGGCGACGTCGTCGTCAAGGCGCCCCTTGCTGTAGTGGAGGAGGTCGCGGTGAAGAGCCGCGAGCAGCTCATGGGGCGGCGCCGGGGGCTGTCCGCGCATCCAGGCCGCCAGCGGAAAGAACTCGCCGTCACGGGCCCGGGCCTCGGCAACCCCGTCCGTATAGAGAAGCAGCAGGTCCCCGCGGGCGAAGTCGAAAGTGTCGACACTGTAGTGATCACCGATCAGTTCCGAGAGGCTGAGCAAGGGCGACGGTGCAGTCGGCTCGAGGACACGAAGTCCTCCACCCTGCAGGAGCAGCGGCGGGGGATGCCCGCAGTTGAGGATCCCGATACGCCCGCCGCCGTGTGGGATCTCGACCAGGAGAGCGGTCGCGAAACGCTCCATCGGCCCCTCGGGAGGAAAGGCGGCGTTGTAACGCGTACTGCTGGCATCCAACCGGCGCGCGACATCGACCATGTCGGCCTCGCCATAGGCCGCCTCCCGAAAGGCATTGACGATCGCCGCGGCCGCCCCCACCGCCGGCAAGCCCTTGCCCCGCACATCACCGATGAGCAGCCTCACCCCGTACCGCGTGTCCACCACCTCGTAGAAATCCCCACCGATACGAGCCTCCGCCGCAGCCGCAAGATACAACGACTCAATCTCGACACTCCCGAAACGGTGCGGCAAGGGACTCAACACCACCTGCTGCGCGGCGTCCGCAACCAGCCGCACCTGAAACAGCGTCCGCTCCCGCTGCAGCCGGACATGACTTCCGTACGCGGCCGCCACCGTGACCGCGATGATCCCCGAAGCCGTCCACCACGTCCCCAGGCCAGGGAACACGGCGCTCAGACCGAGCATCAGGCCAAGACAGACCGTACCCAGCAGAACAGTGGGGAGCACCGGCCACATAGCCGCAGCCAGAGCCGGCGCCGCCGGCAGAAGTCGACTGAAGGCCATCTCCGGAGGAGTCGCGTACGCCAGCCCGGCAATGACAACAGTCAAACCAATCGGCGACAACCGCACAAACCTCCCCCGACCATGGCGACTACGGAACCGCGGCCGTCCAGACTCGATCACGCATCACAGAATATCCAGGCAATGGGGATATGTACGTAATGAGGGCACAGCGCCCTGAACGACCAGGGCCGGCCACCCGCCCGACCACACGCCCTGCCACCCGCCTCGGACCGGCTCGCCGACGCTGCCCGCGCCGCACCCGCTCCACGCGACTCCGGCAACGCCAACGCCAACGCCAACACAAATCCGCTATGCGCCCCCAGCGACACCCCCCACCGGCGGACACCCACCGAATGCCACGGCCGGACCGGCGTGCTGTGGCTGCTCTCAGTAGACGATCGACGCGATCTGGCAGACCGCTTCCGCCAGCCGGCGGAGCCGTCAATGCGGGCACGAGCCAGGGCGGTGTCCGCTGGATGCCCCGAGTGCACAGCCGCCAGGCGGTCTCCGCATCCAAGCGCACCACTGCGGCGGGAGATTCGGTATCCGACTCGGCGAGCGACCAGCCGTCCCCGATGGCCGTCACGGTCCGTACGCCTGCGGCCGGGCCGCCGATCCGCACCTGGATCTGCGTGCCGACCGGCATGGTTACCTCACGCAGGGTGTGGGGCAGCGCCCGCATGAACGTGTCCAGGAGTACCGCCAGGAACCGAGGGTCCGGGTCGGTGGCCTCGAAGAACCTTGCGACCTGCCCGCCGATCAGGTCGAGGGTGTCAGCGAGCGCGGCCGGGCTCACTCGACGGTGGGCGTCGGCCCATTCCTGATTCATGTGGTGGACAAACGCCTCCAGTGGCTCGCCCGGCTCGAAGCCGGAGCCGTCCTGGTGGCCGTCGCGGTCACGGGCAAGACGCCCGTAGAAGTCGCCAAGAACGTGTGCGGCGAGATCGCGCACGGTCCAGCCCGGCACCGCCTCCTTGCCCCAGTCGGCGGACGCCAGGCCGCGCAGCGTGGCCATGAGCGCGGCGTGCTCAGGGGCGAACAGAGATCGGGCATCGATCGGGGCGCCGAGCCAAGCATGACCGGGCACGTCATCGAGCTGGGAGTTCACGGCTCAAGCCTGCCGACCGCATGCGTGGTCGGCACCCCGAATTGGCTCGGCCGGACTCAGGTGCCTTCAACGGTGGAAGCGTGACCTGCTGCCGACTGGACGGCCGGGATCAGGTCCGCGACCCGTTCGAGCTGCTCCCGCTGGGAGTGCAGGTCCAGGGCGCCGAGGCGTACGACGATGTGCCGGACGCCGGCGGCGACGTACCGTTCCAGGCGCTTGCGCACTTGGTCTGCGGAACCGGCGACAACTGCCTGGATCTTCTCCAGATCCTCCAGCGGCATGCCATAGGTGGCCCGTGCATAGCTGTCCAGTGCTCGGCGACCGCTCTCGATGTCGTCGTCGATCCGCACCGACACGAAGAGTGCGGGGGTGATGTCCCTGGCTGCGCGCCCGGCACCGGCCGCTGCTCTGTGGATGTCGCGAAGGCCGGATGCGTAGTCGGCGGGTTCGGGCGGGTAGGGCAGCCATCCGTCGTACATCAGACCGGTACGGGCAAGCGCTGCAGGCGTCGCGCCGCCGAGCCAGACGGGTGGGCCGCCGGCTCGGGACGGCCTGAGCGTGGGCGGGATGTCATCGAACCGGAGGATCTCGCCGTGGAAGCCATCGGCACCGTCCCACAGGGCCCGCCACAGGGCGACGGTCTCGTCCAAGCGGGCGAAGCGTCTGTCCCACGGCAGCTCGGACAGCGTGTAGAGAGGCCGTCCCAAGCGGCCGGGGAAGCCGGCGCCGACGGTCACGGTGAGTCGGCCACCGGACAGCAGGTCGATCGAAGCGAGGGACTGGGCCGTCTGGATCGGCCGGCGCAGGAACGGCAACAGTGCGGCCGTACCCAGCGTGACGTTGTCCGTCGCCAGGGTGAGCGCGGCCAGCATCGTGAGCGCCTCGATGCGTGGGCTGATCAGGGAGTCGTTGACGAAGAGCGAGGAGAAGCCCAGGCGTTCGGACTGGCGGCCGAGGGCGACCAGCTCGCGAGGGTCGTCGGCCGGGCCCCACTGGGCGGTTCCGGTCGGGAGCAGTACACCGATGTCCATGTCGGTGATGTTCACGACCGGTGTGAATGGCAGCAATTCCCTGCGGGGAATGGCCTGGAACCCTCTGCCACCGTTAGAACAGGCACGTGGACTTCCCTCGCACGCTTCGCGAACGTCGTACCCGCCGTCATCTCAGCCAGCTTGACCTGGCGCTGCGGGCGGGCACCACCCAGCGGCACCTCAGCTTCATCGAATCCGGCAGGTCCGTCCCCGGCCGGAACATGGTCGTGCGGCTGGCCGAGTCGCTGGAACTGCCGCTGCGGGAGCGCAACGAACTGCTGCTGGCCGCCGGGTACGTACCCGCCTACCCCGAGAGCCCGCTCGACGACCCGGTGCTGGCCCCTGTGCGCGCGGCGATCGACCACATCCTGCGCGGGCATCTGCCGTATCCGGCGCTGGTGGTGGACCACGGTGGTGACCTGATCGCCGCGAACGCCGCATTCGACCTGATCACCGAGGGAGCGGCCCCCGACCTGGTGGGCCCAGGCGCGAACATGTACCGCCTTGCCCTGCACCCTGATGGCCTGGCTCCCCGCATCGTCAACCTCGCCGAATGGGCACGGCACATCCTGGCACGCCTCGGCCATCTGACGGAGCTGCGCACCGAACTCGCCGGGTACGTTCCCGAGCTGGAGCCGTCCGCCGGGCTGCTGGGTTTCGCGGTTCCGCTCCGCCTGCAGTCCTCGTACGGTGAGTTGCGTCTGATGACGACCGTGACGACCTTCGCCACCGCCGTTGACGTCACTCTCGCCGAGCTGAAGCTCGAGGCGTTCTTGCCGACGGACGCATCGACTGCCGAGGCGCTCTCGGCGGCCGCCGGACCGGCGGCCTCTGCGACAGCACCTCGCTGATCCTCTGGCAGGTGCGGCACCACTGGGGCAGGATCGCGGAGGAGAACCGCTTGCGGTCGCCGGTGGCGTCGTCCAGGCGCTTGTCGTTCACCCGTGGTGCTCTCACCTCGACCGTGCCGGCCCAGGTGGTCATCACCTTCCTCGGCTGGTCGGCCCCCTCGTCAGCCGGCGCCAGCGCGAACGCGTCCTGGACTACATCAAGACCGGCCTCAACGAAGGGGCTCGGCTCACCACCGGAGGAGGCCCGCCACCCGGCCTCGACCGAGGCTGGTTCGTCGAACCCACCGTATTTGCCGACGTCGAGAACTCGTCGACCATCGCACAGGAAGAAATCTTCGGCCCGGTCCTCACAGTCACGCCCTATGACAGCGAGGACGAGGCAGTGTGCCTGGCGAACGAGTCGGCCTACGGCCTCGCCGGCACCGTATGGGCCACGGACTTGGACCATGGTGCCCAGGTGGCCCGCCGTATGCGGACCGGCACCGTCGGGCTCAACGGCTACCTTCCCGACCTCAACTCCCCCTATGGGGGCAGGAAGGCCAGCGGACTCGGCAGCGAACTGGGGCCCGAGGGGCTCCAGGCATACCCACGCCGACAGGGACATTCTGCTCTGCGGCGGATCCGTCAACTCGCCCCAGCTGCTGCTCCTGTCGGGCATAGGCGATCCCGACGAACTGCACGAAGTGGGGATAGACGCCCCGCCCCCCCTGCCCGGCGTCGGGCGTAACCTGCAGGACCATCTGATGGCTCCCGTCGTTTGGGAGACCCGGAACTCCACTGACATCGTCCAGGACCTGCTCACCCCGGAAAACCTCCAACGGTGGCGCGTCGGGGAGCGACCTGATCGATGTCGCCCGCCCGCTGTTGGCCCCGCCTTGCTGTCGTATCACCTCGGTCGGCAGTACGGCCCGCCGGAACAACACCCGTAACTCGTCCGGCACCAGCCGCTCAACGAGATCTGTCACGCATGGTTCAATGAACGATCAGGCCAAAATGGTGAGGGTGAGGGGGCGGGCCGATGGGTGCGTCGATGCTCTATCAGGTGCTGGAACCACTGCCTGACGCGCGGAATGCTCTGCTGTTCGCACGTCAACTGCTCGCCCGATTCGGTGTCGGGACGCCGGACATGCCTTCCCTGAGCTTCAACGACATCGCCACTGAGGAACAGTTCCACCACGCCCGACAGTACTTCACCTGCGGCACGTTCCTCTGCTCACAGCGGGACCTCCAGGACTCGCATGTCCAGGAACTCTGGCAGACCCTGGACCGCATGGGCTTCCGGGACACGTCCCCTGGCTGGGTGGAGACGGAGCTGCAACCCGAACTGTCCTCCCTGTGGCCCTTGCCGCAAAAGGTGCAGTTCCAGCTAATGAAGGGAAAGACGCCCTCCACCTTTCCCATCCGTGACCAAGACGAGTGCACTGAGACGGAGATCGACGACGCAGTCGCGGCCTGTGGCCCCCTGTCAATCGACATCGACTGGTTCTCGGCGCTGCGCGGCCTACCAAGCTCCAACCTCTGTGGCGTCCAACTGTGCCTCAACAGCAGATGGACCGAGCAGTGCAGTGAACCTGCTCCAGGCAGGCACAACGTGTACCTGTCCATCGGCACGCGAAACTCGGATGAAGTCGCACGGGACTGGTTGCGGGGCACGGGACTGCGCTTCGGGGAATCTCAGCTGGGGTGGTAGACAGGCAGGAATCGGCCACCCTGGACGACATCGCCGGCGAACCTCTGGCCAGGGTCCGGTGTTTCGCCCCGATGGGTCCGGGGTCGCCCCGATGACGAGCGCCGTCCCCGGCCATCCCGTGCGCTAGGACCTCATCGGCATTCCGCCGGGAGCGCCGAGCCCAGTCACGTCGTGCTCACCACCCGCGCCCCCCGACCGCAGCCCGCTCCTGGCGGCCTTCCGCACCTACATCCTCGCCCACCTCACCGGAGAGGACCCAACCGGCAGGAAAGGCAGACCAAATTCCCCCGCACGCGCATCTTCGAGCAGGTCGACGTCGCTGACGGCCGCGTGCCACGGCCGACCGCAGCACTACACGCAAGGAGGTGGCCCCGGACCGACCGGGCCGCCTCCTTGCAATGACATCACGCTGTCAAGCTCAGTAACGCCGTCCGTCAGGCAGGGCAGGAGGTAGCCGGCTCGGCAGGAACACCGGCCGTCGAACCGGACGGCGAGAGCCGCGACGGCGCCGGCGGGCGAGGGCCCGGGATCACAACCGGGCCGACCGCGCCACCGGTCCGGGCAACCCGCTTCTGCACGACGTCACCCAGAACCGGATCTGGCTGGAGAACGTCCAGGTCGCCCTCGAGTCGCTCGCCTGGATGCCCCCGCTCGCCCTGACCGGCCCCGCCCGGCTCCGGGAGCCCCACCGTCTTCGGTTACGGCGGCTCCCCACCGCCGCGCCTTCGGCACGACCGGCCGCCGCCGTATCCTCCGCCTCCCGGCCGACCGGCCCTGGACCGACGTGATCACACGCACCATCGTCAGCGCGACGGCCGCGGCGGCCACCAGCCCCAGGGCTCCACCGGCCCGGCGAGCCGCCGATGCCACAGCCGCGGACCCATGACGGGCCATCAGTTCCATCGCCCCCAGGCGAGCCTGCCCCAGTGACTGGGCCGAGCCTGGGGCAGCCTACTTGCAGCCGACGTGCCCGGCATCGGCCGCCTGCACCCTGAAGATCGTTTACCGGACGACGCCGAGGACGGCGTTCGACGGTCCCTACGATCGATCGACCGACCGACCGACAAAAGGTGCTCCTCGGAATATCCCTGCTCCGAGCCAGGCTCCGGGTTGGATCCCCATGCCGTCGTGTGTGAACTACTGCACTCCATACCGGAACCACAGGCGGCCGTCGTACCGCATCGCAGGACACATTCCACTTGGTTTGGTCAAGATTTACTTTTCCGGAATCCGTCTGCATAGTGGCGCCTCGAAATACCGGTTGAGGCGGGAGGGCCCTTTCTTGTCGCAGATCAACGATGGCGCCGCGCGCGAGGTGGAGCTCGAGCGGGTTCAGGTGTCCGTCATAGGCGAACTGCTCGACATGCGGCTGGCCGAGACTCGGGCGCAACTGGCGCACGTGCTCGCGACGCCGTCCGACGGGGCGGGCGAGACGTACGAACGGGAAGTGGCGGCCGGGCGGCTGACGAGAGAGGTTCGGCGGCTGGAGGGGGCCGAGGACGGGTTGGTCTTCGGCCGGATCGACCTGGCCGACGGTACCGCCCTGCGGATCGGACGACTGGGACTGCACAGGGACTCGGACGAGCTGCCACTGCTCGTGGACTGGCGAGCCGAGGCCGCGAGGCCTTTCTACGAAGCGACGCCGGTTCATCCCATGGGGCTGCGGCGCCGCCGCCATCTGCGCCTGGCGGGCCGCACCGTGGTGGGGGTGAGCGACGAGTTGCTTGACGGCTCCGCGCCCACCGGACAGGACGTGGTCGGCGACGGCCCGTTGACCGCGGCGCTCCAGGAAAGGCGCACCGGACGAATGGGTACGGCGGTTGCCACGCTCCAGGCCGAACAGGACGCGATCGTCCGGTCGCCGCACCGCGGGGTAACGGTGGTGCAGGGTGGTCCGGGCACCGGAAAGACGGTCGTGGCGCTGCACCGCGCCGCATATGTGCTGTACGCGTTCCCGAAGGCGTCAGAGCGCGGCGTGCTCGTACTGGGGCCGAACGCGCGGTTCCTCGACTACATCTGCCACGTCCTGCCCTCGCTCGGCGAGAACGACGTCGTCCTGGCGACGTGCGAGGAACTGGCCGGCGTTGCGCCGGGCGCCGCGGACCCCTTCGAGGTGGCGCGCCTGAAGGGGAGTGCCGCACTGGCCGACGCGCTGGCCTCGGTGGTCCGCTCACGGCAGGCTCCGGGCGGCGACTTCGACATCCGGGTCGGGCAGGAGTGGATTCGCCTGCAGGACAAGGAAGTCGCACAGGCGCGGGAGTCGGCACAGACCAGTGGTCTCGCGCACAACCGGGCGCGTCGGCTGTTCAAGGAGGTGCTGGTCGACTTCCTCGTCCGAGAACTTGCCCGCAGCGGCGCCGAGGCGCTCGAACGCATCGACGCTCAGGTCGCGGAACTTACCGGCCTCGACCTGGACCGGGTTGCGGCAGCGGACCTGCGCCGCCTCGGTGTCGACGACACGCCCGCCACAGGTGCCGACGAGTTCGACGCCGACGCCGTGCGCGCCGACCTCCTGGACGATGCCTTGCTCGATCGGGCCGTCGAGGACCTGTGGCCGCGGCTCACGCCCGTCGACGTGGTCCGCGCGCTGCTGACGGATGCCGACGCGCTGGCCGCGTACCTGTGGGAGTTCACCGACGACCAGCGGGCCCTGCTGCGGCGAACGCCCGGTGCGCCCTGGACGGATGCTGATGTGCCGCTTCTCGACGAGGCGGCGAGCCTGGTCGACGGCCCGCCCGAGCACGTCTTCGGGCACGTCGTCGTGGACGAGGCGCAGGAACTCACCGTCATGCAGTGGCGGATGATCGTGCGCCGTTGCCCGGGCAGGTCGATGACGCTGGTCGGAGATTTCGCCCAGGCGGGCCCGGCGACTGCGGCCCGGGACTGGAAGGAGGCACTCGGCCCGGACCTCGGACGGCGCTTCGACCTGCGCACCCTGACCGTCAGCTACCGGACCACGCAGGAGATCCTCGCCGCCACAGAGGACTTGCTCGCCCGGATCGCCCCGGCCCGGCCGGCCATCCGATCGATCCGGCGCGGCGAGGTGCCTCGAACCCTCGTCGCGGCCCCGGAGTCGCTCGTCGCCGCCCTCGCGCGGGAGCTGCGGGAACAGGGCGCCGCGTACCCGGGCGAGTTGGTCGGGGTGATCTGCGCCGATGACAGGACGGAGCAGCTCACGGCTGCGGGGATCGAGCAGCATGCCCGACTGGTGCCGGTCTCGCAGGCGCGCGGCCTGGAGTTCGACGCCACCGTCGTGGTCGACCCGGACGGGATCACCGCCGCCCGCCCCGGGGGCGAGCGCGACCTGTACGTAGCCCTCACCCGGGCCACCAAGCGACTGTGCACCATCACCGTCGCGCCCACCGCGAAGAACGGATGAGCACGACGACGGTTGCGAACACAGTCGCGTGGACTCCCCCAGAGTACGAGGGTTGGAGGTACCTTCACGGCAAGCACCGCTCCCGTAGCCGCAGTATTAGAGTGCTCGGGTGCTCATTCCTCCTGAATTACTGCCGGGTGGCGTCGTGTTGCGGCTCGTCTCCCTCGATGATGCGGAAGCACTGCACGCCGCTTATGTGACCAACTGGAAGCACCTGGCTCCGTGGGAACCGCGCCGCCCGGACAGCTTCTTCACCGTCGCGGGGCAGGCCGAGCGCATCGCCGGACGCTTGCAAGAGTTCACCCACGGCCGGATCGTGCCGTGGGTGTGCGAGGGCGAAGGCTCGATCGTCGGCACGATCACCCTCTCCGGACTGGTCTTCGGGCCGTTCCGCAGCGCGTACCTGGGGTACTGGGTGGCGGCCGACCGGCAGAACCAGGGTCTCGCGGGCTCGGCGGTGGCAGGCATCTGCCGCGCGGCCCGCGACATCATCGGCCTGCATCGCGTCGAGGCCACCACGCTCCTCGACAACGCCCCGTCGCAGCGCGTGTTGGAGAAGAACGGTTTCGAGCCGATCGGCGTGGCTCCGCGCTATCTGCACATCAATGGGCAGTGGCGGGACCATCGTCTGTTCCAGCGGATCCTGCACGACGCTCCCCCGTCGGACTGACAAGGGGCCGCACACACACTGCGCCGGCCGGCAGTCAGGGCGAGGGACACTGCGGTACCAGCACCGCACCGCCACCGCGACGGCCGGCGCATCGCGTACGGCCGACGGCCGACGACGCCACGGGAGCGGCCTCGGAGCCGGGGGACGTCGAGCGGCCGAGTGCCAGGACATTCATGCCGGGTACGCGGCAAGGCGGGCAGTGATTCCTTGAAGAAGCGGGTCTTCACTTCCAGGAAGCCGGGAAGGTTCGCGTGGATGTCGACGTGGTAGCTGACCACCTCAACCAGGTCCGTCAGGCCCAAGCCCTCCAGGCGGAGAATCTCCTCCGTACGGCGAAGGGCCCATTCCGTCTGCCCCTCGACGTCCTCGGGACAGGTTCCGTCCGGTCGAAGACCGATCAGGCCATGCAGCGGTCGCAGTACCGGAAGCCGGCAGGAAGGCCGTCAACTGCCCTCCGGGGAGGAGCAAGAGACCCCTGCGAGGTGAGCGGGCTGACACAAGTGGTGGGCACCCGGGCCGAGCGGCCGACCCAGCCCGATCACTGCCTCAACGCCGCCCCGCCGTGGTCCGATCGCCGATGCCGGACGGCGAACTGCCACCGCGGGTGAAGGCGCGCCGGTATGCGGTCGGTGTGGTGCTGAGGGCACGCCGGAAATGCAGTCGCAGGTTGGCGGCCGAGCCCAGGCCCGAGTCACGTGCCACGAGGTCGATCGAGTGATCCGTGGTCTCCAGGAGTTCGCGTGCCAGGCCGAGCCGGGCGTCCACCAGCCACTGCAGTGGCGTCGTGCCGGTCTCGTTGACGAACCGGCGCATGAACGAGCGCTCGGACAGGCCTGCGTGGCGGGCGAGTTGGGCCACGGCGAGCGGCTGCCCGAGGCGTTCCAGAGCCCAGGCCCGGGTCTTGGCCAGCGCCGTTTCGCCGGTGACCGCGACGGGCGCGGGTACGTACTGGGCCTGGCCGCCCTCGCGGTGGGGAGCGGCGACGATGCCCCGGGCAATCTGATTGGCCACGACAGCGCCCAGGTCACGGCGCACGATGTGCAGGCACAGGTCGATGCCGCAGCAGACCCCGGCCGAGGTGAGAATGTCGCCCTCGTCCACGTACAACACGTCACGGTCCACGTGCACGGCCGGGTATTCGCGCTCGAGTTCGTCCGTGTACTGCCAGTGTGTGGTGGCGTGCAGTCCGTCGAGCAGACCCGCCTCGGCCAGCGCGAACGCGCCGGTGCAGATGGACACCACCCGCCGGCCCTGGTCGCGGGCCGTGGCCAGTGCGTCCAGCACTGCCGGCGGCACCGGCTCCGGCTGCGGCGCCACCCCTGGATCGAACCCCGGAACGATCAGCGTGTCGGCTGCGCGCAGGACGTCCAGTCCGTTGGTGACGGCCAGCGGGAGGCCGTTGGAGGTGGGGGCGAGGCCGGTCGGTCCGCACACGGAGATCTCGTACGGGGTCCCGGTGCGCGAGCGAAAGATCTGCAAAGGGATGGCCAGGTCGAGTGGGGACATCCCGTCCAGCGCCAGCACAGCGACTCGATGGACGCTCATGGCGGCATCCTAACGAACCTAGGCATTACTGCATTACTGCTGGCCGTTGAGGCCGTACGTGCACCAAGGCCTGGAGCATGACCAGGCCTGATCGCGTGTTTCGAGCGGGGCCCTGCACCGGGGAGTTCGTGCTCTTCCGGCCGCACGGCTCCACCCTCACCCTGACCCTCTGGCCCTCTGACCCTCCAGATCCGACACAACCACCACGCAGCCCTCAACGACTCCGCCCGCAGATGCGCACCCGGCATCGTGGCGGCCCGCGAGGCGGCTTCCGTGGCGCGGCTCATGGCTGGGTGAGGATGCGGGTTCACAGAAGTCCGAGCGCGGATCGACCGTACGTGGCGGTTGCAACGGGCGCCCGTGCGCCGACAGCCTGGTCCGGGTGCCGCACGGTGTCGCGCGTACCGGGGTACAGAACTGTTTGCCTCGTTACGACACGGCCGGTTCAGGCCGGAGAGCGTGGTCGACGTTCTCCTCGACCCATGAGCGCAGGGCGTTGAGCGGGATCGCGGCGCTCTGCCCGAGGGGGGTGAGGGCGTACTCGACGTGCAGCGGGACGGCGGGATAGACGGTGCGGTCGAGGATGCCGAAGTCCTCCAGGCGGCGGAGTGTCTGGGTGAGCACCTTGGGGCTGACGCCCTGGAGCCTGCGCTGGAGTTCCCCGAAGCGCTGGGGGCCGTCCTCGAGGGCGCCGATGGCCAGCGCGGACCACTTGTTGGCGAGCAGGTCGAGCAGGGCGCGGCAGGGGCACTGGGCGGCGTAGACGTCGTGGTGCGAGTGCTGGCCGCTGGGGCAGGTGGTCGTCATGCTCACTCTCCTCACCAGGTCACTTCCCAAAGGGAAGTACTGGACCTTGAAGGTAACTATACCCCTGGGGATAGCGTCGTCGACGTCCACGGGAGGGCCCGCCAAGGGCCTTCCGCAGAGTGCCTTTTCAGGAGATGACGTATGTCCGCAGACATGATGCGCGCGGTGGTCCAGGACGGTTTCGGCGGACCGGAGGTGCTGCGGGTCCAGCAGGTGCCGCGCCCGACGCCGCTGCCCACCGAGGTGCTGGTGAGGGTCCACGCGGCCGGGATCAACCCGGTGGACTGGAAGACCCGCGGCGGTACCGGCATGGCCGGCCTGCTCGGTGAGCCGCCGTTCACCCTGGGCTGGGACGTGTCGGGGGTGGTGGAGGAGGTCGGCTTCGGTGTGACCACCCTGAAGGCCGGCGACGAGGTGTACGGCATGCCGTGGTTCCCGCGCGTCGCGAACGCCTACGCCGAGTACGTGACTGCCCCGGCCCGGCAGTTCGCCCGCAAGCCCGCCACCCTTGACCACGTGCACGCCGCCGCCGTGCCGCTGGCGGCGCTGACCGCCTGGCAGGCCGTGGTCGACACCGCCCACGTCCAGGCGGGCCAGCGCGTCCTGGTCACCGCCGCCGCGGGCGGGGTCGGCCATTTCGCGGTCCAGTTCGCCCGGCATCTGGGCGCCCGCGTGATCGCCACCGCCGGCGCCGCCCGTCATCCCTGGCTCAAGGAACTCGGCGCGGAGGAGACCATCGACTACACCACCACCCGCTTCGAGGACGCCACTGCCGACGTGGACGTCGTCATCGACCTGGTGGGCGATGACCATGACCGGACCAGCACTCGATCCCTGAAGGTCCTGCGTCCCGGTGGCCTGTTGGTCGCGATTCCGGCCGGCGTCTCGCCGGACCTGGCCCAGGCTGCCGAGGCGGCCGGCGTGCGGGTCACCCCGTTCCTCGTCGAGCCGGACGGTACCGCGCTGACGAGGATCGCCGACCTGATCGACGCGGGCCACGTCGCCGTCGAGGTGGAGGAGACCTTCCCGCTGGAGCAGGCCGGCCCGGCCCACGCCCGCGGCGAGGCGGGCCGCACTCGCGGCAAGCTCGTCCTCACCGTCTCCAACTGACCATCCAAGCACGTACTTTGGAGTAGCACCGTGTATTACGAGATCCGCCGCTACCAGGCGCAGCCCGGACGCCGCGAGGAGTGGGTGCGCTACATGGAAGACGTGGTCATCCCGTTCCAGGCCTCGCTGGGCATGGACGTGACCGGCTCCTTCGTCGATGACGAGGACGAGGACGGCTATGTGTGGATCCGCCGGTTCGAGGACGAGGCCCAGAGCGAGGCACTGTACGCGGCCGTGTACGACCACGACCGCTGGAAGAACGAGATCGGCCCGGTCGTCCACGGCCTGCTGATCCCCGAGCGGACCGTAGTCACCCGGGTGGTCCCCACCACCGCCTCACCACTGCGGTGACCCGGCCCCACCACTGCGCCCGGAACGGCGCCACCCGCACGGCACAGCACGGCACAGCAACAAAGGAACGGCTCATGAGCACCGACACACCTGCGAAGTCCTCCCCTGCCTCCTCTATCACCCAAGCCGCCGCAGGCGCACTGATCGCGGCGGTGCACGCCGCCGCCACCCGGATCGGTTTCACGGCCGCCGTCGCCGTCACCGATGCGGGCGGGCACCTCAAGGCGTTCGACCGCGCCGACGACGCGCCCTTCCTCACCACCGAGGTCGCCGTCGACAAGGCCTGGACCGCAGCCTCCTTCCACACCCCCACCCACGCGTGGAACGACTACCTTGCCAATCCGCGGATCGCGCCGCTGGCCGGTCACCCGCGCCTGATGGCAGTCGGCGGCGGCTACCCGCTCATCGACCACGGCCAGTGCGTTGGCGGCCTCGGAATCTCCGGCGGCAGCTACGAGCAGGACCAGCAAGCCGCCGAAGACGCCCTGACCGCCCTCGGGTTCGAGGTGCCCGCCCGCTGACCGCCGGGCCAAGCCGTACAGTGCGCCCTCGCAGCCGTCGAGGGCGGACCGTACGGCTTTCAGCGCACCGAGATCATCGGCCGGAACTTCGTGGGCATGCACGACGCGGATCAGCCGCATCCGAGAGCCGCTCGGTGGGAAGGCCGACGGACCGTCGCCGGGCGGTCTGCTCAGGGCCGGACGTAGGGCCGGGTCATGATCTCCAAGTTGTGGCCGTCCGGGTCGTCGAAGTAGGCGCCACGACCGCCGAACAGACGGTTGATCCGGCCGGGTTCGGTATGGCCGGGGTCGGCGTAGTAGGTGACTCCGACCGCCTCCAAGCGGGCGATCATGGTGTCGAACTGCGCCTCGGGCACGATGAAGGCGTAGTGCTGCGACTGGATCGGCTCGTCGCGCTTCTCGTAGTAGTCGAGTGTCACGCCGTTGCCGAGGTCGACGGGCAGGAACGGCCCGAACGGGGCGCCGACCTTCAGGCCCAGGATCGCGGCGATGAACTCGGCAGACAGGTGCCGGTCGCTGGCGTAGACGGCGGTGTGGTTCAGCTGGACGGCGGCCGCCGGCAGCTCGGATACGTCGGGGTACTGCTGGCCATAGGACATCGGTGCTGTGTCTCCGGTCTTGCGATCTGCTGGAAATAGGGCGCCACGCGCCGGCGCCGGAAGCAAAGACACGGAGAAGGAAGGCGGACCTCTTGTCCGCCTCGCGCTCACGCCGAGGCCGGGAACCTCACTCGTGCATGGCCCATGGCCGACCCGGCAGTCACCCGACTGACCTTAGAGATCAACGCGGGCTGAGGCAACGGCGTTTCCATGCCGTGCGCCGCCGGGGGGCGATCGCTGCCCCGATCCACGGTCGGGTGATGTCGAGGAGCGAGGGAGGCATCAGGTCTCTTGCCAGGGCGGCATGGGGATGCTCCCTGTGAAAGGTACTGGTCGTGCCGCAGATGTCGAAGGTCGAGCTGCACGCAGCGATCCGGCGTGACCACCGGCCGAGCAGCACACAGGCCTCGATATGGGCGAGGAGTTCGGCGAAGCGCCGGTACTCGTCATGGTCGGCTGAGTCGAGTTGTTCCAGGATGAGTGTTTCGAGCAGAGGTACCAGGTCGCCGAGGAGTGCGGGGACGTCATCCTGGTCGCCGAGGCAGATCATGACGGCTTCGGGGTCCGTTTCGAGGGCTGCGGCGACGAGTTCGGGGTCACGGGTGTCGGCGAGTGGCGGCGCTCAGCGGAGCAGTGTGTCTTCCAACTGCGTCTGCTCCGCCTCACTCAGCTCGAGCTCCGCCGCCTTGGCAGAGTCCTGGATCGATGCCGGGCGGCTGGCGCCCGGCACCGGGATCACCGCCGGGGAGCGGGTCAGGAGCCAGGCCAGGGCGATTTGCTGGGGGCTGACGCCGTGCTCGGCCGCGATGCGGTGGAAGGCGGTGCTCGCAGCAGTCGGACCGGAGGGTTCCTCAAGGGAGCTTCGGGAGATACCGCCCAGTGGGCTCCAGGGCAGGAAGGCCAGCCCGAGCTGCGTACTCAGCCGCAGTTCGGGCTCACTGTCGCGCACTGCAGGGGAGTACTGGTTCTGTACGGAGACGAGACCGTCGCCGAGGATCGCATGCGCCTCGCGGATCTGGCCGGTGGTGACGTTGGAGATCCCGGCGGCGCGGATGGTTCCGGCGTCGAGCAGTTCGCGCAGTGCGCCGACGGACTCCGCCCAGGGCACATCCGGGTCCGGCTTGTGCAGCTGGTACAGGCCGATGGCCTCGACGCCCAGGCGCTGCAGGGAGGCTTCGGCGGCACGCTTGAGGTGGGCAGGGGTGGCGGTGACGGTCCAGCTGCCGTCGCCGGGACGGCCACGGCCTCCCTTGGTGGCGACGAGGAGGTGGGAGGTGTCGCCGCCGTAGCGGGCCAGGGCGCGGGCGATGAGGAGTTCGTTGTGACCGGCTTCGCCGGCGTGCCAGTGGTAGCTGTCGGCGGTGTCGATGAGCGTGACCCCGGCGTCCAGGGCGGCGTGGATGGTGGCGATGGCTTGCTGTTCGTCCGGGCGGTGCTCGATGGACAGCGGCATGGCGCCCAGGCCGAAGGCGCTGACAGTGGTGTTTGCGATGGTGCGGTACTGCATGGTGTGTCTGCTCCTCAGGCGGTGGGGGCGGCGGATGCGGCGAGGGCTTCGGCCACGGCACCGGGGAGCCAGCTGGTGGTGTGGGAGAAGGAGAAGCCCAGTTCTTTGGCGCGGGCGTTGCTCATGACGTAGTGGCGGTCGAAGGAGAACGGCGAGGCAGGCTCGCCCTCGGCGGCGCTTACGTACATGGCCTTCCTGCCGGCCTGTGCGGCGATGACGGCACCCAGGTCGTGGACGTCGAGCGGACCGTCGGAGCAGGCGTTGATCGGGCCGGTGACGTCGGTGAGCGTGGCCACCCACAGCAACAGGTCCGCCAGCTCCTCGTAGTGGATGAAGACCGTGGGCAGAGCCTCGGCATGCACCGTGATCTGCGTGCCCCGGGTGACGTGCTCGACGTAGTGCGCCAGTCGGCCGGTGAACTCCGCCGCACCGCCACCGAGCACGTGGGCGCTGCGCACGGCGGCGAAACCGAACCCCTGATGTCGGGCGAAGACGGCTTCCGCCTGGCGCTTGCCTTCGGCGTAGTGCGCCTGCAGGTACGCCGCGTCGTGCCACGGCAGGTCCATGGCCACCTGCCACGTGGACGCGTCCACGGCCTCCTCCGGCACCGGAGTGCCGGGCGGGACGGTCGGCAGTTCGGCGGTCGCCGGGTCGTAGACCTCGATGGTGGAGGTCATGACGTAGCGTCGGGTGCGGCCGCTGAAGACGCGGGCGGCGATGGCGGCCTGCACCGGGGTGTAGCAGATCTGGTCGACGACCACGTCGAAGGTGCGGGAGCCGAGGGCAGCGATCAGGGCGGACTCGTCGTTGCGGTCGACGACGAGGTGCTCGGCCCCGGCAGGCGGCGGGGTGGAGCCGCGATTGATCACCGTGACCTGGTGGCCGGCCGACACCAGACGCTCGACCAGGAGCTTTCCGAAGTACCGGCTTCCGCCGATGACGCTGATCTTTTGCATGGACCCATCCTGGACATCTACCGTCACCAGCAGAAGTGCCTGCTTACTGGAAACGTATTAAGGATTACTGTTGATCGATGTGCAGCGGTTGCGTGTCCTGCGAGCGGTGGCGGAGCTGGGCAGCTTCAACCAGGCGGCGGCAGTCCTCCACCTCACCCCCTCGGCCGTGTCCCAGCACGTCGCCGCACTGGAGCGCAGCGTCGGCGCCCAGGTCGTGGTGCGTAGCACGCGCGGAGTCACGCTCACCCCGGCCGGCCGGATCATGGTCGGGGCCGCCGAGTCGGTCGCCGCGGAACTCGAACACGCCAGACAGCAGGTCGACCGGCTCGGCAGCGGCCGCACCCAGCTCACTGTCGCCACCTTCACCAGCGGCGGCAGGCTCCTGCTACCCGGCGCACTCGCCCGCCTCACCGCCACCCATCCCGAGACCGTGGTCCACGTCAGGGAGACCGAGCCCGAAGACAGCCTGCCACTGGTCCGCCAGGGCGCCGTGGACCTCGCCCTCGCCTACCACTTCGACGGCCCGCTGCCCGGTCGGCAGGGCCCGAGTTCCAGCCTGGCGTGGACTGGGCTCATGGAAGACCCCCTGTATGTCGTCCTGCCCGACGCCCATCCTCTGGCCGACCGCGAGACGATCGACATCGCCGAGCTGGCCGCCGAGCCCTGGGTACTCGGCTGCCGCAAGACCGAGACGTACCTGCGCCGCTACGCCGAACGTGCCGGATTCGCCCCGGAGGTGCGCGGCACGACAACGGACTACTTCTTCGCCCGCTCGCTCGTCGCTGCGGGCACGGGAATCTCGCTGATCCCCTCCATCGCGCAGACCCCGCAAGTGTCAGGATTGCGCACCGTCCCGATCACACCGCCGACTCCGACCCGGCACATCGGCGTTGCCACGCTCCTCCGCCGCAACCACGCCCAGGTCAGCACACTGATACAGGCCCTTCAGGAACAGGCAGCAGCGCTGGAGGAAACCTGACCCGCCGGCCCTGGTGATTCGGGTGACCATCATGTGTCAGAGCCGGACCTCGCTGCTCATCGTGGGCACCGTCCGGCCCTCGATCACCCTCGGACGAGATTCCACCAGCCGGCGCACCCTTCTCGCACCTGCCGTATGAAGGTTGCGCCCGAGAAACCATGCTGTCAGCGAGACGATCAAAGAGACGGCCAGACCCCTGAAGCCGCCAGATCGCGGTTCGCACTCTCCATGAGGAACAACCGGCGCTCCAGATGGCCGGACCAGGACGGTCACCGACCCCCGGCGCTGCGCGGCCATCGTCGACGGCCTCACTTCCAACGGCACGATCATCGAGACCGGCACCGATTCCTACCGCTCGCCGGCGCCCGCGCCGACGGGCCGATGACCCGCCAAGGTCGGCCGACACCTGCCATCCCACTCCTGGCGGTGGAATCACCTACCCACCGGCGCGGGCCACAAGCAACGGCTGGAAGAAGCCCGTCTCCTGCGGCATCCGCCACCTGGGGTCGACAAATCCGGCCTCGGCTGCGAGGCCGGCCAGTCGGTCCTGGCCGAGCGCCCAGAAGGTGGTCCGGTGGACCTTCACGCGCCACTCTCCGCCTGCCGGAAGAAGTTGGAAGAGCTCGAAGTCGTAGTGCTCGCCGTCGTCGTGCCAGTGCCAGAGCTGGAAGGTGACGGTTCGTTCCCCGCCGCCGACACGGTCGGCGACCCGGTGGACTTGCGGAGGCGTCGAAACCGGGCGGTCGCGCACCAGGTCGTCATAGGGACGTGTGCTGACCAGCAGCAGGCCGGCGGCACGCAGCACGCGGCGCATCTCGGCCAGCGCGGCGAGCACATCCTGCTCCGTCAGCAGATGAGGTAGCGCATTGTCGGCGCACACGACGGTGTCGAACCGCGCATCGGGAAACGGGAGGCGCCGCATGTCGGCGGCGGCCGTCCGCAGGCTCAGGCCCCTGCGGGCGCCTTCACGGCTAGCGCGGGCGGCGGCACGGGGGCTGAGGTCGGTCCCGGTGACGCGGTGTCCGCGCAGTGCCAGGCCGATGGCCTGGGTACCGATGCCACAGGAACAGTCAAGCACCGCTGCACGGTCCTGGCCGATCAGGGCATCCAGGGCGTTCCCCTGTCGGCGGATGCTCGCGTCCCAGTCCGAGTAGATCAGATGGTAGTCGTCGGCCAGTTCGTCGTAGAAGTGCGCCACTGACATCTCGGGCATGGCCCGAGATTACCGTGCCTGATTCCACGGAGGTGCTGGTCGCCTCCTGATGAGCGCGAACCTGCTTACTGTCGACAGTGCCGTCATTTGCCGTGACCATCTGCGAGCGTGCTGATCGTCGACCGCTGTCGAAACGCATCGACATACGCTGCGGGCGGACGTGAACCAGGCCAGACGCGATGAACAGGGAGAGTGGAAGGCACTTGCCGTCCGCTCTGACAACGGGGCGTCAGGCCATCGCGAACTTGGCGACGTATGTGCCGAAGGGCTCGATGCCGACTTCGGCGCGAGGCTCGTCCATGCGCTCGGGCTCTTCGCAGGACCACGGAACCGGTGATCCGTCTCTCACACCGGCGATCTGAGTGCCGTAGACCTGCTTGCGGCCCTCATTGACCAGCGTGCGGTCGCGCAGAAAGGCCGGCTCGCGCGGGCTGGCCCACCCGGCCGCCACTGTCGGCTGCACCAACTGGAGAGCCCGTCGCTGAACGTCGAGTTGCCGGTCGGCGTGCTGGGCGACCAGCCAGCTCCGCCGCGGCGCCTCCACTCTCCTGGGACGCTTGGGACTTGGTACCAGAGCCGCATCGGGCACCGTCTGCCCTGTCGGCCACAGCTCGGACCCCACCAGCGTCACCCGGCACGAGGTTCTCTCTGCGATGCACCCGAACCGCGCACAGATATGCGTCTATTCAGGCGATACAGGCGACAAGCCATAACTTATGGAGTTTCACAAATGTTTCACGTGGTGCGGGCGAGTACCCGCAGTCACTTCTGGAAGGCAGGATTCTATGAATCGGGTCACCCGCACCGGTGTGGTCACCCTCTTCGTCGCCTCGGGCGCGATGGCTGTGGCGGGGCCGGTGCACGCGGACTCTGCGGCAGACGGCTCCGCGGTCGGCTCACCAGGGCTGATCTCCGGCAATACGGTCCAACTGCCGGTGCACGTCCCGGTGAACATCTGCGGCAACACAGTCGACGTGGCCGGGCTCCTCAATCCCGCCATGGGCAACAGCTGCACCAACGCAGGAGCCAAGGACCGGGCCGGGGCGACGGGCCAGGCCACGGCCGTCGGCAGGACACAGGACTCGCCGGGTGTCGTTTCCGGCAACGACCTCCAGCTGCCGATCGATCTGCCGCTGAACGTGAGCGGCAACACGGTCAACGTGGTCGGCGTGGGGAATCCCGTCTTCGGCAATGAGTCCGTGAACTCCCCGGACGCCCGTCCCAGCGAGCCCGCCCGTACTGCACCCGAGCCGCCCGCTCGGACCACACCGCCGGCCCGCTCCGTACCGCCGGTCAAGCCGACGCCGCACAAGCCGCGTTCCATGCCCAGGACGACGCATGCGATCACGCCTGAGTGGACGAAGAACTCGCTCGCCGAGACCGGCGCCGACGGGATCTGGACGGCCGTTGCCGCGAGTGGTACGGCACTCCTTGGCGGAACGGTGCTGTACCGCCGCTTCCGCGTACCGACGGCACGCTGAGAGAGCAGCGGGCGGACCACCCGTGAGTCCGTGTCGCGTGTACGTCGACGAGAGGCCTCGCCGGCTGTCGCGCGCCGGAGGCGCAGCGCCTCCAGGCCGACAACGCGGCATTCGGCGGCTCCGGACACGGCCGGCCCTGCGACCACCGGCCCGCCCCGGCTCCCACCAGCGGGGCGGGCCTTGTTCGCTGCGCATCCGGCACGCTCGCGCTGAGGTCCTGCCGGGGACGGCGTCCCGGGAGTCGGCTCTTCGGCCGGGAGAGAAAGCGGACCGGGGTGACCTCTTGCGTGTGGAGGACAGCGTCGAACCAGCCGGCGAGCGATCCGCCGGAAAGGTGGTGGGCGGCGGCGTTTCCGGGATCGTGGGCGGGCCGATCAGCCGCGTCTTGGCCAGTGCGGCAAGCCAAGCCGTCACGGGATCCGGACTGTCCGTGTGCAGGGCGAGGAGGTAGGCGTCCAGATTGGCGCTTCCCAGCAAGGAGAAAGGACCGATCGACGCACCGACAGCCACGAGGTCAAGTCCGCTCAGAGCACTGACCTGGCCGCACTGGGCGGGCGAGCCGGGGCGGGCTGCGGAAACGGCTTTGCGCCCCGTGCTGATCGACGCGGATGCTGGCTCGTGGGAGGTACTGAAGATGATCAACGTGGTGTTGAGGCTGTCAGCCCGTGACTTGGTGCATGCGGACCTGGCGTCGTGCGGGTGGGCAGGGTCTGACCATCACCTGGTCGGCGTCGCCGAGCAGTTGGAACGTGCCCGGATCGGTGAGGTCGACTACCTTGCAATCTGCCCTGCAACCAACATCCCCGTGGCGAAGGGCGGCGTCGACTACCAGGTCAAGGAAGGCGTCGGCACTTTGTGGCAGCTGGCAGTCCACCCCGCACTGCAGTCGTGCGGGATCGGCACGTTCCTTGTCGAAGCCGCGGAAACGCGGATCAGGAACCGCGGTCTGGGGCAGGCCGAGCTGGCCGTGGAGGAGAAGAACTCCCGGGCACGTGCCCTGTACGAACGACTGGGGTACGTCGCCTACGACCGTCAACCGGACGCGTGGGACGAGCAAGCCCCTGATGGCTCGTTGCGCCGCTACGAAACGATGTGCACATTGATGCGGAAGGAACTCGCGTAGGCCCAGCCACCTTCACGGGGTCGGCCGGCGGACCCGTCGTCCTCTGCTGACGACCGTACAGGCAGCCCTCGTGCTCGGGCAGGATCAGGCGGGGGCGCTGCCCCTGCCTGACAGTCGTACGTTCGGCTTCGGCCGTGCCCGGACCGCTCCCGGAACTGTGGCCTCCGCCACGGCGGATGTGATCCGGGCCTGGTGAGATCACCGGGTGCTCGGTTTCCTGCTCCGTCTGCTGCCGTTCTGGGTCCGTGAGCCCCTGCTCATCGCAATCGGGTCCGTGCTCGGCGTGCGCATCATGTATCTCGCAGTCCGCGACCACGACTGGGGCGCGGCCGGTCTCGGTGTGGTGTTCCTGGTGTTCACCGCGATACGCGTCCACGCTGTGGTCCGGGCACTGCGCGCACGCCGGAACCCGAGTCCGGCAGCCTCCGCGGACGAGGCGGCGGCCTCAACGTACGGGGCGGCGGTCGGCGCCACCCGGACGCAGGCCCAGGCCCAAGTCGGGCAGCGTCCCGGCCCGGGCACTGCAGAGAAGGAACCCAACGCGTGGGGCCAGGCCGTCGCGGCCGTGGCCGTGTTCGGGGCACTCGCGGCCGCACTGTGGCTGGCCCCAAAGGTGCTGCCGTCCGACGACAGCACACCGCAGCCTGCCTCGTGTTCGGGAGGTGCACACGACGAACTGCCGTCGGCCTACGCGAAGACACCCCGGGCGGTGACCGGTGACGAGCTGTGCCAGGCGCTCAACCGCCCCGACCTGGCTCAACTCCTTCGAACACCTGGAGAGAGAGCGAGCACGGCTTCCGGCACCAGCAGCACCGCTCCCCTGACCGACGGGAAGGTCGCCCGACCGGAGGCCGAGGTCAGGTTCGACACATACACCGTGAACCTCTCGGCCACATACAACGAGCTGTCGACTGCCCAGTACGTGAACCTGATGAAGATCGGTGGTGAGAGGGAGATCAAGACGGAAACCGTTCTCGGCCGGCCCGCGGTCTTCTCCTCCGATCACACCATGAAGTTCCAGATCAGTCTCGGGAGCGGCGGATCCGGCGTACCGGTGGAACAAGGTCCGCCGGCCAGGACGCTGTCGGTGGCCCTCGACGAGAAAGACCGCGGCGGCTACTACGACTTCACCGTGTGGAGCACGTCCGGAGCCCTGCCGGACGACAGCGTTCTCCTCGACATCGCCGAGAAGGTTCTTCCGACGCTCCCCGAACGGGGCGCTCGATGAGTACCTGTTCTGATCCGGGACCGATGACGGGCTGGTGGGCGACTCGTCGAGCCGACATGATCGATGTGTGACGGATCCAGATGATCGAATCCAAGGGATTCAGCGGTCGTATCGATCATCTAGGCTGGCTCGGTGACTGATGAGCAGGAGCGGGTGCAGCCGTCGGGAGTGTGGGCCACGGCGGTCGGGGTGGCCAGGGTGCGGGCGCGGGAGACCGAGCGGGAGAACGCGTTGTTCCGCGACCCACTGGCACAGGCCTTCGCCACCGCCGGGGGCCTGGGGCCCTCCTCGCCGCCGCTGCCCGGTGACGAGGCTGAGCGACGCCGTCGGCTGGGCCTGGCGTTGTCCATCGTCATCAGAACGAAGTTCCTCGACGACCTGTTGCAGCAGGCCTCCGCGTCCGGGGTCCGGCAGGTCGTGCTGCTCGGCGCCGGCATGGACAGCCGGGCCTTCCGGATGGACTGGCCCGAGGGCACCCGGCTGTTCGAGGTCGACACCGCCGCGCCACTGGACTTCAAGGCTTCGGTGCTGCGCCAGGAGCGGGCCGTGGCACGCTGCGAGCGGATCACCGTCGCGGTGGATCTGCGTGAGGACTGGCCGGCCGCGCTGGCCGCCGCAGGTCACGACCCGGCGGCGCCGACCGTGTGGATCGCCGAAGGACTGCTGATCTATCTGCCCGAGGACGCGGTGGAACTGCTGCTGGCCCGGATCAGCGCACAGTCGGCGGCAGGCAGTCGAATGGGGCTGACGTTGGGCCCGCGCGGCGTGATCGAGCGCTTCGGGGCGGACGCCGTGCCGGGATCGGCGGCGTCCATGTGGGTCTCGGAGACGCCCGACGACCCGGTGGGCTGGCTGGCCGGGCACGGATGGGAGGCCAGCAGTCACACCCTGCGCGAGCGTGCTGCCGCCTACGGCCGCCCGATCAGCACCCCGCCACAGCTCGAGGAGGGGCCAGGCGGACTGATCTCGGCGGTCCGCCGGTAAAGCGACTCCCGGTTCCCCGGATGATCGCTTCCAAAGGGGCCTGATGAGTGGAGCCAGGTTCATGCACGGCCGGCCGGTCATCCGCGCACTGACCGCCCACAGAACCCGGCCTCAACTTCCCGTACAGTCGGCGTCCTTGACGACTGCGACGTCCGGTCTGCAGGATCCGCAGCACCCGTCTCGCCGACTGTGCAAGCAGCCCTTGGTGACCAGCGCAGGGGACCCGTGACCGCCTGGAGGGTAATGGGATGGCCCGCCTGCGACTCTCCTGGGTCCTGTCCGGACGCGGTTGGGTCGACTCCAACGTCGGCGACCACCACTCGGAAGCCGAAGTCACGGCCTCCTGTATCACCCATGCCCCCGAAGACCCCTTGGCGGCAGTAACCCGGCTGATCGCCGGCGAGACGGATTGCAGAGCGCAGCTCGAAGCCCTCAGGACCGCGGGGCGCGAACATCGAGGCGACTGGGCAGTCTCCGATCTCCTCGCCGATGCCCTTGTTTGCCGCGTGTGGTCTCGGCAGGATCGTGCCGCGGGCGCCGCTGCCGGGATCGGTGGCGATGCGCGACCACTGCTGCTGGATGTCACCGATGCGGCAAGCATCGTCGGGGCTGCCGAGAACATCGATGCCGTGGACGCGCCGGTCTAACTACGCCGGGATCTCCGAGGCCACCCTGCCGGCCCAGAACGAGGACGTGGACGCCACCACCGCCTCCGGCCGTGGAGATCCCGCGATCAGTGGCAGCTCACGTCGGGTGTGCGACGCCACCGGTCAAGTGGCTGCCCGTCCAAGGGGGTTGTCCGCCGCCCGAGCCCCCGAAGGTGCCCGGACCGTACGGTCCGGGCACCCCCTTGTGGTTTCACGTCACTGCTGGCGGGGAGTCAGTAGCGGATGACACCCGGTCGTTCGGCGGGCACGTGCGGCGTACGGGCGGCGCCGTTCGGTGTCATGGAGAAGGAACCTCCGGACAGCGGTCCCGGCGCGTAGCCGCCGCTGGTGAACGCCTGCGGATTCGTCGCGTCGAACGACTGGCCGTCCACCGTCACACCGGAGAAGTCCAGTTCGCTGAAGGACGGATAGCTCTGCGTGGGGGATTCGATGACCGCTTCGGCGCTGGCGTTCTGCGCGCCGAGGTTCTGGTCGACGTGTTCGGTCCAGCCCCTGGTGTTGTCGGTGAGCGTCAGCGTGTAGTTGCCGCCGCCGTTGGAGACCGCTGAGGCCGTGATGGTGTCGCCTTCGGAGACCGGGTCGTCCCAGTACACCGGGGCAGCGGGGTACATCTCGTACCAGGCCGAGAGAACCGGCGACCCGCTGGAGCAGTCCGTCTGCACGCCGGTCTGTTCCACCGTCTGTGAGCCGTAGCCGTCCAGGCCGACCCAGGGGGCGAACAGGTCGTTACTGCTGTTGCAGGTGACATGCGGTTCGGTCCAGGAGCCGGCGATGGTGCCGAAGCTTCCGGTGGCAACGTACCCGCCCCAGTTGCTGTCCTGGAATCGCTTGGCTTGGGGGCCGAAGCCCGTACTGGCTGCGGCCGACGTTCCCGCACACGCGGGGACGAGAGCGGCGGCGGCGAGCAGCAGACCCGCGGCTGCCGCTCGACCGGTGAAACGATTGCGTCTGGTTCCTGTGTTCGTGCCCATGTACCGGTCTCCTGTGGGGGGATGGAGTCGATGTTCGAGGGCCTGTCAGACCGGGGTTCATCGTGGGTGTGGCTTGTGTGAAGTCTCAAGAGTCAGGCGCCAACCGGAACTCGCCATGGCGAGAACATGACACAATGGCCTGGCGGCGAATAGCGCTCGTCGAGCTGCGCCCGCCTGGAATCGAAGGGCGGTCAGGGTGTTTCCAGCCGGTTTCCACACGGTGTCAGGCGGAGCCCAGCCACCGGCGCCCCCGCGCGCGGCCTCGGGCGGCCTGCTCGAGGGCCTGAGCATTTCTGAAGCGGAACAGAACACTTACCTGCATGTCCTCGCCGCTGCGACCTGTACGGCCGCCGGTCTCGCCACGGAGTTGGACATCACCGCCGACCGTGCCGAGCGGCTGCTGACCGTACTCGCCGAACGGGGTCTGGTCACCCGGCACGACGGCGCTCCGGTCCGCTGGTCGGCCGCAGCGCCTGACGTCGCGATCGAGGCGTTGCTGCTACGGCGGGAGGAGGAACTGCTGCGCACCCGCGGCCGGGTGGGCGAGCTGATGCGGGTCTACCGGCGGGCCCAACGGCCACAGGCAGCCGATCTGTTGGAGGTGATCACCGGACAGGCCGCCATCGCCGAACGCTGGCGGCAGATGCAGGACGGCGCCCGTCGGCAGCTCCTGCTCTTCGACAAACCCCCGCACATCTCGCCCACCGACACCGAACTGGAGCGCTCCCTGCTGGCCCGCAGAGTGCGCATCCGCGCGGTGTACGAGGCGGGTTCGGTCAGCGCCCCCGGTCGACTGGCCGAGATCCGCGAGGTGGTCACAGCCGGAGAGGAGGCAAGGGTGCTACCCGAACTCCCGTGCAAGCTGGCGATCGTGGACGACCGCTGGGCCATGCTTCCGGTGGCCACCGGCTCCGAGGCACAGGCCGCGGTCCTGGTTCGCGCCTCTTCCCTGCTGGACGCCCTCACCGGCATGTTCGAGGCGTACTGGCATCGGGCAGTACGGGTGCCGGACGCGGACGGCCCGACGATCGGCGCGGGGAACCGCCGGGGGGAGCTGCTGACACTGCTGTCTGCCGGGTTCACCGATGACAGCATCGCTCGCCAGTTGGGCGTTTCACCACGCACCGTCCAGCGGTGGGTGCGCGAGGTGATGGACGACCTCGGCGCGCGGACACGCTTCCAGGCCGGCATCCAGGCGGCGCGGGCCGGCCTGCTCTAGCAATCCAGTGGGACTTCACCATTCCCGCCGGCCGGAGGAGCTGTTCGCCCCGAGCGGGCCGACGGCGGGTCAGGGGCGGTTCGGTGACCGCCTACCGCAAGCGGCTCCCCACCCGGCAACCGCGTCGCAGGTTCGGGACCCCGACACCCCTTGAAGTCCCGAACCTGCGGAGCCACATCCCCCGCCATGCACGGCGCCGCCTGCGGACAGTGACTCAAGCGGAGAGTTGCCCGACCACCCTGGCCGCGGTCGAAGCACCCCTGGCGTGTGCGCGGCGCGCCGCCGTCCGGTCGAGGATGTACTGGATCGCCAGGCAGCCGACTCCCCACGCCGTCAGCGTCAGCATCGCAGGGGTCACGTGCTCGCCATGGAAGTAGCCGGCGTCGCGCAGGCCGGTGATGGCCGCGGCCGGGGGCATGACGTCGGCCAGTGGTGCGAGCCAGGAGGGCAGGAAGGTGGCGGGCAGGATACCGCCGGAGGTGGCGTTGCCCAGGATCAGCAGCACCACGGAGGCGACCGGCATGCCGATCGGTCCGAACAGCCGCAGCAACACCCCGGCAGCGGCAGCGGTCGCCCACGCCAGCAGGCCCACGACCACAGCGACCGTGGCGTAGGGTGCGGGAAGCGCGTCGAAACCGGTGTGCGCGATGAGCGCCACGATCAGGCCGGAGGCGACGGAGAAGGCCAGCATCGATGCGACCCGGGCGAACAGTGCCAGGCGCGGGGCGATCTGGTACGAGGAGACCGCGAAGAGGAACCCGGCGAGCACCACCCCGAAAGCGGCGTAGAAGGCCGAGAGCCCGCGAGCGTCACCGTCGGCGAGCGGCCGTACGTCCCGGACCGGTACGGGGTGACCGACGGCCTGTGTCACCGCTGCCGACAGACTGGAGATGGTGGACGGCCCCTGCGCTCCGGCCGCGATGAGACGGAGTCCTGCGTGGTCGGAGACGAGCACAGCCGGAACCTCGTCGTGCGTGACCGCCTCGTGAGCGGCCGCCGCGTCGGCGTACCGGTAGAAGACGTAGGCGTCCGGCGCCTCGTTGTTGAGAGACAGCTCCGTCCGCGCGGCGACCGAGTCGGAAGCGGCGATTCCGAGTGGCTGGTGGTGTGCGGCCGGGGAGTGGAAGGCCGCCAGGTAGACGCCGACAAAGATGCCACCAATGGCGAGTGCCGTGATGACCGGGGCGAGCAACGCCTTGCGCAGGCCCGCGGTTGCGGAGAGCACGGGGGCCGGTATGCCGGGCTCGGTGTCGTCCAGGTGATCGCGTGCGTGTGCCGGTCGGCCGGAACCTGCGCGTGTCCCGCGATCAGGAGGCGGCGTGAGGGTGGGACCTGCGCTGCTGTGCTGGTGCATGGGGAAGATCTCTCTCCAGGATGTGCGAGGGGGTGGTGTCGGCCGGACAGGACGGCCGGCGGACTCGGCCTCGGCCTCGGCTGCGCAGGCAGCCCGCCGTGGATCTGGGAGCGCGACACCCACTGGTACGTGCGCCACGCAGGGCGCCTCCTGCACTCCGGCGTCCCCGGTCATTGTAAGCGCAGAAAATCCTTCACTTAGGCGTGCGCCATGATCCCCCCACTGCCGTAGTCTCGACCCGACCATCTGCACAGGTGACGGAGGAAACGGGCACGGCATGACCCCCAGCACATCCCACGACGACGGAAAGCCGCGCCTGCGCGCGGACGCCGCACGGAACCGCGCCCAGATCCTCACCGCGGCGCGCGACGCCTTCAGGGAGCTGGGCACGGCAGCCCCCTTGGACGAGATCGCCCGCCGCGCAGGGGTCAACATCGCCACGCTCTACCGGCGCTTCCCGGACCGTGACGCCCTGGTGCGACAGGTCGTCGTCGACGGCTTCGTGCTGGTGCGCCGCCTCGCCCGTGAGGCCTTGGAGGCCGCACCGGCGGACCCGCTCGCCGCCATCGAGGGGCTGTTGCTGAGCATGGTCGACGAGCGGGAGATGCTGGTCCTGCCCTTGATCGGAGGGCCTGTCACCGACGACCCCGAGGCCCTCGAGCTTCAGCGAGGGACCTCGGCCGCGATGGAGGAGCTACTGGCCGGTGCCCGTGCGCGGGGTGTCGTACGCCCCGATGCGACAGCCGTGGATCTGATCACCACCGCCGCGCTGGCCTGCCGCCCGTTGCCCTACCTGCCTGCCGAGCTGGCCACCGCCGTCGCCACGCGCCACGTACGTATCTTCGTCGACGGCCTGCGCCCGGCCAAGGCGCGGCCGCTCCCGCCCGCCCCCACGTACGAGGAGGTGACCGCCCACCTCCGGCCTGCGGCCGATGCCGACCGATGAAACACGGCGGCACGCGCAGACCGCCGCATCGAATGCCCCGGGTACGGCCGGGCGCAGTGCCGCTCCCCCGTCGACCTCGTCCGGCTCACCCGGACCGGCTCACTCGAGGTCGTCGTTGCCCAGGAGTTCCAGAAGCCGGGCGAGGACCCGCAGGCAGGCGTCGACCTCGGCGTCGGTCACGTCGCCGCCGACCTGACGCAGCACCGCGCGTTCGCGGTCGATGACGGCGGTGATGGCGGCCCGCCCCTTGTCGGTCAGCCCGATGAGGGACGATCTCTTGTGGGCCGGATTGGGTGCGGACGCGACCAGCCCTCGTGCAGCCGCCTCATTGACCATGCGCTGCACGAACTGGCGGCTCAACGCCTGGGCCCGACCCATCTGAGGGACGGTCATGCTCCCGTGCTCGCGGAGCATGCTGAGTACGGCCCGCACCCCGACCGACAGCCCCTCGGCGGACACGTCCTGCTCCACCTTGCGCTGCGTACGCCGGTACAGCGGCCCCACCAGGTCGAACACCTCGGCCAGCCGGCCGGTCAACTGTTCGGACGCCAAGCCACGCTCTGCCTCACTCACCTCACCATGATGACACCTTGGTTGCCATTGGCCCGAATAATGACACCTTGGTTGTCATGGGTGCCCTGTTCCGGCTCGACACCGGCGCCGGCCGCCTCCTCGCGCTGCTGCACGGCGGCTCCCTCGACCACGCGAGGGACGCCCAGATCCCCGCCCCCGCCTCACTGCTGCGAGATCGATGTCCCGTCCTCGCCATCAACCGTGCCATCGACGTGCGGGACCACCCCACCATGGAGCGCGGTCCCGTCGATCGAGATCGCGTGTCCGCTGGGAACGGTACGGGTGAGGCGTTCGGCCATGCCGATGGCCAAGCGGGGGCGCGAGGGGACTTGCCGTGCGCCCCAGGGTCTGGTTGGGTACCAGCGCCGCGGGCACGTAGGGCGTGCCGGGCGGGTGGGGAGCGGAGCAAGCAAAGTGCACACGACGGTACGGCAGGACGACTCGTGGGCCTTGCCCGACGGGCTGGGACAGGCGATCCGGGGCACTGCCGAAGAGATCGCCACGCTGGTGCGGAGCGCGAGCGACACGGCACTTGCCGTACCGGGGTCCGAGTGGACCGTCGGCGAGGCCGCCGCACACCTGGCCCTGGCCAACGAACTGATGGCCGACCTGGCAGCCGGGCGGGAGCGCCCGTACGGCGACGGAACAGCCCGGAGTCTCGCCCAGGCCAACGCGGAGTCCCTGGCCGTGTTCGGGGAACGCCGGGCGGAGCCTCTCGCGACGATGATCACGGAGCAGGCCGAGGCGTTCCTGGGCGCTCTTTCGCGTCCCACGGCCGACGGCCCTGAACGAACAACACCCTTGGGCCCGATGAACCTGCCGGTGCTCGCGTCGTACCTGCTCACGCATATGCTCGGCCATGGATACGACCTGGCTCGCGCCCTGAAGCGTCCGCACATGGTCGATCGGACACGGGTGGGCTTGTGCATGCCGTTCATGCTCTCGGTCATGCCGCGTGTCGCAAACCCCGCCGCCACGGCCCGACTCACGGCCCGTTACGGGATCCGGCTGCGTGGGGGCGAGTCGTTCGGCGTTCTCCTGGCCGACGGAGCCGTGCAGGTGACACCGGGGGCACCACCGCAGCGCGCGGACTGCACCATCCTGCTCGATCCCGTCGCCTTCCTGCTCATCGCGCTGGGACGGCTGAATCCCTGGCGGGCCATCGCCCAGGGACAGGTCCTGGCCTGGGGCCCCCGGCCGTGGCTGGCACCTCGCTTCCCGACCCTGTTCACCGCGCCCTGAGCCGTCTGCCGGCACCACCTGGCCGCTGCGACCTTCTTCGATGCCGGGCCGCTGGAAGACGGCCGGCATCCCCACCGCGCCCTGCCCCTCGCGGGCCCCACGCGGGACACCTAGTCGGCCGTGCGGAGCCGGAACCTGCGGTGGCCGCCGCTCAGGCCACGCCCGACCCGCCGTCAGTTCGGGACGACGGAGTCAATCACTCGTGGTGAGGGACGCGGGCCTGGTCAGTTGGTTCAGAGTCCGTGCCGACAGAGCAGCTTCCACGCGCTCGTCCAACTCGTCCGCGGTCAGCAGGCCGTCCCCCGCCGCGCTCCGCAGCACATCCACACCCGGTCCCGGTCCGCGTGCGAGGCTCGCAGCTCGGGCGACGAGCCGGAGCCGGAGCGCTTTCCGGTGGGCGAGATCTCTCCCGGCATGCTTCCGTCCTGGTCCTGTCGAACGTCTCCGCGCGACGCGGGCAGCGCAGCGTGGAGAAGACCAACGTCGTATCGCGACACAGATCCCGGCTGGGCTCCGTGCTGGGCTCCGTCACGCAGAGGCGATGGGAGGCGTCGACTCACAACGTCAGCATCACCGAGTGGCGGACGAGAGGCCGGCTGCGGTTCGGGGCGCGAGAACTCAGCGATGCCGGGCGGTTCGGGTGTCCGGAACAGTGGTTGGGCTTGCCGCGTCCTCGGTGGCGGCGATCGTCCGGCGCAGAACGCGGCGCGCGGTCTCCAGGTCGGCGGCACGCCGGTCGAGGACGTCGAGCTGGTCGCGGAGGCTGGTGAGGACGCCGGGGCAGGGGCGAAGTGCCGCCTCGCCGGAGGTGCAGGGCAGGATCTGGCGGATGATGCGCGTGGGCAGGCCGGCGGCCAGCAGGGCGCGGATGCGTCGTACCGTCTCCGCGGTCTTGTCGTCGTACTCGCGATAGCCGTTGGCACGGCGCTCCGAGTGGATCAGCTCCATGCGTTCGTAGTAGCGCAACAGGCGCTCGCTGACTCCGGTACGACGCGACAGCTCCCCGATCAGCACCCGGCCCGCTCCCCCCGGTTTGACCTTCCCATGGTGTCAGGGAGCAACAGTGCACCGGTCGGCCGCATTCCGTGCCGGTCGTCGAGAAGGGAGTGACCCGTTGATCATCGATGCGCACAGCCACGTCCACGACCCCGTCGAGGCGCATGTGGGGCTGCTGGACGAGGCCGGGGTCGACCGTGCCGTACTGTTCGCCACCCGCCCGCACCCCGAGCGGGCGGGTGACCTTTCCTCGCTGCGTCGGGAGATGGCAATCCTGGACGAGGCCGTCGGAGGCCGGGCCGGCACTGTCGAGGGGTATCGCGGCGCATGGCGGGAGTTGGACGCGGCACTCGCCGCGCGGCCGGAGCGGTTCATCGGCTTCCTGTCCGTACCGCTGGACCTCGAGCCGGACCAGATCGCCGCGGTCGTGGAACGCGAGGTCGTCGGGCGCGGGCTGCACGGGATCGGCGAGTTGACGCCGCCGCCGGGACGGGCAGGGTTGATCGAGCCAGTGCTCCGGGCGGCGGCCGATCACGGCCGGCTGCCTGTGGTCGTGCACGGATTCGCCCCGACCACGGCGGACGATCTGACGACGCTGTCGGCACTCGCCCGCCGCCATCCGACGGTTCCGTTGGTGGTCAGCCAGCTCGGGGGGCTGAACTGGATGCAAGCGGTGGAGCTGGTACGCGACACTCCGAGCATGTACCTGGAGCTGTCGACGGCCAACATCGTCTTCGCCGTCCGGCTGGCCATCAAGGAGATTCCGGACCGGACCCTGTTCGGATCGGACGCCCCCTACGGCGACCCGGTCCTTGCCCGGGCCCTGGTGGAGCGCGTCACCGGCCCGGGCGAGGTACGCGACCGGGTGCTCGGCGGGACGATCGCCGAACTGGTCGGGTTCGCCTGACGCAGCCGCCCCCGCCACTTGCGGACGCAGCAGTGCCGGCAGGCGTGCGGGGCGGTCCGCTATTTCTCACTTCTGGGCGAGCCGGCCGACGCTGTCGCCGGGAAGCGAGAGGCCAACGCGTCGCCGCCTGCGGTGCCGTGGAGGAGCCGGCGCAGCAGGTCGGCGAGCCTGTGCAGTTCCTCGGGTGACAGGCGGTCCGTCATGAACGCGGTGAGTTCGGTGGTTGCCACGCCCAGCCGCTCTGTCAGTTCTTCACCGTCGCGGGTGAGCGAGAGCAGCACGGCGCGCTTGTCCTGAGGGCTCGGCATGCGTGCGACCAGATCGGCGCGGACCAGGGAGTCGACGAGGCGGCTGGGGCTGCCTGCCTCGCAGACAAGAAGCCGACCCAGCTCGGCGAGGGTGAGTTCACCCCGGCTGCGGAGCACGTCCAGCACTTCGGCCTGGGCCGGGGTCAGGCTCAGGGACCTTAGTGCGGCGGCCAGTCTGCGGCTGCCTTCACGCTGGCCGGCGAGGATGAGATAGCGGACCTCGTCCTGCAGGGTGTGCCGGGGTGCGGGGTTCATGGGTCTCCTCGTGCGCTGTCCGGAGGGGGCACGGGGCGGGCCGGTTCGTCCGGGCCCCGCTGGGGACCGGCGCCGCGACCCTGACCTTCGGCGGCGCAGAGCGCCTGATGCTCCCGCTGCCGGTCGGCGACCTGGAGGCCGCCCGGCGAGCCGGCGGAGCGCGGGACGTCATCCCCTACGGTCCCGCACCCGCCGACCGCGCCGCGCGGGCTGCTGCCGACCGCACGTACGCGTATCCCGAGGCTGGTGACCCACGGCCACCTCGACCACTTCGGGCTCGCGCAGCGGGTCAGCTCGCAGGGCGGCGCAGCGGTGTGGATCCATGCCGCCGACGCCCCGATCCTGAAGACACCCGGACGGACCCGCCGGCACTGGAAGCCCGAACGCGCGCCGGCCCGCTACGCGCTACGCCGACCCTCCGCTCTGCGCGCGCCGCTGCACCTGGCGCGTTCCGGCGCCCTGAACACGTCCGCGGTCCCCGTTCTGCGATCGTTCCGGGATGGCGAGCTGCTCGACGTACCCGGACGCCCGAAGGCGCTGCGCACTTCCGGCCACACCGCCGGGAGCACGACGTTCCTGTCGAGCGGCCCTGCCGTAGCCTTCAGGGGCGACGCGCTGGTCACCGAGGGCAGCATCACCGGCCATCGGGGTCCGTGTCTGATCTGCCGAGCGTTCACCCCGGACAGCGCAGCCGTCCGTGAGTCACTGGGAACCCTGGGCACGCTCGACGCGCGGCGAGCCGGGAGGCACGCTCGTCCTCCTCCGCGATGGCCGCGAGGACGCGGTAGTGCGCGAGGCTGACGTCACCCGCGGCGCGTTCCAGCCGCCGGGTGAGCAGGCTGAGGGCGCGCACCGCCCTGTGGCGCCTTCCACGGCGACCAGTTCCCCTACGGTGGCAACCGGCTCACCCACCCACCACGGCACCGGGCACGTTCGACGTTCCAGGGCGGGCGGCGGGCTGCGCGGCCCACCGCAGTGTCGGCGACGCCGTCCGACCGCCGGCGGCCTCGAGTCGTGGGACGTGCACGTGGCGACTTATCACGTCGGCGTGCGGGCCACCCTCGTCGAACTCGGCGCCGTGCGCGACGACGACCCGCGCTGGATCGCCGAGACGATGCCGACGACGCGCGCCGTGAACGGGCGCGCACAGGGAAAAGGCCGACCTCGTCACCGAGACCCGCCACAGCGTCGTTCGGGGAGTTGAGGGCGAGTACCAGCAGGTGATCGGTGCCCCACAGGCACGCCGGTCCTTGGGATCGGCATCCGCCGACAGCAGGCCACGCAGCACACCGTGCAACCGCTCTCCGGTCGTGGGTGTCGCACCTTCGTCGACCAAAGCGGGCGCACATGCCAGATGGCCGTCGGCGAGAGCGGGCGCGCATGTCCTGCAACGCCGGGCACAAGTGCCCGGCCTGCCGGCGGTACCGGGGCGAGGGGCCGCCGATCGACGGCCCCGCCGAGCCGCACGAGGTCGGCGTCGAGCACGCCCCCGACCAACGAGCGCACCGTGCGGCGTGGCCATTTCCGACTCCCTGAAGACGGCTCACATCCGAGGGTTCCGGCGCCTCACTGTCGGCACTCCCCGCCGCCCGCCTGCCCGGTGTCACCCGCCCCGCCGGGGCACGTCCACGAAGAGCCGCACGTCACAGACGCCTCAGACGTTGCAAACGCAGAGGTCGCAGACGCCACTGATGCCAACGGCACGCTGCGCACCGCAGACTGACCGAGCAGCACGGAACGCCATCCCGGCCGGCCTGCCTGCCAAGCTCCTGGGCAGGACGCACTCCACGGCGCACGTCCACGGGCCGACGACGCCGCTCCCCCT
Source organism: Streptomyces broussonetiae (assembly GCF_009796285.1). Classification (NCBI taxonomy): domain Bacteria; kingdom Bacillati; phylum Actinomycetota; class Actinomycetes; order Kitasatosporales; family Streptomycetaceae; genus Streptomyces; species Streptomyces broussonetiae. The sequence goes on along the minus strand of NZ_CP047020.1, from coordinate 9,235,184 downwards.
CTAAGGCCGCCCCCCTAACACGACTCGCGCCCGGCGATTTGCAGCGACACGCCACATTCGATGGGCGGACGAGGCATTCGAAGGGTGGACAAGTGCCGATAGATCCCTCGGACGGATTAATAGTATGTCAATACGCCTTTATTTCTCGGGATTTGACATCGCGCTTACATGGCCGGCGAGCCCGAACATACCCCCTTTCGGCCCCCTGCCGCGATCTTCCGATATGACCGATATGACAGCCGTAGGTACGTTTGATCGCAGTCGGCTGACGAGCCGGCATCTCCGAGATACCCGACAGGAGAAGCGACATGAAGCTCGCCCGTTCCACCATGGTGACCGCCACTGCCGGAGCCGCCGCGGCACTTGCCGTCACTGGCATCACCTACGCCTCGGCTTCCTCAGCCCCCGTGCCCCAGGCAGCCCCGGCCGCAGTCGCCCAGGCCCCCCAGACGGCCCCGGCTCCGGCCGCCGCCCCCCTCGGCGGCGACTCCGGGCAGGGCACCGAAAGCAAGGGCACCGAAAGCAAGGGCAACGAAGGCAAGGGCAACGAAGGCGGCGGCGGAGGCCGACGCGAAGAGGGCCGACGCCACGAGGAAGGCCGGATCCTGGTCAACGAGCGGTCCTACTCCGCTCACGCGGGTGACTGCATCACCGTCATCAGCGGCCTCGGCGCCAAGACCCTGAACGTCCGCAACGAGACCCACGAGCGCGTGGAGGTCTTCCGCGGGGTCGTCTGCGACAACGGCGCCCCCATCGCCACCGTCGGCCCCCACAGCTCCAGCTTCGGAGTCGACGACCTCCACGTCAAGGACGGCGTCCACGTCAAGAACGGCATCGTCGCCAGCTTCCGCGTGGTCTGCCGCCACGAGGACTAGCCCCAAACCGACACCACCATCGGCACACGATATGGAGCCCCGGCCCGCCGGAATCGGGCCGGGGACCCCACCCCACCCTTGACCATCAAATCCACCCACCAAACACACTCCCCCAGACCCGGACACCAGACGCCACGCCCCCGGTGCCCGGGCAACGCTCTGTGTTGCTCCGGCAACGCCAGGGGCGACCTTTGCGCGAGGGCGAGGGGGCCGTGCATCGGGCCGGTCACACCGTAGGGCCACGACAGCTTTCCCGTACCGGCGGGGCTTTGAGACGTCCGCCCGAGGAAAGCCGGCGGCAGCATCACCCGCGCACGCGCACGCGCGAATCGTCACGCCGCTCCGCGTGCGGGCGTCCTCTTGGGGTCCTGGAGGGGCGAGTCACCGGGGGACGCCGGAGGCGGTCGATCACCCTGATCGTCGGCCCCGTGCTCTCACAGGCTCAGCGTGATCGCGGCGGCGACGCCGCCGAGGCCAAGGGCGAGGCCGGCCTCGGGCCAGCCGCCGGCGCCCCACGGAAAGAACCGGTCGAAGGCCAGCCGACCTGGACCGATCATGGCGATGGCCAAGGCACTGATGGCGATGCAGACGCTGTACTCCACACCACCGTCCGTATCCCACAGCCCGTGGGCCCCGGTGACGGTTGCCATGGCGTTGATCATCACGCCGATCAGAGCGGCGGCTGCGAGGGGGGTGAACAGCCCGGCGGCCAGGCCGAGGCCGCCGAGGAATTCGGAGAGGCCGCCGATCACCGCATAGACCCTGCCCGGGTGGTAGCCCAGGGCGTCGAATCCTCTGCCGGTTGCCGCCAGCCCCTGCCCCCCGAACAGGCCGAAGAGCTTCTGCGAGCCGTGTCCGGCCATCAGCAGTCCGAAGGTCAGCCTGATCAGCAGAAGTCCCCAGTCGCCGGCGGACGGTCCTGGTGCGAGGGCACTCCGCCGTGCAGCCGCCTGCATGAACCCCGAAGGCCCCTTCGTGTTGCGCTCGCTCATCTGAGTGCTCCGGTACGGACGCCGAAACGAACGTTGAGCGCCTGTCTGCACAGGCATCGCCGCACCGCCGCAAGCGGTGCGAAACCGCGCTTGGCACGGGTTCATACGTCCCGCTACCGATACTTCCGCAACAGCAGTGGCCTCGCACATCGGACGACCTGCGCAGAGGCCGCACAACCGCCGGGCTCAGGTGGCAGGCCCTGGCCGGTGTGCCGATCGTTCCGAGCCCCACGCAACGAGTGCCTCATCGGGGCTGTTCGTGTCCGGTGAGCATGTCGACCAGGCTGTGGGGCGCTTCGAGGCCGAAGAGGATCTCGTGGAGCTGCGCGCCTTCGGTGGCAGCCGCGACACTGCGGGGGAACAGGGCCTGCTCGTAATCCATGAGCGCGGCCTCGACGTCGTGCGGGCGCGACACGATGGCCCTGCCGAGTTCGGCGCCGTCATACATGGCCAGGTTGGCGCCGTCGCCGTTCGGGGCCGAGAGGTGGGCAGCGTCGCCGAGCAGAGTGACCCCCGGCACCCGATCCCACCGGTGCTCGATCGGCAGCGCGTTGAGGGGGCGCAGGACCGGCGTGGTGTCGCTGTCGGTGATCAGTGCAGTCAGCTCCGGCGCCCAGCCGTCGAACTCCTGCACGATCCGCGCGGTCGCCGTGGCGGAATCGGTGAAATCGATACCGGCGAACCAGCCCTGCGGCCTGGAGAGCGCCGCGTATGTGTGGAGGGTCCCGCCGCTCTCCCGATGAGCCTGGATCCCCTTCCCCGGCGCGAGAGCGAAGAGCGATCCCCCGCCCACCGCTTTCGCGCCGGCAGGGTGCCGGGTGTCGGCGTCGAACAGATAGGTCTCGATGTACGACCTGCCGACGTACTCGGGGGTCGCATCGGAGACCAGGGGCCGGACCCGTGACCACGCACCGTCCGCGCCGACCAGCAGGCTCGTACCGACGGTGGTGCCGTCGACGAAGGTCACCGCGTGGCGGCCCTCGCCGAGGGCATGGACACCACGCACCTTGTACCCCCACCGGACGGTGCCTGCCGGGAGTGAGTCGAGCAGGATCCGGCGCAGTTCGCCGCGCTGCACTTCGGGGCGTCCGCCCGTGCCGTCGTCGGGTTCGTCGAGCAGAACGGTCCCGTCCCGGTTGAGGACGCGTGTGGCCTGGCGGCCCTCCAGGACGAGGCCACGGAACTCCTCGAGCAGGCCTGCGGCCTGGAGCGCCGGTTGGCCATTGTGGTCGTGGACGTCGAGCATCCCGCCCTGCGCGCGCGCCGTCGGGGAGGGCTCCGCCTCGTAGACCGTGGCCGGGATTCCGTGGACGTGCAGGACACGGGCGAGCGTGAGGCCGCCGAGTCCGGCGCCGATGATCGTGACCGGAGTGGTCATGGTGCTTCCTTCCTGGTCGCGGACCGCTGGGCGCACACCCGGCAGGTCATGCTGGAACGTCGTTCCAGAGGCAAGACTGGAACGGCATTCCATGCGCTGTCAAGCTGGAACGACGTTCCAGGATGCTTAGAATGCAGGCATGGCAACCAGGACTCGCCGTCCCGAGCGGCGGCAGGAACCTCTTTCCCGAGAGCGCATCGTCAGCGCCGCCGTCGAGCTTCTCGACACGGTGGGCGAGAGCGGTCTCACGTTCCGCGCACTGGCCGAGCGCCTTGCCACCGGCCCGGGGGCGATCTACTGGCACGTCTCGGGCAAGACCGAACTCCTCGCCGCCGCCACCGACGCTGTCGTCGCCACCACGGTCACCGAAGACGAGACCGACGCGACGCCGTGGAATGCGATCCGCGCCCTCGCGCTCGGCGTGTTCGACGCGATCGAGGCCCACCCATGGGTCGGCACGCAGCTCACCCAGGCACCCCCGCAGTCGCCGATGCTCCACATCTTCGAGCGCATCGGACGCCAGGTCCAGGCGCTCCAAGTGCCCGAAGCCGCCCAGTTCACGGCAGCGTCCGCGCTGATGAGCTACATCCTCGGAGTGGCGGGCCAGAACGCCGCCAACACCCGGACGCTCCAGCCGGGCACGGACCGGACCGAGTTCCTCGACGCCGTGGCGACGGCATGGGAAGAACTCGATCCCGACCAGTACGCGTTCACCCGCAGCGTCGCCGGCCGGCTGCGCAAGCACGACGACCGAGCAGAGTTCCTCGCCGGCATCGACCTCATCCTCACCGGAATCTCCGCTCGTCAGCAGCCGACCGCCTGACCCACACCCTCACAACGGGCATCCGTTGGCCGTCGCCGAGGCATCCGCACACGGCCACACGGTCTGCGGTCAGCAGTCCACCGTCGTCGGAACGGCTCGACGCGCCACGAGTGGGAGGCGGCTCCGGAGACGATCCTGACCACGTCGATGTGCTCGACATGAGCAACGGCGGCGGCGTCGCCGGCCTCACGCAACGGCTCGACCCTCCACGCTCCATCATCACGGCCCCATGGATCAGTTGCGTCAAGGTGCGCCCAGGGCGGGACGTGGGTCACGTTCTCGTCGGTGGCCGCCGGATCGAGAGTCCGCGGGACCGCAGGCTCATCGCTGTGTGGACATCCCCCTACCTCAGCCGCGGAGCCCGTCCTGTCGTCGTGGCCCTGGGACGAGACGGCGCTGAACTCTCCCGCATCGGCCCCTATGACAGCCTGGACACTCATACCTGGGCACGGTGGGGACAGGAGTCGTAACCGGCCTGCATCGTGGGCACAGCCGCTACGGGACAATCGTCCGTCACCCCACGATCGTCCTCGGTACGGCGTCCCCGCAGAAGTGCGCTGTGCGCCAAGTCGAGTGCGCTGTGCGCTCATGACGCTGTAGTTACTCAATTGGGACGCTTTATGACACGCAAGGCCCGGCGGCCCGGCGGTCTTCGCAGACGCTCGGCCGCCGCCGGCTGTCACTCACCGACTGAAGGACGAATCCCATGCGCAAGAAGATGGTGGCCATGGCCCTCGCAGGGGGCGCACTCGTCGCACTCGCCGGCAACGCGCAGGGCGCTTCCGCCGCCTCGCAGGCTCCGCAGACCCGTTACACGCAGATCTGGCACGGCACCCACTCCGCGGCCGGCTACTGGTCCACCGGCGACTTCGTCCCCCACAGGTCCCGCTGGCTGGCGACGAACTTCGGTTGCTACGGCCACGACGGAGCCAAGATCAAGGCCGAGATCGTCCGCACCAGGGACCGCCACGTCATGAACCACAGCGGCTACATGTACTGCAACAACGGCGAACAGCACAGGCTGGACGCCACCGTCTCCACAGGCACGTCGTACTACATGCGGCTGTACGTGAACGGGAAGAAGCACAGCATGTACGCAAAGACGTACGAGGTGTTCCGTTGATCCCTGTTCACGTGGTCTCACTTCACGTGATCCCTGATGCGGCATCACCTTGCCGTGGTCGCCGGCCGGCGGCGGTGCCGTACACGCCGTACCTGCCGGGCCAGCGCCTGGTCGGGGTCGGCTGAGCGGCGCTGTCCCGGTGGCTGACCACGGTGCTCGCAGCAGTGCCTGCTGGATGCCACGGCGTTCGAAACGGGGTGGCCGCCGTAGGTGCGCCCTCGGTAGCGTCGGGCTTCTCCCGGCCGGCCGCACCGGCGGCTGCCTCGTCCAGAGAGCGATTCGCGCGACCACCCGGCAAGCAACAACGACCCTGTGGCGCCCGACCCGCCCCGGGGAACTGGAGCTGGTGCGCGAGCTGGACTGGCGTGCCTGGCCGCCCCGGCTTCCCGAGCAGCCGATCTTCTACCCGGTCCTCAACGAGGACTACGCCATCAAGATCGCTCGAGACTGGAACGTCCGGCACGACGGCGCCGGCTTCGTCACCCGGTTCGACGTCGACTCCGACTTCCTGCGCAGGTATCCGGTCCGGCAGGCAGGCGGACGCACGATCCTTGAGCTGTGGGTACCGGCCGGGGAGCTGGACGAGTTCAACGCTCACATCGTCGGCGAGATCGAGTTGGTTCACGAGTTCCACTGAGCGGAGCAGACTCCGGTCTGTGCACGAGGTCCGGTTCAGGCTCGGATCCCGGACACGCACACGGCGCCGCGTCAGGACGGCACGACGCCCGCGCGTACCGGCCCGCGCACCACGTCGGCGACCAGCTCTCGTACCCGCTCGGCCGAAACGGGCCGGCCGGGGTCCTCCGAGATCCGCTGGAACCATTCCTTGGCCCCGAGCCCTGCGGGTGCCGGTCCGAGGTACGGCTCGACGTAGACCGGGGTGATCGGTTCGCTGCGCCGGCTGTCGGCGAGCGTACCGATGTCCACCGCGTCGTAGCCGAGGACATCCAGCAGGTGCGTGGCGTCCTTCTTGGCGCGGGCGTCGTCTCCGGCGATGGGCAGGGCGCTGCCGTCGGGCCGCCCCGGTGGCCCGGGCGAGCGTGAACAGTCGGTGGGCGCCGATGTTGTTGAACGCTTTGACCACGGATGCGCCCACCAGGTGCCGCTGCACCAGGGCGCTGGAGGTGACCTCGTCGGCGTCCAGTTCGGCCATGCGGCCGTCGCGCTGTGGGTAGTAGTTCATGGTGTCCAGCACGGTCTTGCCGTTCAGCGCGTCTGCGGGAATCCGGTCGTAGGCGACCAACGGGATCGTCGCCACCACCAGGTCACCGGCTCGGGCCGCTTCGGCGGGGGTGGCCGCACGGGCCCGGTCGCCGAGCGAGTCCACCAGGTCGGCGAGGGTTTCGGGGCCGCGCGAGTTGCTGAGGACGACGTCGAACCCCGCGGCTACGGCCAGCCGGGCGAGGCTCGTTCCGATCGATCCACTGCCGATGAGGCCAAGGGTGTGGGTCCCTGCTTTCTCCAGGTGCGATGGTGAGAGCTGCCGCTGGGCAGCCGCGACGGGAACAGGGGGGACGACGCCGCTCCCGAGGCCGGATCAGGCGCCCGGTCCGGGCGCTACGCCGTCGTCCCTGTCGTCTGCGGTCGGTTCGGCACGTGCCGCTTCCTGTCCAGTTCGTCATAGCGTGCCCGCATCGGCACACTGGCGGCCGGGCCGGCGGTGAACACGTAGGCGTCGCTGTCATCGAGACGCTCGCCGGTTCGACCTCCTGGCCGGTCTCGGCGTCCGCGAGGATCATCGAGCGATCGCCGGGGGCCAGGTGCTGGTTGCCCCAGGCGGCCAGGGCGACGATCACGGGTCGCAGGGAGCGACCGCGCTCGGTGAGCACGTACTCGTGACGGACCGGGCTGGTCTGGTACGGGCGCCGTTCCAGCAGGCCGTCGGCCACCAGGGTCTTCAGCCGGGTGGTGAGCATGCGACGCCCGCGCGTACCGGCGCCGGGGCGGAGTGCGGTGTGGGTCCGGCCCTCGTCGTCGCCCTTTGCCGGTTCGGCCGGTCCGTCAGTCCAGCACCACACTTCAAGAGGCACCCATGAAAACCTGGTTCGTCACCGGCGGCACACCCGGCGGATTCGGCATGGCCTACGCCGAGGCCGCCCTGGCGGCCGGAGACCATGTCCCCCGGGCACGGCAGGTCCCCGCGCTCAACCACAACCCCGGCGCCACCCTTCCCCTACTGGACAAGCTGCACGCCGACGCCTCCGCGGACGTGCGCCGCTCGGTGGCCAACCACCTCAACGACATCTCACGCCTCGACGCCCTCCTGGCCACCGCGACCGCCGCACACTGGATGCACCACCCGGCGCCCACCACACCCGCCGTGGTCCGCCACGCCATGCGCACCCTCGTCAAGAAGGGCGACCCGCACGCGCTGAAGCTGGTCGGCTTCCACGGCAGCCCCGAGGACCTGAAGGTGGTGGGACCTCAGGTGGACAGCGCCAGGATCCCCCTGCACGGGACCCTCGACTTCACCGCGCGCGTCACCAACATCTCCGGCCACACGGTGTCCCTGGCCATCGACTATGTGATCCACCACGTGAAGGCGAACGGGCAACGGGTCCCCAAGGTGTTCAAGCTCGCCAAGCGCGGCCTGGCGCCGGGAGAATCCGCGGACGTGACCCGCCGGCACTCCTTCCGCCCCATCAGCACCCGGGTCCACTACCCGGGAACCCACGCCGTCGCGCTCCAGGTCAACGGCCGCCCATACGGCCTGGCGGAATTCGACCTCGGGGAGGCCGGGGAACCGTCCTGACCACGCCTCGTCACAGAAGTCAACAGCACGCCGTCACCCACGGATTGGCTGGGCACCACCGATCGCGATCCCAGGCATTCGGTGCGAAGCTCGGGTCAGGCCGCGCTGCTGCGCAGGTCCACTGACCGGCGACTCCTGCCCCCGGGACGGCCGGCTCGCGGCCACTCTGCGGTCGCCTGCCGGTCCATGCGGCTAGCGGACTGACACCGCCGACCCTTTAGCACGACTCACCTAGCAACCTTCGTAGCGACACGCCGACGGCAAGGGGTGAGCGGGTGTCAGTAGATCATCCGGACGGGCTAATAGTCTTTCAATATGCCTGCATTTCCGGTCACTTGAGATCCTGGCCGAACGTCAAACAGGCCCTGAAATACCCCGATCGGCGCTCCGGCGCCAGTATTCCGATATGACCGATATGACAGCCGTAGGTACGTTTGATCGCAGTCGGCTGACAGGCCGGCGTCTCGGAGAGATAGACAGGAGAAGCGACATGATGGTCGCCCGTTCCACTATGGTCACCGCCGCTGTTTCGGCCGCCGCAGCCCTGGCCGCGACCGGCATCACCTACGCTGCGGCCGCCCCCACCTCGGCACCGCAGGCGGCTCCGGCCGCTGCCGCCCCGGCCCCCGCCTCCGCCCCGTTCGGCGGCGACTCCGGGCAGGGCAAGAGCACCGAAAGCAAGGGCAACGAAGGCAAGGGCAACGAAGGCGGCGGCGGAGGCCGACGCGAAGAGGGCCGACGCCACGAGGAAGGCCGGATCCTGGTCAACGAGAGGTCCTACTCCGCTCACGCGGGTGACTGCATCACCGTCATCAGCGGCCTCGGCGCCAAGACCCTGAACGTCCGCAACGAGACCCACGAGCGCGTGGAGGTCTTCCGCGGGGTCGTCTGCGACAACGGCGCCCCCATCGCCACCGTCGGCCCCCACAGCTCCAGCTTCGGAGTCGACGACCTCCACGTCAAGGACGGCGTCCACGTCAAGAACGGCATCGTCGCCAGCTTCCGCGTGGTCTGCCGCCACGAGGACTAGCCCCAAACCAACAGCAGTACATGGGTCCCCGGCCCGCCGGAATCGGGCCGGGGACCCCAGTTACGGCCATTGTCCGGCTGCCCACACGCCGTGCACACCGTCGGGCCCGGGCACCAGGAGCCACGCTCCTGGTGTCCGGGCCGTCGGCCTTTCGTCCGCCGACCGACCCACCTGGGGATTCCCACCCGGACGCCACGTCCCCACACCCTCGCCGCCGGGCTCCCCTGTGGCGTTTGTCCACCCCCGAACGGGTGACAAGATGCGCTCGCAGCGCTGCGGGGACGGTCCCCGGGCTCCAGAGCGCCGCGAGCAATCGCACCGCCGGGCCCGCGCCACCACGGGCCGCCCGAACCAGCCCGCCCCCCCCCCCGGCTACACAGGCTCAGACCTGTTTCACAGCGCACACCTCTGCGGGCTGTCCGCCTCCCTGGACGAATCGCGGTGCACGTGATCTGGACTAATGGCGGTGGGCGAGGCCGTCGATCATGAGGGAGAGAGTGAAGTCGAACCGGTCGTAACCCTCGCCCGCGGTGAGTTCGGCGGCGTGGCGCGTGGTGTGGGGGAAGGTCTCGACCGGCAGGGCGGCGAACCGACGTAGCAGTTCGTCGCGGTCGAGGACCCAGACAGCGTCGTCACGGACGGACCGCTGACGCGCGATCGATGTCTCGAGGCAGTAGGCGGCCACGTACAGCAAAAGGGCGTCGATGGCCCAGGCGGCGGCCTGCGGGGAGACTCCGCCGGCGAGCAGGATCGACAGCATTCCTTCGCTGACGCGCAACGTCTCGAGGTCGGTGGGGGCCATGGCGAGCGCGGCGCGGGAGATCCCGGGGTACTTCAGGTACTGGTCACGCATCTGGCTGCACACGTCCCGGATCTGCTCCCGCCACACCTCAGGATCGGGCTCGGGCAGCACCAGCCCGGCACACAGCCGCCCGATGAGCAGCTCGTCGAGGTCGGCCTTGTTGACCACGTGGGCGTAGAGCGAGGCGGGTCCGGTGTCCAGGGCGCCGGCCAGGCGGCGCATGGTCAGTGCCTCGTACCCCTCGGTGGCGACGACGCCCAGGGCGGTGTCGATGACCTGTCCCACGGTGATCGGGGTCTTGCGGCGCCGCGGCCTGGGGTCGGCTGCAGCCTCGGGGGTCGGCGGCTGGTGGCGCGCCGTACGTCGCTCTCTGGGGTTCACCCGGCCATCATAACTTGACACGAACACTGTTCGTCGATAGAACACCGTTCGTGTCAATCAATGTGAACCAGAGCGTGGACCACAACATGGACGTCACCGTGGTCGGAGCCGGTCCGGTGGGCCTCGTGCTCGCCGCGGAGCTGGCGCTGTCCGGAGCGACGGTGCAGGTGCTCGAGCGCCGGGCCAAACCGGACGAGGCGATGAAGGCGGGGGCGATCAACGTGCCCACGGCCGAGGCACTCGACCGCCGTGGCCTGCTGCCTGCCGCCGAACAGGTGCAGCGGGAGATGCTCGAGCGGGTGGGATCGTTCGCTCGCATGGTCGACAAGCAACGGCCCGGTACCGGCCGGCAGGGGCCTGATACGCGGTTCACCGGCCACTTCGCGGGGATGATCCTCGACGCCGACCTGGTGGACTGGTCCGATGCCGACTTCGCCGCGCACGCCGCGGCAGCCGGAGCCCGGATGGTGCCGCAGCGCGAGCTGGAGGTGCTACTGGCCGAGCATGTCGCGCGACTCGGCGTACCGGTACGTCGCGGGGTGGAGGTCACCACGCTCGAGAACACCGGCGACGGCGTGCTCATCGGCACCACCGCCGGCCCGGTGCGCACCGGGTGGCTGGTCGGATGCGACGGCGGACGCAGCACCGTGCGCCGCCTCGCGGGCATCGACTTCCCCGGCACCGACCCCGAACTCACCGGACACCTCGCGGTCGTCGACATCGCCGACCCGGAGAAGCTCGCGAACGGATGGGCGTGGTCGACCCGGGGGGCGTACCGCTCCGGGCCACAGCCCGGGCGAGTGGTCACCGTGGAGTTCGACGGCACGCCCGCCACCCTCCCGCACGCGCGGCCCCGCTCGCGCGGGGGGAGCCCCGTGGCGCCGGTGACCCTTGAGGAGGTGCAGACCAGTCTGCGCCGGGTCTCGGGCACCGACGTCACGCTGACCGCGCTGCGCGGCACCGCGACCCGTTGGAGCGACAACGCCCGCCAAGCCGCGAACTACCGGTCGGGGCGGGTACTGCTGGCCGGCGACGCCGCACACGTGCACTCGCCGTTCGGTGGCCAGGGGCTCAATCTAGGGGTCGGCGACGCGATGAACCTCGGTTGGAAGCTCGGTGCCGTGGTGGCCGGCTGGGCACCCGAAGGGCTGCTCGACACCTACGACGCCGAGCGTCGTCCCCTCGGCGCCTGGGTGCTGGACTGGACACGGGCCCAGAGCGGGGTGATGCGCGGGGACGCCAAGTCGGCCGCGCTCCGGGAGGTCGTCGCCGATCTGCTGGCCACTCGGGAGGGCACGACCCACGCGGTCAAGAAGATCTCCGGTGTCACGCAGCGCATCGACCTGTCGGGCGACCACCCGCTGGTCGGACGGTTCGTCCCCGACCTGTGGCTGACGGACGGCTCCCGTCTGGTCGACCACGGCCACAGCGGCGGATTCCTGCTGCTCGACCGCACCGCGGACGGCGCGTTCGCCTGCCTCGCTGCAGCCTGGTCGGGGCGCGTGAGCTGCGTGACCGACGACCACGCGAGCCCGACGGGGGTGTTGGTACGCCCGGACGGGGTGGTCGCCTGGGCCACCGACGTCGCCGACATCGCCGGGCTCGAAGCCGCCCTGCACCAATGGGCCGGTGCACCGTCGTCCTGCCCCGAGCGCGCGCCGGTGAGTTGACCCGCTCCCCGTCTCGTCCTCGGCCGATGCACCGACGGATGCCGTCGATCATCCACGTCATCCCGAATCCCGGAGGTCCCAACGGGCTGACGTCCCCTGGTAGTTGGTACCGCGTACGGCCCAGCTCGGCCGTCAGGTGAGCCGATCACCAAATGACGTTGACGTACGACTGGTTCGGAACGTTACATGCGGTGTACCCGCTTCTTGCCGAATGGGAGGACCTCTGGTGACCGCCGCCACGCGTGAGGTGTTCGAGCGCTACCATGCCTGCTGGGAGGCCCGCGATCCTGACCGGATCGCCGAACTCCACACGCCCGACTCGGTGTTCCATCTCCACTCGGGCCAGGACCCCGTACGGGGCCGGGCTGCCATCCGGGAGGCGGCGGCCGGGATGTTCTCGCTCGTCCCGGACCTGGCCTTCGAGTTCGTCTCACTCCGCACCGGTGAGGACTTCTGGGTGGTCCAGTGGAAGCTGACCGGGACGGCCGTCTCCGGTGCCACGGTCGACGTCGCTCTCGCAGACTTCGTACTGGTCGAGAACGGTGCCGTCAAGGAGAAGCACTCCTACGTGGACGGGGTGGCCATGCAGGCCGCTCTCACACCTCCTGAGGCAGCTGAGGCACGGACTCACTGAGAACGGGTCATATCGACGACGAAGCTCCCGGCAGGCGGTGGCGCGAGGCCGACGACGGCATTGCCCACCTGAACTCGGCGCGGCAGCGGGACGAGGTGTCCGCCCGGTCATCAGCGCGGAAGGGCATGACCGCTTCCGCGGCATGACGACGATCAACCATGCTGTCCGGCCACCACGGCGAACAGAACAGCCGCCGCGCCGAGAACGAGCAGGTGAGCGGGGCCGGCGATCCACAACCGTCGGTTAGGCTCCGCGCATGGACGTCCGTGTAGACATCGTCAGGGAAGCCGACCCGGAACTCGTCGACGCCTTTGGTCGGCTGTTGCCTCAACTGTCCTCGACGGCGAAGCCTCTCGATCACCAAGCGGTCCACCGGATGGTGACGTGCGACGCCAACACGGTGCTCGTCGCCCGGACGTCCGAGGCGATCGTCGGGACGTTGACGCTGGTGTTGTTGCCCTTGCCGTCTGGATTGCGCGCCCGCGTCGAGGACGTGGTCGTCGACAGTGCGGCGCGCGGTCAGGGAGTGGCCGGCCGTCTCACTCAGGAGGCCTTGCGGATTGCTCAGGAGGCGGGCGCCCGGACTGTCGATCTCACCTCCCGGCCGGACCGAGTGGCAGCCAACCGGCTCTACGAGCGTCTCGGCTTCCGAGTCAGGCAGTCGACCGTCTATCGCCGCCCGCTCGACGGGTAGCGCACGCGGCGACACGTCATGGCTTGCTGGGAAGCCCTGGTTGGTTTCCCAGGGGAGGGAGTCTCGTTTCTTCCCATCGGTGAGGGGGATTTCCTGCGGGTCTTCACCGGCTGGTTCACCACCCGCATCGGCACCACGTCAGGCAGCCGCCTGCTGTGACGGTCGTCTGGGCCTGGGTCAGTAGGCGGAGTTGACGTTGTCGATGGAGCCGTAGCGGTGGGCGGCGTAGTTGGCGGCTGCGGTGATGTTGGCGACGGGGTCGGTGACGCTGTGGGCGGTGCCGGTGACGTGGTAGGCGTTGAAGGTGGGGTCGATGACCTGGAGCAGGCCCTTGGAGGGGGTGCCCTTCTGCGCGTTGACGTCCCAGTTGTTCTGGGCGGCGGGGTTGCCGCCGGACTCGCGCATGATGTTGCGCTTGAGGCCCTCGTAGCTGCCCGGGATGCCCTTGGCCTTCATGATCTGCAGGGACTGCTTGATCCAGCCGTCGAGGTTGTTGCCGGAGCCGGTCTTGGTCTGGGCGGTGGTGGTGCGGCTGTATCCGGCGGTGGCCTTGACCGTGTGGGCGGTGGGTGCCTGCGTGGCCTCGGCGGCCTGTGCGGTGGCCGGCATCAGGGTGATGGCGGCGGCGGCGCAGCCGGTGGTGGCCAGGCCGGTGACGACGAGGGTGCGCAGGCGGGCGGTGCGAGTGGTCATGGTCATGCGTCAGTAACTTTCCGCTGGGGGACATCGTCGGCGCCGGCCCTGCTGGGGGCTGCGCGGGGGCCTGTAGGGGGCCCTGGTGCGTGAGCAGGAGTGGGTGGAGGTGGCCGGGGGTTCCGGCTGGTGTCCATCGCCTGGCTCCCGGCGACGACAGCAATGTTTAGCGACCGGCTGGGCGGGGCGCAATGATGTGACGTACTACCCCACATCGGAGGAATACCCGTTATGGTCCGCTATGCGGCTTTCATGTCCTGTTCAGGGCGTTCCCGTCCTACGATCCCGGATCGGATGTGATCTGCCTCCTATGGGTCACATCACGCGATCAAGCCCCTCAGGGGCGGCAAACACCACCCGACCGAGACCACGCTCCAAGCCCGCGAACAGTCCTGGATGAGTGCCGCCAAGCACGGCCCAAGCCGGGATCACACCCCTGCGGCGCGGACGCAGCACAGTCGGCTGCGCACTCGGGCCGCCACGCCACACCGGACCGTGGCTTCCCAGGACCACGCCAAGGGCTGTCCCTCATAAAGGATCTTCAGGGGTCGGCCGTCGGCTACCCCATCGCTGCCCGGGCCGCGTCCAGAAACCTCAGCCGGTTGTCCTCCAGGTAGTCCCGCACGCTCTCGCCATCGGGCAAGCCTTCCCACACGGTCCGGTTGAGGTCGAGGAAGTACGCGCGTGCCGCGTCATGCACGGTCAGGGGGAACTGGACACGGATGAGCCGCTCCGCGACCCACAACCGGTTCATGGCGTCCTGGGTCTTCAGGTACCAGGGGTGAGTGTCGTTGAACTCGGCAGGCCGGCTGAACGCGGAACGTTCCGCCTCGGCCGCCACCTCGATGAACCGCTCGAGCAGCGCAAGGCGTTCCGTGCGCCGGGTCTCCGACAAGGCGATGTGCTGTCGTCGCTGTTCCGCGCGCTCCGCCGACAACTGCGTCCTGTGCTGGACGAGGTAGGACAACGAGCCGCCAAGGACGACTCCGCCCAAGGATATGAGCGACACCCAGATCTGACCTGCCATGGCGGACATCGTCCCACGCCGGCGACGCGGGAGTCCTTGACGTCGCCGCCGGTGATCGCGGCACACCAGCAGCTCGGCGGCCCGGTCGTCCCGATCCGGGACAATCTCAACGGACGCAAGGGCGCTGACCTGCGAGAACTCGCCGCCACCCGGGACTGGCCGACCATCGACTCCCGACCCGGGCCGAAGCACGACAGATATCACCACAGGCGCCCGCTGATGACCACCAGCCTCTCCACGACGGCCGGCTTCCTGTACGTCGGCTCAGCGGGGCTCGCCGAACCAGCGGTCGAGCGCCGGTTCCACGTCATCCGCGCCGGCCCAACACACGTAGCCGTCCGGCCGGATGAGCATCGGCTCGGTGTCGGCGCCCTGGCCGACCCGGTCCACCCGGTCCGACCAGGGGCCCGCGGCCCTGGCGAACGTGTCTGCCGGATCCAGCAGGATGCCGTGCCCGGACCGCAGCAGTTCGTGCACCCGGGCCGGGCCGAGGTCCAGGTCCGGCGCGGGCCGGCCGACGAGCGGATGGGTTTCGGTACCCGGCATCGGGTAGCGGAGGGCCATCCCGGACATCAGGTCGGCGAGGTGGTGCTGGACGTCCGGCAGTTGGGCCATGGTGGTGAAGATCTCCCGGGCGGCCAGCACGTCCGGATCGCGGGTGCCGGCCCAGTCCATCAGCAGGCTCTGTGCCCGGACGTTGCGCAGGACGGCGGCCCCGGCCGGATGGCGTTCCGCGTGATACGTGTCGAGCAGGTTCTTCGGTGCCCAGCCGTGCACGGCGGCGCCGAGCTTCCAGCCGAGGTTCAGCGCGTCCTGTATCCCGGTGTTCATGCCCTGCGCGCCGAGCGGAAGGTGGACATGGGCGGCATCGCCCGCCAGGAACACCCGCCCGTGCCGGTACTGCTCGACCTGCCGTGACGCGTTGGTGATACGGCGGGCGTAGCGCAGTTCGAGCAGTTGCACCCGCGTTCCGAACACGGTGCTCAGGCCGTGCCGGATGTCGTTCTCGGTGACCGGGGTCTGCCTCGGCAGTGACTGGCCCGGTCCACCGAGCACCAGGCGGCGCAATTGCCTGCCCTGCGGATCGGTGCCGAGCGGGAACAGCGCCGCCCAGTGCCCGTCCTCGTTCCAGGTGTGCGACGTGGAGGGCTCGACGCCGCCCAGCCGCACGTCGGCGGCGATGATCGTCAACGTGCCCGGCTGACCGGGGAACCCGGCCCGCAGCAGCGACCGTACGGTGCTGTGAGCGCCGTCGGCGGCGACGAGGTAACTGGCCCGGAGGGCGGCGCCGTTGGCGAAGGTCGCGGTGACCCCGTCGTCGTCCTGGGCGAGGTCGACCAGTTCGTGGTCCCTGCGGGCGTGGAGGCCGTGCGCGGCGAGATGCCGCTCGAGGAATCCCTCGATCACCACCTGCGGCACGGACCGCCATGGCAGACGGTGCCGGTTGGAGTGGAGCGGGAGCGGAATACCGGCGAAGTGGCCAGTGGTGACGGGGTGATCTCCGGTGGCCAGCAAAGGCTCCAGCAGCCCTCGCTGGTCGAGTGCCTCCAGTGTGCGGGACTGCACGCCGCCCGCCTTGGACAGGTCGCTGCGCTGCGACAGCTTGTCGACCAGCACGGTCGAGACCCCCGCCGTCAACAGCTCGTTGGCCAGCGTCATTCCGGTCGGGCCGGCGCCGACAACGATCACATCGGTGTCCACGGACTCTCCTCTGCATGTGTCGATCAGTACAGGTGCAACGCTCCGCCGGCCGAGCCGCCCGAGCCAGGAACCGGCTCCATTGCGCCGATATCTGACACCGTCTACCTTCGGCTCGGTGGAATCCGACTACGACGAGCTGGATCGCCGGCTCGTGCACGCCCTGCAGATCGACGGCCGTGCCCCGTTCAGCACCATCGCCGAGGTTCTCGGCGTGTCGGATCGCACCGTCGCCCGCCGCTACGCCCGGTTGCGGTCGGCCGGGGCGGTACGGGTGCTCGGCGGGGTCGACCCGACCGCGCTCGGCGCCATCCTGTGGTTCCTGCGGGTGCGGTGTGCGCCCAACGCGTCGCTCCCGGTCGCGGAGGCGCTCGCCAGACGCCCCGACACGTCCTGGGTGAGCCTCAGCTCCGGCGGCACCGAGATCACCTGCGTGGTCCGAACCGAGAGCGAGGCGGACAGCGAGGCGCTGCTGCTGGCCAAACTCCCCCGCACCCCGCGCGTGGAGGGCGTGACCGCGCACTCCGTGCTGCACGCCTTCTACGGCGGCCTGGACAACCTGGTCGGAAAACTCGGGTCGCTGGACGCGGAAGCGATCGAACGGCTGCGCCCGCCCCCGATGCCGCACCGACAGGGACCGGTGTGGCTCGACGACGGTGACCGCAGGCTCCTCGCCGTGCTCGCCACCGACGGCCGGGCCGGGTTCGAGCAGCTGGCCGCGGCGACCGGCTGGTCGCCGACGACGGTCCGGCGCCGGATGACGGAGCTGCGCGAACACGGCCTGCTCTATCTCGACATCGACTTCGACTGGCGCATGTTCGGCGTCAACGCCCGGACCCTGCTCTGGCTCTCGGTCGCCCCCGCGCACCTGGAGGAGGCCGGTCAGGCGCTGGCCGGCCATCCGGAGATCGCGTTCGCCGCCGCCACGACCGGCCCTACCAACCTGTACGCGAGCGTGGTGTGCACGGACCAACGGGAGCTGTACCGGTACCTGACCACCCGGGTCGCCGCGCTCCCGGCCATCACACACCTCGAGACGGCACCAGTGATCAGGACCGTCAAGCAGGCAGCGAACCGGACATAGCAACCGACCAGCCCTCCGCTGCTTCTTCGATCGGGCGGAACGCAGTGCTTGTCATGAGCCGCGGCGTGGCGATGCGGACCTCGGAACATCGTCCCCTCAGGGGGTGAAATCGCCCCGAGCCGGCCTCCGAGAACCTGGCCGACAGGCCGTCTCAGAGTCGCCG
Source organism: Streptomyces broussonetiae (assembly GCF_009796285.1). Lineage (NCBI taxonomy): Bacteria > Bacillati > Actinomycetota > Actinomycetes > Kitasatosporales > Streptomycetaceae > Streptomyces > Streptomyces broussonetiae. Next base: position 9,217,365 of record NZ_CP047020.1, on the reverse strand, counting down.
TATCACCGTCGGATCACCCACTGAATGCGTTGCAGACCTCGCCGATCCCGGCCGGTCCTGCCTCCGCCTCGGCCTTTCGGGACGGCGGCCTGATGCCGTCCAGCTCGGCAAGGAGATGCTCGATGTCGGCGACGAGCGATCCGTAGACATGCCAGGCATCCAGCTTGCCCAGTGCCCCCTGCTCGATCAGATCGGTCACCTCGGCATGCCAGGTCAGCACGTGATCGATCGTTTTACGCAACTGCCTTCGGGCGTCGGCCCGAGCCGAACCGGCCTCCGGCCCTACAGCGGCATGTGTGGTGAACATCTGTCCCGCCAACACGAGCGACTCCCCGTATCTGACAGCGAAGCCCTGCCCCAGGCCGTGGTCCACCTCCTGGTCGATGTTCTCCGCCAGAGTCACGGCGATGCCCCGCACCCGGTACGACGCCGTGTGGAGGACCTCCAAGGCACATTCGTAGACCGGGAACATGTGATGCCGGTGCGCGGCCCGGGCGTTCCAGCGCAGGCTCTCGGCTGCCCTCTGCACCTCGTCGCGAGCTTCCACTACCTGCTGCTCCAGATTTCGCACCCGCTCCAGCCAGATGTGCCCGTGGCTCTGAGACCGTCCTTCCCCCAGGCCACGACCCATGTCCTGCAGCAGCGTGCCCATGCTGCGGGCCAGAGTGCGCACGGCGGCGTCGGATTCGCTGAGGTACGTCGGTGGAAGGACCAGGGCGTTTACCGCAACTCCCACCACAGCACCGGTAAGGGTGGAGATCGTCGGGGACACCACATGTCCGACCGGAGCCGCCGCGGCAGCCGTCAGGGTGATCACCGCGGTCGATGCGACCTGGAGCCGGTCCTCGCCGTTGCGGCGCCCACCGGTGAGCAGCACCACCGTCAGGACGGCCACGACCGCTCCCGCGGTGGCCCCCAGCAACCAGGCGGTGACGACAGCCAGCGCCACTCCCGACACCTGGACCGCCACCCGGCGCGCAGCATGGACCACCGAGCTGTACACCGTGGACTCATTGGCCATGACCAACGCAACGGCCACACCCAGGAACTGTTGCTGCCCCGGCAGCCACAAGGCGATGAGCTGCCACGTGAGCGCCGCTGCGATCAGACTCTTCACACCATGGCGCAGGACGTGGTCATCGCTGCTCGCGCGGATCGTACCGATCCCTCGCAGTACTGCCGTCCAGGCTCGCGGTGCTGGTGCCATCGCTGCGTGTCCGCCGGGCCGACCAGGGAAGGAATAATGCATATCGAGCAGAATGCACCATTTCGCACGACCCCTCAGTGATGCACTTCACGCATTTCCGCTCGACCCCCGCGACCGCATTGCCGCGATCTTGCGCACGACCCGGTCCCGGATCGCATGACCGCAGTAGCGAGGCCGAAAAAAGGGGAAAGGCGTGGGCGGCGTGGAACATGCCGCGACAGCACTGATGCCTACGTCACAGCGGCCGCGCACAAAGGCTCCGGCGCCGGCCGCGCGACCTTCCCCCCTGTGGGCGCCACCGGTGTCCGGGCCGCCCGATCACCGCCCTCCCTCAGCAGTCGCCAGCTCCTGCGACACCACTACTTCAATCTCGCAAATTGTAGAGATGTGACAATTCCTTGCTTCCGAATCGATCAACTCAAACCCTGATCTCCGTTCTGAACACTGAGATGATCTCCATCAAGGCAAGTCGGGCGCTATGTGGCGTCTTAACAATTCAAGGAGGGTCGCGTGACCCGTAACGGTCATGTACTGGTGACGGGCGTCGGTGCGATGACGCCGCTGGGAGCCGATGCGCCGTCGTCGTGGTCGGGGCTGCTGGACGGTAAGTCGGGGGTGCGTTTCCTGGACGAGGAGTGGGCCGCGGACCTGCCCGTGCACGTTGCGGCCGGACTCACGACGGACCCTGCCTCCCTGCTTCCGAGGACCGAGGCCAGGAAGCTGGACCGCGGCGAGCAGGTCGCCATCCTCAGTGCGCGCGAAGCCTGGCAGGACGCCGGCGCTCCACAGGTCGAGCCGGAACGATTCGCCGTCGTCATCGGTACGGGGACCGGTGGTGTCCTCAGCACTCTGGGGCAGGACGACGTCTTCGAACGCGCCGGGATTCGCCGGCTGTCGCCGTTCGCGGTCCCCATGCTGATGCCCAACGGGCCGGCCGCCTGGGTGAGCATGGATCTGGGCGCGAAGGGAGGCGCCAGGACTCCGGTGAGTGCCTGCGCGTCCGGGGCCGAGGCCCTCGCCCTGGGGCAGGATCTGATCCGCAGCGGGCGGGCGGACCTGGTCGTCGCAGGTGGGGTGGAGGCCTGCCTGCACCCCTTCACCATCGCGGCATTCGCCCAGATGAAGGCCCTGTCGACACAGTCCGTGGATCCAGAGACCGTGTCCTGCCCGTTCGACGTCAAGCGGTCCGGGTTCGTCATGGGCGAGGGCGCGGGGATGATGGTGCTCGAACGCGCCGAGTTCGCCCGGGCCCGTGGAGCGCGTGCCTACGGCACGCTGGCCGGCAGTGCCGTGAGTTCGAGCGCGAACCACATCACGGCCTCGGACGCGGAAGGTCAGGCCTTCGCGATGGAACTGGCGCTGCGTGACGCCGGCCTGGCCCCGGCCGACATCGGGGTCGTGCACGCCCACGCCACCTCTACGGAGTCCGGTGACCTGGCGGAGGCCGAGGCGATCGGCCGGGTGATCGGAGGCCACGCTGCGGTGACGGCGACGAAGTCGATGACAGGTCACATGATGGGTGCGTCCGGAACGGTTGGCGCCATGGCCGCTCTGTTCGCACTCAAGGACGGCACCGTGCCGGCCACGCGCAACCTCGACGAACTCGACCCGCGCGTGGAACTGGACGTGGTGCGCGGTGGGCGGCGCACCGGTCAGTGGTCCGCCGCGCTGGCCAACTCGTTCGGGTTCGGCGGACACAACGTCTGCCTCGTCTTCACCAAGTGACGACGAGACCTTGACCGCCACGCCGGGCGGCACAGGAGGCACGGGCAGGTCGGCCGCCTCCGCCTCGGGCGCCCCGGCATGTCATGCACCTGGACACGGTGTGGCCGGCACGGCCGATCGACGTGGTCACCGCAGACCCCGTGCGGGTTGCACATCTCCCTCTCCTGCTCCCGGCGACCCATCCACCGACCAGACGCGTACAGCCTGTATCGGATACAGGTTGTACTCGTTTTGGAGGTGCACATCTCCGAGGGAGTCGACTCCCCCATCGCTCCGCCGTGAAGGTCGCGACGGAGCCCTGTCGAAGGAGTGAGTGCTGGGAGCTTCACCGTGCCTGCCGGCTACGCATCCCGCCCGGTGGCCGTGATCGGCGCCGGGACACTCGGCCGTCGCATGGCCCTGATGTTCGCGACCCGTGGTGGCGCCGTGCGGATCTACGACCCGTCCGAGTCGCAGGGTGAGGTGGCAGTCGCCCATGTCGAACAGAACCTCGCCGTGGTCGCCGGTCGCCTCGAGAACGACACGCCGGGAACCGTGGTCGCCGTGGCGGTTCTCACCGAAGCGGTCCGGGACGCGTGGCTGGTCATCGAGGCGGTCCCGGAACGGCTCGAGCTGAAGAAGCAAATCTTCGGAGCCCCGGACGCGATCGCCCCCACCGACGCGATCCTCGCGAGCAACTCCTCGTCCCACGCCAGCAGTAACTTCCTCGACCACGTCCGGCATCCCGAACGCGTGCTCAACATTCACTTCTACATGCCGCCCGCGCAGAACGCCGTCGACGTGATGTCCTGCGGCAAGACCGACCGCGACGTGCTGGACTTCGTGCCGACCACACTCGCCGAGTTCGGGGTGTCTCCCTTCGAGGCCCACAAGGAGAGCACCGGGTTCATCTTCAACCGGGTGTGGGCCGCCGTGAAGCGCGAGTGCCTCGAAATCGTCGCGGAGGGAGTGTCCACACCGCAGGACGTCGACACGGGACGTTCCGCGTCAACACGGGGCTCAAGCACGGGCCGTTCCGGATGATGGACCAGGTCGGTCTGGACGTCGTACTCGACATCGAGGAACACTACGCGGCCTCACACCCCGAGTACCCGTAGGGCCCCCGTACGCTGCTGCGTGGTTACATCAGCAGTGGCCGTCTCGGCGTGAAGAGCGGCGCAGGGTTCTACGACGACTACGCGAAGGTCTGAACAGGTACACCATGCCCAAGTCGCCGACGAAGCCCCGGCCGCACACCACGACACCGATGGTGGACGTCCGGGCCGGCGGGTCCTGGAGTTGCTCGCCACCCACCGCCGCGACGACGAACAATGGTTCCTCACCTCCATGGAGTTCACGCTCCATGCCGACCGCAATCCCGACATCGCCGTCGAGCTGGCGCCCCGCGAGGACGCCTCATCGCCGGCATGGCCCAGATCCTCACCGGCCTGCTGCACGAGGCCGCCCCGCACGACGGCCGTGACATCGCGATGCTGGTCACCGCGATGCACGAGGGAATCACGGTGCTGGAAATCATTCACGGCGCCCCGGCCGCCGCCGTCCGCGAACGCATCATCCCTCGGGTACTCAACGCCATCACCACGACCTAGATCGGGTCGATCCTGCTGTGCCTGTTCGCCCTCAAGCGCTGCCGGGCCCGGTGTGATACAAGATCCGCCCAGGCACCGTGGGGCATCTGAGGTACTTCAAGTGCGCCATGGTTGTGGAGCACCACCACGATTTCGCGAGGGCAGATGAAGCGAGCAGATGAGTCGGCGAGCGAGGCAGCCGAGGTCCGCCGGTTCTGGCAGCGGCTGGGGCTGCCAGGACTCGTCGACATCCACACCCACTTCATGCCTGAGCGCGTGCTGCGCAAGGTCTGGAGCTACTTCGACTCCCTCGGCGCCACGAACGACGACCTCATATGGCCCATCACCTACCGCACCGAAGAGGCCGAACGACTCGCCACCATCCGGGATTTCGGGGTCCGCGCCTTCACATCGATGCTCTATCCCCACAAGGCGGGCATGGCCGAGTGGCTCAACGGCTGGGCCGCCGGCTTCGCGCACCGGACACCCGACTCCCTGCACACCTCGACCCTCTTCCCCGAGGCGGGCGTCGAGTCCTACGTCCGGGAGGCAATCGAGGCAGGCACGCGGGTCTTCAAGGCACACGTGCAGGTGGGGGCCTACGACCCCGCCGACGAGGTGCTCGACTCCGTGTGGGGACTGTTGGCCGAGGCCGAAGTCCCCATCGTGATCCACTGCGGCTCGGGACCCGTGCCGGGCAAGCACACCGGACCCGAACCGGTCGGACGCGTGCTCGCCCGGCACCCCCGGCTGCGCCTGGTCATCGCGCACATGGGAATGCCCGAGTACGAGGATTTCCTCGGCCTCGCCGAGCGGTACCAGGAGCTGAGGCTCGACACCACGATGGTGTTCACCGACTTCGCCGAGCGGCTCGAGCCGTTCCCACGGCGTGCGCTGCCACGTCTGGCCGGCCTCGGCGACCGGATCCTCCTCGGCACCGACTTCCCCAACATCCCCTATCCCTACATCCATCAGCTCGAGGCCCTGGAGCGTCTGGAACTCGGGGACCAGTGGCTCCGCGACGTCTGCCACGACAACGCCGCGCGACTGTTCGGCTTGTGAGGCAGGTTTCCACGGCGGTCGCCGGGGGCAGGGCGCAGGGAGCAGCACTCTGCGTGTACAGCGTCGCGTAGTGGCCGCCGGCGCGTGTGGCGAGCCAGCCGCCCAGCGTCGAGGACTCGAAGGACTGCAGGAAAGGACGCAATGTCAGCGCGTGCGGCCGCAGTTGGTTCTCCAGGTGCGGCCCCAGGGCGCGCGGCCGAGATGACAGCCCGTTGCACCCGCCTCCTCATCGCACTCGGCGCCGGCCGGCCTGCGCCGGACGCGGACACCGGGAGGTCCGTGGCGCGCCCGCCGACCGCCCCGCCACGACCGCCGACCACCCGGCGGCGCGACCACCAGCGGTGAGTTCTTCGACAACAGCTCCGCCGCCCCGGCGACGTCGCTCGAAGCCGCGTCACATCTTGGCGCCGAAGTCCTGCGTCCACCAGGGACCGCCCGCGCCCTTGTGGACGCCCACGCCGATGTCCTTGAAGGCGCAGTTCAGGATGTTCGCCCGGTGGCCGGGGCTGTTCATCCAGGACTGCATGACGGCTGCGGCGGTCTGCTGGCCCTGGGCGATGTTCTCGCCGTATGTGGACCAGTGGTAGCCGGCGGCGGTGATGCGCTGCCCGGGGTCCGCGCCGTCCGGGTTGGTGTGGTCGAAGAAGTGGCGTGCGGCCATGTCGTCGGAGTGGCCCTGGGCCGCCGTTTGCAGTTGCGGGTCCTCGGTGAGCGGACCGCAGCCTGCGCCTGACCGTTCCTTGTTGACCAGCGCGACGACCTGACCGGCGACGTCGCTCGGATCCGGCTGAGCCAGCGGTGTGCCCGCCGCTGCGGGAGTCCTGCGCGAGGAGGTCGAGGCTGCGGGAGTGTTCTTCTCGGCCGGGCTCGCCGGCTTGGCGGAGTTCGCCTTCTTCCGCTTCGTCGCGGAGGGCGACGGGGACGGGGACGGCGAGGACGACGGCGATCCGCCCTCGGCGCTGGGAGTGGAGAGGTCCAGGACGGGGACCGCCGCACTTCGGTCGGCGTTCGCGCGGTCGGCGCTCGTACCGGCGTCGGTTCCGAAGTACCACAGGCCGCCTCCCGCCACGCAGGCCGCGACGACGGCGCCGCCGACGGCCCGTCGGCGTATCCGGCGCCGCCGCCGGGACTGGGTGCGCGAGCCGGCCCGACCCCGTGCGGCGCGCCGCCCGGTGCCGGAGTCCGGTGCCGCGCCACCCGCCGGGGCGTCGAGCGGTGCCACGGCACCAGCCGGGGCAAGCTTTCCCGCATCAGAAGAGACCATGGCGAGCAGCGCGGGTGAGGCCGCGATCAGTGCCAGACCGGCCAGCAGCCCCTCGGCGGGCATCAGTCCGCTCCACAACCCACTGCAGCGCGTGCAGCCGCGCGCGTGCCGGGCTATTCGCTTGCGCCACAGCGCCGAGGGCCTGCCGTCCCAGGAAGCCAGCACGGTCCGTAGCTCCTCGCACAGCGGCCGGGCGTCGAGCGCCCGCACCACCACGCGCGCCGCCTCCAGCTGTGCCTTCATCCGCTGGACCCGCACCGCGGCGTGCTGGGACGAGAGGTCCAGGGCCGCAGCGACCTCGGCCCGCGTCAGCTCACCGGCGCACTCCAGCCACCACAGGGACAGCAGTTCCTGGTCGTCGGGCTCCAGCCAGCGTGTCGCGCGCGCCGTCTCCAGGCGCTGCCCCGTGAGCTGGAGCCGGACGACGGTCAGATCGACGAAGTCGGCACCCGGATCGGCCAGGTCCTCGGCCTCCTCCACCCCGCCCGCGGCAAAAAGCCGACGCTGCCGGTGCTCCCGGACCTGGTTCATCGCGATGGCCACCAGCCAGGACCGGAAACGCTCGGGAGTACGCAGTCCGCCCAGTCCGTCCAGGGCCCGCAACATGGTCTCCTGCACCACGTCGTCCACATCCACCGAGCCGTTCAGGGCCCGGCCCACGATGTTGTAGACCAGGGTGAGGTACGCGTTGACCAAGGCGTCCTGTGCCTGTGTGTCGCCTTCTCGGGCGGCCGTGACCAGCGCCGCCGTCTCCATCGCGTCCTGCGTGCTCATACCCATGCTTCCTGTCCTCGAGACCGCACGATTGTGTCCGATACCTGGGAGACCCCTCGACGCGCCCCGGATAACACTTCTTCGACGGGGAATCCTGGTCGGCCCCGGGGACCACCACCCCGGTGACGTACGACGTCGCCGTGCTCGGCAGCCGAGCGCCGGGGCGCACCCCGCTCGCCGTACACGCCGGTCCCTGGTTCTTCCCCTTCTTCGGATCAGATCTTCGGAGCGGGTGGAGTCGCTTTCAAGCCATGAAAAGAATTGTCCGGAACCGGCTTTCCATAAGGTTTCCTTGAGTAACCCTCAAAGAGTGGTTATAGGTGACACGTTGGATGTGACCACCATCTCCGATCTCCCGGGAACCGGGGTTCTCCATGGCCCGTCCGCATGGCAGCAAAACCCCTTGCACGGGCGGCCAGTTGGCGCAAGCCCATTCCGAATGGTGAGATAAACTCGTCTCCGGACGCCAGCTCGTCACGAGCGTCCGTCCACTCACACCTTCAGCGCAGAAGCCCACGCCAGTGGGCTCATTCCGTCGCACCTCGCCGGCTTTCCCGTGCCGGCGGTCCACGCCTTCGAGCAGGAATTGATGCCCGTTCAACCCATCGCGGAACTCATACGTTTCGTTCGGCAGCACTCACCTTTCTACCGCGAGCTCTACGCTCACCTTGACGACCACGCGACTCGTCTCACCGATCTCCCGGTGGTACCCCAGGCCGATTTCTGGCGGTCCAACGCGCCCCGCGACAACCGGCTGTTGACCGCCCCCCTGACCGAAGCGGTCGTATTCCGCAGCGGCGGAACCACCGGCTCGCCCAAGTTCTCCTACTACACCCGCACCGAATGGCGTGAATTCACCGCCGCGTTCGGGGCCGGGCTCGTCCGCGCCGGGCTGCAGCCCGGCCACCGGGTGGCGGACCTCTTCTACGCGGGCGACCTGTACGCGAGTTTCAGCTTCGTCCTCGACTCCCTGCACCGCTCCCCCGTCGCCAACGTCCGCCTGCCCATCGGCGGCGCGACGCCCTGGGAGTCCACCGCGGCGACCTTGGAGGAGTTCCGGGTCCAGGTCGTCGCCGGCACACCGACCACACTGTGCTCGCTCGCCGAACGCCTGGCCGCCGCAGGCCGGACCCTGCCGGAGGCGGAACTGCTCCTCTTCGGCGGGGAATGCCTCTTCGGAGACCAACTCCCGCTGCTCCGCGAGGCGTTCCCGAACGCAGAGCCACGCTCCCTGGGATACGCGAGCGTCGACGCGGGGCTGCTCGGCGAGGCCGTGCCCGGCGGGGATCCGCGTGTGCACCGCACGTTCACACCGCACACGGTGGTCGAGATCCTGTGCGACGACACGGACGAACCCGTTGCCGGCAATGGCCTTCCGGGGCGGCTGGTCGTCACCGATCTGCGCAGACGACTCATGCCCGTGCTCCGCTATCCGGCGGGCGACCGGGCCGAGTGGGTGGACCGGGACTCAGGTGTGTTCCGCATCCTCGGGCGTGCCGAGGAAGGCGTGCGGGTCGGCCCCGTCTCGCTCCACACCGAGGACGTCCACGCCGTCGTCACGGCCGCCGACACCCGTGGCGAAGTGACCGGCCTGCAGCTCGTGGTGCGGCGCAGGGACGGCCGCGACGGCCTGGTGCTGCGACTCGCGGTCGCCGACCCCGACAACGCGTCCGCCGCGCTGGGGAAGGCCGTCGTGGCGGCGCTCCTCGCCGAGCGGCCCTTCTACGCGAGCGCGACCGCCTCCGGGCACGTGAACCCCGTCGATGTCGACTGGGTGCGGCACCAGGATCTCGCGGTCAACTCCCGCTCGGGCAAGCTCATCCGGGTCGTCGACGAAAGGCCGCACTCGTGAGCGCGGCGGCTGCGCCCGCCCGGCGGCTGCCGCTCGTCGTGCGCAATCCGTCCTTCGGCAGGGTCTGGGCGGGTCAGCTCCTCACCCAGGCGGCGAGCCGCATGTTCCAGGTCGGCGCGGTCTGGTGGCTCGTCGGGTTCGCGGGCGGTGCGCACCGCGGACTCGACTCGGGGCTGTTCCTCATGGTGAGCACCCTGCCCGCGGTGGCGCTCGCCCCGGTGATCGCCCGCATCGTCGTTCGGTACGCCCACCGCACGGTGCTGGCGAGCGCGGCGACGGTGGCGGGCGTGGTGGCCGTGACAGCGGCCGTCCTGGCCCGCGCCGAGGCGCTGCCCATGGCCGTTGCCTACGCGGTGGGGCTGGTGCTGGCCGGCTGTCAGGCGGTCTTCGATCCCTGCCTGACCACGTCGGTGCCGGAACTCGTGGAGGACGCCGACATCGAGGCGGCCACCGGCTTCGAACTGTCCACCCAGTCCGTCGCCGGGCTGTGCGGCGGACTGCTCGGCCCCCTCGTGGTCGACGCGGGCGCCCTGGCGGGCGTCGCCGCCACCTGCGGCGCCGCCTATCTGCTCGCGGCCCTGCTGATCGGGTCCACACGTTTTCCGCACCAGGGGCCCGGGGACGGCCCGGCGCCCGAGCGGCGCACGCTGCGCCGGGTACTGGCCGGTCTGCCGTTCATCCGCCGGGTACTGGTCTGCTTCGCCGCCGCCAACGTCTTCACCACCGCCGTGTACGTCGTGATGCCGCTGTACACCCGTCAGGTACTGCACGCGACCGGCTCGACCGTCGCCTCACTGGAGACGGCGCTCGGTGCGGGCGCCCTGCTGGGTTCGTTCACGGGCGGGCGCCTGCCCGGCCGCCCTGTCACGGTCGGCAGCGCGTGTCTGACCGTGATGGCCGCGGCCCTCGGTCTGCCGGGCCTGTTCCCCGGACATGCGGTCGCCCTCGCTTCGATGGCGGTGGCCGGGTGGTGCGTCGGCGTGATCGGCGTACGGTTCGTGGCGCTGTTCCAGCGGTTGGTGCCCGCTGCCGACAAACCGGCCTTCTTCGCGGTCATGCAGGCCGTGCTGGGCGCCACGTTCCCGGTGTCCTCACTCGTGTTCGGCGCACTGGGCGACCACCTGACGGCCGGAACGCTGTGCCTGACGCAGGGCGCCGGACTCGTTCCGGTCGCGCTGGCGCTGTGGTGGCTCGGCTCGCGGGCAAGCACCGCCGAACAGCCCGGGGCGGACGCACCGGCGCCGGTACCGGCGGGAGAGGCCTCGTGACCGCGGTCCTCTCCTCCGCGTCCGTCCAGGACATCGCAGAGCTGCGGCAGTTGTACTTCGAGGTGTACGGGCACGGCTACCCGGTGCCGCTCGGCAGCGACCCGGTGGTCATGCGCCGGCTGATCACCGACGGCACCGCGCACTGGCTCACCGCCCGCGCCCCCGTCGGCGGTGCGCTGGTCGGTTCCGCGGTCGTCCTGACCGAGCCGGGCAGCCGCATCGGCAAACTGGTCGGCCTCGCCGTGCACCCCGGCCATCGCGGCGGGGGCCTGGCCTCCCGGCTGACCGGGGCGGTCTGCGACGAAGCCTTCGCCACCGGTCTGCTGGACTCCGTGTACGCCACCGTCCGCCTGGTCACCGAAGGGCCGCAGCAGGTCGTCGTACGCAACGGATTTCGGCCGCTCGGCCTGCTGCCTAACGCCGTCGAGGTCGAGGGCTGCGAGACGCTCGCACTGTTCGCCCGCTACGCCGACGGTGTGCTCGAGCGCCGCGAACCCGTGCTGAACGTGCCCGAGCGGCTGTCGGCGCTGCTCTCCGCCGCCTGCCGCGGCGTCGGCATCGACCACCCCCGGACCCGCCCCGCGCCCTGGAGCGGTACGACGGCCGTCGGCGCCGAACCGAGCGAGCCGCTCGCGGCCCCGCCTGTCGCCGACGCCGAACCGATCGAGCTGATCGCGGCCCCGGCCTTCGTACGGCGCCGTTTCCTGGAGCTGTTCCCCGCGGCCGACGACCGCTTCTTCCCGCTGCACACGCCCAACGCGGTCCTGGTGGCCGCCGACGGCCGCTTCGAGGCGTACGCCGACCTCGATCCCCTGGCGGGCAGTTGCGCACTGGTCGCGGTGCATCCGCGCCCGTCCGTGGTGGCGGGAACCCTGGAGGCGGTGATCGCGACGGTCACGCGGGCCGGTGCCGACTACGTCGAGACGCTGCTGCCGCTGGCCGACACCGAGGCGCTGGAGGTCTTCCTCGCCTCGGGGTTCGTACCGAGCGCGGTCTACCCCGCGATGCGCCGCATCGACGACCGGCTCCACGACTACGTCGTGCTCTCGCGCACCAGCCGGCAGATCGACTTCCGCACCACCGCCGTCAGCCCGCTGCTCCAGCCGTACCTCGGTGCCTACCTGAGTGCCTGGACCACCACCTACCTGCCCCTTCACGAGGTCTCCCGATGAAACCCCATCTCGCTCCCGTCGAGGTCCCCGACCCGGCGGCACTCGGCCACGTACAGCGCCTGTGCGACCTGGCGGAGCCGTACGCCGACGGCCCCGGCACCGACGCGCTGTTCGCCTCGGCCATGGCGGAGGCGAACGCCTGGCACGCCGGCCGTTCCCCCTTCTTCGCCGCCCTGCTCGAGGACCCGGCCGAGGCCCCCGCTCCCACGGTCGGCGACGGCGTGCGCACCCCGCTGGTACCCGCCGCCTTCTTCAAACGGCACGAGTTGCTCTCGATCCCGCGCGACGAGGTCTTCCTCCACCTGACCTCATCGGGCACCACCGGTCAGAAGTCGCAGATGTTCTTCGACGAGTGGACCATCCGCTCGGCGCAGCGCATGGTGGCCCGGATCTTCGACCACTACGGCTGGATCACCCCCGAACAGCCGGTGAACTACCTGCTGTACAGCTACGAACCCGCTCCGGCTCTCCAGCTGGGCACATCGTTCACCGACAACTATCTGTGCGACTTCGCCCCGGCCCGGCACACCACGCACGCCCTGCGGCACACCGGCACCGGCCACGAGTTCGACGTGCACGGCTGCATCGCGGCGCTCCAGCGCTACGCCGAGGACGACGTGCCGGTCCGTATCCTGGGCTTCCCCGCGTTCCTGTACTTCACCCTGGAGCGGATGCGGGCGATGGGGCTGGCGCCGCTGCGGCTGCCCGAGGGATCGCTGGTGGTGCTCGGCGGCGGCTGGAAGGGCCACGCCGACCGGCAGATCGGCAAGGACGCCTTCTACGCCGAGGTCACCGACCGCCTCGGAATCCCGGGCGACCGGGTCCGCGACACCTTCGGCTCCGTCGAGCACTGTGTGCCGTACGTCGAGTGCGCCCAGCACCGGCTGCATGTGCCGGTGTGGTCGCGGGCGGCCGTCCGGGACACCGGGACGCTGCGCCCCCTGCCGTACGGCGAGCGTGGCTTCCTGCACCTGGTCAGCCCCTACATCACCTCGGTGCCCGCGCAGAGCGTGGTGATGGGCGACCTCGCGTCGCTGCACCCCGGCGAGGAGTGTCCCTGCCCGCTGTCCACCGACTGGTTCACCGTGCACGGCCGTGCCGGGGTGAGCCGCAACCGCAGCTGCGCGGTCGCCGCCGCCGAACTGATGAAGGGAATGTCGTGATCACCTCCGTACTCCACCTCTGGCAGGGCGAGTTTGTCGACGACGCCGAGGCCGGTCGGCGGCTCACCGCCCTGCCCGAGCTGGCCGGACAGGTCCTGACCCGTCCCCTGCCCACCGAGGTGGTGCTCGGCGCCTGTGCCGTGGTCAGCCGTGACCTGGCCGATCCCGGCTCCGACCTGTACGGGCGGCTGGCCGGGCAGCTGCCCGCCGACGAGGCCCCGACCGTGCTGGCCGAGCTGGCGACGGCGCTCACCCGGGAGGCGCTGGAGCGCAAGCTGCGGCGGGAGCTGGGCGGACTGCGCCCGGAACGGCTCACCCGGCCGGACGCCCGCGAGACGGTGTACGAGGCCTGGGCGCCCGTCGGTCTGCTGGTGCACATCGCGCCGGGCAATGCCGCGGCCGTGGCACCGCTGAGCGTCGTGGAGGGGCTGCTGGCCGGCAACCTCAACGTGCTCAAGACCAGCAGCTCCGATTCGGCCGTCGCCCTCGATGTGCTCGCCGCGCTCGGTGCGGCCGACCCGTCCGGGCTGATGGCCGAGCGCGTGGTGGCCCTGCGTTTCCCCTCTGCGCGCCGCGAATGGCTTGAGGCGCTCTGCGGGCCGGCCGACGCGATCGCGGTGTGGGGCGGTGAGGACGCGGTGCGCGCGGCGGGCGAACTGGCCCGGCCCGGCTGCCGGGTGGTCGAGTGGGGCCACCGGATCTCCTTCGCCTACCTGACCCGGCAGGCCGGGGCAGAGGACGGCGTGCTCGACGCGCTCGCCGAAGACGTCTGCCGGTTCGAGCAGCAGGCCTGTTCCAGCCCGCAGGTGGTGTATTTCGACACCGAGGACACCGAGGAACTCTTCGCGTTCGCCGGCCGGTTCGCCGAACGCCTGGCAAAGGTGTCCGACACCCACCCCGCGCCTGCACCGGGTCCTGCGGAGCAGGCGGAGATCACCACGGTGCAGCAGCTCGCCCGGCTCGAGCAACACCTGGGCCTCACCCGTGTGTTCGCGGCCGAGGAAGGCTCCTGGCGGGTCCTGGCCGATGCACGCCCCGCGCTCGAGGCCTCGCCGCTGCACCGCAGCATCCGGGTCAAGCCGCTCCCCCGGCACGCGATCGCCGCGACCCTGCGGCCCATGCGCCGCTACCTGCAGACCGCGGCGATCGGCGGCGACCGCGCGGACGTGGCCGAACTCTCCCGCGCGATGTTCGCCGCGGGCGTCACCCGCGTCACCCCGGTCGGCTCCATGCTGGAGAGCTACGAGGGCGAACCGCACGACGGCGTCTACGCGTTGCAGCGCTACAGCCGCAGGGTCAGCGTGCGCGCCACGGACACGGACTTCCGTACGGTGCCGTGTCTGGACGACCTGGTGGCGCCGCCGCCGCTGCCGCCCGCGCCGGACGCGCCGCTCCTGGGCAAGGAGGGCGTGCAGCGTGCGCTCGCCGCCCTGGAGCCGCGCCACGCGCACCTGTACTTCCGCAGCGGGGGCTCCACGGGCACTCCCGCGCTGTCGGTGTTCACCTGCGACGACTACGACAACCAGATGCGCGCCGCAGCGGACGGGCTGCTCGCGGCCGGCTTCGACCCGGCTCGGGACCGGGCGGCCAACCTCTTCTACAGCGGCGGCATGTACGGAAGCTTCATCAGCTTCTTCTCCATCCTGGAACGGCTGAACGCCACCCAGTTCCCGGTGGCCGCGGGCCCCGACCACGCCATGGTCGCCGAGGCACTGGTCGCCCACCGGGCCGACACCCTCTTCGGTATGCCGTCCTATCTGTGGCAGCTGCTCCACGCCGAGGCCGACCGGCTGCGCGCCTACGGCGGCATCCGCAAGATCTTCTACGGCGGCGAGCACTTCACCGCCGAACAGCGCAGGGTGCTCACCGAGGAATTCGGGGTGACGGTGATCCGTTCCGCGGCCTATGGCAGCACCGATCTCGGTCCGCTGGGCTACCAGTGCGCGTCTTCCGGGGGCACGGTCCACCATGTGCTGACCGACCTGCACACGCTGGAGATCCTGGATCCGCGGGAGGACCGGCCGGTGGACCCGGGCGAACCGGGACGGCTGGTGTTCACCTCCCGCGCCCGGTCCGGCCAGCGCCTGGAGCGCTACGAGATCGGTGACCTGGGACGTGCGGTGCAGGGCACCTGTGCGTGCGGCAGCACCGTGCCTCGTCTGGAACTGCTCGGGCGCTACGGGGACGTGGTGCGCGTGGCCACCTACTTCGTCAACTACCGGCGCATCGTACGGGTGTTGGAGGAGCGGCTCGCGTATCACGGCGAGGTGCAGCTGTCGGTGGCATCCGGCACCGACCGGGAGGTGCTGACGGTCCGGCTCGACGACCAGTACGCCCCCGACCCCGAGGCCACACGCACCGCGCTCACCGCCGAGGTCCAGGAGGTGGCCTCAGCTGTGGCGGAGGGCCTGCTGGACCTCGCCGTGCAGAGCGTAGGGAGGGAGGCCTTCGAGCGCACGCCGACCAGCGGCAAGCTCCGCACGGTCATCGACCTGCGCTGAGACCGGGAGGAGCCGCGCCACCGACGGTGTGGGGTGCGGTGCGGTCCGTGGGCGTTCCGGTTGAGCGCCTGCTCAGCCGGATCGTCTGCGCCCGGTCAGTCGCCCGGGCGGAACCGGAGCGCCGACCAGGTGTCGTCGACGGCGATCTGCCGCACAGGACGCACGCCCCGCTCGGACAGCGCTGCGGCCAGGGTGTCGCGATTCAGATCCGTTCCGAGCTTGCCGCCCTTGGGATAAGCCACCCAGGCGAGCGCATCGCGCCGCGCGGTGGCAAGCGCCGCCTGTGCGCCCGCCCCGAGAAGGTCGCCGGAACGGGTCACGAAGACGAGCACCGCATCGGCCGAGGCCGCGTCGCCCGGGGCCTCGAAGTCCAGATCGACGTCGTCGGGCTTGCCCAGGACCGCGATGCTCTGGCCGGTCTTGATCTGCAGCTTGCTCATGACGGACACGCCCTGATCCTGCCAGCCGGGGTACGGCGTCGCTCGCCGAAGAGGTTACGAAGACGTCTCAGCGGATGCCGTCCGAGGCGGGGGCAGAGCCGATGCGCCCGTCGAAGGGGTTGAGCTGCATCCACGCGTGGCGCCGTGGCTCCGAGGTGTAGGGCCCGCTCGCTGCCGCCAAGATGGAGAAGTGACGCAGGAAGCCGGCGGCCGGCTCCCCTCCGGGCCGGCGGGGCCGGGACTCTACGGGGAGTGTCTGTTCCGCCCCCAGGACGAGGGGGAGGCGGCGCGGGTCGACCTCGGGGCGCTCGTCTACGACGCCACGACGTTCGCTCGCCTCCAGCAGCTCGGCGTCGGCCCGGGGATGCGCTGTCTGGACGTGGGTGCGGGCACCGGGACAGTGGCCCGGCAGCTGCTGCGCGAGGCGGGCGTGGCCGAGGTCGTGGCGGTGGACCGGGACATCCGGTTCCTCGCCGCCGAACCCGTCGCCGGACTGACCGCGCTCGAGGCCGACGCGAGCGGCCCCGGCTTCTCTCCCGGTCTCTTCGACCTCGTTCACGCCCGGTTCCTGCTGATGCACCTGCCGTCCCCCGCCCGCATGGTGGAGCGGCTCGCCGCGCTGCTCGTACCCGGAGGCGTCCTCGTGCTCAGCGACGCCGTGGACCTGACGACCGAGGGCGCACCCCGGACGCCGTACACGACGGCCATGCGGGCGATGTGGCGCGGGCTGCGGGAGACGATCGGCACGGATGTCTCGTGGGTGCCGAGCTGTCCCCGGCTGATGGTCGCCGCCGGGCTGGAGGCGGTGGCCGCCGAGATCCATGTGCCTCCCCTGGTGCCCGGAAGTCCCATGAGCCGGTTCTGGGCCGGGACCTGGGACCGGGCGCGCGCCGCCATGGTGGGCACCGGGCTGGTGGACGAAGCCGGGATCGACGAGGCGAAGCAGTGTCTTGAGTCGCCGCAGTTCGCCGGGCTGTCGCCCGGCATGCTGACCGCCTGGGGCCGGAGAGCGGTGCCCCCGACGACGCCGTCGTGACCGGATCGCCCGTACCCGCCGCCGAGCCCGCCCTGCGTCCCGGACGGCGTTCCCCGGCACCGCTGCTGGCGGTGTGCACGGGGTACTTCATGGTGATCCTGGACGTGACGATCATCAACGTCGCGGCGCCCGTGGTGGGCCGGGACCTGTCGGCTTCACTCACCGGCATCCAGTGGATCACGGACGGGTACACCCTGGTTCTGGCCGGGTTCCTGATGACCGGCGGCGCGCTCGGCGACCGGCTGGGCAACCGGCTCGTCTTCTGCTGGGGCGTGGTGGTGTTCACGCTGGCGTCGGCCGGGTGCGCGTTCGCACCCAGCGCTTCCGCCCTGGTGGCGGCCCGGCTGGTGGAGGGGCTCGGCGCGGCGTTGATCGTGCCGGGTTCGCTCGCCCTGCTCCAGCAGTCCTTTCCGGCGCCGGCGGCCCGCGCGTGGGCCTTCGGCCTGTGGGGCTCGATGGCCGGCGTCGCCGCCTCCGCCGGACCGCTGCTGGGCGGGCTGCTGGTCACGACGGTGGGCTGGCGGTCGGTCTTCCTCATCAATCTGCCCGTCGGATTGGTGTGCCTGCTGCTCACGTTGCGGCACGTGGCTCCCTCTCCGCGACACGCCGCCCGCTCCCCGGACTGGCCGGCACAGTGCGCGGTGGTCGCGGCGGTGGCCCTGCTCACTGCCGCGCTCAACGAGGCGGGGCGCCGCGGCTGGTCCGATCCCGCCGTCCTCGGCGGACTGACGCTGGCGTTGGTGGCCGCGGGCGCGTTCCTCGTACGCGAGAGGTGGGCGCGCTCACCCGCGCTGCCCCTGTCGTTGTTGCGCTCCCGCACGATGAGCGGCGGAGCCGCCATCGGCCTGCTGTTCAACTTCGGCTTCTACGGCATGGTGTTCACCGCCAGCCTGTACTTCCAGCACCGACGGGGCTTCAGCGCCCTGGCGGCCGGGGCGGCGCTGTTCCCGGCGGTGGCGGTGACCATGTTCGCCTCCGTAGTGTCCGGGCGGCTGTCCCGCCGTACCGGGGACCGTCCGCTGGTCGTCTCCGGGATGCTGCTGGCGGCGCTGGGGCTGGCCGGATGGGCGGTGGCGGGGGCCGATGCCGCCTACACGGTGCTGGTGGCTCCGATGATGGCGGCCGGCTTCGGCACCTCCTTCGCCCTCACCGGCTCGACCGCCACGGTGATGGCCGCCGCGCCCCCGGAGTACTCGGGGGCCGCCTCCGCCCTGTTCAACACCACCCGCCAGATCGGCAGCGCCACCGGCGTGGCGCTGGGCGGCAGTCTGCTCGCCACGGGCAGCGATTACGGCGTCGGGCTGCGCATCGCCATGGCGGTGGGCGCCCTCGCCTATCTGGTGGCAGCGGGCGTCGCCCTGCGGTGCGTGCCCGCGAAGGGGAAGGCGTAGGGGCTGCTGACGCGTGCGCCCGGCGGGGCACCGGCACGTGGCTGCGCGGTCGTCCCACGTGTCCGCATCCGTACCCGAGCCCGACGAATGTCACGGATCACATCCGATCGATTACTTATAGTCATCACAGGGGGTGTGAACGGCCCTGTCACCTGCCCCTCAGGCATCGCTCCCCACAGGCCGCAGGACCGCACAGCCCCGCCCCCCCATGTTCCGGACCGCCTACTGCCGGTCCACCGGAAGGAGAGCCGAAGAGTGCTTCAGCCAAAGCGTGGGCTGCGCAGCCCGGCGGTCGGTACGGCGATTGTCTCCAGCGCCCTGCTCCTGACGGCCTGCGGCTCGAGCGGCAGCTCCCGGCCCGCCGGCAGGTCGCCCAGTCCCGCCTCGCCCGCCGCCACCGGTGCCGGCGGCATCACCTGCGGCAATGCGGCCACCGTGCCGGCGTCCGGCTCCACCGCGCAGGAATTCGCGATGAAGTTCTGGATCAAGAACTACATGCGGGCCTGTCCCGGTACCCGGATCACCTACGAAGCCAACGGATCCGGTGCCGGCCAGAGTGATTTCCTCACGGGCAAGACCGCCTTCGCGGGTTCCGACTCCGCACTGAGCACCGCTCAGATCGGCCGGTCCGAGAGCGTCTGCGCAGACGGTGGCCGGGCCATCCACCTGCCGATGGTCGGTGGCCCGATCGCGATCGCCTTCAACCTGCCGGGAGTCAGCAGACTCGTGCTGGACGCCCCCGCGCTGGCCAGGATCTTCGACACGCAGATCACCAAGTGGAACGATCCTGCGATCGCGAAGCTCAACCCCGGTACCACGCTGCCGTCGACGCCGATCCGGGCAACACACCGTTCCGACTCCTCCGGCACGACGGACAACTTCACGTCCTACCTGAGCACGGCCGCACCCGGTACCTGGCCCCACGGGCACAACAAGGTGTGGACGGCCGGGGGAGGCCAGTCCGCCAAGGGCTCCTCGGGCGTCGCCGAACAGGTGAAGAAGACCCCGGGCGCCATCGGCTACGTCGAACTGACCCATGCCCTCGCCCGTAACGTCCCCACGGCCTCGATCGCCACCGGAGCCCCCGCCCCGGTCGACGCCAGCGTCCTCACGGCCTCCAAAGCGATCGCCGGCTCCACCCCCATGAACGCCGACGGCGACCTGGTGCTCAAACTCGACTACGCGACCAGAGCCCCGAGTGCCTACCCGATCGACATGGTCACGTACGAGATCGTCTGCGACAAGGGCAACAAACCGGCGACATGGCCCGCCACCAAGGCATTCCTGACCTACATCGCCGGCATGACAGGCCAGCAGGACCTGAGCTTCGAGGGCTACGCGACCCTCCCGGCCATGATCGTGAACAAGGTGCGCACCAGGATCAACACCCTTGCCTAGCCGCGGCATGAGACGTTGCTCGCGGGAACGGCTCACGTGGCCGGCGCCTGGCGGAGCGCGTCGAGCACCGTGCCGGAAAGGTCCGTTGCCGCCACCTGCGTTCGGGTCGGCCTGTGGCCTTGCGGCGGGCGCGGTGGTCCGGCCGGCGCAGACGTTGGAGCAACCGGCATACCGGAAGGCACTGGATCAGGCCCGGGAACTACGCCTGTGACTCTGCTGTTGATCGCACCGGGCAGGGGGCGACGGACACGGCGGCCCGTGCCGGCAGCCCAGCGCGAGCGATGCCACCACCGTGCGGCTGAATCCGCAGGCTGGGCGGCGTGGCTGGGCGGACGCGGGCCACCGGCACGGAGCAGGGTGGTCGGTGCTGTCGTCGTCGAGGAGGAACCGTGAAGCGTCGAGTCGTCACCGTCCTGGCCGTTGTCGTTGTCGGGCTGATGTCGTTCGCACTGCCGGCCGCGGCCCGGGACGGCCGGGGACGTATCGAGGCCAACGACTGGAACGTCCCACTCACCAACATCGGCCTGCTGTAGTGCCGAGGGCCGCCCCGGGGAACAAGGAGGTCCGTTGGACAGGACGCACCACACGGGGAGGACAGCACGATGGGCGTGCAGCGGAACGACGAGATCGGTGAGGCGTTCGAGGGCTTCAAGTCCCTGCCGCTGGCGCAGTACGCGGAGGTGCCCGGCTTCCTGGCCATGGTGGGAGGCGTGCACCGCAAGTCGGTCCTGATCGTCCGGTATTCCGCCTGCCAGGGTCCGGACCCGTCACCGTCCGCCGGTCATCGTGTCCCGATCGCCGCGGCCAGGGCATCGAGGCCGTCCCGGTATACCCCGGTGAAGAGGCCTTCGGCCTCCTCGTCGCTCACGCCCTCGGGGACGAAGCGCCCGCTCCACTGGACCTCGGCGGCGTCCGGCCTACCGGGCAGGGCGTGGACGCGGAGGGTGGCGAGATAGCCGGTGACCGGGAACGGGGCCTGCAGGAAGGTGTAGCTGTAGGAGCGCGCCTGCAGGTCGTACGCCGTCAGCTGCTCGATGATCACCTCGCCGTCCACGTTGGTCAGGCGGCGGGTGCGGCCTCCCTGTTCGCAGACGCTCTCGGAGATGAAGGGCAGCCAGTCGGGCAGGGAGTGGAAGCCTCCGATCAGGTTCCAGACCTCCTCGGGGCCGGCCTGAACGACGCGGGTCACGGAAGTGGATGCCATTGCGGGTTCCTTCGTTCGCGGGGTTGCGGAATTGCCGGGTGCCGGGCGGGTCAGTCGCCGGCCGGGAGGGGCGCGGCCGGGTCGAGCAGGCCGGCCTCCCGCAGGTCCTGCCAGAAGGCCGCGGGGATCTCCTCGCGCAGGGCACCGAGGTCCTCGGTGATCCGGGAGGGGCGGGAGGCGCCGGGGATCGCCGCCGCGGCGGCCGGGTGGGCGAGGGTGAACTGCAGCGCGGCGGCCTTGATGGACACACCGTGCCGCTCGGTCAGCTCCCGGATGCGCCCGACGGTCTCGAGGATGTGGGCCGGGGCCTGCTGGTACTCGAAGTGGGTGCCGCCGGCCAGGATGCCGGAGCTGTAGGGGCCGCCGACGACCATGTCGACACCCTGTTCCTGCGCCGCGGGCAACAGCCGTTGCAGTGCCTGGCGGTGGTCCAGCAGGGTGTACCGGCCGGCCAGGAGGAATCCGTCGGGGCGGGGCTCGTCCAGGGCGAGGGTCAGCTCGATGGGCTCCACCCGGTTGACGCCCAGGCCCCAGGCCTTGATGACACCCTGGTCGCGCAGATCGTCCAGGACCCGGAAGGCGCCGGTGCGGGCGGTCTCGAACTGGGCGAGCCAGCGGTCGCCGTGGAAGTCCTGGGCGATGTCGTGCACCCAGACGATGTCGAGCCGGTCGGTGTTCAGCCGCTGCAGGCTGTCCTCGATGGAACGCTTGGTGGCGTCGGCGCCGTAGTCGTCGGTCATCCTGTTGGGGCGACCGTGCTCGAACAGGCCGCCCTTCTCGCCCAGGTCTCGGGCGGTGGGATCCTCCACCTCGTCGTGGATGACACGGCCGACCTTCGTGGACAGGACGAAGGAGTCCCGCGGCCGCCGGGACAGCATCTCGCCGAGCCGGATCTCGGCCAGGCCCGCGCCGTAGAACGGGGCGGTGTCGTAGTAGCGGATGCCCTGGTCCCAGGCGGCCTGCAGGGTGGTCTGCGCCTCGTCCTCGGGGATGGCGCGGAACATGTTGCCCATGGGGGCGGTACCGAAGCCCAGCGAACCGGGCAGCAGGTGGGTCAGGCTCATCAGGAACTGGCTCCCATTCGTGCGTGGTGGCCGCTCGGCGACTCCCCCACGCGCCCTTCGCAGCCTACTTGCACACGACGGTACTTGCATACGCTTACTAATGCAAACGCGGGCTATATGCTTCTGTAGATCAAATTTGTCCGGCCGCAGGCCTTCGGCAGGCAGGCCGGGGGCACGGTGGTCGGGCGGCGGGCTCAGGGCAGGATGGAGTCGACGTAGCCTCCGTCGACGCGTAGGGCACCGCCGGTGGTGGCAGAGGCGTACGGCGAGGCGAGATAGACGACCAGGTTGGCGATCTCCTCGGGCTCGATGAGGCGTTGCAGCAGGGACTGCGGGCGGTACTTGACCATGAACTCGCGCTGCGCCTCGTCCCAGGGCAACTCGTCGCCGACCAACTCGCGGACGAATCCCTCGACGCCACCGGTGTGGGTCGGTCCGGCGATGACGGAGTTGACGGTGACGCCGGTGCCTGCGGCGTCCTTGGCGAACCCGCGGCTGACGGCGAGCAGCGAGGTCTTCGTCATGCCGTAGTGGATCATTTCGGCGGGGATGGCCACGGCCGAGTCGCTGGCGAGGTTGAGGACACGTCCCCAGCCCCGTTCCTTCATGCCGGGCAGGTAGGAGCGGATGAGCCGCACGGCGGAGAGGACGTTCACCTCGAAGTAGCGGCGCCACTCGGCGTCGTCGATCTCCAGCGCAGGCGCGGCACCGAAGATGCCGAGGTTGTTGACGAGGATGTCGGCCGCGGGTACGGCCCGCAGTACGGCGGCGGCGCCCTGCTCCGTCGCCAGGTCGCCCGTGGCGCCGATGACGTCGTCACTGCCGGAGTCGGCGCACACGGCGCGGACGGCGTCCGCGACGCGCTGCTCGCCGCGGCCGTTGACGACGACGCGGGCTCCCGCGCGGGCAAGGCCGGTGGCGATGGCCCGGCCGATGCCCTGGGTGGAGCCGGTGACGAGAGCGGTCCGGCCGGAGAGATCGATCTGCATGGTGCGTTGTCCCCTCGTCGAGGCTGTGCGGCTGCGGAGGCGGTGCCCGGCCCCCCGGGTGCGCGCGTTCTCCCTGCACGGGACGGGCAGCACACCCGGGGTGTTCGGGGTCGGTCGGTTGAGGGTGTCGGGGTCGGGGCCGGTGCGCAGAGCCCGTCAGGGCCTGCAAGGGCGGCCGAGCCGGCGTCGGCGGGCTGGAAGCCGAAGACGTCGAGACCCTGCCGGATGCGGTCGGGGGTGACGGACTCGAGGATCACGATGTTGCCGCTCTGCAGGTGCCGGCGCAGCACGACCTGCGCCGGGGTTACGCCGTACGCCTCGGCGATTCGCACGATCGCCTCGCCCTTGAGGACGGCGCCCCGAGCCAGAGGGCTCCAGGGCTCGGCGGCGATCCCGCACCTGACACGGAAGGCCGGCAGCGCGGCCTGCTGGAGACCGGGATGCGGCGGCGGCCTCCTCTGCAGATGCGGCAGGTGGCCGAGTCCGTCGTCCTCAGCCAGAGCGCCACCACGCGGCTGGTGTCCCGACTGGAGGACCGCAGGCTGCTGTCGCGCTACCTGCGCCCGACCGGCCGCCGGGGCATCTGCACCAATGTCACCGACGCCGGCCTGCGCCTGCTGGAGCAGGCCCGTCCCACCCACAACACCGCCCTGCGCGAGGCCCTGGACCAGGCAGCCACCGAACCCGTGCTCGCACCCCTGGTCCAGGCCGTCCAGCACCTGTACGGCGATACCCAGCCGGTGCGACCCGCCCGCCGTACACGGTTTCCGCACCCGCTGCCCCGATCGGACCGCGGAACGATCTCCCTTCCGAGGATCCTCCCGGTGGGCCCCTTGGGCAGTGCGCCCGTGGTCCACGACTGCCCCTGGGCGCCGCGTTGCGGCACGACGGCCGCACCTGTGAGCACGAATGCCGCACCGCCCTGTGGCCGGCCGCGCTGCGGGTGCCCGCCGGGGCGCCGGGCACCGGGTCGCACCGGACCGGGGGCCGCCCGACAATGAGACAGTGGGTTACGGCTACTGGGCCGGCCGGGTGCAGAACCAGCTCTCCCGGCGGGTGTGCAACGGCGCTCGCCGCCTGCCACTGGTGCTGCCACTGCTCGACGAACCGACCAAGCGCCCGTCTCCGCGTCCGTGCGACGAGTCATGAGATCTACAGCCCCAGGTCCAGGGCCAGGCACGAGTAGTAGTTCCACGAACCCTCGGGGTTGTAAGAGGCCGTCACCCCGCCGCTCCGGTCGGCTTCCACCTCTTCGGTCATGTCCTCGAAGCGGATGCGCTCGGGAAGTCTGCCGTACCGCGCGTGCCGTGCCGCCGCGCCGAGGTCCGTCAACGGTTCCTTGTCCATGGCCGAACTCCACTTCTTCATCGGTCGTCGCTCCGGAGGATCGACGGCCCACGGAACACACACCAGTAACCACTCTGACGGGTGACGCATGCGATCGCAAGCCCCAGTCACCATTTGAACTGGTCACGGAATTCGCTACGTCACCCTTTTGACTGGTGACGAACCCTGTGTCAGAGTCACCCCTGCGCTTGAACTCGCCGCGACCGTGCGGCACTTGTCCCCACACATGGGAGGCTTCACATGATCAACAGGCGTACCTTCGGCAAGGCGATGGGGCTGGGCACGGGAGCAGCCGCCGCCTCGTTGGCCGGTCTGCAGGACGTTTCGAGCGCCGCCCCGACCGCCCCGGCCTCCGCGGCCGCGCCGGGCACTCCGGGCACTCCGGGGAGGCACACCTCCTTCCCCTCCCTGAAGCAGGTCAAGGCCGGTCTGCTCAACGTCGGCTATGCCGAGCTGGGCCCCGCTCACGGCCCGGTGGTCATCTGCCTGCACGGCTGGCCGTACGACATCCACAGCTACGTCGACGTCGCTCCCCTGCTGGCGGCCCGGGGCTACCGCGTGATCGTCCCCTATCTGCGCGGTCACGGCACGACGCGGTTCCTGTCCTCCCGCACCTTCCGCAACGGCCAGCAGTCGGTGATCGCCCTGGACATCATCGCGCTGATGGACGCCCTCGAGATCCACAACGCGGTGATCGCCGGCTTCGACTGGGGCTCACGGACCGGCGACATCCTCGCGGTCCTGTGGCCGGAGCGCGTCAAGGCTCTGGTCTCGGTGAGCGGCTACCTCATCACGGACCGCAAGGCCCAGCTCGAACCGCTCCCGGCGGCCGCGGAACACACCTGGTGGTACCAGTTCTACTTCGCCACCGAACGCGGCAGGAAGGCCATGGAGGACCAGGACCACCGCCTCCAGCTGACCCGGCTCGTCTGGGAACTCGTCTCCCCGACCTGGAAGTTCGACGACGCCACCTTCGCGCGCACCGCGGCCGCCTTCGAGAACCCCGACTACGCCGCGATCGTCATCCACAACTACCGCTGGCGGCTCAGCGTGGCCGACGGCGAACGCCGTTACGACCGCTACGAGGAGAAGCTGGCCATGACACCCTCCATCGCGGTGCCGACCATCACCGTCGACCCCGAGAAGGACCCCTTCACCCTGCCCGGCAACGGCTCGACGTACCGCGCCAGGTTCACCGGCAAGTACGAGCACCGGACGCTGACCGGCGTCGGCCACAACGTACCGCAGGAGGCACCGGTGGCGTTCGCGCAGGCCGTCGTCGACGCGGACCGCCTCTGACGAAGCCGGCTTCGACTTCACCCGCCGACACCTGGGTGCCGTGCCGGAGGCACGCTCGGCAGGCATCCGCCGGCGCACGGGTATCGGGCACTTCATGGTCCACTCGATGTACGACGTCGACACCGCCGGCGGAGGCCCGGCAGCCCGTAGAGGTCAGCGTGTCGGATGCTCCGCGACGGTGTACGACACCGAACGCGCCCGCTCGTGGCGCCGGATCCGCCCCTTCGCGACGAGTGATGCGAGAGCGTTGCGGACGACCTGCGGGGTGGGTGAACGGTCCGGGTGCCGTGCCATCAGCTCGTCCCGCAGGTCCTTCGCCGACCTCGGTGCGTCGTGGGCGCCGAGCAACTCGATCAGGACATCCCGGAGCAACGGCTGCACCGGCTTTCCCGTCGCGGCGGCCTTCTCCCGGGAGGTGACGGCTTCACGCTCGGGCCGCTCGCGCAGGGCAGGAGCGTTCGTCTCCTCATACCGTTCGGCGAGCGCCAGGATGTCCGTCAGCAGGGCTTCCTCCTGCTTCAACATCCTGAGCCGCTCGGCCAGTTCCCGTTGCCGGTGACGGTTCTCCTCGAGATCCCCCGCGGCTTGTTCGACATACCGCGCCCGGAGCGAGGCGGCTGACCGGCTGTTCACGACCGTTCTCTTCCTGGTCAGCTCTGGGCGCTGTGCCGGCGTGCCCGGTAGGCGGCGGCCTTGACCCTGTTGCCGCACGTTCGCATGGCGCACCACTCGCGTCGGTGACCTCGGGAGCGATCGAGGTAGACCTGCGTGCACTCGGGACGGGCGCACTCGCGCAACAGCGCCGCCTCGTCTCCGCCGATGATCTCGACCGCCTCGCGGGCGAGGGCGGCGAGTCCCTGGACGGCCGTGCCGGTGCGCGTCGCACCGCCGGGACCGAGCCGCACGGTCACGGGGAGCCCCGCCGCATGCAGGTTGACCTCGGCGACCGCCTCGGCGGACAGCGGCCGACGCTCGATCCGGGCCACGACCAGGCAGTGGATCGCCTCACGCAGATCCAGGGCGATGGCGAGGTCGGCCTCGCTCGCCCCGGGCGCCAGATCGAGCATGCCGGACTCCAGGAACCAGTCGTCGAGCAGCTCGGGGGAGGCCAGCTTCTCGATCGGCTCGGCATTGCGTCGCGCGCGCAGCGTTCCTACAAAGTCCAGAGGAAGCGTTCCGCAGGGAAATGCATGGTTCACGTAACCATCCTGGCCAGTGACGCTTGGATGTGCAACACCCTGCCCATGACCGGCCATTCGGCAGGACGTCCGCCCGACCGGCCAGGGCGGTGGCAGGAGCAGCTGTCACACCTGCTTCGGGTCACGGGCGCGGGCCGCGACCGGCTTCGGGGACTCCTGCCCGCCCTCGGTCTGCGGGCCGGACGCGTCGTCGCCCGGACGTGGACGGCGGCTGACGATCAGGTACACGAGGGCGCCCGTGAACAGCAGGAGGGAGACGTAGTCGTTCAGGCGCAGGCCGAGGAAGTGGTTGGCGTGGTCGATGCGCAGGGCTTCGATCCAGGCCCGGCCGGTGGTGTAGGCGAGCACGTAGCAGGCGAACAGCCGTCCCCGGCGCAGCCGTTGGTGGTGCCGGCTGTCCAGCCACAACAGCAGCGCCATGACACCGACGTCCCACAGCGACTCGTACAGGAACGTCGGGTGGTACAGCGCGATGTCCGGGCTGTCCACGGGCCGGTGCGCCGGGTCGATGTACAGCGCCCACGGCAGATGGGTGGGGCGGCCGTACAGCTCCTGGTTGAAGTAGTTGCCCCAGCGGCCGATCGCCTGCGCCAGCACCAGCCCCGGCGCGACCGCGTCGGCGAAGTCGGCCAGCCCGATGCCGCGGCGGCGGCAGCCCAGCCAGGCGCCGACCGCGCCGAGTGCCACCGCACCCGGGATGCCCAGGCCGCCGTCCCAGATGTAGAGGGCGTGAAGGGGCTGCTTGCCCGCGGCGAAGTACAGCTCGGGGTCGGTGACCACGTGGTACAGACGGCCGCCGAGAAGGCCGAACGGCACGGCCCAGATGGCGATGTCTGCGATGTCCTCGCGGCGGCCGCCCCTGGCCTCCCAGCGGCGGCCGGTCAGCCAGACGGCGGTGAAAATGCCTGTCAGGATGCACAGTGCGTACGCGCGGATCGGCAACGGTCCAAGGTGCCAGACCCCCTGGGAGGGGCTGGGGAGGTACGCCAGGTTCAAGGGCTCGACCGTTTCTCGCACGTACGGAACCCGGCTCGCGGGCCGGACAGGGGTCGACCCGACGATACATCGGACACCGAAGTTTTCGGTAAGCACGGACGGGTCGGGTCGGCAGGCGGTCCGAGCCGTGGACGACCCGGCTGTCGCCGTCCGCGCCGCGGCTACCCTTGGCTCATGTCTGCGCAGTCCCGCACCGAGGTCTCCCTGCCCCGCCCCCTGGGGGCGGAGCAGGACGCCCGCCTGCTCACCGAGGCCGTCACCCGGCTTCGACGCGCGCTGCGCTCCTCGATCCGCACGGACTACGCGTGGGAGACCCTTCCCATGGCCCAGGTCGAACTGCTCCAGGTGCTCGGCGAACACTCCCCTGCCCGGATCAGCGACCTCGCTGCCCGTCGGCGCCTCGCCCAGAGCACGGTCAGTGGGCTGATCGGCCAGATGATCACCGCCGGACTGGTCACGCGCGACGTCGACACCGCCGACCGCCGGGCCTCCGTGGTCGCCCTCACCGACGCCGGCCGCGAGAAGCTCGCCGCCTGGACCGCCGCCCACGAACGCCGCATCGACGCAGCACTCGCCTCGCTCGACGACGGCGCCCGCGCGGCCATCAAGGACGCGCTGCCCGCCCTCTTCCAACTGGCCGAGAACCTGGGCGAGCCTGACGAACCCGACGAAGGCGCCACACCGCGCTGACCTCGCCGGGCGTATGACGCCCGCCGGCCGAACCGGCTCTCAACCGCCCCCACCGCGGGCATGCACCGCAGGACCGCCGGTCATCCGCGCCCCCTTGCGTGTGCCACGACCGCCGACGCCGCGCGCCCCCGATCGTCTCCTTCCAGGGGTGTTCCCTGTTCCCCGGGCCGCCATACATCGGCTACAAAATAGATTGGTAGCCGATGTAATATCGAGGGGCAAGGGCCCCTCTGGAACCTAAGGACGATGACGTCGTGGATGGTGGCGAGACGGACGCGGGCCCTATACGCACCCGGCCCTGGCCGACGCTCCTCGTGCGGGAGCGCCCCCGGCCGCACGCGATACGCAGCCGACCCGGAGCATGGTGGCTGGCAGTGGCGACCGTGTGTTTCGGCGCGTTCATGGGTCAGCTCGACGCCAGCATCGTGACGCTCACCTACGGCAGCCTGCGCAGCGAGTTCGCAACGTCGCTGGCGGCCGTCGAGTGGGTGTCGCTGGCGTATCTGCTCACGCTCGTCGCCCTGCTGATACCGGTGGGGCGCCTGTCCGACGCGTACGGCCGCAAGCTGTTCTACCTCTACGGATTCGTCGTCTTCACCGGCGCGTCCGCGGCCTGCGGCCTGGCCCCGTCCCTGGTCGCACTCGTGGTCTTCCGGGTGGTGCAGGCGGTGGGCGCGGCGATGATGCAGGCCAACAGCGTCGCCCTGGTGACGACGAGCGCTCCCCGGGAACGGATGAGGACAGCGCTGGGGGTGCAGGCCGCGGCGCAGGCCCTGGGGCTGGCACTGGGGCCGACCGTGGGCGGGGCACTGGTGTCGGCCCTCGGCTGGCGCTGGGTGTTCGGCATCAATGTCCCGGTGGGGGTCGTCGCGCTGGTCGCCGGACACTATCTGCTCCCCCGCACCCGCAGCCGGAACCGGGTGGCCTCCTTCGACTGGCCCGGTCTGGTGCTGCTGGCCGTGGCGACCACGAGCCTGCTGCTGGGCGTCTCGGCGGCCTCCGGGCTCCCGGTGCCGCCCTGGGCGGTCACCGCCCTCTTCGCCCTAGCCGGGACGGCGGGCTGGGCCTTCGTCCGCCGCCAGCGCCGTACCCCCGTTCCCCTGCTCGACCTGGCACTGTTGCGCGTGCGGGCGGTCTCGTCGGGGCTGGCGGCGGCGCTGTGCGGGTATCTGGTGCTGTTCGGCCCGCTGGTGCTGGTGCCACAGATCGTGGTGCGGGCCGGTGGTTCGGAGTTGCTGGCCGGTGCGGTGCTGACGGCACTGCCGGCCGGGTTCGCGCTGGCGGCCGCCGGCGCGGACCGCGTCCTGCCCCGCGCCGTGAGCGACCGGGCACGTTGCCTGCTGGGGGTGGCCGTCTGCACGGGCGCACTCGCAGCGATGCCGCTACTTCCCGTCACACCGTCCTGGCTGGCGGTGCAACTGGCTGTCCTCGGACTCGGGCTGGGGCTGTTCACCCCGGCCAACAACACGCTGGTCATGGGCGCGATTCCGGCGAACTGCTCGGGCACCGGCGGCGGCCTGGTGAACATGGCCCGCGGCCTGGGCACCGCCCTCGGCGTCGCCCTCATAACGCTCGCGCTCCACTTGTCCCGGGGCGGCGTACGCCACGGCTGGGTCCACTCCGTCGCCGTCCTGCTCTGCGCGGCGCTCGTAGCGGCCGTGGCCTCGTCGCTCTCCGCGGCAGACCGGCGCCGCGCACCGGTCGGTTCACCGTGACAACGGCCGACTGCCGTATCTCGCTGTGCGCGAAGGCGGCGTCCCTCCCCTACCACGTCCAGCCGTGACCACCGCTGTTGTGGAACAGGGCCAGCACGGCGAACGTCACGACGAGGTAGCCGGTGAGCCGGCGCTCACGGAACAAGGCCGCCAGTGCGAAGGCGAGTGCCGTGTACCAGGGCATCGACCACGGGGCCGCGAGGATCCAGGCGAAGGCGAGGACGAAGGGTACGGCGACGGCAGCGGGCACGTCCGCCGGGACACGCCTGTACAGCGTCCAGGCCAGCGTGAGCATGAGCACCGGCCACAGGAGGCCGATGGCGGTCTCCGTCCCTCGATGTCCGAGCAGTGCGACGCCGACGTCGTCGAAGGCCGCCCACAGCGACGGGGTGGAGACCAGGTGAGAGGCGGCGGACAGCGGGGCGAGGGCGTGCAGCCCATAAGCGCAGTACAGGACGGCCAGGGTCAGCACCGCCGAGCAGGTCAGCCTCGCCGTCCGCCACCAGGCGCCCGCGCGCACCAGCGGCCAGGCCAGTCCCGCACCGAGCAGCGCAGCGCTGATCTTGACGCCGCAGGCCAGGCCGACCAGCACTCCGACGAGCAGGTCGTGGTGCCACCGGGTGGCCCGGCGAGCGACCTGAATCGCGCAGACGGCCAGGCAGGCGACAAGGGTGTCCAGATGCCCGCCCGCGACCAGTACGCCGATCAGCAGCGGGTTGGCCGTCCACAGCAGGCCGGCCCGGACCGGGTCGTCGGCGGTGCGCAGCAGCAACCAGCCGGTGCCCAGGAACACCGCCCCGTTCGCCAGCATCAGCGCCCAGATCGTCAGCCACGGCCGATCGTCTCCGAGCAACGCGGCAGCCGCCTGCCACCAGGTCGCGACCGGCCCGTAGACGGACGGGGTGCGCTGCCAGGCATCGCTCACCAGATGGGCGTAGGCGCCGCCCAGTTGGGCCGGGATCGTCACGTACGGATCGCCGCCGAGTGCGGCGATCCTGCCGTACGCGGCGTAACTGGCCGTGTCGGAGGAGCCGACCGGGGTGAGGTCGGCGACGAGGAGCACGGCGAGCGCACCCGTTGCGAACAGAAGCCGCGGGTTGGGGCGCCAGCCCCGCGCATGGGCGCTGATCATGCCCAGTGCACCGAGACACGACAGCACTATGGCCGCAGAGGTGACCACCTCGGAGACGGTGCCCGACATGACCGGCAGCCGAAGCCACGGGATCGGCGCCCTGAGGGTGTTGTGGTTGGGCGCGCTCGCGCCGACCAGCCCGAACAGGGCGATGCCGACGGCGGAGAGCCACACGGCCGCGCGTGGCCGAGGCCGCACCCCGGCGGTCAGTACCGACGAAAGGGTCGTCCGGTTCCCGTAGGCGGAACACCGGACCCACTCACTGTTGCTGGTCGTCAAGATCGCTCTCTGGCTCGTCGGCACGTCGGCTCGCAGCGAGGAGGACCGTGACGATCTTGCCGCGAACTCGTAGCCCTCACCGCTGCCGGGCACAACGGCCGCCGCCGCCACGTCGTCACGGTAGGCGACGAACCAACACCCTCGTCGCTGTCCCCCCTCACTTTCCGGATACCGGGATATCACGGTGCAGGTGGGCATGCGCACCGCCTCCACCCAGCTCCGGGGCCGTGGTGCGGCGGTGCCGATCAGAGCCGCGATGATACGGCAGGATGGGTTCTCGTCGGGCCAGGGGGTGAGTCCGTCGGTGCGTACGACGACGGTGCCCGGGCGGTCCGGCGTCGCGAGCGCCGCTTGGGTACCGGCACGCATGTCCGGGCCGCCACTGCCGCCCAGGGCGAGCTGCCCGGTGGCCGCCACCCGGGACACGGCCGCACGTCCGTGTCGCCGTCGCGCACGGTCACCCGACTGCCCCGTACCCCCACCTCGCGCAGCACCCCCGCCACCTCGGCGAGGGCGGCCGCCAGTTCTGCGTCACCCATCGAACCCGACGGCGTCGATGACGACGGCCGCCCTCGGCAGCGGACGGCGCGGGCCCGGCGGGACGGCGCCGCCCGGCGCCGAGGTGCGGCGCGGGGGACGGCGATGGGTGTGGTCGACGGCTCCGCCGACCCGTCCGGCGGCTTCCCGGACCGCGCCGGACGGCGCCCGCCGCCAGTCCACGGTGGGTTGCAGGATCTCCGCGGCCCAGCGCCACCGGCCCGTGGGCAGAGAGCCACGGGTGCACCGATGGGCGTCCATCGCCTCGGCGGTCCGCCGGCGCAGGGCCTGCGCCTCGACCTCACCGAGCCGTGCGGGGCCGGCGCAGTCGGGCAGTTCCCAGGGCCCGACCCGGCCGTGGGCACCCGGTCCGCAGTCCGGCGCCCGCGCATCCGGCGGCAGCCGGTCGAGGGACATCTCGAACAACCGGCCAGCGGGGAGGCCGAAGAGGCGGGGTTGCATACACCCGTCGGGCATGCGCAGGCCGTCGGCAGGCAGGTCGTCGTTGATCTCGCAGTCCTGCGCGACGTTGACGCGGTGCCGGGCGCGCTGGACGGCGGCGGGGAGCCCGGCCGCCCGGCCGTGGTGGTCGCGCAGCAGGTGCGCCACCTCGTGCCCCGGGACACCCGCGAGTTCGGGCACCGGCGTCGCGGGACGAACGCAGCGGTGGTGTCAGCGCCCGCGCCCTCGGTGTGCTCCGCGAGGTCCGCGCGGTCAGGCGCCTGCGAGACGGGGGAAGAGAACCTCGGCGCTGCCGCGGTTGACCGCGTCGAGCTGCCCGGGCTCGAAGCCCTCGTACCCGTCCAGCATGGAATCGAACCGAGTGCCCAACTCCTCCCGGGCGAAGGGGAAGTCGCTGCCGTACAGGACGTGGCCGGGGGCGGCGAAGGCGAGGAGGGAGGGCAGCGCGGACGGGGTCGCGGACAGCGCGGTGTCGAAGTAGAACCCCTGCAAGTCACTCAGGATGCCCTGCGAGGTGGTGCCCGGGTTGAACTGGGCACCGGCGGTGAACCGCCAGGCCGCATACGGCAGGAAGCCGCCCGCGTGGGAGAGGATCACCTTCATCCGGGTGTGCCGGCTCATCACGCCGTTGAGTGTCATGTGCACCGCGGTGCGTGTGGTGTCGAAGGGGAAGTCCACCAGCGCGCCGGGCATGCCGTCCAGCCTGGGCATCGGCGGCGCGTCGGGGTGGATGAAGACCACCGCGCCACGGGCGTCCAGCTCGGCCCACAGCGCCCCGTACTCCTTGTCACCGAGGTAGCGGCCCCGGGCGTTGGACATCAGCACCACCCCGTCGGCGTGCAGTTCGTCCAGCGCGTGGGCGGCCTCGGCGAGCGCGCCGTCGACGTCCGGCAGCGGAAGGGAGGCGAAGAACCCGAAGCGGTCGGGCCGGTCCTTGGCCAGCTCGGCCGCGTACTCGTTGACAGTGCGGGCGACGGCGCGGGCTTCGGTGTCGTCGCCGAAGTGGGTGCCCGGCGAGCTGATCGACAGGATGCCCGTCGCGATCGACCGGCGGTCCATCATCGCGATCGCGCTGGGCGCGTCCCAGGCGGGAGTGGGCCAGCCGGCAGCCGTGACGCCGTGCCGGTCCATCACGTCGCGGTAGGCCGGCGGAATGAGGTGCTGGTGAACGTCGATGCGGCGGGGAGAGGGCATGTCCTCTCGCCTCCTAATATTTAGGCCGCTAACCATTGCTCTGGTAAGTTACCACCCATGGGTGACAGCGGCAACGGTGACATGACGACGACGGACGGCGACGTGGGCGCAGAGGACATCGCGCAGGCGGCCGACGCGCTTTTCGTCGCCATGCGCCGGGCGCGTTCGGCCGGCGCCGAGCACATCGGCGGGCTCTCCCTCGCCCAGGTCTCACTCCTGGAGCCCCTGGCCGCGGAGACGGACATCCCGGTGGGCCGACTGGCGAGCAGTGCGGATGTCAGCGTCCCCACCGCCACGCGCATGCTGCAACAGCTGGAGGCGAAGGGCATCGTGGTGCGTCGCCGGTCCCCCGAGGACGAGCGACGCGTCCTGGTGAGCCTCACCGACGAGGGCTCCGAGCGGCTCACCCTGCTCCGGTCCCGGCTGCGGGAGCGCCAGGCCCGCGCCTGCGAGGCGTTCACGCCGACCGAGCGCGTCCTGCTCGTCACCTTCCTGCGCCGCCTCACCGGACTCGTCGCCGAGTCCGGCAGCGGTTCCGCATCCGCCTGATGCAGGCGGATGCGGCCTCCTCGCCCCGGGCGGTGGGCGTGCGGATCCGCCGTCCCGTCGGCGCGACCGCAGGGACGATCAGGGCTTGGGGTCCTGGCTGAGCTGTCGCCGCAGGCTGCGGGTCAGATGCTCCGCCATCGCCTCCGCGGCACGGTCGGGTTTGCGGCGCAGTATCGCGCGTACGACACGTTCGTGTTCCGCGAGCGTCGGGTCGTCGGCGCTCCTGCCGCTCGTGAGCCGGAAGACGTGCAGATGGGAGTGGAGCCGCTCCACCGCGTCGGCGAGCAGCCGACGTTGCGAGGCCGTCGCGATCGTGTCGTGGAAGCGCTGGTCGAGCGCGGCGAAGTCGCGGTAGTCCGCGTACCGTCCCGTCGGCCCCGGATGGGTCCGCATCTCTTCCACGAGCCGCTCGAGTGTGTCGAGTTGCTCCTCGGTGGAGTTGACGGCGGCGAGCGCCGCCGCCCTCGGTTCCAGCAGCAGCCGCATTTCGAACAGCTCTTCAAGGCCCTCGCGCGTGAGCAGCTCGGTCGCCCGGTATCCGGAGAGCGACCGTTTCACCACGAGTCCGTCGGACTCGAGCCTCGCCAGGGCCTCACGGACGGGTGTGGGCGAGACACCCAGTGCGCGCGACAGCGCCTCCATCCCCACGCGTGCGCCTGGGGCGATCTCATGGTCCATGACCATGGCCTTGATCTGCTCGTAGACGCTGTCCGAAAGGACCTGGCGACCAGGACCGGTGGACTGGCTCCGTCCTTCGGACTCCGGCGCCCCGACAGGGGAACTGTCATGCGGTGGCATCCGTTCTCCTGCTCCTGCGGCTCCGGCGGTCACGGGACGGGGGCAGTCTACCGACGGGGGTGGGAGTGCCGGGCGGGCATCCGCAGCCGGTAGGCGTGCACGGCTGTGCCCCCGAACAGGGCACTGCGTTCGTCCGTGCCGAGCCCGGCCGTCAGGGCGCGGGCCGCGTCGAGCACCTCCGCGTAGTCGGCGGCCAGTGTGCACACAGGCCAGTCGGAGCCGTACATGACCCGCTCCGGTCCGAAGGCGTCGAGGACGGTGTCGGCGAAGGGGCGCAGGTCGTCGACCGTCCAACTGCTCCGGTCGGCCTCCGTGACGAGGCCGGACAGCTTGCAGAAGGTGTTGGGTTCGGCTGCCAGTGCCCGCAGTTCGCACGCCCACGGTTCGAGCGCGCCGTCAGCAACGGCGGGTTTGCCGATGTGGTCCAGGACCATTCCGAGACCCGGCAGGCGGCGGGCCGCGGCGGTGGCCGCTGGCAGCTGGTGCGGCAGGACGACGAGGTCGTAGGCCAGGCCGGCGTCTGCCACTGCGGACAGCCCCCGCAGGACGTCCTCCCGCGCCAGCCACCACGGGTCGGGTTCCGACTGCACCTGGTGCCGGATGCCCACCAGCCGTCCGCCACCGGGCAGTTCGCGCAGCCCGGCCAGCGTGTCCGCCACGTCGGGCGCCGTCAGGTCGGTCCATCCGACCACCCCGGCGACCAGTGGGTCACCGGCCGCCTGTGCCAGCATCTCGGGGGTCTCCTGCGGGACCGTCACGGTCTGCACCAGCACGGTCGCGCCGACCGCGGCCCGCTCGGCGAGCGGACGCAGATCCGAGAGCGAGAAGGTCCTGCGCAGGGGCGCGAGTGCGGGACCGGTGATCCAGTCCTGGTCCCGCACGGCCAGGTCCCACACATGGTGGTGGGCATCGACGAGCGGCGTGTCACTCATGCGGTTTCCTTCTCCTTCTCCAGCCGGCTCGATGATTCGACGAGGCGCTTCGCCGCGCCGTCGCACCCTCGTCGACCGGGCTCAGGGCATGAGGAACACCTGCTCCATCTCGGCCCACCACTGCCCCGGTTCCGCTTCCTCGACCGGCTGCTGGCAGGGGGCGGTCAGCCGCCACCAGGACTGCGTCGCCTCGTCGGCGGCCATCCGGGCCATGTCCGCGGCCAGGTCGTCGCCGTGGTACTCGAAGTAGCCGAACAGCAGGTCGCCGAGGAGGTGGATCGAGTAGTTGCCGATGTTGCAGTCCCGCAGTGTGTCCAGCACCGGCTGGGGCACGTCGCGGTGCAAGTCGCAGTACTTCTCGCGCAGTTCCGGGCGGATCCGGATCACCTGTGCCACACGCCTCATTCCGTGTCCTCCTTCGCGGTCACCGCCGACAGGGCGCGGTCGTGGATGATGCGGATGATCCGGCCGCTCATCCGTTCGTAGTCACGGTCATTGTCGACCTCGCCCCGGATGCGGTGGTCGGCCATGACCAGGACGCGGTCCGCCAGGGTGATCATCTCGGTGAGGTCGCTGCTGATCAGCAGAATCGGCAGACCTGAGCGGGCCAGCTCCCAGAGGAGTTCGTGGAAGGCGTGTTTGGTACGTACGTCCACACCCACGGTCGGCTCGTCGACGATCAGCAGCCGGGCGTCGGCCGCGAGCCATTTCGCCAGGCTCAGTTTCTGCTGGTTGCCCCCGGACAGTTCACCGGCGTTCTGGTCGAGGCCCGAGACACGGATACCGAGGCGCTCGACCAGGTCCTGAGCCACGTTCCGCTCCTCGGCGGCGGAGATCAACCCGAGGGCCCCGGCCAGCTTTCTCCACACGGTGACCGTGATGTTCCGGTGTACGGGCTGTTCGAGGAAGACGCCCTCCTCCTTGCGGTTCTCGGTCAGATAGCCGATGCCGAACTCGTGCAGCGCCTGGCGGGGGGACGCGATCCGGGCCGGCCTGCCGTGCATCCTGATCTCACCGCCGGTGATCCGGTCGAGGCCCACAACGGCCTTGACCAGCTCGCTGCGCCCGGCGCCGACGAGGCCGTAGAGACCGACGATCTCGCCGGGCCGCACCTGAAGTGAGATGTCCCGGTGGCCGTCGCCGGTGCAGACCCCGTCCAGCGCGAGAACGGGCGCGGCCGTGCGGTCCGGGGTGCGCGGACGCATCTCCGTCGCCGTGTGGACGCGGCCCACCATCAGGTTCACGACCTCGTCGTGGGTGTGACCCGCGAGCGGAGAGGACTCCAGCACCGATCTGCCGTCGCGCAGCACGGTGACGGTGTCGCAGATCGCGAAGACCTCTTCCAGCTTGTGGCTCACGAAGACGACACATGTGTCACGGGCCGTCAGCCGCCGTACGACGCCGAAGAGGCGGTCGGCCTCCTGGGGGGACAGCGAGGCGGTCGGCTCGTCGAGCAGCAGCACCTCGCTCCTCGTGTGGAGCGCCTTGGCGATCTCCACCAACTGCTGCTGGGCCACAGACAGTTCACGCACCGGCCGGAGTGGGTCGAGGTCCAGGCCCAGCTCCGCCAGGCAGCGCAGGGCCGGGGCCTTCATGGCCTGCCGGTCGACGAGCCCGCGGCGCGAGGGCGGGTTCTGCAGGGTGATGTTCTCCGCCACCGAGAAGTCGGGTATGAGGTTGCGTTCCTGGTGCACGACCCCGATGCCGGTCCGGGTGGCCTCCAGCGGCGAGTGCAGGCGCACCTCCTGGCCACGCCAGGTGAGCCGGCCGCCGTCGGGCGGGTGGACGCCGGTCAGCACCTTGATGAGGGTGGACTTCCCCGCGCCGTTCTCACCCAGCAGAGCGTGCACGGATCCGGCCGTCAGGCGCAGGCCGACGCCGTCCAGGGCCCGTACTCCGGGAAAGACCTTGACGATCTCCCGGCCTTCGAGAAGCACCTGGCTCATCGCGCGCCTCCCGGGTGCGGCAGGGCGGCATCGGCCGGCCGTCCTCGGCCCGCCGGTCCGGGCGGGGTGCGCCCCGGCGCCCTGCCCTTCGTATCCATGCGGGTCTGGTGGACGCGGCCACCGACCACGGTACCGAGCACGACCAGACCGATGAGGAAGTTCACCCAGCTGGGGTCGAGCGAGAACTGGGCGCGCGCGGCGTCGATGAGCCGCATGACGAACGCCGCCAGCACCGTGCCCAGCACCGCCACGGATCCGCCGTTGAGCGCGACACCTCCGATGATCGGAGCGGCGAAGCTCGGCAGCAGCCAGTCCCCGCCGACGCTGCTGTTGACGCCGGGCAACGACGCCGTCGCGGTCACGGCCGCGACGCCGGCCAGCAGGCCGGACAGGGTGTGCGCGAGCACGATCTGCCGGTCGGTGGAGATGCCCGACAGTCTCGCGGCCAGCGGGTTGCCGCCCGCCGCGAGGAGCCGGCGACCGGCGGTCGCGCGGTACATGAACGCGGCCAGCAGGGCCGCCGCTGCGAGCGCGGTGAGGAACACCAGCGGGAGGTTCAGCAAAGCCGCACGGCCGAAGTCCTTGAGGGCCGGCGAGTAGCCGTCGACGGTGCGTGTGCCGACCAGCCGGTACTGGGCTCCCAGCAGGATGGTCATCGTGGCGAGCGTGACGATGAAGCCGTTGATCCGCGTC
Source organism: Streptomyces broussonetiae (assembly GCF_009796285.1). Taxonomy (NCBI): domain Bacteria; kingdom Bacillati; phylum Actinomycetota; class Actinomycetes; order Kitasatosporales; family Streptomycetaceae; genus Streptomyces; species Streptomyces broussonetiae. Next base: position 9,178,519 of record NZ_CP047020.1, on the reverse strand, counting down.
GCCACGATGAACACTCCGGTCACCAGACCGACCAGTGTCGCCGTGAGGACGCCGGCCGCAACGGCGACCGGGGCCGGGACACCGCCGTCGGCCATGAGGACGCCCATCAGACAGGCCGCGCAGCCGCCCAGGGCACCGACCGCGAGGTTGAGCTGCCCCACGCACAGAGCGGTCATCTGTGCCAGCCCGATGAGGATGGGCGTGGCCAGGTACTGCAGGAAGGTCCGCACCGACGGCCCGTGGAAGAACTCGCCCGACGAGGCCGCGCCCAGGACGAGGTATCCGGCCGCTGTCACGCACAGCAGCGTCATGGTCGTGGAGCGGGAGAAGCGGCGCAGGGCCGCGCCGGTACGGGCTGCGGGGGCGTTGACGGTGATCACGTGGAGCGCACCACCTTGCGGTAGGACACGACGGTGCGTACCCGGTCGGCCGACAGGGCCAGCAGGAGGACACAGCCGAGGTAGATGTTCAGGCTCTCCAGGCCGACACCGAGCAGATCCAGGCCCTTGCGGATCACGCCGACCAGCGAGGTGCCCAGCAGGGCGCCGAGTACGGAGACGACGCCGCCGGTGAGCAGGGTCCCGCCCAGGACCGCGCCGAGGAACGAGGGCAGCATGAAGTCCTGACCGATGGAGGCGCGGAACGTGCCGGTGCTCACGGCGGCCATGAAACCGGCGAGTGCGGCGAGCAGTCCGGACAGGGTGTGCGCGAGGATCACGCGGCGGCCCGTGGGGATGCCCGACAGCTCCGCCGCCGCGGGGTTGGCGCCGGTGAGCAGCAGTTCCCGGCCCACCCGGGTGCGGGAGTACAGCACACCGAGGCCGCCCAGCGCCAGGACCGTGAACTGTGCCATCTGCGGGACGGCCGGGGATCCGCAGAGGCGACCGACGCAGATGTCGGCGAGCGAGGTGGTGCGCAGGTCCATGAGCCCGCTCGGCCGAGTGGTGAAGGCCGCGTTCTCGGTCAGCGCCGAGTAGAGCAGGGAGACCAGTCCCTGCAGGGCGAAGTCCATGGCCAGGGTGACCACGAAGGCACTGACGCCGGTACGGGCGATGATCCAGCCGGTCAGGGCGCCGATGGCGGCGCCGACGAACAGGCAGAGCAGCAGGCCGAGTTGGAGTGGAAGGCCGAGCCTGTCGTAGCCGAGGCCCGCGAAGAGGGCGCCGAAGGCGGCCATCCGGCCGACGGCGAGGTTCATGTGTCCCACGGACAGGACCACCATCTGCGCGAGCGCGACGACGGTCAGCGTCGAGATGTCCCGCAGCAGGGGGAACAGCACGAGCCGCTGGTCGAGGAACGCCGGCCGCAGGAGGCCGAACAGCGCGGCGAGAGCGACGGTGAGCACCAGGAGACCGAGGCGCTGGTTCACCCAGAACGGCAGCCGCCGGGCGGGCTGGGGCGCGGCCTTGGCTCGGTCGGTCCGACGGTCGTGCTCCGGGGTCGTCGCGGGTGCCTTCATGCCACCCTCCGGTTGTCGACGGCGTCCATGTCCCAGTCGATCCCGATGCCTGGCATGTCCGGTGCCACCGCGTGTCCGTGACGGATCATCAGTTCGGTGCGGGTCACGGCCCTCAGTTGCGGGATGTACTCGACGAACATGCCGTTGGGCACCGCGGCGGCCAGGCTGACGTGCAGTTCCATCAGGAAGTGCGGGCAGACCATGGCGTTGTGGCTCTCCGCGGTGTGCGCGACCTTCAGCCACGGAGTGATGCCGCCGATGCGTGCGGCGTCGACCTGTACGACGGAGGCCGCGCCCGACTCCAGGTAGGCGCGGAACTGCATGGCGGAGTACAGGGACTCACCGACGGCGACGGGAGTCCTCGTCGCGGCCGCCAGGCGGGCGTGTCCGCTGACGTCGTCGGCCGGAAGGGGTTCCTCGAGCCAGTACGGCCCGTACGGTTCGAGGGCGGCCGCGAGGTGGAGTGCCGAGGAGATGGTCTGTGACTGGTTGGCGTCGGTCATGATGTGCATCGACGGACCCACGGCTTCGCGGACGGCGCGCAGCCGCTCCGCGTCCTCCGCCACATGCGGCTTGCCCACCTTGATCTTGACGCCCGCCCACCCGGCCTTCTGCGCCTCGAGTGCCGAGCGGACCAGGTCGTCGGTGTCCAGGTGGAGCCAGCCGCCTTCGGTGTCGTAGAGCGGGACTTCCTGGCGGTGGCCGCCGGCCAGTCGCCACAGCGGTTCACCGGCGCGCCTGCACCGCAGGTCCCACAGGGCGGTGTCCACGGCGGCGAGGGCGAGGGAGGTGATGGCTCCGGTGGTCGTGGCCCGCGTCGTCGCGAACAGCCGCTGCCACAGGGCCTCGACGTTGCGGGCGTCCGCGCCGACGAGGAGAGGAAGCAGGTGCTCCCGGAGCAGGGCCAGCACCGACGATCCGCCGGTGCCGATCGTGTAGGCGTACCCGATTCCCTGGAGGCCGTCCCCGGTGGTGATCTCGACGAGGATCGTCTCCTGCTTGACGAAGGCCTGCACGGCGTCCGTGCGGTCCTTCTCCACCGCGATGTCGGCGAGCAGTGCCGTGGCGGTCGTGATGACGGTCATCGTAGGGGGCCGCTTTCCGTAGTGCCGTCGGCGGTCACTTGCAGACCAGGACGGTGTCGGCGAACTGCTTCTTGAGCTGCTCGGTCTTCGCCTTCCTGGCCGAGTCATAGGTGTGGACGTTCGCCTTGGTGACCACGAACGAGCCGGAGTCGATCGTCCGGCCCGGCCGGCGCATGGTGCACTGCTTCGTCTGCAGCAGCGCCAGCGCCCACGTCCCCACCTCGGCCTGTCCCACGGGGTTCTGTACGACGGTGGCGGCCACCGAGCCGTTCTCGATACCGCTGAGGATCTGTGCGTCGTCGTCGATGGCCACGACCTTGGCCTGGGAGCCGGTACTGCGGACCGCGTCGGCAGCGGCGACGGCGGGGTTGTAGGCGGTGGTGACAATGCCCTGGATCTGGTTGCCCTTGGCGGCGAGCAGGTCGGAGACCGCCTTCTGCGCGGTCTGCAGGTCCGTGTCGACGTCGGTGACGGTCTGCAGCAGCTTCACCTTGCCGCCGGACTCCTTCACCGCCTCGGCCACTCCCTTGATGCGCAACTGCGTGTTGGCGTCCACGTTGTTGCCGGTGAGGTGGACGAGCGTGCCCTTGCCGCCCATGGCCTCGATCGCGGCCTCGGCTGCTTTGTAGGCGGCTGCCTCCACGTCCGTGGACAGACAGAAGTCGGCCTTGTCGGTGCCTCCGGCCGGGCAGGAGGCGAGCGAGGCCACGGCGAATCCCTGTGACTTGAGATCCGCGAAGGTGGTGTTGATGTCGGTGGGCGACACCCCGAAGATCCCGAACGCGTTGTAGCCGCGGGCGGCCAGCGTGGAGAGCAGGTTGTCCTGCTTCTGCTGGTCCCACTCGGAGGTCTCGTCGAAGATCACGTCCCCGAGGCCGTACTTCTTCTTCGTCGCGACCCCCGCCGCCCTCCACGGCTGGAAGTACGGGTGGGCCCCGCCGGGCACGAGGGCCACCCTGATCCCCGACGCGTCGGCCAACTCGGCCGGTCCGGTACCGGACTTGGCGGCCACAGGGGCCTGGACACCCGAGGGCGAGCCGGAGTTCTTGATGGTGCAGGCCGCCGAACCCGCCATGAGGACAGCAACGGCGGCAGCTCCTGAGAGAACGGAACGGGTCGGGGGACGCATCTCCACCACTTCCCAGAATCACATAGGAAACTCGTAGGGCGATGGTCGGGCACCTACCGCCCTCCGTCAACCCATCGAACCGCAACAACCACGTTGGTCATCATGATACTGCAGCTCAAAGCGGTAATTGAATGGCCGTCAGGTCGAGGTGAGGCATCAGACTCCGACTGCGTCGACCTGTCGATCGACCACCACGCGCCGAAGGAAGGGGCAAAATCGTATAGGAAATTGAGGATTCAGTGGGAGCCTGTGCCTTCGGTCGTCATGTCGTCGACCCTGATCAGGTGCAGGGACGTACTGGACCAGTCACCGGTCGGCAGTTCGGGTGCGATGCCGTACCCGGTCAGTACGCAGGCGTGGTGGACGGCGCCGGTGGTGACGTCCCGGTAGCACGCGGTGGGGTCCAGTCCGGCGAGCCTGAGGGCGGGGCGCGGGGTGCCGTGGCGGGGTGCCCGCTGCCACACCAGCACAAGGACCTCGCGGCGGTCGGCCGTCGTGTACTGCACGGCGGTCGGCCCGTCGTCGACGGGGCCACGCAGCCGGTGCTGGACACCGTGCTGGACGATGTGACGGACCGTCTTGTACTGGGCCACCAGCTCCGCACCCTCGGACAGTTCCTCCGGTGTCCAGCGGGCAAGGTCGCCGCCCACCGCCAGGACCCCGGCCATGGCGACGTGGAAGCGGTAACGCAGCGGCACCGAGCGGCCGGTGAGCTGGTTGGGCACGTCCGTCACCCAGGCCGCCATCACCTGGGCCGGGTAGATCTGGCTGAAGCCGTGCTGGATGGAGACCCGGTCGGCCGCGTCGGTGTTGTCGGACGGCCACGCCTGGTCCGTGCGGGAGAGGATGCCCAGGTCGACACGGCCGCCGCCACCGCTGCACGTCTCGATGCGCAGCCCGGGGTGGTCCGCGCGCAGCCGGTCGATCACGTCGTAGAGGTGGTGCACGTACCGCGTCCACAGCAGGTCCTGCCCGTCCTCGCGGGCAGGCCAGCCGGCCTCGCTGAAGGCGCGGTTCATGTCCCACTTGAGGAAGTCGATCCCGTTGTCCGCGACCAACCGGGTCAGCCATCCGTACGCCCACTCGGCGACGTCGTCACGCGCGAAGTTGAGCACCAGCTGGTTGCGCAGTTCGGTGCGGGTGCGGTGCGGGAAGTGCAGTACCCAGTCGGGGTGCGCGCGGTACAGATCACTGTCGGGGTTGACCATTTCCGGCTCCACCCACAGGCCGAAGCGCATGCCGAGCCGGTGGACCTCCCCGACGAGCGGGACGAGCCCCCGTGGGAACCGCTCGGTGCCCGGGGTCCAGTCGCCGAGTCCGGCGCTGTCGTCGCGGCGGCCGCGGAACCAGCCGTCGTCGACCACGTAGAGTTCCACCCCGAGCTGCGCGGCCCGGACCGCGAGTGCCTTCTGGCCGGCCTCGTCGACCTCGAATCCGGTGGCCTCCCAGGAGTTGAACAGCACGGGGCGCATCTCGTCCGGGTGCGGGAGCACATGGCTTCTCACGTACGCGTGCCAGGCGCGGCTCGCGGCTGAGAACCCGCGGTCGGTGTACAGGCCCGCGAAGCGTGGGGTGGCGTACTCCTGGCCGGGGCCGAGCGGCAGTTCCGTTCCGTCGTGCCCCGCTCCACCCGTGCAGGACGTACGACCGTCGGGTGTGCGTTGCACGGTCAGGTGCCAGCTTCCGCTCCAGGCCAGGGCCGCGCTCCACACCTCGCCCCGGTCCTCGCCGCAATCGCCGGCGTCCAGCATCAGCCACGGGTTCGCGTGGTGGCTGGTGATGCCGCGCCGACTGGTGAGCACGGTCTCGCCGTGCGGGACCGGCTCCCGGTGCAGCAGGCCCTCGGCCGACCACTGGCCCGTGACATGACTGATCCGGTAGTGGTCACGCGGCGGCAGCGTCCAGGCGGCCGAGTCCGCGCGCAGTACGGCCATGGGCTGCCGGCCGGTGTTGCGCAGCACGGTCCAGCGCTCGACGACGTCCGTGTCGTCGTGGACGCGGTAGTGGAGCGCAACTGCCAGTGGGTAGTGGCGGTCACGGAACTCGAGGGCCAGTTCCTTCGTTCCGGGCGCCGGCTCGCCGATCCGGTGGCCCAGGTGCGCCCACTCGAAGGCCCGGGTGCCGTCGGCGAACCGTACCCGCAGGGACGGCACTCCGTACCGGGCCCCGCCGTCGACCGGCAGCTCCTCGCCGGCCGGGGAACGGCCCTCGAAACTGCTGACCTCCCCGGCCGGGAGCACCAGCCGACCGGCCGCCGCAAGGGTCAGCGGAGGCCCCCAGGCCAGGTGACAGGGTGCGCCCGTGGGGTCGATCCACAGTGCGTACGACGTGCGCGCAGTGGACAGCAGCCAGACACCCGAGGCGGGGTCGAAGGAGATCGCAGACATGGGTCCTCACGTGGGGAGAGCGCCACACAGAAGCAGTCTGCAGCCAACCCTTCCTTCGATCAGGTGTCAATGCACGCTCCCTGTCTGCGTTTTCCAGGTCCACCCTGGTCAACTCGTGTCCTTGAAAAGGACTGTGCTTAATTCATTGACAGCGAAAAAGAACCTCCCTAAGTTTCCGGCCATGCGCTCGGCCCCTTCCCACGAGGCAGCCCCGGCGATGACGCCGGCCGCTTCCCTGGTCTTCACCACCCTGCTCTCCCACGGTCCGCTCACTCGGTCCGAGGTGGCGCGGCGCACCCGCCTCTCTGCGGCCGCCGTCACCAAGGCGGTCCGGCCGCTGATGGAACTCGGCTATCTGGTCGAGGGTGTGCACGAAGCCGCACGGCCCGCCGTGGGCCGACCGGCCAACCTGGTGTGGGTGGACGGCGGGAGGGCACTGTTCATCGGCGTCAAGGTGACCGGCGACGAGATCATCGCCGTGCTGGCCGATCTGTGCTGCCGGGTCCGGGTCTCCCGGCACCTGCGGCTCACGGGCCGCAAGCCGGAGACCGTGCTCCCCGCCCTCACCGCGCTGGTCCAGGAACTGCTCACGGAGGCCGACGGATTCGGTGTGCGGGTGCGGGGGCTGGGCATCGCCATCTCGGGGGACGTGGACCGCTCGGACGGACTGGTCCGCTACTCGCCCTTCCTGGAGTGGCGGGACGTGCCGCTCGCCGAGATCGCCGGGACCGCGACCGGCCTGCCGGTCACGGTCGACAACGACGTGCGGGCACTCACCGTCGCCGAGCACTGGTTCGGGGCCGGAGTCGGACTCTCGGACTTCGCCCTGGTGACCGTGGGCGCCGGTATCGGCTGCGGCCTGGTGGTGAACGGGCGGGTGGTGTCGGGCGCGCACGGTGTGGCCGGCGAGATCGGGCATGTGTCCCTCGACCCGCTCGGACCGCTCTGCCACTGCGGCAACCGGGGATGCGCGGAGGCGATCGCGGCGGACCCCGCGATACTCCGCGCGGTGCGCGCGGCCACGGGCCGGCAGGTGCGGGACGCGGCCGAGGCACTGGACCTGGCCCACGGCAACGACCCCGGTGTCAGGGCGGTCTACGCACGGGCCGGTGAAGCCATCGGCAGGGCCATCGGCTTTCTGGTGAACCTCCTCGGTTCCGAACGGGTGATCATCTCCGGAGAGGGCCTGGCCGCCTACGACCTGGTCGCCGAGGGCGTCCAGGACGCGTTCGCCGCCTCCGCCTACGGAACCGCCGCGCAGTGCGACGTCATGACACGTCCCCTGCCGTTCGAGGAGTGGGCGCGGGGGGCCGCGGCCACCGCCATCCAGTCCTTCATGGGATCAGACATGTACGAGGAGTGACCATGCCGCGCGCTCTCATCACCGCGCCCCCCCGGTTGCCGGTGCACCGCACGCTCCGGCGACGGTTCACCGGCCGGCTCACCATCGGCTCGGGCAGCTGAGCCCCGGACCCGATGTCCCGGCCGCCGGGCTCACCCGGCACCTCGCTCGGGCGCCCCGCCCGGTGTCCCGCCTCCCGCTGCCCCGAACACCGCCCGTCCCGCACCGGACACCACCGCACGACACCGCTCATCTCACCCCGCCCCAGGAGGCGACCCATGCGGTCATCCCCGTACCGAGCCCTGCGCAGACACTTCTCCGGCCTTTCCCGTCGTAGCCTCGCGGCGGCGCTGGTTCTGGCCGTCACGACCGGGCTCGCCGCAGCCGTCCCGGCCGCCGCCACCCGGGCCGTGGCCGTCGGCTCCCCGTCCACCGATGCGGCCACCACCTCGGTCTCGACCACCCAGGACGCCGCCTCGGGCCTGGCAGCCAAGCCCTACATGGGCTGGTCCAGCTGGAGCATGCAGTCCTCCCAGTACCCGGGCCTGAACCCGAACGGCAACTACAGCTATCTCACCGAGGCGAACGTCCTGAAGCAGACGGACGCCCTCGCCACCACGCTGAAGAAGTACGGCTACGACCACGTCAACATCGACGCCGGCTGGTGGATGGACGGCAACTGGACGTCCGAGTTCGACCAGTACGGCAGGCAGACGCCCGACGCGGTCCGGTTCCCCCACGGGATGAAGTCGGTCGCCGACCACATCCACTCCCAGGGCCTCAAGGCCGGCATCTACCTGCCCGTCGGCCTGGAGAAGGGGGCGTACGGCGACGGCAAGGTGCCGATCCGGAACGCCCCCGGGTGCACCACCGCGGACGTCGTCTACCCGGATCTGCGCACCACCAACGGCTGGGACAGCGCCTACAAGCTCGACTTCGACAACCCGTGTGCACAGAAGTACGTCGACTCACAGGCGCAGATGCTCGCCGACTGGGGCTACGACTTCCTCAAGCTGGACGGTGTGGGCCCCGGCTCGTCCAAGTCCGGTGACAACTACAACAACGTCGCGGACGTCGCCGCCTGGCACCGGGCCATCGCCGCCGCCGGCCGCGCGATCCACCTGGAACTCTCCTGGTCGCTCGACATCGGCCATGCCGCCGACTGGAGGAAGTACTCCAACGGCTGGCGCATCGACACCGATGTCGAGTGCTACTGCAACACCCTGGTGACCTGGGAGAACTCGGTCAACGACCGTTGGAACGACGCCCCGGCGTGGAGCCGTCAGGCAGGCCCGGGCGGCTGGAACGACCTTGACGCGCTCGACGTCGGCAACGGGGCCATGGACGGCCTCACCAACGCCGAGCGGCAGAGCTACATGACCCTGTGGGCCATCAACAAATCGCCTCTGTTCACCGGTGACGATCTCACGAAGCTCGACAGCTACGGTCTCTCCCTGCTGACGAACGAGGAAGTCATCGCCGTCGACCAGAACACCTCGCCCGTCGCACGTCCCGTCACCCCGATGGGCGACCAGCAGGTCTGGGGGACCAAGAACCCCAACGGCACCTACACCGTCGCCCTGTTCAACCTCGCCGACGCGCCGGCCTCCGTCACCGCCGACTGGGCGTCCTTCGGCTTCGCCGGGTCGGCCTCCGTACGCGACCTGTGGAACCACCAGAACCTCAGGACGTACAAGAACAAGATCACCGAGACCCTGCCCGCCCACGGCTCCCGCCTGTTCATCGTCAAGCCCGGCGGCACCCCGTCGGCGACCACCAGTTACGAGGCCGAGTCCGCGAACAACACCCTGACCGGCAACGCCACCGTGGCCACCTGTGACGCGTGCTCCGGCGGCAAGAAGGTCGGCAACCTGTACCTCGACAGCAAGCTGCAGTTCAACGACGTCACGGTGAAGAAGGACGGCATCTACACCGTCAACGTCGCCTACGTCAGCGGCGACTCCCGCTCGGTGACCGTCTATTCCAACAGCGGCAACGGCACCAGTCTGAGGTTCCCCTCCACGGGCGACTGGGACACCGCCGACACCGTCAGCGTCCAGTTGGCCCTGAAGGCGGGCACCAACACCATCACGTTCGACAGCGGGTGGGACTACTCACCCGACATCGACAGGATCGACGTACCCAAGTCCGCCTGATCCCTGCCGCGGGTCCCGGGAACCGGCACCACCCGGGCCCGCACCGCATCCGCCGTTCCCGCATCCGCCGTTCCGCATGCGCCGTTCCCCGGACATGGAGTGCACACCGTGGACATCCAGCACACCGAATCGCGCGACAACCACCCGAGCCGCAGGGGCTTCCTCGCCCTCGCCGCCGCGGCCGGCACAGCCGCCGCCCTCGGCGGCCTGCCCACCTTCACCGCCTCGGCGGCTCCCCTGCGCCCCACCTCCTCACCCCTGCTGTCCACGGCAGCCGCCGCGAAGAACCAACTGTGGTGGCAGGCTCCCGCATCCTCCGGCTCGATGATCCGGCAGGGGCTGCCGGTCGGGAACGGGCGCCTCGGAGCACTCGCGGGCAACGACCCCTCCGGCGAACTGCTGATGATCACCGACGCCACCCTCTGGACCGGTGGCCTCAACGACACCCTGCAGGACGACGGCCAATTCCCCTACGGCCGCGACGACTTCGGCTCGCTGACCCTGCTCGCCGAACTCGGCGTCGACATCCCCGAGCACGACCTGGGCTCCGTCGACAACTACCGTCGCACCCTCGACCTGGCCCAGGGAGTCGTCAGCGCGTCGTACGACCTGTCCGGTGTCACCTACCACCGGCAGATCTTCGCCAGCCGCCCGGACGACGTCGTCGTCGCGTACTTCACCCAGCAGGGCGGTGGTACCTACACCGGCACCGTCTCCCTCACCGGCACACACGGCGAGTCCATCACCACGGACGGTGCCGGGCGCTGCGCCTCCTTCGGTGCCTCCCTCGCCAACGGGCTGAAGTACGGCGCCGCTGTCACGGTCCGCAGCAGCACCGGCAGGGTTGCCGTGAACGGGACGTCCATCTCCTTCAGCGGCTGCAAGGACCTCACCGTCGTGGTCAGCGGCGGCACCGACTACGCGCCGGATGCGGCCACCGGGTTCCGTGACCCGGCGCTGGACCCGCAGGGCCTGGCGCGGACCAAGGTCCTCGACGCGGCCGGTCACTCCGCCACCGCTCTGCTGCACACACATGTCGCCGACTTCCGGCCCGTGTTCGAGCAGTTGGGCGTCGACCTCGGCCCGTCGTCCGCCGCCCAGCGCAAGCTGGACACCTGGCAACGGGTGCAGGCACGCGACCGGGACAACGTCCCGGACCCGGAACTCGAAGCGGCCTACCTGCAGTTCGGCCGCTACCTGATGATCTCCGGATCACGGGGCAGCCTGCCGATGGGACTGCAGGGTCCCTGGCTGGACGGCAACGATCCGGACTGGATGGGCGACTACCACACCGACATCAACGTACAGATGAACTACTGGATGGCCGGCCGGGCGGGCCTGTCCGACTGCTTCGACGCCTTCGCGGACTACTGCCTCGCCCAGCTGCCGTGCTGGACGGACGTGACCCGGCGGCTGTTCAACAGTACGACCAACAGATACCGCAACTCCAGTGGAAAGATTGCCGGTTGGACCGTCGCCATCTCCACCAACCCCTACGGCGGTGGCGGCTGGTGGTGGCACCCGGCCGGCAACGCCTGGCTCTGCCACAGCCTGTTCGAGCACTACGAGTACACCCAGGACCGCGCCTACCTCGACAAGATCTATCCGCTCCTCAAAGGCGCCGTGGAGTTCTGGGAGGCCCGTCTCCTCACCACGACCGTCACCGACGCCTCCGGATCCTCGCGCGAGGTCCTCATCGCGGACAGCGACTGGTCCCCCGAGCAGGGGCCACTGGACGCCAAGGGCATCACCTACGCCCAGGAACTGGTGTGGAACCTCTTCGGCAACTACCACACCGCAACCCAGGTGCTCGGCAGGGACACCTCCTACAGCGCGACCGTCGACGGCCTGCGTGAGCGCCTGTACCTGCCCGTGGTCAGCCCTGAGACCGGCTGGCTGGAGGAGTGGATGTCGCCCGAGAACCTCGGCGACACCACCCACCGGCACCTCTCCCCGCTCTTCGGCCTCTTCCCCGGCGACCGCATCCGCCCGGACGACTCCACCCCGAAGGACATCCTCGCCGGCGCGACTGCCCTGCTGACCGCACGCGGCATGAACAGCTACGGCTGGGCCAACGCCTGGCGCAGCCTGTGCTGGGCGCGGCTGAAGAACCCGGAGAAGGCCTACCAGCTCGTTGTCAACAACCTGAAGCCGTCGGTGAACGGCAGCAACGGCAGCGCGTCGAACCTCTTCGACATCATGGACATGGGCCAGGGCCGCGGCATCTTCCAGATCGACGCGAACTTCGGCACCCCTTCCGCGATGATCGAGATGCTGCTCTACTCGCGGCCGGGCCATGTCGAATTGCTGCCCGCGTTGCCCGCCGCGTGGGCCGCGTCCGGCTCGGTGTCCGGCGTCGGCGTCCGCGGCGGCTTCGTCGCCGACCTCAGGTGGAGGAACGGCAAGGTCACGCAGGTGACGCTGAAGAGCGTCGGCGGCCGTGACACGACCGTCTTCGCGGGCAGCAGGTCACGCAGGATCAGCCTCAGGCCGGGTGAGTCCGTCACCTTGGCCAACCTCGGCTGAGACCGACGGCAGACGCGACCGTACGGCCCGTCCGGCCCACGCGACACTTCGAGCGGTGCCGGACGGGCCAAACCTCCCCGCCCCGTGGGGGATTCGGACGACGAGCAGAGTGGAGAGATCGACCATGTCCCGGGACAAGAGAAGAACGGCGGCGGATCGCCAACCGCGTCACAGGTCCTTGCTGACCGTGTGCGGCGTGCTGACCGGCATGGCCCTCGCGGTCGTTCCGTTGAGCACCGCGCACGTGGCACACGCCGCCACGTCTTCGCCGCAGGGCAGGGGCACACGGGTCAGTGCCTGGTCGCCCGGTATGACGACCGGTGGCCCGTCCTTCGCCAACCAGACCATCCGTATGGTGGTGCACAGCAGCGTCGCGGGCTCCGGCGCCCGCATCACCCTGTCCAACCGGTACAGCACCACCCCGCTCGACGTCGGCGCCGTGGACGTGGCTGTCCAGGCGAGCGGTGGACAGGCGACGCGCGGCACCATACGCAACGTCACCTTCGGCGCCTCGCGCCATGTCACGATCCCCGCCGGCGACGAGGCCGTCAGCGACGTCGTCCCGATCCCGGTCAGCGCGGGTGAGAACCTGCTCGTCAGCATGTACGTGCCCGGCACCACGGGAATGTCGACGTGGCACTCCGACGCATTCGACACCACCTACATCGCCTCCGGCAACCACACCGGGGACGACAGCGCCGCCGCGTTCGGCACCACCACGACCTCCTGGTACTACCTGGCGGGGCTGGACGTCGTGTCGCCGACCGCCAGGGGCTCCGTCGTCGCCTTCGGGGACTCCATCACCGACGGCTACCACTCCTCGACCGGCACCTACAGCCGCTGGCCGGACTTCCTCGCGCGCCGACTGCTCGCCGAACCGGGCCCGCAGAGGCTGAGCGTCGTCGACTCCGGCATCGGCGGCAACCGGGTCCTCACGGACGTGCCCAACCCGTGGCAGGGCGTCAGCGCCCTCAAGCGCTTCGGGCACGACGCCCTCGGCCAGGCGGGCGTTCGGGATGTCATCCTCTTCGAGGGAATCAACGACATCGGCAACAACGCCGGTCCCGAGGGCCGGCCGCTGACCGCCCAGGACCTCATCGACGGCTACCGCACCCTGATCGACGAGGCACACTCCGCCCACGTCCGCGTCATCGGTGCCACCCTGATGCCCGACGAGGGCAACGGCTACTACACACCCGCCGCCGAGGCCATCCGGCAGAACGTCAACCGGTGGATCCGCACCAGCGGCGCCTTCGACGGCGTCATCGACTTCGACCGGGCCATGCGTGACCCCTCGAAGCCCGCCGCCCTCGACCCCGCCTATGACTCGGGCGACCACCTCCACCCCGATGACGACGGCATGAAGGCCATGGCCGACGCGATCGACCTGCGGCTCCTGCGCACCTGACGCACACGGGTACCCGCACGCCCCCGCCGAGTGGCTGCCCCACGGGGGCGATCGAGCGGCCCGGGCCGACGGCGCTTCACACCGCCGTCGGCTCGAGTCCCGCCCAGCCCTCGTCCGTCAGCTCCAGCAGCCGCTCAATCGTGTCCGTGTCGGGCAGCGGCCCGTGGTCCGCGCTCGCCTTGAGCGCGGACGACGCCGTGATGTGGCCGAGCCGCAGGGCACGCCGCAGGTCCCCGCCGTCCAGCAGTCCGGCGAGGAAGCCTGCGGCGAAGGCGTCGCCCGCGCCGACGGGCTCCACGACCTTCGTACGCAACGCCGGTACCGTGCACGCGCCCTCGCCGCCGAAGGCGGTGGCGGACCGAGCACCGTCCTTGACGACAAGGATGCGAGGACGAGGCAACAGCCCCCGAACGCCGGTCGTTCGGAGGTCGGATCCCCACAGGCCCTGTGCCTCGTCGAGTCCGACGAACACGATGTCGGCGCGGTCGGCCAGGTCACGCAGCACGGTGGCGGCCGTGCCGTCGGGCCAGAGCACGGGGCGGTGGTTGACGTCGAAGCTGACCGCGTACGGCCGTGCGCGCTGCGGGCTGCCCAGGGCGCGTTCCACCAGGTTCCGGCAGGAGGCGGACAACGCCGGAGTCACCCCGGTCAGGTGCAGCAGGGAGGCGGACCGCATCCGTTCGTCGTCCAGGACGCCGGGACCGAGGGCCGAGGCCGCCGAGCCGGACCGGTAGTAGTGCACGCGGGTGCGGTCCGGGCCCGGGTCCTTCACCAGCAGGCCCGTGGGACGCTCGGGGTCGGTGCGTACGCCGGTGACGTCGACGCCCGTGGCGGCGATGGCGGCACGCACCCGCCGGCCGAACGCGTCGTCGCCGAGCGCCGACAGCCAGGAGACCGGACGCCCCAGTTCGGCCAGGTACATCGCCACGTTCGACTCCGCACCGGCGACCGACACACGCAGGTCCCGGGCGCCCTCGAGGGGCCCGGGCGGCGTGGGGGCCAGGGCCGCCATGGTCTCGCCGACACACACCACGGGCCCGTCGGCCGGACGCCACACAAGTGTCCCGTGCGTCATACGGCCTCCCCCGCCGGACGGAAGCCGACAGCGGGCGGACCCGGCACGTCGACCCGCGTGGTGAACAGGGCACCGTCCTCGGGGCCGGGGTGGGTCAGGCCCACGCGGGCCGAGGTGATGTGCAAGAGGTCCCCCTGCAGGCAGACTCCGGCGGGCTGCCGGGCGGGCAGCCGCAGGGTGCCGTCCGGCAGGTAGCGGCGTACGGTGCCGGTTCCCCACACCGCTGCCCACACGGCGCCCTCGAGATCGACCACCATGCCGTCCGGGCTGCCGTCGGCCACGGTGGCGAAGGTCCGTGCTGCGCCGAGTTCACCGGTGGCAGGGTCGACCTCGTGGCGGCGGAGGACGCCCCGGGCACTGTCGGCGAGGTACAGGGCGGTGCCGTCGGACGTGAAAGCCGGCCCGTTGGGCACGGTGATGCCCTCGAGCACCCGGGTCACCGTGCCGTCCTGGTCGACCCGGTCGAGCGCACCGGCCCCCTCGTGAGCCGTGCAGGCCATGCTGCCCGCCCAGAACCGGCCCGCGGGGTCGGCGGTGGCGTCGTTCATGCGCATCGGCAGGGGGGCGTCCGCCTCGGGCCGGGCCGGCCAGGAGACGGATCCGTCGGGGGCAAGGAGGCAGATCCCGGTTCCCGCGGCGGCGATCCAGGTGCCGGGGCGGCCGGCCACCTGGGCCACCGCGCCCAGGAGGATGGGCAGTTCGGCCAGTTGTCGCAGGGGCGCGGCAGGCTCGTCGGGCACGGCGAGCGCCGGCCGGCGAGGATGTCGACGAGCACGAGCCCTTCGCCGGTCCAGCGGATGCCTTCGCCGAGTTCCAGCCGGTCCGGACGCACAGGCTCGCTCACGGCGTGAACTCCTCGGCGAGGGCGCGGAAGGCACGGGCGCGGGCGCGCAGGTCGGTGAGGCTTCCACCGTCGGCGGCATCGCCGACCAGCGGGGAGCCGACGCCGACGGCGGTCGCCCCGGCGGCCAGGTAGGCGCGGGCGGCGTCCTCGTCCACCCCGCCCACGGGCACGAACGGCTCGTGCGGGAAGGGTCCGCGCAGGGCTTTGAGGTAGCCGGGCCCGCCGGCCTGGGCGGCCGGGAAGATCTTCAGCGCGGCGGCACCGAGACCGCGTGCGGCCACGATCTCGGTCGGGGTCATCACACCGGCCAGGACCGGCATGCCCGCCTCGATCGCCGCGCCGATGCCCTCGCCCAGCGCGGGAGTGACGGCGAAGTCGGCGCCGGCCTCACGGGCGGCCCGGGCGTCGGAGGCGGTCAGTACGGTGCCGGCGCCGAGGGGGCGGCCGGGGCCGAGCGCCTGCCGGGCCCGCTCGATGACGGTCAGGGCGCTCTTGCCGGTGAGCGACACCTCGACGAGTTCGATGCCCTCCTCGGTCAGGGTCAGTACGGTGCGCAGCGCGGCGTCGGGGTCGTCACCGCGCACGATCGCGACGAGACGGTGCGCGGTCAGAGCCGCTCGCAGGTCCATGAAGCCGGGGTTTCCAATCGTTGCGGGTTCGGTTCGTTGCGGGTTCGGTTGGACGGGTCGGAGGCAGGCACAGCCGTCGCTCAGGGTCAACCGCCGGCGCACCTCGCCGGTCGCGGGTACGACGGCCGCATCGCCGGCACCGGCTTCGGCGAGGTCGAAGACGCGGCCGAGCATCGGCTCCACACCGGTGCTGCGGTAGGGGCGGGAGGCGGGAAAGCCGCCGAGATTGCGCCACGGGGCGACGAGAGCGGCTGTCCGTCGGCCGCCACGGTCGGGGACAGCCGGTGCCGGCCGTCGTGCACGCAGCAGCGGGCGGTGTCCACGACCGCTCCGACCGCGGTGCCGTCGTCGGGCCCCAGGTGGTCCAGCCGGACTCCGCCGGGCGCGGGCCAACTGCCCTGCACGCACGGCTCCGGGTCGGGGTAGAGGCGGGTCCGCGCTCCTGCGCGCAGGTGCAGGGTGGCCCGCTCGGAGAGGTCGAGCAGGCCATGTGCCGCCCGGACGAGGCGGTAGCCGGGATCGGCCGTGAGGACGTAGTCGGCCTCGGCGCCACCGGCCGTGGAGCGGATGGCCCGGGTCAGCGCGAACCGCTCGCACCGCACGCTCTGTGTGCCGTTGCCGTCGTCCGTCCAGGTACGTGACCAGGCGTCGCCGTGGTCCGGTGTACCGCGGACGGTGGGCACGCACTCCTCCAGTCCGCCGGCGTCCACGAAGGCGTCACCCGGTGCCACGTCCGCGCGCAGGGGGTCCGCGCGCCGCCACAGCCACTCCCGCGAACCCGCGCGCAACGAGGTCCACCGGCCACCGTGCGCGGGGCCGGTGAGGATCTCGAGCGGCATCTCACCACTCCGCGAAGGAGCCGTCGGAGTGCCGCCACACGGGGTTGCGCCAGGCGTGCCCACTGCGGGCGGCGGCGCGTACGGCGGCCTCGTCGACCGTGACGCCCAGGCCGGGGGCGTCGCAGCGGGGCGCGTGTCCGGCCACGAAGCGGAAGGGCTCGGGGTCGACCACGTACGACAGCAGGTCGGCGTCCTTGTTGTAGTGAATGCCGCGGCTCTGCTCCTGGATCAGGAAGTTGGGGGTGGCGAAGGCGACTTGGAGACTGGCCGCCAGGGCGATGGGGCCGAGGGGGCAGTGCGGGGCGAGCTGGGCGCCGTAGGTCTCGGCGAGCGAGGCGATGCGGTGGACCTCGGAGATCCCGCCGGCGTGCGAGAGGTCGGGCTGGGCGACGGCGACGCCCGCGGCCAGGACCGGCAGGAACTCGGCGCGTCCGTAGAGGCGTTCGCCGGTGGCGAGGGGCACGGTACCGGCGGCGACGAGGCCCGGCAGCAGATGGCTGTGTTCGGGCAGGATCGGCTCTTCGACGAACAGGGGGTGGAGCGGGGCGAGTTCGGCCAGGACACGACGGGCGGTGGCGGCGGTGAAGCGGCCGTGGAAGTCGACGGCGACATCGCGGTCCGGGCCCAGGGCCTCGCGGGCGGCTGCCACGCGGGCGACGACGGCCGCGGTCTCGGAGGCGGTGGCGACCGGCGCGGTGGGGCCGGCCGCGTTCATCTTCACCGCGGTGAAGCCGGCCTCGACCTGGGCGGCTATCTGCTCGGTGAGTGCGGCGGGCTCGTCGCCGCCGACCCAGGCGTAGACCCGGACCCGGTCACGTACGGGGCCGCCGAGCAGGGCGTGCACGGGGGCGCCGTAGGTCTTGCCTGCGATGTCCCACAGGGCCTGGTCGAGGCCGGCGACGGCGCTCGACAGGACCGGGCCGCCGCGGTAGAAGCCGCCCTTGGTGAGCACCTGCCAGTGGTCCTGGATGCGCAACGGGTCCTGGCCGACGAGGTGTTCGGCGAGTACGTGCACGGCGGCCCGGACCACTTCGGCCCGGCCTTCGACCACGGGTTCGCCCCAGCCGACGACACCCTCGTCGGTCTCGACTCGGCAGAACAGCCAGCGCGGGGGGACGAGGAAGGTTTCTATGCGGGTGATCTTCACGGGGTGCGGGAGCCTTCCGTCTCGTCGTGATGACCGGTCTCGTCGTGCCGGCCGATGCGGTCCAGGTCGCGTCCGGCCTTGTCGAGCAGGGCCCGCATGGCGGCCTCGGCGGCATGCGGGTCGCGGGCGCGCACCGCGTCGAGGACGGCGCGGTGGGCCGACACGGGGTCTGGGCTGTACGGGGAGCTGTGCACGATGCGGTCGCGGTGGGCCAGGCCCCACGGCCCGTGTCACATGACGGCGTCGGTCCGCAAGGGACCGGCGGTGATGCGCCAGGTCTTGATGTACGCCGGCGCTCCGGACTTCGTACCGTCCGCGCCGAGTTGGAAGATATGCATGAACGGGGCGCGTACGACGACGTCGGGCCGGGTCTTCTTCGCCATGGTGGCCTCCCCGCGCAGGAGGTGGACGCCGTCGGCAGCGGTCCAGCACTCGAGTACGCGGTGCGTGATGTTCAGTGGCGCGTCGATCCGGACGAAGAAGGCCTTGATGGCCTCGACGCCGACCACATGCTCGGTTCCGAAGTACATCTCCGTGTCGTCCGTCATGCGCGCGAAGCCGTCGCCGAAGCGGAGCGTGTCGATCTCATTCATGATCCGCAGCACCCATTCCGGTGCCGCAGCGGGAGTTGCGATGCCCATGGTCGTCACCCTCGGCTCTCGTCAGGACGCGGCGGACACACGGTGGCGAGAAAGGCGTCGACCTCGCCGGGGTTCCCGGCGCGACTGCGGCAGTACCAGTACGGGTTGCCCAACGAGTCGGCCGTCACCGCGATCCACTCCTCTCACGCCAGCACATCCGTACTAGTAGCGTATCGCTACTAGTCAGTGGAGAACACTAGGAGTCCTCGCCATGCTGCGACGCCAGGGGCACGAGAGCGGAGGCCTCGATGGGCTGGTGACAGTTGCTGCACGCGAGATACGGATCGGTCTCTCGGCCGCAGGCGGTGTGCAACAGAGGTCGGGCGTCGGCGTCCTGGACGTCGGCCCGGCTCTCCGCCCAGCGGGTGACAGCGACGATCGCGGGAACGACCAGTTCGCGTGCGGCGTCGGTGAGTTGGTACTCGTACCACGCCTTGTCGGGCCGGTACGCCCGCTTCTGCAGCAATCCCATCTCGGTGAGGTCGCCCAGCCGTGCGGTCAGCATGGTCGCCGAGATCCCCAGGGCACGCTTGAGTTCACCGAACCGGCTGACACCGAAGAAGACCTCTCTGAGGATCTGATAGTTCCAGCGCTCCGAGATCGAGGCGAGGAAGGCCTGCCCGTGCTCATAGGTGACGTGTTGCGTTCGCCCGGTCATGACGGCCCCTCGATCGACGGCATCCGGTAACAACCCGAAACTACTCTTCACTCGGTACCGGCCGACACCGGGGCCGATACCGATACAGCCAGGTCGGCGACCGCAGCGTCCACCCCCCCCCCGATGCCCGCCGATTCCCGGGGCTGCGGAGTCGGGCGTCGTGGCCGACTCGTCCCGACGGGCGCGGGCCCTGCTCGACGAAGCCGTTGCCTCTCGCACCGAGCGCCTTTGCAACCGGCCGGTAGAGCGCATGCCGGCACGGATCCGCCGACCTGCGGGCACACCGGAGGCCACGACCTGTGCTCTGCGTTCCGGGAGCACGCCGTCCGCACCGGACAGGGCCATCAGCTCGCGCTCCGCGACCAGGCCCACTGCGCTCCGGCCGGGCGGCCGGACCTCACCGCCTCCACTCAGGGGGCCGGTGGTGCGCCGGACTCCACCCGGGCGAGACGGGATCAGGGGCCGGTCGGCGCCGGGTCCTCCTCGGTGTCGAGCTTGAACCTCCGTCGGACGTCCGGGCGGCCGAGCAGTCTGGGCGGGTATCCCGGACCGGGCCGTGGGGTGACGCCCCCCCAGGAGAGGGGCTCCTTGCAGTGTGAGCAGACAACCTCGGCGCGAGTGTCATGGCCGCACGCGTCATGGCGGGTGGTGACCGGCTCTCCCGCCTCCTCGGCGAGCCAGCGGTCGCCCCAGGCCGTGATGGCCAGGATCACGGGGTAGAAGTCGCGGCCCGACTCGGTGAGCAGGTACTCGTGCCTGACCGGCTGGGTCTCGTAGACGTGCCTCTCCATCAGGCCCGCGTCCACCAGCCGACGAAGGCGTTCGGCCAGGGTGTTGCGGGCGATGCCGAGTTCCTGCTGGAAGTCGTCGAACCTGCGGATGCCGTAGAACGCCTCGCGCAGCACCAGGGGGGTCCAGCGGTCCCCGAGCAGATCCATGCTCCTGGCCACGGAGCAGGGCCAGTTCGCGAACGTCGTGCGCCTCATGACCCGATCATACGAGTCTTTCTTCGAAACTCAGCAGACAGATGCGGTGCAGGGTCTTGCCAGGGTAAGTCTTAATGCGCAACTATGCAGGTCGCGAGCGAGGGAGGGGTCACGCACTATGGAATGGACGGGACAGGTCTACGCGGACATCCCGACGGTGTCCGTGAGCACGTACATCGACGCTTCCGCGGAACAGGTGTGGGCGCTGGTGAGCGATATCCACCTCATGCCGCGGCTGAGTTCCGAGCTCCAGGAGGTGGAGTGGCTCGACGGAGCGAGCGCCCCTCGGCCGGGGGGCCGCTTCATCGGGCGTAGCGCCCATCCCGACCTGGGGACCTGGGAGACGACCAGTACCGTCGTGGAATGCAAGGCCCCGCAGTCCTTCGGCTGGGCGGTCGGCGACCCCGACCATCCCTCCAGCGTGTGGCGCTTCACGCTGACCCGGCAGGGATCGGGGACCGCGCTGGAGCAGTGGGCCCAGATGGGACCGGCCCGGTCCGGACTGACCTTCGCCATCGAGGCCATGCCCGACAAGGAACAGAAGATCGTGTTCGTCAGGCTCCGCGAGTTCGAGACCGGGATGAAGGCCAACCTCGCCGCCCTCAAAGATCTCGTGGAACAGGAGCAGTGATGCGCACCGCGACCACCATCGAGGCCTCGAGCGGCCCTTGGCGCGAGACCGTCGACTTCGTCCTCGAGGCCGAGAGGCTGGGGCTGGACATCTGCTGGGTGGCCGAGGCCTGGGGCAGTGACGCCCCCTCGCCGCTGGGCTATCTCGCCGCACGCACCGAGCGGATACTGCTGGGATCCGGCGTCATCCAGCTCGGCACCCGCTCCCCCGTGACCGTCGCACAGACCGCCATGACCCTCGCCGAGCTGTCCGAGGGCCGCTTCCTGCTCGGTCTCGGCGCGTCCGGACCCCAGGTCATCGAAGGACTGCACGGCGTACCGTTCAGCCGCCCGCTGACCCGGATGCGGGAGACGGTCGAGATCATCCGCAGCGCCTTCACCGGGGAGAAGATCTCCTACCAGGGCCGCCGGTTCACCATCCCGCTCCCCCACGGCGAGGGCCGCCCCATGCGCCTCAGCCTCGCGGCGGTGCCCGTTGCGGTGTATCTCGCCAGCCTCTCCCCGAAAATGCTGGAACTCACCGGCGAGATCGCCGACGGCTGGCTGGGCACGAGTTTCGTCCCCGAGGGGGCCGGTGCCTACTTCACGCACCTCGACACGGGGCTCGCCCGGGCCGGCCGCACGCGAGCGCAGCTCGACGTCTGCCAGGGAGCCGAGATCAACATCGTCACCGACGAGGGCGCCCTGGCCGACATCATCGGCAGCCGCAAGAGGGAACTGGCCTTCTCCCTCGGCGGCATGGGTTCCGGCTCCACCAACTTCTACAACGACGCCTACAGCCGCCAGGGGTGGGCGGACATCGCGGCCCAGGTGCGTGAACGCTGGCAGGCGGGCGACCGCGCCGGCGCGGCCGCGCTGGTCACCGACGACATGGTCCTGGCCACCACGCTGATCGGCACCGAGAGCATGGTCCGCGAGCGCCTCGAAGTCTGGCAGAAGGCGGGTGTGGACACCGTGCGCCTGTACCCGGCCGGGGACACGCTCGAGGCCCGTGTCGCCAATCTCGGCCGAGGCATAGACCTCATCCGCTCGATCGCACCGCACTGACGACCGGCGGGCGTGCACCTGACGGAACCCGCCTCGAGGCGTACATGCCGAACGCCTGCGGCAGGCCGGAGGGGCCGAGCCCAACGACACGCAGTCGCGTCGGCTGCCGTGCAGAAGGTGCCGCCCATACCCTGGCCGGGGTCGCACCCAAGGCCTGGGGCACCGAGATCGCCGGTGGCTCTGACGCGATCGCTCTCTGCCACGCGGGCGAAGCGGCTCAGGTCATCGTCGATGCGCTCGGCGAGCGCTGGAGCACACCTGGGGACCAGGCGCCGTCGGCCGTGGAGGACATGGAGGACATGTGAACGACCTACTCACGGAAGTTCTCGAGGCCCACGGCGGCACGAAGCGGTGGGCCCGCCTCACGACCGCGACCGCCACTCTGGTCAGCGACGGAGAACTCTTCGCGGCCAAGGGCTTGCCCCAGGATCTGCAGCCGCGCCGGATGACCGTGAGCCTGCACGAGGAACACGCCTCGGTGTGTCCTTTCGGGGCCCCCGAGCAGCGATCGGACTTCACGCCCGGACGCATCGCGATCGAACGCACCGACGGCACCGTCGTGGCCGAGCGCCTCAACCCGCGCCAGGCATTCACCGGCCACACCCTGGAAACACCCTGGGACCCGCTGGACCGCGCCTACTTCAACGGCTACGCCCTGTGGACGTACCTGACCACGCCGTTCTTCGCGGTCATGAACGGTATGGGCGTGGAGGAGGCGGAACCCTGGGACGAGTCGCCGACGGAACGATGGCGCTGCCTGCGGGTCACCTTCCCGGACGACATCGCGTCCCACAGCACGGTCCAGGACTTCTACTTCGGGGACGA
This sequence comes from Streptomyces broussonetiae, assembly GCF_009796285.1. Lineage (NCBI taxonomy): Bacteria > Bacillati > Actinomycetota > Actinomycetes > Kitasatosporales > Streptomycetaceae > Streptomyces > Streptomyces broussonetiae. The sequence goes on along the minus strand of NZ_CP047020.1, from coordinate 9,155,706 downwards.
CCGTCTCCTCAGGCGCCACGACTACCACGTCGACATCGCCGGAGGTTTCGCGGCAGCACAGTATGTCTACGACTTCGAGGAAGCAGACGGAATCAGGTTCCCCACCAAGCGCCGTGCCCACCTCCGCCGGGCCGACGGGCGGCCCGACCACGATCACCTCTTGATCAGTATCGACCTGAGCGACGTCCACTACTTCTGACGGCAACAGCCACCGGTCGTCGGCGTCCCCGAACCGGGGCATCCATCACGTGCACACGATCAAGGACGTCAAGGACGAACACCATGACGACGCACAGCAGCATCGGCGTTCTCGGTGCGGGCGAGGTGGGCCGGGCGGTCGCCGACAAGGCCGTGCGGCACGGCCATGAGGTGGTCATCGGCAACAGCCGGGGCCCGGAGACCCCCCACACGCTCGTCGGCGAGCTGGGACCCTGGCCCACGCCGGGACGGCCGAGGAAGCGGCGAAACCGGAGCTCGTGTTCCTCTCGGTCCCGTTCTTCACCGTCCCGAACCTGACGGACCTCACCGCCTGGTCCGGAAAGATCGTCGTCGACACGACCAACCAGTTCGCGGCGGCCCTGGCGGGGCCGGTACGACGTCGGCGACCTCACGGGCAGCGAGTGGGTCGCCCGGCACCGAGGTGGCAGCGGGCCGTCCGGTGGCTGTGGCGTTCGACCCGATCGGCGGAAAGCTCGCGGAAAGCCTCGGACCTGCTGACGCCGGGTGGGAGGCTGGTCAGCTACGGGCAGATGGCCCACGAGCCGATCTCGCCGCACACGTCCACGCTGCTGCACAAGGCGCTGACGATGCAGGGCAAGAACATCGGCCGCTGGCTGTCCGAGGTCTCCGCCGAGCGGCGGGGCGTCCGACGTCGCCGCAGCCAAGCCGATGGCTCTGGCGCTCAGTGTCCACTTCGACGTGGCCGCCCCCTACGGCCTCGGCGAACTGGCCGACGCCGTGGCACACGCGGTACGGCCCGGCAAGGCCGGCACCGTACTCGTGCGCCCCTGGCAGCTCCCGCCGACCGGCGTGCCGCACGGCAGTGCCGCGCCGGCAGCATGAGGTCTCCGTTCGCCCGCGACGTCAGTCAGTGGCCCCGGGTACCGGCGCGGGCGTCAGACGCTGCAGGCCCTTGTGGTCGTAGTAGTGGGTCATGCCGAAACCGAACGCGAAGGCGAGGGCCCAGCCGACCGCGATCATGGTCCAGGCCCGGGTCAGGCCTGCGTCGGCCCGGGCGTCGAAGAAGAGGATGGCCCGCGTTCCGTCGCTGAGCTGCCGCATCGGCTCGAACTCGCCCAGGAAGCGGTAGAAGCCGGGGACGGCCTGCAGCGGAACGGCTCCTCCGGACGAGGGCAGTGCCAGGGCGATGAACACGAACATGGCCACGATCTGCCCGATGCCGCCGAACGCCGCGTTGATGGCCTGCACGCCCAGGCCCACCGCCAGGCTGGCGCAGTAGGAGAAGGCCCACAGCAGCGGCAGGTGCGAGGCGTCCATACGGAGGACGGCGATGGTGGCCACCATGACGAGGCTGGTGGTGAGCACGATGATGCCCGCGGTCATGGCCATCTTGAGCAGCAGCGTCTGCGTGCGGTTGATCGCGACGGTGGGGCGACGGGTGTGCCAGGGGCCGATTTCGTTGTCGGCGTAGCCGAGGGCCGCGTCCACGCCGTTGTGAACGATGTTGGCTCCGACGAAGGCCGAGAGTACGAGCAGCAGCGTGTAGTAGAAGGCCGTGAGTCCCAGGCCGCTGTGCCGGCCGATGGGGTGGCCGACCGCTGTGGCGACGGTGACGGGATCTGCGAGGAAAAGCCGGGTCCGGGCGTCGGCTCCCTTGCCGGCGTTGCTCTCCAGCAGATACCGACCGACCTCCAGCGAGGCCTGGTGGGCGGCGTTTTGAGTGATCTGACTGGCCAACGAGGAGCCCAGGCTGCCGACTCCCGGATTGGTCAGTGCGGTGAGCGTCGGCTTCCTGGCGGCGTGCGCCGTCGTCAACGCGGCTACGGAGTCGGTGAAGTCGGCCGGGACGACCAGGGCCCCGTAGAGCCTTCCCGAGGACAGCTGATCCTGTGCCTGTGCGCTGGTGAGCCGCTGCCACTCCACACGCTCACCAGTGGCCGATGCGGTGATCGCGCCAGTCACCTGGGCGCCCAGGTTCTGCCGCTGACCGGGCAGCGGCCGGCCGGTGTCGGTATCCACGACGGCGATCGGCAGCCGGTGCAGGTTGCCGTTCGGGTCGACCGTGCCACCCATGTAGAGCAGCGACAACGCCACGGCGACCAGCGCGCTCAGGACCGTGGGAAACAACCACAGCCTGCCGCGTCGTACGAGAGTCCCGGCGCGCGCCTGCCGCGGCTCGGGCGGCGGCGGCGCGTCCTGCGAACCCTCGTCGGAGCCGCCGGGTTCGGAGCCGGGCGCCTGCGGCTTCTTCGCGCTGTCCCAGGAATTCATCGCATCCCGCGTTCGAGGTTGTTGTGGCGATTCACCAGAAATGTGCCGTGTGCTGATTGTGTTGCCCGCTGTTCCGGCTGTCATCCGGTGAAGCGCCGGGGCCGCCACCGGCTGTGACTCGTCCGGGTTCGAGTCCCCGGTTGCAGGTCGGCCGGCGAGCGGCCAGCGTTCAAGCTGTGCCGGCCGTGCGCGGTCTCCCCCGGGAGGGGGCCATGGCTTCGTGTGGGCATCGGCGGCAACGGACGAATCGAGGTTTGCGGCCATGGAGATCAAGGGAGCGGTCGCGGTGGTGACCGGCGCGAACAGGGGCATCGGACTCACGTTCACCCGGGCTCTGCTCGACCGGGGCGCCGCCAAGGTCTATGCGGGCGTCCGCAATCCCGACGCCGAGGTCCGGGAGCCGGGAGTCCGGACGCTGCACCTCGATGTCACCGACTCGGCCCAGATCACGGCCGCGGCGGCTACGGCGTCGGACGCCACCATCGTGATCAACAATGCCGGTATCCAGGCCGGTCCGGGCCTGCTCGAGGGTTCCCTGGAGGGCGCTCGGCGCGAGTTGGAGGTGAACTACCTGGGCACCTGGGCGGTCTCGCGGGCCTTCGCTCCGGTCCTCGCTTCCAACGGCGGCGGAGCCCTGGTGAACAGGCTGTCGGTGGCGTCCTGGCGGGTGAACAACCGGTGGCCGAGCTACGCGGCGTCGAAGGCTGCCGAGTGGTCGCTGACCAATGCCCGGCGCGCCGGTCTGCGCCGGCAGGGGACCCTGGTCGTCGGGGTGCATGTGGGCCCCGTGGACACCGAGGCCACGGCGGGTGCCGACGTCCCCAAGGTGGCGGCCGCCGAGGTGGCGGCCCAGACCATGGACGCGATCGGGCGCGGCGGGCCCGAGGTGTTGGTGGACGAGGTGTCCCACCGGGTGCGCGCGGCGCTGTCCGGTCCCGTGGAACTCCTGGAACCGGCGCCGTGAACGGTGCCGACGGACAGCGTGGGAGATATGGACATGGACACTGACTTCGACGTCGTCGTCCTCGGAGCGGGCCCCGGCGGCTACGTGGCGGCCATCCGCTGCGCGCAGCTGGGGCTTCGCACGGCCGTCGTGGAGGGCCGTTTCTGGGGCGGCGTCTGCCTGAACATCGGCTGCATTCCGGCGAAGGCGCTGCTGCGCAACGCCGAGGTCGCACAGCTGATCCTGCACGACGCGGACAAGTTCGGCGTGAAGATCAGCGGGGATGTGCGCCTGGACTACCGCAGCGCCTACGAGCGGAGCCGGACGGTGGCCGACGGCCGCGTCAAAGGCGTCGGCTATCTCATGCGCAAGAACAAGATCGCCCAGTTCGAGGGCCAGGGCACCTTCATCGACCCGTACACGATGCAGGTACGCCTGCGCGACGGCGAGACGACGCTCTCCTTCCGCTCCTGCATCATCGCCACCGGCGCGACCGTGAAGCTGCTCCCCGGCACGGCGCTGGGCAGGCGCGTCGTGACATTCGAGGACCAGATCCTCGCCGACACCCTTCCGTCGAGTCTGATCATCGCCGGGGCGGGCGCCATCGGGGTCGAGTTCGCGTATCTGCTGCGTTCCTACGGCGTCGAGGTGACGCTGGTCGAGTTCCTCGACCGGATCGCGCCGCTGGAGGACGAGGAGGTGTCGGCCGAGCTGGCCAGGCGGTTCAAGAAGCAGGGGATCAACGTGCTGACCTCCGCCCGCGTGGAGTCCATCGAGGAGGGCACGGACCGTGTCCGTGTGACGGTCCGGCAAGGTGGCGCACAGCAGGTCCTGGAGGCCGAGAGGGTTCTGCAGGCCACGGGGTTCCAGCCGCGCACCGCCGGCTACGGGCTGGGCTCCACGGGAGTACGGCTGACCGACCGCGGTGCGATCGACGTGGACGGACACTGCCGCACCAGCCGGCCGCACATCTATGCCATCGGCGACGTCACGGCGAAGCTGATGCTGGCCCACGCCGCCGAGGCGATGGGAGTCGTCGCCGCCGAGAGCATCGCCGGCGCGGAGACGATGGAGCTGGACTACCGGATGATCCCGCGTGCGACGTTCTGCCGGCCCCAGATCGCCAGCTTCGGCTGGACCGAGGCCGAGGCGCGCGCGCAGGGCTTCGACGTCCGGGCGGCGAAGTTCCCCTTCACGGCCAACGCCAAGGCGCACGGGCTCGGCGACACGACCGGTTTCGTGAAGCTGGTGAGCGACGCCCGCCACGGCGAACTGCTCGGCGCCCACCTGATCGGCCCGGACGTGACCGAACTGCTCCCGGAGCTGACCCTCGCCCAGAAATGGGACCTCACGGTGACCGAGCTGATCAGGAACGTCCATGCCCACCCCACCCTGAGCGAAGCGGTACAGGACGCCCTCCACGGCCTCGCCGGCCACATGATCAACCTCTGAGCGCGCTCTCGCCCGCAGCAGCGCACTGCGCGGACGCGGCGTTCGATCGCGTCACCCGCCACAGGTGGGGTGTTCGGCGGGGGGGCCATGCAGCGACGCGGAGCAGCAACGGCCGCGCCGGGCACATCGCAAAGCCACCGGCGGGACCGCGCGTAGGTGGCCGCACAGCCGGACGGCGCCGTCTCAGATGGCGTCGCGGATGGCCCGTTCGAAGCCCTCGACGTGGCCGCGGGCGAGTCGGGCGGCCCTGTCCGGATCACCGGCGACGATCGCCTCGATCAACGGTCCGTGCTCCGCGACGTGGCCGGCCATGTCGGACAGACGGTCGACGAACAGGCACCAGATGCGGGTGGCCAGGTTGTCGTGGCGGACGAGGGTGTCCTCCAGGTACGGATTGTGCGTGGCGGCGTAGATGGCGCGGTGCACCCGAAGGTCCAGATGCATCAGCTCGGCGGCGGCGTGCCGGCCGGGATCCACGCTCCCGAGTTCCCGCCGCACCGCCGTCAAAGCCGCCCGGTCGGTGGCCGTGGCGCGCCGTGCGGCCTGGGCGGCGGCCAGGGGCTCCAGTTCCAGGCGCACTTCGGAGATGTGGGCCAGGTCGGTGATGTTGACCTCGGTCGCGAAGGTGCCACGGCGCGGGTAGGTGGTGATGAGGCGCTCGTACTGCAGCCGTTTGAGGGCCTCGCGCACCGGCGTACGGCCCACGCCGAGGGACTGCGCCAGCTGGTCCTCGTTGATCGGCGCGCCCGGGCGGATCTCGAGCATGACGAGCCGGTCACGGATGGCGCGGTAAGCGCGCTCGGCGAGGGACAGCTCCTCGCCTGTGGGCTCGGTCGCCACCTGCTGCATCAATGCCCCCTTGACCTGTCCGGCCAGCTCCCATACCGTACCGCACACGTCTGATATATCAGTTGCGCATTAGTTGGCCCCCAGGATGGTGGACAGATGGCAACGACCCCGTCGACCAGCACATTCGACTCCCCCCTCACCCTCCCGCTCGGCCGGCTCGACCCGGAAGTCGCCACCGCGGTGAACGCCGAGCTGCACCGCCAGCAGTCGACGCTCGAGATGATCGCCTCGGAGAACTTCGCCCCGGCGGCCGTCATGGAGGCCCAGGGCTCGGTGCTGACGAACAAGTACGCCGAGGGCTACCCGGGCCGCCGCTACTACGGCGGCTGCGAACACGTCGATGTCATCGAGCAGTTGGCCATGGACCGGGTCAAGGAGCTGTTCGGCGCCGAGGCCGCGAACGTGCAGCCGCACTCGGGTGCCCAGGCCAACGCGGCCGCGATGTTCGCGCTGCTCGAGCCCGGCGACACGATCCTGGGCCTCGACCTGGCACACGGTGGGCACCTCACCCACGGCATGCGCATCAACTACTCCGGCAAGCTGTACAACGTCGTGCCGTACCACGTGCGCGAGTCCGACATGCGCATCGACATGGACGAGGTCGAGCAGCTCGCTCTGGCCCACCGGCCCAGGATGATCGTCGCGGGGTGGTCGGCCTACCCCCGCCGCCTGGACTTCGCCGCGTTCCGCCGGATCGCCGACGAGGTGGGGGCCTACCTCATGGTGGACATGGCCCACTTCGCCGGGCTGGTGGCCGCCGGTCTGCACCCGAGCCCGGTGCCGTACGCCGATGTCGTCACGACGACCACGCACAAGACCCTCGGCGGCCCGCGCGGAGGCGTGATCCTCAGGTGGGCCGGCCTGGCCAAGAAGATCAACTCCGCGGTCTTCCCCGGCCAGCAGGGCGGACCGCTCGAGCACGTTGTCGCGGCGAAGGCCGTGGCCTTCAAGGTGGCGGCGAGCGAGGAGTTCAGGGAGCGCCAGCGGCGCACCCTGAACGGCGCCCGGACGCTCGCCGGCCGGCTGCTGGCCGACGACGTGGCCGAGTCCGGGATCACGGTACTGACCGGCGGCACCGAGGTCCATCTGGTCCTGGTCGACCTGCGCGGTTCCGCACTGGACGGGAAGCAGGCCGAGGACCGGCTGCACCGCATCGGAATCACCGTCAACCGCAACGCCGTACCGTTCGATCCCCGCCCGCCGATGGTCTCCTCGGGCCTGCGCATCGGCACCCCGGCCCTGGCCACCCGGGGCTTCGGCGAGGCGGAGTTCCGGGAGGTCGCCGACATCGTCGCCCAGGCCTTGAAGGAGGAGCGGATCGGCGACGAGCGCGCGGACCTGCTGCGCGACCGCGTCGAGAAGCTCGCCTCCGCGTTCCCCCTCTACCCCCACCTGCAGGGGGACGCGGCATGACCGCCGAGCCGCTGCCGGAGCATCCGGACTTCCTGTGGCGCACCCCCGAGCCGCGCGCCTCGTACGACGTCGTCGTCGTCGGCGCCGGAGGCCACGGCCTGGCCACCGCCTACTACCTCGCCAGGAACCACGGCATCACCAACGTCGCCGTCCTCGAGAAGGGCTGGCTGGCCGGCGGCAACATGGCACGCAACACCACCATCATCCGCTCGAACTACCTGTGGGACCAGAGCGCGGCGATCTACGAGCACGCGCTCAAGCTGTGGGAGCGGCTCCCCGAGGAGCTGGACTACGACTTCCTGTTCAGCCAGCGCGGCGTCCTCAACCTCGCCCACACCCTGCAGGACGTCCGCGAGGGCGTGCGGCGCGTGGGCGCCAACCGCCTCAACGGTGTCGACGCCCAGTGGCTGGAGCCGGACGAGGTCGCCGACGTCTGCCCCATCCTCAACATCTCGCCCCGCACCCGGTATCCGGTCCTCGGCGCCACCTTCCAGCCGCGGGCCGGCATCGCCAAACACGACCATGTCGCCTGGGCCCTGGCCCGCCGTGCCGACGACATGGGCGTGGACCTGATCCAGGGCTGTGAGGTCACCGGCTTCCTCAAGGACGGCGACCGGGTCGTGGGCGTCGAGACCAGCCGCGGCCGCATCCTCGCCGGCCGGGTCGGCCTCGCGGCCGCCGGGCACAGCAGCGTGCTGGCGCAGCGCGCCGGTTTCCGGCTGCCGGTGCAGTCCCATCCGCTGCAGGCGCTGGTCTCGGAGCTGCACGAACCGGTGCACCCCACCGTCGTGATGTCGAACCACGTGCACGTCTACGTCTCCCAGGCGCACAAGGGCGAGCTGGTGATGGGCGCGGGCGTGGACGCGTACAACGGCTACGGACAGCGCGGCTCCTTCCATGTGATCGAGCAGCAGATGGCCGCCGCCGTCGAGCTGTTCCCCGTCTTCGCCCGCGCGCACGTGCTGCGGACCTGGGGCGGCATCGTCGACGTCACCCCGGACGCCTCCCCGATCATCGGCACCACCCCCGTCGAGAACCTCTACGTCAACTGCGGCTGGGGCACCGGCGGTTTCAAGGCCACCCCGGCGGCCGGCTGGACCTTCGCCCACACCATCGCGACGGGGGAACCACATCCGCTGAACGCCCCCTTCGCCCTGGAACGGTTCGCGACGGGCGCGTTGATCGACGAACACGGCGCAGCAGCCGTGGCCCACTGAGAGCCCGTTGAGAGAAGGACACCGTGCTGCTGATCACCTGCCCCTGGTGCGGTCCGCGGGACGAGACCGAGTACCACTACGGCGGACAGGCCCACGTCCCCTACCCCGCCGACCCCGCGGATCTCACCGACGAACAGTGGGCCGAGTACGTCTTCTACCGCGACAACCCCAAGGGCCCCTTTGCGGAGCGCTGGTTGCACAGCATCGGCTGCCGCCGCTGGTTCAACGTCCTGCGCGACACCGTCACTTACCGGGTGCTGGCCTCCTACCGGCCCGGCGAACCCCGTCCCGAACTGCCCCAGGCCGGAGGGAACCGATGACCGACCAGCATTTCCGGCTCCGGCACGGCGGGCGTGTCGACCGCGGCACGCTGCTGCGATTCACTCTCGACGGACGGGAGTTGACCGGGTACCGCGGTGACACCGTCGCCTCGGCGATGCTGGCGAACGGGCTCGCCGAGGTCGCGCCGTCGATCTACCGCGGGCGTGCACGCGGCATCGTCTCCGCGGGCGCCGAGGAGCCCAACGCCCTGCTGCAGATCGACGGCGCCCACGCGGAGGGCATGCTGCCCGCGACGACGACGGAGCTGTACGACGGCCTGTGCGCCACCACCCTGTCCGGGAGAGGCCGGCTCGACCCGCGTCCCGATCCCGCCGTGTACGACAAGAAGTACGTCCACACCGACGTCCTGGTCGTCGGCGCCGGGCCCGCCGGGCTCGCCGCCGCCACCGCAGCAGCCGGCTCCGGCGCGCGTGTGATCCTCGTCGACGACCAGCCCGAGCCCGGCGGTTCGCTGCTCTGCGGGCGCACCGAGAAGGTCGGTGCGCAGGGCGCCCTGGAGTGGGTGGCCGACGCGCACGCGGCTCTCGGCGCCGCCCCCGACGTGGTCGTCCTGCACCGCACCACGGCGTTCGGCAGTTACGACGACAACTACGTGCTGGCCCTGCAGCGACGCACCGACCACCTCGGAGCCGACGCCCCCGACCCGTCCGAAGGCGTCTCGCGCCAGCGACTGTGGCACATCCGGGCCCGTCAGGTCGTTCTGGCGACCGGCGCGCACGAGCGCCCGCTGGTCTTCGCGGGCAACGACCGGCCCGGGGTGATGCTCGCCGGCGCCGTGCGTGCGTACGTCAACCGATATGCCGTGGCGCCGGGCTCGCGAGCCATCGTGACCACGACCAATGACAGCGCCTACGACACGGTCGCCGATCTCCGTGCGGCCGGGATCGAGATCGCCGCCGTGGTGGACGCCCGCCCCGAGCTGTCCCGCCGGGCCACCGAGGTGGCCGCGGCGACCGGGGTGCGGGTACTGACGGGCAGTGCCGTGGTCGACACCGCGGGCGACGCCCGCCTCACCGGCGTCACCGTCCAGGCCCTGGACGACGGCGGTCGGCTCACCGGTGAGGCGGTGTCCTTCGCCTGCGATCTGCTCGCCGTCTCCGGCGGCTGGAGCCCGGTCGTGCACCTGCACAGCCAGCGACAGGGAGGGCTGCGCTGGGACGAGGACCTGGTCGCCTTCGTTCCCGACGCACCCGTACGGGACCAGCACGTCGTCGGTGCGGCCCGCGGCACGTACGACCTCGACGGCTGTCTGGCGGAAGGGACACGGGCAGGTGCGCGGGCCGCGACGGACGCGGGTTTCCCGGTCCCCGTGCCGGCCCTCCCCTCCGGTGCGGCACGGGGCCCGGGCCCGGTGCGCGCCGTGTGGCTGGTACCGGGCCGCGACGGCGAACCGGGCGGCTGGGACACCCACTTCGTCGACCTGCAGCGGGACGTCACCGTCGCCGATGTCCGGCGGTCCACCGGCGCCGGCATGCGCAGCGTCGAGCACGTCAAGCGCTACACCTCGCTGGGCACGGCGAACGACCAGGGGAAGACCTCCGCCGTCAACGCGATCGGTGTGATCGCCGAGGCCCTCGGTGCGGGGGCGTCGCCCGGAGAGATCGGCACCACGGCCTACCGCGCGCCGTACACTCCGGTGGCCTTCGCCGCCCTGGCCGGGCGTGAGCGCGGCGAGTTGTTCGATCCGCAGCGCCGGACCTCCCTCCACAGCCGGCACGTCGCGCACGGAGCGGTGTTCGAGGACGTCGGGCAGTGGAAGCGTCCCCGGTACTACCCCGGACCCGGTGAGGACATGGACACGGCCGTGGCCCGCGAGTGCCGTGCGGCCCGTGAGGGGGTGGCGTTCATGGATGCCTCCACCCTCGGCAAGATCGAGATCTGGGGCACGGACGCCGGCGAGTTCCTCAACCGCATCTACACCAACGCCTTCAAGAAGCTCATGCCCGGCATGGCCCGCTACGGCGTGATGTGCAAGCCCGACGGCATGATCTTCGACGACGGCGTGACGCTGCGTCTGGAGGAGAACCGCTACTTCATGACCACCACGACCGGCGGCGCCGCCGCGGTTCTGGACTGGCTGGAGGAGTGGCTGCAGACCGAGTGGCCCGAACTCGACGTCCACTGCACCTCGGTGACCGAGCAGTGGGCGACGATCGCTGTGGTCGGTCCGCGCTCGCGCGAGGTCGTCGCCCGACTCGCCCCCGACGTCGACCTGTCGAACGAGGCCTTCCCGTTCATGGCCTTCCGCGAGACCGCCCTCGCCTCCGGCGTCCCCGCCCGTATCTGCCGGATCTCCTTCTCCGGCGAACTCGCCTACGAGGTCAACGTGGCCGCGTGGTACGGAGCGGCGGTCTGGGAGGAGGTGCACACGATCGGCCGGCCGTACGGCATCACCCCGTACGGCACCGAGACCATGCACGTCCTGCGGGCCGAGAAGGGCTACATCATCGTCGGCCAGGACACCGACGGTACCGTCACCCCGCAGGACGCCGGCATGTCCTGGGTGGTCTCGAAGCACAAGGACTTCATCGGCAAGCGGTCGTACTCCCGCGCCGACACCGCCCGCACCGACCGCAAGCAGCTGGTCGGCCTGCTGCCCGTCGACCGCACGACCCGGCTGCCCGAGGGCACCCAGCTCGTCGACGCGAACGTGCCCATCACGCCCGAGGCAGGGCCGGTGCCGATGCTCGGCCACGTCACCTCGAGCTACCACAGCCCGGCCCTAGGCCGCCCCTTCGCCCTCGGCCTCGTCGCCGACGGACGGGCAAGGATCGGCCAGACCCTGATCGCGCCGGTGGACGAGGGCCTGGTGCCCGTCGAGGTGGCCGATCCCGTCCTCTACGACCCCGAAGGGACCAAGCGAGATGGCTGAGCCGACGATCGGGGCAGGCGCAGGTCCGGTGGCCCTGCGCACCAGTGCCCTGGCGCATTTGGAGCAACGGATGCGGGCCGCCGCCGTCAGCGGTGACCGTGGTGTCACGCTGGCCGAGCGGCCGTTCATCACCATGGTGAACCTGCGCGTCGAGCCCGGCTCCGAGGCAGCCTCCCGCGTCGAGAAGGCCCTCGGGACACCGCTTCCACAGCGGTGCGGCGAAACGACGGCGGCCGGTCCCCATTCGCTCGTCTGGCTCGGGCCCGACGAATGGCTCGTACTGTCGGAGGCCGAAGGCGCCACCGTGGCAGCCGAGTTGCGGGAGGCACTCGCAGGGGCCCCGGGCTCGGTCGTGGACGTCTCGGCCAACCGCACCACGCTGGAACTGAGCGGTCCGGCCGCTCGGCAGGTACTGGAGAAGGGCTGCCCGCTGGATCTGCACCCCCGTGCGTTCGGCGCCGGCCAGGCGGTGTCGACGACGCTGGGACCTGTGCCGGTGCTGCTCTGGCAGACCGACGCGGTACCGACGTACCGGCTGTTGCCCCGGTCCTCCTTCGCCGACTACCTGGCGCGCTGGCTCATCGACGCGATGACCGAGTTCCGCGGCCCCGCGCTGTCGGCAGCGACCGTTGGACCGGCTGCCGCCGATTGACACATGAGACGCGGAGGCCGCTCAGCGCAGTACGGCCGCCAAGGTCGGTCCCCAGGGTCGCCAGATCGGGCAGATTGAGGGTGTAGCGGACGTAACGGCCGTGCCGCTGGGCCGTGAGCAGGCTCGCGCGGCGCAGGACGGCGAGGTGGCGGGAGACCGGCAAACAGGCGTGGCCTGCCGCCCATGCAGCTGTGGTGGCCACGGTCGCCCACGGCCGGGACCACGACGCCGCTCTCGCGGCAGGCCGCGCCCTGCGCAACGCCGGCCTGGGCGCGGGCGCCCTGCTCGCCACCGCCTGCCTGGCCGGCGGCACCACCGCATTGCGGGCGCTGGCAGCCGTCACCGGGCTCGCCTGTCTCGCCGCGGCGGCACTCGCGTGGTCGGTCCGCCTGCACGCGCATCCGGCCGCTGCCCCGGCCGAGGACAGGGGCAACGGCCCCGCGCCCCGGATGCGCGCGCTGCTGGCCGCCAACGTGGTCCACGTCTTCTGCCTCAACGTCCCCGAAATTGCGCTGCCCATGGTGCTGGTGACCCAGTTGCACGCGTCCCCGGTGTGGTCGGCGGCCATCTTCGTGGCCAACACGGTGCTGGTGGTCACCCTGCAGGTTCCGGTCACCGTCCTGATGTCCCGCTTCTCCCGGCGGACCGTGCTGGTTCTCGCCGGCGTGGTCCTCGCCGTGTCCTACCTCGGCTTCCTCGCGGCCACCGCACCGGGACACGGCTGGGGCGCTCCGGCCGTCGCCGCGGTGTCCGTGGTCTGCACCGTCGGCGAGATCATCTACGCCGGCAGCGCCACCGCGCTCGTCACCGCTCTCGCCCCGGCCCATGTCCTGGGACGTGCGCTCGCCCGCTTCCAGCTCTCCACGGGCTTCGGTCTCGCCGTCTCGCCGGCCGTCATCACCGCTCTCGCCCCCCACGGCTCGGCCGCCCTGTGGGGCGGCCTCGCCGCCGCGACGCTGCTGTCCGCCTCCGCCGTCGCCCTCGAGAAGGATCAACAAACGCGGCTCAGCGGTCCCTTCCGCAGGGCGCGAGCAGGCTCGTGATCTCCGCTCTCGCCCCTGACGACGGTGTGGGGCCGCCGCGGGCGTTGTCCTGCCGCGTCGCCCCGCGGGTCCGGGAACGGGCGGGACCCGGTCACGGGGTGCGCCGTGCCGGCTGTGCGGGTGCGGTGCCGTGGACCGCGTCGGGGTGATCGGTGAGGTAGTCCTGGACGACCGACCGGAAGTCCGGGTCGGGCCGCAGGCCGAGTGCGGCGGCTCGCCTGTTGTCGAAGACGGCGGGCCAGGAGGCCACGATGGCCTCGACGGCGGGGTCCGCGGACATGGTCACCAGGTCGGCGACGGCATCACCGGCCACCTGCCGCAGCGTGGCGAGCATGTCGGCGACGGAGACCGTGAGGGCGGGGAGGTTGACCGGCAGCCGGCCTTCGAGGCGGCCGGGCCCCGTACCGCGCTCGGCCTGCGCGACACACAGCAGTCCGTCGACGGCGCGTCGTGGTGAGGACAGGGCCACGGCCAGGTCGGGGCGCACCGGGCAGGTCGCGGGGAGTCCGGCGAGCGGTTCGCGAATGATGCCGGACAGGAACCCGGAGGCGGCCGCGTTCGGTCTGCCCGGCCGCACCGTGACGGTCATCAGGCGGGCGACACGCCCGTCGATGAAGCCGCGACGGGTGCAGTCCGCGATCAGCTGCTCGCAGATGAGCTTCTGAGTGCCGTAACTCGACTGCGGCACGGGCAGGGTCGCCTCGCTGATCGCGGCGGGCGGGGGCAGGCCGGGGCCGGCACCGTAGACGGCGAGGCTGCTGGCGAACAGCACCCGCGGCACCGGCCCACCGGCGGCCGTCTGCGCGCGGGCGGCCTCCAGCAGGGCGCGGGTGGTGTCCAGGTTGGCGCGCATGCCCAGGTCGAAGTCGGCCTCGCACTCGGCCGACACCGCGGCGGCGAGGTGGAACAGCACGTCGACGGGGTGCGCGAAGATGTCGGCGAGCCGGTCGGTCAGGTCACCGTGTACGAGGTCCACGAGCGGGTCGGTGGCCACCGGTGGGCCCGGCGCCACGACCCGGTCGGCCAGCACCAGCCGTTCGATCGGTACGCCGCCGAAGGTCCGCGTCTGCAGCAAAGTGGTGGCGAGGCGGTGTCCCAGGAAGCCGAACGCGCCGGTGATGACGACCCTCACGTGTGCCCTCTCTCGGGTGGCGGCCCGGCCGGTCCGGACTGGCTCACGGTGATGGGCCGGGATGGCACCACCGCCGCCGGAGAACAGCGTGGCTCGTGCCGGGGGCGTGAACGCCTTCGGCACGGCGTCACCGGTGTCTCTTCCCGGTCTCGCCCCGCCGTAAAGACACCCTGCACCGATCGTGCGGCTCGGCCTGCCCGGTAGGGCCGGATTCGGGCCCGTCTCGGCCATCACTTCTCCGGTTCAGCGCGGCATGGGGGCGCGCACCGGCGCCCGCAGGCCCGGGACTTCTTCTCAGGCGGGTGTCTCCCCGGCTGCCGGCACGTCGGCCACGACGCAGCTGACGTTGTCGGGACCGCCGCAGGCGTTGGCGAGGGCGATCAACTGCCGTACGGCCTGCTCGGGTTCCCTGGTGCCGGAGAGCACCTGGCGGATCTCGTCGGTCGCGACGACGGTGGACAGGCCGTCTGAGCACAGCAGGTACCGGTCCGCCGGCCGGGCATCATGCAACCGCAGGTCGGGGGTGCCGTCGGCGCCGGAGCCCAGCGCGCGCACCAGCAGGGACCGCTGCGGGTGGGACAGGGCCTCCTCCGGGCTGATCCGCCCTTCGTCGACCATCGACTGGACCACGGTGTGATCGTGGGTGATCTGGAAGAGTCTCCCGTCGCGCAGGAGGTGGACCCGGCAGTCACCGATGTGGACCAGGGCCATCTGCGAGCCCGTCCACAGCATCGCGGTCAGGGTCGTGCCCGCCTCCTCGGGTCGGGGACCGGCCGCCGCAACGCCGTGCACGGCCTGCCGGGCCTGATCGACGGCGTCTTCCAGGACGTTGAGGAGGCTGCCGGCCGGGATGCCGTCGGTTTCCAGGTGTTTGAGCGCCTCGACGGCGGCGGCGCTCGCGAGGGCTCCGGTGCTGCCGCAGCCGTCGGCGACGGCGAGCAGCCGGGAGCCGGCGTAGGCGGTGTCCTGGTTGCGGTCGCGGGCAAGTCCCGTGTCGGACAGCGCGGCGTAGCGGATGTGCAGGGGCTGGCCGGTGGGGGCCATGACGGGGTCCTTCCGTGACAGGTGGTCGATGAGGAAGCCGGCCAGGTCCCGCCGTGCGGCGGTGTCCGCCTCCACCTGGGCCCAGAACGCGCGGATCTCCCGGGCCGCCGGGCCCGCCTGCAGCGTGCAGACGTACTGGATCCGGGCCAGGGGCATCCCCAGCCGCCGCAGCCAGGCGACCAGCCGGGCTTGCTCCAACTGCTGCGGGGCGTACCGGCGGTAGCCGGTCAGCGGGTCGACGCGAGCGGGAGTGAGCAGGCCCAGCTCGTCGTACAGACGCAGTGCCTTCGGTGACAGCCGGGTCGCCTTCGCGAACGCCCCGATGGTCAGCAACTCCATCCCCGCTCCTCCTCACGCCGGGCATCGCGCCCGGCCCCACCGATGCTGCGGCCTGCCCCAAGGTGAAGGTCAACAAGGGCAGGCCACGATGACGGCGCTGGGGGTCGGGCGGGCTGCCCCGGCACTTCCGAGACACAACCGACCCGCATGACGCCGCGGTCACTGCTGCCACGTCGCGTCCGACCACCCGCTCAGGTCCATGACAACGTGGCTAGGGTGATCAGGTGACGGAATTCAGCGAACTCGGTGACAACACGCAATGGCGGAAGGACTTCGAGCGGCGGCTGCGTGCCTCCTACGCGGCGGCCGGACTCGGTGTGGACGCCGCGGAGCGCATGCTGCAGCGCACATGCGCCGGCGTCGACGACTGGACGGTCGCCGAGATCACGGACACCGGCACCGAAGTGGGCCACGTCGCCGTGGTCGTGACCGTCGACAACGGCACGCTCGTGGGCCGTATCGGCGACCTCCGCATCAGCGCGCCCCACACCGGCCGCGGACACGAGCGGGCCGCCCGGGACTGGGCCGAGCGCTGGTGCGCCGAGCGCGGTGCGCGCCGACTGTACACACGGATCACCGAGCCCGCCGTGGGGCTGTTCGACACGTACTCCGTCCTCGGCCAGCTCAGGACGCGGCGCGTCGCTCCTCCGCCGGACCGGCTCGACGGCATCACCGCACGACCGATGACACAGGCCGAATACCCCGAGTGGCTCGCCTCCGAGAAGGCCTCGTACATCGCCGACATCGTCCGGTCGGGAGCCCTGAGCCCCGAGGAGGCCGTACGCAAGTCCGACCGCGACTTCGCCGACCTGATCTCCGAGGGCCTGGACACGCCCGACAACACGTTCCTCGTGTTCGAGGCGGCCGGCGAGCGGATGGGCAGCGGCTGGCTGAAGCACGGATACCTCCCGGGGGTCACCTACGGCTTCTCACTGCACGTCCACGAGCAGCACCGCGGCAAGGGGTACGGGCGGGCCGCGATGGTGGCCGGCGAACGGGCGACCCTCGCCGCCGGTGACTCGTCGCTGATGTTCACGGTATGGGGCGGCAACGAGGTGGCCATGAACCTCTACACGAGCACCGGCTACCACGTCATTGGGGAATCCCGCTCCCTCGGCCTTTCCCCGTACCCCGGCCTGAGCGCGGCGGCGCACCCCGGGCACCGGCGCAGTCCGTGATCGTCGTGGTGACGGAGCACGTTGGACTAGGCTGCCTGGCATCAGAGGGGACGCCGCAGGGAACCGGGCGCGGGTCCGGACGGACGCGGACGGACGCGTGGCGGTGGCGTGGGTCCCGCCGGTGTCCGGTCGTGCGGCGGCGGTGGAAGTCGCCTCGAGCAGAGGGCCCTTGGCATGGCAGCACGGGAGCTTCGTCCGCACCAGCGCGAGGCGGTGGACGCGGTCCTGCGCGCCCTTCAGGTGCCGGCGGGGGCGACGGTGCCGGAGCGGGGGCTGCGGACCCAGGTGGTCATGGCGACCGGGTCGGGCAAGACCCTGGTGGCGGTGCGCGGTGCGGAGGAGCTGCGGGCCGGCCGGGTACTGGTGCTCGTCCCCTCGCTGGACCTGCTCGCGCAGACCGAGGCGGCATGGCGTGCGGGCGGGCGCCGGGGGCCCGTGATCGGGGTGTCCTCGCTGCGCGGCGACCAGGCGTCCTTCCCGAACACGACGGACGTCGGTGAGCTGGTCGCCCGGGTCGGGCCGTTCGAGAAGGTGACGGTGTTCGCGACGTACGCGTCGCTGGGGCTGGGGACGCTGGAACGGGCCCACGCCGCCGGGCTGCCCGGGTGGGACCTGATCGTGGTGGACGAGGCCCACCGCACCTCCGGGCGGATCGGCAAACCGTGGGCGGTGGTGCACGACAACACCCGGATCCCGGCGTTGCGGCGGCTGTACATGACGGCCACGCCCCGCCTGTGGCAGCCTGACGACGACAGCGCCGGTACGGAGCGGGGGGTACCGGGAGAACTGGTGGCCTCCATGGACGACGACCCGGACGGGCCGTTCGGCAGCCGCTGTTTCACGCTCACGCTGTCGGCCGCCATCGACCGGGGCATCTGCGCGCCGTACCAGGTGGTGTGCGTCGACGTCACCGACACCCGCCTCCAAGCCGCCCAGCTCCTCGGGATCGAAGGTTATTCCGACGCCGTCCGCGGGGCCCGGCTCGCGGCCCTGCAGACCGCGCTCGTGAAGGCCTGCACCGAGGAGGACTTCCACCGCACCCTGGTCTTCCACCACATGGTCAAGGAGGCGGAGGCGTTCGCGGCCGGACTCCCCGAGGTCGCCCGGCGCCTGCATGCGGCCGAACCGGACCGCTATCCGCAGCGGGTCTGGGCGCAGTGGCTGTGCGGCGACCACACGCCCCCGCACCGTCGACGCGTCCTCGACCAGTTCGCCCGTGGAGCCGCCGAGGACGGGACCGCTGTGGACAAGAGCGTCCTGGGCTCGGTGAAGGTGCTGGGCGAGGGCGTCGACACCCACGCCTGCGACAGCGTCTACTTCGCCGACGTCCGCGGCTCCATGCCCGACCTCGTCCAGGCCGTCGGCCGCGCCCTGCGCACCCGGCCCGGCCACGGCAAACTCGCCTCTCTCGTCGTGCCGGTCTTCCTCGGCCCCGGCGAAACACCCGACAACCTGCTCACCTCCCGCGCCTACGACGGACTCGCCAGACTCCTCGCAGCCCTGCGGGCACACGACGCGCGCATCGTCGAACGCCTCGCCGAACCACAGGCCCAGAGCCGTGCCAAAGGCGTCCAGACCCGTACCGGTGATCACGACAACGGCCGTGCCGCGGACGACGGTCACCTGTCGGCGCCGGCACGGGCTCTGCTCAAGTTCTCCACCCCGCGCGACCCCGAACACCTCGCTGCCTTCATCAACCTCCGTGTTCTCCACCCGGAGCGCACCCACTGGCGCCGCGGCATCCAAGCAGCCGTCCACTACACCCGGCTCCACGGCGACCTCGACGTGCCCTTCACCTACCGTGTGCCCGGACAGCCCGACGCGGAGGAAGCGGGATGGCCGGGCGCGCTGGCCGGATACCCGCTGGGGCAGTGGACCGCCGACGCCCGACGAGCCCACGCCCGTGGCCGGCTGGACGCCGAGCGCGTCGCGCAGCTCGAGAAACTCGGCATGATCTGGTCCCACCACGACACCTCCTGGGAACAGGGCCTCGCCGCCGTCCGTGGCTGGGCCGCCGAACACGGCCATGCCCTCGCTCCCCTGGACGCCACGCACCAGGGCTACAAGGTCGGGATCTTCCTGAAGAACGCGAGGGCCGCCGCGCGCAAGGCCGCCGAACTCGAGCGGCGGCGGGCCGAAGGGCTCCCCGTCCGGTCCACGGCCGGTGCCCTGCCGGAAGACCGACGCGAGCAGCTCGACGACATCGACCCCTCCTGGTGCCCCACCTGGTCACTGGACTGGCAACGCGCCTTCCATCTCACCCGCCGGCACCTCGAAGCCGGTGGCGCATTGCCGGTGTCGTCGGGCGTGGTCGTGCACCAGGGCGAGGACCTCGGGCGCTGGGTGCACCAGCAACACCTCGGCCACGACAAACTCACCACCGTCCAGCAGTGGATGCTCGAGCACATCCTCGGCATCCAGCCGGCCGACGAGGACGAGAAGCCGAGGGCACGCCGTAGTCAGGGCGACAGGTGGACGATGAACTACACCGCCGCCCGGCAGTTCTACCAACGCGAAGGGCACCTGCTCGTCCCACGCAAGCACATCGAGACCATCGCCGTGGCCCGGGGCGACGGCCGGTGGGAGGAGCAGGAGGTCAAGCTGGGAACGTGGATCAGCAATCAGCGCTCCCGGGCCGCGACCCTGGCGCCCGAACGCGTCCAGCGGCTCTCCGCGATCGGGATGCGGTGGACGTGAGTCAGCGTGTCCTCCCGCCGCGGGCGGCCATACGGCGGGCGATGCAGGCGGTGATCGCGGCAGTGACCGTTGTCATCTCCGGGCGCCAGCCCGGGACGGCGTTCACCTCACAGACGGTGAAGGCGCCGTCGGGGGCGAACAGCAGGTCCACCCCGGCGACGTCCAGGCCGAGGGCACGAGCCGCACGCACCGCCAGCTCCGCCGCCTGCGGATAGCGGCCCGGGCATCGTGTGGCGGAGCCGCCCTTGGCGATGTTCGCGGTGAGGGCTCCGTGGTGGGAGGTGTGCTCGACGGCGTCCACCGGTTCCCCGTCGACCACGACCACGCGCAGGGCGCGGCCGTGCGAATGGGGCACGTGCTCCTGGAAGAGAAATGGTGCCGTCTGTGTCAGGCTGCCGGACAGCTCGCGCAGCA
The DNA here is from genome assembly GCF_009796285.1 of Streptomyces broussonetiae. Classification (NCBI taxonomy): domain Bacteria; kingdom Bacillati; phylum Actinomycetota; class Actinomycetes; order Kitasatosporales; family Streptomycetaceae; genus Streptomyces; species Streptomyces broussonetiae. The sequence continues at coordinate 9,135,668 of NZ_CP047020.1, read as the reverse complement.
GACCCGGATCAGGGGCGAGGAAGACCTGTCGCCCCTTGGCTCCGCTGACGGACTTCACCACACACGGCGTCTGCAGGTGCGGGCTGTGGACGACGCCTTCCAGCGGCGCGGTGGCATAGGAGAGGGTGTCGGGCACCGGCAGCCCGGCCAGGGCGAGTTCCTGCAACTGCCATACCTTGTTGCGGGCCCTGAGCTGGGCGTCGACGGGGCTGATGAGGGTGCTGCCCATGCGCTCGAGGTGGCGCAGCAGGGTCACTTCCCGGTCGTAGTGCATGGGGCCGGGCACCTGGCGTACGCACACCACTTCGGGAGCGGGCAGGTCCACACCGCCCAGGGTGTGCAGGACCAGTCGCCCGTCCCGGACGCCGAAGAGCAACTCGTCCGTGTGCCAGAGGGCGAAACGGGTGCCGTGGGCTTCGGCGAGCGCTGCCGCCAGTTCACGAGTGGACCGGCGTAACTCGGCCGGCCGCGCCCGCACCAGCAGCCACACGTCGGCCGGTACCGCAGGCTCCGACAGGGTGCGGTCCTGTGCGTCCACTCCGACTCCTTTCCCGTTCGCCGCCCGTCCACGGGCCGTCGACGGGCAGCGTCGCAGCTTGCCATCGCCACGTCACGGAACGCAACGCGGGACGGCTGCGCCCGGCCGCTCGGTCGACGAGAGAGCGGCCCGTGCGCAGCACGATGACGACAGGGGTCGTGGCACTCAGAGGTAGCCGGGGAAGGGCGGCACGCCCATCAGGACCGCGCCTGCCCCGTCGTACATGCCCTCCTGGAGGAAGGCGTGCTGTGGCACCACCGAGGCGTCGCGCAGGTAGCGCTGCATGGGACTGTCGTCGGCGATGGCGGCAATGCCGGCGAGTTGGTAGGCGGCCCGTACGACCTCGCAGGAGGTCTTGGCGAGATGGGCGGAGGCGAGCCGCAGCAGGCTGGCCTGTTCGGGTGTCGCCGGGTCGCCCGCCTCGACCGTGGACCACACTTCTTCGGTGATCTCGTAGAAGAAGGCACGCACGGACCGGATTCGAGCCTCGGCCTGGCCGACCGCGATGCGGTACGTGGCCCGCTCGGCGGGCTTCGGGGCACCGGTGTAGCCGGAGTGGCCGCCCTGCGCGATCACATGATCGAGGGCGGCGCGCGCGACACCGAGGCCGACGACGGCCAGGACCTGGGCCGCGTACGGCACGCTCGGGTAGCGGTACAGCGGTTCGTCGACGGTGGGCTCGCCGCCGCGCAGGAACGTCCACTGCTCGGGTACGACCGCGTCGTGGACGACGAGGTCATGGCTGCCGGTTCCGCGCAGGCCGATGACGTCCCAGTTCTCGGCGATCTCCACCCGGTCGGGCCGCAGCAGCGCGGTGCGCGGACGTCCGGCCCTGTCCTCACCGGCCTTGATGCCGACGCCGAGGATGTCCGCGCTCTTGCACCCGCTCGCGAACCTCCAACGGCCCGAGAAACGGTAGCCGTTGCCGGCACGCTCCGCGGCCTGGACCGGGAACAGCCCGCCGGCGAAGACCACGTCGGGTCCGTTCTCGTACAACTCGGCCTGGGTGTCGCGTGGGAGTGCCGCGAGATAGATCAGGGAGGAGCCGAAGCTGGCGACCCAGCCGGCCGAACCGTCGACGACCGAGATCCGCTCGATGCGGCGGAGGAACTCCGCCGGGGGCAGGGGGTCGCCGCCGAACTGCTTCGGGGCGCTCGCCCGGTAGATACCGGCCTTCTTGAACTCGGCGACGACATCGTGCGGTATGTGCCGCTTCTCCTCGAATTCGGCCCGCCGCTGCGCCACCACGGCGAGCACGCGGTCGAGTCCCGACGACGTCTGCGTCATGCGACATTCTCCTCGCGCTGCCAGGCGGATTCCGTCTCCGCCCCGACTTCACGCTAGGGCTCCGCAGGCGCTGCGACAATTGCGAGTCGTCCGGCCCCTGTTGGGGATTTTCGCCACCAGCCGCGGCCCGACCGGGGCGGCCGGCGCCGCCTCCCCTGCTCCCCCTCCCCTCCTCGCCCTCTCCTGCGCCCCCTGATGGCCGAGGAGCGGCCTTCGACCTGCGTGTCGGCGCCCTCAACGAACGACTCGCTCCGCTGTTCCGGGTCCGGTTCCGGGCGCACCCGGAGGCGGCGCCTGCCCATGCGGCTGTCGCGCGACCCGTACGAGCGTCATGCCCCTGCCCGGAAGCCGGGACTACGCGCCGGTGTTCCTCGGCTCGCTGAGACGGCGGGCGGCCTCGACGACGACAGCGCGGTGCTCGGCCAGCCGCTCCGACGACCATGCCGACCCGCCCTCCTGCGCGTCGCCTCCTTCCGCGGCCCAGAACCATGCCTGCGCCGCCGCGAGAACCATGGTGAGGAGGTCGCCGGGCGGCATGTCCCGGGCAAGCTCGCCGCGGTGTTGCGCGTCCGCCACTGCGGCGGTCTTGCGCTGAAACGCCTCGGGTTCGAGCCCGGTGACGGAGGGGCGTTCCAGGAGCTTCCATAGGCGCAGGCGCATGAGGTCCGGCCGGGCCACCAGGTGGTCGAAGATCGCGCCCGCGTATCCGGGCAGGTCATCGGCATCGAACGGCACCGATTCGGCGCCCGCCGCCAGTGCGCGTCGCAGCACCTCGTCGAACAACTGCTCCTTGTTGCCGAAGTAGGCGTAGATCAGCCGCTTGTTCGCCCCCGCGGCCTCGGCGATCCGGTCCACCCGCGCCCCGGCGATGCCGTAGGCGGCGAATTCACTGAAGGCGGCGTCGAGCAGCCGGGCCTTGGTGGCACTGGAGTCGCGTGGCATGTCCGCCACCCTAGCAAGTAACTATCTAGTTATTGACAGCGGCGGCCGACGGGTCTACGGTGGCATATCTATCCAGTTAGTTACCGAGAGCGAGAAACTCATGGAAGACCGCGCACTGGGCAGCCAGGGCCTGACCGTCGCAGCCCAGGGCCTGGGCTGCATGGGCATGAGCGCCTTCTACGGCACCACCGACGAGACGGAGTCACTGGCCACCATCGACCGCGCGCTGGAGCTGGGCGTCACCCTGCTCGACACCGCCGAGAGCTACGGACCGTTCCGCAACGAGCAGCTCCTCGGCAAGGCGCTGGCCGGGCGCCGTGATGCCGCCGTCGTCGCCACCAAGACCGGTGTCGAGATCAGCGACGACGGCCGGGCGCTCGGCCTCAACGGCCGGCCCGAGTACGTACGCCGGGCGCTCGACCGCTCTCTGCGGCACCTGGCCACCGACCATGTCGACCTCTACTACCTGCACCGCATCGACCCCGGCGTGCCGATCGAGGAGACCATCGGCGCCCTGTCCGAGCTGGTCGCCGCGGGCAAGGTCCGCCACATCGGGGTGTGCGAGGCGTCCGCCCGGACGATCCGGCGCGCGCACGCCGTGCACCCGCTCACCGCCGTCCAGACCGAGTACTCGCTCTTCGAGCGCGGGATCGAACACGACGGGGTGCTCGACACCCTGCGCGAACTGGGGATCGGCCTGGTCGCCTACTCCCCGCTGGGGCGCGGCTTCCTGTCCGGTGCCATCACCAGCCCCGACGACCTCGCACAGGACGACTGGCGGCGCACCGACCCCCGGTTCCAGGGCGAGAGCTTCGACCGGAACCTCGACGTAGTCCGCGAGGTCCGCCGTATCGCTTCCGCCAAGGGCGTGACCCCGTCCCAGCTGGCACTCGCCTGGGTCCAGTACCAGGGCGCCATCGCCATCCCCGGCACCAAGCGCCGCCGCTACCTCGAGGAGAACATCGCCGCGACGGAGGTGGCCCTCAGCGCGGCGGAACTCGCCGCGATCGAGGCGGTCGCCCCTCATGGCGTGGTCACCGGCGACCGCTACGCGCCCGAATTCATGGGGACGCTCAACGGCTGACAGCCGCCGGCGCTCTCCCTGCGCCCCGGGGACCGCTCCCCCCGCTCCCCCAAGAGACGGACGGTCCCACGCCCCGGCGTCCGGAGGGGCCGTCCTCCCCGGCCTCGCGGACCCGGCCCCGGCCCCGAGGACCCGGCAGCGGAGATGTGCGTTGCGCACCCGCCACGGCGACACGTCGGGCGGTCGTCGGCAGACAGGACGCCGAGGCGGTGCTCGTGCCGCCCGTCGGCGCCGTCGCGTTCGTCACCAGCCGCGACAGCCTCCTGCCGGCCGCCCCTCCACCCCTGCCGTACCCACGGAGCGGGCCGACTCCCGCCCCGCACCTCACCCCGCATCAGGAGATCAATCCCATGTCCGACACTGAGACGCCCCGCACGTCCGGGCCGACCACAACCGCCGCCGAGGTGATCGACGGTGTGGACCTGCACGGCCGCCGGGCCGTGGTCACCGGAGCCGGCTCCGGTATCGGGGTGGAGACCGCCCGGACGCTCGCAGCGGCGGGCGCCGACGTCACCCTGGCCGTACGCAACACCGAAGCGGGCGCCCGTGTGGCGGCGCAGCTGGAGGAACGACTCCCCTTCGGTGCGGGCAAGTTGACGGTGGCGCGGCTCGACCTGGCCGACCGTTCGACGGTGGCGGCGTTCGTGGCCGAGTGGCACGGCCCGTTGCACATACTGGTCGGTAACGCCGGGGTGATGGCCCTGCCGGAACTCACCCGCACATCCGACGGCCGCGAGATGCAGTTCGCCGTCAACCACCTCGGTCACTTCGCCCTCGCTGTCGGCCTGCGCCCGGCTCTCGCGGCGGCGAACGGTGCGCGGATCGTCTCGGTGAGTTCCATCGGCCACCTCTTCTCGCCGGTCGTCTTCGACGACCTCGACTACCGCTTCCGCCCCTACGACCCGTGGACCTCCTACGGGCAGTCGAAGACCGCCAACGTCCTGTTCGCCGTGGGTGCCGCCGAGCGATGGGCCGACGACGGCATCAGCGCCAACGCGCTGATGCCGGGCAACATCGCCGACACGGCCCTGGCCCGGCACGTGGCCCCGCAGGCGGTGACCGACTTCATCGCCTCGGGTGAACTCGCGCTGCCGCCGCAGAAGACGGTGCCGCAGGGCGCCGCGACCTCGGTGCTGCTGGCCGCCTCACCGACCGTGGAAGGCATCACCGGCCGCTATTTCGAGGACTGTGCGCAGGCGGAGCCGGTCACCGAGCGGGCCGGTGCCGTCGCCGGCGTCGCGCCGTACGCCCTGGATCGGGAGAACGCGGCGCGGTTGTGGGCCGTGTCCGAGGCTCTCGTCGGTTCGCACTCCACGCCCCGGGCCTGACCTCACGACAGGAGCGGCGGGCCCGACTGCGCCTGATACTGGAAGGGAGCCGATTTCACCGGCGGGACGGACTGGGCCGTATTCCCCTCCGCCAGGACGGAAGTCTCGCCGCCATCCACCCCGCGCCACCTGATCTGCGCCTCAAGTTTCCCGGGAATTCGGCGTTTCCGGTGCCACGCCGATTCCCGCGCAGTGCACGGAAAGCGCTGACCTTCGCCCCACTTCGCGGTCAAGTCCGCTGCAGAGGCCACGATATGGAGTGTGTCATTCCGAATCGCTCGAAGGTGTGAGACGCACGTGAAATATCTCATCATCCGAGATCACATTTTGAAAACCTTGATCGTTTTCCTGAAGCGTGTTTGCCTGTCCGGGGCCTCCAGGAGACACCTGATGCGGCCGTTCCTGTTCTGTTTATTAGGGGGAGCCCATGAGGCATGCAATGAATGGGCCGGACCGCGTCCGGCACCTGCACACGCTCGGCCCCGACGGCACCAATCTGCAGGCCGCGTCCCACGAATGGCTGCGCCGGCGCGGCATCGAGGGGACGGTGGAGCTGCACTCTTCCATCGAGTCCGCGCTCGAGGCCGTTCCGGACGACGGACAGCATGCGCTGGTCGCCTGCGCGGTCTATCCGGCGCTGCACACCCTGGTGTTCGGCAACCTGCACCGCCTGCACATGGTCGACAGCTTCATCATGCCGACGCACAACATGGTGCTCGCCACCAAGGGTGTCGCCGTGCCCGCCACCGTCGCTTCGCACCCGGCGCCCACGGGGCTCGTGCCCGCCGGGACGGAGATCCGGGAGGTGCTCAGCAACTCCCAGGCGGCCATCGAGTGTGCCGAGGGGCGCGTCGAGGGCTGTATCACCACCATCGTCGCGGCCCAGAACCACAACCTGCGTGTCGTACGGGACTTCGGCGCCGTACCCATGGTGTTCACGGTGCATCAGGTTCTGGCGGTCGGCGTCGAGGACAAGCAGCTCGTGGCGGCGGGAGCAGCCCTGTGACCACGGCCTTCGCCACCGCTCCCGTCCCCGCCCACCTGCTGGCCGAAGCCGGCGAACTGGCCGGGTCCCTCATCCCCAAGGTCGACCGGTTCCGCGGGCGTCAGGCGGACGACGGCACCGTCCCCGGCGCGACCGAGGAGGACCGGGTTCTGCTCGGCCGGATCCGTGACGAGGCGTGTGCCTGGTACGAGCGGCAGGGATGGGGCGGCCAGGCGACCGCGCTGGCCGCGGACATCGACGGCTGGCTCGCGGCCGGCCTCGACACCCGGCCGCACTTCGCACGCTCGCGAGACGCCCTGCAGGTGCCGGCCGACGGCTCCGCCGTCTTCTTCCTCGCACCGCTCCAGAGCACCAACAGCGCGCCGCCCGTGGGCAGGCGACTGGACTGCTTCTTCGCCCTGCGCAAGGAACCGGCCGCGCTGCCGGAGCTGGCCGCCTCCTATCCGCACCCCAAGAACAACTGCCAGTCGCTGATCCTGATCACCGGCAGCGCCGGGTTCAGGCAGGGCAACTGCCTGGTGTTCTTCCCGGAGAACGTGGCCGCTCACGACAAGATCACCGAGCAGCCGTACGCCATGTTCTTCTACAACAAGATGCGGAAGATCCACGAGACCTACGCCCTTCCCGGAGCCGCGGCCGTCCTGACCCCGGAGTCGCTGCCCCGGGCGTCCACGGGCCTGGACGCGGACGTGTGCTTCGAAGCGCGCGCCATCTGGGGCTATCTGCACGACTCGATGCACTACCAGGGACTCTGGCCGTTCGACGAGCACATCTCGCTGAAGATGAACTGGTTCGTCGGCCTGCTGGAGGAGATCAAGGTCGACGCCAAGACCGTACTCGCCTGCGCGGACAGCGGTGTCGTCCCGTTCGCCGCGGAGCAGATCGACATGATCCTGCTGGAGCGGGTCTTCCGCTATCCGCAGGCGGACGACGCCACCCGCAACTTCGACTCGGGCACCGGGGTCTTCCTCTACTCCTGGCTGCGCGAGCACGGTGCGCTGGCCGGTTCCCCGGCCGACGGCGGCCTGCTGCGCTTCGACCGGGCCAAGGCCCTCGACGCCCTGCGGGATTTCGTCGCCACGGTCGAAAAGCTGGAGGCGGACGTCACGAACGACGACGAGTACCGCACGGCGGCCAGGGAACTGGTCCGCCGTCACCTCCCCGCTCCCGCTCCCGCTCCCGCCGGAGCTCCACGGCAGCGGTACGTCTTCACCGAGGACCAGCAGGCCCTGCTGCGGGCCAAGCAGGGGCTGGACCGGATGCCCGCATTGGAGTTCGAGCGGGCCGAATGGTGACGGACACATCCCCGCACGCCCGCGGGGGCGGGCCTCTGGTGGTGCCCGCCCTGTCGGTGCTGATGGTCGCCCTGCTGGCCGTCGGCTGGCTGCTGGCCGGCCATCTGGTCGACGGCGCTCCCCCCTTGGCGGTGGCGGCGGGGCGGACCACGGCCAGCTTCGTCGTCATCACGGTCGTCGCCCTGCTGTACCCGCGGTCGCGGTCCGAGGTCCGGGTCGCGACCGCCCGCGGCGGGAGTGTGGCGCTGCTGGCCTTCCTCGGCTTCTTCGCCTACTACTCCGGGACACTGCTCGGAACCGGCTTCATCGGAGCCTCCCGGGTCGGCCTGATCGTTTCCCTGCTGCCCTGCATCACCTTTGTGATCGGAGTCGTCGCGTTCCGCGAGCCCTCCACGCGTCGCAAGGTGCTGGGCACGGTGCTGGCCGTGGTGGCGGCCTGCGGGTACGCGCTGGCCGACGCCTCCGCGGGCGACGGCGCGGGCTCCGGAGCCGGCTCGGGCGCCCTGGTGAGCGGAGGGCTGCTGGCCCTCGGCGGCACGTTCACCTACGCGGTGTACGGCTATGTCTACCGGCGGCGGATGCCGGACCTCACGCCGGTCGCGGCCCTGCCCGCCATCACCGGAGCGGGCACGGTCATGCTCGGGCTGACGGTCGTCCTGTTCGTCCCGCTCGGCGGTGTCTCCGCGGCCGACTGGGGCGGCATCGCAATCCTCGGTGCGGTCCTCACCGCTCCGGTCTTCCTCATCTCGCACGAACTCATCCTGCGCAAGGGGCCGTTGTTCACCTCTGCGCTGGCACTCGTCGTGCCGTTCCTGGTGCGACTGGGAGAGTGGGCCCTGGGCCGGGAGGCCGCGCCCGGACCGCTCGTGCTCCTGCTGCTCCTGCTCTGCGCGGGCGGAGTGTGGCTCACCATCGGCGGCGCCCGGCCTGCCGAGCGGGCCCCGGCACAGGTACACACCCGGCCGGGAACCGAGGTTCACACCAGACAAGGAACATCGTGACGGCAAAGGACCTCGTGATGACCACGAACACCCCCACCCTGGTACTGGTCTACCAACGCACCTCGCTCCCCTGGGTCTTCGAGAGCGCACAGCGGGCCGGGATCGGCCTCGTACTGATTCCCCGGCCCGACGAAGCCGTGTCCGAGGACCGGTTGCCGCCCGCCGTCGTGGACGTGCTGCGCCTGGACATCGAAGCCGACCCGGCCGGCGCGCTGGACGCCCTGCGGCGACGGCACGAGGAGAACGCCTTCCAGGGCATCGCCACGCTCTACGACCCTGCCGTGCCGTTCGTCGCCGAGGCCGCCGAACTGCTCGGACTGCCCGGTATCGGCCGCGACGCGGCGCTCGGCGCGCAGGACAAGCGCGTCATGAGGGAGCGTCTGGCGGCGGCGGGGCTCCATGTGCCCGGTTTCGTCCGGCTGGACGACACGGACGACTGGACGAAGGCGGCCCACCTGGCCTTCCCCGTCGTGGTGAAGCCTGCACATGGCTTCTCCAGCCTCGGCGTCACCAAGGCCGAGTCCCCGCAGAGCCTGCGCAGCGTCGTGGACGAGGTCAGGGAAACCTGCCGCAGCAAGCTCGGCCGAGTGGACGGCCTGGTCGTCGAGGAGTACCTGGACGGTCCCGAGTTCGCCGTCGAGTCCCTCGCGCACGCCGGTGACGTGCAGATCCTGACCATCGGCTACAAGGGCGACCCCCAGGGACCGCACTTCGAGGAGGGTGTCTACCGCGCGCCCGCCCGCCTGCCCGAGGCCGTTCAGGAGGACATCCGGCGTGAGGTGACCGCCGCGCACAAGGCCCTAGGCATCACGGACGGGCCCACCCACACGGAACTGCGGCTGCGCGGCGGAGTGACGCCGTATCTGCTGGAGATGGGAGCCAGGATCGGAGGCTCCGGGGTGTCCCAGTACATCGCCTCCCGGGTGACCGGCATCGACTTCGCGGCGCAGGCACTCAGGATCGCCGTCGGCATCGCGCCCGAGTCCCTGAGCGCCGGCCCACTGCCCACGGCTGTGGCAGCCGCGGCCAACTACATCGTTCCCTGCGGCGGGTCCGGCCGGATCACCGCGATCCACGGCCTGGACGAGCTGCGTGACGACCCGAGGGTCGACCACGTCGTGCAGATGCTCTTTCCCGGCGATGTCGTACGGCCCTACCCGGACTTCACCGGCTATCCGGCGTTCGTGCTGTCCCGGCACGCCAACACCGCCGAGGCCGAGGAGTTCCACCAGTTCCTGGAACGGGCCATTCGCATCGACTACGCCGCCGACGACACCGACCACCGCGACGAGGAGCAGCAGGCATGACCCCCGTTCCGTTCGACGACCGTGACGGCGTGATCTGGCTGGACGGCGGTTTCGTGCCCTGGCGCGATGCCCGCCTCCATGTCCTGTCGCACGGGATGCACTACGGCGGTGGCATCTTCGAGGGAATCCGCGTGTACGACGGCCGTCCCTTCAAGTCCGTCGAACACTTCGAGCGTTTCCATGTCTCGGCACGGGAACTGAACTTCCGCGTCCCGTTCACTGTCGCGCAGCTGGATGCCGCCATGCACGAGACCATCGAGCACCAGGGCATCGTCGACGGTTACGTCAGGCCGGTGGCCTGGCGTGGCAGTGAGCAGATCAGCGTGTCCGGGGCGGGGACGTCGGTCCACGTCGCCGTCGCCGCATGGGAGTGGCCGCACGTCTTCTCCGGCGACGCGCACAGCCGTGGCATCCGGCTGCGCACCTCCCGTTGGCGGCGTCCCTCCCCCGACACCGCCCCGGTACGGGCCAAAGCGGCGTCGCTGTACAACATCTGCACCCTCGCCCGCGACGAAGCGGAGGCGCACGGCTACGACGACGCCCTTCTGCTGGACCATCGCGGATTCCTGGCGGAGGCCACCGGGGCCAATCTCTTCCTGGTGATCGACGGCGCCCTGCACACGCCGACCGCCGACACCTTCCTCGACGGCATCACCCGGCAGACGGTCCTCTCCCTCGCCCAGGACCTGGGGATTGCCGTCCACGAGCGGCACGTCCTGCCCGGGGAACTGGCGAGGGCCGACGAGGTCTTCCTCACCGGCACGGCCTACGAGGTACAGCTGGTGAGCGCCGTGGACGACCGGTCCTATGCGGTCGGCGGCGTCACCTCGAAGCTTTCCGAGGCCTACACCGTTGTGACGCGTCGCGTCCCGGTGCCGTAGCCGTACCGCCTGCTCCTGCTCCTGCTCCCGACCGGTCTGCCTCGGCGGTCGCCGCACTACCCTTCGTTTCCGATGGCGTTCAGTTCGGCGAGCGCGTCGGCGGGCAGATCCAGGGCGGCGCCGTCGATGTTCTCGCGCAGATGCCGCACGGACGACGTGCCGGCAATGAGGAGCAGGTTCGGCGAGCGTTGCAGCAGCCAGGCCAGCGCCACGGCCATGGGGGTGGACCCCAGGCGGGTCGCCACTCTGTGCAGGGTCTGCGACTGCAGCGGCGACATGCCGCCCAGCGGCCAGTACGGCACGTAGGCGATGCCCTGCCGTGCCGTACTGTCGATCAGTTCGTCGTCCTGCCGGTTGGCGATGTTGTAGAAGTTCTGCACGCAGACGACGGGAGCGATCGTCTGTGCCTCCGTGAGTTGCTCCGCGTTGACCGTGCTCAGCCCGAGGTGCCGGATCAGCCCCTGCTCGCGCAGTTCGGCGAGCGCGCCGAAGGGCTCGGCGACGGAGCCCGGTTCCGGCGAGTCCAAGCCGCCGACGCGCAGGTTCACCAGGTCGAGTGCTTCGCGCCCGAGGCGCTGGAGGTTGTCGTGGACCTGCTGCACCAGTTCGGCGGGGGTGCGGGCGTGCGGCCAGCCGCCCCGCTCGTCGCGGCGGGCTCCAACCTTGGTGACGATGTGCAGGTCGTCCGGGTACGGCGCGAGCGCCTCGCGGATGATCTCGTTGGTGACGTGCGGGCCGTAGAAGTCGGCCGTGTCGATGTGCCGGATACCCAGGTCCACGGCCTTACGCAGCACGGCGAGGGCGGCGTCGCGGTCCTTGGGCGGGCCGAAGACACCCGGCCCCCCCAGCTGCATGGCGCCGTAGCCGAACCGGGTGAGGGTGAGGTCGCCGACGCGGTAGGTGCCACCGGGAAGCTCGTTGCCTGTCATCGTGCCCTTGCCTCTTTCGCCTGCCGCTCGCCGGCCGTTCCGGGAGCGCCGTCACGATCACGGTAGGAAGCGCGCACCGGGACAGCCTGTGCCCCGCTCATCCTGGGAGTGACAGGGCCAGGCAGGCCGCTGCCCGGGCTCGTACGATCGAGGGCATGAGCAGGCCGAACGCGCTCGGGGAGTACCTGCGGGCCCGCCGTGAGCTGACCGATCCTGCGGACGCGGGGCTGCCGGTCGTGGGCGTGCGCCGTACCCCTGGGCTGCGCCGCGAGGAGGTCGCCACCCTGGCAGGGATCAGCGCCGACTACTACCTGCGCCTGGAGCAGGGGCGCGACCGCAACCCGTCCCCGCAGGTGCTGGAGGCATTGGCACGGGTGTTCCGGCTGGACACGACCGCCACGCAGCACCTGCTGAGCCTGTCCACCGGCCGCCCGGCGGCGCCCCGGCGGCAACGCCGCGAGGTGGTGCCGGCCGGGATCCTGCAGCTGCTCGACGTGATCAATCTGCCGGCGTTCGTGGAGAGCCGGACGTTCGAGGTGCTTGCCGCGAACCGGATGGCCGGAGCCGTCTCACCCAATATCCGGCCCGGCGTGAACCGGCTGCGGGCGATCTTCCTCGACCCGGTAGAGCAGGATCTCTACATGGACTGGGAACAGGCGGCCCGTGGCATGGTCGCCGGATTCCGCGCGTCGGTGGGCAGTGACGTCAACGACCCTCGGATCGTCCAGCTCGTCGGCGAACTGTCGCTGGCCAGCGCCACGTTCCGGCGGCTGTGGGCCCGGCACGACGTCACCGCACTGACCGGCGGTTCGATGCGGCTGCGCCACCCGCGCCTCGGCGTGCTCGACCTGCGCCGGGAGAAACTGCCGATCAGCGACTCCGGCGGCCAGATCCTGGCGATCTATCACGCCGAGTCGGGCTCGGAGAGCGCCCGCCTGCTCGGCTCACTCGGTGCGCCGACGGTTGCCGAGGCGCCCCGCACGTCGGTGTCCGGAACAGGAACCGGAACCGGAACCGGCCGAGCCTGAGCGGGAGGCCTCAGCCGTCCGCGTCCGGACGGCATGCCGTGGCTGCAGGTGACGCAAGGAGTACGTCCCCTCAGCCCTGGGTGGCCCGGGCGGTCACCAGCCGCTGACGCGGCTCCAGGCGGCCTGGACTACCGGTGCGGTGGTGATGGGACGGCTGCTGTCGATGACGTGGTACCCATGGTGCTGTGCCGCGGTGGCGCAGGCGTGGTTGGGCAGGATCCGCAGCCGGGTACCGACGGGGAGGTCGGGCAGGACGGCGCCGTCGCGGGCGGTGAGGGTGCCGTGTTCCTGGCTCGCGGCGCTCATCACCAGGCCGGGGATGAGGGTGCCGTCGAGGTCGGCGACCAGGCCGTAGCCCTGGTCCTGGGGCTGCGCGGAGGTGCCGCGGTCGCGGGACATGGCCATCCAGCCGCCGTCGGTGACGATCCAGCCGTACTCGGGCCGGTGCCCGATGACGGTGACGACGACGCAGAGCGCGAGGTCGTCGATCCGGCAGACTCCGAGACCGGCCATGACCAGGTCGAAGAAGACGTAGTTGCCGGCGCGCAGTTCGGTGACGCCGGTGAGGTCTTCGGCTGCGTGGGCGGTGGGGGTGGAGCCGACGCTGACGGTGTGCACGGGCAGGCCGGCGGCACGCAGCCGCTCGGCCGCCGCGACGGCGGCGTCCCGTTCGTTCTTCGCGGCCTGGCGCTGCTCTTGTGCACTGTAGGCGAAGTAGGACTCGCCCGCGTGGGTCAGCACGCCGTCCAGGCAGCCGGCGTCGTGCAGGATCCGACCGATGCGGGTGAGGGCGGGCGCGTCGGTTCGCAGTCCGCCGCGGTGGCCGTCGCAGTCGATCTCGATCTGGGTGGGAATGCCGACTCCGGCCCGGCGGGCGGCTTCCGCCACGGCGGTGGCCTGTTCGGTGCTGTCCAGCAGGATGCGCAGCGTGACGCCGCGGCGCAACAGGGCGGTCACGCGGGGCAGTTTGTGGGGATCGACACCGACGGCGTAGGTGATGTCGGTGTAGCCACCGTCGGCAAAGGCCTCCGCCTCGGCGAGGGTGGACACGGTGACGGGGCACGGGGTGCCGGTGTGCAGGAGGGCCGCGACGTCGAGGCTCTTGGCCGTCTTGACGTGCGGGCGCAGCATGACGCCGAGCCGGTCCGCCCTGGCCGCGAGCCGTTCGATGTTGCGCAGCATCCGGTGTACGTCGACGGCGGCGAACGGGGTGTCGGGGTCGGCCAGCGTCCGGGCGATGACGGGGGTGGTGCTCATAGGGTGACGTCCAGTTTCTTCACACCGGCGATCGCCATGAGTGCCCTTTCACTTCGTGTAGTTGTAGACGGTCGCCCGGGACACACCGAGCAGGTCGGCAATGGTCTGGGCGGCGTCGCGCGAGTCGAAGTAGCCGTCGCCGTGCAGCTGGCGTACGAGCGCCTTCTTGTCGGCCCGGCTCAGTGACCTCGGGGTGCCCGCGCGCTCCGCCGCCAAAGTCTCGACCGTCTGGCGCAGTTCGCGTGCGTTGCGGTCCCGCAGGGTTTCCAGGGGCTGGCCGGGGTGCTCGCTGTCCGTGGCGACGAGGTTGGCCAGGGCGAGCGTGACCGAGGAGAGCACCGACACGTCGAGGTTCAGGCACAGCGCCGCGATGAACTCACCCTGGGTGTTCTTGATGCCGATGGAGGTGCTCTTCGCGGGCCGGCCGTCGGGAAACTGGTTGGGGTAGTTCTGCAGGACGCTCGGGTATTCGGGGTCGGCGATGCGCGCCAGGCCCAGCTCGGTCGCGGAGTCCCCCACCCGGCGACCGGAGAGGTTGTTCTCGATCGCGCGGATCGCGTGCCGCGGGTCACGCAGATCGTGCAGGACCACCTCGCACAGCCCGGGGAACATCCGGCCCAGCGCCACGGCGATCTTCTCGGCCTCGCCGATGAGGTGCTCGTCCGAGTCGGCCTGCGCGCTCGTGACGGCGTCGCTGCGCCGGCCCTGTCCCGGGGTGTCTGCCGCGTCGTTCATGGTTCCTTCATCGCAGAAGCTTGCCGAACAGGCAGACTACCCACACCTAGCTAGATTGTCTAGATCTATATTCACCGTCTAAACCAGCGGCGGGGCGGCGGTCACGGAGTGCGGTACCCGCGAAAGGTGACGTGCTTGCGGAGGGTGAAGCCGAGCCGTTCGTAGAGCGCGATCGCCCCGGTGTTCGCTTCGGCCACGTGCAGGAAGGGCCGTTCGTCGCGGGACAGGATGCCTGCCACGAGTGCAGTGACCAGGCGGGTGGCGTGGCCTTGCCCGCGTGCTTCGGGGGCCGTGCTGACGGCGCTGATCTCGGTCCATCCCTCAGGCCGGAGCCGTTCACCCGCCATGGCCACCAGCCTGCCGTTGTCACGGATGCCGAGATAGGTGCCGAGTTGGTGGGTGCGTGGCCACAGCGGCCCCGGCTTGGCCCGTGCGACGAGATCGAGCATCTCGGGCACGTCGTCCGCGCCCAGTTCAACCATGTCGGTATGGACCGCGCCAGGGGCCTGATCCGGTCGGCTGCTGTCGGCCCGGATCATCTGCCGGCCGTCGAGGACGAAGACCGGCTCCCAGTCGGACGGCGGGTGCGCCGGGCAGCTGAACATGTCGGCGAACGCGCCGCGTCCGAGCAACCGGGCGAGGTCGGCCCAGTCCACCGCGTCCGCGTCCGCGTCGGCGGATACCGCCGAGAAGGTCGCGACATCGGTCCGGTAGGTGACGGCCCGGCCAAGCCGGCGGGCGAGATGTGCGTGGTGCCCGCGGAGCGACTCGCCCACCGGGTCGTCCAGCACCGCGTCACTGCTCGACATCCTGCCCGCCCTTCTCCACGCACGTGATGAGCCGGCCGGGCGTGCCCGCACCGCCGGCGCCTGTCGCGCCGATCATCGCATTCACGGCCGACCGACAGCCATGCCGCCTGTGCCGGAGACGTTCACGGCCGTCGCGTACGGCTTCTACGGCTTCTACGGCTACGGCTACGGCTACGGCTTCTGCAACTCGCCAGTCGGGGTGGGCAGATGCGGACGACCAGGACCGACAACATCGTGCGGGCCGTCGTCGGTCACGGCCGCGCGGGTCAGACGAGCGCGAGCCGCCGGCTCAGCACCTCGTCGGCGAGCCCGTAGGCGACGGCCTCCTCGGCGGTGAGCACCTTGTCCCGGTCCATGTCCGCGCGCAGCGTCGCCACGTCGTGATGCGTGTGCCGGGACAGGACCTCCTCCGCCTGCGAGCGGATGCGGACCATCTCCTTGGCCGCGAGGCTGAGGTCGGAGACCGTCCCCTGCCGGCCGCCGCTGGCCGGCTGGCCGAGCAGCACCCGCGCATGCTGGAGCACGAACCGCCGCCCGGGGTCTCCGCCGGCCAGCAGCACCGCCGCCGTAGACGCCGCCTGACCGACGCAGAACGTGGAGATCGGCGACTGCACGAAGGTCATCGTGTCGTAGATCGCCATCAGCGAAGTGAACGATCCACCGGGCGAGTTGAGGTAGATCGAGATCTCGTGCTCCGGGTTCGCCGACTCCAGATGCAGGAGTTGCGCGATGACCACGTTGGCGACCCCGTCGTCGATCTCGGTGCCGAGGAAGATGATCCGCTCGTTCAGCAGCCGGCTGAAGACGTCGTAGGACCGCTCACCCTGCGCGGTCCGCTCGATGACGTACGGAACCGTGTACGACCCCATGTCACAACCCCATCCGTCGGCGCGACGCGGCCGGGCGGATGTCGGCGAGCGACTCCACCACCCGGTCCACGATCCCGTACTCCCTGGCCTGCTCGGCCGTGAACCAGCGGTCCCGGTCGCCGTCCCGCGTGATCGTCTCCTCGCTCTGCCCGGTGTGCTCGGCGGTGATCCGCTCGATGGCCTTCTTGGTGAACTGGAGGTTCTCCGCCTGGATCTCGATGTCCGCGGCGGTGCCACCGATGCCCGCCGAGGGCTGGTGCATCATGATCCGCGCGTTCGGCAGCGCGAACCGCTTGCCGGGCGCACCCACGGTGAGCAGGAACTGGCCCATGCTGGCGGCGAACCCCATCGCCAGCGTCGAGACGTCGTTCGGGATGAGCCGCATGGTGTCGTAGATGGCGAGGCCCGCGGTGACCGACCCGCCGGGGCTGTTGATGTACAGGCTGATGTCGGTGCGCGGGTCCTCCGCCGACAGCAGCAGCAGTTGCGCGCACACCCGGTTGGCCGACACGTCGTCGACCTGTGTGCCGAGGAGGACGATCCGCTGGGCGAGCAGCTGTGCAGCGAGATGGTCGTCGAAGCGGCTGGGCGGTGTCTCGCCCTCCTCCGCGCGAGGCGGGAGCGTACTGAGTGAACTCATCTGGTCTCCTTGTCGAGGCAGGAATGCCGTCGACACCACTCTTGACCTCGAAGGGCTCCCGGATGCGGTTTCTCTGCCCGCCGCAGATTCGCCACAGGCAGAGAGGACGGCTCGGCCCATCTCGTGCGACTGCCCGAAGAACACCTGTACGCCCCCACCGGCAGGTGCGGGTCGCTGGGCCAGGACGCCGAGTCGAAGGCGGCCCGCGACAGCCAGACGACAGCCCGAGGGCAGCCCGACAGCAGCCCGGAGGCGGCTACTCTCCGTCCGGGAGCCGGCCGTGCCGATCGTCGGGGTGGGCGTCCGGGAGCGGGCTGAGTCGGCGGATGGCGGCGGAGACTTCCTGCACACCGTCTCGGCCCTGGCCGCTTGCCCCGTCCTGACGCCGCGACAGCGGGCGTGCGTAACGGGCCTCGACGGCGAGGAGGATGAACCATGCCGCGACGCTCACCAGATGGATGCGCTGGGCGATGCCCTGGCCGCCGGGGTGTCCCAGGTAGGGGCCGACGGTGGCGATCGCCGATGCCATCGAGACCGGCATCAGGAACGGTGCCCAGCGGCCTGCGGCCGAACCCGGAGGGCCGTGACCGGAACGGCGCGCCGCGAGGCCGAACAGTGCCATGGAGGCGAACAGTATGAATTCCACCAGGCCGCTGGTGGTGGTGTGCTGGATGTTGTCGGGCGGGCAACCGTGCTCCACGGAGGGCGCGCATGCCATCGGCAGGAGCACGTCCAGCACGGAGCAGCCACCGAACGCTGCGACGGCGCCCCAGCCTGCCAGGGCCGGACCCCACGACGCGGAGCGCGCGGCCAGCGTCGCACCGGCGATCACCATCGCGGCGCAGGCCAGTTCCACGGTGCCGAACAGCAGCCGGTACGGCTGATCCGCCGCGAAGGTCTCGCTGACGTAGGAGCTGGTTTGCGGCAGGCCGGTGGTCACGAAGAACTGCAGCAACCAGTCGTTGTACAGGACGGCGGCGACGCACAGCAGCACCGACGCGGCCGTCGCAGCCGCGCCCCGCGCCAGACATCTTCGCAAGAGAACCAATTCCGTCCAGCTCGCACCGGTGCCGTTGCCGTCCAAAAATATGCCGTCACTACGGTACGCGACATCATGGTGCAGATGAGGCATCTCGTACGCTTTGTGGCGCAGCACGGCTCAGCCGTGCCCGATGTCGGCCCGGACGCGGAGGTCACCGCAGGATTGGACGGAGGCCTCCTCGACCAGCCCGGGCGGCCGGGCGGCCGACGATCTCGGTCTTCGCCGACCCGTCCGGCGCCTCACCCGGTGAACGGTTCCCATCCGTCGTCCGGATCGCCTGTCGGACCCCACATCAACGCGCCACGGAGCAGCCCCGGCTTCGCGGGCCCGGCGAGCAAGGGCACTTCCAGGGCATCGGCGATCTCCTCCAGGTAGGTGGTCAGGGAATCGTGCTCGGGCCGGCATTCACCGAACCGGGTCCACGCGTACAGGTGCCCCGTACCCATGTCCATGTACAGGCCGCAGGTGGTGTCATGGGTGTTGAACGAGCACACCGGAATCCACTCCGGTCGCCACAACTCCTCATCGGCGAAGCCGAGTTGTCGCTGCTGAACCCTGACCGACTCCCCGATCGGCAGCAACGACCGGTTCTCCGCCAGGAAACCCGCGCCCGGCTCGTCCCGTACACCGGCGCACAGCCGCCACAACGCCTTGAGATCTTCGCGCAGTTCGACCCCGAAGGCCTCCTCGGCCCGTCCGATCTCCTCCTCTCCGGCCCCGGGCAGGAGCGTCCGGTACGAACCCGGAGCATGCTCGGCCAGCCACCCCGCCATCCGCTGCCAGGCCTCTGTCACCTGTCGTGCCGCGATCGCCTCCATGGCCGGATCCCGCACCAGTGGCGACTGCGGCGGCTCCGGCACCTCGGGCAGCGCGATGCCGGGCACCTCGTAGTCGAAGGCGACGGGACGCTCGACGGGGCGCACCGCGTTGATGCGCACGGTTCCCTCCGGCAGCGTCGGCGGACCATAGGCATAGGCCACCTCCAGTAACGGCCCCCGCCCGCCCTCGGCCGCCGATATCCGCAGGTGGTACAGGGACGGAAGGGGCCCGTCCGTACCCAGCCGGGGATTCACCGCCAGTTCCCTGCACAAGTGCTCCAGGGTCTGCCGGGCGCCGGTGACCGTATCGGCCTCGTCCTGCCACGCGCCGTCCGCCATCTCCACCATGACCGGCACCACTTCGCTGCCCACAGGCTTCCTCCCGTTCTGCTCGTGCTCCGAGAAAACCTAGCCGCTGGGTCTGACAACGGTGCCGACTGCCGAAACACAGGCCCGTGCGACGCCGGTGCCCGCCCTGCCGCCGTGCCGAGTACCGGCCGCCAGGTGACCGATTTCGCGCCTTACTTCAGGTAGCACTTGCAAAACAGGACCGACTATATGATCAAATCTACCGATGCGTACCCCCCACATACCGACGCATCAAGCTGCTCAGTCCGACGGACCTCCCACCCGGACGGTTCCGCCCAGCCGCAATCCGTACGACGAGCTGGCCGCACTGGCAGACCATCCACTGGACGACTTCCTGACCGAGGACGGTGCCGCACCCGAGCAGAAGGAGGACCCGGAGGAGGCCTGGGCGCCGCCCAACCACAGGCGTGGCAGCCGCCGTCGCAACCGTGCCACCGGCCTGTCCACCCTGGCCCGGGTCCTCGTCTGGACCCTCACCTTCGGCTGCACCGTCGTCCTGGCCGACCGCTGGGCACTGCTCTACGCCGAGCACAAGGCCTCCGAACAGCTCAAGGACAAGCTGCATCTCGCGGCCGCCCCCGAGGTAGACATCGGCGGTTTTCCCTTTCTCACCCAGCTGGCCGCCGGGCGTCTGGACTCGGTCCGGGTGACCGTGCCCGACATCCCGGCCCATCGGGTCACGCTCACCCAGGTCACCGCCACCGCCGACGACATCCGCATCGACGGCGACGGGCCCACCACGGTGCGCGGCGCGCTCGTCCGGCAGGCGCACGGTCAGGTCCTGCTGTCCTTCGCGGACATGAACCGCGAACTGGGCGCCTCGCAGCTGGCGTTCACGGCCGCCGGCCCCGGCCGCATACGAGCGCAGGGCAACCTGCACATCGAGGGCCGCGACCTGAGCGTTCGGGCCGACGCCCGCGTACGGCGTGACGGGGAGCGCGGCATCGCCACCTCCGTGGACGGCATACGGGTCGACATCGACGACCTCGCGACGTACCAGCCCGGCACCCGGTCCACCGAAGGTCTCCACCTGACCCCGGCCACAGCGCGCCGCCTCACCCAAGAGGCGGACAAGATCAGGGCGTTGTTCGCCCTCCCGGAGATCGTGCACCGCCTCGGCGTCCCGGACAGCGTGGTGAGCGCCGCGCTCCACGACGAGGACAGACTCCGTCAGCTCACCGGCACACCGCGTTTCCTGCACGATCTGACCGGCATCAATCTCGTGGACGTGGCGCTCTCCCACCCGTGGTTGCTCAAGAGGCTGGGCCTGGACCCGTCCCTGCTCCCCGCACTGACCAAGCTCACCCGCCCGCAGATCGCCGACCGCTTCTCCTTCGCCTTCCAGCTCCCGAAACCGCCTTCGGGCGCGCTGCACCTCGAGCGTGTGACGGTCGGCAAGGACGGCATCCGCGCCGATGTCGCGGGGGCAGGCCTGCTCCTGGGCCACTGAACCCTCAGGCCGGGTGAGGGCGAGCCACAGGCGCGCCGGGGCAGGGTGACGGCCGTACCACGATCGCGCCGCGCCGGCCGAACAGGTGCGGGGCGCGCCACCCTGACGGGCACGAGCCGCGCCACCCGAACTGGTACGGGTGGCGCGGCGCCGACGGATACCCACCGCACACCGCCTCACTTTATTCACGCCTTGACTTAACACCCGGGATATTGCTTGGATCCCACCCATCGGTGCGTCGGGAGGAGCCGGTGGTGGTGGCTGTCGCAACGTCAAGTCCTTTTGTTTCCAGTCCTGTTGACCGTATTGCGACCACGGCCCCCCACCTCGGACGCCGGAATCCGGCGGGCGCTGTCACCCCGTGCCCCTCGCACCGAACGCCGCCCCTGGCCAGTCCCCATCCCCCAGACATCAGGAGAAGCCGTGAGACGTTCTCTCACCGCGACCGCCGCCGTCGCGGCCACCACGCTGACCGCGCTGCTCGGCACGGGCCCGGCCGCGCACGCGGACAGGGCGGAGAGCCTGTCCGCCGGGCACGGCCCGCTCGTGTCCGGCACCTACTCCACGGGCGGAGCCCAGGCCTGGAAGCCGCTGGAGAGTACCTGGGCGGGCAGTGCTGCAGGCCGTTCCGTCGATGCCACCGTGACGGTCGATCCCAGCCAGACCCGGCAGAAATACACCGGCATAGGCTTCTCCCTGGACGAGACCAGCGTGTCCAATCTGTGGAAGCTCACCCCGGCCAGGCGCGAGCAGGTCATCCGGCTGCTGGTCGACCCCAGGCACGGCGCCGGCCTGGACCGGTTCCGGCTGACGATCGGCAGCCCCGACGTGATCGAGCACCTTCCGTTCTGGTCGGAGGACGACCTGCCGAGCGGAGCCGGCGAGGACTTCGGCCTGAAGCACTTCTCCATCCAGCGGGACCTCGACCTGCACATCATCGACACGATCAAGCTCATCCAGCGCTACAACCCGAAGGCCACCTTCTTCGCCTCCGCGTGGAGCGCGCCCGCGTGGATGAAGACGAACAACCGCTTCACCGGCGAGGTCGCGCTCAAGCCCGGAAGCACCACGGACTACTACCAGGTCGGCAAGTTGCGTGACGACTGCATCGACGTCTTCGCGCGCTACTACGTCAAGTTCGTCCAGGCCTATGCCCGGCACGGCATCCGCGTCGACGCCCTGACCCTGCTCAACGAGCCGGGCATGGACGTGGTCTACCCGGCCATGGACATCAGCATCGCCCAGCAGCAGAAGCTCGCCCTGGCGATCAAACGCGAGTTCCGGGCTGCCCGTCTGAACACCCAGTTGTACATGCATGACTTCAACTTCTGGGACTGGCGCAACCCCAACAGCACGGCGACCAAGAACTACTACCGCATCTTCGAGGACGCGCCCGACGGTTCGGTCAGCGGCCGGCAGGTCCGCGACGCCGCCGATGCCATCGCCTTCCATCCCTACTGGGGTGATCCACAGGTGATGCGCGACGCGTACGAGGAGACCGGAAAGCCGGTCCAGCTCACGGAGACGAGTGACCTTTCGCCGTCGACGATCCTGGACGACTTCCGCCTGGACGCCGGCTCGTACATTCTGTGGGCCCAGACCACGGACCAGGACGGCGGGACGCTGCACTGGACGCCCTCCCGGGACAACAACATCGACTGGGACAAGGTGGGCGCCACCACCAAGTGGCCGGACCGGATGGTCACGGTGAACACGCTCACGAAGGACTTCACCGTCCGCGACGAGCTGTACGAGATCGGGCAGTTCGCCAAGTACCTCTCCCCCGGCGATGTACGCCTCGAGTCCAGCGCCGCGCAGAACGGCGTCAGCAACGTGGTCTACCGCTCGGGCGACGACAGGTTCGTCGCCGTCCTCGGCAACAGCGCCGCCACCGACCGCACAGTCCGTATCACCCTCGCCGGACAGTCGTTCGTCGTGACCGTCCCGGCGGGCTCCTTCGCCACCTACCGGTGGCAGAGCCATGTCCCCTCGGACCACCAGAACGCCGCCCGCTGAACCGTCGTCGCACGGTCCAGCCACTCCTTGCCGCTCAGTCACCGGCCGAGCGGCAAGGAGAGCCCGGCCCCTGCGGTCAGCGACACATGAACGCGAACACGCCCCAGCCCAGGTACTCGCGTTCATGGCGCGTACAGCGGACAACGTGACCCGGTCGACCCCGCCGAGTTCCAGCGCCCGGGCTCAAGCGCAGGCGGTGAACACCGTGCTGATGTCCACCCCGGCCCCGATGATCCGGTGGTCGCGGGCCCAGGTGCACAGCATCTCGCTGCACCGCACACTTCCGTAAGATCATCAGCGCGGTCACGCTATGCGAGGGCACATCCCCTGTCGCCCGACCTTTCGCCGTCCTCCCCCGCTTCAGCCCGCCCCGCGCCAGCGCAGGATCTCCAGCGCGGTACCGACGCCGACGACGTCTTCGGCGAGTGGGCGGGGCAGCAACCGGCCGGCTTGGGCGAGGCGTCGTAGCAGAGTGTTGCGGTGGATGTAGAGACGGTCGGCCGCGTGCGAGGCGTTGCACTGGGCGGCGATGAAGACCCGGGCCGCCTCGCGGATCTCCGGTTCGGCGTGGGCGAGTTCACCGAGGACACGCCGGACGAAGCCGTCGGCGGCCTCCACGTCGGAGGTGGCCAGGGCGACCAGTTCCACCTCGTCGTGAGTGGCCAGTTGCTGGGGTGAGGCGAGGCGGGCGAGCATCCGCTGGGCGGTGAGGGCGTCGATGTGGCTGCGCCGGAAACCCGCCAGGTCCTCGCCGCTCGAGCCGACCGCGACCCGCACGCTCGGCTCGGCGGCGAGTTCGTCGCGCAGTGAGACCCGGTCGGGGTGGCCGTGCAGCCACATCCAGCGGGTCGCGTCTGCGGCGAGCACGGTGAGCGGCTGGGGATCTGCGGCACTGGCCGCGACCAGATCGGTGACCCGGGCGAGAGCGGCGGGATCGGCGTGCGCCTCCTCGCTCCAGACGATGGCCGCGGTATGACGGCCCGTCAGCCGGTAGCCGAGGCGCTGCTCCGCCCGGGCCGGCGGGATCGGGGCCCCGTACAGCAGCAGACCGACGGTTTCCCGCCGTTCTGCGTGGGTGCCCTGGGCGAGTTCGTCGCGTTGCCGGGCGATCAGCTCGGTGACGGCCGCGATGGTGTCGTCGACGAAGGTCGTGATCGAACGACAGGAGACGTCCAGGAGTTCGCGCAGTTCGTCGACGTCGGCGGTGAGGGAGAGACAGATCCCGATCCACCGTCGGATGGCGACGCCCTGACCGGCCCGGTAGGCGTCCAGGGCGCTCTCGTTGAGCCCGCGGCGCACAAGGTCGCGGGCGACGGCCACCGGGACGTCGCCGACGTTCGGCGGGACCCGAGCACCGGGACGGTCGATGTTGGCGGAGGCCCAGAAGAGCAGATTCGACCGGTTGGCGCGGCGGGTTGCGGCGGCGAGTACCGGGTCTTCGCTGATGTGGACGCGCTGCGGACCCGAGAGGGTCGCCTCGTCCAGCTCGCGCAGCCAGTCCTGCGGAGGGTCGAGCGCTCTGCGCGCTCCCTGCCGGATCAGTTCGCACACACGCGGCGACGGCGGCTCCCAGGACACCTCGGCAGCGTACCCGTATGCAGGACATTGTGCTCCACGCAGCGCCAAATCCGGTGCACTCTGCATCTGGCAGGCGTGCCCTTGAGGGCCGGAGAATGACCACGGTCCGGCCCATGTCCTGCTACGCCCGGGAGCTGACCCCATGTCTTCGAACGCCTCCGTCGCCCCCACCGCGCTCGACGTGCTGATCGTGGGCGCCGGGATCTCCGGGATCGGTGCCGCCCACTACCTCCAGCGCGACCATCCGGGACGCAGCTACGCGATCCTCGAGTCACGCGGGACCCTGGGCGGCACCTGGGACCTGTTCCGTTACCCCGGCATCCGCTCCGACTCCGACCTGCACACCTTCGGCTATGCCTTCAAGCCCTGGCGCGACGAGGACGCGATCGCCGACGGCGGCAAGATCCTGGCGTACCTCCGCGAGACCGCGACGGAGTACGGCATCGACCGGCACATCCGGTTCCACACCAGGGTGCTCAGCGCCGACTGGTCCTCGGAGCAGGCCCGGTGGACCGTCGTGGTCGAACGGTCCGACACCGGGGAGCGGTCCACCCTCACCTGCTCCTGGCTGTTCTGCGCCGCCGGCTACTACCGCTACGACGAGGGCTTCGCTCCGCACTTCGCCGGGCGCGAGCGGTTCCGCGGTCGGATCGTCCACCCACAGCACTGGCCGGAGGACCTCGACCACTCGGGCAAGCGCGTCGTCGTCATCGGCAGCGGCGCCACCGCGGTCACCCTCGTACCGGCGCTCGCCGAGACCGCCGGGCACGTCGTCATGCTCCAGCGCACACCGAGCTACATCCTGCCGGTGCCCGCCGGGGACAGGATCGCCGACGGTCTCAAGGCGGTCTTCGGCGAGGAACGCGGCCACGCACTGGCCCGGCACAAGAACATCCTGCGGCAGGCCGCTGTCTGGGGCCTGTGCCGGCGGTTCCCCAAGACGGCACGGCGGATCATCCGGCGTGTCAACATCAAGGCGCTGCCCGCGGGATATCCCGTCGACGAACACTTCAACCCGCCCTACGACCCGTGGGACCAGCGGCTGTGCGCCGCGCCCGACGGCGACTTCTTCCGTGCGATCCGGCGCGGCGCCGCCTCGATGGTGACCGACAGCATCGAGACTTTCACCGAGACCGGCCTGCGTCTGGCCTCGGGCCGCGAGCTGGCCGCGGACATCGTGGTCACCGCCACCGGCCTCAACGTCCAGGCCATGGGTGGGATCACGCTGAACGTCGACGGCCGGCCCGTGGAACTCGGCGACACGGTCGCCTACAAGGGGATGATGCTCTCCGGGGTGCCGAACTTCGCCTACACGATCGGCTACACCAACGCCTCCTGGACACTGAAGGTCGGCCTGCTGTGCGAGCACTTCTGCCGCTTGCTGACACGTATGGACGAGGGCGGGTTCGACATCGCCTGCCCGGTGGTCGCCGAAGCGGACATGCCGCTGCGCCCGTTCCTCGACTTCCAGGCCGGGTACATCCGCCGCGCCATGGACCGGCTGCCCCGGCAGGGCAACCGCGCACCGTGGCTGACCTCCTTGCAGTACACCGGGGACGTCAAGCTGCTGCGCAAGCTTCCGGTGGACGATCCGGAGCTGCGACTGACCCCCAGCCCCGCGGCCCGGTCCGCGCACTCCACCACCACGGCACCGACCGCGGTGTGACCGGCGTGGCATAGAGCCGCCTGCACCTTCGCCCCCGCCGCCACCGCGCTCGTCACCGGCGCGGTGAGCGGCATCGCGCCTGGCCACCCCATGACCCACGGAGATCCGGATGCCCGCACTGGACTGGAAGCCCGACCTGCTGGAGGGCTACCGCCGGCACACCTTCGAACTCGGCACGGATCCCGACGGCGAGGGCGCCGCCGCCGCGGTACTGGTCCGCCGGGATCCGGACGGTGAGGGCAGCGAGGACGGCGGCCCGGTCCCCGTGCGGGGAGCCGTCCTGTATGTCCACGGTTTCTCCGACTACTTCTTCCAGACCGATCTGGCCGACTTCTTCGCCGCGCGCGGGCTCGCCTTCTACGCCCTCGACCTGCGCAAGTGCGGCCGCGCCCGCCGCCCCGGACAGACCGCGCACTACGTCAGCGACCTCGCCCTGTACGACCGGGAACTCGACCTCGCGCTGGAAGCGGTCGTACAGGAGCACCCTGGCCTGCCCGTTCTCCTGGTCGCCCACTCCACCGGCGGCCTGATCCTGCCGCTGTGGCTCGACCGGCGCCGCGCGGCCGGCCGGACCGAGCCGGTTGCCGGTCTGGTGCTCAACAGCCCCTGGTTCGATCTTCAGGGCAGCAGGACGCGACGGGGCCTGCTCACCCAGGTGCTGCGTGTGGCCGCCAAGGCGGCCCCGATGCGCCCGCTCGCCGTCCCCACCGGCGTCTACGGCGACACGCTGCACCAGAGCCGTGGCGGCGAGTGGGAGTTCGACCTCGACCTCAAGCCGCTCGCGGGCTTCCCGGTCACCGTCGGCTGGCTCAACGCCGTCCGTCGCGCCCATGCCGCCCTGCACCAGGGGCTGGACATCGGCGTGCCCTCGCTGATCCTGCGTTCCGACCGGAGCCATTTCTCCAGCCGATACTCGGAGTTGAGCGACCGCGCCGACCTGATCCTCGACGTCACGCACATCGCCCGCTGGGCCGGCTGCCTGGGCGACGAGACCACGGTCGTCCCGATACCCGGCGCCCGCCATGACATCTTCCTCTCCCGGCCCACAGTCCGAGCGCACGCGTACCGCGTGGTCGGCACCTGGCTGGACCACCATCCGCGTGTGACAGGAACTCAGAGTCGGTGACACATCCGGACTGGAAGGCATCGTCGCCGACGCGGTCCTGTGGACGAGCGGTACGCGGGTGTCGCCGCTGGCAGCCGCCGTTCCGCTTCGGTTACTACCGCACGCCGGTGAGCCTGGGACCCGGTGACGCCATGGTGCAGTTCACGCGGCCCGACGACAGCCCGCGCCGGATCTGCCTGACCGGCGGCATCGCGGTCCGGTACAAGGAGACGGTGACCGCCTCCCCCTGGCCGACGTACGGCCGTATGAAGAAGATGCCGGCCTCGGGCACGATCTGGCCCCGCGGGGCCGCTTCACCCGGGTCCGGAGGGCAAAGTGACCGACCCGGCCGTCCACGCCGACCAGCGGATCTTCCATGCGCACCGGCCGCTCCTGTTCTCCGTGGCCTACCGTCTCCTCGGTAGCGCGGCCAATGCCGAGGACGCGGTCCAGGACGCCTGGATCAAGTTTGTCGCTGCTTTCTTGGCGTGTCTCACATTCCTCAACTCCCGTTGATCGGGCATGGGGTTAGCAGTTGATGAGGGTCATGTCGCGGAGCTACCGTCCCGGCCTGCCGAGGGCTGGCAGTCCTGGGGGCTCGATGGCGAGCCGTTGATCCCCGAGCGGATGCCGGTGCTGTTCGACGACGACTTCCTGTTCGAGGACGAGAGCGGCCCGCGGGCGACACGGGCGGTGAACGCCTGGCTTCGTACGCTGCCGTCGAGCGGGGCGCCGTCGCCGAATTCGTGGCGGGCGTACGCGCTGGCGGCCCGGGACTGGCTGATGCATCTGCGGCGGCACCGTGTCGCAGTGTTCGGTACGAGGCAGGAGCTGGTGGCCGCACTCGGTACGTACGCGGACCGTCGCCTGTCAGGGCCGTTGGACGAGCGGCTGGAGCCTGCGTCGGGGGAGTTGCAGGTCACCGCGCTGAGCCGGTTCTACGACTGGGCCGAGAGCGAGGGCCTGGCCGCGGCGGTGCCTTTCACGGTGACCACCGGCAAGCGGATGGAGCAGGGCCGGCTGGTGGAGACCCGGCACAACCGGGCCCGGCTGCGGCGGCCGAAGCCGCACGTGAAGGTGCAGTATCTGGAGTCGGACTTCGCCGTTCTGTTCCGCTACGGCCTGGCCATGCCCGGGGTCCGCTGGGCCGGAAGGCAGGCGACGCTGCTGTCCTACACCAAGGGCCGCACAGCGGAGGAGAGTCTGGTGTTGTCGCTGCGGGCGTCGCGGCTGCTGGAGCAGTGGTTGCGGCACGGTGCCCAGCTGCGCAGGCATGCCCCGGCCGAGCTGGCCGAGCATGTGTGGCTCGTGACGCGGCAGGGCAAGCTGGCCCGCGCGGCCTTCGAGGAGTACATGATGCGCGCGTGGGTCAAAGCCCACGATCTGCGCGGGGACGACGGCCAGCTGTTGCGCATCGACCGCCGGCGGCTGCGGACGACGTTCATCGCGCAGCGCGGCCAGCGGCAGTGGTCGCCGCGGGCGACCATCGACCCGAACCACTCGCCAGAGGCCGAGCTGCTGTCCGCCGACCGGCACCGGCCCGGGTTTCGGCCCTGGGGCAAGCGATCGCCCCGCGTCGTCAGCGGGGCGCCGGCCCGGCCTCAAGTGGTGATCAAGACCAAACCCTTGGACGACGATGTGCTGCGGCCGCTGCTGACGGCGTACTTGCACCTGGTCGATGTCCTCGGACCACACATCGTGCCCCTGCGCACGACGTTGCAGGCCGAGCGCGAGGCCCGGCGGAACGTCGACTGGTCCCGGAATCTGCGGGACGCCGAACGGCTGGCCTCCCTCGTCGACGCGCACTTGCGGACGGACCAGCCGCTCCCGCGGCTGGAGGGCGGGCAGGTGACAAAACGCCTCCGGTCCGGATGGGATCCCAAAGATCCGCTGCTGGACGTCAACTTCCAGCAGCTGCTGCGGCCGACCGGGCACCGCGACATCAGCAAGGCTCTCCTGGTTCAGGCCCGTACGCTGCTGGAAGAGGCGGTCGCCGCGGTCGGCACCGAATACGTGTGGTGTCGCAACGCACCCGATGCCCCGCGGGCTGACACCGGCGAGCTGATCCCGTGGTCATTGCCTTTGTCGAACACGGGCGTCGACTCTCTGATCCGGGTCGCCAGGCACGCCTGCACGGTCGCCACGTCCGCGCTGACCGGGATGCGGTCCAGCGAGCTGATGGAGCTGACGGTCGGCTGCCGTCGCACGGACGACGCCGACGGCACCGGTCTGGCCCGGCACCGGCTGGTCAGCAAGGTCGTCAAAGGTCGGCTCTGGGGCGGCGAGATGGACGCGTGGGTGGTCATCGAGGAAGTCGTGCGCGTCATCGCCCTGGCCGAGCAGCTCACCGACGCCCGGCCCGGGAAGCCGTTGTTCGGCCCGTTCAACGGCTTCGAGTCCAACGGGGCCATGACCTGGCTGCGGCAGTGGGTCGCCTCGGCCGCCGGGCGCCGCATGGGCCTGGACCCGATCCCCGACGAACCGGTGCACCCACGCCGCCTGCGGCGGACGCTGTCTGTCGAGATGGCCGCCCGCCCCGGTGGCCTGCTGGCCACCAAGGTCCACTTCAAGCACCTCCAGGTGGCCACCAGCGAGGGATACCTCCGTCTTCCACTCATGGTGGAAGACGGCCTGGGCGCCGCCCGGACGGCCAGAAGGCGCTGTGTCTCAAACTCAGCGGCACCAGGTCCGCGGCAGCTCCTCTGACCGGGCTGTGTGACAGCTCCCGCTGCCCGCAGGCAACCCACCACCTCGTTCACCGTCCTGTCTGGCAGACCTCGGCCGACAACGGCGCCGTCCTGCTGGCCAACCCCCGCGTCCCGGCCGGGGAGAAGAAGCGTCTGCGAGCCGAGCACGAACGCTCGGTGCGCGTCTTTGAAGAGACGACGAAGCAGCGGGAAAGGCCGGATGACATGGCACTCAGCGCCGAACAGCGTGATCAGGTCGAGCGGCGGATCCGTGCCGCCATCGACCGGCTGCTGACCGGGCAGATCCCGCCCGGCGGGGCCTGCGACGTCAAGACGCTCGCCCGTGAGGCCGGCATCTCCCGGGCGTCCCTCTACCGCACCTGGGGCTATCTCAAGGACGAGTTCGAGAAGCGGCGGGCGGCCGCTTGGGCAGTAGGCCAGCAGCCCGATCCACGTGAGACCCGCATCGCCCGGCTGCGTGAACTCAACCAGCGGCTCACCAGCAAACTCGCCCGCATCCACACCGAGTTCAACCAGCTCAAAGAGCGTCACCGACTCCTCCTGTCCGTCCTGGCCGCCAAGGACGACGAGCTCCAGCGGCTCCGCCGCGAGCTGAGCACGGCCAGCAGGACGCCCCTGGCTCCCGTCCCGGAACAGCGGGAGGACCGCCCCGCTGACATCCTGCCCATCCGCCGGTTCTGACAAGGCTTGAGAACCTGGAAATGCCAGAGGTCCACGCCGAATTCGCTGCCCTCCAGACCGGCGAAGTCCCCGGCCCCCGCTTTCGCTCTCCCTGACCGAGCGTCACTCTGATTACGGAGAGCTACTTGGCACTTCACCGTAGCTTCGGGAGAACAGGGCCGAGTCGGCTGCACGGATATCCAAACTCCTGTGCACGTGCTCACGACGCGGTGCGCTGTACCTCGACCTGGGGGTACGGCGATGACCGGCCGGCCAGCAGCGGTTCCGGCAGGCCGCGGGCCACATGGTCGACGAACGCGGCCAGGTAGGCGTTGGTGATGGTCAGCGCGTCGTCGCTGTCGATCGACCCGAGCCCGACCACAGACCGGATCGGCGCGGCCAGGTAGTAGGCGCCGTAGTCGCTGAAGTTGAAGTGCTCGGCCCCGTTGAGCCGGTAACTCCAGACGGGCCCGGTGCTGGCTGCCAGCAAGGCGCGGGCGGCGTCGCGTTCGGATTGCTCGTCGGCATTGCTCGGCCGGCAGGTTCCGGTGATGCAGGAGCTCTGGCTGGCCAGCAGCATCATCGGTTTGCCGAGTCCGGAGTGGACGACCGTGCCGAACTGGGTTCCGTCCAGGTCGGCTGCTCCGGCGCAGTGCGGGTCGTCGTGGCAGGCTTGCAGCGCGGCGGCTCCGCCGAAGGAGTGGCCAAGGTACATGGTGGTGGCCGCGTCGACGTGCCCGGCGAACCGGCCGGTGGCGTCCAGCGCGGCGGCCCGGGTTGCGGCGAAGCGGTCGTCGGCCGCCCATACGCTGACCAGCCGGTCGTTGGCCGGGCGCATGGCGGCCGTGTCGGAGTCCTGCGGGTTGCCGGCGGGTGTCGCGCTTACCGGCCGTCCGTTCAGCACGGTCAGGTTCGCGCTGTAGGTGGGGGTGATCCCGGCGACCAGGTATCCGTGACTGGCCAGGTTCTCCGCGAGCGCGGTGTACTGCGGCGCGGCCAGACCCAACCCGGGTTCGAGCACCACCACGGGGAACCGGCCGGCGGCGACGGGGGCGTCGGCGACGGCGTGCACCCGGATGTCGTCGAAACTGGTCTCGCCCAGCCCGGGCAGGCCGCCCATGTGCAGTCCCGACCAGGCGCCCGGGGCGTAGGGCGCGGGTGGCGTGCCGGGGGCGGGTGCGGCCGGGTACCACAGCCACGCGGACAGCTCCCGCGGCATGCCCGGGTGCGGGGCGAGTGGATCGGTGCGGGCGTGGTCGGTCCAGTCGGCGGTGGTCCGGCCGACTGGATATCGGCCGGTCGGGGCGGGCAGGGTGACCTGCTGCCCCTGCCGGACCGCCACATAGCCGATGTAGCCGCCGAGCGTCACCACCAGCACGGTCGCCAGGACGAGCAGGGTCTTCAGGGTTCGGCGTGGCCACCGACGGTCAGTGCGCATCGACGCTGCCCCGGGTACGTGCGATGGCGGCCCGCAGGCCGCGTGCGGAGGAGGTCGCCGCGACCACCAGCGTGACCGCCATGACCGTGCCGTAGCCGGTCAGTGCCGTAAACCCGGGCCGGTCGGCGAAGGTGACCAGGCCCCAGCCGACGCTGGCGGCAACGGCCACCGCCATGAGTGTCGTGGCGACCGCGCCGGCCACGGTGGCGACGCGTAGTCCCGCACCGCTCGGCGTGACGTGCCGCAGCGCGGCGGCCGGTCCGGCGGCGAAAGCGGCACCGGCGAACAGGCCGAGCCCGACC
The DNA here is from genome assembly GCF_009796285.1 of Streptomyces broussonetiae. NCBI lineage: Bacteria > Bacillati > Actinomycetota > Actinomycetes > Kitasatosporales > Streptomycetaceae > Streptomyces > Streptomyces broussonetiae. Next base: position 9,103,580 of record NZ_CP047020.1, on the reverse strand, counting down.
AGGACCAGAAACCCGGTGGGGCCGACACCCACCCCGTGGGTGATCAGCCGGAGAACCGCCGCAGCGCCCAGGAAGGCCGATACGGCGACCGGTGGGGCGAGCAACAGCAGGCGGGCGCGGCGGCGTCCGGGATGGCCTTGCGGGGCGCGGAGGACGGCGGCCACCGGGGGCAGCCAGCCGACCGCGATGGCCAGCGCCGACGTGGCCGAGGCCAGCGCGTAGACGTTGTACCACCCTGCGGCCGGGTCGGTGTGCCCGGTGACGTACCAGGCCCCGTCCCGAGTGGTCTTGGCGAACACGACGGCGCCGGCCGCCAGCGCCGTCCACGCGCACAGGGTCACCGCGACGGTGGTGCACATCCGTCCGGTCCGGTCGTGCAGATGCGTGCTGGGACGGGCCCAGACGCGCACCGCCGCGGCCGCGACGTCGACCACCTGCCGAACCCCGACGCCACTGTCTTCCAGCAGGGCCGCGAACTCCGTGGCGTAGCGGTGGCGCCACACGGGCGGATACAACCCGACCAGCACGCGCACCCGCCAGTCGGGCCTGTCCTCCGCGGCGTTCGGGATTTTCACAGTGTTGCCCCTGCGGCCCGGAGCCGGCGTAGCCCCAGATCGGCCACCCGCTGCATCTGCTCCGCCTGCTCGGCCAGCGTGCGCTGGCCGAGAGCGGTGATCCGGTAGGGGCGGCGACGCCCTTGCGCGGGCAGCGCCTCGATCAGCCCATCAGCTTCCAAACGGGCCAGCACCCCGTACAGAGTGCCGGGGCCGAGGACAACACCGACCGAGTTCGCGATGTCCTGGGTGATCGCGTAACCGTGCCTGGGTTCGCCGGCCAGGCTCGCCAACACGAGTACGGCCGGATCGGTCTCGGACGCCATGGTGCCCCTCTCCGTCGACCTACGCGGGAGGATATAACGTGTCACGATGTATCGCCAAGCATGGTAAGCGATCCTTGGTCGCAGGCTTCTGGAGCGAGTCCCACGCTGTGGTGTTGGGGTACACCCTGCGCGTCACCGCCTTCCCCGCCGTACACCGCGGGCTCCTCGCCCGCTGCCAGCCGTTCGACGGCGGCCAGGGCGCCCCGGCGGTCCCGGCCCAGCGCAAGGCCCACCGCGAGTACGAGAACCGAGTCAGCACCCTCACGTCCTGACCATGATCGTTCTCGGCGTCAACCGCTGTACCAGTCCCGAGGCCGAAGAGCCTGATCACACGAGAGGGATCAGCAGCGCAGAGACCCACAGGCAGAAGACGTGCTGGGCTTGGTCGACCGAATATCGGCCCTGCGGGTTCTTGGCGAACTCGCGGCTGCCTGTCAGGACCATCCACGCCTTCACCAGCCACCGACGGTCCCAGCATCCGTGGGTGACAGCCGAGAACGCGATCCCCGCAGCGGCCCCGGCCCAACTGATCGGGAGGTCGAGCAGAGCCGTGGTCACCGCAAGCATCACGGCCATGACCAGGTGATAGACCACCACGTGAGCAATCAGCGCCCGCCAGGACTCCCTGGCCTTCATCGCACCGGCACCCGGCTCCGGGCGTCCCTTCTCGGCAGCCTGCTTGTCCGTCTGCCAGCAATGGTCCGCCCAGACATGAGAGGCGAACAGCGCCGTGAACACCGCGGCGAAAACGGCTCCCGAGGTCACGCGACCGTCACTCCCAGGGATGCACTCCGGGTCGAGGCATTGACGCTGGACAACCGAGACACCACCGAACGACAGCAAACACGGCTCGGCAGATGGTGCCAGCCCCTGACCGAGACACGATGGAAAGTGGACACGGCCTTCGCCGCGTTAACCCAGAGGTCCGCCGCAGAGCGCTCGCAGGTGGCGGACCCCAGGGCCTGTGTGACGCGCATCGTCTCGAACCTGGCGCTGGAGCGGCTGCGCTCCACCCGGCGCAAGAGGGAGACATATGCCGGGCCGTGGCTGCCGGAGCCCATCCTGACCGGTGGGGACGCCTCCGAGTCGTCACGGACACCGAGTCGGTGTCGATGGCCATGCTGGTGGTGCTCGAGACGCTCAGCCCGCTGGAGCGTGCGGTGTTCGTGCTCAAGGAGGTCTTCGACTTCAGCCACGCCGAGATCGCCGAGGCGGTGGAGCGTTCGGAATCGGCGGTACGGCAGGCCGCGCACCGGACTCGCGAGCACGTGCGGGCCCGACGGCCGCGCTTCGCCGCGGACCGGTCGCGGCAGCGCGAGGCCACCGAGCGGTTCCTCGCCGCCGTGACCGGCGGGGACGTCAACGCCCTGCTGGAACTGCTGTCCCCGGACGTCACGCTGTGGACCGACGGCGGCGGCAAGGTCCGCCAGGCCCTGCGTCCGGTCGTGGGCGCGACCACCGTGGCCGCCTGGTTCGCGACCATCGGCACCATCGCCTACCAGGGTGTCGAGCCCGCCGACATGAAGGCCGAACTCCTGGAGGTCAACGGCGCGCCGGCCATGGTGTTCAGCGCTCCGGGACGCGTGATCGCCACCGTCACCTTCGACTTCGCCGCCGACGGCCTTATCACGGCCATCCACAACGTGGCCAACCCGGACAAGCTCCAGGCGATCGCCGACGGCACCACGTACGACATGGGCACATCTGAGGCGCCCCCAATTCCCCGCAGGAGCACGCGCGTTCGCTCCCGCCTGCCGTGCACACGGCCCGCGCGCCCGTGCACGTCACGTACGGGATCCTGAGCCCGGCCGCCTTCTGCCGCACGAGTCCACGCACCTCCGCAGCCCACCGAAGGAGCGACAGGCGCCCGGCTAGCCCGCGGTCGCGGAAACCGACAAGAGGGAGAGGACCGCCGCACGCACCCGCTCGGCGACCGCCTCCGGCACGGAGGAGTCGAGCTTGCCGTCGAGATGCAGGAAGGCCAGGCCGTGCACCAGAGCCCACACCGCGGTCGACAGTGCGGTGGGCTCGGCGCCGGGAAAGGCACTCCGCACCAGAGCGTCGACATATCCGGACACAACGGCCGCGGCAGCGACTCGTTCGTCACTGTCCGGATCGCATGGTTCGACGAACATCGCCCGGAACATGGCCGGGTGATCCAGGGCGAATCCGACGTAGGCGACAGCGACGGCGGCAAGGTCGTCGGGCGTCGACGGCGAGGGGTGTACGGCGGCCAGCGCGGCGGCGAGTTCACGGTAACCTTCCGCGGCGACCGCGGAGACGAGGGCGTCGCGGTCGGCGTAATGGCGGTACGGAGCCGTGGGGGAAACACCGGCGCGGCGCGCCACCGCCCGCAGCGACAGCCCGGAGCCGCCGCCTTCCTCCAGCAGCTCGATCGCGGCACGCAGGCATGCCGCACGCAGATCGCCGTGATGGTAGGAGCTACCCGACTTCGGCACTGATCACCCTCACCCGTATTGACGCCGCGCGCCCATTCCGCATCGCGCTCATGTGAGCGTCGCACACACCTTACCCGGCCGGCATGGCGTCCTCCATGAGCTGCCACGCGGCGGCCGAGCCCGACGGCCGAAACTCAGCAGCGCGTCGATCATCAACCTCGCCCGGATGCCGCCAACACCGGTAGACCGACGTCCCGCGCACACCCGACCGCGTCGTCGCCTCCCCCACGCTCACCGCGTCAGGGAAGAGTCGTTCAGTGGGGCCGCCGGGAGTTGAGCCGGGCGGCCTGGCGCGTCAGGTGGTCGCGTTCGGCGAGGTTGGGCGCCTTGCGGGCCGCCTCGGCGTACAGCCGTGCCGCCGTCGTCAGGTCGCCGTCGCATTCATGGAGGTACGCCGCCACCGCGGTGTAGCGGGGCAGCGAGGCGTCCAGCGCCGCGAGAGCCGCCAGACCGGCCCGCGGTCCGTCGGCCTCGCCGACGGCCACTGCGCGGTTGAGGCGGGCGACCGGGCTGTCGGTCAGGCGCACAAGCTCGTCGTACCACTCGACGATCTGCACCCAGTCGGTCTCCTCGGCAGTGGGCGCGTCGGCGTGGAGTGCCGCGATGGCGGCCTGGGCCTGGAACCCGCCCAGCCGGTCACGGACGAGGGCCGCCTGCAGTATCTCGACGCCCTCGGCGATCAGTTCGGTGTCCCACCGACCGCGGTCCTGCTCGGCGAGCGGTACCAGACTGCCGTCGGGCGCGGTCCGGGCGGCGCGCCGGGCATGGTGGAGCAGCATCAAAGCGAGCAGCCCCGCCACCTCGGGGTGGTCGACCACGGCCGCGAGCTGCCGGGTGAGCCGGATGGCCTCGGCGGCGAGGTCCACGTCGCCGGAGTACCCCTCGTTGAACACCAGGTAGAGGACGCGCAGCACGGTGGCGACATCGCCCGGCCGGTCGAACCGCACGCCGGAGACGGTGCGCTTGGCCCGGCTGATGCGCTGCGCCATGGTCGCCTCGGGCACCAGGTAGGCCTGGGCGATCTGGCGGGTGGTCAGCCCGCCGACGGCGCGCAGCGTGAGCGCGACCGCGGACGCCGGCGTGAGCGACGGGTGGGCGCACAGGAAGTAGAGCCGGAGCGTGTCGTCCACCGCGGGCGCGGGCCCGGGCGCCGGTTCCTCGTCGATGCGGTCCTCCCGCCGGCGGCGGGCGGCGTCCGCCCGGGTCGCGTCGAGGAACCGTCGCCAGGCGACGGTGACCAGCCAGCCCTTGGGATCCCGTGGCGGGTCGGCCGGCCAGACGCGAACCGCCTCGACGAGCGCGTCCTGCACGGCGTCCTCGGCCGCCGCGAAGTCGGCTCCGCGGCGGACGAGGACGCCGAGCACGCCCGGCGTGAGGCTCCTGATCAGGGCCTCGTTCATCTGCGTCACTTGAAAGTGCACTCCGTGATGCCGGGCTCGGCGGCCAGGAACGGGCGCAGCTCGAGCCACTCGTGGATCGGTTTCCCGCCGGCCCCGGGAGCGGCCGACAGTTCCCCGGCCAGCTCGACGGCGCGCTCGTAGCTGTGGACGTCGATCACCATCCAGCCGGCGATGAGGTCCTTGGTCTCGGCGAACGGGCCGTCGGTGACCGGCGGGCGCCCCTCTCCGTCGTAGCGGACGAAGGTGCCCTCGGGAGCGAGCGCCTGCCCGTCGACGAACTCGCCGGTCTTCTCCAGCCGGGCGGCGAAGTCGTTCATGTACTGGATGTGGGCCGAGATCTCCTCCGGCGTCCACTGAGCCATCGGCACGTCGTTGACCGCAGCCGGAGCGCCACGGTAGTGCTTGAGCAGCAGGTACTTGGCCATCGTGCTTCTCCTTGGTGCTGGTGCGACCCATTGTCGTCGCGTTCACCTCGGGGACGGAGCCGGCCACGGGTTCTCGACATTGCCGGGCGACTTTTAGCTGGCGCCACGTCTTGCGCCGCACACCCGGCCGTATCACCCGGCACACCATGGATACGATCCGTGACAGATCAACTGTGCAGAGCCACCGGATCGTGTCGTCATCCGGAAGGAACCGCAGCCGAGGGCACCCCGGAGAGCATTCGGGCCTGCTACTTCGAACTGCGTCGGGATCACTTCCCCGCGGCCATCGCTCTTGAAGCCTGCAGGCGCTCGGCCGAGGAGTGACGACGGGCCCGACCGGTGCGCCCGGTTGCGAGGTCCGTCCGAGGTACGTCGGAGGTACGTCGGAGGTACTTCCGAGGTACTTCCGAGGTACGTTCGCAGCCGGGCACGGCACACCCACGACGGCCGTCCGGTATCTGCCTCAAGCCGCCTCGTGCCCAGGTGTCCCGCCCATGGCCACCGTCCGGCCCGGGACCGTGGTGGAAGCGGTCCCGTCGGTGAGGTGAAGGACGAGGTCGGCCTGGGCGGTCAGACGCAGGTCATGAGTGATGAGGAAGGTCGTGCGCCCGGCGGTGAGGCGGCGCAGCGGTGCCATGATGCGGGCCGTGGAGTCGTCGTCGAGTCCGGCCGTGGGCTCGTCGAGGATCAGCACCGGTGCCGTACGGAGCATGGCCCGGGCGAGGGCTATCCTGCGGCGTTGCCCACCGGAGAGGTTGTTGCCCCGTTTGCCGACGGGGCTGTCGTAGCCGTCGGGCAGCGCGCTGACGAAGCCGTGCGCATCGGCCGCGGCGGCGGCGGCGAGCACGTCCGCGTCGGCGGCGTCGGGACGACCGTAGACGATGTTCTCGCGAATGGTGCCGTCGAAGAGCATGCTGTCCTGCGGGAGCAGAGTGACGTGCCGGCGCACCTCGTCCACCGGGAGTTCGGCGATGTCCCGGCCGTCGAGCAGGATGCGGCCCCGGGACGGCTCGTGGAACCGCAACAGCAGTTTGCCGAGGGTGGACTTGCCGGTGCCGCTGGGCCCGGTGACCGCGACGAGCAGACCGGGGGCGATGTCCAGGTGTACCCGGTCGAGGACGGGCTGACCGCTGCCGGGGTAGGAGAAGCCGACGTCCTCGAAGGTGACGGCGCCGCGCACCGGCTCGGTGAGTGGTGGGACGTCCGGCCGCGGGGCCGTCTCGTGGACCGTGCCGGTGCGCAGCACCTCGATGAGGCGTTCGCAGGCTGCGGTCGCGGACGAGGCGCTGACGACGAGTTCGCCGAGTTCCTGGAGCTTGGGATGGAGATAGCCGAGGAAGGCGGCGAAGGAGAGCAGACCGCCGACGCTGAGGTGGTGTTCGGAGATCTGCCAGGCACCGGCGCCGATCACCGCCAGCACACTGAGGGTCTCGACCAGTTCGCCCATCGGTCCGTACACCGACGACAGCCGGATCTGCCGCAGTCCCGCACGCATCCAACTGCGTCCCTCGCGGTGCACCTTGCTGTGCTCGGCCTGCTGCCGGCCGTAGGCCTGCACCAGGGGCATGTTGGCAAGGCTCTCCTCCAGCAGGGAAGCCAGCCGGCCGTTGCTGTCCCGTTCGGCGCGGGTGGCGGAGCGCATCAGGGTGCCGAACCACCGGGCGCCGAACCAGATCAGCGGGGCGGCAGCCAGGGTGATCAGGGCCAGTTGCCAGCTGGTCCAGAAGGCGGCCACGGCGAACACGACGGCCCCCACAGCGGAGGTGATCAGTTCGACGGGTGCGGAGGCCACCAGTGACTCGACGGTCTCGATGTCGCCGGTCAGCCGGGAGACCAGATCGCCGGTGCCGAAGCGGTCCAGGGCGTCCGGAGGCACGCGCTGCAGGTGCTGGAAGACCCGGTCGCGCAGGCCGAGCAGGAAGTGCTCGCTGGTCCAGCCCGCCAGATATCCTCCCGCCGCGGACGCGACCGCGCCGGTGGCGGCGAGCCCCAGCCAGAGGCTGGCCGGCCCCCAGAAGGCAGCCAGGTCGCCGGGGGTGAGCACATCGTCGGTGAGGACGCCGACGATGCCGATCGCACCCGCGTCGCATCCGGCGGAGATCACCAACAGCACGGCGGACACCAGCACGGTCACGCGATTGACGCTGACCAGTGGCCAGAACGTACGGAATGCCGCCAACGGCGAGATACGCGCGTGGCGCATCCGGGACGAGGCACCGGCAGTGGCTTCCGCCCCGGATCCGGCCGCGGACATGGTGAGGGGAGCTGCGGTGTACATGGCCGGCGCTTCCTGGGCACTGCCCGATCCGACGGCGTGCCGGGATCCGTCGCGCGGCTGTGTCGCGCGACGGATCCCGGCACGGTCTCTGCCTGTGTGGACGCGTTCCGCAATGCCTCGCTACTTGGCGGCGGCCTTCTTGTGCTTGCGGTGGTGGTGCTTCTTGTGGTGCTTGGCCTTGGCGGCGGCGCCACAATCCTTCTTCTTGGCCTTCTTGGCCAGCGTGATCTTGGCGAAGGACATGCTGGTATCCCTTCCCGATAGGCCGTCAACCGGCGTTGTTCGCCGCTGACTTCTCCTTCTGTCGCACCTGTGAATACGGGGGCGGCCGATGCCTCATTCAAGAAGGAAGGTGAGCGTCGGGCTATATTTCCTTACCGAATCCACATGTGGGAATACGAACCGAAGCCGGGCGAGGGCGACGCACTCCCAGGCGCCGGGCTCACGGCCACACCGCAGTCGCCGCCCCCGCCTTCATGACAGTTCCGGATCACTGCCAGGCCAGGAGAGGAAAACTCAGGAGGGGGAAGCTCAAGAAGGGATGACTCCCGGCCGGAACGGTTCGACGCCGACGATGTGGCGCACGCGCTCCGGCTCGACCAGGACATGCACCCGCTGCTCGCCTTCGATCAGCCAGGGGTACCCGTCCAGGCCCAGGTACTTGTGGGCCAGCCGGTCCATGCCACGCTCGGCCTCCTCGCCCTGCACCAGACGCACCGCACGGCCGGAGATCTGCACACGGTCGTAGGGGTTCTCGGCGTCGGCGTGCGAGAGATGGACGCGGGCGTCGTTGCGGAGGTTCTCCTCCTTGATCCGGCCGACCGAGGTGTTGAAGACGATCAGCCCGTCTTCCAGCCCCACCCACATCGGCGTGACATGCGGCGCCCCGTCCGGCGTCACCGTGGCCACGTACCAGAAGTTCGGCTGCTCCAGCCGCGCGCGCACCAGCTCGTTCAACTCCGCAGCCATGGACACTCCTTGATCTTGATCATCGCTTGCAGGACCACCCTGTCACACCCGTTCACTCCCGGATCAGACGCCGAACGCGGTGGTTCGCGACCCGTTTCGAAGGCCACACAGGGAGGCGACGACATCACCACGCCCGAGACGACTCGGCGCCCGGCGCCGCACTGCGCCCGTGCTCGGCGCCGTACCGCGCCCGACGACTTCATTTTTCTTGACAATTTTTTTTGTCGGTACGATGCTGGGGCCACGCTCACCGCCCTGGTCGAGCGGACCGCGGAGCGGCCTCACGGGCACTGCCGCCTGAGGACACAAGACATCAAAGGAACCAGAATGCGTACCCTGATCAGCACTGCCTTCATCTCGCTCGACGGCGTTGTGGAGGCTCCTGGTGGCGAGCCCGGATACCGGAACTCCGGCTGGACCTTCAAGGACGTCGAGTTCGTTCCCGAAGCCTTCGAGATCAAGGGGCGGGAGCAGGAGGAAGCCTCCGCGGTTCTGATGGGCCGGGTCAGCTACCAGGCGTTCAGCCCGGTGTGGCCGGACATGGTGGAATTCGCCGACTACAAGTCGATGCCCAAGTACGTCGTCTCCACCACTCTCACCGCGGACGACCTGGTCTCGAACTGGGGCGAGACCACGATCCTGCGCTCGCTCGACCAGGTCGCCGCCCTCAAGGAGACAGATGGCGGACCGATCATCGTCCACGGCAGCGCCGCGCTGAACCACGGCCTCGCGGACGCCGGCCTGATCGACCGCTACCACCTGCTGGTGTTCCCGCTGCTGCTCGGCGCAGGCAAGCGTCTGTTCAGCACCACGGACAAGGATGCCCAGAAGCTGAAGCTGGTCGAGCACGACGTCTACGCCAACGGACTGCAGAAGCAGGTCTTCGATGTCGTCCGCTGACAGGGCCTGCGGCGTCAAGCTGTTGCTCGCGCATCGCCCGGATGCGACCCTGTGGCCGCGCCCGGACCGCGGCCGGTCGGCCACTCCGGTCCACAGCCGGCGCCACGATGGTGCCCCAGGCATGGAAACCGTCTGCGCCCGCGAGACGGGCGCGACCGTCAGAGGTTGGTGAGCTGTTCTCCCTCCCGGTCCTCGATGATGTGGTCCACGCACACCGCGAGGATGATCAGCAGCAACCAGTCCGGTTCGCTCATCACGTCGACCGCGTAGGCGTCACGGACGGTGAACCAGCGACGCGAGATGTGTGCCAGGGTGCCGCTGTCGTCCGCCATGTCGAACTCGCGATCCCAGATGTTGCCCGCGATGCGCAGCCGGCGCCCGCCGCTCAGGGTCACCTTGAAGCGGTCCGCGAAGATCCGGAACGTCCGCTTGCTGATGCGGCCGACGGTCTCGCCGTTCTGCTTGATGAGGATCGTGTGGTGGAAGGTGAGCGCCTTCCTGACGATGCTCGCCACCTGGTTGCCCTGGGTGTCGACGAAGTCGAACGTGGTGCGCAGCCGCAGCAGTTTGCGGTTGACCTTGAACAGCTTCTCCCGGTGTTCCGTCTCGACCCACGCCTCCTCGTGGAAAGCCAGCATGCGGTCGCGTACCAGGTAGCGCATGAGAACCCCGTCCAGATCCGCCGATAGGAAGAATCACCGTCCGTCGCGATAATAGTTGCGACGTTGCGCAAGACAGCAACCGCATCGGCACATGACACGGGGAGGGCATGAATGACCATCACACACCGGCAGGGCCGTAAGGGCCGTGCCGCAGCCGTACTTCTGACGCTGCTGCTCGGCCTCGGTCTGGCGGCGACACCGGCCGTCGCAATACCGGCCGCCACTCAGCGAGCCACGGCCACCACCGGCACCGTACGCGCCGTCACGGCGTTTCCGGGCGCCGTATCCACCATCCGCCTAAGGCACACCACTTCCACACATCACGCGTCGGCGGTCCATCTCCGCAGGACGAAGACCAAGAAGAAGAGCTTCCTCAAGAAGCTCGGTATCTTCCTCCTCGTCCTCGTGATCCTCGTGATCCTCTTCGTCGTCCTGGCCATCTGGCTGCTGATCCACCTCATCCGCCGGGCCTTCCGCGGGAGGCGCGAACGCTGAGAGCCGGTCACGGCGCTTTCGACATGAAGAAATGAGGAGCCTCAACCGGCCCTGGACGGGGGACGGTTGAGGCTTTTTCCGCGACGGTTGCAGAATCACGGACAACCAACGGTTACGGAAGCGTGGCACCCTCGGCGCTCAGTGCCGCCGGCACCGGCTGGAAGAAGGTCTCCCCGCCGGACGTGCAGTCACCACTGCCGCCCGAGGTCAGACCGATGGCCGCGTCGGCGTCGAAGAGTGCGCCGCCGCTGTCGCCGGGCTCGGCGCAGACATCGGTGTCGATGAGCCCGGAGACCGTCCCCTCCTCGTAGTTCACGGTCGCGTCGAGACCGTTGACCGTTCCGCCGTGGACCCCCGAGGTGCTGCCGCTGCGCTGGACCGATTCCCCCACGTAGGCGTCGGCGGCGTGGGTGATCTGCTGGCTGCCGCCGTCGTAGAGGTCGACGACGCTGGCGTGGTCGCTGCTCGAGTCGTCGTACTGAACCAGGGCGTAGTCGGTTCCGGGGAACTGCGAGTCGACCGTCTGGCCGACCTCCCCGCCGCCCTGCGAGTCGGACCACGTCGAGGAGGCGTTGCCGCAGTGCCCGGCGGTCAGGAAGTACGGGGCTCCGTTCACCGTCACGTTGAACCCCAGGGAGCAGCGCACGGTGCTGCCCCAGATGGCGTCGCCGCCCGCGATGAACGGCTTGAACTCGGAGGCGGCCCGGCGCACGACGACCCTGTCACCGAGCGAGTTGATCACCGTGTTCAGCCGGGTGCGCTTCGCTCCGGTGACTGTCGGGTCGACGGTCACGACCACCTTGTCCTGGCGCGGGTCGATCGACCATGCGGTGCCCGCGATCCGGGCTCGCTGCGTCAACGCCGCCAACACACCGTGCAGTTGACCGGTGGAGTAGCGCACGGTTCTGGGGACGGCGCCGGTGCTGCGGACCTGGCTCGCCGCGGACGGGTCCGTGATGTTGACGACGAGCTGGTGGGCCACGGCGTCGTAGTAGGAACCGGCGGCGCGGTCGCCCAGCCGCGCGGCCAGGGCCGCGGCGGACGCGGCACGGGCCGCGGACGGGATCGCCTGCGCGGATGCGGGGGCGGCCGCGGCCGAACCGGCACCGGGGAGCAGGGCCGCGCCGGCTGTGAGGACCACGACGCTCGCTGCGGTGAGCGCGCGGGTGGTGGGAGTCGTTCGGCGTTGCGTCATGTGGAGCCTCCAGTGGGGGTTGCCCCGCCCGCTCGACGGGACGGGGCCGGAGGAACGCGAGGCACGGGAACGCTCCGACCTTACGGGCGTGCCCATGCCAAACGCCGACGAGTATGACGATGTGCTCCCGCCGCAACAAGGAAGGATTCCGGCCGGATGTCCGGTGCCGGCGGCGCGTCTCAGCCTCTCCCGTCCCTGCACTCCCCACCCCCGGCCCACCGCCCGGCATCACGCACCGTGGCCGCCACCACGCCCGCCGCCCACGCTCGGTTCACCCACAGCTGGCCGGTACACACCGATTCCGTCCGGAATCCGAAACAGCTGTCCTTGATTTAGAGCACTCTTGGCTCATCGATGACCTGACGCCGCCGCACCGGCGATTCCCTGCGGGTTGCGGAGTGCTCGTGCTTGAGCGTGGTGACGGATGAGCGGGCGCCGTGCGTGTGGGCGGGAGGCGCGCCCCGGACAGCCTCTGGTCGCCGCGATGCCGGGCCTGTGGCTCTACTGCTTCGCGCGGTCGCCGCGGCTCACGCCCTCCCGGGCGGGCCGTATCCAGGGGACCAGCGCCGGCACCCGCTCGCGGTAGGCCTCGTAGGCCGCGCCGAACCGGGCGGCCATCAGACGGTCCTCTGCCCGGACCCGCAGCAGCAGCCAGGGGACGACGACTATGAGGACAGCGACCCACACGCCGAAGCCACAGGCCAGCATGGCGCCGATGACGAGCCCGAGCAGTCCTGTGTAGATGGGGTGACGCACCAGCCCGTAGGGGCCGTCCGTGCGCAGTTCGTGGTGTTCCCGGACCGTCGGGACGCTGGCCCACATCGTGCCCAGCACCCAGCGGGCCCAGAGCAGCAGGGCGGTGGAGGCGACGGCGATCGCAGCGCCCAGTAGGGCCAACTCGGGTTGCCAGTAGCGCAGATGCCGCCAGAAGCCTCCCGAGTGGTTGAGCAGAACGGAGAACACGTAGGCACCCGCGATCAGGAAAACCCTGCGAGGCAACGTGCGCCGTTGTCCGCGCCACCAGCCGCGCACACCGGCGTGACTCTTCACGCCGAAGTAGATGGCGCCGACGATCCAGGCCGCGTAAAAGACCAGGACGCAGATTCCGATGAGCACGACGAGCGCCGAATGAAGCGATCCCATGTCTCAAGAGTGCTCGGCGTAGCCGGTGAATGACCACCACCCACGGGTCGATGGACAGCCCCCCTCCATCTCCACCCATACCGTCGGTCGCCCCGGCGACCTCTGCAAGAACGGCGAACAGATCTTCCACCCCGGCGGAAAGATCGCCCCCGACCTCACCCTGCCCAAGCTGAAGGACCGACTCGAAGCCAGGTGGCCGGAGGAGGACCCCACCGGCCGCCGCAACCGCCCCCACCACCCCCTGGCACCAGGCCACCGACACCCTCCAGCCCGGCATGGCCGACGACGCCCACGCCGAGGCCCGGCGCCCCTCTTACCGTTCACCGGTCCACCGGCATCACGCACCCGGGCGGTGATCCCGGGGACGTTGTCAGCCCGGTCGGAACCGGCGTGGAACGGTCTGGACCGAGCAAGCTCTCCCCCCCCCACAGCACCCATAGGCCCCTGCGACAACGAGTCGCGCACCGAGGCGCCGGACTCGGCGAAGCCTTGGTGTGTGTTGGGGAGCGGCGCCTGCGAGTCGTCAGCAGCCGGCCGCGATCAGCGCAGGAGGACGCCGAAGACCATGCGGAAGAAGGCGTCCAGGGGAGCGGAGGACTTGTCGGCCCGGACCGCGATCAGCGTGCCCTCCCAGGCGCTGAGGATGAACAGCGCGGCCTCCTCGACGTCGAGAGCGGCGTCCAGCTCACCTGCTTCCTGGGCTTCGGTGAGCACGCGCCGGATCTGCGCGGCCCACCGCTGGAAGCCGCCCCTGACGGCGGAGCGGATCTCCTCGGAGTGGTCCGCCACCTCGGCGCCGAGATTGCCCACCAGGCAGCCGCGGGCGAAGCCGCCGGCAACCGTGTCCGCACCCAGGAACTCGAAGTGCGCCCGGAGCCGCTCCAGCGCTGGACGTCCGGGCGTGTCGAGCAGGTCGAACCGCAACCCGGCGGCATAGCGGCGCAGCGCCTCGAGGGCGCTCTCCTCCTTGCTGGCGAAGTGGTTGTAGAACGAGCCCTTGGGAGCCCCGGCCGCCGAGGTGATGTCGCTGATCCCAGTGGCGTTGAAGCCCCGCGTGCGGAACTGCTCCAGGGCTGCCTGCGCGATCTCCTCGCGCTTGGACGCGCGTGCCATCCTCACCACCACCTCGGGATCAATATGTCCGGTCGCCTTGCCGCAGGTCAACCCGAGGTTCCCGGGGAAGTGCTCCCACCCACTACGACATCGTGGCCCACGGCCCGGCCCTCGGACCCGCTTGACTAAGTTTAAAGCGACCGGTCATATTGAAGCGACCGGTCATATTGAATGCCGGTCTCCGCCCCAGCCCTCGGCCCTCACACATGTCGGCAGAGGCAGCACCGAGGAGAAGCGTCATGTCCGCGTACCGAGCCTTCGAGGCCACCGGTGTCCACCAGCTCCGGCTCGTCGAGCGCGAACTGGTCGACCCGGAGCCCGGACACGTCCGGCTCAGGGTGGAGGCATGCGGTGTCTGCCACTCCGACGTACTGGCCGTGGAGGGACTGCGCCCCGACCCCTCACGCCCCGTCGTCCCCGGCCACGAGATCGTCGGCGTGATCGACGCCGTGGGCGCGGGCGTCACCGCCTGGCGCCCCGGCGACCGCGTCGGCGTCGGCTTCCTGAACGGGCACTGCTGGCAGTGCGAACCGTGCCGCCGCGGCGACTTCGTCAACTGCCTCGACCAGGAACAGACCGGCACCACCATCGACGGCGGATACGCGGAGGTGACCTACGCCCGCGCGAGCGGACTGGTACGCATCCCCGACGGCATGCCCGCCGTCGAGGCGGCCCCGCTGCTGTGCGCCGGACTGACCACCCTCACCGCGCTCCAGCAGGCCCCCACCCGCGCCGGCGCCCTGGTCGCCGTACAGGGAATCGGCGGGCTCGGCCACCTGGCCCTGCAGTACGCACGCAGCCTCGGACACCGGGTCGCCGCCATCGCCCGCGGCCAGGAGAAGGAGACACTCGCCAGGCAGCTGGGCGCCCACGAGTACATCGACAGCACCCTCACCGACCCCGGCACGGCGCTGGCCGACCTGGGCGGCGCATCGGTCATCGTCGCCACCGCATCAAGCGGTACGTCCATGAACCCCCTGGTCCACGGACTGGCCCCGGCCGGCACGCTGGTGGTCGTCGGCGCCGCCCCCGACCCGCTGACGGTCGCCACGGCCGACCTGATCTTCGGCACCCGCCGCATCGTCGGCAGCCTGACCGGATCGTCGATCCAGAACGAGGACAACCTCACCTTCAGCCTCGCCCACGGCATCCGCCCCACCACCGAGACCATGCCCTTCGCCCAGGCCATGGACGCCTACGAGCGGATGCTCTCGGGCCAGGCACGCTTCCGCGTCGTCCTGAACATGGACGCCTGACCACGCCACGACCCACGCCGCCGGGCAGCCGCGTTATGGCCCGCGCCCTTGGCCGTCCCCTCGAGGTTCCCCCATGACCGACATGGTCGACACGACAGAGCACACCAGCACGGCTCCGCGCGCCAGCGGGCCCGTGCGTCCAGCCGCCGACATCGCCTCCGACGTCAATGGCCCCCATGCGACCCGCGCCGCACGGATCAGGCTGCTGTCCGTCTCCCTCGGCACCGCCGGCCTCGGCGGAGCCTGGCAGGCGGCGGTGACCGCCTTTCCGCCGGCTCTGCAGGTCAGCGACGCGCTGTTCATCGTCAGCGGACTGATCTGGCTGGTGCTGCTGGCCCAGTACCTGCGCCATGGCGGGGCCCGATGGCGCAACCTGCGCCACGACCTGCGCCATCCCGGCGACGGCTTCGCCCTCGGGTACGTCCCCATCATCGGCATGCTGATCACAGGACACTTCTCCCGTTTCGAACTCACCGGGGCACGCTGGGTCTACGCGGTGTTCCTCACTCTGGCCGCCTTCATCGCTGCACGTCTGCTCGCCCACTGGCTCACGGGCACCCTGAGCGCCACCGCCCTGCACCCGGGCTATCTGCTGCCCGTCTCCTCCGCACCCTTCGTCGCCAGCGCCGTCGCCTCCACCCTCAGACTGCCCGGTGTCGCCGACGCCGCCTTCGCCGTGGGGCTGTTGTACTGGCTCGCCTTCGGCACCGTCATCCTCGGCGGCCTCGTCACCGGCGGCCCCCTGCCCGGGCCCGCCCGCCCGGCCCTCACCGTCCTGACCATCCCACCCGCGACCGGCGGAATCGCCTGGACCGCCGCCCACAGGGGTGTCTTCGATGCCGTCGGCTACGGCTTCGCCGGGACCCTGCTCTTCACCGTCCTCCTCGTCCTCTTCCTCCTGCCCGAACTGCGCCAGCCCGCGTTCCATCCGGGCCTGTGGATCTACAGCTTCCCGGTGGCGGCATCCACCAACTTCGCCATCCGCTGGATCCGTGCGTCCGCACCTCCCGGAGGGCCGGCCCTCACCGGCATCCTCCTTGCCGGTGCGACCTTGGCCCTGTGCCTGCTGGCCACGGCCACCCTGCGCCACCGGGCCCGGCGAGTACTTCCCGGCTGACTTCCGCTCCGGCGGCAGAGAGAGGCCTGCCAGAGGCATCAGCGAGCGCCGACCGCCCGCTTCAGTGCTCGTGCGTGGCCGCTCCATCGGCTTGGGTGTACGCGCTGCCGGTGGTCCAGCCGGCGAGCGTACGCAGCGCGCTCTCGGACGGTGACCCGGGTTCGACAGTGCTCAGAGTTCGACGTCGAACCGACCGGCTGGGCTCGCGGCGTCGGCGGCCTGCTCCACAAGGCGTTCGTGCGGCGGCCGCATGCGGACCGGCTGACCCACGGCGTGCTGGAGCGCTGGGACGCCAGCGCGCGGGCGCAGGCGTTCTTCGCCCGGCACGGCCGGCGTCCGGACGGCTTCCACCGCCCCGGCCCACTCGGCCACGACCACGCGCGGCTGCGGTTGACGGTCCCCCTTTGCCCCGTTGGCGCATTGACGCGTTGGCCCACCCGCGGTTTCCAGGTTCTCTATCTCGCACCGCGGGGACGCATGATGAGCGCCGCGACGTAGTACGTACACGGTGCCGGTCCGGGATTGGCATAGCCGTGGACGACATCGGCGGCGAAGTACACCGAGTCTCCGGCACCGAGATCCACGGCGCGGTCGGCGAGCGTGAGGTGCAGGGTGCCGGATTCCACCGCGATGAACTCGTGCGAGCCCGACGCGTAGGCGGGGAACTCCCCGGCGTCGCAGCCCGAGGGCAGGACCGTACGGATCCATTCGAAGTTCACGCCGGGCACCACCGGTGTCAGGATCGTCCGATGCCAGCCACCCGGCTCCTCGACGGTGTCCTGCTCGGCGGCGCGGCGCACGATCACGTGCAGATCGTCCGGCTCTGTGACCAGTTCGGCAAGAGGGACACCCAAGCCGTCGGCGATGCGTGCGAGGACGACGACGGTGGGCGCCTTCTGGCCGCGCTCGACCGACGACAGCATGCTCACACTCACCTCGGCCGCGTCCGCCAGCTGTTGCAGGGTCAGGCCGAGTCCGTGCCTCAGCTTCTGCACACGGCCGCCCAGGGTCACGAGATCCAGCATTCCTCTATAATAGCTATGCATTTCACTATAGAGAAATGAGTGCCCGAACATGACAGCTCCGCAAGCGGTCATCCGCCCGGCGACCCCCTGTGACCTCAAGGCTGTGGCCTGCATCTGCGCGCACTACGTCCGCCACAGCGTGGCCACCTTCGAGGAGATCCCGCCGACCGTCGCCCACTGGGAGGGACGACTGGAGGAGCTGACCGAACGGAATCTGCCCTTTCTCGTCGCCGAGTCGGACGGCGCGGCGGTCGGCTTCGCTCATGCATCTCCCTGGCGAGCCAAGCCGGCGTACCGGCACACGGTGGAGGACACCATCTACCTCGCCCCCGACGCCACCGGCCGGGGGCTCGGTGCGGCCCTGCTCGAGGCGGTCATCGCCGAGTCCGCCCGGGCGGGCATGCGCCAGATGATCGCCGTCATCGCCGACACCGGCAGCGACGCCTCCCGCTCCCTGCACCGCCGCTTCGGCTTCACCGACTCCGGCCGCCTGAGGGAGGTCGGCCACAAACACGGCCGCTGGATCGACACCTTCCTCATGCAGCGCGCACTGACCACGGGGCAAGGCCGCACGGTACTGTGACGACTCTTCGCGTGTGGCGTGGAGCCGAGACGACCGCACGAACATCACCAGGGAAGGAACGTCAGTCCCCCGTGCCCAGCGCCTGGATCACACGTGCCGAGACACCCGGCGACGTCTCCGCCATCCGCGAGATCGACCTCGCGGCCTTCGACACTCCCCTGGAGGCCGGCCTCGTCGACGCACTGCGCGCCGACACCTCCTGGATCGAGGGTCTGTCCGTCGTCAGCACGGACGCGAACGGCACGGTCGTCGGTCACGCCCTGCTCACCCGCTGCCACATCGCGGACGCTCCGGCGCTGTGCCTCGCACCCGTGGCCGTAGGCCCCGAGCATCAGCGCACCGGCGCCGGATCCGCCGCGGTCCGAGCCGTTCTCCAGGCCGCCAAGGACCGGGGCGAGTGCCACGTCGTCGTCCTCGGACACCCTTCGTACTACCCGCGCTTCGGCTTCGGCCGGGCCTCGGAGCACGGCATCCGCGTGAGCTTCGACGTCCCCGACGAGGCCCTGATGGCCCTCACTCTGGACGAGGGCCGTCCTCTGCCCAGCGGCGTCATCCGCTACGCCGCGCCGTTCGGCATCTGATCGGACTCGCTGCGCGCGGATGCCGTCAGGGCCGTACGGGCCCGGTCATCCCTTCGGCGCGCTGGTGTGGTGGCTGAGGAAGCTGAAGGCCGGCGGGTACAGCCGTGTCCAGGTGTTGTAGTTGTGGCCTCCGTTGGGCAGCACCATGGTCTGCGTCCGGACCTTGGTGTTGGCGGCGGCCTTGGCGAACTGCTCGATGTAGTGCGGCGGGCTGAGCCGGTCCTCCGCCGATGTGGCCAGGAACAGGCTCACCGATGCGGTGGCGTGCTTGACCATGTACGTGGGGCTGGTGCGTTCCCGCGACGCCGGGTCCGTGATGACGCTCGTGTCACCGGTCAGCGGATCGGGATCGAGTGCGGCGCCGGCGCCGAAGACCTTCGGGTAGGCGAGGGGAAGCCGCGCGGCGCAGAACCCTCCGGTGGAGAAGCCCATGACGCCCCAGCCCTTGGGACCGGGCAGGGTGCGGAACTTGTGGCTGATCAGCTCCGGCACGTCACGCGCCATCCAGGTGGCGACCTTCCGGTTCGGCTGATCGGTGCAGTCGGTGTCCACACCGCCCGGGTCGACCACCGGCATCACCAGGATGAACGGGTGCGAGGTGCCCTCCTTCATCAGGCGCTCGAAGTCTCCGGGCATGCCGCCGTGTTCCAGCCAGGATGCGGGGCTGCCCGGCACTCCGTGCAGGAGCAGCACGACCGGGAAGCGCGTGTGGCGGTACTGCGGCTGTCCGTACTCCGGTGGCGTCCATACGATGACCTGCCCGGACAGTTGTGAGTGCTGGCCACGGAAGTAGGTGTCCAGCATTCCCGTGTCGCTGTGGGTGAACTTCGCACGGTCGGCCGGCGGACCGGGCATGGCGACGGTCCCGTTGTCCCTGCCCAGCAGGTCGTCCCAGGAGGCGTACAGACCGTAGCCGTTGTTGATCCAGGTGGCGACCACGGCGATCGCGGTGAGCTGGCACAGGCCGATCATCACCAGCCGCAGCAGCCAGCGCAGCGACTGCGGTCCCCGCATCCGTGACCAGAGCACCATGGTGCCGGCCACGCACAGTACGGTGGCCGCGATCAGCAGGACCAAGAACGGCGTCCCCGTCAGACTCATGGGCAGTCTCCCAGCAGGTCGATGTTGCACCGTGTTAGACGTGCGCTCGCGGATCACGGTTGGGCGCGTCAACAAAACCGTGATCCAAACGCCCGTACCCTCCGCCTGCGGGCGGCCGGTGCCCCGCTTCACTTCACCGTCTGAAGCCGTCGGGGCTTTCGACGGCGCTGCGGCAGGACCGGGGACACGGCGCACCAAGACCCGGGGGGACGGGCTACGGCTGCGGAGCCACTCGAACAGCGGATTCCGGACGGCGGAGAGCGCCCTGCGCGCGGTAGTGCCTTCTCGCACCCTTCTGCGGCATCGGACACCCGGCTCGGAAGAACCGGCCTGAACCCGGTGTCGTGTCGGACCCGGGACCAAAGCCGGCGTCACCCACATGATGCGGCTGCTTGGCGTGCCGATGACTTTCGCTCGGGCAAGCGGTCTTCATGGACGAGAGGAAAGGAGTTCCGCCATGCCGAAGCAAGGGCCCGCCGAACAGCCCACCCCCGAGCTGGACGCCCGCTACAGCTCCGCGGTCAATCCCCGGCCGGGTGCCGCGGACGTCACCGCCACCGACTGGGCCGAGGCCCAGCGCGTACTGACCGCCGCCGAGATCTTCTGGGTGTCCACGGTCCGTCCCGACGGCCGACTGCACGTCACCCCCGTGATCGCCGCCTGGCACGACGGGGTGCTGTACTTCGCCACCGGCCCGCAGGAGCAGAAAGCGAGGAACCTCGCTCAGGACAGCCACTGCGCGCTGACCACCGGCGGCAACTCCCTCGGCGAAGGCCTCGACCTCGTGGTCGCGGGCAAGGCCGAGCCGGTCGCCGAGCCGGCCGTACTGGAGGAGGTCATCGCCGCATACGAGGCGAAGTACGGCGCGCACATCACCTCGCCCGAGGGCACCTTCCACGGAATCGGGGACGCGTTCCGCAAGGGAGACGCGACGGTGTTCGCGGTGGTCCCGGACGCGGCATACGGCTTCGGCCGGCGCGACGGCGTCTTCAGCCACACCCGGTGGACATTCTGAGCGGCGGAGAACACCGTCACCTCGTACGTGCTCTACGGGCGCGGATACTCACGTACGGGGATGCCCGGCGCGAAGTGGTTCACGGCGCTGATCAACCGCTCGTTGTCCAGGCGCCACCCGGTCACCGCCCGGGAGGAGATCGCGACATCGGCGGGCACGGAAGCGAGGTGTCCCAGGACGGCACGGGACTTGGGGCCGTCCCCGGGCAGCGCAGGCGCGCCTTCGCGCCGGGTGACCCCTGCGTACGGCACGGTGGCCCTGCCCGCGGCCTGGTACCACAGGACAACGCCGGTGATGTCACCCCAGGGCACATGGGCGGTGGTGGCCTCGTACCGCGCCGGGCTTCCGCCGAGGAGCACCCCTGTCTCGTCCACGCGGAAAGCGACCTTGCCGCTCATCGCCACGTACACCATGAACAGCCCTCCCCCGCCGAACAGCGGCAGCCCCAGAATCCGTGCGTACAGCGGCATGCCCGGGATCAGCAGGCAGACGGTGAAGAGGGCGCTGACAGCCACGACCGCGGTGGTCCTGCGGTCCCAGCCGTACTGCGCCTGGTAGATGGGTGAAACATTCTCGGCCATGGCTGGATCATGACAACGACTTCCCCGCCGGGGAAGCCTCTGTTGGTTACGATCCGGCGGCCCTGCTCACTCTCCTCGTCCGCCACGTGGCGGACGCAGCGGAAGTCGCCGCCCGGGGCGGCACACGACAGGCAGGCGCCCTACGGCATGGGCGGCCCGGACCGGGGTGTGCGTACGCAGGTAGCGGCGGGTACGGAGCCGGGCTCGGGCCATGTGCCGCAGGGCCCGGGCCGCGGCCGGGGTCGGCCCCAGGTCGTTGGTCACGACCACTTCGAGGCCGCCGTTGTACTGCACCGACAGGTTGTAGATGAAGGTGCCCAGCGTCGCCAGGCACGTGCCCAGGACGACTTCCAGGCAGACGACACCGATCCCGACCCCCAGGACGGTGCTCAGTTTCGGCAGCACATCCGGGGCCATCGCCTCCATCATGTACCAGACGACGACCGCGGTGACCACCGCGATCACACCGAGCCCGGCCAGGAGCAGGAAGCTCGTCAGCATCACCGACCAGGGGCCTCCCTCGGATATGCGCAGCCGGATCGTCCACAGGCCGGCCGGTGCCGGGCGCCGCGAGGGACCAGTTGCCGGTGCGGCGGACCGTGGCAGGCGGACCTGTCCTTGGTCGGGTCCGACCGGCAGAAGGGACCCCGGCGCGGATCCGACCAGGGCAGCGGACACTCGCGCGGGTCCGACCGGGGCGGACGGCTCCGGCGCGGGCCCGAACGGGACGGACGGCGTCGACGGGGATCCATCGTGGTCCAGGACGCCGGCCGGTTCGTCCTGTGGCGCCGACCGCTCCTCGAGGCGAGCCCCGGGTGCCGTCCGCTCCTCGGCCGCGTCGGGGCGCACCGTGCTCTGCCGCTCGGCAGCGGACCCGTTCTCCAGGGGGATGCGCAGACCACCGTCCCGCTCGGGTGTCAGCCGTCCGGGTGTGGTGCCGCGGGGGCTGCGCCTGGCTCGGCTCATGCCTGTCTCCCTGACCGGCCTGCAGCCTCACCGTGCTCTACCCATCGAACGGGCCGCATCGACCGCCCGGCGGCCTCTGGGGCCTGCTGGTCCGTGCCTTTGACGGTATGGCCCCATGGGCGACCGTGCACGTCAGGTCTCGCCTGATGCGAGGCCCGCGGGCCGGCGGTGGTGGCGCGGGGCCCCGTCCCGCCCCGGCCGGTCCGCACGCGCAGGGCGGCACTGTGCCGCTGCGGGCCACCGGCGCCGTTGGGCATACGAGTGAGCGCGCCGAGCCATGCGACCCGAAGGCAGCCGCCACCTGTCGAGACGGCTGCGGAACCCGGCCTTCACGTGCCTGCTGTCACGCTCGCTCTTCCGAGGGGAGCTGTACCGGGTAGGGCTCGCTGAAGTCGGCCGAGCGGCTCACCTTCTCCCACTCGGTCGCCTGCGCGAGCTGACGGCCGGAGTAGTCCTGCGCCATGGTCACGGCGTTCACGCCCAGGAGGAGATGGCTCGGGACCTGATCCTGCCGCACGCTGCGGACGATGATCTCGGCCGCCCGGCGCGGGTCGCCGGCCGCACCGGCCGTGTTCTGTCGCACGAGCCGGTTCATTGCGCCCACGGTCTCGTCGTAGGCCTCGGGGATCGCGTGGACCGTCATGGAGGACCCGGCCCAGTCCGTGGCGAAGCCGCTCGGTTCCACGACCATGACCCGCACGCCGAAGGGCGCGGTCTCTGCCGCGAGGACGCGGCTGAAGCCGTCCACGGCGAACTTGGCCGCCTGGTACGAGGCGATGCCCGGCGATCCGCCGACCCGGCCGCCGACGGAGGAGAACTGCACGACGGTGCCCGCACCCTGCCGGCGCAGGGTGGGCAGCGCGGCCTTCGTGACGTTGTAGACGCCCCAGAAGTTCGTCTCGAACTGGGCGCGGAAGTCGTCGTCGTCCGCCGTCTCGACGGGCGACACGTTCGCGTAGCCCGCGTTGTTCACGAGCACGTCGATGCGTCCTGAGCGGGCGACGGCCTCCTCGACGGCCTGCCGGGCGGCGTCCGGGCTGGTGACGTCCAGGGCGAGGGGAAGGATCCGGTCGCCGTACTCACCGAACGCTTCGGCGAGCGCCTCGGGGCGGCGGGCGGTGGCGACGACACGGTCTCCGGCCTCGAGGGCGGCGGTGACCAGGGCACGGCCGAAGCCGCGCGACGAACCGGTGATGAACCAGACCTGGGAATCCTGTTGAGTCATCCCGTTAGTGCAACACCGTTCTCTTAATAATGCAACACTGTTGCATTACGCGTTCCTATGATGTCCCGCATGAACGAGCCCGCCTTTCGACGTGCGCGCAGCGCCCAGGCCAAACAGGCACGAGAAGAGGCGATCCTGGACGCGGCTCGCGCCCTCGGCCGTCTGCGCGGCGTACGCGACGTCACCCTCACCGACATCGCCGCCGAGGTGGGCATGCACAAGTCGGCGCTGCTGCGTTACTTCGAGACCCGGGAGCAGATCTTCCTCGAGCTGACCGCGGAGGGCTGGCGGCAGTGGTCCGCCGAGCTGCGCGGCGACCTGGAGGGCAGGACACAGGCCACACCCGCCGAGGTCGCCGCCGTCGTCGCCCGCTCACTCGCCGCACGCCCCATGTTCTGCGACCTGCTCGCCCAGGCGCCCCTGAACCTCGAACGCAACGTGTCGATCGAATCGGTGCGATGCTTCAAGCTCGTCACCCTCGACGAGGTCGGGCTGATCGGCGCGGAGTTCCGTCGCCTCCTCGGGCTGACCGAGTCGCAGTGCATCGACACGATCTCCACGGCGACCGGCATGGCCGGGGCACTGTGGCAGATGGCCTCGCCCGGCCCACGTCTGCGCGAGCTGTACACGAGCGACCCCCGCCTGGGCCATGCCGTCGTCGAGGTGGAACCCCGGCTGACCCGCGTCCTCACCGCGCTGCTCACCGGGCTCGGCGCCACGTCCGCCACGAGGGCCTGAGGATTCTCCGTTCCCCGCCCCTACTCACTCCCGTGCTCGGGACCGGGCACTTCCCCGTCCTGCAGGAGCCCTTCGAGTGCCGTGAGCACATGGCTGCAGATCTCGTCCGGTGCCGCGCTCGCCAGGGGTTCCTGGCCGACCACGACGCGCATCAGGCCGATGCCGAGCAGCCAGGCCATGGCGAGCTGGGCGCGCAGCTCGCTGTCGTCGGCCGAGGACAGGCCGGCGAGCGCGGCGGCGTACTCCTCCCCCAGCGCGCGCACGGTGTCCGGCGCGGCGTCGGCGCTGCCGATGGAGCGCAGATAGACGGCCAGCAACCGGTCCGAGTCGGGTTTGCCGCCCTCCTCCAGGACACCGCGCAGCGCGGTCTCGAACAGCCGGTCCGGCGGGGTATGGCTCAGCTGCTCCTTGCCTCCCTCTGCCATGACCTCGGTGAGCAGGGCTTTCTTGGATCCGAAGTAGCGGAATATGAGTGCCTGGTTGACCCCGGCACGGCTCGCGATGTCCCGTACGGTCGCCGCCTCGTATCCGCGCTCGGCGAAGACCGCACCGGCCGCGTGGAGGATGCGCGTACGAGTGCTCCGGGCGTCGCGCGGGCGGTGGTCGCGCGGGCGGTGCGGAAGGTCCCCGTTCACCGGACCGCCGCCGGTCCGCTCCTGATGCCGCGTGTGCTCGCTGGTGTCCACCCTGTGCCCCTTCTGCCGCCGTGAGCCCGCTCGCGCCTGCCGAGGAGCCGTCAGCGTAACGGCCGATTAGCGTCGTTGACCGCCTGGTAAGCACCTCCTAGCGTTGTAAGCGTGTGCTTACACAAGGGAGGCAGCAGTGACAGCGATCCACACCCCCCTCGCCTACCCCTTCAACTCCAGCCAGGACCTGTCCCTGTCCGAGGCGTACGAACGAGCCCGTGACACCCCGGGACTGCTGCGCGTCCAGCTGCCGTACGGGGAACCGGCCTGGCTCGCGACCCGGTACGCGGACGCCCGGCTGGTCCTCGGCGACCAGCGCTTCAGCCGGGCCCTGGCCCTCGAACACGACGAGCCACGCTCCTCCGAGGGCCGACGGGACAGCGGGATCCTCAGCATGGATCCGCCGGACCACACCCGGCTGCGCTCCCTGGTCGCCAAGGCCTTCACCGTCCGCCAGGTGGAGAAGCTCCGCCCGCAGATCAGGGAGCTGACGGCCACGCTGCTGGACAGGATGGAGGCGGCGGGTCCGCCGGTCGATCTGGTCGACCGCTACGCCCTGCCCATTCCGGTCGCGGTGATCTGCCGGCTCCTGGGAGTGCCCGAGGAGGACCGCCCGAGGTTCCGTACGTGGAGCGACGCGGCACTGTCCACCAGCTCGCTGACCGCCGAGGAGTTCGACCGCAACCGCGACGAGCTGCGCGCGTACATGGCCCAGCTGATCACCGCACACCGTGCGCGGCCGCGGGACGATCTGATGACGGCGCTGATCGAGGCACGCGATCACGACGACCGGCTGTCCGAGCTGGAGCTGGTCGACCTGTGCGTCGGCATCCTCGTCGCCGGCCACGAGACCACCGCCACCCAGATCCCCAACTTCGTCCTCACCCTTCTCGACCATCCCGAGGCACTGTCCCGACTGCGCGCCGAGCCCACGCTCATCACCAGCGCCATCGAGGAGCTGCTGCGCTTCGTGCCGCTGGGCAGCGGCGCGGGACAGCCTCGCTACGCCAAGGAGGACATCGAGGTCGGCGGCACCCTGGTGCGGGCCGGAGAACCGGTACTGGTCGCCGTCGGCGCGGCCAACCGCGACGCGCTGCGCTTCACCGCCGCCGGCACCCTCGACGTCTCCCGCAGCGGCAACGCCCATCTGGGCTTCGGCCACGGTGTCCACCACTGCCTCGGCGCTCCCCTGGCCCGCCTCGAACTCCAGGAGGCCATCGGCGCGCTGGTGTCCCGGTTCCCCGGGCTGCATGTCGCCGCCGACATCACATGGAAGACCGAGATGCTGGTACGCGGCCCCCGCGTCATGCCGGTGGGCTGGTGAGGCGGCCATGAGCTGGCAGTTGCACATCGACTCCGACCGCTGCATCGGCTCCGGGATGTGCGCAGGCGCCGCACCCGACCTGTTCGCACTCGACGTCGCCCACGCGCGGCCCGTGAACGAGCACATCGCGGAGAACGACGACCGCGCCCTGGAGGCCGCCGACATCTGCCCGATGCTGGCGATCACCGTCCGGGACACGGACGGAAAGGAGATCGGCCCCCGCGAATAGCCCACAGCCCAGGTCGTCGACCACTCGTGGCAGTGCGTGGAGTCCGGCGCCCGCGCCGCCCGCGAACTCCTGCGTGATCGCAGCCGCACGGCCACGTGTGGGCACGCGTTGCCTGACCGGGCTGTGTGTCGATGCCACGGCCTGATCATCAGGACCTGCATCCCCCTTGTTGCGACGGTCAGCTGTAGCGGGGCAGCCAGACCGGGGCGCTGCTGCCGCGCGGGAGGAGGATGTAGCGGAAGCGGCCCGGGGTCCTGGACATGATCACCTGGTCGGTGACGCCCTGGTAGTGGCCCAGGGGGGTCTCGGCCGTGAAGGTGTCCGGGTCGAGGTAGGCGTGCGGGGAGTCGGGGTCGGGGTTCAGGGCGACCTCGTGGGCGTAGTCGCGGTCGAAGACGCCGAGGCTGAGGATCCAGGTGGCGATGCGGCTGAGGTTGAGGGTGACGCGATAGCTGCCGCCGTCGGTGGCCCGCCGCATCAGTGCGGCGAGGGTGCCGGTGGTGGCCAGCCAGGACAGGACGTAGTCGTTGACGACGCTGATGTACGGCAGAGCCGGTGTGCTGGTCGGCCGGGCGGCGATACCGTCCGCGCCCTCCATCAGCATGATGCCGCTGAGCGCGCCGGCGGTCTGGTCGAAGCCGACGCGGTGGGCCCACGGGCCGCTCTCGCCGGCGAGTGTGACGCTGACGTGGATGATGCCGGGGCGGATGGCCGCGGCCTCCTCTGCGCTCAGCCCGATCTTCTCCAGGTATCCGGGGCGGCGGTTGGCGTAGAAGATGTCGGCGTCGCGCAGCAGCGCGCGGATCTTCGCCCGGCCTTCGGGGCCGTAGGGGTCGATGGTGGTGGAGCGGACACCGACGTTGGCGGTGTTGTACGTGGAGTCGTGCTCCAGCTCGTTGGGGCGCCAGATGTTCAGCACGTCGGCGCCGTGCTGGGCCAGGTCCCGGCCGATGCCCGCGCCCGCGATGATGTGGCCCATGCCCAGCGCGCGTACACCCGAGAGCGGCTGGTCGACGGCGCTGGACAGGGGTTCGGGTGCGCTGTCGCCGATCTTCTCGATCTTGATGAGCGGTTCCTGGGCGATGTACTCGTACGCCGGTTCCCGCAGGAACTCCTCGGTGGTGCGCAGCATCGGCATGACCACACCGACCTCTTCGCCTGCCTGTTCCAGATCGGCCGCGTTCCATTTGGCGATGGCGTCCGCGACGGCCTCCCTCTCGGGCCAGGTGCGCAGCAGCCTGTAGACGTTGCTCTTGATCTTCGGGTAGGGGTTGAGCGGCATGACCCAGCGGTCGTCGCGCGCCTGGTAGAAGTCGAAGCCGAGGGGGTTGGCCGGGTCCGAGGGCGTGCCGCCTGGATAGCCGCCCAGCAGTTCCCACTTCTTGTCGTAGAAGGGGCACAGCCGGTGCGGGGCCTTGCGCAGATCCATGGTGATGTCCTGGCCCTCGCCGCCGCGGTGCCGCCAGAGTGCGGCCAGGGCAACGGACTTGGCGGTCATCCCCAGGGCGGGGACGGCGCCCAGGCGCATGATGCTCGGGACGATCGGGTCGCTGCCGATGAAGGTGATCTTCCCGCCGCTGTCGGCGGGGCGCAGGCCGGCCGAGGCGAGGACTTCGCGCAGGGCCACGTGGATGTCGAAGCCGTCGTCGTGGGCGATGGGGTTGGCGATGGCCTTCTGGACGCGGTCGGTGAGTTCGTCAGCGCTCATGGGAGGGGAAAGCCTTTGCGATGTCGGGGGTTCCGGTGGCAGGACGGGACTGGACTGGGCGGCCGGCGGTCCGGTCGCGGGACCGGGTCAGTCGGCGAAACTCTCTCCGAGGGCGCGCATGAGGGCGATCTGCTTGCGGTCGCGTTCGGCGGCGAGTTCGTCGACTGTGCCGCCGAAGTCCTTGGCCTGCTCGGTCAGCAGCCGCTTGGTGGGCTCGTCGAAGGCGACCTTCTCCTGGAGCATGGCGGCCCAGCGGCGCTCCATTCCGATACCGAAATGGTCCATGAAGTGGGGCATGCCGCCCTCTCCGCCGCCGAGGTGGAAGGAGCGGAAGGGGCCGGCGACGGCCCACCGCTGTCCGATGGACGAGGTGACGATGTCGTCCAGCTCCTGCATGGTGACGACGCCCTCGCTCACGAGGTGCACGCACTCGCGAAAGAGCGCGGACTGCAGCCGGTTGGCCACGAATCCGGGTACCTCCTTGCGCAGCACCTGCGGACGCTTGCCGAGTGCCCGGTAGAAGGCGCGGGCGCGCTCGACCGTCTCGTCCGAGGTCCGCTCCCCCGGTACGACCTCCACCAGCGGCACCAGGTGCGGAGGGTTGAAGGGGTGACCGACGACGAGGCGTCCCGGGTCCTTGAGGGCGGTGGCGATCTCGGTGGCGGGGATGCCGGAGGTGGAGGTGGCGAGCAGGGCGGTGGCGGGCGCGTTCTCCTCGATGGTGCGCCACATCTCGTGCTTGAGCTCCAGCCGCTCCGGGCCGTTCTCCTGCACCAGGTCCGCGGCGCGGACGGCGGTGGCCAGGTCCGGTTCGAAGGCGAGCCGGTCGGTGAGCCGCGAGGTGTCCAGCCCGAGCGCCTTGAGCGAGGGCGCGGCCTCGGCGATCTGTCCGAGCGCGGCCTCGTCGATGCCGGGCTGCGGGTCGCTGACGATGACGGACAGGCCGCGGGCGAGGAACAGCGCCGTCCAGGAGGCACCGATGACGCCTCCCCCGACCACGGTGACGTTGCGGATTCCGGCGATGCTGCCGTGCTCTGGCATACGGGATCACTTCTCTTCTCGGCGTGGGGGCTATCGGCGTGGGGAGGGCGGCTTTCGGCGTGGGGCGTGGTCAGGCCAGGTAGTCGTGGACGAGCTGGGCGCGGCCCAGGGTGAGATCGGTGAGGATGTGGGAGGCGGAGACGATCTCCAGGACGGGCAGGTCGGCGAGCGGGGCCAGCGCGTGGGCGAAGAGCTGCAGCCGTGCGGGACCGCTCCAGGAACCCTTGACGGTGAGGTCGCTGATCTGTGTGCGGACGAGTTCGCAGATGCGCGGGGAACCGTCGTAGTGCGGCAGCTTCTTGAGCATGAACGTCGGCTGGGTCAGCTCCTCGCGGGCCTGCTCTGCGGGGAGCTGCTGGTGCTTGTAGCCCATCGTCGCGCGGGCGACGGGCAGTGAGCCGTGGTCGAGCGTGCCGACGAGGGTGTCGTGGTCGACGTACAGCCGGGGCCGGCCGGCCTTCTTCGGGAAGGCGCCGATCTCGCGTCCGCTCGCGATGGCGGGGAAGTTGTCCACGTGCATGGACAAGCAGTACTCGCCTGCCTCGCCCTCGTACTCGACGACGGCCAGCTGGCCCGCCTCCGTGTAGTCGCCGAGGCCCGTGACGTCCGGCATCCGCATGACCTCGAAGCGGACCAGTGGCTCCACCACGCGCAGCGGCTCCGGTACGACCCGCTCCAGGGCCGCGGGATCCGTCCGGTAGGTGATGTTCAGGTACTCGCGGTCGGTGAACCGGTACGGACCGACCGGAAAGGCCGGGGCACCCAGCGGTGTCGTCGGTGCGCCGACGACGTCCTCGGCTCGCATGACTCTCGCCCGCCTTCCATGGCCCCTCAACCCAAAGTGGTCGATAACGGCTAAAACGTTGCATACATCTCGCCGGGGCGCCTCGGCGGACACTCGGCGGGACGTGCACGACCCCATTGAGTTGCAAAATGCAACATGTCGAGTGTAGATCCGGGCGCCTGGTGTTGCAAAATGCAACCCGTCACCGCTCGACGCGCGTGTGATCATGCAGGGGGCCGCGCTCGGCGGAGGCGCCGGGACCGCCGGGGACCGCCGGGAAAGGACAGGAACTTGACCGAGGACGAAAGAGAGCTTCCGGGGCTCGTACGCGAGCTGGTGACCCTCTCCCGGCGCTTCCGTTCCAACGCCGATCGGCTCCACCCCGACCTGAGCTTCGTCGACTACTCCCTGCTGTCCGAGATGGCCGAACGGGGCGGGGTCCGTGCGGGTGACCTGGTCGGCCTCTACAGCCTCAACAAGTCGACGATCAGCCGGCAGGTCACCGCTCTGCAGCGGGACGGCCTGGTGGTGCGCGAGACCGACCCCGACAACCCGCGCGCCAGTTGCTGCACCCCAGCGACCGCGGCCGGGAACTGCTCGCCCTCGCCGACGCCCGGATGCGCCGCGAGGTCGACGCCCGCACCGACGGCTGGTCCCCGGACGAGGTCAGGGCCCTGCGCACCCTTCTCACCCGCTACAACGCCGCCCCCTCCCTCGCCGCCGAGGACACATGACGCACCCGCACCGGCACCGGACACCTCAGGAGCTGCGGCTCGTGCGCAAGAGGCGGATCAGGGAGCGCAGCCATGCAGTGCGCCACGTGTCACGGCTGAACCACCCCCCAGAGTACGGCGATTGCGTGTGGGGCAGCCGGGCGGGCCAACACCCCCTGATCCGCCGGGGTCAACCGACCGGGGTCCGGCCGGTGTGCGGGAAGGAGACGAGGCAGGGCGATCCCGGCAAGGCCGTGCGGTACTGCCCCATTCCTTTCGGGCAAGGCCCGGCGGCTCCTTTCGGGGCAAGGCCCGGCGGCCACGCGGCTTCGAGGACCCCGCGCCCACGCAGCCGCCGCCGCGCGCCGACCAACTCGCACGGCCGCGCCCGGCATCGGGCGGTGGCCCGCACGAGGAGCCGGCCGCCCGTACGCTGCCCACGGGAGCCGTTCCGTCGCGCTCCCGGCGACCGTCACGGTGAGCGTCCCGTGGCTGCCGCGGCAGCGTCGGGTGCGGGCCGGACGGGGCCTCCACGGCCCACGGGGTACTGCACCGGCACGGCACCCGGACCAGCGTTTGGTCTGTCATGGACCTGGCGGGACACGGGATGCTCCCGGCCGCCGCCGCCCGCCCCGTTCCCAGCTGCCGCCCAGTGGCCTGTTTCCGGGCATACTGGTGTCATGGACGGGCAAGCTCCGGTGGTGGTGGACCCGCCCGCGCAGGACGGCGGACGGCGGGTGACGGTCCGCGGTGAGCTGATGGGCACCGCGTACACCCTGTTCGACGTCCTCGAGTTCCTGCACCGCACGGACCTGCCGCCCGCCGACACCGCGATCGACGATCCCGATCTGATCGACTGGCGCGGCGGTGGACCGTACGACTGGCCCACCAACGCCTGAGCCACCCCAAGAGCGGCTCCGCCCCGGCACCCGTCAGCAGCGCGGCCGGGAGAGGGTGGGCACACGGCCATAGCGGTCGGACGGCAGCCCCACCCACCGCACCGCTACGGCTCACGTCCATGCCCGCGCGTAGCCGGGTTGAAGGACCGCACGGCTTCGGCCGGGGGCTGTTCGCGACGCGACGCCGTCGAGCGACGGCCGTGCGGTGTCCGGGAGTTCGGGCGGCAGGGGCGGTACGTCGTCCGGGTAGGGCTTGACGGGGACCGGGGCGGCGGCGTCCGGCAGCGTGAACTCCTTCTTCTCCCATGTCCAGTTGGCGGCAATCGCGGTGCGCCCTGGCCTGGTCCGCGGCGCGCTCGCCCCGCGCCACGAGTTCGCCCGTGGACGGCACAGGTCCGGACGGGGTCCGGCCGCCGACTCCCGCGGGTGGCCGCCCAGTTCACCGAGCTTGCGGTGTCACGGCTGACGACGCACCAGGGCGCAGCCCCACGAGCCCAGTGCTCGAGCATGCACGGTCGCGCGTTGCGGTGACAGGACGTGCAGGGCAGGCAGGCCCGGAGCGGCGTACTGTGGTGGTCATGGTCGGCGACATCGGCGACGAGCTGCAGGCGCGGCGCGAGGGCGAGAACGGCCACTGCGTGATGCCGCACACCGCCGACATCCGCCTGCACGCCTGGGGCACCACCCGTGAGCACTGCCTCACCGAGGCCGTGCGCGCCCTCGTGGAGGCCTTCGCCGAGGTGTCGCACGCCCGTCCCAGCACCGTCGAACGAGTCCGCCTGGCCCCCGGCGGCGACGAGGAACTGCTGGTAGCGCTGCTGGACGAGGTCGTCTTCCGGCTCGAGGTCGCGGGCCGGATCCCGGTCGACGTGGAAGCGGAGCCCACCGACGACGGCGGACTGGAGGTACGGCTCTCGCTCGCCGACCTCACCGACGTCGCCGTCATCGGCGCCGCTCCCAAGGGTGTCTCCTGGCAGGAGCTGCACATCGGTCCGGACCCTTACGGATGGAGCTGCACGGTGATCGTGGACGTGTGAGCGCTCACGGGCATCCGGCGCCCCCTCGTGTCACCCTTTGACCACCCCGAGCGGCACGAGCCGGGCGACCTTCCGGCACAACCCCGCACCCTCGCTCGCGGCAACCACGGCGTCCACGTCCTTGTACGCCTCCGGTGTCTCCTCGGTCAGACCGCGCCAGGACTTGGGGCGTGCGGCGATCCCGGCCTGGCGCAGGCGCACCCGCAGCTCACTGCCGGTGACGGTGCGCGCGGCCTGGTGCCGGCTCATGGTGCGGCCCGCACCATGGCAGGTCGAGTGGAAGGCATCACCCACGGGCACTCCGGCCAGCACGTACGACGCCGTCCCGAGCGTGCCGGGGATCAGCACCGGCTGCCCGAACTCCCTTATGTCCTCGGGTAGTTCAGGGTGTCCGGGCGGAAAGGCCCGAGTGGCGCCCTTGCGGTGGACGCACAGCCGGCGGCACCGGCCCGCCACCGGATGGGTCTCGATCTTGGCGAGGTTGTGAGAGACGTCGTACACCAGCGACAGCCGGGCACCCACGGCGCGCCGGAAGACGGCCCGGGCCGCGTCGGACAGCAGCTGGCGGTTCGCCCGGCCGTAGTTGGCGGCCGCGGCCATCGCCCCGAGGTACGCCCGCCCCTCGGGTGAGTCCACCGGCGTACAGGCCAGCTGCCGGTCGGGCACGGTGATGCCGTAGCGGGTCATGGCACGGTCCATGACCCGCACATGATCGGTACAGATCTGGTGCCCGAGTCCGCGGGACCCGCAGTGGATCATCACGCACACCTGGCCCGGTTCGATCCCGAATGCGGTCGCGGCGGGGACGTCGTACACCTCGGTGACCTGCTGCACCTCCAGGAAGTGGTTGGCGGACCCCAGGCTGCCCACCTGGCCGAGACCCCGCTCGCGGGCCCGCTGGCCGACCTGTGTCACATCCGCGTCGGCGACCGCGCCACCGTCCTCGCAGCGCAGCAGGTCGCGCTCCTCCCCATGGCCCCGTTCCACGGCGTACCGGGAGCCCCCGGCCAGCAGCCGCTCCAGCTCGCCGGGGCCGTCGGGCCGCCACACCCCGCCCGGCCCGGCCCCGCGCGGGATCGCCCGGTCCAGGCCGTCCATCACCGCGGTCAGGGCGGGCCGGAACTCGTCACCGTCGCGGTCGGCGGCCAGCAGCCGGACACCGCAGGAGATGTCGAAACCGACCCCGCCCGGCGAGACCACCCCTCCGGCGTCGACGTCCGTGGCCGCGACACCGCCGATGGGGAAGCCGTACCCCCAGTGGATGTCCGGCATGGCGTACGAAGCGGCGACGATCCCCGGCAGTGCCGCCACATGGATCACCTGCTCCAGGGACTGCTCGGCGTCCGTGAGCAGGTCCCGGGTGGCGAACACGATCCCGGGCACCCGCATGCCACCGCTCGGCTCGATGCGGTAGCGGAAGGAACGTTCTTCGACCCATTCCATCGCTGTCTCCGCCCCGGCCCGGCGCGTCCGGGATCACCGCCCGTGCGGCGCGGCGCGCACCGATGCCTCTCCCTTCCATGCTCCGGCCGGGTGCAACACCCCGCGACACCGGCCATGCCGGTCCCGGGACAGGGGAGGCAGGACATGATGGAGGCGGGGATGCGTTCCGCGAGGAGGAGTACGGCATGGCCGGGTCGGGCACTGGCGGCGCCGAAGGCGCGGCAGGCGGCAAGGCGCGGTTCGACGACATCTACGACCGGCCGGACCCCCGCACATACTTCACTAGGCTGGCCCCGCTGGAGTACGAGATCCCGCACCGTGCCCAGCCGTTCTTCCGGCAGGCCGCCGCAGCACGGGCCGCACTCGACGACGGCCGCCCCCACGGGCCGACGGTGCTGGACGTGTGCTGCTCGTACGGGATCAACGCCGCACTGCTCAACCATGACGTGACGCTGGCGGAGATGTACGAGCGGTACACCTCGCCGGCCAGTCGGGAGATGTCGACGGCACAACTCATGGCGTGGGACAAGGAGTTCTATGCCGAGCGGCGCAGACCCGGCGCGGTGCCGGTGTTCGGCCTGGACGTCTCGGGCCCCGCGGTGCGCTACGCGCTCGAGGTGGGACTCCTGGACGCCGCCTTCACCGACGACCTGGAGCAGGGCCCGCCCGGCCCCCCGCTCAGGCGCGCCCTCACCGAGGTCGGCCTGGTCACGCTGACGGGTGGCGGCAGCTACGTCACCGCCCGGACGTTCACGGCACTGCTGGACGGCGCCCGCAGACCGGTGTGGGTCAGTGCGTTCGTGCTGCGGACGGTGTCGTACGACCCGATCGTGCGGGCACTGGCCGCACACGGTCTGCGCACCACACTCGATGCCTCCGGCACCTATCCCCAGCGCCTGTTCACCGACGAGCGAGAGCAGCAGTACGCGGTCGCGGCGGTACGGGCCCTGGGCCTTGATCCTGCCGGGCGCGAGGAGGGTGGCCGCTTCCACTGCCTGCACTACGAGTCACGCCCCGGTATGCGGTGAGTCACTGGCCGGAACGGTGTCCGGCGCCTGTCCCCGTCCGTCGGCGTTCCTGGCCGGATCCGCGGCGGGCCGCGTCGTAGGGCCTGCTCGGCTCGCTCCGAAAACAGCGTCCGGAAACAGCAGCTCGCAGTGGTCGGCCAGGTGACCGAAAATGGAAGTGCTGCACCGACACGAGCGCGAGCGCGAGCGTCACCTCGGCCGCCGCCCACGCAGCTCGTTCTCGGGGCCGGGCACGGACGAGGAGGATGAGTCCAGATGGCGCGTCCAGTCGGAATTGACCTGGGAACGACGAATTCCGTGGTCTCGGTCCTCGAGGGCGGCGAGCCCACCGTGGTCACCAACGCGGAGGGGGCCCGGACGACACCTTCGGTCGTGGCGTTCGCGAAGAACGGCGAGGTGCTGGTCGGGGAGGTCGCCAAGCGGCAGGCGGTCACCAACGTCGACCGCACCGCACGCTCCGTGAAGCGGTACATGGGCGATCACGGCTGGCACTTCCCCGACCACGGTGACATCGACGGCAGGCGCTACACGGCGCAGGAGATCTCCGCGCGCGTGCTGCAGAAGCTCAAGCGGGACGCGGAGGCGCACCTGGGCGAGGACGTCACCGACGCCGTCGTCACCGTCCCCGCCTACTTCGACGACGCCCAGCGGCAGGCGACCAAGGAGGCCGGGGAGATCGCCGGCCTGAACGTGCTGCGGATCATCAACGAGCCGACGGCGGCGGCGCTGGCGTACGGGCTGGACAAGGAGAACGACCAGACGGTCCTCGTCTTCGACCTGGGCGGCGGTACCTTCGACGTGTCCCTGCTGGAGATCGGCGAGGGCGTCATCGAGGTCAAGGCCACCAACGGCGACACGCACCTCGGCGGCGACGACTGGGACCAGCGGATCGTCGACCACCTGGTCACGACCTTCAAGAACAACTACGGCCTCGATCTCGCCAAGGACAAGATGGCCGTGCAGCGGCTGCGGGAGGCCGCGGAGCGGGCCAAGGTCGAGTTGTCCAGCTCGTCGGAGACGAACGTCAACCTCCCCTACATCACGGCCTCTCCGGAGGGCCCGCTGCACCTGGACGAGAAGCTCACCCGCGCCCAGTTCCAGCAACTGACGGCGGACCTGCTGGAGCGCTGCAAGGCCCCGTTCCACAACGCGATCAAGGACGCCGGCATCAAGGTCTCCGACATCGACCATGTCATCCTGGTCGGCGGTTCGACCCGTATGCCGGCGGTGACGGACCTGGTGCGGGAACTGACCGGCAAGGACCCGCACAAGGGCGTGAACCCGGACGAGGTGGTGGCCGTCGGCGCCTCGCTCCAGGCCGGTGTCCTCAAGGGCGAGGTCAAGGACATCCTGCTGCTCGACGTCACCCCGCTGTCCCTGGGCATCGAGACCAAGGGCGGCATCATGACCAAGCTGATCGACCGCAACACCACGATCCCGACCCGGCGTTCGGAGATCTTCACCACCGCCGAGGACAACCAACCCTCGGTGAGCGTGCAGGTGTACCAGGGCGAGCGGGAGATAGCCGCCTACAACAAGAAACTCGGCATGTTCGAACTCACCGGCCTCGCGCCTGCGCCGCGCGGAGTGCCGCAGATCGAGGTCGCCTTCGACATCGACGCCAACGGCATCATGCACGTCTCCGCCAAGGACCTCGGCACCGGCAAGGAACAGAAGATGACCGTCACCGGCGGCTCGGCGCTCCCCAAGGACGACATCGACCGTATGGTGCGCGAGGCGGAGCAGCATGCCGAGGAGGACCGCAGGCGCCGGGAGGACGCGGAGACCCGCAACCAGGCCGAACAGCTCGTCTACTCCACCGAGAAGCTCATCAGGGAGAACCCCGAGAAGATCCCGGCGGACGCGAGGAGCGAGACGGAGAGCGCCCTCACGGAGCTGAAGGAGAAGCTCAAGGGCGAGGACACGGCCGCGATCCGGCAGGCCTTCGAGCGTGCGGCCGAGACGGCACAGAAGATCGGCACGGCCCTGTACGAGAAGTCCCGTACCGAGAGCCAGGCGTCCTCCGGCGCGGGCCCGTCGTCCGCCGGCTCCGCTGCCCCATCCTCGGACGAGGAAGTGGTGGACGCCGAGATCGTCGACGACGACAAACCGCAGGCGGGCTGACGATGGACAAGGGCCGGGCGGGTACCAGGGACCCCGCCCAGTTGCAACGGCTGCTGGAGGAACGCACGGCCGATCTGCAGCGGGTGAAGGCCGAGTACGACAACTACCGCAAGCGGGTGCGCCGGGACCGCATCGCCGTGCGCGAGATCGCCGTCGCCAACGTCCTGCGCGCCCTGCTGCCCGTCCTCGACTCCGTCGACCGCGTGTGCGCGCACGAACCCATGACCACAGGTCTGAAGGACATCGCCGACACCCTTCGAACCCAGGCGGGATCCCTGGGACTTGAGGCGTTCGCGAAGGAGGGCGACCCCTTCGACCCCTCCTGTCACGACGCCCTCACCCATCACGTCTGCCCCGACGCCGAGCAGTTGATCTGCACGAAGATCCTGCGCCCCGGCTACCGGCTCGGTCCCGGGCTGCTGCGTCCGGCCCATGTGGAGGTCACGGGGCCGGCGCCACCCGCGAGGAACCCCCTCGGCCACGATCGACCTCGCCACGGCGCGGCACACGGCAGCGCCGGCCTCACGCGGGCAGGGCACGGTGAGCGACGCGGGTGACGGCCGCCGGTTCCGGGGCAGGCGTTGCGGCGGGACCGTCCTCCGCCTCCTCGGGCACGGGCAGCGGCTGCCGACAGGGCGTGGAGGTGTCAGTCTTGGGTGCGCTGCGTCGCAGCTCGCGAGCCACGGCCCGGGCTTCCCGATCACTCCTCCCGGCCACGGCGAGCAGCCGGAAGGGAGCGGACGCCCACAGTTCGACACAGACCACGGATCTGCCGGGCCGTACCGCCACGAAGTCCTTCCCGCCCTGGTGGCCGCGCGCACCCAGGCACAGGACACCGGGGATGCGGATGCCACGTTCCTGACTTCCGCGCAGGGCACGCCACCAGTCCGGTTCGACCGTCACCCGGCGCACCGCCGCCAGCGGCACCCGTACGTCACCGCGCCGTACGACCGCCCGCTCCCACCGGGCCAGGCGTACGACCAGGTCATCGCCCCTGATCAGGATGCGTGCCATCGTCAGCGCCTCCCTGCCGTCGTCTCTCGGGGACACGTCCGCCGGGTACCCGGATGCCGAGCGGACCCGCTCCTGCGGTCGTAGGTCCACAGCCCGATTTGCCCGCCGGTGGGCCCGTGTCAGCATCGAGCCATGTCGCACTCCTGGCCCAGCCACCTCGACGTAGGAGCGGTCCGCTTCGTCCGGCCGACCGCGAGTTACGACGACGTCCTGGTCTTCTACCATGACGTCCTCGGCCTGCCGGTACTCGCCCAGTGGCACGGCCACCAGGGCTACGACGGCATCGTCCTCGGGCTGCCAGGCACCCCTGTGCACATGGAACTGCTGCAGCACGGCGAGCCGCCCCGCATTCCCGAACCGCACCCGGAGAACCAGCTGGTGCTGTACCTGCGCGGCCCCGAAGCCGTTGCGGTCGCCGCCCGACGGCTCACCGAGCACGGGCACAGCCCCGTCCCCTCCGCGAACCCCTACTGGCCCGAACACGGCGCCGTACTCTTCGAGGACCCGGACGGCTGGCTGGTCGTCCTCGCGCCCTGGGTCTTCGGCGAAGAGCCTCCACCGGCCGGGTGAGTGCCGGCGGGCCGCCCCGAGAAGCCGGGGTTGCCGAACAGGAGGGCCGAACCGAGTCGGCCCGGGCCTGGGGTCGGTGCCGTGGCGGAACTGCTGACAGGCAAGCCTTCGATCAGCGCAACCTCACGGCTGGGCCCAGGGTCTGCACCGCAGAGCGACGATCACGGCGCGTACGCTCATGCACATGGTTGAGCATCGCATGATCGACGTGAACGGCATTCGGCTGCACATCGCCGAGCAGGGCAGCGGCCCCCTCGTCGTGCTGCTGCACGGCTTCCCCGAGTCCTGGCACTCCTGGCACCACCAGTTCGGCCCCCTGGCCGACGCCGGCTTCCGGGTAGTCGCTCCCGACCAGCGCGGATACGGCCGCAGCGACCACCCCGAGGACGTCGGCGCCTACACCATCTTCCACCTGGTCGGGGACGTCGTCGGACTGATCCGTGCCCTGGGCGAGGAGAAGGCGTTCGTCGTCGGGCACGACTGGGGCGCCCCGGTCGCCTGGCACACCGCGCTGCTGCGACCGGACATGGTGCGCGCGGTGGCCGGCCTGAGCGTGCCGCCGCCCTTCCGTGGGGCGCATCCGCCCCTGGAGACCATGGACAAGCGGTTCGACGGCCGCTTCTACTGGAACTACTTCAACCGCCCCGGTGTGGCCGACGCCGAGTTCGCCAGGGACACACGCACGACCCTCCGGAAGTTCTTCTATGGAGCATCCGGCTCCGCTCGCCCCAGCGGCGCACTCATGCAGCCGCTGATCGAACCCGGCCAGGGCTGGCTCGACAGCATGGTGGATCCTGATGTGCTGCCGGACTGGTTCACCGAAGACGATCTCGACGCGCTCACCGAGAGCTTCTCCGGCGGCTTCACCGGGCCCCTCAACTGGTACCGCAACCTCGACCGCAACTGGGAACTGACCGCTCCGTGGCAGGGCGCCGCCGTCACCCGGCCCGCGCTGTACATCTACGGCGACCGAGACCTGGTCCCGGCCTTCCCGGGCACGCCCGAACTCATCGAGAAGCTCCCCGACCTGATGCCGAGTCTGTGGCGCAAGCCGATCAAGCTGACCGGCTGCGGTCACTGGACGCAGCAGGAACGCCCGAACGAGGTGAACGCGGCCCTCATCGAGTTCCTCGAGGCCCACGTCTGACAACGGCCCGTCCGGCCGCCTGCACGCATACGTTCGCCGTCCCCGACCGGGTCGTCGTCCCGGCGGAGCTGCGCCGCTACCCTGGCCCCATGACGGGGCAGGTGAGCACGGTGGTGCTGATGTGTGGTCTTCCGGGAGCTGGCAAGACCACCTGGGCGAGGGAACTGGTCCTTCGCGGTTACGTACGTCTCTCGATCGACGAGGCCGTCTGGCAACGGCTCGGGCAGCAGGACGCCGGCGTGGTGCTTGAGGCGGAGGCCTTCGACCGGCTCAAGGAAGAGGTCCGCCGCGAGCAGCGGCGGGAGTTGGTCGAGTTGATGCTGGCCGGGCGCGACGTGGTGGTGGACTACAGCTTCTGGAGCCGGGCCGCCCGTGACGACTACAAGGCGCTGGTGGAGAGCCACGGGTGCCGTTGGGAGCTGGTCCACCTCAAGGCCGACCGGACGACGCTGGAGCGTCGTCTCGAGGCGCGCAACGGCGAGCGGGGGGCCAACTCCGTCACCGTGGACGAGGAGTTGCTCAACCACTACCTGGCCAAGTTCGAGGAACCGTCGGGTGAGGGTGAGCAGGTCTTCGTCCAATCCCCGGCCTGACCTGCTGCGGCCGTGCGGTGAGCGGGCCGGGGTCCGGACGGGAATTGCCAGGTCGGTCAGTCGGCGGGGGCCGGTCTCGGTGATGGTGAGCGCGCGGTCGTCGGGACAGCGGGTCAGGCACTGGCGGGCGAGCACGGCGGTGGGCAGGGTGGCGCCGAGGCGCCCGGCCAGGTGCGGTACGCGTTCGGCGCAGTCGGGGCAGCCGCGCACGGGCGGGCCGGAGCCCGCGGTCAACCGGGGAAAGCCGAGTACGGCGAGCAGTCGACGAGCTGCGGTGGGAGGTGCCGGTGCGGCCGGGTGACCGCCTGCGTCTTCCTACTGTCACCCTGCAGGCTTGGCCGTCGCGGTCCAGGCCGGACCGAGGCCTCGCAACACCGGTACGAACCAGCCCAGTTCCGGTGTCCTTGGCCTGTCGGCCTTCTCCCGGGTCACGTGACCGCACGCGTCCGGTCCGTTCCGGCCCCGCGCGGTGGGCCCGCGGTGCCGGCGCTTCACAAGTGGGAGCGATTGAGACCGTTTCGGCAGGGACGCTGAACAGTCCCTGTCCGGTTCCAACTCCCTTTCGAAAAAGCCCGTTTCTCCGGACCTCTTCGTGCACATCCGGCAACCTCATCGTCACCTACCACCTGGAACCCGGCCACGAGCACCAAGGCAGCAACGAGTTCGCCTGGACCTCGAGCATCCAGGTAACCCCCGCGTAGCGTAAAGCCGGCAGGGCAGCATCCGTGCTGTCCCCCTCGTCAGCCAGGAGCTGGACCTGCCCGGCCCAGGCCGCCCTGCTCCCACCCCTGCAGGCGCACATGACAGTGCGTCACACCATAACCACGCACAAATCAAACCATACTCACGCCGCCTTCTTTCCGAAATCGAAAGGAATTGATGCACGTCAATCCCGATGGTCGAATCGCGGTTTTTAATTCCTCAATTTCACCCCATGGGCCGGTCGTGTATAAATTGCATTGAGTTGGTGAACGTCCCGCCACACGAGTACATCTGACAAGCCGTAATGGACTTCGCGACTTCGCATCCATCGGCACCGCACACCAGAGGCACCACTTTGTCATCGCCCGCATTCGATGCGCCCCATCAGTCCCTCACGTCACCTGACGGCCGGGCTCTCTTCCGTTCCGCGGCGGCTTCACCGCCACGTACTCTCATCGACGTCCTGCAGGCCACCGTCGCCCGCCGTCCGGATGCACCCGCCCTGGACACGGGCGCCGACATACTGACCTACCGTGAGCTGTGGGCCGAGGTGCTGCGTCGCGCCCAGCGCCTCACGGGCCGGGGCATCGGCCCCGGTGACCGCGTGGGGATCCGGGTTCCCTCCGGTAGCGCGGACCTGTATCTGTCGATCCTCTCCGTACTGCACTGCGGGGCGGCCTACGTACCGGTCGACGCGGACGACCCCGAGGAGCGTGCCGCCACCGTCTTCCGTGAAGCCGGGGTGTGTCTCGTCCTCGGGCCCCATCCGCAGCCCGCCGGTCTCGCCGTACCGTCGAACGCGGCGGCGGATCGCTGCACGCCCGTCCCGCAGGACGACGCCTGGATCATCTTCACGTCCGGCTCGACCGGCGCGCCCAAGGGCGTGGCCGTCACGCATCGGTCCGCCGCCGCCTTCGTGGACGCCGAGGCACGCCTGTTCCTGCGCGAGCGCCCGCTCGGTCCCGGCGACCGTGTCCTCGCGGGGCTGTCCGTCGCCTTCGACGCCTCCTGCGAGGAGATGTGGCTGGCCTGGCGCTCGGGCGCCTGTCTGGTGCCGGCCGAGCGCTCACTCGTCCGGGCCGGTCATGAACTCGGCGCCTGGCTGGACGACCGTGGCATCACCGTCGTCTCCACCGTCCCGACGCTGCTGGCCATGTGGCCCGAAGAGGCGGTGCGACGGGTGCGGTTGCTGATCCTGGGCGGCGAGGCGTGCCCGCCCGGCCTGGTCGAACGGTTCGCCGGTCCCGGGCGGGAGATGTGGAACACCTACGGCCCGACGGAGACCACCGTCGTGGCGTGCGCCGCCCGGCTCGAGCCCGGCCGCACCGTGCGCATCGGACTGCCGCTCGCGGGCTGGGAGTTGGCGGTCGTCGACGCGACGGGAGAACCTGTGGCGTACGGCGAGGAGGGCGAGTTGGTGATCGCCGGCGCCGGCACCGCGCGCTATCTCGACCCCATGAAGGACGCCGAGCGCTTCCGGCCGTGTCCCGCGCTGGACTCGCCGCGCGCCTACCGCTCGGGCGACCTCGTGCGCGCCGACGCCCAGGGGCTGGTGTTCCTGGGGCGCGCCGACGACCAGGTCAAGCTGGGCGGGCGACGCGTCGAACTGGGCGAGATCGACGCGGCCCTGCTCGCGCTGCCGGGGGTGCGCGGCGCCGCCGCGGCCGTGCAGTCGACGGCGGTCGGCGCCCCGGTGCTGGTCGGTTACGTCATTGCGGAACAGGGCGTCGGCGGGCGGTCGGCGTTCGAGGCCGGCAAGGCCAGGGAGCTGCTGAGCGAGCAGCTGCCCGCGCCGCTGGTGCCGGTGCTGGCCGAGGTGACGACTCTGCCCACGCGCGCCTCCGGGAAGGTCGACCGCAGGGCGCTGCCCTGGCCGGTGCCCCTGGCCGGCGGCGGGGGCGACGACGGTGACACGGCGCACCGGCTGTCCGGGACGGCGGCCCGACTGGCGGACGTCTGGGAGCAGTTGCTGGGTCTGCGGCCCGGC
The DNA here is from genome assembly GCF_009796285.1 of Streptomyces broussonetiae. Lineage (NCBI taxonomy): Bacteria > Bacillati > Actinomycetota > Actinomycetes > Kitasatosporales > Streptomycetaceae > Streptomyces > Streptomyces broussonetiae. The sequence continues at coordinate 9,060,444 of NZ_CP047020.1, read as the reverse complement.
CCGGACAGCGACTTCGTCGCTCTCGGCGGCACCAGCCTGACCGCCGCCCGGATGGCCTCGATGCTGCGCGCGGAGTATCCGGGCCTGTCGGTCGCCGATCTCTACCGGCACCCGGTGCTGCACCGCATGGCCGCCCATCTCGACTCCCTGGCCGGTCCCGCGCAGGAGGTGCGCCCTGCCCGGCCGATACCCCGACGGACGGCCGTCGTGCAGTTCTTCGTCCAGCTGGCCGGGTACGGGATCACGGGCCTGCGCGGGCTGGTGGGACTGGCCGCGGCGGACAACGTGCTCGGCTGGATCGCCCCGCACCGCTGGGCTCCGCACACGTCGTGGTGGCTGGTCCTGGTCGGCTGGGCCGTGCTGTTCAGCGCACCGCTGCGCTGCCTGATCGGAGCGGGCCTCGCCCGCACGCTGGCCGGCTCGATCGCTCCGGGTGCCCATCCGCGCGGTGGTGCCGTGCATCTGCGGCTGTGGAGCGCGGAGCGGGCGGTCGCGTCGTTCGGCGTGCCGTCCCTGGTCGGCACCCCGTGGGCCGCCTGGTACGCCCGGCTCCTCGGCTGCCGCACCGGGCGCGACGTACGGCTGCACACGATGCCCCCGGTGACGGGCCTGGCCGAACTGGGCGACGGATGCAGTGTCGAACCCGAGGCGGACATCGCGGGCTGGTGGCTCGACGGTGACACGCTGCACGTCGGGCCGGTCTCCGTCGGAGCGGGTGCCCGGCTGGGTCACCGCAGCACGCTGCTCCCCGGTGCCGTCGTCGGGCGTGGTGCGGAGCTGACCGCCGGCAGCTGTCTGGACGGGCGGATCCCGGACGGCACCGTGTGGACCGGTTCGCCGGCCCGGCCGGCCGAGCCCGCCGAGCGTCTCGCGGGTGCCGGGTGGCCGGCGCCCCTGGCGGACCGCCGACGGCGCTGGCACCTGGCCTACGCGCTCTCCCTGGCCGGGCTGCCTCTGCTGTCCCTGCTGGCGGCGGCCCCGGCACTGTTCGCCACCTGGCTGCTGGTCCGCTCCACACCGACACTGTCCGGCGCGGCCGGCCATCTGCTCGCCGCCGCACCGCTGTTCGCGGTCATGACCACGATCTTCGGAATGCTGGTCACCGTGCTCGCCGTACGCCTGCTGAACCGGTCGATCAAGCCCGGAACGCACCGCGCGGACGGGGGCGTGGCCTGGCGTGCCTGGCTGGTGACGCGGCTGCTCGACGGTGCCCGAGCCGGCTTCTTCCCCCTGTACGCGAGCCTGGCGACGCCGTACTGGCTGCGGTTGCTCGGCGCTCGCGTCGGCCGTGGCGCCGAGATCTCGACGGTGCTTCCGCTGCCGTCGCTGCTCCGGGTGGACGACGGCGCGTTCCTCGCCGACGACACGCTGGTCGCGCCGTTCGAACTGCGCGGCGGATGGATGCGGTTGGGGCACGTACGGATCGGCACGCGCGCGTTCGTCGGCAACTCGGGCATCGTCGGCCCCGACCGTGAGGTCGGCGACCACGCACTGGTCGGCGTGCTGTCCGACGCCCCGGCACAGGGCGAGCCCGGCATGTCCTGGATCGGGCGGCCGGCGATGCCGCTGCCCCGTCTGCCGGAAAGCGGCGACCCGGCACGCACGTTCGCCCCGCCCCGGCGGCTGGTGGCGGCCCGCGCGGCCGTGGAACTGTGCCGCGTGCTGCCCGTGATCATCGGCACGGTGCTCGCGGAGAGCCTGCTGCTCACCGAGCAGGAGGCCCTGGACCTCGGCGGGCTGCCCCTGGCCGCGCTCGCCGGCATTCCGCTGCTGATGGCCGCGTCCCTGCTGGCCTGCCTGACCACGACCGGCGCCAAATGGCTGCTCGTGGGCCGTTTCCGGTCCGGTGAGCGCCCGTTGTGGTCGTCGTTCGTGTGGCGCAACGAGCTGTTCGACACCTTCGTGGAGGTCCTGGCCGTGCCGTGGGGTGCGGGGGCGCACCTGGGCACGCCCGTGCTGAACTGGTGGCTGCGCAGCCTCGGCGCGCGCATCGGACGGGGCGTGTGGTGCGACACCTACTGGCTGCCGGAGACCGACCTGATCAGCCTCGGCGACGGCGTCAGCGTCAACCGCGGATGTGTGCTCCAGACCCACCTGTTCCACGACCGGATCATGCGGATGGACACCGTACGGCTGGCGGCCGGGGCCTCCCTGGGACCGCACAGCATCACCCTGCCGGGCACCACGATCGGCGCGGGGGCGTCCATCGCCGCCGCCTCGCTCGTGATGCGAGGTGAGACGGTGCCGGACGGCACCCGCTGGGCCGGCAACCCCATCGCCGGTGTCGGCGCCACCACCACCGCCTCGCTCGCCGGAGGGGAGGCGGCATGACCTGGTGCAGCCGGCGCGCGCTGATCCGCGGCGCGGCGCTCGCCCCGCTCGCGGCGACGGCCACGGACCACACGCCGTCGCAGGGGGCACGCTACTTCGCAAGCCATGGGACGTACGCTCACCGCACCCTCTCCTACGACCTGCACCTCGCGTACGACCCGGCCGTCGGCACGCTCGACGGGCGGGCGCACATCCGGGCGGTCGCGGAGCGGACCCTGCCTCGGGTCGAGCTGGACCTCGCCCGGTTCGCCGTGCACGAGGCCCGGATCGACGGGACCGCCGTCCGCCCCGGCAGGCGACGCAACAAGCTGATCCTGCCCGCGCCGTGCCCGATCGGCGCCGGTACCGCCTTCAGCGTGGAGATCGGCTACGGCGGCCGACCGGGCCCGCTGCGCACGCCGTTCGGGCAGATCGGCTGGGACCGTACCGGCGACGCGCACGGCGGCACACTGGTCGCCTCCCAGCCGCTCGGCGCCCCGTCGTGGTTCCCGTGCAACGACCGCCCGGACGACAAGGCCGAGTTCACCTTCCGGGTGAGCGTGCCCCACGGGCACCACGTGCTGGCCAACGGGACGCTGCTGGAGCAGACCGCGACCGGGTCCGCGGAGCGCTGGACGTACCATCACCCGGGCCCGATGGCTCCCTATCTCGCCTCGCTGTACACGGGCCGGTTCGCCTACGAGACCTGGGAGGCCGAGGACACCGCGGCCGGCCGGCGCATCGCCGGGCGCAATGCCTTCCCCGTACGGCTGTCCCGTCCGGCTCGGTACGACCTGGGCCGCCAGCCCGCCATGCTGAGCGCGTTCACCGGCTGGTTCGGGCCGTATCCCTTCGAGACGTACGGCGCGGTCGTCGTGGACGCCGACCTCGACCAGCCGGTGGAGAACCAGACGGTGTCCGTCTTCGGCCGCAACCACATCGACGGCAGCCGCACCTGGGAGACCCTCGTCGCCCACGAACTCGTCCACCAGTGGTACGGCAACAGCGTGAGCCTGCGCAACTGGCGCGACATCTGGCTCAACGAGGGCTTCGCCACCTACGGCGAGTGGCTGTGGTCGGAGCACATCGGCGAGGACCCCGCGGACAGCATCGCCCGGCAGGCCTGGCACACGCTCGCGAAGGGCGAGCAGAACCTGCGGATCGCCGACCCGGGACCGCACCGCATCTTCGACGACCGTGTCTACAACCGGGGCGCGTGCGCTCTGCATGCCCTGCGCCTGACGCTGGGCGACGGGGACTTCTTCGCGATGCTGCGCGGCTGGCACCGGGCGCACCGCGGCAAGAGCGCCGAAACCGCCGCCTTCATCGCCCACGCCGGACGATCACATCCGGCACGGATCGAGCCGCTGCTGCGGGCCTGGCTCTACGAAAAGCGGCTCCCGCCCTTGCCGCATCCGGGTCCGGACCGCGTACGGATCTGAGCCCGCGGTCGGCGCCGGCACCCGGTCCGAGCCGCCCGTCCACCGGCGCACTGCCCCGGGCGGGCGGCTCGCTCCTTGCGGCAGCGCAGCGGAGTATCCCGGCCGGAAGGAGCGCGGTCACCGCTTCGCCCTCACGCGGCGACGGGGGCGTCCCAGGAGATCCGGTGGTCGTATTGCCAGGCCATCTTCTCGGGGGTGGCGAGGCGCGCGAACAGGGGCAGGAGAGCGTCCCGCACCACCCGCCCCACCGGCCCGGCGGCCTTGCCGCTGTTGGTGCGGGCGCCCTGGGCGATGACTCGCTCGACCCGGGCGCGGCGGGCGTGTTCATAGGCGGCGAAGGCCTGGGGATGCGGCAGGTCCCGTAGCGCGCGGGCAAGTTCCACGGCACTCTCCGCGGCGAGTGAGGCGCCCTGGCCGGAGCTGGGGGACGTGGCGTGGGCCGAGTCGCCCACCAGCACCATGCGGCCGCGATGCCAGTGCGGGACGTGCGGGAGGTCCTCCATGGGACCGGTGGTGATCAGATCCTCGGGTGGGGTCAGCCGCAGCAGGTCCAGGGCGGGAAGCGTGTCCTCGGCGAACGCCTCGGCCAGCCGGTGCAGCCACTGCTCGTTCGAGGTCTGCCGCGCCTGCTGCCACGTCCGGTAGGCGTACGGAAGGTTGGCGAACCAGACGCCGGAGCCGTCCTCGAAGGTCTGGTACCCGAAGAAGGCCCGGCGCCCGAACGCCATGTACATCCGGTCGCCGGTGGGGGGCAGTCCGGCGCCTTCGACGCGCGCGCCGAAGCCGAGCAGTCCCGAGTAGCGCGGCTCTGGAGCCTGGGGGTCGATCAGCCGGCGCACGGTGGAGCGCAGACCGTCCGCGCCGATCAGGACGTCGGCCTCCTCGCTGGTGGAGCCGTCGGCGAAGACGGCCCGGATGCCACTGCCGCTCTCGCGGACGTCGACCAGTTCGTGGCCGTGGTGGACTTCGACGCCCTGCTGCAGGGCCAGGTCGTAGAGCCGTCGGTACAGGTCGGCGCGCCAGCTGAACTGCGCCGGCTGGCGGATCTCGGTGATGGTCCGGCCCTTGTGGTTCTGCAGCACGATGGCGTTCATCGGGGTGCCGATCCGGTCCAGCCCGACCAGGCCGAGGGCGGCCCGGCCGTTGGGCGCGATGCCCAGCGCTCCGCCGACGCCGTCGGCGGTCGTCGTATAGGCCTCGTGCACGGTGGCCTCGATGCCGGCCCGGCGCAGCGCGAGGGCTGCAACCGGGCCGGCGATGCCGCCGCCCACCACGATCGCTGTGCGCGTGTGGGTCATGTCAGTGGGTCCTCTCGCGGGTGGGGTCGTCGACGGCGGGGGCCGCCTCCACGCCATCGATAGTTGCAGTGAAACTAGTTCTCCGTCAACTAGTCACTTTGAGATCGACTCCGGTAAGCTCGGCGCATGCGCAGCTCCCCCCTCGGCCTCACCGTCCTCTCGCTGCTGCACCTGCAGCCGCTGCACCCGTACGGCATCCAGCGGCTGATCAAGCAGTGGGGGAAGGACCAGGTCGTCAATGTCAGCCAGCGGGCGAGCCTGTACCGGACCATCGACCGGCTGCTCGAGGCGGGGCTGATCACGGTGCGCGAGACCAGCCGGGATCAGCAGTACCCGGAACGCACCGTCTACGACGTGACGGACGCGGGCCGTACCACGACGCGTGAGTGGCTGCGCGAGATGCTGGTCGCCCCGCGGGCGGAGTACCCGGAGTTCCCGGCCGCGCTCTCCTTCACCATGATGCTGCTGCCGCACGAGGTGGCGGCCGATCTGTCCGCGCGCGCCTCCCAAGTACGGTCACAACTGGCCGAGTTGGAGGCTTCCGCCGAGGGAGCCCGGCAGCTGGCACTGCCCCGGGTCACCATGCTGGAGGACGAGTACCGTCGCGCCGTGCTGACCGCGGAGCTCGACTGGCTCGACGCGGTCACATCGGATCTCCGCTCGGGCGCGCTCACCTGGGACTTCGAAAGCCTGGCGGCGCTCGCCAGGTCCGCGTCCTGAGGCCGGACGGATGCGCGGGCCGCCGGAGTCGCATGACCCGACGGCCCGCGCCGTCCCTCCCTCGTTTACCGTCCGCTTCGGCCGACGGGGCCCGTCAGAAGCGGGGCCCTGCCGGTGTGTGCTGCGGCGCCGGGACGAGGGGCTGAGCCACGCCGGGGCGCTGAGCGGCGGACGGTGTGCAGGTGACGTCCCGTGCCGGGAGTTTCCCGCTGCTCAGGTAGGCGTTGACGGTGCGGTTCGCGCAGGCCTTCGGGTCCGCGGAGTACACGCCGTGGCCCTCGCCGCCCCTGACGAACACCATGCGCGAGCCCTTGAGAGCGTGGTGCATCCCGAGGCCGCTGACCAGGGGCGTCTGGGAGTCCCACTGGTTCTGGACCGTGAGCACGCCGACCTTGTTCTGCACAGTGGTGACGGGTTCGGCCGGCTTGTTCCAGAACGCGCACGGCAGAATGTTGGAGGCGATGTCACCGTAGAGCGGGTACGTGGCCTTGTCGCGGATCGCGTCCCGCCGGTACTGCTGGGGGTCGCGCGGCCAGGCCGCGGTGTCGCCGCAGACCACGGCCCAGAAGGCGGCCGTACCGTTGTCGTCCGGTGCCTGCGCGGCCGAAGCCGTGAACCCGGGCGGTCCCTGCTGCTCGCCCGGCACGAGAGAACCGCGGGAGGTCACATGCCCGTCGGCGGCCTTCTTGAGGTTCATGACCGCCTCGGCCGCGTACTTGGGGGTGAAGAACTCGGAGCGCAGGGCGGCGCGGATGTCGTCGCCGGTGAGTTTGCGCCCACCGTCGTCGACGGGAGAGCGGTCGGCGCGGGCGATCAGATCCCAGAACGTCTTCCTGACCTTGGCCGGAGTGGTGCCGAGCCGGTAGGTGCGGTCGCGCCGCGCCGTCCACTCGGTCCAGCGGGTGAACGCCGGCTCGGTGCCCTCCGCCCAGACCTGGATCATGCCCCGCCAGACCCGTGCCGGGTCGACCGCGCTGTCCAGCACCCAGCGGTCGGTCCGCCGGGGGAACATCTGCGCATAGACAGCGCCCAGGTACGTACCGTAGGAGTAGCCCAGGTACGAGATCTTCTTCTGACCCAGCACGGCACGGATGACGTCCATGTCGCGGGCGGTGTTGCGGGTGGTGATGTACGGCAGCCTGGCGCCGTTCCTGGCACGGCACTTGTCGGCGACGGTCCGCGCCCATGCGACGTCACGGCTGAACGTCTCGGGCCGGTAGGCACGTTCGAAGTTCTGCTCCGTCGTCGTGAGACCGCAGGTGACCGGGCTGCTACGGCCCACGCCGCGCGGATCGAACCCGATGAGGTCGTACTGGTCGAGGACCTTCCTGGGCATTGCCTCCTTCATCATGACCGGCATGTCCAGCCCTTCGCCGCCCGGACCGCCGGGGTTGAAGAGGATCACCCCGTGCCGCTTGCCGGGCACGCTGGTCCTCATCCGGGAGATGGCCAGGTCGATCGTCTTGGCACCGGGACGGTCGTAGTCGAGCGGGACCTTGATCGTCGCGCACTGCAGGGCGGCGGGCTGCGACGCGTCGCATCGCTGCCAGGCCGGCTTCTGGTTCTCGAATCTTCTCAGCGGGTCTGCCGCGGATGCCTGCGCCGCCGGGGCGAGGGCGGCGAGCAGCGTCGCCGTGATGCCCGCGGTGAACAAGGGCGCCATGCGTCCTATCCGCACGATGGCCGATCCTTTCCGTCAACTTCCAGGACAGGATGACGATTTCGTGGCCGAGGGGGTGGGCGAATCCCTCTGCGGGGCGGTCTTGCGGTCCTGCTACGACTCGCGGCGTAGCAAGAAAGGGACGTGCGGAGGAGAACCCTGAGGGAAGGATCCACGTCCGCCCGGCCGTCCGCGGTCGGTTCACTGCCTCCGGACCGACAGCCGCCGCCCGGTCGTCTCGTCGGTCACCGTCCTCAAGCCGAGCACGGTGTGCAGGGTCACCCGGGCCGGCCCTAGGCGGGCGACGGCCGGGCAGACGACGCCCGCTCCCGTGCGGCCGGCGATCCGCACGGTGAGCAGGACGGCCTTGGGTGTCTCGGTCGCACGCAGATGCGGGAGGGAGTCGCAGCCGCCCCACTCGGCCATGACGGTGAGGGTGCGATCGTCGCCGCTCACGGTGACCGGTCGTGTGACGGCGACGTTTCTCGTGACGGTTTTCGCACCGCCTGCCAACGATCCCGAGCATCCTGTCAGGACCGTCAGGGCCGCGACGGCCAGCGGTACAACGCGACTGCCGAATGTAGGACTCTTCACAGGAGATCGACGCCGACAGGGGTGGATTGGTTCGCCGCAGGCGAAGTCGGCGCTCACGGGGACGGTGTGCCCCCGCCCGGTGGCCGGGCGTACGGGGAGTAGCTCGCCCAGAGCCGGCCGAGGAAGAACTCGCCGAAGCGGGCCAGTGCGGCCGTACCGTCCGGGCCGGTGGTACGGAAGGTGCTGAGCTGGTGGGCGAGGTCACGAAGGCCCAGACGGAGTCGGCCCGCACCGAGCACCGCGGCTTCGGGGTCCAGCGGGTCGGCGGAATGCCCGGCGAGCACGCGGAAGGGCAGCACGGTCGTGTCGGGCCACAGGCGCAAGGTGGCTGCGTGGGTGATCTGCTTGTGGCCGGCGAAGGTGCAGGGCCGCTCCTGCGAGTCGGTGAAGTGGAGCCGGTAGCGCAGCACGCGACGGACGTCGGCACCGGCCGGATCCGTGCCGCCGGCTTCCTGGCCGCCGCCGGCCGAGGCCGGCGCGAAGAGGTGGAACCGGCCGTGCAGGACCGGCCGCCGGCCGCCGCAGCCGGGGGACTCCACCCAGCCGTCGGCACGCGCCTGGTGTTCCGGGTCGTCCAGGAAGGCGTCGAGGTCGTCGGCCGTGACGGTGAGCCGGAAGGCGAAGTGCTCGCGCTGTGCGCCGCCCCGCTCGGCGCACTCGGGATCGGTTGCGCCCGGTACGTAGTAGCCGCGCATCCGCTCCGTGAAGACCAGCGAGGTGCGCCGGGCGTAGGCCGGCCGGGGCACGGCACCGTTTCCCCCGCCGGCACGGGCCTCCAGCAGCCGGGTGCACATGCGGTCGGCGAGGGCGGCGATGGTGAGGGAAGGATTGGCGCCGACCGGGCCGGGCAGCGCCGAACCGTCCGCGATGTACAGGCCCGGGTGCCCGTGCACCTCGCCGAACGGATCGCACACCCCCGTCTCGGGCCGACTGCTCATCGGGACGCCGCCGAGCGGGTGCACGGTGACGGTCCGGCCCAGGTGCCACAGGGGGTTGTCGGCGTAGCCTGCGTCCAGGACGTCCGCGATCCGGCGCATCGTCGCGTGGATGCGCCGGAGTTCGTCCGCGCTGTGCGCCGGTGTCCAGCCGACGTCGAGCCGACCGCCGCGCAGGCGCAGCTCGCCGTCCGGGATGTCCCGGCCCATGCCGAGCAGCGGCAGGGAGGTGCTGGTCAGCAGGCCGTCGCCCAGCAGGTCCGAGAGGTCCTTCGACAGATGCCGACCGGAGGTGAGGCCGAGCCGGCCGGTCAGTCGGCGGGTGAGGAACCGGGCCGCGCGGGACAGCTGTTGCGGTCCCCGGGCGCCTTCCGCCAGCCACTGGACGAACTGGGGGTATCCGCCGTCCTCGATGTAGCCTCCGCGCCCGGCTCCCGGGTGGCCGTCGAGTTCGTCGGGAAGCCGCAGGGCCCCGGTGATCACCGGTCCCTGACTGGGATTCAGCGGCCTGCTCCCGCCGGTGCGTCGGTCCTTGGCCCTGAGCAGGAAGGAGAGCGTGTCGCCGTTGGTGGAGAAACGCGTGCCGAGCGCCGGGCCCAGTCCGGGAAGCCGGTTGCGCGAGCGCAGCAGCAGTTGCGTCGTACCAAGGGTCCCCGCGGCCAGCACCAGCCGGTCGCAGGTGAGGGTTCCGGTCGGTGGGCGGCGGCCCGGCTCGCGGCTGCCCGGCTCACCGGCGTCCGGCCCGGTGCCGGTGTACCGGACGTAGTCCACCTGGTAGCCGCCGCGCGGGCCGGGTCGTACGGCCTGGACGTCGTGACCGGTGCGCAGGTCGGCGCCGTGCCTGCGGGCAGCCGACAGATAGGTGAAGTCGAGGCTGTTCTTGGCCCCTTCGTTGCAGCCGATGTTGCACTCTCCGCACAGCCTGCAGGTACGGCGGTCGCTACCGTGCAGGTTGCCTTCCCGCGGGCCGTCGACGGGCAGGCCGGGCTGGGGTTCGGCATCGGGTGAGGGTGCGAAGGCGACGGCGAGCGGGGGCAGTTGGAACTCCAGCCCCAGCGCGGCGGCGGCTTCGCGCAGCGCCCGGGTCTTGGGGGTGTCCGCGTAACCGGGCCGGTGCAGCGGGTACGGCACGGCGCCCATCATCCGTTCCACCGCGTCGTAGTGCGGCTCCAGATCGGCGCGGCCGACCGGCCAGGACTCGTGGCCCCCGCCGGGCAGCGGCTGCTCCGTCACGAACCAGCGCTCGTCCTTGCGCAGCAGCACATTGGCGAAGATGAGCGAGCCGCCGCCGAGGCCACTGGCCACCACCGCGTCGCAGCCACGGAACGACCAGACGTCGAACAGCCCGTACAGGCCGGAGCCGGGGTCCCAGAAAGCGCGGCCGGTCTCGGCGGGCGTGCGGGCGAAGCTGCCCGGCGGATAGGCGCGGCCGCGTTCCAGCACGACCACCGACAGCCCGGCCTCGGCCAGCCGGTAGGCCGCGACGGAACCACCGAAGCCGGAGCCGACCACCACGACATCCGCGTGCCCGACGCCCGCGCCGGACCGTCGTGGTGACGCCTGCGACGTCGTACGCACGGTCATGCTGCCGCCCGCCGTCGCAGGAAGTCGAGGATCTGCGGGAAGACGTCCCGGTGGGCGTCCTTGCCGATGATGGGGTCGATGTGTCCGTAGCCGGGCAGGACTGCCAGTTCGTGACGGTCGGGGGTGCGCCGGGACAGCTCACGGTGACAGATCACGTTCGAGTCGCCGAAGACGTGGTTCTGGTCACCGGTCAGGAAGAGGATCGGTGTGTCGATCTCGGTGACGTCCGTCAGGTAGTCGTCGGGCAGTGCGGTGTGACGCGGGTCGCGGGGGTCGTTCTTCACCGCGTGCCCTGCCCGGACCATCTTCCGCACATGCCGCACGTAGCCCAGCCCACTGGGGCCCAGCAGGTCGGCGATGCGGTCGTGGGTGAGCGGGTGCAGGTTCTCGTGGCTGTAGAGGGCGGGCCAGCCGCTCCCCCACATGAAACTGATCATGTGGCAGGCCGGGTTGTCGCACTCCTGGTGCGCCAGCGAGACCACCCGGGACAGCGCCCAGCCGGGAGTGAACCGGCGACCGGTCCGCGCGCGCGGATCCAGGACGGAGAGCCCCAGGGCGTGTTCGAACAGCTCGGGCCCGTACTCCAGCTTCCAGCGCGACCACCGGGTCAGCCGCGGGGTCAGCGCCACGCTGTTCGCCGCGAGGCTCGCGATGCCGTCCACGGAGCCGGCCGAGAGGCTCATGGCGAAGGCCAGCGAACCGAGGCAGTGCGCGATGACGTGCACGGGCCGTGGCGCGGCATGACGGCGCACCTCTGCGAGCGCCGCCGGGTAGTCGAACCGGGCCAGGTCGTCCAGGCTGTGGCGGCCCGGCTCCGTGTTGTAGGGGAAGCGGTTGCTCATCCGCGAGTCCAGCGCCCACACGTCGGTGAAACCGTGGTCGAGCAGGTAGCTCGTCAGGTTGCGGTGCTCCGGCATGATGAACATGTCGCTTCCGGAACTCAGTCCGTGGACCAGCAGCACGGGATCGTCACACGGACCACGGCGGAACCGTGTCAGGCTCAGACTCAGGCCGTCCTCGGTGATGAAGGGATGATGCGAGATCTCGGCGTCCGGTACGCCCTCGAGCGAGAACCGCGGAATGCGCTGCGCCATGTGTCCCCCGTGCGTCCCCCTCCGGCAAACCCTGGTCCCCTGTGGTCTGCTGTGGGCTTGCCGGTGGTGACCAGCTTCGCAGGCAACGGTGCCCCGGGGCGTCAGACCAGGGATGGAGATGTGGTGTAAACCTGCGCGGCCAAGGGCGGGTTCCCGGTCGTACGACGCTGTCAGGAGCCGGCGGTGGACACGTGGCGGGCCAGTTCCTCGGCCAGGCGTTGCAGCACCGTGTGGTTGGCGCTGCGCATGATGGCCCGGACGAGGGGGGCCACCACTCGGTCGGCGAGCGGGGCGCGCGTCCAGGCGTACGTGAACGAGACCCGGCTCCCACCGGTGGGCAGCGGTTCGATGGTGTAGGTGCCGTGGGCCAGACGCCGGCCGGCCGCACTGACGTTGCGCTCGACGAGGCGCCGCGGCCTGTCGGCCTCGACGACCTCGACGTCGACGTCGCTCTTCGTGCCGGCCAGCACGGCGGTGACGGTGGCGCCCGATCCGATGCCACGACCGGGGCCGCTGTGGCGCCAGTTGGTCAGGTAGTGGTCGGTGAAGCGCTCGTGATGAGCCATGACATCGAGGAAGTCGTAGACCTGCTCGGGCGTCTGCGGTACGGCGATCGACACGGTGACAGGCTTCATGTACCACACGGTACATGCGGAGTGTACCAATCGGTACACTCATGCTGTGACGAATACGGGCGACTCGCATCCCAGGACCGGGACCGCGCGCGGCACCGACGGGGACCGGCGTGCCCAACTGGTGGACGCGGCCGCCGATCACGTGGCGGAACACGGCATCTCGGACCTGAGTCTGCGCCGCCTGGGCACCGCGATCGGCGTCAGTCACCGCATGTTGATCCACTACTTCGGCTCCAAGGAGCAGTTGCTCGTCGAGATCGTCCGGACGTCGGAGCGGCGCCAGCGCGAGCTGCTGGCCCGGCTCCGCGCGGAGCCGGGCCTCTCACCCGCCGATGCCGCGCGCCGGCTGTGGCAACAGCTGGCCGACCCCGAACTGGCCGGCCAGGAACGGCTCTTCTTCGAGATCTGCGGGCAGGCGCTACGGGGCCGCCCCGAGGCCCTCCCGGTCCTGGAAGGGCTCGTGACGGACTGGCTGGAGCCGCACGTGGCCGCCGAGGTGGCAGCAGGAGCGGATCCTGCTGCGGCCCGCAACCGCGCCAGACTGGGGCTCGCCACCATCCGCGGCCTGCTCCTCGACCTGCTCGCCACCGGTGACCGTGCCGGTGTCGACGCGGCGATGGAGGAGTTCCTCGGGCTGTACTACGGCACGGAGGGCGGGAGTTCCTGAATCGGGCCGCGCAGGAGGGACGTCACCGACCGGCGAGCGCATCGACGCCACGCCGGCGATCCCATGCCGGCACGTGGAGTACGAACCCGCCGAGGATCTGCCGCGCTTCCTCGCCCCGCTCGCCGAGGGGATCAGGGAGCAGTTGGGCCTGCCGGAGCACGGCGTCGTGACCGCCGCCAGGGTGGTACCGCGGCACGCCCGGGCCGACACGTTCGGCTCCAGTGAGGCGGCGTTCAAAACCGCCGGCCGTCTCGTGGCACGGAAGGCTTTGGAGCACACTGCGGTGGCCCGCCCCCGAAGGCCTCCGCGCCACGGTGTCCGCCGCCCGCACCTTCTGCCCGGCGGCTGTTGGGTGACACCGGTGTGCGGACACCGGTTCACTGAACGTGCCGGGCCGTGGCCCCCGAGCAGCCGCTCCGGGCCCACGGCGGTACCCAGGTCGGCTCGTCGGTGCGGTTCGGCCGTACGGCCGCCAGGTAGGTGCGCAGGGCGGCTAGCGCGGGGTGGGAGTTGTCCGCGCGCCAGAGCAGGGAGTGGGGGTAGACCGGCGTCGGGTTGTGCACCGGAATGCGCCGCAGGTCCCTGCCGGCGGGCCAGACGAGCGGCGTCCGCTCGCCTGGCGAACGGGCCGGCAGGCTGCGCACGCTGTCGCACCGTGGTATACCGGCCTGGCCGGGTTTCGGACACGCCAGTGCGTATAGTTGCGCCATGAGCAACAACGTTGCAGATGGCGAAACAGCAGGCTCGTCGGCCGGCGGGGTGCAGTCCGTCGACCGTGCCGTCAGTGTCCTGGAGATCCTCGCCCAGCGCGGCGAGGCGGGCGTCAGCGAGGTCGCCGCCGAGATCGACGTCCACAAGTCGACCGCGTTCCGCCTGCTCGGCGCGCTCGAGGCACGTGGCCTGGTCGAGCAGACGGCCGAGCGGGGCAAGTACCGGCTGGGGTTCGGGATCGTACGCCTCGCGGGCGCCGTCACCGGCCGACTCGACGTCACCCAGCAGGGCCGGGTGGTGTGCGAGCGGCTGATAGAGGAGATCGGCGAGACCGTCAACATCGCGGTCCTGCAGGAGCATTACGCGGTCAACCTCTACCAGGTGCGCGGTCCCGGCGCGGTCGGCACACACAACTGGGTCGGGCAGCTCACCCCGGTGCACGCCACGTCCAGCGGCAAGATCCTGCTGGCCCACCTGACGACGAAGCAGCGGGCCCGTGTGCTGGCGGCCTCCGGGCTGCGGAAGCTGACCCCGCACACCCTGACCGCCAGGACGAAGCTCGAGAAGAACCTCTCCGAGGCCCGCGAGCGCGGCTACGCGGTGACGCTGGAGGAACTGGAGATCGGGCTGCACGCCGTGGCCGCCCCGATCCGTTCCCGTGACGGCGAGGTCATCGCCGCCCTGAGCGCGTCCGGGCCGGCGTACCGCTTCACCGAGGAGCGCCTCCACGAACTGGCGCCCGTACTGATCAAGGGCGCGGAGGAGATCAGCCACCGGATGGGTTACCTGGGCCGGACCCCCACCTGACCCGGCCGCGGCAGGGCTCATGCTCCACAGGTCATGAGCACATGGCCTATCAGGTCGTGGAAGGTATGAACGGTCGGAACTAGCGTCGAGGGCGTCCACCGGTTCCGACACGGGAGAAGAGACATGAGTCGGCAACACGCCACCGCGGGCGGCGGTTTCCTCGGCTATGTGGAGACCATCCTCGACGTGCTCTCCGCCGAACCGTCACGGGCGGCCGTCACGACCGCCGAGGGGCTCGTGATCAGCGCGGGCGAGTTCCGGGACCGGGTGCACCGGCTCGGCGGGGAGCTGACGGAGCGCGGGGTGGGCCGCGGCGCCACGGTCACCCTGCTCACCGGCAACACCGCCGAGGCGCTCGTCGCCCGCTATGCCGCCAATCTGGCCGGGGCCCGGGTGGTCTGCCTCTACGAGGGCACGAGCCCGCCCGTCATGGCCCGCGTGATGGCGAGCGTGGACTCCTCCCTGCTGCTCGTGGACGGCCAACGGATCGACGCTGCACAGGAGTTGTCACAGCTCCCCGGCGTCCCTCCGGCGCTTTCCCTGGGACCGGGCGGCTTCGCCGAGGACGTCCTGGCCGCGGCCGCCCGGCGCCCGGCGCGGCCGATGGCCGCTCCCGTGGGCCCGGACGACGACTGGTGCATCCGGCACACCGGCGGAACCACCGGCATCCCCAAGGGCATCCGGATGACCCACGGCCCCTACCGGCGAAGCCTGGACCACCCGCTCACCGGCGCCGGTGACCCGCCCCGCTTTCTGGCCTGCACCTCGCTCGCCCACCTCGCCGGCATCTTCGCCGACCGGGCGCTCCACCAGGGCGGCTCGGTGGTCCTGCGGCACGCTTTCGAGCCCGCGGACGTGCTGGCCGCGATCGAGCGCGAACGCATCACCCACATCTGGCTGTTGCCGCCCCTGCTCTACCAGTTGCTGGACCACCCGGAGCTGCCCCGCACCGATCTGTCCAGCCTGTCCCGGATCAGCTACGGCGGCACCGCCGCCTCACCGGCCAGGCTGCGCCGGGCGGCCGAGGTCCTGGGGCCCGTGCTCTACGGCCTGTACGGGCAGTCCGAGGCGCAGATGATCACCGAGGCTCGCCCCGAGGACCACGAGGTGACCGGCCCCGGCGGACAGCTGACGGTCGGCAGGGCCCTGCCCGGCGTGGAGATCGCCGTCCGGGACGCCGACGGCACCATGCTGCCCACCGGGGAACGCGGCGAAGTGCAGGTGCGCTCGCCCTATGTGATGCAGGGCTACTGGAGGCAGCCTGAGCTGACCGCCGAGGTGCTGCGGGACGGCTGGGTGCGCACCGGTGACGTCGGCCTGCTCGACGAGCACGGCTACCTCTACATCGTGGACCGGATCAAGGAGATGATCGTGGTCGTAGGGGGCCATGTCTATCCGGCGGAGCTGGAGGACCTGCTGTTGGGCCACCCGGCCGTCGCCCGGTGCGCGGTCTACGGCAGCCGGGACGAGGAGTCGGTGGAACACGTCCACGCCGCTGTCGTGCCCGTCGACGGACAGCGGCCCACCCTGCAGGAGATCCGCGACTTCGTCACCGCGCGCAAGGGCCGCCTCTGCGCTCCCGACGCCCTGCACCTGGTGCCCGCCATCCCGCTGACGGCGGCGGGCAAGCCGGACAAGCGGCTGCTGCGCTCCCGGTTGTCCGGCTGAGTACGGCGGCCCGCCCGGGCCGGCTGCCGTCATCGGCGAGGGCCGTCAACTGTGCCGTTTGCCCGGCGAGTTCGCCTCGGACCGCCGTGTTCCTTCCTCTCCGCTAGCCGCGCAGGCGGGACATGGACGGGTCGAACAGCGGCTCCTCGGCGACGACGGCCTCGATGCGCTGGTCGAAGTAGCCGATGTGCACGGCGGTGCCGGGGGTGGCCAGCTCCGCCGGGAGCCAGGCGTAGGCGATGCCCTTGCCGACGGTGTAGCCGTAGGCGGCGCTGGTGACGTAGCCGACGGCGCGGTCGCCGTCGTACACCGGCTCCTTGCCCATGACGACCGCCTGCGGGTCCTCGATGGTGAGGCAGGACAGCCTGCGCCGTACGTCCGCCTTGCGGCGCACCAGCGCGTTCCTGCCGATGAAGTCGCCCTTGTCGAGCCTGACGGCGAAGCCGACGCCGGCCTCGTAGGGGTCGTGCGCGTAGGTCATGTCGGTGCCGAAGGACCGGTAGCCCTTCTCCAGGCGGAGGCTGTTGAAGGCGCCGCGGCCGGCGACGATGCCGCCGAGCGGTTCGGCCGCGGCCCACAGGGTGTCCCACAGCTTCTGGCCCAGGTCGGCGGTGGTGTACAGCTCCCAGCCCAGCTCGCCGACGTACGACAGACGCATGGCCGTCACCGGGACGCTGCCGATGTGGGCGTGCCGGGCGCGGAAGTACTTGAGGCCGTCGTTGGAGAAGTCCTGGTCGGTGAGGGGCTGCAGCACCTCGCGGGCGAGCGGGCCCCACAGGCCGATGCAGCAGGTGCCGGCGGTGATGTCGCGGACCTGGACCGTGCCGTCGGCGGGCAGGTGGCGGGTGAACCAGTCGAGGTCGAGGTTGCCGTTGGCTCCGACCTGGAAGCGGTCAGGGGCGAGACGGGCGACCGTGATGTCACTGCGGATCCCGCCGTCGTGGTCCAGGAGCAGGGTGTACGTCACCGAGCCGACGGACTTGGCGACCTTGCCGGTGACCAGCCGCTCCAGGAAGCCGCCGGCACCGGGGCCGCTCACCTCCAGGCGCTTGAGAGCGGTCATGTCGTAGAGGGCGACCTTCTCACGGGTGACCTGGGCCTCGGCGCCGACGACGCGCGACCAGTAGCGTGCGGCCCAGTCGTTGGGGGCGGGGATGTCGCGGCCCTCGGCCAGGGGCGCGTTGGCCTCGTACCACTGGGGGCGCTCCCAGCCGTTCGCCTCCAGGAAGAACGCACCGTGTTCCTGCTGGCGGGCGTAGAAGGGGCTGGTGCGGATCGGACGCGGCTTCCCGGACGGCTGGAGGGGGTGGAGGATGTCGTAGACCTCGACGAAGTTCTGGCAGTCGCGGGCCAGGACGTACTCCGGGGACAGCTGGTGCGGCTCGAAGCGGTTGACGTCGCACTCGTGCAGGTCGAAGGAGGAGCAGTGGCCGTCGACCAGCCATTCGGCGACGGCCCGGCCGACGCCCGCCGAGTGGGTGACCCACACGGCCTCGGCGACCCAGAAGCCCTTGACGTCCGGGGACTCGCCGAGCAGCGGGTAGCCGTCGGTCGTGAAGGAGAACAGGCCGTTGATGCCCTCCTCCACCTTGGCTTCGCGGGTCGCGGGCAGCAGGGACTTCGTCTCGGTCCAGGCGTCCTCGAAGTCCTCCTCGGTGAACTTCAGGACCGAGGGCATGTCCTCGGCCTCGTCCACGGAGAGGATGTCGTCCGCGCAGACCGGCATGGGCCGGTGGCCGTAGTAGCCGATGCCGAGGCCGTCGAAGCGGTCGCGGTAGTAGAGGTCGGCGTCCTGGTGGCGCAGGATCGGGCGGACCGCCTCCTCGGTCTGGCCGGCGAGGGCGGGGACCGGGCCGGTCCAGGCGAGCTGGTGGGCGAGCGGGGTGAGCGGCAGGTTCATCCCGGCCATGCGGGCGATCTTGGGGCCCCAGATGCCGGCGCAGCACACGACGATGTCGGCGGGGATCTCGCCCTGGTCGGTCAGCACGCCGGTGACGCGGCCCTCGTCGTGCCGCACGTCGAGGACCTCGTGGCGGGCCAGGAAGCGCACTCCGCGCCCGGTGGCCCGGCGGATCTGTGCCTCGACGGCGAGGACGGCCTTGGCGAGACCGTCGGTGGGGACGAGCAGACCGCCAAGGACCCTGTCCCGGTTGACCAGCGGGTGCTGCTCCACGCATTCGTCGGGGGTGAGCAGGCGTGCCTCGATGCCCCAGGCAGTGATCCAGCCGTGGCGGCGGTGGAGTTCGGCGAGGCGCTCGGGACCGGTGGCCACCTCGAGCCCGCCGACCTGGAGGAAGCAGGGCTCGCCGTCGACCTCGAGTGAGCAGAACTTCTCCACGGTGTAGCGGGCCAGCTCGGTCATGGTCTTCGAGGGGTTCGTCTGGAAGACCAGGCCGGGGGCGTGCGAGGAGGATCCCCCGGTGGCCGGGAGGGGGCCCTGATCGACCACGGTCACTTCGGTCCAGCCGCGTGCGGAGATCTCGTCCGCCAGGGCCGCTCCCACGACACCCGCTCCGATGATCACCACTCGGGGTCCCGCCATCGCCCAACCTCCGAACTTGAGACCGGTCAAGTTGCTGTGTGCGCAACGCGATTCAGGCTGCGCAACTCAATGTGCCCGTCGCCGGGGAGGGGTGTCAAGGGGGCGGTGACGTCGCAGAACAGGCCGGAACACGGCAACGCCCGGCAGGCGGTGCGCACATGGGTGCACCGCCTGCCGGGCGTGTTCGACCGGCAGCCTCCGGCCCCTGCTACTTCAGCCAGGCCTTGACCTTGTCGGGGTTCGCGTCGACCCACTTCTTGGCCGCGGCGTCGTCCGACATCTTGTCCACCGCGATGTACTTGGCCACCGTGTTCTGGTCGTCGTTCGTCCAGTTGAAGTTCTTCACCAGGTTGTACGCCGAACCGCCCGACCTGGCGAAGCTCGAGCTGACGATCTTGTCGAGGTTGTACACCGGATAGTCGCAGGCGACCTTGGCCGCGTCGGCGTCGCATCCCGCCTTGTACGTCGGCAGGTTCACCTTGACCAGCGGCACCTCGGACATGAACCACTGCGGCTCGTAGAAGTAGCCGATCACCCACTGCTTGTTCTTCTCGGCTGTCCGGTACGCCTGGATGAGCGCGGTCTCGCTGCCCGCGTACACCACCTTGAAGTCGAGCTTCAGGTTCTTCACCAGCGCCGCGTCGTTGGTGACGTACGACGGGTCGCCGTCGAGGAGCTGGCCCTTGCCGCCCGATTCGGAGGTCTTGAACTCGGCCGCGTACTTGTCGAGGTTGTGCCAGTCGGTGATGTCCGGGTGGGCCTTGGCCAGCCACGGCGGCACGAACCAGCCGATGACGCCCTTGTTGCCGGTCTGGCCCGCCTCGACGGCGGTCTTCTGGCCAGTGATGTACTTCTTCTTCAGATCGTCATGGCCCCAGTTCTCCAGGACGGCGTCGACCTCACCGGTCCCGAAGCCCTGCCAGGCGATCTCCTCCTTCAGGTCCTTCTTGTTGACCGTACAGCCGAGGTCGTGCTGCGCGACGTACGCGACGACCGCCGCGTCCGCCTCGTAGCCCACCCACGGGTTGACGGCCAGGTTGAAGGTGCCGCACTTGCCGCCCGAGGCCTTCGAGCCCGCGGCGGTGCTGTCGCCGACCTTCGCCCCCGAGCAGGCCGTGAGGGTGAGGCCGAGGACGGCCAGGCCGGCCGCGCCGGCTCGCCAGTGTCTTGCCATGGTGTCGTGCTCCTTATGCCCTGGTGCGTCGCGCCGCAGCCTGAGTGATCCGGTCGAACATGACTCCGAGCAGTACGATGGCGAGCCCCGCCGCCAGCCCCTTGCCGTACAGCTCTCCCTGCGAGAACCCGGCCACCACGTCGTAGCCGAGTGCTCCGGCCCCTACCAGGCCGCCCACCACCACCATCGACAGCACGTAGATCAGGCCCTGGTTGGTCGCGAGGGTCAGGGCGCTGCGTGTCATCGGCAGCTGGACCTTGGTGACGATCTGCCAGGTGTTGCATCCGGCCGAGGTGGCCGCCTCCACGGTGGACTCGGGCACGTTCCGCACACCGTCCGCGATGATCTTGATCGCGACGGGTGCCGCGTAGACGACGGCCGCGACGATCGCGGTGAACCGGGTGGCACCGAACAGCGCCAGGAACGGCACGAGATACACGAAGGGCGGCATGACCTGCGCGGCGTCCAGGGTGGGCCGCACCAGCCGGTCCACGAGCGGGCTGCGTCCCATCCACACCCCGAAGACGACACCGAGCAGCATCACCAGCACCGTGGCCACAGCGGTCGAGGCGAGGGTGGTCATGCTGTCCGACCACACGCCCGTACCGACCAGCAGCCCGACGCACACGGCGGCCGTCACCGCAGCCCACCGGCCGCCGAGCACCGCGCCGAGCGCGACCAGGGTGACGCCGACGAGCCACCACGGGGACTCGGTGAGCAACGTCTGGAAAGGATTGAGCAGGCCGTTGGTCAGGGCGTCCCGGATGGCGTTGGTCAGGCCGGAGAGGTGGTCCTGCAGCCAGGTGGTCGCGGTGTCGGCCGCGCTCGCGATGTGACTGCCGGTGCTGCCGTTGCCGGGGAACTCGGCCGCCCAGACGTAGGTGTGGGACAGGTAGACCAGGACGGCCGCCGTGATCCCGCCGGCCACCAGCAGCGGCCGGCGCCACTTCAGGAGCCGGCCGCCGGCGCGGCGGGCCGCGTCGGCGCGCCCGGCCGCCGCCGTGGTGACCCGGTCGAGCACGATGGCCATGACGACGATGGCGAGGCCGGCGTTGAAGGCGGTGCCGACATCGAGGGACTGCAGGGCCTGGACGACGGTCTTGCCGAGGCCGGGCGCGTCGATCAGGGCGGCGATGGTCACCATGGCGAGGGCGGCCATGATGGTCTGGTTGACGCCCATGACCACGGTGCGCTTCGACAACGGCAGCAGCACTTTCAGTAGTTGCTGCGTTCGTGTCGTGCCGAGCGAGTCCGCCGCCTCGACGGTGGTCTCGGGCACCGACCGGATGGCGTGTGCGGTGATGCGGATGGCGGGCGGTGCCGCGTAGATCACCGTGGTGATCACGGCGGAGGCCCCGCCGATGAGGAAGATCAGGGTCAGCGGGGCGAGATAGACGAAGGTCGGCATCGTCTGCATGAAGTCCAGGAAGGGCGTCATGATCCGGTTGAACCGGTCGGAGAGACCGGCCCACACGCCGAGCGGGATGCCGATGAGCAGCGCCACGAGGACCGCCGACAGGGTCAGCGCCAGGGTGTCCATGCTCTCCTGCCACAGCCCCTGCAGCCCGAAGAAGGTGAAGCCGGCCACGGCCAGCAGGGCGACCCGCCAGTTGCCGACGGCCCAGGAGACGTAGCCGGTGATGCCGACCACGCCGAGCCAGCCGACCTGCGGGACCGGGCGGTTGCCGGTGGGCTGCGAGATCAGGGACTGCACGAAGGTGACCAGGTGGTCGATGGCCAGCCGGATCTCGTTGAAGAAGTACAGGAAGAGCGGGTTGGAGTTGCGGTTGGCGCCGATCGTGTCGTTGACGTCGTTCAGCCAGTGGTGCAGGCCGGTGAGGTCGGCAGCCGCGAGGGTCAGCGTCTGCCGGCCCCGCAGCACGGCGAAGAGCACCAGCCACAGGACGAGGATCCCCGCGACCGCCATGGGGCGGCTGACCTTCTGGCGCAGGGTCGCGACCGGCGTGGTCACGTCGGCGGCGACGGCCATCACGCACCGCCTTCCCGACCGGCGACGACGGAGAGGATCTCCTCGTCGCCGACGACTCCGAGCAGCTTGCCGCCCTCGACGACCTTGACCGGTCTGTCGGCGGCCAGTACAGCCCGGGTGGCCTCGCGGACCACGACGTCGGGGCCCAACTCGGGCCCGTCGAGGGCGTCTTCCGGTTCGGCCGGGCGCATGATCCAGCGCAGGGTCAGGACGTCGCCGCGGGGTACGTCCTTGACGAAGTCGCGTACGTAGGCGTCGGCGGGTGCGCCGACCAGTTCGTCTCCGGTGCCGCACTGGACCATCTTGCCGTCGCGCATGATCAGGATGCGGTCGCCCAGCTTGAGCGCCTCGGAGAGGTCGTGGGTGATGAACACCATGGTCTTGCCGACCTCGTGGTGCAGGCGGATGACCTCGCTCTGCATGTCGCGGCGGATCAGCGGGTCGAGTGCGGAGAACGGCTCGTCGAAGAAGAGGACGTCGGGGTCGCCGGCCAGGGCGCGGGCGAGTCCGACGCGCTGCTGCATACCGCCGGAGAGCTGGTCGGGATAGGCGTTCTCGTATCCGGCCAGGCCCACCAGTTCGACGACCTCCAAGGCCTTCTTGGTGCGCTCGGCCTTGCCCATGCCCCGGATCTCCAGGCCGAACGCCACGTTGTCCACGACCTTGCGGTGCGGCAGCAGGCCGAAATGCTGGAAGACCATGGAGAACTTGCTGCGCCGCAGTTCGCGCAGCCGCCCCGGGTCGGCGTCCCGGATGTCCTCGCCCTCGAAGACGACCTCCCCGGCCGTCGGTTCGATCAGCCGGGTCAGACATCGCACCAGGGTGGACTTGCCGGAGCCGGACAGGCCCATCACGACGAACACCTCGCCGGGCGAGACCTCGAAGCTCACGTCCCGTACGGCGGCGGTGCAGCCGGTGCGGTCCATCAGCTCGCGGCGGGTGAGACCGCACAACTCCGTGGAGCCCGGCACCGCGTCGGCCTTCGGCCCGAACACCTTCCACAGCCGGCGCACGGAGATGACCGGGGTGCGCTCCTGCGGGTCCTGGGACGTGTCGCGCCGCCGCGACACCTCGGTCTGTGCTGGGGTCACGATCGACCTCTTTTCGGCGTTCAGCCGCGGAACCAGTGCTGCGGCCGGGGTTGGATGTTCTGCCAGACGTGCTTGGGCTCCCGGTATTCGTCCAGGCCGGTCGGCCCCAGTTCACGGCCCACGCCCGAGTGCCCGAATCCACCCCACTCCGCCTGCGGCACATAGGGGTGGTAGTCGTTGATCCACACGGTGCCGTGGCGCAGCCGGCGGGCGACCCGCTGGGCCCTGCCCGCGTCCTGCGTCCAGACGGCACCGGCGAGGCCGTACTCCGTGTCATTGGCGATGCGCACGGCGTCGTCCTCGTCGTGGAAGCGCTCGACGGTGAGCACGGGGCCGAAGGACTCCTCGTGCACCACGCGCATGTCCTGCCTGCACTCGTCGAGGACGGTGGGCGGGTAGTAGAAGCCGTTCGCCAGGACCGGGTTGCCGGGACGCGCGCCGCCGCAGCGCAGCACGGCACCCTCGGCGAGGCCTGCCGCGACATACGCCTCGACCTTCTCCCGGTGCTGCGCGGAGATCAGCGGGCCGGTCTCGGCGCCGGGGTCGAAGGGCCCGCCGAGGCGGATGTGCTTCGCGCGGCGTACCACCTCGTCCACGAAGGCGTCGTGGAACGAGTCCTCGACGATCAGGCGGGCGCCGGCCGAGCAGACCTGCCCGGAGTGCAGGAAGACGGCCGTGAGCGCGAAGTCGACAGCGGTGGCGAAGTCGGCGTCGGCGAAGACGACGTTGGGATTCTTGCCGCCGAGTTCCAACGCGACCTTCTTCACCGTCGCCGCGGCGGTGGCCATGATGTGCCGCCCGGTCTCCAGGCCTCCGGTGAACGACACCATGTCGACGGCCGGGTGCTCGGCCAGGGGCGCCCCCGCCTCGGCTCCGGCGCCCAGGACGAGGTTGGCGGCGCCCGCGGGTAGTCCGGCTTCCTCCAGTGCCTTCATCAGCAGGATCGAGGTGGAGGGCGTCAGCTCGCTGGGCTTGAGGACGAGGGTGTTTCCCGCGAGCAGGGCCGGGGCGACCTTCCACGAGGCCTGCAGCAGCGGGTAGTTCCAGGGGGTGATCAGTGCGCAGACCCCGACGGGCTCGTGGGTGACGCGGCTGAGCGCGTCGGCGCGGCCGGTGTCGATCACCCGGCCGGCGCTGGTGCCGGCGATGCCGCCGTAGTAGCGGAAGCAGGAAGCGACGTCGGCGATGTCGTACTCGCTCTCGACCAGACGCTTGCCGGTGTCGAGGGACTCGGCGCGGGCGAACTCCTTGGCGTCGCGCTCGAGGATGTCGGCGGTACGCAGCAGCAGTGCGCCGCGCTCACGCTCGGGGGTCCGGGGCCAGGGGCCGAGGTCGAAGGCCCGCCGGGCCGCGGCGATCGCCGCTTCGGTGTCGGGGCGTGTGGCCTCCGAGACCGTCGCAACGAGCGTGCCGTCCGCGGGACAGCGGATCTCCCGGTGACCGCCGGCCACCGGATCACACCACTGCCCGTCCACATAGAGATCTGCCATGCGCCGCGCCCTTCGAACAGAATTCGTTGCGCATTGTGCACTGCATTGCTTGTGGTGGAACACCCTGGCCGAATGGGCCGACACCCGTCAAGGGGTCGGCCGATCCCGGCAGGGCTACCCGGCCTGCTTCTGGGCGTCGCGGTGCCGGTAGTACACCGCCTTGGAGGGCGGCAGCGGCTCGTTGCCGAGGATGAGGTCGGCCGCCTTCTCGGCGGTCATCATCACCGGGGCGTAGATGTTGCCGTTGGTGACGTACGGCATCACCGACGCGTCCACCACGCGCAGCCCGTCGAGTCCGTGCACCCGCATGCTCAGCGGGTCGACGACGGCCATCTCGTCCGTTCCCATCTTGCAGGTGCACGAGGGGTGCAGGGCGGTCTCGCCCTCCCTGGCGACCCAGGCGAGGATCTCCTCGTCGGTCTCGACGGAGGGTCCGGGCGAGATCTCGCCGCCGTTGTAGGGGGCGAGGGCGGGTCGGCCGAGGATCCTGCGGGCGACGCGGATCGCCTCGACCCACTCGCGGCGGTCCTGCTCGGTGGAGAGGTAGTTGAAGCGCAGGGCGGGCTTGTGCCGCGGGTCCCGGCTCTTGATCTTCACCGATCCGGTCGCGTCGGAGTACATGGGCCCGACGTGCACCTGGTACCCGTGGCCACCGGCGGGCGAGGAGCCGTCGTAGCGGACGGCGACCGGCAGGAAGTGGAACATCAGGTTGGGATAGTCCACGTCCTCGTTGCTGCGGGCGAAGCCTCCGGCCTCGAAGTGGTTGGTGGCCGCGGGCCCCTTCCCGAACAGCCACTGCAGGCCGATGAACGGAGCCCGCCACTTCGCCATGTATGGCTGCACGGACACCGGTTGCTTACAGGCGTACTGGACGTACACCTCCAGGTGGTCCTGCATGTTCTCGCCGACACCCGGCAGGTCCTCGACGACGTCGACCCCGAGGGCGGACAACTCGGCGGCGTTGCCGACGCCGGAGAGCTGGAGCAGCTGCGGCGAGTTGACGGCGCCGCCGCACAGGATGACTTCACCGGCGCGGACCTGCTGGGGTGCGCCCCGGCCGCGTCGGAACTCGACACCGACCGCCCGCCTGCCCTCGAAGAGCACCCGGGTGACGAGCGCCCGCGTCGTCACGGTGAGGTTCGGCCGCTTCATCGCGGGCTTGAGGTACGCCTTCGAGGCCGAGAGCCGACGCCCGCGGTGGACGTTGCGGTCGAACTTGGCGAAGCCTTCCTGCCGGTAGCCGTTGACGTCGTCGGTGGGGGCGTAGCCCGCCTCCGCGGTGGCCTCGAGGAAGGCGCTGAAGAGCGGGTTCGTGGCCGGGCCGCGTTCGAGGACGAGAGGGCCGTCATGACCGCGGAACTCGTCGTCCGGGTCGGCCGCCAGGCAGTTCTCCATGCGGCGGAAGTAGGGCAGACAGTGGGCGTAGTCCCAGCTCTCCATGCCGGGGTCGGCGGCCCAGCGCTCGTAGTCCATCGGGTTGCCGCGCTGGAAGATCATGCCGTTGATGCTGCTGGAGCCGCCGAGTACCTTGCCCCGGGCGTGGTAGATGCGCCGGCCGCCCATGTGGGGCTCGGGCTCGGACTCGTACTTCCAGTCGTAGAAGCGGCTGCCTATGGGATAGGTCAGTGCCGCGGGCATGTGGATGAAGACGTCCCAGGGGTAGTCGGAGCGGCCCGCTTCCAGCACGAGCACACGGTTTGCGGGGTCGGCCGAGAGCCGGTTCGCCAGTGCGCTGCCGGCCGATCCGCCCCCGACGATGACGAAGTCGTAGTGCAGGGGAGCCATGGAGCCTCGCCTTCGCTCGCGCCGTCGATGACGCGCGGCATGCTAGTACGGGTATCGCTATATGCACCAGGTTGCGAACAACGCAACTTGTAAGATCTCTGCTCCCTCCGCGTTACTTGCAGGAGTGTTGTTTACTGCGCGTATAGTTCCGTTATGAGCAACTACAGTCCGGATACCGAAACCAGCGGGGCACCGTCGGGCGGGGTGCAGTCCGTCGACCGGGCCATCAGCGTCCTCGAGATCCTGGCCCAGCGCGGCGAGGCGGGCGTGAGCGAGGTGGCCGCCGAGATCGACGTCCACAAGTCGACCGCGTTCCGGCTGCTCGGTGCTCTGGAGGCGCGCGGCCTCGTGGAGCAGTCGGGCGAGCGGGGCAAGTACGCGCTCGGCTTCGGGATCGTCCGCCTGGCGGGCGCCGTCACGGGGCGTATCGACATCACCCAGCAGGGCAGGCCGGTGTGCGAGCGGCTGGCCGAGGAGATCGGCGAGACGGTCAACATCGCCGTGATGCAGGAGCACTACGCGATCAACCTGTACCAGGTGCGCGGCCAAGCCGCCGTCACCGCGCACAACTGGGTCGGCCAGCTGACCCCGTTGCACGCCACCTCCAGCGGCAAGATCATGCTGGCCCATCTGCCCGCCAAGAAGCGCGCCGCGCTGCTGGCGGAGGCGGGCCTGAAGAAACTGACCCCGCACACGATCTCCGCGAAGACGAAGATCGAGAAGAACCTCGCCGAGGCCCGCGAGCGCGGGTACGCCTGGACGCTGGAAGAGCTGGAGATCGGGCTGCATGCCGTGGCCGCGCCTATCCGGGACCGGGAGGGCCGGGTCATCGCGTCCATCAGCGCCTCCGGGCCGGGGTACCGGTTCACCGAGGAGCGGATGCACGAGCTGGCTCCGGTGCTCGTCAGGGGCGCGGTGGAGATCAGCCACCGCATGGGATACCTGGGCTGAGCCCGCAGAGCACGACCGCCGCGCGGCTCGCGCCAGCCGCTCACGCGGGCCAGGGGCGGCCCTTTTTCATCTCACTCCGGCCGGCGCGTACCGAGTCGCTCGTTCACCCATGCGTGGAAGGCGCCGATGTGGTGCTCGCTGGGCACGAGCACGCCGCCCTTGGCGTACAGCCGTGAACTCATCCCCGGCTGGGTGCGCTCGCAGGCCTCGAAGTCCTGGCGGTTGACCCGGTCGAACAGCTCCACGGAGCGGCGGACGTCCTTGCCGCTCGCCACGACGTGCGGCAGGTAGAGCCAGTCGCACTCCACCACCGTGCGGTCGTGCGCCATCGGGTACATGCGGTGGAAGATGACGTGGTCGGGCACGAGGTTGACGAAGACCTGCGGTTTGACGGTGATCGCGTAGTACCGGCGGTCCTGGTCCTCGGAGACTCCCGGTATGCGGTCCAGGCCCGCGGAGCCGTCGACGGTGAACCCCCGGACCTCCGCGCCGAACTGCGCACCGTGGCCGACGTAGTACTGCGCCGCGTAACCGTCGGCGAACTCCGGCAGGACCTCGGTCAGTTCGGGGTGGATCGTGGCACAGTGGTAGCACTCCATGAAGTTCTCGACGATGAGCTTCCAGTTGGCCTTCACGTCGTAGACGATCCGCCGGCCCACCGAGAGGTTCGCGATGTCGTAGTGCTCGATCGACTCCACGTCGCCCAGCCGCTCGACGACGGCCCCGATCACGTCCTTCTCGAAGGACGGCGGGTTCTCCGCCAGACACACCCAGACATAGCCCAGCCACTCCCGTGCGGCCACGCCCACCAGGCCGTACTCGGTGCGTCCGACGTCGGGCATCCTGGTGAGGTTGGGCGCCGCGACGAGCTTGCCGTCCAGGTCGTACGTCCAGGCGTGGTACGGGCATTGGAAGGCGCGCCTGACCTCGCCGGCCTCGTCGGTGCAGAGCCTGGCCCCACGGTGTCGGCAGACATTGAAGTAGGCGCGGATCGAGGTGTCCCGGGCGCGGGTGACGAGGATGCTCTCGCGGCCCACGTCGACGGTCCGGAAGGCCCCGGGTGTGGCCAGGTCGGACGAGCGCGCGACACAGAACCACATCATCTCGAAGATGTGCTCCTGCTCCTGGGCGAAGATGCCGGGGTCCGTGTAGGCGGAGCCGGGAAGCGTGGGGATCAGGCTGTCCGGCAGTCTGGTCGAGGTCACGGTGCACTCCTCGGGAAACGTCGTGGCGTCAATACGTCGGTACGTCGATCCATGGACGAGTCAGGACCCGGCCGCCGCGGTGAGTTGTCTGCGCCAGCGGGTGAACAACCGCGGCTGGTTCATCCCGAGCACGGCGAGGGGCCGGCCCGCCCGCCGGTAGACGGCGAGGAAGCTGCGCTCGTCGGCCGAGCCTTCCTCGACCGTGACGCTGTCCGCCCCGGCCGCATGGCCGGCGAACTGGATCTTCACTCCGTACTGGTCCGACCAGAAGTACGCGGGCCGGGGCGTGCCCGGCTGGGCGGCATCACCCGCGAGCAGGGCGGCGACGGCGGCATCCGGCCGTTCCAGCGCGCCGGTCCAGTGCTCGACCCTGCGGTGGGCTCCGGTGTGCGGGTCGTACCAGTTGGCGCAGTCACCGACGGCGACCACCCCGGGCACGTTCGTGCGGCCGTCCGCACCGCACTTCACGCCGTTGTCGAGCGCGACGCCGGATCCCTCGAGCCAGTCGACACAGGGGCGCGCACCCACGCCGACGACGACGGTGTCGGCGGGAATGGTGCGGCCGTCCTCCAGCAGTACGGCATCGACGAGGTGCTCCCCGCTCAGCCCCTTGACGCCCACGCCGCACAGCAGCCGTACGCCGTGGTCCGTGTGCAGGGCGGAGACGACCTCGCCCATGTCCGGGCCGAGCGGACCGGCCAGCGGGGTCGGGGCCGCCTCGACCACGGTGACGTCGAGGCCGAGGGCGTACGCCGTGGAGGCGACCTCGGCGCCGATGAACCCGCCGCCGATCACCACCACCCGGCCGCCCCGGGCCAGTTCGTCCCGCAGGGCACGGGCGTCGTCCAGCGTACGCAGCACATGGACTCCGGCCAGTCCCTCGCTGCCGGGCAGGGTGCGGGCGGCGGCGCCGGTGGCGATGACCACGCCGTCGGCCCGTACCGTCCGGCCGTCGGCGAGGCGGATCGCCCGCGCGGTGCGGTCGAGTCCGATGGCACGGGCGCCGAGCAGCCACTGCGCCTCGAGGTCCTCGTCGTCCCGCTCCAGAGCCAGTTCCGCCTCGCCGATGGCCCCGGCCAGGAACTCCTTGGACAACGGCGGCCTGTCGTACGGACGGTGCAGTTCCTCGCCGACGAGGACAAGCCGGCCGTCGTAGCCCCGCTTGCGCAACGAGCGCGCGGCCGACAGTCCGGCCAGGGAGGCGCCCACGACGGCCACGGTCCTCACGCGGGGCCTCCGGCCAGGCGGGCGGCGATGCACGGCGGCAGGTTGGGGGCCTGCGTGGACAGCCGTACGTGGATCATGCCGTCCTCGACGACGACCTCGTGGGTGCGGACCGGGAGCTTGGCCGGGGGTGCGTCCACGGCTCCGGTCCTCAGGTCGAACGTCGAGGCGTGCAGGGGACATTCCACCTCGCAGCCCTCCAGCCAGCCGTCGGCGAGCGACGCATCCTGGTGGGTGCAGGTGTCGTCGATGGCGAAAAGCTTGCCGTCGTCGGTGTGGAAGACCGACACCGGCGGGTCGATGTCGAGCCGGTGAGCCTCACCTCGCGGCAGATCCGCGAGACGGCACGCGGGAATCATCATGACACCTCGGTGCGTATAGCGAAACGGATTGCGATGAGCGCAACGTCAGTGTGCTGGCGGCCCTGAAGGGTTGTCAAGGCGTCGACAGGCCGGGGTGTGCGGGGTTCGACGGCGGTTTTCGGGCATCTCGAAACGACCTCGAAAGCGCAGGTCAGCAAGGGAGACAGACGCCTCGCAGGGCGCACCGGCGGTCCCGCCGCCGGTGCCGTCCGCGCAGGTACGGCACCGGGGTGGGGCCGCTCGTCGGCCGGGCGGTCAGAAGCCGCGGTCGATCCACTCCTGAAGGTGCGGCGCCTCGGCGCCGACGGTGGTGGTGTCGCCGTGACCGGTGTGCACGACGGTGTCGCCCGGCAGGGTCAGGAGGCGATCGCCGATCGAACGGATGATGGTCGGGAAGTCGCTGTACGACCGCCCCGTCGCCCCCGGCCCGCCGGCGAACAGCGTGTCCCCGCTGAAGAGCGCGGACAGCCGCGGGGCATGCAGGCACACGGCTCCGGGGGCGTGGCCCGGGGTGTGCAGCACGGTCAGTTCCACTCCCGCGACCGTGAGGGACTGCCCGTCGGTCAGCTCGGCGTCGGGCGCCCGGTCGGGATGGGTCTGTTTCCACAGCTCCAGATCGCCGGCGTGCAGCAGGACCGGCGCTCCGGTCCGGGCCGCGAGTTCGGGCGCGGCGGCGATGTGGTCGTTGTGCGCGTGCGTGCACACGATCGCCCGCAGGGCGCGTGCGCCGAGGGCCCGCACCACGGCCTCGGCGTCGTGCGCGGCGTCGACGACGATCGCCTCGGTGTCGTCGCCCACGATCCACACGTTGTTGTCGACGTCCCAGCAGCCACCGTCCAGTGTGAACGTCCCCGAGGTGACGAGGCGTTCGATGCGGGCGCCGGCCGTCACAGGACCACCACCGAGCGGAGCACATCACCGCCGCGCATCCGCTCGAACGCCTTCTCCACGTCCTCCGGCGCGATGGTCTCGGTGACGAAGGCGTCCAGGTCGAGGCGGCCGCGGAGGTAGAGGTCGATGAGCATCGGAAAGTCGCGGGAGGGCAGGCAGTCGCCGTACCAGGACGACTTGAGCGCCCCGCCCCGGCCGAAGACGTCGAGCAGGGGCAGCTCCAGCCTCATCTCGGGCGTGGGCACGCCGACCAGCACGACCGTCCCGGCGAGGTCACGGGCGTAGAAGGCCTGCCGGTAGGTCTCCGGGCGCCCGACCGCGTCGATCACGACATCGGCGCCGAAGCCCGCGGTCAGCTCGCGCACCGCGTCGACCGCGTCCGTCCTGCTCGAGTTGACGGTGTGGGTCGCGCCCAGCCTCGTCGCCGTGGCCAGTTTGCGGTCGTCGATGTCCACGGCGATGATCTTCGCCGCTCCGGCCAGGTTCGACCCGGCGATCGCCGCGGCTCCCACGCCGCCGCAGCCGATCACGGCGACGGTGTCACCGCGGCCGACGTTGCCGGTGTTGACGGCCGCGCCGATGCCGGCCATCACACCGCAGCCGAGCAGTCCCGCGGCGGCGGCCGAAGCCGCCCGGTCGATCCTGGTGCACTGCCCGGCCGCCACGAGTGTCTTCTCGGCGAAGGCGCCTATCCCCAGGGCGGGCGACAGCTCCGTGCCGTCGGTCAGGGTCATCTTCTGCCTGGCGTTGTGGGTGTTGAAGCAGTACCAGGGCCGGCCGCGCAGACAGGCCCGGCACTGGCCGCACACCGCACGCCAGTTGAGGATCACGAAGTCGCCCGGCGTCACGTCCGTGACGCCCTCGCCCACCGCCTCCACCACACCCGCCGCCTCGTGGCCCAGCAGGAAGGGGAAGTCGTCGCTGATGCCACCGTCGCGATAGTGCAGATCGGTGTGGCAGACCCCGCAGGCCTCGATCCTGACCAGCGCCTCCCCCGGGCCCGGGTCGGGCACGACGATCGTCTCCAGACCGACAGGTGCGCCCTTGCTTCGCGCGACGACAGCACGGACCTGCTGAGTCATGGCCACTCCTCGGCTCACAGCGGGCGGGATGTTGCCTATAGCGGCACACATCTCGCGTGTCGCAACACAGCATCGCGGAGGCCGAAGCGGCGGTCAAGAATCGCGCCCCCGGCACGCGTACCTGCTCCGGGCCGGCATCCGAACTTCCGGAAGAGCTGCGCGGTGAACGTCGTCAGTTGGGTCCGTGATCGCAAAGGCTCATCAGATCTCGCCTCCCGCCTGTCCGGGGTGATCGCCGTCATGGGAGGGGGACGACGACCCTACGTCCGCTCAGCTCGACCGGTGCACGGGCCTCACGGTTCCTCAAATTCCCCTGCCTGTCGGCGCCGACGGGCAGCCTCGCGGGCTCCTGCATGGCACAGTGCTGTGGTGGCGGAGCGTCACTGCGCCGCGCCGGACCACACGGCTCATTGGGGGGCGTGGATCGTGAAGTGGATCAGCGGCCGGAGAGGATCGGGGTCGGACGAGCGCGGGGGGCACGACTTTCACTACCGTCTGCAGATCGAACGGCGCCACGGCGGCTGGGTGGACCCGGTCCACCGAGGCAGCGGCGCCCTCGTCGACGGGTGCCACGGGGTCGTTCGCGCGTCCGAGGAGGAACTGGCGGCCGTCGCCGTGCAGATCATGGAGCGCTCCGGCGGAAGTTGGCGCAACTGCCGTGTCGTCTTCGTCTCCGGACAGCGAGGCACGGGCGAAGTCCTGCGCGACGAGGACGTGTTCGGGGTCGTCGCACAGAAGGAGAGCGTGTTCGTCCCCGGTCCGGCCCACCCCGGCTTCGTCCCGTCGGACCAGCCCCCGTTCGAGCCGCAGCCGCAACCTCAACCGCGGACGCTCGACGGCGCGCCACGACAGCACCACGGTCTCGCCGACCGCCAGATCGTCGAGTGCGGCTCCTGCCGCACCGACATCACCGTGCGCCTGGCGGAGCGGGGCGCCGTACTGGTGCCGGCCCCGGAGAACCTGCGCGGCACGGCCCTGATGTGCGGGTTGTGCTGCCGGCTCCTCTGCGTGGACTGTCTGGTCCCCGTCGTGGACCTGCCCTTCGATCCGCGGTACTCGACGTGCGATCGCTGCGGAGGCGTCGTGGGACCGGTGCCGGAGGCCGCCGCGCAGGCTGCCGGCACGGACACGCCGCCCCTGCCCTCCAGGACGTTCGCCGACCACTCGGCCACCGAGGTGATCGACTGCGTCGTCGCGTGCCGGCGCACCGGTCTGCGTGCGGACCGGACCGTGCAGTACGTCCTCGACGAGCTGCGCCGCGAACACGGCGATCCCGCGCACCCGTTCGCCGCCTCACTGGAACGGCTGGCCTATGGCACGGCCGGCCCCGCGCTGTACCAGGAGTCGATGGAGTCCGACGAGGTGGCGATCGTGGACGCGATCCTGCGGCGCCTCGCCGACGCGCTCAGGAACTAGCCGACCGCACGGGCCGAGTCCATCGAGCCGAGAGCGCCTATTTGTCTGCTTCGTCCAACTCGCCCGACCAAGACTGCTGGAGGATCTGCGGTGTCAGGACTGGAGGGTCATGGAACGGATTCGGCTGCCGGACAGCGCGCGAACTGTCCGCATGCCCCACACGATTTCTCGTGCGGCCCCGCCCACCGTGGTCTCTGCGCACTGGCGCACCGGGGCGCCTGCGAGGCGGTGCATCCGATCTGCCCGGCGTGCCACACCGCCCATCCCGATGTCGTGGTCCCCTCCATCGCCCGCGCCGTGGCGCAGGACGGCGAGCGCGTCGCGAGCTGCAGCAAGTGCGAGCAGCGTGTGTTCCACTACGACGCCGAGCTGTTCTGCTCCGTGTGCAGGTGGCTCGTGCCGGACGTCAACGACCGGTTGGCGGAGCGCTATGCGGCCACCGGCGGTGCCTGTGCCCCGGATGAGGGAGCATGCCCGGGCTGCCGCCAGTCGGGGGCAGGGCCCGCGGTCGTCTTCCCGGTCATGTGTCCGGAGTGCGGCGCAAGCCATCGGATCAGTCAGCGCGACGTCAGCCTGACGACCGGAGCGACCCTGCGCTGCGACTGCCACTTCCCGATCACCATCCCCACCGACGTGTGGTGCCCTGGGTGTCGCCTCAACCTGCGCGGCCTCCAGAAGATCTCGGCCCTGATCAAGAAGGCGAACGAGCCGGACAGCCGGGTCGGGGACAGCGTCAAACAGCCGCCCCTGGACCGGACGGCCCGGCGGGTGATCGGGCTCGCCTGCGCGGGCGAGCGCTGGTCCCGCACCGTCTGCCCCGCCCGGCAGGGCCAGCTGCTCGACGGCGACCACCTCGACATGCTCCTGTTCAACGACGGCCAGATCGCGGACTGGATCCTCGACCAGGTCAAGCTCCGTTCGCTGGGGCACCGCCTGCACCGGGACGGCGGGATGGCCCTGATGGCGGCCGTGGCCCAGCGGGTCGGCGCGCTGGACCACGGGGTGCTGCGGCTCGTGGACATGGTGTGGGACGGCATCGGCGACTGGCAGGGCTGACCCGGCGGGCACGGTGGATCAGGCCCGTGGTGCCATGTCGTGGACGTGCGTGGAATGAAGGGGCAGCCATGGAAGTTGATCAGATCATGACTGGAAACCCGGGGCCTCGCACCTTGTCCGACGAGGCACTCTCCGACCTCCTCGGCAAGCAGCAGTTCGGCACCCTCGCGAGCGTCAAGCGCAGCGGCCACCCCCATCTGACCACCATGCTCTACCACTGGGACGCCGAGGCGCGCATCGTGCGCTTCTCCACGACGGCCGACCGCGTCAAGGTCCAGCACCTGCGACGCGACCCGCGTGCCGCGCTGCACGTACAGGGCGACGACGTGTGGTCGTTCGCCGTCGCGGAGGGCGAAGCCGAGATCTCGGAGACCACGACGGTCCCTGGCGACCCCGTGGGACGAGAACTGCTCGGAATGATCCCTGAGGCCGCGAAGCCCGAGGATGAGGACGCGTTCCTGCAGCAGCTCGTCGCCGAGCGTCGGGTGGTCATCCGATTGAAGGTGGACCGCCTGTACGGCACGGCGTTGGACATCAACGGCTAGAGGGCGCACAGGGTGTCATGGATGACGGCTGACGGCGTTGTTCACGCGTCGAGTCCGCCGCGCTCGCCCAGCCGGCCGGCGATGACGTGTCGCTGGATCTCGTTGGTGCCCTCGCCGACGATCATCAGCGGTGCGTCGCGGAAGTAGTGCTCGACGTCGAACTCGGTCGAGTAGCCGTAACCGCCGTGTATGCGAACCGCGTTGAGGGCGATCCGCATGGCCGTTTCGGAGGCGAAGAGCTTGGCCATGCCCGCCTCCATGTCCACTCGGCGTCCGGCGTCCGCCTCCCGGGCCGCGTTGAGCGTCGGGCGGCGGGCGGCAGGCGGCGGTGAGTGAAGTGGCCATGTCGGCCAGACAGGTGCCGATCCTCGGCAGCCGGCGGCGCTTCTGCTCCCCGGTGCCGAAGTACACCAGCATGTTGGCGACGACGGCGTGGCCGCCCCTCGCCCCGGCGAGGTGGTGCAGTGTCACTCGGGCCGCTGGGCTGCTGGGCTGCTGAAGCGTCCGGCTCGGACCCACCGTCTTCCGCCGTCACGAGCGGGATCTCACCCACACCGGGTTGGCGGTGTCGCGCCGGCGGTGAAGCCGGAGCCGTATTTGCACATCGACGCAACAAGGGGCACACTCTGGGAGTCGGGCCCCGTGTGTGCTGAGTGCGGGCGGGGCGTAGCCGCATCACGGAACGGAGGCAGCCATGGGTGCAGACCCTCCCAGTCCGCGCTGCCTCCAGGGCATTCGCTGACTCTCACCAGCCGGGGCCGTGCGCCCCAGCTTTCCGCGCCGGGTACGGCCTCAGTCTCGATGAGGCGACGGTGGACGCCTGGGCGGGCCTTTCTTCCTTATCTGTAATTCCCATGCTGCCTGGGTGACCCCTGTCCTGCCGTCGGTGCGTTGGCCACGGCCGGGCATGCCGGCCTGCCCAGAGTGGGGGCGGAGGTCTTCGTGATGTCGATCCGTACGGACAACAAGCCGACCGAGACGGTGGAGGTGGAGCGTACGCCGCTGATGGCGCGGCTGCCAGGGCGCCTGTCCCGGTTCTCCTGGGTGGACGCGGCGGTGGCCGCCGGCGTGCTGGTGATCCTGTATGTGGTGCTGCGCGTGGGGCACGGCACCACCGTCGCCTTCAGCACCCACCACAACGTCCACGTCGACACCGATCCGGCGCGGCTGCCGTACGACGCGGCCCGTTCACTGTTGCGGATGTTCGCCGCGCTCGCCCTGTCGATCGCGTTCACCTTCGCCTACGCCTACGCCGCCGCCAAGAGCCGCAGACTGGAACGGATCCTCATCCCGGCCCTGGACATCCTGCAGTCGGTACCGGTGCTGGGCTTCCTGACGGTCGCGGTGACGGGGTTCATCGCGCTGTTTCCCGGCTCGATGCTGGGCCTGGAGTGCGCGTCGATCTTCGCGATCTTCACCTCGCAGGCGTGGAACATGACGTTCGGCTTCTACTCCTCCCTCACTTCCCTCCCGCGTGAACTCGACGAGCTGTCACG
The DNA here is from genome assembly GCF_009796285.1 of Streptomyces broussonetiae. Lineage (NCBI taxonomy): Bacteria > Bacillati > Actinomycetota > Actinomycetes > Kitasatosporales > Streptomycetaceae > Streptomyces > Streptomyces broussonetiae. The sequence continues at coordinate 9,024,019 of NZ_CP047020.1, read as the reverse complement.
GTCGTTCGGCTTCACCCGCTGGATGCGGTTCTGGAAGGTGGAGGTCCCGGCCGGCATGATCGGCCTGGTCTGGAACGGCATGATGAGCTTCGGCGGCGGCTGGTTCTTCCTGGTGGCCTCCGAGGCGATCAGCGTAGACAACCAGCGGTACGCACTTCCCGGCGTCGGCTCCTACGCCGGTGCCGCGATCACCGACGGCGACCTCGGCAAGGTCGGCTGGGCCATCCTCACCATGGCCGTAATGGTGATCGGCGTGAACTTCCTGTTCTGGCGGCCACTGACCGCGTGGGCGGAGAAGTTCAAGAACGAGCAGTCCGAGGCGAGCGAGATCCAGCGGTCCGTCGTGCTCGACTTCCTTCGCCGCTCGCACTGGCCGCAGTTGCTCGGCCGGGCGCTGCGCCCGGTGGGACGTGCGCTGAGCACCGCCGGCCGGGTCCTCGGGCGCGACGACCGCCCGCTCGTCGTCGACCGCACGCGACAGCGCACCGGCGACTTCGTCTTCACCGTGGTCGCCGGCGGGCTGATCGTGTGGGGTCTGATCAACCTCGGTCATTACCTGCACGACCGCACCGGCCTCGGCGTCTTCGGCGAGCCGCTGCTGCTGGGTCTGGCCACCCTCGCCCGGGTGGTGGTCCTGGTCGCCCTGGCCACCGTCGTCTGGGTACCGGTCGGCGTGAGGATCGGCTTCTCGCCCCGGCTGACCCGGATCGCCCAGCCGGTCGTCCAGGTGCTGGCGTCCTTCCCTGCCAACTTCCTCTTCCCGCTGGCCGTGTGGTTCTTCCTGAGGTCCGGCCTGTCCATCAACATCGGCGGCACGCTGCTGATGGCGCTCGGCGCCCAGTGGTACATCCTGTTCAACACCATCGCCGGCGCCATGGCCATCCCGAGCGACCTGCGCGAGGCCATGGACGACCTGGGCGTGAGCGGCCGGCAGCGGTGGCGGCGGCTGATCATTCCGGGGATCTTCCCCTCGTACGTCACCGGCGGGATCACCGCCTCCGGCGGCGCCTGGAACGCCTCGATCGTCTCCGAGGTGGTCACCTTCGGCGGCACCACCCTGACGGCCACGGGCCTCGGCGCGTACATCGCGAAGGCCACCGAGAGCGGCGACTACCCGCACCTGATCGCCGGGGTCGCGGTGATGAGCCTGTACGTCGTCGGGTTGAACCGGCTGCTGTGGCGGCGCCTGTACCGGCTGGCCGAGACCCGCTACTCCCTCTGAAATCCCCTGTGAACTTCCCTTACCCGACAAGCATTTGGAGCACGTCATGGTGCTGAACACCCTGCGTCGGCTGCGCGCCGACCGCCAGGCCCGCGCCGGCCTCGCCCACCTGACCGCCGACAGGCCCCGCCGTCCCGCCGACGGCGAGCTGCTGCTGGAGACCGTCGGCCTGACCAAGTCCTATGCCGGCGCCGACGGCGAACTGCCCGTCCTGTCCGGCATCAACCTCCAGGTGCGCGCCGGTGAGGTCGTCGCGCTGCTCGGCAAGTCGGGCTCCGGCAAGTCCACCCTGCTGCGCTGCCTGGCCGGACTCGTGCCCGCCAGTTCGGGCACCGTCGCCTACCGGGGAACCTCGCTCACCGGAGCGAACCCGGGCACGGCCATGGTGTTCCAGACCTTTGCGCTGCTGCCCTGGCTGACCGTGCAGCAGAACGTCGAACTGGGCTTGGAAGCCAAGGGAGTTCCGGCCGCCGAACGCGCGGACGCCGCCCGGCAGGCCATCGACCTGATCGGCCTGGACGGCTTCGAGTCCGCGTACCCCAAGGAGCTGTCCGGCGGCATGCGCCAGCGCGTCGGCTTCGCCCGCGCCCTCGTCGTGGAGCCGGACGTACTGATGATGGACGAGCCGTTCTCCGCCCTCGACGTGCTGACCGCCGAGAACCTGCGCGGCGAGCTGATGGAGCTGTGGGAGTCCGGCCAGTTCCCGACCCGCGCCATCGTCCTGGTCACTCACAACATCGAGGAGGCCGTGCTGATGGCCGACCGGATCGTCGTCCTGGGCGCCCGCCCCTACGGCACGGTCCGCGAGGTCTTCGAGGTCGGTCTCGACCGCCCCCGCGACCGTGACTCGGCCGCCTTCGGCGACCTGATCGACCGCGTCTACCGCACCATGACCGGGCGCCAGAAGGAGGGCCGGGTCCCCGGCCGGCACGAGTCGGTGGAACTGGAGAAGCGCACCCCGGCGAACACCCCGCTGCCCCCGGCGAGCGTCGACGGACTGTCGGGGCTCGCGGAGATGGTGCTGAACCGCGGCGGACGCTGCGACCTGGCCGACCTCGCCGACGAACTCGGCCTGGCGGTGGACGACCTGCTGCCCCAGGTCGACGCGCTCGACCTGCTTGGCTTCACGACACTCAGCGGGGACGACCTGCTGCTGTCCGACACAGGTACGGCCTTCGCGGGCGCCGACGTGCAGGAGTCGAAGAAGATCTTCGCCGAGGCCGTCCAGCGTGCCCCGCTGGTCACGCTGATCACCAGGAGTCTGCGCAGCAACTCGGGCGCCACCTTGCGCGCCGGCTTCTTCCGCGACCTGCTGGCCCACCACTTCACCGCCGAGCAGGTCGCCCGTCAGCTGGAGACGGCCACCGACTGGGGTCGCTACGCCGAGCTGTACTCCTACGACGCCGAGCCGCAGGAGTACCGCCTCGACGAGAGCGACGACGTGCACGTGGCCGTCACCGTGGCCGGGCGGGGCTGAGCCGGTGCCGGGGGCGTCAGTGTTCCGTGGCCGGCCGCCGGAGACCGGCGGCCCGTGCGGGCGCGCTCCGCTCCTGCGCGGCGGCCGCCTGTACGGCTTCCGCCGCCGCAGCGTCCCCCGCGGCGACGGCCTCGTCCGTGGCCAGCACCGCGCTCTCCAGCAGCGCACGCACCTGCGGGCCGGTGACCCGGTAGAAGATGCGCGTACCTTCCCGCCGCGATGCGACCAGTCCGGCCGCGCGCAGTTTCGCCAGGTGCTGGGAGGTGGCGGCGACATGTGCCTCGATCAGCTCGGCAAGGCGGCTGACCGGCAGTTCCCGTTCGCTGAGCGCCCACAGCAGCCGGTAGCGCGAGGGGTCCGCGACGGCCTTGAGCACCGCCACCGACCGCTCGGCCCGCTCCTCGTCCCACGACGCTACTTGCGCTTCCATGCAAGTATGGTAGCCGGTCATGCGCACAGCACCCCGCGCCGCCAGGCACCGACACCAATTGCGTCGATGCGCAAATATGGAGAGAGGTTCCGAAGGCATCGCGGACGACGAGGAGGAGGTGAGCGACATGGATCGCAGCAGTAGTCCGGGCCACGACCGGCCCTGCAGTCCCGTGTCCCCCGACTCCTCGGGCATCGGGTAGCCCTCGCCGGCCCCACGGCCGGGCCGGTGCTCGCCCTGCCCTCGACCTGTCCCGCTCCGGCGGGGCGAGGGGAGGTTCCCCATGGCGAACCTGACCACCTTCGACTTCGTACTCCGCCTCACGGTCGGCGTCTCCTGCGGTGCCCTGATCGGCGTCGAGCGCCAGTGGCGCGCCCGCATGGCCGGACTGCGCACCAACGCCCTGGTGGCGGTCGGCGCCACGCTCTTCGTCCTCTACAGCGAGGCCGTCGGCGACACCGGCAGCCCCACCCGGGTCGCCTCCTACGTGGTCTCCGGCATCGGATTCCTCGGCGGTGGTGTCATCCTCCGCGAGGGCGGAGGCGTACGCGGCCTCAACACCGCGGCCACACTGTGGTGTTCGGCCGCGGTCGGCGTGCTCGCCGCCTCCGGCCGGCTGACGCTGTGCTTCATAGGCACCGCCACCGTGCTCACCGTACACATGCTGCTGCGCCCCGCCGGGCGGCTCATCGACCGCGTTCCGCAGCGCGACCCGGACCACGAGGGCGTGCATGCCACCGTCCACCTGATCTGCGAGCGCGGCGACGAGACTCATGTCCGGGCGCTGCTGTCCCAGGCCCTGGCGAGCGACGGGCTGGCACCCACCGCTCTGCGGGTACGGCGTGACGACGAGGGCACCACCAGCCTGCGGGCCGCCGTCGCCCTGAACGGCGACCCGGCCCGCGCCCTGGAACAGCTCATCGCCCGCCTGTCCCTGGAACCGGGCGTACACGACCTGCACTGGCACCTGGACGACACGCCCCTCGGTACCGACCGGGAGGCGGTGGCATGAGCGACCTCGACACCCGGCGCGCCCGCCGCGCCGTCCGCCAGGCCGCCCGGCACCTGGCGCAGGACGCCCCGAGCCTGACCGCCGCCTCCGCGGGCGCGTTGCGTGCCGGCCTGGCCGCCCGCGCAACCCGCCTGCGCCGGGCCGCGCTCGCCGCCTGGCTCACCGGCGTGCCCGAGCATGTGATCGCCGTCGACGCGCGGGTGCCCGTACGGGTGGTCCACGGCTGGATCACGCAGAGGCACGCGCCGGAGCATGCCGACAACGGGAGCGGGTGACGAACCGGGCCACGGGGACCGTGCCGATCAGCCGGACCACATCGAAGCGGGCATGCTGATCGCGCTCATCGCCGGCGGCCTCCCGGGCTCGGGGCGGCGCCGGTGGGACTCCACAGGACCTTCAGCGCAACAGTGGGACGGAACAGCACGGCCGGAGAGTTCAGCATGTTCACCACGCGGACGAACCTCGCCCATACGGCCGGGTCCCGCACCGCCACCTGGAAGAGGCGTGCGTTGTACCAGTGGGCGAAGCGGACGGCGAGGGGCCTGCCGTGCGGGTTCCACATCAGGTCGGAGTTGGTGGACAGCATCCACGGGCTGCGCAGCAGTCGGCCCACCTTCTTCTGGAAGCCGGCGGCGAGGCCGTCCAACCGGCCGGACGGTCCACGCCGTTCCAACATGGCCTGCAGGAGTTCCGCCTCCATTGCGGCCACCGTCTGACCCTGGGCGTAGACGGGGTTGAGGGCGCAGACCGCGTCCCCGACGGCGATCAGCCGGTCCGGCCAGTCCTTGACGGCGTGGTACGGCCGCCACTGGTTGTCGGCGCTGGAGTGGCGGCGGGTGGGCTCCTGGACGGTGCGGCGGTCGATCTGCGTGGCCAGATGGGGATTGTCCAGGCTCCGGGCGAACGCCAGGTAGCCCTCGTCGTCGGTCGGTGGCGGGTCCTCGAATCCGAACAGCGAACAGGTCCACCGGTTGCGCTCGACCGCGAACAGGACCCCGCCCCGGCGCACCCGGGGAGCGAAGAGCATCTGGTAGGCGACCTTGAAGTCCGGGTGCCGGGGGTCGCTCTCCTGCGGCCGGTCGAAGTTCATCGACGTGTAGGTGACCTTCGCCTTCACGGTCCGTTTGGGCGGCACGGTGATCCCGAGCGCCCTCAGCCAGCGGGCCAGGGAGCTGGCCCGTCCGGAGGCGTCGACGACCAGGTCGGCGGCCAGTTCGAAGGGATCCGTGTCCTGTGTCCGGCACGTCACGCCGCTGACCCGGCCGGAGGAGTCCAGGATCAGGCCCGCGCACCGGGTGGCCGGGATCAGCGTGACCTGCGGGCGTGCGAGCACCCTGCGGCGCAGCCGGCGCTCCAGCTCGTCGCGGGTGAAGGTCTGCATCCGCACGCCCGTGCGCTGTCGCGGCGCGCGTCCGCAGGGCAGCAGGAAGTCGCTGCCCTCTCCGTAGTCGAATTCCGGCGCCCCCGCGTTCCTCAACTCCTCGCGGATTCCCGGGAACAGCCGCTCCAGGATCTCCCCGCCCCTGGCCAGCATCGCGTGCGCGTGGTACCCCTGCGGGGCTCCCGGGTGGATGCCGGTGTCCTCGTCGACGGCATCACGTTCCACGACGACGACCTCGGCGAAGAAGTCGCTCAGGACGCGCGCGGTCACCAGTCCCGCGTAGCTGCCGCCGATGACAACGGCTGTGCCCCAGGGGCGATCTGCACTCAAGTCGTCTCCCACGCGTGACCGGGCCAGGGGGTCCGGCAAGGTCAACGGCGCGGGCGGCGGGCCCGGCACGGGGCTCGGGAAGCACTCGGGGAGCGCATTGCGGGCTCACGCGTCGGTGGTTCTGAGCGCGAGGTCGTGGTCGGGTGTCAGGTACGGCTGGAATGTGAGGCGGCTCCGTGGCCTCGAGAGGTGGGCCGTCGGGAACGTGGTGATGTCCCGGCGGTCCGCGATGTCACCGGTGAGCATGCCGAGGCGGAGTTCGGGGCCGCCGTACGCGCTCAGTCGCAGGTCCCAGTGGGCGTCTGCGCCGGGATGGTGCTCGGCCGCGGTAGCCAGGGGGATGCCGATGTCGAAGTCGCCGTACGCGTCGATGTAGCAGTGTCCGTCGAAGGAGGGGTCGCGGTGTCCCTGGAGGCGGGCCCGGAACCGGTAGTGGTGGGAGCGGGCGGCGCTGCCGTGGAGCGAGCCGGTGATCCGGATCGCGCTGTCGCCGACGGTGACCGTCGACACCTCGGCGTGGGCCGGTCTGTGCCAGGTGCGCAGGGCCAGGCCGCCGTCCGGTGCCGGACAGGGGATCCATGCGGTGCATCCAGCGTCGGACGGGCGGCGCGCGGCGGGGTCGAGGAGCCGTGCCGTTTCCACCGGCCCGGCCAGGACGGGGCGTGAGGTGTTGCCGCTGACGTGCTGGACGAAGGCGTCCCAGTGTCCTTCGGCGAGCGAGTACGAAGCCTTGTCCAGCGTTGCCTGCAGCGACCGGCCGGCGCCCGTCCCCCGCTGCTCCAGCCGCAGTCGCACGGGGTCACCCGCCGCCGTGGTCTCCCGGGGGCGCAGGACCAGGTTCCAGGCGTCGGGGGTGAGGGCCGGACTGGGGACGTGGAAGGTGACCGAGCCGTCGGGCAGCACACGGCAGCCGACCCGGACCGGTGCCCCGAGCCCGGCCAGGCCGATGAGTTCCAGCGCCCGGCGCCACAGCGGGAAGCCGCCGTCGGTGTCCGGGCGTGCTGCGCGCAGCGCGGTACCGCCTCCGCCGCGGCCGGCGAGTTGCGGCTTGAGGTCGGCGAAGAGGGCGTCGTACTGCGCGGCGATGTGCCGGGGACGGAAGCGCAGGGACGTCAGGTGGGCCGCGGCGGCCATGCGCCGGCGCTCGGCGTCGTTCTCGATCAGGCGGCACAGCGCGTCGGCGAGTGTGTCCTCGACGGCTCCGTGCGCCGGGACGAGCAGGCCGTCCTCGCCGTGTGTGATGATCTCGCGGGGCGCGTGGTCGCAGTCGGTGCTCACCACGGGCACCCCGCAGCTCATGGCTTCCAGCAGGGTCGTGCCGGACGGTTCGGCGCTGCTCGGCAGGACCGCGATGGCGCCCTTGGCCCACTCCGGGTCCAGGGGAGTGCGCACTCCCATCAGCTGGACGTTGTCGTGCAGCCCGAGGTCGTCGACACGGCGGCGCAGGCTGCTGCGCTCGTGGCCGCGGCCGTAGATGCGCAGCGTCCAGTCCGGATGTACCGCCACGACCTTGGCGAAGGCGTCGACGAGCCGGTCGTACCGCTTGGCCGCCGTCAGCCGCCCGGCTGTCACCACGGTCCTCGAGTTCCCGGTCGAGGGCTGCACACAGGGCGCGGGAGCGCAGACGGGGATGCTGGTGAGGCGCGTCGGTGCGGAGTGCAGGGCCCGGCGGTAGGCGCGTGTGTCCGCCGCGGACACGCTCACGTAGGCGTCGAGGAGGGACACGGCCACGTCGAGGTCGTCCCTGAGCGCCTCCGGGTGGAGGGCGCGGGTGGCGTACTCCTGGCCGATGCGCAGCTGGTCCGGGCGGCCGTGCTCGGCCAGGAAGCAGGTCAGGTACGGCCGGGTCGCGATCACCACGTCGGCGTCGGTGTCCTTCAGGTACTGCGCGAGCCGCGCCTCGCCGAGTCCGCTGGGCGGCGTAGGGCCGTGGTGCACGGTGTCGTGGGGGCACACGGTGCCGGATCTGCGCTGCTCGGCGGTGTTTCCCGCGTAGTGCCGGGAGGTGGGCCGCAGGTCCACCAGGGTGCGCATCCGCACCTGGGGCGCCGCTGCCAGGCGGGGCTGGTCGGCGGTGCGGTAGTAGGAGACGATCTCGACGTCGTGGTGGTCGGCGAGTGCCCCGGCGAGGTTGGCCGTGGCGCGGACGGTGCCGCTGATGCCGTAGGCGTTGTGGAGCAGAAACGTGATCTTCATCGGGACTCTTCGAGGCACGGTCAGCCGATCAGCCGGGCGAAGGCCGAGGCGGCACGGTGGGCGAGACCGGCGTACAGGTCGGGCCGCAGGACCGCCAGGACCGCGGCCGACGCCGTGATGATCAGGAAGGCGGTCTCCCTGCCGCCGCCGAGCTGTCCGTTCACCGGGCCCCCGCGTCTGTGCTGTGCGTCATGCGTCCAGCCTGGGATCGGACCTGGTGGGCGGGGTATCCGCCGCCCGGCCGGACCTGCCCCGCCGGGTGGCGGGAGGTCACCCCCCGATCGGCTGGATCCACTTCCTGGGGCAACCCTCGCGACGGCCGAGCCCTCTTAATGTCGTAGGCGCACAGACAGGACCGGACAAGAGCGGGACGCCATGCACATGATCCGGGTGGTAGTGGTGGACGACGAGGCGCTCGTCCGCTCCGGCTTCCAGCTCATCCTGAACGCCGCCGACGACATCGAGGTGGTGGCGACGGTGAGCGGCGCCGGAGCTGTGGCCCGCATCCGCGCGGCGCGCCCGGACGTCGTGCTGCTGGACATCCGTATGCCCGATGTCGACGGGCTCACCGTGCTGCGCGAGGTGCGTACGCTGCCGGACGGGCCCGTCGTGGCGATGCTCACGACGTTCGACACCGACGAGTACGTCCTCGCGGCGCTGCGTCACGGTGCGGCCGGGTTCCTGCTCAAGGACACCGAGCCGGAACAGCTGGCCCAGATGGTCCGCACGCTCGCCGCGGGCGGCATCGTCATGTCGCCCAAGGCGTCCCGGGCCCTGCTGGTCAGCCACCAGGGCACCGAAACGGTGGACGCCGAAGTGGCGGCCCGGGTGGAGCGACTGACCGCGCGGGAACGCGACGTGCTCACGCTCGTCGCGGAGGGGCTGTCGAATGCCGAGATAGGAACGCGTCTGCATCTGAGCGCGGGCACCGTCAAGGACCACCTGAGCGTGATCTTCACCAAGCTGCGGGTGACCAGCCGTATACAGGCGGCGCTGCTCGCCCAGCGGGCCCGGCTCCTGGACGAGCAGGGGCGGCCGGAGGCCGGTCGGTGAGGGGCCTTCGCGCGAGCCGGGCACGGGTTCCGGCAGCCCTGGCCGACGCGGGGCTCGTCGCCGTCGCGACCGGGGACGCCTGGCTCGCGGTCTGGGACACCTCGTGGTCGGCGGTGGCCCTCGCCGGTCTGGCGTGTGCCGCCCTCACGCTTCGACGCCACCTCCCGTTCGTCGTGGTCCTGCTCACGGTGCCGGGCACGCTGGTGGCGGACCTCGTCGTCGCCCCGCTCGCGGCCCTGTTCGCGCTGGCCGAACGGTCGCGCGACCGCCGCCTGCTTGCCGCGTGCGCCGTGCTGGTGGCGGCCGCCTCCGCCGCGCCCTGGCCGTGGCACGACCCCGAATCCCGCGACCGTACCTGGACGCTGATCCAGTTCGTCTACACGCTGGCGGGCACGGCCGCCCCTGTGCTGCTCGGACAACTGGTCCAGGTGCGGCGGGACTTGTCGCAGCGCCTGGCCGAGATCGAGGAGGCGAGGGAGCACGAGCGGGCACTGCACGCCCAGGCCGTCCTGGCCCGCGAACGCGCGCAGCTCGCCCGGGAGATGCACGACGTCGTGTCGCATCAGGTCAGCCTGATCGCCGTCCAGGCCGGCGCGCTTCAGGTGGCGGCGAAGGACACCGAGGCCCGCCAGGCCGCACGCACCATCCGTTCGCTGAGCGTCTCCACGCTCGACGAACTGCGGAACATGGTCACCCTGCTGCGCGCTTCCGGCGGCCGTGCCACGGAGCTGACACCACAGCCCACGCTGGCCGACATCCGCAGGCTGGTCGCGACGAGCGGCATCGACGCGGAGCTGACCGGCCGGCTGCCCGACGCGATCAGCACGCCGGCCCAGCGGGCGATCTACCGCACCGTGCAGGAGGCCCTGACGAACGTGCGCAAGCACGCCCCCGGAGCCGGCGCGACCGTGGAGCTGTGGCGGGACGGCGACGACGTCGGCGTCACGATCACCAACAGCCGACCCACCCGGCCCTCCCTGCCGTTGCCCGGGTCACAACAGGGCCTGGTCGGGCTGAGGGAACGCTCCGAGATCCTGCACGGCACGTTCTCCTCCGGCCCGACCTCCGACGGCGGCTACCGGGTGAGCACCCGGATCCCGGCACAGCCCAAGTAGGCAATGCCGGCGGCGGGCCTGAAGGAAGGGGCGGCGGGGCGCACCTCGGCAAGGAGCACCGTTCGACCGTATGGCAGGTGAGCTGCGCACGGGCACGAAAAGCGAACGGGCGAGCTTCCTGCGGGCCCGCCGCGCACGAGTCGCCCTCTCCGCCGTGGGCCTGCCGGGGGCCGGGCTGCGCCGTACCCCGCGGCTGTGGCGGGAGGAGCCGGCCACTCGGCCGTCGACGCCCGCCGTGCTCGCGCGGGCCGTGGCCCCAGGCACTCAGCTGCTGTTGAACGCCCGGCCACCACCTGGCGACCGGCACGGCTGCCGGTGCGACGGGCGGGTGGTGCGGCCCGGTTCAGGTCAGGGGCAGGCGCATGAGCGTCAGGTCGAGCCAGCGGCCGAACTTGGTGCCGACCTCCGCCACCGTACCCACGTGCTGGAACCCGAACCGTTCGTGCAGCCGGACCGAGGAGGCGTTCTCGGCCTCGATACCGGCGATCATCACGTGATGACCCGATTCGCGCGCCGCGCTGATCAGGGCGCCCAGCAGCGCGGAGCCGATGCCGAGTCCGTGCCGCCCCTCGCGGACGTAGACCGAGTCCTCCACCGTGTGCCGGTATCCGTCCAGCGCCCGCCACGGACCGTAGACCGCGAATCCGGCCACCTCGCCGTCGGCCTCGGCCACGAACGCCGAGCCGCGCTCCAGATGTCCGGCCAGCCAGCCGGCGGCCTCGTCGGGGGACTGCGGGGTCCCGGTCCACAGGGCCGTCGAGTGCTCGATCGCGTGGTTGCGGATCGCGCGGACGGCCGCCACGTCAGCGGGCCGGGCGCGGCGCACCTTCACGACAACAGGGTCTCTTGCGTATATTGAAGCCATGTCCAACATAGTAGATCCCCTGGTGGGGCAGATCGCCGCCCGCATCCGCACCGAACGGGAGCGGCGCCGGTGGACCCTGGCCCAGCTCGCCAACGCCTCCGGCGTGTCGCAGGCGATGATCAGCCGGATCGAACGCGCCGAGAGCAGCCCCACCGCCGTCGTCCTCGGCAAGCTGTCCGCGGCGTTCCGGCTCAGCGTCGCCTCCCTGCTCGCACTGGCCGAAGGGGCTCAGGAGGACACCGAGGGCGGGCAGGGTGTGCGCCGCCCCGCGGACACGCCCGAGTGGCGCGACCCCGCGACCGGTTACCGGCGCCGCCAGATCACCGGCCCGCACTTCCCCGCGGAGATCGCCGAGATCCGCCTGCCCGCCGGCGCCCGGGTGCCGTACCCGGCCGCCACCTTCGCCTTCGTGCGGCAGGTCGTCTGGGTCCTGGACGGCCGCCTGACCTTCCATGACGGCGACACGGTCCACGAACTCACCGCGGGCGACAGCCTCGAACTGGGCGAGCCCGCCGAGCGCGTCTTCGCCAACACCACCGACACCGAATGCCGGTACGCCGTCGTCCTCACCCGCGTCATCACACCGTGACGCGCCCGCTTCCCCGCGGCGACACGCTCCTGCTTGCCTCCATAGCCGGCTCGGCGATCGCGAACAACTACGCCATCCAGCCCGAACTCACCTCGGTCGCGGCCGACTTGGGTGTCCCGCTCGGCGTGATCGGCCTCGTACCGACGGCCGCGCTCGCCGGCTCCATGACCGTATTCGGACTGCTGGCCCGCAGCGCCATCGCGTCGGTGATCCTCGTGTTCCTGCTGGGCCTGTCCGGGTTCGCCGGCGTCCCCGGCATGATCACTCGCGTCACCGACTTCGCCCACGGCGCGGCCCTGGCCGCCAGCGCCAACGTGTCCGCTTCCAACGTCGGCAACGCCCTCGGCGCCTGGCTCGGCGGCCTGGCCATCACCGCCGGGTTCGGCTGCACCGCCCCGCTCTACGTCGGCGCCGGAATCACCCTGACCTCCGTCCTCGTCATGGCCGTAGCGGCACGCCGAGCCGGTCGGACGGCCTCGTAGCGGGCACAGCTGCTGTGTCAGCCCTGCTGGGTTCGTGTCGTTTCATCTCGATTCACCTCGGTTCTTCCCGGGCCTTCCCGCGTCTTGTCAGGCCAATGGCGTTTTGCCCCACTGGAGTTGAAGGGGTGCGGACGGCCTCGGCGGCGAGGTGAGGGGCGGGGCCAACAGGGTGTTTCCAGGTGGTGTCGGGCCCTCGGCGCGGGTCTGAGTGGCCATGCTGGGCCAGGAGTGGCAGTCACTTTCCCCACGACAAGGAGCACGGTATGGCGGCGGACTCGGTCGAACGATTCCTGACGGCCCTGGACCCGGGACACCGGGAGGCGATCGACGCCAAGCCGCGCCAGGAGCAGGAACGGCTGGCGGCGGCCTGGGAACGCGAACTGGAGGCGGACGACGAGCTGGACACCCTCGACGAGCTGTCCCCACCGGCGGCGGAGGCCGAGGCGGCCCGGCGCGTGCTGGAGCGCGAAGCCGACTAGCGAACGGCTTCCTACGCCTCGGGCACCGGGGCGGTCCCGTCCCGCAGCAGTACCTGCTCCAGTGCGGTTGCCGGGTGACCGGTCAGATCCTCGACGGCGGTGCTCACCCCGGCGAGCGAGCCGTCCGCGATCGCCGTGTACGTGGAGACCCAGGCGTCGAGTTGCCAGTCGGGGGCGCCGTAGCCCGCGCGCGAGGCGTAGGCCTCCTCGATCGTCTCCGGCACATACGTGACGGGGCGCCCGGTGATCTCGGTGATCGTGGCCGCCACGTCGGTGAGGGTGAGTGCCTGGGGACCGGTCAGCTCGTAGGCGCGACCGTCGTGCGGGCCCGGATCGCGCAGCACCGCGACGGCGGCGTCCGCGATGTCGTCCTGGGCGACCACGGCGGCCCGGCCGTCCCCGGCGGGGCCGCGGATGGCACCGTCGTCGCCCACGAGGCCGGTCATGAAGTCGGCGTAGAGGTTGTCCCGGAGAAAGGTGAACGGTACGCCACTGGCCCGGATGTGCTGTTCGGTGTGCCAGTGGTCGCGGGCCAGGGTGAAGGTCGCATCGGGCGCGGCACCGCAGAAGGAGATGTACACCAGATGTGCGACGCCTGACCGGGCCGCGGCGTCGATGAAGGTGCGGTGCTGCTGGACGCGGTCGGGCGACTCCGAGGCGGAGACCATCAGGACACGGTCGGTGCCGCGCAGGGACCGCGCGAGGGCGTCGTGGTCGCCGTAGGCGCCGGGTACGGCGGTGGCGCCGGGCAGTTCGGGGGCGCGGGCCGGGGTGCGGGCCAGGAGGGTCTGCGGAATTCCGGCGGCGGCCAGGCGGCGGGCGATGCGTCCGCCCAGGCGGCCGGTTGCACCGGTGACGGCGTAGGTGACCTGGGCGGAAGCCATCGTGGTTCTCCTTGCTGGGGTGCCGGTTCTGCTGCTGGGTGCCTGTCGGAACGGTAGTCGCCCGGTACGCGCACACCTTCCCGGCGGCGGTCGACTCCTGCGATCGTGCAGGTCGCCCGGCGTCGAGGGCGGACTCACTCGGCGTCGGTCCGTCGGCCGGTGCCGTGGCCGGGGAAGAGGGTGGTGGCCACGTGGTGGGTGTCGGCGTACTCGACGACGGAGGTGATCCTGCCGTCACGGACGGTGTAGATGCCGAGGCAGCGGTTGTCGTAGGTGCCGCCGTACACGGTCCTGGCCCTGGAGGTCCATTCGGCCACCACGCGGTCGTCCTCGGCGAGTGTGCTCACCAGCTCTATCTCGAGGGTGCCCGGCACGAGGACCGGGCCCATGCTGCCGAGGAACTCGTCGATGACCCGGTCCCGGCCGCGCCACACCTTGGAGATGGGCAGGTCGCCCGGGTAGTGCCAGGTGACGTCCTCGGCGAAGCTGTCGTGGATGACGTCCACGTCGCCGTCACGAACGGCCTCGACGTAGCGGATGACGACGGCCCTGGGGTCGGTGGTGGTCATGGTCGTACTCCCTTGGTGCGGTTGTCGTTGTGTGTGCGTGGTCAGGTGGTTCAGGACAGGGTGAGGACAGCCTTGCCGCGGATACGCCGCTCGCGCAGGTCGGTGAGAGCAGTTGCGGTGCCGGCCCAGTCCGTGACGCGGCCCATCTCCGGATGCAGTCGGCCCTCGGCGGTCAGCCGGACCAGCGTGGCCAGGTCGTCGTCCAGGCGGGTGTCGGCGTCGAGGTAGTGGAAGTGCCGGACGACGGCCGATTCGGGGCCGGCGAAGAAGTCGAAGAAGTCGAGCGTGGCCGGTGTGCGGCTGGCCTGCCCGAACCAGACGAGTGTGCCGCGCCGGGCGAGCCGGGCCAGGGCGGTGGCGAGCGCCTGGCCACCGGTCGACTCCAGCACGATGTCGTAAGGGCCTTGGGCGTCGGCGACGTCGTGGACGATGTCGGCGGCGCCGAGTTCGGCGAGCCGGGCGCCGCGTTCGGCGTCCCGGGTCACCGCGGTGACCTCGGCCCCGGCGGCCGCCGCGAGTTCGGTGACGTAGTGGCCCACTCCCCCGGACGCGCCCGTCAGCAGGATCCGGCGTCCCAGGACGGGCCCGGCCGTGCGCAGCAACCGCAGCGCGGTGAGCCCGGCCAGGGGCAGCGCCGCGCCCTGATGGGTGCTGACGCTGTCGGGCAGCTCGGCGAGCGCGCCGGTCGGCACGGCCACGTACTCGGCCCAGCCACCCGACATGGGGTGGCCGACCACCCGGGTGATCCCCGACGGTCCGCTCCCGTCCGCGGCCGGCTGCACCACCAGTCCGGCGATGTCCTTTCCGGGCCGTTCACCCGGGACGGGCTGTTCCAGCCTGAAGGTCTCGCCCCGGTTGACGGAGAACGCCTCGACCTTCACGAGCGCTTCGTCGGGGCCGGGCGTCGGCTCGGCGACATCGGCGAGCACGACCGGCTCTGCGGGGTCCCCGGTCGGTACGAAGGCCTTCATCGTTGTCGTCCTCCTTGTCGGCCCCTGGGGGCCGTCGGTCGGTGTGGCGTCGAAGACCATCTGACCGGCAGGGGCGTAGGCCCGGCCAACAACCGGACCGCCGGGCCGACAACCCTGTGTTGTCGCATAAGGTCAGCGGCATGGATCTCGACCTCGCCCTGGTCCGCACCTTCGTCACCACCGCCGACACCCTGCACTTCGGGCGGGCCGCCGAAGAGTTGGGCACCAGCCAGCAGGCACTGTCCAAACGCATTGTCCGGCTGGAGGGGTTGCTCGCCGTCCGGCTCTTCGAGCGGCAGGGCGGTGTGCGGTTGAGCGAGGCGGGCGAGCGGTTCCTGCCGGCCGCGCGGGAGGCGCTCGCGGCGGGGGAACGTGCGGTCGCGGCGGTGACGGGCGCCGGAGCGGCCGTACGGATCGACACCTGGGGGCATCTGTACGCGCCGATGCGCACCGTCGCCGCGGCCGTTCAGGCGTCCGGCCCGGTGCGCTGGGAGCCGGGCCCGGGCCGCGACTGGCCGTCCGTCGCACAGGCGCTGTCGCGCGGCGGGACCGACCTGGGATTCGGCCGTGTGCATCCGCTGCCGGACGGACGGGACGCGGGGCTGACCCAGCGGCTGGTACGGCTGGAACCCGTCGACGTGCTGCTCGGCCCGTCCCATCCGCTGGCGGGCGCCGACGCGCTCACCCCGGCAGATCTGCGCGACAGCGTGCTGTGGAGCCCGGCCGCACTGAGCCGCCTGGACTTCCTGCGCCGCTTCGCCGACGAGTTCCGCATCACACGTCGGCACGACGGCCCCAACCTGGGCCTGGACCATCTCCTGCAGCACGTCCGCGCCGACGGCGAAGGTTTCACCCTCTTCCCCGCCGACGCTCCGCTGCCCGACCACGCGGGCCTGCGCAGTGTGCCGTTGGTCGATCCCACCCCGCTGTACGCGTGGTCGCTGGCCTGGCACGACTCCTACCGCCACCCGCTGCTCGACGCCCTGCTGCGCGGCTTCGCCGAGACCGGCCGCACCCGCCGCTGGCTCGAGTACTCCCCCCGGCGCGACTGGCTGCCGGACACCGACCACGCGAAACTGACGATGCGCTAGACGATCGGTGCCGGCGAGGTCGACGATCAGGAAGTCGCCGTGTGCGACGGCTGTGCCCGCAAGCCGGTTTCCGTGCAGCTGTCCGGCTGGTGGCGGGCGTAGCGGGGGCCGCGGCCGGACGCAGCGGGCCTCCCGGTCGGCTCACCCAGGTGCTCGTCGGCCGACCAGTGGCCGGGGTCGGGCAGGATGATGACCAGGTCCGGCCGGTGAGCCAGATGTGCGACGGTCCGGCCCGCTGCCCGCCCAGGCCTTTCCCCACGGCGACCGTAGGGTGCCGGCTCTTCGGCGGGGCCTGCGCGCTCGTATGTGATCATGCCCGCCCGGCGGGCGACGGCCCGGGCCGGACAAGGGCGTGGGGCCGGTCGGGGTCTGTGCCCCGACCGCCCCACGGCCGCGATCCGGTTCCTCCTGTGTCCGTGGCCGGTCACTGGTCCCGGTGCTGCCCCCGGATCCTGGCGGCCACGTCGTTCTGTTCGGTCTCCCACCAGGGCCGTACACGCTCGGCGGACGGGGCCTGCGCTGCGTGGTCCGCGGCGGGCGCGGGCACGACGGCGGGAGCGAGTTCCGCGTCCAGGCGGCGGTCGAGGGCGGCGTTCTGGACCCGTTCCGCGCGCGCCCACTGGACCAGGAGGGCCAGCAGGAAGGGCAGGGCGACCAGCTCCGCGATGCTGAGCATCGCGCCGCCGCCGATCTGCTGGTCGTGCTGGACGTCCGGGGACCAGGTCGGCGCGTGGTGCAGGTACCAGGCGCCGGCGATCAGGGTGCCGTGTGTCATCACCACCACGCCGGGGACCGCGTCGACGATGCCGTCCAGGAAGACCAGGGCCGCCCGGACGGGGTGGGTGCACCAGCGGGGCAGCGCCTGCTCGTGGGTCAGCATCGGTACGACGAAGAGGCAGCCTGCCACGAGCAGGTGCAGATACATCAGCTCGTGCAGCCAGCCCACACGCAGCGCGGTGGCGAAGTACGGCGTGAAGTACACCGTCAGCTCCGTGGTCAGCACCAGCGCCGTGCTGACCAGGGGGTACGTCAGCGCGCGCACCACGCGGCCGGACATCGCACGGCGCACCCGCCCGCCGGAGTTCTCCGGCAGGGCCTCGATGGCGAGCCGCAGCGGGTCACCGAGGGCCAGGCCCAGGGGTGCGACGAGGTCCAGCAGGACGTTCTGCACGGCAGCCGGCCAGAACAGCACATGGTCGTAGACGGCCAGGGCGGACATGGTGGCCACGACCAGCCCGCCCAGGCCGAGCAGCGTGAAGGCGGCGACGCGGACGGGCGGCCAGGGCTCGCCCCGCCGGCGCAGCCGCGCGACGCCCCAGCCGTAGAGCGCGCCCAGGGCGATGACCAGGAGCAGCGCGGGGACGTCCAGCTGCCAGGTGGACAGCAGGCGTCCCGTGGTCAGCTCGGGCAGCTGGCCGGCCGACAGCGCGGTCGGCGTGAGGCCATCCATGGGGATTGTCCTCCTTTGGCTTGGTTCGGGGGCCTCGGCGCGGAAGGGTCCGGCTCGGCTCCATCACGGGACGGTAGTCCCTGGCGGCCCGGCGCCGGGCATCGGGGTACGGCACGCCGGGGTGAAAGGGGTGGATCAGCCGAGGCCGAACCAGCCCAGGACGGTCTGGACGAGCAGGATCGTCGACATGGCGGCGACGCCGACGACCACGGCGGTGGCGGCGATGCGGTAGCGCGGGCCGTTGGCGGCCGGGCCGAGGACCGAGCGGCGGTTGGTCAGCACCAGGAGGTAGACCAGGACGATCGGGCTGATCAGGCCCTGGAGGACCTGGGTGCCGATCAGCAGTTGGATGACGTCGACCGGGGTCATCGCGACCACCGCGCCCAGCACGATCTGGGCGGTGAACAGACCGAGGAAGAGCGGGGCGTCCCGGAAGCTGCGGGAGACGGAGCGTTCCACGCCGGCGGCCTCTCCTATGGCGTAGCTGGCCGAGAGCGGGACGACGGCGCCGGCCAGGGCGGAGGCGCCGAGCAGACCGAGCGCGAACAGCAGCTCGGCGTTGCGGCCCGCGACCGGCTTGAGGGCCTCGGCGGCCTGGGCGGCGGAGTCCAGCGGGCCGGTGCCGCCGATGGCGGAGGCCGTGGCGATGATGATGGTCAGGCTGATGACGCAGGCGAAGACCGCGCCGAGGATGGCGTCGGCGCGGATCAGCGGGTAGTCGGCGGGCTTGGCGCCCCGGTCCACGACGCCCGCGGCGGCGTAGAACTGCATGTACGGGCTGACGGTCGTGCCGATCAGGGCGACC
The DNA here is from genome assembly GCF_009796285.1 of Streptomyces broussonetiae. Classification (NCBI taxonomy): domain Bacteria; kingdom Bacillati; phylum Actinomycetota; class Actinomycetes; order Kitasatosporales; family Streptomycetaceae; genus Streptomyces; species Streptomyces broussonetiae. The sequence goes on along the minus strand of NZ_CP047020.1, from coordinate 9,005,618 downwards.
GCCAGCAGGATGAAGGCCTTGTTCGGCTCCATGTGCGGCACGACGAGGTGGTGGCCGACCGCTCCCCAGTCGGGGTGGCCGAGGATCATGGCGACCGGGTAGGCGAAGAAGGCCAGCGACATGATCAGGAAGATGCGTTCGGCCCAGTGGTAGGAGCCGAACAGCACCAGCGCCCACAGCAGCACCGCGGCCGGCGGGATGACCGCCCACTTGGGGATGCCGAGGAGTTCGAAGGCGGCACCGATGCCCGCGAACTCGCTCACCACCAGGCCGGTGTTGGCGAGCAGCAGGCAGAACACGGCGAGCGCGGTCAGGCGGAGGCTGAACTGCTCACGGATCAGGGCGCCGAGGCCCTTGCCCGTGTAGGCGCCGAGGCGGACGGCCATCTCCTGCACCATCACCAGGGCGACGGTGACGAGCACCATGAAGAACAGGGTGCCGTAGGTGAACTGGGAGCCCGCCGAGGCGTAGGTGGCGATGCCGGCGGCGTCGTTGCCGGCGTTCGCGGCGACCAGTCCGGGTCCGGCGACCGCCGCGATCATGGTGATGCGCCGCCAGCCGGTCCGGCGCGCGGGCGCGGGGGCCTGCGGTGCCGCGGTGGCGGTGTCGAGGTCGCGGGTCACTGCAGGAACCTCCGGAAGTGCAGCCGCCCGCGTTCGGGCAGCATCGCGTCGAGCAGGTCGTCGGCCAGGATCCGGCCGAGCGGGCGGTCGCTGTCGTCGACCACCAGGAGTGAGGAGGCACGGGCCGCGACCAGTTGGTCGGCGGCCTCGGCCAGGGAGGTGTCGGCGCCGACGGTGTCCGGCGGCCCGAACTGGGCACGCCAGGTGACGAGGTCGGAGATGGGGGTGGTGTCCTCGGCCACCGCGACGTCGAACAGCGGGATGTCGCACAGCACCCGGTCCGCGCCGTCCACGACGGCGACCGCGTCGATCTCGGTCCGGTGCTCGTGCTGCTCGGCCAGCCGACCGCGTACCTCGGCGACGGTCTCGTCCGGCCGGGCGGTGATCAGCAGCGTGGTCATGGCACCGCCCGCCGTGCCCTCCCGGTGGGTGAGCAGCCGGCGCAGCTCGGCCGCCTCGCCCTTGGGCATCCGGGTGAGCAGTGCCTCACGCTCCTCACGGGTGAGGTCGCGCAGGGCGTCGGTGGCCTCGTCGGGCTCCATCTCGTCGACCAGGCGGGCTGCGTGTTCCGGCTGGGCCTCGCGCAGCAGGTTCTGCAGCTCGGCCGGCTCCATCTCCTCCAGGGCGTCGGCGGCCTGCTCCGGCTCGAGCCAGCCCAGCAGTTGCTGGCGTTCGGCGCGGCCGAGGTCTTCGAGGATGTCGGCGAGGTCGGCCGGGCGTAGCCGGTGCAGTGCCGTCCGGGAAGCACGCAGCCGCACCTCGGCCGGGCCCTCGGTGGCCTGTTCGGCGAAGGGCGCGACGGCCTGCCAGTCCAGCACCCGCTCGGGGGTGGGGCGGGCCTGCCAGCGGCGCGGGCCGAGCCGGCGCAGCAGCGTGGGCAGTGAGACGTCGACCCCGACCAGCACGACCTGGTCGACCAGGGGTGCCAGGTACAGGTCGGCGGCGCGGGTGACCTGGACGCCGTCGACGTCGACCAGCTGGTGGTCGAGCACGTCCTTGGCGAGCAGGACCTCACCGGGGCGGCGCACGAAGTCCCGCAGGTCGACCCGGGCGGTGCGCAGCCGTACGTGCCCGGCGTGCACCTTGCCGACCGCGTGGGCCGGCAGGAAGGTGTGGCGGCGGCCGATGCGCAGGATGAGCCCGGTGACGGGCGGGTAGGAGTCGGTGCCGTAGAGCCGCGCGACGACGTCGACGACGCGGCCGACCTCGTCCCCGGACTGGTTGGTGGCAGGGCCGCCGATCAGTCCGGCGAGAGAGACCAGCGAGGTGCGGACCGCCCTGGAGGCGGTGGCGCGGCGCTCCAGATTGACCCGGCGGTCACGCAACCGGGCCGAAGTGGACATGAACAGAGTGTGGGCAGCCAAGATGAACACCCCCTTGCCCCGGTATGGCGGGGCGACGGGCGGCCCATGGCAGCGCGCATCCTCCCCGGGCCGGGGCACCGGGCCCACCGGGCGCGCACAGGGCACGGCCCGGCACCCGGCTGTCGGGCCGGGCCGGTGGCTGGGTGGGATTCAGGGAAGAAGAGGCTGCTGGAGGCCGCGGAAGGACGGCGCGGACAACACGAAGAGGGGCCGACTATGGCCCGGACTACTGTCCATGTCGCCTCCTCCCGGTCACGGCCGCGCAGAGAGTGTCGCGGTCCTGTGGCGGAGGGCAGCCGGACCCGGCACGGCCCGGCACACCCCTACTCGTCAGAGCTTTGGCACTCCACGGCGTGATCCCCTGTGCGGGGAAGCCACCTGGGGTCACCCCTTGGGCCGGGGAGACCTGTCCTGATCCGGAGCGTCTCTCGACGGGTGGGATCAGTGGCCTGTGTCCGTGAAGACGCCTCACCGAACGAGGTGCCTTTCTTTTTCCGATCCAACAATACGCCCGCCGCGAGCCACCTTTGCCCGCCATGACCGGCCCTTGACCTGCGCGCTACGCAACGGAGACCGAGTCACACCCGGATCCGCCCACTGCCGCGGACGGCCCGCCCGGTGTCCTCGGGCCGGTCGCGATCGCCAACCGCTTGGTGCGAAAAGGGTGTTCGGACGTAGGTTGTGCCGTGACCGATACATGACTTGGCCGAAAGATGGACTCGACTCATGACCGACCCCGTGACGTCGCCCGAAGCAGCGCTGCGCCAGAAGATCGACACGTCGGTGCCGCACTCCGCCCGGATCTGGAACTACTGGCTCGGCGGCAAGGACAACTACCCCGTCGACGAGGAGGCGGGCAACGCGTACACCGCCGTCTTCCCCGGCATCGTCACGATCGCCCGCGGCAGCCGTGCCTTCCTGCGCCGCAGCATCACGTATCTGGTGGCCGAGGCGGGGATCCGGCAGTTCCTCGACATCGGCACCGGTCTGCCGACGGCACAGAACACCCATGAGGTCGCGCAGGGGATCGCTCCCGAGACACGGATCGTCTACGTCGACAACGACCCGATGGTCCTGGCCCACGCCCGCGCCCTGCTCTACTCGACCCCCGAGGGTGCGACCGCCTACATCGACGCCGATGTGACGGACCCGGAGCGCATCCTCGCGGCCGCCGCCGAGACGCTGGACCTCAGCCGTCCCACCGGGCTCATCCTCAGCAACATCCTGGGCCACGTCGCCGACCACGACCAGGCCCGCTCGATCGTCACCCGGCTGATGGACGCCCTGCCGGCGGGCAGCCACCTCGCCGTCAACGACGGCTCGCGCGGCATCGACCCCGTCTTCGAGCAGGCTCAGGACGCGTACAACAGCAGCGGTGCCGTGCCGTACAACCTGCGTACCGTGGCCGAGATCACCACGTTCTTCGACGGCCTCGAACTCATCGAGCCCGGCGTGGTCCCGGTCACGCAGTGGCGTCCGGAGCCGGGCTCGCCCGCCCAGGAGATCGTCGCCGAGCACGGCGGCGTCGCCCGTAAGCGCTGACTGGGCACGGGCACCGCGACGCCCCGCCGTGCCTGTCTGCCCGGGCGCGGCGGGGCGTGGTCAGTACACGTCTCTCACATAGCGCTTGTCGGCGGCGAGTTGCTTGACGTACGCCGCCGCCTCCGCCTCGTCCAGGCCACCGTGTACGACGGCGGTCTCGCGCAGGGCCCGGTCGACGTCCTCGGCCATGCGGGAGCCGTCGCCGCAGACGTAGAAGTGTGCGCCGTCCTGGAGCCAGGTCCACAGCAGAGAGCCGTGTTCGCGCATCCGGTCCTGGACGTAGACCTTGGCACGCTGGTCGCGGGAGAAGGCGGTGTCCAGGCGGGTGAGCGTACCCCCGGCCAGGAACTCGGACAGCTCCTCCTCGTAGTAGAAGTCGGTCGCCCGGTGCTGCTCGCCGAAGAACAGCCAGTTCGGGGCGCGGTGGCCGCGGGCCCGGCGTTCCTCCAGGAAGCCGATGAAGGGGGCGACACCCGTGCCGGGGCCCACCATCACCGCCGCGGTGGCGGGGTCGGCCGGCGGGCGGAAGTGCGGCGCCCGCCGGACCCGGACCGGGACCGGGGTGCCGGGCTCGGCGTCGGCGAGGAAGGGGGAGCACACGCCCTGGCGGGCGCGGCCGGCCAGGTTCTCGTACCGGACGACGGAGACCGTCAGGGACACCAGGTGGGAGTCGGTCAAAGGGCTGGACGATATGGAGTACAGCCGGGGTTGCAGCCGTCCCAGCACCTCGACCCACTCCTGCGCGCCGGCCCGGATGCCGAACTCGGCGACGACGTCGACGGCCTGGCGTCCCCAGGACCACTGCGCCAACTCTCCCTTGTTGTCCGGCCTGAGCAGCTTGCGCAGCTCGCGCGGGTCGCGGGTACGGTCGGCGGCGAAGCGCAGCAGGTCGGGTGTGACCCGCGTGATGTCCAGGTGCCGGAGCAGGGCTTCGGCGAACGGCACTTCCTCGGCGCTCCTCATCCGTACGGTCGCATCCGCGTCGGCGCCGGTGACGGCCAGCCACTCCGTCACCAGCTCGGGCCGGTTGACCGGGTGGACGGCCAGGGCGTCCCCCACCTCGTAGACCAGCGGGGTCTGGCCGTCCCTGCTGTCGAAGGTGAAGCGCCGGACCTCCTTGCCGGCGCCGGGCCGGCTCAGCAGGCGGTTGCCGGTGAGGCGGGCGGTGACGGGGGCGGGACGGCTCGGCCGCGCAGCCGACGGGGACGCCGCAAGCGCGGAGGCCGGGGCGGGGGCTGCGGCGCGCGCCGTCCGGCCGGTGGGGCGCAGCGCGGTGAGGACCTGGTCGAGCCAGACTCCGGCCGCGCTCTCGTAGTCCGGTTCGCAGTCGGTGCGCGGGGTCAGCGGTGTCGCGTCCAGCTCCTCCAGACGCCGGTCCAGGCGGCGGCCGTGGCCGCAGAAGTCGTCGTAGGAGGAGTCGCCGAAGGCCAGGACGGCGTAGCGCCTGCCGTGCAGGCGCGGGGCGTCGGGCGAGGCGAGGGCGTCCCAGAATCCGGCGCCGTTGTCGGGGGCCTCGCCGTCCCCGAAGGTGCTCGTGATCAGCAGCAGGTCGGCGTCGGACGGCAGGGTCGCGGGATCCGCCTGCTCCATGGGTACGAGGGAGGCGGCATGCCCGTCCGCGGTGAGCCGCTCTGCCACGGCGCCCGCGAACTCCTCGGCGTTCCCGGTCTGCGACGCCCACAGGATCAGGACCTGGCGGCGGGGAGCGTCCGCGGACGGGGCCGAAGACTGCGGAGAGCCGCCCGTGCCGGGCGGGGGCGGCGTCTCGGTCCTGGAGTACATCCCGGCCAGGGCGCCGTTGACCCACAGGGCGTGTTCGGGGCTGAACGGGGCGTCCGGCGGCAGGACCGGCACACCCGGGGCGCCGGACGGGATGCCGGCGAGGAACCCGGTCAGATACCGGCGTTCGTGGTCGGCCAGGACCGGCGGCGGCGCGGGTTCCAGTCCGAACGGGGCCGGCACGGTCACCGTGGGCAGGCCCTCGGCTGCCGGATCCGTGACCGGTGCGGCGGCCGGAGCCGGGGCCTGCACCGTGACGGGAGCGGCCACCTTGGTCAGCGACACGGCGCACATCTTGAACTCGGGCTGGAAGGACAGCGGGTCGACGGCGTCGCTGGTCACGGCGTTGACGCTCAGGTACTCCCCGAACAGGTCGTTCCAGTGGAAGGGCGCGAAGCAGCAGCCCGGCCGCACCCGGTCGGTGACGACCGCAGGGAGTACGGCCCGCCCGCGCCGCGAGGCGACCTCCACCGAATCGCCGTCGGCGACGCCCAGTTGGGCCGCGTCCTGCGGGTGGACCTCCACGAAGGGGCCGGGGTTCAGCTTGTTCAGCTTGGCCACCTTGGCCGTCTTGGTGAGCGTGTGCCACTGGTGCTGGAGCCGGCCGGTGTTGAGGACGAACGGGTAGTCGTCGTCGGGCATCTCCGCCGCGGGTATGTGCGGGCGGGCGTGGAACACCGCTCGCCCGCTCGCGGTCGGGAAGGTCGGCGTGCCGTCCTCGCCGAGGTACCGGATCGGATTGCGGTCGGGGCCGTCGGCACCGGCCGCGGGCCACTGCACAGGCGTCTGCCGCAGCCGCTCGTAGCCGACCCCGCGCAGGTCCCAGCCGGTGACCGGGTTCCAGGCGCGCCTGATCTCCTCGAAGACCTCCTCGGCGCTGTCGTACGCGAAACCCTTCTCGTACCCCATCTCACGGGCCACGGCAGCGATGATCCGCCAGTCCGCACTCGCCTCACCGGGCGGATCAGCGGCCTGGCGGGCGAGGGTCAGGGTGCGCTCGCTGTTGATCAGGACGCCCTCGGTCTCGGTCCACAGCGCGCCGGGCAGCACGACATCGGCGTACGCGTTCGTCTCCGTGTCGGCGAACACGTCCTGGGTGACGACGAACTCGGCCGCCTCCAGGCCCTCGATGACCGTTTTGCGGTTGGCGACGGAGGCGACGGGGTTGGTGCAGATGATCCAGCACGCCTTGATGTCCCCGTCGGCCATCTTCCGGAACATCTCGACCGTGCCCCTGCCGACTCCGTCGGCGCGCAGGGCGCCAGGTTCCAGCTCCCACAGTTCCTCGACGAAGGCCCGGTCGGCGTCGGCGAGTACGGAGCGCTGCCCGGGCAGGCCCGGCCCCATGTAGCCCATCTCCCGGCCGCCCATGGCGTTGGGCTGGCCGGTCAGCGAGAAGGGGCCGGAGCCCGGGCGGCAGATGGCACCGGTGGCGAGATGCAGGTTGACCAGTGCGTTGGTGTTCCAGGTGCCGTGCGTGGACTGGTTCAGGCCCATCGTCCAGCAGCTCGTCCACTCCCCCGCCTCGCCGATCAGCCGGGCCGCCTCGTGCAGCTGGTCCTGCGGAATGCCGGTGATCTCGGCGACGGTGTCGGGCGGATAGTCGGCGAGGAACCCGGGCATCGACTCCCAGCCCTCGGTGTGCGCGGCGATGAAGCCGGGGTCGGTGTGACCGTTCGTGTGCAGCAGGTGCAACAGCCCGTTGAGCAGGGCGAGATCGGTGCCGGGGTTGATCTGCAGGAACAGGTCGGCCTTGGCGGCGGTGGCGGTGCGCCGCGGGTCGACGACGATCAGCTTGGCGCCTGCCGACTTCACCCGGTCCATCATGCGCAGGAAGAGGATGGGGTGGCAGTCGGCCATGTTGGACCCGATGACGAGAAAGACGTCGGCCCTGTCCAGGTCCTGGTAGGACCCGGGTGGCCCGTCCGCGCCCAGCGACAGCTTGTAGCCGGTTGCGGCGCCGGCCATGCACAGCCGGGAGTTCGACTCGATCTGGTTGGTGCGGATGAATCCCTTGGCCAGCTTGTTCGCCAGGTACTGCGCCTCCAGGCTCATCTGCCCGGAGACGTAGAGAGCGACGGCGTCGGGGCCGTGCTCGTCGATGACCGTGCGCAGGCGGCGGGCTGTCTCGGCGACGGCGGTCGACAGCGGAACGGGGTGCGGTTCCTCGCCGCGCTCCGGCCGAACGAGGGCAGTGCTCAGGCGGCCCGGGGCGGCCAGCATGTCGGCGGTGGTCGCGCCCTTGGTGCACAGCCGTCCGAAGTTCGCCGGATGCTCCTTGTCCCCGCTCGCCCTGCGGACGCTGCGGCGCCCGTCCGGTCCCGTGCCGATGTCGAGGACCATGCCGCAGCCCACTCCGCAGTACGAGCAGACCGTCCGCACCCTCGTCGTGCCCTCGCTGTGCGAGCCCGGCGCGGCCACGGGCGCCTCCCTCTCCTGTGCTCGTCCTGGTCTCACTCTTCGTGAGCGTAGGAACCGCTCATTACGCCGGTGTCTCGCCACCTGATCATCAGGAGTTACGCACACCGCACAGGGGCTGGGAGGCAGGTGTGAGCCCAGGTGCCGGCACGGTCACCGGCCTGAGGCGCGCGCCGGCCCCGGCTCGCTGGGGCGCGTGCCAATCTGCTACGGGCTGCTGGAGCCGTGACGGAGGAATGCTCACCGGGTCGTACGGCGCGTCCTGCCCGGGACCGCGGGCCAGGACGTGCGACGGCCCCGGACGGCGAGGAGGCCGTCCGGGGCCGGGGGAAGAGGGTCAGCGGCGGTGGTCGCCGTGGTGCCGTCCGGCCCCTTCGTGGCGGCCCGCGCCGTCACGGCGGTGGTCACGGACACCCCAGGACACGGCGTCCATCACGCGGCCGCGGTCGTCGCGCAGGGTCGCGGTGTCGCTGTTGTGGTTCCACACGCGCAGGCGGCGGTCCTGGTACAGGTCGGTCCGGCTGTCATGGCCGACACCGGTGTGGACGCGGACGGTGGCCCGGCCCGCGAGCCGTACGTGGCGGAAGGTGTAGGTGTGACCTTCCGCGTCGGACAGCGTCCAGTGGTCCAGGTTCACCACCCGGCGCGAGCCGTTCGTGACGGCCACCCACTGCTTGTTCAGCGTGCTGTTGGAGTGGTCGACCCGGCTCAGCCCGTCGTTCCGCACACCACTGATGTACACCACGCCGTGGTGCAGCCGGCCCTGGTGCTGACCGGCGGCCGCCGCCGGGAGCGCCGTGGCACCCACCATGACGGCGGCCACGGCAGCGGCGGCGGTCACACGACGGACGGAAGAAGAATCGGACACGAAGTCCCCCTTCGCGAGGAAACGCGTTGGTGCGGTGTGCGGCCGATTGGCCGCACATCCACACCTTGCAACCTTCGCCCGGCTTTGTACGGGAAACCCGCATCGCATTACAGATCCAGCAGCAATCCATGACTCTCGGATGCAATGACCATTTATGTTCTGAAAACGGCATTTCGGTGCTCTTTCGGGCCCGTACGCCGTGCAGCCCCCACTCGGCCACCCGAAAGTGGGTAACAAGCCGGTACTCCCATCGGGGCAATGCGGAGAGCGCCTCAGCGCTCCGTGGCGACAGCGCCGTTGACCGTGCCGAAGTCCGCCGCGCCCGCCATCGCGTCGTACGTGCCCGCGTCCAGCAACTCTGCGGCGGCGCGCTGGAGGGCCCCGTACGCGGTCTGGGCGAGTGCGGTGCCCACGCTGACGCGGCGGACGCCGACTGCCTCGAAAGCGGTCACCGACGGTGCGCCCGGCCCTGTCATGACGTTGACCGGCAGCGGGCTGCGGCGGACCAGCTCGGCCACGGTGTCCAGGTCCACCAGGCCGGGGACGAACAGGCTGTCGGCGCCCGCCTCGGCATAGGCCTTGGCCCGGCGGAGCACGGCGTCCAGGCGGTCCTGCGGAGCGCCGATGCCGAACAGGAACACATCCGTGCGCGCGTTGATCCACACGTCCGCCAACCCTGCCTCCTCGGTGGCGGAGCGGGCCGCGCGCAGGCGTACGGCCTGGGCGGGCACGTCGTGGAGCGGGCCGCCCGGTGCGAGCGAGTCCTCGAGGTTGACGCCGACCGCACCGGCCGCGATCACCGCGCGGACGGTGACGGCGACGTCGTCGGCGCCGGGGCCGTAGCCGCCTTCGATGTCGGCGCTCACCGGTACGTCGACCACGTCGACGATCCGGCGCACGGCCTGAGCCGTCTCCTCCCGGGTCAGGCCGTGGCCGTCGGGCCGGCCGGCCGACCAGGAGACGCCTGCGCTGGTCGTCGCGATCGCGCGGGCGCCCGCCCGTGCGATCAGCGCCGCGCTCGCGGCGTCCCAGGCATTGGGCAGCACCAGTGCCCGGCCGTCGCAGGGGGTGTGCAACGAGCGCAGGGCGGCGGCCAGTTCTCGCTGGGCGGAGTTCATCATCGATCCCTTCGGTGGAGAGGGTGTTGGTGTTGGTGTTGGTGGCGGCGCTGGGGGTCCCGGCGCGATCAGGCCGTCACCGCGGAGAGTTCCGCCACCGCCAGGTGGGTCGCGGCGAAGGCACGCCAGGGCCGCCACGCGGCGACGGCCGCGTCCGCGTGCGCCGCGGTCGTCGCGGCCGGGAAGGCGTCGCCGTGGCCCAGGCGCAGCGCGATCCGTTGGGCGGTGTCCTCGGTCACTCCCGGGACGGCTCCCAGGGCGGGTACGAGGTCCGCCAGGGCCGAGCCGCCGTCGAGGAGCGTGTCGTCCGCTGCGACGGCGAGGGCCAGTGCCCTGAGCGCGCGCGCCGGCTGCGCCGACAGGCCGACGCCCTCCAGGTCGGTCACGGCGACCGTCTCGGCGGACGGGAAGAGGCGGGTCAGGCCGTGTCCGATCCCGGGAACCGGCTGTCCGGCGACCTCGGCCAGCGCGGCCATCTGCTGCCGGACCCGCGGCCCTGCGGCGTACTGGCGCAGTACGGCGTCTGCGGCGATCTCGAAGGCTCCCCAGGCGCCCGGCACCCGGAGCCCGGGGCGGGCCGCGATCAGGGGGCCGATCACCGGATCAGCGGCCAGGGCGGTCTCGGCCGGGGCTACGTCCGCGTCCACGCCGAAGATCCGGCCGATGCGTTCGACCACGTGGATCAGCCCTTCCCAGAACGGCAGATGGGCCCGCAGCAGCAGGTGGTCCGCGCCGCCCGCGCGTACTTCCAGCAGGCCGGCCTCGCCGTCCAGGCTGATCGTGCGCCGATACACGCCCTGCGCCACCGACTCCACGCCCGGTACGGCCCGCTCCGCGAGGAGCGCCAGGAGCCCCGGCCAGTGCAGCGGCGGTGCGAACGGCAGCCGCATCTCCAGCCCGCCGTCCGCCACGAGCCGGTCCGTACGCCGGCGCCGGCTGCGCAGTTCCAGCGGCGAGGCCAGGAACACCAGCCGCATGTCCCGGTTGAACTGCCGTACGCTGCCGAAGCCGGACGCGAACGCCACATCGGCCACCGTCAGGTCCGTGTCGTCCAGCAGCCGGCGCGCGAAGTGGGCGCGCCGCGAGCGGGCGAGCTGGTCCGGGGTGACTCCCAGGTGCTGGGTGAACAGCCGCCGCAGGTGTCGGGGCGACAGGGCGAGTCGGGCGCCGAGCGCGGCCTCGGTGTCCGCGTCAAGCGCCCCGGCGATGATCAACTGCACGGCCCTGCACAGCAGTTCGGGCACATCGGCGGCGATCGGCCCGGCCACCCGGTACGGCCGGCAGCGCAGACACGCCCGGAACCCGTTCGCCTCGGCCGCCGCCGGCAGCTCGAAGGTGCGCACGTTCTCCGCGAGCGGCCTGGCACCGCAGCCCGGACGGCAGTAGATACCGGTGGTCACCACAGCCGAGTAGGTTGTCATGCCCCCGTTCTAAGCGATCAGTCGTCGTGACGCTGGCCAGATTCGGACATGATGACGAGCGCCCCGCTCCGGCCCGGCGCAGCGAAGGGGCCTTCCCCGGCTGAAGGGCCTACGGACAAGACGCCGTACGCCGTGACCGTGCAGCGTGTCGGCACCCGCACCCACAGCGTCCGCGAGATGCCCGCTGCCGGCCCTGCGGGCGGCCCGGGCCTCCACTCGGCCACTGTGGCCCCTCCGCCATGGAGTCACGCCCGCCCGCCGGGCCGGGCGTGCGGTTTCACCGGGCCGCCCTGACAGGCGACGACGAGCTGGGCGCGGTCCCGGGCGTCGAGCTTGGTCATGGCTCCCTGGATGTGGCTGCGCACGGTGAGGGGGCCCACGACGAGTTGCTCGGCGATGTCGACGTTGGACCTGCCGTGCGCGGCCAGAGCCGTGACTTCGCGTTCGCGGTCGGCCAGGGTCCTGACGGCGTCGGGCAGGGCGTGGAAGTCGTCGGTGGCAGGGGCCGCCGGGAAACCGGGTGATGAGGGCCCGGGTGGCGCTGGGCGAGAGCAGGGCGTCACCGGGGGCGAGCGTGCGGATGCCGGACAGCAGGTCGTCGGGGCTGACGCCCTTGCCGAGGAAACCGCTCGCGCCGGCGCGCAGGGCCCTGGCGACGTTCTCGTCGTTCCCGAAGGCGGTGAGGACGAGGATGTGCGTGCCCGTCAGTTCCGGCCGGGAGCAGATGGCGGCGGTGGCGGACACGCCGTCGGCGTTCGGCATGCGGGTGTCCATGAGGACGACGTCGGGCCGGTGGGCAGCCGTGCGGCCGACGGCCTCCTGCCCGTCGGCGGCCTCCGCCACCACGGTCAGGTCCTCGGCCGAGTCGACGAGGATACGGAAGGTCGCGCGCGGCAGGGCCTGGTCGTCGGCGAGCAGGACGCGGACCGTCACGGGGCGGGGCTTTCGTCGTGGTCGTCGTCGGGGCTGTCGAACGGAAGGGTGCAGGCGACCTCGAATCCGCCCCGCGGGCGGTGGCCCGCGCGGAACGTACCGCCCGCGAAGATGGCGCGCTCGCGCATGCCGAGCAGACCGAACCCGCCGCCGAAACCCGCGCGGGTCGGTCGCTCAGCCCGCGTCGCCGTCGCCGTGGATCAGGAGATCGAGCAGCCCGGGAAAGCGCGCCTCGAACTCCTCGCGACGCAGCCGGTTGACCCGCCTCGGCCCCTCGTCACGCTGTTCGACCACACCGGCGTCGCGCAGCACCGAGAAGTGGTGGCTGAGCGCGGCCTTGCCGACGGGTACGTCGAAACTGCCGCAGCTGCGCGTCCAGTCGGCGGAGCCCGCCAGCTCGCGGACCAGTTGCAGGCGCACGGGGTCGGCGAGCGCGGACAGCACGGTCAGGACGGAGACGTCCTTGGGATCCGTGTGGATGGGCGCCGCACGGTGACGTGCGCCCGCGGTCTGCTTCGGCATGCCTCTCCCCTCCCGTGCGCTCTCTCGCGGGTCACTCCGCCGGCAGCCCGGACCCCTTGCCGAGTGTTCGATGAGTATCTTACAGTCCAAGTGTTCGCTTTCCGTTGAACACTGGCCCTGGCACACAGGGCGCACCCTGCAGAAAGGCGGTCACCGCTGATGCGCGCGGTCGAATTCCAGGAGTACGGCGGCCCCGAGGTACTCAAGGTCGTGGAGGCCCAGGTCCCCGAACCGGGGCCGGGCCAGGTGACCATCGACGCCGCCTACACCGGCGTGAACTTCGCGGACCTCAAGGCGCGCGCCGAGGGGTACCGGGTGCCGTCGCTGCCGTTCCGTCCCGGCCTGGACGTCTCCGGCCGGGTCCGGGCCGTCGGCCCGGGCGTCGAAGGACTGCGGCCTGGTCAGGAAGTCGTCGCGTTCGTCAACGGCGGCGCGTACGCGGAGGTGGTGGCCGCCGAGGCCGCCACCGTCCTCCCGCTGCCCGAGGGCCTGGACCTGCGCACCGCGGCCACGCTGCCCACCGTCCTGCCGACCGCGCACGCCCTGCTGCACGAGGTGGGGCGGCTGCGCGCCGGGGAGAGTGTGCTGGTGCACGGCGCGGCGGGAGGCGTCGGCACGGCGGTCGGACAGCTGGCCCGGGCGGCCGGCGCCGACGCCGTGTACGGCGTGGTGTCCTGCCTCGACAAGGCCGAATACGCCCTCAAGTACGGCTACGACGAGGTGTTCAGCGCCGACACCTTCGCCGACGACGTCCGCCGCGCCACCGGCGGCCGGGGGGTCGACCTGATCCTCGACGCGGTGGGAGGCGACACCCTGCGCCGCGGCCTCGACATCCTGGCCGTCTTCGGCCGACTGGTGTCCTTCGGCAACGCGAGCGGCGCGCAGCCGTGGCACGCCGGGCAGGCGGAACTCTCCGCGCAGGGTCGTGCGGTTGCCGGCCTCTCCGTCCTGGGCCTCGCACAGACCGCACCCGAGGCGCTGCGCGCGCTCGCCGAGCGCGCCTTCCGCAAGGTCGTCGACGGCACCGTGACCCTGCCCGTCACCGCGGAGTTCGCGCTGTCGGACGCCGCCGAGGCGCACCGGCTGATGGGCGGACGCACATCGACGGGCAAGCTGCTGCTGCGCACGGCGCAGTAAGCAACGGCGGTTCGCAGAACAGGACTTGGGCAGGCACTGAGCAGGGGCGGCATGAGCCGGGCGTACGCACGGGTCGTCAGGAAGACACCCGCGCCGGGTCCGGTGCTGGGCGCCGTGCGTGGCATCCGGTTCGGCGCGGCCTTCGCCCCCCGGGTCCATCCGCAGGTCGGTGCCGCCGGCGTGGTGATCCTGCGGCTGCTGATCGCGGGCGTCCCGCTGTGCCTGGCGTGACGCCCGCACCGACGGGCATCAGGTTCGATGCGGGGGTCCCGGGGTACGGTGCCCGGCGCCGGAGCCCTGCTCGCGGGACACCATCTCGCCTGCTACGAGGCCCTCGAGCGCATCCCGCTGGGTGCCGTGGCCACGATCGAGTCCCTCGGCCCCTTCGTCATCGCACTGACCCGGATCGCGACGGGTGGTCGACCTGCTGCCCGCCTGCCCCAGGTGCTGGGCGTCGCGGCGGTGGCGGCAGTGGCGTCCAGCGTGCTGCCGTACTCCCTCGATCTGGAGGCGCTGCGCCGGATCCCGCCGCGCGTGTTCGGCGTGCCGACGAGCCTGGAACAGTTTCAACTCCCGCCCCAGTCTCCTCACTTCACCTCTTGCCGAAAGTTGGTCCACACCTCTGGGTTCGCGGCGCTGCCACTCCCAGAGGAGTTTGAGGTGCGAACCCACCTGTCCCCCACGCCCGGTCCGGGCTCCACGGAATCCGCGGGCCGTCGCCGGCTGCGGCTGCTCCGGTCAACCCCGGCCTCAAGCTCGGCGGCGACGTCAACGGCCACTGCCACGACTACGCCCAGCTCGCCAACGCCTACTCGCGCGAGAAGTGCAACAACGGCGGGTGCGCCGTGATGTACGCCAGCTACTTCGAGAAGGACCAGGCGACCTACGGTCCGCCGGCCATCGGCCACACCCACCGACTGGGAGCACGTCGTGGTGTGGATCAACAACGACGAGATCCAGTACGTGTCGACCCGAACGCCTGACGTCCTCCACTGGCGGCCCGCCCCGGGCGTCGGCCGTCGGCGGGCCGGTACGGCGGGTCGGGAGCTGCACTGCCCGCCGTGCGCCCGCCCGCTGACTAGGGTGCGAACCCATGGGGACCGAGGACCTGGTCAGCCGTGAGCTGCCGGAGCGCAGGCGCGACACACTGCGACGCCTGGCCACCGAGCGGGACGTGTGGGTGTCGACGGCTCATCCCGAGCACGGGCCGCACCAGGTGCCATTGTGGTTCCTGTGGGACGGGCGGGCGATGTGGATGTGCACCGGCGCCGCCTCCGCGACGGCGCGGAACATCCGTGCCGAACCACGCGTCCACCTGGCCCTGCCGGACAGCTTCGACGTGGTGCTGCTCCAGGGCGAGGCCGAACCCTTCCCCGCCCCGCAGGTGCCGGCCGAGGCGGCAGGGGCGTACGCCCGGAAGTTCGGGTGGGACCCCCGCGCCGAGGAGGGTGCCTTCGTGTATGTGCGCGTGGCGCCCAAGACGGTACGCGCCTGGCGCGGCGAGCCGGAGCTGCGCGGCAGAGTCGTCATGCGCGACGGAGCGTGGCTGTAGTTCCTCGACTCACCGGACAACCGGTGGAGAGCTGGTCATGGCGGTGACAGGGTGATCCTCATGCCGTCGACCACAACCGAACAGATGCTGCGCGAACTGCACGCCAACCGGACGATTTCGCCACCCAGGTCCGGCAGGTTCTGCACAACCTCGTCACGGTCGTCGTCGCTGCAGGCAGCCGGAAGGACCTGATCGTCAAGTGCACCTGCCACCTGAGCGACATGCGCGATTTCGCGGCCTTCAACAGCGCGTACCGCGACTTCTGCGCGGACTGCCCGCTGGTGCCCGCCCGGACGACGGTCGTCGCCCAACTCGTGCGCGACGGTGTGCGCGTCGAGATCGACGGCGTCGCCGCGGTCGCCTGCGCTCAGCGACGTCCCTCCGCACGGCACAGGGGGTGTGGTACGGGCGGCTGGTCCGCACCCCGGACCGACGTCGGGGTGCGGACCAGCCGCGGTCAGAGAGCGGCCGAGGAGGCCGCGCGCAGCGGGGCGAGGGCCTGGGTCCACGCCAGCAGTTCGTCGACCAGCCGGTGCACCTCGGGCACGCGCAGTTCCAGCGGCTTGAAGTCGGTGAAGTTCACGAAGTCCTCACGCAGCGTCAGCGCGACCTGCGGACCGATGTCGGCCATCCTCAGCACGCCCGCCTGCGCGCGCAGCTTGTGCACCGCCATGACCGCGCCGTGGACGCCGTAACCGACATAGGCGACCGCCTTGCCGCCCCACTCCCGGTGCAGGTAGTCGATGGCGTTGGTCAGGGAGGCGGGCGCGGCGGTGTTGTACTCGGGCGTCACGAAGATGTAGGCGTCGTACGAGCCGATCCGCTCGGCCCAGCGTCGGGTGTGCGGCTGCTTGCCCGGCATCCGGGCCGCCGGGACCGCCTCGTCGAGCAGCGGCAGGTCGAAGTCCTCGAGGTCTACCAGTTCGAAGTCCACTGTGTCGCCCGCGTGTTCGGCGGCCAGGTCCCGAACCCATTGGGCCACCTGGTCGCCCTTGCGGCCCGGGCGGGTGCTGCCGATGATGATGCCGATCCTGATCACTTGCGAATCCCCTGTTCCCGTACGGGTTTTGGTGGTGGGTTGCTGATCACTGGTCGCGGTTGCGGCGGTCAGTCCTCGTCCCTGCGTGCCTGGTGCGTCTCGCGCAGCACCGCCCAGGCGTCCGCCACGGGGCCCATGTGCCCGAGCTTGTCGGGGTTGCTGACCGTGCGGATCGTCTGGATGCGGCCCTCGAGGATGTCGAGTGTCCAGGTGTTGATGACCTTGCCGTCCCGGTCGCGGAAGATGGCGCCCGGCTGACCGTTCACCTGATGGGGTTCCACGACACCGCCGATCCGGGTGAAGGGCAGGACCACCGACGTGAGCACCCGGGCTACGTTTTCGGCGCCGAAAACGCCCCTGGCCCACTGCGGGGCGTTGCCGCCGGTGTCCGCCGTCATCGTCGCATCGGCGGCCAGCAGTTCGCGAAGCGCGTGCGGGTCTCCCTTCTCCAGGACGTCGAAGAAGCGCTCGGCGAGTTCCTCGCGTTCCTTGCGGTCGGCCTCGAACCGGGGCCGGGCCGCCTCCATGTGGTGCCGTGCCCGTGACACGAGCTGTCGGCACGCGGCCTCGGGCCGGCCCACCGCTTCGGCGATCTCCGGGAAGTCGAAGCCGAACACCTCCCGCAGCACGAAGACCGCCCGTTCCAGGGGCCTGAGCCCCTCCAGCAGGAGCAGCGAGGCCATGGACAGTGAGTCGGCCAACTCCGCGGACTGCTCGGGGTTTTCATAGGGATCGGCGAGCAGGGGCTCGGGGTACCAGGGGCCGACGTAGGTCTTTCGCCGGGCGCGGGCCGAGCGCAGCGCGTCGATCGCCGTCCGGGTCACCGTGGCGGACAGGAACGCCCTGGCCGATCCGGCCCGGGCCGGAGACAACTCGTAGTGCAGCCAGGTCCTCTGTACGGCGGCCTCGGCCTCGCTCACGCTGCCCAGCAGTCGGTAGGCGATGGAGAACAGCAGTGGCCGCAGCGTCTCGAACTCCTCGACGCGGTTCATGCCAGCCCCTCCTGGAAGCCCTGCCGCCAGGACGGATAGCGCGGCTGCCAGCCAAGCTCCCGCTTGGCCTTGGCGTTGGAGAAGCCGCGCCCCTCGGTCATGATCGTCACCATGACCTCTCCGGCCAGCAGCCGGACCAGCCACTTGGGCAACCGCATCGGCGGTTTCGCGCCCGCGCACCGCGCCAGGTGCGGCAACCACTCGCTCGCCGGGGCCGGTTCGTCGTCGACGATGTTGAACACCCCCCGGGCCTTCTGCTCCACGGCCAGCACAGTGGCGCTCGCCGCGTCGTCGACATGCACCCACGAGCCGTAGCCGGTGCCGTTCCCGACGATCGGGAACTGCCGCTTGCGGACGAGTGCGAGGGCGTCGTCGGTGGCGCCGGGGCCGTAGAACCCGCCGTAACGCAGCACCACGCCGTCGGCCCTGCCGACCGCTTCCTCGAGGTAGCGCAGCGCCGCCAACAGCTTGTGCGCCGCCGTTCCCTCGTGCAGGTCCAGCGGGTCCTCCTCGGTCGTCACCCAGCCGCCGGCACGGCTCCCGTTCCAGTGGGCGAACCCCTGCGCGACGAAGTGCGGCACACCGCCCGCCCGGGCGGCGGCCAGCAGATGGTCCGTCCCCTCGGTGCGCAGCCTGGTGGTCGGCAGGAACCACCGGTCCATGTGCTTCGGGTCGGGTTTGCCGGAGTGGGCCGGGCTGATCGCGGTCATCTGGTGCACGATCACGTCCGGCCGGGCGGCGGCCACCGCTGCATTGACGGACATGGCGTCGAGTCCATCCATCACGACGCCGTCCGCGCCCAGGTGCGCCAACATCGCGAGCTTGGCCTCGCTCGTCGTCGTGGCCGTCACCTGGTGGCCACGGGCCACGAGCTGCGGCACCAGCCGCCGGCCCACCATGCCGGCGCCGCCCGCCACGAACACCCGCACGGCCATCACCTCCCTGGTCCCGAAGTCCGATTCCTAGACCTAGACGAGAGAGCCCCGCCGTTTGTGACATCGCGGGGCCGGTGCGGCCGCATGAGAGATTCGGGACAACTGCCGTCAGTGCGCGCCGAGTTGCCGTAGCTGAGTCAGTACGTCCACGACTCCCCAGATCTCGACGATCCGGCCGTGCGCGCAGCGGAAGACGAAGATCTCGTGGTAGGCGACCTTCCGGCCGGTCGGCGGCAGTCCCCGGTAGTCGCCCTGGTGGGTCCCGGTCACCGTGTTGCGGACGACGACCTTGTCCCCCTCGGCGATCACGTCCTCGACGGCGACGTGCAGGTCGGGGAACGCGCTCAGGAGGACCGTCCAGATGTCCTTGAGAGCCTGCGGCCCCGTCCGGCCCGTCCTCACGGGCGCGTGGAACAGCACGTCGGGCTGGACGAGATCGTCGACGGTCTGCGAGACGACCTGAACGTCCCGGGTGTTCACGGCCTCGTGGAACACACCGACCACGGCCTTGTTCCGCGCTTCCTGTTCCGCTGTCATACGAGTCCTCCTCGAGCCGTCGGTCACCCCACACCACGACGAATCTCCCCACAGCGATGTGACACTCCCGTGTCCATGCCCGACTCCCCCAAGGCTCGTATCCGGCCACCGTGAACTGACCGGTGATCAATTCGTCGGATCGGGGGATCAGCCGCATCGGGCGATCAGGGGGACATACGGCGATGGACAAGGCGACTGAGGTGTTTCAGCCACTGCAGGCGGACGATCCGCCGACGGTGGCCGGCTGTCGCCTCGCCGCACGGCTCGGCGCGGGCGGGACGGGCCGGGCCGGGCCGGGAGTATCTGTCGCACACAGGCCGCCCGGTGGAGATCAAGGTGGTGCCGCCCCAGCCTGCGGACGATCCGGCGTTCCGGCGGCGTTTCGGCCGGGAGATCAGGGCCGCTCGGCGGGTTCGGGAGGCGTCCCCGCTGCCCGAGCCCTTGCGTCCGCTGATCGCCCGGTGTCTGGCCGCCGATCCGGCGCGGCGGCCCACTCCGGCACAGGTCGTCGCATGGTGCCGACGGCAGCTGGGCGGCCGCGGCGGCGGCCGGCAGCGAGATCTGCGTCAAGAACCCCTCCGGGGACATCGCGCTGCTGGTGATCCAGGTGAAGTCGACCGCGTTGCCGACGAGCGGGGTGAGCTTCGTGACCGCGGACATGACGATCTGGCGCAAGGGGCGGGAGCTGTCTACTGTGGCGCGGTGACGACGCAGGTGATCGTGCTCAACGGTGGTTCCAGCTCGGGCAAGTCCGGGATCGTCCGGTGCCTGCAGGCGCTCCTGCCGGATCCGTGGCTGGCGCTCGGGACGGACACGCTGGTCGAGGCGATGCCCGTGTCCCTGCGGGCGTCGGTTGCCGGAATCGAGTTCGCGCCGGACGGCGAGGTGACCGTCGGGCCGCAGTTCCGGACGCTGGAAGCGGCCTGGATCGAGGGAGTCGCCGCGATGGCCCGCGCGGGCGCGCGGGTGATCGTGGACGAGGTCTTCCTCGGCGGAACGTACTCGCAGCAGCGATGGCAGAAGGCGCTGGGCGACCTGCCGGTGCTGTGGGTCGGCGTCCGGTGCGACGGCGCGATCGCCGCCGGCCGGGAGGTCGCCCGGGGCGACCGGACCATCGGAATGGCCGCCGGCCAGGCGGAACTCGTCCACCACGGGGTCACCTACGACCTCGAGGTGGACACCACCCATACCGAGTCGATGGAGTGCGCACGGGCCATCGCCGCACAGGTCACATGAGCGACGGGTGCGGCGATCCCCGAGATCGGAGGCAAAGCCCGACCCGCTCGGGGATGCCGGCCGTCCGGTCCGCCGCCCGGCTGCCCGCAGAAGGGATCCACGCGTGCGAGCACACTGCGGCCGCACCGACTGCCCCGAGGCCGCCCTGGCCCGCACTTCCCGAGCAGAGGTCCACGGCGTGGAGGCCACCGAGGTCATCACGCATGGGCAAGCTGCCGGTCGGAATGCGGCCCAGTACCCAGCCGCTGGACCGCACGGCGGCACCACTCCGGGCACTGGTCATGGCCGCGGTCAAGGGGTGACCGGGCCGGTGCGCACCCCCTCGCCGAGGCGGCCTGCACCGCTGACTCCCACGGACCTGCCGGCCGCCACGACGGCTCGGGCGCGCTCGCGCTGTCACGGGTGTACCCCTCGGACTTCCGGCGCGGCCGTCTCTGACATCGTCGGGTGAGACGCCCCGAAATGATCAGATATTGTGGGCGGGTACGACAGGAGCACCTCCCGCATGACCAGCACCAAGCCCTCCGGGCAAGATCCCGCGCCAAAGCCGAAGCGCCGCCGTTTCACCCCCGAGTACAAGCTGCGCATCGTCGCCGAATACGACGCGGCCCCCACCGGGGACAAAGGCGCGGTCCTGCGCCGGGAGCGGCTGTACCACTCCCACATCATCGAGTGGCGCCAGGCCAGGGACGCCGGCGCGCTGGAGAGGCTGACCGACCACCGCACCAGCCCCGCACGGCCGAAGAAGCACCCCGCCGAGGCGGAGAACGACAAGCTTCGGCGGCAGGTGGAGCGGCTGGAGAAGGAGGTCGCGAAGCGGGACGCCGCACTGGAGGTGCTGGGAAAAACACACGCGCTCTTGGAAGCACTCTCCAAGAGCGCGGACTGAAGGACGCCCTGGAGCCGCTTCTCCACGAGGCCGTCGATCGCCTGGCCCCGCACGTGGGCATCGTGGCCGCGTGCCGCCTGACCGGCCGTTCCCGAGCCACCCACCACCGGCGGCTGAACCCCCTCCCGGCCAGGCCCAGAGCCCCACGTCCCGCGCCGGTCAACGCCCTGACACCGGCCGAGCGGCAGGCCGTGCTGGCGTTGATGAACCGGCCCGAATACGTGGACCTGCCGCCCGCGCAGATCTACGCACGTGAGCTGGACGAGGGCCGCTACCACTGTTCCGAGCGCACCATGTACCGGATCCTGAAGGAGGCCGGGCAAGACGGTGAACGCCGCCGTCAGGCCACCCACCCGCCCCGCACGGTCCCCGAGCTCGTGGCCGACGGCCCATCCGAGGTGTGGAGTTGGGACATCACGCATCTGGCGGGTCCGGCGAAGGGCGTCTGGTTTCACGGGTACGTGATCCTGGACATCTACTCCCGCTACGTTGTCGGCCACACCGTCGAGGCGGCCGAATCCGCCGCCCGTGCCGAGGAGTTGATCCGTGAGGCGATCGACCGCAACGGCATCGTGCCGCACACCGTGCACGCCGACCGCGGCACCTCGATGACCAGCAAGCAAGTCTCCCAGATGCTCCTCGATCTCGGCGTGACCCGCAGCCACTCCAGGCCCAGAGTCAGCAACGACAACCCGTTCAGCGAGAGCCAGTTCCGCACCACGAAATACCAGCCCGACTACCCAGAACGCTTCGATTCCCTCACCCACGCACGGGAGTGGATGGAGGCGTTCATCTCGCACTACAACCACGTCCACCGGCATTCCGGGATCGGCTACCACACCCCCGCCAGTGTCCACTTCGGCACCGCCGAACTCGTCCGCGAGCAACGGGCGGCCACCCTCATCACCGCCTACGAGCAGCACCCCGAACGCTTCAACAGCCGGCCGGTGCCGCCGAAGATTCCCCAACAGGCGTGGATCAACGACCCCGCCCGACGACGCGAACCACAGCAACACAGTTCATAGCCGCACATTCGTTTCATTTGACTTGACAGCTACCGCGGCGACTCCGGCGTGGCGGCGAGCGCCTGGCCGCCCGGTGCGCACCGTACGGCCACTGCGCGACGAGTGCCGGGCACGGACGGCGTCCAGCCTCCCAGCGCGCTACTTCAGGATGTTGACGGCTCGGGCGACCACGAGGACCACGGTCACCAGGGAGACCGACGACTGGAGCATCATCAGCATCTTCGACCAGCGCGACAGCGGCATGACGTCGGTCGGGCTGAAGGCGGTGGCGTTGGTGAAGGACAGGTACAGGTAGTCCAGGAAAGCCGGTTCCCACTCCGGCGGAGCGATCTCCGGGCTCTGCATCTGGACGAACAGGAAGTCGGCGAACTCCTTTTGTCCCTGGACCCGGGCCATCGGGCCGCCCCGGTCCCACTCCCAGTACCACAGAGCGAACACGATGACGTTCGTGACCCAGATGACGCCGCCGGTGAGCAGCAGCGATACCGCCTGGTCTCCCCCGGTGCCGTTCACCAGGTCCGCCACCAGCCGGACCGCGGACCAGCCGTTGGCCAGGCTGATGACACAGATCAGGACCAGGCCGAGCAGGCGCAGCCGGCGGGTGTGGGGCTCCACTCGGCGGGGGTTGGCTGCGACCAGGCCTGCCAGCAGGAACAACTCCAGCGCGGGCATGGCCCAGGCGGGGTGCAAGAGGATGAGCCGATGCGGCAGGGTGAGCTGCAGGGCGACGGCCGTGAGGATCACGACCGTCACCGTCCAGCGCGGCTCGCCGCGGGTCGCCCGGCGCCAGGCGGGGACCAGCTCCCGCCCCCCGCTCTCCAGCAAGCGCTCGATCCTGGCCAGGCGGCTTTCGGCGTCATCCATGTCGTCGTTCATGACGAGAATTGTCGCGGGTGATCGCCTCTCCGCGGGCACCGAGGCAGCGACGCGAGTGTGCCGTGGCAAGGCGGCCCGCAACAGGTCCGCCTCGCCCACCTCGGCCACCTGGGCCACCTGGGCCACCTGGACCGCCTGGACCGCCTGAACCGCCTGAACCGCCTGGTCCGCCTCGGACACGATGGCCACCACGGCCGCCCCGGTTGCCCCAGTCGCCCCCGTCGCCTCGTCCTACGGCCTGGAGTCGATCACCTCCGGCGGGATGCTCGACGCGCGAGCCCGGGCCGGGCCGGGATGACGCGGGCCCACGGGCAGGACCGTACGGCCGTATGTCCCATTGATGACGGTCGCCGCCGACGCGTACCAGGCGACGAGCCCCGTGGCGATACCGAACCACCCGCCCACCTGGGTCATGACGTGCGGTTCGGCACCGGTCTGGAACGCTCCGACGGCCAGGAAGACGTAGGTGAGGGCGAGCAGGACGAACACCGTCAGTACGGAGAGGCTGACCCGCAGCGCGGCTACGGCCATGTAGGCGGTGAAGATGCCCCACCCGAGCAGGTACAGGCCGAGCGCATTGTGCACGTCACCGGCGAATGCCAGACGCGGCACGATCCACCAGTAGGACAGCCAGAAGGCGGCGTACGAGACGAATGCCGTCGCACCGAACGTGTTGCCGCGCCGAAATTCGAACAGACCCGCGGCGAACTGGGCGAGGCCACCGTAGAACGCGGCGGTTCCCAGGACCGGGACGATGGCGCCGGTTTCCTTGAGCAGGTTGGTGTTGGCGATCGAGAGCAGCAGGGTGGTGAAGGCGAAGGCGGCCAGGCCCAGCGGCGCCGGGTCGCCCCAGGCCGTCTGGTGCGGGTTCTCCGCCACGGGCTGCTCCGGAGGAGGATTCCGAGTGTCCTCGTTCATGACCGGCATCCCTTCGAGCAGAGCCGGACCAGCAGTCGACGCCTGGGTAGCCCACGAACGTGCTGGTCGGAACCCCGAGGCGGGCTGACGGCACTGCTGTGCCGCCTGCGTCTACCGTTACAGAAAGTACCCGTTTGCCGTATTAGTTAGCCATGTTCCTGCCCAGTAATACGGCCGGCCGCGCTCGCGACGACGAGCGCGGGAGGAGGCACGGCCGACGCTCCCGGACCTTGACGCCCGGTGCAGGGTCCGCAGCCCGCCCCCGTGCCGGCCACCAGCGCCCGGCACGTCACGACGCGCACCCGTGGTTCAGGGCTCGCGGTGTTCGTGTGCCGCCTGTTCCAGCGCCACCGCCTCCGCCTGGGCCAGGCGGGTCTCGGCCGCCACGTCGATCGAGCGGGTCAGCCACCAGTACAGCAGCGCGGAGACCGGCAGCCCGATGAACAGGGAGATGTCGGCGCCTCCGAGGACCTTGGCGGCGGGGCCGACGTACAGGGTGCCGACGGAGAAGAAGGGGATCATGGCGGCGAAGCCGACGAGGTACGCGATGATGCCGTGCCAGCCCCAACGACCGTAGATCCCGCGGGGGTTGAAGATCTCGGCGATGGCGTAGTGGCCACGGCGCACGATGTAGTAGTCCATGAGGTTGACCGCGGTCCACGGGATGAAGAGGTACAGCACGAGCAGCAGGAAGTTGTTGAAGTTCTGCAGGAAGTTGGCGGTCGCGGCCAGCGCACCGACCAGGGAGAGGGCCGCGGTCAGGCCGATGGTCAGCAGCCGTACGCCCAGTGTCGGACGTACCCGTCTGAACGAGTCGATACCGCTGATGAGGGTGAGCGAGCCGCCGTACATGTTCAGGGCGGTGACGGACACCAGGCCCAGGGCGGCGAAGAGCAGTACGATCGCGCCGAAGCCGTTGAACACCTTGTCGCCCGCCGCGTTGATCGACTTGATCGTGTCGAAGTCCTTGCCCGCCCAGGCCGCCAGCAGGGTGCCGAGCACCATCAGCCAGATGCCGCCGAGCGCGGAACCGAAGTACGTCCAGTAGAAGGTCTTGCGGACCGTGACGTCGGGCGGGAGGTAGCGCGAGTAGTCGGATACGTAGATGGCCCAGCTGATCTGGTAACCGGCGACCACGCCGAACTGGGCCAGGAACGGCGTCCACTTGAAGGCGCCGAGGTCGAAGGAGCCCGCCGGGTAGTGCAGGGTGACGAGGATGCCGACGGTGAAGATCCCGAAGATCACCAGGAAGGCGTACGTGAGGATCCGCTCGGCCTTGTGGATGATGTCGTAGCCCACCAACGCGATGACGAGCGCGACCACGGTGACCACGACGACCCACAGCTTCACGCTGCCGTGCAGGGTGGTGTGCAGGGAGTCGGCGGCGAGGATGCTGTTGAAGACGTTGAACCCGGCGTACTGCACATAGGCGAAGAGCCACACCAGCAGGGCGCCGACGTAGCCGAACTGGGGGCGTGACTGGATCATCTGCGGCAGGCCCAGCTGCGGGCCCTGCGCCGAGTGGAAGGCCATGAAGAACGTGCCGACGGCGGTGCCGACGACGATGGCCAGCAGCGACCAGATCAGGTTGCCGCCCGAGGTGATGCTGATGAGCCCCACGGCCAGAGTGGCGATCTGGGCGTTGGACATGAACCACAAGGGGCCCAGATGCCAGAGTTTGCCGTGCCGCTCGTCCAGCGGGACGTAGTCGATGGACCGGACCTCAAGACCGGACACCCTGGGCTCTACTGATGTGCTCATGACGCCTCCCGCACCCGGACCGCCTCTGGGACACATTGTTCTCCCGCACGGGCGCGGTGACGAGTGGTGGGACGCAGGTCGGGGTTCACGCTCCCCGGGTCATGCGTGCAGGGAGTCCGAGAGGCGGACGAAGCGGTGGCCGGTGGCCAGCAGGTGCGGGACGGCGCTCGCGATGCCCTTGGCGGTGCCGCCCTCGGGGTGGTTCATGTGGCACAGCACGATGGAACCGCCCGGAGCCGCAGCGACGGTCTCGTGGACCTGCTCGTGGGTGAAGGTCGCACCGCCGTCACCGTTGACGGAGAAGCTGACGAAACGCTCCCCGAGGTCGCGGACGATCTGTGCCGCGACGTCGTCGCAGTAGGCGGTACCGGAACGGAAGTAGCGGGGCGGGGCGCCCAGCAGCCGGGTCAGCTCGGCGCGGTTCCCGGCGATCTCGTCGTACACCTCGCCGGCGCTGCGGGTGCCGGGGATGCCGTACGCGGAGCGGCCGCTGACCGACAGCGGACGGTGCCGGGTGCCGTGGTTGGCGATCTCGAACTGCGGCTCGGCGGCCAGTTGGTGGAACTGAGCGGGGTTGGCGTCGATCCAGCGGGAGTTGATGAACAGCGTCGCCGGGATGTGCCGTGTGCGCAGGAAATCGATCAGCGCACGGTCGTAACCGCTGCCGCCCGGGCCACCGCACGCGTCGAAGGTCAGCGCGATCTCCTTCTTCGCGCCCGGCAGGGAGTGGACCACTCCCGGCGCGTCGAAGCCCCAGGAATGCGGCACGCTGTGCCCGTAACGGGCCACGACCTGAGCGCGGGTGACGATCTGCCGGTTCGCGGCCGTCGTCGCCGAGGGGGTGGCGCCGGAGGCCTGCGGGGCGGGGGCCGTCTGCGACGGCCCGGTGGCGGCGGAGGCGTCCTTCTGCCGGCCCGCGCATCCGGCGAGCAGGCCCCCCGCCATGACAGCGAGCACCGCGCGACGACCGGCAGTCATCCGTCCGCTCCTCCACACCCGATCGAACACACCTGGTGACAGACCGCCGTATCCGACGACCGCCCACATCGGCAACCGTACGCAGCGGATCGGCCGCGACCGTGAAGACACCGGTAAGCGCGGGTAAGAGATCACCCAGAATCACCCGACGTGGTGGCGGACCCGGCACGGCATCGGCTCTGCACGGAGCCCTCGTACCGGGCGCCGGAACGGGTCTGTGCAAACCCGGTTGAGATCCCGCTCCGCGGTGCGGAAGGGTCTGCGGTCATGGAGTTCTTCTGCTACCACCGTGACCGGCCGGGCTCGCTGCCACTGCGTGAGGAGTTGCGCGAAGAGCACTGGTCCTACATGGACCGGTTCGCGAAGGAGATGATCGCCCGCGGCCCGACCTTCGCCACCGACGGCGAGACACCCACCGGCAGCGTGCATATCGTCGAGTTGCCGGATCCCGGCGCTGCCCGCGCCTTCGCCTTCGACGAGCCCGGCTACCAGGCCGGTGTCTACCGGGACGTGCTGCTGCGCCGTTGGCGCAATCTGCTGGGACGCACGATGTGGGACTTCCCCGGCGGCCGGACCGGCGGGAACAGGTTTCTGGTGCTCGGCCTCGGCGCGGAGCGCGCGGCCGGGCCTCCCCCGCCGGCCGGCCGGGACGAGTTGATCGCGTACGGGCCGCTGCTGTCGGACGACGGCACGGCCTGGCTGGGCACGGCGGCGCTGGTCCGGGCGCCGGACCCGGACACGGCACGGGCCGTCCTGACCGCGGGCCGGTACGCCGACATCGAGGTGCACGAGTGGGAGTTCGGCGGACGCCGGACGTGAACGCGCACCGACGGCCCGGCCCCGCGCAGGACGGGTACCGGGCCGGGCGCCTTCCGCCGGGAGGTCGTTCCACGAGGCCGGTCATCCGCCCCGCGTCCCGGCCGGCCTTCCTCGGCGACCGGGCCGCCGACGCGTTCTCGCCGACCCGTTCGACCGCAAGCGCCAGTCACCCGTTCTCCACCGGGACGGCGCGGGTCGTGGAGACCGCCGGCCGCGTCGGGCGCTTCGAGCGCCGCCACGGCCGCGCGGCGACCACCCCTCGCGGCCGACGTCGGCCCGGGCCGTCCGTCCGAGGGCGCGGCGGCGTGGTTCAGCGTTCCTCGCGGAAGGTGACGTGGCGGCCGGCGACCGGGTCGTACTTGCGCAGGACCAGTCGGTCGGGATCGCTCAGGCGGTTCTTCCGCGTCACGTAGGTGACGCCGGTGCCCGCCGTGGACTTCAGCCGGACGACGGGGCGCACGGTGCTGCGTGCCATGGTGTCTCTCCTTTCACCCACATACTCGATCTTGGCCCGAGCATGTCAGCCATCGTGCACAACAGCACGGGACGCCGTGCCATTCCCCTGCCCGGCGCGGGCGAGGGGCACGTGATCAAAAGCCGGGGTGTGACCCGGTCCCCTCGCCGTGCGGCTGTGCGGCGCCTCAAGGTCGACTCCGCGTACGGGTATGCGACGCACCCCGGCACCTCCTCCTGGAGCAGGAGTGGTTCCACCTCCGCCGGCCACACGCGCGTACCGCTGTTGATCATCCCTGCGGAGGAGGTGCGGCCCATCCATGACACACGAGGATGTTCGGGTCATGTTCGGCCGTCACGGAAGAGGTACCCGCCTTGCGCATCTCCCGGTTAGTCGCAACCGCCCTGAGCGCCACGCTGCTGCTGACCGTCGCGGCACCGGCCGCCTCCGCCGACGCGAGACCCACGGCCGGGCCGGCCGCGCTGGACAGGCCGGCGCTCGACCGGTCGCTCGCCGCCGTCCACGACGCGGGCATGTACGGCATCCAGTCCTCGGCGCGCGACGGCTCCGACCGGTGGACCGGCGCGGCCGGAGTCGCCGACGTGGACACGGGACGCCCGGTGCAGCCGGGCATGCGGCAGCGGATCGGCAGCATCAGCAAGACCTTCACCGCCGTGGCCGTGCTCCAGCAGGTCGAGCGCGGCCGGATCGACCTCGACGCGCCCATCGGCGACTACCTGCCGGACCTGATCCCGGGGGAGCGCGGCCGCGAGATCACCGTCCGCATGCTCCTCGACCACACCAGCGGCATCGGCGACTACGTCCTCGGCGCCTTCCCCTCGCTCGCGCACGGTTCGACCGCCAGCCTCGACGAGGACCGCTTCCGCTCCATCGCACCCGAGGAACTGGTCCGGCTCGGCCTGGCCGCGCCCACCACCGGACGCCCCGGCGAGAAGTGGTCGTACTCCAACACCAACTACGTCATCGCCGGGCTGCTGCTCGCCAGAGTCACCGGCCAGGACCCGGAGACGTACATCACCCGCCACGTCATCGACCGGGCCGGGCTGCGGCACACCTCCTACCCGCGCACCCCGTACATCCAGGGCCCGCACGCCCGTATGTACGAGAACTTCTACGGGCTGATCGATCCGCCGCGCGACTACAGCGTCTACGACATGTCCTGGGCCTACACGGCCGGGGCGGTCGTCTCCACCACCGAGGACCTGAACCGGTTCTACCGCGCCCTGCTCGGCGGACAGCTCGTCGGACCGGCCGCCCTCAAACAGATGCAGACCACGGTCCCCGCGACCGGAATGGACTACGGACTCGGCATCTACGCCCTCGACATTCCCGGCTGCGGCCGCTTCTGGGGACACGACGGCGCGGTCTTCGGCGCCGGCACCATCGCCCTGTCCAGCCCCGACGGCAGGCGCCAGGTCGCCGCGGGCTGGAACCTCATGAAGTACGAGCGCCTCAAGTCCGACGGCACCGGCTTCGAACCCAGCGCGATCGACGACGCCCTGAACCACCACGTCGTCACCGCCCTGTGCCCCTCGGCCACACCGGCTTCGGCCCGCTCGGCGACTGCCTCGCTCCAGCGGGCGCTGACCGGAACGGACCTCTCACCCACCTCCTGGGTCACGGTCCTGCGCTGACGGCACGTCACCGGGCCTCGCCCGCCGACGTCACACGTCCCGGCGCCTGACCGCCAGCACCGCGAGAACGACCGTGATCAGCGGCCACAGCCCGTACACGAGCCAGGAACCGGACACCGTGGCGCTGAACACGGGGGCGTGGGGATCCGGTTGCCAGTTCTGGACCAGGCGCCGCCAGGCGGTGGCGACCATGGCGTGGTTGACGTCTGCGGACCACCGCTTGCTCGGTGAGAAGACCGTGGGCAGCATCAGCAGCGTGAAGGCACAGACGGCCGTCGTCGCGGCGCTGTGCCGGATCAGGACGCCCAGGCCCAGACCGGTCAGCGCGCAGACGAGGGCCAGCAGCGCGGACGCCACCAGTGCGCGCGCCACTCCGGGATGGGTGAGCGCGACTCCGGCGTGCCGCCCGTCCAGGATGGCCTGGGAGACGAAGAAAGAGGCGAAGGAGACCGCCGTACCCACGACGGTCCACAGCAGCGCGGTGACGGTCGCCTTGGCCAGGACGACCGAGCCGCGGGCGGGTACGGCCACGGTGGTGGTGCGGATCAGACCGCTGCCGTACTCGCTCACCACGGTGATGGCGCCGACACCGCCGGCGACGAGCATCAGCGTCATGCAACCGGCCGGCGGATACGCGTCGAAGGGCAGGAAACCGGGCGGCTGGTGCGCTCCGGTGCCGACGCCCGCCAGGTTGCGGTAGTCCGCCAGGGCCGCCACCGCCGCGGATCCAAGGGCGAAGAGGGCGGCGAGGGCGACCGTCCACCATGTCGAGCGCAGCGAACGCGTCTTGATCCACTCGGAGGCGATCAAGTCGGCGAAGCGGGCGGGGGGTTCGG
This sequence comes from Streptomyces broussonetiae, assembly GCF_009796285.1. Classification (NCBI taxonomy): domain Bacteria; kingdom Bacillati; phylum Actinomycetota; class Actinomycetes; order Kitasatosporales; family Streptomycetaceae; genus Streptomyces; species Streptomyces broussonetiae. The sequence goes on along the minus strand of NZ_CP047020.1, from coordinate 8,975,391 downwards.
CGACACTCGAGTTCGGACCCGGCGTCGAGGCTTGAATCGAGGCCGGGGCCGGGGCCGGGGCCGGGGCCGGGGTCGGGGTCGGGGAGAGTGACGGCGGCGTGTTCATCGACCGTTTCATCGGCGCTGTCCCGCCAGATGTTCGACGCTGTCCGCGGTCAGTTCCATGAAGGCCTCCTCCAGCGAGGCGGTCTGTGGTGTCAGCTCGTTCAACTGGATCCGGTGCTGCAGCGCGAGCGCTCCGATCCGTTCCGCGGACAGGCCGGTGACGACGATTCCTCCGGCTTGCGCCCGGCCCCGCGGTGCGACCGACGCGCCTGCCCGGGTCAGGACCGCCGCCAGTTCCCCGGCACGCGGGCTGGCGACGACCACACCCGGACGGGTGCCGCGGGCGGCGAAGTCCGCCAGCGGCTCGGCGGCGATCAGCCGGCCCCGGCCGATGACAACGAGGTCGTCGGCGGTGTTCTCCATCTCCGACATCAGATGGCTGGAGAGGAAGACGGTGCGGCCCTCGGCCGCCAGGCGCCGGAACAGCAGTCGTACCCACAGAACGCCTTCCGGGTCCATGCCGTTGGTCGGCTCGTCGAACATCAGGACCGGCGGGTCGCCGAGCAGGGCGGTCGCGATGCCCAGCCGCTGTTTCATGCCGAGCGAGAACCCGCCGATACGGCGCTTCGCCGCAGCGGCCAGCCCCACTTCTTCGACCACCTCCGTCACCCGACGCGGCGGGATGCCGTTGCTGCGGGCGAGCGCGGACAGATGGGCCGTCGCGGTGCGTCCGCCGTGGACGTGGGTGGCGTCCAGGAGGGCGCCCACGTGCCGCAGTCCGCGCGCGTGGCCGCGGAAGGGCACACCGCCGACGGTGGCGGTGCCGGCCGTCGGTGTGTCCAGGCCGAGGATCATCCGCAAGGTGGTGGTTTTGCCGGCTCCGTTGGGTCCGAGGAATCCGGATACCCGGCCCGGTCGCACGGTGAAGGACAGGCCGTCGACGGCCGTACTGCCGCCGTAGCGCTTGGTGAGTTCGCTGACTTCGATCACGAGACCACCGTGCCGGGCGGCGCAGCGCCCGGGCATCGGGCCGTGGACGGCAATGGCCGCCGCCTCAGGGGCCCACAGGTGTACATCCCCGGGCCGATGCCGGGCGGGTGACGGCTGGTTAGTCTCGCCGCATGATCACCACACGAACGACGGTCGCGGACTGGGCGTGCGGCATGCTGTACGTCTTCCTGGTGCTGGTCCTGGTGGCGGGCGCGCCGCGGGCCTCGGGTGTCCTGCATGCCACGGGGGCGCTGCTGGCGGTGAGCGTGCTGGCCGGTGTGGTGCGGCGGCACCCGTCGGCGGCTCTGGCGCTGACACTGCTCGGGGCCACCGCTGTGGTGGTCGTCCCGCAACGCCCTCACGTCGGGACGCTGACCTTGTCGTACCAAGCTCCGTTCCTGTCGTTCCTGGCGGTGGACCTCGTCCTCGGATGCATCGTCGCCGCCCGCACCCGGCGGGTCGGCCTGTTCACCGTGGCCGTGGCGTTCACCGTGCAGGCGCTGGTGATCGGCACCTTCTCCCACGGGGACTATCTGACCCTCAACGGTGTCATCGGCCTGCTGGCGCTGGTCGCGTCCTGCACGGTCGCGCTGCTGATGCGCGAACGCCGTGAGCACGCGGTGGCACTGCGCGCCCAGGAGGTGGCGGAGGCCGTCACGGCCGAACGGCTGCGGATCGCAAGGGAGTTGCACGACATGGTCGCGCACAGCGTCGGCATCGTCACCATCCAGGCCGGGGTGGGCAGCCGGGTCATCGACACTCAGCCCGAGGAGGCGCGCGCGGCGTTGCGGGCCATTGAGGCCACCAGCCGGCAGAGCCTGACCGGCCTACGGCGCACCCTGGTGGCGCTGCGTCAGGCCGAGCCGGACATGACGGGCGCCGAGTGGGAGGCGCTCGCGCCCACGCCGGGTCTCGCGGACCTCGAACGGCTGGCGGCGGCCACCGCGGACGCGGGAGTGCTGGTCGAGGTTCGGGTCAGCGGGGAGCAGCGGCCCTTGCCGGCCGACCTGGATCTGGCCGCCTACCGTATCGTGCAGGAGGCGCTGACCAACGTGGTCCGCCACGCGGGCACCGGGCACTGCCGGGTGGCCGTCGGGTACGGGGGCGAGGAACTGACGGTGGAGATCGTCGACGACGGGCGCGGTACCGGTGTGCCCGGTCCGGGGCATGGCTTCGGCATCATCGGCATGCGGGAGCGGGTGGGGCTGTTGCGGGGCCGGCTCAGCGCCGGGCCGCGTCCGGAGGGCGGCTTCCGGGTGGTGGCGCGGCTGCCGCTGCCTGAGGGCGCCGACGTCGCGGCGGCCCGATGACGACCCGGGTCGTCATCGCCGACGACCAGCCGCTGGTGCGGTCCGGGCTGCGCGTGCTCATGACCGACCATCCCGACCTGGAGGTCGTCGGCGAGGCCGCCACCGGTGAAGAGGCCGTGCGCCTGGTCGAGGCCGTCGCGGCGGACGTCGTGGTGATGGACATCAGGATGCCCGGCATGGACGGTATCGAGGCCACCCGCCGGATCACGGCCGGCCCGACGGCGGCGCGTGTCCTCGTCCTGACCACCTTCGACGAGGACGACCACGTCTACGGCGCGCTGCGGGCCGGGGCGAGCGGCTTCGTCGTCAAGGACATGGCGCTGGACGACATCCTCGGCGCGATCCGCGTGGTTGCCGCCGGAGACGCGCTGATCGCCCCCGGGGTGACCCGCCGGCTGATCGCGGATTTCGCCGGCCGCACCACGGCCGCCCCGCAGCGCCCCGCCCGCGCCCTGGACGGCATCACCGAGCGGGAACGCGAGGTGCTGACCCTGGTCGGACGCGGCCGGTCCAACAGCGAGATCGCCGAGGACCTCTTCATCAGTGTCGCCACCGCCAAGTCGCATGTCTCACGCCTGTTCACCAAACTGGGTGCCCGGGACCGGGTGCAGCTGGTGATCGCCGCGTACGAGACCGGGCTGGTCAGGCCGCACTGAGCCTGCCGGGACCGGGCCGGCGGCTCCTCACCGGGCGCGCACCAAGCGGTCGCCGTCCGGACGGAGCCCGGCGGCGAGCGTCAGGCCGCTCTCCGCGTCGATCCCCGTGCAACGTCGCGCACGGTCACGCCGAGGTGCGTGTCGACGGGCCGTCGCGGCCGTCCTTCTCCTCCGCGGCTCGGCGTTTCATAATGCTCGGCACCGGTCCTGCCGTAATCCCCCACCATCAGGCCGGCTGCGGCGCCACCACGTCCCAGCGGGCCGGGAAGCCGAGAGATGACCGAAGACACCCAGGAAGCGCGCGCCGTCCCGCTGTCGGGGCTGTTCGAGGCGGAGCGCTCCGCGGAGATCGTCGCCGCGAGCCTCGCCGGCACGACCGACGAACGCCTCAAGGAGATCCTCTCCTCCCTGGTGCGGCACACGCACGCCTTCGTCAAGGAGGTCGGACTCAGCGCCGAGGAGTGGGCCGCGGGCATCCGCTTTCTCACCGAGACCGGGCAGAAGTGCGACGACACCCGGCAGGAGTTCATCCTGCTGTCCGATGTGCTGGGTGTGTCGATGCTGGTGGACGCGGTGAACCAGCCGGCCGACGGCCGGCTCACCGAGTCGACCGTGGAGGGCCCCTTCCACATGGTCGACTCGCCTGCGCGCAGCCTTGGCGACAGCACTGACGAGGCCGGCCGGGGCGGTGAACCGTGCCTGGTCACCGGCCGGGTCGTGGACACCGACGGCCGGCCCGTGGCGGGCGCGGGCATCGACGTGTGGCAGGCCGACGCGGACGGCTTCTACGACGTGCAGCGGCCCGGCGAGGTCCCGGAGCGCAATCTGCGCGGTCTGTTCACCGCCGACGCCGACGGCCGGTTCTGGTTCCGCACCATCGTGCCGCGCTACTACCCGGTCCCCACCGACGGACCGGTGGGCACCCTGCTCAAGGCCACCGGGCGGCACTCCTACCGGGCCGCGCACATCCACCTCGAGGTGTCCGCGCCCGGCATCCGTACCCTGACCACCCACCTGTTCGTGGACGGGTCGCCGTATCTGGACTCCGATGCCGTCTTCGGCGTCAAGGAGAGCCTGATCCGCACCTTCGCCCAGGTCGACGACCCGGCCCGGGCGGCCGGGCACGGGCTGCCCAACCCGTTCCGCCATGCCGACTTCCCCGTCACCGTCCGCCGAGAGGCCCGGCCCTGACCGAACCGGCGTAACCGACTGCGCCCGCACCACACTGTGTTGACGCTGCGTCAGGCACATCGAGATCACCGGAGGTTTGACCATGTCCGAGCGCGCCACCGGGCAGATCACCGTCCACGAGACCCTGCCCTCCCGGGTCCTCGTCGGTGCCGGTGCCCGCCGCGCCGTCCCCGAGGAGACCGAACGGCTCGGCTCCCGGCGGGTGTTGCTCATTGCGTCGGGCTCGGCCCGGGCGGTCGCCGACGACCTGGCAGGGGCCCTCGGTCCCCGCCTGGCGGGGCGCTTCGACCGGCCCGTGGTGCACACCCCGGTCGCCGTCACCGACGAGGCGCTCGAGCTGCTGCGCGAGGTGGACGCGGACAGTGTGGTGGCCCTCGGCGGCGGCTCGGCCATCGGCCTGGCCAAGGCGCTGTCGGTGCGCACCGGGCTGCCCCAGGTGGCCGTCCCCACCACGTACGCGGGCTCCGAGGTGACTCCGGTCCTCGGCGAGACGAAGGACGGCGTGAAGACGACCCGCCGCGACCCGGTCATCGCGCCCGGTACGGTTGTCTACGACCCGGAGCTGACCCTCGGCATGCCACCCGGCCTCACCCTGACCAGCGCGCTCAACGCCCTTGCGCACGCGGTCGAGGCACTCTGGGCGCCGAACGCGACCGCCGCGAGCGACGCCCTGGCTACCGAGGCCGCGGACGGCATCCTCACCACCCTTCCGGCGGTGCTCGCGGATCCCGCAAGACTCTCCGGGCGCGAGCGCCTCCAGCAGTCGGCCTGGCTCGCCGGTCTCTGCCTGGCCCAGACCCGGATGGGCCTGCACCACCAGCTCGCCCACGCCCTCGGCGGAACCTTCGAGCTGCCGCACGCCGAACTCCACGCCCTGCTGCTCCCGCACGTCCTCGCCTTCAACCTGCCCGCCGCCCCGAAAGCCGCCGCCAGACTGGCCCGCATCACCGGCGGCGACCCGGTGACGGTCGTCGCGGACCTGGCCCGCGGCCACACGGGCCCGACCACGCTCGAGGCCCTCGGCGTACCGCGCGACGGACTACGGGCCGTCGCGGAGCGGGTCGCGGCGCAGCCCTACCCCAACCCACGCACACCGGACGCGGCCGCGGTGACGCGGCTTCTCGAGAACGCCTGGTGACCGACAGGTCCCACCCCGACATCGAAAACGGCCAGGTCAACGGGTGCGGGGTGGGGGCACCACCCCGGGCTGTGTAGGGACAGCCCCAGGACGGGTCCGGTAACTGGCAGGCTGTTTCGGGCGGAGCGCCGTTCGCAGACTCGTCTGCATGACGATTTCCACCGACACCTCCGTCCCGGCCGCAGCGCCTGCCGCCCGCTCCCGTACGTCCGGCCCGGGAGTGCCCCGCCCCGACGCAGGCAGCGACTTCGCCCGGCTGTCCCGGCGTGTCAGCGAGGCTGGTCTGCTCGAGCGGCGCCCCGGCTACTACACGGCACGGCTCGGTCTGGTGGTCGCGCTGCTGGCCGCGGGCTGGGGTGCCTTCCTCGTCCTCGGCGACAGCTGGTGGCAGCTGGCGGTGGCCGCCTTCCTTGCGCTGATGTTCGGCCAAACCGCTTTGGTGGCACACGACTTGGCGCACCGACAGGTCTTCCGGAGCGCTCGCAGGAGCGAGATCTGGGGCCGGCTCTTCGGAAACCTCGGGATCGGCATGAGCTACGGCTGGTGGATGAACAAACACACCCGCCACCACGCCAACCCCAACCACGAGGAACTCGACCCCGATGTCTCTCCGGACATCCTCGTGTGGTCCACCGAACAGGCCCGCAACAGCCGGGGCCTGGCCCGGCTCGTCGGCGGTCACCAGGCCCTGCTGTTCTTCCCGCTGCTGACGCTCGAGGGGTTCAACCTGCATGTCGCGAGCGTCAGGGCACTGCGCTCGCCCTCGATGAAGAAGCGGCTGCTGGAGGGCGCACTGCTCTTCGTGCACATCGCGGCCTATGTGTCCGCGCTGTTCCTGGTGCTCTCCCCCGGCAAGGCGGTGGCGTTCCTCGCCGTGCACCAGTGCCTCTTCGGTGTCTACCTCGGCTGCACCTTCGCGCCGAACCACAAGGGCATGCCCACGCTCAGCGGTGACGAGCGGCCCGACTTCCTGCGCCGCCAGGTGCTCACCTCCCGCAACGTGCGCGGCGGCCTGCTCACCGACGTGCTGCTCGGCGGGCTCAACTACCAGATCGAGCACCACCTGTTCCCGAGCATGCCCACCCCCCATCTGCGGCGGGCCCAGGTGGTCGTGCGCGCGTACTGTGCGGAGATCGGTGTGCCCTACCACGAGACCGGGCTCGTCCAGTCGTACCGCGAGGCCCTGGTGCACATGCACCGCGTGGGGGAACCGATCAGGCGGCAACGCAAGGCAGTGTGACGCCCTGTCCCGGCGCGCCCGCATCCGGGGTGTTCCTGCGCTGCTGACGCTCTTCCTGTGGGTCCTCGCCGCCCTGCACAGCACGCCGGCATCCCGCTGGACGGACCCCCGCCCCCACCCCGATCCGGCCGCGACGGCTCTCGGACCGGGCCCGCCTCAGGAGGGCCCGGCGCCCAAGGGGGTTGTGGAGAAACGGGACGGCGGCAGGCCGAAGGCCCGGGTGAAGGCCGCGGTCAGGGCGGCGGGAGAGGCGTAGCCGAGGCGGCCGGAGACCTCGGTGACCGATGCCGTGCGCAGCAGCGGGACCGCGGCGAGCAGGCGCGCCCGGGTGCGCCAGGCCGCCGGGCTCTCGCCGGTCTGCGCGCGAAATCGCCGGGTGAAGGCCCGCTCGCTCATGGCCGTCCGCGCGGCCCAGTCGGCGTTGGTGATGCCGGCGTCCGGGGCGGCCAGATAGGCCCGGCAGATCACCGCAAGGTCGGGGGCAGCGGGGATCGCGACGTGGAACGGGAGCGGGGCGCGTGCCGCGATCTCGTGCAGCAAGAGCGCGACGACGCAGCCCGCGCGGCCGGAAAGGCTGTAGTCGGCCTCGAACTCGACGGCGGCCACGAGCAGTTCGCGCAGCAGCGGCGGAACGTCCACGACCGTGCAGGTGGCGGGCCACCAGGGCACGGCGTCCGGCTCGACGTAAAGGCTCCGGGTGCTCACGCCGTCCATGCGGACCCGGTGCCGGGTGGTGGCCGGGATCAGCACGGCCCGCTCGGGGGGCACGGTCCAGGTGCCCTCGGGGGTGTCAACGATCATGACGCCGGTGACGCCGTAGAGGAACTGTGCCCGCCGGTGCTCGTGCCAGTCGAGCAGCTGTCCGGGCGGGTAGTCGGTGCCGATCGGCAGGACGGCTCGGTCGACGTGGTCGTAGTCGGCCAGGGAGACGTTCTTCACCCGGTCCACTCTATGGCCGGGTCTCGAAGAAATGGTGCCGACCATCGCATGCGGGAAGCCCGGTCCGGCTGGTGAAGTGGCTGGCGTGAACATACTGGCACTGCTGGGAATCGGGCTGCTCACCGGAGCGACGACCGTGTTGTTCGGGTTCGGCGGCGGGTTCGTCGCGGTCCCGGTCGTGGTGTGGGCGGACGCCGCCCTCGGCGCGGAGGCGATCCGGGTGGCCACGGCCACCTCGGCCCTGGTCATGCTGGTCAACTCGGGGTTCGCCACGGCCGTCACTGCGCGCCGTGTGCTGTCCGCGCTGCGCGGCAGCGGGGCGCTGCTGCTCCTGCTGGCGGCCGGCGGCACGGTCGGTGCGCTCGCCACCCGCCATGTGCCGGCCGGTGACGCGCGCTGGGGGTTCGTGGCGTACGTCGCCCTCACCATCGCCGACCTGCTGCTGCGCCCCGGGTTCCTGCGTCCGCGTGCGCAGGCGCAGTCGGCCGGCGGTGCGCGGCGTCCGCTGCCGGCCGTGCTCGGGGTGCCGATCGGCGCGGTGGCCGCGTTCCTCGGTGTGGGCGGCAGTGTCATGACCGTCCCCGCGCTGCGCCGGGCCGGTCACCCGATGCGGGTGGCGACCGCGCTGGCCAACCCGCTCACCCTCGCCGTAGCACTGCCGGCCACGGCGCTCTCCCTGTACGGCGCCGCGGGCGTGGCCGCCGGGCGGACGTACCTTCGGCTCGTCGGCCTGGTCGATGTCCGCGCGGCGGCTGCGCTGCTCCTCGGCGCCCTGCCCGTCATCGCGCTCCTGCGCCGACGGCCGCCGCGCATCCCCGACCGCGCCCACGCCTGGGGGTACCTCGCGCTGCTCGGCGTCGTGGAGGCCGCGATGCTGCTGACGGGCTGAGGCGGCCGTTGCGCCGCTCGATCGGTCAGCCGGCGGCGAGGAGTTCGAGGGTGTCGATCACCCGGTTCGAGAAGCCCCACTCGTTGTCGTACCAGGCGACCACCTTGATGCGCCGGCCGTCGACGCGGGTGAGGGCCGAGTCGAAGATGGAGGAGGCGGGGTTGCCCGTGATGTCGGACGACACGAGCGGGTCGTCCGAGTACTCGAGGACGCCGGCCAACGGCCCCTGGGCTGCGGTGCGGTAGGCCTCCAGTACCTCGTCGCGGGTCACGTCCCGGCCGACGGTGGTGTTGAGTTCCACGATCGAACCCACCGGCACGGGCACCCGGATGGAGTCGCCGGACAGCTTGCCGTCGAGGTTCGGCAACACATGACCGATGGCCTTGGCGGCGCCCGTCGTGGTCGGCACGATGTTGACCGCCGCGGCGCGGGCGCGGCGGGCGTCGCGGTGCGGGCCGTCCTGGAGGTTCTGTTCCTGGGTGTACGCGTGCACCGTCGTCATGAACCCGTGCTCGATGCCGGCGAGTTCGTCCAGTACCGCGGCGAGGGGCGCAAGCGCGTTGGTGGTGCAGGAGGCGTTCGAGACGACCGTGTGCAGGGCCGGGTCGTAGGCGTCGGTGTTGACCCCGAAGGCCAGGGTGACGTCGGCGCCGTCCGAGGGGGCGCTCACGAGCACCTTGCGGGCGCCCGCGTCGAGGTGGGCGCGGGCGGCCTTGGCCGAGGTGAAGCGGCCGGTGGCCTCCAGCACGATCTCCACGCCGAGTTCGGCCCACGGCAGCCGCGCCGGGTCGCGCTCGGCGAGCACCCTGATCCGGCGGCCGTCCACGACGAGGTCGTCCCCGTCGGCGTTCACGGGACGGCCGAGCCGGCCGGCCGTGCTGTCGTAGGCGAGGAGCCGGGCCAGCGTGGCGGGCTCGGCGAGGTCGTTGACGGCGACGATCTCGAGGCCGCTGTCGCGTTCCAGCAACGCGCGCAGCACGTTGCGTCCGATGCGGCCGAATCCGTTGATGGCGATGCGCGTCACGGGTGGTGTCCCTCCGGGGTGTTCAGTGTGGGGCACCACCAGCGTCGCGTACCGTGTCCGGCCGTGACCGTGTCCGCAGCGCCATGGTTCGCAAGGATCGCGCCATGCGCTGTGGCGCTACTCGCCCCGGGTGAAGGTGCGCCGGTACTCGCTCGGGGTGGTTCCGAGAATCTGCTGGAAGTGCATCCGCAGGTTCGCGCCGGTGCCGAGGCCGACGTCGACGGCGATCTGCTCGACGCTGCGCTCCGAGCGCTCCAGCAGCTCGCGCGCCAGGTCGACGCGGGCGCGCATGACCCACTGCATCGGCGTGTATCCGGTGTCCTCGACGAAGCGCCGGGAGAACGTGCGCGGCGAGACCGCCGCGTGCCGGGCGAGCATGGCGAGGGTGAGGCGTTCGCCCAGCCGGTGCAGGGCCCACTCGCGGGTCGCGGCGAACCGTTCACCAAGCGGTTCGGGCACGCTGCGCGGCACGTACTGGGCCTGGCCGCCGCTGCGGTAGGGGGCGGCGACCAGACGCCGGGCGGCGTGGTTCGACGCGGCGACACCGAGGTCACCACGGAGGATGTGCAGGCACAGGTCGATGCCGGAGGCGGCGCCGGCCGAGGTCAGCACGCTGCCCTCGTCGACGAAGAGCACGTTCTCGTCCACCTGGATCAGCGGGTGCTTGGCCGCGAGCGCCCCTGTGTAGTGCCAGTGCGTCGTCGCGCGTCTGCCGTCGAGGAGGCCGGTGGCTGCGAGGGCGAAGGCGCCCGTGGAGATGGCGGCGAGCCGCGCCCCGCGCGCGTGGGCGGCAAGCAGCGCGTCGAGCACGATCCGCGGCGGGTCGTCGCGGTCCGGGGAGCGGTAGCCGGGGATGAAGACGATGTCGGCCCAGGCGAGGGCGTCCAGGCCGTGGGCGACGTGGTACGACAGGCCGTCGCCGCCGGTCACGAGCCCGGGCGCCGCGCCGCAGACCCGCACCTCGTACGGCATGCTGGCCCGGGTCGTGAAGACCTGCGCGGGGATGCCGACGTCGAGCGGCTTCGCACCGTCGAGGACGAGGACGGCGACGCGATGCAGGCGGGATGCGGGCACGGCGACCAGGGTACGAGAGGTGCGGGCGCGGTCGGTCGCCGCATCCGGGTGGGGTCAGTCGGCCGTCCGGCGCAGCACGAGACAGGCGAAGCCGAAGGCGTCGCGGTAGACGCGGAGCCACTCATCGCGGTGTTCCGCGGCTGTCGAGAGCGCCTCCTCGGCATCCGGGTCGTCCGGGTGGTCGAGGGCCCACGAGGCCAGTGATCCGGTCCAGGACCACTCGTAGTCGTCCAGCTCCTGACGTGTGCTCACATGTCCGTGGACGGGGGTCCAGCCGTCGGCGGCGACCCGGTCCACGGTCGTGCGCAGGTCGGCGAATTCGCCGAGCATCTTGATCGCCTCCTGGCTGGGTTCGCGCTCCCAGATGCCCTCGCCGACCAGGACACGGCCGCCGGGAGCCAGCAGGGGGCGCACCGCCGCCAGGGTGGGCAGCAGCCCGCCGAAGGCGTGTGTCGCACCCACGCTGAGCACCAGGTCGTAGGAGTGCGCGGAGCGGAAGACCGCGGCGTCCTTCCGGTGCAGGGTGAGACGGTCCTGTACGGCGAGCTGCGCGGCACGTTCACCGGCCCTTGCCAGGGCGCCCTCGGAGAGGTCCACTCCGTCGGCACGCACACCCGGATAGGCGCTCAGGGCGCGCACCAGCCACTCAGCGGTTCCGCAGCCGAGGTCGAGGAGGCGGGCGTCGGCGCGGTGGATGCCGCGCCGCAGCAGCCGGTGCACGGAGTCGTCGGAGACGGGGGCCGCGATCGGGTGGTCGGCATGGGCGAGGCGGGAGATCAGATCATGGTCCACCCTGTGAGCATGCCAGCCGGGCGGGCCGTTTCCGCGCTGCGGTTCCGGCGCGTCGGGTGACGTACGGCCGTCGCCGTGCCGGCCACGGCAGCGGGCCCCGCCGGTGGTGAACCGACGGGGCCCGCGGTGGTGGAGCGAGGACCGCTGAGCGGGGTCAGTCCGTGCCGGCCTCCATGGCGGCGCGGTCGAGCAGCACGTCCTCCTCCTCCGGGGCTTCGCCGCGCGAGGCGATCGCCTCGGCGCCGCCGTGGGCCATCGCGCCGATCAGACCGGTCGAGGCGGCCTGGGCCGCGCCGATCAGCGCCGGGTGTTCGCTGCCGACCATGCCCAGGCCCGCGTACTGCTCCAGGCGGGCGCGGGAGTCGGCGATGTCGAGGTTGCGCATGGTGAGCTGGCCGATGCGGTCGGACGGGCCGAACGCGGAGTCCTCGGTCCGCTCCATGGACAGCTTGTCCGGGTGGTAGCTGAACGCCGGGCCCGTGGTGTCCAGGATCGAGTAGTCCTCGCCGCGCCGCAGCCGCAGGGTCACCTCGCCGGTGACGGCGGCGCCGACCCAGCGCTGCAGCGACTCGCGGATCATCAGCGCCTGCGGGTCCAGCCAGCGGCCCTCGTACATGAGGCGGCCGAGCTTGCGGCCCTCGTTGTGGTACTGGGCGAGGGTGTCCTCGTTGTGGATCGCGTTGACCAGGCGCTCGTAGGCCGCGTGCAGCAGGGCCATGCCGGGGGCTTCGTAGATGCCGCGGCTCTTGGCCTCGATGATCCGGTTCTCGATCTGGTCCGACATGCCGAGACCGTGCCGGCCGCCGATGGCGTTGGCCTCCATGACCAGCTCGACCGGCGAGGCGAACTCCTTGCCGTTGACCGTCACGGGCCGGCCCTGCTCGAAGCCGATCGTCACGTCCTCGGCGAGGATCTCGACGGTCGGGTCCCAGAACCGCACGCCCATGATCGGCTCAACGGTCTCCACGCCGTTGTCCAGGTGCTCCAGGGTCTTCGCCTCGTGCGTCGCGCCCCAGATGTTGGCGTCCGTCGAGTACGCCTTCTCCGTGCTGTCGCGGTAGGGCAGACCGTGCGTGAGCAGCCACTCCGACATCTCCTTGCGGCCGCCCAGCTCGGTCACGAAGTCCGCGTCCAGCCAGGGCTTGTAGATCCGCAGATGCGGGTTGGCCAGCAGGCCGTAGCGGTAGAACCGCTCGATGTCGTTGCCCTTGAAGGTGGAGCCGTCGCCCCAGATCTGCACGTCGTCCTCGAGCATCGCCCGCACCAGCAGGGTGCCGGTGACGGCGCGGCCGAGGGGCGTGGTGTTGAAGTAGGCACGCCCGCCCGAGCGGACGTGGAACGCGCCGCACGCAAGGGCGGCCAGCCCCTCCTCGACCAGGGCCGCGCGGCAGTCGACCAGGCGCGCGATCTCGGCACCGTAGGTCGCCGCACGGCTCGGCACCGAGGCGATGTCGGGCTCGTCGTACTGGCCGATGTCGGCGGTGTAGGTGCACGGGACGGCACCCTTGTCGCGCATCCACGCGACGGCGACCGACGTGTCGAGGCCGCCGGAGAAGGCGATGCCGACGCGCTCGCCGACCGGAAGGGAGGTGAGGACCTTGGACATAGGAAGAGTATGCACTATTACGCATGGCCATGCATAGTCCGGTGTCGGCGAGTGTCGGCGCGGCCTCCGATCCACCGATCCGCCGCCCCTTCAGTCCTTCGCCGGCTCGCCGAGCAGCTGCCAGGTGCGGCGCCGGTCCGCCTCGCCGCCCAGGTCCGTCGCGACGAACGCCACCTCCGTCGCTCCGGCCTCCCGGTAGCGGCGCCCTGCGCGGCGACGGTCCCCTCATCGCCGATGGCGGCCAGGTCGGCGGCCCGGGTGCCGCCGGACAGCTCGATGACGCGCTGACAGGAGGGAAACCCCTCGTAGAGGGACAGCTCCTCGTAGAGGGACAGCTCCTCGGCCGCCCGCTCCCGTACCGCCTCGGTGTCGGCGGTCACCACGCCGGGGACGAAGGCCACGACCCGGGGCGCCGGCCGGCCCGCCGCCTCGGCCGCGGCGGTGACGGCGGGGACGATGTGCCCGGCCTGGGCACGCGGGCCGGCCAGCAGCGGAAGGATGCCGTCGGCCAGCTCGCCGGCGACCCGCAGGGCCTGCGGCCCCACGGCGGCCACCAGGAGCGGCACCGGCGGTACGGCACCCGGGACCGTCGCGGGCGGCGGTGTGGTGGGAGCGCGGGGATGACGAAGACGTTGTCGCAGCGGTGGGAGACCAGATCCGCGTCGGTCTCGCCGCCCCCGATCATGCAGAAGACACAGTCGTCGTCCCTCATCCTTGCTCCCCGCATCCGCCGGCAGGCCCGCACACCGGCGTCAGTATCGGATGCCTCCGCGTCCGGCGCACCGCGGTCTCCAGCTCCTGCGGTGGGAGGGACGGTTGAGTCCGCGGTGACTGAACCGGTGTGCTGCGGAGGTGGGCCGGTCGGCCGGGTGCCGGATCCGCGGTCGCCCGGCGGTCGCGGGGGAAGGTGAGGGTCATGCGGGCTCGGGCGTGACGAAGGCCAGTGTCTTCGCGGTCCGCTCCAGCGGGACGCCCGGCGCCGCCCAGACCTGCACGGCGCCGACCACGTCGGGATGCACATGCACGTGGAGCGGTGCCCCGAACACGGCGAGCACCTCGAGCGGGCCGGTGGCAGCGGGATCGTCCACGGGGCGGAGACTACCGCTACGGGCAGGGCAGTTGGCCTCGGTGGTGGCCGTTCGCCGGTCGGTGCGTGTGGACACGGTGACTTCGAGTCCCCTGGGCGTCGTCGTTGCGGACCGACAGGTCGATGCGCCGCGTGCGCAGGGTACGCAGGGTGCCCCTCGCCGCCTCGACAGGCCTGTCCGGGGCCGCCGCGGCGCCGCGCGGCCTGCCGCGTCATTCGGCAAGGGCGACATAGAGGGGGCTGCCCAGCAGGACCGTTCTCTCCTCCACGGGATACAACTCCGGGTAGGGACACGGCCCGTGGAGGATTCGCTGGGCGACGAACTCCAATCGCCGCGCCGGGCCGCGCAGTGCGGAGTTGGCCCGCACGACGGTGCCCAAGGCGTCCGGGCCGACGGTGTCCTCGGCGGCCAGTTCGGCCAGTTGGTGCAGCAGGGCGGGCATGAGGGAACCGGCCGGCCGGTGCGCGGGCTGCGTCTCGGCCCGGGCCGCGCTCAGGACATGGCCGGTCGAGCCGCCCAGCCCGACGATCGTGCGGTCGCTGTACCCGCCGAAGTACACGGTGTCCCCGTCACCCACGGGGCCCCACTGCATCGGCAGCACTCCGTGCACATACGGCGCAGGACCGTCCACCTCCCCGAGGTCACCGCGGTCCCCCAGGTGCCGCAGCACGCGCTGCAGGCGTGCGAACCGGTCCGCAGCGCCGTCGTGCACGTGGCGCCCGGCCTCGACCGCCGTCGGGTCGGGACTCGTCCCGGCGGTCCCCATGAGGGCCGACTCGGGGGCGATCCGGGACAGCAGCATGTCGACTTTGGCATCGCTGACGTACAGGTAATGGCGGAAGGACATGTCCGCCCCTCTCCCCCGCGCCGTACCCACGATGCTACCCATGCCTGTGGCACCGTCACATCGGTTCCGGCGGACCTGGATCGGTCATCCGCCAAGGCTCCCGGCGGCGACGGCGAGGGTGAGCGCCTGCGCCACGGCGGCGGGGATGTCGGTGATCGGGAAGAGGGCGGGCGCCCACCCTCCAGACGGTCGGCAGCAAGGGCTACGACGGCTTCACCCTCGCTCTCGTCACGGAGTGACCTCGCGAGGGAGTGACGTGGCGAGGGGCTGACCGCGTAGCGGCCGTGCGGCCGAGCCGTCGGATGGAGGCCGCCCGGCCGGGAGACCGGCCGGCCGTGCGAGCGGGCGGCCGTGCGAGCGGGCGGCCGTGCGAGCGGGCGGCCGTGGGACGGCATCACCCCGCCCCGCCCAGGCGCCCGGCGTCAGCTGCCGGTCAGCAGCCGTCGGACGACGTACCCGGCGGAGTCCACGCCGGAGCTGCCGCCTTCGACCAGCGCCGCGACCGAGATGCGGGACCCGTAGGCGGTCAGCCAGCCGTCGGTGTGGTCCCCTTCCTCCGCGGTGCCGGTCTTGGCGCCGACGCCCGCCAGTCCGGCGAGCCGCGGAGCCGCCGTACCGCTGGTGGCGACGTCGCGCATCATCACCTGGAGATATCCGGCCGTGCGGGCGGACAGCGACCGCGGCGCGGTGTCCTGGTGCTGTCCGGGCAGGATGACCGGCTGCTGGAAACCTCCGTTGCGCACGGTCGCCGCCACGGACGCCATGACCAGCGGGGTGGCCGTGACCTTGCCCTGCCCGATGAACTGGGCCGCCTGGTCACCGCCCTGGACGTCCGCCGGGATGCTCGGGTCGGTGGTGGCGACCCCGCCGCCGATGGACCAGCTGCCCATGCCGAAGACGTTCACGGCCTCGTCGTGCAGCGCGGAGGCGTCCCCACCGCGCACCAGGTAGTGGAACCCGTCCTTGATGAAGGCGGTGTTGCACGACACCGTGAACGCCTGGGCGAGGGAGGAGCCGGGGGCGGCCCGCACACCGGGGTCGTTGTGGAACAACTGGCTGTTGGCGATCAGCGAGTCCGTGCAGGGCGCCGGGCTGCTCGGGGTGAGACCCGCCCGGTCGAAGAGGGCCGCCGCGGTGATGATCTTCATCGTCGAGCCGGGCGACTTGATGCCGTCGATGGCGATGTCCCCGTCCCCGCCCGTGTGCGCGACGGCGAGGATGTGGCCGTTGCGCCAGTCGAGCGCGACGGTTCCGGCGGGCTTGCCCTGGAGGTGGGCGTCCTTCACCGCGCTCTCGGCCACCGTCTGGAGTCCGGCGTCGATGGTCGTCCGGATCACCGGAGCCCGTCCCTTGGTGAAGACCTGCAGCGTCTGCACGGCCGCGCCGCCGCCGTCCACCACCGCCACACCGGTGTCGGCGCCACCGCCCGTGGGCTGGGCGTTCTGGCGGATCGTCGCCGTGATGTCCTGCAGGGACGGGAACGCGGACAGATCGGTCGTGCCGTCGGCGGCGACCACCTTCACCGCGCCCGGGTCCGCGGGCAGCTTGCCCGCGATCAGCGACTGCCCGTCGCTCATGCCCGGATAGAGCACCGAGTTGTTCCAGTGCACCGCCAGCGGGCCGTGCGCGCCTTTGAGCACCGCGACCGCGCTGGAGTAGGTCCAGGTACCGCCCGCCACCTGGGCGGTGACGTCGAAGGTGACCTTCGTGGCGCCCGGCGTCACCGCCGACGGCCCTGCGGAGAGGATGTGACCGAACGACAGCTTCTTCAGGTGCAGGCCGCCGGTGTAGTCCCGCAGCGCCTGAACGGCGATGTCCGGCACGTCGGTGTCGCTCGCCGCGCCCTCGAAGTGCTGCCGGGACCAGCTGTCCAGGAACGCGCGGGCCAGCTTCACCGCCTCGGCGCCCGACGGTGGCGTGCTCGACAGCTCCGACGCGTCGAAGGTGCTCCCCGCCGAGGGCTTGACGTCACCCGCGGAACCTGAGGTCAGGCCTTGGACCAGGTTGTAGGTACCGATTCCCCCGAGAGCGAGCAGGGCGGTGCATGTACCGGCGAGGCCGATCTTCACGGCTCTGTTCATACTCCGGATCGTATGTACATTCCACGGAGATACGATCCGGTCATCGACAGATCGTTACCGGACCGCCAAGCGGCCGCTGCCCCGCCTTGGCCAACTCCACGCCCCTGTCGGTGAGTTCGGCGAGCTGGTCGCTCCGTTCCGCCGGGTCGCCGCGGCGCCGTGGACACCCGGGCTCCTCCAGGTGGACCAGCGCGCGGGCCGGGCTGCTGCGCACGAATGTCGGCTGCTCGGAGCCGACAGTCCCAGGGATACATCGGAGGTGTTTGAAAGCAGTCTTCGTCCAAGTCATTGACAGGCACTCAGAACATTCTTACGTTCCCCGATACACCCGATGTTTCGATGATCCGTCAGGTTTGGAGAGCGACGATGACCTCACAGCCGGAGAAGCGCTCACCAGTCCCCCGCAGATCCGTGCTCGGCACCGCACTCGGCGGAGCGGCGGTGGCGGCACTCCCCGGAACCGCCCACGCCGGCCAGCCGATTCACTCGGTGCAGTCGGTGCAGTCGGTGCAGTCGGGAGCGTCCGCGGTCGCGGGGCGTCCCTGGCGACTGCGCGACACCATGACCACCGACGGCTCGTGGCAGCGCTTCCTGCGCGGCCAGGACCTGCTGTGGACCAAGCTGCCGACGCTCTGGTACGAAGGCCCGTTCCTCGGGGACGGGCTGCTCGGCAGCATGGTCTACCAGGAACCCGGCGCCAACCGGATCCGTTTCACCGTGCAGCACGGCCGGGTCCAGGACCACCGGCCCGAGTTCGGCAGCGGCTGGGGCACCTGCCGGCTGCCGGTAGGGCATCTGACGCTCGATCCGGTCGGCACCATCACCGCCGTCGACTGGCGCCTGAGCCTGTTCGACGCCGAGCTGACCGGCACCGTCACCACGACCGCCGGCACGCTCACCCTCGCCGCCCTCATCCACGACGAGGTCCTGGCCGCCCGCGTGACGGCCACCGGCGGCGAGAAGGTCACCTGGACCTTCCACCCCGAGGAGGCGCTGAGCCCCCGGCACATCAGCGAGGCCCCGCCCACCGGTTACACCGCCAACCCGCCCTGGACCACGCGGAGCACGGCCGACGGCACCGCGCAGGTGCTGCAGCCCCTGACCGGCGGCGGGCAGACCGCGACCTCGTACCGCCGCCTCGGTGACGACCTCCTGCTCAGCGTCGGACACAGCTTCCCGTCCGGCACGGCCGCCGAGGCCGACTCGCTGCGCAACCTCCGGCGCGCCCCGTCGTACGGCGTGCTCCGGCGACGGCACACGCAGTGGTGGCACGCGTTCTACCGGAAGAGCTTCGTGTCGTTCCCCGACCAGCGGCTGCAGAGTTTCCACTGGATCCAGCTCTACAAGGTCGCCTCGGCCAGCCGCGCGGGCGGCCCCGTGATGGCCACCTCCGGCCCCTGGCTGGAGCCCACCCCGTGGCCCGCGGTGTGGTGGAACCTCAACGTCCAGCTGGAGTACTGGCTCATCCAGGGCTTCAACCACCCCGAACTCGACGCGCTCGCCACCACGTTGCGGCAGAACCAGGAACAGCTTGCCGCCAACGTGCCCGCCGCCTACCGCACGGACAGCTCCGGCATCGGCCGCAGCTCAGACATGTTCGCCGAGCGCGAGGTGGGGCAGCCGGGCACCGGCGCCGAGACCGGCGACCTCACCTGGGCGCTGCACAACGTGTGGCTGTCGTACCGGCACTCGATGGACACGTCCCTGCTGCGCGACACGATCTATCCGGTGCTGCGCCGGGCGATCGGCTACTACCTGCACTTCCTCGCTCCCGGCAGCGACGGCAAGCTGCACCTGCCGAGCACCCTCTCCCCCGAGTATCCCGTCGTACCGCCCCAGGACACCAACTACGACCTGGCACTGATCCGCTGGGGCTGTCAGACCCTCATCGACTCGGCCCGACTGCTCGGCATCAAGGACGAGTTGGTCCCGCGCTGGCAGGAGGTGCTGGCCAGGCTCACACCGTACCCGGTCGACGACAACGGCTTCATGATCGGTGCCGCAACCCCCTACGCGCAGTCCCACCGGCACTACTCGCACCTGCTGATGGTGTACCCGCTGTACCTCGTCAACTGGGACCAGCCCGAGAGCCGCGACCTGATCACCAAGTCGGTGGCGCACTGGCACGCGCTGACCGGCGCCCACCGGGGTTACAGCTACACCGGCGCGGCCTCGATGTACGCGATGACGGGAGACGGCGACACCGCGATCGCGTACCTGCGGAAGTTCTTCGATCCCACCACCCGCTATCCCTGCCGCGCCAACACGCACTACACGGAGGCGGGCCCGGTCATCGAGACACCGCTGTCCGCCTCGCAGTCCCTGCACGACATGTTCTGCCAGAGCTGGGGCGGCATCGTCCGCGTCTTCCCGGCCGTGCCGTCCGCGTGGGCGGACGTGACCCTGCACAACTTCCGTACGCAGGGCGCCTTTCTGGTCAGCGCCGTCAGGGCGGCCGGGGTCACCCGGTTCATCCGGGTCAAGAGCCTGGCGGGCGAGCCCCTCAAGCTGCGGCACGGCCTCGGCGGGACCGTCACGGCAGAACTGGACGACGGGACTCCCGCCCACACCCAGGACCTCGGCGACGGCACCCTCGCCATCGGCCTGCCCAAGGGCCGCGAGGTGCTGGTCCACTCCGGCTCCCGCCCCGACCTCGTCATCGCACCCGTGGCCCTCAGCGAGCCGGGCCCGGCGTGGGGCCTGCCGTAGTCCCTGCCGTCGCGTGGAAGGAGGGCCGTCCTTTCCGGTGGCCCGTGACGGCCGTACGGTCATCGAGCCGTCGCCCGTCGGCGTCATCGGCGAACGGGCCGATCCGTCACGGGGGTTGCGCCTGCCGAGCCGTACGGACCGGCCGCTCGAGGAGCGATACCGGACTAGGTCCGGCAGGCGCCCGGACCGCAGGGCGCACCTGCACAGGACCCCGGACCGTCGTTCGCGACTGCGGCGGGCGCCCGGCTCGGTGTGGTCGTACGCGCCGCCAGGTCCCCGCGGCCCGGGACGACTTCCGCCTGCGTGCCGGCCGCCCCGGGCAGGTGGCGGTGTTCGCCCGGCGCGGCGGTGACCGCCGGTTCCTCGGCGCTATCCGCGCGGGCGCCGCCCGTACGGCCGAGGCCCCACTGCCCTCAGGACCGGCCGTCGGCCGGCCGAGACGGCCCGGGACGGCTCAAGCAGCCGCGTCCAGGACCGGCCAGGTGGCGCGCGGCGGAGGCAGGCTCAGCGGCGGCATCCTCGCCGACGGCGGCTTCGCGGGGCTTGCCCGCGCCTGGCGTCCGGGCGTCAGCACCTGCTGCCGGTGAGCCCGCGGGTCGGTGCCGCCGTCCAGGTCCGACGGTGGCGCCGATACGGTCGGGCACGGCTCATCCGTGCGTCCGGTCGCCCGAGGCCACGGCTTTCAGCTCGGCGAGCGAGTCCCTGACCAGGTCCCTCAACGTGCGTTCCTCACCGTGCACGATCCAGCGCTCGAAGGCGATCTTGAAGACGGCGACGCCCACCTCGGCGGCCAGGCTCGCGGCCGGCTCCCCCACACCGCGGTGGCGCAGCGTGTCGGCGAGCGCAGCCGACAGCGAGGCGAGTTTGGTCAGCTCGCGTTCCATGAGGTCCGTGTGCGCCGTGATCACCGCGTGTCGCTTGCCCGCGAATTCACGCCGGTCGGCGAACATCCCGGCGACGGCGTCCAGACCGAGCGCGACCGCGTCGACGGGCGCCGCCGACTGCGGGGCTCCCGCGACCGCGCCGACGAACAGTTCCTCCAGCTCACCGGCGCCGGAGAACAGCACCTCGCGCTTGTCGGCGTAGTGCCGGAAGAACGTCCGTTCCGTGAGCCCGGCCCGCTTGGCGATCTCCGCCACGGTGGTCTGCTCGTACCCGCGCTCGCCGTACAGCTCCAGTGCGGCCTGCGCAAGGCGTCCGCGCGCGTCCGGCTTCCATCTCACCATGCGCAGATCCTACGTGATGACAGGTGCTGACATCAGGTGTACCGTCTATGACAGTCACTGACATCGACTCTTTGGGGCTTCCCATGCGCATCTTCGTGACCGGCGCCTCCGGCTGGATCGGATCCGCCGTCGTTCCCGAGCTTCTGGACGCCGGACACCACGTCGTCGGGCTCGCCCGCTCCGAAACCTCGGCCGCCGCGCTCGTCGAGGCCGGTGCCGAGGCGGTCCGCGGCACCGTCGACGACCTCGACGTCCTGCGCGAGGCGGCCGCCGCCTCGGACGGGGTGATCCACCTCGCCTTCAAGCACGACATCGCCTTCTCCGGCGACTTCCAGGGCGCTGCCGAGGCCGACCGCCGCGCCGTCGACACCTTCGGCGACGTGCTCGCCGGCACCGACCGTCCCTTCGTCATCGCCTCCGGCGTGGCCGGCCTCGCGCCCGGCCACCTGGCGACCGAGCGGGACATGCCGGCGATCGACGGTTCGCCGATCTCCGTCCGGGCGGCCACCTCCGTGGCCACGCTCGATCTCGCCTCGCGCGGTATCCGCTCCTGCGTGGTACGGCTCTCACCGACCTGCCACGGTGAGGGGGACAACGGATTCGTGCCGACCCTGATCGCCGTCGCCCGCGACAAGGGCGTCTCCGGCTACATCGGCGACGGCTCCAACCGCTGGCCCGCCGTCCACCGCCTGGACGCCGCCCGGCTGTTCCGCCTGGCGGTCGAGAAGGCGCCCGCCGGCTCGGTCCTGCACGGCGGCGCCGAGGAGGGCATCACCCTGCGCGAGGTCGCCGAGGTGATCGGCCGTCAGCTCGGGGTGCCGGTGGTATCGGTCGCCCCCGAGGCCGCGGGCGGGCACTTCGGGTGGCTGGGCGGCTTCGTCGGCCTCGACGCCCCGATGTCGAGCACCTTCACCCGCGAGCTGCTGGACTGGCAGCCGAGCCACCCCGGCCTGCTCGACGACCTGGACAAGGGCCACTACTTCCGCACACCCGCCACCGCCGCCTGACCGGCCCGGCGACACATCATCCCCTCCCGGTGATCACGGCCACCGAGCGGGCAGCCGGAACTCCGTCCGCTGGTGGCAGGGGCCCGCGCTCACCGGCACCGTGCGCCGCGGGCCGCCGGAGGCGGCGGCCCGCGGCCTCGCCGTCGACGAGGCCGCCGCCAAGATCCGCCCCGGCCTGTGGCTGATGGACGTACGAACTGAGCCACGGCGCCGCCGAGTTCCGGAACACGGCCGTCCCGCCCGAGCCGGATCCGGCTCGGGCGGGACGGCCGCGGGTGTGCTCCGGGGCAGACGCGGGCGGGCGGCTCGGGCCGGGCTCGCGGGCTCCGATTGCCAAAGGCCCACCGCCACGACGGGGGGCCCAGCCGTCGCCGACACGCCTGTTCTCGGACTCGGTGCGGCTCCGGTCCGCTTCGCTGCCGGGCGTCGTCGGCCACTCGGCCCGCGGCCTTTCGCCGAGGGTCTCAGATGTCCAGGGGCGGCAGCGAGGACAAGCCCGTGTCGCACATGATGTGGTCGATCGTCTCCGCGAGGGAACTCCCGGCTCCGATGACGGTCTCCACTCTCCCGGGCAGCACATCGCACGCCCGGTACCAGTTCCGCAGGTCGGCCTCGCCGACCTGGCCGGCGATCGGCTTGGTCGCGTGGCGGGCGAGGGTGTCCTGGAACGGCACATCGAGGTAGTACCCGTGGGTCGGCCCCCGGTGGTCGGCGCGCAGCCGGGCGAGCATCGCGCCGTAGCGGTCGGCGCTCAGGATGCCTTCCACGATCACGTGATAGCCCGCGTCCAGGGCGTAGCGGGCGACGGTGTCGATCAGGCCGATGTTCGCCGCGTCCGGCCGGTCCCGTTCGCGCAGCACGATCCGGCGCAGGTTGTCCTGCCCGACCAGGGCCAGACCGCGACCGAACCGGTCTCGGACGCCTTCCGCGACGGACGACTTGCCCGAGGCGCTGTTGCCACGCAGCACGATCAGCCGGGTGTGTTCGGTACCGACTCGCATGCGCCGCAGGCTACCGCTGCGCACGGACCCGGCCCATGACGTCCGCGACGGCGCTGTTGACGCAAGGCCAACACCCGCCGATATTCAGGAAGTTGGCAGGAAGCCGAGTCGGCCGCCGCGCCCTCGGCGCGGAGCGGGGCGGGTGGGAGGATCCGTGGGCGTGGTCGGACTGATGGTGGCGCTCGTGGTCGTCGGTGCGGTCGGCCTGGGGTGGCGGCTTGCCCGGTATCCCGGCGGCTTGCGTTACGCCTTCTCCGATGTCCATCGCGCCGACCGTCAGGACCTGAAGCGCACGCGCGCTGCCGTGCGTACGCTCCAAGGCACCGCGCGCCAGGAGGAGTCGCAGGCACAGATCCGGGCCACCCAGGCCGAGCGGGCGTACGACCGGAGGATCGACGCCCTGGAGCGGAAGCTGGAACAGCTCGAGCGGCCGGGCCGGGGAGCCTACGACACCGGCCTGGGCGACCTGTCCCTGTACCGGCACGTCCTGCTGTTCAAGGGGAAGGAGATCCCCCTGGCAGGACTGGGCGTGCGCTTCGACCTCGCGAGGAACACCGAGACGATGTACATCCACCTCAAGCGCCCCGAGGGGTGGGCGGACCTGTCCGAGTACGCGCACGAGACGTTCCCCGAGGACCAGGTCCGACGCTTCGGCGTCCGGATCGAGAACGCCGTCGCGGCGGAGAACGCGTTCCGCGACCTGCTCCCGGAGGCAATCCGCAAGACGGGGTCCGACCTGGCGGACGCCCGGGCCGACACCGCCGAGAAGGACGGTGCCCGTGCGGCACTGGAGCGGGTCAGGGCCCGGCACAGCGACGGCCCCCTGCTGGCGAAGGCCCTGGCGGAGCTGGAGGCGGCCCGCGACCGGTGGCAGCGCCTGACCGGGCGCCGTCCCCGCTGAGGTACGGCTCACTCGGGTCGCGGCCGATGCCCCGTGAACGGCTCTGGTGCGGTGGGGTCGAGCAGGCCCAGATAGGTGTCGAGGTGCGTGGCCGCGCGCAGCATGGCAAGGCCCTGTGCGGTGAGTCTGCGCTGCCAGGCGTCGAGGGAGGCGGCCAGCGCGTCCGTGCCTCCCGCGGTCCGGATCTGCCGGACGACCATGGCGATGTGGTCCAGGAGGTGTCCTCCGCGCCTGAGGAGGTGTGCCAGCTCGGCGTCGCGGATGTCGGCGGCGTCGTAGAGCCGGTATCCGGTGGCCGGATCCCGGGCGGGGTTGAGGATCCCGGCCTCTTCCCAGCTGCGTACGGTCGCCGGAGTGACACCGAGCCGGTGCGCGAGTTCGCCGACGGTCCGGGTGCCGGGCTCCCGTGAAGGCGGCGGAGCCGCCTTGGAGTCGGCTGTCAGGTGGCCCACGGCCGTGCGCACCGCGTCGAGGGTGTCCCGGTCGCGGAGCAACCGGCTGTGGCCCCGGTCGATGATCGTCAGGGCGTCGTCCAGTGCGTCCCGGTGCAGCGCGTTCATGATCCGGCCGGCGGTCGCGTGTCCGTACGCCGGGACGAGCGCGAGAAAGGCGCGGAGCGCGGCCGCGTGCGCCTCGGTGTAGATCCGGTAGCCGCTCGGTGTGCGTTCGGCGGGAGGGAGGAACCCGTCTCGCTCGTAGTTGCGGACGGCCTGGGTCGAGATGCCGTGCTCGACTGCGAGGTCGGTAGGTCGCATGATACTCACCGGTTGAGACTTTACAGAAGCACCTACCGCAGAACGGCCACTGTTCCGTCTCCAAGTCTCAATCGACATATCAAGGATACGATTGAGGTCCATGACTCAGGACATCCGCGACTTCCTCACTCCGTCATGCGACCTCCTGGCCCTGGGTGAGCCGACCCACCAGGAACCGGCCTTCGGGCGGGTGCGCAACGAACTGTTCGCCCAGCTGGTCGAGTGCGGTTTCCGGTCCGTGGCCCTGGAGACCGACCGCGTGGCCGCGCTCGCCGTGAACGACTACGTCCAGGGGGGATCCGGCGACCTCGACGCCGTGATGAGCGAGGGCTTCTCGCACGGCTGGGGGGCACTGGCACCCAACCGGCGACTGATCGCCTGGATGCGGGCCCACAACGAGCACCGGTCGGCGCGGGAACGGCTGACCTTCCACGGCTTCGACGCCCCGACGGAGAACTACAGCGCACCCAGCCCGCGCCACTGTCTCGAACACGCCCGCGCCTACCTGGGACTGGACGTGGACATCACCGGCCTCGCCGGCGACGACGAGCGGTGGAGCCGCACGGAGGCGGTCATGGACCCGGCCATGTCGCCCGGGGCCACGCCCGAGGCCGAGCAGCTGCGTCTGATCGCGAACGACATGCTCACCTCGCTCGACTCCCGCGCTCCCGAACTGATCGCTGCCACCTCGCGCGAGCGGTGGCGCAGAGCCAGGACACACCTCACCGCCGGCCTCGGCCTGCTGCGTTACCACCATCAGTCGGCGACGCAACCCGTCGACCCCGGACCCCGGATCACGGCTCTGATGGCCACCCGGGACGCCCTCATGGCCCAGAACCTGCTGGACGTCCGGGACATCGAGGCGGAGCGGGGCGCCACCCTGGTCTTCGCCCACAACGTCCATCTGCAAGGCGCCCCGAGCACATGGCGCCTGGGCGACGTGAGCGCCGACTGGCGGGGAGCCGGCGCCATCGTGGCGCCCCTGCTCGGCGAGCGGTACCGGTTCGTGGCCGGCAGCCTGGGACGCAGCGAGGCCCTCGGCCTCCAGGATCCGGGCCCGGACACCTATGAGGGTGCTCTCCAGGGCCGTTTTCCCACCTGGGGCCTGGCGGCGGTCGCCACACTCTCCCCCGCCCGCACGCGCACCGACACCACTGCGCAGCAGGGCTACTTCCCCCTCGACCAGGCGGCCCTGGACACGGCCCACGCCGTCCTGCACCTCGCGGACGGCACTGCTGCCGCATGCCCGTGACGCCCGCTCGGACCCGTACCGCGGGTCCGTGCCCGGCGGGACCGGTCTGCGCGGACTGCTCAGCGGCAGACCTCCGGAGCCGAATCCGGGCCGCTTTGTCTTGACGGTGGCGGAATCCGGGCCGCTTTGTCTTGACGGTGGCGGAGGGCGACGTACCGTCCGACGGCACTGCGGTGGTGACCGCCGCCGAGCAGGAGGGCCTCACCCCTGTGGTGCCACAGGCACAGGCGGACGCCACAGGGCCGGCGTACGGGCGCTCCGAACGGGCGCCCCCAACTTCCTGCGGCGGCCGGGGCAGGACACCTCCTGAGCCACACCGCCCTCCTGAGTCACGCCGTTCCTCAGCGCAGCCCGAGACAGGGCAGCCACGTCCGTGAGGCGCCCTGTCCCGCGGTGAGCAGGGCACACAGCGAGCCGGCCGCTCCGCCGAGGAGTCCCATGGCCTCCTCGCCGAGGCCGTGCAGTTCGGGCAGGCGCTGCAGCAGGTGGTCCAGCAGCCGCGCCTTCAGCGTATCTGCCCCGGGCAGGCCGGCGTGGCGACCGAAGGCGTCGGCCACCGCCAGCACGCCCGCCGCGCCGTGGCACAGGGCCAGGACATCGGCCGGGCGGTCACCGAAGAGGTGGAAGGTCTCGTCGTAGTGTTCGGCGAGCGTGGTGAAGGCGCCCGCGGCCCAGGCGGCCGCTCCCTGGTCGCCCAGTGCGTCCGCCGCGTCCCACAGCGCCCACGACACCCCGGGCGTCCCGTAGCACCAGGCCTGGCGGGCGCGTGGCCCGGTGGGCGGCGGGCCCTCGAGTCCGGCACCGTCCCAGGTGCGGATGGCGCGGGAGTCGTCGAAGGACTGCCGGGCCAGCCACCGCGTGGCGTGGCGCAGGGCGCGGGTCAGGTCGGGGCGTGGGCCCAGGCGGCGGACCGTGGCGGTGAGCGCGGCGACGACTCCGGCCACGCCATGTCCCATGCCGGTGTTGACGCGCCCGTCCAGCCAGTCCAGATGTGGATGGCCGGCATAGCCCGCCGTGCGCAGCCGTGGCAGGTCCTCGGCATCGCACAACGCCGCAACGTGTCCGGCGAACGGCTCGAGTTGGGCCGGCGTCGGACGGGCGTCGACGCACAGCGCGAGCAGGGTGCCGCAGGGCCCGATGATCAGGTCGTAGTCGGCGAAGGTCACGCCGTCACGGCGCGGGCCGCGCGTCGGCGCGATGCGCACCAGCCGGTCGCGCAACCGGTCGGCGGCCACGTGCAGTTGAGGGTGGAGCCGGGCGCCCAGACGCAGGCCCACCAGGGTTCCGGCCAGCCCTCCGTCGTACAGGGCGGGATGACCCGGGCCGCGGCCTGCCGAGCGGGCCCACACGGCCACCGCGCGGGCCGCCGTCGCGGCGCCTGCCTGCTCCCCCACGTCGTGCAGCAGGGCCGCCAGCGCGGGCACGCCGGGGTCGCAGGGGTGCTCGGCGGCCACGGCACCGTCACGCGCCCTGGCGGACCAGGCGTCCAGGAGCCGGCCCGCGAGTGCGGTGACGGCGGAACGGGTGTGCTCGGCGTGGTGGGTGCCCTGCGGCATGGCGCCTCCTCGGGAGTGCGGAACGACGGCTCCTTCGGGGCGCAGAGCCACAAGCCAAGAGCCGGTCGGCGTCCCGCCCGGGCGGGATCGGAGGGGTCGGGCGGGACGCCGGTACCGCGGTCCCGGGTCACGAGCGCTCGCAACCCAGGACCGTCACAAGGGGGTCGAGAGCCTCGCTCGGCATGACCCGAGGCCGTTGCGGGAGCGGTCTACTGACGGTTCGTCAGCACACGACGCCGCTGCAGACCACCACCGTGTCGCAGACGATGACCGTGCACACGCCGCTACAACCGCCGGTGTCGGCCTCCGCAGACGGCAGAGTGCTCTCGGTGATCCGTGTCTCCAGGTCACCGATGAGGGCGTCGAGGTCGCTGAGTTGCATGATTTCGGGCATTGCTGTCCTCCTTCAGGGGACGGGATGGATGTGCGCCGCCTCGGTGACGGCCCGCCGCCGACGGGCGCGCCCCGGGGACGTCTGTGGCGCCGCGCAGTGCGGCGGCGGCGAGCGCCGCGAGTTCTCCGGCGCTCTGCTCGTGCGGAAGTCTCAGCAGCAACTGGGCGGCCACGGCCGCACCTTCGTGCAGCGGGTCACGGAGCAGCAGTTGCCCGGGGGCGGGGAGCATCTCCTCCACCACCAGTTCCGGGCCTGGCTGGTGCGCGCAGATCCGCTCCAGTTGGTGCAGGGCGGTCAGCGACTCGAAGTCCACGGGGACCGGCTTCGCCCGGGGTACGGCTCGTACGAACGCGAAGCGGGGCAGCCCGGCGCCGAGTCGCAGGGCGCCGAGCGCACGCGCCTTGGCCAGGTCGCCGTCGCCCGGCCGCCACAGGCGGGTGCGCGGCACCCGCCACACGGCGGGGCTGACGACGAGGTCCCCGCCGACGGTCACCCGGGGCAGGCGCTCGGCGCCGGGAAGCGCCTCGATCGTGCCGTCCAGGCGCATCACTCGTGAGGCGGCCGGGTGGCCTGCGGCCATCAGCAGCCGCACCAGGACGTCGTAGGGAGGCAGCGGAGATCGGGTGGCGTGGTGGACGGGCAGGATGCGCCGGCCGTCGGCCTCGGCGATCACCTGCGCTCCGTGCCGGCGGAGCGTGATGCGGTCCAGGGCCAGGTAGCGGGCGGACGAGCCGGCCGGCCCCTGGTACGGGGCGGGGTCCGGGTCGCCGGTCCACCACTCGGTGACGACGGGGCGGCGTACGGCGTTGGCGGCACGCTCGGCCAGCGGGGGCACCAGCAGCTCCACGAACCGTGCGCCCGTCAGCCGCTCCACACCGCTGAGGAAGGCCCGGTAGCCGGTGGGGTTCGCATAGCCGCCGAACAGGGTGTGCAGTGCGTCCGCGAACCGGGCGTCGAGGATGCCCGCGGGCGAGGCCGTCTCCAGCACCGCGACCGGCCCGGGGCCCGGCAGCGGACGTAACAGGCAGTCCAGCGGCCAGGGCGGCAGCGCCGTCCGGGCCGGTGGCGCGCCGAGACCGTCCAGCAGTTCGTCGTCCAGGTCCACCTGTTCCTCGCCGGTGTGCGCGGCCAGGTGGGCCAGCAGCAGGGCGTAGCCGGAGTCCGTGGTCTCGGCGGGGTGCCAGCCGGTGTACCTGCGAGGGGTCTGCGGCGAGGGCGGCGGGCAGCTGCCGTCCGGCAGGTTGCGGGCGAGGATCTCGCCCAGGGGGCGCGGCCGTTCGTCCAGTGCCGCGAGTTCCGGGGCCGGCGCACGCGTGCGTGTGGCCGGGATCCGGTCCGCTTCCTGCAGCCGGGCCACGCGGGCGGCGATCCGCAGCCCCCGCTGCACCCGGTCGACCGCCTCGCGGGGCACGGCGGCCGAGACGGTGCGGTACGAGTCGATGAACCAGGCGCCGGAACCGCCGGTGTGCGCGGCGGCGGCGCAGTCGCCGCGCGGCACCGGCGCGTCGGCGCCATGGTCGTGGCCCGGTGGGGGCATGCGGGCCGCTGCGGCGGCGTCACGGTCGCGCCCCGGCGAGGGGGCTGAGCCGACTGCGGCGGACCGGCCGCCGCTCGGCGCTGCGGCGCCGGTGGCACCGCCGTGGCGGGCGACGACGTCACCGTCGTGAGCGCGCAGGGCGGCACCGCGTTGTGCGGCCGGTGTCGGGGCGGGGCGGGGAAGGACGTTGCGCTCCAGTACCTGCCGTGCGGGCAGCCATGCCGTGCTGCGGCGGCGCGGGGCCGCGCAGACCTGGAGTACGCCGAGTTCGACCAGGTGGGCGAGGAAGCCGCGCAGCACGGCCGGGCCCGGGTCGGCCGCGCGGATCGCGGCCGTGCCGAGCAGTGCCGCCTCGACGTCTCCCAACGTGCGTGGCCCATCGGCCAGTTGGGCGAGTACGGCGTCCAGTGGCCGGGTGCGCCGGAGGACGACCTGCCGCATTCTGCCGCGCTGGTGCTGGTCGATGACCCAGCACCGCAGCACGCCCGTGCCCGTCTGCGTGGCGTCGCCCGCGGGGTCGAGGAAGTGCAGCGGCGCGGGGGCCACGAGGGTCGCGGGGGCGGAGGCCCTCAGGTCCAGGGCACCGAGCCGGCCACGCAGCAGATGGACGTTCTCGACGGCTTCTGCGGCCAGCGCTCCGAGTGTCGCCCCGGCCGGAAGGAGCCGCGATCCGTGGCCGTGGTGCGCAGCCGTCGGGGCGACCGGCAGCGGGACGACCTGGCCGGCCCAGCCGCGCGGGGTGGTCTTCGCCGCGGCCCGGCCCAGGGCCCGCCACAGGTACGCCCCGCGCTTGCGCAGCCGCTGCCCCTCCCAGGACTCGCCCTCGGCCAGCCGCCGGACGACGTCCGCGGGCACGCCCGGTGCCGCCTCCTGCAGGAACGCCCTCATGACCGGGCTGGTGCACACCAGCGCCCAGCCGAGCGCGCCCACCCGCGCGCGCTCGGCCGCGACCGTCCGCTCCACCTCGCGCAGGGCCTTTTCCGCCGACTCTGCCTCAGCGCACAGCAGGACGGCCTCGGGAGTGAGGTCCCGGGCGGCGGGTAGGCGCTCCAGCAGCCGGCAGCCCGCCGGACCCGGAGCCGCGCCGGAGTGCAACCGCCTGCGCAGGGCCAGGACGGCACGCCGGTCGGCGGCGGTCAGGCCGGGATGCGGTACGACGGTGGCGCCCAGGCGTTCGGCCAGTGCGCGGGCGCGTTCGGCGCGCCGCTCGCGGTCGCGGGTGTGCTCGGCGAGGCGGGCGAACAGGTCCGGGCTGCCCGCCTGCGTCCAGGCGGCCAAGGGCATCCCGGCCACTCTCAGCAGCGCGGTGCCGCCCAGCGTCGGGTCCTGGGCCATGTCAGAACCTTCCGTCGCCGGCGAGGGCGTGGGTCAGCAGGCTCTGCCGGGCGAGGGACAGCCGGCCACGGTTCCAGTGGAAGATCACGTAGTGGGCCGCGGCGCGGCGCGGGCCGACGATCGCCTCGCCGGACTCGAAGTACCCGGTGCGCCACCGCTCGGCGCACCGGCGCACCGCCTCCGCATGCGCCCGCACCGCCGACCGCTGCTCGTCCGGAAGCGGGGCCAGCAGCGCCCGGGGGCCGGCCCGCCAGGCGTCGAGGATGCCGAGGGCCGCCCGGCGGGTGTCCTCGTCCGGGATCGTGCCCAGCCTGCGACCGGTGTCGTCGCGCACCACCTCCCACACCCCTCGGTGCTCCCAGCCGACGACGCCCAGACCGTCGAGGAGTTCCCCCAGGAGCACCAGGGACAGCCGCCAGTCCGCGAGCGGCCCCGGACCGCCGTCCGCCGGGGTGGTGGTGTGCTGGTCGAGCCAGGCAAGGGAGTCCGCCGTGAACAGCTCGTGCACGAGCCGCATCGACAGCGGCCCGCCGAAGAGGTACGTCTCCGGTTCGTACGTCCCGCAGTGCGGCGCGGCGCTCTGTCCGTCGAGGTCGCCGAAGCGGCGGATCAGCTCCGCACGCAGCAGCCCGTGCCCGGCCCCGCGGGCCTCGAACCGTACCCGCAGCCCGGGAGGTTTGTGCATGAAGAAGAAGGAGCCCACCAGGTCCGCGGCGATCAGGGCGCGGGCCGTGTCCGCGATACGGCGGTACGTCTGTTGCCAGGCCGAGGGACCGGGCGAGAGATTGACCTGGACCCAGTTCGTTTCCGGCAGATTCACACGCAGCGCGGACAGCCCGGCCGTCAGAAAGGTGCGGCGGACCGCCGTATATGCGGGTTCCTCGGAGACGACCGGCACCGTGCCCAGAGAAATGTTCCGGGCATCCTGGAGACAATCGGCCAGCAAGCGTTCGACCTCCACCATGGTCCTTCCCTGGCAACCGACGAAAGTGCGCTCCTGTCATCGGAATTCCGCAATTCCTCCCACCTGAAAAACCGACGGCAATTTTTCATATGATCAACGGGGTTACGCCTGGTGCACATACGGCACATGCCACGCCCAAGGCGCACTCCCGCGCGTCCAACCGGGTGCATGGGAACCACGGGGTTGCCATCGGCCGATGCCCGTCGGCCGATGTCCACAGGGCTTTGTCCACAGGGCTGTTGTCCGGGCCGACGACCGTGCATGATCAGTCCGCGCACTGATCGTGTGCGGCACGGGGCCGGGACGACGGGGTGGGGTCGGTATGCAACGTCGATGGGTGAAATTCCTGGCGATCGCGGTCGTCGTGCCGGCCGTCCTGTTCACGGTCGCCGACCGCGTGTCCCTGCACTACGCGGACAAGGAGGCCGAACGGCTCGCCAAGGAGAAGTACCCCTACGGCAACACCACCGACAGCCACGTGGACGTGTCCATCGAGGGTTTCCCGTTCCTGACACAGGTGTTCAGCCAGGACTTCGGCCATGTCAGCCTCTCGGCCGGGCAGTTCACCGTCGACACCACGGCCAACGCGCAGGGCGGCTGTCTGCACGTCAAGCAGTTCCACCTCGACCTGCACGATGTGAAGGTGACGTCCCTGTCGGCCCGCAGCGCCGAGGCGAACATAGCCACCGGCACACTGACGCTGTCGTACGACGAACTGTCCGACGTGGTGACGCGGCTCGCCGGCAGCGGCGGGCCCCTGCGCGTGTCTCAGCCCCCCGGCTCGGCGGACCAGGCCGCCAAGCTCAGGATCACGGGGACAGTCGCCGGAAGACCGCTGGACAGCACGGGCACGCTCCTCGCCCAGGGCACCGAACTCGGCCTGACAGTTCCCGGAGCGGGGCAGTCGGCGTTCACCTGGCGCGTGCCGCTCCCGGACGGCGCGGGTTTCACCGCGGCACGCTCGACCGCGAACGGCGTCGAGATCAGCATGGTCGGCCACCAGGTCACTCTCGGCAGATCACGCTTCGAGCGATGAGCACCGGCGGCCGCCGCTGTGCCGGTACGCGGCAGGGCCCGGTGACGAAGTCGGGGACGACCGGAAGGAGGGGGAGCAGGCTCGTCCCCGCGTGAGGGCACGCTGCGCACCACCCAGCGGCCTGCCGACGCCGAACCGGCATGGCCGGCAGGGGGCTTCGGCACACGGTCGTCACTGCGTCGGGCCCACCGCAGCGCACGTACCGATCCGCACGCATGGCGGCAGCCGGCGGCCGAGGTGCGGCGTCCCGTCGGTACGTTCTTCAAGGCGCGCATCGAGCACCGCCTGGCCGGCGCCGCACTCAAGGCAACGCCTCGGCCGCACAGCGACGGCAGGTGGGACACGGGCCTGACCTCGGCGGTACGCGGCCGCACGGTTCTGCGCCCCGCCGCCGCGCCGGGCCGCCATCTGTTCCGCAGGTCGTTGCGCCAGGCCTTTGCCGACACCGTGGACGCGCTGGCCCCGGAGCGGAACGAGAACGGCCCGCACTCGACGGCTCAGGACTCCTGCCGGCTGCGCGACGAGTGCTGGACGCGGCGGCGGTTCCCCGACCCCCGGGACAGCCGGGTGATGGCCGCACTCCACGGCACGGCCATCCTGATCCGGGCTCGCAGAGGGCCGGACACGGTCGGTCGGCCACATCGGCCGGACGGACCGGGCGCGGCCTCAGATGCCGAGGGCCTCGATGGCGAGGGCGGTGCCCTCGACACGGGCGCGGATCTTGGCGAAGGCCGTGGCACGGGACGTGGAGGCGTCGTCGGCGAACGGGGCGAAGCCCGCGTCGTCGCAGGTGCCCAGCTGGTCCACGGGGATGTGCCTCGCCGCCCGCAGCACCCGGTCACGGACTTCGTCCGGCGTCTCGACACGCGGGTCGATCGGGTCGGTCACCCCGACGAAGACCCTGACGCCGGGGCGGAGGTGGTCGGCGATCAGGGTCAGGACCCGGTCCGGGTCGGACTCGCTCGCCAGTTGCAGATAGAAATTGCCCACCGTGAGCCAGAAGAGCCGGGGCAGCAGCTCGGCATAGTCGACGTCGAGGCTGTGCGTGGAGTCCTGGTCCGCGCCGGGCCCGCTGTAGACGCCGATCCGTGCCCGCTCGCTCTCGGTGAAGCGGGCCAGCACCTGGTTGTTCAGGGAGACCAGATCGTCCAGCAGCCTTCCGCCGGGATCCAGCTTGAGGCAGAGGCGGGCCTCGTCGAAGTCGAGCTGGACGACATGTGCACCCCCGTCCAGACAGGCACGGATCTCCGCCTCCGACTCGTCGGCCAGCTGGTGGAGGAACTCCTCGCGCGGGTACCCCGAGATCCCGGCGGCCGGGTAGAGCAGGCTCAGCATCGAGGGCGCGACGACGGCCTGCTTCACCGGCTTCCTGGTGTGCTGCTGAGCGGCCCGCAGGTACTGGTCTGCGGAGACCTTGTAGCGGAAGGGCCCGGAGGTCAGGGCGGGCAGCCGACGCTGGTGCCCGTCCGCGAAGGGGATCACGACACCGTCGGGGGAAAGCCCCGGCGAGCCCGCGAGGGGGTAGGTGACAAAGCTGGCCTTGGCCTGCTCACCATCGGTGACGACCGGAGACCCGGCCGCCTCCAGCTCCGTGATGGTGTCACGGACGGCCCGTTCCTGGATCTCCTTGAGCGCGGCTCCGTCCATCCGGCCCAACTGGAACTCGGCCATGGCGCTGAGCAGTTCGGGAGAACGCGGGAGGCTGCCGATGGGTTCGGTGGGGATCTTCATGGCGGCAGCCTAGGAAGCACACCGGCACGAACCAGCCCATAACACCTCCCGCACTCGCATGTCCACCCTCCCAGGGCACACCCGTCACACCGCGTTGACCTGGCGCTACGGTCGACGTCCGGTCCGCTCCGGGCCAGGCCCATACCTTCGGTCTTGACCTTGCCCCCGGGGACAAGGTTTAGCGTTGAGCGAGGTGAACGGCATGAAGATCAGTGAGCTGGCGCGTCGTGCAGATGTGACGACGAAAGCGGTGCGGTACTACGAGTCGCTGGGGTTGATCACACCCGGGCGCCTCGCCAACGGCTACCGGGACTACGACGAGGACGACGTACGCCTTGTGCGGGAGATCAGGGCTCTGCACCGACTGGGGATCCCCGTCGAGCGCACCCGGCCCTTCCTCGAGTGCCTGGCCGCCGGAAGCGCCTATGCGGACGACTGCCCTGCCTCGCTGGCGACCTATCGCGAAGCCGTGGACGAGCTGACGGAGCGCATCGAGGCCCTGACCGCCCGTCGCACCACGCTGATCGCCAACCTCAACGCCGCCGCGCGCCGGGGCAGCGCCGTCGTACCGCCCGCGGCGCACGGCGACGGCGAGGACTACCTCACACTCCCGGCGGACCTGCCCACCCCCGAGGACGACGGTGCGGCGGACCACCTGGCCGGTACCGCGATGCCCGCGCTCACCCTGCTCGACACGGCGGGGAGGGCGATCCGCCTGGACGCGCTCGGACCTCGTCGCACCGTCGTGTATGTCTACCCCCTCACCGGCCGTCCGGGGACGGACCTGCCGGAGGGCTGGAACTCCATCCCCGGAGCCCGCGGCTGCACGCCCGAGACATGCGGTTTCCGCGACCACTTCCAGGACCTCCTCGAAGCCGGCGCCGGCCGGGTGTACGGGCTGTCCAGCCAGGACTGCGGCTACCAGAACGAGGTCGTGGAACGCCTCGGCCTGCCCTTCGACATGCTCTCCGACCCCGCACTCGGCCTGGCCGGCAACCTGGGCCTGCCCACGTTCGAGGCCGACGGGATGCGTCTGTTCAAGCGGCTGACGCTGGTCGTCCGCGACGGCGTGATCGAGCACGTCTTCTATCCGGTCTTCCCGCCGAACGCGCACGCCGAGCAGGTTCTGAGCTGGCTGCGCGAGAACCCGCTCCGCGGCGGTGCCGCCACCGCACACTCCGACTGACCGAAAGGCCCATCCGTGTACGTTCCCAAGCCCTTCACGCCCGACGAGGCCGACGTCCGCGCACTGCTCACCCACCTCGGAGCCGCCGACCTGGTGACCATGACCCCGCAGGGCCTGCTGGCCACCCTCCTGCCCTTCGAGTACGACCCGGACACCGGTGAACACGGCGCCCTGATCGGACACATGGCGCGCGCGAACGGTCACTGGCGCGAGCCTGTGCAGGGCGAGGCCATGGTGATCGTCCATGGGCCGCAGGCCTATGTGTCGCCCACGTGGTACGCGACGAAGGCGGAGCATCATCGTGTGGTGCCGACCTGGAACTATGTGAGGGCACACGTGTACGGCCGGTTGGCCGTACACGACGATCCGGCCTGGATCGTGGCACAGATGCGGCGTCTCACCGACCGGCACGAGGCCGGCTCCGCCGAGCCCTGGTCCGTCGACCAGGCCCCGGCGAAGTTCCTCGAAGGCCAGCTGCGCGCGGTCGTCGGCGTCGAACTGGTCATCAGCCGGATCGAGGCCAAGGCCAAGCTCAGCCAGAACCAGCCCCGGCAGAACGTCGAAGGAGTCATAGCCGGCCTGGAGGCCCGCGGCCGGAGCGACGACGCCGCGGTCGCCGCCGCCGTACGCGCCCACAGCCGCTACGCCGACACGCCCTGACCGCCCGCAGCCGGCTCGCGGACCATGAACACGTCGACCGGGTCCTCGGACTCGACCGTGAAACCGTGCCGCTCGTACAGCCACCGGGCCTGACTGCCCCGCAGCACGTTGAGCCGGATGCGGACCCGCTCCCGGTCGCAGCGCGCCGTCAGCATCCTCAGCACGGCCGACCCGATGCCCCTGCGCTGGAGTGCCGGGTGCAGGTAGAAGTGCTCCAGCCAGTGGGCTTCCGGTGCCGCCCGCAGCGCCACGCAGCCGGCCAGGGCTCCGGCCGTCTCGATCACCCAGGTGTGCTCCGGGACGAATCCGTCGCGCAGCCGCTGCCGGACGCGGTGTTCGTCGTAGCGGCCCAAACGCTCCAGATCCGCTCTCAGCACCACGGCCCGCAGCGCGGCCACCGCCTCGACGTCCGCGGCCGACGCCTGCCGTATCCCCCAGTCGGCCATGACCGCGATGCTACAGCCCGCCCAGGAACGTCATGACGGCCGCCACGAACCGGTCCGCGTCGTCCAGCCAGGGGAAGTGTCCGGCACCCGGTTGTACGACGAGTTCGGCGTGCGGGAACAGGCCGGCGAACTCGGCCGCGGCGGGCACAGGCGCGCCCGGGTCGACCTCCCCGGCGACCACCACCGCGGGCTTGCGGTAGCGGCGAGCGCCCTGCGCGTGGTGTCCGGGTCGAAGGCACCCCGCGCGCCGAAAGCCGCCACGACCGCCAGGTTCAGCTGTTCGTCCTCCGCAGCCTTGTGCGCCCGGGCCGCCTCGTCCCAACGCCCGCATGAGAGGAGAGCGATGGCCTGGAAGTTCTCCGCCGTGGCCGCACCCGCTCCGATGGCCTGCAGCGCCGCGAACTTCGTCGCGAACCACGGTTCCTCCCGGCTTCCACATCGGCGACCATGCGGTCACACCGGCAGGAGGAGATGTCCCCGGACATGGCGGAGCCACCGGTGCCCCCCAGGTCCAGTCGGATCAGTGTGCGGTGCGCGGACAGTCAGCCCAGGTCACCGAGGTGGCTGACGGCCGGGGCCCGCCGGGCGGACACACCGTGGGCGTGCCGTCCCCGGAGGCCCGGTAGGCGAGTCCGGTGCCGTCGTAGGAGGTGGGAGTTCCCATGGCAGGCATGGTGCGGACCTCTTTGCGCCGCGGCCATCGGTTATGGCGCGCCGCCGAATGACTCGCGCATTCACCCCGAGGCGGGGTCGGCACAGCACATGAATAACCTGAACGGCCCGTGCGGCACATCTTGTCGGCACGCAACGCACAGGGTTCACTCAGCAGAAAACATGCCGACCCACCCGTATCATCCATGTGTTGTGCGCCCTGAAGCGCAACTTCCGCTCCCCGCCTGCCGCAAGCGGCCGCGAGGAACCGGCGTTTTCACCGTCAGGAATGGAGACACAGATGTCGGAGAACACCACACCCGTCACCCAGTTGACCTCGCAGTACGTCAACCAGGTGACCGGTGACCTCGAACGCAACGTCAAGGAGCAGGACCGCATCACGGCCGAAATCTCCGCCCTGCAGGAGCAGTTGGCCGGTCTGCAGCACGACCACACCGTTCTGGTGAGCATGCAGCAGGCGCTCGGGGTCGCGGCCCCGGCCGGCACACCTGCCGTCACCGAAGGCGCCGTGGTGCCTGCGCCGCGCAAGACGCCCACCGTACTCACCAGCACGCAGCAGCCGCCTAAGAAGGCGGCCGAACAGGAGGCCGAGTCCAGGAAGAGCCCTGCCAGGAAGCCCGCGACGAAGAGGGCCGACGCGAAGACGTCCGACGCGGAGAAGTCCGACGCGAAGAAGTCCGTGGCGAAGAAGTCCGTGGCGAAGAAGGCGGCCCCGCAGGCGGGTCAGCCCACCCTCGTCGAGCTCGTCCGGCGCCACCTGGCGGAGCAGAAGGAGCCGCGCTCCGCTGCGGAGGTCTCCGAGGCGCTCGGCAAGGCACACCCTGCGCGAGAGATCCAGACCAAGGTCATCCGCACCACGCTGGAGAACCTCGTGGCCCGGAACAACGCCCAGCGCACCAAGCAGGGCACGTCCGTCTTCTACACCGTTCCCAGCGCTTCCGCGGAGTCGACGCCGGCACCGGGTGCCGCACGCAAGGAGGAGAGCGGACCTGACGCCGCGCAGTAGGCCATGGCCCCGGCGCCGCCGTTCTGACCGTGCCGCCGGGGCGTCGAAGGAGGTCTCAGGCTGCTCAGGGCCGGTTTCGGGCACCGACGGCGACGGATGTCTGCGGAGTTCCGGATAGGGGCCGGCGGGCCGCGGGCGGGAGTTGGTGCACCTCTGCCGGAGGTCGCAGTGTCGGCGTGTCCCGGGGCGGGTGTCGCCGCGTCCCGGGCCGGGGGGTATGTCCCGGGGGGTGCCGTCGTCGCGTCCCGGGGAGTCTCGGCGCGACTCGGGCGGCGATCGGTGCCTCTGAGGGCGGGTGCCTCTGTGTCCCGGGCACGAGCCGGGGCGTCGGTGTCAAGTTCCCGGTGCCTGGTCGGCGCCAGGCGTGCAACCGGTGTCATGCGCGGGGCGATTGCTCATGCGCGCCCCGTGGAACAGCCCGCCGAGGCGAGCGCGACCGACCAGGCAGCAACTCCGTGTCGCCGCCGCCACGCAAGACCCACTGCCCGCTGCGGGTCCATGCCCGGGCGCCCTGGAGTCCGCGACGCCGAGTGAGCCGGATGCTCCGGTGGACAGACCGAGCAAGTCGAGCCGGTCGTACCGGAAGGACGGGACGGACGCGCTCAGCCTCTGCCCGCGCGGGCCAGTCCGCCCTCCGCCTGGGTCGCCAGGACGCCGACCGGATCGGCGGCGGACAGCTGGTCGTCTTCCGGCACCTTCGGCGGTCACGAGCGGCAGCTCGCGTCGGAGCCGGCCAGATCGCCGGTCCCGCCCCCCACCAGTCCGAGCCCGCCTCCGCGCGAGACCGCGCCGGCGAGCGCGCCACCGGCCCAGCCGCCCATCGGCGCCGGCGCGACCGGGTGCTCCACACCGGACAAATGCGCAAACACTGTCGACAACCCCATGGAACCATCATGTCCCCGCCCCACGTCGTGCCACAGGCAGATCGGTGGTTCCGCCCGAGCGGTGTGCCGGCGGCGGCCCGCTCCCCCAGAGACCGCCGCCGGCTGCTTTTGTGCGGACGTCCCCGCGGTACGCGCTACAGCGAGGCGAACTCGGCGGTGGCCCCGTCTCCGTTGAGGCTGAAGCCGAGCTTCTCGGCGACGAGGGTCGTGCCGTCGCTGAAGCAGAGCGTGACGCGGGCGTCGTCGACGGGCCAGTTGTCGCTGCCCTTCGTCTTGATCCACATCCGGACCTTGAACCCGTCGCAGTCCGACTTGCGTGCACCGGGCGCCTCGACAGCCAGCGGCACGATG
Source organism: Streptomyces broussonetiae (assembly GCF_009796285.1). Taxonomy (NCBI): domain Bacteria; kingdom Bacillati; phylum Actinomycetota; class Actinomycetes; order Kitasatosporales; family Streptomycetaceae; genus Streptomyces; species Streptomyces broussonetiae. The sequence goes on along the minus strand of NZ_CP047020.1, from coordinate 8,935,872 downwards.
TGGTGGGAGTCGTCCTCGTAGGTGGTCATGTCCATGCCTGAACTGTCCGCGTTGTTGATCGAGGCCGGCAGGGCCTTTTCGTCACCGGTTTTCACGGTGAGGTGAGTGCCGGTGTCCGGATCCTTGTTGTCCGAATCTCCGGTCAGGGTGAAGAGTTCGGCGCGGAACAGGATCGGCGCTGCACCAACGCCCGCCTCCTCCGCCCCGTTGGCCTGCCCTGCATCCACCCCCTCGGTCATGCACACATCCCTCAGCAGGTATTCGAGGAATTCGGTCTCCCGTGACGTACCCTCACCCGCCGACCCTAACGGTCGCCGCCGTGAAGAAATGATTCCGCCCCCTTATTTCATATAGGCCGACTAACGGCTCTCGCATACGGACCAGACTTCCCGCAACAGCACCGGACAGTCCTCGCCGTACGTGGGCAACGGCCGCGTACACCGCGCCGAGTGCCGCCCGCAACGGGTGGTTCGGAACTGCAGGGGACCTGCTCCCAACGTCTGCGGATTCGGGCCCCGCACCAGGAGCGGGACATGCCCGGCACCACTACGTCCCGGCACTGACAACGCCCGGCCTCCGGCACATCGCCGCACCCACGTCGTCCCGCTGCTGTGCGGTGTCGCCCGTGGGGTGGAGATCCGAGGTGGAGGAATCGGGTGGAGACGATTTCCACCCGTGGGTGCGTGCTTCGAGAGAGGCAACGGGCGACCGTGGAACGTGACATCGCCGAAGGTGAGGAGCGAGCGCGATGGCTCTCCCCAGTCTGTTCTCCGTGCTGGGCATCATGTGCTGGATCGGGTACGAGATACTGCTGCGCCGTCGGGAGGACTCGGCCGCCGTTACGTGGCAGGCGGACGACCGGGACCGGGGTTCGACCCGGCTGCTTATCGTCTCCTACGTGGCCGCAGCCGTGATCAATACGGTGTTGGGCAGCACGTCGGTCGGCCAACTCCCCATAGCCGTACGCTGGTTCGGCGTCGCTGCCTTGGCCGGCGGGCTGACACTGCGTGCCTGGGGCATGCACACCCTGGCCCAGTACTACACGCGTACGCTGCGCACGGTCGACGATCAGCGTGTGGTCCAGGAGGGCCCGTACCGTCTGATACGCCATCCCGGGTACTGCGGCAGCCTGCTGGTGTGGGCCGGCTACTCGCTGGGCCTGGGCAGCCGGCCCGCGACCCTGATCGTGGCCGCGCTGCTCACGGCGTCCTATCTCTGGCGCATCAGTGCGGAGGAGCGACTGCTGACGGCGGCCTTCGGCCCGGCGTACACGGACTATCGCGGCGGACGAAGCGCCTGGTCCCTTTCCTCTTCTGATTGTCTCCCGACAGGGTGCCGTCCGCGTCCGGCTCCCCCTTCGCCTGACGGCACCCCATCCTCCCCGGCAGGTCGAGGTCCGTTCACCGCCAGCGTGCCTCACGCCCCGCCGATGAGATGGGGACATGACTTCACAAGCACCTCTGAACGGCAGGAAGGCACTGGTCACCGGCGGCAGCCGCGGCATCGGTGCGGCGACGGCACGACGACTGGCACAGCAGGGCGCGGACGTGGCCGTGACCTATGTGCACGGCAAGGAAGCGGCGGCGGAGGTGGTACGGGACATCGAGGCCCTCGGACGGCGGGCGGTCGCCCTGCGGGCCGACGCCGCGGACGCACAGGAGGCGACGGAGGCGGTACATCATGCGGCGCGGACGCTGGGAAGCCTGGACGTGCTGGTGAACAACGCGGCCCTCGGTGTGATGCAGCCGCTGCAGGACCTGTCGCTCGCCGACGTGGACCGGCTCATCGCCGTGAACATCCGCGGGGTGTTCCTCACCTCCCAGGCCGCTGCCGCGCTCATGGCGCCCGGCGGGCGGATCATCACGATCGGCAGCTGCATCACCCAGCGCGTACCGGGGCCCGGGGCCACGTTGTACACCATGACCAAATCGGCGGTCGTCGGGCTGACGAACGCGCTGGCCCGGGAGCTGGGCGCGCGAGGGATCACCGCGAACGTCGTCCATCCGGGCCCGATCGACACCGAAATGAACCCCGCCGACGGTCCCTCCGCGTCCGGCCAGGCTGCCATGACCGCGCTGGGCCGCTTCGGCAGGGCCGAGGAGGTGGCGTCCGCGGTCGCCTATCTCGCGGGACCGGACACGGTGTACCTGACGGGTGCGGAGCTGGCGGTCGACGGCGGCTACGCGGCTTGAGCGGGTGGGGTGGGGTGCGCCCGGGCCGGCGCGGCGCACCCCACCCCCCGGCTTCGAGGGGGCGGTTCACGGAACGCACTTGCTTAAAGCGCACTTGAACCCTCTAGCGTGATCCACATGACGGTGATCGACAGCACCCGGGTGAAGTCCCTGCGCGGGGACTCCTGTTCCTCCCCCGGACCGGAGCGGCCTCGGCCGGACGGTCAGGGCCGCTACACGATCAGCGAGGTCGCGGCGTTCACCGGTCTCCGCGCGCACACGCTGCGCTGGTACGAACAGATCGGCCTGATGCGGCAGGTGGATCGGTCACACGCCGGCCAGCGCCGCTTCGACGACCGGGACCTGGAGTGGCTCTCCTGTGTGACCAGGCTGCGGCTGACGGGGATGCCGGTCGCCGACATGGTGCGCTTCGCGCACCTGGTCCGGCAGGGAGCGCAGACGTACGGGGAACAGCGGCGGATGCTGGAGCGGACCCGCGGCGAGGTCCTCGCGCGCATCGCCGAGTTGCACGACACCCTCACCTACATCGACGCCAAGATCGACTCTTACGGGGACGCCCAGCGGGCGTCGGAAGGAGCCTGAGCGCCACCATGGGCAGCACCATCGAGCAGATACGCAAGGTCGAACTGGGCACCGGCGGACCCCTCGTCGGGGTCCAGGGCTTCGGCGCCATGGGCATCAGCGCGGCCTACGGCCAGACCGATGACGCCGCCGCCCGTGACACCCTGGAGGCGGCCGTCGAGGCGGGCGTCACCCTCATCGACACCGCCGACGTGTACGGCATCGGGGCCAACGAGGAGTTCCTCGCGCCGTTCGTCGCCGCGCACCGTGACACCCTCACCGTGGCCACCAAGTTCGGCATCGAATACCGTGCCGACGACCCGTCCTACCGAGCCATCCGCAACGACCCCGACTACATCAGGAAGGCCGCCGAGGCGAGCCTGCGCCGGCTGGGTGTCGAGGCCATCGACCTGTACTACATGCACCGCCGGGACCTCGCCGTCCCGCTGGCCGAGTCGGTCGGCACCATGGCCGAACTCGTGCGGGAGGGCAAGGTCAGGCACCTGGGCCTCAGCGAGGTCACCGGTGACGAGCTGCGCGAGGCGCACGCCGTGCACCCGATCACCGCCGTACAGACGGAGTGGTCGCTGTTCAGCCGGGACGTCGAGCGCAGTGTGGTGGGCGCTGCCGCCGAGCTGGGAGTCGCCTTCGTGCCGTACTCGCCGCTCGGCCGGGGCTTTTTGACCGGCGCCTTCGCGGACGCGGGCAAGGACCTGTCCGGCGGTGACTTCCGGCAGCTGATGCCCCGGTTCAGCGGCGACAACGCCAAGGCGAACGCGGCGCTCCTCGCGCCCGTGCACGAGATCGCGGCCGACCACGGGGCGACCACCGCGCAGATCGCCCTGGCCTGGGTGCAGCAGCGGGCGCAGGTGCACGGTCTGACGGTGGTACCGATCCCGGGAACCCGCAAGCGCAGCCGGCTGCTCGAGAACGCCGGGGCCACCCGGATCACGCTGAGCGCGCAGGAGCTGGCGCTGCTGGAGCCGATCGCCGACCGGGTGGCGGGCGAACGCTACGCGGACATGTCGCTCACCTCGGCGGGCCGGGAGTCCTAGGGGTTCCGCTCGGCTCCGGTCGCCGCTACGAGCACCCGTACGTCCCATGGGCCGGGTTCGACCGTCGTTCCAGCCGGTACGTCCTCGACCGCGAGGACGTCGCCTTGGCGCCGACGGGATCCCAGCTCCAGTTGCGGACGATGTGGACGCGTCGGCCGTCGGGTGACGTACCGGTGGAGGCCGTGGCGGACGGCGGGACGGCCGGCCGTTGCGCGGCGCGGGCGCCGGTCAGTCGGCGAGGGCCCGGGCGAGGTCGCGGGACCGACCGGGGCCACGGCGTCGAAGGGCCGGCGCACGGTGGTCAGCGGCGGACCGATGCGGACAGCGAGGCGGACGTCGGCGAAGCCGGCCACGCTCACGTCCTCGGGCACGCGCAGCCCGGCCTCGGTGAGCGCGTGGATCAGGCCGGCGCCATGTCGCCGGCGGCGAACACCGCCGTGAGTTCGGGCTGTTCGGGGAGCGCGCGGCCCGCCGTGTATCCGGACGCGGCCGACCAGCCACTCTCGACGGCCGGCTGCTGCGGGACACCGCGCTCCGCAAGTGCCGTACGCCACCCGTCGGGTCGGCCCCGGGCGACGAACCGCCACTGGGGGCCGAGCAGGTGATGCACCGTCGTATGGTCCAGCTCCAGCAGGTGTTCGGTGGCCGCACGCGCCAGGGCCGCGCCGCCGTCCGCGGTCACGGCGCAGGGCCCCACCGAACCAGGTGGTGCGCCGAGGACCGGCACCAGGACGTCGGCCGCAACCGCGAGCGAGCCCTCGTCGAGGGGTTCGGACAGCATGACGCCGTCCACGCCCTGTTCGAGGAGCGAGCGCACGGCGCGATACCGGCCGGACCGTCACCTGGACCGGGACCTCACGTGGCGCAGGGCGGCCGTCGCGGCTGCGGCTCCGCAGATGCCGTGGGCGCCGGGGCAGGGTGGGGTGGCCGCCGAGCACAGGAACACACCGGGCACACCGGTCGCATAGGGGTCGAGGGCCGGGCGGGGGCCGAGCAGAAGTTGGCGAGTCGTCTTGGCTCCGGTGACGATGTCCCCGCCCGCGAAGTTGGGGTTGAGGGCTGCGAACCGGGAGGGAGAGGTGGCCTGTTGGGCCACGACACGGTCGCGGACGCCAGGGGCGAAGCGCTCCAGCTGACGGAATATCGCTTCGGTCGCGTCCGCGTCGTACCCGTACGGGACGTGGGCGTAGGTGTAGACGGGGTGGATGTCGCCGACCGAGCGGGAGGGGTCGGCGAGGTACTGCTGGCCGACCAGGACGAACGGGCGCTCGGGCATGCGTCCGGCCACCACGTCCCGTTCCGCCTGCGCCACCTCGGCTATGGGGCCGCCGAGGTGCACGGTGGAGGCCCGGCGTGCGTGTTCGTTGGTCCAGGGCACACCGCCCTGGACGGCGAGGTCGAGCTTGAAGACGCCGGGGGCGCGGCGAAAGCGCTGGTAGGCGGCGCGGGCCCGGGCCGGCATGCGGTCGCCGTAGAGGGCTACGACCTGACCGGGGTCGAGGTCGAGGAGCGTGACGTCGGCGGGCGGAAGCTGCCGGCGGTCGGTGACGCGGACGCCGGTGTGGAGGGTTACTGCGTGCTCGCGCAGCACGCTTTCCATGCCGCGGGCGATGGACCGCGAACCGCCCTCGGCCACGGCCCAGCCGCCCGCGTGGCCCGCGGTGAGGATGCCGAGTCCGACGGCCGAGGTGAACGGGCGCGACAGCGGGCGCAGGGCGTGTGCCGCGACTCCGGCCCACAGGGCCCGTGCCTGCGGGGTGCGGAAGAGGCGGGCGAGCACGGTGGCGGGCAGGGTGGTGGGCAGACCGAAGCGGGCGAGCAGCAGGGGGTGGGAGGGGACGCGGAGCAGCGGGCCCAGCACATCGGGTGCCAGGGTGTCCCAGTGCCGTACGGGAGTGGTGAACAGGGCCCGATAGCGGGTGCCGTCGGGTCCGAGGTGACGCGCGGTGTCCGTGACGGATCGCATCAGGACCCCGGCGCTGCCGTCGTCCAGCGGGTGGACGCAGTCGATGTCGGCCAACCGCCAGCGCAGGCCGTGCTGTTCGAGGGCAAGGGCGCGCAGCGCCGGGGAGGCGACAGCCGTGGGGTGGATGGCCGAGCAGTGGTCGTGCAGCAGGCCGGGCAGGAGAGCCTCATGGCTGCGGGTGCCGCCGCCGATCTCGTCCGCCGCCTCCAGGAGCGTCACCTCGAGCCCCGCCCTGGCGAGAAAGGCCGCGGCGGCGAGCCCGTTGGGCCCGGCGCCGACCACGACCGCGGATGTCATGCCGTGCCCCCGAGGTGCCTCGTGCCGGATTCAAGTGCTCGGGGCGATCGTAACCCGGAGGTGTTTCATGAGGGGCTGGTCGCTCTGCTCGCTGAAGTCGCACAGGGCGACGAGGACGTTCATCTCCGGCATGTAGCCGGCCGCGCAGCCGCGGGGCATGTCGTAGGGGACGGCGAGGAAGCCGTCGAGGGAGCGGGTGGTGCCGTCCTTGGCCGTGCTGACGATGTCCACGGGGCCGAACTCGCAGATGCCGCGTTCGCGCATGTCGTCCTCGTTCATGAAGACCAGCGTGCGCAGGTTCTTGATGCCGCGGTAGCGGTCGTTGTCGGAGTAGATGGTCGTGTTCCACTGGTCGTGGGAGCGCATGGTGCCGAGTGCCAGGGTGCCCGGGGCGGGGACGACGTCGGGCAGCGGGGCGGCGGAGAACTCCGCCTTTCCGGACGGCGTCAGGAAGACCAGTTCGCGGGCGGGCTGTTTGATGCGGAAGCCCAGCGGCAGCCGCACCCGACGGTTGAAGTCCTCGAATCCGTCGAGGACTTGGGCCATGGTGTCGCGGATGCGGTCGTAGTCCTCGGCGTACCACTGCCACGGGGTCGGGCTGTGCGGCAGGGCGGCGCGGGCCATGCCGGCGATGATGGCGGGCTCGGAGAGCAGGTGCCGGGAGGCGGGGCGTTTCATGCCGACGGACAGATGGACCATGCTCATCGAGTCCTCGACCGAGGTGCTCTGGATGCCGCTGCGCCGGTGGTCCTTCTCGGTGCGGCCGAGGCACGGCAGGATGAGGGCCTGTCGGCCGTGGACGACATGGCTGCGGTTCAGCTTCGTGCTCACCTGGACGGTGAGGTCGCAGGAGCGCAGTGCCTCGTAGGTGAGCAGGGTGTCGGGGGCGGCGAGGGCGAAGTTGCCGCCCATGCCGACGAAGACCTTGACGTCGCCGCGCCGCATGGCGGCGACGGTGCCGACGGTGTCCAGGCCGTGCTCGCGGGGCGGGTCGATCCCGCACACCGCGGCAAGCCGGTCGAGGAACTCGGCGCTCGGGCGGTGGTCGATGCCGCAGGTGCGGTTGCCCTGGACGTTGCTGTGGCCGCGCACCGGTGACGGCCCGGCGCCCTCGCGGCCCAGATTGCCGCGCAGCAGAAGCAGGTTGACGATCTCGCGGACGGTGTCGACGCCGTGCTCGTGCTGGCTGAGGCCCAGGCACCAGCTGACGATGCTGCGGTCGGCGTCGCGGTAGACGCGGGCGGCCTTGAGGATGTCGGCGCGGTCGAGGCCCGACTGGCGCTCGATCTCCTGCCAGGGCGTGGCCTCGCACACCTTCCGGTAGTCGTCGAAGCCGATGGTGTGACGTTCGATGAACTCCTGGTCCAGGGCCTTGGGGTCGCTCCTGGCCTGTTCCAGCACGGCCTTCGCCATGCCGCGCAGCAGCGCCATGTCCCCGCCGATGCGCACCTGGAGATTCAGGGTGCTGGTGCGGGTGGAGTGGCCGGTGGCCATGTCCACGAAGTCGTGCGGGATGATCGTGCGCCGGGCGGCCGCCTCGATCAGCGGGTTGACGTGCACGATCTGGGCGCCGCGCCGGTAGGCCTCGGCGAGGGCGGTGAGCATCCGGGGCGCGTTGGAGGCGGCGTTCACGCCCATGATGAACAGGGCGTCTGTGCTCTGCCAGTCCTTGAGGTCGACCGTGCCCTTGCCGGTGCCGAGCGAAGCCTCGAGGGCGCGTCCGCTGGCCTCGTGGCACATGTTGGAGCAGTCGGGGAGGTTGTTGGTGCCCAGTTCCCGGGCCATCAGCTGGTACAGGAAGGTGGCCTCGTTGCCGAGCCGTCCGGAGGTGTAGAAGGCGGCCTGGCCGGGGGCGTCCAGCTCGCGCAGGGTCCGGCCGACCAGCTCGAAGGCGTCGCGCCAGCTGATCGGCACGTAGTGGTCGCGGCCGGGGTCGTAGACCATGGGCTCGGTGAGCCGGCCCTGGTCCTCCAGGGCGAAGTCGCTCCATTCGGACAGTTCGCTCACCGAGTGCTCCGCGAAGAACGCGCGGCCGACCCGCTTTCGGGTCATCTCCCAGGTGACGTGCTTGATCCCGTTCTCGCAGATGTCCAGGCGCAGGCCCTTGGTGTCGTCCGGCCATGCGCACCCGGGGCAGTCGAAGCCCGCGTTCTCGTGGTTCATCCTCACGATCGCGCGCGGTCCGTCGACCAGGGCACCCTCGCGCGCCAGGAACCTGCTCACGCTCTTCGCGGCGCCCCAGCCGGCGGCGGGGTGGTGGTAGGGGCGGAAGGACGGCTCACCCCCGGGGGCGGGGCCCACGCGGGGCTCCGGCCCTTGCTCCCCCTCGGCGGTCCTGCGCTGCTGCTCGTCACGCGAGGTGCTCACGGCTCTCCCCTTCCGCCGTCCGGGTGCGCGGGCCCGGGGTGCCGGCCCGGCTCAGGACTGAGGCCGCTTCCCGTGGTTGGCGGCGTGCTTGCGTCGCGACTTCTTCTTCCTGCGTCGCTTCGAGGACATGGCGACCTCCCCACAAGGGAATGATTCGATATACGATACGAAAAATATCCGCCTCATTATCTTTGCTCGCATCTTGGATCATTTTCGCCCTATACGACCTGAGGAGCCGAAATGACCGGTGACCCCGAGCCGATCGGCGCCGCGGCCCGCCGTGCGCTGGAGCAGGAGCTGTCCGACCTGCACGACGAGCGGCGGCTCGTCGCCGGAACCATGCAGGACACCACCGAGGTGGGCGACCGCGCCGACGAGGCCGACGAGTTGCAGCGGGCCGACCAACTCGACCGCCTGGACCGCCGTATCGAGGAGATCACGGTACGGCTGCGCCAGGCCGCGCCGGCCGGGCCCGCCCCCACCGACGCGGTGGGCGTGGGCAGCACCGTCACCGTCCGCTTCCCGGACGGCTCGGTGGAGAGGCTCCAGATCGGCGAGATCGCCGAGGCGTACGACCAGAACCTGGTCACCTCGGACAGTCCACTCGGCCGTGCCCTGCTCGGCCACCATCCCGGTGAAACCGTCCGCTTCACCGCACCCGGCGGTCCGGCGAGTGCGCTCGTGGTGTCGATCGGCGAGGCGGGCGAAACCGGGTGACAGGCTGAGGCCGGGCGACAGGCCGAACGGCCCTCCCGGCGGCCATGGTTGACCGGTGGCCGCCGGAACCGGTTCTCACGATGCGGGCGTGGCGGGGGTGTGTCAGCCCTCGTAGTCACTCGGCGGGTACGGGTCGCGGTCCTTGCGCCGGGTGTCGCCGGACTTCATCCGGCCCTCGCGCACCTCCTGGTCGACCTCGGCCTGTGCCTCCTCGTACGAGGCGTCGGGGTCCTCCCGGCGCCCGGTCGGCAGACCCGCTTCCCGCCGGTCCTCGCGCGTACGCTCGGCGAGTTCCGGCTCGTCCGGCCGGCGCGGCATACCGCGACCGTGACCGGTGTCCGGATTGCCCTCGACCTGCTCGTTGGACTTGTGGTGGTGACGCGCCATGGGTCCTCCTCCGTCACTGCTCCGGCGCCGCGGTGCCGGCCCCGGCGGAGTCGCCGGAGTCCTCGGCTGCGCCGGAGTCGCCGTTCTTCTTCACCGTGCAGTGCAGCGAGTCGTCCACCACGTCGGCGACGATCGTGTCCCCGGGCTCTGCCTCGCCGCTCAGCAGGAGGGTGGCGATGCGGTTGTCGAGTTCCGCCTGGATGGTGCGGCGCAGCGGACGGGCGCCGAACTCCGGCTGGTGGCCGTGTGCGATGAGCAGCTTCTTCGCGGACTCGGTGACCTCGAGCCGCATGCCCTGCGCGTGCACCCGGCGCTTGCTCTGGTCCAGCAGGTGGTCCACGATCCGGCTCAGGTCGTCCTCGGTCAGACCGTGGAAGATGATGATGTCGTCGATGCGGTTGAGGAACTCCGGCAGGAACCTCGTCCGCAGGTCGTCCATCAACTCGTCCTTCAGCTCGGACACATCGCCCTTGTGGTCGAGGATGCGGTGCGCACCGATGTTGGACGTCATGATGACGACGCAGTGCCGGAAGTCGACGGTGCGGCCCTGCCCGTCGGTCAGCCGGCCGTCGTCCAGGATCTGCAGCAGGGTGTTGAACACGTCGGGGTGGGCCTTCTCCACCTCGTCGAACAGCACCACGCTGTACGGCTGGCGGCGCACCTTCTCGGTCAGCTGGCCCGCCTCCTCGTAGCCGACGTATCCGGGCGGGGCCCCGACGAGCCGTGCGACCGTGTGCTTCTCCTGGAACTCGCTCATGTCGAAGCGGATCATGCGGTCCTCTTCGCCGAACAGCAACGCCGCGAGTGTCTTGGCGAGTTCGGTCTTGCCGACGCCGGTGGGGCCGAGGAAGAGGAACGAGCCCACGGGCCGGTTGGGGTCGCCCATGCCCGCGCGGTTGCGGCGCACGGCCTGCGAGACCGCGGTGACCGCCTCCTCCTGGCCGACGATCCGGGCGTGCATCTCCTCCTCCAGCCTGAGGAGTTTCTCCTTCTCGCTGGCGGTGAGCTGGGCGACCGGGATGCCGGTTCGGCGGGAGACGACGTCCGCGATGTCGGCGGCCGTGACCGACACGACGCCCTCGCGACGCTCCTCGATCCCGGCGAGTTCGCCCTCCACCTCGGAGATCTCCCGCTTCACCTCGGAGGCCTTCTCGAAGTCCTCGGCGGAGACGGCCTGTTCGAGTTCCCGGCGCAGCTTGGCGATACGGTCCTCGCGGCTGACGACCTCGGTGGAGCGGCCCGCGCTGCGCAGCCGTACCCGGGCGCCCGCCTGGTCCATCACGTCGATGGCCTTGTCGGGCAGGAAACGGTCGGTGATGTAGCGGTCGGACATCTCGGCGGCGGCAGCCAGCGCCGCGTCGTCGAAGCGGACCTGGTGGTGGGCCTCGTAGGAGTCACGGAGTCCCTCGAGGATCTGCACGGTCTCCTCGACGGTGGGCTCGGGGACCATCACCGGCTGGAAGCGGCGCTCCAGCGCGGCGTCCTTCTCCACGTACTTGCGGTACTCGTCGATGGTCGTGGCACCGACCACGTGCAGTTCACCGCGTGCGAGTGCGGGCTTGAGCATGTTGCCCGCGTCCATGGACCCCTCGCCCGTCGCACCGGCGCCGACGACCGTGTGCAGTTCGTCGATGAACAGGATGATCTGGCCCTTGGCCTTCTGTACGTCCTCGATGACCTTCTTCAGCCGCTCCTCGAACTGCCCCCGGTACTGCGCTCCCGCCACCATGCCCGACAGGTCGAGGGAGACCACCCGCTTGTCCTTGAGGGTGTCCGGGACCTCGCCCGCCACGATGCGCTGTGCCAGCCCCTCCACGATGGCGGTCTTGCCGACGCCGGGTTCGCCGATGAGCACGGGGTTGTTCTTGGAGCGCCGGGAGAGGATCTCGACGGTCTGCTCGATCTCATCGGCGCGCCCCACCACCGGGTCGAGCTTGCCCGCCTTGGCCTCTTCCGTCAGGTCCCGGCCGTACTCGTCCAACGTCGTGGCCGGCTGCTTGCGCTCGGCGGCCGTCGAGTCGGTGCGGGAGGTCTGTTCGGCAAGGCCCGCCAGCTTGTCCGTGTCCATGCCCTCGGCGCGCAGCAGCTTGGCGGCGCCGGTGTCGCTGTCGCCCAGCAGGGCACTGAGGATGTGTTCCGGACCGATGTACGACACACCGGCCGCCTGCGACTGTGCGTAGGCGGCGCCGAGCGTGCGCTTGGCCGCAGGGGTGAGGCCCGGTTGCGCGGACGGCTCGCCGGACTCGCGCGGGAGGATCTTGGCGATCTCGGCCCCCAGCTCGTCGGGATCGATGCCCACCTGGGACAGCAGCCGCCGGGACGAGTCGACCTTGGTGGCCGCCCAGAGCAGGTGTTCGGTGTCGAGGTCCGTGGTGCCGTCCTCGACGGCCCGTTGCGCGGCCAGGTTGAGCAGTTCCTGCGACGACTCGGTCAGCAGCCGTCCGATGGGCACGCGTTGCACCGCGGGCGGCGATGACGCAGGAGACATACCGAAGAAGCGGTTGAACAACTCGCTGAACGGATCCGACGAACCGAAGGGGGCTCCGAACGACATCGACATGACAGCTCCTGGGCGCGGAGAAACGGTGATCCGCGAAGGTGTGAACGCGGGGCTGATCCGGGGGCCAGTGACCGATCCGGCGGTCAGTACTCACTGAACCCCTCCGCACACGGCACCGCAAACGGAGGACGGTGCCGGGACACCTCCGCCCTCACCGCCCTGCGCGTTCGCCCACGCACTCAGTGCCACCGCGGCCTCGTGGGTGCGGGGCCCGCCGGGCAGGGCGCTCACGCGGTGGGACGTATGGCGGCGCAGCCCGTCGGTCCCGGCCGCCGCGCACCCGTCGAAGACCGCCCCGTCCGCGGCGAACGCCATGGCGCCTGCCGTGTGCCCGACCGGCTCCCGGTCGCAGTCCCGCGCGCCGCGCTCGACGTCGTCCACGGCGTCGCGGCTCACCGTGACCGGCGCCCGCAGTTCCACCAGGTGCTGCGCTCGGCGCAAGCGCGCCGCGACCGCCGGTGCCGGTGCCTCGATGCCGGAGAGATGTCCCGTGCCGACCGCGGCCGGCTGTGGGCCGTCGGGCCGGTGACGTCGACGATCCGCCGGCCCGCGAGATCACGCGGGAAGGCGGTCACGGCGGTGAGCGCCGTCGTGGTCAGGTTCCCTTGAGGCCTGCGCTGTCCGACGATCCGCCGGTCGTCTCGCTCCCGCCGCCCGGAGCGGCGGGAAGGTCGTCGAGGAAACCGATGGTCGGCACATGGAAGAGGCAGCCTGTGACGGGAACCGAGAAGTCGAGAATCCGGTCGTGCTGACCGGGCTCCCGGCCGAGGAACATGTTCCTCAGCATTTCCTCGGTCACGTCCGGCGTGCGTGAGTACCCGATGAAGTAGGTGCCGAACTCGCCCTTTCCGACGGTTCCGAAGGGCATGTTCTCGCGGACGATCTTGCGTTCGGTGCCGTCCTCGTCGGTGATGGTGTTGAGGGCGACATGGGAGTCGGCCGGCTTCATGTCGTCGGGGAACTCCACGTTCGCCAGTTTGGTGCGCCCGATGACCCGGTCCTGTTCCTCGTCGGACAGGGCGTTCCAGGCCGCCATGTCGTGCAGGTACTTCTGCACGATCACATAGCTGCCGCCGGCGAACTCAGCGTCCTCGTCGCCAATGAACACCGAGTCCCGCGCGAGCCTGCCCTCGGGGTTCTCGCTGCCGTCGACGAAGCCGAGCAGATCGCGTTCGTCGAAGAACTTGAAGCCGTGCACCTCGTCCACCACGGTGGCCGCTCCTTCGAGACGTCCCCCGAAAAGCCGGGCCAGCTCGAAGCAGAGGTCCATGCGGTGGGACCGGACGTGGAAGAGGAGGTCGCCGGGCGTGCCGGGAGCCCGGTGGCGCGGGCCCGCCAGGTCCACGAAGGGATGCAGTTGCTTGGGACGCGGCCCGTCGAAGAGCCGGTCCCATGCCTGCGAGCCGATGCCTACGACACAGCTGAGTTCCTCGGCGGGCGCGCGGAAGGCGACCGAGCGGCGCAGAGCGGAGACGTCTTCGAGCAGGCCGCGAGCCGTGTCCTCGCCGCCGGGCGCGATGGTGACGACGAGGAACACGGCGGCCCGGGCCGGCGGGACGATGACGGGCTGTGGATCGACCACGGGCATACGCTTCCCCTTGAGATCCGGTACGACCGCATGCGGGTCGGCTCCTTCGCACCAGCATGGCGCCGCCCGGCCGACTCGGCAGTTCGGCGCCCGTGCGGAGATTGGCATTCCGGGGACCTGTCGGGTACACCCGTCCCGTGCTCTTTCGTCAGCTCGAATACCTTGTCGCGCTCTCCCGCGAGCGGCATTTCGCCCGTGCCGCCCAGGCCTGCTACGTCTCCCAGCCCGCCTTGTCGGAGGCACTGCGCAAGCTGGAGGAGGAACTCGACGTACCGCTGGTGCGACGCGGCCGCAAGTACGAGGGCCTCACCCCGGAGGGAGAGCGCATCGTCGTGTGGGCGCAGCGGATCCTGGCCGACCGCGATGCGCTCAAGGACGAGGTCGACGCGCTGCGCGGCGGTCTGGCCGGGCGCATACGGATCGGCTCGGTGCCGACCGCGTCCGGTGCCGTCGCCCATCTGACCGGCCCGTTCTGCGCGGCGCACCCCCTGGTCACGGTGGAGGTCAGCGCGGACATGCAGTCGGTGGACATCCTGCGGCAGGTGCGGAACTTCGAGCTGGACGCGGGGGTGACGTACCTGCGCGAGGACCTGGCGGATCGGCCGGAGCGTTTCCACACCGTGCCGCTGTACCAGGAGCGGTACGTCCTGCTGCTCTCGGCCGCCGACGCTCTGGCCCGGCGTACGACGGCCACGTGGGCGCAGGCGTCGCAGTTGCCGCTGTGTCTGCTGAGCCGGGCAATGCAGGGGCGCCGGGTGCTGGACGAGCTGTTCGCCGAGGCGGGGACCGAGGCCTCGCCCCGGCTGGAGACCGATTCCGTGGCCGCTCTGTTCGCGCATGTGCGCACGGGACAGTGGGCGAGCATCGTGCCGCATGCCTGGCTGCATGTGTTCGGTGTGCCGCACGGCATGCGGGCGGTGCCCCTGGTCGAGCCCGCGGCCTCGGTGCCGGTGGGCCTGGTGATCGCCGCGCGGGAGCCGGGGTCGGTCATGGCCAGGGCCCTGACGGACATCGCCCGCACGACCGATGTGGCCACGGCTTTGGAGCGTATCCCCGGAGACTCGGGCCGCTGACCTGCGCGCAGGGCGGTCAGCCGACCGGCTGGGGCGCCAGGCGTTCGGCGCCGCTGTAGACGTTCATCGACGTTCCGCGCAGGAAGCCGACCAGGGTCAGTCCGCTCTCGGCCGCCAGGTCCACGGCCAGCGAGGAGGGTGCCGAGACGGCCGCGAGCAGGGGGATTCCGGCCAGGACGGCCTTTTGCACCAGCTCGAACGAGGCTCGCCCGCTGACCAGGAGCACGGTGTTGCGCAGCGGCAGCAGGCCCGAGCGCAGGGCATGTCCGACGACCTTGTCGACAGCGTTGTGCCGGCCCACGTCCTCGCGCAGGCACAGCAGCTCGCCGTCCGCCGTGAACAGGCCTGCCGCGTGCAGAGCGCCGGTGCTGTCGAACACCCGCTGGGCCGCCCGCAGCCGCTCGGGCAGCGCGGCGAGCAGCTGCGGTGCCACGCTCAGCGGATCCTCGGCCACGGACCATCGCCTCGCCATGCGCACCGCGTCGAGGCTCGCCTTGCCGCACAGGCCGCACGAGGAGGTGGTGTAGAAATTCCGCTCCAGCGACGCGGTGGGCAGGCTCACCCCTGGCGCGAGACCCACGTCGACCACGTTGTAGGTGTTTCCGCCGTCCGCCGTGGCGCCCGCGCAGTAGCGGATCCCGGTGACGTCACCGGCGGCGTGCACGACGCCCTCGCCGACCAGGAACCCCGTCGCGAGGTCGAAGTCGTCGCCCGGGGTGCGCATGGTCACGGTGAGCGGACGGCCACCCACCCGGATCTCCATGGGTTCCTCGGCGGCCAGGGTGTCCGGCCGGTGCGAGGGCACGGCGTCGCGGATGCGCAGCACCCGCCGCCGTACGGTCACACGTCCCATGGTCCTGTACCTCCCCCCGTCTCCTCGGCGCGTGCGGGCTCCAGCCGGACCAACACCCCTTTGGAGGTGGGCGTGTTGCTGATGTCGGCGACGCTGTCGAGCGGTACCAGGACGTTCGTCTCGGGGTAGTAGGAGGCGGCCGAGCCACGGCTGGTGGGGTAGGCGACGACGCGGAAGCCCTCCGCCCGGCGCGCACGTCCGTC
Source organism: Streptomyces broussonetiae (assembly GCF_009796285.1). Classification (NCBI taxonomy): domain Bacteria; kingdom Bacillati; phylum Actinomycetota; class Actinomycetes; order Kitasatosporales; family Streptomycetaceae; genus Streptomyces; species Streptomyces broussonetiae. The sequence continues at coordinate 8,920,053 of NZ_CP047020.1, read as the reverse complement.
GTGCCAGACGGCGACCAGGTCCACCAGGTCGCGGTCGGCGTACCCGAGTGCTTCGAGGTCGTCGGGGTTGACGAGGACGACACGGCGGGCGTTGTGGATGCCGCGGTAGCGGTCGTTCATCGCGTAGGGAACGGTGTTCCACTGGTCGTGGGAGCGCAGCGTCTGGAGCAGCAGATGCCCCTCGGGGATGTCGGGCATCGTGAAGTCGTTGCGGGTGAAGACGGCCTTGCCGCTCGAGGTGCGGAAGACTCGCGCGTTGACCGGGTTGGGCAGCCGGAACCCGCCGGGCCTGGCCACGCGGGCGTTGAAGTCCTCGAAGCCGGGGACGACGCGGGAGATGCGGTCGCGGACGGTGCCGTAGTCGGCCTCGAATTCCTCCCAGGGGATGTCCGGGGTGTCGCCGAGGGTCCTGCGGGCCAGCCGGCTGATGATCGCGACCTCGCTGAGCAGATGCGGGGAGGCCGGATCCAGCTTGCCGCGGGAGGCGTGCACCTCGCTCATGGAGTCCTCGACGGTGACGAACTGCTCACCGGCCGCCTGGATGTCCCGGTCGCTGCGGCCGAGGGTGGGCAGGATGAGGGCGGTCTCGCCGCAGACCGTGTGGGAGCGGTTGAGCTTCGTGGAGATGTGCGCGGTGAGCCGGCACCGTCGCATCGCCTCCTCGGTGACCAGGCTGTCCGGGGTGGCCCGTACGAAGTTGCCGGCGACGCCGAGGAACACCTTGGCGGTGCCGTCGCGCATGGCCCGGATGCCGTCGACCGAGTCCAGTCCGTGCCGCGCGGGCGGGGTGAAGCCGAACTCGCGTTCCAGGGCGTCGAGAAAGGACTGGGGCATCCGCTCCCAGATACCCATGGTGCGGTCGCCCTGGACGTTGCTGTGGCCGCGCACCGGACACACCCCCGCGCCCGGCCGGCCGACGTTGCCGCGCAGCAGCAGGAAGTTGACCACCTCGCGGATGGTGGGCACGCCGTGCTTGTGCTGGGTGAGTCCCATCGCCCAGCAGACGATGATCTTCCCGCTGCGCAGCACCCGGCCGTGGACGGCCTCGATCTCCTCGCGGCGCAGCCCGGTCGCGGCAAGGACGTCCTCCCACGCGATCTTCCGGGCGTGGTCGGCGAACTCGGCGAAGCCGGTGGTGTGGGCTCTGATGAAATCGTGGTCGAGGACGGTGCCGGGGCGCTCGTCCTCGGCCTCCAGCAGCAGTCGGTTGAGCGCCTGGAACAGGGCGAGGTCGCCGCCGGGGCGGATCTGCAGGAACTGGTCGGCGATCTCGGTGCCCCGGCCGATCACCCCGCGTGCCTTCTGCGGGTGCTTGAAGCGCAGCAGTCCGGCCTCGGGCAGCGGGTTGACGGCGACGACCGTGCCACCGCGCCGCTTGGTCTCCTCCAGCGCGGACAGCATGCGCGGGTGGTTGGTGCCCGGGTTCTGTCCGACGACGAAGACCAGGTCGGCGGTGTGGATGTCGTCCAGCGAGACGCTGCCCTTGCCGATGCCGAGCGTCTGCGTCAGCGCGGAGCCGCTCGACTCGTGGCACATGTTGGAACAGTCCGGCAGGTTGTTGGTGCCGAAGGCGCGGGCGAAGAGCTGGAGGAGGAACGCGGCCTCGTTGCCCACCCGGCCGGAGGTGTAGAAAAGGGCCTCGTCCGGGGAGTCCAGCCGGCCCAGTTCCCCGGCGAGCACCCCGAACGCCTCGTCCCAGCCGATGGGTTCGTAGTGCTCGGCGCCGGGCCGCTTGATCATCGGCTCGGTCAGCCGGCCCTGCTGGTTGAGCCAGTAGTCCGACTTGGCGCCGAGTTCGGCGATTGAGTACCGGCGGAAGACCTCGGTGGTGACGCGGCGCGTGGTGGCCTCGTCGTTGATGTGCTTGGCACCGTTCTCGCAGTATTCGTTGAGGTGCCGCTTACCGGCCGCGGGCTCGGGCCAGGCGCAGCCCGGGCAGTCGATGCCCCTGGCCTGGTTGACGTTGAGCAGGGTCAGCGCGGTCCGTCGTACGGAGGTCTGTGCCAGGGAGTAGGCCAGCGCGTGGGTCACCGCCGGGACGCCGGTGGCCCAGCGCTTGGGCGGGGTGACTGCCAGATCGTCTACGGGGTCCTCGATGCCGCTCATGATCCGGCAGCATCCGCCCCCTTCCAGTGGGACGTCAAAGCGTTCTTTCCAATGAGCCGATAAGCGCTGGTTATCGGATAGGCGGCGCCTATCGGCAGACAAACAGCCCCTCTTTGACTTCGCCGGACGGTCGGCCGACGATGACCGGCATGACCGCATCCCGGACGGACACGGCCGACGGCACGGCACCCCACGGACCGGACACCCGGCCGGGCCCGCTGCGGGCCGCCCGGGACTGGGAGCGGGCTCGCGCGATCGCCCGGTCCTGCGCCGGGCAACCCCTGCCCGCCGTCCCCCGCACCCTCGCCGACGCGCTCGGCCACGCACTGGCCGAGCCGCTCCTCGCCCTCACCGATCTGCCGTCGTTCGACACGGCCGCGATGGACGGCTGGGCCGTGACCGGACCGGGCCCGTGGCGCCTGGCCGGTGCGGGGGTCCTCGCCGGTGCGCAGCCCGGGCCGCTCGGGCCGGGGTCGGCCGTGCCCATCGCCACCGGCGCCCGGGTGCCACCGGGCGCGACCGCCGTACTGCGTCGCGAGCACGGCGAGGCGGACGCCGGGCAGGGCCTGCTGTACGACCGCTGCCCCGGCCCGGTGTGCGAGGGACAGGACATCCGGCCGCGCGGTCAGGAGTGCCGTTCCGGTGAGCCGCTGCTGCCCGCCGGCACCGCCGTGACCGAACGCGTGCTGGGTCTCGCGGCTGCGGCCGGGTACGACCGGCTGACCGTGCATCGCCGTCCGAGCGTCGAACTGCTCGTCCTCGGCGACGAGTTGCTCGGTGAGGGAGTGCCGCGCGGCGGACGGGTCCGGGACGCGCTCGGCCCGCTGCTGGTGCCCTGGCTGCGGCGCTGCGGCGCCGAGCTGATCGGTCATCACCGCATCGCGGACGATCCCGGCCCGCTGCGCGAAGCCGTGCGCCGCTCGCCCGCCGACGTCGTCCTCACCACCGGCAGCACCGCGGCGGGCCCCGTCGACTTCCTGCACGACACGCTCCGGTCGGTGGGCGCCCGGCTGCTGGTCGACTCCGTGGCGGTACGCCCCGGCCATCCCATGCTGCTCGCCGAACTGCCGGCCACCGCCGACGGCCGGGCGCGCCGGCTGGTCGGGCTGCCCGGCAATCCGCTGGCCGCGGTGTCCGGCCTGGTCACCCTGGCCGAGCCGCTGCTCCGTCACCTCGGCGGACACCGTGACCCCGCACCTGCCCGGCTGACGGCCGCCGCCGCGCTGCCGGGACATCCGAGCGACACCCGGCTGCTGCCGGTGTTCACGGCCGGGCGGGACGTGACCCCGCTGCCCTTCGACGGCCCGGCGATGTTGCGCGGCCTGGCCCTGGCGGACGCTCTCGCCGTGGTCCCACCGGGCGGTGTGCCGGCCGGGACCGGCGTGGACGTTCTGGAACTGCCCGGCCGGTGAGCCGGTCGCAGCGGCCGAGCGGCGCGCGCTGCTGGAACAGCTCCTGCCCGGCGTGCGGGCCCGTGTCGTACGGCGGACCGGGTCCGGCGGAGCTGGCGTGAGGACATGCGCCACGAGGTGACCGATGCCGACACCGCGGCGGCGGTCGGCAGCGGGGATGTGCCCATGCTGGCCACGCCGGTTGATCGCGTGGCTGGAGGCGGCCGCCGTGCGGGCCGCCGCGCCCTTCGCCGGGGCCGGGGAGACCATCGTCGGGACCGAGATCCGGGTCCGGCATGTGCGGCCCGCCCGGGTGGGTGGCCGGGTGGAGGTGAGCGCACGGCCCCTGCCCGCCACGGCGGACCGGCGGCTGACCTTCCTCGTACGGGCCGTGGACGGCCCGGGCCGACTGGTCGCGACGGGCGAGATCGACCGGGCGGTCGTGGACCGCCGGCGCTTCCTGGAACAGGCTGCCGATCCGGCGGCGGATCGCTGACCAGCGTGTTTCACACCGGTGTATGCCCCGCGACGTACGCGCGTACGACCGCCGGAAGGTCGGCGTCGGCCGTGTCGGCCAGCGGTGTCCAGCGCAGTTGCTCCGGTTCGAGGCGGGCGCCGTCGGACGGGGATTCGGTCAGCAACTGGCACACCACCGCCGTGGCCCCGTCCTCCGGTGCCAGGCTCTCGGTGCCGTCGACGAGGTAGCCGGTGAGTTCGTAGACCACCCGTGCCGCGGTGGCCTCGGCCGACTCGGCCGGCTCGGCAGTGCCTGACGGCAGTCTCCAGCCCTCGCCCCGCTCGGCCAGCAGCAGCCGCCCGGCGTACAGGACGACGGCCTGCACCGTGCCCTCGGCGGGCTCCAGCGTCATGTCGGACCACCCCCTCTCCCGGCGCGCGCGGCCGGGTTCCCCTCCCCTACCCAGGGCCGGGCGGTCGTGCACCGATGCCGTGTCACTTCCCGATCCGGGCCAGGAATTCCTGTGGGGTGAGGGCGGGTCCGCCCTCGGTCTTCACGACGGGGACGACGGTTTCGTCGTACCAGACGACGGGGGTGCCGACCACGCCGAAGGAGTCGAATTCGCCGACCGCTTGTCCGGCCCAGGTGAGGTAGGTGCGGTCGGTGACCTTGCGGTCGAAGTCGGCCGAGCGCAATCCGGTGACCGTGCTCGCCAGGTCCAGCAGTACCTCGGGGTCGGCGAAGTGGTCGTCGCCGGGCGGGAAGGGCTGGTTGGCGAAGAGCGCCGCCAGGTATTCGATGAACTGGCGCTGGCCTGCGTCGCTCGCCGCGCCGAGCGCGCTCAGAGCCTGCCGGGAACCGTCGCCGCCGACCGTGTCGTCCAGCGTCGCCGCGAAGTGGAACTTCACGACGAACCGGCCGTTGTCGGCGCCCTGACGCATGGTGTCGAGGAGGCTCACGGCCACCCGGTGGCTGGCTCGGTCGCGCAGTTCCAGGAAGACCTGGAGCACATGGGGTGCGTCCAGGTCTCCGTAGTACAGGGTGGTGCCGTCGGCGCCCGTCGTGTTCGCGGGAGTCATGGTCCGAGCTTGGCACACATGCCCGCACTCCACGAACGGTGCGGGGGTGGTCAGTACAGCACCGGCAGGTCGGCGGGCCGTACCCGCACCGTCACCGGCAAGGTGGCGTCGACCTCTCCGTCGGCGCCGTAGGGGACGGGCCGGGCCGCCTCGATGCGCAGTTCCCGGCCGTGCAGGACGCGCACCTCGGGACGGTGGACGTGGCCGCCGCTCTTCAGCTCGTTCATGAGCGCGAAGAACAGCCGACGAGGCGCGTCGCGGATCATCACGATGTCCAGCAGTCCGTCGTCGACCCGGGCGCCGGGGGCGATCAGCCGGCCGGAGCCGTAGTAGGGGGAGTTGGCCGCGACGACGGTGTAACCGCGGTGGGTGTGCTCCTCGCCGTCGACGGTGACGCGGTAGTCGGCCGCGCGCCAGCTGGTGACGGCGCGCAGGCCGCCCGCGTAGTAGGAGGCGGAGCCGCGCAGCAGCCGGGCGTTGTTGGCGTGCCGGTTGGCCACGGCGTCCACTCCGGCGTACACGCTGCCGAGGACCACGGTGCGGGCGTGGACGGCCGACTCCACCTCGATGGTGTCGACCGGCCGTGGCTCGGCGTGCAGCAGGATGTCGGCCAGTGCGGCGGGGTCGGCGGGCAGCTCGAGGGCGCGGGCGAAGTCGTTGCCTCGTCCGGCGGGCACCAGGCCGAGGACGGTTCCGGTGCCGCTCAGCGCGCCGCCGATACCGCCGGCGATGCCGTCGCCGCCGACGGCCAGGACGATCCGGCCGCGCTCGCCGGCCCGGCGGGCGATCTCCTGGGCGTGGGCGAGGCTGTGGCTGTACTCCGTCTCCAGCCCGGCCCCGGCCTCGCGCAGCAGGCGGGCCAGGTGCAGCAGGCTGGCCGCCCCGGTGGAGCCGCCCGCGGTGGGGTTGACGACGGCGGTGAACTGTCGCATCGGTGTGCCTCCGAAGCAGGCGGATCGGGCGGGGTCAGTCGGTGGGCAGCAGGACGCCGGGGTTGAGCAGGCCCTCGGGGTCCAGGCGGCGCTTGACGGCGCGCAGGGCCGAGATGCCGAGCCGCCCGGCCTCGCGGACGTACCAGTCGCGATGGTCGGTGCCGACGCCGTGGTGGTGGGAGATGGTACCGCCGGCGGCGAGCACGGCCTCGTTGGCCGCGTGCTTGGCGGGCTCCCAGTGCGCCACCGGATCCTCGCCCTGGGCGCTGACGACCGTGAAGTACAGCGACGCGCCGTTCTCGTAGACGTGGGAGATGTGGCACATCACCAGCGGCGGGGTGCCGGCCTCGGTGAGGGTGTCGGTGAGCGCGGTGCGCACGGCCGAGTAGAGGTCGGGGATGCGGGACCAGAAGGCCGCGGTCTCCAGGGTCTCCGCGAAGGCGCCGACGTCGAGCAGCGCGTCGCGCAGGTACGGCGCCGAGAAACGGCCGTGGGCCCAGCGCTCGCCCGGCTCCGCACCGACGAGGGTGCCGCCGCACGCGCTGAGGACGGCCGCCGCCTGCTGCCGGCGCTGTGCCGTGTCCTCGGCCGTGCCCTCGTAGCCGGCGATGGCCAGACAGCCGGCCGCGCTCTGGCTCAGGTCCCCGCCGATGGACTCGGGTTGGGCCAGGCCGATGAGGGTCTCGGTCTCGTCGGACAGTCGCAGCACGGTCGGGCGGGGCCCGTCCTGGGCGAGCCGGCGCAGAGCCGCGGCGCCCTCCTCGAACGAGGCGAACCGCCAGCCCTCGTAGACGCGCGTCTCGGGCAGGGGGCGGATGCGTACGGTGACGGAGGTGATGATCCCGAAGGCGCCCTCCGAGCCGAGGATCAGCTGACGCAGGTCGGGTCCGGCGGCGGAGCGCGGGGCACGGCCGGTCTCGAGGGTGCCTTCGGGGGTGGCGAGGGTCAGGCCGAGGACCATCTCGTCGAAGCGGCCGTACCCGGCGGACGCCTGGCCGCTGGAGCGGGCCGCGGCGAAGCCCCCGATGGTGGCCCACTCGAAGGACTGCGGGAAGTGGCCGAGGGTGAAGCCGCGTTCGGCGAGCAGGGCCTCGGCCTCGGGGGCGCGCAGGCCGGGCTGGAGGACGACGGTACGCGAGACGGGGTCGAGGTCGAGCAGGCCGTTCATACGGCGCAGGTCCAGGGCGATGAACGCGCTGCGTTGCGGGGCGAGTCCGCCGACGACCGAGGTGCCGCCGCCGAACGGGACGACGGCGAGGCCGTGTGCGGCACAGGCGCGCAGCACGGCGAGGACCTCGTCGTGGGAACCGGGCAGGACGACGGCCTGCGGGACGTCCGTGATGTCTCCGGCACGGATGCGCAGCAGGTCGGGGGTGGACTTGCCGCGGGTGTGCCGGATGCGGCTCTCGTCGTCGGTGCGCACGTGCTCCGCGCCGCCCACGGCCTCGGCGAGCGCCTCGAGCGCGGACGGGCCGGCCGTGGTTGCGGGCGGGCGGATGTCCTCGAGGCCGAGGGCGGGGGTGGTGCGGGGCTTGACGCCGAGCAGGTCGCGCAGCAGTCCGGTCACCGACTCGGGCAGGGGTGCCGCCTTGGCCGGGTCGCCCCAGCCGTTCCACAGCATGTCCATTGAAACGGTCGTCCTCACAGGTCGGTGTGCTCGGTTCCTCGGTGCGCGCGACGGCCCGGCGGCCGTGCCCGGGGTGAGGTCGGCTGCTTCCGTCCGCCTCCCGGGGCGTTACACTGTGACACATGACGCCTATTCGTCACAACGGTTCGGACAGTGATCACGTGCTCGACGCGGTACGCGACTGCGTGCTGGCCGTCGGAGTCCGCCGCACCACCCTCGCCGACGTGGCCCGCCGCGCCGGCGTCTCCCGGATGACGCTGTACCGGCGCTGGCCGGATCTGCGGACCCTGGTGGGCGATCTGATGACCCGTGAGTGGATCGACGTGGCCACCCGGGCGATCCCCGAGCCCGGTGCCGGCGCGGACACCCGCACCCGGATCGTGGACGGACTGGTCACGGGCGTCGAGGCGTTCCGGGCACATCCCCTCTTCCGCAAGATCGTCGACGTCGATCCGGAGATGTTGTTGCCGTACGTGCTCGACCGGCGCGGGGCGAGCCAGGAGGCGCTGCTGGCGCTGCTGGCCGACGCGCTGCGCGAGGGCCACACGGACGGCTCCGTGCGCCCCGCCCATGTCGAACGGCAGGCCCGCGCGCTGCTGTTGACCGTGCAGTCCTTCACCCTGTCCCTGCGCACCATGACCGACGAGGACGATCCGGAGCTGGACTCCGCCGCTTTCCTCGCCGAGCTGCGCACCCTCCTGGAGAGGATCCTCACGCCATGAGCCACACCAGGACCGACGCCGGCGCCTCCCTCAACGCCCGCCGGCGGACCCGGGAACTGACCGAAGCCACGGACGGCCGGGTGGTGGACGTCCTGGTCGTCGGGCTCGGCGCGACCGGGGCCGGAGCCGCGCTGGACGCGGCGGCCCGCGGGCTGGACGTCGTCGCCGTGGACGCCCACGACCTGGCCTTCGGCACCTCCCGCTGGAGTTCGAAGCTCATCCACGGCGGGCTGCGCTATCTGGCGTCCGCGCAGTTCGACGTCGCGCACGAGAGCGCGGTCGAGCGCGGGGTGCTGATGACGCGTACGGCCCCGCACCTGGTGGCCGCCCAGCCGTTCGTCCTGCCGCTGACCCCGTTGGTGTCCCGCACCCAGGCCTCGCTGGCCTGGGCCGGTTTCCGCGCCGGGGACGTGCTGCGGCTGGCCGCCCGGACCCCGCGCCAGGTGCTGCCCGCCCCGCGTCGGCTCACGGCGACGGAGGCCCGCCATCTGGCGCCCTCGGTCCGCCCGGCCGGGCTGCGCGGCGGGCTGCTGTCCTGGGACGGCAAGGTGAGCGACGACGTCCGGCTGGTCACCGCCCTGGCCCGGACGGCCGCCGCGCGCGGGGCCCGGGTGCTGACCCGGGTCAGGGCACTGGACCTGACCGGCGCCGGTGCCCGGATCCGTGACGAACTCACCGGCGAGGAGGGCGAGATCAGGGCCCGCGCCGTCATCAACGCGAGCGGGGTGTGGGCGGGCGATCTCGTCGAGGGCATCCGGATCCGGCCGTCCCGCGGCACCCATCTGGTCCTGCGCTCGGAGCGGCTCGGCACCCTGCCGGCCGGCCTGCATATCCCGATCCCCGGCGAGACCAACCGCTTCGTCCTGGTCCTGCCCCAGGGCGACGGCCGGGTCTACGTCGGTCTCACCGACGAGCCGGTCGAGGGCGGGATCCCTGATGTCCCGGAGGTGCCCGAGACCGACATCGGCTTCCTGCTGGACGTCCTCGGCTCGGTCCTGGACACACCGGTGACCCGCGACGAGGTCGTCGGCGCCTTCGCCGGGCTGCGCCCGCTGCTGGACACCTCCGGCGGCGCCGGCCCGGCCGGCGATACGGCGCGCACCTCCGACATCTCCCGCCGGCACGCGGTGCTGACGTCTCCCGACGGTGTCACGACGATCGTCGGCGGCAAGCTCACCACCTACCGGCGGATGGCGCAGGACGCCGTGGACGCCGCGACCGCCGCCCGGGGCCTGCCGACCACCCCCTCCCCCACCGCCGCGCTGCCACTGGTCGGTGCCGCCGCACCGGCCCGGCTGGGCGCCCTTGCGGCACCGCCGCGGCTGGTCCGCCGCTACGGCACCGAGGCGGAGGCCGTACACGCCCTCGCGGCCAAGGATCCCGCCCTGGCCGAACCGGTGCTGCCGGGTCATCCGGTCACCCGGGCCGAACTGCTGTGGGCGGTCCGGCACGAGGGCGCCCTGGACGAGTCGGACCTGCTGGACCGGCGCACCCGCATCGGCCTGGTCCCGCAGGACCGTGCCGAGGCGCTCACCGCGGCACGGGACGCGCTGGCACAGACGGCATCCGTACGCCCCTGAGCCACCGGCAACGGGCCCACGCCGGAGCAGAACAGCGGGGCGACGCAGGGCGAGCACCGGTGGCTCCGCGGCGGGCCCGGGTGACTCGCGGTGGGCCCGGGGTGCGCCAACGGGGACCCGGAGGCACCGGCACAAGCACGGACCGCGCCACCGCGAACGCCGAAGACGACGCAGCGGGCGGGGGCGGCGCCACCACGAACGCAGGCGGCACCACCCCGGCAGGAACCGCGCCGCCGCGAACGCGGAAGCACCACTGCGAGCACGGCCGGCGCCGCCAAGGACGCAAACGACTCCACACCAGGCCCCGGCCGCACCACCGCGGACGCGGAAGGCAGCACCCCGAGCGAGGACGGCACCACCACCAACGCAAGCGGCGCCCCCTCAGACAGGGACCACGCCGCCGTGAACGCGCAAGGCGGCACGCCGGGCGGGGACGCCGTCACCGCCGACGCGGGCGGTGTGACCGCGAGCACGGGCGGTGGCACCGCGAGCACAGGCCGCGGCACCGACGACACACGCGGTGCCGCGGCAGGCGTCGGCTGGAGCATCGTGGGTCGTGCGCCGTCGTCCCGGGCACCCGTGGGCGTGGGCGGCCCCAGCTCGGGCACGGTGGGGTCACAGCAGGCGGCGGATGTCGCCGCGGACTCGGTAGAAGCCGCCGGCCGCGGGGTGCAGGGCGTCCACGACGTAGCGGGCGCCCGGTTCCCGTATCGCGCGCGGGAACTGGACGTTCCAGGAGGTGTCGTAGCCCCCGGACACCACCTGCATGCGCAGCCGGCCGCCCTGCTGGACGCACTCGACGACGACCGCTCCTGCGGGAGCCTGGGCAACGGTGGCCACCGCGGCCGCGGCGGTGGCGGGTGCGTAGGTCGGAAGGGCGGCGGCGAGCTTGACGTCCCGCGCCACCGGCACCGTGCCCTGCTGGGCCGCGGCGATGGCAGCCTCGCTCGCGTCGACACACACCAGTGAGCCGTCGGTGGTCACCAAGTACAGCCGCTCGTCGCTGTACTGCATCGACAGCGCCGAGCCACCGCCGGTGCCGAGCTTCCACAGCCGCGTGCCGTCCTGGTCGAAGCAGTAGACGGATGAGGCGGCGTCCCCGGCGAAGACGAATCGTCCGCCCGGCGAGGTGGCGCACGAGTACACCGCGCCGTCGCACGCGTACGTCGCCTCGATCCTGCCCGTCGCCTTCGACAACCGTTGGACCACGCGGTGTCCGGTGCCCGCGTAGACGGCATCGTCCTCCTGCCAGCCGAAGAGCACGCTGCCGCTGGTGGCCGTGTGCCACAACTCGCCGCCGCCGTCCGGGGCGTAGGCCGTCACGCCCCTGTGGTGACCGTGGTACACGGCCCGGTCGTCGGCCCGCACCATCCAGGCGTGCTCGCCCTGGCTGCGGCGGGACCACTGGTGCTCGTCCTCGTGGTCGATGACGGTCAGCCGGCCCGCGCGGTCCGAGACGTCGAGCACGCCCTCGTGGATGTCCAGCCAGAAGATGTCCACGTCGGCGGCGATGTCGTACGCAGCGAACGGCAGCTTGGAGGAGAGGTCGTAGACCTTGCCGTCGTCGCAGCCCGCGTAGATCCAGAAGTCGTCGGCGACCAGGCACTTGACTCCGTCCGGCAGGCTGAACCGGGCCAGGACGGCGCCCTCGTGGTCCAGGGTGTAGACGTCACCCGCCTGGTTGCCCACCCAGCAGCGCTCGTCGTCGACGTGGATGCCGAAGGCGGCGGAGCCGGTGCGGAACCGCCACAGCACCGGCGCCACCGCCCGCGCGGTCGACGGGGCCGAGCCGATCTGACGCCGGGTCACCGCGCGCGGGGCACGCTGTCCCTGGACCGCCGGGGCGTATCCCTTGCGGACCTTCTCCCCCACCTTCCTCGCGGCGGCGGCCCTTGCCTTCTCGGCGGTCGGGAACGTCGTGGTCTGGAGCTGTCCGGCCGCGCCGATCCTGCCATAACGCACGGTCACCACGAGGCCGTCGACGCTCACCTCGTAGAACTTGTGGGCTCCGCCGCCCTCCTGCGACAGCTCCAGATACGTCGTCGACACCGCGGACGCCGTGGACATGGCAGACCCCTCCCCAGGACGGACCTGCGGCTGTTTCGGCAGATCCTCACTGAGCAAACCGTAAGGCCGACCACTGACAACGGGCCGGGCACGATCGCGGACCGGCCGCAGGGCGTCACCGGCGTTACCCCTCGCCATCCCCGTCCGGCGCCAACGCGCCCATTCCGCCCAGCAGTTGGCGCAGGCAGTCGATCGCGAGGACGGCCGGGGAGCCCTCGCCCGTGACGCCGGCCTCCGTGTCGGCCCAGATCTCCAGCGCGATCCGGATCGCGTCCGTGGCCGCCGCCGCGACCAGGCGCACCTGCACCGGCTCCAGACGCCCACCGGCGAGGCGGGCGACGACCGGCACAAGACGCTCTTCGGACTCCTGGTTGACGCGGTACCACACCGCCCGCAGCGCGGGATCGTCGGCGGCGGCCCGCAGCAGGCCCCGGGTTCGCAGCAGCGCCTGGACGGCGTTCTCGTCCGGTGCCGCGAGGGACTGCTCCACTGCCGTCCGCAGCGCCCGGGCGAGCCCGGTGCCCGGCTCGGCCGCCTCCAGCAGGGCCCGCCACTCGTCGGCTCCGGCGGCGAGCAGCGGGCTCACCGCGTCCTGCTTCGAGCGGAAGTAACGATAGAAGGTGCGCAGCGCGACCCCCGCACGCCGGGCGATCTCCTCGGCCGTCGTCGCGTGCGGGCCCTGTGCGGCGAACAGTTCGGCCGCCGCGTGCGCGATCTCGAGCTGGGTGGCGGCCTTGCGGCGCTCGGTCAAGGAGGACGGCGGCGTGCTGCTCGCCCGGGACGGCTTGGTGCTCACCCCAGAAGGGTACGGCCCCGCATCCACTCATGGCACTCAATGCCGCAATGGCAAAACGTGCCACTGGGGCGTAACGTGAAGGCCATGAGGACGCCGGCAGGCAAGAGACCCGGCGTCGCGAGTGCCCTGCCGCACACCGGCAGGGCAGGCAGGAGAAGACATGAACCGCTACGAAGGCCGCCGCGCGCTGATCACCGGAGGCGGCTCGGGCATCGGCCAGGCCACCGCGCTGCGCATCCTCGCCGAGGGCGGCACCGTCGTGGCCGCCGACGTGAGCGAGCGGGGCCTGAAGGACACGGCGCAGAAGGCGGGGGCGCACGCGGAGCGCCTCACCACGCTCGTCGTGGACATCGCCGACGAGTCCTCCGTACGCGAGGGTGTGGCCGCGGCGACCGCCGCGCTCGGCGGGTTGGACGCACTGGTCAACGCGGCCGGAATCCTGCGCTCCGCGCACACCCACGAGACGAGCCTCGCGGACTTCACCCGCATCCTGCAGGTCAACCTCGTCGGCACCTTCCTCGTCATCCGTGAGGCCATACCGGCGCTGTTGGAGGGCAGGGACGCGGCGGTCGTCAACTTCAGCTCCACCTCGGCCGTGTTCGCGCACCCCTACATGGCGGCGTACGCGGCGAGCAAGGGCGGGATCCAGGCCATGACCCACGCGCTCGCCGCCGAGTACGCGCGGCAGGGCATCCGGTTCACCGCCGTCCAGCCCGGCTCGATCTCCTCCGGCATGACCGACGGCAGCGGCGCCAGCGGGCAGAGCGCCGGGCCGGGGCTGCCCGCGGACGCCGACATGGCCCTGTTCGCCAAGCTGTCCCCGGCGCTCGGCCACGGCTTCGCCGGACCGGAGACGGTGGCCTCCGTCGTCGCGATGCTCGCCTCTCAGGACGGGAAGTTCATCACGGGAACCGAGATCCGTATCGACGGCGGCACCCACTTCTGAGCACCGGCGTGGCCGCCGCGCCGACGCACCGCCGTCAGGCCAGGGCGACCAGGTCGAGTCCTCGTTGCACAGGTCCCCGGCGTACCCGGCCGCGTCCGGCCTGGGAGGTGGCACCGGCGTGGGCGGCACGGCCCGCCGCAACACCGCCGGGCGGCCCGCGGCGGCCACGTCGCCGTCCCCGCCGCGCGCAGTTCACGCGGTCCGGTGTCGAGCCCTCGGACGGACAGGGTCCGGTCGGTGACCGTCATGCCCGGGTCGGCGGCGCGGGAGCCCTGGGCCAGGGGTTCTCTGCCTGGAACTCGGGGCGCGGACACACGGTCGCAGCAACCGAGGCACTGCGGGCGGCACATGCGGTTCTTCCGCGCCGACCTCGTGACCTGCGTGGTCCCTGCCGGCCAGGAACGCGGTCAGGTTCCGAGGAGTTGGACGAACCGTTCGGTGTCGATGTTGCCGCCGGAGGCGATGACGCCGATGCGGGACGGCGGGGTGTCGACGCGGCCCGCGAGGAGTGCGGCCAGGCCGCTGGCGCCGCTGGGCTCGAGCACGATCTTCAGGCGCTCGAAGGCGAACCGCATCGCGTTGATGATCTCCGCGTCGCTGACGAGCGAGATCCCGTCGACCAGGCGCTGGTTGACGGAGAAGGTGAGCGCGCCGGGCGTGGGCAGGGCCTGCCCGTCGGCGATGGTCCGGGGTACGGGCACAGTGACGCGGGCGCCGGTCTCCAGGGACTGCTTGGTGTCGTCCCCCGCCTCGGGCTCCACACCGACGATCCGGATGCCGGGGTGCAGGGCCTTGGCGGCGGTGGCGCTGCCCGCGATGAGTCCGCCGCCCCCGACGGGCACCACGAGGGCGTCCAGCGGGCCGGTCTCTTCGAGGAGTTCGAGTGCGGCGGTGCCCTGGCCGGCGATGACATGCGGATGGTCGTAGGGCGGGATGAGGGACAGGCCGCGCTCCTCGGCCAGTGCCTCGCCGAGCGCGGTGCGGTCCTGGGTGTAGCGGTCGTAGGTGACGATCTCGGCCCCGTACCCCGCGGTCGCCTCGCGCTTGGAGCGCGGCGCGTCCTCGGGCATCAGGATCACGGCGCTGGTGCCGAGTTCGCGGGCGGCGAGAGCGGTGGCCTGGGCGTGGTTTCCGGAGGAGTAGGCGGCGACGCCCTTGGCCAGTTGCTCCGGGGCGAGCCGGGCGACCGCGTTGTACGCGCCGCGGAACTTGAAGGCGCCGACGCGCTGGAAGTTCTCGCACTTGATGAACACCTCGGCGCCGACGAGGGAGTTCAGCGTGCGCGAGGTGAGGACGGGGGTACGGCGGGCCACGCCTTCGAGGCGTGCGGCGGCGGCACGAACGTCGTCGAACGTCACGGGCGAAGCGGCGGCCATGTCGAGATCCTCTCCCCGGTGCACCCTGGACTGGCTATTGGATGGATTTTCCAACTATGTACACGAAGTCTAAAAGGGCAGTGCCCGTCTGTCCAGGTGCCGGACGGACGGGCGCCGCCGTCGCCGCGGGCTCGGCCAGGCCCAGCAGGGCTCAGCAGGGCTCAGCAGGGCTCAGTGACCGCTGATCCCGCGGGGCGTGTACGGCTCCTCCAGCTGCCGGACCTCTTCCTCGGTGAGGCGGAGGTCGAGTGCGGCGAGCGCGTCCTCGAGGTGAGCGGTCCTGGTGGCGCCGACGATCGGAGCGGTCACGCCCGGCCGGGAGGCGACCCAGGCCAGCGCCACCTGGGCCCGCGGGACGCCCCGGCGTTCGGCGATCGCGGCGACGGCGTCGACGATCCGCTTGTCGTCCGGCTGGTACAGGCTGCGGCCGACGGCGTCCGTCTCGCCGCGGGCGCTGCTCGCCTCCCAGTCACGGGTGAGCCGGCCACGGGCGAGCGGGCTCCACGGGATCACACCGACACCCTGGTCGGCGCAGAGCGGCAGCATCTCGCGCTCCTCCTCGCGGTAGAGGAGGTTGTAGTGGTTCTGCATGCTGACGAACTTCGTCCAGCCGTGCAGCTCCGCGGTGTGCTGGAGCTTGGCGAACTGCCAGGCGTACATCGAACTCGCCCCGATGTAGCGGGCCTTGCCCGCCCTGACGACGTCGTGCAGCGCCTCCATCGTCTCCTCGACCGGGGTGTGGGGGTCGAAACGGTGGATCTGGTAGAGGTCCACGTAGTCGGTGCCGAGCCGGCGCAGGCTGTGGTCGATCTCGGTCATGACCGCCTTGCGGGACAGCCCCGACCGGTTGGGCCGCTCACTGCGCGCCGCGCCGTTGTCCACCGCGAAGAAGACCTTGGTGGCGATCACGACGTCCTCGCGCCGGATCATCTCCCCGAGAGCCCTGCCGACGATCTCCTCGCTGGTTCCGGCGGAGTAGCTGTTGGCGGTGTCGAAGAAGGTGATCCCCGCGTCCAGGGCCTGGCGGATCAGCGGGCGGGCGGCGTCCTCGGGAAGGGTCCACGGGTGCGGGCCCCGGTCGGGCACCCCGTAGCTCATGCAGCCCAGCGAAAGCCGGGAAACCTGCAGGCCGCTGGTGCCGAGCTTGACGTACTCCATCGTTCGGTCCCCTCGTCGGTGTGGTCCCACCTGTGCGCCCGGGCACTCGTCCGGGGACGGGCGGGCCTGCTCCGTCAGAACGATCGAGATCGTATCGGGCGTGCCACGACGGCCGGATCGGTGGCACCCGGTCAGCAGCGCACGCGGCCCGCGACGGCAGGTGTCCGGCGGGCCGGGTGTTCGGTGATCCTGTCCGGGGCCGCGCGCTCCGTCTCGGTGGGGTCGTCGGTGCTCTCCGGCTCGGAGAACGGAACCATGTTCAGGTGGGTGCCGATGACGCTCCCCTGATGCCGCCTGCCGAGCGACATGGTGATCCGCCCAGCAGGAACGCGGACTTGCGGCCGATGCCGTCGGCCGGCCTCCCCGCCGGTACGGGCATGGCCGCGGGGCACCCTTGCCGACGTCCGGTAGTTTCACGGCATGACCAGAGTTCCGGGCACCCTGGCGGTGCCACTGCTGGATCAACAGGCCCCGATCGAGGCCCCGATCGCGTGTCAGGCCTTCGGCACCCCGCCGGACGGCCACGCGGCCGACCGGTACGACGTACGGCTGTGCGGCGTTGACGGCGCAGGGTCCCTGGTGCACGGCGACCGCCGCAACCACCAGCAGGACCCGGCCGGTCGCCGCGAGGGTCTGCGCGGGGCGGCCACCTCCGGCGTCCCGGTGCGGGCCTGCCAGACCCGCGGAGAGCACATCGGCATCGAGGCTCCGGCCGCACCCGGCTGGATCGGCCGGGACCGGGCGGTTCCGGAGACCACCACAGCCGTCCGCCGCGCCGGCGCCGACGCGGTGCTCACCTACTGGGCCGTCGAGCCCGCCACGAGGCTGATCGAACCATGAGTACACCGACAGGCAATGAGTACCAGTTCGCCCGGGCGCAGAAGGTCATCCCGGGCGGGGTCAACTCGCCGGTGCGTGCGTTCCGTTCGGTCGGCGGTGCGCCCCGCTTCATCATCTCCGCCGCCGGCCCGTACGTCACGGACGTCGAGGGGCGCGAGTACGTCGATCTCGTCGCCTCCTGGGGACCGGCGATCCTCGGTCACGCGCACCCGGAGGTCGTCACCGCCGTCCAGGACGCCGCTTCCCGTGGTCTGTCGTTCGGCGCCACGACCCCGGCCGAGACAGAGCTGGCCGAGCTTGTCGTCGAACGGCTCGGCGGCACACGTGCGGCGGGCGGCCTGGTCGACGAGCTGCGTCTCGTGTCCACCGGCACCGAGGCGACCATGACGGCGATCCGCCTGGCTCGCGGCTTCACCGGCAAGCCGCTGCTGGTGAAGTTCGCCGGCCACTACCACGGCCACTCCGACGGTCTCCTCGCCGCCGCGGGCTCCGGCGTGGCCACCTTCGGTCTGCCCACGTCGGCCGGTGTGCCCGAGCCGATCGCCGCCCAGACCGTCGTCCTGCCCTACAACGACCTCGACGCGGTACGGGCCGCCTTCGCGGCCCACTCGGGTCGCATCGCAGCAGTCATCGTCGAGGCGGCAGCCGCGAACATGGGGGTCGTCGCTCCCGACCGCGGGTTCAACGCCGCTCTCGCCTCGATCGCCCACGAGAACGACGCCCTGCTGATCCTCGACGAAGTCCTCACCGGGTTCAGGGTCGCACCGGACGGCTACTGGGGTCTGGAAAGGGCGCGTTCCGCACAGCCCTACGACGTTGACCTGGTGACCTTCGGCAAGGTGATCGGCGGCGGCATGCCCGTGGCCGCGGTCGGCGGCAGAAGCGACATCATGGACCACCTCGCCCCGAACGGCCCCGTGTACCAGGCCGGCACCCTGTCCGGGAACCCGCTGGCGGTCGCGGCCGGCCTGGCCACACTCCAGCTCGCGGACCAGAGGACATACGCCCGACTCGACCAGGCGAGCAGCACGATCCGGGCAGCGGTGTCCGACGCCCTCACGCAAGTCGGCGTCGGCCACACGGTCCAGTCCGCCGGCAACCTGTTCTCCGTCCTGTTCGCGCCACAGCCGGCTCGGGACTACGCAGCCGTGCAGGCGCAGGAGACCTTCCGGTTCCCGCCGTTCTTCCATGCCATGCTCGAGCACGGAGTCGCCCTGCCGCCGAGCGTCTACGAAGCATGGTTCGTCACGGCCGCCCACGACGACCGCGCAATGACCAGGATCATCGAGGCGCTTCCGCACGCTGCCCGCGCCGCGGCCGAGGCTCGCCCCGACTGATCACGCAAGGACCCCGCACGGCGATCGTGCGTGCAGCCGCTCCCGGCCGGTGTGTGCTCGGCGTGTCAGCCGGGCACACACCGGCATCGCCGAACCAGGTCCTCCCGCACGCCGGGATGGCGGGTGCGGCCGGTCGGGCAGGCGGGCGCGCACCGTATCCGTCGTGCGTCCGGCACCTTCCGCCGGTGCAGGGGCGCGCGCCGGGAACGGCACCCGTGCGGCGCTGCGCCGTACCGCCCCGGCTGCGCGGACGGCGGCCCGGGCGCCCCCCGTCCGGTCGTTGCCGTGCCCGGCCGGCCGGTGCGCCGACTCCACGGTTTCCCCGGCGGGTGAGAGGTGGTCGTACCCGATCGCCGCGCCTTCGAGTCGATCGTCTAGTCGGCCAGCTGCGGGTACAGCGCTGCCAGGTCGCCCGAGAGCCCCGCCTTCACATTCCGGGTGACGTCGTCCGCCAGCACCTCGTACGCCCCGGTCTCGATGCCCTCGACGGCGAGCGCGGCGACCTCCTGCGGCGTGGACTTGGGTGCGTCGATGGCCGAGGCCATGTCCGTGTCGATGTAACCGACGTGCAGTCCGGTCACCCCGATGCCCCGCGCATGCAGCTCCAGGCGCAGTGAGTTGGTCTGGGACCACAGCGCGGCCTTGGTGGCGCTGTAGGACCCGGCGATACCGAGCCAGGAGAGCACGGAGTGCACGTTGAGGAGGTGTCCGCCGCCGTTGCGCTCGATCACCGGGACGAAGGACCGGGTGACCAGCAGCGGGCCGTAGAAGTTCGCCTCGAACTCGCGCCGTACGACGTCGAGTTCGGCGTCGAGGAAGGTGCGCGCGCCGACCGAGACACCGGCGTTGTTGATCAGGACGGTGACGTCCTGCGCCTGCGCGGCAGCGGCCTGGACCGAGGCGGGGTCGGTGACCTCCAGTGCGAGCGGTACGGCGTCCGGATGGGTCACGGTGCGCGGGTCCCGGGCCGTGGCGTACACCTTCGCGGCGCCGCGTGCGTACAGCTCCTCCACCAGCGCCCTGCCGAGTCCACGGCTGCCGCCGGTGACGAGGGCGACGGAGTCCTTGATCGAGGTCATGCGCGTCTCCTGGGGAAATCGAGAGCCGGAAACCGATCGGTTTCCGCCGGACCACCCCCACGGTAAACCGATCGGTTTCCAAGCGCAAGCGGGCCCTGCCCGGACGGACGCACGAGCATGCGGCCACCCCTTGCCTCCGCGCCCCTTCCCCCTCCATAGTGAGTTTGATTTTCCAACCCATCAGGCATCGGGAGGAAGGGCCGGGATGAGCGAGCAGCGCACAGCCGAGGAAGCCGGAGGCCGGAAGCTCCCCGGCCGGCTTGCAGCCCACCCGTCCGTACGGGCCGTACTGGCCTCTCGCGCGGCCGGCGCTCCGGCGCAGCCGCCACCGGTGATCGACGCGGACCGGCTGCGCGCGCTGTGCCTGGAGGCCGGCGCGGACGACGCGGCGGCGGTGAGCCTGGACCACCCCGACCTCGCCGGAGAGCGGGACCATGTCCTGGCCGCCCTGCCGGGCACGCGGTCACTGGTTTCGCTGATGGTGCGCATGAACCGCGACAGCACCCGGTCGCCCGCGCGCAGCGTGGCCAACCAGGAGTTCCACCAGACCGACGAACAGGTCAACGCCGCCGCCCGCCGGGTGGTACGGGCCCTCGAGGACGCCGGTCATCGCGCGCTCAACCCGTCGGCCGGGTTCCCTCAGGAGATGGAGCGCTTTCCCGGCCGCATCTGGGTCGTCGCCCACAAGACGGTCGCCGTGGCCGCGGGCCTCGGCGTGATGGGCCTGCACCGCAACGTCATCCACCCCAGGTTCGGCAACTTCGTGCTGCTCGCCACGGTGCTCGTGGACGCCCCGGTCAGCGCATACGGGCAGCCCCTGGACTACAGCCCCTGCGTGGACTGCAAGTTGTGCGTCGCCGCCTGCCCGATCGGCGCCATCGGCAAGGACGGCTCGTTCGACGCGCTGGCCTGTACGACCCACAACTACCGTGAGTTCATGAGCGGGTTCACGGACTGGGTGCAGACCGTGGCCGACAGCATGGACGGCGCGGACTTCCGTTCCCGGGTCACCGATCCGGAGAACGCCTCGATGTGGCAGAGCCTGGCCTTCAAACCCAGCTACAAGTCCGGCTACTGCCTGGCCGTCTGCCCCGCCGGAGAAGACGTTCTGGGCCCCTACCTCGATGACCGCAAGGCCTATCTCGACACGGTCCTGCGTCCCCTCCAGGAGAAGACGGAGACCTTGTACGTCCTGCCGGACTCCGCCGCCAAGCGGTACGCCGAACGCCGCTTCCCGCACAAGCCGGTCAAGGAGGTGTCCGGTGGCTGGCGGTCTCCCGCGCAGCGGCGGCCGGACGCGGCCGAGCCCCACTGAGCGCCGGCCGCGTCACCCGGCCGGCCCGCTTCCATTGGCCTTTGCGCGGCCGACGGCGGAAGGTCTGAACAAGATCGGTGAGTCGATGCTTCGTCCGACCGGTCGGCGAGTCGTCCCTCCCCGTCCGTGACGCGGCGGGCCGACCCACCCGGGGGGCGGGGAACAGTGTCCATGCGCTCGGGTCGTTCCCCGCCCCGCCCGCCCCCTCGCCGCTGCGCGTCAGTTCCGGATGCGCACCGGATCTCCCGGTCTCGGCCGTGGCCCGACCGGCCCCACCAGGCCGTCCGCACGCCCGTGCGCCGCCGCGGGCGGAACTGCGGGCACCGGCGAGGTAGTTGATATGGGAAGCTTTGGCCAACCGTTTGCGGGACCGAGTCCGTGACGGTCGGGGAGAGGAGCCCAGCGTGACTCAGGACGGCGGCCAGGCCGTGCACATCGACACCAGCAAGCCGCATCCGGCACGGATCTACGACTACCTCCTGGGCGGCAAGGACAACTACGAGGTGGACCAGGAGGCGGGCGACCAGCTCGCCGCCGTCGCGCCCGAGGTGTGGATCTCCGTACGGGCCAATCGCGCCTTTCTGCAGCGTGCGGTCCGCCACGTCATCGACAGCGGGGTCCGCCAGATCCTCGACATCGGCACCGGGCTGCCCACCTCGCCGAACGTGCACGAGGTCGCCCAGGAGCTGGCGCCGGACGTGCGCGTCGCCTACGTCGACAACGACCCGATCGTGAAGGCGCACGCCGACGCGCTGCTCAGCCGGGCCGGTACGACCAGCATCGTGCTCGCCGACCTGCGCGATCCGCAGTCCATCGTGGATCATCCCGAGGTCCGCCGGGTCATCGACTTCGGCCGACCGGTCGCCCTCTTCCTCGTCGCCATCTTCCACTTCATCCGCGACGCGGACGAGCCCGAGCGGATCATCGCCACCCTGCGCGACGCGCTCCCGGACGGCAGCTTCCTGGTGCTCTCGCACGCCACGGGCGACTTCGCCGACGACCGCAGCGAGGCCGAGGCCGTCTACCGGGGCGCCACCGCCACCATGAACCTGCGCTCCCGCGACCGGGTCGAGGGGTTCTTCGACGGCTTCGAACTGGTCGAGCCCGGCCTGACCCAGGTGCCGTTCTGGCGCCCGGACACCACCCCGCCACCCGGCTCCGAGGAGATCGGCTTCTACGGGGGCGTGGCCCGCAAGAACGCCTGAGGACCACAGCTCCGCCGGCACCGCACCAGCGCGTCCTGCGCGACCCCGCCTTCGGGCCGGTTCGTGCGGGGCGCGCTGTTTCGTTTGCCCGCCACCCCTTGACCGACCCCCGGTTCGCGCCCTCATACTGGCGGCCGAATCGATTGGCCAAATCGATTTGGCCGCCGTCCACGGCCGGATCGTCGAGGCCTGAGCCGAGCGAGCCGAACGGAGCCCGCACGTGTCCAGTCCCGTACATCCCGCCGACCCGACTCCCGTCCCTGCCGCGCCTGCCGACGCCCCGGGTGCCGTGCACCCCGTTGACGAGTCCCGCCCCCTCGGGCGGATCCTGCTGTTCGGCGTGCAGCACGTCCTCGTCATGGCGGCGACACCGATCTCCGCGATCTTCCTGATGAGCGCCACCCTCCGGCTCGGCCCGCACCTCACCGTCGACCTGCTCTCGGCGGCCCTGCTGCTGTCCGGGATCGGCTCGCTCGTGCAGTCCCTCGGCCCCTGGAAGTTCGGGCCACGACTGCCGTTCGTGATGCTGCCGGGCGGTGCCCCGCTCATCCTGTTCCTGTCGATCGCTCAGGCGCACGGGCTGCGCACGGCGACCGGTGCGGTGCTGCTCACCGCCGTGTTCACCTTTCTGGCACTGCCCCTGTTCGCACGCCTGCTGAGATTCTTCCCGCCGCTGGTCATCGGCACGATGATCGTGATCGTCGGGGTGAATCTGGTGAAGGTCGGCGCGCTGCTGGTCACCGGGCAGCCCGGCACTCCCGGGTTCGCCGATCCGGCCCGGCTGGGGCTGGCCTTCGCCACCATCGGCCTGATCGTCGTCTTCACGCGGCTGCTGCGCGGGATCCTGCGGCAACTCGCCGTCCTGCTCGGCCTCGTGGCCGGCACCGCCCTCGCCTTCGCCGTCGGCCAGGCCCACCTGGGTACCGCGCTCTCGGGCCGGCTGATCGGCGTACCGAGACCGTTGCCGTTCGGCACCCCCGTCTTCGACCTGCTCGCCGCGCTGCCGCTGATGCTGTACAGCCTCGCGTCGATGGCTGAGGCGACCGGGCAGACCGTCATCAACGCGGAGGCGGTCGGCAAGGACATCGACGTCCGCACCACCGTGCCGCGCACGGTGCGCGGGGACGCCCTGACCTCACTGCTCGGCGGCTGTTTCGGGCTGCCGTTGATGGTGACCAGCGGGGAGAACATCGGCATCGTCCGGGTCACCGGCGTGCGCAGCCGGTACGTGACGGCCGCCGCAGGTGTCGTCCTCGTCGTCCTCGGGTTTGTCACCCCGGTTGCGCGGGCGCTCACCGTGATGCCGCCGGCCGTGGTCGGGGGCGCCGCGATGGTCGTGTTCGCGGTGATCACCGTCCTCGGCGTGCAGATGCTCGGCCGGGCCCGGCTCGAGGACCACACGGCCACGGTGACCTGCGCGGTCGCACTCGCTCTGGGGCTGCTGCCGATCCTGGTCCCCGGTGCGTACACCGGTTTCCCGTCCGGCGTGCGGATCCTGCTGGAGAGCGGGGTCGCCGTGGGTGCCTGCGTCGCGGCCGTCCTCAACGTCGTCTTCCACCACCTGGGGCGGCGCGCCACGGACACCGCCGCCGCCCTGCCGGCCGATGCGCCGGATTCGGCCGCACGTGTCTGACCGCGCCCGCCGTTCCCTCTCGAACTACGGAGAAGCATGACCGACCTGACCCCCGACCGGCTCCGCCAGGAAGCGCTGCTGCTGGTCCCCGACGTGACGCTGACCCCCGAGGGCCCGCTGGAGCTGCACGCGGTGCTCGTGCGCGACGGAGTGTTCCACGACGTCGGTCCGGTCGAACGGATGGTCCGTACGTACCCGGCGCCGACTCCCGTCCGGCTGCCCGGACATGTGCTGATGCCGGGCTTCGTCGACGCCCACCACCATCTGACGCAGAGTTTCGGCGGCGCCCTCGCGTTCGGCGAGCCGTCGGAGATCTTCCGCCGGGTGTGGGTGCCGCTGGAGCGCGCGCTGGACGAGGAGTCGGCGTACGTCGCCGCGAAATTGGCCGCGCTGGAGTCGCTGCGGGGCGGTTTCACGACGGTCGCCGAGTCGGGGACCCGGGCCACGGTGGACGTGGACGTGGTGGCCTCGGCCGCACGGGACGCGGGGATCCGGTGTGTGCTCGGGCTCGTCTGCAACGACGCCTCGGACGGCACGGGCCAGGACGCGGACCCGCGGGCCGTGCTGGCGGCCGCCGAGAGGCACCTGGCGCACTACGGCGATGACGACCTGGTCCGTGCGTCGCTGGCGGTGTCCGTGCCGGAGGCCGCGACGGCCCCCACGCTGGCGGCGACCGCCCGGCTCGCCGCCGAGGCGGGCGCGGTCGTACAGATCCACGTCAACGAACACCTCGTCGCCGTCGAGCGCTCCCTGGTCCGGCACGGGCTGCGGCCCCTGGAGTATCTGCATCAAGTCGGCGCGCTCGGCCCGCAGTTGCTGGCCGCGCACGCCACGCTGCTCACCCCGGCCGAGGTCACGCTGCTCGCGGACGGCGGGGCCGCGGTGAGCTACAACCCCGTCGCCAGCGCGTGGAAGGGCAACGCCGTCGCCCCCGCGACCACCTTCGCCGAGCGCGGCATCCGGTTCGGGCTGGGCACCGACGGGACACGCGGGGACGGTTTCCGGCTCGCGGACGCGGCAGAGTTCGCGCAGCGGCTCACCCATGGCTTGGCCAGCGGCGATTCCTCCTGCGGGGCCGGCTGGACGTGGTGGGAGCGGGCCACGGCGGGCGGTGCGGACGCGGTCGGCCTCGGCGCGCGCACGGGTCGTGTCGCGCCCGGTGCCGCGGCGGACTTCCTCCTGGTGGACGTCGGCGGGCCGGAGATGCAGCCGTCCTGGGACCTGCCGTGGGAGCTGGTCCGGCGTGGCAACCGCGACCAGCTGACCGCCGTGTTCGTGGCCGGCCGGCTGCGACTGTGGCGCGGCTGGCCGCCGGACTGGGACGGACCGGCCCTGGTCCGTCGAGCCGCCGAACTGGCCCCGCGCGTGGTACGGCGTGCGGGGGTGACACGGGCCCATCCGACGTCGGTGGCCGCGCGGCAGCGGACGGCGATGTCGGCCCGGGCAGCGGACCAGTCGCATGATGCGTCCGAAGCCCCGCCGACGGCAGGGACACCTTCGCGGGCGGGGGCCCCGGCTGCGGGTTCGGTCGGAACACCGGAGGGGTCGCTGACCACGGCCCCGCTCCCGGCCGGGCCCACGCCCGCCTTTCCGGCGGTGCCCTGTCGCGGTGGTCGTCGATGAGCGGCGGCACGCTGGCGGTGCTGGCGTTGACCGTCGCGGCGGCCGCGTTCGTACAGGGCACCAGCGGGCTCGGGTTCGCGCTGATCGTCGCGCCGGTCGCGGGCCTGCTCGATCCGGGGCTGCTGCCGGTGTTCGTGCTGACCGCGATGATCCCGCTCAATCTGTACGTCGCCTGGCGCGAGCGGCACAGTCTCGATCTGCGCGGCGCCCGGTGGATCACGGCGGCACGGCTGACGGCGACACCGGCGGGGCTGGCACTGCTGTGGGTGATCCCGCAGGGCGCTCTCGGGGCGGTCGTCGGCGCGGCGACGGTCCTGGCGGCCGTAGTGAGCCTCGTCGTCCCGTCGTTCGTGCCGGGCCGCGGCGCCTTTGTGGGCGCCGGCGTCGTCACGGGGCTGACCGAGACCGCAACCGGCGTGGGCGGCCCGCCGCTCGCCCTCGTCTACCAGCACCGGCCGCCCGGCGAACTGCGGGCCACGGTCGCCGCCTGCTTCCTGGTGGGCGAGGTCGCCTCCCTCGCCCTGCTGTTCGCCACCGGCAAAGGCCGTCCCGCGGACATGGGGTGGGCGCTCCTGCTGCTGCCCGCGCTTGCCGCGGGGGCGTGGCTGAGCCGACTCGTGCACCGGCGTGTCGACGCGCACCGGATGCGCGCCTTCGTCCTCGTCTTCGCCCTGGTGTCGGGGGTGGTGCTGATGGCGGGGACGTGACCCCGGCCGGCCGCCCCTGCCTCGCCCCGCCGCGTCAGCCGTGGTCGGCGGACGGCGGGCGGCGCAGGGACGAAGCGCGCGGGACGAGCCGGGGCCCGGCCGCCGGGGCTGCCTCCTCGGTGTCCGTCCCGGCCGCGCCGGCGGCGGGCCGCGCCCCCAGCCGGGCGAGCAGCAGCTCCACCGCGTCGGCGGCGGCCCGGTCCAGCCCCAGGTCGACCGCGGTGAGCGGCGGTTCGCAGGTGCGGGCGCGCAGACCGTCGTACCGGGTGACGACCATGACGTCGTCGGGGATACGGCGCCCCGCCTCGCGCAGCGCGCGTACGGCGCCGACGGCGAAGGCGTCGACGAGCACGCACAGCGCGTCGGTTCCGGGGTGCTCCGCGAGCAGGGCGGCACAGCTGGCGTACCCCGCCTGTTCGCCGCCGTCCTCCGGGGCGGTGGCGACGACCGTCGGCCAGCCGTGTGCGGCGGCGGCATGCTCGTAGGCCGCGCGGGCGTCCACCGAGGAGTGGCGGCTGCCGGCGCCGACGATGAGCGCCGGGCTGCGGGCGCCCTGGTCCCGCAAGTGGTCCAGCAGCAGTTCGGCCACCCGGGCGCCGTGCAGGTCCACGTAGGGAGCGTCGTCGGGTGCGGTGGGACGGCCCAGGGCGACGTACGGCAGTCCCCGCTCGCGCAGTTGGGCCACGGCCGCGTCGTCCGCCTCGGGCTCGACCACGATCGCGCCGTCGATGTCGACGGAGTACAGCGCGGATCCGGACTGCACCGGCGGGATCAGCACCAGGGCGTAGTCGTGGACGAGGGCGCGCTCGGCCGCGGCGGCGGCCACCTCCATGTAGAAGCCGAGCCGCGAGGGGCCGCCGGCGACCGCGAACGGCATGGAGCAGGCAAGCGCGATGGCCTTGGCCTGGCCCCGGCGCAGCCGCTGCGCCCGCAGGTTGGGACGGTACCCCAGCTCGGCGGCGATCTTCTTGATGCGTTCCCGGGTCCGCGGGTCGACCTTGCCGATGTCGTTGAGAGCGTGGGACACCGTGGTCCGCGACACCGACGCCGCCGCGGCGACGTCGGCGATCGTGGGCCGGCGGCCGCCGGGGGACGTGGTCATGTCCTCATCTTCGCAACCTCGGCCGGTTCGAACCACCACCCCCTGCGCGCGGGGCCCCCGCACCGCCGAGGTCGTCCGCGTCGACGGGGTCCAGTACGGGCGGCTGCTGCCACTGCTGCGTGAGGTGACGTGCAGCCCTGGTCCGCGATCAGCGTCCCGCCGGTGTCGTCGACGGGCGACGGGGCCAGGGACGTCTGCGTGCGAGGGGGGGGCCGGGGCCGGTGCCGGACACGTCCGACTTGGGCCGGCACTGCTCGGCGCGCGCCTTCGGCCACACCGGGGGCAGCGTCTGTCCGGCCGTGCCGGACCAGGGCGCCGGGCTGACGACCGCGGCGCACGTCAACGGCAACGCCCCGCTCACCGACCGCGTCCGCCGCGGCCACGCCCTGTGCACGGCCGTCCACACCCAGCCCGGGTTCACCGCTGCGCAGGACGGGAGAAGCAGCCGTCCGACGGCCGTCCGCGGCCGTATCCGGGCACCGCGCACCGCGGGTTCCGGGCGGCGTCGCCGCGCGGGGGCGGGATCGGGCCGGGGCGGGATCCGCCCGCTTGGTGGGGGTGGTGTGATGGTGCGACGCTGGGTGGAGAAATGTCCGACCAGGGGACTTTCGGAGGGCCGATGGGACGCGATGTCCCGGCGCTCGTCTTCACCCGCGAGGACCGCCGCCGGTACCGGATCAAGATGCAGGAGTGCCTCGAGGCGCTGGCACAGATGCTGCGCGAGGCACGGTTCGAGTCCGAGCGGCCGCAGGTCGGCCTGGAGATAGAGCTGAACCTGGTCGACGACGCGGCCGAGCCGGCGATGCGCAACAGCGATGTGCTGCAGGCGATTTCCGATCCTGCCTGGTCCACCGAGCTGGGCCGGTTCAACCTCGAGATCAACGTGCCGCCCCGGCGGCTCACGGCGGGCGGGCCCGACGCATGGGAGGCCGAGATCCGGTCCGCGCTCAATCACGCCGACGAGCGGGCCCGGTCGGTCGGCGCCCGGCTGATCATGATCGGGATCCTGCCCACGCTGCAGCAGGAGGACATCGGCGAAGGGGCACTGTCGGAGAACCCGCGCTACCGGCTGCTCAACGACCAGATCTTCGCGGCCCGGGGCGAGGACCTGCGCATCGAGGTGGACGGCGTCGACCGGCTGCGTACGTACGCGGACACGATCACCCCGGAGGCCGCGTGCACCAGCACGCAGTTCCATCTCCAGGTCTCCCCCGAGGAGTTCGCCGCCTACTGGAACGCGGCGCAGGCGATCGCCGGGGTCCAGGTCGCGCTGGCGGCGAACTCCCCGTTCCTGTTCGGCAAGGAGCTGTGGCACGAGACCCGCATTCCGCTCTTCGAGCAGGCCACCGACACCCGTCCGGAGGAGATCAAGGTGCAGGGCGTACGGCCCCGGGTGTGGTTCGGGGAGCGCTGGATCAACAGCGTCTTCGACCTGTTCGAGGAGAACCTGCGGTACTTCCCGGCCCTCCTGCCGCTGTGCGAGGAGCAGGGTCCGGCCGAGACGCTGGACCGCGGCGACATCCCCGACCTCGGTGAACTGACCCTGCACAACGGCACGATCTACCGCTGGAACCGTCCCGTGTACGCCGTCGCCCACGACATGCCGCACATCCGGGTGGAGAACCGGGTGCTGCCCGCCGGACCGACCGTAGCCGACACGCTCGCCAACGGCGCGTTCTACTACGGCCTGACCCGGGCCCTGGTGGAGGAGGACCGGCCGGTGTGGTCGCGGATGTCGTTCGCGGCCGCCGAGGACAATCTGCACACCGCCGCCCGCAGCGGCATCGAGGCCCTGCTGTACTGGCCCGGCATGGGTGAAGTCCCGGTGCCGGAACTGGTGTTGCGACGGCTGTTGCCCCTGGCGCACCGCGGCCTCGCCCGCTCCGGCATGGACGAGGCGTGGCGCGAGCCGCTGCTCGGCATCATCGAGCAGCGCTGTGTCACGGCGCGCAACGGCGCGGTGTGGCAGAAGGAGACGCTCCACCAGCTCGAGGCCACCGCGCACACCGGCCGCCACGAGGCGCTGCGCCGGATGGCCCAGCTGTACATCGACTACATGCACCTCAACGCCCCGGTCCACACCTGGCCGGTGGACTGATCCGGCTCGCCCCGGGCCGGCCGCGTGCGCCGAGAGGGATCGGCGCAGGTCCGGCGCGGCTCAGCGCCCGCCCAGCGGGTTCACCGCCCGGTCGAAGGCCGAGTCGCGGTTCTTGGTGAACTCCTCCTTCGTGAGGGCCGGTTCGGCGAGCTGGGGCGGAATGCCGGTGCCGAAGGTGCGTCCGGTGCGGGTGAGGAACTCCTCGTCGGGCAGCCCGAAGACGAGGCCGTCGGGCAGACGGCGCACCAGCACGTCCGAGAAGACGCCCTGCGTGGCCTGGCCGATGCGCACGGTCCGCCCCGGCCGGTCCATCGGCGCCTGGGTGAAGGTCTCGCCCGCGCTGACCGTGGAACCGCCGGTGAGGACGGCGACCGGTCCGGTGTAGCGGGGTGCGTCGGCGGGGACGACGGGCACGGGTTCGGGCCGGGTGTACCGGGCGGGGTCGGCCGGGTCGTTGCGGACGCGTTTGGCGTACGCGGTGTACGGCGTGTCGGTCAGCCGCTGGGCGATCCGGATGCCGAGGGAGTCGGAGCCGCCGCCGTTGATCCGCAGGTCGATGACGAACCCCTTGAGCCGCCACGTACGGCCCGTGGTGTGCACGGTGTGCAACGCCCGGTCGAGTTCGGCCCGTTCGGCGGTGAACGGCGCGTGCTCGCCGGCGTACCCGCCGAAGCCGGAGATGCGCAGATGACCGAGGC
Organism: Streptomyces broussonetiae; assembly: GCF_009796285.1. Classification (NCBI taxonomy): domain Bacteria; kingdom Bacillati; phylum Actinomycetota; class Actinomycetes; order Kitasatosporales; family Streptomycetaceae; genus Streptomyces; species Streptomyces broussonetiae. The sequence goes on along the minus strand of NZ_CP047020.1, from coordinate 8,890,179 downwards.
CGCCCGGCAGGTCGGCGTAGGTGATCCGGCCGGCGCCGAAGTCCTGGGGGTGGGGCGCCGTCTTGAGGTCGCGGGCGACGATGAACTTCTTTGCCCTGGCGTCCAGTTCGGGGCTCGGGCGCTGCGTGCCGGGCCGGCCCTGGCCGAAGAAGCGGTCCGCGTCCTGCACCGTGACGTGGGCGTCGTACAGCGGACTCACCATCTGGCTGAAGATGCCGAAGAGTTGCTCCTTTGTGGTGTCCTTGTGGACCAGCGGGCGGTAACGGTCGCCCACAGCGTGCCAGTCGATGCCCTTGGCGGCGAAGAAGGGGTAGTTCTCCTCGAAGGTGTGCCAGAAGATGTCGAAGGCGGTGCGCGGGTCGGTGGAGGCCGGGCGGGTGCAGGCGGCGGGCAGGGCCGGCAGGCGGCGCAGGTGCCGTTGTCCCACCGAGCTGTCGGCGGCGAGCAGGGCGCGGTCGCGGTCGTGCGCAAGCCGCACGGTCGGTGTCGTGCCGTCCGTCGCGAGGTAGGTGCCGGGGCCGGTCCGCCGTGAGGTGTCGCCCTTGACGCAGCTGGCGGAGGTCGTCTGGTACTCCTGCAGCGCTCCCCCTGCGAGGACGAGGACGGTGCCGTAGCCGTCCATGCGCCACACCCCGTCGGTGGACGCCGGACCGGGCCGCGTGGCGGCAGCGGCCGGTACGGCTCTGCGGCGGCGAGGTTCAGGACGGCGACGGTGGCCGTGAGGATCCGCACGTTCGTGTCCTTCCGGTGAGTGCTCGCAGGACACCACCGTTCCTGGTCGCCTCTGCCCCGCACCATCCGGCGACCCGGTGCACCGGAACGGGGGACAGCCCCCGCACGCGGCTCAGCCGGTCCCGGTCACGCCGTTCAGGGGGACACGCCGTGCGGTCAGCACCCGGTGGCTGATCCGCCAGCCGTCGGAGGTACGGACAAGGGTGTCGTCGTAGGTGACGGAACCGCAGGTGCCGTCCGCCCTGACGCCGAGACCCTTGGACCGGGCGCGCACCCGGCCGTCCGCCCCCTCGTGCACGACGACGTTGGTGACGTGATGGGCGACGGGATTGCCGGCGCCGAGCGCGAGCGCCGCCTGCCGGACGGCGGGCAGCCCGATGAGCGGGTCCTGGCCGAAATCGGTCACGTCGTAGACGACGTCCGGGGTGAACAGCCGGTCCAGCCGGTCGAGTTGGCCGGCGTCCACGAGGTGGCCGTGCATCGAGATCAACTCGGTGATGGCAAGCCGGTCTTCCAGCGTGAGCGTCATGTACATCCCCATCGGTCCGGTCTCTACGACGTTGCCCCCGCCGCCCGGTCCGCCAACGCCCCGGGGCACCCGGGCGCGTCCGGCAGATGGACCTTCGCCCACTCCCCCAGCTCCCGCAATGCGGGCTCCAGGGCGGCCCCGGCCTCGGTCAGCCGGTAGGAGACGCGCAGCGGCGGGCCCTCGTCGACCTCGCGCACGACGAGGCCGGCCCCGCCGAGTTCGGCGAGCCGGTCGGACAGCATGCGTTCGCTGATGCCGGGGACGGCGCGGCGCAGGTCGGCGAAGTGTGCGGGCTGTTCCACCAGGACGGCCACGATCGGACCGCTCCAGCGCTTTCCCAGCAGCTGGAAGACACGGGTGATGCCGTCGTCCACCCGCTTGCACGCCGCGCTGTCGTGGTTCTGCTCCGCCGCCATGTGATCAGGGTACTACCTCACCGTATGGGGATGAAAAAAAGTAAGTCCCTGTGCTATCCATAGTTGAGTACGAAAATTCAGCCCGGCGTCTCGGCGCCCGGCTACCCTTTCCGATTCCTGGAGTCCCCCATGGCCACCCTGCTGCACATCGACTCGTCCTTGTTCCCGGCCGAGGCCTCGGCCTCGCGGGCCGTGACCGCGGCCTTCCGCAAGCACTGGGAGGAGCAGCACCCCGAGGGCACGGTCGTCTACCGCGACCTGAACGCCGAGCCCGTCCCGCACATCACCGCCGCCTCGCACACCGCCGGTTTCGTGGACCCCGCCGCCCACACGCCCGAGCAGGCCTCGGCCTTCGCCGAGCGCGTCCGGCTGATCGAGGAGCTGGAGCAGGCGGACGCGGTGCTGATCGGCGCGCCGATGTACAACTTCACGGTTCCCTCGACCCTCAAGGCCTGGCTGGACAACGTGGTCCTGATGGGCCGCACCGCGGGCGAGACCCAGTCCGCCAAGGGCACCCCGGTGACCGTCGTCGCGAGCCGCGGCGGCTCGTACGAGCCGGGCACCCCGCGCGAGGACTTCGAGTACGTGCGCAACTACCTCGGCGCCGTCCTCGGCACCGGCCTCGGCCTGGACGTCGACTTCATCGTCCCGGAGCTGACGATGGCCCCGCAGAACCCGGCGATGGCCGAGCTGGTGCCGCTGTACGAGGCCTCCCGCGACCGCGCCCTGGAGCAGGCCGCCACGAAGGCCGGACAGCTCGTGGAGCGCCTGGCCGCCTGAGCCCGCCCCGTCCGACCCGGGTACCGCCGACGAGGCCGGACCCGGGTCGACGTGTGTCAGTGCGCGAAGACCGTGCTGGCCAGCGCGATGTCGACCGCGGTGCCGGCCAGGATGCTCAGCGGCGCGTTGCGTCGCCACAGGTGCACGCCGACGGTGACGGCGAGCGCCGCGAGCGGAGCCAGTACGGCGGTGCGGGTGACCGGCAGGTCGCGCAGGCAGTACACGACCAGGATCACCATGATCCCGGCGGGCATCCGGGACTGGAGATACCCCATGGTGCGGCTCGCACGCAGCCGGCCGAGCACGGCGAAGGGCAGGGCGCGCAGGGCCCAGGTGACGGCGGCGGAGACGAGGACCGCGGCGACGAGGTACGGCGTGTCAGGCATGGCGCGGGCGGTCCTTGGCGGTCAGGTGCCGGACGAGGAGCCCGGCGGTGAACAGGGCGAAGGCGGCGATCAGCAGGCCGCCCGGGAAGAGCAGCCGGGCGGCGAGCGCGCTGAGCAGAGCCAGCGCCGGCGTCGGCAGATCGCGCCGCCGGTCCCGGACGGCCTCCAGCGCCAGCACGGTGAACAGCGCGGTGAGGGCGAAGTCCAGGCCCTGGACACGATCGGGGACGAGGGACCCGAGCAGCGCCCCGGCCGTGGCACCGCCGGCCCAGTACAGGTGCAGGAAGAGCTGGAGCCAGAGGATCCGGCGGCCGGACCAGGCGCGGGCCTGCTCGCCCGCGGTCAGCGCGTAGGCCTCGTCGCACAGCGCGAAGGTGCCGTACGCCTTGCCGAGCCGGCTCCGCACCCGGTCCAGCGGGAAGGACAGGGCATAGAAGACGTGCCGCACGTTCACCAGGAACGCGGAGACGGCGACCGAGGCCAGCGGTACGGCTGCGGTGACCAGGCCGATGAGCAGGAACTCGAAGGACCCGCCGTAGACCAGCGCGCTGGACAGGCTCGCCCACCACCAGTCGACCCCGGAGTGGGCGACGAGGACACCGAAGGCGACTCCGAGCGGGACGAACCCCAGTCCGACGGAGGCGGAGTCCCGCAGCGCGGCCCGCGCCTCGGAGGGGGTCCGCGCCGGCGGGACGGCCATGGACAGGGACGCGTCCCGGCCGACGGCAGGAGATATACACATGGAGACATTTTAGGACAGACTGTGCGCCATATGGTTGCCAAAAATGTCCGTACGATGCCCTCATGCGCAATGAAGCGAGCCTTGATGCCATCGATCGGGACATTCTGTTTCACCTGCGCCAGGACGGGCGGCTGACCAACGTCGAGCTGGCCCAGCGGGTGGGGCTGACCCCGCCGCCCTGCCTGCGCCGGGTCAAACGGCTGGAGGAGGCCGGTGTCATCACGGGATACCGGGCGGTGGTGGACCCCGAGGCGCTCAGCCGCGGGCTGGAGGTGCTGATCGACATCGAGGTCAGCGCCAACGACCGCACGACGTTCCTGGAGTTCGAGGACATCGTGGCCGGATACGAGGAGGTCGTCGAGTTCCGCCGGATGTACGGCCGCCCGGACTATTTCGTCCGCGTCGCCGTCGCCGACCACGCCGCGTACGAGGCCTTCCTGGTGGACAAGCTCAGCGCACAGCCCTGTGTCCTGCGCATCGACTCCCATCTGACCATGAAGGCGATCAAGTCCGGCCCGTGAGCGCGCCGCGAGCAGGATGTACCGTGCACGTACCTGCTCGACGCCCCGTGATCATGGACACCCCGAGGAGAGTCACCCGTTGTCCGCGAGCTACTTCGAACGCATCGACCCGCACCACTACAAGCCCACGGCGCACGCGAGCGGCGCGTGGGACACCGACGAGATGCACTTCAGCCCGCTCGCCGGTCTTGTCGTCCACGCGATCGACGGGTATCTCGCCGAGCGGCCGCGGCAGGGCGGACTGCTGGTCTCCCGGATCAGCTTCGACATCCTGGGGCGGCTCGCGCTGGACGAGTGCGAGATCCGGGTGGAGTCGATCCGGCCCGGCCGCACCATCGAACTCCTCGAAGCGGTCGTGGACATCGCGGGACGGACGGCCGTGCGGGCGCGCGCCTGGCTGCTGGCCGAGGGGGACACCCGCGCCGTGGCCGGCGGCGGTGACACCCGTCTCGCCCCGCCGCCGGACGCGATCGCCGCGCGGTCGCTGGGCTCAGTCTGGCCCGGCGGACACTGCGCGTCCGTCGACTTCCGGCCGCTCGCTCCCGCGGAGCCGGGCCGCGCCACGGCCTGGATCTCCACGCACCTCGATCTCGTCGCCGGCGAACCGAGCACCCCTCTCGCGTCCTACGTCGCCCTGATCGACACCGCGAACGGCATCGCGGTACGGCGCTCGCCGACCGAGTGGATGTTCCCCAACGTCGACCTGACGATCCACCTCCACCGCCAACCGGAGGGCCGCTGGGTCGGGTTGGACACCACGGTCGTCTTCGGCCCGACCGGCCAGGGCCTGACCAGCAGCGTCCTGCACGACCTGCACGGCCCGGTCGGCCAGGCCCAGCAGACCCTCACGGTCCGGCCACTGCCGGGCCGTCCCCCGCAGGCGGCACCCGGGGCCTGACGGCGGCGTGGGAGGCGTACGGCGTGCATCCGGCCGCTGTTGGATCAGTTGTGCATGCGGCGGGGCTTCGCGGTACACGTTGCGGGCACGGGCGGCGAAGTCCGAACGGATGCGATGACCGCCGCCGCGTGAGGCAGCCTCAGGCCAGAACCAGCACCAGGGGCACGCCCCCGCACGGCACCAGGCGCATGCCGTCGTGCGTGCCGGGCCGCGCCGCGCTGAGCAGTGCACCCAAGTCCGGGCCCTTGGTGAGGGAACCGGCCAGGTGGGCAGGGTCGGCGGAGGCGGCGACCCGGCCGCGCGCGTTCACCAGATGGGCCGGTCGCTCCAGGCGCCGCAGCAGCGGCAGGACAGCCGCCTCGAAGTGCCGCAGATACACGTCGGCGGCGGCCACTCCGGCGAACCGGCCCCGGATCCGGACGGGTTCGGACAGCGTGAGGCTGTACTCGTCGGAGCAGAGGTAGTCGACGTAGGGTCCGGCCACGGCCCGGCGACCGGTGTCGCGGGGCAGTGCAAACCAGTCCCAGTGCGTGTAGTCGGCATACGCCGACTGTCCGGGGTCGAGGTCGAGCAGCAGCGGACGCACGTCGCCGTCGGCGCCCGACTGCCACCACTCCAGCCACCCGGGTACGTCGGCGAGCAGGCCGGGGGCGGCGACGAAGCCGGCGCCGGAGACGAGGTCCTCGTGGGTCAGGTGCCGGTGCAGTGCGGGGCGCAGGGCGGCGAGGTCGGCACTGGCGGGACGCCGGTCCTGCGCGGCGACCCGGTGGAGCAGTGCCGCCGTCTCGGCGCGGACGGCGGTGACCGTCTCGAAGACGGCCTCGAGCGCACCGCCCACCTGTGCGGCCACCCAGGTCTGCGGATCCGTGTCCAGGGTGGCGAGCGCGGGACTCCAGCCCATGGTGTCCTCCAGCGGACGGGAACCGGACGCGGCGCGGTCAGAGGGTGAGGCGTACGGCGACTAGCCGCGCCGTCGACTCCCTGACGCACCGCTCGGCCAGCGTGCCGGCCGTTTCGTGCGCCCCATCCTGCACGGCGGAGATCACGGCGCGATGACGGTCCGCAACTTCTTCACCATATGCGTCGCCGGACAGGACGAGGCAGAGCAGCGCACCGATCTCGCTCTGCAGGCAGACTTGTTCGCGGGTGAGCCGGGCGGACTGGGCCGCCGCCGCGAGTTCGACGTGGAAGCGGCCGTACAGCCTGCCGCGGGTCGCCGCGTCCTCGGCATGTGTCAACTCCTGTGCAGTTCGGCGCAGTTGGCGAAGGTCCTCGGGTTCGGTGCGCTGGGCGGCGAGCCGGGCGGCGGCGCCGGACAGAGCGGCCCAGTGGTCGCCGAGGTCGCGCAGCCCCTCGGTGCTCCAGCCGTGCAGCCGCGCCTTGAGGCGGTCGTCGGCGGGCACTTCGGGCAGGGAGACGAAGCTGCCGCCGCCCCGGCCGCGGCGGGTGGTGACCAGGCCCTGCTGCCGCAGAGCCATGAGCGCCTCGCGCAGGGTGACCGTGGAGACGCCCAGCTGACCGGCCAGTTCGCTCTCGCCGGGCAGTTGCTCGCCGTCGGCGAAGAGGCCCAGCTCTATCGCGTCACCAATGCGGCGCACGACCGCGTCCACCCGGGCCCGGCTGTCCACCGGGCTGAACACGGCCTTGCGGGCGGCGTCCTCGATCTCGACCTGCTTCACGGCCACCACCTCGTGTGCCGACTCAAGCTTTACCTCAACGGGCTCTTGAGCTATGAACTATGACTTCATATGTTTACGGCAACGTACAGCGAGCCAGAAAGGTTCCCGTATGGAGGGAATGGCGATCCGGCTTCAGGACCTGCGGAAGTCGTTCGGTGAGACGACCGCTGTGGACGGGGTCGACCTGGAGATACGGGACGGCGAGTTCTTCTCGATGCTCGGCCCGTCCGGGTCCGGCAAGACGACCGTCCTCAGGCTCGTCGCCGGGTTCGAGACACCGGACCGGGGCCGGATCGAACTCGCCGGACAGGAGGTCACCGGCCTCGCCCCGTTCGAGCGGGACGTGCACACCGTGTTCCAGGACTACGCGCTCTTCCCGCACATGACGGTGGAACAGAACGTCGCCTACGGGCTGAAGGTCCGCAAGGTACCCAAGGCCGAACGCCTCGTCCGCGCCCGCAAGGCCCTCGCCGAGGTCCGCCTGGAGGGTTACGGCCAGCGCCGCCCGGCCCAGCTCTCCGGCGGCCAGCGCCAGCGCGTCGCGCTCGCCCGCGCGCTCGTCGGCCGGCCCCGGGTGCTGCTGCTGGACGAGCCGCTCGGCGCCCTCGACCTGAAGCTGCGCGAGCAGATGCAGGTCGAACTCAAGGCACTCCAGCGGGAGGTCGGCATCACCTTCGTCTTCGTCACCCACGACCAGGAGGAGGCCCTGACGATGAGCGACCGCATCGCCGTGTTCGACCAGGGCCGCATCGCCCAGGTCGGCACGCCCGCAGAGATCTACGAACGCCCGGCGACCTCCTTCGTCGCATCCTTCGTCGGCACCTCGAACCTGCTCGACGCGGAGGCCGCCCACCGGATCGTCGGCGCCCCCGGCTTGTACAACATCCGGCCCGAGAAGATCCGTGTGCTGAAGGAGTCCGCCGAGGCCGACGAGCCGGAACAGGCCACCGTCACCGGCACCGTCGCCGAGGTCGTCTATCTCGGTGACGCCACCCGGTTCATGGTCGATCTCGACGGCGGCGGCCGGCTCACCGCGCTCCAGCAGAACCTGGAGACCTCCTCCGAGGACGTCGCCGCCTACCGCGGCACCCGGGTGCGCCTGGCCTGGCAGCGCCGGCACGCCGTACGGCTGCCCTCCTGACCCCTCTCCCCCACCGCACCTCTCCCCCACCGCTACGTCCCCATGGAGAACGTCGTGCGTCTCAACCGCATCCCCCGGGCCGCCGCCGCGGCCGCCGCGCTGCTGCTCGCCGCCGCGTGCGGCTCCTCCGGCTCCGGCGGCTCGTCCGCCACGGGACTCAACCCGCCGGCCCTCAAGGCCCCGACGAAGCTCGGCGCGACGGAGGGCCAGGTGAACCTGATCGCCTGGGCCGGTTACGTCGAGGACGGCTCCAACGACCCCAAGGCCGACTGGGTCCACGGCTTCGAGAAGCAGACCGGCTGCCAGGTCCACTCCAAGGTCGCCGCCAGCTCGGACGAGATGGTCAAGCTGATGAAGACCGGCGAGTACGACGCCGTCTCCGCCTCCGGCGACGCCTCCCTGCGCCTGATCGCCTCCGGTGACGCCGCGCCCGTCAACACCGCTCTGGTCCCCAACTACAAGGACATCTTCCCCGGGTTGAAGAACGGCGCCTGGAACTCCGTGAAGGGTCGGATGTACGGCATCCCGCACGGCCGGGGCGCCAACCTGCTGATGTACAACACCGGGAAGGTCAGGCCCGCGCCCACTTCCTGGTCGGCCGTCTTCGACGACGCCGCGCCGTACAAGGGACATGTCACCGCCTACGACTCGCCGATCTACATCGCCGACGCGGCCCTCTATCTCAAGGCCACCAAGCCCGAGTTGAAGATCACCAACCCCTATGCGCTCGACCAGAAGCAGTTCGACGCCGCCGTGGCCCTGCTCAAGCAGCAGAACAAGAACATCGGCGAGTACTGGAGCGACTATCTCAAGGAGGTCTCCGCCTTCAAGAGCGGCGACTCCTTGGTCGGTTCCACCTGGCAGGTCATCGCCAACCTCGCCGCCTCCGAGGGCGCGAAGGTCAAGGCGTTCGTGCCCAAGGAGGGTTCGACCGGCTGGTCCGACACCTGGATGGTGTACAGCAAGGCCAAGCACCCCAACTGCGCCTACAAATGGCTGAACTGGATCGTCTCGCCCAAGGTCAACGCCCAGGTGGCCGAGTACTTCGGCGAGGCCCCGGCCAATTCCAGGGCCTGCGCCGAGACCAGTGACAAGAGCTTCTGCACGGTCTACCACGCCGCCGACGAGAGCTACTGGAAGAAGATCGCCTTCTGGAACACGCCGATCGCTCAGTGCCTCGACGGCCGCACGGACGTGAAGTGCGTGCCGTACGACCAGTGGGTGCAGGCCTGGACCGAGATCAAGGGCTGAGTCATGGCGACCGACGCGGCGACCGCCGCCGGCCGGGGTACCGTCCGGCGGCTCGCCGGGAGCCTGCACCGCAGGCCCCGGCTGCGACTGACCCTGTTGCTCACCGCGCCGCTGCTGTGGCTGGCCGTCCTCTACCTCGGCTCGCTTGCGGTGCTGTTCGTCTCGGCGTTCTGGACGACGAACTCCTTCACCTCGCAGGTGGTGAAGGTCTGGTCGACGGACAACTTCCACGAGCTGCTGACCACGCCCGTCTTCCGCGAGGTGATCCTGCGCAGCGTCGTCGTGGCGCTAGCGGTCACCGCCCTGTGCGTGGTGATCGCCTTCCCCGTGGCCTTCTACACCGCGCGGGTGGCGAAGCCCAGGTGGCGGCCGTTGCTCGTGGTGGCCATCCTCACCCCGTTGTGGGCGAGTTACCTGGTCAAGGTGTACGCCTGGCGGCTCATCCTGTCCCGGGGCGGCCTCGCCGACTGGATGCTCGCGCCGTTCGGGCTCAGCGGCCCCGGCTTCGGTCTGCCCGCCACGGTCCTGACCCTGACGTATCTGTGGCTGCCGTACATGATCCTGCCGATCCACACCGCCCTCGCACAGCTCCCGGCCGGTCTGCTGGACGCCTCGGCCGACCTCGGGGCGCGGGCCGAGCGGACCTTCTGCTCGGTGGTCCTGCCGACGGTGCTGCCCTCGGTCGCGGCCGGCTCGGTGTTCACCTTCTCGCTCAGCCTCGGGGACTACATCACCGTGCAGATCGTCGGTGGCAAGACACAGCTGATCGGCAACCTCGTGTACTCCAACATCGATCTCAACCTGCCCATGGCCGCCGCGCTCGGCACCGTCCCCGTCGTCGTGATCGTCCTGTACCTGCTCGCGATCCGCCGTACGGGCGCCCTGAACAGCCTCTAGCGGACCCGGAATCGCACGCCGGAAGGAAGCGTCATGCATCTCAGCCGCACCGCGCGCATCGCCCTGCGCGTCGGCGCCGGGCTCGGTTTCGCGGTGATCTACGTGCCGCTGCTGCTCGTCCTCGTCAACTCCCTGAGCCCCGACCGCAGCGCGAGCTGGCCGCCGCCGGGACTGACCGGGCACTGGTGGTCGGTGGCCGTGCACAACTCCGGTGCGCGGCAGGCGTTGTGGGTCTCGGTGAAGGCGGGCCTCGGGGCCACCGCGATCGCGCTCGTGCTCGGCACGCTCATCGCGTTCGCCGTCGCCCGGCACCGCTTCTTCGGCCGGGACACGGTCTCGTTCGTCGTCGTCCTGCCGATCGCGCTGCCCGGTATCGTCACCGGTATCGCCCTCAACTCGGCCTTCAGCACGGTTCTTCAGCCGCTCGGCGTGGGTCTCGGACTGTTCACGGTGGTCATCGGACACGCCACGTTCTGCATCGTGGTGGTCTTCAACAACGTCGTGGCCCGGCTGCGCCGCACGACGGCCTCGTACGAGGAGGCGGCCATGGACCTCGGCGCGAGCAGCTTCCGTGCCTTCGCCGACGTCACCTTCCCGCTGGTCCGCTCGGCGCTGCTGGCGGGCGCCCTGCTCGCCTTCGCCCTGTCCTTCGACGAGATCGTGGTCACCACGTTCACCGCGGGACCGGGGATCGAGACCCTGCCCATCTGGATCTTCGACAACATGACCCGGCCGCAGCAGGCACCCGTGGTCAACGTGGTGGCCGCGGTGCTCGTCCTGCTGTCGGTGCTCCCGATCTACGTCGCCCAGCGCCTGTCGGGGGACACGGCCACGTCGAGCCGGGTGTGACACCCTGGGCCCGGACCGACGGGGACTGCCAGGGGGGCGTATGCACACAGAGGCACAGGTGCTGCGCGCGGCGTACGAGGCCGCGGCGGCGGTCGTCGAGGGGCTGGGAGACGAGGAGTCGTGGCTGCCGAGCGGCTGCACCGGCTGGGCGGTACGCGATCTCGTCTTCCACTGCCTCGGTGATGCCCAGCGCGCCCTGGTGGCCCTGCACACGCCGTCGCCGGAGCCGGTGGACCGCGACGCGGTGACGTATTGGAAGGACTGGCGGCCGAACCCCGCCGGGGCGGCGAACGGCCGCCGCTGGGCGCGGGTGAACGCGAGCATGTTCCTGGACTTCGGTCAGCTGCGGGGCCTGTGTCTGGAGACCCTGGCGGCGACCGTGCACGCGGCGGAGGCGACCGATGCCGACCGGTGTGTCGCCACCCAGGGCCATGTGCTGACGGCCGGGTACCTGCTGACCACCCTTGTGGTGGAGGCTACCGTGCACCACCTGGACCTGACCGTCGCACTGCCGCTCGCCCCGGGGCCGGCGCCCGAGGGCCGGCCGCGGTGCGCGCCACCCTGGACGGTCTGCTCGGCCGGCCCGCGCTTGCCGGGTGGACACTACGCGCGCGTGGGCACCGGCCGCGCTCCCCTCACCGGGACCGAGCGCGCCACGCTGGGCCCGGAGGCGGACCGGTTCCCGCTGTTCGGCTGAGACAGACACACACTCCGGCCGACACACCCGCACGACGACGCCCGCACGGGCCGGGTTGATGGAAACCTGCGAGCCATGAACAACCCGCCCAGCATCAACAATTACGTCGACCGTGTCACCGCGGGCCCCGGTGGAGCGCTGACCGACGAAGCCGGCGTCCTCACCGGCGAACTGACCGTCGCGACCATCCTGCTGTCCGACGGCCACAGCGCGCGTGTCGCCGTCCAGCCCTTCGGCGGCGACACCTGGTACACCCTCTCGGGCAGTCCGGCGCCCGTACCCGCCGGGCAACTCGCCGCCTACCACCGGGATCTGCTGGGCCGCATCCGGCGCGGCGGCGGCACTCGGGCCAGCTGAGGCCCCCGTTATCTTCTTCGCGGTTCCGCAACGGGACCGCTGGCCTCCGGGCCCGGCATGACTGTTCCCCCCTGTCGAAGAGATGACCTGGGGGGTGGTGTCACCGGGCCCGGGAGGCGCCGTTGGAGACGCTGATGAGAGGTCCGACTACCGCCTGGCCTGGTGCAATGCCCGGCCGCTTGCGGGCGGCAGGTCTGCATAACGTGGATGCGCGCATACGACGCCAACGCCCTGGCCAGCACCGCACGAACCCCGTTCGGGAGGATGAGTTGGACGACATCGACGACGTGGGCGTCTTTCTCGGTCTGGACGTCGGCAAGAGCGCCCATCACGGGCACGGGCTGACCCCGGCCGGGAAGAAGGTCTTCGACAAGCAGCTGCCCAACAGCGAGCCGAAATTGCGGGCCGTCTTCGACAAGCTGGCCACGAAGTTCGGCACCGTGCTGGTGATCGTGGACCAGCCCGCCTCGATCGGAGCCCTGCCTCTGACGGTCGCCCGGGACGCCGGCTGCAAGGTTGCCTACCTGCCCGGACTCTCGATGCGGCGGATCGCCGATCTCTACCCGGGCGAGGCGAAGACCGACGCCCGCGACGCGGCCGTGATCGCTGACGCCGCGAGGACGATGCCGCACACCCTGCGCTCGCTGGAACTGACCGACGAGATCACCGCCGAGCTGACCGTGCTGGTGGGCTTCGACCAGGACCTGGCGGCAGAGGCCACCCGCACCTCCAACCGGATACGCGGCCTGCTCACCCAGTTCCACCCCAGCCTGGAACGCGTCCTCGGGCCGCGTCTGGACCACCCGGCCGTGACCTGGCTGCTGGAACGCTACGGATCTCCGGCCGCCCTGCGAAAGGCCGGTCGTCGCAGGCTGGTTGAAGTCATCCGGCCCAAGGCCCCGCGCATGGCTCAGCGACTGATCGACGAGATCTTCGACGCCCTCGACGAGCAGACCGTCGTCGTCCCCGGGACCGGCACGCTCGACCTCGTGATCCCGTCGCTGGCCCGCTCGCTAGCGGCCGTCCACGAACAGCGACGAGCTCTGGAAACACAGATCGGGCAACTGCTGGAGGCTCACCCTCTTTCCGCGGTCCTGACCTCGATTCCGGGGGTCGCGGTCAGGACCGCCGCCACTTTGCTGGTCACCGTCGGCGACGGCACCAGCTTCCCCACCGCCGCCCACCTGGCCTCCTACGCCGGCCTCGCACCGACGACGAAGTCGTCCGGGACCTCGATCCACGGCGAACACGCGCCCAGAGGCGGCAACCGGCAGCTCAAACGCGCGATGTTCCTGTCCGCATTCGCCGCCCTGCACGATCCCGCCTCCCGCACCTACTACGACCGCTGCCGAGCCCGCGGGAAGACCCACACCCAGGCACTTCTCCGCCTGGCACGCCAGCGGATCAACGTGCTGTTCGCGATGCTCCGCGACGGCACCTTCTACGAACCCAGAACCCCACGCCTCGCTTGACGAAAGACTGTGAGTCTTCATCTGGCTGGTCCGGGACCGGCTGGCAGGGTTGACGTCGGTCGCCTCGTCGTAGTCGTGACTCGTGACAAAAGTGGCCCCCACGGGTGCCTTGCCTATGAACTGTCCGACTATGGCGGGCGGTCGGCGCCGACCCGGCCCACCTCGGTGGCCTGATAAGAAGCCTGCCCGGCCCCAAAGGGCCGTGGCCCGTCACAGTTCTGCCTCGAAGTGACCTCTCCCGGGCACGGCGCCGGTCCGCAGCGACCGGGACCACCGCCTCACGGAGAGGAACCCTGATCGCGTGAACACCATTGTCGCCCAGGCGCATTCATTCATCATCGGCGTCGACACCCACGCCAAAACGCACACTTACGCCGTGCTCGCCTCCAGTGGTGAGCACCTGGGCACGGAGGCATTCCCCAACACCCACGCTGGCAGGGCACGAGCCATCAACTGGGCTGGACGTCGCACTGGTGGAGACCTCGGTGCTCTGTGGGTGATCGAGGGGGCGGGCAGTTACGGAGCCCAGATCGCCCGCCAGACGGCACGCGCCGGCTACCAGGTGGTTGAAGCCGCCAGAATGGGCCGCGCCGGCCGCCGCGGCATCGGCAAATCCGACCCGATCGACGCCCGGCGGATAGCCGCTGCCGTGCTTCCGCTCCCCGAAGAACAGCTGCGCACTCCACGAATGGACGAGGGGGTTCGGGCGGCAGCACAGATCCTCCTCACCTCCCGGGACGAGCTCACCAGCGAGCGGACCAGGGCCGTGAACGCCTTGACTGCCCTTGTGCGCATCGCCGACCTCGGCATAGACGCCCGCCGTCCCCTCAGCGCCAGGCAGATCGGCGAAATCGCCCGCTGGCGCCCCCGTGAGGAGGACCTCGCCGCCACGACGGCCCGCACCGAGGCCGTCCGTCTGGCCAAGAGGATCCTCGCCCTTGACACGGAAATCGCGGACAACATGAACCGGATAGGCGAGCTCGTTGACGCCAGCCCTGCGGCCGGCCTCCCCGAGGAAACAGGGATCGGCCCCGTCACCGCTGCCACCGTCCTGGTCGCCTGGTCCCACCCGGGACGGGTCCGTGACGAGGCCGCGTTCGCCGCCCTCGCCGGAGTGAGCCCCATACCCGCCTCCTCGGGCAACACCACTCGCCACCGCCTCAATCGCGGCGGCGACAGGCGTCTCAACCGAGCTCTGAACGTCATCGCGATGGTCCGCATGGTGCATCACCCGCAAACCCGCGCCTACGTTGACCGACGGCGGGCCGAAGGCAAGACAGACCGCGAGATCCGCCGCTGCCTCAAGCGCTACCTCGCCCGACGCCTCTACCGTCATCTCAACAACGCCGCCGCGGCCGAATTGGGGGTTGACGGGACATAGAAGCTTCATAGAGGCACCCCCCCGGCCGGGCGGGGATGACACAGCGTCAATATCAGTGATGTTCGGGCGGTTGACTCCCTCATGAACATGCAAAAGGCGGCTCCCAGACCTTGACCGGTGTTTGGTCCAGACCAATCATGGCCTAGACCAATAGCCCGGCCGGGCTGCTCGATCCCGTTCGATCGCCTGTCGTTCGCTATCCGGGAGTACCCGATGACACGTCCGAGATCCATACGCGCCCTGCTCGCCGGCGTGGCCACCCTGGCCGCGTCCGCGGGGCTCGCCCTGGGCGCCACCGGCACCGCACAAGCGGCCACCGCCCTGCCCACGCACGTCTTCGCACCCTACTTCGAGGCCTACAACGGCGACAGCCCCGCCGCACTCTCCCAGGCCTCCGGCGCCAAGTACCTGACCATGGCCTTCCTCCAGGCCAACCAGAAGGGTTCCTGCACCCCGTACTGGAACGGCAACACCAGCACGCCGGTCGACTCCTCCGTCTTCGGCTCCGACTTCACCACGATCCGCTCCCGGGGCGGCGACGTCATCCCGTCCCTCGGCGGCTACGGGGCCGACAACGCCGGCACCGAGATCGCCGACAGCTGCACGAACGTGGACTCCATCGCCGCCGCCTACGAAAAGATCATCACCACCTACGACGTCTCACGGCTCGACATGGACGTCGAGGACAACTCCCTGACGAACACGGCCGGCATCGACCGCCGCAACCAGGCCATCAAGAAGGTCCAGGACTGGGCCGCCGCCAACGGCCGCTCGGTGCAGTTCTCGTACACCCTGCCGACCACGACGACCGGGCTCGCCGACAGCGGGCTCGCCGTGCTGCGCAGCGCGAAGAACGCGGGCGCCAAGGTGGACGTGGTCAACATCATGACCTTCGACTACTACGACGGCGCCACCCACCACATGGCGACCGACACCGAGACGGCCGCGAGCGGGCTGCACGACCAACTGGCCTCGCTGTACCCGAACCTGTCGGACAGTCAGCTGTGGAACACGATCGGCGTCACCGAGATGCCCGGCGTGGACGACTACGGTCCGGCGGAGACCTTCACCACCGCCGACGCGACGACCGTGTACGAATGGGCGGTCTCCAAGGGCATCAACACCCTCTCCTTCTGGGCCCTCCAGCGCGACAACGACGGCTGCCCCGGCTCCGGCGCCTCCGACAGCTGCTCCGGCATCGCCCAGGACACCTGGTACTTCAGCCACACCTTCGAGCCCTTCACCGGCGGTACGACGACTCCGCCCGCCAACGACTTCGGCGTGTCCCTCTCCCCCGCCACCGCATCGGTCGACCCCGGCGCCTCGACGACCGCGACCGTGAAGACGTCGGTCACCTCGGGCAGTGCCCAGAGCGTGGACCTGGCCGTGAGCGGCGCGCCGAGCGGAGTGACCGCCTCCCTCAGCCCGGCCTCCGTCACCGCGGGCGGCAGCTCCACCCTCAGCGTGCAGGCCAGCGCCTCGACGGCACCCGGCAGCTACACCCTGACCGTCACCGGCACGGCAGGCTCGGTCAAGCACAGCTCCTCGCTCGCCCTGACCGTGAACGGCTCCGGCGGCGGCACGAGCGCACTCGCCAACGGTGACTTCGAGAGCGGCGCGCTCACGCCCTGGACCTGCGACAGCGGGGCGACGGTCGTCAGCTCGCCCGTGCACGGCGGCTCCCACGCACTCAAGACCGTGCCCACCGCCTCACAGACGGGCCAGTGCACGCAGGCCCTCACCCTGAAGCCCAACACCTCCTACACGCTGAGCGGCTGGGTGCAGGGCCCGTACGCCTACCTCGGCGTCAGCGGCGGGGCGACGGCCAGCACCTGGGCCTCGTCCACGTCGTGGTCGAAGCTGACGGTGCCGTTCACCACCGGCGCCTCGGGCACGGTCACGGTCTACGTCCACGGCTGGTACGGACAGGGCGCGGTGTACGCCGACGACCTGGGCGTCAGCTGATCCACCTGCGTCCTCCAGGCCCCGCCCGGCACCCACCGGGCGGGGCCGCCCGATGCCCCGGCGAAACTAATGTCCCACTGGGACATTAGTGGGTGTACGGTCGAAGGCATGACGGCGACGCAGCCACCCGAGCCCCCGTCCGGCACCCCCGAGGACCGCCGGCGACGCCGGGCGCTCAGGACCCGTACCGCGCTGGCGGCGGCCGCGGTGGAGCTGATCCTCGAGCGCGGTCTTGCGGAGACGACCGTGGAGGCGATCGCGGAGCGCGCCGACGTCACGCGCCGCACCTTCAGCCGGCACTTCACCGGCAAGGAGGACGCCGCGCTGGACTTCGTCCGCCTCGACGTCGACCACATCAACGCGCTGCTGCGCGAACGGCCGCCCGAGGAGCCCGCGCTGCTGGCCTACCGCCGGGCCGTGGAGTGCTGGCTCGCCGACCCGGCCAACCCGGCCCGGCATGTGCGCCCGGACCTGCGGCGCCTGCTCGCCCTGCTGGAGAGCGAGCCCGCGCTGTTCGCCGCGTACGAGCGCATCCGGGTCGACGCCCAGGAGGAGTCGATCCGCATCATCGCCGGCCGGCTCGGCACCGACGACCTCAGGGACGTGCGCCCGGCCGTCGTCGTGGACGCCGGTGCCGGAGTCCTCACCGCCGCCCTGCGCCTGTGGGCGCGCGGCAGCGCGGACCACGACGGGGCAGCCGAGGACCTCTCCGCCCTGGTCGGGCGGGCCTACGACGCACTGACCACCGAGGCAGCGTCCGCAGCCACAGGCACAGGCACAGCCGCCCACCAGACCCCTTGAGCCCCCCTTGAGCCCTCGAGAAGTGAGCCGAGCATGAACACCACCTCCCTGCCCGATCCCGCCGCCGAGTTCGCCGGCCGTACCGCCCTGGTCACCGGTGCCGCCTCCGGCATCGGCCTGGCCACCGCCCGCCGGCTGGCCGCCGGCGGCGCCCGGGTGGTCATCGCCGACTTCGACACCGAGGGCGCCGAGCAGGCCGCGGCGGACCTCACCGCCGACGGCGCCCCGGCCGCCGCCGTCCACGTCGACGTGACCGTGCCCGAATCCGTCGAGGCGGCGGTGGCGTTCACGGCACAGACCTTCGGCGGGCTGCACCTGGCCGTGAACAACGCCGGGATCGCAGGTCCGCTCGCCCCGACCGGGGCGTACGACATCGCGTCCTACCAGCGCGTGATACGCACCAACCTCGACGGCGTCTTCTACTCGCTGCGCCACGAACTCCCGGTGATGCAGGCCGCGGGCGGCGGTGCGATCGTCAACGTGGCCTCCATCCTCGGCTCGGTGGGCTTTGCCGGCTCCCCCGCCTACGTGGCCGCCAAGCACGGCGTGGTCGGGCTGACCAAGGCGGCCGCCGCCGAGTACGCCGCGCACGGCATCCGCGTCAACGCCGTAGGACCCGGCTTCATCGAGACCCCGCTGATCGGCGGGAAGGACGAGGCCGCGCACCAGGCCCTGGTGGACCGGCACCCCGCAGGCCGCCTCGGCCGGCCCGAGGAGGTCGCCGAACTGATCGCCTTCCTGCTCTGCGACCGCGCCTCCTTCGTCCACGGCGGCTACCACCTGGTCGACGGCGCCTACACGGCCGTCTGATCCCCGCGCCGCACACCGCCCCGAAGGGAACCCACCATGAAGGCACTGCAGTACCGCACCATCGGTGCCGCCCCCGAGGTGGTCACCGTCCCCGATCCCGAGCCCGGCCCGGGCCAGGTCCTGCTGAAGGTCACCGCCGCCGGCGCCTGCCACTCCGACATCGCGGTGATGAGCCAGCCCGCCGAGCACTTCAGGTACGCCCTCCCGCTCACCCTCGGCCACGAGGGCGTCGGCACCGTCGCCGCGCTGGGCGCCGGGGTCGGCGGACTCGCCGAGGGCGACGGGGTTGCCGTGTACGGCCCCTGGGGCTGTGGCACCTGCGTCAAGTGCGCCGAGGGCAAGGAGAACTACTGCCTGCGCACGGAGGAACTCGGCATCCGCCCGCCCGGGCTCGGCGCTCCGGGCTCGATGGCCGAGTACCTGCTGGTCGACGACGTCCGGCACCTGGTGCCGCTGGGCGGCCTCGACCCCGTCGCCGCCGTGCCCCTGACCGACGCGGGCCTCACGCCGTACCACGCGATCAAGCGCGCGCTGCCCAAGCTGGTGCCCGGCTCGAGCGCGGTGGTCATCGGCACGGGCGGGCTCGGCCATGTCGCCATCCAGCTGCTGCGCGCGCTGACTCCGGCGCGGGTGATCGCCCTCGACGTCAGCGCGGACAAGCTGCGGCTCGCGCGGGAGGTCGGTGCGCACGAGACCGTCCCGTCCGACGCGCAGGCTGCCGCGGCGGTCCGTGACCTCACCGGGGGCCTTGGCTCCGAGGTGGCGTTCGACTTCGTCGGCGCCCAGGTCACGGCGGACCTCGCCGCGACCGTGGTGGCCGTCGAGGGCGAGATCTCGGTCGTCGGCATCGGCGGCGGCGCCGTACCGGTCGGCTTCGGGCGGCTGCCGTTCGAGGTCACGGTGTCCTCCCCGTACTGGGGCAGCCGCACCGAGCTGGTGGAGGTACTGGCGCTCGCCCGGGCCGGCGCCGTGTCGGTGCACACCGAGACCTTCTCGCTGGACGAGGCGCCTGTTGCCTACCAGCGCCTGCACGACGGCAGGATCGACGGCCGGGCGGTCGTCCTGCCCCACGGTCAGAGTCCGCGCACGGAGGTGGACCCGGCAGGCGGGCGTGGACCCGGCACACGGGCGAGGCCTTTCGTAGGCTGAAGAGGTCCGAGGACTCCGCAAGCTCCTCCGGGAGGCCTCCTGTGGGCAGGAGACGGTCGTGATCGAACTGGCCGCGGCGTTCGCCGTCGCCGGAGCCGCGAGCAACGCCGTGGGCACCGCCTTCCAGCGCAAGGCGGCGTCCACGTCCCGCCGGAGCGGGATCCGCCTGGTCGCGGAGCTGGCGCGACGGCCGTTCTGGGTGATCGGCATGGCCGGTGTCGTCTGCGCCGCACTCTTGCAGAGCCTGGCCCTGGTCAACGGCCCGCTCGCACTAGTCCAGCCGCTGTTCATCCTCGAGCTGCCCTTCGCGCTGCTCGTCGCCGCCCCGCTGATGCACAAGCGGATGCCCCGCTCGGGCTGGTGGGGCGTGGGCGGCTGTGTGGCGGGCCTCGCCGTCCTGCTCATCGCCGCCGCCCCGCACGGCGCCATCGACCATGCGCCGCTCACCCGCTGGATCCCGGCCCTGTGTCTGTGCCTGGGCGCGATGGCCGTGGCCGTCGTGCTGTCCGGGCGCGGCCATGCCCCGGCCCGCCGCGCCGCGCTGCTCGCGGCCGCCTCCGCGACCGGAAACGCCCTGACCGCCGCCCTGCTCAAGTCGGCCAGCGGCACGTTCGCCGATCACGGCTTCACGATGTTCCTGCGGTCCTGGCAGACGTACGGCTTCGCGCTGACCGGGGTCGCGGCCGTGGTCCTGCTGGAGAACGCGCTCCAGGCAGGTCCGCTGGCCGCGGCGCAGCCGGCGCTCACCATCGGCGACGCGATGGTGAGTCTGGCGCTGGGCATGACCCTGTTCGACGAGCGCATCCGCACCGGCTGGTGGCTCGTGCCCGAGGCGTGCGGCGCCCTGCTGATCGTCGTCGGCGTGCTGGTCCTCAGCCGGGCCGTCCAGCACATCACCACGGTGCCGGTCGCGGCGGAGCAGCGGCAGGCGACGTCCTGACGGAGGCCGGCAGGGCCGGTCCGGTCCGGCGGGTGCCGTCGGCGGCGCCGGCAGAGCGCTCGCCCACGCCCCTGCCCGGCTACCGACCCGCGACCCCGTCGATCCAGGACCGCAGACGCTCCCCCTGCGCCGCCATCAGACCGGGATCGCGCAGGGTGTTGGTGAGAACGGACATGCCCTGGTAGGCCGCGACGAGTTCGACGGCCAGTGCGGCGGCGTCGGCACGGCCGAGCTGGGCGAACTGGGACTCCACCCAGTCCAGTAGGGCCCGCATGACCTGTGCCGCAGCCCGGTCGAGGCCGTCGTCGCGCTTGTCGAGTTCGGACGCGAGGGTGCCGAAGGGGCAGCCGAAACGGGCCGCGGTCTCGCGCTGGTCGACCCAGCCGGCGACCAGTGTCCTCAGCCGTTCGGCCGGGTCCGGGAGGGTGTCCAACTGGGCGGTGAGTGTGTCAAGTTGGGCGCAGTGGGCGGCCACCGCGGCCTCGACCAGCTGGTCCTTGGTCTTGAAGTAGTAGTAGACGTTGCCGAGCGGCACCTCGGCCGCACGGGCGATGTCGCCGAGGGTGGTCTTCTCCACACCCTGCTCATGGAAGATCCGCACGGCTGCCCTCACCAGGCGCTCACGCTTGCCGCCACGGCCCGCTCGCACAGCCTTCGTCCCGGTTCCGGATTCTGAGTCAGTCACCTGACTAACGATAGACAAAGGACCGCGCCGCAGGCTAACGTCCCTCTTAGTCAGTCAACTAACTAACTCGAAGGAGACGCCATGATCGTCGTCACGGGGGCCACCGGAAACGTCGGCCGAGCGCTGGTCGCCGAGCTGGCCGAGGCCGGCGAGGCGGTGACGGCCGTCGCCCGGCACATCGGGGCCGCGGACGTGCCGCCCGGGGTACGGGCCGTAGCCGCCGACCTCGGCAGGCCGAAGAGCCTCGCGCCCGCGCTCGCCGGCGCGCACGCCCTGTTCCTGCTGGTGGCCGGCGAGGACCCGGACGGCATCCTGCGCCGGGCCGCCGACGCCGGGATCGAGAAGGTGGTACTGCTGTCCTCACAGGGCGCGGGGACCCGGCCCGGGGCGTACGCACACGCCGCGGGCTTCGAGGCGGCCGCGACAGGGGCCGGTCCGGCGTGCACCGTCCTGCGCCCGGGCGGACTGGCCTCCAACGCGCTCGCCTGGGCGGAACCGGTCCGCCGGCACCGTACGGCGGCGGCGCCGTTCGCCGATGTGGCGCTGCCGTTCGTCGACCCGGCCGATGTCGCGGCCGTTGCGGCGGCCGTGCTGCGCGAGGCCGGGCACGCCGGCGCCACCTACACACTGACCGGCCCGGAGCCCACCACCCCACGTCAGCGGGCCGCCGCCATCGGCGAAGCGCTCGGGGAGCCGGTGACCTTCGTGGAGCAGACCCCCGAGGAGGCCCGCGCACAGATGCTCCGTTTCATGCCGCCCGCGGTCGCCGACGGCACGCTCGCCGTCCTCGGCACCCCCACCCCGCAGGAGCGGACGGTCACCCAGGACGTGCCCCGGCTGCTCGGACGGCCCGCGACCCCCTTCACCACCTGGGCGGCACGCAATGTGACGGCGTTCCGCTGACGGAGACGCTTTGGCAACCCCTTTGCGCGCCACACCGCCCTAAATCAATCAATTCCTCCGCTTATCGGATTTACAGTTCGATATGTTCCGACGCACGACTTCGGACGCACGGCATTCGGACCCACGGCATTCGGACGCAAGGCTGAGGAGGCGCACAACGCGTCGCGACAGGAGGCGAGTCGGGATGACGATGAGGGACATCAGCCGCCGGAGGATGGCACACCTCGGGATCGGCGCCGGCATCGGTGTGGCCGCCGCCTCCCTGGCCGGATGCGCGGGCCTGGGCACAGCAGAGGGGCAGGAGGGGCCGGGGGCGGCACCCAGGCTGATCGGGGACGGCTCGACGTCGTACACCGGGCGGCAGCCGCACCAGCCCGCACCGGCAACCCCGCTCGAACCCGGCCGGCGCCCGCCGCAGTTCGTGGTGTTCTCCTGGGACGGCGCCGGCGAGGTGGGCACCGGCCTGTTCCCGCGCTTCCTGCAGCTCGCCCGGGACCACGACGCATGCATGACGTTCTTCCTGTCCGGCCTCTACCTGCTGCCGGAGGACAAAAGCCAGCTGTACCGGCCGCCCAACAACCCGGTCGGCGCCTCGGACATCGGTTACCTCACCGACGACCACCTCAGGCAGACGCTGTCGTACGTGCGTCAGGCCTGGCTCGACGGGCACGAGATCGGCACGCACTTCAACGGACACTTCTGCGCCGGTCCCGGCTCGGTGGCCGACTGGACTCCGGCGCAGTGGCGTTCGGAGATCGACCAGGCCCGCTCCTTCGTCAAGTCCTGGCGCACGCACACCGGTTGGCACAGCGAGCCGCACCCCCCCTTCGACTACGACAAGGAACTGGTGGGCGGCCGAACCCCCTGCCTGCTCGGGCAGCGGAACCTCCTGCCGGTCGCGCAGGAAATGGGCTGGCGCTACGACGCCTCCTCACCGGGCGGGCTGCAGCGCTGGCCGAGGAAGCGGGAGGGCGTCTGGGACCTGCCGCTGCAGAGCATCCCGTTTCCCGGCCACACGTTCGAAGTGCTGTCGATGGACTACAACATGCTGGCGAACCAGTCCAAGAACACGACGCGGGCACCGTCGTACAACTACCCCTACTGGCGCGCCCAGGCGACACAGGCGTACGTGGCCGGGTTCCAGCGGGCCTATGAGACCAACCGGGCGCCGCTGTTCATCGGCAACCACTTCGAGGAGTGGAACGGCGGCATCTACATGGACGCGGCCGAGGAGGCCCTCAAGCAGATCGCCGGCCGGGAGGACGTGCGGCTGGTCTCGTTCCGGCAGTTCGTCGACTGGCTCGACGCCCAGGACACGGAGGTTCTCGCGAGACTGCGCAGCCTCAGGGTCGGCGAGAAGCCGGAGGGCGGGTGGAGCGCGTTCCTGGGCCCGGCAGAGCGCTATCGGGACACCGCGTGACCGCCGCCTTCGGGCAAGGCCACTGTCCCCCCTGCGCGCCGGGTGCTGTGTTCGATCGCGTCGTCCCCGGACGACCTGCTGGTCACAGGCGTGGCCCGGCGACGAGGCCGGGCGGCCCGGCTGCCGCACCTCGGGCCGGTGCACCGGTTGGTGCCGGCGCGGGCCGAGTGCGAGGTGCCGGTGGTGGCCGGCCGGAGGTCGCCGGAACAGTGCCGCAGCACCCTCCTGCACGGCTCGAAGTCCGCACGGCCGGGCGGCGGACAACGCACGCGCACTACTCCCTCATGCGCCGGACGCTGAGTGACCAGGAGCGATACGTCTCACAGCGATACGTCACAGCCGGCCGAGGCACGGTCAGTGCTCCTGCCGCACCGGGTGTCCGCTCATGATCGAGACCCGGTTGAAGGCGTTGATGGTGATGGCCACCCAGATCACCGCCGCCGTCTGGTCGTCGGTGAGCACGTCCCGCGCCGCCGCGTAGGCCGCGTCCTGGCGTTCACCGTCCGCCGCCGCGGTGGTCGCCTCGGCGAGCGCCAGCGCGGCCCGCTCGGCGGGCGTGAACAGTTCGGTCTCCCGCCAGGCGGCGAGGACGCCGAGGCGCTCCGGCGTGTCCCCCGCGCGCAACGCGGCCCGGGTGTGCACGTGCAGGCAGTAGGCACAGCCGTTGATCTGCGAGACACGCAGGTTGACCAGCTCCACCAGGGTGCGCTCCAGGCCGGCGTCGGCGGCTGCCGCCCGCACCGCCTCGGACGTCTGCAGCAGTGCGTGGTAGGACTTGGGGCTCTGCTTGTCGATGAAGATCCGCCGGGTGGCGCCGGACGGGACGGGACTGGTCAACCTGGACTCCTCCGTTCGCGGTGACCGGGCTCCCGCCAGGAGGTGCGCGGATCCGGTCTCGGGGCTATGATCGCACATAGTTGTTGAATATAAAACTAATATGGACGGAGGTGCGGACTCGTGAGCAACACCGAGGCGAGGCCCGCCGAGATGCGCTGCGGCTCCCCCGCCGAGACGGACCACACCGACACGGCCGCGCGGGTCGAGGTACTCACGCCGCGCGACGTACCGTTGGGCGGACCCCGCGCGATGACGGTCCGACGCACACTGCCCCAGCGGGCCCGAAGCCTGATCGGCGCCTGGTGCTTCGCCGACCACTACGGCCCCGACGACGTCGCCGCCACCGGTGGCATGGACGTCGCCCCCCATCCGCACACCGGGCTGCAGACGGTCAGCTGGCTGTTCAGCGGCGAGATCGAGCACCGGGACAGCCTCGGCAGCCACGCCTTCGTACGGCCCGGCGAGCTGAACCTCATGACCGGCGGCCACGGCATCAGCCACTCCGAGGTGTCCACGCCTGGGACCACCGTCCTGCACGGCGTCCAGCTCTGGGTGGCCCTGCCCGAGCAACACCGGCACACTGCCCGGGACTTCCAGCACCACGTGCCCGAGCCGGTGCGTCTCGAAGGCGCCGTGCTCCGCGTCTTCCTCGGCTCCCTCGCCGGATCGGCCTCTCCCGTACGGACCTTCACTCCTCTCCTCGGCGCCGAGATCGTCCTCGAACCCCACGCCGGGCTCACGCTGCCCGTCGATCCCGCCTTCGAGCACGGCGTCCTCGTCGACCAGGGTCATCTCAGCGCCGCCGAAACCCCGTTGCGTCCGGCCGAGTTGGGGTATGTCCCCGACGGCGCCTCCGCCCTCACCCTCACCAACGACTCCGACACCCCGGCTCGCGCCGTCCTGCTCGGCGGCCCGCCGTTCGGCGAGGAGATCGTCATGTGGTGGAACTTCATCGGCCGCTCGCACGCCGACATCGCCCAGGCTCGCGAGGACTGGATGACGGGGACGCGGTTCGGCGAGGTGAAGGGTTACGACGGTGACCCGCTCCCCGCGCCGGAACTGCCGCACGTCCCGCTGAAACCACGCGGACGGGTGCGCTGACCTGCGGGACCACGTCCGGCAGCGGCATCGCGTCGCGCTCGGGGGTTCCCCCGGTGTCGCGTGGTGGATGACCGGGCATGGGCCGCCGGTACCGCAGATCGCCATGGGGTGCAGGCGCACGGCGGCGGCCACCTTGCGAACTCGGTCTCCTTCACGACGAGTTCACCGACGAGCCGGACCGGATCCGGCGCGTCCGGGCCGGCGCCGGCGAGCGCGCGGGTGGGCCGCGCCGTGCGCGGCCGTCTCCTTCCGGTCGCGGTACGGCGAGCGGGCCACGGACTGCGCCGTATCGCCCTGCACGATCGGGAACCGGTCCACCCGCACTCGCCGCTGTGGCACCGCGGCAACCCGCACCCGGCACTCACCGCGCTCCGCCGCCACCTGCACTCCGGGCGGTTCGCCCTCTTCGGGGCGCGGCCTGGACCCCGGCCTGGGCACACTGTCCCCGAGGGCCACTTCCGCACGCATGAGCACCGTGGTGAGCACCGTACGACGGCCGACCCGGGAAAGGCATCGGCACCATGGACGAGCGACCGCCCTTGACCGACGCGGGCCGCCCTGCTGTTCCGCACCGAGCGCGTGAAGAAGTCCAGCGCCGCCTCGGTCTCGAACGACGGCGAGTTGGAGACGTCCACGACCACGTCCGCGCCCTTGACGGCCTGCTCCAGCCCCTCTCCGGTGAGCGCCGATGCGCACACCAACAGGACAGGGCAGCGGCCGGGCAGCGGCCGGGTCTGTGACAGGTGACGCCGTTCCTCCTCCCGGAACGGCCAGGTCCTAGGCCGACGGCTTGATCACCTCGTCGGTCACCCACTGGGCGACTCCGGCCGGATACGGCGCCGGCAGCCCGAGGACGACGTGCCCGAAGCCGGCGTCGACCGCCTCGGCGATCGCGGCCCGGGTGCGGCCGGGCCGGTCGTAGGAGACGGGCAGGTGGATCGAGCGCGTGAGGGTGGCCGGGTCGCGGCCGATCTCGGTGCAGTAGCGGTCCAGCAGGGCGCTTCGGCGCACGACGTCGGCGGTGTCGCCGCCGGGGATGTTCCACAGGTCCGCGTGCTCGGCGGCCACGCGGAGGGTGGCGGAGGCCCGGCCGCCGACGAGGATCGGCGGGTGGGGGCGCTGCACGGGCTTGGGGCTGCCGTACGCGCCGGCGAGGTGGTGGTGGGTGCCGTGGAAGTCGAAGGGTTCCGGCTCGGTCCACAGGCGGCGGATCAGCGTGCAGGCCTCGGCGAGGCTCTCGACGGCGTGCCCGGTGTCCTGGAAGGGCAGTCCGTGGGCCGGGTACTCGCGGCGGGCCTCGGGCGGGTTCGGTCGCGAGCCGACACCGATGCCGAAGTCGAGCCGTCCGCCGGAGACGACGTCGACGGTCGTGGCGATCTTGGCCAGCATCGCGGGCGGCCGGAAGCGGTTGCTGGTGACCAGCAGGCCGAGGCGCAGGCGACGGGTCTGCGCGGCCAGGGCCGCGAGCAGTGTCCAGCCTTCGAAGATCGGTCCGCGCGGGTCTCCGACGATCGGCATGAGGTGGTCGAAGAGCCAGGCGTGCTCGATCTGCGCGATCGCGTCCGCCTCGCGCCAGACCCGCACGATGTCGTCGTACGTCACCTGCATCGGAGCGGTCATGATGCCGAAGCGGGGCCGGGGTGTGTGCGGCATGACCGTGGGTCTCCTGTCTTCTCGGTACGAAGGGAGCGTGGCGACGCGGGCATGACTTGGCTGCCGGCGCTCGCTCTGCCACCATGGGCAAGCGGAACCATGTTCCGGAAACGAAGATACGGAACACCGTTCCGTTTAGCAAGGCGTGCCAGGGCGGCCGGGCATGCCGTGGAGGGAGCGGCGCGGTGCACGACGGCGACGACGGAGCGGGGCGCGGGGCGCAGGCCAGGCGCAGGGACGCCGTGCGCAACAAGGAGACGTTGCTCGACGCAGCGGCGGCGGTGTTCGTCACGTCGGGCGTGGAAGCACCGGTGCGCGACATCGCGACCCGGGCGGGAGTCGGACTGGGCACCATCTACCGCCACTTCCCGACCCGCGCGGACCTGATCATCGCCGTCTACCGGCACCAGGTGGAGAGCCTCGCGCAGGCCGGTCCCGAGCTGCTGGCGAGCGGTACGAGTGCTCACACCGCGCTCGGCCGCTGGATCGACCTCTTCGTGGACTTCCTGGTCACCAAGCACGGTCTCGCCGCCGTACTGCGCTCGGACAGCGCCGGCTTCGAGGCGCTGCACACCCACTTCCTCGACCGCCTCCTGCCGGTCTGCACCGAGTTGCTCGACGCCGCGGCGGCGGCCGGTGAGATCCGCCCCGGCCTGACGGCCTACCAACTCATGCGCGGCGTCGGCAACCTCTGCATCGGCGCGGAGAGCGACACCCGCTACGACGCCCGCGAGCTGGTCCGGCTGCTGGTCGCGGGCCTGCAGGCCGACGGCGGCGACCACCTGCCGCCCGGCTGATCCGGGCCGCGGGTCCGGCGATCCGGCCGGGCGCGGGCGACGCCGGGCAGCACGGGCCTTGCCGACCGCCGGTACCGCCTCGGACCCGCGTGCCCGGCGTTCGTATGCTCCGGACATGAGACTCTTCCGGCCCCGTGGCCGAAACGACGCGGGAAGGTCCGCGTCTCCGCTGACGCGGACCATGGACCTGCTCAAGGACGGGCGGTTCGCCGAGGCGGAGGCCGAGGCCCGTGAGGTCGCCTCGGCCCGCTCCGCGCTGCACGGTGACGACCCGTACGCACCGCGGGCACTGAGCATCGCCGCGGTCGCGATGGGCGCGCAGGGCCGCCACGCCGAGGCCCTTGCCCAGTACGACGAGCTGCTGCCGGTGTTCGGCAGGATATTCGGTGCCGAACACCTGCTGACCCTGAAGCTCCGCTCGGACCGCGCCCAGACCTTGGTGGCCCTCGACCGGTCCGCCGAGAGCGAGGCGGAGTGCGCGGCCGTCGCCCGCATCGCCGACCGCGGCACCGGGCCCCACCTGCCACTCGTCGCCGTGGCCGCCCGCAACGGACTGGTCTTCGCCCTCAACGCACAGGGCCGCCATGAGGAGGCCGAGGCAATCGCCCGTGACGCGCTCGCCGGCCGCTTCGCCGAGGGCCGGCTCGCGCTGGTCCTGCGCCTCGGCCTGGCCCGCAGCCTCAACGGCCAGGGACGCCACGAGGAGGCGCTCACCGAGGCCGAGCATGCCGGCGCGCTGCGCCGGGACCTGCCCGAACTCACTCGTGCGGAGACGGGCGGTGTCGAACTGGCCGTCGCCACCGCCCAGTTGGGCCTGGGCCGCACCGACGAGGCCCGCGCCGGGGCCGCGGACGCCCTCGACGCCTGCCGGACCGTGCTGGGCCCGGACCATTACCGCGCCGCCGAGGCCCGTTCGTTGCTCGACCGCATCGACGGCCGCTCCCCCGGGCGCGACAGCGAAGGCTAGCTCCCCGGCCCTGCCCCACTCGGCGGGCCGGGCTCCGGCACGTCAGGCGTAGTGCCGGTACACCGCCTGTGCCACGCACGCCGGTTTGTCGTTGCCCTCGACCTCGACGGTGAAGGCCACCAGCATCTGGACGCCGTTGCCCTTGACCCGCTCCACGGAGTCGACCGCGCCGTGCAGCCGGATCTTCGCGCCGACCGGTACGGGGCTGGGGAAACGGACCTTCTCCAGGCCGTAGTTGACGCTCATGGAGATGCCGCTGATCCGCAGCAGGTCACCGAAGAGCGGAATGACCAGGGAGAGGGTGAGATACCCGTGGGCGATGGGACCGCCGAAGGGCCCCGCACCGGCCCGCTGCGGGTCGGTGTGGATCCACTGGTGGTCGTCGGTGGCGTCGGCGAAGGTGTTGACGCGCTCCTGGGTGATCTCCAGCCAGTCGGTGCGGCCGAGATCGCGGCCGGACAGGGAGAGGAGGCCGTCGAGGCCGTCGGCGTGCAGGGGCATGGGAGGTCCGCCTTTCGTGAGGGAAGTCGGGGAGCCGTCCGGCCGGTTGCCGGGTCAGGGGTGGACGCAGGACGCACGCACGGCGGCCTTGACGATCTTTCCCGAGGCCGTGCGGGGCAGGCTGTCGGCGAAGACCAGGCTCCTCGGGATCTTGTACTTGGCCAGCCGGGGCCGTACGTGCGCGAGGATCTCCTCGGCGCCGGCCCGCGCCCCGGGCTCGAGGACGAGGACCGCGTGGCCGACCTCGCCCCAGACGTCGTGCGGCACACCGACGACGGCGCATTCACGGACGGCGGGATGGGTGAGCAGGGCGGCCTCGACCTCGGCCGGGTACACGTTCTCGCCGCCCGAGACGAACATGTCCTTGACCCGGTCGACCACATAGGCGTAGCCGTCGTCGTCGGTCCGCGCCACGTCACCGGTGCGCAGCCAGCCGTCGTCGGTCACGGCGGCCCGGGTGTCCGCGGGCCGGTTCCAGTAGCCGGCCATGACGTTCGGGCCGCTGACGAGGATCTCGCCCCGCTCTCCCGGGGCCGCCTCGTGGCCGTCGGGGCGCACCACGCGCGTGTCGGTGAAGAAGTGCGGCACGCCCGCGGAGCCCGCCTTCGCCGAGGTCTGCTCCCGGTCCAGGAAGAGGACTCCCGGAGAGGCCTCGGTCATCCCGTAGCCCTGGCTGAAGGCCAGTCCGCGCGCGAGATAGGTGTCGATGGTGCGGGCGGGCACCGGCGCGCCGCCGCAGCACAGGGTGCGCAGGCTGGAGAGGTCCGCCGTCGGCCACCGGGGGCGGGCGGCCAGGGCGTCGTACATCGTGGGCACCCCGAACATGTACGTCACCCGCCGCCGCTCGATGACCTCCAGCACCTGCTCGGCGTCGAAGGCGCCGAGCAGCACGGCACGGCCGCCCTTGAGGAAAGTGGGCAGGCAGGTCATGTTGAGCGCGGCGGTGTGGAACAGCGGGGCGACGACCAGGGTGACCTCGTCGCCTGCCAGGTCGGTGTCGACCAGGACGTTGACGCTGTTCCAGATGATGTTGGCGTGGGACAGGACGGCGCCCTTGGGGCGGCCCGTGGTCCCGGAGGTGTACATGATCATGCAGGGGTCGTCCGGGGCGACGGCCTCGTCCAGCGGCTCGGTTCCGGCGCCGGCGAGCAGGCCGTCGTAGTCGAGGGTGTCCGCGGTGTCCGGGGCACGGGCGATGCGGTGGCGCACGCCCGCGTCCGCCGCCGCGGTCGCGGCCGGCGCGGCGTGCTCGGGGCCGTGCACCAGGACAGTGCTGCCCGAGTCGCTGAGGTTGTACGTCAACTCCTGTGCCGTGAGGCGGGTGTTGAGCGGCACGAAGACGGCGCCGAGCGCACCGGCCGCGAACAGGGTCTCCAGGAAGGCGGGATGGTTGGGTCCGAGGTAGGCGACACGGTCGCCGCGTGCGACGCCCAGGGCGCGCAGGGCGTGGGCGAGGCGCAGTACCCGCTGGTGCAGTGCGCGGTAGGTGATCTCCTGGTCCTCGTGGACGACCGCGATGCGGTCCGGGGTCTTGCGGGCCCGGCGCGCGGGCCAGGAGCCGAGGCCTTGGTTCAGCACGGCATCTCCCTCCATCAGGCCTTGCGCAGGCCTCAGTCCTTGAGCAGGCCGAGCAGCCGGGCCGCGTTGTCCTTGAGGATCCTGGGCCTGACCTCGGGTTTGATGTCGAGGCCGGCGAAGTCGGCGAGCCAGCGGTCGGGCGTGATGACCGGGTAGTCGGAGCCGAAGAGCACCTTGTCCTTGAGCAGCGTGTTGGCGTACCGCACCAGCTGCGGCGGGAAGTACTTCGGGGACCAGCCCGACAGGTCGATGTACACGTGCGGTTTGTGCGTGGCGACGGCCAGGGCCTCGTCCTGCCAGGGGAACGACGGGTGCGCGAGGATGATGCGCAGTTCGGGGAAGTCCACGGCCACGTCGTCGACGAGCATCGGATCGGAGTGCTTCAGCCGGATCCCGCCGCCACCGGGGACACCGGCGCCGATGCCGGTCTGGCCGGTGTGGAACAACGCGGGGACACCGAGTTCCTCGATGGCCTCGTACAACGGATAGGCCATCCGGTCGTCCGGCGAGAACCCCTGGAGGCTGGGGTGGAACTTGAAGCCGCGCACGCCGTACTCCGTGACCAGCCGCCGGGCCTCGCGCACGCCCGCGCGGCCCTTGTGGGGGTCGATGCTCGCGAACGGGACGAGGACGTCGGCGTGGGCCGCGCAGCTCTCGGCGATCTCCTCGTTGGGGATGCGGGGATGGCCGGTGGCGTGCTCGGCGTCGACGGTGAACACCACGGCGGCCATGCGGCGTTCACGGTAGTGGGCGGCCATCTCCTCGATGGTGGGCTGCCGGTGGCCGTGCGCCTTGAAGTACGCGGCGGAGGCGCCGAGGAGTTCGGGGCTCAGTGACGCATGGCCGTCCTTGGAGATCTCTGCGTGGGTGTGGACGTCGATGGCGGTCAGCGAGCTGACATCGATCGCCGGGGTGGCCATGTCACGCCTCCGGTGCCTGGGGAGCCGGGATGCCGTAGGTCTCGGGCTCGGCGCCCACGCCGCCGTGCCAGTGCTCGGCGATGGCGTCGGCGCTCCAGCCCCCGGCGGCGAAGGCGACGGCCTTCTCCTGCGGGTGTGCCCACAGGGCGAGCCGGTCGCCGCCGATGCCGATGGCCTGGCCGGTGATGTCCTTGGCGGCGTCCGAGGCGAGGAAGGTGATCAGGCCCGCGACGTCCTGCACGGTGCCGAGCCCCTCGTCCCTGCGCAGCCAGTCCGGCAGGGGGGTGCCGGTGCGTTCGGACTCCTCGATGAGCGGCGCGAAGACCGGGATGGTCCTGGTCATCTCGGTGGCCGCGACCGGGACGACCACGTTGACGGTGATGCCGGCCCTGGCCAGCTCCATCGCCCAGGTCCGCGCCATCGCCACGATCCCGGCCTTGGCGGCGGCGTAGTTGGTCTGCCCGAAGTTGCCCCGCTGGCCGGCCGGGGAGGAGATCAGCACGATACGGCCGCCACTGCCCTGCTCGCGCATCCGCACGGCCGCGGCACGGGCACAGGTGAAGGTGCCGCGCAGATGCACCCTGACAACGGCGTCGAAGTCGTCGTCCGTCATCTTCCACAGCACCCGGTCGCGGAGGATGCCCGCGTTGGTGACGAGGACGTCGAGCCGCCCGAACTCCCTTACCGCGGTCTCGACGAGCTGCTCGGCCGCCGCGCTGTCGCCCACTGCGGCCACGACGCCGACGGCGTTGCCGCCCGCGGAGGTGAGGGTGTCCACCGCCGCGTCGACCGCGCCGGGATCGACGTCGTTGACGACGACGGCGGCTCCGGCCGCGGCGAGGGCCCGGGCGTAGGCCAGACCGAGCCCGCGACCGCTGCCGGTGACGACGGCGACCTTGCCGTGCAGATCCATGCGTGCGCCTCTTCCTGGGGTCCGTCGATTGGTGTCCGTCGATAGATCGACAGGAATCCTGTCGGTTGCGCCAGTGTTCTCTTCCGACAGGATTCCTGTCAATGACTTAGGCTGACGGAAGCGACCGAGATCGGCATGGGGGAAGGCACGGCATGACGCAACCGACGAAATCCGCTGCGCAGCGAGGTGGGGAGAGCGGCCCTTCCCTGCTCTACCTGCTCAAACGCACCGAACTCGTCGTCCGCGCCCGCCTGGACGAACTGGTCAGGCCGGCCGGCATCACGGCCCTGCAGTACACCGCCCTCACGGTGCTGGAACGGCACGACGCCATCTCCGCCGCCCAGTTGGCCAGGGACTCCTTCGTCACGGCCCAGTCCATGGCCGACATGGTCCGCGCCCTGGAGGCCCGCGACCTCATCCGCCGCGAACCGAACCCCGGCAACCGCCGGGAGAAGATCATCCTGCTCACCGACACGGGCCGCCGCCTCCTGGCCGAGTACGCCGAACCGGCCCGCAGCCTCGAACGCCGCATGGTCCAGGACCTGACCCCGCAGGAGGTCGGTCACTTCCGCAACGCCCTCAAGAGCGCGCACCGGGCACTGTCCTGAGGACGCGGGCAGGACCGCCCACCGAACGCACCCCTACCCCTGTGAGCCCTCCCCCCGTGAGCCCTGCACCGGTGAGTCCGGACCGGCCGGTCGCGGTGCGCGTCCTCGCACCCGTGCCCGGAACGCCGCGGGGGTCTCGCCGGTCCGGCGGCGGAAGAAGCGGGTGAACACGGTCGCGTCGGGGAAGCCGAGGCGGTCGCCGACCGCCGTGGCCGGCAGGTCGGTGTGCCACAGCAGCCGCCGTGCCTCCAGCAGTACGCGGTCGTCGATGAAGGCCTTGGCTCCGCTGCCGACGGCCGCGCGGGTGGCTCGGGTCAGGGTGCGGACGCTGTAGCCGAGGGCGTGCGCGTAGTCCTCGACCCGGTGGGTGCGGGCGAAGTCCCGCTCGACCGCGCGCCGCAAGCGCCGAAACGCCTCGTTGCCGCTCGCCGTCGCGTCCTCCTCCTGCTGCGCGTGGGACAGCCGGAGCACCAGCACCGACAGCAGATGTCGTACGACGTCGATCCGGATCTCCAACGGCAGGTCGGCCGGCCGCCGGTACTCGCTGCACAGCAGCCCGAGTACGGCGTCCAGGGCTGCCGCGTCCGTGTCCGCCGGGGCCAGCGGGGCGCGCCACACGGGCTGGTCGACGTGTGCCGCCTCGATGGTCGCTGGGGTGAGGAAGCCCGGGGTGAACAGCACGACCACCCCGTCGGCGGCGGCGAGGTCGGAGTCGTACTGGTGGACCTGGCCGGGCCGCACCCACAGCCAGTCACCCGCCGCCATCTCGCACGCGCCGAAGTCGAGCGAGCAGCGCAGGACGCCGCCGCGCAGCGCGATCAGCTCGTGGAAGGCGGGGCGCTTGGCCGCGTAGGGGTCCAGGCCGTGGCCGTGGGCGCGGCGGGGCAGCGCGGAGAGGTCGAAGACCTCCGCCCCGGGCGGGGCTCCGGCGGCGGCACGGTAGGGGGCGGGGGCGATCCCGGTCCGGCCGGTGGAGCGTGGCTGTCCGTTTTTGTCCATGATCTGTCCTCAGCGTACGCCGCCGACCTCACTGGGCACGCATAGCGTCGAAAGGGCGGTGACCGAAAGGGTTGCCCGCATTCCGAGCCGGACGAACCCAAGGAGCCGAGACCGTGCGACTGATCGTGGGCATGACCGGAGCAACGGGCGCCGTGTTCGGCGTCCGGCTGCTGGAGCAGTTGGCCGCGCTCGCGGACGTGGAGACCCACCTGGTGCTCAGCCGCTGGGCACGAGCCACGATCGAGCTGGAGACCGGGCTGGCGGTCTCCGACGTCACGGCGCTGGCCGATGTCACCTACGCGCCGCAGGACCAGGGGGCGGCCATCTCGTCGGGCTCGTTCCGGACGGACGGCATGGTCGTGGTGCCCTGCTCGATGAAGACCCTCGCCGGTATCCGTGCCGGCTACGCCGACGGGCTGGTCGGCCGGGCCGCGGACGTGGTGCTCAAGGAGCGGCGCCCGCTGGTGCTGGTGCCGCGCGAGACACCGCTGAGCGAGATCCACCTGGAGAACATGCTCGAACTCGCCCGCATGGGCGTGCAGTTGGTGCCTCCCATGCCGGCCTTCTACCACCATCCGCAGTCGGTGCAGGACATCGTCGACCACGTCGTCACGCGCATCCTCGACCAGTTCGGCCTGCCCGCGCCCGAGACCGGGCGCTGGGAGGGCATGCGGGCGGCCCGCGCCCTGCGCGCGACCGGCTGACCCGTCCGCCCGTCACCACGTGGCCCCCCTCCTCCCCATCCCTCACCTCACACCCACCTCTCTCACCACACCCGTCACCCCTCACCCGTCACCCCTCACCCGTCACCTCCGGGAAAGGACCTCCCATGCCCCACGACGACCTGCGCGGCTTCCTCGACGCGCTCGACAAGGCGGGCCAACTCCTGCGTGTCACGGACGAAGTGCTGCCCGAACCCGACATCGCGGCCGCGGCGAACGCCGCTCCGCGCCTCGGCGACGCGGCGCCCGCCCTGTTCTTCGACAACGTCAAGGGCTTCACGGACGCGCGGATCGCGATGAACGTCCACGGCTCGTGGGCCAACCACGCGCTCGCCCTCGGTCTGCCCAAGGAGACCGGGGCCAGGGAGCAGGTCGCGGAGTTCGTCCGCCGCTGGGAGGCGTTCC
The DNA here is from genome assembly GCF_009796285.1 of Streptomyces broussonetiae. Lineage (NCBI taxonomy): Bacteria > Bacillati > Actinomycetota > Actinomycetes > Kitasatosporales > Streptomycetaceae > Streptomyces > Streptomyces broussonetiae. Next base: position 8,854,777 of record NZ_CP047020.1, on the reverse strand, counting down.
CGGTCGAGCCCGAGTGGCGCGAGAACCCTCCGTGGGCGCAGAACACCCTCGAGGGCGACGACGCCGACCTGTTCCGCGTGCTGCCGCTCATCCGGCTCAACGACGGGGACGGGAGCTTCTACCTCGACAAGGCCGCGGTCGTCTCCAAGGACCCCGACGACCCCGAGCACAGCGGCAAGCAGAACCTCGGTATCTACCGCCTGCAGGTCAAGGGCCGGCGCAGGCTCGCCATCCAGCCGGTGCCGATGCACGACATCGCCCTGCACCTGCGCACGGCCGAGGAGCGCGGCGAGGACCTGCCCGTCGCGATCACCCTCGGCAACGACCCGTTGATCACCATCGCCGCGTCCACCCCGATGAAGTACGAGGAGAACGAGTACGGGCTCGCCGGCGCCCTGAGGGGGGCGCCCGCCCCGATCGCGCGGGCGCCGCTGACCGGGCTGCCCGTGCCGTGGGGCAGCGAGGTGGTGATCGAGGGAGTCGTCGAGGGCCGCAGGCGCGAATTCGAGGGGCCCTTCGGCGAGTTCACGGGCCACTACTCGGGCGGCCGGAGCATGCCGGTGATCCGGGTCGACCGGATCTCGTACCGCACGGACCCGGTCTTCGAGCACCTGTACCTCGGAATGCCGTGGACGGAGTGCGACTTCCTCATCGCCGCCAACACCTGTGTGCCGCTGTTCCAGCAACTGAAGGCGGACTTCCCGGAGGTACAGGCGGTCAACGCCTCCTACACGCACGGGCTGGTCGTCATCGTCTCGACCAATAAGCGGTACGGCGGTTTCGCCAAGGCGGTGGGGCTGCGGGTGCTGACGACACCGCACGGACTCGGCTACGCGACCACGGTCATCGTGGTGGACGAGGACGTCGACCCGTTCGATCTGCCGCAGGTGATGTGGGCCCTGTCCACCAAGATGAATCCGGCCGGGGACCTGATCACCATCCCCAACCTGCCGGTCGTCGAACTCGCTCCGCAGGCCCGGACCCCGGGCATCGTGGACAAGCTCGTCATCGACGCGACGACGCCCGTCGCACCCGACCACCGCGGCACCTACGGAACCCCGGTCCGGGACCTGCCCGAGACGGCCGACTGGCTCACCCGCCTGCAGGCCCTCGCCGCCCGCCGCTGACCCGAGCCCTCAAGGAGACCGCCATGCCCGAACCCACGAACTACACCGTCTGCCCCCGCTGCGAATGCCCGCGGCTCGAGCACGTCCACTCCTCCCCGGTCCCCGGCGTCTGGGACGTGCTGCAGTGCGCCCGGTGCCTGTACATGTGGCGCACCAGCGAACCCGCACGGCGTACCCGGCGCGAGGCCTGTCCCGAGGGTTTCCGGCTCCGTGAGGAGGATCTCGCGGCCGCCGTCGAGACGCCCGCCGTTCCCCCGTTGCGCGGCACCCTCTGAGCAACTTCACGGCCCGTACACCCGGATGGCCGACAGGAGTTGACACCCCGTCGGGCGCCGGACACCCCGCATAGCCGGATTCGGCCGTGGACGCTGTGACTCCCGGGGCCGTGGGCTTATGGTGAGCCGTCACCTGCGGCCGCCCTGAGGGGAATCGATGTTGCTCGGGACCAGAATCGTCCGTTACGCCACCGGCTGCGCGGCAGCCCTTCTGTTCAGTGCCGGACTCACCACGACGGCATCCGCCGACAGCACCACGGCCGACCCCAACCCGGTCGCCGAACGACTCGACGCCTACTGGACCCCGGCCCGGATGGCCGCCGCCCTGCCCGCCGACGCCGTCAAGGGCGCGGAGACGGGCACGACGGCGCCGTCCGCCACGGTGTCCCCCGCGGTGGACGGGCCGCAGCCGGGCGAGTACATCCCGCCGAGCCGGAGCTTCGACGGCATCCCACAGGCCGGCACCTTCTTCTGGACCGACGCCACCGGGACCGGCCGCACCTGCAGCGGTTCCGTCGTCCGCAGCCCCGGCCACGACCTGGTGCTGAGCGCCGGCCACTGCCTGAAGGGGTACGCGGGCACCTCCCCCAAGCGCCATCTGGCCTTCGTCCCGCAGTACCACGACGCCCTCAAGCCCTTCGGGATCTTCCCGGTGCGCACCAACGGCGTCTATGTCCCGCAGAAGTACTACGACCTGGGCGAGCACGCGGGGGCGGCGTACGACTTCGCCTTCGCGGTCACCGAACCCAACGAGGACGGCACGCCGCTCCAGGACGCGGTCGGCGGGGTACAGCTGCTCACCGGGACCGGTTACTACCACGCCCCCGTGCGGATGATCGGCTATCCGTCGGGGGCGGAGAAGCCGCTGGAGTGCTGGAGCGCAACCACCCGCTGGGACAGCGACGACCCGGCCGACCCGGGTACGTTCCCGCGCATCGCCTGCGACGCCTTCGTGGGCGGCACCAGCGGCGGCCCCATGCTCCTGCCCTGGCCCGGCGGCTGGGCCGTCATCGGAGTGATCGGCGGCTATCACACGGGCGGCAACACACCCCAGATCTCCTACAGCGCCTACTTCGGCGCCGCCACCCGGGCCCTGTACGACGCGGCGGTCGGCGGGGCCGCGCCGGCCGGCCCGCACCTCGCGGCCGGCTGACCGGCGGGCCCGGGCCGCCGGGCCGGGTACGGGCGCCTGCCCGTCCACTGCCAAGAGCCCGTCGCCGTGGCACGATGAGGGTGAACATCGCCCTGATCGAGGGGGTGCGCGCCATGGCCGTGCCAGACACGACGCCCGGCCCCAAGGCCCGCGCACCCGGGCTGCGGCGCGAGATCGGGTTCGTCGGGCTGATCTGGGCCTCGGAGGGCTCGATCATCGGGTCCGGCTGGCTGTTCGGCGCGCAGGGGGCGCTGGCGGCGGCCGGCCCGGCGGCCATCATCTCCTGGGCCATCGGCGGCGTCGCGATCCTGATCCTGGCGCTGGTGCACGCGGAGCTGGGCGGGATGTATCCGGTGTCGGGCGGCACCGCCCGCTTCCCGCACTACGCCTTCGGGGGCGCCGCCGGCGCGTCCTTCGGCTGGTTCTCCTGGCTGCAGGCGGTAACGGTGGCGCCCATCGAAGTGCTGGCCATGATCACATATGCCCAGCACTACTCCTGGGCGGGCGGCTGGGAGAAGGTCCGGAGCGGCGAGCACATCCTGACGCCGTCCGGCATCGCCGTAGCGGTCGGGCTGATGGCCGTCATCACGTCCGTCAACTTTCTCAGCATCCGTCTGCTGGCCCGCACCAACAGCGCCGCCACCTGGTGGAAGGTCGGCACCCCGCTGCTGACGATCTTCGTGTTCGCCATCGTCCAGTTCCACACCGCCAACTTCACGGCCGCCGACGGCTTCGACCCGTACGGGGCCAAGGGCATCCTGTCCGCCGTCTCCACCAGCGGCATCGTCTTCGCGCTGCTGGGCTTCGAGCAGGCCGACCAACTCGCCGGCGAGAGCGCCAACCCCAAGCGGGACATTCCGCGGGCGGTGATCGGATCGATGGTCCTCGGCATCCTCATCTACGTCCTGCTGCAGGTCGTCTTCCTCGCCGCGCTGCCCTCGTCCCAGATCGGCAGCCACTGGGCCACCTCCGCGTTCACCGCGCTCAGCGGGCCCTTCGCCCAGGTCGCCACGCTCATCAGCCTCGGCTGGCTGGCCACGGTCCTGTATCTCGACGCCGTCATCTCACCCGCGGGCACCGGGCTGATCTACATCACGGCCACCTCCCGGGTCTCCTACGGCCTGAGCCGCAACGGCTATGTGCCCTCCGCCTTCGAGACCACCGACCGGCGCGGTGTCCCCTGGGTCGGTCTGAGCACCGCCTTCGTGATCGGCTGCGTCTGCTTCCTGCCGTTCCCGAGCTGGCGTTCCCTGGTCGGGTTGATCACCAGCGCGAGCGTGCTCATGTACGCCGGCGCGCCGCTGTCCTTCGGGGTGTTCCGCAACCGGCTGCCGCAGGCACACCGCCCCTACCGGCTGCCCGGCGGCAGCTGGATGTCGCCGCTCGCCTTCATCGTCGCCAACCTGCTGATCCTGTGGTCGGGTTGGACCACCGACTGGAAGCTGGGTGTGGCGATCCTCATCGGCTACGTCGTCCTGGTCGCCAACCGCGTCGCCGGGATGAACCCGATCACGCCCCAACTCGACCTGCGCGCCGCCCAGTGGCTGCCGGTCTATCTGGTCGGCATGGGCCTGATCGTCTACCTCAGCGACTTCGGACCCCTCAGGCACCCCTGGTTCCCGCTGTGGTGGGACATCGGCGTCACCGCCGTCTTCAGCCTCGTCGTCTACCACTGGGCCCTGGCGGTGGCGCTGCCTGCCGACCGGATCCAGCAGATGATCGACAAGGTCGTGGTCCCGGAGCAGGAGGAGATCCCCTGACCGTCCGGGATCAGCCCAGCCGGAACTTCTGCGCGGCCGAGCCGTTGCAGTCCCAGATCCGCAACCGGGTGCCGTTGCCGGTGGCACCGTTGGGCGAGTCCAGGCACCGCCCCGACTGCGGGTTCAGCAACGAACCGTCGGCCTGCTGCACCCACTTCTGCCCACCCACACCATTGCAGTCCCACAACTCCACCTCGGTCCCGTTCGCCGTACCGTTGCCGTCGACGTCCAGGCACCGGCCCAGCGTGCTCAGGGATCCGTCCGAGCGGTGGTACCAGTGCTGGTCGACCGCCCAGGACTGACAGTCCCACAGCTGTACGGCCGCGCCGTCGGTGCCCGTGTCGTCGGCGGCCACGTCGACGCACTTTCCGCCCGGTCCCGCCACCGGGGCGCCCCCGTCGACCGAGAACTTCTGCGCGGCCGAGCCGTTGCAGTCCCAGATCCGCAACCGGGTGCCGTTGCCGGTGGCACCGTTGGGCGAGTCCAGGCACCGCCCCGACTGCGGGTTCAGCAACGAACCGTCAGCCTGCTGCACCCACTTCTGCCCACCCACACCATTGCAGTCCCACAACTCCACCTCGGTCCCGTTCGCCGTACCGTTGCCGTCGACGTCCAGGCACCGGCCGATGGTGCTCAGGCTGCCGTCGGCGTTGTGGGTCCAGTGCTGGTCCTCCGCCCAGGACTGGCAGTCCCACAGCTGTACGGCCGCGCCGTCGGTGCCCGTGTCGTCGGCGGCCACGTCGACGCACTTTCCGGCCGGGCCGGTGATCGTGCCCTGCGGGCCGTTGGGGATGTTCGTCTCGCCCGAGTAGCCGACGGAGACGATGTTCGCCTGGACCGCGTTCTCGGTGGCGTCGCTCGGGTAGCCGGAGACCATCACGCCCTCGAAGAACGTGCCCATGTTCCAGTTGCTGTTGTCACCGCCGGTCCCGAGGATGATGCCGCCCTCCTGGTGCATGGGCCGGTAGCCGCCGCGGCCGGGCAGGGCGCCGTCCCACCAGGTCGTGAGCCCGCCCGACTGCGCGTCGGCGCCCTTGAGCGCGTACCGCGTCTGCCCGTCGTTCTTGAGCACCGCGGTGACGAAGGTGCTGTTGTTGCCCCGGTTGGCGGTGTTGGAGCCGTTGTCGCCCTGGAACATGCCGTTCTCCAGGTCCGCCTCGACCCAGGGCCCCGGCCCGGTGCACGGCGCGAAGTAACAGGTCGTCGCCAGACTCACCGCGTCCATGTGGCCGTTGCCGGTGTCGGCCGGGGTGCTCTCGGCATTGCCGTAGTCGAAACAGCACGCCGAACCCACATGGGTCCCGCTGGCCACCATGTAGGCGCCCTCCGCCGAGCCGCCCACGGCGACACCGGAGGCGGCGCCGGTGTAGCGGTAGCCGACGCCCGGTGAGATCCACACGCCGTACGCCTTGTGCCCGCCGGCCGTGACGGCGATCTCGGCGGCGTCCGCGCCGCGGTCCGCGCCCATCCCCGAGGTGCCCGCCGGGCCCGGGGTCAGATCGTTGTGCCGTGCGCTCTGGTCGTAGATCTTCGTGATGGCGCACGTGGTGTCGGCGCAGAACGTGTCCTGCCGGCCGGCATCGGCGTAGCCGCCCGGGGCGAGCAGGCCGATGTCGGCGCCGGCCCCGTCGGAGGCACGGGTGACGCGGTACAGCGGGCCGTCGTAGGAGGAGAAGAGCGCGCGTACGGTGCTGTGCGCGGCGACGCAGGGCGTGCCGGCACCTGCGTAGATGTCACAGGGCAGTTGGGCGCCGGCGGCCCGGGACGGTCCGGGCAGGCCGAGCACGGCACCCAGGAGAAGGCCGACGACGGCCAGGAACGACGCGAGCGATCCACGGCTTGCACGCATGCTGGGCTCCTCGATGCGGTGGAGGGTGATTCCGGCTCAGGGAGGGTCGAGCGGGAGCGCTGGGCAGCCGTTGCGGAAGGTACGCACGCCGACGGACGGCGTCAAGATTTGTTGCCTTTTGACTTGTGGGAAGTTCCGGATGTGAGTCAACGTGTGCGGCCACCAGGCAGTGTGACGTGTCGTCAGATGTTTGTGGCTTGCTCGGGCGGCCGGACGACTGCTTCTTCATCGCGCGTCCTTGACAGCGGGTGCGGAAGGCGCAAGCTTCGGGACAACGTTGTCGAAGGGACACGGTCACGATGACACGATCCACACGACTCAGAAGACACGGCAGAACTCGTTCGTTTCCGGTTCGAGTTCTGCCCCCCTTCCGACTCCCGTCCGTACTCGCCGCCGGCGCCCTGGCGGTGGGCGCCATGGCCGCCCCCGCATTCGGCACCACCGCCCGGCCCGCCCTCGTCACCGACCCCACCTCCCGCGTGAACCCCTTCATCGGGACCTCGAACGCCGCGGACGACTTCCCCGGCGCCGACACACCGTTCGGGATGGTCCAGTGGAGCCCCGACACCCCGCACAAGCCGGACGGCGGCGGCTACGAGTACAACGACTCCTCCGTCACCGGCTTCGGCCTGACCCACATCGCCGGACCGGGCTGCCGGGCCGGCGGTGACATCCCGGTCCTGCCGACCGTCGGCACGGTGGACACGAGCGCCACGGACAGCTTCTCGCACACCCACGAGTCCGCCTCCCCCGGCGCGTACACGGTGTCGCTGGACAACGGCGTCAAGACCGAGCTGACCGCGACCACCCGCAGCGGCATGGCCCGCTTCACCTTCCCGGCCACCCGGCAGTCGAATCTCCTCTTCAAACTGACGAACAGTCAGAACGGTGACACCGCTGCGCAGTTCCACATGGTGAACAGCAAAGAGGTGCGCGGCAGCGTCACCAGCGGGAACTTCTGCGGCGAGGGCAACTCCTACACCGTCTACTTCGACATGGTGTTCGACCAGCCGTTCCAGCACAGCGGTACCGCGCTGGCCGCCGCGACGCCCACCACGCCGAGGACCGCCGTCTCGCCCAGCACCCCCGAGGCCCCCAACAAGCCCGTGCTGCACGGCGTCGTGCCCGGCGCGGCCCGCCCCTTCGCCGCCAGGGCGAGCGGCACCGACGGCTACGTCACCTTCGACACCACCACCCGTCGTACCGTTCAGGCCAAGGTCGGCATCTCGTACGTGTCGGCTGCCGACGCGGTGGGCAACCGCACGGCGGAGAACGCCGGCTGGGACTTCGCCAAGGTGCGCGACGCGGCGCACAACGCCTGGAAGTCCCTGCTCGGCCGGGTCAGGATCGCCGGCGGCACGGCCGCTCAGCAGACCGTCTTCTACACGGCGCTCTACCACGCGCTGCTGCACCCGAACGTCATCAGCGACACCAACGGCCGCTACCCCGGCTTCGACGGCAAGCCGCACACCGTGGACAAGGGACACGCCGCCGCCTACGCCAACTACTCCGGCTGGGACGTCTACCGCTCGCAGGCCCAGCTCGAAGCCCTCCTCGCCCCTAAGGCCGCCTCCGACACCGCCCAGTCGATGGTCGACGACTACCGGCAGACCGGGCTGTTCCCCAAGTGGTCGGAGAACAACGGCGAGACCTACGTCATGGTCGGGGACCCCGCGGACGAGATCATCGCCGACTACTACGCCTTCGGCGCCCGGAATTTCGACACCGCCACCGCTCTCAAGGGCCTGATCGCGGAAGCCACCGTCACCAACAACAACCGGCCCGGCCTGAACTACCTCGAGCAGATCGGCCGACTGCCCAGCAACGGCAGGTACGGCTGCTGCAACTACTACGGCCCGGCCTCCACCACGCTCGAGTACAACGCGGCGGACTTCGCGCTCTCCTCGTTCGCCGGAGCCCTCGGCGACACCGCCGACCAGCACCGGTTCGCGGACCGGGCACAGGACTGGCAGAACCTGTTCCACTTCGGCAGCGGCTTCATCCAGCCGCGCGACGCCTCGGGCACCTGGACCTCGGGCTTCTCCCCGACCTCCGGCAAGAACTTCGTCGAGGGCGACTCCTGGCAGTACACCCCGATGGTGCCGTTCAACGTGCACGGGCTGGCCACCGCCATGGGCGGCGACGCGGCCCTCGGCAAGTTCCTGGACACCGACCTGTCCTCGCTGACCGGCGCCGGCGGCTACACCAACCTGGGCAACGAGCCCAGCCTCAACATCCCCTGGGAGTACGACTACATCGGCATGCCGTACAGGACACAGAAGGTCGTCCGGCAGGTGCAGGACCAGATCTGGACCGACAGCCCCTCGGGCCTGGCCGGTAACGACGACCTGGGCGAGATGAGTTCCTGGTACGTGTGGTCCGCGCTGGGTATGTATCCGCAGACCGCGGGCACCGCCGACCTGGCGCTGGGCAGCCCGCTGTTCACCCAGGCGGTGATCACCCTGCCCTCCGGGCACACCCTCACGGTCAACGGCGACGGAGCCGCGGACGACGCTCCGTACGTACAGTCGGCGACATGGAACGGCACGGCGTGGAACAAGGCGCACGTGCCGGACGGCGCCCTCACCGGCGGCGGCACCCTCGGCTACGTCCTCGGCACCTCGGCCAACACCTCCTGGGCGTCGGACACCACGGCGGCTCCGCGTTCCTACCCGGGCTCGCCCGGCTACACCGACGTCGGCACGTCCGGCGACACGGCCGCCGCCTCGGCGAACTTCGACGGCGCGGGCTACAGCTACTCGGCGCACGCCCTGGCCGCCGCGGGCGTCACACCGGGAGCGAAGGTCACGGCCGGCGGGGTCACGTTCACCTGGCCCAAGGTGGCGTCCGGCGCCGCGGACAACTACGTGGCGAACGGGCAGACGGTACGGGTGTCCGGGTCCGGCAGCATCTCCTTCCTGGGCGCCGCCAACAACGGCCCGTCCTCCGGTACCGCGACCGTCACCTACACGGACGGCACGACCCAGTCGGTCGCGCTCGGCCTCTCCGACTGGACGCTCGGCGCGGGCAGCGCCTCGCCGCTCGCGGACAACACGGTGGCGGTGACCACGTCGTACCGCAACCAGGCCGGTACGGCGCACGACAGCACCACGTCCTACGTGTTCGCCACCAAGCCGGTGACGCTGACCCCCGGCAAGACGGTCAGCGGCGTGCGTCTGCCGTCCGACGTCAACGCCGGGGGCCTGCACGTCTTCGCGATCGGTTTCGGCACCGGCTGAGCCGAACGGAACATGCCGCCCGGTGGAGCAATGACCGGGATCCCGGGGCTCGGCCCACCAGGCTGGAGGGCTGTCGAGGTCGTGTGACAGGAGTCCCGGGTGCGAAATCCACAGAGGCCGAACCGTCAGGTGTGCCGTCCCGCTGCACGGACGGCACACCGCGGGGCCGGAGCCGGTGCCCCGGCGTCGGTGCCCGGGAGCGACGGATGAGCCAGGGTTCCGCCGGCCAGGAGCCGGACGTCTCCGCCGAACAGCGCGCCCGGCTGCCTGCGCCGCCCCTGTGGCTGCGCTGGCTGCCGCTGCTGTACGTGGCGGCTTTACTGGCACTGGAGCCTCTCACCCCGGTGCAGTGGCCGGTGAGCTTCGCACTGATCGCGGTGCCGCTGGTGGCGGCCTTCGCGTACGGGCCCGTGGGCGTCGCCGCGGCCACGCTGTTCGCCATCGCCCTCGAGGGGGTGCTGGCCGGCACCCCGTGCTGTGCGGGCCGGTCCGTCGGCTATCTGTGGGACCGGCACTACGTCGCCTCCTACATCTGCACGGCCCTGGTGGGCGCCCTGGGCACGGTCCTGGCGGCCCACCGGATCCGGCGGGAGCGCACCCTGGCCGACGTGCGGTTCGTGGCCGAGATCGCACAGCGCGTCCTGCTGCGGCCGGTGCCGCACCGGATCGGCCATCTCCAGCTGGAGAGCCTCTACCTCTCGGCCGCCGCGCAGGCCCAGATCGGCGGTGACCTCTTCGAGGCCGTGCCCACCGGCTACGGAGTCCGGCTGCTCATCGGTGACGTGCGCGGCAAGGGACTGCTCGCGGTGGAGACCGCCGCCACCCTGCTCGGCGCGTTCCGCGAGGCGGCGTACGAGGAACCCGATCTGCCCTCGCTCGCCACCCGGCTGGAGACGAGCATGCTCCGCAGGGCGGAGCGGCTCGGCGGAGACGAGACGGGCGAGCGGTTCGTCACCGCGGTCTTCGCCGAGATCCCGGCCGACGGCGGGCTCGTCTACCTCGTCAACTGCGGCCACCCGCCCCCGCTGTGTCTGCGGGCCGGCCAGGTCCGCGAGCTGGACAGCGGCCGGTCGGCACCGCCGCTGAACCTCGGCATGCTGGTCCAGGACCCGTACCACGTCGACGTCTACCCGTTCTGGCCGGGCGACCAGCTGCTGTTGTACACGGACGGCGTCACGGAGACCCGGGACGCGTCCGGCACCTTCTACCCCCTCCTCGAACGCGTCCGTTCCTGGGGTGTGCTCCCGCCGAAGGAGTTGCTCGCCCGCCTCCACGACGATCTGCTGGCCTACAGTCCCCGTGGGCTGCAGGACGACACCGCGGCGCTCGCGGTGTGTCTGCTGCCCCGGGAACCGTCCGCGCCGGCGCCCACGACGACGTCGGCGGAGTGAGGGTCAAAAGCCGGTGTGGGCGAACCAGTTGTCGAGGACCGTGCTCTGCCCCGAGACCTCGTAGGCGGGTTCGCCGTACGACCTGCGGCCGTAGAGGAGCAGCAGGAGGTCCGCCGCCGCTGCGCGCACGGCGGCCGTGGCCGCTTCGTCCGTGTGCGGCACCGGGCGAAAGCCGTCCGGGTCCAGGCGCACGCGCCACTCCTCGGCGGTGTCCGTACTGTGGAACGCGAGGATCTCGCCGTTGCCGCGCAGCTTGGTCACGCCGGGGGCGAAGAGGCCCGCGTGGGGCAGGTTGACGAGGAACTCGTCCACGCCGTCCGCCGCGAGCACGGGGTCGAGGTCCGCCGCCCGGCCGACGGCGCGCTCCGCGTCGACCCGGTGCACCAGCGTCTCGAAGAGCATCCGCCGGGCCCAGAACCGCGCGTGCGGGTCCTCGCCCCAGGTCCACATCGCCGCATCGGGGTCCGTGGCGCGCAGGACGGCCGCGACGGCGGGTTCCCCGGCCGCCACCCAGCCGGGATAGTCCTGCGGGTCTGCCGGCAGGCCCAGTTCCACCTCGCGGCTGCGCGGGGGCTCCTGCACCAGCCGGGTCAGCAGCGTGGCGAACCAGCGCTGCAGCGCGCCCACATGCCGGGTGAGGTCGGCCAGGGTCCAGCCGGGGCAGGAGGGCACGGCGCTCGCGGGGTCGGCGTCCTGCACCGCCTCGGCGAAGCGCCGGGTCTCGCGGGCGATGGCCTCGCGGTAGGTGTCGTACGGCAGGGGGTGCCCCGCCTCGTTCGTCGCTGCCATCGGCCGCCGCCATTTCTGTCCCGTCCCGGGCGTGCAGGCCCGGGCGCCGTGTCCGCACGACGGATCATCCGTCGGCGTCAGTCTGGACGCTGGAGTCCACTCGAAGGCAAATCCGGGCTCAGGGTATCTGCTGCTCGGCCCAGATGATCTTGCCCTGTTCCGTGTACCGGGCACCCCAGCGAAGGGCGAGCTGGGCGACCAGGAAGAGTCCGCGGCCGCCCTCGTCGGTGCTGCGGGCGTGCCGCAGCCGCGGGACGGTGCTGCTGGCGTCGGCGACCTCGCAGGTGAGGCGGGCATCGCGGAGGAGGCGGAGCCTGATGGGCGGTGCGGCGTAGCGGATGGCGTTGGTGACGAGTTCGCTCACGACCAGTTCCGTCGTCAGGGCCAGCTCCTGCAGGCCCCAGTCGCACACCTGGCGGGTGGCCCGGGCGCGCAGGTCGCCGACGGATGCCGGGTCGGGGGGTACGTCCCAGGAGACGACCTGGTCGGCCCCGAGGGCATGGCTGCGGGTCAGCAGGAGGGCGATGTCGTCGAGCTGGGGCACGGGCACGAGTTGCTCCACGGCAGAGGAGCACAGTGTGTCCAGGTTCGCCTCGGTGTGTGCGAGGACCTCGCCGAGCCGGGCCATGCCCCGCTCCAAGTCGTGGTCGCGGCCCTTGATGAGACCGTTGGTGTAGAGGCCGAGGAGGCTGTTCTCGGCCAGTTCGATCTCGGTTGCCTCGAATGACATGCCGCCCAGCCCGAGCGGGGGTCCGGGGGGAATCTCCGGGAAGCCGGCCCTGCCGTCCGGTGCCACGACGACGGGTGGCGGGTGTCCGGCGCGGGCCATCGTGCACCGCCGGGTGACCGGGTCGTAGACGGCGTAGAGGCAGGTCGCGCCGGTGAAGGTGGCCGTGGAGCGGGCGGCGGTGCCGGCGGCGTTCTCTTCGTCGCTGAGCCGGAGCACGAGGTCGTCGAGGTGGGCGAGGAGTTCGTCGGGGGGCATCTCCATCTCGGCGAGGGTCTGCACCGCGGTGCGCAGCCGGCCCATGCTGGCCGCCGCGGTGATGCCGTGGCCCACGACGTCACCGACGACGAGGCCGACGCGCGCGCCGGACAGCGGGATCACGTCGAACCAGTCGCCGCCGACACCGCCGGTGGGGTCCGCCGGAAGGTAGGAGGAGGCGACCTCCAGCGCGGTGCCGCCGGTCAGGGCGGGGGGCAGCAGGCTGCGCTGCAGGGTGACCGCCGCCGTGTGCTCCCTGGTGTACCGGCGGGCGTTGTCCACGCACACGGCGGCTCGTGCCACCAGTTCGCGGGCCACCAGGACCTCGTCGGGCCCGAAGGAGACCGGGTTGAGCGACCGGGCGAAGGTGGTCAGGCCGAGGACGGTGTTCCGGGCCCGCATGGGCGCGGCGATCAGCGAGTGCACGCCGAACTCCCGGATCCGCTGCGTACGCAGGGGTGACCGGCTGGCCCACTGCTCGTCCGAGGGGTCGAGGACGGGGATGAGCAGCGGCTCGCCGTTGACGAGGAGGTCGGCATCGTGGGGAGGCGGGATGAAGTCGACCTTGTCGCCGACCCGCGCGACGGCCTCGGGACAGTCCTCGCGCACCGAGCGCAGCGCGGCGCGGCACATCACCGTCCGGGCCGGCGCGGGGCCGGCGTCGGGCAGCCAGGCTCCGTGGCCCTCGGTGCTCAGCACGGATTCCAGCAGGTCGACGACGACGAAGTCCGCGAAACGGGGGACGGCGAAGTCGGCGAGTTCCTGGGCGGTCCGCATCACGTCGAGCGTCCGGCCGATACTGGTGCCGGCCTCGTTGACGAGGGTCAGGAGCTGGCGGGCGTGCCAGCGCTCGGTGACGTCCTGGACCATGTAGCACACGCCGGTGATGGCGCCGTCGGCGTCCACCAGCGGGAAGAACGAGGTCGAGTAGGCGTGCCGGCGGTGCGGGTCGGCCCAGCTCCAGCCCTCGTACTCGTAGTCGGTCACGGGCAGCCCCGTCGCGAACACCTTGCGCATCAGCGTTTCCAGTGCCTCCGCCTGCAGGCCCGGCAGCAGCTCGCTCAGTCGCCGGCCGAGCCGCTGGTCGCGGGGCACCCCGCCGAAACGTTCCAGGGTGTCGTTCATCCAGACGTAGCGCAGCTGCGGATCCATGACGGCCATGCCGACCGGTGAGCGGGTGAGGAACCCGTCGAGGACGGACTGGCCCATGGTCCACTGCGGACGCTGTTCGCTCGCCGACACCAGAAAGCACTCGTCCTCGCCGATGCGGAAGGAGGCGGACACGCGCACTTCGACGTCGAGGGCCCGGCCGTTGCGGTGGCGTACGGCGATCCGTCCGTTCCAGCCGTTGCCCTCACGGCAGCGCTGCACGATGCCGGCGAGCCGTGCGGGGTCCTCGGACATGGCCAGCAGGCGCGCGGCGGAGCGGCCCACGACCTCTGTCGCCGGGTGGCCGAGCAGTGCCACGGCGCAGCGGGTCCAGCCGACCACGACGCCGCGCGCGGAGATCACCGCGGCCGCGTCGGTGGACGCGTCGAGGAGATCCCCCGGTCCCGTGGACGGGGGGATGTCACCGCCATCTGGCACTGCTTCCATCATTTCCACCCTTACACCACTATGGTCCCGATTGTCCGCCGCTGAGCAGAAATCCGGCGGTCGGGGTGCCGGGGGCGGGGGGGCGAGGGAGGCGAGCGGGGCCGGTCGGGCCCGGGTGCGCTACTGCGCCGCCGGCTCTCCGGAAGCGGTCGGGACCTGGTGGTCCGCGGCCCCCTGGACGAGGAGCAGGAGGGCGTCGGCCAGGTCGTCCGCGGCGCTGCCCGTGGCCAGGCGGCGCAGTTGCAGGCCCATCACCAGGGCGACCGCCGTGGCGGCCAGGCGTTCGGCGTCCGGGACGCCCAGCGCGGTGAGGATCCGGGTGGCGAGCCGGTCGTAGGCCCGGAACGCCTCCGCCGCCGCCTCCCGCAGCCGCTCGTCCCGCCCCGCGTGCAGATACAGCTCGAAGGGCGCGAGATGGGCACTGTCCAGTGCCGAGCCGCGGGCGACCTGACCGGCCAGGGATGCCGCGCCCTCGACGTCGATGTCCTCGGTCCTGCACTGGTCGGCCAGCTCGGTGAAGTGCCGCGCCTCCTCGCGCACGAAGTACAGCAGGCTCTCCCGCAGCAGTTCGTGCTGGGTCTCGAAGTGGTAGGTGACCGAGCCGAGCGAGACGCCGGCCTCCCTGGCGATCCGGCGGTTGGTGACCGCGGCGACCCCGTCCTCGCCGATGATCCGCAGCACGGCGGTGATGATGCGCTGACGTGTCGGGGAGGCTGCGGCATGCGACATGTCCCGCATTCTTCCATCACCAGGTGGACAGCCCCGTTGCGCGACCCCTACTGTTCGTTCGAACGAACAGCTTGGGGAGGCAGTCATGGACATCGCCGGAGCCACCGTTCTGCTCACCGGTGTCACCGGGGGCATCGGAGGCGCGCTCGCCGCCCGGATGTCCGAGCGTGGTGCCCGTCTCGTCCTCACCGGACGGCGGCGCGAGGCGCTGGAACCCCTCGCCGAGCGGTACGGCGCCCGGATGGTCCTGGCCGATCTGGCCGACCCCGACGACGTGGCACGGCTCGCCGGGGAAGCGGTCGGCACGGACATCCTCATCGCCAACGCGGCCCTGCCCTCCAGCGGCGACGTCCTCGACTACACCCCGGAGCAGATCGACCGGGCCCTCGCGGTGAACCTGCGGGCTCCCGTGATGCTCGCCAGGCAGCTCGCTCCCGGCATGACGGCCGCCGGGCGCGGGCACATCTGCTTCGTCGGATCGCTGTCCGGCGTGGCGGCCACCAGGTCGTCGTCGCTGTACAACGCGACGAAGTTCGGGCTGCGCGGCTTCTCGCTGGCCTTCCGTCAGGATCTGCACGGCACGGGCGTCGGCGTCTCGATCGTCCAGCCGGGCTTCGTACGCGGCGTGGGCATGTTCGCGAACACGGGCTCCGCCACGCCCGGCGGCGTGCGCACCGTGTCGCCGGAGCAGGTCGTCAAGGGCGTGGCGCGGGCGATCACCCGGAACGTCGCCGAGGTCAACGTGGCCCCGCCCGAACTGCGGCTGCTGACCAGGATCGCGTCGCAGTTCCCCGGATTCGCCGAGCGCGTGCAGCGGCGGGCGGGGGCGGGGCCGGCCACGGACACGATCGTGGCCGCGCAACGCTCGAGCCGGTGAGCCGCTGCCCGCAGGCTCAAGTCCGGCTCACCGGGGCGTCCGGCAGCGCGGAGCGGCTGCCCGTACAGGAGTAGACGATCTCCACGGCCCCGCCGGGCAGGGCGCGTTCGCGCTCCAGGGCATGCCCGGCCGTGGGGCTGAGCGCGCGGGCGCGAAGGTCGTGCGTCCCATCGGCGCCTGCCCGCCCCTGGAGGAACCTCTTCGGCCGAGGCGCGGGCATTCCCTTCCACGAGGGGCAGTTGGCGCCCGCGGCGGGGATCGCCGTAATCGGCTTGCCCGCCGTTCCCCGCTGTGGCACGCTCCACGAGCCCCACCCCACACCTGCCTCCTCATCACGAAGGACTGAGGTCCATGGTTCCGGCGTCCCGCAGTGGTCGCCGTCGGCACTGAGCCGTCTGCCCAACGGCAGCGTTCGGTTGCCCCGCGTCCCCTCACGGCGGCCCGACGACACGGTGTCCCCGCACACCGCCATCCGCCTCCCTCGCGGAGGTCTGCCCCGTCTGCCCGGCCACGCCCGGCCCACGCCCGCCGTCGCCGTCTTCACCGTGAGGTCTTCACCATGCGCAACGATGTCCAGAGCTTTGCCGTCACCCACCTGCGGCGCCGCCCGGCGCCGTGCGAAGTCGGCGGCTTCGTCGCGGGATTCGACCCGTCGACGACCAGCCCGTACGTCAACTACGCCACCCCCTTCCCCGGCATCACGCCCACGGACCGGGACGTCACCGACCTGATCGCCGCGTTCCGCGGGCGGGGCCTGGTGCCCCGGCTGGAGTTCGCCCCGGACGCCGCGCCCGCCGTGGAGCCCGTGCTGCGCCGGGCCGGATTCCGTACGGAAGCGGTGCACGAGTACCTGGTCTGTACGCCCGCCACACTGAGCGCGCCCGGCTCCGGCGCGGGCCAGGTCGAGGTGGAGAGCCCGGCCACGGACGCGGACTACACCGCCATCGACACCGCGCTGTCCGAGGCCTTCGGCGGTGAGTTCGCGCCCTCGCCGCAGGGCGCGGCGCGGTTGCGGCGCACCGCGGAGGGCGGTGGCGCCGTCCGGTTCGTCCGCGCTGCGGGTGGCGGCTGCGCCGGCGGGGCCCTGTGCTCGGCGCCCGCCGAGGGCGCCGCGGAACTCGCCGGTGTCGGCACCGTCCCCGCGTACCGGGGCCGGGGCATCGCCGCCGCGGTCACCCACTGCCTGGCCGCGACGATACTCGGTGGCGGCGCGTGCTCCGTGTGGCTGGAGTACTCGGGCGAGGGCTCGCGCCGCGTGTACGAGCGGGTCGGCTTCCGGCCCGGCGGCACACGGCTGTACGTCTCGCTGGAACGATGAGCCTCCGCGTCCTCGGCCGGTCCGCTCAGCCGGGCCGGCCGCCGGCCCGGTAGAGGTCGCGGAGCAGGGCGATCTCGGCGCCGTGGTGCAGGACTTCCTGGTTGACCCACCACACGATGTCGAGGAACGGCTCCTCGGCGTCGCTGCCGTACGGGTAGGCGCAGTGGCCCACCGTGTCCAGCGCCGTGTCGTCCGCGCTCAGCAGGGCCTGCCGCCAGGCGGCCGCGCCGGCCGTGAAGGCCGCGACCGCTGCGGCGGCGTCCCCGCTGACGGGATGCTCCGCCCTGGTCGCCGAGCGGCTTCCGGTGGTGTGGTCGGCGCGCAGGGCGAGCATCTCGGTGAGATGGCTCAGCCGCCAGGCGAGGGTCGTCACCGGCGGCGGCCAGGGGTGCGGGTAGGGTGCCGCGTCCCGTCCCCACGCGCCGCCGCCCGCCAGGTGGGTCGCCCTCGGAGCGGGCCCGTCCGTGCGCCGCCTGACGGACCAGCAGCCCGGGACGGGTTCCCAGAAGTACTCGTCGTCGGTCAGTGGATGGACCCTGGTGTCCGTGCCGTCGCCGCTGTCCATGACGGGCCCGGCCAGCCGGCCGAGCAGCCGCGCGCAGGCGTGGTCGAACTGGTCGAGCAGCGGGCGCAGTCGGGTCGGTGTCGTCATCAAAGGCTCCTGCTCGTCGAAGACTTACGGAAGAGCGGGCCGTGATCAGGACCGGCGGGCGTACCGGTCGGTGGCCGCCACCAGCGCCTGCGCCATGGCCGGTGCGGCGGTGTGGTGACCGGTGTCGCCCACCGTCACCAACTCGCTGCCGGGCCAGTCGCGTTGGAGTCGCCATACGATGCCGAGCAGGTTGCCGAAGTCGAGGCTCCCCTGCACGAGCGTGCCGGGGATGCCCTGAAGCAGGTGCGCGTCGCGCAGGACCACGCCGCCGTCGTCGCCCTCGCCGAGGAAGTGGCCGTTGCCCCAGTAGTGCGTGACGGTGCGGGCGAAACCCAGGCGGAAGACGGGATCCTCGAAGCGCGCGACCGAGCGCGGCGGCGCCGGGATCATGGCCGTCTCCCAGTCCGTCCAGGCCCGCGCGGCCCGCTCCCGCACCTCGGCGTCGGGGGATTCGAGCAGCCGGCTGTAGGCAGCGGCGAGACTGCCGCCGCGCTCGTCCTCGGGCACCTGGGACCGGAACCGTTCGAAGGCGTCCGGGAAGACCCGGCCGAGCCCCCGGGTCAGCAGCTCGACCTCGGCGTTGGACCCCGTGGCGACGCCGGTCAGGACCAGTTCGGAGACGACGCCCGGGTGGGTCTGCGCATAGCGCAGCGCGAGCACCGATCCCCAGGACACCCCCCACACCAGCCACCGTTCGATGCCCAGGTGCCGGCGCAACAGTTCCAGGTCGGCCATGAGGTGGGCCGTTGTGTTCACGCTCATGTCGGTGTCGTGGCGGCTCGCGTGCGGGGTGGAACGGCCGCAGCCGCGCTGGTCGAGCAGGACGATCCGGTAGGCGGCCGGGTCGAACAGCCGCCGCGCGTACGGGGTGCAGCCGGAGCCCGGTCCTCCGTGCAGCACGACGGCGGGCCTGCCGTAGGGGTTGCCACAGGTCTCGAAGTGAACGCGGTTGCCGTCGCCCACGTCGAGCATGCCGGTCTCGTACGGTTCGATCTCCGGATACAGAGGCATCCGGGCACCGTAGCGCGAGCCGGGGGCCGGCCGCCTCCGAGAAAGACATCCCGGGCATCTGTCGCGGAAGCGCCCCGGAATTGTCCGTGATCGGTAACAGACGGATCCCGTGATCAACCTGGCCCGTCCTGACAGGTGCACAGGAACACGGCGGCACACCACGGAACTGGGGCGGGACATGGCGCGGCATGGCGGGCGGGGTTGGCACGGTCGGGTGATCGCGGCGGCGGTCGGAGTCACGGCGGTCGCCGCCGCCGCCTCGGTGTGGACCGCGCAGGCGGGCCAGTCCGGCGGCGCTTCGCCCGCCGCCCCGACGCAGCATGCCGCACCCAGGACGGTGAGCGTGTCCCCGGTCATCGCCCATGCCTCGGACGGCGGCGCGCACGCGGTCAACATCACCATCGACGACGGCCCGGACCCGGTATGGACCCCGCAGGTGCTCCAAGTGCTGCGCGAGAACGGCGTGAAGGCGACCTTCTGCATGATCGGCCCGCAGGCGCAGGCGCACCCGGACCTGGTCCGCCAGGTGGTGGCGGCCGGGCACCGGCTGTGCGACCACACGGTGTCGCACGACACCACGATGGACAAGAAGTCCGAGGCCTACCAGTCGCAGCAGATCCTGGACGCCGAGCAGCAGATCACCAAGGCGTCCGGCGGCATACGGCCGATGTACTACCGCGCCCCGGGCGGCGCCTTCACTCCGTACAGCCGGGAACTCGCGGCCTCGCACGGGATGCGCCCGCTGGGCTGGAACGTGGACTCCAAGGACTTCGAGCGACCGGGCACCGACGCCATCGTGGCCACCGTCCGGCGCGAGCTGTCAAACGGGCCGACCCTGCTGTTCCACGACGCGGGCGGCGACCGCTCGCAGACCGTGGCCGCGCTGCGCACCCTGCTGCCGTGGCTGAAGCAGCAGGGCTACTCCTTCGGCTTCCCGGTGCGCTGAACGGACCGGCAGGAGGGCCGCCCTCGCCCTTCTGAGCCGATGGAGCACGCCGAGGCCGACGCACGCACCCGGCCGGGCACGCCGACCACGATCCGGTGAACCCCGGCCGAATTCTTGGTCATCGAAGCCTTGATACGGGTGTTCGGATCCGGAGCGGTGCCTACCATGAGGCCCACCACGTACGTCGTTCCGGAAAGGCTCGCCATGCCGTTGCCTCGCCTCGGCACGCGGTCCGTTCGTCTCCGGACGGCGCCCGCCGTGTTCGTCGCCCTCGCCGCGGCCCTCGCCGGCACGGTCCTGGCACTCTCCCCGGACAACAGCCGCACAGGCCACGCCGGCGACGACAAGCCCGGACACATCGCCGTCGACGTGTCGCAGAGCCGCTGCGGCCAGGGCTGGACCCGGCCCGGGCCCGGGGTGCGCACCTTCGACCTGCGCAACTCCTCCGACGGCGCCGCCGAGGTCTACCTCGAGGACCCGGGCAGCCAAGCGGTGTACGGCGAGGTGGAGGACATCGGTCCCGGTACGACACGCCAGTTGACGGTCCGGCTCGGCAAGGGGGCGTACGCCTTCAAGTGCGTGCCCGACGACGCCGACGCGGTGACCGGGCCGACGGTGCGCATCACGTCGGGGCAGCCCGGTCCGGCCGCGGCCCCGGTCACCGAGCACGATCTGATCCCGCCGGCGCTCGCCTATCAGAAGTGGATCGGCGGCGGGCTCGACGACGTCGTACGGCTGACGACGACGCTCAAGGACGCGATCGACCGCGGTGACCTCGGCACCGCCCGCTCCGACTGGCTGCCCGCACACCTGGAGTACGAACGGCTGGGGGCCGCGTACGACGCCTTCGGGGATGCGGACGCACAGGTCAACGGGACTGACGCGGGGCTGCCCGACGGGGTGCACGACAAGGGCTTCGCCGGGTTCCACCGTATCGAGTACGGACTGTGGCACGGCGAGTCGGCCGACGGGCTGCGCGCCCCGGCGGCTGTGCTGGTCAAGGCGGTGACCCGGCTGCGTGACAGTTGGTCGCAGACCCGGATGGACCCGGCCCAGCTGGGCCTGCGCGCGCACGAGATCCTGGAGAACACCGTGCAGTTCGAGCTGACCGGCCGCACCGACTACGGCAGCGGCAGCAACCTCGCCACCGCCCGCGCCAACCTCGACGGCACCCGCGAGGTGCTGTCCCGGCTGCGCCCGCTGCTGACCACCCGGTACGCCGATCTGCCGGGCCTGGACAAGGAACTGGACCGGGCCCAGCACACCCTCGACGGCTTCCGGCACGGCGGGCGCTGGACGGCGCTCGGCCGGCTGAGCCGCGCCCAGCGGGAGCAGACCGACTCCGTGCTCGGCGATCTGGTGGAGCGGCTGGCATCGGTGGCCACGCTGTGCGACCCGCGGAGGACCGTGTGAGCAGCGACGGACGAGCCGACGGCCTGGGCCGGCGCGGCTTCCTGCGGGGGGCCGCACTGGCGGGCGCCGGCCTCGCCACGAGCGCGGCGGCGGCACCGGAGACCGCCCCCGCCACGACGGACGCCGTGGCCCCCTTCCACGGGGTCCACCAGGCCTCGGCGATCGCCGCCCCGCGCCGTACCAGCGTCTTCGCGTCCCTCGACGTGACCGCCGAGAACCGGTCGGAACTCACCGACGTGCTGCGCACGTTGACGGACCGGGCCCGCTTCCTCACCTCCGGCGGGACGCCGTCACCGGTCGGCATCACCGCCCCGCCCGCCGACTCGGGCGTCCTCGGCGACCAGGTCCCGGCCGGCCAACTGGCCGTCACCGTGGGCGTCGGCGCCTCGCTCTTCGACGGCCGGTACGGGCTCACCGCGCTCAAGCCCAGGCGGCTGACCGCGATGCCCGCCTTCCCCGACGACGATCTGCAGGCCGACTGGTGCCACGGCGACCTCAGCCTCCATCTGCACGCCGACGAGCCGGACACCACCCTGCACGCCCTGCGTGACATCGCCCGGCACACCCGGGGGGCCCTTCAGGTCCGTTGGCGGCTGGACGGCTTCAGCAGCCCGCCCCGGCCGTCGGGCACCGCGCGCAATCTGCTCGGCTTCAAGGACGGCACCGCCAACCCGGACGCCACCAGCGCCCGGGACATGAACGGCCTGGTCTGGGTGGGCAGGGACGCGGGCGAGCCGGACTGGGCGGTCGGCGGCAGCTACCAGGTGGTGCGGCTGATCCGCATGCTGGTGGAGTTCTGGGACCGGGTCTCGCTCAGCGAGCAGGAGCGGATGTTCGGCCGTTCCCGGACCTCGGGCGCACCGCTGGACGGCGACCACGAACACGACGCACCGCGGTACGCCGACGACCCCAAGGGTGACGTCATCCCGCTGGACTCGCACATACGCCTGGCCAACCCGCGCACGTCAGCCACCGCCGACCAGCGCCTGCTGCGCCGCCCATACAACTACGACCGGGGCATGGACGCCAACGGCAACCTCGACATGGGCCTGCTGTTCTGCTGCTACCAGCAGGATCTCAAGCGGCAGTTCGAGACCGTGCAACACCGGCTGGCGGGCGAACCGCTGACGGACTACATCAGGCCGTTCGGCGGCGGCTACTTCTTTGCGCTGCCCGGCGTACGGGATGCCGCCGACTGGTACGGGCGCGCACTGCTCACCTGAACCTGTCCGGACAACTTGGCGACCCGACGGGTCAACACACAGTCAAGTTTTACCCCAGCATCCATGACTCGGTGTTCACTCGCGCGCCATCATGGCTCCGCACTCACGCCGCGCTGTGGGCACAGCATCCGTGCTCGTACGACGTACAGACGTTCTGTCCGGAGGGGTTGACCAACATGGCCAGCAGAGGAAGACGAGCCGCTATGCGGAGCCTGGGCGCGCTCGCGGGTGCCGCCGCGCTCACGGTGCTCGGCAGCAACGCGCCCGGCTGGGCCGCGGCGCCCGCGGCACACGGCGGGCATTCCTCGACCGCCACGCCGATCAAGCACGTCGTCGTGCTGTTCGACGAGAACATCTCGTTCGACCACTACTTCGCGACCTACCCGAAGGCCGCCAACACCGACGGCACGAAGTTCACGGCGTCGAAGAACACCCCGAAGGACATCGACACCCTCGCCCACGCGGGCCTGCTGAAGCACAACCCGAACCAGTACGCACCCAAGCGGCTCTCCCCCGCGCAGGCCATGACCTGCGACCAGAACCACTCCTACGGGGCCGAGCAGTACGCGTACAACGGCGGCAAGGCCGACCAGTTCGTGCAGAACACCGAGGTCGACAAGTGCAGCGGCGGCCTGTTCGGCGAGCCGGGCCTGGCGATGGACTACTACGACGGCAACACCGTCACCGCGCTGTGGAACTACGCCCAGCACTACACGCTGAGCGACCGCGCCTACAGCTCGACCTACGGCCCGTCCACGCCCGGCGCCCTGAACCTGGTCTCCGGCCAGACGCACGGCGTCATCTCCGTGGACCCGTCCACCGGCACCGAGAACCCCAAGCAGACCTCGAAGCCGGACTCGTACACGGTCCAGTCGCCCGACGCCAAGGGGGTCGGCACGGTCATCAACGACCCCGACCCGGCCTTCGACGACTGCTCGGGCAAGGACCACACCAGCACCAACGCGCTGGCGGAGATGCAGGGCAAGAACATCGGTGACCTGCTCAACAGCAAGCAGGTGACCTGGGGCTGGTTCCAGGGCGGCTTCCGTCCGTCGACCGCGTGGAACGGCACGTCCGGCTCGTACGCCAAGTGCGACACCACGCACCCCAACACGGGCGGCGCGGCCACGGTGGACTACAGCCCGCACCACAACCCGTTCTCGTACTACAAGTCGACGGCCAACCCGCACCACCTGGCGCCCAGGTCCGTCGCGGAGATCGGCCACAACGGGCAGGCCAACCACAACTACGACCTGACCGACTTCTCCGCCGCGCTCAAGGCGGGCAAGCTCCCGGCCGTCAGCTTCCTCAAGGCCGGCGAGTACCAGGACGGCCACGCGGGCTACTCGGACCCGGTGGACGAGCAGCACTTCCTGGTCAACGAGATCAACGCGATCCAGAGTTCGCCGCAGTGGAAGTCCACCGCGATCGTGGTCGCCTACGACGACTCCGACGGCTGGTACGACCACGCCTTCGTCACCCCGAAGAACGGCTCGCAGGACTCCGCGCTCGGCTCCAACGGCAAGGCGACCGACAGCCCGGCCTGCCAGAAGGGCCCGAAGGCGGCGGGCGGCTACGCCGACCGCTGCGGCCCCGGCACCCGTCAGCCGCTGATCGTCGTCTCGCCGTACAGCAAGGTGAACAAGGTCGACCACACGCTGACGAACCAGGCGTCCATCACCCGGTTCATCGAGGACAACTGGCACACCGGCCGGGTCGGTGACCACTCCTTCGACGCGACGGCCGGCTCGCTGTCGGGCATGTTCGACTTCCGGCACCCGAACGACAAGCAGGTGCTGCTGAACGCCGACGGTTCGGTCAAGCACGTCGGCCCGATCAAGCACGTCGCCCCGGTGTCCACGAGCATCACCGGCGGCGCGATGCAGAACACGGCCGCGACGACCGACGCCTCCGGCTTCCCGACCCTGCCGGTGGGCCTCGGCGTGGGTGCCCTGCTGGCCGCGGGCGCGACCGGTACGTACCTGACGATGCGCCGCAAGCAGCGCGCCTGATCCCTGCGCACAGCGACGCGCCCCCGGTCGGTGACCGGGGGCGCGTTCGTTCGTCCGCCGCCGGGGATCGAAATGGACTGGCCACGGGGCGTTCGCGCTGGTGGGATGGTGCGATGCGGCACGATTCGATCACCGTGGACCGGGGCGCCTACCCGGACGCGGTGACCCCATGGGAACAGGAGTCCTGGCGGGCCTCGGCGCTCGGCTGGGTGGCGGAACAACTCGCCGTGCGCGGGCTGCGGGTGGACGGTGCCCTCCGGGTACGGCTGCGGCCGTGGTCCGTACTGGTGCGGGTGCCCGTGCAGGGGCGAAGTGCCCTCTGGTTCAAAGCGAATCCGCCGGCCAGCGCGTTCGAGGGGCCACTGACCGCCGCGCTCGCCCGCTGGGTGCCGGAGCATGTGCTGGAGCCGCTGGCGGTCGACGCCGATCGGGCATGGGTGCTGCTGCCCGACGGAGGGGACCTGTTCCGCACCGTGCTCTGCCGGGAGGTGGTCGAACCGCGCGCCTGGGAGCGGCTGTTGGCCCAGTACGCGGACATGCAGCGGGCGCTGGTCCCGTACGCGGGCGAGATCGAGGGACTCGGGGTGCCGTCCGCCCGGACCCGCGACCTGCCCGAGGTGTTCGACGCACTCCTCGCCGGGTCGGCCGCGCCGGCCCCGCAGGCGCGCGCCCGGCTGGAGCGGCTGCGCCCCCGCCTGGTGGACTGGTGTGCCGAACTCGCGTCCCTGGGCATCGAGGACACGCTCGACCATGCGGACCTGCACGACGGCCAGTTGCTGCGCCCCGCCCCGGACAGGTTCACGTTCTTCGACTGGGGCGATGCCGCCGTCTCGCACCCCTTCTGCAGCCTGCGGATCCCCGCAGACAAGGCCTGCGAGCGGTACGGGCCGGGGGTTCTGCCCCGGCTGCTCGACGCCTATCTGGAGCCGTGGACGGATGCCGGCCGCACCGTGCCGGACCTGCGGCGGGCCGCCCGTCTCGGCTGGCGCCTGAGCGCCCTGAGCCGCGCCGCAGCCTGGGGCCGCACGTTCCCCGACCCGTCGGGCCCACCCCCCATCGGCGCCCGGGGCGCCGAGACCCTGCTGCAGCTCCTCGACGAGCCGCCGTTCACAAGGTGACGCAGGGTTCCGTGCATTGAGCGGCAATCACCGTTCGGCGCACGGACGCCGCATTCGGCCAGGGGCCGCTTCGCCGTCGTTGGCCTCCCACTCGCCTCCCACGTCCTGTGCGGCGGAGACTGGGTTCATGCCCCGCACTCCCGCGCTCTCGGCTCCCCCGCCCGGCCGCCGGGCCGTGCTCGTGTCCCTGGCCGGCCTCGCGCTCGGCACGGCGGGCTGCTCCGGCGGCACAGCGGCCCCGTCCCGCTCCTCCCCGGCCCGGCCTGCCTCGTCCCTGCCCTCCGCGTCCCGCTCCTCCGTCCCGGCATCGCCCTCCTCGGGCCTGCCGCACACCACCCCCTGGCGTCCGACCTCCGCCGAGGTGCAGCCGGCCGCGAAGCTGCGGGCCGTGCAGCTGGTCGAGGCGATCGGTGCCTGGCCCGGCGGGCACGGCGGAACGGCGGCGGCCCGCGCTCGAGTCGCGGCGCTCGGACTGGCGACCGGCCTCGTGAGCCGGGCCGGGCCCTTGCTGCCGACGGCCGACCAGGCGGCGCTGCAGGTCGTGGATGCGCAGTACGGCGGGATCCTCACCCGGACGGCCAGTGTGCTGGTGGTCTACCGGCAGTGGATCCGGCGCGGCGGCGCGGTGGTGTCCGGCGGGACGACGGTCGACGTGCGGCTCTCCCGCTCGGGGGACGGCTGGACGGTCGACGCTCTGCATCCGGCGCAGCCGGGACCGGCCGCGACATCACTCGCCGCGGACGTCCGGGCGGCGCTCGGCGACGAGCGGATCGTGCTGCCGCCCGCCGCCGCGGCGGACCTGCGCAGCGGTCAGGTGCACACCAGCGTGGCGCGGGCGATGCTGGCGCTGGCACGGACGTACCGGCTGGAGGTGAGTGTCGTGCGCTCCGGGCATCCGCTGGACGTGTTCGGCACCAGCCGGCCCAGCGACCATCCGCGCGGCCGGGCCTTCGACGTGTGGCGGATCGACGGCCATGCGGTCGTCGATCCGGCGACCCCGCGCACCCTGATCGAGCGGTTCATGCGGGACGCTGCGGCCGCCGGCTCGTACAACGTGGGCGGTCCGGTGCTGCTGTCGGGCGGCGGCGCCGACCAGTTCTTCAGCGACGCCACGCACCACGACCACGTGCACGCCGGTTTCCGCACCTGACGCCGTCACCCGTTCGGCCGTACCCCGGGCGGCCGTACTCCCGTGCCGTCGCCGCTGTGCGGTTGCGCCGCAGGAGTGGGCGTCGCGACGCTGGAGCACAGAACGCATCCGGGAGGTGACATGGCTGCGGTGCCCGACCCCACGCCATCGCGCGGCGGCCCCGGTCTCGGCCGTCGGCGCTTTGTCACCGTGTGCGCCGGCCTGGGCCTCGGTACGGCCGCCGCCTGCACGGCGGCCCCGTCGCACCCGCACTCCCCCGCCGCCCGCGACGGGCGGCTGCGGCCGGAGTCGGAGCGGGACGCGCCGGGCAGCGCCGACTGGCGGCTGGGCCCGACCGGCCCCGCGGACGCGGTGGCCGGGTACACGGACCGGGTGAGCGTGATCCCGGGCGAGCACTTCGGGCTCCATGTGTCGACCACCGCCGCCTCGTTCCGGGTGTCCGCGTTCCGGGTCGGCTGGTACGGCGGCAGGCAGGCCCGCAGGATCTGGACCTCGCAGCGCGTACCCGGCCGGGCCCGCCCGGCCGCGCGCATCCTGGGCGCCACCCGCACCGTGCGCGCCGACTGGCCGCTGACGCTGACCGTGGACAGCGCCGGCTGGCCCGAGGGCGCCTATCTGCTGCGTCTGGAGGCGGACGGCGGCCACCAGCGGTACGTGCCGCTGATCGTCCGCTCCGCCGAGGGTGCCGGCCGTACCGTGCTGCTGCACGCCCCGGCGACCTGGCAGGCGTACAACCGCTGGGGCGGCAGCAGCCTGTACGCCGGCGCGTCGGGGGCGTACGCGACGCGCTCCCTGGCGGTGAGCTTCGACCGGCCCTACGACGGTGTGGGCGCCGAGAAGTTCCTGGTGTACGAGTGGGCGCTGGTGGTGCTGGCCGAGCGCCTGGGCATCCCTCTCGCCTACAGCACCGGCGTCGACGTCCACCGGGATCCGGGTGTGCTGCGGGGCGCCCGCGCGGTCGTCTGCCTGGGGCACGACGAGTACTGGACGCCGCAGCAGCGCGCCCGGGTGACCGCTGCCCGGGACGCCGGGACGAACATCGCCTTCCTGGGCGCGAACACATGCTTCCGGCGGGTCCGGCTGGAGGACGGTGAGGATGCGGGTGACCGCACGGTGGTCTGCTACAAGTCCGACAGCCGTGCCGACCCCCTGTACGGCTCGCGGCCGGCCCAGGTCACCACCGACTACCGGCTGCCGCCGGCGCCCGACCCCGAGTCCTCCCTGACCGGCGTGCTCTACGAGGGCTATCCGGTGGACGCGCCCCTGGTCGTACGAACCGCCGACCACTGGCTGTACGAGGGCACGGGCGTGCGCTCCGGCGAGGGCTTCGCCCATCTCGTCGGCGTCGAGTACGACCGGGTGACGCCCGGTGCCCCCACCCCCGGCCCGCTGGAGATCACCGCGCACTCCCCGCTGGTGTGCGGCGGACGGCCCGGTCACAGCGACTCGGCGTACTACACGACCCCCGCAGGGGCGGGTGTCTTCGCGACCGGCACCATGCGCTGGGTGGAGGGCCTGGTGGCCGGGACGGGGCTGCTCGGCCGCGACCACGGGATGGACGTCCGTACCCGCGCGTTCGTCACCCGTACCACGGAGAACCTCCTGCGGACCTTCGCCCAGGGGCCGGCGGCCCGGCACGCCCCGCCGGCGCGCGCCAATGTACCTGAGGTGTACGGCACCTGACGGGCCGTCACACCGGATTCAGCCCCTCGTGGCGCCCTGTCCTCCCGACCGCATGTACTCCCTGCGGGCGTTGTTGTAGGCCCGCAGGTGAAGCTTGGCCACGGCACAGGCCGCACCGTCGGCCTGGCACTGACGGCACGTCCGCACGTGCTGCTCGTAGGTGAGGCGCGCGCTTTCCAGCGCTTCGTGGGAAGAAGACATGGAGATCTCCGGGCAGGGCGCGTCGCGACGGACGGCGCCTGGTTGACTGGCTGGTAACATCCGGAGCCAAGGTGATCATGTTACTGGCGGTACTGGGAAACTCGCCGGTAACCGCTCTCCCGGAACCTCCTCAACCGTCCTCGCGCAGCGCCCGCGCGTGGTTCATGAACGCCGTCAGACCCACCTCGAAGGCTCGGTCGGCCCGGCCCTCGCCCACCGCGGCGAGCGCCTGCGCCAGGTGCGGGGTCGGCACACTGTCCGTCAGCTCCCACATGGCCTCGGGGGCGGCGAGGTCGAGGGCGGAGCCGAGCACCAGGTTCTCCAGAGCGATGATCAGCGGCATGATCCCGGCACGCTCGAAGCCGGCCTCGAGCAGCAGGCTCACCGCGCACTCGTACTGCTCCAGGACCCGGGGGGCGCGCACGGGTGAGGTCATCAGCAGCGGGATGACCCGGGGATGGGCGGCGAAGGCGGCGCGGTAGGAGCGGGCCCAGGCCTCCAGGGCCGTGTCCCACGGGGTCAGCTCCAGGGTCCCCGGGTCGATGGCCGCGCAGACACGCTCGCGCAGCAGTTCCACTATGCCGTCGCGGCCCTCCACATGGTGGTACACCGACCCGGTCTGGGCGCCGAGCCGCCGGGCGACCTGCGGGACGCTGAAGTCGCCCGTCTCGTCGATCAGTTGCAGCGCCGTGGTGGTGATGCGCTCGCGGTCGAGGAGCGGTGTGCGCGGCCGTCCCATGGTCGTCGTTTCTCCCTGAGGTCCGCCCGAGGCCTTCCCGGATGCCCAACGGCAGGTTACATTGCCAAAACCGAAAGCCTTTAGGTTTATGGCTCCGGGCACCCGACACCCCGCCTGGGCACCCGGAGGACACCGGCCTGCCCCGCCCACCCCGGCCCGGCCCGCCGGCGCCCGCGCCCCCGGCTGCCCCACCTCCGGGACCCCCTCTCCTCCGCCGCCAGAAGGGCTTCCCGCATGTCCGTGTCCACCTCCGAACTCCCGGAGGAGAAAGTGCCGTCCGGCTCGGCCGGCCTCCGGTCCGGTTCCCTCGGCACCGCCGACATCGCCTTCTTCGTCGTCTCCGCCGCCGCTCCCCTGACCGTCATGGCCGGGGTCGCGCCCCTCGCCATCGTGCTGGGCGGCATCGGCGCGCCCGTCGGCTATCTGCTCGCCGGGGTGACCCTCGCGGTCTTCGCCGTCGGCTTCACCACCATGACCCGCCATGTGACCAGCGGCGGCGCCTTCTACGCCTACATCACCCAGGGCCTGGGCCGGCCGGTCGGCATCGGCGCCGCCCTGCTCGCGCTCATCGGCTACAACGGCATGGAGATCGGCGTCTACGGCCTGCTCGCCACCACCGCCCGCGACACCCTGCACTCCCTCGTCGGCACCGACGTGCCCTGGCTGCCCATCTCGCTGGCCGGTCTGGTGCTGATCGGCTACGGCGGCTACCGGTCGATCGACTTCGGCGCCAAGGTGCTCGGCGTGCTGCTGGTCGCCGAGACCGGGATACTCGTACTGCTCGCCGGCGGGGTGCTGGTGAAGGGCGGCGCGCACGGGCTGTCCCTGGCGTCGCTGGCGCCGTCGCACGTGCTGGTGCCCGGGATGGCGGCCGTGCTCGCCTTCGCCTTCGCGGCGTTCACCGGCTTCGAGTCGACCGTAATCTACCGCCGGGAGGCCCGCGACCCCGCGCGCACGGTCCCGCGCGCCACCTACGTCGCCGTCGGATTCCTCGGCCTGTTCTACGCGTTCGTCGTCTGGATCGCGGTCCAGGCGTTCGGCGACGACCAGGTCGTACGGGCCGCGGGGAAGGACCCGGCCGGGCTGTTCTTCACCGCGATCACCACCTATGCGGGCGGCTGGGCCGCCGACCTGATGCACGTCTTCATCGTCACCAGCGTCATCGCCTCCCTGCTCGCCTTCCACAACGCCATCAACCGCTACGCCCTCGCCCTGGCCGAGGAGGGCGTCCTGCCGCACCGGCTCGGCCGCATCCATCCCCGCCACCGTTCCCCCTACCTCGCAGGCATCGCCCAGACCGTGCTCGGCGCGCTCGTCGTCCTGGCGTTCTGGGCCGCGCACGCCGACCCGTACCAGCAGCTTCTGCTGTGGGTGAACACCCCTGGGATGATCGGCCTGTTGCTGCTCCAGCTGCTCGCCGCACTCGCGGTGCCCTGCTACTTCCGGCGGGTGCGCCACACGGAGGGCAGGGTGCGCACACTGGTGGCGCCGTTGCTCGCCGCCGCCCTGCTGACGACCGCGATCGTGCTGGTGGTGACCCACATCGACCTGTTCACCGGCGCGTCCCCCGCGGTGAACACCCTCCTCGTCGTGGTGGCCCCCGCCGTCTTCGTCCTCGGCCTGCCGCTGGCGTGGTGGCTGCGCCGGTCCCGCCCGGACGTCTACGCCCGGTTCGCCACCGAGCCCACCGACTGACCCCCAACGCCCCTGCTCTGTACAGGAGTTGCCGACATGCCCGCTGCCGACCTCGTCCTCACCGGCGCCCAGGTCCGCACCCTCGATCCCGCGCGCCCCACGGCCTCGGCCGTCGCCGTGCACGACGCAGTGATCACGGCGGTCGGCGAGGCCGACGACGTGCGGGACTGGCGCGGCTCCGGCACCGAGGTCGTGGACCTGCACGGCGCGCACCTCGTGCCCGGCCTGGTCGACTCCCACAGCCACCCGGTGTGGGGGCTGGACATGGCGACGGGCACGGACCTGTCCGGTGTGACGGACCTGGCCGGGCTGCGCGCGGCGCTCGCCGGGGCCGAGCGGATCGAGGGCTGGGTCCTCGGACACGGCCTGGACCACAACGCGTTCGAGGGCCGGCCGGTCCACCACGACCTGATCGCGGACGCGCTCGACGGCGCCCCGGCCTTCCTGCGCCTCTACGACGGCCACTCCGCCCTCGCCGATGCCGCCGCGCTGGCCGCCGCCGGGGTGAGCGGGCCGCGCGCCTTCGCGCAGCACGCGGAGGTGGTGTGCGACGCGGCGGGCCGGCCCACCGGTCACCTGCTCGAGCATGCCGCGATGGACCTGGTGGCGCAGATCGTGCCCCGGCCCACGTACTCCCAACGGCGGGCCCGGCTGCTGGAGTTGCTGGGCTCCATGGCAGCGACCGGCCTCACCGGCGCTCATGTGATGGACGGCTGCGATCTGGATCTGGTGGAGGCGGTGGCACGTGAGACGGTCCTGCCGGTACGGCTGCGCTTTGCGCCCTGGTGCATGCCGGGCGCCGACGCGGACGCGCTGCGTGAACTGGTGCGGCTGCAGGGCAGGGGCGGGCGGCACTGGCAGGTCGGCGGCGTGAAGTTCTTCATGGACGGCACCGTCGAGGGCGGTACGGCCTGGCTGGAGCACCCCGACTGCCACGGCCGGGGCAGCGCCGCGTTCTGGCCGGATCCGCAGCACTACGCCGAGGCCGTCCGTGCCCTGCACGCAGCCGGTGTCCGCACCGCCACGCACGCCATCGGCGACGCGGCCGTACGCCACGTGCTGGACACCGTCGCCTCGCTCGGCCCGAGCGGGCGCGGGGCCCACCGGATCGAGCACATCGAGACCGCTCCGGACGAACTGCTCTTCCGGTTCGCCGAGTTGGGGGTCGCGGCCTCGCTGCAGCCGCCGCACACCGGGTACACGCGTGCCGACGGCAGCGACGAGTGGTCCCGCCGGCTGGGCGGTGAGCGGGCGGCGCGCGCCTGGCGGCTGCGGGACCTGCGGGAGGCGGGCGCGACGGTCGCCCTCGGCTCGGACTGGCCCATCGCGCACTACGACGTCCGGGCCGTACTGGCAACGGCCCGCCGGCCCAAGGGCGCCGCGGCCCACCGGCCGGGCCTGACGCCGCTGCAGGCGCTGGAGGGCTGCACCAGCCATGCGGCAGCGGCGGCCGGCGAGTCGGGCGTCGCCGGCCGCGTCGCGCCCGGCCGGCGCGCCGACCTGACCGCGCTGACCGTGGACCCCGTGCACTGTTCGGGCGACGAACTGGCCGGCGCCCCGGTCGCGTTGACGGTGACCGGCGGACACGTGGTGCACCGGGGCGGGTGAGATGCGTGCGTCATCGGTGTCGCCCCACCCGGCACACCGAGTGCATGAACGACCTCCGGCCGGTGCACCGGCTCCCCGCGCCGACGTGGTACGGACGCCTGCGCGTGTGCGGCGACGACCTCTCCCCCGCCGACTGGCTGACGCCGTGCGCGCCGGGGCACGGAGCCTTCGGCACGGTGGCCGGCGTCGCCGTCGGGGGCTTCGCGGCGTACGCCCGGATCCTGCATCCGGCCTTCCTGGACGAGCGACCGGTGCGCTGGTCGGCGGTGGCCGCCGCACGCGGAACCCGGGTCGTGCCGGGCTCGCGCTGGTACGAGGTCGCCGGCCTGGACAGCGGCTACCACGGCGTGACCGAGTACGGCCTGCCCGGCGTCCGGGACGAGCATCCGGCGGAGGGTCCGACCCCGCCCGACGTCGCCCGCGCCCTCGTCCCCGTGCTGACCCGGCACACGACGACCCCGGACCGGTGCTGGTTCGGGCTGTGGGACGGGTACGGTCGCCGGGACTTCGGCCACGTGCCCGCCTTCGAGACCCCCGGGCCGCAAGGAGGTACTGCTCGGTGGCGCCCTGCCCGACGTGCTCTCGCCGACGTCCCTCGACGAGTTCGCCGAACTGCCCGATCTGTGGTGGCCCGCGGGCCGGGCCTGGATCCTGGGCGGGGACGTGGACCTGACCAGCACCTATGTCGGAGGGTCCGCCGAGTGATCGCCGATCTGCTCGCCGCCGGGGGCCTGGAGGCGCACCCGGTGGCGGCGGGCGCCCTGCTGGCGTGATCCGCTCGGCGGACGTCGACCGCCTTCGC
Source organism: Streptomyces broussonetiae (assembly GCF_009796285.1). Taxonomy (NCBI): domain Bacteria; kingdom Bacillati; phylum Actinomycetota; class Actinomycetes; order Kitasatosporales; family Streptomycetaceae; genus Streptomyces; species Streptomyces broussonetiae. Next base: position 8,821,436 of record NZ_CP047020.1, on the reverse strand, counting down.
GTCCCGGACTAAGATCGAAAGTGGCATCGCGTGTCGGTCACCGACCGGGTGAGACATGGAGGTGCCAGGAGATGCCCCGGAGGCATTCCTTGTCGGTCCAGCTGAATCACACCATCGTCTACGCCCGGGACAAGCGGGAGTCCGCCGAGTTCTTCACCCAACTGCTCGGCCTCGAGATCACCGGGGAGTGGGGCCCGTTCGTCGCGGTCGCCCTGAGCAACGGAGTCACCCTGGACTTCGCCACCATGCCCGAGGGCCGGATCGCCTCGCAGCACTACGCGTTCCTGGTCTCCGAGGAGGAGTTCGACGCGGCGTACGCGCTCATCAAGGAGCGCGGCATCGAGCACTACGCCGACCCGCACCGCGAGCAGCCGGGCGCGATCAACCACAACGACGGCGGCCGCGGGGTGTACTTCATGGACCCCGCGGGCCACGCCATGGAGCTGATCACCGTCCCCTACGGCGGCTGGCCGGCGTAACGGTCCGGTTCACTTGCCGAAGGCCTCCTTCCTGATGAGATCGACCAGGCTCGGGGTCCCCTCGGTGGTGCGTACGTCGAGAAACGTGCGCGGATGTCCTTCGGTGACGGCCTCGTGCACCAGCGCGTGCGCGAGGTCCGCCCGGGCGGTGAAGCGTCCGGGCAGCCGGGCCGGGGCCAGCCGGTAGTCGCTGACCTCGCCGGTGTCGAAGAGGCCTGCGGGCCGCAGCACCGTCCAGTCGTGGTCGCTCGCGCGGACGATCTCCTCCATGCGGCGCATGTCGTCGTAGACCGTGCGCCCGACGATCCGCGCGAAGAAGGGCTCCAGCACCGTCCGGAACAGGACGCCCTCGCCAGGTGCCGGCACGTCGAACAGGATGGTGGAGGACACGCACACCAGGCGGCGGATGCCCTGGTGGGTCATGGCCCGGGTGATGTGGGTGAGGCCCGTCGAGTACACCGTGACGGGCCTGCGACCGTACGGGACGCCGAGGGCGGAGATCACCGCGTCGTGACCGGCGACGACCCGCTGCACCGCGGGCCCGTCCAGGACGTCGGCCTGCTCGACCCGGAGCCGGGGCCGGCCGGACGGGAAGGCATCGGGGTTGCGGGTCACGGCGGTGACGGTGTGACCGGCGGCGGTCGCCTGCTCGGTGACCTGCCGTCCGGTCGGCCCGTTCGCGCCGAACACGACGAGTCGCATGGGGTTCTCCTTCGCTGCGAAGTGCTGCTGCCGTGGACCGAGAGGGCCCGGACGGCGGCGGGTGTGACGGCGTCGGTCCGGGATGAGAGGTACGGCACACGCCCGCCCCCCGATGTCACACTCCGGGGGTCTCCCACTCTCTGGGTGGCGAGACGTCGTGAGGAGATGCCATGACCGAACACCGGACGCCCGCGGGGACGGCCGCCGCCACCCAGGCGTTCCTCGACCACCGTGAGCTGCTGTTCGCGGTGGCGTACAACATGCTGGGCAGCGTCGCCGATGCCGAGGACGTGCTGCAGGAGACCTGGCTGGCCTGGGCGGGCCGGACCGGAGCCGAAGGTGCCGGGCAGCCGCCGGAGATCCGCCGTCCGCGGGCCTATCTGGTGCGGATCACCGTGCGGCAGGCGCTGGCGCGGCGGGCGCGTATCGCCCGGCGCCGCGAGACCTACACCGGCCCGTGGCTGCCCGAACCCCTCCTCACGGACGGCCCCGACGGCCCGGCGGCCGGTGCGGACGCCGCCGAGCGGGCGCTGCGCACCGAGTCGGTGTCCCTGGCGCTGCTGGTCGTCCTGGAGACCCTGACCCCGCTGGAGCGGGCGGTGTTCGTCCTGCACGAGGTGTTCGGCTACGCGCACACCGAGATCGCGGACGTCCTCGGCCGCAGCCCCGCGGCCGTACGGCAGCTCGCACACCGCGCGCGGGCCCGTGTGCGTGCCCGGCGCCCCCGCTACGAGGCCCGTCCCCGGGTCCGGCGGCAGGCGACGCAGCGGTTCGTGGCCGCGGCCCTCGGCGGGGACCTCGCAGCGCTGCTGGAGATCCTGGCACCGCAGGTGACGCTGTGGACGGACGGCGGCGGCAAGGCTCAGGCGGCGCTCCGTCCGGTCCGCGGCCGGGACAAGGTGGCACGGGCGCTGACCGGCTACGCGACACGCTCGGCGGCGGGCCTGCGGTTCGAGCACCGGGACGTCAACGGCGACGCGGCCGTGGTCGTGTTCGAGGACGGCGCCCCGCACGCGGTGATGGTCATGGACCTCGACCCGGACGGAGAGCGGGTCCGCGAGGTCTACCTCGTCACGAACCCGGACAAGCTCCCGGCGGTGGCGCCGGACGGGACACGCCCGCAGGTCTGACGGCACGCGCGAGCGGGACACCGCCGCTTCGAGGCGAAGCCGTCGGCGTCCTCGCCCGTGGAGTCCTCGTTGTCGTGCGGCTCCGAGCTGACGATGAGGTTGTTCGACGGCCACTGGCTGCTCGGCGTGCTGGAGGAGATGCGCGTGTACGTCCCCCCGCGCAGGTAGATCGTGCCGACCGCGGCGACAGGGCCGATGGCGAGGTGAGCGTGGTCGGCGCCGCCCGGGTGCCGGCCGCGCCGTCGGTGCCGCCCGGCGACACGTACAGCACGGAGGCCGTCGCGGCCCCGGAGGCCGTGGGCGTCGCCTGTGCCGTGGCGCCGCAGAACGCGGCGAGCGTACCGGCGAGCAGACCGGTGCGGGGGGCTGATCCCAGTTGCATCGGCTTGTCTCCTCAAGTCTGCCTCGGTCGTGCGGGGTTCGAGCAGTAGGAGGGGTGAACTCCACTGCCGGGCGTGGCATCGTGAAGGCGAGAGGGGAATGCGCTTTCCAGCTTGCCCTCCGACGCGAGTGGGGCGGCTACTCGCCGGGCGCGAGCACACGGGCCAGGATGCGTGCCGCCTGCGCCACGAGCGCGTCGTCCGCCGACGCGTCCTGGGCGGTCTTGGCCGACAGCACGGTCAGCAGGAGCGGGGTTTCGCGGGTCGTCCAGGCCACGCCGGTGTCGTTGGCGGTGCCGTAGTCACCGGTGCCGGTCTTGTCCGCGAGCACCCAGTCGCGCGGCAGTCCCGCGCCGAACCGCGCGGCGCTGGTGGTGTTGCCCTTCAGCCAGCCGACGAGCCGCGCACGGTCGCCACCGGTCAGCGCCCGGCCCAGGGTCAGCCGCTCGAAACTGCGGCCGAGGGCCCCGGGAGTCGTGGTGTCACGCAGATCGCCCGGGATCGCACTGCTCAGGTCCGTCTCCCACCGGTCGAGCCGGCTCACCTCGTCGCCGAGCGAGCGGAAGAATCGGGTCAGCCCGGCCGGTCCGCCGATCTGGCGCAGCAGCAGGTTGCCCGCCGTGTTGTCGCTGTACTGGATCGCCGCCGCACAGAGGTCCGCGATCGTCATCCCGGTGTCCACGTGCTCCGCCGTGCGCGGCGAGTTGGACAGGATGTCGTGCGGCGGATAGTGGATCACCGCGCCCAGCGGGGCGCAGTCACCGTGATCGCGCAGGACGGCCGCGGCGGCGAACGCCTTGAACGTCGAGCACATCGCGAACCGCTCCCCCGCCCGGTGTGCCACGGTCAGCCCGGTGCGCAGGTTGCGCGCGAACACGCCGATCCGGGCGCCGTGCCGCCGCTCCAGTTCGCTGAACTCGCCATCGGTGGAGGCCTGTTGATCGCGCGGCACCGCCGCCGCGGCGGGCGCGGACAGGGTGCCGGCCGCCACGGCGGCGGTGGTGACGGCGAGGCCCGCCTTGAACAGGCCGCGTCGGGCCAGAGGGTTGGGGCGGTCGGGACTGGTCATGGGCGCGGTCCTTCCGGTCGAGCCGTCGCCGGCTTGCTGGATCTTCGACGCGGACAGCGAAGCAGCCGGGGGTCATTCATGTCCAAGAGGGAACTTTGAACCACTCATGCCTTATTGATATGAGTGCAGGATGGATCTCCTGGCGCACCTCGAGGCATATGTCGCGACGGCCGACGAGGCGGGCTTCTCCCGGGCCGCGGACCGGCTCGGCATCGCCCAGCCGCTGCTGAGCCGCCGCATCAGGACGCTGGAGGACCACCTCGGCGGCCCGCTCTTCGACCGTTCACGGCGGCAGATCACGACCACCGAGCTGGGGATGCTGCTGTTGCCGTACGCGCGCGACGTACTGGACCGGACCCAGCGGCTGCGGCAGGCCGCGGACTCGGCCGGACGGGCCCGTACGCTCGCCGTCGCCGTGCCCGCGCACTGCGCCCCGGCGGCGCTGGCCCGCGCCATCCGGGCGGGCACCGAGCACGGGATCACCCTCGGCGTACGAGAACTTCCGCCCCAGGAACGGGTGTTGGGCCTGGCCGACGGCTCGCTCGGCTATGCGCTGGTGCGCGTGCCGCCGGAGCGGGGCGCGCTGCGGGTGCCCCTGGGACTGGCATCGGCGCCGGACGTCGCGGACCTCGCCTGCGGCGGCCCGCGGCGCTCGGCCCATCTGGAGGACCTGCGGCCCCGCCGCGGTCGTGGTACCCGGTCCGCCGCTGCGCTGCCGGTGCTGACACTGCCGGAGGACCAGGTGCCGCACCACGAGGACCGGCTGGAGCGTGCCGTGGCCCGGGCGGGGCTGCCGCCGGGCCGGTTCCGGCCGGCCGGGCCCGCGGCCGACGCGCTCGCCGCGACCCTGGCGGGGCAGGCTCTGCTGCTGTGCGCCGAGCCGTTCGCGCGGCAGCACGGGGCCCACTGGGCACCGCTGGGCGACCGGACCCTGCACCGGGGCTACGACGTGCGCGCCGCCCCGGACCGGTCCGGTACGGCGTCGGTGCCGGGCTGGCTGGTCGCGCCGCTGGCGTCGGCCGTGGGAGCCGGCGACGGCGAGTGGGGCCCGCCACGATCCGGGGCCGCGGGCGACGATCTCCCGGCGCGGCTGGCGGCGCGCGGATGAACGCGGCAGCGGCACCGGGGTACGTCGGGGACGACGGCGTCCTTCTGGACGCGGCCGAGGCGATCGCCGCGGACTGGGCGGCCCTCGGCATGCGCGGCTCCTTCCTTGCCCAGAACCTCGACACGGGCGAGCAACTTGGCTTTGACATCAAGGAGTTGATGCCTCTCGCCTCTGTGGTGAAAGTCCCGCTCGCCCTCGTCGTGCTGGACCGGATCGCGGCCGGTGAACTCGACCCCGCGCGGCCGGTGACACTCGATCCGGCACAAAGAAGCGTGGGACCGACGGGACTCGCCGCGTTCCGGTACCCGGTCACCGTGGCCGTCGGCGACCTGCTGCTGTCGATGCTGTCGGTGAGCGACAACGCGGCCGCCGACGCCCTGCTCGATCTGGTGCCGGAGGCGGACGTGGATGCCCGGCTGCGCGCCTGGGGGTGCGGGGATCTGCGGATGCGGCACCGGATGAACCACATGTACGAGTGCGCCGCGGGCGCCGCCGGCAACGACTTCTCGCTCGCGCTGGAGCTGGCGATCCGCGACGAGGGCACGGACCGGCACACCATCGCCTCGCTGGACCCGACGCGTGCCAACGTCGGCTCTGCGGCGGCACTCCTCGATCTGTTGCGACGCGTGTGGTGCGATGAGATCTCCGTTCCTGCGGCGACGGCGGAGGTGCGGCGGCTGATGGGGCTGCAGGTCTTCACGCAGCGGCTGGCGAGCGAACTGCGGGCGGACACGTTGCGGTGGAGCGGGAAGACCGGGACGTTTCTGCATCTGCGGCACGAGGTCGGGGTGGTGGAGGCGGAGTCGGGGGACCGGGTGGCCATCGCCGCGTTGACCCGTGCGGGACGCCGGGCGGGGGTCGCCGCGGATGTCGATCTGGCGATCGGGGCGGCGGGGCGGGCGGCGTTCGAAGTGCTGCGGAGATAGAAGGTGTGAAAGGTGTGAAACGTGCGTGACGACGCCGCCACGGCGTCCGGCCGTCGGTCGGCTGCGGGTTCGAGGTAGTTGCTCGCGCCGTTGCCCGTGCCCCCTACGGCACTGCCCCCGAGGTCGCCTGCCGTGGTCCGTCAGGACAGCAGGCGTTGCTCCTTCGCCACCGCCACCGCTCCCGCCCTCGTGTCCACGCCCAGCTTGTCGTAGATGCGGCGCAGGTGGGTCTTGACCGTGGCCTCGCTGATGTAGAGGGCTCGGGCGATGGCGTGGTTGGGCAGGCCCTGGGAGAGGTGGGCGAGGATGTCGCGTTCACGGGGGGTGAGGGTGGGGCGGGGATTGCGCAGGCGGGACATGACGCGGTCGGCCACGGGTGGGGAGAGTGCCGGGCGGCCCTGGGCGGCGGCGTGGATCGCCGTGAAGAGGTCTTCGGCGCGTTCGGCCTTCAGGAGGTAGCCGGTGGCGCCTGCCTCCACGGCTCGGGTGACGTCGGCGTCGGTGTCGTAGGTGGTCAGGACCAGCACGTGCGGGGCGGTGTCCAGGGCGCGCAGGCGCCGGGTGGTCTCCACTCCGTCGATGCCCGGGCCGAGCTGCAGGTCCATCAGGACGACGTCGGGGCAGGTCTTGCGGGCCAGGGCCAGGGCCTCTTCGCCGCTGCCCGCCTCGCCCACGACCTCGATGTCGGGGGCGCTGTGCAGCAGGGCCAGCAGGCCGGCGCGCACAACGGCGTGGTCGTCGCAGACGAGGATGCGCACCGGTGCCGGTCCGGTCGGCTGCGGGGCGGAGCTCATCGGGGCTCCAGGGGGATCGCCGCCGACAGGACGGTGCCCTCGCCCGGTGCCAACTCGATGGTGAGGGTGCCGCCCAGCTGGCGCAGACGGGCGCGGATGGCGGGCAGGCCGTGGCCCCGAGGTTCGCCGGCGTCGGCGGTGGCGGGTGTGTGGAGGTCGAAGCCCTGGCCGTCGTCCGTGATGTCGAGGACGATCTGGTCGTCCAGGCAGGTCAGGGTGAGGGCGGCGGTCGTGGCGTGGGCGTGTTCGCGGACGTTGGCGAGGGCTCCCTGGGCGATGCGCAGCAGGGCCGACTCGACGGGGGCGGGCAGCGGGTCGGGCGGGGTGCCCTCGGCGTGGACCCGGACGGTGAGCCCAGGTGTCGTCTCGCGCTCGGCGACGGCGTGCAGGGCCCGGAGCAGTCCGCCGCCCTCGGCGAGGTCGGCCGGGGTCAGGTCGTGGACGAAGCGACGGGCCTCGGCGAGGCTGCGTTCGGCGATCGCCGCCGCCGTACGGACGTGGTCCCGGGCGGTGCCGGGCGCGGTGTCCCAGAGGCGGTCGGCGGCCTGGAGCAGCATGCGCTGGCTGGACAGCCCCTGGGCGAGGGTGTCGTGGATCTCCCGGGCGAGCCGTTCGCGTTCGGCGAGGGTGCCCTCGCGCCGTTCGGTGGCGGCCAGATCGCGCCGGGTGCGGACCAGGTCCTCGATGAGGGCGTCCCGGCGGGCCGCCTGGCGCTGCATGACGACGAACACGGTGGCGGCGACGGCGGCGACGGCCGGCGGCGCGAGCAGCAGGTTGGGGTCGGGCCAGCCGGCCAGGCTGAGCTGCGCGGCCACCACGAGTGCCGTCAGCAACGCCACCAGCGCAAGCGCGGCGCGCGGCGCAAGGGTGCGCAGTGCGGTGTAGAACAGCGGGACCGCGCACCAGGCGAAGCTCGGGGCGAGGACGACGAGCAGGGCCCAGGCCGTGACGACGAGGCCGAGCCAGGTCAGGCGGCGCGGGGTGGGCCGGGTACCGAGGGCGGGGCCGAGGACGTAGAGCACGGCCAGCAGCACGCAGAGCGCGACGACCCAGGGGGTGTGGGGGCCGCCGGCATGCCGGATCAGGTAGCGGGCGAGGGACGCGGACAGCAGCACGAAGAACGCCGTGTGCATGACGACGGTGAGGGCGCGGGTGTCGTCGCGTTCGGGTACGGGCACCGGTGACTCCTCCCTGGCCGCCTCGCTGAACTGGGAAAACACCCTCCATTGTTCCCTCGGCCGCTGCGTACGGGGTCATCCGATCGGATGACCCGCGAGACAACCGGTCCGGCGACGGGGTGCGGGCGGATCGGGGCCCAGGATCGGTTCCGGGAGCCGTCCGGCCCCCGACTCGCCCGACCGGAAGGTTGTTCGTCATGCCCAGCCGCAAGAAGCCGTCCCGCCGTACCCGGATCCTCGTCGGCGGTGCCGCCCTGGCCGTCGTAGGCGCGGGTGTCGTCGGTACGGTCGCCGCGAACGCTGCCGACTCCACCGGCACCGCGTCCGCCGCCGCCCCCGCGGCGGCCCGTGGCGGCGACCTCACCCAGAGCACGCACCTGACCCTGGCCGCCGCCGAGAAGGCGGCGCGCGCCGCGCTGGACGCCGCCGCGAAGGACGGCCGGCAGGTGTCCGTTGCGGTCGTCGACCGCAACGGCAACACCCTGGTCACGCTGCGCGGGGACGGGGCGGGCCCGCAGTCGTACGAGTCCGCCGAGCGCAAGGCGTTCACCGCCGTCTCCTGGAACGCGCCCACCTCGAAGCTGGCCGAGCAGCTTCAGCAGGCGCCGAACCTGAAGGACATCCCGGGCACGCTCTTCCTCGCGGGCGGGACCCCGGTGACCGCCAAGGGCGCCCCGGTCGCGGGCATCGGGGTCGCGGGTGCCCCGTCCGGCGATCTGGACGAGCGGTACGCGCAGGCGGGCGCGGCGGTCCTCGGCCGCTGACATCGCGGGTGGCGTGCACCCGTGAAACGAGGACGTCCGGGTCCGCCCTGCTGGGCGGGCCCGGACGTCCTGTTCAGCGCATCGGACGATGCGCTGTCAGGCGAGCCGGATCAGCGCAGGTCCCACCGGTCCGCGTTCATGACCTTGACCCACGCGGCGACGAAGTCCTTCACGAACTTCTCCTTCGCGTCGTCGCTGGCGTACACCTCGGCGACGGCACGCAGCTCGGAGTTCGCGCCGAAGACCAGGTCGGCACGGGTGCCGGTCCACTTGACGGCGCCGGAGGAGTCGCGGCCCTCGAACTCGTCCTGCGCGGAGGACGTCGACTTCCACTCGGTGTCCAGGTCGAGCAGGTTGACGAAGAAGTCGTTCGACAGCGTGCCCGGCTTGTCGGTGAAGACGCCGTGCTTGGAGCCGTTGTGGTTGGCGCCCAGGACGCGCAGACCACCGACGAGGACGGTCGTCTCCGGCGCACTCAGGTTGAGCAGGTTCGCCTTGTCGAGCAGCAGGTACTCGGCCGGCAGGCGGTTGCCCTTGCCGACGTAGTTGCGGAAGCCGTCGGCGGCCGGCTCGAGCGCGGCGAACGACTCGACGTCCGTCTGCTCCTGCGAGGCGTCGACGCGACCCGCCGCGAACGGCACCTCGACCGCGAAGCCGCCGTCCTTGGCCGCCTTCTCGACGGCCGCGGAACCCGCGAGCACGACCAGGTCGGCCAGCGAGACCTGCTTGCTGCCCTTGGCGTTGAAGGACTCCTGGATGCCCTCCAGGGTGCGCAGCACGTGCGCCAGCTCGTCCGGGTTGTTGACCTCCCAGCCACGCTGCGGCTCCAGGCGGATGCGGCCGCCGTTGGCGCCGCCGCGCTTGTCGCTGTTGCGGTACGAGGAGGCCGCGGCCCAGGCGGCGGAGACCAGCTGCGAGACCGTCAGGCCCGAGCCGAGGATCTCCTCCTTGAGGGAGGCGATGTCCGCGGCGTCGATCAGCTCACCGGTGCGCTGCGGCAGCGGGTCCTGCCACAGCAGTTCCTCGCTGGGGACCTCCGGGCCGAGGTAGCGGACGATCGGGCCCATGTCGCGGTGCGTCAGCTTGTACCAGGCACGGGCGAAGGCGTCGGCGAACTCCTCCGGGTTCTCGTAGAAGCGTCGGGCGATCGGCTCGTAGATCGGGTCGTAGCGCAGCGAGAGGTCCGTGGTGAGCATCCGCGGGCGGTGCTTCTTCTCGGGGTCGAACGCGTCCGGGATGATCTCCGGGGCGTCCTTGGCGATCCACTGGTTCGCGCCGGCCGGGCTCTGGGTCAGCTCGTACTCGTACTCGAAGAGGTTCCTGAAGAACCCGTTGCCCCACTGCGTCGGCGTGGCGGTCCAGATGACCTCCAGACCGCTGGTGATGGCGTCCTTGCCGACGCCCGTGTTGTAGCTGCTCCTCCAGCCGAGGCCCATCTGCTCCAGCGGGGCGGCCTCGGGGTCGGCGCCGACGTTGTCGGCCGGGCCGGCACCGTGGGTCTTGCCGAAGGTGTGGCCACCGGCGATGAGGGCGACGGTCTCCTCGTCGTTCATCGCCATACGGCGGAAGGTCTCACGGATGTCGCGGGCCGCGGCGATCGGGTCCGGGTTGCCGTTCGGGCCCTCGGGGTTGACGTAGATCAGACCCATCTGAACGGCGGCCAGCGGGGTCTCCAGCTCGCGGTCACCGGTGTAGCGCTGGTCGTCCAGCCAGACGGTCTCGGGACCCCAGTAGACGTCCTCGTCGGGCTCCCACTCGTCGACGCGACCGCCGGCGAAGCCGAAGGTCTTGAAGCCCATCGTCTCCAGCGCCACGTTGCCCGTGAGAACCAGCAGGTCCGCCCAGGAGATGGACTTGCCGTACTTCTTCTTCACCGGCCACAGCAGACGGCGGGCCTTGTCCAGGCTTACGTTGTCCGGCCAGCTGTTGAGCGGGGCGAAGCGCTGCTGACCGCCGCCCGCGCCACCGCGGCCGTCGCTGATGCGGTACGTACCGGCGCTGTGCCAGGCCATACGGATCATGAGCGGGCCGTAGTTGCCGAAGTCGGCGGGCCACCAGTCCTGCGAAGTGGTGAGCACCTCGGCGATGTCGCGCTTCACCGCGGCGAGGTCAAGGGAATTGAAGGCCTCGCGGTAGTCGAAGTCCTCGCCGAGCGGGTTGGCCACGGCCGGGTTCTTGGCAAGGATCTTCAGGTTGAGCCGCTCCGGCCACCACTGGCGGTTGCCGCCGCCCTGGGTCGGGTGCGCGGCGCGGCCATGGGCGACGGGGCAGCCGCCCTCCGCCTTCGCGTCTGCGACGTTCGCGTCGTTGTTCTCAGTCATGGCATTCCTTCCGAACTGTGCGGAACTCGGTGCTCAGGAACTGCGGCCGGTGGAACAGTCGGGGCACATGCCCCAGTAGACGACCTCGGCCTCGTCGATGGTGAAGCCGCGGTCGTCCGATGCGGTCAGGCAGGGCGCGTCGCCGACGGCGCAGTCGACGTCGGCCACGGCACCGCACGACCGGCACACGATGTGGTGGTGGTTGTCCCCCACTCGCCCCTCGAACCGGGCGGGGTGTCCGGCCGGCTCGATACGGCGGACCAGGCCCGCCGCGGTGAGGGCGTGAAGGGCCTCGTAGACGGCTTGCAGGGAAATGTGGCCCACGCGGGCACGGACCCCGGAGGCGATCGCCTCGACGCCGAGGTGGTCGCCGTCCCGGACGGTCTCCAGCAGCGCGACGCGGGCTGCCGTCACGCGCAGGCCGGCACCGCGGAGCTCCTCGGCGGTGGTCGGGGTCGGGGAGGCGGTCATGAGGCCGAACCTACCCGCAAAAACACGAGTGATTCAAGAAAACGAGAGATGCAATTTTTGTGGCTCGTCGTAGCCCGCCGTCCATCTGCCCGCAAGCCGCCGCGTCCGTCCCGGCACTGGTCCAGACGTTTGCCTTCGCCTTTGCCTTTGCGTTGCTACGCATGCCGACCTGCACGTCGATCCGCGCGCCGCCCCTCGCACGGCACCGCCCGGCGCGCGGGGCACGGCCGGTCCGCCGGAGGGTCGGTGCATGCCCGCATCATCCGTCGCCGCCCCGCCCATGGTCCGCACGGCAAGCCGGGAGATCGCCCGAACGGGTGAGCCGGGACGCTGCGTACGGGCGGTCGGCGCCTGTCGCCCGAGGGTGGGCGCAGGCTCTTCGTCCGCGTGCGGTGGCACAGACGCCGGCGCAGGGGGCAGGGTCACTGCTCGCCCTCGGAGCGCAGCCGCGCCGCGCGCACCGGCAACCGGACGGAACCGCGCCGCGTCGGCTCGCCCGTCGGCACAGCGAGGTGATCGGCGCCCTCGGCCGGCAGCCACGGCAGGTCCGGCAGCTTGCCGCGCAGGCCGGGCACCGGGCCGGGCGGGCGAGGGCGTCCGGCGCGAGGTCGGGCAGACCCTGCACGCCGTACGCGCCATCCCGGGGCCGCGCGGGCGTGGGCGGCCGACGGGCTGGTGAAACCGCTCGGTCTCGTCGCCGGGTTTCCGCGGACCGAGGAGAGCCCCGACTGCAGGCCGAGGCCGCAAGGACGCGCGGGAACTGCGCGGCCGGGAGGCGGAGGTCGACGGCGCCGGACGAGTGGCGCAGGCCGGCGCCGCACGGAGGGCCGGGGCGGAGGAGAAGGTCCGTGTGCAGCGGGCGCAGCTGCTGCACGCCGAGGACGTGCCGCTGCGGGCCGCCGGACGGAAGGCATGGGACCGGGCGCGGCAGGCCGAGCGGGCCGTGCGGGAGGTCCGACGCCGGGCCGGGGCAGGCGCCGCGCGGGCACCGGTCCGCCGAGGCGTGACTTCCCGGCGCTCGTCCGCCGGGCGTTCCCCTTGGCCCCTTGGCCCGTTGGCCCGTTGGCCCGTTGGCCCGTTGGCCCCTTGGCCCCTTGGCCCCTTGGCGCATGATCCGCGCCACCTCCCTCCCGATGGCGTGTTTCCTGCAATGTCCGTCGCCATTGTGCGGGATTCGGCACATCACCCGTACAACGTGTCTCGTCACGGCGATTTCGACAACGGTGGTGGAGGAAGAAGACGATGACCGATCATGGAGCCGATCTGCTGGTCCGGGCCGCCGCGGTGCACACGCTGGTGCCCGGCCAGGCCCCGCAGCGGGCGCTCGCCGTGCGGGGCGAGCGCATCGCGGCCCTCTCGCCCGACCCGAACGGTCTGGACCACTGGGTGAGTCCACGGACCAGGGTCCTCGACCTGCCGGGTGCCACGGTGCTGCCCGCGTTCGACGACACCCACACGCACCTGATCTTCGCGGCGCTCGGCGCACACGACGTGCCCGTCCACCAGGCCCGCAGCATCCCCGAGTTCCTGGACCTGATCCGGCAGCGGGCCCAGCTCACTCCCGAGGGCGAGTGGATCCGCACGACCACCAACTGGCAGGAGCTGAACCTGGCCGAGCGGCGCATGCCCACGGCGGCCGAACTCGACCAGGCCACCGACCGGCACCCGGTGCTGGTCAAGCGCGGTGGCCACAACGACGTCGTCAACACCTACGCGTTGCGCCTGGCGGGCATCACCGAGGACACCCCGGTACCGCCGGGCGGTGTCATCGGCCGCGACGCCGACGGCCGGCTCGACGGCCGGCTGATCGACAACGCCCTGCCCCTGGTGGAGCGCCTGGTCCCCGCCCCGGAGCGGGCCCGGCGCATCGACGGACTGCGCCTCGCCAGCCGCGACTACGCCGCCTCCGGCATCGGCACCGTGCGGGACTGTGCGGTCACCCCCGAGGACCACCGGGTGCTCCTGGCCGCCCGCGAGGCGGGAGCGCTGCACACCCGAGTGCGGGCCCTGATCTCGGCGCTCGGCCTGACCAGCGCGAAGCAGGTGGAGGACCTGCTGGACGTCATGGAGGAGCAGTGGGGCACCAACGACCCGTGGCTGCGGGTGTGGGGCGTGAAGTTCGGCCTGGACGGCGGCCTCGAGGCCGGGGCCACCGAGGAACCGTACGCCTGTGACCACGCCTTCTCCGGCACGCTGATGTGGGAGCCCGACGCGCTGGCCGAGGCCGTCGAGGCCGTGGTGCGCCGCGGCCGGCGGGTCGGCACCCACGCCTACGGCGACCGCGCGGTCCGCACCCTTCTGGACGTCTACGAACGCGTCCTCGAGCGCAACCCCGGCCTGCCCGCCGGCACGCTGGTGATGGAGCACGGCGGCCTGGCCGGCCCCGAGCAGCGCACCCGCGCCGTCGCCCTGGGCGTCCCGGTCACCATCCAGCAGCCGCTGCTGCACGACACCGCCGAGGTGGAGGAGGGCTTCTGGGGCCCGGAGCGCGTCGCCCGGCTCTTCCCCGCTCGCGGCTGGATCGACCTGGGCGCCGAGGTGAGCGCCGGATCGGACTTCCCGGTCGGCCAGTTCGGCGCGATGCGCTCGGTGTGGGGGATGACCACCCGGCAGACCGTCATCGGCGTCAAGGGACCCGAGCACGCGATCACCTACGACGAGGCCCTGGCCCTGCACACCACCCGGGCCGTCCGGCTGCTCGGCGAGGAACACCTGCGCGGCACCCTCACCCCCGGCCGCCTGGCCGACCTCACGGTCTGGGACCGGGACCCCGCACACTGCACCGGCGACGCCCTGCGCGATCTCACCCCCACCCACACCTTCGTCGGCGGGCGCGGGGTCGCGCCCGCCGACGAGTGACAGGCAGCAACGCCCCGCGGCGAGTCCCTCAAATCCCCTGCGGGCTCAGGGAGGTGCCGGTCCGGTCGTGCCTCACTGGACGACCTTCGAGTCCAACTCATCCCTTTTATGTCATAGTTCGCGATTCTCCCGGCCAGTACGGCGCTACGGACCGCGGGTTCGACCGTCAGCCGGGCGTCCTGTCGCACGGCCGTCAGGCCTGTCGACGTCAGGGAGCGGGGCACCGCGCCGACACGTCCGGGCAGGTGGGCTCGGACCCGGGTCCCGGCACGGCCGGCGCCCCGCTGCGATGACTCGGCAGGGCCTCGGTCGCCTTGGCCGACCATCGGCGGTCCGGAAGTGGACGCTGCCCCGGTGCGGCTCGCAGCGGGGCTCGCGCCGGACGGCCGGGCGGCGGCTGCCGCCGGTTCTCCGTCCCCCGCGCAGCAACTCGAGCTTGATGGCGTGGAGTTGGGCAGGCGCTCGGAGAGCCCGGGGACCTCGCACCCCACCTCGGCGTCCGTGCAGGTCCGGGTCCCCGGGGGTCGTGCGGCGGCCCGGGACCCGCCGATCAAGGCGGGGTGCGTCGTCACTCGTAAGGGTGTACCCGGTCCGGCTGTCCGTGGCATACAGAGGGGTGCGTCGTTCGGCAGCAGTGTGATGTTTGCCATGTGACGCCATGGAATGGTGAGAACGGGCAACGTTCCCCTTCATGCCCCACGCCAATCCTCTGCGGCAGGTGATTCGATGACCACGGCGACGACCCGGACGCTCCGGACGACGCCGCATGCCCGTGACGGTGAAACGACCGCCAGGGACTCCCCACACACAGCCCACTCCTCACTGCCGTCCCTGACGGGACTGCGGTGGATGGCGGCGCTGCTGGTGTTCGGACTGCATGTGAACAATTTCGGCTACTTCGGCGGTACCGGTGGCCGCCTCGTGTTCTGGGGGTTCAGCTCCGGAGCCACCGGAGTGTCGTTCTTCTTTGTGTTGTCCGGATTCGTCCTGACCTGGTCGGCCAGACCCCACGACCGCGTGCCCGCCTTCTGGCGGCGGCGCATCGCACGGATCTATCCGGTGCACCTGGTCACCGTGGCCCTCGCCTTCCTCCTGGCGGTCACGCTGGAACACAACGCCCAACCGACGCCCAAGGAGGCGGCAGCGAACGTGCTGCTGCTCCACTCCTGGTGGCGGCCGTGGTGGCAGACACTGAACCCGGTCAGCTGGTCCCTGGCGTGCGAGGCGTTCTTCTACGCCTCCTTCCCGCTGCTGCTCCTGCTGCTGCGCCGGCTCGGCGTGCGCGGATCGGTCGTGCTCGGCGGGCTGTCGATGGCGGCCGTGGTGGTGCTGGCCTGGTCGGACGCCCACCACTGGTGGACGTACGCGCTGTACTCGTTCCCCGCCGCCCGGCTGCCCGAGTTCGTGCTCGGCGCGGTCGGCGCCCGGCTGGTGCGGCTGGGCCGCTGGCGCGGGCCCGGGCTGGAGGCCTCGCTCGCCCTGGCGATCATCGGATACTTCCTGGTCCCGCAGGTCGCGCCCGGATACTCCGCAACCATGTGCACGATCGTCGGATTCACCCTGCTGATCCCCGCGGCGGCGAACGCGGACCTCCAGGGACAGCCGTCGATGTGGCGCAGCCGGCGGATGGTGCGGCTCGGGGAGCTGTCCTTCGCCTTCTACATGGTGCATCTGCTCGTGCTGCGCGCCGGGACGCACCTGCTCGGCATCAAGCCGCACTTCGGTGTCCTCATGGGCTCGATCGTCACCGCGACCGTGTTCGCCCTGGCGCTGGGCCTGTCCTGGGTGCTGTACGAGGCGGTGGAGTGCCCGGCGCGCCGCCTGCTGCTGCGGCGCCGCCGGGCCACGGCCCCGGCCCACCCCGAGCCCCAGCCCCAGCCCCAGCCGGCGACGAAGGACTGAGCCGCCGGGCGCGCTGGGTGGACAGCCGTACGCCGGCTCCGCGAGAGCCGGCGTACGGGCGGTGTCACTTGATGCTGCAGCTGTTGTTGGAGGCCGGGTTGAGCAGGCCGATGATGTCGATGCTGTCGCCACATACGTTGGCGTTGACGTCGATCGGGAGCTGAATGACGTCGCCCGAGACGACGCCCGGGCTGTTGGTGGCGGTACCGACCGGGTTCGGGTCGGCCGCGAAAGCCGTCACCGAGCCTCCCATGGCAAGGAAACCTGCGAGCACGGCCGTTGTGGCGAAGCTGCGAAGACGCATGATCTGCCTCACTGGTTGACGATGGAGCGCTTCCATCACACCCACGCCCCGCGCCGTTCGCCTCTCCGGCTACTCCGTACGGGGAGCCGCCCTGCCCGGGTCACGGGAAGGACGTCACCTTGGAGGGGACGGTGCTGGTCCCCGAGGTGGGTGCGCCCGTCCCGTTCACGACGTGGGCGTACTGGCCGTTTCCGCCGAGCGAGATCACCAGCAGGTCGTGCATCTTGATGCCGCTGGTCACCGGGGTCTCGAAGCCGTCGGCCTGGACGATCGAGGGATCGGCCGTGTAGTTGCAGTAGCTGCCCAGACCCCAGGCCTCGTGACTGGTGACGGAGTCGGCGACCTTGTAGGCCGCGTAGCCGACGACGCCGTCATGGGTGATGGCGGCGGCGTTCGGGGCGTCGTACGCCTTCTCGTTCTGGAAGAAGATCGTCCGGCCGCGCTCTCCGCTCCAGTACACGTCGTACTTGTTGAAGTGCTCGACGAACAGGCCCGTGGCAAGCACGTCGTTGCCGTTGACGGTGAGGCCGTAGTCGGCGCGGTTGGTGTCCCAGCCGACACCGCTGCCGTGGTCGGCGCGCCATAGCCAGGTGTGGTCGATGAGGACGTTGTTGCTGTTCACGACCACGGAGTTGGTGGCGAGGCCGGGACCCGCGCCTCCGATACGGACGAAGACGTCCTGCATCGTCGTGGGGTCGGCGGAGTGGTCGGCAGTGGACCCGGGGGTGCCGATCCGCAGCAGCGTGTCCGAGTTGACCGTGCCCGCGTCGATGAGGAAGCCCGCGAGCCGTACGCCGTCGACGTCGGCGACGTGCATCGCGTCGATGCCGCCGTCCGGGACCAGCGTGGCGAGGCCGAGTCCGAGGACGACGGTGTCGGGTCGGGTCACGTTGATCGTCTGGTCGAGGTGGTAAATGCCGGGCGTGAACAGGAGGTTGAGGCCCTGGGCGAGGGCCGCGTTGATGGTGGCGGCGGTGGCGCCCGGCTTCACGACGTAGAACTGGTCGAGGGACAGGGATGTGCCCGGGGTGTTCGGCCAGGAGACGCCCCGGGCATTGGTGCGCTTGCCGGGGACGAAGACCTTGTAGTCGTTGCCGTCCAGGTAGAGGTACGGCTTCTCGCGCGAGACGGGCGTGGTGTCCAGCGTGGTGTACGGGCCGCTGTCGAAGTTGGTCGCCGGCGCGCCCTGGACTCCGGAGAAGGTCATGTTCCAGACCCCGTTGGTCCAGCCGCCGACCGAGCTGTCCCGGGTGTACCACTGCTGCTGGGAGTACGGGCCCACCGTGCCGTCGATCTTCGAGTCGGCGATGTAACCACCCGAGGCCCAGCCGTAGCCGCTCGGGGCGAGGTTGAGCCCGCCCTTGACGTGGATGCGGCGGAAGGGTGCCGCCTGGGCGACGGCCCAGCGGTCGGTGCCGCTCGACGGCGTGATGGCGAGGTTCTCGGCCGAGCGCCAGAAGTTCTGCGTGGCGTTGCCGTTGAACCAGCCGGCGTCGACCGTGACATCACCGTTGATCTGGGTGTCGTCGGGGTTCGGGCCGAGCCCGGAGATGGAGGTGTAGAAGCCGATCTGGGCGTTGATGCCGTTGTAGGTGCCCGGCTTGAGCAGGAACTGGTAGCGCCCGGTGCCGAACTGGGCCGACTCCTGCTGCTGGAAGACGTCGTCGAACTTCTGCTGGAGGTTCGGGGTGGAGGGGTCGACGACGATGACGTTCGGGCCGAGGTCACCGCCGCCCTGGACCGGCCCCGTCGTCCCCGTGGCCGTGGTGTGTACGGCCATCTCCCACAGGGAGTAGCCGTAGCCGGTGCCGCGTGCGGTGCCGTACATGCGCACGTACCGGCCGGAGCCGCTGACGTCGTACGACGTGGTGCCGCCGGTTGCGCCGGTGACGGTCTTGAGGGTGGTCCAGTTCTGGCCGTCGGCGGAGGCCTGGAGCTGGAAGTCCTTGCCGTAGGCGGTCTCCCAGTTCAGGTCGATCGAGCACAGGTCCTCGGTCGCGCCGAGGTCGACCTGGATCCACTGCGGGTCGGAGAACTGGCTGGACCAACGGGTCGAGGTGGCGCCGTCGAAGGCGGCGGAGGCGGACGTGCCGGAGTTCTCGGCGGAGGAGGCCGTGGCGGGCCTGCCCTGGGCGGCGTCGGCCGGGTTGCAGGCCGCCTGGGTCGCGGCGACGGCCGGGGCGTGGGCGAGGGGCAGGGTGATCAGCGCGGCCAGGGCGGCGAGCGCAACCCCCGGGCATCTCGCTCTCGTACGACTTCTCGTGCCACTTCTCATCCGGTCTCTCATCGGGCGGCTCCCAAGGGAAACGGGGTCAATCGACTGACCCCACGGCTTAGTTCAGGTTTTGATTTAAGTAGTGAGGCAAGCGGGTCACAAGCCTTCGGGAGCCAAAACCTTGGGAAGCCGGTGCGTCCCTTCCGCAACCGGTGGGTCCCTCAGAACCGCAGACCGTGCCCGCGGGCCAGGACGAGACAGGGGTCGTGGCGCCGTTTGGCGTCCGCGAGGGCCGACCAGCGGCTGCCGTAGTGGTCCCGCCAGTCGGCGTCCGACATGGGCAGGGCGTTGACGGGATAGGCGACGGCACCGCGGGACCGGGCCAGCTCGTAGGCGGCTCGGTTGGCGGCCACCATCGCCGCGGCCGTCTCCGGGCTGCCGGGCGCGGCCGTGCGCAACAGGGCGAAAAGGTAGGGGACTTGGCCGGGCGGACGAGTGAAGAGCGGAGCGCGCAGCCGAGCGGAGAGCAGTGGGTACAGCAGCACCAGACCGGTGTCCCGCAGGTCCTGGAAGGCCGGGTCGGCGAGCACGGCACGCACGACGGACTCGGCGCTGTCGTGCGGCAGGAGCAGGTTGAGCCACGGGTGCGGGTGCAGCCACTCCCCCGTCGCGGTGAGGATCTCCTCGTCCGTGTCCACGCGGTGGGCGAACTGCGGGTAGTCGAGGTCCTCCGTCTCCAGGGCGGCGGGGTCGTGCCCGAGTCCGGCGAGGAGCGCACCGTCGTCGGGAGGGCACGGGCCGTCGTACGGGACCACGGCCTCGATCATGTACTGCCACCCCTGGCCGTCGGCCGGCCGGGCCTGGCCCTCCAGATGGCCGAAGCGCTGCTCCTCGGCGAGCATCCGCTGGTCGGCGAGGTAGCGGGTGAGGTCGGTGTAGTACAGGCAGTGGCGGCGGACCCGGTCGGGTGCGGGGGCCAGGCGCAGGGTGGCGGCGACGATGACGGCGCACTGGCCGAGTCCGGCGAGCACGGCACCCCAGAGCGCGGGGTCCCGGTCGGGCGAGCAGACGCGGTGGTCCCCGGCGCCGGTGACCACCTCCAGCTCCAGGACCTGGTCCGCGACCAGGCCGTGCCGGTGGGTGGCGCCGCCGAGGCCGCCCGCCGACAGGACACCGCCGACGCTCGCGCCGAGGTAGTCGGTGAGGACCGGGGGCGTGAGCCCGTGCGGCAGCGTGGCGGCCAGCACCTCCCGCCACAGGGCCCCGGCCTGTACCGTCACCTGCCGGTCCGTCACAGGACCGATCCGGCGCATTCCCCGCAGGTCGAGCACGATCCCGTCGCCGGCCTGCCCCTGCCCGTACATCGAGTGGCCGCCGCCGCGCACGCTCACCGCGATGCCCCGGGGGCCGGCGAACTCCAGTACGTCCTTGATCTCGGCGGCGGATCCCGGGCGCAGCACGCCGAGCGGTGTGGCGCGCACGAGGTGGCCGAAGTCCTGCGCGGATGCGTCCAGGCTCGCCCAGCGGGTGTCCAGGGCCGGTCCGAAGCGGGCGGCGAGGTCGTGGGCCTGCGTCGTCATGCCGGAATCACATCAGACGGCACGCGGCCGCGTCGAGATCGCCGTCAACTCCCGCCCGAGGCCTGCTTCTTGACGAGGGCCAGCAGGGCAGCATGGGTCTGGGCGTCGGCCGCCGCGACGAGCCCGTCGGCGCCGGTGAGGACGGGCTCGCCGCGCAGGCCGGTCACCGTGCAGCCGGCCGCCCGGCACAGCGCGATCCCGGCCGCGAAGTGCACACGGTCGCGCAGGTCGCCGTCGGTGACATAGGCGGCCCTGCGCCCGGCGGCGACCCAGGCCACCGCGAGCGTGCTGGAGATCACCCGGGGCCGGAACCGCTCGGCGAAGCCGGGGTCGGCCAGGAGGCGGACGGCCTGGAATCCGGGGGCGCCCGGAAAAGGCGGGTCGAGGTTGACGTCCACCAGCGCGGAACCGGCGTGGGGCGTCAGCCGCTCGTCGGTGCCGTCCGGCGAGCGGAGCCGGGCGGCGGCGCCGTCGGTCCAGAACACCTCGCCGCTGAACGGGTCGGCCGTGGCGGCGGCCGTGACCCGGTCCCCTTCCCGCAGGGCGACGTTCACGCCGACGAGCATGGTGCGCACGGCGTAGTTGAGGGTGCCGCACAGGGGGTCGACCAGCCAGCGGCGGTGGGCGTCGGCGGCGCCGGAGCGTCCGCTCTCCTCCCCGGTGACGGCGTCGTCGGGGCGGGCAGCACGCAGCACGTCCACGATGGCCTGCTCGGCGGCCAGGTCCGCCTCGGTCGCGAAGTCACCGGCCGACTTGTCGTAGCGTGCGAGCCGGCTGCCGTAGAGGTCTTGGACCACGCTCGCGCCCGCCCGGGCCGCCGTCACGGCCAGGTGGGCGTCGGATCCCCCGTTGATCATCGACATGAGTGCAGAGTAGTGGAAAGTCCCCCACGTCCTCGAGATGTTGGGCCCGGCCCTGGGTCGTGCGGGCCGGGCCCCGGCCCCGGGTCGGCCAGGCCCTGTCGTCGAACTCCCGCCTGTCTCGCGACGCCATGCACGCCCTGCGGGCGGACGACGGGAGTTGGACGACAGGACCTAGCGGCGCGCGGGGCCGGTCGCGGTGAGGGACAGGGTCTGTTCGGCCGCGGTGCGGCCGGCGCCCGCAGGACTGCCTGCGGTGGCCGCCCAGGTGCGTGCCGGTGTGGTCTCGGCGAGGCGGCCGGAGGCCGTGGAGAGTCCGAGAACCAGGCCGCTGTAGCGGTTGACCAGACGGTAGCCGCCGTGGCCGGCGTCCGGGATCACGAACCACTGCTGTCCGACGGCCGGCCCCTCGGCCGGTGCCTTCGTCGCCGTGGGCCGGGCGCCCCAGGCGCGGCCCGCGGTGGACGAGGAGTCGACGCCGAGCAGCCGGCCGCTCGCCGCGTTGGCGATGGTGAAGGCGCCGTCGCCGGTCGGCGTGAACACCCAGGTGTCCCGGCCGGATCCGGTGGGCCCGGCCAGCGAGGTGACGGCGGATCCACGGGCCGCCTGGGCGAGGACCCGGCCCGCGCCGCTGGCGATGCGGTAGCCGCGGTGCGTGTCCATGGGCGCGGCGGCCGGGGTGGTGGAGTCGACGGTGATGTCGACGTACTCCCCGGAGGCGTCGTGCGAGCAGCCGAAGGAGCAGTAGGAGCGGAAGGACTTGCCGACGATGGCGGAGCTGGTGCGGTTGGCCGAGTCCAGGAACCAGCGGTACCAGGAGGCGTTGGTGTAGCTGCCGGTGTCCCCGATGAGGTGCCACTTCTGGGTCGCGAGGTCGTCGGTGGCGTACAGGTACTGCGGTGAACTGCCGCTCTGGTCGACGGCCTGCGGTTCGCCAATGTAGAGGCCGAGGTAGGCGTCGTAGGCGATGTTCATGACGAACAGCGGCGAGGTCGGGGGCATTTTGCCGGCTGCGATCTGCTGGGCGGCGGTACCGGTGTTGGCCGGGTCGTACTCGGCGGAGGCAGGGGTGTAGCCGGTGGGATGGCCTGCGTCGACAGGGACGATGTTGCTCTCCTTGCCGCCGGTGCCGGGCTGGGACCAGGCGCCGTCGTACCACTTCTGCCAGGAGCCGGGTGCCATCTTGGCCGAGATGGGTGCGCGGGCCACGTGCTCGTAGAACGCCTTCCAGCCACCGCTCTTGTCGATGATCCGGGAGCCGTAATAGACGTAGAAGTAGCCGGAGGCCGTGTCCACGAACAGGCGCTGGTCGCCGTCGCCGTAGGAGTACGTCTGGTTCGGGAAGGCCGTGGTGTCCCCGCGCTCGGTGCTGTACGGCGAGGTGATCGCATGGTCCTTGATGGTCCAGGTGCGGCCCCGGTCGGTGGAGACGGCGTAGTCGATGGCGTCGTAGTGCAGTCCGTCGCCGAAGGGCTGCGGGGTGAACTCGTTGTGCACCAGGCCGTACCAGTCGCCGGTGTCGGGGTCGACCCACACCCCGGACAGATCGCAGTAGTTCTTCTGGGCGTAGCCCGAGCCGCTGGGCGCGTAGGTGGCGTTGCGGCCGGTGGGGCTGTTGTTGCACCGCCAGGTGGTGTCGTCGTTGCGGTCGGCGGAGTTGGCGGGGTTGACCGCCTTGCTGAGTGTCTTGTCGAAGGTGGCGGTGTCGAAGTCCTTGCCGGTGTAGAAGTCCCAGGTGCGCGGGTCCTTGGCGCCGTAGAGCGCGGCGGACTGCTGGTAGTGGAAGGTGCCGTCCCGGTCCAGATACGGGGTGGCGGGGGTGTCGGTGGGGTGGGTGAAGGGCACCGGGGTCCCCACGGTCACCCTGTAGGCGGCGTCGGCGGGTGCTGCGGCCGACACCGGGGAGGCGAGGCCGCCGCCCAGGACCAGGGCGACGGCCGTCGAGGTCACCGCGGCGGCGCCACCTGTTCTGTTCAAGAGTCGCAACTGTGCTCCTTGTTGCCTAGGGCCGGTTGCACGGAACGATCCGGCCCGGCGGTTGCCCCGGCAATGGACTCCAGTACGCCGCCTCTTGCACTTTCGCGAACGGGAGCGCGCGCTGTGACGTGGTGGTCCGGGCGGTCAGGATTCCTTGGGCGGTGCCGCGGACAGCGGGGTGTCCCAGGCCAGTTGGCGGATGAGGGCCGCGTCGGGCTCGGCGGGGCGGGCCACGGCCAGGCCCGGGCGGGCCGAACCGTGGCCGGCGCGCGACATGCCGCCGCTGACGGTGATGTTGCGCTCCACCCGCGGGCGGCGGTGCCCCTCGTAGGCGGCGAACGCGGCGGGCACATCGGGCAGGTCGCGCAGCGCCTTGGCGAGGACCACCGCGTCCTCCAGCGCCATCGAGGCTCCCTGGCCGGTCGCGGGGGAGGCGGCGTGGGCCGCGTCGCCGATGAGCAGCGCACGCCCGCGGTGCCAGACGGTGCCGAGCGGCAGGTCGGTGGCGTTGGTGGCCAGGACCGGACCGACGGAGCCCGCGACGATGTCGGCGGCCGGTGTGGCGTCACCCCGCAGCAGCGGCAGCAGTTCCTCGCGCCGGTCGGCTTCGTGCACGGCCCCGTCGGCGGGCAGGGCCTCGGTGTTCACGCGGGCGAACCAGTAGGTCTGCCCCGCCGGGGACACCGCGTACCCGAAGGTGGACTCGCCGCCCCGCACAAAGGTGATGAGGCCGGTCGGGTCCCCCTCGGGAGCGGCAGCGCTGTAGCCGTAGTAGATCCGCTGGCCCGCGTAACCGGGCCGCGCCTCGGGGACGAGGCGGGTGCGCACGGTGGAGTTGAGGCCGTCGGCGCCGAGGAGGAGGTCCGCGTCGGCGGTGGTGCCGTCGGCGAAGTGCGCGGTGACGCCGTCCGGGCCGTTGCTGACGTCGGCCAGCCGGACGCCGTGGCGCACCGGGATGCCGCGCCGGGCCGCCTCGCGCTGGAGCGCGCTGTTCAGCTCGCCACGGCGCAGGCAGCGGTAGTGCAGGGCGGGGTCGGTCACCTCGCCCAGCGAGCCGCGCGCCTGCTCCGTGCCCTGGCTGTCGAGCAGCCGGAGCGAGGTCAGCGCGAATCCGGTCGCCGTGACCGCGTCCGTGGCGCCGAGCTGGGCCAGGGCGCGCATGCCGTTGCTGCCGAGGGTCAGAAAGGCGCCGATGTCCGCCGCGGTGTCGGGGTGCGCCTCGTACACGGTGACGTCGTAGCCGGCCCTCTGCAGTGCGAGCGCGGCGGCGGTCCCCGCGATGCCGCCGCCGATCACCACTACCTTCGTCACGTCCGTCCCGCTCACGCGCCTGCTCCCCGCTCCGACAGTGTTCATGACCATCTCCGACGGTGGTCGTGACCATCTAACGGCAGGGCCGGGCGCGTTGGGAGGACGCAGGCGGGATCCGGACAGGATTCGTTCCGGGCGGCCACGCCGGGTCGGCTGTGTGTGCGCACGAGCGCCCCCCGGTATGACGGGTTTTTGACGGGGAACTGGGTACGTCCCGGCCATGCGGCTGAGCGTGGTGGATGCGGGGTCGAACACGGTCCGGTTGGTGATCGCGGATGTGGAGGGGGGCGTACCGCTCCCGGTGCACACCGTCAAGTGGAAGCTGCGCCTGTCCGAACACGTCGGGCCGGACGGCGCCATCTGCGAGGAGGCGGTGGAGAGCCTGGTGAACGCGGTCGCCGCGGCCGGGGCCACCGCCCGGCGCTGGCATGCGACGGGGCCACTGGCCTTCGCCACGGCGGTGGTCCGCGGCGCCCCGAACCGGCAGGAGGTGCTGCGGCGGGTGTCCTGCGGGACCGGTATCCGGATGTGCACCCTGCCCGGCGAGACCGAGGCCGAGCTGACCTTTCTGGCGGCGCGCCGCTGGCTCGGCTGGCATGCGGGCCCCCTCGCGCTGCTCGACATCGGCGGCGGCTCGCTCGAGGTGGCTTTCGGCCGCGGCCGACTGCCCGACTTCGCCGCCTCTCTCCCGCTCGGCGCCGCCCGGCTGACCCGCGAGTATCTGCGCGTCCAGGATCCGCCGGGTCCGGCCGAGCTGAAGGAACTGCGCCGGCGGATCCGGCACGAGTTGCGGGACGTGGCCGCGCGGATCCGCTGGGAGGCGCCGCGCACCGCCGCGGTCAGTTCCCGTACGTTCCAGCAGCTGGCCCGGCTGTGCGGGGCGGCACCGGGGCGCCACGGCCCGTTCGTACAGCGGGATATGCACGGTGCGGACCTGCGTGAGGCGGTCCGCACGCTGGCCGCGCTGCCCGCCGCCGAGCGCGCCCAGCTGCCCGGCATCTCCGCGCCGCGCGCCGAGCAGAGCCTGGCCGGTGCGGTCGTGGGGCACACGGCGTTGAAGCTCATGGGGCTGCGCGGGGCCGTCGTGTGTCCCTGGGCGATCCGCGAGGGCGTGCTGCTCCGCTACCTCGAGGAGGGCGCCGACTGGTGGACCGACGTCACCGGCACCGCCGACAGCGCGGGCCCGTCGCCCGGGGCGACCCTGCGTATCGCGGGCCCGTCGGTGTAGCGCCGGCCCCTCGGGCAGGTCCCACAGAACCGGCGTGCCCAGTGCGTGGCGTCCCGCACGGCGCACACCGCGTTCACGGCCCCTGGGTGTTCTCGGCGCGCTCGCCACCCGGCTGGACTCCTGCGCCCGCCCGGCGCGCGTGGCCGGGCGGGCGTGGACGACGAGGGCGCGGTGGAGCAGGTGCGGGTGCCGGCCGCGCGGCTGCGGGGCCGGGTGGGGGTCTGCCCACGCGTCGTGGTCCTCTCCTGCGGCCCCGGCTCCCGCGTCGCCCGTGACCTCGCGGCCGACCCGGCCCTGACGCGCGATCGGACCACCGCGCGATGCCTGCCCGGTTGCGTGGCGCTGCGCACGCAACCGGGACGGGCCGTACTGGGCGACGGCCAAGAGGTGTGATCCCCGGGATCACGGGATCACGGGATCCGGAGACCGCGGGATCACGGGGATCAGCCCTCGCTTTCGTCGGGCGCTCAGCGCAGGTCGTGCACCTTCACGGTGTAGATCCCGCGGCCGTGCGTGGCGGCGTACAGCGTGCTGCCGTCGGGGCTCGCCTTGAGCTGGAGGACGGCGACAGCGGGCAGGGTGCCGATCCGCTGCCAGGCGGTGCCGCCCGGAGCCCGGTAGACGACGCCCAGGTCGGTGGCGACGGCGAGGCCGCCGTCGGCCGTCAGCAGCGCGGAGTCGGTCGGCACGTCGGGCAGGTTGGCCGAGATGTCCTTCCAGGTGGTGCCGCCGTCGGTGGACTCGAAGACATGGCCGACGCCCGCGCCGGGGCCCTCGGTCCAGGCCCGGGAGAAACCGCTGACCGTGAGGTACACGTGGTCGGCGTTGTGCGGGTCGACGGCGAAGCCGCTCAGGTAGCGGTTCGGCACGGTGCCGTCGACGGGCAGGTTGATGTCGTGCCAGCCGGTGCCGTCCGCGTTGCCCACGGCGATGCCACGGGCGAAGCCCTGGTTGTTGCAGGGCCCGCACCAGGCGGCGTAGATCTTGCCGCCGGACGCGGCGACGGCGGTGGCGGTGCGGCCGACGCCGAGGTCGTGCACGCTGGTCCACTCGGCGCCGCTGCGGATGGCGTAACCGTGGGTCTGCACCCAGATGTGCCGGCCGCCGGCGATCCACGTGTTGCCGTTCTTCAGGTCCGTGCTGAGCGGGGCGATGAAGCGGGCCTCGCTGGTCGCGTTGTCGGGCGGGGCGACCGAGTACGAGGTGGCCTTGGTCGGGTCGGTTGACCAACTGCCGTCGTTCACGGCGCAGTTCTGCGTCACCTGGACGGCGAGGTACACGTACTCCTGGGCGATGTCGCACCCGTTGGCGGGATCGGTGAGCGTGTCGCCGCCGTCGCCGCCGAAGTCCGAGCCCATGACGGTGTCGTTGCCGCGCAGGACGGACTGGCCGTTGTCCTGCAGCCCACCGGTGACGGACACGCCGCCGTGCTCGAGGTCCTTGCCGATGCCGACCGAGTAGTACTGGAGGGTGTCGATGGTGCCGTCGTTGAGGGAGGTCCAGTCGGTGGCGTGGCCGGAGGCGTCCTGAGTGCCGTTCACCGGGCGCTTGTAGACACCCCCGTCGTTGCCGACGTAGACGTAGGACCTGCCGTGGTAGCTGCCGATGGCGACGCCGTGCTGGTCGGAGTGGGTGGTCTGGTGGCAGTCACCGGTCTGCTCGGCCGGGTCGATCTTCCAGCAGGAGAAGGGGAAGTTCCAGTAGGGGCCGACGGTCGACCAGGTGGTGCCGCCGTCCTTGGTCTCGTAGACCTCCTCGAGACCGGCGTACACGTGCTGCGGGTCGGCCGGGTCGACGGCGAGGAACTGGTTGTACCAGGCCTGGACGCCGGGCATGTAACCGGCCGTCGTCAGCGCCGAGTTGTCGGCGGCCAGGCCCTTGTAGTCGGCGATCTTCGTCCAGGGGCCGGATGGGGACCCGGACTTGGAGACGTAGATGCCCTCCAGGCCGCTGTCGGGGTTGGTGCTGAGCTGCTTCGGCGACTGGTCGATGGCGTAGTAGCGCGATCCGTCGGCGGAGCGGGCGAAGGTGACGCTGCCGACGTCGTCGGCGTCGGCCGGCAGATCGCCGAGGCCGCTGCTGATCCGGGTCCAGGTGCCGCGCACCCGGGTGTAGAAGCCGTTGTAGTCGTCGCCGCTGCGCCAGCCGACGGCCAGGACCACCTTGGACGGGTCCTTGGGGTCGACGGCGATGTCGTTGGCGATGTTCTTGTACGGGGCGGCCGGGTCGTCGGCCTGTGAACCGCCGGGCAGGTAGCCGGGGTTGGGCGCGAACTCCAGCTTCCAGGGGCCGTTCAGCTGCCGTGTGGAGTGGCTCCACACACCCTTGCTGGTGGCCGCCCACACCGTGCCGCCGGCGAAGCGCAGCTCGTGGATGGTGGTGCTCTCCAGTTCGTCGCCGCCGACCCGGCGGCGTGGCGAGAAGGTGCCCTGGTGGGGGTGGTCCAGGACGTACACGCCGCTGCCGAGGTGGGCGTCGGAGTTGGTGGTGGCCTCGCCGGTGCCCAGCCACAGCCGGCCCGTGCCGTCGAGGGCCAGGGCGCCGGTGGACTGGGCGGGCAGCCGGTCACTGATGGGCTGCCAGTGGCCGCCTCCTGAGCGCGAGCGCCACACCCCGCCGCCGGCGCTGCCCGCGTAGACGTAGCCGTCGTCGTCGGCGGCGATCGCGGCCATCCGGCCGGTGACGTCGCCGGATCCGCCGCTGGAGTTGGAGTCGATGTCGCGGTAGCGCGGGTCGTCGGAGTTGTACGGCAGGTCGGTGATGTTGCGCCAACTGCCGCCCGCGCTGCGAAGAGTGGTGAGGTTCTTCCAGGCCGCGCCGTAGGCGCCCGGTGCGACGACACCGGGCGAGGTGCGGGCCTCGGCGTACTGGTCGGCGCCCTCGGCGATCTCGTCCGCCTCGTTGCCGCCGCGGTCGTCCCCCGCCTCGTGCGGGGACACGGCACCCACCGACTGCTCGCGTTCCTTGGCCAGGTGGCCGAGGACGCGGGCGCCGAAAGGGCTCGGCGGACGCCCGGACGCGCCGGACGCAGGGATCGCGACGAGCGCGGCGGATGCGGTGAGTGCGCAGACGGTGAACCACCGTCTTCTGCGGGGTGGCACGGGCACCGGGGGCCTCCTTGGAAGGCATCGACACTGCCGACGCAGGAGACCCGACCACGCACGCACGGAAACATCCGCCGCTTGGCCAAATCTTGACGAGAACCTGTCAGTAACTACCGTTTCGGAAGGCGCTCCGTCCGGCCGGCCGGGGAGGCGATCCGAGCGGCCCGGCCCTGGGTGCGCAGCCTGCCCGCAGCCTTGAGCAGGTGGTCGGCCGGATCACGCAGCCCGGGATGGGCCAGCACCGTGTTGCGCAGGCCACGGACCGGCCTGCGCCACAGCCGCTGGGCCAGGGCCACCGGGTGGGCACGGGCGGCGAAGCCCTCGCCGACGCGCAGTTCCCGGGTCTTGAGCCAGTCCTTGTACTCCTTGTCGCCCCGGCCCAGGTCCACCAGGGTCACTCCGGCCCGGGCGGCCCCCTCGGCGGTTCGCAGGTGCATCATCAAACCCGGTGAGTAGTAGTGCAGTTCGGGGTCGTACGCGGTGAACCAGGCCGCCAGTACGGTGCTCGACCGAGGTCCGAAGTGCGCGGCCACCGGCCGGTCGCCCGCGTACAGCACGGACAGCACGCCGGTGAAGTGCTCCTCGCGGACGCGGAAGAGATGCTCGGCCAGAGCGACGATCCACGGCCGGGAGAACCGGTCCATGCGGCCGGTCCTGCGGTACTGCGCGGACTTCCAGCGCATCAGGGTGCGCAGCATCTCCGGGTCGCGCTCGTCGAACACGAACCGCACCTCGCCGACGTCCCGGCCTAGCCGCCGCTCCTTCTTCAGCGTCGTCTTGGCCAGCCCCGGATAGGTGGCGCGCAACCACTCGGGGTAGCCGCCGTCGCCGGGCTTCACATCGATCACCGGAGAGGCGAAGGTACCGGTGACATGCGGCGCGAACGGCCGCTGCTCCTGGACGAGATGGTCGAACTCGAAGATGCTGAGCCCGCAGGCCCGCAGCAGTTCCCCGGCGTCCCAGGTGACCCCGGGCCGGTGCACGAGCGCCTGGCAGTCGGACAACCCGAGCCCGATGGCCCGGCCGGTGCCGAACGGCCCGCGCTCGTAGGGGAAGAAGCCGGCCGGCACCCCGCCCTGGCGCAGGACCGCCACCCGCGCCCCGCCCCTGAAGAGCCCGACTCCGGCCGTGAACTCCGGCGCGAGAAAGGGATTGGCGTACTCCGGCGACTCGTCCATCGCCCGATGCCAGGCCGCGCGCAGTTCGGACGTCAGCTCGCCCGGTCTGTGGATGGTGATCTCCACCTCAGCTCGACCGCCCTTCCACCGGCGGCGCAAGCGGTGTGCCCCGCACGGCACGGGCCGCTGCGGCGTACGGATCACCGCCTGCCGATCGTGGATCAGGGCTGACGGACCGTGGATCACGGCTCGTGGATCGTGGATCACAACTGATGGATCGCATGCGCGACCGCTCCCCCCATGACGCGCCGAGCGCGTCCTGCCATTCGTACCGATGTCTGGCGTCCCCACCGTGCGCGACTGCTCAAACGCCGCGAAACAGTACGCACACCCTCAAGGGTGCCCCAGGCGACGGAAAGTCCGCCATGGGTCTGCGGACATCGGCGCGCAGTCCGGTCGTCCGGCCGTCGCCGGGCGTGCGGAACTGGCACACTGCCCGGTGATCGTGACTCTCACGAAAGGCGGTGGCCCATGTCGTCCCCTTCCCCGCGCAGCCTCCCCGAGCCCGCCGAACTGCTGGCCGCCATGCCGTTCGCGGCCGGTCTGGGCATCGAGCTGAAGGAAGCCACCGCCGAGCGTGCGGTCGGCACGCTGGCCTGGTCCCCCGAAGCCTGTACCGCCGGGGGCGCGCTGCACGGCGGTGCGCTGATGGCGCTTGCGGACAGCGTGGGGGCGGTGTGCGCCCATCTGAATCTGCCCAAGGGGGCGTCCGGCACGTCGACGGTGGAGTCCAAGACCAACTTCCTGCGCGCGGTCACCTCCGGGCACGTCCACGCCACCGCCCGGCCGCTCCACCTCGGCGGCACGCTCATCGTGGTGCAGACCGACCTGCGCGACGACCGGGACCGGCTGGTCGGCCAGACCACGCAGACCCAGATCGTGCTCCGGAAGGCCACCGACGCCGGCTGAGCAGGGCGCACACCGAAGGCCGGTCCCCCTCCCCGGGGACCGGCCTTCGGCGTGTCCGGCCCGGCCCGCACGTTCCGCGGTCTTGACATGAACCTGTGCCAACCCTGAGTCTGCGTGCGTGAAGTTGCTCGATTGGAGCCTATTTCGAGCGTGTACGAGCAACATCCCGCAAGAACAGTCAGTCCGCAGTGCTGCGAGGGGAGCTGTTCCGCCGTGCGAAGAGTGACAGGACCGCGAAGACTGCGTCACCGTGTGCCCTGGCCGGCCTGGGTACCGCTGGGGCTGGCGACCGCCCTGGCGGCGACCGCGCTCGCCATCCCGGCACCGGCCCGGGCCGCCGACGCGGCCGGTGCCGGCGGTGCCGTGCTGGATTCCGCCCACAGCAGCGTCAGCTGGCAGAGCCCGGTCTACGCCAAGGGCACCGGCGGCGGCACCGAGAGCTGCCCGGCCACCGGCGCCGACCCGGGCAACAAGGTCTGCGACCGCTTCGACCTGACCGTCTCGGTCCCGGACGGCTACTGGAACGACAACCCCGAGGGCGGCGTCCCGCTGTCCATCAAGTGGGACAAGCCGTCCGACGACTTCGACCTGTACGTCTACGACGACCAGGGCAAGCAGGTGGCGTCCAGTGCGGGCACCGCCGACCCCGAGGCGACGGTGATCCCACGGGCGTCGGGGACGTACCACGTGCTGGTCGTGCCGTACGACGTGCACGACAACTCCTTCACGGGCACGGCGTACCTGCCCGCGACCACGGACGCCGGCGACCTCACGTCCTTCGCAGGCGGCGACGGCAGCTACACCGTCAGGGCCGGGCAGTTGACGGCACGGGCCGACTTCCTGGCGGACGGCCAACTCCGCCTCCAGGCGGATCCGTCCGGGTCGCTGAGCGATCCCGCGGGCACCGCGATCGTGCGCAAGGAGCCCGCCGTCCAGCGGCACACCTCGTCCTTCGACGCGGGCGACTACTACGGCGTCCGCTCTGCTCAGGCCGTGCTGCGCGTGTACAAGAAGCCGCTGCGCTTCGGCTTGTACAGGCCCGACAACCGCACCCGGATCTGGCAGGAGGACAAGCCGCTGCGCTGGTCGACCGGCGGGATGCGGCAGAGCCTGCAGCGGGGCGCGGACGAGCAGTTCTTCGGCGGCGGCGAGCAGAACGGCAGCTTCTCGCACCGCGGACAGACGATGTACGTGTCCAACAGCTTCGACTGGGACGAGGGCGGCTACAACAACTCCCAGCCGTTCTACCTCTCCAGCGCGGGCTACGGCGTCTTCCGCAACACCTTCGCGCCCGGCGTGTACACCTTCGGCGAGCCGGTCACCACGGGCCAGCAGGAACGGCGCCTGGACGCCTACTACTTCCTGGGTGACGCCAAGCAAGTGATCGACAAGTACACGGCGTTGGTCGGCAAACCGTTCATGCCGCCGGTGTACGGCCTGGAACCCGGCGACTCCGACTGCTATCTGCACAACGCCAACCGGGGCGAGCGGCACACCCTGGACGCGCTCAAGGTCGCCGACGGGTACACACAGAACCAGATGCCGCTCGGCTGGATGCTGGTCAACGACGGGTACGGCTGCGGGTACGAGAACCTGGAACAGACCGCGAAGGGCCTGCAGGACCACCACGCCCAGCTCGGCCTGTGGACGCAGGACGGCATCGACAAGCTCGCCGACCAGGTCAAGGCAGGCCAGCGCGTGGCCAAGCTGGACGTGGCCTGGGTCGGCAACGGGTACAAGTTCGCACTGGACGCCTGCGATGCCGCGAAGAAGGGCATCGAGGACAACAGCGACGCACGCGGTTTCGTCTGGCTGCCGGTGTCCTGGGCGGGCGCGCAGCGCTGCGGCGTGCTGTGGAGCGGCGACCAGAAGCTGTCCTGGGACTACATCCGCTGGCAGATCCCGACGTATGCCGGGGCGACCATGTCCGGCATCGCGTACAACACCGGTGACGTGGGCAGCATCTACCGTCACGACCCCAAGATGTACGCCCGTGACCTGCAGTGGAAGGCGTTCCTGCCGACCATCATGACCATGGACGGCTGGGCCACCGACCTCACCACCGGCAAGCCGGCCGACCAGCAGCCCTGGCTGGACGGCGAGCCCTACACCTCGATCAACCGCACGTACCTGCAGCTCAAGGAGCGGCTGCTGCCGTACATGTACACCCTGTCCGCCGAGGCCGCGAAGACCGGGGTGGGCGCGGTGCGTCCGCTGTGGCTGGAGTATCCGGGGGATCCGGGCGCACTCACGGACCAGGCGAAGTACGAGTTCCTGTCGGGCCCGGACTTCCTCGTCGCCCCGGTGTACCAGGACTCCGACAC
This sequence comes from Streptomyces broussonetiae, assembly GCF_009796285.1. Lineage (NCBI taxonomy): Bacteria > Bacillati > Actinomycetota > Actinomycetes > Kitasatosporales > Streptomycetaceae > Streptomyces > Streptomyces broussonetiae. The sequence goes on along the minus strand of NZ_CP047020.1, from coordinate 8,788,363 downwards.
CCGTGACGGCATCCATCTGCCCAAGGGCACCTGGACCGACTACTGGACGGGCCGCACCTACCAGGGCCCGACCACGATCAACGGCTACCACGCCCCGCTCGACACGCTCCCGCTGTTCGTGCGCGAGGGCGCGATCGTACCGATGTGGCCCAAGGGAACCACGAGTTGGCAGACCCGGGACCGGCACGAGCTGGACTGGGACCTCTATCCGGCCGCCCACGGCACGAGTCACTACACGCTGTACGAGGACGACGGGGTGACCCGGGACTTCACCAAGGGCGCGGCGGCCACCCAGCAGGTGTCCCTGCACGCCGACGGCGGCGGGACGACCCTGTCGGTGGGCGCGAGCAGGGGCGAGTACGCCGGGAAGGTGGATGCCCGCTCCTACCGGTTCACCGTGCACGGCAGCACGGCACCTGCGCGGGTTCTGCTCGGCGGCCGTCAACTGCCGTCCTCCGCCTGGTCGTTCGACCCGGGCGCGCACGTCACGACGATCACCGTGCCGAGCCTGCCGCTCGACCGCGGGTTCACTGTGCGCCTGGTCGACGGAAGGTAAAGGGATCGTATGGTCTAGTCCAAAGAGCGCGCTGGTCTAGTCCAACTCATTGACGTGACCGCAACAGCTCCCGGAGGGTGGGGCTCCCCGCACGGGAACTCCCCACCCCCACCCTCTGGAGGCACGCAGTGAGACGTCTTCGGGCATGTCTGGGCGCGGCGGCGGCCGTCACGCTCGCCGCCGCCGGCACGACCGCGCTCGTCGCGGGCAATGCCTCGGGCGCGACCACCGCGCTGAGCAACCGCTGGTACGCCGCCGCCCCCTATCTGATGCCGCTGGACAACGACCCGCCGGACCCGTCCGCCATCATGGACGCGACGGGACTCAAGGCCTTCCAGCTGGCCTTCGTCCTGGCCCCCAACGGCGGCGGCTGCTCGCCGACCTGGGGCGGCACCGCACCCGTCTCCTCGGACACGGCCGTACAGTCGATGATCAACACCATCCGCGGCAAGGGCGGTGACGTCTCGGTCTCCATCGGCGGCTACGGCGGCACGAAGCTCGGCCAGGCCTGCGCGGACGCGGCGTCCACGGCGGCGGCGTACCAGCAGGTCATCACCAAGTACGGCCTGCACGCCATCGACTTCGACCTGGAGGAGCCGGAGTACGAGAACACGGCAGCGATCCACAACGAGATCGGCGCGGCCAAGATCCTCCAGCAGAACAACCCGGGACTGTACGTCTCGGTGACGACGGCCGGCACCGCGGACGGCACCGGCTGGTTCGGCAAGCAGATGCTGCTCGAGGCCAAGTCCCAGGGCTTCACCCCGAACAACTTCTCCATCATGCCGTTCGACGGCGGGTTCAACGGGGCGGCGAGCCAGACCAGCGCGCTGACCAACTTCAACTCGATCCTGCAGTCCACCTTCGGCTGGGACCAGGCGACCGCGTACGCCCACGAGGGCTTCTCCGGCATGAACGGCCGCAGCGACTCGGGGGAGTACTTCACCCAGTCCGACTTCCAGACCGTGCTGGACTACGCCACGAGCCACAACATGGACCGCTTCACGTTCTGGTCCTTGAACCGCGACCGCCAGTGCTCCCCGCCCGACAACGGCGGTCGCACCTCTGGAACCTGCTCGAGCGTGACGCAGAACGACTGGGACTTCGCCAAGTACTCGGTGGAGTTCGCCGGGGTCACCCCGCCGACCACCACGCCCACCCCGACTCCGACCCCGACACCCACTCCCACCTCGTGCAAGACCGCCTGGAGTGCGACGTCCGTGTACACGGCCGGAGACGAGGTCTCCTACGGCGAGCACAACTGGAAGGCCAAGTGGTGGACCCAGAACGAGGTGCCCGGCGCCTCGCAGTGGGGACCGTGGCAGGACGAGGGCACCTGCTGAACCTCTTGACGTGCTTGGTTCAGACCTCTAGCTTCTCGGGTCACCGAACGGACAAGGATGCGTTCAGCGTTCAGAATGCTGAACGCATCCTGGCTCGACGAAGGGACCCCCCATGAACCGATCACGGCTCCTCGCGCTGCCGGCCACCGCAGGCCTCGCCCTCGCGCTCGCTCTCCTCGGCAGCCCCAGCGCGATCGCCGCCGACCCGCATGTCGCGCCCGGCGGCAACTTCGACCTCTCGGTGTGGGAGCTGCAGGAGCCCGTCGGCTCCCCCGGCAGCCCCACCACCATCCCGTCGTCCCGTCTCCAGGGCGCGGGCGGCTACCAGGACGCGTACTTCTACACCGACACCCGCGACGGGGCCATGACCTTCTGGGCTCCCGAGAAGGGGGTCACCACGCCGAACTCCAACTACGCCCGCTCCGAGCTGCGCGAGATGAACGGCAACGGCAGCGCCGCCGACTGGTCACTGTCCGGCTCGCACAAGATGAGCGCGACCCTGCGCGTGGTGTCGGTGACGAAGAACGTGTGCGTCGGCCAGATCCACCTGGGCAGCGGCGGTTCGTCCACCAAGCCGCTGCTGGAGCTGTACTACCACGCCAACGGCGACATCGTGCTCGGCACCGAGAACTCGCCGTCCGGCGGCCAGACCTCGCACCCCGTCGGTCATGTTGCGATCGGCAAGACCTGGAGTTATACGATCGCGGTCTCCGGCGGCAACACCATCGACCTGACGGTGAACGGCACCACCACCCACTACGCCATCCCGTCGTCCTTCCAGCAGTACAAGCAGTACTTCAAGGCCGGTTCCTACAACCAGTCCTCCTCCGACAGCACCACCAACGGCGCCCGTGTCGCGTTCTACGGCCTGACCGTCAAGCACGGCTGACACACGGCCCGACCTGCGCGAGTGGTGCAAATGGCCGCACGGTCGTAGCGTCGAGTGAACGCGGTCGAACACAGCACAACGGTGGGAGCGGCCATGCGCGGATCAGTGGTGGGAACGGTGGTGACCCTGACGGCAGGAACGCTGCTGACAGCGGCGATGACGACGGCGTCGGCCAGTCCGCCGACCGGGACCACGGCACCGGTCACGAGCGCCTCGGCACGGCCTGTGCTCGTCGACTGCTACTTCCACCGGAACATCCGCCCCGGCGACTTCATCCTGGCCTGCGGCGACGGCAACAGCCGGCTCACCGCACTGCGCTGGAGCCAGTGGGGCCCGGACGGGGCCAAGGGGGTGGGGGTGAACTGGGTCAACGACTGCACCCCGTACTGCGCGGCCGGCACCTTCCACTCGTACCCCGTCGTGATCCGGCTCAGCGGCGAGCAGGCGTGGAAGAAGCATCCGTACTTCCAGCGCTTCACGAACCTCAGCCTGACCTACACCGGAGCACGGCCGGACACCTTCAAGCAGGTCATGACCTACTCCCTGTGGGACTGACGCCCCGGGTGACGGCCGCTACGGCCGTCACCCGGGCGCACGGCGTACGGCGCCGGGTGCTGGGCCGCGCGGGCGATCCCGCGGCCCGGCTCCCGGCCGAGGCAGCCGGTGGAGCCGCATGTTGGTGTGGCCCCGCACGCCGGCGCCCGCGCGCCGTCCCGAGAGAGGTCACATGCCCCGACTCCCCCGCCTGGCCGGTGCCGCCACGGCCGCGCTCGCGCTCGGCCTGATCGCGGCGTCGCCCGCTCCCGGCACCGGACCGGTCGTCACCGACGCCCGCATCGCCGCCCGTTTCGGCCTGGCCGCCGGACAGACACCCGAGAACATCGCACTCGAACGCGACGGCTCCGCCGACCTGACCCTCGCCTACGCCCGGCAGATCGCCCATGTCACGCCCGACGGGCAGACCCGCATCCGCGCGACCCTGCCGGCCGTCCCGCATCCCAGCACCCCTGTCGTGCACAGCGCCCTCGTCACCGGTATCGCCCGCGCCCACGACGACACGCTGTACGTCAACTACGCGACCGGCACCGGCAAGACGGGCATCTGGCGCCTCGCTCCCGGCGAGGAACCCGAGCAGATCGCCCAGTTGCCCAAGGACGGCTATCCCAACGGCCTGGCCCTCGACGAACGCGCAGGCATGCTCTACGCGGCCGACTCGGTGCTCGGCACCGTCTGGCGCGTCCCACTGCAGGGCGGCCCGGCCACGGCATGGGCCCGCGAGACAGCGCTCGAACCGCTGACCACGGCCTCGGCGAGCGGTGTCGGTGCCAATGGCATCAAGGTGCACCGCGGTGCCGTCTGGGTGTCGAACACCGACCGCGGAACGCTGCTGCGCATCCCCATCGGACCGGACGGTTCCGCGGGCCGGACCGAGACACCGGCCCGCGGACTCACCGGCATCGACGACTTCGCCTTCACGGGGTCCGGCCGCACGGTGGTGGCCGCCCTGAACAAGCCCAACCAGGTGGTCCTGGTGCGCCGCGACGGGTCGCCCACGGTCGCCCTCGACCGGCGCGACGGGCTGTCCAACCCGACCTCGGTCGCCGTACTCGGCCGGATCGTCTACGTGCCGAGCGCCGCGTACACCACGCGCAAGGACCCCAACCTGCTGCTCGCGCGGCTCCGGGAGCGCGGCGACCGGCTGTAGCCGCGGAGCGGGAGCAGCGTGCGCCGCGACCGGACGCCGGTCGCGGCGCACCGGTGTGTCAGGCCAGCTCGACCAGCAGGTCACCGCCCTCCACCTGCTGGATGCGGTTGATGGCCAGCCGGGAGACCCGGCCCGCCTTCGGCGCGGTGATCGTGGCCTCCATCTTCATGGCCTCGATGGTGGCGATCGTGGCACCGGCGGCGACCTCGTCGCCCTCGGCCACCGCGAGGGTGACCACACCGGCGAACGGGGCCGCCACATGGCCCACGTTGGTACGGTCGGCCTTCTCCGTGACCGGCACGTCCGAGGCCGCCGCGTGGTCGCGGACCTGGATCGGGCGCAACTGGCCGTTGAGCGAGGACATCACGGTGCGCATGCCGCGCTCGTCCGCCTCGCCGACCGCCTGCAGTTCGATGAGCAGCCGGACACCGGGCTCCAGGTCCACGGCGTACTCCTTCGCGGGACGCAGACCGTAGAAGAAGGCCTTGCTGTCCAGCACGCTGGTGTCGCCGAAGGCCTGACGGTGCGTGTCGAACTCGCGCGTCGGGCCGGGGAACAGCAGCCGGTTGAGGGTCGCCCGGGTGTCCTTCGCGAGGCCCTCGCGGTCCTCGGCGGACAGGTCGGGCGCGGGCTTGGCCTCGCCGCGGCCCTTGAGGGCCTTGGTGCGGAACGGCTCGGGCCAGCCACCGGGCGGGGTGCCCAGCTCGCCCCGCAGGAAGCCGATGACCGAGTCGGGGATGTCGAAGCGGTCCGGCGTCTCCTCGAAGGCCTTCGGGGACACCCCGGCGCCGACCAGGTGCAGGGCGAGGTCGCCGACCACCTTGGACGACGGGGTGACCTTCACCAGGCGGCCGAGGATCCGGTCGGCGGCGGCGTACATCGCCTCGATGTCCTCGAAGCGGTCGCCGAGGCCGAGGGCGACGGCCTGGGTACGCAGGTTGGACAGCTGGCCGCCGGGGATCTCGTGGTGGTAGACCCGGCCGGTCGGGGAGGCGAGGCCCGCCTCGAACGGGGCGTAGATCCTGCGCACGCCCTCCCAGTACGGCTCCAGGTCGCCGACCGCCTGCAGGTCGAGACCGGTGGGGCGTTCGGAGTGGTCGGTGGCGGCGACGAGCGCCGACAGCGACGGCTGCGAGGTGGTCCCGGCCATGGAGGCCACCGCGCCGTCCACCGCGTCGGCGCCCGCCTGGATCGCGGCGAGGTAGGTGGCGAGCTGCCCGCCGGCCGTGTCGTGGGTGTGCAGATGCACGGGCAGGTCGAACTCGCTGCGCAGCGCGGAGACGAGCTTGGCCGCGGCCGGTGCGCGCAGCAGTCCGGCCATGTCCTTGACGGCGAGGACGTGGGCGCCGGCCTCGACGATCTGCTCGGCCAGGCGCAGGTAGTAGTCGAGGGTGTAGAGCCGCTCGGACGGGTCGTTGAGGTCGGCGGTGTAGCAGAGGGCGACCTCGGCGATCGCGGTGCCGGTCTCGCGTACGGCCTCGATGGCGGGGCGCATCTGGCCGACGTCGTTGAGGGCGTCGAAGATGCGGAAGATGTCGATGCCGGTGGCGGCGGCCTCCTGCACGAAGGCATCGGTGACCTCGGTCGGGTACGGGGTGTAGCCGACGGTGTTGCGGCCGCGCAGCAGCATCTGCAGACAGATGTTGGGCACGGCCTCGCGCAGGGCGGCCAGCCGCTCCCAGGGGTCCTCGGCGAGGAAGCGCAGCGCGACGTCGTACGTCGCGCCGCCCCAGCACTCCAGGGACAGCAGCTCGGGCAGAGTACGGGCGACGACCGGGGCGACCGCGAGGAGGTCCTTGGTGCGCACCCGGGTGGCGAGCAGGGACTGGTGGGCGTCGCGGAAGGTGGTGTCGGTGACGCCGATCGTCGGCGACTCGCGCAGCCGGCGGGCGAAGCCCTCGGGGCCGAGGGCGACCAGCCGCTGCCGGGAGCCGGCCGGGGGCTCACCGGCCGGGAGCGGCGGCAGCTTGGTGACCGGGTCGAGCAGATCGGGGCGTTCGCCGTGCGGCTTGTTGACCGTCACGTCGGCGAGATAGGTGAGCAGCTTGGTGCCGCGGTCGGCGGAGTGCCGGGAGGTCAGCAGATGAGGGCGCTGCTCGATGAAGGAGGTGGTGATCCGGCCCGCCTGGAAGTCGGGGTCGTCCAGAACGGCCTGCAGGAAGGGGATGTTGGTGGCCACGCCGCGGATGCGGAACTCGGCCACGGCACGCCGGGCTCGGCCGACGGCGGCCTTGAAGTCGCGGCCCCGGCAGGTGAGCTTGACCAGCATCGAGTCGAAGTGCGCGCTGATCTCCGTACCGGCGTGCGTGGTGCCGCCGTCCAGGCGGATGCCGGAGCCGCCCGGCGAGCGGTAGGCGCTGATCCGGCCGGTGTCCGGGCGGAAGCCGTTGGCGGGGTCCTCTGTGGTGATACGGCACTGCAGGGCGGCGCCGCGCAGGGTGATGGTGTCCTGGGCGAGGCCGAGGTCGGCGAGCGTCTCGCCGGCGGCGATGCGCAACTGGGCCTGGACCAGGTCGACGTCGGTGACCTCCTCGGTCACGGTGTGCTCGACCTGGATGCGCGGGTTCATCTCGATGAAGACGTGGTTGCCCTCGGGGTCGAGCAGGAACTCCACGGTGCCCGCGTTGCGGTAGCCGATCTCACGGGCGAAGCGGACGGCGTCGTCGCAGATGCGCCGGCGCAGCGCCGGGTCGAGGTTGGGCGCGGGCGCCAGCTCGATGACCTTCTGGTGGCGGCGCTGGAGCGAGCAGTCGCGCTCGTACAGGTGGATGACGTTGCCCTCGCCGTCGGCGAGGATCTGCACCTCGATGTGGCGCGGGTCCACGACGGCCTTCTCCAGGAAGACGGTCGGGTCGCCGAACGCGGAGGCGGCCTCGCGGGAGGCGGCCTCGATGGACTCGCGCAGCTGGGCGGGGTCCTCCACACGGCGCATACCGCGACCGCCGCCGCCCGCGACGGCCTTGACGAAGACCGGGAAGCCGATCTCCTCGGCGGCGCGGACGAGTTCGTCGACGTCGGTGGAGGGCTGGGACGAGCCGAGCACGGGTACGCCGGCTGCCCGGGCGGCTGCGACCGCACGGGCCTTGTTCCCGGTCAGCTCCAGCGTCTGGACACTGGGGCCGACGAAGGTGATGCCCGCCTCCTCGCAGGCGCGGGCCAGTTCGGGGTTCTCGGACAGGAAGCCGTAGCCGGGGTAGACGGCGTCGGCGCCCGCCCGGCGGGCCGCGCCCACGATCTCCTCGACGGAGAGATAGGCCCGCACGGGGTGCCCCGGCTCCCCGATCTCGTACGCCTCGTCGGCCTTCAGCCGGTGCAGCGAGTTGCGGTCCTCGTGCGGGAACACGGCGACGGTGCGCGCCCCGAGTTCGTAGCCCGCCCGGAACGCGCGGATCGCGATCTCTCCACGGTTGGCGACCAGCACCTTGCGGAACATCCTGGATTCCCTTCAGCTGCCTGCCGGCGACGAACACCATGGTGTCAGCCACGCCCTGCCGTATCTCGCGGCAACCCTAGGGGGTTCCCCCGGTGTCGACGTGCGGAAACCGTCACACCACCGGGGTGGCCGACGCCACAGGCGGGCGTCGGCCGCTCAGCGTTCCAGGGAGGTCATCGCCGCGTCCCACACCGGTCGGCCCGCACCGGGGCAGGCACCGTCCGGGGCTGCGCGGGCGCGGCAGCGGGGGCGGCAGCCGGGGCCACCGGGGTGCTGGGTGCGGAGGGCGGCGCCGCCGAAGTGGCGGGTGCGGAGAGCGACGCCGCCACGGAAGACGGTGCAGAGGGCGGCGCCGCCGCGGAAGCGGGTGCAGAGGGCGGTGCCGCCGAGGTGGTCGCAGGAGCTTCCGACGCCGGAGCAGATGCGGGCGCCTGCGCCGTCGGGGCGGGCACGGGAGGCTGCGCCGCCGGAGCAGGCTCGGGAGTCGCTGTTGCGGCAGGCTCGGGAGTCGCTGTCGGGGCGAACGCGGAGGCGGGTAGCAGGGAGCGGACGAGCGCGCGCAGCCGCTCGCGTCGGCCGTGCAGCAGCCCGAGGACGATCGCCGAGCCCACCGCGATCAGGTGCTCACGGCCGGCCAGATTGGGGATGGCGATGGACTCCCACACCATCGAGCCGCCGGTCAGGGTGAACACCACGGGCGCCCGCTTGATCACCGCGAGATACGTGAACAGGCCGACGACGGCCGCGGACGGCCCGGTGTCCAGCACATGGGCGCACTCCGGCGGCAGCCCGAAGCCCCACCCCCAGCCGGGCCCCGCCGCGATCATCGCACGGGCGGTGAGCGTGCCGGCCAGGGTGGTGGCGTACGAGATCGCCAGCGTCCGGGCCCGGCCCAGGGTCAGTTCGGCCCAGGCGAAGGCGAGGAAGAGCTGGGTGATGCCGGCCCACACGGGCAGGTCGAGCGCCGGGACGTAGAGCGACACGGGTGTGCGCAGCAGCGACAGCCACAGCGGCAGGTCGGCCTTGACACCGCCGAGCCTGGTCACCCAGAGCCGGCCGAGGGGGTGCTGGGCGATGCCCTGGAAGAAGATGACGCCGAACGCGGCGACGAACGCCAGCAGCAGTCCGGACAGTCCGCGGCGCGCGAGCCGCTGCACCGGCTCGACGACGATCGCGTGCCACTCGCCGCGCAGCGTGCGCCCGGTGAACCGGGCGAGCCGTGCGAGCAGGGAGCGGCATGCCTCGATGCGCCCTTCAGTGGTCATGAGGCACGGCAGCCCATCGCCTTCGACTCCCCCGTCATGCACATCGCCCCCTTCGTCGCGCTCCCGGCTTTCCGGCCACGCGAGGCGGTTTTCCGACATTGCGCCTTTTCAGGCGCCATCGTATAGATGTGCGGTTCTCCCCCTGTCGGCCTACCCCCTCCGTACGGGTCGCGCCGCGCATGCCCGGTCCCTCCCCCGGTGTGGGCCTCTGTGGTGGTGAGGCCCGGTCGGTGACAGTTCAGCGACCCAGGGGGCGGGCGTCAAGATCCATTGCGGATGCACAGGGGTGTTAGAAGACCCACAGGTCCTGGGCGCGGAAAACCGGGGCCGGGAGGCAACCTCACCCCCACCGGATCCGTCCTTTCATTCAAGGTCTCGTACACCCGCCCCGTCGCTTCGCCGGGTGCGCGGATCCGGAGCGTCGGGCCGCGGATGCCGGGCCCGGAGTGCCCCGGTCATCCACTTCGTACCCGACATGCGGATATGACCGCCGACTTCATGGGACGACTACGGAACCTTTCTTTTCCGATCACGAACTCTCGTATAGTGACCGCCAGTTCACCGCCGTGTGTCACGCCTCCCCAGCCGTACGTCCCAGCCAGCCCCCACCTGACCGTCTCCGCCGCGAGGACCAGACCGGACCGATGACCCCGCCCACGCATCCCGGCGACCGACCGTCCCTCCGTACCTTCTTCTCCGTCCTCGCCGTGGCCGGCGCCGTCTCGGCGCTCGTCGTCTGCGCGGCCGTGGCGGTGGCGCCGGACTCGGTGCGCACCCCGCTGGCCTGCGGCGCGGGCGTGGCGGCGGTCGTGCTCAGCACGGCGGTGGCCACGGCCGTGCACGCCCTGCGCACCACGCGCGACGTCCGGCACCGGCTGCGGACCGTGACCCAGGACCTCGGGCGGCTTCTGCAGCAGCAGGCCCGCACGACCGAGGAGTCCCGCCAGGAGCAGCAGCGGCTCATCGACGAACTCGCCCGGCAGCGCACCGAACTCACCGAGACGTTCGAGGCCGAGCGGGCGCGGCTGGAGCGCGAGAGCGAGCAGGAGACGAACCGGCTCCTGAGCGAGAACGACCGGCTCGGGGCCGAACTGGAGCGTGCCCGGCGCGACCGGGCCGCGGCGGTCTCCGCGACCTCCAACGCCGCCGGCCGCATGCAGGCCCTGGCCACGGCCACGCTCGCCGACCTGCGCGCGATGGAGGACCGGCACTCCGACGAGGACGTCCTCGCCGACCTGCTCCAGCTCGATCACCGCACCGCCCAGGCGGGCCGGCTCGCCGACTCCATCGCCGTACTGACCGGGGCGCGTTCGGGGCGCCGGTGGGCCCGGCCGATCGCGATGGAGTCGATCCTGCGCGGCGCGATGGGACGGATCGCCGGCTATCAGCGGGTGCGGACGCACTCGGTCAGCGAGGCCGCCGTGGCCGGGCATGCCGCCGAGGGTGTGATGCACGCGCTCGCCGAACTCCTCGACAACGCCGCGAACTTCTCGCCGCCGGCCGCCGAAGTGCACGTCTACGTCGAGGAGGTGCCGGCCGGGGTCATCGTCTCCGTGGAGGACAGCGGCCTGGTGATGGGCGATGTGCAGCTGCGCCGGGCCGAGCGGGCGGTCTCCGGCGACGTCTCCGGACTGGGCGGCCTGACCGGCACCCGGCTCGGGCTCGCCGTGGTCGGCCGGATCGCTCGCAAGCACGGCCTGAAGGTGTCGTTCCGGCCGTCCGCACGGGGCGGCACGGGCGTGTTGATGCTGATCCCGCAGGACATCCTCGCCAACCCCGCCCTGGCCGCGGCTCCGGCCGTGACACCGCCGGAGCAGACCCCGGTTCCGCGGCGGCCCAAGGCTCCGGCCGCCGTGGAGAGCGCTCCCGTCCACTCGACCGCCGCAACGGCCCCGGAGCAGGGTCCGCAGCAGGGCGCGGCCGGGCTGCCCAAGCGACGCCGGGGCCGCACACTCGCCGAGGCCGAACGCTCCCGCTCCGCGCCACGCCCCGGCACGACGCGGTCGGCGACCGGCACCGACACGCCCGGGCCCGCGTCCGGCACCGACGCCGGCAAGGCCCGAGCGGCCCGCTTCAGCAGCTTCCGCCGGGCGGTCCGCCCCTCCGCGCCGGAGGCCCCGGACACGGACCGCGCCGACGATCCGGCCACACCGGACACCCGGCGGGCCGGCAACCCGGCCACGCCGGACACCCACCGCGCCGAGCGCCCCGGCACGCCGGACACCCTCCCAGCCGGTACCGCCCCGGCCGCGCCGGAGGCCGGTCGGACGGCCTCCGCTCCTGGCACCCCTGGCACCGAGGGGAGCACCCCGGCACCCGACGCCTCGACGGGTACGACCGCCTCCGGCCGCCTCGCCCGGGACGGGGCGCGCGACGGCTTGCCCGACGACCGGGCCGGCGGCTTCCCGTCCGCCCCCGCGCGGTCCACCGGCAGCACTTCGGCCGGTGAGCGGGACGCCTGCACCCCCGCCACCGCGCCGGCAGGCCACCCGGCCGACGCCACCCGGGCCCCGGCGCCCGCAGGCCACCCGGTCGGCGACGCGCACGCCACGCCACGGGACGGCCACGGATCCGGCGTCCCGGCAGCCACCGCGATGCCCGGTGGACCCGCGCCGGACGGCGCGGCAGGCGGTCGGGCCGGTGTGCCGCAGGGCCGCCCCGGTGAGCACCGCTCCCCCGCATCCTCCACACCGCATGCGCACCCGGAAGGCGACACCACTTCATGACCGGCCCGACCACCGCGGACGACAAGCTCACCTGGCTCCTGGAGGGCCTGCTGGAAAGGACCCCGGGGGCGCGGCACGCGCTCGTGCTCTCCCGGGACGGGCTGAGGCTGTGCCGTACCCCGGAGCTGAGCGTCGACCAGGCCGACCAGCTCGCCGCGATCGCCGCCGGGATCCAGTCGCTGTCGCACGGGGCGTCCGTCGAGTTCGGCGACGGCAGCGGAGGCGTGCGCTCGGCGATGGCCGAGTTCTACGGCGGCGTGCTGTTCATCGTGGAGGCCGGCACCGGCGCCCATCTGTCCGTCGTCACCACCGAGGACGCGGACGCGGGGGTCGTCGGACACAACATGAGCGAACTCGTGGAACAGCTCGGCGAGCACCTGACCGCGCCGCCCCGGACCTCATGAGCGGCGGTCCCGGCATGAGCCGGCCAGGGCGGGACGACGCTCCCGACCGGCTGTACACCATCACCCAGGGGCGCAGCCGTACCGGCCCCGACAGCCCCTTCGACCTGGTCACCCTCGTCGTGGCCGAGTCGGACCCGGTGGCCGGCATGCAGTCCGAGCACGTGGCGATCCTGCGGATGACCGAGCTGCCCGCCTCGGTGGTGGAGATCGCCGCCGAGCTGCAGCTGCCCGTGAGCATCACCAAGGTGCTGCTGTGCGACCTGCTGGCCGCCGGCCGCGTCAGTGCCCGGCACCCGCGCAGACCGGCCATAACCGATCCCGACATCCTGGAGCAGGTGCTCGTTGGACTCCGCAACCTCTGACGTGCGCACCCCGTTGGGTGCCTCCGTCGACCACGGTTTCAAGATCGTGGTCGTGGGCGGCTTCGGGGTCGGCAAGACCACCCTGGTCCGCTCGGTCAGCGAGATCCGTCCCCTCAACACCGAGGAGACGATGACGCAGGCCGGCGAGGCGGTCGACGACATCCGGCAGGTGCGCGGAAAGGCCGCCACCACCGTCGCCTTCGACTTCGGCCGGATCACCCTGGACGCGCGCAATGTGCTCTACCTGTTCGGGGCGCCGGGCCAGGAGCGGTTCTGGTTCCTGTGGGACCGGTTGTTCTCCGGCACGCTCGGCGCGGTCGTGCTGGTGGACACCCGCCGGATCGACGACTCCTGGTACGCCATCGACCGCCTGGAGCACCACGGCACGCCGTTCATCGTGGCCTGCAACGACTTCGGCGGGCCCGTCCGCGCGGGCGAGGACGTCCGCGAGGCCCTCGACCTCGACCCGCATGTGCCGCTGATCGACTGTGACGCCCGCTCCCGTGCCTCCGCCAAGCAGGCGCTGATCACGCTGGTGGGGCACGTGAAGAACCGGTACGCCGACCCGTCCGCGCGGGCGGGCCTGCCCCGACAGGAGTTCGTGTGACCACGCCCGACGCCGTCCCGATCGGCGGACCCCGGTTCCAGACCGAACCCGCCCGCCTGTACCGGGAGATGCGGCGCGACCACGGCGCCGTGGTGCCTGTGCTCCTCGACGGCGACGTCCCGGCCTGGCTGGTGCTGGGCTACCGTGAGCTGCATCAAGTCACCGGCGATCCGGTGCTGTTCAGCCGGGACTCCGACCTGTGGAACCAGTGGGAGAACATCCCCGCCGACTGGCCGCTGCTGCCGATGATCGGCCGCAAGCAGCCCTCGATCCTCTACACCGTCGGCGAACGGCACCGGCAGCGGGCCGCGATGGTCGGCAACGCCCTGGAGGCGGTGGACCCCTTCGAACTGCAGGGGCACGCCGAGCGGTTCGCGGACGAGCTGATCGACGCGCTGTGCGCGGCGGGCGAGGCCGACCTGGTCGCCCAGTACGCGATGCTGCTGCCGGTCCGGGTCCTCGCCCGGCTCTACGGGTTCCCGGACGAGGACGGTCCGGGGCTGGTCACCGCCCTGAACGACATGATCGACGGCCGCGAGCGGGCCCTTGCCGGGCAGGCTCATCTGGCCGCCTCCATGGCGCAGTTGATCGCCGACCGGGCCAAGGAGCCGGCGCAGGACGTGGTCTCCCGGATGCTGGCCGACGACAGCGGCTTCAGCGCCGAGGAGATCACCCAGGACCTGATGGTGATGATGGCGGCCGGGCACCAGCCGACCGCCGACTGGATCGGCAACTCGCTGCGGTTGATGCTGACCGACGACCGGTTCGCCGCCTCGCTGTTCGGCGGGCGGCACAGCGTCGCCGAGGCGATGAACGAGGTGCTGTGGGAGGACACCCCCACGCAGAACGTGGCGGGCCGCTGGGCCGCCCGCGACACACACCTCGGCGGGCGCCGGATCCGGGCCGGTGATCTGCTGCTGCTCGGGCTCCAGGGCGCCAACTCCGACCCCCAGGTGCGTACCGACACCTCCGCGCTGACCGGCGGGAACAACGCGCACTTCTCCTTCGGCCACGGCGAACACCGCTGTCCGTTCCCCGCGCAGGAGGTCGCCGAGGTGATCGCACGCACCGGTATCGAGGTCGTGCTGGACCGGCTGCCGGACATCGATCTGGCGGTGCCCGCCGACCGTCTCGACCGCCGGCCCTCGCCCTGGCTCAGAGGACTGACCCGGCTTCCGGTCCGGTTCACGCCCGTACCGGCCCTGTGATCGCACCGCAGCGGCGCAGTACTCCGACCCCTGCCCTGGGAGGCACGTCACGATGACGACCGGTACCCAAGCCTCACGGATCGCCCTGGATCCCTTCGTCACCGATCTGGACGCCGAGAGCGCGGCGCTGCGCGCGGCCGGTCCGCTCGCCGCCGTCGAACTGCCGGGCGGCGTGGCGGTGTGGGCCGTCACCCACCACGCCGAGGCCAAGGCACTGCTCACCGACCCGCGTCTGGTGAAGGACATCCATGTGTGGGGCGCCTGGCAGCGCGGCGAGATCCCGCCGGACTGGCCGCTGATCGGGCTCGCCAACCCGGGCCGTTCCATGCTCACCGTGGACGGTGCCGACCACCGCCGGCTGCGTTCGCTGGTGGCGCAGGCGCTCACCCCGCGCCGGGTGGAGCGGATGCGCGAGCGCATCGAGAAGCTCACGCAGGATCTGCTGGACGCCCTGCCCGGGGGCGGGGAGGTCGTCGACCTCAAGGCGGCCTTCGCCTACCCGCTGCCCATGTACGTCGTCGCCGACCTCATGGGCATCGAGGAGGCGCGGCTGCCCCGGCTGAAGGTGCTGTTCGAGAAGTTCTTCTCGACGCAGACCCCGCCCGAGGAGGTCATCGCCACGCTGACCGAGCTGGCGCAGATCATGGCCGAGACGGTGGCGGCCAAGCGGGCCGAGCCGGGCGACGACCTGACCAGTGCCCTGGTCCTCGCCTCCGAGGACGGCGACCACCTCACCGACGCGGAGATCGTCTCCACCCTCCAGCTGATGGTCGCGGCGGGCCACGAGACCACGATCTCGCTGATCGTGAACGCCGTCGTCAACCTGTCCGCCCATCCGGAGCAGCGCGCCCTGGTGCTGTCCGGCGCTGCCGACTGGTCCGTGGTGATCGAGGAGACGCTGCGGTACTCCACGCCGACCTCGCATGTGCTGATCCGCTTCGCGACCGAGGACGTGCCGGTCGGCGACAAGGTGATCCGGGCCGGGGACGCACTGATCGTGTCGTACGGCGCGATCGGGCGGGACGAGCGGGCGCACGGTCCAGGCGCCGGGGAGTTCGACATCACCCGGGAGTCGAGGAACCGGCACATCTCCTTCGGTCACGGCCCGCACGTCTGCCCGGGTGCCGCCCTGTCCCGGCTGGAGGCGGGCGTGGCGCTGCCCGCGTTGTACGCCCGCTTCCCCGGCCTGGACCTGGCGGTGCCGGCGGCCGAGCTGCGCAACAAGCCGGTGGTCACCCAGAACGACCTGTTCGAGCTGCCGGTGCGGCTGGATTCCTAGCCGGGCACGGAGCGTTGCTTGACTTCGAGAGCGCTCCAACTCGTAGCGTCGCAGACGTACGGCACGCGGGTGCCCACGCCCCCTGTGCCGTACGCCATGACGATCGAGTGTGCAGGAAGGGCATGGGACATCACATGCAGAAGCGCAGTCTGCGGGACCTCCAGGTATCGGCCATCGGCCTCGGGTGCATGGGGATGTCCGCCTTCTACGGAACCGCCGACCAGGGCGAGGGCGTCGCGACCATCCGGCACGCCCTCGATCTGGGGGTCAACTTCCTCGACACCGCGCAGCTCTACGGCCCGCTCACCAATGAGTCGCTGGTCGGCGAGGCGATCCGGGGGCACCGTGACGAGTATGTGATCGCGACGAAGTTCAACTACCGGATGGACAACGCCGTACCGGGCGACATGTCCACGCTCGGCCCGCAGGACGGCTCCGCCGCGCACGTCCGTGAGTCGGTCCACGGCTCGCTCGAGCGGCTGGGCACCGACCACATCGACCTGTACTACCAGCACCGGGTCGACCCGAACGTGCCGATCGAGGAGACTGTCGGCGCGCTGGCCGAGCTGGTCGAGCAGGGCAAGGTGCGGCACATCGGGCTGAGCGAGGCGAGCGCGGAGACCATCCGGCGCGCGCACGCCGTGCACCCGATCACCGCCGTACAGAGCGAGTACTCGCTGTGGTCGCGGGACGTGGAGGCCGAGGTGCTGCCGGCCTGCCAGGAGCTGGGCATCGGCTTCGTGCCGTACTCGCCGCTCGGCCGTGGCTTCCTGGCCGGCCGCTTCACCTCGCCGGACGAGCTGGACGAGAACGACTTCCGCCGCAACAACCCGCGCTTCAGGGAGAGCAACCTGGACGCGAACCAGCGGCTGGCGGCGAAGGTCAGGGAGATCGCTGCCGAGAAGGACGTGACCCCGGCGCAGCTGGCCCTGGCCTGGGTGCTGGCGCAGGGCGAGCACCTGGTGCCGATCCCGGGCACCAAGCGGCGCACCTACCTGGAGCAGAACGCGGGTGCCGTCGATGTCGAGCTGACCAAGGACGACCTCGCTCGCATCGACGCCGAGCTGCCCAAGGCCTCGGGTGAGCGGTACGACGAGGCGGGGATGAGGGCCGTCAACCGCTGACCGCCGGTCCGGGGAACTGCTCTCCCTCGGCCGCGGTTCCGTTGCGGCCGGGCCCGCAGTTCCCCGCGCACCCTCAGGGTGCCGTGGTGCGGGCCGCCCGGGCCAGGTCCAGGTCCGTCGTCTCCGGTGCCAGGAAATGCGAGACCAGGCCGCCCAGGGCCAGCACCGCGGCGCCCACCAGCAGGACGAAGCGGGCGCCGTAGTGGTCCAGGCCCATCGGGAGCAGGAAGGTGCCGATGGCCGCGCCGACCCGGCTCATCGCACTGGCGAAGCCGACGCCGGTGGCGCGCAGGGAGGTCGGGAACACCTCCAGCGGGTAGACGGCCGTCAGTGCGCTGGAGGCGGCGTTGAGGAAGATGAAGAAGAGGAAGCCGCCGACGATGACCGGCGTGGACTTGGGCCACACCGCGACCACGGCGAGCGCGGCGGCGGTGATCCAGAACGGCGGGATCAGCAGCCGGCGCCGGCCGATGCGGTCCACGACCAGGCAGCCGGCGGTGACACCGGCGACGGCGGTGAAGGAGTAGACGAGCAGTGCGGCCACCGCGTTGTCGCCCATGTTGAGGGCGTCGAAGACCTGGGTCCAGAACGTGCCGATGGCGAAGTACGGCAGCACCAGCGCGGCCCAGAACACGCTCGCGAAGACCGTGCTGCGCAGGTGCCGACGGCTGAACAGGGCGCGCAGGCCCTGCCGTTGGGGGTCGGCGGTCTCCTCCAGTTCGGCGGTGACATCGATCTCCATGCCGTAGCGCGCGATGAGCTGTTCGGCCTCCTCGCGGCGGCCCTTGGTGAGCAGCCAGCGCGCGGACTCGGGGATACCGCCGCGCAGCGCCACGCACACCACGGCGATGACCGCGCTGCTGGCCAGCGTGTACCGCCAGCCACCGTGGACGTCCTGGAAGGCGGCGCCGACGACGGTGGCGAGGGCGTAGCCGACGTACCAGCTGATCTCCAGGCTGGCCAGCAGCCGGCCGCGGCCCTTGCTGGGGGCGTACTCGGACAGCAGCGGGGCGCCGATGGCGTACTCGCCGCCGATGGCGATGCCCATGATCAGCCGGATGACGAAGAGCTGGAGGCCGTCGGTGACGAAGAACTGGAGCACCGAGCCGACCAGGAAGATCAGCATGTCGATCAGGAACACCGGGCGTCGGCCGTAGCGGTCGGCGAGCCGGCCGAAGAGCGGGCCGCCGACGAAGATGCCGATGAGCGGGGAGGCGCCGACCAGGCCCTGCATCACGGTGGACAGGTGCAGATCGGTGGTCAGGGCGCCCATCGCCATGCCGATCCCGCCGATGATGTAGCCGTCGATGCCCTCGCCGATCTGCGTGGCGAGCTTGAGCTTGGTGTGCAGGCGGCGGCGTTCGCGCAGCAGTTCCGGTGACACCGGCGTGCCGGGAATGTCGAACTGGTGTTCAGTCATGGGCGTCGTTGCCATGGGCGGTCCTTGTCTGGGGACGTGCGGATCCTGGACCGAGTCCGGGAAGGGGACGGAGGTCCGGGAAGGGGACGGAGGGGGGTGGCGTCGAAGGGCCGGGGGACGGGATCAGACGGTGGGCCAGTCCAGCGCGATGTACTGCGTCTCCAGGAACGCCTCGATGCCCTCGCGACCGCCCTCCCGGCCCAGTCCGGACTGCTTGACCCCGCCGAAGGGCGCGGCCGGGTCGGACAGCAGGCCCCGGTTGACGCCGACCATGCCTGCCTCCAGGCGCTCGGCCAGGCGCAGGGCGCGGGCGACGTCGCGCGAGTAGACGTAGGCGGCGAGGCCGTGGACGGTGGCGTTGGCGCGGGCCACGACCTCGTCCTCGTCGGTGAAGGTGGTGAGCGGGGCGACCGGCCCGAAGACCTCCTCGTGCAGGATGCGCGCGTGTCCGGGGACGTCGGTGAGGACGGTGGCGGGGTGGTAGAAGCCGGGGCCGCTCGGGACGGTGCCCTGGGCGGCGATCCGCGCGCCGCGGTCGACAGCGTCCTGGACGAGGGAGCGGATCTTGCCGACGGCGGCACGGTTGATCATCGGGCCGAGCGTCACGCCCTCCCGCGCTCCCGGTCCGGTGCGTACGGCGGTCATGGCGGCACCGAACTTCGCGGTGAACTCGGCGGCGACGGACTCATGGACGTAGAACCGGTTGGCGGCGATGCAGACCTCGCCGCCGCCGCGCATCTTGGCGTCCATCGCCCCGCTGACGGCCGCGTCGACGTCGGCGTCCGCGCACACGACGAAGGGTGCGTTGCCGCCCAGCTCCATGGTCACGTTGACCACGTGCGCGGCGGCCTGCTCCAGCAGCACCTTCCCGGTGGCGGTGGAGCCGGTGAAGGAGAACTTGCGGACCCGTTCGTCGCCGAGCCAGGCGGAGACGACCTCGGGGGCGCGGTCCGTGGGCAGCACGTTCAGCAGACCGTCGGGCAGGCCGGCCTCGGCGAGCAGGGCGGCGACCGCGAGAGCGGTGAGCGGGGTCTCGGGCGCGGGCTTGAGCAGCACGGGGCAGCCTGCGGCGAGGGCCGGGGCGATCTTGCGGGTGGCCATGGCGGCCGGGAAGTTCCACGGGGTGACGAACGCGGTGACGCCGACCGGGTGCCGGCGGACGACGTGCCGGAAGCCGCCGGCGGGGGCGTCGGCGAAGGAGGAGCCGATGCGGACGGCTTCCTCGGCGAACCAGCGGAAGAACTCGGCCGCGTAGCCGACCTCGGCGAGGGCGTCCCGGCGGGCCTTGCCGTTCTCCAGGACGATCAGGTCGGCGAGCGTGTCGCGGTGCTCGAGCATCAGCCGGAAGGTGTCGTGCAGGATCTCCGAGCGGCGCCGGGCCGGCGTCGCCCGCCAGCCGGCCGCGGCCTCCTCGGCGGCGGCGAGCGCCGCACGGGCGTCCTCGGCTCCGGCGTCGGACACCCAGCGCACCGGCTCACCGGTGGCCGGGTCGTAGAGCGGATAGGTCCGGCCGTCGGCGGCCGGGAGCCAGCGGCCGCCGAGGAACACATCACCGTCGGCGAGCGGGGCCTTGGCGAGGGTGTCGATGCCGGCAAGGTTCATGAGCTGCTCTTTTCCTCCGTCCCGGACGGGATTCCGTCCGATGCGCGGTGAATTTACGAGCGCGTCATACGGCCGACAAGGCCACTCAGCCGGATCGCAATCGGGGTTGCTGTGAGGGCAACTCGCCGATCATGCGGGTGTGTTCCGGATCGACGGCGCGGAGCGCGGCGCCCAGCCGAGCAGCGTGGACACCCGGGCCGCGGCCCGCGCCGTGGTCCGCCCGGCCTCGTCGAGCCGGTCGCCGAGGCGGGACTTGGGCGCGGAGATGTTCAGCGCGGCGACGACCCGGCCGCGGAAGTCCCGCACCGGCGCGGACACTCCGACCAGGTCCGTCTCGAACTCCTCGCTGACACGGGCGTATCCGCGCCGCCTGGCGTCCTGGATCAGCGACCACAGCTCGGGCACCGGCATCCGGCTCGCCGTGCCGAAGCGGACGTACAGCTCGTCGGGGGTGGCGTCGGCCAGCAGCACCCGGCCGGCGGACAGCTGCCAGGCGGGCACTCCCCGGCCCTCCCAGCCGTGCACCCGGAAGGAGTGCCCGGAGACCGACAGCAGGGTGAGCACCTCGCGGTCGTGCAGGACGCACAGGTGGCTGGTCTCCTCCAGGTCCGCCGACAGGGCGTGCATGACCGGTTCGGCGACGCGCACCAGGCGGCTCTCCGAGGTGCGGGCGACCAGCGAGAACAGCCGCCAGCCCAGGCGGTACTCCAGGGTGTCCGGGTCGCGTTCGACGATCCCCTCGGCGGCCAGGGCCTTGAGGGCACGCGAGATCTGGGTCTTCTCGCGGCCGACGAGCTGCGCCAGGCGCACCACGCCGAGGCCTCCGGCGCGCTGCGCCTCGTCGGAGGCGAGGGCCTCCAGCAGGTCGATGTCCCGGCGCAGGCCGTGCCCGCGCGCGGCGGAGGAGCTGTCCGTCACGGCGCCATCCTAAGCGCGCCGAACCCAAAGAGAACCCCAGGTCAGGCACTGAGTTGTCAGGACAGCAACAGGCATTTCGATTCCTGGGACCGTCTTGCCGACAGCAGGTGACCGACCTAGATTCGCCGCATCGGGCCGGAGGAACTTGCCCTGAATGCGAGGTTCGTTCCTCACCGGCCCCACTCGCGTCCTGGTTCGCCCGTCGAACCCCGCCACCGAAGGTCCTGGAGTTCCGATGCCTTCCCCGGATTCTTTCGCCGCGACCGCGCTGATCGGCGAGTCGTTCGTCGGCGACGGCGTGAACGCCGCGCACACCAACGTCGTGATCGGCCGCAAGGGCGGCCCGGTCGAGACGGCCTGGGTGACCGCGCTGGCCACGCCGAGCGCCGGCCATGTGCCGTTCCTCACCGTCGTCCGGCCGTCGGTGCCGGTCAAGCCGGCGACCCTGTTCGTCACCAAGGCGGCCGCCGCCGGCGAGCTGCACGAGCGGGCCACCTGGGGCAGTGCCCAGGCAGGCCTGGCGCAAGGTGTGCTGGACGCGGTCACCGAAGGCCTGATCCCGGCCGAGGAGGCCGAGGAGCTGCTGGTCATCGCGGCCGTCTGGGTCAACCCCGGCGTCGACGACCTGGACGCCTCCTTCCGCAACCAGCGTGCGGCGGCCCACGGCGCCGTGCGGGCCGCGGTGACGGGCGCAC
The DNA here is from genome assembly GCF_009796285.1 of Streptomyces broussonetiae. NCBI lineage: Bacteria > Bacillati > Actinomycetota > Actinomycetes > Kitasatosporales > Streptomycetaceae > Streptomyces > Streptomyces broussonetiae. The sequence continues at coordinate 8,766,827 of NZ_CP047020.1, read as the reverse complement.
CCTCGGTGGCCGACGTACTGGACGCGGCCGAGCAGGGCCCGGCCAACCCGTTCTACACGCCGACCGCGGAGGTGCTCGCCCGGTGAAGATCACCGACATCACGCTCGACCGGCTGCGCCTGGAGCTGGACCCGCCGTTCCGTGCGGCCTGGGACCCGGTGCCGCGCCGCCACTTCGACGCCACGATCGTGCGCGTGCACACCGACGAGGGGGTCACCGGCATCGGCTCCGGTGACCTCATGGACGGCTTCGAGACCTACAAGCACCTGTTCGTCGGCGAGGACCCGCTCGACATCACCCGGCATGTGCGGGCCATCGAGACGGCCAGCTTCCACGGCGCCCCCTACTGGCCGCTGGAGGCGGCCCTGTGGGACATCATCGGCAAGGTGCACGGCCGCCCGGTGTCCGAGCTGTTCGGCAACGCGGCGAAGAGGCTGCCCGCGTACGCCTCCTCGGGTGAACTCAAGTCACCCGAGGAGCGGGTCGCGACCGCCCTGAAGGTGCGCGAGGCCGGGTTCCGGGCGATGAAGATCCGCATCGACCGGGACCGGGTCGACGAGGGCGTGGCCGCGGTCCGTGCGGTGCGCGAGGAACTGGGCGACGACTTCGACATCATGGTCGATCTGAACCAGTCCTGGCGGATGGCGGGCGACACCGCGAACGCCTCCGACCTCGCCAGCACCCGCAGGACCATCGCCCGGCTCGCCGAGTTGGACGTGTTCTGGGTCGAGGAGCCGCTGCCCTACGCGGACCTGGACGGGTTCAAGCGGCTGCGCGCCGAGAACCCCGGCGTGCGCATCGCGGCCGGCGAGATGCACCATTCGGTGCCCGAGCTGCTGCGTTATCTGGAGGAGGACGCTCTCGACGTCTACCAGATGGACGTCGTCCTCGCGATCGGCATGCACCGCGCCCGTACGCTCGCCGAGCTGGCCCAGCTCAAGCACCGGCAGTTCACCCCGCACAGCTGGACGAACGGCATCGGCGTGCTCGCCAACCTCCATGTGTCGGCGGGTGTCGGCGGCGGCCCGTACTTCGAGTTCCCCTACGACCCGCCCGGCTGGACCCCCGAGCGGCGCGACTTCATGCTCGCCGAGCCCGTCGGGGTGGACGCCGACGGCTGCCTGGAGGTGCCGGACCGGCCGGGGCTGGGTGTGCAGCTGGACGAGGAAGCGATCGACCGCTGGAGGGTGAAGTGACGTACATGATCGAGGAGTTGCTGGGGCGCTCGTACGACGAGTGGCGGGCCGCGGCCGACAAGCTCGTCCCCGAGACCCGCCCCTACATCGACGGCGCCTTCGCGGACGCCGCCTGCGCCGACCGTTTCCCGAGCGTCTCGCCACGCGACGGGAAGGTACTGGCGCAGGTGCAGGCCGGCTCCGCCGAGGACGTCGACCGGGCCGTGCGCTCGGCCCGGGCCGCCTTCGAGGACGGCCGCTGGCGCGATCTCGCGCCCAAGGAGCGCAAGCGGATCCTGCTGCGCTGGGCGGAGCTGATCGAGGTGAACGCCGAGGAACTGGCGCTGCTCGACACGCTGGAGATGGGCAAGCCGATCACCGAGTCGCTGCGCGTGGACGTGGCCAAGGCCGCGGAGACGATCCGCTGGTACGCGGAGACGATCGACAAGACCTACGACGAGGTCGCCCCCACTCCCGGGGACGCGCTCGCGCTGATCACCCGGGAGCCCCTCGGCGTCGTCGGCGCCGTCGTCCCGTGGAACTACGCGCTGCTGATCGCCAGTTGGAAGCTGGGGCCGGCGCTCGCCACCGGCAACAGCGTGGTGCTCAAGCCCGCCGAGCAGACCTCGCTCGCCACGCTGCGGCTGGCCGCGCTCGCCACCGAGGCGGGGCTGCCGGACGGGGTGTTCAACGTCGTCCCCGGCCGGGGCGAGGTGGCCGGGCAGGCGCTCGGCCGGCACCCCGATGTCGACAAGATCGCCTTCACCGGCTCGGCGGAGGTGGCCCGGCTCTTCCAGGTGTACGCGGGCGAGTCCAACGGCAAGCAGATCGCCGTCGAGGCGGGCGGCAAGTCGCCGCAACTCGTGCTGGCGGACGCCGACATCGAGGCCGCCGCGTCCGCCGTGGCCTGGGGCATCTTCTACAACGCGGGCCAGACGTGCAACGCGGGCTCCCGGGTCGTCGTGCACTCCTCCGTCAAGGACGAACTCCTCGCCGCCGTACGCCGGATCACCGTCGACACCTTCCGGGTCGGCGACCCGCTCGACCCGGCCACGGTGCTGGGCCCGATCGTGGACGAGGCCCAGCTCGCCAAGATCCTCGGCTACATCGAGCGCGGCACCGCGGACGGCGCCACCGTGCTGCTCGGCGGCAACCGGGTGCTCACCGAGACCGGCGGCAGCTATGTGGAGCCGACGGTGCTGGACGGGGTGGCCAACTCCTCCGTGGTCGCGCAGGAGGAGATCTTCGGGCCCGTGCTCGCCGTCGTGTCGTACGACGACGACTCCGACGACAACGCCGAGGGCGTACGGCTCGCGAACCACAGCGACTTCGGGCTCGTCGCCTCGGTGTGGACCCGGGACGTGACCGTGGCCCACCGCACGGCACGGCGGCTGCGGGCCGGCACCGTGTGGATCAACACCTTCGACGCCAGCGACGTCATCACCCCGTTCGGCGGCTTCAAGGCGACCGGCGCGGGCCGCGACAAGTCCCTGCACGCGCTCGACGCGTACACGGCGCTCAAGACGACGTGGATCAACCTCGCCTGACCCGGCGAACACACCCTCTCCTGTCTCTTCTTCTCTTCTTCTTTTCTTCTCTTCTCAGCGAGGACAACTGATGAGGATCGGTTTCATCGGCCTGGGCAACATGGGACGCCACATGGCCCGCCACCTGATCCACGCGGGACATCTGGTCACCGTGCACGACAGCCGGCCCGAGGCCGCCGCCGAACATCTCGCGCTCGGCGCGCGCTGGGCGGACTCCCCCGCAGACTGCGCCCGGGAGGCCGAGTTCCTGATCACCATGCTGCCCAACCCGCGCGTCGTGGAGGACGTGCTGCTGCGCGGCGGGGCGGCCGACGCGCTGCCCGAGGGCGCGCTGTGGATCGACATGTCGACCTCCACTCCCGCCACCGCCGAGCGGATCGCGGCCGAGGTGCTCGACGCACGGCGGGTACGCCGGCTGGACGCGCCGGTCAGCGGGATGGCGCGGGGCGCCGAGGCGGGCACGCTGCAGATCTTCGCGGGCGGCGCCGACGACGACTTCCGGATCGCGCTGCCGGTCTTCGAGGCACTGGGCGACCCCGACCGCGTCCTGCACGTCGGCCCGCTGGGCGCCGGCTATACCGTCAAGCTCATGATCAACCTGCTGTGGTTCAGCCACCTGGTCGCCACCAGCGAGGTACTGGCGATGGGCGTCAAGGCGGGCGTGGATCTGGGTGTGCTGCGCAACTCCCTGCTGGCCTCGCCCGCCGCGTCGAACTTCCTGGAGCACGACATCATGTGCGTGCTCGCCGACGGCGACTACGACGACTCCTTCGCCATGGTGCTGGCCTGCAAGGACCTCGGTCTCGCCGTCGACCTCGGCCGCGACCTGGGCGTCTCCACGGAGCTGTCGGCACTCGTCGAGCAGATCTACCGCCGCGCCAAGGCCCAGCACGGCGACCTCGCGGGCGAGATGAGCCCGGTACGGCTCTACGAGGCGCTGGCCGGGCGGGAGTTCAGGCTGCCGTCCCCGGCCGCCGCGCTCGACGCCACCACCCTCACGGTCTGACGCCACCGAGTCTTCCCAGGAGCCGCACCCATGACCGACAGCCTCACCCCCTTGAGCCTCGACACCGTCTGCCGGGTCGAGTTCGGCCCCGGCCGGATCGAGCTGCTGCCCGAACTGATCGCGGCAGGCGGTCACCACCGGGCGTTCGTCGTCACCGACCGGGGGCTGCGCGCGGCCGGTGTCGCCGAGCGCGTCCTGAAGATCCTTGCCGCGGCGGGCGTGGAGCACACCGTGTACGACGAGGTGGCTCCCAATCCGTCCACCGGGAACGTCGACGCGGGCGCCGCCCGGGCCCGTGCCTTCGGCCCGGCGGTGGTCGTCGCGCTCGGCGGCGGCTCCGTGCTGGACGCCGCGAAGGGCATCTCCCTGCTGGTGGGCAATCCCGACGCGGTCGCCGCCGATGCCGACCACCTCTGGGAGGCGGCCGACGGGCTGCCGCTGATCGCCGTGCCCACCACCGCCGGAACCGGCGCGGAGACCAACGGCTTCGGGGTCATCGAGGACGCGGTGGCCTGCCGCAAGGTGTACATCGGCCACCCCTCCGTCAAACCCCGCATCGCCGTCCTCGACCCGGAGCTGACGCTCGGCCTGCCGCCGGCGGCGACGGCCGCGACCGGCATCGACGCACTGGTCCACGGCATCGAGTCGCTGGCCTCACGCGGCGCCAACGCGTTCTCCGTGGCGTTCGCCGCCCAGGCCGTGGCCATGATCGGGCACGCTCTGCCGCTCGCCCACCGCGACGGCACGGACCTCGACGCGCGCGCCGAGCTGATGATGGGCGCGCATCTCGCGGGCCAGGCGCTGACCCTGTCCGGGCTCGGGCTGGTGCACGGCATCGGCCATGCGCTCACCGCCCGCACCGGCACCCCGCACGGCGTCGCCCTGGCCGCCGTCCTGGAGGAGGTCATGGAGTTCAGCGCACCGCAGGCGCAGCAGGCGTACGAGCAGGTGGCCCGGGCGCTGCGGGTGGCCCCGCCGGCCGACGGCGACTGGGCCGGGGCGGCCGTGACGGCGGTACGGGAGCTGTCCGGGGCGCTGGACCTCAAGCGCCCGCTGCGCGCCCTGGGCGCGGACCGCTCCCTGCTCCCGGCCATCGCGGCGGGCGCGGTCGCCGACGCGGTGACGAAGAACGCGCCCCGGCTGCCGCGGGAGCCGGAGGTGCTGGACATCCTCACGGCGGTGTACTGACCGGTGTACCGACCGTATCGGACGTGCGGCGCGTCCGGTGCGGGAGCACGCTGTAGGAATGAGGCTCCGGCTCGGCGCCGGGAGCGCGCGGCAGCCGTGGCTGTCCTCACACGCGCTGCTGCTGCTCCCGGTCCTGCTCATCGTGGTGATCACGGTCGTGGACATGAACTCACCCACGAACGTGCACCTGGGCCCGGCGCTGGTGATCGCGCCCGCGCTCACGCCCTCCTTCGCCGGGCCCCGGACCACGGCGGCCATCGGGACGCTGGCGGTTGCCGCCCAGATCCTGATCGGCGTCACGCACGGCGGGATCGGCACCATGAACCACATCGTGCAGATCATCACGCTCGCGGTGCTGTCGGTGATGGTGGTGATCTACAGCGTCGTGCGGGAGCGCCGGCAGGCCCAGCTGGCCCAGGTGCGCACGGTCGCCGAGGCCGCCCAGCACGTGCTGATGTGGCCGCTGCCCGAGCAGATCGGCGCGCTGCGGATCGCCTCGCTGTACCTGGCCGCCGAGGACGAGGCACAGATCGGCGGTGACCTGTACGCGGTGACCCAGTACGAGGGCGGGGTCCGGGTGATGATCGGTGATGTGCGCGGCAAGGGGCTCGCCGCCATCGGCGAGGCCGCCCTGCTGCTCGGCTCGTTCCGGGAGAGCGCGCACCGGCACATCCCCCTCGCCGAGCTGGCGGGCCTGCTGGACCAGAGCATCACCCGCTATGCGGCCGATCTGGAACCGCCCGAGGAAGCGGGCGAGCGGTTCGCCACCGCGCTGCTGGTGGAGATACCGGACCGGGATCCGATCACCCGCATGACCAGCTGCGGTCACCCGCCCCCGCTGCTGCTGAGTCCCGGCCATGCCGTCACGGTCCCGAGCCTGCATCCGTCACCGCCGCTCGGTGTGCACGGTGACACCGAGCACACGCTGGACGTCTTCTCCTTCGAAGCCGGTGACACCCTGCTGCTCTACACGGACGGTGTCATGGAGGCCAGGGACACCCGCGGCCGGTTCTATCCGCTGACCGAGCGGGTCATGCCGTGGACCGAGGAGAGCCCCGAGGCGCTGATGCACCATCTGCGGCGCGATCTGCTCACCCATGTGGGCGGCCGGCTGGGCGACGACGCCGCCCTCATCGCGATCAACCGCACGCCCGTCGAACGGCGCCGGCACCACGGCCGGGCCGTCGGCACCGACGCCTTGGGGCACGGGTGACGACCACGCGCGGCGAACGGGCTGTCCCGGGCGACCCCACGGGGGCGTGCGCCCCGCTCCGAGTGGGGCGGGGCGGGGCGCACGCCCCGGCTCAGCCCACCGACTTGAGGTCGGTGATCTTCAGGGTCCTGAGGTCGGACTGGACGTCGATCCGGCTGACCTGCGGGTGCTTGCCGTCGCTCCAGGTGAGGGTGACGCGGCTGGTGGCGTGGCCCGCCCCGGAACCGGTGTAGGCCACCTGCCACTTCACGGGCACGTTCTGCGCGAACAGGATGCCGTCGGCGTGCTCCTTCTTCTCGAAGGCGGCGACCTTCTTCTGGGCGGCGGCGGAGAGGTAGAAGCGGCGCAGGGCGTCGGCCGCGGGTCCGGCGGACTTGTCGTCGGTGGCCCGGACGGTGTCGATGTAGGCGCCGTAGAAGTCGGCCACGTGCTGGGTGGCGTTGCGCGGGTCGCCCTGGGCGGTGGTCCCGGCGGCGGCACGGGTGGTGTGGGTCGCGGTGGTCCCGGCGAGGGCGGGGGTCACGGCGGCGAGGGTGAGTCCGCCGGTGAGGGCGACGGCGGCGAGCAGGGTCTTGCGGCTGTGAACGGACATACGTCTCATTCCCCCGGTTACGGTACGACCAGGCCGATCCCGGCCGTCGGCGGACGTTAAGACCGGATTTCCCTCGGACCGGTTCCGTCTCGCGAGCCCTTTTTTTGCCCGGCAGTTCCCGGCGTGCGAGGCAGCCGGCGGGTTGGGCCGCAATCCGGTCGACCTGTCGCCCCGTTTCGGTCACTGCTCCTCGACGGACCTCCCGCGGTCCGGCCTCTCGACGAGGCGGGCAAGGTTGTCGAGGGCCATCCGGGTGCCCAGTTCGTTGTCCTCGCGGGGGACGGTGTCGGGGATGCCCTCGTGCAGGATCTCCACGTCCGTGCCGCCGCCGGCCGGGGTGAGGGTCGTCGTCATGGTCATGGTGGCGCGCAGGGCGTCGTCGGCGCTCTCGAACGCGAACACCTCCACCACCAGGGCGTCGGGCACGAGCCGGGCGAAATGGCCGTGGTAGGTGTCGGTGCGCCCGCCCGACTTGCCGGGGGCGGACGCGTCGTCGTAGGTGAGGGAGACCCGGAAGGCACCGCCCTCGCGGGCGTCGAAGGCGTGGACGCGGGCGCTCATGCCGGCCGGGACCCGCCAGGCCGCGATCGCGTCCGGGTCGGTCAGGGCCCGGTACACGAGCGCCGCAGGCGCCTGCACCCGCCGGGAGACTCGGGTGGCATACATGGGCCCACGCTACCGGCCGGACAGGAGCAGCACCCACCGCATGCGGTCCGCGGGCTCAACAACCCCCGCGGGCACGGTGGTTCGCCGCCCTCGGTGGAGTCGCGGCTCCCGGTCGGGCGCACCCCCCGAGCCGGCACGCAGGGCCGACATGACAGCCACCGGATTCAGCCCGGAGCGGCTCGACACGGGCAGGCCGCTTCCCGCCCGGAGGTACGACTGGTTCCTGGACGCGGGCACGGGGATCCCCACGGAGCCGAATCCGCACCAGGTCGCCCGGGCGGCCGCCCCCAACTCCCGGGTGATGCAGGAGCAGGACCCGTACGGCATCGCCCGCACGCTGCTGGACGCCCTGCCGTCCGGCAGCGATCCGGTCGTCTCCCACGTCAGCGCCGAGTTCGACCACGAGGTCCGCGAGCCGGATCGCGGCCGTCCACCGCTGCGGCGGCACGTCCGTGCGGGCGCACTCGCACGCCGGGGTGTCGCGGTTCTTCGACGGCCTGGAGCCGTGCGGGCCGAGTGCCGTACCGGTCACCTGCCGGTCCCCGGAGCCGGACATGCGGGTCCGCGAGGATCAGCCGGTGCACATCGGTGTCGCCCGCAAGCCCTGGCCGCCTGCCGCGCCAACCCCATACCTCGGACATATGCTGCGAGATGCCGCACCGAAGGGAGTGCCCGTGGCGGACGCCCCACCCTCCTCCGAGCCGGCCCTGCGACCGCTCGGCTTGGAGCATCTCGCCGCCGTCCTCGACCTCGGCCACCGGGTCTACGACACCGACGCCATGCCCTACACCGGCTGGTCGCTGTCGGCCGTCGCGGGGGACCTGGACGCGCCGGACTCCGCCTGCCTGGTGATGCTGGACGGCGACCGGGTGGCCGGGTTCGTGCTCGGGTCGCTCTCCTTCGAACAGCGGGCCGACTGGGGCTATCCGGAGTGGATCGCCGTGGACCCGGACTTCCAGGGGCGCGGGGTCGCCTCACGGCTGGTGAAGGAGTGCTGTGCGCGGCTCGCGGCGGCGGGTGCGGTGTGCGTGGTGACGGACGTGGAGCGGCGCAACACCGCCTCGGCCGAGCTGATGCGCCGCAACGGCTTCACCGAGCAGGCCACGGTCACTCTGTTCGTACGGCCGCTCACCGAGCAGGCCCCGGCCGGCGGCGGGGCGGCTCACGATGCCGCCGCATCCCGGCGGCACTTCACCCGGGCGGCGGAACGGGTGCGTTGAGGTCCGGGCGCCGGCCACCGCGGACAGGGCGCGAACCGGCCGCGGAGCAGGCGGAGCCGACCGATCCGGTCACGTGACGCGAGGACGTGAACGTCATTGCGCAGGAGCGGGCTGCGGTCGACGGCGGTGAGGTCGAGCACGGTGCTCCGGCCGCCGAAGTGCAGACGGCAGGCGAACCGGGGCACCTGACAGAAGAAGGCGACAGCCAGCCCGGCCAGGGCGGGGTCGGGCGGTGGCGGCCAACACCTTGGCGGTCAGGCACGCCCACAGGGCCGGGCGGCCTCCGGACAATGCCCACCGGGGGTGACCAGCCCCGGTCCGGTGACGGCCACCTGGGCGCGCGGCGTGGGGCGTGCACAAAGCGGCCGGTGACGGCAAGGAGGCAGCCGGTGGGCGGCGTCAGGCGCGGGCGTGTGCCAGCAACGCCGCGGCCGCTGTGCGCAGTTGCCGGGCCGCCGTGGTGCAGGCGGCGGCCTGTCGGTACAGGGTGGGGCGGGTCCAGTCGGGTGCCGCCGGGCAGGTGCCGAGGGTGGCGGCCGTGGCGGTCAGGCGGCGGGCGTAGCCGTCCATGAGGTCGGCGTCGGCACGCAACGCCTCGGCGTGGACGAGGAGTTGACCGGCCGTGGCCGTGGTTGCTCGGAGGGACTCGGTCACCATGGCGGCTCCCACTCGGCTTGGGCTGGGACGGACGGGACGTCAGCGGGGCAGGACGGCGCCGGCACTGCGATGGAGCATGAACTGGGGGCAGGTGAGCGCGAACAGGGGCCGGGTCGCGTCGAGGCCGAGCCGGCGCAGCTGACCGGCGAGGGGCTCGGCCGCCGCGGTGTCCAGTCGCAGCCGGACCCCGGTGCCGGGGTGCAGCCGCAGCCTGCCGTGGGCGCGGACCAGGGTGCGTACGGTGCTCTCGCCCCGGCGGCCGTAGAGGATCCAGTCGGCCTCCGGACACCGCCCGCCCGGGCCCAGCCGGCCCTCGACGGTGATGCCCAGGTTCCGCGAGCGCACTCCGATCTCCCGGCCCATCAGATCAGCCTCGGCACTCATCCGCATCACCGGCTGGCCCCAGATCTCCCGGGCGACCACCCGGGCCTCCTCGCTGGTGACGGCGAGGCAGAGGACGTAACGGCCGGTACGGCGCAGGTCCACCCGGCGCAGCAGGTCCGCGACGACGTCGTACGGGCGGGGCCGCCACAGGTCGTCCACCAGGACGGACAGGCCGATCTCGGTGTACGGGCCGATCGTGGTGCAGCGGTGTTCGTACAGCGACAGCACCGCGAGCGCGCGCCGCCCCAGCCGGCTCGGGGTCAGCCAGGTGGCGTCGGGCAGCAGAGCGCGTGCCGCGTCGACGGAGACGGGATAGCACAGGTGGGCGGCGGAGGAGTCGTAGTAGCGCACCGGCACGTCGACGGGCCCGGCCGTGGTGGGGATCGTGGTGGTGGGCAGGGCGAGGAAGGGGTAGCCCTCGGGTGGATGGGCGCGGTCCTTCAGCCGGTAGGCCCGGGTGCGCACGATGGGGCCCCGGTAGGGCCTGAGCGCCTCGTCGAGGCCCTCGCGGGCCTCGGGGATCACCGTACGCAGGTGCTCGATGTAGGCGCGGAGCATGTGGCAGAGCGGGAACTCGGGGGTGGGCTCCACGTAGTCGACCTCGTACCGGTTCGGGTGCGGGGTGGATGCCGAGCCCGCTGCGCGGCCGTCGAGGACGGGGACGATGTCGTGCCGGTTGGTGATCGTGGCGACCCAGGTGCGCGGGTCGGCGGTCTTCTGGCTGCCGGTCGGGGAGCCGACGGCGACGACGTGCGTGACCTTGTACGTACGGCAGAACTCCTGGTCCTGGGCGAGGTTCAACAGCGCGATCCCGCCCTCGCCGTGCCCGATGAGCGCGAGGTGGGCGCCGCGAGGGATGCCGTAGTCCTGCAGGGCGAGCTTGATGGAGCGGGTGTAGAGCGAGTCGGTCGTGAACAGGTTGCGCCAGGCTCCGACGAAGTCCTGCGGGGAGTCACTGCGGGGGCGGCCCGGTGCCATGCCCGGCGCCTGGACGACGTAACGGACCACGCCGTCGGGTCCGCGCACGTTCTGCACGAGGATCCGTCCGTCGGTGGAGAGCACCTCGATGTTGCGCAGGTACCCGAGCAGGGAGCCTTCCGTCGCTATGATCTGCCGCTCCTGGCCGCACAGGTCGACGGCCTCGGCGACGCCCTCGCCCTTGCCCGGGCCGGCGGGGCGGACGGTGCCGTGCGGCGGGTCGGCGGACGGGCCGCGGCCGGCGGTGAGCGCCCAGCCGGTCCCGCCCTTGTCCGGATCCTCGTCCAACAGGGTGCGTATGGCGAGGAGTTCGGACATCAGTGGCGCGAGCCCGGACAGGGCTCGCTGGGCACTCCGGTCCCGGAACAGCGCGCGCAGGGCCCGTACGGCCTGCGGGTCGCGGTCGGCGGTGACGGCCTCCAGCAGCCGCCGCATGCCCGGATCGCGCCCGAACTCGGGGTGGTCGGCCAGTACGGCAGCGATCCTCAGCCGCAGCGAGGTGACCGCTACCAGCGCGGCGAGGCTTTCACGGCCCAGCACCTCACCGGCCGCGCCGAGCACCCGCCGCACGCCCTTGGGGGCCGTGCGGGCCGAGCCACCGAGTCCCTGCTTGTTCGTCAGGGCCCGCAGCAGCGCCCACTGAGCGGCGAGTCCGGTGCGGGGACGGTGGCGTACGGAGGCGATCAGGGCCGGCGCGAACAACGCGGTGCTGGTGCGCGCGGACACGGCACGGATGCCCTCTGCGATGTCGACCACGTCCCGCGCGCAGCCGCGCAGCACGTCCCTGGCCTCCTGACCGTCCGGCACGGGCCGTCCGGGTGCGTGGCCGTCCGCTCGCATCCGAGACTCCCTCGCTTCGACGTCTTACGGCAGCCGGCGTACGACGGGGGACGGGTTGCGTCCGTGCCGGCAGCACGCGGCCCTGCCTCTCATGGTCGGCCAGGGGCACCGGGCTCGCACCTTCATCGGCCCGGATACGGGGTGCCCGCTGGGGCGCTGCCGCCCGCCTGAGCCGGGGCCCGGGCGCGGCCGGCCCGCGCGCAATCGCCGTGCCCGCCCCCTCCGACCCGCCCCGCCCCGCCTCGGGGGAGGCGCGCCGTGACGACGTCACCCGAACGGCCGGTGGCCACGGTGGGGCTTGTCGCCGAGGGGTCACCGAGAGAGGGACACGGCCGCCGGCTGTGGTGACCTCGAGGACCGGGAACCGGCCCGGGCGGTGGCCCGCGCCGTGCCGGCGACCGAGCCGCGCCCGGGCAGCACCACCACGAGGCCACCGCCCGGGCGGCATCGCCGCGAGGCCGCCGCCTGCCGGTGGGGCTGCCCGGCGGCGGCGGACCGGTGACACGGGCGTCGTACCGCCGGGCCCTCACGCGCCGGGCATCAGGCCCGCCGCGACCGTGGCGCCCAGCTCCCAGCACGCCTCGGTGTCGGCCTTGCCGGGCTCGCCGGTGACGGTCACCGGCTCGGCGGCCCGGCGCCAGCCCAGGCCGGTGGTGACGGCCTCGATGGCGCGGACGGCGCCGGTGACGTCGTTGCCCCCGTGGACGTAGTAGCCGAACGGCCGGCCCCGGGTCGCATCGAGGCAGGGGTAGTAGATCTGGTCGAAGAAGTGCTTCAGCGCACCGGACATGTAGCCGAGGTTCGCCGGGGTGCCGAGCAGATAGCCGTCGGCTTCCAGGACGTCGGAGGCGGTGGCCGCGAGGGCGGCCCGCCGGACGACGCGGACACCCTCGATCTCCGGTGTCGTCGCGCCCGAGACGACGGCCTCGAACAGCGTCTGGCAGTTGGGCGAGGGGGTGTGATGGACGATCAGCAAGGTAGGCACACCCCGCACCCTGCCGTGTGGTCTCGGCCCCTCGCAAACGGCGGGCACATCGCGGGCGGCACGGCGGGCGGAGCATATGCGCTCGTCGCCGTCGGTGCTCTCGGCTACAGTTGCGCCCCTCTCCGGGAGGGGAGACAACAGTGCAGGTCAGGCTGGGAGCCATGGGCGGCGGAGTGGTCGTCGCGGTGGCGCTGGCGGCGGTGCTCGGCGGGTGCGCGGAGTCGGCGGACGGTGGCGGGAATAAGGCGGCGGGCGCGTCGGCGTCCGCGAAGGGCACGGCGGACGGAGGGTCCGGGGCGGGCAAGGGGGCCGCGGCGAGCGGCGGCACGATCGGCGCGGCCGGTTCGCTCTGCGCCCTGCCCGTGCGTTTCGCCGTCGCCGAGCGCTGGAAGGCCAAGGGGATCGCCGCCGAGGCGGAGTTGTCGAGGGCGTCGAAGGGATCCGACAGCGATCCGACCGCTGCGCTCGCCGACAGCCTGCTGCGCCAGGGGCCGGTCACCGCCGCCTGCGAGATCGACGCCAAACCGGCCGGCAACATCGGCTTCCTGCGCGTGTGGACCGGCAAGGACGCGAACACCGACGCGGGCACGGTGCTCCGGCAGTTCGTCGCCGCCGAGGACGGCACGAGCAAGGCGAAGTACCGCTCCGTCAAGACCGGCGGCGGCCTTGCCGGCGTGGAGGTGGAGTACCTCTACACCAGCAAGCTCCTGGGGGAGACCAAGACGGAGACCGCCCTCGCGGTCGGCACGCCCGACGGGCCGGTCGTCCTGCACCTCGGCGGCATGGACACCGAGGAGCACGAGGCGATGCGGCCCGCCTACGAACTGGCCAAGCAGACCATGGAGTTGACCTGAGGAAGGGCACACGCGTCCCCTGGCCGGTGCGTGGTCAGTGGCGCGAGCGCGCGGCCCGCAGGAACATGATCAGGCCGGCCACGGCGAGCAGCGTGCCCACGGCCGAGGGCCACAGGTGGGCGACGCCGGTCTGCGCCACATCCCCTTGCACCGCAAGGGGTTGGGGCGGTGCAGCGGTGGGCGGGAGGTGCCCGGCGAGGGGGGTCGAGGTCGGGGCGGACGGGGACGGGGACGGGGCGGGGGAGGTCGTCGCCCCGGTTTCCGTTGTCCCGCCGTGGGTAGCCGTCGGCGCGGGTGCCGTGCCGGTGCCGTCGCGGCCGGGGGTGCAGACACGGCCGGAGTTGATGCAGTCGACCATCTCGCGCATCAGATCCTCGTCGAAGAGGTTGATGAAGTCGCCGTGGTCGGTGACGGGTTTGTGCAGCTCGTCGGGGAAGGAGTCGATCGCGAAGAGCGGGACGGTACGGCCGCCGTCCTCGAGACTGGGTGCCCGGACGCCGTAGACGACGCGCTGCACCAGCTGCGGGATGGCACGAAAGCCCGCCGGGCAGGAGCCGTCGGGGGCCGTGAAGACCACATGGGTACGGTGGTCGGCGCTGTCGGTGTTGCGGCCGTCCCAGCAGCTCGGGAACCGGAAGGTGCGCACGACGTCGCTGCCCGGCGGGCACAGCGGGTACTTGTCCGTCAGCTGCCGGTCCTCGTAACCGGTGCAGCTCCAGGACGCGTTGGCGTTGCCGGGGCCGTTGACGAGGGCCTTGGCGTCGCCCGTGACGATGCGCAGCATCCAGGGCATGGCCGTGACCCTGCCGCGCGGGTTTCCCACGAAGGTCAGCGTGACCTGCTCGGGTGTGACGATCCGGCCGGCGTTGCCCTCCGTGCCGCCACCGGGGGATCGCGCGTCGCGTTCTTGTGTGCCGTTCTGCAGGCGCAGCACGGGCCAGTAGTACGAGGACTTGTCGCCCCGGTCCACGCAGCTCGTGTCCGCCCGCGCCAGGTCGTCGTCACTGGCGAAGGCGTTGTTGCCCTGGTTGCCGACGTAGTCGTGCATGTGGTGGGCGCCGTCGGAGACGCCGGGCGCGACGATGACGTTGTCGGAGTTGAACAGGCCGCCTGCGTTGACACCGCAGTCGGAGGTGAAGGTGCCGCGCGAGGCTCCGGCCTGCTGCGGCGGGCCGGGCAGGTTCGGCTCGACGGAGGTGATGTCCGCGTAGTCGGAGACCACGGGCCCGTTGCCGCCCTGACCGGCGCCGTTCCTGCCGCGCACGGTGCCGCCCTGCAGGTCCGTGGCGTTCGGGGTGGCGGCGGCCCGACCCGTGCCGTGGCGCCCGGCGGCCGAGGCGTAGACGTTGGCCACGACGAGGGCTGTGCCACCCAGCATCAGGACGACGGCCGCGAGGGCCGCGCGTCGTGTACCGGTCGGGCGTCGTGTACCGGTCGGGCGCCGTGCGCCGGTCGCGCGTCTGCGGCTGGTGCGTGCCAAGGTCGTCCTCTGTGTCGTGCGGGACCGGATCCGGGTCCAGGCCCGGGCATGCAGACCCCCAACCTCATACGGAGGGCGGCTGCATCGTGTTCAACAGGATCGCTGAATCAGCGCCATCTCACAGGAAAAAGCGGCTCCCGTCACTTCCCTCTCGAAGGTCACCGCGAACATCACAATTACGTATCGGACATTCCACGCTCCAACCTTCACACGAGGTACACACCTTGGCTAGGTTGACGCGAGGCCGCCCGGCTCAGCCGGACGAATCGGCCCAACTGCCCTACGGGGCAAGGAAGGAGCGTGTCTTCCATGGTGCCGGAGAGCCGCGACGAGGTTCGGCAGCGGATCGATTCCCTCTACGACCGGGCCGAGAACGAGACCGGGAACTACAACGCGACCCGGGCCATGGCGGCGGTGACGCGCTCACGGGGCGTTCCTCTGGCCAAGCGGTCGGGGCGGCAGCCGGATCCCGCGCTCGACGAGGTGACGCGGCAGTGGTTCGAGGCGGCCCGTGCCAGGCTCGGCCCGATCGTCCCCGCCGTACTGCCCGCCGACCGGCGCCCCGGCCGCCTGCCGGCCCCGGCGCGCTCCCGGGACCGGATCGCGGGCGGCGGGCCGGACACCTGGGGCACAGACCTGGCCGCCCGGCGACCTCCGGCGCTGGAACAAGCCCCCGGCCGCCGCGCGGTGGCCGAGCTGACGGCCGGCGACACCGCCTCGGACTCCTCGAGCGGACCCCGGACCGACCCGAACAGCGCCCGCACGGAACTGCCGGGGCCGCGCCGTCCCGAACTGCCCGGCGCGGCACCGCATGTGACCGACCTGGGCAACGGCCCCGGCCGGCCCGGCACCCCGAGCACAACGCACCCGAGAACGCCTGACGCACCCGCACCGGGCCTCGGCACACACCTGGCGGCGATGTCGACAGCGCCTGATGCATGGGGCACCACTACCTTGATGGCGCCCGGCGCGGCGGGAGCGGTGACCTGGATGACGCCTGGCGAGCAGGGCGCAGCGAGTGTGACGAGCGCCGGTGTACTGGACGCCACGGCCCTGACGAGCACCGGTGCGCCCGCCGCTACGGCCCAGACGTCCTCTCGCGCGCAGGCGGGCACGCCCCTGACCGCGCCCGCCGCGCAGGACGCGGCGGCCCTGATGACGCCCGGTGTGCAGGGCGCGGCAGCCCTCATGCCCCCTGCGGCACACGGGGCGGCAGCCCTGACCGCGCCCGGCACACAAGATGCGACGGCCTTGATGGCACCCGCCACGCAGTGGACGGCACCGGCGGTGGCGCCCGGTCCATCGGGGGCGACAGCCCTCATGACCCCTGGCACGCAGGAAACACTGTTCGGTTCCGGGCCCTTCGAGACGGCCGCTCTGCCGGTCGCCGCGCAACCCGCCGCCCAGGGCACGCCGCTCCGGGAACCCGGGAGCCTGCCCGGCGCCGCCGTACCCGGCCGTTCCACGCCCGCCACCTCGAAGGCGAACAACCAGCGCCGACTGGCCGCCGCGAGTGAGATCCTCTCCCGGCACATCGCCCGACTCGGCGCACCCGCAACGGCCGTACAGCCCTCGTACGTCACGTCCCCCGCGCCCGCACAGCCCGACACGGCCCAGCCCGGCCGGGCAACCGGGTCATGGCAGCAACCGCAGTGGGCGGTGGCAGACGGGGCGGCACCGCCAGAGACCATGTGGCCGGACGCCGCCGCCTCGGCCATCACCACGGGCGCCTTCCTTTCACCGGCGCTCACCGCACCCCTCACCGACACCGGTGCGTTCCCAACGCCGGCCATCCCCGCCTCACCCGCCGGCGCCGACCCGATGTCCTACCCGGCAACCCCCGCACCCGGCACCGGCTCCCACCCGCTCCCGTCCCCTGCCGTCCCCACCGCCCTCACCGACACCGGCTCGTTCCCGTACCCCGGCGGCACCTCGCCACTCATCGACACGGGCTCCTTCCCGCCGCTGAGCGCCGCTCCCGCCGTCGGCACAGGATCCCTCCCGCTCTCCGGCGTCCCCGCGCCCCTCGCCACCGCCACCGGCACCGGCACCGGCACCGGCACCGGCAGCCCCTTCGCCTCGCCCGCGGCCCCTGCCACCGACATGGGTGCCTACGCCACGCAAACTGCGCCGTCTCCCACCCCCTCCCCCGTCCCCGAGTCGTCCCGGTCCGCGCGCGCCGCCGAGGCCATCGCGTTCGCCCGGGCGCAGATCGGAAAGCCGTGCGTGTGGGGGGCGATGGGGCCGGGCTCGTACGACTGCTCCAGCCTGACGCAGGCCGCCTGGAAGGCCGCAGGGGTCACGGTCCCGCGTGCCGCGCACGAGCAGGCGCTGGCCGGTACCCCGGTCACGCTCGCCGGTATCGAGCCCGGCGACCTCGTGCTCTTCTTCGACGACGACCGGCACGTGGGACTGCACGTCGGCGGCGGAATGATGGTGCATGCTCCGGGCCCGGGGTCGACGATCCGTGAGGAGTCGATCTACGGCGCCGGGGAGTCGGCGATCCACCGCATCGTCCGGCCCGCCTGAGCCCTCTTCGCAGTCGGGCCGTCCCGCCGCGCAGCCGACCTGCCCCTCCGTACGCGAGGGGTCTCAGACTCGGCCGTGGCGCCGGTGTGCCCGTCGGCTCTCGTAGTGGTCGAGCAGGGTCTCCTCCAACGGCCGGTAGGACAGGCCCAGTTCACGGACGCTGCGGCCGTTGTCGACGCGGAAGCGGATGCCGAGATGCTTGCTGATGTAGTCCTGGGTGAGGCCGAAGGCAGGGCCGAGGACGCGGACCGGCCAGTGCGGGAGCCGGGTGCGCGGCAGTCGCAGGTCGTGGGGGTGGCGGGCGCGGATGATGCGGGACATCTCGTGGAACGACGTCATGGTCTCGGCGGCCACGATGTAGCGGCCCTCGGCGCACGGGTTCTGCGCCGCCGCGATGTGTGCGTCGGCCACGTCCCGCACGTCGGCGGTGGTGAAGCTGAAGTCCGGTGCGCCGTAGCAGAAATAGCCCTGGAACAGCTCGTCGAGCAGAAAGAGGCTGCCGGAGTCGGTGGCGGGGGTGAAGGAAGGGCCCAGGATCAGTCCGGGGTTGACGGACACCATGCGCCAGCGGTCCTGTGCGGCCTCCGCTTCCCAGGCGGCGCGTTCCGCCAGCGTCTTGGCGTAGTGGTAGGGGTTGTTGCGGACCGTGCTGGTGGTGTTGAAGTGGCGTTCCGACAGCACCTGCCCGTCCATCGCGAGCACGTCGGCGTAGTCGCCGAAGATCGCGCCGACGCTCGAGGTGAAGACCAGGGTGCGGACGTCGGCGGTCCGCCCGACGGCCGACAGGACGTTACGGGTGCCGAGCAGTGCCGGGTCCACGACGTCCCGTCGGCCGTCCCGGATCCGCTCCGGCATGAGAAAGGGCGAGGCCACGTGGAAGACGGTCTCGCAGCCTCGGAACGTCGCGTCGAACGACCCCTTCTTCAACAAGTCGGCTTCGAAGAGGGTGAGTTGCCCCGGAAAGGCTTCCTCCAGCTCCCACAGGGGGCGGACTTTGCGGGCGTCGGCTGCGCGGCGTACCGTCGCGTGCACCTGATGGCCGCGCTCCAGCAGTCGCCGTACCAGATGGCTGCCGACGAAGCCGCTGCCGCCCGTCACCGCCACGGTCGTCCCCACGCTTCCTCACCCCTGCCCCTCGCGGCCGGTCGCCGTCAACGTCAACGTCGACGTCAACGCCGAGAGGATCCCCCGGGGCCGTTCCATAAGGAACCCCTGAACAAGCCATAAGATCACCTTATGGGGTCATAGACGAGACCCGCGTACTAACTTAGGACTGCCTTAGCTTAGGCTTCTTCCCATTCGAGCCGACTGTCCACGTTCGAAGGGAACTGATCATGCCGCGCCCCCTGCGGGTAGCCATCGTCGGAGCCGGTCCCGCCGGGATCTACGCCGCCGACGCTCTGCTCAAGTCCGAGGTGGCCGCCGACCCCGGCGTGTCCATCGACCTCTTCGAGCGGATGCCCGCCCCGTTCGGCCTGATCCGCTACGGCGTCGCCCCCGACCACCCGCGTATCAAGGGCATCGTCACCGCCCTGCACCAGGTGCTCGACAAGCCGCAGATCCGCCTGTTCGGCAACGTCGACTGCCCGACCGACATCAACCTGGACGACCTGCGCGACCTCTACGACGCGGTGATCTTCTCCACCGGCGCGACGGCCGACCGCGAGCTTCCGATACCCGGCATCGACCTGGCCGGCTCCTACGGCGCCGCCGACTTCGTCTCCTGGTACGACGGCCACCCGGACGTGCCGCGCACCTGGCCGCTCGAGGCCGAGAAGGTCGCCGTGCTCGGCGTCGGCAACGTCGCCCTCGACGTGGCCCGCATCCTCGCCAAGACCGCCGACGAGCTGCTGCCGACGGAGATCCCGCCGAACGTCCACGACGGCCTGAAGGCGAACAAGGCCGTGGAGATCCACGTCTTCGGCCGCCGGGGCCCGGCCCAGGCCAAGTTCAGCCCGATGGAGCTGCGCGAGCTGGACCACTCCCCCACCATCGAGGTCATCGTCGACCCCGAGGACATCGACTACGACGAGGGCTCGATCGAGACCCGGCGCGGCAACAAGCAGGCCGACATGGTCGCCAAGACGCTGGAGAACTGGGCGATCCGCGACGCCGGCGAGCGCCCGCACAAGCTGTTCCTGCACTTCTTCGAGTCGCCCGCGGAGATCCTCGGCGAGGACGGCAAGGTCGTCGGCCTGCGCACCGAGCGCACCGCCCTCGACGGCACCGGCAACGTCAAGGGCACCGGCGAGTTCAAGGACTGGGACGTCACCGCGGTCTACCGCGCTGTCGGCTACCTCTCCGAGAAGCTGCCCAAGCTGCCCTGGGACCTCGACTCGGGCACGGTCCCGGACGAGGGCGGCCGGGTCGTCGAGGAGGGCGGCGCCCCTCTGCAGTCCACGTACGTCACCGGCTGGATCCGGCGCGGCCCCGTCGGTCTGATCGGCCACACCAAGGGCGACGCCAACGAGACCGTCGCCAACCTGCTGGACGACCACGCGAACGGCCGGCTGCACACCCCTGCCTCGCCCGAGCCGGAGGCCGTCGACGCCTTCCTCGCCGAGCGCGGGATCCGCTTCACCACCTGGGAGGGCTGGTACAAGCTGGACGCCGCCGAGCGGGCGCTGGGCGAGCCGCAGGGCCGCGAGCGCGTGAAGATCGTCGAGCGCGAGGACATGCTGCGGGAGAGCGGGGCGTAGGTCCCGGGTCCTGTGAGGCTCCGAGGGGGCCGGCGCCGCCGCGCGCCGGCCCCCTCTCCCGGTTCAGGGACTGGAGCACGCCCTTGCTCGCCGGCGAGGCCGGGTGAGGAGCCGGCTCTGCGTTCACCGGCCGCAGATGGTGCGCTGCGCCACCGCCTTGCCCTGGAGATCGCCCGGTGTGGCGGCCGCGACGCCGGCGGCGATCCGCTCGGCCTCCGTGGTCGAGCGCCGTCGCTGCGTCGTCGGTCAGCCGGTGAAATCGCCCGCGACCCCGTATCGAGCAGTTCCGGAGTTCGACCACCCGCGCGTGCCGCGAGAGCCGAGAGAACGGGGCCCGCCCCAGGCGGATGGGTGGGCGGGCCCCGTTCGCCGGATCATTCTGGGCGCCGTGCGGGGGCAGGACCAGGTGCGCGCGGCGATCACCCGACGCGTTCTCCGCGCGCCCCATGGCCACGACACACACCCCGTGCGCGGGGAGCGCACCCCTTGTCACACGCCGCCGCCCGGCCCCGGACGACGCGAATGCCGCCCGAGCGGTGATACTGGGAAGCTCACCCGCCCCCATCAGCAGATTGGCCCATGTCGAACTCCGCAACCGACCGCGCCGCCTTCCCGCAGACCCTGTGGGCGGTCCGCGGCCGCCACACCGGTCCCGCCCCCGAAGAGGTCCTCCGCCGCTCCTTGCGACGGCGCAAGGAGAGCGGGGACATCGACGACTTCGCCGAACCGTCCGTGCCCGACGGCGCGTCCGGCCTGATCTTCGAGGCGCGCTGGCGGGCCGCCGGCACGGTGACCGTGCGGGCTCGGCTCACCCTCGTACCGCCCGCGGCCCGTCCGCAGGGGCACGAGTGGCGGCTGGTCGCGGAGGCCGAGCGCCCCTGGGACGAGACCTGGCCCTCGCCCGCGACCCTGTTCTGGCCCGACGGCGGGGCGGGCGAGGGCGACGACGGCTCCTGGGACCACCACGCCACGGTCGCCGGTCTGCGGCTGCGGCAGGTCAACGCGCTGCCGGAGGACGACAAGGCGATGCGCCGCCGGCTGCGGGACGCGGCCCGGGAGGGGTGGTGCGTCAATGTCGTCGTGCACGAGGCGATGACGCCGGACGAGCAGGGGCGGCTGCCGCTGGCCGGGCTGCTGCCGCCCGGTCTGAGGCACCGCGTGGTGGAGCACCGGGCCGCCCCGCACCAGTTCCGCGCCGTCAACTACGCGCTCAAGGACCTCGGGGTCGAGGTGCCGCGCGGCGGCGCCGTCCTGCTGCCCCCGGACCCTGCGCCGCAGGGGTACGACGGCGCGGAGCACCGGGTGCGCAGTGTCTTCCTGGACGGTTCCGAACCGGACGAACTCTTCGCTGCCCTGCGGCATTTCGCCGCCCAGCCCCGCCCGCTGCCGAGGGGGGCCGCGGAGGCGCTGGCCGAGCTGCGCGAGAACTGGACGCTGATGACCCTCCAGGAGGAGCTGGAGCGCGAGCGGCAGCTGGTCGCCCGGTACGCCGAGGCACTGGAGTCGATGACGAAGTCCCGTGACCTGTACAAGGACGCGGCCGAGCAGGCGCTGGCGGCCCTGGAGGCCTACCGGGACGTCCCCGCGCCCGGCCTGCCTCAGCAGCTGCCCGCACCCCGGACGCCGGGCGCCTTCCAGCAGCTGACGCGGACCTTCGAACGGCTGAGGTTCACGGCCAGGGGCCAGCGGCAGCAGGCGCCCGCGCCGGAGAACCCGGCCGGCCGCACGCCGGACGGCACGCCGCCCACACCGGCCGAACCCGTGGCGGCCAAGCCCCCGGCGGACGGCAGCACGGCTCCCGACCACGGCACGGCTCCGGCCGACGGCGCGGACCGGACGGCGTAGCGCTCGCCCACGACAGAGCACATCGAAAACCGCGCGTAGCACCAGACGGACGCAAGCAGGAACGCGTAGCAGCAGACGGAAGCAAGCAGGAGACGGCATGGACACCGTGACGACCCTGTTGGTGACCGGCGCGGTCGTCGCGGCGGTGCTGCTCGCCGTCGCGGTCGGCCTGCTGGTACGGCTGGTGCGCACCCGGCGTACGCTGGTTCGGGCCGGGCTGCCGACCGGCCCGCGCCGGGTGTTCTGGGGCGCCGTCGCGTACCTGCTGCTCCCCACGGATCTGCTGCCCGACCCCGTCTACCTGGACGACATCGGCGTGCTGCTGCTCGCGCTGCGCAGCATGCGCGCCGCCCGGCCACTGCCGCAGGAGCCGACCGGGCTCTGAACGGCGCCCGGGTGCCGCACCATGGAGCGATGCAGCCCGAGTTCACCGGGATACCCGGTACGCCGAGCGCGCCGGACGTCGCCGTGGTCGTCGACGTCATGCGCGCCTTCACCGTGGCCGCCTGGGCCTTTTCGCGCGGCGCCGAACGGATCGTGCTCGCCGGTACGCAGCGGGAGGCCCTGGAGCTGAAGGCCCGTCACCCCGGCTGGCTCGCCTTTCAGGACGGGGCGCCGGTGCCGGGGTTCGACCTGGCCAACTCGCCCGCCCGGCTGCGTTCGCTGGACGTGAGCGGTCGTACGGTCGTACAGAAGACGACCTTCGGGACGGCCGGGGCGCTGGCCGTGGCGGACGCCGGGCTGCTGCTGTGCACGAGCTTCGTGGTGGCCGGGGCGACCGCCGAGCTGCTGCGGCGGGCCCGGCCGAGGACGGTGACCTTCGTCGTCACCGGGGACGGCGGACGGGCCGAGGAGGATCTCGCCTGCGCCCAGTACATCGCCGACCGCGTCCGTACGGCCGACGCCGATCCCGGCCCCTATCTCGACCGGGCCCGCCGCTCCGACGCCGCCGCCCGGCTCGCCGACGGCGTACGGCGCGGCTGGGCCGGTGTCCACCCCGGGGACGTGGCGATGTGCCTGGAGGCGGACACCTTCCCGTTCGCCATGGTGGCCGCCCGGACGGACGGCCACCTCGTACTGCGTCCGGTGCACACCGGTGGGGCCGAGCCGGGCGGCCGGCGTGCGGCCGGCCCGGCGCAGTGAGTCAGCCTACGGTGTCGCGGCGGGCGCGGCCGGTGACCAGGCCGGTCAGCAACACTGCCAGGGCCGCCAGCGCGGTCGCCGCCGCCGCCGTACCGGCGAGCCACCGCGGGGCCAGCGTCATGTCCCACAGCGGGGGCCGGCCCGGCAGGCCGAGCCGCCAGCCGAGCGCCGGCCCGACGGCGAGGGCCGCGCCGACACCGAGCGCGGCGAGCGCCGTACCGAGCCGGACCTGCGCCGCACGCAGGGGCAGGGCGAGCGCCAAAGCCAGCAGCACGCACAGACCCGAGGCGACGGCACCGGCCAGGGGTACGCTCCGGGACAGTCCGGCCCAGGAGCGCGGGGCGTGGGCCACGCCGCACAGGAGGACGAGCAGCGCGGCGCCCCGGGCGGTCCGGACCGCCGCCCGAGAACTCCGACGGCCCCGTCCCCGGCCGGCCGCGGAACGGCGCACGGCCGGCCGCCCAGCTGCCCCCTTGCGCCCCACCACCGCGTCCACCGTGGACCGCTCCGACACCGTCCGGTCCGATACGGTCTGATCCGACATGGTCTGGTCCGACACGGTCTGGTCCGACACAGGCCGGACCGCCCCTCTCTTGCAAGCCGCCACCGCGTCCGCCATGGGCCGGGACGCCACCGGCCGAATCGTCACCGGCCGGACCGGCACCAGCTCATCCACCACCGGCCCGACCGCCCCTCCCTCACAAGCCGCCACCGCGTCCGCCATGGGCCGGGACGCCACCGGCCGAATCGTCACCGGCCGGACCGGCACCAGCTCATCCACCACCGGCCCGACCGCCCCTCCCTCACAAGCCGCCGCCACGTCCACCGTGGACCGGGACGCCGTGGCTGTCTCCGTGGCGGACCAGTCCGTCGCGGCCCAGTCCATCTCGGTCCTGTCCGTCGTCGGCCCGACCGCCATGGACCAGTCCGCCACCGATCCGGCCGCCGCGCGCCGGTCCGTCGCGAACCGGCGCGCCGTCGACAGCTCCTCCTCCGCGGGCCTCGCGATCGCTGACAGGTCGTTCGCCGACTGTTCGTACGCCGACAGGTCGTACGCGGGCCACTCCCCCGTGGGCCACTCCTCCGTGGGCCACTCCTCCGTGGGCCGGGCCTCCGTGGGCCGGGCCTCCGTGAGACGGGCCGCCGTGGGCCCGTCCTCCGTGAGACGGGCCTCCGTGAGACGGGCCTCCGTGAGACGGGCCGCCGTGGGCCCGTCCTCCGTGAGCCGCCCCGCGGTCCGCGGGTCCTGCCGGTCGGCGGGAGGGTCCGGCACGGCGGCGGGTGCGAACGCCGCCTCGATGGGCACCAGGTGGGCGGTACCGGGCAGCGGGCCGGGCCCGCTCCCGCTGCGGTCCGCCGCCAACTGGCTGATCAGCTCGGCGAGTTCCTCGACGGGCCGATGGACGGCCGCCGCCTGTATGACGGTCTGCCCGCAGTGGGGCTCCAAGGGGGTGTCGTGCAGCAGCCGTATCAGCAGGGTGACGTCCTCGAGGGGACGGCCCTCCGCGGCGGCGCGGATCGCCTCGTCCGCGCCGCCGATCTCCCGGGGCGGCCGAGTGAGCAGGGTGATCAGGTGGGCGAGATCCTCGACGGACCGGTCGAGTCCGACCGCACGCAGCGCGTCGGCAGCGGTCCGGGCGTGCTCGGGCGAGCTTTCCAGCAGCGTGATGAGCCGGACGACGTCCTCGAGCGGCCGGTCGGCCACGGCCGAGCGGACCAGGCCGCGCAGGGGATCGGCGTACGTGGCACCGGCGTCGTCGTACGCGGCCCCGTGGGACCCCACGGCCGCGTCGCGGACCCCGGCTTCACTGCGGACCGGCTGCTGAGTGTCCGGGTCCTGCTGGAGACCTTCGGGCGGTGCCGGTGGTGCCGGTGGTGTCAGAAGGTGCGGGAACGGGTTGCTGACGCCTGTGGGGGCCGGCGCGGAGGCCAAGAGGGCGTCTTCGGGGCGGTCGGATGAAGAGCAGGTGGTCATCTCGGCTCCAGTAGACGGGTGCGGTCACCTCAGCGCCCCCCTTGTACGGCTGCAGCACGGCTGCAGCGGTACGCACTCCATTAGGAATGGCCGATCGCGGCCCCCGCCACCTGGCCTCCCCTTGGATAGGCCAGGTGAGTGGTGCGCATCTGAGGTGCGTTCCGTGCTCCTGCAGGCGCATTCTTGCTGTGTCAGCCACCCGGAAGGCGCACAGGACGAGGCAGGGCCGATGACTGGGAGCGGCGGCGAGCAGCTGGTCCGTACGCGGGCCAGACTCGCCGCGCTGCTGGCGGACGCCTCGACCGGTGCGCTCGACGCGGCGGGCGGCCGGGTGGCGGGCGTGTACCTGCGCTCGGGCACGCCGGGCCTGCTTCGCCTGGCGGTGCTCGCCGGGCTGCCCGGCCCGCTGTTCCGCCCGTGGTGGCGGCTGCACGTGGCCCGTCCCTTCCCCGTGGCCGACGCCTACCGGCTCGGTGTGAAGGTGGTACTCGCGAACGCCGCCGAGACGGTGCGCCGTTACCCGCAGTTCGCGGCGGGCCTGCCCTTCCCGTTCGGGTCGGTCCATCTGCCGGTGCCCGGCGGGAGCGAGCCGCTCGGGGTGCTCACGGTGCTGCGCCCGGCGGTGGCGGACCCCACGGAAGAACCACTGGACCAGGAGGTGCTCGGCCGGCTCACCGAGGGGCTCGGCGCCGAATTGCTCGGCCTCGCCGACGGGGATCCCCGCGTGGTGGTCTGGGACGCAGAGCCGCTGTGCGTACGGCCGCCGGGGAGCCGGTCCGCGCAGGCCGCCGTCGGCCGGTTCAGCTGGGATCCGGTGACCGGCGCGGTGCGCGCGGACGACCGGCTGCACGTACTTCTCGGCCTGCTCCCCGGCGAGTTCGCGGGCACGGACACGGCGCTCGCGGGCGCCGTGGCTCCGCTCGACGCGGACCGGATCCTGGCCGCGCTGCGCGACACCGCCGCCGGGAAACCGCCCGGTGCGCCGCTGAGCCTGCGGGCGCGGGACGGCACGGAGCGGCTGCTGGATTTGTGGTCGGCGGCGGAGGACGCGGCGGCCGGACGGGTCGGCGGGGTGGTCTTCGATCCCCGTCCGGCCTCGGCCACGGACAGCGCGGCCGACCCGCTGCCGCAGGGTGTGTTCTGTCTGGACCGGCTGGGGCTGATCGTGTACGCCAACGAGGCCGCGGCCCGGTTCGCGGGATGCGAGCGCAGCCGGCTGGTCGGGCGGGAGCTGTGGGAGGCGATGCCGTGGCTGACCGGGCCGCCGTGCGACGATCATCTGCGGGGTGCGCTGCTCGCCCCGGATCCGGTTCACTTCCATGTACAGCGCCCGGCCGGTGACGGCGAGGCGGCGGGTGGGGGCGACTGGCTCGCCGTCTCGGTGCATCCCGGCGAGGACCTGCTGACCTGCACGCTCGCCCCGGCCACCCGCATGGACACACCGGCCGGGTCGGTCCTTCCTGCGCAGCTGCCCCAGGAGCCGGCCGACCACTCGCTGGCGCCGCTGTACCGGCCGATCGCCCTGGCCATCGCACTGACGGACGCGGTGACCGCCCGCCAGGTGTCGGCGGTGGTCATGCAGGAGCTGTTGCCCGCGTTCGGCGGCCGCTGCCTGGCCATCTACCTGCTGCAGGACCGGCATCTGTATCTGGCCTGGGAGACGGGCTTCCCGCCGGGCTTCCTCGCCCCGTTCGAGGGGACCGGGCTGGATGCGCACCTGCCCGGTGTGGAGACCCTGACCACGGGGCGGCCGCTGTTCTTCGAGTCGATGCAGCAGCTGACGGCCGCCTACCCGGGCATCCCGCTGGACGCGACCGAGGGCGCGCGGGCCTTTCTGCCGCTGATCGCCTCCGGCCGCCCGGTCGGCTCGTGCATCCTCGGCTTCGACCGCTCGCGCTGCATCAGCACCGAGGAACGCACCGTGCTCACCGCGCTCGCCGGGCTGATCGCGCACGCCATGGAGCGGGCGCAGCGCTACGACAGCGAGGCGGCCCTCGCCCGGGGCCTGCAGCAGGCGCTGCTGCCGCGCCGGCTGTCGACGCATCCCCGGGTGGAGACCGCCGGCCGGTACCTGCCGGGCACACAGGGCATGGACGTGGGCGGCGACTGGTACGACGTGGTCGAGGCCGGTGACGCGATCGCCCTGGTGATCGGCGATGTGCAGGGGCACGGGGTACAGGCGGCGGCCACGATGGGGCAGCTGCGCAGTGCCGTGCGCGCGTTCGCGCTGGGCGACCGGCCGCCGGACGAGGTGATGAGCGGCACCAACCGTCTGCTGATCGATCTCGATCCCGGCCAGTTCGCCAGCTGCTGCTATCTGCGGCTGGACCCGGCCACCGGCCGGGCCCGGGTCGCCCGTGCGGGGCATCCGCCGCCGCTGCTGCGCTCCCCCGACGGCCGCACCCGGCTGCTGGACATTCCGGGCGGGGTCGTCCTCGGTGTGGATCCGCAGGCCCGGTATCCGGTGGCCGGGCTGCTGCTGGAGCCGGACGCGATCCTCGCCCTGTACACGGACGGGCTGGTGGAGCGGCCGGGGGCCGACATCGACGACGGCATCGCCGCGCTGCGCCTCGCGCTCTCCAGGGCCGGGTCCGCCGCCGGGCGGCGCGGCGGGCGCTCGCTGGCCGGGGTCGCCGACCGGCTCACCGCCACCGCCCGGCATGCCGCCGACCGCCCCGACGACGTGGCGCTGCTCCTCGCTGCCCGCCGTTCGGCTCCCCCGCCCGGGCCATGACAGCGGCGCGCCGGACCGGGCGGCGCGTGTCGGTCCGGGCGACAGTCTCGCCTCGCGGCGCAGGGCAGTGTAGACATGGGCACATGGTGCGACTGTCCGGCCGGTCCGCGACCCGGCCGCCCCGAACGTCCGGGCCCCCGCGCGCACCCAAGGGCCCGGTCTCGGACGGCCCGGGCAAGGGCGGCGGCCGGGCGGGGGCGCTGCGGTCGGCGGTGACCGGGCGCAGCGTCGCCGGGCAGGTCTTCCTCTTCCAAGTGGTGATCGTGCTGCTGCTGGTCGTCGCGGCCGTGGTGGCACAGCTGCTCCAGGTGCAGCGCGACAGTGACACCGAGGCCCGCAACCGTTCGCTCGCGGTGGCGCAGACGTTCGCCAACGCGCCGGGCACCGCGGCCGCGCTGCGCACCGCGGACCCGACGAAGGTGCTGCAGCCCAAGGCGGAGGCCGTACGCAAGTCGACCGGCGTGGACTTCGTCGTCGTGATGAACACCGACGGCATCCGCTACACACACCCCAAGCCGGGCCGGATCGGCAAGAAGTTCGTCGGCACCATCGCCCCGGCGGTGGCCGGCGGCACGGTCATCGAGCATGTCAACGGCACGATAGGGCCGCTGGTGCAGGTCGTGGTCCCGGTGAAGGACTCTGCCGGCAAGGTGGTGGGGCTGGTCTCGGCGGGGATCACCACGGAGCACGTGGGCGGGGCCGCCAACCAGCAGATGCCCCTGCTG
Organism: Streptomyces broussonetiae; assembly: GCF_009796285.1. Classification (NCBI taxonomy): domain Bacteria; kingdom Bacillati; phylum Actinomycetota; class Actinomycetes; order Kitasatosporales; family Streptomycetaceae; genus Streptomyces; species Streptomyces broussonetiae. Next base: position 8,738,393 of record NZ_CP047020.1, on the reverse strand, counting down.
CTGGCGGCGGCTGCGGCGGCCCTCGTGCTGGCGACCGCCGGCACCGCCCTGGTCAGCAGACGGCTGCTGCGTCAGACGCACGGTCTCGGGCCGTACGAGATGACCCGCATGTACGAGCATCACGACGCGGTGCTGCACGCGGTCCGCGAGGGCGTGCTGATCGTCGGCGACGGCGGCCGGCTGCTGCTCGCCAACGACGAGGCGCACCGGCTGCTGGACCTGCCGCAGGACGCGGAGCAGCGCAGCGTGCTGGAGCTGGACCTGGACGACGAGACGGCTGCGCTGCTGGCCTCCGGACGGGTGGCGACGGACGAGGTGCACCTGGTCAAGGACCGGCTGCTGGCGATCAACCAGCGCCCCACCGATCTGCGCGGCGGCCCGGCCGGCAGTGTCACCACGCTGCGCGACTCCACCGAGCTGCGGGCCCTGTCCGGCCGCGCGGAGGTGGCGCGCGAGCGGCTGAACATGCTGTACGACGCCGGAGTGGGCATCGGCACCAGCCTGGACGTGACCCGTACCGCGGAGGAGCTGGCAGAGCTGGCGGTGCCCCGGTTCTCGGACTTCGCGACGGTGGACCTCTTCGACGCGGTGCTGCACGGGGAGGAGCCGCGGCCGGGCACCGCGCTGCGCCGTACGGCGCTCGCCGGTGTCCGCAAGGACTCCCCGCTGTACCCGGTCGGCGAGCGCATCCGGTTCGTGACCACCTCGCCGCAGGCGCGCAGTCTGACCACCGGGCAGTCGGTGGTGGTGCCCAGCCTGCGGGACGCGCCCGGCTGGCGCGCGCAGGACCTGGAGCGCACGAACCAGGTGCTGGAGTACGGCATCCACTCGCTGATCACCGTGCCGCTCAAGGCGGGCAGCCTGGTGCTGGGGGTGGCGAACTTCTGGCGCTCGGAGAAGCCGCAGCCCTTCGACTCCGAGGAGCTGGCGCTCGCCGAGGAGCTGGTCGCGCGGGCGGCGGTCTCCATCGACAACGCCCGCCGCTACACCCGCGAGCACAGCATGGCGGTCACCCTGCAGCGCAGTCTGCTGCCGCGCACGCTGCCCGAGCAGGACGCGCTGGAGATCGCCTACCGCTATCTGCCGGCGCAGTCCGGGGTGGGCGGCGACTGGTTCGACGTGCTGCCGCTGTCCGGAGCCCGGGTGGCGCTGGTGGTGGGGGACGTGGTGGGGCACGGGCTGCACGCGGCGGCCACCATGGGCCGGCTGCGCACGGCGGTGCACAACTTCGCCTCGCTGGATCTGCCGCCCGACGAACTCCTGGGTCTGCTGGATGAGTTGGTGGGCCGGATCGACCAGGACGAGATGTCCGTCGACGGCTCGGCCGCGATCACCGGCGCGACCTGTCTGTACGCCGTCTACGACCCGGTCTCACGGCGCTGCTCCCTGGCCCGGGCCGGCCATCCGCCGCCGGCGTTGGTGGGGCCCGACGGCAGCGTGGAGTTCCCCGAGGTGCCGGCGGGTCCGCCGCTGGGGCTGGGCGGGCTGCCGTTCGAGACGGCCGAGCTGGAGCTGGCCGAGGACACCCGCCTGGTGCTGTACACCGACGGGCTGGTGGAGGACCGCGACCGGGACATCGACGAGGGTCTCGAGCTGTTGCGCGACGCCCTGCGCCGCACGCCGGGCGCCTCGCCGGAGGAGACCTGCCGTACCGTGCTGGAGCGGCTGCCGGACCGGCCGGACGACGACGTCGCGCTGATCGTCGCCCGTACCCGGGTGCTGGGTGCCGACCGGGTCGCCGAGTGGCAGGTGCCGTCCGACCCGGCTGCGGTGTCGCAGGTGCGGGCCTCGGTGACCCGGCAGCTGGCCGACTGGGGCCTTGAGGAGCTGGACTTCACGACGGAGCTGATCCTGAGCGAGCTGGTCACCAACGCCATCCGCTACGGGCGCGGCCCGATCGGCGTACGGCTGCTGCGCGACCGTACGCTGATCTGCGAGGTCTCCGACCGCAGCACGACGTCACCGCATCTGCGGTACGCGGCGAGCACCGACGAGGGCGGGCGGGGCCTGTTCCTGGTCGCGCAGCTGGCCGAGCGCTGGGGCACCCGCTACTCCCCCGACGGCAAGATCATCTGGGCGGAGCAGCCGCTGCCGTAGGCACCGCGGGCGCGTTGCGGCAGGTGCGGGCGGCCGGTGAGGAGCAGCCGCTCGCCGAGGTGGCCGTGCTGGTGCGGCGGGCCGCCGAGGCTGCGGGCTTCGACGACCTCGCCGAGGCCGCCGCCACGGTCGTCGCCGAAGGCGGTGTCGAGCAGGGGCCGGCGGACGACCGTCCGGAGGCGGAGATCGCCGCCGGGATGACGGCGGCCGGCCCCGGACCCGATCCCGGCGACGGCACGGGCCGCACGGACACCGGCACACGGTTCACCAGGTTCGCCACGGCAATCCGCGACAGCCGCCTGTACGGCAACCGTACCCGGACACGCTCCACCGGACCGGTCACCGGCTCCCGTTCACCTGAACCGAGCCGGCACACCGGACGGCCCGGCCGGTGTGCCGGTCAGCCCAGGGCGCGGTCGAGGTTGAACGCGGCGCTGATCAGGGACAGATGGGTGAACGCCTGTGGGAAGTTGCCCTGTTGCTCGCCGGTGCGGCCGATCTCCTCGGCGTACAGGCCGAGGTGGTTGGCGTAGGTGAGCATCTTCTCGAAGGCCAGCCGGGCCTCGTCGACCCGGCCGGCCCGGACCAGTGCCTCGACGTACCAGAAGGAGCAGATGGAGAAGGTGCCCTCGTCGCCGCGCAGTCCGTCGGGGCTGGCCTGCGGGTCGTAGCGGTAGACGAGGGAGTCGGAGACCAGGTCCTCGGTCAGGGCGTCGAGGGTGGCCAGCCACTTGGGGTCGGTGGGGGCGACGAACTTGCCGAGCGGCATCATCAGCAGCGAGGCGTCGAGGACGTCGCCGCCCTCGTACTGCACGAAGGCGCCGCGCCGCTGTGACCAGCCGCGGTCCATGATCCGCCGGTAGATGGCGTCGCGGGAGCGGCCCCAGCGGGACAGGTTGGCGGGCAGCCCGCGGCGGCGGGCGAGGCGCATGGCCCGTTCGATGGCGACCCAGCACATCAGCCGCGAGTATGTGAAGTTCTTGCGGCCGCCGCGGGTCTCCCACACGCCCTCGTCGGGCTGGTCCCAGTGGGCGCAGACCCAGTCGACCAGCTTGCACACGTCGTCCCACTGGTCGCTGGGGATCGGCTGGGCCCACTTGTCGTAGAGGTAGATCGAGTCGATCAGGGCGCCGTATATGTCCAGCTGGAGCTGGTCGGCGGCGGCGTTGCCGACCCGGACCGGGGCGGAGCCGAGATGGCCCTCCAGGTGTGGCAGTACGCGCTCGGGCAGGTCGGTGCGGCCGTCGATGCCGTACATGATCTGCAGCGGCGGGGAGCCCGCGCCGGTGTCGCAGGGGCTGACGTTCGTGGTCAGGAAGCGCATGAACGCCTCGGCCTCACCGCTGAAGCCGAGCCGCAGCAGCGCGTACACGGCGAAGGCGGCGTCGCGCACCCATACGTACCGGTAGTCCCAGTTGCGCTCGCCGCCGAGCTGTTCGGGCAGGCTGGTGGTGGGGGCGGCGACGATGGCGCCGGTGGGGGCGTAGGTGAGCAGCTTGAGGGTGAGGGCGGAGCGGTGCACCATCTCGCGCCAGCGGCCCCGGTAGCGGGACTGGCGCAGCCAGCGCCGCCAGTAGCAGACCGTGGCGTTGAACTCCTGCTCGGCCTCGGCATGCGGGCAGCACCGGGGGGACACCTCGTCGCTGACCTGGTCGAGAGCGAACACGGCTGTCTCGCCCTCGCCCAGCTTGAAGTCGGCGCGCGCGTCCCGGGCGTCGCACTCCAGGGCGACCGTGGAGGTCAGCGCCAGGCACTGCACGGCGGACTCGAAGACGACGAGGTCGTCGACGGTGCGCAGGGTGTGCGGGACGGCGCCGTAGCCGAAGCGTGGGGCGACCAGCACCCGGAAGGGGACGGTGCCGCGGACGCAGACCACGCGCCGGATCAGCCGGTGCCGGGCCCCGTTGCCCGCGCCGGCCGTGCCGTCGCCGGTCACCGGCATGAAGTCCTGCACCTCGCCGACGCCGTCCTCGGTGTAGAAGCGGGTGATCAGGACGTTGGTGTCGGGGAAGTAGAACTGCTTGGTACGCGCGGGCACGGTGGCGGCCAGCTCGAAGGAGCCACCGCGCTCGGCGTCGAGGATGGCCGCGAAGACGCTGGGGGCGTCGAAGGACGGGCAGCAGTACCAGTCGATCGTGCCGTTGGTGCCGACCAGGGCCACGCTGCGCAGGTCTCCGATGAGTCCGTGCTCGGCGATCGGCAGATAGCGCGGGCCGGGGCGTACGTCCTCGGCGAACGGGGTCTCGGCCATCGGCGGCCTCCCGGTGTGTGGTGCTGGATGTTTTCCAGCTTAGAAGCGAGTGCTCTCCGGTGGCGTGGGAAGGAGGTGGGGGCAATGGTGAGAGTGTGCCCCGTACGGCGGCACCGGCACGGATGCGGTCATCCGGACCGAGGAGGAGGCATCATGTCGACAACCACACCCGACGAGTCCCGGTCGTCCGACGACCACTGCACCCCGGACGCCCTGCTCCACAGCGCTCCCTCCCAGGGTGTCACCCCGGAGGATCTGGCGATGGCGGCAGGCAGGGACGTCACTCCCAAGAATCTGGACTGGGCCCGACGCAAGCTCGAGACGGACCCCAAGGCCGTCGAGAAGCTGATGCCGTAGGGCGTCCGGGGAACCGATCCCGGGGCTCGCGGGGCCGTGTGCAAGGCGCGGCTCCGCGGTCCCTTACGCACCGGGCCGGGGCCTGTCAGACTCCCGAGGGTGCCCGACTTCGACTTCGACATGCTCGTCATCGGATCCGGACCCGGCGGTCAGAAGGCCGCCATCGCCGCGGCCAAGCTCGGCCGCCGGGTCGCCGTCGTGGACCGCCCCGACATGCTCGGTGGGGTCTCCCTGCACACCGGCACCATCCCTTCCAAGACACTGCGCGAGGCCGTGCTGTATCTGACCGGTCTCACCCAGCGTGACCTGTACGGGCAGAGCTACCGGCTGAAGGAGGACATCACCGTCGCCGACCTGACCGCGCGCACCCGGCACGTGGTCGGCCGCGAGGTGGACGTCGTCCGCAACCAGCTCGCCCGCAATCATGTGACGGTGTACGCAGGGACGGCCCGCTTCGCCGATCCGCACACGGTCGCCCTGTCCGAGGCCCCGGGCCGGGAGCGGCTGATCGGGGCCGAGCACATCGTGATCGCCACCGGCACCCGGCCGGCCCGCCCGGACCGTGTCGAGTTCGACGGGCGGACGATCATGGACTCGGACAACGTCCTCTCGCTGGAGCGGGTGCCGCGGTCCATGGTGATCGTGGGGGCCGGTGTGATCGGCATGGAGTACGCGAGCATGTTCGCGGCGCTGGGCAGCAGGGTGACCGTGGTGGAGCGGCGCCCGGGCATGCTGGACCTGTGTGACGTCGAGGTCGTGGAGTCGCTCAAGTACCACCTGCGGGACCTGGCCGTCACCTTCCGGTTCGGGGAGAGCGTGGCCGCGGTGGAGCGGCATCCGCGGGGCACGCTGACCGTGCTGGAGAGCGGCAAGAAGATCCCCGCGGACGCGGTGATGTACTCGGCGGGCCGCCAGGGCCTGACGGACGCCCTGCAGCTGGACAGGGCCGGCCTCGGGGCGGACGCGCGAGGCCGCATCCGGGTGGACGAGTACTACCGCACCGAGGTGGCGCACATCTACGCCGTCGGAGACGTGATCGGCTTCCCGGCGCTCGCGGCGACGTCCATGGAACAGGGCCGGGCGGCCGCCTCCCACGCGTGCGGGGAGCCCGTGGGGCGCATGCACAACCTGCAGCCGATAGGGATCTACACGATTCCGGAGATCAGCTTCGTCGGCCGGACCGAGGACCAGCTGACAAAGGACTCGGTGCCGTTCGAGGCGGGGGTGGCCCGGTACCGGGAACTGGCCCGGGGACAGATCATCGGCGACTCCCACGGCATGCTGAAGCTACTGGTCTCCCCGGTGGACCGCACCCTGCTGGGAGTGCACTGCTTCGGTTCCGGCGCGACCGAGCTGATCCACATCGGGCAGTCCGTGATGGGGTGCGGGGGCACGGTGGACTACTTGGTCAACGCGGTGTTCAACTATCCGACGCTGGCGGAGTCGTACAAGGTCGCCGCGCTGGACGTGACGAACCGGCTCCGTCAGGTGGACCGGCTCGACTAGGGTCTGCCGGGTCAGTCCGCGGACTGTTCCGCCAGGCCCGCCGTCCACTTCTCCTCGATGCGGCCCGCCTTCCAGACCAGCAGGGCGATCGCCCAGGTGGCGAAGAAGAGGCCGACGATGACGAAGCCGACCGTGTTGAGGTCGAGGCCGGAGACCCAGTCCCAGAAGGCGCCGTGCAGGTCCAGCTTGTCGGCGAGGAGGCCGAGGAGTTCGACGGTGCCGATGATCAGGGCGACGGCGACGGACAGGCCGGTGATGGTCAGGTTGTAGTAGACCTTGCGGACCGGCTTGGAGAACGCCCATTCGTAGGCGAAGTTCATGAAGGAGCCGTCGATGGTGTCGAGCAGCGACATGCCGGCCGCGAACAGGATCGGCAGGGTCAGGATGGCGTACCAGGGCAGGCCGGAGGCGGCGCCCGAGCCGGCGAGGACCAGCAGGGCGATCTCCGTGGCGGTGTCGAAGCCGAGGCCGAACAGCAGGCCCAGCGGGTACATCTGCCACGGCTTGCTGATCGAGCCGGTGACGCGTCCGAGCAGGCGGTTCATGAAGCCGCGGTTGTTGAGCTGGTGCTCCAGGGCGGCCTCGTCGTACTGGCCGGTGCGCATCCGGCGGAACACCTTCCAGATGCCGGCCAGGATGACGAGGTTGATACCGGCGATGAGGTAGAGGAAGGCGCCGGAGACCGTCGTACCGATCAGGCCGGTGACCTGGTGCAGGTGGGAGTTGTCGTCGCGGACCGGGCCGGCCAGGGTCTTCATCCCGAGGGAGAGCAGCAGGGAGAGGCCGAAGACGATGCTGGAGTGGCCGAGGGAGAACCAGAAGCCGACCGACAAGGGGCGCTGTCCCTCGCCCATGAGCTTGCGGGTGGTGTTGTCGATCGCCGCGATGTGGTCGGCGTCGAAGGCGTGCCGCATGCCGAGCGTGTAGGCGGTCACGCCGATGCCGATGCCGAAGGACTCCTTGCCCACGCTGAAGTGCTGGGGCGCGATGATGCCGACCAGGGTCCCCCAGCCGATGATGTGCAGCGCGAGGACGAAGCCGGCCATCCCGCCGACCCTGATCCACTCCTGGCGCGTCATGGAGCCCCGGACGCGCTGCCAGGCCGACCGCTTGCGGTCGGCCTGGGCGGGGAGGGATGGAGCGGAACCAGGGGCGGCCGTCATCGGGAGGGTCTGTCCTTAGGTCGTGAGGGTACGGCTGCACCCCGCAGCCTTGTGCCATCCTCTCCTACTTGCAAGTCATGTGCAGTAAAGAGCGCGGCAGGCCTTTCCCATGGAAAAGGAAAAGAAAAGGGAAAGACCTGCCCTGGACCTGGGGAAACGCTCAGGCGGACAGCATCCCGCTGCCCAGCCAGTCCTTGCTGTCCCGCACACCGGGAAGGGCGAAGAAGTAGCCGCCGCCCGTCGGGGAGATGTAGTCGACGAGGGGTTCGTCGATCAGCCGGGTCTGTACGGCCTCGAACTGCCGCTTGACGTCCTGCTGGTAGCAGCAGAACACCAGGCCCATGTCGAGGTTGCCGACGTTGTCCACGCCCCGGTCGTAGTTGAATCCGCGGCGCAGGATGCGGGAGCTGTCGCTCTGCGCGGTGCGCGGGTTGGCGAGCCGGATGTGGGCGTCCAGCGGGATCGCGTTGCCCTTGGGGTCCTTGGCGTACTGGGGGATGTCTGTCTCCTTGGCGCCGTCGAGCGGGGCGCCGGTGTCCTTGCGGCGGCCGAACATCTTCTCCTGCTCGCTCAGCGAGACCCGGTCCCAGAACTCCACCAGCATCCGGATGACCCGGATCACCTGGTAGCTGCCGCCGGTGGTCCAGGCGGGCTCGCCCTGGCCGTCGCCGACCCAGATCAGCTTGTCCGTCTCGCGCGCGGAGTTCACGTCCGGGTTGGCGATGCCGTCCTTGAAGCCGAGCAGGTTGCGCTGGGCGCCGGTGGGGCGCGGGGCGTTCTGGAAGCCGTCGATGCGCCACTTGATCTGCATGGCGCCACGCGTGTGCCTGGCGATGTCGCGCAGCGCGTGCAGCACGGTGTCCGTGCTCTGGGCGCAGATCTGCAGCGACAGGTCGCCGTGGCATTCGGCGGCGTTCAGGTTGTCGTTGGGGAAGGTCCGCATCGGGGTGAGGCGGGCGGGCCGGGCCTTGGCGAGGCCGTAGCGGTCGTCGAAGAGGGAGGCGCCGACGCCGAGGGTGATCGTGAGGCCGTCCGAGGGGACCTCGGGGCCGAGGATGCCGTTGTCGGAGGGCGGCGCGCCGACGCCGAGGTCGGCCGGTGCGCCGCCGGAGGTGAGGAAGCGGGCCCGCTCGGTGATGGTCTTGAGCAGATCGGTCAGGCCCCGGCGGTCCTCGGCGATCACGTTCAGCGAGACGAAGGTGGCGGCGGCCGGCGCGGGGGTGACGATCCCCGCCTGGTGGGCACCGTGGAAGGGGACCTTGGCGCTGCTGTCGGCGTTCGGGGTCTGCGCCTCGGCCGTGCCGCCGCTCTCCCCGAGGGCGAAGCCGCCGCCGGCCAGGACCGCTCCGGCGGCGCCGGCGCCCAGCGCGGACCGCACGAAGGAGCGGCGGGCGGGGCCGACGGGGCAGGTCGGCGTGTCGGCGGTCGGCATCGGTGGGTTCCCTTCGGAGTGCGGGGGGTGCGCGGGCGCCATCGGGCAGGCGTCGTCGTTCATCAGGCGGACTTCCGGATCTCGAGCAGGTCCGGTACCGGCGCGAGGTCCTCCAGCAACTGGCCGGTGGCGCCGTTCAGCCGCTGCCGGTCGGTCTGCGCCAGCTTGTCGACGGCCGTCCAGTGCTCGCCGTCGTGGGCCGCGTCCAGGAGCTTCTGCACGCGCGCGATGTCCGCGTCGACCGTGGGGAGCAGCTTGGGCGCGCGCGTGGTGAGCAGCGGCTTGAGAACGGTGAGCAGCTCACGGGTGCCGGAGAGGTTGGCGTCGGCGGTGGCGAGGTTGGTGCCGCTGCCCTCGTCGGTGTCGCCGGTCAGCTCGAACTGGAGGGTGTTCTCGAGGATCTCGTGGGCACGCAGCGGCAGGTCACCCGGGTCGAAGTCCTGGCTCGGGAAGGCGTTGCGCAGTCCGGCACAGTCCGTGGCGAGCTGCTGGGCGGGGCCGGTCAGGTCCTTGGCCGACTGGCCGTGCCACAGGCCGTACTCCAGGCGGTGGAAGCCGGTGAAGTCCTTGTCCGCGACGCCGCCGGGCAGTCCGTCGGCCCGGCCGTTGATCTTCTTGTCGAAGTCCTCGAAGGTGCCGTAGGCGGCGCCGAGCGAGGAGTAGGTGCGGTGGGCGGTGAGCCAGTCGGTGCGGGCCCTGTCCAGGTGGTTGCCCTTGATGTCGTCGGCGAGGGTGCGGGTCTGGGTGACGAGGGTGGCCAGGCCCTGGCCGACGTACGCCTTGTACGCCTTCAGGGGCGCGGCGAGGTCCTGCTCGGAGACCGGAACGACCGGCATGGCGGCGCCGCCGCCGCTGACGGTGACCGACTTGGAGGTGACGGTCCTGCCGCCGGTGGGGACGCAGCGCCAGGCATAGGTGCCGCCGGCCACGGTGGCGACGAGGTCGCGGGTGGTGCCGGGGGCCAGGCCCTCGATCTCGCCGTACACCGCGTTGCTCGACGGGTCGACGAGGTAGACCTCGGAGGTCTTGCCGCCGGTGTTCTTCATCTGGAAGGTCTGCCGGCCCGGCTTGGGCGCGGTGAAGCCCTTGCCGCACTCGGTCTCGGAGACGGCGACGGTCTGGTCCCCGGCGGGCTTGGGCCGCGAGAAGGCGACGACGCAGCCGGCTATGACGGCGGGTACGGCGACCACGGCGGCCGGCACGACCCAGACCGGACGGCGCCGCGCGGGCCGCTCGGCCTTCGGCTCGTCCGCGGGGCGCTGCGCGGCCGGCTTGGGAGCCGTGGCACGCACGCCGCGCACGAACAGCGTCATCACGACGGCAAGATAGGCGACGTACCCCATGACCTGGAGCCAGGTCATGGTGGGCATCAGGTTGAACACGCCCTGGACCAGGGTGCTGTACCAGGAGCCGGGGTCGATGCTGCCGGCGAGGTCGAACGCGTAGGTGGTCTTGCCGGGCAGGACACCGCCCTCCTGCAGATCGCGCAGGCCGTAGCCGAGGACTCCGGCCGCGATGACGATCAGGACGGCGCCGGTGGCGGTGAAGAACTTCGTCAGGTTGATCTTGAGGACGCGCCGGTACAGGCCCCAGCACAGGCCGGCCGCGAGGACGAGGCCGATGCCGGCGCCGGTCAGCGGTCCGGCCGACTCGCCCGCCGCCCGCGCGGTGGTCCACAGGAAGAGGGCCGTCTCCAGGCCCTCACGGCCGACCGCGAGGAAGGAGGTGAGGATCAGCATGCCGGAGCCCATCGCGAGCGCGCCGGTCACCTTCTCCTTCAGCTCGCTCGACAGGTTGCGGGCCGAGCGGCGCATCCAGAAGACCATGGCGGTGACGAACGCCACGGCGATCACGCTGAGGACGCCGCCGAACGCCTCCTGGGCGGTCTGCGGCATGGACGCGGCGGTGAAGGTGAGCACTGCGCCGAAGCTCATGGCCACCGCGACGGCGGCCAGGACGCCGGTCCACACCTGGGGCAGCCGCGAGCGCGCCTCGGCTCTGACCAGGGTGGCCACCAGGATGGAGACGATGAGTCCGGCTTCGAGTCCCTCCCTCAAACCGATCAGGAAACTCGGAAACGCGTCGTCCCACATGACCTGCTGCCCTCCCAGACCTACTTAGTGAAGGCATGCCTAACCTTCGCGGACCATCATGACTACGGGCGCGTATTCAGTCAGTCATGAATGAGTAATGGCAAGGCAAAGGCCGGGAACGATCGGTGCCTCGGATTCGTCTACAGTCCAGTCGGACGTCTACAAATATGTAGTCGGATGCAGTCGGGATGCACTTCGTAGGAAGCCGAAAGGAAGGGCGTACGGCGATGGCCACTCCCCCACACCTGGCGTCGCAGCTCGCGGTCAATGTGCTCGATGCCCACTCGCTGCTCGCCGCCTTCGGCGTGCTCGGCGTCGGCGTGGTGCTCTTCGCCGAGACCGGCCTGCTGATCGGGTTCTTCCTGCCCGGGGACTCACTGCTGTTCACCGCCGGCCTGCTGTGCACCGCGTCCGCCGACCGCGGGCTGCATCTCTCGCTCGGCCCACTGCTCGTCGCGGCGGCCGTCGGCGCCCTGGCCGGCTCGCAGTGCGGCTTCCTGATCGGCCGGAAGGCGGGCGGGGCGCTGCTGGCCCGCACCCGGTCGGCGAAGCTGCGCGAGGGCGCGCAGCGCGCCGAGGAACTGCTCGAGCGGTACGGCCATGCGAAGGCCATCGTGCTGGCCCGCTTCGTCCCCGTGGTGCGCACGGTGCTGAACCCGATGGCGGGCGCGCTCGGTGTGCCGGCGAGGACCTTCACCGTCTGGCAGACGGTGGGCGGGCTCGTGTGGAGCCTCGGCCTCACCCTCGCCGGATACGCGCTGGGCTCCTCGATCCCGGACATCGACAAGTACCTGCTGCCGGTCATCGCGCTGATCGTCGTCGTGTCCCTGCTGCCGCTCGCCGTCGAGCTGCTGCGCTCCCGCAGGGCCGCCCGGGAGGTGCGCGGATGAACCTCGCGCTGACGGGCTCCTCGGTCGACGGCCCGCTCTACCGGGACGTGGTGGACCTCGCCCACCGCGCCCCCGGCTGGCTGGACGGCACGATCGCGCTCTGGTCGGCGTACGGGCTCGGGGTGTTCGCCCTGCTCATGCTCGCCGCCTGGTGGCGGGCCCGGCGGGACGGCGCGAGCGCGGCCGTGACGGCGCTCGCCGTCCCGGTGGTAGTGGTGCTGGCCTACGCGGTGACCAGTGTGGTGAAACCGCTGGTGGCCGAGGACCGGCCGTGCCGGCATCTGGCCTTTCGCACGCTGGAGGCGTGTCCCGCGCGGGGCGACTGGTCGTTCCCGAGCAACCACGCGGCCATCGCCTTCGCGGCGGCGACGGCCCTGTTCTTCGTCTCCCGGCGTCTCGGCGCGGTGGCGGCCCTGTGCGCGGGTGCCATGGGGGCGTCCCGGGTGTGGGTCGGGGTCCACTATCCGCACGACGTCGCCGTGGGGGCGGCGATCGGCGCGGCGGTGGCCTTCCTTGCGATGTCCGCCCTGAAACGGCTGCCCGAGGATCTGCCCGGACGGCTGTCGGGGACCCGGCTGCGCCCGGTGCTGGTGTCGGACCCGGCATGAGGCCGAGGAGCCCGGCGGAGCCGGCGGGCACGGTGGCCCTGGGCGCCTGGATGGCGTTCGCGGTGCTGAGCGCGGTGGTGATCAGCGACCAGGGCCCCCTCTTTCCGGACCTGGAACTGCTGTCCTGGTCCGTCGGGCACCGCCCGCCGGTGGCGGTGGCGGTCGCCCGCGGGCTGACCTCGACGGGTACGGGCGCCGTGCCGTACGTCCTGGCGGTGGTGGCCGGGCTGATCGCGGGGCGCAGCGCACGGCAGCGGCTGGTGGCGGCCGCTCTGGCCGTGGCCTGCCTCGGCACGGGCCAGGCGGTGCGCCTGGGCGTGATGGACCTGGTCGCCCGTGCCCGGCCGCCGCGGTACGACTGGCAGACACAGGCCTCCGGCTGGTCGTTCCCCTCGGGCCACACCACGACGAGCGCGGTCACGGCGGGGCTGCTGATCCTGGCCCTTTGTCTGCGCACTCCGCGGGGCCGGACCGCGCTGTGTCTGCTGGCCGCGCTGTGGGGCGTGGGCGTCGGCCTGACCCGGGTCTACCTCGGCGTGCACTGGTTCACCGACGTCGTCGGCGGCTGGCTCTTCGCCACTGGCTGGCTCGCCCTGTTCGTGCGCGCGGTGGCCCGGTGGCTGCCCGCGCGCTTCCTCCCGCGTGCCCCCGAGCCGGGCACACCCCATCCGAGCGGTCCGGCCGACGGGCCGGTGGAGAGAGATGCGCCCCAGGATCCTCATCGTCGAGGACGATCACGCCCTGCGTGACGTACTGCGCCGTGGTCTGCACGACGAGGACTTCGACACGGTCACGGCGCCCGACGGCGCCACCGCCCTGCGGCTGGCGACGCCGGACGTGTCCGCCGTGGTGCTGGACGTCGGCCTGCCCGACGCCGACGGCCGCGACGTCTGCCAGGCGATGCGCGCGGGCGGGTTCCACGCCCCGGTCGTCTTCCTGACCGCCCGGCACGGGCTGACCGACCGGCTGTCGGGCTTCTCGGCCGGCGGCGACGACTACCTGCCCAAGCCCTTCCACCTCGCCGAGCTGGCCGCCCGGCTGCGCGCCGCACTGCGCCGGGCCGCACCCCCGGCCACGCCGGCCTCCGCGTCAACTGCCGCGGGCGCTCTGGTGCTGGACGCCGTCCGGCACGGCGCCACCGTGGACGGCAGCCGCGTGGACCTCACCCCGACCGAGTTCCGGCTGCTGGCCGCGCTCACGGCGGCCGGCGGGGAGCTGGTGCGACGGCGCGAGCTGCTGCGCGCCGGCTGGCCGGAAGGAGCGCGCGTCAGCGAGAACACGCTGGACCAGTATCTGACCCGGCTGCGCCGCAAGCTGCGCGCGGCCGGCAGCGAGCTGACCATCGCCACCGCTCGCGGGATCGGCCACCGGCTGACATGAGGTCCTGTGCACAGCTCCGGCCGCTCCTCGCCCGGCTCGCGCCCCGCACGCTGCGCGGGCGGCTCTCCCTGGTCGCGCTGACCACGGCCGCGCTGCTGATCGTGATCCTCACCGTGGTGTTCAACACCGTGGTCCGCCACCGCCTGCAGCGGGAGGCGGACGACGAACTGCGCACCCGCGCGGCGGCCGTGGCCACGACCGTCGACACGCGGCACGGCCGGGTGCGGGTGCTGGAGACCTCCGGCGACCGGCTGCTGGACACCAACGCCTGGATCTACGCCGGCGGCCGGCTGCTGGAGCAGCCCCCGTCCGGGGCCGGTGGACTCACCCGCGCCGCCGGCACCCTGGCCGCCCGGGGAGGGCGCGCCTGCCGCACGGTGGGCGGTCCCGACACGGTGCGGCTGTGCGCGGAGCCGGTGCCCGGTGGCGCGGCACGGACCACCGTGGTCACGGCGCTGGACCTCGCGCCGTACCGCAGCTCGGCCCGGACCCTGCTGCTGGGCTCGTTCGCGCTGGACGCGGTGATGCTCGCCTGCACCTACGCACTGACCCGGCTGGCGGTGGGGCGGGCGCTGCGGCCGGTGCGCACCATGACGGACCAGGCGACGCAGTGGAGTGCCGTGGGGTCCGGGGAGCGTTTCGCGGGCCGGGGCGGGCCGGCCGAACTTGCCGCGCTCGGCGCCTCGTTGGACTCCCTGCTGGACCGCATCCGCGCGGTGCTGCGGCACGAGCGGCAGCTGACCGGCGAACTGTCCCACGAACTGCGCACCCCGCTCAGCCGGATCGTCGCCGAACTGGACTGGTGGCGCGCCCGCCCCCGGTCCGGTGCCGAGACGACCGCGTCCCTGGACGTCGTCGCCGAGGCCGCGCAGTCGATGCGCACCATCTGCGACACACTGCTGGCCGAGGCCCGCGAGGGCGTGTCCACGGCTCCCGGCACCGCCGACGTGGCGGCCGTACTGCACGGGCTGGCCGCGCACGCGGACGGTTCCGGCGTGGTGCGGGTCGTCGTCCCGGGCGGGCCGGGGCCGCTGACGGCCGGGGTCCCTGCGGCGCTTCTCGAGCGCATGGTCGCTCCGTTGCTGGCCAACGCGGTGCGCTACGCCCGTACGACGGTCACGCTCGGCGCGGGCCGTGAGGACGGCGGCATACGCGTCGAGGTCACGGACGACGGCCCGGGTGTGCCCTCGGCCTTCACGGCGCTGCTCTTCCAGCCCGGCAGACGGGCCGACCCCGGCGACGGGCACGGTGGGGCGGGCCTCGGGCTGCCGCTCGCACGGCGCCTGGCCCGCTCCGCCGGCGGCGAGGTGTCCCACGACCTCGAGCACGGGCCCGGGGCACGGTTCGTGGTGACCCTGCCCGCGGGCTGAGCGCGCCCGGGCACTCTGCCGTGCGGTCCGCTCCTCGGTGACGTCCTCACGGGTCGTGATCGGGCAGGAGCAGCGCCCGAGCGCATCCGGGGCGTTCGGCCGGCCGCGGTCAGGGCGCGGCGTGCGGTCCGTCCGGGCGGTCGCCGCGGCGCAGGATCATCTCGTGGCTCAGTTCCTCGGTCTCCGTCCGCGCCAGCCGCTCGAAGCCGTCCTCGGTGATCGAGGCCACCACGGGGAAGATACGGCGGTTCAGGTCGGGGCCGCCGGTGGCGGAGTCGTCGTCCGCCGCGTCGTACAGCGCCTGGAGCGCGGCGAGGACGGCCTCGCGGCGGGTCAGGCCGGGCCGGTACAGCTTCTTCAGAGCGCCCCGGGCGTACGGCGAGCCGGAGCCCTCGGCGTAGAAGTCGGCCTTCTCGTACAGGCCGCCGACTGGGTCGAAGCCGAAGATGCGGCCGCGTCCGCCGTCGGGGGCGGTGACGTCGTACCCGGCGAGCAGCGGGACGACGGCGAGGCCCTGCATGGCCTGGGCGAGGTTCTGCCGGATCATCGTCGCGAGCCGGGTCGCCTTGCCCGCGAGGGTCATCGGGATGCCCTCGATCTTCTCGAAGTGCGTCAGCTCGACCTGGTACAGACGGACCATGTCGACGGCGAGGCCGACGGTGCCGGCGAAGGCGACGGCCGTGAAGTCGTCGGCGGGGTGCACCTTTTCGAGGTCGCGCTGGGCGATCAGGTTGCCCATGGTGGCCCGGCGGTCGCCGGCGATCAGCACACCGTCGCCGTAGGTCAGGGCGAGCACCGTGGTGCCGTGCGGGTAGCTGTCGGGGGCCGTCCGTACGCCCTCGGGCAGCCGGGGCCGGGTGGGCAGGAGCCCGGGGCGGTGGGTGGCCAGGAACTCGGTGAAGGACGACGTACCGGGTGTGAAGAACGCCTCGTCCGGCAGCCCCGCCGGGTCGTTCCCCGCCATGGCTCTCCCCCTCCTGTGCGGCATGTCGACACCCGACTCCTACCTGAAGCGGGCCCGCGGGAAACTCCGCGGCCCTCACAGGGCCTTGCGTCGCACCAGCAACCCCAGCACCAGCAGGCCCGGGAGCAGGGGCAGCCACACCGTCAGCAGCCGGTAGCCGAGCACGGCGGAGGCGGCGGCCACGCCGGGGGCGCCGGAGACGGTGAGGGCGAGGGCGAGGGCCGCGTCCAGGGAGCCGAGGCCGCCCGGGGTGGGCAGCAGGGCGGCGGCACTGCTGGCGGCGAGGTACAGCAGGGCCACCTGGAGCGGGGGCAGGGGCAGTCCGACGGCCTGACCGACGGCGATGAGGACCAGGCAGTGCAGCGCGGCGAAGGCGAGGGAGCCGCCCCACAGGGCCGCCGCGCGGCTGGGGCAGGCGTGCAGCGCGCGGATGTCGGCGAGTACGACGGCGAGGGCTCGGCGGCAGCGTGGCCACCAGGGGGTCGCGAGCAGCGCCGAAAGGAGGACGGCACAGCCCGCTG
This sequence comes from Streptomyces broussonetiae, assembly GCF_009796285.1. Lineage (NCBI taxonomy): Bacteria > Bacillati > Actinomycetota > Actinomycetes > Kitasatosporales > Streptomycetaceae > Streptomyces > Streptomyces broussonetiae. Next base: position 8,721,761 of record NZ_CP047020.1, on the reverse strand, counting down.
CGACGGCGAGTACGGTCGGCGACAGGCGCGGCGGGTGCAGCAGGCCCGGGCAGACCGGGGCGAGCAGCGCGATCAGCGCGAGGCGGACGACGGCACCGGCGGTGGCCTTGACGGCGACGGCGCTGGCGCTGCGGCCCGCGGGCAGTCCGCAGCGCATGAGGAACCGCAGGTTGACCGCGCCGGCGCCGAGCCCGGCGGGCAGCAGGTGGCCCGCGGCGGAGGCGGCGAACTGGGCGGCGAACAGCCGGGGCCGGGGCAGCCGTCGCAGGACCGCGCCCTGCTGGGCCAGCGCCGAGGCCGCCCAGGTGCCCAGGGCCGCTGTCGCGCCGACCAGCATCCAGCCCTGGTCGGCCCCGGCCAGCCGCCCGGCCCCGCTCTCGAGTACGGGCCAGTGCCGGCGGACCAGGTAGAGCCCGCCGAGCAGGACGGCGAGCAGGACGGACACGTGCCAGTGGGCGCGGCGCCGGACAGGGGGCGCGGCGAGGTCCGGCGGGGACGTCATCGGCCGCACCCGGGTACGCCGGTTGCGCGGAGCGAGGCGGCCGGAGCCCGCCGGCCGGGCGTGCCAGGCCCGGCCGGGGTCGGCCGGGCCGGTGCGAGGGCGGTGACCCGGGGGCGGCGGCCGGCGACGGGCAGGCCGTGGGAACGCTCGCTCGGTGGTCCGGCGAGTGTGACGTGCGCGCTGCGGGCCCTCATCACCCCTCCTGCCCCCGCGGCGTGCGGGACCCCGGTCACCCTACAGTTTGTAGGGTAAGGCCGGAGTCAGGAGAACACCGCCGAGGCACGGCAAAGGCGCCGCCGGGCCCGGGGGAAAACACCGCCAAAATACCCCGTATCCCAGCCTCTTGCCCGGTGGACGGGGCCATCCGGCCTACGCACTACGCGCTGTAAGGTTGGGGCATGGCTGGCACAGAGTCCCGCGGCAGGGCGGAGCGGCGCAGCGCCGGGGCGCTGGAGAGCGAGGTGCTGGCCGCACTGTGGGCCACCGAGCGGCCGTTGACCCCGGCGGAGATCCAGGCCGAGGTCGACGGGGCACTGGCCTACAACACGGTGCACACCATCCTCAAACGCCTGTACGACAAGGGGCTGGTGCTGCGCGACGCGAACGGGCGGCGGGGTGCGTACCGGCCGGCGAAGAACGCGGCGGAACTGACCGCCCAGGCGATGCACGAGGCCCTGTCCCGGGGCCCGGACCCGATCGCCGCGCTCCAGCAGTTCGTCACGGGGCTGAGCCCTGAGGAGGAGCGGGCGCTGCGCACCCTGCTCGCCGAGGGCGGCGCATGAGGTCCGAGGTGCACGCCGCGCCGGTGCCGTAGCTGCGGCGGGACGTCTTCGGCCCGGTGCTCCGTCGACGCAGGCCCGGCGCCCGGGGCCGGCTCAGCCGTGGCGGGGCTGGTCGTCGCCCGCCCGCATCTCGAGGACGTTGGGCGGCCTCCGCAGACAGGTGCCCGGCCCCTGGCCACCGCCACGGGCCGGGCTCGGGCCCGATGTGTGCCGTGCAGCCTCAGCCCGCGCCCGGCACCCGGTGCGGTGGCTGCTCGGGGGCCGGGCGGCGCACCGGCGGCGGTACGGCGCGGACGGCCGGGTCGGCGGTGCTCACCGTCAGCGGCTCGCCGTGGTGGTGCAGGGTCAGCGGCGGGCCGTCCAGGAGCGTGTACGTCGCCTTGTCCGGGCCGACGACCACGCGCAGCCCACGGCCACGGAACTGGACGTTGAAGGCGAGCCGGCTCAGCCGCCCGGGCAGCCGGGGTGCGAACCGCAGGCTCGCGCCGTCGCGGCGCAGCCCGCCGAAGCCCGCCACCAGCGCCATCCAGGTACCGGCCAGCGAGGCGATGTGCAGCCCGTCGCGGGTGTTGTGCTCCAGGTCCTGCAGATCCATCAGGGCCGCCTCGGCCGTGTAGGCGTAGGCGAGGTCCAGATGGCCCGTCTGCGCGGCCATGACCGCCTGGCAGCAGGCCGACAGCGAGGAGTCCCGGACGGTCAGCGGCTCGTAGTAGGCGAAGTTCCGGGCGATCTGCTCCTCGGCCGCCTTCGCGTCGCCCTGGTCGAAGTAGTCGGCGCAGGTGTACATGGCCAGCACCAGGTCGGCCTGCTTGACGACCTGCTTGCGGTAGAGGTCGAAGTAGGGGAAGTGCAGCAGCAGCGGGTACTGCTCGGCGCGGGTGCCGGCGAAGTCCCAGCGCTGGTAGCGGGTGAATCCGGCGTGCTGTTCGTGGACGGCGAGTTCGGAGTTGTAGGGGACGTACATCGCCTCGGCGGCGTCCCGCCAGGCGGCACTCTCCTCCTCGTCCACGCCCAGCCGGGCCGCCTCGCCCGGGTGGCGTTCGACGGCGTCCGCCGCCGCGAGCAGGTTCTTGCGTGCCATCAGATTGGTGTAGGTGTTGTCGTCGGCGACCGCGCTGTACTCGTCGGGGCCGGTGACGCCGTCGATGTGGAAGACGCCGCGGGTGTCGTGGTGGCCCAGCGAGCGCCACAGCCTGGCCGTCTCCACCAGCAGTTCCGTGCCCGCCTCGCGCTCGAACTCGCTGTCGCCGGTGGCCTCGACGTACCGGACGACCGCGTCGGCTATGCCGGCGTTCACGTGGAAGGCCGCGGTACCGGCCGGCCAGTACGCCGAGCCCTCCGGTCCTGCGATGGTGCGCCACGGGAACGCGGCGCCGCCGAGCCCCAGCTGGGCCGCGCGCTCGCGGGCCTCGTCCAGGGTGCTGTACCGCCAGCGCAGCGCCTCGGCGACGGCCGCGGGCGCGGTGTGGGTGAGCACGGGCAGCACGAACATCTCGGTGTCCCAGAAGGCGTGCCCGTCGTACCCGGAGCCGGTCAGGCCCTTCGCCGGAATGGCGCGCTGCTCGGCGCGGGTGCCGGCCTGCAGGACGTGGAACAGGGCGAAGCGGACGGCCTGCTGGATCTCCTCGTCGCCCTCCACCTCGACGTCGGCGCGGGCCCAGAAGTCGTCCAGGCAGTCCCGCTGGTCCTCGAGCAGCCCCTGCCAGCCGTCGTGCGCGGCGGCGGCGAGCGCGGCGTCGACCTGGTCGGCCATCGCCGGCAGCGAGCGGGTGCCGGACCAGCCGTGCGCGACCAGCTTCTCCACCCGCAGCGTCTGCCCGGGCTCCAGTACGGAGGTGACGGTCAGGCGGGCCACGTCGGTGCCGCTCTCGCTGCGGGTCGTCGTACGCTGCGGGCCGCTGACGACGTGGTCGGCGGCGACCGCGACCCGCAGGCCGCTGCGCCGGGTGCGGTGCACCAGCCGCAGCCGGCTGCCCGAGGCCAGGTGGTCCTCCTGCTCCAGCGGCGACTGCAGGGCCATGGCCGCCCGCGGGTCGCCGTCGGACTCGGGCAGTGTCTCGTTGGCGACCAGCTCGGACTGGATGACCACCCGGCTGCGGCTCCCGACGGCCTGCACCTCGTAGGCGACCGCGGCGACCGCGCGCTGGGTCAGCGACACCAGCCGGGTGGAGCGCACCCGGACCGTGGAGCCGGCCGGCGAGGTCCACTCGCAGGTCCGCTCCAGCACCCCGCGGCGCAGGTCCAGGACCCGCTCGTGGGAGACGAGCCGGCCGTAGCGCAGGTCGAACGGCTCGTCGTCCACCAGCAGCCTCAGGATCTTGCCGTTGGTGACGTTGATGACCGTCTGGCCGGACTCCGGATAGCCGTACCCGGCCTCGGCGTACGGCAGTGGGTGCACCTCGTGCACGCCGTTGAGGTAGCTGCCGGGCAGACCGTGCGGTTCGCCCTCGTCGAGGTTGCCGCGCCAGCCGACATGGCCGTTGGACAGCGCGAACACCGACTCGCTCTGGGCGAGGACGCCGAGGTCGAGGGCGGTCTCCCGGACCGTCCACGGTTCGACGGCGTAGGACCGGTTGGTGATCACTGCCTGCCTCCCAGCTCGGCGAGGTCCTTGACGACAAGGGTCGCGCCGTGTGCGTACAGCGCGTCGGCCTGGCCGACGCGGTCGACGCCGACGACGTAGCCGAAGCCGCCCGTGCGGCCCGCGTCCATGCCGGCCAGCGCGTCCTCGAAGACGGCCGCGCGGGACGGCTCGACGCCGAGGTCGTGGGCGGCGGCGAGGAAGGTGTCCGGGTGCGGCTTGCCCGGCAGATGCCGCTCGGCGGCCACGACACCGTCGATCCGTACGTCGAAGAAGTGCTCGGCGCCGACCGCCCGCAGTACGTCGCGGCAGTTGGCGCTGGAGGAGACGATCGCCGTGCGCAGCCCCTCGGCGCGCACCGCCTCCAGATAGCGCAGGGTGCCCTCGTAGGCCTCCACTCCGCCGGCGCGGATCTTCTCCAGCAGCAGGACGTTCTTGCGGTTGCCGAGGCCGTGGACGGTACGGGCCTGCGGTGGGTCGTCCGGGGTGCCCTCGGGCAGGTGGATGCCGCGCGAGTCCAGAAAGGCGCGCACCCCGTCGGCGCGAGGGCGGCCGTCGACGTATTCGTCGTACTCGGCGACGGCGTCGAACGGCCGTCCCCGCTCGCCGTCGAAGTCGCTGAGGAACCGGTCGAACATCTCCTTCCAGGCGGCCGCGTGCACGACGGCCGTCTTGGTCACGACCCCGTCGAGATCGAACAGACAGGCTTGGATTGCATCGGGCAGACCGAGCTGAGTCATACCCGCACTCTTCCCCACGATCGGCGTTCAAGTGGGTGGCGCACGCCACACTGGAGCGTACTTCTCGGCAGAGTCTGCGGTGGGGGACTTCCGGATCCGCCGGAAGGGGGCGGTGCCACACTGTCCGGTGTGCCGCTGACCTTCGACGACCTCCTCGCCCGCGCCCGTGTCCTCGCTGCGGGCGGCCGGCGTGCCGTGCTCGGCATCGCGGGCAGCCCCGGTGCGGGCAAGACGACCCTCGCCGCGCACCTTGTGCGCGCGCTGAACGCGGACGGCCCGCCCCGGGCCGCGCACGTGCCGATGGACGGCTTCCATCTGGCCGACGCCGAACTCGACCGCCTGGGCCGCAGGGACCGCAAGGGCGCGCCGGACACCTTCGACCCGGCCGGGTACGCGGCGCTGCTGCTGCGGCTGCGCGAGGACACCGAGGAGGTGGTGTACGCGCCGGGGTTCGAGCGGGTCCTGGAGCAGCCCCTTGCGGGCGCGATCCCGGTGCCGCCGGCCGCCCGGTTGGTGGTGACCGAGGGCAACTACCTTCTGCTGGCGGAGGGTTCGTGGGCGCGGGTGCGGCCGTTGCTGGACGAGGTGTGGTTCTGCGAGATCGCCGAGGACGAGCGGATCCGCCGACTGGTCGCCCGGCACGAGGAGTTCGGCAAGGACCACGAGAGCGCCGTGGCCTGGGTGCTGGGCTCGGACCAGCGCAACGCCGGCCTGGTGGCGGCGACCCGGGGGCGGGCGGACCTGGTGGTGCCGCCCGCCGCGCTGCCCACCGCCGTCCTCCCCGAGGGCTGACGCCCCGCCGTGCGGCGCCTTGGCTCAGCCGCGCAGGGTGAGCGAGGGCTCGCCCCGGCCGTCCCCGGCCACGGCACCGACGAGCGCCGTGAACGCCTCCGTGCGTACGGTGAGTTCTCCCCCGGCTTCCTCGAAGGCGGGCGCGAAGACTCCCCCGGGCCCGTACCGTACGGCGAACACGTGCAGCCCGTCCGGGGTGCCCGGCGCCGGGTCGGCTTCCAGGGCGGTGGAGGAGACCAGGTGGCGCCAGCCCTCGTCCGGGTTGCCGTAGCCGCGCGGGTCGGCGGCGAGCGCGAACGCGGCCTGTTCCTGGGTGAGTTCGGCGCGGGCGTCGAAGTGCTCGTCGCCGGGCGCCGCCGGGTGGGTGAGCCGCAGGGCACCCGCCGCCGTGACCTCGCCCTCGGCAGTGCGGCGCACCCGGTCGCCGTCGTCGGCCGCGTACGGCAGCCCGGACAGCAGGTACGGCGCTCCCTCGAGCCGCTCCACGGCGACCGTCACCCACAGGCGCGTGCCGTCGGTGACGTACAGCGAGCGGACATGGCGCAGGACGTGGTCGCGGCCGACGACCGGCTTGGTGACCAGCTTGGCGGCGAGTGTGTCGGCGCGGACGTCGCGGACCCGTACCTCGCCCATCGGGCGGCACAGCAGGAAGCCGTCGGTGACCGGGCCGAAGCCGTGCCGGCGGCGCACGGCGGCGGGCAGGTAGTAGGTGCCGGCGGCCTCGACCAGGGTGGGGGTCATCCGGCTGTCGAAAGCCACGGAGACGGTGCCGGAGCGCAACTGGTGGCGGGCGGCGTCCGGGGACGGAGCGCGGTGCCAGCGGGTGGGGTCCTGGATCTGCCAGACCAGCATGAAGGCGAAGTGCCCGTCGATCCGGCCGTCGCGCCGCGTCGCGTGCCGGCCCCAGCGGGTGTCGCCCCGGTAGCGGCCGAGGTCGGCGCCGATGCGAGCGCCGAAGTACCTGAGGCCCAGGACGGATTCGAAACCCGAGTGCTGTTCGCTGTAGCGCGGTCCTCCGCAGTCGTAGCCGCCGCCGGTGAGCCGGGCGTCGAGGTAGCGGGCGAGGGTGTCGCCGTCCTCGGCGAACATCTCCGTGCCGCTGACCCGGTGGGCCTGGGCGAGGAAGGACAGGGAGATCGGGCCGTAGTTGTTGTCGTAGGCACCACCGTGCTCGGGCGGCAGCAGGGCTCCCCGGTCGCGGACCCGGTGGGCGCGGATCTCCTCGGCATACAGGCTCAGTGCCCTCCCCCGCACCGACTCCCCTTCCTCTTGGGAGAGATGGCGGGCGAGCATGAGGCCACCGACCACACAGCCGATGGCCTGGTTGCCGGCCCGCTGCGGGTTGAAGAAGGTCGCCTCGGTCAGCCAGCGCCAGTAGCCATGGGCCACCTGCCGTAGTTCCGCCAGCTGTTCGTCGCCGAGAAGGCCTTCGGCCTGGTCGAGGACGTTGACCGCCTGGAGCAGCGCCCAGACCGTGCTGGGCCAGTCGCCGATGGGGTGGGCGCCCGCGTCGAGGACGTAACGGGCGTACGGCAGGCCGGAGTTGGTCAGACACAGGTTGGGGTAGCCGGGGTTGTCCCCGGTGTAGACGCGCTCGCGCAGGTGGAAGACGAGGCTGCGGCGAACGGCCTCGGGCAGGCGGGGGTCCTTGCCGCGCTGCCAGGCGAGGGCGAGCAGGGAGGTGATGCCGAGCGAGGTGTCGCCGATGTCGTCGTGGGCGTCGGGGTGTTCGAGGCTGCCCTCGGGGGTGAGCCGCGCGAGGGCCTCTTCGGTCACGTCGGCGAGCACCGCGTCGTACGCCTGCGGGGTGTCCGGCAGGTCGTGCAGCGGGCCGCGCTGGTGGGGCAGGTGCACGCTGGGTCAGCCCTTCTTCGTGGTGGTCGCCAGGCCTGCCACCAGTCTCTTGCGGGAGACGGGGAAACAGATGAGCGTCGGGGCGAGCGCGCGTGTCGACAGGGCGAACTTCGCACCGCAGGAGGAGCCGCCTGCCCTGTCCGGGACCAGGGTGGGGTCGCTCCGGTGGCCGCCGCCGGGTCGGACCGGGGTGTGGGCGCGCCCGCCGGCACCGGCCCGGTTGCCGTGCGCCGATGCGCCGATGCCTGCGCGGTGCGGCCCCGCCTGACGTTCGCCCTCACCCGGCAGGGCCGCGAGGTGCCGCTGACCGTGCCCCAGGGCGCGGAGGTGCTGCTGGAGGCCCCTCTGCCCTGTCCGGGCGTGGACCGGCGCCGGGAGGTGCTGCGTACCACCGCCCTGCCCTTCGGGTGTGTGCTGCTCGACGGCCTCGAGCAGTGGGGCCGGCTCGACCTGTTCGCCGCGGCCGACGGCTACGGCGCCTTCGACACGGACGTCACGGTCACGCTGGACGCGTCGGCGGGCGGCTTATCGGTCGCCGACGCGGGGCGCAACGACATCGACGTGCGCGGCGGCCTCACCGAGCGCGGCACGGGCACGCTCACGCCGACCGGCCGCAACCGGTACACGGGCGGGACCGTCCTGGTCCAGGGCACGCTGGTCGCAGGCGGCAAGGACGCCCGGCACGGGGACGTCCGGATCACGGACGGCGCGCCGGGCTTCGCCGAGCGGCTGCGGGTGCGCGGCGCCTACGCGCAGGACGCCGGCACGCTCGAGGTCGTTCTGCGCGCGGGCCGCAGGGCGCCGCTGGCGGTTCGTCACTGGCGGTACCGGGTGGCTCGGCGGCGCTGTCGCTGCGGCTCGGCAGCGAGCGGCCACCTGCCGCGGGCAGCACCCTGCCGGTCCTCGACGCGCCGCGGCTGCGCGGCCGGTTCGCCCGGATCGAGGTGAACTCCGAGAGGCTGCGGGCCGTACCCGTGTACACGGCAGAAGGTCTGTCGGTACGACTCGTGCAGCGGTGACGCCCCCGGCGGTGGGAGCGGTGCGACAGTAGGGCCATGATCCGGCCCACGCCCGCCTCCGCCGTCGTACGGCCGGTGCCACCGCGGGGCGGATGATGGCGCGCGAACAGCACCTGGTCCTCGGCCGGACGGCTCTTGCCGGAGCACCGGCCCGCCCGTACACGGGAGTGCGCCGGCACCGGCGGTGGCTGGTGCCGCTCCTGGTCGTGCTGCTGCTCGCCCAGATGGCCGCGGCGATGGTGACGACGGCCGTGCAGCAGACGCCGACGATCGACGAGCCGGTGTACGTGGCGACGGCCACCGACTATCTGCACGAGCACCGGATCCGCTACAACCCCGAGCATCCGCCGCTCGGCAAGCTGCTGATCGCGGCCGGGGTCGCGGTGGCGGGGCCGCACTACGACCCGGGGTACGCCGGCACGCAAGGGGACGTGGGCCGGCATCTGCTGTACGAGTCGGGCAACGACCCCGGGCGGCTGATGCTGTGGGCGCGGCTGCCGGTCATCGCGCTGACGCTGCTGTTCGGGCTGGTCGCGTTCGCGTTCGCCCGTGAACTGACCGGCACGGCGGGCGGCTTGGTGGCACTCGCCCTGTACGCCTTCTCGCCCGATCCGATCGCGCACGGTTCACTGGCGACGCTGGACATGCCGATGACCGGCTTCGTGCTGACCTCGGCGTGGCTGGTGTGGCGGGCGCGCCGGCGGCCCGCGCTGTACCTGCCGCTCGCGGGGGCGGCTTTGGGGGCTGCCGTGGCGACCAAGATGAGCGCGCTGCCCGCGGTGCCGGTGCTGATGGGGCTCGCGGCGGTGTCGGTCCTCGCCGCGGGCCGGGAGGTGACGCGGTCCGGCCGGCCGGGCACGGGCGCGGACCGGTGGCGGCACCTGCCCGCGGGACTCACGGGCCTGCTCGGCGCCGGTCGGCGCAGACCCCTGCCGGCGCTCGGCGGGGCGGCCGTGGTGGCGGTGGTGGCCGTCGCCGTCGTCTGGGCCTCGTATCTGGTGGTCGACCCTCGGCTGCGGTTCTCTCCCGCCGAACCGGTACCGGCCCTGCACGGGCTGCGCGGCCGGCTGGTGGACCTGCTGCCGCTGCCGCCCGCGTACCGGGCCGGGATGCGGGTGCAGTTCGCGCTGGAGGAGCAGCCGTGGCAGGGCTATCTGTTCGGGCACCTGTACACCGGCTCGCGCTGGTACTACCTGCCCGTCGCCCTGCTGGTGAAGACGCCGCTCGGCCTGCTGGCGCTCGGTGCGGCCGGTGCCGTGGCGGTCGTCGCGGTACGGCGGCTGCGGCCCGCGGCGCCGTATCTGCTGCTGCCGCCCGCCGTACTGCTGGCGGCGGCGATGACGGGTTCGCGGGACTTCGGGACGCGGTACGCGCTGTTCGTTCCGGTGTTCCTGGCGGTGACGGCGGCCTGTGTACCGGCCTGCCTGCCGCGCCCGGGCCGGCGGTGGACGGCCGCCGCGGCCGCCGCGCTGGTGCTGTGGACGGCGCTGACTTCGCTGCGGACCTTCCCCTGCTACCTGCCGTATGCCAACGAGGCGTTCGGCGGGCCGGCCAACACCCATCGGCTGCTGCACGACTCCAACGTGGACTGGGGCCAGGACCTCGGACGACTCGCGGACCGGCTCCGGCAGCGCTACCCGGATGAGCGGGTGTGGCTGGTGTACAAGGGCAGCGGTGTGCCCTCGTACTACGGCATACACGCCGCCGATCCGCGTGACGTGCCGCCGGACCGGGTGCACGGGCTGCTGGTGGTGTCGGACTCGGCGGTCGCCAGGGCACGCGGACGACTGGCCGAACTGATCGCCACCAGTCATCCGATCGACGATGTGGGTCATTCGATCACTCTCTTTCGTCGCTGAGCACGCACGCTCAACCCGCTGGTCACAGCTTTGAGTGAGCTATGTTGAGTGCTTGTGGCAGACAAAGGAGGCGGACCGGTGCCCTCGCCGCAGCAGGCACGCGCCCAGGCATCAGCGATCACCTCGGGCAAGAGCGTGCCCGAGGCCGAGGCGGCACCGACCTCACGACTCAGGGAAATGTTCGACGGCCCCCGCCTGTCACCGGGTCAGCGGCGCATCGCCCAGTATCTGATCGAGCACATCACCGAGGCCGCATTCCTGTCGATCACCGAGCTGGCCGACCGGGTCGGGGTCAGCCAGCCCTCCGTCACCCGCTTCGCCGCCGCCGTCGGCTTCAGCGGCTATCCGGCGCTGCGCGAGAAGCTGCAGTCGATCGCGCTGAGCACGCTCGCGGGTGGGCCGGGCGAGGAGGACCGGGCCAACGAGCTCCAGGCCGCGGTCGACGCCGAGATCGAGAACCTGGAGAACCTGCGGCGCGACTTCGCCGATCCCGACCGCGTCATCCAGGTCGGCCGCGCGCTGTCCCGCTCCACCCCGCTGACCGTGCTCGGCCTGCGCATCTCGGTGTCGCTGGCCGAGTACTTCGGGTATGCGGCCCGCCGGATCCATCCCGACGTACGGCTGGTCACGCGGGGCGGCAGCGTGGCCTACGACGCGCTGATGCAGTCGCGTGAGGCCGGCGGCACCTGGGTCCTCGCCTTCGCCATGCCCCGGCACTCCCAGGAGACCCTCAACGCCGTCCGGGTGGCCCGCGGCGCCGGTCTGAAGGTCGTGCTCGTCACCGACCTCGCGCTCGGACCGGTGGCCGACGAGGCCGACGTCGTCTTCGCCACCGGGACCGGCTCGCGGATGGTGTTCGACTCCTACGCCGCGCCCGGCGTGCTGGCGGCAGCGCTGCTGCAGGCCATGACCGACGCCGATCCGGAGCGCACCCAGGCCCGCCTCGAGAAGTACGAGCAGCTCTCCGATCAGCACCAGTTCTTCCTGAAGGACTGAATACCGCGGCTGCCCGCGCCGGTCGCCGGGCAGCCGTCGGGCGCCCGTGAAGATCCTGCGGATCCCCCCTGTCCTGGACCGGGACGATCCACAACAAAGCGCGCATGAATGTTTTCATACGTCTTGCAAAGCGCACGGCATATATAAATACTGCTCGGACATTGCCCCGAGAAAGCCGACGGACCCGCCATGCGCACGCACCTCCACACGCAACGGCGGTTCCCGATGCCCGGGGCCCCGCACGGACACCCTCAGCCGCCGTTTCCTACCCACGTCGGTGCCCGGGGTGTTCCGGGGCGCGCCCGTTGCACGACGCGCCCGTGGCGGCCCCGGCCATCCCCTAGGCCGGGGCCGCCCCGCACTCGTCGGACCACCCTCACGACGCCGCACACCGGAAGCGATGATCATGCCCCTGACCAGCACGCGCATCAGTCCCGACTGGCCCTGTCAGGTCAAGAGCCCGGGCTCGTACGACTGGGAGCGCTCGGCCGCCAGATGGCTCCGGGAGCTGATCCCTGCACGCTACGCCAGCTATCCGGCGCTCATCCGGCACCCGGTCCTGCTGGCCCGGCACGCCCAGCTCCAGGTCCAGCAGGAGGTCCGGGTGGCCCGCACGGCCCTGCAGACCGCGCGGGCCGAACTGCCGATGCTGGGGCTGCCCGAGTCGGTCATCGAGCACACCATCAAGCTGTACGCCGCCGAGGTCCTGCAACTGCAGCACATCGCCCGCAGCGTGCGGGCGGTCAGCGAGGCGCTGGCGGGGCGCTGACCCGCGCGTCGGCGCGGGCCTCCCGGCCCGCCGGGGCGAGGCACCCGACGTCGGGCCGGTGAACTCTTCGGGGGCTCACGCGCGCCGGCCCCGGCGCGCGCGGGAACGGCGCCGACGCAGGGAGCGGCGGCGTGGGCGGAAGCCGCATCGCGCGCGGGAGCGACCTCGCGCGTGAAAGCCGGGCCGCATACGGAAGCCACGTCGGATGCGGGGGCAGCGGCTTTCGCGGGAGCCACGGACGTCGGACGCCGACGCCACGACCTGCACGGGAGCCACGGACGTCGAACGCGGACGCCACGACCTGCACGGGAGCCACGGACGCCGGACGCCGACGCCACGACCTGCACGGGAGCCACGGACGCCCGACGCCGACGCCACGACCTGCACGGGAGCCACGGACGCCCGACGCCGACGCCACGACCTGCACGGGAGCCACGGACGCCCGACGCCGACGCCACGACCTGCACGGGAGCCACGGACGCCCGACGCCGACGCCACGACCTGCACGGGAGCCACGGACGTCGGACGCGGACGCCACGACCTGCACGGGAGCCACGGACGTGCGCGGCAGCAGTGTCGTCCGCGACAGCCGTATCGGCCTGCCCGCCGGGGCGGTCCGCGCCGGTTCGCCGCCGCGGACCGGACCGGGAGGGCCTTACGAACCGTCGTCGGGGTTCGTGCGCGACTCCAGTGCGCGGCGGGTGTCGTCGCCGTAGACACCGGTCTCGTCGCCGCGGATGCCGTACCAGAGCTGGAAGCGGGCCACGGCCGCGGTGAGGGCGGCGTCGTAGGTGCCGCTGGCGGAGCCGTCGCGGTAGACGTCCGGGATGCGCAGCAGGCGTTCCTGGAGTTCGGTGACCTCGGGGCCCGTGTCGCCCTGACGCAGGGTGCCGGGGCCGTCGGGATCTGCGGCAGCGGTGGCCGAGGAGGTCGCGGTCGGTGTGGCGGCGGGCGGTGCGCCGGTCGCGGGCCGGGACGGGTGCGCGGTCGCGGCGGCCTCCTGGCGGGCGGGCAGCAGCAGGGCGCAGCCGAAGCCGACGAGTGCGGCCGCCGCCACGGCCCCGGCCACGGCGGCCCGGGTGAGGCGGGGGGCCGGGACGCGGGCGCCGGAGGCGGGGCCGGCCGGCGCGGCGGGTGGCAGTTCCTGGGTGTCGTCCTCGGCGGTGGGTGGCTCCCCGCGCACCGCAGCGGGGCGCGGGGAGAGCGCCGTGGTGACGGGCTCGAAGGTCACCGGGTCGGGACGGATCTCCCGCATCAGCTCCGCGAGGGCGTCGAACCGGCGGGGCCGCAGCACCCGGATGGGTTCCAGCACCGGTGCGGGCTCAGGGCGTTCGGGCTCGGGCGGTGTCGGCACCTGGCTCTCCTTCCGTCCCCGGCCCGTCTCGGACGGGCAGGACCTGCGAAGCCCCCGTGCTCGGATACGGCCCGCACGGCCGCCCCGTTCAGATCCTCCCCGGCTCCCCTCACAGTCACAGAACGATCGAAACGCTCAACTCGGTATAAAGCATTGAGCGTTTGGGAAAGCGCGTGCTAGAAAGCGCCGTCATGACGACTCCTTGGTCACGCCGTGGCTTTCTGGCCATCTGTTCCGGCACCGCTGTCGCCCTGGGGATCGGTACGCCGGCATTCGCGGCCTCGGACGAGTTCGCGACGCTCCGCGCGCGCTGGCGCACCCTGATCCTCGGCGAGGGATTCGACCCCGCCGCCGAGCCGTTCGCCTCCCGCCTCTCCGGCCTGGGCACGACGGCGGGCCGGTACCGGGCCACGATGGCCCCCGCCGCCGGCTCCCTGTGGCCCGACCTGGTCTACGCCGACCCGGATCCGGACACCGACCAGGAGTCGTTCGGCTACTCCGGCAACATGAACACCAGCTACACCCGGCTGAGCACGCTCGCTCAGGCCTACTGCCAGCCGGGCACCGGGCTTACCGGTGACACCGGCCTGCGGGACGCGATCGTCGCCGGCCTGGACCATCTCCACGACGACGTCTACAACGCGAGCCGGACCCCGTACGGCAACTGGTACAACTGGCAGATCGGCGCCCCTCAGGCGCTGCTCGACGTGTGCGTGCTGATGTACGACGCCCTGTCGGCCACCCAGCTCGCCGGCCACCTCGCCGCGGTGGACCACTTCGTGCCCGACTCGGCGGTGGCGAGCTACAGCGGGACGAGCACGGGCGCGAACCGGGTGGACCTGTGCCGGGTGCTGGCGCTGCGCGGGGTCGTCGGGGCGAGTGCGGCCAAGGTGGCGCTGGCCCGTGACGCCCTGTCCCCTGTTTTCCCGTACGTCACCTCGGGCGACGGCCTGTACGCCGACGGCTCGTTCATCCAGCACACCTCGGTGCCGTACACCGGTTCCTACGGTTCGGTGCTGCTCGGCGGGCTGGGGCTGCTGTTCGCGCTGCTGGCGGGCTCCGGTTGGGCGGTGACGGACCCGAACCGGCAGATCGTGTTCGACGCGGTGGAGCACTCCTGGGCGCCGTTCCTCTACAACGGTCTGGTGATGGACGGCGTCGCGGGCCGGGCGATCAGCCGGGGGCTGACGGCGTCGGACCCTCAGCACATCCAGCAGGACGATCACTTGCGCGGTCATCCGGTCCTGGCCTCGATCGTGCTGCTCGGGCAGGGGGCGAGCGATGCGGAGAACGCGCGCTGGCGGGCGCTGGTGAAGGGCTGGGTGCAGCGGGACCACTACAGTCCGCCGCTGGCCGACCCGGTGCTGAGCCTGCCGCATCTGGCCCGGCTGAAAGCAGTTCAGGACGACACCTCGCTCACGGCGGTCGCCGAGCCGGCCGGGCATCGCCTGTTCCCGTCCATGGCGCGGGCCACCCACCGCAGACCCGGCTGGGCGGCCTCGCTGAGCATGGCCGACAAGAGGATCACCTACTACGAGACCGGCAACGGCGAGAACCTGCGCGGCTGGCACACCGGTGCCGGGATGCTCTACTGGTGGGGCGACACCTTTGCCAACGGCCAGTACAGTGACGCCTTCTGGCCCACCGTCGACCCGTACCGGCTGCCGGGTACGACCACCTCCCGCAAGGCGCTGGCCGATGCGGCGGGCGGCGACTGGGGGGCGGCGAAGCCGGACGTGAACTGGGTGGGCGGGGCCACGGACGGCGAGCGGGCCGCCGTCGGGCAGTACCTCAAGGGGCTGCAGTCGACGCTCGTGGCGAAGAAGTCGTGGTTCTTCCTGGACGACACGGTCGTCTGTCTCGGCGCGGGCATCACCTGCACCGACGGCACGGCCGTGGAGACCACGGTCGACAACCGCAACCTCGGCCCCACCGGCGGTGCCCCGTTCACGGTGGACGGCACGCTCGAGCCCGCTGCCTACCCATGGTCGGCGACGCTCACGGGCGCGAAGTGGGCGCACCTGGGCGGGCACGGCGGCTACGTCTTCCCCGGTGGGGCGGCGGTGCGGGCGCTGCGCGAGTCCCGGGACGGCAGCTGGAGCACGATCAACAAGGGCGGTGCGACGACCGTCGTGAACCGCAGGTACCTGACGCTGTGCGTCGATCACGGAACCGATCCGGTGAACGCCTCGTACGCCTACCTCCTGCTCCCCGGCGCATCCGCGGCCCGCACCCGGGCGCGGGCCGCGGATGCGCAGTGGCTGACCGTTCTCGCCAACTCCGACAGCCAGCAGGGCATTTCGGTGCGTTCGCTCGGGTTCACCGGGGTGAACTTCTGGTTCGGCGGAACGGTCGGAACGCTGACCGCGAGCGATCCGTGCTGTGTGATGATCAGCGAGCACGGCGACGGCACCGCCGTGATCGCCGTGAGCGATCCGATGCGCATGCGCACCGGCCTCACCCTGACCTGGCGGCGGGCGGTCGCCGCGGTGACCTCCACACCGGCCGCACTTGCCTCGGCAGCCACCGGAAGCGCACTGACGCTCACCTTCGGCGACCTCACGGGAACCGCGGGGGCCACCCAGCGGGTCGCCGTCAGGCTGGGCTGAGCGCTCCCTGCACAAACCGGCTCAGGGACGCCGTGAACGTGCCGACGAAGGCGTCCCTGGCCTCCTCCGGCAGTGCCTCCAGAGACAGGTAGGGGTTCAGGTCCTCCAGTTCGACCAGCAGCAGGCCGCCGTCGCGGGCACGGCAGGCGTCCACGCGCTGGATGCCGTGGCCGAGGTCGTTCCAGTCGACGAAACGCCGGGCGAACTCCAGGTCGGCGGCGGTGGCCGGGTACGGCTGCAGCTCCCAGCGGCGCTCCGGGTCGGGGGCGTACAGGGCGTACTCGAAGTCGTCGTCGACGAAGTAGAAGGAGACCTCGTGGACGAAGTCGACGCACGGCTGGATCAGCACCTCGCCGCGGGCCGCCGCGGCGATCTGTCCGGCGGGCACGATCCGCAGGCCCACCGAGTCCGCGCCCAGCTTCGGCTTGACCACGTACCGCTCGGCGGGCGGCAGCCGGTCCAGGTCCTCGGTACTGCCGACGGTCGGTATGACCGGGAAGCCGGCGGCGCTCAGGTCGAGCAGGTACTGCTTGCCGGCCATGTCCGCCTTGCCGGTGAGCGGGTTGTACACCCGGGTGCCGGTGGCGAGCGCCTGCTCGCGGAAGGCGTCGTAGGCGCTCTGGTAGCCGAGGACGGGCCCGCTGTTGCGGACGACCACGGCGTCGAAGCCGTCCATGAGCGCGGCCGCGTCCAACGGATGACACAGGGCGAGGTCGAAGCGGGCGCGGAGGCGGGCGGTGAGGAAGATGTCCTCGTCGCAGTAGCGGCGCCCGCGGGCCTGGTACGCCAGGTCGGTGACGTAGAGCAGGCGGGGGCGGACGGCGGGCATGCGCGATCTCCTAGGACGGGCCGGTGCGGGGACGGCCGGCGGCCCGCCACCGCAGGCGGGCCTGCCGACGCGGGCCGGTCCCGGCACGGTGGAGAAAGGTTACGTCGCAGGGTGGGGGCGGTGTCGGGCGGGGCTGGCCGCAGCGCTGGACCGGAACCCGGGACCGGGCCGCCGGTGAGTGCCGCAGGGGCTCTTGCCCCACCCGGCGTGCTCGGCCAAGGGGCCATGGATCTCTTTTGCCTGCAAGGGAAGTTGGACTGTCGGTCAGGCCGAGCGGGTCAGCTCCTGCGGGCCGACCGGGTGGGCGAAGGGCAGGCCGCGGGCGTAGCGGGCGAGTTCGTCGACGGCCCAGTCGGTCATGCGGCCCAGTTCGGTCCCGAGGGAGCCGGCGATGTGCGGGGTGAGCAGGACGTTCGGCAGGGTGTAGAGGGGGGAGTCGGCGGGCGGCAGGTCGGGCTCGGTGACGTCGAGGACGGCGTTCAGGCGGCCGGTGCGCAGGTGTGCGGTGAGGGCGTCGGTGTCCACCAGGGAGCCACGTGCGGTGTTGACGAGGGTCGCGCCGTCCTTGAGCAGGGCGAGGCGCCGGGCATCGAACATGTGCCGGGTCTCGGGGAGTTGGGGCGCGTGGATGCTCACCACGTCGCTGCGCGCGGCGAGTTCGTCCAGGCCGGCGGGTTCGGCGCCCAGGGCGCGGGCCTCGGCAGGATCGACGTAGGGGTCGTACAGCAGGACGTGCAGGTCGAACGGGCGCAGCAGCTCGATGACGCGTCGGCCGACCCGGGAGGCGCCGACCACGCCGACCGTGCGCCGGTAGTTGCCGTGGCCGGTGTAGTACGGCAGGAGGCCGGGCCGGGTGCGGGTGCGGGCGTAGGCGTGGGCGATGTCGAGGACGCGTTTGCCCGCGAACAGGATGGCGGCCAGGGTGAATTCGGCGACGGGTACGGCGTTGGCGGCGGCGGCCGAGGAGACGGTGATGCCGTGTTTCCAGACGGCGTCGGTGACATGGTGTTTGACCGAGCCGGCCGCGTGGACGACGGCACGCAGCCGGGGCATGCGGCGCAGCGCGTCCTCGGTGAGCGCGGGCGCGCCCCAGTGGGTGAAGAGCACTTCGGTGCGGGCCAGTCGGGCGGCTGTCGCCGGGTCGGCGTCGTCGATCGTCGTGATCGTCGTGGTCGTGTCGATGCGGGCGACGGTGTGCAGCCGGTCGAGGCGGCCGTCGGTGAGCAGGGTGTGGTGGATGTCGCTGCCCATGGCGAGTGCGGTACGCGGGCGGGCAGGGGCAGGGCAAGGGGCGGGGGTCTCGGTCACCTTCACTTCACCGCGCCGGCGGTCAGGCCGGAGCGCCAGAAGCGCTGCAGGCAGACGAAGGCGGCGATCAGCGGGAGGACGGCCACGAGCGAGCCGGTGATCACGAGAGCGTAGTACTCGGGCTGCTGCTGGGTGACGCTGTTCCACATGAACAGGCCCAGGTTGACCGGGTAGAGGTGATCGTCGTTGAGCATCACGAGCGCGCCGAAGAAATTGTTCCAGCCGGCCGTGAAGGAGAACAGGAAGATCGTCATGAAGCCGGGTGCCAGCATGGGCAGTCCGATGCGGGCGAAGGTGCGCAGTTCGCCGGCGCCGTCGACGTGGGCGGCCTCGAGGACCTCGTTCGGTACGTAGCCCTCGGAGAAGACGCGGGCCAGGTAGACGCCGAAGGGGTTGACCAGGGCGGGCAGCAGCAGCGCCCAGTAGGTGTTGACGACCCCGGCTTTGGTGGCGAGCAGGTACATGGGCAGCTGGATGACGGTGCTGGGTACCAGGACGCCGCCGAGGACGAGGCCGAACAGCTTCTCCTTGCCCTTGAAGTCGTACTTGTCGAAGGCGTATCCGGTGGCGACGCACAGCAGGCTGCAGGCGGCGGAGCCGACGACGGAGTAGAGGATGCTGTTGGCGAACCAGCGCAGGTAGATGCCGTCGTCGAAGGTGAACAGGTGTCTGAGGTTGGTGAGGAGGTTCATGTCGCCGAGCGCGAAGCCCGAGGTGGCGAACAGGTCACGGTGGTTCTTGGTGGCGGCGATCAACAGCCAGCTGACCGGCATCAGGGTGTAGCAGGCGGCGAGGACCAGCAGGCCGTTGACGACGGTCTTCGACAGCAGTGCGGACGTGGGCGTACGGCGGCCGGTGCGGGTCGGGGTCCGGTGGCGGGCGGTGGGTTGCCGGGCGGCGGAGGTGCCGTGGGTGAGGGTGGTCATGCCGCCGCCTTCCAGCGGTTGCCGAGCCGGGTGACGACGAAGGAGAGGGCGATGCCGAGCGCGGCGAGCATCAGGGAGGCGGCCGCGGCGAGGCCGTAGTCGTGCTGCACGAATCCCGCCTTCCAGATGAACAGGGTCGGTGACCACGCGGTGTCGATCGAGGGCGCGCCCCGCTGGTTGAGCAGCTTGGGTTCGGTGAACAGCTGGATTGCGCCGACGCAGGTGAACAGGACGGTCATGACGATCGCCGAGGCGATCATGGGGATCTTGATGCGCAGGGCGGTGCGCAGGTGGCCGGCGCCGTCCATGACGGCTGCTTCGATCACTTCGCGCGGTACGGCCTGGAGGGCGGCGTAGAAGATGACCATGTTGTAGCCGGTCCACTGCCAGGCGGACAGGTTGGTCATGGAGAGCAGGACGTGATCGTTGGCGTAGAAGTCCCAGCTGCCGCCGGCCGACTGGATCCAGTCGAGCACGGGGCTGAGGCCGGGGGTGTAGAGGTAGATCCAGACGATCGAGGCGATCAGCGAGGGGATCGCGTGCGGCAGGAAGAGCGCCAGCTGGAAGAACCGCTTCGCCCGGGCGAGGGCGGAGTCGACAAGCAGGGCGAGGGCGAGGGACGAGCCGATCAGTGCCGGGATGTACAGCGCGCAGTAGAGCGCGATGTGTGCGAAGGAGGCGCGGAAGCCGGCGTCGGACAGGGCGGCGGAGTAGTTGGCGAGTCCGGCGAACACCCTCCGGGTGCCGCCGAAGCCGAGCCCGGAGGAGCGTTCCCGGAAGAGGCTCATCCACAGCGCGTAGCCGATCGGCGCGACCATCACGGCGCCGAACAGGACGAAGAACGGCGTGATGAGCAGGGCTGCGGCCCGGCGCCGGCCGCGGCTGGGCCGGACGGCCGCGGCCGGCTCGGCGGACTGCGGTCCGGCGGCCGGGCCGTGCTGTGCGCCGGGCGGTCCGGCGGTTCGGGCCAGGGGTGCTGCCACAGCGGCTCCTTCGAAGGCGGGGCGGGGGCGGACGAGTCGGAAGCGAGGAGGATGCGGCGGGTGGGGAAGGCGGGGTCTTCACGGTTCGGATCCGCGCGGTCCGGGCCGGAGCCGGCGGGGCGGGTGCGGCGCGCCCCCTCAGCGCACCGCACCCGCGCGCCCTCTCCTTGCCCGGGGTCCCGGCATGCGGGGCCCCGATGAGGATCTACTCGGCGAGCTTGAGGCCGCGGTCGGTGATGCCCGACTCGGCCTTCTTCTCGCCCGCCTCGACGCCCGCGGTGAAGCCGGACTTGGCGGTGGCGTCCTGGATGGCGGTGTAGACGTCCATCTGGTCGGGGCCCCAGGTCCAGCCGGGCACGATCGTGTCCGCCTGCTGGGAGGCGAGGCCGTAGAGGTCCTGGCCGTTGAGGTAGGAGGTGTCGAACCTGGCCGCGGCGACCTTGCGCATGTCCGGGTTGGCGGGCAGGGCGCTGCTCGGTGACGTCAGGTCGGCGAGCCGGGCCTCCACGCCGGCCTTGTTCGTGGTGAGCCAGGTGATGAACTCGGTGGCGGCCTCGACATGCCTGCTGCCCTTGAGTACGCCGTAGGAGGTGCCGCCGTAGTTGCCGACGGCGGGGGTGCCCCAGTTGGGCATGGGGGCGGCGGCCCACTTGCCCTTGAGGTCGGGCAGGGCGGTTTTCATGCCGCCGGCCGACCAGGAGGCGCCCAGGTAGGAGAGGGTACTGCCCTGGGCGCGGGACTTGGTCTCCTCGGGGCTGTAGCCGGTGAGGGTCTGCACGAGGTCGTTCCTGACCAGGTCGTCCCAGTAGGCGGTGACCTTCTTGGTGGCGGCGTCGTCCACGCCGGTCTTCCAGGCGTCGCCCCGGGTGCCGAACCACTTGCCGCCCGCCTGCCAGGCAAGGGCCGCGAGCAGGCCGGGGTCGTTCTTGGGCAGGGAGGCCAGCCGGATGTTCTTGTCCTGCTTCTTGACCTTCTCTGCGGCCTTCTTGAAGTCGTCCCAGGTCTTGGGGACGGTGATGCCGTACTTCTTGAACAGGTCGGTGCGGTAGTAGAAGAGCTGTGGTGCGACGTCGTAGGGGACGGTCCAGGTGCGGCCGCCGAAGGTGACCAGGGACTGGACGGACTGCGGGAACTTCGTCTTGACCGTTTGACCGGCGTACTTGGTCAGATCGATCAGATTGCCCTGGCTGGCGAACTCGGGGACCATCTGGTACTCGATCGTGGCGACGTCCGGGGCGTTGCCCGCCTGCACCGCGTTGGCCAGCTTGCTGTAGCCCTCGGTGCTGCTCGGGATCTCCGTGAATCTGACCTTGATGTCCTTGTGCGTCCTGTTGAACGCGTCCACGGTCGACTTGGCGCCGAGGGTCCAGGTCCAGTAGTCGATGGTCACGGGCTTGCCGTCGGACGCGTCGCCCGTCGAGCCGGAGCCGCCGCCGCAGGCGGTGGCGAGCAGGCCCAGTGCGGCGACGGCGGCGGTGGCGACTGTGCAGAACGATCGTGGCGTACGCGTCATGGCACGGCTCCTACGAGACCTCGTACGGGAAGAGGCGGTCGCAGGACATCTTTTGTGTGCGCACGATCAACGTCAAGAGCGTTCGCGCAAGATAATCAAAACGATCGCTTAGTTGATCGATTTCCGAGCGCCTCTCCGGTACGGAGCGTCAGAAGCCGCCGACGGGCTGCTCGCCGCCGCAGGAGGAGCGGATGTGCAACTCCGGGAGCAGGTCGAGGTGTTGGCGGGGTCCGGGGCGTCGGCCGTCAGCCTGCTCGGCGAGACGGTGCAGCAGGAGTCCGGCGGCCCGTTCGCCGACCGCGCGGGTGGGTGGTGCGATGGCACTCAGGGGTACGTCGGCGAGGGCGGCGACCTGGTCCTCGTAGGCGATGAGCGCGAAGTCGTCGGGGACCCGCACGCCGTGGGCCTGGAGCCGGGGGACGAGCACGATGGCGTCCTCGTCGCTGTGCACCAGGGCCGCGGTGACGGCGCGTTCGCGCACCGCCCGGACGAGGTAGTCGACGCAGGCGTCGTAGTCGCCGTGCTCCCGGACGCTCGGGGCGCCCTGGTCGACGTCGATGCCGCGTGCGCGTACGGCGGCCTGGAACCCGGCGCTGATCTGGACGGCGTGCGGGCCCTCCTGGAGGACGGCGGTGATCCTGCGGTGGCCGAGGGCGGCCAGGTGGCCGACGGCGGCGGCGGCACCGTGGGCGCGGTCGGTGCGGACCCGGTCGAGATCGGCGGCGGGGTTGCCGGGCGGGGCGGAGCGCTCCACCAGCACGGTGGGCACCCCGCACTCCATCAGCCATTTCTCCTGCCCGTCCTCGGGGATGCCGGCGAACCAACTGGGCGCCGCCAGCAGCCCGCGCGCACCGCCTGCGATCAGGTGGTCCGCCTGGACGCCGTCCTCGGTGTCGACATAACCGGAGACGCCGAGCACGAGCCGACCGCCCCGGGCCTCAACGGCCTCCCGGGCGCCGCGCACGATGTCGGCGAAGAGATTGACCGTGGTCGGCACGATCATCCCGATGACGGCGCCCTCGAGGGATTCCCGCCGCGGTTCGCCGACGGCGGCCGTGGCGGCGGCGTGCTCGCCGGGCCAGACGACCGCGCCGTGCAGCCGGCGCACCCGGCCCTGGGCGGCGAGGGTCTCCACGTCGCGGCGCAGGGTGACGGCGGAGACGCCGAGTTCGGCGGCCAGTTCGGCGACGCGAAGGCTGCCCCGCTCCCGGACGAGTTCGAGCACCCGCTCGTGGCGCTGGTCGACGTGCAGTCGCATGGGGCTCCCCCTGGAACAGTGAGCGCGCTGGAGTGATCGCGAACGGCTTACTCTACGCCCACAATCGTATCGATCGATTCCTCTCAATTCGATCGCTCCGATGTTCGGATGGGTGTCCGACAGCACTCAGTTCCCTCACGGCGCGCTCACGTTGCACTGAGTGCCATGAGGCTCGTCCGGGTGCTACGTTCCCGTCCATGAGCTCCAGCAGCGCGGCGCCGGCCGCGAAGCCGCCGATGCGGGAGGCCCTGGTCGCGGCGGCCTTCCGGCTCTTCGTGGAACGCGGGTACGAGCAGACCACCGTCGACGACATCGTGGCGCTGGCCGGGGTCGGCCGACGTTCCTTCTTCCGGTACTTCCCCTCCAAGGAGGATGTGGTCTTCCCCGATCACGAGCGCTGCCTGGCCGACATGACCGCCTTTCTCGCGGTGAGCGACGAGGAGCACGAGCCGGTGCGGCGGGTCTGCGACGCGGCCCGGCTGGTGCTGCGGATGTACGCCGAGAACCCGGCGTTCTCCGTGCAGCGATACCGCCTCACCAGGCAGGTGCCGGGTCTGCGCGCCTATGAACTGTCGGTGGTGTGGCGCTACGAGCGTGCGCTCGCGGAGTATCTGCGCGGGCGGTTCTCGGGGCGCCCCGACGGGACGCTGCGGGCCGACGTGATCGCCGCGGCGGTCGTCGCCGCGCACAACAACGGCCTGCGCTCCTGGCTGCGGTCGGACGGCGAGGGCGACGCGGGCGCGGCGGTGGACCACGCTCTGGGTTTTGTGCAGCGGGCGTTCGGGCGGGCCGTAGAGGACGTGGCGTCCGTCGGCGTCGGTCCGGTGCCGGCCGGCGGACCGGCCGAACGTCCCGACGACGTGGTGGTGCTGGCCTGCCACCGAGACGCCCCGCTGTGGCGGGTGGTGCAGGAGCTGGAGACGGCGCTGGGCCGGACCTGAGCGGGCCTTGCACACAGATTCAGGGTACCGAGTGCCTTTACCTGTGACACTCAGTGCCATATCCTGTCGGTGTGCGCGGCGGCACGGCCACCACGCACACGTGTGCCCGGTGCGCGCCGGACACGCGGGTTTCCGGCCGAGCGCAGGGAGTTGACCAGCGTGTACCACCACTCAGCAAACGCCACGCATTCGGCGGCCGGCACCGCGACGGGCGTACTCGATCCCGTCTCCGCGGACTCCAGGGACGCCATCGTCTTCCAGCGCTGCACCTGGTGCGGCACCGCGATGTACCACCGGCTGCTGTGTCCGGTGTGCCAGGGCAGCGAGCTGCGCACGGAGCGCAGCGAGGGCGTGGGCACGGTCCGGCACTCCACCGTGCTGCACCGCAACACGCCTGCTGCGCGCAATGTGTCGCTGATCGAGATGGCCGAGGGGTTCGTGGTGCGGGGCCGGGTCATGGGCCCGCCGGTAGGCATCCACAGCGGCGACCGGGTGCGGTTGTCCACCGCCAAGGACCCGGTGCGCGGCGAGCCGGTCTTCCAGCTGACGGACGAGCCCCTGCGGGCCTGGACCTGAGGATCCCGGGCCCACCCCGGCCCAGGCCGTCACGCGCGCGACACCCCGGCAGCAACTGCCGTACCGCGAACGGCTGTCCGGTCTCGAACGCGTGGTTCGCGCCGAGGCCCACGGCTTGGGCGAGCACGCCGTCGCGGTCACCGGCGACCGGCCCGCCCGGCAACCGAATGGATGCCGACCGTCGTAGCCGTAGCCACTGTCACAGTCACAGTCACAGTCACAGTCACAGTCACAGTCACAGTCACAGTCACACGATGTGATCGATCACTTCTCCTTCACAGGCAACCCACAGACTTGACCTTCCGTCCTCCGGGGGCGAGGGGCTCCCGGGACGGCCGGGACGCCCGAGGTCGGGGGTCAGGGAGGAACTGTGGTCCGTGCCCGGCACATAGGGGTGACCGCCGCCGCGTTGCTCGCGGTAGCGGGGGCGTCCCCAGGGGTGGCAGTCGCGCAAGGCCAACAGCCGCCGCATGCAGTCAGGTTGGCCGCGTCGGACGGCGAGGCTCTGCCGCCGGGCTGGCGGCTGTCCGGCGGGGGGCCGGCACAGCAGCTGGTGTGGCGCTCGGACCGGCCGGTGCCGATGGGTGACGCGCGGGTCGAATTCCGTTCGGACGGGCGTCTGTTGGGCGTGCCGCAGCCCGCTCGGGACGGGCGCACCTTCCGGCTGCCGCTCACCGGACAGCAGGCCGACGGGCTGCGCGGGCTGCAAGTGTGGTCCGGTGGCCGGAGGTTGGACGCGCGTCAGCCCTCGGGGGCCGCGTCCGCGGTGAAACCCCCGGCCCCGCTGCCGGCGAACACCGTCGACCCGGGCAGGCCCGGCACGTACCGGACCACGAGCGGCGAGTACAGCCTCAAGGACGTGCGGGTGCCCGGCCTTTCCACGCCGGTGGAGATGCGCGGGGTGGTCGTCGCCCCGGTCGGCACCACGGGCAAGCGGCCGCTGGCACTGTTCCTGCACGGCCGCCACTCCACCTGCTACCAGGGCGAACAGATCAGCGGCGACTGGCCCTGCAAGCCCGGCTGGAAGCCGGTGCCGAGTCACCGCGGCTATCTGCGCGACCAGAAACTGCTGGCCTCGCAGGGCTATGTGACCGTCTCGATCGCCGCCAACGGCATCAACGGCCAGGACTTCGCGGCCGAGGACGGCGGCGCCCAGGCCCGCTCCTCGCTGGTGCGACTGCACCTGGCCCACTGGGCGGACTGGGCCGCGCACCCCGGGACCGCGCCGGGGGCCGTTCGCCGGGCACCGCGTGCCGACCTGTCGCGGGTGCTGCTCGTCGGGCACTCGCGGGGTGGCGAGGGCGTCAACCGGGCGGCCCTGGACAGCCTCTACCCGCCGCCCGCCGACCGGGACGGCTACCACGGCCCGGTCCGCTGGACGGTCCGCGGCACGGTCCTGATCGGCCCCACGGCCTTCGGGCAGAACCCGGTGCCCGATGTGCCGTCGGTGACGATCCTTCCCGGCTGCGACGGTGACGTCTTCGACCTGCAGGGCGAGGTGTACGTCGACGGCACTCGCGCGGTCAGCAACGGCAGCGCGCTGCACAGCGCCGTCTACGTCATCGGTGCCGACCACAACTTCTTCAACTCCGAGTGGACTCCGGGCCGGTCGGCGGCGCCCGCCGAGGACGACTTCTCCGACGACCCCAAGCACCCGGACCCCGTGTGCAACGAGCACGCGGCGCCCCGGCTCGGCGCCGACCAGCAGCACCGGGCCGGTTCGACGTACGTCGCGGCCGCCGCGCGGCTGTTCCTGGCCGGGGACGACCGGGTACGGCCGCTGCTGGACGGCTCCGGCAGGCGGGCGCCGTCGGCGGACCCGGCACGGGTCCTCAGCCATGCGGTGGGGGCGCGCCGGGGTGCCGGGTTCCTGCCGGACGGCGGGGTGTCGGTGTCCGGCGCCCGGCTGTGCGACGCGGTGACCTCCAGCCCGGGCAGGGCCTGTCTGGGGGAGGCCGCGAAGGGGGCGTCGCCGCACTTCGCGCAGTGGGAGACCGGCCCGGAGACCGGCCGGCGCGCGATCGCGCTGCGCTGGACGCGGGCCGGCGCGCCCGCGCGGGTGAGTGTGCGGCGACCGGTGTCGCTCAAGGGCTCCGAGGCGCTGGCGCTGCGGCTGTTCGTGCCGCCGAACTCCCGGGGCACCCAGCTGGACGTGTCGCTCACCGACGCCTCCGGACGGAAGGCAACCTTGGGCCGCGTCCGCGCCGACGGGTTGCCCGGCAGCGCGCGGACCGCGTCGTACTGGGCACGTGAGTTCCGGCTGCCGCTGACGGCGGCCACCCGTGCGGGGTTCGCGCTCGGCTCGGTCAAGTCCATGGAGCTGACGGCACGTTCGGCCTCCGGACAGGCCTGGCTGTTGGACGCGTGGGGCTGGCGTCCGGGGACGCCGGCGGCGCGGGCGGCGGCACTGCCCCGGGTCGACGTCGGCCGGATGACGGTGGAAGAGGGCGACTCGGGGGTGCGCACCTACCGGGTGCCGGTCCGGGTGAGCGGCCACGGCAGTGGCCAGGTCCGGGTGTACGTCGTCGACCCGGCCACCGGAAGTGCGAAGAACCGGCTGGTGACGGTGCGTCCGGGCGGTCATGACATCGACGTACCGGTCGAGGTGAGGGGCAACACCCGCTACGGCTCGGACGTGTCGCACGACGTGCTGGTCAAGGCGGTGCACGGTGCGGTCGTCGGCTCCTACCGGGGCGGGATCACGGTCCACGACGACGATCCGGCGCCGACGATGACGGTCACGCCGGTCGCCGGCCGGGTCACGGAGGGGCAGTCCCTGATCTGGCGGCTGTCCCTGTCGCAGGCGGTCGACGTGGACATGAGCGCGATGTTCACGGCGGTGCCGGGCACGGGGCCGGAGCTGTCCACGAAGGACGTCCCGGCGCGCTGGCTCCGGGACACCGCCGGGGTCGAGCCGGACCCGGAGCGGCCGCTGTCGAAGGCCGGGCTCTACCTGTGGGTGGACATCCCGGCCGGGAAGAGCAGCGTGGACATCACCGTGCCCACCGTCGAGGACAAGGTGAAGGAGCCGGCCGAGTCGGTACGGTTCCAGCAGGCCGACATGGCGAGCGGTGAGCCCGAGTCCGGCGGGCTGGTGCTGAACGGCTCGGTGCTGGACGCGCCGTAGGGCACGGTCGGGATCCGGGTGGCCCGCACCGCGCTCACTGCGTGAGGGTCACGCGGATCCCGACGGTGCCGTCCAGGCCGCGCCGCAGCCTGCTGCCCAGCAGGGTGAGGCGGCCGAGGATGCCGTACTTGCGGGCGAGGAGGCCCCGGTAGCGGGCGGTGGTGGCCGCGTCGGTGATCACGGCGGTGGCCGGCAACTGGTCGCCTGTGGGATTGCCGCGCACGTCGCAGGGGCCGACGAGGACGTCCGCGCGGCGCCGGATCCGCTTGACCTTGAAGCTGTCGGCGACCGTCCAGAGCCCGAGGGCGTCGCCGTCCCTGACCACCCACACCGGGGTGGCCACCGGTGTGCCGTTCTTGCGGTAGCTGGTGACCAGCAGGTACTTACCGGCGCCGAGCCGGTCCAGCCGTGTGTCGTCCATGACCGGCAGTCTAGGATCCCGTCCCCGTTGGGGGCAGAGCGGCCGCCATGCGTCGTACGCCGTCGGTGAGGATCTCGGGCGAGGTGGCCAGGTTCAGCCGTACGTGGCCGGCGCCGCCGGTGCCGAAGGGCAGCCCGGAGTTGACGGCGACCCGGCCGCGCTCGAGGAAGACCTGTGCGGGATCGTCGCCGAGGTCGAGGGCACGGCAGTCGAGCCAGGCCAGGTACGTCGCCTCGGCCGGGTGCAGGCGGATCGCGGGCAGGTGCTCGGCGAGCAGGCGGGCGAGCAGGTTCCGGTTGGCCGCGAGCCCTGCCAGCAGGGCGTCCAGCCAGCCGGTGCCGGCGCGCAGGGCGGCCGTGTGGGCGA
This sequence comes from Streptomyces broussonetiae, assembly GCF_009796285.1. Taxonomy (NCBI): domain Bacteria; kingdom Bacillati; phylum Actinomycetota; class Actinomycetes; order Kitasatosporales; family Streptomycetaceae; genus Streptomyces; species Streptomyces broussonetiae. The sequence goes on along the minus strand of NZ_CP047020.1, from coordinate 8,693,656 downwards.
TGACGCCGATGTGGCTGGGGCCGTGGCCGACCTCCTCGGGGAGCCGGGCGAGGTCGGTGGCGGCGCCGGGTCCGGCGAGTGCGACGGCGGCCTTGAGTCCGGCCAGGTTCCAGCCCTTGGAGGCGGACATCAGGGACAGGCCGCGCTCGGCGCCGGGCACGCTCAGATACGGTACGAAGGGGACGCCGGGGGTGACGAGCGGGGCGTGGATCTCGTCCGCGACGACCCGGACGCCGTAGCGCTCGGCGAGGGCGGCGACGGTGGCCAGTTCGCCCGCGGTGTGGACGGTTCCGGTGGGGTTGTGCGGGCTGCACAGCAGGTAGGCGGCGCGGCCGGAGCCGGCGGTCGCCGCCCGGAACGTCTCCTCCAGGGCGGCCGGGTCGAGGCGCAGGCCGGGGCCGAGCGGCACTTCGACCACCTTGCGGTCCATGTGACCGATGAACTGGAAGAACGGCGGATAGACGGGCGGGTCGACGATCACCGGATCACCCGGCCCGGTGACCAGTCTGAGCATCTCGACCACGCCGAGCATCACGTCCGGAACGATCGCGGTCCGCTCGATCGCGATCCCGTCCCAGTCCCAGCGGTCGGCGGCGAACGCTGCCAGTGCCTCGGCGTAGGCGGTGCCGGTGGGGTATCCGGTGTCGCCGAGGGCGAGCGCGTCGGTGACGGCGCGGACCACCGCTTCGGCGAGGGGGACGTCCATCTCGGCGACCCACAGCGGCAGCACGTCCGCGGGGTAGGTGCGCCACTTCATGCTGGTACGACATCGCAGCCGCTCCAGGTCCAGGGCGCGCAGCGGGTCCGGTTCTCCTGCGGGGTGGTGCGGGATGCCCGTCATGGGGCTCACGATAGGCGGCCGGGGCGGCAGCGGGAACGACCGGAAAGGCCGGAGTGCCCGGCGATGATCAACTCGGGCGTCTAGATTGCGTCGTGAACGGTGAACGCGCCGTTCGCCCGGCTTCCCTCAGGCATCCAGGAGCTGACCCACGTGACCGACAACCCGGCAGCCACCAACGACGTGGCCGTGTCGCTGCGCAGCCGCATCAACACCAGTCAGCCACACACCGCGCGGATCTGGAACTACTGGCTCGGCGGCAAGGACAACTACGAGGTCGACCGCGCGGCCGGTGACCGGATCCGTCAACTGCACCCGGGCATCGGGGAGTACGCGCGCGCCGACCGGCTCTTTCTGGGGCGTGCCGTGCGCCATCTGGTCGCCGAGGCGGGTATCCGGCAGTTCCTGGACATCGGCACCGGGCTGCCCACCGCCGACAACACGCACGAGGTCGCCCAGCGCATCGCGCCGGAGTCCCGGATCGTGTACGTCGACAACGACCCGCTCGTCCTCGCGCACGCGCGCGCCCTGCTGACGAGCACGCCCGAGGGCCGCACCGACTACCTGGACGAGGACCTGCGCAATGTCGACGCGATCCTCGACCACGCGGCGCGGACGCTGGACCTCAGTGAGCCGGTGGCGCTGATGCTGCTCGGCGTGGTCATCTTCATCGGTGACGACGAGGATCCGTACGGCCTGGTACGGCAGTTGACGGATCGTCTGCCGACGGGCAGTCACCTGGTGCTGTCGCACACCGTCACCAGCCCGTCGATGCCGGACGTGGACGAGGCGGTGAAGTTCTGGAACGAGAACGGCACTCCCAGGCTCACCCAGCGCACCCCCGAGGACGTGGCCCGGTTCTTCGACGGGCTCGAGCTGCTGGAGCCGGGGGTGGTGTCCTGCTCGCGCTGGCGCCCGGAGCACGCGCACGGGGCAGCGCCGGAGGAGGTCGCCATGTTCGGTGCAGTGGCACGGAAGAACTGAGCCGCGCTGAACGCCGGGGCCGTGGGCCGCGTATGGAGGTGCGGGCCCTCGACGAGCCGGGGGTCCCGCGCCACCTGCACGGGCGGCGCGCGTTCGGGTTCGGCTTCGGGAGCCTTGCATGCGGCACGCACGACGACGCATCGTCCGGCGAGTGACACGCCTGGCGGCGGTCGGCGGACTCCTTCTGGGGGGCGCGATGGTCACCCAGGCGGCCATGGCGAGCCAGCCGCCTGGGCCCGCCACGAGAGCACTGTCCTCCGCCTCCGGCGCCGAGGACACCGGAGCCGCGCTGGTGGCGCGGCTCGGTACGGCCCGCACGGCGGGGAACTGGATCGGCGCCGACGGGCGTGCGGTAGTGGCGGTGACCGATGACGCGGCGGCGCGGGCGGTGCGTGGCGCGGGCGCCGAGCCCAGGGTCGTCGCGCACAGTATGGACGCACTGAAGTCGGCGACCGCCACGCTGCGTTCGGCGCCGCGTGTGGCGGGCACCGCGTGGGCGGTGGACTACCGGACCAACCGGGTGCTGGTGAGCGCGGACCGAACGGTGTCCCGGGGGGACTGGTCGCGGATGAGCCGACTTGCCGCGAAAATAGGTGACTTCGTGCGGATGGAGCGGGCGCAGGGCAGTTTCACCACGCGGCTGAACGGGGCCCAGCCGATCCTGTCGACCGGTGGGCGCTGCTCGGCGGGGTTCAATGTGACCAACGGGCGGAGCGACTTCATCCTCACCGCCGGGCACTGCGGTCCGGCCGGGTCGACCTGGTTCGCCGACAACCAGGGCAACCAGCAGCTGGGGCAGACGGTGAGCAGCACCTTTCCCGGTAACGACTTCTCGCTCGTGCAGTACGCCTCCGGCAAGGCCGGTGACGGCGCCGACGTCGTCGCGATCGGCGGCGGCAACGGGGTGCGGATCACCGGGGCCGCCGATGCGACGGTGGGGCAGCGGGTGTTCCGCAGCGGCAGCACCAGCGGGCTGCACGACGGGACGGTCACCGCGCTGAACGCGACCGTCAACTACCCCGAGGGAACGGTCACCGGGCTCATCCAGACCAATGTGTGTGCCGAACCGGGCGACAGCGGCGGCCCGCTGTTCTCGGACGGGATCGCGCTCGGTGTCACCTCGGGCGGCAGCGGTGACTGCACGGCGGGCGGGACGACGTTCTTCCAGCCGGTGACCAAGGCTTTGGCGGCGCTGAACGTCAAGCTCATCGTGTCGGCGCAGAACGCCGGCGCGGCCGCCCGGAGCGCCGCCCCCTCCCCCGCGCCGTCCGCGGCGGCCACCCAGGCGGCGATCGCGCCGAGCGCGGTGACACCGGGGTCGGCGGCGCCCGTGACGGGCGGCCGGAGCCAGACGCTGCTGGCACGGCTGACGGACACCCGGAACATCGGTCCCGGGCTGCTGGTCGTCGCGGGCAGTCTGATCGCGCTCGTCGCGACCCGGTACATCCGGGCCGAGCAGGACCGCAAGGCCTATCAGCGGTACTACTCGGCGACGTGGGGCTGACCGGAGCCGGGTTGCGCAGGCAGCGGAGCGGAAAGGCACCCGTACGGTGACGGGTGCCTTTTCGGACGGTTCGGCGCGGTCCGCGCGAGGTCGGTCAGGCCGCGCGCTGCGACTGGGGGGTCACGGCGGCCCACTCCATCACGAGGCGCTGGTACTTCGCGCGCTGCTCGGTGGTAAGTGTCCCGCCGGACCGGCGCCACAGGGCCCTGATCTCCTCGTTGACCTCCGCGGCCGATCGCGCCGAGCGATCCGAGGCGGCTTCAACAGTGGTGGACATGCTGTGAAGCATATGCCGATCGACGTGAAGGCGCCGTGAGCAAGTTCACGTGATACGGACATTCCGGACCGTGTTACTCATCACGTCGATGTGTCAAGCGCCAGGCGGGAGTTCACACCTGGCCCTCACCCAGCACCAGCACCTGGATGGCCAGTACGGCGGCGCCGCGCGCCCAGTCGTGGAAGTCGGAGACCTTCGTCTCCAGGGCGACCGGATCGGCGAGCGGATGCCGGTGGGCGCGGAGGGTCCGGTGGACCGTGTCCCCGGCCACATCCATCAGGCCGACGCCCTCGCCGGCGAGCAGGATCCGCTGCGGCAGGGCGAAGTTGGCGATCTGCGCGACCAGGATGCCGAGCGCCCGGGCGGCCTCGCCGACCACCCGGGAGGCCATGGGCTCGCCCGCGGCGGCACCGGAGAGGATCTCCTCGTAGCCGATGTCACGGCCGGTCGCGGCGCGGACCTGGTACTCGATGCCGGGGATGGTGAGCAACGACACAGCGCTGCCGCGCTCGCCGGTGGGGGTGAGCGGGCCGTGCGGGTCGATGATCCAGTGCAGGCCGGGGCCGCGGCCCTCCTCCGCGAAGGGCACGCGCCTGCCGCCGAGCACCAGCCCGTAGCCGATGCCGGCGCCGATGGTCAGCACGGCGAAGCGCTCCAGCCCGCGGCCCGCGCCGAACCAGGTCTCCGCCTCGGTCAGGGCGGCCACGTCGTTCTCCACGACGACCGGCAGCCCGGTCCGCTCCTGGACCAGGGGGGCGAGCGGCACGTCACGCCAGCCGAGGAACGGCGACTCCTCGACCACCGCGCGCCCGCGCACCAGGCCGCCGACACCGATGCCGATGCCTGCCGGGGCCGGACGCCCCTCGGCCAGCAGGGCGGCCAGCTCGGCGACCGTACCGGCGACGGCGTCCGGGTCATGGGTGGTCAGCGGCCGGTCGAGGCGGCCGACGACCTCGCTGCGCAACGTGGTGGCCACGCCGTAGACCGTGTCGCCGGTGATCTTGAAGCCGAGGAAGGAACAGGAGTCGGCGACGACGCCCAGCGGCCGGGACGGCCGCCCCTGCCGTGCCTCGGCCCCGCCGCCCGCCTCGGGCGCCTCCACCAGCAGCCCGGACTCGATGAGGGGCTTGGTCAGCCGGGTGAGGCTGCCCTGGGAGAGCCCGAGGCGCCGGGCCAGCTCGGTGCGGGAGAGCGGTCCGTGTACGAGCGCCTCGATGGCGACGGAGCGTTCCGCGGGGCTCAGCGGCAGCCATTCGGTCACGGCGCCCCCTTCTCCTCGGTTCTCCTCGGTATGTGTTTCGGCTTCTGTTTTCTTCTGACTCAGAAGCAACCAGGTCACCCTACTCCGCCGCGCGCGCCGCAGAAGCGTTCTCCGACCCCCTTGACGGTCCAATTCTTCCGCCACAAAAGTAATCGGCATGACTTTCTCTCTCGGTATCGTCGGCGCCGGACAGTTCTCCGGTCAGTTCGCCACGCTGTTCCAGGCCCATCCCGGCGTCCGTGACGTGTATGTCACCGATCTGCTGCCCGAGCGGGCCGAGCGGCTCGTCGCCGCACAGGGGCTCGCAGGCACCTTCCCGTCGTACGAGGCCATGCTGGAGTCGAAAGCGGTCGACGCGGTCGCGGTCTTCACCCAGCGCTGGACGCACGGCCCGCTGGTGCTGCAGGGCCTTGCTGCCGGCAAGCACGTGTACTCCGCCGTCCCCATGGCGATCAGCACCGAGGAGACAGCCGCGATCATCGACGCGGTCCGGGCGACCGGGCTGACCTACATGATGGGCGAGACCAGCCAGTACAACCCGGCGACCGTGCACGCCCGCAACCAGATCGACCGGCGCGCCTTCGGTCGGCTGTTCTACGCCGAGGGCGACTACGTCCACGACATGGACCTCGGCTTCTACGACGCCTACCGCTACAGCGGCGGCGAGAACTGGAAGGCGACCGCCAGCTATCCGCCCCTGCTGTATCCGACGCATTCGGTGGGCGGGGTACTCGGGGCCTGGCGGACACATGCGGTGAGCGTGTCGGCGATCGGCGTGCGGGACGATCGCGGCGACGGCGTCTTCGATCGTTCGGTCAGCCAGTTCGACAACGACGTGTCGAACGCGACCGCTCTGTTCGAGGTGGCGGGCGGTGGATCGTTCCGCACGAACGAGTTCCGGCGGGTCGGCTACCCCTCGCACATCCGCGAGTCCCGGTTCCGGTTCTTCGGCACCGAGGCCAGCATGGAGCAGCTGGCGACGGTGGCGCTGTGGCAGGACAAGGACGGGGTGAAGGACATCAGCGAACTGCTGGAGCCCAAGGCGACGCTGTCCCCCGACGATCCCTCGCTGGCCCATGTCGCGCCGGAGCTGCGGGCCGCCTTCACCTCCGGTTCGGCCCCGGTGCACGACCGGTCCCGGCTGCCCCGGGAGTTCGACGGGCTGCACAACGGCCACGAGGGCAGCCATCACTTCCTCGTGGACGACTTCGTCACCGCCGTCAACACCCGTTCACTGCCGTCGGTGGACGCGTGGACGGCCGCCCGCTACACCCTGCCGGGCATCATCGCGCACGAGTCCGCGCGGCAGGGCGGGGTACGGCTGGCGATCCCCGACTTCGGGGACGCGCCCGAGATGTGAGGCTCCGGGCGGCGACGGTTCAGGGGCCCTCAGGTGCCCGGCTTGCGGCCGTAGACGAAGACGTCGTCGCCCGTCCTCAGCAACGACCAGTACTTCTGGGCGTCCTTGGTGGTCATGTTGACGCAGCCGTGCGAACCGGGCGGGTTCCACATGCTCAGGCCCACCGAGTGGAAGGCCTGGCCGCCGTCGAAGAACTGGCTGTAGGGCATCGGCACGTTGTACAGGGTCGAGACGTGGTGGAGGTCCCGCCAGTAGATCTTCTTCAGGCCTGTGCGGGTGGTGTAGCCCTTGCGGCCGGTGCGCACGGGGACGGGTCCGTAGACGAGTTTCCTGCCGTCCTGGATCCAGCTGAGCTGGAGCGTGAGGTTCACGCAGGCGATACGGCCCTTGTTCACCGGACACTTGCCGTCCTTGCCGGGGTTCTTGCCCACGGCCTTCTGCTGGTTGATCAGGTCCATCACGGCCCAGGTGACGGGACCGGCGTAGCCGATGTCGGGGGTGATGCCGTTTCGGTCCTGGAAGGCCTTGATGGCCTTGCAGTCGGCGGCCGACTGCCTGCCGTCGACGGGCCGGCCGAGAAACTTCTCCACCTGCTTCTGGTACGGCCCCGCCTGCGTGGTGCAGTTCGTGGCCGACTGGGCCGGTGCGGCGGTGAGGGCGAGCGCGAGCGGCGCCACCAGTCCCGTGACGCCCAGCGCGACGACACTCCGTCTCCGTATGTCCCCCATGGTTGTCCCCTCTCCCCTTGCGGCCCGGGACCTGCCCCGGGTGCTTTCTACGCGCTTCCCCCGATGTCCGACCACTAGACCTGTGCGGGGGCACGGGGGTTGTGGTTCCGGTCAGGCTGTGACGAAACGGTGAACTTCGTCGCCGCGCAGCCGGCCGGCGGGAAGCCTGCGGCCGTAGGCGACCAGCAGCAGGTCCTGGCCGCGGCCGTACAGGGGCGCGCCCGTGCCGAAGGACCAGTCGAGGTCGTCGGCGCACAGCCGGACGCCGGTGAGGTCGGTGCCGAAGACGCGGAAGGCGCGCGGGTCGACGGCGTCGAGGAGGGTCCGCAGCCGGTCCTCGGGGACCGTGCGGTCCAGCCCCAGGGCGACGGTGACGTCCAGGCCGTGCACGACGTCGTGCCCGAGGGCCGCGACGAGCCCGCCGACCGGGGGCTTCCAGGGATGGTGGGCGTGGATCCGCAGGAACGCGGCGAGTTCGGCGTCCGAGTGGGCGGCCGCGTCTTTGCGGGCGAGCCGGTCGGTCGTGCGGTGCAGGCTGCCGCGCGCCTTGAGCAGTTCCGCCAGGATCCTGGCGGTCGGATACCTGAACCCCATCGACATGTGCGCCACGACCTCCCGTACCCGCCAGCCCGCGCAGAGACTGGGCGCCGCCCACTGCAGGGGCGTCAACGTCTCGAAGAAATCGGCCAATTCGCGACGCTCGGCGGCGATGGCGGCGGCTGTGGCGGCGGTGTCTGCTGCTGTCCCCATGCCTCCAGGGTGTTGATCACGCGGCCGGAAGTCCAAGACATGATCCGTCTGGCACCTAGCATGAACGGTTATGGAGTTGAGGCAGCTGCGGTATTTCGTGACGGTGGTGGAGGAGGCCGGTTTCACCCGGGCCGCCGAGCAGCTGCATCTGGCCCAGCCCGGACTGAGTGCTCAAGTGCGGCAGCTGGAGCGGGAGTTGGGGCAACCGCTGCTGGACCGCTCGGGCCGATCGGTGCGGCCGACGGAGGTCGGTGAGGCCGTGCTGCCGTACGCGCGGGCGGCGCTCGCGGCCGTCGAGGGGATACGGCAGACGGTGCAGGAGTACACCGGTCTGCTGCGCGGCCGGGTCGCCGTGGGTCTCGTCCCCGGCACGCTCGCGCACGCCTTCGACGTGGCCGGGCTGCTGGCGGACTTCCATGCGGCGCACCCGCACGTCGAGGTCACCCTCACCGAGGACACCACGGACCGGATGCTGGCCGCGCTGCGCAGGGGCGAGCTGGACCTTGCGGTCACCGCAGTCGCCGACCAGCCGCCGCCGGGCCTCGCCGTACACGTCGTGATCGACGAGCCGCTGGTGGCGTCGGCCGCCCCCGGGCATCCCCTGCTCGCCGGGTACGACGGCACGGGCGGCGTCCCGCTGACAGCCCTGCGCGGGCACCGGCTGATCAGCCTGCCGCGCGGGACCGGAACGCGCGCCGTCCTGGAACGGCTGTGTGCCGAGGCGGGTTTCCGGCCGCACATCGCCATCGAGGCGGCGACCCCGGACGCGCTCGTCCGCCTGGCGGCCCACGGCCTGGGCGTCGCCGTGGTCCCCGGACTGCTCCCCCGGCCCGGCCTCACCGCCCTGCCCCTCGACGACGCGCGCGCACGCGGACGCGTGGCCCTGGCCTGGCGGGCCGAGGGACCGATGACTCCGGCGGCGCGGGAACTGCTGGGGCGGCTGCGGGCGAGGACGGCCCGGTGAGCGCCGGTGAGCTACCGGCCCGTTCCCGCCTCCGGGTCGCGGTGGGCCGGTCGCGCCGCCGCCCGCACCCCGTCCGGGCGCTGCCGCAGCGCCGCGTGGAAGCCCGTGTTCACCGCCGTCAGACCGCCATCGACCACCAGCGTCGTCCCGGTGATCCACGCGGCGTCACGTGAGGCGAGGAAGGCGACCGCGGCGGCGATGTCCTCGGGCTCGCCGATGCGGCCGAGCGGGTACAGGGTCCGGATGGCGTCGAGTTCGTCGGCGCGGCCCTCCCACGCCGAGGTGCGGACCGTACCCGGCGCCACGAGGTTCACCCGTACACCCCGGGCCGCCGCATGCCCGGCCAGGGTCCGGGTCAGCGAGGAGAGGCCGGCCTTGGCGGCGCTGTAGGCGTGGTTGCCGAAGTCCTGCAGGCCGTTCACGGAGCCGATGCTGACGATCGCGCCGCGCCCGGAGGCGGCGAGGTGGGGCAGCGCGGCCCGGCAGCAGCGCTGGACGCCGGTGAGGGTGATGTCGAGGTCGCGCGCCCACGCCTCGTCGGGGTCGTCCTCGAACAGCGGGGCGTCCGGCGTGCAGTGGGCGGCGCAGTTGACCAGCACGTCCAGCGAGCCGAACGCGGCGACGGCGTGCGCGACGGCGGCCTGCACCGACAGGCGGTCGGCGACGTCGCACGCCAACGCCTCCGCGACCAGGCCCTGTTGACGCAGGGACACCGCGGCTCGCCCGGCCTCGGGCAGGTCACGGTCGGTCAGCAGGACCAGGCCGCCCTCCTCGGCGAGCCGGCGGGCGACGGCCGCGCCGATACCGCGGGCCGCGCCCGTGACGAGAACTCCGTGTCCGGTGAAACGGCTGTGATCGGTCATGGGCCGACCGTACGGCCCGGGCGCCGCGGTTTCACCGGGTACGGCGGGACGACCTCACCGGTAGCCGGTGACATCGGCGGGCCTGCCCGTGTCCTGCACCTCGACCAGGTACCGCCAGGCGTCGGGCCGGCTGCCGTCGAGGTCGGTGAAGCCGTACACCCGGGCGAGTCCGCCGCTGGACAGGGACTGCCCGTTGAAGCGGGCAACGTCGGGATCGGTGGCCAGGGCGGCAACGGCGCGGCCGGCGAAGCGCGGGGTCTCGGAGATGGCGAAGTGCGGTTCGCGGACGAGGGCGTCACGCCAGTTGTCCTCGCGCACTCCGTATGCGTCGAGCATCAGCTCCGAGCGCAGCCAGCCCGGGGTGAGCGCGAGGGCGGTGGCGCCGCGCGGGCCCAGCTCGTGGCCGAGCGCGAAGGCCATGCGCAGGACGCCGGCCTTGGCGAGGTCGTAGAAGAAGTTCACGCGGTAGGTGTCGCGGTTGTAGTCGGCGGTGCCGTCGGTGACTTCCACGACCAGGCCGCCGGGCCGGCGCAGCAGCAGGGGCAGCGCGTAGTGGCTGGTGACGGCGTGGGTCTCGACCGCGAGCCGCAGGAGCCTGAGCCCGTTGTCCAGGTCGTGCTCCCAGACCGGGGTGTTCCACTCGAAGAGGTTCTCGCCGCCCCAGATGTCGTTGACGAGGATGTCCAGCCGGCCCTGTTCGTCCGCGATGCGGTCCACCAGGGTCCGTACGGCGCCGTGGTCCAGGTGGTCGACGGGGACGCCGATCCCGGTTCCGCCCGCCGCGGTGACGAGGTCGGCGGTGTCCTCGATGGTCTCGGGGCGGTCGTACTCCGAGCGCCGGGTGCGGGTGCTGCGGCCGGTGACGTAGACGGTGGCGCCGGCCGCGCCGAGTTCCACGGCGATGCCGCGTCCGGCGCCCCGGGTCGCCCCGGCGACCAGCGCCACCCTGTCGTTGAGCGGTCCTGACATGCCCGGCCTCCTGTGCGGTGCGACTGCTGTCGCGGTCCACTGTCACGGGAAAGCCGGACATCTTCTGTCGGTATTGCCTGCGAGGTCTGCCGGTACTACCTGCTCAGTCGCTCCTCCAGCCCTGCCTCGTCGGCGAGGAACCACAGCTGGTTTCCCTGGTTGGACTCGTACACGAAGTCGCGCAGGGCCTCGCTCGCCCCGAGGTGCGCCGAGATGTCGCCGAGGACCGCGAGCCGCAGCCGGTAGTTCACGAACTTCTGCACGACGGCGCCGGCCACGCCGGAGCGCAGCCGGAAGAACTCCTCCGCCACCCGCTGCACGGGCACCGCGACCAGCTCGGCGTCCTGGCCGAACGCGTCGCCGATCAGGTCCAGCGCCACGCGTTCGCCGTCGAGGAGCGGGCCGTGGGATGCACAGCGCAGGACGCGGGTGCCGTGCAGGGTCTCGAGCGTGTTCGTGTGCGCGGTCATGACCGTGATCGTACGGGCGTACGCGGCTTCAGTGCCCGCGACGGATCCACTCCTCCAGGTGGGGTGCCTCGGCACCGATCGTCGTGGACTCGCCGTGCCCGGTGAGAACCTTGGTCTGCGGCGGCAGGGTGAGGAGCTTGTCGCGGATGGAGTCGATGATCGTCGGGAAGTGGGAGTACGAGCGGCCGGTGGCGCCGGGACCGCCCTGGAAGAGGGTGTCGCCGGTGAAGACGGCGCCGAGCCCGGGGTCGTACAGGCAGACGGCCCCGGGGGCGTGGCCCGGGGTGTGGATCACGGTGAGGTCGGCGCCGGCCGCCTCGATGACCTGCCCGTCCAACAGGTGCCGGTCGGGCTCGCGGTCCGGGTGGGTCATCCGCCACAGCGGCAGGTCGTCGGGGTGCAGCCAGATGGTGGCGCCGGTGAGGTCGGCGAGTCGCGGTGCGGCGTTGACGTGGTCGTTGTGGGCGTGCGTGCACACGATGGCGATCAGGCGCCGGTCGTCGACCGCTGCGGCGATGGCCTCGGCGTCGTGGGCTGCGTCGACGACGATCACCTCCCGCTCGTCGCCGACGATCCACACGTTGTTCTCGACGTCCCAGGTGCCGCCGTCGAGGCTGAACTTGCCGGAGGTGACGAGGCGTTCGATGCGCACGGTCATCACAGCACCACCACCGAGCGCAGCACGTCACCGCCGTGCATCCGCTCGAACGCCTTCTCCACCTCGTCCAGTTGGACGGTCTCGGTGACGAACGCGTCGAGCGGCAGCCGGCCCTGCAGGTGCAGGTCGATCAGCATGGGGAAGTCCCGGCTGGGCAGACAGTCGCCGTACCAGGACGACTTCAGGGCGCCGCCTCGGCCGAAGACGTCCAGCAGGGGCAGTTCGAGCTTCATCTCGGGGGTGGGCACGCCGACGAGGACGACGGTGCCGGCGAGGTCGCGGGCGTAGAAGGCCTGCCGGTAGGTCTCGGGGCGGCCGACGGCCTCGATGACGACGTCGGCTCCGAAGCCTCCGGTCAGCTCGCGGATCGCCTCGACCGGGTCGGTGTCCTTGGAGTTGACGGTGTGGGTGGCGCCCAGGGCGCGGGCCCGGTCGAGCTTGCGGCCGTCGATGTCCACGGCGATGATCTTCGCCGCGCCCGCGAGGTTCGACCCGGCGATGGCCGCGTCGCCGACGCCGCCGCAGCCGATGACGGCGACGGAGTCGCCGCGGCCGACGCCGCCCGTGTTGATGGCCGCGCCGATGCCGGCCATGACTCCGCAGCCGAGCAGTCCGGCGACCGCCGGGGAGACGGCCGGGTCGACCTTGGTGCACTGACCGGCGGCGACGAGCGTCTTCTCGGCGAACGCGCCGATGCCGAGCGCCGGGGACAGCTCGGTGCCATCGGTCAGGGTCATCTTCTGCTTGGCGTTGTGGGTGTCGAAGCAGTACCAGGGGCGGCCCCGCAGACAGGCCCGGCACTGGCCGCACACCGCACGCCAGTTGAGGACGACGAAGTCACCGGGTGCCACCTCCGTGACACCCTCGCCGACCGACTCCACGACGCCGGCGGCCTCGTGGCCGAGCAGGAAGGGGAAGTCGTCCGTGATGCCGCCCTGTTTGTAGTGCAGATCGGTGTGGCAGACACCGCAGGCCTGGACGCGTACGACGGCCTCGCCGGGCCCCGGGTCCGGGACCACGATCGTCTCGACCCGTACGGGTGCGTCCTTCCCCGGTGCGATCACGCCGCGTACTTCCTGCGCCATGGTCCGGCCCCTTCTTTCGATTGCCTTCGTTGCCGACCCTACGCGTGACCGATCGGTAGCGGGGCGGACCACGGCGGTGGTCGTGGATCTTTCCGGCCTCCGGCCGCACGGGTCCGGCAGCCACCGGCAGAGGGGCTGCAGCCGGGGAAGGGGATCGGAATCCTTTGCTGTCGCTTCGCATCGCATTGGAATGTGACCGAAAATGGCCATTCCATGATGACAATTTTTTTGCAGGGTGTGGGAGTCTGCCTGGTGTGTGCGCCCGGCCGCGCCGTGCCTCAATGGGGGCATGTTCCTTGACGGCCGCACCGGACGTACCGCATTCCTGTTCTCGGCCGATGCCTCGCCACGGCCCGGAACCGGGCGTGAACTCCGGGCGGAGTGCCCGGTGTTCGCCGAGGCACTGGACGACGTCTGCGCACGCCTCGACCCGTATCTCGAACTCCCGCTGGGCGGCGTGATGTTCGCGGCCGACGGCACGCACACGGCGGCGCTGCTGGAGCGGGCGTCGTTCGCCGGTCCGGCGCTCTTCGCGCTCCAGGCGGCGCAGTACCGGCTGCTGGGCAGCTGGGGCGTCCGGCCGGACGTGGTCTACGGTCAGGCGGCCGGGCGGATGGCCGCCGCGTATGCCGCCGGTGTCTTCTCCCTGGCCGAGGCCTGCCACGCGGTCGGCACTCTGGCCCGGCTCCTCGACGCCCTGCCCGAACCGGCACCGGAGCGCCCCGGGATGGACGGGCTCCTCGGCGCGTACGGCCGTACGCTTGCCACGCTGCACCCACGGGCCCCGCGCCTCCCGCTCGTGTGCGATGTCACCGCCCGCCCGGTGGGCGCCGAGACCGCCGAGGCGGAGTTCTGGGTACCACGCGCCCCACTGCCGTTCACGGACATGGCCGGCGCACTGCACCGCACCGGGGTCCGCACCTGGATCGAGCTGGGGCCGGGCGATCTGCTCGTCCGCCTCCTGCCCGGCTGCCTGCCGGGGAGCACGGGCGCGGCGTTCGCGTTCTCCCGGGACTGGGAGGTACTGCGGGCGGGGCGGGAGCCGGCGGCAGGCCCCGGACCCGGGCAGCGGTGAGGGCCGCCCCACCGACGGGGACGGCCCTCGCAACCGGGGTCGGATCAGCCCTCGACGGCCGGGACCAGGCCCGTCACGGGGGCCGCGAGGTCGGTGACCTGGTGCAGTTCGTTCAGCTTGTTCAGCTGGTTGACCCGGTTCAGCGCGCGCATCTGCTCGGACACCCGCGGGACCTGCTTCTTGTGCGCGGCCGGGATGTCGCTGACGGTGAGCGAGTCCAGCGTGGTCATGGGGTTGATCAGCCCGGTGTGCGGTGCGCTCTCGGCGGCCGCGTTCGCCAGCGGGGCGGCGAGACCCGTGATCCCGGCGGCGAGGCCGAGGGCGGCGACGATACGTCGTGTTGAGATCATGCCTTCAGCAACGCGCCCGGGCCCCGGCCGGACACGGTCGGCGGCCCCCGCTCACCCGTGAGGCGGAGACCACCGGCTGCGCTTGCCGTGGCCGCCGGGCCGGAGGAGCCTCGAAGAACGGAGTCCGCGCGGTCCGCTCCGCGCCGGGCCGCGGGCGCCTGGAGGAGGTCACCATGGGCATCGCGACAGGTTCCGCCTTCGACATCGAGACACTGCGCCGGGCCGTGGAGGGCAACACCGGCAACTCCCTGCTCGCGCTCTACGCCGACGGGGCACAGATCCGCATCGTCGACCACAACAACCAGCCCAGCCATCCCACGGTGCTGCACGGCCGGATCCAGATCGCCGAGTTGCTGAACGACGTCTACAGCCGCGACATGACGCACAAGCTCGAGCAGTGCGTCCTGCAGGGCGACCACCTCGCCTTCAGCGAGGTGTGCCAGTACGGCGACGGCACCAAGGTCTTCGCCGAGTCGATGGTCACGTTGCGGGACGGCAAGATCGCCGACCAGCTGATCATCCAGGCCTGGGACGAGTAGGCGTACCCGATATGGCGGGCGTCGGCAGGAAGGGTGCGAGGGTCCGGGTCACCTCCAGGCTGACCTGGACCTTCTCGGCCCATGCGGCCCTGGGAGGGATACGTCTGCGGTCGCTGCTCAAGGCCGCGCGGCCACGCCCCGTGCCGAGCGGCCGACGCTCCCGGCACCGTCGAGCCGTTCCGTGCCGGCGCCGTTGAGGCGTCCGCGGCCGGCACCGGGACCGGGAGCTTGCGCATGCTCGGTTAGGCTGTACACGGGCCGTGACTGGCGCTGAGGTGGAGTACCACCGGGGAGCGGCCCGTGCCGGTTGCCGCGCGCCTGGGCGAGAGAGTCGATCCGCTCAGGAGTGTGCAGCATGACCCAGGCCCGTCTCATGGACGGCACCGCCCTCGCCCGCCGTGTCGTCGAGGACACCACGAGGAGGGCGGCCGAGCTGACCGCCCGGACCGGTGTCACCCCGTGCCTCGCGACCGTCCTGGTCGGTGAGGACCCGGCGTCCGTGACCTATGTCCGCATGAAGCAGAACCGCTGCCGCAAGGCCGGTATCGCCTCCCGGCACGTGGCGCTGCCGGCCACCACGACGACCGCCGAACTCGTCGGCATCCTGCGGGAGTTGTCCGCCGATCCGGCCGTGCACGGCATCCTGCTCCAGCACCCGGTCGGCGACCATGTCGACGAGCGGGCGGCGTTCGAGGCGATCGCGCCCGAGAAGGACGTCGACGGAGTCACCTTCGCCTCGTTCGCCACGATGAGCTTCGGCCTGCCGGGCTTCGTCTCCTGCACACCGGGCGGGATCATGCGGCTGCTGGACGAGTACGGCGTCGACCCCGCCGGCAAGCGGGCGGTGGTCGTGGGCCGCAGTGCGATTCTCGGCAAGCCGGTGGGCATGCTGCTCCTGGCCCGGGACGCGACCGTGACCTACTGCCATTCGCGCACCCGGGAGTTGTCGGCGGCGGTCCGCGAGGCCGACATCGTCGTCGCGGCCGTCGGCCGGCCCCGGCTGATCCGCGGGCAGGACATCAAGCCCGGCGCGGTCGTGATCGACGCGGGCTACAACCCGGGCAACGTCGGCGACGTCGACTTCGACTCGGCCGTGGAGCGGGCCTCGCTGATCACCCCGGTGCCGGGTGGTGTCGGCCCGATGACCATCGCCACCCTGCTGGAGCAGACGGTCGCGGCCGCCGGGAGGGCGACCGCGTGACACCGGGCGGCCAGGTCCGGGACCATTTCCGGTCGTCCCGGCCGTTGCAGTTCCCGATCACGACCGTGGTGCCGTCGGTGGTGCCGGGCTCGTAGGCGTCGAGGCACCTGTCGCCGTGGACGACCAGCTTGTGCCGAACGTGTCGCGCGCCGACCGCAGAGCCCGCCCGGGCGCGAGGTCTGCGACCCGAAGGAGGGGGAACCGGCCGCGCGGTCCGGCCCGTTGGGCCCCGCGGTCGGCGCCGCGCCGCCATACTGGGTCACTGTGCGCATTGCGATCATGACGGCCGGATCCCGGGGCGATGTCGCCCCCTACACCGGGCTGGGGCACCGCCTCGCGCTGGCCGGGCACGAGGTCACCCTGGTCACCCATGCCCGCTTCGAGCCGCTGGTGGCGGGGTCGGGCGTACGGTTCCACTCCCTGCCCGTCGATCCACTGGCGGAGCTGGAGTCCCCGCGCGGACGCGGCCTGCAGCGCAGTGCCAGCGACGCCGGGAAACTGCTGCGCCTGGCGGACATGGCGCGCCGACTGGTCGGGCGGATGACCGAGGACCTGCTCACGGCGGCCGACGGCAGCGAGGCGCTGCTGCTGTCCGCCTCGCTGGCCCCGCTCGGCCATACGATCGCCGAGGGACTGCGGCTGCCGAGCATCGGCGTCTATCTCCAACCCATCGCCGGGACAAGGGAGTTCGCACCTGCGGTACTCGGTGGCGGCTCCTGGGGACCAGTGGCCAACCGGGCGGCCGGGCACGGGGTGTGCCTCGCCACGGAACACATCTTCGCCGGCGCCCTGCCCGGGGTGCGCAGACGGCTCGGTCTGCCCCGGCAGCGGGCCGGGGCGGGACTGCGCACCAGGGAGCGGCGGCTGTGGCCGGTACTCCACGGCTTCAGCCCGCTGGTGGTGCCCCGGCCCCGGGACTGGCGCCCTGGACTGACGGTGAGCGGGTACTGGTGGCCGTACGACACACAGCAGGAACTCCCGCAGAATGTACGGGAGTTCCTTGATGACGGTCCGCCTCCGGTCTTCGTCGGGCTGGGCAGCGCCACCGTGCCGGACGCCCGGCGGCTCAGCGCCCAGGTGGTGGCGGCGCTGCGGCGGGCCGGGCTGCGCGGGGTGATCCAGCGCGGCTGGGGCGGGCTCACGGCCGACGGAGACGACATGCTGACCATCGGCGAGGTGCCGCACGCGCTGCTGTTCCCGCACATGGCGGCCGTGGTCCACCACGCGGGCGCGGGCACGACCGCGGCGGGGCTGCGCGCCGGGGTGCCGGCGGTGCCGGTACCGGTCCAGTTCGACGCGGGCTTCTGGTCGGCCCGGCTGGTGGCGCTGGGCGTCGCACCGGCCGCCGTACCGCTGCGCCGCCTGACCGTGGACGCCCTGTCCTCGGCCCTGGTCCAAGCCACCCGAGAGCCTCCGTACCGGGACCGGGCCCGCACCCTGGGCATTCGCATCCGCGGGGAGGACGGCACCGCCCCGGTCCTGAAGGCACTGCAGCGGCTGGGCGGTTGAGGGGGCCGACGACGGCGGGCCCCGGCCCCACGCGGCCGGGGCCGGCCGACGGGCACGGGCCCGCCGGGCCCAGGGTCGGTCGGGCCCAGGTGCGGTTGACTCGCGCGGGCTGTCGAGTCCAGGGGCGGCCGGGCCCAAGGTCAGCAGGCCCGACCCCGGTCAGGCCCTGCGGCGGTCGGCCGTGGGCCCTGTGGGCCGGCCGGCCGGGCGTCGGTCGGCGGGGTCAGCCGTTCGTGAGGACCATGCGGAAGCGGGCCTTGCCCGCGAGCATCTTCTGGAAGGCGGCGTCCGCGTCGTCCAGCGGTACGTTCTCGGTCATCGGGCGGATGCCGTGCAGGGCGCTGAACTCCATGGTGTCCATCACGTCCTGCGCGGTGCCGGACGGATGGCCGCGCACGACCCGGGCGCCCATGATCAGCTGGAACGGGACGATGTCCAGGGGGTCGCTGTCCGCGCCGATGACCACCAGTTCACCGCGCGGCGCGAGCCCGTCCACGGTGGCGCTGATGGCCCCGGAGTTCCCGGCGGTGGCCAGGACGACGCGCATCCCGCCCAGGGACTGCAGGGACTCGGCGACAGGGGTGCCGCAGGTGCTGTCGACGTAGTGGTGGGCGCCCAACTGCTTGGCGAAGTCGGCCTTCTCCGCGCCCCGTGCGATCGCCACGGTCTCGAAGCCCATCGCCGCCGCGTACTGCACCCCGAGGTGACCGAGGCCGCCGAGCCCGAGTACCGCGACCCGGTCGCCGGGCCGGGCGGAACTGCGCCGCAGCCCGTTGAAGACGGTCACGCCCGCACAGGCCATGGGCCCGGCATCGCTCGGCGCGAGCGCATCGGGGATGCGGGCCAGTGCGTCGACGGGCGCGATCATCTTCTCGGCGAAGCCTCCGTCATAGGTCCACCCGGGCGTCTTGAGACTGGTGCACAGGATGAAGTCGCCCCGCCGGCAGGGCGTGCAGTGGCCGCAGCTGCCGCCGAACCAGCCGACCGCCACCCGGTCGCCGACCTGCCAGCCCCAGTCCTGCAGCCCCGCGCCGAGCGCCTCGATCCGCCCGGCGACCTCGTGCCCGGGAACCTCCGGGAACGTCACGCCCGGCACCGCGGCATGCACGAACATGGCGTCGCTGTGGCAGACGCCGCACGCCTCGACGGCGATCCGCACATGCCCGAAACCGGGCTCCTGCACCTCCCGCTCCGCCAGCTCGAACGGGCCGCCCGCGGCCCTCACCTGCGCGACTCGATAGGTACTCATCCCGCTCACTCCTGTGCCTCGCGGTGTGCCGTCTCCGTTCCGGAGCACGACTACGACGCCCCCGCACCAGCAGACCAGCTCCGCGCCGATCCCGCGCGGCGAGCCGCCCGAAACGGCACTGACCTGGGCCGACGCCACCCGGCACACACCCTGGTCACCCCGGTCACCCCGGTCACCCGGTCGCGGGGCGCCAGCCCTGCGGCCGGAGCATCCCCAGCAGCAACCGCACCAGCTCGTCCACCACCTCGTCCAGCGTGGCGTCCACCCAGCCCGCGCTCCAGTCGTGCAGCAGGCCGTTGACGCTGCCGATGAAGGCGGTCGCGGCGAGCCGGTAGTCCCGGGGCGCCGCCTCCCCGCTGCGCACGGCCGCGTCCGCCTCGGCGCGGATGAGGTCGACCCAGCGGGCCCGGCGGGCCAGGCGCTGCTCCTCCAGGCGCGGGCTGACGCCGATGATCTCCACGAAGGCGATACGGATCCGGCGCGGATCGCGGGTGACACCGCGGGCGTAGGCCCGGAAGAGCACCGCGGCACGCTCGGCCAGCGGCAGGCCGTCCGCCGTGGCGAGGGCGTCCAGCACCGCCTGCTCGGCCCAGCCGTTGACCTCCAGGTGCAGCGCGGCGAGCACGTCCTCCAGGGTCCGGAACTCCTCGTAGAACTGGCGCGTGGACAGTCCGGCGGCCTGGCTGAGCGCGGCGACCGTGGTCGCCCGGTAGCCGGGTGTGCCGCCGAACAGCTCCAGGGCCGCGTCCAGGAACCGGCGGCGCCGTTCGGCCTGCCGCTCCTCGGCGGACCTGCCGCCGTAGCGGCCCGTCGGCGCCTTGAGCCTGCCCGTCACGCTTCCCCCTCCGTCGCCCACCGACCCCCAATCTTGTCGTGCACACCTCTTGTCGAGTAAGCCGCCTCCTCCTTACTTTTCAGTAAGTTCACTGTGAATGCGCGTGTGTTCAGACTTCCCGAGCGTTCCCCCCGTCAGACTCCCGTGAGACTCTCCGAGGAAGGGGAGCAGTCATGCCTGCCTCCAGAACCAGGCACCTGTGCTCCGTGGCCGCCGCCCTCGTCCTGACCGTCGCCGGACCGGCGACCGCCGCGACCGCCGCCACGGCCGGCTCCGACGGCCTGCGCGAGGTGCTGTTCGTCGGCAACAACTGGGACGGCACCGCCGATGTCATCCGCTCCTCCGGCGACTTCGCGAAGATCGGCCGGATCAACGTCATCCCCGACAAGGCGGAGCGGCTGGCCGAGATCAACGCCGATCCGGTCAAGTGGATCTACTACATGTCGATCCGCAACGAGGTCGGCGAGGGACACGACCAGTACGCGGACGACATGTACTCCACGCCGGACGGGAGGTCTGTGGTCGTCTCCCGGCCGAGCTTCGCCGACGTCGTCTCCATCGACCTGGCCACCGACAAGGTCAACTGGCGCTTCCCGGTGGCCGGTTACCGCGCCGACCACATGGCCGTCTCCCCCGACGGCACCCGGGTCGCGGTCTCCGCCTCGACCGCGAACAAGGTGCAGGTGCTGGACATCGGCACCGGCAGGGAACTGGGCGAGTTCGCCACCGGCGACAAGCCGCACGAGAACTTCTTCACCGACGGCGGCAAGTACATCTGGAACATGTCCATCGGCGAGGTCACCACGTCCCTCGACGACCCGGGCTGGGACTGGACCAAGGGCGACCGTCACATCACCGTCGTGGACGCGACCACGTTCAAACAGGTCAAGACCATCGACATGCGGCAGCGGCTGGACGCGATCGGGCTGAAGAACTTCTCCAGCGCGGTCCGACCCGCCGCCTTCACGCCCGACTGGTCCAAGCTGTACTTCCAGGTGTCGTTCTTCAACGGCTTCCTGGAGTACGACGTGGCCGCCGACAAGATCACCCGGGTGGCGACGCTGCCGGAGAACCCTGCGACGAACCCGGACCGCACCACCTGGCTGCTGGACTCCCGCCACCACGGCATCTCGATGAACCCCGAGGGCACCAAGCTGTGCGTCGCCGGGACCATGGACAACTACGCGACCGTGGTCGACCGGGCCTCCTTCGACGTCGGTCCGCTCATCACCGCGTCGACGCCGTACTGGGCGACGGTGAGCGGCGACGGCAAGGACTGCGTCATCTCCGAGGCCGGCGCCGACCAGATCACGGCCATCGACTTCGCCACCGGGCAGAAGGTGCTCTCGGTGCCGGTCGGCGACCATCCGCAGCGCGTCCGGCTGGGGCATGTCCAGGCCGACTGGACCGGTCCGAGCGGGAGTTGAGCGCCGGCGGTCTCCGGGGGGACCCCACTCTCCCCGGAGGCCGTTCGGCTTGGGTCCAAGGGCCTCAGAAGTGCGCCGCCGCCCAGGCGGCCAGCTCGGACCTGGCCGCGCCCAGCAGGTCCGCCGAGGGCGCCGTGGCCCCGTTGGTCACCAGCGCGTAGTGCAGGACACCGGAGTCGCCGTCGGTGAGCAGCAGCCGGCGGCTGCCGGTGCCGCCCGGCTCGGGAGCGACGGCGACCGGGGCGGCGGCGGAGTAGGCGGGCGGGGCGTACGCCGTGCCCAGGTCGGAGACGACGGTGGTCGAGGCGGTGGGGAAGGACGCCGGCAGGTGCAGTTCGGTGGGGGCGGTGCCGTCCCCGGAGCGCCACACCAGCAGCCCGTACTGTCCGGAACCCACCAGCCGGGCCACGTTCGGCAGCGAGCCGGGCACCGGGTTCCAGGTGAGGGTCGTGGAGCCGTCGCGGGAGCGGTCCTCGTAGGTGAAGGCCAGCGTCGTGCCGGCCGTTGCGCTGGGGTAGACGCGGTCGAGGAGCCGGGAGTCCTGACGCAGTGCCACTTGGCCCGAGTCGTCGAGGTCCACGGCGGAGAGGTCCTCGTCGTTCCAGGCGTCGCCGGAGGTGAGCACCTTGTCGGGATTGCCGTTCATCGGCTCGTGGTGCCTGCCGTTGTAGATGTCCCACTGCCACTGGGTGCCGGAGAGCACCGGGCCAAAACCGGCCGGGTCCGACCACCAACCGGTACCCGGCCGGCCGGAGTCGAGGGCCTGGTACATGGCCTTGAGGACGGTGGGCGCCTTGTCGGAGACGGTGCCGGACAGGGGATGCCCGAACTCGCTGACCACGGCCGCGGTGCCGGCCGAGGCAGCGCGGCTTCGGACGGTGGCGAAGTCGGAGGCGTACTGGCCGTCGGCCGCCTTGCCCCACATCAGGATCCCGGAGATGGCCTTCTGGTCGTAGAAGTGGGTGTTGAACACGTAGTCCGGGCCTAGGGTGTGCGCATCCAGCAGGCCGCCCTCCTGCTTCTGGGTGGAGATGTTGGAGTTCCAGAAGAGGTTGGGCTCCACGAAGGCGGGCTTGCCCTGCCAGCCGGCCGCGTCCATCCGGGCGCGGAACTTCACGTAGAACGGCCACAGCAGATCCCGCTCCCAGGTACGGGAGGTCTGCCCGGAGTCGTAGGAGCCGGCATACGGCTCGTTGTACGGGTCGAAGCCGACGATGCCCGCGAACTCCGCCCGGTCCAGGTTCTGCTGAAGATACGCCAGGGTTGTCCCGGCGGTGTCGAGGAAGGCGTCCTGGAGGCCGTGGCTGTCGTGCCAGAAGTCGTACTGCGCCTCCTGCACGGCCGCGTTCTGGGTGATGTTCTGACCCCAGAAGAGGCAGATCCCGCACGACTCGGCGGGGTAACCCCCGGCGTCCACCGCCCACTTGGGGGCGCCGTCGCCCGTGTACCAGCTGCCGGCGGTGAACAGGTGGCGGGAGTACAGGTCCTGGTGGAAGTCGGGGACGACCCGCACGCCCTCGTCCAGGAAGGCGCGCATCTGCTCGGTGACGGCGGCCAGGTAGCCGGTGTCGACCCGGCCGCGCACCGGCTCGGCGTGCGCCCAGGAGAGCAGGAAGCGGACCGCGTTGCCGCCGCCGAGGGCGCGCAGCGCGGTGGCGGACTTGCGGGCGTCGGCGACGGAGGCGAACGGCAGGCCGCTGTTCTCCTCCAGTTTGGTCTCACCGGAGACGTTGTAGCCCCGCAGGACGATCTCGCGCCCCTGGCCGTCGGTGAAACGGCCGCCCTGCACGGTGAGCGGGGAGCCGTCGAACCAGAGGGAGTCGGAGGGAGGAGCCGAGGTGGCGGCGGTGGCGGGCGGGGCGCCCGCCACCGTCGGGAATCCGCTGAGGACGACCAGGACAGCCAGCAGACGCGCCCGGATGTTCGACATGTACACCACAGTCCGACGCGGTCCGGGCAGCGTCAATACCACCTGACTCACAAGTAAGTTGACCATCAGTCAGCACGCGGTGCCCCGTCACCGGTCCTGCGCATCACGTTCAGCAGGTACTCCTTGCGGTGGAGCGGGTTGTGGTCGGTGCGCGGCCGTTCGGGGACGGCGCCCCGGGCGACCGGTGCGTAGTGGTCGAACGCCGTCTCCAGCTCGCCCTCGCCCCGGGTGAGCCCGGGCAGGCGCTGCTCCAGCTCGTGCACCCGGGCGGCCGGCACCGTGCCCTCCAGTACGGCCCCGGCCGCGAGCGCACCGGTGGCCTCCGGTACGGCGCCCAGCCTCGCGAGCACCGGCAGCAGCGCGCCCAGCGTGTCGGCGGGGGCCTCGAGCCGGAAGCGGTGCACCGGTTCGTGCACGACCGTCCCCGCCCGGCGCAGCGCCTCGGTCAGGACCAGCGGGGTCAAGCCCCGGAAGTCGTACCCGGTGCTCGACATGCTCTTGTCGAAGCCCTGGTGGGCGTGGCTCTGCCGGGGCGAGTACCCGCAATGGGTCATGGTCACCGTGCAGTCGGGGATCCGCCAGCCGTGCAGGCCCTGGCCGAGCGTCTCGCGGACGGTGTCCTCGACGGCTCTGAAGAAGGCGTACGGCATCGCGCCCAGCTCCACCTCCAGCCGGAACGCCACGCCCGCGCCGGGCGATGCGGGCTCGACCCGCAGGCCCACGGTGGCGAGGAACGGGTTGGGGTCCTGCCTGTTGAACTCCACGGCGCGTCCGGTGCCGGCCGGCCGCTCGATGCACAGGGTCGTCGTCTCGCGGAAGGCGACGTCCAGGCCGTACTCCTCGGCGAGGGTGGCCTGGACGACCTCCTTCTGCACCTCGCCGTAGAGCGAGACGGAGGTCTGCCCGCGCAGTTCGTCGTGGCGGACGCCGATCAGCGGATCCTGTTCGGCGAGCTGGGTGAGCGCCAGGTGCAGGGAGCGCCGGTCCGCACCGGGGCCGGGGACGACAACGGTCTCCAGGGTGGGCGGCGCGAAATGGTGCTCATGCGCCCGTCCCGGCAGGCCGAGCGCGTCACCGATCCGGATGCCGCCGAGCCCCCAGATCTTGACGATCCGCCCGGCACCGGCACTCTCCCGCCGGGCGTCGCCGGCCCCCTCGAAGACGCTGAGCGCGGTGACACGTCCCTCGGGGCGGCCGTCGCGGGCCCGGCCGGCCGCCCGGGCACCGGTG
Organism: Streptomyces broussonetiae; assembly: GCF_009796285.1. Lineage (NCBI taxonomy): Bacteria > Bacillati > Actinomycetota > Actinomycetes > Kitasatosporales > Streptomycetaceae > Streptomyces > Streptomyces broussonetiae. The sequence continues at coordinate 8,669,600 of NZ_CP047020.1, read as the reverse complement.
GTCCGGCCGCCTCCCGCGGGGCTGTCGACGGCCCCGCCCCGGGCACGCACACCGGCGAGGTCGCCCCCGTCGCCGCCGCTTCCGAACGGGATCCGGTCACGGACACGCAGGGTGCCCGAGAAGATGCGCGCGTAGGCCACCTTCTCCCCCGCCGGACCCCGTTCGACCTTGAAGACCGAGGCCGACAGGGGCCCGGCGGGGTCGCCGCCGGCAGCGGGCAGCAGTTGTTCGATACCGGCGACCAGTTCGGGTACGCCCGCCCCCGTGACGGCGGAGCCGAAGTACACGGGGTGGACCAGGGACCGCCGGGCCTGGGCTGCGACAGCCGCGTACAGGCGACTGTCGGGGATCCCCCGGTCGAGATAGGCGGCGAGCAGGTCGTCGTCGTGGTCGGCGAGCACCTCGGGGACGGCCGGGCCGAGGCCGGGCTCGAAGCGGGCGGCGCGGGTGCCGGGCGAGGCGGGGCTGCCCATCGGGACCAGCGGTACGGCCAGCCTGCGCGCCATCTGCTCGAGCACGGCGGGGCCGTTCGCGCCGCGCCGGTCGATCTTGTTGACGAAGATCAGGGCGGGGATGCCCAGTCGGCGCAGGGTGCGCATCAGCACCCTGGTCTGTGCCTGCACCCCCTCGACGGCAGAGACGACCAGAACGGCGCCGTCGAGGATGCCGAGCACACGCTCGACCTCGGCGATGAAGTCCGGATGACCGGGGGTGTCGATGAGGTTGACGGTGACGCCGTCGAGCGGGAACGACACGACGGCGGACTTGATCGTGATGCCGCGCCGGCGTTCCAGCGCGAGGGTGTCGGTCCGGGTGTTTCCGTCGTCGACGCTGCCGACCTCGTCGATGACCCCGGCCGTGTGCAGCAGCCGTTCGGTCAGGCTGGTCTTACCGGCGTCGACATGCGCGAGAATTCCGAGATTGAGCAGATGCACTGAGCGTGATGTCCTTAGGCATGGGGTGGATTCCTTCCTCGGGTGACATGCACGCAGCGCGCATCGCTGGTCCTCTCCGGGTGACGACGGATCCCGCGCAGTGCAGCAGACTCCGGGACCCCACGGCAATGGATTAACGCTCAACGAAAGCCCCCGTGCAGCGTTCACCACGACCGGGGCAGGGTCATAATGTGACCTGCATCACCAATGATCGCTTTCCACCCCCTCCCCCATGGGTGGAGGGCATATGCGGCACCTCTCGGTGCATGTGGACGGCACGACGGACGAGGACGACGTGGAGCCCGCTGCGGCGCATGCACGGTCGACCTGGACGGAGGAAGCGTGAAGAGCTGCTGCCCGGTGCTCGCCACCCAGGCCGACAGGTGCGGGGCGACCACGCGCGAAGGGCTCGCCCGGGGCGGCGCCCGGACGGCGCTGCAGCGGGCGTCCCACGGGCGGCACGCCCTGCGGTGCGGCTGCCGCACCCCCGGCCCGATCATGGCGGCGCACGATCCGCTGCGCGGGGATCCGCGCCCCGCCGCGGACAGGATCCGCCAGGCGCTGCAGGGCAGCCTCTGCCTCGGTGTTCACCACCGGCACCCGACCGCCCCGGGTTCCGCGCGAACTCGCCCGGCAGGGTCCCGACTTGGCGATGGCGGCCGTCGAGCCGCCCGGGCGGCAGACGCGTCGGCTGCACGCCCTCGCGCACCAGGTTGTCCGGGTGAATCCCCGTAAGGCCCAGCCCTGTTACCCGCCGCCGACCGCCGGCATGGCAGCGGCACTGCAGTGCGCAGCGCCCAGGCGGCAGGCCGCCGGCGTGGCCGCCTTCGTCACGGGCCACAGCCCGACGCCTCCTGAGCGGCCGACGACGGCGGTGCGCGGCGTGGATGACGGAGCGGCCCCGGCGAGCCGTGCGGGCCCCGGGGACCTGCATGGCGCCGGGGACCGGCCCCGCCCCGCGGACCGACCGACGCCGACGACCGGCGCGGGCCCGGCGGCCGGTCCGGGCCCCGTGAGCGGCACGGATACAACGTCCCGCCCAAATCCCACGGCCGGCACGGCCTCGGTGACTGGTGCGGTCCGGTGACCGGTATGGAACCGGCAAGAGGAGCGGGCCGCGTACGGGGAGAAGACCCGGTGAGAGGAGTGGATCGTGCGTGAGATTCTGCCGGCGCTGGCGCGCTGGCACGCGGACGGGGCGCCGTTCGGTCTGGCCACGGTCGTCGCGGTCAGCCGCAGCGCGCCGCGGGGGCCCGGTGCCGCCATGGCCGTGGGGCCGGACGACGAGGTGGTGGGGAGTGTCTCCGGGGGCTGTGTGGAGGGAGCGGTGTTCGAACTGGCACGGGAGGTCGTGGCGAGCGGCGAGGCGCGGCTGGAGTCGTTCGGGTACAGCGACGCGGACGCCTTCGCGGTCGGCCTCACCTGCGGCGGCGAGATCACCCTGCTGGTACGGCCGGTGACCCCCGATACGGACCCGGCGTTCGGCGCGGTCGCCGCCTCCGTCGCCGCGGGCGAGCCGGTGACCGTGACGACGGTGGTGGACGGGCCGGCGCCGCGCGGCGCAAGCCTCGCCGTCTGGCCGGACCGGGCGCACGGCACACTCGGCACGACCGGCCTGGATGTCGCCGCCACCGCCGATGCGCGCGGCGAACTCGCCCTCGGGGCCTCGCTGTTGCGTCACTACGGGCCGCACGGGGAACGCCGTGAGGACGCCGTCACCGTGTTCCTCCAGTCGTTCGCGCCACCGCCGCGCATGCTGGTGTTCGGCGCGATCGACTACGCGGCTGCGGTGGCCCGCATCGGCGACTTCCTCGGCTACCGGGTCACCGTGTGCGACGCCCGCCCGGTCTTCGCCACGCCCAAGCGCTTCCCTGCCGCCGTCGAGGTGATCGCCGAGTGGCCGCACCGCTATCTCGCCGGCACCGAGACCGACGAGCGCACGGTGATCTGCGTCCTGACCCACGACCCCAAGTTCGACGTACCGCTTCTTGAGGAAGCCCTGCGCCGGCCGGCCGCCTACATCGGGGCGATGGGCAGCCGGAAGACCCACGGGGAGCGGCGCGCACGGCTCAGGGAGGCCGGGCTGAGCGAGGCCGAGCTGTCCCGGCTGCGCTCGCCGCTCGGCCTCGACCTCGGCGCCCGCACCCCCGAGGAAGTCGCCGTCTCCGTCGCCGCCGAAATCGTCGCCCTGCGCTGGGGCGGCAGCGGCACGCCCCTGACCAGCACCGCCGGAGCCATCCACCCTCCGGCCGCCTGACAAATCGCGACACGCCCGGAAGCAGCACGTCAAGGAGCCGGCCGGCAGACCAGCTCGCCCAGAGCCGACCGCGCCGGCCGCCGGGGCACCTCGAGGGTGATGCCGCCGCGCGCCCCGGGCCGCCGGGCACGACCGCCCCACAGGACCGTCGCGCAGGCCGCCCGGGCACGGCCGTCGCGTCCGGCTCGCTACCGCTCCGGCAGCCGGTGCAGGGTCACGTCGGTGAGCGCGCCGTCGGCGAGCGTGGCGGTGAGGTAGGTGCAGTGGGGCCGGCGGCGCCGGTCGGTCGGGGAGCCGGGGTTGAGCAGCCGCAGGCCGGTCGGGGTGGTGGTGTCCCAGGGGATGTGGCTGTGCCCGAAGACCAGGACGTCGAGATCGGGGAAGCGGGCGGCGCAGCGGGCCTCGCGCCCCTGGGCGGGGCCGGTCTCGTGCACGACGGCGAAGCGCAGGCCGTCCAGCTCCGCGTACGCCACTTCGGGCAGCCGGGCACGCAGCGCGGGGCCGTCGTTGTTGCCGTAGACCCCGATCAGCCGGCGGCTTCTGCTCCGGAGCAGGTCCAGGGTGGCGGTGTCGACCCAGTCGCCGGCGTGGAACACCACGTCCGCGTGCGGGAGTTCGGCCAGCAGCTGCTCCGGGAGGCGCTTGGCGCGCTTGGGCAGGTGGGTGTCGGACACCAACAGCAGACGCACACCGCCAACCTAGCCGAGACGGCGGGCGGGCGGGTTCCCGAAAATAGTCAGATGCAACTGAACAGTTTGAGTTGCGCAGTTTTACCTGTCCAGTCTAGGCTGTGGGGCATGGCTGACATCTCCGACTCCGCCGCCCGCGCCGCGCGCGACCTGCGCGTGGTGTTCAGCAGGCTGCGGCGTCGTATACGCGAGGTCGCGCAGAACACCGACCTCAGCCCGTCGCAGGAGTCGGCGCTCACCCTGGTCGGCAAGCACGGCGCCGCCACGGCCAGCGCCCTCGCCGCCGCCGAGGGCGTGCGCCCGCAGTCGATGGCGACCACGCTGGCCGCCCTGGACCAGCACGGCCTGATCCGGCGCGCCCCGGACCCGGACGACGGCCGACGCCAGCTGGTCACCCTGACGGACGCCGGGCGAGCCCGGATCGAGGGCAACCGGCAGGTCCGCGAGGAGTGGCTGGCCCGCGCCTTCCAGGACCGCTACAGCGAGGAGGAGCGGCAGACCGTCCTGCAGGCGCTCGAGCTGATGGAACGGCTGTCGCGCCCGTGATACCGAGGCTCGGCGCACACACCGAACAGCCCGGTCGCCCCGCCCCTGCCGGATTCGACCGCCGGCTGATCCCGCCGATGCTCGTCGGCTCGGTCCTCAACCCCATCAACTCCTCGATGATCGCCGTGGCCCTGGTGCCGATCGGCGTCGCCTTCGGGGCCCCGCCCGCCGAGACCGTCTGGCTGGTATCGGCGCTGTATCTGGCCACGGCCGTCGGGCAGCCCGTCATCGGCCGCCTGGTGGACATGTACGGCCCGCGCAGGCTCTATCTCTGCGGTACGGCGCTGGTCGGCATCGCCGGTCTGCTCGGCGCGCTCGCGCCCTCGCTGGGCGCACTGATCGCGGCGCGGGTGCTGCTGGGCTTCGGGACGTCGGCGGCATACCCGGCGGCCATGCGGCTGACCCGCAGCGAGGCCGAACGCACCGGGCAGGACAGCCCTGCGGGTGTGCTGACCGCGCTGGCCGTCGCCAACCAGACGGTCTCCGTCGTCGGGCCCGCGCTCGGCGGCCTGCTGATCGGCGTGGGCGGCTGGCGTGCCGTGTTCACGGTCAACGTGCCGCTGTCGGCGGCCTGCCTGGTGCTCGGCATGCTGCGGCTGCCCCGGTCCGAGACCCGGCGGCGCGGCGTGGACGTACCCGGCATGGTGCTGTTCGCCCTGCTGCTGATCGCGCTGATGCTGTTCCTGATGAACCCGCGCGTCGACCACTGGTACCTGCCGGTGCTGTCGGTCCTCGCCGCCGCCGGTTTCGGCAGGCGCGAGCTGCGGGTGCCGGACCCGTTCGTCGACCTGCGGGTCCTCGGCGGGAACGGCCCGCTGCTCACGACCTATCTGCGCCAGGTGCTCGCCTACACCACCTCCTACGCCTTCATGTACGGCTACACGCAGTGGCTGGAGCAGGGCCGCGGGCTCGGCGCCTCCACGGCCGGGCTCATGCTGCTGCCGCTGTCGGTGTCCGCGCTGATCGTGTCCACGCTCACCGGGCGCCGGGAGGCCATCCGGGCCAAACTGCTCATCGGCTCCGTGCTGCAGGTCGCGGGCTGCGCCTTGCTGCTGCTCGTGCGCGCCGACAGTCCGCTGTGGCTGCTGCTCGCGGTGGGCACGGTGCTCGGCGTCCCGCAGGGGCTCATCGGCCTGGCCACGCAGAACGCCCTGTACCGGCAGGCCGATCCGGAACGGATCGCCTCCGCGGCCGGGCTGCTGCGGACCTTCATGTACCTCGGTGCGCTGGGCGCGTCCGCCGCCACCGCGGCGTTCTACCCGCACCGCGCCGACACGGCCGGGCTGCACGGCCTGGCCCTGTTCATGCTCGCCGGCTCCGCCCTGTTGCTGGCGACGACGTTGCCCGACCGTTCCCTCGGCCGGCTCACCCCCGCACGTACCACCACCCCTGGAAAGGCCTGACCGACTCATGTCGCTCACCACGCTCGACCCCCGTACCGCCCTCGTCGCGATCGACCTGCAGAACGGCATCGCGGCCATGCCCACCCAGCCGTACGCCGGCCCCGAGGTGGTGGCGCGCACGGTGGAACTCGCCGACGCCTTCCGCGCCAGCAACCTGCCGGTCGTCCTGGTCCGCGTCTCCTTCGCCGCCGACGGCGGGGACGTGGTGCCCGGCCGCACCGAGCGCACGGCCCGCGGCCTCGCCTTCCCCGAGGGCTGGGACATCGTCGTCGACGAACTCTCCGGCCACCCCGGCGACATCCACGTCACGAAGCACAACTGGAGCGCCTTCCACGGCACCGACCTGGACGTCCAGCTGCGCCGCCGCGGCATCACCCAGATCGTGCTGACGGGCATCGCCACCAGCATCGGCGTGGAGTCCACCGCCCGGGACGCCTACGCCCACGGCTACCACGTCACCCTGGCGACCGACGCGATGGCCGACGCCGACGCCGAGGCGCACGCCAACAGCGTCGAGCGGATCTTCCCGCGGCTCGGCGAGAGCGGCACCACCGCCGAGATCCTGGAACTGCTGGCCAAGACCCACGCCTGACATCCGTCCGGTCGGCGCGCGCCGGCACACGTCTCGACGGCACTGCCCCATGTCCCTGCGGACGTGGGGCAGTGCCTCGTGCAGGGCGGCGGCCGGTTCGGTGCCGCCCAGGCACTGTCACCGTGCGCCGCGCCGCTTGAGCGGCTCCCACCAGGCGCGGTGCTCTCGGTACCAGGCGACGGTCCCGCCGGGTCCCGCGGTGAAGTCACGGTGCGGGCGGTAGCCGAGTTCGTCGCGGGCCTTGCTCCAATCGACCGAGTAGCGCAGGTCATGACCCTTGCGGTCGGCGACGTGGGCCACCCGGTCCCAGCCCGCACCGCACGCCTCGAGGAGCAGGCCGGTCAGCTCCCTGTTGCTCAGCTCGGTGCCGCCGCCGAGGTTGTAGACCTCGCCGGGACGGCCCTTGGTGCGTACCAGCTCGACGCCCCGGCAGTGGTCGTCGACGTGCAGCCAGTCGCGGACGTTGCGCCCGTCGCCGTAGAACGGAACGGTCAGTCCGTCGAGGAGGTTGGTGACGAAGAGCGGGATCACCTTCTCGGGGAACTGGTGCGGACCGTAGGTGTTGGAAGAGCGGGTGATACGGACGTCCAGGCCGTGGGTGCGGTGGCAGGCCAGGGCCAGCAGGTCGGCGGAGGCCTTGGAGGCGGAGTAGGGCGAGGAGGGGTCGAGCGGGTGCTCCTCCGTCCAGGAGCCGGTGTCGATCGAGCCGTAGACCTCGTCGGTGGAGATGTGCACGAACGGGCCCGTGCCGTGCCTGAGGGCCGCGTCCAGCAGGGTCTGGGTGCCCAGGACGTTGGTGCGTACGAAGGCGCCGGCCGCCGCGATCGACCGGTCGACATGCGACTCGGCGGCGAAGTGCACCACCTGGTCGGCGTCCGCCATCAGCTTGTCGACCAGGGCGGCGTCACAGATGTCGCCGTGCACGAAGTCCAGCCGGGGGTGACCGGCCGGCAGGTTGGCGAGGGTGCCGGCGTAGGTGAGCTTGTCCAGCACGGTGATGCGGGGCGCGTCGGGCGAGGTGTCGGCGAGCAGCGTACGGACGTAGTGGGAGCCGACGAAGCCGGCGGCGCCGGTGACCAGGAGGTTCATGAACGGATGTGCACCTTGCTGTGGTCTGCGAGGACGAGCCGGGCCGTGTGCAGGCGTGGCGCGGGCGGGCGCTCAGGTCATCGGGAGTAGCGTCGCCCGAGATGACCGAACTACCACAGATGTCCGACACCTGTGAAGCCGTGGAGCGCTACTCGGCCCCCGCTCCACGGCCCGGCCGGACCCTGCTGCGCTGGGCCGCCACGACCGACCACAAGGTGATCGGCCGACTCTACATGGTCACGGCGTTCTGCTTCTTCCTGTTCGCCGGTCTGCTGGCCCTCGGCATGCGCGCCGAACTCGCCCGGCCGGGGCTGCAGTTCCTGAACGAGCAGGGTTACGACGAGTTCTTCACCATCCACGGCACGATCATGATGCTGCTGTTCGCGACACCCATGTTCGCCGGGTTCGCCAACGCGGTGATGCCGCTCCAGATCGGCGCCCCGGACCTGGCGCTGCCGCGGCTGAACGCGATGTCGTACTGGATGTACCTGTTCGGGGCGCTGATGGTGGTGTCCGGCTTCCTCGTGCCGGGCGGGGCCGCCTCGTTCGGCTGGTTCGCGTACGCGCCGCTGAACAGCGCCTACTTCTCGCCGGGTGCGGGCGGCGATCTGTGGGCGATGGGCCTGGTGGTCACCGGTGTGTCGACGACGCTGACCGCGGTCAACTTCATCACCACGATCCTGTGCCTGCGTGCCCCGGGCATGACCATGTTCCGGATGCCGATGTTCACCTGGAACGTGCTGTTCACCTCGATCCTGGTCCTGCCCGCGTTCCCGGTGTTCGCGGCGGCGCTGCTGGCGCTCGAGGCGGGCCGCAAGTTCGGGGCGCATGTCTTCGACGCGGCGAACGGTGGCGCGATCCTGTGGCAGCACCTGTTCTGGTTCTTCGGGCACCCCGAGGTCTACATCGTGGCGCTGCCGTTCTTCGGGATCATCTCGGAGATCATCCCGGTGTTCTCCCGCAAGCCGCAGTTCGGCTATCTGCCGATGATCGGCGCGACCATCGCGATCACGATGCTGTCGGCAGTGGTGTGGGCACATCACATGTTCGCCACCGGCGCGGTGCTGCTGCCGTTCTTCTCCCTGATGTCGTTCCTGATCGCGGTGCCCACCGGCATCAAGTTCTTCGCGTGGATCGGCACGATGGTGAACGGGTCGGTGTCGTTCGAGACACCGATGCTGTGGGCCATGGGCTTTCTGGTGTCGTTCCTGCTCGGCGGGCTGAGCGGGGTGCTGATCGCCTCCCCGCCGCTGGACTTCCACGTCACCGACACCTACTTCATCGTGGCGCACCTGCACTACGTCCTGTTCGGCACGGTGGTGTTCGCGATGTTCGCCGGGTTCTACTTCTGGTGGCCGAAGTTCACCGGCAGGATGCTGGACGAGCGGCTCGGCAAGCTGCACTTCTGGCTGCTGTTCCCGGCGTTCCAGCTGACCTTCCTGGTGCAGCACTGGCTCGGCGCGGCCGGGATGCCGCGCCGGTACGCGGACTACCTCCCGGCGGACGGCTTCACGCTGCTCAACACCCTGTCCTCGGCGGGCGCGTTCCTGCTGGGCGTCTCCACGCTGCCGTTCCTCTACAACGTCTGGCGCACCGCCGCCCGCGGCGAGAAGGTCACCCTCGACGACCCGTGGGGCTGGGGCCGGGGCCTGGAGTGGGCCACCTCCTGTCCGCCGCCCCGGCACAACTTCGTGGCCCTGCCCCGGATCCGCTCGGAGTCGCCCGCCTTCGACCTGCACCATCCGCAGGCCGGGCACGACGGGCGGAGCGGTACGGAGAGCACCCGATGAAGACCGAGTCGATGCTGTTCGGCACAGTGGCACTGTTCTTCGCCGGGTCCGCCGCGCTGTACGGGGCGTGGTCCGGGGACGAGACGGGCACGGTCGCGCTGGTCGTCGCGTGCGCGATGGCGGCACTGATGTCGTTCTTCTGCCTGATCCAGTACCGGCGCAGGGGCACCCGCGCGCAGGACCGCACCGAGGCGGAGGTGGCCGACGGAGCGGGCCCGGTGGCGTTCTTCCCGGACGAGAGCATGTGGCCGATCGTCACCGCGCTGGGTTGTGCGGTGACGGCGGCCGGCGTCGTCTACGGCCTGTGGCTGCTCCTCATCGGTCTGGGAGTCCTGGCTCGCGGGGTGTTCGGGATGGCGTTCCAGTACGTGCAGCGGTGAGCGGCCGGCGCGGCGCGCCGGGCCGGAAGGACTCGGGGGGCCGGTGGTCGCTCTCGTAACCGCCGGTGACGCTCTGCCGGATCTCGCCGGTGGACACGCCCTCCTCGAGCCGGCCGCGTTCGGCCGAGGTGAGGGCCCGGCACAGCCACCGGGTCACGATGAAGGCCAGGACGGGCGCCACGACCAGGGCGACGCGCAGGATCCAGGTGAGGGCGTTGACCGAGACCCGGAAGGTCTGGGCGATGACGTCGTTGCCGCCGGCCAGCAGCAGCACGCCGTAGAAGACGGTGCCCGCGACCCCGAGGCCGGTACGGACGGGACGCTCACGCGGCCGGTCGCAGAAGTGCCGCTCGGTGCGCCCCTCCCCCGTGATGCGCTGCTCCACGAACGGATGGGCGTACAGCACGGCGAACAGCAGTCCGGGCAGCACGATCGCGGGCAGCAGGACGTTCCACATCAGGGTGTGCCCGGCCACGTTCGTCTCCCAGGCCGGCGTCAGTCGCAGCGCCCCCTCCAGGAAGCCGACGTACCAGTCCGGCTGGGCGCCGGTGGAGACCTGGTCGGGCCGGTAGGGGCCGTAGTTCCAGACCGGGTTGACCTGGGCGATCGCGGCCAGCAGCACCAGAACACCGGCGACGATGATCGACAGGCCGCCCGAAGCCGCCGTGAACTGCGGGAAGAAGGGTTTGCCGACGGCGTTGCGCACGGTGTGGCCCGGGCCGCGCCACTGGGTGTGCTTGAGGTGGAAGACGAGGAACAGGTGCACGGTTACCAGGGCGATCAGGGCGCCCGGAAGCAGCAGGATGTGCACCGGATACAGGCGGGTGACGATGTCGTGCGCCGGGTAGGGGCCGCCGAAGACGAGGAAGCTGACGTAGGTGCCGGCCACCGGGATCGACGTCATGATGCCCTGCGCGATGCGCAGCCCGGTCCCGGAGAGCAGGTCGTCGGGGAGCGAGTAGCCGGCGAAGCCCTCGGCGAGCGAGACCACGAACAGGGTCAGCCCGATCGCCCAGTTCAGCTCGCGGGGCCGACGGAAGGCCCCGGTGAAGAAGATCCGCAGCAGATGCAGGCCGATCGCGGCCACGAAGACCAGCGCGGCCCAGTGGTGGGTCTGGCGCATCAGCAGTCCGCCGCGTACGTCGAAGCTGATGTGGAGGGTGGAGTCGAAGGCGGCCGACATGCGCACCCCGCGCAGCGGCACATAGGGGCCCGTGTAGACGACCTCGCGCATCTCCGGCGTGAAGAACAGCGTCAGCCACACACCGGTCAGGAACAGCACCAGCAGGCTGTACAGCGCGAGTTCGCCGAGCAGGAACGACCAGTGGTCGGGGAACGCCTTGCGCAGCAGAGGGCCGCTCTCCAGGGCGGGCAGCCGGGCGTCCACGGCCTCGACGATCCGCTCGGCACGACGGCCGGCCCGGCTCATGTGTCCTGCGGCTCCGCCGCCGCCTGTGCCACCTCGGCCTCGATGTCCGCGCGGGGCCGGCCGGTGTGCCGGGCGTAGTCGCTGAGCGCGGTCTGCACCTCACGGTCCAGGTCCCGCCACGCGCGCAGGGCGGTCTCGTAGGTGCCCGACTGGGCACCCGTCATCCCGCGTTCGGCCGGCGGTCCGTAGGTGTCGCGCAGTGCCTCGACCGTGTGCTGCGCCGCGTCGGCGGCGCGCTGCTTGGCCACCAGCTCTTCGAAGGTGTCTGCCACGCCGATCGACCCTAGGCACGGCGGGCGCGTGAGCCCCTCCGACCTGCCGCGGGCGGTCGCACCCGTACCCGAGTGGCGGCTCAGCGGTCGGGCACGAGATCGGCCCACACCTGCTTGCCGCCGCTGACCGGGACCGTCCCCCAGGCCGCCGAGACGGCCTCCACCAGCAGGATGCCCCGCCCGCCGGTGGCCTCCCAGCCGATGCTGGTGGGTTTGACGGGGCTGCGCGGCGAGGAGTCGGCGACGGCGAGCCGGAGCCGGTGGTTGATCAGGCTGAGGTCGAGACGGACCTGACCGTCGGTGTGCACCAGGGCGTTGGTGACGAGTTCGGAGACGACCAGCAGAGCCGCGTCGAGGGTGTCCTGGTGGATGCCCCAGGTGCGCAGGGTGCGCCGGGTGAAGCGGCGGGCGTGCCGCACCGCCTCCGGGACCCGCCACACCGTCCAGCTCTCGCGCAGCGGCCGTACGGCCATGCCGTCGTAGCGCATCAGCAGCAGGGCCACGTCGTCGGTGCGGTGCGACCCGGTCAGCAGCGCGTCGGCGACCAGGCCGAGGTGCGCGGGGTCGGCGGCGGACAACTCGCGGGCGAGGCGCGCCATGCCGGTGTCGAGGTCGCAGTCCACGGACTCCACCAGGCCGTCGGTGGTCAGCGCGATCACCGTGCCGGGCTGGAGCCGGAGCGGGGTCATCGGGAACTCCGCCTGGCCGAGCACGCCGAGCGGCGGTCCGCCCTCGGCACCCACGATCTCGACGGTGCCGTCCGGGTGGCGCAGCACGGGCTCCAGATGGCCGGCGCGCACGCACCAGGCGGTGCCCTGTTCCATGTCGACGTCGACGTAGGCGCAGGTGGCGAAGAGATCGGTCTCCATGTCCAGCAGCAGCCGGTTGGCATGCGAGACGACCACGTCCGGGGCGTGCCCCTCGGCGGCGTAGGCGCGCAGCGCGGTGCGCATCTGGCCCATCAGGGTGGCGGCGCCCGCGTTGTGGCCCTGGACGTCGCCGATGACGAAGGCCACGTGGTTGTCGGCGAGCGGGATCACGTCGTACCAGTCGCCGCCGACCTCGAGCCCCGCGGTGGTGGGCAGATAGCGGGCGACGGCGACCGCGCCGGGCAGCCGGGGCAGGCGGCGCGGCAGCAGGGTGCGCTGGAGCATGCCGACGAGTTCGTGCTCGGCGTCGAAGGCATGGGCGCGCAGCAGGGCCTGGCCGGTCAGGCCGGCACAGGCGGTGAGCAGGGCCCGTTCGTCGGGGCCGAAGTCGTGCGGGTCGTCCCAGCCGATCAGGCAGGCACCGGCCATACGGCCGGCGGCGGGCAGCGGCAGCACGGCGAGGCCGCCGGGGCCGACGTCGGCGAGCGCGGGCTCCAGGGGGCTGCCGGCGGGCCAGATCCGGGCGCGGCCCTCGCGCAGCGCGGCAGCCAGGGTGGGCATGGCCCGCACCGGCGCGTCGGGCCACTCGGTACGCCATTCGGTGCGCCACAGCTCGGGCCATGACTCCGGTCCGGGCGGGTCGAGGACGGTGACGACGAGGCGGTCGTTCTCCAGTTCGGCGAGCGCGATCCGGTCGGCCTGCAGCGGCCTGCGCAGGGCGGCGACGACGGCGGCGCCGACGTCCTTGACCGTGCCCGCGGTGGCGAGGGCTGCCGCCAGGCGCTGCACCCGGGCCACATCCGTGACGTCGGAGCGCAGGGTGGAGACGTCGGCGACGGTGCCGACCAGCCGGGCCGGGCGGCCGTCCCCGGCGGCCAGCAGCCGCCCGCGCAGCCGCACCCACCGGGGCGCGCCGGAGGAGTGCAGGATGCGGAACTCCAGCTCGCGCTCGCCGATGGACATGTGGTCGGCCTCGACCACGGACATCAGTGCGGGCAGGTCCTCGGGCACGGTGCGCCCGAGCAGGGTCTCCACCCGGCCGTCGAAGTCGTCCCGGTCGAACCCGAACAGCCGCAGGATGGCGTCGCCGACCTCGACCCGGCCGGTGTCCATGGCGAGGCAGAAGGCGTCCTCGGACAGCTCACCGGTGTCGGCCGGGGCGCCGGGCGGGGCGGGTACGGCGACGGCACGGGCGACCAGTTCCAGGCAGGCGCGGTCGTCCGTGCCGAAGCCGCCGGGATGCTCACTGACGGCCACCAGGCAGCCGGTGCCCGCCGGGCCGAGAGGCAGCACGGCCAGGGAGAAGTCCGGGGACGGGGTGCGGCGGGCCTCGAGGCACCCGGCCAGCTCCTCGGGGCCGAGGCGGCGCGGGCGCCCGGTGCGATGGACCTCGGCGACCGGGGAGCCGCCGTCGGCCGGATAGCCGTCCCGCAGGCCGTACAGGGTGCGCGGCAGGCCCACAGACTCGGCGAGTGCCAGATGGCCGGAGTCGTCGCCGGACGTGTACACCCCGGCGAAGGCCGCGCCGGCGAACACCAGCGCCTGTTCCAGGACCCGGCGGAGCCGGTCCGGCGTGCCGGGCGACGCGCCCAGCGCGCCGAGGGCGGCTTCGGCACGCTCCGGCGCCGTCCTCGTCCCGCCGACCGCAGCGCGCTCGCTCACCACGTTCGCCATTACAGCGCGTGCGGGCGTCGCGCGCAGCCCCTGTGAACACATCGAGTGCCCCGCGCGCCCGGTTGATTCGAAAGCCGCCGAACACATCTTGACCCGTGCGTTCCGCACGGTGACCTCGTGACAGACGTGACTGTCCGCAGCCTTCCGGTGCCTGCGAGTGTCTTTTCCGGTCACCGACGACGAGGGTGCGGTCACCGAGGACGAGGGCGGAGGGGCATGGACAAGCGGTACGAGGTGTACGCGCTCGCCGACGGGCACTTCTACGACACGCCCGACCGGCTCCAGGGGGCCGGCGGTGAGGCTGCGCCGCTGTTCGCGACGGCGCGTCGCACCGTCCCGGACGGCTGGCTCGCGGCTCGCTCCGGCGACTGGCTGACGCTGACCCCGCTCGGCGCGGACGGCGCTGCGCTGCCGTCGCCGGCCCAGGGGTGGAAGGTCCACTCCTCGGCGACGGCCACGAACGCGGAGCGGATCGCCCGGATCGTGTGGGACTACTGTGTGCCGCGGCGCATCCCGTTCAAGTTCGTGCCCGGTCCGCAGCTGCTGCACCTGCGCAACGCCAAGTACGCGGGCCGCGACACCAGCGGCAAGTTCGTCACCCTCTACCCTGCGGACGAGCGGCAGTTGCACGAGGTACTGCGCGAACTGGGCGCGCTGCTCGAGGGGTTCGAGGGGCCGTACATCCTCACCGACCTGCGCTGGGGCGAGGGTCCGCTCCACGTCCGCTACGGCGCCTTCGCCCGCCGGTACGTCGTCGACGAACGCGGCACGCTGGTGGCTGCGGTGGCCGACGGCGAGGGCCGGCTGGTGCCGGACCGGCGGGCGCCGTCCTTCCAGGTGCCCGAGTGGGCGACCCTGCCCGCGTTCCTGCGACCGCACCTCGAGGCCCGCAACACCACCACGGTCGGCGAGCTGCCGTACCGCATCGAGAAGGCGCTGCACTTCTCCAACGGTGGCGGGGTGTACGTCGGGACCGACACGCGCGACGGACGCCGGGTGGTGCTCAAGGAGGCCCGGCCGCACGCGGGGCTGGCCGCCGACGGCGCGGACGCGGTGGCCCGGCTGGAGCGGGAGAAGGCGGCGCTCGAGCGGGTCGCCGGGACCGGTGTGGTGCCCGAGGTACGGGACTGGTTCGTACTCGGCGAGCACCGGTTCCTGGTCATGGACCATCTGGCGGGCCGCCCGCTCAACGCCTTCTTCGCCCAGCGGCATCCGCTGCTCACCCCCGACCCCGACCCGGCGAGGGTCGCCGCGTACACGGCGTGGGCGCTGCGGATCAACGCGGCGGTGGAGCGGGCGGTCGCGGCGGTGCATGCGCGCGGGCTGGTCTTCAACGACCTGCACGTGTTCAACATCATGGTGGACGAGGACGAACAGGCGGTCCGGCTCATCGACTTCGAGGCCGCCGCCCCCGCTGCCGAGAACGCCCGGCAGACCGTCGCCCACCCCGGCTTCTTCGCACCGCCGGACCGGCGCGGCCCGGACGTCGACCGCTATGCGCTGGCCTGTCTGCGGCTCGCCCTGTTCCTGCCGGTGACCACCCTGTTCGTGGTGGACCGCGGCAAGGCCGCGCATCTGGCCGAGGTGATCGCCGAGCAGTTCCCGGACGTGCCGCGCGCCTACCTGGACGAGGCGGTCGCCGAGATCACCCGGGACACGGCGGGCGGACGGCGCGCCCGGACGGCCCCGCCGGCCGTGCCCGGCGACTGGCCCTACAGCCGCGACTCGATGGCGAAGGCGATCCTGGCCTCGGCCACGCCGGAGCGCGACGACCGGCTCTTCCCCGGTGACATCGCCCAGTTCTCGGACGGCGGCGGCCTCGGCCTCGCGCACGGCGCGGCAGGCGTCCTGTACGCGCTCCGGGCGTCCGGGGCCGGCCGCTACGACGAGGGCGAGCGCTGGCTGCTCGACCACACCGCCCCACCGCCGCCCGGCACCCCGCTCGGCCTGTACGACGGGCTCGCGGGCGTCGCCCTGGTGCTGGACCAGCTGGGCCATCGGCAGCGGGCGTTGGACCTGCTGGACGGCATCCTGCGGGAGAACTGGCGCAACCTCGCCTCGGACCTGCACGGCGGACTCGCCGGGCTCGGTCTGGTCCTCGACGAACTCGCGGCCACCACGGGTGAACAGGCGCTTCGGCGCCATGCAGTGGAGGCCGCCGACATCCTCGTACGGCGTCTGGCCGAACCGGTGCCGGCAGCCCCGCGTCGGCGCGCCGGGCTGCTGCGCGGCGCGAGCGGGCCGGCCCTGTTCCTGCTCCGGCACCACGAACGGACCGGCGAGGCACGCTACTTGGCCGCGGCGGCCGAAGCGCTCCGCCGTGACCTGGACTGCTGTGTGACCCAGGAGACGGGCGGCGGCCTGGAGGTGGACGAGGGCCGGCGGACACTGCCCTACCTCGGCGACGGCAGCGCGGGCATCGGCCTCGTCCTGGACGACTACCTCGCGCATGCGGACGACGCCGGGTTCGAGCGCGCCCGGACCGGCATCCTCACCGCCACCACCTCCCGCTTCTACGCCCAGCCCGGCCTTTTCCAGGGCCGCGCCGGAATGGTCCTGCACCTCGCCCGCACCTCGGCCCCGGGCGCCACCGCGGAGCGGCTGGAGCAGCAGATCGCCGGGCTCGGCTGGTTCGCGATGGCCTACCAGGGCCAACTCGCCTTCCCCGGGCACCAGATGATGCGTCTTTCCATGGACCTTGCCACCGGTACGGCAGGCTGCCTGCTCGCGCTCGCCGCGGCCCGCGACGACGCCGGCACCGCGCACCTGCCCTTCCTGCCGCCGCCACCGGCGGCCCTCACCCGCGGCTCCGCACTGACGGAGTCGTGACACAACCCCCGTCCCCGAGAAGGAAAGGACAACGTCATGGCACTGCTCGACCTGCAGACCCTGGAGTCCGAGGAACAGCACGACGGCGGCGGCGCGAGCACCGTGAGCCTGCTCTCCTGTGTCTCCGCCGCGAGCATTCTGCTCTGTCTCTGACCGGCCCGGCGCATCCACGGCTCCGGACGCCCCCTCCGCACCGGAGGGGCCGTCCGGGGCCTCCCCCTGCGGCCCGGCCCGGCGGGGACAAACCCCGAACACAAGCCGCGCGGGCCGACTGCCCCGCCCCCGGCCCCCGGCCCCCGGCGCCCGGCCGAGGTCGCCCGAGCCCGTGGCCCGTCCCAAGGCGCTCGGACCCGACTCCGTTCCCGTGCGATCGAGCGAGGCCGCTGCCCATGGAGCCGATGGAGCCGATGGAGTCATTGAAGTCGATGGAGTCGATGGAGTCGATGGAGTCGATGGAGTCGGTGAACTCCCGTGACGGCAGCGCCGGTTCGGTGACCGGTCGTGACCTGTCGCGCGCGGCGTTGCGGCAGGGTGGCGTGCGCTGTGCCGCGTTGTGCGCGGTGAGTACCGCCGCCACGGCGGCCGGCCTGCTGCTGCCGGCCCTCCTCGGCCACACCCTGGACCTGCTGCTGGCCCACGCCCCCGCCGGCCTCTGGATCGGCTGGTGTGCCGGGGTCGTGCTGCTCCTCGCCCTGCTGGACGGCTGCGCGGGCGTCCTGACCGGCACGGTCGGCGCGTACACCACTGCCTGGCTGCGTCGGCACGTCACCGGGCATGTGCTGGCCCTGGGCCCGCGTGCGACGGCCCGGTTCGGCGCCGGGGACCTGGTGGCCCGGTGGGTCGGAAACGCGGCGCAGGCCGGGACGGCGCCGGGCGCGCTGGCCGCGCTGCTCGCCGCGCTCGCCGGGCCCGTCGGCGGCGTGGTGGCGCTCGGCCTGCTCGACCCGTGGCTGGCGGCCGTGTTCCTCGCCGGGGCGCCGGTCCTGGCCCTGCTGCTGCGCGCGTTCACCCGGGACACCTCGGCGTGCGTGGCCGATTACCAGCGGGTGCAGGGCCGGATCGCCGCCGCGCTGGCGGAAGCCATCGGCGGCACCCGGACGATTCGGGCGGCGGGCGCCGAGGACCGGGAGACGGCCCGGATCCTGGCGCCGCTGCCCGAACTGGCGCGCGCCGGGCTGCGGATGTGGCAGGTGCAGGGGCGGGCCGCCGCGCAGGCGGTCACGGTGGCGCCGCTGCTCAACCTGGGCGTGCTGGCGGTGGCCGGGCTGCTGCTGGCCCGGCACCGGCTGTCGGTGGGCGAGGTGCTGGCCGCCTCCCGGTACGCGGTGCTGGCCACCGGTGTCGGCGCGCTGGTCGGACAGCTGGCCGCGCTGGGCAGGGCCCGCGCGGCGACCGGACGGCTCGCCGAGGTGTCGGCCGAGCCGCGCCCGGTGTACGGCACCCGCGGCCTGCCCCCCGGCCCCGGCCGGCTGGAACTGCGCGCGGTGACCGCACGGCGTGGCGGCCGTACGGTCCTGGACGGGCTGGATCTGACGATCCCGGGCGGCACGACCCTGGCGCTGGTCGGCCGCTCCGGCGCGGGCAAGTCCCTGCTCGCCGAGGTGGCCGGCCGGCTCGCCGACCCGGATGCGGGCGAGGTCCTGCTCGACGGCGTCCCGCTGCGCGACCTCACCCACGACGCGCTGCGCCGCGCCGTGGCCTACGCCTTCGAGCGCCCGGTCCTGCTGGGCTCGACGATCGAGGACACCCTCGGCTTCGGACTCACCGCCCGGTCACCGGCCGGCGTCCGGTCGGCCGCCCGGCGCGCCCACGCCGACGACTTCGTCCGCCGCCTGCCCGCCGGCTACGCGACCCGCACCGCCGACGCCCCCCGCTCCGGCGGCGAGTCCCAACGCCTGGGCCTGGCTCGCGCCTTCGCCCGCGGCGGCCGGCTTGTCGTCCTCGATGACGCCCTGTCCAGCCTCGACACGGTCACGGAACACCGGATCACCCAGACCCTGCTGGCCCCCGCCCCGGCCGAGACCCGCCTACTGATCGCCCACCGCCCGGCGACGGCGGCCCGCGCGCACCGGGTCGCCTGGCTGGACGGCGGCCGGATCAGGGCGGTCGGTACCCATCGGGAGCTGTGGCGGGAGGCGGAGTACCGGGCGGTGTTCGCGGGTGAGGGGGACGGCGCGGCGGGAGCCGGGGCAGAGGACGGCGTCGGCGGCGGGGCCCGGACGCAGGCGCGGGGCTGATGTGGGCAGGGCCGCGCGGCGGGACCCGCCGTGGCCGAGCGGCGAAGGCCGGGACCGGGAGACGAGGGCCGATGGACGTACCGGATGGTGGCCGGGGTGTACGCATGTGCCGTATCGGGAGCGGGAGTTGACAGGCGTGCGCGACGAAGGACACGGATCCGGGGCGGCCACCGGGCGGCAACTGAGGCGGGCGGCCCGGTTTCTGCGGGCGCGGTGGCGGGTGCTGCTGCGGCTGGGTGCCTGGTCCCTGCTGGAGGCGGGGCAGACCTTCCTCGCCGGGTACGCGCTTGCGCGGGCGCTGGACGCCGGCTTCCTGGCCGGGGACGTACGCACGGGCCTGCTGTGGCTGGGGGCGGCGGGGCTCGCCGTGGGTGCCGGGGCGTACGGCACCGGGCGGGTGTACGGCGTGGTCGCCGCGCTGGTCGAACCGGCCCGGGACCAGCTGGTGACGGCGGTCGTCGGGCGTGGGGTGCGGGAGGCGGACCCGGGCGCGCTGTCCGGGCTCACCCAGCAGGTGGAACTGGCCCGGGACACGCTCGCGGGCGTGGTGATGGTCTCGCGCTCGTTCCTGTTCACCGCCGCCGGTGCGCTGATCGGCCTGTTCTCGCTGGCGCCGTTGCTGCTGGCGGTCGTGCTGCCGCCCCTGCTGGCCGGTGTGGCCCTGTTCGCGGCGACGCTGCGGCCGCTGGCTCGCCGTCAGGAGGCGTTCCTCACCGCCGACGAGGCGCTGGCCGGGGAGCTGGGCGCACTGTGCCCGGGGCTGCGGGACGTCACGGCGGCCGGTGCCGAGGAGCGGGCCGCGGCGGACGTCGGGGAGCGGATCGACGCCGAGCTGCGCACCGCCCGCGCCCTGGCCCGCTGGAGTCTGGCCCGTACGGCCGCGCTGGCCGTGGGCGGTGAGCTGCCCGTGGTCCTGCTGCTGCTCACCACACCCTGGCTGCTGCGCCGCGGCGTCACCCCGGGCGCGCTGGTCGGCGCGCTGGCCTATGTCACCCAGTCCCTGCTCCCGGCCCTGCAGAACCTGGTCCACGGCCTGGGCACGAGCGGCTCCCGCCTGACGGTCGTCCTGCGCAGACTGACCCGCGCGCCCCTGGTGTGCGGGGAACCGCACGGCCGGCCACCCACACCCCGCGGCCGCCAGGAGCCGTCGGTTCCCCGCTCCCCGGACTCCCCCGCCCTGACCCTCGCCTCCGTCACCTTTGCTTACGGCCCCGACGCCGAACCGGTCCTCGACGGCCTCGACCTCACCCTCCCCACCGGCGCCCACCTGGCCGTCGTGGGCCCCAGCGGCATCGGGAAATCGACGCTCACCGGACTGGTCTGCGGCCTGCTCACCCCCCAGCGCGGCACGATCCGGGTGTACGGAAACCCCGCCCCCGCGCCGCAGGCAACCGTGCTGATCCCGCAGGAGGCGTACGTCCACGGCGGCACCCTCGCCGAGAACCTGTCCCTGTTCCGCCCGGATCCCGTGCCGGAGGCGGAGCTGCTGGCCGCCGCCGACGCGGTCGGGCTGGCCCCGCTGCTGCGGATGCTGGGCGGACCCGGCGCCCGGGTCGATCCGGCCGGGCTGTCGGCCGGCGAGCGCCAGCTGATCGCGCTGACCAGGGCCTATCTCTCGCCGGCCCCGCTCGCCCTGCTGGACGAGGCGACCTGCCATCTCGACCCGGAGGCGGAGGCGCGCGCCGAACGGGCCTTTGCCGCGCGCCCCGGCGGCACGCTCGTGATCGTCGCCCACCGTCTCAGCTCCGCCCGCCGTGCCGGGCGGATCCTGGTCATGGACGGCACGCGCACCGTCTGCGGCACCCACGAGGAGCTGCTGCGCACCTCGGCCCTCTACCGGAGCCTGACCGCAGGCTGGACACCACACCAGGCCCCCCTGCCCTCCTAGGTCCGGGTCACAGCCACCCTTCCCCGCGCGATATGCGAATGGCGTCGATCCGGTTGCGGGCCCCCGTCTTGCGGGTGATCGACGCCATGTAGTTGCGGACCGTGCCGTGGGACAGATGCAGGCTCCCGGCGATCTCCGCTATCGAGGCACCGCCGGCCGCCAGGGACAGGACGCTCAGCTCGCGTCTGGTCAGCGGCATCTGGGCCGCCTTGAGGAATCCGAAGCCGAGCGAGGCATCGACGAAACGTTCCCTCACTGCGACGCTGCGGATGGCGTGCACCAGCCGGTCCGGTGAGCCCGCCTTGTCGACGAAACCGAGGGCGCCCGCCTCGGCGGCCCGTTTGAGCAGGCCCGGCCGGTTCGCGTGGGCCAGCACCACCAGCGCCGGCGGCCGGCCGCCGTTCCGCGCCGGGGACAGCTCACCGATCGGGGGTGTGCCATGGCCGTCGACGCAGGCCAGGTCCGCCGCGCACACGTCCGGCGACAAGGACCGTATGCGCGCGGCGGCGTTCCGCCACGGCGTGTCGTCCACGGCGAGACCCGGTTCCCGGTCCAGCCATTCCGCCAGCACCGATCGCTCCAGACACGCGTCGTGCACCAGAAGTACCCGGATCATGCCCCGCCCCCTCGCAGGTCGTCGTACACCGTTCCGCCTCGCCGCCCGTGCCGTACCGGCCGGTCGCGGCCCGCCCGGTGATCACCGGCGCGGTCCTCCCCCTCTCCCGTGCGCCGCCCGCCTGGTGGTCCGCGGCGCGGAAAGTGCCTGCCCATTCTTGGGCGCGTCTCTCGTTCACGGGCGCGGAGATTCGGCCATCAGGGTGCGCGGGGGCGCACGCGGGGCGCCCGTACGCCATCCGCGCTTCCGGTGCCCGCACAGGAGTCGGTACGGATCCGGGTGTCCAGCGGCGTCCGGGCCGGGGCGCTCGCCGTGCGCGGCGCGCCCCCGCGAGGGAGTCTGGCCCCCGGGGCGCCACGCGCGGCCGTACGAGGAGGTGGTGGCGTGTCCGACGGGCCAGGGCCGGGACCGGCACCGGCGGCCGACAGGACGGCGGTCGCCCAGCCGTTGCTGTCGTTCGCGCTGGCCACGATGCTCGAGGAGGTGCACGCCCACTCCGGCGCGGTGTATCTGCTCCGGCCGGACCGGCCGGTCCTGGAGATGGCGGTGCACGCGGGGATGCCCCGGGCGTTCGCGGCACCGTGGGAGCGGGTCGGGCTGAGCGCACCGATCCCGGTCGCCGACGCGGCGCGCGAGCGGCGGCTGGTGTGGGTGGGCGGCGAGGAGGCGATGGCGCGCTCCTATCCGCGGATCGCGGTGGTCCTGCCGTACCCGTTCGCGCTGGCCGCGATGCCCGTGGCGACCGAGAGCCGGGTGTACGGCGCGGTGTTCGTGATCTGGCCGGGCGTGCATCCGCCGGACCTGTCCGAAGGGGAGCGCGCACATCTGATGGCGGCCTGCAACGGGCTGGCACGGCGTCTGGAGCGGGCCGCAGCGAAGAACCTGCCGATCGGCCCCGAGGCGGATGTGCTGGCGGTGCCGGCGCCGGACGCGGCCGGCACGCTGGGCCCCGTCGAGGCGGTTCGGATGGTGTCCCGGCTGCCGTACGGGCTGATGTCGCTGGATCTGTACGGCCGGATTGCGTTCGTCAACACGGCCGCGCTCGAGATGCTCGGCACGATGGCCGAGGAACTGCTCGGGACGGTGCCGTGGGAGTCGGTGCCCTGGCTCAACGACCCGATGTACGAGGAGCGTTACCGGGGGGCGCTGATCAGCCAGCAGGTCACGTCGTTCGTGGCGCTGCGTCCGCCGGGCGAGTGGCTGTCGTTCCGGATGTATCCCAGTACGACCGGGCTGAGCGTGCGCATCACCCGGGCCCGGGCGGTGGCGGACATGGCGTACGAGACACCGCAGACCGCTCCGGCGGCGTCCCGGCTGGTGACGATCTCGCAGGTGCTGGGCCTCGCGGCGGCGTTGACCGAGGCGGTGGGGGTGCAGGACGTGGTGCAGCTGGTGTGGGACGAGGTGACCCCGGCGGTCGGCGGCCAGGCGGTGGTGATCCTCGGTTCACAGGGCGGGCGGCTGCATGTGCTGGGGCACCGGGGATACGGCGACCCGCGGATCGTGGAACGGTTCCACGGGCTGCCGCTGACCGAGCGCACCCCGGGCACCCATGCCCTGACCAGCGGGGTGCCCGCGTTCTTCGACTCGCGTGAGCAGTTGGAGCGGCTGTATCCGGGCCGGCACCACACCCCGGACGGCTTCGCGGCCTGGGCGTATCTGCCGCTGATCGCGTCCGGGCGGCCGGTGGGCACCTGTGTGCTGGCGTATGCCGAGCCGCATGTCTTCCCCGCCGACGAGCGGGCCGTGCTGACCTCCCTGGGCGGGCTGATCGCGCAGGCGCTGGAGCGCGCCCAGCTCTACGACGCCAAGCACCGGCTGGCGCACGGGCTTCAGCAGGCACTGCTGCCCAGCTCGCTGGCGCCGCCGCCGGGTATCGAGGCGGCGGCCCGTTACCTGCCGGCCACGCACGGCATGGACATCGGCGGCGACTTCTACGACCTGGTGCCGACGCTGCCGCTGACGTCGGCGGTGATCGGGGACGTACAGGGGCACAATGTGACGGCGGCGGGCCTGATGGGGCAGATCCGTACCGGGGTGCGGGCGTACACCACGGTCGGGCAGGCGCCGCACGAGGTGATGAGCAGCACCAACCGGCTGCTGATCGACCTGGGTTCCGAGCTGTTCGCCAGCTGCCTGTACCTGCGGCTCGATCCGGCGCACGGGCGGGCCGTGATGGCGCGGGCCGGGCATCCGCCACCGTTGCTGCGACGGCCGGACGGGCGGGTGCGGGTGCTGGACCTGGCCGGCGGTCCGCTGCTCGGGATCGACGCGGCCGCCGCGTATCCGACGACCGAGGTGCCCCTCGCGCGCGGTTCGGTCCTGGTGCTGTACACCGACGGTCTGGTGGAGTCCCCCGGTATCGACATCGAGGACGCTCTGGCCGACCTCGGCTCGCTGCTGTCGGAGATCGGCGACCGGCCGCTGGAACAGCTGGCGGACGAGGTCGTACGGCACAGTGCGGAGGTACGGCGGCGCACGGACGATGTGGCGGTGCTGCTGCTGCGGGCCTGCCCCGGCGCCTGAGGCGTGAGACGGTCCGGCCCTCCTGCCGGAGGACCGGACCGTGTCCCCGCCGGCCGGGAACCGCGGGTGAGGCCGGGCGGGGAGTGCGGAGTGAAACGGTCGGCTCAGCGGGTGCCGGTCAGGGACGATCCATCGTTCGCGGAGCCGCTGCCGGAGACGTCGCTGCCGCTGCCGGACTGGTCCCCCGACCCGGCGCCGGACGGGTCGGAAGCCCCGCTGCCCGACGGGTCGGTGGCTCCGCTGCCCGACGGGTCGGAAGCGCCGCTGCCCGACGGGTCGGTGGCCGAGGCGGACGGGGCGGCGGAGCCGGACTGGTCGCCGCCGGCGCCGGACGGGTCGCTCGCCGAGGCGGACGGGGCAGCGGAGCCGGACTGGCCACCCGCGCCGCCGCTGCCGCCGTTGCCGAGCGTCGCGCCGGTGGCCTGCAGGGCGGCGGTGACCGGCTGGAAGAAGGTCTCGCCGCCGCTGGTGCAGTCGCCGCTGCCGCCTGAGGTGAGGCCGACCGCGCTGCCGTCCTGGGTGAACAGGGAGCCACCGCTGTCGCCGGCCTCGGCGCAGACGTTGGTCTGGATGAGGCCGTTGACGGTGTCGGTGCCGCCCGGGACGGTCTCGCTCGCGAAGTTCACGGTGGCGTCGAGGCCGGTGACCTGGCCGTTGTGCAGGCCGGTGGTGGAGCCCATGCGGAACACGGTCTCGCCCACGGTGGCGTCCGCGGCCCGGGTGATCTGCACGGTCTGGCCGTTGCCGGCGTTGACCTCGCTGGATGCCTGGGTGGTCTTGTCGTTGTACTTGACGAGCGAGAAGTCGTTGCCGGGGAACTTCGCCTGGTCCACGGTGGCGATGGGCTGGCCGTTCTGGGAGTCGGACCAGTCCTTGGCGGCGACCCCGCAGTGACCGGCCGTCAGGAAGGCGGGGCTGCCGTCGGACGCGGTGACGTTGAAGCCGAGGGAGCAGCGGACACCACCCTGTTGTGTCTGGGCGAAGATGGCGTCGCCGCCCGAGACGAAGGTGCTGAACTTCCCGGCGGACTTCTTCAGGGTCGCCATGCCGGAGCCGAGGCTCTGCACGGTCGACTGCAGTCTGTTCCACTTGGCGCCGGTGACGCTGGCGTCGGCGGTGACGAGGATCTTGTCGGTGCGCGGGTCGACGGCCCAGGACGTGCCGGGGATCGTCGCCTTGGTCCTGAGCGTTCCTGCGGCGGTCTTGAGCGCCTTGGTGCTGTTCTTCACCTGGCGGACGACCGCGCCCGCGTTCTTGGCCTGGACGACCGTGTTGCTGTCGCCGTTGACCACGTTGACGACCAGCTGCTGCTTGGCGCTGTCGTAGTACGACCCGGCGAAGGCGGTGCCGAGGATCTTCTGCACCTGGGCGGCGAGGCCGGAGGCGTCCGAGGCCTTCAGGGTCCGCGCGGTGCCGAGGGTGCCCGCGGCGTTCGTGTCGTTCTTGTCCTGGGACGCCATGGCGTTGGGCAGCAGGAGAGCCGCCGCTCCGAGCGCCGCGACACCGCCCACCGCTATCGCGGCTTTGCGCTTGGGCATTCGCTTGTGACTCAAACTTCTCGACCTCCTGGGGACGGGGGTCTGCCGCTCTTGGGCAGTTCGTATCGGGGCGCCTGGATGGCCGTACGTACGCACACGGCGCGCGCCGTGTTCAAAGCCGGAGCGCAACTGCCGTGCGGGGCGGGTGAATCGGCCATGGTGCGCGTGGCGTGGCGGGCGGCCGGGAACAAGCACCCATATGACGATGACCACCGCCGAAGCCGACAAGATCCTCTCCGCCTGCTTCGCGCCCTGGGTGCGCGATCTCGGACTCCGGGCCGAGGGAGTCGGCGAGGACCGGGCCATGCTGCGTCTGCCCTGGTCCGAGGGGCTGGCACGGGAGGGTGGCGCGCTGTCGGGGCAGGCCCTGATGGCGGCTGCCGACACGGCGACGGTGATCGCGGTGTCGGCCGCGCGGGGTGCCTTCGTGCCGATGACGACCGTGCAGCAGTCGACGTCGTTCCAGCGGCCGGTGACCGGTTCGGATGTCCTGATCGAAGCGGTCCTGACGAGACTGGGGCGCCGGATGGCGTTCGCGGACGTCACACTGACCGATGCCGGCTCGGGCGCGCTCGCCGCCCGCGCGAGCACGGTCTATGCGATTCTGGGCTGACACGGTCCGCCACCGATCAGTAACGGACCGTTCCGGACGTGTAACGGAATCACAGCTTCAGCGAATCTGCACATCGAATACCCAAGCGGGTCACCGATGACCGCGGATCTGCACATGTGCGCGCCCCCGGACACACGTTTGGCGCGGAGTGCCGGATTCGCCGTCAGTAAGACAAGGGACCGGACGCGACGATGCGGCGCGGCTTGTGAAGGAGTCGCCGACAAGCCGTGCGTGCGCCTGCACGGATGAACCCGTTCCCCAGCCAAGTGCCCTGGTGAGCGCCCTGGTTGATTGGAAGCGCGCCCCACGTGCGTGCTTTGATCCATCGCACCGCGGGGGTCGCTGCGGGCCCCTGGGTGACGGGGGCCGGGCGCCCGCGGCCGCGCGTCCCGTCTGTCCCCAGAGGGGGCCGCTCCCCCTTTGTGAAATATCCATTAGGAAGGGAAGTTCCATCATGAACTCCACCCCCCAGGTTGAGACCGTCGAGATCTCGGACGCCGAGCTGGACAACGTCTCCGGCGGCCTGTCCGTGAACGCCCTCAACACCGTGACGGGCGCCATCAACGGCATCGCCCCGGTTTCCGGCCTGGCCAACACCGCCATCGGCACCGTCGAGGGTGTCACCGGCCTGAACGTTCAGCCGGTCACCGACCTGGTCGCCGGTCTCTGATCGCACCACGGTGTCACCGAAGTCCCGGAGCCGTTTCGCGGCTCCGGGGCTCTCGGGTGCCCACGTACGGCCGGATACCGTCCGCCGTCACAGGTGCCCGTGTCTTTGTCGTCACGCTGTCTCTCCTCGGGTGAGGGAAGTTCCGTGCAGTTCCGCCAACAGGCCCTCGCCAAGCTCCAGTCGCCGGAAGAACTGGACCTTCCGGTGCGGCTGGCCCGTCCCCAGGGATGGCTCGCGCTGGGCGTCACCGTCGTCGTCATGGCGGCGGCCTCCGTCTGGGCCGTGACCGGTTCGGTCGCCTCCACGGTGGACGCGCCCGCCATCCTCACCCACGGACAGGGCAGTTACGTGCTGCAGAGCCCGGTGTCCGGCCAGGTCATCGCCGTCCTCGCGCACCAGGGCGAGCAGCTGCCCGCGAACGCCCCGGTCCTCAAGGTCCGTACCGCACAGGGCGACTCGGTCGTGCGCAGCGTCGCCGCGGGCCGCGTCACCGCGCTCGCCGCCACCATCGGGCAGATCATCCAGACCGGCACCAGTGTCGCCTCCGTGGAGAAGGTCGCCCACGCCTCCGACCCGCTGTACGCGACCGTGTACGTCCCCGCCGAGAACGCCGCCTCGATCCCGGCGCACGCCTCCGTGGACCTCACCGTCTCCTCGGTGCCGACGCAGACGTACGGTGTGCTGCGCGGCTGGGTGAAGTCGGTGGACCGCGAGGCGCAGTCCGCCCAGTCGATCTCCGCGTTCCTCGGCGACAGCCAGCTCGGCCAGCAGTTCACCCGCAAGGACCGCCCGGTGGCCGTCACGGTCGTCCTGGACACGTCGGCCACGAAGAGCGGCTATCGCTGGTCCACCTCCGACGGGCCGCCGTTCGGGCTCGACTCGATGACTCTCGCCTCCGCTTCGGTCAAGCTGGCCGACCAGCGTCCGATCGATTGGCTGCTGCCGTGAGCCCTCAGCCGGGAAATGGCCAGGACACCCGTGGCCGCAGAAGGGCCGCACCGGCCAGGCGGCCGGTGCCCAAGCCCCGCGGCGGCACGGTCCGCACCCCCACCGTGCTCCAGATGGAGGCCGTCGAGTGCGGCGCCGCCTCCCTCGGGATGATCCTCGGCCACTACGGCCGGCACGTCCCGCTGGAGGAGCTGCGCATCGCCTGCGGTGTCTCCCGCGACGGCTCGCGCGCCTCCAACCTGCTCAAGGCGGCCCGCAGTTACGGCCTGACCGCCAAGGGCATGCAGATGGACCTGGCCGCGCTCGCCGAGGTCGCGGCACCGGCCATCCTGTTCTGGGAGTTCAACCACTACGTCGTCTTCGACGGCATGGGCCGCCGCTTCGGCCGGCGCGGGGTGTACATCAACGACCCCGCCAAGGGCCGCCGGTTCGTGCCCATGGAGGAGTTCGACGGCAGCTTCACCGGTGTGGTGCTGGTGCTGGAGCCGGGTGACGGCTTCACCAGGGGCGGGCGCAAGGCGGGCGTGCTCGGCGCGATGCCGGCCCGGCTGCGCGGCACCGCGGGCACCCTGCCCGCCGCCGTCCTCGCCAGTCTGCTGCTGGTCGCGGTCGGCGCCGCCGTACCCGCGCTCAGCCGCACCTACATCGACAAGTTCCTCATCGACGGACAGACGTCGCTGCTGGGCGTGCTGTTCGCCTCGATGGGCACCTGTGTGCTGCTCACCCTGGTGCTGACCTGGCTCCAGCAGGCCAATCTGCTGCACGGCCGGATCATCTCCTCCACCCTCTCCAGCGCCCGCTTCCTGCGCCATCTGCTGCGGCTGCCGGTCACGTTCTTCGCCCAGCGCTCCCCCGCCGACCTGGTGCAGCGCCTGCAGTCCAACGACCAGGTCGCCGAGACCCTGGCCCGGGACCTCGCGGCGGCGGGCGTGGACGCGATCGTGGTCGTGCTGTACGCCGTGCTGCTCTACACCTACGACCCGCAGCTGACCTTCGTCGGCATCGGCGTGGCCCTGCTCAACGTGGTCGCCATGCGGCTGGTCGTAAGGCTGCGGGCGACCCGGACAGCGAAGCTGCGCGCGGACACCGCGCGACTGACCACCACCTCGTACACCGGCCTTCAGCTGATCGAGACGATGAAGGCGACCGGTGGCGAGGACGGCTACTTCCGCAAGTGGGCCGGGCAGCACGCCACCACCCTGGAGGAGCAGCAGCGGCTCGGGGTGCCGAGCGCGTGGCTCGGGGTGGTCGCGCCGACCCTCGCCACCTTCAACAGCGCGCTGATCCTGTGGATCGGCGGCATGCGGGCCGTCGAGGGGCACATCTCGGTGGGTCTGCTGGTCGCCTTCCAGTCGCTGGTGACCCGCTTCACCGCCCCGCTCACCCGGCTCAACGGCGTGGCGGGCCGGATCCAGGACTTCGCGGCCGACGTCGCCCGGCTGAAGGACGTGGAGAACTTCCAGACCGACCCGCTCTACGCCCGCCCCGGCGGCGGCGACTCCACGCGGCGGCTGCACGGGCACGTCGAGCTGGAGAACGTCACCTTCGGCTACAGCCCGCTGGACAAACCGCTGCTGAGCGGCTTCGACCTGACCGTGGGTCCGGGGCAGCAGGTGGCGCTGGTCGGCGGCTCCGGAAGCGGCAAGTCGACGGTGTCCCGGCTGATCTCGGGCCTGTACGCCCCGTGGGACGGGGTAATCCGCATCGACGACCGCCGTCTGGAGGACATCCCGCGCGGGGCGCTGGCCTCCTCGGTCTCCTTCGTCGACCAGGACGTGTTCCTCTTCGAGGGCTCGGTCCGCGACAACGTGGCCCTGTGGGATCCGTCGATCCCGGACGAGGCCGTGGTGGAGGCGCTCAAGGACGCGGCCCTGTACGACGTGGTGATGCGCCGGCCGGGCGGCATCCACAGCAGGGTCGAGCAGGACGGCCACAACTTCTCCGGCGGTCAGCGCCAGCGCCTGGAGATCGCGCGGGCACTGGTGCGCCGGCCGAGCATCCTCGTGCTGGACGAGGTGACCAGCGCGCTGGACGCGGAGACCGAGCTGATCGTGATGGACAACCTGCGCCGGCGCGGCTGCGCCTGCGTGGTGATCGCGCACCGGCTGAGCACGGTCCGCGACAGCGACGAGATCGTGGTGCTCCAGCACGGCACGGTCGTCGAACGCGGGCGGCACGAGGAACTGGTGGCGCACGGCGGCGCATACGCCGCGCTGGTCAGGGAGCGGTGAGATGACGACTGTTCAGGAGGGGTACGACGGCGACCTCGTCATCGGCGCGCTCGGCTCGCTCGGCACGCGCGTGGACTGCGCCGGCTTCAACCGCGTCGACCTCGAGGGCCCGCAGGTGCTCTGGCTGGTCGCGGCCGGCGCCCTGGACCTGTTTGCGGTGGACGCGGCCCAGCAGGGCCACTGGCACCACCTCGGCCGGCTGGCGGCGGGCACACTGCTGCTCGGCCCGGTCGCCGGACCCCAGCACACCCTGGTGGCCCGCCCGGTGCGCGACTGCGTGGTGCACCGGATCAACCTGCGCGAGCTGTACCAGCCGGCCAACACCCAGACCTGGTCCTACGACGAGTACGGCAACCCGCAGTACGTTCCGCCCGCCACCAGCCCGCTGGAGTACGCGGTCGCGCTCGGCGTCGGTCGCGGGCTGTCCGTCCTGTTCCAGGCCCCGATGGCCGAGGACCGCTCCCAGGCACCCACCGACGACGACGTGTTCTGGATGCAGGTCCCGCCGGGCAGCGTCCAGTACGGCTCGCTGTACGGTGCGGAGGCCGCCGCCGATCTGCTGATGGACCCGGCGCTGTGGCAGTCCATGGTGGACCAGCAGTACCGGCTGCTGACCGCGCTGGACCGGTGGATCGAGCAGTTGGAGCGCACCCACGAGACGCGCGCCGCCGCCGGTATCAAGGCCGGTGAGGAGGTCCGCGCCCAGGCCGACCAGACGCTGCTCGCCTCCATCGGCAGGCGCTCGGCCCGCCGGACGACGGCCGCGGACGCCGATGCCGGCTACGCGGCCTGCAGGCTGGTCGCCGAGGCGGCCGGGATCACCCTCGCCGAGCCCGCGCAGAGCGGCACCGAGAGCGAACGCCTCGACCCGGTGGAGCGGGTCGCCCTCGCCTCCCGGGTGCGCACCCGGACCGTACGGCTCCAGGGGCGCTGGTGGCGGGAGAACGTGGGCCCGCTGGTCGGACACCGGGCGCTGTCCGGGGCGCCGGTCGCGCTGCTGTGGCGGCGCGGCGGGTACGTCGCCGTACATCCCGGCACCGGACGCGAGACGCCGATCGAGAAGGCCAACACGGAGGAGTTCGAACCGCGCGCGGTGATGTTCTACCGGCCGCTGCCGGACAAGGCGCTCTCGCCGCTCGGTCTGCTGCGGTTCAGTCTCCAGGGCACCCGCGGTGACCTGCTCGGCCTGCTGCTCGCCGGGCTGGTGACGGTGGTGATCGGCGCGCTGGTGCCGGTCGCGACCGGCAAGGTGCTCGGCGAGTACGTGCCGACGGCGCAGTCGGGCCTGATCGTCCAGGTGTGCCTGGCCGTGATGGTGAGCGGGGTGGTGGCGGCGGCCTTCACGCTGCTGGAGAACCTTTCCATCCTGCGGCTGGAGGGCCGGATCGAGGCCGCGCTGCAGCCCGCCGTGTGGGACAGGCTGCTGCGGCTGCCCACCCGGTTCTTCACCCAGCGCTCCACCGGTGAGCTGGCCAGTGCCGCCATGGGCATCAGCGCGATCCGCCGGCTGCTGGCGGGTGTCGGCCCGGTGGTCGCGCAGTCGGTGACGGTCGGCGCGATGAACCTGGGGATGCTGTTCTGGTACAGCCCGGCGATGGCGACGGCGGCGCTCGGCATGCTCGTCGTCATCGCGGCCGTGTTCCTGGGTCTCGGACTGTGGCAGGTGCGCTGGCAGCGGCGGCTGGTGTCGCTCGGCAACAAGCTGAACAACCAGGCCTTCCAGACCCTGCGCGGTCTGCCCAAGCTGCGGGTGGCGGCGGCCGAGAACTACGCGTACGCCGCCTGGGCGCGGGAGTTCGCGCGCAGCCGGGAGCTGCAGCAGAAGGTCGGCCGGATCAAGAACCTCACCTCGGTGCTGGGCTCGGTCTATCTGCCGGTGTGCACGCTGCTGATGTTCATGCTGCTGGCGGGCCCGGCCAGGGGCGCGATGTCGGCGGCGGACTTCCTCACCTTCAACACCTCGGTGACGATGGTGCTGACCGCGGTCACCCAGCTGACCGGCTCCTTCGTCTCGGCGGTGGCCGCGCTGCCGCTGTTCGAGGAGATCAAGCCGGTCTTCGAGGCGACCCCCGAGGTGCGCACGTCCAGCACCCGGCCGGGCCCGCTGTCGGGTGCGATCGAGGCCCGCCGGCTGTCCTTCCGGTACGCCGACGACGGGCCGCTCGTCCTCGACGACGTGTCGTTCGCCATCCGGCCGGGCGAGTTCGTCGCCGTCGTCGGCCCGAGCGGCTGTGGCAAGTCCACCCTGCTGAGGCTGCTCATCGGCTTCGACAAGCCGGTCTCCGGCAGCGTCCTGTACGACGGCCAGGACCTCGCGGCGCTCGACCAGTCGGCGCTGCGCCGTCAGTGCGGAGTGGTCCTGCAGCACGCCCAGCCGTTCACGGGCTCCATCCTGGACGTCATCTGCGGCACCGAGCCGTACACGCCCGAGGAGGCGATGGCGGCGGCCGAGATGGCGGGGCTCGCGGAGGACATCAAGCGGATGCCGATGGGGCTGCACACGATCGTGGCCGGCAACGGTGCGATCTCCGGCGGCCAGCGGCAGCGCCTGATGATCGCCCAGGCCCTGATCCGGCGTCCGCGGATCCTCTTCTTCGACGAGGCCACCAGCGCCCTGGACAACGACACCCAGCGCATCGTCATCGACAGCACCCGCAAGCTGAACGCCACCCGGATCGTCATCGCCCACCGGCTGTCGACGGTCCTGGACGCCGACCGGGTGATCGTGATGGAGGACGGCAAGGTCGTCCAGCAGGGCAGCCCGGCCGAGCTGCTCGCCGACACCGGGGGCCGGCTGCACGAGCTGGTGCGCAGGCAGATGGCCTGAGCCCTGTCGTCACATTCCCGTCTGGCCCGCGAGGACGGGCGTGTGACGACAGGACCTAGGGCTGCTCGGTCTGCTCCCCGGCCCGGTGGTGGTGGGAGGGCATCCAGTGGTGCTCGCAGAACCAGCGGCCGAACAGGGCACCGCCGTAGATGACGAACCCGACGCCGATCAGCCAGGACTCGACCACGAGGACGGTGCCCACGGCGCCGTAACTGAGTGCGTTGGTGACGATCAGCGGGGTGAAGACGAGAGAGGAGAAGGCCCGCAGGCCGGACAGGCCGAGGACGGTGGCGACGGCGCCGGGCAGCAGGGAGCGCCACTGGATCTGGCCACCCAGCAGGAAACGCTGTCCCCACCAGAAGAAGAGCACGCCGGTCACCGCGGACAGCACGATCCGCCGGCCGCCGGACAGCATGGTCTTCGTGGCCGCCTCCTGGTAGAGGTAGGCGGTGAGCACCACCAGCCAGGTCGCCTGCCGCCACACCCGGTGCCAGGGCCCGGACGGCAGGCCCCAGATGCGTTCGTAGGCGTTCTGCACACTGCCGCCGAAGGTCACGCCGAAGACGCCGAGCAGGACGAGGCTGAAGACGCTGGTCGTGCCGACGACGTTGCGCGGCGGGCTGACGACGTCGGTGAGCGCACGGGCGGACGGCCCGGACAGACCCATGCCGTCGGTCAGCCAGGCGGCGAACCCGCCCCGGGCCAGCGGGTCGGCGGCGGCCACCACGATCAGCAGCGGGGCCAGCGTCACCAGGGCGAGGGTGGCGAACCCCATGGCCCGGTGCAGCAGTTCCAGCTCCCGGCCGTGCTCGAACAGAGCCCGCACCCTCAGCCACTGCCAAGCACGGTGCAGGCCGCGCCGCCACCACTCCACGGCTCCTCCCGCGCTCGCCGCCATTCCCCCCGTGTCCTTCTGTCTCCTCCTGTGCCGATTCATCCATCCTGGCGCGCTTCGGGCAACTCGCACCCGCGGCGACACGGCGCAGGAGTGAGCCGGCGGCACCCGCGAGCCGACGGGGCCGCTGTCCCCTTGCCGGGCCGGATCCGCCGCCGCGTGCCGCTACGCGGTCCGGCCGTGGCACCCGGCCCGCCGACGCCCGGTTTGGCAGTGGAGCACCGGCTGGGGCAGGAGGCCCGCCCGGGGTGACCCCGTCCGCAAGCACGCCGTAGCAGGTCAGGCGGTAGGCAGCGGCCGCGGTCCGGGGCGCGGTCACCCGCGGCCGGTCTCGGCCGCGGACACCCGGGGCGAGTACCGCACCCGGTACATGCGCCACGGGAGCACCGCGTTCCCGGACGGGTGGTTCGGCGCGCGGCTGCCGGCCGGGCCCGGCGCGCTGCCCTCCGCCCGGTCCCGGGTACTCACGAGCCGACCCGAGCGGCCGGTCAGTCCAGGCCCGGCACGGGGGCGCCGGAGGGCGCACCGGCGTCGAGATAGCCGGCGTAGTACTCCTTCCAGGATGCGCTCGGCCCCGTGTGCGACCCCTCGAAGCGCTCACCGCGCGCCTTGGCGTCGAGGGCGCCGAGACACACCTCCCAGCCGGCACCGTTGCGGGCGGCGGTGTTCGCCTCGCCGAGGACATTGGTGAGCGTGAACCGGGTCCGCCGCTCGGCGACCGCCTCCAGGTCGAAGTGGAGTTCGTCGCCGCCCCACTCGAAGGACAGATGCCGTGGCGGGTCGATGGCGAGCACCCGGCCGGTGAACTCGGGCACGTCCGGGCCGCTGAAGCGGATGGTGCCGCCGGGGCGCAGCTCCATCTCGGCGCGGAACGGGAACCACTGCTCGAGTTCGTCGGGATCGGTGACGAACTGCCAGACCCGGTCCGCCGGGTGGTCGTAGGTGCGGGTGAACCGGACGGCGGGGTGGCCGTCGTCCAGGGTCAGACAGGTGCCGGTGAGGTCGACGGGCATGGCGCTTCAGTCCTTGGGTGGTGAGGGGTGTCGGGTGTCGTCCGACGTCTCGTCCAGGCGCCGGCCCAGGGTGTCCAGGCTGCTGTTCCACAGCCTGCGATAGGGCTCCAGCCAGGCGTCGAGGGCGACGATCGGAGCCGGGTCCAGGGCGTGGACGCGTCGCTGCGCGTCCTGCCGGACACGGACCAGGCCCGCCTCCCGGAGCACCTTCAGATGCTTGGACGTGCTCGGCTGGCTCAGCCCGCAGATCTCGGCGATCTCCCCGACGGGCCGGGGCCCCTCCCGCAGGAGCGCGACGATCGCCCGCCGGTGGGGGTCGGCCAGGGCGGACCAGAGCGCCGCATCGGACATGCGGCCAATATGCGCTGCGGGTTATATGCCTGTCAAGACATATAACCCGCACCCTCACGGAGTCCAGCGAAACGTTGCCGTTTCGATGAAAGTGCTCTACTCTCGATGTGTACGAAACAGTTTCGTTTACGTGCCGTTTACTTCCGCACCCGAACGACTTCCCTGGAGTGGTTCATGTCCCAGCAGACCCTGGCCGACGGCCCCCGGGCCGGAGCCGCCGCAGTCGACGCGGCCGAGACGAGCGGGGCCTCCCCCAAGCGGTGGTGGATCCTCGCGGTCGTCGCCGTCGCCCAGCTGATGGTCGTCCTCGACGCCACGATCGTGAACATCGCCCTGCCGTCCGCCCAGACCGACCTCGGCTTCTCCGACGGCAACCGGCAGTGGATCGTGACGGCCTATGCCCTCGCCTTCGCCTCCCTGCTGCTGCTCGGCGGCCGCATCGCCGATCTGTTCGGCCGCAAGCCCGCCTTCCTCGTCGGCGTCGTCGGCTTCGCCGGGGCCTCCGCACTCGGCGGCGCCGCGAACGGCTTCACGATGCTGGTGGTCGCCCGCGCCCTGCAGGGCGCCTTCGGCGCCCTCCTCGCGCCCGCCGCGCTGTCCCTGCTCAACACCACCTTCACCGACGCCCGGGAACGGGCCCGCGCCTTCAGCGTGTACGGCGCGATCGCCGGCGCCGGCGGTGCGGTGGGCCTGCTGCTCGGCGGTGTGCTGACCGACGCCCTGGACTGGCGCTGGACGCTGTATGTGAACGTGGCCATCGCGGTCGTCGCCTTCGCGGGCGGCTGGATCCTGCTGAGCAACCACCGCGACGCCGCGGGCGCCAGGCTCGACGTGCCGGGCACGGTCCTGGTCGCCTCCGGTCTCTTCTCCCTGGTGTACGGCTTCTCCAACGCCGAGACCCACGACTGGAGTTCGCCGCTGACCTGGGGCTTCCTGATCGCGGGCGGTCTGCTGCTGGCGGCCTTCGCCTGGTGGCAGACGCGGGCCGCGCACCCGCTGCTGCCGCTGCGCATCCTGCTCGACCGCAACCGCGCCGCCTCCTACCTCGCGGTGCTGATCACCGGCGCGGGCATGTTCGGCGTGTTCCTCTTCCTGACCTACTACCTCCAGCTCAACCTCGGCTTCAGCCCCACGAAGACCGGTGTGGCGTTCCTGCCGATGGTCGGCGCGCTGATGGTGACCGCACAGGTGGGCACCACGGTGCTGCTGCCCAGGATCGGCCCGAAGGCGGTCATCCCGCTGGGCTTCGCGATCGCCACGGCCGGCATGGCCTGGCTGACCGGCATCGGCCTCGGCGCGCACTACTCGACCGCGGTGCTGCCCCAGCTGGTCGTGATCGGCGTCGGCCTCGGTCTGGTCATGCCGCCGGCCATGCAGCTGGCCACCGGCGGGGTCGCGGCGGAGGACGCGGGGGTGGCCTCCGCAGCCGTCAACGCCATGCAGCAGGTGGGCGGTTCGATCGGTACGGCGCTGCTGAACACCCTCGCGTCGACCGCCGCCACGAACTACCTGGCCGGCCGGGACGCCACCAGCAAGCTGGTCCGGGCGCAGGCGACCATCGAGAGCTACACCACCGCCTTCTGGTGGTCCGCGGGGCTCTTCGCCGCGGGCGCGCTGATCGCCTTCCTGCTCTACCGGCGCGGGCTGCCGCAGCAGGACGCGGGGGCCGCTCCGGTCGTCCACATGTGACCGCCGGACCACGACGGGCCGAGGCGCCGCCGTCAGCAGGGAGACGGCGGCCCCTCGGCCCGTCGTGGTGCAGGGGGTGCGCAAGGCGCGGGCGGTGCTCGGCAGCGCCGTGTCCCTCGTCCTGGGGACGGGACGTTCGTCCGCCGGTACCAGGAGCCGCAGTTGGCATGTCGGTTCCGCCGGTTCCGCGCCGCGTACGCGCACTGCCGGGGAGCGGGTGCCGGTCCGGCGGCCCCCGCGCACTCGCCGTGCGGGGTGCCTGAGCCGTGCGGTTCGTGCCCGAGCCGCGTGGCTCGGCGCCTCGGCCGTGTCGCTCCGTGACCTGCCGCGCCGCTTGCCGCGACACGAGTCACCGGCTCCGGCCCGGCGACCCGGTTGAAACCGGTGTTTTTTCGCCGCTCCCCGGGAGGCCCCCCACGGGCCTGCCCGGGGAGCGGCTCTGTGCCCGGGAACCGGCGGGCGGCCCCACTCCGCCCGTCGGTCCCGGTGCGAGATCGCAGGTTCCCCGCTCCAGGGGCCGCACTCCCCAGTTACGGACCTGATCCGGCAAGTACGGAGATCCGTGCGATCCCGGCCTTGGACGGTGTACCGCCTAGAAGGCGAAGACACCGCCGACAATGGAGTCCTTCACACACGCGTTGCCGAAGGACCGCTCGTAGGAGACGCGTTGACCCTGCCAGACACCCTGGACGGTGACGACCACCGGGTCGTACAGCTTGTTGCACCACACGCCCTCGGCGGGCTTGAGCGCGCTGAAGTCACCGCCGGAGCCGCGCAGTTCGGCGCAGGCCCGGGCCGCGTCCGGGTGGGTACCGGAGGGCGTGGGAGCGCAGGAGAGGGTGACGGCGCGCTCGGGCGTGGCCGTGGCCGCGTCACTGCCGTGGCCGGTGGTGAGAACCAGCGCCGACGGGGCGTACAGCGACGACGGGGCGGCGCCCGGTGCAGCGACGGCGGCCCCGGTCAGGGGTCCGCAAACGGCGGCGGCCGTGAGGCCGAGGGCCGCTGCCCAGCGCGCGGTGTTCCGCATTGTGTGCATCCTTCCGCTCGAACATTCGTGGTGCCGGCCCGGGCCCGGGTCGGGCACCGGAGCGGCGAGCGCCACTCTGCCGAGTCCCCCGCCGAAACACACATCGCACGCATGGGTTTCAGTAACCTTTCGTGTTGAATCAGTGGCGCGATGTCACGGAATTTGCACACCGTGACCCAGGAACGGAGCGGGTTCCGTTCCATCGAAGCGTTTCAATGGCCGAAAATCGGCGCTTCGTTAATCGTCCTGAAACATTCCGGCTTCGACCCCCTCAAGCCCCTTCATGACTCCTTGTGTTCATGAAATGATCACCAAGCGGGGGGCACCCCCGGATCCCGGCCGGTGTTCGTTTCCTCCACCGGGGACGCGGAAGGTGGACGAACCATCCCCTGGATCATGCCGTTTCGGCCGCCGCACCGTCGGCGCACCCTTCCTGCTGTGCCTGTTCTCCGACCCCGAGGGCGTCGACACCGCCGTGGGCCGGCCGAACCGGTCACCCGTCACCTCGGCCACCGGCCACCCGCCACCCGCCACCCGCCACCCGCCACCCGCCACTATCGTCGGGCTGCACGCGTACCCATCCCATCGGCGAGGAGAGGCGGACGGCCGGATGGCGCAGCACTGGGCCGACTTCCAGTACGAGATCTATCTGAACGGGATGACGGGGGCCGTGCCCCGACTCCCCACCGATCTGACCCGGCTCGCGGAAGTGGCCGAACACCGGCTCCCGCCGGGCCCGGTGGGGTACGTGGCGGGCAGCGCGGGCGACGGCAGCACGAGCCGCGCCAACCGGGCCGCGCTCGCCCGGCGCCGGATCGTGCCGCGCATGCTGCGGGACGTGGCCGAGCGGGATCTGTCCACCGAGGTGCTCGGGCGGTCCCTGCCGGCGCCGCTGGCGCTGGCGCCCGTCGGGGTACTGAAGATCATGCACCCGGACGCCGAGTCGGCGGCGGCCCGGGCCGCCGCCGCGCGAGGCGTGCCGTACATCCTGTCGTCGGCGTCCAGCACGCCGATGGAGCAGGTGGCCCGGGAGATGGGGGACGGCGAGCGGTGGTTCCAGCTGTACTGGGGCAAGGACCGCGAGGTCACCCGGAGTTTCCTCGCCCGGGCCAAGGCCGCCGGCTTCTCGGTGCTGGTGGTCACCCTCGACACCCAGTTGCTGGCATGGCGGCCGCGCGACCTGGACCAGGCGTACCTGCCGTTCCTGCACGGAGTCGGCACGGCCAACTACTTCTCCGACCCGGCGTTCCAGGCAGGGCTCGACAAGCCCGTGCACGAGGACCTGAAGGCGGCCGTGCTGCACTTCCTGGGCCTGTTCGGAGACGCCGGCCACACCTGGCCGGACCTGGCCTTCCTGCGGGAGCACTGGGACGGCCCGATCGTCCTCAAGGGCGTCCTGCACCCGGACGACGCCCGGCTGGCCGCAGATGCCGGGATGGACGGGGTGGTGGTCTCCAACCACGGCGGCCGCCAGGTGGCCGGCTCGGTCGCCGCGGCCGACGCGCTGCCCCGGGTCGCGGAGGCGGTCGGCGACCGGCTGACGGTGCTGTTCGACAGCGGGGTGCGCACCGGCGACGACGTGTTCAAGGCGCTGGCCCTGGGCGCGCGGGCGGTGCTGCTCGGCCGGCCCTACGTCTACGGGCTCGGCCTGGACGGGCAGGCGGGCGTCGAGCATGTCATCCGGTGTCTGCTGGCCGAGTTCGACCTCACGCTCGCGTTGTCCGGGCACGCCCGCCCGGGGACGGTGTCGGCGGCCGACCTCGTCGAGGACCCCGTGTGACGCCGTACCCGCAGCCGGTGGCGGTCGGTCCGCCACCGGCGATCTCTCAGATGTCCTGCTCCGCCGGCCCGCCCGGCTGCGCAAAGGGCCCGCCCGAACCGGCGGTCGACAGGGAGCCCGGGCTCGCCGACGCCGCGTCGGTGACCCAGCGCTGGCCGGCGGAGCGGTCCCGGACCGTCACGACGAGATCGGCGCCCGGGGTCCCGCCCGGGCCGGCGAGGGCGAGGGTGCGGTCCCAGCGGGGCAGCAACTCGCCCTGTGCGGTGAGGTCGTAACGCACGTCGGCGGACCGCTCGGAGTCCTCCTCGGCGCAGGTGCCGAGGATCACCACTCCGGCGTCGGCGTGCGAGTCCAGGCACAGACCCGAGTCGGCGGCGCTGCGCAGCAGCCCGTCGGTGTCGTACGTCCACCGCTGGGTGAGGGCCGAGGAGCAGACGGCCATGACCGCGCCCGCCCCGGCTTTCGGTGTGCCCTTGATGTCGAGGCACAGGTCGGCGGCGGCGTTGCGCAGCCGCGCGGGCCGGCCGGCCGTGGGCAGGCCCGTGGTGCCGGGCGCGGTGGCGGAACCGGGGGCGGCCGGGCCGGCGGTCCCCGGGGCGGCGCCGGTGGAGGCGACCGGATCGGTGCCGTCACCGCCGTCCGGCCACATGCCGACCACGAGGACGGTCGCGAGCAGCACGGCCGAGGCGACCCCGACTCCGGTGAGCAGCGTGCGGGAGGAGAGGGCGGCGCCGGGTGCGCGCAGGACGGCCGCCGGGAACCGGGCGAGCGGTCCCGACTCGCCGCCACCGTGCCGCCGGCCACGGGACTGTCCTGTCCGGGCCCGTGGTTCGGACGGTTCGTCGTCGGCTCTCCCGCGTGCGCCGGACAGCACGGCGCGCGCGAGCAGGCCGGGCCCGCCCCCGCCGCGCCTGCGTCCGCCCGAGCGCCGGGAGCCGCGGGTGCGGGCCGGGCCGGTCCGGCGGCCGGGGCGGGAGTCGAGATAGCGGCGGGCGCCCCAGCCGAGCACGGCCTCGGCGAGCAGCACGCCGGGCGCGGCGTCGGCGTGGCCCAGTTGCTCGGCGGCGTGCCGGCAGAAGGAGCAGGCGGCCAGATGCTCCTGTACGTCGGGCAGCAGGGCACCGCCACGGCGGATCGGGACGTCGAGCAGGCGGTTGTAGTAGCGGCAGTCCTTGCCGGGCGCGAGTTCCCGGTGGGCGCGCACCAGGCCCTCGCGGAACTTCTCCCGGGCCTGCTCCAACGCGGCCGTCGCGCTGTCGGTGTCGACACCGAGCAGCGCGGCGGGAACGGTCGTCGGCTCGGCCTCGACCTCGGTGTGCCACAGCAGCGTCTGCTCCAGCCGGGGAAGGGCGTGGAAGGAGCGGTCGGACAGAACGCGGTTTTCCGGTATCAGCGTCTTGGCGGCGCGCATTCCGCGGCCCCCGGCGGGCTTTGCGAGTCCGGGCAGTACGGCGGTGATGCGGTCGGTGCCGGACCAGTTGACGACCGTGTCCCTGACTGCCACGAGCAGCCGGGGCCGCAGCGCCTCGGCGGGTTCGCCGAGCGCGAGCCGGCCGAGTACCTGGTGGAAGGCGGTGGCGGTGACCATGTGGGCGAGCGGCCCGGACAGGGCGAGGCAGATGACCGCGTACTCCTGCGCAGGCTGCCAGTGCCGGGCCATGAGCAGGGCGGCGGACCGGGAGCCTTCCGCGTCGGAGCCGGCCCGCAGCGGACCGGCCAGCAACTCGTCCGGTTCCCCGGTGTCTGCGCCCGGCGGCGGATAGGGCGGACGAGGAGGGTGGGGGGTGGGCACAGAGCGGATTCCTTTGGTGCGAGATCGGTGCGTGATGCGTCGATGCTTCCTCGGGCGCGCGCGGGGAGGCGAATGCACCGGCGCTCGGCCGGCGAAGGATCCGCAACTGCCGGAAAGACCCCGGACTTTACCCCCCGCACGGGCGTGTCAACCCTTGCACAACTTACACACGAGCAACAAGGCGCCCGCACAACATCGACAGGTTTGAAAGAAAGTCAGAAATGAAGCCGTCCCGCCTGTTCGTGTGCGACCGCATTCGGAATTCCGAGCGCCCCGTGTGAAGCGTGCGCACACACCGGCCGGCCGCGCTCGCTCCCGGGCCCCACGGCCCGGGTGGTGGACTGGGTCCGGCCCTCTCGAAAGGCCCCGTACACCGGCCGCCGGCCCTCTTCCTCCCGCCCACGGCCGGCGGCCCCGCTCCGCCTGACCCGG
Source organism: Streptomyces broussonetiae (assembly GCF_009796285.1). Taxonomy (NCBI): domain Bacteria; kingdom Bacillati; phylum Actinomycetota; class Actinomycetes; order Kitasatosporales; family Streptomycetaceae; genus Streptomyces; species Streptomyces broussonetiae. Next base: position 8,627,773 of record NZ_CP047020.1, on the reverse strand, counting down.
CCGGCGGCCCCGGCGGCTTCCCCCGCCGGCCGGGGCAGGTCGGACCGGACCGGTGCCCGGCCCAGCACTCAGATCTGCCAGGAACGCAGCCGGTCGGCGGCACCGTACACGTCGGCCTTGCCGGACATCAGGTCGCGGGTCAGGTCGACAAGGGCGCCGTAGGGCGGGTCGATGCCGACGCCGCTGACGAACATGTAGGCCACGGCGGTCGCGCAGGCGAAGCGGGCGTTGGCCGCGGGCAGCGGCTTGAGCAGGGCGAGGGTGTGCAGCAGGGCGGCGGCCCGCCAGGCGGGGTCGGAGTCCACCCCCAGCCGCGGCGGGTCCACACGGTGCCGGGCGACAGCGGCGACCAGCGCGGAGAAGTCGTCGACCGTCGGCTGGTCGGGCAGGACCTCCTCATGGCGCTGGAGCAGCCAGGGGACGTCGATATGAATGACGGAGGGCATCGATTCAGGCGGCCTCGTCCTTGGCGGGGGGCTCGTCGTCGGGGAAGGCCGCCGCGAACTCCTCGGCGTGCGCGGCGAAGAACCGGCGGAAGGTCTCGGCGCCCTCCTGCAGCGCCCGGTGCCGGGCGATGTCGGCGGCGGCGGCCTCACGCACGAGGGCCTTCATCGACGTACCGCGCTCCTTGGCGATCTGCCGCAGGTCCTCAAGTTCCCGGTCGCTGAACTCCACGTTGAGAGCTGGCATGTCCTTCACGGTACCGCGCGGGTACTCCGCCGTAAATAGCACCAGGTCAGAGGCTATCTGAAACGGTACCTCCGAGATCCGAAAGCCATGTCCGATTCCCGCCGGTCCGCAGGCGCCGTACGCAGCAGACTCGGCAGCACGCACAACGACCTGACGACCACGGGACACCAGGAGCACCGATGAACACCCGCACTGTGCACACCGTCCACCCGAGCCCACTGGGCGACCTGCTGCTGACCGGCACGGTCTCGGCGGCCGGTCTCGCGCTCACCTCGCTCACCCTGCCCGGGCAGCGCGGCGCGCCCGCCGTCCGCGCCGAGGACCGCGACGACGCGCCGTTCGCCGTGGCACACCGGCAGCTGGAGGTCTACTTCTCGGGCCGCCCGACCCGCTTCGACCTGTCGCTCGCGCCCGTCGGCACCCCCTTCCAGCAGGCGGTCTGGCAGGCCCTGGACGACATCCCCCACGGCACGACGACCACGTACGGCGTGCTGGCCGCCCGGCTGGGCGTGCCACGGGCCGAGCTGCGCGCGGTGGGCCGGGCGCTGGGCGCCAACCCGCTCCTGCTCGTCCGCCCCTGCCACCGGGTGATCGGCGCGGACGGCTCGATGCGCGGGTACGCGGGCGGCGTCGCACGCAAGGTGTGGCTGCTCACACACGAAGGCGCGCTCCAGCCGACGCTGGTGTGAGGGAGGCCGTCATGCAGCTCACCGTGGCACAGGCGCGGCGGCGCGTGGCCCGCACCGACTGGGCCGGGCTCGCCGCCGAGCTGGACGAGCAGGGCAGCGCGCCCACCGGCCCGCTGCTGACGCCCGCCGAGTGTGCCGACCTCGCCGCGCTGTACGACGAGCCGGAGCTGTTCCGGACGACGCTCGACCTGGCCCGGCACCGGTTCGGCTCCGGCCAGTACCGCTCCTTCACCCATGACCTGCCCGCCCCGGTGGCCGCGCTGCGCGCCGCGCTCTGTCCGCAGGGGTTGCCCGTAGGCGGCCGGGACACTGGAGACGACACCCCCGACGAGGGTGCCGCCGGGCACCTTGCTCCCCCCTGCACATTGCCGTGCGCCAGGTCGGCGGCGGCTGTCCCCGCGGCACCCGCACCCGCGTCCTCGGCGCGAACTCCGGTTGCCGGCGGGCCGCGCCGAGGAGGTCGGGAACCCGCCCTCCCGCCGCTGCGCTACACCTCCAGCCGGCTGATGCGCACGGCCCCCTTCGCCTCGCCCGGCCGGGCGCTGGTGAGCGTCAGGCGCAGCCGCGAGCCGCGCACCGCGTCGAAGGTGATCACCGTAGGGCTGTCCGACGCGGTGGCCCAGTCCGTCCTGACACCCGTCACCGGCACATGCGCGTGCCCGTCCCACACCGCCACCTCGACGCGCGCGGGCAGCGTGTGACCGGCGTCCACCGTGAAGGAGACCGCCACCCGGTCGAAGGTCCGGGTGCGCCCGGCGTCGAGGCAGACCCAGTCCGTCGGGCGGGCTCCGCTGAAGGCGGGCAGCAGCGCGGTGGCGGACTTCGAAAAGGCGTTGGACCAGCCGGTGGTCGGATCGCCGTCCAGCATCGCGGCCGGCGGGGTGTCCTCCCGCCCGGAGTAACTGGCATCCGCACGCGGGGAGTTGAGGGGGGCCGGATGGTCGGGCCCGAAGTCCGCGGCCGGGGTGCGGGTCGCCTCGCGTGCCGCCGTCGCGCGCACGCTCACCGCGGCGGTACGCAGGCCGTCCACGCGCGCGGTGACCTTCAGCTCCCCGGGTGCCGTGCCGGAGCGGACGATGGCGAGGGCCTTGCCGTGGAACGCGGTGCGGGTGCTCGCCTGGTAGCGCTCGGCGCTCTCCTCGCGACCGTTGTCGACCCCGGCCAGGGACCCGCCGACGACGGCGAAGGTGATGAGGTGCTCGGCGTCCGGCACCACCACGCCGTGCGCGTCGACGATGTCGGCGGTGGCGAAGAGCAGCGAACGTCCGTCGGCCGCAAGGGAGTTGCGATCGGTGGTGAGGCGTACGGCGTACGGGGCGCCGGCCGTGCGCAGCACATCGGTGGCGACGACCTCGCCGTCCCGCCGGGCCACCGCCTTCAACTCGCCGGGCCGGTACGGGACCTTCCAGGTCAGGTGCAGCTTGCCCGCGCTGCCGTTGGGGCTCGTGTAGCTGCCCGGGTAGGGGCCGTCGGTGAAGGTCTTGTCGTCGCCGGTCGCCTCGGTGGTCTCCAGGTAGCCGCGCCCGTCGGTGGTCCGCTTGACGTCGAACTCCCGCACACCCAGCGACCTTCCGTTGAGGAACAGCTCGACGGAGGGCACGTTGGCGTACGCCCAGACCTCGACCGTGGCACCCTCCCCGAGGTCCTCGTGGTTCCAGGTCATGGGAAGCAGGTGGACCATCGGCTCGGTCGTCCACTGGCTCTTGAAGAGGTGGTACATGTCCTTGGGGAATCCCGCTGTGTCGACGGCGCCGAAGAAGGACGCCTTGACCGGGAAGACGTCGTACGGGGTGGGCTCGCCGATGTAGTCGATGCCGGACCACAGGAACTGTCCCGCGAACCACTTGCGGTCCCGGTCCTTCTTGTGGCCGTACTCGCCGCTCATCGTCCAGGAGGCGAGGTTGTTGTCGTAGGAGGAGGTGGCCCGCCTGCCAGGGGTGTGGTTCTCGCCGGTGTTGAGGTGCTCCGGCTCCTGGTAGGCCCCGCGGGTGGAGGTCTCCGAGGAGGATTCGGACTCGAAGAGGAACAGGTGCGGGTACCTGGCGTGCAGGGCGTCGACCGACTTCGCGGTGTTGTAGTTCAGGCCGAGGCCGTCGAGCTTGGCGAGCATCAGGTCGGCCGGGGAACCGGCGGCGGGCACGCCGTGGTACTTGTTGGAGCCGATGACCACCGGGCGGGTGTCGTCTGCGGACTTGATCGCGCCGATGATCCGGTCGGCCATGGCGAGCCCGGCGGTGGAGGTGGAGTCGGGGATCTCGTTGCCGATGGACCAGAGCACCACGGCGGGCGAGTTGCGGGCGGCACGCACCATCTCGGTGGCGTCCTGCTCGCACCACTCGTCGAAGAACCGGCCGTAGTCGTAGGTGGTCTTGCCGGTCCGCCAGCAGTCGAAGGCCTCCACCATCATCACGATCCCCAGCTCCTCACAGGCCTGGATCATCTGCGGCGAGGGCGGGTTGTGCGAGGTGCGCAGGGCGTTGACGCCCATCGACTTCATGATCCGCATCTGTCTGCGGACCGCGTCCAGGCTGATCGCCGCGCCGAGGGCGCCCTGGTCGTGGTGGAGGTCGACGCCCTTGATCTTGGTGGAGGTCCCGTTGAGGGAGAAGCCCTCCTCGGGATCGAAGCGGTAGTCGCGGATGCCGAAGGACGTACGGCAGGTGTCGGTGGTCCGGCCGCCGGCGCGCAACTCGGTGTGCAGGGTGTAGCGGTTGCCCGGGGTGTCGAAGTCCCACAGCCGGGGCCTGGGCACGGTCAGTCGATGGGTCTCGGTGGCCTGCTCGGAGACGGCGACGGTGGTGGCGGCGCGGGCGACCGTACGGCCGTCGGGTCCGAGGATCCGGGACAGGACCTGCACGTCCGTACCGGTGCCGGACTCGTTGACGACGCTCGTCGCCACCCGGACCAGGGCGCTGGCCGCCGAGATCTCCGAGGTGGTGACGTACGTGCCCCAGCGGGCCACGTGCACCGGCTCGGTGATCACCAGCCGTGCCTCGCGGTAGATGCCGCTGCCGGAGTACCAGCGGCTGCTCGGCAGCTGGTTCTGCACCTTGACCGCGAGGACGTTCGGCGTGCTGCCGTCGGTGTGCACCAGGGCGGTGAGGTCGAGGGCGAAGCCCGTGTAGCCGTAGGGGTGGCGGCCCAGCTCGGTGCCGTTGCAGTAGATGTGGGAGTCCATGTAGACGCCGTCGAACTCGACCGAGACGCTGCCGCCCGCGTACGCGGGCGGCAGCGTGAAGGCGAGCCGGTACCAGCCGAGGCCGCCCGGGAGGAATCCGGTGCCGCCGGCGGTGCCGTGGTCGGTGGTGGGGGTCTGCTCGATGCTCCAGTCGTGCGGTACGGCGACCTCGCGCCAGGCGGAGTCGTCGTAGCCGGGGTCGGCGGCCCGGTCGTAGGCGCCGGTCGGGTCGGTGATGCCACCGGGGTCGACCAGCGCGAAGCGCCAGCCGTCCCGCAGCGGCACGACGTGGCGGCCACCGGCGCCCGAGGGCGCGTCGGCGGCACAGGCGGCCGGGGCCGCCGCGGTGCTCAGCAGTGCTCCGGCCGCGGGCGTTGCCCCGGCTGCGACCAGTACCGATCGGCGAGTGACCGTCATGGCGGCTCTCCCTCATCAGGGCCCAGAAGTACTCACAACTGATCGTGAACAAACAGATTCTGACGGTTTGCCAGACGCAGTCGTCAAGGGCCGGGAACCTCGTGTCCGCCCTCGGTGGGGCAACGGCCTGATTTCCTCCTTGACCTTGTTCGACGGACCGGCCGGGCGGTCCGGGGCCGTGGTTCGCGGGAGTGCGTGAAGCACTACGCTGGAACGGAAGTGGTGCCACCTGTTCACTGTGAGTGTGCGCTTGGGAGCGGCGACGATGAGCCGGGTCTATCCGTTCGACGAGGCGGCGACGGCCCGGGCTGTCATCGACGACCACGGGACGCTGGTGGAGTGGAACGAGGGCGCGCGGCGCCTGCTCGGCCACCCGGCCGATGCCGTCCTGGGCCGCCCCGCCGCCCGACTGCTGGCCGGGAGCGACACCCCGGCGGTCCCCCCGGGCGTCCGCTGGCAGGGCACGGTCGGATTGCGCCACCGGGACGGCCGTACGGTCCCGGTCTGGCTGCTCGCCCACCGTCGGCCGCCCCGTGACGGACACGACGGCAGCTGGCTCCTGGTCACCCCGCTGACCGGCCGTGAGCCGCCCGCCGCGGGCGACCCGCTCGCCGAGGCGGGCCTGATCCAGTCCCCGTGCGCGCTCGCCGTGTACGACGAGGAGCTGCGGCTGCGCCGGCTGAACGACGCCATGGCCGAGGTCATCGGCCTGTCGGAGGAGCAGGTCCGGGGCCTCAGGCTCGCGGAGATCGGCGGCAGGCCGCAGAGCGAGGAACTGGAGCAGGCCATGCTCCAGGTGCTCAACAGCGGCAGACCGCAGGACATGCAGACGTTCACCCGCACCGGCGGCGAAGAGCGCACCCACGCCTGGCTCGCCAGGATGGCCCCGGTCAGGGACCGCCGGGGCCGGGTACGGGGCGTGTGTCTGGCCGCGCACGACATCACCGACAACTACCGGGCCCGGCAGCGGCTGCAACTGGTGAACGAGGCGAGCGTGCGCATCGGCAGCACCCTCGACGTCACCCGGACGGCCGAGGAACTGGCGGAGGTGTGCGTGCCCGCGCTCGCCGACTTCGTCACCATCGACCTGCTGGACCCGGACGAGCACGGCGGCCAGCCCCCGGCCCACGTCACGGCGCCGGTGCAGCTGCGCCGGATCGCCCACCGGTCGGTGCACCGCAGCGTGCCGGAGGCGGTGATCGGGCCCGGGCGGACCGAGCAGTACCCTGTCGGCTCCCCGCAGGCCGACTCGCTGACCGCGGGCCACACGATCATCGCCTCCGTGGCCGAGGGGGACATGGACGAGTGGCTGACCTGGCACACCATACGTGCCCGGCGGGTGCAGGAGTTCGGCATGCACTCCTCGATGGCGGTGCCGATCCAGGCCCGCGGGCTGACCCTCGGGGTCGCGGTCTTCACCCGGCACCGGCGCCCGGAGGGGTTCACCGCGGACGACGTGCTGCTCGCCGAGGAGATCACCGCCCGCGCCGCCGTCTGCGTCGACAACGCCCGCCGCTACTCGCGCGAGCGGGAGACCGCCCTGGCGCTGCAGCGCAGCCTGCTGCCCCGCAGCCTGCCGCGCACGGCCGCGCTGGAGGTCTCCTCCCGCTATCTTCCGGCCGCGCGGGCCGGGGTCGGCGGCGACTGGTTCGACGTGATCCCGCTGTCCGGGATGCGGGTCGCGATGGTGGTCGGGGATGTCGTCGGGCACGGCGTCGAGGCCTCCGCCACGATGGGCCGGCTGCGCACGGCCGTACGCACCCTCGCGGACATCGACCTCGCCCCGGACGAACTGCTCACCCACCTGAACGACCTGGTGGTCCGGCTGTCGGAGGAGTCCGGTGCGGACGGCAGCCCCGGCGAGGTCGGCGCGACCTGCCTGTACGCGCTCTACGACCCGGTGTCCCGGCGCTGCACCCTGGCCCGTGCCGGGCATCCGCCGCCCGTGCTGCTGCGGCCGGGCGAGGCGCCCCGGGCCGTGGACCTGCCCGCCGGTCCCCCGCTGGGTCTGGGCGGGCTGCCCTTCGAGTGCGCCGAGGTGGAACTGCCCGAGGGCGCCGTCCTCGCGCTGTACACGGACGGACTGGTGTGGTCCCGGGAGCGTGACCCGGACACGACCCGTGAGCGGCTGTACGAGGCCCTCGGGGCATGCTCGGACTCCCTGGACGCGACCTGCGACCGCGTCCTGCACACCCTGCTCCCTGCGGGCGGTGCCGCCGACGACGTGGCGCTGCTGCTCGCCCGCACCCGGGGCCTGCCCGCGTCGCAGGTGGTGACCTGGGACATCCCGGCCGACCCGGCGCTCGTCGCACCGGTCCGCAAGCAGGTCGTGGAGCAGTTGGACACCTGGGGGCTGAGCGAGGTGTCCTTCACGGCGGAGCTGGTGGTCAGCGAGCTGGTCACCAACGCCATCCGCTACGGCGCCCATCCCATCCGGCTGCGGCTGATCCACGACGCGACCACCCTGATCTGCGAGGTGTCCGACGCCAGCCACACCGCGCCGCATCTGCGCCGGGCCAAGACCTTCGACGAGGGCGGCCGGGGCCTGCTGCTGGTCGCGCAGCTGACCCAGCGCTGGGGCAGCCGGCACACCCCGGAGGGCAAGACGATCTGGGCGGAGCTGCCGGTGTACGAGGAGGAGGACCGCTAGGTCCTGTCGTCGAACTCCAGCCGTCCGTCCGGAGGGCGGGCCTCGCGGCGCACGGCGGGCATCACCGGCAGCGCGCGACCGGCGGCCGAGCCCTCGGCGCCGCACGGGCGCTGGTCCGGGCGGCCGGTACGCCGCCGTCCGCCCGGAGGGCGGGCCTCGCGGCGTCAGGTGCCTGCTCTCGGCGTGCCGGGCCTTGGCCCTCGTACTGGACGTACTCGGGCCTGGCCCGGGTGCGGCGAGTGGGGGTGCCTTCGCCGGGGGAGCGTGCAGGGCGTCGCGGGGCAGGTCGGAGTTCGACGGCACGGCCTGGCGGAGCCACCGGCCCCGGCACCGCTGTGGTCCGGCGGTTCGCGCCCGCTGGCGGTACGGCCGGGCCGGGCGTGTGCTGGTGGCATGGCAGCACGTGCTGGACGCGAGCGGTCCTGGCAGCGGGCCGGGGCCTTCGCCGCGGTCTCCATCGCGCTGTTCTGTATCCAGGTCGACTTCTTCGCGCTCAATCTGGCCATCCCCGGGATGGCCGCCGACCTCGGTGTGCCGGTCTCTGCCGCCCAGTGGACGGTGTCCGCGTACATGCTCGCCATCGGCTGCTGCTTCGTCGTCACCCCGAGTCCGTCGTCACGACGCACCTGCCCCCTTGACGCCGTCGACGTCGCCGTCGGTCGTGCCGCGACGCCCGGGACGTTCCGGGCTCCGCGGACGCGGCGCCCGGCCGGATCAGCCGCCGGCCAGCCAGGGCCGTACCTGCTTGCGGGCCTCGTGCAGGCGGGACTTGAGGGTGCCGAGCGGGATGCCGACGCGCTCGGCGACCTCGGCGTAGTCCAGCTGGCAGATGTCCCGGTAGACCAGCGGCGCAACGAGATGCGGGTGCGTGCGCTCCAGCCGGTCCAGGGCCTCCAGCAGATCCACCCGGGAGCCGGCGATCACGCTGGTGGTGCGCGGGTCGACGGCGTGCGTGGGCTCGATGACGACGGGCTGTTCGGCGGCCCGCCGCTTCAGCTCGCGGTACTTCTGCCGGCAGCAGTTCGCGACCACGCTGTACAGCCAGGTGCCGAAGCGGCTGCGGCCCTCGAACGCGGTGATGTGCCGGGCGACCTGGAGCAGCACGTCCTGGGCGGCCTCCTCGGCGTCCTCCCGGCAGGGCAGGAAGCGCGCGCAGCGCCGCACGACCTCCGGCCGGATCTCGGCCAGCAACCGGTCCAGTGCGGCGCTGTCGCCCGCGGCGGCCCGCCGGGCGAGGTCTTCCGTCGGCGCCTGGTCCTGCACGGACGGGCCCCCCTTCGAGTCGATCTCAGGCCAGGCATGATAGTCGTATGCACTCCCTGGAGCGGATCGGCCGCTACCGCCTCGAACGGCCGCTCGGCAGCGGCGCCTTCGCCACGGTGTGGCTCGCCCACGACGAAGAACTCCAGGCTCCGGTCGCGGTGAAGGTCCTCGCCGACAACTGGGCGCACCGGCTGGACATCAGGGAGCGCTTCCTGTCCGAGGCCCGGCTGCTGCGCCGGGCCGGTTCCAGCAGGATCGTGCAGGTCTACGACATCGGTCAACTCCCGGACGGCAGGCCGTACTTCGTGATGGAGTACGCCGACGGCGGTACCCTCGCCGATCTGCTGGCCGGCGGTCCGCTGCCGGTGCGCGACGCGCTGGCGCTGACCGCGGAGGCCGCGCGCAGTGCCGCCGCACTGCACGAGGCGGGGATCGTGCACCGCGACATCAAGCCGACCAACGTGCTGCTGCACACCGCCCCGGACGGCACCCGGCGGCTGCTGCTGGCCGACCTGGGTCTCGCCAAGAGCCTCGCGCAGGCCTCGGTGCTGACGCTGGCCGCGGGCTCGGCGGGCTATCAGCCGCCGGAGCAGGCCGAACCCGGCGAGGGCATCGACGAGCGGGCCGACGTCTACAGCCTGGGCGCGGTCGGCTACGAACTGCTCACCGGGACCGTGCCGGGCGCCCCGGGCAAGGTCGTACCGCCCCGGCGGCTGCGCCCTGATCTCGGTGAGGACGTGGAGCGGGCGCTGCTGCGCGCGCTGGAGCCGGACCGGGCGCGGCGCTGGCCCGGCGCGCAGGCGTTCGCGCAGGAGCTGGACCGGCTGGCGGCGACCGGGCCGGCCACTGCGCCCGCCGTCCGGCGGCTGGACGGCGTGCGCGGGCGGCTGAACATCGTGACGCTGTCGCTGGCCGCGATCGCCGCCGCCGCGGTGGCCGCGGTGGCGGTGACCGCGGTGCTGCACCACGGTGGCGCAGCACAGGAGACACGGGTGACGGACGCGACCGGGCGGGTGGTCGTACAGGTACCCGCCGGCTGGGGCCACGAACTGCGCAACTCCGGCTGGGACCCGAGCGTGCTGGGGCTGGGCAAGGGGCACGAGCCGGGGCTGGTGGTCGCCGACGACCTGACCCGGTGGCCCGACCTGGGCAAGCCCGTGGACGGTGTGTTCGTCGGGCTGAGCGAGCACGGCGACGTCACGGCGAAGGTGACGGCGCTCGCCCACTCCGGCTGCAGCTACTCCGGCAGCCGCACGTTCGCCGACGCCGACTTCCGGGGACTGGTGCGGGCCTGGAGCGGCTGCCCGGACGGCGGCTCGGTCACGGAGTCCGCGCTGACCCCTGCCGGCGGCACCGGTCAGCCCCAGGTGTACGTACAGGTGCGCGAGCAGGGAACGGGCGACGCCACGGACGGCGTACTCCGTTCGCTGCGGGTGGGCTGAGGCACGCCTGCCCGGGTCCGGAGCGGGGAAAGAACCCTGCGTGTGCCGAACTTTTCGGGCGCTGCGCGCATCGGAGTGTGGTGACGGCGCACTCGGCGCCGCAGGCACGCGTCCCCTCGCGTGCCGTGATCATCCAGGAGTGTTGAGCGACATGGTGTACGCACCCCGGTCCGCGCGGCACGGGGCCCTGCTCGTCGGTACGTTCGCCGTGCTGGGCCTCCTGACCGCCTGTGGCAACAGTAGTCACGACGTCCACAGCAACCCGCCTCTGACGTCCTCCGGCACGGCCGCGCCCGCGACGGGCGGCACCCGGACCCCGGGGTCCGCCACGCCCACCCCGTCCGCCGCCGCCACCGGCCCCGGCGCCGCCGCCTCGTCCGCCCCGCATGCGACCGCCTCCGCGGGCGGCGGTACGACCAGCACGGGAGCCGCGAGCTCCCGCTGCCACACCTCCCAGCTGCGCGCCTCCGTGGGCCGCAACGATCCGGGCGCCGGCCAGGAGAACTTCCCCGTCGTGCTCACCAACTCCTCCGCGCAGACCTGCACCCTGCACGGCTATCCGGGCGCCGCGTTCGTGAACGCCTCCGGCGGCCAGCTCGGCCCGGACCCCAAGCGCGAGTCGGGCTCTCCGGCCACCATCACGCTGAGGCCCGGGCAGAGCGCCTGGGCCGGGCTGACCTTCTCCAACCCCGGCGTCAGCGGCGCCAGGACGGCCACCCCGGCCGCGCTGGTGGTCACCCCGCCGGACGAGCGCGACTCCCTCAAGGTCACATGGGCCGGTGGAGCAGTCCCCGTGGGCGGGAACTCCTCGTCCGTGTTCTTGTCGGTGTTCACCCCCGGCACCGCTCCCTGACCTGCACAACAGCCCCCCACGACACCCCGCTGCCCCGGACCGGGACAGCGGGGTTCGTCATGAGCGCGCCATAACTGTCACAGAACGGCAACAGCCACCGCCGGCCGCGATCTTTCTTCCCGCTCCCGCGATCGAACCCGTCGACCGCATGGCGAGCAGGCCCCTGCAGGGGCCGAGAAAAGGAAGTCGGGGACAAGATGAGCGGGATCTCACGCAGGCGGGTGCTGACGGCGGGCGCGGCGGCGGGCGCCCTGGGCACGCTGGCCGCGTGCTCCTCCGGCACCGGCCTGTCGGTCGGCGGCACGGACAAGGACGGCAACGGCACCGCCCAGGCCCGCCCGGCGAAACTCATCGGAGACGGCTCCACGGCGGACACCGGCGCCCAGCCTCACCAGCCGACGCCCGAGCGGCTGAAGCCGGGCCAGAAGCCGCCGCAGTTCGTGGTGTTCTCCTGGGACGGCGCGGGCGAGCTGAGCAACCAGCTCTTCTCGCGGTTCCGCAAGGTGGCCGCCGACCACGGTGCCAAGATGACGTTCTTCCTCAGCGGCATCTACACCCTTCCCGAGTCCAAGAAGAACCTGTACCGTCCGCCGCAGCACCCGGTCGGCGCCTCCGCCATCGGCTATCTCGCCGACCGGCACATCCACGCCACCTTGCAGCAGGTCCGCTCGGCGTGGCTGGAGGGCCACGAGATAGGCACCCACTTCAACGGGCACTTCTGCGGGGCGACCGGTGTGCGCAACTGGTCCCCGGCCGAGTGGCACAGCGAGATCGACCAGGCCAAGAGCTTTGTGAAGCAGTGGAAGACCAACACCGGCTTCACCGACCTGGAGCCGCTCCCCTTCGACTACGACAAGGAGCTGATGGGCGGCCGCACCCCCTGCCTGGAGGGCCAGTCCAACCTGCTGCCCACCGCTGCCGCGCTCGGCTGGAAGTACGACGCCAGCTCCCCCGGCGGCCTGCAGATCTGGCCGGGCAAGGTGCAGGGCGGGAAGATCTGGGACTTCCCGCTGCAGTCGGTCCCGTTCCCCGGGCACAACTTCCAGGTGCTCTCGATGGACTACAACATGATGTTCAACCAGTCCGGCGGCAACCCCACCGGCGACCGCGCCCAGTTCGACGCCTGGCGCACCCAGGCCCGCGACGCCTACGTCGCCGGCTTCCAGCGTGCTCACGACACCAACCGCGCCCCCTTCTTCATCGGCAACCACTTCGAACGCTGGAACGGCGGCATCTACATGGACGCCGTCGAGGAGGCGATCGGGAAGATGGCCGCGCAGGGCGACGACGTACGCTTCGTGTCGTTCAAGCAGCTCGTGCACTGGCTCGAGGCGCAGGACCCGGCGGTGCTGCGCAAGCTGCGCACCCTGGTGCCCGGGCAGTCACCGACGGGCGGCTGGGCGGAGTTCCTGGGCACGGCGGGCAGCCGGGCCTCCTGAGGGGGTGCACGGCCATCTGTTTTCATGGGCAGGCACCCCGTGACCGATCCGGGAAGGACCCGCCCTGAACGCCCCGCTCGCCGAAGCTCTTTCCGCCGTCCTGCTCGTCGCCGTGCTCGCCTGGGCCGTGGTACGGCCCAGGGGATGGCCGGAGGCGGTCATGGCCGTCCCGGCCGCCGGGATCGCGGTCGCCACCGGCGCCATCTCCCTCGACCACGCCCGGGCGGAGGCGGAACGGCTCGGCCCGGTGGTGGGGTTCCTCGCGGCCGTGCTGGTGCTCGCCCACTTCTGCGACGTGGAGGGGCTGTTCCAGGCCTGCGGGGCCTGGATGGCCCGGTGGGCGGCGGGCTGGCCGGTGCGGCTGCTGACGGCTGTCTTCGCACTGGCCTCCGCCATCACCGCCGTCCTCAGCCTGGACGCCACGATCGTGCTGCTCACCCCGGTGGTCTTCGCCACGGCCGCACGCACCGGCGTACGGCCCAAACCACACGTCTACGCCTGTACGCACCTGTCGAACAGCGCCTCGCTGCTGCTGCCGGTGTCCAACCTGACGAACCTGCTGGCGTTCGCGGAGAGCGGGCTGAGCTTCACCCGGTTCGCGGCGCTGATGGCGCTGCCGTGGCTGGTGGCGATCGCCGCCGAGTATGTGGTGTTCCGCCGGTTCTTCGCCCGTGACCTCGCGGTGGCGGCCCCGGTGGGCGAGGACACCGGCACCCCTCCCCGACTGCCGCTGTTCGCCCTGGTCACCGTCGCCTGCACGCTGGCGGGGTTCGTGGTGGCGTCGGCGTTCGGGGTGGAGCCTGCCTGGGTCGCGGCGGCGGGCGCGCTGGTCCTGGCGGGCCGGGCGCTGGTGCGCCGCAGGGCGACCCTGCCGAGTGTCGTGCGGGCGGCGGCCCCCTCCTTCCTCGCGTTCGTGCCGGCGCTGGCCATCGTGGTGCGGGCGGTGGTCGACAACGGGCTCTCGGACGTCCTCGGACAGGTGGTGCCGGGCGGCTCCTCGCTGCCCGCGCTGCTCGGGATCGCCGCGCTGGCCGCCGTCCTGGCGAACCTGATCAACAACCTGCCCGCGGTGCTGGTCCTGCTGCCACTGGCCGCGCCAGGCGGGCCGGGGGCGGTGCTGGCGGTGCTGCTCGGGGTGAACATCGGCCCGAACCTGACCTACGCCGGATCGCTGGCGACGCTGCTGTGGCGGCGGATCGTGCACCAGCACGAGCACGGTGTGGATCTCGGGGAGTTCACCCGGCTGGGCCTGATCGCCGTGCCGTCCTCGCTCGCGGTCGCGGTGGTGGCACTGTGGGGGTCGCTGCAGATCTTCTGAGAGGTTGTCCGACGTCTGGGAGGCCGACCGGATGCGTGTGATCGCCTGGCTCGTCGAGAGCACCTGGCCCGCCTGTGTGGACGCCGTGCGCGCCCACGTGCCGGCCGATGCCGAGGTGGTGCTGCTGCACGTCAGCGACGCCGAGGTGCCGGACCTCGCGCACGGGGCGTTCGCGGGGCTGCTGGGACGGGGGCATCCGCCGGGGCATCTCCCGGCCGAGGGCTGGGGGAAGGATCCCGGTGACCGGCTGGAGGCGCTCGGCAGGAGTTCGGCGGCCGAGCTGCTCGACGCAGCGGCAGAGCGGCTGGGGCGGCCGTGTGTGTGCGAGGAGCGGTCGGGCCGGGTCGAGCGGGAGGTGGTGGCCGCCTGCGAGAGCGCCGATCTGCTGGTGCTGGCCCGCGACGGCGACCGGTCCCGGCTCGGGCCGCACAGCCTCGGCCCCGCCGTCCGTTTCACGGTCGACCACGCGCCCTGCCCGGTGCTGCTGGTGTGGCCGGAACCGGCTCCGCCACTGGACACGATCCCGCCACCGCCGCCGCCCCGTCCCTGAGTCAGCGGCGCTGCCGCCCGCCGCCGCCCGCGTATCCTCCGCCGCCCCCGCCGCAGTAGTACGGGTACGCGGCGCAGGGATCGAAGGTGGCGGACGGCGTGGGCGTGGGAGCCGCGCCGGTGGGCGGTGGAGCCGGAGCCGGTGCCGACGTGGTCCTGGACACCTTGGGGGCCGGTGGCGTCTCGGGCGGCGTGGGGCGCGAGGTGGCGGTCGGCGAAGGGGCGCTGTCGCTGTCCCAGTTGACGTTCTGCATCTGCAGCTCGGGCCTGGCGGTGTCGACGGACCACCGCTGGTCGGTACCGGTGGCGCGGTCCTTGGTGACCAGGGCGCCGGAGCCGTCGGTGGCGGCCGGGGTCAGTGCCAGCTCCTGGTTCCAGCGGGGTACGAGGACGCCCTGGAGCGTGAAGTCGTAGCGGATGTTCCGGGCGGCGCTGCCGGTGGCCGAACAGGGGGCGAGGCGGATCGAGTAGCCGAGGCTGGAGTCCAGGCACAGGTCGGGCGCGGCGGAGTTGCGCAGGCGTCCGTCGGTCTCGTACGACCACTGCTGGCTCGGGGACGCATCGCAGGTGGCGAGTTCGGTCTCGGCGCCCTTGACGGCCTTGCCGCCGACGACGCCGACGCACAGTCCGGAGGCGAGGTTGTGCAGCCGGCCGTGCAGCGCGCCCTGCCCGGCCGCGCTCGCTCCGGCCCAGGACGCGCCGGGACTCGAGGTGCCCCTGCCCGGCGCCCGCGAGGACGCACCGGCCCCGGACGGGGCCGGGCCGTCGCCGGAGCCGAGCACCGACCACAGCACCAGGGGCAGCACGACCAGAGCGCTGACGGTGCCGACGGCCAGGGCGAGGTGACGGCGCCGGGTACGGCGGGCGGCGCGCAGGGCGGAACGGCGGGAGGGGCCGGGCGCGTCGGGGCCGACGGGAGTGCCGGGGGCGGCGGACTCGGCCCGAGCGGCCGTCCGGCCTCCGCGCGCCGGTCCGGTGGGCCCGTGCAGGCCGGTGGACTCGGTGTCCTGGGGGCGGGGCCGGCGTGCGGACCGGGCGGTTGCGCGTCGGCGCGCTGCCTCGGCGAGGCGCCGTCTGCGCGCGGACTCGGCCGAGACGTCGGGGCCCGCGGACCCGGTGGAGAAGAAGGCCTCACCGGACGGGGGTGTCATGGACGCGGGGTCGGGGGCCGGGGCGGCGGCCTCGTGTGTCCGGCGCGCGCGGGACTCCACATAGGCGCGGGCGCCCCAGCCGAGCACCGCCTCGGCCAGCGGCAGGCCCAGGTCGGCGTTGAACGCGTCGAGTTGGCCTGCGGTGCGACGGCAGTGGGTGCAGCGGTCCAGGTGCTCGCGCAGATCCGGGTCCAGGTCGATGCCGCCGCGCCGGAACGTCACGTCGAGCAGGCGCTGATAGCGCTGACACTCGTCGTCGGGGGCGAGTTCGCGGTGGACCTGCAGGCACTCCTCGCGCAGCCTCTCCCGCGCCCGCCGGAGTTCGACGCGGGCGTCCTCCTCGTCCAGGCCGAGCAGGGCGGCGGGCACGGCGAGCGGCTCGGCCTCGACCTGCGTGTGCCACAGCACGGCGCGGGAGGTCTGGGGCACCCGCTGGAAGGCACGGGACAGCAGCCGCCGTTCCGGGGGCGGCAGCAGCCGGGCGGCGGCGCGCTCACCGGTGGTGGCGGACCGCAGCGCCGGATGGAGGAGTTCCTGACGACCGTCGCTGTCCCACTCGGCCGCGATCCGGCGGACGGCGACCAGCACGGGAGGGCGCCAGGCGGCGGTCGGGCCGGCCTGCCGGAGCGAGGCACCGAAGAGCCGGGTGAAGGCCGCGGTGGTGAGCATGCCGGCGGCACGCGTGCCGTCCGTGCACAGCCGGGCATAGGCGAAGGCCGCTTCCCAGTGCCGGTCGAGCAGTTCGCCGACGGGGTGGAGCGCGGGAGTCACACCCGTCCACTTCTTCAGTTCGGCGCTGAGTTGCTCGTCGGACAGGCCTTCCTCATGCACGGCCGTATTCCTCCAGACGCGATTCGGGAAATAGTCCATACCAACAGGTATGGCGACGTCATGGGGCAGCTCGAACGTCCACCTGAGGCGGCTCTTTTGAAGCGTGGGGGGTGTACGGGGAGCGGCCTGACGCATGCAGCGGGGAATGTAATTTTCTGCATGCGAACAGCGCACACTTTTGCACAGCGCGGCGCTTTGGAACAAGGGATCCGGCACTTTTCCGCATTCCGTACGGCGACCCGCCTATTGACGTTTCGTCAAAGGCAGTTCGCCGGTGGAAACCAATTCCTCCCTTCGGCGCCGTTCACCCGCCCGGTAGGCGCCCGGCGGCACCCCGTGGCGCTCTCGGAAGACCCGGCTGAAGTGGAAGGGGCTCGGGGACCCGGAGGCGGCCGCCACCCGCTCCACCGTCAGGTCGGTGGCCTCGAGGAGCCGGGCCGCGTGCCGCAGAAGGTGAACAGCCAACTGTCCGAACCCCGGGGCCGGTCGACGCCGTAGCCCGGCCCCTGGTCGTAGCGTCCGGTGACCACGAGAGTGGCCGCCGGGGACGGATCCCCGGCGGCAGCCGTCACAGGCAGTTCCTCGGCACGCACAGGCATCCTCCCGTCGGACGCGCCGTCCTGGCGTGGGCGACGTACGACCCGGCCGGCGAACCTCAGGAGCGGACACATGACAGTCACGGACCCGATCGACGCCACCGGTGCCATCCTGACCGAGCCGCTGCGGCACCGGTTCGAGGAGGACGGATTCACCGTCGTTCCCGCGCTGTTCGACCGTGCCGAGACCGAGCGGCTGTGCGCCGTCTTCGCGGCGCTGGACGCGGCCGGTCCGGTGCCGGGGCACTTCGAACCGCGACCGGCGGACCCGGACCCGCTGCGCCGGTACCCCCGGGTGCTGCAGCCGCACGAATTCGACTCCGCGGCACGGCAGTTCCTGCTGGACGTCCGGCTGCGCGCCGCCCTGGAGGTACTGTTCGGCGAGGAGGTACTGGCGGCGCAGAGCATGTTCTACTTCAAACCGCCTGGGGCGCGGGGGCAGGCGCTGCACCAGGACAACTTCTGTCTGCGGGCCGAGCCGGGCACGTGCGTGGCCGCGTGGGTGGCCTGCGAGCCGGTCGACCGGGCCAACGGCGGTCTCGAAGTCCTGCCGGGCACGCACCGGATGGACCTGTTCTGTCCCGAACTCGCCGACGAACGGCTGCCGTTCGCCCGTGAGTGCGTTCCGCCGCCACCCGGACTCGTCCGGTGCCGGTGGAACTGGCCCCGGGTGACGTGCTGTTCTTCAACGGCAGCCTGGTGCACGGCTCCGGACCCAACGGCACCGCCGACCGATTTCGGCGCTCGTTCATCGGGCACTACGTGGGGCGGTCGGCCGAGCGCATCCGGCCGTTCTACCGGACGCCGGCCATGTCCGGTGGGCGGGTCGTGCCGGCGCCGAGCCAGGGTGCGGGTCCGTGCGGCACGGAGTTCGCACCGCACGGACGCCGCTGAACCGGCGCGGGTTCAGTGGCCGCTGATCGCGCGTGCCGTGTACGGCTGCTCCAGTTCCTCGATCTCCTTCTCGCTCAGCTCCAGTTCCACGGACGCCGCCGCGTCCTCGATGTGGTGGGGCTTGGCCGCGCCGACGATCGGGGCCGTCACCGTGGTGCGGTGCAGCAGCCAGGCGAGGGCCACCTGGGCGCGGGGTACGCCGCGTGCCTGGGCGATGCGGGTGACGGCCTCCACGATCGAGCGGTCGCTGTCCAGGTACAGCCGGCTGCCGAAGTTGTCGTTGGCACTGCGCTCGGTGACCGTGCCCCAGTCGCGGGTCAGCCGGCCGCGGGCGAGCGGGCTCCACGGCAGCGCACCGACGCCCTGGTCCGCACAGAGCGGCAGCATCTCCCGCTCCTCCTCGCGGTAGAGCAGGTTGTAGTGGTTCTGCATGGACACGAACTTCGTCCAGCCGTGCCGCTCGGCGGTGTACTGCAGCTTGGCGAACTCCCACGCGTACATCGAACTCGCCCCGATGTAGCGGACCTTGCCCGACTTGACCAGGTCGTGCAGCGCCTCCATCGTCTCCTCGGCGGGAGTCGAGTGGTCGTAGCGGTGGATCTGGTAGAGGTCGACGTGGTCGGTGCCGAGCCGGCGCAGGCTGTGGTCGATCTCGGTCATGATGTTCTTGCGGGACAGTCCGGCGCCGTTGGGGCCCGGCCGCATCCGGCCGTGCACCTTGGTGGCCAGCACGATCTCGTCGCGGTTCGCGGACTCGCGCAGGACCTTGCCGACGATCTCCTCGCTGGTGCCGTCGGAGTAGACGTTGGCGGTGTCGAAGAAGTTGATGCCCGCCTCCAGCGCCTGCCGGATGAGCGGACGGGACGCCTCCTCGTCGAGGGTCCACTCGTGGACACCGCGGTCGGGCAGGCCGTAGGTCATGCAGCCCAGACAGATCCGTGACACGTCCAGGCCCGTGGAACCGAGCTTCACGTACTGCATCGATGCTGCTCCCGCCGTCGGAATCGATGGTCGGACCGAGCGTACGACGTGACCGGCCACCGACTTGACTATGAGAACGCGCGGGCGATTTGATCCTGACACGTGCCGCGCCGCCCGGCGTGGGCAGGATGGAGCGGACTTGCCCCCCACGGGTGTTCTTCGCGCCGCGGGTTCCCCGAGGACCGCAGGCGCTCTGGCAGTGGCCCTGATCGTCGCGGTGCCGGCCCTGGCCGGCTGCTCCGCCCGGGGCACCGGCGACAGCCGCGACACGGGCGGTTCGCAGCGGCCGGCCGCAGTGCGGCTGCCCCCGCGCCACGCCGGGTTCGACTACCAGATCGGCGGGGCCTATCCGCCGCCCGAGGGAGTGCGGATCGTCAGCCGCGACCGCTCCGACTCCCCCGCGCCGGGCCTGTACAACATCTGCTACGTCAACGCCTTCCAGGCCCAGCCCGAGGAACGCTCCTCCTGGCCGTCCGACCTGCTGCTGCGTGACGCGCACGGCAGGGTCGTCATCGACGAGGACTGGAACGAGCCGCTGCTCGACATCGGCACCCCGGCCAAGCGCGAGCGGGTGGCCGGGCGGGTGAACCGGTGGCTCGACGGCTGCGCGAAGAAGGGCTTCGACGCCGTCGAGCCGGACAACTACGACAGCTACACCCGCTCCCACCACCTGCTCACCGCGTCCGACGCGACCGCGTACATGACCCTGCTGTCCCGGCACGCGCACGCCCGGCATCTGGCCATCGCCCAGAAGAACACCGCCGAGCTGGCCGGTGAGCGCGGGCGGGCCGGGCTGGACTTCGCGGTGGCGGAGGAGTGCGGGCAGTACGACGAGTGCGGGGTGTACGCCAGGGCGTTCGACGCCCGGGTCGTGGACATCGAGTACACCGACAGCGGCCTGCGCAAGGCCCTCGACCGCTGGGGCGGGCGGTTGAGCATCGTGCGCCGGGACCGGGACGTCTCCACTCCGGGCAGTACCGAATACGTCCGAAAAGTGCAGTAGCAGGCTGGTGTGCCATCCGGCGGCCCTTCCGGGGCGCAGTCGTTGCTGCCGTCAGGTGATCGACCGGCGTGGGAAACAGCGGATCGTCGTACTGTCCGCTCATTCTCGGCGGCAGACGACCGGCGTCCGGCCGGTCACGGCCGCCTCGGAGGAAACGCGGTGCCGACACGTTCCACCACGCTCAGAACCCTGGCCGGGGCAGCGTTGCTGCCCGTGGCCCTTGTCACCCCCGGCTGCGGGCAGTTCACAGCCGCAGCGGCGCCCGAGACGCCGGGCACGCTGTGCGCGGCCGCGGGCACCCTGCACGGCCCCCACGGCGAGCAGGCTCAGGTCAGCCTGTGCGCGGACACCGGCTCCCCGAGACTGAACATCACGGCCCCCGCCAGTTGCCGGGGTGCCGACACCAAGGTCCAGTACGTCTGCCGTACCGAGGGCTCCTGGACGGTGCGCCGGGCCGGCAAGACGCTGGGCACCGGAGCGCTGCCCGGCTCGCGGCTGTACGCGGGCCCGGGTGCGTACGAGATCTCCGCCACCGTGCGGGTGAGGTCGACGCCCGCCGGGGTCGACCTCAAGGGCCCGGTGAAGGCGACGCTGTCGATGACCTCGCCGATGGGGAAGGCCACACACGTCGTCTCCGTCGACAAGAGCGAGCTGCGCCGCAACTCCACGACGACGCTGACGTACACGATCCGCCGGGACAGCGACGAGGGCGACGGCAACGCGCGGCTGGGGATGATCGGCGAGGACGGCACCGGCGTCCAGATCCGCAGCACGGACCACCGCTGTGTGAACCCGCTGGTGGGCCGGTACCCGTCGAAGACCCGGATGATGCACTCCCTGGACTGCACCGTGACGGAGCTGCAGCCCGGCCACCCGGAGAAGATCAGGGTCCAGATCACCGTCGGCTCGAAGTGCTCCACGGTGGTCTCCAAGCTCGGCTACTGGATCCCGCAGGGCCAGAGCATGTTCACCGGGGCCATGCTCGAGGGCCCCAAGCTGACCTGCCGCTAGAGCGGCCGGAGCAGGTCCAGCACCCGCTCCCAGGCGAAGTCCGGCCGACTGCCGTCCGGCCGGACTTCGCCGTTGTACGGCTCACCGAAGCGGACGCCCATCCCGCGCAGCCGGTCCAGGCTGTCCTGGTAGGCGGGGTGGGCCGCCAGGGCGTCGGCGACGCAGGGCAGGACCGCCACCGGTATGTCCAGGCCCGTCGCCTCGCACAGGGTGCCGAGGGCGAGTGTGTCGGCGATGCCGGCCGCCCACTTGTTGACGGTGTTGAAGGTGGCGGGCGCCACCGCCACGGCGTCCGGCGGCGGGAAGGGGCGCGGGTCGGCCGGGGTGCGCCAGGCCGAGCGGACGGGACGGCCCGTCCGCGCCGCCACGGCCTCGGTGTCGAAGAAGCCGCCCGCCGCAAGGGGCGTCGCGATGACACCGACCTCCCAGGCGCGTTCCTGCGCGGCGGTGATCAGCCGGCCGACGCCGGAGGCGATGCCGGCCGCGCAGACGACGACGTAGAGGAAGGGTTTCTCGTCCTGTCGGGTCATCCGGGCACCCTACTGAAGCGGGAAGGACACCCCTCGCTCGGCCTCGGGCCGGGGCCCGAGGATGCGGCGCTGCTTCTCCTCGATGGGTACGTCGTTGATGCTGGCCTCGCGCCGGGTCATCAGGCCGTGCTCGTCGAACTCCCACAGTTCGTTTCCGTAGGAGCGCCACCACTGCCCGCCCGTGTCGTGACACTCGTACTGGAAGCGGACGGCGATGCGGTTGCCGTCGAAGGCCCACAGGTCCTTGCGCAGCGCGTAGTCCAGCTCGCGCCGCCACTTGGCGGTGAGGAACGCGACGATCTCGGCGCGTCCGGTGACGAAGGTGCCGCGATTGCGCCAGCGCGAGTTCTCGGAGTAGGCGAGCGCCACCTTGTGCGGATCGCGGGTGTTCCAGGCGTCCTCGGCCGCCCGGACCTTCTGGACGGCGCTCTCGCGGGTGAACGGCGGCAGGGGCGGACGGTCCGCCATGGTCTCCTCCTGACAGAGCGAGAGAACGAGCGTTCTCCGTGCGGCTGCTACCGTAGGAGAACGCTCGTTCTCTCGTCAAGGAATGCGTCAAGGAGTGAAGTGCCGATGCCGCCGATGGACACCGCGGTCGCCCGGGACCGGGCCCTGGACGCCGCGCAGGAGCTGTTCTACGCCCGCGGCATACAGGCCGTGGGCATGGACGAACTCCGCGGCGCCTCGGGGCTCTCGCTCAAACGCCTGTACCAGCTGTTCCCCACCAAGGAACAGCTGGTCGCGGCCTATCTGGCCCGGCGCGACGAGCGTTGGCGCCGGCGCCTGGCCGAGCACGTCGCACGCCGGCCGGACCCACGGCAGCGGATCTGGGCCGTGTTCGGCTGGCTCCAGGAGTGGTTCGGCGAGGACGGCTTCCACGGCTGCGCCTGGATCAACGCCTACGGCGAACTGGGCACCACCTCCACCCTGGTGGCCGAGCAGGTGCGCGCCCACAAGGAGGCGTTCCGCGGCTACCTCGTCTCGCTCGTGGACGCCGCGGAGCTGCCCGCCGCGCTGGCCGGCCCCCTGTTCCTGCTGGCCGAGGGAGCCATGGTCACGGCGGGCATCACCGGCAGCGCGCGACCGGCGGCCGAGGCCCTCGACGCTGCGCGGGCGCTGGTCTCGGCCGCGGGCGCGGACGGGGTCAGCCGGTCGTCTCCGACACCTTGATCGCGCCGACCGGGCAGGCGCGGGCCGCCTCCTTGGCCATCGCGTCGTCCGTGCCGTTCTCCTGGCCGGGCAGCAGGGCGCTGAAGCCGTCGTCGTCCTGGGTGAAGACGTTCGGGGCAGTGAGCGCGCACTGCCCGGCGCCGATGCAGACGTCCGTGTCGATATTGACCTTGATGTGCATGAGCTGAGCCTCTTACCAGGTCACGGGGAGTTCCAGCATCCCCTGGATCGTGTCGCCGCGTTTGAAGGGGATGTCCTCGGCCGGGACGGCCAGCCGCAGGCCGGGCAGCCGGGCCAGCAGGCTGCCGAGGGCGATCTCCAGCTCGGCGCGGGCCAGGTTCTGGCCCAGGCACTGGTGGATGCCGAAGCCGAACGCCACGTGGTGGCGGGCGGAGCGATGGAAGTCCAGGGCGTCGGGGTCGTCGTACTGGCCCGGGTCACGGTTGATCACCGAGGTGGAGAAGAGCACGCCCTCTCCGGCGCGGATCGTGTGACCGTCGACCTCGATGTCCTCCAGAGCCACCCGCTGCAGGCCCTCCGCGATGGAGAGCATCCGCATCAGTTCCTCGACGGCGGCGGGCAGCAGCGCCGGGTCGGCGCGCAGCTCGGCCAGCCGGTCGGGGTGCTGGAGCAGGGTGAAGGTGCCCAGCGAGATCATGTTGGCGGTGGTCTCATGGCCCGCGACCAGCAGGATGAGGGCCAGGGACACGACGTCCGTGCGCTCCAGGGTGCCGTCGCGCAGCTGGTGGTGGACGAGGTCGTCGAGGATCCCGTCGCCGGGCTCGGCCTCCTTCGCCTTGTCCTCGATCAGCCCGCCGATGTACCCCTCCAGGCGCACGCGGGCGGCCACGCTGTCGGCCGCCCTGGGGCCGCGCAGCAGCCTGCGGGACTGTTCCTCGAAGAACTCGTGGTCGGCGTACGGCACGCCGAGCAGGCCGCAGATCACGGTCGACGGCACGGGCAGCGCGAAGGCGGAGACCAGTTCGGCGGGCGGACCCTGGGCGATCATCGTGTCCAGCAGCCGGTCCACGACCTGCTGGATCCAGGGCCGTAGCTCGGTGGCGCGGCGGACGGTGAAGTCCGGGATCATCATCCGGCGCTGCCGGTTGTGTTCGGGGTCGTCCAGCCCGAGCAGGGCCACCCGGCGGTCCCGGGCGCCCTGGAAGCGCTCGGCCGGGATGGGGAAGTCGGGTCGGCAGCGGTCGGAGGACAGCCGGGGGTCGGAGAGCAGGGCGCGCGCGGCGGCGTGCCCGGTGACCGCCCAGACCTCGCGGCCGTCGAAGAGCGTGACGCGCGACAGGGCTCGCCCGTCGCGCAGCGGCTCGTATCCGGTAGGGGGGTGGTAGGGGCAGGTGCGGTCCTGCGGGAAGGCGACGGGTTCGGCCGGGGTCGCCGGGACGGTGGTGTCCGTCAGTTCCGTCATGGAAAGACCTCGCAGACGAAGAGGTGCGTGGTGCCGATCTTCATTAGATGCCCGAGGCACCTATAGGTCCACGTCAAGTTCGGCCACTTGGGTGAATCGCGGAATCTGGCCGAAGAAGGGGGGTGCGAGGGGTGTGGAACCGGCCTGATCCGGCGGCCTGGGGCCGTGGCCCGCCCTTCGGGGGTCCGCCCGGATGGCCGGTCACGAGTCCAGAGTACGACTCCGTTTCGGCGCGAAGGCGCGGGCCGCGGCGAGGCTGTCCTCGTACACGTGGCGCCGTACGGCCAGACCTCCCCGGACCGTGAGGTGCAGGGCGAAGCGGGCCGTGTACGCGCGGCCGGTGGGTGCCGGCGTGTGCCGGATGACGCCGGGGACCACCGCGTCCTCGCCGTCGACCAGGATCCGCTCGGCGCTCGTGTCCTGCTGCGGGACTCGGTGTGCGGCCGGCTCCCGGAAGTGGCCGGCGACGTCGGCGCGGGTGGCGCGGTGCCGGTTCCAGGGGGTGTCGGGACGGCCGTGCCCGTCCTTGGGCCGGCCCGGCCGCCAGTCGCACTCCTGCGCGTACGGCTCGGCGATCCGGCTCAGCGGCTCCTGCACGACGGAGCGGGTCGCGGGGGTGCCCGGCATGGGCGATCTCCTCGGACGGTCCCCCGGCGGCCCTCGTGGCGGGCGACCGGTACGCGGATCACTGTGCCGCCGGGTGATGCCGAAGCTCGATCACCTGTGAGGCGGGGGCCGTCCCGGGGAAGGCATCCGCGGTACGGACGAACCGTGCGGCCGCCGGTGTTGGAACCGGTGGCAGAAGCCGTTGGACCGACGAAGGGGACGGATCCCATGCCTCTCGAGGGTGAGTACGAGCCCAGCCCGGCGCAGTGGGTACGCGAACAGGTCGAGCTGTACGAGGGTTCGGGCGGGACGAAGGGGACGACGCTCATGGACACCGGGCTTCCGGTGATCATCCTGACGACCCGGGGCGCGAAGAGCGGGAAGATCCGCAAGACGCCGTTGATGCGGGTGGAGCACGCGGGGACGTATGCGGTGGTCGCCTCCCAGGGCGGCGCCCCCAAGCACCCGGTCTGGTACTTCAACATCACCTCCGATCCGCATGTCGAGCTGCAGGACGGACCGGTCAGGCAGGACATGCGGGCGCGTGAGGTGACCGGCGAGGAGAAGAAGCAGTGGTGGGAGCGGGCGGTCGCCGCCTACCCGCCGTACGCCGAGTACCAGCAGAAGACGGCGCGGCAGATCCCGGTGTTCGTGCTGGAGCCCTTCGACGGGAGCTGATTCACGCCGGGAACCGGCGGGATTTAGAAAAATCTACGCCGGACGCGTGTGAACCCGCTGCGGAGCGGGCACTCGTGCCACAGGCCCCGCCGCGTTCCCCCGTCGCGGCGGGGCCCTTTCGCGCCCTCGTCCGCGGGGTCCGGCGAACGGGTGGCCCCCGGGAGGTCCCCTACCGGGCGCCGACCCATTCACCGTCCCTCATCAACTCCCGCCCCTTCAGCTCGTTCTCCTCGCGCCAGGCCTGGACACGGTGCGGAACGACTCTGAAGTACAGGTAGCGCGTGGCGAGTTGGCGGGGGTCGAAGCCTGTCTTGCCTGCGAAGACCTCCGCGTCCTCCTCGGGCAGGTCCTGCGGGGGCACAGCCTGGACGGTGCCCTCGATCATGATGACGTCCCGCGTCGGGCCGAGGCCGAGGCGGGCCCGGCCCGAGGTCACGAGATTGCGGCCGGTGGGGCTCTCGGCCGGGGTGGCGATCAGCACGGTGGCGCCGTCCCAGACGAAGGACAGCGGCACGAGATGGGGAGCGCCGCCGTCGGGTCCGGCGGTGGCCACCCAGACGTCGACGTCGTGCTCCAGCCGGTACAGGGTGTCCTTCAGGCGCTCCGCGGTGGTGCGGGCGGGCGGTGGGGTCATGACGTACGGCCTCCTCGGGATGCGGATCCCGCCCAGTGTGACCGTCAGCCCGCCTGATCCGCACGGACGTGATCCAGGCGTGTCCGCGCCGCCGTCAGGAACAGGTCGAGGGCGGCCGGGTAGGAGCTGGTGCGCATGGTGGCGACAAGGTGGCGGGACGTGGCCGCGATGTGCGGGTGGGTGGCGGCGGGCAGCCGGCCGTAGGTGCTGCGCCACACCTCCACCTCGGCCTCGCGCGCGGCCCGGGGCAGAGCGGTGCCGGCGGAGTCCAGGGCACCGAAGGCGAGGGCCTGGTCGACGAACGCGTGATAGATCCGTACCGCCTCCGGATCCGGGAACCCGGCCCGCCGCAGCACGCCGAGGATGCTCTCCACGGCCTGTATCTCGCGCGCCCGGCCGGTGACCCGGTGGGCGCTGAGCACCGCGGCCCGGGGATGCGCGAGGGCGCCGGCATGCATGCGCAGCCCGAGTTCGCGCAGGTCGGCCAGCCAGTCCCCGGTCGGCTTCCAGGTGCGCATGGAGTGGCCGATCAGTTCGTCGGCGATGGCGAGCATCAGGTCGTCGGTGTGCCGGAAGTACCGGTAGAGGGAGCTGGGATCGGCGCCCAGCGCCCGGCCGAGGCGACGCACGGACAGGGCGTCGGCGCCGTGCTCCTCGATCAGCCGCAGGGCGGTCGCGACGATCAGCTCCTCGGACAGGACGACGCCCTGCTTGGTGGGGCGCCGGCGCTGCCGCCCGGCGGCCGGTACGACGCGTTCGCTCATGCTGGCCTCCCTCGGCTGTGCCCGGCACCTTATGACAACACCGTTGACCTGTGAAGTGCACGGGCGGTTTCATCTGCGGTCACCGGGGCCGACCGGGCCCTGCGGTGCGAGCGGAGAGCCGGCATGAGCGAGACCCCCTTCGGGGTGGATCCCCCCGCGCAGCCCGAGCTGCGCAAGTCCCTGAGTGTGGTGGACGGCGTCGCCGTCGCCGCCTCCAGCACGGCCGCGACCACGAGCATCGGCATCGGTCTCGGAGTGACGGCCGGGGTCGTCGGCCTGCATCTGCCGGCGATCATGCTGCTGGCGTTCCTGCCGGTCCTCGGCATCGCCGGGGCCTACTCCCGGCTCAACCGAGTGGAGCCGAACGCGGGCAACGGCTATGTCTGGGTGGGCCGTTCGCTCAGTCCCTGGCTCGGCTTCACGGTCGGCTGGGTCAACTGCGTGGCGAGCGTCGCGTTTCTCGCCTACACCACGGCGGTCACCGGATCTGCGCTGCTGCAGCTGGCCGGGGAGGCAGGCGTGCACCGGGTCGGATCGCTCGCGCTCGACCCCGGCTCGACGGCGCAGACGACGGCGGTCGGCATCGTGGTGCTGGTCCTGGTCACCCTGACCGCCGTGACCGGCGTGCGCACGGCAGCCCGGCTGCAGACCGGGCTGCTGCTCTTCGAGTACGCCGTCCTGCTCGGGTTCTGCGGATACGGACTCGCCATGGGCCCGCACCCGTTCCGGCTCTCCTGGTTCGACCCGTTCGCGATCCCTTCGGCGACCGCCCTGGCACAGGGGATGCTGCTGTCGGTGTTCTGCTACTGGGGGTTCGAGGCCGCGTTCACCGTCAACGAGGAGGTGCGTGACCCGCGCGACGCCTCGCGGGCCGGGACCATCACCTTGGTGACCATGCTCGGGTTGTTCCTGCTGGGTTCGGTCGCCTTCCAACGGGTGCTGTCCGAGCGGGAGTTGGCCGGACACGGCGCCGAGGGGCTGGCCTACTTCGGGGACCGGCTGGCCCAGCAGCCGCTGGCCGCGCTGCCGCTGGTCGCGCTGATGTTCTCGGCGGTGGCCTCGCTCCAGGCGGGCGTCATCCCGACGGCACGCGGGATGTTCGCGATGAGCCGGGACCGCACGCTCGGTCCGGTGTGGTCCAAGGTCAGCCCCCGGTACGGGACACCGGCGGCCGGGACCCTGCTGATCGGGGCAGTGTCCGTGGCGGTGGCGCTGCTGGCGCTGGTGATTCCGCGCGTCGCGGACATGATCAACGCGATCGTCAACGCCGTCGGCATCGTCGTCGCCCTGTCCTACGCGCTCACCGCGCTCGCCGCGGCCGTGCGGTTCCGGGCCCTGCTGCGGCAGGACTGGCGCCAGGGCGTGCGGGCGGTGGTGCTGCCCACCCTGAGCGCGCTCGTGCTGCTGGGCCTCGGCGGGTATCTCGGCTGGTCCTTCTACCGCTCCGCCGACCACCTGGAACTGCGCGCGGACAACGGCTGGTTCCTGCTGCTCATGCCGGTCGCGATGATCGCGTCCGGGTTCGTCGTGGGCGCGTGGGCGAAGTGGGTGCGCAGGTCGCCGTACTTCCGTACCGGCGTGGGCACCGACGCCGACTCCGGGCGACTGCTCTCGGCCTCCAACTGACCTGATACGAAACACGATTGCGGGAAAGGCATCATGCACACCGATCTCCTCTTCACCGGCGGCCCCGTCCTGACCCCCGAGGGCCGTACGGCGTCCGCCGTGGCCGTCACCGGTGACCGGATCACCGCCGTCGGGCACGACGAGGTACGCGAACTCGCCGGGCCGCGCACCGAGGTGGTGGACCTCGCCGGGCGGCTGCTGCTGCCCGGCTTCCAGGACGCTCACGTCCATCCGGTGCCGGCCGGGTTGGAACTGGCCCGGTGCGACCTGACGGGCACGACGACGGCCGAGGAGTCCGTGGCCGCCGTACGCGCCTACGCCGAGGCCCATCCCGAGCGGGCGTGGATCCTCGGCGGCGGCTGGTCGATGGAGGCGTTCGCCGGTGGTACGCCGACGAAGGAGCTGCTGGACGCGGTCGTGCCGGACCGGCCGGTGTACCTGCCCAACCGGGACCATCACGGCGCCTGGGTGAACAGCCGGGCGCTCGAGCTGGCCGGCATCGGCCGGGACACGCCCGATCCGGCCGACGGGCGGATCGAGCGGGACGCCTCCGGCGAGCCGACCGGCACGCTGCAGGAAGGGGCGATGCAGCTGGTCGGCCGGCTGACCCCGCCCGCGACCGCGGCCGACCGGCTGGCCGCCCTGCTGCACGCCCAGCGGCATCTGCACGCGCTCGGCATCACCGCCTGGCAGGACGCGCTGGTCGGCGACTTCCTCGGCATGGACGACCCGGCCGAGGCGTACCGCACGGCCGCCCGGGAGGGGACGCTGACCGCGCGGGTGGTAGGCGCGCTGTGGTGGGACCGGGCGCGCGGCGCCGAGCAGATCCCCGAACTGGTCGAGAAGCGGCGGGAGTCGAGCCACGGGCGGTTCCGGGCGAGCACGGTGAAGCTGATGCTGGACGGGGTCGCCGAGAACGGTACGGCCGCGCTGCTCGAGCCCTATCTGGACCGGTGCGGGTGCGCCACCGCCAATCGCGGCAAGAGTTTTGTCGACCCGAGCCAACTACCCAAGTACGTCACGGAGTTGGATGCGCTCGGCTTCCAGTGCCATTTCCACGCCCTCGGCGACCGGGCCGTACGCGACGCGCTGGACGCCGTCGAGGCGGCTCGGGCCGCGAACGGGCCGGGCGACACCCGGCCGCATCTCGCGCACCTCCAGGTCGTGCACCCGGACGACGTGCCGCGCTTCGCCCGGCTCGGCGCGACCGCGAACATCCAGCCGCTGTGGGCCGCGCACGAACCGCAGATGGACGAGCTGACGATCCCGTTCCTCGGGGCCGAACGGGCCACCTGGCAGTACCCGTTCGGGGCGCTGCTGCGGTCCGGGGCGCGGCTCGCTGCGGGCAGTGACTGGCCGGTGAGCAGCCCCGATCCACTGCAGGGCATCCATGTTGCGGTCAACCGGGTCGAGCCCGGCGGCACGGGACCGGTCTTCCTGCCCGAGGAGCGGCTGGACCTCACGCAGGCGCTGACGGCGTACACGGCCGGGTCGGCGTATGTGAACCATCTGGACGACACCGGCCGGGTGGCCGTAGGGGCGCTCGCCGATCTGGTGGTGCTCGACCGCGATCCGTTTGCCGGGCCGCCCGAGGAGATCGCGCGGACGGCGGTGGCGCTCACCTATGTGGGCGGTGAGCGGGTGTACGCCGCCGAGTGACCTGCGTCGGCCGCCTCGATGCGGGTGCGGGCCCCGCTCGGGCGGCCCCGCCGGACCATCCCTCGTCGCTTCAGCGGGCCTGCTGGAACGTCCGCCGGTACGCCAGCGGGGACACCCCGATGGCCGCGTGCAGGTGCTGGCGCAGCGAGGCGCCGGTGGCGAAGCCGACCTCGGCGGCGATCCGGTCCACCGGCAGATCGCTGGACTCCAGCAGATGCCGGGCGCGGGCGACGCGCTGCTGGATGAGCCAGCGGCCGGGGCTGAGGCCGACCTCGTCGTGGAAGCGGCGGGCGAAGGTGCGCAGGCTCATCCGGGCGTGGCCCGCGAGGTCGGCCAGGGTGAGCGGCTCGTCCAGGCGCTCCAGGGCCCACAGGCGGGCCCCGGCCGTGCTCGCCGCGCCGCTCTCCGGGACCGGCTGGTCGATGTACTGGGCCTGGCCGCCGTCGCGGAACGGTGGGACGACACAGCGGCGGGCGACGGAGTTGGCCAGCTCGCTGCCGTGGTCGGTGCGGACGATGTGCAGGCAGATGTCGACGCCGGAGGCGGCTCCGGCCGAGGTGAGGATGCGGCCGTCCGCGACGAAGAGGACGTCCGGATCGAGGTCCACCCGCGGGAAGAGACGGCGGAACGGCTCGGCCGACTGCCAGTGCGTGGTCGCGCGGCGGCCGTCGAGCAGGCCGGCCTGGGCGAGGACGAAGGCGGCCGTGCAGATCGAGACGATCCGGGCGTCCGGGCGGATGCGGCCGAGCGCCGTGGCGACCTCCTCGGGCAGCTCGGCGGGGATGTACGCGGGCGGCATCGAGGTGACCACCACCGTGTCCGCCGTCGGGAGGATCTCGGGGCCGTGCTCGACGCCGATGGTGAAGTCTGCGTTGGTGCGCACCGGCTCGCCGTCGACCGAACAGGTCAGCACCTCGTAGTGCCCGTCGGCGGCGCCGAGGATACGGCTGGGGATGCCCAGCTCGAAGGGGTAGACGCCGTCCAGGGCGAGGACGACCACCCGCTCGGGACGCCGGGCGGACAGCTCCACATCCACATCAGCCATGGCACGATTCTATCGAATG
Organism: Streptomyces broussonetiae; assembly: GCF_009796285.1. Taxonomy (NCBI): domain Bacteria; kingdom Bacillati; phylum Actinomycetota; class Actinomycetes; order Kitasatosporales; family Streptomycetaceae; genus Streptomyces; species Streptomyces broussonetiae. The sequence goes on along the minus strand of NZ_CP047020.1, from coordinate 8,596,664 downwards.
ATGGCCATCATGCCATTTCCCGACTGCTCGGATCCCGGCAGGCTGGGTGACCATGAACGATGTGAACACGATGCGCGCCATCAGTCAGGACGTCCTCGGCGGTCCCGAGGTCCTCAAGGAAGTGCAGGTGGAACGGCCGAAGCCGGGCCCGAACCAGGTGCTGGTCCGGGTGCGGGCCGCCGGCGTCAATCCCACCGACTGGAAGCACCGGTCCGGGGGCCTGTTCCTGGGCAGGCCGCCGTTCGTCCTGGGCTGGGACGTCTCCGGCGAGGTGGCCGAGACCGGGATCGGCGTGGCCGCCTTCGAGCCCGGGGACGAGGTCTTCGGCATGCTGCCCTACCCGTACGGCGCCGGCTCGCACGCCGAGTACGTGATCGCCCCGGTACGCGCCCTGGTGCGCAAGCCCGCCTCGCTCGACCACACCCGGGCGGGCGCGCTGCCGCTGGTGTCCCTGACCGCCTGGCAGGCGCTGACCGAGCACGCGGACCTCCGGCCGGGGCAGCGGGTGCTGATCCACGCGGCGGCCGGCGGTGTCGGGCACGTGGCCGTGCAGATCGCCAAGGCGCGCGGTGCGTATGTGATCGGTACGGCGAGCGCGCCAAAGCACGACTTCCTGCGGGAGATCGGGGTGGACGAGGCGATCGACTACCGCACGACCGAGGTCACCGAGACGGTGCGGGACGTGGACGTCGTCCTGGACACGATCGGCGGCGACACCTCGGTCGCGTCGCTGAAGGTGCTGCGGCCGGGCGGTGTCGTGGTGTCGATCCTGCCCGGCGGCGCCGCGGGATTCCACGAGGAGGCCGAGCGGCTCGGCGTACGGGCGGTGCAGATGCTGGTGGACGCCGACCGGGCCGGGATGGAGGCGATCGCGGAGCTGGCGGAGTCGGGGAAGCTGAAGGCGACGATCGCCGGGACGTTCCCGCTGGCCGACGCGGCGAAGGCGCACGCGCTGGGCGAGACCGGCCGGACGACGGGGAAGCTGGTACTGCTGACCGACTGATCGCCCGTGCACGGCCGCCGCGCAGTCAGCGCACAGCCGCCGCCAAACTCGATGACATATGTCAATCGAACATGCTCAAATTCCTTCTGTCGAGGGTAACTTGACGGTCAGAAGACAAACCGTCGGGGCGTGGTCCGTCAGGACGCGGGCGGCTCGGTGTGGGCGGGAGGTGAGGCGGTCATGCGGGACGAACGTGCACCCTTCCACCGGCACATACGCGTGTACCAGCACCGGGCGTACACGGTGCTGGAGCTGCGGGGCGAGATCGATCTCCTCTCGGCGACGGAGATCGGCCCGGTGCTGGACCGGTTCACCGGCCGGGGCCACGCCCGGGTCGTGATCGATCTGCGGCCGGTGGAGTTCTTCGACTGCTCGGGGCTGCGGCTGCTGTACCGGGCCCGGACCCGGGTGCTGGACGGCGGCGGGCAGCTGCTCCTGGTGTGCACGCATCCGCTGACCCTGCGCGTGATGAAGGTGACCGGGCTGTCCCGGCTGCTGCCCGCGCATCCGAGCCTGGACGCGGCCGTGGCCCGCGCAGAGGCCGCGTCCGGCTCACTGTGATCTCCACCGGCCGTCCGCGAGCGCTACGTGAGGATCCGGGTGACCTGCCCCGCGCCGACGGTGCGCCCGCCCTCCCGGATGGCGAACTTCAGGCCCTCCTCCATCGCGATGGGCTGGATGAGGGTGACGTGCAGGGTCGTGTTGTCCCCGGGCATGACCATCTCGGTGCCCCGGGGCAGGGTCACCACTCCGGTCACATCGGTGGTGCGGAAGTAGAACTGGGGGCGGTAGTTCTCGAAGAAGGGGGTGTGCCGGCCGCCCTCGTCCTTGGCCAGGATGTAGGCGCGCGCCTCGAACTCGGTGTGCGGGGTGACCGATCCGGGCCTGATGACGACCTGGCCGCGTTCGACGTCGTCCCGTTTGATCCCGCGCAGCAGCAGTCCCACGTTCTCCCCGGCCCGGCCCTCGTCCAGCAGTTTGCGGAACATCTCGATGCCGGTGACCGTGGTCCGGGTCTTCTTCTCGTGGATGCCGATGATCTCGACCTCGCTGTTGACCCGCAGGATGCCGCGCTCGATCCGGCCGGTGACGACGGTGCCCCGGCCGGTGATGGTGAAGACGTCCTCGACGGGCATCAGGAACGGCCTGTCCACCTCGCGCTGCGGTTCGGGCACGAACCGGTCGACGGCGTCGAGGAGTTCGAGTACCGAGCCGGTCCAGCGCGGGTCGCCCTCGAGCGCCCGGAGCGCGGAGACCCGTACGACCGGGACGTCGTCGCCGGGGAACTCGTACTCGGTGAGCAGCTCGCGCACCTCCAGTTCCACCAGCTCCAGGATCTCCTCGTCGTCCACCATGTCGGTCTTGTTCAGGGCGACGACGATGTACGGCACCCCCACCTGGCGGGCCAGCAGCACGTGTTCCTTGGTCTGCGGCATGGGTCCGTCGGTGGCGGCGACGACGAGGACGGCGCCGTCCATCTGGGCGGCACCGGTGATCATGTTCTTGATGTAGTCGGCGTGGCCCGGGCAGTCGACGTGGGCGTAGTGCCGCAGCGCAGTCTGGTACTCGACATGGGCGATGGAGATGGTGATGCCCCGCTGGCGCTCCTCGGGTGCCTTGTCGATCTGGTCGAAGGGAGTGAACGGGTTCAGTTCGGGGTGCTTGTCGTGCAGCACCTTGGTGATGGCCGCCGTCAGCGTGGTCTTGCCGTGGTCGATATGACCGATGGTGCCGATGTTCACATGCGGTTTGGTCCGCTCGAACTTCGCCTTCGCCACTGCCAGCCCTCCAGGTCGGGTGGGTGCCGCCGGGTGCCGCGCCACTCCTTCCCTTCTAGGGCCTCTACGAGTGCTCGAACAGGGCGCTCACCGACTCACCGTTGTGAATGCGCCGTACCGCCTCGGCCAGCGCGGGAGCGATGGACAGCACCTGGAGCTTGCCGGTCTTTTCGGCGGTTTCGTCCATCGGCACCGGCACGGTGTTGGTGCAGACGATCTCCAGTACGTCGGGCTGCTCGCTCAGCCGCTCGACGGCACCGGCCGCGAACACCCCGTGGGTGCACGCCACCCGGATCGAACGGGGACCCAACTCCCGTAGTCTGTCGAGGAGTTCGATGACCGTGCTGCCCTTGGCGATCTCGTCGTCCAGCACGATGACGTCCCGGCCGGTGACATCGCCGATGACGGAGCTGATGCTCACCCGGTCGTCCGGGTAGCGCTGCTTGGCACCGGCCGCCACCCGTGCCCCGATCAGCCGGGCGAAGGCGGCGGCCTGCTTGGCGTTGCCGAGGTCCGGCGAGACGACCGTCGTACGCGTCAGGTCGTACTGGCCGAAGTGCGCGGCCAGCTCGCGCAGCGCGTGCAGATGGTCCACCGGCACCGAGAAGAAGCCGTGCACCTGCGGGGCGTGCAGGGTCATGGCGAGCACCCGGCCGGCGCCGGCCGCCACCAGCAGGTCGGCGACCAGGCGCCCGCCCAGCGAGATGCGCGGTGCGTCCTTCTTGTCGGAGCGGGCGTAGGAGTAGTGCGGCATGACGACCGTGATCCGGGCCGCGGAGGCGCCCCGGGCGGCGTCGCACATCAGCAGCAGCTCCACCAGGTGCTCCTGCACCGGCCGGACCAGCGGCTGGATCAGGAAGACGTCCCGCTCCCGGCAGTTGGCCTGAAGCTGCACCTCCAGGCAGTCGTTGGCGAACCGGCTGACCCGGGTCGGCCTGAGCGGCACCCCGAGGTGGGCGCAGACCTCCCGGGCCAGTTCAGGATGGGCACTGCCGCTGAAGACGGCGATGTCTCGCACGATCCGCTCCTCGCATGATCGGCACAGGCTGCCGAGGTCATGCTACTGGCCCGGCCCGCACCGGTAGAGCTGCTGGGCGGCGGCCGTGTTCCCCGCGCGGCCCGGCAGGGACGACGCCACGGCGGAGTCCGTGCCGCCGTAGGCCGAGGCCGGGACCTGGGTGCAGGTGGCCTGCACCCAGCCGGCGATCTGCGCGGCGGCCGTCTGTCCGGTGCCCCCCTGCCCGGTGCGGGCAGCCGTCTGCCCGGTGCCCGGGGCCATAGCGCCCATGCCCCGGCCGCCGCCCAACAGCACGTACCGGACCTTGCCGGCGTCGATCAGCTGCCGGAACCCGGCCTCGGTCGGGAACGGCACCCGGCCGCTGAAGCCGCCGAGGGGCAGGACGTCGGCACCGCTCGCCAGGATGTACGGCGCCGCTGTGCTCCAGCTGCTGGTGGCGAACGCATAGGCGGCGGAGCCCTGGTGCGCACGGGTGTAGGCGAGCAGCCGGCGCTGGGCCGCGGTCAGCGCGCCGCCCGAGCCGACGCCGCCGAAGCCGCCCCCGCCACCGGCCCCGCCCCGGCCCATGTCGCGCAGGCCGCCCTGGCTCACCCGCCCGGACACGGTACCGCCGGCCCACACCGTCCGCCCGAACCGTCCGGAGTCCGCACGCGTCGCGCCCTGGCCGCGGTCCGAGCCGGTGGGACCGACCGCGCCCATGACGTTGGTGCGGTACGAGGGAGCGAAGACCTGCACCGCCCACGCGCTCGGCGCGATGAGCAGGGCCGCGAGGGAGGCGGCGAGACCGGCGAGCGCGAGCCGTCCGCCGGCCCGCGGGCGCCCGGGCCGGGCCAGGACCAGCAGGACGACCGCAGCCAGGCCGAGCACGGCCAGGACGGGGACCAGGCCCGGCAGGAACGTCGGGAACTGCCCGGCGAGGTAGGCGGCCCAGGCCGCCGTCGCCGCCACCGCGCCCGGCAGCACCCAGGCGCGGGGCCCGCCGGCCCGGTAGGCACGCCACAGCAGCACGGTCCCGGCACCGGTGAGCGCGGCGAGCGGCACCGCGATCACGCCCATGTAGTACGTGTGCCCGGCGACACTGCCCGCGCTGAAGACCAGGAAGTACAGGGCGAGCCAGGTGGCCCACAGGACGTACCCGGCGCGCAGCCGGTCGGTGCGCGGCCGTCCGCGGGACCAGAGCAGTCCGCACACCGCGGCCAGGGCCGCGATCGGGTAGAACCAGCCGGTCTGGGAGGCGAGCGAGGTACCGAACATCTTCGACCAGCCGTTCTGGTCACCGCCGAACCCGCCGCCCCCCTGGCGGCCGGCGACCGATGCCCCGGTCGCCGTCGGTCCACGGGTGCCCTGGTCCGACCAGGCGCCCTGCCCACCCCGGGCACCGCCCGCGCCGAACGCCCGGTCATGGGCGTGCGCACCGCCGCCCGCACGGTCACCACCCTGCGCACGGGCACCGCCGTACGCACCGGCGCCGCCGAACGCGCCCGCGTCACGGGAGCCGAGGCCTGCGGCGCCCAGGCCGGTCGCCCGGCCGGAGGCACCACCGAATCCACGGCCCGCGCCCTGCCCAGCACCAGCACCAGCACCAGCACCAGCACCAGCACCAGCACCAGCACCAGCACCAGCGTGGCCGCCTCCGCCGCCCTGGGTCGCGCTGACACTTCCGGTGGAGGCCGCGCTGATGCCGAGCGAGGAGAAACGGGTCAGGAAGTTGTAGCCGACCACCATGCTGAAGGCCGAGTTGTTGGTGGTGCCATCCACATAGGGGCGGTCCTTGGCCGGGGTGAGGGTGACGGCGAGCATCCACGACGCCGACACAGCGGTCATCACCAGGGCGGACACGCCGAGATGCGCCAGCCGCCGGCGCAGCGTGAGCGGCGCCGAGATCAGGTAGACCAGGGCGAGCGCGGGCAGGACGACCCACGCCTCCAGCATCTTGGACTGGAAGCCGACACCGACCCAGAACCCGGCCAGGACGAGCGGGCGCAGCCGGCCGGCCTGGGCGGCCCGCTGGGTGGCCTCGGCGGCCAGCAGCAGGCACAGCGTGAACGCCGGATCCTCGACCGAGGTGCGGAACAGCCCGACCGCGACGGGGGTCACCAGGAACGCCGTGCCGGTGATCAGCGCCGCGTGCACCCCGGCCCAGCGGCGCACCACGCGGTACAGCACCAGCAGGCTCGCCACGCCTTCGAGGGCCTGGGGCAGGGTCAGCGCCCATGGATGGAATCCGAAGAGCCGCGCGGACAGCGCCTGCGGCCACAGGAATCCCGGCAATTTGTCGAGCGTGATGGAATTGCCGGGATCGAAGGAACCGTAGAAGAAGGCCTTCCAGCTCTCCGTCATGCTGCGGGCCGCACTCGCGTAGAACGTGTGGTACTCGCTGCGCTCGATGCCCCAGAGGTAGAGCACGGCAGCGAGTACGACGAGGACCAGCAGCGCAGGTCGGGCGTATGCGGGCTCGCCCTGTGGTGATCTCCACGGGGGGCGACGGACGGCACCGGTGGGGACGGTTGCGTCGAGGACGTTCGTGGCCATGCGCAGCAGTCTTCGTCACCGCGTCACCCCACAAGACCGATGAGGCCTGCTTTCAAGGAAATTCTCACCGCCACAAGGGCGACTCTTTAACCGCATGAGATGGCAATTACGCCGGTCAAGTGAATTCCTTACCCCAGTCGTTACTGGCATTCATCTGACGGACCGTCAGAAACAGGTCCGTACCAGAGTCTTGACGCTCACTTATCTCACTCCTTAAATCAAGAGGAATCCCAGCACCCCCCACGCCGAACGGAGAGCCATGGCATCCCCACGCCTGCTCCGCAGATGCCTCTTCGCCGCCCTGTCCGCCGTCCTGGTCGGCTCCGCCGCCGTCGGTCCCGCGCGGGCCCAGACCGCCGCCCCGGCGGCGGCGACCGCCACCACCTTCTCCGACACCTTCGACGGACCGGCGGGCTCCCCGGTCGACTCCTCGAAGTGGACGATGGAGACCGGCGACAACGTCAACAACCACGAGCGGGAGTACTACACGTCCGGGACGAACAACGCGGCCCTGGACGGACAGGGCCATCTGGTGATCACCGCCCGCAAGGAGAACCCGGCCGGTTACCAGTGCTGGTACGGCACCTGCCAGTACACCTCGGCCCGGCTGAACACGGCCGGGAAGTTCAACGCCCAGTACGGGCACGTCGAGGCGCGCATGAAGATCCCGCGCGGGCAGGGCATGTGGCCGGCGTTCTGGATGCTCGGCACACCGGTCAACTGGCCGGACTCGGGCGAGATCGACGTGATGGAGAACGTCGGGTTCGAGCCCTCCACCGTGCACGGCACCATCCACGGCCCCGGCTACTCCGGCTCGGGCGGCATCGGCGCGGCATACAGCCTGCCGAACGGCCAGGCCTTCGCAGACGCCTTCCACACCTTCGCCGTCGACTGGGCCCCCGACTCCATCACCTGGTCGGTGGACGGCAACGTCTACGAGCGGCGCACCCCCGCCGATCTGGGCGGGAAGACCTGGGTGTTCAACAACAAGCCCTTCTTCCTGATCCTGAACCTGGCGGTCGGCGGCTACTGGCCCGGCGACCCCGACGGCAGCACCCAGTTCCCGCAGCAGCTGGTGGTGGACTCGGTGTCGGTGACGACGAGCGACAGCGCGGCCGGGCTCCCGATCCGGGGCCTGGCCGGCAAGTGCGTGGACGTGGCGGGCGCCAACTCCGCGAACGGCACCCCCGTCCAGCTCTACGACTGCAACGGCACCGCCGCGCAGGAGTGGACGGTCGGCTCGGACGGCACGATCCGGGCGCTCGGCAAGTGCCTGGACGTCACGGACAACGGCACTGCGGACGGCTCGACCGTCCAGCTGTGGGACTGCACCGGCGGCCCGAACCAGAAGTGGACCGTCACCGGGGCGAACGACATCGTCAACCCACAGGCGAACAGATGTCTGGACGTGACCGGGAACAACTCGGCCAACGGCACACGGCTGCAGATCTGGACGTGCACCGGCGGCGCCAACCAGAAGTGGACGGTCGGCTGAGCCGCACCCGTCTCAGTGCAGCGTCCAGGTGTACTTGTCCCCACCGACCCAGCGGACCGCGTCGGGATCGTCCAGGTCGTGGATGGTGATGCCGTAGGAGGCGGCGACCTCCAGTACGTCGGTGACGGTCCGGACCTCACCGATCACCTCCCCGTCGATCTCCATGATCCTGAAGGGGGGCCGGCCCGACCTGCCCGGGCACACCCCGAGCACCATGACCCGCGGATGGGAGATGTGGGGGACTGCTTGTTCGGTCATGAAATAGAGCGTAAGACGCATCCGGCTTCGAGGAGATCCGGAGCGGTGGAGCCATCCTGGTGTGTATGGACCCCGTCGCCGCCCTTGACCGGATCGCCTTTCTGCTGGAGCGGCAGCTCGCCCCCGCCCACCGGGTGAAAGCCTTCCGTACCGCCGCCCGGACGCTCGCGGCCCTGCCCGAGGGCGAGGTCGCCGGGCGTGCGGCGGCGGGGACGCTGGAGGCGCTGAAGGGGATCGGGCCGAAGACCTCACAGGTGGTGCGGGAGGCGCTGGCCGGGGAGGTGCCCGGGTATCTGCGCGCACTGGAGGAGGAGGGCGGTCCTGCGCCGCACGAGGGAGCCGGAGCCGGGCTGCGGGCGCTGATCCGGGGGGACTGTCACACACACTCGGACTGGTCCGATGGGGGCAGTCCGATCGAGGAGATGGGGCGGGCGGCGGCCGCGCTCGGGCACGAGTGGACGGCGCTGACCGATCACTCCCCGCGGCTGACCGTGGCCCACGGGCTGTCGGCCGAGCGGCTGCGCGAGCAGCTGGACGTGGTGGCGGAGCTGAATGCCCGCTGGGCGCCGTTCCGGCTGCTCACGGGCATCGAGTGCGACATCCTCGAGGACGGCTCGCTGGACCAGGAGCCGGAGCTGCTGCAACGGCTGGACGTGGTCGTCGTGTCCGTCCATTCCAAGCTGCGGATGGACGCCCGCTCGATGACCCGGCGGATGGCGGCCGCCGTCCGCGACCCGCACGCGGATGTGCTCGGGCACTGCACCGGGCGCCTGGTCACGGGCTGGGGGCGGCCTGAGTCCCGGTTCGACGCGGACGCCGTGTTCGCCGCCTGCGCCGAGTCCGGTACGGCCGTGGAGATCAACAGCCGCCCGGAGCGGCTGGACCCGCCCCGGCGGCTGCTGCGCCGGGCCGTGGCAGCCGGGGTGCTGTTCTCCATCGACACCGACGCCCACGCCCCCGGCCAGCTGGACTGGCAGATCCTCGGCTGCGCACGGGCCGAGGAGTGCGGGGTGCCCGCCGCCCGGGTGGTGACGACCTGGTCCGCCGAGGAGCTGCTCGGCTGGACCCACGAGGGTCGCGTGCCTGCCCGGGCGGCGCGGGCCCGACCTGCCCGACCCCGCGGGGACGAGCGCCCGCGGGGGTGACACAGGTCACCTACAGGTTCGGAACGCCGGAAGATGGTTGCCCGTTGAACCAACCGTGGGTGCACGCCCACCACCCGGACCGCCCCGGTCGTGATTCCCCCGTCACGGCCGGGGCTTTCTCCTGCTCCTACCGCGCGCCCGCCTCGGCGGGCTCGACAGGACGTGCCGCCCCGGCCTCGGCGAACTCCCGCAGGTCGGCCGTGAGCCGGGCCGCGTGCGTGGCGAACAGGCCGTGACCGGCACGCTCGTACACCTTCAGGACGCCGTCCGGCACCAGCCGGGCCGCCCGCTCACCGGTGAGGGCCAGGGGCGCGGAGGCGTCGTCGGTGCCGTGCACGACCAGCACCGGAAGCTCCAGCCCCGCCAGCTCGTCGGCGATGTCCAGCTCCGCGACGACGGCCCGGACTGCGGTCGCGGCGCGGGGCTCGGCGGACAGGCAGAGATCGACCATGTAGCGGACATAGGCCGGGGAGACCTCGTTCTCGGGGAACTGGAGCGCGAAGAAGGCGTCCGCGAGCCGGGTGTAGTAGGCGGCCCGGTCGCGCCGGAACAGCTCCTCGTCGGCGCGCAGGTCCGCGGGGGCGATGCCCTCGGGCAGCCGGGGCGTGCGGACGACCCCGGGGCTGACCCCGGCGACCAGGGCGACACGGTCCACGCGTGCGGTGCCGTGCCGGGTCACGCAGCGGATCACCTCGGCGGTCCCGACGGAGTGCCCGACGAGGGTGATCCCACGCAGGTCGAGGTGGTCGAGCAGGCCGTTCACATCGTCGGCGAGGGTGTCGAGGTCGTAGCCGGACCAGACGTCGTCGGAGCGTCCGTGGCCCCGCCGGTCCAGCGCCACGCAGCGGAATCCGGCCTCCGCGAGCGGCAGGGTCTGGTACTCCCACATCTCGTGGCCGACGTAGGCGCTGGCGACGAAGACGACGACGGGGCCGGTCGCGGGGCCGTGGTCGATGTAGTGCAGTCGGGTACCGTCGACGGGGCTCTCGTAGTACGGCATGGGATGCCTCCTCGGCTGTCCGGACCAGGTGCGGCCCGCTCGGTCGCGCTGACGTCACCGATACTCCCCGGATCCCACGCACGGGTCGATTACCCGTCAGGTCATGGCCGCCCCCGCCCCGCCCGACAGGTGCGGCGGATCCGCGGGCCGCTCAGCGGGGGGTGCGTTGGCGCAGGGCGGCGCGCCAGGCCGGCAGGCGGTCCTCGGCGACCGGTTCGGGACGCCGGCCGCCACTGGCGAAGAAGTCGGCCAGCGGCAGGATCGCGGCGCCCACGGTGACCGCGTCGGGGCCGAGCCGGCCGAGGTCGATGGTCACCTTGTCGGCCGGATGGCGCAGCGCGTACGTCGTCGCGTGGCGGCGTACGGAGGGCAGGAAGCGGGTGCCGAGCTGGAGCCCGGCCCAGCCGCCGACGATGATCCGCTCGGGCTGGAAGAGGTTGATCAGGTCGGACAGGCCCGCGCCGAGGTACTCGGCGGTCTCCTCCAGGACGGCCAGCGCGACCGCGTCGGGCGCGGTGCCCTCGGGCGGGTAGGCGGCGGCGAGCATCGCGGTGAGCCGGGTCTCCTCGTCGGTGCCCTCGGGGGGCCGACCGCCCTCCTCGCGCCAGCGGGCGAGCAGTGACTCGGCGCCCGCGTAGGCCTCCAGGCAGCCGGGCGCGCCGCACCGGCAGCGCCGCCCGCGGACCCGTACGGTCAGATGCCCCCACTCGACGGCCCGGCCGTGCTCCACCTCGGGGGTGACCAGGCAGGCGCCGACGCCGGAGCCGAAGAGCACGACAACGGCGTTGCGGGCGCCGCGGCCCGCGCCGAACCACATCTCCGCCTGGCCCAGGGTCTTGGCGCCGTTGTCGATGAAGTACGGGATCTCGTCGGGGAGTTGGGAGGCCGAGCGGAGCAGCTGCTCCAGCGGGACGGCGTCCCAGCCGATGGTCTGTCCGTGTACGACGGCCCCCCGGTCCGGGGTGTGCTCGACGATGCCGGGGACGCCGACACCGACGCCGAGCAGCCGCTCGGGGGCGGCCTGTTCGACACCGAGGACCTCGGCGATACCGTCGCGGACATGGCCGGTGATCACATCGACGTCGTAGCTCTGCGAGGCCAACGGACGCTCGGTGCGGGCCAGTTCCGTCAGCGCCAGGTCGAACAGCTCGACACGGACGCGGGTTTCGCCGACGTCGACGCCGATCATCTGCCCGCTGTGCGGGGCGACGCGCAGCAGGGTGCGCGGCCGGCCGCCGTCGGAGTCGACGCTGCCGGCCTCCTCGACCAGGCCGTCGGCGATCAGGTCGGCGACCACGTTGCTGACCGAGCCGGAGCTGAGGCCGGTCGCGGGGCCCAGCTCGAACCGGCTGAGCGGGCCGTCGAAATACAGCTTCTGCAGCACGGCCGTGCGGTTGCCCCGCCTGAGGTCGCGTACCGTGCGCCCGTTCCGCCCCGCCATGCGGCTCCCTTCACGAACCCTGCCCGACCTGCAATGTACCCCTTCGAGTAGCCGGAAGGCGACTTTCCCCCCGTCTTAGTTCACGCTATGAGCTAAGACGGGGGTCGAGTGATCTCGTCCAGGGCGGCGACGAGGCCGGGCCCGACCGCCTGCCGTGCCCGGCGGGCAGCGGCCTTTGCCCCCCTGCCACGGAACCGTTTCGACCAGCATGATCAGGTATCCCGGGCCGGGTCCCGCGATCCGGTGCGGCCGGCCCGCGTGGGAACCCGGCTCCCTGCGCGGTACGGCCTGTCCGGCCCGCGCCGTGGAGTCGCCCCAGGGGCTGCCGGGGCAGCGGGCCTCGAGCGTGTGGCGCACGGCGGGACCGCCGTCGGCATGGACCGTGCGCGGTGCGGGAACACCGGCCTTGGCGACGGCACGGCAGAACTCGCCCTCGGCGGCGAGGAGCCGGGACTCGCGGCGGAGCCCCGGCCCGGTCGGCGCGGTCTTGGGGACGTGGCGGACACCGTCGGTGAGCCGCGGCTCCCCGACGGTGGTGCAGGTGCCGCCGCCGAGGGCGCGCACCCCGGCCCTCCGGGCGGGCGCGCGGCCCGCCGCGGCCGGGACCGGCCGGGCCCGCTCCTCTGGCAGGCGGCGCAAGTCCGCCACCGCCGGGTCTGCCACCGCGCGCCCCTCCCCCGCGGCTCAGCCGGCCGCGTACACGTCCTCCACGTACCGCCCGTCCGCCACCAGCACGTTCAGCCAGCGTTCGGCCGCCGGTCCGTCGGCGTCGGGGGTGCGTTCCCGGTACAGGGTACGGAACGCCTCGCGGACGCCGGGGGCCATCCGGGCGCCGTCGCCGCAGACGTACACCCGCGCACCGGAGTTCAGCAGGTCCCAGACCTCGTCGGCCTCGGCCGCGATGCGGTGTTGGACGAACAGGGCGCCGCTCTCGGGGGCGGCGCTGAAGGCCGGGCGCAGCGAGACGGCGCCGGCGGCCTCGGCGGCCCGCAGTTCGTCCGCGTGCAGGAAGTCCGCGTCGGGGGCGTCGCAGCCGAAGTACAGCAGCGCGGGCGGGAGTTCGGCCCCGGCGGCGCGGGCGGCCGTGCGGTCGGCGACGGCGCCGCGGAACGGGGCGAGTCCGGTGCCCGCGGCGATCATGACGACCGGTGCCGAGCCGTCGATCCGGAAGACCTCGCGGCAGGGCTGTACGCGGGCGTACACGGTGTCCCCGGGCTCCAGGGCGGCGAGGTGGCCGGAGCCGGTGCCCCGGTAGTGACCCCGGCCGGAGCGGGCGGGGGCGTCGAGCACCGAGACCATGAGGTCCACGTGACCGGCGTCGACGGCCGGTGAGGAGGAGACCGAGTAGTGACGGGGCCTCAGCGGGGTCAGCAGGTCGAGCAGGAGCGGCCAGCCGAGGGCGCCGCGCAGGGCGGGGTTGTCCTCGACGAGTTCCACCAGGGTGCGCGGGTCGTCGGGGGTGACCGCGGCGAGCGCGGCCCGCTCGGGCGGGCAGGGGTTGGCCTCGGCGAGCAGGGCCAGCTGCCGGCCGGTCGGCCGCTCCTGCAACTCGACGTGATGGGTAAGAAGTTGACGTACCGTCAGCGGACGGTCCACGGCGAGGCCGTCGCGGCGCGGGCGGGTGGCCCGGATGTCCAGCACGGCGTCGGCGTCGAGGCCGAACGCGGCGACGGCGCGGTCCACCGACTCCGGCGCGTTGGCGGGCAGCACGGTCAGGTGGTCGGCGGTGCGGTAGGTGACGCCCTCGGGCAGGGCGACGCGCAGGAACCGCTTGGTGCGGGGGTGGTCCGACGCAGTCAGGTCGTGGGCCTCGGTCACCGTCATGGGAACCAGCTCGTGCCGCTCGGCGAGGGCGTCCAGCAGCCCTCCGGTCAGGGTGCGGACCTCGTAGGTGTGGGCGGGCTCGTCGGGGTCCTGCGGGGCGGCGTCGGGGTCGCCGTACCCGGTCAGCAGCGCGGTGCGCAGCCGGGCGGTGAAATCCCGGACGGTACCGCCGAGATCGCCGGAGGCGTCGGCGGCGGCCCGGTCGGTCAGGCGGGTGGCACCGAGTTCGGCGAGACGGGCGTCGACGCGGGTGGGGACCTGCTGGTAGGTGGCGGCCCAGTTGCGGTCTCCGACGCCGAGGACGGCGTAGGTCACCCCGGTCAGGTCCGGGGTGCCCTCCAGCCAGGTGGTGAAGGCACCGGCGTCGTCGGTGGGGCGGCCGTTGTAGGAGGCGGCGGTGATGACCACGGGCCGGTCGGCGGGCAGTCCGTCCGCGTAGGCGTCCAGGGCCGCGACCTCGGTGGCGCAGCCGACGGCGGCGGCCTCGTCGGCGAGCTGCGCGGCGAAGGCGCGGCAGGTGCCGTAGTTGCTGCCGTGCAGGAACAGGGCACTGGTGCCGGGGCGGACGCGGGCCGGGAGCGTGTCCGGGGTCCGGGCGCCATCCTCCTGCGGGCGCGCGGCGCCGGGCAGCGGGGCGTGGACGCGGTCGGCGGCCGTGCGCGGGGTGAGGGTGAGGGTGAAGCTCTCGGGCTTGAGGGTGAGGGTCTCCTTGACGTGCAGCTGGTAGTCGGCGTGGTCGTGCAGCCGGTAGCGGTGGACCAGCATGGCGAGCAGCATGGTGGCCTCGTGCAGCGCGAACTGCCGCCCGATGCAGGCGCGTTCACCGGTGCCGAAGGGCTTGAAGGCGTGCACCGGGCGGGCTGCCTCGGCCTCGGCGGTGAACCGCTCGGGGTCGAAGTGCTCCGGGTTGTCGCCCCACACCGGCTGGCGGTGCAGCATCGGGGCCATGACGGTCACGGCCTGTCCGGCGCGCATCGGGATCCGGCCACCGAGCAGGGTGTCCTCGCGGGCCCTGCGGCTGAAGGCGGCGGCCGTCGGCCACAGCCGCAGCGCCTCGTTGAGGACCTGGCGGGTGTAGGTGAGCCGGCCGATCTCGTCGTACGTGGGCTCCGGGTCGGCGTCGTCGCCCCACAGCGCGTCGGCCTCGCGCTGCACCAGCCGGAGCACGGCCGGGTTCCTGGCGAGGTAGTACAGGGCGAAGGACATCGCGCCCGAGGTCGTCTCGTGGCCGGCGATCAGGAAGGTGATGACCTGGTTGCGGATGTTGGCCGTGTCGAGGGTGGTGCCGTCGGCGGGGTGCGGGGCACTCAGCATCAGACCCAGCAGGTCCTCGGCGCCGCTCTGGTCGGTGCCGGCGCGGGAGTCGATGACGTCGTCGACGACCTGGGCGAGGTGGTCGGCGTCCCGCCGGAAGGCCGCGTCGCGGGCGGAGTAGTCGTTGCCCGGGGTACGGGCCAGGCGGTGCATGCTCCATTCCAGGCAGCGGACCATGGACTCCACGAAGGGGTGCGGCTCGCCGCGCTCGAAGGAGCCGAAGTCGTAGTCGAAGCCGGCGAGCCCGATGGTGTCCAGGGTCATGCGCGTCATGTCGTCGGGCACGTTCACGGCCTGCCCGTCCCGGGCCGCGCGGTCCCAGGAGTCGATGAGCCGGCGGGCCACCTTGAGCATGACCGGGTGGTAGGTGCGCATCGAGCCGAGCGCGAAGGCGGGCATCAGGATGTCGTGCGCCTTGGCCCAGTTGGGTTCGTCGTTGTACGCCGTGAACAGGCCGTCGGCGGCGAACTCCCGCACGTTCTCCAGCGCGGGTCCGACGTGCTTGGCGAACCGCTCCTCGTCGGCGAGGTCCGCGACCAGGTCGGCGTCCGCGACGAACATCACCTCCCGGCCGTGCAGCCGGCGCACCAGCACCGGGCCGTGGGTGCGCATCAGCTCCATGACCTGCTGGATGGGCGTGCTGCCGGGACCGGTGGCGGTGATGTCGACGACGGGGACGCCGGGCAGGGTTCCGGCCGGATCACGGTGCAGTGCGGTGGGGGGCATGGCGCGACAACTGCCTTTCGCGGTAACGGAGTACTCCCGGTAACGGAGTACTGCGTTCCAGAGTGGGCGACCGATGACACGCGCCTGGGCCACGGCGCTACATGATCGCGCAGTCAAATCTCGGCCACGGGGCTTGCGCCCGCCCCCGCTCCCGGCCTCGCCGCACTCCCCGGGGCCCGTACGCGGTTTGCCGCCGACCTGGATCCTCGACTTGGATGAGGGGGGATCGGCACAGGGCTCGATCGCGGCGGGAGGTGGACATGGACCTGGGGCGGGCCGACGCGGTCGTCTGGCGCAACCGGGCCCTGCTGGTCTTCGACCGGGTGTCGGTGCCGGTCGCGGTGTGCGATGTGTACGGCCAGGTGGTGCTGGCCAATCCCGCGATGGCCGCGGAGTGCGGTTCGACGCCGGGGCGGCTGCGCGGCCGGGACGTGCTGGAGCTGTTCCGCCCGCAGGAGACCGGCCAGGTGGAACGGATCGCCGAGGCCCTGCGGCTGCGGCACCGCTCGCGCTACCAGGTGTCGGTGCGCTGGCGCGCGCCCGACGGCGCCGAGCGGTACGGCGAGCTGACGGCGGACCCCGTGAGTGACACCGTGGACGAGACACCGGCCCTGCTCGTGATGCTGCGGGTACAGGGCGAGTGCGCGCCGCCCGGGCCGCAGCCGCCCCCGGTCACCCCGGTCGAGGCCCGGGTCCTGGCCCTGCTGGCGGGCGGCGCCGGCACCGCGGCCGCCGCCCGCGAACTGGGCCTGAGCAAGGACGGCGTCACCTACCATCTGCGCCGCCTGTCGGCCCGCTGGAACGCCGCGAACCGCACCGAACTGGTCGCCCGCGCCTATGCCTTGGGCGTCCTCGGGCCGGGGGTGTGGCCACCGGAGGCGAGGATGCCGGAGGCGGAGTAGGGCGTGCCCGTGCCGTGCGCGCGCAGGCCGTCCCCGCGCCCCGCGGTGCCCCTGAGCGGGCCAGGGTGTGCCGGACCATCGTGAGGTGCTGGGGTTCGTGGCGGCCGGTACGGGCCGCGTCGCCGATCATGCGCGGGGTGAGCAGGCCCCGCTCGGCGATCGCCGCGCCGAGGTCGGCGTGCTCCGGTCCCCTCAGGTCGGCGTGGCGGCGCAGTGCGGTCACGGTGAGCCGGTGGCCGGGGTGCCGTGCGAGCGGGGAGGGCGGGATCCGGGCCGGCGCCTCTACCGGGGTGTGCAGGCAACTCGCGTCGAGGACCAGCGCCCCCCACGTCCCTGGCCGGCAGCACACCGGCGTGGACATGGCTCTCGACGGAGTCGTTGAGGGGGGGCCTGCTCGTCCGCCTCCGCGAGCGCCGTCAGTGGCATCGCCGCGGCCACCGCGAAGCCGGTGGGCCCGGCCGCGCTGTCCGGATGGCAGGACGTGGCCCGCTCCAGGACGGCTCCGGCGGGCCGCAGGCGCGAGGGGCCTGAGCGCGGGGCCGCGCCGACCACCTGGTGCCGGACGTTCAGGGCGTCGTACAGCGGGCGCTCCCGCGCGGGGGCGCGTCGTCGTACGCGCCGCCGATGATCCGGCTCTCGCAGCGTGCCCGGTCACCGCCGGAATGCACGGTGAACCCGCCGTTGCCGGCGCCGGTGGCGTACTGCGAGTGGTACGCGCCGTCCCGGGCGAGTGCTGCCGGGATCGGCAGACCGGCGACAGCAGTCGACAGAAACCCGTTGGCCCATCCCTCAACGGCTACATAAGCTAGCCATGAACCTAGAGGCCCTAGGTGCAGCAATAGCCCGCAATGCATCCGAACGGACCCGGACGCACCCGAACGAATCCAGAAGGGGTTCCCATGAAACCAGTCACCGAGCAGGACATCCGTACCTCTTTTGTCAACTGCTCGAAGGGGGAGGCCAAGCGGCTGGCGCTCCCGCGGGACCTCGGTGAACGTCCGTGGGACGACCTGGACTTCCTCGGCTGGCGGGATCCGGGTGCGCCCGATCGCAGCTACCTCGTCACCGAGCGGGGCGACCGGCTCGTGGGCGTGGCGCTGCGTTTCCAGGCCGCGCAGCGCGGGTTCCTGCACCGCAGCATGTGCTCGGTGTGCCTGACCACGCATCCGCGCGGCGGGGTGACGCTGATGACCGCGCGCAAGGCGGGACCGGCCGGCCGCGAGGGCAACTCGGCCGGGCTGTACATGTGCACCGACCTGGCGTGTTCGCTGTACGTGCGGGGCAGGAAGGTGCCGGAGTCCGGCGCCCGGTTCGAGGAGAGCCTGACCGTGGAGGAGCAGGTGTCCCGCGCGAACGCGAACCTGCACGCCTTCCTCGACAAGCTGGGCGCCTGATCCCCGACCGCCCGTGCGCCCGCCACCGTCCCGTCGGCCGGCACACCCCCCGACCGGGCCCGTTCGACGCGTCCGGGGAACGGGAACAGGCCAAGGGATGCACGACGTACGGAAGTGGCCCGAGGAACTGCTGCGCCTGCTCAGGCGCCGCCGGGAGCCGGTGGTCGTCCAGACGCTGCGGTCGGCGACGGCGGCGACGATCGCCTACGTCGTCGCGCTCCGGCTGAGCCCCGAACCGGCCCCCCTCACCGCGCCCCTGACCGCGCTGCTGGTCGTCCAGGTGACCTTCTACGCCACCCTCACCAACGGCATCCGCCGGGTGAACTCGGTGGTGGCCGGGGTGCTGGTCGCCATCGCCTTCAGTGTGCTGGTGGGCCTGACCTGGTGGAGCCTGGCGCTGCTGATCGTGGCCGCGCTGGCGGTCGGGCACCTGGTGCGGGTGGACGAGTACGTCGCCGAGGTGGCGATCAGTGCCATGCTCGTGCTCGGGGTCACCACCGTCGGTTTCACCGCGTGGGCGCGCATCGTGGAAACGCTGATCGGCGCCGTCGTCGGCACGGCCTGCAACCTGCTGCTCCCGCCACCGGTGTGGGTGGACGAGGCGGGCCGGTCGATCGAGGACCTGGCACGCCGGCTGCGGCAGTTGATGCTGCGGATCGGCGAGGAGGCCGCCGGCCGGACCCCCTGGCAGCGGGCGGCCGAGCGGCTGCACGAGGCCCGTCGGCTGGACCAGCACATCGCCCGGGTGGACGCGTCGCTGCGGCAGGCCGAGGACAGCCTGCGGCTCAATCCGCGGGTCAAGGAGGGGCTGCTGCACCGGGTGGTGCTGCGCACCGGCCTCGACACGCTCGAGATCTGCACGGTGGTGCTGCGGGTGCTGGCCCGGTCCCTCACGGATCTGGCGAAGGCCCGCGGACCCGATGAGCTGTTCCCGGCCCGGGCCGGGGCGACCGTGGAGCAGCTGCTGGGCGAGATGGGCGACGCCGTGGTCAGCTTCGCGGTCCTGGTCACCACCCATCTCAGCGAGAACGCCGAGTCCGCGGAGGCGCGCCTGACGGCCGAGCTGCACACGGCGGCCGGCACCCGGGACCGGCTGGCCGAGCAGCTCCGCGAGGAGATCCGCCGGGACTGGTCGAACTGGCAGCTGCTGGGCGCCGTACTGACCGAGACGACCCGGATCATCGACGAGCTGAACACCGAGCACCGCACCCGGCGCCTGCTGGAGGAACTGGACCGGGTCTCCCGCGGACAGCGGGCCAAGCTGCCGCGCATGACCCGGCTGCGCGAGCGGATCGGCGTCCAGGACGAGCTGTGGCGGAACCGTATGGGGTTCGGCGAGCGTTCTCGGTGAAGGAGAACAGTCTCCGCTGCAGAGCCGTGGAAACCAGGCGAGGGGGACGACCGGATGGCCGGTGCACAGGTGCGGATCGTCGGGAACGGGCTGCGCCTGCCGGGCGGGGCGGCGGTGCGGTTCGTCCGTACGCTGCGGCTGCCCGAGACGGGCACGCATCCGCTGCCGCCCGGGCTGGGCGGGTTCCCGGTGCGGCGGGTGGCCGGCCACGCCGACCGGGTGCCCGAGCCGTGGCGGGCGCGCAGCGGTGTGATGCTGCCGATGTATCTGCGCGAGGCGATGTGGCTGAGCTTCTCCGGGACTACGGAACCCGCCGCCCTCCAGGTCGGCGTCGGCAAGGTGTGCGCGGGGCGGCTCGATGCGCCAGGAGGTCTACCGGGACGACCGGCTGCTCACCGACTGGTCCGAGCAGCACGCCGGGCGCGTGTTCGTGCACCTGGTCACACCGCCCGACTGGCGGCGCATCACCGGCGAAGCGCCCCCGCCGTCACCGGTGGACCGGGCGGCGTACACGAACGCGGGCCTGCCCTGGTACGGCTACTACGACGGTGACGCCGAGGACCTGGCCCCGGCCGGCACCCTCGAGGAGGCCAAACCGTTCGGCGACTGGCTCGGCGAGGACCTGGAGCCCTGGCAGGCGCCGTCCGCCGGGCAGGTGAAACCACTCAAGGACGCGCCTGGTCGGCCGGTCGAGGAGGGCGAGTGGTAACCCTCGTTGCATGGTGTGCAACCCCCGTTGCCGTACTTGCCCTTGGCGGCCGGCACGGGCCAAGGTGGCTGTCACGACCGGGGCGAGCGACGACCTGAGGTGTGGCATGGACACGGAGGCGCAGACGGGGAGCGGGCGCTGGACCAGGCGCCGGTTCGTCGGGGCCGTGGCGGGCACGGCGGCCGTGGTGGTGGTGCCGTCCCCGGCGGCCCCGCCGCCCGACTCCCCGCGCCGGGCCGACGCACCACGCTCGGCTGCACCGCCCCGCGCACAGTCCGGCCCCCGTCCGCTGTACGTGGGCACCTACACCTCCGTCGACGGCGGCGGCACCGGCATCGCACTGACCTCCTACGACCCGGTGACCGGCCGGATCTCCGGTTCCGGCACGCTCACCGGGATCCCCGACCCGTCGTATCTCGCCGTGCATCCGGACGGGCGCACGCTGTACGCGGTGGACGAGCGCGACGACGGCGGCGTGACGGCCGTACGTCTCGCGGACCGGCGGATCCTCGGCACCCGGAACACGGGCGGCGCGGGCCCCTGCCATCTGTCGGTGCATCCCTCGGGGCGCTGGCTGCTGAGCGCCAACTACGGCTCGGGCAGCGTCGCCGTGCATCCGATCGACGCCACCGGCGCCCTCGGCGAGCGCACCGATCTGGTCACGCACTCCTCCCCGGCCCCCGGCCCGGGTCAACAGGGGCCGCACGCGCACCAGTTCATCACCGCTCCGGACGGCGGCCACGTCCTCGCGGTGGACCTCGGCACCGACACCGTCTACACCTACCGGCTGGACGAGGCCGAGGGCACGCTCAAGGACGTGGCACAGGCGCACACCCGGCCCGGAGCGGGCCCGCGCCATCTGACCTTCCATCCCGGCGGGCGCTACGCCTATCTGGCCAACGAGGTGGACGACACGGCAGTCGTCTGCTCCTACGACCCTCCCTCCGGGCGCCTGACGATCGGCGCGCCCCAGTCCACGGGGTCGGCCGGCACCACCACCAACTACCCGGCGCAGTTCCAGGTGACGGCGAACGGCCGGTACGCGTTCCTGGCCAACCGGGGCGACAACAGCCTCACGCGGTACGCGGTCGAGGCCGGCGGGGCCCGGCTGCGGCTGCTCGGCACGGTGCCGGTGGACGGGGACTTCCCACGGCAGATCGCCCTCTCGCCGGACGGCACCCTGCTCTTCGCGGCGAACCAGCACTCGGGGACGGTCACCGTCTTCCACGTCGACTCCTCGGCCGGCGAACTCACCCCGGCGGGCGAGCCGTTCGCCTCACCCGTCGCCGTCTGCGCGCTGCCGCTGTAGCGCCCGGGGGCAGCCGGCGGCAGCGGCCTGGGTCAGCAGGGCATGCATGCGCTCGGTGAGCTGGGCGACGTCGTCGGCGGGCGCATGGAAGGGCAGGCGTACGTCGCCGTGGGCGCGGGTGCGCTCGATGCGCAGGGTCAGTCCGTGCCGGTCGACGGCGAGGGGCAGCACGCGGGTCACGGCGTGCAGGCTCTCGGGGCGCACCAGGCGGGTGAGCCGCTCGACGGCGTCCGGGTGGGCGTCGGCAAGGTGGGTCAGCAGTCGGGCCTCGGCGGTGGCGAGGGGGTCGGGCCGGGCCTCGGCGAACTCGTCGAGGCCGACGACCACGGCGCCGCAGGACTCCCGCAGCACCACCCGGGTGGGCCGGAACAGCAGGTCGCCGCGGTCCGCGGCGAACCAGCCGGCGAGGTAGAGCCGGGCCCGGATCCGGCTGCGCACCGGTACGGGGGCGACGTCGGCGAACTCCATCATGGCGGAGGGCTCCTGGCGCGGGGCGCAGACCACCGCGGTGAGCAGGGCGCTGTCGTCGGGCACCGCGAGCCGCACCGTGCCGTCGTCGGCCACGGTGTGCGCGCCGACGTACTCCTCGCGGGCGCCGTCCGCGGTCACCGCGCACGACCATGCGGCAGCGAGCACCGACCGTGCACGCTGAGCCGCGCCGGGTGCGGCCGTCCAGTCCTGCGTGTCACCCATCCCGAAGACCTCCTTAGGTAAGCCTTGCCTAACCTATCGGAGATCGGGGTGCGCGCCAACCACACCCCCGCACCCGACGGGACTAGGCGATGACGCCCAGCAGCGCCCGGGCGCACAGATCGCGCACCTGCTCCTGGGTCAACTCCCCGTCGCGCAGCCACTCCAGGCACACGGCCGTGGTGAAGGCGAGCCAGCCGCGCACCGCCAGGCGCACCTGCGGGGCGGTCTCGAAGACCGGCCCGAACTCGGGATCCGCGGCCAGCGCGGCGAGGATCTGCTTCTCCTGGGCGGCCAGAGCCCGTTGATAGACCCGCCGCACGACCTGGTCGCCGGCCGCGTCGGCGCGGTGGAAGGCACGGAAACCGTGCGCATGGGCCCGGACGTAGCCGAGGTAGGCGTCGAGGCCGGCACCGAGCTGCTCACGCACCGGCACGCCCGGGACGGCGGCCGTCATGCGCAGCATCCGCTCGCTCTCGCGCTCCACGACCGCCGCGAAGAAGTCCCTCTTGTTCGGGAAGTAGTGGTAGAGCAGCCCTCGGGAGACCCCCGCGATCTCGGCGACCTGCTCGATCCACACCTCGTCGTAGGGACTCTCCGAGAACAGCCTGGAGCCGACCGACAGCAACTGCTCACGGCGCTCCGCGGTGCTCAGTCGGCGCCGGGCTCGCTCCCCCTGGTTCGCGGGCATGCCCTCACTTTACTGGACACGGGTTCAACAAGCCTTGACGCCGGTTCGATGACCGGATCACACTGGAACCGGTTATTGAACTCACGTACAACATGTGCGCGGCACAGGTTCAACGGTCCGCTGGATCAAGGGAGATCGGCGTCATGGCGGAGACGACTCGGATGCCGGAGACGACCCACACCGCCGAAACCGGCCCGCCCAGGGGATTTCGAAGCGCCGAGCTGGGCTGGCCGGAGCTGGACCGCATCCCGCATCCGCAGCGCCGGGTGCCGCTGCTCGGCGACGTCCTCGGCGTGAACCGGCGCACGCCCATACAGGACTCCATGCGCTTCGCGCGCGAGCTGGGCCCCATCTTCCGGCGCAGGGCCTTCGGCAAGGAGTTCGTGTTCGTCTGGGGAGCGCCGCTCGCCGCCGACCTCGCCGACGAGTCCCGGTTCGCCAAGCATGTCGGGCTCGGGGTGGCCAATCTGCGGCCGCTCGCCGGGGACGGGCTGTTCACCGCCTACAACCACGAGCCCAACTGGCAGCTGGCGCACGACGTGCTGGCGCCCGGCTTCAGTCGGGAGGCCATGGAGGGCTACCACGGGATGATGCTGGCGGTCGCCGAGCGGCTGACCGGCCACTGGGACCGCGAGGCGGCGGCCGGGCGCACGGTGGACGTACCCGGGGACATGACCAAGCTGACCCTGGAGACGATCGCGCGCACCGGGTTCGGGCACGACTTCGGCTCCTTCGAGCGGGACCGGCCGCACCCCTTCGTCAGCGCGATGGTCGGTACCCTCACCTACGCCCAGCGCCTGAACAGCGTGCCCGCGCCGCTCGCCCCGCTGATGCTGCGCGCCGCCGCCCGGCGCAACGCGGCCGACATGGCCCACCTCAACCGCACGGTCGACGACCTGGTCGCGGCCCGTCGCCGCTCCGGTGGCGGGGAGGGTGACCTGCTGGACCGGATGCTCGAGACGGCGCATCCGCAGACGGGTGAGAGGCTGTCGGCCGAGAACGTCCGCAAACAGGTGATCACGTTCCTGGTGGCAGGCCACGAGACCACCTCGGGCGCCCTCTCCTTCGCCCTTTACTACCTCGCCCGGCATCCGGAGATCGCCGCTCGGGCGCGCGCCGAGGTGGACCGCGTCTGGGGCGACACCGAGCGGCCCGGCTACGACCGGATCGCCAAGCTGCGCTACGTACGACGGGTCCTGGACGAGTCGCTGCGGCTGTGGCCGACCGCGCCGGCCTTCGCCCGCGAGGCCCTGCAGGACACGCTGCTCGTCGGCGACCATCCGATGCGCCGGGGCGCGTGGGCGCTCGTCCTGACCCCGATGCTCCACCGCGACCCGGAGGTGTGGGGGGAGGACGCCGAACGGTTCGACCCGGACCGCTTCGACGCGGGGGCCGTACGCGCCCGCCCGCCGCACACCTTCAAGCCGTTCGGTACCGGGGCGCGGGCCTGCATCGGCCGCCAGTTCGCGCTGCACGAGGCGACCCTCGTCCTCGGCCTGCTCCTGCGCCGCTACGACCTGCGGCCCGACCCCGCGTACCGGCTGAGCGTCACCGAACGGCTGACCGTGATGCCGCAGGGACTGCGGCTGGGCCTGGACCAGCGCCCCGCGGCAGCGCGCGGAACCGCCCGATCAACCACGACGAACCAGCAGACGGACGACAGCGCAACCCGCCACGACCCGGCCTCAGTGCCCCGCTGCCCAGTGCACCGGCCGACCGACTGACTCCGGCAACCGCGTTCCGACACTGCCGCGCGCAGCGTTCAGCTGCGGCTGGGTGAGGAAGAACGCGCCGGTGAGGTCCGCATCGGTCAGGTCGGCGTCACGCAGGTCGGCGCCGATCATGTCCGCGCCGCGCAGATCGGCTCCGGTGAGGTCGGCGGCGATGAGACAGGCTCCGCGCAGACTCGCCCCACGCAGATCCGCGCCCCGCAGCCGGGCCCCGACGAGATCCGCGCCCCGCCGGTCCTTCCCGCCGCCCTTGCCCTTCTTGCCGCCCTTGCTCCCCGTGACGCCGGCCCGGACCAGGTCGCTGGTGCGCAGCAGGAGAACGTTGACCTGCCGGCGGTGCGCGGCCACGTCCAGCACGGCCAGCTCTCCCGGGCTCAGCCGGGTCAGTCGCCCGGTCTCCTCCAGCGCCCGCCGCAGATCGGGGTGGACGGGCCGGGCAGCGGGCAGGCCGAGCGCCTCGGTCAGGTACCACAGCAGCTCGTGCAGCTGCCGTACGACCGGGAACACGTCGAACATCAGCCGGGCGTGCTCCTTGGACCCGGTACGCCAGTCCTGCCCGCCGAAGGTGAGCTGCGAGACCTTCTGGCCGGCGCCGAAGCAGTCGTAGACCGTGCAGCCGGTGAAGCCCTTCGTCCGCAGATCCGCGTGGATGCCGCACCGGTGGTCGCCCCGGAGGTTCGGACACGGCTTGCCGGCGGGCTTGTTCAGCGCGAAGTCGGCGGACGCGGCGAAGGGCAGGGCGACACAGCACAGCCCGAAGCACTCCGCGCAGTCACCGCGCAGGTCGGAGAGGTCAGCAATCTGTTCCGGCATGGTCTCCAGCCTACTGACCCGGCGTCGGCGCCATGCGCGGGCCCGGAGGAGCCGACGACGGCCGTACGGCGCACGCCGTTCCAGGAACCGACGCCGCCAGCGCAGCAGCCATGGCGTGTGTCCCCTTGCGGGGCGTTCGCCTCACGCCTCGTCGCGGGTCAGCGCCAGCAGCCGGTCCAGCACCCTGGGCGCCCCCGTGCGGAGCCCGTCGTGCTCGAACTCGTCCGTCACCCAGGTCCGCAGACCACGAATGGCCCGTGCGGTCTCCACGGAGTGGGCCGTGTCGACGTACATGTCGTCGTGGTAGACCGCCGCGGCGACCGGCACCTCGTTGGCGGCGAGGCGGGCGGAGTCGTACAGCGGGGCCCACTGCGTGCAGGCGGCGATGAGTTCGGCCGTTTCCCGCAGGGGGCGCAGGGCGGGGTCTGCGTCGAACATCCAGGGGTGCACCGTCTCACCGGTGAAGAGCACCGGGGCGTCACCCGCGAGCGCCTTGGCCGCGTCGAACTGCGGGAACTCGGCGCGGATCCGCTCGGCGGCCCAGGCGGTGGGGCGGGCGTCCTGGCCGTAGACCGACTCGTGGACGAGGGCGTAGAGGGGGTGGCCGGCGTACGACAGCAGGGACTGGGCCTGCTCCTGGAAGGCGTCGGACAGCTCCGGGCCGGCCGGGGTGCGGACGAAGGCGTCCTCCAGCAGGTGGTGCAGGCGGTGGCTGCCGTCGCTCGTGCCGAGCATCAGGCCCAGGGACTGGAAGGCCTCGGCCGTGAACCGGTAGCCGTTCGGGAGGAGCACCTCGTGGGTGAGGAGGTGGTCGGCGATCCGGCGGGCCCGTTCCACGTCCTGCGGGTAGCGGACGTAGTGCGCGGTGACCTTGCGTTCGACGCGCGGGTAGGCCGCGCGGTAGACGTCCTCGGCGTGGGCGTGCAGGGAGGGCAGGCCCCCGGTGATGACGGCGGTGGCGAGTCCCTCGGGGGCGAGGGAGAGGTACGACACCGTGCAGAAGCCGCCGAAGCTCTGGCCGAGCACGGTCCAGGGGGCGCCCCCGGTGACCTCGGGGCGGATGGCCTCGCAGTCCCGCACGATGGAGTCGGCGCGGAAGTGGGCGAGGTACGCGGCCTGTTCGGCGGGGCCGCCGCGCAGCGGGAGCGTCTGCCGGGTGGCGGGCGTGGAGCTGCCGGTGCCGCGTTGGTCGAGCAGCAGGACGCGGTACTCCTTCAGGGCCCGGTCGAGCCAGGACTGACGGCCGACGAAACGATTCGCCCCGAAGCCGGGGCCGCCCTGGAGGTACAGCAGCCAGGGCAGGTCCTGCCGCTCCTTGTCGCTCGCGACGACCTCACGGGCGTACAGGTCGATGGTCTCGCCGCCCGGGGCGGCGTGGTCGAGGGGCACGGTGAAGCGGCGGTCGGTCAGGACGACACCAGGCTGGCGGTAGCTGAGGCTCAACGGGGCTCCCGGGGCGGATGGGACGGGGGTCCAGTTCAGCACATGAGCGGCCGTCGGCCGACCCCGGAGATCATGGTTTTTACTGAACTCGCGGTCAGCGTGCGGCGAGACTGGAGCGGCGCACCACCAGCTCCGGCTGGAGCACCACCCGGCGGTGCTCGTGCGGCTGCCCGCCCTCGCCCTGTTCGGTCTCCTCGAGGAGCAGTTCGGCCGCGAGCGCGCCCATGGTGACGGCCGGCTGCCGTACGGAGGTGAGCGGTACGGCCGCCGCCGCGGCGAACTCGATGTCGTCGTAGCCGACGATCGCGAGGTCGCCCGGGACGCTCACACCCGCCGCGTACACGGCCTGCAGGACGCCGAGGGCGAGCAGGTCGTTGGCGCAGAACACGGCCGTGGGGCGGTCGGCGAGGCCCAGCAGGCGGGCGCCCGCGTCCCGGCCGGCCGCGACGTCGAGGCGTTCGGTGGGCAGTTCGCGCAGCGCTCCCGGCCCGAGACCGGCCTCGGCGAGCGCGTTCAGGGCACCGGTACGGCGGTCGCGGACCTGGTTGAGGCCGGCCGGTCCGCTGACGTAGGCGATCGAACGGTGGCCCGCGTCCACCAGATGCCGCACCGCGAGGGCGCCGCCGGTCACGTCGTCCACGGAGACGGAGCACTCGGTCGCACCCTGTGCGACCCGGTCGACCAGCACGAACGGGATGCCGTGCCGGCGGAAGGTCTCGATGTTGCGGCCGGTGGCGTCGGCCGGGGTCAGCAGCACGCCGCGCACCCGCTGCTCGGCGAACAGGGACAGGTACTCGGCCTCCTCGGCGGCGTTCTGCGCACTGTTGCAGACCATCACACCGAGCCCCGCCTCGCGGGCCGCCCGCTCGGCGCCGCGCGCCACGTCCACGAAGAAGGGGTTGCCCATGTCGAGCACGAGCAGGCCCATGATCCTGCTGCGGCCCGCCCGCAGCTGACGCGCGGACTCGCTGCGGACGTAGCCGAGCCGGTCGATCGCGGACAGCACCCGGGCCCGGGTCTCACTGGCGACCGCGTCCGGGCGGTTGATGACGTTCGACACCGTGCCGACCGACACTCCGGCGGCACGGGCGACGTCCTTGATACCCACCGACTGGGTCATCGGGCGAGGACCTCCAGGGACGAGAACGGGACGGCGGGCGGCCCTTCACACTACCGTCATGCCGAAAGGGCGTGGCCGGCCACGCACGGGCCCGCCGGTGGTACCCACCACGAGGGGCACCCGGCCGTGGACGCCGTGGTCGCTGCCGTGCAGGGACATGTTCCGGGCGGTGCCGCAGCCGTGGGCACTGGTGCAGGCGCCGTTCGGGCCGCTCCACTCCCCCGGCGCGGTCCGGCCCGACCGGCCGTGCTGGAGCCCGCCCTCGGGCATCGCGAGGAACGGGCGCGGCCGGGAGAGGTGACCCGGGGCGCCGCGACCCCGCTTCCGGCTGCCGTCATGGCAGATGGAACACCTCCGTGAGTGGCCTCATGACCTCGTCGGGCCGGGTACCGGCCGGCGACTCGAAGAACGGCGCCATCTGCGCCTGCCAGCGGGCGTTGACATCGGTGGCCTCCATGCCGGCCCGGGCGGCGGCGAAGTCCTCCGTCTCCAGGTAGCCGACGAGCAGGCCGTCCTCGCGCAGGAACAGCGAGTAGTTGTGCCAGCCGGTCGCCTCCAGGGCGCCGAGCATCTCCGGCCACACGGCGGCGTGCCGTGCGCGGTACGCGTCGAGCCGGTCCGCCCGGACCTTGAGCAGGAAGCACACGCGCTGCATCAACATCCCCAGGACTGCTAGAAGTTGAACTGATCGATGTTCTTCGCGTCGAACACGGTCGGCTTCCCCAGGTTGATCACACCGTCCTTGCCGATCGTGTACGTCGTCCCGTCCGCCTGGAAGGTCTCGCCCGCCCTGCCGGTGATCTGCCCCGAGGCCAGCGCGACCACGGTCCGCGCGGCCAGGTCGCCGAGCCTGGCCGGGTCCCACAGCTCGAAGGCGTCGACGGTGCCGTTCTTGACGTACTTGCGCAGGTCGTCGGGCGTACCGAGACCGGTGAGCCTCACCTTGCCCCGGTACTTGGAGCCGGACAGGTACTGGGCGGCCGCCTTGATGCCGACGGTGGTCGGGGAGATGATGCCCTTCAGGTCCGGGTGCTCCTGGAGCAGGCCCTGGGTCTGCTGGAAGGACTGCTGGGCGTCGTCGTTCCCGTAAGCGATCTTGACGAGCCTGACGTTCCTGTACGTGGGGTCCTTCAGCTCGTCCTTCATGTACCCGATCCAGGTGTTCTGGTTGGTCGCGGTCTGTGCGGCCGACAGGATCGCGATCTCGCCCCTGTACCCGATCTGCTGCGCGAGCAACCGCACCTCGGTACGGCCCAGATCCTCGGCGGACGCCTGTGAGACGAAGGCGTTGCGGCAGCCGGGACTGGTGTCGGAGTCGTAGGTGACGACCTTGATGCCGTTCTTCATCGCCTGCTTGAGCGCGGTGCACAGCGCGCCCGGGTCCTGCGCGGACACGGCGATGCCGTTCACCTGCTGCTGGGTGAGCGTATTGACGTAACTCACCTGCCCGGCGGTGTCGGTGGCACTTGAGGGCCCGACCTCCTTGTACGTCGAGCCGAGTCCGGTGAGCGCCTTCTCGCCGCCCCTGTCGGCGACGGTGAAGTAGGGGTTGTTCACCTGCTTGGGCAGGAAGCCGACGGTGAGTCCCTTCTTGGTGACGGCATGCGGATCCGCCTTGCCGGCGGTGGCGGCGGCGTTGTTGTCGTTCTTGACGTCGTTCTTGGTGGTACCGCTGCAGGCGGTGAGGGCGAGAGCGAGGGAGGTTCCGGCGGCCAGGGCGGCGCAGGTGCGGCGCAGGGACGGCTTGGGCATGGCAGGGGGTCCTTTGTGAGGGAGGGGACGGGCTACGAGGTCGCAGTCGGGGAGGCTCTGCGGCCCACTCTCGCGACGGTGATCCGACGTGCGACCCGGGGGCCGAGCACAGAAACCACCAGCAGCACACCGGTGACAACGGTCTGGGACTGCGCGGAGACGTTCAGCAGACTCATCACGTTCTGCAGCGCGCCCAGCAGGAACACACCGGCGACCGCCCCGCCCAACGTCCCCTTGCCGCCGTCGAAGTCGATCCCGCCGAGCAGCACGGCAGCGACGACGGAGAGTTCGAGTCCGGTGGCGTTGTCATAGCGCGCGCTGGCGTAGTGCAGCGCCCAGAACACTCCCGTCAGCGACGACATGAACCCGGTGGCCACGAACAGCGCCAACTTGGTCCGCCTGACCCGGATCCCGGCGAACCGCGCGGCTTCCTCGCTCGCGCCCACCGCGAACAACGACCGCCCGAACGGCGTGGCGTGCAACACCACCACGGCGAGGGCGAGCAGCACCAGGAAGGGCAGGAACGCCTGCGGCAGGAACGTGGTGCCGAGCCGGCCGGAGGCGAAGTCCAGGTACGAGGAGGGGAAGTCGGTGACCGCGTCGGAGCCGAGCACGATCTGGGCGATCCCCCGGTAGGCGGCGAGGGTGCCGATGGTGACGGCGAGGGACGGCAGTCCGAGCCGGGTGACGAGCAGGCCGTTGACCAGCCCGCACACCACGCCCAGCAGCAGGCACAGCGGGATGATCGTCTCGATGGCCATGCCCTCGTTCCAGAGCCGGCCCAGCACCGCCCCGGACAGCCCGGCGGTGGACGCCACCGACAGGTCGATCTCGCCGCAGACCACGAGCAGGGTCATCGGCAGGGCGATCAATGCGATGGGCAGGGTGTTGCCGATCAGGAACGACAGATTCAGCGCGTTGCCGAAACCGTCCACGAAGCCGAACGACACCAGCAACAGGACGACGAGGAGCGCGCCGACGACCGTGTCCCAGCGGACGGCGCGGGTCAGTGACTCAGACACCGGCGTTCTCCTTGGGCAGGGCGGGCCTGTGCCGCTGCGACTTCTTCTTGAGGGCGGCGGCCACCCGCAGCGCGACGACCCGGTCGACGGCGATCGCGAGGAGCAGCAGGACGCCGTTGATGGCGAGCACCCACACGGAGTTGACGCCGAGCGCGGGCAGCACGCTGTTGACGGAGGTGAGCAGCAGGGCTCCGAGGGCTGCGCCGTAGACGCTGCCCGAGCCGCCGGTGAAGACGACACCGCCGACCACGACCGCGCTGACGACGGTGAGTTCGTAGCCGTTTGCGGTACCGGAGTCGACGTTGCCGAACCGGGCGAGATACATCGCCCCGGCAAGTCCGGCGAGCGCGCCGCAGAAGGTGTGGGCGGCCAGGATCCGACGGCGCACCGGGATACCGGCCAGCCGGGCGGCCTCCGGGTTGGAGCCGAGGGCGTACAACTCCCGTCCGCCGGCGAAGTGTTTGAGGTAGTAGGCGGTGGCAACGAGGACCACCAGGGCGATGACGGCGAGCCAGGGGATCGCGAAGACGCCCCCGGAGCCGAAGTCGACGAAGCCGCCCGGCAGGTCGGCCGCGGTGATCTGGCGGGAGCCGACCCAGATGGAGTCGACGCCCCGGATGACGTACAGGGTGCCGAGCGTGACGACCAGCGCGGGCACCTGGCCGATGCTGACCAACAGGCCGTTGAGCAGCCCGAGTCCGGTGCCGAGGGCCACGGCGAGGAGGATCGCGACGACGGCGTTCCGGCCGTCCTGCAGACAGGAACCGGCGGCGAAGGCGGTGATGCCGAGGGTGGAGCCGACCGACAGATCGACGTTGCGGGTGATGACGACGAGGGACTGGCCGGTGGCGACCAGCACCAGGATCGTGGCGTTCAGCAGCAGATCCTTGATGCCCTGCTCGGACAGGAACTCGCTGTTGCCCGCCTGGGTGACCGCGATCATCACCAGGAGGACGACGAGGGTGGCGAGTTCACGCATCCGCAGGACACGCTCGACCAGCCGGGTCCCACTGGATGGGGGCGTCTCGGCGAGGGGGGCCCGGTCCGGCACGGTCTCCGTCATGCGGCGCCCCTCCCGGTGGCTGCGGCCATCACGGTCTCCTCGGTGGCTTCGGAGCGGGGGATCTCGGCGGTGATGCGGCCCTCGTGCATCACCAGCACGCGGTCGGCCATGGCGAGGACCTCGGGCAGGTCGGAGGAGATCATCAGCACCGCCACGCCGTCGGCGGCGAGCCGGGACAGCAGCCGGTGCACCTCCGCCTTCGTGCCGACGTCGATGCCGCGCGTCGGCTCGTCCACGATGAGCACCTTCGGGCGGGTGGCGAGCCATTTGGCGAGGACGACCTTCTGCTGGTTGCCGCCGGAGAGCGTGGCGACGGCATCGGCGATCCGGGCGTACTTCACCTGGAGCTTCACCGCCCAGTCCAGGGACCGGCTGCGTTCGGCGCCCCGGTCCACCAGCCCGGCCTTCACGGTCGTACGCAGTCCGGTCAGAGCGATGTTGCGCTCGATGGACATGTCCGGCACCAGGCCCTGGGCGCGGCGGTCCTCGGGGACCAGGGCCAGTCCCGCGGCCATCGCCGTGGACGGCGCGCCGCCCGTGAGCCGGCGCCCGTCGACCTCGACCTCGCCCGCATCCCACCGGTCGACGCCGAACACGGCGCGGGCCACCTCGGTACGGCCGGCGCCCACCAGTCCGGCGAGCCCGACGATCTCTCCGCACCGCACCTCGAAGGAGACGTCGGTGAACACGCCCTCGCGCGTCAGCCTCCTTACGCTGAGCGCCACTTGACCGGGTGTCACCTTCTGCTTGGGATACAGCTCGGCCAGTTCGCGACCGACCATCCGGCGGACCAGGTCGTCCTCGGTCATGCCCTCGAGCGGCTCACTGGCGATCCAGGCGCCGTCCCGCAGGGTGGTGACCCGGTGGCAGATCCGGAATATCTCCTCCAGGCGGTGGGAGATGAACAGGACGGCGGCACCCTGCTCGCCCAGGGTGCGCACGACACCGAAGAGCCGGGCGACCTCGCTGCCGGTCAGGGCGGCCGTCGGCTCGTCCATGATCAGGACCCGGGCGTCGAAGGAGAGCGCCTTGGCGATCTCCACGATCTGCTGATCGGCGATCGACAGCCCCCGGGCGGGCCGGTCGGGGTCGAGGTCGACGCCGAGCCGTTTCATCAGGGCGGCCGTGGCCGCACGGGTGGCCCGGTGGTCGATCCGGCCGAGGGCCCGCCGGGGCTGGCGGCCCATGTGGATGTTCTCGGCGATGGACAGGTCGGGGAAGAGCGTGGGCTCCTGGTAGATGACGGCGATTCCGGCGTCGCGGGCGTCGCCGGGGCCCTGGAAGACGACGGGCCCGCCGTCGAGCAGCACCTGGCCGGCGTCCGGCCGGTGCACCCCGGCGAGGGTCTTGATCAGCGTCGACTTGCCCGCGCCGTTCTCGCCGGCAAGGGCGTGCACCTCGCCGGGCAGCAGTTCCAGGGAGACGTCCCTGAGGGCGCGTACGGCACCGAAGGACTTGGAGACGCCCCTGAGTGCCAGCACCGGCGCCGGTCCCGTCTCGGGCGGGAGGGTCATGTCAGGCTCCTCGACGACACCGACGGAACGGCCGCGAGGCCTCCACAGCGCCGTGAAAGGTTTCAACTGGATTGCCGGGACCGTAGGCACCGCGGCCACGGCACGTCAATGGGTCCGTATCGAAAAAGTTCTGAAAGCCGAAGGTCACAACGGGATCACGGAAAACGGGGTCGGTCGGAGCGCTTGACACCCTCCCAAGAGGCCCCTAACTTGCGATTCTGAATCGTTTCACAGCATGGTCGTTTTGGACCGACACCACCAGGAGCCCTGCAGTGACCGACCTCGCCGCGGTGAAGGCCGCGCTCAAGACCCAGGCCGTCGAGACGCCGTCGTGGGCGTACGGGAACTCGGGCACCCGATTCAAGGTGTTCGCCCAGGCCGGAGTGCCCCGCGACCCGTGGGAGAAGCTCCAGGACGCGGCGCAGGTGCACCGGTTCACCGGCGTGGCCCCGACCGTCGCCCTGCACATTCCCTGGGACAGGGTCGAGGGCCCCGACGGATACGCGGGGTTGGCGAAGTACGCCGAGGAGCGCGGGCTGAAGCTGGGCGCGATCAACTCCAACACCTTCCAGGACGACGCCTACAAGCTGGGCAGCGTCTGCCATCCGGACGCGGCGGTGCGGCGCAAGGCGGTCGGCCATCTGCTCCAGTGCGTCGACATCATGGACGCCACCGGGTCCCGGGACCTGAAGCTGTGGTTCGCCGACGGCACGAACTATCCCGGCCAGGACGACATCCGCGCCCGGCAGGACCGGCTGGCCGAGGGGCTGGCCGAGGTGTACGGGCGGCTCGGCGAGAGGCAGCGGATGCTGCTGGAGTACAAGCTCTTCGAACCGGCCTTCTACACGACCGACGTGCCGGACTGGGGCACCGCGTACGCCCACTGCCTCAGGCTCGGTGACAAGGCGCAGGTGGTCGTCGACACCGGGCACCACGCCCCGGGGACCAACATCGAGTTCATCGTGGCGACGCTGCTGCGGGAGGGGAGGCTCGGGGGGTTCGACTTCAACTCCCGGTTCTACGCCGACGACGACCTGATGGTGGGGGCGGCCGATCCCTTCCAGCTGTTCCGGATCATGTGCGAGGTGGTGCGCGGGGGCGGGTTGCCGGCCGAGGTCGCGTTCATGCTCGACCAGTGTCACAACATCGAGGCGAAGATTCCGGCGATCATCCGTTCGGTGATGAACGTTCAGGAAGCCACGGCCAAAGCCCTACTGGTCGACCGGTCCGCGTTGGCCGAGGCTCAGCTCCGTGGTGATGTGCTCGGCGCCAACGCCGTGCTGATGGACGCGTACAACACCGATGTGCGGCCGTTGCTGCGCGAGGTCCGGGAGGAGATGGGGGTGGAGGCGGATCCCCTTGCCGCCTATTCCCGGTCCGGGTGGGCGCAGCGGATTGTCGCCGAGCGGGTCGGGGGGCAGCAGGCCGGCTGGGGGGCGTGAGCGTCCGCCCGGTCGAGCGCCGTTGCGGGGTGCGGGCCGTATGTGACTGCTCGCGCGGTGTCCCGCGTCCCTTTCCGCTCCCCTCCTCTTCTGCAAAGGAACCGTTCCCATGACCACCCATCCCGAAGCCGCCGCCCTTCTCTCCCGTTCCCACCGGCTCGGCTCCGACCCCCGTAACACCAACTACGCCGGCGGAAACGCCTCCGCGAAAGGAACCGATGTCGACCCGGTGACCGGTCGCGAGGTCGAACTCATGTGGGTCAAGGGGTCCGGAGGAGATCTGCGCACCCTGACGGAGGCGGGGCTCGCGGTGCTCCGGCTGGACCGGCTGCGGGCGCTTGCCGACGCCTGTCCCGGGGTCGAGCGGGAGGACGAGATGGTCGCCGCGCTCGACTACTGTCTGCACGGCAAGGGCGGGGCGGCGCCGTCCATCGACACCGCGATGCACGGGCTGGTGGACGCCCCGCACGTCGACCACCTGCATCCGGACTCGGGGATCGCACTCGCCTGCGCGGCCGACGGCGAGAAGCTGACCGCCGAGTGTTTCGGGGACCGTGTGGTGTGGGTGCCGTGGCGGCGGCCCGGGTTCCGGCTGGGGCTCGACATCGCCGCGGTCAGGGCCGCCAACCCGCAGGCCGTCGGATGCGTCCTCGGCGGACACGGCATCACCGCCTGGGGCGACAGCTCCGAGGAGTGCGAACGCAACTCGCTGTACATCATCCGTACGGCCGAGGAGTTCCTCGCCGGGCGGGGCAGGGCGGAGCCCCTGGGACCCGTCGTCGAGGGGTACGAGGCGCTGCCCGAGGCCGAGCGCAGACAGCGGGCAGCGGCGCTCGCGCCGTATGTGCGGGCCCTCGCCTCCCGGGACAAGGCGCAGGTCGGGCACTTCGACGACTCCGACACCGTCCTCGACTTCCTGGCCCGCGCCGGGCATCCCCGGCTCGCCGCGCTCGGCACCTCCTGCCCCGATCACTTTCTGCGGACGAAGATACGACCGCTGGTGCTCGACCTGCCGCCGGCCGCTCCCCTCCACGACGCCGTCGCCCGACTGACGGAGCTGCACGCCGCGTACCGGGAGGAGTACGCCGCCTATTACACGCGCCATGCCCTGCCCGACTCCCCCGCCATGCGCGGCGCCGATCCGGCGATCGTGCTGATCCCGGGCGTGGGGATGTTCTCCTTCGGCAAGGACAAGCAGACCGCCCGGGTGGCCGGCGAGTTCTACGTCAACGCCATCCATGTGATGCGGGGTGCGGAGGCGGTCTCCACGTATGCGCCGATCGAGGAGGCCGAGAAGTTCCGGATCGAGTACTGGGCGCTGGAGGAGGCCAAGCTCCGGCGGATGCCGCGGCCGAGGCCGCTGGCGACCCGGGTGGCGCTGGTGACAGGGGCCGGCAGCGGCATCGGGAAGGCCGTTGCGCACCGGCTCGTCGCCGAGGGGGCGTGCGTCGTGGTCGCCGACCTCGACGCGGACGGCGCCGCGGCCGTCGCCGAGGAGCTGGGCGGGCCGGACAAGGCCGTCGCCGTCGCCGTGGACGTCACCGACGAGGACCAGATCGCCGCCGCGTTCCGGGCCGCCGTGCTCGCCTTCGGCGGGGTCGACCTCGTCGTGAACAACGCCGGGATCTCCATCTCCAAGCCCTTGCTGGAGACGTCGGTGCGGGACTGGGATCTGCAGCACGACATCATGGCCCGCGGGTCCTTCCTCGTGTCGCGGGAGGCGGCCCGGGTGATGATCGCGCAGAAACTGGGCGGAGACATCGTCTACATCACCTCCAAGAACGCCGTCTTCGCCGGACCCGACAACATCGCCTACGCTGCCACCAAGGCCGACCAGGCGCATCAAGTACGTTTGCTGGCAGCCGAGTTGGGCGAGCACGGGATCCGGGTCAACGGGGTCAGCCCGGACGGGGTGGTGCGCGGTTCCGGGATCTTCGCGGGCGGCTGGGGTGCGCAGCGGGCGGCGGTGTACGGGGTGCCGGAGGAGAAGCTGGGCGAGTTCTACGCGCAGCGGACGATCCTCAAGCGCGAGGTCCTGCCCGAGCACGTCGCGGGCGCCGTCTTCGCGCTCACGGGCGGGGACCTCACGCACACCACCGGGCTGCACATCCCGGTCGACGCGGGTGTGGCGGCCGCGTTCCTGCGATGAGCGCGGGTGTGCGGTCGTACGCCGCGGTCGATCTGGGCGCGTCCAGCGGGCGGGTGATGGTCGGCCGCGTGGGGCCGGACTCGCTGGAGGTGAGCGAGGCGCACCGGTTCCCCAACCGGCCGGTGCGCGTCCCGGAGGGG
Source organism: Streptomyces broussonetiae (assembly GCF_009796285.1). Taxonomy (NCBI): domain Bacteria; kingdom Bacillati; phylum Actinomycetota; class Actinomycetes; order Kitasatosporales; family Streptomycetaceae; genus Streptomyces; species Streptomyces broussonetiae. The sequence continues at coordinate 8,559,896 of NZ_CP047020.1, read as the reverse complement.
CTGCGCTGGGACGTCCTCGGGCTGTACGGCGGTGTCCTGGACGGGCTGCGGGCGGCGGGCCGGGTGGCTTCGGTGGGCCTCGACGGCTGGGCCGTGGACTACGGCCTGCTGGACGCCGACGGGGCCCTGCTGGGCAATCCGGTGCACTACCGCGACGCCCGCACGGAGGGCGTCGCCGAGCAGGTGTGGGCGACCGTGCCGGCCGCGCAGCTCTACGCGGCGACCGGGATCCAGTACGCGCCCTTCAACACCCTGTACCAGCTCACCGCCGCCCGGAAGACCGAGCAACTCATGTGCTCCAAGCGTCTGTTGCTGATCCCTGACCTGCTCTCGTACTGGCTCACCGGCGAACAGGGCACCGAGCTGACCAACGCCTCCACCACGCAGCTCATCGATCCCCGGACGCGGACCTGGTCGTACGAGGTCGCCGAGCGGCTCGGCATCGACCTCGGCCTGTTCGCACCGCTGCGCCGGCCCGGGGATCCGGCGGGGGTACTGCGGCCCGAGGTGCTGGCGGAGACCGGGCTGGCCGGACCGGTGCCGGTGACGGCCGTGGGCTCGCACGACACCGCATCCGCGGTGGCCGCCGTCCCGGCGACGGGTGAGCGCTTCGCCTACATCTGCACCGGCACCTGGTCCCTGGCGGGGCTGGAGCTGACCGCTCCGGTGCTCACCGAGGCGAGCCGGGCCGCGAACTTCACCAATGAGCTGGGGCTGGACGGCACGGTGCGGTACCTGCGCAACATCATGGGGCTGTGGCTGCTGCAGGAGTGCCAACGCGCCTGGGGCGGACCGGACTTGGCGCTGTTGCTGCACGAGGCGGGCAGCGTGCCGATGCTGCGCTCGGTGGTGGACGCGGGGGACGCGGCGTTCCTGGCACCGGGGCGGATGCCGCAGCGGATCGCCGCCGCGTGCCGGGCCTCGGGCCAGCCGGTTCCGCGGACACGGGGCGAGGTCACCCGGTGCATCCTCGACTCCCTCGCCCTCGCCCACCGGCGGGCCGTCGCGGACGCCCAGCGTCTGGCCGACCACCCGGTGGACGTGGTGTACGTCGTCGGCGGCGGTGCCCGCAACACCCTGCTGTGCCAGCTGACGGCCGACGCCTGCGGGCTGCCCGTGGTGGCCGGCCCGACCGAGGCGGCGGCCCTCGGCAACGTCCTCGTCCAGGCCCGCGCCCACGGACCGGCCGGCGATCTGGCCGCGATGCGCCGACTGCTCGCCCGCACCCAGCCGCTGACCCGGTACGCGCCTCGTGGCGACGACGCCCCCTGGCAGGCGGCCGAGGCGCGACTGCTCACACCGTGAGTCGCCCTCTCCCCTCGGCGGTATGCGCCTACTACCCTGCACTCGTCCGATGACCGACCCCGAGGAGCCGCGATGCGTGTCGCCCTGTTCCTGACCTGTGTCAACGACACGCTCTATCCCGACACAGGCCGTGCCGTGGTGAAACTGCTGACCAGACTGGGCGTCGACGTCGACTTCCCGCTGGGGCAGACCTGCTGCGGACAGGCGCACTACAACACCGGATACCGGCACGAGACGGAGCCGCTGGCCCGGCACTTCTCCGATGTCTTCGGCGAGTACGAGGCCGTAGTGACCCCGTCCGGGTCGTGTGCGGCGATGGTGCGGGAGCTGTATCCCCGGCTGGGCGAGCGGGCGCGGGCCGAGGGGCGCGGGCAGACACTGGCCCGGACGCTCGCGCCGGTGGTGCCGAAGACGTACGAGCTGACGGAGTTCCTGGTGGACGTGCTCGGCGTGACGGACGTCGGCGCCCACTACCCGCGCAAGGTCACCTACCATCCGACCTGTCACGGGCTGCGCGCTCTGCGGCTCGGCGACCGGCCGCGGCGGCTGCTGGAGGCCGTCAAGGGACTGGAGCTGGTCGAACTGCCGGGCGCCGAGGAGTGCTGCGGGTTCGGCGGTACGTTCGCGCTGAAGAACGCCGACGTGTCGGCGGCGATGGGCGCGGACAAGGTGCGCGCCGCCGAGTCGACGGGCGCGCAGGTGCTGTGCGCGGCCGACAACTCGTGTCTGATGCACATCGGCGGCACGACGAGCCGGTTGCGGTCGGGGCTGCGGCCGGTGCACATCGCGGAGATCCTGGCGAGCACGGAGGAGGAACCGGCCCTATGAGCGGGACGTTCGTCGGCATGCCTGCGTTTGCGGCGTTCCCGGAGGCGGCCCGGGAGGCCGTCGGCAACCGGACCCTGCGCGGCAACCTGCGGCACGCCACCCACACCATCCGGGCCAAGCGGGCCAGGGCGGTCGCCGAGGTGTCCGACTGGGCCGAGCTGCGGGAGGCGGGCCGGCGCATCAAGGACCACACACTGCACCATCTCGACAGGTATCTGGAGCAGTTGGAGGAGTCGGTCACCCGGGCCGGCGGCACGGTCCACTGGGCGGCCGACGCCGCCGAGGCCAACCGGATCGTGGCCGACCTCGTCACGGCGACCGGCGAGTCGGAGGTCGTCAAGGTCAAGTCGATGGCCACGCAGGAGATCGGTCTCAACGAGGCCCTCGAGGCGGCCGGCATCCGCGCCTACGAGACCGATCTCGCCGAGCTGATCGTGCAGTTGGGCAAGGACCGGCCCTCGCACATCCTGGTCCCGGCCATCCACCGCAACCGCGGTGAGATCAGGGACATCTTCGCGAAGGAGATGGGCGAGTGGGGCCGCCCGGCGCCCGATGGGCTCACGGACACGCCCGCCGAACTCGCCGAGGCCGCGCGGCTGCATCTGCGGGAGAAGTTCCTGCGGGCCAAGGTCGGCATCTCGGGTGCCAACTTCATGGTCGCCGAGACCGGCACGCTGGTCGTGGTGGAGTCCGAGGGGAACGGCCGGATGTGCCTGACCCTGCCCGAGACCCTGATCTCGGTCGTGGGCCTGGAGAAGGTGGTACCGACCTGGCGTGACCTGGAGGTCTTCCTCCAAACGCTGCCCCGTTCCGCCACCGCCGAGCGGATGAACCCGTACACCAGCATGTGGACCGGCACGACCGGCGAGGACGGGCCGCGGACCTTCCACCTGGTCCTGCTGGACAACGGCCGCACGGACACCCTCGCCGACCAGGTCGGCCGCCAGGCCCTGCGCTGCATCCGCTGCTCGGCCTGTCTCAACGTCTGCCCCGTCTACGAGCGGGCGGGCGGGCACGCCTACGGCTCGGTCTACCCGGGCCCGATCGGCGCCATCCTGAGCCCCCAACTGAGAGGCACGGCAAGCGAGATCGACGCGTCGTTGCCGTATGCATCGAGTCTGTGCGGGGCCTGCTACGACGTCTGCCCGGTCGCCATCGACATCCCGGAGGTGCTGGTGCACCTGCGGGAGCGGGTGGTCGAGGGCGGTCCGGCGGTGCGTGCGGGCAACCGGGTGCTGCTGAAACCGGCCAAGGGACACGCGGCGGAACGTGCGGCCATGCGCGCGGCCCGCTGGGCGCTGGCCCACCCGGGCGCCCTGCGCACCGGCCAGCGGCTCGCCTCCCGGACCCGCCGGCTGCATCCCCGTACCCTGCCGGGTCCGGGCCGGGCCTGGTCCGGCACCCGGGACCTGCCGCCGGTACCGGCGGAGCCGTTCCGGGACTGGTGGCAGCGCACCCACGGTACGGACAACGGCGAGGGAGCCGCCAAGTGAGCAGCAGGGAACGGGTCCTGGGCCGGGTGCGGCGGGCGCTGGCCGACGTGCGCCCGGACGAGCGGCCGTACGAGGAGGCCGTGGGCCGGGACTATCTGCGCGAGCACGGGCGGCGCAGCACCGAGGAGACGGTGGAGCTGCTGGCTCAGAACCTGGCGGACTACCGGGCGATCGTGCACCGCAGCACTGCCGGGGAGATGGCGGACCTGGTCATGCGGCTACTGGCCGAGCGCGGCTCGCAGGAGGTGCTGGTGCCGCCCGGGCTGCCGCCGCAGTGGCTGGCCGCCGCCGATCCGGTGCGGATCCACGACCGGGCCGAGAGCACACCGCAGCGGCTGGACCAGGTGGGCAGCGTGGTGACGGGCTGTGCCGTGGCGATCGCCGAGACCGGCACGATCGTGCTGGACGGCTCCCCCGACCAGGGCCGGCGCCGTATCTCGCTGGTTCCCGACCATCACATCTGTGTCGTCCGGGTACCGGACCAGGTCGTCTCCTCCGTCCCGCAGGCCCTCGACCGCCTCGACCCCACACGCCCGTTGACCTGGATCTCCGGCCCGTCCGCCACCAGTGACATCGAACTGGACCGGGTGGAGGGCGTGCACGGCCCGCGGACGCTGGAAGTGATCCTGCTGAGCGCATGAGCCGCACCCCGTCCGCCTGCCCCTCGGCCCCGGTGAGCGCGGCCGGACGGCTCGTCGCGCGCCGCGCGAGCGGCCCCGTTAGCGTGAGGGAATGATCCGGTTCGAGCAGGTCACCAAGCGGTATCCGGACGGTACGACGGCCGTGGACGACCTCTCGTTCGAGGTCTCCGAGGGCGAGCTGGTCACGCTCGTGGGGCCGTCCGGGTGCGGCAAGACGACGACCATGATGATGGTGAACCGGCTGATCGAGCCGACCTGCGGGCGGATCCTCGTCGACGACGAGGACGTCGCCCGCGTCGACCCCGTGCGGCTGCGCCGCCGGATCGGCTACGTGATCCAGCAGGTGGGCCTCTTCCCGCACCGCACCGTCCTCGACAACACCGCGACCGTGCCCGCGCTGCTCGGCTGGAAGCGGACGAAGGCCAGGGCGCGGGCGGCCGAGCTGCTCGAGCTGGTCGGGCTCGACCCGACGACGTACGGCCCGCGTTACCCGGAACAGCTCTCCGGTGGACAGCGGCAGCGGGTCGGGGTGGCGCGGGCGCTCGCCGCGGATCCGCCGGTGCTGCTGATGGACGAGCCGTTCGGCGCGGTCGACCCGGTGGTGCGCGAGCAGTTGCAGGACGAGTTCCTGCGGATGCAGGCCGCGGTGCGCAAGACGGTGTTGCTGGTCACGCACGACATCGAGGAGGCCGTCCGGCTCGGTGACCGGATCGCCGTGTACGGGCAGGGCCGCATCGAGCAGTTCGACACACCCGGAGCGGTGCTGGGCGCGCCCGCCACGCCATACGTCGCCTCCTTCGTGGGCGCCGACCGCGGGCTCAAGCGGCTGTCGGTCACCGCGCTCGAACCGGACGACCTGGAACAGCCGCCCGTGGCCCGTCTGGACGAGCCCGCCGAGCGGGCCCGGGAGCGGCTGCGGGCCGAGGGCGCGCGCTGGGCGGTCGTCCTCGATGTACGCGGCGACCTGCACGGCTGGGTCGGCATCGACGCCCTGGCGGCGGGCGGCACGGTCGGGGACCGCACCCACCGGATGACCGCGTGGGTGCCGCTGGGCACACCACTGAAGCAGGCGTTCGGGGTGATGCTCCAGTACGACGCCGGGTGGGTCGCGGTGCTGGACGGAGCGCGCTTCCTCGGCGTGCTCACCCCGGCGAAGCTGCACGAGGCGCTGCGTCGCTCGGTGGACGCGGACGCGCGGGGCGTGGCGCGCGGGCAGGTCCCGTTCGACTCGGTGTCGGATGCCTGAGCCCGGTCGGTGCCGCGTGCGGCCGGTCACTTCAGCAGGCCCTTGTCCTTGAGACAGGTGCGGGCCACGTCGGCGGGCAGCCGGCGCCAGCTGTCGACCTGCTGGTTCATGGACGCCAGGTCGGCCGTCGTCAGCACGTCGTTGAGCCTGCCGAGCGCCGTCGTCACGCGTGCGCCGCCCGCACGGGGGCGGTTGACGACCGGGACGATGTAGTCGGCGTTCTGCAGGTGCTTGTCGTCGGCGAGGACCACCAGGCCGAACTGGTCCAGCGTGGCGTCCGTGGTCGTGGTCAGTACCATCTGGTCCCGGCCCGCCTGCACGGCACGCTTGGCCTGGGTGGTACCGACGCCCTTGGGATCGATGCCGATGATGTCGATGCCGTAGACCTTCTTCAACCCTGGCTCGCAGTACGGCCGTTGGACGCACTCGTCACCGGCCGCGAGCCGCACCTTCAGGCCCGACGCGCCGAGGTCGCCGAGGGTCTTGAGGTGGTGTTCGCGGGCGTAGTCCGCGCGGACCGCGAAGGCGTTCTGGTCGACAGCCCGGCCGGGCGGAAGGACGGTGAGTCCGCGGGGCGCGGCGAGTTCCCGCAGCGCCTTCATCGTCCGGTCGAGGTCGGGTGAGCCGACCGGCCTGGCGTCGGCGCCGTGTGTCTTGGCGTTCAGCCAGTCGGCGAAGGTGGCCGCGTACTCGGGCACGACGTCGATCTGGCCGGACTCCAGCGCCGGTTCGTACAGCTCCCGGTTGGCGACCGTGAGCATCGAGGTCGTGTAGCCGGCCTGGTCCAGCAGCTGGGCGTACATCTGGGCGAGCAGGTCGCTCTCGGTGAAGCCGGCCGAGCCGATGGTGAGGTGGTGGCTGTCGCCGGGCGCGGCGGTGACCTCGCCGCGGTTCTCCAGGGAGGGGCCGGTGGTGCAGGCGGTGAGGGTGAGCAGTACGGCCACGGCTGCCGTACGGACCCTCATCGCGACCCTCGTGGCCAGTGCGGGGCGAGCCGCTCGGCGATCTCGAAGACGGCCTCGACGATCAGCGCGAACCCGGCGACCAGGATCGCTCCGGCGACCACCTGGGGCGTACTGGCCAGGTTGAAGCCGGCGGTGATGATGCGGCCGAGGCCGCCGCCGCCCGCGAGCGCGGCGATGGTGGCGGTGGCGACCAGCTGGACGGCGGCGATCCGGACCCCGGTCATGACCAGCGGGAGCGCGAGGGGCAGCTCCACGCGCAGCAGCATCTGCCGCCCGGTCATCCCCATGCCCCGGGCCGCCCGGACGATGCTGCGGTCGACCTCGCGCATGCCGACGTAGGCGTTGGTGAGCAGCGGTGGCACGGCGAACAGCACCAGCGCCACCACCGTGGGGCCCTCGCCCCACTTCCCGACCGGGGTCAGGAGCAGCAGCACCAGGACGGCGAAGGTGGGTACGGCCCGGCCGACGTTGGAGATGTTCACGGCGAGGGCGCCGCCCTTGCCGAGGTGGCCGAGGACGAGAGCCACCGGGAGCGCGATCACGCAGCTGACGGCGAGACAGACGACGGTGAGGACGAGGTGCTGCAGCAGCCGGCTCCGGATGCCGTCGTCGCCGGACCAGTGCGCGGGGTCGGTGAGCCAGTGCCAGCTCGCACTGAGCGTGTTCATGCGCGGCCCGCTCTCGCCCCACGTAGCCCTGTGCGCGACCGCCGCCGCCGGGCGGGGGCGCGTGCCCGCCCGGCTCTCGTCCACGGCGTGATCAGCCGCTGCACACCGAGCAGCAGGAGGTCGGCGGCGACGGCGATCAGGACGCACAGCGCCGACGCGGTGAGCACCTGGGCCTTGAAGTAGGTGTTCATGCCCGCGTAGATGAGGTTGCCGAGGCCACCGAAGCCGACGATCGCACCGACCGTGACCAGGGAGACCGCCGAGACGGTGGCGATGCGCAGCCCGGCCATCGCGGCGGGCAGCGCAAGGGGCAGTTCCACGGTGAGCAGCAGCCGGATGGGGCCGTAGCCGAGGCCGCGCGCGGCCTGCCGGGTCTCCTCGGGTACCGCGCGCAGGCCCGCGAGGATGTTCCGGACGAGCAGGGTGAGTGAGTACAGCACCAGCCCGGCGACGACAAGGGTGGCCGACAGGCCGTACAGCGGCAGGAGCAGGGAGAACATGGCGAGCGACGGGATGGTGTAGAGGATCGTCGTCAGGGCGAGGACCGGTCCGGCCGCCCAGCCCCAGCGGCGGGCCAGCACCGCGAGCGGCAGGGCGATGGCCAGGCCGATGAGGACCGACAGGGCGGTCAGCCGGAGGTGCTGGACGACCGCGTCGAGCAGGATCTGCCGGCGCGTGCTCAGATAGGCGCCGCAGATCCAGTCGTTGCGCGCGAGGCAGTCGTGCGGGGGCGCGGTCACGGGTTCATTGCACCGGGCGGGCGAGTGGGGTGGCGCGTTGGGCTGACCCGTACGAGCGAGGCCGGGCGCCATCGGCGCCCTCGTGTCCGGGCCGGACACCGCAGATCGGGCGGCCCGTCCCGCGCAGCAGTACCCGGAGCCCCCCGGCCTTCCGCCCCCACGCCGGGGGGCACGGCCCGTCAGGCCATCCCCGCCGCGTCCAGGAGCGCGCTCGCCGTCGTCGTGGCGAGGCCGTCGTCCAGGTGCTCCACCTTCGCGCCGGCCCGGGCGCTGGCGCCGTCGAAGACCAGCACCAGCTGGCGGGCGAGCAGCTCGGGGTCGCGGGCGCCGCCGCGTTCCGCCTCGGCGCGCAGGGCCTGCGTCAGGCGCTCCTTGACGGCGCGGGCGACCACGCTCGCCGGGTGCTCCGGGTCCTTGAGTTCGACCAGGACGGCCAGGTAGGGACAGCCGTGGTAGTCGGGGTCGGCGGCGGACCTCGTCACCTGCTCGAAGACATGGAGGATCCGCTCGCGCGGGGTGGCGTGCTCCGGGTCGGGGTGCGCGAGGCGTGCCTCGTAGCGCGGGATCCGCCGCTCCAGGCTGGCGGCCAGCATCGCGTCCTTGCTGTCGAAGAGCTGGTACATCGACCGCTTGGAGACACCGGCCTCCCGGCACAGGGCCTCGATGCCGACGCCGACGCCGTCACGGTAGGAGAGCCTGGCGGCGGCGTCGAGCAGCCGGTCGCGGGAGGACGCCTTGTCGGTGGTGGTGGCCATGCAGCGAGGTTACCCCGGTGTGGGCGACAGAGAAACCGATCGGTGTATTTGCGTGACAGGGGGACTGAACAAGCGCTTAGATAGGAGACCGGACCCCGCTCCCCACCCGCCGGAGGCCCCGTTGTTCACGTCCGTCGACGACGTCTCCGCCCGCCTCGCCGAGACCGGCTACCTCGCCTCGCCCGCCGTCGCCACGACCGTGTTCCTCGCCGGCCGGCTGGGTAAGCCGCTGCTGGTGGAGGGCCCCGCGGGAGTGGGCAAGACCGAGCTGGCCAAGGCCGTCGCCCAGGTGGCCGGGGCCCGGCTGGTGCGGCTGCAGTGCTACGAGGGCGTCGACGAGTCCCGGGCGCTGTACGAGTGGAACCACGCCAAACAGCTGCTGCGCATCAGCGCGGGCCGCGACGAGAGCTGGGACGAGACGCGCACCGACATCTTCAGCGAGGAGTTCCTGCTGCCCCGCCCGCTGCTGACCGCCATCCGCGGGGACGAGCCGACGGTGCTGCTGATCGACGAGACCGACAAGGCCGACGTCGAGATGGAGGGGCTGCTGCTGGAGGTGCTCAGCGACTTCCAGATCACGGTTCCGGAGCTGGGCACGGTCACCGCGACCCGCCGCCCGTTCGTCGTCCTCACCTCCAACGCCGGCCGGGAGCTGTCCGAGGCGCTGCGCCGGCGCTGTCTGTTCCTGCACATCGGCTTTCCCGAGGAGGAGCTGGAGCGGCGGATCGTCCGGCTGAAGGTGCCGGGCCTGAGCGAGGCGCTGGCCGCGTCGGTGGTCCGGGTGGTCGGCGCGCTGCGCGCGATGGACCTGCGCAAGGCGCCGTCGGTCGCCGAGACCGTGGACTGGGCGCACACCCTGCTGGCCCTGGGCGCCGACACACTGGACGAGACGGTCGTACGCGACAGTCTCGGGGTGATCCTCAAGCACCAGGACGACATCCAGAAGGCGGCGGCCAAGCTCGACCTGGACGCGCTGTGACCGAGGTCGCCGAGCGCATCACCGGCCTGGTCGGGGCGCTGCGCGCGCACGGGATGCGGATCGGCACGGGCGAGAGCGTGGACGCGGCCCGCGCGGTGGCGGCACTGGGTCTCGCGGACCGGGAGCTGCTGCGCGAGGGGCTGGCCGCGACGCTGCTGCACGGCCCGGGGCAGCGGGCGGTGTTCGACCCGGTCTTCGACCTGTACTTCCCGCGCACCGTCGGGGGCCTTCAGGGCTCCGGCGCGGACCGGGACGAGCTGCGCGGCCGGCTGGCCGAGGCCCTCGCCGCCGACGACCGGGCGACGATGGCCCGGTTGGCGGCCGAAGCCGTCGACGGCATGGGCGGGTACGGCAGTTCACCGGGCTCCGACGGCTTCTCGGCGTACCAGACCCTCGATCGGCTGCGCCCGCAGACCCTGTTGGCGCGCGTGCGCAGCGATCTGCGGGGCCGCGACGGGAACGGCGCCGGCGACGGCTTCGCCGACCGGTTGCTGGACGACGAGATCCGGCGCCGTATCGAGGCGTTCCGGCGGATGGTCGGGGCGGAGGCGCGGCGCCGGGTCGCGGAGCGGCGCGGGCGCGACGAGATCGCCCGGCGCGGTGTCGCACCGACCGCCGACCGGGTGGACTTCCTGTTCGCGGGCCGGGATCAACTGGCCGAGCTGCGCCGGGCGGTTCAGCCGCTCGCCCGCAAGCTGGCCACCCGGCTGGCCGCGCGCCGGCGCCGGGCCGCGCGCGGCACCGTCGACCTGCGGCGCACGCTGCGTTCCTCGCTGTCCACGGGCGGGGTGCCGATGCGGCCGGTGCTGCGCAGGCGCCGCCCCGTCCGCCCCGAACTGGTGCTGCTGTGCGATGTGTCCGGCTCGGTGTCGGGCTTCTCGGACTTCACGATGCTGCTGGTACAGGCGCTGCACGACCAGTTCAGCAAGATCCGGGTGTTCGCCTTCGTCAACCGGCTCGACGAGGTGACCGCACTGCTCGAGCACGGCCGCGCCGACCCCGACGGGCTCGGTGCCCGCATCCGCACCGAGGCCACGCTCACCGGCTGGCACGGCAGCAGTGACTACGGCGTGGCGCTGGGCGAGTTCGCCGAGCGGTACGGCGACGCGGTCGGCCCGCGCTCCACCGTGTTCGTCCTCGGGGACGCGCGCACGAACATGAGCGACCCGAACCTGGCCGCGGTGCGCGAGGTCGCCCGGCGGTCCCGGCGTGTGTACTGGCTCAACCCGGAGCCGCGGGACCGCTGGGGCACCGGCGACTCGGCCGCCCCCGCCTACGCCGACCTGGTCGAGATGTACGAGTGCCGTACGGCCCGACAGCTCAGCGCGCTGATCGCCCGGCTGCTTCCGGTGTGATCGACTGGTCCCGAACGACCGCGAGCGGCACCTGATCCGGACCTGATCTGCGCCTGACCCGCTCTTGATCGCACCGAAGGACGTACGCCATGAGCCACTCCCCCGTACCGCTCGGCACCTTCCCCACGCCCGTCGAACCGGCGCCCCGGCTGGCCGTCGCGCTCGGGCTCGAGCCGACGGACCTGTGGATCAAACGGGACGACCTGACCGGTCTGGGCGGCGGCGGGAACAAGATCCGCAAGCTGGAGTGGACGGTGGGCGCGGCCCTCGCCGAGGGCGCGGACACGCTCGTGACCACGGGTGCCGCGCAGAGCAACCACGCCCGGCTGACCGCCGCGGCGGCCGCCCGGCTGGGCCTGGCCGCCGTGCTCGTGCTGCGGGGCGCGCCCGGCGCCGCACGGTCCGGGAACCTGGCGCTGGACGGTCTGTTCGGGGCGCGGCTCGCCTGGGCGGGTGACGTGGACCAGGCAGGCCTGGACCTGGCCGCGGCCGAGGTGTGCGCGCGGCTGCGGGCGGACGGTGCCCGGCCGGCGCTGATCCCGTTCGGCGGGTCGGGTGTGGCGGGCGCGCGGGGCTATGTGCGCTGCGGCGAGGAGCTTGACGCGCAGGTACCCGAGCTGCGCACGGTGGTGGTCGCGCTCGGCTCGGGCGGCACCATGGCCGGGCTGGTCGCGGCCCTCGGCACCGGCTCGGTGCTCGGCGTCGACGTGGGCGCGCTGGCGGACCCGGCCGCGGCGGTGGCCCGGTTCGCGGCGCCGCTCGCGCCGCAGGAGGTCACGGCCGGGGAACTGCGCGTGCGCCGGGACCAGGTGGGCCGCGGCTACGCGGTGCTGACCGGACCGGCGAGCGAGGCGCTCCGGCTCGCCGCCCGCACCGAGGGCCTGGTCCTCGATCCCGTGTACACCGCCCGGGCCCTGGCCGGTCTGCGCGCGGCTGTCGCCGACGGGGACGTCCGGCCCGGCGAGAAGACGGTGTTCGTCCACACCGGCGGCCTGCCCGGCCTGTTCGGTCATCCGGACGCCGTCGCGTTCGCGGAACAGGGGGCGGCCGAGTTCGCGGACCGGGTGAACTGAGCGGGACGCCCGTACGGGGCGAGCCCGCGGATGTGCGCCGGTCGGCTCTTCGCCGGTCCGCTCTTCGCGGACCGGTTCGCCGTGGTGCCGGCGAAGTCGTCGACCACTGCGGGGACCCCCGGTCTGTCCCGCGGCACCTAAGTCCACGGCCGGCCGGGCCCTGGACGCTCTCGGCCGCCGGCTGGAGGAGCTGCGACGAACGAGTCCGGTACCGGCAGCGCGCCGACGGCGCTCGATGAGCGGCTGCGCGGGCGCACCACCTCGGCCAGACCGACCGGCGGCCGCAGCGCCCGCCGACCGGCCCGCTACAGCCACGCCCGGTGCACCTGCGCCGGGCCGCGGCGGGTGCGCCGACCCTCGCCTCGGCGGCGGCGTACTTCGCGGAGCCCGGCGGCCCATCCCGTCCGGCCGAGCCTGCCCCCGGCAGACGAACGAGTCCGGTACCGGCAGCGCGCCGACGGCGGTGCCGAGCCCGGTCGCCCCGGCCTCGGTCCAGCCGTCCCCGAGCACATCGGGCCCCTGAGGAGCGCCGGGGTGAACTACGCCGCCGGATGGGCGAGTTCCATGTCATGGCCCTCGACCCCGGCGCCGCCGACCCTCACTCCCGCGGCCCGCGGAGGGTAGCCGGCCGCGATCAGCGTGTACGGGCCGTCGTCCAGGTCGGAGAAAGCGTACGCCCCGTCGTCGCCGGTGGTGGTCGTGGCGACGACGTTGCCCACGGCGTCCAGCAGGGTCACCCGGGCGCCGCCGAGCGGTCCGCCCGCGCCCCGCACCGTGCCGCGCACCTGCGCACCGGAGCGCAGTTCGGCCTGGACACGGGTGACGCCGGTGCGGGCGACCTCCACGGGCAGCGCGAGCGGGCGGTGCCTGGGCGAGCCGACCGCGAGGGTGACCGGGCCCGGCGCGAGCCCGGTGAAGGCGAACTCACCCAGCCCGTCGGTCCGTTGCGTCGCCAGCACCTCCCCGCGCACATCGGTGACGATCACGACCGCTCCGGCGACCGGCCCCCCGCCGTCCGCGGCCCGGACCACGCCGGCCAGCCCGCTGGTGCCGTCGAGCAGCAGGTCGCACGCGACCGGATGCGCGCCGACGACGACGGTGCCGGCCCGTGGACGACGACCGTCCGCGGAGGCGACGAGCACATACGTCCCCTCCCCGGGCGCCACCACGGCATAGCCGCCGTCGGCCCCGGCGAGGGACCGGCCCACCTGCCGTCCGTCCAGCGAGACGAGCGTGACCGCGGCCCGCCCGACACCGGCCCCGTCGGTTCCGCGCACGAACCCGCGCACGGCCGTCCCGCCGGCACCGCTCGCGCCGACCGCGCGAGCCGGCGCCCGGTCGGCTCCCCTTCTCCCGGCCCCGCCGACGGCCGGCCCCGTCCCGGCACCGGCCCGTACCTGCGTCCCGCCGACCGACTCCCCGGCCTCCCCAGCCGCCTCCCGTACCACCCGCACCCCGGCCACCGTCCGGCGCGGAATGAAGGCGGCGACCAGCAGGGCGAGCACCGCGGCGCCCGACCCGACGGCCATGACCGCCTTGAAGCCGTTCTCCGAAGGCAGCGCCGTGGCGCCGAAGGCCATGGTCGTCCGGGCGAGGATCACGCCCGCGACCGCGCTGGCGGTGGACGTTCCGATGGACCGCATGAGGGTGTTGAAGCTGTTCGCCGCGGCGGTCTCGGACGGATCGACGGCGCCCATGATCAGCGCGGGCATCGCGCCGTAGGCGAAGCCGATGCCGGCGCCGATGACGCAGGAGGCCACCAGCAACTCCCAGACGGCGTGCATCAGCACGATGTCGAGCCCGTACCCGGCGGCGACGATCACCGCTCCGCACATCAGGGTCACCTTCGGGCCCCAGGTCCGGGAGATGAGGGCGGACACGGGTGCCATCGCCATCATCACCAGGCCGGTCGGCGCCATCACCAGACCGGCGTCGAGCAGCGACTTGCCGAGTCCGTATCCGGTCGCCTTGGGCAACTGCAGGAGCTGCGGAAGGACCAGGGACATCGCGAACATGGAGAAGCCGAAGGCGACCGAGGCGAGGTTGGTCACCAGGACCTGGCGGCGGGCGGTGGTGCGCAGGTCCACCAGGGGCCGTGCGGTGCGCAGTTCGAACAGGCCCCAGGCGAGCAGGACGACGACGGCCGCCCCGAACAGGCCGAGCGTCGTACCGCTGCGCCACCCCCAGTCGGCCCCCTTGGAGACGCCGAGCAGCAGGCAGATCAGACCGGCGGCCATGCCGAGCGCGCCGGGCAGGTCGAAACGGCCGCCGGTGCGCACCCGGGACTCGGGGACGAGGAGCAGGACGAGTACGCCGACGACGGCGCCGAGTCCGGCCGAGGTCCAGAACAGCACATGCCAGTCGTAGTGGTCGGCGATCAGTGCGGCGGCGGGCAGGCCGAGCGCGCCGCCGACGCCGAGCGACGCGCTCATCAGGGCGGTGGCGGAGGCGAGCCGTTCGGCGGGCAGTTCGTCGCGCATGATGCTGATGCCGAGCGGGATCACACCGGAGGCCAGGCCCTGGAGCGCCCGTCCGACGACCATCGGGGCGAGACCGTCGCTGAGCGCGGCCGTCACCGAGCCCGCGACCAGCATCACCAGGCTCGTCAGCAGCATCAGCCGTTTGCCGTACATGTCGCCGAGCCGGCCCATGACGGGCGTGGCCACGGCCGCCGCGAGGAGGGTCGCGGTGACCGCCCAGGCCGCGTCGGACGCGGATGCGTGCAGCAGCCTGGGCAGTTCGGGCACGATCGGGATGACCAGGGTCTGCATCAGTGAGACCACGATCCCGCCGAGGGCCAGTACCGCGACGACGGCGTTCGTCTCGGGTACGGCGGGCTCGACCGCCTCGGCGTGCCGGAGATGCGCTGGGGACATGGGCGGGCCTCCATCGGGGACACGGTCGGCATGCTCCACCCGAATGTAAGTCAGTTGATTGACTCACCCAAGTGGTATCACCGTTCCCCCACATCGGGTGACGGCCCCTGAACGGACTCCGTTCGCGAGTTCGGTGGCCCGTCCGCCCGGCAACCCGGACCGCCGGCCGCTAGGTTGGGCGGCATGAGCAACCTTGACCGCGCGCCCGTGCCCAGTCTCTGCGGCGGCCGTGGATTCGTCGTCGCCGAACCCGTGCGCGAGCTGCTGAGCCCCCGTCATGTGAAGCTGGGCGGGTCGACCGAGGTGCGCCGGCTGTTGCCCAACCTCGGCCGGCGCATGATCGGCGCGTGGGCCTTCGTCGACCACTACGGTCCCGACGACATCGCCCACGAGCCCGGCATGCAGGTCCCGCCGCACCCGCACATCGGCCTGCAGACGGTGAGCTGGCTGCACGCGGGCGAGGTGCTGCACCGCGACTCCACGGGCAGCCTGCAGACGATCCTGCCCCGTCAGTTGGGCCTGATGACCTCGGGGCGTGCGATCAGCCACTCCGAGGAGAGCCCGCGCCCGCACGCCCGCCTCCTGCACGGCGCCCAGCTGTGGGTCGCGCTGCCGGACGAACACCGCCACGCCGACCCGGCGTTCGAGTACCACCCGGACCTGCCCACGGTCACCGCGCCCGGCCTGACCGCCACGGTGATCCTCGGCGGCCTCGACGGCTCGGTCTCCCCCGGTACGACGTACACCCCGATCGTCGGCGCGGACCTCGCCCTGTCCCGGGGTGCCGACGTCCGACTGCCCCTGGAACCGGACTTCGAGTACGGCGTGCTGGCGATGTCCGGCGAGGTGCACGTGGACGGGGTGCCGGTGCTGCCCGGCTCGATGCTCTACCTCGGCTGCGGCCGCACCGAACTGCCGCTGCGGGCCGAGTCGGACGCCGGGATCATGCTGCTGGGCGGCGAGCCGTTCGCCGAGGAGCTGGTCATGTGGTGGAACTTCGTCGGACGCACCCAGGAGGAGATCGTGCAGGCTCGCGAGGAGTGGATGAGCGGGTCACGGTTCGGGGAAGTGAAGGGGTACGACGGGGAGCCGTTGCCTGCGCCGGAACTGCCGGCTGTGCCGCTGAAGGCCCGGGGTCGGGTGCGCTGAGCCGGCGTCTTCAGCCCGAACCACGCACAGCCGGGCGCGGCCTTGGCAGGCACCGGCCTTCGCGGCGCAGCCGGGGCCGTGCCGGCTCGCCCGTACGGCGACGGGCGCGAGCAGTGCCGGAACGACGGCGGTGAACCAAGTCGCCGCATCCGACAGGCTCATGGTGCGGCTGGCGACGCCCAGGCCGACGGGCAGCAGCGCCAGGCCGGGACAGGAGGCGAGGAACAGCCCGGCGAGGGCTTGGCCGCGCTGCGCCGGGGCGGCCGTACCGGCCATGTGTCCGACCGCGGACTTGAACAGCACCTCGGCTGGGGAAGTCGAAGACAGCGCGTGGCCGCCTGGGTTCACGCGCCGCCGCTCCACGACGAGGTCCGCCCGCAGCAGCCCGTTGTGGCTGACCAGTTGCGCCGACTCGCTGAGAGCAGCACCCGTGGCGAACGAGGGCGAGGGCGAGGTTGACGGCGACGACATCATCGACGACTGGGGCGGAACACTGGTGCAGCCGCTCATCAGGGCCCCGACGGCAAGGATCAGCGACATGGCGATGCGGGACAGCGTGGATCGGGACCGCATGACGCCTCCGCTGATGGACACCCGGGTCGTGCGTAGTGGTGTTCACCACGAGAACCCGGAAGGAGGCCGTACGCGCGCCGAACGGGCCGTTCGGGCGATGCGCGGCAGCCGCTCCTTGCCGGCGTCGGCGCGCAGCTGGTTCGTCGCGGCCATGACCGCCGTCCGGAGACGGGAGGCTGGTGCCGCCGGCCTCCGTCCACCCACTCGGCTGCCGCGGTCGGGCGGGCGCCATGGCCCGGCCCCGGTGCGGGGCCTACCGGACGGTCCTGCCTTCGGGGCAGGGACGAGCGGCGGGTTCAGCGCCTGACGGCGCGGACGACCGTGTCGAGGGCGACGGCCGTGTCGACGGGGCGCTGGGCCACCTCGGCAACGACGATGTCCGCCCACTGGTCCCACACCGCGCGCACCGATTCCACGCTGGTCAGCACACCGGGGTCCTGTGGGCCTCCGGTGCCGTGCTCCAGGTTGTCGGCGTCATGGCCGACCAGGAGGAGGGTGCCGCCGGGCCGGGCGGCGCGGGCGGCACTCTGCAGAACCTTCTCCGCCTCCGGCCGCGGCAGGTGGAGGTAGGAGAGGAGGACGAGGTCGTAGGCGCCCTGTTCGGGCTCGTACCGCGTGACGTCGGCCACCGCCGCCTTCACCGCCCGTCCCGCTGCCGCGTCCTTGATGCGGCCCACGGCGACCGGGGAGAAGTCCAGCGCGTCGACGCGCCAGCCGCGGTCCGCCAGCCACAGGGCGTTGCGCCCCTCCCCGGCGGCCAGGTCCAGCGCCCGCCCGGGCTCAAGGCCCGCCAGCTCCCGGACCACCCATACGTTCGGCTCCACCGACCACACGCGTTCGGCGGAACGGTAGCGCTCGTCCCAGGCCCCTGCGTCCATGACTCTCCTCGGCTTCTCGCACCCGTGCCGCTCGGCACGACGACACCACACGTCCACGTTCCGCCGGAACCCTACGGGAGCGAGGGGCCGGCACCCTGGTGTCGGTCCGCAGCACGACGTGAGGTGCGCGACGACGCCGGGGATGTGCGCGCGTCGGCCGACGGCGCCCGCGAGCCGGGTCACTTCTCCCAGCCGACCGTCTCCGGGAGCGGGTTGAGGAAGATGGTCGCGCCGACGTTGGCGAGGCCCTTCTTCACCGCGTAGCGGCCGCGTTGGCCGCGACCACGATCATCAGGAGCCAGCCGGCTGCCTTGCGCAGCACATAGCGTGCCATCCGCGGCACCTCCCCAAGGTGTGATCATCAGCTTGGTTCGTACCTTGCGGGGAAGGCCAGGCTCCCGCCGCTGCCGCCATGAGGCCGACACACGGCCGCAGCAAACGGTCCGGAATGCACGGCAATTCGGATGATCTTGGCGTTCCCCGCCGTTACATTCCGGGTCCTCCTCTCAGGCCCGCTCGACTCGTCAGGCCTGCTCGACCGTGGCCCGCACGGGCGTTCCCGTCTCCACCGTGCGGCTGACGGTGCACAGACGGTCGTGGGAGGTCTTCACCGCCCGGGGCAGGATCGCCCGGGCCCGCTCGGCGCCCTCGCCGTCCGGGAACGTGACGTGGAAGGTCACCGCGAGGTCGGTGAGGCGGTTGCCGAGTTCGTCGTCGACCTTGGTGCCCTGCACGGCGACGGTGAAGACCGTGGGCTCCGCGTGCCGGCTGGTCGCGACGTCCACGTCGACGGCCGTGCAGCCGCCGAGCGCCGCGAGCAGCAGCTCGACCGGGGTGAACTCGGTGTCTCCTGCGGCGCCGGTGCCGAAGGAGACCGTGCCGCCGCGTACGTTGGTCGCCACGAAGTGGCCGGTGCTGGTGCGCTCCACGGTGACGGAGCGCAGGGAGGTTTCGGTCATGTCGGCGACCCTACGCCGCGGGCCGCCTCAGCGGCCGGTCACCTTGCCCGGGTTGAGCAGGCCACGGGGGTCGAGGGCGTCCTTGACGGCCCGGTTCAGGGCCATCACCGCCGGGCCCAGCTCGGCCCGCAGTCCGTCCCGTTTGAGCAGACCCACCCCGTGCTCGCCGGTGACCGTGCCGCCCAGCGCCAGCGCCTCGGCGATGATCTCGTGGAAGGCGGCCTGCGCCCGCTCCCGTGCCGCCTGGTCGCCGGGCGGCGTGATGAGCAGCGGGTGCAGATTGCCGTCACCGGCGTGCGCGATGTTGGCGATGAGCGTGTCGTGCCGCTGGGCGATGGCCTCGATCCGGCCGAGCATCTCCGGGACGGCGGACTTGGGTACGCAGATGTCCTCGGTGAGCACCGGGCCCAGCCGCTCCAGGGCCGGGTAGGCGAGCCGGCGCGCCTCGAACAGTGCGTCCGCCTCCTGCGGGTCGGTGGAGCGGGCCGCCCAGGTGGCGCCCGCGCCCTCGAAGCAGCGCAGCATGGCCTCGGCCTCCTCCTGTCCCGCCGGGCCCGGCGCGTCGGTGCGGCCGAGCAGGACGACGTCCGCGTCGGCGGACAGTCCCATCTGCTTCCAGGCGTCGACGGCCTGAAGACAGTGCCGGTCGATGAGTTCGAGGGCCGAGGGGGTCACACCGGCGGCGGCCACCGCGGCGACCGCGCGTCCCGCGTCCACGACGGACGAGAAGTACCCGGCGACCGTGTGCTCCGGCGGCCGGCTGGGCCGCAGCCGCAGCGTCACCTCGGTGATGACGCCGAGGGTGCCCTCGGAGCCGACCATCAGTGAGGTGAGGTCGTAGCCGGCGACGCCCTTCGCGGTACGGCGGCCGACCCGGACGAGTTCGCCGGTGCCGGTGACGAACTCCAGCCCCAGCACGTAGTCGCGTGTGACGCCGTACTTCACGCAGCACAGTCCGCCCGCGTTGGTGGCCACGTTGCCGCCGATGGTGGACCAGCGGGCGCTGGCCGGGTCCGGCGGGTACCACAGGTCGTATGCGGCGCAGGCGGTACGCAGGTCCTCGTTGACGACGCCCGGTTCGACGACCGCCAGCCGCTCCAGCGGGTCGATGCGTCTGATGGCCGTCATGGCCTCGGTGGACAGCACGACCGCCCCGTCGACGGCGTTCGCGCCGCCGGACAGACCGGTGCCGGCACCGCGGGGGACCACCGGGGCCGCGTGGTCGAGGCAGGCGAGGACGACCGCCCGCACCTCCTCGGCGGTCCGTGGCCGCACCATCGCCACAGGCAGTGCGTGGGGTGCCCATTCGGCCTCGTCGTGCGCGTAACCCGCCAGCACGGCGCGGTCGGTGACGACACGTCCCTCGGGCAGATCGCGGTGGAGACGGTCGGTCAGCGCGCGGACCGGGAGTTCCTGGGGCATGACAGCACGGTAATCGCGCCCGCCGCGCATGGACCGGCGGTTGGGACGATCACCACACCGAAACCGGGAAGTCCGCCGTCCTCGGGGAGGTTGCCACTGGTGACGCCGGACCGTCGGCGTCGTACGTCAGCTCGCGGAGCTAGAGGAAGAAGAGTCATGTTCCAGCGCATCCTGGTCGCCGTCGATTCCAGTCCCGCCCGTCACTCCGCCGTACGGCTGGCGGGTGAACTGGCAGGGCCGGCCGACGCCGAGGTCCGGGTCCTGCATGTCGTCGCGTCCGCCGCCACGCTCGCCACGGTCGTCGCGCTGGAGGACGACGACGAAGCCCAGGCGGTGCTCGACGAGGCCGTGGCGACCCTGCGCGACCTGGGCATCAAGACCGAGGGCGCGCTCGCCACCGGCCTGACCACCCAGATCGCCACCACCATCGCCGAGTCGGCCAAGGAGTTCGGCGCCGACCTCATCGTGCTGAGCCCGCATCACCGCGGCTCCGTGGAGGCACTGTTCAACCCGCGGATCAGCGACGCCGTGGCGCACGCCAGCGGGACGGCGATCCTGCTGGCGCCGCAGGACGCGGACCGGTCCTGACGCCGCCGGACCTGCCGGAGGCCGCTGCTCGCCCCCGGCAGGTCCGTTTCGCCCCGGCGGAACTCGTGGTCCGGAGTCCGGAAAAATAGTAGCCATGTACATAGTAGCCATGTACGGTATCTCTCATGAGCAACGGTTCCCAAGGAGCCACGCCGGGCTTCCTGGTGTGGCGGCTGTCGATGAAGTGGCGGGTCGCGGTGGACCGCGCGGTGGCCCCGCTGGGGCTGACCCACGCGCAGTACTCCCTGGTGGCCTCGCTGTACGGCATGCACCGCTCCGGCCTGCGGCCCAGCCAGCGCCGGCTCGCCGACCACACCGGCCTGGAGGCCCTCTACGTCTCCAAGCTGGCCCGCGGTCTGGAGTCGGCCGGCCTGCTGGAGCGCATCCGCGACCCCGACGACCCGCGTGCCGTCCAGCTCACGCTCACGGCGCGGGGACGCGAGGTCACCGAGCAGGCGATCGACGTCGTCCAGGGACTGCTGCGGCAGCTGCTGGCGCCGCTCGGCGGACTCGACAGCCCGCGCGCACGGGAGTTCACGCGCGACCTCGGCGCCCTGCTCGACGCACCGCTTGACCCGTTCGGCACCACCGATCACGAGACGGAGCAGTCATGACCACCACCGCACCGCGAGTCGACCCGCGTGTCATCGCCCTCGCCCACTACGCCTCGCGTGCCGTCCTGGAGCGCGTCCTCGCCCCGCACGGGATCGACTTCCTCCGGTCCGTCACCCTCCGGCTCACCGCGGTGGCCGACCGCCCGGTCGAGCGGGCCGCACTGGTCGCCGAGGTCGTCGGCGCGGTGAAGGTCACCGAGGCCGAGGCGCACCGCGCGCTCGAGGCGCTGATGGGCGCCGGCCTGGTGTCCGCCGAGGAGCCGTCCCACGTGCACGCCACGGACGCGGGACGGAAGCTGTACGCCACGACCTCCGCCGAGACCGCCCCGGTCAGCGCCCGGATCTACGCGGGCATCTCCGAGGAGGACCGGGCGGTGACCGGCCGCGTACTCACCCTGATCACCGAGCGGGCCGACGCGGAGCTGGCCGCTGCGATTACACGGAACAGTTAGTGGAATATTCAATGACCACCTTCCGTTGAGGCCGCCGAAGGAGGTCATCAGTGGAGACGCGAGTGGAGACCACGTACTACGACCACGGCACGCCCGCCGAGCGCTGGGAGCGGGCACAGCAGTTCTTCGGCGCCAAGGACTACGCGAGCGCGGCGCGTGTGCTGACCGGGCTGGTCGAGGAGGTGCCGGAGCAGACCGGACCCCGGCTGCTGCTGGCCCGCGCCTACTACCACTCGGCCCAACTGCGCCGCGCAGAGGCCGAGTTGCGCATCATCGTCGAGCGCGACCCGGTGGAGCACTACGCCCGGCTGCTGCTGGGCCGCACCCTCGAGCGGCAGTCCCGGCACGAGGAGGCGGAGCGCCATCTGCGGATCGCCTCGGCACTGGCGGGCGACTTCCCGCAGGAGTGACGGGCACCTCATGGGCCCGGTTCCCGTACGGGGACCGGGCCCACGGCATGCGAACACCCCGGGAGCGGCGGGGGGCATGGCATCCTGGCGCGATGGCACCCTCCCGTGATCAGGCACAACTCGCCGAACAGGTCGAGGAACTCCTCGCTGCCGGCGGCCCCTTGCCCGTCGTCGCCGCCGGACAGCCGGTGCTGCGGCGCGGCGCCGAGCCGTACGACGGCCAGCTCGGCCCCGCCCTGCTGGCCCGCTTCGTCGAGGCCCTGCGCGTCACCATGCACGCCGCTCCCGGGGTGGGCCTCGCCGCTCCCCAGGTCGGCGTGCCGCTGAGGATCGCCGTCATCGAGGACCCGGCCCCGGTGCCCGAGGAGGTCGCCGTGGCCCGGGGCCGCGTTCCGCAGCCGTTCCGGGTCCTGGTCAACCCGGTGTACGAACCCGTCGGCACCGCGCGCGCCGCGTTCTACGAGGGCTGCCTGAGCGTACCGGGCTGGCAGGCCGTGGTGGCCCGGCACGCCGAGGTACGGCTGCGCGGCCAGGACGGGCAGGGCCGCGAGCTGGACGAGACGATCACCGGCTGGCCGGCCCGGATCGTCCAGCACGAGACCGACCACCTCGACGGCACCCTCTACCTGGACCGCGCCGAACTACGGTCGCTGTCCACGCACGAGGCGGTCGCCGCGCTGTGGGCCCAGCCGACGCCGGACGCGGCGGCCGAGGCCCTCGGATTCGAACTCCCTCAGTCCCGCACTCAGTTGTCGCGGTAGGCCTCCAGCAGCCGCAGCCACACCTCGCTCAGCGTCGGGTACGACGGGACCGCGTGCCACAGGCGGTCGACCGGGACGCGGCCCGCGACGGCGACGGTCGCCGAGTGGATGAGTTCGCCGACGCCGGGGCCGACGAAGGTGACGCCGCGCAGGATCTCCTCCTCCAGGTCGACCACCATCCGGGCGCGCCCCGTGTAGCCGTCGGCGTACAGGCCCGCACCGGCGACCGAGGAGAACTCGACGTCGACGGCGCGCACGCGGTGGCCGGCCTGTTCCGCCTCGGCGAGCGAGAGGCCGACCGCGGCGGCCTCGGGGTCGGTGAAGACGACCTGCGGTACGGCGTGGTGGTCGGCGGTGGCGGCGTGCGCACCCCAGGGCTCCTGCAGCAGGGTGCCGCCGGCGGCCCGGTCGGCGATGGCCGCTCCGGCGATCCGGGCCTGGTACTTGCCCTGGTGGGTGAGGAGGGCGCGGTGGTTCACGTCGCCGACGGCGTACAGCCAGTCGGTGCCGGTGACGCGCAGGCTGTCGTCCACGTCCAGCCAGGAGCCCGGCTTCAGGCCGACGGTGTCGAGCCCGATGTCGTCGGTGTGCGGGACGCGGCCGGTGGCGAACAGGATCTCGTCGGCCTCCAGCCGCTCGCCCGTGCCGGTCTCCACCACGACGGTGCCGTGCTCGCGGGTGACGGAGGCGGCGGAGGTGCCGGTGCGGACGTCGACACCCGCCTCGGTGAGCGCTCCGGCGACCAGTTCACCGGCGAACGGCTCCATCCGGTTCAGCAGGCCCTTGCCCCGCACCAGCAGGGTGACCTGCGAACCGAGGGCCTGCCATGCGGTCGCCATCTCGGTGGCGACGACACCGCCGCCGACGACGATCAGCCGGGCCGGTGCGGCCTTGGCGCTGGTCGCCTCGCGGCTGGTCCAGGGCTTCACGTCGGCGAGGCCGGGCAGGTCGGGCAGCTGGGCCCGGGTACCGGTGGCGACCGCGACGGCATGCCGGGCGGTGAGGGTCGTGACCGTGCCGTCGGGAGCGGTCACGGTGACCGTACGGGGTCCGGCGAGCCGGCCGTGGCCGCGGTACAGGTCGGCACCGATGCCGTTCAGCCAGGCGACCTGGCCGTCGTCCTTCCAGTGGGAGGTGTAGTCGTCCCGGCGGGCGAGGACCGCCGGGGTGTCGAGGAGGCCCTGGACGTCCTGGGCGAGGCCGGGCAGGCGGCGGGCGTCGGCCTGGGCGATCACCGGCCGCAGCAGCGCCTTGCTGGGCATGCACGCCCAGTACGAGCACTCTCCGCCGACCAGTTCGCTCTCCACGACCGCGGTGGTGAGACCGGCCGCACGTGTGCGGTCGGCGACGTTCTCCCCCACGGGCCCGGCCCCGAGCACCACGACGTCGTACGCGATGGATTCCGTTTCCGTCATGGGCACAGTCTGGTGGGTGGTGTGCGTGGCGGCCACACGGGTACGCGCGCGGAATGCAGGCGTGCACAGGTGGAATAGGCAGCCCGACGGCCGCGTTTCCGCCGACGGCACACCCACACCGGGAAGTAGGGATTCACACCATGAGCAGCACCGTGGAGCTGACCAAGGACAACTTCGACCAGACGGTCACCGAGAACGAGTTCGTTCTCATCGACTTCTGGGCGTCCTGGTGCGGGCCGTGCCGGCAGTTCGCGCCGGTCTACGAGCAGTCCGCCAAGGACAACCCCGACCTGGTCTTCGGCAAGGTGGACACCGAGGCCCAGCCGGAGCTGGCAGCGGCCTTCAACATCCAGTCGATCCCGACGCTCATGATCGTCCGTGACAAGATCGCCGTGTACGCCCAGCCGGGTGCGCTGCCCGAGGCCGCGCTGACGGACATCATCGGGCAGGCCCGGAAGCTGGACATGGACGAGGTCCGCAAGAGCGTCGCCGCCCAGCAGGGGGGCGCCCAGTAGCAGGCGGCACCACGGACCGGGGGTCCCGGGCGCGCGATCAGCTGGACTCGCGCCGGATCACCGAGGCCCCCAGTACGGTGCGCACCTCCGGTTCCCCGCCGGGGTCACGTACGGCGCGGTCGACCAGTTCCGCCAGGTCCCGGCCGGAAGGCAGGTCGATACGGACCGTGCTGAGCCTCGGGCGCAGCAGCCGGCCGAGCATCAGGTCGTCGGCGCCGATCACGGCCACGTCCTCGGGGACGCGCAGCCCCTCGTCCTGCAGGGCGCGCATCAGCAGCATCGCGTACTCGTCGTTGTAGGCGAACACCGCGTCCAGCTCCGACTCCCGCCAGCGGGCCGCAAGTCGGCCGGCCGACTGCTCCGTGTACGCGAGCGGCAGCTCCGTCACGGCCGCGTCCGTGCCGCGCAGTGCCTCGCGCACACCGGCGAGCCGGGGCCGGGAGTAGAACTCCAGGCCGGGTTCCTCCGGCACCACCACGCCGATCCGGCGGCGCCCTCGGGCCAGCAGGTGGGTGCCCGCGCGGTGACCGACCGCGTCGTGGTCCATCAGCAGGGCGTGTGCGCCGTCGACGCGCACGGGGCCGAGGGTGACCACGGCCCGGGCGCCGGAGCGCTTGAGGTTCTCCACGCCCCGCGGGCCGAGTTCCACGCCGGGTACCAGGACGGCGACCGGCCGCAGCTCGGCCCAGGCACGGGCGGCTTCGTCGGCGTGCAGACCGACCGTGCCGTACTGCACGACGGTGTAGTCCAGGCGGCCGAGCGCCTGCTGGAGTTCGTTGAGGAACGCGCTGTAGAGGGGGCCCACCGGGATCGCCGGGGCGGGCATGAGGACCATGCGGCTGTGTCCGGCGCGCAGGCTGCGGGCAGCGGCGTGCGGCACGTACCCCAGTTCCCGGGCGGCCTCGTGGACGCGCCGGCGCGTCGGTTCGCTGATCCGTACGGCGCTGGTGTTGTTGAGGACGTACGACACGGTCGCGCGGGAGACTCCGGCCAGGCGGGCGACGTCGGCGCTCGTGGGCGTGTTCGGTATCTGCACCATGACAGACCGCATCTTGGCAGAGCGGCGGGCGCCCGGAGCGGGCGGGGCGATGTGGTTCACCGTTCGACGAAATCCAGTGCGGTCCGCACCTCCCGCACCTGAGTGTCCGACGGTGTCCGGCAGGCGGCGGCGAACATGTTCGTAACGAACTTGCTCGTAACGAACATGTTCGTTACGGTGAAGTCATGACCTCCTCTGCCGACTCCCCTGGTTCCCCTGGTTCCCCTGGTTCCCCTGGTTCCCCTGGTTCCCCTGGTTCCCCTGGTTCCCCTGGTCCCCCTCGTTCCCGTCGCGAGCGTCCCGCCAAGCCCGCCCTCACCCGGGAGGGCATCGTCACGGCCGCCGTCGCGATCCTGCGCGCGGAAGGGCTGCGCAAGGTCACCATGCGGCGCCTCGCGCAGGAGCTGGACACCGGCCCGGCCTCGCTGTACGTGTACGTCCGCAGCACCGACGAACTGCACGCGGCCGTCCTGGACGAACTGCTCGGCACGGTCGGACCCGCCCCGGCCGAGGGCACCTGGCGGGAGCGGCTGGAGAAGGTCCTCACCGCCTGCACCGCGATGCTCCTGGAACACCCGAGCCTCGCCCGCTCGGCACTGACCGCACGGCCGAGCGGCCCGCACTATCTGCGGCTCATCGAGACCCTGCTGGAGCTGCTCGACGCGGGCGGGGTACCGCGGGCACAGGCGGCGTGGGGCGTCGACCTGCTGCTCCAGCACGCCACCGCGACCGCCGCCGAGCATGCCGGGGAGGAGTCCACGGGCGACTGGCAGGCGCTGTCCCGCGCCCTGCGCGAGGCGCCCGCGGGCACGCATCCGCACATCGCCGAGAGTGCCGACGCGCTGCTGTCCGGAGCCCCCCGGGCCCGCCTGTCGTGGGCCTTCCAGGCCCTGATCAACGGCATCGAGCGGACCGCCGTACCGGGCTGACGTGCCACGGAGCGCCGTAAGCGCACCCCGACGGTGCTGCACGGCAGCCGGCGGCCGGTCCGCCGCACGGCCCGCTCCCGCATCCGACGACCCGCCGACCCGGCGGACCGGCCCGCACCCACCCGCACACCCACCCGGAGGCCACCATGACCGCCCCCTCGCACAGCACATCCACCCTCCCTCACCTGCCTCACCACCCCGTCACCGTCGTCGGCGCGGGGCTCGGTGGGCTCGCGCTCGCCCGGGTGCTGCACGTGCACGGCATCGAGGCCG
The DNA here is from genome assembly GCF_009796285.1 of Streptomyces broussonetiae. Taxonomy (NCBI): domain Bacteria; kingdom Bacillati; phylum Actinomycetota; class Actinomycetes; order Kitasatosporales; family Streptomycetaceae; genus Streptomyces; species Streptomyces broussonetiae. Next base: position 8,532,995 of record NZ_CP047020.1, on the reverse strand, counting down.
CCCTCTTCGATCTGGACGCTTCGCCGGACGCCCGGATCCAGGGCGGGATGCTCGACATCCACGACGACTCCGGCCAGGAGGCGCTGCGGGCGGCCGGGCTGCACACGGAGTTCCTCCGGCGCGTCCACGCCGGTGGACAGGCCATGCGGGTCCTGGACCGGTACGGCACGGTCCGGCTGGCCGAGGCCGACGACGGCAGCGGCGGCCGGCCCGAGATCGACCGCGGTGCGCTGCGCGAGCTGCTGCTCGGCTCGCTGCCCGAGGGCACGGTCCGCTGGGGCGCCAAGGTCACCGGGGCGCGCCCGCTGGGCGGCGGCCGGCACGAGGTGAGGCTCGCGGACGGCACCGGCTTCACCACGGACGTCCTGGTCGGCGCGGACGGCGCCTGGTCCAGGATCCGCCCGCTGCTCTCGCCCGCCCGGCCCGCGTACACGGGGGTGTCGTTCGTCGAGGCGGACCTGACGGAGGCCGATGTGCGGCATCCGGCGAGCGCGGCGGTGGTCGGCGGCGGGATGCTGTTCGCGCTGGACGCGGGCCGGGGCTTCCTCGCGCACCGCGAGAGCGACGGCAGCCTGCACGTCTACGCGGCCGTCGAGGCGCCGCAGGACTGGCTGGACGGCATCGACTTCGACGACACCGAGGCGGCGAAGGCGGCGGTGCTGAAGGAGTTCGGCGGCTGGGACGAGAGCCTGCGGGCGCTGGTCGCCGACGCGGACGGGCTGCTGGTGCCCCGGCGGATCCACGCACTGCCGGTCGGGCACCGCTGGGACCGGATCCCCGGGGTCACCCTGCTCGGGGACGCGGCCCATCTGATGTCGCCGTTCGCGGGCGAGGGAGCCAACCTGGCCCTGCTCGACGGCGCCGAACTGGGCCGTGCCCTGGCCGCGCACCCCGGGGACACCGAGGCGGCGCTGACGGCCTACGAGGAGCGGATGTTCCGGCGTGCCGAGGTGTCCGCGGCGGAGTCGGCGGCGAACAGCGCCCTGCTGTTCCGGGCCGACGCCCCGCAGGGTCTGCTCGACCTGTTCGTACAGGGCGTCTGAGCGGGCTCAGCGCTGCGGCGGCTCGGTGCCGGTCACCCGGGCGACCAGGTCGATCCAGCCCGTCTCGAGGCGCTCCATGGGCATGCCGCACTGACGGGTCTGATGGTGGATCAGGGCCGGGTCGAGCGAGGCCAGCAGCGTCTGGGCCAGCAGGTCGCAGTCGGCGTGCGGCACGATCCGGCGCAGCAGCATCGTGATGTGCGTGCGCCGCGCCGCTATCGCCGGATGGGAGAAGCGACGGGCGGGATCCGGCTGGGCGGCCAGCTGGAGGTCGAGCTGCTCGGCCGACCGGTACAGCACCGCCACGCCGAAGGCGCGCAGCCGGTCCAGGGGCGGCGCTCCGGGGCCGAGCGGCGCGGGCCCGCCCAGGAAGTCGGCCTGGAGCTGCCGGTCGGCGTGGTCGAGCAGGGCCATCAGCAGCCCCGTGCGGTCACCGAAGCGGCGGAACACCGTGCCCTTGCCGACCTTGGCCGCCGCGGCCACCGCCTCCATGGTGACCCCGGCCACCCCGTGTTCGGCGATCAGGCGGGCGGCGGCCTCCAGCAGCCGGGCCCGGTTGCGGGCCGCGTCGGCGCGCAGGCACGGCTCCTCGGTGGCCGGAGCCACCTGGAGCAACCGAGGTGCGTCGAGGGGCTCCTCAGGCATCGGGAAAGAGGGCAGCGCGGCGGACATGAAGCCAGCGTAAAGCATCGGGAACAAAACTGGACCGCGGTCCGCTTATGCTGGTAGAAACTTAAACGGACTTCGGTCCGGATCGAAACCGCGATGATTCAGCCCTTTGGAGTTCCCATGTCTGTCCGTATCCTCGCGCTCGTCGGCAGCCTCCGCGCCGGTTCGCACAACCGCCAGCTCGCCGAGGCGGCCGTCAAGCTCGCTCCCGAGGGTGCCGAGGTCGTGCTCTTCGAGGGCCTCGCCGAGATCCCGTTCTACAACGAGGACATCGACGTCGAGGGCAACGTGCCGGCCCCCGCCGCGAAGCTGCGTGAGGCCGCCCAGGCCGCCGACGCCTTCCTGCTGTTCTCCCCCGAGTACAACGGCACCATCCCGGCCGTCCTGAAGAACGCCATCGACTGGCTGTCCCGCCCGTACGGCGCCGGCGCCTTCGGCGGCAAGCCTGTCGCCGTGATCGGCACCGCCTTCGGCCAGTACGGCGGCGTGTGGGCGCAGGACGAGGCCCGCAAGGCCGTGGGCATCGCCGGCGGCAACGTGATCGAGGACATCAAGCTGTCCATCCCGGGCTCCGTGACCCGCTTCGCCGCGACCCACCCGGTGGACGACGCCGAGGTCGCCGCCCAGCTGACCGAGGTCGTCGCCCGTCTGCACGGCAACGTGGGCGAGACCGCGGCCGCCTGAGCCGTGTCGCACCCGGAAAGGGGGCCGGAGTCGCACTCCGGCCCCCTTTTTCGCGGCATGGTCGCCAACACGGTGCGGATCTACACGCTCGGCGCACACGTCCGCAGCCGTCTCGACACTGCCTATATGACCTGTGCCTGCCTCGGCGGCAGCCTCGGTTCCTTGCTGGGCGCCCGGGCCTACGCGTGCTGCGGCTGGACCGGGGTGTGTGCCGTGGCCGCCGTGTCCACCGCGCTGGGGCTGCTCCGGCACCTGTGCGCCGTACACCGGACGCACCCGCCTGGCCGAAACCGGTATCGGAGCCCACACCCGGACGTTACCGTTCGGTAGACATCGTGCCCGGAGCCTCCCGGAGGTGCTCCCCATGACGCCCGACCGTGCCGCAGGCCTCGCCGAGAGCCGACGTGCGCTCGCCGAGGGAGAGGTGTCCTCCGTCGCGCTGGTGGAGCGGGCACTGGCCCGGATCGAGGCCACGCAGCCGACCCTGAACGCGTTCCGGATCGTACGGGCCGAGGCCGCGCTCGCCGAAGCGGCCGCAGCCGACCGGGAGCTGGCCGCCGGGGTGCGAGGCCCGCTGCTCGGGGTGCCGGTGGCGGTCAAGGACGACATGGACGTGGCGGGCGAGCCGACCGCGTTCGGCTGCCGGGGCGACTTCCCGCCGGTGGCCGAGGACGGTGAGGCGGTACGGCGGCTGCGCGCGGCCGGTGCCGTGATCGTGGGCAAGACCAACACCTGCGAGCTGGGACAGTGGCCGTTCACCGAGGGGCCGGCGTTCGGGGAGACCCGCAACCCGTGGCACCCCGGGCACACGCCCGGTGGTTCGTCCGGAGGTTCGGCCTGCGCCGTCGCCGCCGGGCTCGTGCCCGCCGCGCTCGGCTCCGACGGGGCCGGCTCGGTGCGGATCCCGGCCTCGTGGACCCATCTGATCGGCATCAAACCGCAGCGCGGCCGGATCTCGACCTGGCCGCACGGCGAGTCCTTCCAGGGCATCACGGTCAACGGGACCCTCGCCCGCACGGTCGCCGACGCGGCCCTGCTGCTGGACGCGGCGAGCGGCAACCACGCCCGGGACCCGCACCGGCCGGCCGCCCTGACGGTGGCGGACGCCGTCGGCCGCGCCCCGGGCCGGCTGCGTATCGCCCTGTCGCTGAACCCTCCCTTCACCGCCCTGCCGGTCCGGCTGCACCCGCACATCCGCTCCCGGGTCGTCGAACTCGCCGAAAAACTCGCCGCGTTGGGGCACGAGGTCGAGGAGGCCGATCCGCCGTACGGGCCGATCGGGCTGACCTTCGTACCGCGCGCCACCGCCGGGATCGCCGAGCGGGTCCGGGACGTGCCCGACCCGGCGCTGCTCGATCCGCGCACCCGGGAAGCGGCCCGGCTGGGGCGGCTGCTCGGCGGAGTCCCGCTCCGGGCGGCCCGGCGCGCGGAGGCGGTGCTGCAGCGTCGCATCGGCCGGTTCTTCTCCTCCTACGACGTGATCCTCGCGCCCACAACAGCCGCTCCCCCGCCCCGGGTCGGCGCCCTGAACCGGCTGGGCGGGGCGGCCACGGACCGCGCGATCATCGTGGCCTGTCCGTACGCCTGGCCGTGGAACGTGCTGGGCTGGCCCGGCGTGAACGTACCCGCCGGTTTCGTCGACGGCGGCCTGCCGGTCGGCGCCCAGCTGCTCGGCCCGGCCGACAGCGAGCCCCGCCTGGTCTCTCTCGCCGCACAGTTGGAGACGGAGCTGCACTGGCACGAGCTGTGGCCGCCGGAGCCGGCGGTGGACTGCCCGGCCGGGTGAGGAGGCCCGTCCGTCCCGGTGGCCCACGGCAGTTGCGCCCGGACCGGCGGCAGCGCAGCGGTGGCGCGGGCCCCCGGCCGGCGGCATGCGCGGTCCCACCCACCGGCCGACGGGGGCTGACGTACGCGACCGTGCGCCGCTTGTTCCGCCTGCCCCCACCGCACCTGCGCAACACCCGCACGGTGGTCGCCCGTTGCCCGATCAGGGCCGACCGCTAAGGTTCCCCCGTGAGCACGTTTACCGAAGAGAACGTCCCCGGCCGGTACGGCCCCCACGCCACCACCGAGGCCGACCCGCACGGGGTCGGCCGGGTGCACACCGAGTACTCCCCCGCCCACGACGGCGACCCGGACCCGGGCGAGATCGTGTGGACCTGGGTGCCCTTCGAGGAGAACGACGGCCGGGGCAAGGACCGCCCGGTCCTGGTCGTCGCCCGGGAGGCGGCCGACACGCTCCTCGCCGTGCAGCTGACCAGCAAGCGGCACGACGGCGACCGGGACTACGTGGCGATCGGCAGCGGGCCGTGGGACCGGTCCGGCCGGGACTCCTGGGTGGACGTGGACCGGGTGCTGCGGCTGCACGAGCAGGGCATGCGCCGCGAGGCGTGCGCGCTGGACCGGGGGCGGTTCAACCTGGTCCGCCAGCGGCTGCACGAGCGCTACGGCTGGACCTGAGCGCGGCACACCTCAGAGAAACGCCCGGGCGAACGCTTCGCGCACCACCGCTCCCGGTGTCCGGTCCAGCACCCCGAACACCACGTGGTCGAAGGTGCTCGTGAACCGGCCGCCGGGGCCGAGCAACGCCCGGAAGGCGCCGGCGACCTGCACCGGGTCGTTCTGGAACACTCCGCAGCCCCAGGCGCCGAGCACCAGCCGGCGGTAGCCGTGGGCGGCGGCCGTCTCCAGCACGCGCTCGGCGCGCACCGCCAGGGCGCCCGGCAGGCCGTCGGCGCGTTCGGGCGCCGTGCGCCGTACGACGCCCGCGTTGGGTGCGGCCGCGGTGAGGAAGCCCGCGCGGTACGGCTCGGCCAGCAGCCGGCCCCTGTCGTCGCGGAAGACCGGGACGGCCGGTGAGTGGATCACCCGGTCCGTGTAGAACGGATCGCGCTCGGCGCGGTGGTGGTCGTAGAAGGCGCGGGCCGTGAGCAGGCAGGTGTACAGCGCCGAGGCGCGGCACAGGGCCTCTTCCTGGGCCTGCGCGCCGTTGAGATAGCCGCCGCCGGGATTGCGGGCCGAGGCGAAGTTCAGGACGGCGACGGGTGCGTCGGCCATCCGGCGGGCGGCTTCCAGACTGCTCTCACCGGTGACCTCGAAGGCGGTGGCCCCGAAAGCGCTGCCCTCGCGGGCGGCTGCCGCCGCACCGCGGGCGTCACCCGGTTGCCGTACCGGGACCGGCTCCGGTCCGCACATCCGCGTCCCCGCCCGGGCGGCCTCGATGTCCGCCCCGAGGGACACCTCCCGGCCGTCCGGCGCGCGGTACCGGCCCGCGGTCACGATCTGCTCCGTCTCCGCGGCGATCCCGCGCAGGCGCGCGCTCACGGCGCCACCCCCGTGGACGCCCTGGCGACCGCCCGCGCGGTTTCCCCCGTCGTGCTCATGCATGCATCCTGGGCGATGCTGGTGATGCGCTGCAACGGAGTTTCCCCGCTCCCGGAACGGCCGGAGAACGCGTACGGAAACGGAGGTGACCGAACGGGAACGTCCGACGGGGCACTCTTGTGCGAACCGGCTCGAGGGTCTTGGGTGGAGCGCATGCCTGGCCGGGCCATGACCGACCTGGCCGGTGGCATGGTGGAATCTCAGGAGGATCCCGACATGTCCGACTCGAACACCGGCGGCGACTGTACCGAGCACCGCACCGCCGTCACCGAGCCCGAGGTGGAGGCCCTGGTCAGGGGCATCTGCTTCAAGACCGGACCGCCCCGCGCCCTCGGTGTGGAACTGGAGTGGCTGGTCCACGAGCTGCGCGCACCGCAGCTCCCCGTGACACCCGAACGACTTCAGGCGGCCTACGCCGCCTTGCGGGCCGTACCCCTGCACTCGCCGCTGACCGTGGAACCCGGCGGCCAGCTGGAACTGAGTTCGCTGCCCGCAGCCTCCCTGATGGAGTGCATCCGCACCGTCTCCGCCGACCTGGACGCCGTCCGTGGCGTCCTCGCCGAGGACGGGCTCACCCTCGTCGGCATCGGCCACGATCCCTGGCACACGCCGCGCAGGTTCCTGCACGAGCCGCGCTACGACGCCATGGAGACCTGTCTGGACCGCACCGGTCCGGCCGGCCGGCACATGATGTGCACCTCCGCCTCCGTACAGGTCTGCGTGGACGCCGGACAGGAGGAGCCCGGCCCGCTCGGCCATGCGCGGCGCTGGTGGCTGGCGCATCACCTGGGCGCGGTGCTGGTGGCCGCGTTCGCCAACTCCCCGCTGATCGGACAGGAGCCCACGGGCTGGCTGTCCACCCGGCAGTTGCTGTGGCTGGAGATCGGCGCCGGCCGCGCGGGCGCCCCCCGGCTGGACGGCGCACCGCGCGACGTCTGGGCCCGGCATGTGCTGGACTCGCCGGTGATGTGCGTCCGCCGTGACGGCGGGCCGTGGGAGGTGCCCGAGGGACTCACCTTCCGGGAGTGGACACGCTCCCGCTCACCCCGGCCGCCCACCCGGGCGGACCTCGACTACCACCTGACCACGCTGTTCCCGCCGATCCGCCCGCGCGGTCACCTGGAGCTGCGCATGATCGACGCACAGCCCGGAGAGGACGGCTGGATCGTGCCGCTCGCGGTGACGGCGGCACTGTTCGACGACCCGGGGGCCGCCGAGACGGCGTACCGGGCCGTGAAACCCCTTGCGGAGCGGGCCATGGACCTGCCGGCCCCGCACAACCCGCTGTGGACCGACGCGGCCCGGCACGGCCTCGCCGACCCGGAGCTGCGCGAGGCCGCCGCCGTGTGTTTCGCGGCGGCACTGGAGGCACTGCCCCGGCTCGGGGCCGACGCCGAGGTGACCGACGCGGTGGCCGCGTTCCGGGACCGTTACGTCGCCCGGGGACGCTGCCCGGCCGACGACCTGCTGGACCTGCGGCGCGGCCTGGACGCGTCCCGGCCCGGCGGCACCGGCGGCACCTCCACCGACCGCCGGAGGAAGGACATCCGCACATGACCGCCCCCGACACCGACGCCTTCACCGCCGGCAGGGCCGAACCGGACACCGAGGCGCTGCGCGAGCGTGCGCTCGCCTCGCTCCTCACCGCCCGTGACCGCACCACGCTGTTGACCTCCTGCGTCGAGGAACCGGACCTGACCGCCCAGCACTCCCCGCTGATGTCCCCGCTGGTGTGGGACCTCGCCCACATCGGCAACCAGGAGGAGCTGTGGCTGCTGCGGGCGGTCGGCGGCCGGGAGGCCATGCGGCCCGAGATCGACGGCCTGTACGACGCCTTCGAGCATCCGCGCTCCGAACGCCCCTCGCTGCCGCTGCTGGCGCCCGCCGAGGCGCGCGCGTACGCGGCCGAGGTCCGCGGCCGGGTCATGGACCTGCTGCAGGGCGCGGACTTCCACGGCTCCCGGCTGACCGAGGCCGGGTTCGTCTTCGGGATGATCGCCCAGCACGAACAGCAGCACGACGAGACCATGCTGATCACGCATCAGCTCAGGAGGGGGCCGCGGGCGCTGACCGCCTCCGACCCCGAGCCGGCAGCGCCGTTCACCGGTCCGGCCGAGGTCCTCGTGCCCGGCGGCCCGTTCACGATGGGCACCTCCACCGAGCCCTGGGCGCTGGACAACGAACGCCCGGCGCACGTACGGGAGGTGGCGCCGTTCTGGATCGACACCACCTTGGTGACGAACGCCGCGTACCAGGCGTTCATCGAGGACGGCGGCTACGACACCGAGCGCTGGTGGACCCCGGACGGCTGGGCGCACATCAGGCAGCACTCCATCACGGCCCCGCTGTTCTGGCACCGGGAGGGCGGCCAGTGGCTGCGCCGCCGGTTCGGGGTCACCGAGCCGGTCCCGGCGGACCAGCCGGTCCTGCACGTGTGCTGGTACGAGGCCGACGCCTACGCCCGCTGGGCCGGACGCCGGCTGCCCACCGAGGCGGAGTGGGAGAAGGCCGCCCGGCACGATCCGGCATCCGGCCGCTCACGGCGCTACCCGTGGGGCGACGCCGACCCGGCGCCGCAGCACGCCAACCTGGGCCAGCGCCATCTCGGCCCGGCGCCCGCCGGAAGCTTTCCTGCGGGCGAATCCCCGCTCGGTGTACGGCAGTTGATCGGGGACGTGTGGGAGTGGACGGCGAGCGACTTCCTGCCGTACCCCGGCTTTGAGGCCTTCCCGTACCGGGAGTACTCGGAGGTGTTCTTCGGCTCCGACCACAAGGTGCTGCGCGGCGGTTCGTTCGCGGTGGACCCGGTGGCCTGCCGGGGCACGTTCCGCAACTGGGACTACCCGATCCGGCGGCAGATCTTCTCCGGGTTCCGCACCGCCCGCTCGGAGGTCGCCTGATGTGTCGCCATATCGCTTACCTGGGACCGGAGATACCGCTCGGGCAGCTGCTGACGCAGCCTCCGCACAGCCTGGTGCACCAGTCGTGGGCGCCGCAGCGGCAGGCTTCCGGGACGGTCAACGCCGACGGTTTCGGGGTGGGCTGGTACGCCGCACAGGATCCGGTCCCGGCGCGGTACCGGCGGGCCGGGCCGATCTGGGCGGATCCGGCCTTCGCCGATCTGGGCCGGGTGGTGCGCTCCGGCGCCGTGCTCGCCGCCGTGCGGGACGCTACGGCCGCAACCGGGGACGGCGAGGCAGCCGCGGCACCTTTCTCCTCCGGGCGCTGGCTGTTCAGCCACAACGGCGCCGTCGCGGGCTGGCCGGACTCCGCGGCCCCGCTGGTGTCCGCGCTGCCCCCGGTCGACCTGCTGGCGCTGGAGGCCCGTACCGACTCGGCGTTCGTGTGGGCGCTGGTCCTGCACCGGCTGCGTTCGGGCGACGAGCCGGGGCAGGCCCTCGGCGAATCGGTCCGCGAACTGGCCGGGGCGGCGCCCGCCTCCCGCCTCAACCTGCTGTTGACGGACGGCGACACGATCGCGGCCACCGCCTGGGGTGACAGCCTCTGGTACCGCACCGAGCCCGGCCGGAGCACGGTCGTCGCCTCCGAGCCGTACGACGACGACCCGCTCTGGCAGGAGGTCCCCGACCGCACCGTGCTCACCGCGAGCCGCGCCGGTGTGCTGCTCGCCCCGCTGGAGGATCCGGCGTCCTCCCCCACTCCCGACTCCGCTCGAGCGGGGGCACCCCCATCATCGAAGGAGCCCTGCACGTGAGCCACCTGCACGTCACCCGCACTCTCCCCGAGGACGCCACGGACGCCGCGCTGCGCGCCGACGTCCTGCACGGCCTCACCGTCCGCCCCAAGTGGCTGCCGCCGAAGTGGTTCTACGACGCGCGCGGCAGCGAACTGTTCGAGCAGATCACCGAGTTGCCCGAGTACTACCCCACACGCGCGGAGCGGGAGATCCTGGCCACGCGCTCCGGCGAGATCGCCGCGGCGAGCGGTGCCCGCACGCTGGTCGAACTCGGCTCGGGTTCCTCGGAGAAGACCCGCCACCTGCTCGACGCGCTCGCGCCCGCGGCGTACGTGCCGGTCGACGTCAGCGAGAGCGCCCTCGTCCAGGCCGGGCAGGCACTCGTCCGGGAGCGCCCGGACCTCGAGGTGCACGCCCTGATCGCCGACTTCACCGCCCCGCTGGACCTGCCCGCCACACCCGGCCCCCGGCTGGTGGCGTTCCTCGGCGGCACGATCGGCAATCTGCTGCCCGACGAGCGCGCGAAGTTCCTGGCTTCCGTGCGCTCACTGCTGGAGCCGGGCGACGGGCTGCTGCTCGGCACCGACCTCGTCAAGGACGAGCGGGTGCTGGTGCGGGCCTACGACGACGCGGCCGGGGTGACCGCCGCGTTCAACAAGAACGTGCTGGCCGTCGTCGACCGTGAGCTGGGCGCCGACTTCGACCCGGACGCCTTCGACCACGTGGCCCTGTGGGACGCCGAGCGCGAGTGGATCGAGATGCGGCTGCGCTCGCGTACCGCGCAGACCGTGAAGGTGCCCGCGCTGGACCTCGCCGTGGACTTCGCGGCGGGCGAGGAGCTGCGTACCGAGGTGTCGGCGAAGTTCCGCCGGGACGGAGTCAGTGGCGAACTCGACGATGCCGGACTGGAGTTGACCCACTGGTGGACCGACGCCCAGGACCGCTTCGCGCTGTCGCTGAGCGTGGTGCGGTGAGTCAGAGGTCCGGCGCGAGCTTCTCGGTGATCCTGGCCGAGGCCCGGCGGGCCTCGGCCGCCGGGTCCGCTCCGTCCAGCACGCGGGTCATGTACTCCTTGATCGGGTTGTCGGCCTCGACGTCGGCCCACTGAGGGGTGCTGGGGGTCGCCCGGCCGTGTGCCGCACCCGCGGCCATGGCGGCGACCCCCTCCTCGTCCGCGACCGCGCCCGCCAGCGTGCTCTTGTTCGGCACGTAGTTCATGGTGCGGGCGAGTTCGGTGTCCCACTTGGCGCCGGTGAGCGCCCCGACGACGGCGGTCGCGGCGAACTGGTCCTTGGTGTTGTCCGGGACCACGAGGTCGGAGCCGCCGGTGAATACGGTGCCGGGCCGGGCCGCGGTCTTCCCCGGCACCGGGAAGAAGCCCAGTTTCCCCTTGAGGGCCGGATTCTGCTGAACGATCGACTGGGCGAGCCCGGGTACGGCGACGATCTGGGCCACCTTGCCGCCGGCGAACACCCCGGCCTGGGGCGGGTGTTCCTCGTCGGCGCCCACCGGGCCCCGGCCCAGCGCCTGGAGCTGCCGGTAGAACTCCATGCCGCGCAGCGCGGCCGGGGTGTCCAGGCTGCCCTTCCATTCGTAGTCCCGCTGCACGGCGAGGTCACCGCCCTCGTCCCAGATGAAGCCGGAGAGCGTGTACCAGTCCTGCCCGGCAAGGTAAATGCCTTGACTGCCGCCGGAGTTGAGCTTCTGGGTGTCGGCGAGCCACTCCTCGCGGGTCCGCGGTGGGCGGGTGACGCCGGCCGCCTCGAACAGGTCCTTGCGGTAGATGACGACACGGTTGGCCGCGTACCAGGGGATGCCGTACTGCGCACTGCCGTCCTTGCCGGGATCGGCGAGGCCGGGCAGCCACGCGTCCTTGCCCCAGTCGCGCATCGACTCCAGCGTGAGATCGGCGAGCCGGCCACCGTCGGCGTACAGCGGCACCTGTGTGTTGCCGACCTCGATGACGTCGGGGCCCGTTCCGGAGCCGTCCTTGAGCGCCGCTCGGACCTTCTCGACGATGCCGGTCCACTGCTGGATGCGGATGTCGAGGCGCAGGTCCTTGTGGGTGCGCTCGAAGTCCTCGGTGAAGCGCCGCAGGAACTCCTGGGAAGCGCTGTCCTTCATCAGCCACACGGTGACGGTCTTGCGCTCGTGCCCGCCCGGGAGCATCCCGCAGGCGCTCACTAGGCAGCCGGTGGCACAGACGAAGGCGAGCAGACGACGTCTCACGAGGGGTCCTGTTCTGTCTGGCATGGCGTGCGGACAGGTGTGGGGGCCCGGCGTGGGGGGACGAGCGCAGGCGCTCGTACGGGTGTGCTGGATTTTGGTATGGACCAATGCGGAGGTCAAGGCCTACCAGCGACAGCTCCGGGACGCCGTGCGGACGGAGCGGGGATGCGGCACGGTGGAGGGTGGCCTGACACGAGAGGAGCACCCGCATGTCGAATCACACCTACCGGGTCACCGAGATCGTCGGCACCTCGCACGAGGGCGTCGACCAGGCCATCCGCAACGGCATCGCGCGCGCCGACCAGACGCTGCGCAACCTGGACTGGTTCGAGGTGACCCAGGTCCGCGGACAGATCGAGAACGGGCGGATCGAGCACTACCAAGTGGGCCTGAAGGTGGGCTTCCGCATCGAGGACGAGGACTGACCCGCCCTCCCCTCAGGTGCGGCCCTCGCGCTCCTGAGCCTCTTCCAGCGCGGCGGACCTCGCGGCCCAGCGGGCCCGTACGACGCGGAACCCGGCGCGTTCGGCATCGTCACAGACCAGTTCGTCGTCGTCCACGAGAAAGCGGACCTCGCGGTCCCGGGCGAGCCGGCGCAGGATCTCCAGTTTGGTGAACCGCGCCGGCCTTCGATCGGCGTCGCCGCGCATGAACACCCGCCCCTGCGGCAGCCCATGGGCCGCGAGCCAGTCCAGCGTGTCGCGTCGGCACCGCTCGGGACGGCCGGTGAGGTAGACGACCTCGCAGTCACCGGCGCTGCGCACGGCCAGCGCGATGCCCTCGGCGAGGGGCGGGTCCTCGGGCGCGGCGGCGAAGAACGCGGCCCAGTCCTTCGGCCGGCTCTCCAGGAAGTGCTGCCGGTGGGCCGTGTCGGCCAGGGTGTTGTCGAGGTCGAACACGGCGAGCGGGCGCCTGCTGCTGTCGGTCACGGGCTCACCCTAGGTCCTGTCGTCGAACTCCCGCCGTCCGCCCGGAGGGCGGGCCTCGCGGCGTCAGGTGCGTGCTCTCGGCGCGCCGAGCCCCGGCCCTCGTACTGGACGTACCTGGGCCGGGGCCCGGTGCGGCGGGAGGGCGTGCATCGCGTCACGGGGCAGGCGGGAGTTCGACGACAGGGCCTGGCCAGGTGCCGGTCGGCCTCCGCAGCGCCCGGTCGAGGCCTACGCGCGCGGGCTGCCGGGCCCGCGGAACCGGGGCCGGGCAAAGCCGAGCCGAGCCGAGCCGATCCGAGCCGCCGCGGGAATCCCCGGCCGGTCAGGACGTTGAACACTGCGTGAGCAGCTCAGTGATCGCCCGGACCCGGTTCTCCGTCCTCGACCGCTCCCGCACCCGCGAGGGGCGCCCGCCCGCCGAGGCGCTACGGGACACCGTCGCGCTGGCCCAGGAGGCGGAGGCGCTCGGCTACCACCGGTTCTGGGTGTCCGAGCACCACGGTGTGCCCGGAGTCGCCGGTTCGGCACCGACCGTGCTCGCCGCCGCGGTCGCCGCCGCCACCCGCACGATCCGGGTCGGCACCGGCGGGGTGATGCTGCCCAACCACCGGCCCCTCGTCGTCGCCGAGCAGTTCGGCGTCCTGGAGGCACTGTTCCCCGGGCGGATCGACATGGGGCTCGGCCGGTCCGTCGGCTTCACCGACGGGGTGCGCAGGGCCCTCGGCCGGGACAAGGAGGACGCCGAGGACTTCGCGGCCCAGCTCGGCGAGGTGCTCGGCTGGTTCGAGGGCACCTCGCCGACCGGGGTGCACGCCCGCCCGGCCGAGGGCCTGCGGGTGCCGGCCTTCGTGCTGGCCATGGGCGAGGGCGCGCGCATCGCGGCCCGCGCCGGGCTGCCCATGGTCATCGGGGATCTCCGCAACCGCGAGAAGATGCTGCGCGGCATCGACCAGTACCGTTCCGGTTTCCGCCCCTCCCCCTGGGCCCATGAGCCGTACGTCGTGGTCTCCGGCACCGTCGCGGTCGCCGGCACCGAGGCCGAGGCGCGCCGGCTGCTGGTTCCGGAGGCCTGGTCGATGGCCTGCTCCCGCACGCACGGCACCTTCCCGCCGCTCGCCCCCGCCGAGGAGACCGAGGCCCGCACGATGACCGCGAGAGAGCGCGGCTTCTACGACGCCGGGCTCGCCGGGCACGTCGCCGGCACCGCGGAGCAGGTCGAGCACGAGCTGGGGACGGTGCTGAAGGAGTCGGGTGCCGACGAGGTCCTGGTCACGACCAGCACCTACGACCGTACGGCCCTGCTGGACTCCTACCGGCGGCTCGCCGCGCTCTTCGCCCCGGGGCGCTGACGGCCCGAGATGCGAAGGCGGCCGGGGCCGGTGAACCTGGGAGGGGAAGCCTCAAGCGACGAGGAGGGCTGCCATGTCGGTGATGGACAAGCTCAAGCAGATGCTCAAGGGCCACGAGGAGCAGGCCGGGCAGGGCGTCGACAAGGCGGGGGACTTCGTGGACGAGAAGACCCAGAGCAGGTACAGCTCCCAGGTCGACACCGCGCAGGACAAGCTGAAGGACCAGCTGGGAGGGGACCGGTCGCAGGACACGGACAACCCTCCGCGGTAGTGACGCACGGGCGCGGATAGGATTGCCCGTCCATGCAGCACCCACATGACCCCTACGTCCGCGTCCGCGGCGCCCGTGAGCACAACCTCAAGGGCGTCGACGTCGACATCCCGCGGGACGTACTGGCCGTGTTCACCGGTGTGTCCGGCTCGGGGAAGTCGTCGCTGGCGTTCGGCACGATCTACGCCGAGGCCCAGCGACGGTACTTCGAGTCGGTCGCGCCGTACGCACGCCGGCTGATCCACCAGGTCGGGGCGCCCAAGGTCGGCGAGATCAGCGGGCTGCCGCCCGCCGTGTCGCTCCAGCAGCGCCGCTCGTCACCGACCTCCCGCTCGTCGGTGGGCACGGTCACCAACCTCTCCAACTCCCTGCGCATGCTCTTCTCGCGCGCCGGAACGTACCCGCCGGGCGCCGAGCGGCTCGACTCGGACGCGTTCTCGCCCAACACCGCGGCCGGCGCCTGCCCCCACTGCCACGGTCTCGGCCAGGTGCCCGAGACGACCGAGGAACTGCTGGTCCCGGACCCCGCGCTGTCCATCCGCGAGGGCGCGATCGCCGCCTGGCCGGGCGCCTGGCAGGGCAAGAACCTGCGGGACATCCTCGACACGCTCGGTTACGACGTGGACCGGCCCTGGCGCGACCTGCCCGCCGAGGAGCGGGAGTGGATCCTGTTCACGGACGAGCAGCCGGTCGTCACGGTCCACCCGGTCCGGGACGCGGACCGGATCCAACGGCCTTACCAGGGCACGTACATGAGCGCCCGCCGGTATGTGCTCAAGACCTTCTCGGACACCAAGTCCCGGACGCTGCGCGCAAAGGCGGAGCGCTTCTTGGCCAACAGGCCCTGCGAGGTGTGCGGGGGCAGCCGGCTGCGGCCGGAGGCACTCGCGGTGACCTTCGGCGGGCGCACCATCGCCGAGCTGGCCGCGCTGCCGCTGACCGACCTGGCCGGGCTGCTCGACGGCCGGGACGAGGCCGCCCGGGTACTCACCGAGGACCTCAAGGCCCGGATGGCCCCGGTCGTCGAACTCGGCCTCGGCTATCTCAGCCTCGACCGCTTCGCCCCGACCCTCTCGGCCGGTGAGCTGCAACGGCTGCGCCTGGCCACGCAGTTGCGCTCCGGACTGTTCGGCGTGGTGTACGTGCTGGACGAACCGTCGGCCGGCCTGCACCCGGCGGACACCGAGGCGCTGCTGACCGTGCTGGAGCGGCTGAAGGCCGCGGGCAACTCGGTGTTCGTGGTGGAGCATCACCTGGAGGTGGTGCGCGGCGCCGACTGGCTGGTGGACGTCGGTCCCGGCGCGGGCGAGCACGGCGGACGCGTGCTGTACAGCGGGCCGCCGGCCGAGCTGGCGTCGGTGCAGGAGTCGGCGACGGCGGCCTTCCTCTTCGACGAGTCCCCGGGTCCGGCCCGCCAGGTCCGTGAGCCACGCGGCTGGTTGGAGGTCGGCCCGGTCACCCGGCACAACCTGCGCGCGGTGACGGCCGGGTTCCCGCTCGGCGCGTTCACCGCCGTCACCGGGGTCTCCGGCTCCGGAAAGTCCACGCTCATCGGTGAGCTGACCGAGGAGCTGGCGGGCGTGGAGCGGCTCGTACGGGTCGACCAGCGGCCGATCGGGCGGACCCCGCGCTCCAATCTGGCCACCTACACCGGTCTGTTCGACGTGGTCCGCAAGGTGTTCGCGGGCACCGAGGAGGCGCGGGCCCGCGGGTACGGCGTCGGACGCTTCTCCTTCAACGTGGCCGGAGGGCGCTGCGAGACCTGCCAGGGCGAGGGGTTCGTCAGCGTCGAACTGCTGTTCCTGCCGAGCACCTACGCACCCTGCCCCGACTGCGGCGGCGCCCGCTACAACCCGGGCACGCTCCACGTGACGTACCGGGACCGGAACATCGCCGAGGTGCTCGATCTGACCGTGGAGGCGGCGGCGGATTTCTTCGCGGACGTACCGGCCGCCGCCCGCAGCCTTCGCACCCTGCTCGACGTGGGCCTCGGTTATCTGCGCCTCGGGCAGCCGGCGACCGAGCTGTCCGGCGGCGAGGCCCAGCGGATCAAGCTGGCGAGCGAGCTGCAGCGCGGGCGGCGCGGCCACACCCTGTACCTGCTGGACGAGCCGACCACCGGACTGCACCCGGCCGACGTGGAGGTACTGATGGAGCGGCTGCACGGGCTGGTCGACGCCGGGCACACGGTCGTGGTGGTCGAGCACGACATGACGGTGGTCGCGGGCGCCGACTGGGTGATCGACCTGGGCCCCGGCGGGGGCGACCGGGGCGGGCGCATCGTGGCGTCCGGCCCGCCGCAGCGGGTGGCCGGGTCGGCCCGGAGCGCGACGGCACCGTACCTGGCGCGGGTCATGCCCTGAACGCCACGCGTGGCCCTCACGTGCCCAATGCATCGATGTGGTAACCGAGTTGGGCCATCGGGGCGGCCCCTGGGCCGTCCTTGACGATAATGTGGCGGTGTCCACTTCACCCGAAATCGAACTCGACGACGGCACTCCGATCCGGTTCGTCCTCGCCCCCGGGGCGGGGGCACTGCCCGCCGTACCGGAGGACGACGGCCCCGCGGGCATGGGCCGGGTGGTGCCGGTCGGCGCGGGCGGCCGGAGCGTCGCGGACTTCGCCGCCGACAAGCTGCGCGGCGCCCTGCGGCAGATCGGCCCGCTGCTCCAGGAGGTCCACGACGCCGCGACGGCGGTACCCGAGCCACCGACCGAGCTGAGCGTGACCTTCGGCGTGCAGCTCGGCCAGGACCTCAAGTTCGGGATCGTCGGCGCCACCGGGCAGGCGCAGCTCACCGTCACCGCCGCCTGGAAGCCCGCGGCCCCCGGTGCCGGCCCGGCCCCCGCGGAGTGAGGCGTGGGCTGGTTCCACACCACGGGGGACGCCGCCGTCCATCCGTCCCGGTACGTTGCCACCGTACGGCGCACCGAGGACGGCAGAACGGCGGGCGCGGGGTTCGTCCTCGCCCCTGACACGGTGCTGACCTGCGCGCACGTCGTCAACGCCGCGCTGGGCCGGGACATGTTCCACAGCACGGCACCGGGTGCCCGGGACGTGCAGGTCGAGATCCGCAGGCCCACCACGGGCTCCTCGCGCCACACCGCACGGGTCGCGCACTGGATCCCGCCGCGCGCCCCGGACGGCGGGCCGGTGCGACCGGGCAGCGACACATGGCTCGGCGACCTCGCCGTCCTGCGCGTCGACACCCCGGCCGCGGGGCTGCCCGGCGGCCCCCGCCAGGCAGCCCTGTCGGTCGGCCAGAAACTCGACGCCTGGCACGGCAACGGCCGCGACTCCACGGTGGCCCGGCTCACCGTCGCCTCCCTGCCGGGCCCGCACGGCTACGTCGACGGCGCGCCCACCGGCATGGCGGTCGGCATCGGATACAGCGGCGGACCCCTGTGGTGCCAGGAGGAACACGCCGTCGTCGGGCTCATGGCCGGGCACTTCATGCCTCTCGACGCCGCCGGAAACCCGCTCCCGCTCGACTTCCAGAACGTCATCCGGCGCAGCTGGGTCATCCCCTGGCAGGCCGTCGAGGCCGAGCTGCGCCCCCTGGGCGTGCTGGAGCGGCTGCGGCCCGAACCGCCCGACGCCGACGAGCACGCCTTCGAGCTGCTGGTGCAGGCGGTCGAGGACGCACTGCCCTGGCCCAACGATCGCGGTGGCTACGCCCGGCGGCTGGCCCGGCTGTGCGGGGTGGAACCCGGCAGCGACATCGCCCCGCCCTCCCCCGAGGAGTTCGCGGGCTTCCTGCTGACGCATCCGCGCTCCCTCGCGGCCCTCAGCGGACTGCTGCGCCGGGACGACCCGGGGACCGCCGACCGGCTGCTCGCCGCCGGCGGCCTGTCCCGCACCCCCCGACTGCTGTCCCCGGTCGAGTACGCGGACCTGCGCGGGCACCTGCGCGCCCTCGACCCCGCCGTCACCGCACGCTTCCCCGAGACCGTACGCGCCGCGCTGCCGCACCTGGCGGCCCGGCCGGGCGGCGACAGCGTGGACGCGCTCGTCGACCACCTGGAGATCCTGCCGGGGGACGGCCATGCCGGCCACGACGAACCGAGGGTGCCCGCGCTGCTGCGGGTGATCGAGTACCTCGGCGCCCTCCTCCCCGACACCCAGCGGGCCCGGCTGCGGCTGTGGTCCGACGGGGTGGCCGGCCGGCTCGGCATCGAGCGCTCCGCGCTGAGCGAGCGGCGCTACGACGCCCAGGAGTGGGCGCGCTCGGTACGCGGACGTGCCGCGCGGGTCCGGGTCCTGGTTCAGGTGACGCAGGCCGGGCGGGGCCGGCACCGGCTGCGGATCTGGTGCGACGAGGGCGCCGGGCCCCGCCAGGTGTCCGCCGAGAGCGTGCAGACGTACACGGCCTCGGAGGCGGCCCGGGAGGTGCTGCGGGCCCTGGACTCGCTCGCACCGCCGCCCGAGGACGAGCGGCCGCCACTGGTGGAGGTGCTCGTGGACCGCGGCGGCCTCAACCTGCCGGTCGACGAGTGGGCCGCGCGGGACCCCGCCGAACTGGTGCCCGGGGTGCTCGGCGTGGAGTTCCCGCTGGTCGTCCACTGCCCCGAACTCCTGCGCCGCAACGGCCGGTTCGTCTCCCGCTGGCGCAGCAGGTGGAACCGCCTGGACTCGGGCGAGACACTGGTCGTCTCCGACGCCACCGACCGGGACGCGCTCTACCCCACGCTCGTCAACCAACTCGACACGGTGCGCGTCTTCGTGGACGTGAGCCCCGGTCCGCCCCGGGACCGCATCGTGCAGACCTGCCTGGCCGTGGGCATACCTGTGGTGATGTGGGACCGCGGCGAGGACGGCCCCTCGCACAGCGTCCGGCACATGGCGCGGGTCGCCACCCGGGAGCTGCCCGACGGCGTCCACAACTACCGGGCGAGCGCCCAGGCCAATCCACCCGAGTTCCCCGGCCGTCCGGTCCTCGCCTGGGCCGACGCCGACCGCACCGTCCCGCGTCTGCACCTGTCCGAACCCCAGGAGGGCCCATGACATCCGCCGCCGGCGCCGAGTGGCGCCTGTTCCGGGGCGACGGCGTACCCCGGGACGTCGCGCTGCCCTCCGCCCCGCCCTGGCGGCGCTTCGCCCCGGCCCGCGCCCCACGGCCGCAGCTGCCGTACGTCATCGACCCACGGCACGCCGACATCGTCAACGCGGCCCTGCACCTGCGCCGTCCGCTGCTGGTCACCGGGCCCGCGGGCACGGGCAAGTCGTCCCTCGCCCGGGCCGTCGCGCTCGAGCTGCGCCTGGGCGACCTGCTGCGCTGGTCCGTCACCAGCCGCTCCACCGTGCCCGACGCCCTGTACGTCTACGACGCCATCGGCCGGCTGCGTGAGACCACGCTCAGCCGGGACCGCGGCGAACACGAGCCGTCCATCGGGCAGTTCATCCGGCTCGGGCCGCTCGGCACCGCGCTGGTGGGCTCGGCCGCGCCGCGCTGCCTGCTCATCGACGAGATGGACAAGGGCGACGTCGACCTCCCCAACGATCTGCTCACCGTGTTCGAGGAGGGCTACTTCGAGATCAAGGAGCTGGTGCGGCTGCCGGAGGACACCGCCCACGTGGAGGTGCAGACCTCCGACCACCGGGGCACGGTCCGGGTGCACCAAGGGCTCGTGCAGTGCGCCGAGTTCCCCGTCGTGATCATCACGAGCAACGGCGAGCGGGACTTCCCGCCCGCCTTCCTGCGCCGCTGCCTCCGGCTCGAGCTGCCGGTGCCCGACGAGGAGCGGCTGCGCACCATCGTCGCCGCGCACCTCGGCGACGATGCGCTGCGCGAGGCCGACGACCTGATCGACGCCTTCCTGCGCCGCCGCGCCCTCGGCGAACTGGCCACCGACCAGTTGCTGAACGCCGTGTTCCTGCGCACCGGAGGCGTCGATCTGGATGCGGACGGCCTGCTGGACGCCGTCCTGCACCAGCTCACCGGGGCGATGTGACCGTGGCGGGCGGGGGCGGGCGGCTGGCCGAGGCACTGCGGGTGCTGGCCGCCTGCGGGCACGACCTGGACGCCGACCAGGTCCTCGACGTGCTCTGGCTCGCCCGCCGCCTGCCCGCCGACACCGACGCGCCGCTGCTGCGCGAGCCGGAGCCGGTCCCGGTCCGCCCCGTGCCCGATCCCGCCCCCGAGCCCGGCCGCGGGGCCCCGCGCCCACAGGCCCCCGATCCCGACGACCCGGACCTGCCCGACCTCACCGCCCCGGCCCTGTACGCGGCGGCCCGCCGGTCGCCCGTGCCCGAGGTGCGGCTCGCCCCGTCCACGCCCGAACCGCGCCGGGCGATGCCGGTGCGGGTGCCCGAGGACAAGGCGCTCGCAGACGAACTCGAACTGGGCCGGGCTCTGAGGCCGCTGCGCCGCCGCCTCGACAGCCGCCACCGCACGGAGATCGACGAGGAGCGCACCGCCGCCCAGCTGGCCGAGACGGGCCTGCCCGACGTGGTGGAACGGCCGGTGCGCGAACGCTGGCTGAATCTGGTGCTGCTCGTCGACGACGGCCTGTCGATGCTGTTGTGGCACCGGCTGGGCGCGGAACTGCGCACCCTGCTGGAGCGGTTGGGTGCCTTCGCCACCACCCGGGTGCTCGGCCTCGACACCCGTGCCGCCCGCGAACCCCGGCTGCACGCCCGGCCGTTCAGGCCCGACAGCGGCGAACTGCCGCTGAGCACGGTCAACGACCCCTCGGGCCGTGCCCTCGTCCTCGTCGTCAGCGACGGCATGGGCACCGCCTGGCGGTCCGGGGCCATGCACCGGCTGCTGGCCCTCTGGGCGGCCCGGGGACCGGCCGCGGTCCTGCAGACGCTGCCGCCGGACATGTGGGAGGCCTCCGGCATCGCCGCGGAGCGCTGGCAGGCCACCACCCGGCGGATCGGCGGCGCCAACGCGGCCTGGGAGGTGGGCGATCCGTTGCTGCCGCCGGAGCTGTCCACCTTCGACGGGGTGCCCGTGCCCGTCCTCGAGCCGACCTCCGAGTCGCTGCGGGACTGGGCCCGGCTGCTCGCCTCGCCCGGCACCACCGTGGAACTGCCCCTGCTGTCGCCGCCCGATCCGTACGGAAGTGTGGCCGGCGCCCGGGACCTGACCAGCGCCCAGCACTTCCGGGACGCGGCCACCCCGGAGGCGTACCGGCTCGCCGCCCATCTCGCTGCGGTGTCCCCGCTGTCGGTGCCGGTGATGCGGCTGGTCCAGTCGGCGGTGCCGTGGCCGGCCACCACCTCGCATCTGGCGGAGGTGTTCCTCGGCGGCCTGGTCCGGCCGCACCCGGCGCCGGTGCCCGGACCGCTGCCCGCCAAGCACCGGGTGTTCGACTTCGCCGAGGAGTCCAAGTCGGTGCTGCTGGACTCCGTCCCGCAGGCCGAACTGCTGCGCACCAGTCGCCGTATCGGCCGCCGTCTTGAGGAACTCGCGGGCAGTTCACCCGACTTTCCGGCCTGGCTGGCCCATCCGGACGGCCCCGCTCATCTGCCGGGTTCCCACCAGCCGTTCACCAGTGTCGAGCGGCGGCTGCTCGCCCGGTTCGGGGTGTCGTTCGAGCGGCTGCCCGGCATCTCGGTCCGGGAGCCGGAACGCACCACCGCGGGAGCCGACGGCTGGAGACCGCTGACCGGCGCGGACCCGGCCCGGCTCGGCCCCTACATCCTGCGCGACCGGCGCCGGGGCCGCCGTACGGTCCTGTACCGGGGCACCGACGCCCAGGGCACGGAGGCGGTGCTGCGCACCCCGCGGCCCGATCTCCCGGCGGCGAACGCCCAGTTGATCCCGATGGAGGCGGACGCGCTGTCGCGGCTGCAGGGACAGTACGCGCCCGCCCTGCTCGCCGCCGGTCTGGGGGACTCCCCGCCCTGGCTCGCGATGGCGCCGATCGGCGAGCCGGAGACCGGGCACGGCGGGCCACCGCGCCTGTCCGAGGTGTTCGCCCGCTCCCTGCAGGACGGCACCGCCCCGTTCGACCTCGTCCGCGGCCTGCTGGTCTCCTGGCACCTGGCGAACGCGCTCGCCCTGTGCCACGCCGCCGGGCTGGTCCCCGCCGACTTCGCCATGGACGGTGTGTACGTGCTGCGCCGTACCGTGGCGCTCGCCGACCTGTCCGACTATGTCGTCGACGGCCGCTATCTGGGCTCCGGACCGGCGCCGACCGCCGCGGACAGCGTGCGCGCGCTGGGCGCGCTGCTGCAGCTGATCAGCACCAAGGCGGGCGTGGAGGTGCCGAGTCTGCCGGAGGGCATGCATCTGTGGCAGGGGGACGGCTGGGAGGAGCTGCGCGGCCTGGTGCTGCGCTGTCTCGACGACGACCCGGCCCGCCGGCCCACCGCCCGTGAGGTCGCCGACGCCCTCGCCAGGTACATCGCCATGGCCCGGCTGCGGTCCGGCGACGACGCGCCCGCGCCGGTCCCGAGCACCGGCACCCGGCCGGACGTGCGCGTACCACTCACCCCGCCGGCCCTGCCCCGCACCGCCGCGGAGCCCGGCCGGCGGCTGTCCCTGCCCCGTTTCAAGGCGGGCCGCGCGCAGCTGAAGGAGCGCCTGGCCCGGCTGCGCGAACCGATGGCGCACAGCAGACGGCTGACGCTGGTCAGCGCGCACCACTACAGCGGCCGGGCCACCGCGACCATGGCGCTGGGCTCCGTGCTCGCCGCCGTACGCGACGACCCCGTCCTCGCCCTCGACGGAGCCGCCACCGAGGGGGCGCTCGCCGCCTTCCTGCCGCGCGACCGCAACCGGGCCGTGCCCCGGGATCTGGCCGCCCTGCCGCTCGGCCCGCCGTACGAGCGGATCCGCGCCCTCACCACGCGTCTCGCCTCGGGCCTCGAGGTGACCGCACACCGCACGGGGCACTACGGACCCAACTCGGCGCATGCCCATGAGTACGTACGGCTGCTGGCGCACACGGCGCCGTACTACTCCTTCGTGCTGACCGACTGGGCGCCGGTGCGCGTCGATCCGCCACCGGAGGTGATCCTCGACCACACGGACCGTCTGATCGTGTGCTGCGGTACGGCCGACTCGTCCCGGGAGGCCGCCGTGCACGTCCTCGACCGGGTCCGGGAGACCGGCCATCCCGGTCTGGCCGACCAGGCGGTCGTCGTGACCACCCCGGCCGACGGCTCGCACCGCCGGGGCCTGCCCGACATCTTCGCCCGGCAGCGGATCATTCCGCCCGCCCAGGTGGTGTTCGTGCCCTTCGACGCCGCGCTGCAGTCGCCGCACTGGGAGCTGAAGGATCTGCGCACGGCCACCGTGGAGGCCTGTCTGCGGCTCGCGGAACTGGTCATGGGCCCGGCGGCGTAGCCGGCTGTCCCGTACCGACCGGGGTGGCTTGCGCGGGCCGGCCCACGACCAGGGCCGTGTGGGTCCAGGCAGGTTCCGGGCCGGCCGGCTGGGCCGCCCGGGCCAGGGCACGGCGGTCCGGGTGGGTGCCCGGCGGGATCAGCGGGCGTATCTCCACCTCGGCGATCAGGCCCCGGGCGCGGGCCACCCGCCACAGGGAGGCGAGCAGGGTGTCCTCGCCGACGAACGCCGCCGCCGTGCCCGGCCCGCCGCTCTCCTGCCGGTAGCGCAGGCTGACCGGCTGCACGGGGACGCCCGCGTCCAGGGCGGCCTGGAACACCGCCCGGTGGAAGCGCCCGTGGGCCCGCCCGCACCAGGTGCTGCCCTCGGGGAAGGCGGCCACGGCCGCGCCCGCGCGCAGCGCCTCGGCGATCCGGGCGACCGTCTCGGGCAGGGCGCGCAGCCGGTCCCGCTCGATGAACAGCACCCCGCCGCGCGCGGCCAGTGCGCCGGCCACCGGCCACTGCCGGATCTCGGTCTTGGCGAGCATGCGGGCCGGGCGTACGGCGGTCAGCAGCGGGATGTCCAGCCACGAGACGTGGTTGGCGACCAGCAGCAGCCCGCCGTCCGGAGCGGCGGTGCCGGTGAGGCGGACGCGGACCCCTATGGCCCGCACGATCGCCCGGCACCACCGCCCGACCCACTCGGCGGGGATCCTCCCGCCGAGTGGGGACAGCGCGACCCCGGCCACCAGCAGGGCCACGACGGCGGTCAGCCGGAGCACGGCCCGGGGCACGGCCGCCGCGGCCCGGGCGGGCTCCACACAGGCGCCCGGGGTGCAGGGCGCGCTGGGCAGCCAGACGCTCATCAGGCCGGCACGAGGGAGAGGAAGTGCCGCAGATAGCGCGGGTTGACCCGGCGCATCGACAGCAGCACGTACAGGTCGGCGACCCCGAAGTCCGCGTCGTGCGCGGGCTCGCCGCACACCCAGGCGCCGAGGCGCAGGTAGCCGCGCAGCAGGGCGGGCAGTTCGCCGGGGCCGGCGGGGGTTTCGGCGCCGGGGGTCCACGGCAGCAGCGGCCGTACCCGGAACTCCTCGGGGGCCATGTGCTTGGCGCGCACCCGCTCCCAGGTGGCGCTCGCCAGGGCCCCGCCGTCGGCGAGCGGCACCGAGCAGCAGCCCGCCAGCCACTCGTGCCCGTGGTCGACCATGTAGCGGGCGATCCCGGCCCAGATCAGGCTGATGACGGCGCCGTCGCGGTGGTCGGGGTGCACGCAGGAGCGGCCGACTTCGACCAGCGAGGGCCGGATCGAGTCGAGTGCGCCCAGCTCGAACTCGCCCTCGGAGTAGAGCCGCCCGGCGACCGCGGCCCGCTCCGGGGGCAGCAGCCGGTAGGTGCCGACCACCTGGCCGGTCACGGTGTCGCGCACCAGCAGGTGGTCGCAGTAGGCGTCGAAGGCGTCGACGTCGAGGCCCGGCTGCGGGGTGGCCAGCAGGGCCCCCATCTCCCCGGCGAAGACGTCGTGCCGCAGCCGCTGCGCGGCTCGTACGTCGTCCTCGTCACGGGCGAGGGTGACGGTGTAGCGGACAGGTGCCGCAGGCTGCGGGGGACGGTCGAGGGTGGATACGCCGGTCATGGCTCACTCCTGGTCACGGGCCGGTTCGGCGACGGGGGCGGACCGGTGCGTACGGCCCGTTGCTCCTGTTCTTCCGACGCCGGTTGGCGTACGCGTGACCTGTGCCGGGAGCGGGGATGTGGGAATGTTGAACGCCGGGATCCCGACGATCACGGGAAACCAGACGGGGCCGGGGATGAGCACCACTCCCGGCCCCGCCCGCCCGCCTCCTTGTCGGCGAACGTCGTGGTCGACCGCGCTACCGCTTCTTCGCCTTGCCGGCGGCGCGCAGCCACTCCTTGTTCATGCTGGTGATGGACGGCAGCGGGATGCCCTTGGGACAGGCGGTGGCGCACTCGCCGGTCAGCGTGCAGCCGCCGAAGCCCTCCGCGTCCATCTGCGCCACCATGTCCAGCACACGCGTCTCCCGCTCGGGCGCGCCCTGCGGCAGCACACTGAGATGGTTGATCTTCGCCGAGGTGAACAGCATCGCCGCGCCGTTGGGACAGGCGGCCACACACGCGCCGCACCCGATGCACTCGGCGTGCTCGAAGGCGTAGTCCGCGTCCGGCTTGGGCACCGCCGTGGCGTGCGCCTCGGGCGCGGAACCGGTCGGCGCGGTGATGTAACCACCGGCCTGGATGATCCGGTCGAACGCGGACCGGTCGACCACGAGGTCCTTGATCACCGGGAACGCGGCAGCCCGCCACGGCTCGATGTCGATCGTGTCGCCGTCCTTGAAGGACCGCATGTGCAGCTGACACGTGGTCGTGCGCTCCGGACCGTGCGCATCACCGTTGATCACCAGCGAGCACGCCCCGCAGATACCCTCACGGCAGTCGTGGTCGAAGGCCACGGGATCCTCGCCCCTGAGGATCAGCTCCTCGTTGAGCGTGTCGAGCATCTCCAGGAACGACATGTCCGAGGAGATACCGTCGATGTCGTACGTCGCCATCGCGCCGGGCGAGTCGTCGTTCTTCTGGCGCCAGACGCGCAGGGTGAGCCTCATGCGTAGCTCCGCTGGGTGGGATGGACGTACTCGAAGACGAGGTCTTCCCTGTGCAGGGTCGGGGCCTCGCCGGTCCCCGTGAACTCCCAGGCCGCCGCATAGGAGAACTCCTCGTCCCGGCGGGCCGCCTCACCCTCGGGAGTCTGGGACTCCTCACGGAAATGACCACCGCAGGACTCCGCACGGTGCAGGGCATCCAGACACATCAGCTCGGCCAGCTCGAGATAGTCCACGATCCGGTTGGCCTTCTCCAGCGACTGGTTGAACTCCTCACCACTGCCCGGCACCTTGATACGCCGCCAGAACTCCTCACGGATCTGCGGAATACGCTCCAGGGCCTTGCGCAGCCCCTCCTCGCTGCGGGCCATACCGCAGAACTCCCACATCACCTCACCCACCTCACGGTGGAAGGAATCCGGCGTACGGTCCCCGTCCACCGCCAGCAGCCGCTCCAGCCGCTCCTGCGTCTGGGCCAAAACCTCCTGCACCACGGGATGGTCCACACCGACCTCGCCCTGCCGGGGATTGCGCGCCAGGTAGTCGTTGATCGTCGACGGCAGCACGAAGTAACCGTCCGCCAGCCCCTGCATCAACGCCGAGGCACCCAGCCGGTTGGCACCGTGGTCGGAGAAGTTGGCCTCCCCGATCGCGAACAGACCCGGAATCGTGGTCTGCAGGTCGTAGTCGACCCACAGCCCGCCCATCGTGTAATGCACCGCGGGATAGATCCGCATCGGAACCTCGTACGGGTCCTCGTCCGTGATCCGCTGGTACATGTCGAAAAGATTGCCGTACTTCGCCTCGACGGCGGCACGCCCCATCCGCCGGATCGCGTCCGCGAAGTCCAGATACACACCCTGACCACCCGGACCGACCCCACGCCCCTCGTCACACACGTTCTTCGCGGCACGCGAGGCGATGTCACGCGGGACCAGGTTGCCGAACGAGGGATAGATCCGCTCCAGGTAGTAGTCCCGCTCGTCCTCGGGAATCTCGTTCGCCGGCCGCTTGTCGCCCATTGCCCTGGGCACCCAGATCCGCCCGTCGTTGCGCAGCGACTCACTCATCAGCGTCAGCTTCGACTGATGATCACCCGTGCGCGGAATACACGTCGGATGAATCTGCGTGAAACACGGATTGGCGAAGTACGCACCACGCCGGTGCGCCCGCCAGATCGCGGTCGCATTGGAATTCATCGCGTTCGTCGACAGATAGAACACATTGCCGTACCCACCCGAGGCCAGCACCACCGCGTCCGCGACATACGTGGAGACCCGGCCGGTCACCAGGTCACGCGCCACGATGCCACGCGCCCGCCCGTCGATCACGATGAGGTCGAGCATCTCCGTACGCGGGTGCAACTCGACGTTGCCGGCAGCGATCTGGCGCGACAGCGCCTGGTACGCACCCAGCAGCAGCTGCTGACCCGTCTGGCCCCGCGCATAGAAAGTGCGCGAGACCTGCACACCACCGAAGGAGCGGGTGTCCAGCAGACCACCGTACTCACGCGCGAACGGCACACCCTGCGCCACACACTGGTCGATGATCTGCACCGAGATCTCCGCCAGCCGGTGCACATTCGACTCACGCGCCCGGAAATCCCCGCCCTTGACCGTGTCGTAGAACAACCGGTGCACCGAGTCACCGTCGTTGCGGTAGTTCTTCGCGGCGTTGATACCCCCCTGCGCGGCGATGGAGTGGGCACGGCGCGGCGAGTCCTGGTAACAGAACTGGACGACGTGGTAGCCCTGTTCGGCGAGCGTGGCGCCCGCGGAGCCGCCCGCGAGTCCGGTGCCGACGACGATCACGGTGTGCTTGCGCCGGTTGGCCGGGTTGACCAGCTTGGCCTCGAAGCGACGGGTGTTCCACCGCTCGGCGATCGGCCCCGCCGGGGCCTTGGTGTCGGTGACCGGCTCGCCGGTCGTGTACTCGACGTAGGTCATACTCAGCTCACCACTCCGGTCATGACGCCCACGGGTACGGCGACGAAGCCGGCCGTGAGCAACAGCGCGAGGACGTTGGCGACGGCCTTGAGGGCGCGGTCGCGGGCGCGGCTGCCGACGCCGAGGGTCTGCGCGGCGCTCCAGAAGCCGTGCCGGATGTGCAGGCCCAGCGCGAGCATCGCGACGATGTAGATGACGTTGCTGTACCAGTGCGAGAAGTCGCCGACGACATTCTGGTACGGGTGCCCGTGCTCGAAGTGGCCCGGGTGCACGGTGCCGGTGGTCAGGTCCAGGAGGTGCCAGATCACGAACAGGCCGAGGATGATCCCGCCCCAGCGCATCGTGCGCGTGGCGTAGCTCGCTCCGCGCCTGGGGTGCACGTACTTGCTGGGCCGGGCCTTGATGTCCCGGCGGCTGAGCTGGTACGCGGACGTGGCGTGGGCGACCACCGCGACGACCAGGACGATCCGGATGAGCCAGAGCGTCCACTCGTAGTGCATGAACGGCTCGCCCACGGTGCGCAGCCAGTGGGCGTAGTGGTTGAACTCTCCCGCGCCGAAATAGATCTTGAGGTTGCCGATCATGTGCGCCACCAGGTACGCAAGCATGATCAGGCCGCTGACGGCCATCACCGTCTTCTTGCCGACGGAGGAGTCCCACGCCGTGCGCGCCATGGACGGCCGTCGGGCCGTCCGCGTTGCCAGAGCCATGTGCGGAACGCTAGGACCTGAGGGCCTGATCGGTCCAAGACATGATGCAGCTCGTTTCCATAGGCAGGGGCTATTCTGGTGGGATGCAGTTCCAGCAGCTCCAGTACTTCGTGGCCGTGGCCGAGACCCGGCACTTCACCCGGGCCGCCGAGCTGGTGCATGTCGCCCAGCCGTCGCTGTCGCAGCAGATCAAGGCACTGGAGCGGGAGCTGGGCGCGGATCTGTTCCTGCGCGCTCGGGGCAACATCACGCTCACCGACGCGGGTGAGGCGCTGCTGCCGCTGGCCCGGCGGATCCTGGCCGACGCGGACACGGCCCGGTACGAGGTGCAGGAGCTGGTGCAGCTGCGGCGGGGGCGGGTGCGGCTGGGAGCGACGCCGAGCCTGTGCACGGGCCTGTTGCCGGACGTGCTGCGCGCCTTCCACGACCGCTACCCCGGCATCCAGCTGGTGATCGAGGAGAGCGGCTCGCACGACCTGGTACGGGAGCTGGCGCGGGGTGCGCTCGATCTTGCGTTGATCGTCCTGCCGTTGCCGACGCCCGCGCCCGCGCTGTCGACGGTGACGCTGCTGCGGGAGGAGTTGGTGGTGGTGTCCTCGCCCGAGGTGCCGGCGCCCGGCCGGGGCGGGCGGGTGGCGCACATCGCGGACCTGGAGGGCGAACGGCTGGTGATGTTCCGGCACGGCTACGACCTGCGGGAGCTGACCGTGGCGGCGTGCCGGGCGGAGGGGTTCGAGCCCGATTTCGCCGTGGAGGGCGGGGAGATGGACGCGGTGCTGGGTTTCGTGCGGGCGGGGCTGGGCGCGGCCGTCGTCCCGCGCATGGTCGCGTCCAGGTCCGGGGGCGGCCTGCGGGTCACTGCGCTGGCCAGGCCGGGGCTGCACCGGACCATTGCGTTGGCTCACCGCAGTGACGTGGCTCCGCCGCGCGCTGCGCGGGAGTTGCAGCGGATGCTGCTCGAGCGGTGAGCGGGCTCTCGTCCGGATTCGCCGGCCGCGGAAGCGCCGTTTCGGGGCGCGGGGGCAGGGTCGCGTCTCGCGCAGTCCCCCGCGACCTCGTGGGGGCTTGCGCCCCCGCACCCCCGCATCAGCCCGTCGCGTCCACCAGCGCCAGGTCGTGCAGCCTCTCCGGCGGGCCCGGTCTGGCGTAGTACCAGCCCTGGGCCGTGTCGCAGCCCAGTATCCGCAACTGTTCGGCCTGGGCGCCCGTTTCCACGCCCTCGACGGTGACCGCGAGGTCCAGGCTGTGGGCGAGGGAGACGATTCCCTCGACGATCTTCAAATCGACCGGGTCGGCGGGGAACTGCTGCATGCCCTGGGTGAAGGAGCGGTCCAGTTTGAGGATGCTCACGGGCAGACGGCGCAGGTTGGCGAGGTTGGAGTAGCCGGTGCCGAAGTCGTCCAGGGCGATGTCGACGCCCATCTCGGCCAGCCGGCGCAGGGGTTTGAGCAGGTCGTCGTCGGCGCCGATGAGCGCGGACTCGGTGACCTCCAGGCACAGCGCCTCCGGGGCCACACCGGCGCGCTCCAGGATGTCGACCGTGTCCTGGACCAGCGCCGGATGGCTGAGCTGGCACGGGGACAGGTTGACGTTGATCCTCAGCGGCCCGGCGCTGGTCTCGGTGCCGTAGCGCTCGCGCCAGGCGCGGGCCTGGCGGATGGACTCCTCCAGCACCCAGCGGCCCAGCGGCACGATCAGGCCGGTGTGCTCGGCGAGC
This sequence comes from Streptomyces broussonetiae, assembly GCF_009796285.1. Lineage (NCBI taxonomy): Bacteria > Bacillati > Actinomycetota > Actinomycetes > Kitasatosporales > Streptomycetaceae > Streptomyces > Streptomyces broussonetiae. The sequence goes on along the minus strand of NZ_CP047020.1, from coordinate 8,502,467 downwards.
GGGATGAAGCGGTCGGGGCCGAGCACCCCGTGCTGCGGGTGCAGCCAGCGCACCAGGGCCTCGGCGCCGCGCACGCTGCCGTCGCCGAGGTGGACCAGGGGCTGGTACTCGATGAAGAACTCACCGCGCTCCAGGGCCGTGGGCAGGGCGGTGGTCAGGCCGTGGCGGGTGATGGCGCGGGCGTCGGCCTCCGGGTCGGCCAGTTCCGAGCGGTTTCCGCCCGCCGATTTCGCCCGGTACATGGTGATGTCCGCGCTGCGCAGGACCTCGGCGGCGGTGCGTTCCCCGGCCGGGCCCTCCACGATGCCGAGGCTGCCGCGCACCATGAGGTCCCGGCCGTCGATGCTGATGGGGGTCACGAGCGCGTTCATGATGCGCTCGGCCAGCTCGTCCACCTTGCGCTCGGTGCCGGGTCCCGTGGTCAGGGCCACGAACTCGTCTCCGCCGAGCCGGGCGACCATCTCTCCGGGCGCGGTCGCGCAGGACTGCAGCCGGTCGGCGACCTCCACCAGCAGCCGGTCGCCGGCCGCGTGCCCGAGGCTGTCGTTGACGGTCTTGAAGCCGTCCAGGTCGAGATAGCACAGGCCGAACCGCTGACCCTCGCCGGCGGCCAGGACCTTCTCCAGACGCTCGAAGAACAGGGTGCGGTTGGGCAGTCCGGTGAGCGCGTCGTGTGTGGCCTCGTAGCGCAGCCGGAGGTTGAGCAGCCGCCGCTCGGTGGTGTCCTCCATGAGGGCCAACTGGTACTGCGGTGCGCCCTCGGCGTCGCGCAGCAGGGAGACCGTCAGGTTGGTCCACAGGACCGTGCCGTCGGGGCGGTTGAAGGCCTTTTCGAGGTGGTAGTGCTCGCGGTCGCCGCGGACCAGTTCGTCGTAGAGCCTCCAGGTCTGCGGGGCGTCCTCGGGGTGCACCCAGTCGTGGACCCGGCGGCCACGCAGGTTCTGCTCGGAGAAGCCGAACATGCGCAGCAGCGCCCCGTTGACCTGCAGGACGTTGCCGTCGAGGTCGGCGATGCCGATCCCTATGGCGGCGCCCTCGAAGACCGCGCGGAAGCGGGCCTCGCTGGCGTGCAGCGCCTGTGCGACCACGCCCTGGGCCTGCAACGCGGCCTGGGCGATGGCCTCCTGCTCGACCAGGGTGCGCTCGCGCAGGGCCTGCGCGTACCCGGCGGCCATCGCGTGCTGCAACCGCGAGGAACGCAGCCGCGGTTCGTCCTGCGGGGCCTCGGGACCGTCCTCGCCGCAGTACAGCACCAGATAGGCGTCGACGCAGTCCAGGGTGCGGGTGAGCGCCTCGGGGTCGGTGCAGTGGGCGCCGACGAGGGCCGCGCCGACCGCCCGCGCGCCGTCCGCGTCGAAGCCGTGCGCCCGCAGCAGCCCGCTCAACCGGCGGGCGAGCGGCAAAAGCCGCTCCTCGAACTCGGCACGGGTCAGCGAGGTGGAGGTCACCGGGTAGACCGCACGGCTCCAGATCGTCGCGAACCGGCGCAGTCTGCCCTCCGGTCCGTCCGGCTCCGCGCTCACGCGGTGCGCCCCACGCCGGCGAATCCGGAGAAGGCGAACGGATCCTCGTCCTCCGGCGCCGATTCCGGGCGCCAGTGCGGCATCGGCACCAGTCCGGGTTCCACCATCTCGTACCCCTCGAAGAACCGCGCGATCTCCTCGCGCGAGCGCATGATCAGCGGGTTGCGAATGTCCCTGTATACGTCCACCGCGCCCTCGGCCCGCTCGACGGGCAGCGGGATTCCCTCGTACGAGGCATGGGTGAGGATCAGCATGCTGCCGGGAGCGAGCGCCTCGCGCAGCTCGGCCACCGCACCGTAGGGGTCGTCCACGTCTTCCACGAAGTGCAGTATGGCAACGAGGAGGAGGGCAACTGGCCGGTTCAGGTCGATCAGCCGCTCCAACCGGGGGCTCGCGAGGATCTCCTGAGGCTTGCGCAGGTCGGCCGCGACCACGTCCGTGTCCTCGTTGCCGGCCAGTACCGCCTGGCTGTGCGCGACGGCGACCGGGTCGTGGTCGACGTAGACCACGCGCGTGCCCGGCGCGGCCGCCTGGGCCACCTCGTGGACGTTGCCGAACGTCGGGATGCCGGAGCCGATGTCGAGGAACTGGGTGAGGCCCTCCTGGGCCGCGAACCGCACGGCCCGCCGCATGAACGCCCGGTTCGCCTGCATGATCTTCGGCAGGCCGGGCATGAACTCCATGGCCTTGCGGGCCGCTTCCCGGTCGACCTCGAAGTTGTACGAACCGCCCAGGTAGTAGTCGTAGATCCGCGAGACGCTCGGCACCGAGATGTCGATGCTCCGTGGGGCCCAGGCGGGACGCTCCATGTATCTCTCCAAGGCGTGGACGACAGGCGTAGGCGATCCGGTGTTCGAGCTGAGGCTACTGATCGCCCGCCAAAGGAGCGACCCGAAACGGAAATTGACCATCCGTTCCCGGTCACTGCCTGCGGCATGTGCCTGTACGACCCCGCTGTGTGACGACCGTTGCGCCGCCTGCGCGTTCCGCCCGGTACAACACGGTCCGCCCCCTCCGTGCGGTGCGGAGGGGGCGGACCTTCGGTGGCGCTCCGGGCAGGGCGGGGCGATCGACCCTGGGGAGGTGATCTAGTTGCCCGGTGCGCCGACCGGCTTGCCGTCGGGCGAGACGGCGTACCAGGTGCCGCCCACGCCCTGACCGTTGGTGTCGCCGGGGGCCTTGTCCCCGGAGAAGGTGTAGATCGGCCAGCAGTTGACGGTCATCTGCTTCACACCGTCGGGACGGGTGAAGCCCATCAGGCCCTTCTTCTTGACGCCCTGGGTGTCCTCGGGCTTGACGATGCCGACGGCCGGCCACTTCACGAGGCAGGCGCCGGTGCAGTTCGAGACGGACTTGGGCCAGGCCTTGTCCTTCAGGAAGCGGTAGACGGTCCGGCCGTTCTTGTCGACGATGATGTCACCGAGCTTGGGGTCCTTGCGCACGGACAGCCCGGGCAGGGCGGCCAGGGAGGCCTTCTTCCCGTCGGCGGCCAGCGCGAACCACTTGCCGCCCACGCCCTGGCCGTTGACGTCACCGGCGTTGACGTCCTTGGCGTAGCGGTACGCGGGCCAGCCGCCGATGGTGAGCTGCTTGGTGCCGTCGGCGCGGGTGACCGAGCCGAGCAGCGCCTTGTCGACGCCGGCACCGGCGGTGGCGTCGCCGGCGGGCACCGGCGGCCAGGTGCTGGCGCAGTCGCCGGCGCAGTTCGACTTGGGCGGGTTGGCGGTGTCCTTGTCGAACCGGTAGAGGGTGAGGCCGGAGCCGTCGGTCAGCACATTGCCCAGGTCGGGGTTGGCGGCCACGGTGAGCTTGCCCGCGGGGGCGGCCTGGGTCGGAGAGGCGGAACTCTGGTTGCCGTCGGCGCCGTAGCCGTTTCCGGCGCCCGTGCCGATGCCTGCGCCCGTGGTCGGGCTGCCCGCGGGCGCGGTGGCCCCGACGTTCTGGGCCGCCGCGGCCGGGGTGGTGCTGTTGTCCTGACCGCACGCCGTCGTCAGCGCCAGCACCGAGGCGGCTGTGGCCACCAGTGAGGCGGTCCGCCAGGAGGTCTTCATCGTCAACTCCCCATTATTGCCTGGATGTTGCAGCGCCTTGCTACGCCGCCGCACGGCCATGGGTACGCACCGCGGGGGCCCAAGCGTTCAACCCGGAGGGGAAGTTCTTCGGGAAATTCTTTCCGGATGCCGCGTCACACCCCTGCGCCGGCGGCGCACGCGGGCGCACGTTTCACGCCAACCGCACGCTTGGGCGCGTCAAACCATTGATCATGAGATGTCCTTCCTTAGGGCCAATCCTGGCGCACTACGGCGTACTTCCGGTTTCCGGACCCCCATGATCTTCGTCGTGCATGGACCCGAAGTGACCCGATGCGCGCCCGCCGCAAGGGTGTTGGCCCTGTTGACGCTGAGCTGGACCCTGGTGGGCTGCCCGGTCGGCAGCGCGTCGGCCGACGCCTGCGCGTCCGCCTCCACGGGACCGGACGGCACGGTGGCGGTGGCGTGGGCAGGTGACGGCGACCACTGGCCCACTCCCCCGCCCTGCCCGTTGCCGACACCGCCACCGTGCCCGCCCACACCCACACCGACCCCCACACCTCCTCCCCCACCACCCCCGCCGCCGCCGAAGCCGCGTCCGGCGCCCAAGCCCGTCCCGAAGCCCAAGCCGAAACCGAGATCCAGGCCCCCGGCCCGGCCCGCGCCGGCCGCCCGGCCGGTACCGGCACCCCCGCCCGCCCCCACACCGACGCCGGACCCGAGGCCCAGGCCGACACCCAAGCGCGCCCCACGGCCCACGGTGACCCCGGTGAGCTATCCCGCGTACCACCCCCACGCCGTCAGCCACCGGGCGCCGAACACCACCACGCCGGTGGTCTACGTCCTGCTCATCACCGTCCCCGCGATCGTCGCCGTCGCGGCCCTGCGCCCGCGCTGACGCGTCGGCCGCTCACCCTTGGAGGTATCCGTTGCCGGATTGGCTTGTTCTCGCCCTCGCGATGCTGGGGGCCTGTGCCGTCGTGGTGGTCATCACCGTCGTACGCAACAGGCGGGCTCCCGAGGACGAGGATCCCAGCGAGACCCCGGACGTCATCGAATACATGACGATGTGGATCGGTGTCGTGTACGCCATCGTCCTGGGTCTCGCCATCGCGGGCGTCTGGGAGGCCCGCAGCTCCGCCCAGGACTACGTGCAGAGCGAGGCCCAGGCGCTGCACGAGATCTCGGAGCGGGTGCGGGTCTATCCGCCGGACGTGCGTGACCGGATCCGCACCGACGTCAACGCCTATGTCGCGTACGTCGTCGACCACGAGTGGAAGACGATGTCGAACGACGAGCGGGTCACCGACCGCGGCACCGCGCTGCTGCAGAAGGTCCGCCAGGACGTCACCGACTACCGGCCGAAGAACGACTTCGAGGCACAGGCCTACCAGCCCCTGCTGGACCAGATGACCGCCGCCGACCAGGCGCGGAACAACCGCGCCGACTCCACCGGGGCCACCATGCCGCCGGTGGTGTGGTGGGGACTGTTCATCGGCGGTCTGGTCACCGTCGGCATGGTGTTCGCGCTGCAGATCCGGCGCACCAAACGCGAACTGGTCCTGGCCGGGCTGTTCTCCGCGACCATCGCGTTCATGCTGTTCCTCATCTGGGACTTCGACGCCCCCTACAGCCGGGGCATCGCGGTGACCGCGGACCCGTTCACGAACCTGTTCCCGACCGTCGTCAAATAACCCGTGGCCTTCGCCCCGGCTCCCGTGCGGGACCGGGGCAAAGGCATGCCCGGACTGGGGTCACATCCGCTTCTCGTTCCTGCGGCGCAGCCAGAAGACACCGCCCCCGATGACCGCCGAGGCCACGAGTGCGCTGCCGATGGCCATGTCGGTGGGCGTGGCACCGCTGGACCTGGCGCCTCCGGCACCGCTGTGGACACCGCCGAGCACGGTCAGCCGGGCTTCGCCCGCGACCGCGGGTCCGGCCAGGGTGTGCCACGGGGCGCCGCGGCCACGACCGTCCTCGTCCTCGTCCCAGCGGCCGTTCCAGTTGCCCTTGCCCCGGCCGGCACCGTCACCGCGGCCCGGATCCCGGGCCCCGAAGTTGCGATGGCCGTTGCCGTCGCCCAGGCCGTCCGCGACGGCCACGGGGGCGGCGAACCCGAGTACGGCGAACGCGGCGCACACGGCCGCGAGGGCACGTCGGTTTCTCATGTGAACCTCCGCGGGAGGCGCCCCGGGTCCGGTCCCGGTCGATCGGCGAGAAAACGCCTCCCGGGACGACCCTCGGACCCCGGGAACACGCCCGCATGTCGAGAATGGTCCGTCCTGGTGAGGCAACGCGCCGGACGGAAAGCACACAATCTGATATTGCCGCAGGTCACGGATGGTCAGAAGTTTCCCGGAAACGGCGACTCGGATGGCGCACCACACCCGCCGCGGGCCACCCGTTCGCCGCTCAACCCGTCGCCCGCGATGCGCGCGGGATTTAGCGTTTTCCCACGCGCTACGCACGCGGCGGCAGCCGCGTCGAGAGAGGTTGGCGAATGTCTGTGTCCGAACTGTTCGAGCTTGCCGAAGAGGAGGAACGGCGGAGGAGGCGCGCCCCGTGGGGTGTGATAGCGCTTGTTCTGCTGACCGGTCTGGCGCTCATTCGCAATGGCTCGGGGGAGTTCGACATCGGTCCGCCGCAGCCCGCCTCGGCGGCGGCCCCCGACAGCCGCACCGCCACGGGCGCGTTCGCCGCGGCCCCGGCCCCGCTCGGCTTCTCCGCCGTCCGCCGGGTGCGGATCCCGGCGATCCGGGTGGACGCGCCGGTGACGCCCGTGGGCCTGGACGCCGACGGCTGGGTCGAAGCGCCACCGCCGGAGAACGCCTCTCTCGCGGGCTGGTTCACCGGTGCGGTCTCCCCCGGTGAGAAGGGCACGTCCGTCATCGTCGGACACGTCGACAACCAGCGGGGCCCCGCCGTGTTCTACGGGCTCGGCGCGCTGAAGAAGGGCAACCGGATCGAGGTCCTGCGCAAGGACGGAAGGACCGTGGTGTTCGAGATCTACGGCGTCGAGGTCTTCTCGAAGGCCGGTTTCCCCGGTGACCTGGTGTACGGCTCGAAGGGAACGCCGGAACTGCGGGTCATCACCTGCGGCGGCGGATTCTCGAAGCAGCGCGGCTACGACGGGAATGTCGTGGTCTTCGCCCGCCTGGTCGCGGTGCGCTGAAGCCACCGCGCCGGGCGGGCGATCACACGGGAGAACGGTCTTTGGGAACGGACGGAAAAAGGGATGTGCAAAAAAGCTCCGCAATACCGTCACAGGCGTCTGGGCGGCACCGTCATGTGATACCCGGAGTCGATGAGATGGGGCAGCCATTCACGGATCGCGTGGACGGTCTGCGAACGGTCGCCCCCGGCGTCGTGGGAGAGCACCACGACACCGGGGGCGGCGCCGCTCTCCACCCGGTCGATGATGGTGGAGGTGCCCGGCGTCATCCAGTCGGTGGTGTCCACCGTCCAGGCCATCGGCTCCATGCCCATCTCGGCGCCCAGTTGGAACGCGGCCCGGTTCCAGGCGCCGTAAGGGGCCCGGAACCACTGGGGGCGTTCACCGTAGGACTCCTCGATGGCGTCGCTGGTGCTCTTCATCTCGTCGTGGATCTCACGGCGGTCGAGGGTCGTCAGCAGCGGATGCGTCCAGGTGTGGTTGCCGACGACATGGCCCTCGTCGGCCATGCGGGCGACCAGCTTCTTGTTCTCGACGACGCACTCCCCGCACAGGAAGAACATCGCCCGGACGTCGTACTTGGCAAGGGTGTCCAGGATGTGCGGGGTGTAGTCCGGGTTGGGGCCGTCGTCGAACGTCAGCATCATGTGCCGGCCGCGGCCGGAGATCCGGAGAATCGGCTCGGTGCGTACCTTCAGTCGGCGCGGCGCCGCGCGCGGCGGTCCGTCGTCGGTGAGCGGCTGGAGACGGAAGGCCGAGGACTTGAGGGCCTGGCGGGCCTGCGGGCCGGAAAGGGGGGCCGGGGCATGCGGCGCGCTCTCCTCGGCGCCGCCCGCGAGGACGACTCCGGCACTTCCCGCGGCCCCGAGTGCGGCGGCGCCGGCGAGGAGCATCCGGCGCCGGGTGAGGAACTGATCCTTCTGCATGACTCATCAGTCGCCCCACGAGGCTCCGGCGCACCACAACGACACCGGTGCGGCGGCAGGAATGCACCCGGTCGGAGCAGTACGGGGGCGGTGGAGGTGCGCCGGACGGCTCCCTGACAGATCATCAGTTCACAGCGGCAGCACAAGCGATGCAGAGAGCCGCAGGCCGAACGGGCGTGCGGGCCCCTGCTCCGGGGCGGTGCAACTGCCGCTGCCTCTCATCACCTTCGGCCGCGGCGTGCTCGCCCTGCCCGCCGGTTTCGCCCGCTCGGGCACCGACGCGCCCCTGCGGGCCCTGAACTCCTCCCGGCAGCGGGGCGCCGGTACGGGCGCGCCCCTGTTCGTGCCGGGCCTCAGCGGTGGCGCACCAGCGGGAACGGCAGGGTCTCGCGGATCGTCAGGCCGGTGAGGAACATGACGAGCCGGTCGACGCCGAGGCCGAGGCCGCCGGTCGGGGGCATGGCGTACTCGAGGGCCTGGAGGAAGTCCTCGTCCAGTTCCATGGCCTCCGCATCGCCGCCCGCGGCCCGCAGCGACTGCTCGGTGAGCCGTCGGCGCTGTTCCACGGGGTCGGTCAACTCCGAGTAGGCGGTGCCGAGTTCAGTGCCGAAGGCGACGAGGTCCCAGCGCTCGGCGAGCCGCGGGTCGGTGCGGTGCTGCCGGGTCAGCGGGGACACGTCGGTCGGGAAGTCCCTGTAGAACGTGGGCATTCGGGTGCGTTCCTCCACGAGCCGCTCGTACATCTCCAGGACGACGTCGGCGGGCGTGTCGTCGGCGGTGTACGGCACCCCGGTGCGGTCGCACAGCCGGTGCAGCCGCAGCAGTTCGGTGCCGGGGGTGATCTCCTCGCCCAGTTCCTCGGAGATCGCCCCGTACACGGTCTTGACCGGCCAGGCACCGGAGATGTCGTACTCCTGCCCGCCCCTGCGGGCCACCGGGGAGCCGAAGGCGGCGCGTGCCGCGCCCTGGACCAGCTCGCGGGTGAGGTCGAGCATCACCGTGTAGTCGGCGTGCGCCTGGTAGGCCTCCAGCATCGTGAACTCGGGGTTGTGCTTGTAGGAGACACCCTCGTTGCGGAAGGTGCGGCCCAGTTCGAAGACCTTCTCCAGACCGCCGACGCAGAGCCGCTTGAGGAACAGCTCGGGGGCGATGCGCAGGTAGAGGTCGAGGTCGTAGGCGTTGATGTGGGTGGTGAAGGGGCGGGCGTTGGCGCCGCCGTGGATCTGCTGCAGCATCGGGGTCTCGACCTCGAGGTAGCCGCGGTCCAGCAGGCCCTGGCGCAGTGCCTGTACGACGGTGGAGCGGGCCCGGAGCACGGCGCGGGCGGCGGGGCTGGTAGCGAGGTCGAGATAGCGGCGGCGGACCTTGGCCTCGGGGTCGGCGAGGCCGCGGTGTTTGTCGGGCAGCGGGCGCAGGCACTTGCCGGTGAGCTGCCAGTCGGTGACGAACACGGTGGGTTCGCCCTTGTCGCTCACGCCCGCGTGGCCGGAGACGGTGATGTGGTCGCCGATGTCGGTGTCGGCGGTGAAGCGGTCGAGGGCGGCGCCGGGCGTGTCGCGGGTGAGGGCGATCTGGTGGTCGCCCGACCAGTCGCGCAGCAGGACGAAGACGATGCCGCCGAAGTCGCGGACCAGCATCACCCGGCCGGCCACGGTGACGTCCTGGCCGGGCCGGACGTCGGCGAGGGCGTGGGTGGGGGCGGGGACGCCGACCGGGTAGGGGTCGGTGCCGGCGGCGCGCAGCCGGTCGAGGGTGCGGCGGCGGACCCGGACCTGGTCGGGCAGGCCCGCCTCGGGGGCCGCGGCGGCGCCCCGGTGCCCTTCGTCGAGGCCGAGCACCGCCAGCGGGGGCAGTTCCTGGGTGGTGGCGGGACGCTGTCCGTTCTTCGGGTGTCCCTTGCCCCAGAGCTTGCGCAGGGACGGGACGGAGACGAAGCCCTCGGCGATGCCGGAGGCGAGGCCGATCCGGGCGAGCGAGGCGGTCTCGCCGTAGCAGATGAAGCGCGGATACCACTCGGGGTGGTACTTGGCATTGGAGCGGTACAGGGCCTCCAGCTGCCACCAGCGGGAGAAGAACAGCAGCAGGCGGCGCCAGAGCCTGAGGACGGGTCCGGCGCCGATGCGGGCGCCCTCCTCGAAGACGGACCGGAAGACGGCGAAGTTCAGCGAGATCCTGCGCACGCCCAGCTTGGGTGCGGCGGCGCACAGCTCGGCGACCATGAACTCCATGACCCCGTTGGGGGCGGCGCGGTCGCGGCGCATCAGATCCAGGGACACGCCGTCGTGGCCCCAGGGCACGAAGGAGAGCAGGGCGAGGAGCCGACCGTCCTCGCCGAGGGCCTCCACGAGCAGGCAGTCGCCGTCGGCGGGGTCGCCGAGCCGGTCCAGGGCCATGGAGAAGCCGCGTTCGGTCTCGGTGTCGCGCCAGGCGTCGGCCTTGTCGACGACCTCCTCCATCTCCCGTTCGCCGAGGCTGGAGTGGCGGCGGATGCGGCTGGTGGCGCCGGTGCGGGCGACGCGGTGCGCGGCCTGCCGGGTGACCCGCATGTCCCGGCCGTCGAGATCGAAGGAGGCCACGTGCACGATCGCCTCGTCGCCGAGCTGGAGGGCGCCGAGCCCGGCGCGGGCGTAGGCGCGGGCGCCGTCCTCGGAGGCCCCCATCACGGCGGGCGCCCAGGCGTAGCGCCGGGCCAGGTCCAGCCAGGCGGCGATCGCGTGCGGCCAGGCCTCCGGGTCCCCGACGGGATCGCCGCTGGCCAGGCACACCCCGGTCTCGACGCGGTAGGTGACGGCGGCCTTGCCGCTGGACGAGAAGACGACGGCCTTGTCCCGGCGGGTGGCGAAGTAGCCGAGGGAGTCACGCTCGCCGTAGATCGCGAGGAGGGCGCGGATGCGGGCCTCCTCGTCGTCGTGCAGGGCGGCCTCCAGGCGCTGGGAGCGGAACAGCGTGGCGGCGGCGTTGAGCAGGGCGAGGGCGCCGAGCAGGCCGAGCACGAAGGTGACCTTGCGCGGCGGACGGCCGGTGAAATGGCCTTCGGAGACCAGCCCGCCGCACACCCGGTCGGCCGCCCAGGCCAGGTGCTGGCCGGCCGGGAGCGTGCCCGGGAACAGCAGGACCAGCCCCCAGCCCAGCAGGATCGCCACGACGATCCCGGCCGCCAGTACGCCGAGGGCCCGGCGTACGGCGGCACGCCGGGAGGCGGCGTAGAACTCCCGGCGGGCCACGACGAGCAGGACCAGCAGCAGGCCGCACAGCACGAGGGACGGCAGGGACGCCACGTAGAGGCCCAGGGACACGCCGAGCGCGTCGCTGAGGACGACCAGGCCGAGGTAGACGACGACCAGCCACCAGGCGACCTTCTTGCGGGCGGCGATGGCGCCGGCCAGCAGGAACAGGAAGACGGCGTAGGCGAGGTTGGCGCTGATGGGCACCAGGAGCGCGTCGAGGGCGTGGGCGACCGGGCGGAGCAGGCGCCGCAGGGGCTCGATGAGGGCGAGCAGGGCGCACAGCAGGGCGAGCGCGGCGAAGAACGTCGCGAAGGCCTCGGGCACCCAGCCGAGCCGCCCCCCGGCGGGCGGGCGTGTCGCGGCCGTGGGGTTCCTCCGGGCGGAGGACTCCGCACTGGCGGTCATGGTTCCGACTGTAGGAAGCGGCCGGGCGGCTCGCCCGTCGAGAGCGCCGGATCCGGTGGCCGGACGTCCACTTGTCCTGTCCCGATACGGCCCCGTGGCTCAGCGGGAACCGCTGGTTCCGATAGCCTCACGGCCGTGACGGAACAGCAGGGGCAGCACTCCCATTCGCACGCGCACCAGTTCGAGCGGGGTACGGACGGGCCGAAGGTCATCGTGGTCGGGGTGGACGGCTCCGACTCCTCGCTGCGCGCCGCCGCGTACGCGGGCGGGCTCGCCCGGCGCCAGCACGCGCTGCTGGCCGTGGTGTACGTGCAGCCGGTCCTCGCGGCCGGGGCGGCGCTCGGGGCGCCGGTGGCGGAGACCACCGACGCGATCGCCGAGGACCTGGTCACGTACATCCGGGAGGCGGCCGAGCGCGTCAAGGGGATATTCGAGGTCCGCTGGGAGTTCCACACCTTCCGCGGGGACGCCTACAGCGGGCTGGTCAGGGCGGCCGACGAGCTGAAGGCGGACGCGGTGGTCGTCGGCGCCTCGGAGCAGGCCGGGCACCGGATCATCGGCTCGGTGGCGGTGCGGCTGGTGAAGGCCGGACGCTGGCCGGTGACGGTCGTTCCGTAGGCCGGAACAGCAGCAGCGGGGTCGCCAGCAGCAGGATCCCGGCGGTGGCGATCGCCGTACGCGGGCTGGTGACGGCGGCGAGCAGGCCCCACAGGGCGGTCACGGCGGCGGTTGTGGCCTTGCCGGTGACCGACCAGGCGGCGAGGGTACGGGCCACCCGGTCGGGCGGGGCCAGTTCCAGCCGTTCGGCGGCGAGGACGGGGTTGAACACGCCGCAGCAGGTGATCAGCCCCGCCTCGGTCACCATCACGATCAGCAGGCCGGGCACGCCGGGGCGGACGAAGGCGAGTCCGACGGACCACAGCGCGCGCAGCACACCGGAGGTGAGCAGGACGCGGCGACGGCCGTAGCGGGTGGTGAGCGGGCGGGCGAGCCGGGAGCCGAGCAGTCCGCCGAGGCAGGGCACCGCGAAGGCGAGGCCGTACTGCCAGGGCGTGAAGCCGAGGTGCCCGACCATGAGGACCGCGAGCACCGGCGAGACGGCCATGATCAGGGCGTTGTTCGCCAGCGAGTTGAAGAACAGCGGGCGCAGGGCGCGGCTGGTGAGCAGGTGCCGCCAGCCGTCGAGGAGTTCTCCTGCGCGGGGCGCTGCGGTGCGCTGCGGGTGGGCCTCGCCGGTGCCGATGGCCCGGATGCCGAGAGCGGAGAGCAGATAGCTGACGGCGTCCACGACCACCGTCGTCACGGGTCCGATCAGACCGATCGCGGCGCCGCCGAGCGGCGGGCCGAGTACGGAGGCCGTCCAGGTGGTGGACTCGAACCGGCTGGTGGCGGTGAGCAGGTCGGCGGGCGCGACGAGGGCCTTGAGGTGGGCGCCGGAGGCGGCGGTGAAGGTGATGTCGGCCGCTGCGACGATCACGGCGACCGCCAGCAGCTGCCCGAAGCCGAGCACGCCGAGCGCGTAGGCGGCGGGCAGGGTGAGCAGCGCGGCACAGCGCACGAGGTCGGCGGTGATCATCACCGGGCGCTTGCGCCGGAACTCGATCCACGGCCCGAGCGGTACGGCGGCCACCGCGCCGACCGCCACACCGGCGGAGGCGAGCAGCGACACCTCGGCGGATCCGGCGTGCAGGACGAGGACCGCGATCATCGCGAAGGCGTCGAACGCGAGCCAGGTGCCGAAGGTACTGACGGCGTACGCCCCCCACAGCCACCCGAACCGCCGGCCCAGTTTCATGCACAACCTCCTGTTGACCCAGGACATGAAAACCAGCAGGACGTCGTCGACGCAAACAACCAGGACGGCACCCACCACAACCACCGGTTGTACGAGTACGTCCGGACTGCGGCCCGGCCCGTGCGTGGCGTCTTCCGTACGCGATGGGCCTGAGCCATCATGATCCGCCGGCAGCCGTTTGCCGTCGGCGAAGAGGTGAGGCTCATGGACAGGATCCGCGCGGGCGAAGGCATTCTCCGCCGCAAACCCATCGAGCACATCGAGGACACGGAAGTCGGCGAGGGCACCCGGCTGGACCGGTCGCTGGGCCTGTGGCAGCTCACCGCGATCGGCGTGGGCGGCATCATCGGCGCCGGTATCTTCACGCTGGCCGGCACGGTGGCCAACGGCACGGCCGGTCCGGCAGTGCTGGTGTCGTTCCTGATCGCCGGTGTGGCGAGCGCGTGTGCGGCGCTGTCGTACGCCGAGTTCGCCGGGCTGATCCCCAAGGCGGGGTCGGCGTACACGTACGGCTATGCGGTGCTCGGCGAGTTCGCGGGCTGGTTCATCGGCTGGGACCTGCTGCTGGAGTACACCGCGATCGTGGCCGTGGTGGCGATCGGCATCTCCGGATATTTCAGCTTCCTGGTCGAGGAGATGGGCGCGAACCTGCCGCACTGGATGCTGGGCGCGCCCGGCACCGGGGACGGGCACCGGGTCGACCTGTTCGCCGCCGTGCTGTGCCTGCTGATCGCCTGGCTCCTGAACCTGGGCATCCGCAGCGCGGCCCGCTTCGAGACCGTTGTCGTCGGGCTGAAGGTGGTCGTGGTGCTGCTGGTGATCGGGGTGGGCGTGTTCCACATCGACACCGCGAACTACCACCCGTTCTTCCCGTACGGCATCGGCGGCGCCTTCACCGGCGCGGCCACCGTGTTCTTCGCGGTGTTCGGCTACGACGCGATGTCGACGGCGGCCGAGGAATCGAAGGACGCGCAGCGGCACATGCCCAAGGCGATCATCTACTCGCTGGCGATCTCGATGGTGCTGTACGTGGCGGCCTGTCTGGTGCTGACGGGCATGCAGAACTACAAGCACATCAACAAGGAGAGCGGCTTCTCGACCGCGTTCAAGTCCGTGGGGCTGAGCGGGCTGGCGGACGTGATCGCGGTGGGCGCCATCATCGGCATCCTGACCGTGATGTTCACGTTCATGCTGGGCGTGACGCGGGTGTGGTTCTCCATGTCCCGCGACGGGCTGCTGCCCAAGTGGTTCGCCAAGACCCACCCGACGCGCCATGTGCCGACCCGGGTGACCTGGATCGTCGGGGTGGGCTCGGCGGCCATCGCCGGGTTCGTGCCGATCGGCTCGGCGGCCGAGCTGACCAACATCGGCATCCTGCTGGCGTTCGTGGTGGTGTGCACGGCGGTGATCGTGCTGCGCTACCGCCAGCCGGAGCTGCCCCGCACCTTCCGCACGCCGGGGATGCCGGTCGTGCCCGCGCTGGGGGTCGTCTTCTCGATCTGGCTGATCACGTTCCTGCAGTGGGAGACCTGGGTGCGGTTCGCGGTGTGGTTCGTGATCGGGTGCGTGATCTACTTCGGCTACTCCTACAAGCGCTCCGCGCTGGCCGTACGACAGTCCGCCGGATGAGCGCGGGCTGATCACTCCCCCATGACCAGGCCGTCCTTGGCCGCTCCGCGGCTGAGCGTCACGTCCCGGATGCGGTCGCGCACCGCGCCCAGCTCGGCGCCGTCGGCGATGGCCCGGTTGAGGTCGACCACCCGGCCCGCGTCCGGGTCGAACCACTCGGGGATGAACTCGGCCTTGGTGACCCGCCAGCGGTCGCCCGGCCGCGCGGGCGGGAGGAAGGTGAAGCGGCCGAGGGTGGACTCGTTGCCGCGCGGGTCCCGGGCACCGCGCTGGTACGTCTCGCCGGGGATCTGCTCACCCATGCCGTAGATCACCCAGGTGCCGTTGACCTTCTCGTACGCCTGCGGGACATGGGCGTGGCTGCCGAGGATCAGGTCGATGTCGGGGCGGCCGGCGGTGCTCGAGGCGGTGAGCCTCCGGGCCAGGGCGAGCTGCTGCTCGTCCGGCGCGTCCTGCCAGTCGGTGCCCCAGTGCACCGAGACCACGACCACGTCGGCGCCGGCCTGCCGGGCGGCACGGGCGTCGGAGATCATCCGTTGCTCGTCGGCGAGGCTGACGGCCCAGGGCTCGCCGGCCGGCAACGGGTTTGCGCCGGCGTCGAGGGTGTACGACAGGTGCGCGACCCGGGCCGGGCCGGCCGCGAAGATCGTCACCGAGTGCGCCTCGGCTGCGCTGCGGGCGGTGCCGGCGTGCTTGAGGCCGGCCTCGTCCATCGCGTCCAGGGTGCGGCGGATGCCGGCGGCTCCGTCGTCCAGGGCGTGACTGGAGGCGGTGGAGCAGCCGTCGTATCCGGTCGCGGTGAGGCCCTGGGCGATCTGCGGCGGGGACTTGAAGGGCGGGTAACCGGAGTGCTCGCCTCCGGTGCCGTAGACGGTGTCCATGTGACACAGCGCCAGATCGGCGCGGGAGACGACGGGTTCGACGTCGGCGAGCATGGGCCGGAAGTCGTAGCCGCTCTCGCCGGCGTCGTAGGCCGCGCGGTCGACGACGGAGGTCTGCGGCAGGACGCCGCCGGAGGCGACCAGGGTGAAGCCGCGGGCGGCGGAGCCGGCGGGGGCCCCGCGCCCGGAATCCTGCCGTGCGTGGTTGGTACAGGCCGCCGCGGCCGCCAGGACGGCGGTGACGGCCAGGGCCATGTGTTGTCTGCGTCCGAGCATCAGGTCACCCCAGATATGTCGTATTTACCGACAATGCCGCGACGGGCATATGGGTACGAATCTGGCACGCCGAATAAACGGATCAGGCCTCCTCATTAGCCCGTCCGGCCCCTGCGGAACCGCTCGTCCGACCGTTCACCGACGCGATCGACCGTCCGTCGCACCGCGGCGTGGACCCCCTGTCCCCCGGCTCCGGCCTGCGCTGCCATACGGCCATGACGGCCGCGACCTCACTCACCCACCGGACGGCGGCGCCGGCCCACGGGACGACGACCGCCGAGCACGAACTGGCCGCGCTCCAGCGCGAGCACGGCGGCCCGCTCTTCGCGCTGCTGCTCCGGCTCTGCGACGGCGACCGGCAGCGCGCCGAGGACCTCGCCCAGGAGACCCTGGTACGCGCCTGGCAGCACCCCGAGGCAGTGCACGCCGACGGCTTCGACTCGGTGCGACCCTGGCTGCTGACCGTCGCCCGGCGCCTTGCGATCGACGCCCGGCGGGCCCGGCGGGCCCGGCCGCCCGAGGCCGGCGGCGAGGTCCCCGAGACCGCACGGGTCAGCGCCGACCACGCCGAGCGGGCCGCCACGATGCTCGACGTGCGCAAGGCTGTGAAGACACTCACGCCGGAGCACCGTGACGTCCTTGTACTCGTGTACTTCCTCGGGGCCAGTGTGGCGGAAGCGGCGCAGACCCTCGGCGTACCACCCGGTACCGTGAAGTCCCGGGCGTACTATGCGCTGCGCGCGCTGCGCCGGGTCCTGCCGGGTTACACAGCCGACCTGCACTGAAACCGGAGGCTGGGTCAAACCTCGGTAAAGCGCCTTGCTGTGGCACCCGTTGGGGCAATGGGCTGTCCTCATCCGCGTTCCGGGCGGGGGCCGGGCCGCGAGCCGACGGGGCTCGGGCCACGCGCACGTACCGGAGGAAGGGCAGGAAGGGATGCTGCACAGAGGGCACGAGAGCACGGACGGCACCGGCGGCGGTGAACTGGCCGTCCCCATGGCCTGGTTGTACGCCGAGTACATCGCCGACGAGCTGCTGCGCACGGGCGATCTCATGCCGCCCACGTCCTTCGAGTTCAGGGCCGGCCGGGACGCGCTGGCGCTGACCGTCTTCCTGTCCGACACCGACGGGGAGCTGTCCGGCATCCGGGTGATCTCCCAGCTGGAGAACTGGCTGTCGCTGACCGCCTACGACCAGCCGTGGCAGGAGTGGGTCCGGGAGCGGATGGCCGAGCTGACCGACCGGGCCGCCGAGACCGGCGCGCGCTCGCCGGACCTGGCCCTCGCCGCGCAGGCCTGGCGCTGGCTGGAGGAGACCGAGCTGCTCGCGCCGGACCTGGACGCGGTGCCGGGCGGCGGCGCGGTGCCCGGCGAGGACGACGGGCCGAAGGTGTGGACCCCGGCCTGGCGGCTCGGCCTGCCGCTCGGACACCTGGCGATCCACCTGTTCTGACCCGGGCGTTCGGAGCCGCGGACTTTTTCGAAAACCGACCAATCCGCGGGCCGGACCGCTCCGAATCCCTCGTCCGGGATTTCCGTGGGTGGCTTGAGTGATTCGGCTGTCGGCTGCGTACGGGTGGGAGCACGGAGTAACCCCACCCACACCCATCGGCACGAGGATTCGGCATGAGGTCCCAGGAAAGGCATCGTGACGTCGGCGCCTACGCGCTCGGCGTGCTGAACGAGGTGGACGCGTTCCGCTTCGAGGACCACCTCATGGAGTGCTCCCAGTGCGCGGCACAGGTGACCGAATTCGGCCCCGCAGCACGGCAGTTGATGCTGTACCGCCGAGCCACGCCGCGCTTTGTGCACCCCATGGCGCAGCTCGGGCCCCGGCTGCTGGAGCGGCTTCTCGGCGAGGTCGTGCGCCGGCAGCAGGTACGCCGTCGCCGCTTCCTGTACGGCCTGGCCGCCTCCGTGGTGCTGGCCGTGGCCGGTCCGGGGCTGGTGGCCTTCGCCGGCCATGACGAACCGGCCGCGCACGTCACCGCGACGACCGATCCCAGGACCGGGGTGTGGGCCGAGGTCACCGCGGACGACGAGGACACCGGCAGCAGGCTGCTGCTGCGGGTCAAGGACCGCACCGGCCCGCACACCTGCCGGCTCGTCGTCGTGGGCCGCGACGGCTCCGAACAGGTCGCCGGCACCTGGACCCAGTCCGGCCGCGACACCGGCACCTTCACCGCGCTCGGATCCTCCCCGCTGCACCCGGACCAGATCGCCCACTACGACGTACGCACCGCCGACGGCCAGTCCCTGGTGTCCGTCGAGGCGCCCTGAGCCCCCTCGGGCGCGGCGCCGCGCGCTCACTTCAGCAGCCGTGACAGCCTGCGGTCCGCCAGCGGCCTGCCGCCCGTCTGGCACGTGGGGCAGTACTGGAGCGAGGAGTCGCTGAAGGAGACCTCGCGGATGGTGTCGCCGCACACCGGGCAGGGCTCTCCGGTACGGCCGTGGACGCGCAGCCCGCTCTTCTTCTCCGCCTTCAGCCGCCCGGCGGCCATCCCCCGGGAGCGCTCGACCGCCTCGCTGAGCGTGCTGCGCAGCGCCTCGTAGAGCTGACGGGTCTCCTGCGGGGTGAGGGAGGAGGCGAGCTTGAACGGGGACGTCTTCGCGGCGTGCAGGATCTCGTCGCTGTAGGCGTTGCCGACGCCCGCGATCAGGGACTGGTCGCGCAGGGCACCCTTCAGCCGGCGCCTTTCGTCCCTGAGCAGGGCGGCGAACCGCTCCTCGTCGAAGCCGTCGCCGAGCGGGTCCGGGCCGAGCCGGGCGATCCCCTCGACCTCCTGCGGATCGCGGACGACGTAGACCGCGAGGCGCTTTTGGGTGCCGGCCTCGGTGAGGTCGAAGCCCTCGCCGGTCTCCAGCGCCACGCGCAGCGCGAGCGGGCCCCTGCCCGGCTTGGGCGGGCCGTCGGGGAGCCGGTCCTTCCACTGCAGCCAGCCCGCACGGGCCAGATGGGTCACCAGATGCAGGCCACTGTCCGCCTCCAGGTCCAGGAACTTGCCGTGCCGGTGCACGGCCGCCACCTCAGCGCCCTCGAGGGCGGTGACCGGCGGGTCGTACGTCTTCAGGACGCTGACGGCGACCGGCAGCACCCGGGCGACCCTGCGGCCCGCCAGGTGCTCGGCGAGGAAGTCCTTGAGCGCTTCCACCTCGGGCAGTTCCGGCATACGTCCAGAGTGCCATCCGGGGTCCCTGTCGTCAGGCGTGCCCGGGCAGCAGGAACTCGCACCACATGGCCCTGCCGCAGCCGCGTGCCTCCACACCCCGGACGTCGGCGAGCCCGTCCACCAGGAGCAGGCCCCGGCCGCGGACGCCGTCCTGTGCCGCGTCACGGCGGCGTGGCAGGGCGCTGGAGGAGTCCTCGACCTCGATACGGACCCTGCGGTCGGTGCCGTCCAGCGCCCGCAGGGTGACGACCGCGGAGCCCTCGGTGTGCAGCAGGGCGTTGGTGATCAGCTCGTCGGCGACCGGTTCGATCTCGTCGGCCCGCCCGTCGGCGCCCCAGGCGCGGGCAGCGTCGCGGATCAGGTGCCGGGCCTGGACCAGGCCCTCCGGGTCGCCGGGTGCCGCCTGCTGCTGGAGCCGTCCGCCGGCCCTGGGGACCTCTGGGCGCGCCGGCGCAGCAGGAGCAACGCCACGTCGTCGTCGGCGCCCCGCTCCTCCGCCAGCTGGATCAGCCGGTCGGCGAGGTCCCGCACGTCGTCCGGGCCCGCGCCGACGAGCGCCACCAGGCCACGCATGCCGTCGTCGAGGTCGGCCCCGGGCCGTTCGACGAGCCCGTCGGTGCACAGCAGCAGCGTGTGGCCGGGCTCGAGTTCGAGGGTGGTGACCGGGTATTCCAGCCGGCCGAACTCGGCGGACAGACCGAGCGGCAGCCCGCCCTCGACCGGGACCCGGCGGCAGGTGCCGTCGCGGTGCCGGATCAGCGGGTCGATGTGCCCGGCGCGGACGGCGTGTACGACTCCGGTGGACAGGTCGGCCTCGGCGTACAGGCAGGTGGCGAAGCGGTCGGTGTCGAGTTCGTGGAGGAAGACGGAGGCGCGGGCCATCACGGTGGCCGGGGTGTGCCCCTCGGCGGCGTAGGCACGCAGCACGATCCGCAACTGGCCCATGACGGCCGCCGCGTGTGTGTCATGGCCCTGGACGTCGCCGATGACCGCGCCGACCCGGCCGCCGGGCAGCGGGATCAGGTCGTACCAGTCGCCGCCGATGTCCCGGCCCAGGGCGCCCCCGGCGGTGGCGGCGCGGTAGCGCACGGCGACGTCGGCGCCGCGCACGCTGGGGATGGTGCGCGGCAGCATGGCCTGCTGCAGGCTCTGGGCGAGGTCCTTCTCCTGCTCGTAGAGCATGGCTCGCTGCAGGCTCTGCGCGATGCTGCTGCCGAGCGCGACCAGCACGGCGCGCTCCTCGGTGGAGAAGCCGCGCCGGTCGTCGTAGAGCAGGCCCATCGCTCCGATCGGGCGGGCCTGGGCGATCAGCGGGAGATAGGCGGCGGAGGTGATGTGCAGGTCGGTGAGGTGCGGCCAGAGGATCGGATAGCCCTCGGCGAACTCCTCGGGGGACTCGATGAAGCGCGGCAGCAGCGTGCGGACGACCTCGCTCATCGGGTACGGCTCGTCGATGCGGTTCACCTGACTGGCGGGCACGAAGCTGCCGACGGGGGCCTCGGCGACGAGACGGATCCGGCCCGCCTCCACCAGACCCATGACCAGGCTCGCCGCACCGAGGCGGCGGACGCCGTGGGTGTCCTTGAGGACGTCGATGACGTCCCGGACCGTGCGGGCATGGGCGAGGGCGGCGGAGACGACCTGGACGATGTTGGTCTGCCGGCGGAACGCCTCGTCCTGGGCGGCGCGCAGGCTGCGGGCAGTGGCGTCGGCCAGTTCCTCGGTGGCGTCGCGGACGATGCCGACGACCCGGCGCGGGCGGCCGGTGCTGTCGCGGCGGATGTAGCCCTGGCTGTGGGTCCAGCGCAGGGTGCCGTCGCGGCGGCGGACACGGAAGTAGGCGCCGTAGTTCTCACGGCCGTCCTTGATGGCCCGCGAGACCGCCGCGTCCAGCCGGGCGCCCTCCGGCGGCGGCACCCGTGTGGCGAGGGTCTTCAGGCGCCCGTCGAACTCCTCGGGCGGCAGGTCGAACACCTCGTGGGCCTGGGCGTCCAGGTGGATCAGGCCCTTGTCCAGGTCCCAGTCGAAGGTGCCCATGCGGTTGAGCGCCAGGATCGGGTCCGGATGGGCGGGCCAGTCATCCGGGAGTGACAGGGCACTCGCTCCCCGATCAGCCATGGGGCCACCATGCCAGGGTTTGTCGGATTGTTCGACCGGATCGGGGAGCTGTCCGCGGACCTGGCCGCGCGGGACGCGCCGCAGCCCGGCCGGGGTGAGCGCTTCGGTCGTGATCAGCCGCCGGGGACGTGCGTGGCGGGCTCGTCGGGCGGGCTGTCGTTCGGGCTGTCGTCCGCCGGGCCGGGCGGGCCCGTGCCGTGGCGCGGGCCGGGGCTGGCGGGCGGGCCGCTCCCGGCCGTCGCGTCCAGGGTGCGGACGAGGGACGGCGAGGTCTGTGGCAGGGCCGGTCCGGGCGCCGGGGTGGTCCGGACCGCGGGCACGGAACTGCGGCCCGGCGCGGCCTGGGCGGCGGGTGTGGCGGCGCCGGTGGGCGCACTGGGCAGCCCCGGGGCCGGCGGTGCGGTGTCCACGGGCGCGGTGTCCGTCGGGTCCGGGGCACCCTGGGGCGGGGCGGCGGCCCAGGCGGGCGCGGCGACGACCTGGTCGTGGCGGACGTCGTGGCCGATCCGGCGCTCGATCCAGGTGTGCCTGTCGACGTCGACGATCGTGATGCTGGCGACGACGCGGGGTGCCGGGGTCACCACGACCACCTGGCTCGGCCGGTATCCGGACCACGCGCTGCCGCGGGCGCCGAGGCCGCCGCGGACGGCGACGGGCGCCCCCAGCGGGTTGCCGCAGGCGCAGCGGACCCGGGGCATGCCACGGTTGTCCACGAGAACGGCCGTGCCGGCCTGGAGCACCGCCTGGTAGCCGGTCGCCTGCCCGTGGTGGTAGGCGTGGTTGGTGACGCGGGTGTCGGTGCGCAGCACGACCGGGGTCATGCCGCGCAGAAACCCGGGCACGCCGGTCGCGGAGATGCCGGCGGCACCGGCGAAGGCGTCGGCGCGGGCCGGGTTTGCCGTCAGGTACTCGATCTGCCGCTCGACGTCACAGCCGGCCACGTGCGCGGTACCGCTGTAGAGGCCGGGCGTCCCGCCGGGCAGGGCGCGCATCTCGTGCCGGGGGACGACGGCCAGGGTGGCGGGCAGCGTCGGGTCAGGGGGCACGCCGGGATCGGAGCTGCTCGTGGGCGGGAGCGCGGCGGGCTCGGTGACGGTGGAGCCGGTGAAGGGCTCGGGCCCCTGGGAGGCGGCGGGCTGGAGGTAGATCTCCACGCCCATCCGGGCCTCCTTCACGCCGGGGCTGGCGCAGCCGGCCAGGAGGAGCGCGGCCGAGAGCGCGCAGGCCGTGACGATGGATCCGGTGGGTATCCGCACCGTACACTCCGCATCACTGTGGGTTACTTGGCCTCTATTGTCTGCATTGCACCCGTTTGGCTGGCAACTCGGGGGACGGTCATGATGGAGACCGGCCCCCCCTCGGCGGTGTGGCCGTGACGAAGGGCGCGCAGCCGTGAACTGGTTCACCGCTCCCGACTACTGGCTGAGCCGACTGGTCTTCCAGCGGGCTCTGGCCGCCGTGTACCTGGTCGCGTTCCTCACGGCGGCCCGGCAGTTCCGTGCGCTGCTGGGCGAACGAGGCATGCTGCCGATCCCCCGCTTCGTGTCGTGGACACCCTTCAAGCGGGCCCCGAGCGTGTTCCAGCTGCACTACTCGGACCGCTTCTTCGCAGGCTGCGCCTGGGCGGGCTGCGCGGTGTCGGCGGCGCTGCTCGCCGGGGCGGACTCGCTGCTGCCGCTGTGGGCCGGGATCCTGCTGTGGCTGGTGCCGTGGGCGCTGTACCTGTCGATCGTCAACGTGGGGCAGACCTGGTACGCGTTCGGCTGGGAGTCGCTGTTGCTGGAGACGGGCTTCCTGGCCGCGTTCCTCGGGAACGACGAGGTGGCGCCGCCGGTCGTGGTGCTGTTCCTGCTGCGCTGGATCCTGTTCCGGGTGGAGTTCGGCGCCGGGCTGATCAAGCTGCGGGGCGACGCGTGCTGGCGCAAGCTGACCTGTCTGTACTACCACCACGAGACCCAGCCGATGCCGGGCCCGCTGAGCTGGTTCTTCCACCGTCTGCCGAGGCCGCTGCACCGGGTGGAGGTGGCCGCCAACCATGTCACCCAACTGGTCGTGCCCGTGTTGCTGTTCACCCCGCAGCCGGTCGCCTCGGCCGCCGCCGCGCTGATGATCGTCACCCAGCTGTGGCTGGTGCTGTCCGGCAACTTCTCCTGGCTGAACTGGATCACCATCGTGCTGGCCCTGTCGGCACTGCGCTTCCCCGGCTCGGCGCCGTCCGTGCCGCCGGCGCAGCTGTGGTACGAGGTCCTGGTGCTCGCAGTCGGCGCGCTGCTGGTCTGCCTGAGCTACCACCCGGTGACGAACATGATCTCCCGCCGCCAGGTCATGAACCGCTCCTTCGACCCGCTGCACCTGGTGAACACCTACGGCGCGTTCGGCAGCGTCAGCCGGGTCCGCTACGAGGTGGTGGTCGAGGGCACGCTGGACGACGTACCGCGCGAGGACTCGGACTGGCGGGAGTACGAGTTCCGGGGCAAGCCCGGGGACACCCGGCACTGGCCGCGCCAGTTCGCGCCGTACCACCTGCGTCTGGACTGGCTGATGTGGTTCGCGGCACTGTCCCCGGGCTATGCCGTCGAGTGGTTCGGCGCGCTGGTCGAGCGGCTGCTGGACAACGACCGCGACACCTTGCGCCTGCTGCGCCGTTCCCCCTTCCCGCCGGACACCCCGCCCCGTTTCGTCCGGGCGCGTCTGTTCCGCTACCGCTACACGACCTGGCGGGAGCTGCGGGAGACGGGCGCCTGCTGGGAGCGGACCTATGTGCGCGAGTACCTGCCGCCCACGCGGCTGGCCGGGGTGGCTCAGAGGTCGTAGACGCGGCAGGCGGTGGTCTCGAGAACGCGGACGCGGTCGGCCGGCCCGATCAACCGGGTTGTCGCGTCGAGGACTTCGCCGTACGTCCCGGCCGCCGTGCACACCGGCCAGTCCGAGCCGAACATCAGGCGGTCAGGGCCGAAGGCCTCCAGGGCGGTCTCGGTGTAGGGGCGCAGGTCGTCGACGGTCCAGGAGGCGGGGTCGGCCTCCGTGACCATGCCGGAGAGCTTGCAGCAGGTGTTGGGCACAGCGGCGAGGGCGCGCAGGTAGGTGGCCCAGGGTTCGAGGACGCCCGACGCGATGGGCGGCTTGCCCAGGTGGTCGAGGACGAAGGTGAGCCGGGGGACCGACCGCGCCGCCTGGACACAGGCCGGGAGCTGGTGGGGCAGCACGACGAGGTCGTACACGAGCCCGGCGTCCGCGAGCGCGGTCAGGCCACGGCGGACGTCCGGGCGCAGCAGCCACTGCGGGTCGGGCTCGCTCTGCACCTGGTGCCGGATGCCCTTCAGGTGGGCGCCGCCGGGCAGCCGGCGCAGCCGGGCCAGCTCTTCGGCGATGTCCGGGCGGGTCAGGTCGGCCCAGCCGACGACACCGGCGATCAGGGGGTGGGCGGCGGCCAGCGCCAGGAACTCGGGGGTCTCCTCGGGCACGGTGACCGTCTGGACGAGGACGGTACGGGTGACTCCGGCCGCTCGCGCCTCGGGCTCGAGGTCGGTGAAGGCGAAGTCCCGTCTGAGCGGGCTGTGTTCGGGGATCCAGTCCTGGTCCCGCACCGAGAGGTCCCAGACGTGGTGGTGGGCGTCGACGGTCACGGCGACTCCCGGACTCCGCGGTGGGCGGCCTCGTGGTCGGCGATCCGGTCGGCCCGGACCTTGGTGTGCAGGGCAACTGTCATGACGGGTCCTTCCGCGCGGCCCGGGCCTCGGGGCTCAGGGCTCAGGGCTCAGGGCTCAGCAGGCCGGTCTCCCGCAGCTCCCGCCAGAAACCGTCCGGCACGTGGGCCGCGAACTGCTCGGCACAGTCGTGGACTTCGGCCGCCGACCGGGGTCCGGTCAGCACGCAGGCGACGGCCGGGTGGGCGGCGCAGAAGGCCAGCGCCGCGGCCCGCAGGGTGGTCCCGTGCCGCTCGGCGACCGCCTGCATCAGCACGGCACGCTCCAGCAACTCTGCGGGCGCCCGCCCGTAGTCGTACGTCGCATCCGGCCTCGGGTCGGCCAGCAGCCCCGAGTTGAAGACGCCGCCGAGGACGACCGACACCCCACGCTCGGCGGCGGCCGGCAGCAGGTCGGCGGCGGCGCTCTGGTCGAGCAGCGTGTAGCGGCCCGCACACAGGACCACGTCCACGTCGGTGTCGCGCACGAACCGGGTGAGCATCTCCGTCTGGTTCATGCCCGCGCCGATCGCGCGCACCACACCCTCGCCGCGCAGCTTCTCCAGGGCCGGATAGCCCTCACGGAAGGCCTGTTCGGCGTGGTCGTCGGGGTCGTGCAGATACACGACGTCGACGCGGTCCAGGCCGAGGCGGTCGAGGCTGGCCTCCAAAGAGCGGCGGACGCCGTCGGCGCTGAAGTCCCACACGCGCCGGTGCGCGGCGGGTACGGCGAAGCCGTTGGCCAGGTCGTCGCCGGTGCTGCCGGCGGGCTCGAGGCGGCGGCCGACCTTGGTGGAGACGGTGTAGCGGGTACGGTCGTACGCCCGCAGGGCCGCGCCGAGCCGGCGTTCGGACAGGCCGAGTCCGTAGTGCGGGGCGGTGTCGAAGTAACGCAGGCCGCGCTGCCAGGCGGCCCGTACCGCCTCGTGCGCCTGCTCGTCGTCCAGTGAGGTGAAGAGGTTGCCGATCGGGGCGGCCCCGAAACCGAGCGGGGTGACGTCGACACCGCTGCGGCCGAGCCGGCTCACCGGCCCGCCGGGCGCAGCCTGAGGCCCTGCATGCCGCCGTCGACGGCGAGCGCGGTGCCGGTGGTGGCGCCGGACAGGGGGCTGGCCAAGTAGGCGATGGCGCCTGCGACTTCGGCGGCCGACACCAGGCGGCCGGTGGGCTGGCGGGCCTCGAGGGCGGCGCGTTCGGCGGCGGGGTCGGGGGCCGCGTCCAGCAGCCGGCCGATCCACGGGGTGTCCGCCGTGCCGGGGTTGACACAGTTGACGCGGATGCCCTCGCGGACGTGGTCGGCGGCCATGGCGAGGGTCAGGGAGTACACGGCGCCCTTGGTGGCGCTGTACAGGGCGCGCTGCGGCAGCCCGGCGGTGGCCGCGATCGAGCAGGTGTTGACGATCGCCGCGTGCGCGGAGCGGCGCAGGTGCGGAAGGGCGGCGCGGGCGGCGCGGACCATGCCGAGGACGTTGACGTCGAAGACGCGTTGCCATTCGGCGTCGTCGTTGTCCTCCACGGTGCCCCGGGCGCCGATCCCGGCGTTGTTGACGAGGACGTCCAGGCCCCCGAGGTCCTCGGCGGCGCGCGCGACGGCCGTACGGACCAAGGCGTCGTCCGTGACGTCGGCGCGGTGGGCGAGGAGCGGCTTGTCGACGCCGGTGATGTCCCGGTCGAGGACGGCGACCTGGGCGCCCCGGGCGGCGAGGAGTTCGGCGGTGGCCCGGCCGATGCCGGAGGCCCCGCCGGTGACCAGGGCCTTCAGACCCGCGAAGTCGCTCATGCGGCCTGTCCTTTCCGGGTGTCGGGGTCGGCGGCCCAGTAGGTACCACCGGGGAAGGTGTACCGCTCGACGGAGTCCGGGCGCAGGGCTGCCGAGAACCCGGGTGCGGTGGGTGCCGCGTAGTGGCCGTCGCGGACGACGACCGGGGTGACGAAGTGCTCGTGGAGGTGGTCGACGTACTCGATGACCCGGTCCTCGGTGGTGCCCGAGACCGCCAGGTAGTCGAACATGGACAGGTGCTGGACGAGTTCGCACAGGCCGACCCCGCCGGCGTGCGGGCAGACGGGGACGCCGAACTTGGCGGCGAGCAGCAGGACGGCGAGGTTCTCGTTGACCCCGGCGACGCGTGCCGCGTCGATCTGGACGATGTCGAGGGCGCCCGCCTGCAGCAGCTGCTTGAACATGATCCGGTTGTGCACGTGTTCGCCGGTGGCGACCTTCACCGGGGCCACCGCGCGGCGGATCGCGGCGTGGCCGAGGACGTCGTCGGGGCTGGTGGGCTCCTCGATCCAGTACGGGCCGAACTCGGCGAGCGCCCTGGTCCAGCGGATGGCCTCGTCCACGTTCCAGCGCTGGTTGGCGTCGACGGCGAGCCTGATGTCGGGTCCGACGACCGCACGGGCGACCCGGCAGCGCCGGATGTCGTCGTCGAGGTCGGCGCCGACCTTCAGCTTGATCTGGGTGAAGCCGTCGGCGACGGCCTGCGCGGCGAGCCGGCCGAGCTTGTCGTCGTCGTAGCCGAGCCAGCCCGGGGAGGTGGTGTAGGCGGGGAAGCCTCGCTCCAGCAGCCGGGCGCGGCGCTCCTCGGCGCCCTGTCTGCCGCGCCTGAGCAGCTCGAGCGCCTCCCCGGGTGTGAGAGCGTCCGCGATGTACCGGAAGTCGATCTGCGCCACCAGCCAATCGGGGTCGGCGTCGGCGAGCAGCTGCCACAGCGGCTTGCCGGCCCGGCGGGCGGCGAGGTCCCAGACGGCGTTGACGACGGCCCCGATCGCCATGTGCATCACACCCTTCTCGGGGCCGAGCCAGCGCAGCTGACTGTCGCCGATCAGGTCCCGGAAGAGCCCGCCCGGGTCGGCACACAGCTCTGCCACGTCGCGGCCGAGCACATGGTCGCGCAGCGCGTCGACCGCGGCCACCTGGACGTCGTTGCCCCGCCCGATGGTGAAGACGAATCCGTGTCCCTCGATCCCGTCGGCGGCGTCGGTGCGCAGGACGACGTAGGCCGCCGAGTAGTCGGGGTCCGGGTTCATCGCGTCGGAGCCGTCCAGCTCGCGCGAGGTGGGGAAACGGATGTCGTGGGTGTCGACCGCGGTGATGCGGGCGGGGGCCTGGGACACTGAAGTCCTTTCGGTCGTCGAATATCTGACGCTCCATCGTGTCTGACACTTCGTCATGTCCGACGTTCGTCAGTCCTGGGCGCGGCCCGTCGTCACTCGGGCGATCATGAGGGCGACGAGGATGATCCCGCCGTAGATGGCCTGGATCCAGAACGACGGGACCTGGGCGAGGGTGAGCAGGTTCTGTACGACACCCAGGAGCAGGACGCCGGTCAGGGCGCCGAACATGGTGCCCTTGCCGCCGTCCAGGCTGATGCCGCCGATCACCGCGGCGGCGAACACCGTGAAGATCATGTTCTGGCCCTGGTTGGCGCTGATCGCACCGACGTAGCCGGTCTGCAGCAGACCGCCGACGGAGGCGAGCACGCCCGCGACCACGTAGACACCGAGCATGACCCGGTCCACGCGGACGCCGGCGGCGCGGGCGGCGTCGGCGTTGCCGCCGATCGCGTACAGGGCACGGCCGGTGCGGTGGTACTTCAGCAGGAACCCGGTGACGGCGAAGGCGACCGCGGCGAGCCACACGGACAGCGGGACGTTGAGGAAGGTGGTGGTGGCCGGCGAGTAGAAGCTGTCGGGCATGCCGAACAGGGTCTTGCCCTTGGTGGCGCCGACGAGCAGTCCGCGCAGCACGATGAGCATCGCGAGCGTGACGATGAAGGCGTTGAGCCGGAACTTCACGACGAGGATGCCGTTGAAGGCGCCGACGGCCGCACCGGCCACGGGAATCGCCAGCAGGGCGAGCCCGGCCGGAAGATCCGCGCCCCAGCCGGACTGGCTCGCGGGCAGCACCAGCAGGGCGCCGATGGCCGGCGCGATGCCGACCACCGACTCCAGGGACAGGTCGAACTTGCCGGTGATCAGGACGAGGGACTCGGCGAGCACGACCATCGCGAGCGCGGCGGAGGCACCGAGGATCGAGATCAGGTTCCGCTCGGTCAGGAAGGAGTCGTTGACCAGGGCGCCCAGCACCATGAGCAGCAACAGGGCCGGTACCAGGGCGAGTTCGCGCGCTCGGCGCAGCAGCACGGTCCTGGCCGACCGCGCGTCCGGGGTCCTGGGGGGCGCGAGCGGCGGGGCCGCCCGGGTGTCAGCCATGGTCAACTCCTTCGATGGAGGCGATCAGCTCGTGGTCGCGCCAGCCGGCCGGGTGTTCGGCGACGACACGGCCGTGGAAGAGGACGAGGACGCGGTCGCAGCGGCGCAGGTCGTCGAGTTCGTCGGAGACGACGAGGACGGCGGTGCCGTCGTCGCGGGCGCTGTCCATGCGGGCGAGCAGCGACTCCTTGGACTTCACGTCGACGCCCGCGGTGGGGTTGATCAGGACCAGCAGGCGGGGGTCGGAGGCGAGGGCGCGGGCCATGACGACCTTCTGCGCGTTGCCGCCGGACAGGTCGGACACGGGCTGGTCGGGGCCTTCGGCGTGGATGTCGAGGCGGTCGATCAGCCCGGCGGCGAAGCGGCGCCGACGGTCGGTGGCGACGAAGCCGAACCGGCCCAGCTGGTCCAGCACGCTGAGCGTGGTGTTGTCGCCGATGCTCATGCCGGACACCAGTCCCTGCTCGTGCCGGTCGCGCGGAACGCAGCCGACCCCGGCCCGCAGGGCGGCCCGTACGTCACCGAACGGCAGTTGCCCGCCGTCCAGTTCGGCGCTGCCGCCGGTCGGGGTGTGCAGTCCGGCGAAGGACTCGGCGAGTTCGGTCTTGCCACTGCCGCTGGAGCCTGCGAGTCCGACGACCTCGCCGCGCCGCAGGGTGAGGTCGACGCCGTCGTACGCCGGGGAGGTGAGCCCGCGCGCCTCCAGCAGGACGGGGGCATCTTCGTCGACCTGCCGTTCGCGGACACCCTGTTCGGTGACGGACTCCCCCGCCATGGCCTCCACCAGGGCCGCCCTGGGCAGGTCGGCGACGGGTGCGGTGGTGATCCAGCGGGCGTCGCGCAGCACGGTGACCGTCTGGCAGACCTCGTAGACCTCCTGGAGGTGGTGCGAGATGAACAGGAAGGTGACACCGGAATCCTGCAGGGAGCGCATCCGCGTGAAGAGCCGCTCGATCTCCCGGTTGTCGAGCTGGGCGGTGGGTTCGTCCAGAACGATGAAGCGGGCACCGAAACTCAGCGCCCGGGCGATCTCCACCATTTGGCGGTCCTCGACCCTGAGGTCGGCGGTGCGGGCCTCGGGGTCGACGTGCACGCCCCAGGTGCCGAGCAGCTCGGCGGCCTCGCGGCGCAGCCGGCGCCAGCTGATGAGGCCGCGGGCGGCGGGCTGCCGGTTGAGGAACAGGTTCTCGGCGACCGTCAGTTCCGGGACGACCGTGGGTCTCTGGTACACGCAGGCCACCTTGCGGCGCCAGGCGTTCCGGTCGGCGAGCGGGGGCGCGCTCTCGCCGTCGAAGCGGACCGTGCCCTCGTCCGGGGCCTGCAGTCCGGTGAGGACGTTGACCAAGGTGGACTTGCCCGCGCCGTTGCGGCCGACCAGGGCGTGGGACTCGCCCGCGCGGACGGTGAGCCGGCCGTCGGCGAGGGCGACCGCGGGACCGTACCGTTTGACGATGCCCCGGGCTTCCACCAGCGGGGTGCTGTGCGGGGTGACCTCGGGGGTGCTCATTTGACCGTGTTGCCCCACAGCTTGGGGTCGTCGACGTTGGCCTTGGTGACCAGGGGTGCGGGCAGTTGGTCCTCGAGGATCCCGCTCGGCAGCTTGACGATCGTGGAACCGTGGTCGGTGGGCCCGGGCTTGAACGTCTTCCCGGCCATAGCCGCCTTGATGTAGTACAGGCCGTACTGGGCGTAGGCGTCGGCGGGCTGGGAGACCGTGGCGTCGATCTGGCCCTTGCGGATGGCGTCGAACTCCTGCGGGATGCCGTCGTTGGAGACGATGTCGATGTGGCCCTGCTGTCCGGCGGCCTTGAGCATGCCCTTGGACTTGAGGGTCTGCAGGGTCGGCGCGAGGTAGACACCGCCGGCCTGGAGGTAGATGCCCTTGATGTCGGGATTGGCGTTGAGCAGGGTGTCGAGCTTGGCGGCGGCGGTGTCGGACTCCCACTTGGCCGGGATCTCCAGCACCTTGAGCTTCGGGTACTTCTTCTTCACGCAGGACCGGAAGGCCTC
Source organism: Streptomyces broussonetiae (assembly GCF_009796285.1). Lineage (NCBI taxonomy): Bacteria > Bacillati > Actinomycetota > Actinomycetes > Kitasatosporales > Streptomycetaceae > Streptomyces > Streptomyces broussonetiae. The sequence continues at coordinate 8,471,406 of NZ_CP047020.1, read as the reverse complement.
GGAGCGGTCGCGGCCGTTGACCGAGGCGAGGTCGCCCATGACCTGTACGACCTTGCCGCTGGTGATGTGCTGCCCGAGGTAGTCGCAGGCCTTCTCGCCGTACGCGACGTTGTCGGCGCGCACCACCATGGCGACCTTGCCCTTGTCGGGCGCGACGTCGACGGCGACGACAGGGACGCCCTTGCGCGCGGCCTGGTCGAGCCCGGCCTGGATGGCTGCGCTGTCCAGCGGCGCGACCACCAACCCCTTGACGCCCTGGGTGAGTTCGTTGTCGATGTCGGTGATCTGCTGCGAGGGGTCGCTGTTGGAGTTGACCGTCTTGAGGACCTGAACGCCCTCGGACTTGGCCATCTTGGGTACGTAGTCGTTGTACGACTGCCAGAACGGCGAGGTCAGCAGCGGCAGGATCACGCCGACCCTGCCGGTTCCGCCGCTGCCCGCGCTCGCGGTGTCCTTGGTGCTGCCGCAGGCGGCGAGCATGAGCGAGGCGCCGGCGGCCAGAGCCGCCGCGCCGATGATCCGGGACCTGCTGCGCTTCCTCACTGTGCTGGCGGGCATCTCGCGGCTCCTCGTTGAGGGTGGTGTCGAGGTGGTGTCGAGGGTGTTCGAGCAGACGCCGCATACTTATCAGACCAATAAGCCGATGCAACACCCTCGTGCAGCGAAAATTCCGGCTTTCGCGCCGTAGTGGTCCGACCACTCTGCTGGTTAGACTGCGTTGCACCGGGTGACCGGGCGTCGGCACCGGGTGGCTGGAGGAGTGGCGTGGACGAGGCAGCCCCGCAGAAGGGCACGGTGACCCAGCGCGCCATCGAGGAGATCAAGGCGATGATCGCCGAGGGCCGGCTGGAGCCGGGCCAGCGGCTGCCCACCGAGCGGGATCTCGCCGTCCAGTTGGGCATCTCCCGCAGCTCGATGCGGGAGGCGATCCGCGCGCTGACGGTGATGGGTGTCCTGGAGGCCCGGCACGGCTCCGGGATCTACGTCACCGCGCTGGAGGCAGGCGACCTGCTGGAGACCTTCGGTGTGGTCGCGGACCTCTCCCGGGGCCCACGCCTGGTGGAACTGCTGGAGGTGCGCCGGATCCTGGAGTCGACGGCGACCGCGCTGGCCGCCGCGCGCATCACCGCTGACCAACTCGCCGCCGTCGAGAAGCACTTGGCGGCGATGAACGCCACCGACGACCCCGAGGAGATCCTCGCCCACGATCTCGCCTTCCACCGCGAGATCGCCGCCGCGGCGGGCAACGAGACCATGGCGGCGATCCTGGAGGGCCTGTCCTCGCGCACCTTCCGCGCCCGGGTCTGGCGCGGCTACCAGGAGGAGGGCGCCTTCGCCCGCACCCGCCGCGAGCACGCCCGTATCCACCGCGCCCTCGCCGCCCGCGACCCGGAGGCGGCACGGGCGGCGGCAGCGGCCCATGTGGGCGAGGTGGAGGAGTGGCTACGGGCCCAACTGGGCCCATGACCTCACCGACCGTGGCCCGCACCGGGCGCGGCTCCACACGTGACCCGACCGAGCAGAGCCCGGGGCGGTCGGCATCGGCCGCCTGGCCACCAGGGGCACCCCGTGACCACCGCCCCCCGGACTCCGAGCGGCGTGATCCGCGGCGCCCGTCAGGCCCGCCGTAGCCTGAGCGTCACCAGCTCGAACGGCCGCAGTCGTACGGTGATCCGCGCGCCGTCGCGCCGCGGCGGCCCGCTGTCGCCGACCGGCCGTTCCAGCAGGTCGGTCACGGTGACGTCGGCGACCTCGAAGCCGGCCGTGAGTGTCGCCCGGGCCCGTCCGCCGTGGGCCTCGTGGAAGCGGACCACCACATCGCCGCTGCCGTCGTCGGCGAGTTTCACCGCCGTGATCACGACGGCGTCGTTGTCGACGGTGACCAGCGGGGCCACCTCGTGGGTGCCGGTCAGCGGGCGCTGTGGCAGGTTGATCCGCCAGCCCTCGCGGACCGCGTCGGCGACCGAGGCACCCAGGACCAGGGCGTGCCGGAAACGGTGTACGCCCTGGTCGGTCTCGGGGTCGGGAAAGCGCGGGGCACGCAGGAGGGACGCGCGCACCGTGGTGGTGGTACCGCGATCGCCACCGGTCCGCACGGTGCGGGTCACATCGTGGCCGTACGTCGAGTCGTTGACGACCGCGACACCCCAGCCGGGCTCCTCCAGGTGCATGAAGCGGTGGTTGCACGCCTCGAACTTGGCAGCCTCCCACGAGGTGTTGGTGTGGGTCGGCCGGTACACGTGCCCGAACTGGGTCTCCGAGGCGTACCGTTCGGCGTGCAGGTCGAGCGGGAAGGCCAGTTTCAGGAACTTCTCCCTCTCGTGCCAGTCGACCTCGGTGTCGATCAGCAGCCGCCGTTCGCCGGGCGGCAGGGACAGCACCTGGGTGACACGGGAGTTCCCGAAGGACCGGGTGATCCGCACCGAGGTGCCGTCCTCGCCGGCGCTCACCTCGTCCACGTCCGTGAGGTCCGTGACCGTGTTCCGGTAGAACTCGTCCACGTCCCAGGCGTCCCACATGTTCGGGAAATCCGGGTGGAGCTGGAGCAGATTGGCGGCCGTGCCCGGGGCGACGCTCTCGCGGTCGGCCTCGATGTCGTGGGCGGAGACGACGAGGCCACGGGCGTCGACCTCGACGCGAAGGAGTCCGTTGCCCAGGACGTGTCCGCCCGCGGCGCGTGGGGACAGCGTCGTGCCCTGCGGCGTGCGCGGCGTTCCGGCCCCGCCGGCGGGCACACCGTCACGGCTGTGCGGCGCCGAGTTGAAGACCAGCGTCCGCGCCCCCTCCCCCGCCAGGGCCCGCTGAGCCGCGCCGATGAGGTCGTTCAGTTCCCCGGCGATCCGGCCGTACGTCGCCCGTGCCTCCCGGTGCACCCAGGCGATGGACGAACCGGGCAGGATGTCGTGGAACTGGTGCAGCAGCACCGTCTTCCAGATGCGGTCCAACTCCTCGTAAGGGTAGGGGAATCCGGTGCGGACGGCGGCCGTGGCCGCCCACAGCTCCGCCTCGCGCAGCAGGTGTTCGCTGCGCCGGTTGCCCTGTTTGGTCTGCGCCTGGCTGGTGAGGGTGGCGCGGTGCAGTTCGAGGTACAGCTCACCGGCCCACACGGGCGGCTCGGGGTACTCGGCCTCGGCCTTGCGGAAGAACGCGCGCGGTGTCTCCCAGACGACGGTCGCGGAGCCTTCGAGGTCACGCAGCCGGGCCGCCTTGGCGACCATCTCGCGTGTCGTGCCGCCACCCCCGTCGCCCCACCCGGTGGGCGCAAGGGAGTGCCGGGCCCTGCCCTTGTCCCTGAAGCTGCGTTCCGCGTGGGCGAGTTCGCTGCCCTTCATGGCGCAGTTGTAGGTGTCCACCGGCGGGAAGTGGGTGAAGATCCGGGTGCCGTCGATGCCCTCCCACTGGAAGGTGTGGTGCGGGAACGTGTTGGTCCGCGACCACGAGATCTTCTGGGTCAGCAGCCACTTGGCGCCGGCCGCCCTGATGATCTGCGGAAGTCCTGCGGCGAAGCCGAACGTGTCGGGCAGCCAGGCCTCCTCGTTCTCGATGCCGAACTCGTCGAGGAAGAACCGCTTGCCGTGGACGAACTGACGGGCCATGGCCTCCGAGCCCGGCATGTTGGTGTCCGACTCCACCCACATCCCGCCGGTCGGCACGAACCGTCCCTCGGCCACCGCCTTCTTCACCCGTGCCCACACCTCGGGCCGGTGTTCCTTCACCCACGCCCACTGCTGCGCCTGGGACATGGCGAACACGAACTCCGGCTCGTCCTCGATGAGTTGCGTCATGTTGGAGGTCGTCCGCGCCACCTTGCGGACCGTCTCGCGCAGCGGCCACAGCCACGCCGAGTCGATGTGCGCGTGCCCGACGGCGCTGATCCGGTGCGCGGAGGGCACGGCGGGGGCGGACAGCACACCGGTGAGCCGTTCCCGGGCCCGGGCCGCCGTGCCGCCCACGTCCTGGAGGTCGACGGCGTCCAGGGCGCGCTCGACGGCGCGCAGGATGTCGTACCGGCGGGCGGAGTCCACGGGCAGCTCGGCCATCAGCTCACCGAGCACCTCCAGGTCCATGACCAGCTGCCAGACGGTCTCGTCGAAGACGGCGAGGTCCATGCGGGCGAGCGTGTACTGCGGCTCGCTGCCCGCGGTTTCCTTGTCGCCGAGCTGCGTGGGCAGGAAGGGGTGGTAGTCGAGGACGACCGGGTTGGAGGCGGCCTCGATGTGCAGGCGCACCTCCTCGCCGCCCTCGACGGGCGCGCCGATGCGCACCCACTGGTTGCGTGGGTTGAGGCCCTTCACCGCAGAGCCGTCGGGCCGGTAGACGAGACCCTCGCACTGGAAGCCGGGCATGTTCTCGTCGAAGCCCAGGTCGAGCAGGGCCTCGACGGTCTTGCCCGCCCACTCCTGCGGTACGGCCCCGGTCACCCGGAACCAGCTAGTGCCCCAGGGCGCGCCCCACCGGGCGCCGACCTCGACGGGCTCCGGCTCGGCGGCGATTCCCTCCGCGACCGGCACGGGTTCGCCGGGCGCGTGCCAGACGGCGACCCGCAGCGGCACGGACTCGGGGTACACGGCGGGACGGATGCGCTCGTCGAGGACGCGCCTGAGGCGGGCTTCCACCAGAGTGCGGTCGTCATGCATGCGGGGTGCTCCCTGCGGGGTTCCGGGTGATTACCAGGTGTGGGTGACGGTGACGGGGGCCGAGGTGGTGTACAGCTCCCCCACGGCGCGCCGTTCGAACCGTCCCGCGCTCGCCCCTTGTTCGCCCTGCAGGCCGGCGAGGCGGCAGGCGTGCCGGCAGGTGCCGCCGAGGAAGCGGCGGGTGCCGTGCGGCAGGAGGCGGTGCAGTTCGTAGTGCCGGACGGTACCGGGGGCGGCGCCCCGGGCGAGGCGGAGGCCGCTGCCGCTCGCCGCCGTGACGCGGGCGTTCGGGTGCGCGGCCGGGGTGGCGGCGGCGAGCGGGACCGTGCGTCTGGTGGGGTTCACGAGCGGGCGCCTCCGCGTGGGGTGAGGAGCACCTGGTCGGGAGTGACGACTTCGGTGATGCCGCGTACGGCGAGGTGGTCCTTGTCGTCCGCACGAACGTCGAGGACGGTGGTGGGGCGGGCGCCGTCGGCGACCAGCCGGAAGAAGGCGTCGAAGACGTCTCCGCCGGGGGCGCAGCGGGAGCGGCGCTCCGGTTCGCCGGGCACGACGAGAGCGGTGGTGCGCACGGCCGGGGCCGGACGGGTGCGGTGTGCCGCGTCGGCGAGCACGCGGGCGATGTCCTTGGGCGCGCGAGCGCTGGTGAACAGGCCGAGCCCGTATTCGAGTTCGGGGAAGTCGGCGAGGTCGCGGGCGACGTCGTACGAACACCACCAGGTGATGCCCCACAGGTCGGGGCAGTCCAGGGCATGGGTGAGCGTCGCCTCGGCGAACGCGGCGGCGTGCTCGGCGGGCACGAGCGGGGCGGGTGCGCCGACCTCCTGGAGCCACACGGGCCGGTGCGGCGCCCCGGCCCAGGCCTTGCTCAGTTCGACGAGATAGGCGGCGTGGTGCTCGGCCGGCACGGAGGTCCGGCCGTGGCGCTGGGCGGTGCCGTTGAACACCCAGGAGTGCACGGCCGTGACGTCGCCGAGGCGGGCGGAGTGGGCGGGGGTGAAGGGCTGGTCGTCCTGATACCAGGCGGCGTCGTAGGAGGCGTGCAGATGGAGCCGGCCCGGGGCGCCCTCGGCGCAGGCGCCCAGCATGCGCACGAGCCACCGCTCGGCCTCCTCGGCCGTGATCCGGTCGGGGTCGGGGTGCGGGCCGGCGGCGAACTGGTTGACCTCGTTGCCGACGGTCATGCCGAGGAAGTTGGGGCGGTCGGCGAGGGCGGCGGCGAGGGCGCGCAGGTAGGCGGCCTCGCCGTCCACCACGTCCGGGTCGGTGAACAGGTTGCGCCGGTGCCAGGTGCGGGTCCAGGCGGGCAGGAAGTCGAAGCTGCTCAGGTGTCCTTGCAGACCGTCGACGTTGACGGCCAGGCCGCGTTCGGCGGCGGCGTCGACGAGGGCCACGAGCTGCTCGACGGCGTGCGGGCGGATCAGGGTGCGGTTGGGCTGGAAGTAGGGCCACAGCGCAAAGACGCGGATGTGGTCCAGGCCGAGCGCGGCGATCGCGTCGAGGTCGGCGCGCACGGAGTCGAGGTCGAAGTCGAGCCAGTGGTGGAACCACCCTTCGCTCGGGGTGTAGTTGACGCCGAAGCGCACGGCAGGAGGCATGGGTGTCCTTGCGGGAAGGTGGACGTCGGTCAGCCCTTGACGGCGCCCTCGCCCACGCCACGGAAGAAGTACCGCTGCAGACAGGCGAAGAGGGCGATGAGCGGGGCCACGGCGATCACGGTGCCGGCGGCGACGAGCCGTTCGTCGTTGGCGAAGGTGCCGTGCAGATAGTTCAGGCCGATGGTGAGGGTGAACTTGGAGGGATCGCTGAGCACGATGAGCGGCCACAGGAAGTCGTCCCAGGCGCCCATGAAGGCGAAGATCGCGACGACGGCCACCGTCCCCTTCACCGAGGGCAGCGCGATGCGCAGGAACCGCTGCCAGACGGTGGCGCCGTCGACGTAGGCCGCCTCCTCGATCTCGTACGGCAACGAACGGAAGGCGTTGCGCATCAGCAGCACGTTCATCGCGCCGATCGCGCCGGGCAGGACGACGCCGATGAGGGTGTTGTTCAGGCCGAGTTCGCGCATGGTGGTGAACTGGGCGATGACGATGCCCTCGACGGGCACGAGCATGGCCAGCACGAACACGAGCGTGGTCACGCGCCGGCCGCGAAAGCGCAGCCGGGCCAGGGCGTATCCGGCGAGGGCCGAACCGACGCAGTTGGTCACGACGTTGGCGGTGGCGACCTTCAGGGAGTTCAGGGCGTAGTCCCAGACGGGGATGGTGTCGGCGACCCGTGCGTAGTTGTGCAGGGTGGGATGAGCGGGCAGGAAGCTGGGCGGCGAGCTGTAGATGTCCTCGGTGGGGCCCTTGAGGGAGGTGGACAGCTGCCACAGGAACGGGCCGACGGTCAGCGCGAGGACGGCGAGAAGCAGCAGATAGCGCCAGACCAGCTCGCCGACGCGGACTCGGCGGCCGTGCTGGTCGGTCAGGCGCGGCTCCCGTCGCACGGTGACGGTCCTCTCGGGCCGTACCTTCTCCAGGACGCTCACGGCTCCTCCCTGCGGTCGGTACGCAGCACGAGCAGCATGAGCGCGACGGTGACGAGGAAGACGACGACGGACAGGGCGGAGGCATAACCGACGCGGCCGGTCAGGCCGGTGCCGGTGCGCTGGACGAGCATGACGAGGGTGGTGTCCTCGCCGGCCGGGCCGCCGTCCGGGCCCGCCATCAGGTACACCTCGGAGAACACCTTGAAGGCGGCGACCGAGGACAGGGCCGCGACCAGCACCATCGTGGAGCGCACGGCGGGCACGGTGACCGTGAGGAAGCGGCGCAGCGGTCCCGCGCCGTCCACGGCGGCGGCCTCGTGCAGTTCGCGGGGCACGTCGGCCAGCGCCGCCAGGTAAATGATCATGTAGTAGCCCAGGCCCTTCCACACCGTGACGGCCATGGCGCTCAGCAGGAGCAGCCACTGGTCGCTGAGGAAGCCGACCCGGCCGATCCCGATGGCCTGCAGCAGCGAGTTGACCAGGCCGCGTTCGTCCAGCAGCCACACCCAGATCAGCCCGACGACCACGATCGAGGCGACGACCGGGGTGTAGAAGGCGGAGCGGAAGAAGGTGATGCCGGGGATGTTCTTCTGCACCAGCAGCGCGAGCAGCAACGGCAGGACGACCAGGGCCGGTACGACGCCGAGGACGTAGAGCGTGCTGTTGCGCAGGCCGGTCCAGAACATGTCGTCGTGCAGCAGCTCGCGGAAGTTGGCGAGGCCCACGAAGCGGCCGGGCAGCAGGGTGCGGCGGTCGGTGAAGGAGTTCACCAGGGTGGAGACGAACGGGTAGAGCACGAAGGCGCCGGTGACGAGCAGTCCGGGTGCGGCGAACAGCCAGGGGCTGTGCGGGAGTTGTCGCCGGATCCGGGCCGGTGGACGGTTGGTGACGCGGAGGGGGACGGCCATGGCCGCTCAGCCCTGCTGGAGCAGGCGGTCGGCGGCCTTGACAGCGTTGTCGAGAGCCTGCTTGGGGCTCTCCTTGCCCTGGAGCGCCTTGGCGACCTCGTTGCGCAGCGCGGTCTTCATCTGGTCGCTGAACAGGACGGGTGTGTAATTGACCGCATTCTTCAGGGACTTGGCGGCGGCGATACGCACCCGGGTCTCGTCGGTGCCGTCCTCCTTGGTGAAGTACGGGTCGTTCAGGGAGCCCGCGGTGCTCGGGAAGATGGCGACCTTCTTGGCGAACGACATCTGGTTCTGCGCGTCGGTGACGAAGTGGGCGAAGGCGACGGCCGCCGGGGTGTGCCTGGTGCGGGAGTTGACCATCACTCCCATGACGTACATGTTGACGTGCCCGGTGCTGGTGATCTGGTCGGTGATGCCGATGTTCCTGTACAGGCTCGGCGCGTTCTTCTTGAAGTTGCCGAGGTCCAGGGCACTGCCGGGGTTCATGGCGACGGCGCCGGTGAGGAACTTCTTGCCGGAGGACTCCGGGGTCGCGGTCAGCGCCTGCGGATCAAGGGCGCCCGCGTCGTACAACTGCTTGTACTTGGTGAGGAGTTCGACTCCCTTGGTGTCATTGAAGGCGAATGCGCTGCCCTGCTGGTTCATCAGCGGGACACCGTAGCGCCCGAAGTCCTCGATGGTGGGCACGTTGGCGAGGGTGGCGACCTTGCCGCCGCTCTTCCTCGCCATCTGCAGGGCGTCCGCGAAGAGTTCGTCATACGTCCTGGGCGCCTGGTCGGGGTCGAGCCCGGCCTCGCGGAAGAGGGCCTTGTTGTAGAAGAGCGGGCCGGTGTTCAGATACCACGGGAAGGCGTAGGTGCCGCTCAGGCCCGGCACCTGGTGACTGGCCCAAGCCCCCTGCAGATACTCGGACTTGTATGTGCCGGCTGCCTTGTCGAGGTCCATGGCCAGCCCGGCGCGGGCGAGCGGGGCGACCAGGTCCGGGGAGACGTTGACGACGTCGGGCAGGGTGCCGCCGCCCGCGTCGGCGCTGAGCTTGTCGGCGTAGCCCTCGGCGGGCTGGTCGATCCACTTCACCTGCGTGCCCGGATACTTCTTCTCGAAGTCGGCGATCAGCCCCTCGAAGTACGACTTGAAATTGGCGCGCAGGTTCCAGGTCTCGAAGGTGATGTTTCCCTCGACCTTTCCGGAGGCGTCGGTCGAGCCGCCGCCGTCACCGCCCGAGCCGCAGGCGCTCAGCGGCAGGACGAGGGCGACGGCAGCGGCGAGGAGGGCTCTGCGAGGTGTGGGCACGGTGACACGGCTCCCTTGCTGTGTCCGGCAGTTGGGGGTGCCAGAGACCATGCACGGGCCGTTCGGAAAAAGTCAACGGATTCGCGAACTAAAGAAATATGGCGTTCATTAGTGCAGGTCAGAGAGTTCGGTTCGAGAGGTTGTCACGGTTCACTAATGCGCTTTAGGGTCTTGACACTCAAGCGCATTAGCCAACAACACCCGGAAGGGGGTGCAGTGTGCCGCCGACCAGACGGTCTCCCGCACGCCGGCCCACGATGAAGGACATCGCCCGGCGTGCAGGGGTCTCCGAGAGTGCGGTCTCCTTCGCCCTGAACGACCGCCCCGGTGTCTCCGAGGCCACCCGCGCCCGGGTCCGCCGGGTCGCCGAGCAGCTGGGCTGGCGCCCCAGTACGGCCGCCCGCGCGCTGTCCGGCGAGGGCGCGGCCACGCTCGGCTTCGTCCTCGCCCGTCCCGCGCACACCCTGGGCGTCGACTCCTTCTTCCTCCAACTCGTCTCCGGCATCCAGGAAGTGCTCGCCGAACGCCATCTGGGCCTGTTGTTCCAGATGGCCGAGGACGTGGCCGACGAGTGCGCGGTCTACCGGCGCTGGTGGGCGGAGCACCGGGTGGACGGCGTCCTGGTGGCCGACCCCCGCGCCGAGGACCCACGCCCCGGCCTGCTCGACGAACTGGGCCTGCCCGCCGTGGTGATCGGCGGCGCACCCGAGGTGTGCCATCCGGGGCTGTCCACGGTGTGGGCGGACGACGCGGGTGCGATGGCCTCGGTGGTGGACGAGCTGACGGCGCTCGGCCACCGCCGGATCGTGCACATCGCCGGCCTGCCCGACCTGGCGCACACCCAGCGCCGGATCGCCACGCTGCGTGCGCAGGCGCTGCGACGGGGGCTGAGCGAGGTCCGCTCGGTGCCCACCGACTACTCCGACACGGAGGGCGCCGCGGTGACCCGCCGGGTACTGGACGGCTCCCCCGCTCCCACGGCGCTGATCTACGACAACGACGTGATGGCCGTGGCGGGACTCTCGGCGGCTGCCGACCTCGGCTTCCGCGTCCCGCAGGACGTCTCGGTGGTCTCCTGGGAGGACTCGGCCCTGTGCCGCATGGTCACCCCCCAACTCTCCGCGCTGTCCCGCGACAGTGCGGAGTTCGGCCGCACGGCGGCACGCGAACTGCTGGCTCTGCTGGACGGGGACGCGGCCCGCGCGGTGGGGGTGCCGGTACCCCGGCTGACGGGACGGGGCAGTACGGGCGCGGCGGCTGCGCCGCGGGAACGCGGGCCCGGACTGCCGTAGCCGCGGCCGTGGTTACGGTCGGCGCACGGGAAGTCCTTGGTGTAGTAGCTCCGGCTGTTGGCCTCCGGGGGGTGTCGCTCTTCACCTTGGGTTCCCGGAGCAGCCGGTTGAGCTTGTGGTAGGCCATCTCGCGGACGAGGTTCTCCAGCCAGGGCAGGGAGATGTGGATGCAGCAGGGTGCGGGTGCGGTAGAAGGCACCGGTCGCGGTGGCGCCGGTGACCGACGGCCGGGCACCCGAGCGCAGTTCGTACCCCTTGGCGCCGAACGAGGTCCGCGGCGGCTCGATGCCGATCACGACGTCGTCCGACCTGGCCCCGCCCGTCACGACGGGACCGTGCCGTGGCCCGGCCCGACGCCCGCAGGTCCTCGGCGAGGGTGTCGGCCACTCGGCGTTCGGCGCCGCTGCCGACGACCAGCCGGGTTTGTCGCCCGTAGGCGTGACTCCCGTCCCTGCCCTCCAGTTGACGAGAGCCGGTGCGGTGAGCGGGGTCGGCGGCCGCGCCCGCCGGGCGAGTGCGGGAACCGGTGGGACGAACAGTGCCAGGGCCGAGGCGATGCCGAGCAGCAGGGAGTGTCCCCTGCTGCGTCTGCCGCCTCGCTCAGCCATACCACTGCACTTTGAACACCCACACGTACCGGCCCGCCTTGCGGGCCGCCTCCGGGACGTCGACCACCAGCGAGCCGCCCGTGACGGTCCAGGTCAGGGGGCGGTCGTACCCCAGCATCGTCACCTTGTCCCCGGGCCGCACCGGCACCGGCGCCTGCACGGTCAGCTTCGCGCCCGGCTCGGCGAGGGAGTGGATGTAGAAGGCCTCGTCGGGGCGGACGGTGAAGCGCAGGTCGTCGCCGAGCTGGGCCGTGCGGGACCAGTACGTGGTGTCGTACACCGCCTCCCCGTTCACCCTCAGCCACTGGCCCGTCTCGCGCAGCCGGGTCTGCATGATCTCGGGGATCGTGCCGTCCGCACGCGGGCCGATGTCGAGGAGGAAGTTGCCGTTCTTGGAGACGATGTCGACGAGGCTGCGCACGACCTCCTCGGCGGTCATGTAGGCGGAGTCGGGGGTGGCCCGGTTGTAGCCGTAGCTGAAGGGGTCCAGGCCCCGGCTGGCCTCCCACTTGGCGACGACCGTGTTGTCGTACGTCGTGTACTCGGGGGTCGTGAAGTCGTGGAAGGCGATGCCCGAGCGGTTGTTGACGGTCACGTCGATCGGACGGGCCCGGTTCTTGGCGTGGTTGAAGTACTCGGCGAGGACATGGAGACTGTCGTTGGCGCCGCCGATGTCGCACCAGATGATCTCCGGGTCGTACCCGTGGATCAGCTCCAGCATCTGCGGGGCCTGGTAGTCGCGGACGTAGTCCTTGCCGGCGGTGTAGCCGGTGTACGGCACCGGGGCGAGGGTGTACGGATTGCGCGGGGCGTGGCCCATCCACGGGTTGTCGGGGTTGAACCACTCCGGCATGGAGAAGTACAGGCCCCGGTGCAGTTCGGGGGCGTAGCGGCGGCTCGCCTCGAAAAGTTCCTCGACCAGGTCCCGCTTGGGGCCCATCTTGACGGCGTTGCGGTCGCAGACCTTGGTGTCCCACAGGGCGAAGCCCTCATGGTGCTTGGAGGTCAGCACGTGGTACTGGGCGCCCGCGTCACGGAACAGCTCCACCCACGCGCGCGGATCGAACTTCTCGGCGGTGAAACGGGGGATGAAGTCGTCATAGGCGAAGTCCTCGCCGTAGGTGTCCCGGTGGTAGGCGTACACGGCGTCGGCCGGGTCCTGCATGTGGTCCCAGTACCACTCGGCGTACTCCTTGCCGACCGGCGACCACGCGGGCACGGAGTAGACACCCCAGTGGATGAAGATGCCGAACTTGGCGCCCTGGAACCAGTACGGCGCCTGGTGCGCGGACAGGGAGTCCTCGGTGGGGGCGTAGTCGGCGGTGCCGAGGGTCAACGCGGCCTTGCCCGCGGTCACTCGGGCGCCCCGGCCGGTGACCGTCACCGTGCCGTCCGCCCGGGTGCCCGCCGCCGTGCCCGGGCGGTTGCGGATGCCGATGCGGACGCGCGCCTGTTCGCCGGGGTCGAGGCGGCGGACACGGGCGGGCTGGACCGTGCGGGCGCCCGGGACGTCGACCGCCACCGAGACACCGTCGGCGGCCAGGACGGCGACCGTGCCGGCGTTGACGACGGTCGCCTCCACGCTCTGCGTGCCGGCCGGTTCGAGCAGGGACGGTGTGGAGTGCGGGGAGCGCAGAGCCAACGCCCGTCCCTCGGCGGCCGGTTGGAGGGTGAGGGCGAAGATGTGCAGGGAGGTCTTGTTCGCCTCGGCCGGGCTGGTGACGGGGAGCGTGACGGCGACCGCCTCGCGGCGCGGGTCGAACCACACCTCCGAGACGCCGATGCCGACCTCGTGCTCGTCCCTGCCGCCGTCCGGCCGGTAACGGTAGGGCGCCGACAGCGGGCCGCCCGCGGAGTACCAGTCGGCGCCGCCGAGCCCCGCGGTGGTGGTCGTGCCGTCCGCGTAGTGCACGGTGGCCTGCCCGAAGGCGTCACCGTAGCTGCCCGCGGTGAGGAAGAACGCCGACAGATAGCGGCCCTTGGGCAGGTCGAGGCGCTGGCCGAGGGCGACGACGTTGTTCTTGGCGCCCTCGGTCGAGGCGGGGAAGAGGAAGGGAACGCCGTCGACCTCGACGCGGCCGGCGGCCAGTTCCTCGCCTGGGAAGGTGTACCCGGATCCGTCGAAGTCGCCGCCGCGCGCGGAGGCGGTGTCGATGCCGTCGTTGTCGTAGAGGACGTCGAGCGGGACGGAGACCGGATCGGGTACGGCGACCCAGGGTCCTTGGCGTTCGGCGGCCCGTGCGGATGTGGCCGCGGTGAGGGGGAGGGCGGCCACGGCGGTCACGCCCGCCGCCGCGCCCAGGATTCGCCGTCTGGGATACGTGCTCATGAGCGGCTCCCATACTCTTCCGAGTCATCGGACGTCTGATGATTGTGGGGGGATTACGGGACTGTCAACGGGGCTGTGGCTGCCGAAAATTGAAGTAGAGATCGGATGACAGATCACCGGTCCGTGATCGGCCTCTCGACGTGTGGCGCCCGACCGGGCACAGTTCTCCCTGCGCCTCGATTCATACCGACGAGTAGCCAAGGAGTGCCCGTGACCGAGTGGGCCGGCCGGACCGCCGCAGAGATCGCCGCCGCCGTACGCGCGAAGGAGGTCACGGCTCGGGAGGTGGTGGCGGAACACCTTGCGCTCATCCAGCGGCTCGACCGGCGGATCGGGGCGTTTCGCACGGTGCGGGCCGAGGCGGCGCTCACCGAGGCCGACGAGCTGGCCTCGCGTGCCGATCTGGCCGAACTGCCCCTTGCGGGTGTCCCGTTGGCCGTGAAGGACAACCTGGCGGTGCGCGGCGAGTCCCGGCGCGACGGCTCGGCCGCCACACCCGACACCCCGGCCGACGCCGACCATGTGACGGTGGCCCGGCTGCGCGCGGCCGGTGCGGTGGTCGTGGGACTGACGAACGTGCCCGAACTGTGCGTCTTCGGCACCACGGAGGGCGTGTACGGCACGACCCGCAATCCGTGGGACCTCTCGCGCACGGCGGGCGGCTCCTCCGGCGGCAGTGCGGCGGCGGTGGCCGCGGGACTGGTACCGCTCGCGCTCGGCAACGACGGCATGGGCTCGCTGCGCATCCCGGCCGCGAACTGCGGTCTGGTCACGCTGAAGCCGGGGCACGGGGTGGTGCCCGCCGGGATCGGCCACGGCGACTGGTTCGGCATGGCCGAGAACGGCCCGCTGGCCACGACGGTCGAGGATCTGCGGCTGATGCTGGACGTGCTCGCGGACACCCCTGTACCCCGGGCCCAGGAGCCCGTGTCGCTACGGGTCGCGGTGGCCCTGCGCAGCCCGCTCGCCGGGACCGGCGTGAGCAGGCCGTATACGACCGCGGTGCGGGAGGCGGCCGGGGTGCTGGCACGGGGCGGGCACCAGGTGCGCCGGGCCGAGCCGCCGTATCCGCTCTCCCTGGGCATCACCGCGCTGCGGCACTGGACGGCGGGGACGGCCGTGGACGCCGAGGGCCTGGACCCGGCGCGGCTGGCCCGGCGGACCCGGGTGCACGCGGCGCTGGGCCGGCGGTTCGTCGGCCCGGTCCGCAACGGCGACAGCCGCGAGCGGCTGCGCGCGCAGCTGATGCCCTTCTTCACCGAGCACGACGTGCTGCTCACCCCGGCGCTGGCCCGCCGCTCCCCCGCGGCCGGCCCGTGGCACGAACGCGGCTGGCTGCGCAACATCCTCGCCAACAGCGCGTACTCCCCGTTCACCCCGCCATGGAACCTCACCGGCTGGCCCGCGATGTCAGTCCCTGTCGGCAGGCTCCCCTCCGGTGCCCCCTGTGCCGTCCAGCTCGTCGGGCGCCCGGGCTCGGAGGACGCCCTGCTGGGGCTGGCGGAGGAACTGGAGAAGCGGCGGCCCTGGCAGCGCACGGCACGGGTGGCGGGCCCCTGAGCCCCGCCTACTCGAGTGACCGGTACATGATGTGCAGCCCCACCCTGCCGTGCCTGGGGTGGTCGAAGGCCTGGGGAACCGTGCCGAGGATCCTGAAGCCGAGGGAGGCCCACAGGCCGACCGCGGGGTTCGTCTCGACGACGGCGTTGAAGACCATCGCGCGATAGCCGTGCGCCCGGGCCTCGGCGAGGAGGTGCTCGGCCAGGGCCCGGCCGATGCCCTGCCCCGCGCGGTCGGGGTCGACCATGAAGCCGGCATTGGCCACCCGGGAGGCGGGGCCTCCGTAATTGGCGGTCAGGTAAGCGGTTCCGACCACGTCTCCCGCCGCGTCCTCGGCGACGTAGACGCGCTTGGCCGGGCCCATCCACAGCGCACGGGCGTCGTCCTCACTCGTGCGCGGGTCCCAGGTGTAGGTCTCGGCGGCGGCGACGATCCGGTGCCAGAAAGGCCAGATCCGCGGCCAGTCGTCGGCCACGGCTCGTCTGATCGGCACGGGTGTGGGTCCGCGTCCCGCACGGGCGTGGTCCCGCCCGGTCGTCACCGGCGGCCACGCCCATGCGTACGGCGATCGCGAACGGTTCTGCCCGGGGCTCAGTCGACGCTGGGCAGGATGTGCGGCTCGGCCAGGTCGTCCTCGTAGCCCGCGAGGCGGATCGGGGCCGAGCGGGCCCACACGTCGAGGCTCCCCAGCTCTCCGGGCCGCCGTCGGCCCCCGCGCTCCGTGCGTTCCTTGGGGCGCTGCTCGCCATTCGTCTTCTCCGGTGTCACCGCGCACTCCTTATGTGTCGGGTCACCCTTGGGGGCCTGCCGGACAGCATGTGCTCCGGTGCTGGACGCCCGCTCGGGTCTGGATGGAAGGCCAGTTCGGACGCGGTGGCGCCGGTACGTACGGACGATGGGTCTGGGTGGGACCCACTACTGCTGCCCGTCCCTACCAGATTAACCAAATGAGCGGATGTCCGCTCGATAGGGAGTGCAAACAAGCTGTAACTAATACGAGTCATGCAGCACCCCAATGCCCATCAATATGCCGCTATTTGCCACAAAGCGCATCACCAAACCCTCACTGCGATTCACCCGGTTGGTCTACTCGGCGACGCGACACGGTTCAGGTGCCGTTGGCCGGACCGCAAGCTCCACATGATCTGCTGGCGTGCGGGCAACGGCTGTCTCGCGGAAGGACTGACGCATGGAGCTGCGCAGCGTCGAGGAGCTGATGGATCTGCTGTACGCCGGCCGGCACCAGCATGCGTTGCGGACCGCGGCACTGCTGCGCCGCAGCCGACCCGCCGACAAGGAGCTCCAGGTGGCGGGCCTGGTACACGGGATCGGGCCGGTGCTGTGCCCGGGCGACGAGGCGGGCCGGGCCCGCAGCACGGCCGAGGCGGTGCGTCCCCTGCTCGGGGAGCGGGTGTTCCGGCTGGTCCGCGGGGACGCGGGCACCGCCGACGACGATGTGCAGCGACTGCGCCTCGCGGACGAGGAGGGCCGCACGACGGGTTTCGACGCGGGCGTCCTGGAGGACTGGCGCACGGTACTCGAACTGGTGGCGGCCCGGCACTCCAGGCTCGGCGCAGTGGACTGACCGCTCCTGCGCACGCCCCTGTTGCCTGACGGCCCGTCATGAGACGGTAGGGCGATGACGTCGTCGTGCGCACTGAATGGCAGGGCGGCCGTCGTCACCGGCGCAACGCGTGGCATCGGGCGAGCCGTGGCCGAGGCCCTCACCGCGGCCGGGGCGCTGGTCTGCGTGACCGCGCGGGACGCGGCCGAGGTGCGGCGCACCGCCGCCGAGCTGGGCGGGATCGGCCTGGCCGGGGACGTGGCAGGACCGGGGCACCCGGAGGCGCTGACGGAGCTGGCGCTGCGCGCGTTCGGGCGGCTGGACATCGTGGTCAACAACGCGGCGACGAACCGGCCGTACGGACCCCTGATGGACACCGACCCGGACGCCTGGCGCGAGGCGTTCGCCGTCAACGTCGAGGCGCCGTTGCGGCTGGTGCGGTGTGCGTGGCGGGGCTGGATGCGCGAGCACGGCGGGGCCGTGGTCAATGTGTGCACCGAGGGCGCCACGCATCCGGGCCCGAACGTGGGCGCGTACGGCACCACCAAGGCGGCCCTGCTCCATCTCACCGGACAGCTGGCGGGCGAACTCGCGCCCCGGGTGCGGGTGAACTCCGTCTCCCCCGGGCTGGTGCGCACCGAGATGGCCCGGTTCGTGTGGGAGCCGGGCGAGGCGGAGGTGGCCGCGGGGCTGCCGCTCGGGCGGATCGGGGAACCTCAGGACGTGGCCCGGGCGGTGGTGTGGCTGGTGTCCGACGCGGCCGAGTGGGTCACGGGCGCGGATCTGCTCGTGGACGGCGGGACACGGGTGCGCGCCGCGTCCACGGCAGTGCCGTACGCCGTGCACCAGCGGTTGCGCGGGGGGCCCGGGGTCTAGGCGGCGACGCGGCCCGGCCCCCTGAGGGGCCGCAGTCCCCCTGCAGTCCCATGGGGCCCGCAACGGGAGTTCAGCCACGAAGTACGCGTCGCCTGCGGGGTGTCACCACTTGCCGGGCGCGTAGTCCTTCATGAACACGCCGTACAGGTCCTCGCCCGCCTCACCGCGCACGATCGGGTCGTAGACGCGGGCGGCGCCGTCGACCAGGTCGAGCGGGGCGTGGAAGCCGGCCTCGGCGAGGCGCAGCTTGTCGTAGTGCGGCCGTTCGTCGGTGATCCAGCCGGTGTCGACGGAGGTCATCAGGATGCCGTCGGTGTCGAACATCTCCTGGCCGCTGGTCCGCGTGACCATGTTCATGGCCGCCTTCGCGGCGTTGGTGTTTGGGTGCCCGGCGCCCTTGTAGCCGCGGCTGAAGACGCCTTCCATCGCCGAGACGTTGACGACGTAGCTGCGCCCGCTGTCCGCCTTCTTCGCGGCGTCGGCCATGGCCGGGCGCAGCTTGCTGATGAGGATGAACGGCGAGGTGTAGTTGCACAGCTGGGTCTCGAGCAACTCCACCGGGGAGATCTGCTCGATGGTCTGTACCCAGGTGTTCGTCTCCACGACGTCGGGGAGCAGGCCGCCGGCGTCGATGGCGGTGCCCTCGATGTGCCGGGCGACGCTGGCGTTGCCCGCGACGAGGGCGAGGTCGGCGACCTTCTGCGCGTCCAGGCCGCTGGTGCCGACGGGGAGCGCGGCGATGCCGTCGACGGCGCCGGAGTTGAAGGCGCCGATGACGTGATGGGCGGGGAGTTCCCCGGCGGGCAGCGGGGCGCTCTCGCCCTCGACCAGGGCCGCGTAGGCGGAGGGCAGGCGGCGCACGGTCTGCGTGGCGTTGTTGATCAGGATGTCGAGCGGGCCCGCCTCGGCGACCTGCTCGGCCAGGGCCACGGCCTGCGCCGGATCGCGCAGGTCGATGCCGACGACCTCCAGGCGGTGGATCCAGTCCGCCGAGTCCTCCATCGCCTTGAACCGGCGGATGGCGTCCTTGGGGAAGCGCGTGGTGATGGTGGTGTGGGCGCCGTCGCGCAGCAGGCGCAGCGCGATGTACATGCCGATCTTGGCGCGCCCGCCGGTGAGCAGGGCGCGCTTGCCGGTGAGGTCGGCACGGGCGTCGCGCTTGGCCCGGTTCATGCGGGCGCAGTCCGGGCAGAGCTGGTGGTAGAAGTAGTCGACCTCGACGTAGCGGCCCTTGCAGGTGTAGCAGGAGCGCGGGCGCTGGAGTATGCCCGCGAGCCTGCCCTCCTCGACCTTGGAGCTGGGCAGGATGCCCTCGGTCTCGTCGTCGATGCGCTCGGCGGAGCCGGTCGCGGTGGCCTCGGTGACCGCCTTGTCGTGCGCGGTCTTGGCGGCCCGGCGCTCCTGGCGGCGGCGCTGCTTGACCGTGCGGTAGATGTGCGAGGTGGCCCGGCGCACCCTGATCGCGTCGGGGTGGTCGACCTCGATGGTGTCGAGTTCCTCGAGCACGCTGAGGCAGACGGCCAGCCGCTCGGGGTCGATACCCGGCCCGTAGACCACTTCGTCCGTGGCCATGGAGGCCATGGAGCCGTCCTCTGTCACCGTCATCGCGCTGCCGCTTCCCTGATCACCCGCGCAGCGCGCCGACTCGCGCCCGCTTTCGAACGGGGAATTTTACGGAGCGGACCGGCCACCCGCCAAACCCGCCCGGAGCAGGACCACGATCCGGACGGTCGCCGACGTCGGGGCGTGGTCGGGGCGTGTCGAGGAGCGACGCCCGAGGGGGCCACCCGCACCCGGCGACAAGAGGGGTGCGGGTGGACGGGTGGGTGCCCCTCAGGCCTCGCAGGCGGACAGCAGCGTCTCGATCTCGGCCGACACCGCGTGGGCGAACCGGTCCAGGTCCGGCACCGCCTGCGCGTCGGCGACCAGGCCGTAGTGCACACGGCCGCGGTACGTCGAGATCGCCACCGCGAGAGACTGGCCGGGAGCGAGCGGGGCCAGTGGATAGACCTCGGTCAGCTCGTGACCGCCGAGCCTGAGCCCGAGCCCGGGCAGCGGCACGCTGGTGACCAGGATGTCGAACCACAGCCGCGCGGCCTGGCCGACGAGGGGACCGCCGAGCCGGTGGCCGAGGGCCGGGACGTGGTCGGCGAGCAGGGCCACGGCGCCCGCACCCCGGTTCGGTCCCGCGTCCTTGTTGCGGATCATCGCCGTACGCACGGTGTCCAGGCGGCCGAGCGGGTCCGGTTCGCCGACGGGAAGCGGTATCAGGTAGCCGGAGAGCCGGTTGCCCTGTGGGTGGGCGGTACGCGGACGGCGCCGGGAGACGGGGATGAGGGCGCGCGGCGCCACGCCCTTGGTGGACTCGCCGCGCTCCTCCAGCCAGCGGCGCAGCGCACCGGCGACGACGGCGATGAGCACGTCGTTGACCGTGCCGCCCACGCTCTTGCGCACCCGGTGCACGTCGTCGATGTCCACGACCACGCCGGCCGTGCGGCGGGTGCCGCTGGGGGACGACGTCAGCGCGGAGGAGGGCCGCATGCCGAACGTGGAGCGGGCGAGGGAGGCGCCGATGTCCAGGGCCCGGCCCGCGTCGGACAGCACGCCCCGGACCAGTCCGGGCAGTAGTCCCGGCAGCCGGCGCACGTCGGGCAGCAGACCACGCGGCGGTTCGATGGCGCGCGGCGCCCGCTGGGGCAGGTCCACCGGGTCCAGGACGCCGGCGGCGAGCTTGAGCGCGCGCAGCCCGTCGGCGAGGGCGTGGTGGAACTTGAACAGCACCGCGAAGGACATCCCGTCCTCGCCGGGCAGCACATGGGCCTCCCACGGAGGCCGGCCCCGCTCCAGCGGGCGTTCCATGAGCCGGCCGGCGACCGCGTGGAAGTCCGCGGTCGGGGCGTGCAGCCGTACGTGGTTCAGGGGGTCGAAGTCCGGATCCGTCTCGCGCACGGCGGCGCCGAAGGCGAGCGGTTGCCACACGTCGCGGATGCGCAGGCGGAGTCCGGGTACGGCGGCGGCGCGGGCGGCGAGCAGGTCGGCCGCGTGGGCGCCGGCGGTGGGCGAGTGGGCGCCGAAGACGCCGAGCGCGCCGAGGTGCATCGGATGCCGGTCGGACTCGATGTTCCAGAACGCCAGGTCGAGGGGAGCGAGCAGATCGGAAGTCAAGGGCTTGCCTCACGCATCGACGACGGGTGGATGTGCAGTCACTCGCAGTCAATCTCCGACACCCGATTACGGTCAAGTACGATCATGCTACGCACAGTTAACGCCAGATTAAGTCCCGCCCCCCGAACGGAGGCGGGACCACGGAATACGCCGTGCTCACCTCAGGACAGGCTGCGCCGCCTCGGGTGACGTACCCCACTCAGACGGGCGCGAGCCGACCGTGAACGCGAGTGAGCGCATCGAGCGCAGCGCTGCGTTCGTCACATACGTCCGGCCGTGTACGTGACCGTCGGTGCGCACGGACTGGATGTAGCGGTCGGCGGCCGAGGTGCCGGGCGCCGTGATGGTCAGTGCGCCGCTCGGCCAGTAGTGGCGGTCCAACGTGAGGTCGACCCGGTCGAAGACGGGGGTGGACAGACCCCAGGTGCCGTAGCCGGGCTGGATCGGGAACATGCCGATGGACGACAGCACGTTCCAGGCGGACATCGTGCCCAGGTCGTCGTTGCCCGTGATGCCGGTCGGCCCGTCGGTGAACAGGGTCAGCGCGGCATGGACCACGTCGGTGGTCTTCCAGGGCTGACCGGTGGCGAGGTACGTGTACGGCGCGATCAGATCGGGCTCGTTCATCGGGTTGTACTTGTCGGCGTTGTAGTAGGCGTACGCGCTCCCGTGCACCCACACCTCGCGGGCGGTCTGCGCGGGGTCGGCGAGCAGCCGGCCGTAGGCGAAGAAGGAGTCCAGCCGGTCGTTGGCCGCGCGCTCGCCGCCGATGAGCCGCACCATGCCGGGCACGTCCTGCGGGACGAGCCACTGGTACTGCCAGGCGGTGCCCTCGTGGAAGCCGGTGCCGCGGGCCGGGTCGGCCGAGCCGGTGAAGGCGCCGGAGGCGTCGCGGGCGCGGAAGAAGCCGGTCGCGGGGTCGAAGATGTTCCGGTAGCTCTGCGCGCGGGCCGCGTACCGGGCGGCGTCCGCGCCATGGCCGAGACCACGGGCCATCTGGGCCAGCATCGCGTCGGCGAGCGCGTACTCCAGGGTGACCGAGGCGCCGTGGTGGTAGTCGGAGTCGCCCATCTTGGCGTACGGGCGCTTGTCGACGTACGGCGCGAAGCCGTGCGCGAGGTACTCGGCGTTGGCCTCCCGGCCGATGCCCGGGTACGAGGCGGGCGGGACGCCGTCGGCGTTCTTCCTCAGCGCGCGGTAGGCCCGCTCCTCGAAGCCCTTGAGCAGGCCCGACTGGTAGGCCGTGGTCAGGAACGGGGTGACCGGGTCACCACTCATGACGTTCGTCTCGACCGGGCCGTAACCCCACTTGGGCAGCCAGCCGCCGTCCTCGTCGATCGCGACCACCGAGCGGGCCATGTCCCGTGCCTCGCGCGGCGCGAGCAGGGCGAGGAGCTGGGCCTGGGTTCGGTAGGTGTCCCACAGCGACCAGTTCTGGTAGTACGTGAAGCCGTCGGCGTGGCGGATACGCCGGTCCCAGCCGAGGTACCTGCCGTCGGCGTCGCCGCCGATGTTCGGCGCGAGGAACGACCGGTACAGCGAGGAGTAGAAGGTCCGGCGCAGCGTGTCCGTGCCGCCCTGGACGTGGACGCCGGCGAGCCGCTTCTCCCACTCCTCCCGGGCCCGCTCGCGCACGGCGTCGAAGGACCGGCCGCCCTCGGCGTCGAGGTTGCCGGCCGCGCCGTGCGCGTCGACGTACGACAGCGCGGTGGTCGCCTCGACCGTGCGGTCCCTGGTCGTGTCGAAGCGTACGTAGGCGCCACCGTGTCCGCTGCGGGAGCCCGGGGTGACGCTCCGGCCGTCCCAGGTGCCGTAGGCGGTGAAGGGCCGGCTGAACCGAGTGATGGTGTAGACGGTGTAGGGGCCGGTGTCGCGGCAGAAGCCGTGGCCGGTGATCGCGGTGCGCACGGTGTGGTCGTCGAGGATCTCGACGTTGCTGGAGACCGCCTTGTGCAGGGACTGGGCGGCATTGAGCAGGACGTTGGCCTGCGCGGTGGCGGGGAAGGTGTAGCGCTGCATACCGGTGCGCTCGGTCGCGGTCAGCTCGGCACGGATGCCGGAGGCGAGGCCGACACGGTAGTAGCCGGGACTCGCCGCCTCGTCCTGGTGCGAGTAGGCCGCGGCGTACTTGGTGTAGTCCGTCTGCGTCACGTCGCCCGTGGTCGGCAGCACGGGCAGGTCGCCGCCGATGCCACAGCCGACACCCGAGAGATGGACCAGCGAGAAGCCGCGGATGCGGCTCTGCGTGTAGTCGTATCCGGCGAAGTGCCCGGTGTCCGGGGAGAACTGCACCATGCCGAAGGGCACGGCGGCGCCGGGGAAGGTGTTGCCCTCGTTCTGGCTCCCGATGAAGGGGTTGACCAGGTCGGTGAGGTGGCCGTCGGTCCGCTCGGCGGCGCCTGCGGCGGGGGTGGCGGTCAGCGCGGACGCTGCCATCATCCCGGCCAGGAACAGCCGTGTGCGCCGGGTCCCTCTCATGTCGGATGACCTCCGGAGGTTCGACATCGTTCCCTGCATCCTGAAGGGCGAACGACACAAACCCGGGCATTCCATGGGGGTTGCGCATGCCGCGTCGCGCGAGGGTGACACGGGCGAGTGATGACGGGCACTCAGATCGCCTGTGTGAAAACCGCTTGGCCGCGGACGAAGCCCGGCGCACCGGAGAAGTGATGGGCCAGCGCACGGCTCTTGTTGCCGGTGTGCCGGACGAGCGCGCAACCCCGGGTGCGGGCGCGGGAGACGGCGTACTCCAGCAGGCAGCGGCCGAGTCCGCAGCCGCGCCGAGCCGCCCGGATACGCACCGCCTCGAGCAACGCCCGCTCGGCATCGCCCTTGCCGGGCCCAGGAAGTGCGGTGAGCGCGGGCCGCACCACAGGTGGGGGCGGCGGACCTGCGCAGGCTCCGACCCGGGCCGCCGGACGGGCCGTGGTGGGACGCTCCGGCGTCCTCGGCCTCGATCAGCATCTCGGCCGTCGCGTCGAGTTCACATCGGCCGTGGTCCCCGGGAAAGGCGAACGGGCTCCGCAGTCACGGCAGGCACGCCCGCGGTCTACGCGGAAGACCGCCCGGGGCTTGCGGAGGAAGGCCGAACCCCGTGAAATAAGACCCCATTGGCCCCCTGTCCGGAATATTCGGGACCTTCACTCCGTGCCATCTGCATGCTGTTGGTAAAATCTTGTTTTCAGTGAAGCCCTGTGCGGCCTGCAACGAAGTGTCCAAAACCTTTCCCCCGCAACAGGGTGAGAATTGGCCAGGCGAGAGCACCCTCGGGCCGAATCGGAAAGTTTCGTTCCGTTTCCGGACGCGCTGGTGGCGGCACTCGACTCCCCCAGGCAGGCCTGCATGGCACCCCACCTTCCCGGTCGGCGCAATCCGGTGCCGACCTCTTCCTCATGGATGAGAACGGGCCATTCATCCGACCTTCCCCTGCGAGATGGAATCCGGCCACATGGCGAACAGGGCAAAAACACGGCCGGAACAAACCATGATTCCTGTCACACGGGCCACGCTATTGACTCCCTGATCACGCGCCACGTAATTTCCATTACCAACGTCATTGACGAGAGGAGGTGCTCGATATGACCGACGAAACTTTCCTCGGCTCGCGCGAGTCTGCGATGAACACCAAGTGGGAGGGCTGATCCCCTACCCCTAGGTTGGCGCCGCCGCTCGCCGTGAGTGAGCGGCGGCGCCTCATCGGCATTTTGTCTCTATAACTTTGTTCTCTCGAGCACTGCGCAGCGGATATAACAAAGAAAGTCCTGGGCTTCCTCGGCGGACTCCGGCGTAAAAACAGAGGACGCTTCACATGACAAGGGGAGACACATTGGAATCCGACCGGTACATGGAAGAGGTCAAGGACGAAATTTCCCTCGCCGAGAAGCTCGCGGAGGAGGGTAAGGCCACGGACATCTGCCACATGGCGAAAGAACATCCCAAGTGGCAGGTGAGGGCCGCCTGCGTCACGCTGCTGGGAGAAAATTTCCCGGATCATCCGGACGCGAAGGAAACCATAGCCTACTGCACGCACGATCCTGTCGATCAGGTGGCGTTCACGGCGATCCGAACCGCCGGCGACAAGCGGGTCGACACCGCGATCCGAGACTTGATCTGCATCACAGGATGGCCCAGCAACTTCACTCGAGACCATACGAGCAAACCCGTCGGGTTCGGTGCCGCCTATACCAAGCGTGCACTCATCTCGATCTTTGGCAGCGAAGATCCGGACACGCTGCGCCGACTTGAGGACGAGCATTTCGTCGAGCTGCGCAAGAACGTGTCCAAAGGAAAGCGCGAACGGAACAACGACGATGTAGTCCTCGTTCCGGGCGGCCCATTCATTGCCGGCGCCTCGCGGCAACAGATCGAACGGGTTCACCAGCAGGTCGGTTCGTTCGAGATGAACGACCAGGACAACCACCCGCGAGTCGTAGAGCTTCCGTCGTTCTATATCGACCGCACGACGGTGACGAACAGGCGCTACGCAGAGTTCCTCGCCGACGTCGAAAACACCGAGGACCACGATCACCCGGACCAGCCGATCGGTCACGACCATACGCCGGCGCACTGGCATGACAAGCGCTTCAACCACCCTGACCAGCCCGTGGTCGGAGTCGACTGGTACGACGCCTGGGCGTTCGCCAAATGGGCCGGCGGGCGCCTTCCCACCGAAGACGAATGGGAGAAGGCGGCCCGGGGCATCGACGCGCGCGCCTTCCCCTGGGGCAACGAGTGGAATGCCGAGTACGCGAACAACGTCTCACGGGCTTTCGGGGTCACCCCCACCCACCGCACCGAGCTGGAAGAGCTACTCCTCAAGGCGACTTCCGAATACCCCGCATCCCCTGTGCTGGCCGCTGATGCGCTGCCGGAAGGGGCCAGCCCGTACGGTGCACTCAACATGGTCGGCAACGTGTGGGAGATGACGTTGACCAACTTCTACACGAGGGAGGACATGGATCCCTTCCTCAAGGGGAGGAAGCCGATCGAGTTCATGAACAGGAAGGAGGCGTTCTTCTCCTTGCGGGGAGGGACCTGGACGTCACCCGCCGTGTGCCTGACGACGTATTACCGAGGGAAAGACCTGATCACAGACCGGCATAACGAGATCGGTTTCCGCTGCGTGTATCCTGCGTGACTCGAAAACCCGAGGTACATTTCTTGCCCACCGTGAAGATGAAGCGTCGGACTGACCGTCTCTGGTCTGCCGCGGATGCACCCTTCGACATCGATGAATTCCTTCGCCAGCCATTGGTCGCACGGGTTGCCACCGGTCATCGGGTCATTCGACCGGTCTGGTACCTGTGGGAGGACGAAACATTCTGGGTCATCACAGGGAAGTGGTCCCGGCTGGCGGACCGGCTGCAGGCCGATTCCGCCTTCGAACTCGTCGTCGACACGTGTGACATCCGTACCGGTCGGACTCTTCAAGTCATCGCACGGGGCTGCGGCTCAGTGGTGCCGTTCGAAGATGCCGAGCGAGGACGCCGAAAACTCGTCAGATACCTGGGTCCGGACGAGACGCTTTGGGACGATCGGTTCGCTCTCCCACAGCCACCCACGGATGAAACCTGGTGGGCGAAACTGGTACCCGACACCATGTGGGTCTCCGATCAGTCATTCAAGCCTTCCATGAACGGATCGTGACCGACAAACCCCTCACCAAGTTCCCGCGCGTCTAGGACGACAATCAAAATGCTACGGTCCGCACCGCAAGAATGGTCTTACGCTCAGGCGCTGAGAAATCCGCGCCTCGCCTTCTTTCTCTGCGGCGTAGTCATTTCCAGTGCCGGTGACGGCATGCTCATCACCGCGATTCCACTGCTGGCCCTGAAGATCCATGGATCTCTCCCGCCCGCCTTCGCGGTGTCCCTTGCCGCAGCGGCTCCCTATGTTTCGTCCACATGCCTGGCAATACCTTTCAGCCTGGGCAGACTACGTATACCGCCGAAAGTGTCCTTGGTGTCGGACTGTGTGGTGCGCTGCGCCACCCTCACTGCCCTGGGCCTGGCAGCGGTCGGCGGAGTACTCGCCATCGGGGTTCTTCTCGGAGCGCTGGTCCTGGGTTCGTGCCTACGATCGATGGCCAATGCCGGCACCAGACTGGCAGCGCTCAGCTTGGTCCCCGCACATGGACGCTACGCGGTGAACGGCCTGCTGGCCACGGTCAAGCAGTTCGCCCTGTACGTGGCAGGCCCCTCCCTGGGGGGACTGGTGGCCGCCCTCGTCAGCCCGGAATGGGCCCTCGTGATCGACGGCGCAACCTTCATTCCCCTCCTGGTCGCCGCACTTCTGGCCATCCCCCGTGCACCGTCGGCACCCACCAGGTCGGCAGCGACCGAGTCGGGCCTGAAGGTGATCCGCCGACTTCCCGTCGCATGGAAACTACTTGTCGTCGTCTTTCTGTTCAATCTTTTCTATATGCCGGTGGAAGCCGCTCTCCCCCTGTTCGTGAACGGTCCGCTCGAAGGCAGCAGCCGGGCGCTGGGAGTCATATGGACCCTCTTCGGTGCCGGCGCGATCCTGGGCGCGCTCGCAACGAACTACCTGCGGTCGGTTCCCCAACGCCCGCTTCTCATGGGAATTGTTGCAGCCTGGAGCTTCGCCATGTTCGGGTTGGCGAGTTCGCGCAGTGTTGTCACGGCGGCAGTCGTCTTCTTCGTCGCAGGTCTCATCTACGCACCGTTCACACCTGTCGCGTATTCCTACCTGAATCTCTTCCTCTCTGCGAAGGATGAGCAACCGGTCACCCTTCTGTGGTCCACCGTTTCGGCGCTGGCCGCGCCGCTCGGCCTGGTGGCGGCGGGTCCTCTCATTTACGCGATCGGAGGAAGGGAAAGCATCTTCCTGTCGGCACTCGTCACTCTGGTGCTGGCCGCCATCGCATTGCCCTTTGTTCGGTCCCAACCCACACCTGTGACGCGTCCATCTGATTGACAGCATCGGTTACAGAAAAGAGGTCGACAGAATGGACTACGACATCTCGGCGTACGGAGACCAGCGCCCGGACTACGACTCCATGGGGTGGGCGCTGCGTCACGACGAGGAAGAAGCGAGCGCCTTCTTGGCCGATCTCGCACCCGGCGGCCGGGCGTTGGAGCTGGGTGTGGGAACAGGACGGGTCGCGTTCCCGCTGGCCCGTCGCGGCCTGACCGTGGTGGGGATCGAAGGGTCTCGCTCCATGGCCGAGCAGCTTGAGCGAAAAATCAGTGACGTCACCGTCGAGGTGCTGATCGGCGATTTCGCCGATGTGCAGGCCGAGGGCGCCTTCGATCTCGTCTACTGCATCAGTGAGACGTTCTTCCTGCTCCCGAGCCAGGAGAGCCAGCTTCGCTGCCTGCACAACGCGGCAGCACGTCTGACCAAGGGTGGCCGGGTCGTCGTTCAGGCGATCGTCCCCGATCACGACCTGTTCTGTAGCACCCAGAGCACCCTCACCCGGCAGGTGAACGAACAAGGCGCCATCATCGCCGCGCGCCGGCACAACCGAGCCGAGCAGCGCGTCGACGTACAGAACATCGTGTTCGGTAGCAAAGATCCGGCGTACTACCCCATGCACTACCGGTATGTGTGGCCATCGGAACTCGACCTGATGGCGAAACTGGCCGGCCTTGCTCTTGCGTCAAGGACGGGGGGCTGGCGTGCCGAGCCGTACACCGCGTCCGGTGGGTATGTGGCGGTGTACGAAAAGAATTGATCCCTGCAGGCGCGACAGGATCCGCGACTTTCATGCGGTCGAAAGGCAAAGCTGAGATGGAGACCCTTCTTCCACGGCTACCGTTTCCCAGGGCCGGCGTCTTCGATCTGCCGGCGGAACTCCGTGAGTTGCAACACCGTGATGCGCCGACAAAGGTGCTCACGCCGACCGGAGACGAGGCATGGCTTGTCACCCGCTATGCAGATGTGCGCAGTCTCCTCGCGGACACCCGGCTCGGTCGCACCCACCCCGCTCCCGACCAGGCGACCCGGCTGAGCAACTCGGCACTGACCACAGCGGGTCCCGTCGGCAGTTACGCATCCGAGCGAGAGGACCACGCCAGGTACCGGCGTAGGCTCACGCCGGCGTTCTCGGCGAAGCGGATGCGGGCTCTGCACGGCCGCACGGAGGAGCTTTTGGCCGGCATCCTGGATCGGATGGCCGCGCTCCCCTCTCCGGTGGATCTCCACGACACCGTGTCGATGCCGCTCTCCTTGCACGTCATCTGCGAACTGCTCGGCGTCCCGTACGAAGACCATGACAGGTTTCGGGCGTGGTTCGACGGCGTATCGAGCATGACGAACCTCGAGCGCTCGACCGAGGCTCGGCAAAACCTGTCCGCGTACATGTACGAGCTGGCGCGACGCAAGGTTGACACACCCGGTGAGGACTTGATCAGCGATCTGGTGCATTCCGGGACGATGGAACTCACCCCCCGCGCGCCAGGAAGTGCATCGGCGCTGGACGATCTCTCCTACGTGGCAGCCTCTTTGCTGTTCGCGGGTTACCGGACCACGGCGATCAAGGTGGACGCCGGTGCGGTACTGCTCTTGTCGAACGAAGACCAGCGCGCTGCGCTGTACCGCGATCCGGCCCTGGCGGAAGGTGCAGTGGAGGAGGTTCTCCGGCTCTCGTCACCCGATCTCCCGCTTCTCCGGTACGCCCGGGAGGACATCGAGATTGCCGGGACGCATGTGAAGCTGGGCGAAGCGGTGCTTCTTTCAACTCTGGCCGCGAACCGCGACAGTTCGGTTTTCGCCGATCCCGACAGGTTTGATATCACCCGGGATCCGAATCCGCATCTTTCGTTCGGTCACGGGCCTCGTCTCTGTATTGGCACGACCCTCGCACGTATAGAGATCGCGGCGGCCCTGAGAATGCTTGTTCA
This sequence comes from Streptomyces broussonetiae, assembly GCF_009796285.1. NCBI lineage: Bacteria > Bacillati > Actinomycetota > Actinomycetes > Kitasatosporales > Streptomycetaceae > Streptomyces > Streptomyces broussonetiae. The sequence continues at coordinate 8,441,777 of NZ_CP047020.1, read as the reverse complement.
GCGTTTTCCATCGCTTCGCCTGGCTCTTCCGGTGGAGGATTTGACCAGGCGGAACGACGTGTTGATCGGTGGGCTCGCGGCGGTGCCTGTGGAGTGGTGAGCCGACAGTTCCGGTTTCCGGTCGAGTGTCTGAAGTGGATCTTGGGGGTCCCGTGCCGGCGATTCTAGTCATGGGCTGCGGCCCTCGGTCACCTCATGGCCGTGATCAAATGCGGCGCCTGTCCGAGCAGGCTCGGCGCCGCGGCGTACAGCTCATTGGTGCCGATGCACCTGCAAACCTGACCGGTGTCGATACGACAATGTTCGACTCTGTCGTCAGGTGTAACGTGGAGGACTCCGCTGCCGCCGTTGACGAACTGCGGTCGCTGACCGCGGATTTCGTAGGCGGACTGGCTTTCCGTGATCTCTGCATCGAGCCACTCGCCGCGGTGGGAGAGGTGCTGGGGATACCGTGCGTCAGCCCGCTGACCGCGCGGACGACCCGCAACAAGGACCTGTGCAGGAACCGGCTGCGTCAAGCCGGTTTGCCGCAGCCCGCCTCGTTGCTGGCGGAAGGCCGGGCGGAGGCCCTGGAGTTCCTGCACGAAACCGCACCCGGGCCGTGGATCATCAAGCCGCGTGACGGCATGGGGAGTGCCGATGTCGACCTGGTCCGCTCGCCCGCCGAACTGGAATCGGCACTCCTCGGGCGTCCGGACGGAAAACCTTTTCTGATCGAGGAATTCGTCTCCGGTCCGGAATACTCTGCCGAGGGCTTGGTACTCAATGGTCGGCCTGCCGTTGTCGCGCTGACGCAGAAGTCTGTCGGGCCGCGGTTCGTGGAAACCGGACATCGCATACCCGCCGACTTCTCCGCCACCCAGGAAGAGGGCGTGTGCGAGCAGGTTCAAAAAGCAGTCAGCGCCGTCGGCCTGACGCACGGATTCTTTCATGTTGAATTCTGGATGACTGGGGCCGGTGTCGTCCTGGGGGAAATACACGCGCGGCCGGGGGGAGCCTTTATTCCCACCATGACCGAGTACGTCCGCCCCGGGATGGAACTCTACGGAATATATGTCGACGATGCTCTGGGAGCCGAATCGGTCCACATCCCCGCCCTCACAAGAAGCGCTGGAATGCGGCACATCATAGTCGAGCCACCGGGCCGGCTCGTCTCGGTTTCGGGATGGGAGGACGCGCACTCCTCACCCGAACTCATCGCAGCGGGTCTGGCGGTCGGGCCCGGGGACGAGATAACCCAGGTGTCATGGTCGGCCGACCGGCATGGGTTCATCGTCGTCGGAGGTGCGTCGGGGGAGGAAGTCGACACCCGCCTCGACCGGATCCGGGACCGGATCACGTTCGAAGTGTCCCCGGCGCAATGACCACGCCGACAGGCAGTACCGCTGTGCACTCTCGTGTGGAGGGCCGGGCCAAGGTCACTGGAGCAGCACGTTACGCAGGTGAGATTTCCTGTCCCGGCCTTGCCCATGGCTGGCTCGTGGTGTCCACCATCGCCCGGGGCCGGATTCTCTCGGTGGAGTCCGATCCGGTACGGGCGATGCCCGGTGTCCTGGCTGTTGTGCACCACGGGAACGCCCCTCGTCTCAACGGGGACTACACGAACCTCCTTGGCCGACCCGATCCGACCACTGTGGTCTTTCAGCACGACCGGGTGCCGTACGCAGGCTGGCCGGTGGCTCTGGTGGTCGCCGAAACTCCTGAACAGGCCAGGGAGGCCGCCGAGGCGCTGGTGATCCGCTACGACATGGAACCTCACGACGTGGCCTTCCACGCCGGATGCCCCGGTACGGCAGAGAACCCGCCGTACCTTCACAAGGAGACGGCGAAGGGGGACATGGCGGCCGAACTGGCCCTGTCCGCCTTCGTCGTGGACGCGGAGTACACCACACCGGAGGAACACCCCAGTCCCTTGGAGCCGCATGCGGCGATGGCGCGCTGGGAAGACGGCCGACTGGAGATCGTCGACTCGAATCAGGGCAGCAGATGGGTGGCGGACGAGATTGCCACCATGTTCTCTGTGGACCCGGCGTCGGTACGGGTGCGGTCCGAACACGTCGGAGGAGCGTTCGGATCCAAGCTCCTGCGCGTGCACCAGGTGCTGGCTGTCATGGGCGCCTCCGTCGTCGAGCGTCCTGTGCGTGTCGTACTGACGCGTCGTCAGATGTTCTCGCTGGCCGGCTACCGCAGTCCCACGGTGCAGCGCGTCAGGCTCGGTGCCGACGTCGACGGCCGGCTACGGGTGCTCGACCACCAGGCGCAGTGCCTCAACGCGTCGGTTCACCGCTTCGTCGAGCAGAGCACCGAGGCGGCGCAGGTACTGTATGACGCCGACGCGCATCACACCGTCAACCGGGTCGTGCCACTTGACGTGCCGTCAACCGGCTGGATGCGCGCGCCCGGCATGGCACCCGGGTCGTTCGCGCTGGAGAGCGCACTCGATGAACTGGCCGAGATGTGCGCCGTGGACCCCATCGCACTGCGCGCACGCAACGAACCGCAGACCGGCCCCGTGTCCGGACTTCCCTTCAGCAGCCGCCGGTTGCTCGCCTGCTTCGAGGAAGGCGCCCGCAGGTTCGGCTGGGCGCGGCGGGATCCGCGTCCGGGCCTGCGCCGTGAGGGGCGTTGGCTGCTGGGGACCGGCACCGCAGCGGCCGCGTTTCCCGTGGGCGTCGCCCCGTCCACGGCGACCGTGACGGCGCAGGCCGACGGCACGTTCACCGTACGGATCACAGCCTCGGACCCCGGAACGGGTGCGCGCACTGCGCTCACCCTGATCGCTGCCGAAGCGTTGGACGTGCCACCCGACCGTGTCCGGGTCCTGATCGCGGACAGCGGCTACGGCCGTGCCATGGTCGCCGGCAGCTCGATGGGCACCCGTTCCTGGGGCTGGGCGATCAAGACCGCGGTGGGTGACCTACGAGAGCTTCTGGCGCGAAGCCAGGACATACCTCCTCAGGGGATCACGGGTCGGGCGGACACGTCCACGCTCATGGGTACGCTGGCGAAGCGGGAACGACACACCTACGGGGCACAGTTCGCGGAAGTCGCCGTGGACGTCACCAGTGGCGAGGTACGTGTACGGCGCATGCTCGGCATCTTCGCCGCAGGTCGCATCGTCAACCCGCTGACCGCACGCAGTCAGTTCGTCGGCGGAATGACCTGGGGGCTTTCCATGGCGCTGCACGAGGGCGCGGTCAGGGACCGGGCCTTCGGCGACCTGGTCGGTGCCGATCTCGCGGGATATCACATCGCGGCGAACGCCGATGTACCGCTGATCGAGGCCGACTGGGTGGACGACCCGGATGACGACGACCCGATCGGTATCAAGGGCATCGGCGAGATCGGGAACGTCGGAGCCGCGGCGGCGATCACCAATGCGGTGTGGCACGCCACCGGCGTGCGCCACCGCGACCTGCCGATCAGGCCCGACCGTGTCCTGTCGGCGGGCGCTGTGGCCGATACGGAGAACGTCGCGCCCCGGCACCCCGTCTGACGTCGATTCCTCGGCGTTGGTGGGTACAGGTGCGGGCCGGTCGCGGCTGCTGTGCCGGGGTTCCACAAAGGCCTCAGGAGACCCGCTGCCCCTTCCCCAGGGCGATCACCCCGCCCGCGGACACCGTGTACAGCTCGGCATCCCGTTCCGGGTTGACGCCGATCGTCGCTCCGGGCGGAACCTCCACGTTCTTGTCCAGGACGGCACCGCGCACCACCGCGCCCCGTCCGATGCGCACGTTGTCGTGGAGCACCGAGCCCTGGACCACGGCCCCGGGGTCGACCCGTACGCCCGGGGACAGCACGGATCGGGTGACCTGACCGCGGACCAGGCAGCCCGCGCTGATGATGGACTCGCTCGCGATGCCGCCGGCGTTGAAGCGGGCCGGGGAGAGCTGGCCCGAGTGGGTGTAGACGGGCCACTGCCGGTTGTACAGGTTGAAGGCGGGACGTTCGGCGATGAGGTCCATGTGCGACTCGTAGTAGGCATCCAGGGTGCCCACGTCCCGCCAGTAGCCCTGGTCGCGGGTGGTCTCGCCGGGCACGTGGTTGTCACGGAAGTCGTACAGCTGGGCCTCGCCGCGCGCGGTGAGCTGGGGCAGGATCGAGCCGCCCATGTCGTGCACGGACTGCCCGTCCTCGGCGTCGCGGTGCAGCGCCTCGACGAGGGCCTTGGTGGTGAAGACGTAGTTGCCCATCGAGGCGAACACGTTCTCCGGGTCGTCGGGGAGCCCCGGCGGGTCGGCGGGCTTCTCCAGGAATCGCCGGATCGTGCGGCCGTCCGTGGCCGGTGTGATCACCCCGAAGGCCGAGGACTGCACGCGCGGCACCCGGATGCCGGCCACCGTCACCCCCGCGCCCCCGTCGATGTGCTGCGCGACCATCTGCCGCGGGTCCATGCGGTAGACGTGGTCGGCACCGAACACCGCGACGTACTCGGGCTGTTCGTCGTGGATCAGGTTCAGCGACTGCAGGATCGCGTCGGCGCTGCCCAGGTACCAGCGTGGGCCGAGGCGCTGCTGGGCCGGGACCGGGGTGACGTAGTTGCCGAGCAGGCTGGACATCCGCCAGGTGGTGGTGATGTGCCGGTCCAGCGAGTGCGATTTGTACTGGGTCAGTACGCAGATGCGCAGGACGTCGGCGTTGACGAGGTTGGACAGGACGAAGTCGACGAGACGGTAGGTGCCGCCGAAGGTGACGGCCGGTTTGGCGCGGTCGGCGGTCAGCGGCATCAGGCGCTTGCCTTCCCCGCCCGCCAGTACGATCCCGAGTACGGAAGGCCCTCCACGACGCATGGCCGCTCCCCTCACCCTGGTAGAACCATGGCTGCCCCGAGCCCGGCCGGGCTAAGCCCGTTTGAGGATCTCCTCGTACAGCCCCGCTGTGCGCCGGGCCACCGCGTCCCAGCCGAACTCCCCCACAGCGCGTGCCCGTCCGGCCTCCCCCATCCGCCGGGCCCCGGCCGGGTCGCCGAGGACCTGGTCGAGCGCCCGGGCGAGGCCCGCCTCGAAGTCCTCGCCCTTGTCCACCAGCAGACCCGTCCGGCCGTCGTCCACGACCTCGGGAATCCCGCCGACCCGGGAGGCCACGACCGGCGTGCCGCACGCCATCGCCTCCAGGTTCACGATGCCGAGCGGCTCGTACACCGACGGACAGACGAACACGCAGGCGTGGGTGAGGAGTTGGATCACCTCCGCGCGCGGCAGCATCTGCGGGATCCAGAAGACGCCCTCGCGGGCGCGGCTCACCTCCTCGAACAGCTCGCGGAACTCGCGGTCGATCTCGGGGGTGTCCGGGGCCCCCGCGCACAGCACGACCTGGGCGGCCGGGTCGATGTCCCGGACCGCGCGCAGCAGATGGGGCACGCCCTTCTGCCGGGTGATGCGGCCGACGAAGAGGACGGAGGGGCGGGCCGGGTCGATGCCGTGCCGGTCCAGGGCGCCGGTGCCGTGGTCCGGGCGGTACAGGCGGGTGTCGATGCCGTTGTGCACGACGTGGACGTTCGCCGGATCCAGCGCCGGATAGCAGGCCAGGACGTCCTCACGCATCGCGCCCGACACGGCGATGACGGCGTCGGCGGCCTCGAGGGCGGTGCGCTCGGCCCAGCCCGACAGTGCGTATCCGCCGCCCAGTTGCTCCGCCTTCCAGGGGCGCAGCGGCTCCAGGGAGTGGGCGGTGGCCACGTGCGGGATGCCGTACAGCAGTTTGGCGAGATGGCCGGCGAGGCCGGCGTACCAGGTGTGGGAGTGGACGAGTTCACGGCCCTCGAGGGCGGCGGCCATCGACAGGTCCACGGAGAAGGTGCGCAGCGCGTCGTTGGAGCCGTCGAGCGCGGACCAGGGCCGGTGGCGTACGACGCCCACCCCGCGGCCCTCGCCCCAGCAGTGCACCTCCAGGTCCACCAGGTCGCTCAACTCCCGGGCCAGGAACTCCACATGGACTCCGGCGCCGCCGTACACGTCCGGGGGGTACTCCCGGGTCAGCAGTCCCACTCGCACCCGACAACTCCCTCGTCCCGGCTGCACGTTCCTTTCATGGTCGCCCGGATGCGGTCCCCGGGGAAGAGTGCGGCGGCCGGTTGAAGCAGCAGTCGCCGCAGACTCCGCCACCGGGCACCCGGTAGTACAGACAACAGCTGCGGCGGCGGAACGCGGTGCCGGTGCGGGTGCCGGTGGCGCGCAGGAGGGGGTGCGCGAAGAGGTCGTCCGTCAGCGTGCGGGCACGCTCGGCCACGTCGGTACGGCCGTGCGCCCGGGCCCAGCGGTCCAGTTCCCGGGCCGCCCCGCCGAGCGCGGAGCCCGCGTTGCCCCACAGCAGTCCGGCCGCGACACCGTAGCGCGCCCGTAGGGCTTCCCCCAGGGGTGCGAGATGACGCTCCAGCACGCCAGAGGCGAGGTCGGGTTCCCCCGGTTGCGGGCGCACTTCGGTCAGGAGCAGGTCGCCCGGGGCGGACGCCCTCACGTCCCAGCGCAGCAGCCCGGGATCGAGATCGGGCAGCCGGCCGTACAGGGCGGCGCAGCCGAGGGCCACGGACCACAGCCGGGCGGCCAGCCCCTGCTGCGCGAGGGAGGCGGCGACCCGCGGCTCGGGGGCGCGCAGCCGCTCCGTGACCACGACGACGCGCGAGGCCAGGGCGTCGCCGCGGCCGTGCGCCGGTGCCGTTGCGTAGGTCTGCGCAAGCGTCGGCAGCTCCACGCGGGCCGGACCGGCCGCCGCCCCGGCGGTGCGCAGGGCGAAGAAGCCGCCGAGCGGGCGGAGGGCGGCGAGTGCGGGGTCGAGGTCGAGATCCACGAAAGGCAGTAGTACCAGGCACACCCGCCGCAAGGATGATCAGGTCACTGCCGTACTCCATCGGCAGTAGGACGCATTGCGTGCTCAGGGACGACGACGGAAAGAGCACGGACGGGCAGAGTGTTGGCCATGGAAGCCGACCGTTCGCCGCACCGGGCTCGCAGCCCCCGTCCCCCGCAGAGGAGACGCCGATGAGCGCCCTCGCGTTGTCCGTGCTGTTGTCGGTCGTGTCCGCGCTCGCCTACGCGGGCGGCGCGATCGTGCAGGAGCAGGTCGCGGTGTCCTCTCCCGACAGCACGTACATGCCGTTGCGCCGCCCGAGTTGGTGGGGGGCGCTGGCGCTCAACGGTCTCGGCGGTGTGCTGCACGTGGTGGCGCTGGCCTGTGGTCCGCTCAGCCTCGTCCAGCCGCTCGGCGCGCTGACCATCGTCTTCGCGCTGCCCATGGCGGCGCTGTTCGTCGGCCGCGGGGCGGGGGCGACCGCCTGGCGCGGTGCGGTCATGGCCACGGTGGGCCTCGCCGGTCTGCTGTCCGTGGTCGGCTCCTCCGACTCGCACTCGCTCGACACGGCCCAGCGGGTGGCGGTCGCGCTGGTCACCGGGGGCGCGGTCGCCGCGCTGACGCTTGCGGGGCTGGCCGCCCACCGCCACCCGGCGGTGCGCAGCGTGCTCATCGCCACCGCCTCCGGCATCGCCTTCGGCATGTCCTCGGTCTTCACCAAGACGGTCGCCGAGGACTGGACCCACGGCATCGACCTGAGCGACCTGCCCTCGCTCGCCGTGATCGGCCTGTTCGCGGTCGCGGGCGTCGTGCTGTCCCAGGCCTCCTACCGCGGCGGTGGCCTCGCCGCCCCGCTGGCCACGCTGACCGTGGTCAACCCCGTGCTGGCGGCCGCCGTGGGCATCCTGATGTTCGGCGAGTCGTTCCGTTACGGCGAGTTGGGCACCGGCCTCGCCGTGACCTGCGGGGTGGTCGCGGGGGGCGGCCTGGTCATGCTGACCACCGAGCGGATCGAACGCACCGGTACGACCGCGCAGGCGGGTACGTCCGCGTCCTCGGCGGGTACGTCGGCCGCCGCGCTGCACGCGCCTGCCGGACTGCCGCAGCAGCGCGTGGCGGCACCGGCCGAGGCGGAGCGGCCCGCGCCCGCCGAGGACGGCGACGGGCTCGGCGAACCGGCCCCGCGCGACCTGCCGGCCCCGCCGCCGGTCGACGGCCTCGAGCCCGCTCCGGGCGACGGCCTGCTGCCCGCTCCGCGCGGCAGCGGCCCGGAGGCCGGGAGTGGTGAACCCCCCGCCGTCCGGGCGCGCGCCGTGCCCTACTCGGCGCTCGCCGCGGGCGCCCTGCTGCCGCTGCCGTTCCTGGACACCGGCCGTACGTGCGTCAGATCCTGACGCCGCCGGCCCGGAGATAGGCGAGCGGGTCGATGTCCGTACCGAACTCGGGCCCGGTCCGCACCTCGAAGTGCAGATGCGGACCGGTGACGTTTCCGGTGGCTCCGGAACGGCCGAGGCGCTGGCCCGCGGTGACGTTCTGCCCGATCCGCACGGAGATGGCCGACAGATGGGCGTACTGGGTGTAGCGGCCGTCGGCGTGGTGGAGCACCACCTGGTAGCCGTAGGAGCCGCCCCAGCCCGCGGCCACCACCTGCCCGGCCTCGGCGGCCTTGACGGAGGTGCCGGTCGGCACGAGGAAGTCGACGCCGGTGTGGTAGCCCTTCGACCAGCGCGAGCCGGCCACGTGGTAGCCGGTGCCGATGGGCGCGTCGACCGGGGCGAGGAGCGTGCGGCCGGTACTCCTGGTCCGTTGCGGCGCGGCCGTGTGCGCGGTCTTGTGCTCCGCAGGGGCCTTGTGCTCCCAAGGGGCCTTGCGCTTGGGGGACTTGGTGCCGGGGGCAGCCGTGGCGTGCAGGCTGAGCCGCTGGCCCGGCAGGATCAGGTCCGGGTCGGCGCCGATCGTGCCGCGGTTGCCGGCGTAGAGCCCGCGCCAGCCGCCGCGGACGTGGTGCTCGTCGGCGATGCCGGAGAGCGTGTCGCCGTGCACGACCGTGTACATCTCGGCCCGGCCGGCCCGGGACTGCGGGGTGGTCTGCGGCCGTACGTCCCGTACGGAGGTTTTCTTCTCCGCCTGAACGGGCCGGGTCGCGGCGCTGTCCGTGTGCACGCCGGGATCGGCGTCGCCCCGGGTCAGCCCGGCCCGCACCGAGCAGAGCGGCCAGGCACCGGGTCCCTGCCCGTCGAGGACCTGCTCGGCGACGGCGATCTGCTGTCCCCGGGTCGCGAGGTCGGCGCGCGGCGCGTACCGGGTGCCGCCGTAGGCCTCCCAGGTGGACTGGGTGAACTGCAGCCCGCCGAAGTAGCCGTTGCCCGTGTTGATGCTCCAGTTGCCGCTGGACTCGCAGGCGGCGACCTTGTTCCAGATGGAGGCGTCGGCCGCGCCGGCGGTGCCGGCGGCGACCAGCGGGATCGCGAGTCCGGCGCCGCCCGCGGTGACGGTGAGTGAGGCGCGATTGATCCTGTTCGGCTGGTACCGGCGATGCCGGCCGCGTACGGCCATGTCCGATGTCCCCTCGGCATGCGTCAGGAGGGGCAAAACTAAGCGCAGCGAACAGGCCATGACAAGACGGAAAACCGGCCGCCCCCACCGTCCAAGTGGCCGGGAACGGCTGCCGATTGACCTGATCCGGGCAGGACTGAGGCGTCCGGCGCCGTCGGCGCGTACTCAAGTCCGGCGGGTCTGATGTGCGCTCACTGCGGCGGCACGCAAGGATGGGCGAGGACCCGTACTGACGGAGCCGTAGTCACGAGGCAACCAGGGAGCAGGCGGCATGAGCACTTCAGCGCAGATCGGTGTCACGGGCCTCGCGGTCATGGGCCGCAACCTCGCCCGGAACTTCGCCCGCAACGGCTACACGGTCGCCGTGCACAACCGTACGGTGTCACGGACGAAGGCGCTGGTGGAGGAGTTCGGGAGCGAGGGCGACTTCATCGGGGCCGAGACCGCCGAGGAGTTCGTGGCGGCGCTCGAGCGCCCGCGCCGGCTGGTGATCATGGTGAAGGCCGGTGAGCCGACGGACGCGGTGATCCAGGAGTTCGCGCCGCTGCTGGAGCCCGGTGACATGATCATCGACGGCGGGAACGCGCACTTCGCGGACACCCGGCGCCGTGAGAAGGCGCTGCGCGAGCAGGGCATCCACTTCGTCGGCATGGGTGTGTCCGGCGGTGAGGAGGGTGCACTGCACGGGCCGAGCATCATGCCGGGCGGTCCCAAGGAGTCGTACGACTCGCTGGGGCCCATGCTGGAGAAGATCTCCGCGAAGGCGAAGGACGGGGCGCCCTGTGTGACACATGTGGGCCCCGACGGCGCCGGGCACTTCGTGAAGATGGTCCACAACGGTATCGAGTACGCCGACATGCAGCTGATCGGCGAGGCCTACCAGCTGTTGCGCGACGTCGCCGGGTACTCCCCCGCCGAGATCGCGGACGTCTTCCGTACCTGGAACCAGGGCCGGCTGGACTCGTACCTGATCGAGATCACGGCCGAGGTGCTGTCCCACGTGGACGCGGCCACGGGCAAGCCGTTCGTGGACGTCGTGGTCGACGAGGCCGAGCAGAAGGGCACCGGCCGCTGGACGGTGCAGATCGCCCTCGACCTGGGCGTTCCGGTGTCCGGCATCGCCGAGGCGGTCTTCGCACGCTCGCTGTCCGGGCACGCCGCGCTGCGTGCGGCCTCGCAGGGGCTGGCGGGGCCGAAGCCCAAGGCGCTGGGCAAGGAGGAGGAGGCGGCGGCCTTCGCCGACCGGGTGGAGCAGGCGCTGTACGCGTCCAAGATCGTGTCGTACACGCAGGGTTTCCACGAGATCACGGCGGGCAGCGAGGAGTACGACTGGGACATCGACCTCGGTGCGGTGGCCTCGATCTGGCGGGGCGGCTGCATCATCCGGGCGGCCTTCCTGGACCGCATCCGCGCCGCGTACGACGCCCGCCCCGACCTGCCGAGCCTGCTGTCGGACGAGACGTTCGCGCGCGAGATCGCGGGAGCGCAGGACGACTGGCGCGAGGTGGTGATCGCGTCGGTGCGGCAGGGTGTGCCGACGCCGGGCTTCTCGGCGGCGCTTGCGTACTACGACGGGCTGCGGGCGGATCGCCTGCCGGCGGCTCTGACGCAGGGGCAGCGGGACTTCTTCGGGGCACACACGTACCGGCGGGTGGACCGCGAGGGATCGTTCCACACGCTGTGGGGTGGGGACCGGTCGGAGGTTTCCGCGTAGCGACCGCGGTGCGCGCCTGAGAGCGAGGGACGCGGGGCGCGGGGAACTGCTGCGTGCGCGGCTGCGGGCGCGTCATGACTGCTGGCACGACGTCGCAGCGGGCGTGTCGTGACACCGGGCGTGTCGTGAGACCGGGCACGACGTGACACCGGGCACGACGTCGGCGCGGGCGACGCGGCTGCGCGCTATGGCGACACGGGCGCGATGGCGACGCGGCGCGCAGTTCCTCGCGCTCGCGCCCCTGCCCGGCCCGGGGTTTTCACCTGCGGGTCAGGGGCGGGCCGGGCTCCGGGTTCGGTACCGGCTCCGGGCCGGGTGGGATCGGGGACGGTGACGGTTCCGGCGGGGCCGGGGGCGAGGGTGGTGGGGGCTGTGGCGGCGGTGAGGGCTGAGGTCCCGGCTCCGGTGGGGCCGGGCTGGGCGGAGGTGCCGGGGGCGGGACCGGGCTGGGGTAGGGGTCCGGGGTGGTCATGGGGTCCTCCAGGCAGGCACGGGACGTCGTCGGCTCTCTGGACTCATCCCACACCTGCCCGGTGACGCCTCGACCACTCACCCGTCAGGACGAAGAGCCCACTCAGAAGCGGCCGGGGTGGGCCCGCAGCCAGTCCTTCGCGGCCGTCAGCAGCTCCGGGTCGGCCGGCGGGGCGACCTCGGGGTGGCGTTCGGCCCACTTGACGACGTACGGGCACAGCGGGGCCACCGGGACGCCCTCGCGCTCGGCGAGGGCGTACAGCTCGCGGGCGAGGGAGCCGGCGATGCCCTTGCCCTCGTGGGCGGGCTCGACGATGGTGTGGACCGGAACCAGGGCGCGTGCGGGCGACTCCAGCACGAAGTACTCGATGTGGCCGACGACCTCATCCGCGGCCACGGCCTCCAGGCGGCCCGCCGCCCGGTCGTCGCGTATCTCGATCTCGCTCATGGGCTCCCACGCTCCTGGTCTGGTCCTGGTCCGGCGGTCCGGTCAGGCCGGGCGGGCCTGCGGGCTGCGCTGCTGGTCCGTGCCGGGCACCGGCTCGGACGGGTCCGCGCCGAGGGACACGATCCTGTTGTCCGCGTCGACATGTACCACCCGCGGCCGCAGCTGACGCGCCTCGGCGTCGGTGACCTGAGCGTAGCTGATGATGATCACCAGGTCCCCGGGATGCACGAGATGGGCGGCCGCCCCGTTGATCCCGACGACCCCTGATCCGCGCTCACCCTCGATGACGTACGTCTCGAGCCGGGCACCGTTGGTGATGTCGACGATGTGCACCAGCTCGCCGGGCAGCAGGTCGGCGGCGTCGAGGAGATCCGCGTCGATGGTCACCGATCCCACGTAGTGCAGGTCGGCCTGGGTGACGGTGGCGCGGTGGATCTTGGACTTGAACAGAGTGCGCAGCACTTTGGACTCCTGGAAGACGGCTCCCTGCCTGCTTTCTGCAGGTCAAGGGCGGTCTTCACTCTACACCGGCACCCGTCGGAGTCGATGATTGTGAGGAACATCGCTTCACTTGGACGACAGGGTTCCCTGCCTGCATTTCCGTGCGAACCAGGCTGCTGTGACGCCGCCGATCAGACGTTGCCGGGAAGACCCTCTGGGGACTGATGCTGATCAGACGCCGACTTGCTTGACGATGCGTCAGTTATGAGAAGTCGGGCGTGCCGCGCGACGGTCAGGACGCCAACGACCGCCGTGACCACGCCGATCGCAGGCACGAGCGGGGGAAACACCGGGCCGGACGGGCCGAAAGCCGCCTTGCCGAGGATGAGCGACGCCACCAGCGTGGCGGCGTGGGACTCAATCCCCCAGATGGTGTCGGGGAGTCACGCGATGAGGCGGGCGAAGAGTCGGGTCTGGAGCGCTTCACCGACACTCCGGGGAGTTGGCTCGCTATGTGGAACGCGTCCTCGGACTCCGACACGTCCGCGTGAGGCGTCCACGCGACCGCCGGTGCCGCGCCCACCGTCGACTCCAGCAGGCCGCTCACCTGGTTGAGCAGTTCGTCGAACTCGGCCAGAGGATTGAGAGGGCTTCCGTTCTAGTGGTCGTCGCAACACCCCAGTTCAGGGGATGCGATGGACTTCGAGATTCGGAAGGTGCGGAGCCCTCAGGGCCGCAAGAAGCTCTCTGCTGAGCGAGCTGCATACTTCCAGCTCATGCAGCAGGGTGTGAGCAACGAGGACGCGTGCCGGATCGTCGGGGTGAACTCGAAGACCGGCAGGCGCTGGCGCAACGGACGTAGACCGTCCGGCCGGAACAAGGCGGCACCACCGGTTCGTCCGGTGGTGCCGTTCTCCGCTTCTTCGACGCGGTGCCTGAGTCAGGACGAGCGGATCTACATAGCCGACCGGATACGGGAGAAAGCACCGGTCAGGGCCATCGCCGCCGAACTGGGCCGCAGCCCGTCCACCATCAGCCGCGAGATCCGCCGCAACCGCACCACGGGCACCACCGGTCAGTGGCGCTACCGGCCCTACGCCGCTCAGGCTCGCGCGGACAGCCGCCGTCCCCGCCCCAAGCCGCGGAAAATCCACCGGATCCCTGAGCTGCGAGACTTCGTCCAGGCCGGCCTTGACCGCCGGTGGAGCCCGGAACAGATATGCCACGCTCTGAAGTCACAGTTTCCCGACCGGCCGGAGATGCATGTGGTCCACGAGACGGTCTACCAGGCTCTCTACGTCCAGGGCCGTGGGGAACTGCGCCGTGAGCTGGCCCGCGCACTGCGCTCGGGGCGCACCCGCCGCAAGCCCCAGCGGCAGACCCGCAGCCGGCAGCCCCGCTTCCGGGACCCCATGGTCATGATCAGCGAACGTCCCGCCGAGGCCGAAGACCGGGCAGTGCCCGGCCACTGGGAAGGCGACCTGATCATCGGTAAGGACGGAGCCTCGGCCATCGGCACCCTCGTCGAACGCGCCACCCGCTACGTGATGCTCTTGCACCTGCCCGACGGCCGCAGCGCCGAACACGTCCGGGACGCCCTGGTGGACACCGTCCGGACGCTGCCCGGACACCTGGTCCGCTCACTCACCTGGGACCAGGGCGCCGAGATGGCCACCCACAAGAGCTTCAGCATCGCCACCGACGTCCCGGTCTACTTCTGCGACCCGGCCAGTCCCTGGCAGCGCGGCTCGAACGAGAACACCAACGGCCTGCTGCGGCAGTACTTCCCCAAGGGCACCGACCTCTCGGTCCACACTCGCGAACACCTGGAGGCCGTAGCGGCCGAACTCAACGGCCGCCCACGCAAAACGCTCGGCTGGGAAACCCCAGCCGAGCGCCTGCATAAACTGCTCACGGCCTGATCAACACGACCACGTGTTGCGACGACCCCTAGAAACTGCCAGGGTGGGTGCCCAGACGGGCCTTTACTGTCGGCGCCACCGCGGTGGCGTCGACAGGCATGGCCATCGCCATCGCCTCCTCATTGCTTCTCGTCATCCCATCGTCCGCCATTCGTCATCCGAGCCATGCGGACTCCTTGTGACGTATGCGTGGGGAGACGTCCGAGTGGCCCGCGACAGCTGACGTGCCCGTGGTGCCGGGTACGGCCGAGTGCCCCAGGTGCCGGTGCACGAAGTGGATGGCCATCGCGCCCTCACCGGCCGCGGAGGCCACCCGCTTCACCGAGCCGCTGCGAACGTCCCCTACCGCGAAGACCCCGGGCAGGCTGGTCTCCAGGGTCATGCACGAGCGCCCGCGGCCGTGCCACACCTCGGGGGAGGTGCAGGCTTCCTGGGCCTCCGGCCCGGTGAGGACGAAGCCGCGGGAGTCGAGGGCGATGGTGCCGGCGAGCCACTCGGTGTGCGGTTCGGCGCCGGTGAAGACGAACAGGCTCCGTACCGCGAGCCGGCGGTGCACGCCCGTGCGGTTGTCGACCACGTCGAGTTCCTCCAGCACTTCCCGGCCGATGACCTCGGTGACCTCGGTGTGCAGCATGACCTCCACCCGCGGATGGCGCTCGACCTGGTCGATCAGGTAGCGGGACATGTTGGCCTCGAGGCTGGCTCCTCGGACCAGCAGGTGCACCTTCGGCGCGTACCCGGCGAGGAACAGCACCGCCTGGCCCGCCGAGTTGCCTCCGCCGACGACGGCCACCGGGTCGGTGCGGCACTGCTGGGCCTCGTAGACGGTCGCCGAGTAGTGCACGCTCGTTCCCTCCAGGGCTTCGATGCCGGGCACCTGGAGCCGGCGGTAGCGGGCACCCATGGCCAGGACGACGGCGCGGGCGGCGATCTCGCTACCGTCGGCGAACGCCACGACGTAGTGGTCGTCGCCCTTGGGCTGGAGACCGGTCGCCTCCAGCGGAAGGCTGATCCTGGCGCCGAACTTGTCGGCCTGGAGCACGGCGCGTTCGGTGAGTTCGGCGCCGGAGATGCCGGATGGGAAGCCGAGCAGATTCTCGATGCGGGACGACGTGCCGGCCTGGCCGCCGGTGGCCATCGCCTCCACCACCGTGGTGCTCAGGCCCTCGGAGGCGGCGTATACCGCGGCAGCGAGGCCGGCGGGTCCGGAGCCCACGATGAGGACGTCGCCGTGACGGTTTCCGGCGGGCAGTGACGGCAGGCCGATGAGCCGGGCCAGTTCCGCGTTGCTGGGGTTGCGCAGCAGGGTGGTGTCCCGCCAGATGACGAGTGGTGTCTCCGCCGGGCCGACGCCGAAGCGGCGCAGCAGCTCCTCGGCCTCCTCGTCGGTCTCCAGGTCGATCCAGCGGTGCGGCAGCCGGTTGCGGACGGCGAACTCGCGCAGCCGTCTGGTGTCGGGCGAGTAGCGCGAGCCGATGATGCGGAAGCCGGCGCCCTGTCCGACGAGCAGCGCGCGACGGCCCAGACAGGCGCGCAGCACGATGTCCCCGATGGTGGCGTCCTGGGACACCAGGTGGCGCAACTGGTCCAAGGAGACGACAAGGACCTCGCCCGGCTCCCTGGCGACAGCGGTGTAGAAGGCCACTTGTCCGTACAGCAGGCCGAGTTCGCCGATGAAGCGACCCGGGCCGTGCACGCGCAGCACGTGCTCCTCGGGAGTGCCGTAGTCCTCGACGACGGCGACGGTACCGCTGAGGACGACGAAGAACGTCTCGCAGCGCTCCCCCTCCCGGATCAGCACGTCGTTCGGAGCCATGGTCCGGCGTTGCCCGTGCTCCGCCAGACGTGCTGTCTGGTCCTCCGTGAGGCGCGGATACGCACCGTGGATGTCCGGGGTCTCCCAGAAGGCGGCCTCGTCCGCTTTCTCCGGCACCGGTCCTTCGCCCGGCAGCGACTGGTCGCCGGACATCAGACGAACGCCTCGTGAACGTAGCACCAGCGCCAATCCTCGCCGGGCTGGAACGACTGCACGATCGGATGGGCGACGGCAGCTGCGTGCCTGCGCGCGTGCTTGTTCGGCGAGGAGTCGCAGCAGCCGACGTGCCCGCAGGTCAGGCAGAGCCTCAGGTGGACCCACGGGGAGCCGAGCGTCAGACACTCCTGACACCCTTCTGGGGTCAGCGGCTGGACCGGCCGGACATGCGCGAGGTGGGGGTCTGCGTGCAGGGTCATCCGGATCACCCTTTCCGGGCGGTGATCGACTGTTCCACCCACTGGCGCAGAGCGGGGGCGGGCGCCGCCCCCGCCTGCCGGGCGACCGTCTCGCCCTGGTAGAGGATCAGCAGTGTCGGTACGGCCTGGACCTCGAAACGCTGCGACAGTCGGGGGTTCTTGTCGACGTCGACCTTGACGAGTTTGATTCGGCCGGCGAGATCGGTGGCGACCTTCTCCAGTGCGGGGCTGACCATGCGGCAGGGGCCGCACCAGGTGGCCCACAGGTCGACCACGACGGGGACGTCGGCCCGCTCGGCGACCTCGGTGAAGTCGTCGTCGCCCGCGTCCACCATCCACGGTAGGGGCTGCTTGCAGTGGCCGCACTTGGGGCGGCCCTCCGCGGCCACGGGCACCCGGTTGGTGCGCCCGCAGTTCGGACATCTGACGGTCGTCGCCTGCATCGTGCTCATGCCGCCCGCGCTCCCTTCACGTCCTCGGGCTGGTCGTAGGTGACGACCAGCTCGCCATGTTCGGCGTCCACACGGACCGTCGCGCCGTCCTGGACGTCACCGCGCAGCAGGGCGCGCCCGACCATCGTCTCGACCTCGTGGGAGATGTAGCGGCGCAGCGGCCGGGCCCCGTACACCGGGTCGTAGCCCTGGTGGGCGATCACCTCCCGTGCCGCATCGGTGAGTTCGACGGTGATGCGGCGTTCGGCGAGGCGGCGGCGCAGTTCGTCGAACTGCAGCTCCACGATCCGCTCGATCTGCCGCTCGCCGAGTGGTTTGAACAGCACGATGTCGTCGACGCGGTTGAGGAACTCCGGGCGGAAGTGCCCGCGCAGCTCGCCCATCACCAGGGCGCGGGCGTCCGGCTTGATCTCGCCCTCGGCGGTGGCGCCGTCGAGGAGGTGCTCGGAGCCGATGTTGGACGTCATGATGATCACGGTGTTGCGGAAGTCGACGGTGCGGCCCTGGGAGTCGGTGATGCGGCCGTCGTCGAGGACCTGAAGCAGGGTGTTGAAGACATCGGTGTGCGCCTTCTCGATCTCGTCGAACAGCACGACCGAGTACGGCTTGCGGCGTACGGCCTCGGTGAGCTGGCCGCCCTCCTCGTAGCCGACGTATCCGGGTGGTGCGCCCATGAGCCGGCTGACGGTGTGCCGCTCCTGGTACTCACTCATGTCGAGGCGGACCATGTTCTCCTCGGAGTCGAACAGGGCCGCCGCGAGGGTCTTGGCCAGCTCGGTCTTCCCGACGCCGGTGGGGCCGAGGAAGATGAACGAGCCGATGGGGCGACGCGGGTCGCGGATGCCGGAGCGGGCGCGGATGATGGCGTCGGCGACGAGTTTGACGGCCTCGTCCTGGCCGATGACGCGCTCGCGCAGGATCTCGTCGAGCCGCAGCAGCTTCTCGCGTTCGCCCTCCTGGAGACGGGCGACGGGGATGCCGGTCCAGGCGGCGACGATCTCGGCGATCTCCTCCTCGGTGACGACCTCGCGCAGCAGCCGGTTCTGCCCTTGTTTGGCGGCCAGTTGCTCCTCCTCGGCCCTCAGCCGGCGCTCCAGGTCCTGGAGGCGGCCGTAGCGGAGTTCGGCGGCGCGGTTGAGATCGTAGGCGCGTTCGGCCTCCTCCGCCTCGTGGCGGACCTGCTCCAGTTCCTGGCGTAGTTCCTGCACGCGGCGGATGGCCTGCCGTTCGGCCTCCCACTGGGCGTGTTTGGCGTCGGCCTCGCCGCGCAGGTCGGCCAGTTCCTTGCGCAGTTCCTCCAGGCGAGTTTTGCTGGCGGCGTCGGTCTCCTTGGACAGGGCCGCCTCCTCGATCTCCAGGCGGGTGACGCGGCGGGTGATCTCGTCGAGTTCGGCGGGCATCGAGTCGATCTCGGTACGCAGTCGGGCGCACGCCTCGTCGACGAGGTCGATGGCCTTGTCGGGCAGGAACCGGTCGGTGATGTAGCGGTGGCTGAGGGTGGCCGCGGAGACCAGCGCGGTGTCCTGGATCTTCACGCCGTGGAAGACCTCGAGGCGTTCGCGCAGTCCGCGCAGGATGGAGATGGTGTCCTCCACGCTCGGCTCGTCGACCAGCACCTGCTGGAAGCGGCGTTCGAGGGCGGCGTCCTTCTCGATGTGCTTGCGGTACTCGTCGAGGGTGGTGGCGCCGATCATGTGGAGTTCGCCGCGGGCGAGCATCGGCTTGAGCATGTTGCCCGCGTCCATGGCCCCTTCGGCGGCGCCCGCACCTACGACGGTGTGGAGTTCGTCGACGAAGAGCAGGATGCGCCCCTGGGCTGCCTTCACCTCGGACAGCACGGCCTTGAGGCGTTCCTCGAACTCGCCGCGGTACTTGGCGCCGGCGACCAGGGAGCCCATGTCGAGAGCGAACACCGTCTTGTCGCGCAGGCCCTCGGGGACGTCGCCGCGAACGATGCGCTGGGCCAGGCCCTCGACGATGGCGGTCTTGCCGACGCCGGGATCGCCGATGAGGACGGGGTTGTTCTTGGTCTTGCGGCTGAGGATCTGGGTGACGCGGCGGATCTCCGCATCACGGCCGATGACCGGGTCCAGCTTCCCGGACCGAGCCTCGAGGACCAGGTCGCGGCCGTACTTCTCCAGAGCCTCATAGGCCACTTCGGGGTTGGCGGAGGTGACGCGCTGGTTGCCGCGGACCTGGGTGAGCGCGCTCAGGAACGAATCCCGGGTCACGCCGTGCTCCTTGAGCAGGCGTCCGGCGGCGGTCGCCGAGCCCTCCTCGGCCAGGGCGAGCAGGAGGTGCTCCACGGACACGTACTCGTCCTTGAGGCGTTTGGCCTCCCGCTCGGCGGCATCGAGCAGGCGGGACAGGCGCTGAGTGACGAAGACCTGGCCGGGTGCCGCGCCGTGACCGGTGACCTTCGGGCGGCGGGAGAGTTCCTCGCGCACGGCCGCGCGCAGCTCCTTCGGCTCGGTGCCGGCCTGTTGCAGCAACCGTGGGATCAGACCGTCCTCCTGATCGAGAAGCGCGAGCAGCAGGTGTTCCCCGTCAACCTCGGTCTGCCCCATGCCGATGGCCGCGCTCTGGGCCTCCTGGAGGGCTTCCTGGGACTTCTGGGTGAGACGGTTCATGTCCATGGGGGTGTTTCACTCCTCGTGCCGCGGCCGCGCAGGGCGGCTTCGAGCAGGCTGATGCGGTCGAGCAGGTCGAGCACCAGGCCGATGGATGCGTAGTTGAGGCAGAGTCCGGTGCGCAGCCGCTGGATACGGGCGAGAACCGCCGGGGCCGTGGGGTCGAACACCAGTCGCCCCCCGGAGTCGCGTTCGGCGTCGACCAGGCCGAGGGCGACGAACCGGCGGATCAGATCGGGGTGGAGGCCCGAGCGACGGGCCACGGCGGCCAGGGAGAGCCTGGGGACGGGCACGAGCGCGTACCGGACAGCCGTCGAGGCGGTGATGTCGGCGCCCGTTCGTACCGGACGGGCGCCCACGCCGGCCCGGCCGATGCCTCCCGCTCCCGCGGGTCGGTCGTTCATCGCGTCCTCCTGGGGTCGAACGAGGAAGTGGCGGCGAGCTTCTCGAACAGTTCGCGCTCCCGGTCGCCGAGGGTGGGAGGCACCATGACGCGAAGTTCGGCGTAGAGGTCGCCGTTCACGCCCCGCGGGTTCGGCATGCCCTCGCCGCGCAGCCGCAGCCGCCGGCCGCTGGACGAACCCGCGGGCACCGTGACCTTGGCCGTGCCGCCGCCGGGCGTGGGCACCGGCACGGTCGCACCCAGGGCCGCCTCCCACGGGGCGACGGGGACCTGGACGTGCACGTCACGGCCGTCCAGCCGGAACCGGGGGTGGGGCTGGATACGCACCCGCAGGTACAGGTCGCCCGCGGCGGCGTCACCACTGCCCTGGCCACCCTCACCCGCCAGCCGGATGCGCTGCCCGTCGGTGACGCCGGGCGGCACGTCGACCTCGTAGCGCCGCGGCTGCCCGGTGGGGCCGGCGAGTGTGACGGTGCGACGGCCGCCTCGGTACGCCTCCTCGACGGCGAGCGGCAGTTCCGCTTCCTGGTCCGCTCCGGGGACGCCGCCTCGGGCGGCGCCGGCTCCGAACATGGAGCCGAGCAGGTCCTCGATGTCGATGCCCTCGGCGCCGAAGTCGTCGCCGAAGCCGGTGGCGTACCGGACGCGAGGACCGCCCGCGCCTGCGGTCCTCCGACCGCGGAAGCCGCCGCCCGCTCCCGCCGCGACCCGTTCGTCGAAGTCCTCCGGGATCTTACGGAAATCCTCGCCGAAGCGGTCGTAGCGGGCTCGGGTCCTGGGATCGGACAGGACGCTGTATGCCTCGTTGAGGTCCTTGAAGCGCTCCTCCGCCCCGGGGTCCTTGTTGACGTCCGGGTGGTACCTGCGGGCGAGTTTGCGATAGGCCTGCTGGATCTCGTCCTGGCTCGCGGTCCGCGACACGCCCAGCACCTCGTAGAAGTCCCGTGCCATGACCGGTCACTCCCGCTTCGCGACCGTCACGGCGGCGGGCCTGAGCTGCCGTTCGCCGTCCCCGTAGCCGGGGCGCAGCACCTCGATGACGGTGCCCGGTGGAGCGCCGGGGTCCTGGACGACACCGACCACCTCGTGCCGGGCCGGGTCGAAGGCGACGCCGGTCTCCGCATGCCGCGGGTAGCCGAGCAGTTCGAGGACGTTCACCGCCTGGTCGCGTACGGCCCGGATGCCCTCCACGATCGCGCCCGGATCGGCGCCGGCGTGGGTCAGGGCGAGTTCGAGGTTGTCGAGGACGGGGAGGAAGGCGGCCGCCGTGCGGGACCGCTCGACCGCCCGTTCACGCTCCAGTTCCCTGGCGTGACGCTTGCGAAGGTTGTCGAGGTCGGCGAGTGCGCGCCGCCAGCGGTCCTCCAGTTCCTGGATCGCGGTCGTGTACTCGTCCTCGGCAGGCGCGGGGCCGGCGGCATCAGGTCCCGGTTCGCCGTTCGCCGCTTCGGGCCGGGGCGGGCCCGGTTGGGGCAAATCCCCGCGAGGACGGCGTCCGGCGCCTTCCGGGACCCGTACGCCCGGATCCGACGCGGCCCGGTCGGGTTCCTGGGGGTGGGTGGGCATGGCGCGCCTCAGCCCTTGTCGAACTCGGCGTCGATGACATCATCGTCACCGCCACCGCCACTCGTGGGACCGCCGGTGTCGGCGTCCTGGCCGGGACCGCCGCCCGTGGCGGCGGCGCCCTGATGGGCCGCCAGCCCGGCGAGCACCTGCTGGAGTTCGGAGGTCAGAGGCCGCACACGCTCCACGCCCGCCTCTTCCTTGACCGCCGCCCGGGCGTCGGACACGAGCATCTCGGCGCGTGCCCTCTCGTGCGCGGGCGCCGCGTCGCCCAGTTCGGCGAGACGCTTCTCGACCTGGTACGCGACGGCGTCGAGTTCATTGCGGGCGTCGACGGCCTCGCGGAGTGCCTGGTCCTGTCCCTGGTTGCGCTCGGCCTCCTGGACCATGCGTTCGACCTCACTGCGGTCCAGGTTGGAGCTCTCGCTGATGGTGATGCCCTGTTCCTTGCCGGTGTCCCGGTCGCGGGCCTTGACGTTGAGGATGCCGTTGGCGTCGATGTCGAAGGTGACCTCGACCTGTGGTTCGCCCCGCGGCGCCTGCCGGATGTCGGTGAGCTGGAACCGGCCCAGCGCCCGGTTGTCGGCGGCCCGCTCGCGCTCGCCCTGCAGCACCACCACGTCGACGGCCGGCTGGTTGTCCTCCGCGGTGGAGAAGGTCTCGCTGCGACGCACCGGGATGGTGGTGTTCCGCTCGACGATCTTCGTCATCACTCCGCCGCGCGTCTCCACGCCCAGCGACAAGGGTGTGACGTCGAGCAGCAGGACGTCCTTGACCTCGCCCTTGAGCACCCCGGCCTGGATCGCGGCGCCCAGGGCCACGACCTCGTCGGGGTTGACGCTCATGTTGGGTTCCTTGCCGCCGGTCAGCCGGCGGACCAGGGCCTGGACGGCGGGGATGCGGGTGGAACCGCCGACCAGGATGACCTCGTCGATATCGCTCTCGCCGACCTTCGCGTCGGCCATCGCCTGCTCCACCGGTCCCAGGCAGCGCTCCACCAGGTCGCCGGTGATCTGCTCGAAGGTGGACCGCATGATCGAGTCGGTGAGGTGCTTGGGGCCCGAGGCGTCGGCGGTGATGAACGGCAGGCTGACCTGCGTCTGCGTCACCGAACTGAGCTCGGTCTTGGCCTTCTCCGCCGCCTCGAACAGTCGTTGCAGCGCCTGCGGGTCCTTGCGCAGGTCGATGCCGTTCTCCTTCTGGAAGTCGTCCGCGAGGTAGTCCACCAGACGCCGGTCGAAGTCGTCGCCGCCCAGGTGGCTGTCACCGGCGGTGGAGCGCACCTCCACCACGCCGTCGCCGACGTCGAGGATGCTCACGTCGAAGGTGCCGCCGCCCAGGTCGAAGACGAGGACGGTCTCGTGCTCCTTCTTGTCCATGCCGTACGCGAGGGCGGCCGCCGTCGGCTCGTTGATGATGCGCAGCACCTCCAGCCCGGCGATCCGTCCGGCGTCCTTGGTCGCGGTGCGCTGAGCGTCGTTGAAGTAGGCGGGCACCGTGATGACCGCCTCCGTGACCCGCTCCCCCAGCTGCTTGGACGCGTCGTCGGCGAGTTTGCGCAGCACCTGTGCGCTGATCTCCTCAGGCGCGTACAGCTTGTCGCGCACCTTGAAGCGGGCCGCCCCGCCGTCGCCCTCGACGACGTCGTACGCCACCGCCCTGGCCTCGTCGGAGATCTCGTCGAAGTGCCGGCCGATGAACCGCTTGGCCGAGTAGATGGTGCCCTTGGGGTTGAGGATCGCCTGGCGCCGGGCCAGCTGGCCCACCAGACGTTCCCCGGTGTCGGTGAAGGCCACCACGGACGGTGTCGTGCGGTTGCCCTCGCTGTTGGGCACGACGGACGGCTCGCCGCCCTCCCACACGGCGATCACCGAGTTGGTGGTGCCCAGGTCGATGCCCACTGCCTTGGCCATGAGGAACTCCTCCCGGTGCAGCGCCTGCGTCGACTCTCCGGATCACGTTCGTTCAGGTAGAGGTGGGACTCCGCCGGTTTCCCATCGGTGCGCACGGAGGGTCTCGAGCACTCCCCAGGGTGACGAACCGGGTGGCTCCACGCCTGCGCCTGACGAGTCAGGAATGCACGGGTCCGGTCGCCCCACGAGTACGAGAGAATGAACCCACACACCTCGGGTAGCCGGCCCGGGACCGGGTACACGAAAGCCGCTCACCTCCGAAGGACGGAGTGATCCCATGGTCGGCAGTCGGGCGTACGGCCTGTACCACCGCTACTCCGACCGGAAGGGCAGCCTTCCGCGGGGCAGCTCCGGGCGGCGCTCCACGGCCGCGCCCAGGCGGCCCCGCCTGCCCGCTCGCACCCCAGCCGCCCATGCCCTCCTCGAACTGGTCGCGCTCTCCCGCGCCCAGTTCGACGCTCCGGACGAAGGCGAGATCCTGCGCCTGGCCATGGAGCACATGGTCGCCGCGGGGCCGTACAGCGCCGAGGCCGGATACCTCAAGGTGGGCGGCGACCTGGTCCCCAGCCCGAGGAACGGGCAGACGCATGCCTTGGCCGTGGGCCGGAGGGTGCGGGAGCTGGCCGGGCAGGACGGCGAGGTGAGCGTAGCCGGCAGGCCCTGGGGCCGGGCCCTGGGGCTACGCGGACCCGGGGTACTCCACGGCTACCTCGTGGTCACGTCCCGCTCCCGGCCCACCGAGGCCGAGCGGTCCCTGCTCGCCATGCTCGTCCGGCACACCGCTGCCGCAATGTCAGTGGCCTTCGCGCACCGCCGCCAACGCGAGGACGCGCTGGAGCTGCACCGGCTGCGGGAGGAACGCACAGCCCTCCAGCGGCAGCTGATCTCTGTGGTGGCCGAGCTGGGCTACGAGCGAGCCGTTCACGCTCTCATGGCCGACGTGGCTGCCTCGGGTGGCGGCGAGGAAGCTGTCACCCGCGCACTGCACGGGCTCACTGGACTTCCCGCGCTGGTCGAGGACCGCTTCGGTCGGCTGAGGTCCTGGACCGGCCCCAGCCGCCCCGTCCCCTATCCCGAGCCGGACCCCGTGCGCCAGGACGAAATGCTGCACGCCGTCGCCCGTCAGGCCGGGCCGGTGCGGATAAGGGACCGGCTGATCACGCTGATCCGCACACACGGCGAGATCCTGGGCGTGCTGGCGCTGGTCGATGCCCGGGGCGAGGCCGACGAGCACACCGTACTCGCGCTTCGACACGCCGCCGCGTCGCTCGCTCTGGAGCTGACGCACCTGCGCAGTCTGGCCGAAGTGGAGCTGAGGCTGCACCGCGAGCTGGCCGACGACCTCCTGGCAGGGACGGACGAGGCGAGCGCCTACGCCCGGTCCGAGGCAGTAGGACACGACCTGCACCGCAGCCACTCCGTCGTCGTGGTGCAGTGGTCGAACCGGACCGCCGACGATTCCTTCGCACAGACCGTGGGGCGGGCGGCCGTTGCGGTGGGCATGCGCTCGCTGCTGACCCGCGGCTCCGACCACGTCATCCTCATCACTGGCGGCAGGCCGCACGCCCGCGCGCTGTACGAGGCGCTCGCCCGGGAGACCGGGACACGGTCCGGGACGATCGGGGTGAGCGCCCCTTCCGACTCCCTGAACGACATCCCCCACCACTACCAGGAGGCGCAGCGCGCCCTGGACGTGCGCCGCCACTCCCGCGAGCGCTACGGCACGACGTTCTTCGACGAGCTCGGCCTCTACCGCATCCTGGGACCCGGCAGCGATTACCGGGAACTGGAGACGTTCGTCCACGAGTGGCTCGGGCAGCTCATCGACTACGACTCCCGGCACCACGCGGCCATGGTGGAGACCCTGTCCCGGTACTTCGACTGCGGCGGCAACTACGACGAGACCGCCGACTCCCTCGCGATCCACCGCAGCACGCTGCGCTATCGGCTCCAGCGCATCCGCGACATCAGCGGCCACGACCTCGCGAACGTCGAGGACCGGCTGAACCTCCAGGTGGCGACCCGAGTGTGGAAGATCGTGCTGGGCGGACCCGGCTGATGCCTCACTGCCGGAAGATGGGGCCTTGATTCATCACCGCCATCGCTATGATCGACGGCCCCTTCGGCACCAGCCCCGAAGGGGCCGAGAAGGTGTCCGACGCCGCCTGTGGACAACGGCAGAGGGAGCGTCAGCGGATGCTGCGGCAGATGTCGCGGCCGGAGCGAGGCGAACGCAGGAGCCGGACACCACCGACGGGTGACGTCCGGCCCCCGGCCCGAGCGTCACAGGGCCATGACGTGGAGGTCGACCAGGTCGAGCAGTGCCCGCAGAGCCGAGCTGGGCCGCCGGGTCGACGACGTGCCGAGATGCATGCTCCAGAGGAGCATGGTGCTGTGGACGTCCAGGACATCCAGGACGTGCAGGCCGGGGGTGCGGGCAACGGCGAACGCGGGCAGGAAGGCGATGCCCAGACCGTGCCGGACCAGTGCCGCCCCCATGTCGATGTCGGGCACTTCCAGTGCCACCCTGCGTGCGATGCCCGCCGCCGCGAACGCCCGGTCGACCACCTCTCGGTTTCCGTAGCCCGGCGGGAAGTCCACGAAGGGCTCCCCCGCGAGGTCCGCAAGTGCCACCTTTCCCCGCTGCGCGAGCGGATGGGCGGCGCTCACCACCAGGACGAGCGGCACGGTGGCCAGCTCCCGTGCGTCGATTCCAGCGGGCTTGCGTTCGGGCAGCGACAGGAAGGCCACGTCCAGGTCCCCGCTGAGCAGCGCGTGCGCCAGTCCCGCCGAACCGGCCGTCGCCAGCCGCAGCCGGACGTCGATCGCCGGATGCCGCGCGTGCAGCTGCCCGAGGAGCGCAGGCAGGTCCACCACCTCGACCGAGGCCATGGCGCCCACGTTCACCGTGCCGCGCAGCGTGTCCTGTGCGGCGCGCACGGCGTCCTGGGCGGCCTGGGCGGCGTGCAGGGTGGCCCGGGCCTCCGGCAGCAGCGCGGCGCCCGCCCCGGTGAGCCGGACCTGCTGCGACGTGCGCTCGAACAGCGCACAGCCGAGCTCGCGCTCCAGGGAGCGGATCGCGGCGGACACCCCTGACTGCACCACGTGCAGTCGACGGGCGGCGCGCGTGAAACTCAGCTCCTCGGCGACCGCGATGAAGTGCTCCAGCTGACGTAGCTCCACACCAGAAGTATCACTCGCGTTGCTGGAGCCCAGCAAAAACATTCGTTGGCACTGATTCGGGCTGGTGAGGAGGATGGAAAGCGCCATCCGCTTCCGCCCGAGGAGGGGTACCCCTGCCTGCCGTTCCGACGCCGCTGAGCCGTCCCACAGCCGACGCTCCCCACGACCCGACTCTCCGGATCCCAGCACCCGCTCCCGCCGACCTGCCGCCCCGTGGCCCCGCCCGGCGCCGTGCCTCGCACACGACCGGCTTCTGGTTCGTGGCGGTGGCCTTCACCGTGCTGATGGCCTTCGGCACCGCGCCGACCCCACTGTGGCCGCTGTACGAGGCCCGGGACCACTTCGGCGCGACCACGGTCACGGTGGCGTACGCCTCGATGGTCGTGGGCGCAGCGGCCGCCTTCCTAGGACTGGGACACCTCTCGGACCGGTTCGGCCGGCGGCGCATCATCGTCCCGGCGCTGCTGGTCGGCATCGTCGCGTCGGTCGTACTGATCGTGTGGCGGGACCTGCCGGGGCTGATCGCGGGCAGGATCCTGAACGGTGTCGGACTGGGGCTGATGGCCTCGACCGCGACGACGTACCTGCACGACCTGTACCAGGAGGTCCGTCCGGAACGGACGGGTTCGGTGCTGCCCGGCATCGTGGCCACCGCCGCCAACCTCGGCGGCCTGGCCTCAGGGCCCCTGGTCGCCGGAGCCGCCGCCGAGTGGCTTCCCACGCCCCTGATCACCGCCCAGGCGATCTTCATGCTCGCCATGGCAGTGTGCCTGGCGCTGGTGCTGTGCACCCCGGAGACCGTGGACCTGGAGTTGCCCGCGGCCCAACCGCCCAGCAGGTTCGTGCTGCGCCCCGGCGGCCGGCGGGCGTTCGGCGCGGCCGGCGCGCTGGGAGCCTTCGCCTTCGCGATCCTCGGCCTGATCTCCTCCCTCGGGGCGAGCGTGCTCCACGGCACCCTGCGCACCGACTCGCACCTCGTGGTCGGCCTGGCGGCCTTCCTCATGTTCGGTTCCGCGGCGGCCGCCCAGCTGGTGCTGGGCCGACTCCCACTGCCCCGGATCCTGATCGTGGGGGCAGTGGTCTTTCCGGTCGGCCTGCTCCTGTGCGCCGTCTCCCTCTACCACCCGGCACTCTGGCTCTACCTGGTCGCCGTGTCCCTGTCGGGAGCCGGCTCCGGGCTGCTGTTCAAGGGAGGAATCGAACGTGCCGGTTCAGTGGCCGAGCCCGCCTCACGCGCGGGGGTACTCGCCGTGTTCTTCGTCGTCGCGTACCTGGGAATGGGCCTGCCCTCCGTCCTGTTCAGCATCGCCCTGCGGCACTTCGCCGTGCAGACCGCGATGATCGGCTTCGCGACAGTCCTCTCCTGCGGCGCCGTTGTGTCGGTGGTCGTCGCCTTGCGGGATCGCGCACTCGGTCCCGGCGAGTTCTCGGCGCAGTCCGCTCGCCCCTCCTGACCCCCCTACGGCGCATGCGACACGGCTGTCCGGGAGGCGCGGACCCGGGCACCCGGGGGTGCGCGTGACACGGATCCGCGGCGGACGGGAGGCCCGAGATGTCTGCGGAATCGGCCAGAACGATCGCGCTCCCCGCCGGTGAGGAGATCGCGGCGCTCGGGCTGGGCACCTGGTACCTGGGCGAGGACCCTGTCCGGCGTGAACAGGAGATCGCCGCGCTGCGGCTGGGCGTGGACCTGGGCGCGACCGTCGTCGGCACGGCGGAGATGACGGCGACGGCGCAGCCGAGGACAGCCTCCTGCAGACGGACGACCGTACGGCTGGCCGAGGGATGCCTGCGAACTTCATGCTGCTCTGCCAGGGGAAGAGGGGGCGCCCTTTTTCGGCCTGGAGTGCGGAGGCGCTCAGCAGGGGGCTCTGCGAATCTCGACCGGGTAACAGCCGATGACGGCGCGGGCGGGAGCGATCGGCGCCGTCCGTTCCCGGTGAGGAGGCGAGAGGCATGACCGTGATGGGTGTGTCGAAGTTCGAAAGGTTCTTCCGCGCCGCCGCAAGCCTCGACGTGGACAGGAACGACCTGAAGCGATACGGCGATTTCGTCGACGCCAAGCTCTACGACCTCCTGGTCGTCGGCCAGGCGTCGGCCAAGGCCAACGGCAGGGATACCGTCGAACCGTGGGATCTACCGATCACCAAGGGCCTCCAGGAGAGCATCCACCGGTTCCGGCGGCTCGACGAGGAGGTCGAGCTGAAGCCGATCCTGGAACAGCTCGCCGCGCACCCTCCCCTCGACAGGACACCCACCCAGGAGGCCGAAGAGCGCTACCCCGAGATCATCGGCGGTCTCAGCGTCGCTCTCGCCGAGACGTTCAAAATCATGTATCCGGATCTCAAGAACCCGCAGACCAGTCACTGGGAGGGCGTGACCGCGGTGTTCGACCGGCTGCTGTAGCAGTCGCGCCCCGGTGCATGTCGCCGGACTGGACTGAGCCGCCGGACGGGGGGGCGGAATGTGGCGACTGGGAACCCTCACGAGGCCCGGGTCGCGCCGCACCGCCCGCCACCACACCGGCCGCTGACCTGGTGCGGTGGGCCAAGGTGCGCTGGCGGATCGAGCACGATTACCGCGAGTTCAAACATGGCCTCGGAATGGACCACTTCGCTCAACAACGCCTCGACGGTCGTGACCGTGGGTATCGGGGTGATCGTCTGCTACGTGGATGTGGTGGTCATCAACCTGGTGTGGGCGCTGTTCATCCTCAACGACCGAGTGTTCGCTTCCCCGACACGAACGCCGCTGCACGTCACGGAGTACTGGACGTTGTCCTGGTTCGTCGCTTCGGTCGCCACGGTGGGTGGCGCGCTGGGATCGGGCCTGGAGAGCGACGAGGCGATCCGGGCAGCCGCCTACTCCAAGCGCGAACAGGAGCGTCGCAGCGTGCTGCAGGACGACCACGGGGACTGGCGGGTGACTGGCCTCAGTCGGAGATGTGCCGTCGGTTGGTGGTCGTCCGGGTCCGGAGATTCCGCTGATCGGTCGGTACGTGGTTGTTTCGCCTCGGGGCCGACGGGGACCCGGACGTAACACCGCCGGAGCGCGGTTGCTCCGCCTGGCGGGCCGACGGCAATTGACCGATCCGTCTAATCCAGGTGAACGGCTCTCGGAGGTGTGCCGGAGTCGCAGTACTTGCGAGGGTCAGGCTCGTTGCGCTCTCTCCATCACCGCCATGCCGCGACATCAAGGGAAGTCATCATGAAAGCAGCGGTATACGAAGGACCGCGAACGGTCACAGTGAAGGACGTACCGGACGCGAAGATCGAGCACCCCTGCGACATCATCGTCAAGATCACCACCACGAACATCTGCGGTTCGGACCTGCACATGTACGAGGGCCGCACCTCGTTCGAGTCCGGCCGCACCCTGGGACACGAGAACATGGGCCAGGTCGTGGAGGTCGGCTCGGCCGTCCGCAAGATCCAGGTGGGCGAGTATGTGGTCCTGCCTTTCAACATCGCCTGCGGCTTCTGCAAGCAGTGTGAGCAGGGCCTGACCAATTACTGCCTGACCATGCAGCCGGAACCGGCGCTTGCGGGAGCCGCCTACGGATTCGCCGACATGGGGCCCTACCAGGGTGGCCAGGCGGAGCTGCTGCGCGTGCCCTACGGCGACTTCAACGCGTTGCGACTGGGCGAGGACGCCGCCGAGCGGCAGACCGACTACGTGATGCTCGCCGATATCTTCCCGACCGGCTATCACGCCACCGAGATGGCCCACGTCAAGCCGGGCGACCAGACCATCGTCTTCGGTGCCGGTCCCGTCGGGCTGATGGCGACCTACTCCGCCCTCCTCAAGGGCGCCGGCCGCGTCTGGACGGCCGACTACCAGCCCGACCGGCTGCGCAAGGCGGAGGAGATCGGGGCCATCCCGATCAACACCGCCGAGCAGAACCCGGCGGAGGTCGTCAAGGAGGCCACCCTCGGTCTGGGCGCCGACAACGGCTGCGAATGCGTCGGCTACCAGGCACACGACCCTGAGGGACACGAGGACGCCAGCCTCACGCTCAACGGCCTGATTGACTCGGTCAGGTTCACGGGCGGCATCGGCGTGGTGGGCGTGTTCCTGCCCCAGGACCCCGGCGGCGCGGAGGCCCAGGGGGAGCTGGAAGCTCAGGGCAAGGTCCCGATCGACTTCGGCATGATGTGGTTCAAGGGCCAGCGCATGGGGACCGGGCAGGCGCCGGTGAAGAAGTACAACCGGGCGCTGCGGGATCTGATCGCCGGCGGGAAGGCGAAGCCGAGTTTCGTCGTCTCCCACGAGCTCAGCCTGGACGAGGCCCCCACCGCCTACGAGCACTTCGACGCCCGTGACGAGGGCTGGACCAAGGTGGTCCTGCATCCCAACGGACACGGCAACGGCCACAGGCGGTAAGGAGACCCGAGGGCCGCCGTCCGCCTGTTCCCGGGGATGGGTCCGGCCGGCGAGTGGCGATCGACCCCGGCTCCACCGGGACTGACGGACGGCGTTTCGCTTGCTCTCCGGTCGGACCTGAACCAGGGGCGATCGCCCGCGTCCGGCCCGGTAGAACGGATGACGGACGCCTCCCCCGGGCCTGCCGGGCGCCTACTCGACAGGCCGGGTCTGAACGCGCTCCTGCAGTCATAGCCATGGTTGGCGTCTTCGCCGATCCGCGAGGACTTCCGTCAAGGTCCGTGGTGGCGTCCGGCATGTCAGGTTGCGTCCGAGGACAGGTGTAAGTGTTCGACCCGATCCGGGGTGTGCGCCCGCCTATCCGCAGCGCACAGGAAGCGTCGGCCGCGGCCGACGCGACCTGGCAGGGCACTCCGGCTAGGCTCACATCCGTGACGTGGCGGCGGGCCTTCAGGGAGGTCGTGCGATCCGGGCTCACGATCGAGGAGACGCGGCTGGAGCCCCTGCTCGCGCTCCGCACGGCCGCTGGGGTGGCGATCGTCGTCGGGCCGACGCTGTGGCTGGTCTCCCCTGCGTATGCCGCGTCCGCCGCCCTCGGCGCCTACTCCGCGGGTGGGGCCACCTTCCAGCGCACCTGGCGTCCACGCAAGGTGATCGCGCTCGGCGCGGGCGCGGGTCTGGCGCTCAGCACCTTCGTGGGTTACCTGGCGGCGGGGCGACTCGTGACGTTCCTGCCGCTGCTGGCCGTATGGGCCTTTGCCGCGGGAATGGCGTGGGCCGTCGGATCGACCGCTGGGATCGTCGCAGCGACGACGGTCGGCAGCATGCTGGTGACCATCACCCTGCCCACGAGCGTCGGGCACGCCCTGGAGCACGCCGGGGTCATCGCGCTCGGGGGCGTGACGCAGGCCGTGCTGATCCTGCTGTTCCCGATCCGGCGTTGGGGAGCGCATCGTGACGCGCTCGCCGAGGCCCTGGCCGCCGTGGCGGACTACGCCCGCCGGTTGCGGCACGACCCGACCGCCCCGTTCGACCCGGAGCCGTTGATGACGGCCCGGGACGCGGCTGCCGTGACGCCGTCACAGGCCCGCACCCGTCCCCCCGTCCTGCACGGCCCGCGGGGACTCGCCGAGCGCATTCGGCCGGTCGTCGCCGCGCTCGCCGACCCGGACGTGGGCGCCCCGGCGGAGGGACCCGGGCGGGACCGCGCGCGGGAGTTGCTGGACGCGGCCGCCGACGTTCTGGATGCGGCCGCCCGTTCGATCCGCCGCGGCACTCCCGCCGAGGTGCGGCCCGGGAGCATGGACGTCCTGTGCGTCGACGAGGAGCACGAGGTGCTGGAGGGCTCCGCGCGGCAAGCCGCCGAGCGGCTCGTGGAACTGCTCGGCGAGGCGTTGGAGATCGCCGGGAGCGGCTGTGCCCGCGGGCGGACACCCACGCCGCCCGGCCTCGCCGGCGCCCAGTTCCTGGTGCGCCCGACCATGCACCGGCTGGTCCCGGTCGTCGTCCGGGCGGTCCGCCGTGAGTTCCGCCGGGACTCGCCCGTGTTCCGGCACGCCGTCCGCCTGGCGGCGGTGGCCACGCTCGGCTATCTGATCGCCGCCCGGCTCCCCCTGGGCCACGGCTACTGGGCGCCCCTCGCCTCGGTGATGGTGATGCGGCCGGACTTCCACCGGACGTACGCGCGTGCGGTGGCCCGGTTCGCCGGAACCCTGGCCGGGGTCGCGCTCGCCACCGGGATGGTGCGGGCCCTGAGCCCGGACGCCCACGTGTCCGGCGCGCTGGCGGTGGTCGCGGCGGGCCTGTCGTACACGGTGAACCGCACCGGCTACGCCTACTCCCAGTGCTTCACCGCCGCGTACGTCGTCTTCCTGCTCGGCATGGGCGGACAGGCATGGGAGCAGACAGTCCCGGAGCGGGTGGTGCTCACCCTGCTCGGCGGGGCCCTGGCCATGCTGGCGTACGTGGTGTTCCCCGCCTGGGAGACACCCCGGCTGCCGGGCCGGCTTGCGGACTGGCTCGCCGCCAACGGCCGCTACGCGGCCGCGGTGCTCCGCAACTACGCCGAACCGACCCGGGAGCATCACGCCGACATGCGCAGGGCACTGCTGGCGAGCAGGGAGGCACGTGCCGCCTGGCAGGAGGCATACGACCGGGCAAGGCGGGAACCGGTCCGCCCCAGGGGGCTGACGTCGCGCGAGGCGCGGGAGGCCCAGGAGGCGCTCAAGGGGTTCGGCCGCGCGGCGATGCTCATGGAGAGCCACGTCCCGCGGGCCGACAGCCGTGTCGTCCCCGAGGCGGAGCGGTTCGCCGAGGCCCTGGAGACGGACACGGCGAAGGCGGCAGTCGCCGTGCGCGAGCACAGGAATCCGGACTGGGGACGCGTGGAGGAGGCGCTCCACGCGTGGGAGAACGCCGCCGGCAATGGGAGCCCGGTCGTGCGGCGCGAGGCGGAACTGCAAAAACGGGCCTTGGAAGACCTCGCGACAGCCGTGAGCCGCACACCCCTGGAACGGGACGTCGGCTCTGCTCGCGAGGAGCAGCGGGTGCGGGCGACCCTGGCTGCGGAAGGTAACGGATCAGGGCCCGCGCACCGAGGTGGGTGACGGCGCCGGCGACGGAGAGCGCCGCGCCTCCTGGAACGGGAAATCGTCTCCCGGCCGCGTCGAGCGCCGCCACACGCGTTACGAGCACCAGCGCCCTTCCGTGGGGTTGTCCGGAACCGCAAGGAAGCCGGCCGCTGATCGAAAGACCTGGGCAGCGGTCATCTCTGCGGACTGCCCATTTCAGCGCTGAAGAGCACCGGGTCGCCCTCAAAGCCCCTGATCATCTCGTGTATGCCCCACACCCCGGAGGATCCTCGGGTGAACTCGGCAACCGTCGCGGCCGTGGCATCGGCGACCTGTGAGAAGTCGTCCGCCAGCAGCTGCTGGTACCCCTGGACAATGACCACACCAGCATTGGAGATGTCCCCGCACCTGCGGGGTGCCGTCCTGGTGGATGGCCACGCCGACCACCACACGCCCGTACACGGGCGCCAGGCGGTCGAACTCCAGGACCATCACCTCGACGAACCCGAAGCCCATGCCGGTGGCGGTTCCGCGGCACGGGCGGTGGCCGGCGCGACCGGCCAGCCATGTCAGCCGGAAGTCTGGCGGACCGGTATGACAGGATCGCCCCCGTCCACCACTTTGACGGCAGGCAGTCGCCCCGCTGCCCCGCCTGCCGGAGCCATCAGATCCACGTTGTTCGGCGACGGCGGATCCGCCCGCCGGGCTAGCCGATCGCGTCGGCCGCAATGACCTGCTCCGTCCAGATGATCTTGCCGGTCTTCGTGTACCGAGTGCCCCACCGGTGGGCCATCTGGGCAACGATCAGCAGGCCTCGTCCCCCCTCGTCGGTGGTCCGCGCGTGACGTAGCCGTGGCGCGGTGCTGCTGGCGTCGGAGACCTCGCAGATCAGGCCGCGATCCCGGATCAAGCGCAGGCAGACCGGCCCAGCCGCATGGCGGATCGCGTTGGTCACCAGTTCACTGACGATGAGTTCCGTGGTGAACGTGAGATCGGGGATGCCCCACTCCGTCAGCTTCTGAGCCGCGAGGTCGCGGGCGTGCGCGACGGCAGCCGGATCGCTGGGCAGGTCCCAGGAGGCGACGCGGTCCGGGGCCAGGACACGGGTCCGGGCGAGGAGCAGGGCCGCGTCGTCGGCAGGCGGACCCGTCAGTAGGCTGTCGATCACTCGTCGGCCGGTCTCCGCCAGGGTGGGCAGGGGGGCTGCGAGGGCATTGCCCAGCCGGGAGAGCCCGATGTCGATGTCCCGGTCGACGGACTCGATGAGGCCGTCGGTGTAGAGGGCGATGAGGCTGCCGTCTTCCAGCTCGGTCTCGATGGCCTCGAAGGGGAGGTAGCCGAGGCCGAGTGGTGGTCCGGCGGGCAGGTCCAGAATGTCGGCGGCGCGGTCTGGAGCGACGATCACCGGGGGAAGGTGACCTGCTCGGGCCATTGTGCACAGCCTGCTGACCGGGTCGTAGACGGCGTACAGGCAGGTGGCGCCCAGGAATGCGGTGCCCGTCGCCTCGTCCTCGGCCGCCAACGCAGCATCGATGTCGTGCGCCCCCATGAGGCCGATGACCAGGTCGTCCAGACGGGCCAGCAGTTCGTCCGGGGACAGGTCGAGGTTGGCGAGCGTGCGTACCGCGACGCGCAGGCGCCCCATGGTCGCCGCGGCGTTGATACCGTGCCCGGCCACGTCTCCGACGACCAGGGCGACACGTGCTCCGGAGAGCGGGATCACGTCGAACCAGTCGCCGCCCACACCACTGGGGGCGTCCGCCGGCAGGTACCACGAGGCCACCGCGAGAGCGGACCCTCCCGTCAGGTCCTGCGGCAGCAGGTAGCGCTGCATGGAGCGGGCCGCGGTGCGCTCGCGGGTGAAGCGGCGTGCGTTGTCGATGCACACCGCAGCGCGGGAGACGAGTTCCTCGGCGAGGCGGACGTCGTCGTCCTCGAAGGGGCCCAGCCTCCGGGACCGGGCGAACGTCGCCACCCCCAGGGTGACGCCGCGCGCCCGAACGGGGACCACCATCACCGAGCGGAAGTCGTAGTCCAGGAACGAGGCGCCCAGCGTCTCGTCCACGGTCACCCACGGACTGTTGGTCCGGTCCAGAACCCGTTCGACCAGGGTCTTGCTCTCGAGCAGACAGCGGGTCACGGGCGTCGCGGGCGCACGTCGGACTGTTTCCCCCACGGCCAGTGACGCCTCGGGGCAGCCCTCCCGGACCGACTGCTGGGCCGCGCGGCGGATGACGGGCGCCATGCCGACCGGCCCGGGTGTCGGCTCCTCGCCTCTCATGACCGAGTCCAGCAGGTCGACGGCGACGAAGTCGGCGACGGCCGGCACCGCGTCGTCAGCCAGTTCCTGCGCGGTCCGGGTGACGTCCAGGGTGCTGCCGATGCGCGCGGCGGCGTCGTTCAGCAGGGCCAGGCGTTCCTGGGCCCGCCATCGTTCGGTGACGTCGATGATCATGTACCAGATGCCGACGTTCCGGTCGTGGCGGTCCTTCATCGCGAAGAAGGAGGCGGAGATCGCGCGGCTTCGGTCGTGCACCGTGAAGCCGGCGCCGCGGTACTCGTAGTCCATCACCGGCGCGCCGGTCCGGAGAACTTCGTGCATCTTCTCCTCGAAGGCGTCGGCCTCGGCTTGCGGCAGGATCTCCCCCATCCGCCGCCCCAGCCGTCGTTTGAGGGGGATCTGGCGGTCCAGTGGCTCGTTCACCCAGACGTACCGCAGATCCGTGTCGAGGACGGCGATGCCGACCGGTGCGTGGCTGAGGAACGGGGTGAGCATCAGCTGGCTCACTCCGCCGCCCGGCATCCGCCAGAAGGCACGTTTCGGAGGCCGGCCGACGAACCTGCCGAAGATCAGTGCCGCGAGAGTGGCGACCAGGACGCCCGGAATCATCTCGTAGATGCCCGACCAGAAGGGGCCGTGCAGCGGCTTGATCACACGCCACAGGAGCACCGTGACTGCGCCGGACACGATCCCGGCCATGGCCCCCGCCCAGGTCATGCGGGGCCAGTACAGCGAAAGCAGGACCACCGGGCCGAAAGCGGCCCCGAAGCCCGCCCAGGCGTAGCCCACGATCCCCAGCAGCCCGCCGCCTCGCAGCGCGATCAGGGAGGCCACGAGGGTCACGGCGACGACGGCGGAGCGCCCCACCCACACCAGTGCCTCGTCCGAGGCGCGCCGCTTGAGGAACGCGTGGTAGAAGTCCTCCGTGAGGGCGACGGACGACACGAGGAGCTGGCTGTCCGCGGTCGAGATGATCGCGGCGAGTACCGCGATCAGCATCACACCGGCGCCCCACGGACTGAACAGGGTCCGGCTCAGAGCGATGTATACCGTCTGCGGGTCATGGAGCGGTGTGCCGAACCGCGCGATGCCCAGCAGGCCGACCACTGTGGCACCGGCCAGCACCACGACCACCCACCCGGTCTCGATACGGCGGGCCGCCGGCACGGCACTGGTGCTGCGGATGCCCATGAAGCGGGCCAGGATGTGCGGCTGCCCGAAATAGCCGAGGCCCCAGGAGAGCAATGAGATGATCGCGACGGCGCCGAGCGATCCGCCGCCTGCCGACCACCGTCCGTTCACGAAGTCGACTTTGGCACCCATGTCCAGCAGGCTGGGCGTCTTGGTGTTGAGGGAGTCACGAAGCGCACCGAAGCCGCCGAGCGTCGCGATACCGACGACGGGGAGGACGAGCAGGGCGAGGAACATCAGCGTGGCCTGCATGACGTGCGTCAGGCTCACGGCCAGGAAGCCGCCCAGGCACGAGTAGACGACGATCACCAGGGCGGTCAGGGCTACCCCGAGCCGGAAACCGGCGCCGAAGATGTGCCCGAAAAGCAGCCCGCCGGCCACCAGTCCACTGGCGACGTACACCGTGAAGAACACAAGGGTGACCGCCGCCGAGACCATCCGGAGCATCCGTGTGCGGTCCTCGAACCGCTCCTCCAGGTAGGCCGACAGGCTCACCGCGTTCCCTGCCCGCTCGGTGTAGGTGCGCAGCCTCGGCGCGACGAACAACCAGTTGAGATACGTACCGAGCACCAGCCCGACCGCGATCCAGCCGGCGCCGACACCGGCCGCGTACACCGCTCCGGGGAAGGCGAGGAACAGCCAGCCGGACATGTCGCTGGCCCCTGCGGACAGGGCGGCGACGAAAGCGGGGAGCCTGCGGCCGCCCAGGGCGAAGTCGGCGAAGGTGTGCGTACGGCGGTAGGCCTGTACACCTGTTCCGATCATGACGGCCACGTACACGAGGAACGTTGCCACGATCGGCGCACTCAAGTCGGACATACTGCCTCGCTTGCGAGGTTCATGAGCACGGGCTGACAACCGCACGACTGACAGTCGTGATCCCTTCTGCACAAATGTACCGAGACCGGTCGCCGTCGGCGGCCGGTGCCGGCACGGGCACTCCGTCAGTCCGGGGTCGAAGAAGACCGCCATCGTGGCAATCAGGCACGGAAGTCCTCTCCCTTCGGGATCGGCAGCCCGATCAGGAGCAGTGTCACGTCGTCGTCAGGCGTGGCCATGTCCGGCAGGAGGGTCTTGATCAGTAGGTCTGCGGTCTGGTCGAGGCTCTCCCGATATGCGGGTTGGGTCGCCTGCTGGAACGGCGCCCCTGCGCCATACGGATCGTTGACGCCCAGCGGTACCCCGACCGGCGTCTGGAGCATTCGGGCAGGCCCGTCGGGGGGCAGGGCGCTGACCGGGAGGTGTCCCGCCAAGCAGAGGATGACCTCGTGGGTGCTCTGGTCTACCACCAGGTGGACGCAGGTGACGAGCTGATCCGCCAGGTCGGCCACAAACGCGTCCAGCCTGGTCATCAGCCGGCTCGGCGGTACGTCTGTGCGGGCCAGTGCGTGGGAGGCCGCGCGCATCCGGCCCATGACGGCCGCCGCCTCCAGGCCGCGACCCATCAAGTCACCCACGACGTTGCCGGTGCGGTGCCCGTCCAGCGGAATGATGTCGTACCAGTCGCCGCCCACTCCAGGGTCCTGGACGGGCGCCAGGTACCGGTGGGCGACGGGCAGGTGGCAGGGAGGACGGCTCACCCACACCGTCTTCGACGACTTCGTACCGACGGAACGCGCCGCAGGTCGGAGTCACCCCGTCGGATACGTGGGCGATGCACGAGCGCATGGTGCGGCGTAAGGCCTCACGAGCGCTGCACAGCCACGCGATGTGACCTGTGCGTGCCGGTCGCGTACCTCGGCTGTACGAAAGATCATCACGTGTGGCCGCTGGATCGGTGTGCTCCGAGGACCGGCACTCTCGGTAGCGTGACCATCTGCTGCATGGAGTGTCCATGTGTCCGGCTGGTCCGTGCGACGGCATCCGACGGAGAGTGATGAGGCTGCAATGAGTGAACTGACGAAGCCCGAGGTCGACGTTCCGGAGGGTGACGCTCCTTCCGAGCTGACCATCCGGGACCTGATCGTCGGGGACGGGGCCGAGGTAAAGCCGGGCATGGTGGTCAGGGTCCACTATGTCGGGGTGACCTTCGAGTCCGGGAAGGAGTTCGATGCCTCCTGGGACCGGGGCCAGCCGTTCAAGTTCGCCCTGGGCAGCGGCAAGGTCATCAAGGGCTGGGACAGGGGGGTGAGGGGGATGAGGGTCGGCGGTCGGCGCGAGATCATCGTTCCCCCACGTCTCGGCTACGGCAGTCAGTCGCCCTCGCCGTTGATCCCGGCAGGCTCGACCCTGGTCTTCGTGGTGGACCTGCTGGACTCGTATTCCAGCACGACCGGGTGGAGCAGCGCCCAGCAGCCCTGACCCCTCCTCCGCTACGACGTGCTGCGTCGTCCCCCGGGGTTGGCGCCGCCGTGCTCCTCGTTGCCGCTACCGCTTCCGCAGGCAGGTTCTTGGCGTCCTGGTGGTACAGCAGTTGCGCCCAGGCCGACGAGCAGAGACAGCGACACGAAGAAACTCCCGATCCGTCTGCTCCCTGCCTGCTTTTGCAGGTCAAGGGCGATCTTGCGCTCATCGCCGTCCTCGAGTGGACCCCCGTGCGTCGCGGACGCTTGGCGGTCGGCCACCTAGTAACGATAGAAAGGTGATGTGAGCGGAGTTTCAGGTCAATCCGGGCAGGATGTGCCTGATGCGTCCGTACGGACTCGTCGGCGCGGTCGGCGCCGTCGGGCGGGCGAGGCGTGGCGGTCGGATTCGCTGCTGAGCCTGCACAGCCTCGCGGGCCAGGTCTTCCTGCTCCAGCTGGCGGTTGTGCTGCTGCTCGTCGCCGCCACCCTGGTGGCGCTCGTCGTACAGGCTCAGCGCGACGTGATGGCAGACGCCCGCCACCGGACGCTCACCGTGGCGCAGACGTTCGCGAATTCCCCGGGGGTCGTGGCGGCGCTCAAGAGCGCGAACCCGACCGCGGCGGTACAGCCGCACGTCGAAGCGGTCCGGAAGGCCACAGGAGTCGACGCCGTCATCGTGTACGGACTGAACGGGGTCACACTCGCCCACAGCGACCCGCGTCAGGTCGGCAGACGCGTCATCGGGCCCTATGCGGCGGCGGCGACCGGCCAGCCGTTCACGAGTACGTTCAAGGGCTCGCTGGGGCTCTCCGTGGTCTCGGCGGTGCCCGTCAGGAGCCCTGACGGTTCGGTCATCGGCGTCGTCTCCGTGCCCGTCACGGTCGAGAGGGTGCAGCACCGGGTGGACCGGCAGCTGCCCGTCCTCCTCGCCGGCGCCGCCGCCGCTCTGGTCCTCGCCGCAGGCGGGTCGGCCCTCGTGAGCCGGCGGCTGCGGCGGCAGACCCATGGCCTGGGGGCCACCGAGATGACCCGGATGTACGAGCACCACGACGCGGTGTTGCACGCGGTGCGGGAGGGCGTGCTGATCATCGACGGCGACGGCCGCCTGCTGCTGGCCAACGACGAGGCGCGACGGCTTCTGGCCCTGCCGGCGGACGCGGAGCGGCGGCAGATCACCGATCTGGGGCTGGAGGAGGACCTCGCCGGGCTGCTGGCCGCCGACCGCCCCGCCACCGACGAGGTGTACCTGGCGGCCGACCGGCTGCTGGCGGTCAGCAAGCGGCTCACCGCGCCTCACGGGCCGGCCGGCAGCGTGGTCACGCTCCGGGACACCACCGAGCTGCTGGCCGTCTCCGGGCTGGCGGAGAGGGCGCGCCAACGGCTGCAGTCGCTCTACGACGCCGGACTGCGGATCGGCACCACGCTCGATGTGAAGCGCACGGCCGAGGAACTGGCCGAGGTGGCGGTGACCCGGTTCGCCGACATCGCCACCGTCGATCTGCTGGACCCGGTCCTGCGCGGCGAGGAGATCTCCGGTGCGCCCGCGGAGATCACCGAGCTGCGCCGCAGCGCCGTCGCCGGTCTCGACGCGGGCCATCCCCTCCACTCCGTCCGCGAGCTGATCCGGCTCGTCCCGGCCCACCCCGTTTTCCTGGCGATGGCCGAGGGCCGCTCGATCCTGGTCGGGGACCTGAGCGCCTGCGACGCCTGGCGGTCGCAGCAGCCCGCAGACGCCCGGTGGATCCTCGATCACGGCATCCACTCCATGCTCGTGGTGCCCCTCCGCGCCCGCGGCGTGGTGCTGGGCGTGGTGACGTACTGGCGCGCGAGGGGCTCCCCGTCGTTCGAGGAGGAGGACGTGTCCTTCGCCGAGGAGCTGGCCGCGCGGGCGGCGGTCTGCATCGACAACGCCCGCCGCTACACCCGCGAACACACCATGGCCGTCGCCCTGCAGCACAGTCTGCTGCCCCGCGCGCTGCCCGAGCAGTCCGCCCTCGACGTCGCCTACCGCTATCTGCCGGCCCAGGCCGGGGTGGGCGGGGACTGGTTCGATGTCATCCCGCTGTCCGGTACCCGGGTGGCGCTGGTCGTGGGCGATGTCGTGGGCCACGGTCTGCACGCCGCGGCGACGATGGGCCGGCTGCGCACCGCCGTGCACAACTTCGCCGTCCTGGACATGCCCGTGGAGGAGCTGCTGGGCCGGCTGGACGAGCTGGTGGCGCAGATCGACTCCGAGGAGATCACCCCGGCGGAGTACGAGCAGGGGCTGGTCACCGGAGCGACCTGCCAGTACGCCGTCTACGACCCCACCTCCGGGCGACTGGACATCGCCACGGCCGGACACCCGGGACCTGCGCTGGTCCGGCCCGACGGGACCGTCGACTTCCCTCGGCTGTCCGTCTCCCCGCCCCTGGGGCTCGCGGCCGGCCTGCCGGTCGAGGCCGCCCAGCTCACCGTGCCCGAGGGTTCCCGGCTGGTGCTCTACACCGACGGGCTGATCGAGGACCGCACCCGTGACCTGGACGCCGGTCTGGAGGCCCTGCGTGACGCTCTGACAGGGCCCGACCGCACACCGGAGGCCACCTGCGCGGCGGTGATGGAGGCCATGCTGTCCGACCGGCCCTGGGACGACATCGCGCTGCTGGTGGCCCGCACGCGCCGACTCGGACCGGATCAGGTCGCCGAGTGGGAGGTGCCCCGTGACCCGGCGGCGGTGGGCCCCGTGCGCACCGCCTGCGCCCGCCGACTGACGGAATGGGGGCTGGAGCAGGTCGTTTTCACCGCCGAACTCATCCTCAGCGAGCTGATCACCAACGCGGTCCGCTACGGAGCCGAGCCCATCACCGTGCGGCTGCTGCGCACACAGCCGGCCGGCAGCCCCGATGCGGGTGCCCTGATCTTCGAGGTCGCCGACGGCAGCAGCACGTCGCCGCGGCTGCGCCGGGCGAAGGTCACCGACGAAGGGGGCCGCGGACTCTTCCTGGTCGCCCGCTTCGCCGAACGCTGGGGGACCCGTTACACGACCACGGGCAAGGTCATCTGGGCCGAACAGTCGCTGCACCACGCCGCCGCGCCGGAGGCGGAAGGACTCGGCGAGCTGCTGCTCGACCAGTGGGACGACACCGCGATGTGAAGTGTGCGGGTACGTCCCGTCCGGAGCAGCCTCACGCCGGGGGAAAGAGGGAAAGACGGTGGTCCCGGGCTGGCCGGTCGGCATTGCGCCGCCGAGGCGGCCTACCCTGGCCTCGATGTCCACTTCGTCGGCGCCGTGGAGCCGGACAAGCCGGGAGGCGCAGCGGGAGGCCCGCCGCTGCGGACCCGGTGGCGCCGCCGGCAGCGGGACGAGGTGACCACCTCACCCCCCACCTCCGGGAGCAGCCGTGACCACACCGTGTGCCCGAGCAGCGGCGGTCTTCGGCTGCTGCTTCACTCTCGTGGCACTGGGCCTGAGCGCTTGCGAGAGCACACCGGCCACCGGCCCCGCGAAGCCGTCGGTGGCCACGTCCGCCGCGAACATGGGCGGCATGCGCGCGCTGATCAGCGCAGCAAAACGGGAGGGCACGCTCAGAGCGATCGCGCTGCCGCGTGACTGGGCCGACTACGGCGGCCTGATCAGCGGCTTCGAGAAGAAGTACGGGATCAAGGTCACGGTCGAGAAGCCGCTGGGCCACAGCGAGGACGAGATCGACGCCTTGAGGAAGAGGGGGAACCGGCCGACAGCGCCCGACGTGATCGACGTGGGCGATACGTTCGCACGCAATGCGGCGGCACTGAATCTTCTCGCGCCGTACAAGGTGGCCGCCTACGATTCGATCCCCGACAGTCAGAAGGACCCGCAGGCCCGCTGGGCCAACAACTACGGGGGCTACATCTCCATCGGCTGCGACGCCAAGCGGGTCACACCCTGTCCGGAGACCTTCGCCGATCTGCTCAAGCCCGGCTACCGGGGCAAGGTCGCGCTCGAAGGCGACCCGACCCGGTCGGCCACCGCCTTCGCCAGTGTCTACGCGACCGCGCTGGCGAACAACGGGTCGTTCGACAACATCCAGCCCGGTCTCGACTTCTTCGCCGAACTCAACAACCGCGGCAACTTCAACCCTGTCAGTTCCAACTCGGCGACGATCACGAGCGGCCGGACCCCGATCAGCATCAACTGGGACTACATCAACCTCGGCTACGCCGACCAGCTCCGCGACAAGGGCGTGAACTGGCAGGTCGCCATCCCCTTCGACGGCAGCTTCGCCCAGTACTTCGCGCTGGCGGTCAGCAAGAACGCCCCTCATCCGGCGGCTGCCCGCCTGTGGCAGGAGTATCTCTTCAGCCCGGAGGGCCAGAACCTCCGGCTGCGCGCCTATGCCCGCCCGGTGCTCATGGACGCCATGAGGCAGGACGGCACCCTCGACGAGGCCGCCGCCGCACGACTGCCGACGGTCGAGGGAACGCCGCAGTTCCCGACGGACGCGCAACTGGACAAGGCGAGGCAGACGGTCACCCGGGGCTGGGCGAAGGCCGTCTCCGGCCGCAGGTGAGGGACGGCAGCTGACGTCGCCCCTCCCCCGGTGTGACTGCTCAGGACCGGGCTCGGGCGATGAGCAGCGCCACGTCGTCCTCGCCCTCACCGCCGGGCGGGCGCAGGATCTCCAGGATGCGGTCGCAGGTGCTTTCCAG
Source organism: Streptomyces broussonetiae (assembly GCF_009796285.1). Taxonomy (NCBI): domain Bacteria; kingdom Bacillati; phylum Actinomycetota; class Actinomycetes; order Kitasatosporales; family Streptomycetaceae; genus Streptomyces; species Streptomyces broussonetiae. The sequence goes on along the minus strand of NZ_CP047020.1, from coordinate 8,397,685 downwards.
ATCGTGGCCGCGTGTCACGGTGAGGACGTCGAGGAGCGCGCCGAGGCGAGCGTCGATGGGTTCGCTTCGGGTTTCGACCAAACCATCGGTGTAGAGGACCAGTTCGTCGCCGGGGCGGAAGGTGATCGTGGCGGCCTCGAAGGGCACCCCGCCGACGCCCAGCGGTGCGCCGGTGGGCAGATCCAGGAGCTGTGCCGCGTGGCCGGCCCGCAGCAGGGCCGGGGGCAGGTGACCGGCGAGGCAGATCTCGCACTGGTCCTGGTGAGGGTCGTAGACGCAGTAGATGCAGGTGGTGATGGTCTGCTCGATGCCTTCGGTCAGGTGATCCAGGTGACGAAGGGCCTCGGCGGGGGCGAGGGACAGCTCGGCGAAGGCACGGGCGGCACTGCGCAGTTGCCCCATGGTGGCGGCGGCGTTGATACCGCTGCCCATGACATCTCCGACGACCAGGGCGGTTCTGTCGCCCTGGAGAGGTACGGCGTCGTACCAGTCGCCGCCGATCTCGCTCGCGGCGCCGGCGGGTTGGTATCGGCAGGCAACCTCCAGGCCGGGCAGATGCGACGGGCGCTCCGGAAGCAGGCTGCGCTGGAGGACGAGGGCCGCATTGCGCTGGGCCTGGTACCCGCGGGCGTTGTCGATGCACACCGCGGCCCGGGCGGCCAACTCGCAGGCCAGGAAGGCGTCGTCGTGGTCGAACGGCACGGGGTTCCGGGTGCGCGCGAGGTCCAGGGCGCCCAGGACTTCGCCCCGGGCCACGAGCGGTACGGCCAGGTAGGAATGAACGCCGGCCGCCGCGAGGGCGGAGGCCGCCTCGCCGTGCCGGGCGATGCGCTCGAGATCCTGACGGGTGGTGTGGGGCACCAGTACCGGTTGGCGGGTGTGCACGCACTGGGTGATCAGGCGGTCACTGTCGTAGTGGGCGAGTCCTCCCGGCGGGTCGGCCGCGCGGACCGTCTCCGTGGAGTGGGCCGCGCTGATCGCGAGGGCACGGAAGAGCGCGGGTCCCTCGTGCGGCGCGCTCCGGCCGTCGAGGACGCTGTCGAGTACGTCCACGGCCGCCACATCGGCCAGGACCGGTACGACGACATCGGCAAGCTCGCGCGCCGTCGTCTCCAGATCGAGGGTGGTGCCCACGGAGGCGGAGGCTCTGGCGATCAGTGCCAGCCGTTGCCGGGCCTGTGCCGCCTCGGCAGCGGCACGATAACGCTCGGTGACGTCGATGACGGAGTAGGCCAGGCCCAGCACCCGTCCACCGGAGTCCTCCAGCCGGTAGTACGAGACGGACCAGGCATGCTCGTGATCCGGGTCGCCGGGGGGACGGCAGACGATGTCACGGTCCACGACCGACTCGCCCGTCTCCAGGACGCGGCGCAGACGTGCCTCGGGGTCCGTGTCCAGGTAAGTGAGCATCTCGCCGACCGACCGGCCCAGACGCTCGGCGGCGGACTGACCGGTGATGCGTTCGAGAGCGGGATTCACGGCCACGTACCGCAGGTCCGGGTCCAGAATGGCCAGCCCGACCGGGGACTGGGACACCAGACGCATGGCCAGGGCGGCGTCTCTCTCGACCCGCTCCACGGCGGACTGGTCCGCGACAAGTCCCAGGGCGTAGACGTCGCCGAGGTCGTCCAGCAGCCGCATGTTGCGGAACGCCACCAGGCGGGTGCTGCCGTCCTTGTGCCGGATCGGGAACGCCCCTGCCCAGTCGGTACCGGATTCCAGGACCTCGGCGAACAGCTCGGTCACCGCGTCCCGGTGCTCCTCGTGGACCGTCAGCCGGGCCGCGTGCTGCCCCAGCGCCTCCGCCGCGGTGTAACCGAACAGTTCTTCGGCTTTCGGGCTCCAGAAGACCACCCGGCCCTGCGCGTTCAGCACCACTGCGGCAACGCTGAGCAGATCGAGCAGGCCGCTCGGCGGCGCGGTGGGAGACGCCACCGGCCGGCCGTGGCCTGCTTGGGAGGGGTCCGTCGTGCCCATGCCTCATCTTCCTCCCGCTCGGTGCCTCGGCTCCTGCCGTACCGGCGGGTGTTCTGCCTTCATCCATGGTCGGCCCGGAACCCGGAAGTACACACCTGGACCGACTGCCCGCGCTTCGTCGCCGATGGCGGGTCGCCGCCGAACAGCCCGCCGGTCTCCGCCTGGGGCGGTGGAGCTTCACGTCGCAGGGCGCGAGGCGGCGCGGGACGGCGAGGCCGATGCGTCCGGCGGCGCCCGTGCCGACGTGCATGCCGTCGAGGTCGTGCTCGAGTCTTCGTATCGCGGCCGACGGGGACGGTTGCGACACGTAACAGACGGCTGCTGCGCGGGCGAAGTGGCGTTCCCTGGCGAGCGCGACGCGGTACTCCAGCCGGCGCGGCAGCATGCACGGCCTGCGCGAGGAGAACGGACGGCTAGGGTTCGAGGGTGCCGACGTACAGCATTGGCCAGGCCGCGCGCCTGTTGAGGGTGAGTCCGGAAACCGTGCGCCGGTGGGCGGACGCGGGCCGGCCGCCGATGGGCCGGGACGGCTCGGGCAACCGGATGATCGACGGCGTGGGGCTGGCACGGTTCGTGCGGGAGCGCGCGGCCGAGGACGAGCGGGCCGGGGCGGCTGGTGGGCCCACCTCCGTGCGCAACGCGCTCACCGGCATCGTCACCGGCCTGAGGGCGGACGACGTCGTGGCCCGGGTGGAGATCCAGGCCGGTCCGCACCAGGTCGTGTCCCTGGTGACCCGCGAGGCCGCGGATGAGCTGGGTCTCGCGGTCGGGGTCACGGTCATTGCGCGGGTGAAGTCGACGAGCGTGCACGTCGAGCGGTCGTAGCAGCCTGTGCTCCGCTCGGGTCCGTGCGGCACAGCAGGGCCGCCCACAGGTCGAGCCGGTCCCGCAGGCGCGACAGGTCACGGCTGGTGTGCCCGCCGAGGTTGGCGGCGAGGCCGTGCGCGCCGAAGGCGGTGGTGAACCCGGCCGCGTACAGCGGCCACATCTGCGGGGCGGGGGTCACCGACGCGGCCGTGGCTCCCCCGCGCACGTCCGCGGTCACGGTTCGCGTGCTGTGGTCGGGCGCGGTGCGGCGACGGCCTCCCGCAGCCGCTCCACCGACGGCGGGGGGCCCACGCTGCACGACAGGCTCGCCTCCTGCCCCGGGCGAGCGAACGGATCGGCGCCGTCGACCAGCACCGTCGGCGAGCCGTGCATGCCCAGCCGCTCGGCCTGCGCCGGGTCGGTCACCTCGCGCCAGGTCACGGTGACCTCGTCACGCCCCTGGAGGGCGAGAGCCAGTCGCTCGCGCAGCGCCGCGGTGTGCGGACGTTCCGGGACGACCAGGATGGTCACTTCCATGGCGGCAGCGCAGTTCCCCGTGGGCAGGACGCTCACGGTGGCGGCGAGGCCTGGATGCCGGGGCGGAACTTGGGGACATGGAGCGTGATCTTCGTGCCCGCTCCGACGCCCGTCTCGATGACGAGGCCGTACGCGTCGCCGTAGACCCGGCGCAGCCGGCGGTCCACGTTGCGCAGTCCGATGCCGGTGGCCGCTCCGGCCGTGCCGCGCAGGATCGCGCGCAGGCGTGCCGGTTCCATGCCGACGCCGTTGTCCTCGATGACGACGCGGGCCTCGGTGCCCTCGTCCTCGGCGGTGATCGTGACGACACTGCGCTCCACGGACTCCTCGAGGCCGTGTTTGAGGGCGTTCTCGACGAGGGGTTGCAGACAGAGGAACGGCAGCGTGACGGGCAGTACCTCCGGGGCGATGCGCAGGGTGACCTCCAGACGGCGGCCGAAGCGGGCGCGGGCCAGCTCCAGGTACTGCTCGATGGAGCGCAACTCCTCGGCGAGGGTGGTGAAGTCGCCGCCGCGGCGGAAGGAGTAGCGGGTGAAGTCGGCGAACTCCTGCAGGAGTTCGCGGGCCCGCTCGGGGTCGGTCCGCACGAAGGAGGCGATGCCGGCGAGCGAGTTGTAGATGAAGTGCGGGGAGATCTGTGCGCGCAGGGCGCGGTCCTCGGCCTGGTGGGCGCTGACGCGGGCCCGGTCGAGGTCGGCGAGGTCGAGGTCCAGCGAGAGCCTGCGGGCCGCCGCCACGGCCCGGGTGTGGGCGGCGGACTCCTTGGCGGCGAAGACGGCGAGGGCGCCGGCGGGCCGCCCGTCGGTCGTGAGCGGGGCCAGGGCGCCCCAGCGGACGGGGCAGTCCTCGTCGTCGCAGGACAGCGGAAAGGTCCGGGTCCGGGGCGGGTCGGTGAGCTGGGCCGTGAGGTGCTCGCGGTGGTGCTCGGCGGCGCCGTCCCAGGCGAGGACGGCGGCGGTGTCGGTGAGAGCGAGGGCGGGCGCGCCGAGCAGCGGGCGCAGCCGCCGCGCCGCCCTGCGGGCCGTGTCCGGGGTGAGCCCGGCGCGCAGGGGTGCCGCGGCGAGCGCGACGGTGTGCAGGGTGTGGACCAGGGCCCGGGCCCCGTCGGCGTCGACCGCGTGCTCCTGCTGCCGGCGCGCCGCGCCGTGCCCCAGGGCGGCACCGAGCACGAACAGCGCGAGCCCGGCCAGGACGAGGGCGGCGGTACCGAGGACGGTCATGGGCGGGCCCGGGTGCGGTGGTGACCGGTGCGGGCGAGGTCGGTGGTGGACACGGTGGCTCCTCGGTCAGGGGGTGGCCGGGCCCGGGCGGGTGGCTTCGGGCAGGTGGAGGCGGGCCATCGTGGTGGCGGTGCCGGGCGGGACGCGGTCACGGGTGGCGAGGGAGGTCAGGATCATCGCCGCGAAGCCGACCGGGACGGACCACACGGCGGGCCAGGCCAGCAGGGTGTGCAGCCAGCCGGAGTCGGCGCCGCCGGCGATGGTGGCCGTCACCGCGGCCAGCGCCGAACCGCCACCGAGGAGCAGCCCGGCGATCGCGCCCGGCGGGGTCAGGCCGCGCCACCATATGCCGAGGACGAGCAGCGGGCAGAAGGAGGAGGCCGAGACGGCGAAGGCCAGTCCGACCGCGTCGGCCACGGGCAGGTCGCCGACCAGCGCCGACGCGGCTGTGGGCACGGCGATCGCGGGCAGCGTGGCGAGCCGGAAGTGGCGCACGCCCAGGGTGGGCAGGACGTCCTGGGCGAGCACGCCCGCGACGGACATGGTGAGTCCGCAGGCGGTGGACAGGAACGCCGCGCAGGCGCCACCCGCGACGAGCGCGCCGAGCAGGTTCCCGGCGACCCCGCCGAGCAGCCGCTGGGGCAGGACGAGGACCGCCGCGTCGGTGTCGCCGGTGAGCAGCAGGTCGGGCGCGTACAGCCGGCCGAGCATGCCGTACAGCGGCGTCAGCAGGTAGAACGCGCCGAGCAGGCCCAGCACGCTGACGGTGGTGCGGCGGGCGGCGCGGCCGTCGCGGTTGGTGTAGAAGCGGACGACGACGTGCGGCAGGCCCATGGTGCCGAGGAAGGTGGCGAGGATCAGCCCGTACGTGGCGTACAGGCCGTGCTGTTCGCGGGAGGCGGACAGGGGCGTGCCCCAGCTGGAGGAGGCGCGGTCGGGGGTCCGGTCGGGCAGGGGGACGACGGCGCCGGCCGGGAAGCGCACGGTCGTGCCCGCGCCGAGCCGGTGTCGGCCCTCGTCCAGCCGCACCGTGGCACCGTGCACCCGGCGGCCGTCGACGCTTCCGGACACCGTCACCCGGACCGGCTCGCTCACGGTGAGGGCGAGCGGGGTGTCGATACGCACCTCGGTGGAGCGGTGGAAGGCGGGCCGCTCGTCCCAGACGGGCGCCGGGGCGCTATCGGCGCGCCAGGCCAGCAGCAGGAACAGCACCGGCACCAGCAGGGCGGTGAGTTTCAGCCAGTACTGGAAGGCCTGGACGAAGGTGATGCTGCGCATGCCGCCGGCGGCCACGGCCGCGGTCACCACGGCGGAGACGGCCAGGCCGCCGAGCCAGCCCGGGGCGCCGGTGAGCAGCCGCAGGGTGAGGCCGGCGCCGCGCAGCTGGGGCAGCAGATAGAGCCAGCCGATGCCGACGACCAGCACGCCCGCGACCCTGCGCACCGCCCGGGACTCGAGCCGGGCCTCGGCGAAGTCGGGCAGTGTGTAGGCGCCGGAGCGGCGCAGCGGGGCGGCCACGAAGGCCAGCAGCACCAGGAAGCCGGCGGTGTAACCGATGGGGAACCACAGCATGTCGACGCCCTGGGCGAGGACGAGTCCGGCGACGCCGAGGAAGGAGGCGGCGGACAGGTACTCGCCGCTGACCGCGGTGGCGTTGAGCCGGGGAGCGACGGTGCGCGAGGCGACGTAGAAGTCGGAGGTGGTGCGCGAGATGCGCAGACCGAGCGCGCCGACGAGGACCGTGGCGAGGACCACGGCCGTCACGCCCGCCATGCCGTACGTCTGGTTCACCGGGCGGCCCCGGCGGCTGCTCGGCGCATGGTCAGGGGCTTTCCACGGGGGACGGGCGGGCCGGTTCGGTCTCGTTGCGCTCGGCGCGGCGGACGTACCAGGCACCGATGGCCAGCAGCGCGGGGTACGGTGCCACGCCCAGGAGCAGCCAGACCGCGAGAGGGACGTGGGGCGCGCCGGTGGCCGACGGCAGGAGCCGCAGCAGGAGGGGGAGCAGGCCGATCGGGACCGCGAGGAGGGTCGTCGCGAGGAGCGCGGCACGCATCTGACGATGCATCAACAGGCTGACGGTGGCGTCGGTTTCGGGTGCGTCCGGGCGCGGCTCGGGGACGGCCGGCGGGCGCGGCACCGCGTGGTCCTCGGCGGGAGGCCGTCCGGTGACCAGCTCTCTGCGAGGGACGGATTCGGCACCCATGACGCACTCCCCGAGGCCACGGTGATCACCTGGTGTGCGGCGAGTGTACGCAGCGCGAGGCCGCACCGGCAGCCGCAGAGCGCAATCGCCGCCTGTCCGTCACCTGCGGACCCTGCCCGCCACGTGCCGGGCCAGCAGGTCGCGCAGTTCCCGGGCGTTGCGGCGGCTCACGGCGAGGGTCCGGTCACCGATCCGGACGGTCACGTTGCCGCCGTCCAGGCGGAGTTCCTCGATGCGGCCGAGAGCGACGAGCCGGCTGCGGTGGATACGCACGAAGCCCCGGTTGCGCCACTGTTCCTCCAGCGTGGACAGCGGGATGCGCACCAGGTGGCTGCCGTGCCGGGTGTGCAGCCGGGCGTAGTCGCCCTGCGCCTCGACGTAGGTGATGTCGGCGATGGGCACGAACCGGGTCACGCCGCCCAGTTCCACGGGGACCTGGTCACCCAGGGCGGGCGAGGTCACCGCGGAGGCGGCCGGCCGGGGGCCCTGCCCGGCCGCGACCAGGTCGGCGACCCGGCGCACGGCCTCGGCGAAGCGCTCCTTGCGCAGGGGTTTGAGGAGGTAGTCGACGGCCTTGAGGTCGAAGGCACGCACCGCGAAGTCGTCGTGGGCGGTGACGAAGACGATCAGCGGGGGTGCGGCGAACCCACCGAGCAGGCGGGCCAGTTCGAGACCGTCCAGTCCGGGCATGTGGATGTCGAGGAAGACGACGTCGACGGCCGGGGCGCCGTCCGGTCCGGCCTCCATGACCCGGCCGAGGCGGCGCAGCGCCTCGGTGGCCGTCGGCGCGGGGATCACCGTGCCGACGCGCGTGTCCTGCCCGAGCAGGTACAGCAGCTCCTCGAGCGCGGGTTCCTCGTCGTCCACCGCCAGCACCCGCAGGGGGGCGTCGGTCGCGCTCATCCACGCGGCTCCTCTCTTCAGCGACCACTCGTCGATGCGTCAACCACCCACCGGTGCATGGTGGTCCTCGGGGCCGCTGCCGTCGAGAGGCGGCCGGTTCCGCCCGCTGGGCGACACCGAGCGGCACCTGCTCGCAGCGCGTGCAGGCACCCCCGGTACGACGCCGCCGGCCTCGCGGTGTTCCTCCTGCGCGCGTCCTGAAGGGCGCGGGGCGCTTCACTCCGGCAGCACCAGGCGGGCCGTCTCGCCGGCCACCACCGTGATCACCTGGCCCCACAGGCGGATGCCGATGGGGGAACGGTCGGAGGCCGGTACGGACACCTCCAACAGGCCGCTGCGCAGGCGCAGATGGGCGCCCCAGTGACCGTGGTAGCGGAACGGGAACCCGTAGGAGGAGAGTTCGGGGAGCGGGACCGGGTCGAGGCTCAGGACGCCGCCCCGGGTTTCCAGGCCGGTCAGTCCGCGCTGGACGAGGTCGAGGGTGCCGGCCATCGCGCCGAGGTGGATGCCCTCGCCGGTGGTGCCGCCCTGGAGGTCCGCGATGTCGCCGCGCAGCGACTCCTGGACGAAGGCCCAGGCGTCCGCGCGGCGGGCGCGGGCCAGGATCCAGCCGTGGACCAGGCCGCTGAGCGTGGAGCCGTGGCTGGTGCGGTGCAGATAGTGGTCCACGGTGGCGGTCCAGGCGTGTTCGTCCAGTCGGTAGCCCAATCTGCCGAACAGGGCGCGGAGTTCGGCGGGTGAGAAGAGGTAGCCGAGCATGAGGACGTCGGCCTGCTTGGACGCCTTGTACCGGTTGACGGAGTCGCCCTCCGCCTCCAGGATCCGGTCCAGGCGCCGGATGTCGTCGTAGCGCTTGCGGTAGTCGTCCCAGTCCAGCTCGGCGAGGTCGCCGTACCCCTCGAACTGGCTGATCACCCCGTCGTGGAAGGGGATGTGGAGGGTGCGGGAGACCTCCTCCCAGCGGACGGGCTCGTCGTGTTCCAGGCCGGCGCTCTCGGTGAGTTCACGGCGGCGTGGCTCGGGCAGGGCGTTCAGCAGTTCCAGGGCGCGGGCGAGCACCCAGGCGGCGGTGACGTTGGTGTACGCGTTGTCGTCCAGGCCGGGTGCGGTCGCGCCGGGGTAGGCGTCGTGGTACTCGTCGGGGCCGACCACGCCCCGGATGCGGTGCCGGCCGAGGCGGGCGTCGTAGGTGGCCGAGTCCGCCCAGAAGCGGGCGATGTGCAGCAGCATCTCGGCGCCCTCACCGTGCAGGAAGTCGGTGTCGCCGGTGGCCTCGTGGTATTGCCAGATGTTGTAGGCCACCGCCGAGCCGACGTGGTGCTGCAGGTGGGAGTGGTCCGGCAGCCAGTGGCCGGAGCGGGGGTTGAGGTGCAGCTGCTGGGCCTCCTCGCGGCCGTCGCTGCCGCTCTGCCACGGGTAGAGCGCGCCGCGCCGGCCGAGTTCGTGTGCCGCGTGGCGGGCGGCGTCCAGGCGCCGGTGCCGGTAGTGGAGCAGGGCGCGGGAGACCTCGGGCAGGTGGAGGTTGAGGTAGGGCAGGACGAAGAGTTCGTCCCAGAAGACATGGCCGCGGTAGGCCTCGCCGTGCAGCCCCCGCGCGGGCACGCCGACGTCGAGGTCGGCGGTGTGCGGGGAGAGGGTCTGCAGCACATGGAACAGGTGCAGGCGCAGGATGCTGCCCGCCTCGCCGGGGACCTCCAGCGCGGTGCGCCGCCACAACTGCTCCCAGGCCGTGGCGTGCGTCTCGCGCAGCTCGTCGAAGCCGGGGGCGGCGTCGACGCGCTCGACGGCCGCGTGCAGGGGGTCGCCGATGGCGGGGTCGCGGGAGGTGTGCAGGGCGACGGTCTTGTCGACGGTGACGGTGCGGCCGGGCAGCAGCGTGAGCCGCACCAGCTGGACGGCGCGGTGGGCCTCGTTCGCGTGGCTGACGGGCACGTCGGCGGTCAGCCGGTGGGCCAGTCCGAAGCGGACGTCGGAGGTGCGGGTACGACAGCGCAGCCACACCGTGCCGGGTGCGGCGGTGCCGGTGTGGAAACGGGTGAGGTGCCGGCCGTCCAGGTCCCGGTAGCGGGCCACACCGGAGTTGGTGACCCGTCCGTCGAGTGCGGCCTCGGCCTCCAGGCCGACACCGGGTCCCTCGAGGGTGAACTCGGTGCGCAGGGCGGCGAGATGGGGATCGGTCAGGTGGACGAGGCGCAGCTGGCGCACATGGAGCGTCCCGCCGCCGGGGAGGCTGTAGCCGGTGCGGCGCTCGAGCAGGCCGGGGTCGAGGTGGAGGATCTGGTGGTGCTCGGTGACGTGGGCGGTGTCCGGGGTGAGCCAGTCCCCGCCCGCGAGCCGGAAGCGCAACGGCAGCCAGTTGGGCAGGTTGACCATGTCCTCGTTCTCGACCCGGCGCCCGGCGACCTCGGAGGTGAGCCGGTTGTAGCAGCCGGCCGCGTAGGTGCCCGGGTAGTGGACCTCGTCCGCGGTGCACTCGGGCAGGGCGCCGCGGGTGGCGAAGTAGCCGTTGCCGAGGGTGCACAGGGACTCCCGCAGCCGCTCCTCCTCCGGCCGGTAGCCGTCGTACTCCCAGGCCGGACCCATCGTCACCGCCCCCTGGACAGGGGACTCCATTCGAACAGGGGAGCGAGCGGGAGCCGCGTCGGCACACCTCCCCGGCCGAACGGGGGCACGAGGGTCCGGCCCCTGCCCCGTCGGACCCTGCCGGTATGCGGCTCCATGAGGAGATTGTGCCGCGGCGGGGCCCGACGGAGTGGCTCCGACTAGGCCGGACGGGGGACCGCATCAGGGATAGCCGACCAGGTCCGCGACGTTCGACGACGAGTTCGAGGGTCCTCCCGTTCCGTTGATGACGTGGCTGATGGTGCCGGTGCCGCCGAGGGAGACCGTCACCATGCTGGTGAAGCGGACGTTCGCGTTGTTCGGCGCCTCGATGGCGTGGTCGGCCGTCACGCTCGGGTCGGCGCTGAAGTAGCAGTAGCTGCCGAGACCGTACGCCTGGTGGCTGGTGACGGAGTCGGCGACCTTGTAGGCGGCGTAGCCCTTGGTGGAGCCGTTCATCCAGGACGCCTGGTCCGGCGGGTCGTACGGCATCTCGTTCTGGAAGAAGTAGGTCCGGCCGCCGTTGCCGTTCCAGATCACCTGGTCCTTCTGGAAGTGCTCGACGAACAGCCCGTACATGGTCACGTCGTCGCCGTTGACCACGAGTCCGGTGTCGGCGGTGTTGCTGTTCCAGCCGACGCCGCTGCCGTGGTCGGCGCGCCAGAGCCACATGTGGTCCCCGATGACGTTCTTGCTGTTGACGACGAGGCTGGTGGCCGCCTTGCCGACGCCGGCGCCGCCGATGCGGAAGTAGACGTCGTGCAGGGAGGTCGGGTCGGCCGCATGGGAGGCGGAGGAGCCGGCAGGCCCGACCTCGACCAGGGTCTTCGAGCTGGTGGTACCGGCGTCGAAGAGCAGGCCCGCGATCTGCACGCCGTCGACGTCGGCGACGGTCATCGCGGTGATGCCGTTGTCGGGCACGAAGGTGGCGAGCCCGAGGCCGAGGACGACCGTGTCGGGGCGGGTCACCTGCAGGGTCTGGTCGAGGTGGTAGACGCCGGGCGTGACCAGCAGGTTCTGGCCCGCGGCGAGGGCCGCGTTGATCTGGGCGGCACTCGCGCCGGGCTTGACGACGTAGAACTGGCTCAGTGGCAGCGAGATGCCGGACGGGCTGCCGCTCCCCCAGCTGGTACCCGAGCTGTTGGAGCGCGTGGACGGCACGAACACCTGGTAGTTCCCGGATCCGTCGACGTACAGGAACGGCTTCTCCCGGACGACCGGGCTCTGCGCGACGGTGGTGTACGGCGGGTTCGGGAAGCTGGTGGACGGCACGCCCTGGCTGCCGGTGAACACCATGTTCCAGTTGGACCCGGTCCAGCTGCCCAGCTGCGCGTTGCGGGTCATCCACTGCTGCTGCGTACCGGAGTTGACCTGCCCGTCGACCTTGCTGTCGGCGAGGTAGCCGCCGCTGGACCAGCCGCCGTCGTCCAGGGCGAGATTGCCGCGCAGATGCATCCGGCGGTACGGCGCGGCCTGCGAGACGGCCCAACGGTCACTGCCGTTGGTGGGGTTGACCGAGAGGTTCTCGGCGCCGCGCCAGAAGTTCTGGGTGGCGTTGCCCTGGAACCAGTCGGCCTCGGCGTGCACGGCACCGTTGATCGAGACCGCGTCGGGGCTGAGGCCGAGGCCGAGCACCTGGGTGTAGAACCCGACGTTGACGTCCGCGCTGTAGGCGCCGGGCTTGAACAGGACGGCGTAGCGGTCGGAGCCGAACTGGTTGGTCTCCTGCTGCTTGAAGAGGGTGTCCAGCCTGCCCTGGATGGTGGACGACGACATCGAGGGATCGAAGACGACGACGTTCGGACCCAGGTCGGGGTTGCTCGTCGACTGGGTCACGGGGACCACCTGGAAGCGCTGGGCGGCGGTGCCGTTGCACGTGTACTGCTGGAACTGCGTGCTGTCGGCGAGCGACGCGCCCGGATCGTCCAGGCACTTGCCGCTGTTCCTGTTGACGAAGTGGAAGGCGCCGCCGCCGTCGTCCACGGCCTGCCACTGCTGGTTGGCGCCGCCGCCGTAGCTCCACAGCTGGATCGGCGCACTGTCGGCGGTGGAGACATTGGTGACGTCCAGCACCTGGCCGGTGTCGCCCGCGTTGTTGATCCGCACGGAGCCGTTGCCGGCGTCGGTGAAGCTCCACTGCTGGGCCGTGGTGCCGTTGCACGCGTACTGCTGGACGGCGGTGCCGTTGGCGGTGGCCGCGGCCTTGGCGTCCAGGCACTTGCCGCTCGCGGCGTTGATGACGGTGGCGAATCCGGTGGGCAGGGCGGTGGCGGCGTGCGCGGGCGTGGCCTTGAGCAGGGGCGTCGGCGCGGCGGTGAGCACACAGGCGGCCGCTGCGCCGACGAGGGCGACCACCGCGGATCTACGGCGGCGGGAAAGAGGAGGCACGGGGGTTCTCCTTGACTGGCCTGCGGGGCGAAGGCCGGGGAATGAGGGGCCGGGAGGTCAGCCGGTGTAGCCGGCGAAGACGCGGGTGTAGTCCCAGTCGGACTGGCTCACTCCGGAGCAGCTGTCGGCGGGGCCGCCGGTGCACGGCCGGTCGCGGTTGGCGGACCAGAACGTGAGCCGGGCCAGGTGGTGCTGCTGGGCGTAGGCCAGGATGGTCCGGAAGTCGTTCACCGTGACGGTCTCGTTGTTGTCGGTGATGCCGTTCATCGACGAGATGCCCATGTCCCGGTAGGCCTGGTCGTCGCTGTAGCCGTAGGCGTTCTTCAGGTCGTTCTTGAGGCCCTCGGCGGCCTGCGTGGTGAGGTTGCCCATGTTCTGTCCGGCGCCCCCGAAGTCGAACGGCATGATGGCCCAGGCGTCCGCGGTCAGGCCGGAGGAGGCGGCCCGGTTGATCAGGCTGGTGTCGGGGCCGGACTGCCCGGTGCCGATCGTGACGTACACCTTCAGGCCGGGGTTGTTCGCCTTCACCGTCTTGAGCGCGTCCACGGTCCGCTGCTGCACGGTGGCGTTGCTGTACGCGTCGGCCTCGATGTCGATGTCGATCGCCTTCAGGCCGTAGGCGTTGATCACCTTCTGGTACGCGGCGGCGAGTTCACCCGCGCTGGAGCAGGAACTCTCCAGCTTGTTGCCGCTGTAGCCGCCGAAGGACGGGATCACGTCACCGCCGTTCGCCCGCACGGTGTTGACCGTCTGCTGGTCCACCCCGCCGGTCAGCGGGCGGCTGCCGTCCCACTGCGGATCGCAGTAGCCGTTGCTGAGCACGAAGGCGAGCGTGAACCACTTCACGCCCGTGGCCTGGGTGATGGTGGTGGGGTCCGGCGGGCTGCCCCAGCCGTTGTAGAGGTACGGCGCGACGGCCATCGGCGCGGACGGGTTGCCGCCGCCGTCCGCCGCGGGCGCGGTCCACTTCTGGTTGGCGCCGCCGCTGCAGCTCCAGATCTGCACCCGGGTGCCGTTGGCCGAGTTGTTGCCGGTGACGTCCAGGCACTTGTTCGCCTGCGGGTTGACGATGTCGTGGGCGGCGGTGACGGTCCACTTCTGGTTCGCTCCGCCGGTACAGGACCACAGCTGGGCCGTGGCGCCGTCGGCGGTCGAGTTGCCGGTCACATCGAGGCACTTGCCGAGGGCGCGGATCGTGCCGTCGCTGCCGACGGTCCACTGCTGGGCGTTCGTGCCGTTGCAGTCGTAGAGCTGGACGGGTGTGCCGTCGGCGGAGTTGGCCCCGGCGACGTCAAGGCATTTGCCGGCGAGGCCGGTGATGGCGCCGGTGGCGGCCTGGGCGGGGGAAGCGGTGAGCAGCCCGGCCGAGAGCGCGACGACGCCGAGGGCGACTGCTGCGGGAAGAGGTCTGGCCATGTGCGGGCGGCCTTTCGTGTGGGGGGGCAAGCCAACACCCCGTGGTGGAGCGGGAATTGGGGTGTCCGCAGGCTTTGTTTAAGGCGTGAAACTAAAGGTCCGGACCAGCGGCGTCAAGAGGTGGGACAGCAACGCCCCCCAAGGGGCGCGGGCGCCGCATAACCAACCCCGACAAACCGGCGGTCGGCAACGGCCCGCACCCCTGCGGCGTACCTGCGCGACGGCTCACACGGCGGTGGCGAACTGCGTCCGGTACAGCTCGGCATACCGCCCGTCCGCCGCCAACAGCTCCTCGTGCGTGCCCCGTTCCACGATCCGCCCGGACTCCACGACCAGGATCTGGTCGGCGGCCCGGACCGTGGACAGCCGGTGGGCGATGACCACGGCGGTACGGCCCTCCAGCGCCTCGGTGAGCGCCTCCTGCACGGCCGCCTCGGAGGTGTTGTCCAGATGGGCGGTGGCCTCGTCCAGGATCACCACGCGCTGGCGGGCCAGCAGCAGCCGGGCGATCGTCATGCGCTGGCGTTCACCGCCGGAGAGCCGGTAGCCGCGCTCACCGACGACCGTCTCCAGGCCGTCCGGCAGGGACCGTACGACCTCTGCCAGGCGGGCCCGGCCGAGGGCGTCCCACAGGTCCTCGTCGGTGGCGTCCGGGCGGGCCAGCAGCAGGTTGGCGCGGACGGTGTCGTGGAAGAGGTGGCCGTCCTGGGTGACCATGCCGAGGGTGGCCCGCAGGGCGGCGGCGGTCAGGTCGCGCACATCGGTGCCGCCGACCCGGACGGCGCCCGCGTCGACGTCGTACAGCCGCGGCAGCAGCTGGGCGATGGTGGACTTGCCGGCGCCGGAGGAGCCGACGAGGGCGACCGTCTGCCCGGGTTCGGCGCGGAAGGAGATGCCGTGCAGGACCTCGGAGCCCCCGCGGGTGTCGAGGGCGGCGACCTCCTCCAGGGAGGCGAGGGAGACCTGGTCGGCAGAGGGGTAGGCGAAGCGGACGTCCTCGAACTCGACGGCGACCGGACCCTCGGGGACGTCCACGGCGTCCGGCTTCTCCTCGATGAGCGGCTTGAGGTCCAGCACCTCGAAGACCCGCTCGAAGCTGACGAGGGCGCTCATCACCTCCACCCGGGCCCCGGCGAGCGCGGTGAGCGGGGCGTACAGCCGGGTCAGCAGCAGCGAGAGGGAGACGACCGCGCCCGCCTGGAGGGTGCCGTGCAGCGCGAACCAGCCGCCGAGGCCGTAGACGAGGGCGAGCGCGAGCGCGGAGACCAGGGTGAGAGAGGTGATGAACACGGACTGCGCGGTCGCCGTGCGCACGCCGATGTCGCGCACCCGGGCGGCGCGGGCCGCGAACTCCGCCGACTCCTCCTCGGGGCGGCCGAACAGCTTGACCAGGGTGGCGCCGGGCGCGGAGAACCGCTCGGTCATCCGGGTGCCCATGGCCGCGTTCAGCGCCGCCGCCTCCCGCTGCATCCGGGCCATCCGGCTGCCCATGCGGCGGGCCGGCAGCACGAACACCGGCAGCAGGACCAGCGCGAGCAGGGTGATCTGCCAGGACAGGGTCAGCATCACGGCCAGCGTGAGCACCAGCGTGACCAGGTTGCTCACCACGCCCGACAGGGTGTTGGCGAACGCCCGCTGGGCGCCGATCACGTCGTTGTTGAGACGGCTGACCAGCGCGCCCGTACGAGTCCGTGTGAAGAACGCGACGGGCATGCGCTGCACATGATCGAACACAGCCGTCCTGAGGTCGAGGATGAGTCCCTCCCCGAGCGTCGACGACAACCGGCGGCCGAGGATGCCGAGCCCTGCCTCACCGAGGGCGACGAGCGCGATCAGCAGCGAGAGCCGCACGACCCTGCCGGAGTCGTGCCCCGCCACGATCGCGTCGACGACGCGGCCGGCGAGCACGGGGGTCGCGACGGCGAGCAGCGCGGTCACCACCCCGAACAGTACGAACCGGACGATGCCCGCGCGGTGCGGACGGGCGAAGGCGGCGATACGGCGCAGCGTGGCGCGGGCGAGGGGACGGCGGTCGGCCTGCGCGTTCATCACGCTGTGCAACTGCGTCCATGCGGTGGTCTCCATGCTCATGCACAAGAACGTAGAACCTCAAGCTTCGTTGAGGTCAATGTCCGCTTCTTTTCACCCCCACCGGGACAACCACCGCGGCCCCTGCCCGCGTCCCTCTCCCCGAAGGCCCCGATGACCACAGCCTGCAAGCCGCCGGCCCGTAAGCCGGCGTCCGCGAATCCGCCACCTGCCGTTGAGACGGCGCGGAAAACCTCTCGAGGTGTGAGAGCACTACACCTCCCCGACCTGGGCCATGGACGCCTTCACCGGCTCGCCCGGCACCTCCCCGTGCGGCAGCTGCTGTGCCTGCTGCCGCTCGTGCTCGTCGCGATCCTCGCGGTGCGCAACCGGTCCGTGCTCCTCGACGGCTTCGGCCAGCTGCGGACCGCCTCGTGGCCCTGGCTGCTGGCGGCGGCCGGAGCCACCTGCCTGACCTGGGTGGCCGCGGCCATCACCCGGCAGGGCGCGGTGATCCAGCCACTGCCCCGGTGGCGACTGCTGGCCACGCAGTTCGCGGCAGGCTCGGCCAACCATCTGCTGCCGACCGGGCTCGGCTCGGGCGCGGTCAATCTGCGGTTCATGACCGTGTGCGGGGTGCCGCTCGCGCGCTCCTCCGCCGCGCTCGCGCTCTACCTGCTCGCCGAGTCGGTCGGCCGGCTGAGCCTGCTGGCCGCGCTGCTGCTCGCCTTCCCCGACGCGCTGCACATCGGCCCCCTGCTCCCCCACGGGGCCGTGGGCCCGCTGCTGGCCGTCGCGGGCACGGTAGTGGCGGTGGCGGTGGCCGCGCTGGCCCTCGTACGCCCCCTGCGCGCGCCCGTGCTCCGCTTCGTGCGCACCGCCCTGGGCGAGGCCCGTTCGGTGCACACGCGTCCGGCCAGGGCGCTCGCGCTGTGGGGCGGCTCGTTCGCCTTCCCGGCGCTGCAGGCCGCCGGCCTGGTGGCGGTGGGGCAGGCGCTGGAACTGCCGGTGCCGCCGGCGCACATGGCGCTGGCGTACCTGGCCGCGACGGTGGCGGTGGCGCTGGTGCCCACGCCGGGCGGAATCGGTTCGGTCGAGGCGGCGCTGATCGTGGCGCTGGTGGCGGCGGGCGGCCCGGTGGCGGTGGCCACGGCGGTGGTGCTCGCCTACCGCATCATCACCGTGTGGGTGCCACTGGTGCCGGGCGCGCTGACGCTGGGGGCGCTGGTGCGCCTGAAGGTCATCTGAGGCAGAGTGGCCCTCCGCAGCGCAGTCACCCTGAGGAGGGTCCCCCGTGCCGGTCCGCGTCGAGCGCAAGGAGTACGTCACCACCGTCGTCCTGTCCCGGCCCGAGGCCCGCAACGCGGTCGACGGGCCCACGGCCGCTGAACTCACCGATGCCTTCCGGGAGTTCGAGGCCGACGACAGCGCCCGGGTGGCGGTCCTGTGGGGCGAGGGCGGCACGTTCTGCGCGGGGGCGGACCTGAAGGCGATCGGCACCGAGCGCGGCAACCGCGTGGCCGAGGACGGCGACGGCCCGATGGGACCGACCCGGATGCGGCTGTCCAAGCCGGTGATCGCGGCGGTGGCCGGGCACGCGGTCGCGGGCGGCCTCGAACTCGCCCTGTGGTGCGATCTGCGGATCGCGGAGGAGGACGCCGTCTTCGGCGTGTTCTGCCGCCGCTGGGGCGTACCGCTCATCGACGGTGGCACGGTGCGGCTGCCCCGGCTGATCGGCACCGGCCGGGCCATGGACATGATCCTGACCGGCCGCCCGGTCCCGGCCAGGGAGGCCTGCGAGATCGGGCTCGCCAACCGCCTGGTGCCCACGGGATCCGCCCGCGCCGAGGCCGAGGCGCTCGCGGCCGGCATCGCCCGCTTCCCGCAGGCCTGTCTGCGCAGCGACCGCGCGTCGGTCCTCGACCAGGAGGGACTGGACGAGGAGACGGCACTGCGCACCGAACTCCGGCACGGGATGGGTGTGTTGACACAGAGCGCGGAAGGCGCAGCCCGGTTCTCCTCGGGCGCCGGGCGGCACGGCTCGTTCAACGGAATCTGAGCGGGCTGCTCCCAGGCCCGCACGCACTCCGGTCAGCGCACGCTCACCCGTACCTCGCCGCCTGTGGCGTCGACGCGGTGGTGCCAGCGGGCCGTGAGGGTCAGGGTGCGGTGGGGCAGGGCGGCGGCGGGGACGGGCCGCTCGTGGTGCAGCAGCCTGCCGTCCTGGTGTACGTACAGGACGGGCCGGCGCAGCGGGGCCGCGGTGCGCAGGACGTAGCGCTCGGGGCGGGCCGCCGGCGTGATGCGGTTCGGGGCGATCCAGCGCAGCGGCGCCTCGACGGCGAGCGGCACCCCGGGGCCGGGCCAGGCGGCGCCCGCCAGGAAGCCGAGCACGGCCCGGGCCGCCCGGGCGCCCTCGCGGGCCGCCGCGTCCGCGGGTTCGACGGCGTGCAGGACGTTCCCGGCGGCGAAGACGCCAAAGCGTGAGGTGTGCAGAAAGCCGTCGACGGCGGGGCCGCGGGTGCCGGGGTCCAGGGCGAGAGAACCGCGGCGGGCCAGTTCGTGGTCCGGGATGAAATCGCCGGTGAACACGACGGTGTCGCAGGACAGTACGGCCGTCCGGCCGTCGCGGTGGCGGACGCGGACGCCGGACAGACGTCCGTGACCGAGGAGTTCGGCGACCGTGGTCTGCGTCAGCAACGGGATCCGGTGTCGCAGGCGGGCCGACTGCGCCCGGGTGACGGGCACTTGGGCGCGAAGCTGCTCCGTGACCAGTGCGACGATCTCGGCGCCGGCCGCGCGCAACGTGTCGGCCGCCGCGTAGGAGACGTGCTCGGCGCCGACCACGACCGCGCGGGTGCCGATGCGCTGCCCGAACAGGTGGACGGCCTGCTGGAGTTCACCGGTGGTGTAGACACCGGCGGGACGGGTGCCCGGCACCAGCCGGGCCGTACGCGGGCGTTCCCGGGCGCCGGTGGCGAGGACGACGGCCCGCGCCCCGATGGTCTCGGGTCCGCCGGGACCGACCGCGTTCAGCACCACGCCCGGGAGCACCGGGCCGTGCTGCGCACCGGTGTCCGCCCCGGTCCCGGACCCCTGTGCCCCTGCCGCGCCCGGGGCGGTCCCCCAGTCCAGAGCGGTCACCCCGGTCCGGAGCACGGCGCCCGCCCGTCCGGCCGCCTCCGCGAGCAGGCGGGCGTACTCGGGGCCGGTCAGCGGGTGCGTACGGGTGCCGAAGCCGCCGTGGGCGCAGTGCCGGGGCACTCCCCCGGCCTCCCGCTCACGCTCGAGCACCTCGATCCGGCCGGCTCCGGACGCGGCCAGGCGGGCGGCGGCGACCAGGCCCGCGGGCCCCGCGCCGACGACGAGCACGTCGACCTCGCGGGCGAACGGACCCGGGGTGCCGTGTGCCCCGCCGGCGCTCGGTGCGCTTCGCCGGGCCGTCATGTCCGAATCCCCTCATTCTGCGCCGACTCGAACAACTCCCGTACCGCCGCGCCGCAGTAGAACCCCTGACAGCGGCCCGCCCGGGCCCGGGTGCGGCGGCGCAGGCCCTCGAGGCTGCGCGGTGGGACCGGTCCGGCCAGGGCGTCGCGGATCTCGCCTCGGGAGACGCGCTCGCAGTGACAGACCAGGGTGCCGTACTCGGGGTCCGCGGCGATGAGTTCGGGCCGCTGGTAGGGGCGTGGGAAGGCCTCGCCGAGGTTGGGCATGGTCAGCGGCTGCGGCTCGCGCACCGGGCCCAGGTCCAGTCCGGTGTCCTGCAGCAGGCCGGTGACATGGGCGGCGATCGCCAGGGACGCGGTCAGGCCGGTGGAGCGGATGCCGCCGACGGTGACGTACCCCTGCTCGGGGTGGACGGCGATGCGGTAGTCCTCCTGTCCGGTGGCCGCGCGCAGTCCGGCGTAGACGGCGGTGACCTCCTCGTCGACGAGGTCGGGCAGGACACGGCGGCCCTTGTCCCTGAGGCCGGCCAGGCCGTCGGCGGTGGAGCCGGTGGCCCGTTTGTCGTCCAGGTCCTCGGCGGTGGGGCCGAGCAGGACGTTGCCGTACACGGTGGGCGCGACCAGGACGCCCTTGCCGAGTGCGGTCGGGACGGGCAGGAGGATGTGCCGGACGAGCGGGCGGGCGAGCTTGTCGTACACCAGGAGCTGACCGCGGCGCGGGGTGACGGTGAAGTCCTCGTGGCCGAGCAGCCGGTCGAGGGTGTCGGCGTGCAGTCCGGCCGCGTTGACCAGGCGGCGGGCGGACAGGACGCCTCGGGTCGTCTGCAGCAGGTGGTCTTCGCCGGTGCCCCGGTGTGCCCGCTCCACCTTGGCGTTGAGATGCAGGTCGACTCCGGCGCGGACCGCCTGGGTGGCGTACGCCAGGGTCGTCGTCCAGGGACAGATGATGCTCTCGCCGGGGACGTGCAGGGCGCCGAGCGCTCCGGGGCCGAGGCGCGGTTCACGGGCGTACAGCTCGTCGGGGCCCAGCAGGCTCGTGTCGTGGCAGCCGTTGCGCTCGGCCTTCTGTGCCAGCTCGGGCAGGGCGGCCAGTTGCTCCGCGTCCCAGGCGACCAGCAGGGCGCCGACGCGTTCGACGGGAATGCCGGTCTCGGCCGCGTAGGCGCCCAGCCGTTCGTAGCCCTCATGGACCAGGCGGGCCTCCAGGGTGCCGGGGGCCGCGTCGAAACCGGTGTGCAGGATCGCGGTGTTGGCCTTGGAGGTGCCCTGGCCGACGTCGTCCTGGGCCTCGACCAGGGCGATCCGCAGCCGGGGGTGGCGGGCCAGTTCGCGGGCGACGGCGCAGCCGACCACGCCGGCACCGACGACCGCCACGTCGTAGCTGCCGGTGGGCAGCGGGCCCTGTGCGGTGACGGTCATGAGGCGAGCAGGGTCCGGACGGCGGCGCGGAAGCCGGTGCGACGCTCGGCGGCCTGGTCGGCGGTGATGCGGGGTTCGTACACGGCGGCGGGCTTTCCGTCGGGCAGGGCCTGGTCGACGCCCAGCGTACGGTCCGCACCCAGGCGGGCGAGCGTGGCGGCACCGAGGGCGGTGGCGTCAGGCAGCGCGGAGACTTCGACGGGGCGTTGCAGCAGGTCGGCCTGGGTCTGCATGAGGAGCGCGGAACGGGTCAGGCCGCCGTCGACGCGCAGGCGGTCCAGGCCGGCGCCGAGGTCTCCCGCGGCGGCGTCGGCGAGTTCGGCGACCTGGGCGGCGATGCCCTCGCACAGGGCGCGCACGAGGTGCCCGGGGGTGGTGTCGAGGCCGAGGCCGGTGAGGGAGCCGCGCAGGTCGCCACGCCACCAGGGGGCGGCGAGTCCGGCGAGGGCGGGGACGAAGGTGACGCCGCCGCTGTCGGGGACGGCGCCGCCCACCGGGTCGAGGTCGGCGGCGCCGGTGATGACGCCGAGTTCGCTGAGCCAGCGGACGGCGGAGGCGGCCGTGTAGACCTGGCCGTCCAGGCAGTAGCTGGTGGTGCCGGCGAGCCGCCAGGCGATGCAGCTGACCAGGCCCGAGGTGCCGCGCCGGGGCTGCTCGCCGGTGTGCGCGAGCAGGAACGCGCCCGTACCGTAGGTGCACTTGGCGGTGCCGGGACCGGTGACGCGCTGGGCGAGCAGGGCGGCCTGCTGGTCGACGGCCAGGCCGGTGAGCGGGATCTCGGGGCCGAACACCGTCGTCGTGCCGATGAGCTGGGCGTTGTCGGCCGGCTGCGGGAGCCGTTCGTCGCCGAGCCCGTACAGTTCCAGCGCCCTCCGCGACCACTGGGCGCTGTCCAGGTCGAGGAGCTGGGTGCGGCCGGCGGTGGCGGCGTCGGTGGCGTAGGCGCCGGTGAGACGGTGGACCAGCCAGGCGTCCGAGGTGGTGACGACGCCCTCGCGGGTGAGGTGGCGGCGGATCCAGGCCATCTTGGGCGCGGCGAAGTACGGGTCGAGGGGCAGGCCGGTCAGCAGTCGCAGCTCCTCGGCGTGTTCCGCGAGTTCGGCGCAGACCGTCTCGGCGCGCCGGTCCTGCCAGACCAGGGCGTCGGTGAGGGGGCGGCCGGTGGCCGGGTCCCAGGCGAGGACGGTCTCGCCCTGGTTGGCGAGGCCCAGCGCCACGACCGGTTCGCCCGCTTCGGCGAGCGCCTGCCGGCCGGCGGCGACCACCGAGTCGAACAGCTCGGCGGGGTCCACCTCGACCAGGCCGCCGGGCAGATACCGGGGGCGGACCTCGGCGAACCCGGTGGCGAGGACACCGCGCTCCGGGCAGACCACGAGGGCCTTGGAGCCGGACGTGCCCTGGTCGACGGCGAGCACCGGCCCGGTCATCGCACCTTCCCCCGCTTCGCATCGAAGATCACACCGCGTCAGCCTGCCGTTGCGCCGTGTCCGGCGTCAAGCGTCGCCGGGCACTCAACTTGCCTGCATAAATAGTTGTGTTGACAACAATGGTATGGAGGAACCTCCACCTCTATAGTGACCGCCGACGCGCCCACCGCGCGCCAATCCCCGCCCACAGGAGGGCTGTTGCTACGCCACCCCGCCACCTCGCCCGCGTGCCAGTGGCCCGGGACCGACGGCTGATGGCCAGAGAAGGAGCACGTCCCTCCTACGACCCGGCCGGGCCCGACCGCGCGCTGCGCGCCGCTCTGCAGGATCTGCGCACCGGCCGCTGGATGGCCATGCGCGCGTTGCTCGCGGACACCACGAACTGGTGGCAGTGGACCCAGCGCACCCAGGTCCTGGCAGCCGCCGCCGCGGGCACCGACGTGGTGCGCGCCTGGCTCGCCGAGGAGCCGGGCAGTACCCACGCCGTGGTGATGCACGCCCGGGTCGCGGTCGAACGGGCGCTGCGGGCACAGCGTGAACGGCACCGCCGTACCCATGAGTTGTGGATCGAGGCCTGGGACGCCGCCCAGTCCGCCACCGGGGCCGCTCCGCACGACCCGGTGCCCTGGGTGTGCCTGCTGGCGCTCGCCCAGCTGGACCCGGAACAGCGCTGGGAGGAGCACCGGGCGGCGCCGCCCGAGCCGATGCTGCCGCCGGGGCCCTGGGGCCTGCTCGCCGAGGCCGGCAAGCGCGACCCGTACAACCGCGAGGCCCACCACAGGATGCTGCAGTTCCTGTACGCGCGCGGCGGCACCGGCCGGCTCGCGGAGGCCGCCGGCTATGCGCAGTGGGCCGCCGGGCAGGCCCCGGCCGGCTCCGCGCTGCATGTCCTGCCGCTGTACGTCCGGGTCGAGCGCTACCGGCGCGACAGCGGCCACGACGCGGCGCTCGACCTGCACTGGGTGGCGGAGGACGCGGCCCGCGAGGCACGGCGCGCCCTGCACTCCTGGTTCGAGCACACCCACCGCGGCGAGCGCTCGCTGCTGGACCTCAACCACCTCGCCCACGCCCTGTGGGGATCCCTGCAGTTCCCCGACGCGGTCCGGGTGTTCGACGCGATAGGCCCCTACTTCACCCCTCCGCCCTGGATGTACCGCGCCCCCGGCCGCGACCGGGCCGTGGAGATCTTCCTCCAGGCCCGGGAGCGCTGCCGGGCCGCCGCGGACGGCTCCCGCCCCTGAACGCCCCACCTGCTCAAGCCCTTTGACCCGGAGGTTTCCCCCGCATGTCCGCCACCCCCGATCCATCGCCGTCGCCGGGCCTGCCCCAGCAGGACGAGGAGCAGCGTCTGCGTGAACTCGGCTACCGGCCGGTGCTGGCCCGCCGCATGGGCGGCTTCGGCAACTTCGCGATCAGCTTCTCGGTGATCTCGATCCTGTCCGGCTGCATGACCCTGTACGGCTTCGGCCTGAACACCGGCGGCCCCGCCGTGATGCTGTGGGGCTGGGCGGGCGTCGGCCTGTTCGTACTGTGCGTCGGTCTCGCACTCGCCGAGGTCACCAGCGCCTATCCGACCTCCGGCGCGCTGTACTACATGGCCGACCGGCTCGGCGGGCGGCGCTGGGGCTGGTACACGGGCTGGCTGAACCTGCTCGGTCTGCTCGGTGCGATCGCCGGTATCGACTACGGCGCCGCCCTGTTCACCGGCGCCTTCGCTAACCTCCAGTGGGGCTTCACGCCGACGCCCGGCAAGACCATGCTGATCTTCTGCGCCATCCTGCTGCTGCACGCGGTGCTGAACCTGTTCGGCGTCCGCCTGGTCAGCCTGCTCAACTCGATCAGCGTCTGGTGGCACCTGGCGGGCGTCGCGCTGATCGTCGGCGCGCTCGCGATCGTCCCCGACCACCACCAGTCGGCCTCCTTCGTGTTCACGAAGTTCGTCAACGAGACCGGCTGGCACAACCCGGTCTACGTGGCGGCGATCGGTTTGCTGCTCGCCCAGTACACCTTCTCCGGCTACGACGCCTCCGCCCATCTCTCGGAGGAGACCTCCCAGGCCTCCGTGTCCGCGGCCAAGGGCATCGTGCGCTCCATCTGGGCCTCCTGGATCGCCGGCTTCGTCCTGCTCGCCGGGCTGACCTTCGCCATCCAGAACTACGACGCCACGCGCAACACCGCGACCGGCGTACCGCCCGCGCAGATCCTGCTCGACGGCCTCGGCACCGACGGTGCCAGCGCGCTGCTGCTGGTCGTGATCGTCGCCCAGCTGTTCTGCGGCAACGCCGAGGTCGCCGCGGCCAGCCGGATGGTGTTCGCGTTCAGCCGGGACGGTGCCCTGCCGGGCTCGCACCTGTGGCGCAAGGTGAGCGGCCGTACCCAGACGCCGGTCGCGGCCGTGTGGCTCGCGGTGATCGTCGCCTGTGTGCTCGCCCTGCCCTCGCTGTACTCGGCGACGGCGTACAACGCGGTGACCGCCATCAACGTCATCGGCATCACGCCCGCCTACGCCATCCCGGTGCTGCTGCGGCTGCGCGCGGGCGACCGGTTCAGGCCCGGGCCGTGGCATCTGGGCCGCTGGAGCAAGCCCGTCGGCTGGGTCGCGGTGGTCTGGGTGGCCTGTGTGACCGTGCTGTTCTGCCTGCCGCAGGCCTCGCCGGTCACCGTCGACTCGATGAACTACGCCTCGGTCGCGCTTGCCGTCGTCCTCGTCCTGGCGAGCGTCTGGTGGTACGTCGCCCGCCGTTCGTACGGCACGCCCACCGCCGCCGCGTACGGCAGCGACCGCGACCAGGCCGAACTCGCGGAGGGGATCATCTGAGCCACCTGCCCCAAGGGCGCCGGTCCGGGTGCGAACTGGTGTTCCGGATACGGCAGGATGAACGATCGCGCCGGTCACCGGAGTTCCTCCGGCCGGCGCGTTCGCACATCCCGCACTTCGAGCAGGTGACCCACGTGACGACACTTCACCACTCCGCAGCCGGCCCGGGCATCGGAGGTGAGCGGTGAACCGCGCACTGACCCTGGACGACCTCGTCCTCGCCGGAGTCTCGACCGCGGCGGGCCTGGTGCTCGCCTTCCTGTCGCGCACCCTGCTGCGCTGGCTCGCCAAGCACGCGAAGCGGACCAAGTGGAGCGGCGACGACGTCATCGTGGACGCGCTGCGCTCGGTCGTACCGTGGGCCGCGATCGCCGCGGGCCTGGCGGCGGCAGCGGCCGTGCTGCCCCTCACCCGGACCGTGCACCACCACACCAACCAGATCCTCCAGGTGTGGCTGATCTTCGTCGTCACCCTGTCCGCGGCCCGGGTGATCGCCGGCCTGGTCCGCACGGTCACCCAGTCCCGCTCGGGCGTGGCGGGCTCGGCGACGATCTTCGTCAACATCACCCGGGTGCTGGTCCTCGCGATCGGCTTCCTGATCGTGCTCCAGACGCTCGGCATCTCCATCGCCCCCCTGCTGACCGCCCTCGGCGTCGGCGGTCTGGCGGTGGCCCTCGCCCTGCAGGACACGCTCGCCAACCTCTTCGCGGGCGTGCACATCCTGGCCTCCAAGACCGTCCAGCCGGGTGACTACATCCGGCTCAGCAGCGGCGAGGAGGGCTATGTCGTGGACATCAACTGGCGCCAGACGACGGTCCGCCAGCTGTCCAACAACCTCGTGGTCATCCCCAACGGCCAGCTCGCCAAGGCCAACATGACCAACTACACGCGCCCCGAGCAGCGGCTGACCGTGCTGGTGCAGGTGGGCGTCGGCTACGACGCCGACCTGGAACACGTCGAGCGGGTGACGGCCGAGGTCGTCGCGCAGACCATGCGCGACGTCCCCGGCGCCGTACCGGACCACGAGCCCGCCATCCGCTTCCACACCTTCGGCGACTCCCGTATCGGCTTCACGGTGATCCTCGGCGTCGGCGAGTTCAGCGACCAGTACCGCATCAAGCACGAGTTCATCAAGCGCCTGCACCGCCGCTACCGCGCGGAGGGCATCCGCATCCCGGCCCCCACCCGCACGGTGGCCCTGCACCAGGGCGCCGCGCTGATCCCGCAGCAGCGCAGCGGGGAGGACGTCGCCGGCGGGGCGGTGGTGGCCGACTAGCCGGGCCGGCCGCAAGGGCCGCCCGCGCGTCGCGGCCGGCAGCACCGCCGGGGCCCGGTGGCCGCGACGCGGGCCGCGGGCGCGGCGGTGACGCCCTGCCGGCCCTGGCCGGGTCGGCCAACCCGGACGAGGCAGGGTGGACGGACGGTGGTCCCGGCGGTGCGCACCGTGATGAACCGCGATACGGCACGGACGGCGCATGGGTGACCCCTGTCGAGTCGACTCCGATCACGAGATATCTTGATGTCGAGCAATGTTGCAGACGTGGAGCGGAGCACCCGGTGACTGACTCGACCATCATCTACACCTACACAGACGAGGCCCCGGCCCTGGCGACGCATTCGTTCCTGCCGGTGATCCAGGCGTACGCCTCGCAGGCCGGTGTGCCGGTCACGACGCGCGACATCTCGCTGGCCGGACGCATCATCGCCCACTTCCCGGAGTACCTGAACGAGGACCAGCGCATCCCCGACGCGCTGGCCGAGCTGGGCGAGCTGGCCAAGACCCCCGCGGCCAACATCGTCAAGCTGCCGAACATCTCGGCGTCCATCCCGCAGCTGAAGGCCGCCGTCGCCGAGCTGCAGGGCAAGGGCTACGCGCTGCCGGACTACCCGGACGACCCCAAGACCGACGAGGAGCGCGAGATCCGCGCCCGCTACGACAAGATCAAGGGCTCCGCCGTCAACCCGGTGCTGCGTGAGGGCAACTCCGACCGCCGCGCCCCGGCCTCGGTGAAGAACTACGCCAAGACCCACCCGCACCGCATGGGCGCCTGGACCGGCGAGTCCAAGACCAATGTGGCGACGATGGGCGAGAACGACTTCCGCTCCACCGAGAAGTCGGTCGTCATCGCCGAGGACGGCGCCCTCAAGATCGAGCTGGTCGCCGCCGACGGCACCACGACCGTGCTGCGCGAGTCGGTGCCGGTGCTCAAGGACGAGGTCGTCGACGCCTCCGTCCTGCACGTCGCGGAGCTGGAGACGTTCCTCGCCGCGCAGGTCGCCCGCGCCAAGGCCGAGGGCGTGCTGTTCTCCGTGCACCTGAAGGCCACGATGATGAAGGTCTCCGACCCGATCATCTTCGGTCACGTGGTGCGCGCCTTCTTCCCGAAGACGTTCGCGAAGTACGGCGAGACGCTCAAGGCCGCGGGTCTCAGCCCGAACGACGGCCTCGGCGGCATCCTCAAGGGCCTGGAGAACCTGCCCGAGGGCGCCGAGATCAAGGCCTCCTTCGACGCCGAGCTGACCGACGGCCCGGCCCTGGCCATGGTCGACTCGGACAAGGGCATCACCAACCTGCACGTCCCCTCGGACGTCATCGTCGACGCCTCCATGCCGGCGATGATCCGCACCTCCGGCCACATGTGGGGCCCGGACGGCCAGGAGGCCGACACCCTCGCCGTCATCCCGGACTCCTCCTACGCCGGTGTCTACCAGGCCGTCATCGAGGACTGCCGGGCGAACGGCGCCTACGACCCGTCCACCATGGGCTCGGTGCCGAACGTCGGCCTGATGGCGCAGAAGGCCGAGGAGTACGGCTCCCACGACAAGACCTTCGAGATCGCGACCGCCGGCACGGTCCGGGTGACCGACGCGGCCGGCAACGTCCTGATCGAGCAGCCGGTCGCCGAGGGCGACATCTTCCGCGCCTGCCAGACCAAGGACGCCCCGATCCGCGACTGGGTCAAGCTGGCCGTCACCCGCGCCCGCGCCACCGGCGACCCGGCCGTCTTCTGGCTGGACGAGGGCCGCGCGCACGACGCCAACCTGATCGCCAGGGTCCGGCAGTACCTGCCGGAGCACGACACCGAGGGCCTGGACATCAGGATCCTCGCCCCGGTCGACGCCACCAAGCTGTCGGTGGAGCGCATCCGCCGCGGCGAGAACACCATCTCGGTGACCGGCAACGTGCTGCGTGACTACCTGACCGACCTGTTCCCGATCCTGGAGCTGGGCACCAGCGCCAAGATGCTGTCGGTCGTCCCGCTGATGGCGGGCGGCGGCCTGTTCGAGACGGGCGCCGGCGGCTCCGCGCCCAAGCACGTCCAGCAGCTGGTCAAGGAGAACTACCTGCGCTGGGACTCCCTGGGTGAGTTCTTCGCCCTGGTGCCGTCCTTCGAGCAGTACGCCGAGGCCACCGGCAACGCCCGTGCCAAGGTCCTCGCCGACACCCTCGACCGCGCCACGGCGAGCTTCCTCAACGAGGACAAGTCCCCGACCCGTCGTGTCGGCGGCATCGACAACCGCGGCAGCCACTTCTACCTGTCCCTGTACTGGGCGCAGGAGCTGGCCCGGCAGACCGACGACGCCGACCTGGCCAAGGTGTTCGCGCCGTTCGCCGAGTCCCTCGCGGCCGACGAGCACAAGATCGTGGACGAGCTGATCGCCGTGCAGGGCTCCCCGGCCGACATCGGCGGCTACTACCAGGTCGACCAGGCCAAGGCGGACGCGGTCATGCGCCCGTCGGCCACCTGGAACGCGGCGCTCGCGTCCCTCGCCTAAGGGCCACGGCGCCTGCGCGCAGGCCCGCTGACTCCGCCCCGGCCGGAACCCCTGGCCGGGGCGGAGTCGTGTCCGGGAACATTGCTGCGACATGTCGTCCATGACGACCTCATGTCACGTCTCATACATGGCTGTTCGGGCGAGTTCGCGCGTGGTTGTCTCGTGCCACGTCCCGCCGTCTCCCACGCCCGAGGAGCTTCATGAGCACACAGCCCACCACCGGCACCCCGGCCTGGTCCTTCGAGACACAGCAGATCCACGCCGGGGCCGCCCCCGACCCGACGACCGGCGCCCGGGCGACGCCGGTGTACCAGACCACCTCGTTCGTCTTCCGCGACACGCAGCACGCGGCCGACCTGTTCTCGCTGGCCGAGCCCGGCAACATCTACACCCGGATCCACAACCCGACCACGGACGTGTTCGAGCAGCGCATCGCCGCGCTGGAGGGCGGCGTGGGAGCGGTCGCGCTCGCCTCGGGGCAGGCGGCCGAGACGCTGGCGATCCTGACGCTGGCCGGGGCCGGGGACCACATCGTCTCCAGCACCTCCCTGTACGGCGGCACCTACAACCTCTTCCGGCACACCCTGCCCCGGTTCGGCATCGAGGTGTCCTTCGTGGACGACCCGGACGACGCCGAGGCCTGGCGGGCCGCGATCCGGCCGACCACCAAGGCACTGTTCGCCGAGTCGTTCGGCAACCCGCGCGGCAACGTCCTGGACGTGCAGGCGGTCGCCGACGTGGCCCATGCGGCCGGGGTCCCGCTGATCGTGGACAACACCGTGCCGACGCCGTACCTGCTGCGGCCCCTCGAGCACGGCGCGGACATCGTGGTGCACTCGGCGACCAAGTTCCTCGGCGGGCACGGCACGGCGATCGCCGGTGTCGTGGTGGACGGCGGCAGCTTCGACTTCGGCGCGCACGCCGACCGCTTCCCGGGCTTCACCGAACCCGACCCGAGCTATCACGGGCTGCGCTACTGGCCGGCGCTCGGCCCTGGCGCGTTCGCCGTGAAGCTGCGGGTACAGCTGCTGCGCGACCTCGGCCCGGCGCTCTCCCCGCACTCGGCGTTCCTGCTGCTCCAGGGCGTGGAGACGCTGAGCCTGCGCCTGGAGCGGCACACCGCCAACGCGCAGGCACTCGCGCAGTGGCTGGAACAGCGCGACGAGGTCTCCGTCGTCCACTATCCGGGCCTGGAGTCCAGCAAGTGGTACAAGGCGGGGCAGCGGTACCTGCCGCGCGGGGCCGGTGCCGTGCTCTCCTTCGAGCTGCGTGGCGGGGTCGGGGCGGGCCGGCGGTTCGTGGACGCCGTCGAGCTGTTCAGCCATCTCGCCAACATCGGTGACGTACGCAGTCTGATCATCCACCCGGCGTCCACCACGCACAGCCAGCTCACCGAGGAGGAGCTGGCGGCGACCGGCACCGCGCCGGGCCTGGTCCGGCTGTCGGTCGGCATCGAGAACCTGGCCGACCTCAAGGCGGACCTGGAGGCCGGCTTCCGCGCGGCCAAGGACGCGTAGGTGAGCACCGTTCCAGCCACGGAGCGTGTGCCGGTGACCGGGGCCTGGCGGGAGGGCGACCCGCCGGGCCGGCGGCAGTGGTGGACGGCGGACAGCCCCCTGCCCCTCGATGCGGGCGGTGAACTGCCCGGTGTGCGACTGGCGTTCGAGACCTGGGGGCGGCTCGCGCCGGACGCGTCCAACGCGGTGCTGGTGCTGCACGCGCTGACCGGCGACAGCCATGCCGCCGGTCCCGCGGGGCCGGGGCATCCGTCGCCCGGCTGGTGGGACGAACTGGTGGGCCCCGGGCGCGCACTGGACACCGACCGGTGGTTCGTGGTGGCACCCAACGTGCTGGGCGGCTGCCAGGGCAGCACGGGCCCGGCCGCCCCGCACCCGGACGGCCGCGGGGCCTGGGGCGGCGCCTTCCCCTTCCTCACCCAGCGCGACCAGGTCGCGGCGGAGGCCGGGCTCGCGGACGCCCTGGGCATCGCGCGCTGGGCGCTGGTCGTCGGGGGCTCGATGGGCGGGATGCGGGCCGTGGAGTGGGCGGTGTCGTACCCGGAGCGGGCCGGGGCGCTGCTGCTGCTCGCCACCACGGCGGCGGCGAGCGCGGAGCAGATCGCCTGGGCCGGTATCCAGCTGCACGCCATCCGCGCCGACCCGCACTGGCAGGGCGGCACCTATCACGGCACCGGCCGGGGACCGGTCGTGGGGCTGGGCCTGGCCCGCCGTCTCGCCCAGGTCACCTACCGCAGCGAGCCGGAGCTGACCGCCCGCTTCGGCCGGTCCCCGCAGGACGCCGAGGACCCCTGGCGCAGCGGCCGCTACCAGGTGGAGTCGTACCTGGACCATCACGCGGCGAAACTGGTCAGCCGGTTCGACGCGGGCAGCTACGTCGTCCTGACCGAGGCGATGAACGCCCATGACGCCGGCCGCGGCCGGGGCGGGCTCCGGGCCGCTCTCGCCCGGGTCGGCGCACCCACCCTGGTGGCCGGTGTCGACTCCGACCGCCTCTACCCCCTTGCCCAGCAGCGGGAGCTGGCCGCGCTGATCCCGGGCGCCGACCGGGTGCGGGTGGTGCACTCGCCGTACGGGCACGACGGGTTCCTGATCGAGACGGAACAAGTAGGTCTGCTGATGAGGGAGTTGCTGGGCTGACGCGGGGCGGCTGCGGACGGTGTGGCACCGTGATCCGCGACACCGTCACCCCACCGTCCGGAGCCGCCCGTGTCCGCCTTCGAACTGCTCCCCGGCGACCCCGCCTCGCCCGTCCTGCTGCACGTGCCGCACGCGGCGCGGGAGATTCCCGAGAACGTGCGCCCCGCCATCGTGCTGGACGACCGCGCCCTGGCGGCCGAGCTGGACCACATCACGGATGCGCACACCGCCGAACTGGCCGCGCTGGCGGCTGAGTTGGCCACCACGACCCCCTGGCGGTTCGTGAACCGGCTGTCCCGGCTGGTCGTGGACCCGGAGCGGTTCCCGGACGAGCGGGAGGAGATGGCGGCCGTCGGCATGGGCGCCGTGTACACGCGGACCACGCACCTGGGCGAACTGCGGCCACCGGACACCGATCCCGAGCCTCTGCTGGAGCGGTACTTCCGGCCGTATGCGCGGGCCATGACCGAGGCGGTGGCGGACCGGCTGGCCGCCGCCGGCCGGGCCGTGATCATCGACGTGCACTCCTACCCGAGCGCCCCGCTGCCCTACGAACTGCACGCCGCCGGGCCGCGCCCGCCGGTCTGCCTGGGCACGGACCCCTTCCACACCCCGCCGTGGCTGACCGCCGCGGCCCGCGAGGCCTTCGCGCCCTGCGGCGCGACGGGCCTGGACAGCCCCTTCGCCGGGACGTACGTGCCACTGGAGTTCTACGGCACCGACGCCCGGGTCGGCGCCCTGATGGTGGAGATCCGGCGGGACACCTATATGGCGGAGCCGGGCGGGCCGACCGGCCCCGGGCTGGACCGGCTGGCGGACGCGCTGGCCGGACTCGTGAACGCGGTCTGAGACGCCCCCGCAAGGGGCGCGGGGCCGTGGCGCCATGCGGCTGCGCGGGCTCCGTCCGGCCACAACGGCGCAGCACGGGCACGGCGCCCCGGCGCGGCAGCCCCACGGGCCCGGCCGCCCTCCACATGGCGCACTCCCGCAGGACAGCCAGAGGCCCCCGTACCAGGGTGGAGGGCATGACCGAGGAGACCACGCTCACCGGCCAGGCACCGCCGCCCGTGCGGGACTGGTCCACGCCCGACCTGGACGGGACGGAGTTCGACCCGGTCCTCGCCGGCCTCATGCGCGAGGGTCCGCTGACCCGGATCCGGCTGCCGTTCGGCGAGGGCTGGGCGTGGCTGGCGACCCGCCACGACGACGTGAAGCTGATCACCAACGACCCGCGGTTCAGCCGCACCGAGGTGACACACCGTCAAGTCACCCGGATGGCACCGAACTTCGCGCCCCGCCCGGGCTCTCTCGCCTGGGCCGACCAGCCGGATCACAACCGGCTGCGCAAGCCGGTCGCGGGCGCCTTCACGGTGAGCGCCATGAAACGGCTGCGGCCCCGCGCCCAGGCGCTCCTGGACGCGCTGGTGGACGGCGTCGTGCAGGACGGGCCGCCCGCCGACCTGGTCGAGCGGGTGCTGGAGCCGTTCCCGCTCTGCGTCGTCAGCGAGGTGATGGGCGTGCCCGCCGCCGACCGGGGGCAGGTGCACGCATGGACGCGGGAGATCATCTCCACCAACGGGGTCGAGGCCGCCGGCCGGGCCAAGGACGGGCTGTACGGGTGGATCACCCAGGCCGTCCGGGCCCGGGCCGCGAGCCCGGCCGAGGACGTCTACTCGATGCTCGGCACGGCCGTGGCCCGCGGGGAGATCCGCGAGGAGGAGGCCGTGGGGCTCGCCGGGCCGCTGCAGATCGGCGGCGAGGCCGTCACCCACAACTGCGGGCAGATGCTGTACCTCCTGCTGACCCGGCCGGAGCTGATGGAACGGATGCGGGCGCGTCCCGAGGCACGCGGTCCGGTGCTGGACGAGCTGTTCCGGTGGATCCCGCACCGCAGCTCGGTGGGGCTCGCCCGGATCGCGCTGGAGGACGTGGAGATCGCCGGCCACCGGATCGCGGCGGGCGAGCCGGTCTACGTCTCCTACCTCGCCGCCAACCGCGACCCGGCCGTCTTCCCCGACCCGGACCGCATCGACCCCGACCGCGATCCCAACCCGCACGTGGCGTTCGGCAACGGCCCGCACTTCTGCACCGGAACGGTGCTGGCCCGGCTGCAGACCGAGCTGCTGATCGACACTCTCCTGGACCGGCTGCCCGGGCTGCGCCTCGCCGTGCCGCCGGAGCAGGTGCTCTGGCGGCACAGGACGATGATCCGCGGCCCCCGGACGCTGCCCGTGACCTGGTGACCACGGGCGGCTCGCCGAACGGCCTCAGGCCCGCAGCCACTCGGTGACGATGACCTCCGCGCCGGTCCGCAGCCTCAGGGCGAACGGGCCGGCCGGCGGTGTGTCACTGGCGAAGCGGCCGAGGGGGTCGACCGTGACCGGGCGGGCCGTCTGCGGGCCGCCGAGCACCTCGATACGCGCCGACGCGGGCGGCAGCACCTGGCCGATCAGCCCGTCCTCGGTCACCTCCACGTCGACGGTCACCTCGCCCGCCCGGAACGTCAGCATCCGCGGCGGGTCCGTGACGCCCCGCACCGGCAGCGCGTCCACGAGCGAGTCGAAGGCCAGCTCCGCGATCTCGGCGTCCAGGTCGTGCAACGCGAAGGCCTCGAGCGCCAGTTGGCGCAAGGCGTCGGGGACCGGGTCCAGAACGGCGGCCGCCTGCCGCAGCTCCTCCTCCAGCAGCAGGTCCCCGAACGCGCCGTCGCCCGCGTCCTCGTGGGGCAGGCCGCCCTCGTCGTCCGTGCCCTGCGGGGGCACACCGTTGCCGTCACTGCCACTCATGCCGCACCTCGTGCGTCCATCCGGGCCCGCAGCCGGCGCAGGCAGCGCTGCCGCAGGGGTCCGATGCTGCCGACCGCGATACCGAGCGCGGCCGAGATCTCCACATAGCTGGGCTGCGGGGAGGCGACCAGCACACGCAGCAGTTGCCGGCAGCGCTCGCCCATCCCCTCCAGCTCCTGCCACAGGCGGCGGACCCGCTCGGCACGGTCCGCCTCCTCCTCGGAGTCGATCAGCGACTCCTCTGGCGTCCGGGCGTCGCTGGCCCGGTCGAGCACCTGCGGGTCGTCCGTCAGGGTCAGCCGGGCCAGGCTCTTGAGTACCTTCAGGCACTCGTTGCGGGCCGTGCTGGCCAGCCAGGCCCCCGCCTTGTCGGGTTCGCGGATCCGCCCCAGATGCTGGGCGAAGCGGAACCACACGGTCTGATAGACCTCGTGTGCGTCGGCGTCCGAGAGCCGGTGTGCGCGCACCACCGACCACACCAGCGGACTCATCCCTTCCACGAGCGCCTTCCAGGCCGCGGCGTCCCCGTCGACGGCGGACTGGACCAACGCCCCGACCTCTGTACGGTCCACGGCTCCACCCCTCGTGTACGGCTCGTCATCGTACGCCGTGGAGCGGAGCGTCCCGGACCTCATACGGGCACGGCCGCGTCTACGGCCGACGCCGGGCGCCAGGTGGGCGGCCGGAGCACCGTGACGCGTGCCCCGCGCACCTCGGTGGTGTCCGTGGCCGACGCCAGCAGCAGGTCGCGGGCGGCCCGCGGGTCGCGCTCCTGCTGCGCCGTCATGTGCGCGGCGACGAGGCCCGCGACGACCGGCGTGGCGAAGGAGGTGCCGCTCCACTGGGCGAGCCCGTCGAACATCACCTGGTGCGGCTTGGCGCCGGTGCTCTCCCGGCCCTCGCTCAGCACACCGGTGTGGCGGGGGAGCTGACAGGTGCAGGTGTAGTCGAAACCGAACCGGCAGGTGTCGTAGGTGGAGTGCTGGTAGACGTACGGCACGGGTGTGTCGAAACCGGTGAGGGCGCTGGTGAGCCGCTCACCCGGGGCGAAGACCCGTACCCAGGGGCCGTGGTTGCTGAAGCAGGCCTCGCTCTCGCCGTCCGCGCTGAGCGCGCCCACCGACACGACGCTGCCCTCGTACTCGGGCAGGGCGGCGTAGGCGGCGGGCCAGAACGGCGCGTTGCTGGAGTTGTTGCCGGCCGCGGCCACCAGCAGGGTGCGCTGCTCGCGCAGTTCCCGCATGAACGCGTCCAGGCCGATGAGGCCGTCGGTGCCCTCGGTGGTGGTGCCGGCGGAGAGGCTGATGATGTCGGGCCAGCCGCCCTCGTCGACCGCTTCGAAGAGCCGGGCGCCGAACTCGGACTCCAGGATCGCGCCCGCGTCGCTCATGGTGTTGCGGACGGTCACCTCGGTGTTCGGCGCGACCGCCGCGAGGATCCCGGCGATGAACGTGCCGTGTCCGGCGTACTGGCGCAGTGCCCCGTCGGCGTCGGTCTCTGCCGGCTGGGTGTCGCCCGTGGTGTGCGCGAGCAGCGGGTAGCCGCCGTGGTCGTGCACCAGGCCGGTGTCGACCACGAGGACCCGGGCGGCGGTTGCCGCGTCGTAACGGCCCTCGGCGGCGGCCGGGTTGGCCGGCCGGCCGCGCGGCACGGGCACCGGCTCGTCGCTCGGGCAGGCGTTGACCGCGATGTGCACCAGGTGGTTGCGGCCGACCAGCCGGCGGCCCTGGCGGCCCTCGGCATCGCGCAGGGCGCGCAGGGCGTGCGGGACGGAGTCGGTGCCCTCGGCGGGGTCGCCGATCCGGATACGGGTCACGCCGGTGCGGTTGGCCTGCGGTCCTTCCCGGCGCACATGGTCGGGCACCAGGCCTGCGGTCGCGGTGAAGTGGGCGCGCACGGTGTCCTCGACGACCCTGGCCTCCTCGCCGTCCCGGGCCAGGACGACTCCCTTCTCGTACAGGAAGTGGGCGGCGCCGTCGTCGTACGGGCCCATCGCCAGGGCGATGTCCGGCATCGCGCGCTGGATGTGGTCGAACTGCTCATGGAAACGCTGTGGTGCCATGATGTCTCCTCCCCCGCAAAGACGGTGTTCGACAGTGAGAGTCGTGGGGCCACCGTCTGATACATCAGGCCACTACCATGCGAGACGTGACAGCGGGAAGCGAAACAGTTTCCGAACTGCTGCCCTTGGTCTTCGCCGACCCGGGCGCGGCCCGGGCGCGCGCGGAACAGGTGCTGCAGGCCGCTCCGCCACCGCTCAACGCCAGCGTCGCCCACCAGGTTCTCGGCATCTGGCAGCGGGACTTCGGCGATCTGCGGATCGCGCTCGGGCATCTGCGCCGGGCCCGGGACCTGGCCGCGCGCGCCGAGTCGGCCGACCGGGAGGCCGACGTGCTCGCGACACTCGGGGTCGCACTGGTGCATGCGGGGCGCACGCGGCAGGGGCTCACCTCCTTCGAGCGCGGGGTCGCGCGGGGCAGCGGCCACACCCGGGCCAGGGTGCTGTACCGGCGGGCGTACGTGTGGTGGGTGCTGGGCCACCACCGGGAGGCGCTGGAGGACGTACGGCGGGCCCTGCCGGTGCTGCGGCAGGTCGGCGACGACATCTGGACCGCACGGGCGCTGACCCTGCGGGCCACCGTGCATCTGGCGCTCGGCGCGGTGGACCGGGCGGACGCCGACTTCACGGCGGCCGAGCGGCTGTGGGACACCACCGGCCAGGAGCACGACAAGGCCGACGCGGTGGAGAGCCGGGGGCTGGCCGCGTTCCGCTCCGGGGACATCCCGGCGGCGCTGCGGCTGCTGGACGAGGCCGAGGAGCGCTACGCCAAGCTCGGCACCCCGACGTACATGCTGTCCATCCGGCGCTGCGAGGTGCTGATGGCGGCCGGACTGGCCCCGGAGGCGCTGGCCGAGGCGGACACGACGATCGCGTTCCTGGACCGGATCGGCGGGCAGTCCACCCGCAAGGCCGAGGTGCTGCTGGCCGCCGCGCGCGCCGCCTGCTCGGCCGGGGACCCGCACACCGCCGTCGCCCGCGCCGCCGTGGCCGTACGGCTGTTCGCGGCGCAGCGACGGATGTGGTGGGAGACGCATGCCCGGCTGGTGCTGACGGAGGCCCGGGTGGCGGCCGGGCGCCGGTCGGGGCGGCTGGTCGCGGACGCGGCGGCGGTCGCCGAGAAGCTGGCCTCCTTCGGTTCGCCCGCCGCCCCGGACGCCTCGCTGCTCGCGGGCCGGATCGCGCTGGCGCTGGGCTGGACGGCGGACGCGGAACGGCATCTGGCGGTCGCCGCGCGCAGCCGGTACGGCGGCCCGCCGCAGGCAAGGGTGACGGGATGGGCGGCGCAGGCGCTCAGGGCCCGCGCCGCCGGGTCCCGGCGCGGGGTGCTGGAGGCGTGCCGGCGCGGCCTGGATGTACTGGACGACCACCGGATGACGCTCGGCGCCTCGGAGCTGCGGGCCCGCACGACCGCGCAGGGGGCCGAACTGGCGGCGCTCGCCCAGGAGGTGGGCCTCGCCCAGGGCAGTCCGCGGCGGCTGCTGGAGTGGAGCGAGCGCTGGCGGTCGACCGTGCTGTCCGCGCCGCCCACCCGGCCGCCCGCCGACCCGGCGCTGCTGAGCGGTCTGACCGCCTACCGGGAGATAGCGGCGCGTGCGGAGGAGGCCCGGATGGAGGGCCGTCCGGTGCCCGCTCTGGAGCGCGAACGGCGGCGTCTGGAGCGGGAGATCCGCTCCCGCACCCATCACATCCGCGGTGCCGCGCCACACGGCGGGGACCGCTTCGACACGGTCCGGCTGCTGGACCGGCTCGGCGACGCCCGCCTGGTCGAACTCGCCGTCGTGGACGGGCGGGTGCACGTGCTGCTGTGCGGACAGGGCCGGGTGCGGCGGTTCGCGGGCGGCCCGCTGACGGAGGCGATGGCCGAGGCCGAGTACGTCCAGGCGGGCCTGCGGCGGCTCGCCCACCCCGGCGCCGAGGCACGGCTGCCGCTGGTGGAGGCGGGCGGGCGGCGACTGCAGGAGCTGCTGCTGGGCGGGGCCGCGCAGCATCTTGGCGCCGGTCCCGTGGTGATCGTGCCGCCGGGCGCCCTGCACCGCGTGCCGTGGGCGCTGCTGCCCGCGCTGCGCGAGCGGGTGCTCAGCGTCTCCCCGTCGGCGGGCAGTTGGCTGCGCGCTCGCGAGACCGAGCCGCCGCCGGGCGGCCGGCACGTCCTGGTGCGCGGCCCCGGCCTCGCCACCGGCGGCGCCGAGGTGCCGGAACTGACGGGCCGGTACGGCACGGCGACGGTCCTGGAGGGGGACGACGCCCAGGTCCCCCGGGTCCTGGAGCACCTCGACGGCGCGGCCCTCGCCCATCTCGCGGCGCACGGCACGTTTCGCGCGGACAGCCCGCTGTTCAGCAGTCTGCGGATGGCCGACGGCCCGCTGATCGTGCACGACTTCGAGCGCCTGGCCCGCAGCCCGTACCGGATCATCCTCTCCAGCTGCGACACGGCCCGCCTCGCCTCGGTCGGCGCCGACGAACTCCTCGGCCTGGTCACGGCGTTGCTCCCGCTGGGCACGGCCGGGGTGGTGGCGAGCAGCGCCCCGGTCAACGACGCGGCGGTGGTCCCCCTGATGCTGGCCCTGCACAAGGGCCTCGATGCGGGCCTGTCGCTCGCCGAGGCCCTGCGCGACGCCCGCAGCGCCCTGCCGGGCGACCCGGTCCACCAGGCGACGGGGTGGGCGTTCGCGGCGTTCGGGGCGGCCTGAGCGCTGCTATGCCGACGCGCACTGCGGCAACTCCACCAACCAGGGCAACGCCCCTCGGTCCCCGGTTCCGAGCCGTGTGTAGGCGCTGTACAGATGGTTGCCGACGGTCCGCACGGACAGCGTGAGCCGTTCGGCGATCTCCCGGTTGCTCAGCCCCGCCGCCGCGAGGGTCACGATCTGGCGCTGCCGGGCGGTCAGTTCACCGAGGACGAGACCTGCCAGCACCGGTGTGCGCGCTCCCTGGCAGCGGCGCGCGAGGGCAACCGCGCGGGTGCGTGAGCGCCGGGCGGCACGCGGATCCCGGTGGGCCCGTACGGCCTGCGCGTGCGCCTCGGCGGCGAAGAGCAGGAACCCCCGCTCCCGCAGTTCCTCGGCGGCACGGTCCAGTCCGCCGCCGTCCCCGAGCGTCAGCGCTTCGGCGTGCTGCGCGAACACACTGCCCGCGGGCAGCTCCCGCACGGACCGCCCGGGCTCCCCCAGACGTACGGAGTCGTACCGCGCGTAGACGTCGTCCCCTTCATTCAACTCCCCGTCGGCCAGCCTCAGTTCCGTACGGCAGCCACTGTCCCCCGGTGCGCTGCGCAGCCCCTCGCGGGCCCAGGCGGCGGCGTCGCGCAGCTCGCCCCGCAGCCGGGCGAACCGGGCCCGCACGGCGGCGTATCCGGCCGGGACCCGGGCTCCCTCCGCCACCACCCACTCCCCCACCGGAGTGGGCACCGCCCGGACGTCGAGCCGCTCGATCGCCCCTACCAGGGCTCGCTGTTCGCTCTCGAGGTCCGGTCCGACATCGCGAGGGGCACGCGTCAGCCGGCGGGCGCGCAGCCGGCCGGCCCCGGCGCGCAGGGCGGGGCCGTGCAGCGGGTCGGCGAGGGCGACGGCACCGCCTTGGTCGTCGACGTGGATCAGACCGTCCGTCTCCAGACGCTCCAGGACGTCCAGGTCCAGGTCGTCGAGCGGCAGCGGCAACGGCTCCGCGAACGCAAGGCGTTCCAGCGTCTCCCGCTCGGCGACGGCGGATCGTTCGAGCACCGGGGCGAGCCGCTCGCGCACGGCCGGGGTGAGCGGCAGCGCGCCGCGCCAGGCCCGCTCGCCGGTGCCCGCAACGGGCGTCAGCCGGCCGTCCACGCAGAGCGTGGTCACCAGGTCGCGCAGCAGCCGCAGGTCGCCCCGGCACACGGCGTACAGACGGCGCACGGTGAGCGTTTCCAGGCCGGTCGCGGTGAGCAGCTGCGCCACGTCCTCGAACGGCAGTGGCGCCAGGGCAAGTCGGGGCAGCAGTTCCCCGGTCCACAGCCGGGACACCGCGCCCGGTGCGGGCACACCGTCCACCGCGGCCACGACGAGCCGGGTGCGGCCGTGCACGGCGAGCTGGTGGACGAGGGCGGCGGAGGCCTCGTCCAGCAGGTGGGCGTCGTCCACGACGAGGAGCCGTACCCCGGACAGGATCTGGACCGCGCGCTGCGGCGAGACACCGTCGGGCAGCAGGTGTGCGAAGGCGGCGAAGGGCAGGTCACGGGCCTCGGGTGTGCCGGTCACCCGGGCATGGTCGGTGCCCCGGACCGCCTCCGCGATCAACCGGGTCTTGCCGTGGCCGGCCGGGCCGGTCACCACGATGCCGTGCCGCCCGGCGGCCCACGCCCCGCGGACCAGCTCGAGTTCCTCGTCCCGGCCGGTGAACGGCCAGGGCGGCACCGGTGTCGTCGCGTCCTGTTCGTAAGTCCTCACACCAACCAGAGCCCGCGTACTCAGGTTTGATACAGGGCGACTTGAGTAGCCCCCGACTCAGGTGCCCGGTGGTGGCGTTCGGGCACGCTGTCCGCATGACCCGACGCCTCTGCTCGCTACCGCGGCAGCCGGCCCCGTGCTTCGCCCCGGGGCTGACGGCCGAGCGGCTGGGCGCGCTGCTCGCCGGGCGGCGGATGTGGGTCAACGGCACGGTCCTGCACTACTACTTCTACGACGACGTCTGTGCCGCCTCGGTGATCCCGGTCCCCGGGACCGGGGAGCTGCGCCGGGTGCCGTGGGCCGGCGGCGAGGCGCAGCGGGACGCGGTACGCGCCTGCTTCCGCGAGTGGCAGGGGCTCGGCATCGGTGTCACGTTCGCCGAGGTCGGCGACCGGCACGAGGCGGAGCTGCGGATCGGGTTCCAGACCGGCGGCGGCTCCTGGTCGGCGGTGGGCCGGGAGGCGCTGTCGGTCGGCCGGGGCGAACGCACCATGAACCTGGGCTGGGATGTGACCTGGCCCGGGGAGCATGCGACGGTCCTGCACGTGATCGGGCACGCACTCGGCATGGCGCACGAGCACCAGAGCCCGTACGCCGGGCTCCACTGGGACGACGAGGCCGTGTACGCCGAGCTGGCGGGCCCGCCGAACTTCTGGAACCGGGAGACGACGGACACGAACGTCCTGCACACGCTCGAGGCCGGCGAGGCCAGCGGTTCGGTGTGGGATCCGCACTCGATCATGACGTTCCCGTTCGGGCCGGGGCTGGTGCTGGAGCCGGAGCAGTACCGCGGGGGGCTGCGTCCGTCCGGTGCCCCGTCCCCGGCGGACAAGGAGTTCGTGCTCCGCTGGTATCCGCCGGCCGACCCGGCCGCTCCGGCCGCGCTCGTGCCGTTCCGTTCGGCGCCGCTCGGGCTCGGTCCGGGCGAGCAGGCCGACTTCACCGTCGAGCCGCCGGAGACCCGCGACTACACCGTGGGCACCTTCGGCGACGCCGACACCGTGCTCGTGGTCTTCGAGGAGCGCGACGGGGAACCGCGTTTCCTCGCGGGCCACGACGACGGCGGCGCGCCGGACAACGCCGCCGTCCGGGTACGGCTCGTCAAGGGCCGCCGCTATGTCGTCCGGGTCCGGCTGTACTCGACGTGGGGATCGGGAGAGACAGCGGTCATGTGCTGGTGACGGCACACGGACCAGGGCGACCAAAGTCCGGCACCGGGGGAGCGGTCGCGGACGTCACCTACGGGGGAGGTGACGTCCGCGACCACGCCGACGTCCACGTGCGAACACGGCACGAACGCCCGGTGGCCGAGGCGCCGTCCGGGCTGGAACCAGTGAGCCAGGACCGTCCCGGCTGGAACGAGTGAGCCCGGGGCGTCAGCGGCCCGCCGGTTCCGCCTCCGGTCCGGGGCCGGTTTGCGTTGCGGGCCGCACCGGGGCCCAGGGGAACGGCGGGTCCGGTATCTCCGTGCGCAGTACGGGGGCGACCGCCGACTGGAACAGTTCCAGGGAGTCCCGGTGCTGGACGCCGGTGAGGCCGCCGGCCTCCGCGTGCACATGCAGGACCGTGTGCCCGAGCTGCTCGTGGTAGCGGTGCACCTTGTCGATGACCTGCTGGGGACTGCCGATCAAAGCCGAGCTGCGCGCCACGAAGTCCTCCAGGGTCTCGAAGACCACGGGCAGTGCGGACCTGCGCTGGAACGCCAGGTTGCGCTCGAAGACCGGCCGGTAGGCCTCCAGCGCCTCCTGGGAGGTGCGCGCCACGTACAGCCCGGCGGAGCCCGCGCCGATCGCGAGGTCCGCCGGATGCCGGCCGTGGTGCGTCCAGCGCTCGCGGCAGTGACGGACCAGCTCGGCGTACGGCTCCACGGGGTGGGTCACGTTCGCCGAGAACAGCGGGTCGCCGTGGCGGGCGGCGAGGTCCACGGACCACCTGCTGGTGGCGCTGCCGTGCCAGACCCGGACGGGACGCTGGTACGGCCGCGGCCAGACCTCGGCGTCCTTCAGCGGCGGCCGGAAGCGGGTGTCGGCGGTGACCCGGTCCTGCCGCCACAGCTGCCGGAACACCTCGTAGCTCTCGGTGTTGCGGTCCCACTGGTCCTCGGGCGTGACCTGGAACAGCTCCCGCTGGGCAGTGCCGTTGCCCTTGCCTGTGATCAGGTCCAGGCGGCCGTCGGCGAGGTGGTCCAGGGTCGCGTAGTTTCGGAGCCGGTGAGGGTCCGCTGGTCGCTGCCCACGTACGCCAGCGGCGGGAATCCGGCCGGGAGGGCTCCCTCGCCGATGACGAGCCTGCCGCTCTTGCGGAGCGATGGGGGCAGTTCGGCGCTGATGGACTTCACCTCGGACACCTTGACGGTGGTCTGCCGGGCGGCGCCGTTGGAGACCTGTCCGACGACGATCTCACCGGGCCTGGCGGGTGACGGGGGAGGTGGCCGCGTCGCTGTCACCACCGCAGGCGGCGAGCCCGGTGGCGAGGGTGGCGACCGCGATCGCCGCGGTGATGCCGCGGGTCAGTCCGCGTCGGGAAAGGTGGCTGGGCATGGCTGTCCTTGTCGTTCGGTGGTGGTGGCGGTCGGCGGGAGGCCGTCGGGGGGAGGGCGTCGAGGGGAGGCCGTCGGCTGGACGTCGTGGGAGGAGGTGGTCGGAGTCGGTGGTCGGGGTCGGACGCACGCTCAGGTCGATGCCGTCCAGCACGCGATGGGTGCCGTACCGCTGGTGGACGTTGTGCACCTCCAGGGCGGCCGGGGCGCTGTGCGGGGTGCCGGTGGCGGTCATACGGCGGCCTCCCTGCGCAGCCGGGCCCGCACTCCGGTGAGGGCCGCCCGCGCCTTCTGCAGCGGGGTCGGCGACAGCGCGCGGGGGGCACCGCGGGCGAAGTACCGCTCGACGTAGAACTGGACGACGGACACGGCACTGGTGAGGATCAGACGTACCCGGTGCGCGCGTCACCTGCGGGAAGCGTCCTCGGTGTCGGCGGCGCGGCCCGCCCAGTCCAGGATCTGGACGGCGGCCCCGGCGGCCTCCAGGCCCTGGCAACGGCCGTGGTGGCGGCGGGAGATGCCCTCGAGGTCGAGGTGCCGGCCGAAGGCGGGGCGTGCGGCCAGCCGGCCGGCGTAGACCCACAGAGCGCGGTGGGCGGCGATGCGGTGCACGGCGGAGGCGTCGAGGTGGCAGCGGTGGACCATGTCCAACTGCACCAGGGTCACCCACAGTTCGACGTCGGCGGCGGTGAGCCGGTCGTCGACCAGGTATTCCTCTTCCGTGAGCCGGCTCTCCAGCCGGCCCAGGGTGTCGAACAGCGCGTCGAGGGCCGCGGCCCGCTCGACCGGCCCGGTGCCGGCCCGTCCGGCGCACTGCGCGGCCTCCTCGATGGCGTCACACATGGCCTCGACGGCCTCGATCACGGACTCCTGGCCGCTCGGGTAGAGTGCCGCGCCGCCCTCGTGCGGGAAGCGGTCGAGGTCGCGCAGGATGTCGCGGGCCTCGGTGCTGACGATGCGTCCGGACCAGTCGTCGCTGAGCACCGGGGCAAGGGCCGGGCCGGTGTAGTGGTGCGCGCTCGCCTCGTACAGCGGGCGCAGCGCCGCGTGGCCGCCGCCGGGACAGTCCGGGACGGCGGGCAGCACGGTGACCGGACAGCCGGCGTCCAGGCCGAGG
Organism: Streptomyces broussonetiae; assembly: GCF_009796285.1. Taxonomy (NCBI): domain Bacteria; kingdom Bacillati; phylum Actinomycetota; class Actinomycetes; order Kitasatosporales; family Streptomycetaceae; genus Streptomyces; species Streptomyces broussonetiae. The sequence continues at coordinate 8,353,139 of NZ_CP047020.1, read as the reverse complement.
AGGCTGTGCCCGACGGCGAGGCGCAGCCCGTCGGGACAGGCGGTCGACAGATGCAGCCGGTAGCGGTGGGGCACGGCGTAGTGGCCGCTGCGCGCGTCCTGGCCGATCCGGCCCCGGAAGACGGGGCAGGCCCGGTGGACGGACGGGACGGCGGCGAGTGAGGTGATGGACATGCGTCTCCCCGGGTGGTGGGCGTGCGTCAGGGGCGCGCCGACGGAGGTCGTCGGCCGGCGGGCGCGCGGGCCCGGCTCAGCGGTGCAGGCTGATCGCGCTGCAGACGCGCTGGAGGTCGATGTGCAGGCGGGAGGTGAGCAGGGGTGCGCGCAACGGTGTACGGCCCGTTCGGCCGGTGACCGTTTCGAGGCGCCGCATGGTTCCCTACCTGTTCACTAGGATTCCCTCCCTGGAGTGTCGATCCGGTGCCGGGCGACGTCAAGAGGGTGTCCACGCCCGGGACTCCGGCCGGGCGGCAGTGGAGGGCACGAGGGAGGGCCGAGGGTGTCCGAGGTCTCCTCAGAAAGTGCGCCATGTGACATAGTACTGACGTGGCGAAGCGACTGACCTGCGATGTCGTGGTCGTCGGAGCCGGGATGGTGGGTGCGGCCTGCGCGCTGTACGCCACGCGGACCGGCCTCGATGTGCGGGTGGTGGACCGGGGACCGGTGGCCGGCGGCACCACCGGCGCGGGCGAGGGCAACCTGCTCGTATCCGACAAGGAACCGGGCCCCGAACTCGAACTCGCCCTGCTGTCGGCCCGGTTGTGGGACGACCTGGCGGGCGAGCTGGGCGCGGCCGTCGAGTACGAACCCAAGGGCGGCCTGGTGGTCGCCTCGACGCCCGGCGCACTGGCCGCGCTCACACGGTTCGCGGCCGGGCAGCGCGAGGCCGGGGTCGTGGCCGATCCGGTGGATGCGGCCGGACTTCCCGAATTCGAGCCCCACTTGGCACCCGGGATGGCGGGCGGGGTGCACTATCCACAGGACGCCCAGGTCATGCCCGCGCTGGCCGCCGCGCACCTGCTGCGCGCCTCGGGCGCCCGGCTGCACACGGACCGGACCGTGACCGGGGTGGTGCGCACGGCGGACGGCGCGGTGGCCGGGGTCCGCACAGACCGGGGCGAGGTGCACGCACGGGCGGTGGTGAACGCGGCCGGCACCTGGGGCGGCGACCTCGCCGCGCTCGCGGGTGTCCGGCTGCCGGTACTCCCCCGGCGCGGCTTCGTCCTGGTCACCGAGCCGCTGCCACGGCTGATCCGGCACAAGGTGTACGCGGCGGACTATGTGGCCGACGTCGCGAGCGACTCGCCCTGCCTGCGCACCTCGCCCGTCGTGGAGGGTACGGCCGCGGGCCCCGTGCTCATCGGCGCGAGCCGGGAGCGGGTGGGCTTCGACCGCTCGTTGTCCCTGGCGGCGGTCAGGGCGCTCGCGGCCGGGGCGATCGGCCTGTTCCCGTTCCTGCAGCGGGTCCGCGCGCTGCGCACGTACGCGGGCTTCCGGCCGTATCTGCCCGACCATCTTCCCGCGATCGGCCCCGACCCCCGGGTGCCCGGGCTGTTCCACGCCTGCGGTCACGAGGGCGCCGGCATCGGACTGGCCACCGGCACCGGCCGGTTGATCGCCCAGGCGCTCACCGGACAGCCGCCCGAGCTGGATCTCACCCCGTTCCGCCCGGAACGGTTCGACCCCGACGGAGGCGAAGCAGCGTGAATCCCTGGAGTCGGACCGAGGGAGGCAACACACCGTGAATCCACATGAGTTGGCACGGGCGCGGCCTGGCGAGGCCTTCACCGCCACCTTCGACGGTCGCCCCGTCACGGCGCTGCCCGGGCAGACGGTCGCGGCGGCGCTGTGGGCGGCGGGCGTGAGGGCCTGGCGCAGCACGCGCGGCACGGGACGGCCACGCGGGGTGTTCTGCGGGATCGGGGTGTGCTTCGACTGCCTGGTGACCGTCAACGGCAAGGCCGACCAGCGGGCCTGTCTGGTCCCGGTGCGCCCGGGCGACGAGATCCGCACCCAGGAGGGGACCGGACGGGACGACGGCCGCGGGGCGGGGCGATGACCGGGCGCGCGCATCTCGCCGTCGTCGGAGCGGGCCCGGCGGGCCTCGCCGGGGCGCTGTCCGCGGCCGCCCGGGGCGTCCGGGTCACCCTGATCGACGCGGCCGGCCAGGCGGGCGGGCAGTTCTACCGGCAGCCCGCCCCCGCGCTGGGCGCCCGCCGCCCCGAGGCCCTGCACCACCAGTGGCGCACCTGGCGGCGGCTGGCGGACGGCCTCGCCCGGCACATCGCGGCCGGACGCATCACCCATCTGACAGACCACCATGTCTGGTGTGTGCAGCGGGAGTCGGACTCCTTCACGGTGCACGCGCTGCTCGGTCCCGCACAGGAGCAGGGGGTCACCGTCCGCGCCGACGCGGTGCTGCTGGCCACGGGCGGCTACGAGCGCGTCCTGCCCTTTCCCGGCTGGACGCTTCCCGGAGTCGTCACGGCGGGCGGCGCACAGGCCATGCTCAAGGGTGCTCTGGTGCTGCCCGGCCGGACGGCCGTGGTCGCGGGCACCGGGCCGCTGCTGCTGCCGGTGGCCACCGGGCTCGCCGCGGCGGGGACCCGGGTGGCCGCGCTGGTGGAGTCCGCCGGACCCACGGCCGTACTGCGCCGCGCGCCGGACCTCGCCGCGCACCCCGCCAAGCTCGCCGAAGGCGCCTGGTACGCGGCGCTGTTGCTGCGCCACGGGGTGCGCACGCTGTCCCGGCACACCGTACTGGAGGCGCACGGCACCGACCGGCTGACGGCGGTCACGGTCGCCGCGCTGGACCGCACGGGGCGGATCCGGCCCGGCAGTGGGCGCCGCATCTCCTGCGACACCCTCGCCGTCGGCCATGGCATGCTGCCGCACACCGACCTTGCCGAGGCCCTCGGCTGCACCCTTGCCGGGACGGACGTACGGGTGGACGGCGAGCAGCGCACCGACGTGCGCGGGGTGTGGGCCGCGGGCGAGACCACCGGCATCGGCGGCGCGGCCCTCGCGCTCGCCGAGGGGCACATCGCGGGCCGCTCGGCCGCCGCCCGGCTGCACGGCACCGTCCCCGACCCGCGCGCCTGGGCCGCCGCCGCCCGGGTCAGGACCCGGCTGCGGGCGTTCTTCGCGGCGCTCGAGACGGTGTACGCCCCGCCCGCGGGCTGGGCGGAGCGCATCCCGGACGACACGGTGGTGTGCCGGTGCGAGGAGGTCACCGCCGGCCCTGTCCGTACGGCCGCACGATCGCTCGGCGCCACGGACCTGCGCACCGCGAAACTGCTCACCCGGGCCGGGATGGGCTGGTGTCAGGGCCGGATGTGCGCACCCGCCGTGGCCGCACTGACCGGCTGCCCGCTCACCGCGGGACGCCGGCCCTTCGCCCGCCCGGTACCGCTCGGCGTGCTGGCGAACCTGCCGGACGACGACACAGCCGAACAGTGACATGTCACACCGCATTGATTGGGGACCGTTCATGACCCACCCGGAGAACCGCCCCTGGCGCGGCGTCCTCGTCGCCACCGCGCTCCCCCTGCGCGACGACCTCTCGGTCGACCACGACCGCTACGCCGAGCACTGCGCCTGGCTGGTGGCGAACGGCTGCGACGGCGTCGTGCCCAACGGCTCGCTCGGCGAGTACCAGGTACTCACCCCCGAGGAGCGCGCCCGAGTGGTGGAGACGGCCGTGGCGGCGGTCGGCGGCGCGCGAGTGATGCCGGGCGTCGCCGCGTACGGCTCCGCCGAGGCCCGCCGGTGGGCCGAGCAGGCGGGCGCGGCGGGCTGCGCCTCGGTGATGCTGCTGCCCCCCAACGCCTACCGTGCCGACGACCGCTCGGTCCTCGCCCACTATGCGGAGGTCGCGAGGTCGGGCCTGCCGGTGGTGGCGTACAACAACCCGATCGACACCAAGGTCGACCTGGTGCCCGAACTCCTCGCCCGACTGCACGGCGAGGGGCACATCCATGGCGTCAAGGAGTTCTCGGGCGATGTCCGCCGCGCGTACCGCATCGCCGAACTCGCCCCTGACCTGGACCTGTTGACCGGCGCCGACGACGTCCTGCTGGAGCTGACCGTGGCGGGCGCCAAGGGCTGGGTGGCCGGCTACCCCAACGCGCTGCCCCGTGCCTCGGTGCAGCTGTACCGCGCCGCGGTGGCCGGCGACCTCGCCACGGCCCTGCCCCTGTACCGGCAGTTGCACCCGCTGCTGCGCTGGGACTCACGGGTGGAGTTCGTGCAGGCCATCAAACTGTCCATGGACGTCGTAGGCCGGTACGGCGGCCCGGTGCGCCCGCCGCGGGTGCCACTGCTCCCCGAGCAGGAGGCCGCGGTCCGTGCGGCCACCGAGAAGGCCGTCGCAGCAGGGCTCGTCTGACGTTCGAGAGGGAGGCCGGAGCGTTGCGCAGCACACTCGTCCTGCACGCCGTGGACTCGCACACCGAGGGCATGCCGACCCGCGTGATCACCGGCGGGATCGGCACCGTACCGGGTGCGACGATGAACGAGCGGCGGCTGTACTTCCGTGAACACCGCGACCACATCAAGCAGTTGCTGATGAACGAGCCGCGCGGCCACTCCGCGATGAGCGGCGCGGTCCTGCAGCCGCCGAGCCGCCCCGACTGCGACTGGGGCGTGATCTACATCGAGGTGTCGGGCTATCTGCCGATGTGCGGGCACGGCACCATCGGGGTGGCCACCGTGCTGGTCGAGACCGGCATGGTGGAGGTCGTGGAGCCGGTGACCACCATCCGGCTGGACACGCCGGCGGGGCTGGTGGTGGCCGAGGTGGCGGTGGACAACGGCGCCGCGCGGCATGTGACCCTGAGGAACGTGCCGTCGTTCGCCGTCGCGCTCGACCGCGCGATCACACTGCCCGGCGGACGTACGGTCACCTACGACCTGGCCTATGGCGGCAACTTCTACGCGATCCTCCCGCTGGACGCCTTCGGTCTCCCCTTCGACCGCGCCCGCAAGGACGACATCCTCGCGGCCGGCCTCACGCTGATGGAGGCGATCAACTCCGAGGCGGAGCCGGTGCATCCGGAAGATCCGTCGATCCGCGGCTGCCACCACGTGCACCTGTACGCGCCCGGTGCCACCGCCCGGCACTCGCGGCACGCGATGGTCATCCACCCGGGCTGGTTCGACCGCTCCCCGTGCGGCACGGGTACCAGCGCGCGCATGGCGCAGCTGTACGCGCGCGGCGAACTGCCGTTGCACACCGAGTTCGTGAACGAGTCCTTCATCGGCACCCGGTTCACCGGACGGCTGCTCGGTGAGAGCAAGGTCGCCGAAGTCCCGGCGGTGCTGCCGAGCTTCACCGGTCGCGCGTGGATCACCGGCACCGCCCAGTACCTGCTGGACCCCACCGATCCGTTCCCGGAGGGATTCGTCCTCTAGACTCCCGCCGGTGATGCGTGACATGGCACAGAACACCTCGGACGGGGACCTGCCGGCGCTGCCCCGGCTCGGCGGCCGGCGCAGCAGCTACCGTGAGCGGGTCGCCGACGCGCTGCGCGCCGCGCTGATCGCGGGCGAGCTGCGCCCCGGCGAGGTCTACTCCGCCCCGTCCCTCGCCGCCCGCTTCGGTGTCTCGGCGACACCGGTGCGGGAGGCGATGCTGGACCTGGCCAAGGAGGGCCTGGTCGACACCGTGCCCAACAAGGGCTTCCGGGTCACCGCCGTCTCCGACCAGCAGCTGGACGAGTACACGCACATCCGTGCCCTCATCGAGATCCCCACCGTCGCCGGGCTGGCCCGCACCGCCGACCGTGTCTCGCTGGAGGCGTTGCGCCCGGCGGCCCGGGAGATCGTCACCGCGGCGGTGGCGGGCGACCTGATCGCCTATGTCGAGGCCGACACCCGCTTCCACCTCGGCCTGCTGGCCCTGGCCGGCAACGCCCACCTGGTCGAGGTGATCGCCGACCTGCGCGGGCGCTCCCGCCTCTACGGCCTGACCGCGCTGGTGCGCGCGGGCCGCCTGCTCGCCTCCGCCCAGGAACACCTCGAACTCCTCGACGCCCTGCTGGAGCGGGACGAACAGGCCGTGCACGAGATCATGACCCGGCACCTGGGCCATGTCCGCAGCCTGTGGGCGGGCGGAGAGGAACGCGGCTGACCGGGAGGACGGACACCGCCCTCACGCACCCGGCCGTCCCACGCACGAGAGGCACCACAGGACATATCGCGGCACGGACGTCCCGCGAACGCACTTTTTACGAGGTCAGCCCCGCTGAGCCGCACGAGATCCGGCGATTTTGTGGAGGGCGGCGACTTCCCCGACCATGACTGACGTCCCGGCGATCCCGGGACATCTGTGTGATTGGAGAGGCGGACCCCCATGGACAGCCCCGGAACCGCCCCGCAACCGGCTCCGGCCCCCTCGGAGACCCTCGCGGCACCCGACCAGGTCACTCACGGCCAGGTCACTGACGACCAGGTCCCTCACGACAACCCGGACGTGACGGACTCGACCGGCACCAGCAGGCATGCCCGGCAGTTCGGCCTGCCCGTCGCCACCGCGCTGGTCATGGGCAACATCATCGGCGGCGGCATCTTCACGCTGCCCGCCTCCATCGCCCCCTTCGGCACGGTCAGCCTGGTCGCCTTCGCCGTGCTGACCGTCGCCGCCATCGCCCTGGCCCTGGTCTTCGGCCGGCTCGCCGCACGCGATCCCCGCACCGGCGGCCCGTACGTCTACGCCCGCGAGGCGTTCGGCGACTTCGCCGGCTTCCTGGCCGCCTGGTCGTACTGGATCACCGGCTGGGTGTCGAACGCCGCGCTGGCCGTGGCCGCGGTCGGCTACCTCGACGTGGTGATACCGGTGGGCGGCCACCCCTGGTCCGCGTGCCTGACCGCCCTGGTCCTGCTGTGGCTGCCCGCCGTCGCCAACTTCGCCGGAACCCGGTACGTGGGTGCCGTACAACTCGTCTCCACGGTGCTGAAGTTCGTGCCGCTGCTGCTCGTCGCGGTCGGCGGGCTGTTCTTCTTCGACCCGGCGCGGCTGGGGCCGTTCAACTCGAGCGGTCACGGCCCGGTCGGCGCGGTGTCCGCCTCCGCCGCCCTGCTGCTCTTCTCCTACCTAGGGGTGGAGTCGGCCGCCGTCAGCGCGGGCGAGGTCAAGGACGCCCGCCGCAACGTGGGGCGCGCCAGCGTCATCGGCACCACGGGCGCCGCCCTGGTGTATCTGCTGGGCACCCTGGCCGTCTTCGGCACGGTGCCGCACGACCGTCTGGTGCACTCCACCGCGCCGTTCTCGGACGCCGTGAACGCGATGTTCGGCGGCAGCTGGGGCGGTACGGCCGTGGCGCTGGCGGCGGTGGTGTCGATGACGGGCTGCCTCAACGGCTGGACGCTGCTGAGCGCCCAGACCCCGTACGCCGCGGCCAAGGACGGCCTGTTCCCTGCGGCCTTCGCGCGGCGCCGCCGGGGCGTGCCGACCATCGGCGTCGCCGTCACGGTCGTCCTCGCCTCCCTGCTCACCGCCTACAACTACCTGTCGGGCTCGGGGAAGGTCTTCGAGGTCCTGGTCCTCATCACCACGTTCACCGCGACCGTGCCGTACCTCCTCGCGACGGCCGCCCAGCTCTTCCACCTGATCTCCGGCCGCCGCGAGTCGGTGGACCGCGCCCGGCTCGCCCGGGACCTGGTGATCACCGCGGTGGCGGCCGGTTTCTCCCTGTGGTTGATGGCGGGTGCCGGCTACGCGGCGGTGTACCAGGGCGTGTTGTTCCTGTTCGCCGGGGTCCTGGTGTACGCGGTGATGGTGGCGCGCCGGCAGCAGGCGTGAGAGAAGGCGCGGCAGTGGATTCCCGTGGACCCCGGGCGCGCCGGCACGCACCGCCCGACCGGGAAGTTCTTGGCGAGCGCGGCGGGTACACGGCACCGGGCCAGGGGGCGCTGTTCACGCCGAGCCGTGACGGGGCGCCGGCGCCGGCCCGCGCACGCCGCCATGGCCGGCTTCACCGACCAGCGGCGCCGGCTCCGGGCACCCGCCCCCGCGCCTGACGCGGCGGGCCTGTGGCCTCCGGCCGCGGATGGGCGGGCTCACGTCCTCGCGCCTCATGCCGGTGACGGCTGCCGCGCCGCCGCGCTGCCGGCCCAGGTGAAGGCCTCGACCTGTCCCGTGGCGTTCTTGACGGTGGACGGGACGCTTCCGGACGCGTCCTGGGCGAGGCGTTCGCTGCGGCGAAGCCACCCGTCCCGAGCGCACGGCCAGGCTGCCGCAACAGCAAGGTGGCGCAGATCAGCCCAGCGACGCGGTTGCCGCGCGCAGGTCCTCCAGGGCTGCCAGCGCATGAGGCGCGAGCCCTTCGGCATCGTCACGATCGCTTTCGGACCACCGGGCGTAGCCCTGCTTGAACGCGAGGACTCCCAGCTCGCCCGCGACATGCGCAGTCGGCCCGGGGACACCGCGGGCGATGAGCGCGGCTGTCATGGCGGCCGCGAGACCGACGCTCTTGAGGGCGTCGCGCTCCTGAAGTTCGGTGCTGGCTGCCACGGCTGCTTCGAGGCGGGGGCCGAGTTCGCGGTTCACCGGCCCCATGGCGCTCGATGCGCGCTCGAGACCGGCCGCCACCGCCTGAAGGGGGCTCGCGCTCGCAGGCGCCTCGGTGATGCCGTCGGCGAGCAGCCTGCCGAGCGTCTCCTGACCGGCGACCAGTAGCTCGCGCTTGTCGGAGAAGTACCGGAAGAAGGTGCTCTTGGTGACGCCGGCACGCTCGGCGATCTGCGCCACGGTGGTGGCGTCGTACCCCTGCTCGGTGAACAGGTCGACGGCCGCAACGACGAGTCGCTGGGACGCCCCTGGTTGCCATCTAGCCATGAGACCCAGGATAGGTGATGGGACTGTTGTCCCGTCACCGGGTAAGGTGGAGTGATGGGACAACAGTCCCATCACTTTCCGGGAGGACTCATGCACGTCTTCATCACCGGCGGCACCGGCACCATCGGCTCCGCCGTCGTCGCCGAAATGCTCGGCAACGGCCACTCCGTTCTCGCACTGGCCCGCTCGGACGGCTCCGCGCGGGCCCTTGAGAGCGCCGGCGCCAAGGTGCTGCGCGGAGACCTGGCGGACCTCGACGTCCTGCGGTCCGGCGCTGCACAGTGCGACGGCGTGATCAGTCTGGCGTTCGGCCGCGACTACAGCAGTCCGGATGCGCTCGCACAGGCCATCGCCGAGGAGAGCGCCGCTCTCGCCGCGCTGGGACGGGAACTCATCGGGAGTGACCGCCCGATCGTCACGGTCTCGGGTACCCCCTGGGTGCCGGGACGCGCCTCCACCGAGGCCGATCCGCTGCCCACCGGCGGACCGGTGGCCGGTCGAGGCCGGTCGGTCACAGCGCTGCTGGATCTCGCCTCGCGCGGTGTGCGCAGCATGGCCGTCCGCATGCCGCGCACGGTCCACAACGAGGGACAGGGCGGGTTTGCCGGCCTGTTGGTCGAGGCAGCGCGCCGCACCGGGGTTTCCGGCTACCCGGGCGACGGCACCCAGCGCTGGCCGGCCGTGCATGCGCTCGACGCGGCGGCCCTGTTCCGTCTGGTCCTTGAGTCCGCGCCGGCCGGGACGTCCTGGCACGCCGTCGCCGACGAGGGCGACGCGGTGCGGGACATCGCGACGGTCATCGGCCGGCGACTGGGCCTGCCGGTCGAGGAGGTTCCGCAGGAGAACTTCGGCCCGTTCGGCCCGATCTTCGCCATGGACCAGCCTGCGTCCAGCGCGCACACCCGCGATGCCCTCGGGTGGCAGCCGACACACGCCGGCCTTCTCCAGGACCTCGAGAACATTCGGCCCTGACGCGCTGCTCAGGATGCATCGAAGCGGATGCCACCTGGGAGATACCCGCAGCCGAAGTCGATCTCGTTGATCTTATGTACTCGACCGCATCGACGGGATCGTGGCCCCGGGGTGACCGTCAACCCCGCCGACAACAGCTACGGCGACCTCGAGCTACGGGTCGACGGGATCCACTGGGCTTCGACGACCTGGGAACCGGAGTAGGACGAGGATCCGATGTGCCGGATCTTGCCCTGGTGTACGAGGTCGGAGAGAGCGCAGAGGGTTTCGGCGACGTCGGTGTCCGGGCTGGGGCGGTGGACTTGGTAGAGGTCGATGCGGTCGGCGCCCAGGCGCCTGAGGGAGTTCTCAACCTCGCGGATGATCCAGCGCCTCGATTCTCCCCGGGAGTTGGGGGCGTCCTGGCTCTTCGGCATGAAGAACTTCTTCGCGACGGTCCTTGAGCGCCTTGCCGACGATCTCCTCCGAGACCCCGCCGGAGACACGCCCGCGGTGTCGATGAAGTTGATGCCGGCGTCGAGGGTGCGGTGGATGATCCGTACCGAGTCGGCCTCGTCTTCGTTGCCCCAGGGGCCGAACATCATCGCGCCCGGGCAGAGCGGGCTGCCCTGGACGCTGGTGCGTCCGAGCGGTCGGTAGTGGGTGAAGGTGTTCTCCTCGTGGTGGTTCAGTCGTTGTGCGAGGGGGCGACCGTGCCGGTGCTCACCCAGCCGGCGAGGAGGCTGAGGGCCTCGCGCTGCGGCGAGTCCGGTGCGGGGTGCGGAAGTTGAGGCGGAGGCCAGGGTCGGCCGGCAGATCCATCGCCTCGTAGGGCAGCGCGAGATCGCCGACGAGCGGGGGGTGAAGGCGCTTCACGCCGGAGCGGTGGATCTTCACGTCGTGGCGGGCCCACCGGCGTGCGAACTCATCGCTCCTGGTTGTGAGTTCTCCGATCAGGTCGGTCAACGCCCTGTCATGGGGTGCTCGCCCTGTCTCGGAGCGCAGGAAGGCGACGGAGTCGTCGGCACCCTTGTCCCAGTCGGTCCGGAAGTCCCGGCCGGCGGGGTCCAGAAACAGGAAGCGGGCGGTGTTGACCGGCCCCCGCCGGGCGAACAGCGGGGAGTCGAAGGCCGGTGCGTACAACGCCCGGCCGAACGCATTGGCGGCGAGGACGTCGCACCGTGCGTTGCGTACGTACGCCGGGACGTCGGTCATCGAGTCGAGCAACTTGGCGCAGTCGGCGACGACGCTCGCGAGGTCGAGGGTGCAGTGGGCCGGGTCGGCCAGGAACTCCTCCAGCGGCGCGCCGTTCGTCTCTGCTGTCGTCTCTCCACCACCCCAGGACCGGTCGTCCATCCCGGGCACCTCATGGGATCTGCCCTGCCACAGGGTCCGAGTTCCCCCTGGCCCGCACCCTCACCCACAGGCGCCTTGTTTCCGCTTCGCGGAATCAATCGCGCGGCCGTGGCCCGGCGGCTCCCGGCGATACTCGGTGCTGACCGATGAACACAGCGGTGAGGCCCGGATGAAGGGGAGGACGCGAGGACGTGGATGTGTACGAGGCCGTGGACAGCCGCCGGGCCGTGCGGGCGTTCAGCGACGAGCCGGTGGCCAAGGAGATCCTCGAACGAGTGCTGACCGCAGCGACGCGGGCTCCGTCCAGTGGGAACCTCCAGCCGTGGCATGTGTATGTCGTGACCGGCGAACCCCTGGCCGAACTCAAGAGACGCGCGACGGCCAGGGCACTGGCGGGAGACCCGGGTGACGAGCGGGAGTATCCGATGTACCCGGACGAACTGACCTCGCCGTATCTGGACCGCTTCTCCGCGGCGGCGGCTCAGCGGTACCAGGCGCTGGGAATTGAGCGCGACGACCCCGAGCGGCCCAAGAAGATCGCTACGTTGAACTCGGAGGCGTTCGGGGCACCGGTCGTCCTGTTCTGCTACCTCGACCGGACCATGGGGCCCGGACAGTGGGGTGACGCGGGGATGTACCTGCAGACGGTCATGCTGTTGCTGAGGGCGGAAGGGCTGCACAGCTGCCCCCAGGTGATGTGGACCATGTACCGCAAGACCGTCGGCCGAACTGTCGGCGCCAATGACGAGCGCGTACTGTTCTGCGGCATCTCGGTGGGTTTCGAGAGGGAAGGCGTGCCACGGCTGCGCACCGGGCGGGCGGACATGGCGGAGACGGTGAGCTTCATCGGAGTGTGACCGCTGGACGTCAGGGATGGCCAGGACAGGCCCTGAGCCTGACGTTTCGTGGGGCCGGGATGATGTGCCGTGCGGTGCAACGGCAGGCTGATCCCGGGAGTGTTATGGGATGTGCCGCATGGGGTACGGATGGCGGCGTGGGTGGCCGGGGCGGCACGGTGGCGAAGGCCGTGCCGCCCGGGCGCCACTCACCTCACCCGTACCTCACCGGTCCCGTCGTCGACCGGCACGGGGTGCCCGTTTCGTGCATAAATCACGGTCAGTGCCTCACGCACCACCGCGCGCACGGGCTTTGGCCCGGCATGGCCACGTCGAGGGGCCGGTGCCGGTTGGGGTCCCAGGCGTCCGCCGGACCAGCCCACCTCACACCGTGACGTCATGAGGACATCACCGGCAGCTGTGATGCCGTCACCGCGGGGATGCCGAAGCAGGGATGGCAGGAATCGGCACCGTCCGTGCCGCGTCCGGGTATGGCACGTCAGGGCGCCGGGTACTCGGCGTCCCATGAACACGACACAGGAGCAAGTGGCCGCCACCGGCTCGGCGGCGGGGGTGGTGGCCATCGCCGTCTGCGGTCTGTTCGTCACGGCCGCACTGGTGGGGGCCGTACGCCTCGGGATCCGGGTGCGCAGCCGGGAACCCGCTCCCCCTGGGCGCTCGGACCATCCCCGGTTGCCCCGTTCGGGACCGGTGCGTGAGGAGCGGGAGATGCGCGAGCCGAACGAGGTGCCCCGGACTACGGTGAAGGGCGACGGCCTGACACCCCACCAGCTCGGGAACGCCCCCAGCAGGCCCAGTCCTGAGCGGACCCGCCCTCGCTGGCAGCCCGGCTCCGGCGGATCGTTCGGAAGCGGGGGCAGCGGCGCGACGTAGCGTGCCCCGGCATCATCACGGCCGGACACGATGATCCCGGCCGAAGGCAGCCAAGAGTATGCCGCGGACCGGATCGATGTCCGGCCGGGTGTGCAGCGCGCGCTGCAGCTGCACGGCCTCGGTCTTGCAGGTACCCGTCGTCGGTGTCCTCGCACGGAGGTCCCGGCGTCGGGGCGGGTGTTGCGGTGCGGTCGTGCGCGGGGAGCAGAGGGCGTCCGTCGGCTGTCGGTGAGGACATCGACCAGGAGCAGCCTCGCCCCGGCGATGCCCGTTACCGCGGATGTGTGGTTTGGCAGCGGGATCGAAGGGCAGCCGAGCCTTCGTGCTTCGGAACGGAGGCGCACGCCCAGTGGGAGCCCGACTGTCCGGTACTGTCCGGCGGCCTCGGCGGCTCCTCTGCGGCAGACCCTGACCGCACTGTTCGGGTCGGCCCCTGGAACACCGTCTCAGAGGGCCGCCCCGAGAACCGCTCAGGAGGCCATCCGCATGCTGACCTACACGTCGACGAGCCGTCCCACCACACCCGAGACCGGGGCCGCCACCACCTCGCCCGCCACTCGGCGGAGCCACCACCAGGCCCCCGACACCGCGGCACTGTTCGATCGGCTCGTGGAACTGGACGACGGCCCCGAGCATGAGGTCGTGCGCGACGCACTCGTTGCCGCCTGGCTGCCCATGGCCCACCGGATCGCCGGCCGTTTCCGTGACCGTGGTGAGCTGCTGGAGGATCTGCGTCAGGTGGCCGCCCTCGGCCTGGTGAGGGCCGTGGACCGGTACGACCCCTCCCGGGGGGCTTTCGAGAGCTACGCCGTGCCGACCATCACCGGTGAGGTCAGGCGGCACTTCCGGGACCGGATGTGGGCCGTCCGGGTGCCGCGCCGGGTGCAGGAACTGCGCAACCGGGTGCGGCTGGCCCGCCGGGAGCTGGCACGGCGGCCCGGTGCTGCCGAGCCCACCACGGCCGATGTCGCCGCCCACACCGGCCTGACCGAGGAGGAGGTGTCAGCGGGCCTTGAGGCGCTGGAGAGCTTCAGGGCCCTGTCACTGGACGCTGAACTGCCCACCGGTGACGAGGGATCCCGCCTCGCCGACACCCTCGGCGCCGCCGACGCCTCGTACGACGTGGTGGTGGACCGTGAGGCGGCCAAGGCGGGCCTGCGCCGACTGCCCGAACGGGAGCGGGCCATCCTCTACATGCGGTTCTTCGAGGACGCGACGCAGAGCCGTATCGCCGATCGGTTCGGCATCTCCCAGATGCACGTCTCCCGGCTGATCAGCCGCAGCTGCGCCCGGATCCGCGCCGAAGCCCTGGCGGAGCGGCCCGGGGACCGCCGAGCGCAATGACACCAACTGCCCTTGACCACGCGTCAGGGTCGCTGTGGTCTCATGCCTCTTCGCCTTCGTCTTCGTCTTCGTACTCCTCCTCGCCCTCCTCCTCTTCGTCCTCGTACTCGCCCTCCGGTGCCTCTTCCTCATCCTCGTCGAACTCCTCCTCGGGCTCTTCTTCCTCGTAATCCGCTTCTTCCTCCTCCAACGCCTCCTCGTGGGTGCGCACCACCTCGCCGTCGCGGATCTCACCGCGCCAGCCGTCGGCGTCCTCGTCGGAGAGTGTGACGTAGCGCTGGAAGTTCTTGGCATCAAGCCGCAGCCGGCGTCCCTGGGCGCGCCACAGGTTGCCGGTCTTCTCGAAGAAGCCGGAGGGGTAGTACTCGACGACCAGCACGATGTGCGTGAGTGTGGGCGTCAGTTCGTGGAAGCTGACACAGCCACGGGTACTGCCCTTGGCCCCGTCGGAAGTCCACATGATGCGCTCGTCCGGGATCTGTTCCTGGACAGTGGCCTTCCAGGAACGGGTGGACGGCCCCACTTTCACCTTCCAGTCGCTGCTGGTCTCGTCTCCCTGGGACACGCTGCGCACGCCCTTGGTGAAGGAACTGAACTTCTCGAACCGGGTCCAGTGGTCGTAGGCGACGCGTACGGGGACGCCGACATCGAGGTGCTCGATGATGTTCGTGACCTTCGGGGTGCCGGACTTGCGGCCCTTACCGCCGCCGAACAGGCTCGATGCCTTTTCTGTGACACTGTCCTTGATGCTCTTGGCCTTCTCGCCGAGCAGAGCCTTGATCGGCGAGTCACCCTGGAGGACGCGGGCTCCGACTTTCGGGAGGACCCCGCCGTTCTCGGCCACGTCCAGCAACTGGTCGGTCAGGCCTTCCACTTTGTCGCCCGCCACGTCCGCGAGGCGCTCAACCTGGGCGCCGAGGTAGTCGACGAGTTCGTCGCGCAACCGGTCGAGGCCGGAGAGCTCGTCCTGCTCGGTCTTCCGTGCCGTCCTGGCCATGGCCTACCTCCGCCGTGTGGACGCCTTCTTGGACGCCGTCTTCTTCGGGGTGGTCTTCTTCGGGGCGGTCTTCTTCGCCGTGGACTTTCTCGCCGTGGTCTTTCTGGCCGGCGCAGCGGTCTTCTTCGCGGTCGCCCTTCCCGCCGGTGCCGCGGTCTTCTTCGCCGCGGGCTGCTTGGCCGGAGCCGCCCTCTTCCCGGCCGTCTTCTTCGCGGGCTGTGCCTTCTTGGCAGTGGCCTTGCGGGCCGTTGTCTCACGGGCCGTTGCCTTGCGCGGCGCGGGTCGTGTGGACGGCCGCTCGGCCGTGCGGCGCCGCCTGGAGGGCGCCTGCTCCGCCTCTTCGGCCCCGCGGGTGGGACGTCTGCGCTGTGACGTGGGTTTCTTCGCGCGCGGCTCTTCCTCCTCCTCTTCCTCCTCCTCTTCCTCTTCCTCTGCGTCTTCCGTCTCGTCCTCGGGCTCCTCGCCCTCCCAGTCCTCCTCGCTCTCTGCTTCCTCCTCCTCGGGTTCTTCCTCGTCCTCTTCCCGTTCTTCCTGGTCCTTCTCGCTGCCGATGCGGGCGGTCCGTTCGTGCAACACGTCCGCGAGATCTGCGAGTTTGCGATCCGCCGCCGCGGCGAGGGCCTTGCGGCCGGCGTCCTTGAATTCGCCACGTACCTGGTCGTTGAGGTCGGCGACCTGAGGCAACTCCTGGAGTCTGCGCAGGCCTTCGGTGAGCAGTTGCTGGGGTTCGAGGCCGAAGCGGCGGCCCGCGAGGTAGGTGGCCAGTCCGAAGGCGAGTCGCCCCTTCTTGACGCGACCGAGGACGTAGCCACCGGCGACAGCGGCGGCGACAGCGATCTTCGTCGAATCTTTCATCGGTCATTCCCTCCGGCGGGCCGCTGCACAGCCGCATGGCGGCATGCGGCCGGTCCGTTGCTGCCCGTTTTTAGGTGTATATGTTGAAATAGTACGTTTGAGTGACTGGGGAGCGCCGCTCCAACGACGGAGTTGGGAAGATGGCCGCGTCAGAGAAGGACCGCACAGGCAGTGGCAGGAGAGTCTCCCGCAGTGACGACACTGCACGCCGCCCGGCCGACAACAAGGCCCGGAAATCCAGCAAGCGCACGGCGGCGTGGGCCATGCGGTCGGCGGCAAGTCAACTGCAGGAACTCCTCGGGCGGGCTCCCGAATCGGTATCGGCCATCAAACGGACCGAAGACGGATGGGAGGCGGATGTCGAGGTACTCGAACTGGAGCGAGTCCCCGAGACGACCAGCGTGCTGGGCAGCTACCACGTGACGCTGGACGAGGAGGGCGACCTGCTGGCGTACGAACGGACCCGCCGCTACACCCGCGGCCAGATCGACCGGCGCCGCTGATCCGTACAAGGGGGTGGTGAAGGGAGGCGCCATGACCGTGGTACCGCAAGGCGGGGGCAGCATCTCGCGTGGAAGCACGAGCAGCCTGTACGACGTCCTGGACCTGATCCTCGACCGGGGCCTCGTCATCGACGTGTTCGTCCGCGTGTCCCTCGTCGGCATCGAGATTCTCAAGATCGACGCTCGCATCGTCGTGGCCAGTGTGGACACCTACCTGCGCTTCGCCGAAGCCTGCAACCGCCTCGACCTCGAATCCGGCAACAAACAGCCAACGCAGCTCACCGATCTCGTCGGCGAGATCACCGAAGGTGGGGCCGAAGGCAAGTCCAAGGGGGCCCTGACGGGCGCAGTCGAGGCGGTCAAGGACACCCTGACCGGCGACGGCGAGGAAGAAGAGACGGAGGAGAACGACGGGAACGAGGAAGACGATCAGGAGGAGGTCGCATACGAGGAGGAGCCCAGACAGCAGCGCCGCCGGGCCAGGAGAACGTCTCGGCGGGAGAGGGAGTGACCCATGGCCGTCTACGTCTACTCCATCACTTCGAAGAGTCACCCGATGCGTCTGGATGGCCTGCGAGGTGTCGGGGACCCTCCCGGCCCGCTGCGGTCTGTGACGGCGGGAGTGCTGAACGCGGTCGTGAGTGACGCCCCCGAGGATCTGCGTCCCAGGCGCCGCGACGTCGCGGCGCATCAGGAGGTCCAGGAACGACTGATGGCCGACGGCACGGTGTTGCCCCTGCAGTTCGGGATGACCGCCGAGAACGACGACGCCGTGCGCGGTGCGCTGGAAGACCGCGCGAGCGAGTACGAGCAGCGGCTGCAACACCTGAAAGGCGCCACCGAATACAACCTGAAGGTCTCCTGGGAGGAGAAGGCGTTGCTGCGCCGGATCCTCCGGGAGTCGCAGGAGGCTCACGAACTCAACGAGGCCACCCGCGGCGGCTCCGGCACCCCTGAGATGTCGCTCGCGCTGGGTGAGCTGATCGCGCAGGAGGTTGAGGCACGACAGCAGGCGCTCGCCTCGGGAATCGTCGAGGCCCTGCGACCGTACGCACGCGAGGAGAGCATCTCGTCGCCCGGCGGGCAGGACTTCCTCAATGTCTCCTTCCTGGTGGAGGAGGCCCAGGAGGAGATGTTCCTGGCCACGCAGATGAGCCTGGCCCACCAGTTGGGCGAGGACTGCAAGCTGCGGCTGCGCGGACCGCTGCCGCCGTACAGTTTCGTCTGAGAGGTGCAGCTCATGGGCCTGGTCAACCAGATCCTCACTTTGCCGCTGGCGCCGGTGCGGGGCGTGGGCTGGGTCGTCGACCGGGTGATCGAGGCGGCCGAGCGGGAGTACTACGACCCCGAGCCCGTACAGCGTGAACTCGCCGCACTGGAGCACGCGCTGCTCGAGGGCCGCATCGACCAGAGGACCTTCGACGAGTGCGAGGACCGGCTCCTCGACCGTCTTGAGGAGATTGTCGCCTACCGGCGGGGCCAAGCCGCTCCCTGAGCGGGAATCCAGGTGGCCGTATGACAGATCCCCTCACCAACCGACCGCGACCGTACCCCTCGCGGGCCGCGACCCCGTACGGCTACGGCCAGGGCTCCAGCGCGAACCTGGCCGACATCCTCGAGCGTGTCCTGGACAAGGGGATCGTCATCGCGGGGGACATCCGGATCAACCTGCTGGACATCGAACTGCTCACCATCAAGCTCCGGCTCATCGTCGCCTCCGTCGACAAGGCCAGGGAGATGGGGATCGACTGGTGGGAGCACGATGCCTCGCTGTCCTCCCGAGCCGGCGAGAGTGCGCTGGCCGAAGAGAACAGGCGCCTGCACGCCGAGATCGAGGCACTCAAGGAAGGACGGGAGTTGTCGCCTCGCGAAGAGCAGCCGCCCGCCGGACGGTCCCGCACCCCGCGGTCCTCCACCCGACGCAGGAGCGGGGCGAGCGATGACTGAGTCGGTGTTCTACGCCTACGCCGTGGTGCGCAACGCGGCGGGCCTCGACACGGCTCTGGAGGGCGTGGTCGGCGTCGCGGGTGCGCCGGTCCACATGGTTTCGGAGGGGCCCGGGAGCGATCTCACCGCCGCCGTCAGCCCCGTGCCCGCCGAGGAATTCCAGGAGCGTGCCCTGCGCCGCCACCTGGAGGACCTGGACTGGCTGGAAGCTGTCGCCCGCGCCCACCACAGCGTGATCGAGGCCCTGGCCGCGCACACCACCGTGCTGCCGCTTCGACTCGCCACGGTGTACCTCGACGACGGGCGGATACGGGCGATGCTGCACGAGGACGCGGAATTGTTCTCGCAGACCCTGCAGCGCCTGGCGGGACAGCTCGAATGGGGCGTGAAGATCTACGTGGAGCCGCAGCCGGACACCCGGCGCCCCGGCCCGGCGAGCGCTGCCGGCTCGGCGAGCGCTGCCGACACGACCGCCGACACCGGCCCGGGCCGGGCCTATCTGCGGGCCCGCCGCGCCCAGCGGCACTCGCGCGAGGAGTGCTACGAGGCCGCCCGGGAGGCTGCCGAACGGGTCGAGTCGATCGGCCGCGCCATGGCGACCGACCACGCCCGGCACCGGGTGCAGCAAGGGGAACTCGCCACGGGCGCCGGGGAGAACGTCGTCAACGACGCCTATCTCCTCACGCACGAGGCCACGGCGGAATTCCGCAAGCGGGTTCTCGACGCTGCCCACGGACTGCCCGGCGTACGGATCGACGTCACCGGCCCCTGGGCGCCGTACTCCTTCGTCGCCCCACCGGGCACGGAGGACCCGGCAACGGACCGGCCGCCATGAACGACACACAGCGGCCGTCCGGGGCCGAGCCACTGGCACAGAGCCAGGTGGCCCTCATCGACCTGCTCGACCGCCTGCTGAGCGGCGGCGTCGTCCTCACGGGGGACGTGGTGCTGTCGATCGCGGACATCGACCTGGTCCGCATCTCGCTGCGGGCCCTGATCGTTTCCGTGAGTGCCCGCAACCCGTCACCGTGGCAGACCCCGGCACTCCCCGAGGACGCACCATGACGGGCGCGGCCGGCGGCCGGCTCCCCGATCCGCCCGACCGCCTGGGCGAGGTCGCCGACGCCGCCGCCCGGGCGTTCCGACTGCTACCGGCGGTACCCGACGACATCGGACCAGCCCGTCGGCAGGCGTCGCCGCACCCCGCCCGCCGTATCAGCACTGATCCCGACACCGTCGAACGCGACCTGATCAGGCTCGTCCTCACCCTGGTCGAACTCCTGCGGCAGCTCATGGAGCGTCAGGCGCTGCACCGCGTCGACCAGGGTGACCTCACCGAGGAGCAGGAAGAGCGCCTGGGCACCACTCTCATGATCCTCCACGACCGCATGAGCGATCTGTGCGCCCGCTACGGCCTGACCATGGAGGATCTCAATCTGGACCTCGGCCCGCTCGGCACACTCCTGCCGCCCGGTTCTGCCGACGGACCATGAGGATGAGGGCGGTGACATCCCTGGTTCCCGCCCCTTCCCGGGCACGGCGGCCATGGCGACCGTGCCCGGCCCGGGTGCCGCCGGGTCAGAGTTCACGCAGTGCGGGCAACAGCGTCTTCTCCGCCCAGTCGAGATAGCGCAGCTGTGCGGCGCCGCCGACCTGGACCAGGGCGATCTCGGTGAAGCCCGCCTCGACGTAAGGGCGCACGGCCTCGGCGAAGACCTCCGGATCGTCCCCACAAGGGATCGAGTCCGCAACATCCTCCTCGCGTACATACGCGCTCGCGGCAGCGAAGGCCGCGGTTCCGGGAAGTTCGGCGTTGACCTTCCAGCCGCCGCCGAACCAGCGGAACTGCTCGTGCGCCCGGCGCACGGCCTCACCACGGTCCGTGTCGTAGCAGACCGGCAGCTGTCCGACACACGGCTTGCCCGTCCCGCCGTTCTCTTCGAAGGCGGTGACAAGGTCCGGGTCCGGCTCGACGGCGATCATCAGGTCGGCGGCACGGCCCGCCAGCGCACAGGAGCGCTGCCCGGAGACCGCCACGCCGATGGGTGGAGGACTGTCGGGCAGGTCCCAGAGCCTCGCGGACTCCACGTCGAAGTGCGTGCCGTGGTGGTTGACGTAACCACCACCGAACAACGCCCGGATGATCTCGACCGCCTCGGCCAGCATCTCCTGGCGTACGTCGACGGCAGGCCAGCCGCCGCCCACGACATGCTCGTTGAGGTTCTCTCCGGAGCCCAGTCCCAGCCGGAAGCGGCCGCCGGAGAGCAGCTGCATCGTTGCGGCCTGCTGTGCGACGACCGCCGGGTGGTATCGCATCGTCGGGCAGGTCACGTATGTCATCAGAGGGATCTGCGAGGTGGCCTGCGCGGCTGCGCCCAGCACGCTCCAGGCGTACGGCGCGTGCCCCTGCTCGTCCAGCCACGGAAAATAGTGGTCGGACGTCACCGAGAAGTCGAAACCGGCCTCCTCGGCCCGGACGACATGCGTCACGAGGTCGCGTGGGCCGGCCTGCTCAGTCATCATCGTGTAGCCGAATCGCACCATACGCATCGGGTTTCCCGCCGCGCGCCGAGGAAACGACATCGGGCGGTCAGCCACCGCGGGTCCGACCCGGCGGGTCGCAGTGCAGTTGACGCTTTCAAATCTTCAGTCATCAACGGACAGGACCCTGACAACCAGGGCACTTCGCCAGGTCACCGAATCGAGGCCGCGAGCGTGTTTCCCTTCCGGATCAGGGTACTTTAGATGGGTGTCCGGGATTCCTACGGGGGAAGGAGAGTGAACGACAATGGCCGGATCGCAAAAGGCCAAGGGTAAGATGGAGCAAGCCACAGGAAAGGCCAAGGAGGCCGCGGGCCGCGCCGTGGGCAACGAGCAGCTGACAGGCGAGGGCCGGGCCAAGAAGGCGAAGGGCGCAGCCCGCCAGGCCAAGGAGAAGACGAAGGACATTTTCAAGGGCTGACGCGGCACGTTATGAGCGGGATCCCTCTTCCGTATCACGGGATCCCGCTTCCTTTGTGTCGTCATGTCGTCCACGTAAGTTGCGTCGCCCACGTAAATTTTGTCGTCATGTTGCCCACGGAAGTAAGATCCGGTGTTGGGCGGGGGCGCTGCTTTTCGGGTTCCGGGAAAACGTCGGCTCGTACGCGTTTTCCCTGCGAGCCGAGGCGGCCCGCAGGGAAAACGCCGGGCTCTTTTCCGAACCCTGGACTGTTCGGGTATCCATCCCGGGCCAGGCTTCACTCCTCAGGCGCGCCGATTTCGCGCGCGCTCTACCCGTTCCCGAATTGGTCGAAGGTCACTTCGGCAGCAACCGCCGGACCGTCTCGTCCAGGCGGGGCAGGTACCGCTGCCCCGCCAGTGCCAGGGCGACCGCGGCAATCACTCCGGACCAGGCGAGGGGGCCGAGCGGGGTGCAGCCGAAGGCCCGGCTGACACCCGGCGTCTGGACCACGGTGACCAGTGCGACCGCGGAACCGAGTGCGGTGATCCGCACCAGAGGGCTGTCGCGTCGGTCGAGCAGCGTCTGCACCAGCTGCGTGCCGACCACGCCGCACAGGGCCATCGTGCTGGAGCGGCGTGCGGTACCAGGGGTGAAGCGACCGATCAGCCAGGCCGTGAGGGCGCCGAGACAGGTGGTGAGGGCTCGGTGGCGGATCTGCCGCAGCAGATGCTCGCCGAGGATCGCGGACGGCTCCTCCGGTGACCCGTGGCCGGCCCGTACGGCACCGGGAGAGGCATCCTCTTCCGCCTCGCTGCCCGGCGTGCCCGCCTTCTCGGTCACCGCGACCGCCATCGACGGGAACAGGTCCGTGAACAGGTTCACCATGAGCATCTGGCGGGTGGACAGTGGTGCCCGGCCGGCCAGCAGCGTACCGAGGAGGCCGAAGCCGACCTCGCCCGCGTTGCCGCCGATCAGGATCGCGATGGCGTCGGCCACGCTGTGCCACAGGGCGCGGCCCTCGCCGACCGCGTCGATCAGGACGGTCAGGTCGTCGTCGGTGAGGACGATGTCGGCGGCGTTGCGCGCGGCGGCCGATCCGCGCGCGTTGATGCCGACGCCTATGTCGGCTGCGCGGATGGCCGCGGCGTCGTTGGCGCCGTCGCCCACCATGCCGACCACCCGGCCTGCGTCCCGTAGCGCCTCCACGACCTGGAGCTTCTGCTCGGGGGCCACCCGGGCCACCACGCCCGCGTCGCGCAGCATCCGGGCCCGGGTGGCCCGGTCGGCCTGCGCCAGTTCGTCCCCGGTGACCACCACGGTGTCCTCGGGCCAGCCGAGAGCGGCGGCGATCGCCCGCGCGGTCTGCGGATGGTCGCCCGTGAGCATGACCGGTCGTACGCCGGTACCACGCAGGCCGGCGACCAGTGCGGTGGACGTCTCGCGCGGTACGTCGGACAGGGCGAGCAGTCCGGTGAACTCCAGGTCGCGTGGCGGCTCGTCGAGTGCCGCGGACTCCTCTTCGTCCGCGCCCAGCCGCCGTTCGGCCACTGCCAGCACCCGCAGACCGTCCGTGGCGAGCGCCTGCGCCGCGTCGCGGACACGCTTGGGCAGGCCCACGCACGCGGGCAGCACGGTCTCCGGGGCGCCCTTGACCACGAGCACGGGCGGGCCGTCCCCGGCGCGGCCGACAGCCGCCGCGTAACCGCGCGCGGCCTCGAACGGCAGATCGGCCAGCTGCGTCCAGTCGGGGTCCGGCCGGGCCGCGGTGAGGACGGCCTCGTCGGTGGCGTGTACCGGGCGGTCGGAGCCCCCGTCCTGCTGCGGGCAGGCGCGGGCCGCGGCGCGGATCGTGTCCGCGGCTCCGGCATCGTCCGTCCGGTGGGCGCCGCCCTCGGCGTCACAGGTCCGCACCAGACGCAGGCGGTTCTCCGTGAGGGTGCCGGTCTTGTCGAAGCAGATGGTGTCCATGCGGCCGAGCGCCTCCAGGGTGCGGGGGGTGCGCACCAGGACGCCGTCGCGGCTCAGTCGCCGGGCCGCAGCCAACTGCGCGACCGTGGCCACCAGCGGCAGGCCCTCGGGGACGGCGGCGACGGCGACGGCCACGCCCCCGCTGACCGCGTCCCTGACCGGGGTGCCGCGCAGCAGCGCGAGGCCGGTCACCCCGGCGCCGCCGGCCAGTGTCAACGGCAGTGCCTTGCGGGTGAGTTCCTGGAGCCTGGCCTGCACCCCGCCTGCTGGGGGCGTGCGCGCCGCGAGGTGGACGGCGCGGGCGGCCTCGGTGCGCTCGCCGGTGTCCACCACCACGGCCCGGGCCTGCCCCGTCACCACGGTCGTGCCTTCGAAGACCATGCAGCTCCGGTCGGCGACCGGCGCGTGCGGGGTGGGGTCGGTCTGCTTCTCCACCGGAAGCGACTCGCCGGTCAGCGCGGACTCGTCGACCTCCAGTCCTTCCTGCCGCAGCAGCCGGGCATCGGCGGGTACGACATCGTCCACCCCGAGCTGGATCACGTCGCCGGGCAGGAGCCCGCCGGCCTCCACGGTCCGGGTACCGCCCGCCGGTGCCTCGGTGTCCGGCGGAACGACCCGCGCCTTCTGTTTCTGCTCGGCGACCAGTCCGGACAGGGCCTGTTCGGCACGCAGCCGCTGGATGCCGCCGACCAGCGCGTTCAGATCGAGGGCGCCGATGACGAGCAGGGCGTCCATGGCCGAGCCGAGGATCGCCGAGGCGGCCGATCCGACGACGAGGACCGGGGTCAGCGGATCCTGGAGTTCGCTGCGCACGGCCCGGCCGAGCCGGTAGGACCAGCGCGCGGGTGCCGCGAACGAGTGCTGGGTGGCCCCGGTGACGGTGTCGCGCATGCCGTGGGTCAGCTGCTGCCAGGTGGTGTCCTCGGCAACCGTTTCGCTCTCGAGCCGCCTGCGCGCCTCGTCCGGGTCCAGCTCGTGCCAGTGGACGCGGGGGCGGGGCTGCGGGGTACGCCGCGCTGCCACACCGAGCGCGGCCCGCGCCCCGGACAGCAGCGCGCAGGCGGCAGCCGCGTCGACCGGAGCGTGCCGCAGTCCCGGCAGCACCGCGCGTCGCCCACGTCCGCCCTTGGACTCACCGACGGCCACGAGCAGCCCGGACAGGGCCGCGCCGGAACGGGCGAGGGTCTGCGAACGCCTGCCGACCACACGCGCCGCCGGAATCGCGGTCAGTACCCGCCACACGTCCGGCAGCCCGTGCAGGGCCAGGATGTCCGCGTCCCACAGGACCGCGGCATCGCGGTCCACGAGGGCTACGGCGATGTCGCCGGCGCGGAGCGCCGACGCCACGTCGTGATCTTCGGGCGACCGCATCCGGGCGACCGTGAGCACGGCACCCGTCTCGGCGCACGCCTCGCACACGACGTCATCGAGCGGCCGGCGGGCGTCGACGACCTGGTCGGCGAGACCCGCGAAGTCCTCGAGAGCGGGGTCGTCCACGACCACGATCCGCAGTCCGGCCCGGCGGGCCGCGTCCAGCACGGGTTCGGCCCACGGATCGCTCCCGCCGTCCTCGGTGCGCAGGGCACTGGGATGCAGGACCAGCGTGTGCGCCAGCTCCAGCCTGCGCAGCCGGTCCGGGGCGCGGACCAGCACACCGGTTCGCGCGAGCGCCGCACTGAGCAGGGCGTGGAAGGCGGCGGGGCCGTACCGGGCTGCTTTGGGCGAGCCGGCGAGCACCGCCTCGGCGGCCTCCGCGGCATCGTGCTTGACCAGCAGGGCGGCTGCCGCGCCCAGCACGCCACCGGCCTCGGCGTGAGCGGCGTACTCCTGGGCCGGGGACTCGCGCAGCGGCGGTCGCGGAGTGCCGTCCGGCGCGAGGCCGACCCGGCCGGGCGCGCAGAGCCGGTCGTGCACCTTGTCGAACGCGGCGGCGCGGGCCACGGTCTCGCCCAGCTGACACGCGCGCAGGACGCCGTCGAGGACGAGGCCGGTGGGGGTCTGACCGGCGCCGTGCGCGACGGCGTTCGCACAGGCCAGAACGAGGTCCATCCGGGAGTCGCCGAGCCGGGCGCGCAGCCAGGAGCGAAAGCGCGGGTTCTCCCGCAGCAGGGTCACCGCCGCGGTAACGGCCCGGGGCGAGGTCGGCAGACGCAGTGCGTACGCCGTGAGCGCGACGCCGATTCCGATGCCGTCCGCGGCGAGCGTGGCCGCCGCGGCGCGCACCCCGGCGGGGTCGGCCGGATGCGTGGTCTCTTCCGTGTCCTCACTGGCCAGCGCCAGCCCGTGTCGCTCGGCCAGTCCTGCCGCGTGCTCCACCACGCGGTCGATGGCCTCCTCCCTGGCCGCGGTGACCACCAGCCGCGCCAGTCCCTGGTCCCAGTAGGCGGCGAGCACGTCGGGGCGTTCGGCCAACTGCTCCGCCACCCAGCGGGCCGCCCGCGCAGTGCCACCGGCTACCGTCCGCGTTCGCTTCACAGGGCGCAGGGCGAGGTGGACGCGAGCACCGGCACGCCAGTGGTCACCGGCACCGGGCAGCGTGTTGCGGGCGACGCGTACGACCCGCAGGGTGGCGTCCGCGCCTCGCACTCCCGCACGGGCCGTCGCCACGGCCACGCCGGCGGCCGCCCCGACCGTCGGCGCAGCCGCCCGCGTGAGCAGCCGTGGAGCCGCGGGCAGCAGCCGGGCGGCGGGCCGGGCCACGGCAGCCGGAACCGTCAGCAGACCGGGCATGAGAGCCTCTCCTCACGAAGTGGTACGGCCGGGCCGGGCCGTGGGGCCGAACCGACTGGTGCCCCCATGGGGCCACGCTGCCCCGCCGCTGTCGGGGGCGGGGCCCCCGGTTCCGTCGGACGTGTCGGGGACCGTGGTGTTTCCGGCCTTGCCGGACGTCTCCGCTCCAGCGCCGCCGGTCACCTCGGCAGGACCGGTTCTCCCGGCGCCAGGGGCCATCCTGGCGCCTTGGGCACTTCCCTCGGCGGACTTGAGCGCTGCGGTGCCGAGATCGTGGGCGGGTCCGGCGCGACCGGTATGACGCGCGGCCGGTCCCTCGTCGGACTCCCGTTCCCCGACGGCTACCGGACCGGGTGGCTCACCAGCTCCCCCGTCCGCAGCCGAGAGCCCCGCCCCGCCGGTCGAAGCCGCTGCCTGCGCGCCCTGACCGCCGTCCGCCGGACGCGTCGGCCGTGGCTGGGTGAGCCAGGCCACCGCGGCTCCGGTGAGGGCCACCGGCCACTCCACGACGCCCGCCGCGCCGAGCAGTCCTGCTCCGGCGTACACCGCCATGCGTCGGCTGCGAGGCGAGACCGCACCGACCCTGTCCAGGGTTTCCTCCGCGGCCCTCTTCACCACCCCGCCGCCGGGCACCATACGCAGTACCGAGGCGGCCCCGCGCAGGGGTGCCGTAAGGGCGGATGACGACTTCTGCTCGGTCATGGCTCTCCTCGGACGAGATCGTCCTCCTGCTCCCACCGAGTGCCCTCGACCGTCCTGGTCACCCTCCCGTTCCTCGGGTGACTGCATCCACTGGGACCACTCGCCCGACGGAGAGGCCCAGGCCGGTGCCTTCAGGCCCCAGAAGCCGGTTGGTCGTTCCCGGGGCGCCCGGTAGTGGTCCGGGCGGCCCGGAACCAGCTTGAGTCACTTGAGGTCTCAGGAGCACTCCGCATCGGGCCGGAGAACGACGGGACGGCCCGTCAACGGTCCGCCGGTCACGGGGCCCGCGTGCCGGTCGCCGGAGGATCGGACTTCTCGTCGTCCTCCGTCTTGTCGCCCTCGGCCTTGGCCCGCACGTCCCGTGGGGTCGGGGCCACGACCTTCCGCTCCTCCGCGGACCGCTCTCGCGTCCTTTCGTCGGGCCGGGTGTCGCGTTCCTTGTTGCCGTGGGTGCTCATGGCAACCTCCTTTCGTCGGTTTCTTCGCCGCAGCGGCGCCCCTTTCCTCGCCACAGCAACCGCTGTGACCTGCACACGGCTTCGCACCGAGCGCGGCCTGGCGTGACGAGGTGGCGAGTACCCGGGTACTCGGAACCAGTAACAGCTGCGTCCAGGGCTCATGCCGCGACGCCCTTCCTGCCGGGACGGCGCGCGGGACTGCCCGGGCTGCGGAAGGCAGCCGCGCGGTGCCGGGGCTGCCCGCTGTACCAGGACGCGACCCAGACCGTGTTCGGCGAGGGCGACACGGGGGTACTCCCTCGACGACGATCGGCAGGTGTGCCGCCACGACCAGCGCGGACTCCAGGGCATAGGGCCGGCCACGGCCTGGAGGTCTCAGGGCACTGCGCCCTGCCCGGGCTGGAGTCCCGCCGACGCGCGGGCGGCTCCCTACCGGATCAGTTGACGGCCCCGGCCCCTCTCCCCCTCCAGGAGTACTTCGGGCATATGGGGAACTCGCTGGATATCACCCACAGTGAGGAGGTCGGTTCGATGTCTACCGGCACGCTTTTGGCGATCGTCATTCCCGTCGCAGTGGTCCTCGTACTGATCGCCGTGGCCCTGGCTCTCTTCCTGCGGCACCGGGCGCTGCGCGAGCGCTTCGGCCCGGAGTACGAACGGACCGTCGACGACGCCGACAGCCGGCTCGCCGCTGAACGTGAGCTGAGCGCACGCGAGAAACGGCACGACACGCTCGACATCAAGCCCTTGCCCGACCGTGCCCGCGAGCGCTACACGCGCAACTGGGACAACGTGCAGCACGAGTTCGTCGATCACCCCGAGGGCGCCGTACACGACGCAGACCGGCTGGTGACTTCCCTGATGCGGGAACGCGGCTACCCCACCGAGGGCTACGACCAGCAGCTCAAGGATCTGTCCGTGGAGCACGGCCGCACCCTTGAGCACTACCGAGCCGCCCACGAGATCGACGCACTCAGCATGAGCCACAAGGCCACCACCGAGCAGCTGCGCGGCGCCATGGTGCACTACCGGACTCTGTTCGACGAACTTCTCTCCGACGGCGGCCAGGCCCGCCACGCCCCGGCCTGACAGCGAGACGCCGGGCCGAACGGACACGGACAGCTTCCGTGAGAACTGCTAAGGAAACGTGAGAACTGCTAAGGAAAGGAGACCGCCGTGATCGCACTCGGCGTCATCCTGCTCATCGTCGGATTCGTCCTGCACATCGGCATCCTGTGGACGATCGGGATCATCTTGCTCGTCATCGGAGCCCTCCTGTTCCTGCTCGGCTCTGTCGGTCACGCCGTCGGCGGCCGACGCCATTACTGGTAGACCACGGGCAGTCGGGGGGGCCGTGGCACCGCCGAAAGCACCGCGTTCCTCCTCTCAGTGCGCTGGGCGGCGTGCGGCCATGAGTTGGGCCGTGGGTGCCTGTACGACCTGCAGCCCTGCGGCTTCGAGTTCCGTGCCGAGCCGGAAGGAACTGGCCGGCCACATGGCGAACGACTCCTGCGCCTGGCGCAGGATGCGGCCGTTCCGTTCGACCTGGTAGGTGAACACGGTACGGACGATCCCACGGTCGGGTTCCCGGGTGACGACGGCGGTGTAGAGGTCCGGGCCGATCCGGACGGGCCCCAGCCTGCCGACCGTGTCGCGCCGGGTCGGCAGCCGGGCCGGGGGCGGGTCGAACAGCAGCAGCCCTCCAGGCAGCAGCACCCGGCTGATGGCCTGCCAGGCGGCGCGCCGCGTGGCGGGGCTGAGGCAGGCGATGATGTTGGAGGCGATCGCCAGGTCCGCCACTGCTTCCAGCCGAAACTCCTCGATGGGTTCGCAGTGGAGGGTGAGACGCGCCCGCTGGTCGGCCTCCAGGCGGGCGACTCTCATCAGCAGGGCGGCGCGCATGGCGGGCGCCGGCTCGACGGCGTGGACGGGTGCGGCGGAGACAGCGAGGAGGACTTCGGTGACGATCCCGGTGCCGGCGCCGACGTCGACGATCGCATGCCGCGCGCGGCGGGCCGCCTCCGTGAAGCGCCGCTCGGCCCGGCGGCGGTCTGACTCGGCTTGCAACAGGTCGTAGAACTCGACCGTGACGGCATAGTCGGAGTTGTACACCTCGCCCACCTTGCCACGGCGACTGGGGTCCGAGCGCGCAGCGACCGCTTCCGCGGGGTTGCCGTCCTGCAGGTGGCGGGTCATCCGGGGACGCCGACGTGGAAGTCGTGCGGCAGCTTCTCATCCGCCCTTCTCCTCCTGCTCGAACACCCTCAGATACGTCTCGCAGAACGCCTTCAGGTCGTCCGGCTTCCGGCTCGTGACCAGCTTGTTGGGGCCGTGGTCGCAGACCTTCACCTGCTGGTCCACCCAGGTACCGCCGGCATTGCGGATGTCGGTGCGCAGGCTCGGCCACGAGGTCAGCTCGCGGCCCCGCACCACGTCCGCCTCGACCAGGGTCCAGGGCGCATGACAGATCGCCGCGACCGGGCGTCCCTGTGTGAAGAAGGCCTTCACGAACGCGACGGCCTCGTCGTTCGTCCGTAGGAAGTCCGGGTTGGCGACCCCGCCCGGTAGCACCAGACCACCGAAAGAATCCGCAGCAAGCTCACCGACGACCTCGTCCACCGTGAACGTGTCCGCCTTGTCGAGGTGGTGGAAAGCCTGCACGTCACCGGAGTCGGTGGACACCAGCACCGGATCGTGCCCGGCCGCCAGTGCCGCCTGCCAGGGCTCGGTCAGCTCCACCTGTTCGACGCCCTCGGGCGCCGTCAGAAACGCGATACGCATGATCGGTCCACTCCCTTCTTCATGTCCTGGTTACTGATGGGCGACTCGACGGTCGAGCGTCCTGGCCTTCTGACGCAACGGTTCAGCCCGCCTCCGCCGAGGCGAGCACCGCGTCGGCGAGCGTCCGGTCGAGTGCGGCGTGGACCAGACCGTCCGCGAAACGCGCCAAGTCACGTCCTGCGACGAGCCCGCCGAGCTTCTCGGGCGAGCCGGGGAGCCCCAGCCGCCGTGCTCCGTCCAAGGCCTTGCGGTCGATGTACGGTGCGAACTCCGGCCAGATGCCCTGCGCGTCACGCAGGAAGATGTCGGCTCCGGTGGGTCCGATCCCGGGTATGTCCAGCAGGGCCTTGCGCGCGTCGCGCTCCTCGCGCAGCCGGCGCAGATCACCGCCCCACCGGTCGAGCAGCAGCTCCCCTCCCTCGCCGAGCATGGTGGAGGTGCGCTCGTCGTAGCGGCGGTAGCCGCCTTCGCCGAGGGCGTCCACGCGGTGCTGCCACGACGCTTTCGCCATGGACCTCGGGTCGCGCATGCCGGCGTCGAACAAGGCGCGTGCCGCGGCCACCGCGATGTCTGCTCTGATGCGGGTGCTGAGGAGTACGGCCAGCACCAGCGTCTGGTAGAGCGGGGCCGGCGTGTTGCGCAGACGGATACCGGCCTGTGCCGCGTACGTCCGTTCCTGCCGGTCGAGCAGTGCGCGCACCACCGCTTTCTCCGTGCCGCCGACCGTCTTCCCACCTGTCTTCCTCCCAGCCATTGTGCACTCACCCGCCATCATCACCAGTAACGGAATCGAGGCTCTCGGACGGTCACGGTGGGCCGGACTGTCCGAGTACCCGTCGCAGTGGGCACCGAACCCGCCTCGGTGTGCAGTGGGCCTGCCCCCTGGGCGTTCGAGCAGTGCGACACCGGCCGGCGTGCCCGCCATGCACCGGCCGTGCCCGCCGTGCACCGGCAGGGAGCCCGCCCGGGCTCGGCGCCGGGCCCGCATCGGCGAGGTGACACGGGCGCAGGCGTGGGTATCCGGTGTCCGTAAGTGCGCGGGTCTCGGAGTGGGCAGGTGTGATCGCGCTCGGTGGTGGTCCTCCATCACGGTGATGCTCGGCCTGCCGGATCGCTCTCCCCGGCGTGCGTGGGGCATGGGAATCGCCGTGCGCGGTACACGTTGCTGGGTCCGCGACGGCACACCTGCGTGAGGAGGGGCGATGCGGCAGAGGTGGGCGGCCAGGGGCGAGGTACTGGTGTGGTGGACGGTGCTGGTCGGCGTCTATCTCATGTTCATCACCCCCGTCACGGCCCTCGAACTCCTCGTGGCCGCGGGGGGAGCGGCGATCGCGGCAGTCGCGGCACGAGCCGTGCGCGTCGCGTCGGGGGCCGGCGTCGGTGGAACCCGGAGGTGGGCGTCGGCCGCTCTGACATGGCCCGGTGCGGTTCTCGCCGACCTGGGGCGGCTGTGCGGCGTCACCGCGCGTGCCGTGAGCGGCCGTTCGCCCCAGGGGAGCATGAAGACGCTGTCGCTACGGTCCGGCACGGGCGCCGCGTGGGCGTGCGCCGCGCTGTCGGCCACTCCTGGCGCGTACGTCGTCGACGTCCAAGGGCAGAAGAGGCAAGGCCGGCAGAGCGCCGTCGCCCACTTCCTCACCGAGGACCGTACGCGACTGGAAGACGTACTCACCGAGGGGGGACGGCGGTGAACGCCTGGCTACTCGCGACGGCGGTCCTGCTGACTCTGGGGATGCCGCCGTGCGTGTGGGCCGCCGGCCGTGGTTCGGCGGTCGAGCGGCTCGCGGGGCTCAATCTCGCCACCACCGTCGTCACCGTCGTCCTGTTGCTGACGGCCCAGGGATTCGATCGCAGTTCCTTCGCCGACCTCGGTCTCGTCCTGGCCGTTCTCGGGCCCGCCGGAACGCTGGTCTTCGCCCGTTTCCTCGGTGGCCGGTCGATCGAGGCCCCCGACACGCGTCGGACCCACGGAAAGGCATGAGATGACGGCCCGCCATGTGTGCGCGCTCGTCCTGCTCGTCGTCGGCACCGGTGTGCTGTTGCTCTCCGCCGTGGGCCTGGTGGCGCTGCCCAGGCCGTTCCAGCGGCTGCACGCCCTCACCCCCGCCTCCACCGTCGGCGGACCGCTCGTCGCGTTCGCCCTGGCTGTCGAGACCGGGCCCGGGCGCGCCGCCGTCAAGCTGCTCG
The DNA here is from genome assembly GCF_009796285.1 of Streptomyces broussonetiae. NCBI lineage: Bacteria > Bacillati > Actinomycetota > Actinomycetes > Kitasatosporales > Streptomycetaceae > Streptomyces > Streptomyces broussonetiae. The sequence continues at coordinate 8,320,851 of NZ_CP047020.1, read as the reverse complement.
TCATCGCGGTGATCGTGGCCTTCGGCGGGGCGGTCACCGCGATGGCGATCGGCAGGGCGACGGCCCAGCACGAACATCTGCTGCGAAAGGACTCCCCGGAGTGAACACGGCCACCGCCCAGGAGTATCTGATCGCCGTCGCGCTGGTGCTGGTGGCGGTGAGCGCGACCGCCGCGGCGCTGGCCCGCGACCCGGTACGGCAGGCCGTCCTGCTGGCCGTCCTCGGTCTGTGTCTCACCGTCCTGTTCACGCTGCTCCAGGCGCCCGACGTGGCCCTCTCCCAGCTCGCCGTCGGTACGGCGGTCACCCCGCTGCTGATCCTGCTGACGGTCCGGAAGGTGCGCCGCGGCACGGCCGCCCACCACGAGCCGGACGGCCGTGGGCAGGAGGGCGGCGATGAGTCGTAGCGCGCGCATCCGGCTGTTCTGGGCCGCGGCCGTCGTCTTCGCCGTGGTGTACGGGTTCGCCTGCACCGGACTGCCGCACTTCGGGACCGCGGTGCACCCCTACGCCACCCGCGCGGTGGCCGCGTCCCTGCGGCAGCGCACCGCCAACGTGGTCTCCTCGGTCAACTTCGACCAGCGCGCCCTGGACACCCTCGGGGAGGAGTCGATCCTGTTCGCCTCGGTGCTCGGGACCATCGTGCTGTTGCGCCACGCGCGCGACGAGCGTGTCGGCCGGCCGCGCGCGGGACGGGTCCTGCCCAGCACCCGGCTGCTGGGCCTGGTCATGGTGCCGCTCACGCTGTTGACCGGCGTGTACATCGTGGCTCACGGCCAGTTGTCGCCGGGCGGCGGCTTCCAGGGCGGTGTCATTCTCGCCACCGGGCTGCACATGGCGTACGTGGCCGCCGACTACCGCGTGCTGAAACGGATCCGTCCGCTGGCCGTGCTCGACGCGTCCGACGCGTTCGGCGCGGGCGCCTTCGCGGCGCTGGGCCTGGCCGGGCTGATCGCAGGCGGCGCCTACCTCCAGAACGTGCTGCCGCTCGGCACCTTCGGACAGCTCTCCTCGGGCGGTCTGGTGCCGCTGCTGAACGCTGCGGTCGGTGTCGAGGTCGGCTCGGGCGTCATCGTCCTGCTCGCCTCCTTCCTGGACCAGGCAGTCGAGGTGAGACCGGCACAGAACCCGGGCTCGGGAGGCGGCACATGACGATCCTGCCCTTCCTCACCGCCGGCTGGATCTTTCTCGCCGGCGTGTACGGCATGGTCACCAGTCGCGACATCGTCCATGCCGTCGGCTGTCTCGCCGTGGCACAGTCCTCGACGTACGTGCTGCTGCTCACCGTCGGCTACCGGCGCGGCGGCATCGCCCCGTACTTCACCGACACTCCGCTGCGCACCCGCACCGTCGACCCCGTCGTCCAGGCGCTCGCGCTGACCGACGTCGTCGTGGGCGCCACGGTCACGGCGCTGCTGCTCGCACTCGCCATTCAGATCCGCAAGCGCCACGGCACGGTCGACCCGGACGCCCTCACCGGGCTGAAGGGCTAGAGGGCCGGGCATGGTGCGTACCGCCGATCTGCTGCCCCTCGCCGTCGCCGTACCGCTGCTGGGTGCTGTTGCCCTCGTGGTCGTCGGGAGATGGCTGCCGCGCCCCGCCATCGACGCGCTGGTCACGGTCTGGGCGGTGCTGGAGGCCGGCTGCCTCGCATGGCTGTGGCTACGCACCGGTGACGGGCACAGCGTCTCCTGGCTGGGCGGCTGGTCCCCGGTGCGGGGCGAGAGCGTCGGCATCGTGCTTGTCGGCGACCGGATCGGCGTCGGTCTCGCGCTGCTGACCGCCGCGCTCGTCCTCGCGGTCGTCGTCTACTCCTGGCGCTACTTCGACGAGCCGCCCGTGGCGCACGCGGGCACCTTCCCTGCCCTGCTCCTGCTGTTCGAGGCGGGCATGGTCGGGTTCGCGCTGACCGGCGACCTGTTCGACGCGTTCGTCTTCTTCGAGCTGATGGGGGCGGTCGCCTACGCACTGACGGGCTATCGCATCGAGGATCCACGGCCCGTGCAGGGTGCCCTGGTCTTCGGTGTCGTCAACTCCCTCGGCGCCTACTGCTCGTTGCTCGGCATCGGCCTGGTGTACGCGCGCACCGGTGAGCTGGGGTTCGCGCAGATCGGTGTGCAACTGGCCCGGCACCGCGCCGACACCCTGCTGTCCGTGGCCTTCGTGCTGGTCATCACCGGACTGCTGGTCAAGGCCGCGGTGGTGCCCCTGCACTTCTGGCTACCGGACGCCCACTCCGTCGCGCCGACCCCGGTGTGCATGCTGTTCTCGGGCGTCATGGTGGAACTCGCGGTCTACGGCGTCGCACGCGTCTACTGGGTCGTGTTCTCCGGGCCGCACGGCATCGCGCAGCCGCACCTGCGCGCCGTCCTCGTGGCCGCCGGGGTGCTGACGGCCCTGGTGGGAGCGGTGATGTGCTGGCAGCAGCGGCACCTCAAGCGCCTGCTCGCCTTCTCCACCATCGGGCACGTCGGCCTCTTCCTCACCGGCGCGGCACTGCTCACCTCCGCCTCGACGGCCGGCACGGCCCTCTACGTCGCCGCCCACGCCGGGGTGAAGGCGGCGCTGTTCGCCACGACCGGTGTCCTGCTCGACCGGCACGGCTCCGTCGACGAGCACGGGCTGTACCGGCGCGGCCGCGATCTCCCGCTCGTCGGTGCGCTGTTCGCCCTGGGCGGTCTCGGTCTCGCAGGCCTGCCGCCGTTCGGCACGGCTCTCGGCAAGGCCGTGACCGAACACGCCGGGGAGGAGCAGTTCCCCTGGCTGCCTGCGGTGTTCGTGTTCGTGTCGGCCCTCACGGGCGGGGCCGTGCTGCGGGCCGCTGCCCGGATCTTCGCCGGTGCCGGGCCCCGGCCCCGTGAGCGTTACGCCGGTCCGGAGACGACCGGCAGCGGTGAGGAACCGGAGATCCGCGACCCGCAGCGCCGCATCCCCACCCCGATGCTCGCCGTGCCCACCGTACTGCTCGCCGCCTCGCTCGCCCTCGGGCTGCTCCCCGGACCCGGCGTCGCCCTCGCCCGCGCCGCGCGCCAGTTCACCGACCGCACCGCCTACACCGCCGCCGTCCTCGGCCACCCCGCCACACCGGCCTCACCGATGCCGGACGTCGGGTGGAGCGCCGAGGGCGTGCTTCTCGCGCTCGCCTCGACGGCCCTGGCGGTGCTCTTCGCCGCGGCGGCAGTCTGGGGTCCCGCGCTGCGGTCACCGCTCGCGGGCCGCGCCGCGGCGCTCTGTGAAGGTGTGGGACGGCGCGTCGTGGTGCCCCTGCGCCGGCTGCACTCGGGACACCTCGGTGACTACGTCGCCTGGCTGGCCGTCGGGGTGGCGGTGCTGCTGGTCGCCATGAGCGTATAGCGCGGAGTCACCGAGTGGTGCGCCTGCATGGCATCCGGCCCGTCGGGCACTCGGAGGGGGTGACCAGCCGTCCTCCCGGCGGAAGGAATGGATCGGGATGTCCGTCTCCGCATCGCTGACGGACCGGATCCCCCTGTGCCGCATCGGACTGCGCACCGACAAGGCCGCGACCAGGAGGCACACCTCATGAGTACCAGGGCGAGCGCCCGGGAGGAGATACGGGTCGGCAGCCGCAATGTGCCGCTGTCGAACCCGGACAAGGAGCTGTTCCCGGACGACGGCATCACCAAGGCCGAGCTGATCGACTACTACCGCAGCATCGCACCTCTGATGCTGAGCCACCTCAGGGGCCGACCTCTGGTGATGGAGCGCTACCCGGACGGGTACGAGGGAAAGTCCTTCTACCACAAGGACGTTCCCGGCTATTTCCCCGACTGGATCCGCACAGTGCGTGTGCCGAAGCAGGGCGGCAGCCTCACCATGGCCGTCTGTGACAACACGGCCACTCTCGTGTACCTCGCCAACCAGGCGTGCATCACCCCGCATCCCTGGCTGAGTCCCGCGGACTGCCTGGACCGCCCCGACCGGCTCGTCTTCGACCTCGACCCGCCTGACAGCACGCACGACGGCTTCGAGAACGTCCGGTGGGGTGCGCGCCGACTGGGTGACCTGCTCACCGAGCTGGGGCTGCGGCCCGCGCTGATGACGACGGGATCACGCGGCCTGCACCTCCTGGTGCCGCTCGACCGGCGCACGGACTTCGAAACCGCCCGGCACTTCGCCCGGCGCGTCGCCGACCTGCTCGCGCAGCGGCACAGCGACCGGCTGACGACCGAAGCACGCAAGAACAGCCGCGGGGGCCGTCTCTACCTGGACGTCCAGCGCAACACCTACGCCCAGACCTCGGTCGCCCCCTACGCCGTACGCGCCCGCCCGCACGCCCCGGTCGCCACCCCGCTGGAGTGGGCGGAACTCGACGACCCGGAACTGGGACCACGGCGCTGGACCCTGCGCACCCTCTCCGAACGCCTGGACAGACACGCGAACCCTTGGAAGGACCTGAGCCGCTGCCGTCGGTCCCTCGACAGAGCGCGACGCCACTTGGACGACCTCGTGTGACCCGGCGGGACATGGGCGGGCCGTGCCGAGTCCCCACCCGGGCCAGGGGGTCTGTGCGTGCTCATGGACCGTCGCGACGCTGCCGGCGCCGCGGTCCGCGTGGAACGCCTCCCGGCCGCGTCTTCGACCTGTGCGTGTGGCCGTGGGCTGCTGCGGGTTTTCCGACGCATCTGAGGGATACGCCGCAAGTGCACTTCGGCAGTGCACGACACCGGTTTCCCGGGGCGAACCATGCTTCGAGGAGAATCCCGCGGAGTCGCTCGGTCCTCCATGGTCGAGTTGGCGCTCTCCCACCGCGGCGTCCCCCTGCAGTCCGCCTGCTGCGGCGCCAAGCACGCGATCCAGGGCAGGAACGAGGCAGTGCGTTGTGAACTCCTGCACCACCGCAGCAGGGTGCCGGTCACCATGGTTCAACTGCCGGCCCTCAACACCCCGTGGTTCGACTGGTCGTTGAGTCCGATGCCGTACCGGCCGCAGCCCGTTCCACCGATCTGCCGACCCGAACTTGCCGCCCCTGCCGTCGTGTACGCGGCGGGTCGCCCGCGCACGCGTGAGTACTGGGTCGGCGCGAGCACCGTGGGCGCACTGCTGCCAATGCCGTGGCGCCCGGCCTCCTCGACCGCTGTCCGGCCCGGACCGGCTGCGCCTCCCAGACGACCGACCAGCCGAAACCGCCCGGCAGCCGCGACAACCTCCGGCTGCCGCCGGACGGCAGCGGGGGGACTTCGGCGCGCACGGCCGCTTCGACGAACGGGCGGCATCGCGTGCGCCGCAGCCACGGGCCTCACGCCATCACGGCGCGCTCGCCTTCGCCGGAGTCGCGGCGGCCGCGAGCGTTGCGGCGGTACGACGTGGCCTGCTGCGGCGCCCGTCGACCGGCTGGGATCATGCAGGACGGGCATGGTCGTCGCCCTCCTCGTCCGGGGGCGCACGGGCGAGAGGCCAGAAAATGATCAAGAGGCCATGCCGTAATACTCCGGCATGGCCTCCGACTTGCACCTACGCAAGTCGGGACGACAGGATTTGAACCTGCGACCCCTTGACCCCCAGTCAAGTGCGCTACCAAGCTGCGCCACGTCCCGTTGCGGTCCCACCCGGGGTGTCCCCCGCGTGATCACGCAGGTCAAGCCTACCGCACCCGGGCCGGTGCCTGTGTCAGGCCCGTCGCGGCGGGGGCGTTGGGGGCCGGGCGACGGGTCGGGACCAGGAGGGCGGCGCCGGTCGCGGCCAGGCAGAGCAGGGCGAGCAGGGTCCAGCCGTGGGTGTAGCCGGAGGCGTAGGGCAGACCGGAGGGCTGGAGACGGCCGGTCACCAGGACGCTGGTGAGCGCGGCGCCGATGGAGCCGCCGATGGTGCGGATGTTGGCGTTCATCCCGGTCGCGGCGCCGGTCTGCTCGGGCGGGACGCTGCCGACGATCAGGTTGGCCATGGAGGCGAAGGCGAGTCCGATGCCAAGGCCGAAGAGCCCCGCGACCACGGCTATCTGCCACTGCGTGTCGTCCCAGAGGCTGAGGATTGCGCAGGCCAGCGCGCCGAGCGCGGCACCGGTGGTGAGCAGGGCCTTGGCGCCGACGCGGGGCTCGAGGCGGCCGGTGAGGACGCCGGAGACGAACATCGCCAGCAGCATGGGGAGCATGAGCAGGCCGGCGGTGGTGACGCTCGCGCCGAAGCCGTAGCCGGCCGCCGTCGGTGTCTGGACGAAGCCGGGCAGGAAGGACCAGATCGCGTACATCCCGGCGCCGAAGAGCAGGGCGGCCACGTTGGTCGTCCACACCGCGGGCAGCCGCATCACGCGCAGGTCGATCAGCGGGCTGCGCGAGCGGGCCTCGGCGGTCAGCCAGACGGCGAACAGCACGACGGCTGCGGCGAACAGGCCGAGCACCTTGGGTGAGCCCCAGCCCCACTGCCCGGCCTGGCTCAGCGGCAGCAGCAGGGCCACCAGCCACGCGGAGAGCAGCGCCGCGCCGGTCCAACTCACCCTCCCCTGGGCACGCTTGGGGGATTCGGGGACGTAGCGCACGGCGATCAGGACGGTCGCGGCGACGATCGCGACGGGGATCCAGAAGAGCCAGCGGTAGTCGAGCGCGGAGACGATCGGCCCGGCGGCCACCATGCCGACCCCGCCGCCCGCGGCGATCACCGCGGAGAGGTTGCTGATGCTGCCGCCGACCTCGGCCGGGGCGAACTCGTCCCGGATGATGCCGAAGGACAGCGGGAAGAGGGCACCGCCGACGCCCTGGACGACCCGGGCGACGATGAGGACGCCGATGTCCGGGGCGAGCGCGGCGACCAGACAGCCGGCGAGGACGGTGAGCAGGACGGCGACGAGCGTGCGCTTCTTGCCCACGAGGTCGCCGACCCGGCCGAGGATCGGGGTGAAGACCGAGGCGGACAGCAGATACGCCGTCATCACCCAGGTCGCGGTCGACTGGGAGGCGTGCAGGGCGTGCTGGACGGTCGGCAGGGCCGGCGCGATCAGCGACTGCAGCATGGAGAACACACCTGCGCCGGTCGCGAGGACGGCGAAGGTGAGACGGGTGGACGAGCGGGGCATGAAGGAGCCTCTCCGGAGGTCCGGGACGAACAACGTCACAGGCCAGGGAGACGGGTGGTACGGCCCGTCGGGGGAAGGCGGTGCGAGGCGGCGGACGCGTGGACGCGTCCGGGCACGGCGGGCGCCGCCTCCGCACTGCTAAAGTGGAGGTGCCCCTCCACTCTAACGGAGGCACCCCTCCGTTTCAAGATGCGGAGGTGACCCTCCGAATCGTCGAGCCCCCCAGGAGGCAGCAGTGACGGCCACCCCGTTCCCCGTCGGCGAGATCGTGGCGGCCCGCCGGCCGCACCGCAAGGACGCCGCCCGCAACTACGACGCCCTGCTCGTCGCCGCCCGTGAGGCGTTCGCCGAGCACGGCTCGGACGCCTCGCTGGAGGACATCGCACGCCGCGCGGGCGTCGGCATCGGCACCCTGTACCGGAACTTCCCCACTCGCCGCGACCTCTTCGAGAGCGTCTACGCGGACGAGGTCAACGCCCTGTGCCTGGCGGCGGCGGACGTGGCGGACCAGGAGCCGTGGAAGGCGCTGACGGCCTGGCTGGACCGGTTCGCCGGGTACATGGTCACCAAGCGAGCGGTGCGCGAGGCCCTCAACGACGAGTCGGAGATCTTCCAGTCCTGCCGCGATTCGATGTTCGCCGCCGGCGGCCCGCTGCTGGAGCGCGCGCAGGAGGCGGGCGTGGCGCGGGCGGACATGGACTTCGGCGATCTGCTGCGGATGGTCTCGGGGATCACGGCCACCGCGTTCGACGACGACGCCCAGCGCGACCGGGTCCTCGCGATCGCCCTGGACGGGGTGCGCACCGGCCGCTGACCCCGGCTCCGCGCTACTTGATCACCGCGTTGGCCACGACCACGATCGCCCCGAGCAGTGCGTCGCCCATGCCCATGAGGACCGCGATCGGCCAGCTGCGGTCCGACCAGCGGGCGGTGACCAGGCCGAGGCCGAAGAGGATGGCGATGTTGAGGGCGAACGCCGGGTACTCCAGGCCCTTCGCGGGCCACCAGTGCCAGCCCGCGCCCGCGAGGATGAAGACCGTGGGCAACACGGCCGTGACCAGCGGCCACTCGTCGCGCAGGGTGCGCAGGACGTCCCAGCGACGGTGCGGGCTGCGTTCGGCGATGTAGTGGGCGTAGCCGTGGGCCAGGGCCGAGGCGAGCGCGGTCACCAGTAGCCAGGCGGCGTCGTAGCGGCGGCCGACGGGGGTCGTGCGGCCGTACTGGGAGAGGGCGGCGACCATCGAGCTGGCGAGGACGGCGCCGTAGACCCCGCCGAAGAGGACGGCCTCGCGCGTGCCGTGGTGCCGGTGCGGCGCGCCGGGGTCAGCGGTGGCCGCCGTGGAGTCAGCCATGCTCCCCACGGTCCCCCGGGCCCGTTCCGGCCGCCAGCGGGCACCCCCCGACGAAGTGTCCGCCCACCGGCCCCGATGTCCCACACCCTGTCGGCCGCGGCGCGCCCGGGGCGCTGGCTAGGGTCGCCCCATGACGCACAGCTTCGCGCTCCACATCCCGGGCGCCGACCTCGAACCCGAGCCCCTCGATCCGGAGCAGATCGTCTCCGGGAACCCGGAGGTCACCGGAAAGGTGGTCTGGGAGTCATCGGACGGCAAGCAGATCCGCGGGATCTGGCAGATCACCCCCGGCGTGGTCACCGACACGGAGGCCGACGAACTGTTCGTGGTGATCAGCGGGTCGGCGACGATCGAGGTCGAGGGCGGCCCCACCCTGACCGTGGGGCCGGGTGACATGGCGGTGCTGCGCGCGGGCGACCGTACGACGTGGACGGTGCACGAGACGCTGCGCAAGGCGTACGCGATCACTCTCTGAGCGACCGGGCCGCGCCTGCGCAAACGCAGAGGGCCGACCGCGCCGACGCGGTCGGCTCAGCTCGGTTCCGGGGTGGCGGGCGGGAGCGTCTCGGCGAGCCGGCCGACTCCGGCGACGAACGCCTCGACCACCGGCTGCGGCGGCTGGTCCGTCCGGCCCGTGGTGCGGGCCGAGAGCGGCAGTTCCACCTGGACGCCCGCCAGCCGGGTCAGGTTGACCGGGTTCCTGGGGTGCAGTCCGCGCAGCGCGGCCGGGATCTCGGCCAGGTCCGTCACGATCCTGAACGCGGGCGCGAGGACGTCGAGTTCCCGTCCCAGCAGGAGCGTCGCCGCGCGGTTGCCGCCCCCGAGGAAGAGGGTGTGCCGGGCCTGGCGCCGCTGGTGTCCGTGCAGGGAGACCGTGAGCGACACCCGGGAGCGGAACTCGCGCAGCAGCGCGCAGTGGTCGACGGCCATGCGCGGGGACGTGATGTGCACGGGCGCCGAGGTCTCCGGCTGGGTGAAGACGAGACTGGTGGCACCGCAGCGGCGCGCGACCGCCTCGGCGAGCTGGGCCGTGCCCCCCTCGGTGCCGGCGTGCAACGCGAGCAGCCCGACGCCGCTGCCGCCCGGTTCGAGCGTCGCGAGCAGGGCTACACCGTCGATCTCCACGCGCTCGGTGTGTCCCACGACGTCTCCTCACTCGCCCGGCCGCGCGGGCATGTTGTACGGCGTGACGACCTGGATCGCGTACGGCAGCACGGGCCCGGCCGGGGGCAGGGCGCCGTGGGCGCGCATCACGAGATGGCAGGCCTCGCGCATATCGTGCCGCAGGTCGTGGTGGAGCACGGCGGACAGCCGGTGTTCGCGCAGCAGGCGGGTGTTCTCGTGGTCGAGGTCGTGGGCGATGAACACCGCGCAGTCGCGGCCGAGGTCGGCGAAGGCCCGCAGGGTGGCGTTGTTGCCGCCGCCGATGGAGTACACCGCCCGGATCTCGGGGTCGCGTTCCAGGGCCGCGCGGACGAGGTCGTACTGCGTGGCGTCCAGGCCCTGCCCCTCGGCGATCTCCACCAGCGTCCGCTCCGGATGCCGGGCCCGCATCACGCTGCGAAAGCCCATCTCACGCTCCTCCTCGTTGCGGAAGAAGCCGCTGCTGAGGCTGGTGAGGACATTGCCGGGCCGGTCGCCGAGCCACTGCCCCATCAGGTAGGCGGCGGTGGCGCCGGCGGCCCGGTTGTCGCTGCCGACGTAGCCGAGCCGGCCGCCGGCAGGCAGGTCGGTGACGAGGGTGACGACCGGGATGCCGGCCGCGGTGAGCCGGCCCACGGCGGCGGTGACCTCAGGGACGTCGGGCGCCTTGAGGATCACGCCCTGGGAGCCGCGCCGGGCGATCCGGTCCAGCGTCCCGACCAGCTCGGCGGCCGGGCCGGTCTCACGGAAGTGGAAGCGGGAGCGGACCACGGCCGGGTGCAGAGAGGGCAGTTCGGCCTCCAGGGCGGCGCGGACGGCGGTCGAGAACCGCTCGGGCGCCTGCACCACGATGTCGACCATGAAGGTACGGCCGACCAGCCGGACCTGGGTGCGCTGCCGGTCGAGGTCGGCGATGGCCCGGCGCACCTCCTGCGCGGTGTTCTCCCGCACCCCTCCCCTGCCGTTCAGCACGCGGTCCACGGTCGCCTCGCTCAGACCCGCCTGACGTGCGATTTCCCGGATCGGGAACGGATGGCCCATGGTCCGGCTCCTTGAGGGGTTTTTGATGGCTGGGTGCTGGTTGTTCGAGGGGTTTGTACTGACAAGAATGGCAGGACCGTACCGCCCCCGTGGCCGAATGCCCCCATCATGCGCAAGAGACGGAAAGAGGAGACCGATGCCCGTCGCCTCCGCACCAGGCCGCACCTGGCTGTCCGAGCAGGACTGCGACCTCGACGCCTTCCGGGCCCTGACCGACCGGTCCACCCGTCTCGCGGACTACCCGCATGCCGTTTCCGTGCGCGACGACGTCCTCCTCTACGAGGCCGGGAAGCTGCGCACGGCCGGTGACCGCGATGCGCTGCGGACCGAGCTGGTGCGGGCGCTCGCCGACGGCCCCGGGGTCGTCGTCGTACAGGGCGCCTTCGCGGACCCGGCGGTCGTGGACCGGCTCACCGCCGTCTTCGAGGCGCTCGTCGCCGAGCAGCGCGCCTCCGGGGCCGCAGCCGGCGACCACTTCGCGCAGCCGGGCGCCAACGACCGGGTGTGGAACGCGCTGGAGAAGGCGGCCCTGTACGACCCCGAGGCGTTCGCCGACTACTACGCCAACGACGTACTGGCGCTGGTCTCCTCGGCCTGGCTGGGCCCCGGCTACCAGGTGACCTCGCAGGTCAACGTGGTCAACCCGGGCGGCGCCGGCCAGAGGGTGCACCGGGACTACCACCTCGGCTTCCTGGGCAACGCCGTGGCCGCCGCCTATCCCGCGCAGGTGCACCGGCTCTCCCCCGTGCTCACGCTGCAGTGCGCGGTCGCCCACTGCGACATGCCGGTGGAGTCGGGTCCGACGCTCTGGCTGCCGTACTCCCAGCTGTACGAGCCGGGCTATCTGGCCTGGCGACTCCCGCCGTTCCAGGCGTACTTCGAGGATCACCACGTCCAGCTCCCGCTCGCCAAGGGCGACGCGGTCTTCTTCAACCCCGCGCTGTTCCACGCCGCCGGCGGCAACCGCACCGCCGATGTCCGCCGCACCGCCAATCTGCTCCAGGTCTCGTCGGCGTTCGGCCGGGCCATGGAGACGGTGGACCGGGAGGCGGTGGCGAACGCGGTGTTCCCGGTGCTGCTGCGGCGCGCGGCCGACGGCGTCGACGAGACCTGGCTGGAGAACGTGATCGCGGCGAGCGCCGAGGGCTATCCCTTCCCGACCAACCTCGACAGCGACCCGCCCGTCGACGGTCTCGCCCCGCCCTCCCAGGCGGACCTGGTACGACGGGCCGTGCGCGAGGGGTGGGATCCGCAGCGGTTGCGGAGCGGGCTGCGGTCGGGCGCCGAACGGCGCGAGAGCTGAAGGGGCTGAGCGGCGGATGGGCAGGGGACTTCCCGGCGGACTTCTCGCGGGCAGGGTGCTGCTCGTCAACGGAGGCAGCCAGGGCATGGGAGCGGCGGTCGCGCGGGCGGGTGTCCGCGAGGGTGCCGTCGTGGCGGTCACGGGCCGGCGTACGGAACCGGGCGAGGCGCTGGTGGCCGAGCTGGTGTCGGCGGGCGGCAGGGCGATGTTCGTGCGCGCCGATCTGGCGGACGCCGAGCAGGCCAGGGCGGCGGTGGCCGACGTGGTGGACACCCACGGCCGGATCGACTGCCTGGTGAACTCGGCGGGGCTCACCTCCCGCGGCACGCTGCTGGACACGACGCCCGAACTGTTCGACCAGCACATCGCGATCAACCTCAAGGGGCCGTTCTTCGCGATGCAGGCGGCGGTCGCCGACATGGTGGCGCGCAGGGCGCCCGGCACGATCGTCAACATCATCACGTCCTCGGCGCACGGCGGACAGCCGTTCCTCGCGCCGTACGTCGCCGCGAAGGCAGGCCTGGTGGGCCTGACCCGCAACGCGGCACACGCCCACCGCTGGGACCGGATCCGGATCAACGGGCTGAACATCGGCTGGACCGCGACGGAGGGCGAGGACGCCACCCAGCGCGCCTTCCACGGCGCCGGCGACGACTGGCGCGAGCAGGCGGCGGCGAGGCTGCCGATGGGCAGGCTGGGCCGGCCGGACGAAATCGCGGACTTCGTGGTCTTCCTGCTGTCCGACCGCTCGGGCGTGGTCACGGGCTCGGTGATCGACTGGGACCAGAACGTGCTCGGCGGCCTCGACTAGCTATCTCTTCTCATCCCTGGCACCAAGGAGCTGCACTCCCCATGCGTATCGGAATCCTCGGTCTCGGCCGCATCGGCACCTTCCACGCCGAGACCCTCTCCAGGCTCGACGCCGTCGAGTCGCTCGTCGTCACCGACCCGTTCGCCGAGGCGGCCAAAGCCGCCGCCGAGCGGTTCGGCGCCGAGGTCGTGGACTCGCCGCAGGCGCTGCTGGCCGCCGGTGTGGACGGCATCGTGGTGGCGGCGGCGACCGACGCCCACCCCGCCCTGATCCGGGCGGGCGTCACGGCCGGCGTCCCGGTCTTCTGCGAGAAGCCCGTCGCCAGGACGATGGGCGAGGGCGTCGAGGTGCTCAACGCCGTCCAGGACAGCGGAGTAGCGATCCAGATCGGCTACAACCGCCGTTTCGACGCGGGCTTCACCGCCGCCCGGGCCGCCGTCCGGGCGGGCGAGCTGGGCAAGCTGCACACCGTCCGCTCCACGACCCTGGACCCGGCGCCACCGCCGGCCGCCTACGTCGCCGCGTCCGGGGGCATCTTCCGGGACTGTTCCGTGCACGACTTCGACATCATCCGCTGGGTGACGGGTCGTGAGGTCACGGAGGTGTATGCGGTCGGCGGCAACCGGGGCGCCGACTACATCAAGGCCGCGGGCGACGCCGACACCACCGGCGCGATCCTCACCCTGGACGACGGCACGATCGCCGTGGTCTCCAACTCCCGCCACAACGCCCGGGGGCACGACGTCCGCATGGAGCTGCACGGCTTCGCGGACTCCATCGCCGTGGGCCTGGACGACAAGCTCCCGCTGCGCTCGGTCGAACCGGGTGCGGCCTTCCCCGCCGGCACCCCGCACGACTTCTTCATGGACCGCTTCGCGGACGCCTACCGCGCCGAACTGACCGCGTTCACCGAGGTCGTGGCCGGCTCCCGCCCGTCCCCGTGCACCATCGAGGACGCTCTGGAGGCGGGCTGGATCGCCGAGGCCTGCACCCTGTCCCTGCACGAGCACCGGCCGGTGACGATGGCGGAGGTGCGGCAGGCGTGAGCCGACGCAGAACGGCGCCGGGCGGTCGCCCGGCGCCGTTCTCCGTGTCTCAGCCGCAGTACCGGATCAGCCACTCGTCCGGGTTGTACGTGTCCCGCGCCGGGTCCGGCACGGTCGCCGGCCTGGTCTCCACCGTGTCCTGCGGGCGTATCCGCTCGGGCAGCGTGCCGAAGCGGGCGCGGCGCGCCGCGTCGGCGGTGTCCTGGGTCGCCTTGGGTGCCTCTTCCATGCGCTGTGTCATCGCGTCCTCCCGTCTGCGCGGGCGTCCCCCATCACTCTCACAACGCCCGCGTGCTCCCGGCTGGTTCCCGGCCACCCGGTGGCCGAATCCCCTGCGGTGGCGCAGGAAACACCGACGCGCCCCGGACCGCGCAGGCAGGCCCGCGGGCCCGGGAGCGCCCGGGAGCGCCCGCGGGCCCCGACAACGCCCTCAGGCCCCGCAGGAGCGCAGGAACCTGCGGGTGCGGACCGCGATCGGCAGGGGTGTGTCCGGCTCGCACGGGTACATGTCCTGCTCGACGATCGCGAACAGATCGACGCCCAGCGTCTGGGCCGCCTCCAGCACCGGCCCCAGCTCCGGCACACCGGACGGCGGTTCGCACATCACGCCCTGGGCCACGGCGGGCCCGAAGGGGATCCCGTTCGCCCGTACGCCGGCCAGGATCGCCGGGTCCACCTGCTTGAGGTGCAGGTAGCCGATGCGCTCGCCGTAGGTCTCGATCAGCTTGACGCTGTCCCCGCCGCAGTAGGCGTAGTGCCCGGTGTCCAGGCAGAGGTTGACCAGCTCGGTGTCCGTCGAGTCCAGGAACCGTTCGACATGGTCCTCGGTGTCGATGTGGGTGTCGGCGTGCGGGTGGACCACGATGTCCAGGCCGTACGCCTCCTTGACCTCGTGGCCGAGCCGCTCCATGCCCTTGGTCAGGTGCGCCCACTGCTCGGCGGTCAGCTCCGGCGGCTCCAGGATCTCGGCGGTCTTGTCGTCCCGCCAGAAGGAGGGGATGACCACCAGGTGCCGCGCGCCCGTGTCCCGGGTGAGCGCGGCGACCCGGCTGACGTGCGCCCAGGTCTCCTCCCAGACGGCCGGCCCGCGGTGCATGCCGGTGAAGACCGTGCCCGCCGAGACCTTCAGGTTCCGCCTGTCCACCTCGTCCCTGAGCCGTGCCGGGTCGGTGGGGAGGTAGCCGTACGGGCCGAGTTCGATCCACTCGTAGCCTGCGTCGGCGACCTCGTCGAGGAAGCGTTCCCAGGGCACCTGCCGGGGGTCGTCGGGGAACCAGACGCCCCAGGAGTCGGGGGCCGAGCCGACCCGGATGCGATTCAGCGGGGTGGGAGTTGCCATGATCAGGGGGTTCCTTCCGGGGACGGGGCGACGGGTGGGGTGAGGTCGCTCTCCTCGGGCAGTTCCTCGGTGTCGACGCCTCGTACCTGGGACAGTTCGTGCTTGAGCGCGGCGAGTTCGGCGCCGCCTGCCATGTGGTTGGTCAGCTCCTCCAGGCTCACCTCGCTGCGCGGGGCGGACAGCTCCAGAGTGCCCAGGCGCAGCACGTTGAAGTGGTCGCCGACCATATAGGCGTGGTGTGGGTTGTGGGTGATGAAGATGACGCCCAGGCCGCGGTCACGGGCTGCGGCAATGTACTTGAGCACCACACCGGACTGCTTCACACCGAGCGCGGCCGTGGGCTCGTCCAGGATCAGGACGCGGGCGCCGAAGTAGACGGCGCGGGCGATCGCGACGCACTGGCGCTGGCCTCCGGACAGGGTGCCGATGGGCTGCTCCAGGTCGTCCAGGACGATGCCCATGTTGCGCAGTTCCTCGTCCGCGGTCTTCTTCATCCGGGCGATGTCCAGCCGGCGGACCGGCCAGGGGCCCCTGGTCATCTCCGAGCCCAGGAAGAAGTTGCGCCACACGGGCATCAGCGGGACGGTCGCCAGGTCCTGGTAGACCGCCGCGATGCCCTTGGCCAACGCCTCGCGCGGACTGGAGAATCGCACCGGCCGGCCGTCGACGAGGAACTCGCCCTCGGTGTGCTGGTGCAGCCCGGAGACGATCTTGATGAGGGTGGACTTGCCGGCGCCGTTGTCGCCCAGCACGCAGGTCACCTGTCCGGCGTTCACCTTCAGGTCGACCCCGTGCAGCGCACGGATGTTGCCGTAGGACTTGCCCGCGCCCCGCAGTTCGGCCAGGAGGCCTTCGGAGGCGGGCGGCGGGTCCTGGAGGACGGCGCCGTGGGTGCCCGTTCCGTTGTCGGTCATCGGTTACCTCCGCGTCGCCGTGCGCTGGACCCACAGATTGATCAGAACGGCGCCGAGCAGCATCACGCCGAGGAAGGCCTTGAACCAGTCGGGGTTCCAGCCCGCGTAGACGATGCCCTGGTTGACCATGCCGAACATGAACGCGCCGAAGACGGGGCCGATCGCGGAGCCGGCGCCACCGGTGAGCAGACAGCCGCCGATCACGGCCGCGGCGATGTAGATCAGCTCGTTGCCGATGCCCTCACCGGACTGCACGGTGTTGAAGGAGAACAGGTTGTGCATGCCCACGAACCAGGCACCGAAGCCGACCAGCATGAACAGCGAGATCTTCGTGAACGTCACCGGGACGCCGACGGCCCGCGCACTGTCCTTGTTGCCGCCGACCGCGAAGATCCAGTTGCCGTACTTCGTCCGCAGCAGCACCCAGGTGGCCAGCGCGGCGAAGGCCAGCCACCACACCACCGTGATCTTCACCTGGACCCCGCCGACGTCGAACGACGAGGCGAAGATCTTCCTGGCCTGGCCGAAGCCGTCCATGTCGCTGATGTCGTCGGTGGCGACGTTGCCGGTGATCAGCTTGGTCACGGCCAGGTTCACACCCTGAAGGATCAGGAACGTGCCCAGTGTGATCAGGAAGCTCGGCAGGCCGGTCTTGACCACCATCCAGCCGTTGAAGAAGCCGATCGCGAGGGAGACGAGCAGGGCGACGATCACGCCCGTCCACACGTTCAGGGTCAGCTGGTAGCTGAGCATGCTCGCGGTGAGGGCGGAGGAGATCACGGCGACGCCGGAGGACAGGTCGAACTCGCCGCCGATCATCAGCAGGGCCACCGGGAGGGCCATGATGCCGATGGTCGAGGACTGGTAGAGGACCGTCGCCATCGAACTGCCCTGACGGACCGAGGGCGCGACGATCAGGAAGAAGACCAGGACGGCGGCGGCGCCGAGGAAGACGCCCACCTCCGGCCGGGCGAGCAGCCGCAGCGCCAGCGGGCGCCGGGCGGTGCGACCGTCGCTGTCCTTGGGACCGGACGCCGGCGGGGTGGTCCCCACGGCCGGTTCGGCGCGCTGGGCCATGCTCATCACCGGGTCCCCTTCGCGGCGAACTCGGCGACCTTGTCGACGTTGGACCTGTCGACGAAAGCCGGTCCGGTGAGCACCGGCTCCACGCCGCCGCCGCTGTAGTTGCCGTTGTTCTTGTAGAGCCACAGCCCGTCGACGGCGAGGTAGCCCTGGAGGTAGGGCTGCTGGTCGACGGCGAACTCGATGCTGCCGTTCTGGACGGCCTTGACCATGTCCTTGTTCAGGTCGAAGGTCGCCACCTTGGCCTTGCTGCCCGCGTCGCCCACCGACTGCACGGCGGTCAGCGCGAAGGGGGCGCCGAGGGTGACGACCGTGTCGATGGAGTTGTCCTGCTTGAGCTTCGCCGTGATCGTCGAGCGCACGGACGGCATGTCGGTGCCGTTCACGTACAGGGTCTCAGTGGTGCCCCTGAACGTCTTCTGCACGCCGTCGCAGCGCTGGGTGAGGCCGACGTTCCCCTGTTCCTGGATGACACAGACGATCTTCTTGGCGCCGGTCGTGTTCAGCTTGTTGCCGAACGCCTCGCCCGCCACGCTCTCGTCCTGCCCGAAGAACTCCAGCAGTCCGAGCTTGCGCCAGTCACTCAGTCCCGAGTTCAGGCCCACCACCGGGATGCCCGCCTGCTCGGCCTTGCCGATGACGCCCTTCATGGCGTCCGGCTTGGCCAGGGTGACCGCGATGCCGTCCACCTTCTGGTCGATCGCGTTCTGCACCAGGTTCGCCTGGTTGCCCGCGTTCGGGTCGGACGAGTAGACGAGCTTGACGTTGTCCTTGGCCGCGGCGGCCTCGGCTCCCTTGCGGACGGTGTCCCAGAAGGTGTCACCGGGCGCCTGGTGCGTGACCAGCGCGACGGTCATGCGCGGTGTGTTGGCCTTGCCCGCCGAGGCGTTCTGTGCCGCCTCCTCGGCCTTCTTCCCGCCGTGGGCGCTGGCGCACCCGGCGAGAGCGAGGGCTGCCGCCGCGGCCACCGCCACGAAGGGGGCCGATCGGCGAAAGCGGGAGGGAGAAGAGCGGTCCATCTTTCC
The DNA here is from genome assembly GCF_009796285.1 of Streptomyces broussonetiae. Taxonomy (NCBI): domain Bacteria; kingdom Bacillati; phylum Actinomycetota; class Actinomycetes; order Kitasatosporales; family Streptomycetaceae; genus Streptomyces; species Streptomyces broussonetiae. The sequence continues at coordinate 8,302,768 of NZ_CP047020.1, read as the reverse complement.
AGCACCTCACTGTGCGTGCGACGGGGAAGGGACGCTGATGCGTTGGGACGGGATCCAAGTCCCTGGTGAGCCCGCTGTCAATACTTTGTTAAGACATCATTTCACGAGCAGGTCCGAATGTAAGTACAAACCATTGACACCTGTGCCCTTCCGGCCCTACACCTGAACGGCATGAGCCCAGTACACCGCACCCCGCCACGAACGGCACCGGGCGATCGCGCACTCGACTCCGTCATGTTCGCGCTGGACCGTACGAGCCCGGTGCCGCTGTACTACCAGCTCGCCCAGCAGTTGGAGGCGGCCATCGAGCACGGGGCGCTGACCCCGGGCAACCTGCTGGGCAACGAGGTCGACCTGTCCGCACGCCTCGGCCTGTCCCGCCCCACCGTCCGGCAGGCGGTCCAGTCACTGGTCGACAAGGGGCTGCTGGTGCGCCGCCGCGGGGTGGGCACACAGGTCGTGCACAGCCAGGTCAAGCGGCCGCTCGAACTCAGCAGCCTCTACGACGACCTGGAGTCGGCCGGGCAGGGCCCGACCACCCGGGTGCTGCGCAACGAACCGCTTGCGGCTCCCGCCGACGCGGCGGCGGCCCTCGGCCTCGCGGAGGGTACCGAGGTCACCGTGCTGGAACGGCTGCGCTGCACCCACGGCCGTCCGGTGGCGTTGCTGCGCACCTACGTGCCGCCCGCGCTGCTCGAACTCCCCACCCAGCGGCTGGAGTCGACGGGTCTGTACCGGATGATGCGGTCCGCCGGGATCGTCCTGCACAGCGCCCGCCAGTCCGTCGGCGCCCGCGCCGCCACCGCCGAGGAGGCCGCCCTGCTGGACGAGAAAGAGGGCGCGGCCCTGCTCACCATGCGGCGCACCGCCTACGACGACACGGGCCGGCCGGTGGAGTACGGCAGCCATGTCTACCGGGCCTCCCGGTACGCCTTCGACTTCCAGCTGCTGATCAGACCCTGATCAGCAGCTGCCGATCAGACCCCGGCCACTGCCCTGTGCTGGTCAGGGACCGAAACGGAATCACTCGCGTTCACACAGCCCCCCGCGGCCCCGGCCGCCCCTGGGGACGATTTGCCTGTCGTGCCCCAACACCGCAGGTAACGATGACGATTACGTTTCGGGCAAGAGACACCCGAGTGCGAGCCGACCTATTGACGCATGAGCGGACATGGGGGTGTTATGACGCCCACGATGTTCGGTCGAGTTGGTTTCTGAGCGGTTTCGACAACCTTTCGGTGATCAACTCACCCCTTGACCGAGCCCTGTATTCCTCAGGAGCCGCCATGCGCCTCTCCCCCTCCGGTGTCCTTGTCCCGGGTCCCAGCCGTCGCTCGGTGCTGCGCGGAGCGGGCGGTGCCGCCCTGCTCGCCGGTGCCGGCATACCCCTGCTGTCCGCCTGCGGAAGCAGCGGCTCCTCCTCCGACCCCAAGACCGTCACCCTCGGCTCCAACGCCTCGGACGCGGTACCCAAGAAGGCCTTCGAGAGCGTCTACGCGGGCTTCAAGAAGCAGTCCGGCCTCACGGTCAAGGTGAACACCAAGGACCACAACACCTTCCAGGAACAGATCAACTCGTACCTGCAGGGCACGCCTGACGATGTGTTCAACTGGTTCGCCGGTTACCGCATGCAGTTCTTCGCGGCGAAGAAGCTGGCCACGCCCGTCGACGACGTGTGGCAGAAGATCGGGGACAACTTCCCGGACGCGATGAAGAAGCTCAGCAAGGGCGAGGACGGCAAGTACTATTTCGTGCCCCTGACGACGTACCCCTGGGCGATCTTCTACCGCAAGAGCGTCTTCCAGCAGCACGGCTACAAGATCCCGGCCACCTGGGACGACTTCGTCGCCCTGTGCAAGCAGATGAAGAAGGACGGTCTGGTCCCGATCGCCTTCGGCGACAAGGACGCTTGGCCCGCGATGGGCACCTTCGACCAGATCAACTTCCGGCTCAACGGCTATGACTTCCACGTCCAGTTGATGGCGGGCAAGGCCTCCTGGACCGACGCCAGGGTGAAGGCCGTCTTCGACCACTGGGCCGAGATCCTGCCCTACCACCAGGACGGTTTCATGGGCCGTACCTGGGAGGACGCCGCACAGTCGCTGGTGGCGAAGAAAGCCGGCATGTACCTCCTCGGCTCGTTCGTGGCCCAGCAGTTCACCAACAAGGCCGACCTGGACGACCTCGACTTCTTCCCCTTCCCGGAGATCAACTCCGCCTACGGCCAGGAGACGGTCGAGGCACCGACCGACGGCTTCATGGTCAGCAAGTCCCCCAAGAACCACGCCGGTGTCCTCAAACTGCTGGAGTACCTGGGCACCCCCGCGGCGGAGGAGCTGTACCTCAAGACCGACTCCAGCGTGGTCGCCGCCTCCAGCAAGGCCGACACCTCCGCGTACTCGCCGCTGCAGAAGAAGGCGTTCGAGATGATCGGCGGCGCGAAGACCCTCACCCAGTTCATGGACCGCGACTCCCGGCCCGACTTCACCTCCACGGTGATGCAGCCAGGGCTGCAGAAGTTCCTGCAGAACCCCAAGGGCGTGGACAGCCTGCTGTCGTCCATCGAGCGCCAGAAGAAGACGATCTTCGCGTCCGAGTGAGCGACCCGATGACGACCGACACGACGACGAAGACCCCGGGGGCAGCCGCAGCGGCGCCGCCGGGGCCCACGCCCGAGAAGAAGCGCGCCACGCAGGGCCACCGGCGCCTGCTGACCCGCCGTGACCGGATCACGCTCGCCCTGATGGCGGGCGTCCCGACGATCCTGCACGTGGCCCTCGTCTGGGTCACCGCCATCGCCTCGATCTTCCTCGCCTTCACCACCTGGGACGGCATCGGGTTCGACTCGATCAAGTGGGTGGGCCTGGACAACTTCAAGCAACTCTTCAACGACAACCCGCAGTTCTGGCCGGCCGTCGAGCACAACGTCATCTGGTTCGTCGTACTGATCCTGATCCCGACGCCGTTCGGCCTGTTCCTGGCGGTGCAGCTGGACAAGAAGATCCGGTTCAGTCGGGTCTACCAGACCGCGTTCTTCCTGCCCGTCGTCATCTCGATGGCCTGCATCGGCTTCGTCTGGCAGCTGGTCTACAACCCGGACACCGGCCTGATCAACAGCATCATCGGGGCCAACAAGCCCGGCCACTACATCGACTGGATCGGCGACCCGCACCTCAATCTGTGGGCGGTCCTCATCGCGGCGTCCTGGCGGCACACCGGCTACATGATGATCCTTTACCTGGCCGGCCTGAAGAGCGTCGACCCGTCGCTGCGCGAGGCCGCCGCGCTGGACGGCGCGGGCGAGTGGCAGACGTTCAAGCACGTCATCTTCCCCACGCTGCGCCCCACCAACACGGTGGTCCTCGTCGTCACCATCATCGAGGCGCTGCGCGCCTTCGACCTGGTCTTCGTCTTCAACAAGGGCGCCCAGGGCACGGAGTTGCTGTCGATCCTGGTCACCAACAACATCATCGGCGAATCCAGCCGCATCGGTTACGGCTCCGCGATCGCCGTGGTCCTGCTGGTGATCTCCCTGGCGGTGATCATCCCGTACCTGATCGCCACTTTCCGCAAGGAGCGCCGCGCATGAGCAGCACCACTCTCCCGCTGAAGCGCCGCGCCCCGATCCGCCCGGCCCGCGTCCTGCTGCACGTCTTCCTCGCCGGTACGGCGCTGGCCTGGCTGGCCCCACTCCTGTGGGCGGTCTACTCGGCCCTGCGGCCGTACAGCGAGACCAGCACCAAGGGCTACGTCTCCTGGCCTGACAAGCTGACCTTCGAGAACTTCACGAACGCGTTCAAGCAGTCGGACATGCTGCACTACTTCGGCAACACGCTGATCGTCGCGGTGCCGGCCGTCCTGCTGACGCTGTTCCTGTCCTCGTGCGTGGCGTTCTACGTAAGCCGCTTCGACTTCCGCCTCAACCTCGCCCTCCTGCTGGTCTTCACGGCCGGCAACCTCCTTCCGCAGCAGGTCATCATCACCCCGCTGTACCGGCTGTACCTGCTGACGAACCTGCCGGGCATCACGGCCAGCGGCAAGCTGTACGACTCCGCGCTCGGCCTGGTCCTCATCCACGTGGCGTTCCAGTCGGGCTTCTGCGCGTTCGTGCTGAGCAACTACATGCGCTCGCTGCCGCACGAGCTGACCGAGGCCGCGCTGGTCGACGGCGCCTCGGTGTGGCGGCTGTACTGGCAGATCACCCTGCCGCTGTGCAAGCCCGCGATGGCGGCCCTGGCGACCCTTCTCTCCATCTGGATCTACAACGACTTCTTCTGGGCCCTCGTCCTGATCTCGACCGGCGAGAACATGCCGATCACCTCGGCCCTGAACAACCTCTCCGGCCAGTACTTCACCGACCCCAACCTGGTGGCGGCAGGCTCCCTCCTGACCGCGATCCCCACCCTGATCGTCTACTTCGCCCTCCAGCGCCAGTTCGTCAGCGGCCTGACCCTGGGCTCCAACAAGGGCTGACGGCCCCAGCGGACCCGCACCTGCGGGTATTGGCGCAAGGGGTGCTGCCGGATTCCTCCGGCAGCACCCCTGACCTGCCACTTTCCCAAGTCTTCGGCACCGCGGAGGCCGCCCGTCGAACGAGCGCCGGCACAGCGGCGGCAAGGACATCGGTGCCACAATCTAAGACGACGCAGTGAGGACCGTCCGCCCTGATGGTGATCGGGGTCGTGGAAGGAGGCCGCAATGCATCGCTCGAGGCTGGCGCTGCGCGAGCCGCTTCACCGTGTCCGGTCGGCAGACCCGACGATGACCGCAGACGGACACCGGACCGCTGGGCACCCGTGATGGCGGGAGAGAGGCACGGCAGACGCCCCGGCCGCGCGCAGCTCCCCGACCTGCATGTGCGCCTTCGTTCCGAGCTGAGCCGGATCGACGAGCAGCTGCGGGCCCTGCTGTCCTCCATGGACCGGCTGCAGGGCCTGCTGGATGCCGTGGTGGCCATCAGCCGTGAGGTGGAACTGCCTGCGGTGCTGCACCGTATCGTGACCACCGCCATGGACCTGGTCGGCGCCCGCTACGGGGCACTGGGCGTACTCGACGAGTCCGGGGAGCACCTGGAGCAGTTCATCACCGCCGGTCTGTCCGAACAGGAACGCACGGCTTTGGCCGAGACGGGCATGCCGCGCGGCCTGGGTGTCCTCGGCCACCTGATCCGATACCCCGAGCCCCTGCGGATCGACGACATCCCGGCGCACCCGGCGTCCGCCGGGTTCCCACCGGGCCATCCGCGCATGCGCACCCTGCTCGGCGTCGCCATCAGTGTGCGCGGTGAGATCTACGGTGATCTCTACCTCTCCGGGCGGCAGGACGGAAAGCCCTTCGACGTGCACGACGAGAACGTCGTCCTCGCCCTGGCCGGCGCCGCCGGCATCGCGATCGAGAACGTCCGCCTGTTCGAACGGATCCGGGTCGGGGCCGAGCAGTTCCAGCGGTTGTTGCTGCCCACGCTGCCCGACGTGCGTCCCTTCACCGCCGCCGCCATCTACCGGCCGGCCGCCGAGCCCAGTCAGCTCGGCGGGGACTGGTACGACGCCATCCTGCTGCCCGACCACGTGGTGGCGGTCGTGATCGGTGACGTGGTCGGCCATGATCTGCGGGCCGCAGCCGCCATGGCCTCCACCCGGAACATGCTGCGGGCCCTGCTGTTCGATCAGAGCCATCCGCCCGGCGAGGTCCTCACGCAGCTGGACCGGGCTCTGGAGGCCATCACCGACAATCCCGTCACGACCACCGTTCTGGCCCGCATCGAACCGGAGAAGCCGGGCTGGCGACTGCACTGGAGCACCGCGGGGCACGTCCCACCGCTGCTGCTCACCCGTGAACGCCGCGTGATGTACCTGCTCGGCGAGCCAGGGCTGCCGCTCGGTGTCGACACCGCCCAGCCCCGCCCGGACCACTCCCGCCACCTGCCCCCGGAGGCCACCGTGGTCTTCTTCACGGACGGGCTGGTCGAGCACCCCGACCACCCCATCGACGAGCGGCTGAACACGCTCGCCCATCTCGCCGTGGACCAGGCCGGCCTGCCCCTGCCCGCGTTCGTCCGGGCTCTGGCCGATCACCACCCCAGCGACGGTCACGACGACATGGCGATTCTCGCCGTGCGCACGCCGGCCGCCTGACACCGGGATGCCACTGGGCAGGCAGGAGGAACGGGGCCTCCTGTCGCGGCGCATGCCGGTCCCGCCCGTCACGGGTGCCGTGGAGGATCCGGCGGATCCGGCGGATGATGGGGCTGGGGGCGATGTCGACCCGGAGGTCGCCCGATGGCTGTCGCGCAGCGTGTACAGCTCAGCCGCGACGGTGCAATGACTGTTGCGGAGATCTGTGCCGTCGCGGCGCTGTACTACGGGTCGGCCAGGCTGGGTCTGCTCCAGCAGCTGGTGCGCGGGCAGGTCACCCCGCTGTGGCCGCCGAGCGGAATAGCGGTGGCGGGCCTGCTCCTGCGCGGCCTGAGGGTCTGGCCCGGAATCGCCCTCGGCGCGTTCCTGGTCAACATCTCGCTCGGGCCGTCGCTCCCGGCCGTGCTCGCGATCACGGCGGGAAACACCCTGGCGCCCCTGTGTTCCTACGCGCTGCTGCGCCACATCGGGTTCCGGAACGAACTGGACCGTCTGCGCGACGCGCTCGCCCTGATCTTCCTCGGTGCGTTCACCGGGATGCTGATCAGCGCGACGACGGGCAGCGGGACCCTGGTTCTCGCCGATGTCGTCAGCACCGAGGGCTTCTGGCCCACGTGGTCGGTCTGGTGGACCGGCGACGCGATGGGCGTCCTCGTGGTCGTACCGGTTCTGCTCGTTCTCGGCGCGGCACGCCTGCCGCGGGGCGTGCCGCCACTGCGGTGGCTGGAGGGACTGCTGCTGCTGGCAGCCACCGTCGGCGTGGGTGTCGTCGAGACCAGCAGCGTGCCGCTCATGTTCCTCGGGTTCCCGCTGCTGATCTGGGCGGCCTTCCGCTTCCAGCTGGCCGGGGCCGCGCCCTGCGCCTTGGCCGTGTCCACCTTCGCCGTCATCACCGCCGCACGGGGAGCGGGCCCCTTCGCCGGTCATGACCTGCTCACCGGCATGATCACCCTTCAGGCGTTCAACGGTTCCGCGTCGCTGACCGCGTTGCTGGTCTCGGCGGTCATCAGCGAGCGGAACCAGACGCAGCAGGAGATCGCGCGAGCCTGCGGGGAGCTGGCCGGGATGGCGGCCAGGATCGCCACCGGCGACCACCACCCGATGCGCCTCGAGGGGGAGGGTGGGGAGGACCGGAACGGCGGACCCACGGAAACGAAAAGGCCGTCTTCCCATTCCTGAGAAGACGACCTCCGACCGTCAATAAATCTGGTCGGGACGACAGGATTTGAACCTGCGACCCCTTGACCCCCAGTCAAGTGCGCTACCAAGCTGCGCCACGTCCCGATGCGCTCGTTCGCGGTGACCCGCGTGATCGCACGAACAGAACCTTACCCCACGGACGGGGGTGCGCCTAAGAGGGCCCGGAGGCCGTACAGGCCGCGGGCGCGCCGACGGGGACGGGGGCGGGACAATCAGCCGTATGACGAGTGCGGACGCAGCGGATGCCAGGGACCGGGACGCGGACGGGCGGGCACGCAACGCGCGGCCCCGGGACGGGCTCGGCCGCCCGTTGCCCCATGGCACCGAGGGCGTCCCACGGCAGCCGGAGGGTGTCGTACGGGCCCCGAGCGAGACGGTCGCGCAGGCGCAGGCGCTGCTGGAGGCGGGCAGGCCGTTCCACGCGCACGAGGTGTTCGAGGACGCCTGGAAGTCGGGTCCCGGGGACGAGCGGGCGCTGTGGCGGGGGCTGGCCCAGCTGGCGGTCGGTCTCACCCACGCGGCGCGCGGCAATGCCGTCGGCGGGGCGCGTCTGCTGCGGCGCGGCGCGGGGGCGGTCGAGGAGTGGGAACAGGAGCAGCGGGAGGACCGGGCGTACGGCATGGATCTCGCCGGGGTCGCCCGCTGGGCGCGGGAGCTGGCGGGACGGGTGGAGCGGGGCGCCGGTCCGGTGGACCCGGTGGCCGAGGCGCCCCGGCTCGCCCGGGGCGTGCCCGAAGACCCGCAAGGGCCGTGATGACCGTGCGTAGGGAGGCGGTGGACGCGTTGTCAGTGGCATGGGGCAGACTCGGGGCGTGCGAAAGATTCATGTCATCGGTATCGGCGCGGGCGACCCCGACCAGCTGACCCTGCAGGCGGTCAGGGCGCTCCAGGGCACGGACGTGTTCTTCCTGCTCGGCAAGGGCGAGGTGAAGGGCGATCTCACCCAGCTCCGCCGGGACATACTGGACGCACATCTGCCGGCCGGGTCGTACCGGGTCGTCGAGGCACGTGACCCGGAGCGGGACCGCGCGGCGGGCGGGTCGGCGTACTCACCCGCGGTCGAGGACTGGCGCAGCGCCCGCGCCGGGATCTACGAGCGGCTGATCGCCGAGGAGCTGGGCGAGGACGGCACCGGCGCCTTCCTGGTGTGGGGCGACCCGGCGCTGTACGACAGCACGCTCGGGATCCTGCAGGAGGTGCTGGAGCGGGGCTCGGTCGCCTTCGACTACGACGTCGTACCGGGCATCAGCAGCGTCTCCGCACTGGTCGCCCGGCACCGCACGGGTCTGAACCGGGTGGCGAGCCCGGTGCAGATCACCACCGGGCGGCGGCTGGCCGAGGGCTTCCCCGAGGGGGTGGACGACGTGGTGGTGATGCTGGACGCGCACCAGGCCTTCCGGCGGTACGCCGAGGAGGACGTCGACATCTACTGGGGGGCGTACATAGGCACCCCGGACGAGATCCTCGTCAGCGGGCCGATCGCCGAGGCGGGCCCGCAGATCGAGCGGGTGCGGGCCGAGGCGCGCGAGCGCAAGGGCTGGATCATGGACACGTATCTGCTGCGCAGGAACCCGGGCCCCGGCCGGGCCTGACGGCATCCGGGCGGACGGCCCCGCATGCGTGGCTGGTCCACCCGTGTGATCGCGACCTCGTGACCGTGACCGAGGAACCAGCGCCGCCGAGCGCCGCACAGCCCCCGGCACTGGACGCCCGCCGGCGCAACGTCGTCTTCGTGACGATCGTGCTCGGCATGCTCCTCGCGGCCCTGGACCAGACGATCGTCGGTACGGCGCTGCCGACGATCGTGTCGGACCTGGGCGGTGCCGCGCACATGTCGTGGGTGGCGACGGTCATTGGTCGGTCCTCAGGCGGCGCCGAGCCCGAGCCGCTGCAGTACGCCCGCCTCGTCGGGCACCGCCGTCACGCCCCACGGGAGCGCGGGGCGGCGTACGACGACCACGGGCAGGGCGAGTTCCCTGGCGGCGGTCAGTTTCGCGGCCGTGGCTCCGCCGCCGCTGTCCTTGGTCACCAGCACCTCGATGCGGTGGGTGCGCAGCAGTTCCGTCTCGTCGGCAACGGTGAACGGGCCGCGGGCAAGGACCAGTTCGGTGTGCGGGGGCAGCGGTGGCCCGGGCGGGTCGACCGAGCGGACGACGAAGTGCAGGTCCGTCAGGTGGGCGAAGGCGGAGAGGCCGAGGCGCCCGGTACTCAGGAACACCCGGCGGCCCAGGCACGGCAGGGCCTCGGCCGCCGCCTGGAGGGAGGGGACGTCGTACCAGCGGTCCCCGGGAACCGGTTGCCAGCCGGGCCGGCGCAGCACGACCAGCGCGACCCCCGTGGCCGCCGACGCCCGCGCCGCGTGGGCCGTGATCGCCTCGGCGAAGGGGTGGGTGGCGTCGACCAGGGCGTCCACATGGTGCGTGCGCAGCCAGTCGGCCAGGCCCTGCACGCCGCCGAAGCCGCCGATCCGCACCTCGCCCGCCACCGTGCCCGGCCGCGCGACCCGGCCGGCCAGGGACGTGGTGACCCGGATGCCGGGCCGGGCAGCGAGGTCGGCGGCAAGGCGGCGGGCCTCGGTGGTGCCGCCGAGGATCAGGACGTGCGCGGGCATAGGGGTGAGCGTACGAGGTGCTGCGGGCGGGTCGGGCGTCCGGGCCGCTACGGTCTGACGTCATGGAGGTCATGGAGGTCATGGAGGTCGCAGAGGTCGGGGAGTCCGTGCGGGCCGTGCTGATCGACATCGATGGTGTCCTCACCGTCTCCTGGAAGCCGCTGCCGGGTGCGGTGGAGGCACTGCGGGCCGTCCGGGACGCGGGTCTGGGCGTGGTCCTGGTGACCAACACCACCTCCCGGTCCCGGGCGTCCGTCGCCGCAACGCTCGCGGGCGCGGGGTTCCCGGTGGGGGCCGAGGACATCCTGACGGCCCCCGCGGCCACCGCCGCCCATCTGGCCGGGGCTCGCGTCGCGCTGTTGAACAGCGGGGACGTCGGGGCGGATCTGGAGGGGATCACCCTGGTCGGTGACGACGACGACGCGGACGTCGTGCTGCTCGGTGGCGCCGGGCCGGAGTTCGGTTACGAGGCGCTCAATCGTGCCTTCGGCCGGCTCCAGCAGGGTGCGCGGCTGGTCGCCATGCACCGGAACCTGTACTGGCGGACGGACGAGGGACTCCAACTGGACACGGGGGCGTTCCTGGCCGGTCTGGAGGCGGCCGCGGATGTCGAGGCGGAGGTCACGGGGAAGCCGTCGCGGGCGTTCTTCGAAGCGGCTCTCGGGCGTCTCGGGGTCGGCGCGGAGCAGGCGCTGATGGTCGGGGACGACATCGAGTACGACGTCCTGGCGGCTCAGCAGCTCGGCATCACCGGGGCGTTGGTCCGCACGGGCAAGTTCCTGCCCCAGAGCCTGGAGCGGGCGAGCGGACGCCCGGACCACGTCCTGGACTCCTTCGCGGACCTCCCGGCCCTGCTGGGGCTAGCGCAGTAGCAGCTGCAGCCCGCCCACGATCGTCGCCGCGATCACGAGTTGTTCGAAGAGTCGCTGGTTGATCCGGTTCACAGCCCATTTGCCGATCAACGCCCCGGGCACGACGAACACCGCGAGCGCTGCGTCGAGCAGCAGCGAGCGCCCGTCGATCAGGCCGAGGCCCGCGCTGAACGGCACCTTGGACAGGTTCACGATGAGGAAGAAGAACGCCGACGTGCCCAGGAAGCCCAGCTTTTGGAATCCGGCCGAGAGCAGATACATCGACATCACCGGGCCGCCCGCGTTGGCGACCATCGTCGTGAACCCGCCGAGCACGCCGTACGAGCGCGCCTTGGCCCGGCCGGCCCGGCCCGCCGCCGCGTCCGGCTCGTCCGGCCCGCCCGCGCCCTGCGGCCGACGACGCCGCCACAGCGTGACGCCCGCCATCAGCAGCAGGATCGCGCCGATCGAGGTGCGGACGACCCCGTCGCCGGCCCACATCAGGAACAGCGTGCCGGCCACCACGCCGGCCGCGACGGCCGGGAACAGCCGCCACAGGGTGGGCCAGTGGGCGTGCCGACGGTAGGTGAGGACGGCGAGGACATCGCCGGCGATCAGGACGGGCAGCAGGACGCCGGTGGAGGCGCGAGCGGGCAGGACCGCCGCGAAGATCGCGAGGCTCACCGTGTTGGCCCCGCTCACCGCGGTCTTCGAGAAGCCGACGAGGACGGCCGCGGAGGCGAGCGCCGCGAACCCCCAGCCGGATATGTGCCAGAGAGTCATCGTGTTCATGCGGAGACCGATGCTATGTCCGGACAAGGCTCCGGCGTAAGGACCGTCTCGCCAGGTGATCACTGCCGACCGCTAGGGCTAGTCCACTTGCTTTTCCACCTTCTCCACGTACGTCGCCCGCAGTTCCCGCTTGAGCACTTTCATGCTGGGGCCGAGCGGCAGCGCGTCCGTGAACTCCACTCGGCGCGGGTACTTGTGGCGGCCCAGGTGCTCCTTGGACCACTCGGTGACCTCGGCGGCGCCGGGCGCGGTGCCCGGCGCCGGCACGACGACGGCGCACACCTCCTCGCCGTGCAGCTCGTCGGGCAGGCCGATGACCGCGACCTGGGCGATCGCGGGGTGGCGCATCAGGACCTCCTCGACCTCCCGCGGGTACACGTTGTAACCGCCGCGGATGATGACGTCCTTCTTGCGGTCGACGATCCTGAGGAAGCCCTCGTCGTCCTTGGTGCCGAGGTCGCCGGTGCGCAGCCAGCCCTCGACCACGGCCTCGGCGGTGGCCTCGGGCCGGCCTAGGTAGCCGGAGAAGACGTTGTGGCCACGGATGACGACCTCGCCCAGCTCGCCCGCCGGAAGCAGCTCGATGCGGTCCTCCAGCTCGGCGCGGGCGATCTCCACGTCCACGCCCCACAGCGGATGCCCGATGGTGCCCGGCCTGGTGCCGAACAGCGGCTGGTTGACGGTGGCGGTCGGCGAGGTCTCCGACAGTCCGTACCCCTCGTAGATCTTCGCGCCGAACGCCTCCTCGAACCGCTCGAGCACAGCGACGGGCAGCGAGGCCCCGCCGGAGATGCAGACGCGCAGCTCGGGCAGCCGCTCGGCCCCGGCCGCTGCCGCCGCGAGGGCGACGTACATGGTCGGCACGCCGTGGAAGGTGTTCACCTGCTCCTCGGCCATCAGCTCGATGGCGCGGGCCGCGTCGAAGCGGGGCAGCAGCACGAGCGTGGCGCCGGCCCGCCAGGTGGAGTTGAGCGAGACGGTCTGCCCGAAGGCGTGGAAGAGGGGCAGGGCGCCGAGCGCGATGTCGTCGGCGCGGATGTCGTTGGCGTCGAAGGCGTTGACGGTCGCGTTCATCACGATGTTGAAGTGGCTGAGGACCGCACCCTTGGGGACGCCGGTGGTCCCGCTCGTGTAGAAGATCACCGCCGGGTCGTCGGCCGTACGGGTGACGTACGACGGCAGCGGCTCGGCTCCGGCGGCGAGCTGGTCGAACTCCGCGCCCAGGGTGACCACGTGGACCCCGAGGGCGTCGGCGGCGGCCCGGCCGGTCTCCGCCTGGGCCGGGTGGACGAGCAGCAGGCCGGCCCCGCTGTCCTTCAGCACGTGCTCGACCTCGCCCGCCGACAGCAGCAGATGCACCGGTACGACGACCGCACCGGCCGCGATGATCGCGTAGTAGGCGACCGGGAACTCGGCGGTGTTGGGTGCCATGAGGGCGACCCGGTCCCCCGGCCGTACGCCGAGGCCGGCGAGCGCGCCCGCCCGGGCGAGGGACCGCTGCCACACCTCGCCGAAGGTGAGCCGCAGGTCGCCCTCCACGAGGGCGGTCTTGCCGGGACGTCGCCTGGCGTTCTCGGCGAGGATGGTGGCGACGGACAGGGTTGCCATGGAGTGCTGCTCCGTTCCTTGCTGCGGCTCGTGCTGTCGAACTTTCTTGCAGAGAGCCCTTGTTGACGCTGTGTCAGTGCGCTTCGACCAGTACCGCGCTCCCCTGGCCCACGCCCACGCACATGGTCGCGAGCCCGCGCTCCGCTCCCGTGCGCCGCATGCGGTGCAGCAGGGTCGTCAGGATGCGGGCGCCGGAGCACCCCAGGGGGTGGCCGAGGGCGATGGCGCCGCCGGTCGGGTTGACCAGGTCCGGGTCGATGCCCAGCTGGTCGACGCAGGCGAGGGCCTGTGCGGCGAACGCCTCGTTGAACTCGGCCTCCTGCAGGTCACCGACCTCCCAGCCGACCCGCGCCAGCGCCTTGCGGGTGGCGGGAACCGGGCCGATGCCCATGACGTCGGGGTGCACGCCGGCGGAGGCGCCCGCGACATAGCGGCCGAGGGACTCCAGGCCCAGCTCGTTCAGTGCCTCCTCGCTGACCAGCAGCAGCCCGGCCGCGCCGTCGTTCATCGGCGAGGCGTTGCCCGCCGTGACCGTACCGCCCTTCCGGAAGACCGGCCGCAGACGGCCGAGTTTCTCCAGCGAGGTGTCCTCGCGGACGCACTCGTCCTGCTCCACCACGATGCCGTCCGGCCGCTCCACGGGCAGGAGTTCGTCGTCGAAGTGGCCGTTCTTGCGTGCCGCGGCGGCCCGTTGGTGACTGCGCAGGGCGAACTCGTCCTGCCGCTCGCGGGAGATGCCGTACCGGGCGGCGACCTCCTCGGCGGTCTCCCCCATGGACAGCACACCGTGCAGGTCCTTCATGGCCGGGTTGACCAGACGCCAGCCGAGCCGGGTGTCGTAGGTCTCGATGCGCTGCGGGAGTGCCTCGTCGGGGCGGGGCAGTACGAAGGGGGCGCGGCTCATGGACTCGGAGCCGCCGGCGATCACGATGTCGGCCTCGCCGGCGGCGATGGTGCGGGCGGCGGCGGTGACCGCTTCGAGGCCGGAGGCGCAGAGCCGGTTGACGGTGGCGCCGGGTACGGACTCGGGCAGGCCGGCGAGCAGGGCGGCCATGCGGGCGACATTGCGGTTGTCCTCGCCGGCCTGGTTGGCCGCGCCCCAGTAGACGTCGTCGATCCGGGCCGGGTCGAGGGCGGGCACATCGGCCACCAGGTGACGGATCACGCCGGCCGCCAGGTCGTCGGGCCGGACGGCGGACAGGGCTCCGCGCAGCTTGCCGATGGGGGTGCGGCGGGCGGCCGCGAAGTGGACGGGACGCACGGCTTCGACTCCTGACCTACGACCGGCCTACGACACTGTCGGCCGGTGGACCACACGGACACGCTTAATTAGCACTGCTAGTTTTCGACTATAGACCTCGGACCGGCCCGCTGGGAAGATCTCCCCGGAGCTTCACCGACCCGCCCGGAGGAGACATGCCCCACGTCCGCGAGCACACCCTCGACGGCACCCGCGGCCCGGTCGCCGTACGCGAGTGGCCGCACCCGGCGCCCCGGTACCTGGCTCTGGTGGTGCACGGGTACGGCGAGCACGCGGGCCGCTACGACGGGCTCGCGGCCGTGCTCACCGGGCACGGGGCGGCGGTGTACGGACCGGATCACGTCGGCCACGGCAGGTCGGCCGGGGAGCGGGTGGTGATCGAGGACTTCGAGGACGTGGTCACCGATGTGCACCGCGCGGCGGACCTCGCCCGGGCCGCCCACCCGGGCCTGCCGCTGGTCCTGGTCGGCCACTCCATGGGCGGGCTGATCGCGGCCCGCTACGCCCAGCGGTACGGCGTCGAACTGAGCGCACTGATCCTGTCCGGGCCGGTGATCGGCGACTGGGCGCTGCCGGGGCGGCTGCTGGCCCTGCCGGAAATCCCGGACACCCCGGTCAGCCCGGCCGCGCTGTCCCGGGACCCGGCCGTGGGCGCCGCCTACGCCGCCGATCCGCTGGTGTGGCACGGGCCGATGAAGCGGCCGACCCTGGAGGCGTTCGCCCGGACGCTGGAGACCGTCGCCAGGAGCGGTGACGTCGGCGCGCTCCCGCTGCTGTGGCTGCACGGCGACGACGACCGGCTGGTGCCGCTGCCCGGCAGCCGGACCGGCGTGGCGCGGCTCGCCGGCGGCCGGGCGACCGAGCGGATCTTCCCCGGGGCACGGCACGAGGTGTTCCACGAGACGGACAAGGAAGAGGTCTTCGGCGAGGTGCTGCGCTTCCTGGACCGTACGCTGCCCGGCTGACACCCCAACGTCCCTTCCCCGCAGCCACGTTGGGGGCACGCAGGCGCGCGAGGGCCCCGTGCGCCGCAGTGCGTGATCGTGTCAGACTGCTGCCCGCACGTCCCGGAGTGACCGCCGGGACCGGCCGAGCGGAGGAGCAGCACGTGACGGGGACCGACCAGGCCGCAGCGCGCATCGACACCACCCGGCCGCATCCGGCCCGGGTGTACGACTGGTTCCTCGGCGGCAAGGACAACTACCCCGTCGACGAGGAGCTGGGCCGCCGGATCACCGCGATCGACAGGGGCGCCCCGCGGGCCGCGCGCGCCAACCGGGCGTTCATGCAGCGCACCACGCGTGCCCTGGCCGAGGACGGCGTCCGCCAGTTCCTGGACATCGGCACCGGCATACCGACCGAGCCCAACCTGCACCAGATCGCCCAGTCGGTCGCGCCGGACAGCCGGGTGGTCTACGTCGACAACGACCCCATCGTGCTGGCCCATGCGCACGCGCTGCTGCGGGGCCGCCCCGAGGGCGTCACGGAGTACGTCCAGGCCGACGCCCGCGATCCGCAGGCCATCCTCGAACAGGCCGCCCGCGTCCTGGACTTCGGCCGCCCGGTCGCCCTGTCCCTGATCGCCCTGCTGCACTTCGTCGCCGACGAGGACGGCGCCCACGAACTGGTCTCCACCCTGGTCGACGCGCTGGCGCCGGGCAGCCGTCTGGTGCTGTCGACGATGACGGCCGACTTCGAGCCGGAGAACGTCGAGAAGGGCATCGCCGCCTACGCTGCGGGCGGGGTCACCCTGGTGGCCCGCTCCCGCGCCGAGGTGGCCGTCTTCTTCCAGGGCCTCGACCTGCTTCGGCCCGGCATCGTGTCGATCGCCGACTGGCGCCCGGATCAGGCGCCGGACGCCCCGGGGCCCGTCTCGCTGTACGGCGCGGTCGGCCGCAAGCCCCTGACCACGGGCACGGCCCGACCGGGGGCCTAGAGGCCGAGCACGCGCGCGATGGTGCGCACAACGCCGTTGTCGTTGTTGGACGGGGCCAGGTAGCGGGCCCGGCGCACGACCTCCGGGTGGGCGCCCGCCATCGCGAAGGACCAGTCGGCCGCGTCGAGCATCTCCAGGTCGTTGAGGTAGTCGCCGAAGACCATGGTCTGCGCGGGTGTGATGCCGAGCGCGCGCTGCAGGCCGCGCAGGGCGGCGCCCTTGTCGGCGGTGCGGTTCATCACGTCGACCCAGTGCTCGCCGGAGACGACGACCTGGTGGGTGGCGGCGAACTCCGCGAGCGCGGGGGCCGTGGAGCGCTCGGCGGATCCGAAGTCGAACAGCGCGACCTTGATCACGTCGTCCTCGACGGCGGTGACGTCCTCGACGATCCGGTGCTCGACGTAGTACTTGCGCACCTCCGCCAGGAACGCCTCGTCGGTCCGCTCGACATACGCCGACCGCTTGCCGCACACCACCACGCCCACGTCTGCGCCGTCCGCGACCAGCCGCCGTACCGTGCGGGCGATCCCGGCAGGCACGGCCGGTGCGAGGGTGTCGGAGGTCAGCTCGACGCCGTCGCGGACCACGTACGTGCCGTTCTCCGCGATGAACACCATGCCCTCGGCGACGTCCGCGAACTGCCGTGCCAGCGTGGCGTACTGGCGGCCGCTGGCCGGGCTGAACAGCACTCCGCGGCGGCGCAGTTCGGCGAGCACCGGCCACAGCCCGTCGGGGATCCGCTTGGCGTCGTCCAGCAGCGTGCCGTCCATGTCGCTGACGATCAGCCGGATGTCGGCGGGGCCCGCGGGCAGGCCGGGTATGTCCAGGAGGGGCGTGGGCGTGGCGGACATGTCCTGCTTCCGGTCGGCTGCGGCGTACCGGCCCAGTGTTCCTCATCCGCCGCGGCGTCCCGGAACCGGTTCCCGCCGCACCGGAACGTCCCGGAGCCGTCCCGGACCGCCCCGGACCGTGCGTTTCCCGGGACAGGGCGATCAACCGGCGGCACAATGACGGCGGGCAACCGCGTGCGAGAAGGGCGGCGACGTGACCGAGGGCGACTCCGCGACGGCCGGACCGGCGAGACTGAACACCTCCGTGGCGCACAACGCCCGGGTGTGGAACTACTGGATCGGCGGCAAGGACAACTACGAGGTCGACCAGCGGGTCGGTGAGCAGATCGCCGGGATGTTCCCGGTGATCCGGGAGGTGGCTCGCGCGGACCGGGAGTTCCTGGCGCGGGCGGTGCGGTTCCTGGCCGCCGAGCACGGGATCCGGCAGTTCCTGGACATCGGCACGGGGCTGCCGACCGTGGACAACACCCACGAGATCGCCCAGCGGATCGCGCCCGAGTCCCGGATCGTGTACGTCGACAACGACCCGATCGTCCTCGTGCACGCCCGCTCGCTGCTCACCAGCTCGCCCCAGGGGGTCACGGACTACCTCGACGCCGACGTGCGCGACCCCGAGACCATCGTGCTGCGCGCCGCCGAGACCCTGGACCTGACCCGGCCGGTCGCGCTGATGATGCTCGGCATCCTGAACTTCGTCCTGGACACCGGGGAGGCGCGGGACATCGTGCGCCGGCTCATGGCGGCCCTGCCCTCGGGCAGTTGGCTGGTCCTCACCCACCCGACCCACGACGAGGACGTGGGCGGCGCGGGCAACGCCGCCGCGATGAAGTTCTGGAACGCCCACGCCACCCCGCCGATCACCGCCCGAAGCCGTGCGGAGATCGCCGGGTTCCTCGACGGTCTGCAGCCGGTCGAGCCGGGCCTGGTGCCCTGCTCGCAGTGGCGTGCCGACCCGGCCGTCGCGGCGCCGGTGCCGCAGTTCGGCGCGGTGGCCGTGAAACCCTGACACCCGTCGACGCCGGCACCGCGCGGACCGAGCCGAGGAGGACGTATGACCACCCTTGCCGACCCCGTGCCCGGCGGGCGCCCCGAGGATCTGCGCCGGGTCGCCGGGCTCACCGCCGAGCTGACCCGGCAGGGCGT
The DNA here is from genome assembly GCF_009796285.1 of Streptomyces broussonetiae. NCBI lineage: Bacteria > Bacillati > Actinomycetota > Actinomycetes > Kitasatosporales > Streptomycetaceae > Streptomyces > Streptomyces broussonetiae. The sequence continues at coordinate 8,284,381 of NZ_CP047020.1, read as the reverse complement.
ACACGGGATCGTGCTCGCGTACGTGGACACCGCGGGCGTGTGCCGGGTGAAGACCGTCCCCACGGCTCGGCTGGCGGCGGCCGTGACCTCGGGCGTCGGCATGTCCCCGGTGTTCGACACCTTCCTCTGCGACGACTCGGTCGTCACCACCGACGTGCTCGGCTCCCCGGACGGCGACCTGAGGCTCTACCCGGACCTCGACCGGCTGGTGGCGCTGGCGGCGCAGCCCGGCTGGGCGTGGGCGCCGGTGGACCGGATCACCCAGGAGGGCGCCCGGCACCCCGGCTGTGCCCGAACCTTTCTGCGCCGGACCGTGGCCGACGCGGCCGAGCGGCACGGCCTCGCCTTCAAGGCGGCGATCGAGGTCGAGTGGGCGGTCGGGCTCGGCTCGGCGCCCGCCGGGGAGTTCCGGCCGGCGGTCCGCGGTCCGGCGTACGGCGCGATCCGGCAGGTGGAGCTGAGCGACTGCACCGCCGATCTGCTGGCCGCCCTCGCCGCGCAGGACGTGCCCGTCGACCAGCTCCATCCCGAGTACGCGGCCGGGCAGTTCGAGATCTCGGTGGGCGCGCTGGACCCGGTGGCGGCGGCCGACCGCAGCGTGCTGGTGCGGCAGACGATCCGGGCGGTTGCCGCACGGCACGGCCTGCGGGTGTCCTTCGCCCCGGCGTATCTCGCCGACGGCGTCGGCAACGGCGGCCATCTGCACCTGTCCTGCTGGCGCGACGGGGTGAACCTGCACGCCGGCGGCGAGGGCCGGTACGGGATGACGGCCGAGGCGGAGTCGTTCGCGGCCGGGGTGCTGGCCCGGCTGCCCGCGCTGACGGCGGTCACCGCCCCGAGCCCGGCCAGCTATCTGCGGCTCCGGCCGTCGCAGTGGGCGGGGGTGTTCACGGCGTGGGGCCGCGAGACCCGGGAGGCGGCACTGCGGGTGATCACCGGTACCGCGGGCCGCCGGGCACAGGAGGCCAACCTGGAGGTCAAGCCCGTGGACCTGGCGGCCAACCCCTACCTGGCGCTCGGCTGCGTCATCGCCGCCGGCCTCGACGGCACGGCCGGGGCGCTGGAACTGCCCGAGGAGATCACCGGCGACCCTGCCCGGTACGGCCCGGACGAGGCCGCGGCTCTCGGGGTACGGCGGCTGCCACGGTCACTGTCCGAGGCCGTGGCGGAGTTCCGTACCGACGAGGTGCTGCGCACCGCCCTGGGCCCGGTGCTCGCGGACGCGGTGCGTGCCGTACGGCTCGGTGAGGCGGCGACCGCCGAGGGGCTGGACGACGCACAGGTGGCGGCGGCCTACCGCTGGGTGTACTGACCATGGCCGCGCCCGGACCGGTCCACGAGGCCCTCGCCGCGCTGCCCCTGGTGGACCACCACTGCCACGGCGCCGTGACGGCCGACCTCACGCCCGCCGGGTTCGCCTCGTTCCTGACCGAGGGCGAGGCCTGGCCCGGTGTCTCGCCCTTCGATACTCCGGTGGGGGTGGCCGTACGACGGCACTGCGCCCCTTTGCTGGACCTCCCCCGGCACGCGCCGCCGGACGCGTACACGGCCCGCCGCACGGAGCTGGGCCGACGGGAGGTCGAGCGGCGCTTCCTGACCGCCGCCGGAGCCGAGGCGTTCTTCGTGGACACCGGCTGCACCACGCACCCCCTCACCTCGCCCGCCGAGCTGGCGGCGGCCTGCGGTGCCACGGCCCGGGAGGTCGTACGCCTGGAGCAGGTGGCGGAGGCGGTGGCCGCGCGGGGCGTCGAGCCGGACGCGTATGCGGCAGCGTTCGCTGCGGCCGCCGAGGAGGCCGTGCGCCGGCCGGGCGTGGTGGCGGTGAAGTCGGTCGCGGCCTACCGCACGGGCTTCGCCCTGGACCCGGCCCGCCCGGCGGCACGGGAGGTGACCCGGGCCGCCCGGCACTGGCTCGCGGGCGGGGGCCGGCTGACCGACCCGGTGCTGGTCCGGCACCTGCTGTGGACCGCTGTGGACCTCGGCCTGCCCCTCCAGCTGCACACCGGCTTCGGCGACGCCGACCTGCGGCTGCACCACGCCGATCCGGCCCTGCTGACCGACTGGCTGCGTCTGACCTCCGGCACCGTCCCCGTCCTGCTGCTGCACTGCTGGCCGTATCACCGTCAGGCCGCCTATCTGGCCGCGGTGTTCGAGCAGGTGTACCTGGACGTCGGCCTGGCCCTGCACCACACCGGCCCCGCCCGCTGCCGGGCGGTGCTGGAGGAGGCGCTGGAGATCACCCCGTTCCGGAAACTGCTCTACAGCTCCGACGCCTACGGGCTGGCCGAATTCCACCACCTCGGCGCCCTGTGCTTCCGGCAGGGGCTCGCCGATCTCCTCCAAGCCCGCGTCGACGCCGACGAGTTGAGTCTGCCCGACGCCCTGCGCATCGCCGCCTGGACGGGCCGCGACAACGCCCGCCGACTCTACGGACTCTACGGACCACCCCCAGCCGAACCGGCCCGCGACCCCAGCGGGCGCCCCACCCGGAAAGTATGATCAAGCAATGTCAGACATGACCGAAACCACGCCCGGCTGGCTGTCCACGGACGAGCTGGAAATGGCCAGGGCCCACATGCCGATCCTGTACGTCGAGGCCGTGCCCGTGCGCGTGGACGACAGCGGCGAAGTCACCAGCATCGGACTGCTGCTGCGCATCGGCCCGGACGGGACGGTCAGCAGGGCCCTGGTCTCCGGCCGCGTCCTGCACCACGAGCGGGTCCGCGACGCCCTGCTGCGCCACCTGGAGAAGGACCTCGGCCCGGTCGCGCTGCCCCGCATCCCCGCCTCGCTCCAGCCCTTCACTGTCGCGGAGTACTTCCCCACGGCGGGCATCACCCCGTACCACGACCCGCGTCAGCACGCGGTGTCCCTCGCCTACGTCGTGCCGGTCTCCGGCGACTGCCGCCCCCGGCAGGACGCGCTGGACCTGGTCTGGTTCAGCCCGCAGGAGGCCGCCTCCCCGGCCGTGCAGAGCGAGATGCCGGGCGGACACGGGGTCCTGCTCAGGCAGGCGCTCGCGCACGTGGGTCTCACGTACTGACACCGCAGGCCTCCGACCGGCCTGTCTATCAGGCCGGTCGGGACCTTGACCAGGGATGACGCGACCGCGTTCAGGTTGCGTTCAGGTTCGCCGCACCGCGTGGCAACAGCTGCACCAGAAGCCTCAAAACAATGGCAAAGGGGGCTGGGTAGGGTGCTGTTGACCATGCGAGGGTGCGGGGCATGAGCACAGAGCACGTCCTCGAGCACCGGCCCAGCGGGCGCGCACGCGCGCGCATACGCGAGAGCGCCAACAAGGTGCCGGAGGTCACCGTCTACTTCTGGATCATCAAGGTCCTCACCACGGGCATGGGCGAGACCGCCTCCGACTTCCTGGGCCACACACTGGGCCCCGTCCCGGCGGTCGGTCTCGGCGCTCTCGCCTTCGTCGCGGCGCTCGTGCTCCAGTTCGCCGTCCACCGGTACGTGGCCTGGATCTACTGGACGGCGATCGTGATGGTCAGCGTGTTCGGCACGATGGCCGCCGACGTGCTGCACGTGGGCCTCGGGGTGCCGTACACCCTGTCCACCCCGCTCTTCCTCGTCGCCCTCGCGGCCGTCTTCGCCCTGTGGTACGCGAGCGAGCGCACGCTGTCCATCCACTCGATCCGCACCCGCCGCCGCGAGTTCTTCTACTGGGCGGCCGTCCTCGCGACGTTCGCGCTGGGCACCGCCGCGGGCGACCTGACCGCGACCATCGGCCTCGGCTACGCGGGCTCGATCGTCCTGTTCGCCGTGGCGATCTGTGTCCCGGCCCTCGCCCACCGCGCCCGCCTGCTGGGTGCGGTGACCGCGTTCTGGACGGCGTACGTCATCACGCGCCCGCTCGGCGCGTCGCTGGCCGACTGGATGGCCCTGCCGGCCAAGCGGGGCGGCCTGGCCTTGGGCCTGGGCCCGGTGACGCTGTCCTGGACGGTGGCGATCGTCGGCTTCGTGGCCTTCCTGGCGCTGTCCCGCCGGGACACCGAGCCCGCGGCCTGACACCGCCCGTCGGGTCTCGCACGGCTCGTCGCTCCAGCGCCCACCCCCGCGGCCGGGACCCGCTCCTGACGGTGTGCCGGGTTTGGCGCATGCGCCAGGTCGCCCCGTCTGCGGGCGGGTCGGGCACGGGGCGCCCTGGGCCCGACCGGCAGACACCGACCGGGGAGAACACGACGGACCGCATCACCGCGGCGGCCCTCATGTCACCGTCCGGGAGCCTCGCCGCGAAGCCGGACGCAACGCCTGGCGGGGACTGCCCGCGCAGGTGCGCCGCCCCTTCCGGCGGCCGGGCGGCGAGTCCGGCGAGGTCTCCCGGATCAGCTCGGGCGCGGGTGAGCCGACCGCGCCGCAGAACGATCCGGACAACGCCGCCCGCGCCCAGGCTCCGGCCACCGCGCTCGGCGTGCGGGCGGCCCTCGACGGCGGGTTCGGGGCGCTGCTGGAGGAGTGATGGCGGGGTGCGCAGGCCGCTGCCGCGGGCGGCAACGTGCACAACACCGTCAGCGGCGGGACACAGCCCATCCGGTCGTCCAGGGGCGGGACATGACGGTCAACCTGGGCCGGTGACAAGACGCGGCCCGCGCCGGACAGGGAATCCGGTGCGGACCGGGCATACGGAAGGGGTCGTGTCGGACTGCTCCGACACGACCCCTGACCTGCATGCTTCGCAAGTCGGGACGACAGGATTTGAACCTGCGACCCCTTGACCCCCAGTCAAGTGCGCTACCAAGCTGCGCCACGTCCCGGTGCCGTCTGACCTGGGGTTTCCCCGGTCGAAACGCGCAGGGAAACAATACCGCACTCGGATCGGTGGGCGCGCCTCGCTTTCCCGGTTGACCTCAAGTTTGGTTGAGGTTGCACGATCGTCTGCATGACGATCACAGCGGACGACAGCCGCGTCCACGGCTACGACGACCTGCCCGGGCTGATGAGCCTCATGACCGGCGATGAGAAGCACGGGCCGGCCGCCACCTCCACCCTCGACGTCCTGTGGGTGCTCTACGACCGGGTGCTCCGGGTGACACCGCAGCGGCGGGACGATCCGGCCCGGGACCGGTTCCTGCTGAGCAAGGGTCACGGGCCGATGGCGTACTACGCGGTGCTGGCGGCGAAGGGGTTCGTGCCGGTCGACCGGCTGGCCGGGTTCGGGACGTACGACTCCCCGCTCGGGCACCATCCGGACCGGGTGCTGGTGCCGGGCGCCGAGATCGCCAGCGGGTCGCTCGGGCACGGGCTGCCCATCGCCGTGGGCAGCGCCCTGGGTTTGCGCGCGCAGGGGCTGCACGACCCGGCGGTCTGGGTGCTGATCGGGGACGCCGAGCTGGACGAGGGCAGCAACCACGAGGCGATCGCCTTCGCCGGGCCCGCCGCTCTGGAGCGGCTGCACACGATCGTGGTCGACAACTCCTCCGCCAGCCATGGGCTGCCCGGCGGGATCGCCGCACGGTTCGAGGCCGCGGGCTGGTCCGCCGTGACCGTCGACGGCCGCGATCACGAGGCACTGTACGCCGCGTTCACCGCGCCGCATCCCGGTCGGCCGCACGTGGTCGTGGCCCGGGTCGAACCCAAGGCCGCCTGATGTCCCCCGCCCCTGTCCGCACTCCCGAACGGAAAGAGTTCCTCGTCATGGAAACCATGCGTGACCGTTTCGCCCCCGCCCTGTCCCGGATGCTGGACGAGGACCCCCGGGTCGCCGTCGTCCTCGCCGAGATCGGCAAGGACGCCTTCCGCGAGGCCATGGCCCGGCATCCCGACCGGGTGATCAACGTCGGCATCCGGGAGCAGCTGCTGGTCGGGGCGGCGGCCGGACTGGCGCTGACCGGCCTGCGGCCCGTCGTGCACACCTTCGCCAGCTTCCTCGTGGAGCGGCCGTTCGAGCAGATCAAACTGGACCTGGGGCACCAGGACGCGGGTGCGGTGCTGGTCAGCGCGGCGGCCTCGTTCGACTGGCCGGCGGGCGGCTACACGCACATGTCCCCCGGGGACGTGGCGCTCCTCGACACCCTGGACGGCTGGACCGTCCATGTGCCCGGACATCCGGACGAGGCCGAGACCCTGCTGCACCACGCGGTCGCCGCGGGCGACGACAAGGTGTACGTACGGCTGTCCGTGCAGTCCAACCGGCAGGGCCGGGTGATCGACGGACGGCACTTCGTCACGATCCGCGAGGGCCGCCGCGCAGTGGTCGTCGCCGTGGGCCCGGTACTGGACGCGGTCCTCGCCGCGACGGAGGGCCTGGACGTGACCGTGCTGTATGCGACGACCGTACGGCCCTTCGACGCGGCGGGGCTGCGCCGGGCCACGCAGGCGGCGGGCAACGACGTCGTGCTGGTCGAGCCGTACCTCGCGGGCACCTCGACGGCCGCGGTGAGCGAGGCCCTGTCCTACGTTCCGCACCGGGTGCTGGGCCTCGGCGTGGGGCGCCGGGAGCTGCGCCGCTACGGCACGATCGAGGAGCACGTGGCCGCGCACGGGCTGGACGCGCACGGCCTGCGGGCGCGGATCGGCGCGTTCGTGGAGGCGGGGCGGGCCGCCGTCCACGTGTGATCGCGGCCACGAGTGATCATGTCCGCGAGTGACCACGGAGGTGCCGGTGCCCGGGTCTGTCCGGCTCGGCCCGCACCAGGTCCCGTACCGCCGGGATCACGAGCAGGGTCGCGGCCACCACCACGCTGGTCACGGCGGAGACCAGCAGGACGTGACCGGCACCGAGGACCCCGGCCGCCGGGCCGGCGAGAGCCTGGCCGACCGGCATCATCGCGAGGGACCCGGCCACGTCGTAGGCGTGGATGCGGTTGAGGACGTCGGCCGGGACCTGGGTCTGCACGCTGGTCGCCCACATCACGCTCCAGAAGGACATCCCGGCGCCGGCGACGGCCGCCCCGGCCGCCATCACCGCCACGCCGAGGCCCGCGCCGACGGCCGCCGGGAAGCCGAAGAAGGCGAACAGGGCGAGTGCGCCCGCCCGGAGCATCCGGCGCGGACGCAGCCGCAGGGCGAGCACGCCGCCGACGACGGTGCCCGCGCCGAGAGCCGAGTTGACCAGGCCGTAGGCGCGCGGGCCGTGGTGCTGGACCACCTCCGTGGCCACGAGCGGGACGGTCGGACCCCACACGGCGATCATGTACAGGCACCAGACGGTGATCACACCCCACAGCCAGGCCCGGGAGCGGAACTCCCGCCAGCCCTGGACCAGATCGGCCCGGAAGGCGCGCATCCCGCGGCCTGCGGTGCCGCGGGCGCTCTCGGGCAGCGGGGGCAGCCGGAGCAGCAGCAGGCACAGGGCGCTGGCCGCGTAGGTGGCGGCGTGCGCGGCGAAGACCCCGCCGGGCGAGGCGAAGCCGACGAGGAGGCCGGCGACGGCCGGTCCGGCGAGCTGGGCGGCGGACTCGGCGATGCGGATCGCCCCGTTGGCGCCCTGGATGTCGGCGGCGAGCCGGGGCACCGTGCTGGCCACGCCGGGCTGGAAGACCGCGCCCGCGACGCCGTTGACGAAGCCGATGACGCAGATCTGCCACAGCACCACATGGCCGGCGAAGAACAGGCTCGCGGCCAGGGACTGGGTGACGAGCCGGGCCAGGTCGGCGCCGATCATCAGGCGGCGGGTGCTGAAGCGGTCGGCGACGACCCCGCCGAAGACGACGAGTCCGGCGAAGGCGGCCGCCGTCGAGGCCATGGCGAGGCCGACCGCGCCCGCGCCGTACCCGTGCTCCAGCAGGCCGGCGGCGAGGGCCACGGGCAGCATGGTGTCGCCGAGCCGGGCCACGGCCCGGGCCGCGAAGAACAGGGCGAAGTTCCGCGACCAGACGGGTGGCGGGCCCGCCTCGGTCCGACGAGCCCGCCGAGGCCACCGGGTCTGCGGGATGTGACGGTGGCGCCGTCCGTGCCCGGTGGTGCTGTCCTGCCGTGCGTCCGTTCCCGTCATGGCGGATGCCCCCTCCCCTGCCGGCCCGGCTCTCTCTCGCCACGCCGCCCGCGCCGCGGGATCATGCCACGCCGGGCCCGCGGGCAGCGGGGATTTTCACTCCGCGGGCGGGCGGCCCAACTCGGGGTGGGCGTCCAGGAGCCGGGGCGGGGCGGCCTGGCGCCAGGAGTCGGCGAGGATGTCGCGCAGCTCGCCCTCGTCCTCTAGCGCCGAGAGTCTCGCTCTTACCCACGCGAACTGGGCCTCGTGGCCGGCGATCCAGAACTTGCCCGGCTCGGCCAGCACCAGCTCGTCGCGCTCCTCCTTGGGGCAGCGCACGGCGATGGAGGTCTCCTCCTCGGGCAGGGTCGCGAACATCTTCCCGGCCACCCGGAACGTGGGCATGCTCCAGGCGATCTGCTCCGTGGTGTCGGGCAGGGACAGGGCGATACGGCGTACGTCTTCAGCGTCCGGCATGCAACGCACCGTAGCTGCCGGCACTGACAGTCACTCCGCGAGCCGTTTGTAGTAGAGGGTCGTCGGCCGCAGCTCGCCCGCCGGGCTCAGCGCGTAGTCGGGGATGACACCGGCCCGCGTCCAGCCGGCCGCGCGGTACAGGTGCTCGGCGGGGCTGCCGGTCTCGGTGTCGAGGTGGAGCAGGGTGACACCGGCGGCGGCTGCGGCCTCTTCGGCAGTGGCGAGGAGGAGACGGCCGAGTCCCCGCCCGCGCGCGGTGCGGTGCACCATCAGCTTCACCAGTTCCGCGCGGTGGCGGCTGTTCGGCTTGTCGGGGTGGGCCAGGCTCACGGTGCCGGTGACCCGGCCCGAGTCGTCCACGGCCGCCCACACCGCGAGCCGGCCCGCCGCCGTCGCGTCCGCGCGCTCACGCCACCAGGCGGCGGCCTCCGCGCGGGCGAGCGGGGCGAGGAAACCGACGGAGGCGCCGCCGTCCACCGTGTCGGCCAGCAGCTCCGCCAGCTGCGGGGCGTGCGCGCGCACGTGGGCGCCGTTCCAGCGAGCCACCCTCACGGCCGCACCACCGCCAGCACGTACCGCGTCGCGCCGGGTCCGGCGCAGCGGAACCGGGTCGGGCCGACGACGCGCATCCGCAGGCAGTCGCCGGTGTCCAGGTGGTGGACCGAATCGCCGACGGTCACCTCCAAGGCACCGTCGAGCACCCACAGATGCTGCTCCAGGCCGGTCACGGGCGGGCGGTCGTAGGCGATGTCGGCGCCGGGCGCGAGCCGGCCCTCGACCAGTTCGCCGCGCAGTCCGGGGTGCGGCGGGGAGACGGAGCGGCGTACGAAGCCGGCGGCCCGGTCCTCCCAGAGCTGCTGGTCGGCGGCCCGCACCAGCGGGGCCGGTGCCGCCTCGACCTCGCTCAGCAGCTGGGACATGGTGCGGCCGTAGACGTGGCAGAGCCGGTTCAGCAGGGCGGCGGTGGGGCTGGTCTCGGCGCGTTCGGCGCGCGACAGGGTCGACCGGCTCACCCCGCTGCGCTGTGCCAACTCGCCCAGGGACCAGCCGTGTTGGGCGCGCAGCTCGGCCAGTCGGACGCCGAGCCGAGTGTCGATCCGGGTGTCGAGGGGTCCCTCGGAGGTTCTCATATCCGGGACGCTATCCCTGATACGAGACGACGGTGTTACGGAAGCCTCACGCCTCCTGCGCCGCCCGCCCCAGCGCCTCGAGCACCGGGCGGATGAGCGGATGCCCCTCGGCCCCGCGCCTGACCGCGGCGAAGACGCGGCGGGTCGGGGCCACACCGTCGACAGGGCGGACGATCACCCGGGTCAGGTCCATGCCCTTCAGGGCCGAGCGCGGTACGAGGGCCACGCCCGCGCCGGCCGAGGCCAGGGCGACCACGGCGCGGAAGTCGTCGGAGGAGTGCTCCAGGCGGGGCTGGAAGCCGGCGCTCTCGCAGGCGAGGACGACCACGTCATGGCAGGGATTGCCGGGATACGGGCCGATCCAGGGGTCCTTGGCCAGGTCGGCGAGGGGGATCTCGGCGGTGTCCGCGAGACGGTGTCCGACGGGTACGACGGCGTCGAACGGCTCGGCGTACAGCGGGACGTGGGTGAGCCGGGGGTCGTCGGCGGGCGGGGCGCCGCGGTACTCCACGGCCACCGCCACGTCGACCTGCCGGTCCAGCACCATTGGCAGGCTCGCGTCGCCCTCCGCGTCCTGGACGCGGATGCATATGCCGGGCGCGGTCTCCGCGAGCCGGGCCACGGCCGGGGCCACGACCTGGGCGATGCCGGTGGCGAAGGCGGCCACGGTGACCGTGCCCGCCTCGCCCGAGCCGTAGGCCGCGAGTTCCGCCTCGGCCCGCTCCAGCTGGGCGAGGACGGCGTTGGTGTGGCTCAGCAGGATCTCGCCCGCCGGAGTGAGCCGCACCCCCTTCGCGCTGCGCTCGACCAGCCGGTGGCCGGTCTCCTGCTCCAGGGCCGTCAGCTGCTGGGAGACGGCGGAGGGGGTGAGATAGAGCGCGGCGGCTGCCGCCGTGACCGTGCGGTGGTCGGCCACCGCACGGAGGATGTGGAGCCGCCGTGCCTCGATCATGCGGTCCATTATCGCAAGGCGTACGCCCTGGTCAGGCCGCCAGCTCGGCGCGCGCCGCGATGAACGCGTCCACCGCGCGGTTGACGTCCTCGGCGGAGTGCGCGGCGGACAGCTGGACACGGATGCGGGCCTGGCCCTGCGGGACGACCGGGTAGGAGAAGCCGATCACGTACACACCCCGCTCCAGCAGCAGCTCGGCCATGCGGCCCGCCTTCGCCGCGTCGCCGATCATCACGGGGGCGATGGCGTGGTCACCGGGGAGGACGTCGAAGCCCTCCTCGGTCATCCGGCGGCGGAAGAGCGCGGTGTTCTCGTTCAGGCGGACGCGCAGGTCGTCGGCGGCCTCCAGCAGGTCGAGGACCTTCAGGGAGGCGGCGGCGATCACCGGGGCGAGGGTGTTGGAGAACAGGTACGGGCGGGAGCGCTGGCGCAGCAGGGCGACGATCTCGGCGCGGGCCGCGACGTAGCCGCCGGAGGCGCCGCCGAGGGCCTTGCCGAGGGTGCCGGTGATGATGTCGACACGGTCCATGACGCCGTGCAGCTCGGGGGTGCCGCGGCCGGTCGGGCCGACGAAGCCGACGGCGTGCGAGTCGTCGACCATGACCATCGCGTCGTAGCGGTCGGCGAGGTCGCAGATCTCGCCGAGCGGGGCGACGTATCCGTCCATCGAGAAGACGCCGTCGGTGACGACCAGCTTGCGCCGGGCACCGCCCTCGGTCGCCTCCTTGAGCTTGGCCTCCAGGTCGGCGAGGTCGCGGTTGGCGTAGCGGAAGCGGCGGGCCTTGGACAGGCGGATGCCGTCGATGATGGAGGCGTGGTTGAGCGCGTCGGAGATCACTGCGTCCTCCTCGCCGAGGAGGGTCTCGAAGACACCGCCGTTGGCGTCGAAGCAGGAGGAGTACAGGATCGTGTCCTCCTGGCCGAGGAACGCCGACAGCCGGGCCTCCAGCTCCTTGTGCACCTCCTGGGTGCCGCAGATGAAGCGCACGGAGGCCATGCCGTAGCCCCAGCGGTCCAGCGCCTCGTGGGCGGCGGCGATCACCTCGGGGTGGTCGGCGAGCCCGAGGTAGTTGTTGGCGCAGAAGTTGAGGACCTCGCCGGGACGGCCGCCGGCGGTGACGTTGACGGTCGCGGACTGCGGGGTGCCGATGACCCGTTCGGGCTTGTGCAGACCGGCGGCGCGGATCTCGTCGAGGGTGACGCGCAGGTCGTCGCGGACGGTGTCGAACATGGGGAGGCTCTCCTGAAGATGCTTGCAGGGGACGGGAGTTGCGCGTTCTTCGGCTTGCGCGTTCCTAGGCTCGCGCGGTCCGGCTCACGCGGTCCAGTCGAGGATGACCTTGCCGCCCTTGCCGCTGGCTGCGTCGGCGAAGGCCGCCTCGAAATCGCGGTAGCCGTAGCGGCCGGTGATCACGGGGGCGAGGTCCAGGCCGCCCTCCAGCAGCACCGACATCGCGTACCAGGTCTCGAACATCTCGCGGCCGTAGATGCCCTTGATGGTGATCATCGACGTGACGATCCGGGACCAGTCGACCGGGAACTCCTGGGACGGCAGGCCGAGCATGGCGATCCGGCCGCCGTGCGTCATGTTCGCGATCATGTCCCGCATGGCCTCGGGGCGGCCGGACATCTCCAGGCCGATGTCGAAGCCCTCGCGCAGCCCCAGCTCGCGCTGGCCGTCGGCGATGGTGGACCGTCCGACGTTCAGGGCCAGGCTGACCCCTATCTTGCGGGCCAGTTCCAGGCGCTCCTCGCTGACGTCGGTGACGACGACGTTGCGGGCGCCCGCGTGCCGGGCGACGGCGGCGGCCATCAGGCCGATCGGACCGGCGCCGGTGATCAGGACGTCCTCGCCGACCAGCGGGAAGGACAGCGCGGTGTGCACGGCGTTGCCGAACGGGTCGAAGATCGCGGCGACGTCGAGGTCGACGGGGACCCGGTGCACCCAGACGTTGGTCGCGGGCAGGGCGACGTACTCGGCGAACGCGCCGTCGCGGCCGACGCCGAGGCCGATGGTGGCGCGGCACAGATGACGGCGGCCGGCCAGGCAGTTGCGGCACTTGCCGCACACCAGATGGCCCTCGCCGCTGACACGGTCCCCTATGCGGATGTCGGTCACGTCGCGGCCGGTCTCGACGACCTGCCCGACGAACTCGTGCCCGACGACGAGCGGGGTGCGGATCGCCTGCTGCGCCCAGCCGTCCCAGGCCCGGATGTGCAGGTCGGTGCCGCAGATACCGGTACGCATGACCTTGATCAGCACGTCACCGGGGCCGATCTCCGGCTCCGGGACGTCCGTCAGCCAGAGCCCCGGCTCCGCCTTCTCCTTGACCAGCGCCTTCACGAGTGCGGCTCCTGTGGGTGAGATCCCGGCCCGCGAGCATGCCCAAGGCACCCGCACCGGGTCAGAGGGGTGGAATCACCACGCAATCTGCCGTATCCGCGGGCCGCTGGTCCATCGAGCTTTTCTTAACCGCCGCCTCAGCTTTCCTTCACGCCCCAGCTGCAGACGGCGAAGGCGAGCCGTCGTGCGTCACAAGGGCAGCCCGTCCTCGATGCTCCGTTCGAGTCGTCCTATGAGTTCGGCGGCGAGCGCCTTGATGGTCTCCAGGCCCGCCCTCCCCCATACGCGTGGTTCGGTGTCGGCGGCGCACACGGTGCCGAGCGCCATGCCGCAGCGGTCAATGAGTGGGGCGCCCATATAGGAGCGGATGCCGTAGGCGTCGACCATCGGGTTGCCGGCGAAGCGCGGGTAGTCGCGGACGTCCTCGAGGACCAACGCCTTGTGGCGGACCACCACATGGGGGCAGAACCCATGGTCCCGGGGCAGCACTCGGCCGATCTCGGCTCTGGTGCCGTCCTCGCGGACGACCGGCGCGACGGCGGGGGCGCTCAGGCCGGCGAAGAACTGGTGCTCCTCGCCGATGAAGTTGACCATGGCGTACGGCGCACCGGTGAGCTGGGCGAGATGGCCGGCGAAGGCGTCGAGCGCGGGATCGGGGCGGTCCGCCAGGCCGAGTCGGCGCAGCCGGTCGACGCGGGCGGGGGCTTCTCTGTCCTCGGGGGTGAGCAGCAGACCCCGAACCGGCCGGGGTGGCTCGTAGCTCATGGCCGTACTCCGGGCCGGACTCCTGGCGGGGCTTCGGCGCTGTGGGCGTACCTCATATAGGGACTCCGTGGGCGGTAGGGCTGGATCACATGTGGGCGCCATGGCTCGGCGCGGTCGCCGGAGCGTGGGCGAGGAGGTGGCGTACGAGGGTGAGCAGGGTCTGCACACCGGAGCTGGAGATCCGCGCGTCGCAGCGGACGACGGGGATCTGCGGGTCGAGGTCGATGGCCGCGCGGACCTCATCGGGGTCGTAGCGGTAGGCGCCGTCGAACTCGTTGACGGCGATGACGAAGCCGAGCCCGCGCTCCTCGAAGAAGTCCACGGCCGCGAAGCAGTCCTCCAGGCGCCGGGTGTCGGCGAGGATCACCGCACCGAGCGCGCCCTCGGACAGCTCGTCCCACATGAACCAGAAACGCTCCTGCCCCGGTGTACCGAACAGGTACAGCACATGCTCCGGATCGAGGGTGATCCGGCCGAAGTCCATGGCGACCGTGGTCTCCATCTTGTTCTCGATGCCGTCGAGACTGTCCGTTCCGACGCTGACCGTGGTGAGCAGCTCCTCCGTACTGAGCGGGGCGATCTCGCTGACCGCACCCACGAAGGTCGTCTTGCCGACCCCGAACCCGCCCGCCACCAGGATCTTCAGCGCGGTCGGGAACGGGTCAGAGCTGTCGTCGTAGTCCATCGAGCACTGCCTCCAGCAGAGACCGGTCAGTGGGTGTGTGGTGGAAGACGGGGGGCTTGGTGGTCAGCGCCCCGCAGTCGACGAGGTCGGAGAGCAGCACCTTGGTGACCACCGCGGGCAGTTTCAGATGCGCGGCGACCTCGGCGACCGACACGGGCGCGCGGCACAGGTCCAGCGCCTGGGCGTGCTCGGGGCCGAGGTAGCCGAGCGGGGTCACTCCGGTGGCCATCACCTGCGACATCAGGTCGAGGGCGACGCTGGGCTCGGTCCGTCCGTTGCTGACCGTGAACGGGCGCACGAGCCGTCCGGCCGCGTCGTCCAGCCAGGGCCCGTCGCCGGCCGCGGCCACGCTCAAGGCCTCGTCGCCGCTGAGTCGACGGGGTGCTGGCGGGGCGCGGTCACCAGGTAGGGGCGCACGCTCTTGACGAGCATCGCCATCTCGTAGCCGAGCACCGCGGCGTCGGCCTCGCGGCCCGCGAGCACGGCGAGACAGGTACCGGAGCCGGCGGTGGTGACGAACAGCAGGGTCGTGTCGAGTTCGACGACGACCTGGCGGACTTCCCCGCCGTCGCCGAACCGGACGCCCGCACTGCGGCCGAGCGAGTACAGGCCGGAGGCCAGGGCGGCCATGTGGTCGGCGCTGTCGATGTCCAGGCCGTGCACGGACTTCACCAGCCCGTCGCAGGACAGGAGCACCGCGCTGGTGGTGTGCGGTACGCGCTGCACGAGGCCGCTCAGCAGCCAGTCGAGGTCGGATGCATGGGCGGTCGGCGCATCGCTCGCCATGGTGGATCGACTCCTTGGGGTACGAAGGTCTGCGGGAGCGCTGGGGGTTGGGACGGGGATGGGTGGAGCAGGGGTGACGGGGGTGACTCGGGTGCGGGGGTCAGCCGGCCGGTGCGCTCCCGTCGGGCCGGCCGGCGCCACCGGCACCGTCGAATCCGGGCGTATGGGCGCGCCCTTGGGGTATGGGGGCCGGCTCAACCGGCTCCAAGAGGTCGGGCCCGTTCATGGACGCGGACTCCAAGGATCCGGGCTCCGTGGGTGCCGGATCCATGGAAACGGGCACCATGAATGCCGACTCCATGGGTACGGGCTCCATGGGTACAGCCGCCATACGCTCGACGTGTTCCATGTGCTGCATGTGCTGCTGCGCCTCGGCGAGTCCGATTCCGCGTTGGAAGGCCGCCATCAGACCCGGGTCGTGCCCCGCGACGGTGTCGGCGTCCTGGCGGGGTGCCGGACCGCCGCGCAGCTGGGGCACGATGTGTTCCTGGGCGCGGCGGCGGGGCAGTTGGGGCTTGCCCATGGTGCCGCGCACGGTGCCGGCGCGCGGGGTGGGAAGGATGCCGTCGTGCGCCTCGACCACGGACCGGTCCCCGGCGCCGATGCCGGGCACGGCAGCGGCAGGGGTGGGCCGGTCCTGCCGGGCGCCTCGCACGGGCAGCGGTGCCGGCGCGCCTGGGCCCCGCCCGCTCCCGACGGCCTCGGCCTCGGACCGCACCGAGCCGGCCCCGGCACCCGTTGCCTCGGCAGCGCTCCGCCCGGAGCCGCTCTGCCCGGAGCCGCTCTCGGCCCCGTACCGACCGGTCCCGCCCTGGGCGTGCCTCCGTCGCCCGGTACCGGAGGTCCGGCCGGTACCCGAGGTCTGGCCGGTGCCAGAGGTCTGCCCCGTACCCGTACCGGAGGTCTCAGAGAGAGGACCACGCCCTTCTTCCGACCAGACAGCCGGCACCGGCGAGGGCATCGGCGACGGCGCGCCGGTGTCGGCCGCCTCCCGGGGCTGCGGCGCACCGGCCCCGGACGACTCGGCGGGCGCCCCGGCCACCGTGCCCAACAGCGCCTGCGGGACCACGAGTACGGCCTGCACACCGCCGTAGATGTTGGTCTGCAGGCGCACATGGATGCCGTGTCGGCGCGCGAGCTGGGAGACGACGTAGAGCCCGATGCGGCCGTCGGCCAGCAGGCTGGCGACGTTGACCTGGTCGGGGTCGGCGAGCAGGGCGTTCATCCGGTTCTGCTCGCCGACGGGCATGCCGAGTCCGCGGTCCTCGACCTCCACGGCCAGCCCGGAGGTGACGAGGTTGGCCCGGAGCAGCACCTGGGTGTGCGGGGCGGAGAACACCGAGGCGTTCTCGATGAGTTCGGCCAGCAGGTGGATGACGTCGGCGACCGCGTGGCCGCGCAGTTCGCCGTCGATCGGCGGCACCAGTTTGACCCGGGAGTACTGCTCGACCTCGGCGATGGCGGAGCGCAGCACCTCGGTCATGCTCACCGGGTTGCTCCACTGCCGCCGGGAGACGGCACCGCCGAGCACGGCGAGGTTCTCGGCGTGCCGCCGGATGCGGGTGGCCAGGTGGTCCACGTGGAACAGGCCCTTGAGCAGATCAGGGTCCTCGATCTCGTTCTCCAGCTCGTCGAGGATCGAGATCTCCCGGTGTACGAGGGACTGGAGCCTGCGCGCGAGGTTGACGAAGACCTCCAGCTTCTGCTCGTTGCCCGCGTGACTGGAGAGCTGGGCGGCGCGCACGACGGCGGTGACGGCGCCGTCGTGCGCACGGGCGAGGTCCGCGGCGAGCAGCTCGAAGTCGTCGGCGTCCTCGGGCAGCCGGCGGCGCGAGGACCGCTGTGGCGGGGTCTCGCCCTGGCGCAGCGCGTCGACCAGGGCGTGCAGGTCGGCCTCGCCGCGCGCGGCGGCTCGGCGCAGCACGTCGACGCGGTCGGAGACCGCGCGGGCGGCGCGGTCGGCGGCCACGGCGGCGATGAGGATGGCGGCGACGGTCACGGCGACCCCGCCGGCGAGCACCGCCCACAGGGTGGGGCCGGTGCGGGCGCCGGTGGAGCGGATGCTGAACAGGACCGCGGCGGTGGCGCTGAGCGCGACCGCGAGGGGCGGCAGTACGGCGAGCCGCACGAGCTGAGGCCGTATGTGCGTTTCGGGCAGTGCGGGAGCGGTGCGGGCGACCGGTCGCCCGTGCCGGCCGCCCTCCCGGCGGTCGGCGCGCGTGGCCGGTGCTCGGAGGTGAGACATCGCTTGCGTCCTCGTACTGGTCCGTCGGGCCTGTCCTCGCGGGGTGCGCAAGGCGGGCATGCGTCATCGCGGAGTCGGCAGACGGAACCAGGGAATCCGGCTGCGCCGCCGACGGACACTCACAGTAGTTGCCTGAGCATCATGTGCGGTGGGCAGTTGACAAAGTCCTACGAGGAGCGTCCCGCTCTGGTATGAAGCCTCGTACGACAGACCGATAACCAGTCGGACCGGTCCGGCCCGGGCGGGCGGCGCCCCGCGCACGATTACGCAGAGTGTCGATTTTGGCCTTTGATTGAGAGTCCCGGGGGACGCCATTGAGAGTTCCGGGGTCCGCTGCGGTGCCGCCCACCGGCGCCGCGCCTCGCGCGGCCCGCGACGATCACCTGCTCGAGGACGGACGCGGAGGTGAGGGAGTCGGACGCACAGGGGCGCATGACAGCGCCGCAGGAGGAGCGCGATGGGCTCCTCCTGCGGCGCCGGCTGTCGTCGGGGACCGGTCAGGCGCGGGCGGGCGGCTCGGCCACGAGCGCGCCGACCGAGCGCCAGGTGCGGCGCTCCGTTCCCGCCACTCCTCGCCACCAGGCCTCCGCCGGGAGCTTGCCCGCCGGTTCGAAGGGCTCGCCGGGGCGGGGCAGGGCCACCGCCTGGCCGGCCTCTTCGGCCGCCTCCTTCGTCCACTCCCCCGGCTCGGCCCAGGGGTGCGGGGCGAGGTTGAAGGTGCCCCAGTGGATCGGCAGCAGCGCGCCGTGCGGCGCTCCGCCCTGGAGGTCCAGGTGGGCGCGCAGGCCTTCGTCGGGTCGCATATGAATGTCGGGCCAGAACTCGCTGTACGCCCCGATCTGGATCATCGTGGCGTCGAACGGGCCGTGAGCGGCGCCGATGTCCGCGAAGCCGTCGAAATAGCCGGTGTCGCCACTGTGGTAGATCCGGTGCTCCTCGCCCTCGACGACCCAGGACGCCCAGAGGGTGTGCTGGGTGTTGCGCAGGCCCCGGCCGCAGAAGTGGCGGGCCGGGGTGGCGGTGAGGGTGAGCCCGCCGACCTTGGTGGACTCGTGCCAGTCCAGCTCGCGCAGCCGGTCCGGGGAGACGCCCCAGTGCTCGAGGTGGGCACCGACGCCGAGCGGCACCGCGAACAGGGTGTCCGTGCCGGCCAGCGCCTTGATCGTGGGCAGGTCCAGGTGGTCGTAGTGGTCGTGGGAGATCACCACCACGTCGACCTCTCCGAGCACGGCCAGCGGCAGCGGCACCGGGTGCAGCCGCCTGGGCCCGGCGAACGGGAACGGGGAGCAGCGCTCGCCCCAGACCGGGTCGAACAGGACCCGGTGGCCGTCGATCTCCGCCAGCACGCTGGAGTGGCCCATCCAGGTCAGCCGCAGCCCCGTGGCGGGCGGCTTGGCCAGGTCGGCAAAGGTCGTGGGGTGCACCGGGACCGCACCCTTGGGGGCGCGCAGCGGCCGGGTCTCCTTGTCGAAGAACACCTTCGCGAAGTCCAGCGTGGAACCGGAAGGCCGGGTGCGCGCGGTGCCGCCGGGATTCTGGAAGACGCCGTCCTTGAAGTGCGGGGACCGGCGGATGCGTGCCATGCGCTCACCACCCGGGTCCGCGCCGAAGGCCGCCGGCCGCAGCACGCGGAGCCCGGAGCTCGAGGAACGCAATCCGGTCACGGTACCTCCCGGTGGAGTGGATGAAGCCCCCATTATGGTCGGCCCCTCCGACACCCCGGAGCCCCTGGGGCACCAGAACGCACCCGCAGAGCCCGGCCGAGCCCCGGTTCGGCACGTTGACAAGGCCGGGACCGGCTCCGAATACTGACCCACTGTTCAGTAGAAGTCACCGCCCGCCCCGGTCCTCGCCCGCGGAGGGCACGGCACGCGCGCGTACAAGCCCGCCGGCCCCACGCGCCCTCACCGACGCCCCGCAACGGCCCCGCTCCGCTCACCGCCCCCGAGGAGACCGCATGACCGCCCCCGCTCCCCTGATGTCGCTCGTGTGGACCGACCACGTCACCGGCCGGCAGGGATTCCTGGTCGTGGACCGGCTGGTGCGGGGCGTGGCCAGCGGGGGGCTGCGGATGCGCCCGGGCTGCACCCTGGAGGAGGTGGCGGGGCTCGCCCGTGGCATGACGATGAAGGAGGCCCTGCACTACGACCCCGCGGTCCGCTACATCCCCCTCGGCGGCGCCAAGGGCGGCATCGACTGCGATCCGCGGGCCCCGGAGGCGTACGGGCTGCTGGTGCGCTATCTGCGCGCCATGCGCCCGTACATCGAGAGTGTGTGGACCACGGGAGAGGATCTCGGCCTCAGCCAGGACCTGGTCGACCGCGCGGCGGCCGAGGCCGGCCTGGTCTCGTCCGTCCAGGCGGTGTATCCCCTGCTGGACGACGAGGCGGCGGCCCGTCGGCGGCTCGCGGACGCCTTCGCCGTCGAGGTGGACGGCATCGGCCTGGACGAGCTGGCCGGCGGCTGCGGGGTCGCCGAGTCGGTCCTCACGGCGCTGGACCGGGCCTCGGTGCCGTACGCGGGCACCCGGGTGGCCGTCCAGGGGCTCGGCACGATGGGCGGGGCCACCGCTCGGTTCCTCGCGCGCGCGGGGCTGACCGTGGTGGCCGTCGCCGACATCAAGGGCACGATCGCCAGTCCGGCGGGGCTCGACGTCGAGGCGCTGCTGGCCGCGCGGGACGGCCACGGCACCGTCGACCGGCGTGTGCTGCGCCCGGGCGACCGCGAACTGCCCGGCGACGCCTGGCTGTCCGCCGACGCGGAGGTCCTGGTGCCTGCGGCCGTGTCGTACGCCATCGACGCCGCCGACCAGGAGCGGATCGGCGCCCGCTGGATCGTGGAGGCCGCCAACATGCCGGTCCTGCCGGATGCGGAGGCGCTGCTCGCCGCGCGCGGGGTGACCGTACTGCCCGACGTGGTCGTCAACTCCGCCACGAACGCCTGGTGGTGGTGGACGTTGTTCGGTGACATCGGCGCCGACGCCGACGAGGCGTTCGGTCATATCCGGCGCTCCATGCGCGCCCTGACCGGTCTGATGCTCGACCGCGCGGACGCCGACGGTACGACCCCGCGCGCGGCCGCCCACGCCCTGGTGACCGACCGGCTGCCGGTGATCGCGCAACGCTTCGGCTGGTACCGGTGACCATGACAACGGTTTAGGGTGACCGCGTGGCGAGAGTGCGGTTGAGCGTGGCCGAGCGGCGGGAGGAGCTGCTGCGGGCCGCCATCGGGCAGATCGAGGCGCGGGGCGTGGCGGCGGTCCGGATCGCCGACGTGGCCGCGGCGCTCGGGGTGAGCAACGCGCTGGTGCTGTACCACTTCTCGACGAAGGAGAAGCTGGTCGCCGCGGCCTTCGCCTACGCGGCGGAGGGCGATCTCGCGCACCTGCGCAAGCTGCTGGGCCGGCGGACGTCCGCGCTGCGCCGGCTGCGGGCCGCGGTGCGCTGGTACGCGCCGACCGGGCAGGCCAAGGGCTGGCGGCTGTGGATCGAGGGCTGGGCCGTGTCCCTGCGCGAGCCCGCGCTGCGGGACCTCACCCGGGATCTGGACAAGCAGTGGAAGGCGGCGATCACCGAGGTGATCGCCGAGGGCGTGGCCGCCGAGGAGTTCGTGTGCGCCGACCCGGCAGGTACGGCGCTGCGGCTGACCGCGCTGCTGGACGGGCTGGCGGTCCAGCTGACGTCGTATCCGGGCGCGGTGCCGCGCAGCCGGGCGCAGGAGTGGGTGGACGGCGCCCTCGCCCGTGAACTGGGCCTGGACCGGAAGGCGTTGACCGAGCGGGAGCGGTGAGACACGCGAGCGGCGGGTACGGCCAGGGCGTCGTACGTGCGGGGTGGCACAGCCGCGCCCGGAGCCGTACACCGCACGCCCACGCCCCGTACCCGCCGGGTGGGCGGGCAGGGGCAGGAGTGGTGGCGTCAGGCCACCGAGGCGATGCGGTGCTTGATGTCGTCCGGGGACAGGGCGCCCTTCGCCGTCACGTGGTCGCCGGAGGACTCGCCGCGCAGCCGTCGACCGATCCACGGGACGAGGTACTCGCGCGCCCAGTGGACGTCGTCGCGGCGGATGTCCAGGGTGCCCCGGGGTGGCAGCGGCGGCCACGGCTGCTCCGGGTCGGCCGGGGTCTCGAGGCCCATGGCCTGGCCGGCGCGCAGTGCCACGCGCGTGTGCCCCTCGGGAGACAGGTGCAGCCGGTCGTTGTCCCAGGCCCTGCGGTCCTGCACGGACTTCAGGGACCACAGGTCCAGCACCGGGCAGCCGTACCGGTCGGCGATGGCGCGCACGTGCCCGTTGTACGTGGCGATCTTGCCGCGCAGATGCTTGAGCACGGGGATGCCGCGCGTGTCGAAGCCGGTCGTCACCATGACCGTGCCCGCGGCCTCGGTCAGCAGGGCCACGGCCCGTTCGAAGCGCTCGGCCACCTCGTCCGGGTCGGTGCCCGGGCGGATGATGTCGTTGCCGCCCGCGCAGAAGGAGACCAGGTCCGGGGTGAGTTCGACGGCCTGCGGGAGCTGGTCCTCCACGATCTGGTCGAGCAGCTTCCCGCGGACCGCGAGATTGGTGTACTTGAAGTCGCCCTCGGGCCGCCGGTCGGCGAGCAGTACCGCGAACCGGTCGGCCCAGCCGACGAAGGCCCCGTCGGGCCCGGGATCGCCGACGCCCTCGGTGAAGCTGTCCCCCACCGCCACGTACGACCCGATCACTGATCTGTTGTCATTCTTCGAATCGTCTGCCACATCGGACCATGATTCACCTTCGGATGTGACCTACGCGACCGTAGGCAGGGGTTGACGAACGGTGAGATGAGCCACTCCAAAAGAGTTCGCCATCCAGGAATAGACCGGTCGTCAGGCGCGTTGACCGTGAGATCGCCGCGGGTGTTCCGGCAGAAGGATCAGATGCGCCGCAGCCGGAGAACCGTCGCGTCCAGGTCACCCTTGAGGCCGGTGCGCAGCCCGTGGTGCAGCAGGACGGCCCCGCGGTGCACCTCGCCGGTTTCGCGGCATTCATACGACGCCGCCGGGTCGAGTCCGCGCAGTCGCAGCGCCGGCGCCGACTCGCCGTGGCTCTGCGCCTGGAGCCAGGCCAGGACCACGATCTCCGCACCGCGGAGGTACTGCACGGCGCTCAGGCCGCCGGCCGGAGGCCGCAGCCGGTACAACTCGCCGTGCTGGACGACCGGGCGGATCTCCTTGTACAGATCCACCCAGCGCCGGGCCTCGGCCAGTTCCTCGGCGCTCCACTCGGTGAGGTCGCCGCCGATGCCCAGCACGCCCGCCATGGCGCTGACGAACCGGAACCGCAGCGGGCTGACGCGCCCGTTGAGCTGGGTGTTCGGGCTGTCGGTGACCCAGGCGGCCATGACCCGGGCGGGGTGGAGCTGGCTGAATCCGTGCTGGATGGCGAGCCGGTCCAGCGGATCGGTGTTGTCGGAGGTCCACACCTGGTCGGTGCGGGTCAGCACCCCGAGGTCGATCCGGCCGCCGCCTCCCGAGCAGGACTCGAAGGCGACGCCGGGGTGGGCCGCGCGCAACCGGTCCAGCAGGGCGTACAGGGCACGGACGTGGTCCACCCACAGCCGCTGCGGGTACGCCTCGCCCGGCCAGCCCGCGTCGGTGAAGCAGCGGTTGAAGTCCCACTTCACATAGTCGATGGGGGCGCTGGACAGGAGGGTGTCCAACTGGTCCCACAGATAGTGCTGGACGTCCTCGCGGGCGAGGTTGAGCACGAGCTGGTTGCGCAGTTCGGTCCGCCTGCGTCCCGGCTGGTACTGCACCCAGTCCGGGTGCGCGCGGTACAGCTCGCTGTCCGGGTTGACCATCTCCGGTTCGACCCAGATGCCGAACTGCATGCCGAGGCCGTGCACCTGGTCGGCCAGCGACTTCAGGCCCTGCGGGAAGCGGTCGGGGTTGGGCGTCCAGTCGCCGAGCCCGGCACGGTCGCTGGTGCGGGCGCCGAACCAGCCGTCGTCCACCACGAACAGCTCCACACCGATCCCGGCGGCCCGGCGGGCGAGCGCGAGCTGCTGCTCCTCGGAGATGTCGAAGTTCGTCGCCTCCCAGGAGTTGAACAGCACCGGCCGGTCCCGCTCCGCGTCCGGGACGACGTACGCGCGCTGGTACGCGTGCCAGGTGCGGCTCGCGCCGCCGAAGCCGCCCTCGCTCCACAGACCGGCGAAGACGGGGGTGGTGTACGACTCCCCCGGCTGCAGGAGCAGCAGGCCGGAGTCGTCGTAGCCGGCACCGCCCGTGATCTGCACGCGCGCGTCCGGGAGTTGCGCGACCGCCATCCGCCAGGAGCCGGACCAGCCGAGCGCGCAGCCGTAGACCTCGCCGTGTTCCTCCGTGGCGTCGGTGTCGAGGGCCACCCAGGGCAGGTGCTGGTGGCCGGTGTGGCCGCGGCGGCTGCCGATGACCTTCTCGCCGTAGGTGAGGGGGGCGGTGGTGAGCCGGGACTCGGCGGCCCAGCGGCCGTGCAGCTGGGACAGCCGCCAGCCGTCGCGGTCGGGCAGGGTCCAGGTGGCCGCGTCGGCCCGCAGCAGCTCCACGCGCGCGTGCCCGCCGTTCTCCACCGTCACCCAGCGCTCGACGACGTCACCGCGCATCCGGTAGTGCAGGGTGATCGTGATCCCGTCGTCGTCGAAGCGCAGGTGCAGTTCGTTGTCGCCCTGCGTCGCGTACGAGCCGAAACGCCACTCGGTGCCACGGCGTTCCTCGGTGCGCACGGACAGGGCGGGGCGGACGAAACGGGGGCCGCCCTCGACGGGGTACTCCTCGCGGCCGTCGAGCGGGGACTCGAAGGGCCAGTAGCCGGGCAGCGGGTCCCGCGCGAGGGCCTCGGCGTCCTCGATGGCGATCCGTGGCCCCCAGTGGAGGTGGAGCAGCTCGTCCGCATCGGTGAGATGCAGGGCATAGCTGCTGGCCGGCCCCGAGAGGAGCCAGGTACGACCGTCTTCGGCGATGTCCACCACAGATACCTCACAGGTGTCAACAGATCCGCTCAAGTGCCAACATCATCAAGCCCCTCAACCCTGGTGACAATGCCTGTGGACAACTCCTTGGTGCGCCGTGAGGCGCTTGTTGTTCGAGTGGGGGTGAAAGACCACCACCGTCGCCCTGTCGCAGCAGGGCGGCAGAAGCTGAGGGCAGCTCCTCCCAGGAGGTGCTGGGAAGGGCGGCAAGCAGCCCTGACGAAGTCGGGACGTGCCAGTACTGCCAGATGGCGCGGGTCCGGCGAGCGAGACGGAAAGGAGTACGCGAGGAACCGGCGTTGACGCCTCCTAAATCCACACCAGCTCCAACCTGGCGGATGTGGGCTGGGTGCGGTGCGTCCCTGACCAGCAAGGAGGGCAGGGAACTCTTCGGGTATCGCTGGAATGTGCTCGGGGAGGCCACGGTGAAGTGCTGCGGGGTAGCCGTGGCGATGCCGCGGGGGTAGAGCCGGACTCCTCCTCCGTCGATCGAACAACGAGTGAACACGGGAACCGCCCTGGTCCCGCCTACGCGCCGTGCTCCCAGCGCGGTGGGGGGCTGGGTCCACCGTCGACCGATCGGGCCAGGACGGAGCGGAGCCGCCGTAGTACTCCGAGCCGGGGAGAGCCCGGCACATGGGGAAGGGCGGCAGCGGATTCGAGAAGGGAAGGAGGCTGCAATGCCGAAAGACGCGCTGCTGAACAGCAGTGCTCCCGGGGCTCTGATGGGGTCTCACCAGCGGGTATCGGGGATGCAGGCCAAACTTCACCGTTGGGCGGCGGCCGATCCCGGCCGCAGGTTCGACGATCTGTTCAACCTCGTGTACGACCCGGCGACGCTGCTTGTGGCGTTCGAACGGGTCGCGGGAAATAAGGGGGCAAATACCCCAGGCGTCGACGGTCTTACCGCCGTCAACGTGGAGCGGGATATTGGCCCTTACGGGTTCCTGGAGGGCCTTCGGCGCGCACTCAAGACGGGTGAATTCCGCCCACTGCCGGTGCGTGAACGCAAGATCCCCAAGCCTGGTGGTAGTGGGAAGGTGCGCATGCTCGGCATCCCGACCATCGCCGACCGGGTGGTCCAGGCGGCCCTGAAGCTGGTGTTGGAGCCGATCTTCGAGGCCGAGTTCAAGCCGGTCTCCTACGGTTTCCGACCCCTGCGGCGGGCACACGACGCGATCGCCGAGATCCACTTCTACGGCACCCACGGCTACCGCTGGGTCCTGGACGCGGACATCGAGGCGTGCTTCGACTCGATCGACCACACGGCCCTGATGGACCGGGTGCGAGCGCGAGTGAAGGACAAGCGCGTGCTGCTGCTGGTCAAGGCGTTCCTCAAGGCCGGCGTCCTCACCGAGACCGGCCACCGCGAGGACTCCCTCACCGGCACCCCACAGGGGGGCATCCTCTCCCCGCTCCTGGCGAACATCGCCTTGTCGGCGCTCGATGAGCACCTGACCGGGCCGTGGGAGCCGGGCGCGGAGATGTCCACCGCATCCCGACGCTCCAGGCGTCGTCGCAAGGGTCTGCCGAACTGGCGAATCGTCCGCTACGCGGACGATTTCGTCGTCCTCGTGGACGGCAGCCGCGACGACACCGAAGCGCTGCGCGGGGAAATCGCCGATGTGCTGGGACCGCTCGGTCTTCGCCTCTCGGAGGGCAAGACACAGGTGGTGCACATGTCGGACGGGTTCGACTTCCTTGGGTTCCGCATCCAGTGGTGCCGCAAGCGCGGATCGGACAAGTGGTACGTCTACACCTTTATCGCTGACCGGCCCATCCGGCAGCTGAAGGACAAGATCCGTGCCCTCACGAACAGAACGTCGCAGCGGGATCCCAGGACCGTGCTGATCAGGCTCAACCAGATCATGCGCGGCTGGGCCAACTACTTCAAGCACGCAGTCGCGAAAGTCACCTTCAAGGTCATCCAGCGCTTCGTATGGCGCCGGGTGATCAACTGGTGGATCGTGCTGCACCGCTGGAGGAAGAAGGACGTCCGTCGACGCTTCACCGACCACACCGGACGGTGGAAACGACCGTCGGCGGACGGGGTCGAGTTGTTCGACATCCAAGCGGTGGCGGTCACCCGTTACCGCTACCGAGGCAACACGATCCCCAACCCCTGGAACCGCCTCAACCACGCCTGAAACGGCAGCGTCCGTGGAGAGCCCGGTGCGGTGAGAGTCGCACGCCGGGTTCGGCGAGCGGCGCGGAGAAACGGGCTGGTGGAGACGCCAGTACCGCGCTCCGCGCCGACTCAACCCCGAGGAAACCGATGTCGTATGGTCGACAGAGCGCCCGCCGCCGAGACGCGACGGCGGGCCCCGACCGGGAGGAGCCCCCGTGACGCAGCAGGTCCCGTCGACCGAGCCGGAGCTGGCCGGTGTGCGCAATTTCCGTGACGTCGGCGGACTGCCGACCACGGACGGGCGCCGGGTGCGCCACGGCGTGCTGTTCCGCAGCGGGCACCTTGCGCACGCCACCGAGGACGATGCCGCCTTCCTCGCCTCCCTGGGTCTGCACACGATCTTCGACTTCCGTAACGCGGCCGACCAGCGGCTGGAGGGCCCGGACGTCGCGCTGCCCGGCGTGCGGAACATGAACCTGCCGCTGAGCGACCCCGCGGACGGCGCGGAGTTCTGGAAGATGGTCCGGGACGGCGACCTCGACCAGCTGCGCGGGATCCTCGCCGACGGCAAGGGGGCGGCCCGGATGGTCGCCTCGTACCGGACGATCGTCAAGGAGCGCACCGCCGAGCACTCCCGGGTGCTGCGCTCGCTCGTCGAGGACAGCGTGCCCGCGCTGATGCACTGCGCGGCCGGCAAGGACCGCGCGGGCATCTCCATAGCCGTGACGCTCCTCGCCCTCGGCGTGGAGCGCGAGGCGATCGTCGCCGACTACCTGGAGTCCAACGCCAAGCACCGCCGCTACAAGGTCCGCCGCAGCGGCAGCGCGGACAGTGCGTACACGCCCGAGGTGATGGAGCTGCTCAGCCCGCTCTTCGACGCCCGCGCCGAGTACCTCGAGGCGGCCTTCGAGAGCATCGAGGACACCTGGGGCGGTGTCGACCCCTACCTGCAGCAGGCTCTCGGCCTCACCCCCATCGACCGGGACCGCCTGCGCGAGCGCCTGCTGGACTGAGCGCACACGCCCGGCCCGGTCAGCCCTTGCCGCCCAGCGCGAACAGCAGGTAGAGGAAGGCGGCCAGGAGGTGGCCGACGGCGATGTAGATGATCAGGCGGATCCACAGGGAACGGGGGAATTTCGTCTCGTAGTTGCTCATGGCAGCTCTCCGGTCAACGGCCCCAGGCACAGTGCGGTCGTGGGGCTCTGCAGCAGGGTGTGGACGAACAGCAGCTCGACGCCGTCGTGGTCCTCGGCGGCGAGCCGGTGCGGGGTGAGCGAGTCGAAGTGGGCGCTGTCACCGGGCGCGAGCAGGTGCGCGGTGTCGCCGAGGCGCAGGCGCAGGCGGCCTTTGAGGACGTAGAGCCATTCCTCGCCGGGGTGGACGCGCACGATGTCGCCCTGGGCGCCGTACGGCGCCTGCACGCGCAGGGCCTGCATGCCCCGGCCGGACGCCCCGGCCTGGAAGTACGTCCAGCCGCCCGCCCGGGTCGGCTCCATGTCGCCGGCCCGCACGATCGCGTCCCGGTCGGCGACCGTCTCGCCGAGCAGGTCGGAGACCGTCGTACCGTAGATACGCGCGAGGGCGAGCAGCATCGGCAGTGACGGCTGGCGCTGCCCGGTCTCCAGCCTGGACAGATGGGCGGGCGAGAGCCCGGCGGCGCGGGCCGCGGCCTCCAGGGTGAGGCCGGCGCGCCGACGCAGTGCGCGCAGCTGTGGCGCGACCGCGGGAAGTGCGTCGCCCGGCTCCGCCGGTGGCGCGGCGTCTGAGGCGTTCATGCCTCCATTCAGCCCCAGATTTGCCTAAGCGGCAAATTTCTTGCCTGTGAGGCAAAAGCTTGGCGCGGCCCGGTGACGCCACGCGTCATGGGGATCTCCCGCGCCCTGCGGCCGGGCTGCTGCTAGGCCCCCCAAGGACTTGAACACGTTCAAAAACTGGGGGACCGCATCATGTCCGGATCGGACACACCCCGTTCGGCCGGCTCGCCCGCCGGTGCCCTCGGCCCGCTCTCCCTCGTCCTCGGAGCCGTCGCCGCCGCGGGCGCCTGGCCCACGCAGACCTTCCTGGTGTTCCCCTGGTCGCTGCTCGCAGCCGGTCTCGCCGTCACCTTCGGCGCCATGGGGATCCACTACGCCGGCCGGAGGTGCAGCCGGCTGTGGACCTCGGTGACGGGGACCGTGCTGGGCGCGGTCGGGCTCGTCGGCCTCTTCCTCCTCTTCGTGGTGCTGTACCGGGCACGGCGGTCAGCGGTTGGCCACCGCCTGCTTGATCAGGGTCTTGCCGAAGTCCCACATCAGACCGCCACCGCTGTGCGCGTCGTCCATCACGGCGGTGAAGGCGTCCACGAACCGGTCCACGTCCGCCGTGTCGAGCACCAGCGGCGGGATCAGCTTGATCACCTCCAGGTGATCGCCGGAGACCTGGGTGAGGATCCGGTGCCGTTGCAGCAGCGGTACGACGACCATCTGCGCGAACAGGCCCTTGCGGGCCGCCTGGAGCACGGTCCAGCGGCTGCGCAGCTTGAGCGAGGACGGCTTGCCGAACTCGATGCCGATCATCAGGCCACGGCCGCGCACGTCGGCGAGCAGCTCGTACTTCTCGATCAGCGCGGCCAGCCGGGACCTGAGCAGCTCGCCGGTGGTCCGCACCCCGGCGACGATCTGCTCGTTCTCCATGACCGACAGCACGGCGAGGCCGCACGCCATGGCCTGGGCGTTGGAGCCGAAGCTCGCCGAGTGGACCAGCACGCGGTCCATGGACGAGTAGACCTTCTTGAAGATCCAGTCCTTGCCGAGGGTCGCCCCGACCGGGACGTAGCCCCCGGAGAGCGCCTTGGCCACGCACACCAGGTCCGGCTCGACACCGTCCTCGTACTGGTAGGCGTAGAAGTCGCCGGTGCGGCCGAGGCCGGTCTGCACCTCGTCGGCGATGAGCAGGGCCTTGTGGCGGTGCAGCAGGTCCTGGGCGGCGCGCAGGTAACCCGGCGGGGCCTCGTGCACGCCCTTGCCCTGGATCGGCTCCACGATCAGGGCGGCCACGTCGCCCTTGCTCAACTCCCGTGCCAGGGCGTCGAGATCACCGAGCGGTACGGCGGTGTCGGGCAGCAGCGGGGCGAACCCGTCGCGGAAACCGTCCTCCCCGTTGACGGAGAGGGAGCCCGTGGTCAGGCCGTGGAAGGCGTGGTCGCAGTAGAGGACGCGGGGCTTTCCGGTGGCGTAGCGGGCGAACTTCAGGGCCGTCTCGACGGCCTCGGTGCCACTGTTGCCGAAGAACACCCGGTCCAGGTGCGGACTGTGCACGAGCAGCCGCTCGGCGAGCAGGCCGGGCAGCGGCTGGCAGTCGAAGCGGGTGAGGTCGGCGAGGTCGAGGTCGAGGACGTCGTGCAGCGCCCTGCGGACGACCGGGTGGTGCCGGCCGAGGCCCATCACGCCGAAGCCGGCGAGCATGTCCAGGTAGTCGTTGCCTTCCGCGTCCCAGAAGTGGGCGCCCTCGGCCCGCTCGTAGACCTTGTCGAAGCCGATGGTGTGCAGCATCCGCGGGAGCTGTGGGTTGAGGTACTTCGTGTGCAGCTCGTAGCGTTCGGCTCCGCGCTCGGCGAGGGTGGCGCCGAGGTCGAACTCCGTGCTCATTCCTTCTCCTTGTCAGCGCTCCGAAGGAGCGCGGGGGCCCTGTCGGCGTGCGGCTGCCGCCGCGCCGGGGGCACCTCCCCGCTTGAACGGAGCCGAGAGTTCGGGGGTGCGACCGTCCCCGACGGTGCCACGGCCGCGGTGCGGCCCTGCCCGGAGCCTGCGGCCGCGCCCGCGGCGTCCCGCACCGCGAGACTCGCGCCGATCCGCCCGGCGATCTCGACGGGCGTGAGTCCGATGTCGGCCAGCACCTCGCCGCGCTTGGCGTGCGCGAGGAACTGCTCCGGGATGCCGAACCGCCGTACCGGCACATCCACGTCGGCGTCGCCGAGGGCCAGGGCGACGGCCGAACCGACGCCCGCCGCACGGCTGTTGTCCTCGACCACGGCCACCAGCCGGTGCTCGGCCGCGAGTCCGGGCAGCGCCGGATCGACCGGCTTGACCCAACGGGGGTCCACCACCGTGCAGTCGATGCCGCGCGCCTGGAGCAGGTCGGCGGCCTGGAGGCACACCGGCGCCATCACACCGACGGCCACCAGCAGCACCTCGGGGCGCTCGCCGCGGTGCAGGACGTCCATGCCGCCGACCTGGGCGACGGCCGGGATGTCGGGGCCGACCGACTCCTTGGGGAAGCGGATCAGAGTGGGCGCGTCGTCCACGGCGACGGCCTCGCGCAGCTGGGCGCCCAGCTGGCCGGCGTCGCGCGGGGCGGCGATCCTGAGGCCGGGGACGACCTGCAGGACGGACATGTCCCACATACCGTTGTGCGAGGCGCCGTCGGCGCCGGTGACACCGGCCCGGTCCAGGACGAAGGTGACCCCGCAGCGGTGCAGGGCGACGTCCATCAGCAGCTGGTCGAAGGCGCGGTTGAGGAAGGTCGCGTAGACGGCGACGACCGGGTGCAGTCCGCCGGTCGCAAGGCCGGCCGCGGAGACGGCCGCGTGCTGCTCGGCGATGCCCACGTCCCACACCCGCTCCGGGAAGCGCTCGGCGAACTTGGCCAGGCCCACCGGGTGCAGCATGGCCGCGGTGATGGCGACGACGTCGTCACGCTCCTCGCCGATCCGGACGATCTCGTCAGCGAACACCGACGTCCAGGACGGACCGCCCGAGGGCGCGAGGGGCTCGCAGGTGAGCGGGTCCATCACGCCGACGCTGTGGAAGTGGTCCTCCTCGTGGGCGAGGGCCGGCTCGTAGCCACGGCCCTTCTCCGTCAGGCAGTGCACCAGGACGGGACCGTGGAAACGTTTCGCGCGGCGCAGCGCCGACTCGACGGCCTTGAGGTCATGGCCGTCGATCGGGCCGACGTACTTCAGGCCGAGGTCCT
This sequence comes from Streptomyces broussonetiae, assembly GCF_009796285.1. Classification (NCBI taxonomy): domain Bacteria; kingdom Bacillati; phylum Actinomycetota; class Actinomycetes; order Kitasatosporales; family Streptomycetaceae; genus Streptomyces; species Streptomyces broussonetiae. Next base: position 8,253,022 of record NZ_CP047020.1, on the reverse strand, counting down.
CGAACATGCCCTGCGGGGCGAAGGCGTCCTTGAAGCCCTTCTTCGCGCCGTGCAGGGACTCGTAGATCGTGTTGCCGACGACCGGGGTGCGCAGCAGTACGTCCTTGCCCCAGGCGAGGACCTTCTCGTAGCCGTCGGTGGTGCGCAGGGCGGCCAGGTGGTTGGCGAGGCCGCCGATGGTCGGGGCGTACGAGCGCTCGTTGTCGTTGACGACGATGATCAGCGGCCGGTCCTTGGCGGCCGCGATGTTGTTGAGCGCCTCCCAGGCCATGCCGCCGGTCAGTGCGCCGTCGCCGATGACCGCGACCACATGGCTCTTCTCCCCCAGCACCTGGTTCGCCTTGGCCAGGCCGTCGGCCCAGCCGAGCGCTGTGGAGGCGTGGCTGTTCTCGATGACGTCGTGCTCGGACTCCTCGCGCGAGGGGTATCCGGACAGTCCGCCCTTGCCGCGCAGTTTGGAGAAATCCTGACGGCCTGTCAGCAGCTTGTGCACATAGCTCTGGTGTCCGGTGTCCCACAGGATGCGGTCGGCCGGTGACTCGAAGACCCGGTGCAGCGCGATGGACAGCTCCACCACGCCCAGATTGGGTCCGAGATGACCGCCGGTCCTCGACACGGCCTGGACGAGGAACTCTCGTATCTCGTGGGACAGTTCACCGAGTTCCGCCTCGGACAGCGCCTTCAGGTCGCGTGGTCCCCGGATGTTCTCCAGAATGGTCACGCTGGGCCCCCTCTCGGTCCGTGCTTGCCTCAACTCACTTGTCTGCGGGGCTCGTCCGCTCGGCAATCTTCGCGGCCTCCTCGATGAGGGTCTCGACGATCTTCGACTCGGGCACGGTCTTGACGACCTCGCCCTTCACGAAGATCTGCCCCTTTCCATTGCCTGAGGCAACCCCGAGGTCGGCCTCGCGGGCCTCACCCGGACCGTTGACCACACACCCCATCACCGCAACACGCAACGGCACCTCCATGCCGTCCAGTCCCGCCGTGACCTCCTCGGCGAGCTTGTACACATCCACCTGGGCCCGGCCGCAGGACGGACAGGAGACGATCTCCAGACGCCGCTGTCTGAGGCCCAGCGACTGGAGGATCTGGATGCCCACCTTGACTTCCTCGGCCGGCGGCGCGCTCAGCGACACCCGGATGGTGTCGCCGATGCCCCGCGACAACAGCGCCCCGAAGGCGACCGCCGACTTGATCGTGCCCTGGAAGGCCGGACCGGCCTCCGTGACACCCAGGTGCAGCGGGTAGTCGCACTGTTCGGCCAGCTGCCGGTAGGCCTCGATCATCACGACCGGGTCGTTGTGCTTGACCGAGATCTTGATGTCACGGAAGTCGTGCTCCTCGAAGAGCGACGCCTCCCACAGGGCCGACTCCACCAGCGCCTCGGGAGTGGCCCTGCCGTACTTCTGGAGCAACCGCCGGTCCAGCGAACCGGCGTTGACCCCGATCCGGATCGGCGTGCCGTGCTCCCCCGCGGCCCGCGCGATCTGCTTCACCTGGTCGTCGAACTTCTTGATGTTGCCCGGATTGACGCGCACGGCGGCACAGCCGGCCTCGATGGCCGCGAACACGTACTTGGGCTGGAAGTGGATGTCCGCGATCACCGGGATCTGCGACTTCTGCGCGATCGTGGCGAGGGCGTCCGCGTCGTCCTGCGTGGGGCAGGCGACGCGGACGATCTGGCAGCCGGACGCGGTGAGTTCCGCGATCTGCTGGAGGGTGGGGCCGATGTCCGACGTACGGGTCGTCGTCATCGACTGCACCGACACCGGGGCCCCGCCCCCGACCGCCACCGGCCCGACGCTGATCTGCCGCGACTGCCGCCGCGGTGCGACCGGCCGGGCCGGCACCTCGGGAACGCCCAGGGGAACGGCGCTCACGCCGTCACTCCCGGTTCCCCGAGACGGTCTCGCGCATCGCCCGCAGCGACTCCTTCAGGGAGCCCATGGTGGCAAGAACGGCGGTGGGCTCGTAGCCGCAGTGCGCCATGCAGTTGTCGCAGCGCGGGTCCTTGCCGCGGCCGTACTGGTCCCAGTCGGTCTCCTCCAGCAGCTGCCGGTAGGTGGGCACATAACCGTCGCTCATCAGGTAGCAGGGCTTCTGCCAGCCGAAGAGGGAGTAGCTCGGGATCGCCCACGCGGTGCAAGGGAAGTCGACCTTGCCTTCCAGGAAGTCCAGGAAGAGCGGGCTCTGGTTGAGCCGCCACTTGGCGCGGTTGCCCCCCGAGAAGGCCTTCTTGAACAGCTCCCGGGTCTGCTGTACGCCGAGGAAGTGCTCCTGGTCGGGAGCCTTGTCGTAGGCGTAGGCGGGCGAGAGCATCATCTCGTCCACCTTGAGGTCGTCGTTGAGGAAGTTCAGCACGTCGATGACGGTCTGCGGGGTGTCCGTGTTGAAGAAGGTCGAGTTGGTGGTCACCCGGAAGCCGCGCCGCTTGGCCTCCTTGATGGCCTCCACCGCCTCGTCGAAGGTGCCCTCCTTCGCCACGGAGGCGTCGTGCCGCTCGCGCAGCCCGTCGACGTGCACGGCCCACGCGAAGTACGGGGAGGGTTTGAACTTGTCCATCTTCTTGCGCATCAGCAGCGCGTTGGTGCACAGGAAGACGAATTTCTTCTTGGCCACCAACTGCCGTACGATCTCGTCGATCTGAGGGTGCATCAGCGGCTCTCCGCCCGCGATGGACACCATCGGCGCACCGGACTCGAGAACGGCTCCGACGGCCTGCGCCACGGGCATCCGCTGCTTGAGCACACCCGCCGGGTGCTGGATCTTGCCGCAGCCCTCGCACTTGAGGTTGCAGGCGAACAGCGGCTCCAATTCGACCAGCAGGGCGAATTTGTCCCGCTTCCTGAGCTTCTGTTCGAACAAGTACGTAGCGACCTTGATGGTCTGACGCAGCGGCATGGCCATCTGGCTCACCTCCTGGGGAGCAGCGAAGAACGGTGCCATTCGAAAAATGCGGGAAGCACGGAACGAAGAACACGGAAAGCTGATATTCCACCGCGTACCGTTCCGATCCGGACGAGTTCATGTTCTGGTGCGTCCACGACCACCCGCACGGCCGCAACCGGACGCTCACCGGTGCGCGCAGCGGCGAGGAGCGTGGCGGCCGACTCCATGTCGACCGCGATCGCGCCTCGCGCGAGCAGCTGCGCGCGCTCCGGACCTCGCACGACGTGGTCGGAGCCGGTGAGCGGTCCGGTGTGGACCGTGCGCCCGGGCAGCAGGCGTACGAGTTCCTTGACCAGCAACTCGGTACCCACGCACGGGACGCTGCCGCGCGGGTCCCTGGTCTCCTCGGCGACCACCAGGTCACCGGGGTGCATACCGGGGGCGAGCCCCGCGCAGAAGCCGGTGGCCAGCACGGCGGCCTCGGCGAGCGCCGGGACGGCGAGCCGCCGGGTGACGGAGCGTTCCGCCGCACGGGGCCCCATGCCCGTACGGAGGAAGGTGACCGGCCCGTCGGCCCCGTGACGGTCGCCGGTGCGCAGGGCGAGGTGCTCGATGCCGAGCGCGCAGGCGATCAGCAGCGGGGCCGGTGCGGGCTGAGTGCTCACCTCAGCCCACCTTGACCTCGGAGTGGGGTTTTCTGGCGAGCAGGCCACGCTCGAACGGGTCGCCGTGCAGGTACCGGCCGAGCGCGGTGAGCGGGAAGACCTGCCGGTACAGGTGGTAGTTGATGGAGAAGTCCCAGGGGAAGCCGGTGCCCGTGAAGTACGGCTCGTCCCAGCTGCCGTCCTCCCGCTGGGTGTCGGCCAGCCACTGCACACCGCGCTCGACGGCCTTGGAGTCCTGCTCCCCCGCCGCGAGCAGCGCCATGAGCGCCCACGCGGTCTGCGAGGCGGTGGAGGCGCCACGACCGCTCCACTCCTTGACGTACTTGTAGGAGCGCAGGTCCTCGCCCCAGCCGCCGTCGTCGTTCTGGATGCTCTCCAGCCAGGCCACGGCCCGCCGGATCGCCGGGTGCGAGCCGGGCAGCCCGGCTGCGGTCAGGGCGGGGACCACCGACCCGGTGCCGTAGATGTAGTTGACGCCCCAGCGGCCGAACCACGAGCCGTTCGACTCCTGTTCGGCGAGCAGCCAGTCGATGCCGCGCCGGGTGCGCGGATCGTGGGCGAGACCCTCGGCGGCGAGCATCTCCACGACGTGCGCGGTGACGTCCGCCGACGGCGGGTCGATGACCTCGCCGAAGTCGCAGAACGGCAGCCGGTTGGGGAACGGGCTGGTGTTGTCGACGTCGAAGGCGCCCCAGGCGCCGTTCTTCGACTGCATCCCCAGGTTCCAGCGCACCGCCCGCGCAATGGCCTTGTCCATGCGCTCGGGGTCGTGGTGGCCGACCCGGCGCAGCGCGAGCGCGACCTCGGCGGTGTCGTCGATGTCCGGGTAGTTGTCGTTGTGGAACTCGAACGCCCAGCCGCCCGGCGGCAGTCCGGGGCGCTTCACGGCCCAGTCCCCGGGCCGGACGATCTCCTCGCCGAGCATCCAGTCGGCCGCCTTGACCAGTTGCGGATGATCGGCGGGCAGCCCCGCGTCGACAAGCGCGATGGCGGCGAGGCAGGTGTCCCACACCGGGGACTGGCAGGCCTCGATCATCCGGGAGCCGTCCTCGCGCCACACGGCGAAACGGTCCAGCGAGGCGATGCCCTCGCGCATCACGGGGTGCTCGAGGTCGTAGCCGAGCAGGTGCAGGGCGATGACCGAGTACACGGCCGGCGGCTGGATGCCGCCCCAGCAGCCGTCGTTCTCCTGCCGCTCGATGATCCAGCGGGCGGCCGAGTCCATCGCCGCCCTGCGCAGCCTGCGCGGGACGACCTTGCGCAGCTGGTGCAGCCCCTTGTCCAGCCGCTGGAAGGCGCCCTCCCAACTCGTCACCGGAGCAAGCGGCCTGGGCGGGTTGGGGCTGGCCGGGTCGGTGTGCAGCTCGTCCAGCGGGAAGGGCGCCGGGCGCACCGGACGCTTGGCCGAGACGACGGTCAGCGGCACGATCGTCTGCCGGGCCCAGCAGCCGAAGTCGTAGATGTTGAGCGGCATCCAGGTCGGGAAGTAGATCAGTTCCGGCGGGAGTTCGGGCAGGTCCTCCCACTTCCACCAGCCGAACAGGGCGAGCCAGATCCGGGTGAAGACACGGGAGGCGGCGATCCCGCCACGCTCACGGATCCAGGCGGATGCTTTCGCCATGTGCGCCTCGTCGGGCGCGTCGCCGGCCAGGCGCAGGGCGACGTACGCCTCGATGGTGGTGGACAGTTCCCCCGGGCCCTTGTAGAAGGAGGCCCAGGTGCCGTCCTCGCGCTGCTCGCTGCGGATGAACATCGCGGCGGCCTGCGTGGTCTTCTCGTCACGGATCCCCAGGAACTGACGGAGCAGCAGGTCCTCGGCGTCCATGGTGACGTTGGTCTCGAGGTCGCCCTTCCACCAGCCCTGGGCGTCCTGCCGTGCCAGCAGGAAGTCGGTGGCGCGCCGGGCGGCGCGTGTGGCGGCTTGGTGTACCCCGGCCGCCTCGGGGGTGCTGAGAGTGGTGTCGCTGGCCGCGGCCGCGTGGGACGGCAGGGTCGCCCCGGTGCTTCCGTCGGTCGTCGCTGTCATGGCTTCCCCTTAGTGCAGTCGTGCGAGTCGTGCTGCTGTGGGTCCGCCGTCGGCCGGTGTCCTGCGTCGTACGTATGACACCGGCCGGCGACTACGCGAGGCTTGAGCCGATAGTGATCATCTCTTTCGTACGACGACGAAGTCGGCGAGCGCCGTGAAGGCGTCCCGGACCCGGCCGGGCATGTGGACGACGTCGAGGGCTTCGATGGCGATGGTGTGCTGACGGCGCGCTTCGTCGGCCGTCCACTCGCGGCCGCCGGCCTCCTCGATCAGGGCCGCGCGGGCGGCGAACTCCTCCTCGGAGAAGTTCTCGAAGTCGCTGCTCTTGGCGTCCGCGGCGAGGATCTCGCCAAGCTTCTCGGAGGCGGAGCCGCCTGCCGCGAGCGCGGCGACGACCGGCAGGGACTTCTTGCGCTGGCGCAGGTCGCTCCAGGTCTGCTTGCCGGTGGCCTCCGGGTCGCCCCAGATGCCGAGGAGGTCGTCGACGGCCTGGAAGGCGAGGCCGAGGTGGTAGCCGTACTTCTCCAGCGCGTCGGCGGTGGCGTCGTCCGCTCCGCCGAGGACCGCACCGATGGAGCTGGAGGCGGCGAGCAGCGCGCCGGTCTTGTTGCCCTCCATCTCCAGGCACTCCTCGACGCTGACGCGGTCGCGGTGCTCGTAGGAGATGTCCTGCGCCTGACCGTCGATCAGGGCGCGGCTGGCGGCGGTCAGCCGACGTGTGGCACGGCCGGCCTCGACGGTGCCCAGCTCCAGCAGGACCTCGTTGGCGAGGGCGAAGAGGGCGTCACCGACCAGGATGGCCTGGGCCGGGCCGTGCACCTTCCAGACGGTGTCACGGTGCCGGCGCTGCTCGTCGCCGTCCATCAGGTCGTCGTGCAGCAGCGAGAAGTTGTGAACGAGTTCGACGGCGACGGCCCCCGGCACGCCGACCTCGGGGGCGGCACCGGTGACCTCGGCGGAGAGCACGGCGAGGGCGGGCCGTACGGCCTTGCCGCCGTCGCCGGCGGCGGGGTTTCCGGCCGCGTCGATCCAGCCGAAGTGGTAGGCGGCGACGGTGTCCATGGGAGGCGCCAGCCGGTCGACAGCCGAACGCAGGACCGGTGTGGCCAGGGTTCGGCCGCGCTCCAGCAGCGCGGTCACGTCCACCGCGGTCCTCCGAGCGGGGGTCGGGGCCGGGGGCACAGTGGGCACAGTCTCTCCTCTTGTTGCGGTGCCGGGGGTGCGGGGGCCCGCCCGGTGCTGCTCGAGCATCAGGCCGCCTCCTCGAACGCGAAGAGACGGCGGGGGCGGGGCCGGCCCAGGGCGCTCAGCGCGGCGTCGGCCGCGCTCACTCCACTACGGACCGCACTCTCCATGGTCGCGGGCCACCCTGTGGCGGTCCACGCTCCGGCCAGGTACAGGCCGGGGGCCTTGGTGCGGGCGCCGGGCCGCAGCCGCCCGACGCCGGGGACCGGGGCGAACGTGGCCGTACGCTCCCGGGTCACGAAGAAGTCCTTCACCACGGCGCCCCGGGTGCCCGGGATCAGCCGCTCCAGCTCCGGCAGATAGCGCTCGCGCAGGGTGGCCACGGGCGCGTCGATGTCGTCGTGCGCGGCCGACTGCGACAGCGCCAGGTACTGCCCCGCGGCGAGCCCGGAGGAGTCCGTGCGGTCGAAGACCCACTGCACGGGGGTACCGAGGGCCGCGAAGAAGGGGCGGGCGAGCACCTTGCGGTCGTACACGATGTGCACGTTGAGGATCGGCGCGGCAGGAATGCCGAGCAGCCGCTCGGGGGCATCGAGCGCGCCGGTGGGCAGCAGGTCGTGCGTCTCCTGCTGGGGTACGGCGAGGACGACCGCGTCGGTTTGCAGCGTCTCGCCGGGAACCTGAACGCTCCACGTCCCGTTCTCGTTTGTAGAGACGGAGGTGACGCGTGTACGGACCTCGGTACGGACGCCCGCGGAGTCGAGCGCCTTGCGGGCCAGGCGGTCGTGCAGTTCGCCCAGGGGGACGCGGGCCCAGCCGATGTCGGCCGCGCCCGGGTAGGACAGCAGACCGGTCTTGAACACCATCGCGGCGAGCCCCAGCGAGGCGTCGCCCGCGACCGCGTTGAGGGTGGCGACCCCGACCAGGTCCCACAGGGCCTCGATGGCACGCGCCGACTGGCCGTGCGCGGCCAGCCAGCTGCCGAAGTCCTGGGTGTCCAGGGTCGGATCGGCGAGGTCGAGCCCCTTGAGCGCGAGCGCGGCACGCCCGACCGCGGCACGCTCGGCGAGCGAGAGATGCGGATAGGCGGCCAGGCTGCGCCCCAGGTGGAGCGGGACGGGCAGTGGGTCGCGCCGGATCCTGCCGAGCCGTCGCCCTTCGGGCTTGGCGACGTCGACGACGGGCACGTCGAGGCGGTCCTGCAGCGGCGCCAGCGCCGCGCCCTGGATCCGGTCGAGGAACCAGCGGTAGGCGGTGCAGCAGCGCAGGTACACATGCTGGCCGTTGTCGACGGTCAGCTCGCCGCGCTGGAAGGAGAAGGCGAGGCCGCCCAGCCTCGGCCTGCCTTCGAGCAGGGTGACACGGACGCCCGCGTCCGCGAGCGCGAGCGCGGCGGTGATCCCGGCGAGCCCGCCGCCGACCACTACGGCACTGCGGCCTGCCGCCCCCTCGGCTCCCGCGGTGTCAGCGTGCGCCTGTGCGGGGCGCGAGCGGTCGGTCATCGTGCGTCCTTCCGTGCGAGCGCTCCGCGGGGAGTGCCGTGCTGGGCCGTCGGCCGTCCGCGGGTCCCTCGTGGCTCGTCACACCCACGCAGCGGCAACCGCATCGCCGGCACGGCCCCGCGTGCCTTCGGGGCGCGAGCGTGCTGGTCGAACGGTGCGCGGTCGGCCGTCGCAGTCTGGGACGCCACGCCGCCGTGGAGGGTTGCCTGCCGCATGTCCCCTGGTTCGGTGAGGTCCATCAGGCGCGCCTCCTGACGGACCGCGGCGCGGTGTGGCGGGTGACGTTGCGGGCGTCGAGTCCCGACAGTCCGCGTACGGCCACGTAGGCCTTCTCGCGTCCGGGCAGCGAGACCCGGCCGCGCAGCACAGCTTCCGGATCGCGCTCGATGCGGTCCAGCAGCCGGCGGTAGATGCCGGCCATGGCGGCCACACAGGCGCCGCTGCGCCGGTCGAGCATGGGGAGCAGCCGGTAGCCCTCGGCGAAAAGGGCGCGGGCCCGCCGCACTTCGAAGTGCACGAGGCCCGCGAAGTCGGAGCCCTCCGGTGGCGTCGGCCCGTCGAACCCGGCCGAGCAGCCGAACTTGGCCAGATCGTCGGCGGGCAGATAGGTACGGCCGCCCTGAGCGTCCTCGCGGACGTCTCTGAGGATGTTGGTGAGCTGCAGCGCGAGACCGAGCGTGTCGGCGTACTCGGCGGCGCGCTCGGCACCGCGCGCGCCCCGTTCGGTGCCGAACACGCCGAGCGAGAGGCGGCCGATGGCACCGGCGACGCACCGGCAGTAGACCTTCAGGTCGTCCCAGGTCTCGTAGGTCTCCCCACGCAGGTCCATCTGGACGCCGTCGATCAGCTCGTCCAGCCCGCCGAGCGGGATCGGGAAGGCAGTGGCGGCATGGGCGAGGGCGACGGCCACCGGGTCGGTGTCGTCCTCCTCGACCTGGCCCTCATGGACCCGGGCGAGCAGCGCCCTGGTGTCCTCGAGGCGGGTCAGCTTGGTCTCGCCGGGCAGGTCGCCGTCGCCGATGTCGTCCACGCGCCGGGAAAACGCGTACAGCGCCGACATGGCGCGACGCTTGGGCGTGGGCAGCAGCCGGATGCCGTACGCGAAGTTACGGGCCTGCTGCCCGGTGACGGCCTCGCAGTAGCTGTAGGCGGCGAGCACCGGCGCGGACACGTGCGACGGAGACTCCACGGTCCGGATCACCCCTCTTCTCGCAGGATCACGCCCGCCTCACGCAGCAACTGGACCTTGCCGGGTCTGGGCGGGCCGGGAAGTACGTCGTATTCGGCGGCGGCGATCGCCCTGATCGCCGCTCTTCCCCCCGCCACGAACCCTGCGAGCAGCAGCTTCAACCTGCCGTGGACGCTACCCACCAGGGGGGCGCCTTCATTCAACAGATCGCGGGCGCGTTGTGCTTCGTATGCAACCAGGGCGCGCACCGATGCGCCTGCGGATTTCCCGCCAAGATCCGCTTCCTGCACGTGGAAGCGCTTCATGTCGACGGCCGGGAGGTAGATCCGGTCGCGGGCGAGGTCCTCGGCCACGTCCTGGAGGTGTTCGACGATCTGCAGCGCGGTGCAGATCGCGTCGGAGAGGCGGATCCGCTCGGGGGTCGCGGTGCCCGTGACCCCGAGGACGAGGCGGCCGACGGGGTTGGCCGACAGTTCGCAGTAGGCCAGGAGGTCGTCGTAGGTCTCGTACCGGCTGACGAGCTGGTCCTGGCGGTTGGCGGCGATCAGGCCGAGGAAGGGCTCGGGGGTGAGGCCGCGGCAGCGGACGGTGGGCTGCAGGCGGCGCAGCAGCGGGTGGTGCGGGCTGCCGTCGAAGACGCGGCGCAGGTCGGTCTCGAAGGCGTCGAGCAGGACCAGGCGGTCCTCGGCCCCGTCGGGCGACACGCCGAGGGCACGGGCGTCGGCGCCGCCGGGCGCCAGGTCCCCGTCGCCGATGTCGTCCACCAGACGGGCGAAGCCGTAGACGGCCATGAGGTCGTCGCGCCACGCCCGGGGCAGGAAGAAGGGGGCCACGGGGAAGTTCTCGCTCGCGGCCTTGTCCAGGGTGGCACGCTGCAGGGCCGGCGCCGCCTCGGTGGCCGTCATCGGGCGCTGCCCTGGGCGGGGACGGCACATGCTGCGTTGAGCAGGGGAGTTTCCGTAGCCATTGCCGTCACATCTCCCGTTCTACACTGCCGACCCAATACACACTATTTCGGACACGCCGCCCGGCAATTCACGGGGTCGCCCTGGCGCAGGGTGTCGCGCATTATCGCCCCACTTGCCGCTTTCCGGCACTGGTACAGCTTACGTTGTACAACGCATCGAGGTCCGCCGGGGAGTCCTGCAGATCACAACAACGCACCGATTGACGCCAAGATTCCTTGCGCGAGCCCGAGTTGACGTTTCCTTTGCAGCCCGGGGCCCGGCCGGACGGACTCCGACGGACCCCTGGCCGAAAACAGGCTACTTCCCCGTGAACTTCTCGTACTCCTTGAGCACCTCTTCGGTCGGGCCGTCCATACGCAGCTCGCCGCGCTCCAGCCACAGGACGCGGTCGCAGGTGTCGCGGATGGACTTGTTGTTGTGGCTCACCAGAAAGACCGTTCCGGCCTCCTTGCGCAGTTCACGGATGCGCTCCTCGGAGCGCATCTGGAACTTGCGGTCACCGGTGGCCAGGGCCTCGTCGATCATGAGGACGTCATGGTCCTTGGCGGCGGCGATGGAGAAACGCAGCCGGGCGGCCATACCGGAGGAGTACGTCCGCATCGGCAGAGTGATGAAGTCGCCCTTCTCGTTGATCCCCGAGAAGTCCACGATCTCCTGGTAGCGCTCCTTGACCTGCTCCCGGGACATGCCCATGGCGAGACCGCCCAGGATGACGTTGCGCTCACCGGTGAGGTCGTTCATCAGGGCCGCGTTGACGCCCAGCAGCGAGGGCTGGCCTTCGGTGTAGACCTTGCCGCGCTCCGCGGGCAGCAGACCGGCGATGGCGCGCAGCAGGGTCGACTTGCCGGAGCCGTTGGAGCCGATCAGACCGACGGCCTCGCCGCGGTAGGCGACGAAGGACACCCCGCGCACGGCGTGCACCTTGCGCACGCCCCGCGCCGCGTCGTCGGAGCCCCGCTTGAGGATCCTGCTCAGCGCGGCCGTGGCACTGCCCTTGCCGGTCCTGGCGCCGTTGACGCGGTAGACGATGTGCACGTCGTCGGCGATGACGGTGGGGCGGCGCTCGCCGGTGTTCTGCCCGGGGATCTTCTGCCCGGCGTTCTGCTCAGCCACGGCCGTACCTCTCCTCCGCCTTCCAGAAGTACACAAAACCTCCGGCGAAGGCGGCGACGGCCCAGAACAGCGCGATGGCCCACACGTGCGGCGGCAGGTTGGCGGCGCCGTAGCCGTCGATCAGCGCGTAGCGCATCAGGTCCATGTAGACCGCGGCCGGATTGACCTGGAGCAGCCGGACCGCCAGCTCCGAGCGGCCCTCCATGATCTTGCTGATGGAGAACATCACGCCGGAGGTGTACATCCAGGTGCGCAGGATGAACGGCATCAGCTGGGCGAGGTCCGGCGTCTTGGCGCCCATGCGGGCCACGATCAGCGCCAGCCCGGTGTTGAACAGGAACTGCAGCAGCAGGACCGGCACGATCAGGAGCCAGGACGGGCTCGGGTAGCTGCCGAACCCGACCGCCACGACGAACATCACGATCATCGAGAAGAGCAGCTGCTGGAGCTGCTGGAGCGAGAAGGAGATGGGCAGCGAGGCGCGCGGGAAGTGCAGGGCGCGCACCAGGCCCAGGTTGCCGGAGATCGCCCGGACGCCCGACATGATCGAACTCTGGGTGAAGGTGAACACGAACACGCCGGTGACCAGGAACGGGATGTACACGTCCTGGGACAGGCCGCGGCTCGCGTGCAGGATGACGCCGAAGATGAAGTAGTACACGCCGGCGTTCAGCAGCGGTGTCGCCACCTGCCAGAGCTGGCCGAGCTTGGCCTGGCTGTACTGCGCGGTCAGCTTCGCCTGTGAGAAGGCGAGGATGAAGTGGCGCCTGCCCCACAGCTGACGGACGTACTCGGCGAGCGAGGGGCGGGCGCCGCTGACGGCAAGCCCGTACTTGGCGGCGAGCTGCGCGGCCGTCAGTCCCTCGTCGGGCGACGGTATCGCGTTCACCGCGGCGGCACCGCCGTCATGGGTTGTGTGACTCACGAGTGGAAATCCGGACTCTCTTGGTAAGAAGCTTGCTCTCTTCGGGTAAGAGAAGCTTCTCAGATCACCGGAGGCCGGCCCAACCGGGTCAGCCGCCACACCGTGCGCCAGCGCATGGGGCGGCGCGGGCCGCACGACGTCGTCCAGCCCTCCTTGAAGCCGCCGAACCAGGCCTTCAGGGCCGGGGCGGACGGACGGCGCAGCAGTGTGAGCAGCAGCCAGACACCGAGGTAGACGGGGACCAGGAGGACGGGCAGGTTGCGGCGCGCCAGCCAGACCCGGTTGCGGGCGACCATGCGGTGGTAGACCGCGTGCCGCGAGGGCGCGGTCGTGGGGTGGTACAGGACCATGTCCGACCGGTAGTCGATCATCCAGCCGGCGTCCAGGGCCCGCCAGGCCAGGTCGGTCTCCTCATGCGCGTAGAAGAACTCGTCCGGCAAGGTCCCGGCCTCGGCGAAGACCCGGGTGCGCACGGCGTTGGCGCCGCCCAGGAAGGTGGTGACCCGGGAGGAGCGCATCGGGTCGGAGGCGCGCAGCCGGGGCACATGGCGGCGCTGGGTCTCGCCGGTGTCGGGGTCGGCGATGCGGAAGCTGATGATGCCCAGTTCGGGGTCGGCCTCGAACGCCTCGCGGCACAGCTGAGCGGTGTCGTGCCGGGCGAGCAGCCCGTCGTCGTCGAGGAACAGCAGTATGTCGACATCCCGGCCGCCGGGCCCGAAGGCCTCTATACCGACGTTGCGGCCGCCGGGGATGCCCAGGTTCTCGGCCAGCTCGATCGTCCGTACGCCCTCGGGGACGTCCGGGACGGGCGAGCCGTTGCCGACGACGACCACCTCGATACGGTCGCCGTCCTGCTTGGCGACCGAATCGATGAGGGCCTTCAGCTCGTCGGGCCGGTTGCCCATGGTGATGATGACGGCGCCGACCTTCACGGCACTCACTTCAGCCTGCTGGAAGCGAGGATGGACACCAGGTGCAGCAGGGTCTGCAGCAGGGCGATACCGGCCAGCACCGCGACACCCAGCCGGGAGAAGAACAGGTCGCCGCGCACGTGGTCGACGACCGCCAGCACCAGGATCAGCAAGGACGCCTCGATGCCGAGGATCAGCCGGTGGAACTTGAGGGCGGCGGCGGCGCGGCGGGCCAGCTTCATGCCGGAGGAGCGCATCTCGGCGGCGGCTTCCTGGACCGGCGGCTTGCCCGCCTGGTGGCGGGCGACGCCGACGAGGTCGGTCTCGGCCTTGATCAGGATGGCACCGAGCGCCGCCAGCGTGCCGAGGAAGGCCCAGAGCCAGTCGACACGGCCGCCGCCCCACAGGTCGGCGGCGCGCAGGCCGAAGCCGACGAGCACGGCGGCGTCGGTCAGATAGGCGCCGACCCGGTCGAGGTAGACGCCGTTCAGCGAGTACTGCTTCTTCCAGCGGGCGATCTCGCCGTCGACGCAGTCCAGCAGCAGGTACAGCTGGACGCAGACCACGCCGAGCACGGCGCCCCAGATCCCCGGCACCAGGAGTGCCGGGGCGGCGAGCACGCCGAAGACGGTCATCAGGTACGTGAGCTGGTTGGGCGTGACCCTGGTGTTGACCAGGTAGCGGTCGACCCGCAGGGACACCTCACGCATGTAGAGGCGTCCCATCCAGTGCTCACCGCTGCGCCGGTCCTTCACCCCCGCGGGGTGAACGACCGGACGGAGTTCAGCTACCGATGGCCTTGACATAGTCGGCGTAGATGTCCTTGATCTGGTTCGGCTTGAGGTCGAGGTGCTCGATGATCGTGTAGCGGCCGGGGCGGGTCTCCGGGGCGAACTCCACCGCGCGGACGAACTCGTCCACGGTGAAGCCGATCTCCTCCGGCAGCACCGGAAGCCCGTGCCGGCGCAGGACCTCGGCGGTGTGGGCCGCCTCCTCGTGGGCCCCGCGCAGATACGTCGCGAAGGCCGCGCCGAGCCCGCACTGTTCGCCGTGGGCGGCCGCCCGCTTGGGGAACAGCAGGTCGAAGGCGTGGTTGATCTCGTGGCAGGAGCCCGAGGACGGCCGGGAGTCACCGGAGATGGACATCGAGATGCCGCTGAGCACCAGCGCCTCGGCGAGCACCTGGAGGAAGTCGTTGTCGCCGATGCCGCCGGGGTGCCGCAGCACCGCCTCGCCGGCCTGGCGGGCCACGGCCGCGGCGAGACCGTCGACCTTCTCGCCGGTGACCCGGTTGGACAGCTCCCAGTCCGCGACCGCGTTGATGTTGGAGATCGCGTCGCCGATGCCGGCCCGGACGAAGCGGGCCGGGGCCTCGCGGATCACGTCCAGGTCGATGACGACCGCGATCGGGTTCGGCACACCGTAGGATCCGCGCCCGGCGTCGTTGTCGAGGGTGGCGACCGGCGAGCACAGGCCGTCGTGCGCGAGGTTCGTCGGTACGGCGACCAGGGGCAGGCCGACGCGGGCCGCGGCGAACTTGGCGCAGTCGATGATCTTGCCGCCACCGAGCCCGACGACCGCGTCGTAGTGACCGGACTTCATCTCGCCGGCCAGCCGGATCGCGTCGTCGAGGGTGCCGCCGCCCACTTCGTACCAGGAGGCGCCGGGCAGTGAGGGGGCGATGCGCTCGCGCAGCTTGGCCCCGGAACCACCGCTGACCGCGACGGCGAGCCGGCCGGACTGCGCGATGCGCTCGTCGGCGAGAACGCCGGCCAGGTCGTCCAGGGCACCCGGGCGGATGTCCACGACGACCGGCGAGGGAATGAGCCGGGTCAGTAGCGGCACGCGATCTCCCGTCCCTTGGCGAGGTCGTCGTGGTTGTCGATCTCGACCCACTGGACGTCGCCGATCGGCGCCACGTCGATCCGGAAGCCGCGGTTGACCAGCTCCTGGTAGCCGTGCTCGTAGAACTGCTGCGGGTCGGTCTCCCAGACCGCCTTGAGCGCGTCGGCCAGGTCGGGGGCGGCGTCGCCCTCGATGAGGGTGACGCCGATGTACTCACCGGTGGCCTCGGCGGGGTCCATCAGCTTGGTGATCTTCGTCATGCCCTTCTCGGGGTCGACGACGACCTTCATCTCCTCGTCCGCGAGGGACTTCACGGTGTCGAGGGCGAGGATGATCCTCTTGCCCTCGCCACGCGCGGCGAGCAGGGTCTTCTCGACGGAGACCGGGTGCACGGTGTCGCCGTTGGCGAGGATCACGCCGTCCTTGAGGGCGTCACGGCCGCACCACAGGGAGTAGGCGTTGTTCCACTCCTCGGCTTTGTCGTTGTCGATGAGGGTGAGCTTGAGGCCGTACTTCGCCTCCAGGGCCGCCTTGCGCGCGTAGACGGCCTCCTTGCGGTAGCCGACGATGACCGCGACCTCGGTCAGGCCGATCTCGGCGAAGTTGCCGAGGGTCAGGTCCAGGACCGTGGGCTCGCCCTCTATGCCCGCGGGCCCCACCGGCACCAACGCCTTGGGCAGGGTGTCGGTGTAGGGGCGCAGGCGCCTTCCGGCGCCGGCCGCCAGCACGAGGCCGATCATGCGGATTCTCCTTCGTCGTGTACGGCGGGCGCCCCTGCGGACACCCAGAAGCGGATGCTCTCGGCGAGCACCACGAGGGCTACGGCCACGGCGAGGACCGTGAGCGCGACCGTGAACTGTGCAGCGGTGAGGACCGCAGCCAGGACGGCGACGAGCAGCGTCCGCCCGTCGTGCCCCCCGATGACGCGCACCAGCCAGGCCGGTGGCGCTCCGGCGTTGCCGCGGATGCGGTACACCGTGTCGTAGTGATGGTAGGCGACGGCAGCCACCAGCCCGAAAGCCGCTGGAAGGGCGCCGTTCACGTCCGCCCTGGCCGCGAGGATCAGTACCGTGCCGTATTCGGCGGCGCGGAAGAACGGCGGGACCAGCCAGTCGAGGGCGCCCTTGAGGGGGCGGGCGACGGCGAAGGCCGAGGTGAGGACGTAGACCAGGGCGCCGATCACCGGCAGTGCCGAGCCGAAGTCGGTGACGGCCGCGCAGGCGAGGACCGCGGCGCCTCCCGCAAGGGCGACCGCGGGGACCGCGAGACCCGGCAGGCCCCGCTCGAGCACACGCTGTACGACCTCGGTGAGCGGGCCGGAGTCGGCCAGGTCGGCGAGCGCCCCGGCGGCCCGATCGGTCCGCCGCGCCTTGCGGGTCAGGGACCGCAGCACCCGGCCCGCCGTGGTGTACGTCGCCGCGACGGCACAGCCGACGAGCAGGACGTAGAAGGTGATCCGGGGTGTGGTGGCCGCGGTGAGGACCGCTATCAGCGCCCAGCGCTCGCCGATGGGCAGGACTATCATCCGGCGCGCCCACACCGTCCAGCCGACGCCGTCGAGCCTGTCGGAGAGGGCGGCGGTGGGGCTGGTGTTGGCGGTGGCGTCGTGGTTGGCCTCGTTGAAGGAGAAGTCGACCACGTGCCGGCAGGTCTGCAGGATCATCGCGCCGAGCGCGAGGGCCCATACATCGTCGTGGCCGCCGCCGCGGGCCGCCCCGAGGGCGAGGCCGGCGTAGTAGGCGTACTCCTTGGCCCGGTCGAAGGTGGCGTCGAGCCAGGCGCCGAGCGTGGAGTACTTGAGGGCATAGCGGGCGAGCTGGCCGTCGGTGCAGTCCAGCACGAAGGACGCGATCAGCAGCACACCGGCCGCGACGAACCCCGCGCGCGTGCCCGTCGCCGCACAGCCCGCCGCGATCAGGGCGGTGAGCAGCGAGGCCGTCGTGACCTGGTTCGGGGTCAGGCCTCGGCGGGCGCACCAGCGGGCGATGTAGCGCGAGTACGGGCTGATGAAGAAGGTGGTGAAGAATCCGTCACGGGACTTCACGGCCGACTTCAGGCGTACGGCCTCCTCGTCCACGGCGGCGACGGCCTGCCGGGCCTCGTTGCGGGCCTGCGGGTCGGCGGGGACGGCGGCGACTAGGCTGCCCAGCTCGGGCCGGTGCACCTCGCTGCCGTCGGCGTCGAGGGCGGTGACGATGCGGTCGGTCAGGCTGTCGACCGCGAGGGCCGTACCGCCGCCCGGGAAGGTCTCGCGGGCCACGGCCCGGGTCAGCGCCTGCCGGGCGGCCGGCTGGGCGGTGACGGCGCCGGGGACGGCGGACAGCTCGAAGCGAGGGTCGGTCAGGCCGAGGCGCAGGGCGTGCTGGTGGCCGACGAAGCCGGCGTCGACCAGGGCAACACGTTCACCGGCCGGGGCGGCGGCGAGCAGGGTCTCGGCCTCGGAGGCGTCCTCCGCCACGCGCACGTCGAAGCCGAGGGACCGCAGATCGTTCTCCAGGGACGATCCGGGTACCGGCTGACCGGTGACGATGGCGGTCGACAACCGAACTCACTCCCTGGGTGCCGACGCACGGGCGCCGGTCGCTTGCATGGTGGGGCGCCTGTCTGCGGCACCCGGGCGACATGTCGGCGAAGGCTATCCGATGGGCCGGAATCCGTGTTCACCGGCCGTTCACGGCCCGGCCCACGGGGGCTGCCCCGGCCTTTGCCGCGATCATCATCGGGGATTCGGGGCCCGGCCGACAAACCGTCGGCGCAGATCCGGGCAACCGGGACACCTCCCGGGCCCGCGTCCCGGCCCCCTCCGGACCCGCGTCCCGGCCCCCGCTGCCCACCGGCCCACCGGCACGAGCGCAGCTGCGCTTCGCTCCGGCAGGGGAGGTCGGCCTAGGCTGGGCGACCATGACGTGGCTGATCACCGGAGGAGCCGGATACATCGGGGCGCATGTGGCACGGGCCATGGCCGGCGCCGGGGAGAGCGTGGTGGCGCTGGACGACCTGTCGGCGGCGGTGCCCGCCCGGTTGCCCGCCGACGTCCCGCTCGTCGAGGGCTCGACGCTGGACGGGGACCGGCTCAAGCGGGTCCTGACGCAGTACGGCGTCACGGGCGTCGTCCATCTCGCGGCGCGCAAGCAGGTCGCGGAGTCGGTGGCCGGGCCCACCCGTTATTACCGGGAGAACGTGGGTGGCCTCGCCACGCTGCTGGACGCGGTCGCAGAGGCGGGGGTCCGGCGGCTGCTGTTCTCCTCGTCGGCGGCCGTGTACGGCAATCCGGACGTGGACCTGATCACCGAGGACACCCCCTGCGCCCCGGTGAACCCCTACGGCGAGACCAAGCTGGCCGGGGAGTGGCTGGTGCGGGCCGCGGGGCGGGCGCACGGGATCTCCACCGTGTGCCTGCGCTACTTCAACGTGGCGGGCGCGGCGGCGCCGGAGCTGGCGGACACGGGCGTGTTCAACATCGTGCCGATGGTCTTCGACCGGCTCACCCGCGACGAGGCCCCGAGGATCTTCGGGGACGACCATCCGACGCCCGACGGCACCTGCGTCCGGGACTACGTCCACGTGGCCGATCTCGCCGAGGCGCACCTGGCGGCGGCCCGGCGGCTCGCCGACGGGGACCTGTCCGGGGACCTGACGCTGAACGTCGGGCGCGGCGAGGGTGTCTCGGTGCGGGAGCTGATCACGGTCATCGGCGAGGTGACCGGAGACCGCCGGGAACCCGTGGTGGAGGGGCGCCGGCCGGGCGACGCGCCGCGCGCGGTGGCCTCGGCCGAGCGGGCGGCGCGGGAGCTGGGCTGGCGGGCCCGGCGCGATGTGCGCGAGATGGTCGCCTCGGCCTGGCAGGGCTGGCAGCTGCACCACGGGGGCTGAGCCCGCAGCGCCCTGACCTGCGGAACGTTTCCGCAGGTCAGGGCACATGACAACGGTGTTCAATGCCGCGTTGCCCCATACCCCCCACCCGTAGTTCACTGGGCCTGCCGGACGGATCCCGCAAGGGCACAGGAAGGGTGGTTTCTCCATGGGGGCAGGGCACGACCACGGGCACGCGCACAGCCATGCGCCGGCCACGGGTACGGCCGCGGCGGCGTACCGCGGGCGACTGCGGATCGCGCTGGGCATCACACTGACGATCATGGTCGTCGAGATCGTCGGCGGCCTGGCCGCGGACTCGCTCGCGCTGATCGCGGACGCGGCGCACATGGCGACCGACGCGGTGGGCCTCGGCATGGCCCTGCTCGCGATCCACTTCGCGAACCGCCCGCCGAGCACCAACCGCACGTTCGGTCTCGCCCGCGCCGAGATCCTCGCCGCCCTGGCGAACTGCCTGCTGCTGCTCGGCGTAGGCGGCTACGTGCTGTACGAGGCGATCGAGCGGTTCGTCACTCCCGCGCAGACGCGCGGCGGACTGATGGTCGTGTTCGGTCTGATCGGCCTGGTCGCGAACTCGATCTCGCTGACCCTGCTGATGCGCGGGCAGAAGGAGAGCCTGAACGTGCGCGGCGCCTTCCTGGAGGTGGCCGCGGACGCGCTCGGCTCGTTCGCCGTGCTGGTCTCGGCGGTGGTCATCCTGACCACCGGCTGGCAGGGGGCCGACCCGGTCGCCTCGCTGGTCATCGGGGTGATGATCGTGCCGAGGACGGTCAAGCTGCTGCGCGAGACGCTGGACGTGCTGCTGGAGGCCGCCCCCAAGAACGTCGACATGTCCGAGGTGCGGGCGCACATCCTCGCACTGGACGGCGTGGAGGACGTTCACGACCTGCACGCCTGGACGATCACCTCGGGCATGCCGGTGCTCTCGGCGCACGTGGTGGTCAGCTCGGACGTGCTGAGCGCCATCGGCCACGAGAAGATACTGCACGAGCTGCAGGGCTGCCTCGGCGACCACTTCGACGTGGAGCACTGCACCTTCCAGCTGGAGCCGGGCGGACACGCCGAGCACGAGGCACGTCTGTGCCACTGAACGCACGTGCGGGCGTTCGCCCCTGCGGGCGGTTCCCGGCGGCGGTCGCCGGGCACGATGATCTACCGGGTCCCCGTCCTGGCACGGCGCCGCGCGCGGACGTGCGGGGAAGTGCCGGGAGTGCCGGATTCGTACGGCAGACTTGGGGTGCGAAGAACGAGGCGAAGGATGGGTATGCCGATCACACCTGCCACCGCGACGCACAGCTCGTCGGAGGGCACCGCAGAGGCGATTTTGCTGGAACTGGTCGACGAGAAGGGTGTGACGATCGGCACGGCGGAGAAGCTCGCCGCCCACCAGCCGCCCGGACAGCTGCACCGCGCGTTCTCGGTGTTCCTCTTCGACGAGCAGGGTCGGCTGCTCCTGCAGCAGCGTGCGCTCGGCAAGTACCACTCCCCCGGTGTGTGGTCCAACACCTGCTGCGGCCATCCCTACCCGGGCGAGGCACCGTTCGCGGCGGCGGCCCGGCGCGCCTTCGAGGAACTGGGCGTGTCGCCGTCGCTGCTCGCGGAGGCGGGCACGGTCCGCTACAACCACCCCGACCCGGCCTCGGGCCTGGTCGAGCAGGAGTTCAACCACCTGTTCGTCGGCCTGGTGCAGGCCCCGCTCGCACCGGATGCGCAGGAGGTCGCCCAGGCCGCCTTCGTGACGGCGGCCGAGCTGGCGGAGCGGCATGCCCGCGACCCGTTCTCGGCCTGGTTCATGACCGTGCTGGACGCCGCCCGCCCGGCGATCAGGGAGCTGACCGGCCCGTCCGCGGGCTGGTGAGCGCCGCTACGGCAGCGTCGCGGGCTTGAGCGGCAGGGCGGCCCAGATCACCTTGCCGCCGCTCGCGGTGTGCTCCACGTCCACCGTGCCGCCCGCCTCCCGGGCCACCTCACGGACCAGCAGCAGGCCCCGGCCGCCGGTCTGGCCGTGGTCCGCCTCCAGGGCGGTCGGCCGGTAGGGATGGTTGTCCTCCACGGACACCCGCACCCACTCGGCTCCGACGGCGACCTCCACGGCCAGCACCGGCGACAACAGCGCCGCGTGCCGGACCGCGTTGGTGACCAGCTCGGAGACGATCAGCAGCAGGCCGTACACCAGCTCGTCGGAGACCGGTACGCCCTGGCGCAGCAACAGGTCCTTCACGGCATGCCGGGCCTGCGGGACCGAGGCGTCCACGGCGGGCGCGGTGAACCGCCAGACGCCCTCGTACGGCAGGGGATCGGGCGGCCGTGCGGCGCCCACCGCTGGGCGCGGGCCGTCCCCGCGCCCGTGGTTGTCCATCGTCCGATCGCCACCCTCGCGCTCGATTGTCACCACACGTCGAGTGTTGGTAACGATCGGCTCCGTCCCGGATGCCTGAACACAAGTCAGCGGGTATCGAACACTTTGTGACCGAGTGCGTATGACACGGTCACGTGTGGGACTGTTTCCTGTCCCCTCGCACGCCGCTTCGCGAACTATTCGGGTTGTACGGGTTTGGCTCCGTCCTTGCCCGAGACGAGCCCGACGACGCGGCGCCCGCCGTAGCCGGTGGCCACGAGACCAAGGCCGTCGAAGAGCAGGGCGAGCGAGAAGAAGGCACCAATCACGTACTGGCTGCTGCTCGGCCAGGAGCCGAGGACCAGGATCCCGAGCAGCAGGTCGAAGGCGCCGAGGAGCAGCGTCCAGCCCAGCTGCGGTCCGCGCACGACCAGGCCGCCGACCAGCCGGAAGAGACCGCCGGTGAGGAACAGCAGGGCGGCGAACATGGTGAGGGCGGCGGCTGCCGCGTGGGGCAGGCGGATCACGACGACGCCGGCCGCGATGTTCAGGGCCGCGACGATGACGCCCAGCCAGAAGTAGCTGGTGCCGCGAGCCTGGACCGCGTGCACCAGGCCGACGATCCCGCCGATCAGCAGCAGCCAGCCGAACAGCAGCATCGACGTCAGTGTGGCGACCGCGGTGTAGACGAGTCCGACGAGTCCGGCGAGAACCAGGATCACGCCGAGTGCCGCGAGCAGACCGAAGCCGCGGCGCAGTGTCTTCGCTCTGTCCGTGCGCTTGCCGGCCCTGGCCATCGCAACCTCCTCGGTCGCCGCCTTCTTCGCGCCTCCCTTCCTTTTTGTCCCCGCTGGGCGGGATTCCGTAACTCCCGGCTCCGCCCGCTCCCGGACTGCTCCCGGACGGCTCCCGGATACGATCCGCGCATGGAGTCCCAGCTGTCCCACCACGTCGAAGGCGCCGTCGCCACCGTCGTCATCCGCCACCCGGCCAAGCGCAACGCCATGACGGCGTCCATGTGGCGGGCGCTGCCGCCCCTGCTGGAGGCGTTCGCGCGCGATCCCGGCGTACGGGCGCTGGTGCTGACCGGGGAGGGCGGGACCTTCTGCGCGGGCGCGGACATCAGCACGCTGCAGGGCTCGCCACAGGAGGCACAGGGGCTCGCGGTGGCGGCCGAGGAGGCGCTGGCCGCGTTCCCCAGGCCGACCCTCGCCGCGGTGCGCGGGCACTGCGTGGGCGGCGGGGCGCAGCTCGCGGCGGCCTGCGATCTGCGGCTGGCGGAGGAGAGCGCGCTGTTCGGGGTGACCCCGGCGCGGCTCGGCATCGTCTATCCGGCCTCCTCGACCCGTCGGCTGGTGTCGCTGGTCGGCCCGGCCACCGCCAAGTACCTGTTGTTCACGGCCGAGTTGATCGACGCCGGGCGGGCGCTGCGCACCGGTCTGCTGGACGAGGTGCTGCCGGACGGCGAACTGGACAAGCGGGTCGCGGAGTTGACCCGGGTCCTGGTCGCGCGCTCGCAGCTCACACAGGGCGCCGCGAAGGAGTTCGCCGAGGGCCGGACGGACCGGGACGCGCACTGGGCGCGGCAGGCGCAGGGCAACCCCGACACCGCGGAAGGCGTCGCCGCGTTCCTGGAGCGCCGCCGGCCGCGCTTCACCTGGAGCGCGGCCGGGCCGGAGAACGTGACTACGTCAGGCTGAACCGCCCGCCCGCGCGGAACTCCTCGACGAGGTGCGCGGGCGCCTTGACCGGGGAACCGGCGTCGTAGGGCGGCTGGGGGTCGTACTCGGTCAGCAGCTGGACGGCCTGGGCGTGTTCGTCGCCCGCGATCCGGCCGGTCAGCGTGAGCGCCATGTCGATGCCGGAGGAGACCCCGGCGGCGGTGACGTACTTGCCGTCGGTCACGACCCGCTCGCCGGTCGGTTCGGCACCGAACTGCTCCAGCAGCTCCAGGGCGGCCCAGTGGCTGGTCGCACGACGGCCGTGCAGCAGACCCGCGGCGGCGAGCAGCAGTGAGCCCGAGCAGACCGAGGTCGTCCAGGTGCTCGTCGCGTCGGCCGCGCGCAGCCAGTCCAGCAGGACGTGATTCTCCATCTGCGCCTCCGTGCCGGGCCCGCCGGAGACCACCAGGAGGTCGGGGCTCGGCAGCTCGTCCAGGGCCCGGTCGGCGGTGACGGCGAGAAATCCGGTGTCCGTACGGATCGGCCCGGGCCGCTCGGCGACGAAGGTGAGGTGCGCGTCCGGCAACCGGCTGAGGATCTCGTAGGGCCCGACGGCGTCCAGGGCGGTGAAACGGTCGTAGACGACCATGGCGATCTCCATGGGGGCTCCTTCGGTGGGTGTGAGGGCTTCGACGGGTGCGTGGCCGTCACCGGTGCCGTGGCTCTTCGCGCGGTCGGCCCGGCGTTCTCCACAAGCGGCCCCCTTCAGCGGGCCGGGGCCGGGTGGAAGCGTCTGCGGTACTCCACCGGGGGTGTGCCCAGGGCGCGAAGGAAGGCACGGCGCATGGCCTCGGGCGTGCCGTAGCCGCTGGCGCGGGCGACCTCCTCGACGCCGCCGACGGTGTCCTCCAGCAGGCGGCGGGCGTGCTCGAGACGGACCCGGTCGACGTAGCGCCCTGGGGTCACGCCGGTCTCCTCGCGAAAGGCGCGGGCGAAGTGGCGCGGTGAGAGCCGGGCCCGGGCGGCGAGGGACTCGACGGTCAGGTCGCCGCCCGGGTGCTCGGTGATCCACCGCTGCACCTCCCGCAGGGGCGCGCGCTGCGCGGTCTGGGCCGCCAGCTGGGCGCTGAACTGCGCCTGGTTGCCGGGCCGGCGCAGGAAGACCACCAGGTGCCGGGCGACGGCGAGCGCGACCTCGCGGTCCAGGTCCTCCTCCACCAGGGCCAGGGCCAGGTCGATGCCGGAGGTCACCCCGGCCGAGGTGGCGACGTCTCCGTCACAGATGTAGATGGGCTCGGGTTCCACGGTGACGGCCGGGTGGTCCCGGGCCAGCGTGTCGCAGTAGGCCCAGTGGGTCGTCACCCGGCGGCCGTCGAGCAGACCGGCGGCGGCGAGCAGGATGGCGCCGGTGCACACGGAGACGAGCCGCCGGGCGCGCGGTCCGTGGGTGTGCAGCCACTCGATCAGCCGCGGGTCGGGGGCACGGGTGCCCTCGCCGCCCGGGACCAGCAGGGTGTGCGGGTCGGGCGCCGAGGTGAGCGCCTCGTCGGGGACGAGGTTCAGCCCGCTGGAGGTACGCACCGGGCCGCCGTCCAGGGACGCCGTGTGGATCCGGTACGCCCCGGGCGTGAGCTTCTCGGCGCCGGCGAACACCTCGAGCGGGCCGGTGACGTCGAGGCTCTGAACGCCGTCGAAGAGGACGAAGAGGAGCGTGCGCTGCGGCATGTCATCGATTCTTCGCCGCCCGGAGCATGGCCGCAATGACGAGATTCCCACCTTTTCTGCCATGTCCGGCGCTCTTTTACGGCGAGGTGCGACGGGACAGGGGGACCGGCGGCCCGCCGGTGAGCCGCCCTGATCACCGGTTGTCGGTGCCACCTGCCACAATTGCCGCGCAACCTCAGTGGAGAAGGCGGTACGGGATCGTGACGACACCCGGGTCCAGCGGATCCATCAGCGTGGGATCCATCGAAGGCAGGATCGCCGAGGAGCTCGGCGTACGGGAGCGGCAGGTGAAGGCCGCGGTGGAGCTGCTCGACGGCGGTTCGACGGTGCCCTTCATCGCCCGCTACCGCAAGGAAGCGACCGAGATGCTCGACGACGCGCAGCTGCGCACGGTCGAGGAGCGGCTGCGCTACCTGCGGGAACTGGAGGAGCGGCGGGCGGCGATCCTGGAGTCGGTGCGCGAGCAGGGCAAGCTCACCGACGAACTCCAGGCGCGGATCCGCAGCGCCGAGACGAAGGCGCGTCTGGAGGACATCTACCTCCCGTACAAGCCCAAGCGGCGTACCAAGGCGCAGATCGCGCGCGAGGCCGGCCTGGAACCGCTGGCCGAGGGGCTGCTGGACGACCCGTCGGTGGAGCCGCTCGCCGCTGCCGCCGCGTTCGTGGACGCCGACAAGGGCGTCGCCGATCCGCAGGCCGCTCTGGAGGGCGCGCGGGCGATCCTCACCGAGCGGTTCTCGGAGGACGCCGACCTGATCGGCGAGCTGCGCGAGCGCATGTGGGTGCGCGGGCGCCTCGCCGCGAAGGTGCGCGACGGCAAGGAGGAGGCGGGCGCCAAGTTCGCGGACTACTTCGACTTCGCCGAGCCGTTCACCGAGCTGCCCTCGCACCGGATCCTGGCGATGCTGCGCGGCGAGAAGGAGGAGGTCCTCGACCTCGTCCTGGAGCCGGAGGAGCCCGCTGAGTCCCCGGCGGGACCCTCCTCCTACGAGGGCATCGTCGCCTCGAAGTTCGCGATCGCCGACCGGGGCCGCCCCGCCGACAAGTGGCTGACGGACACCGTCCGCTGGGCCTGGCGCACCCGCATCCTGGTCCACCTCGGCATCGACCTGCGCCTGAGGCTGCGTACGGCCGCCGAGGACGAGGCGGTGAACGTCTTCGCGGCGAACCTGCGCGACCTGCTGCTGGCCGCCCCGGCCGGCACCCGCGCGACGCTGGGCCTGGACCCCGGATTCCGTACGGGTGTGAAGGTCGCCGTGGTCGACGCCACCGGCAAGGTCGTCGCCACCGATGTGATCTACCCGCACGTCCCGGCCAACAAGTGGGACGAGGCCCTGGCCAAGCTGGCCCGGCTCGCCAAGGAGCACGCGGTCGACCTGGTCGCGATCGGCAACGGCACGGCCTCCCGCGAGACCGACAAGCTCGCCGGTGAACTGATCACCAGGCACCCGGAGTTGAAGCTCACCAAGGTGATGGTGTCCGAGGCGGGCGCGTCGGTGTACTCGGCCTCGCCGTACGCCTCGCGGGAGTTTCCCGACATGGACGTGTCGCTGCGCGGCGCGGTCTCCATCGCCCGGCGGCTGCAGGACCCGCTGGCCGAGCTGGTGAAGATCGACCCCAAGTCCATCGGTGTCGGCCAGTACCAGCACGACCTGTCCGAGGTGAAGCTGTCCCGCTCGCTGGACGCGGTGGTCGAGGACTGTGTGAACAGCGTCGGGGTGGACGTCAACACCGCGTCCGTGCCGCTGCTTTCGCGGGTGTCGGGCATCTCCTCGGGCCTCGCCGAGAACATCGTGGCGCACCGCGACGCCAACGGCCCCTTCACCTCCCGCGCGGAGCTGAAGAAGGTGGCGCGGCTCGGCCCCAAGGCGTACGAGCAGTGCGCGGGCTTCCTGCGCATCCGCGGCGGCGACCCGCTGGACGCCTCCAGCGTGCACCCGGAGGCCTACCCGGTGGTGCGCCGCATGGTGAAGACCACTGGCCAGGAGGTGGCCTCCCTCATCGGCAACACGGGCGCGCTGCGCTCGCTGCGGCCCGCCGACTTCGTGGACGACACCTTCGGTCTGCCGACCGTGACGGACATCCTGAAGGAGCTGGAGAAGCCCGGCCGCGACCCGCGTCCGGCCTTCAAGACGGCCACCTTCAAGGAGGGCGTGGAGAAGATCGCCGACCTGTCCGCCGGGATGGTGCTGGAGGGCGTGGTGACGAACGTGGCGGCCTTCGGCGCGTTCGTGGACGTCGGCGTCCACCAGGACGGCCTGGTGCATGTCTCGGCCATGTCGAAGACCTTCGTCAAGGACCCGCGCGATGTCGTCAAGCCCGGGGACATCGTCAAGGTGAAGGTCCTGGACGTGGACATCCCGCGCAAGCGGATCGCCCTGACCCTGCGCCTGGACGACGAGGCGGCCGCGCAGGGCGGCCAGAGCGGCCAGGGCGGCCAGGGTGGCCAGGGTGGCGGCAGCCGGCAGCAGCGCGGCGGGGGCCGGCCGCCCCAGCAGCGCCAGGGCGGCCAGGGTCAGGGTCAGGGCCAGCGACAGGGCCGTGGCGGCGGTGACCGGGGCGGGCGGCAGGCGCCGGCACCGGCCAACAACGCGATGGCCGACGCACTGCGCCGCGCGGGTCTGCTCGACCCCAGGAAGCGCTGAGGCGACGGGGGCCGGAGCCACCGGGTCCGGCCCCCGTGCAGCCCCCCCGCCGCGAGGGAAGAAATCCGGTGGACGAAGGTCGTCCGACCGGCAGACTGCCCTCATGACCGATGCCAAGGACGACCTGCGGGTCTACCTCCAGGACGCCCGCGACGTACTGCTGTGGAAGCTCGAGGGCCTGTCCGAGTACGACGTCCGCCGCCCGCTGACCCCGACGGGCACCAATCTGCTCGGCCTGGTCAAGCATCTGACCGGTGCCGAGGCCCTGTACCTGGGGGCGGCTTTCGGACGGCCCTTCGCGGGCACCCCGCTGTGGTTCACCGGGGACGCCGCGCCCGACAGCGACCTGTGGGCGCGGGCCGACGAGTCACGCGAGGACATCGTCTCCGGATACCGCCGGGCGTGGGCCCACGCCGACGACACGATCGCCGTGCTCTCCCTGGACGCGGTCGGCCGGGTGCCGGGCGCACCACGCGAGATCACACTGCACCGGGTGCTCACCCACATGATCGCCGAGACCCACCGGCACGCCGGACACGCGGACATCGTGCGCGAACTGATCGACGGCACGGTGGGCCTGCGGCCGGACGGCGTCCATGTCGCACCGTACGATCCCGGGCACGCCGGCCGGGTCGAAGAGGCGGCGAAAGAAGCCGCGGCGCGCTGCTCGTAGAGCCCCGCAGGCCCGATGGCGCACCGCGGGCCCCGCGGTGCGCTACCGCTCCGTCACCTTCCCGTCCGCCACCTCCAGGCGCCGGCCCACCCGCACCGCGTCCAGCATGCGGCGGTCGTGGGTGACCAGCAGGAGGGTGCCGGTGTAGGTGTCGAGGGCCGACTCCAGTTGCTCGATGGCGGGCAGGTCGAGATGGTTCGTCGGCTCGTCCAGGACCAGCAGGTTGACGCCCCGGCCCTGGAGCAGGGCGAGGGCGGCGCGGGTGCGTTCACCCGGGGAGAGGGTCGCGGCCGGGCGCAGCACGTGCTCGGACTTCAGGCCGAACTTGGCGAGCAGCGTGCGCACTTCGACCGGCTCGGTGTCGGGGACGGCCGCGCAGAAGGCGTCGAGGAGTGTCTCGGAGCCGTGGAACAGACCGCGGGCCTGGTCGACCTCGCCGACCAGGACGCCGGAGCCCAGGGCGGCGTGGCCCGCGTCGAGCGGGACACGGCCGAGCAGCGCGCCGAGCAGGGTGGACTTGCCGGCGCCGTTGGCCCCGGTGATCGCGACCCGGTCCGCCCAGTCGATCTGCAGGGAGACCGGGCCGAAGGTGAAACCGCCGCGCCGGACCTCGGCGTCCCGCAGGGCCGCCACGACGGCGCCGGAGCGTGGTGCGGAGGCGATCTCCATCCGCAGCTCCCACTCCTTGCGCGGCTCCTCGACCACGTCCAGCCGCTCGATCATGCGCTGGGTCTGCCGGGCCTTGGCGGCCTGCTTCTCGCTGGCCTCGCTGCGGAACTTGCGGCCGATCTTGTCGTTGTCGTTGCCGGCCTTGCGCCGGGCGTTCTTGACGCCCTTGTCCATCCAGGACCGCTGCATCCGCCCGCGTTCCTCCAGGGCGTTCTTCTTCCCCTCGAACTCGTCGTACTCCTCGCGGGCGTGCCGGCGGGCCACCTCGCGCTCCTCCAGGTAGGCCTCGTAGCCGCCGCCGTAGAGGTTGATCTGCCGCTGGGCGAGGTCGAGTTCGAGGACCTTGGTGACCGTGCGGGTGAGGAACTCGCGGTCGTGGCTGACGACGACCGTGCCCGCGCGCAGGCCGGTGACGAAGCGCTCCAGCCGCTCCAGGCCGTCGAGGTCGAGGTCGTTGGTGGGCTCGTCGAGGAGGAAGACGTCGTAACGGGACAGCAGGAGCGAGGCGAGGCCGGCCCGGGCCGCCTGGCCGCCGGAGAGGGAGGTCATCGGCTGGTCGAGGCCGACCGCAAGGCCGAGGGAGTCGGCGACCTCCTCCGCGCGTTCCTCCAGGTCCGCGCCGCCCAGGTTCAGCCAGCGATCGAGGCTCAGCGCGTAGGCGTCGTCGGCACCGGGCGCGCCGTCGACCAGGGCCTGGGTGGCCTCGTCCATGACGCGCTGGGCCTCGGCGACGCCGGTGCGGCGGGCCAGGAACGCGCGCACGGTCTCGCCCGGCCTGCGCTCCGGCTCCTGCGGCAGATGGCCGACGGTCGCGGCGGGCGGGGACAGCCGCAGCTCGCCCTGCTCGGGCGCGACGAGCCCGGCGAGCATCTTCAGCAGCGTGGACTTGCCCGCGCCGTTGGCACCGACCAGCCCGATCACATCGCCGGGCGCGACGACGAGGTCGAGCCCGGAGAAGAGGGAGCGGTCGCCGTGCCCGGCGGCGAGGTTCTTGGCGACGAGGGTGGCAGTCATCAGGACGTCGATCCTAATGGGCCCGCCGCCCCGCGCTCAGCTCCGTTTCCCGCCGGTCACCGGTGCCGCGAGCACGCCCGACGCCGTCCGGGCGACGAGGTACGCCTCCCCCTTGACCGCCCGTGGGACCAGGGCGACGCGGTGCCGGCCGGGTTCTAGGGTGCCGTCGAACACCTCGTGGCCATGGGTGCGGCGGAGCCGGTCGAGACGGTACGCGGTGATCCGCACCCGGCACGGCGCGCTCACCTCGACGTCCGCGGCGTCGCCGGCGGCGGCCAGCGCGGTCAGCAGGCGCCGCGGGCGCGGGCCGTGGTCCAGTGCCTGCTCGATCTGGGCGACGAGCAGCGGCACGATCGGGGCGAGGCCGTCCACCACCGCGATCTCCACCCCGGCGCGCTCGAACGCGGCCAGGACGGCGGCCCGTTCGGCCTCGCCCACCGCCCGGCCGAAGGCGACCGCGCCGTAGCCGCGCAGTTCCTCGGCGGGGACCGCGCTCGCGTCCTGGGTGATGTCGGTGCCGATGCCGATGGTGCGCAGCGCCGCGGCCAGCCGGGCGAGGACGGCGACCCGGGCGCCGATCAGCAGCACCCGGCGGCGGGGCGCGCCGCAGCCGTCGCGCAGGGCGGTCAGGGCGGCGCGGTAGCCGGGGCCGTGGAAGCGGAACGGCCCTATGCCGGGATAGCCGTTGCGCTCCGGATCGGCGTGCTCGTCCGTCTGCCAGACGAAGTCCCGCCAGACGTAGTCCTCGCCGTCGCGCTCGATGACGGCGGTGACCGCACCACAGGCCAGGTCCTCGCACTCGGGACAGCCGTAGAGGACGAACCGGCCGTCCGGGAGCGGCGGCTCGGCCTCCAGCAGCAGCGCGCGTACCTGTTCGGTGAAGATGGCGGGCGGGACGTCCGAGGCGAGCGGGGAGACCGCGTCCAGGTCGGACAGCTGGAACAGCAGCGGACGGCCGTCCACGACGAAGTCCACGAAGTCGCGGTGGACCTGGTACCCGCCGTCGGCGAGGACGGCGCCGGCGCGGGTCGCCGGTGCCAGGCCGAAGGTCGCGTATGCGGCAGACATGTTGTGAGTATCCCCACACCGGAGCGGTTGTGAGCGCAGCATGACAGGTTCGCTCGGACAGGGCTTATCGTCCAGGCGTGGACAGCGAGCCGAATGACGAAGTGATCGTGGTCGGAGGCGGGGCCGCCGGGCTGACGACGGCCGTGCTGCTGGCCGAGTCCGGGCGGCGGGTGCGGGTGTGGGCGCGGGAGCCCGCCGAGCGTACGACCTCGGCGGTCGCCGGCGGCCTGTGGTGGCCGTACCGCATCGCACCCGAGCTGCTGGTCGGCGCCTGGGCGCTGGAGTCCCTCGCCGTGTACGAGGAGCAGGCGCGACGGCCGCAGGAGACGGGTGTACGCCTGGTCGACGGCGTACACCGGGGGACCCGGCTGGACGAGCTGGGCGACTGGGCGGGCCGGGTGCCGGGGCTGCGGGAGACCGCCGACGGCGTGGCGGCGCGGCTGCCGGTGATCGACATGCCGACGCATCTGGCCTGGCTGCGGGAGCGGTTGGCGAAGGCCGGCGGGGAGGTGGAGA
Organism: Streptomyces broussonetiae; assembly: GCF_009796285.1. Taxonomy (NCBI): domain Bacteria; kingdom Bacillati; phylum Actinomycetota; class Actinomycetes; order Kitasatosporales; family Streptomycetaceae; genus Streptomyces; species Streptomyces broussonetiae. The sequence continues at coordinate 8,221,619 of NZ_CP047020.1, read as the reverse complement.
TCCGCGAGGTCACCGATCTGGCCGCGGTGCCCGCCCGTGTCGTCGTCAACTGCGCGGGCCTCGGAGCCCGTTCGCTGGTACCGGACCCGCAGCTGCATCCGGTGCGCGGGCAGCTGGTCGTGGTGGAGAACCCGGGGATCACGACGTGGTTCACCTCCGTCGACCACTCCTGCGCGGCCTCGACGTACTTCATCCCGCAGCCGTACGGCCTGCTGTTGGGCGGTACGGCGGAGGAAGGCGACTGGTCCCTGGAGCCGGTCCCGGCCACCGCCACGGCGATCGTCGCCCGCTGCGCGGAGATCCGCCCGGAGGTCGCCGGTGCCCGGATCCTGGCGCACCGGGTGGGGCTGCGGCCGGCCCGCAGCGCCGTACGGCTCGAACGGGAACTTCTGCCGGACGGTCGCGCACTGGTGCACAACTACGGGCACGGCGGTGCCGGGGTGACGGTGGCCTGGGGGTGTGCGCGGGAGGCGGCCGGGCTGGCCTCTGCCGGAGTCTGAGCGGGACGCCCTGTGCTCCCGGCCGCCTGCGCCGTCAGCTCGCCGGGAGGTGCCGGACGGCGGCCGGGGTGCGGACGCCCATCAGGATGCCCGGGGTGGGCTGCGTGACCGCGCCGCCGGACGTGGCGCGGGCGAAGGCCGCCGGGCCGCCGACCAGCGGGAGGCGGGCCGTCGTGGCGGACAGGTCGACGGTCAGGGTGGGCTTGGTGGACGGCGGGTCGATGAGGTCCTTGTCGGTGCCCGCGATGATCAGGGCCAGGCGGTGTCCCTGGGGGACAACGTGGTCGGTGGCGGCCAGGTCGAGGGTCATCGTGTAGGCCCTGCCCGGGGTGAGCGGGACGCCCTTGCCGAGCGAGGCGTAGTGGCCGAGGTCGGCCCAGCCGCGGCTGAACACGGTGTAGTCGACCTTGGTCGTCCTGGCCTTGGTCGCCTTGAAGCAGGCGCTGTCCCCGGCCGTGCTCTCACCCCAGCAGGTGCGGTTCGTCAGTGTGGTGATGCCCTCGGCCGCGTCGGCGTAGTCGCGGATGGTGTCCGGGCCGACGTCGACCAGAACCGCTGACAGGTGGGCCGAGGCGGTGGTCGGGGTCGCCGTCACCGTGACCGTGGACGAGCCGGACAGCCGTAGGTCGTGGGTGAGCGGTGCGGTGAGGAAGCCGGACTTCTCGGGTGTCGGCGTGGTGAGGTGGGCCGCCCAGTCGGTCTCGCTCAGCTTCGGGTCGTCGGTGAAGGCCGCGGTGCCGCCGGCCCGGCGCAGGCCGAGCGTGCCGACGCCGGCCCGGGTGCCGGGGGCCGGGTGCAGGGCGGTGGCGCGGGTGGTCTGCGGGGGCCAGACGCGGGAGGTGACCCACTGGTCGGGGTGGCGCTCGATGTCGGCCATCGGCTCGCGGTCGATGCCGTTGTCGTAGCCGAGGAGTTCGTGGTCGAACCAGCGGTGCAGGGTGTCCACCCAGGCGCCGCGCCGGTAGTCGAAGGGGTCGACGTGCCCGGTCTGGGAGAGCCAGATCTTGCGCTCGACGCCGTGCTGGGCGAGGGCGTCCCACCACTGGCCGAAGTGCTTGGTGCGGACGTTGAGGTCCTGCATCCCGTGGACCAGGAACACGCTCGCGCGCACCTTGGCGGCGTCCTTGACGTAGTCCCGCTCGGTCCACAGGGAGGTCCAGTCGCCGCTGCGCGGGCTCCCGTCGGTGAGCTTCTTCTGCACGGCCGCGCAGTGCGGCTTGGCCGCGTCGCTCTCGACATCGCCCGCGAGGTCGGCGGGGCCGCCGTCGTACAGCGGGGCTCCCTGGGCGAAGTAGTAGTCGTACCAGGAGGAGATGCCGCTGATCGGGACGATGGTCCTCAGGCCCTTGACGCCGGTGGCGGCGACACCGTTGGCGATCGTGGCGTCCCAGCTCTTGCCGATCATGCCCGTTGCGCCGTTGGTCCAGGTGGCCTTGACGGTCTTCGTCCCGGTACGGCTGGTGTACGCCGTGGCACGGCCGTTCAGCCAGTCGACGACCGCCTTGGCGGACTGGATGTCGGAGCGGCCGCCGACGTCGACACAGCCGTCGGAGCGGTTGGTGCCGGCGAGGTCGACACCGACGAAGGCGTAGCCGCGGGGCACGAAGTAGTTGTCGTAGAACAACGGCATCTGGACGACGTGGCCTTGGGCGTCGTAGGTCTTGACCTGGCTCTCGTTGCCGCGTCCGCAGCAGGAGAAGTAGGGGCTCGCGTCCATGATGACAGGCACCCGGTGGCCCTGCCGGGCGGGTTCGGCGGGCCGGACGATGTCGGCGGCTACCCGGTCGGGCTTCCCGTCCCGGTCCCCGTCGAAGCCCGTGTCCACCCAGACGGACTCGCGGATGGCGTGGGCGTAGGAGTACACGGGTCGGCTCTCGCGGGGTGTTCGGCCCGCGCGGTCGGCGGCCTGTGCGGCGACCGGGGTGAGGAAGGCGGCCGTCAGGATGACGACGACCGCGCTCGCGAGCGGTCTCCAGATCGTGAAGCGCGTGCGTTTCGGCATGCGCGGACGGTACTCCGGTCAACTCCCCGGCAGAAGAGGGCTCCACGAGACCCCGGGTGACGGATGACGGCTGAATGGCGATCGTGTGACAGCGGGTGCTGTGGACAGGCAGGGGGTCACAGGGAATGAATAGGCTCCGCAGTGATCCATCGAACGCACTTGCACTCCCGACGACTTGGAGCTGACGTGCACCGCAGAATCATCGCGCCGGGCGCACTCGCGGCGGCCTCCCTCCTGCTGGCGATCCCGGCATCGGCCGCGAGCTACACCCCCGGCGCACCGGGCATCGGCGACCCCTACTACCCGTACTACGGCAACGGCGGCTATGACGTCTCGCACTACGACCTGAGGCTGCGGTACCAGCCCAGGACGGACGAGCTGCAGGGCACGGCGACGATCCTGGCGCGGACCACCCAGGACCTGTCCAGCTTCGACCTGGACTTCCTGCTGGACGTGAGCGAGGTGCGGGTCAACGGCGCGAAGGCGGCCTTCTCGCACTCCCAGCAGCACGAGCTGGTCATCACGCCCAAGACACCGCTGGCCAAGGGCACGCCGATCACGGTGGTCGTCCGCTACAGCGGGGTGCCGTCGACGAAGACCGCGTACGGCTTCAACACCTGGCACCGCACCCCGGACGGCGCGGTGGCCGCCGACGAGCCCGAGGCCGCCTGGTGGTGGTTCCCGAGCAACGACCACCCGAGCGACAAGGCCACCTACGACGTGTCGGTGGCGGTGCCCGACGGCACCCAGGCCATTTCCAACGGCACGCTGCAGTCGACCAGTTCGCGGCTGGGCTGGACCCGCTACAGCTGGCGGCAGAACAAGCCGCAGGCCACCTATCTGGCCACGCTGGCGATCGGCAAGTTCGACATCACCACCGGCACCTCCGACGGCGGGGTGCCTGTCGTCAACGCCTACAGCAAGGACCTCGGCGACAACGACGGAGCCGCGCGGGCCAGCGTGGAGCGCACCGGGGAGATCGTCGACTGGCTCAGCAACTACTTCGGGCCGTATCCGTTCAGCTCGGCCGGCGGGTACGTTCCGAACACCACCACCGGGTACGCGCTGGAGACCCAGACCCGTGTCTACTACAGCCCGAAGCAGTTCGCGAAGGGCGCCAACCCCTCGGTGGTCGTGCACGAACTGGCCCACCAGTGGTACGGCGACGACGTGTCGCTGAAGGGCTGGAAGGACATCTGGCTCAACGAGGGCTTCGCGACGTACGCGCAGTGGCTGTGGTCGGAGCACGAGGGCGAGGGCACCACGCAGCAGCTCGCCGACTACGTGTACGCCTCGCACCCGGCCGACGACGCCTTCTGGACGGTCAAGCCCGGTGACCCGGGCCCTGACCACCAGTTCGACGACGCCGTCTACGACCGGGGTGCCGTCGCCATCCAGGCGCTGCGCGACCGGGTCGGCGACGACGCGTTCTTCCGCATCCTCAAGGGCTGGCCCAAGGAGCACGCGTACGGCAACGCCTCGGTGGCCGACTTCCAGCGGTACGCCGAGCGGGTGTCCGGCAAGCCGCTCGCCGCGCTGTTCGGCACCTGGCTGTTCCAGCCGTCGAAGCCGGCCGGGTCGGCGGCCCACGCCGTGTCCCTGGCCAAGGCCGGCACGACGGTGGCCCAGCCCAAGTCGTGGAAGAAGATCGAGGCGGCCCACGGCGGCCACGGGAACTGACCCGGGCGCGTCAGCGTCTCGGTCCGGCCGCCGTCCTGAGCAGCCGGTCCCGGTCCATCGCGTCCGCGCGGGAGGCCGGGACCGTGCAGGCGTACGCCCCGGCGATCGCGCCGTAGCGGGCACAGGTCTCGGGCGGCTCTCCGGCGAGGCGGCCGTAGAGGAACGCGGCGGCGAAGGCGTCGCCCGCGCCGTTGGAGTCGACCACGGGTGCGGGCGGGGTCTCGGCGGGCACCCGGGTCAGCTCGCCGTCGGCCAGCAGATACGCGCCGTCGGGGCCGGCGGTGGCGACGACCGTCCGGGCCCGGCCCCGCTCGACGATGCGCCGCATGGTCCGCTCGGGGTCGGCCAGGGCGGCGGCCGACAGGAAGACGACATCGGCCGCGTACGCGAACGGCTCGTGGTACGGATTCTCGCCGTCCCAGTCGTGCAGATCCGTCGACAGGGGCACGCCGGTCGCGGTCAGCACCGGCAGGGCCTCGGCACAGGGCTGGGTGATGGTCACATGGACGTGCCGGGCGGCCGTGGCGAGGGCGCCGAGGGTCTCCTCGGGGAAGCGGTCGCCGGGGCGGGCGCGGCTCGTGTCGTACAGGGACAGCCGGCGGCCGTCGGGGCCGACGAGGTTGACCGCCCGTCTGGTCCCGGCGGGCTGCGGGAGCGCGGTGAGGCCGATGCCGTGCTCGCGGTGCAGGGCGCGCACGAGGTCGCCCTCGGGGTCGTCGCCGAGCAGGTCGAGGTGGTGGATGCGCAGACCGAGGGCGGCGAGGCCCAGCGCGACGAAGTCACCGGTCTGACCGGCCCGGGTGCGGATCCCGGAGTCGATCATGTAGCTGTCGGCGTACGGCAGGGGCAGCTCGGGAACGTGGATGATCGTGTCCACACCGGCGCCGCCGAGCACCAGGACGTCCGTTCTGCCGGTCCGCAGGGCATCGGTCTGCGGCGCGTGTGCCTCACCGGTCCGTGTGCTCATCCCCGGCCCTCCCCGTGGTCGTACACCGTCACGCTGATCCCGCGATGCACCAGCCGTTCCGTGATCAGCGGCTCCATGCGGGACCATGTGCCGCCCGCCAGGCCACAGCCTATGCGGGGCATGTGCACGGACGCGCCGCGTTCCGTCACGTCGTCGGCGAGGCGGGCGAGGGCGGTGTCGATCGCCTCGTAGCGGACCGGGACCCCCTTGCTGCCGGTCCTGATCCCGCGCTGGCCGATCATGTTCGCGACCCACACGGACGGCCCGACCGGGACCAGCTGGACCGCGCCCAGCCCGAAGTCGTTGTGAGCGCGGTCGCGATGCCAGGCGCGGTACGCCTTCTCCGGTTCGGACCAGCGCTGTGAGAGCGCGAGGACGAAGCCCCTGCCCCAGCCGCCGATGTCGTTGCAGACATGAGCGATCACCTTGGCGCCCTTGACCGACGGAACGGTGGCGTCACCCCGGACATACGTGATCCCCGACATGACGCCACCGTAGGCGATGCCACTGACAGTGGCCCCGAGCTGCTACTTCGTCAGCTGCTCCGGCTCCTTGGCGGCGTTCTCGGCCACGCGCCGGCGCACGCCGAACCAGCCGGCGACGAGCATGACGGCGATCACCGGGATCAGCAGGATGGTCTTGCGGCCGACGTCGGGGTCGTTCCACATCATGCCGAGGCAGATCAGCAGGAAGGCGATGGTGGCGATCTCGATGACCGGGCTGAACTTCAGCTGGAAGTGCGGCCGGGTCACCAGGCCCGCACGGGCGCGCCGGACAAAGACCATGTGGCAGATCATGATGATCACCCAGGTGCTGATGATGCCGAGGGAAGCGACGTTCAGCACGATCTCGAAGGCCTGGCTGGGCACGAAGTAGTTCAGGGCGACGCCGAGCACGCAGACCGCGCAGGTCAGCAGGATGCCGCCGTAGGGCACCTGGCTGCGGCTCATCCTGGCGGTGAACTTGGGTGCGGAGCCCGCCATGGCCATGGAACGCAGGATGCGGCCGGTCGAGTACAGGCCGGAGTTCAGCGAGGACATGGCGGCGGTCAGCACGACGAGGTTCATCACGTCACCGGCCGCCGGGACACCGATCTTGGACAGGACGGTCACGAACGGGCTCTGGTCGGCGGAGTACACCGAGCCGGGCAGCAGCAGCGCGAGCAGGACGACCGAGCCGACGTAGAACAGGCCGACGCGCCACATGATCGAGTTCACCGCGCGCGGGACGACCTTCTCCGGCTCGGCGGTCTCGCCGGCGGCCACGCCGACCAGCTCGAGGGCGGCGTAGGCGAAGATCACGCCCTGCATGACCAGGACGACCGGCATCAGGCCGTGCGGGAAGAATCCGCCGTGATCGCTGATCACGCTGAGGCCGGGGGTGTGGCCGCCGACCTTGTGCTGGGTGGCCAGCAGGAAAATGCTGATCAGCATGAAGCCGACGATGGTGGCGACCTTGATGATCGCGAACCAGAACTCCATCTCGCCGAAGATCTTCACCGAGATCAGGTTCACGGCCAGGACCACCGCGAGGGCGATCAGCGCGAGCACCCACTGCGGGATCGAGGTGAAGAAGCTCCAGTAGTGCGTGTAGAGCGCGATCGCGGTGATGTCCGCGATGCCCGTGGTCGACCAGTTCAGGAAGTACATCCAGCCGGCGACGTAGGCGCCCTTCTCGCCGAGGAACTCGCGCGCGTAGCTCACGAAGGACCCGGAGGACGGCCGGTACAGGACCAGCTCGCCCAGGGCACGCACGACGAAGAAGGCGAAAACGCCGCAGACCAGGTAGGCCAGAGCGAGCGCCGGGCCGGCGTTGTGCAGTCGGCCGCCGGCTCCCAGCAGGAGGCCGGTGCCGATGGCACCGCCGATGGCGATCATGTTGATGTGGCGGGCCTTGAGGTCCTTGCTGTAACCGGCGTCGCCCGCGTCCGCGGGCGTCTGGGCCACCTGGGGGGCGGCGGCCGGTGCCGATACCACGGCGTCCTTGCTCACGGGTGGTTCCACTTCCTGGTGCGCCCGGGCCTCGTGAGCCCGGGGGTCGTGCAGGGGGCGGCCCGCACCACCCTGTCGAACTGCGGCACAGACCAAGGCAGCAGTTTCCCAGAAAGATCCGCAGTAGTCGGTGGCCCATGTCACAGAGCGTCGCTTCTCACACGATCCACTCAGGGTCTACGCGATGTTCACCACGGGTTTCACACTCTTGGTGAGACAGCGATACTGCTGCACATGACGACCGACGCGACGTCCGCCACCGGGGGGCCGACCCTCACCATCGACGAGCTGGCCGCCCGCTCGGGCGTCACGGTCCGTACCGTCCGTTTCTACGGCAGCAGGGGGCTGCTGCCGCCGCCGGTGATCGGTCCGCGCCGGGTGGGACAGTACGGGCCGGAACACGTGGCGCGGCTGGCCCTCATCGAGGAGTTGCAGCAGCAGGGCATGACGCTGGCGGCGATCGAGCGGTACCTGCGGCAGCTGCCCGCCGATCTCACCCCGCACGAGCTGGCCATTCACCGCGCGGTGGTGGCGTCCTGGGCGCCGGACGGGGTGGACACGGTGTCACGGAGGGAGCTGGAACGGCGGGCCGGGCGGGCCCTGTCGGCCGAGGACGTGCGGCGGCTGGCGGCCATGAACGTCGTCGCGGAGGCCCAGGACGGCACCTTCCGGGTCGACGCGGGGCTCCTCCGGCTCGGTGTGCAACTGCTGGACGTGCCGCTGTCGCACGAGGCGATCCTCGCGGCGCGCAAGGTGCTCATCGAGCACTCGCGCGCCGCGGCCCGTGAACTCTCCCAGCTCTTCCGCGACGAGGTGGCCGAGCGTGCCGCGCAGGACGTGAAGTCCCTGTCGGCGCACATGCACCCGTTGGTGGTGCAGGCGTTGCTGACGACGTTCCAGCGCTCGCTGCGGGAAGAGCTGAGCGAGTGGGTCACCGGCTCAGGAACGGACTGAGTCGGCGAACGGCTCCCCCTTCTCGGCCTTCTCCACGAGCAGCGCGGGCGGGGTGAACCGCTCGCCGTAGGCCGCGGCCAGCTCCCGCGCGCGGGCCACGAAACCGGGCAGGCCTCCTTCGTAGCCGTTGATGTACTGCAGCACACCGCCGGTCCAGCCCGGGAAGCCGATGCCGAAGACGGAGCCGATGTTGGCGTCGGCGACCGAGGTCAGGACACCCTCCTCCAGGAGCCGCACGGTGTCGAGCGCTTCGGCGAAGAGCATCCGCTCCTGCATGTCCCGGAACGGGATCTGGTGACCGGGCCGCGTGAAGTGCTCACGCAGGCCCGGCCAGAGTCCGGCCCGCTTGCCGTCCTGCGTGTAGTCGTAGAATCCGGCGCCGCCGCTGCGGCCGGGGCGGCCGAACTCGTCGACCATGCGGTCGATGACCGCCTCCGCCGGGTGCGCGGTCCAGGTGCCGCCCGCCTCCTCGACGGCCCGCTTCGTCTCGTTGCGGATCTTGCGCGGCAGGGTCAGGGTCAGCTCGTCCATGAGGGAGAGCACCTTGGCCGGGTAGCCGGCCTGGGCGGCGGCCTGCTCCACGGAGGCCGGCTCGATGCCCTCGCCGACCATGGCGACGCCCTCGTTGATGAAGTGGCCGATCACCCGCGAGGTGAAGAAGCCGCGCGAGTCGTTCACGACGATCGGCGTCTTGTTGATCTGCCGGACCAGGTCGAAGGCCCGGGCGAGGGCCTCGTCGCCGGTGCGCTCGCCCTTGATGATCTCCACCAGCGGCATCTTGTCGACCGGCGAGAAGAAGTGCAGCCCGATGAAGTCGGCCTGGCGCTCCACTCCCTCGGCGAGGGTGGTGATCGGCAGGGTGGAGGTGTTGGAGCACAGCAGCGCGTCCGGCGCGACGACGGACTCGATCTCCTGGAACACCTTGTGCTTGAGCGCGGTGTCCTCGAAGACGGCCTCGATCACCGCGTCGCAGCCCGCGAGGTCGGCCGCCTCGGCGGTGGGCGTGATCCGGGCGAGCAGCGCGTCCGCCTTCTCCTGGCTGGTACGGCCCTTGGCGACGGCCTTGGCACACAGCTTCTCGGAGTAGCCCTTGCCCTTGGCGGCCGCCTCGGCGGAGACGTCCTTGAGGACGACCTCGATACCCGCGCGGGCGCAGGAGTAGGCGATGCCGGCGCCCATCATGCCGGCGCCGAGGACGGCGACCTTGCGGACCTGGCGGGGTTCGATGCCCTTGGGCCGGTTGGCGCCGGAGTTGACGGCCTGGAGGTCGAAGAAGAACGCCTGGATCATGTTCTTCGAGGTCTGCCCGGCGGCCAGCTCCACGAAGTAGCGGGCCTCGATGACCTGGGCGGTCTCGAAGTCGACCTGTGAGCCCTCGACGGCCGCGGCGAGGATGTTGCGCGGGGCCGGGTAGGGTGCGCCGCCGGTCTGCTTGCGCAGGTTGGCCGGGAAGGCGGGCAGGTTGGCGGCGAACTTCGGGTTGGCGGGCGTGCCGCCCGGGATCCGGTAGCCGGGCTTGTCCCAGGGCTGCTGGGACTCGGGGTTGGCGTCGATGAAGGCGCGGGCCTTGGCGAGGAGTTCCTCGGAGGTGGCGGCGACCTCGTGCACGAGGCCGTTCTCCTGGGCGCGGCGCGCGTTGTACTGCTGGCCCTGCAGGAGGACCTTGAGCAGCGCGTCGGCGATGCCCAGCAGCCGCACGGTGCGGACGACGCCGCCTCCGCCGGGGAGCAGGCCGAGGGTGACCTCGGGGCAGCCGATCTTGGTGCCGGAGGTGTCGAGGGCGACCCGGTGGTGGCAGGCGAGGGCGAGTTCGAATCCGCCGCCGAGGGCCGCGCCGTTGATCGCGGCGACGACCGGCTTGCCGAGGGTCTCGATGCGGCGCAGGTTGCGCTTGATGGCGAGGCCGCCGTCGAAGAGGTCCTGCGCGGTCTCGGGGGTGACCCGGATCAGGTCACGCAGGTCACCGCCGGCGAAGAAGGTCTTCTTCACGGAGGTGAAGATGATGCCGCGGATCGAGTCCCGCTCCGCCTGAAGGCGGTCGGTGATCGCCGCGAGGGAGTCGCGGAACGCCTGGTTCATGGTGTTCGCGGACTGGTTGGGGTCGTCCAGGACGAGGGTGACGACACCGGTGTCGTCCTGCTCCCAGCGGATGGTCGTGCTTTCGGTCATGACGTTGGTCTCCGTTGAAGTCTGTTGATTCCGCGGGGAGTTCAGATGCGCTCGACGATGGTGGCGATGCCCATGCCGCCGCCGACGCACAAAGTGGCGAGGCCGTAGCGCTTGTCCTGGCGCTCCAGTTCGTCCACGAGGGTGCCGAGGATCATCGCGCCGGTCGCGCCGAGCGGGTGGCCCAGCGCGATGGCTCCGCCGTTGACGTTGACCTTGTCCAGCGACAGGCCCATGTCCTTGACGAAGCGCAGCACGACCGCGGCGAACGCCTCGTTGATCTCGACCAGGTCGATGTCGTCGATGGTGAGGCCGGCCCTGGCGAGCGCCTTGCGGGTGGCGGGGGCGGGCCCGGTGAGCATGATGGTGGGCTCGGAGCCGGACACGGCCGCGGCGACGATCCGCGCGCGCGGGGTGAGGCCGTAGCGCTCGCCGATCTCCTTGGAGCCGATCGCGACGAGCGAGGCGCCGTCCACGATGCCGGAGGAGTTGCCCGCGTGGTGGACGTGGTCGATCTTCTCCACCCAGTGGTACTTCTGCAGCGCGACGGCGTCGAAGCCGCCCAGCTCGCCGATGTCGGCGAACGACGGCTTGAGCCCCGCGAGCGAGTCGGCGGTGGTGCCGGGGCGCGGGTGCTCGTCGTGGTCGAGGACGACCAGGCCGCTGCGGTCCTTGACGGGGACGACCGAGCGTTCGAAGCGGCCCGCCTTCCAGGCGTTGGCGGCGCGCTCCTGGGACAGGGCCGCGTACTCGTCGACGTCGCGGCGGGAGAAGCCCTCGATCGTGGCGATCAGGTCGGCGCCGATGCCCTGCGGCACGAAGTTGACGGCGAGGTTGGTCATCGGGTCGTTGAACCAGGCGCCGCCGTCGGAGGCCATCGGCACCCGGGACATCGACTCCACGCCACCGGCCAGGACGAGGTCCTCGAAGCCCGAACGGACCTTGGCGGCGGCCATGTTGACGGCCTCCAGGCCCGAGGCACAGAAGCGGTTCTCCTGTACACCGGCGACCGTGTCCGGCAGGCCCGCGGCGATCGCCGCGATCCGGGCGATGTCGGAGCCCTGGTCGCCGACCGGTCCGACGACACCGAGGACGATGTCGTCGATCGCGGCGGGATCGAGGCCGGGGAAACGGTCGCGGAGCTCGTGGATGAGGCCGACGACCAGGTCGATGGGCTTCGTGCCGTGCAGGGCGCCGTTCGCCTTGCCACGGCCGCGCGGGGTGCGGATCGCGTCGTACACGTACGCTTCGGTGCTCACTGGGGTGCCTTTCGGAAAGGGTGGGCCGAGCAGGGTCAGTCGCTGCCCGCGACCGGGTCGTCGTTCACGAGGTCGGGTATGCCCCAGTCCCGCGCCACCGTCCCGGTGTCCGCGCCGGGCAGGGCGGGGCCCGTGCGGACGGCGGTGGGGGTCGCGGAGAAGCGGGGGGCGGGGGCGGGCTGGGTGATGCCTCCGTGGGCGGTGAAGGTGCCGCGGGCGACGAGGTGCGGGTGGTGCGGCGCCTCGCCCAGGGACAGCACGGGGGCCACACAGGCGTCGGTGCCCTCGAAGAGGGCCGTCCACTCCGCGCGCGTGCGGGACTTGAAACGGGCGGCGACCCGCTCGCGCAGCTCGCCCCAGCGGGTCCAGTCCTTGTGGGCACCCGCCAGGTTCTCCAGATCGATGAGGCGCAGGAACTCCTCGTAGAACCGGCCCTCCAGAGCACCCACCGCCATGTACCCGCCGTCGGCGGTCTCGTAGGTGCCGTAGTAGGGGCAGCCGCCGTCGAGCAGGTTGGCGGCGCGCCGGTCCTGCCAGCCGCCGGCCGCGAGCATGCCGTGGATCATCGCGGACAGGTGGGCCGTGCCGTCGACGATGGCGGCGTCGACGACCTGCCCGGTGCCGGTCGCGCGCGCGTGGTACAGGGCGGCGAGGACGCCGACGGCCAGGTAGAGGGAGCCGCCCGCGTAGTCGCCGAGCAGGTTGGCGGGGACGGCCGGGGGCTCGTCCGGGCGGCCGATCATGCCGAGGGTGCCGGTCAGCGCGATGTAGGCCACGTCGTGGCCCGCGCGCTGGGCGAGCGGTCCGTCCTGGCCCCAGCCGGTCATCCGGCCGTAGACCAGGCGGGGGTTGCGGGCGTGGCAGTCCTCGGGGCCGATGCCGAGGCGCTCGGCGACGCCCGGGCGGTAGCCCTCGATCAGGACGTCCGCCCGCTCGGCGAGGTCCAGCACGCGCGCGGGGCCGTGCGGGGTCTTCAGGTCGACCACGACGGAGCGCTTGTTGCGGTTCGTCACGTCGTACGCGGGGTCGATCCCGAGGCCGGGGCCGCCCGGGCGGTCCACCCGGACCACGTCCGCGCCCAGGTCGGCCAGGAGCATGGCGGCGAACGGGCCCGGCCCGATACCGGCCAGCTCGACCACGCGCACGCCGGTGAGCGGGCCCTGCCCCGGCTTCGCTGCCGTCGTCATGCTCCAGCCCCCAGACGTGTGTGACACAACTGATGTAACACCTGTGATGCTAAGAACGCGTTCCATCGGACACAAGACCTGAACGAGCAAGCGCTTAGCCAAGTGCCCGGTGACTCCCGGATCGCCCGGGAGAGTGAAGGGCGGGCGAGGTCCGTGGCGTTCCTGGTGTCAGCCACCGCTGCCTCCGGGCCGGTCGTCGTCGCTCGTTCCCCTCACGCTAGCCTCGGCCACCGACAGCGGCGCGGGCTGCACGACAAGGGGTGTCATGAGCAGGCTAAACAGGACGGATCGTCCCTACGACCTCGTGCTCTTAGGAGCCACCGGCTTCGTCGGCACACTCACCGCCGAGTACCTCGCCGCGCACGCGCCCGAGGGCCTGCGCTGGGCACTGGCGGGCCGTGACGAAGGGAAGCTGGAGCGGCTGCGCGAACGGCTGCCCGGCGGCGCGGACATCGACGTCCTGCGGGCCGACGTGGCCGAACCGGGCACCCTGCGCGCCCTCGCCGAGCACGCGCGCGTGGTGGCCACGTCCGTCGGGCCGTACCTGCTGTACGGCGAGGATCTGGCCGCCGCCTGCGCGGACACCGGCGCCGACTACCTGGACCTGACCGGAGAGCCGGAGTTCGTGGACCGCGTGTACGTCCGGCACGACGCACGCGCGCGGGAGACGGGCGCGCGTCTGGTGCACGCCTGCGGCTTCGACTCCGTGCCCCACGACCTGGGCGTGCACTTCACGGTCGGGCAGCTGCCCGAGGGGGTGCCGCTGACCGTGGACGGGTACGTGAGCGCCGACGCGGCCTTCTCCGGCGGCACCCTGGCCTCGGCGCTGATCCAGTTCGCGCGCGGCCGGCAACTGCTGGGTGCCGCACGCGAGCGGGCCCGGCACGAGCCGCGGCTCATGGGGCGCCGGGTCGCGACCCCGACGGGCGCGCCGCGGTTCGCCGCGGAGGTCGGCGCGTGGGCGCTGCCCCTGCCGACCCTCGATCCGCAGATCGTGCGCCGCTCGGCGCGGGCACTGCAGCGGTACGGTCCGGACTTCCGCTACCGGCACTACGCCGCGGTGCGGCGCCTGCCGGTAGCGCTCGGCGGGCTCACCGCCGTCGGCGCGGTGGTGGCCGCCGCCCAACTGCCGCCCGCTCGGCGCTGGTTGTCGGACCGGCTCCGGCCGGGCGACGGGCCGAGCGCACAGAAGCGGGCGCGGAGCCGGTTCTCGGTGCGTTTCGTCGGCGAGGGCGGCGGGCGGCGCGTGTTCACGGAGGTCGCGGGCGGCGACCCCGGTTACGACGAGACGGCGAAGATGTTCGCCGAGGCCGCCCTGTGCCTGGCCTTCGACGACCTTCCGCAGACGGCCGGGCAGGTCACCACGGCACAGGCGATGGGCGACGCCCTGACGGAACGGCTGCGCGCCGCAGGCATCACGTTCCGCGTGGCGGCAAGCGCCCCGGAGGCCTGAGAGGTTTGAGACTTCCGCTCTCAAAAGTCCACGCCGCCTGCAGTCATGGCCGACAAAGTCTCACCGGGTTTCTCAATGAAACGATGAAGACACAGGCAGCGGAGCGGAAGGAGGCGGGGAAGGCATGAAGTTCGTGCTCGAAGTGACCGTGGACGAGGGTGCGCCGGCGCAGGAGCGGGCGGGCGAGCTGGGCCGGATCCTGCGCTACTGGGGCGGCAATCTGCACCACTACGCCCTCGAACCGGGCGACGGATCGGCCGTCCACGACTCGGCGTATCAGGAGGTCGGCGCCTGGCGCGTCGTCGCTTCCTGAGCACCACCCGGAGCAGTCCTCTGTGCCGCCTGCCGTAGCGCCCGGCGGCACAGGGCGTCGGCCCTGCGCGTGGTCTCGGGCAGCCGGTAGCGCGGGGTGAGGGCCAGGGTGTGGGCCAGGGCGTTGTCCAGGCTCACCCGGTGGCCGACCGAGACGAAGACCGGCTTGACGCCGTCCCGGGTGCGCAGGGCGCGCCCGACCTCCTCGGTCCCCGCGAGCAGCGGGGCCGAGGCGCCCCGCGCGGGGCCGGGCTCGTCGTAGGTGAAGGTGAACGGGTTCTTGGCGACACCGATGACCGGCAGGCCGGTGAGCACGCCCAGATGGCCGGCGAGGCCGAAGCGGCGTGGGTGGGCCAGGCCGTAGCCGTCGCACACGACCAGGCCGGGCGGGCACGGCAGCCGCTCCAGGGCGGCCACAACGGTGGGGATCTCCCGGAAGGCGAGCAGCCCGGGCACGTACGGGAAGGACACCCGACCCACGGCCGTCGCCTCGGCCACCACGTCCAGGGTGGCGGCGTCGAGCACGACGGCCGCCGCGGCGACGAGGTCGAGAGCGTCGTCGTAGGCGACGTCGACGCCGGTGACGTGGCCCGACCCGGGCGGCGGTCCGGGCTCGTCCAGCACCACCCGCCCGCGCAGCTCGTCCTGCACGGCACGGGCCTCTTCCTCGGTCGCGGGCCAGCCCGCCGGTACGCCTACGGTCGTCATGGTGACCAAGACTGTACGGCTCGGGGCGGACTGTCACAGTCCGGGGGTAGCCTCGGGATCATGTTCGTCCTCGATGTGACCTACACTGCCCCGCCCGCCGCCGTCGACGCCCTGCTGCCCGACCATGTGGCCTGGTTGCAGGAGCAGTTCGACAAGGGCGTCTTCCTCGCCGCCGGCCCCAAGAACCCGCGTGACGGCGGGGTGATCCTGGCCGTCGGGGAGGACCGCGCCCGGATCGAGGAGATCATCGCGGGCGACCCGTTCGCCGTCGCCGGTGTCGGCACGTACCGCGTCACGGAGTTCGTCGCCACGAGAACGGCCCCGGAGCTGGTCCGCCACCGGCACACGCCGAGCTGAGCCGTCCGCCGGCTCAGCGTTCCAGCCGGGCCACCCTGCCCTGTTCGCCGGCCGCCCAGCAGCTCAGGTCGGGCGTGCAGGCCACGGTGTCGTACGAGCCTGTGTCGATGGTCCGCCAGGTGCGGCCGCCGTCGGTGGTCAGGTCGGTGCCGGTGGGGCCGACCGCGAGCGCGGCGGTGCGGCTGTGCGGCAGCCAGGCGGCTCCGGAGCGGTAGGCCGGCGGGGGTGTGGCGGCCGGCGTCCAGGTACGGCCGCCGTCGGCGGTGACGGCGGCCGCCTGCGGCGAGGGCTGGCCGGGGCGGTAGTCACCGCCGACGGCGAGGCCGTGGAGGCCGTCGCGGAAGGCGAGCGCGAAGACGCCCTTGGCCGGATCGCCGGCCGGGATCGGGGTGTCGGCCGCCGTCCAGGTCAGTCCGCGGTCGGCGGAATGCAGCACGCGCGCGCGGGCGCCGCCGCCGGTGGCCAGCCAGACGTCCTTCGGGCCCGAGGTGACCAGGCACTGGCCGCTCGCGGCGAAGCCGGCCTCGCCGTCCAGGGCGGGCGGCATGCCCTGCGCGGGCAGCACCCGCCAGGAGCGTCCGCCGTCACTCGTGGACAGGATGCGGAACCTGCCGTCCACCGGGTCGCCCATGGCGAGGCCGTGCCGGCGGTCGAAGAAGGCCAGGCAGTCGTAGAAGGCGTTCGGGTCGGTGTTGCGGAAGGACTCGGTCCAGGTCGCCCCGCCGTCGTCGGTGCGGTAGACGCGGGAGGCCTCGCCCTCGCCGATGGCCAGCACCACCGCGCGCCGCGCGTCGAACGCCTCCACGTCCCGGAACTGCAGGTCGCCGGCGCCCGGCGGAGAGACGTTGCGCCAGCTCGCCCCGCCGTCCGTGGTGCGCAGCACCGTACCGCCCGTGCCTGCCAGCCAGGCGGTGTGCCGGTCGACGGCCGCGAGCCCCCGGAAGCGGACCTGCGGGGTACCGGGATCCTTGGGCGCCCAGTGCACTGCCCCGCTGCCCTGTCCGAGAGGGCGGGCCTCGGCCACCGGGACTGTCAGCGCGGCGAGCGCCGCCCCGCACGCCACCCCCGCCGCCACCAGCCGGCCCGTCCGTCCCCTGCCTCGTATGCTCCCCAAGCGCCTCATGGCGGGCGAAGCTAGCCCACCGGACCGGCGCCGTCCAGGGGGCCAACTGCCCGCCGCTTCGGGCAGAAAGACCTGATTGAGAGGGTGTGAACGCGGTGACCGAGGTCACTCGTTCTCCGTGTGCACGCTTCGGCCGGATCCGTCGTCTCTTCCAGTGCCGGGTGTCGCACACCCGGGCGTCGTCCAGCCGTCACGAGGGAGCAAGGCGTTGTCCACCGTCATCGAGCAGCCCGTAGAGGCCCGTCTCGTCGCCGCCGCACCGCGCATGCCGAACATTCCCGCCACGCTGCGCTACGACCGACGTGATCCCTTCGCCGTCGTCATGACCTTCCCCGCCCCGGCCACCCTGGAGAACGTCGAGGTGTGCTGGACCTTCTCGCGCGAGCTGCTCACCGCCGGGCTGCGGGGCTCCGAGGGCCACGGGGACGTCCGGGTGCGGCCGTACGGCTACGACCGCACGGTGCTGGAGTTCCACGCCCCCGAGGGCACCGCGATCGTGCATGTGCGCTCGGGCGAGATCCGGCACTTCCTGGAGGCGACCCACGACCTCGTGCCCGTCGGCCTCGAACACCTCCAGCTCGACCTGGACCACGGCCTGGCCGAACTGATGCGGGACGCCTGCTGACCGTCACGCGCGCGTGCACCGCGCGTCCGCTGCGCCGGGCGCGTGCCGAGGGCCGCCCTGATGAATTGCGTTGACAGCCGCCGCGGCCCCTCCTACCGTTTATCCCGGTCCTGTTGCCGTCGATTGGAGAAGGACGTTGCTCGTCTGAGGTCCTGAGGCACCGCGAAGCACCGGTGAGGTGTGCGCGGCGTACGACCTCGGCGTCCGAGCCGTCCCCCAGGCACAGGCCTTTTTTCATGGCCTCGTCGTGCCTCAGACTCTTCGGTTCCCGCCTCGTGGTGTCTCGAGATGCGTTCACCGACCGCACGCACCTGTACGCGAGGCCTCCATGTCATCTTCCCTCACCTGTACGTCCCTGACCTTCGCCTGGGCCGACGGCACCGCCGTCTTCGACGGCCTCGACATCGCCTTCGGCCCCGGCCGGACCGGGCTCGTCGGCGTCAACGGATCAGGAAAGTCAACCCTGCTGAAGCTGCTGGCCGGGGAACTGACCCCGACCGACGGCACCGTCAAGGCGGCCGGCGAGATCGGCTATCTCCCGCAGAACGTCACCCTCGACACCACCCTCCGCGTCGACCAGGCTCTCGGAATCGCCGCCCGGCGGGCCGCGCTGCACGCCATCGAGGCGGGCGACGTCGCCGAGGAGCACTTCGAGACGGTCGGCGACGACTGGGACGTCGAGGAACGCGCCCTGGTCACGCTCGGCGAGCTGGGCCTCGGTCATATCGGCCTGGACCGCACCGTCGGCGAGATCTCCGGCGGCGAGTCGGTGCTGCTGCGGCTGGCCGCGCTGCTGCTGCGCCGCCCGGACGTGCTGCTGCTGGACGAGCCCACCAACAACCTCGACCTGTACGCGCGCCGCCGGCTGTACCAGGCCGTCGCCGCATGGCCCGGCGTCCTGATCGTGGTCAGCCACGACAGGGAACTGCTCGACCTGGTCGACCAGATCGCGGAACTGCACTCCGGGGAGGTCACCTGGTACGGCGGGAACTTCTCGGCCTACGAAGCGGCCCTCGCCCTGGCGCAGGAGGCCGCCGAGCGGATGGTGCGCGTGGCCGAGGCCGACGTGCGCAAGCAGAAGCGCGAACTGGCCGACGCCCAGGTCAAACTGGCCCGCCGCAAGCGGTACGGGCAGAAGATGTTCGAGCAGAAGCGCGAGCCGAAAATCGTCATGGGGGCACGCAGACGCGCCGCCCAGGAATCCGCGGGCAAGCACCGCATCATGCACGAGGAACGGCTCGCCGAGGCCCGCGACCGGCTGGACGAGGCGGCGGAGGCCGTACGGGACGACGACGAGATCCGCGTCGACCTGCCGTACACGGCCGTGCCGCCCGGCCGGCAGGTGCTCACTCTGGAGAACCTGGAGCCGGCCCACGGGGCGCGCATCGAGGGCGTCCTCGATCTGCGCGGCCCGGAGCGGATCGCACTCGTCGGCCGCAACGGCGCGGGCAAGACGACGCTGCTGCGGACGATCGCCGGGGAGCTGGCCCCGGTGACCGGCGAGGCACACACGCACGTGCCGCTGCGCTTTCTGCCCCAGCGGCTGGACGTGCTGGACGACGCGCTGACGGTGGCCGAGAACGTGGCCCGGTTCGCGCCGAGCGCCACCAACAACCGGATCCGGGCGCGCCTTGCCCGCTTCCTGTTCCGGGGCGCGCGGGCCGATCAGAAGGCGGCCACCCTGTCGGGCGGCGAGCGGTTCCGGGCGGCACTGGCCGCGCTGATGCTCGCCGAACCGGCACCCCAGCTGCTGCTGCTCGACGAGCCGACCAACAACCTCGACATGGCGAGCGTGCAGCAGCTGGTCTCGGCCCTGGAGTCGTACGAGGGCGCACTGGTCGTGGCCAGCCACGACATGCCGTTCCTCCAGTCGATCGGGATCACTCGCCGACTGCTGATCGAGGACGGGCAGCTGAAGGAGGTCACTGAGGAGGACCTCGGGTATCCCGCCTAGCCGGCGGGGTGCCCGATGCCGGGACGTCCCGGGCGCCGCCGGGACGTCTCAGGAGGGGCACAGCCTGACAACGAGGGTTTTGCCCTGGCCGGAGCGGGCTGCATGATGGCGAAACCGGTGCCGTGTACATGAGCACCGACCACCGCACCATCGATACGAAAGGCCCCTCGTGCCCAGCAAGAAGGCCCTCGTCCGCCGCCCCGGCCCCCGCCTCGCCGAAGGTCTGGTGACGCACATCGAGCGGGAGAAGGCCGACGTGGGGCTCGCCGTCGAGCAGTGGGAGGCGTACGTCGAGGCGCTGCGCACGCACGGCTGGGAAACGATCGAGGTCGACCCGGAGGACGACTGCCCGGACTCGGTGTTCGTCGAGGACACCGTCGTCATGTACAAGAACGTGGCGTTGATCACCCGGCCCGGCGCCGAGTCCCGGCGCATCGAGACCGTCGGGGTGGAGGAGGCGGTGGCCCGCCTCGGCTGCTCGGTGAACTGGATATGGGAGCCGGGCACGCTGGACGGCGGTGACGTCCTCAAGGTCGGCGACACCGTCTATGTGGGCCGGGGCGGGCGGACCAACGCGGCCGGCGTGCAGCAGCTGCGGGCCGCCTTCGAGCCGCTCGGCGCCCGCGTGGTGGCCGTCCCCGTCAGCAGGGTGCTGCACCTGAAGTCCGCGGCGACCGCGCTGCCCGACGGCACGGTGATCGGGCACATCCCCAAGCTGGACCGGCCGTCGCTGTTCCCGGGCTTCCTGTCGGTGCCGGAGGAGTCCGGCTCGCACGTGGTGCTGCTCGGCGGCCACAAGCTGCTGATGGCGCAGAGCGCCCCCAAGACGGCGGAACTGCTGACCGATCTCGGCCATGAGGTCGTCACGGTCGACATCAGCGAGTTCGAGAAGCTCGAGGGCTGTGTGACCTGCCTGTCGGTGCGCCTGCGGGAGCTGTACTCCTGACCGGCTGATCCCGCGACGTCGACGGCCCTGGGACCGATGCACCCCGGGGCCGTTCCGCATACCCGCGAAGAGCTGGGCCACGTGTGTCCGAAATCCGTTCCAGGGGTGCTGATCAGCGATCTTTACGACGAACTTAACCTACGGCTTCGTAACCTACGGATTCGTAGCCTACGATCACGTAGGTTCTCCGGCCCCGCTCGCCGGACCGTCCCCTTCTCTCCCCCCTGCCCGGCGTCCCCCTGGAGTTCCCGTGACGATCACCTCCCCTCACCTCGGCAGCCCGTCCGTCTGGACCGACGCGCGGCTGCTGTACGCGCTGGAGGAAGTGGTCGAGAACGAACTGAACCGGCATCTGAAGGTCGCCAAGGACTGGATGCCGCACGAGTACGTGCCCTGGAGCGACGGCCGCAACTTCCCCGGCCTGTTCGAGGACGGCGAGGCCTGGGACAAGGGCCAGTCCAAGGTGACCGAGATCGGCCGGACCGCCCTCGTGGTCAACCTGCTCACCGAGGACAACCTGCCGAGCTACCACCACGAGATCGCCACGCTCTTCGGCCGCGACGGCGCCTGGGGCACCTGGGTGCACCGCTGGACGGCCGAGGAGGGCCGGCACGGCATCGTGATGCGCGACTACCTGCTCGCCTCGCGTGCGGTGGACCCGGACAAGCTGGAGCAGTTCCGCATGGCGCACATGAGCGAGGGCTTCGAGTCCGACAACGGGCACTCGATGCTGCACTCGATCGCCTATGTCGCCTTCCAGGAGCTGGCCACGCGGATCTCGCACCGCAACACCGGCCACCAGTCGGGCGATCCGGTCTGCGACCGCATGCTGGCGCGCATCGCGACCGACGAGAACCTGCACATGGTCTTCTACCGCAACCTGCTCAAGGCCGCCTTCGAGCTGGCACCCGACCTGACCATGCAGGCAGTCCGGGACGTCGTGGTGAACTTCCGGATGCCCGGCCACGGCCTCCCCGGCTTCGAGCGGGCCGCCGCGCAGATGGCCATCGGCGAGGTCTACAACCTGCGCATCCACCACGACGACGTCCTGCAGCCCGTGCTGCGCTTCCTGAAGGTCCTGGAGATCGACGGCCTCGGCCCCGAGGGCCGCGAGGCGCAGGAGGAACTCGGCCTGTTCATGGGCGGGCTGAACGCCGAGGCCACGAAGTTCGACGAGAAGCTGGCCGCGCGCAAGGCCCGGCTGGCGGCACGCCTCGGCGGCTGACTGCGACGGGCGCGGCCCCGGCCCGAGCAGGGTGTCCGTCCGGCGTCGGACGGGCACCCTGCTCGGGTTCAGTTGGAGGTGCGGCGCAGGGCCAGGCGTTCCTTCTCGGAGAGCCCGCCCCAGACGCCGAAGCGCTCGTCGTTGGCGAGGGCGTAGTCCAGGCAGGCCGGACGCAGCTCGCACATGGCGCAGATGCGCTTCGCCTCGCGCACCGAGCTGCCGGGCTCGGGGAAGAAGAAGTCCGGCCCGGTCTGGGCGCACAGGGCCTGTGCCTGCCAGGTCTCGTCGGCCGGGGTGATCGTGTCGAAGTGCATGCCAGGATCGTGCCGTCCGGCGAAAAACGTTCGCTCAACGGCGGATCAACGCCGCCGCCCGGACCTGGGGCCGCCTTGATGATGCTCCCCCGGTCCCGGCCCGTGCACGGCGGCGCGCGGGCGAGAAGGAAATCCTGGGGAACGCCTCCGGCCACCAGGTGTGCGGCCACGGGCCGCTCCGGCGCGCCGCGGTGCTCCGGCGGCGATTGTCAGTGGGGGGTGCCAGACTCGGCAGTGCAGAGGACGGGACCCCTTTCGAGGAGGGCGAAGATGCTCACCACCCGGTTCGTCAACGGCGCTCCGAACTGGATCGATGTCACCACGTCCGACATCGACGGCGCCCGCTCCTTCTACGGCGGCCTGTTCGGCTGGGAGTTCCGGTCGGCCGGACCGGACGCCGGCGGCTACGGCTTCTTCCAGTCGGGCGGCAGGACCGTCGCGGGCGGCATGCAGGCCGGCCCGGAGCAGGGTCCGCCGACCTGGACCGTGTACTTCCAGAGCGCGGACGCCGAGGCCACCGCCAAGGCGGCCGAGCAGGCCCACGGCAGCGTGCTGGTCCGGCCCATGGACGTGATGGGCCAGGGACACCTGGCGGTCCTCGCCGACCAGGCGGGCGTGCCGTTCGGGATCTGGCAGCCCGCAGCGATCAGAGGCATCGAGGTGGCGAGCGAGCCGGGCTCGCTGTGCTGGGTCGAGTTGTACACACGGGACGTCGCTGCGGGCGCCGCCTTCTACCACAAGGTACTTGGCCTGGAGACCTCCTCGACCCCCTTCCCGGGCGGCATGTACACCTGCCTCAACCCCGCGGGTGCCGGTGAGGACGCGATGTTCGGCGGGATCATGTCCCTGGCCGAAGGCGGCGCGGCGCAGGACCACCCGTACTGGCTGCCGTACTTCGAGGTCGAGGACGCGGACGCCGTGGTCGACAAGGCGCAGCAGCTCGGCGGAGTGGTGCGGATGCCGGCCACGAGCATGGCGGGCGTCGGCCGCATGGCCCAGCTCACCGACCCCTACGGTGCCCGCTTCGCCGTGATCCACAGCGCCTCGCAGAAGGGCTGAGCCGGGCGCCGGCGGCCCGGCGCGGGCTCGCCCGTGGCTATGCGGAGGCGCGGCGGACCAGTGTCGTCGGGAGGATCACACCGCCGTCGGGCGGCGTGTCCGCCGTGGCTCCTGCGCGGTCGCGGCCACCGGACAGACCGCGCAGCAGCAGGCGGGCCATCAGCCGTCCCATCTCCTCGATGTCCTGACGGACCGTCGTCAGCGGCGGGTCGGCCTCCATCGCGACGGGCAGCATGTCGTCGAAGCCGATCACTGCCACGTCCTCGGGCACGCGCCGGCCGCTCGCGCGCAGCACGCGCAGCGCGCCGAGCGCGGTGAGGTCGTTGGCGGCGAACACGGCGTCCACGTCCGGGCAGCGGTCGAGAAGCGTACGCATCGCGCCTTCGCCGCCGCCCGGCGTGAAGTCGCTCTCCACGACCAGCCGGGGGTCGCTCCCGCCGGGCAGGTCGGCCATGACGTCCCGGTATCCGTCGAGCCGGTCCACGGCCGAGGTCTGGTCCAGGGCACCGGTGATGTGTGCGACACGCCGGCGGCCGAGGTCCACGAGATGGCGTACGGCCGTGCGGGCGCCGCCCCGGTTGTCGCAGTCGACGTACACCACACCCGGGTTGCCACCGGCCCGGCCGGGGCGCTCGGGGCCCGGGGCCCGGGTGTCGCCGCCCCAGTCGGGCCGCCCGCCGAACACGGTGGGCACGCCGGCGTCGTGGATGAGGCCGGGCAGCGGGTCGTCCAGGTGCAGCGAGAAGACGAGGGCGCCGTCGACGTGTCCACCGGCGAGGTAGCGGGCCACGCGCGCGTGATCGTCACGGCCCTCGGTGAGCAGCAGCACCAGCTGGTTGTCGTGGGCGGTCAGCTCCTTGCTGATGCCACGGAGTTGGAGGGCGAAGAAGGGGTCGGCGAAGACCCGGGTCTCGGGCTCGGCGATCACGACCGCGACGGCGTCGTGCCGCCGGGTGACCAGGCTGCGCGCCGCCTGGTTGGGGACGTAGCCCAGCTCGGCCACGGCGCGCCGGACCCGCTCGGCCAGCGGCTCGCGCACCCCGTCGCCTCCGTTGACCACCCGCGACACGGTGGCGCGGGACACACCGGCCCGCGCGGCCACGGCCTCCAGCGTGGGACGCGACACTGCCTCGGTCACTCAGGACTCCTCCTCGGCGGCTCGCGGCCAGGATAACCGCGAGGTGGGGACGGCGCCGGTGCCGCAACAGCCCTTCGGCCGGGGTGGGTTGCCCGGCAGCGGTGTCGCACCGCGGCCTGCGGTGCGGG
The DNA here is from genome assembly GCF_009796285.1 of Streptomyces broussonetiae. Taxonomy (NCBI): domain Bacteria; kingdom Bacillati; phylum Actinomycetota; class Actinomycetes; order Kitasatosporales; family Streptomycetaceae; genus Streptomyces; species Streptomyces broussonetiae. The sequence goes on along the minus strand of NZ_CP047020.1, from coordinate 8,197,571 downwards.
CGTCCGGCCGACCCGCACCCGGACGCCCCGGTCACGGGCGGCACACGGTGCGGGACACGACCGGCACCCCCTTTCGGCATGCGGCGCGTGGCTCAGCTCAGCAGGTCGATCGTCGCTCCCACGCCCCGGCGCTCCGCCTCCCGCCAGGCGAGCCAGGTGAGGGCGAGATCCTGCCAGGGCAGCCCTACGGGGGCGTACACCGTGCGTTCGCGCGCCGAGCCGCGCCCGGGGCGGGTGCCGCGCAGGATGTCGGTGAGGGTGGCGTCGGCGGTGGTCCGGGTCAGTTCGGGGGCCGCCAACACGCCCATGTCGATGGCGAGTTCCTCGTCGTCGACGACGAGCAGTGCGGCGTCCAGCAGGTCGGGGGCGAGTTCCCGTTTGCCGGGCTCGTCGGTGCCGAGGCTGGTGAAGTGCTGTCCGGGGCGGGTGTCGGCGAGGGCGAGCAGCGGTGTCCGGGACCAGGTCGCGAGCAGGACGGTGTCGGCAGACTCGGCCACCGCGGCGGCGGAGTCCAGGACCCGGCCGCCGTGCCGGGCGGCGAACGCGGCGGCGCGCTCGGGGTCCGTGTCGTGGACGACGAGGTGCCGCGGCCGGTGCTCGCCCGTCAGGCCGCGCAGCGTCAACTCGGCCTGGGCGCCCGCTCCGATCACCCCGAGGACGTCGTACGCCGCCGGGGCCAGCAGTGCGGTGCCCAGGGCGGCGGCCAGTCCCGTCCGCCAGGCGGTGACGGTGGCCGAGTCCAGCAGCGCGAGCAGTTCGCCGTCCGCGCCGCTGTACAGGCAGATCACCCCGCGCAGGGCGGGCCGGGCACCGGGGAACTTGGCGTTCGCCTTCACCGTGTACGCGTCGATGCCGGGCAGCAGGCCGGGGACGAGCACGGTGGCCGTGCCGGGAAACGGCAGGTCGGTACGGACCCGCCGACCGGGTACGGCCACGGTGCCGGCCGTACGGAAGCCGTCGCGCAGGGCTGTGAGACAGGCCGCCGGCTCCAGCAGGGCCTCGAGGTCGCTTCGGGTCAGGACACGGGTCATCCCGGCATGATCGCTTGTACCGGGGGGTGTTGTCAGTCCCGCACGCACATGCCGCACGAGAGCCTCCCTCCTCCCCCAGCTCTCTCGCGGCGGCCTCGCACGCACCGAGCCGGCACAGCCGACGGCCTCCGACACAGCCGCCGGCGGCCGGAGCCCGGGACAGCGCCGGGACCGGCCGGCAGCGGGGCGGATGCAGGCGGCAGCGGGGCGGATGCGGGCGGCAGCGGGTGGGCGGGTCCAGCCGCGGAGCGGGACCGGCGGGCAGCAGCGCGCGCAGTTGGCGGCAGCGCGCCCGCAGGGCGAGCGCGGCCGGCCGCAGAGCCTGTGCGGCCGACAGCAGGGCGGGGCCGTGTTCAGGAAGTCTGGTCGCGGCGGGCCCGGCTCGGCTGGACCCGCTTGGGTTCGCCGGGCATCTTGGGGTACTCCGGTGGGTACGGCAGATCGCCCAGCCCGTGGTCGTGTTCGTCGCGTCGGGCCAGCTCCAGGAGCGCGTCCAGGCAGTAGGCGTGGTCGTCCATGTCGGCGTGCACGTCGCCGAGTTCGGCGAAGCGAGCCGGCATGGTGGCGAGGTCGAAGTCGCGGGGGTGGACCGCACCGACCTCCTCCCAGCGCAGCGGCGCCGAGACGGGCGCGTGCGGGCGCGGCCGTACCGAGTAGGCGGAGGCGATGGTGCGGTCACGGGCCGTCTGGTTGTAGTCGAGGAAGATTCGGCTGCCCCGTTCCTCCTTCCACCACTTGATCGTCACCTGGTCGGGCATCCGGCGTTCCATCTCCCGGCCGACCGCGATCGCGGCGCGCCGCACCTGGGTGAAGGTCCAGCGCGGTTCGACGGGCACGAAGACGTGCAGGCCGCGGCCGCCGGAGGTCTTGGGCCAGCCGCGCAGCCCGCCGAACTCGTCGAGGACCGCGCGCAGTTCGTGGGCGGCGCGGACGGCGTCGTCGAAGTCCGTGCCGGGCTGCGGGTCGAGGTCGATGCGCAGTTCGTCGGGGTGGTCGACATCGGTGGCACGCACCGGCCAGGGGTGGAAAGTGAGAGTGCCGTACTGGGCCGCCCACACCACGGCTGCCTGCTCGGTGGGGCACATCTCGTCGGCGCTGCGGCCGCTGGGGAAGGTGATGTGCGCAGTCGGGATCCAGTCGGGCATGCCCTTGGGGGCCCGCTTCTGGAAGAACCACTCACCGTCGACGCCGTCCGGGTAGCGCTCCAGGGTGGTCGGCCGGTTGCGCAGGGCGCGCAGGATGCCGGGGCCGACGCCGACGTAGTACCGGGCGACGTCCAGCTTGGTGAAACCGCGCTCGGGGAAGAAGACCTTGTCCGGGCTGGACAGCCGTACCGTCCGGCCGGCCACCTCCAGTTCCACCGCATCACCCATGCGGCCACGGTAGGCGTACCCGGCACAGCGCGCATACCGGAAGGCAGTGGGTGACAGCGGGCACTCGCCACCGTATGCGAGCAGAATCGGACGCATGGATCTGCCGGTGATGCCTCCCGTGAAGCCCATGCTCGCCAAGTCCGTGGCGATGATCCCGCCGGGTATGGACTACGAGGCGAAGTGGGACGGCTTCCGGGCGATCGTGTTCCGTGACGGGTCCGAGATGGAGGTGGGCAGCCGTACCGGAAAGCCGCTGACCAGGTATTTTCCGGAGCTGGTGGCCGCGTTGCGGGAGCGGGTGCCCAAGCGGTGCGTGCTCGACGGGGAGATCGTGATCGCGCGGGGTGGGCGACTGGACTTCGACGCGCTGAGCGAGCGGATCCACCCGGCGGACTCCCGGGTGCGGATGCTCGCCGAGAGGACCCCGTCGTCCTTCGTCGCCTTCGACCTGCTCGCGCTGGACGACCGGTCGCTGCTCGACGTGCCGCTGACCGACCGCCGGGCCCTGCTGGACCGGGCGCTGACCGGGTCGACCCCGCCGGTGCACCTGGCACCGGCGACGAGGGACCTCGAGGTGGCACAGAGGTGGTTCGAACAGTACGAGGGCGCCGGTCTGGACGGCGTCGTCGCCAAACCGCTCACCCTGCGCTATCTGCCGGACCAGCGGGCCATGTTCAAGATCAAGCACGAGCGGACGGCCGACGTCGTCGTGGCCGGATACCGCTTCCACAAGAGCGGCCCGGTGGTCGGCTCACTGCTGCTCGGCCTGTACGACGACCACGGCAGGCTCCAGCATGTGGGTGTCTCGGCCGCCTTCGCCATGAAGAAGCGGGCCGAACTGGTCGAGGAACTCCAGCCGCTGCGCATGGACGACGTGACCGGGCATCCGTGGGCGGCCTGGTCGGACGAGTCCGCCCATGAGACGGCCCGGCTGCCGGGCGCGCCGAGCCGCTGGTCGGGAAAGAAGGACCTGTCCTGGGTACCACTCAGGCCGGAGCGGGTCGCCGAGGTGGCCTACGACCACATGGAGAACGGGCAGCGTTTCCGGCACACCGCCCGCTTCCGCCGCTGGCGCCCGGACCGCACACCACAGAGCTGCACCTACGCCCAGCTCGAGGAGCCGGTGCGGTACGACTTGGCGGAGATCCTGGGCTGACGCTGCGCTCGGCCCTCCCCCGACGGCGCCTTCCGGAGTGCCGCGCGATGCCATCGGGGCATGGCCCGTGTACGCACCGCACCGCCGTGGCTCACCGCGCCGCGCGGCCCACCTCCCGTCCGACACGACCCGCTCCCCCGTCCGACATGGCTCAGCGTCGTCCGGCGCGGCCCACCTCCCGTCCGACACGCCCCCGTCCGGACACGACCCGGCCCCGCCCAACCCGGCTCCCCGTCCCGCACAGCGCCCGTCCGACACCTCCCGCGCCCCTCAGAGACGCTGCCCCGCCCCCCGCCCGGGTCACACCCCGCGTCTGTTCGGCCCAGTGGGCGCGCATGGCCGCATGCGATCGGGTAGGGCCAGCCTCGACCTGATGAGCACACAATCCGACTACGCGGGCAGGGTGGCAACAGTGGGCACGAGATGCGGAACGCGCACGCGGCGCGCAGCACTGACGGCGGCTGTGCTGGCCACCTCACTGACCGTCTCCCTCACCGCGGGCTGTTCGCGCCGCGGCCGGGACGACGACCGCGCCCCGCAGCACATGCCTGCCCCCGCACAGCCCACGACGGTGTCACCGGCCTCGGCGCCGCCGGTCACCGCGGCGGGCCAACCGCTCGCCGTGAAGATCGACAACGCGCCCGCGGCCCGCCCGCAGACCGGCCTTGAGGCTGCGGACGTGGTGTACGCGGAACAGGTGGAGGGCGGCCTGAGCCGGCTGATGGCGGTGTTCGCGACCAGGCTGCCGGCGGCCGTCGGACCGGTGCGCAGCGCACGCGAGTCCGATCTGGAGCTGCTGCGGCAGTTCGACCGGCCGGCCCTCGCCTTCTCCGGCGCCCAGCGCAGCCTGCTGCCGCTGATCGGCAGGGCGCCGCTGTGGGCGCAGTCCCCCGACCGGGCGCCCGCCGCCTACTTCCGGGGTGCCGGCAGGCGCGCCCCGCACAATCTCTATCTCCGGCCCTCCCGGCTGCTGTCCGCGGCCCCGGGCAGGGCGGCGCTGACGACCGGCTTCGGCTACGGCCCCGCCCCGTCGTTCGGCGGCATCCCCACGGTCTCGCGCACGGTGCACTACCCGGCCGCCCGCTTCACCTTCACCTGGTCCCCGGCGCGCGGCCGCTGGCTGGTCGCGATGGACGGCACGCCCGCCGTCACGACCGGCGGGACGCGGGTGGCGGCCGCGACCGTCGTCGTGCAGTACGTCAGGATCCACGCCTCGCGCTATCACGACGCGCTCGGCAACCACACGCCGTACACCGAGACGGTCGGCGCCGGGACGGCGGAGGTGCTGCGCGACGGTCGGTCCTTCGCCGCCTCCTGGTCGCGGCCGGCCGCGACGGGTGGGACGACGTTCACGGCGGCGGACGGCCGGCGGATGAACTTCGCCGCCGGTCCGGTGTGGGTGGTGCTCACGCCGGAACAGTGACGCGTCGCGAACCGACCCGCCCCTTGCTCAGCCCTGCGCGGCCATCGGCTCGGCCGGGTTGCGCAGGCCCTCCGCCGCGTCCGCGACCCGGCGGATCAGGTCGAAGAAGACGGTCTGTTCCTCCGGCGAGAGCGGGGCGAGGAACACCTGGTTCATCCGGGCGGTGCGCACGGTCAGCTTGCGGTGGGTGCGCAGTCCGTCGTCGGTCAGGCGGAGCAGGAAGCGCCGGCCGTCCTGCGGGTCGCGCACCTTGGTCAGCAGCCCGCGGCGGCCGAGCCGGCTGATCACCTCGGCGATGGTCGACCGGTCCAGGCCCACCCGCTCCCCCACGGTCCGCTGGTCGAGACCCGGCTCGGCGACGAGCGCGTTCATGACCGCGAACTGCGGCGAGGTGATCTCCTCGGAGACCATCGTGTTCCACAGCAGGTAGTGCGCCTGCTGGAGCCGCCGGGCCAGATGCCCGGGATGGGTGGCGAGGTCCACCGCGGCCATGTGCACTCCCCTGATCGCCCTGATCACTTCGTTGGTGTACTGAACAATACCTGTCGACCGGACGACCTGTCTCCCGTAAAGAGTGCAGGTAGTCCACGTCTTGACGGGTGCCTTCTGCGGTGGCAGCGTGTTAAAGACCTCGCAGAAATACTCAGTGCGCTGATTAATGGCGAAGAGATGAGGCTTCACGGATGGACAAGGTGGTCGCCACGGCCCAGGAGGCGGTGGCCGATGTACCGGACGGCGTGTCCCTCGCGGTCGGCGGGTTCGGGCTGAGCGGTGTGCCGAACGTGCTGATCCAGGCGCTCCACGAGCGCGGGGTCGGCGGGTTGAGCGTGGTGTCGAACAACTGCGGGGCGATGGAGACCGGACTCGCCGTGCTGCTGGCGGCGGGCCGGATCGCCCGGGTGACCGGCTCCTACATCGGCGCCAACAAGGAATTCGCCCGCCAGTACCTGGCCGGTGAGCTGGAGGTGGAGCTGATCCCGCAGGGCACGCTGGCCGAGCGGCTGCGCGCGGGCGGCGCCGGGATCCCCGCCTTCTACACCCCGGCGGGGGTCGGCACCCAGGTCGCCGAGGGCGGGCTGCCCTGGCGCTACGACGGCGCCGGCGGTGTCGCGGTGTCCTCGCCACCCAAGGAGGTGCGGGAGTTCGACGGTGTGCAGTACGTCCTGGAGCGTGCCATCCGCACCGACTTCGCACTGGTCAGGGCCGCGAAGGGGGACCGGCACGGGAACCTGGTCTTCAACAGGTCGACCCGGAACTTCAACCCGCTGGCCGCGATGGCCGGCAAGGTCGCGATCGCCGAGGTGGAGGAGCTGGTCGAACCCGGCGAGATCGACCCGGACGCGGTGCACCTGCCGGGCGTCTTCGTCCAGCGGGTCGTGGCGCTGACCCCCGAGCAGGCGGCCGACAAGCGGATCGAGCAGCGGACGGTGAGCAGCTGATGGCCTGGACACGCGAGGAGATGGCCGCCCGCGCGGCACGCGAGCTGCGCGACGGCCAGTACGTCAATCTCGGTATCGGCCTGCCGACGCTGATCCCGAACCATCTGCCGCCGGGCGTCGAGGTGGTCCTGGAGTCGGAGAACGGGATCCTGGGCACGGGGCCGTATCCGACCGACGACCAGGTCGACCCGGACCTGATCAACGCCGGCAAGGAGACCGTCACGGTCCTGCCGGGCGCGTCCTTCTTCGACTCGGCACTGTCCTTCGCGATGATCCGCGGCGGGCACATCGACGTGGCCGTGCTCGGCGCGATGCAGGTGTCCACCGGCGGCGACCTGGCCAACTGGGCGGTACCCGGCAAGCTGGTCACCGGGATCGGCGGCGCGATGGACCTGGTGCACGGCGCCCGGCAGGTGATCGTGGTGATGACGCACACCGCGAAGGACGGCACCCCGAAGATCCTCAAGGAGTGCACTCTGCCGCTCACGGGCAAGGCATGTGTGAACCGGGTCATCACCGATCTGGCGGTGCTGGACGTCACCGACGAAGGGCTGGCCCTCGTGGAGACCGCCCCCGGCGTCACCGTGGACGAGGTCGCCGCCCGGACCGACGCTGAACTCGCCATAGCGGAGGACCTGCTGTGAACACGGTTCACATCGCCGATGCCGTCCGCGCCCCCATCAGCTGCCACAACGGCGCCCTGGCCTCCGACCACCCCGACGGCCTCGCCGCCCACACCATCCGCGCGCTCCTCGACCGCGCCCCGGACCTGGACCCGGCCCTCATCGAGGACGTCGACCTCGGCAACCCCGACGGCGTCGGCGAGGAGGGCCTGCGAGGCACCGGTCGCGAACCCCGCGTCCGCATCGGCGCGACCGGGGCGTCAGCGACCGACCCGCACCACTTCGGGCTCGCCCCGGTCGAGGCCGCCAACCGGGCACTTGCCAGGGCAGCCAAGGAATTTGACGATCCGCAAGTCCGCGAGCTGAATGCGGCGCCCGCCGCCCAGGTCCTCGGCTGCCTCGCCGAATGGCCCGAGTTCACCCCGGCCGTCCCCAACCCCCGGGGCGGAGCCGGCGCGCCCGGCCACCCGTTCGCCCGCCGCGGCTCCGGCACCGGTGCGGCCGCCCTCTGCATCGGCGTGGGCCAGGGCCTCGCCCTCGTCCTCGAACGATAAGGAAGCACCAGGTATCCCCATGGCTCTCACCCAGCAGCACATCGACCAGGAGATCGCCGCCGAACACGCCGCGTACGAAAAGCGCGTCGCCGACGGCGCCCCTGTCGAGCACCACCCCCGCCGCGACTACACCCCCTACCGCTCCTCCGTCCTGCGCCACCCCGAACAGCCGCCGGTGTCCATAGACACCAGCAGGGACCCGGAGATGGTGGAGCTGCACTCCCCCGCCTTCGGCGAGCGGGACATCACCGGGATCGACAACGACCTGACCCGGCAGCACACCGGAGAGCCGGTCGGCGAGCGGATCACCGTCTCCGGACGGCTGCTGGACCGCGCCGGGCGCCCGGTGCGCGGCCAGCTGATCGAGATCTGGCAGGCCAACTCGGCCGGCCGCTACGCCCATCATCGCGAGCAGCACGACGCCCCGCTCGATGCGAACTTCACCGGCGTCGGCCGCACCCTCACCGATGCCGAGGGCCGCTACCACTTCACCACCATCCAGCCCGGCCCCTACCCCTGGCGCAACCATGTCAACGCCTGGCGCCCCGCCCACATCCACTTCTCGGTGTTCGGCGCGGCGTTCACGCAGCGGCTGGTGACGCAGATGTACTTCCCGAACGATCCGCTCTTCGCATACGACCCGATCCTTCAGTCGGTGACGGACGACGCGGCCCGGCAGCGGCTGGTCGCCACCTACGACCACGGTCTGTCGGTGCCGGAGTTCTCGCTCGGCTACCACTGGGACATCGTGCTCGACGGCCCGGCCGCCACCTGGATCGAAGAAGGACGCTGACCGCCATGACGAAGATCGACACGAGCGGCCCGGAACACGTGCTGCCCACCCCGTCCCAGACGGTCGGCCCGTTCTACGGCTACGCGCTGCCCTTCCGCGGGGGCGAGGACATCGCACCCCTGGGCCACCCCGACACCGTCACCGTGCACGGGTACGTCCTCGACGGCGAGGGCGATCCGCTCCCGGACGCGCTCGTCGAGCTGTGGGGGCCACGCCCCGACGGCACCGTGCCGCAGGTGGACGGCTCCCTGCGGCGGGATCCCGCCACCGGTGCGTATCTGGGCCGCAACGGCGTGGAGTTCACCGGCTGGGGGCGCATCCAGACGGATCCGAACGGCCACTGGTACGCGCGCACGCTGCGGCCCGGTGCGCGTGGACGCGGCGCCCCGTACCTGAGCGTGTGCGTCTTCGCCCGCGGCCTGCTCATGCACCTGTTCACCCGGATCTACCTGCCGGGCGACGCGGCGGCCCTCGCCGGGGACCCGCTGCTCGCCCGGGTGGGCGACCGGCGCGACACGCTGATGGCGACGGACGAGGGCAGCGGCACCTACCGTTTCGACATCCGCCTTCAGGGCGAAGGCGAGACGGTCTTCCTGGAGTTCCAGTGACATTTGCGTCTCCCGCGTACACCGACAGCGGCCTGCTCGCCCCCGAGTGGGGCCTGTCCGGCGCGGCCCGCGAGACGAGCGACCACGCGTATCTGCGCGCCCTGCTCGACGCCGAGGCCGCCCTGACCCGGGCCCAGGCCGCGCTCGGGCTCGCGCCGGCCGAGGCTGCGACCGCCGTGACCGGGGCGGCCGTCCCCGCGAACTTCGACATCCGGTCCCTGGCGGCCCGCACCCCGGCGGGCGGCAACCCCGTCATCCCGCTGGTCGCCGACCTGACCACGACGGTCGGCGCGGTGTACGGTCCCTACGTCCACCGGGGCGCGACCAGCCAGGACATCATGGACACGGCGACGATGCTGGTCGCTGTACGCACCCTGGAGCTGGTCCTCACCGACCTGGGCCGGACCGAGCGGGCGCTGGCCGGGCTCGCCGCGGAGCACAGGGACACGGCGATGCCCGGGCGGACGCTCACCCAGCACGCCGTACCGACGACGTTCGGGCTGAAGGCGGCAGGCTGGCGTTCCCTGGTGCTGGACGCCCGCGACCGCATCACCCGGGTACGGGACTGCCTCCCGGTCCAACTCGGTGGCGCGGCCGGGACCCTGGCCGCCTTCCAGGCGTACGGCGCCCGGGACGCGGGCGCGCTGACGCAGGCGTACGCCCGTGAACTCGGCCTCACCGCACCGGCGTTGCCCTGGCACACACTGCGGACGCCGGTCGCCGACCTGGCCGGCTGCCTGGCCTTCGCGGCGGGGGCGCTCGGCAAGCTCGCGGCGGACGTGCTGACGCTGGCGCGGACCGAGATCGGCGAGGTGAGCGAGGGCAGCGGCGGAGGCTCCTCCGCCATGCCGCACAAGGCGAACCCGGTGCGGTCCACGCTCCTCGCGGTCGCCGCCCGGCGCGCCCCGCAGCTCGCCGCCACCCTGTACGGCTCCCTGGCCGCCGAGGACGAGCGGCCGGCCGGCGCCTGGCACGCCGAGTGGGCGCCACTGCGCGACCTGCTCCGGCTGGTGGGCGGGGTGAGCGCGCAGGCGGCCGAGCTGGCCGAGGGCCTGCGCGTGCACCCCGCCGCAATGCGCCGGAACCTCCACGCCACCGGGGGGCTGATCGTGTCCGAACGGCTGTCCGCCGCGCTGGCCCCCGCCCTCGGCCGTGCGCGCGCCAGGGAGCTGCTGACCGATCTGGCCCGCCGTGCCCGCGAGGAGGACCGACCGCTGCGCGAACTCCTCGCCGGGGAACCGGGTTCGCAGGGCCTCGACCTGGACGACCTCACCGACCCGGCCCGCTGCACCGGCTTCGCCGGTGTGCTCACCGACCGTGCCCTGGAGCGACGTTGACCGCACCACTCCTCAACCATCTGTCGCAGGGCCCGGATTCCGCGCCCCCGCTGCTGCTCGGACCCTCGCTCGGCACCTCCTACGCCCTGTGGGACGCGGTCGCGCCCGAACTGTCCGTCACTCACCGGGTGGTCCGCTGGGACCTGCCCGGGCACGGCGGCTCGGCGGCGGACCTGATCGGGCCGGGCGCGAGCGTCGGCGACCTCGCCGCGCTGGTGCTGGACCTGGCCGACGCGCTCGGCATCGACCGGTTCGGCTACGCGGGCGTCTCCCTCGGTGGCGCCGTCGGCCTGCACCTGGCCGTGCACCACCCCGACCGGCTGACCTCGCTGGCGGTCCTGTGCTCCGCCGCCCGCTTCGGCGATGCCACCGCCTGGCGGGAGCGGGCGGAGCGGGTGCGGCGCGAGGGTCTCGAGTGGCTGGTGGAGAGCGCCGACGCGCGCTGGTTCACCCCGGGGTTCACCGTGCCCGCGCTGGTCCGGGACCACCGGGAGGCCGACCCGGAGGCGTACGCCGCCTGCTGCGACGCGCTGGCCGCGTTCGATCTGCGCGACCGGCTGGGCGAGATCGCCGTACCGACCCTGCTCGTGGCGGGCCGCCAGGATCCCGCGACACCGCCCGCGCAGTTGCGGGAGATCGCCGACGCCGTCACCGGTTCGACGCTGGTGGAGCTGCCCGGGGCCTCGCACCTGGCGCCCGCGCAGTGCCCGCGGGCTGTTCTGGCCGCGCTGCGCACCCAGCTCGACGGACCGCCGGCAAGCGGGATGGAGGTGCGCCGTCAGGTGCTGGGCGACACCCATGTGGACCGGGCGCAGGCCCGGCAGACCCCTTTCACCGCCCGCTTCCAGGACTTCATCTCCCGCTACGCCTGGGGGGAGATCTGGACCGACCCGACGCTGTCCCGCCGTGAGCGCAGCATGATCACCCTGACCGCGCTGGTCGCGCACGGCCACTACGACGAGCTGGCCATGCACGTCCGAGCGGCGAGGCGCAACGGGCTGACGCCGCAGGAGATCGGCGCCGTGCTGCTCCAGAGCGCCGTGTACTGCGGAGTGCCTGCCGCCAACTCCGCGTTCGCGACGGCCCAGCGGGTCCTCGAGGAACTCGCCGAGGAGGAGGATTCGGGCTGACGGCCGGAGGCCCGGGGAGCCCTGCCGGCCGTGGCTTCAGCTGCGCCCTGCGCCTACCGCAGCCCCTTCCCCGTCTCCAGCATCTCCCTCGCCTGGGCCACCAGGCCCTCCGCCCCGCACGCCCGCGCCAGGTCCAGACCACGCTTGAGTTCCGCGACGGAGCGGGCGGCGATGCCGTACTCGACGCGGGCCGCCGCGTGTTCGTACTGGCAGGGTGAGGCCTCCAGGTAGGTGACGGCCTGGGCGGCGAGCTGGACCGCGCGGGCTCCGGTCTCCAGGGCGGCGGCGCAGCGCAGGGCCTCGCCGATCGCGGTGTCCGTGCCGAAACGCTCGGCCTGCCGGCGGGCGTCGGACGCGAGCTGGGCGGCCCGGGCGGGGTCCTGCCCGGCAAGGGCCCTGGCGAGGTCGACGGCCCAGGGCGCGAGGACGGGGTTGTGGCCGCCGCGCGAGGTGGCCGTCTTCTCGGCCGCTTCGAGTTCGTTGATGCCGTCCTCGACGCGGCCGACGGCGAGCAGCAGCCGGCCGCGTACGGAGCGGATGTCGGGCAGCACGATGGTGGACGGGTAGGGCGGTGCGAAGCCGTACTGGTCGGCGATCGTCCAGGCCTCCTGGACCCGGCCGCGGGCCAGCAGCGTGTCGACCAGTCCGCAGGTGGCCGACCAGTACAACGGCAGCCTCCGGCCTACGCGTTCGGCGAGGACGAGCGCCTCACGCAGGGTGGCCTCGGCGTCGCGCAGCCGGCCCTGTCTGCGGTAGGCGAGACCGAGGAAGGCGTTGGCGAGGGAGAGATGGCCGCCGCGCCAGCCGGCGGTGGTGTAGGCGCGCAGGGCCTCGGCGAACAGGCTCTCGGCGCGGTCGAGCCGGTCGGCGTAGGCGTACGCGCTGCCGAGCATCATCAGCAGCTCGATGCCCCACTCCTGGTCGGTCCAGCCGAGGCCGGGCGCCAGGCGGCCGTTGACCAGGGCACGGTCGCACAGTTCGAGGACCTCGGAGGCGCTCTCGCCATGGGTCATGGCGTCGAAGCCGCGCAGGATGAGCAGGGCGCGTTCGGAGTTGTCGCGGCCGGTGCAGGTGCCGGCGAGTTCGGCCAGACGCGCGGAGCGGGCCGGGGAGACGGTCTCGCCGTGGATGCCCTCCCACATGAACTGCACGGCCTGCAGCCGCAGTTTGACCGGGCCGGGCTCGTGCCGCGCGGCCTCGGCCTCGACCGTGCGGACGGCCTCCTCCAGCTGGTCGTTGTGGAGCAGCGCCTGGGAGAGCCGGACCAGCGCGTCGACCCGCCGCTCGCCGTCGAGGCCGGACATGCCGAGGGCGTGCTGGAGGTGTTCGATGGTGACGGCGGGTGCGGTGAGCAGGGTGGCGCAGCCCAGTTCGTACAGGACGTGGGCGTGCACCTCGGGGAGCGGCGGCTCCCGCAGGGCGCGTTCGAGACAGGTGCGGGCGGCGTCGGGTGCGCCGACGGCGAGGTGCTCGCGGGCCGCCTCGCGCAGTTGCTCCACGAGTTCCTCGTCGCCGTCCGGGTGCACCTTCAACAGGTGCCGGGCGGCCTGGGCGGCGCCACGGTCCAGCTCGGTGATGATCTGGGCGGCCACGCCGTGCATGGCGGTGCACACGCCGGACGGGATGGAGTTGTAGACGGCGGTGGCGATCAGTGGGTGGACGAACTCCAGCTCGCCCTCCTCGTGTTCGACGCCGGTCGCGGGGTCGGGCGCGGTGAGGATGCGGGCGTTGCAGAGGAGTTCGGCGCAGTGCCGGGCGATGTCGTCGTTCATGGTGGCGAGGCGGGCGACCATGTCGACGGTGATGGAGGTGCCGAGGATGGCGGCGGCCCAGGCGAACCGGGTGGCCTCCAGGCCGAGGCCCTTGAGCCGGTCTACCAGTCCGCCGCCGCGGGCGGAGCGGTTGAGGGCGCGCAGTTCCCCGGCACGGGACTCGACCGGCTGCAGTTCGCTGTCCTGCACCTTGGCGAGAAGTTCGACGGTGTCGTAGGGGTTGCCGCCGGTGACGGCCCACACCTCGCGGCAGAACGCGTCGTCGGCGTGCCGGCCGAGGCCGACGCGGGTGAGTCCGGCGCAGGCGTCCGGGGTGAGGGCGCTGAGGTTGTTGACGGCACGGCCCGAGGCGGCGGCCACCGCGTCGAGGTGGCTGGCGCTGTCCCCGGCGACCTCGCCGGGGCGGCGGGCCACGACGACCAGGACGGAGACGTCGTCCAGCCGCTCGGCGAAGGCGGCGAGCCAGCGCAGGGTCTCCTGGTCGGCCCAGTGCGCGTCGTCGATCAGCAGCACGAGGGGCCATTCACGGCGGGCGAGCCGGCGGACCGCGGCCACGAGGCCGTCGCACACGTACTGCGGGTCGGCGCTGCCCTCCTGCGGATCGACTATGCCAAGGGCGGGACCGGCGATGTCGTACCAGTCGCCGAGGTACTCACGCGCCTCCTCCGGCAGCAAGGAGAGCAGGGCGGGCTGGAGCAGCTGTCGCACCACGTTGAACGGGACGGACCTGAGGGTCTCCGCGCCGCGCGCGGACCACACGGTGCAGTTGCGGCGCTCCGCGATGCGGCGGATCTCGGCGAGCAGCGCGGTCTTGCCGAGTCCCGCCACGCCGCGGAAGAGCAGCAGACTGCCCCCGGACGAACGGTCGGCGCACAGGACGTCGAGTGCCTCGGTGACGGCGGCGATCTCCGCGTCCCGCTCCCACAGGGAAGCCGAGGCGGCCGTCGGGGGCCGTCCCTTCGTCATCCCGATACCTCCCCAGGTCGCCCGAATGACGTACAGAGCACGAGCGTAGCCGTCAGGTGGGGCCCGTGGTGGGCGGTCGGGGCAGCTGTTGCCCCGCCGGGTGAAAGCGGGTGCGGCCAGGCGACGCGCGCGCCGCCCGAACCGCCGGTCAGCAGCCGACGGAGCGTCAACATCGCCGCCCGGGGCGGTGCCGGAGACGGTCGCCGGACGGCCGTCGAGGAGGTCTGCGGTGGAGCACGACAAGAAAGTCGGACGGGAGAAATCGGAGGCGAAATATTCCGGTCCGTTCCGTTCGCGACGGATCCTCTCATCGCACTTTCACGCTCGCCTCATACGGTGGGGGGCATGACGCAGGTGACTCCCCCCGGGTGGTACCCCGACCCCGGGCAGACGAACGACGGTCCGCCCACCGAGCGCTGGTGGGACGGCAAGGCCTGGACGGACCAGACCCGCCCCGCCGGGACGGCCGCCGCGTGGGGTCCCCCGGCACAGCAGCCGCCGGACGCGGGCGCGCAGCCGGCGTTCCCGTCGCCTCCTGGACCGGCCGGTCACGACGCCCAGCCGACGCCCCCCGCTCCTGCCGGCCACGGCGCCCAGCCCGGGTACCCGGCGTATCCGGCGTACCCCGCCGAGCCGCCGGCCGGGTCCCGGCGCGGGCTGCGTACGGGCATAGCCGTCGCGGCGGCGGTCGCGGTACTGGCGAGCATCGGCGTCGGTGTCTACGCCCTGACGAAGGACGACGGAGGCGGCGGCGACCGCGCAGGCTCGCGCCGGAGTGCGCCGGGCGGGCAGAACGGTGGAGAGAGCGGCGGGCCGTTCGGCGGGTCCGGCGGCGGCTCGGGCGGCTCCGGAGGCTCTGGGGGCCCGGACGGGTCCGGGGGCGCCGGCGGGTCCGGCGGGTCCGGTGGCGGTTCGCCGTCGCCGGGGCAGTCCGACGCGCCCAAGGTGCCCGGCGGCGGCACGGTGCCGGACCCGGTCAACGGGATCAGCCTGCCGGTGCCGCAGGGCTGGACCGGGAAGGTCATCAGCGTCGGCGCGCAGGTCACCTCGAACGACTCCTACAAGTGCCCCGGAAATTCCGGCCAGACCTGCACCGCGGGCGGCGCCTACACGGCTCCGGCGGTGGTGCTGGGCAACAAGGGCACGACACCCGAGGCGGTCGCCGAGGCGGACATCGCGGCCAACGCCAAGGAGTCCTACGGCGGCGACACCTACGGCAGCATCACCTCGCACCAGCAGCTGGCCTCCCAGGCGGTCACGGTCGCCGGGCAGAAGGGCTACATGGTGCGCTGGAAGGCGGTCACCAGCAAGGGCTCCGACGGCTACGTGGAGTCGGTCGCCTTCCCCTCGCCCAACGACGCCCAGCAGATCGTGGTGGTCCGCTTCGGTGTGGACGTCGGCCAGAAGCTGTCCGTCATCGACGAGATCCTCAAGGGGATCAAGGTCTCCTCCGGCAGCGGCGACGGCCAGAACGTCTGAGCCGCGCCCGCGCCGCGGGCCGTCCGGGACCGGGACGCGAAGCGGCCGGGTGGGGCACCCCTCCGCTCAAGAGGAGCCCCACCCGGCCGCGGGGTGCGCGCCGCCCCCGTCCCCACGGTGCGGCGCGGGCAGGTCGCCGTTCAGTCATCCCGTGAACGGCGGCCTGGGTCTTACGTCAGCCCGAGTGCGGGCAGCACGATGGCCTCCACGAACCGGACGAGGTAGTCGGCGTCGGCGTACTGGCCGCTGAGCACGGGCCGCACACGCAGGACGCCGAACATCATCGCGGGGACGTACTCGAGCGCCGGGTGGCCCGCCGGGACCTCGCCCCTGGCCACGCCCCGGGCGAGCATCTCCTGCAGCGCGGCGATCTCCGGGTACACGAGTGCCTCGCGCAGCGCCTGGGCCAGTTCCTCGTCGGCCGTCCATGCGTGCCCCAGCGCCTGGAGCAGGCTGGTGTCCTTGCCGGACCAGTCACCGGCGGCCCGCGCGGCCTGGCGCAGGTCCTCGGCGAGGGATCCGGTGTCGATGCCGGCGAAGCGCACCCGGCGGCTGGCGCGCAGCGCCGCCGCGACGAACTGGGGCTTGGTCTTCCACTGCCGGTAGAGCGTGGACTTGCTGCACCGGGTGCTGGCGGCGACGCCCTCCATGGTGACGGACTCGTAACCGCACTCGCGGATCTGCTCCAGCACGGCGTCGAAGAACTCCCGCTCACGCTCCGGCGTGATCTTGGAGCGGCGCGAGGCGACGACCGTCTCCGGTCCCTCCGCGGCCTGCGACGTCATGCGGTGCTTCCCCTCACTCGTGTCCGACGGGTCGTCCATGTACGGCCCCACTGCAGTCCGGCTCGAGCCCGGCTCAACCGGGTCCGCCGACTCTGGCTCCAGTGTGGCGCACATCAATCGATACGCCAGTGTACCGGTACTCAAGCGTATCGGTACACTGGCGTTTCGGTACGGCGACGTATCGATGGGTTCGGGCCCGGTGTGGGACCCGCCCGCACCACCACACGCACCACCGTCAGTGAAAGGGCCGGGGGATGACTGCGCGAACCGAGCCTGCGGAAGCAGAAACGGAGCCGCCGGACGCGACCACGCGTCCGGCACTGATACGTGAGCTTCTCCTCGTCGCGGGGCTCTTCCTGGTCTACAAGCTCGGCCGGCAGCTGGCCACGGGCCACACGGGCGACGCCATCCACAACGCTCACCGCGTGTGGGACCTGGAGCGGACGCTGCATCTCCCCCACGAGAACGCCGTGCAGTCCGCACTGCTGCACGGCGACACCCTCGTCCACATCGCGAACACCTACTACGCCACCGTCCATTTCCCGGCGACGCTGGCCTTCCTCGTCTGGCTCTACGTCAAGCGGCCCGCCCACTACATCTGGGCCCGCCGGGTCCTTGCGGCCGTCACCACGGCCGCCCTGGTGCTGCCCTTCACCTTCCCGCTGACCCCGCCCCGGATGCTGGCCGGGACCGGCCTGGAGGACACCGGGAGGATCTTCGGCCCGTCCGTGTACGGCCCGCCGTCCAGCGACCACCTGTCCAACCAGTTCGCGGCGATGCCGTCGCTGCACTTCGGCTGGGCACTGATGGTGGCGGTCGGGCTGATCGTGGCCACCCGGTCCCGGTGGCGCTGGCTGTGGCTGCTGCACCCGCTGATCACCCTGCTGGTGATCGTGGGCACGGCCAACCACTACTGGCTCGACGCGATCGTCGCGGGCGCCATGCTCGGCATCGCCCTCGCCGTGATCCATCCGCCGCGGCGCACGGCCACCACGGCCGGACGCGACGCAGGCCGGCGCCGGGTCACCCCCGACACCCCCGTACTGGTGGGAGCGGGCCGATGAGCGCCGCCGCCGTGGTCGCCGTGGCCCTCTCACTCGTCTCGGCCGTCGCGTACGCCCTCGCCGCGGTCGCCCAGGAACGCCTCGCCTCCCGCAGCACCGGCAGCGGCCTGCTGCGGCTGCTGGGCACGGGTGCCTGGTGGTCGGCGGTCGCCCTGAACGCGGGCGCCGCACTGCTGCACGTCGTCGCGCTCAAGTACGGCCCGCTGACCCTCGTCCAGCCGCTGGGAGCACTCACTCTGGTCGCGGCCGTGCCGCTCGGGGCGCGCGCGGCCGGGCGCCGGGTCAGCGCGGTGGAGTGGCGCGGTACGGCGCTCACCCTGCTCGGGCTCGCCGCACTGCTCGTGACCGCTTCCGGTCCGGCGCCCGAGCGGGTGCTGTCGCTGACCGAGGCGCTGGCGGTCGCCGGTACGACCGCCGCCGCGATCGGCATGCTGTCCCGGCCCGGCGCCCGCCCGGGGCTCAGGCACGCGACGGCGTCCGGCTTCGCCTCCGGTGTCGCCTCGGCGCTCACCCAGACGGTGACGGTGGCGGCCACCGAACGCACCGGCCCGGCGCTCGGCACCGAGGTGATCGTGGTCGCCGTCCTGGTCGCCGCGTTCGCCGTGGGCGGGCTGCTGCTCTCCCAGACCGCCTACCGCGGCGGCCTCGGCGCCCCGTTGGCCGTGGTCACCCTCGCCAATCCGGTGGCCGCCGCCGTGATCGGCCTCACCCTGCTCGGCCAGGGCCTGCAGGGCGGCGTCGGCGGGGTGCTGCTGGCGCTCGCCGGCGCGGCCCTCGCCGCCTGGGGCGTGATCCTGCTCACCCGGGTCACCCCGCAACGCGGGCAGGAGGACCCGGTCCACGAGGACGACGACCACCCCGTGGCCGCGGTCCTGGCCCTGGAACCGGGCACGGCGACCGCCGAACCCGCGCTGGTGCCACGGCAGCCGGACAAGCCGGGACACCTCACCACACTGTGACCGCACAGAACGGCGGCCGGTGCACGCATCCTCTGCGCGCACCGGCCGCCGTCGCCGTACTCCCCCGTCGGGGCAGGCTCAGTTCCAGCCCCGCGAGTCCTGCTTGAGGGCGGTGTCGACGGTCAGGGCCGTCGCCACCACGAGGCTCAGCAGCGGCTCGGGAAGCTGGTAGTGGATCTGCAGGACGTAGTTGTCCGCGGTCGTGAACAGGGTCTTGGCGAGGCCTTCCCAGGTCTTGGTGATCCGGGCGACCTCGTTGTCCGCGTGGTCGACGATCGCGAAGTTCCAGGCCCGCCAGTTCTCCGCCTTGATCGCGCCGACCTGCTGGCCGTTCGCGTTCATCGCGAAGTTGATCTTCCCGATCATGTTCTGCTGGACGATCTCACCGACCGGCGAGCCGTCCGGGCGCGTCACGACGACCCGGGACTTGAAGAACTTCGCGGGCCGGGTCAGCACCAGCTGGGGCTGACCATAGGCGTCACGGATCTCCAGCTTGTGGGTCATGAACTGGTCGAGGCTGGAGACGAAGCGCAGGATCTTCTTCAGCGCGCCCTGCCCGACCTCGGTGACCGAGCCGATGTCCCGGCCGTGCTGGTCCATGACCTTGTACTCGTTGGTCAGCTCGATCAGCTTGGCCTTCTGGTTCACGACCAGAACGGGCTCGGTGAACAGGGTGCCGCCGCCGGGGCCGCCCGCCTGCACACCCGCCTTCTGCTGCACCTGCCGCTGCACCTTGGGGTCGGCGGCCTGCTGCTGCGGGACGCCGAACTGCTGGGCGGGCGCCTGCTGCTGCGCGGCGGCCTGCGCCTGCGGAGCCTGGCCGGCCGGTGCCTGCGCCGGGTTGGTGTGCTGGGTCCACTGTGTGCCGTCCCAGTAGCGGAGCGTCTGGGGCGCTCCGTGCGGATCGGGGTACCAGCCTGCAGGAGTGTTGGATTGCGTGGTCACCGGGGCACACTACCCTGATCTGACCAGTACCTGACCAGTCCGCACGGAGCGGTGTTCATCGCCCGTTCACTGTGTGACGATCGCCGGGTCGCTGACGCCCGGACGCCCGTTCTCGACATGGCCGGCGAAGCCGCGCAGGAACGCCGGGTCGGCGTCGCAGGTGACGGTCACGTCGTACCAGCGCTTGCTCGCCGTGAGGTCGACGGTGTGCTGGACGGTCGCGCCGGGCCGTACGGTCACGGTGGCCGGGTGACCGCCGTAACCGTTCACGACCTTGAGCTGCACGGCCCCGGAGCCCTTGTTCGTGAAGGCGAGTTCCAGGTGGTCGCCGGCCGGCCGGGCGGTCACCTCCGGGCCGGCGACCTTGCCCCTGCCCTTGAAGACGCGCAGGAAACCGTTCGGGCCGTGCACCGCGAGGTCGTGGGTGCCGCCCGACCAGAACGAGTTCCAGGTGTCGGAGAGGGTCTTGCCGGCCTCGGTGGTGTAGGTCCAGGGACCGTCGGTGCGGTTGCCGGAGGTCACGAGGAAGGCGGCGCCCGCGTGCGCTCCCGAGGCGAACGTGAGCGTGAGCTTGCCGTTCGCGGTGTCCGCGGAGGCGTCCACCACCGGGGCGTACCTGAGCGGGCGGGTGGGGCGGTGCCCGCGCTCCTGCTTGGGCAGGGACGGGTTCGCCGGGGGCTTGGGCACGTAGTCGGGGTGCCGGTTGTGGTCCGGCGGCTGGTAGCCGGCCGTGGACGGCAGCGCGACCGGCTTGGTGTCCTTGTGGGAGAAGTCGAAGGCACTGGTCAGGTCGCCGGTGACGGTCCGCCGCCAGGGCGAGATGTTCGGCTCGTGCACACCGAAGCGGCGCTCGATGAAGCGGATGATCGAGGTGTGGTCGAGGGTCTCGGAGCAGGTGTAACCGCCCTTGCTCCACGGCGAGACGACGAGCATCGGCACGCGCTGCCCGAGCCCGTAGGCACCGGCGACGTGGCTGATGTCGCCCTTGAACAGGTCGAGGGCGGGGTCCACGGTCGACAGGCCCTGCGCGGCGGAGGCCGGCGGGAACGGCGGGACGACGTGGTCGAAGAAGCCGTCGTTCTCGTCGTAGGTGATGAACAGCGCGGTCTTGCCCCACACCTCGGGGTTGCTGGTCAGCGCGTCCAGGACCTGGGAGACGTACCAGGCGCCGTAGTTGGCGGGCCAGTTGGGGTGCTCGGTGAAGGCCTCGGGCGCGACGACCCAGGAGACCTGCGGCAGCTTGCCGGCCTTCACGTCGGCCTTCAGCCGGTCGAAGAAGCCCTCGCCCTGCTTGGCGTCGGTGCCGGTGCGGGCCTTGTCGTACAGCGGGTCACCGGGCTTGGCGTCCCGGTACTGGTTGAAGTACAGCAGGGAGTTGTCGCCGTAGTTGCCGCGGTAGGCGTCCTGGATCCAGCCCCAGCTGCCGTTCGCGTCGAGGCCGTCGCCGACGTCCTGGTAGATCTTCCAGGAGACCCCGGCCTTCTCCAGGCGCTCGGGGTACGTCGTCCAGCCGTAGCCCTTCTCGTCGTTGCCGAGCACCGGGCCGCCGCCCCGACCGTCGTTGCCGACGTAACCCGTCCACATGTAGTAGCGGTTGGGGTCGGTGGAGCCCATGAACGAGCAGTGGTAGGCGTCGCAGAGGGTGAAGGCGTCGGCGAGCGCGTAGTGGAACGGTATGTCCTCGCGGGTCAGGTAGGCCATGGTCGTGCTGCCCTTGGCCGGTACCCACTTGTCGTACTTGCCCCCGTTGAAGGCGGCGTGCGTGTCGTTCCAGCCGTGCGGCAGGTCCTGGATGAAGGCGAGGCCCAGATCGTCGGCGTCGGGGTGGAAGGGCAGGATGTCCTTCGTGCCGTCGGACTGCTTCCAGACGGACTTGCCGTTCTGCGAGACGGAACGGGGGTCGCCGAAACCCCGGACACCGCGCAGCGAACCGAAGTAGTGGTCGAAGGATCGGTTCTCCTGCATGAGGACAACGACGTGCTCGACGTCCTGGACGGTCCCGGTGCGGTGGTGGGCGGGCAGCGCGGCCGCCCGCTGGATGCTGCTGGACAGCGCCGTGAACGCCGTGGTGGCACCCGCGAGTTGAAGGAAGCGGCGCCGGTTGACTTCGGCCATGGGTGTTCGGGTCCTCTCGTCCTGACGTACGTAATGCCGCCCAGATGACGGAATCTGCGCGGAGCGAGTGTTCCAAGAGCAGCAAACGTCAGGGAAGGGTCTGATGGCGCCCATGTGAAAGTCGGCGGTCCGTGCGGTGCCGCTCCGGCCACGGTCACAACGGACCGCGGCCGGCGGACAAACACCCCAAAGAGCTGATGCGTGGGGCGTATCGGTCAGATCGTCCGAGCGAGGCGGTCGGCGAGCAGCTTGGCGAATCGGGCCGGGTCGGCCAGATCGCCGCCCTCCGCCAGCAGGGCGGTACCGTACAGCAGCTCGGCCGTCTCGGTCAGCTCCGGGTCCTGCGCCCGCTGTTCGTACGCCTCCCTCAGCCCGCTGACCAGCGGGTGCCCGGGGTTCAGCTCCAGGATCCGCCGCACCGCAGGCAGTTCCTGGCCCATCGCCCTGTACATCTTCTCCAGCGTCGGCGAGATACCGTCGGCGTCACTGACCAGGCAGGCCGGGGAGCTGGTCAGCCGAGTGGTCAGCCGTACGTCCTTCACACCGTCCAGCGTCTCGCCCAGCCAGCTCAGCAGCGGCGCGTAGGCGCCGGACTTCTCCTCGGGCACCTCCTCCTCGGCGGGCAGGTCGACCGCGCCCCGCGCGACGGACCGGAACTCCTTGCCGTCGTAGTCGCCGACCGCCTCGGCCCAGATCTCGTCCACCGGGTCGGTGAGCAGCAGGACCTCGTACTCCTTGGCCTTGAAGGCCTCCAGGTGCGGGGAGTTCTCGACCTGCGCGCGGCTCTCGCCGGTCATGAAGTAGATCTTGTCCTGGCCGTCCTTCATCCGGGCGATGTAGTCGGCGAGGGTGGTGGGCTCCTCGCCGGCGGTGGAAGCGAACGACGCGATGTCGAGGATCGCCTTGTGGTCCTCGGCCGGATCGAGCAGGCCCTCCTTGACCGCCGGCCCGAACTCGCGCCAGAAGGTGCGGTACTTGTCGGCGTCGTTCGTCATGAGGTCCTTGACCGTGGACAGGACCTTCTTCGCCAGGCGCCGCCGGATCAGCTGGATGTGCCGGTCCTGCTGGAGAATCTCACGGGAGATGTTCAGCGACAGGTCGGCGGCGTCCACGACCCCCTTGACGAAACGGAGGTGGGACGGCAGCAGCTCACGGGTGTCGTCCATGATGAACACGCGCTTGACGTACAGCTGGATGCCGTGCCGGGCGTCGCGCTGGAACAGGTCGTGCGGGGCACGCGCGGGCAGGAAGAGCAGCGCCTCGTACTCGAACGTGCCCTCCGCCCGCATCCGGATGGTCTCCAGCGGGTCGGTCCAGTCGTGGCTGATGTGCCGGTAGAACTCCCGGTACTCCTCCTCCCCGACCTCGGAGCGCGGGCGCGCCCACAGCGCCTTCATCGAGTTGAGGGTGTCGTCGCCCATCCGGATGGGGAACGCGATGAAGTCCGAGTACCGCTTGACGATCTCCCGGATCTTCCACGCGTCGGCGTAGTCGTGGAGGGCGTCCTCCTCGTCCGCGGGACGCAGGTGGACGGTGACCGCCGTGCCCTCCGGCAGGTCCGGGGCGGTCTCCATGGTGTAGGTGCCGCCGCCGTCCGACTCCCAGCGCACACCGGTCTCCTCACCGGCCTTGCGAGTGTGGAGGGTGACCTTGTCGGCGACCATGAAGACGGAGTAGAAGCCGACTCCGAACTGGCCGATCAGCTCGGCCGATTCCGCACTCTCCTTCATCCGGCGCAGTGTCTCGGCCGTACCGGAGCGGGCGATGGTGCCGATGAGGCCCACCACGTCCTCGCGGGACATGCCGATGCCGTTGTCGCGCACGGTCAGGGTGCGGGCTTCCTGGTCCGCCTCGATCGCGATGTGCAGGTCGTCGGCCCTGAGGCGGTCGTCGGTGAGACCCGCCAGGCGCCGCTTGTCCAGGGCGTCGGAGGCGTTGGAGATGAGTTCCCTCAGGAAGATGTCCTTGTTCGAGTAGATCGAGTGGACCATCAGCTGCAGGAGCTGGCGCGCTTCGGCCTGGAACTCCAGCGTCTCGGTGCTCATTGCGTCCTTTCTCCGGTGTCCGGCAGGGCGCTGCCGTCCGGCCCGTCCGCCCTTGCCGTCCTGTCCGTCCTGTCCGTCAGTCCTCGATCCAGCCGTGCCGTTTGGCGAACAGGACCAACTGCTTGCGCGTGGCCAGGATCTGTTGTCCCGTCAGGTCTGGGACGCAGGCCAGCAGCAGCTCCGTCACCTCGCGTGTGTACTCGGCCGAGCCGAGCACGTCGCACATCGGTTCCTGGCCGTCGGCTGCGGCCGCAACGCGGTCGGCGGACTCGGCGGTCTGCGACGGCGCCCCTTCCGCGTCCTTCGCGAACCGGACGGAGGAGGCCTTCAGCCCGCGTCCGCCGTTCTCCACCTCGAACTCCACCGCCAGGCCCGACCGCACGGACGACTCGGGAATCAGCAAGTCGTTCACATGCAGGAAGACGTCCTCCCCGCCCTGCTCCGGCGCGATGAAGCCGTACCCACGCATCCCGTCGAACCGGACCACCCTGCCGACAGCCATCCACAACCCCCGCGTCAACGCCACACACAGCCTCTGTACTGCCGCTCAGCGTACGCGACTTGCGGGAGCGGGGTGTTTCCGCGTGGCGGAAGGAGCGTTGCGGTCCTTCGACGCGCTCCCCGACGATGCCAGCACCTCGACAGACAGGAGCCGGCTCCATGCCCCATGCAACCGCCTTCGCACGGAATCAGTGGTATGTCGCCGCCTACAGCCAGGAGGTCGGGCGCGAGCTGCTCGGCCGGACGATCCTCGGCGAGCCGCTCGTGCTGTACCGCGCCGAGGAGGACGGCGCCCCCGTCGCCCTGCACGACCGGTGCGTCCACCGCCGCTACCCGCTCTCCGAGAGCGGCCTGGACGGCGACCGGATCGTCTGCGGCTACCACGGCTTCACCTACGACCGGTCCGGCACCTGCGTGTACGTACCGGGCCAGAAACGCGTTCCGCGCACCGCTCGCGTCGCCTCCTACCCGGTGCTGGAGCAGGACTCCCTGGTGTGGGTGTGGATCGGCGACGCGGCCCTGGCCGACCCGGGAACCGTCCCGCGGGCCCGGCACCTCGACTCCCCCGGCTGGGTCACCGTCCGGGGCATGGAGCCGATCGACGCCGACTACGGCCTGCTCGTCGACAACCTCCTCGACCTCTCGCACGAGACCTATCTGCACGGCGGCTACATCGGCACCCCCGAGGTCGCCGAGACGCCCATCACCACCGAGGTGGACGAGGGCGCGGGCATCGTCCGGGTCAGCCGGCGCATGGAGGACGCCGAGTGCCCGCCGTTCTACGCCCGCTCCACCGGCATCACGGGCCGGATCACCCGCCGGCAGGACATCGAGTACCACGCGCCCTGCCTGTATCTGCTGCACAGCCGTATCGCGCCGACGGGGGTCGCGCCCGCGCCGGACGGCAGCGACCCGCACGGCTTCCGCACCGAGATCACCTACGCCATCACCCCCGCGTCGGACGGCAGGGTGTACGACTTCTGGGCGGTCTCCCGGGACTGGGCCACGGACGACGCCGAGGTCACCGAGTTCCTGCGGGCCAACAACCACACCGTGGTGATGCAGGACGTGGACGCCCTGCGTCTGCTCCAGCGCACCCTGGACACCGAACGCACCGGCTACCAGGAGCTGAGCATCAACATCGACACCGGCGGCCTGGCCGCCCGCCGCATCCTGACCCGGCTCGCCGAGGAGGGCGACAAGCCGCAGGAGCGGGTCCGGTGAGCACACCCACCGGCGAGGTCTACCGCATCGACTGGCTGCCCGGCACCGATGTGCTGCACGGTACCTGTCACTGCGGGGCCGAGCGCACCGCACAGGATCCGGTGACGATGTGGAAGTGGATGGTGGCGCACCCCGCGGGGCACGAGGCCGGGGAGGACACACGGTGACGCAGAGCGAACTGGTCGTCGTGCAGCGGCGGTTGGCGGCGGACGGCGTGGTGTCGCTGACTCTGCGCCACCCGCTCGGCCGGCAACTGCCCGCCTGGGAGCCCGGCGCCCATGTGGACCTGCTGCTCGGGCCGGGGCTGGAACGGCAGTACTCGCTGTGCTCGGACCCGGCGGACCGCTCCGCATGGCGGATCGCGGTGCTGCGCGAGCCGCACGGGCGCGGCGGATCGGCCCACGTGCACGCCGAGTTGGACGTGGGCGCCAAGGTGCGGGTGCGCGGGCCGCGCAACCACTTCCGGCTGGAACCCGCCCGCCGCTACCTGTTCGTCGCGGGCGGCATCGGCATCACCCCCCTGCTGCCGATGCTGGCCGCGGCCGAGGCGGCGGGAGCACAGTGGTCGCTGCTGTACGGCGGCCGGTCCCGTGCCTCCATGGCTTTCACGGGGGAACTCGCGCGCTATGGCGACCGGGTCGTCCTCGCCCCGCAGGACGAGACGGGCCTGCTGGACCTGGGCCCGGTGCTGGACGGCCTGCCGGAGGACGCCCTGGTGTACTGCTGCGGTCCGGGGCCACTGCTGGACGCCGTCGAGGAGCGCTGCCCGGCCCGGTCACTGCGCGTGGAGCGGTTTCGGCCGAGGGAGCAACAGGCGCACTCCGAACGGGAATTCGCGGTGGTCCTCACCCGCAGCGGCCGTACCGTCACCGTCCCGCCGGACGTCTCCGTGCTGGACGCGGTGCGCGCCGCCGGGGTCGAGGTGCTGTACTCCTGCGCCGAGGGGACGTGCGGCACCTGTGAGACCGGGGTGCTGGAGGGCGCCCCGGACCACCGGGACTCGGTCCTCACCGAGGAGGAGCGGGCGGCCGGCGACACGATGATGATCTGCGTGTCGCGGTGCCGGGGCACCCGTCTGGTGCTGGATCTGTGACGCGCCCCCGTCTCAGGGCGTCAGGTGGGCCCCCACCTCGCTGAACTGCCTCGTCGGCCACAACGTGTTGGCGCTGCCGGACAGGCCGAGACGGCGCAGGTCGGCGCGCGGCCGGGTCGGACGCTCGTGGCCGAGGACGTCGAGAGCCGTCGGCACCGCCGGCCGGGTGGCCCGGGAGACGCCGGGCTCGCCGCTGAGCACCCGGCCGACCGTGGCCTCGCCGGCCCCGACGTTCTTCGCCGCTTCCGCAAGTCGTCGTGTCATGAACGCGGGTGTCCCGACCCGGCGCCGCCGACGACCTGAACGTCGGCGGTGCCGGGTCAGTCCTGGGGTGCCGGGACGACCGTGAGGTGGGCCGCCGTCGTGCCACGCGGACGGCGCGCGCGGCGTGGGGCGGGCGGGGCGGGCCGGCGGGCATCGCGCAGGACCATCGTCAGCCGTCGGTAGCCGATCTCCCGGAGGGTCTGCGGCGTCTCGTCGACCACCCGGCACTCGGTCGGGCCCCGGCGCGGGTCGGGGTGGAGCAGCAGCCGGACGGCCCCGTCGAGCCGGGTCCCGGCCTCGCCGACGGCCCGCATCCAGTGCGGCAGGCCCTGCCGGTAGGCGGCCTCCATGAGCGGGTCCTGGGCGATCTCCCGCCGCACCGCCTGGAGTTCGTGATCGTGGCCGTACGCCTCCAGGGCGGTCCTGAGATGGGCCAGCATCGGCAGGCACCAGCCCGGCTCGTGCTCGCCGAGGATCTCGGAGGCGTCCGGGTGGAAGAGCACGAACCGCAGGAAGTTGTCCCCCGGCATGGCCGTCGGATGCGGGCGCACGCCGCGAAAGAGCGTCGCGTACGCGCTGTTGGCCATGATGACGTCCCAGCGGTGATCCACGACGAGGGAGGGCAGGGCGAGGGACTCCAGCAGTGCGGCGTAGTCCTGGAGGTACGCCTGGGTGTCGCACGTCTCGGGGACGGGCCGCGGTGCCGGCCGCTGCCCTCCTGCCTGATGTGCCATCGGGAGGTCACCCCTCTTGCCTCTGCGGCCTTGACGCGGCCCCTGCGATCCTGCGACCCCGGCCTGTGGCATGTCAACTATCGTGGCATTTCTTGCCTGTTGACGGCTGAAATTCGCCACAGTTGTGGCGACACCTGGATGTGGGTTCCAGGCACCGGCTAATCTCCGGGAAGTTCACGGTGACCGCTCGCGAAACGCACGGACGCAACGGACACATCGGAAGCCTTCGAGAGACGTAGGAGTTCTGTCGGTGACGGATGGCTACGAGGATCCGGGCGCCTCGGCGACCGCTCAGCTGCCGGCCGTCGTCGCCCGCGTCACCGCGCTCGCCGACCGGCTCGGCGTACCGCACAGCGAGGTCTTCGACGTCGGACGGCTCTCCGTCGCCTGCGGCGTCCCCGAGCCGGTGGTCAGGGCCCTGCTCAGCGGACGGCCCGCGGGCGAACCGGACGTCCAGGCACGCTTCCTGCAGCGCCTGGGCCTGCTGCGCCGCACCCGGCTGAAGCCCAACGGCCGCAAGTACACCCAGCAGGAGATCGCCGACGGGGCGGGCATGTCCCGCCAGCAGGCCGGCGCCCTCATCAACGGCGACCGCCGGCCCACCATGGAGCACTGCAACGCGCTCCAGCGGTTCTTCCGGGTGCACGCCGGTTTCCTGACCGCCGAGGACCCCGAGGCACTGGCGGGTGCGCTGCAGCGCACCGAGCAGGAGCTGCTGCAAAAGCTTGCCGACCGCGAGCGGGCCGATGCCGGGGCCGACGCGGATCCGCTGGAGCGGCTGCTGCAGGACCACGGGGTGCGCGGGATCGCGTGGCGGGCGGCGCAGTTACCGACCGACCAGCACCGGGACAAGGTCGCGGAGTGGCTGGACATGCTCTTGGAGAGCGTCAAGCGGCCCGAGTCGTGAGCCGGGGGAGGACCGTGGGCATCGGCAGGGACATGCGCCGGCTGTGCAACGAGTTGGTGGGCGGGCTGACCCTGCCCGCGCCTGCGCCGCCGCAGGAGCTGTACCGCGCGCTGTGCGGGGCGATGAGCCGCCGCCGCGGTCGGCCGGTGACCTTCCGTACGGCCGCCTTCCCGTCCGGCACCGCGAGCGGGCTCTGGCTGGATCTGACCGACCGCGATCTCGTCGTCGTGGAGGAACGTACCGCCCCCGGCCACCAGTTGGTGATCCTCGGTCACGAGCTGTGGCACATGCAGGCCGACCACTGCGGGCACCCCGTGGCCGGGATCGGGGTCGCCACTCGGCTGCTGGACGACGACACCGACCAGGCCGCGCTGCAGGCCGCGGTGCAGCGGGTCGCGGCCCGCACCCGCTTCGACCTCGCCGAGGAACAGCAGGCCGAGACCTTCGGGCTGCTGCTGGCGAGCAAGTGCCGTACCTGGCTGGCCGGTTCGGCCCCGCGCGGCTCGGGCCGGCGCGACGACCTGGCCGGCCGTATCGAAGCGACCCTGGGCTATCCGGGGCCGCAGGGCTGAACCGCCCGGGACGCCCTGCTGTCCGAGACGCCCTGCCGTGCGGGCGTCGCCCCGGGGGATCCGTCGGGCCGGCCTGCGCCGAGCGGGGGATCCGGGGCGCAGCGGGACGGCGTTGTCAGTGGTGGACGGCAAGCTGGAGACGTGCGCCCACGGGCGCGCGACCGTGACGCCTACCCGGGGAGAGCCGACCGATGCCCACTGCCGTACTGACCGACCGTGAGCGCACCGCCGTACAGGCCTATCTGCGGCTGTTGCACACGGTGCGCGCCGCCTTCGACGGGCCGCCGGACGCGGGCCGGCCCGCCCTGGTGCCACCCGCCGTGCTGGCCGAGGCGGAACAGGCCCTGGCCCGGGCGGGGCTCAGGGGCAACGAGGAGGAGTTCTTCCGCCTGCTGCGCAACTGGCACCCGCACCCACCCGCCTGACGGCCAACCGGCCCGCCATGCCGGGGCGTCACGCGTGCGGTACGACCACGGCGGTGGCCACCAGCGCGTCGCGTACGGCCCACCGGCCGTCGAAGGCCTGGAGCCTGCGGCCCGCGACCAGGGGGCCGGGGACGAGGAGTTCGGCGTGCAGGGTGCCGTGCGCGGCGCCCTCCGGATCGGTGTGCAGGGTGATGTCGGCCTCGGAGAAGTCCAGCCACTTCCGGGTCAGCGGGAACCATGCCTTGTAGACGGACTCCTTGGCGCTGAACAGGATCCGGTCCCAGTGCACGGCGGGCCGCTGCGCGGCGAGCCGGGCGAGCCGCTCGGCCTCGGCGGGCAGGAACACGCTGTCGCCGACACCCTCCGGAAGCGGCCCGTGCGGCTCGGCATCGATTCCGAGGGAGGCCAGTTCGCCCGCGCGGACGAGCGCTGCGGCGCCGTAGCCGTCGCAGTGGGTCATGCTGCCGATCAGGCCGGCCGGCCAGACGGGGGCGCCCCGCTCACCACTGACGACGGGCTGGGCGGGCACGCCGAGCTTCTCCATGGCCCGCCGGGCACACCCGCGCACGGCGGCGAACTCACGGCGGCGCTTGGCCACCGCGCGCTCGACGAGCGCCTCCTCCTCGGCGAAGAGCGGCGTGTCCCACAGCGGGTCGTCACGGTGTGCCTCCACGGCCACGACCAACCCCGGGAGCAGCTCCTCGATCACCGGCTTCGACCTCCATCGGCAGGATACTGCGCAGCCGGCCCGGCGGTTCCGGACGCTTGCGCCACTCTCGGGGATAACCCACGGACACCTCCACGAAGCGGACTCCGTCGTGCCAGGTGGTGCGGGGGATGTGCAGATGACCGTAGACCATGGTCGCGACGGGGAACCGGCGGTGCCAGTCGGCGGTCAGCTCGGTGCCGCACCACATGGCGAACTCGGGGTGCCACAGCACCTCGGTGGGATGCCGGTGCAGCGGGTAGTGGTTGGCCGGCACGACGGGCAGGCCCGCGGGCAGCGCGGCCAGTCTGCGTTCGGTCTCGGCGACCCGGGCCCGGCACCAGGCGTCCAGGGTCGGATAGGGGTCGGGGTGCAGCAGGTACTCGTCGTTGCAGACGATGCCCGTGCTCTCCGCGTAGGCCAGGCCGGCGGCCTTGGTGGCGCAGCCGGCCGGCAGCCACGAGTAGTCGTACCCGAGGAAGAGCGGGGCGACGGCGACCGGGCCGCCCGGGCCCTCCCACACCGGGTAGGGGTCCTCGGGGGTGACGACGCCCAGCTCCCGGCAGAGGGCGACCAGGTGCTCGTAACGGGCGACACCCCGCAGGGTGACGGTGTCCTTGGGATGGGTCCACAGGTCGTGGTTGCCCGGCGCCCACAGCACCTTGGAGAAGCGGCCGGCGAGCGTGGCGAGCGCCCAGCGGATGTCGGCCACGGTCTCGGCGATGTCACCGGCCACGATCAGCCAGTCGTTCTCACCGGTGGGGTGCATGCCCTCGACCAGGGCGCGGTTCTCCGGATAGGTGATGTGCAGGTCGCTGATGGCCAGCAGCTGTCCGGCCCCGGCCGTCGACTCCACCCCGTACCCCTTTCCGATCATCCTCGCCCGGACCACAAGAACACATTCCCGGACTCGGTACAAGATGCGCCCCGGCCAGGTGCCCGGGGCCCCCGCGGGTTCGGGAATCCGTAACGCCCGCGTTGCACGCGCAGGCCCTTGAAAGCCGTATGATCGGCCCAACACCGACGATCCAACCTCCCTTTTCGCAGGGGTTGTTCGGTGTCCCTCCTCTCTCCTGCCCGGGCACGGGCCGCTCCGCCCTGCCCGAAATCCCCGAAAGGCGGCCTGCATGCTCTCTCGCGTACGCGTCTGGCTCAACCGCACGTACGCGGAGAACGTCTTCTTCATGGAACAGCTGCGCAGAAATCCCAGCGACCGCGCCGTGGAGATCCATGCGACGCACGGGGACCCCGACTCCCCCGTGCTGGCCGCCGCCGACACCGCCGACCTGGAGCCCGAGGGCCTGTCCCCGGCCGCCTATGTCGAGTACGCGCTCGACCAGTGCGCCCGGCGCGGTATCGACGTGTTCGTGCCCCGGCTGCACCAGGCGGCGATCGTGGCGCACCGCGCGGAGTTCGCGGCGGCCGGTACGGCGCTGCTGGCGCCGACCCCCGAGGCGGTGGCGGTGTTCGAGGACAAGGCGACCGCGTACGAGGCGGTCCGCTCGGTGGGCGTCCCGGTGCCGCCGTGGTGGCGGGTGCACACGGCGGACGAACTCGCCGCAGCGGTGGCGGAGTTGGAGGCGGCCGGGCACAAGGCGTGCTTCAAGCCGGCCGCCGGTGCGGGCGGGGTCGGCTTCCGGGTGATCACCCGCGCCCCGTTGTCGCTGACCCATCTCGCGGGCTTCCCCGGCCCGTACGTACAGCTGGACCTGGTCCTTCAGGCGCTGCGGCACTGCGAGGAGCCGGTGGACTGGCTGGTGATGCCGCGCCTGGAGCAGCCCGAGGTGTCCGTCGACGTCCTCACCGGGCCCGACAACCGGGTGCGGCTCGCGGTGGGCCGCACCAAGAACGGCCGTCGGCGGGGCTTCACCCTGGACGAGCGGTGGCTGGCCCCGGCCCGGCTGATCGCGGAGGGCTTCGGGCTGCACCACCTGTCCAACATCCAGTTCCGTATGTACGGCGACCGGCCGGTGCTGCTGGACGTCAACACACGGCCGGCCGGCGGGCTGCACCAGCTGTCGCTGTGCGGGGTGAACGCCCCCTGGGCCGCCGTGCAGCTGGCGCTCGGCGAGGACCCGGGGGTCGTCGAGCCGCCGTTCCTCGGGCAGGACTACACGGTGGTGGCGGGGCCTCGGCCGTTGCTTCCGGCGCTTCCGCGGCAGCGGACGCAGGAGACCGAGATCCAGCTTCCCGCCGTGCCCGTGCCGCTGCCCGTGCAGGCGGCCTCGGCCGCGCAGGTACTGCCGCTCTAGGCCAAGTGCCGGTCCGCTGCGGCCCGTCGTGCCCGCACGGCGCAGCCGCCCATCGGGCACGGCCCGCGCCCCATAGGAGCACGGGACTCACCGGCGGCTCAGCGTGACACTGCCAGCCGCAGGGTGCGCACCTCGAAGGGCCGCAACCGCACCGGTACGGCGTCACCGTCGGTCTCGGCCGGCTCGAGCGGGCGTTCCAGCAGGTCGGTGACCTCGGCGCGGGCCAGCGGGAAACCGGTGCGCAGGACGCCGCTCGCACGGCCGCCCCGGCATTCGTACAGCCGGACCACCACGTCCCCGGAGCCGTCGTCGGCGAGCTTGACCGCCTCGACGGTCACGCCCTCGCCCTCGGCAAGGACGACGGGCTCGGGCTCGCCCGCCGAATCGGCCACGCGCAGCGGGAGGTTGAGGGCGTAACCCTCGGCCACCGCGTCCTCGATGCCGGCGCCGGGCAGCAGCGCGTAGGTGAGGCGGTGGCGGCCCTGGTCCGCCTCGGGGTCCGGAATGCGCGGGGCGCGCACCAGGCTGAGGCCGACCGTGGTGGTCGTACCCCCGTCCTCGCGGACCGTACGGGTGACGTCGTGGCCGTAGGTGGAGTCGTTGACGACCGCGACGCCGTAGCCGGGTTCGGCGAGGTGCACCCAGCGGTGGCCGCAGACCTCGAAGCGGGCCGCCTCCCAGCTGGTGTTGGTGTGGGTCGGTCGCTGGACGTGGCCGAACTGGATCTCGGCCGAGGAGTGCGGGGCGCGCACGTCGACGGGAAAGACCGCCTTGAGGATCTTCTCCGTCTCGTGCCAGTCGATGTCCGTCTCGAAGTCGATCCGGGCGCTGCCGGCCCGGACGCTGATCGTCTGGGTGATCCGGGAGCCCCTGCCGAAGCAGCGGACCACGCGGATCGCGCCGACGAGGGGTCCCTCCTCGACCACGGTGACCGAGTCGGTCTCCAGCAGCTCGGTGCAGCGGTTGCGGTAGTGCTTGTCGATGTCCCAGGCGTCCCAGAAGTTGGGCAGGTCGGTGTGGAGACGCAGGAGGTTGCCGGGACCGGCGAGGACCTCGCGGCCCGCCAGCAGATCGTGTACGGACGTCAGGGTTCCGTCCTGCGCCACCTGCACCCGGACGATTCCGTTCTCCAGGGTGTGCCCGCTCACCGTCACCGGATGCGGGGGCACGGCCGGGGTGAGGGGCGCGGAGCCGTTTGCGGGCACCCGTACGTACACCGGTGCGCCCTGCGGGGTGCGGACCACCTCGGCGCGCTCGCGGGGGCTCGTGTTGAACACACGGGGCGCACCGGCGCCCAGGGCGGCGACCGCCTCGGCGGTGAGTGCCGTCAACTCCTGTGCCACGCGGGCGTACTCGGCCTCGGCCTCGCGGTGCACCCAGGCGATGGAGGAGCCGGGCAGGATGTCGTGGAACTGGTGCAGCAGGACCGTCTTCCACAGCCGGTCCAGCTTCGCGTACGGGTAGGCGTAGCCCGGCGCGTGCAGCGCGGCCGTGGTGGCCCACAGCTCGGCCTCGCGCAGCAGGTGCTCGCTGCGCCGGTTGCCCTGCTTGGTGCGGGCCTGGGTGGTGTAGGTCGCGCGGTGCAGCTCCAGGTACAGCTCGCCCACCCAGACGGGGGCGTTCGGGTACTCGGCGCGGGCCTTGGCGAAGAACGCGTCCGGGTGCTCGATCTCGACCTTGGCCGAGCCTTCCAGGTCCTTCAGGCGGCGGGCACGTTCCAGGATCTCGCGGGTGGGGCCGCCTCCGCCGTCGCCGAAGCCGAAGGGGGCGAGGGAGCGGTTGGCGCCGCCCTTCTCGGCGTAGTTGCGCACGGCCCGGGACATCTCCTCGCCGCTGAAGCGGGCGTTGTAGGTGTCGATGGGCGGGAAGTGGGTGAAGATGCGGGTGCCGTCGATGCCCTCCCACCAGAAGGTGTGGTGGGGGAAGGCGTTGGTCTGGTTCCAGGAGATCTTCTGGGTGAGGAACCAGTCGTTGCCGGCGAGTTTGGCCAGCTGGGGGTAGGCGGCGGTGTAGCCGAAGGAGTCCGGCAGCCAGACACCCTTGGTCTCGACGCCGAAGTGGTCCATGAAGAACCGCTTGCCGTGCACCAGTTGGCGGGCGAGGGCCTCGCCACCGGGCAGGTTGCCGTCGGCCTCCACCCACATGCCGCCGACCGGCGCCCACTGGCCCTTCGCCACGGACTTCTTGATCCGCTCCCACACGTGCGGGCAGGTGTCCCGGACCCACTCGTACTGCTGGGCCTGGGAGCAGGCGAAGACGAACTCCTCGTACTCGTCGGCGAGCGCGGTGGCGTTGGAGAACGTCCGCGACGTCTTGCGCCTGGTCTCCCGGATCGGCCAGAGCCAGGCGGTGTCGATGTGGGCGTGGCCGACGCCGGAGAGGAGGTGCGCGCTGGCGTGGGCGGGCTTGGCCAGCACCGGGCGCAGGGCCTCGCGTACGGCGGGCGCCGAGCCGGAGACGTCGTCGAGGTCGAGCAGGTCCATGGCCCGGTCAAGGGCGTGGGTGATCTCGTGCCGGCGCGGGTCGTGCTCGCCGAGTTCCCGCATCAGTTCGCGCAGCACCTGCAGGTCGAGGTCGAGGTGCCAGACCTGTTCGTCGAGGACGGCGAGGTCGGCGCGGCGGAACGTGTACAGGGGGCGGTCGCCTGCCGTACGCGGATCGCCGAGCGGGGTCGGGTGGGCGAAGAGGTCCGCGAGGATGTCCGGGTTGGAGGCCGCCTCCACCAGGTACTCGACGGCTTCGCCGCCGGCTGCCGGGCGGGCGACCGGCACGTACTGGTTGAGCGGGTTGACCGCCTTGAGCGGGGTGCCGTCGGCGCGGTGGACGAGAGCCTCGGCCTGGTTGCCGGGCCAGTC
Source organism: Streptomyces broussonetiae (assembly GCF_009796285.1). Classification (NCBI taxonomy): domain Bacteria; kingdom Bacillati; phylum Actinomycetota; class Actinomycetes; order Kitasatosporales; family Streptomycetaceae; genus Streptomyces; species Streptomyces broussonetiae. The sequence goes on along the minus strand of NZ_CP047020.1, from coordinate 8,162,441 downwards.
CCCGGCGAAGCCGAGGTCGATGACGGCCTCGACGCGCCTGCCGGCCCACTCGGCGGGCACGTCGCCCCGCATCCGGAACCAGGTCGTGCCCCAGGGCGGCCCCCACGGGGTGTCCGTCGCGAACGGCGTGTACACGGCGGCCGCGGCCTCCTCGAACGAGACCGGTTCCCCGGGGGCCTGCCAGGCCGCCACCTCCAGGGGGACGCCGGCGGCGTAGCTCGCGGGCTTGATGCGCTGGTCGTGGAGGCGCGCGACGCGCTCCTCGATGCGACGGCGTTCGTCGTGCATGGCGATCTCCAGGAGGGAGAGGCGAGCATGGGGTGAAAGCGCTTACCGAGAGTCCTCACTCAAGGTACGCGAGGCCAGGATGGACCTCGGTGTAGCCCTCCACCAGTGCGCGCGCGACGGTGACCGAGTCGACCAGCGGGTGCAGCGCGAAGGCCTTGACCGCCGTGCGCCGGGAGCCGGACTCGGCGGCGGCGAGCACCTCGCGCTCGACGGCCTTGACCGAGCAGACCAGCCCGGTGGCGTGCCCGGGCAGCGGAGCGACCGCGACGGGGTGGGCGCCGTTGGCGTCGACCAGGCAGGGGACCTCGATCACCGCATCGCCGTCGAGCGCCGACAGCGTGCTGCCGTTGCGCACGTTGAGGATCAGCGTGGTCCGCTCGTCACGGGCGATGGCCCGCATCAGGGCGAGGGCGACCTTCTCGTAGCCGCCGGACAGATCGTCGGCCTCGCGCTCGCCCGCACCGGCGCTTCGCCGGTTCTCGGCCATGTAGGTGGCCTCGCGCTCGGCCCGGGTGCGGTCCCAGGCCCCGAGAGCGGAGGTGTCCGGGCGCAGGGCCTCGTCGTAGAACCGGGCCTGCTGGTCACGCAGGAAGGCACCCCGGGTCCGCTCGGCCTGCTGGTAGGCGCGTACGGCTTCCCGGTTGAAGTAGTAGTAGTGCAGGTACTCGTTGGGGATCGCGCCGAGCGACCGCAGCCAGTCGGCGCCGAAGAGTCTGCCCTCCTCGAAGGAGCCGAGCAGGGCGGGGTCGGCGAGCAGGCGCGGGAGTTCGTCGCGGCCGGCGACGTGCAGGCCGCGCACCCAGCCGAGGTGGTTGAGGCCGACGTAGTCGATGAAGGCCTGCCCCGGGTCGGCGCCGAGGGCGCGGGCGATACGACGGCCGAGGCCGACGGGTGAGTCGCAGATGCCGATGACGCGGTCGCCGAGATGCCGGGACATTGCCTCGGTGACCAGGCCGGCCGGATTGGTGAAGTTGATGACCCAGGCGTCCGGGGCGAGGCGCGCCACGCGCCGGGCGATGTCGACGGCGACGGGCACGGTCCGCAGGCCGTAGGCGATTCCTCCGGCGCCGACGGTCTCCTGGCCGAGGACGCCCTCGGCGAGCGCCACGCGTTCGTCGTCCGCCCGGCCCTGAAGGCCGCCGACGCGGATCGCGGAGAAGACGAAGTCGGCGCCGGCGAGTGCCGCGTCGAGGTCGGTGGTGGCGGTCACCTCGGGCGCGTCGGGGATCCCGGCGGCCTGTTCGTCCAGTACCCGGGCCACCGCATACAGTCGACGGTCGTCCAGGTCGTGGAGGACGACCTCGGTGACCCGCCCTTCGGCGTGGTCGGCCAGCAGTGCACCGTATACGAGCGGCACGCGGAACCCGCCGCCGCCCAGAATCGTCAGCTTCACCTCTGCACCCTTCCCTGATCCTTGGCCACGACCACGTCCCGTTCCTCCGGCCCGCAGGCCCTCGTCCCGTCCGTGCCGGGGAACGGGGTGGCGTCCGCGAACGGAACGTCCCGGTCGTCCGCCGCGATCATGCCCGTTCGACCGGCACCCCGGCCACGGCCGTGCCCCGCGCCTGCGCGGCGGGCGGGCCGGATCCCGCCCGCACCGGGCAAAGGCCCCTGGATGCTGCCCGCGAAGGCCGTCCTCGCTGCCGACGCGGGCCGGGAGTGGTGCTCACGACGGACCGTTCCGCCGAGCGGCGCAGGTCGGCGGCCGAGTCGTCGTCAGGGGTGCCCGGTGGCCGGTCCGGACGAGCCGCACACGGCGCAAGGGTGGACTGCGCACGCCGTTGCGCACGGCGGGGGCCACGGTGGCGACGGGCACCCGCGTGGCCCACTGGGCGGCCACCGAGTCCACCCCGGCTCTTCAGGGTGGCTTCATCCCGTGGTCCCGGGACCACGGAATCGTGCACCGGGTGAGCGACGGAAGAGCGGCCGGGCGCACCGGCGCCGGGCCGTACGAGCACCGGGAGAGCCGGGCTCCGGTCGGCATCCGGTGTCTGCGGCACGAGGGGATCGTCCTCGTCAACGACCACGAGGTCCGCGGTCTCGGCCGGCTGGCGGCGAGTTGGGAGCTGGTGCGGGCCGACGGCCGGATCCTGACCGCCCCGGCCGAACTGCCCGATCTGCGGCCGGGCGAGACGGCGGCCGTGTCCCTGCCGTTCCGGCTACCGCAAGGCGGCGGGCCGGCGTGGCTGACGCTGCGCGTGACAACGGCGGCGGACGAGCCGCGGGCGCCGCGCGGTACCGAGCTGTGCGCACCCCGGGTCCTGCTGCCGGCGGCTGCCGCGGTCGCGCGGCACACCGGGACCGAGGGTGTCGTACGGCCGTCCTACCCGGCCCCGGCCCCGGCCCCGGCCAGGACGGTCCGCCGGAGTCGGCCGCTGCGCGCCGTCTGACCTCTGAGCGCGTCTCCAACCCCCTTCTGCCCCCTGACTTCTACGGAGCACACGTGTGTACGTCGCATGACCCCGTTCGGGGCGAGGCCGTGCAGGCCGGTGCCGGACGGCGCAGTTTCCTCAGGGCCACCGCGCTGCTGGGCGCCGCCGCCACAGCCGCAGGCGCGCTGCCGGCGGTTGCCGAGGCGGCCGTGCTCAGCGGCCGGCGGCCCGACCCCCAGAGCCGTCGTTTCACCCTCGCGGTGATGCCCGACACCCAGTACCTGTTCGACGGGCCGAGCATCGACCCGGCGCCCGTCGAGGCGTCGTTGCGGTATCTGCTGGAGCACGGGCAGGACGAGAACATCGTCTTCCTGTCCCATCTCGGTGACCTCACGCAGAACGGCGCCGAGGAGGAGTTCGCCGCGATCGGCCGGGCGTTCGGGATCCTCGACGGGGCGGGCGTCGGCTACAGCGTCCTGGCCGGCAACCACGACGTACCCTCCTCGACGGACGACCGGCGTGGCTCGACGCCGTACCTGAAGGAGTTCGGTCCGCAGCGCCTGAGCGGCAGGCCCACGTTCGGGGGCGCCTCCCCGGACGGCTACAACACCTGGCACGTGTTCCGGGCGGCCGGGCGCGAGTGGCTGGTGCTGGCGCTGGACTGGCGGCTGTCGGCCGAGGGGTTCGCGTGGGCGAAGGACGTCCTCGCCGAGCACCCTGGAACGCCGGTCATCCTGACCACGCACGAACTCGTCGCCGAGGACGCCCGGTTGTCGGCGTACGGCGAGCAGTTGTGGGACCAGCTGATCGAGGACCGCGACCAGATCTTCCTGACCCTGAACGGCCACTACTGGCCGGCCGGGCGGGCCATCCGCAGGAACGCGGCCGGCCACGAGGTCCACCTGCACCTGACGAACTACCAGAACCGTTACTTCGGCGGCGCGGCGATGATCCGTCTGTACCGGTTCGACCTGGACCGGAACGTCATCGACGTCAAAACCGTCTCGCCGTGGATCCTCGGCCGCGCCGGCCGGGGCCTGAACGCGCTGGAGCGGCAGGAGATGGAGCTGAGCGGCGACGCGGACCGCTTCTCGGTCGGCATCGACTTCGCCGCCCGCTTCGCCGGCTTCGACCCGGTACGGGCCCGCCCCCCGCGCCCGGTCTCGAAGATGCTGGTCCCCGGCACGGTCGCCTACTGGCGTTTCGAGTCGCCCGTCTCGGGCACCGTCCGCGACGTGTCCGGCCGGGGCAACGACCTCACCGTGGTCACGGTGGGCGACGGCGCGCTCGCCTGGTCGGCCGACCACCACCCGGACCAGCCGGGCCACGGCAGCCTGGAGTTCCAGGGCCACAAGGCGCCGCTGCAGGGCGCGTACCTGCGCACGGTCGACGGTGCACCGCTCAACTCGGCGACGTTCGGGCACGGTTACACCATCGAGGCGTTCTACCGGCTCCCGGCCGACTGGGACCCCGCCCACCACGCCTGGTCGGGCCTCGTCGGCCGCACCGGCACGGGCGGCGCGGCCGGCAGGACCGCGGACGACCCGGACGAACCGCTGGCCACGCTCTCGCTGTCGAACGGCCGTGAGCCGCAGTGGGCGATGCGTCCCCTCAATCAGGAGGGCATCGCCACCAACTGGGGACAGGAGACCCCGCTGGAGACCTGGTGGCACCTGGCGGTCGTCAACGACGGCTCCCACACCACGCTCTACGTCGAGGGCTGCCCGGTCGTCCGCAACCCCAAGGCCCCGGCCGTCGGCATCACCTCCGTCGGACTGCCGTGGTTGCTCGGCGGCTACGAGTACGCCGGAAAGATCGACCAGATCCTGCACGGCCGCCTCGGCGACGTCCGGATCGTCGCGCGGGCGCTGCCCGTCACCGCCTTCATGAACCACTGACCCTGGCCACCTCCCGCACACGTACGCGTCCCCGTACTGTCGGCGGTGGCGCTCTCGTCGGGAGCGGCGGGGCGCGACGGCGACGAGGACGAGGTGGGAGCGGATGGGCGAGCGGTCCGCCGCAGACCGGCTGCTGTCCGTGCTCGCCGCGTTCGACCACGAGCACCCGGCCCTGTCGCTCACGGACATCAGCCGCCGGGCCGGGCTCAGCCTGACCACCGCGCACCGGCTGGCGGGCGCCCTGGCCGCGTGGGGCGCGCTGGAGCGCGACGCGTCCGGGGTCTACCACGTGGGGCTGCGGCTGTGGGAGGTGGCCGCGCTCGCTCCACGCGGCCTCGCCCTGCGCCAGCTGGCGCTGCCGTATCTGGAGGACCTGTACGAAGCGACGCACGAGAACGTGCAGTTGGCGGTGCGCGACGGTACGGAGGTCGTCTACGTCGAGTGGCTGCAGGGCCGTTCGGCGGTGGGCGTGCACATCCGCATCGGCGCGCGCTGGCCGCTGCACGCCACCGGGGTCGGGCTCGCCCTCCTCGCGCACGCCGGTCCGGCTGTGCAGGAGGAGTACTGCTCCGGGCCGCTCGCCTCCTTCACCCCGTACACGATCACCGATCCGGCGCGGCTGCGGCGCGCGCTCGCCGAAGTGCGCCGCTCAGGGGTGGCGGTGAGCGAGCGTCAGGTGACGCAGGACGCGCTGTCCGTGGCGGCGGCCGTCAGCGGCCCGGGTGGTGAGGTCGTGGCGGCCGTGTCGGTGGTGGTGCCCCGCACGGGCGCCCAGGTTCCGGCGCTGGCCCCGGCGGTCCGGCTGGCGGGCCGCGGGATCTCCCGGGCCCTGGGCTGGCGGCCGGAGCACGGCGTGCGCTGACAAGCCCGAGGACGAGAGCCGGCACCCCGGTGACGCTCCGGGCACCGGTTCAGCGACACCCGGCTGGACTTCCGGCCGCAGACCCACTGGGCTATCGGTACGAAGATCACGCTCGGTCTGCGGCTGACGGACGTCGAGGGCGCGGACGCCGTCCACGGCGTTCAGGACAAGGTCGTCGGTTCTCACATCGGCCGCGAACAGATCAGCACGGTCGACCTCGCGACGAAGACGATGACCGTCCGGCGCTCCGGAGCGACCGTCGCCACCCACGCCCGTCACCGGCGGCGACTCCTCACACACCACCTGGTCCGTACTCATGGTGATCAGCGCGCGGTTCAGGCAGACCCGGATGGAGTCCCCCACGGTCGGCCTCGGCGACGAGTGCGACGTCCCGGACGTGCCGCACGCCCAGCGGCTCACCGCCTCCGGCACCTTCGTGCACAGCAACTACTGGGCGTCCACCGCGCTGTTCGGGCACCAGAACACCAGTCACGGCTGCATCGGCCTGCACGACGCCAAGGGGGCGGGTGACACCTCGGTGGACGGCTACAGGTTCCACGACGGCTCGGATCTGTCGTGGGCCGACTGGCGGGCGGGCAGCGCGGTCTGAGCCGGTACGGGCGACTTCACCCGGTGAACTCTTCTGAGAATCAAGGACTTTGCTTGCTTCAAGGCTTGACGGTCGCCGGGGCGGGGAGCACATTGGCGGCGTCGTGAGAGCGCTCTCAATCGCGCGGCGATGGGAGCGCTCTCACCTTTCTCCCGCCCCCCGCTCCCCACTCCCCGTACTCCGTACCCCGTAACCGAGAGGCCCCCATGAGCGCACCCTCCGGCATACCCAGACCCCGCCACCCACGACCCCGCCCGCTGCGACGCGCGCTCGTCGCCGTCGTCGCCACGCTCGGCCTGTCCACGGCCCTCGCCACGGCTGCCACGGCGCCCGCCGACGCCTCCGCGCCCGCACCCCCGTCCGGCTGGACGCAGGTCTTCCTGGACGACTTCGACGGCGCGGCCGGCTCGGGCGTGAACACCTCCAACTGGCAGTACGACACCGGGACCTCGTACCCCGGCGGAGCCGCCAACTGGGGCACCGGCGAGGTAGAGACGATGACGTCGAGCACGAACAACGTCGCCCTGGACGGCAGCGGCGACCTGCTCATCACCCCGCGCCGCGACGCCTCGGGCAACTGGACCTCCGGCCGGATCGAGACCACCCGCACCGACTTCCAGCCCCCGGCCGGCGGCAAGCTGCGCGTGGAGGCCCGGATCCAGATGCCGAACGTGACCGGTGACGCGGCCGCCGGCTACTGGCCCGCGTTCTGGATGCTGGGCGCGCCGTATCGCGGCAACTACCAGAACTGGCCGAGCGTCGGCGAGCTGGACATCATGGAGAACGTCAACGGCCTGAACAAGACGTGGGCCACCATGCACTGCGGCACCAACCCCGGCGGCCCGTGCAACGAGACGACCGGCCTCGGCAACTCCACCGCGTGCCCGAACACCACCTGCCAGTCGGGCTTCCACACCTACACGATGGAGTGGGACCGCTCGGTGAGCCCGGAGGCCATCCGCTTCTACGTCGACGGTGTCAACTACCAGACGGTCACGGCGAACCAGGTGGACGCGACGACCTGGGCCAACGCCACGAACCACGGCTTCTTCGTCATCCTGAACGTGGCGATGGGCGGCGGCTTCCCGGCGGCGTTCGGCGGCGGCCCGACCGGCTCCACCGATCCGGGCCACCCGATGGTCGTGGACTACGTCCAGGTGCTCCAGTCCGGCGGCAGCGGCGGCACTCCCCCGCCGGGCAACCGCGACGCCTACAGCCCGATCCAGGCCGAGTCCTACGACGGCCAGTCCGGCGTCGGCACCGAGACCACCACGGACACCGGCGGCGGGCAGGACATCGGTTACCTCGCGAACGGCGACTGGGCGCTGTACAAGGGCGTGAACTTCGGCTCGGCGCCGGCCACGCAGTTCTACGGCCGGGTGGCGAGCGGGGCCGCGGCCGGGGTGAGCGGCCTGGTCCAGGTACGACTGGACAGCCCCACCAGCACCCCGATCGGCAGCTTCGCGGTGGGCAACACGGGGGGCTGGCAGTCCTGGCAGACGATCCCGGCCAACATCAGCTCCGTGACCGGCACACACGACGTCTATCTGACCTTCTCCAGCGGCCAGCCGGCGGACTTCGTCAACGTGAACTGGTTCGACTTCGGGCACTGACCCAGCCGGCAGAGAAGAGGGTGGCTCCACGCACGCGTGGAGCCACCCTCTTTCCGTCCGCGCACACGTCTGCGCACGCGGCTCAGCGCAGCTCCGCCCGGAACGCCACCGGGGTCCGGCCGGTGTGCAGCTGGAAGAACTTGGAGAAGTTCGCCGCGTCGGGGAAGCCGACGGCCACGCCGACACGGCCGATCGGCAGGTCGGTGTGGGCGAGGAGGCGTTTGGCCTCGAGGATCACGCGTTTGTCGATGAATCCCTTCGGCGTCTCGCCGGTGGCCGAACGGACGGCGCGCACGAGGGTGCGGCGGGAGTAGCCGAGGGCGTCGGCGTAGGCGCTGACGCTGTGGTTGGTGGCGAAGCCTTGCTCGACGGCGTCGCGGAACCGGGTGAAGGTGCTGTCGGTCTGCTGCCGGGAGGCCTCGGCGGAGCTGGCCGCGAGGTGGGCGAGGCGCAGCAGGAACGCGGTCAGGGTGTGCCTGAGGACGGCTGTGTGCAGGCTGAGCGGGAGCGTCGCGGTGTCCTCGTACTCGCGTTGCAGCTGGTCCAGGGAGGCCTGGAGGGCGGCGAGCCGGTCCGGGTCGGGGCGCAGCAGGGGCGGCAGGTCGTAGCGGTACAGGCCGGTGGCCTCGACGGTGGCGCGGGGCAGGAAGCCGGGCTGCATGGTCAGGACGGTTCCGTGGTACGCGGACTTCCGGGAGAAGCGGTGGACCTGTCCGGGTCGGATCCACAGCAGGTCGCCGGCCGAGGCCTCGTACTCGGCGAAGTCGATCATGTGGCGTACGGGGCCCTCGGTGAACAGCATGACGACGTGGAAGTCGATGCGGTGGACTCGCTCCAGCGGGGCGTCGGCGTGCCAGGTACGGCCGGTGCCCATGGGGCCGACCTGCATGCCGACGCGACCGACGGCCAGCTCGGTCGGAAAGGGGAAGGTCCTGATTCCGCCACCGTCGCCGCTCTCGGCACTGCCGCCACCTTGTGGCGTTCTGTCAGCCATGTCCTGTTCGCGCCGTCCATCTTCCGTGATCACTGTCCCAGATTCACCACAGACTGACACACCCCGACCTTCCTTCGAAAAAGTCAGACTTTTAAGTTTGAACACGTCAGGCCAGCCATCCGCACCGAACGAGGACTTCTTGAAGATGACCACGCAGACTTCCGAGAGCTTCGAGTGGACCGACCTCGACCGGCGCGCCGTGGACACCGCCCGCCTGTTGGCGGCCGACGCGGTACAGAAGGTGGGCAACGGCCACCCGGGCACGGCGATGAGCCTGGCACCTGCCGCGTACACGATCTTTCAGAAGGTGATGCGTCACGACCCGGCGGACCCGGAGTGGGCCGGCCGTGACCGCTTCGTCCTCTCCCCCGGTCACACCTCGCTGACCCTGTACACGCAGCTCTTCCTCGCCGGGTACGAGCTGGAGCTGGACGACCTGAAGGCGTTCCGCACGCACGGCTCCAAGACGCCCGGCCACCCCGAGTACGGCCACACCGCGGGCGTGGAGACCACCACCGGCCCGCTGGGCCAGGGCGTCGCCAACGCCGTCGGCATGGCGATGGCGGCCCGCTACGAGCGCGGCCTGTTCGACCCGCAGGCACCCGAGGGCACCTCTCCCTTCGACCACACCATCTGGGCGATCGTCTCGGACGGCGACCTGGAGGAGGGCGTCTCCGCCGAGGCCTCCTCGCTGGCCGGCCACCAGAAGCTCGGCAACCTGGTCTTCGTCTACGACGACAACCACATCTCCATCGAGGGCGACACCGCGACCGCCTTCTCCGAGGACGTCCTGGGGCGGTACGAGGCCTACGGCTGGCACACCCAGCGCATCGAGCCGACCGCCGAGGGCGACGTCGACCCCGAGGCCCTGTACGCGGCGCTGAAGGCCGCGCAGGCGGAGACCGGGCGGCCCTCGATCATCGCCATGCGCACCATCATCGCCTGGCCGGCCCCGAACGCCCGGAACACCGAGGCCTCGCACGGCTCCGCGCTCGGCGAGGACGAGATCGCCGCCACCAAGCGTCTGCTCGGCTTCGACCCGGAGCAGACCTTCGAGGTCGCCGACGAGGTCATCGAGCACACCCGCCGGGCCCTGGACCGGGGCGCGGAGGCGCACGCGGCCTGGGACAAGCAGATCGCCGAGTGGCGCACCGCCTCGCCGGAGCGGGCCACGCTGTTCGAGCGGGTCGGCAAGGGCGAGCTGCCCGAGGGCTGGCAGGACGCGCTGCCGGTGTTCGAGGAGGGCAAGTCGGTCGCCACCCGCGCCGCCTCCGGCAAGGTGCTGCAGGCGCTCGGCCCGGTGCTCCCGGAGCTGTGGGGCGGCTCCGCCGACCTGGCCGGCTCCAACAACACCACCATCGACAAGGCCAGCTCCTTCCTGCCCAGGGGCAACCCGCTGCCCGAGGCCGACCCGTACGGCCGTACCGTCCACTTCGGCATCCGCGAGTTCTCCATGGCCGCGGAGATGAACGGCATCGCACTGCACGGCAACACCCGCATCTACGGAGGCACCTTCCTGGTGTTCTCCGACTACATGCGCAACGCCGTCCGCATGGCGGCACTGATGCAGCTGCCGGTGACGTACGTCTGGACGCACGACTCCATCGGCCTGGGCGAGGACGGCCCGACCCACCAGCCGGTCGAGCACCTGGCCTCGCTGCGCGCCATCCCGGGCCTGAACGTCGTCCGCCCGGCGGACGCCAACGAGACCGCGGTGGCCTGGGCCGAGATCCTGAAGAGGCACGCTGTGAACCCCGCCCCGCACGGGCTCGCGCTCACCCGCCAGGGCGTGCCGGTGTACGCGCCGAACGAGGACGCGGCCAAGGGCGGCTACGTGCTGCGCGAGTCCTCGACCGAGGTCCCGGAGGTGATCATCATCGCGACGGGTTCCGAGGTGCAGCTGGCCGTGGCCGCGCGGGAGGCGCTGGAGGCGGGGGGAGTCGGCACGCGTGTGGTGTCGATGCCGTCCGTGGAGTGGTTCGAGGAGCAGGACCGGGCGTACCGGGACTCGGTGCTGCCGCCGGCCGTGAAGGCCCGGGTCGCCGTGGAGGCCGGGATCGGTCTGACCTGGTACCGCTACGTCGGCGACGCCGGCCGGATCGTCTCCCTGGAGCACTTCGGCGCCTCCGCCGATGCCAGGACCCTGTTTGCCGAGTTCGGCTTCACCGCCGAGAACGTCGCCGCCCAGGCCCGCGCGTCGCTCGCCGCCGCGCGAGGCTGACCCGGGCGCGACATCAGATCCGCGACACAGAAGAATCCGCGACATACGTCCGCGACGACAAGACAACGCGACGAGAAGACAAGAAAGATGACTGACGTGACCGAAGCAATCGCCACCGCCGGAGCCCTCAAGCGCCTCGCCGACGAGGGGGTCTCCATCTGGCTGGACGACCTGTCGCGCAAGCGGATCGCCTCGGGCAACCTGGCGGACCTGATCGAGAACAGGAACGTCGTCGGTGTCACCACCAACCCGTCGATCTTCCAGGCCGCCATCGGCTCCGGCGAGGGCTACGAGGAGCAGCTCACCGACCTCGCCGTCCGCGGTGTGACGGTGGACGAGGCGGTGCGGATGATGACGACCGCCGACGTGCGGGCTGCCGCCGACATCCTGCGTTCCGTGTACAGCGCCTCCGAGGGTCGCGACGGCCGCGTCTCCATCGAGGTCGACCCGCGCCTCGCCCACCAGAGCGAGGCCACCGTCGCCGAGGCCAAGCAGCTGGCCTGGCTGGTGGACCGCCCCAATGTGATGATCAAGATCCCGGCGACCAGGGCGGGCCTGCCGGCAATCACCGAGGTCATCGGGCTCGGCATCAGCGTCAACGTGACCCTGATCTTCTCCCTGGAGCGCTACCGCGAGGTGATGGCCGCCTACCTGGCCGGCCTGGAGAAGGCCCGTGAGCGCGGCATCGACCTCTCCACGATCCACTCGGTGGCGTCCTTCTTCGTCTCCCGCGTGGACTCCGAGATCGACAAGCGGCTGACCGCCCTCGGCACCGACGAGGCCCTCGCCCTCAAGGGCCGCGCGGCCCTCGCCAACGCCCGCCTCGCCTACGAGGCGTACGAGGAGGTCTTCGCCTCCGAGCGCTGGCTGGCCCTCGCCGGCGACAACGCCAACAGGCAGCGTCCGCTGTGGGCCTCCACCGGTGTGAAGGACCCCGCCTACAAGGACACCCTGTACGTGGACGAGCTGGTGGCGCCGGGCACGGTCAACACCATGCCGGAGGCCACGCTGAACGCGGTCGCCGACCACGGCGAGATCACCGGTGACACGGTGACCGGCGACTACGCCGGGGCCCGCGCCGACCTCGACGCGGTCGAGCGGCTCGGCATCTCCTACGACGGGATCGTCCAGCAGCTGGAGGACGAGGGCGTCGCCAAGTTCGAGGCGGCCTGGCAGGACCTGCTGGACGCTGTTGCGAAGTCCCTGAACAGCAAGGGAGTTGACGCCCGATGACCGAGAACGCACCCGCCGCCGCGGCACCCGCGAAGGCGCAGGCACCGGCGAAGTCGCCGGCGGAGGTGACCGTGCCGCTCGGCTCGGCCGCCGACTGGGGGAACCCGCTGCGGGACGCCCGCGACCGCCGCCTGCCGCGCATCGCCGGCCCCTCCGGTCTGGTGATCTTCGGTGTGACCGGTGACCTGTCCCGCAAGAAGCTGATGCCGGCCGTGTACGACCTGGCCAACCGCGGTCTGCTGCCGCCGGGCTTCTCCCTGGTCGGCTTCGCCCGCCGGGAGTGGGCGGACCAGGACTTCGCGCAGGTCGTCCACGACTCCGTGCGCGAGCACGCCCGCACCCCGTTTCGCGAGGAGGTGTGGCAGCAGCTTGCCGAGGGCATGCGGTTCATCCCCGGTGACTTCGACGACGACACCGCGTTCAAGCAGCTCAAGGACGCCGTGGAGGAGCTGGACGCCTCCCGTGGCACCGGCGGCAACTTCGCCTACTACCTCTCGGTGCCGCCCAAGTTCTTCCCCAAGGTCGTGCAGCAGCTCAAGAAGCACGGCCTGGCCTCCCCGCCCGAGGGTTCCTGGCGGCGCGCGGTCATCGAGAAGCCGTTCGGCCACGACCTCGACAGCGCCCGCGAGCTGAACGCGATCGTGCACGGCGTGTTCGAGCCGGACCAGGTGTTCCGCATCGACCACTACCTGGGCAAGGAGACCGTCCAGAACATCCTGGCGCTGCGCTTCGCCAACCAGATGTACGAGCCGATCTGGAACCGGTCGTACGTCGACCACGTGCAGATCACCATGGCCGAGGACATCGGCATCGGCGGCCGGGCCGGCTACTACGACGGCATCGGCGCCGCCCGTGACGTCATCCAGAACCACCTTCTGCAGCTGATGGCGCTCACCGCCATGGAGGAGCCGATCGCGTTCGACGCGGAGGCGCTGCTCACCGAGAAGCTCAAGGTGCTCAAGTCGGTGCGGCTGCCGGCCGACCTCGGCGAGCACACCGTGCGCGGGCAGTACGCGGAAGGCTGGCAGGGCGGCGAGAAGGTCGTCGGCTACCTCCAGGAGGACGGCATCGACCCCAAGTCGAAGACCGACACCTTCGCCGCGATCAAGCTGGGCATCGACAACCGCCGCTGGGCGGGCGTCCCGTTCTACCTGCGCACCGGCAAGCGGCTGGGCCGCCGGGTCACCGAGATCGCGGTGGTCTTCAAGCGGGCTCCGCACTCCCCCTTCGACTCCACCGCCACCGAGGAACTGGGCCAGAACGCGATCGTCATCCGCGTCCAGCCCGACGAGGGCATGACGGTCCGGTTCGGCTCGAAGGTGCCGGGCACCTCGATGGAGATCCGGGACGTGTCGATGGACTTCGCCTACGGCGAGTCGTTCACGGAGTCGAGCCCGGAGGCGTACGAGCGGCTCATCCTGGACGTGCTGCTCGGCGACGCGAATTTGTTCCCCCGTCACCAGGAAGTGGAAGAGTCCTGGAAGATCCTCGACCCGATCGAGGAGTACTGGGCGGCGCACGGCCGGCCGGCGCAGTACGCGTCGGGCAGCTGGGGACCCGGAGAAGCGGACGAGATGCTCGCACGAGACGGACGGAGCTGGCGCAGGCCATGAAGATCGACCTGACCGACACCACGGCAAGCAAGATCAACAAGGCGCTGGTGGACGGCCGCCGCGCCATCGGCACCCCGGCCGTGGGCATGGTCCTGACGATGGTCATCGTCACGGACGAGGAGAACGCCTACGACTCGATCAAGGCTGCCGAGGAGGCCTCGCACGAGCACCCCTCGCGGACCCTGGTCGTCATCAAGCGGCACGCCCGCACCCTGCGCGACCGCACCCACTCCCGGCTCGACGCCGAGGTGCGGGTCGGCTCGGAGGCCGGCGCCGGCGAGACCGTCGTGCTGCGTACCTACGGCGAGGTGTCCGACCACGCCGACTCGGTCGTCCTGCCGTTGCTGCTGCCGGACGCGCCCGTCGTCGTGTGGTGGCCCGTGGAGGCCCCCGACGCCCCGTCCAAGGACCCGCTGGGCGCGCTCGCCCAGCGCCGGATCACCGACCTGTACGCGGCGCTCAAGCCGATGGAGGTCCTGGAGACCCGGGCCCGCAACTACGCGCCGGGCGACACCGACCTCGCCTGGACGCGGCTGACGCTGTGGCGCTCGATGCTGGCCGCCGCCCTGGACCAGGCCCGCACCAGGATCACGTCGGCGGCCGTCGAGGCCGAGGCCGACAACCCCAGCGCCGAACTGCTCTCGCGCTGGCTGGAGGCCCGGCTGAAGGTGCGCGTGGACCGCGTGGTCACCGCTGGACCGGTCGTCACCGCCGTACGCCTCGGCACCGCGAACGGCGAGATCGTCATCGACCGGCCCGAGGGGCCCCTGGCGACACTGACCCTGCCGGGCCAGCCGCCGCGCACCCTCGCGCTCAAGGTCCGCCCCACCTCCGAACTCATCGCCGAGGAGCTGCGCCGCCTCGACGCCGACGAGATGTACGCCATCGCCCTGAAGGGCGAGGCCGCCAAGGAGAACGCCTGACATGGCAGCAACCCAGCCTTCCGGGTTTCCCAAGCTCAGCAACCGGCCCGAGTGGACGGCCCTCGCCGACCACCGCGCCGAGGGCCGGCCGCACCTGCGCGAACTGTTCGCGGCGGACCCCGGCCGCGCCGAGCGGTACGTCGTACGGGTCGGCGACCTGTACATCGACTACAGCAAGCATTTGATCACCGACGAGACCCTGGCCCTCCTCCAGGAACTCGCCACCGCCACCGACGTGTTCGCCCTGCGCGACGCCATGTTCCGCGGCGAGAGGATCAACGTCACCGAGGACCGGGCGGTGCTGCACACCGCGCTGCGTGCCCCGCGCGACGCGGTCGTCGAGGTCGACGGCGAGAACGTGGTGCCGAAGGTGCACGCCGTCCTCGACAAGATGGGGCGCTTCGCCGACCGGGTCCGCTCGGGTGAGTGGACCGGCCACACCGGCAAGCGGATCCGGAACGTGGTCAACATCGGCATCGGCGGCTCCGACCTCGGCCCCGCCATGGCGTACGAGGCGCTGCGTCCGTACACCGCACGGGAGTTGACGTTCCGGTTCGTGTCCAACGTGGACGGCGCCGACCTGCACGAGGCGACCCGCGACCTGGACCCGGCGGAGACCCTGTTCATCGTCGCGTCCAAGACGTTCACGACGATCGAGACGATCACCAACGCCACCTCGGCGCGCTCCTGGCTGCTGAAGGCCTTCGACGGCGACGACAAGGCGGTGGCCAAGCACTTCGTGGCCCTGTCGACCAACGCCGAGAAGGTCGGCGAGTTCGGCATCGACCCGGACAACATGTTCGAGTTCTGGGACTGGGTCGGCGGCCGCTACTCGTACGACTCCGCGATCGGCCTCTCGCTGATGATCGCCGTCGGCCCGGACCGGTTCCGTGAGATGCTCGACGGTTTCCACCTGGTCGACGAGCACTTCCGTACGGCACCCGCCGAGGCCAACGCACCTTTGCTGCTGGGCCTGCTGGGCATCTGGTACGGCAACTTCTACGACGCCCAGTCGCACGCGGTCCTGCCGTACAGCCACTACCTGTCGAAGTTCACGGCCTATCTGCAGCAGCTGGACATGGAGTCCAACGGCAAGTCGGTGCAGCGCGACGGCGAGCCGGTGCAGTGGCAGACCGGCCCGGTCGTCTGGGGCACACCGGGCACCAACGGGCAGCACGCCTACTACCAGTTGATCCACCAGGGCACCAAGCTGATCCCGGCCGACTTCATCGGCTTCGCCCGCCCGATCGGCGAGCTGAGCGGTGAACTCAAGGCCCAGCACGACCTGTTGATGGCCAACTTCTTCGCCCAGACCCAGGCGCTCGCCTTCGGCAAGAGCGCCGAGGAGGTCCGCGCGGAGGGCGTGCCCGAGGAGCAGGTGGCGCACCGCACCTTCCACGGCGACCACCCCACCACCACGATCCTCGCCGGTGAGCTGACCCCGTCGGTGCTCGGCCAGCTGATCGCCCTCTACGAGCACAAGGTGTTCGTGCAGGGCGCGGTCTGGAACATCGACTCCTTCGACCAGTGGGGCGTGGAGCTGGGCAAGGTCCTCGCCAAGCGCGTCGAACCCGCCCTGACCGAGGGCGCGGACGTGCCCGGTCTCGACCCCTCGTCCAAGGCCCTCGTCGCCGCCTACCGCACTCTCAAGAACGCATCGGAGAACTGATCATGCAGCTCGGTCTCATCGGTCTCGGCAAGATGGGCGGCAACATGCGCGAGCGGATCCGCCGCGCCGGCCACACCGTCATCGGCTACGACCGCAACCCCGACGTCTCCGACGTCAAGTCCCTCGCCGAACTGGTCGAGCAGCTCGACGCGCCCCGTCACATCTGGGTGATGGTCCCGGCCGGCACCGCCACCCAGACCGTCATCGACGAACTCGGCGACCTGCTCGAGCCCGGTGACACGGTGATCGACGGCGGCAACTCCCGCTGGACGGACGACGAGAAGCACGCCGCCGCGCTCGCCATCAAGGGCATCGGCTTCGTGGACGCCGGTGTCTCCGGCGGCGTGTGGGGCCTGCAGAACGGCTACGCGCTCATGGTCGGCGGCGACAAGAAGCACGTGGAGGCCCTTGAGCCGATCTTCGAGGCGCTCAAGCCGGACGGCCCCTACGGGTACGTCCACGCGGGCCGGGTCGGCGCCGGACACTTCTCCAAGATGGTCCACAACGGCATCGAGTACGCCATGATGCAGGCCTACGCCGAGGGCTGGGAGCTGCTGGAGAAGGTCCACTCCGTGGAGAACGTCCGCGAGGTGTTCCGCTCCTGGCAGGAGGGCACCGTCATCCGGTCCTGGCTGCTGGACCTCGCGGTCAACGCCCTGGACGAGGACGAGCACCTGGAGAAGCTGCGCGGCTACGCGGAGGACTCCGGCGAGGGTCGCTGGACCGTCGAGGCGGCCATCGACAACGCGGTGCCGCTGCCCGCGATCACCGCCTCCCTGTTCGCCCGGTTCGCCTCCCGGCAGGACGACTCCCCGCAGATGAAGATGATCGCCGCGCTGCGCAACCAGTTCGGCGGCCACGCGGTCGAGAAGAAGGACTGATCCGCCGTGGGGGACCTTCTGCTGGTCCGCCACGGTGAGACGGAGTGGAGCAGGTCGGGACAGCACACCAGCTGGACCGACCTGCCCCTGACCGAGCACGGCGAGGAACAGGCCAAGTCCCTCGCCCCGCTCCTCACCGGACGGACCTACGCCCTCGCGCTGGCCAGCCCGCTGGGCCGCGCGATACGCACCGCCGAACTGGCGGGCCTGACCGGGGTCGTGCCCGATCCCGACCTGCACGAGTGGGACTACGGCGGCTACGAGGGCATCACCACCGTCGACATCCACCGCACGCGTCCCGGCTGGGACCTGTGGACCGACGGTGTGCCGCCCGGCCCCGAAGGGCACCCGGGCGAGTCACCGCAGGAGATCGGGGCGCGTGCCGACCGGGTGCTGGCCCGCGTCGACGCCGCGCTCGCCGAGGACTCCGGCGACGTCGTCCTCGTCGCCCACGCCCACTTCCTGCGGGTGCTCACCGCCCGCCGGCTGGGCCTTGCCCCCGCCGAGGGCCGGCTGTTCCAGCTGGCCACCGCGACGGTCAGCCTGCTGTCGACCGAGCACGGGCGGCCGGTGATCGCCGAGTGGAACAGACGGCCGTGACGACTCTGCGTCCGCGCGGCAGGTGCGCAGCGGGGGCCTGCCCGTAACGGCCGTCACCCGCAAGGCGCCTGTCCATGGGCCCGCGGCCCGGTTCACCTCTGGTGGGCCGGGCCGCAGTCGTACAGCCGGTGCACCCGGTCGTGGGAGCCGTACGCGGACGCCGGGACGAGCGTGCAGTGACGGGTCGTCCAGTGCACGAGCCCGCCGACGGGCGTGTGGTCCCGGTGCCGGTGATCGGCCAGGACATCGGTTCGCTTGAGGACGACGTAGCGCAGCCGGCCGGAGTCGATCAGCCGGTGGAAGCGGGCGGACGACGGGTACGGAACCCTTCCGGTGAAGCCGCCCATGGGCATGATGTGCGCGTTCGCCGAGATGACGTAGGGCGCGGCGGACCACCAGCCGGGCATCGCGGCCAGGTACTCGGCGTCGCCACGGTGTGCGGTGAGGTAGCCGAGCATCTGCCGCTGGGCGGGGGTCAGCCGTGCGAGGGGGTTGCCGGGCCGGCTGCTGCTGGGGCCCACGCGGGCCAGCGAGCCGGGCTGGTTGTAGCGCAGCGACAGCGCCGACGCCGACCACGCGGCGGGCACGAGCAGGACCGCGGCCAGGCCCAGGGCAAGACCGGCGGTGACCACGCGCGGGCGGCGCCGGATCGCGGCCGGGACCAGGGCCGACACGCCGAGGACGGCTGCCGCGGGGGCCGCCCAGGGCAAGAAGCGCGGGTACCACAGGGTCAGCCCCACACACCAGGCGGCGTTCGCGGCGAGTGCCACCGGCAGCACCCAGGCGCGCCGGCCGCCCCGCAGGCCCGCCCGCCGTGCCTGTACGACACCGGCGCCGGCGAACGCGGCGAGCGGCACCGCGACCACACCCATGTAGTAGGTGTGCCCCGTCACGCTGCCGAAGCTGAAGACCAGGAAGAACGTCGCCAGCCACACACCCCACAGCACCTGCCCGGCGAGCATCCGGTCGGTGCGGGCCGCGCGCCGCCGCCACAGGGCCACCGCGCCGCCGACGAGCCCGAGCGCGGCCAGCGGGTACAGCCACCCGGTCTGCGTGGCGAGCCCGGGGCTGAACATCTTCCACACGCTGTCGCCCATGCCGGGGCCCGAACCGGCCACCCGCAGGCTCTGGTTGGGCGCGACACTGCCGGTGCCGGCCGCGTCGACGCCGACCGTCTGGAAGCGGGTGAGGAAGTTGTAGCCGACGACCAGGCTGAAGGGCGAGTTGTCGGTGGTGCCGTCCAGATAGGGCCGGCCGGAGCCCGGGGTGAGGGCGGCCACCACCATCCACGACACCGACACCGCGAACATCACCGCGGCGGCGAGCGCGAGATCGCGCAGCCGGCGCCGCAGCGCCAGGGGAGCGGCGACCAGGTAGGTGGCGGCGAGCGCGGGCAGCACCGCCCAGGCCTCCAGCATCTTGCACTGGAAGGCCACGCCCACCCAGAACCCGGCGAGCAGCAGCGGGGCGACCCTGCCCCGCTCGGTCGCCCGCTGCACGGCCTCGGCGGCCAGCAGGAGCAGCAGGACGAACGGCGCGTCCTCGGTGACGGACCGCCCAAGACCGATGGTCACCGGGGTGAGGGCCAGGAAGGCGGCCGCCAGCAGTCCGGCCGGCGCGCCCGCCCAGCGCCGTACCACCACATGGAGCAGCACCACGGAGGCCACGACCTCGAGCGCCTGCGGCAGCACCAGCGCCCACGGGTGGAAGCCGAACATCAACGCCGACAGGGCCTGTGGCCACAGGAAGCCGGGCAGCTTGTCGATCGTGAGGGTGTTGCCCGGATCGAAGGAGCCGTAGAAGAACGCGACCGGGTTGTCCGTCATGCTGCGCACCGCGGCGGCGTAGAAGCCGTGGTAGGAGCTGTGGTTCAGGCCCCACAGGGTCAGCAGCGCGGCGAGTGCAGCTATGGCCACCAGTACCGGACGCTCGTACCTGCTGGTACGCGGGCGGGGCGCGGACACGGGCGGCGGGCCGCCGTCCCGGACGACCGACTCGGTGGGGGTGCTCAGCATGAACGGCCTTTCGGGCTCCCGGAAAACGTGGTGATCCGGGCGCAGCGCGCATACCGGATCTTGCGGAGTATCCGCCTCCGGACATGTACGGAGCCTGAACCGGAGCTGAACCCGGTATAGGTCTCACCGGCCTCTCACCCCTACGGGGTATCCGGTAAGAGGCCGGTCAGTTCAACGCAAGAGCCGCCCCGCGTGCTGGGCCGCGAGCCGCACCGGCGCGTTCGCGGCGCCGTAGCCGTGGTGGCCGGGATCGCGCTGGACCAGTTCGAAGAACACCCGTCCGACGGTCTCGGTGTAACAGTGCCGGAAGGTACCGCCCGCGTCCCGGTCGTAGAGGATGCCCAGCTCACGGTAGGCCTCCAACTCGCCCTCGGCAAACGTGAATCGGGCCGCGAGGTCGTCATAGTAGTTCCCCGGCACCCGCAGCAGCCGGCCGCCGGCCGCGCGGAAGGAGCGGGCCGCGGCCACCACGTCGTCGGTGGCCAGGGCGATGTGCGCGGCATGCACGGTCTCGTCGGCGGGCGCCGCACCGACGGTGAGGGCGATGCGGACGCTGCCGTCGGCATTGGCCACGGCCCGGCTGCGGCGCAGCCCGTAGGGGTCGGCGAGGTCGACGCTCTCCTGGGCATCCAGGCCGAGGACGCCGCGGTGGAAGAGCGTCGCCTCGTCGAAGTGGTGCCAGGGCTGGGTGAGGGCCAGGTGGTCGACACGGGTGCCGCAGGCGGACTCGGGGGTGTCCTGCAGATCGGCGAAGTCACCACGCCAGGCGTGCAGTTGGGGCTCCTCGGCGGCGAGGAGGAACAACTCCGTGCCGTCGGGCGCGGCGACCGCGTCGAGCAGGGCGTCCTCGGGGGCTCGGCGGCGGGGCAGGACGGGGGCGTGCAGGGCCTGCGCACGGCGGGCGGCAGCGGCGGGGTCCGCGGACGCGAGCCCGATCGCGGCGAGCCGGGTGCCCTCACGGCGGTCGGCGGCGGTGTTGACCAGGATCCGGGCCTCACCGTGCTCCCACAGGTCCACGGGCTTGCCGCGGTGCCGGGCGGTGCGGGTGAAGCCGAGGGCGGCCAGCACCGCGGCGACGGGCTCGGCGTCCGCGGTGAGCAGCTCGGCGAAGGCGACGCCGGTGGGAACGACCGGCGGCGGCAACTCAGCGGTCCCGACGGCCTCCTGAAGCAGGAGCAGGGACCGGTGGGCGTCCACGGCGGTGGAGCCGGCATCCGCCTGCCGGTGGACGTCGTTGAAGACCTCCAGCGACAGCGGCCCGCGGTACCCGGCGGCGAGCACCAGCCGCACCAGCCCCGCGACGTCGAAGCCGCCCTGACCCGGGAAGCACCGGTGATGACGGCTCCACTGCAGCACGTCCATGGCCGGCAGCGGCGCGTCGGCCAGCTGCAGGAAGAAGATCTTCTCGCCGGGTATCTCCGCAACCCCCCGGGGATCCGAGCCTCGGGCGAGGATGTGGAAGCTGTCCAGGCAGATGCCGAGCGCCGGATGCCCGGCCGCCTCGACGATGCGCCACGCATGGTCGTACGTGTTCACGTACCGCCCCCAGGCGAGTGCCTCGTACGCCACCCGGATGTCGAACTCCGCTGCCATTTCCGACAGTTGGACCAGCTGCTGGGCGGCGAGGCCGTCGTAGTCCAGGGCGAGCGGGGACACGCTGGAGCACACGAGCACGGTGTCGGCGCCGAGCCGCCGCATGAGGTCGAACTTGTGCCGGGCGCGCCGCAGATTCGACGCGAAGACCTCCTGCGGGACGGCCTCGATGTCCCGCATCGGCTGGTACAGATCGATGCGCAGCCCGAGATCCGCGCACCGGGCACGGATCTCCTCGGGGGACAGCGGGCTGGCCAGGAGATCGTTCTCGAAGATCTCCACACCGTCGAACCCGGCACGGGCCGCGGCGGTGAGCTTCTCGGTGAGGGAACCGCTCAGGGAGACGGTGGCGATGGAGGTGTGCATACCTGGACTCCTTGACGGGGCTGTGCTGCCGCGCGCCCGAAGAGAGCGCGGGGAACGGGAACTGCGCGGGCAACCAAGGACGGCTCGCGGCGGTCATCCGGCACAGGCGACCGAACTCTCCGCCCCGGCCAGCTCCTCGAAGTCGGCCAGCATCCGCGCACGGTCCGGCTCCACTCCCGTGAACAGCCGGAAGGAATCCGCAGCCTGGAACACGGCCATCCCGCCTCCGGGCAGCACCGCACAGCCACGTTCCCGCGCGACCCGCACCAACTCCGTCTCCAGCGGCCGGTACACCACCTCGGCGACCCACACCCCGGGCCGGAGCAACGGCGCACGCAGCGGCAGCCCGGGATGGGCCGCCATCCCGGTGGGCGTGGCGTGCACAAGCCCACCGGCCCCGTCGGCCTGCGCGAGCAGCTCCGGCAGCTCGTCAGGGCCCGCGGCCTGCGCCCGGCCGGGGCCGAAGTGCCGGACGAGGGAGTCGGCAAGGCCGACGGCCCGGCCGGGCAGCGCGTCGACGACGGTCACCCGCCCGGCTCCCAGCGTGAGCACGGCGTGTGCCACGGCGGCGCCCGCACCGCCCGCGCCGAGCTGGACGACCCGTTCCAGCGGGGCGTCCGGCAGACCGCGCGCGAAGGAGGCGGCGAATCCGGTGACGTCGGTGTTGTGGCCGACGGCCCGGCCGCCCGCGTCGAGGACGACCGTGTTGACCGCGCCGAGCGCCTCGGCCTGCGGGTCGAGCGCGTCGAGGTGCTCGAGGACGAGCTGCTTGCAGGGATGGGTGATGTTCAGCCCGTCGAAGCCGAGGTCGCGGGCGGCCCGGACCAGCTCGCCGACCGCCTGCGGGGCCACGCCGAGAACGTCGAGGTCGAGGAGGCGGTAGAGGTAACGCAGGCCCTGCCGGTCCGCCTCCCGCTGGTGCAGGGCGGGGCTGAGCGAGGGGCCTATGCCTGCCCCGACCAACCCGACGAGATACGAGTCCTTGGCCACGCGGACCTCCCGAGACAGCGTTAATGTACGAACCAGTACGTTAGCTATATCAGCCCCGAGTGCCGCCGAGAAGGCCCCCGGCGGTAACCGGGGCCCTGCTTCTACAATCACCGGCACCGCGCACGAGCGCTGCGCCCAGGCACCCCCGGCCCTAAGGAAACCGATGACCAGCGTCGAAGAACCCCTGCGCCCCGGCGGGC
Organism: Streptomyces broussonetiae; assembly: GCF_009796285.1. NCBI lineage: Bacteria > Bacillati > Actinomycetota > Actinomycetes > Kitasatosporales > Streptomycetaceae > Streptomyces > Streptomyces broussonetiae. The sequence goes on along the minus strand of NZ_CP047020.1, from coordinate 8,139,500 downwards.
GGACGCGCGACGCCGCCCGTACCCGGGCCGAGATCCTCGACGTGGCCACGCAGGAGTTCGCGCGGGCCGGCTACGACGGCGCCCGGGTCGACGAGATAGCGGCCCGCACCCGCACCACCAAGCGGATGATCTACTACTACTTCGGCGGCAAGGAACAACTGTTCACGGCGGTGCTGGAGCGGGCGTACGGCGTGATCCGGGAGGCCGAGCAGCAGCTCGACGTCGAGCACCTGGACCCGGTCGCGGCGATCCGGCGCCTGGCCGAGCTGACCTTGGACCACCACGAGCAGCACCCGGACTTCATCCGCCTGGTCAGCATCGAGAACATCCATGGCGCCGAGCACATCGCGGCCTCCGAGAAGCTCGGGAGGATCAGCTCCCCGGCCCTGGACGTGATCCGCCGCATCCTCGCCGCCGGGCAGGAGTCCGGGCTGTTCACGGCCGACGTGGACGCGGTCGACCTGCACGCGATGATCAGCTCGTTCTGCTTCTTCCGGGTCGCCAACCGGCACACCTTCGGCGCCCTGTTCGGCCGCGACCTGGTGGACCCGGGCCGGCGCGAGCACTACCGCACCATGCTCGGCGACATGGTCATCGCCTACCTGACGGCGGAACGGGCCGGCGACTGACGTCCGCACACCAGGGCCCCGCACGGACTCTTGACACACGGGAAACACGGGCGCAACATCCCACCCACCGTAACTAACTATCCAGTGGGTTCATTACGCCGAGACCCGGCCCCACCCGTCGTCGTGTCCCTCCGCCGCTCACTCCCCCGCAGGGTGGAGTCCCCCCGAAGGAGCACCGCCGTGTCCGTGCCCGTCCCCGCACCCGCCTCCGACGCCCCTGCCGGCCAGCCCTGGAAGGCGGCGACGGCCGCCTGGATCGGCAGCGCGCTGGAGTACTACGACTTCTTCGCCTACGGCAGCGCCGCCGCACTGATCTTCCCGAAGGTGTTCTTCGACGCCTCCGCCCCGGCCACCGCCACCCTGCTCTCGCTGGCCACCTTCGGCGTCGCCTACGCCGCCCGGCCGCTCGGTGCCCTGGTGCTCGGGCATGTCGGCGACCGGCTCGGCCGCAAGAAGATCATGGTGTTCACGCTGCTCCTGATGGGCCTGTCGACCTTCCTGATCGGCTGTCTGCCCACCCGCGCCCAGGCCGGGTCGCTCGCGCCCGTCCTGCTCGTGCTCTGCCGTGTCCTGCAGGGCATATCGGCGGCCGGCGAGCAGGCCGGCGCCAGTTCCATGAGCCTGGAACACGCGCCGGAACACCGGCGCGGATTCTTCACCAGCTTCACGCTCAGCGGCACCCAGGGCGGCCAGCTCATCGCCACCCTCGTCTTCATCCCGATCGCCCGGCTGCCCGAGGACCAACTGCTCTCCTGGGGCTGGCGGGTGCCGTTCTGGCTGAGCGTGGCGGTCGCCGTCGTCGGCTACGTCATCCGGCGCCGGCTGCGCGAGACCCCGGCCTTCGCCAAGCAGGCGGCCGGCGAGGGCGTGGTGCGGCTGCCGCTCGCGGTGCTGCTGCGCGAGCACTGGGCGGACGTGCTGCGGGTGATCGCGGGCGCGCTCATCGCCTCGGTCAGCACGATCTTCACCGTGTGGGCACTGGCGTACGCCACCAGCGACGCGGTCGGCATGTCCCGTACGTCGATGCTGTGGGTCGGCGCCCTCGCCAACCTGGTGGCGCTGGCCGCGATCCCGCTGTGGGCGACGCTGTCGGACCGGATCGGGCGCCGCCCGGTGTTCCTGATCGGCGCGGTCGGCAGCGCGGCGGCGATGGCCGGCTACCTGTGGGCGATCTCCACCGGCTCCTACCCGTTGACCCTGGCCCTCGGCATCGTCGCCTTCGGCGTGCTCTACAGCGCCGCGAACGGCGTGTGGCCCGCCTTCTACGGCGAGATGTTCGCCACCCGGGTCCGGCTGTCCGGCGTGGCGATCGGCACGCAGACCGGCTTCGCGGTGGCCGGGTTCGCGGTCACCTTCGCCGCCCGGATCGCCGGCCCGGGCGGCGACGACTGGTCGGCGGTGGCCCTGTTCACGGCCGCACTGTGCGTACCGCCGGTCGTCGCCGCACTCTCGGCCCGCGAGACGCACACCGTCCCGGCGGAGCTGCTCGGAGAGCGGGACGCGCGGCGCCCGGCACCGGCACAGCGGGTCACGGCCTGAGACGGCACACTCCACGGGCCCGGGTCCAGGTCCGGGTCCGGGTCCGGGTCCGGGTCCGGGGTCGGGTCCGGGGTCGGGGGCGCGATCGGAACCGGGGCAGGGCCGAGACCGAGGCCAGGGCCGCAGCCAGGACCGAGGTCAGGGCCAGGGGCAGACGCCGGATCCGGGGTCGGGGTCGGCGCCGGGGCTGCTACGGACGTGGGTGGCGTGGCTCGTACAGCGCCAGCTCGCCACCGCCCGGCAGCCGCAGCGCGGTCACCCGGCCCCAGCGGACCTCCTCCACCGGCCGGGTGAACTCCACTCCCCGCTCGGTGAGTTGACGCCGGGTCTCGTCGAGGTCGTCGCACATGAGCATCAGCTCGTGCGCGGGCTCACCCTCGGTGGGGTGGCAGGCCACCTCGGCGGGCGGCGCCTTGAAGATGAGCCATCCGCGGCCCGCGTCGACGTAGTTCCAGCAGAGCGTGCCGCGCAGAAAGGCCCGGTCGGCCTCCGGGTCCCGGCTGTAGAGCACCACATGTGCACCGTTGATCACGCGCGGAGGCTAATGCCGCGCACGGGGCCGGACAAGCACCGGCGGCCCGCGACCCGCCGTACGCGCGCGCCCGTCGTGCACGCGCACCCGCCGAACCTCCGCACCACCGCACGGGCCGCACGCGACGCACGGGCCGCGTCCACCGCACGGTCGGCGCTCACGAGGCCGGCGGCACCGCCGCGTCGAGCAGGGGACCCAGTTCCGCCACGACCGTCCGCAGCGGCCGTACGTCCTGCTCGGCGCGGGCCAGGATGATCGCGCCCTCCAGGGTGCTGATCATCAGCGTGGCCAGGGCCTCGGCGCGGGCGGCGGGGACCCCCATGTCGCCGAGGGCCCCGGTGAGCGGCTCCCGCCACGTGGCGAACGCGGCGGCCACGGCCTCGCGGGTCGCCCCGCCGGCCGACGCCCGCTCGACCGTGGCGGCGGCCACCGGGCAACCCCCGCCGAAGCCCTGCGCCTCGTACTCGTCGGTCCACTGCGCGATCATCGCCGCGAACAGAGCGCTCGGGCTCGGCTCGTCCAGGTCGGCGACAAAGCGTGCGATCCGCTTGCCCGCGTACCGCCCCGCCCACCCCACCGCCTCGTTGACCAGCTGTTCCTTGCCACCCGGGAAGTAGTGCTGAAGAGAGCCGCGCGGCGCGTCCGCGAGGGCCGCGACCTCCCGCATCCCGGTCGCGGCGATCCCGTCGCGCCGGATCAGCTGGGCCGCACTGAAGACCATCCGCTCCCGCGGGCCCCGCCGCGCCTGTGCCTCACCCATCACCGGCCTCCGTTCCGCACCCCGCCCACTCTATGACCGACGTCATAACGACGGCTACCATGACAGCGGTCATAGGCGGCTCGCGCGAAGGGGAGGACGACACCGTGAACGTGGGTTTCATCGGACTCGGAGTGATGGGCCGGCCCATGGCACTGCGCCTGGCGTCCGCCGGCACTCCCCTCGTGGTCTGGAACCGCACCCCGCAGCGCACCGCACCCCTGCGCGCCGCCGGTGCCCAAGTCGCCGCGGATCCCGGCGAGGTGTTCGCGCGCACGGACGTGGTGCTGCTGATGCTCGCCGACGAAGCCGCCGTCGACACCGTCCTCGCCCGCGGCACACCCGCCTTCGGCACCCGCGTCGCGGGACGCACCGTGGTCCACATGGGCACGACGTCCCCCGAGTACTCGCACGCCCTGGAGTCCGACGTCCGCGCCGCCGGCGGCCACTACGTCGAGGCTCCCGTCTCCGGATCGCGGGTCCCGGCCGAACAGGGGCAACTGGTCGCCATGCTCGCCGGCGACGAGGAAGCCGTGACCGCCGTACGCCCCCTGCTCGCGCCCCTGTCCCGGGAGACGTTCGCCTGCGGCGAGGTGCCCGGCGCCCTGTTGATGAAACTCTCCGTCAACCTGTTCCTGATCACCCTGGTCACCGGACTGACCGAGGCCTACCACTTCGCCGAACGCCAGGGCCTGGACCGCCGCCTGTTCCTCGACGTCCTCGACGCGGGCCCGATGGCCAGCCCGGTCTCCCGGATGAAGGCACCCAAGCTGCACGAGCGGGACTTCACGGTGCAGGCCGCCGCACTGGACGTCCTGAAGAACAACCGCCTCATCGCCGAGTCCGCCCGCAGGGCCGGCCTGGCCTCACCGCTCCTGGATGCGTGCCACGCGCTGTTCGAGGAGACCGTTGCGCGGGGGTACGGCGACGAGGACATGGTCGCCGTACTGCGGGCGATCGAGGCGCGGACGACCGAGGGGGTGTAGGCGGGGGGGGCCGTTCACCGGGCCGTCGGCCGCCGGCTGCGCCTCAGCCTTGCTTGGGGATCCCGTACACCCGGTCCACCCGCAGCCGCACCACCAGCCGGCGGTCGCGGACCATCGCCGCCCGGTAGTCGTCCCAGTCGGGGTGTTCGCCGAGGACGTCACGGTAGAGCCGGACCAGCTCCTCGACCGTCTCGTCGTGCGGGTCCCGGGCGACCGGGCTCAGTTCGGCCGTGCCCTCGGCGACGGTGTACTCCCAGCGGTCTGCGCTGGTCACGTGGTAGGAGGCGCGGGGATCGCGGCGCAGGTTGCGGGTCTTGGCGCGGTCGTCGGTGACGGAGATGCGGATGGTCCGCTCGTCGGGGTAGTAGGCATGGCTGACATTGGACAGCTGGGGGCGGCCGTCCTGCTTGAGGGTGACCAGGGTGCCGCCGTGGCCTGCGGAGAGCAGGTCGAGCAGTGCGTTCTGGGTGGAGTCGTCGGTCATAGCACCGTCAACTCGTCGCGGCGGCCCCGGCATTCCCCGGAGCCGTGGGCCGAACGGGTGACAGGCACCTCGTAGACACTGTCTACTCGCGCCTGGTAGACAGTGTCCATGACCGACTACGACAGCGGGTTGCGGGAGCGTCTGGTCGACGTGGGGGTGGAACTGCTGGCCGCCGAGGGGCTGTCGGCGCTGACCCTGCGGGAGATCGCGCGGCGCGCCGGGGTCTCGCACGGGGCGCCACGCCGTTACTTCCCCACCCATCTGGAGCTGCTGTCCGCCATCGCACGCCGCGGCTTCGCCGACCTGGCCGACCGAGTGGGGACGGCGCCCGGGCCCGGCACCGACCCCCGCGCCCGGGTGGCCGCGCTGGCACGGACGTATCTGGAGTTCGCGCTGGACCGGCCGGGGATGTACGAGCTGATGTTCCGTCATGATCTGCTGGAGAGCGGCCACTTGGGGTTGCGGGACACCAGTCTTCCGTTGTTCGAGCTGCTCGCCGGGCTGGTCGGTGAGGTGCGGCCGGAGGCCGACGCGCGCGAGGTGGCGGGCGCGCTGTGGGCGAACCTGCACGGGATCGCCCAGCTGTGGCGCTGGAACAGCCTGCAACTGGCCGTCGGCGGCAAGGACTTCGGGCCACTGCTCGATGCGGCGCTGGCGGCGCATCTGGGGGCGGTGGGGGGCCGGTGAACCGGCGGTGGACGCTGGCGAGCAGCGTGGCGGGCGCGGTGGTCGTCGCGCTGGACGGTACGGTCCTCACGGTCGCGCAGCCGCGTCTGCAAAGAGATCTGGGCGCGACGTTCGCCGAGGTGCAGTGGACCAGTACGGGATATCTGGTCGCGGTGGCGAGCCTGCTGGTGTTCGCGGGGCGGCTCGGTGACCGGTACGGGCACCGGCGGGCGTTCGCGCTCGGCATGCTGGGATTCGGGGCGGTGTCGGCGGCCATCGGTCTCGCGCCCGGTGTGGAGTGGGTCATCGGACTGCGGGCGGTGCAGGGGGTGTTCGGGGCGCTGTTGCAGCCGGCCACGCTGGGCATGCTGCGGGTGGCGTTCCCGGCGGAGCTGCTGGCGAGGCCGCTCGCCGTGCGGACGGCGGCGATCGGGCTGGCGGCGGCAGCGGGACCGCTGGTGGGCGGGGCGCTGGTGACGCATCTGGGCTGGCGGGCGGTGTTCTTCGTGAACGTGCTGCCGGCGCTCGTCTTCGGCCTGCCGGCCCTCCTGCGCCCCGAGCGGACCCCGCCCGGCGACGCCCGGACCGCGCTGGACATCCCGGGCGCCGCACTGCTCACGCTGACCCTGGCCTGCCTGGTGGACGCGCTGAGCGCCGGGGCCGTCAACCGGTCGTCGGCCCTCTTCCTCGCCGCGACCGGCGCCGCCTTACTCGTCCGGCACGAGCGGCGTACGGCGCGTCCGCTGCTGCCGCCGGGCCTGGTCGGCTCACGGGCGGTCGGGGCGGGGCTCGGTGTCCTGGTCGCGGTGTCGGCGTCCCTGTTCGGCACGCTCTTCGTGGCCACGTACGTGCTCCAACGCGGCCTCGGGCTCGACCCCTTGGTGAGTGCGCTGCGCAGTCTGCCGCTGGCGGCGCTGATGGTGGTGTCCGCCGCGCTGTGCCCGGTGCTGCTGCGCCGGTTCGGAACGCGCGGTACGACGGCAGTGGCTGCGACCGTGCTCGCGCTCGGTGTTCTCGTGCTGTCCCGGGCCGGGTCCGTGCCGGTGTTCGGCTGCGGTTTCGCGCTGCTGGGCGCCGGGTTCGGGACGGTGATGGTGGCGGCCACCCATGCGATCGTCTCCGCGGCGGAGCCGGCCGTGGCCGGGGTGGCGGGCGGGCTCCAGCAGACCGTGCTGAACGTGGGCCCCGCTCTCGGCGTGGCCGGCGCGAGTGCGCTGCTGGACGCCGGGACCGGGCCGGCGCTGCTCGTCCTGGCGGCCGTCGCCGGGCTCGCGGTACCGGCGGCCTGGGCGCTGTCCGGGCGGGGCCGCGTCGCGTCCGTCACACCCGTTGCCGAAGATCACCTCCCGGACGGTGTTCCTGCGCGACGATGAGCACCGGGTGCGCACCGGCCGGGCGGCCGGACGGCATCGGGTACGACGGCGACCGGAGGAGAGCGATGGCACAGCTGCGACAGGAAGTCGACCCGGGTGAGGCGGGGTTGGACGCGAAGGCGCTGGACCGCCTGGACCGCTGCTTCGCCGACCACGTCGACGCGGGGCGGCTGCCCGGCTTTCTGCTGGCCCTGGCCCGGGGCGGGCGGGTCGCGCACCTCACGACGTACGGGCGACGCGATGTCGCGGCCGGTCTTCCTGTCACGCCGGACACGTTGTGGCGGATCTACTCGATGACCAAGCCGGTCACCGCCGTCGCGGTGCTGCAGCTCATGGAGGAGGGCCGGCTCGGCCTGGACGATCCGCTGGAGCGCCATCTGCCGGCATTCGCCGACCTGCGGGTGTACGAGGGCGGCTCGGGCGCCGGAATGCGCACCCGGCCCGCCGCCGGCCCTGTTCTCCTGCGCCATCTGCTCACCCACACGGCCGGGTTGACGTTCGGCTTCTACCACACGCATCCGGTCGACGCCCGGTACCGCGAGTCGGGCCTGGAGTACTCCGTGCCGCCGGGCGCCGATCTGGCCGAGACGGTCGAGGTGTACGCGCGGATGCCGCTGCAGTTCGAGCCGGGCACGCAGTGGAACTACTCGGTCGCCTCGAACGTGCTGGGCCGGGTGATCGAGGTGGTGTCCGGGCAGCCGCTGGATGCCTTCTTCGCCGAACGGATCCTCGGCCCGCTCGGCATGACCGACACCGGGTTCCACGTCACGGCCGAACAGGCGCCCCGGCTGGCCGAGTTGTACGGGGAGAGGGACGAGGGCGGGATCGCACCGGTGCCGGGGCTGCCGGTGCACGGCCGGCCCCGGTGCCTGTCCGGCAGCGGTGGCCTGGTGTCCTCGGCGTACGACTTCCACCGGTTCATGGAGATGCTGCGCCGGGGCGGCGAACTGGACGGCGTCCGGCTGCTGTCGGCGGACAGCGTCACGCTGATGACCGGCAACCGGCTGCCCGGCGGCGCCGTCCTGCGGGCCTTCGGCTCCCCGGTCCACCAGGAGCCCGGCAACGACGGTCTCGGCTTCGGCTTCAACGTCTCGGTGGTGGTGGACCCGTCCCGCACCCTGGCCCCGTCCAGCCTCGGCGCGTACGGCTGGACGGGCGTGGCCACGACCGCGTTCTGGGTCGACCCGGCCCACGAGCTGACGGTGCAGTTCATGACCCAGCTGCGCCCGCGGACGCTGAAGGTGTTCCCGCAGCTGCGGCGGCTGGTGAGCGAGACCCTCGTTCAGTGACCGCCGGTGGGCCGCCAGGGCGCCGGGCCGTCAGGAGCCATGGGCGACGGCGTCCAGGTGGGGCAGGATGTGGTCCAGCCGCTCGCGCTTGGTGCGCAGGTAGGTGATGTTGCTCTCGCACGGCTCGATCAGCAGGGGCACGCGCTCGGCGACCTGGATGCCGTGCCGGACGAGTGCCTCCCGCTTGCGCGGGTTGTTGGACATCAGCCGTACCGAGCGCACGCCGAGGTCGCGCAGCATCTCGGCGGCGACGCGGTAGTCGCGGGCGTCGACGGGCAGGCCGAGCGCGAGGTTCGCCTCCACCGTGTCCAGGCCCTCCGCCTGCAGGGCCATCGCGCGCAGCTTGGCCAGCAGGCCGATGCCGCGGCCCTCGTGGCCGCGCAGGTACACGACGATGCCGCTGCCTTCGGCGACGACGGCGCGCAGCGCGGCCGCCAGCTGGTCGCCGCACTCGCAGTGCCGGGAGCCGAACGCGTCCCCGGTCAGGCACTCGGAGTGCAGCCGGGTGAGCACGTTCTCGGTGCCGATCTCGCCGTACACCAGGGCCACTTGCTCGTCACCGCGGTCGTGGTCCAGGTAGCCGATCGCCTGGAACTTGCCGTACACGGTGGGCAGGGGTGCATTCACGACGCGTTCCGTGCCCGATCGCCGCGCGGACTTCGCGCCCACTGCGCCGATGTTGACGCCGTTGTTTTCTGTCATGATCTGTTTCCTCAGCAGAGACGAAAGGCCGTGAAAAAATGAGTGGTTCGGGCGTGCGTGCGGCGGCACACGGGGTGATGCCGGCGGACACCACGGAAGACGTACGGGCGCGGGGGGCGCTCGCCACGGCACAGGTGGCCGTCCTGCCCGTCGGCAGCTTCGAACAGCACGGGCCCTTCCTTCCGCTGGCGACCGACACCCTGGTCGCCTGTGCCGTGGCGCGTGAGATCGCCGCCGCATACCCGGTGCACCTCCTTCCTCCGGTGACGGTCTCCTGCTCGCACGAGCACGCCGGGTGGCCGGGGACCGTCAGCATCTCCGCCGTGACGCTCCACGCGGTGGTCCGGGACATCGCGGCGTCGCTGCGCCGCGGCGGGGTCGACGCGCTCGTGGTGGTCAACGGGCACGGCGGCAACTACGTGCTGGGCCACGTCGTCCAGGAGGCGTCCGCGCGCGGTGAGCGGATGGCGCTGTTCCCGGCCGTCGAGGACTGGGAGGCCGCCCGGGATCGGGCGGGGGTCGAGACCTCGCTGCTCACCGACATGCATGCCGGGGAAATCGAGACCTCGATTCTTCTGCACGCTCATCCTGAATTCGTCCGCCCTGGCTACGAGTCCGCCGATTTCGTCGCGGACGACCGTCGTCATCTGCTCACCGTGGGAATGTCCGCCTATACCGAATCGGGCGTCATCGGCCGTCCTTCCCTGGGGTCGGCGGAAAAGGGGAAGGAACTGCTGGCAGCCCTGGTGGAATCCTTCTCGGCGGTGTTCGCGCTGCTCACCGCGCCCGACGACGCCGGGGACGTCCGGGCGTAGCCGCGCAGTCCGGCGCTCCAGCGGGCGAGGAGCACGACGGCGCCGGGCAGGCTCGCCACGAAGCTGAGCACGCCGTACACCACGGCGACGGCGACTCCGCTGCTCGCACCGAGTCCCGCGGCGCCGAACGCCCAGGCGGTGACGCCCTCGCGGGGGCCGAATCCGCCGACGTTCAGCGGCAGTCCCATGGCGACCAGGGCGAGGACCGCGAGCGGGACCAGCACCGCGACGGGGGCGGCGCAGCCGGTGACCCGGGCCGCGACGACGAACGTCGCCAGGTGTCCGGCCAGGATGACGGCGGAGGCCAGCGCGACACCGGGCCCGGTCTGCCGCGAGAGCAGCCCCTGCCGGGCCTCGCCGAGGAGGCTGTGCAGCGGGCCGTGGCGTCGGGTGGGCGCACGGTTCATGCGCAGGGCGGCGACGACGGCGAACGCTCCTGCGGCGGCCAGGGCGGCGAGCGGAGCGACGTTGCGCGCGTCGTCGCGTACCGGCGAGGGCAGGACCAGCAGCGCCGCCGCGCCGAACACGGCCAGCGCGATCTGCCCGGCAACGCGCTCCAGGACCACCGCCTTCACCGCGCGCCGCAGATCGCCGGCGCTCTGCCCGTGCCGGACCGCCCGGTGCACATCGCCCAGGACCCCGCCGGGCAGCGCCGCGTTCAGGAACAGCGCGCGGTAGTAGTCGGCGACGGCGGACCCCAGCGGCAGCCGGATCCGCAGCCCCCGGGCCACCAGGTGCCAGCGCCAGGCGCTCAGCACGGTGGTGACCCCGCCGATGCCCAGGGCGGCCAGCAGGGACTCGGTGTCGATACGGCGCAGCCCGTCGAGCAGCGCACCGGTCCCCAGCCGCCACAGCAGCACACCGAGGATGACCGCACCGGCGAGGGTCCCGAGGTGGGCACGCAGGGTACGGGGGCCGCGGCGACGGGAGGCGGGCGCCTCCCCCGACGTTGGTGCGGACACGGATCCAGGCTCGGACGCGGGGGCGTGGGCCGGCACGGGCGCGGTGGGTGAGGTGTGCGCGGGCGCGGTGGGTGAGGTGTGCGCGGGCGCGGTGGGTGAGGTGTGCGCGGGCGTGAACGCGGCGCCGTGGGCCGGGACTTCCGACGGCGCGCCGCCGCCGGCACCGACCTGCGGCTCCGCCTCCGCACCGCGCACGCGCGCGTGTGCGGTATCGCCGGGCGTTCCGCCCGCCCGCTCACCGACTCCCCCGGCCCGAACCGCATCCGCCGACGCCGAACCGCCCATGCCGGCCGCCTGCCCGGCATCCGCACCGCGCACCCGCGAGCGCCGCGGGCCGGAAGGCGTTGCGCCCGCGCGTGGGTCGGCTCCCGTGGTCCGGGATGCCCGGTCCGTTGCCGTCGTTCGGGCCGTCATGTCGTGCCGCCCCTCGGCCGGGGCAGGGCCAGCAGATCGCTGTGGTGGACCATCACCCGCAGTTCGCCGGCCGCGCAGGCGGCGAGGCGCGCGCGCAGATAGCGCGCGGCGCGGTCGCGCAGCGCGGGCCGCTGCTCCACGGCTGCGCCCACCCAGCCGCGCAGCCACTGTTCGGTGAGCGCGGCCTGCTCCGGGCCGAGGCGCCACGGGCTCGGATGCACGCGTACCGCCGCCCCGCGCGCGGCGAACGCCTCGCAGGTCGCGGTGACCGCGTCCGGGCCGAGCAGTCCGGCGCGCCGCTGATGGTCGTTGAACGCCTCGGCGATCTCGGCGTCCAGCGGGTCGGCGGGAGTGAGTTCGACGCGTCCGGCGACGGACAGCGTGAGCAGAGCGGGGCAGCCCGCACCGGTGCACGCGTCGACGAGGGTGCCGACCTCTTCGCGGGTGAGGACGTCGAGCAGCGCGGAGGCGGTGACCAGCGAGGCGCCACCGAGCGCCTCCGGGGTCAGCCGGGCCACGTCCGCGCGCCGGGTCTCGACGGTGACCCGGCTGCCGTCGGCGGCGGAGCGCGGGGAGGCCGCGGCCGCGAAGTGCAGGAGGTAGGGGTCGCGGTCGTGCAGGACCCAGTGCTGGGCGCCGTCGAGGCGGGGTGCGAGCCAGCGGCCCATCGAGCCGGTGCCGCAGCCCAGGTCGTGCACGGCCAGTGCGCCGGTGCGGCCCGGCAGGTTCGTCAGCCGGATCCTGAGCGGGTCCAGCAGGTCCTGCGCGCGGGCGGCCGCGTCGGCCGGTTCCCGCAACTGCAGCCACTCGGGCGCGTACCGGGGCGGTTCGTCGGGGTCGGGGTCGGAGTCGGAGTCGCGCAGCCGTACGGTGGCCCGCTCGCCGGGACGCCCGACGGGCCCGGCTCCGGCGACGACCGAGAGCACCGAGTCGGCGGCGGCCGCGGGACCTCCGCTCCGGGCGGCATCCACAACGGACGGGGCTGCGGCGGGCGTTCCGGCGCGCGGGCCGTCCGCCCCGACGCCCCCCTCGTCCGTCTCCTCCCCGGGGCGGGCCTCGGTCGTCGCGGGCCCCTCGCCCCCGCTCCCCCGGCCCGCGCGGGCCGCTGCGTGCACAGCGTCATGGTCCACGCCGATCCCGGTCGGCTCCGTCGCGTCCTCGTTCTCGCTGCGCCGCATCGACTCCGCCTTCCTGGGCCGGGGTTGGGCCGGGATCGCGGCGGCGCCGTGCGTCACGGTGTTGCGCCTGGTCATGCCACCCTCCTCGGGGCCTCGGGGAGCCGGCCGAGCACAGCGGCCAGGCTGCGGGCGGTGGTGGCCCAGCCGTCGAGGGCGGCGCGGCGGGCCCGGGCGGCGGCCTTGAGGCGGCGGCGTACGTCGGGCTCGCCGAACCAGCCGCGCAGTTCGGCGGCGAGCGCGGCGGGGTCCTCCGGCGGGACGAGGATGCCGGGCACGCCGCCGTCGGGGGCCCGGCCGACGGCCTCCGGTACGCCGCCGACGTCGGTGGCGAGGACGGGGATGCCGCGGGCCAGGGCCTCGGTCACCGCCATGCCGTAGGTCTCGGCGTAGGAGGTCAGGACCGTCAGGTCGGCGGCGGCGTAGACGGCGTCGAGGTCGGCGCCGGAGCGCGGCCCGGTCAGGTGCAGACGGTCGGTCAGGCCGTGGCGGGCGATGAGGGCGCGCAGCCGGGCGACGTACTCGGGGTCCTGGCCGAGGCCGCCGACGCACTCGCAGGTCCACGGCAGGTCCCGGACGGCCGCGAGCGCCTCCACGAGCCGGTGCTGGCCCTTGCGCGGGGTCACCGCGGCCACACACAGCAGCCGGGAGACGCCGTCGGTGCCGGGGGCGAGGGGCGCGATGTCGGCGCCGGGTGCGGCGACGTGCACCCGGTCGGGGGCGAGGCCGTGGTGCGAGACGAGCCGGCGCACGGCCCAGTCGCTGGTCGCGATCACGGCGGGCGCGGCCCGCAGCACGGCCCGTTCGCGGGCGTCGAGGTCGGCGGCGACGGCCGGGGCGAGGCCGGTCTCGTCGCCGAGCGGCAGATGGACGAGCACGGCGAGGCGCAGCCGGTCGGCGTGCGGGGTGACGATCTCGGGGACACCGCAGGCGACGAGCCCGTCGAGCAGGACGACCGCGTCGTCCGGCAGGTCCCGCAGGGTGCGGGCGAGCCGGTCGCGGGCGGGCCGGTCGGGACGCGGCCAGGTGCCGGGCGCACGGTGCCGGGTGACCTGCCAGCCGAAGCCGGGCAGGTCCAGGCAGACCCGGCGGTCGTAGGCGTTGCCGCCGCTGGGCGCGGCCGGGTCGTCGACGCCGCCGGGCAGGACGAAGTGCACGGTGCGCAGGGACATGGGGGTGACTCCGGCGCTCTCGGCGGCGGGCTGTGCCGGCACGTAGGACAGGCGGGCCTGCTGCATGGTCGTCGTCCCGGTCACAGGCCACGCTCGTAACTCGCCCAGGCGATGTGCGACTCGTGCAGGGTGACGGTCATCCCGGCGAGCCCCTTGGCGCCTTCACCGAGCGCGCCCCGGTGGATGCGGGCGGCGAGCCGGTCGGCGATCACCTTGGCGAGGAACTCGGTGGAGGTGTTGACACCGGCGAACTCCGGTTCGTCGTCGAGGTTGCGGTAGTTCAGCTCGGCCGTGATCAGGCGGAGTTCCTGGGTGGCCAGGCCGATGTCGACCACGATGTTGTCCTGGTCCAGCTGTTCGCGGCGGAATGTGGCGTCCACGAGGAAGGTGGCGCCGTGCAGTCGCTGCGCGGGCCCGAACACCTCGCCGCTGAAACTGTGGGCGATCATGATGTGATCGCGGACGGTGATGCTGAACAACGGACGACCCTCCAGGTGCGGCGCGTCTGGTCCCCCGGACGGTGCCTGTCCGGGGATGACGTGTAGTACGGCTCTTCGCTTCCCCGTGTTCAGCCCTCTCTCACTCTTTTCTCAGGTCAGACCGCCTCGGCATACCGGATCCGGTGGCACAGGGCCGGGATCCGGCCGGTGGCGAGCTTGGGCATGACGTCGGGGAGTTGCTCGAACGCGCTCTCACCGGTGATGAGCGCGTCCAGGGCCGGGTCGGCGAGCAGGTCGAGGGCGAGTGCCATCCGGTCGGCGTAGTCGCGGCCGGCGCGGGCTGCCGGGGAGACGGTGCCGACCTGGCTGCTGCGCACGGTGAGCCGACGGGAGTGGAATGCCTCGCCGAGCGGCAGGCTCACGCGCCGGTCGCCGTACCAGCTCAGTTCCACGACCGTGCCCTCGGGGGCGAGGAGCTGCAGGGCGCGGGTGAGGCCGGTTTCGGTGGCGCTGGCGTGGACGACGAGGTCGCAGCCGCCGCGGGCGTCCTCGGGTGTGGCGAAGTCGACGCCGAGTGCCTCGGCGGTCCTGGCGCGGGCGGGGTCGGCGTCGACGAGCTGGAGGCGGACGCCGGGGAACCGGGCGAGCAGGGCGGCCACCGAGCAGCCGACCATGCCGCCGCCGACCACCGCGATCCGGTCGCCGATCAGCGGGGCGGCGTCCCACAGGGCGTTCACGGCGGTCTCCACGGTCCCGGCGAGCACGGCCCGGGCGGCGGGCACCGACTCGGGTACGACGGTCACGGCGCTCACTGGAACGACGTAACGGCTCTGGTGCGGATACAGGCAGAAGACCGTGCGTCCGATCAGCTCAGCCGGGCCCTGTTCCACCTTGCCGACGCTGAGATAGCCGTACTTGACCGGGCCGGGGAAGTCGCCGTCCTGGAACGGCGCCCGCATCGCGGCGTGTTGGCTCTCGGGCACCTGGCCGCGGAAGACGAGTGTCTCGGTGCCGCGGCTCACCCCGGAGTACAGGGCGCGGACCAGGACCTCGCCTTCGGCGGGTGCCGCGAGGGTGACGTCGCGCAGTTCCCCGTGACCGGGCGACCGCAGCCAGAACGCGCGGGCCGAGCGGTTCATCGGCATCCTCCTGAACATTAGGCAAGTTGTTCACGTACCGAGAAGTGCACAGGCCGCGCACAGTACGCGGCGTTGATCGACTCTGTCACTCGGCCGGAGGGTGTGCGGTGGCCCTGAACAACACGTATGACGCGAGGCTTCAGCAGGAGACCGCTGTGGGAGCGGGCGTACAGGTCCTGCTGCTGGCCCTGCTCGGCACGGCGATAGGCATGGGGCCGGCCGGCTGGCTGACGGGGCTCGCGTTCGCGTTCGCCACCTGGGCCGTGCTGGCTCGGGCACTGCACCGCTCGCGCCTCAGTTCCTTCGGGCCGGCCAACCGGGTCACGTTCGGCCGGGCGACCCTGGTCGGCGGGGTGACCGCGCTGGTCGCGGACTCCTTCGAGAGCGCCCCGCCGGTGACGCTGATGGTGGGGCTGACCGCGGTCGCCCTGCTGCTGGACGGCGTGGACGGCAAGGTGGCCCGCCGCACGGGTACGTCGACGGCTCTCGGCGCGCGTTTCGACATGGAGGTCGACGCGTTCCTGATCCTGGTGCTGAGCGTCTACGTCGCCATGCAGCTGGGTCCGTGGGTGCTGCTGATCGGCGCGATGCGCTACGCGTTCGTCGCCGCCGCCCGCCTCGCCCCGTGGCTGAACGCCCCGTTGCCGCCGTCCTTCGCCCGCAAGACGGTGGCCGCGGTGCAGGGCATCGCCCTGCTCCTGGCGGGCGCCGAGCTGCTGCCGCGCCCGGCGAACCTCGCGATCGTGCTGCTGGCGCTGGGCTCCCTGGTGTGGTCCTTCGGCCGCGACGTGCGCTGGCTGTGGCGTGCGTCGCGGACGTCGGCGCAGGTCCCGACCGAGGCGCCGGTCCTGGAACTGGCGGCACGCTGAGCGAACCGCCGCCAGAGGGAAGGGCCCGGACCGGGATGCCGGTCCGGGCCCTTCCCCCTGCATGTGATCTACGACTGCGGCTTGCGGCTCCGGACGAGCGCGAAGGCGGCCGCCGCGAGGCCGAGGACGCCGACGACCAGGCCGGCGATGCCGAGCCCGCGGGCCGTGGAGTCGCTGGAGCCGGACGCCTGGGCGGTGGCGGCGGCGCTCTTGGCAGGGGCCGGGGCGGCGCTCGCGTCACCGGCGGTCAGCTTGAGCACCGGGGCCGGGTTCTCCGGCTCGTCGGCGCCGGTGGGCTCCTCGATCCAGCGGACGATCTTGCCGTCGGAGTAGGTCTGGAGCGTCTTGAAGGCCAACTGTCCGGTGTCGTCGGGCAGTTGGCCGAAGGCGACGTTGAAGTCCTCGTACTGTCCGGCGCCGATCTTCCCGCCCGTGAACGTGATCTCGGAGGCGGCCTCGGTGATGGTGCCGTCGTCGGTCTTGACCGGCGTCTTGAGCTTGGTGGTGGTGACCTTGGCGCTCCAGCCGTCCTGCGGGTGGACCAGCACGCCGAGGACGGGGTGGTCGGTGGGCAGGAAGACCTCGACCTTGGTGGTGGTGGCGTTGTCCTCCTCATTGGGGACGCGGAAGGTCAGGACGCCGTCGGTGGCGCCCTTGGCGTAGCTGTCGGGGTGGACGGTGACGTGCGCGAACGCGGCACCGGCGGTGAGCAGGACGGTGGCGGCGGCGCCGGCGGTGACGGTCGCGGCGCGGCGCAGGGCCGGGTGTGCTGCGGACATGGGTGAGTCGGTCTCCGTACGAGAGGTGTGGTGGTACGAGAGGTGTGGAGCATCCGGGTCAGATCGAGTACGGGACCGGGTGCGGGGGGCCGCGCCGGCCGACCGCGTGCCGCAGCGGGGTCCGGCGGGGTGGTGCGGGGTCGGCCGGGACGCGTACGGGGCGCGGGGCGGGAGCGGGCAGCGGGGCGCCGTGCCACCAGGCGGCGAGGCCGGGGACGAGCGTGGCGGTGCGGCGCAGCAGCGACCACAGGGCGGCCTCGCCGCGCCGTAGCCACCAGGAGGCGGCCAGTGCGGCGAGAAAGTGGGTGGCAGTGGCGTGCGCGGTGAGATGCGGGGCCCCCGGGTGGACGTGCATCGCGGCCATGTCGTGGGCATGCACCGCGGCCATACCGTGGCCGGACGTGGTGACACGCCCTGTGGTGCGGTGGGCGGCGTCGAAGCCGGCGTGCAGGGCGGCCTGGGTGAGCAGCATGGCGGCGCCGATCCCGGCGAGCGACCGCTCCCGTCTGCCGAGGACCCAGCCGAGCGCGAACACGCCGAGGAAGCCCGCCGCGTCCGCCCACAGCGGTGGCATGTCGCCCATGGCGAGCCCGTGCCCGGCCGCGGCGAGCAGCACGCACACCGCGGCGAACACCGCGGCCCGCAGACCTCTCACCGCCGGGGACGCGCTCATGGAGAGGGAGTCTCCCACGGTGAGGGGATACGTGGGGCAGGGGTGTGGTGTTCAGGTGCCGTGCCGCGCCCCGGACGGCACCGGCCCCGCCGTCGGCAGGGCGCCCGTCGCCGTGGTGCCGACGAGTTCGAGCAGGCCCGCGGCGAAGGCCGGGGCGTCGGTGGGAAGCCCCAGCCGCCCCGGCTCCGCCAGGGCTTCGCCGTACGCCGTACCGGTCGGCGAGGGCCCGGCCCGCCACGAACGGTCCCTGCCCGTGCCCGCAACGGGGACGGGGCGGTCACGGGGCGGCAGGCTCCCGGTTCCTCGCGGGGCGTTCGGCACGTCGTACGGCTCCCGCCGCCGTCACGGCGGGCCGGTGGCCGGCAGGGCCGTGGTGGTGAAGGCGGCGAGCAGGGTGCACGGGACGCGAGGGGACGGCATGCGGTTCTCCTTGCGGGGCGGAGGCGCACGTGCCGCTCTCCGTCCCGGGCGTGCGAATGTCGCATACATGACATTCGACATGCGCGGTGTGGCCGGGAGACCGGTGGGCACGGGTCTCCCTTCCCGTGCCCACCGGCCGGCCCCGGGTCAGGCGGCCCGGCGGCCCCGGCCGCGGTGGACACGGACGATGTCCGCGTACCGGTGGCCGCTGCCCTTGATGGTGCGCACCTGGGTGCGGTAGTCGACGTGAATCAGGCCGAAGCGCTTGGCGTAGCCGTACGCCCACTCGAAGTTGTCCAGCAGCGACCAGGCGAAGTAGCCGGCGAGCGGGGCCCCCTTGCGGGCGGCGGAGGCGCAGGCGGCGAGGTGCCGCTCCAGATACTCCTGGCGCTCGGGGTCGTCCACGCTGCCGTCGGGGCGGACCACGTCTTCGAAGGCCGAGCCGTTCTCGGTGACGTAGATCTTCCGGGCGCCGTACTCCTCGGTGAGCCTCAGCAGCAGGGTCTCGATGCCGCTCGCGTCGATCTCCCAGTCCATGCCGGTACGCGGGACGCCCTCACGGCGCACGGCACGCACGTACGGCGGCGGGCCGTCGGGGGCGTCGGCGACGTAGGCCGGGAAGTAGTAGTTCAGGCCGAGCCAGTCCAGGTCCGTCGCGATCGTGTCCAAGTCACCTGTCTGGACGGGGAGTTCGACGCCGTATGTCTCCACCATGTCGGCGGGGAAGCCGCGGCCGTGCACCGGGTCGAGCCACCAGCGGTTGACGTGGCCGTCCTGGCGGCGGGCCGCCTCGACGTCCTCGGGGCGGTCGGTGGCCGGATACACGGTGGAAAGGTTGTTGACGATGCCGACCTGGGCGCCGGGGGCGGCGGCGCGTACCGCCTGCGCGGCCAGGCCGTGGCCGAGGAGCAGGTGGTAGGAGGCGCGCACGGCGGCAGCCGGATCGGTCCAGCCGGGCGCCATCTTGCCCTCGAGGTGGCCGATCCAGGCCGAGCAGGACGGCTCGTTGAGGGTCGCCCACAGCTTCACCCGGTCCCCGAGGCGGGCGGCGACGGCCGAGGCGTATTCGGCGAGCGCGAAGGCGGTGTCCCGCTCCGGCCAGCCGCCCCGGTCCTGCAGCGCCTGCGGCAGGTCCCAGTGGTAGAGCGTGACCGAGGGGGTGATGCCCGCCTCCAGCAGGCCGTCCACCAACTCGTCGTAGAACGCGAGACCCTTGGGGTTGACCGGCCCGGTGCCCGCGGGCAGCACGCGTGGCCAGGCCACGGACAACCGGTAGGCGTCGACGCCGAGTTGCCGCATCAGGGCGATGTCCTCGCGCCAGCGGTGGTAATGGTCGCAGGCGACGTCACCGGTGTCGCCGTTCGCGGTCTTCCCCGGGATGTGCGAGAACGTGTCCCAGATCGAGGGCGCACGGCCGTCCTCGGCAACGGCCCCCTCGATCTGGTACGCCGCTGTGGCCGTACCCCACAGGAAGTCGTGCGGGAAGGCGGCGAGGTCGATGCGTTCGGACACGGAAGTCCCTTCGGAATGCGGGGTGTTGGTCACTTGACGGCACCTGCCGTCAGCCCGGCGACGAGATAGCGCTGCAGCAGCAGGAACCCGGCCACCACGGGCACGCTGACGACCAGCGAGGCGGCCATGATCTGGTTCCAGTAGACGTTGTTGAGGGTGGAGTAGCCCTGGAGGCCGACGGCCAGGGTGCGGGTGGTGTCGTTGGTCATCACGGACGCGAAGAGCACCTCGCCCCACGCGGTCATGAAGGCGTAGACGGCGACCGCGACGATGCCGGGGATCGCGGCCGGTACGACGATCCTGAGCAGCGCGCCGAGCGGGCCGCAGCCGTCCACCAGCGCCGCCTCGTCCAGGTCGCGCGGCACCGAGTCGAAGTAGCCGATCAGCATCCAGATGGAGAACGGCAGCGAGAAGGTGAGGTAGGTGAGGATCAGCCCGCCGCGGGAACCGAACAGGGCGATGCCGGTGGCGTTGCCGATGTTGACGTAGAGCAGGAACAGCGGAAGCAGGAAGAGGATGCCCGGGAACATCTGCGTCGACAGCACGGTCACCGTGAACACGCGCTTGCCGCGGAATTCGTAGCGGCTGACGGCATAGGCGGCGAAGACCGCGATGACCACCGAGCAGACGGTCGCCGCGCCCGCCACGATCAGCGAGTTCACGAAGTAGCGGGCGAGCGGGACCGTCGACCAGATGTCGATGTACGGCCGGATGGTCAGCCCGCTGGGCAGCCAGCGGAACTTGCCGGTGACGTCCGCGAGCGGCTTCAGCGAGCTGGAGATCATCACGTACACCGGGATCAGTACGAAACCGGTGAGCAGGGTGAGGAAGATCCGCCGCGACCAGGTGAACGAACGCGACGGCGCCATGGGCGAGTCGGTGCTAGCCATCGGAGGCCCTCCGTCCGCGCGAGGTGACGAGCAGGTAGGTGCCGGTGACGACGAGCAGGAACAGCAGCAGCAGGACGGACATCGCCGAGCCGGTGCCGAAGTTCCAGGTGACGAACGAGGCCTGGTAGATGTGGACCGAGATGAGGTCGGCGGCGTCCGGGGCGGACCTGCCGAACAGCACGTACGGCGTGTTGAAGTCGTTGAACGTCCACAGGAACAGCACCAGGACCAGTACCTGGTTGACCGGGCGCAGCGAGGGCAGGGTGATACGGCGGATCTGCTGCCAGGTCCCGGCGCCGTCCAGCGCGGCGGCCTCGTACAGCTCCCTCGGGATGTTCTGCAGGCCGGCCATCACGATGAGGAAGGCGAACGGCCAGCCCTTCCACACCGACACCGTCAGCAGCGCGTAGAAGCTGTTGTCTCCGATCAGCCAGAAGGAGGGCTTGCCGGTGAGGTGGAGCTGGTCGTGCAGGACGTGGTTCACCAGGCCGTTGTCGTGCTGGAACATGAACACCCAGGTGATGACGGCCGCGTACACGGGCAGCGCGTACGGCACCAGGAACAGGGCGCGCAGCAGACCCCGGCCGCGGAAGCTGTCCTGCATGAAGACGGCGGCGGCGGTGCCGATCAGCCAGCACAGGCCGACCGACAGCAGGGTGAAGCCGACGGTGACGAAGAAGGAGTGCAACAGCGCGTTGCCGACGGGCGCGTTGAAGTCCACCGACACCTTGTAGTTGCTGAAACCGGACCAGGGCGCGGTGCCCCAGTCGCGGATGTAGAACTGGGTCAGTTCCTTGAAGCTCATGATGATGCCGATGACCATCGGCACCAGATGGACCAGGAGTTCGAGCACGAGGGCGGGCAGGAGGAGCAGGTAGGGCAGGCCGGCCCGGCGGATCCGCCCGGTGCGGCGGCGCTCGCGCGTCGCCGCACCGGGGGAAGCCTCGCGCACCGGATCCTTGAAGGCGGTGGTCGTCATCGTCTCGTTCACGCCGCCGGCATCTGCTGCTGGGCCTTGTCCAGCGCGGCCTTGACCGAGTCGGTGGTCACCGCGCGCCCGGCGGCGGCATCCGCGAACAGGTCCTTGACGGCCGTACCGACCGCCGTCTCGAACTGCGACTCGGAGGCGACCTGTGGCAGCGCCGCCGCGGAGGTGGCGAGGGTGTTCTTGAGTACGGCGTTGGCCGGGGTGCCGAACGCCGCATCCGCCTGGGCGGACTTGACCGGCGGGATGGAGCTGTAGGCCTTGTTGAGGATCTTCTGCTCCTCGTCGGAGGTCATGAACTTCACGAACTGCGTGGCGCCGTCGAGGTTGTGGGTGTTCTTGAAGACGGCGAGGTTGATGCCGGCGACCATCGAGTTGACCTGGGTGCCGGTGCCGGGGGTGCCGGAGATCACCGGTACGGGCGCGATGCCGTAGGCGTCCTCGCTCATGCCCTGGGACTTGAGGTTGGCGGCGGCCGACTGCCACAGCAGCATCGCCTGCTTGCCCTTGGCGAAGTCGCTGACGGACTGGTTCTGCGCGTACTCGGCGTCGCCGGCCGGGATGACCTTGTCCTTGGCCATCAGGTCGACGTAACTCCTGACCGCGTCGACGACCTTGGGATCGGTGAAGTTCGGCTTGCCGTCGGCGGTGAAGAAGTCGGCGCCGTGCTGTTTGGCGAAGACGAAGACGTGGTGGATGTTCTCCGCCAGGCTCGCGCCCTCGGCCCCGAGCGCGGACTTGCCCTTGGCCTGGATCTTCTTGCCGTCGGCGACCAGTTCGTCCCAGGTGGCCGGGGGCCTCGCGATGCCGGCGTCGGCGAAGATCTTCTTGTTGTAGTAGAGGGCGTACGCCATCGAGTACAGCGGGACCGCGGCCGGGTCCTTGCCCGCCGCGCCGGTCGAGCCGAGCGCGGAGTCGACGAACCGGTCCTTGCCGCCGATCTTGGCGAGGTTCTTCGCGTCCCACGGCAGCAGCGCGCCGGTCGCCTGCAGCGAGGCGCTCCAGGTGTTGCCGATGTTGAGCACGTCCGGGCCCTGGCCGGAGGTGGTGGCGGTGAGGATCCGGTTGAGCAGGTCGGACCAGGGCACGACCTCCAGCTTCACCTTGATGCCGGTCTGCTTCTGGAACTTGGTGAGTTCGGGCCCCAGCACCTGCTGGTCGACGGCGATGCTGGCGCCCTGGTTGGAGGCCCAGTACGTCAGTGTCTTGGGTGAGTCGTTCGACCCGCCCCCGGTCGCGGAACCGCCGCCGCAGGCCGTGGCCGCGAGGGCGAGAGACAGGGTGACGGCGCCGGTGGCCGCGGCTCGGATTCTGCGCATGGCTCCTGGTGTCCCTTTCCGGGAGTCGAACTCCGAGGCCCGCCCCGGGAGCCGACACCGCGTCAGCGCGACTCCCGAAGGCTCCTCATGGCTTAATTTACGACGTGAGTTAAACCGCGTGAGCGACGTCCGTCAAGGGGTTGAGCACAGGTGACGGCAGTCGTGATGAACTCGATGACCGACAGGCCCGCCGAGCACGGCGGGCAGGGCGCCGTGCCCCGCCCGGCGGGAGTCAGCGGAGGGTCTTGCGCCAGGCGTACCGGCCGAGGAGGAACACGAACGGCACATATCCCGAGAAGACCGCCCAGATCCACAGCAGGGCGGCTTCCGCTCCTCCCCGGACGGTGCTGACGGCCACGTCGAGAAGGAGTGCCAGCAGCACGAACGCCACGCCGGCCATGTGTACCGCAAGTCGGACCACAGGCTCGTCGCCACCAAGACGGCGAGCGACAAGTACATGAGCGTCAAGAAGCTCGGATCCGGCGGGAACTACGTCGACGTCCGGATGGTCATGCATGCCTCCAACCCGTTCTGCAAGGGCCTCGGCACCATCAAGGGTGCGATCGACGGCACCCTCCAGATACACATGACCACGTCCGGGAACCGGGAGATCCGTTCCGGCAACCACCGCCTCATGCCGAACCACTACATCTGCATCTACGACGGCGGCCGGGTCACCGGCGTCTACACCCGCGAGGCCCTGGTCCGGGGCCCGGCCGATCCCGGCCACCGGACGTCCAGGCGTCGCGGAGACGGCCGGCCACCACCAGGTTGCCGTCCGGGGTGCGCCGCACGAGGTCGCCGGTGCGGAGGTACCCGTCGGTGGTGAAGGAGCGTGCGTTGTGGTCCGGCGCACGGTAGTAGCCCCGCGGCGTGTACGGGCCGCGGGCGAGGAGTTCGCCGGGCTCTCCGTCGGGCACGTCCTTGCCGTCGGCGTCGACGATGCGGATCTCGTCGTCGGGCGAGAGCGGACGGCCCTGGGTGGTCAGCACGGTCTCGTCCGGATCGGCAGGCCGGGTCACAGTGAGCGGCCCCTCGGCCCCGCCGAAGACCTGCTGCAGGCGACAGCCCTGTGCGGGACCTGCCGTCACGGTGGCCGCCCGGCGCAACGGCGCGCCGCCGACCTGCAGGAGCCGCAGACTGCTCACGTCGGCCCGGGCCGTGGGAAGTGCGTCGAGCCAGAGGCGGGCGACGGCGGAGGGCACCGACGTGACGGTGACCCGCTCTCGCCCGATGACCGGAAGGCACACGGCGGGTTCGGGGTTCCCGGCCAGGACGACGGTGCCACCGGCACAGAGGGTGCCGACGATGCCGGGGCAGCCGAAGGCGAGGTTGGACTCGGCGGGCAGCGCGGCGAGATACACGTCGTCCCCGGTGAGGGACACCACCTCGGCGGCGGCCCGAGCCTGGTAGGCGTAGTCGTTGTGGGTGCGCGGAACGAGCCGGGGCGCCGTGGTGCTACCGGCGGAGAGCAGGAAGAACGCCACCTGGCCGGCGCTCTGCGCGAGCGGGCGTTCGGGCGGGGCGTCGATGGAGCCCAGCGGGAAGTAGTGGCAGCCCGACGGGTCGGTGGACAGGCCGCCGTACGGGGACGCGGTGCCCGGCGCCTCATAGGTGAACACCCGCCGCAGGAAAGGACCTTGGGCCGCGAGGTCCGCGGCCATCGCCGTGTGGTCGAAGCCCTGGTACGTCGAGGGACCGACGTAGCCGACGGCCTCGGTGACCCGCACGATGTGGGACACCTCCGGCGCGCGGTGCGACAGCGGGCAGAGCACCGGGACGGCGCCGGCCCTCATCAGCGCGAACACGGTGACGACGAACTCGGGGACGTTCGGGAGCTGCACGACGACCCGCTGCCCGGGCCTGAGGCCGCGCAGCCGGAATCCGGCGGCCGTGCGGTCCACGCGGCGGTTCAGGTTCGCGTACGTGATGCGGGTCTCGCCGTGCACGAGCGCGGTCCGCGGTCCGTACTGCAGGGCTGCGTCGCGCAGCAGGTTGTCCAGTGTGCGGCCACGCCAGTGGCCCGCCGCCCAGTAGCGGTCGGCGAACTCCTCGGGCCAGGGGGTGCAGCCGTCGAGCAGGGATGCCATGTGCCTCTTTCCGTACCGGTTTCTGCGGCAACCCAATCCGGCAACACCTCTCTGCACAATGTGCTTTCCCGACGACGGATGCCGGGTTCCCTCGGTGGAAGGTCCAATGGGCGCTGCCGACCACCCCTGACAGAGGGCCGGACGCTGCTGTGCGCGGGCCGTCCCTCAACCGCGGATGCGGTCGGCGACGAGTGCTCCCGAGCCGGCCACGGCCAGCCCGAGACCGACGGTGAAGGTGAGCCACCGGTGCTCGATGAGATCCCAGGGGCCCCAGCGCAGGGCACCGGCCGCCTGGGCGTCGTCCGGGTCGGCGGGATCGTAGACGACGGTGGTGTGCACCCGCCCGTCGTCGCCGGCCGGGCCGCTCGGCACGTAGAGCGTGTGCGCGAGCCGGGGTTCCGCGACGTACTCGTCGAGACCCTGGGCGTCACGGAAGGTGAGCCACACGTTGGTCGTGGAGCATGTGGTTCCGCGGCCGGTCGAACAGGCCCGGGCGATGGAGGCGTCGCCGGGCACCCGGCGTCCGTGGGCACGGAGCGCGGAGATCCGGCTGTCGCCCTGGACCACCTCGGTGAGGGAGACCGCAAGGATGCCCGCCCCGATCACCGCCATCACCACCGCCGCCACGGTGCGGCTGCCTGTCCTCGTACGCCTGTCCGTCTGCATCCTCAAACGCTATGGCCCGGTGGGACAGCGGCACTGGACCGGGTCCAGACGGTGGCGACTCGTGCTCCGACCAGGGCCGAGCAGCCGCGCAACCCGGTCAACGACCGGTCGGTGTACGACCGGTCGTCCGGCACAGCCCCTGCCGATGGCCCCGCACGTCCGGCGGGCCGGCTCCCGTGGCTCGAGTCCCCGGGAACCGGCCCGCCGTCGTCAGTGTCCGCCGGGTCTCACTGGCCGAAGCCGTAGGCGAACAGGTGGTCGGAGCCGGTCGAGCCCGTCACGGGCAGGGTGATCGACGCCACCTGCTTGGACGCGTCGAGCGGGACCTTCGTGGCGAAGACGTACGTCTTCACGCCGTCCCGGCCACCGCTGCCGGTGTTCCGGTAGCCCGTCGTGACGGCCGTGGTGTCACCCGCGAGCGGCTTGCTCGAACCACCGTTGAGCGTCCAGTCCGAGAAGCCGACCGTCGCCTTCGACGTGGTGCCGTCGGTGTAGTTGACGGTCACCGTGCCCGAGACCCCGCTGCCGTCGGTCGGTGCGTTGGTCGCCGTGCCCAGCAGGCCCAGCGACGCGCCCGACGTGCCGGCGGGCATCGGGATGGTCTGGCCGGCTATCTCCAGGTTGTCCAGCTGACCGGGCGTCACGGCCGGCCAGGTGTAGGAGATGCCGTCGGCCGTGACGGTGGAGCCGCTCGTGACGCCGGCGGCCGAGAGCGCGTTCTGCGAGAACGCCCAGCCTCCGCTGTCGAAGCCGCCCGAGAAGCTCGTGCCGTCGGGGTAGATGCCTTCGTTGGTGTCGTACGGCCACAGCTCGCCGGCCTTGGCCACGGCCACGCGGAGGGCCGCCCCGCTCAGTGCCGCCCCGGTGCTGTGGTCGCTCAGCGCGAAGGCGACCGGGAACGTTCCTTCGCTCGCGCCCGCCGTCACGTGGAATTTCACCTCGGCGCTGCCGGAGGCGGGCACCTTCACCGAGCCGGAGACGGGGTCGAGCGTGGCGCCGGAGGGCACGGTCGCCTTCCAGTCCACGGTGACGTCCTTGCCGCCGAGGTTGGTGAGGGCGAGCGTGCCGTCACCGGACGCGCCCGGCTGGAGCACCAGGCCGTCGCTGGAGGGGCCGGTCGCGGCCAGCACACGGTCGCCGCCCGTGGTGTCCGACGGCGGCGCCGCCGACGGGCCGGACGCCCAGGACGTGTCGGGCTGGGTGCCGAGGGTGAAGTCGAGCGTGCCCGCGCCCTTGAACTGCTGGTAGGTCAGCCAGGAGGTGTTCCACTCCTTGCCCTTGACGTCGAGGGACTGCACGTACGGGGCCTCGGGTGCCGCCTGCGGCGCGTTGATCCGCACCGTCTTGCCGCCTGCGAAGGTCACCTCGGCCACCGGGAACACCGGGCTGCCGAGCGCCAGGGTGTCGGCGCCCGGGGTCTCGGGGTACATGCCCAGCTCGGACCAGACGTACCAGGAACTCATCGCGCCGAGGTCGTCGTTGCCGAACGAGCCGACCGGAGCGTTGAAGTACAGCTTCTGCTGGGCCTCGCGGACGGCCGCCTGGGTCTTCCACGGCCGGCCCGTGTAGTCGTACTCCCAGGGGATCTCCACGCTGGGCTCGTTGCTCAGGTTGGCGTTGGTGTTGCCGGGGTTCGTGATGTTGTCGAGCAGGCTGTCCAGGTAGGACGAGTACGCCTGGTCACCGCCGCGCGCCTGGATGAGCTGCTTCAGGTTGAACGGGACCATCGGCGTGTACTGGGCCGACGTGCCCTCCACGAAGCCGTTGGAGGTGCCCGGGGTGAAACCGCCGGCGAACTGGCCGTCCTTGTTCTTGGCCTGCATGTAGCCGGTCTGCGGGTTGAAGACGTTCATCCAGTCCTGGGCGCGGGTGGCGAACTTCTCGTAGACGGCCGTCCTGCCCAGCGCCTTCGCGAAGGCGGCGAGGGCGTAGTCGGCGGAGTCGTACTCCAGTTGCGTGGAGACCGGGCCGTAGAAGTTGCAGCAGCCGTAGTCGTTCTCGTCCAGCGGGAGGTAGCCCTTCGCGTCCCGCACCGACTCACCGGGGCGGTCGTTGTTCGCGGCGGTGGCCTCGTGCTGCAGGGCGGCGAGCGCCTTGTCCGTGTCGAAGCCGCGGGCGCCGAAGGCGTACGCGTCGGCGATGATGCCGGCGGCCGGGTCGCCGACCATGACGTAGCTCTCGCCGTTGTTCGAGGCCCACTTGGGCAGCAGGCCCGTCTGGTCGTAGCCGTTGAGCATCGAGGTCACTACGTCGCCGGCGACCTTGGGCTCGGCCATCGCCATCAACTGGGTCTGAGAGCGGTAGGTGTCCCAGCCCGAGTAGTTGGCGTACTGGGCCTGCTGGCCCCTGGCCAGCTTGTGGATCTGGTTGTCCATGCCCATGTACTGGCCGTTGTCGTCCGAGAAGACGTTCGGGTGCAGCAGCGCGTGGTACAGCGCGGTGTAGAACTGCACCTGCTGGTCGGTGGTCCCGCCGCCGATCCGGATCTTGTTCAGCACCGCGTTCCAGGCGTCGTGGTTCGCCTGCTCGACGGTGTCGAGGTTCCAGTTCCTGACCTCGGTGGCGAGGTTGTCCGCCGCGCCCGCGTCGCTGGTGTAGGAGACGCCGACCTTGGCCCGCACCGTCGGGTTGGCGGAGGTGTCGAACGTCAGGTACATGCCGTTGGCGCCTGTCGTGGGGGGCTCGGCGGACTTGCCGGCGCTTGCGTGCACGGTCGGGGACGGGGTCGCGGGAACGGTGAAGTGCTGTTCCCTGAGCGGCTTCGACGGGTGTGCCTGCGGGTTCTGCCGGGCCTTGCCCGCCTTCAGCGACGTCGCGCTGCGGTTGATGGTGCTGCCGGCCCAGGTGCCGCTCGCGGTGAACGGCTGGTCGAACTTGATGTCGAAGTGCAGGGTGTACCGGTTGTTCGCGCCGCAGAAGTGGCCGCTGTCGACCGCGCCGCTGATCTCCTTGTCGTTCACGACCTGGACACGGGTGCCGTCCACCTGCGTGGCACCGCCGCTGAGCTTGAAGAGCAGGTTCGCCTGCCGGCCCGCGGGGAAGGTGAAGCTGCCCAGGCCGGCGCGTGTGGTGTCGGTCAGCCGGGTCGTGACTCCGTTCGCGTCGGTGACCTTGTAATACCCGACACCCGTCTGCTCGTCGGCGTGGCCGAAGCCGACGGACGTGTCGCCGAGGTTGCCCGACAGGGCGCCGGTCACCGGCAGGATGGGCAGATCGCCCGCGACACTGCAGCCGGGTCCCGAGACATGGGTGAGGCTGAAGCCGGAGATCTTGTTGTCGTTGTACTCGTAGCCGCCGCCCTCGGGGCGGTTGGGCGTCGTGTCGGGACCCCACTGCACCATGCCGGCGGGCATGTCGGGGCCGGGGAAGGTGTCCACCTCTCCGGAGGTACCGATGAGGGGGTTGACGAGGGACGCGGGGTCTTTCACCAAGGCCGGTGGTGCGGCGGTCGCGGCATGGGCGGCGCCGATCGCGGGGAGCGGGAGTGCCGCGATGCCCAGGACGGAGATCACGGCCAGGCGTTGGCGGAGTCTTTTTCGGTTACGTGGCGCGGCTGAACGTCGGGGTCGGACCATCGGTTGCCTCCGCAGCGGTTCGTGCTTCGCACAGGTGCTGACGTGCCGAAGGACAGGGGCATCAGTGACAGGCAACGGTGCCGGTCGCCTCGGACGGCCTGACAACGTTGCCATACACGAGTGTCGAGTGAAACGCGTGGGCTTACGGCATGTCAACGAGGTCAACAGCACTTTCTGAGCGCGAAGTTCGCAGTCGGCGACTGCCTGCTCTCGCCGGCGACACGGCCAACGGTCCGATCGGGCACCGCCCCCTCGGCCACGCCGGCCGCGTCGCACAAGCGACGGGCAACGACACGGGGCGAGTTGCCGCCGCCCTGGACGACCACTCGAAGATCGCTCTCGCCCCGTGGGCGGGGAGCCGCTCGCGGCCGGCTCGACGGTTGTCCCAAGTCAGCGCGATGACGGGGGTGGTCGTTGCCGCCACCCCCGTGGACGGCAACGACCACACCTCGATCACCAGAAGGTGAAACTATCCCCTTTTAGTGATCTGATCAAGTGGCTAGAGTGGCCTGACCCGCCAATCTGATGGAGTACTTGCATGCCCGAGCGCACCTTCGACGGCAGTGAACTGCGCAACCGCCGCGTGCTCCTGCGCCAGTCCCAGTCCGAGTTGGGTGCGGTGCTGGGTGTGGGGACCAACGCGGTGTCGCGCTGGGAGACCGGTCAGGCCACTCCCCCGCCCGAGCGGCTTCCCGGCATCGCCGCGGCGCTCGACGCGGACCTCGACGACCTGTTTCCGCGCCTGGAGCCGCCCCACCTCGCGGACCTGCGATGCGACGCCGGCATGACGCAGGCGGACACCGTGGCGGTCACGAAGACCCGTTCGCCGATGTCGGTCCGCGCTGCGGAGCGCGGCAAGCGGCCACTGCCGGAGGCGTTTCACGAGCCGCTCGCCGACGCGTACGGCGTCACCGTCACGGAGTTGCTCGCCGCCCAGAAACGCAGCTTTGGTCACGTCGTGCCCGTGCGAGCCCCCACGGGGGCGTCGGCGGCCTCGGTGGCGCACAAGCTCGCGCACCTGCGGGACGACGTCTTCCAGGGTGCGCTGCCGTCGGACGCCGAAATCGCCGCCGAGGGCAACCGTAAAGCGGGCAGGCCCGTACTCACGGAGGCCGTGGTCGAAGCGTTGCGACTGGGAACGTACGCCGCGCTCTCGGACGAGATCCTCAATGCCCTGGCGCTGGCCCTCGACGTGCCGTCGGTGTTCTTCCGGAGCCCGGACCCCCAGATCGAGCAACTGGTGGTGTCGACGCGCGCCGTCCGGAACAGTTTCACGGTGGAGGCGGCGCGCGGCGGCGAGCACGAGATGCCCCCCGCCGCGCGGGCCGAACTCCTGGACTTCATCAGCAGCACGATGGCCGAGATCCTCGGCCCCGATTCCGGCCTGCCCGAGTAGGCTTCGCCGCTCTGCTGCCGCGCTCGGCTAGCGCGCGAACTCGCGGTACGTGGTGCTTCCCTCGGCGAGACAGGCCAGGGCCGCCTCCCAGACCGGCCGCACGGCGGGCGGGATCTCGTCCGGCCCGATCTCGTCCGGTGCGCTGAACCGGTAGTCGGTCAGCTCGCTCTCCTGCAGGACGATCGCGGCCCGCTGCTCCTCGCCGAGCACTCCGCCGTCGAAGACGAAGTAGATGTGGCTACCGGCCGGCGTCCGGACGAAGGCGCTCACCAGGAGCCGCCCGACCGCCTGGTCGATGCCGAGTTCCTCCAGCAGTTCACGGCGCGCCGCCTGGGCCGGCGTCTCACCCTCGTCGACGCCGCCGCCCGGGAGGTTCCAGCCCGGCTTGTAGCCGGGCTTGACGATCAGGAACCGGCCCTCGCCGTCCCGCAGGACTGCCGCGGCGGACATCGTGGGACGGTCGGGGTTGGGGGAAGTCATGTGCAAACCTCGGTGTTCTCGGTATCGGTTGCTCAACTGTGGCCGGTGGGCTGGCGGGTGAGCAGATTCAGGGCGTCGGAAGCTGTGGTGAGCCTGTAGGCGGATGCCAGGTTCCGCAGGTGGGTGACCTCCTCGCGCGGGGTGGCACCGGGGTCGAAGGGATACGGCGCGCTCGTGCCCGTCGACTCGGGCACGGGCTCGTCGACCGTGGACAACGCGGCGCGGATCCAGAGCGCTTCGGCCTGCACATCGGTGGCATGCTGCGGCCTGAGGTCGTTCTCGGCGCGCGCGAAGGCACGCTCGGCAAGGTCGTGAGGCGCGTGCCGTCGCAGCAGGAAGACCACGTCGCGGACGTCCATGGCGAATCGGTCCAGACGGGCCGGCAGTGACGGGTCCGGGCTGAAGAACAGGTCGCGGGCAGCATCGAGGCGTGCCGCCTTCGCCGTGACGCGGGTGAAGAGCGTGCTGGGGCGGTACCGGACGGCGTCCGGGAAGCGCAGTGCGAGCTGCCGCCAGAGAGGGGACAGCTCGACGAGGCTGCGCAGGGCGTGGTACCGCTCGCGTGCGGCGTGCGTCGCCGGTGCGATGGCGCCGAGGCCCCAGAGCAGAAAACACAGGTACAGGAGGGTGTCTGTCACCATCTCCTGCGTGTGTTCCGTGCCGTTCGAGACCCTGGAGAAGGTCACGACGAGGAGGAAGGCTATGCGGAGCACCGAGTAGACCGTCGTGATCACCATGGCGGTGGACATCATCCGCAGGCCGATGCGCAGGGAGCGGAACGGTGCGTCCTTGACGGCACCTCCCCACTGGACCGCGCACACTGTGGCAGCGACACCGGCGTACAGGTAGAACAGCCCCATGTACACGGCGACGGCCGCCCCGTCGTGGTACCGCGCGATGAAGTAGGGGGTGGACGTGTCGGGCTTGCCCAGCAGGAAGAAGAAGATCACCGCCATCACCAGGACGGTGGCCGCCGAAGCCCGGGTAGCGACGCGGTGGACGACGGCGGACAGCCGGACGGCACGGGACCGCTCGCCGTCCGGTCCTGCCGTGCGGTAGACCGCTGTGACGTAGCGCAGGATGACGCAGATGCCGATGATGGACAGGACGTGCTTCACGAAGTAGGCCAGGTCGGGCAGACCAAGGCTGTCCAGCACGGCATATCCTGCGCTGGTGCGGCTCAGCCATGCCGCGGCGAAGGCCACGAAGGCCCCCCACAGCGACCGGTCTCGCCGGTGGCCCCTGACGGCGGACTTGGCTCTCAGTCCGGCTTGTATGAGCAGCAGGCCCGCGATGAGGTAGGCCAGGAGGTCGGACATGTTCTGGTCTTTCAAGTCTTGGGCCTGCCGTAGGTGAAGTCCTGGGCGAGGCTTCGCGTGGTCGGGTCGTCGATGGAGTGCTGGGTCTGCGCCATGCGGTTGATGAGCGCTGCCGCGTCCTCTGCACGCTGTTCGACCCAGGTCTCGTATCGCCGACGGGCGGAGACCCGCCCCTCGGCCACCAGCTGCTCGGCGCGCTCGGCCGAGAAGTTGGCCAGCAACTCGTCGGTGCCGATGACACCGGTGGAGTCCTCGGCCCACAGGTGGACCAGCTCGTGCAGTTTGACCTGTCTCTCGTGCCACGGGGAACCGCTGTTGACGTGGAAGATCAGGTCGAGAGGCCGGGTGTCGTGCCGGACGTACAGGCCGCAGATGCCGGTGACGCCGGCAATGCGGTCCGGCAGAGGTCTCATGACGATGCGCCGGCCCCGGGCCTGTTCCATGTTCCGGACCAGTTGGTCCAGGTCGAAAGGCTCCGGCAGCGGCATCGACGAGACGATCAGCTGCGTCTCGCGGCGGAGCGCACGCCGTGACAGCCCGACTCGAGCGGGAGCCGGCGCACCGTACGACGCATTGCGGGCAGGGTCCGCGTCCTTGCCCGTATTCCGCCTTTTTCGACCACGCCAGATCATCCGCACGCAGGTTCTGCACTCGCGCCACGGTGGCTGCGGTCGCCGTGGCCCGGCTCCTGGGACATGGCGGATCGCGAAGACAGCGGTGCAGGCCGGTGGCATCCCCGGATGCCGCAGCCTTGGGCGACGCCCGGACGTTCGCCCCCGCTCCACCGTTCGGTCACGACGCTGCAGCTCCATCCCTGAGGTTTCAGGCCAATGTATCGCCCCCGGTTCACCTGAAGTGGCGCAAGAGGCACCCCCTCGCCCCTTGAAGGGGTGAGTCGGACACTCAGTCCTGGGTGCAGCGAATCACTACGTGGAACCACAGGAACGGCCGCTTCCGCAGCCCGGATCTTGCAATGCGTCCGCCTTGAATGTCAACGATCGCAGGCAGAGCGGGAGTCCGGACTGCGGGGGCGCCGGGGCCGGTGGGGAGCCTCGGCGGGATGCTGGGCATGACCGTCCTGGGCGCCGTGGCCGCCTCTGTGGTGAGCCGGCACGTCGGGCCCGCCGGCACGGCGACGGCCACCGCGGTCCGCGCGGCGTACGGGCACGCGCCCGCCGAGACCTTCGCCGCCGCGCTCCCGTTCGCGCCGGCCGCCCTGATCGCCGCACTCGCCCTGCGCGAGACCCTGCTGCGGGGCTGCCCCGACCAGCGTTCATGCCTTCCCGGGACCGGCAGCAAGGATGAAGCCGCGTCGGGACCCTACGCCTGTGGTGCGGTACGCAGCCGGGCAGCCGCGGGCTCCAGCCGGACCAGGATTGCCTTGGACGTCGGCTGGTTGCTGATCTCGGCCACGCTGTCGAGGGGCACCAGGACCTGTGTCTCCGGGTAGTAGGCGGCGGCGGAGCCGCGTGTGATCGGGTACGGGACGACTTCGAAGTCCTCGGCGCGGCGCGCGGTGCCGTCCGTCCACACGCCGACCAGATCGACGCGTTCCCGTTCGGCCAGCCCGAGTTCGCTCATGTCGTCCGGGTTCACCAGCACCACCCGGCGGCTTCCGTGGATGCCCCGATAGCGGTCGTTGGGCGTGTACGGGATGGTGTTCCACTGGTCGTGGGAGCGCAGCGTCTGCAGCAGCAGATGGCCCTCCGGGACCTGCGGCATCTGCCAGGCGTTGCAGGTGAACAGCGCGGTGCCCGACGCGGTGGGGAACACGCCCTCGTTGACCGGGTTGGGCAGTCTGATGCCGCCGGGACGCGCCACGCGCCGGTTGAAGTCGTGCAGGCCGGGCACGATGCGGGAGATCCGGTCCCGGACGGCCCCGTAGTCGGCTTCGAACTGCTCCCAGGGGATGCCCGGCCTGCCGTTCAGGGTGCGCCGGGCCAGACGGCACAGGATGGCGACCTCGCTGAGCAGGAGCGTGGAGGCCGGCTTGAGCCGCCCGCGGGAGGTGTGCACCTCACTCATGGAGTTCTCCACGGTGACGAACTGCTCTCCGCCGGCCTGGACATCGCGTTCGGTGCGGCCCAGCGTCGGCAGGATGAGCGCGGTGCGACCGCAGACGGTGTGCGACCTGTTGAGCTTGGTGGAGATGTGCGCGGTCAGGCGGCAGGTGCGCATGGCCTCCTCGGTGACGGCGCTGTCCGGAGCGGCCCTGACGAAGTTGCCCGCGACGCCGAGGAACACCTTGATACGGCCCTCGCGCATCGCCCTGATCGAGTTCACGGAGTCCAGTCCGTGAGCCCGGGGCGGGTCGAACCCGAACTCCTCCCGCAGTGCGTCCAGGAAGGAGTCCGGCATCTGCTCCCAGACGCCCATCGTCCGGTCGCCCTGCACATTGCTGTGCCCGCGTACGGGGCAGGCGCCGGCCCCCGCTCGGCCGAGGTTTCCGCGCAGCATCAGGAAGTTCACGATCTCCCGGACGGTGGCCACGCCGTGCTTGTGCTGCGTGATTCCCATGGCCCAGCACACGATCACGCGTTCACTGCGCAGGACGTCGTCGCGGACCTGCTCGATCTCCGTACGGGTCAGACCGGTCGCGGTGAGCACGTCCGGCCAGGCGATCCCCCGGACGTGCTCGGCGAACTCCTCGAAGCCACTGGTGTGGGACCGGATGAAGTCATGGTCCAGCACCTGCCCCGGCCGGGCGTCCTCGGCCTCGACCAGCAGCCGGTTGAGCCCTTGGAACAGGGCCAGGTCACCGCCGGATCGAATGTGCAGGAACCGGTCGGCGATCCGGACGCCGTGCCCGATCACTCCGCGTGCCTTCTGCGGGTTCTTGAATCTCAGCAGTCCGGCCTCGGGCAGCGTGTTCACCGCGATGACGCGCGCGCCGTTCAACTTCGCCTGCTCCAGGGCGGACAGCTGCCGCGGGTGGTTGGTGCCGGGATTCTGGCCGACCAGGAAGATGAGGTCGGCGTGGTGGAGGTCGTGGAGGCTGACCGTTCCCTTGCCCGTGCCCAGCGTCTCGTGCAGGGCGAAACCGCTGGACTCGTGGCACATGTTGCTGCAGTCGGGCAGGTTGTTAGTGCCGAACGCCCGGGCGAACAGCTGCAGGACGAACGCGGCCTCGTTGCTGACCCGGCCCGAGGTGTAGAAGACCGCCTCGTCCGGAGAGTCCAGGGAGGTCAGCTCCGTGGCGAGAAGTCCCAGCGCCTCGTTCCAGCTGATCGGCTCGTAGTGGTCGCAGTCCGGTCG
Source organism: Streptomyces broussonetiae (assembly GCF_009796285.1). Taxonomy (NCBI): domain Bacteria; kingdom Bacillati; phylum Actinomycetota; class Actinomycetes; order Kitasatosporales; family Streptomycetaceae; genus Streptomyces; species Streptomyces broussonetiae. The sequence goes on along the minus strand of NZ_CP047020.1, from coordinate 8,104,198 downwards.
CTTGACCATCGGTTCGGTCAGCCGGCCCTGGTGGTTCAGCCACATGTCGGAGCGCCGGCCGAGTTCGGACACCCGGTGCCTGCGGAAGAACTCCGCGGTCACACGGCGTGTCGTCGCCTCGTCATTGATGTGCTTGGCGCCGTTCTCGCAGTACTCGTTGCGGTGCCTGTGTCCCGGAGTGGGATCCGCCCACGCGCAGCCGGGACAGTCGATCCCGCCCACCTGGTTCATGGTCAGCAGGTCCACACCGGTTTTGGCCAAGGACGTCTGCTCCAGGGAGTACTCCAAGGCGTGCACCACCGCCGGAACTCCCGCGGCCCATGTCCTGGGGCGCGTGACGGTGAGATCGTCCTCGGGCTCCTCGCTCGGCGGCTTCGTCATCCGGTTGCCTCTCCCTTGGCCTGTGCCCTCACGTGGATCAGCCGATCGTGTGCCCTCGGACGGATCAGCCGACCGGCCAACAGGGCACCCGGCTCCTGGGCGGATTCGGTTCCGCGTGCCGTACGTGTCCGTTGTGGATCGCGCCGCGCCAGGCACCGCCGGCTTCTCCGAGCCCCTCGATGAACTCCTTGAAATGCCCGAGTTCCAGCCGCACCACGCGGCCGGTGACACGGGAGGCGCGGGGCAGCCGCCCCGCCATACCGCGCGGCTCCACCTCCATGCGCACCGTGACCGCGGTGCCGCCGTCGGCGGTGGGGCTGAACGACACCTCTCCCCGGTGCCGGGGGCGCCGGTCAAGGCTGCGCCAGACCAGGCGGGAGTCCGGCTCCTGCTCCACGATCTCCGCCTCGAACTCGCTGTGCACCGGTCCATAGCCGATGACCCATGCGGTCACGGTCGGCCCCACCTGTTCGACCCTCTTCACCGAGGCCATGAACCGGGGAAAGCTCTTGAACTGGGTCCACTGGTCGTAGGCGGTACGCACCGGCACCGCGACCTCGATCTTTTCCTCGACGGTGTGCATGGCCGGTGTACCTCCCGGTGCTGCTCCCCCACCCCAGTGTCGTCGCCCCGCCGACAGGTCGCCACATGAGCGACCGCGTCCCGGCGGGGAGGCGGGTCGTCGCACGCGTGGTGTGCGGCCCTCCGGGCTCACGCTCCGGCCGCCGGTCCCGGGCGGTCTCCAGGGAGGGGTCAGCGCGTGACGATGCCCGCGACGAGGTTGACGGCGGTGGCGAGCACGCTGGTGCCGAAGACGTAGGACAGAAGGCAGTGCCGCAGCACCATGGCACGGATCGCCGAGCTGGACACACCGGTGTCCGAGACCTGGTAGGTCATACCGAGGTTGTAGCTGAAGTAGAAGAAGTCACGGTACGCCGGCAACTGCTCGGAGTTGAAGTCGATCCCGCCCATGGCCTGCGGGTAGTAGAGGAAGGCGTAGCGGGTGGCGTACATCAGATGGAGTGCGGCCCAGGCCATGAACACACCGCCGAGCGCCGTCGCGGCATGAACGGGGTCGGCATTGCCGAAATGGAGCACCACGATTCCGAGGAGTCCGCACACGGCGGCCGCGATCACGGCGATTTCCTCGGCCACCGGGCGCAGGTCCTCACGCCGGGCGTGGCCGCGCGTCGCTTCGGCGTTCATGGGCCACAGCACGATCCAGCCCGACACCACGAAGAACGCCTCTGTGGCGGCGATGCCCGCGAGAATACCGAGCGGTGCATCGGTCGGGACGCCGACGGCGGCCCCGATCACCATTCCCGCGACCACGGCGCATGCGAGTCGGGGGATTGCGGACCGGAACAGTGACACCCGTGTCCTCATACGTCACAACAGTAGCGGCGTCAGCCCTGCCAGCGCCCTCGCACAAAAGTCGCTAGCGTGATGACATGCGGCATGAGGGCGTCGCTGCCGGCAGCGTAGACGTGGCCGCCGGGCCGCCTGCCGCCGCGGTCGACGGCCGGCACACCCTGCTCGTGCGAGCCGTCGGCGGCTCGGAACCACTCGTGGCCGCGGGAGCGGTCGATCGCGCGATCGCCGACCGCCGGCTCTTGCGCGCGGCGAGGGTGCATGCGGAGGCGACGGTGTATGCGCAAGGGGACCCGCGGACGGCATGAGGGCACCGCTGCCCGTGCCGGTTCGTCTGATGTCCAGGCATCCGCTGTGGCCCGGGGGAAGTGGCGGGGGCCGGCCGGCAGCGCCGCGCGGGCGCTGTCCCCGCGCGGGGCGCTCGCCCTGCACAGGGTGGACGGAGCCTTCCTCTTCGCCCTGCGAGCGGCCCTGGCCATGGCCGTGGTGGCGCTGCCGATCGTCCTGGCCGGGCGACCGGATCTCGCGGTCTACGCCATGCTGGGTTCCTTCACCACCACGTTCGGACGCAATGTGCCCTACGCACGGCGCGCCCGCGTGCTCGCCGTGGTCGGCGTGGCCATGACGGCGTGTGTGGGCTGTGGCTCGGCCCTCGCCGCGTGGGCGGATCCACGCGCCGGCGGAGCGGGCGCCGTCGTGGTGGCGGCAGCCACCGCGGTCGTCGCCGGGGCGACCAAGTTCGGCTGCGACGCCACGCGGCTCGGGGGGCTCGGCGCGGTCCTCCTGCTGTTCTCGTTCGCCGTGGCGGCCAACAGTTCGGCCACCTTCGCCGATGTCCTGCCCCGGACCGGGCTGGCCGCCGCTGCATCGCTGGTGGCGTGGGCGCTGGCGGTGACCGGCTGGTTCGTGCACCCGGACCGCCCTCAGCGCCTCGCCGTCGCCGCGGCCCTGCGCGCGCTCGCGCAGCTGCTGGAGGCGACCGCGGCCGGCGCCGAACCCGCGCGGCAGCGGCACCGGGCGACCATCGCCGTCCTGGCGGCGTACGACGCCCTCGGTCTCGCACCGCCCACGCACGCCCGGCAGGGTCCCCGGGGCGGGGTCTGTGTGCAGCTGACGGACATGTCCTGGTCGATACTGGTCGGCTCCGCAGGCCTGTCGCCGAACGGCCTGTCCACGGCTCGGCGCCTGCGCCTGCAGGCCCAGGCGCTCGCGGACCGGCGCCGCAGGCCTCCCCCGGTGCTGCCCGGCGCGTCCCGGCCGACCGCGGACCCGCACGGAGGCGAGGGGCGCCTTGCGCCGGGCGTGGCTGCCGTACCGGAGCGGCGCGCTGCCCGGCGCGCCTCCGAACTGATCACGGGGTGCCGTCGGGGCGGCCCGGGTCACCTGTCGGTCTGGGTGGTTCCCGCGCTGCGCATGCTCCTCGGCACCGGGGTGTCGGGCGCTCTGGCCCTGCTGCTCGGTCTCGGGCACGGCTACTGGGCGGCGATCTCAGCCGCAGCCGTACTGCACTCGGTCAACGTCCGCACGACCGCGCAGCGGGCCGTCCAGCGCTCGCTCGGTACGGTCGTCGGCCTGTTGCTCGCCCTCGCCGTGCTGGCCGCGCATCCGGGGCCGGCGGCCCTTGCCGTCGTCGTCGTGGTCCTGGAATTCCTGCTGGAGTACGTCGTGGTCCGCAACTACGGTCTCGGTGTGGTCTTCCTGACACCGCTCGCGCTGCTGATGAGCGACCTGGCCGCGCCCGAATCCGCGGGTGAACTCGTCCACGACCGCGGGCTGGCCAGCCTGCTCGGCATCGTGGTGGGTCTGCTCTGCGCGCTGCTGGTGTCCGGTGGCCACGCCGCGGTGCGGGCCGAACGGGCGCTGGCGCAGTGCGAGGCGGCTGCCGAGCAGGCGGAGCGCGCGCTGGCCGGCCCGGGGCCCCCGCATCCCGGGGTCCAGATGCGACTGGCGCAGGCTGTCGTGGAGTTGCGCGAGGCCGACGACGCCGCGGCGGGCGAGCTGTGGTCGGCGGGCATCGACCCCGTTGAGCTGGCCGCGGCGGAGCAGCGTGGCTACCTCCTGCTGGCAGGGCTGCTGCGCCGTCGATGGGAGTGAGTCCTCAGGCAGGATGACCCGACCGGCACGGGATCCGTGCCCTGCTGCCGTCGTGGCCCGGGCCGCGCGGGCGCCTGCCGCGTGTCGTTGAGGGAATGCCTGGGGATCTGCCAAGCGCTCAATCGCAAGCCGGCAACAGCCACACTGACCTCATGGCTACTGTCAATGGGCTGCCCGCGTCCGTCGAGCAGATGGCGGGCCTCGCCCTCACGAACTACGGGCATTTCACCACCATGCGGCTGGACGGCGGAGGGATCCGCGGACTCCCGCTGCACCTGGACCGGCTCGAGCGGGACTGCGCCGCGCTCTTCGGGGCGCCTCTCGACCGGGAGCGGGTCCTGCACTGCGTACGACAGGAGGTCGGACGGCAGGCCGGTCCGCTGATCGTACGTGTCACCGTCTTCGACCCCGCACTGGACCTGGCGCACCCGGCCGGGAAGGCGGACCCGCACATCCTCGTGACCACGCGTCCGGCGAGCGCTCTCCCGCCGTCTGCGCTCAGGGTCAGGTCTTTCGCGTTCCACCGTGACACTGCCGCCGTCAAGCACGTCGCGCTCTTCAGCCAGCTGCGACTGCGGCGTGCGGCGCAGCTCGCCGGGTTCGACGACGTCCTGTTCACCGACCCCGACGGGCGGGTCTCGGAGGGCTGCACCTGGAACATCGGCTTCTTGGACGAGGCCGGAGAGGTGGTCTGGCCCGACGCCGACATCCTGCCGGGGGTCACCATGCGCCTGCTGCACAAGGCTCTGGAAGGGAGCACCACGCGCGAGGTCCGGATCGCCGAACTGCCTTCCATGCGGGCCGCTTTCGCCACGAGTGCCGCTGTGGGAGTGCGCGCGGTCCTCGGGGTCGACGACCTGAGGTTCCCCGACGGCGACAGCGCGCTCGCACCACTCCGGGAAGCCTATGCCGCGCTGCCGGCGGAACGTCCGTAGCGGTCTGTGCGGCTCTCTCCAGCGGGACATCCCCAGGGTCGCAACGGTCGGGATCAGCCGACGGCGTGCCCCCGGTGCCGGGCGGGCTCTCGCCCGGCACCGGGGGCGCCCGCCATATCACTCCTTGTCGCGCAGCGTGTACATCCCCTTCTTCGGCCCGCGCGGGACGGGAAGGGCGTACGGATCCTTCCCCGGTCTGCGCGCACCCCTGCCGAACAGCTTGTTGAACATGCCGCGCCCTCCCCAGGTCCCGCGTGATCGTCCGGCGCAGCACAGGCGGCCCCACCGACACCGCTTCTGCAGGGTTTCCACCGGTGCTTCACGGGTTCGGTCCGGGTCGGGAGGACCGACGATCCGACGATTCCGGCCGGGTCGGGCCGGGCCGCCGCCGTGCGTCCTCAGCGTCGCGCCCGAGCGCTGCGCGGCGCGACGAGACGGTCGCCGGACACGAGCGTGCCGGCCTGCTTGATCTGCTGGAGCACAGGAGAGATCTCCATGCTCTGGACGCCGGACATGGACCCGATGCGGTCCGACGTGAACTCGAAGAGTTCGTTGAGGTCTCGGCAGTGCGCGACGGCATGGAGGTTGCAGGGCCCGGAGACGGCCGCGGCGAAGGCGATTGCGGGTTCCTGCGCGAGTGTGCGTCCCACGCTCTTGACCGCCGCGGGGTGGACGCGGAGCCAGAGGAGGGCCCGAGCGTGATAGCCCAGCGCCGCCGGGGCGATCTCGACATCCACATGGACGACGCGGCGCCGGAGCAGGACGTGGAGGCGGCGTGACACGCGCCCGGGCGTGAGGTCCGCCGCCGCACCGAGATCGACAAGGCTGGCGCGGCCGTCCGCGGCGAGCACGTCGAGCATCTTCTCGTCCTCGGCAGTGAGCTGCACCGGATCGCGCGGGACGACCGGGGATTCCGTGAAAGGGGACCCCTCGCTCCCGAGCATCGCCTCCTGCTGTGGAGTCAGGGTGCCGCGCAGAGCGGCCCAGTAGTGGCCGCGGCCTCCGACGAACTGGCGCAGTACCGCGGATGCGTGGATGTCGATGACGGCCGCGGTGCGCGGAAGCCGCTGTCCGAGCAGGTCCTCGCGCTGTTCGCGGGTCCGCGACCGGACGGCGCAGGTGATTTCGGAGCCCGCGGCGCCCAGGGCCACCCAGCTGACATCGTCGCGCTTCGCGAGCGCGTCGGCGATCGCCGGGACGCTGCCGGGGCGGCAGCGCAGCCGCACCAGCCACCTGCTCTGTCCCAGCGCCCCCGGATCGACGACGCCCGCGACGCGGATGACACCCTCGGCGCGCAGCCGACGATACCGGCGTGTGACGGCGCCTTCGGCAAGGCCGAGCGCATCCGCGATCGAGGCGAACGAGGCCCTGGGGGCGACCTGGAGCGCGCGAATGAGACGCACATCCTCGGGCTGCACAACGGCGGATTCCTTCATGAACGCTGCTGCCATGAAGGCAATCGTACGAAGTCACGCCTCGGACGTGCCTCGAAGACGGAGGTGAGGAGAGGCTTGGGACGCACCTGGGGCGCTGCTCCCGGCACCCGGAGAAACGCGAAGAAAGGACGTGGCACGAAGTGTCATCAGCTGACGCGGACCGGCACCCGCCGACCGCTCTCATCGTCGGAGCGTCGCGCGGTCTCGGCCACGCGATGACGGCCGAACTCCTCGGCCGGGGGTGGAACGTCATCGGCACGGTCCGGGACGCGACTGCCAGGACGCCCTTGCACGATCTCGCGGACCGGTCCGACGGGCGGGTCCGCGTCGAGCATCTCGACATCAACGAGCCCGCACAGTCGGCTGCCCTGCGCGAGCGTCTCGCCCACCGGGAACTCGACGTGCTCTTCGTCAACGCAGGGACCACGAACCATGAGCAGACGCCGATCGGTGCGGTCCCGACAGCCGATTTCGTCGAGGTGATGCTCACCAACGCGCTCTCCCCCATGCGCGTCGTCGAGACGCTCGAAGACCTCGTGTCCGCGACCGGACTCATCGGGGCGATGTCCTCCGGGCAGGGCAGCATCACGAACAACACGACCGGATCGCGGGAGGTCTACCGGGGCAGCAAAGCAGCCTTGAACATGTTCATGCGCAGCTTCGCGGCCCGGCGGGCCGAGACCCGGCGCGCCTTCGTACTGATGGCGCCCGGCTGGATCCGCACCGACCTCGGGGGACCCGATGCGCCGTTCACCCTCGACGAAACCGTCCCGAAGATAGTCGACGTTCTCCTGTCGAGGCTGGGAAAGCCCGGTCTCGCGTACCTGGACCGCTTCGGCCGGAGCGTCCCGTGGTGAACCCGACCGGCCCGGCCCCCACCATGACCGGCGGCCGTGCGAACGACGACCTGAAGATCATCGCGATCGAGGAGCACTGGAACAGCATCCGTCTCCGCGACGCGCTCGACCGCCTGCAGAACGGGGCGCGCGACGAGAGTGTCGCCTTCAACACCATGGGCGGCAACCGGGCCCGGCTCGAGGACATCGGCCGGGGCCGCATCGAGGCGATGGACGCCGCCGGGATCGACGTCTCGATCTTGTCGGTCGTCACGCCCGCCACCCAGGCGCTCCCCGCCCGGGAAGCCGTCGCACTGGCCCGGGAGGCGAACGACGAGGCGGCTGACGCGGTCCGCGCGCATCCGGCCCGCTTCCGCGCGTTCGCGACCCTGCCGACCGGCGATCCCCGGGCCGCGGCCGCGGAACTCGAACGGTGCGCCACCCGGCTGGGCCATGTCGGTGCGATGATCCACGGCCGCACGGGCAGCCGTACGCTGGACGACCCCGCCTACGACGACCTGCTCGGCACCGCGGCCCGCTTGCACCAGCCCCTCTTCATCCACCCGCAGATCCCGTCGAACGAGCTGCGCGATGCCGCGTACCGAGGCCTGGATCCACTGATCGACCTCGGACTTGCGACGTTCGGCTGGGGCTGGCACATGGAGGCGGGTCTGGCCGCGCTACGGCTGATCCTGCGTGGCACGTTCGACCGCCACCCCGACCTTCAGCTCGTGCTCGGGCACTGGGGCGAGATGCTGTTGTTCTGGATGGATCGGGTCGACAGCCTCTCCGGGCTCGCAACGCACCTCGAGCGCCGGGTGTCGGACTACATCACGACCAACATCCACATCACCAGCAGTGGGATGCTCCAGGAACGACTGCTGCGCCACGCCCTCGACTTCACGGGTGCCGACCGGGTGCTGTTCTCCACCGACTACCCCTTCCACCGTCCCGACGCGGTGGCGGTCAGGCGGTTCTTCGACGCCATCCCCGATCCCGCGGACCGCTCCAAGATCGCTTCCGGCAACGCGGAGACACTGTTCGGGCCTCAGGACAGGTCGTTGACGAGCACCGCCGCCCCGTCGAACCGTCCGGCCTTGAGGTCCTGGAGCGCCTGATCGGCCTGTGAGAGCGGATAGGCGTGCGTCGTCGCGTGCACCCCGTGCCGCACCGCCCGGGACAGGAACTCCCGAGCGTCCTCACGGGTGTTGGAGGTGACGCTGCGCAATTCCTTCTCGTAGAAGAGGTCGCTCTCGTAGTGCAGGGGGGGCGTGTCGCTCAGATGGATGCCGGCGACCGCCAGCACGCCGCCGCGGTCCAGGGCCCGCAGTGCGACCGGGACCAGGTCGCCGACGGGGGCGAAGAGGATCGCGCTGTCCAGCGGCTCGGGCGGCGTGTCGTAGGCCTCCCGCGCCGAGGCGGCGCCCAGCTCCAGGGCGAGGCGCCGGGCGACGGCGCCCCGTGTCATGACGTGCACGGTGGCACCCTCGGCGATCGCGACCTGCGCGCACAGGTGGGCGCTGCCCCCGAAGCCGTACAGTCCGAGGCGCCCGCCCGGTGGCAGCGACGCCCGGTGCAGCGCCCGGTAGCCGATGATGCCGGCGCACAGCATCGGGGCGAGCGAGATGTCGTCGAGTTCGTCGGGCAGCCGGTGCGCGTAGGCGGCCGGCACGGTCGTGTACTCGGCGTAACCGCCGTCGGCGTCCCAGCCCGTGTAGAGCGAGGCCGGACACAGGTTCTCGGTGCCCCGTCGGCAGTACACACAGTCCCCGTCCGTGCGGCGCAGCCAGGCCACTCCCACCCGCTCCCCGACCGTGAAGTCCCGCACCGCGGCCCCGAAGCTCTCGACCACGCCGACCACCTCGTGACCAGGCGTGACCCTGGGACGGTGCACCGGCAGGTCACCCTCGGTGACATGCAGGTCGGTACGGCACACCCCGCACGCACGCACGTGCACCAGCAGCTCGTCGTCGGCCGGCACCGGAACGGGCTTCCCGACCAGCTGCAGGGCCCCGTCCTCGACGGGCCGCGGCCCGTCCACGGCCCACGCCCGCATCGTCGTCCCGTTCGTCATGGCGTTCCCCGTCCGCCGAAGCCGTGCATGTCCGCGCTCCTCGTCCGGCACCCGGCCGAGAACACCGGTCCGGAACTCCAGTCTGTAGCAGAGGACGGCGTTCGGCGCGCGGTCCCTCCGGGGGTGACCGCAGGCGAGAACCACCGAGAAGGACCCGCAGGTGCTGAGACCGACCCCACCGACGTTGCGGGCAGGGGCGGGCCGCGCCGCCCACCTCCATGAGCGGCGCGGCCCGGTGCGGTCGGTGCCGCGTCCGGGTCAGGGCAGGCGCAGCCAGACCGCGGTATCGGTGGGCAACTGCCCGTCCCTCAGCTGTGCGCTGCTCAGCAGGACCTGCCGGTGCGGTGGCAGCGGCGCCGGCTCCGCGCCCAGGTTGACCACGCAGCCGAAGCCGGCGTCACGGGTGAAGGCGAGAACCTGGGGGCCGCTGGGAAGCCAGGTCATCTGCCCGTCACCGAGGGCGATCTCGCTGCGGCGCAGGCGCAGCGCCGTGCGGTACAGGCTCAGCATGCTGTCCCGGTCCGCCACCTGCCGCTGCGCCGTCATCGCCGACCAGGCCGCAGGCTGGGGCAGCCAGGGCCGAGTGCCCTCGGGGCCGAAGCCGAACGGCGGGGCGTCGCCGCTCCACGGCAGTGGCACGCGGCAGCCGTCCCGGCCGGGGTCGGCTCCTTGGGTGCGGTGGAACATCGGGTCTTCGATGACCGAGTACGGCAGGTCCTCGACCTCGGGCAGGCCCAGCTCCTCGCCCTGGTAGAGGTAGACGGAGCCGGGCAGGGCCAGGCTCAGCAGCGCCGCCGCCCGGGCGCGCCGGGTGCCCAGCGCGAGGTCGGTGGGGGTGCCGTGGGTCTTGGCCGCGAAGTCGAATCCGGTGTCGGCACGCCCGTAGCGGGTGACGGTCCGGGTCACGTCGTGGTTGGCCAGTACCCAGGTGGCGGGCGCTCCGACGGACGTGTGCACGGACAGCGTGGTCGTGATCGCCTCGCGCAGCCGCACGGCGTCCCAAGGGCAGGTGAGGAAGCCGAAGTTGAAGGCTGTGTGGAGTTCGTCGGGGCGCAGGTAGCGGGCGAAGCGCTCGGGGTCGGGCAGCCAGACCTCACCGATCAGGGCGCGCGGCGGGGTGTAGGACTCGGCGACCTTGCGCCAGTCCCGGTACACCTCGTGGATCTCGTCGCGGTCCAGGTAGGGATGCGGGACCGCGCCGTCCACCAGGTCGGGAAGCGCCGGGTCCTTGACGACCTCGGCGGCGGAGTCGATACGGACCCCGGCCGCGCCGCGGTCGAACCAGAAGCGCAGCACCTCCTCGTGCTCCCGGCGCACCTCGGGGTGCTGCCAGTTCAGGTCGGGCTGGGCGGAGGCGAAGCGGTGCAGGTACCACTGGCCGTCCGGGACGCGGGTCCAGGCGCTGCCGCCGAACTGCGACATCCAGTTGTTGGGGGGAAGTTCGCCCCTTGCGCCTCGGCCCTCGCGGAACCAGAACCGATCGCGCTCCGGGGAGCCCGGGCCTGCGGCGAGCGCCTCCTGGAACCAGCGGTGCCGGTCGGAGACGTGGTTGGGGACGATGTCGACGATGGTGCGGATCCCCGAGGCCAGCGCCTCGGAGATCAGTTTCTCGGCCTCCCGCAGGCTGCCGAAGGCCGGGTGGATGGCGCGGTAGTCGGCCACGTCGTAGCCACCGTCGGCCATCGGTGAGGCGTACCAGGGGGTGAACCAGAGCGCGTCGACACCGAGTTCGGCGAGATACGGCAGCCGGGACCTGACGCCCGCCAGGTCGCCCACCCCGTCGCCGTCCGCGTCGGCGAAGCTGCGCACGTAGATCTGGTAGATCGCGGCGCCACGCCACCACTCGTGGGGTTGGTGCACGGTAGAAGTCTCCTCGGGAGATGGTGTCAGCCCTTGAGGCTGCCGGCGGTGAGCCCGGACATGATGGAGCGTTGGAAGATCAGGAAGAAGATCACCGTCGGCACGGCGGAGATGGCCGAGGCGGCGATCAGCACGTTCTCCGGCACGCCCAGGGAGAGCGAGTAGATGCCGGCGTTGAGTGTCTGCCTGGTCGGGTCGGGCTCGGCCAGCAGCGGCCAGAGGAAGTCCTTCCACACGTTGACCAGGGCGAAGATGGACACCACACCGATGATCGGCCGGGACATGGGCAGCACGATGGAGAGCAGTGTGCGCAGCGGTCCGGCGCCGTCGATGGCGGCGGAATCGAGCAGTTCCTGGGGCACCGAGTCGAAGAAGCGCTTGAGCAGGTAGATGTTGAAGGCGTTGGCCACCGACGGGAGCCAGATCGCCCAGGGCGAGTTGAGCAGGTTCTGGTGGATCAGCGGCAGGTCCAGCACGGTCAGGTACTGCGGGACGACCAGCACCATGGCCGGGATCATCAGGGTGGCCAGCATCAGGCCGAGGATCGCGTTGCCCAGCGCCGGCCGCAGTTTGGACAGCGAGTAGGCCGCCGCGACGTCCAGGACGAGCTGGAAGGCGAGTGCTCCGAAGGCGTACCACAGCGTGTTGAGCAGCAGGTGGGCGATGTTGAGGCGAGACCATGCGTCGCTGTAGTTGGAGGCCTCGATGTGGTGCGGGTAGAAGGTGGGCGGGGTCTGGATGGACTCGGTGGTGCCCTTGAGCCCGCCCGTCACCAGCAGGTAGAGAGGGCCGAGGAAGGCCAGCGTGAAGGCGACGACGACCAGGATCAGTGCCGCGCGGTACAGCGTGCGGTTCAGCTGGGCCGGATTGACCAGGGTGCGGGTGTCGCTCATGACTCCAGCCTCCGGTTGAGTCGCACGTAGATCACCGAGAACGCGGCGAGCACCAGCAGCAGGAGCAGCCCGAGTGCGCAGGCGGCGCCGTAGTTGGAGAAGTTGAAGGCGTACTGGTAGATGAGGTAGACGACCGTGGTGGTCGAACCCTCCACGCCCTGGCCGCCGTTGGTGAGGATGAACGGCTCGACGAAGACCTGCATGGTGGCGACGATCTGAAGCATCAGCATCAGCGAGAGGACTAGTCGGGTCTGTGGGATCGTCACGTGCCAGACGCGCCGCAGCAGTCCGGCGCCGTCCAGTTCGGCGGCCTCGTACAGCTCACCGGGTATGTTCTGCAGCGCCGCCAGGTAGATCAGTGTGGCGCTGCCCATGTTCATCCAGGTGGAGGCGATGACGACGGCGAGCATCGCCATGTCCGGGGACTGCAGCCAGCCGGAGGTGGGCAGGTGCAGCAGCTGCAGTGACCGGTCGATCGGCCCGTACTCGGGGTTGTACAGGTACTTGAACAGCAGCAGTGAGGACACCGGCGGAAGCATCACCGGCAGGTAGACCAGGATTCTCAGGTAGCCGCGCGCGTGCCGCAGTTCGTTCATCACCACGGCCGTGACGAACGGCAGCGCGAATCCGAACAGCAGGGCCAGGCCGGTGAATTCGGCGGTGTTCCGCCAGGCCGGCCAGAAGCTCGGGTCGTGCACGATCTGGTCGAGGTTGTGCAGGCCGACCCAGGTGGTCCTGCCGGCCTTCGCCTTCTGGAAGCTCATGATCACTTCGCGGACCATGGGATACCACTGGAAGCAGGCGAAGCAGAGCACCGCGCCGATCAGGAAGCCGTGTGCGGTGAGGTTGCGCTGTACGGATCTGCGCAGTGTCCCGGCCCGGCCGGCCGCCGCGGCGGCGGGCGGCGCGTCGGTTCCGGAGGATGCGGTCACGACCGCCATCGTCGATCTCCTTGGGAGGCTGCTCGTCCCGGGGCCTGGCGCCCCTTGCGGCTACTGGGCGTTGGCAAGGACCTGGTTGACCTGCTGCTCGGCGGTGTCCAGCAGCTTCTTCAGGTCGGCGTCGCGGCTCGTCAGTGCGGACGCCATCGCGGTGTCCAGGATCTTGTAGATGGCCTGGGCGTTTCCGGGCTCGGTCACGCCGGGGACATTGGCCTTGACGAAGGGATCGAAGGCCTTCACCGACATGGTGGCGTTCGCGGCCTTGAGCTGGGCGTCCTTGGCAGCGGTCGCGCCCTGGAACAGCTGCGGCTCGGGCAGGCCGACCGCCTGGCCGGAGGCCTTGGAGCGGGGGTAGTTGTACTGCTGGCCCTGGCCCTCCGTCAGCCAGAGGTAGCTGAGCAGCTGGATCCCGGCCTTGATCTGCTCGGGGGTGTCCTTCACGTTGAACATGTAGTCGTCGCCGCCGGTGAGGGTGCCGGCGCCGGGACCGTTCTGGCCGGGTACCGGGCCCATGCCGAAGTCCTCGTAGTGGGCGCCGAGGCTCTGCACCATGTAGGTGATGTCGTCAGGGGCGGCTATGTACATCCCCAGCTTGCCGGCGGCCATCTGCTTCTGGAGGTCGCCCCACTTGTAGAGCTGGGTGCTGCCCATGACGTTGTCGTCGAAGCGGAGCTTGTGCAGGTTCTGCAGCACGGCCAGGCCCTGAGGGTTGTTGAAGGCCGCCTTGGTGCCGTCGTCGCTCACCATCCGGCCGCCCTGGGCGTAGATCTCGGCGGTGAAGTGCCAGCCGCCGTTGTTTCCCGCGCTGTAGTCGCCGTACCCCGCGATGCCCTTGCCGAGGGCGGCGATCTTCTTGGCGTCGGCCTCGACCTCGGCCCAGGTCTGCGGCGGTTGGTCGGGGTTGAGTCCGGCCTTCTGGAAGAGCTTGCGGTTGATGATCACGCCCATGGTGTAGTTGGTGCGCGGAATGCCGTAGACCTTCCCGTCGGTCTTCTGGGTGTCCCACACCGAGGACATGATGTCGTCCTTGACCGGCAGGTTCCCGGAGGTGACGTACTGCGTGATGTCGGCCGCCCGGCCGGCGTCCAGGACCTGCTGCTTGTCCGTGAAGTAGGTGTAGAAGACGTTGGGCTCGGTGCCGCCCTTGAGTGCGGCGGTGAACAGTTCAGGGGTCTCGCACGGGAACGTGTCGATGCTCTTCACCGTGATGTTCGGGTGCAGCTTCTCGAAGGCCGCGATGTCGTCGGCCCACTGCTTCTGCTGCGTCGGGCGGCTTTTCGGCGGGGCGCAGTCGATGGAGATGGTGACCTTGCCGTTGCTCGGCTTGGTACCGCCGCCGGAGGAGCTGGAACAGGCGGCGGCGGTCAGGGTGAGAGCGCCGACGATCAGCAGCGCTGCGGATCTGCGCATGAGTGGAAGACCCCTTCATGGGCGGAGTGCGTGGGATGTGGCGCGCCTCACTCAAGCACCAACCCGTCGGTCGCGCAATATCTCGACGGTAGTTTGCAAGAACTCAACGTAGAAACGTGATGGGTCGCGCCACGGACAACGCAAAGGGCCGCACCCCATGGGGTACGGCCCTTGTCGGCGCTGCGAGTCGGTGCTCCGTCAGCGGCTGGGCTCCCTCCGCGCCAGACCGGTGGATCCGCGCACCACCAGCTCCGGCTCGAAGAGCAGCTCGTCGTGGGTGACCTTGGCACCGGCCAGCTCTCCCACGAGCAGCTCCACGGCGGCGCGGCCCATCGCCTCGATGGGCTGACGGATGGTGGTCAGCGGCGGATCGGTGCAGGTCATGAAGGAGGAGTCGTCGTAGCCGATGATCGACACATCCCCGGGCACATCGAGCCGGCGCCTGCGGGCAGCGCGCACCGCCCCCAGGGCCAGCGGGTCCGAGGCGCAGATGACGCCGGTGACACCACGCTGCAGCAGGCGCGCAGCCGCGGCCTGGCCACCCTCCAGGGAGAACAGCGCGTGTGCGACGTCCTCCTCCTCGAGTTCCAGCCCTGCCCTGTCCAGTACCGTGCGGGCCGCCGCCAGCTTGCGCCGCGACGGCATGTGATCGGGCGGTCCGAGCACCAGGCCGATCCGGCGGTGTCCCAGCGACAGCAAGTGCCCGGCGCCCTGTTCCACCGCGACCGCGTCGTCGCAACTGACCTGCGGGAAGTCCAGGTCGGGTATGGCGGCGTTCATCAGCACCGTCGGCAGACCACGGCGGGACAGCCGCTCGTAGTGCTCGTGCGGGGACTCGGCCTGGGCGTACAGGCCACCGAAGAAGATCACGCCCGAGACCTGCTGCTGGAGCAGCAGTTCCACGTAGTCGGCTTCGGAGACACCGCCCGCCGTCTGCGTGCACAGCACCGGTGTGAAGCCCTGCTGCGCCAGTGCGCTGCCGACCACCTCGGCGAAGGCGGGGAAGATGGGGTTCTGCAGCTCCGGCAGGACCAGCCCGACCAGTCTCGAGCGCTCGCCCCGCAGTTGGGTCGGGCGCTCGTAGCCGAGCACGTCCAGGGCGGTCAGCACGGCCTCGCGGGTCTGCTCGGAGACACCGGGCTTGCCGTTGAGCACCCGGCTGACCGTCGCCTCACTGACCCCGACTTTCCTGGCCACCTCGGCAAGTCGTCGCGTCATGGCTCAAGCCTAGGGCATGATCCGCAATCCACTTACAGTTCGACGTAAAAATTCGTCAGCACTTGCAGCAAGGACGTCGGGACAGTGACGACAAGGAGGCTCACAACGCCGGAGATCCATATCTTACGAGAAAAAGTCAGCATGAAACAAAATCTGGTCCGAATATTGCTCGACTCTGTCGGAGCCAATACGGTGCTGCACGCGCCGCCGCCTGTGATCGGATCCTCCCGCTCCATCTGTTCGCACCTGCTCCATCCGCCTTGCCCGGCCGCAAAGGGCCGGCGAAGCGCTGCGTCGTGCCCCAGGGCACCTGGCCTCGGGCACCCCACCCGGCGGCGGCACGCCTCACGACGGCTTCGGCCCCAAGGAGCAACCCTTGTTCCAGTTCCTCCACACACTCAGACGCGCGGTCGCCCTGAGTGGCACCGGCGCACTGCTGGTCGCCACGGGCGTCCTCCTGTCGGCGCCCTCGGCATCGGCCGCCACCACCACCGCCACCACTGCGACCGCCACCGGCGGCAGTGGTGCCGCCCTGCCCTATGTCGAGGTCCAGGCGGAGAACGCCGCCACCAACGGCGGTGTCATCGGCCCCAGTTACACCCAGGGCCAGCTGGCCGACGAAGCCTCCTACCGCAAGGCCGTGACCCTGCAGGGGGCGGGCAAGTACGTCACCTTCACCACCCCGGTGGCGACGAACTCGATCAACTTCCGGTACAGCATCCCGGACAGCTCGAACGGGTCGGTCTACAACGCGCCGTTGTCCCTGTACATCAACGGCACCAAGCAGAGCGACTTCACCCTGACCAACGCATACAGCTGGTTCTACGGCAGCTACCCCTTCACCAACACCCCGGGCAGCAACCCGCACCACTTCTTCGACGAGGCCCATCGCCTCTTCACGCAGACATATCCGGCCGGGACCACCTTCACGCTCCAGGTGGACCCCGAGGACACCGCATCGTCCTACACCATCGACTTCGCCGACTTCGAGCAGGTCGGTGCCGCGCTGACGCAGCCGGCCGGCTCGGTATCGGTGACCGGCAAGGGCGCGGACGCGACCGGTGTCAACGACTCGACCAGCGCCTTCAACTCGGCGATCAGCGCCGCGGGTGCCGGTGGCACCGTGTGGATGCCGCCGGGCACATACAGGATCCCGGGCCACATCGCGGTGAACAACGTGACGATCGCCGGTGCCGGCATGTGGTACTCGACGGTGACCGGGTCGGCGCCGGGCTTCTACGGCAACTCGGCACCGTCGCCGAGCACCGGCGTGCACCTGGAGAACTTCGCGATCTCCGGCGACGTCCAGGACCGCAACGACAGCGCGCAGGTGAACGGCATCGGCGGCGCGATGAGCAACTCCACCGTGTCCAACGTGTGGATCGAGCACGAGAAGGTCGGCGCCTGGATGGACGGGCCGATGGACGGCCTGACCTTCAGCGGGATGCGGATCCGTGACACCACCGCCGACGGCATCAACTTCCACGGCGGTGTGACCAACTCCAAGGTCACCGGCAGCGACATCCGCAACACGGGCGACGACGGCATCGCGACCTGGGCCGACGCCGGCATCGGCGCGGACGCGGGCGACACCGTCTCGGACAACACGGTGCAGCTGCAGATGCTCGCCAACGGCATCGCGATCTACGGCGGGCACGACAACACCGTGAGCGGCAACCTGGTGCAGGACACCGGCATCACCCAGGGTGGCGGCATCCACGTCGGACAGCGCTTCAGCTCCACCCCGGTCGGCACCACGACCATCTCCGACAACACGCTGATCCGCAACGGAAGCCTCGACCCCAACTGGCAGTTCGGGGTCGGCTCGCTGTGGTTCGACGGCAGCCAGGGGGCCATCAACGGCCCGGTCAATGTGACCAACGCGCTGATCCAGCAGAGCCCCTACGAGGCTGTCCAGTGGGTCGAGGGCACTGTCAGCGGTGTCCACCTCAACAACGTGACCATCGCCGGGACGGGCACCTTCGCCCTTCAGGAGCAGACCGGCGGCTCGGCGAGCTTCACCAACGTCACCGCGACCGGTGTGGGCGGGCCCGCCCCCGTCTACAGCTGCGAGGGCGGCAACTTCAGCGTCACCGACGGCGGCGGCAACTCGGGCATCGGCGGCACCGCGTACTGCGGCGGGTGGCCCACCCCGGTCTACCCGCCCTATCCGGCCACCACGGTCACCGCCTCCCCCAGCGCGCTGAGTTTCGGCTCGCAGGCCGACGGGACGACCAGCGCGGCGCAGACCGTGACGGTCTCCAACCCGACCGGTTCCTCCGCCTCCGTCTCCTCCATCTCCACCAGCGGCGACTTCGCCCAGACCAACAACTGCGGCAGCTCCGTCGCGGCGAACGGCTCGTGCACCGTCAGCGTCACCTTCAGGCCGACGGCGACCGGCACTCGCACCGGGACGCTGACCGTCGACACGGGCGGCACCACCAACACCGTCGGCCTCTCCGGCACCGGCACCGCCGCCGGCCCCGTGCTGAGCGCCGACCCGGCGGACCTGTCCTTCCCCGGCACCGTGGTCGGCTCCTCCGCCGGCGTCAGGACGGTGACGGTGACCAACACCGGCACCACCACGGCGAGCGTGTCCGGCGTCGCGGCGAGCGGTGACTTCAGCCAGACGAACAACTGCTCCACCATCGCCGTCGGCGCGTCCTGCACGGTGAGCGTCACCTTCAAGCCCACCGCCCCCGGATCCCGCACCGGCACCCTCACCGTGTCGGGCAACGCGAACAACAACCCGCTCACGGTGGCCCTCGCCGGCAGCGGCATCGACAGCAGCACCGACGTGGCGGCCGGCCGGCCGGCGTCGACGAGTTCGAGCAACAGCCCGTACGTCGCCTCGAACCTCACCGACTCCGACGCCTCCAGCTACTGGGAGGGCACCAACGGCTCGTTCCCGCAGTGGGCCCAGGTCGACCTCGGCCAGAGCTACAGCGTGGGCAAGGTCGTGCTCAGGCTGCCGCCGTCGACGGCATGGGGGGCCCGCACCCAGACCCTGTCACTGCTGGGGTCCACGGACGGCTCGACGTTCTCGACCATCGTGGGGCCCGCCGGCCACACCTTCGATCCGAACACCAACAACAACACCGTGACCATCACCTTCAACGCCACCACGGCGCGCTACGTGCGGGCGAACATCACCGCGAACACCGGGTGGAACGCGGCTCAGTTGTCGGACTTCGAGGTGTTCCCCGGCGGCGGCGGATCCGGCACGGTCAGCACCGATCTCGCGGCCGGCAAGGCCACCGGCGAGTCCAGCCACACCCAGACGTACGCCTCGTCGAACGTCACCGACGGCAACCAGTCCACCTACTGGGAGAGCGCCGACAACGCCCTGCCGCAGTGGGTGCAGGTGGACCTCGGCTCGCAGCAGAGCGCGTCCCGAGTGGTCCTCAAGCTGCCCGCGGGCTGGGGCTCCCGCGACCAGACGCTGTCGCTGCTGGGCAGCACCGACGGCACCGCCTTCACCACCGTCAAGGCGTCGGCGAGCTACACCTTCGACCCCGCTACGAACAACACGGTCACCATCGATTTCCCCGCGACCACCCTGCGGTACTTCCGGGTGAACATCACGGCGAACTCCGGTTGGCCGGCGGGGCAGATCTCCGATTTCCAGGTCTGGAACACCTGATCCGACCCGAACCCGCGGTGCCGCCGAGTGCTCGTGCGCTCGGCGGCACCGTTGGAGGAATCGGCGCCCGACCGTGGAGAGCATGACGGCCCGGGGGCCGGCCCACGCGGTTGTGGGCCGGCCCCCGGGGATCCTGCACCGTCAGGGATTGACGTTGATGGTGAACGTCGTGGTCGGGTTGTACACGTCGACGTGGTTGTCGGTCTCGGTCAGGTGGTTGAACGTCGCCGAGCCCACGGCCGGGCCCTGTCCCGACTCGGGCAGCGGGTTGGCCCAGATGCCATAGCCGGACTTGGCG
The DNA here is from genome assembly GCF_009796285.1 of Streptomyces broussonetiae. Classification (NCBI taxonomy): domain Bacteria; kingdom Bacillati; phylum Actinomycetota; class Actinomycetes; order Kitasatosporales; family Streptomycetaceae; genus Streptomyces; species Streptomyces broussonetiae. Next base: position 8,084,808 of record NZ_CP047020.1, on the reverse strand, counting down.
TCGTAGGCGTCTCCGCTCTGCTGTGCCCCGGTGATGGACGTGTTGGTGAAGACGGTGTCCTTGACGGGGTTCTGCGCCGTGCCGCCCACGTAGTCGGTCTGGAACATGATGCCGGCGTACGTCGGGTCGACGATGTCGGTGTCGTTCACCCGGATCCCCTGGAACGGCTGCGTCGCGGAGAACAGCCAGATCGCGGGGAACACCTGGCCGCCCCAGAAGTGCCCACCGTCGCGCACCAGCGAGACGTTCTGGACGGTGGTCGGCTCGGTGCCGAATCCCTGGAAGGCATAGCCGAAGTTCAGCGAGCTGATGGTGATGCCCGAGTAGGTCAGCGTGTCGGCCACGTACAGGTTCTGCAGGGTGTTGTTCTCACCGCCGTAGACGGCGACTCCGGCCGCCCGCCACGGGGTGAGCGCGGTCAGGTTCTGGAAGGTGTTGCCGGTCAGGTCCGAGGAGTTGTGCTCCTGGGCCGCGAACAGTGCGAAACTGTCGTCGCCGGTCGACCGGGCCTCGTCGTTGCTCACCAGGTTGTCCTGACTGCCGTTGGTGAGGTTGATGCCGTCGGCGAAGGTGTCACGGATCCGCATGTTCGTGGCCCTCAGACCGTTCACGTGGGTGCCCCAGATGGCGCACACCTGGTGCTCGATCCAGACGTCGTCGACGGTGATGTTGGAGACGTCGGTCAGGTCGAAGACCTTGCCGGGCCCGTCGATGCGGGAGGTGTAGTTGCCGAACCAGCCGAAGCCCTGGAAAGTGGAACCGTTGGCGCTGCTCTGCACCGACCAGCCGACGTCCGAGTTCTCCGACGTGGCCGGGGAGTTGAACTGGGTGTACCAGGGGCCTGCGCCCACCACCTTGACGGCCTTGCCGTAGACGTTGAACTTTCCGGTGGTCTGGTACTGCCCGGCGGGCAGGTAGACGCCGACGAGCTTGCCCGTGGTGTCCTGCCGGACGGTGTCGAGCGCCTTCTGCACGTCCTGCTGGCCGAAGCCGGCCGGCGTGAGGTAGGCGTTCGGGTCCGGGTTGGCCACCGGGGCGACCTGCTCGGTGTTGATGTAGTCGATCGCGTACTGCGAGGTGTTGGACGAGTCCTTCTGCAGCTTGATGACGCTGCCCTGGGGCACGGTCCGGTCGAGCAGCACGTGCGTCTCGTCGTAGATGTGACGCGGCGATCCGGCGCTGGGATCGTTGCCCGGGCCGGTCTCCGCGCCGTACAGCCACGCGTACTTGGAGTTCAGCGTGATGGTCTGCAGGAAGGTGCCGTCGACATAGACGTCCAGGGTGGCGGTGTCACCACCGCCGCCGGGGGCGTCGGGGATGGAGAAGCGGGTCACCAGGGTGTTGGTGCCGGCCCGGGTGGTCCACTGGACGTAGGCGCCGGTGCTGTTCAGGGTGACGGCCTTGCGCCCGGACGCCTCACCGGCCAGGTCACCGATGGTGCGGTTGGGGCCGACCACGGCGGCGCCGCCGCCGATCTGGCCGTCCTCACCCTGGTAGACGTCGTAGGGCATGTTGGCGCCGCGGCCGACGAAGAGCGAGAGGTCACTGGTGTTGTTGGCCTGCTTGACCGACAGTTCGTTGGTGTCGACGGCGATCACGGTGTGCACCGTGTACTTGCCGTTGACGGCGGTCCAGCTGCCCAGGTTCACGGGGGGAGCACTGGCGCCGGCGGCTATCGTGCCGGTGTAGGAGCCGGTCAGGGTGGTGAGCGTCTTGCCGGTGCTGTCGAGCAGGGTGAGCGTGACGCCGTGGGAACCGCTGCCCGAGGCGAGCGTGCCCTGGTTCTTCAGCGTCACCGAGAACGTGACGTTGTTGCCCGCCGAGGGGTTGTTCGGGGTCCAGTCCACGGTTGCGACCAGGTCCGAACTCTGTACCGGCGCGACGACAAGGTTGTCCGGGTTGGTGAAGGCGTTGTTGTCGTAGCCCAGCTCGATGAAGCTCTTCGCCTCGTCCACCTTGGCGGTCAGCTGGTACGTACCGGCCGTCTGCGTGCCTATCGCCGCGGACACCTTGGTGGAGGCGCCGGCCGCCAGCGCGCCGACGGGGGCGGTGCCGACCTTGGTGCTGCCCAGGTAGAAGTTGACGTCGGAGGCCGGAGCCGCCGCGGTGCCCACGTTGGCGACCGTGGCGGACGCGGTGACCGAGTCGGTCTCCACCGGGGCGGACGGGGACCACGAGGACGCGGAGACCGTCAGGTCGGGGTTCGGGGCCGGCGTGCCGATCACCTGGAGTTCGCCGACCTGGCCGCCGGGGGCTCCGCTGTTGCTGGTGATGCTGAGTTCGACGTCCGCGACCCTGGCGCTGACCGGAATGGTGACGGTGTTGCCGGTGCTGGGGTCGAAGGTGTACGTCTGCGCGGCCGAGATGCCGGTGAAGTCCGTCGCGCTCTGCTCACGGCCGAGCACCTGGATGGTCTGGGTGCGGGTGGACCAGGCCGAGGCCGGGTTCAGCTTCACCACGACGGAGGTGACGTCGGCGTTCGCGCCGAGCTGTACGGTGAGCCGGCTCGGGTACGAGGAGCCCTCGAAGTACGTGGTGGGGTCGCCGTCGTTCGCGTTCGCCGGGGCGTAGATGTACGTGTACGGGGTACCGGTGATCGGCTTGTGCAGCGCCAGGTTGGTGCCGGTGCCGCCGGTGCCGTCGCGGGTGACGGTGTTGCCGGCGGGCGAGACGTTGCCGGCGGCGTCGCGTGCCTTTACGTAGTACGACACCGTCGCCGTGCCCGGCTGGTTGTCGGTCCAGGTCAAGGTGGTGCCGCCGACGGTGCCGGCCAACGCGCCGTTGCGGTAGACGTCGTAGGCGGTGACGCCGACGTTGTCGGTCGACGCTCCCCACGACAGGGCGATCCGGCCGGCCTGCGGCTGGGTGTAGGACAGGGTGCCGGGCGCGGTGGGAGGTGTGGTGTCGGTGGTGCTCGGCCCGTACACCTGGAACCCGGAGACCTGGGCCGCCGGCCATCCGGTGTTGGCCGTGACCAGCGCCCGCAGGTAACGGGTGCCGGTCGCCGCGAAGTTGATGGTAACCGTGCTGTTGGTTCCCGGGTCGAACGTGTACGGGGCCGACGCCACGATGGTGGTGAAGTTGCTGCCGTCGGTGCTGCCCTGGACCGACAACGTCTGGGTGCGGGCGGGCCAGTTGGCGACCGGCACCTGCAGCACGAGCTGGTTGACGCTGGTGGTCGCGCCCAGGTCGACCTGCAGCCACTGCGGGAAGGCGTTGTTGGCGCTCTCCCAGTAGGTCGACTGGTCACCGTCGTTGGCGTTGGACGGCGTGTAGGTCTGGGTGTAGCTGCTGGCGCTCATGGTCCTGCCCGCCGCCAGATCGGTCCCGGCGGCGTGGGCGGGTACGGCCTGCAGCACTGCCAGCAGCGCTGCCAGCATGCTGAGCACTGCGACGACGGCGGTTCGCTGCCGGCCCGAAGCGGGCAGCGCGGAGGATCTTCCGGTGGTTCTCATCCTCGTCCTCGGCTCCTTGAAGGGGTGGGGATACGGATGCGAGGGCTGACGAACTCGGTGCGTTGGCGACGGCGCGGAAAATCTCAGTGTCGATCTAGTGAGATTGCCAATGATTCGATGCAAAAGTCGCAACTTGAACTGAAAGGAAGCTACAGAGCAGCCATGCACTCGTCAATGAATGTGACAGCGCGGGCCGTTGCCGTCCGCTCCTGGGACCTGCCGCCGAAGTACGCGCCACCAGGCGTGATCAGGCGAGGCGCACAGGCACGGCAGGCTGGAACGCAGAGGCCTTTCGGGCGTGCAGCACGCTGCCGTCGAGGGGCAGCGGCGAGCAGTCCACGAGTGTGAGTCCCGCTGCGTCCAGCAGTCGGGCGTAGTGGTCGGCGCGCCGTTCGCGGCCGCCGACGTTGCACATCATGTGGAGGTCCCACGCGGTGGCCAGCGAGGTCGAGCCGTCGGTGGGCAGTACGCGTTCGACGATGAGCAGATCGGCGTGGGCGGGCATCGCGCGGGAGCAGTGGTGCAGGATCTCGCGGCAGCGGTCGTCGTCCCAGTCGTGCAGCACACGCGACAGGATGTAGACGTCCCCACCCGCCGGCACGTCCGCGAAGTCGCCCGCACGGTAGGCGCACCGGTCGCCGTGTCCGCCGGCGTCGAGGGAGCGGCGGGCGCCCTCGATGACGTGCGGGCGTTCCAGCAGAATGCCGCGCAGACGCCGATGCGCGGCGAGAATGCGGCCGAGCAGCTCCCCGTTCCCGCCCGCGATGTCGACGACGGTCCTGGGTACGGGTGCCTGGCCCGCGGCCTTGATGACCGGATGCGCGGGCAGTGGCTCGAACATGTGCGAGCTTGCGGCCATGGACCGGTCGAAGAGTTCGGCGAGTTCGGGGTGGCGTGCGAAGTAGTCGAAGTGGTTCTCGCCGAAGAGGTGGTCGAAGGCGACGTCTCCCGTGCGCACGGTGTGTGCCAGGCCGGCGAAGGACCGGTAGAACGGGCCTCCGTACATCAGGGCGAGCGGTCGCATCGAACCCGTCGAGTCGGCGCGCAGCAGCGCGCCGAGTTCGGTGAGCCGGTAGCCGGTCCGGTCCCTCGCCACCACGTCGAGCATCGCGAGGTATCGCAGCAGCCTCGCCAGGTTCTCCGGCTCGGCACCGACCGTCCGTGCCAGGACCTCGACACCGATCCCCGTCGTCACCTCCATGGCCTCGGGCAGGCGCAGTTGCGCGAACGCCGCCAGGGCCTGTGTCGTCCATGCTCCGGTCAGCAGGCGCAGGAGCGATTCGGCAGGTTGTCGCGCGCGGTGCTCGTCCAGGTGGGCGGCGAGCACGTCCCGGTGGTCTCCGGGTACGTACAGCTCCACCCGCTGATACCCGGCCTTCGATTCGGCGGGTGCGGCGAAGTAGAACACCGTGCCGTCCTCGTGCGGGGTGTAGCCCCCGCCGTCGGGGACCGCCCCGTAGCGTCCGAAGGCCGCGCACAGGCCGCGCAGCTCCAGCGGGTCCGGGCCCTCGACCTCGAAGGCGAGGTGCGCCTCGTGCTGCCAGGTGCGCTCGTGCTCGGCGAGCCGGGTCAGGTCCGAGCCCTCCGGCACGGCAAGTGCGAACACCTCGACCATGCGCCGTGCCCCGTCCAGACCCACCACCGTGGGGCGCAGGATCTCCACGTCGAGCTGCGTGGCCACGCGTCCGTGACGCAGGGCCAGGCGGTCACGGACGACGACACTCGGCTGTGCCGGGGCGTCCGAGGCCAGCCCGCACTCCGCCAGTGTGGCGCGCAGCGCCTGCGGATGCGGCGGGAAGACGAGCAGCGCGGCGTGTGCGAAGCGGCAACGGTCCACCAGCATGCGCAGTTCAGGGCCGTCCAGGCCGGGCAGCAGGAGCGAGAGCAGGGTGGGGGTGTCCTGTTCCCTGACGAATTCGACTGCCGCGCGCAGGCGCGCCACGTCGGTGGGCAAGGTCGTCATCATCGCGAAGGCATCCTCGTTTCGGTGCTCGGGCGGAACCGCGCTCATACGCCGACGTAGTTCTCGGCGAACCAGTCCTGTTGACTGCGGGACGTGCGCAGCGACTCGATGCGGGCACGCCGCAGGGAGTTGTGGAACGACGACTCACCGTCCGAGCCGGATGGGCCGTGCAGCAGCTGGGTCATCCACTGCGAGAAGTCCTGCGCACGCCAGATGTGTGCCAGACACTGAGCCGAGTAGCGGGCAAGCCCCCGGCCGTCGCCGTGCCCGAGGTCGTCGATCAGGGCACGGGCGAGGATCTCCGCCTCCAGCACCGCGAGATTCGCACCCTTGGCCGCGGACGGGCTGATCACACTCGCGGCGTCGCCGGCGAGGAAGAGCGCTCCGTGGCGGAGCGGTTCGAGTACGTCGGACTCAAGGCTGACGACGGCCCGCTGGACGATGCGGCCCCGGTGCAACGGGCCGTGGTCCGCGGCGTGCATCCGCAGCTCGAGTTCGTCCCAGATCCGGTCCTCGGGCCAGGTGTCGGCCGGGCTGTCACGCTCGCACTGCAGGTAGTAGCGCGTGACGTCGGGGGTGCGCGCCATGTGACCGGCGAAGCCCCGGTCGTGCACCGCGTAGCCGACGGCGTCGAGACTCGGCGGTGCTTCGACGAGCAGGCCGAGCCAGGACACGCCGTGGTCGCGGTGGTGGCGGCGGACCGCACCGGGCGGGAGCGAGCGTCGCGCGGCGCCGTGCCGGCCGTCGCAGCCGGCGACGTATCGGGCTCGCCATGGGCCGCAGCGTCCGTCCGGCGCGCGCACCGTGACGGAGGGCCGGGCGCAGTGCGCTCCGAGCACGGACACCGCCTCGGTGTCGAAGTGGATCCGGCCGCCGACATCCAGGAACTGCGTCAGCAGGTCCGTGACCAGGTACTGCTGCGGATAGACGGTGTGCTGCTCACCCAGCCCGAGGCCGCTGTAGTCCAGGCGGAAACCGCCGCCCTCGGTGCGGAACTCGCAGGTACCGTGCGCCCGGCCGCGCCGGTGCAGACCCTCGGCCAGGCCGTGTCGCTCCAGAATCCGTACGGTGTTGGCGGCGAGGAAGCCGGCACGTGCGCGGGTCTGGACGTGCGCGCGACTGGCGCGCTCCAGGATGACGCAGTCGATCCCGCCCCTGTGGAGGAGATTGCCGAGCACCAGCCCGGCCGGCCCGGCGCCGAGGATGACCACGTCAGCCGCGCCGTCAACTGCTCGAATATTCTGACCTTCCGTCACGGAAGTGGATCTTAATTGCCCAAAAACAACGGATCCGTAGATATCACTCCACGGCGTACAGGGCGTACAGATCTACTATTTGGTCCGTTCGTCAGGACGGCAGGTCGAGCAGCCGCCGAAGAGCCGCGCGGCCCGGGACGGGGCCGGTCATGCCGAGCACCGGAGGCAGGCGCGGACTTCCCGGCCGCCGCACGTCTCGTGGATCTCGGTCGACTGGGCGAGGTACCTGACGATGCCGGTGCCGCGGCCGTGTTCGTCCGGGGCGGCATCGTGCGGAACGCGCTCCACCTCGGTTCCCGAGTCGCTGACCACGATGTACAGGGCGCCGTGGTCGAGGACGAGCACCAACGTCATGCACTCGCGGCCGTACTGCGCGGCGTTGGCGGTGAGTTCGTCGACGATGAGCACGGCGGAGTCACGCTCGTTCTCGGGAACGCTCCAGCACTCCAGCAGATCCGCCGCGAAGTGACGCGCGGCGGACACATGCGCCTCCCGTGCAGGCAGGGTCAGCGTCGCCCGATGGGAGCAGGGCCGTGAGCTGATGCACTCGGAATCGGTCACAAACATGGTCTTCTGGCTCTTCTGTGTGGGTGCGAAGGCTGGATCGGGGCAAGGACCGTCAAGAACGAGGAGGCGGTCGGGGTTGGTACACCGGAACCGGCACGTGAGCACTCATCTGGTAATACGCACGCAAGCGACATACGGTTCGAGGGATTCGCACCTTTTCCAGCTTTTGCCGCTTCCGACCGCTTACGGCCGACCTCACGCCCGGATCGTGACCAGCTTCTGGCCGTTCCCGGCGATGATCTCGAAGCGGTCGATGGCTCCCGGAGCCATGGGGACCGCCCCGGGAATCTTCGTTCCGGGCGGGTACGCGCCGGCTCGCCAGGTGGCGGCGGCCTCTCTGGTCCCGCCGGTCCCGACCGCCTGCAACCGGCAGATCACACCGGCCGGCGCACCGTGGGCCGAGACCTGCAGGACACTGCCCCAGGCCGAGGAGAAGACCTTCACCGAGGCGGTGACGCCGGTGGTGGAATCGGTTCCGGAGAAGGTGCGCGACGGAGTCGGTGCCGCAGGTCCGGGCTGTGTGCCCTGCCCTGTCACGGAGGCACTGGTCGCCAGCCAGGTGCCGCCGACCGCTGCCGCCGCGACCAGCATCAGGGAGGCGACCGCGCCGGCCAGTTGCAGCCGCCAGGTCCTGCGGCGCCTGGCCGCGGCCTGCTGAAGCAGCCTGTCGATGAATCCTGCCCCGGCCTCCTGCGGCGCCGCGGACCTGCCGGACGGTGCCCCCGGTGTGGCCTGTACGCTCTCGGCCGCCCGCCGCACCAAGCGGTCGGCCAGGTCCTCGTCGCCCACGGGCACCGTCCGGCCTGCCGCTTCGGCCTCCGTGACCATCTCGAGCAGCGCCGGCAGTCCGGCCAGCTGCTCGTGTTCCGCGCGGCATGCGTCGCATGTCTCCAGGTGGGCGCGTACCTCTTCCATCTCGGCCGGGGACAGCGCGCCCAGGACGTACCCTCCGAGCGCCATCCGCAGGGCGTCGTGGTCCGCGTTCACGGCCGGCACCTCCTCCACGCCTCGGTCATGGCTCGATGCCTCGTTCCTGCAGCGCAAGCCGGAGGGCGTGCAGGGCGTAGTACGTCCGGGACTTGACGGTGCCCAGCGGGATGCCCAGCACGCCCGCGGCCTCCGCCATGGTCCGGCCCCGGTAGTACGTCTCGACCAGTACGGCGCGGTGGTCCGGGGACAGCGTCCGGATGGCGTCGGCCACCGCCCAGCTCTGCAGCGCCTGCTCGATCGGGTCCTCGCCCGGCGCCTGATCGGCAGCCCGTTCCAGGGCCTCGCCGCCGGTCTCCGCCGGCCTGGCCTGCCGGGCCCGGTGGGCGTCGATGACCAGGTGCCGGGCGACCGTGAACAGCCAGGCCCGGGCAGGCCCGCGTCGGGGTTCGAACGCGGCGGGGTGCTGCCACGCCCGCAGCAGCGTCTCCTGTACGACATCCTCGGCCCACTGCCGGTCTCCTGACGTCAGGCGCAGCGCGTAGTGGAACAGGGGACCCGCGTGCTCGGCATACAGCGTGCGGATCAGTTCCTCGTCCCTGGCCGAAATGGCCCCTTCACCAGAGACACGGTCCGCAGAGCGATCCGTATCGGCCGTTTCACCATGTTTTCGGGCACTCCATGGCATAAATCGATCATTACGCATACACGCGCTTTTGTCGTGCCACATGACGTCCGTGGCGACAGGTTCGACCGGGGAGATCGCAAAGAGAGCCAATAAAAGGCGCGTACCAGTCGAACCGGCCGGAACCTTTGCCCGTGAAGTCGGACAAGAGCCGAGACAAGCGGCACATCGTCGCTGAGCGTCGTGGCACTGCCACCGCAAGGCCGCCGCACTGCGAACCCCCGCTCGCCGGGGCCGGTGCCAAGGACGCGGCCGTCGCACGTGGATTCCGCGCGCCGGACCGTCGCACGCGCTCGGCCACCACCTTCCCTCTTTCTGATCGGTAAGGAACGAACACCATGGACCCGAACTCTGGTCACGCCGGTGGACGATCACGCGTCGCGGTCGGGCTCACCGCCGTGACGGCGACCGCCCTCGGGCTTCTGGGCGGCTGCGGCCACTCCTCGCACTCCACCGCGGTCGGCGCCATCACGGCCGGCCCAGGTCAGCGTCAGGTGGCCGGGATGCCCGGTGCCTCCGCGCCGGGGCACCCGACGGGCACAGCACCCGCCACCTCGCCAATGCCCAGCATGAGCATGCCCATGAGCCCGCCCAGGACGGGCTCGACGGATGCGCCGGATGCGCCGGTGAGCGGGGTCGCCGTGACGATCAGGAACTTCGCGTTCTCCCCGGCCACGCTGAAGGTCCCCGTGGGCACGACGGTGACCTGGACCGACCAGGACACCGACACCCACACCGTCACCAGCACCGGATCGGGCGGACCGTTGCACTCGCCCGCTCTGGCCACCCACGCCACCTACAGCTACCGGTTCACCACACCGGGCACCTACGCCTATCTCTGCACCATCCATCCCTTCATGACGGCAGAGGTGGAGGTGACCCGATGACCGGGTACCGTGACGCGCAGGACCCCGTCCCGGACGGTGCCGCCGACCAGCCTGCCGGGGAGCACGGCATGTCACGGCGTCAACTCATGCGACACGCGGGATGGTTCGGCGGGGCCGTCGTGCTGACCGTGGCCGCCGGAGAGGTGACCAGCCGCATCGCCGGCCCCCGGGGCACGGGCGCCGAGGCCGTCGCGGCAACGGGCGGCGCCCTCAGGTTCGTTCAGGTCTCGGACAGTCACATCGGCTTCCACGGGCCGGCGAACACGGACGTGGCCGGCTCGTTCACCAAGGCGATCGACCAGGTCAACGCGCTCGGTTTCCGGCCCGACTTCGTCATGCACAGCGGCGACCTGACCCACCTGTCCACGGCGGACCAGTTCGACCAGGTCAGGCAGATGATGACCAGGCTGCGGACGGACCGCGTCTTCACCGTGCCCGGCGAGCACGACTCCATCGGCGACGCGGGCCGCGCATACCGCCAGATCTTCGGCAGCGGCACACTCGGCGACGGCTGGTACAGCTTCGACACCCACGGAGTGCACTTCGTCGCCCTCGTCAACACCCTGAGCCTGGAAAAACTGGGTCACCTCGGCACCGAGCAGATCGACTTCGTGCGCAAGGACCTGTCGGGACTGTCCTCGGACACCCCGATCGTGGTCTTCAGCCACATCCCTCTGTTCGCCATGTACCCCCAGTGGGGCTGGAGTACGGACGACGCGCTGAAGGTGATCGCGCTCCTGCGCCGATTCTCCTCGGTGACCTGTCTCAACGGACACGTCCACCAGCTGTTCACCAAGACGGAGGGCAACATCACCTTCCACTCCGCCACCACCACCGCCTACCCGTTGCCGAAGCCGGGACGGGCCCCCGCCCCCACTCCCCAGGTCGTGCCCGCCCGACAGCTCAAGGCTGCGCTCGGCATTCGCACCGTGGGCTACCGGCAGGGCGACCGGGAGCTGGCCGTCAAGGACGAGCGCCTGGCATGAGCGCGCGTATGGGCAGTGGTGAGGTCCACGGGCGAGACGGCGGTGTCCGGAACCAGGAGCCATCCCCTGACGGCCGACCACGGCACCGGCCGCCCCGCTGCCGGGTGAGAAGAAGCGCCTCTCGGCCGGAGCGCTCCGCCGCATGGTCATCGACCACCTTCGGGCTCGTCCCGACGGGGCGTTCACGGTCGGCAGGATCGGTCAGTCACGGGGGCGGAGGCTGGCTTCCTCGAGGTCGAGTTCGTGCTGGATCCGGCGCCGGGTGGCGTTGCTGATCTTGTTCGCTTCGTAGAGATGCTGAAGTTCGGCCACCTCGATGGCGATGAGTGTCCGGCGTATCTCGCGGTAGGCGTCGGCAGGACGGGCGTCCGGGTCGCTGTAGTGGGCGTCCTCAACCTGGTGGATGCGCGCTTCCAGGTGACGGCGGGCCTGTATCAGGGCGGCCTGGGCAGCAGCACCCAGATCCGCGAGCTGATCCGGATCGCCGAGCAGTTTGAGTTCGTCGAGAGCGGCGTTGGCAATATGACGGCGGGTGCGGGCCTCCTCGCGGGCGGTGTGCTCCGGTTCCAGAGCGATGCCGGAGCGGCGGACGACGGGGGCCAGGGTGAAACCCTGGAAGATGAGCGTGAGGGCGATGGTTCCGGTGGTGAGCGTGAGAACGAGCGCCCTGTGCGGCAGCGGCGCCCCTGTGTGGGTGACCAGGGGGATGGAGAGTGCGGCTGCCAGTGGCATGACGCCGCGGGTGCCCGCCCAGGACAGGACGGCCGGAACGCGCCAGGAGAGGCGGTTGTCGGCCTCCAGGTGCCGGCGGTGGATCAGGGCGGACAGCGGGAAGATCCACAGCAGGCGGATCGCCAGCAGAGTGAAGGTGATCACCGGCACCCACAGCGGCCAGCCGTGTTCGTCGCGCGCGAGTTGCCGGACGGCCGAGGGAAGCTCGAGACCGATCAGGGCGAAGACGACGCTCTCCAGCAGAAAGGTCACGGTGTCGTAGACGGCACGGACCTGGAGGCGGACGGGGGCGTTGCTGAGCTTGTGGCCGGTGCTGCCCAGGACGACCCCGGACACGATGACGGCGGTCACGCCGGAGGTGTGCGACTGCTCCGCGATGACGTAGGAGGCGTAGGGAGCGACCAACGCGATGACGGTCTCCAGCATGGGGTCGTCGGTGCGTCTGCGGATCAAGGTCACCACTGCGGCGAGCGCCGCCCCGATGAGGGCTCCTCCGCCTGCAAGGATCAGGAACTCCACAACGGTCCCGGGCACGCTGATGGCGCTGCCGGACACCGCGGTGGCCACGGCGACCTTGTACAGGACCAGTGAGGTGGCATCGTTGAACAGGCTTTCCGCCTGCACCATGGCCTGCACGCGCGGCGGAAGAGACAGGCGCCGGCCGAGCGCGGTCACGGCCACGGGGTCGGTGCTGGCCAGGACGGAGCCGAGGATGAACGCGGTGGCGGCGGTGAGCGGGGTGATCGCATGGGCCACATACCCGACGGCGACGGCCGAGGCGAGGACCAGGCCGAAGACCAGGCCGGTCACGGGCCGCCATACGGTGCGCAGGTCGCGGACGGAGATCTCCTCGGCCGAGGCGTAGAGCAGCGGCGGCAGCACCAGAACGTTGATCACGTGAGGCGGCAGGCGGACCTCGGGAACCCCGGGCACCAACCCCACGACGAGACCCGCGACCACGAGGAGCGAGGGGGCGGGCAGGCTCCAGCGCCGGGCACCGGTCGCCACCGCTGTGGCCACGACCACCAACAGTAGGACGACGATCAGGCCGGTCATGGAGCGTCCTCAGTGGATTACGGCTTGTTACCCCCCGCTGGCCAGGTGCTTTACCAACGTAACCGACCTCGGTCGTGCACGCAGCCAAGTGCAGCGCTCCACAGCGCTGTCCGTCCCGCTCCGAGCGAGAGCGGGACGGAGCGGGGCGGGCAACATCAGGTTCGGTGGGCGGACTCAGCCCGTCCGCTCAGCCGATGGCGATGGCGAACACATGGATTCCGCTGTCGTTCGGCAGGGTGATCGTCGCGACCGTCCTGGCCGGGTCCAGGGCGCCGCCGGTGGTGTAGAGGCTGACGGCGTGGTCGCCGATGGTGTCGCCGGGAGGCCGGTGCCAGTTGGCGGTGGTGACCGCGAGCTGGGAGTTGCCGCTCGCGGCGTTGCTCCACCAGTCGGGGAAGGTGATCGGGATGTCGGCGCTGGTGCCGTCGGTGTAGGTCACGGTCACCGTGCCGGAGTGCGTGGAGCTGATGCCCGTGCCGAGGAGCCCGAGCCTGCTTCCCCGGCCGTGCACGTCGACGGCCTGACCCGCCGCGGCCACGTTGTCGTACTGGCCGGGCTGTGTGTCGGGCCACTGGTAGGACAGCCCGTTCGCGCCGACGGTGACACCGGGGGTGTAGCCGACTGCGGCAAGTTGCGAGGCGGAGAAGCTGTACCCGCCCGGGTCGAGGTTGCCGGGAGTCGCGCTCCCGTCGGCGGTGATGCCTCGGTTGTCGAAGGCGTCGGACAGCTTGGTGTACGGCACGACCGTGACCGCGTCGGCGCTGCGGGTCTGTCTGCCGTTCAGGGTGAAGGAGGCGTTGCCGGTGAGGGTCGTCGAACCGGCGGCGCCGGTCGGCGCGGTCACCCGCCACGTGGTACTGATCGAGCTGTGGGGCCGGACGACGGTGGGCACGGAGTTCTGTGCGGTGTCCGGTTGGACGCTCCAGCCGTGGGGCGCGGCCAGCGAGAGCTTCAGGCCGCGGACGGCGCTGTCGCCGGTGTCGGTGAAGGTCTGCTTGACCGTCCGGGTGCTGCCCGGCTCAGTGAGGTGGGCCGCCGTGACCGAGGTGTACTGGGTGCCCAGGGTCTTGTTGACGGTCACCGAAGTGGCGAGCGGGGTGTCCGCGGAGGACTCGCCCACGTGGACGGGAGAGGTGCCGTCGAGGACGGTCCAGGCGTGGGCGTTGGAGTCCCAGGTGCGCAGCGCGTCGCCGTCCAGGGTGAGCGTCACGTTCCTGGTCTGGCCGGCCTTCAGCGTGACCTTTGCGAATGCCTTGAGTTCCTTCGGGGGCTCGCCCGCGCTCTTGGGGTGTCCGATGTACGCCTGCACGACGTCGGAGCCGGTCCGCTTGCCGGTGTTGGTGACGTCGACGCTCAGTGTGATCTTGCTGCTGGTGCCTGCGCCGGCGGTGACTCGGCCGGGGTCGCGCCTCAGGTGGGAGAGCTTGAAGGTGGTGTACGACAGGCCGTAGCCGAAGGGGAACAGCGGAGTCCGGTCGGTGTCCTGGTACCAGCGGTAGCCCACGTCCAGCTGCTCGCTGTAGTCGTAGACGCCGTCGACTGCCGGGTAGCGGCCGGGGGCGGCCGCGGTCGCGGTCTGGGTGTCCGTCGTCGGGAAGCTGACGGGCAGCCGGCCGCCGGGCTCGGCGTCACCGGTCAGCAGCGCGGCGAGCGCGTTGCCGTCCTCCTGGCCCGGGTACCACATGTCGAGCACCGCCGGGACCTTGTCCAGCCACGGCATGAGTACGGGGGCGCCGGCGCGCAGCACGACCACGGTCTTGGGGTTGGCTGCGGCCACCGCCTCGATCAGGGCGTCCTGGGTGCCGGGCAGCGCCAGCGTGGTGCGGTCCGAGCCCTCGCCGGAGTGGTCGCCCACGACCACGACGGCGGCTTCGGCGTTCTTCGCGGCCGCGACGGCTGCCGCGATCCCGGGATCGGGAAGGGTGGGGGCGGACCAGCCGAGGCTGACCGAGGCGTCGCCTGCGTTCTCGTAGTACTCCACCCGGATGCTGTGGTGTTCGCCCGCCTTGAGCTGGACCGGTGCGCTCGTGACGGTCTGTGCCGCGTGGTCGCTCCAGTTGTCGACGATCAGCTTGTCGTCCAGGTAGACGCGGCTGCCGTCGTCGCTGGTGGCGGAGAAGGTGTAGGTGTCGGTGACCGGTGCGGTGAGTGTGCCGGTGTAGCGGGCGGAGAACCCGTCGGCCGGGATGCCGGTCGCCGGAGAGCCGGTGTTCCAGTCGAAGTCGATGTTCGTCTCGTCGCGGGTCAGTGCGGGGGTCCCGTCGAGGAACTTGTTGGTGAAGTACTCACCCTTCAGGCCGCTCAGGGCGGAAGCGGGGATGACGGGCCGGCCCGAGTCGCTGCCCGCCTTCACGTAGTTGACGTCGCCCGAGGTGCCCAGCCTCGCCTTCAGGCCACTGACCGGGTCCACCTTCTTGTACGGGGTGACCGCGGAGCTGCCTCCGCCGCCGGTCACCGCGGTGTCGGCGTTGGGGCCGATGACGGCGAGGGAGGTGAGCCTGCCGGTGTCCAGTGGCAGGGTGGAGTTGTCGTTCTTGAGCAGGACGCTGCCGTCCTCGGCCGCCCGGCGGGCGAAGAGGCTGTCCTGCTCGAAGTCCGCCGTCGGCGGGGTGTGCGGATCGAACAGCCCGGTGCGGAACTCCAGTCGCAGTATGCGGCGGACCGCGTCGTCCAGCACGGACTGCGGCACCTGCCCGGCCTGCACCGCGGCCGGCAGTTGCCTGAAGTACGTCGTGCCGCTGAACTCCTGGTCCAGGCCCGCCAGCGCGGAGGCGACCGTGGAGTGGTTGGCCGGGTAGTCGGTGTCGATCACCCCGTCGAACTTCCAGGTGTCTATCAGCACATCCCGCAGGATCTGCGCGTTCTCGCACGCGTAGACGCCGTTGACCTTGTTGTACGCGCACATCACCGACCAGACCTTGCCGTCCTTGACGGCCTTTTCGAAGGCCGGCAGGTAGATCTCGTGCAGTGTGCGCTCGTCGATGTCGGAGCTGGACGTCTGGCGTGCGTTCTCCTGGTTGTTCCCCGCGTAGTGCTTCACCTGGGCGGCGACGCCCTGGGCCTCGATGCCGCGGATCTCGGCGGAGGCGATGTCGCCCGCGAGTTCGGGATCCTCGCCCAGCGTCTCGAAGTCCCGGCCGCCCAGGGGGGTCCGCACGATGTTGACCATCGGGCCGTAAAGCACCTGATAGCCGCGCGACTTGGCTTCCGTGCCCATCACGGTGCCGTAGCCTTTGGCCACTTCGGGGTCGAACGAAGATGCCAGCGACACCGGCGACGGCAGCGCGGTGGCCGGCTGTCCGTCCCGTACACCACCCGGTCCATCGCTGAACTGCAGACCAGGAACGCCCAGCCGCGCGACCCCCGGGGTGTAGCCGGTGGCGTGCGAGCCGGTCGGGTTGTCGACCGCCGTCATCATGGACGCCTTCTCGGCGTTCGTCATCTGCGCCAGCAGCAGCTCGATCCGCTTCTCCACCGGCAGGGACGAGTCCAGCCAGGGTCTCGCCCCGGCGGAGCTGCGTGCGGACTGTGCTCCGGCGACTGCGGGGACCGCCAGAGGCAAAGTCAGAGCGGCAGCCGCCACCGCGACCGCGAGTCTCGCCTTACGCATGCGGAACACTCCAAGTGAGGGGTACGGCGCTGTGCGGAGGATCCGGGGACGTACCGCACAGCCTGCGTGTGTCGGTTGTCGGGACGGAAACGTCCTTGAGCGGTTCAGCGGCGTACTCGGCCGACCGGTGGCCGGTTGATCGCGTCGGCGATGCGGGGCAGATCGGGGAAGTCGCCACCCGTACGCCGGAGTTCGGTCCTGAAAGCCCGGTACGAGTGGGGCGCTGCACGGTTCCTGGTGCCTTGCGGAAGTCCACGCTATGGTCGGCGAAATAAGGCCGTCAAGAGTCGTAAAGTGACTCTGTTTTATTCCTTTGAATGGCGGAATTCGATGAATGGATCGGCCTCAACCCGGCGGAGGAACTCTCGCGCAGGTTCGGCCACCAGATCCTCGTCGCCAACGACGCCGACATGGGCAGCCGCGGGGAACACGCCTTCGGCGCCGCCCGCTGCGTCGACGACTTCTTCTGCATCAAGGCATCCCATGGCATCGGAGCCGGGCTGGTCCTGGCCGGGCGTACCTACCGTGGTTCCAGCGGGATCGCCGGCGAGATCGGCCGCACCCACTTGGAAGGCGCGTCCAACCTGTGCCGTTGCGGCAACCGGGGCTGCCTGGAGACAGTCGTCTCCATCACCGAGGTACGCCGTCAGCTGGCGCACGTCCTGCCGTCCGAGCATCCGGCCGATCGACCCGGCCCGGGCTGCGAAGGTCCGCCCTCACTGGCAGACCTGGCCACCCGGCCCGCTGCCGCCCGGGTGATCACCGACGCAGGACGCACCCTCGGCCTGGTCCTCGCCGACCTCGTCAACTGCCTGAACCCAGCAGCGATCATCCTCGGCGGCGACCTCAGCGCCGCCGGGGAGCCCCTGGCACAGGGCGTGCGCGAGTCCGTCAACCGCTACGCCCAGCCTGCCAGTGCCAACGCCGTCACCATCAGCGTCAGCACGCTCAGGCAGCGCTCCGAACTCCTCGGCGCCGTGGCAACCGCCATCCAGCAGTCCGCAGTCGACTGAGCCCGCCCTCCCCGCGGGCTTCGAGAGAGCAGACGAACACGCGCCGTCCGGCCGTCGAGCAGAGCCTCGGCGACGCTCTCACGGCGCGTGGAATACGCCACAATTCATTCCCTTCAGGGCGGATCAATGGGTAAAAGTGGAATTTGATGCCGGTTGCCGCTCCTCCGGTGGCCGGTTTCCGGGATTCAACGATCAGCGGCATAGGAGAAGTGTTTGATCACGCCAAGTAAGCGACATACCAGGCTGATGGCTACGGCCGGCACACTCGGCGGCGTCCTCGCACTCACGGCCCTCGCCGGTACCGGCAATGCTGCCACCAGCGGAAACAACGCCGGGAACAGTCCGAAGCCGCAGGCGCAGGCAAGTCGGGCGGGCGCCCAGGACGCCTCCGACGCCCGAATAGGGATCACGCCGGGTGAAGGTGCCCACAACGTCGGGATCACCGGCCCCGTCAAGGTCACGGTGAGCAACGGCAAGCTCACCAAGGTGACCATGACCGCCGTCGCGACCGGCACCGAGATCCCGGGCACCCTGTCCGCAGACGGAACGTCCTGGAACCCGAACGGCCGGCTGGCGAAAGCCACCCAGTATCAGGTCGCCGCAGAGGCCCAGGACGCCCAGGGGCGCCCCGCCACCGGGAACGCCACGATCACCACGGTCTCGCCGGCCAACGACTTCATCGGGCACCTCTCCCCCATGGACGGCTCGACCGTCGGCGTGGGCATGCCGGTGACGGTCACCTTCGACAAGGCGATCAGCGACAAGGCCGCCGTGGAGTCGAAGATCCGGGTCAGTTCCAGCAGCGGGCAGCAGGTCGTCGGTCACTGGCTCAACGGCAACCGCCTGGACTTCCGCCCCGAGACCTACTGGAAGCCCGGCTCCACCGTCACCGTCCAGCTCACGAGCCACGGCGTCCGGAAGACGGTCACGTTCAAGATCGGCCGGAGCCAGATCAGCACCGTCGACGCCAGGACGAAGCAGATGACCGTCGTACGGGACGGGAAGACGATCAAGACCATCCCGATCTCGTCCGGCAGCCCCGAGCACCCGACGTACAACGGTCGGATGGTCATCTCGCAGAAGTTCGGGCAGATCCATATGAACGGTGCGAGCGTCGGCCTCACGAAGAAGGACGGCAAGCCCGCGTACGACATCAGCGACGTACCGCACGCCATGCGCCTCACCGACTCCGGCACGTTCATCCACGGCAACTACTGGGGTGCCGACTCGGTCTTCGGCAAGGCCAACACCAGCCACGGCTGTGTGGGCCTCAAGGACGCCAAGGGCGGCGGCGACGGCGGGCAGCCCGCCGCGTGGTTCTTCGACAACTCGATGACCGGTGACGTCGTGATCGTCAAGAACTCCGACGACAAGACCAGGCTGGCCCCGGACAACGGCCTCAGCGACTGGAACGTGCCCTGGACCCAGTGGGTCTCGGGCAACGCGACCGGATGACGCACCGGACCGACACGGCTCACCGGCCTGCCGCCGTCGTCTGGCGCGCGGCCGAGGCCGTCCCGTGGGAACCGTCGGTGCCGAGCGCGGCCAGGATGCCCTCGACGCTCTGCCTGGCGTCGCCGAAGAGCATGCTGCTGTTGTCAAGGAAGAACAGCGGATTCTGCACGCCCGCGTAGCCGGATGCCATGGAGCGTTTGAAGACCACGACCCGGTCCGCCTCCCAGACCCGCAGCACCGGCATGCCGGCGATCGGGCTGGCCGGGTCGTCGATCGCGGCCGGGTTGACGGTGTCGTTCGCGCCGATGACCAGCACGACCGAGGTACCGGCGAAGTCGTCGTTGATCTCGTCCATCTCCAGGACGATGTCGTACGGGACCTTCGCCTCGGCCAGCAGGACGTTCATGTGCCCGGGCAGGCGCCCGGCAACGGGGTGGACGCCGAAGCGGACCTCGACGCCCCGCTCGCGCAGCCGGCGCGTCAGCTCCGCCACGGGGTGCTGGGCCTGGGCGACGGCCATGCCGTAACCGGGGGTGATGATCACGGAGTGGGCCTGGGCGAGCATCTCGGCCGCCTCCGCGGCTTGCACCCCCCGGTGCTCGCCCTGTTCCTCCTCGCGGCCGGCGGGCGCCTCGATGCCGAAACCGCCCGCGATGACGGAGAGGAAGGACCGGTTCATCGCCCTGCACATGATGTAGGACAGGTAGGCACCGGAGGAGCCCACCAGCGCGCCGGTGACGATGAGCAGGTTGTTGTCGAGCAGGAAGCCGGCCGCGGCCGCCGCCCAGCCCGAGTAGCTGTTGAGCATCGAGACGACGACGGGCATGTCGCCGCCGCCGATCGCGGCGACCAGGTGCCAGCCGAGCGCCAGTGCCAGCACGGTCACCGCGATCATCAGCGCCAGGTTCGGACTCATGGTGAACCAGACGGTCAGTACGACGAAGGCGCCGAGCGCACCGAGGTTCAGCGCGTTCTTGCCCGGCAGCATCAGCGGACGGGATTTGATACGCGCCGAGAGCTTGAGGAAGGCGACGATCGAGCCGGTGAAGGTGACCGCGCCGATGAAGATGCCGATGAACACCTCGGCGTGGTGGATTCCCAGCAGGTCGGCGTCGATCCGAGTCTGTGCCCTGCCGTGGGCTTCCACCTCCAGGTAGCTGTTCCAGCCCACCAGTACCGCGGCGAGGCCGACGAAGCTGTGCAGCACCGCGATCAGTTCGGGCATCTGCGTCATCTCGACGCGGCGGGCCCGCCACAGGCCGATCACCGCGCCGAGCGCCATCGCCAGCACGATCAGGGCCACCGCCCCGGCGGTGATGCTCCGGGCCGCCACCACGACCGTGGCGACGAGTGCGAGGGCCATGCCGGCGATGCCGTAGACGACGCCGGCGCGGGAGGTGCGGTGCTGGGACAGGCCGGCCAGGCTGAGGATGAACAACAGGGCGGCGACCAGGTCGGCCGCGTGGGATGCCGTCAGTGAGGTCATGTCGGCTCAGCCTTTCGAGAACATGGACAGCATGCGGCGGGTGACGGCGAAACCTCCGAAGACGTTGACGCTCGTCAGCAGGATCGCCAGGAAGGCCAACGTGGTGACGAACCGGTTCTCGTGCCCGATCTGCAGCAGGGCGCCGATCACGACGATGCCGGAGATCGCGTTGGTCACCGACATCAGCGGTGTGTGCAGAGCATGGTGCACCTTGCCGATGACGTAGTAGCCGATCACGACCGCCAGGGCGAACACGGTGAAGTTCCCTGCGAGTTGGGCGGGTGCGAAGGCCACCATCAGGAACATGACGAGCATGCCCAGCCCGATCAGGCCGAAGCGCCGCGCGGGCGTGAGCCACAGTTGCTTGGGCGCGGGCTCGGCGGGCTCGGTCTGCGGCGGGGCGGCAGGGGCGGCCGAGACCGCCACGGGAGGCGGCGGCCAGGTGATGTCTCCCTCCCGCACCACGGTCACGGCCCGCTGCACGGCGTCGTCGAAATCGATCGCCAACTGCCCGTCCCTGCCCGGAGTGAGCAGCTTCAGCAGGTTCGCCAGGTTGGTGCCGAAGAGCTGTGAGGCCTGGGCGGGCAGCCGGGAGGCGAGATCGGTGTAGCCGATGATGGTGACCCCGTTGTCGGTGACCACCGCGCGCCCCGGCACGGTGCCCGCGACGTTGCCGCCCTGGGCTGCGGCCATGTCGACGATGACGCTGCCCGGCTTCATCACGGCCACGTCCTCGGCGGACAGCAGGCGCGGCGCCGGCCGGCCCGGGATCAACGCAGTGGTGATCACGATGTCCACGTCCTCGGCCTGCCGGTGGTACAGCTCGGCGGCGGCACGGTCGTAGTCGGCGGAGGTCGCCCTGGCGTAGCCGTCGGTGCTCGTCTCCTGCGCGACGTCCACCGGGAGGTACTCGCCGCCCAGCGACTTCACCTGGTCCGCGACCTCGGGCCGCGGGTCGGTGGCCCGTACGACCGCGCCGAGGCTGGAGGCGGCGCCGATCGCCGCCAGACCGGCCACGCCCACGCCGGCGACCAGCACCTTCGCCGGTGGCACCTTGCCCGCCGCGGTGACCTGGCCGGTGAAGAACCGGCCGAAGACGTGCGCGGCCTCGATGACCGCCCGGTAGCCGGCGATGTTCGCCATCGAGGACAGCACGTCCATCGACTGGGCCCGCGAGATGCGTGGCACAGCGTCCAGCGCCAGCGCCGTCACCCCGGCGGCGGCCAGCGTCCGCAGCAGCTCGGGCCTCTGTGCGGGGGCCAGCAGGGCGACCACGGTCGCGCCCTCCCGCAGCCGGGTGACCTCCGTGTCGGAGGGAGAATTCACTTTCAGGACGACATCCGCATTCCAGGCCTGGCCGATACTGGCGCCGGCATCGAGGTAGGCTTGGTCGCCGAAGCCGGAGGCGGCACCGGCCCCGGACTCCACCACCACCTCGTACCCGAGGGCCAGCAGCTGACGAGCCGTCGCCGGCGTGGCCGCGACCCGCGTCTCGCCGGAAACGGACTCGACCACGACGCCGATGCGCTGGGGCGGGTGTTGCGCAGATTCTTGTGCAGACATGTCTCGTGTTCTCTCCTTGGGAGGAGGGCTTGACGGGTATCCGCGTTCGAGGGACGCCCACAGGACTTTCCCGTGGACGCGGGCCGCAGGAAACCTACCCGTCGGAGCCATCTGAGCCGACGGACACGGCCCTGATGTATTTCACTTGGCCGTCCCGGCGCCATGACTCGCCAGGACCGGTCGGCGCAAGGGCAGCACCAGACGGGACGGATCGGCCTGCGGGGAGCTGAACGAGACGTCGCTGCCGGGCGGGGTGGTGCCGCCGTACGCGGGGTCCTCGGTGTCCAGGACGAGGGCCAGCCGGTGGCCCGCCGGCAGGTCGTAGGCCGTGTCGAAGAGGGCGACGTCGAGCGGGAAGGCCTGCCCCGGAGTGTGGCCGGACCAGCTCTGTGGCGCGTGCGAGACGAGTTTGCCCAGGCCGAGGGCGTTCACGTCGTAGACGTAGGCGAAGACGGTGCCCTGCGACGCGGAGGAGGTGACGGTGGTGTGCAGCACGGCCTGACCGCGGATGCGCTGGACGGACGGGTAGGGCGCCGACTGCCAGACGGCGGCAGCGAACCGGGGCAGCAGCGGAACCTCGACGCTCGGCGGCAGCTCAGCGACCTGGTCGAGCACCCCGGACAGTTCGGTGACCCCGGCGTCCGCTCCGGAATCGATGCCACCGGTGATCGTGGTGTGCCATCCGGTGTCGGCCGGACCGTCGAGCGTACCGGTACCGAGGGCGTCCTCAGGGCCGAGCGGCAGTGACCGGGTCCGTGAACCCACGGCCTGCCAGCTGGGATAGTCCTCTACACCGCTTCCGTTCCTGACGTGCAGTTCCACCGGTGCGCCATGGCCACCCGAGGTGTCGCCGCCGCCCTTGAGCCGCTGGTCGAACCACTCACGTGCGTCCGCCCATGTCGCGTTGTCCAGGCCGAGGAATCCGGTCAGTTCCTGGGTGGCGTGGTCTCCGGGGCGCATGATCAGGCGCTTGGGGCCGGTCAGCTTCTGGTAGAAGTACGCGATCTGGCTGGAGTTGAAGATGCTGTCGCTCCACGCGTTGGCCAGCAGGACCGCCGTACCGTGGGCATTGAGGCGATCCACATAGGTCTCGGGAGACCGCGTCCTGGCCCACTTGACGACTGCCTGCATGTCGCGATTGGCATAGAGGTCGGCCAGAGTCTGCGCGTACTCCGCGCCCGGACGGCCGGTTGGCGCCTGCAGGGCGTTGAGCAGTGCCGCCGCCTGCAGATGCCGGGTCTGCCCGCTGTAGAGGGAGCTGACCAGGTCACCCCAAGCACTCAGTGCGGCCACCGCCTTGATCCGCGGATCGGAGGCGGCACCCAGCAGGGACATGCCCGCGCCCAGTGACAGACCGAGCATGCCGACGCGCCCTGGGTCGGCCTCGGTGTGCGCGAGGGTCCAGTCGATGACGGTAGAGACGTCGCCGACATCCGTGGGCCCGCCGACGTCCACCCGTCCGCCGGAGAGCCAGAATCCGCGTACCGTGTAGGTGACCACCACATAGCCGTCGGCAGCCAGCTTCCGGCCCTGAGCGACGTACTCCAGGTCGTTCTGCCCCCAGGAGGCGGGCTGCACGATCACCGGATGACGTCCGCGCGAGTCGGCGCCCGGTGTTCCGGCGGCGGGCGTCAGGACGTCGGCCTTGAGGACCACGCCGTCCTTCATGGGGATGTCGACCAGGCGCAAGGACGACCCGGCGGTGACGGCGGCCTGTGACCGCGCAGGAGAAGTGGTGGCTGCGGCGGGAACCGTGCCGATGCTCGCGCACAGGGCGACCGAGGTCACCGCCGCCGCGCCCGCCAGCCTCCCCCGGACCAGGTGCGCACGAATACGGCCGTAACCCGTCATCGGTGTCCCCATCAGGCTCGGATCGGACCGTGATGCCCCAACGGCATCCATCCGGTGTGGTGATCGGAGCCTAGAGAGACTCACGTGGCCCCCGGGAGTGCATGACCAGCCAAATCTACCGGCCAGTAACCATCAGGGCTCGGCCTCTTCCGTGGGCCGCGGGCCGCGACCGTGGCCCACGGGGACCTCTACCTCTGTCGAGGTGCGCCCTGGGACAGGACGACCCGCAGGACGGTATGACCGGGCACCTGGCTGCCGGGCGAGGGTGTCTGCTCGCATACGCGGCCGACGGGCGTGCCGGGGCGAGGGCAGGCTCGGTGCCGGATGGGCTGGACGCGTACGCCGGCTGCCGCGGCGCTCGAGCGGGCTTCGGTCATCGTCTCGCCGATCAGCGAGGGTGCCGCGACCCGGGGACGAGCAGGAGCGTGGTACCCGGTGATCGCGTAGGTGCACACGGCGGCCCCCAGCAGCACCGCCATCGCCTGCAGTGGCCGGCGGATGCGCCGGCGGCGCACGGGGCGTTCCTTCCGGGGGTCCGGGGGCGGCGGCACCCGGGTGTGCCGATCCGTCGCGGGTGGCGCCGGCAGCGCCGAGGGGGCGGCCGTGTCGCTGCCTGCCAGCAGCTTCCCGATGGCCTCGCGCATCTCTTCGGCGCTCTGGTAACGGTCGGCACGGTCCTTGGCCAGGGCGCGCAGCACCAGGGTGTCGTAGGCGGCAGGCAGCTGCGGGGCGTGGGCAGAGGGGGGCACCGGCGGTTCCGAGAGGTGCTTCATGGCCACGGCCAGCGGGGTGTCACCGGTGAACGGGGGGCGGCGGGTGAGCAGTTCGTACAGCAGGCAGCCGGTCGAGTACAGGTCGGTGCGGATGTCCACCTGCTCGCCCCGGGCCTGTTCCGGCGAGAGGTACTCGGCCGTGCCCACCACCACCGAGGTGCGGGTGAGGGTCGTACCCGCCCGGTCCACGGAGCGGGCGATGCCGAAGTCCATCACCTTCACGGTGCCCTCGTGGGAGAGCATGACGTTCGCCGGTTTGATGTCCCGGTGGACGATGCCGTGGCGGTGGGCGTGGTCGAGCGCCTCCAGCACGTCGGCGGTGAGTTCCAGGGCGTGCTCGGGCCCGACGACCGGTGCCTCGCGCACGAGTTGGAGCAGCGTGGTGCCCTTGACGTACTCCATCACGAGGTACGGGACGAGGTGGCCGTCGATCGTGTCCTCGCCCGCGTCGTAGACGGCGACGACGGACGGGTGGCCCAGCAGGGCCGCCGAGACGACCTCACGGCGAAAACGCGCCCAGTGTTCGGTATCGGCCGCCAGTTCCGGCCGGAGCGTCTTCACGGCGACCTGGCGGAACAGCAGCAGATCGTACGCCAGCCACACCTCGGCCATCCCCCCTTGACCCAGGACCTGTTCCAGACAGTAGCGTCCGCCCAGACGACGTGAACGGTCCACGGTGCTCCCCCCTCGTTGCCGACTTCCGTCGCGGCACCGTAGGGGCGGTTCTTGTGGGATCTCTGTGATCCTTCGTGGGCTCAGGAGGACGGCGTGGGGCCCTCCATCTGCTCGCTGATCCACTGCATGGGCTCCTCCATTTCCCTGAGGTAGGTGGCGCCGTTGTGGGTGCCGCCGGGTATCTCCCACAGCTTGGTGTGGACGGGGCCCTTGCCGTAGGCGGCCATGAAGTTCTTGACGGCGTTGACGGTCACGGGGTTCTCCCTCGTTCCGACCTGGAACGCGACGTAGACGTCCGGCCCCTTCGTGGCCGCCAGCCGCTTGGCCAGCACCTTGGGGTTGTTCTCCGCCATCTCCTTCTCGTGGCCCCGCCACAGCGGGGAGTCGGGGACGATGTCGGGGCCGTTGGCGATGGCCGTCTTGAACCTGTCGGGGTGCTTGAGGACGGCCTTCAGGCTGGCGAAGCCGCCGGTGGAGGAGCCCATGTAGCTCCAGCCCGCACGGTCCTTGATCGTACGGAAGTTGGCCTTCATCAGGTCCGGGACGTCCTCTGTCAGCCAGGTGCCCATCTTCGGCTGGTCGGGGATGTCACTGGCGTCCCAGTAGATGCCGTGCGTGTCCGGGCCCGGATTGAGGATCGGCATGGCCAGCAGGAAGGGCTTGCTCCTGCCCTGCTCGTACCACTTGGAGACGCTCTTCTCCAGCGAGAGCCGGTCCGGGCCGAACTCGCCCACCGACCAGTAGTTGCTGTCGTTGCCGGGGCCACCGGGCAGGGCGATCATCACGGGGAAGCCGCTCGCGGCGAACTTCGCGTCCTGGTACTCCTTGGGCGCCCAGACCCACACCTTGCCCTTGAACCCGGACTTGGGTCCGTCCAGGGTGACGACGCTGACGTGGGTGCCGTCGCTCAGGGTCTTGACGTTCTTGAACTCGGCCCTGGGGCCCGTGGGCATCAGCGACTTGGAGTCGGCGGCCTTCGCGCCCTTGCCGTCCTGCGCGCCGTCGGCGGCCCGGTCGTAGGTGACCGGGTCGCCCTTGTCCGTGAACGGCGGGATCTCGTAGTGGCTCATCACCTGCCAGGCGATCAGTCCGAGCGTGGCCGCGGACGCCGCCCCGATGATCCGACGTCGGGCCCGGGACGTGCGGCGCCGGCCCTTGGACCGGTGGGTCCCGGCAGGTGGATTCCTCATCTTGCTGCTCCGGCTGGTACTGCCCCGATGGGGCAAGAAGGTCAGTTCCGTCCGGTTGGATGGACGCGCCAGGACCGGAGGTTGCCTGGTCGAGCCGTTCAGCAGGTCTTTGATGCGAAATCCTGACAATCAGGCTCATGCCTCCTTGCCGCTTCAACGGTATCGGGGGAAACCGTCACAGGGGGGAGGGGCCTGTTGACCGCCCCGGCGCAGGGGATGCGCCGGGGCGGTCCGTCGTCGTGGCTGGTCAGCCGAGTGAGGTGAGGAAGGTGTTGACATACTGCGCGACTGTGCCAGCGGGAACCTGAACACGTCCTGACTGCAGTCCTACATAATGTAGGAGTTCATCGACCGCACGAACGGGAGCAGAGTTGTCCAGCGCACAGGACGGGGCGGTCACGGTGGTGGTCATCGCCTACAACGACGCGGAGCACATCGCGCAGGCGGTGACCTCGGCTCTCGCACAGGGCGATGCGGTGGGCGAGGTCGTCGTCGTCGACGACGCCTCCACCGACGACACGCCTCACGTACTGGGACAGCTCGCAGCCACCGAGCCGCGCGTGCGCGTCGTACGCCGTGCGGTCAACAGCGGCGGCTGCGGCACCCCGCGCAACGACGGGATCGACGCGGCCCGCCACCCGTGGCTCGTCTTCCTCGACAGCGACGACGTGCTTGCGCCGAAGGCCGTGGACACGCTCCTCGCCGTCGCACTGCGGCACGGCGCCGATGTGACGGCAGGCCTGTGCGTCCGGCGCGAGCTGCCCGGTGGACGCGAGATCCCCTGGCAGGAAGCACTGTTCACGACGGAGGCCGTGTACGACGGGGTGGCCGGGCGCCCGCAGACGCTGTGGGACACCCTGTCGGTGAACAAGATGTACCGCCGTGACTTCCTGCTGTCCCGGCGGATCCGCTTCCCCGACGGCGCCGCGCACTACGAGGACTTCGTGTTCACCGCGCGTGTCTACGCGGCCGGGCCGCGCTTCGCCGTCACACCCGAAACCGTCTATGTCTGGCATGTGCGCTATGGCACAGGCCAGGCTTCGATCTCACTGCGCCGGGACCGGATCCAGAACTGGCAGGACCGGGTCAACGCCCATCAGCAGGTGCTGGAGATCATGCGGGGCAGCGGCGACCAGGATCTGCTGATCGCCGCGCAGACGAAGTTCCTCGAGTTCGATCTCGCCGTCTACCTTCGTGAACTGCCGCAGCGCACGCCGGAGTACCAGGACGACTGGTGGCGGATCGCCCGCGAGCACGTGGGCGCCTTCGAGACGGAGGCGGTGCGGCGGGCCACTCCCGCTGCCCGCTGGCGCACCGAGGTGCTGCTCGGCCGCGAGCGCCGTGCGGTGGACGTCCGGCGGCTGGCCGAGTTGGCGGCCGACCCACCGCGGCTGGCACCGCCGTACGCCGGTGACGCGCGGCGACCGCTGTGGGACGAGGCGGATTCCATCCCCGAGGCAGCGGACGAGATCGTGCTCGACGGTCTCGGCGACACCCCTGTCGCACAGTTGCCCTTCTACGCCCTCGGGAACGTGGGTGCGGGTCGCCGGCTGGTGCTCGAACTACGACTGGGCGACCTCTACGGCAGGACCGCGCACGCCGGCCCGGAGCGGGCGACCGTCGAGTTGCGGCACCGGGTGACGGGCGCGGCACACCGGTACGAGGCCGCGTGGGAGGCCGGGCCGGACGGACACGGCTGGCGTGCCGTCGTCACCGCCGACGTGGCGGCGCTCTGCGAAGGCGGCACGATCACCACCTGGGACGCCTGGGTGACCCTGACGTTCCGGGACGGCGAGTCGACCACGAGGCCGCTCCGTGCGGGATCCGGCCTCAGGCGGCTGGTGCGGATGGGCCGCCGAGGACGGGTGCTGCTGCTCCAGCCGTACGCCACCAGCAGTGGCGGCCTCGCCGTGCACGTCACGGACGGCCTGTCCGGGATGCGCCGCGTTGTCGCGGGACGCGTCGCCCGCCGCGTACGGAGCTGAGCGGCGACGGGGTCAACTGCCTGTCTGCGCCGGTCCGTTCGTGCTGGCCGGCTCTCCCAGGAAGACGCTGCGCACCACGCGCTCGGCCGCGTGCCCGTCGTCGTAGGGGCAGAAACGTGCCCGGAATCCGGATCGCCGCTTGGCCATGTGCGGCCCTGTGTACTCGCCGCTGAGGAAGATCTCGGCGAGTTGCTCCTGCGTGGTGGCGACCACTCCGGGCGCTTCGGCGAGGAGGTCGAAGTAGACGCCACGTGCGCGACGGTACGTCTCCCAGTCGGGCGCGTAGATCACGATCGGCCGGTCCAGGGCGGCGTAGTCGAACATCACCGAGGAGTAGTCGGTGATCAGGACGTCGGCAGCGATGCACAGGTCTTCGACCGACGGGTGGGACGAGACGTCCATGACGCCCTGCGACGGGACGGTCCGAGGGGTGTCGAAGTAGTGCGCGCGCACCAGCAGGACATGGTCGTCCCCGAGCTGTTCGGCGAACCGCCGCACGTCGAGCAGGGCCGCTTCCCGGTCCTCGTGGTCGCGGTGGGTGGGCGCGTAGAGGACGACGGTCCGCCCGGGGGTGATGCCCAGTTCGGCCCGCACCCGGTTGGCGCGGTCGGGCGAGGCGTTGACCAGCCGGTCGACGCGCGGATAGCCCGTCTGCAGTACCTGGTAGCCGCCGGGGTAGACCCGGGTGAACACCTCGGTGGTGTGCGGGTTCGGCGAGACCAGGAAGTCCCATCGCCCGCACTGCTCCACCAACCGGTCGAAGTTCATGCCGCGTGCGGCTGCGGGGTGGTCCCGCAGGTCCGTCCCCATCTTCTTCAGCGGGGTGCCGTGCTGTGTCTGCACCAGCACCGCGCCGCGCCGCTTGGGCAACTCGTAAGGAAAGTTGACGTTGTTGACCAGATACCTGGCCCGCGCCATGGTGCGCAGGCATCGTGCCGATCCGTCCACCACGTACTCGACACCCGGCGGAATGGATCCCGTCCTGTCCTTGGCGACCACCCACACCCCGCGGATGCCGGGCGCCAGCTCGCGGGCCTTCTCGAAGACGGCCGCGGGGTTGCAGGCGTAACCGCGGCTCCAGTAGGCGGCGTAGACGGCGAGGCCGTCGTCGACGGGAAGCAGCAGACAAGCACGGTAGTAGGCCCGCCGCAGCGCCTTCGCCGCGAGCCGGGGTGCCCGCCGCGCCGTACTGCGCGCCCGGCCGAGGGCGGTACGGAGTGCGAGACGAAGCCGGTTCACCGGTTCCAGGGCCACGTACGCGGAGTGGGCGTCCCGCTCCACCAGCCGGTACTGCAGGCCACGCAGCCCGGACGGGTGGGAGTAGTCGCGTGGCCGGAACCTGCGGAAGTGCTGCGACGCCTGCCGGAAGAAGTCGCGCCGCATGGTCTGCGGCACGAGTCCGGGGGTGGCGAGCACCGTCGTCGCATGTCGTACGGTCCGGTCGAACACCGCCCTGCGGAAGGGCTCGGCGGTCTCGGCCTCGCGGTCGATGAAGGCGAAGATCCGCTCGTACTGGCCGAAGAGATCGAAGTGCTTGGGGCTGGAGGTGTTGGTGATCGCTCCCTCACGCCCGCGCCGGTAGTGGTAGCAGACACGGTCGAGCATGCTGATCCGGCGCGCCGCGAGCAGGACCGGGTAGGTGACGGAGATGTCCTCGTAGTAGCCGTGCCCGAACTCCACGTCCAGGCCCAGCAGGAACTCGCGGCGCAGCACCCTGCTCCACGCGGTCATGATGAGGTCCAGGGTGCCCGGGCGCTCGGCGAGCGTGAACGTCTCGGGGGCGTCCCGGAACAGATGCGCACGCACGTTGCGCTCCATGCCTCCCTCCGGGTCGACGAGGGCGTGGTCGACGAGAAGCACGTCGGGCTCGGTCCGCTTGAGCCGCTCCGCGACCGCGGCGAGTGCCCCGTCGGCCAGCCGGTCGTCGCTGTCGACGAACCACACGTACGTGCCACTGGCCCGCGCCAGTCCCTCGCTGCGCGCTCGGCCGAGGCCGACGTTCTGCGGCAGGTGGACCACGCGCAGCCGCCGGTCCCGGGCCGCGTACTCGTCGAGAAGGGCACCGCTGGAGTCGGGGGAACAGTCGTCCACGGCCACGACCTCGATGCCCCGAAAGGACTGCGACGCCCCGAGGACCGAGTCGAGGCACTCCGGCAGATACTCCTGCACCTGGTAGACGGGCAGGACGATACTGATGAGTACCTCTTCGGACGGCTGCACGGCCGGGGTGTCAGTCGTTACCACATGGTCTCCAGGCAGGTGTCGGTGTGTATGTGTGCCACGCTCGGACCGGGGTCTGGCAGATGCGAGGGGCCTCCTTCGGGGTTGCCGGGACCTCGTCGTGCGCCGGGGTACGCTGCGGATCGCCGTGCCGACGACGTTGACGCGGTACCGCCCCGCGGACCGCGCCACGATGCCGGTCACGGGGCAGCGGCACCGATCCGATGACGGCGTTGCGTCCCACCCGTGCGGTCGTCTCACAGGAGAACGCGGCAGCTCCTCGAGCACACAGTAGTCCTACATGTTGTAGGAGGACCAGTGCGGTCGTGCCGGGCGAGCCGAGAACGGGCCGGCACCGCATGAACCCACGCGCATGCGGCCGAGCGTCGCACCGACGTGCGACTCAATCCGTGTGTCCCGTCGCCTGCTGCGGTTCGACGACGTCCCTGCGGGTGACGGACAGGGGATGACCGCAAGGACGATCGCAAGGACCGTGGTGCTCGTCTCCAGCGGCGCGTACGGCAGCGTCGAGCGCCTCCCGTCCGGGCCTCTACTCGGAAGAACGGCTCGGCGCCGGGCTCCTGAGAAACCTTCTGACCTCGCGCGGGGACCCCGTGCGGGCGTCCGGCCCCGGGCGGTACAGACGGTGCCGGGCGACCAGCTCAAGGGTCACCGCCACCGCGATGGCCTGCACGGCCATGAGCGCGATGAGGACGAACAGTTGCACCGCCGCGGCCGGCAGGGGGCCGGCTCCTCCGAGGAGCATGCCGACGAACGCGCCGGGGAGTGTGACCAGCCCGACCGTACGAGTCTGGTCCAGGCCGGGCAGGAGGGCCTCGGAGGCCGCGGGACGTGCGATCTCCATGCGCGCGTCGCGGTCCGGGAACCCCAGCGCCATCGCGGCTTCCACCTCTCCACGGCGCTGGGACAGTTCGTCCAGGGCACGCCGTCCGGCTAGCACGGTCACGGTGAGTGCCCCGCCGATGAGGATGCCCGTGATCGGAATCAGGGCGACGCCCTTGAGAGGGACCAGTCCGGTGGCGAGGAGCGCCACGACGACCGGTATCACACCGACGGCGATCGGGGCGGCCGTCCACCACCAGGTGTGGTTGCCGGTGATTCTCCGCCCGGCCGTGCGCACGGCCACCGCGAACATGACCACGAGGAACGCCAGGAGCCCCGGCACCGACTTGACGGCCCAGGTGATGACCACCGAGACGAGGGCGAGCTGGACGCCGGCCAGGAGGATCTCCCGGGCCCGGCTCCTGTACGGGTGCGGATCGAGACGGGACCGGCCCGCGACCACCGCGGCCACCAGCAGGAGAGCGGCGAGCAGGACACCGAGGGTTGCGTTGACCGGTACGAGGGATGCCGTGCTCGACGCCACGTTTTCCACCTCAAGAAGCTGCTGGACGGGCCGATGGGGTGCGCGGGCCCCTCACCTGACCGGCCCCTGCGGCCGACAGCGCAGTCTACGTCGCCGTCCTTCCGCCGCGGTTCACGCCTGCCAACGCCGCTGAAGCCGAGCCCGCGAACGTGTCAGACGTCGGGCCGCCGGTCCCCCGTCGGCCGGGCTGAGGCGAGGGCCGAGCTGGTGAGGGAAGCCGCTCCTGCGACTCGGGGACGCCGTTGGACTCGACGGGTGACCAAGGAGGAGAGCGCAAGTGCGGAGGACGCCGAGACGACGCCGCCCAGGACCAGTGTCGAGCGGGCGCCGAGGGTGTCCGACACCAGGCCGACCAGCGGGGCGCCCACGGGGGTGCCGCCGAGGAGGACCAGGAAGTAGACGGACATGACACGGCCTCGCAGGTGTGGGTCGGCATGGAGCTGGGTCAGCGCGTTGGCGGTGGTGGTCACGGTCACTGCGGCGAAACCGGTGGGGATCAGCAGGGCCATGAACGAGCCGCCGTCCGGCATCAGGCCGAGCGCCGCTTCCAGTGCCCCGAAGACGATCGCGGTGGAGATCAGGCGGCGTGCGCTCGGGGGCCTGTCACAGCTTGCCCCGTAGAGCGCGCCGGTGAGGCTGCCCAAGGCGTAGGCGGCGGAGAGGCAGCCGAAGGCGGCGGCGCTCGTGTGGAAGGCCGTGATGGCGACGAGGGAGATGGTGACCTGGAAGTTGAGCCCGAATGTGCCGACGAAGGCGACGAGGCTGATCGGCAGGAGCAGTTCCGGGGTGGAGGCGACGTGGCGGAAGGCGTCGCGCAGTCGGGTACGGCCGCGTCGGGGGCGGCGGTGGTCGCCCGGGTCCGTACGGATGGTGGCCAGGCCGTAGAGGACGGCCAGGTAGGAGACCGCGTTCGCGAGGAACACCGGGCCCGTGCCGAAGGCGGCGACGGTCAGGCCGGCGAGGGCGGGGCCGACCGTGCGGGCCACGTTGAACTGGGCGGAGTTCAGGCTGACCGCGGTGGCCACCCGCTCCCGGTCGACCAGTTCGGAGATGTAGGCGTTGCGGGCGGGACCGTCCAGGGCGGTGGCGGTGCCGAGGGCGAACGCCAGCACGTAGACGGACAGCAGACTCACCGCGCCGGTGACGGTCAGCAGTCCGAGCAGGAGTGACTGCACTGCCATGGCCGTCTGGGTCACGAGCAGGATCCGTCGCTTGGGGTACCGGTCGGCGAGGACGCCTCCGGTCAGGCCGAACAGGGTCTGCGGGAGGAACTGCAGTGCGGTCACGAGGCCGACCGCGCTGCCGCTGTTGCCGGTGATGTGCAGGACGAGCAGGTCCTGGGCGGCACGCTGCATCCACGTGCCGATGTTGGAGGTCAGCTGCCCGAACAGGTAGCGGCGGAAATTCCGGACGGAAAGTGTGGCCGTCACCGGCATGCGGGAGCCCGTGCTCATGACATCCGGTGGGCGTACGTGCCGCAGGTGACGGACTCCTCGGCATCGTCGAGGTGATGGAAGGTCGGGTGCGGGTGCATGAGGAACCCGTGGTGCGAGATGTTCCAGGCATAGGCGCCGGCCATGGCGAAGGCGACCCGGTCGCCGACGCGCAGCCGCTCCACCATGACCCGGCGAGCCAGGACGTCCTTGGGCGTGCACAGCTGTCCGACCAGCGTGACCGGCTCGTCACGGGCCTGCGGCCGGTCCCAGGGCCGCGGCCAGACGTCGTCGGGGATCACCTCGAAGGGCTGGTCGTGCTGTTTGGCGGCCGGAGTGCGCAGATGGTGGGTGCCTCCGCGCAGCACGGCGAACGCCTCCCCGCGGCTGGACTTGATGTCCAGGACCTCGGTGACGTACCAGCCACAGTACGCGGTGACCGAACGGCCGGGCTCGATCCGCAGCGTGAGGCGAGGGTGGCGGGCCAGGATCCGGGCCAGCCCCGCGCCGAACACGGGCCAGTCGAACACCTTGTGCGGGTGTGTGTAGTCGACGTCCATTCCCCCTCCGACGTTCACCTCGGCCAGGTCTGCTGCGCGTCCGCGAGCCCAGCCTTCGGCCCAGGTCAGGACCTCGTCGACCAGGGCCAGTTGAGCCTGGGCCGTAAGGCCGCTGGCCAGGTGAAGGTGCAGGCCGCGCAGCCGGATCCGCGGTTCGGAGGCGATCAGCTCCAGGCAGCCGTCCAGGTGCGCGGGGTCCATGCCGAAGGGGCTCGGTTGGCCGCCCATGGCGAGGGCGACCCGGCCGACGTCGACGGGCAGGTTGGCGCGCAGGAGGACGTCGGCACCGCGGTCGCCCAGCAGGGTGGTGAGGAGACGTAGTTCGTGTTCGCTCTCGACGTGCAGGCGCTCCACTCCGGCTTCCAGCGCCCGAGCCAGCTCCGTCGGCGTCTTGCCGGGACCTCCCAAGGCGAGCGGCGCGTCGGGGACGAGCCCGCGGACGTGGCTCAGTTCGCCGCCGGAGGCCACCTCGAATCCGTCGACGTGCGCGGCCAGGGCCCGCAGGATCCGGGGATCGGAGTTGGCCTTGGCCGCGTACAGAAGCTCGACGCGTTCGGGCAGCGCGGCCCGGATGGCGTGCACGTGCTCACGCAGGGCCGGGAGGTCGTAGACGTACGCGGGCAGGTCGTCGCCGGTCAGCCGCCCGACATGGTCGAGCAGGACGGGCCTCACCGGAACACCTCCCGGGGAAAGTCCGCACCGAGCGGGCTGGGCAGCGGTACGTAGGTGGCATGCCGGTCGGCCTGACGGGCCCAGCGCAGCAGGAGGTTGGCCTTGGCGGGCAGGGGTACGCCGGACAACAGGGCGCGCAGGCGCGGCGGTTCGGCGGCGCTGCGGGCGTAGGCGTCGAGGTGGTCGCGGACCAGGCCCCAGAGGGCGGGTTCCAGCGTCGGTTCGAGGTCGGCCAGGGCGCTGAGGACTTCGGCGGTGTGGTTGACCAGGAGGCAGTAGGCGACCCGGTTCCAGCCATGTTCGGGATCGTAGGTCAGGGGGCCCCGCACGTCTTCGGGCAGATCGGCGAGGGCGTGCCGGTGGTGTTCGGCCAGGAGCTTGGTGCCCTCCAGGTCCCTGAAGAGCATCTGCGCGGGGGTGCCGTCGGGATGCACACCGACGACGACGTTCTGCAGGTGCGGTTCCAGGACGACGCCGTGTTCGAAGTAGGCGGCCAGCACCGGTGGCAGCAGCAGTCGCAGGTACGCGTCCCACCAGGCCAGGACGTCTGCGTCGCCGCGGGCGAGCAGATGGGAGACGTGGGCCGTACTGGTCGGGTACTCGTCCGCCACCGCGGCGGCGAGCAGGGGTGTCACCCCGGGACGCAGATGCCGGCGCAGGCCGGAGCGGACGATGACGCCGAGGCCCTCCAGGAGTTCCTTCCCGGCAGCGAGCGTCCGGTAGCCGGGCTCGGCCAGCAGCGCACACCCGGGGAAGCGGCCGGCGAGTCCGGCGAAGACGGGCTGCAGCAGGCGGTTGAGGGCGACGGCACCGGACAGCTCGTAACCGGCGTGCCTGCGCAGGCAGTTGGTGAGGCGGACGTTGAGGCTGAACTTCAGGAAGGTGTCGCTGTCGGGGTCGTACAGCGTGCGCACCGATGCGGTCGGCACCAGCTCCGGTCCGCCCACTTCGGCGTCGACGACATCACCGGCGGCCACTGCCTGCCGTAGCCGGTCGTGGCCCTGCAGCAGCCGGTACTGCCAGGGATGCACCGGCAGCACCGCGAATCCCGGATCGGACGCCGGGCACAGCACGTCCAGCTCCCGCAACTCGCCCTCCTCGCACACGAGATGACGGCGAACGGCCAGGTGGCGCAGACGGAAGCGCGCGCCGGTCTCCGGGCCGTACGCCAGCCAGTCCGCCGGATCGCCGGTGCGGGCCTTGGGAGTGGGGTGGAAGCGATGGCCGAACACGAGGGACTGCTCCGACGCGACGTACGGATCGGGGTGCGGTGAGGCGCCCGCCCGCTCGTCCAGAGCGGTGCGGATCGTCTCACGGCTGTCGGCGACCTGGCTCAGGAACTCCTCGTTGGCGACACCCGTACGCAGTTCCAGTTCGTCCCGGATGTATCCGGCCAGCTCCTTCCAGCCGACCGCCACCCAGGCGTCGTTGTCGAGCCGCTGCACCGGTCCCCGGAAGCGGTGGGCTCCGAGCAGCGAGACCCTGCGCAGCGGGGAACGCAGCAGGACGCCCCGGCGGGGCAGACGTAGCAGGAGGTGGCCGTCGTCGACCGTCACCTGGTGCTCGGGAGCCGACACCTCGCGGATCAGGCAGTTGAGCAGCGTGTGGACGGTGACGGTGTCGGCTGTCGTCACGGGCGTGCTTGCGCCGGTCGGGGTGTCGTGGGTGGCGGTGCCGGTGCTCATACGGTCGCTCCAGGGGGACAGCGGTCGGTGCAGGGAATCAACGGCAGGACGCCAGGGGGTTGAGGACGGGCGTCCACTGGGCCTTGCGCGGGTTCTGGGCCAGGCGCATGGCGACGGTCGCCTTGAGCGGCATCGTGTCGCCGAAGAACGCCGCCGCGTCCTCGCAGTCCGGCAGGCCGGCGTACACGCGGCGGCCGACCTCGGCCACCGCGCCCCACAGCGCCCGGGGGTCGGCCGCCCGTGTCCGGCTGAGCACGGCGGCCAACTCGGTGAAGACTCCGCTGACGAGACCGCCGAAGAGTTTGGTACGCAGCGCGTCCAGGTCGTCTCCCGCGCGGGTGCCCAGCAACGGCGGCAGGGTGAAACCGCACCGGGCCAGGCGGCGCGGGCTGACCCGCACGCCGTCCAGATCCCGGTACAGCACCCGCACCGGCCGCCCGTCCCGCAGTACGACCAGGGTGTTCTGACCGTGCGCCTCCAGCGCCACCCCCATGGACAGCAGCGTCAGTACGGGCGGCAGCACGAGCCCCGCGAAGTCCGCCAGCCAGCGCACCGGGTCACCCGACACCACAGCGGCTCCGGTCGCGTGGACGGCGGTGAGCGGAACCGCGATCTCTCCGGCGTCGAGGTAGCACTCGGTCGACTCCCGGATCATCGCGGCCAGGCTCTCGCAGGGCTGTCCGTCCACGCGCACCGCGCCGCCGCCCAGCTCCCGCAGGACGCGCAGGCTGCCGCGGTACCCGGCCTTGTCGATGACGGCCGCGACCAGGTCCGACAGCGGGGGCCCGTCGGCGACCTCGGCCGGGGAGATGGTGCGCCGGTAGTTGGTGACCTGCACGTCGAGCGCCGTCTTGATGTGGCAGCCCGGCAGGACATCCAGCGGGGCGAGGGTACGCAGCGACAGCAACGGCCGGGCTCGGATCGTCTCCTCCACGACGGCCAGGCCGGGGTGGTGCGCGAGCATGTGGTCCCGCTGCCAGGGGTGCAGCGGGAGGAGGATCGTGTCGCCGTCCCGCAGTCGCCACGGCCAGTCGCCGGCCCCCTGCCAGCGGTCGGCCGGGACACGGAGCAGCGCCAGCCGGACGACCGGGTGGTGCTCAGGAGCGTAGGCGAGCACGTCGTCGATCGACATGCCGGTACGCGTCCGGCAGCAGGGATGCTGCGGGTGACCGTCGACCACCGCCTGCTCGGCGTCCGCCGAGTCCTTGGGTGGGACCCTTTCGCCGGCGTTCGCGGCCCTGGCCAGGGCCAGATTGACCACGCTGTTGTCCAGCTCGGCCGCCAGTCGCTGCGCCGCGGGGGTGCGCAGGCCCAGGTGCTCCAGCAGCTGCGCCGGTCCGTGGATCGGCCCGCTCGGACCCGATACGGCGAAGTCGTCGGGCACCTCGGCGAACGGCCGCGCACTGGATTCGGCCGCCGAGAGTGCACCGCCCCGCTGCAACTCGACCACGAGGGCGTCGGACTCCCGGCGATGCCCGGTCACGCCGGGCAGGGGCTCCCGTACGAAGGCGCCCCACAGCCGGCCGAGCACGGTGGCACGTGCTCCCGGCAGCGCGGTCGTGAAGGGTTCCACCAGGTCCGGGCGCGTGCGGCGTAGTTCATCAAGGGGCATGGGCATGGGCATCCCAGGTGCTCGTGGGGGCGCTCGGCGCACGGTGCTCCGGTGGCACCGGCCGGGCAACCGACACTATGGGAAGACGATCAAACGCAGTGCCAGGGCACGTACAGCAGCGATCCCGGATTCCTCCGATGAGACGTTTTTTCTTCCTCACCTCAAGCCGATTCCACCGAGAGGTGGATTCCCGTCACGCGGCCTGCCCCTGCCTCGGTTCTCGGCCGTCACCTGGGGGAACGGAACACTGCCGTGCTCGGCCTTAACTCTGGGCTTGCTCCCCGCTGTCCCTGTCCTGGATGTCGTCATCGCACTGTGCCCGAGCGGTTACGCCGATCGTGGAGGATCACCGGCTCGAGGGAGGCTGCGGCGTTTGCGCCGCACTCGTCGGCCGAGGTCTGTGAGCCTTTCGGCATGCGTGTCTTGCTGATCGAGGACGACGACCGGGTGGCCGGACCGTTGGCGGAGGGACTGAGCCGCTTCGGATTCACCGTCGAACACGCCAGAAACGGGGCCGACGGCCTCGCCGCGCGGGAGGCGGAGATGGTGCTGCTGGACCTGGGGCTGCCCGACATGGACGGCATCGACGTCTGCCGTGCCCTCCGCTCCCGTTCCGCCGTACCGATCATCATGATCACTGCAAGAGACGACGAGGTGGACCGCGTACTCGGACTTGAGCTGGGTGCGGACGACTACGTCTCCAAGCCGTTCGGCGTGCGGGAACTCGTCGCCCGGATCCGTGCCGTGACACGCCGCGCCCGACCCCCTGCGCCGGCCACCCCGCGCGAGGAGCCGCAGCCCTCGGACGACCTGGCACGACACCCCGGGGCGTCCCACTCCCAGCGGATCGGCCCGCTGACCATCGACCACCGCACCCGGCGGGTGCACCTGCACCAGGCACCCGTTGCCCTCGCACCCAAGGAGTTCGACCTGCTCGTCTGCCTCGCCGAGGACCCCGGAGCCGTCTGCTCCCGCCGGCAGATTCTCGACACGGCGTGGGGACCCCACTTCTTCGGCCCCACCAAGACCCTGGACGTCCACATCGCCGCACTGCGCCGCAAACTCGGTGACTCCTCCTGGATCGAGAACATCCGCGGAATCGGCTTCCGCCTGGTCCCTCCGGCTCACAGCGACGCCACGTCCCCCGCAGAACCGGCGCGCGGCGGAGAGTCCCGGTGACCCGTCGCCTGCTGCTCAGCCATCTGAGCCTCATGCTGTTCGTCCTGCTCGCGCTCGAAGTGCCGTTCGGCATCCTCTACGCCCGCAGCGAGCTGTCCCGCTTCTCCCATGCGGCACAGCAGGGGGCGATGACACTCGCCGAGGTCTGCGAGGACAAGATGGAGCACGGGCTGACGGCCGACCTGCCCGAACTGGCCCGCGCGTACGGGCAGCGCACCGGCAGTCGCGTGCTCGTCGCCGGCCACAAGGGCACTGTCCTCACCGACACCGCTGCCCGCGCCCCGGTCGGCAGGGACCTGTCCGCCGAGCCGGACATCTCCACCGCACTGCGCGACCAGCCCGCCGTCGGCACCCGCAGCGACCCGTCCACCGGGGGCGAGGTCCTTTTCGT
Organism: Streptomyces broussonetiae; assembly: GCF_009796285.1. Taxonomy (NCBI): domain Bacteria; kingdom Bacillati; phylum Actinomycetota; class Actinomycetes; order Kitasatosporales; family Streptomycetaceae; genus Streptomyces; species Streptomyces broussonetiae. Next base: position 8,045,554 of record NZ_CP047020.1, on the reverse strand, counting down.
CACCGTGCCGGGTGGCTCCGACACCGCCATCGCCTGCGTGGTGCGAACGGTCTACACGCTGGGCTCGCTCAAGGCGAAGGTCCACGGCACCTGGCTGGCCCTCGCCGGCGTCGGGCTCGGGGTCCTGACCGCCGTCTCCCTGATCGGCTTCGCTCTCGCCCGCTCGATCACCCGTCCCGTCCAGGCCCTGGAACGCGCCACCGCGCAACTCGCCGAAGGGCGGATCACCGATCCGCCGGCCACCGATCACGGGCCGCCGGAACTGCGTCGGCTCGCCGTGTCGTTCACGAGAACCGCGACCCGGCTCCAGCACCTGCTCCAGGCCCAGCAGGCGTTCGCCTCCGAGGCGTCCCACCAGCTCAAGACTCCCCTGACCGCACTGCGCCTGCGCCTGGAGAACTTCGAGCCCCACCTCGCCCCCTGTGCCCATGACAGCCTCGACAAAGCACTCGGGGAGCTGGAGCGGCTCAGTCGTATGGTGCAGGGGCTGCTCGCGCTCGCCCGGCTGGAGAACTCCGAGATCAGACCGGAGGCGGTCGATCTCAGTGCCGTAGTCGCCGATCGCGCGGCCATCTGGACGGCCTTCGCCGACGAGCAGCAGGTCGGCATCATCGTCCGCGGGGCCACCGGCGCTCGTGTGTGGGCGGTCCCGGGAGCCCTGGAACAGATCATCGACAACCTGCTCTCCAACGCGCTGCGCGTGTCCCCGCCGGGAACCGCCATCACGCTGGCGACCACCACCGCCCCGAGGGAAGGCGGCGGCACCCCGCCCATGACGGAGCTGCATGTCACCGACCAGGGCCCCGGCATGTCCGAGGCCGAACGGCGCAGCGCCTTCGACCGGTTCTGGCGAGCCGCCGATGCCGACCACGACGGCACGGGCCTCGGCCTGCCGATGGTCCGGCAGCTCACCCGCGCCTGCGGTGGCGAGGTCGCCCTGGAGGCGGCCCCCGACGGCGGGCTCGACGCCGTCGTCCGCTTTCAGTGCGCCGAGAGCCGCCTTCACCGGGAATGACCGGATCTCTCCACGCACGCCGCCCACGCAGGCCGCCCGCAGCAGCGCTGTTCGCTGCCCGGCGGCATCACCGGTCACCTCGGCAGGCTCAGGCACTCCCGTAGTCGTAGAAGCCGCGGCCGGTCTTCTTGCCGAGGTGTCCGGCCTCGACCATACGCAGCAGCAGCGGAGGCGGTGAGTACAGCGGCTCCTTGAACTCGGCGTACATGGACTCGGCGATCGCCTGGGTGGTGTCGAGTCCGATCAGGTCGGCGAGCGCCAGCGGGCCCATCGGGTGTGCGCAGCCGAGGACCATGCCCCGGTCGATGTCGGCGGCGGAGGCGAAGCCGGATTCCAGCATCCGGATCGCGGACAGCAGATACGGCACGAGGAGCGCGTTCACCACGAAGCCGGCACGGTCCGATGAGCGGACGACCTGCTTGCCGAGCACGGAGGTGGCGAAGTGCTCGGCGCGCGACCGGGTCTGTTCGCCGGTCAGCAGCGAGGGCACCAGCTCCACCAGGGCGAGGACCGGGACCGGGTTGAAGAAGTGGATGCCGATGACGTGTTCGGGCCGGGAGGTGGCCCTGCCGAGCTTGACGATCGGGATCGACGAGGTGTTGGAGGCGAGGACGGCGTCCTCGCGTGCGACGACCTTGTCCAGGGCGGCGAAGACGTCGACCTTGGCCCTCTCGGTCTCCGCGACGGCCTCGACGACCAGGTCACGGTCCGCGAAGTCATCGAGGTCGGTGGTCAGACGGATCCGCGCCAGCGCCCGCTCGTGGTCCGTCTCCGACAGCTTTCCGCTGCGCACCGCGCGGGCCAGTGACTGTTCGATGCGCCGTCGCCCGGCGGTGAGGGCGTCGGTTCCGCTCTCGGCGACCAGGACGTCCAGGCCGGCCCGGGCGCAGACCTCGGCGATTCCCGAGCCCATCTGCCCGGCGCCCACGACGCCGATCCGCTGCGGGGTTTCCATGGTCATCTGTCCCTTCTGTGGGCGGCGAGCAGCGCAGTGAGCCCCAGGCGGGCGCCCTCGGCTCCGCCGGTCGGCAGCCGTTGGGTACTGCCGAGGGCACGGCGCACCCACCACGGGTGTTCCAGGCGAGCGGTGTGCGGGAGATGGAGGGGGAAGCAACGGGACGCGACCTGGACACGCGGCCGGTGCCCTGCCTCCGGGCGGTGCCCGGTGTCACCGAGACGGACCAGTGCCCGGTGCCAGGAGCTGTCGTCGGCAGCCATCCGGTGGGACGCCTCCAGGATCCGGTGGCCGGTGCCGTCGGGTGTCATCTCGCAGACGACGAGCCGACGGCCGCGGTGGAGGTGACGGGCAGCATCAGGCGGGCCGGGCCCGCGAGTTGAAGGGGCCTGCGGGCGGCGCCGGCGGGAGCGGCCGTGGTCACGCGGTGTGTGCCGTCAGGGAGGTACCCGGCGGCACGTCCGGGTCCAGGCCGTCGTCGGCGTGGTCGACGACGGCGCGCTCGGCCGTCACGTCCAGCGACCTGCAGACCAGCAGATACAGTCCGGCCGAGACGACCAGGCCGACGATCATGGTGATGTCCAGGCCGCCCATCCACCGCGCGGCGGGCCCCATGCTGTCGCCGACGACCGCGAACGGCATCATCGAGGCGAAGCCGACGGCGTAGGAGAGCAGCCCTCGCCAGCTCCACCGCCCGTAGATGCCGCGCGGGTTGAAGATCTCCCGGATCGAGTAGTGGCCGCGGCGTATCACGTAGAAGTCGACCAGGTTGATCGCCGTCCACGGGGTGAACAGGTAGCCGAGCACGACGAGGAAGCGTTCGAACTGCTGGAGGAACGTCTCGTCGGAGCCGAACGCGATCGCTGTGGACAGCAGGCCGATCACGAGCAGGGTCGCGACGCGTTTGGCGACGGTCGGTCTGATCCGCCTGACGGAGTCCATGCTGGACAGGAGCGTCAGGCTGCCGCCGTAGAAGTTGAGGGTGCCGATGGTGACGAGCGGCAGGACGGAGGCCAGCAGCAGGGTCAGGCCGAATCCGTGGAAGACCTTGTTGCCGGCGGAGATGATCGATTCGACGAGTGCCGCCTTCGGGAACAGTCCGGCGGCCACGGTGCCGACGAGCATCATCCAGGCGCCACCGATCGTGGCTCCGAGGTAGGTCCACCAGAACGAGGAGCGCACGCCCACCGTCGGTGGCAGGTAGCGGGAGTAGTCGGAGACGTAGATGGACCAGGAGAGCTGGTAGACCGCGGCGGTGAAGAACTGGACCAGGAAGGGTGAGAGGGCGAAGGCACCGAGGTCGGTCTGTGCGGGGCTGAACGGGTCGACGGCGACGATGCCCACGCTGAACACGACCAGGGCCACGAACATGAGGTAGGTCAGCCAGCGCGACGCCCGGTGGATGAAGTCGTAGCCGACCACCGCCAGGACGATGCCCACCACGGCGTAGCCGACATAGCTCGCCCCGTCGGGCACATGGGCCAGGTGGTCCAGCGTGCGGCCGACGAGGATCTGGTTGAACGCGGTGTATCCGACGTACGTCGTCAGGGCGGTGACCCATACGAGCAGGGCGCCGACGAACCCGAACTGCGGGCGGGACTGCACCATTTGCGGCAGGCCCAGCTGCGGCCCCTGGGTGGAGTGGAAGGCCATGAAGAACGTGCCGAAGGCGCTGCCGAGGACGACGGCGATCGCCGTCCAGATCAGGTTGCCGCCCAGGGCGACCCCGATGGCGCCGGTGGCGACGGTCGCCAGGTGTGCGTCACCGGCGAACCACACCGGGAACAGGTGCCAGACCTTGCCGTGGCGTTCGGCCAGGGGCACGTAGTCGATGGAGCGAGTCTCGATGACCGGGCGGCCGGAGGAGGGAGTGGCCGCCGCAGCAGTGGTCGAACGCGAGGTGGCGGTCATGTCGGATCCTCGGTGGCGGGTCGGGCGGCCTGGTTGAGGGATGCGTAGGCGAGCTGCTCCAGCAGCAGGGTGGACTCGCGCGGGGTGTCCGCGGCGGCGTCGATGACGCGCTTGGTGACGGCGATCGCGAGCGGCGGCAGCGCGGCCAGTTCGCCGGCGACCCGCAGGGCCTGCTCCAGGTGCGCGCCCGGCTCGCAGACCTCGGTGACCAGGCCCCAGGCCAGGGCCTGGTCGGCGCTCAGGCGCCGTCCGCGCAGGACGAGTTCGCGGGCGCGGGCCGGTCCGACGGCGCGGACCGTGCGGTAGGTGCCGCCGGAGCTGGGGAGGATGCCGATGCCCACCTCGGGCAGACCGAACACCGCGGTCGCGTCCGCCACCCGGAAGTCGGTGGCCAGGGCGAGTTCCAGGCCGCCGCCGAGGCAGTAGCCGGCGACGGCGGACACGGTGGGCTGCGGCAGCCCGGCCACCTTCTCGTACACCGCTCCGGAGTCACGGTAGTAGGCGGTGATCGCCTCGGGAGTCATCTCGCGCAGCTCACCGGTGTCGGCACCCGCGGAGAAGACCCGGTCGCCGCCGGTCAGGACGACGGCACGGCTGGTGGTGACGGCCTTGTCGTCCAGGGCGCGCAGCAGCTCGCGTTCCAGGTGCGTGGAGAGGGCGTTGAGTTTCGCCTCCCGGCGCAGCGTCAGCACGGCGGTGCTGCCGCTGCGCCGGATCTCGACGGTGCCCGCGCTCACGCCCGGGTGCTTCCGGTCGTCGGGAAGTCGAGCATGCCGAGGCCGCGCTTGCCGATCTCGTTGGCGATGACCAGGCGCTGGATCTCGGAGGTGCCCTCCCAGATGCGGTCGACACGCAGTTCGCGGTAGAGCCGCTCGACGGGGTAGTCGCGCATGTAGCCGCGGCCACCGAAGATCTGCACGGCCCGGTCGGCGACACGGCCCGCGGCCTCGGAGGCGGACAGCTTGGCCATGGCCGCCTTGGCGTGCAGCGTCTTACGGTCGCCGCCCTGGTCGAACTCCCAGGCCACCTGGTGGACGAATGCGCGGTTGACGGCGATGTCGACGGCCGAGTCGGCGAGCATGCCCTGGATCAACTGACGTTCGATGAGGGCCCGTCCGCCCTGGACGCGTTCACGGGCCCACTCGGTGGCCAGGGCCAGGGCGCGTTCGGCGGCGCCGACGGTGCGGGCGCCGATCATCAGGCGTTCCTCGGTGAACCAGCTGCGGGTCAGGTCGTAGCCGCCGCCGATCTCGCCGAGCACCGCGTCCTTGCCGACCTCGACACCCTCGAAGACGTACTCGGGGTGCTCGTAGACGAAGGTGTGCATGTAGCGGGGGACGCGCTTGAGGCGCACGCCCGGCAGGTCCTTGTCGACGAGGAGGAGGGTGGGTGCCCTGTACTCGCCGACCAGGGCGAGGACAAGGAAGAAGTCGGCCGCGTCGCCGACCGTGACGAACCACTTCTCGCCGTCGATGCGGTAGCCGTCGGCGGTCGGCGTGGCGGTGGTGGCGATGCCCTGCGGGTCGGAGCCGGCGTCCGCCTCGGTGATGGCGACGGCGTCACGGCGCTGTCCGAGGATGTCGGGGACGAGGTAGCGCTCGCGCTGGGCGGGGGTGCAGGCGGACAGGGCGTTGGCCGGCCGCCACACCGTGTCCCACAGCGCGTTGGTGAGCTTGCCCAGCTCTTCCTGGACGACGACCTGCTCCAGGACGCTCAGTCCGGCGCCGCCCCACTCGGTGGGCATGTTGACGGCCTGCAGTCCGTCGGCGAGCACCTCGTCGCGGATGCCGCGCAGCACCTCGGACGGCAGACCGTTGTTGGCCTCGCAGGCGTCCTCGTGGATCATGATCTTGCCGGCGAGTGCGGCGGCCCGTTCCTTGAGTTCGGTCAGGCGCGGGGTGTAGGCGAAGTCCATGCGGGTCTCTCCTCGTGAGGTGGGGTGACGACGGGTCAGGAGCCGAGGACGAGGCGGGCGTCGAGGCCCAGGCAGCCCTCGGGGGTGACGAGCAGGGGGTTTACCTCCAGCTCGTCGATCTCGGGGTGTGCGGCGGCGACGGCCGTGATGGCCTCGACCGCCCGGGCGGCGGCCGCGACGTCCACGGCGGGCCGCCCGCGGGTGCCGTGCAGCAGGGGTGCGGCGGTCAGACGGGCCAGCAGGGACTCGGCCTCGGCCGCGGTGACGGGCGCCAGCGCGAGCCGGACGTCGCGCAGCACTTCGGTGAAGACGCCGCCGAGACCGACGAGCGCGACGGGACCGAAGCGGGGGTCGCGGCGGACGCCGACGATGAGTTCGACGCCGTCCGTCGTGTCGGCCATGGCCTCGACGCAGTAGCCGGGCGGGGCGAGGCGGCGCGTCATGTCGGCGTGCGCGGCCCGTACGCCGGTTTCGTCGGCGAGGCCGAGCGCGACGCCGCCCGCGTCGGACTTGTGCAGCAGGCCCATGGCCTTGAGTACGACGGGCCCGCCGATCTCCCGGGCGGCCGTGGCCGCCTCGTCCTCGGTGTGCACCAGGCGGGCGGCGGGGAACGGGAGCCCGACGTTGCGCAGCAGTTCGCGTGCGGTCCAGTAGTCGTCGGCCGTGGCGGGTGCCGCGGGATTGGGCAGGGCGGGCACCCGGGGGGCGGGCCGCTCGGAGCGTTCGGCGATCCGGCCGAGGACCCCGGCCGCGTGCTCCACCGCGCCGAAGACGCAGACGCCCTGGTCCTTGAGTTCCGTGGCGGCGGGCCGCTCCGCGTACATCGTGTGGACGGCGACGGGCTTGCCGTGGGCGCGGACGTGTTCGGCCATCACACGGGCGGTGGCCCTCTCGGCGTTCGCGAGCGCCTCGCCGTAGCCTCCGTAGCCGCCGAAGTAGCCGGTGACCAGGACGGCGTCGACCTCGTCGGCGCTCAGCGCCAGGTCGAGGACCCGGCCGAAGGAGGTGATGTCCTGCTCCCCCGCCCCGGCCAGGTCGACCGGGTTGGTGGTGCCCGCGGAGGGTGGCAGCTCGGCGGCCAGGGCGGAGGTGAGAGAGGCGCCGAACTCGGGGACGACCAGACCGTGTGCCTCGGCGAGGTCGCTGGCGAGGGAGGCGTGACCGCCGCCGTCCGCGATGACGGCGACGCGGCGTCCGCCGCCCCGGCGGTTGCGGTGCAGTGCCCCGAGCAGGTGGGCGAGTTCGGCGACGCTGGCGACGCGGTCCACGCCCGCGGCCCGGCACGCTGCGTCGATGACCGCAAGGTCGCTGGTGAGCGCTCCGGTGTGGGAGCGGGCGCCGCGCATGGAGGCCTGCCCGGCGCCGACCGTGAGAAGAACGACGGGCTTCCCGGCCCCTACGGCGTCGGCGGCGGCACGGGCGAAGGCCCGTCCGTCACCGAAGTCCTCGCAGTACAGCGCGATCAGCTCGGTGCCGTCGTGTGCGGTGTAGCCGTGGATGAGGTCGGCGGCGGTGAGGTCGGCCTGGTTGCCGAGGGAGGCGAACCGGGAGAAGCCGAGACCGTCCCGCTCCAGGTGGCGGCCGAGTTCGAGGGCCATGTTGCCGCTCTGGGAGATGAACCCGACGGGCCCTGCGGGCATGTCGTTGGAGGCGAGGCGCAGCCCGCTGGTGGTGTCGAGCACGCCGAGGCAGTTCGGGCCGAGCAGGACCGCGCCCGCCTGCCGGATACGCGCGGCCAGGGCCGACTCGCGCTGCCGGCCCTCCTCGCCGAGCTCGGCGAAGCCCGCGGTGATGCCGACGATCGCCCGGGCGCCGGCGGCGAGGGCGTCGTCCACGGCGTCGGCGAACCCCGCGGCGGGCACGGCGATCACGGCGAGGTCCACGCCGCCCGGCGCGTCGACGGCGCGACGGTGGACGGGGCGGCCCAGCACGGGTTCGCCGCGCCGGTTGACCAGGTGGACCGGGCGCCGCCGGTCCCCGCGCAGCGCCTGGACCGCGATCCAGTTTCCGTACTTGGTCTGGTCGTTGCTGGCTCCGATGACGGCGACCGAGGCCGGGTCGAAGAGCGCGGACAGGTCACGGGCGGCGTCGGCGGGTGCGGCCGTGCCGTCGGGGAGTGTGAGGGTCACGGGGCGATCTCCAGGGCGTCCGGGCTGTTCGGGGAACCGGGGGTGTGCGGCGCGTCGAGGGCGCCGGGCGATTTCGGGGCGCCGGGCGTGCGGACCGCCAGGTCCGGGGCCGGGTGGCCGGTGCCCCAGGCGTCCACGCCGCCGTCGACGACGACGGTCGTGCCGGTGACGTACGAGCCGCCCGGGGAGGCGAGGAAGGACACAAGCCCGGAGACCTCCTCCGGGCGGCCCAGCCGGCCGAGCGGGACGGCCTGCTCCCAGGTGCGGCGGTCCTCGTCGCCGTACGCGGCCGCCATCCCCTCGGTGGCGATGGTGCCGGGGGCGACGCACACGGTGCGGATGCCGTAGCGGCTCCACTCCAGGGACAGTCCGGCGGCGAGGTTCTCCAGGGCGGCGCGTGCGGAGGTGGCGTGCACCATGCCGGGGATGCCGCGGCGCGGGGAGAACGCCATGAAGAACACGGCGCCGGACCGGTTCGGGATCATCGAGCGGATCGCGACCTCGCGGGTCATGGCCCAGCCGGCGTCCACGGCGAGGTCGTGCACCGCGCGCCAGCCCCTTGGGGTGATCTCCTCGGCAGGGGCGGTGAACTGGCCGCCGGCGCTGTTGACGAGCACGTCGATACGGCCGAACGCCGCCAGGGCGGCGTCCACGACCCGGGTGGCCGCGCCCTCCTCGCGGATGTTCGCGGGGACGGTCAGACAGGTACCGCCGGCGGTCTCGATCTCGGCGCGTACCTCCTCCAGCGGACCGGGGCGGCGGCCGCAGACCACGACCTTCGCCCCGCAGGCGGCGAAGTCGGCGGCGATGGCGCGGCCGATGCCGGTGCCCCCGCCCGTGATCAGCACGACCTTGCCGTCGTGCACATCAGGGCGCAGTGGTGTCGTCCCCACGGTGCTCTCTTTCCTGCCGGGATCAGGGCATGCGGAACCATGACGGGGATCCGTGCCCGGGACGTCGACTAACTGATGCGTCGGTCGGGAATTGCCCTCACTCTGAGATGCCGTACGAGCGCTGTCAATAGGTTGTACAACCTGCGGTTTCTCTGATCGTGCAGGCATTGTGTGCGCCCCGGCACACACCAGCGGTATTGCGATTTACGCAACGGAGGCCTACGCTTGGGGAGCATGGACGACACAGCGCAGCGCGTGCGCAGCGTGATCGCATCGGTCGCGGACACACACCGGGAGTTCGCCGCACGCATCGGCCTGGAGCCGACCAAGCTCTCCAAGTCGCTTCAGGGCAGCCGCCGCTTCACGGCCAAGGAGTTGTCGGCCATCGCCGCGGCGGGCGGCGTCACCGTGGACTGGCTGGTGTACGGCCGGGGCACGGGACCGCGTGCGGCGGCCGAGCGGCGGCCCGCCGAGCCGGGGGGACAAGCGGCGCCGGCCGAGCAGGCGGGCGACGAACGCCGGCGCACCGAATTCCTCGAGGCGGCCTGGAAACTGATCTCCGAGCACGGCTACCACGACGTGCGGATCGCTGACATCGCCCGCGCGTGCGGCACCAGCAGCGGTGCCGTGCACTACTACTTCCCCACGAAGCAGGACGTGCTCAGTGCGGCACTGCTGCACTGCGTCCACAGCGCCTTCGAGCGGCAGAGCGCCGAACTCAGGGCCGTGGACAGCGCCCACGAACGCCTGCTCAGGCTCATCGACATGCAACTGCCCACGCCGGGCCGGGTCCGGGACGAGTGGCTGGTGTGGCTGCAGTTCTGGACGGAGACGGCCTTGCGGCCCGAACTGCGCGCCATCCACAACGACTTCTACGCCCGCTGGCGCGAGGCCGTGGTCAGGATCATCCGCAGGGGGCAACGGCAGGGAGAGTTCAGTGCCGACGCCGACGCCGAGCAGCTCGCGCTCGGCATCACCGCGCTCACCGACGGCCTGGCCATCCAGGTACTGACCGGGGCTCCGCAGGTGACCGCCGAGCGGATGCGGACGGTCCTGGTGGACTTCATCGCGCGCGAACTGCTCGCACGGACAGGGGGAACCCGTGAACGCAGCCATGCCTGAGGGGCTCGGCGCCACCGCGACGGCCTCTGCCCTGGGGGAGGTCGCCGACCGGGTGCGGGCCAATCTGGCCGTGTTCGAACGGCGCGAGGCCACCGCATCACAGGCCTCCCGGCGCGCCGGCGTCTGCCTTACTCTCTTCGCCCACCGCGGCCGGGCCCACGTCCTGCTGATCAAGCGAGCCCCGCGCGGCCGAAACGCCGGTCAGTGGGCGCTGCCCGGTGGCCGGCTGGACGACGGCGAGACTCCGGTGGCGGCGGCGCTGCGGGAACTGGCCGAGGAAACGGGAGTCCTCGCGGATCCCGGCGAGGTGGCCGGGCTGCTCGACGACTTCGTCACCGACTCCGGTTTCGTCATCACGCCGGTCGTCGTCATCCCGCGGGAGCCGGTGACCTTCACACGCGACCGGCGCGAGGTCCACTCACTGCATCCCATCCCGCTGCGCCGGCTCACCGACCCGGACATCCCTCGCTGGCGAACCGACGGCGACGGCCGCCCGCTGCTCCAACTGCCACTGCGCCGGGGCATGGTGGTACACGCCCCGACAGGCGCACTGCTGTGGCAGTTCCGCGAGGTGGCCCTCCTGGGCCGCCCCACACGGGTGGCCGACCTCGCGCAGCCGGCCTTCACCCGCGCGTGAGGTAACACCCTCCGGCTGCTGGTACAGACGCTGGTCCGCCGGAGCGCAGGGTATTCCCGGAGCAGGGCCGCAGCCCGGAACCCGAGTGCCCCGGTTATCCGGATTTACCGACAGAGATCACATTCAGCTCGGCGAATTCACACGGTATTACGCTGTCATGAGCCATGCCTTCTGAATACACTGCAGCTCCCGAAACCGACGGGTTTCGGGTGGCAATGCGGAGTGGGCTTCGACACGTCACCGGCAGAAGCGGACGCGAATTTCGCGAAGTTGCCGGGCTGCCGCACCGCAGCCTGATTCCGGCCGGTTCCACACGGTTTATCCGGTCGGTTCTGCATCGACCTCCCCTCCTCGGCGCCGAACCCACGCCTCGCAGACCGGCCCGCGGGGCGAAAGCGCGCGAGTGGCGGCGAGGTCGTGCCTATCCTTTGGTTGACGGGTGAAGATTGTGTATTAGGGTGAATGCGTTCCTGCCGATCGCCACCGAGCGGCAGGACGTCCCAGGGAGTTCCGCCCCGTCCATTCCCAAGTCGCCGATGTGCGGCCGAGTTGAACCCTGGCGTCGTATCGTGACGGCGCCACAGCCGAATGGCGGACCCTTTCTGGGTGCAGGGTGGGCAACCGGCACAGCGGAACCCCGTGCCGGTCATCGGCCTGTCCCGGGCAGTCGCGACCGGTTGTGCAGCGGTCGTGGCGGTCCCCGCTCCCCACTGCTCTGACACTGAATTTCCCTCATGGTGATGACGATTCAATCTGAAGCGGGAGGCGCCCGGTGATTTTCTCCCGAGCGTCGCGAGGACGCCGTGACGCAGCGGATGCCACGGCGCAGTCACCGGAATCAGCAGCGCCTCCTGCCGCTCCCTCACCCCCGGCGCCGAGTCCGCTGCCGGACCTCGTGCCGCTGACCGCGGAGGAGATCGCCCTGATGCGCGCAAGCGTGACCGTGGTCGGCCCGCACGCAGCGGACATGACGGTGTATTTCTACGCCATTCTGTTCGCACGCCACCCCGAGGTGCGCGGGCTCTTCCCGGACAACCTGGACGTGCAGCGCGACCGGTTGCTGCGCGGGCTGCTGCAGATCGTCGACCTCGTCGACGACCCGGAGAACCTGATCCGGTTCTGCGGCCGGCTCGGCCGCGACCACCGCAAGTTCGGGGCGCTGGACGGCCACTACCCCGCGGTGGGCGAGTGCCTGCTCGCCTCCCTGGCCCGCTACGCAGGCCCGGCGTGGAGCCCGGAACTGGCCGCCGCATGGACGCACGGATACGGCGTCGTCGCCCAGGTGATGATGCACGCGGCGGCGGAGGACGCCCGCACGGCGCCCGCGGTGTGGGAGGCGGAGATCATCCACCACCTGCACCGCGGCCACGGCATCGCGGAAATCACCGTGCGGCCCGACGCGCCCTACCCGTACACGGCGGGCCAGTACGCGAGCGTGGAGACGCCCTGGCACCCCAAGGCGTGGCGCTACTACTCGCCCGCGCACGCACCGCGACCGGACAACACCGTGACCTTCCACGTGCGCGCGGTCGCCCAGGGCCAGGTCAGCCAGGGCCTGGTCTACGGCGCCAAGCCCGGGGACATGGTGCGGCTCGGACCCGCTCAGGGCGACATGACGCTCGACCCGCGCGCCGAGCGGGATCTGGTGTGCGTGGCCGGCGGGACCGGCATGGCACCCATCAAGGCCCTGGTCGAGGACGCGGCCCGCATCGGGACGGAACGCTACGTCGACGTCTTCGTCGGCGCGCGGACCGCCGAGGAGCTGTACGGCCTCGACGACATGCTCAGGATGTCCCAGCGGCACCACTGGCTGTCCGTGCGGGCCGCGGTGTCGCACGAGCGTATTGCGGGGCTGGAGGGCACCCTGCCACGGGTGCTGAACGAGTTCGGGCCGTGGTACCGGCACGAGGCGTTCCTCTCCGGGCCGGTGGACATGGTCACGCAGGCCAGCGCCACCCTGGCCCGGCAGGGTATCCCGCAGGAGCGGATCCATTTCGACCCCTTCGACGTACCCGCACTCGAGGCCGCTTTACTGCCCCGGCAGTTGCGGGAACCACCCGAGGACTGAGCGTCGCCCGATCCGGCCGACCCAGCCCCGGCCGCGCGGCCACTCGCTTGCCGCGCCCGCCCGCCGGACTCGGCATCGCCCCGTCCGCTCCCGGGCCGAGCAGTCGCCGGACCACCTCCGGCGCGCAGGGCCCGTGCGAGCACCAGACCCCGAGCAGGAGAGAACCCGGTGCAACTCCCCCCTTCGTCCGACCCGGCTCGGCGCCGCCCGTCGGCGCCCGAGGCCGTCCTGGCGGCCGCCGAGGTGTTCATCCGCCAGTACGCCGCCGAGAACCCGGGCGACGGCGATCCGCACCGGCGGCTCGCGGAGGTCACCGCGGAGGTGGAGCGCTTCGGCACGTACGCACACACCCCGGCGGAGGTGGCGTTCGGCGCCCGGGTGGCCTGGCGCAACGCGGCGCGCTGCATAGGCCGGCTCTACTGGAACAACCTGATCGTGCGGGACCTGCGGCATGTCACACATCCCGACGACATCGCCAGGGAGTGCTTCGAGCATCTGCGGATCGCGACCAACGGAGGCCGTATCCGGCCGGTCATCAGCGTCTTCGCCCCCGATCGCCCCGGCCGTCCCGCCGCCAGGCTGCTGGGCGAGCAGTTGGTGCGCTACGCGGACGACCCGCGCAGCGCCCAACGGGTGGCGCTGGCCAGGGACTTGGGCTGGAAGGGCGGCGAAACCCCCTTCGAGGTGCTGCCGTTGCTGGTGCAGCCCGGCTCCGGCATGGCCCCGGAGTTCTACGAGGTGCCCGAGGACGCCGTGCTGGAGGTGCCGTTGACGCATCCGTACCATCCCGGGTTCGCCGCCCTCGGTCTGCGCTGGTACGCGGTGCCGGCCGTCAGCGACATGTCGCTGGAGATCGGCGGGGTCACGTACCCGGCCGCGCCCTTCAACGGCTGGTACATGGGCACCGAGATCGGCTCACGCAACCTCGCCGACACCGACCGCTACAACCTGCTGCCCACTGTCGCCGAGTTGTTCGGCCTCGACACCCGCAACGAGCGCACCCTGTGGCGGGACCGCGCCCTGGTCGAGCTGAACCTGGCGGTGCTGCATTCCTACGAGCAGGCAGGGGTGAGCATGGCCGACCACCACACGGAGTCGCAGCGGTTCCTCGCGCACGTGGACCGCGAGAGGCGGCACGGGCGCCCGGTGCCGACCGACTGGAGCTGGATCGTCCCGCCCCTGTCCTCAGGGGCGACCGCGGTGTTCCACCGCTACTACGACCCCGAGGACCCCGACCTGCGACCGGCCTTCGTGCACCGGACCACGGGGGCGCCGCAGGGATGCCCCTACGGCGCGGTCTGAGAGGGCACTGCTTGCCAACAGCTCTTCACCGAGGCCCGGCGGTTGCGCCTGCGGGGCGTGGTGGGTTGTGCGGCCGGCGAGACGGCGCGTCGGCTGTCGACGTCGGGGACCCTTGTACTCCCGCGGGGCGGCAAAGCCGGGTCGACCGGCCTCGCCTTCACGGCCGACGGCACGACACCGGTCGCCACTCTCGACTCCCTGACGGGCAGGGCATCTGGCGGCTGAGCCGACGGTTGTCGCAAGCAAAGCCGGGGACATATGCGAACGGCGGTGTATTGTTTTGGTTTGCCTGATTTGCGGAGCTGTTCGTCACTGAATGTACAGATCCGCGAGCCAGGAGTAAGTAGGAGGCGAATTGATACCTGCGACAGGCAGAGCCGGGGATCACCCTCAGCCGCCAGGGCCGAGCCGTCCGGCCGCCTCGTACAAAGCGGCGCGGAGCGCGGAGGCGATGCTGGCCCTAAAAGCCGCCGAGTGCCTGGACAGCCGGGGCGCGCTCCTGCACCGGTGGGATCCTGTCGCTCGCCGGCTGCGCCTGGTCGCGGTCAGCGGGGTGGCCGCGGAGAGCGCCGAGGCGTGGGCGGAGCTGTCCGAAGACCAGCAGGTGGCGCCCGTACGCGCCCTGCGGTGCGGTGAGTACGCCTGGGTGGCCGGGGACAACCTGGGCACCGGGGCGGCCGGCACGGCAGCGGTGCCCCTGCTCGGTGCCGATGGGCCGATCGGCGTGCTGTCCGTGATCACGGCGGGGTCCGGCGAGCCGGACGAGATACAGCGGTCCTTTCTGCATTCGGTGGCGGGATGGGCCGCTGCCCGTCTGGAGGACTTGCCCCACCCGGCACCTGCCTGCCGTTCGGTGGCCGGTTCCGAGCGGACGGTTCGGATGGGCAAGCTGACCTCTGCGCTCGCGGAGGCGGTCGCCTCTCGGGAGGTCGTGCAGGCCGTGGCGGCGCACGTCCTGCCCCCGTTCGGCGCCGACGGGCTCATAGTCTGGGTGTTCGAAAGCGGCCGACAGCATGTGGTCGACTCCCGCGGATACACGCAGGAATTCCTCGGCCTGCTCGACGGGCTCGCGGTCACCGACTACCCCGTGGCCGCCGACGTGTTCGGGGCATGTACTCCCCGGTTCATCGAATCGGCCGCAGAGTACTGCCGACGTTATCCCACACTGGGGCACATACCGGCAGCGGCCCGGAAGAACGCGTGGGCGTTCCTGCCCATGGTCGCCTCCGGGCACGCCATCGGCATGTGCCTGGTGTCCTTCACCCGGCAACGCTCCTTCACCGACGAGGAGCGCACGCTGCTGACCGCCTTGAGCGGTCTGGTCGGCCAGTCGCTGGAACGGGCCCGGTTGTTCGACGTGGAACACGCCCGGGCACAGGGGCTGCAGCGTGGCCTGCTGCCCCGGACGCTGCCCCGCCTGCCTGCCACCTGCGCTGCCGCACGCTACCTGCCCGCGGGCAGGGGCGAGCAAGTCGGTGGCGACTGGTACGACGTGATCCCGCTGTCCGCCGACAGGGTCGCCATGGTGATCGGCGACGTCATGGGACACGGCATCCCCGAAGCGGCCACCATGGGCCAGCTGCGCACCGCGGTACGCACCCTCGCCGACTTGGACATACCTCCCGACGAGTTGCTCAGCCGTCTCAACGACCTGGTGAACGACCTGGGTGAGGACTGCTACGCCACCTGCCTGTACGCCGTCTTCGACCCGATCACCCGGATATGCTCCTTCTCCCTGGCCGGCCACGTCCCCCCGGTCGTCGTCCATCCCGATGGCACCGTCCACAGGCCCGACCTGACTGCCGACCCGCCGCTGGGGGCCGCCGAGCCACCGTTCGAAACCCACCAGATACTCCTGCCCGAAGAGTGCCTGCTGGTCCTGTGCACCGACGGACTCGTCGAATCCGCCACCCAGTTCGTCGACCAGGGACTGGCCCGACTGCACCAGGTCCTCACTCAGCACGCGGCGCCCACGTTCACGGCGCTGGACGAGAACGACGCCGTCCGGCGCCTGGACGACCTGTGCGAGACAGTGGTCGCGGCCCTGCTGCCCGACCATGGCAGCACGAGCGACGACGCGGCCCTCCTCATCGCCCACACGCAGGCCACCGACGCCGGCGATGTCGCCTCCTGGATCCTCCCGGAGGATCCCCGCGCTGCCGGACAGGCCCGCGCACACGTCCGCAACCAACTGGCCGCCTGGGGGCTGGACGAGCTGGCGATCACCACCGAGCTGCTGGCCAGCGAGCTGGTCGGCAACGTGATCCGGCACGCCAAGGGCCCCATCCGGCTGCGCCTGCTCCGCAGCCGCTCGTTGACCTGCGAGGTCTACGACGGCAGCCCCAGCACCCCGCGTATCCGCCACGCCGCCCACACCGACGAGGGCGGCCGCGGCCTGCAACTCGTCGCCGCCCTTTCCAAACGCTGGGGCGCCCGCTACCTGCACGACGGCAAGTGCATCTGGACCGAACAGGACATCCCCCAGTGCGCGGCATAGCGGGACCTCGAACACAAGGAACGCCCTAGATCCGGCCCTCCGGGCGAGCGAACTGCGTCGGGTACGGGCGAGCGGGAAGGTGTGCCGGAGTGGTGCTCTCGACGAGGTCGCGGATCGCGGCCACACCGCGGGCGATGCGGTCTTGGGACTCGCTGCCCACGGAGACCCGGATATGGCGATCGCACGAGTCCCCGTACCCGATGCCGGGCACCACGCTGATCCCGCTCTCCTTCAGCAGCCGGCCGGCGAACTCGGTGGAGTCGAGGCTGGATCCGCCCAGGGAGACGAAGAGATAGAACGTCGACGTGCCGGGCAACGTGTCGATGCCGTTGTCAGCGAACCAGGTACCGACACGGTTGCGCAGTTGGACGGTGCGCTGGATCTGCGGTCTGGTGATGTCCAGAAGGTCGTCGAAACGTTCGGCGAGATAGGCAGCCAGAATGGTCGGCGCACAGGTGACCAGGTGCTGGTTGATCTTCAGAATCTGGTCGGTGAGCCGCTGGTTGGCGATGAGGTATCCGATCCGCCAGCCCGAGACGCCGTAGTTCTTCGACATCGAGTTGACCGTGACCGTGTGCTCCTTGTCCGGGTCGAGCGCCCCGGCCGCGAGGAACTCGGTGCCCGGCGGCATGAACTCGTTGTACGCCTCGTCGACGATCAGCAAGAGCCCATGACGGTCGGCCAGTTCGTGCAGGTACTCCAGCTCGGCCCGGGTGTAGATGTGCCCGCTGGGGTTGTTCGGGTTGTTGATGATGACGGCACGCGTGCGCGCAGTGACGAAACGTTCGAAGTCGAAGACGGGCACATCGTGGGGAACCATCACCGGCTCGCCACGGCACATACGGATCTGCGCCGGATAGCTCAGCCAGTACGGCTCCGGCACGATCACCTGGTCGCCGGGGTCGAGGATGGCCATGAGCGCCATGTAGATGGCGGCCTTCGATCCGGCGGTGACGATCACCTCGGTGTCCGGGTCCACCGGGAGCGTGAACCTTGTCTCGTAGTACTTGGCCAGCAGCCGACGCAGCTCCGGCAGCCCCCGGGAGTGCGAGTAGTGGTGCAGATCGGGCGTCGTGAGCCCGTCGAACGACGGCAGTGGCAGGTCGAAGAAGGCCTCGCCGAGGGACAGCGTGATGATGTCCCGTCCGGCGGCCTTCATGTCGTAGACCAGGTTGTTGTACTGGACCGACAGTGCCTGGCCGATGTCCTCCATCAGCAAGGAGGTGCGCAACGGCTGCTTCGTCGCGGTGTGCAGTTGTCCCCCCATCAGATCGTCCTCGTCTGGCCACTGCCCCAGACCACGTTCTTCACGGTGGTGAGCGCGTCCAGGCCCATGGGCCCCCGCACATGCAGCTTCTGGGTGGAGACGCCGATCTCCACGCCGTAGCCGAACTCGCCGCCGTCGGAGTAGCGGGTGGAGGTGTTGACGAAGACGCTGCCGGAGTCGACCTCCCGGGTGAAGCGCCGCGCCACGTCGATGTCCTTGGCCACGATGCCCTCCGCGTTGGAGGTGCCCCACCGACGGATGTGCGCGATGGCGCCATCGGCATCGGGAACGACCTTGACCGCGAGCACGAGCCGCAGGTACTCGGTGCCCCAGTCCTCCTCGGTCGCGGCGACCGCCTTCGGCCAGACGCGCTGCACGGTCTCGTCACCGCGGATCTCCACGCCCGCCTCGGCCAGTAGTCCAAGGACACCGGGCAGCCAGGTCTCCGCCAGGTCCTCGTGGACCAGCAGCGTCTCCATCGCGTTGCACACGCTGGGCCGGGAGGTCTTCGCGTTGATCGTCACAGCGGTCGCGATGTCCAGGTCGGCGGAGCCGTCGATGTAGGTGTGGCAGTTGCCGGCGCCGTCGATCACCGTGGGTACGGTGGCGTTCTGCTCGACGGAGGCGATCAGCTCCGGGCCACCTCGCGGGACGAGCAGGTCGACGTACCCCTTGGCACGCATGAGTTCCATGGCGGCGTCACGGGACGGGTCCGACACCAGCTGAACGGCCGCGGCGGGCACTTCGTCGTGCTCGGAGACGGCCTCCGCCAGGGCCGCCATGATCGCGGCATTGGTGGCCGTGGCCATGGACGAACCGCGCAGCACCGCGCAGTTGCCGGTCTTCAGGCACAGCGCCGCGACCTCCGCCGTGACATTGGGCCGAGCCTCGTAGATCACGGCGACGACGCCCAGCGGCTCCCGCACCTGCTCGACCAGCAGCCCGTTGGGCCGCGTCCAGCCCTTGACGACCTCACCGACCGGGTCCGCCAGCGACGCCACCGTGTGGATGGCCTTCACCAGGCCGGCCATCCTGCTCTCGGTCAGGGTCAGGCGGTCGATGAGGGTGGGGGTGACGCCGGCCGCACGGGCGGCCTCGATGTCCTGCTCGTTCGCCTTGATGATCGAGTCCCGGTGGCGCTCGACGGCGGCCGCCATGTCCAGGAGGACCTGGTCCTTCTGGGCCGTGGTCAGCTGCTTGACGTGGGCGGACGCCTCCGCAGCAGCACGGCAGATCTCGGTTACCGACACAACTAGCCTCCAAAAATCCGTACGTAGTCACAGTCGTCGAACAATGCCGAGGCGGACCGGCCGCCGGCCCCGGCCTCCGCCGAGCCGAGGCGGACGCTGCCGCGGGCGATCACCCGGGAATCCGTGCCGACGATGTCCACGACGTCGCCGCTGTCGAAGGACCCCCTGATCGCGCCGACGTTCCCGCCGAGCAGGGCTCGGCCCGACTCGATCGCCTGCTGCCCCGCGGCGTCGCAGATCACGGACCCGCTCGGGGGGTTGCGGAACGCACGCCACAGGCGACCCAGGTCGGGTGCGGCGCAGTGGGATGTGCGCGGCGGGAAGACGGTCCCCGCCACCTCGTCGCCCCGGAAGGCCGCGACCAGGGCGGTGGAGTCCATGGCATCGGCCACCACGGTGCGGACCCCGGCGTGCGTGGCGATCCAGCAGGCGCTCAGTTTCACGAGCATGCCGCCGGTTCCGCCGTCCCCGGTGGATCCCCCGGCGACTGCCTCGACCTCGGAGATCGGACCCGTGACCTCGGCGATGCGCACAGCGTCGTCGCCGAGCAGCGGGTTGCCGTCGTAGAGGCCGGCCACGTTGGTGAGCAGCAGAAGCAGCCGCGCTTCGATGAACCCGCTCAGCAGAGCGGCCAGTACGTCGTTGTTGCGCACGCCCAGCGCGTCGTTCTCGTTGACGATGGGCACCATGCCCAGCGACCGCATCAGGTCGAGCGTGCCGCGGACTCCCCCACCGTGTTCCGGCGCGACGAGATCGTGCGGCGTCAGCATGATCTGCCCTGTTTCAAGACCGTACGCGGCAAATCGGGCATGGAGCGCGGCGTACAGCACTCCCTGGCCGAGTGCCGCCGCGGTCTGCGCGGCCTCCGTCGTGTCCTGTGTCAAAGTGCTGTGCCTGGTCCGGCCCAGTGCAATGGCCCCCGAGGTGACAAGCACCGGCGCCAGACCGGCCTCGATTCCCTTCGACACCGTCGCGCAGAGGGTGTCGAGCTTGACGGGGTCCACCTCTCCCCGAGTGATCAGGGACGAGGTTCCAACCTTGATGACGACCCGGTTGCCGGTGCCGTCGTTCATTCCATCCCGCATGGTCTCCTCGCCTGGACCTCGGCAGTCGATATGAGAGAGCGGAGGGGCGGTGGCCGCTTCCAAGGGGAGATGGTTGCCGGGGGTGGTGTTCTCCCAATGTGCTGCCGATTCGCAGCCGCTGTCGGGCACTCGCCGCGTCGCCAACTGGCTGAACTCGCCGGGGTTTTGCCGCATGATCAATTGGGCGGGGGTCCGGTGTTCAGGACTCGCCCGGCATCGCGCCGCGTGCCTCGGCCACGGGGCGAATTCAGAATGGGGAACTCCTATGGCAGAACCTACGGTGTCCAGCATTTCGTCGCCGGGCCTGTCTCCCCAGTCACCCCCGGCGGACCCCAGTACGCGCAACACCTGGGTGCTGGTGTCGTTCACCGCCGTGACCAACCTGACCGACGGCGTGACCAAGGTGGCACTCCCTCTCGTCGCCACGTCACTGACCGACTCACCGGCTCTGGTCTCGGGTGTGCTGCTCGCCCTGACCCTGCCGTGGCTGCTGGTCGCGCTGCACGTGGGCGTGCTGGTCGACCGGTCCGACCGTCGCAGGCTGCTGTGGCTGGCCAACACCATGCGCATGACCGTGGTGCTCGCTCTTTTCACCGCCGTGGCGACCGACGTGGTCAGCCTGCCCATGCTCTACGGGGGAGGGCTGATCCTCGGTGTCGCGGAGGTGATAGCCCTGACGTCGGCCGCGGCGCTGGTCCCGGCCGCCGTGGCACCGGCCGGTCGCGAGCGCGCCAACACCTGGGTGACAGCGGCGGAGACGCTGTGCAACGAGTTCGCCGGGCCCTTCGTGGGTGGCATCCTCGTCGCCGTGAGCGCTTCGATCGCGCTCGGCGCGACCATCGGCGGATACGCGTTGGCCATCCTCATCCTCCCCTTCCTGGTGGGCCGGTTCCGGGTCCCACGGCAGTCCGGTCGGCGGGAATCGACCGTCCATCAGCAGATCTGGGAAGGCCTGCGGTTCCTGTGGGACCAGCGGCTGCTGCGGATGCTCTCGCTGACGGTCACCGGGCTCATCACCTGCTGGTCCGCCTGGTTCGCCCTCATGCCGCTGATCGCGACGAAGGAGTTGGGCCTGAGCGCGGACCGTTACGGCATGCTCGTGGGGGCGCTGGGCGTCGGTGGCGTCGTGGGCACGATGAGTGTCGGCCTCGCCAACCGGCTCCTCGGCCGACGGTGGGTCATGTTCGCAAACGTCTTCTTCTCCGCTTCCATGGTCGCTGTCCCGGCGTTGACCAGCAACGTCTGGGCGATCGGTGCAGCTGCGTTCCTCGGCGGCATGGGGGGCACCCTGTGGACGGTCAACTCCCGCAGCATCAGTCAGGCTCTGGTGGGTGCCGAGTTGATGGGCCGCTACAGCGCCGCCGCCCGGGTCTTCTCCTGGGGCTCCAGCCCGGTCGGTGCCGCGGTGGCGGGGGTGCTCGCCCAGTGGCTGGGGTACCGGGTGACGTTCGGCCTCTTCGCCATGGCCACGGCGGTGGTCATCGTTCCCTTCCTGCGGGTCTTCACGCCGAAGGTACTCACCGAAGTCGAAGCTCGGATCTCGGCCCGCTGAGGGTCGGGGCGTCCCTCCACTCGCGCGGTGCCCTGCGCGTCAGTACGTGACGGTCGGCACACGTCACAGGGCAGGCGCATCGACAGCACATCGAGAGAACAACTCGGCTCGCAAGAATCGTCGTGCAGGCGTCGTAAGCGCCCGGCGGAGCCCCTTCGCGGGACACGCCCACCGTTACCTGTTGCACGAGCGGACCCACGCTCGGCGTACGAGCACTCGGCATGAGGTGGAGACAACGTGCTGACCACACCGCCAGACCTTGACTCGATGATCGCGCAATATGCCACGGCAGATTTCGGCGACTCCACATTGATCCAGGAGGCCGGTCTGGAGTCGCTGTCGCTTCTACGCCTGGCTGTCGAGGTCGCCGCCGGCGAGGACGCGGAGATCGACGCTGCGGGCCTGGTCGACCTACGGACGGTCGGGGACCTCAAGGTCTGGCTTACCAGCCTGGTCCCGGACAACGCGGATGGGACCGGTGCCGCGTGCTGAAGAACTCCGAGGCCCCCAGCACGGCGGACGCCACCCTGCTGCCTCTCACCGATCCCCAGAAGGGGCTGCTCGTCGTCGACAGCAGGGTGCCGACCCGCGAGATCTACAACCAGATCATGCGGTTCGACCTCGACCCGCGGCTCCCGGACGAGGCCATCGGCCGTGCCCTCGCGGTACTGGTCACGGTTCAGCCTGCTCTGCGCCAGGTCTTCGGCCACCTGCCGAGGATGCATTCCAGGTTCACTCCTCCGCCGCAGACGGGACAGGTGCCCTTCGAGCGGGTGGACGTACCGCCGGGCGAGTACGCCGCAGCTGCCGAGGCATTGGCGAGGCGGCTCGGGCAACGCCCCTTCGACCTCGCGGCAGGGCCGGCCTGTCGATTCGGATACGTACGCGCCACTGACGGCTCCGCGGCCGCCATTTTGATGTGCGGCCATCACATCATCGGGGACGGCGTCTCGGCGGGGCCGATCATCCGTGACCTGGAATCCGCGCTGACCTCGAAGCTCACCGCAGAGGACGTCGAAACGCTGCGCGAGGCACGCGAGTCGGCCTTCCTCAGGGAACTCGAGGCGCAGAACCGGGCCTCCGGCTCGCCTCAGACGGCCGAGCACGTCAAGGTCTGGGCCGAGCGGTTGCGTGACGTCCCACCTCTCGTGCTGAACCCCCGGCCGGGGCGGCCCGAGGAGACGGACTTCTCCGGGGCACGCCTTTCGTGGCTACTCAGTGAGCAGGAGGCGTCCGGCTTCCAGGAGACGTGCAAACGGCTCTCCGTCACGCCCTTCGTACTGCTGAGCGCCGTCTACGGGGCCGTACTCGCCCGGCACGGTGGTGTGTCCACGGTTCTGATCGGCAGTCCCCTGTCGGCCAGGCGCACAGTCCGCTCGTACGACCTCTGCGGGTTCTTCGTCAACACGCTGCCCGTCACGGTCGACGTGGACTGGTCGCGCACGGTGGACGAGCACATCGCCGAGACCGTCCGGGAAGCCGTCGACCACTGTCGTGCCAGGGTCGCCGTCACGCTCAACCAGCTCGTGGCGGCTGTCGGGCAGGACCGCACCAGCAACCGCAACCCCTTGTTCTCCTGCATGCTCGCGATGCAGGACACCTTCGACGGGAAATCGGCCGGCGCCGTCGTCGGGGTGCAGGAACCAGGCAACGGAACGGCGAAGTTCGACCTGTGGCTCGGTGCCACGAAGGTGGAGGGCCGATGGTTGCTGGAGCTCGAGTACGACCGGCATCTGATATCGGAGGCTGTCGCGGACGCGCTGCTCGCGTCGCTGCGCACGGCACTGCGTCGCACGCTCGAGGACGGCACCCGTGCGTTGGCCGACCTGTTCACCGACCTGACCACCGACGGCGAGCTTCCGGACACGGCCGTCGAGTCTGCGGACGGCGGCCTGCCGGCGCCGGCTCCGGCCTGCTCTCTCGCGGAGTGGATCGAGCGGGCCGCTCGCCGTACGCCCGACGCGGTCGCCGTCGAGGAGCCCGTGCGGAACCTGACGTACGGCGAACTCCTGGCCGCCGCCGAGCGAACCGCCGACGGACTGGCCCGGCTGGGCGTCACACCGGGGCAGGTCGTCGGCCTGTCCCTGGACGGGCTGTGCGACACCGTGACCGCGATGCTCGCGATCCTGCGCTGCGGTGCCACCTATCTGCCACTGGACACGAGCCTGCCGCGGGAACGCCTCGCCCACATGGTGGACCAGGCAGGCTGCCGCCTGATCGTCGGCCACGGCCTCGACCTTGCCGGGACGCGCACCACCAGCCTGGCCGAACTCTCCGTCCCCGGCGACGGGCCCCGTGCCTCGGGCGGTTCCGCCGACTCGGCGGTGTACCTGATGTTCACCTCGGGATCGAGTGGCCTCCCCAAGGGGGTGGTGATGGGCCACCGGCCGCTGCTGAACCTGGCCGCGTGGCAGATCTCCGCCATGGAGCACGATGCGACGACGCGCTTCCTCCAGTACGCGCCCCTCGGCTTCGACGTCTCCTTCCAGGAGATCATTCCGACACTCGCCTCGGGCGGCACCGTCGTGTCCCGCGAGCCGGCCGACCGGCGGGACTTTCCGGCGCTGATCCGGCGCGTCGAGGAGACACGGGTCAGCCACGTCTTCCTGCCGGTGGCGGCCCTCCGCTCGTTCGTCCAGGCGGCGCGGCGCGCCTCGGCCCACTTTCCGGACCTGCGGCGCGTCTGCGTCTCCGGTGAGCAGCTCCTCGTCGACGACGAGATCCGCCGCTTCTTCGTCGACCACCCGGAATGTGTGCTCGTCAACCTCTACGGTCCCACCGAGACCAATGCCGCCACGGTGCACGAGATGCGGGGCGACGACGCGCAGTGGCCCGCCCACGCACCGATCGGCCGCCCGTTGCCGGGCGTGGCGGCGTACGTGGTCGACGAGACGGGCCATCTCGCACCCGTCGGCGTACCCGGCGAGCTGCACCTCGGCGGCGTCAGCCCCGCGGACGGCTATCTCGACGCAGAACGGACCGTGGCGAGCTTCCTGCCCGACCGGTTCTCCGGCGACGGCACCTCGCGCATGTACCGCACAGGTGACCAGGTGGTGCGGGACGCCGACGGGACACTGATCTTCCTCGGCCGACGGGACGGCCAGACGAAGATCCGCGGTTACCGGGTGGAGCTGGGCGAGATCGAGGCGGTCGCCAACACCGCGGCCGGCGTCCGACAGTCCGTCGCCGTGGCGAGAGGGCTCGGGGCCGACCGCGAACTGGTCCTCTTCCTCGTCGCGGAGCCCGGTGCCGACCCCGATCACGCACAGCTCCAGGCCCGGATCTCCGCAGCACTGCCGCCGTACATGTCGCCGTCCTGGATCTTCGACAGCGACCGGATACCGACGTCGCGCACCGGCAAGACCGACCGGGACGCCCTCGTCGCCCTGGCGGACCGGCTCGCCACCGAGCAGAAGACGAACGCGGCCACGACCACGGTCGAATACGCCTCCGATCTGGAGCGCGGCCTGGCCGCCATCTGGTCGTCGATCCTGGAGACCGACGGCATCGCCCGCGACCGGTCCCTGATCGATTACGGAGCCCACTCCCTGAACATCTTCACGGCCTTCGCCGAGATCGAGGAGGAGTACGGCACGACGGTCCCGGTACCGGCGTTCTTCCGGTCGCCCACGATCGCGACGCTCGCCGAACTCGTACGGGCGAGCCTGGCCGAAGACGAGGCCCGGGCGTGACGGCCGTGGCGGTGCCCGGCCGCCCCATCAGGCTGGCGGGGGGCGAGGACCGCCCCGGCTGCCTGATCCTGCCCGGAGCCGGTGGCGGACTCACCCCGTACGTGGGGCTGGCCTCGGTGCTCGGCAGGTCCCATTCCGTCGACTTCGTACGGCCCTTGGGGCTCATGCCGGGCGAAGAGCCGGAGACGACGGTCGAGGAGATGGCCGAGTCGGTACTCGGCATCGTCAACAGGACAGCCACGGCGCCGCAGTTGGTGGTCGGCTGGTCACTCGGCGCCCTCGTGGCATGGGAGGTCTGCGCCAGGCTCGCCGAGGACGAACACCGGCCGGATCTCGTGATCGTCGACAGTTTGCCGCTGCCGCGGGTGCCCGAGCCGGGCGAGGACGAGTGGATCCGGGACAAGATGGTGGCCGATCTCGGCCCGAAGGCGGATCCGCAGACCGTCGCCAGGATGGTGCGCACCTTCGTGGCGCAGGCCGCCGCCCTCACCGACTACGCGACCGAGTCGAGTTACCCGGGCAGGGTGCTGCTCCTCGTGTGTCGCCCGTACGACAAGGCCGGCCGGGAGGCCGCCGTACGACGCTGGCGGGAACTCGCGCCGAACCTGGACCTCGCCCACCTCGACGCCGGACATCACGACGTGTTCGAGCCCGCGCACCTTCCCCAGTTGACCGAGGCCATTCACGCGTTCCAGAACCAGGACGGACGATGACAGCGCAGACAGGGACGACAGTGATGAATCGGCCTCCGGTAGCCGTCGTCAGCGGCGGAACCCGCGGTATCGGCCTCGCCTTCAGCCGGCGTCTGGTGAAGCTGGGTTTCCGGGTGAACGCGCTGTACCGGTCCGACGAGGACGGTGCGCACGAGGCGGTGCGGGAGTTGGGCCCCAGCCTCAGCACCGTGCGGGTGGATCTGGCCGACGGAACCTCCGTGGTCGAAGCGGCGGAGGCGGTCCTGACGGAATGCGGGCCGCCGACGGTTCTGGTCAACAACGCCGGGACGAACGTCGACCGTCCGTTCCTGGAGATGAGCCACGACGACTGGCGGCGGGTCATCGACACCAACCTCTCCGGTGTCTTCTATCTGACCCGCGCGCTCGCCCCGGCGATGGTGGCCTCCGGCACCGACGCGACGATCGTCAACGTAGGCGCCACCACGGGCATCCGCCCCCGCCGCAACGGCGCCAACTACTGTGCCAGCAAGGCGGGTCTGCTCCATCTGACCAAGTGCCTCGCTCTCGAACTGGCACCCCGCGTCCGGGTCAACTGCCTGATTCCCGGCAACACGGAGACCGACGAACTGGTCGAACGGTTCAACCTGAACGATCCGGACGCCCGGCGCGCGATGCTCGACGAGATACCGCAGCGGCGGATCGCCGCCCCGGAGGAGATGGCGAACGCCCTCGAGTTCCTCGTCGGCCCGAACAGCGCGTACATGACGGGACAGAAGCTCGTCGTGGACGGCGGACAGTTCATGTGGTGACGGGCACGGCGGCACGTCCGGGCGCGAGCAGTACCCCACTTCTTCGGCCTCTCGATCACCGCGACCTCTCGATCAGCGTCTCCTCCGAAAGGGAAGCACCATGACGACCCGCACCCTCTACGACTGGTTCCGGGCCTCCGCCGAGGCGAATCCGGACGATCCGGCCCTTGAGGTGCTCGACGTCACCTTCACCTACGCCGAACTACGGGCCGCTGCCGAGTGGATGTCGGCCCGCATGGTCGAAGCGGCGGGTGGCCGGCCCGGCAGAGTGGGCCTGCTCACCTCACGCACCGCGGTCAGCTTCGTCGCCTGTCTGGCGGTACAGCGGCTGGGTGCGACCGCGGTGCCGCTGAACCCCGCCGCCCCGGCGTCGCGCAACCTCGACATCACCAAGGAGGCCGGACTCGATCTCGCGGTGTTCGACGACACCGCGGGTGACGGTGCGGCGGAGTACCGGCACAACGCCGGGGTCCGGCTGCTCGACATGACCGGCGAGAAGTGGCGCCCGCTGCTCGCCCCCGAACCCTCGGACGACATCCCGGACCAGGGTCACCCGGCCGAGACCGGCACCGCGTACATCATCTTCACCAGCGGAACCACCGGCAGACCCAAGGGCGTGCCCATCACGTACGCCAACGTGAACGCGTTCCTCATGGAGGCCATTCCGCGCTATGAACTCGGCCCCGGCTGCCGGGTCTCGCAGACCTTCGAGATGTCCTTCGACGGCTCGGTCTCCGAGATGTTCAGCACCTGGGGGTCCGGCTCGACCCTCTGCGTGGCACAGCACGGTGACGTGTTCACCCCGGTGCGGTTCATCAACACCAAGCGGCTCACCCACTGGATGTCGGTGCCGTCCGTCATCTCCTTCGCCAAGCGCCTGCGCGCGCTGGCCCCCGGGAGCATGCCCACGCTGCGGCGTGGCCTGTTCGGTGGGGAGAGGCTCGGCTTCGACCAGGCCGAGGCGTGGTCCGCCGCGGCGCCGAACGCGGTCATGAACAACTGCTACGGCCCGACGGAGACCACGATCGTCATCACCGGGTACGAGGTTCCGCGGGAGCGGGCCGACTGGCCGCAGACCACCGACCGGTCCCTCCCCATCGGCCACCCGCACCCGCTCATGGACTGGCTCCTGCTGGACGAGGACCTGCGGCCCGCCGACGACGGGGAGCTGTGTGTGCGTGGCCCGCAGCGTTTCCCCGGCTATCTGGACTCCGCGGAGAACGCCGGGCGGTT
Source organism: Streptomyces broussonetiae (assembly GCF_009796285.1). NCBI lineage: Bacteria > Bacillati > Actinomycetota > Actinomycetes > Kitasatosporales > Streptomycetaceae > Streptomyces > Streptomyces broussonetiae. Next base: position 8,017,548 of record NZ_CP047020.1, on the reverse strand, counting down.
CGTCCTCATGGAGTCGGGCTCGGACTGCGACTCGCACCACGGCCGCGGCCGCATCCACGACGGCCAGGAGCCGCTCACGCCGGAGCACTACTACCGCACCGGCGACCGGTGCCGGCTCGAACACGGTGAACTGTTCCACCTCGGACGGATCGACGGACAGGTCAAGATCCGTGGCAACCGGATCGAACTCGGTGAGATCGAGTCGGCGCTGCGGTGTCACCCCTCGATCGACGAGGCCATCGTCCTAGTCGTCCGCGCCGCTGACGGCGAGAACGAACTGCGCGCCGTGTACACCGGCAAGGAGGTCCCGGCGGACGAGTTCCCGAAGCTGGTCTCCGCCCTGCCCCGCTATATGCGTCCGCGCAGCTACCACCACCGTGAGTCGATCCCGCTGACCACCGTCGGGAAGGTGGACCGCAAGCGGCTGACCGACGAGTTCGCGGCCTGAGGAGACGAGTGTGACCACCAGACCTCCGGTCATCCCGGCGACGGCCCAACAGGCGGCCCGTTGGCGCACGTTGCAAAGCGCCAGGGACAGTTCCGTGTACCACATCACCTGGCGACTGGGGTGTGCCGGACACGTCGACTTCGACGCGCTCGCCGCCGCCTGGCAGACGGTGACGGACCGTCATGACAGCCTGCGCTCCCGGTTCGTGGCGCGCGACGGCGAGTTGGACCTGGTGATCGAACCGGCCGTGGACGTTGCCGCGCGGCTGATCGAGCCGGACGTACCAGACGTCGGCCAGGCCGCTCAGGAGTTCTGGCGCATCGCTGCGGAACTCCACACACAGGAGTTCCACCTGGACACGGGCCCCATGGCCCGGCTGGCCCTGGTCAGGATCGGGGAGCAGGAGGAACTTATCCTGACCATCCATCACATCGTGGTGGACGGCTGGGGGATGACCGTTCTGCTCGACGACCTCTCCGCCGCGTACGCGAGCTTGGTCCGAGGCGAGAAGCCGGTCTTCACCGACGACGCCCCCAGTTTCCACAGTTACGCCGAGAGGCTGCGCTCGCAGGAGGAGCAGGGCCGTTGGCGACGAAGCCTCGACCATTGGCGTACGGCACTCGACGGGGTCGTGCTCACGACGGTGGCCCACGATCGCGAGCCCGGCCGGCCCACGGCGGTCGGCGATCCCGGCAAGACCGTGCGCTACCGGTTCACCGCGCAGGCCGGCTCGGGACGTGCGGCACTGGCCCAGGAACTCGGTGCCACTTTGTCCTCCGTGATGCTGGCCGCCTGGCAGATCGTTCTGGCGCGGGGCGGGGAACGCGAGTTGACCGTCGGGGTCCACAGTATGAACCGGAGCACCCGCAGCGAGCAGGCACTGGTCGGATTCGTCAGCAACTCCTGCCTGGTCCGCGCCACGGTCGACGATCACGCATCGATCCGTGCGGTGGCCACGGCGGCACGGGACGCGACCTGGAACCTGCTGGCCCACCAGGGCGTGCCTTTCCCGGTCGTGCACGCGGCCCTTGCGCAGGAGACCCGGTCACGCCTGACCAACGTCAAGCTGACCCTCAACTACCTCGGGCCGATCGCCCAGGACATGACGCTCGGCGACATCGGCCTGACCATGCTCCAGGCCCCGAACCGCGCCGCCCGTGCGGACATGTTCGTCAGCTACTGGGACGACAGCGACGGGATCCTCGCGGAGATCGAGTACAACACCGAGGTGTACGAGGAGGAGACCGTGCTGCGGATGATGCGCGACATGGATGACGTCCTGATCCTGGCCGCGGCGGACGTGGACCGCCCGGTGGGCGCAGTACAGGTGCTGACCCGGTCCGCTCCCGCTGCGGGGTAGGTCCTGCGGCCCCGGCAGACCCCGAACGGAGCAGGGCCCGCCCGGCGGTTGCCGTGCGGGCCCTGCCGGTCAGGACTGCAGGTACGCCGGGCGGGATCCGCTCGCGCTCAGCCTGCACCGCATTCTGCCGAGGGATTCGATCAGGATCCCGGTTCTGTCGCGCGTGACCAGGGCGTTGAGTGTCTCCCGCTCTCGGCGGTACCACGCTCCGGGAGCCAGCCTCGTCTGCTCCCGCGCGGCGACGGCGTAGTGGTCGACAACGCGTTGCACGGCCTCGGTGGCCTCCTGGTCCGAGCCTGTGATCTCTCGCGCCAGGGCCCGGACACTCTGCGGGACACGGTACCGGTCGATCGCGAGCGATTCGATGAGACCGACATCGACAAGCCGTTCGGCGATCTTGTGTGCCTCACCCTCCCTGGTGCCGAGGAGCACGGCCAGCGCCGCGACGGTGACAATGGTCAGATCGAGGAAGCCCAGTCGCCGCAGTGCCGTCACCGCTGTCACCGCCGCCCCACCGGACTCGTCGGACAGAAGGTGGAGACTCTCCAGCAGTGAGTCGCGCAGGCTGACGTTGCCGTCGGCCAGGAAGTCCAGCCGCTGGTGCGGCTCGGTCACGTACCGTGCGAAGTCCGCGACCGTCCAGTCGGGCCGGGTCGCGAGTCGGTCGACGGCGAGGCGGAGCGCGAGGGGCAAGTAGTCGCAGGACCTGGCGAGTTCGGAGGCGGAGACGGGTTCCGCGTCGATGCGTGGTACGCCAACGCCCTTCCGGAGCAGGTCGATCGAGGCGGACACGGCCAGCCGTCCCAGACGCAGATGCGTGAGGCCGTCCACGCCTCCTATGGGCGATCGGCTCGTGATGAGAAGCGAGCTGCCAGGCGGCGCGGGGAGGAATGCCCGGATCTGGGCGGAGTCGCGGACGTTGTCCAGCACGATCAAGGCCCTGCCTCCGGCCGGACCGGCCCACGTCTGCAGTGCCGCCGCGTCATCGACGCCCTGATCCGTTCCGAACGAACGCAGAACCATCTGCATCGCCTGGTCGGGCCGCAGGGCGGCGCTGCCTGTCGTGCCCCGCATGTCCACATGGACCTGCCCGCCCGGGAAATCGCCGGCCGCGGCATGCGCAGCCCCGATTGCCAGGGCGCTCTTGCCCGATCCCGCCAGCCCGTGGATCACCACTGCCGGGCGTCCCTCGGCCAAGAGTGCCCCGAGCCGGGCCAGTTCGGATGTGCGGCCGACGAACAGCGAGGGTCGATGCGGGAGCAGACATGGTGCCGCCTGCGAGGACACGGCAGGCTCCCTGGGACCGGACACCGTCGCGCCGTGCGGGGCGCCCCGGTCGTTGAGACTCGGGTCCTCTTCCAGGATGCGCTGCTGCAGCTCGCGCAGTGGCCGGCTCGGATCGATGCCCAGTTCATCGGCGAGCAGGTGGTGGAGGTCCCGGTACGCCCCCAGCGCCTCGGCCTGTTGCCCGGTCCTGTACAGCGCCATCATCAGGTGCTCGTGGAGCCGTTCCCGCAACGGATGCTGGGCGACCAGGAGTTTGAGTTCGGGCAGTACGTCCTCGTGTTGTCCCAGGGCGATCTGCACGCCGAACTTCGCCTCCATCACCGCCAGCCGGGACTCCTCCAGACGCGCGGACTCGGCCATGATCGAGGAGGTGAGGGTGACGTCAGCGAGAGGAGAGCCCCGCCAGAGTTCGAGTGCGGCGCCGAAGGACTCCATGGCCTCGACCAGCTTCCCCGAGGCGCGCTGCATGCGGCCGGAGGCGACGAGTGACTCGTACGCGTGAAGGTCGAGGCTCCCGGACGGCACCGCCAGCTGGTACCCGGCGGGCCGGGTGAGAAGGGTCTTCCCGGCGGAGTCACCGATGGCGGCGCGCAGCCGCCACACACAGCCCGCCAACAGGCTGCCCACGTGGCTCGACGGTCCGTCACTCCACAGTTCCGAGTGCAACTGCTGTGCGGGCACCAGATGGTTCGCGTTCAGGAGCAGTACCGCCATGAGCGCCCGCTGCTTGGCGGCCTTGATGGGGACCCAGTTCTCTCCGTCGTGGAACTCGACCGGCCCCAGAATGCGGAACTTGATCGGTGGTTGACGCATCGCTGGCCTCTCTGTCCCCTAGACCGGGACCGTGACCGGGGCGTGGCGACGGGCGACCAGCGAGGCTCGGATCTCGCCGGCCCGCACGGCGACCATGGACAGCAGGTTTCCGGTGATGCCGTGCGTGTGTTCCGTACCGCCCTGCAGATAGAAGCCGGTCTCCACCGTCTCGTCGGTGTGCAGCCGGTAGTCGCGGTGGACCAGCAGCCGGCCGCTGTCGTCGCGCCGGCAGGCCCCGGTGAGGGAGCCGAGCAGTACGGCGTGGTCGGGCTCGGTGTAGCCGGTGGCGTACACGATGACGTCCGCGGTCATCCGCTCCTCGGATCCGTCCGCCAGGTTGCGGACCTGGACGGCCACCCCGTCCGCCTCGTCCTCGACATGCGTGACCTGGGCGGCGCCCATGATGCGCAACCGGTTCTCACCGCGGACCTTCTCCTGGTAGGAGCGCCGGTACAGCTCGTCGATGAGGTCGATGTCGACGACGCCGTAGTTGGTGTTGCGGTGGTACTCCATGAGCCGGTTGCGTACGGAGGCGTCCGCGCCGTGGTACAGGTCGACCGCCTCGGGGTCGAAGATGCGGTTCGCGTACGGGCTGTCGTCCGCCGGGCTGTAGCCGTAGCGGGAGAGCACCGAGCAGACCTCGGCGCCGTCGTAGGTGCGGTGGAGATGGTCGGCGACCTCGGCGGCGCTCTGGCCGGCGCCGACCACGACGAAGCGGCGCGGGGCCGCCACCGGGAAGTCCGCGAGGCGGTGCAGGAACTCGCTGGAGTGCCAGACGCGTGCGGAGCGTACGACGCCATCGGGCATCCGGGGGACGAGGCCGGTGCCGAGGGCGAGGTTGCGCGCCCGGTAGGTGGCCCGCTCGGCGCCGTCGACGTCGAGCGCGCTCACCTCGACCTCGCGCACCGGGCCGGGCGCCGCGCTGCCGGCGACCGGTTCGACGGCGGTGACCTCCAGTCCGTAGCGCACCATGTGGTCCACGCCGTCGGCGCACCAGCGCAGGTAGTCGTGGAACTCCTCACGGGTGGGGTACAGCACCTTGTGGTTGATGAAGTCCACCAGGCGTCCCTTGTCGTGCAGATACGACACGAAGCTGAACCGGCTGTTCGGATTGCGCATCGTCGCCAGGTCCTTGAGGAAGGACACCTGCATGGTGGCCCCCTCGATCAGCATGCCACGATGCCAGCCGAAGGACGGCTGTTTCTCCAGGAAGGCGGCGGTCAGCCGTTGGTCCGGCGCCACGGTCTCGTTGTGTTCCTCGATGGCGATGGCCAGGGCGAGGTTGGCCGGACCGAAGCCCACGCCGACGATGTCGTAGACCGAGTCGGGCTGGTCGAGTTCATGCGCTGAGGGCAGGAAGGTCATCGTTCAACGCCTTTCGATTGGAGGGCTCTGACGGAAGCGGCGGCTGATGTCCGATGGCGGGAGGGCAGGAGCGGGTCGAAGGCGCGCCCTCCCGGTCCGCGTGCCGTGGCGGGCAGGCGTCATCCGAGTGCCTGCACGGCGTGGGCCGCGGCCGACTCCGCCACCGCGGGTGCGATCTTGAACCCCCCGCCCGAGCCGCCCGTGGCGAACACGATGCGCGAGTCGGCAGGGTCCGGGCCGAGCAGCGGGCGCCCGTCGGTGGTGAAGAGATCGACGCCGTGGCGCCCGCCGACGAAATCGGCCGCGCCCATCCAGGGCCAGCGCCGCACGGCTCCTTCGCGGATGTGCTCGGCCTGGGCGGGGGTGACGCTGTCCCCGCCGCCGGGCGGTACGTCCCACTCGTCCGCCGGGCGGCCCACCAGATACCCGCCCGCGCCGACCCCGGTGTGCTGTGGGCGCGCCCACAGACCCGTGACGAGGTCCACCACGGTCGGCAGGCACTGGCTCTCCGGGTGCCGGAAGAAGGCGTAACGGATGCGCTTGGTCCGCGTGCTCCCGGTGGGCGCCGAGAGGCGGTGTCCGCGGATCCACGGTGTCGCGGCGCCGGCCGCGAGGACCACGGCGCGTGCTCTGACCTCGCCCTGGTCGAGGGTGACCTGGACCTGGTCGGCCCGCTGGTCCACGCGTTGGACCCGGCCCGGCAGGACGAAAGCCCCGTGCGCGGCGGCGTCGTACCGGTGTCCACGGCAGGTGGCGACCGGGTCGGCATGACCCCCGGCCGGTTCCCACAACGCGCCGGCCACGTCATGCGTACGAAACCCCGGGAAACGCTCGCCGAGTTCGCCCGTAGTGAGCAGATGGGCCTCGATTCCGGCGTCCGTCAGCTCGGCGACGCCCTGCTCGGCCTGGTCCAGGTCCGCTTCCCCGAGCAACACCAGGGATCCGGTCCGCCGAAACCCGTTCGGGCGACGCCGGGCCGCACCCTCCTGCCAGGCCAGTTCGTAGCTTCGCAGGGCGAGTCGGCGCAGAACCGGGTCGGTTTCGAAGGCCCGCACGAGCCCGCCCGAGTACCGGGTGGCCGCCGGGTCCCCGTCCGAGGGGGCCGTCATGGCGACGCGTATGCCCTGACGTGCGAGGACGTCGGCGGTGGCAGCGCCGAGTACACCGGCGCCGATCACGAGCACGTCGTAGGCCCTGCCGTCGCGCCCGGCGCCGCTGTGGCCCGTCGTGGGCCGCCTCGGTGGTTCGCCGAGCGGTATCACCTCCCAACCGGGGCAGGCCGTGCCGGGCGCGCCCGGTTCGGGTTCCCCTTCGGGGGTGAAGCGGCGGTCCGCGTGAGCGCGCAGGGCGTCGAGGAGCGCCGTCCCCGTGAGGTCCGGCCGGGCGGTGAGGACGGCGGCGGCTGTGGCGAGGGCCGACTCGACGTAGGTGGAGGCGCCGCTGCGCAGCCTGGTGACGCGCGCCGTGTGGCCCGCGTCCCCGAGGAGTTCGGCGAACTCGTCGACCGCGCAGTCGTCGGTGAAGTACAGCGCGCCCGTGAACCCCGCCGCCCGCTGGGCACGGGCTGTTCGGGCCGCACCGACGTGGGTGCCGCAGACCACGAGCGCGTCGGCGTCGCCCGGCTCCACGAGACGCACACCGTCGGCGGACAGGCCGAGGAACAGTTGGGCGAGTACCGCGCCGTAGGTGCTGCCGTCGTCCAGCACCGCGAGGCGCGAGTGTCCCGCCCGCCGGATCGCGGAGCGCAGTTCCACGAGCTGGGCCAGGTCGTCGGGGCACCAGCGCAGTGCGGCTCCGGCCGTCCCGTCGAGCAGGCGCGGCGCGGTGGCCAGGGGAAGCAGGAGCGGCAGGCCCGCGCAGCGGTAGACCGGAAGGGCGAGACGGGCACCGGCGCTGTTGAAGTGGCCGACGACCAGGGCGTAGCCGCCGTCGGCGACGACTGCCTCGGCGACCTTCCGGGCGACGATGGCGTCGCCGCGGTCGTCGTGGAATTCCCACTGCACGCCGTCGTGCGCCGCGGCGGCACCTTCGAGCAGCTCGCCCCAGGCGGCGCGGGGGCCGGAGAAGGGGCCGACGACCGCGGCGCGCACCGGGCGCACGCCGTGGTCGTCGGCCGCACCGCTCACGTCAGCCACCGAACACCGCCTTGTCGGGAACGGCGAGCGGGGTGCCGGCCGGCGGAGCCGCCATCGCCGCCGCGTCCACCCGGCGGCCCGCCGCGACGCCGAGCAGCTCGGACAGACGGGCCGAGGCCGCAGGCAGGATCGGGGCGGCCCAGGCGGCGAGGCCGGTGGCCACCGCCAGCTGGGCCACGACGGCCGAACGGTGTGCTGCGGCCCCCTCGGGGCGGTCCCGCTCATGGCTGTGGACATGTCCGAAGTCCGTCGCCAGCGCCACCACTTCGTCGAGCAGGGCGACCGCGCGCCGGGTGTCGTAGCCCTCTACCCCGTAGGCCTCCCGCAGCTCGTCGACCAGTCGGGTCAGCCGTTCCTCCAGCCTGTTCCAGGCGGCGCCCCGCGGACGCTCGCGGGGCACGACGCCGCCGCAGTCCTCGGCCACCGTGGTCAGCAGTGTGCGCAGCCAGCCGTCCCATGCCTCGTCGAGGTGCCGGCGGCTGCGCTCGAGCGCAGCCGGGGTGAAGTTGGTCTGGCGGCCGTTGGGGCGGTCCGACAGAACGTGGTAGCGCAGTACGTCCGCGCTGGTACGGGCCAGCTCGTCCCGGGCCCAGATGGCGTGACCCCTGCTGGTGGAGAACTTGAGCCCCTCGAGGCGGTAGAACTCGTTGACGACGAAGGCGCGCGGCAGGGGCGCGTGCGCGGAATGGGCCAGGAACGCGGCCGGGTTCAGCACGGCGTGGAAGTAGCCGTTGTCGAAGCCGAAGAACTGCACGGGACCGGGAGCCTGGTGGCCGGTGTCACACTGCTCCCATTCGATCAGATAGCCCGGGGCCATCTCGAACCAGACGTACACCCGCTGGTCCCTGAAGCCTTCGACGGGCACCGGCACACCCCAGTCCGAGGGATGGCTCACGGCTATCTCGGGCAGCCCTCCGTGCAGCATCCGCTCGCACAACGCACGCAGGTGCGGCGGCATGTCGACACGCTGCCAGAAGTCCTGGAGCTGGTCGGCGAAGGGGGCGAGCGGGAAGTAGAGCCGCTCGCAGTCGCGCAGTTCGGCCGGGGCGCCGCAGCCGGTGCAGACGGGGTCGCGCAGATCGGCGCAGTCGTTGGGCCGGCCGCACGGCTCGCAGGCGTTGCCGTTGGAGGCGGAGCCGCAGTGCGGGCAGTCTCCCTTCACGTACGCCTCGTACAGCCAGCGCTCGCAGCCGGTGCAGTACGGCAGTGGTCGGGTGCGCGCGACGATGTGGCCCGCGTCGTACAGCACCTCGAAGAAGTCCTGGACGTGGGCGAGGTAGCCGACGGTGCGGCGCGGACGGACGACCGTGTCGAAGTCCGCGTGGGCCCGGGACCAGACTTCCTCTATGGACTCACCGTACTGGTCGGCGACTTCCTGTCCCTTGAGGCCGCCGTCCTTCAGCCCGCGCACCGGCACATAGCTCTGGTGGTCGTCGAGCCCGGTGGTGTAGCGGACGTCCACGCCGTCGGCGGCCAGGAAACGGCGCAGCACGTCTCCGGCGAGATACGGGCCCGCCATGTGCCCGAGATGCAGGGGACCGTTGGGGGTGGGTGGCGTCGCGGTGATCCACGCGAGGTTGCTCATGCGGAGACCTCCGGGTCCTTGGCAGGCTCGTGCAGCGGCCAGTAGAAGGAGACCCACTGAAGCTCTTCGTCGCCCGTGCTGTGCACCACGTGCTCCTGGTTGCGCGGCAGTACCACCACGTCGCCCGCGCTGCACGACGTCTCTTCGCCGTCGAGTGTGACCCGGCCGGCGCCGGACGTGACGATCATGACCTCGTCCTGGTCGTGGCAGTCCGGTGCGCTGCTGCTGCCCGTCGGCAGGAAGCAGGCCATGGCGCCGAGCGGCGGCTCTTCCGCTGCGGCGCCCGCCCAGGGGATGATCCGCTGGCAGTGCATACCGAATTCCTCGGCGGCGGAGCTTTTGTCGACGCGGATTTTGGTGATCAACGGTCGGATCCTTTCACAACGTGCGGGCCCTGAAGCGGCATTCGTCTCTGTCCAGGCGCTGCAGGTGTGGTCAGCCGCGCAGCTCCAAGGTGCAGCACTTGGCGCCGCCACCGGCTTTGAGCAGCTCGGGCAGGTCGATTCCGATGGGCTCGTATCCTCTTTTCCCGAGCTGTGCGGAAAGGTGCGTCGCCGTGCTCGGCAGCAGTACGTGCCGGCCGTCACAGAAGGCATTGAGCCCGAACACTTCGGCGTCCGCCTCGGTGGCGAGTATCGCGTCCGGGAAAAGTTCTCGCAGTACGGCTTGGCTGCCGGCGGAGAAAGCCTCGGGGAAATACATGATGTCGTCGTCGGAGAGCACCGCCAGCGCGGTGTCCAGGTGGTAGAAACGGGGGTCCACCAGGGACAGTCCGGTGACGGGCACACCGAAGAACTCCTGTGCCTCGGCGTGGGACCGCGGGTCGGTGCGGAACCCGGTGCCGGCCAGCAGACGGCGTCCGGCCAGCAGGTAGTCGCCCTCGCCCTCGTTGATGAACTCCGGCCAGTGGACCTCGGTGTAGCCCTGCTCACGGAACCAGGCCAGGTAGGCGGGGCCTTCGGCGGTGCGCTCCATGTGCCGGAAGCGCGCGGCGAGGACCTTTCCGTCCACGACGGTGGCCCCGTTGGCCGCGAAGACCATGTCGGGCAGTCCGGGGATCGGTTCGATCAATTCGACGGTATGGCCCAGTTCGCGGTAGAGGTCGCGCAGCCGTTCCCACTGGACGAGTGCGCTCCCGGCGTCCGACGGCTTTTCCGGATGCATCCAGGGATTGATGGAGTAGGTGACGTCGAAATACCGAGGAGCACACATGAGGATCCGCTTGGGTGTCGCGGTCCTGTGGTGCCGTTCCGCGGTCGGTCCGGGGCGGTCGGCGGGGGTGATGGGATCCGAATACGGCATGGGTGTTTCCTTCTCCGTTGATGAGGAATTAGCCCACCAGAGGCCCGGAACGGCCATCCCGTCGATACGGCACGAAATGGTCGCCTCGCGGTGCGATCGGCACCGGGGCTTCTGCGTGTGTGAGGAGCGTGGGAGGTCGGCCGGATCAGTCGACGACGAACACCCCGGAGCGGTTGACCTCTTGAAGGAACGTCACGTCGGCGAGGAGCGTCGCTTCGTCCGCGTGCTTGAGCAGGACGGCGGCTCCGCCGCCCTCACCCACGGTCCGCTCGACCGGCTCGCCGAGCGCCGGCATGAAGAGGTCGTTGCGGTACGAGGGGAGGCTGCGGACCTCGTCCAGACCGGTGAAACCCGTCAGCGTGCCGCTCCGCCGTACGGTGAAGGCGTAGTCGGCCACGAACCCGTCCGGGGCCTGGGCCTCCCGTCCCGACTGGCCGGCGACGCCCAGGAGGTCGCAGAGTCCCGGTAGCGGTGCACCGGCGACCCGGTGCGCGAACTTCACCACCTTGACCTGCTCGCCGCCGAGTACCACCTCGAAGCAGACGGGCCCGTCGGCGACGGCGGTCGCCGCGGCCAACGGCTGCAGCCGTTCCCGCAGCAGCTTGACCTCCACCGAGTCGGGCAGGACGTTCACGACCGCGGTGAGTAGCGAGCGCGGCCCCTCGTCCAGGCTGTAGCACCGCCAGGTGTCGGTGAGGCACAGTTGTCCGTCCACCACCACGCCGTTGGCGAAGTACGGCGTGCCCGGCACGAAGTCATGGACGACGACCCGCCCGCCGTCGCGCCACAGTCCGTCGAGATCCGCCGGGCGCAGCGGCCTGTCCGGGCCGGCGAAGAGCGCGGACCCCGTGTTGGCCGAGAACTCCGGGCGGAGCACCTTGAGACCGTTCGCGGCCTCGGCCAGATGCCGGGTGAGCGTGCCCGGGTCACTGAAGTACGCCGTTTCGAAGGCCAGTCGGGTGTCGATGCGCCGTACGGTCTCGTGCTGGACCACTTTGCTGTTCGTCATGGCTTGGCAGGCTCCAACGATCGTGTTTCTCACACCGCACGGGCGTCCTCGCGCACGACGTCCTCCACGTGGGGAAAACCGTCCGCGATCTTGTCTGCGGTGAACTCTCCGTCGAACCCTTCCGAGGTGAGGTAGAGACGTACGGCGCGGAAGTCGGGGCGCAGCCCCATGTCGAACCAGTGGCGTGTGCCGGCCGGCAGGGACAGCAGGTTGCCGTCCGTGGCCACCAGGATGTGGACCTTGCCCTCCGCCCGGATGTAGAAGCAGGCCCCGCCGTCGGCGAAGAACCAGATCTCGTCCTCGCTGTGGGTGTGCTCGTTGAAGTACGTGCGGCGCGAGTCCTGCACGTCCTCGACCCACTCCTGGTTGGTCTCGTCGAGGCGGACCGTGACGGTCTCGGCCCTGCGGTCGCGCCCGTCGGAGTCGAACGCCTCGATCTCCGCGCTGTAGGCCGCGACCAACGCCGCGTCGGAGGCGTCCCGGTCGACCCGGCCGACCTCCCGGTTCCCGAAGCACGCGCCCAGCGGAGCGGGGATCTCGGCGATCTGCCGGTCGTCCCGGGTGCGGAGCAGCGTCCGCGTGGGGTCCGCCTCGGGCGTGACACGGAGCAGTGTCATGGGTTTCACCTTCCCTTTCCCTGTGGTGCAGCCGCCGCGGGGTCAGGCGAGCTGCAGCGCGGGCCGGTGGACGTCGAGCCAGGTCGCCATGTCGAGCCAGCGCTCGAGCCCTGTCCTGAGCGCCGGGGACACGTCCTGCGCACGCTGGTTCAGGACCTCTTTCAGCACCCGGCGGTCGGTCAGCTCCTGGACCGGATGGTTGCCGTCGGCCAGCACGTCGGAGGCCTGCCGCAGCAGTTCGCCGGTGTACGCCGGGTCCTGCGTCGAGGGGTAGGGAGCCTTTCTGCGCTCCACCACCGAGCGCGGCAGCTCGTCCCGGGCGGCCGCGCGCAGCAGGCTCTTCTCCGCGCCGTCGAAGGTCTTGAGGGACCAGGGCGTGTTGAAGACGTAGGACACCAGACGGTGATCGCAGAACGGCACACGGACCTCGAGCCCGGCGGCCATGCTGAGCCGGTCCTTGCGGTCGAGGAGAATGCGCATGTACCGGGTGAGGTGCAGATGCATCTGCGTCCGCATCCGGGCGTCGGTTCCGCTCTCCCCCGCAAGGCGCGGCGCCTGTGCCACCGCGTCCGCGTAGCCCTGCCGGATGTACTCGGTCAGGTCCAGGGAGGCGCGCAGCTCGGGGGTGAAGACCTCGACCCCGGTGTGCGGGCTGGTGACATGGGTGTGGTCGACCCAGGGGAAGTTCTCCGCGCGCTGTGCCCTCGGGTCGTGCATCCACTTGTAGCCGCCGAAGACCTCGTCCGCCGACTCCCCGGACAGGGCCACGGTGGAACTCTTCCTGATCTCCTGGAACAGCAGGTAGAGCGAGTTGTCGGCGTCCCCGAAGCCGGTCGGCAGGTCGCGCGCGCCGACGACCGCCCGGCGCACCTGCGGATCCGCCATCCGTATCGCGTCCAGGACGACGTTCGTATGGAGTGTGCCGGACCGTTCGGCGACCTCACGGGCGAAGGGGGCGTCCGGCGAGTCCCGGAACCGGTCGGCCGTGAACCGCTCGCCGTGCTGCACGAAGTCCACGGAGAAGCTGCGGATCCGCTCGGACGTGCCCAGCTCACGCTGCGCGAAGGCGGTGATGACACTGGAGTCGAGGCCGCCCGACAGCAGGGTGCAGCGCGGCACGTCGGTCACGAGCTGGCGCCGGATGATGTCCGACAGCAGTTCGTGGACCCGCTCGACCGTGGTGTCCGTGTCGTCCTCGTGCGCCGCCGCTTCCAGCTGCCAGTAGGTGTGCTCGCGCAGACCGTTCCGGTCCACGGTGATCACGGTGCCGGGGCGGACCTCGGCCATCCCCCGCCACACCGCGTGCCCCGGGGTGCGGATCCAGGAGAACGCCTCGCGCAGGCCCGCCAGGTCGACGGTGCGCGATACCTCGGGGTGGGCAAGGATCGCCTTGGGCTCCGAGCCGAACAGGACGTCGTCGCCGAGGCGGTAGTGGTAGAGCGGCTTGACGCCGAGCCGGTCGCGGACCAGCAGCAGCCGCTGGGTACGCCCGTCCCAGATCGCGAACGCGTAGATGCCATTGAGCTGTTCGACGAAGGCGTCGCCCCACTCGAGGTAGGAGCGCAGAACGACCTCGGTGTCACTGGCCGTGCCGAACTCGTGGCCGCGTCGGCGCAACTCGGAGCGCAGTTCGCGGAAGTTGTACAGCTCTCCGCTGTAGGTGAGCGCCACCTCCCCGCCGTCGGCGTCCACGGCCATGGGCTGGACTCCGCCCTCGAGGTCGATGACGGCGAGCCTGCGGTGCCCGAGTGCCACCCGGGGGCGCAGCCACACGCCCCCGGCGTCGGGCCCGCGCAGAGCCATCGTGTCGGTCATGGCCTCGGCCGTCGCGCGCTCGAGGGCAAGGTCACGGACGGGCGAGTACCAGCCTGCTATTCCACACATGTCGGCTATTCCTTGGAGGCGTTGGACGGCGGCTCGAAGTCGAAGGAGCGGATGAAACAGTCCCTGGGCTGGCTCACGGCGAACAGGATGCAGTCGATCAGCGACTGCGCGGTGAGGTCCGCCCCGGCCCGGCGGTCGGTGGTCTCCCACTCCGGGCCCAACGGATCCACGTTCCTGAAGTCCGGCGGGTACAGCGAGATCACTCGCACGCCCTCCGGCCGCAGCCGCTGGGACAGGATCTCGGCGAAGTTCGCCTGTGCCCCCTTGGCGGCGTAGAAGGCCGGGTTGCCCCCGCACGGGTCGCTGCGTCTGGAGGCCGCCATCGAGATCATGTTGACGATGTCGGGCCGTTCCGACCCGCGCAGCAGCGGCAGGAAGTGCTTTGCCATCAGGACGGTCCCCGTGCCGCCGGACGCGATGGTCGCCGTGATCTCGTCGTCGGTGGCGGCGTCGAGGTCGAAGCCCTCGAGCCACCCGGCGCCGTTGTTGAGGACGATGTCCACCCGGTCCGTGAGTCTGCCGACCTGCTCGGCGAAGGCCCTCACCGAGGCGGGCTCGGCCAGGTCGCAGGAGAAGGCGTGGACCTTGTCGTACCCCAGCGCGACGATCTCGTCGCGGGTGGCCTGCGCCGCCTCCAGGCTACGGGCGGACAGATAGACCTCGGCCCCCAGCGCGGCGAAACGGACGGCCAGGGTACGACCGAAGTCACGGGCCGCGCCGGTGACGACAACACGTGTGTTCTTCATGTGTGTTCCTCGGTTCACAGTCAGCTCGGTCGCATCGCTCTGCGCCGGCAACCGGTGGAGCAGGTGGCCGACAGCGGTCTTGGCCCACTCGTCGGCCGACGGGCAGGTGTGGTGCTCGTCGGGCAGGCAGGTCGCGAGCATCGCGGTGCCCGGGCCGCCGCCCGGAACTTGCTCGCGGTGTACGCGGCGAGCAGCCCCCGGGGGTTGCGCCCCCAGCCCGACGAGACGGTGACGCGCGTGCCGCCGTCCGCGATGCGCGGCAGAAACGTCCTCGCGTACACGCCGCCCACGCTCACGCGGATCACCGTGTCGAAGTCCTCGGGCGGCACCTCCCACACCGGGGGCTTGCGCGGTGATGGCACCGGCGTCGGCGACGACCGGACCGGGCACGCCCGGCTCGCGGTGCACCCGCTCGGCCCGGGCGTCCACCCACTCGGCGTCGGTGACGTCAGCCCGCTCGAAGCGGTGGCCGTCGCCCCGTTCGGACGCCGGCTCACCCAGCGCGTCGGCGCCGCGGCCGCAGCCCGCCACCGGATGGCCCAGTGCGGCGAAGCGCCGGGCCAGGGCCTGCCCGAGGCCCCTGGTCACCCCGGAGATGACCACCGGCTGCCTGCTGTCCGTCACAGCGTCCCTTTCCTGCGGCTCGGTACTCCGTGCTGCGACCGCGCGCGCCGACGGGGTCAGCCGTCCAGCCCGGTCAGCACCCTGACCGGAGCGTTCGGGCGCAGATCGGTGACGATCCGGGCCGGGCGTCCCGGACGGTCGCGCAGGACCTGATCGGGCGGGAAGAACCCGTAGCGGGTCACGAGCAGGAAGTCGATGCCCAGCTCGTCCGCGGCAAGGACGTCCTGCCGCGAGTCGCCGACCAGCACCACGTCCCGCGCGTCGGCACCGGCCTGCCGCAGAATCTCCGCGAGGCGGCGGGACTTGGGCTCTTCTCCGCCGAGTACGGCGCGGAAGGCGCCGAGCAGTCCGCCCGCGTCGAGCACCTTGACCGCCTCGTCCCCGAGCGTGCCCGTCGCGACGTAGAGCGGGATGTCCCGGGCGGCCAGGCCCTGTACGGTCTCCGCGGCGTGCGCGCACAGCGGCGCCTCGGGATAGCGGCGGGCCAGCTGGTCTGCGTACGCCCCCGCGTGCTGGTCGTAGAACGCCTCGAAGTCCGGGGACGCGAGGCCGTGTTCCACGCTCATGCGGTGAAAGGCGACGAAGTGCTCCCGCCGTGACCGGCCGAACGTGCGCCGGAACTCGTCCGTGAACCGTTCGACCAGGTTGCCCGGGAAGCCGGCGAACGCGGCGCGGACACACTCGACCTTCAGCTCGTTCGAGTCGACGAGCACACCGTCGAGGTCGAAGACGACCACCGGGTAGCGCGCCAGGACGTCCGCCAGGCGCTCCCCGGACGCGCGGGCGAGTGCCTCGTCCAGCAGGGCCGCGGAGAACCCGGCGGACGATGCCTGCGCGAGGAACCCGATGGCCCTCAGCTTCTCCTCGGCCCCCAACGAGGCGGTTTCCTCGATGCGTTGGACATAGGTGGGGTGGATGTCGCGCATACCCGCGATCGCGTACAGGCCGCTGGGGCCCCAGCGATACCTGTCCATCAGTGGGTGGAAGTGCCGCACGATGAGTTCCATCAGCGGCTGTAGCCGGTCCGGGCCCTCGCCCAGCACGGGGAGCAGTTGCTCGATGCGGGTGTTGCCCGCGCCGCGCCCCATCCCGTACACGGTGCCGTCCAGCCACAGGGCACCGCTCTGTGCCGCGACGACCGTGTTGTGCAGGGCGAAGCCCTGGTTGTCGTGGGCGTGGATGCCGACCGGGGCGTCCTGTCCGGTACGGAACAGCTCGACCAGCTCGGCGGTGCGCTCCGGCCGCAGGGACCCCAGCGAGTCGGCCATGTAGACCGCCTCGAGCGGGCCCATCGCGACCACGGCGCCCAGGCAGGCGGAGAGTTCGTCGGCGGATGCGAGGTCGATCTGCATGAGGTTGAGGCAGACCCCGTACCCGGCCTCGCGGAGCGAGCCGACCGCGTCCGTGACGTCGGCCGCCTTGTCGTAGCGCACCGCGACCCGCACGAGTTCCACGGGCAGTGAGCCGGGGGCCAGCTTCTCCCTGAGCAGTCCGCCCACTTCCGCCGGGGGCGGACCGACGAGGTCGGCGGCGTCCACCATCACCGCGAAACGCAGCTCGTGGTCCTCGGGCAGGGCCTTCCGCAGGTTGGGGGTCAGCCCTTCGGGCAGCTGTCCGTACGGCCCGAACCCGTCCTTGGTCAAGCGGACGTAGCCCAGCTCCACCACGTCGATGCCGAGCCCCGGGCAGGCGGCCAGATACTCCTCGACGAGAGCGGTGTCGAAGTTCCAGTTGGTGTAATAGCCGCCGTCACGTAGCGTGCAGTCGAGAACGGTCAACCCGACGCGGTCCACAGGCGCTCACTTCCCGTCGAGGTCGGGCAGCGTGTTGGTGAAGTCCACATGGTGAATGCGCTGCATTTCGGCCCAGTTCAGCTTGGCGTCGTGGTTCTCGTGCCGGACGAGAAGACCGCCGTCGGCGTGCATCATGTCGTCCCATTCCTGCACGGCCGGGTGCAGGTCATTGGCGCGCAGGAAGTCGCGCGTGGGATCGAAGTGGTCCTCGGCCTCGACGTACATGAAAAGCGTCAACGGCTCGATGAAGAAGATCTGGAGCTTGCGGACGCCGATGGTGTCGAGCGCACCGCCCGGGGCGACAATCTCCGGAATGGCCTCACGGTGCAGCGCGATGTACTTCTCGGCGGCGGCGTCGTCCTTGAGCCGGATGGTGAAGGCGTGGTTCTTCATCGATTGAACTCCTTGGCGAGAGAAAGCAGGTTCTGGTAGGTGTGGTGCACTTCGGTCCACGTCTCGTCGTCGAGCACATGCCGGCTCGGCCCGCGCACATGCGTGCTCTTGACGATTCCGCGCTCCTTGAGGAAGCGCTTCGCGATGGACAGGTAGTAATCGGTGCTGTTCATCATGTGGCACATCAGGTACGAGAGGGGGTGGCCGATCCGCTCCGCCTCCGCACGCCTGCCCTGTTCGAGCAAATTCCAGAGGGCTATGACGATTTCGGCGATCTCGGTGGCGGGAATGGTGCCCGTCAGGCCTCGCCGGTGGCAGTCGAGCAGCATCATTCCGCCGTCGCCCTCGAAAATACGGGCCCGGCCTCCGGTCGCGTCGCGCAACTGGCTGACGCGCGGCGGGGTGGGCTGCGCCTCCGGCTTGAAGAGGACCCGCTCCTCGCCGTACTCCTCCAGCAGCTGCACCTGGGCGGCGATGCTCAGCGGCTGCTTCGCCAGGCTCTTGGCGTGGTGGACGATGACGGGGATGTCGACGGCCTCGATGACCTTGCTGTAGTAAGCGACCATGCCCGCGTCGTCCAGCGGAATCGTCGCCGGGTGCATGACAAGAAGGGCGTCGACGCCGGCCTCCTGCGCGTGGCGCGAGTACTCCACCGCGGCGTTCGGGGTCTCGGCCCCCGTGCTCATGATGGACACGCCGCGACCCCGGGCCGCCTTGGCCGACAGCTCGGCGACCCGCAGCCGCTCCTCGTGGGTCAGGCGCAGCACCTCCGAGACCTGGCCCACGACGAAGCCGTCACAGCCGACGTCGAACATGTGCTCCGTCTGAGCGAGGAAGTCGTCCTCATCGACCCTGGCGCCGTCCTCCGTGTAGGGCATGAGGACGACAGGGAGAACCCCCTTGATGTCATGGGTCATTCACATTCACCTCTCACTTGGGCCACTTGGGCATGGCGGGGTACGGCAGTCGGCGGCGGACTCCCGTGGAGCTGGCGACGGACGTACTGCGACGGACTTGGTGACGGGCCGCGACGGCGTGGCGCTCAGCGGTCGCCGAGGAGCCGGGCCGCTTCCTCGGCGGCCCACGGGGCCATCTTGAAGCCGCCGCCGTTGAAGCCGGTGACGAGCATCAGCCCGGCCTCCCCGGGGACCCACGCCACTCGCGCGCGTCCCTTCGGGGCATAGCACTCGGCGGCCCTGAAGCCTCCGAGTGACGCACTCCCCCCGACCCATCCGAAGCGCCGCGCCCCTGCCTTGAGGGCGAGCCGGGACTGGTCGGGGTCCACGACGGTGCGTCCCACCGGCCCTTCGATGCGATACCCCGTGGGATGGCCGAGCAGCATCCCGGCGGAGTCCGGGTCCGGCCTGCCGTTGACGTCGTACACGTCGTCCATGTACGCGGGATGATCCGCGACGGAACCGTTGGGGCTGCGCAACTCGACCTGGATCGCCTGTGCCCACAGGTCGTGCCGGACGCCCCAGGAGTCGAGCAGCCGCGGCGTATGGGCGCCGGCGGCGAGGACGACCGCGTCGGCCGGTATCTCGCCCGCGGTACCGCGCACCCCTCGAACCCGCCCTCCCGTGCGGGTCAGGCCGTCCACCCGGACGCCTTCCAGTACCCGGCCCCCCTTGCGGACGCCGGCCCGGACGAGCGCACGCGTCGTCTCCAGGGCATCGAGATAACCGGCTTGCGGCTCCCAGACCGCGCCCTCGACCGAACTGCTCAGCACATGGCCGAACCTGCGCTCCGCGTCGGCACCCGAAAGCCACTCGGCCGGAGCGGACTGCGCGATACGGTCCGTCAGCATCCGGGCGTGTTCGAGCCTGCTCGGATGCGGAATATAGAGAAATCCTGTCCGATTAAACGCTACATGAATTCCGGTGCGCCGGGAGAATTCACGGTAGAAAGACAGGCCCAGAATCGAACGATCGACAAGGACAGGGTCGTCGTGATAACAGCGCACAATGCCGCCGCTCCAGGCGGTGGTGCCGAGCCCGATGCGGTCCTGCTCGACCAACAGTACTTTTCGGTTGCGACCTGCGAGTTCATGAAATAAGGCCGCACCCATGATGCCACCACCGACTATGACAGCGTCCAGAACTTCAGGCTCGCCCAGGCCCAAATACACGGAACCTTCCCCCATACAGCCGCCAAAGGTGCAACTGGATCACGCGGACAGCCAGGTGAACAATGGATTCCGTTTGTTCCCCGATGGCTTCCCTGACTAATGACCTTGGCACCCCCGTTTAATACTTGATCAAGCTCCGCAAGTAGAACACACGAGCTTGAGCCTCGACAAGTGACCGTGATCACGAGGGGTGGATGTTTTCGCGGACACCAGCCTTACATCCAGCTAGGACCGACTTTTGATCGGATGGTTACTGACCGGGTCAAGTGCGGCATAGCAGCTGTATGGGGGTTTGAAGTCGCAAGCCCGTACGGATCTCGGAGGAATCCGGCGCGGGGCCCTGTCCGGCGCGATCGGCCGGACAGGGCCCTGGGCTCAGCTCACTTGCACTGGCCGGTGCGCGGCCCGTTCACGATGACGCTGCCGCGGCAGCCCCCGTCGCCCGAGCGGGCTCCGGCCGGTGGTGGGCGCCGCTTGCGCGAGGCGGCGACGCCGTCGCGCCGGGACGGTCGACGACGTCCGCCGCGGAGGAGCAGCAGAGGGACGGCGTCGGGAGCCGTCAGCCCGGCCCACTCTCGCCGAGCCGCGGCGGGGGTCGGGGACGTGGTGGACGGGTCCCCCGGCTGCCGCCCGTGGGCGTGAGGAAAGGACCCGTCATCCGCACAACGGGTGGGAGGGTGCGTCATGGGTCAACTCCTCGTGGCGCAGGCGGCGGCGCCGGTGAGAATGGGCGGGCGAGGCACAGGTATCGGGAGATGGGCGAGACGTGGCGGATATGACGGGCGAGGGGCGTTCGGTGACGCTGCAGGGGATCGCCGAGCGGTTGGGGTTGCATGTCTCGACCGTCTCGCGGGTGCTCAACGGCCCGGCAGACGAGCGGGGCCGGGCGGCGTCGGGCGAGACGGCGCGCCGGATCCGGGAGGTGGCCGAGGAGTTGGGCTACCGTCCCAACCCGCACGCCACCAGCCTGCGCACCCGGCGCAGCAACCTCGTCGGAGTGCTCTTCCCGCGGCTGTCGGAGATCGTGGTCGCCACCGTCTACGAAGGCATCGAGGAGGAGGCGACCGAGCGGGGGCTGTCCACCTTCGTCACCAACACCCATGACGATCCGGCGGTACAGCGTGAGCGGATCGCGATGGTGCTCGGCCGCCGGGTGGACGGGCTGATCATCGGCGACGCGCATCTGGACGGCGCGGCGCTCGCCTACCCAGCACTGGAGCGGACCCCGTTCGTCCTCGTCAACCGCCGCAGCGCAGCCGACCACCCGGCGGTGACCTGTGACGACTACCTGGGCGGGCGGCTGGTGGCCGAGCACTTCCTGGCCCTGGGCCACCGGGAGGTCGCGGTCATCGCCGGGGAGCCGTTCGCCAGCACCGGCACGGACCGCACCGCCGGTTTCACCGACCGTT
Organism: Streptomyces broussonetiae; assembly: GCF_009796285.1. Lineage (NCBI taxonomy): Bacteria > Bacillati > Actinomycetota > Actinomycetes > Kitasatosporales > Streptomycetaceae > Streptomyces > Streptomyces broussonetiae. The sequence goes on along the minus strand of NZ_CP047020.1, from coordinate 7,996,650 downwards.
ACCGCCAGGCAGGCCTCCCCCTGCCCGCCCACCGGGTCCACCACTGCCCCTTCGACACCACCGGCGGACGCCGGGCAGCCCTGGCCCTGCTCAGCCGCCCGGACCGGCCCACTGCTGTCTTCGCCGTCAACGATCTCGCCGCGATCGGCGCGATGGGCGCGGCCCGCGACCTCGGCCTGCGCCTCGGACAGGACCTGGCCCTGGCGGGTTTCAACGACACCCCGCTCGCCGCCGAACTACCCGTCCCCCTCACCAGCGTCCGCTCGCCCATGGCGGAACTCGGCAGGATCGCCGTACGCCAGCTCCTGCTCCGCATCGCCGGCGAGAAGGCCGCCTCGCAGCGGCTGCACCCCGAACTGGTGGCCCGCGCATCCACCGGCTCCGCGCTCGGACCGCCCCTACGCTGATCCCACCCGCTGCTTCGTCCCCTTTGCACTCCCCGCCAAGCGCACCCGATGCCCACGTACCCAAACGATTGCGCCAAACGTTTGGGTACGTCAACCTCGGTACATGAACGCAGTGTTGAGCTTTCCGTCGAGAGCCATCCAGGAGGCAGAGATGCGCATTCCCCCCAACCGTCGGACCTCGCTGCCGGCCCTGGCGATCATGGGCGCACTCCTGAGCGGGTGCAGCGGCAGCACGCACTCCGCCACGGATCCCCTGAAGCATCCGTGCACACTCCTCGACACCGCGGAGGGCAGAGCCGTAGTGCAGCCGTCGACGGGAAGCGGCGAGGAGATCGTGAACCACGAGGTGAGCGAGTGCGCCCACAAGGAGGCGGACCTCTACGTCGCCCTGGCACACGCGCCGTACACCCGGACGTCGTTCCAGCACGTGGTCGACGGCACCTGGGGGAACCGACCTGCCGTGCGCAAACCCGGCCTCGGTGACGCCGCATACGGCTTCCGCGAGTCGGGGCACGAGCCCGCCCTGCTCGACGTCCTCAAAGGCGACCGGCTCGTTCAGATCACCGCGCCCACCCTCGCCACCGCCGAACGGACGGCTCGAGCCGTCCTGCAAGGCCTGGCATGAACAGACGCAACCGATGCGCCGGCTTCAGCCGAGACCCTCCCCCGCCGGCCAGGTGGCTTCAGGCACGCATGGTGGCGACGCCGGAGTCTGCCGTCCCCGGCGGGTCCGGCGTACCCAACCTAGACTCAAGGGGACGGAGCTCACCGCGAGACGGCCCTGCCGGCGACTCGGCCACCGGTTCGTGCGCAGGGCAGGGGATGCGCATGTCAGGTCCACGAACGAGACGCGCACGTGTGGGGCTGGTGCCCCTTACTGCCGTCGCTGGTGGGCTGCTCGCCCTGCTGATCGGGCTTGCCTTCACGATGCTGCTCTGGTCGATCATCGGGCTCGGCGAGTCGGCGGCTGCCGACCGCCGCACAGAGACGGCGCTCGCCCAGGCGAGGACGGTCGAGGGACTCGTCGTCGACCTGGAGACAGGCCAGCGCGGCTTCGTCATCACCGGGGAGAAGCAGTTCCTCGAACCATGGCAGACCGCACGGACCACGTTCTCCGGCCAGGCACAGGAACTGGTGCGCCTCAGCACCACCCCCGGCCAGAGGACACTGGCCCAGCAGATCAGGCAGGCCGGCGAGTCCCTCATCCACGACTACTCGATTCCGCTGGTCGCGGCTGCGGGCCGTGGGGATGCCCGGGCACGCGGCGTGCAGTCGACGCTGGAAGGCAAGCGGCGCGTCGACGCGCTCAGGAAGCAGTTCGACCGGTACGACTCGACCCAGGAAACCCTGATCGCGGCGCGTGAAAGCGCGGCCAATTCTGACGCCCGGGAAGCGGTCGTGGCGGCGTCGATCGGCCTCACCGGCTCCATGCTCCTCATCGCGACCTTCGCCGGGTACGTGATCCGGGCCGTTGTCTGGCCGGTCCGCAAGGCGGCCGGCGTGGCGTCCCGGCTCGCCGACAGCGACCTCTCCGTGCGGATGCCCGAAACCGGCAGGGGCGAGATCGGGCAGCTCGGGACGGCGTTCAACACCATGGCCTGCTCGCTTGCGGAGAGCCGTGAGCAGACACGTCGAACCCACCTGCGTCTGGAACTGTTGTACGAAGTCGGCATTGTCATCGGCACGACTCTCGACGCGAAGCAGACCGCACAGGAACTGGTACGCATGCTGGTCCCACGCTTCGCCGACTTCGTCACCGTCGATCTTGCCTTGCCCGCCCTGCTCATCGACGAGCCGCTCGCCGACCACGGCGCATGGGCTCGCCGCGTCGCACTGGGCGGTGTCCGCGATGACCCCCCGCTCGACCCTGTGGGCTCACAGATCACTCTCGCGACCGCGAGCGCGACCTTCGTACCCGACCTTCGCACCTCCTCCGTATGGCAGGCCCAACACGGCCAAGAGGCCCGCACGCTGCTGGACTACGGCATGCACTCGCTGATCACCGCCCCGCTGTACTCACGGCGCACGCTTGTGGGTGCGGTCGGCCTCTGGCGAGCGGAGAACCCCAGCCCGTTCGCGGAGGACGAGCTGTCCGATGCCGAGGAAATCGCGGCCAAGGCCGCCGTGGCGATCGACAACGCCCTCAGCTACGCCCGCGAGCACGACACAGCTCTGACACTGCAGCGAAGCATGCTGCCCCGCAGCTTCAACCCGCCCGACGGCATCGAGATCGCCCACCGCTACCTGCCCGCCTCCGACGCCAACGAGGTGGGCGGCGACTGGTACGACGTGGCCGCCATGCCCCCCGACAAGGCCGCCCTGGCCATCGGCGACGTCATGGGGCACGGCATCCCCGCAGCCGCCGTCATGGGGCAGATGCGCAGCACACTCCGCGCCCTGGTCCGCATGGACCTGCCCCCCGACCAGCTGCTGCACCACCTTGACCAGGCAATCCAGGACCTCGACGGCCCGATCCTGGCCACATGCCTCTACGGCGTCTGTGACGCCGCGGCCAACCGCTGCCGGCTCGCCCGGGCCGGACACCCCCCACCTGCCCTGATCACCCCCGACGGCACGGCCCACCTCATCGACCTGCCCCCTGGCGCACCACTCGGCATCGGTGGCATCTCCTACACGACCACCGAGATCCCCATCGCTCCCGGGACCGTGCTCGTCCTCTACACCGACGGGCTCGTCGAAGCCCGAGAGCACGACCTCGATGAGCGCCTGGAGGAGCTGACCCACCTCCTCGCCGGTATCCATCCGTCCCTCGACGAGCTGGCCGACACCCTCATCAACCGCCTCGCCCCGACCCCCGCACAGGACGACATCGCCCTCCTCATCGTCCGCATCGGCACCGCGATCCCCTGAGCCCGATGAGATCCACCGGCTCGGACCCGGGCCGAGAGCGGTCACGTCAGGTCGAGTTCCAGTACGGTGACCGAGAGCGGAGGCACGGTAGTGGTGAAGGACGCTGCCGCGCCGGTGACGGTGCTCGTCCTGGGCACCAACGTGTCCGGTTCCGTCAGCGTGTTGGTGGCGGTGCGCGAGGTGCCGGTCAGGACCGTCACGGTGGCACGCCTCTTGACCCCCTTGGCCAGTCCCTTGAGTTCGACCGGCACGATCGCCTTCTCCGTCCCGCAGTTGACGACCGCGAGGTGGAGGCGGTTGCCGGAACGGGTGGCCACGGTGGCGAGGCCGGGCAGCGCACGTGCGGTGGCGGGCAGCACCGTGGTGCCGAGCCTGCTCGTCAGCATGTGCTGTGCCCAGTAACTGGGTGACGCGTAGCTGGTGAGGTTGTCGTAGGCGATCAGGTTCGTGGCCCAGACGTTGTTCTTGACGTGTGAGAAAAGCGGCGCGTAGCACTCCATGAGGACCTGGTCCGAGTTGCGGATCAGCCCCGCCAGCCAAGCGGCGTCGCCGAGTGCCGCGTTGAGGTCGGGTGTGGGGCGGCCCTCCTGCGCCGCCCACTCCCCGACGAACACCTTCGTGGAGTTGCGGTCCCGGTTGTCGTACTTGTGGGTGGAGGCCTGGGCGGCGGACGGCGCCAGATAGTAGTGCTCGTCGATCAGGTCCGGCGTGCGGCTCGTCACGGGCGTCGTGGCGATCAGCTTGAGATGCGGGTACTTCGCCTTGATCGCGTCGTGGAAGGCCGCGAACCGCTCGTCGTAGGACCCCGAGGAGTCGAACCAGTCCTCGTTGCCGATCTCCACGAACTCCAGCGCGAACGGCTCCGGATGTCCGTCGGCGGCACGTCGTGCGCCCCAGGTGCTGGTGACGGGGCCGGTGACGTACTCGATCTCGTCGAGTGCGTCCTGGACGAACGGCCGCAGCGCGTCGCCGGTGACGTGTTCGCCCTTGAGCGAGTAGCCGGCGTAGACGGCGAGGACCGGCTGGGCGTGCATGTCCTCGACCCATTCCAGGTACTCGAGGAGTCCGAGGCCGTCCGTCGACCAGTAGCCCCAGGCGTCGTCCGGGTGGCCCGGGCGCTCCCAGACCGGGCCGATGGTGTTCTTCCAGTTGAACCGTGTCGCGATGGTGTTGCCCTCGATGAAGTTGCCGCCCGGGAAGCGCAGGAACTTCGGCCTCAGAGCGACCAGTTTGTCCATCAGGTCGATGCGCAGGCCGTTGGGCCGGTCGTTGTAGGTGGGCGGGAAGAGGGACACGTGCTGGAGCCACAGGGTCTCGCCCGCGGCGGCGGGGTCGGCCGTGGTGATGGTCAGCCTCGCGTCACCGACCACCGGGGTACGCGAACCGGTGCGCAGGCTCAGCTCGAACGGCCGGCCGGGGAAGGCGGTGCCGATGTGGGGCACGTGGGCGGAGGCGTACACGGCCCTGCCGTCGGCCGACTCGATGGCCACCGTGAGCGGGCCGATGCGTCGCGACGCCTTGGCGAACAACCGGGCGGTGTAGGTGGTTCCGGGCCGCACCGGTATGCCCCAGAAGCCGTCGTTGGCGACACCCGCCCGGCTTCCTGCCCCCGCGCTGCTCGGCAGCACGACCTTGAGGGAACGGTTGAGCGCGGTGTTGAGGGGGGTGGCGGTGTCGAGTGCGAGGGTCGCCCCGCCGACGCCGGACCAGTGGACGGGCGTGGTGTCGTCGGCCATCATCGCGCGGTTCTGCACCAGTTCGGCGTAGATGCCACCCTCGCCGGAGTGGTTGATGTCCTCGAACATCAGACCCGGCAGGACGGGTGACACGGCATGCGCGGGGTTGCCGACGTCCACACTCAGCAACGGCGTCGTGGCGTCCACGGGGACTCCGGCCAGCGCCGCGATCTGGTCGGAGGTGAGGACGGACGGGAACATCCACACGTCGTCGATCAGCCCGTTCCACTGGTCGACGTGCCCACCGCCGTAGAGCGCACGGCCGACGGCGGTGTCGCCACTGCCGGCCCAGCCCGCGCCGTAGGCGGTCTCCCCCTCCAGCACCCCGTTGACGTAGAGGCGGATGACGCCGGCGGTCGGGTCGCTGACTCCCGCCAGGTGGGTCCAGGTGCCGGTGGTGGGCGCCGAAGCGGCGGCCGCCACCGCGGCGTTCTGGGTGGCGTCCGAGCCCAGCCGGGCGAAGGCGAAGGTGCCGGTGTCGTCGCGCAGCCCCAGGTAGAAGGAGCTGACGACCTTGCCGTCGATACTGACGGCGGTCTGGTAGCCGCCGAGTTGGGCGAGATTGACCCAGGCGCTCACCGAGAACGCCTTGGAGGTGTCGAGGGCCGGCCCGGACGCCGTGGCGTTGCCGCCCGCCGTGAGGCTCAGGCTGTGCGTGCCGACCTTGCCGGTGCCCCAGCCCGCCGCACCCTGGAGCGTCGCGGTGCGACCGTTGCCGGAGGACTCGGCGGCAACGGTGCCGGAGCCCTCGTCGAAGGTCCAGTGCGCGGCTGCGGCGGGGAGGTCCGCGACAGTGGCGTCTGCGGTCGTGCGGGTGAGTTCGGCGGCCCCGGCGGGAGCGGCGGCGAAAGTCCCCGCGAGGGAGACGGCGCCCAGGACGGTGAGCACGGTTCTGCGGGGCACTCCGGCTTCTGAAGGCATGCAGCCCATTCCTTCGTTCGATATCCCGTACGGTGGTCGACACTTCGAGCAGCTGGGATCTTAGGGTCTTGGCGAGTTCCGTCAACACCCCTTGCACGGCAATGCTTTTGCAGGCCCCGTCGACCCCGCGGCTCTCAAAAGACAACGGCGTCCGAGGTCTTGCGCCGCTCTCACCAACCGGCAACACTCCTCATGCCAACAGATTCGCACATAATTCAAACCTCTGAAGCCACGAGTTCTGGTGCAAGTGGTTGGCATTCGGGGGGCGATCAGCTTGCTGGAGGACCAGATGAAGGCTCATGGCCCGGGTCGCCGGGCAGCCAGACGTCGCTTGTCGGTCGCTGCGACCATCGCCCTGATGTGCGGAGTGGGCATCGGCGCGCAGCCCGCGGCGGGCGCCGTCCCGGCCTCCTCCGCCGCGTCCGCCGCGGCCTCACCCGCGACACACTCGGTGACGTACGACGGCTACTCGTTCATGATCGACGGGAAGCGGACGTACCTGTGGTCGGGAGAGTTCCACTACTTCCGGCTGCCGAGCCAGGCCCTCTGGCTCGACACACTGCAGAAGATGAAGGCGGCGGGCTTCAACGCGGTGTCGCTCTACTTCGACTGGGGCTACCACTCCGCGGCACCCGGCGTCTACGACTTCACCGGCGTCCGCGACGTGGACAAGCTCCTCGACATGGCCAACGACCTGGGCGTCTATGTCATCGCCCGGCCGGGCCCGTACATCAACGCCGAGGTCGACGGGGGCGGTTTCCCCGGCTGGCTCTCCACCAAGGCCGGCAACACCCGCACCTCCGACCCTGAATACCTGAAGTACAGCGACGAGTGGCAGACGCAGATCGACCGCATCATCAAACGCCACCAGCTCACCGACGGCACCGGGTCGGTCATCGAGTACCAGGTGGAGAACGAGTACTACCACGGCTCGGCGGCCGGCCGTACCTACATGAAGCACCTGGAGGACAAGGCGAAGGCCGACGGCATCACCGTGCCGCTGGTCGGCAACAACAACGGCACCTTCAACACCGGTGACGCCGCCCTGGACGTGGACGGCGCCGACTCCTATCCGCAGGGCTTCAACTGCTCCGATCCCACAAAGTGGAACGGTGTGCCCGACATCGGCTACGACCATGCGGCCGGAAAGCCGCTGGCAACCGCCGAGTTCCAGGGCGGCGCCTTCGACCCGTGGGGCGGCCCCGGCTACGACAAGTGCGCCCAGCTCATCAACGACCGGTTCGCCGACGTGTTCTACAAGCAGAACATCGCGGTCGGCGCCACCTCGCAGAGCTTCTACATGACCTACGGCGGCACCAACTGGGGCTGGCTGGGCATGCCGGAGAACTACACCTCCTACGACTACGGCGCCGCCATCCGCGAGACCCGCCAACTCGACCCCAAGTACGACCAGGACAAGCTGATCGGCTACTTCACCCATGCCGTCGCCCCCCTGACCAAGACCGACGCGCTACCCGCCACCCCCACCGACAACCCGAAGATCGTCGACACCGCGCGCGCCAACCCCGACACCGGAACGCAGTTCCATGTCCTGCGGCACGCCGACTCCACCGCCACCAGCAGCGACAGCGCCCATGTGACGATCGACCTCGGGGCCCACCCCGGATACACCTACGACGACCCGGACCCGGCCCTCACGTACACCGGCGGCTGGTCGCACGTGGGCGCGGAGCAGAACTACACCGGCGGCGACTACCAGCACACCGAGTCGTTCTCGAACACCGCCGGCGACACCGTGTCCGTGCCCTTCACCGGCACCGGCGTGAAGTGGATCAGCAACCTCGACACCAACCACGGCATCGCCGACGTCTACCTCGACGGCACCAGGGTCAAGACGGTCGACACCTACGGCGCCTCCAAGCAGAACCAGTACGTGGCGTACCGGGCGAGTGGCCTCGCCAAGGGGCCGCACACCCTGAAGATCGTGGTGACCGGAACCAAGGGCCCCGCCGCCTCCGGCACTTTCGTGACGGTCGACGCCGTCGACGTGACCACCGGCTCCGCCGCGACGGCGCCCGTCTACACCGTCCCGCAGCAGCCCGGCACCGCCCTCACCCTGGACGGCCGCGAGTCCTCGATCATCGTCGCGAACTACGACCTGGGCGGCAACCACCTCCAGTACTCCACCTCGCAGATCATGACCAACGCGACGATCGCCGGACGGGATGTCGCGGTGCTCTACGGCGACCACGGCTCGGACGGCGAGACGGTCCTGCACTACGCGTCCAGGCCGACGGTGATCTCCACGGGCGGCGCCGTCACCTCCACCTGGGACCCGGCCAGCGGTGACCTGCGCCTGAACTACCGGCACACCGGCCTGACCCGGGTCACCGTCACCGCGGGCTCCCACCCGCTGCTCCTGCTGCTCGCCGACACCTCGACGGCAAGGACCTTCTGGCGGCAGGACACCGCGTCCGGCCCGGTGCTGGTCCGCGGCACCCACCTGCTGCGCGGAGCAGAATCCACCGGTACCACCCTGCGCCTGACCGGCGACACGGGCAGCGACGGTTCGCTCGAGGTCTTCGCCGACGCCGACTCGCTGACCTGGAACGGCACATCGGTCCGCACAACGTCCTCGGCGAGCGGCAGCCTCACCGGCACCGTGCCCACCGCCGCCCCTGTCACCCTGCCGGCCCTGACCGGCTGGAAGCACATGCAGGAGTCCCCCGAGGCACAGCGCGGCTTCGACGACTCCACCTGGCAGGTGGCCGACAGGACCACCACCCACAGCACCACACAACCAGGCAGCCTCCCCGTGCTGTTCGCCGACGACTACGGCTTCCACACCGGCAGCACCTGGTACCGCGGCAGGTTCACCGGCACCGGCAAGGAGACGGGCATCACCCTGGCCACGCAGAGCGGCGGCCGGGCCGCAGCCTCCTCGGTCTGGCTCAACGGCACCTTCCTCGGCAGCTCCACCGCCGACGGCCAGAAGACCTACGGCTTCCCGGCCGCAGCGGTCAGGACCGGCGGCGACAACGTGATATCCGTGCTGACGGTCAACATGGGCCACGAGGAGGACTACAACGAGTCCAACGGCAACAAGGCCGCCCGCGGCCTGACCGGCGCCCTCCTCGACGGCAACCCGCTGAACACGGTCACCTGGCGACTGCAGGGCGTCCGTGGTGGCGAAACCCCCGTCGACACCGTACGCGGGCCACTGGCCACCGGCGGTCTGTACGGTGAACGGGCCGGCTGGATGCTGCCCGGCTACCCCACCGGCAACTGGACCCCGGCCACCCTGCCCGCCACCGACACCACCCCCGGCGTCTCCTGGTACACCACCGACGCCGCCCTCGACCTGCCCAAGGGACAGGACACCTCGCTCGGCCTGACCATCACCGACGACCCGTCGCGCAAGTACCGCGCCGAGATCTACGTCAACGGCTGGGACATGGGCAACTACGTCAACTACCTCGGCCCGCAGCACAGCTTCCCCGTCCCCGACGGCATCCTGAACCCGAACGGGAACAACCGGATAGCCATCGCCGTATGGAACCTGGACGGCTCCACCGGCGGCCTCGGCAAGGTCGCGCTGACCGACTACGGAAGCTACGCGTCCTCGCTGAGGGTCCCGCAGAACGACAGCCCGCGCTACGACCGGACGCGGTACGCCATGCCCGCCGCGCCAGGCGCGCGCCTCACCCTGAACGCCCCCGGGTCGGCCGGCGCCGCACAGCACTTCACCGCCACCGCGACCTTCCAGGTGCCCGCAGGCGCACCACCGGCCTCCGGCGTGACGGCACAGCTCGCCGCACCCGAGGGCTGGACGGTCTCCCCGAAGCCCGCGCCCAGCACTGCCCGGCGGATCGCGCCCGGCGCCTCCGTGACCTTCGGCTGGGAGGTCACCACGCCTGCCGGCATGGCGAAGACCAACGCGCTGAACGCCACTGCCGCGTTCGTCCAGCGCCACCGGTCCGCCACCGCCACCGACGAACGGATCGTCGCCACCGTCCCACCCCCGCCGCCTGCCGGGACCGACCAGGTCAGCGACCTGCCGTTCCTGTCGGCCACCAACGGCTGGGGCCCGGTCGAACGCGACCAGAGCGTCGGCGGCACCGCGGCGAACGACGGCACACCACTCGAACTCGGCGGCACCGTCTACGCCAAGGGCCTGGGCACCAACGCCGCCAGCGACGTCCTGGTCCACCTCGCCGGACAGTGCAGCAGGTTCACCGCGACCGTGGGCGTCGACAACGGTGACCCCGGCACCGTCACCTTCTCCGTCCTCCTCGACGGCAAGGTGCTCACCACCATCCCTGTCCTCAACGGCAGGTCGGCGCCCCGTACCCTCGACGTCCCCGTCACCGGCGGGCAGGTCCTCGACCTGTCCGTGGGGGACGGCGGCGACGGCAACGGCAACGACCACGGCGACTGGGCGAACCCGGTGCTGACCTGCGGATGACCTCGGATTGAAGTGGTGCGCCGGGTGCCGGGCAACCGGCGCACCACCGAGCCGCAGCCCTGTCGCCGCCGCTGCGCCCAGCTGGTCCGCTGAAACAGGGAGAGAGATTGTTCACCACGTGCGGACGGGGCCCTCACCGCGGCACGGGATCATATCCAGTCTTTACGTTTGAAGACCCAGTAGAGCAGCCCGGATGCGACGACCATGACACCGGTGGACGTGAGGAAGCCGACGTGGGTGTTGACACCCGGATACGGGACGTTCTGTCCGTAGAAACCGGTGACGGCCGTGGGCACGGCCACGATCGACGCCCAGCTGGTGACCTTCTTCATGATCAGGTTCATGCGATTGCCCTGAACCGTCAGATTGGTCTCCATGATGGACGTGATCATGTCCCGCAGTGACTCGGTCCACTCGGTGGCCCTGAGGACGTGGTCGTACACGTCCTGGTAATAGGGAAGCAAAGGCTCGGCGACGACGTGCAGGTCGCGCCGGAGAAGGCTGTTGACGACCTCCCGCATCGGCAACACCACGCGGCGCAGTCTGGTGAGGTTCTTGCGCAGCGCGTAGGAGTCCCGCTGGACGGAGTCCATCTGCTCGCGCCCCTCGTCGAAAAGCAGATCCTCCACCGCTTCGATACGGTCGTCGAGGTCCTGCACGGCGGCGAAATGCCCGTCAACGATGTGGTCCAGCAGCCCGTGCAGCAGGAATCCCACTCCGTACTTGGCGAGATCGCTGTTGTTGTCCCAGCGTTCGACGACCTTCTCGATGTCGAACCGGTGGTCGGGGCGGATGGTGATCAGTGCTGTGGGCGTGATGAACACCGACAGTTCACTTGCGGTCAGCTGCCCACCGGTCTCGTCCGCGCTGATGGCGTAGGCGCTGAGGAAGGCATGGGTGCGGTAGCGGTCCAGCTTCGGCCGCTGATGCTCGTGACGCGCGTCCTCCACCGCGAGTTCGTGCAGACCGAACTCCTCGCTGATCATCGCGAAGTCCGCCGAACACGGATCGCACAGGTCGAGCCAGACCGCCACATCCGGATCGTTCACGTATTCCGAGATGTCAGCGGTCGGAAAGTCCTCCAGGATCAGGGAGCCGTTGCGGTAAAGCCGTGTACGAGTCATGGCGACGCACCATAAGCCGCCTCGGTAAGAAGCCCCCTGTGCGCTCCTTGCCGCCCGCGGGTGCGGGGCTCCGCCGTCATCGGGGCCCCGGTCACCCACGACGGCGTGACCGGGACCCCGGGATCAGATGTCGCGGAAGGTGCCGCCCGCCGCTAGTTCCGGTACCGGAACACGATCCGGCCGCGCGTCAGGTCGTACGGCGGAAGCTCCACCAGCACCCGGTCCTCCAGCATGATCTTGATGTAGTTCTTGCGGATCTTCCCGCTGATGTGCGCGAGCACCCGGTGTCCGTTCTCGAGCTCCACGGTGAACATGGCGCTGCGCAGGCACTCGACGACCTTGCCCTCGACCTCGATGACGTTCTTGTTCCTCGTCATCGCACCAGCTCCAGGTTGCTGCTCATCGGCCGGGCGCCGATGCCCTCGAACAGTGCCGAGGCTGCTTGGTTGGACTCGTGGACCTCGGTCCAGGCCGCGGCGGCTCCGGAGCGGTGCAGCGTCCCCAGTGTGTGGGCCAGCAGCGCCCGCGCGATGCCGCGGCGCTGCTCGCCGGCCCGGACCGCGACCAGCCCGATGCGCGGCCGCTTCACCCTCACCACCCGGATCAGACCGAGGTAGCGGTCCGGCGCCGCGGCCACCGCGTACTTCGACGGGTCGACGACGGTGTCGCCCTGGGGGCGGGGAATCACCTCCGCGGGCATCGACCGCCACCCGACGCTCGCCTCGACTTCGTCACGGATCGCGCGGTCCACCGCCCGGAGCAGAGCCTCGTCCGCCTGACCGGCGGGCACGATCGTCACGCCCGAAGGCGGCAGGACTGCTTCGAGCCCTGTGACCCGCGGGTCGGTCGGCACGACGTACTCCCACTCGCGGCGCCGTATCGTGAAACCGGCTCGCCGCCAGCCGGCCGTCAGCTCGACGTCGGCTTCGTCGACCACCGTGTACAGCGGCGCCGGCAGTTGCATCAGCATCGCCTCGGCGAGCCGGTCGAAGGTGGATTCGTGCCAGGCGTCGATGCTGACGAACAAGCGGCCGTCGGGCCGGTGTTCCGCATGCCCGCGGCCGACCACCAGGTCGTCTTCCAGTGCATGCCATTGCCTGTCCGCGACGCGCGTGATCATCACCGCGTTCTCGCTCAGGCCGGATGTGAAGGGCTTCGTGTTCATCGGAGTCTCCTCCCAGGAGTGCCTCGATCTCAGGCGCTCCTGGCGACACCGAACGTCAGCCGCCGGACCGTGACGGGTTGAGGGAGCACCCATGGGTGACTGTGTTCACGGGGCTCACCTCCATACGACGACTTCACGGTCCACCACGAAAGTAGCAGCGGGCCGCCGCCTCGCTCAAACCCTTTCCCGGGAAGGAACGCCCGAACCCGGCCCCGGGTGCGGGGAACACCGGTACCACCAGCACCGGGTACTGCGGTGCCCGTACGCACGCTCCGTTCGAGGAATCCAGCACTAGCTCACTTTCACGGCCACCGTCGAGGACTCCGCCGACGCGGGCGCGATGTGCGTCCAGCCGCGGTCCGAGGCGCCGCTGCTCCACCGGCGGTTGCCGAACGTGACCGACGAGGCGTGCAGCGCGGGGGCGTGACAGACCAGCCACAGGGCGAGGGACCAACCCGTGGCTGCGTCGGAGACCGGGTACTCGACGCTGTCGCCGGTCGCGGGGTTGGCGATCGGCACTCCGCCGAACTCCCGCCGGACCACTGCAGCGACACCGCCACCGCCCTGACGCACGGCACCCGCCGCACCGCTGCCCCGACCTGCCACGGCATTGTCGACGCCGGTCCCTGCGTCGGCCTGGGCGGGATCGGCCCCGCTCCTGCCCACCGTGCTGACCGTGCAGGTCAGTGCGGGCCCCTCCTGTCCCGTCAGCACGTCGGCCAGCGTCGTGGCCGTGGCCTCATGTGATGCGTAGGCCTCCGGGTAGCCGCTGTGCTGGACATCCTGTGCGGCGACGGTGACCGGCAGGTCGACGTAGCCCTGCACCTTGACCAGCGCGTCGAAGAACTTGCCTGCAGCGTAGACAGGGTCGCGGATCTCGGCGGGGCTGCCCCAGCCCTGGGACGGGCGCTGCTGGAACAGACCGAGGGAATCCCGGTCCCCGTTCGCGAGATTGCGGAGTTTGGACTCCTGTATCGCGGTCGCCAGGGCTATGGTGACGGCCCGTTCGGGCAGGCCGCGTGCGTGGGCCACGGCCGCGATGGTCGCGGCGTGGGCCGCCTGGTCCAGATCGAGCGTGACGGTCGTACCGTCCGTGCCGTGCGCCGTGCATTCGTCGGACGTCGCCGAGCGGATGAACCGGACGGCGAGATAGCCCACGAGCGCCAGGACCACGCCCACCCCGATCACCACCGGCCACAGCCTGTGGCGCCCCCGCCTGCGCGCTGCCGCCACGCCAACCCTCCTCTTACCTGCTCTCGGCTACAGTTCAGTTGCGTTATTGCGCAACCATATAACCTTGCTGACCGTGGCCCGGCGCGGGGATTCCGGCGGGGGACCTGAACGAAGGGGGAAGCATGACTGGTCGGCGGGGACCGGCGAAGCTTGCAGTGCGGCCAAGCCGGTCAGGGCGCCTGAGCGACCGGAACCTGGAGCTGGTCCTGCTGTTCGGCGCCCTCCTCATCTGCTGCTACGGCTATGCCGAGACGGCCCTCGCCGTCAGCGGGAAGCTGCCGCCGAGCATGGCCCTGACGTGCCTGGCCACCGCCGCATTGCCCGTGGTGTGCCATGTCACGGTACGCCGGTTCGCGCCACATGCCGATCCGTTGATCCTGCCCCTGGCCACCCTGCTCAGCGGTCTGGGGCTCGTCCTGATCCACCGTCTCGACATCGCCTACGGGACGCACTACCACCACTCGACGCCCGCGGCGTCGGGGCAGCTGATGTGGTGCGGCATCGCGGTGGCGGTGTTCTCAGGGGCGGTGGCGCTGCTGCGGGACCACCGCAGGCTTCAGCGCTACCCGTACGTCACGATCACCGTGGGGCTGGTCCTGCTGATGGCGCCGGCCTTCTATCCCGGCGACGTCTACGGCGCCAAGCGGTGGATCTTCATCGGGCCGCTGTCCTTCCAGCCCGGGGAGTTCGTGAAGATCGTCATCGTGGTGTTCTTCGCCGGGTACCTGACGCTCCGCAGGGACGCCCTCGCGCTCGCCGGGCGGCGCCTCATGGGCATGTATCTGCCGCGCGGGCGACAGTTGGGCCCGGTCGCAGCCGTGTGGATCCTCAGCCTGCTGGTCCTGATCTTCGAGCGGGACCTCGGTACCTCGCTGATCTTCTTCGGCCTGTTCGTGATCATGTTGTACGTCGCGACCGAGCGCACCAGCTGGGTGGTGTTCGGCATCGTCATGTTCGCCGTGGGCGCCTTCGTCGTAGGCTCCTTCGAACCGCACGTGCACGGCCGTGTCGTTGCCTGGCTGCATCCCATGGACATCTTTCTGCCGCCCGACAAGCGACCGCCGGGGCTGATCTCCGACCAGGCCGCCCAGGCCCTGTTCAGCTTCGGCTCGGGCGGCATCATGGGCACCGGTCTCGGACAGGGACACCCGGAGCTGATCGGATTCGCCGGGCGCAGCGACTTCATCCTCACGACGGTCGGCGAGGAACTCGGCCTGACCGGGGTGACGGTCGTCATTCTGCTCTACGCGCTGCTCGCCGAGCGCGGCCTGCGGACGGCCCTGACCGTCACCGACCCGTTCGGCAAGCTGCTTGCGGGCGGCCTGGCCTCGGCGCTCGTCCTCCAGGTCTTCGTCGTCGTGGGTGGAGTCACCGGGCTCATCCCGCTCACCGGCAAGGCACTGCCGTTCCTCGCCCAGGGCGGTTCGTCCATGGTGGCCAACTGGCTGTTGGTCGCTGTCCTGATCAAGGTCAGCGACACGGCCCGTCGCCCGCCGCCGATGCCGGCCGCGGACGTCAGTGCCGCCGAAACGCAGCTGGTACGACCGTGAGACCGGCATCCCCTTCGGGGACAGATCGGAGGCACCGACGTTGTTCGACGTGAGCCCACTGGACCTCCTCGTCCTGGGGGTCTTGATCATCCTGCTCTTCGGCCCCGACAAGCTGCCCGAGGTCGTACAGAAGGTGACGGGGTTCCTGCAGAAGGTCCGCGCGTTCTCCGAGGCAGCCAAGGAGGACGTTCGCTCGGAACTGGGCCCGGAGTTCGAGGACCTGGAGCTGGCGGACCTGCACCCGAAGCGGTTTGTGCGCCAGCACCTCCTCGACGCCGAAGTCGACGGCGACGCCTTCGGTATCGAGGAGATCCGCTCGGCCCTTGACCCGAGGGCTGAGTGGGCGGAAGCGGCCGATGCGGTGAGAGGCCAGTCGACCGAGCGGGCCGTGCGAACCGAGCCGACCGGGTGGGCCGGGAGTGGGGCGAGCCGAGCGGCCTCGCCGGAGCAGGCCCCCGCGCACTCCTACGATCCCGACGCCACTTGAGCCACGACGAGCGGTCAGGCGGCCTTTGCCGCCCCGAGCGATCAGGAGCACGTCGGAGGACGAAGTCACCCGCCCCTGCGCCCGAGGAGGAACGCGTGTCCCCCTTGCCCGGCGTGGCGGCGGCTCCACACGCCGGCACGAGGCGGAGGCTCCTCACCCGGGCGTGAACCAGCCGGCCATCGGCTCAGCTCGAGGCAGACGCCCCTTGCGCGACGGTGAAGTAGCGGGCCCGCCCAGCCGCGCCACCGGGCAGTGGACGGGAAACGGGATGAGGATGCGGTTCTCGAAGCAGCGGACGTGGTTGCGGATCGCGAGGTAGACCGCCACAAGCGCGACCACGTTGCCCGCCGGCTGCGGATCGCGCAGGCCGTTGCCCACGTGCGCCGAGCAGCGGGGGCAGCTTGCTGCTGCAACGGGCAATCGCCCGCACCGCTTCGACCGCGGTCCGAACCGATCAGCCTGCAGGCACGGCTCAGGTGCCTGGAGGTCGGCCCACGAGACATGGCCGTCCCTCCTCCGACGCTTGGCCGCCGGTTCGAGTCCTGCCGAGGACTCCTGCTCGCGACGGCAGGGCCACCAACTGCGCGGTATTCAAGGTCAGGTCTGCCGGCAGAAGGACGCCACAGGCCGGTGAAGGGTCCTGGACCGGCCGGCCACAAGGCCGGTCACCTACTGCGGAACTCTTCGCTGTGCCTGCTCGAACCCGGTCAGAGGATCGCCGCCGGCCTGCCAAGGCCAAGGGGTGACGATGCCGCCGAGCGCCTCGAAGGCCGCACGCGCTTCGTGGCGCCGGTCGGCGGCCATCAGCGCGTAGGCGAGGAGGTTGAGGTCGGCACATGCCCGCGCGTGACGGAGGAACCCGGGCTGCACCCAGGTGTGGGCCACGTGGTCGAGGGCCCGGGCACCGGACGTCAGGGACCAGTGATTGCGCGCCACCAACGCTTCGAAGCCGCCGCGGTCGAGGACCGAGTGGTACTGGAAGACCTGGGCGGTGAGTTCCGTCGCCGCGCAGGGCGCGTTCGCGGGCATGTGAGCGCGCAGGGCATCCACGAACTCCAGAACCTGCATCCGCGACCCCGCTTCCTCGGGGGCGAGATAGCCGAGCATGGTGAGGTAGGCCTGACGGTTCCAGCGGTCGCGCGCGAGCACCTCGTTCCAGACACCGAACACCTGCGGCTGTTCCCAGCGTTCCAGGCGTGCCGCGCTCAGCACGACCACCCATGGGGTGGGGTCCTCAGGGGTGAGCGTGGCGGCCCTGAGACAACTGTCGATCACACCGGCGGCGTCTTCCAGGCCTCCCCGGGAGCCGGCGCGGACCACCTCGCTCCATGCGTACAGCACGAGGGCGTTCGCGTTGCGCGGCTCGCGCGTGGCCCAGGAACTGGGCAGACGCGATCCGGCCAGGAACTCCGCGAGGACGCCCATGCGGTGCGCTCGACGGTCCCAGTCGTCCGGCTCCTGCTCCAGCAGACGGGACATCTGCGCCACGCACATGTCCGTCATCGCGATCGCACTCGTCCTCGTGGTCGCCACCAGGTTCTTCATCAGCTTTCCCAGGTCCTCGTCGTCGAGTTCCGGGGCAAGGCGGGACCTTCTTCGGCGACTGGAAAGAAATGCCATGTCGGGAGAGTAAACGTGACAAGGAATCGCACAAGGCCTGAGCAGAGATCGTTATGGATTACACGTCTCACATGGGCACAGACCCACTCCCCCGAGCAGACCCCGTGTCCGCCGGACAAGCAGAGCCTGGCGCGGCAGCGGCACCAGCAGAGCGGCGAGGAGGGCTCGGGCACTGCTGGGCGGTCCACTGAACGTGCTGGGCATGTACCGCTCGGCATGCCGGGAGTCGGCGTGCACGGACACCATGCTGCGGGTGCCGCACTGTCGGCCGGGCCCCGACTAGTGTTTGATGCCTACGCCCGCCAACAGGCTGATCTGGGCGTCCGTGGGCTCCGTCCCATCGGCGGCTCCGGCGGGCCGCCAGCGGTGGCAGCAGACGATGCCGGGGTCGATCAGGTCGAGTCCGTCGAAGAAACGGCGGACGTCGCTGTGCGAACGGAACTGCACCGGAGACCCGGACTTGGTGTAGACCTCCGCGACCTTGTTCCAGGTGGCGGGGTCGAAGTCGGGCGTGCAGTGGTTCATGGCGAGGGCGCTGCCCGCCGGGAGCGGGTCGAGCAGCCGGCGGATGATGGCGTACGGGTCGTGCGGGTCGGTGATGAAGTGCATGAGCGCGTTGAGGGAGAGGGCGATGGGCTGGTCGAAGTCCAGGATCTCCGCGGCCTCCACGGCGTTCATCAGCGCATCGGGGTCGGTGACGTCGGCTTCGACGTAGGCCGTGCGTCCCTGCGGCGTGCTGCGCATGAGGCGTTCGGCGTACTTCAGGACGAGGGGGTCGTTGTCGGCGTACACGACGCGGGCGTCGACCGCGACGGACTGGGCGACCTGGTGCAGGTTGGGCTCGGTCGGGATGCCCGTGCCGATGTCGAGCCACTGGCGGATGCCGTGCTCCTGCGCCAGGGCCCGGGTAGCCCGGTGCATGAACGCCCGGTTCTCGCGGGCGGTCACGTAGATGCTGGGGTGGGCTTCGGCGGCGACCAGGGCCGCCTCCTTGTCGATCTCGAAGTGGTCCTTGCCGCCGAGGAAGTAGTCGTACATCCGGGCCGAGTGCGCCTTGCTCGTGTCGAGATCCCGGCCGGCCTGCCTGGTGGTCATGCTCTCCCCTTCACACGTGTGTCTGTCGGCCCGCAGACCAGAAGCGGGACCGGTGTCGTCGTCCCTCATGTCTGCCACCGGTTCATCCGGCGGCCAAGTGATCGGCCAGGCCCTCCTTGACCCCGCGGACGAAAGCGGCGATCTCCTCCGGCGAGTAGATCAGCGCAGGCCCTGCCGGGTCGGTCGACTGCCGTACGGCCACGCGGCCGTCGGCGAGTTGTTTCGTCTCGACGCATTGACCGCCGTTCGGTCCGCTCCAGGGGCGCTCCCAGCCCTGTTCCCCGAGGTCGCGGGCCGGCATCCCGTTGTAGACGCCTTCGTCGGTGAATGTCACGAGTACTCCTTGCGCATGCGGTTCAAGAGCGCTCTGCTGTCCTCGGACGACGTCAGCAGCGCCATACGGGAATGCGCCTCAAGGTGGGCGACAACGTCCGCGCGCTGGTCCAGGTAGACGGAAGCGGACAGGAGTTCGCTGTAGACGATGTCGGGCAGCTCGGGTTCCTCGAACCGGAAATATGTGAACGGCGCGCACGCCCCGACATGCGCGCCCGCGGCGAAGGGCACGATATCGACGCTGACGTGCTCGAGTTCTGACACGTTCAGGAGCCGCTCGATCTGCTCCCGCATCACCTCGGGGCTGCCCACTGCCCGGTGCAGGACGGCTTCCTCCATGACCACCCACAACGTGGGGGCGTCCTCCCGCTCCAGCAGGCTCTGGCGGCGCAGCCGTAGCTCCACGCGGCGCGCCAGCTCCTCCTCGCTGCCGTGCGGCAGCCCGCCGCGCAGTACGGCGCGGGCGTAGTCAGGGGTCTGCAGAAGGCCGGTGACGTACTGGGGTTCATAGGTGCGCAGGGTCTTGGCGCTGGTCTCCAGGCTGACGTAGGCGGTGAACCAGCTGGGGACGGCGTCGCGGTAGGAGTGCCACCAGCCAGGCTGGTTGGCCTGCTCGGCCAGATCGACGAACTCATCGATCACCTGGCGGTCCGCCCCGTAGGTCTCCAGGAGCTTCTCCACGTAGAGAGGCTTCAGCGCGACCTCGGCCTTTTCCAGCCGACGGATCGTCAGGGTCTTCACGCGCAGGGCCTTTGCCGCGTCCTCCAGCGAGGCACCGGCGTCGAGCCGCATGTCCTGCAGCCGACGGCCGAGGATCATGCGCAGGACTGTCGGTGCGCTGGTGCCGGAACGGGCTTCGCTCACGCCCACCCTCCTGAGGGGTTATCAACAACACCATTCTGACAGCGACTTGCTGTCGCTGCCAAGGTGATACCCGTGCTGCTGAAATTATCAGGGAGTCGGTTGCAGCCTGAGCGCGATCGCGCGCATAGTTGGCATGTGAGCGGTCAAGTCACAGCTCTGACGCAGCATCCGGCCTGGACGGGACCCGTGATGCCGATGCCGTCATCGGCACCCCCACCGCAGGGCGCCCGCCTCGTCATACGCCTCTCACCACGCGAGCTGGAGCCCGAATCCCCACACCGCGCCCGCCCCGAGAAGGCGCTGGAAGGCGACATCCGTGACCCTGCCCACGCCCTCAGCCCCGGCCCCCGCCTTAGCCACGACCGTGCCTCGTCGGGAGTACTGGTTCGGCCTGCCCGCCCTGCGCACCAGCGTGAGATCCGCCCGCGACACCGTGCGCGACCGGCTCCGTACTTGGAAGGTACCCGGCGATACCTGCTGCGACGCGATGCTGCTGGTCTCCGAGCTGACCACGAACGCTGTACTCCACACCGACAGTGGTCATGTGCTGTGCGGTCTCACGCTGACCGGCGACGAGAGACGCCTGCGTATCGAACTCCACGACGACGGCCGCATCCCGGTCCGCCCGCCGGAGTACCGCGCCGGCCTCGTAGAGGAGGGCGGGCGGGGCCTGTTCCTCGTCCAGCAGCTCGCCGACCGCTGGGGCTCCGCATCCTCGACGCGGGCCGAAGGAAAGGTTGTCTGGGCGGAGTTGACGGTCCACCCCTGATGCCATGGTCACCGGTCGGCGCTGAATATGGCGCTCGCCCGGCAGCGACAGCCCGGATGCGGCGATGGCCGGACCCGGCCGGCTGCGCACCGGACAAGTTGCCCTGCCCAACGGCAGAGACGCGGTCGGCACCGCACAGCCCCCGCTACGTCCCCTTCGCGCTGCGAGGAATCCCTTCGCCTCGATCCATCTACAGAAGGCGCCCATGAACCCCCACGGCGAAACCGCTTCTCCTGTCGTGCTGTACGTATGCGCCGACCGAGCCCGGGGCGCGGCCGGGGCAGCCACGCAGTGCGCGCGGACAGAAGGCCACGCGTTCGCCCGGGAACGCGGACTGGCGATCGCCGAGGTCATCACCGACACGTACGGTGAGCCCGACCCGGCCCAGCGCAGAGGGTGGCGGCGTGTCAGACAGCTGGTACAGGCAGGCCGCGTCACCGCGGTACTCGTCCGCTGGCCCAGTGCCATTGCCCCGGAGTCCGCGCATGAACTCCGGCACCGTGAGACCGCCTGGCTCCACGACCACGGTGTGCGCGTCTGGTACACCTGGGCGCCCTTGGCATCGAGGAGCGCGCCGGGGTTCCACCCGCATCCCACATGAACTCTTCGGGGTGATTCCTTCGCTGCGGCAGGCAGGTGGTGTGCGGTAAGCCCAGGGTGGTGGGCTTACCGCAGAGCGGCGACTGTCTCGCGAGCGGATCCGGTACGAGGCCGGTGAGCGGTGGGCTCGTGGCGAGAGAACCGCGGTGATCGCGAAGGACCTGCGGGTCATGCCTCGACTCACATCCCGAGGCGACGCGGACGCCCACCCACCGTCCGGTCGATCCGCACCCTGCTCCTGCGCCTCGCCCGAAAAACAGCTCGTGGATTCTACATCGGACACCGCCCACACCGAGCCCTGGGCCAAGCCGCTCCCCTCCGCCCGCTCCCCACCCGATCAACGAACCGGGGAACACCAGACGCCCGGAGATCCGCCGACGGGACCGACTCGGCGGAACCCTGCACGCATCCCACCAAGCCGCGTAGACCAGGCCGGACGATGTACCGGCACCCGCTGGCGCCGAGCACGAACACGCCGGCCTCGACGACGGCCACCCCCATCCCACCGGTGCCACGCGAGTCTCCGACGGCCCAGCCACGACTACCGGCACGACCCGCTGCACACGGCCCAAGTTGCTCCGGCCTCTGTCATGCGGAGGGTGTGGGCCAGGGGACCGCCGGTGCGTGACCCTCGATGTCGACCACCGACCCGGTCCGCAACCGGTCGTACAGCCACTTGGCGTCTGCCGTCCGCAGGCCGATCCAGCCGGACGTGAGGTCGACGACGCCCGGCGCCGTGCCGTCGGTGATCATGCCGAAGACCGCCGTCGTCGTGCCGTCGTCCGCGCGCAGCCGGATCACCCAGGGCACCCTGTACCGGAAGTCGGGCGGCCTGCCGACCACCGCTCCGGACACCACGGTGACGCGAACCCTGGAGACGACGGTCATCCGCCCGGTCGGGGTCGGGGTGCGCGCGAGGCCGGACGAGACGGGCATTCTACGGCCCCCGGCCACGAGAAGCCGCGACGAGAGAGCCACCTCGGCGTCGGGCGCCGGCCGCCGCGTGAGCGTGCTCGTCGGCTGCGTGGCCGGCATGTCCTGTCGTCCAGGGCCCGGCCCACCGGGGCCCAGCACCAGCGCCAGGCCCAGGGACGCCACCGCGGCCGTCCCGCCGAGGGCCGCGATCGTACGACGGCGACGCCCGCGCCGCTGGGCGAGTTGGCGGATGTCGGCACCGGAGAACTGCGGCGACTGCTCCACCGACTCGGCGAGTTCGCGCAGAGCGGTGGTGAGGTCATCGGACACGGTCGTCCTCCCTGTCCCCGAACTCCTTGTCCTCGGAACCCAGTTCCCTCGCCAGCGCGGCCCGGCCACGGGACAGCCGGGCCTTGACCGTCCCCACGGGCGCACCGGTCTCGGAGGCTACCTGCTCGACGCTCAGGTCGCACAGATGGTGCAGCACCACCGCCATCCGCTGCGTCTCCGGCAGTCGCCGCAACGCCGCGACCAGATCGGCGAAGTGGGCGTGCTGCAACTCCGGGCCGGGAGTGCTCTCGGGCGGCGGCGTGCGGCACACCAGCTCCAGCCACCGTCGCGCCCGCCGCCACCGGCTCACCGCGAGGCGCATCGCCACGGTCCTGATCCACGCCTCGGGCGCCCCCTCGGCAAGGAAGTCCCGCCGCCGGTCCCAGGCCCGTACGAACGCCTCCTGGACGACGTCCTGCGCCTCCCCGTGGTCCCCGGTGAACGCGTAGAGCTGACCGGTCAGCCGGGGGAACGCGGCGGCGTAGAACGCGTCGAACTCATCCTCCGTCATTTCCCTGGCGTCCCTTGCAACCCGATGGTCCCTGCCGTGCGTACAGGTCCCGTACGTCGCACATCGAAACACACCGCGAGGGGCACGATGACCATCACCAGAGCCAAGTTCGCCCAGTCTCCCTCTCCTCGTGGGGACTTCAGGGCCTACGCCACCGAGGCCTGGCCCCGCCTCCTGCGCACCGCCCGCCTTCTCACCGGCGACGCGGACGAGGCGGCCGACCTGGCGCGGGCGGCACTCGCGGAGACGTACGCGCGCAGACGGAGGGTGCCGAGGGACGACGCCGACTTCTATGTGCGGCGGACTTTGGTACGGCTGCACGGCCGCCGCCGTTCGACCCGACGGCGGCGCGGGTTCACGGCGCTCGGGCGGGCGTTGGCGGACCTGCCCGTCCGGCAGCGGGTCGTGCTGGTGCTGCGGCACGGCGACGGACTCGACGAGTCGGAGATCGCCGAGATGCTGGGCTGCTCGCAGGGCGCGGTGACGTCGTCCGCGCGGCGGGGGCTGGCCGCCCTGAGCACCCGGCCACTCCAGGAGGTTCACCCATGAACCGCGTCAAGGCACGTCGAGTCGACCTTCAGCGCGCCGAGTTGAGCGAGGCGATGGCGGTGGAGGTGCGTGATCTGATACCGCCGCCGGTGCCGCTGGCGGAGATCGAGCGCGAGGGACGAGCGCGGAGAAGGCAGTGGCGGGTCCGGTGGCTGGCAGCGGTCGCTCTGCTGCTCGGGACGATCGCCTACGTCGTCGTACCGCGTGTGACCGGGAGGACGGCCTCGGGAGCGCCGACGCCCTCCGCCGGGACGACGTCGACCGTGCGCATCGTTGCGGCAGGTGAGCATGTACGCCCTTTGCCCGACGTGGAGTTGTGGCTGACGAAGGACGGGGAGCACTCCTCGGCGGCGCCGGGGCTGGTCCCGGCACCCGCGGCGCGGGGCGGCCACAAGGCCGCGGTCACCATGGAGATGCTGGGGACGGGCAACCGCTATCTCATGACCGGCACCTACCGGGGGCCGACGCCCGCGGCCCGCGTGACCTTGCGCACGCCGTTCGGTACGACCTCCGGCACACTGCTGGCGCTCGCGGGCAGCCCCGGCTGGAGCGCGTGGTACGCGACCGGCGAACTACCCAAGGACAAAAAGAAGTTGATGGACGCGCGGGTGACGATCCACGACGCACGGGGCACGGTCGTGGCACAGGGCGGGGTGGGCCCGTGAGCAGCACGGCGGACACACCCCATGCCACCGACGAGAAGCCCGTACACCGTCGTCGCCGGGTCTCCTTCCGTCTCCGCACCCGGCGCCGCCGGGCCCGCTGGATCCGTCGCGCGCTCATCGCCGTACTGACCCTCCTCCTGGCCCTGTGCACCGCGGCCGTCGTCGCCTACCAGCTGACCGTCATCCCCGCCCCGCACCCGGAGATGGTCATCCAGAGCACGGTGTTCCTGGACGCGAGCGGTCAGTACCTGGGCCGGCGCGGCCCGGTGGACCGGCAGGACGTGCCGCTGTCCCAGGTGCCGCGCAAGGTGCAGGACGCGGTGATCGCGGCGGAGAACCGCTCCTTCCGCACGGACTCGGGCGTCTCCCCGACCGCGATCCTGCGGGCAGCGTGGTCCACGCTGAGCGGCGCGGAACGGCAGGGCGGTTCGACGATCACGCAGCAGTACGTGAAGAACGCGCTGCTCACCCCCCAGCAGTCGCTGTCCCGCAAGGCACGCGAGGCGCTGATCGCGGTCAAACTGGACCGCACCCGCTCCAAGGACGCGATCCTCCAGGGATACCTGAACACCGTGTACTTCGGGCGGGGCGCGGCCGGCATTGAGTCGGCGGCCCGCAACTACTTCGGCATCGACGCGAAGGACCTCGACCTCTCCCAGGGCGCGGCCCTGGCGTCGATCATCAACCTGCCGTCGTACTACGAACGGGTCGGAGCCGATGCCAAGGTGACGGCCACGCTGCAGAAGCGGTGGGCGTGGGTCCTCGACGGCATGCGGGCCGCGGGCACGATCACGGCCCGGGAGCGGGCCTCGGCCCTCTTCCCGGCGTTCCGCTTCTATCCCCCTGGCGGCACCGACGGGCAGCGCCAGTACCTCATCGACGCTGCTGCGGCCGAGGCGGCCGACCGGCTCGGCATCACCCAGGACCAGCTGGCCCGCGGCGGGTACACGGTCCGTACGACGTTCGACATCGAGGCGCAGGACGACATCGCCCAGCAGGTGGACCACGCTCCGGCGGCCGCCAAGGGGACGCGCCTGCACACGGCCGTCGTCGCGACGGTCCCGGGCGACGGCGCGATCCGCGTCCTCTACGGCGGCGCGGACTACGCCCGGCAGCCCTTCAATGACGCCGTCGCCGGGGCAGTGGAGGCGGGCAGCGCCCTCGCTCCGCTGCGCGCCACCGGGCCCGGAGCGGTCGCGGCCACCTCCCTCGTCAGAACGCCGACCCCGACTCCGCTTCAGCTGGCCTCGGCGTACGCGACGGCGTCGGCGCAGGGAACGTACGCGAAGCCGTACACGGTCGCGAGGATCACCCGGGGCGGCCGCACCCTCTACACGGCCCACCCCGAGACCCGCGCCCTCCTGCCCGTGCCCACAGCCCGACCGGCCGCCACGGGCAGGACCAGCTACACCGGCACCGCGGGCTCCGGCGCCACCACCACCCGCACCCTGTGGCACACCGAGTCGGACCACCGGCTCTGCGTCACCGTGGCGCTGTTCGCGGAACACCCGGCGCAAGGAAAAAGAGCGGCGACGCCGGCCCACCTGCCCGACGCAACGGCGGCGAAGAGGTTCGCAGCGGCAGCGGCGAAGCGGGTGCAGGAGGAGGTGACGGGCGGTGAGAGGGAGTTGAGGGGCTGGCGGTGAGCGGAAGCCGGTTAGCAGACACATCAGGCAATTGATGGGTCGTTACTCATTTTTGACCGGGCACTTCCTCCACCTTTCCTGAATTCAGAGCCTATTCATAGGCGGCCCCAGGTCGGCGAACGACCTCCCACGCCCCTCGGTGCGCCATGCCGTAGCAACTGACTGGCGCATGCTCCGATTTGGCGTTCGACCAGCGGAATCAGCGGACGATCGACGTCGAGCCCACCCGTTCGAGAGGCAGGCCACCGCCCCCCTGAGAGAAGGGCACACCCTCCATTGACCTGAACCCGTCAAGTCTGCTTTGCTTCTCCGCGTCTGACAGGGCATCACCATTCCAGCCGGCAAGAAGTCGCAGTACGAACCCTTCTCACTGCCTTTTTCATTCGTCCGGTCCAGGACGAGAGACCCCGCGGATCACAACACCGTGCGTGAGTTCCCCAGCTGCCGAGCACATCGCCCGTGCAGTCACCCGGTGCCGCTCGGACTTCTCCTCCTGCTCCGCAACGAGACCGGCGTCAACGTCGGTGGCCGGATTCGGTTTGCGGAGTGGTGCGCCTCGTCGACGTCCCGTGCAGATCACCTCCGCCGGACCGACGGCGGAGGTCCGTGCGAAGAAAGGGCCCCAATACCCATGGGCATACCCCACATACGCGGCGCAGCCCGAGCGACCCTGACCGGTCTCGCGTCGTTGTCCCTCGTCACCGGTGTGGCACTCGCCTCCGTACCCCAGGCGGCAGCCGCCACCCAGGCCACGGCTCGCACAACAAGACCCAACCCCTACAGCCCGGCGTATCAGCACTCGTACCGGCACGGCGTCATCCCGACCATTCAGCAGAACGCCAAGATGAAGTCCTGGGCTGCCGACCAGCCGGCCGCTACCACGGCGACCGGACCGGAGACGTTGTCCTACGGCGGCGGCGTCGACGGCATCGGCGTCCAGAGCGGCCATTCCAAGGTCTACCTGGTCTTCTACGGCTCGCAGTGGGGCACGCAGAGCACCAACGGCAACGGCGACGCCACGTTCTCCGGCGACCCGGACGGCGCGGCCCCGGTCACCCAGGAGATGTTCAAGGGCATCGGCACCGGAAACGAGCTGTGGTCCGCGGACCTCACCCAGTGGTGTGACGGACCGAACGTTTCGGCAGGCGCCACCAGTTGTCCGTCCAACGCAAACTTCATCCCGTACCAGAGCGGCGGCGTGCTGTCCGGCGTGTGGTACGACAACTCGGCGGCCTCACCCAGCGCCGCGACCGGACACCAACTGGGCGCCGAAGCCGTCAAGGCGGCCGGACACTTCGGGAACACCACCGCCGCGTCCAACCGGGACGCCTACTACGTCATCCTCTCGCCGCACAACACCAACCCGGACAACTACCAGGGCCAGTACTGCGCCTGGCACGACTACAACGGCGACAGCACGCTCACCGGCGGGCCGGTGTCCTCCTCCTACGGGGACATCGCGTTCAGCAACCAGCCGTACAACATGGACTCCGGCTCCGGCTGCGGCGTCGGATTCGTCAACTCGCCCGGCACCCTCGACGGCTGGACCATGACGCTCGGCCACGAATGGCACGAGATGATGTCCGACCAGAACCCGGCCGGCGGCTGGACCAACCAGACCGGAAGCTCGTACAACGGCCAGGAGAACTCCGACGAGTGCGCCTGGATCTCGCCCGGCAGCACGGGCGGAGCGGCCAACGTCACGATGGGCACCGGTACCTTCGCCGAGCAGGCGAGCTGGTCCAACGACACCAACAACTGCGCCATCTCCCACCCCATCGTCGGGGGCAGCGGCGGCGGCACCGGCGGCACCCTCACCAACGGCACCTTCGAGACCGGCAGCCTGTCGAGCTGGACGACCAGCGGCACCACCTCCGCCACCACCTCGGCGGCGCACAGCGGCACCTACGGCGCGATGCTCGGCTCCACCAACCCGACGAACACCTCCTCGGTCTCCCAGTCCTTCACCGCCCCGTCCGGCAGCAGCAGGGTCTCCTTCTGGTACAACGTCACCTGCCCGGACACCGTGAGCTACGACTGGGCGACGGCCACCCTCCAGGACACCACGGCGGGCACCACCACGACACTGCTCGGCAAGACCTGCACCCAGGGTGCAGGCTGGAAGCAGGTCTCCGGCACCGTGACCGCGGGCCACAACTACACGCTCACCCTCACCAACAAGGACGACAACTACGCGGGTGACGCGACCTACACCTACTACGACGACGTGACTGTCTCCTGACCCTCGCGCCGCACGGTGGGGGCGAGCCGACGGCTCGCCCCCACCCCCGTCCAAGCGCCCACGCCGGGCGGCATCCACCGGAGGACCCGTGCTTCCTTCGTCAGCCCGCACGAGCCCCGCCCTGCGCGCGCTGCACGCCGGACTCGCCGCCGTGGCCGCGGCAGCCGCGACCGGCGTCCTGGGCGGCTGTTCGTCCGGCCCCGCCGGATCGCCCTCTCCCCCGCCGACGCACACTCCCGCGTCATCCGCGTCATCCACGTCCTCCACCGGGTCGGCCGTCCTCGACGAACGGTCCCGCGGAACCACGGTCCGGGTGACCGTCGGCACGCTCATCGTGGTACGCCTGCACAGCGCATACTGGTCAACCCCCGCCAGCTCGAACCCGCAAGTGCTCACCCCCGTCGGCGGCGGGACCACAGGCACTGCCACCTGCCCGCCCGGCCGCGGCTGCGGAACGTCTTCCGTGCGCTTCACCGCCCTGCGGCCCGGCACGGTTCACATAACCGCCCGACGCGACTCATGCGGCGAGGCGATGCGCTGCCCGCCGGACCAAGGGCGCTACGACGTCACCGTGACGGTCACCCGACAGCACAGGCAGCCGTCCGGCACGCGCTCCTGACACCGCGCCGCTGAAACCCCCTCCCGACGGTACGGCCACCTCACATCTCGAAGATCAGCCGGTGGCCGTTCTCGTATCCGGGCACCCCTCCGACGCCGGGGCGAACGCCCGGATCAGGTGGGATCCCGTACACCGCCTTCCAGGACGCAACCGACAACAACCCTAAGAGATCAGCAGAAGGCCGGCGGGCTCACGCCAGTGGAGGTGTCTACGGCGGAGTCTGCCATCCCGCAGGGAACCCTTCGCCCCACAGGGCCGCACCCATGAACGCCCGTCCGGCCGCGCTCTTGCCGAATACCTCGTCCATGCAGGTGGGAACTGGTTTCGGCGCCAGTCGAGGCCGCTCGAGTCGCAGCTGTCGCACGGCGGTGGTCGGCGCGGCGTGATGATCAGTCGTGCTGTTGAGACTGGCGTACTCGGGCGTGACGAACGCGTTCGCGATGCTGCGGCTGCTGCCGATGAGCGACCGCGAGAGAGACGTCGAGATCCTGGCCTTGCGCCACCAGATCGGCGTTCTGGAACGGCAGTCGCCCGGTTTTCCCACGCGACCCCACCCACGCGTCGGACATCGGCACCCGCCCTGCTCGGCCGCAGCCGGAGGGTGTCGCGGGCGATTGATGGTGGCCGCTCAACCCACTCGCCGCGGGCGGGGCTGCCACTGACCTGGCAGGGGCCATGTGCTGGACCAGGGCCGCTGGAGGATCGGCCTGGCCCAGACGCCAAAGGGCAAGTAGTCCGCCGGTGCAGGACGGCTGAGCCGGCGCTTCAGATCTGGGCCGCGATCTCCGCCGCCGCCCGCTCGCCAGAGGCGACCGCCGCGTTGAGGGTGGCGTTGTCGACGTCGGTGTGCTCTCCGGCGAAGTGGACCCGGCCCTCCTGGACGGCCTCGTAGCCGGCGATGGTCGTGTACTGCCCGACGCCGTAGTAGTGGTACGCACCCTTGTGCCAGGGGTCGAGCGACCAGTGGTCCTCGTAGGCGAGGCCGTTGTAGGCGGCAGTGGTGCCGGGGAAGACCTGCTCGATCTGGGAGAGGAACCAGTTGACGTCCGCCGCCGGCGCCGGGCCGTGCGCGGCGCCGGTGAGGGTCGAGCGGGCGGTGTCACCGCCGGGGAAGTCGACCAGCAGGGCCGGGCTGCCGTTCGGGCCCAGGGAGACGGAGCCGTCCCAGGCGGTCTGATAGCCGCTCGGGCCGGTGTTGCTGACGCCGTTGTAGCCGAGCGAGGGCCATGTCTTCGAGTTGAGCTGGGTCACGATCTTCGCGTTCTGGCCCATGCCCTGCTGATGTATCGCGGTCAGCTTGAGCGTGGACAGCCCGGAGCGGGACAGATCCACGTCCCGGAGCGTGCTGAACGGCAGTGCGAGGACGAGATGGTCGGCCCGGACGCTGACCGGGGCGCCCGCCCCTCCGGTGGGGTCGAAGGTGCAGCTGTAGCTGCCGTCGCTGTTCCGGACGACCGCCATCAGCTGGTAACCCTGTTGTACGGTTCCGGCGGGCAGCTGCCCGGCCATGCCGCTGACCAACTGGTCGTTGCCGTCGACCAGATGGTACTTCTCGTCGAAGCCACGCCCGCCGTCGAAGGTGGACGAGCCGCCGAGGAAGCCGATCATTCCGATCGCGGAGGACTGGGCGGGCTCGCCGCCGCCCTGGAGCTGAATCGTTTGGATCAGCCGGCTCAGTGCCGAGCCGGAGGGCAGGCCGATCTCCGCCAGGTAGTCCAGGCAGGAGAGCTGATCCAGGCGCTCGGCCTCGGCGGTTGAGCTGTTCCAGCGCGGGGTGCCCATGGCCGCGCAGGAAGCGGCGAAGGCGTCGTACGCCTCGGCGACCCAGTCGCTCTGCTGAGCCGCGCCGTCGTAGCGGCCGCCGTTGATCCAGCCGGCGTAGTCGCCGGAAGGCAGTTCGCCGCCGCCTGCGATCTCGGTCTTCAGGCCGAGTGACTTGGCCAGTCCCAGCACCGCGGAGTCGGTGGAGCTGATGAAGGCGCCCCCGTGTTCGTGGAGTTGGCCGCTCGCGAAGAAGCCGCGCAGCGACCAGCAGCGGCCGCCGAGATGGGTGGTGTCGGCCTCGTAGACGGTGGACTCGATGGCCCTGGGGCCGGTCCACAGGGCGTGAGCGCAGCGCAGCCCGGCCAGTCCCGCCCCGACGATCACCACCCGCGGGGTGGTCGCGGACGCGGTCGCCGCGGCGGCCCGCGTCGCCCCGGCCAGGGTGGCGCCCGTCAGGCCGGCGACGGTCGCCGCGCCGGTACCGGCAAGGAGTTGACGGCGGCTCAGGGCGGCGCGCTCGGCGCGCTCACCGGCCACCTCGGCGACGGGCATACCGCGCCGCCGTGCCTCGCCCTCCCATGAGAAGGCGAGGCCCAGCCCGCTGTCGGGCAGCCCGGTGCGGGTGGCGGAAGGGGAGGCAAGGGGGGATCTGACGGGTTCCCGGTGCATGAGAATCCCTCTCTCGGGATCGAATGATGCAGACCGGGAGTGAACTGGCGCCGCAACGCCGTTGTCAACAGTGTTGCGCTTATTCCTTGCCGCCGCCCAGCTCGGTGACCCTGCGCTCGATCGCCGTGATCAGTGCCTCCACCCTGGCCCGGAAGACCGCGTCCGGCGTGACCGCCGCCAACTCTTCCGTGACGGCGGTGATCTGCGGGAACCGCTCCGGATCGAGTAGCCGGTACTCGTGGGTCCAGGAGGATTCATCGGCCGCCCTGACCTCCGGCGCGAAGAGCCGGAAGGCGGCCCGCTGCCCCACCAGGGCCAGCAGCGAGTCGCCGACCATTCGGTAGTGGACGGCCGCCTCCGCGCCGCTCAGCCCGGCCTCGGTGACCGCGCCGAGGATCAGCTCGACGACACGGAATTCATTGGTCCGCCGGGTGGTCCGGCTGGCCATGGTGGAAGCCACCGCCGGGTACTTGAGCGCGACGGCCAGCGAGCCGTCGGCCAGGGCACGGATCCGGTCCTGCCAGCCGAGGCCCTCCGGGATCGAGTCCAGCACCTCACCCAGCGTGCGATCGGCGACCTCCAGCAGCAGTTCGTCCTTGTCGCGGAAGTGTCGGTAGACGGCGGTGGGATCAGCGCCCAGTTCCTCGCCGAGTCGACGGACGGTGAAGGCGTTCGCACTGCCCCGGGCGGCGATGCGCAGGCTGGCCTGGACGATCGCCTCGGGTGTCAGCTCGCTTCCGGAGCGTCTGCTGCGACCGCGGCCGGTCGGCTTGTCCGCCGAAGCGGTGGCGCGTGGGGTGGGTGGCTTCGTCATGGTTCCGCCAGTGTAACGATGCGGCCCCGGCCTGCGCGCAACACCGTTGACAACAACGTTGCGCGACGCTTCACTCCTCTCACCACCACTCGGGGAGGAATGCGCCGATGGCGTCGCACGTACCGTCAGAAACCCATGCCGATCTGCTCTTCCGGGGCGGTAGGACCTTTACCGCCGACGGAGGTGCGCAGCCCGTCGAGGCGGCCGTGGCCGTCCGCGCCGGGCGGATCACCGCCGTCGCGCCCGAGGCCGAACTACGCCCGCTGGTCGGCCCCGCCACCGAGGTCGTCGACCTCGACGGCGGGCTGCTCGCCCCCGCCTTCCAGGACGCCCACGTCCACCCCACCGTCGCCGGAGTGCAGATGCTCCGCTGCGACCTCTCCGCCCACCGCAGCGCCGACGCCTGCCTCGCCGCCATCGCCGCCTACGCCGAGGCCGAGCCGGAGGCCGAATGGATCCTCGGCGGCGGCTGGTCCATGGACGTCTTCCCGGACGGTATCCCCACCCGCCACCAACTCGACGCCGTCGTCCCCGACCGCCCGGTGCTTCTCACCAACCGCGACGGCCACGGCGCCTGGGTCAACTCCCGCGCCCTGCACCTCGCGGGCCTCGACCGGCACACCGCCGACCCCGCCGACGGCCGGATCGAGCGCGAGCCGGACGGCACGCCGATCGGCGTCCTCCAAGAGGGTGCGATGGAACTCGTCGCCCGCCTCGTCCCGGTCGCCACCCCCGAGCAGGCACGTGCCGGGCTGCTCGCAGCCCAAGAACACCTCTTCTCGCTCGGCATCACCGCCTGGCAGGATGCCATGATCGGCGCCTTCCCCGGCAATCCCGACAACTTCTCCGTCTACCTCGACGCCGCCGGCGACGGCTCGCTGCGAGCCCGCGTCGTCGGCGCGCTCTGGTGGGACCGCGAGCGCGGCGTCGAGCAGATTCCCGAGCTGGTCGAGCGCCGCCTGCGCGGCTGCGTCGGCCGTTTCCGCGCCACCACCGTCAAGATCATGCAGGACGGCATCGCGGAGAACTTCACCGCCGGCATGCTGGAGCCCTACCTCGACGCCTGCGGCTGCGCCACCGGCAACCGGGGCCTCACCTTCATCGATACCGAGGTTCTGCGCGAAGCCGTCACCCGCCTCGACGCACTCGGTTTCCAGCTCCACTTCCACGCGCTCGGCGACCGCGCCGTCCGCGAGGTCCTCGACGCCCTGCAGTCCGCCCGTGCCGCCAACGGCCCGGGCGACAACCGGCACCACCTGGCCCACCTCCAGGTGGTGCACCCCGACGACCTCAAGCGTTTCGCCGAGGTCGACGCCGCCGCCAACATCCAGGCCCTGTGGGCGGCCCACGAACCGCAGATGGACGAGCTGACCATCCCCTACCTCGGCCCCGAACGCGCCGCGCTGCAGTACCCCTTCGGCGACCTGGCCCGCGCCGGGGCCCGTCTCGTCGCCGGCAGTGACTGGGGCGTCAGCAGCCCCGACCCGCTGTGGGGCATCCATACCGCGGTCAACCGCGCCGTGCCGGTCCAGGCCCCCAACGCCGCCGCGGACCGCCGCCCGCGCCGCCCCTTCTACTCCGAGCAGGCGCTCACCCTCGCCCAGGCCTTCACCGCCTACACCGCGGGCAGCGCCTGGGCCAACCACCTCGACCGGGAGACCGGCACCGTCGAGCCCGGCAAGGCCGCCGACCTGGTCGTCCTCGACCGCGACCCCTTCGCCGGGCCGCCCGAGGAGATCGGCGACACCACGGTTCGCATGACCTTCCTCGACGGCAGCCCCGTCTATGCCGCCACCCGCTGACCACCCGACTCCCGCACTGCCTGTCGTCCGCCGCCCCCGCTTCCCGCATTTCCGACTGCCCGCTGCTCGGAGGCTCCATGCCCACCCTCAGGACCGTCCGCGGAGCCATCGCCCTGGCGACGCTGCCGCTGACCGCCCTCGCTCTGACAGCCTGCTCCGGTACCGCCCATGGCGGCAGCGCCGACCAGAGCGCCGCCTACCGCCTCACCGCCTCCACCGCCGCTGCCAAGGGCGACATCGACGGCTTCACCTGGTCCCTCTTCGCAGAGCCGACCTCGATCGACTACGCCTATTCCTTCGACTACCCGCCGAACACCGTCCTGGCCAACGTCTGCGAGAGCCTGCTGCGCTGGAATCCGGACCTGACCACCTCACCCGGCCTCGCCTCCGCCTACACCAACCCGACCCCCACCACCTGGGTCTACACCATCCGCAGCGGCGTCCACTTCCACGACGGCAAGCAGCTCACCGCCGACGATGTGGTCGCCTCGCTGCGCCGGAACCTCGACCCGAACGTGGGCAGCGACTGGGCCTACCCCTTCCGCAATGTGAAGTCGGTCGACAGGACAGGGCCGATGCAGGTCACCGTCACCCTGAAGACCCCCGACTCGACCTTCAACAAGTACCTGGCAGCCAGCCCGGGAACCGTCGAATCCGCAGCCACGCTCAAGGCCGACGGCAAGGACTACGGAAACCCCGCCAAGGGCGTCAACTGCACCGGACCGTTCTCCTTCTCCTCCTGGAAGCCCGGCCAGTCCATCGTCCTCAAGCGTTTCAACGGCTACTGGGATCGGGCCCTGCGTGCCAAGGCCGGGCAGGTGAAGTTCGTCTTCCTCGCCGACGCCACCGCCCGCGTCAACGCCTTCCAGACCGGCGAGGTCGACGGTGGCTGGATGGTCCCACCGACCTCCTACGCCCAACTCGCCGCCTCCGCCAAGGGAAGGCTCTACTACGGCCAGAACACCACGGTCGCCGACGAGGTCGTCAACAACCTCAAGGGCCCGCTCGGCAACGCCCAGGTGCGCAAGGCGCTGCTGATGGCCATCGACCGCAAGGGCATCATCAAGGCGGGCGTGGCCGGAGTCGGCGACGCGGCCGACAACCTGGTCACCCGCAACAACTGGAACGGCAGCCCGCGGGGCACCGTCGACAGCACGCTCAAGGCCCTTCCCAAGTACCCCTACGATCCAGCCAGGGCCAAGCAGTTGGCGGCCGGGGCGGACGTCACCGGGCAGAGGGTCGTCATCGCCACCAGCCCGCTGGACTCGCAGACCACCATCATCACCCAGGCCATCGCCCAGGCCGCCACAGCCATCGGCCTCAAGCCGCAGATCGACACCGTCTCCCCGGACAAGTACACGGCGCTGTTCACCGACCCGGCCGCGCGCAAGGGCATCGACCTCTTCCTGACCTTCTGGTACACCTCCATCACCGACCCGTTGGACATGTACGGCTCGCTGCGGACCGGCGCCTACAGCAACTACGGCAACTGGTCGGACCCGCAGTTCGACGCCGCCGTCGACCAGGCGGTCGGCGCCGCCGACCCGGCCGCCCGTACCGCGGCCGCCGCCAAGGCGCAGCAGATCGCCATGGACCAGCTGCCCTGGCTGCCGCTCTACACCGAGCCGGTCTCGGTCTTCCTCGGCAACCGGATCACCGGGGTCAAACCCTCCATCGACTATCTGTACTACCCGTGGGCGGCCGAGATCGGGGCCAAGGAGGCAGCGGGATGAGCGTCGCCGTGGCCGTGCTGCGCAAGCTGGCGGGCATGGCCGTGACCCTGCTGGTCACCTCCTTCCTGGTCTTTTCCTCCCTCTATCTCGCCCCCGGCGACCCGGTCTCCTTCCTGGTCCGCGGCCGCAGCCCGAGCCCGGCCGAAATGGCGGCGATCCGCAGGCAGTTCGGCTTCGACCAGCCCTTCCTGGAGCGCTACTGGCACTGGCTGGACGCGGTGCTGCACGGCGACTTCGGCCACTCCTACCTGTTCCACGAGAGCGTCGGCGCGGTCATCTGGTCCCGGCTGCCCGCCTCGCTGCTGCTGGTCGCCGTCGCCACGCTGATGATCGCGGTGGTCGGGATCGGGGCGGGCGCGCTCGGCGCGCTGCGGCGGGGCACCCGCACCGACAAGGGAGTGCTGTTGCTGGTCACCGTCGGCGCGGCGGTGCCCTCCTTCGCCGCCGCGATCGTGCTCCGCTCGGTCTTCGGGGTCCGCCTCGGCTGGTTCCCCACCATCGGCAACGGCAACGGCCCGCTGGACCAGTTGCATCATGTGGTGCTGCCCGCCGTCGCCCTGTCGGTGACCTTCATGTCCCTGGTCACCCGGGTCACCCGCACCGCCATGCTGGACCAGCTCGGCAGCGAGCACGTCGAGGTGGCGCTCAGCCGGGGCACCCCCCACCGCACGGTGCTGCGCCACCATGTCCTCCGCAACGCGCTCGGCCCGATCGTCACCGTTTGCGGGCTGCTGGTCTCCGGGATGCTGGTGAGCACCGCCATCGTGGAGACCGCCTTCGGGATGTCCGGCATCGGCTCGCTGCTGGTGCAGTGCGTCGACGAGCTGGACTTCCAGGTGGTCCAGGCTCTCGTGCTGCTGGTGGTCGCCGTTTTCGTGGTCGTCAACACCCTGGTGGACCTGGTCTATCCGCTGATCGACCCGCGGGTCGCCGCCCAAGGAGGAGCCCGATGACCGCCGCTGCCCCCACCGCCCTGCAGCGCCGTCCCGGGACGGGCTGGCTGCGGCGCGGGTTCCTCGCGCACGGCCTGCTCTTCCGGATCAGCCTTTCGCTGCTGCTCCTCTTCGTTCTGGTTGCACTGTTCGCGCCGTGGCTGGCCCCGCACGATCCGACCGTCGGCGACTTTGCCACCGTCATGGCCGGCCCCAGCGCCGACCACCTGCTCGGCACGGACCAGGGCGGCCACGACACCTTCTCCGCCCTGTTGGAGGGGGCCCGCACCAGCCTGCTCGGGCCACTGGGCGTGGTCGTCTTCTCCAGCCTGTCCGGTATCGCGGTCGGCCTGTGGAGCGGCTGGTGCGGCGGACACGTGGACGCGGTGATCGGCCGAGTCCTCGACATCCTCTTCGCCTTCCCCTCGCTGCTGCTGGCGATCCTCGCGGTCGCCCTCTTCGGCAAGGGACTGGGCGCACCGGTGCTGGCCATGGCCATCGCCTACCTCCCCTACAGCGCCCGACTCGTGCGCGGCCTGACCACCCAGGAGAAGACCCGGACCTATGTGGCCGCCTATCTCGTGCAGGGCCATGCCCCGGCCTTCGTCGCGGTGCGGCGGCTGCTGCCCAACATCGCGCCGACGGTGCTCGCCCAGTCCACCGTCAACTTCGGCTACGCGCTGCTGGATCTGGCTGCTCTGTCGTTCCTCGGACTCGGCGTGCAGCCGCCGACGCCGGACTGGGGAGCGATGATCAACCAGGCACAGACGGCGCTGCTCGCCGGCCGGCCGCTCTCCGCCGTAGTGCCGGCCGCAGCCGTAGTACTGGTCGTGGTCGCCTTCAACGTCGTCGGCGAGCAGTACGGCGACCAGCTCGCCGGACGGGAGACACGGTGACCGTCCCCGCACTCCACGACACGGCACTCCTGTCGATCGACGCCCTGACCGTCGAACTCCCTGGCGCGGCGCGCCCCGTGCTGGACGCGGTCAGTCTGCACGTCGCCGCCGGCGAAATCGTCGGCCTGGTCGGCGAATCCGGCTCCGGCAAATCGGTCACCGCCCGTTCCGCGCTCGGCCTGCTGCCGCCCGGCGCACGCACCAGCGGCCGCGTCCAGGTCGATGGCGTCGACCTGAACGGCGCGCCTCCGGCAGCGCTGGCCCAGGTCCGCACCGGCGCCGCCGCGATGGTCTTCCAGGACCCGCGGGCCGGTATCAATCCGGTCCGCCGGCTCGGTGACTACCTCACCGAGCCGCTGCGCCAAGCCCACGGCTGGCCCCGCCGCCGTGCCGAGGACCGCGCGCTGGAGCTGCTCGCCGCAGTCGGCCTGCCCGACCCGCCGCGTCACCTGCGTCAGTACCCGCACCAGCTCTCCGGCGGCATGCTGCAACGCGTCATGATCGCCGGGGCTCTGGTGGGCGAACCCCGGCTGCTGCTCTGCGACGAACCCACCACCGCACTGGACGTCAGCACCCAGGCCGAGATCATGGCCCTGCTCGGCCTACTGCAGCGTGAACACGGACTGGGACTGCTGCTGATCACCCACGACATCGAACTCGCCGCCGCCAGCTGCGACCGCGTCTACGTCATGTACGCCGGCCGGATCGTCGAATCCGCCCCGGCCGCCGAGTTGTTCGGCACCCCCCGCCACCCTTACACCATCGGCCTGCTCGGCTCCACCCCACCGCTCGAAGGCCCACTGGAGCGGCTGCGCCCGGTCCCCGGCGCACCGCTGGGGCTCGCCGAATCAGCCCCGGGCTGCGCCTTCGAGGCCCGCTGCCCCTACGCCGAACCCGGCCGCTGCGACCAGTTCCCGCCCGAACTGCTGTCCCTGACGGAGCACCGGGCGGCGGCCTGCGCCCGTGTCGCCGAACTCCCCACCACCGCCAGGGAGATCCACCCATGACCGCCCTCCTCGAAGTCTGCGAACTCCGAAAGACCTACGGTCCCGTCACCGCCGTCGACGGCGTCTCCTTCACCCTGCCGCACGGCGGCGCGCTCGGATTGGTGGGAGAGTCCGGGTCCGGCAAGACCACCACCGCCCGAATGCTGGTCGGGCTGGAACGCCCGGACGCCGGCACCATCCACGTCCTCGGCCAGCCGCTCGCCCCCTCGGTCCGCGACCGGGCAGCACGGCTGGCCCGCGCCAAGGCCGTCCAGATCGTCTTCCAGGACCCGTATCTCTCCCTGGACGCCCGCCTCAGTATCGGCGCGACCGTCGAGGGCGTCCTGCGGCTGCACGGCCACCACGACCGGGCGGCTCGCGCGGCCCGGGTCCGCGCCCTGCTCGCCCAGGTCGGCCTCGGCGGCCGGGAGGCCGCAGCCCTGCCCCGCCAGCTCTCCGGTGGTCAGCGCCAACGCGCCGCGATCGCCCGAGCGCTGGCCGTGGAGCCGGCCGTCCTGGTCCTCGACGAGGCGGTCTCCGCCCTCGATGTCTCCGTCCAGGCGCAGGTGCTCAACCTGCTCGCCGACATCCGCCGCGACTCCGGCATCGGCCTGGTCTTCGTCAGCCACGACCTGGCCGTGGTCCGCTACGTCTGCGACGAAGCGCTCGTCCTGTTCCGCGGGCGCCCCGTCGAACACCGCCCCATGACCGAACTGCTCACCGATCCCCAGCACCCCTACACCCGCCTGCTCCTCGGCTCCGTCCCCCACCCCGGCTGGAACCCGGACGACATCGCCCAACGCCGCCGCACCCTCAGCGCGTCCAGCGCGTCGGCTCGAGCGTAGGCATGGACCTTCTGAGCACGGCCCACGAAGGTGTCGCGGTGGGCGCTGGGGCCTGCCACCCGGCCCGCGGGGCTGCGGTCCGCAGCTGGCCTCCTGCGCTCGCGGGGAGGCGGCATGCGGCGCTGAGGGCGCGCTCGTCGTCATGTTCCAAACGAGTACTTCTCCAGCCAGCGGCGAGCGCCTACTTCGGCGGCGGATTCGCGAACGGTCAGGACGGCGAGGAACTCGCCGATGGCGTACGCGAACACCGCCGGCATCATCTACTCGCCCGGAGCCGGTTCATCCGCCCCGTCGTTCAGCCCCGACGGACGTACCCTCGCCTTCGTGGAGGACGGTGACCAGGGCGAGGCCTTCGGTCCGGAGGACAGCCGCGGGCGTGTGGCGCTGTGGGACGTCACCGATCCCCACGCTCCCGTCCCCCAGGGGGGAATGGCATACCAGGACTCGATCAGCATCTCGGGAACCGTCGCCTTCAGCCCCACCGGGCACTTCCTGGTCACCACGGTCTCCGAGTCGGTGGACGTGTGGAGCGGCGATCCCGAGGACGACGAGCACCAACTGTGCACCGCCGTCGGCGATGCGATCGACCCGAAGGAGTGGCAGAAATATGTGCCCCACGAGAGGTACACCCCGCCCTGTGAACAGCCCAACGTTCCGGACGTGATCCATCCGGTGCCCACCGGCGCGCCGTGACGGCACGCCGATCGATTCCGACGCCCGTCCTCGCATCAGCCTGACGCGCACCACCGTCGAATCTCGCCAGTGCGGGTGCAGATAAAGCATCCGCCCGGTTCACGGCCCCGATCGCCTGTCGCCGGCCGTGCCCGCCCCTCGCCCCAATGTCCTCACTCGTCCAGAACATCGACTGCATCATGATCTGTCGTGCTGTCGCGCCTGACCCACCTCGCCACGACCAACGCCCTGACCACCTTGCCGAGGCGCGCTCGCTGATCGACCCGGTCGTCTCCGGTGCCGGCAGCCCGGCCGCCGCCTTGGCGATGGTGTTCAAGCTTGTTGCATCTGCCCAGGCCCGATGGCGGGCGATCACCGGTGCCCACCTGGTGTCGCTCGTCCGGGCGGGGGCCGTTTCGAGAACGGTGTACCGGTTGAGCGGCCGGAGGCCGCGCAGCCGGGCCGGCTGGTCAGTCGGCGAGACCGCCGTTGCTCTTGAGCAGTTGGCCGGTGATCCACTGGCCCTGCGGTGAGCACAGGAAGTCCACCAGGTGAGCGGTGTCCTGTGGGCTGCCCAGACGTCCCAGCGGTGTCTGGCGCAGTACCTGGTCGCGGATGTCGTCGGACATCCATCCGGTGTCGATCGGGCCGGGGTTGATCACGTTGGCGGTGATCCCGAGGTGGGCGAGTTCGTGGGCAGCGGCCAGGGTGATGCGGTCGAGTGCGCCCTTGCTCGCCCCATAGGGCACGTTGCCGACGGTGTGGTCACTGGTGAGGGCGATCACGCGTCCGGTCCCCGGAGTGCCGCGGAAGCGGCGGCCGAACTCACGGATCAGCAGCCAGGTGGCACGCGCATTGACCGCGAAGTGGCGGTCGAAGCTCTCCAGGGTGGTGTCGAGCAGGCCAGAGTCCACCGACTCGCAGTGGCACATCACCAACGCGGTGATGTTGCCGAGACTGCCCTGAGCCTGGTCAAAGACTCGCTCTGGGGCCTCAGGATCGGCGAGGTCCGCCTCGACCGCCGCGGTGAAGGCGCCCCGTTCCTCCAGGGCCTTGGCGATGGTGTCCGCGGCGTCGGCCTCGATGCCCCAGGCCATGCGCGCGTCGTACGGCGTCCAGTACGTGAACGTTCCAGCCTGCCTCCGCCAGTCGGCGAGCGATCTCCGCACCGATTCCGATGGACCGGCCGACGCCGGTCACCAACGCGACCGGTCTGGCGGCATCGAACAGCGGCTTCTCATCAGCAGTCGTCACAAAGCGCAATCGTTCGGCCTGCTACCCGGGGAGGGCAACCCGATTTCCCTTCAGCTCATCCACAAGTCTTGACGGTTGCTCGTGCGGTCGACGACCTGTGTGTCGTTCAGGGGCCGATGCTGTCCAGTTCAGCCATGTCCTCGTCGGAGAGGCAGAGCCCGGCGCCTGCAATGTTCTCGCGCAGGTGGGCGGTTGACGAGGTACCCGGGATGAGCAGGATGTTCGGCGAGCGTTGCATCAGCCAGGCCAGCGCTACCGACATCGGCGTCGCCTCCAGCCGGCTCGCGACCTGCGAGAGGGCTTCGGACTGTAGCGGCGTGAAGCCTCCCAGGGGGAAGAACGGCACGTAGGCGATGCCGTCGGCGGCGAGGTGGTCCACGAGGTCGTCGTCGTGGCGGTGGGCGAGGTTGTACATGTTCTGCACGCACACGATCGGGGCGATGCCACGTGCCTCTGCGATCTGCTCCGCGGTGGCGTTGCTGACGCCGAGGTGGCGGATCAGGCCCTCTCGCTGGAGGCCGACGAGCGTTTCGAATGCTTCGGCGATCGAGCCGGGCTGGGGGCCCTGGGCGTCACCCATGCGCATGTTGACCAGGTCAAGGGCCTCGACGCCGAGGGATTCGAGGTTCTCGTGGACCTGCTTGCGCAGGTCTTGGGGGCGCCGGGCCGTGGGCCAGCCGCCCTGCGCGTCGCGGTTTGCGCCCACCTTGGTGGCGATGAACAGCGACTTCGGGTAGGGGTGCAACGCTTCGCGGATCAGCTCATTCGTGATGCGCGGTCCGTAGGCGTAGCTGGTGTCGATGTGGGTGATTCCGAGGCTGACTGCCTCGCGCAGGACGGCCAGGGCGCCGTCGTGGTCAGCGGGCGGCCCCATGACCCACGGTCCGGCGAGCTGCATCGCTCCATAGCCGTAACGGGTGACGGTCGAGTCGCCGAGCGTCCGGATTCCGCCGGGAAGAGGTGTGGAGGGCGTGTTCATCGTGATGCCTTTCACCAAGTGCCAGGGGTGGTGTCTCCGGTCCCCTTGCACCAGGATTGAAGACGAACTTCCCATCGGGAAGTAGGCACTCTGAAGTGCGTAACTACCCCAGAGGGTGAGAGGCGAGATCAGTGGCGACGACGAAGGCCGACAAGAAGGCGGAGTACAACGCTTTCCTCGCGGTGTGCCCCAGCCGCCAGCTCCTCGACCGGATCTCGGACAAGTGGGCCGTCCTGATCCTGTGCGCGCTGGGCGGTGACGCGTCCGAACAGCCCGGCGCATCGCACGCCCCGAAGGCGATGCGCTTCTCCGAGCTGGCCCGGCTACTGGCCGGCGTCAGCCAGAAGATGCTGACCCAGACGCTGCGAGCCCTCGAACGCGACGGCCTGCTCACCCGCACCGTGACACCCACGGTCCCCGTCACCGTCACCTACGAGCTGACTGACCTCGGCCTCTCACTTCACCACCTGACACGCGGGCTCAGGCAGTGGGCACAGACCCACATGGACCAAGTCCTCGCCAACCGCGACAAGCACGACGCCCAAGCTTCCTAGCGTGGACAGCGTTGTCCGTCTCTGCTGCGGACCGAGATGAACCCGACCTTGCGTGACGTGCAGTGGACGCGGATCGAGCCGCTATTCCGGACCGGACGCCGCGACCGGGCTGAGGCCAGTCGATCGGCGCAGTTGCTGGTCCTGGAATCGGTCTGCCGACTCCGCCGCAGACCGTTGCAAAGGATCGGGGCTGAGCCGGCTACCGGCTGCGGGAGGGGCTGGCCGGGCTGGTGTCTGTCCATCGGTGAACGCTGCGCTCAGGAATATCCCTACCCACCTGGGACTTTGCAGTGACGTTCAACCGGATCAGCAGTCCTGGGGGTAGGGATGAAGAACGAACGTGCGCTGGTCGTCGGCGGTGGCGGGGTGGCCGGAATAGCCTGGGCTACGGGCGTGCTGGCCGGTCTCGCTGACGCCGGGCTCGATGTCACCGACGCGGACGCCCTGTTCGGGACCTCGGCCGGGTCGGTGGTGGCCGCACAGCTCACCAGCGGTGTGGAGCCGCCGGCGCTGTTCGGGGCGCAGGTGGACCCCGCGCTGCAGCAGAAGGAACTGACACCGAGGGCAGGCGCGCTCGTCGAGGCCTTCGAGTTCGCCGCGAAGGTCGACGCCGAGGTCACCGACCCGGTGCAACGCCTGCGTCGGATGGGCGAGATGGCTCTGGCCGCCGAAACCGTGACCGAGGCCGCCCGGCGGGCAGTCATCGAGGCCCGGTTGCCGTCCCACAGGTGGCCGGAGCGCAATCTGTCGGTGATCGCCGTGCACGCTGTCCGCGGTGAGACCCGGATCTTCGACCGCAGCTCCGGCGTCGGCCTGGTGGACGCTGTGACGGCGAGCTGCGCCATTCCCGGCGTGTGGCCTGCCGCGACGGTCGGAGACGACCGCTACATCGACGGCGGCGTCCGTTCGCTCACCAACCTTGATCTCGCAGCGGGCTACGCCCGTACTCTCGTCATCGCTCCGATGCCCGACCCGGTACTGGATGCAGACGCGGCCTCAATCGCGGAGCGGGGCGGCCTGATTGAGGTCATCACCCCCGACGATGCCGCTCTTGCCGCCTTCGGCACCGACCCGCTGTCCCCTGCCAGCAGGACCCCTGCGGGCCACGCCGGTTTCGGCCAGGGCCGGGCGGCCGCGCAGGAGATCGCCGCGCTGTGGACCATGGCGTAGCACACGGCGCGACAGGGTGGCCGTCGCCGACGGCATCGGCCCTCAGAACGGAAGCCACCAACAGCTCGGACGGATGACGGGGCTTCCCGGCCCTCACACGCGACGAGGAGAGCGGCGGCAGTCCCCGGGGCTGTCGCGCAGGGCCGCTGGAGCCACCCGCCTGGTTCACCGGGGAGCCGGCTGTGCCGATCCCGGCCAGCGGGCAGGATCGGCACGACGGCGTACGTCATCAGGTTGTTCGTCCCTCGTTGTCCTGCGTGGCGGCGCGCGAGGCGCCGGTGGAGGCCACCAGACCGGCGAGGGCGAACGCCAGCGTGGCCAAGGAGGCCGCCAACCCCTGGCGCATTCGGCGAAAAGTGGACAGCGCAGGCAACAGGAACTCCCGTGTTCATCGGTGCGGATCATCAAGTCGCGCCCCGACCGAGTCCGCGGCGGACCGGTCGGCGCGGCAAGGTCCGTGCAGGCGAACGGCGGTGAGAGGCCGCCGGGGGCCAATCCAGTGGGGCAGCTGCCCCCTCGAGCGCGCCCGCGGCAGCCGCTCGTCATGCCTGTGCTGGAGTCACACCGCCGTGAAGGTCCACTCCATGTTGGGACTGCTGTTCCCGGACCACTGCTTGGTCACGGAGCCCGAGGGCACGTTGCCGCCGCCGTCGAGGACGAGGCCGGTGGTGCGGTTGACGATCCAGTACCTGGCGCCACCGCGGGGCGTGATCTGCCACTGCTGGTTGGTGCCGCCGTTCCAGGGAGCCTGCTGGGCGGCGGAGCCGTTCGTGGTGGCGCCCCATCCGTCGGCGACCATGCCGTTGGTGCGGTTGACCAGCTTGTAGTAGCCGTTGCCGAGCTCGACGGCCTGCCACTGCAGGTTGGTGCTGCCGTCCCAGGTCCACTGCTTGAGGTTGGAGCCGCTGGGGACGTTGCCGCCGCTGTCCAGCACCAGCCCGTCGGTGACGTTGGTGATCCTGAGCAGGGCCGAGGGGTTGAACTGCACCTTCATCGACACGACGGCGTCGTTGTTGCCGG
The DNA here is from genome assembly GCF_009796285.1 of Streptomyces broussonetiae. Taxonomy (NCBI): domain Bacteria; kingdom Bacillati; phylum Actinomycetota; class Actinomycetes; order Kitasatosporales; family Streptomycetaceae; genus Streptomyces; species Streptomyces broussonetiae. Next base: position 7,951,882 of record NZ_CP047020.1, on the reverse strand, counting down.
TGTTGCGCAGGTCGGCGTTGTCGGAGGTGAAGGTCCAGGCGGTGCCGGTGAAGTTGTCACCGGGGTAGCCGATGATCTGGTAGCCGGGGGCCAGCTTCAGGGAGGACAGGCTGGGACTGGGCAGTCCGGCGAGCGTCAACTGGTCAGCCGTGTAGGAGCCGATGGGGAGCACGGCGTAGCCACCGGAGTAGTTGACGTCCTGGTAGGCCACGGCCCCGGCCAGTGGCTGCAGGGTGGGTATCCGGCCGGAGAAGGTCAGCTTCACGACGTAGGCGAGGGCGGAGAACGGCGCCGACGACGGCAGGGTCACGTGCAGCCCGGTCGAGTCCTGCGTTGGGGTGGGCAGGTTCGTGTACGTGCCGGCGGTGGAGTTCAGGAGCTGCACCGAGGTCAGGGAGCTGACGTCGATCCGGGCCGAGTTGAGCGTCGATATCGTCAGTGTGCTGCCCGGCCAGCCGAGGACCGTGGCGTACAGGACGGCGTCGTTCTTGTTCCGGGTGAAGCGGATGTCCTGCGGGGTGCCTGCTTGCGGGGTGGTGAAGGCGCCGCCGCCCATCTGCGTGGGACCTTCGCCGTATGCGGTCCAGGCCCGGGTGGAGTACACCGACTCACCGAAGCGCTTCAGGTAGTCGCCGATGCCGAGGAGGATGTCCTGCTGTGCCTGGGGGATGGTGCCGTCCGCCATCGGAGCGATGTTGAGCAGCATGTTGCCGTTCTTGCTGACCCGGTCGATCAGTGAGTGCAGCATCTGCTGGGTGCTGTAGTAGCCGATGCCGTTCGTGTAGCACCAGCTGGAGCTGGAGATGCTGTCGTCGGTGAGCCAGTAGGGGGCGGTGATGTCGGCGGGGCCGCCGCGCTCGTAGTCGAAGACCTCGCCGTGGCTGTCGAAGCCGTCCTTGTAGGTGGCGACGACTTCGCGACCCCAGGTGTTCGCCTGGTTGTAGTAGTACGACAGGAAGTTCAGCCGCTGGCCCTCGTCGACCTTGGACAGGTCGAAGTCCTCCCAGAGGATGTCGGGCCGGGCGAGGTCGATGACCTCCTTGAGCTTGTCGTACCACAGCTGGTTCTCCGCCGTGGTGCCCAGTTGCCCGTACAGCTTCTGCAGGCTCGGGTCGGACTGCGTCGGCACGTGGTCGTAGTAGCCGTTGAAGTTGTACGCGTGGTGCATGGCCACCAGGAGCTTCAGCCCCTTGGCGCGGATGGAGTCGGTGAACAGCTGGAGCAGGTTGAGCTTCGGTCCCTTGGCGACCGAGTTCCACTCGTTGACCCGGCTGTTCCACATGGAGAAGCCGTCATGGTGTTCGGCGACCGGCCCGGCGAACCTCGCGCCCGCGTCGACGAACAGCTGCGCCCACTCGTCGGGGTCGAAGTTGCCGCCCGCCGACTTCAGCCTCGGTGCGAACTGCACGAAGTTGCCCGCCAGGTCCTTCGCCCCGTTGATGAAGTTGTGGTACGGCCACACGGACGGGTCGCCGTAGGTCGCGATGTGGTGCTGGTTGACCGAGTCTCCGCTGATGTACATCCTGCGCGGATACCACTCGTTCCCATAGGCCGGAACGCTGAAGACGCCCCAGTGGAAGTAGATGCCGAACTTGGCGTCCTGGAACCACTCGGGGGCGGGCGGGTGCTGGTCGAGCGAGGGCCACGACGGTGTGTAGGTGCTCGGTGCCGCCTGTGCGACGCCGGACCCGAGGCTGCCGCCGGCGACGGTCGCCGCCGCTGCACATGTGGCGGCGGCCAGGAACTGGCGTCTGTTGAACGAGTTCGGCATGAGGACATCCCTGAGGTGGGGGACAAGGGGAGACACGACGCCCACGGCTCTGGAGCGCCGCACGTTACGCATGAAGTTCGACCATGTGACGCGCGGATGTCAACGGGCGTGCAGGGATGAAAGCAAGCTCTTAACTCAAAGGTTCATACGGAGTTAGACAGTTATGTCCCGTTTATTAATCGTCAGACATGGCATGTTTGCGCGATGCGATGTGCGAAGGGCGCACCGCCACACGGAAAGCCCGAGGACAAGCCGCCGACGCATCACAAATACGCATCATTGATGGGATCGATTCGACCCCCGAGCCATCGCAGGCTGCTCCAAGTCCCCCTGGTTTGCAGTGGATTCTGCCAAGACCTAGACAGGGCCCTCGGTCGCCGCCTATACATACATCCCATCTCTCCGATGTGGCGGCCCGCAGTCGTCGCCCTGCACACCCTCTCCCGCTCCGGGACCAGCGCGAGGAAGTATCGATGAGACTCAGAACTGCTCTCTGCTCCACCGCCTCGGCCCTGTCCGCCCTGGCTCTGCTCAGCGCCTGCAGCAGCGGCTCGGGCACCGCGTCCGCATCGAGCGACGCGCCGCTGGTCGGCGTCGACTACCCGCGTTCCGACACCGACTTCTGGAACTCGTACATCAAGTACACACCGGAGTACGCCAAGCAGCTCGGCCTCTCGTTCAAGACCACCAACTCGCAGAACGACGTCGCCAAACTCACCTCCAACGCACAGACGTTCATCAGTCAGGGCGTCAAGGGAATAGCGATGGCCCCGCAGGACACCGCCGCCATCGCCCCCACCCTGGCGCAGCTGGAGGCCAAGAAGATCCCGGTCGTCACGGTCGACACCCGTCCCGACACCGGCAAGGTCTTCATGGTCGTCCGCGCCGACAACCGCGCGTACGGCGAGAAGGCGTGCAAGTACCTCGGCATCAAGCTCGGGGGCAAGGGCAAGGTCGTCATGCTCCAGGGCGACCTCTCCTCGATCAACGGCCGTGACCGCACCGAGGCGTTCAACGCGTGCATGAAGGCGAACTACCCGGGCATCAAGGTGTTCGGCGAGGCCACGAACTGGGACGGTGCGGTCGCCGCGCAGAAGCTGCAGACGGACCTGACCGCCAACCCGGACATCAAGGGCGTCTACATGCAGTCCAGCTTCGCACTGTCCGGGACGCTCCAGGTGCTCAAGCAGAAGGGGCTGTTGGCCGGCCCGAAGGACAAGAAGCACGTGTTCGTCGTCTCCAACGACGGCATCCCGGAGGAGCTGAAGGACATCGCCGCCGGGCAGATCGACGCCACGGTCTCCCAGCCGGCCGACCTCTACGCCAAGTACGCCCTGTACTACCTGAAGGCCGCGATCGACGGGAAGACGTTCCAGCCCGGCAGGACCGACCACGACAGCACCATCGTCAAGGTCCGCGACGGGCTGCTCGAGGACCAGCTCTCGGCTCCGCTCGTCACCGCCGACGGCGCCACCTACGGCGGCGTGCCCAGCGTCAAGAGCGACGACAAGTCGCTGTGGGGCAACCTCGGCTGACACCACGTCCCGAAGACCAACGGCGAACACCACCAAGGCGGTTGAGATGAGCGACGGGGAACGAGCAGTCCGCCCCGCACCCGCCCCGACGGACGACGGACGGGTCCCGGCAGATCCGCCCGTCGTCGAGGCGACGGGCGTGGTCAAACGATTCGGTCCTACGGTGGCCCTGAACGGCACCCGGATCACCATCAGGCCCGGCGAGACGCACGCGCTCGTCGGCCGCAACGGCGCCGGCAAGTCGACCCTGGTCTCCGTCCTCACCGGCCTGCAGGCCCCGGACGAGGGAACGGTGACCTTCGGCGGCAGCCCGGCGCCACGGCTCACGGACCGCGACGCCTGGCGCCGGCGTGTGGCCTGCGTCTACCAGAAGTCGACGATCATCCCCACGCTGACCGTCGCCGAGAACCTCTTCCTGAACCGGCACGACCACGGCCGCCACAGGCTCATCAGCTGGCAGGGCGTACGCCGCCGCGCACAGGACCTGCTGTCGACCTGGTCCGTGGACGTCGACCCGCAGACGCCCGCCGCCGATCTCAGCGTGGAGCAACGACAGTTCGTGGAGATCGCCCGGGCCCTGTCCTTCGGTGCCCGGTTCATCATCCTCGACGAGCCGACCGCCCAGCTCGACGCCGCGGCGATCAACCGCCTCTTCGACCGCATCCGCGACCTGCAACGGCAGGGCGTGACCTTCCTGTTCATCAGCCACCACCTGCAGGAGATCTACGAGATCTGCGACATGGTGACGGTGTTCCGGGACGCCCGCCACATCCTGACCGCCCCGGTGGCCGAACTGCCCCGCACCGAACTCGTCGCCGCCATGACCGGTGAGGCGGCGGCCGACCGGCGCGAGGAGCGGGCGAGCACCCTCGACGCCGGCGCCCCGGCCGCGCTCAGCGTCCGGGGTCTGGGCGGCGAGACCTACGGCGACATCACCTTCCAGGTCGGCGCCGGGGAGATCGTCGGGCTCGCGGGGGCCGCGGGCAGCGGACGCACCGAAGTGGCCGAGACCGTCGTGGGACTGCGGGCCGCAGACAGCGGCGAGGTGGAGATCGCCGGCAACCGTCCACGTCCCGGCAGCGTGCCCGCCGCGCTCGCCGCCGGCGCCGGGTTCGTCCCGCAGGACCGGCACCACCAGGGCTTCGTGCCGGACATGTCGATCGCGGACAACGCCACACTGTCCGTTCCCCGCAGGCTCGGCAGGAACGGATTCCTCAGCCGCAGCCGACGCGACCGGCTCGCCGAGGGGATGATCGAGCACCTGGCGATCAAGACACCCGGCCCCGACCTGCCCGTCTCCGCCCTCTCCGGCGGCAACCAGCAGAAGGTCGTCATGGCCCGCGCCCTCGCCGACGACCCCCGGCTGCTGGTTCTGATCAATCCGACCGCGGGCGTGGACGTGCGCTCCAAGGAGTTCCTCCTCGGAAAGGTCGAGGAGACCGCGCAGACCGGCACCGGAGTGCTCATCGCCTCCGACGAACTCGACGACCTGCGCATGTGCGACCGGGTCCTGGTGATGTTCCAGGGCCGTGTGACCTCAGAGATCGCCCGCGGCTGGCACGACCACGAACTCGTGGCCGCGATGGAAGGAGTGGACCTCGATGCCTGAAACCGTCCTCGCCGACACCGCCGCAGCCAAGGGCACGGAGCCTCGGGCGAAGCGGACCGCGCTGCTCGGCGGCCGGATACCGCTGGCCCGGCTGCGCGACCTCGCCCTCGTGCCCGCCATCGTGGTCATCGCGATCGTCGGCCAGATCGTCAACCCGGTCTTCCTGCAGGTGGACAACCTCATCAACGTCCTGCAGACCATGTCCGAGATGGCCCTGCTGGTCCTCGCCCAGACGATGATCCTGATCGTCAAGAAGATGGACCTGTCGCTGGAGTCCACCATGGGGCTCGCACCGGGCGTCGCGGCCTGGCTGGTGGTGCCGGCCGGCGCCGGGCACGGTCTCGGCCTGCTCCCCGGCGCCTGGGCCATCCCCGTCACCCTCGCCGTGGGCGCGCTCGTCGGAGTGATCAACGCCCTGCTGATCATCCGCTTCGGTCTCAACGGCTTCATCGTCACCCTCGGCATGCTGATCGTGCTGCGGGGCGTCCTCACCGGCATCTCCGGCGGCCAGACCTTCTTCCAGCTGCCACCGTCCATGCTGTACCCGGGCACCGCCGAATGGTTCGGGATGCCCGCGTCGATCTGGATCTGCCTGGTGCTGTTCGCGGTCGCCATCGTCGTCCTCGGCTGGACCAGCTTCGGCCGCTCGCTGTACGCCATCGGCGGCAACGTCGACGCTGCGAAGGCGGCCGGCATCCGTACCGACCGGGTGCTGTGGATCGTCATCGTCACCGGCAGCGTGCTCGCCGCCCTCGCCGGGCTGCTGCTGTCCGGCCGCCTCGCCTCGGTCGCCTCCGCACAGGGCAACGGCTACATCTTCACCGTCTTCGCCGCCGCCGTCATCGGCGGAATCAGCCTCAACGGCGGCAAGGGCACCATGTTCGGCGCCTTCAGCGGCATCCTGCTGCTGTTCATGATCCAGAACGTGCTGACGCTCGCGGGCGTCCCCGCACAGTGGATCGGTGCCCTCAACGGCCTGATCATCCTGGTCGCCCTGACCATCTCGCGTATCACCGGCGGCAAGGTGCAGGAGTGAACCGGGCGGCCGTCGCCGCCGCACACCGCTCGCCGCTCGCCCTTCCGTCGCAGGGGGCCGTGTTCCCACCTGCTCTCACAGGAGTTGCCGTCATGTCCTCTGCCGTGTCCGCTCCATCGGCATCTGCCCGTATCACCGCCCTCGACGTCCTGGACGTGCGGTTCCCGACGTCCGAGCACCTGGACGGGTCGGACGCGATGAACCCCGAACCCGACTACTCGGCCGCCTACGTGATCCTGCGTACCGACGCCGGCGACGGGCTGGAGGGCCACGCCCTGGCCTTCACCACCGGACGCGGCAACGACGTGCAGGCCGCCGCCATCGCGGCCCTCGCACCCCATGTGGTGGGCCTGTCCGTCGAGGAGGTCTGCGGCGACCTCGGAGCCTTCTCCCGCTCCCTCGTCCACGACCCTCAACTGCGCTGGCTCGGACCGGAGAAGGGGGCGATTCACATGGCCACCGGCGCGGTGGTCAACGCCGCCTGGGACCTCGCGGCCAAGCGTGCGGGCAAGCCCGTGTGGCGCTTCCTCGGCGAGATGCCGCCCGAGGAACTGGTCGCGCAGGTCGACTTCCGCTGGCTCAGCGACGCACTCACTCCAGAGGACGCCCTGGACATCCTGTGCCGTGCCGAACCGGGCCGCCAGGAGCGCACCGCCCGCCTGCTGGAGCGCGGCTACCCCGCCTACACCACCACCCCCGGCTGGCTCGGCTACTCCGACGAGAAGCTGGCCCGCCTGGCCCGGGAGGCCGTCGCCGCCGGCTTCACCCAGATCAAGCTGAAGGTCGGCGCGTCGCTGGAGGACGACGTACGACGCATGCAGGTGGCCCGCGAGACGGTCGGCGCCGGCATCCGTATCGCCGTGGACGCCAACCAGAGATGGGACGTCCAGGACGCGATCGACTGGGTGCGCGCCCTGGCGCCGTACCAGCCGTACTGGATCGAGGAACCCACCTCCCCGGACGACATCCTCGGCCACGCCGCCGTCCGCAAGGCCGTCGGCCCCATCAAGGTCGCCACCGGCGAGCACATCGCCAACCGGGTCGTCTTCAAGCAGCTCCTCCAGGCCGGCGCGGTGGACATCGTGCAGATCGACAGCGCACGGGTCGGCGGCGTCAACGAGAACATCGCGATCCTGCTGCTCGCCTCGAAGTTCGGCGTGCCGGTGTGCCCGCACGCCGGCGGTGTCGGTCTGTGCGAGATGGTGCAGCACCTGTCGATGTTCGACTACGTCGCCGTCTCCGGGACGGCCGAGAACCGGGTCATCGAGTACGTCGACCACCTCCACGAGCACTTCACCGACCCGGTGCGCATCGCCGACGGTCACTATCTGGCGCCGGAACTTCCCGGGCTGAGCGCGCAGATGCACCCGGAGTCCCTCAAGGAGTACGCCTACCCCGACGGACCCGTCTGGACCGCCCGTGTCTGATGCCCAGACCCTCGTCGACGCCCACCACCACGTGTGGAACCTGGACATCCGGCCGCAGCCCTGGCTGGACCAGCCCGGGCACGAACCGCTCCGCCGCAACTTCAGCTCGTACGCCCTGCGATCGGCCGCGACCCGGCCGATCGCCGGACGACGGCTGACGAGTACGGTGCTCGTCCAGTGCGTCACGTCCGTCCCCGAGACACGCGACCTCCTCGCCCTGGCCGAAAGCGACCCGCTGATCGGCGCCGTCGTCGGCTGGGCGGACCTGACGTCCCCGGCGATCGGCGACGTCCTCGACGACCTGCGGACGGGCTCTGCAAGCCGGTACCTGCGGGCCGTCCGGCACATCGTGCAGGGCGAGTCCGACCCGCACTGGCTGCAACGCCCGGAGGTCGAGCGGGGGTTGCGAGCGGTCGCAGAGCGCGGGCTCGGGTATGACGTGCTGATCCGCAGCCACCAGTTCCCGCAGGCGATCCGTCTCGCGGAGAGGCTGCCGGAGCTGTCCCTCGTCCTGGACCATGCGGGCAAGCCGCCTCTCGTGACGCGGGAACTGGCCGACTGGGCACAGCAGGTGCGGACACTGGCCCGGCATCCCCAGGTCCGCTGCAAGGTGTCGGGGCTCGTCACGGAGGCCGACCACGAGAAGTGGACCGTCGACGACATCCGCCCGGTGTGGGACGTCCTGCTCTCCGCCTTCGGCCCCGACCGGCTGATGTTCGGCTCCGACTGGCCGGTCTGCGTCCTCGCCGGCGGCTGGAACCGCTGGGCGGCCGCCGTGGACGAACTCCTGGGCGACTGCTCCGGCACCGAGATCCACGCGGTGCTCGCCGGCACCGCGACGGACTTCTACCACCTGACGCCTGCCCCGACGAAGGAGGGGACGCCGTGCTCCTGACGGACCTGCTGCACCCCGGAATCCTCGAAGCCCTGGCCGGAGCCGGCCACGGCGCCCGCGTCCTGCTCGCCGACGGCCACTACCCCGCCAGTACGGCCGCCGGAGAGCGGGCCAGGACCGTCCACCTCAACCTGAGGCCGGGTCTGCTGGACGTCACCACCGTGCTCGACGCCCTCCTGCGCGCGATCCCCGTCGAGTCGGCCCAGGTGATGGTGCCGCCCGAGGGTGAACCGGAGCCGCCGGCCATCGCCGAGTACCGCGCCAGGCTGGCGCCCGCCCCGGTGGAGACGCTGGACCGGTTCGCCTTCTACGACGCCGCGCGCTCCCCCGACCTGGCGCTGGCCATCGTCACCGCCGACATCCGTACGTACGCCAACCTGCTGCTGACCATCGGCGTCCGCGCTGAAGGGACCCTGACCCCACGATGACACTCGCAGTCCGCTACACGGCCGCCCGCACCCTGGACACGGCGCCCGCCGAGGCCTCCTCCCCCGGCCCCGGCGAGGTGGAACTGGCGCCCGCCTACGTCGGCATCTGCGGCACCGACCTGCACATCTTCCACGGCGACATGGACGCCCGGGTCGCCGCGCCCGCCGTCCTCGGACACGAGATGTCCGGCCGCGTCGCACGCGTCGGGCCGGACGTGGAGGGCTGGCAGCCCGGTGACGCGGTGACCGTGATGCCGCTGCGCTGGGACGGAACCTGCCCGGCGTGTGCCTCCGGTCACCGGCACATCTGCCAGAACCTCGACTTCATCGGCATCGACTCGCCGGGCGCGATGCAGCAGCGCTGGACCGTGCCGGCCGCTACCCTCGTCCGGCTGCCCGGCTCCCTCGCCCTGGACCGGGCCGCACTCGTGGAGCCCACGGCCGTGGCTGTGCACGATGTCGGCCGGGCCGAGGTGCGGGAGGACGAGCGGGTCGTCGTGGTCGGCGGCGGACCGGTCGGGGTGCTCATCGCGCTGGTGGCGCGGGCCGCCGGTGCCGAGGTCCGCGTGGTGGAGCTCAGTACCCACCGACGCCTCCTGGCCGAGGAGTTGGGCCTGACCGCGTGGGACCCGGCCGCCGACGACGTGCCCGAACTCGTCCAGCGGTGGACCGGCGGCGCGGGCGCGGACGTCGCCTTCGAGGTCTCCGGCGCCGCGGGCGGTGTCGGCACCGCCGTGGAGGTACTGGGCGTGCGCGGCCGCCTGTGCCTGGTGGCGATCCACCCCCGCCCGCGCGAGATGAACCTGCACCGCTTCTTCTGGCGGGAGCTCACCCTCGTGGGCGCCCGGTTGTACGACCGCTCCGACTTCGAGCGGGCGGTGACCCTGGTGGCGGACGGCACGATCCCCGCCGAGCGGCTGATCAGCAAGGTCGTGCCGCTCACCGAGGCGCCCGCGGCCTTCGAGGCGCTGGAGGCGGGCGGGGACGTGATGAAGATCCTGGTGGACTGCGGCAACGACGCGACGGGAGCCTGAGATGCCTCTTTTCGATCTGACCGGCAGGCTCGCCGTCGTCACCGGCGCCCGGCGGGGCATCGGCCGGGCCATGGCCCACGCGCTCGCCGAGGCCGGCGCGGACGTCATCGGCGTCAGCGCCTCGCTGGAGGAGTCCGGCAGCGCGGTGGAGAAGGACGTCGTCGCCGCGGGCCGCACCTTCGAGGCGATCCGCACCGACTTCGCCGACCCCGACGCCGTACGGGCCCTGGGCGCGGACCTCGCCGGGCGCGAGCGGCCGGTGGACATCCTGGTCAACAACGCGGGCACGATCCGCCGGACCCCTGCGGCCGAACACACGGACGCCGACTGGGAGCTGGTGCTCCAGGTCAACCTCAACGCCCAGTTCGCGCTCACCCGGGCGGTCGGCGCGGCGATGGTGGCCCGCGGCCAGGGCAAGGTCGTCTTCACGGCCTCGCTGCTCAGCTTCCAGGGCGGCATCACCGTCCCCGGCTACACCGCCGCCAAGCACGGCATCGCCGGACTGACCAAGGCACTGGCCAACGAATGGGCCCCGCACGGCGTGAACGTCAACGCCATCGCGCCCGGCTACATCGCCACCGACAACACCCAGGCACTGCGGGACGATGCGGTGCGCAGCAAGGCGATCCTGGACCGCATCCCCGCCGGACGCTGGGGGGCCTCCGACGACCTCGCGGGCGCCACCGTGTTCCTGGCCTCGGACGCCGCCGCCTACGTCCACGGCACCGTCCTGCCCGTCGACGGCGGATGGCTGGGCCGGTGACCGCGTCTGTCGTCTCCGTGCTGTCCGGCGCCCGGATCCTGCCGGTGCTCACCGTTCCGTCCGTCGCAACCGCGGGCCCGCTCGCCGACGCGCTCACGGCGGGCGGCGCCCGGTGCGCCGAGGTCACCTTCCGTACCCCGGACGCCGAGCAGGTGGTGAAGGCGATGGCGGCGCACGGTGGGCTGGCGGTCGGCGCGGGCACCGTGCTCACGTCCGAGCAGGCGGAGCGGGCCGTGGTGGCCGGGGCCCGCTTCGTGGTCTCCCCCGGTTACGACGCCGAGGTCGTCGCCACGTGCCGCGAGCTCGACGTACCCGTCGTACCGGGTGTCGCCACCGCCACGGAAGTGATGCGCGTCCTGCGCGCCGGTCTCGACACGGTCAAACTGTTCCCCGCCGAGCCGCTCGGCGGCATGGGCATGCTCAAGGCACTCGCGGCTCCGTTTCCCCGGGCACGCTTCCTGCCGACCGGAGGCATCGGCCCCGCTCACCTGCCCGGCTACCTTGCCCACCCGGCGGTCCTCGCCGTCGGCGGCAGCTGGATGGCGACCACCGGCCACGTGGAGCGCGGCGACTACGACGGGATCCGGCGGCTGACCGCCGAGGCCGTCGAGAGGAGCAGGGGATGAGCGCCCCCGAGGTCATCGCCCTCGGCGAGGTGATGCTCCGCTTCGACCCCGGCGAGGGCCGCGTCTGCACCGCCCGCACCTTCCACGTCTGGGAGGGCGGCGGCGAGTACAACGTCGTACGCGGACTGCGCCGCTGCTTCGGCCTGCGCACGGCCGTCATGACCGCCCTGGTCGACAACGCGGTGGGGCGGCTGGCCGAGGACCTGATCCTCCAGGGCGGAGTCGACACCTCACTGATCCGCTGGGTGCCCGGCGACGGCATCGGCCGCACCGCCCGCAACGGGCTGAACTTCGTGGAGCGGGGCTTCGGCATCCGGGGCGCGCTGGGTGTCGGCGACCGCGCCAACACGGCCGTGTCCCAGCTGCGCAAGGGGGACGTCGACTGGCACGCGCTGTTCGCCGCGGGCCCGCGCTGGTTCCATACGGGCGGCATCTTCGCCGGCCTGTCGGACACCACGGTGGACGTGGCGGACGAGGCGATGGCCGCGGCACGCCGGCACGGCGTCACCGTTTCCTACGACCCCAACTACCGCCCGAGCCTCTGGGCCGACCGCGGCGGTGCCGAACGGGCCCGCGAGGTGGACCTGCGGCTCGCCCGGCACGCCGACGTGGTGGTGGGCGCCCTCGGCCTGGCCGGACCCTGCCCCGGAGCGGTGCGCGTCCGCGCGGACGAGGTGCCGGAGGCGCTCGCCGAGGTCGCCGACCTGCTGCCCGAGGCCAAGGTACTGGCCACCACGCTCCGCGGCGTGCCCTCGGCAGGCGTGAACGACTGGTCCTCGGCGGCCTGGTCACCGGCGACCGGCTTCGTCGCGGGCCCCGACATGCCCGGCCTGCACGTCCTGGACCGCATCGGCTCCGGCGACGCCTTCGCGGCCGGACTCGTCTACGGGCTGCTGACGTCGGCCCCCGGGCCTGAGGACGAGTCCACGGCCGGTTCCGGGCCGGCTGACGGACGGTGGAGCGCCAAGGCGCCGCGGCACCGCCCCCTCGGCCGGGCCGGGTCGCAGCACGCACCGCTCGGGCGCCCCGCCTCCGAGCCGCTCACGGGTGCCGAGCCGACCGGTGCGCCGCTCACCACCGCCCTCCTGGAGCGCGCCCTCGCCTACGGCACGGCTCACGGCGCACTCTCCATGACGACGCCCGGCGACGTCTCCATGGCCTCGCTCGCCGAGGTCGAGGCGCTCGTGGCGGGCGGCTCGGCAGCCGTCAGGCGCTGAACGGCGCCTTGTCCCGCCCACAGGAAGCCGTCCCACCCGTCTGACCCGAGGAGCACGTCTTGCGAACCCGGAAGATCACGAACACCGCCGTCGACGTCACCGAACTGGGCTTCGGTGCGTCCGTCATCGGCAACCTCTACCGGGTCACACCGGTCCAGGACGCGGCGGCCGCGATCAAGGCGGCCTGGGACAGCGGCATCCGGTACTTCGACACCGCGCCGCACTACGGGCTCGGCCTGTCCGAGCAGCGGCTGGGGGCCGCCCTGCGCGACCGCCCCCGCGAGCAGTACGTCGTCTCCTCCAAGGTGGGCCGGCTGCTCGTGCCCAACGAGCAGCCGCGGGGCGTCGACAGCGAGGGCTTCGTCGTCCGGGACGACCTGCGCCGCCAGTGGGACTTCAGCCGGGACGGCGTGCTCCGCTCCATCGATGCCACCCTGGAGCGTACGGGTCTCGACCGTCTCGACATCGTCTACGTGCACGACCCCGACGAACACTGGCGGCAGGCCGCCGAGGAGGCTCTGCCCACCCTCGCGGACCTGCGCGACCAGGGGGTGATCGGCGCGATCGGCGCCGGCATGAACCAGTCGGCCATGCTCGCCCGCTTCCTGGGCGAGACCGCGGCCGACGTGGTGATGCTGGCCGGACGCTACACGCTCCTCGACCAGTCGGCGCTGGACGACGTGCTGCCCGCCGCTCGGGAGCACGGCAAGAGCGTGGTCGCCGTCGGCGTGTTCAACTCGGGCCTGCTCTCCCGGGACCGTCCCGTGCCGGGCATGAAGTACGACTACAAGGACGCTCCGCCCGAGTTCGTCGCCCGTGCCCTGGCCATCGCCCATGTCTGCGAACATCACGGCACGACCCTGCCCGCCGCCGCGATCGCTTTCCCGTTCAGCCATCCCAGTATCATCAACGTCACCCTGGGAATGAGGAATCAGGAGCAGGTCAGGCACAACGTGGAACTCCACCGTCGGCGCGTGCCGGAAGCTCTCTGGGACGATCTTCGCGCCCAGGGCCTGATCAGGCCCGACGTACCCACGCGGAACAGCGCGGAGAACACTCCGGAGAAAGGGGTGCGCGTTGTCTCTGACGGACAAGGCCATTGAGCGGATCCGTGAACTCATCCGCACCGGGGCGCTGCCACCGGGCTCGAAGCTGCCGCCGGAGCCGGAGCTGGCGGCCCAGCTGGGCCTGTCCCGCAACCTGGCTCGCGAGGCGGTCAAAGCGCTTGCGGTCGCCCGCGTGCTCGAAGTCCGCCGGGGCGACGGCACCTATGTGACCAGCCTGGAGCCGAGCCTGCTGCTCGAGGGCCTGGGCGGCGCGGTCGAGCTGCTGCAGAGCGACTCGGCGGCGCTGCTGGACCTGATGGAGGTGCGCCGGCTCCTCGAACCGGTGGCCACTGCACTCGCCGCCACCCGGATCTGCGACGACCAGCTGGCAGAGGTGAAGCAGCACCTGGACGCCATGCGAGCCGCGCGTGACGACGTCGAACAGCTGAACGCGCACGACGCGGCGTTCCACCGCGCGGTGGTCTCGGCCACGGGCAACGAAACGCTGCTCACCCTGCTGGAGGGCATCTCGGGCCGCACCCTGCGCGCCCGCATCTGGCGCGGCCTGGTCGACGACCAGGCCGCGGGCAGGACCCTCGCGGAACACGAGGCGATCTTCGAGGCGCTCTCCACCCGTGACGCCACCCTCAGCCAGGCCGCCGCACTGATGCACGTGAGCCACACCGAGCAGTGGCTGCGGGAACATCTGAGGAGCACCGCGCCTGCAGGATGACGCCGCGCCCGCGCAGGCGGACTCCTCGTCTGCAGCGCCTCATCAGGCGCTGCTCTGGCTGCCGGATGATCGGATCCACGTCCTCCGCAGCTTGGCAGCCCGCGATTCCACGCCGGCACCCGGCCGCGCTGCGAGGGCCCTCGATCTCCCCTCTCTGTGGCGGTGCCCCCACACGTCGGGGGACTCGTCCCAGTGTCCACTGCCCCGAATCCGCTGACCGGGCGCGCCCCTGCCAGGTTGCTTGCCGCCGCCCGTTGCTCAGGTCCAACGCCTAAGTGCGGGGCTTGGATTGTCGGCGGTGAGCGCGACGGTTCCATGACCGGTGGGCGTGGTTCGGTGTCAGAGGGTTCGGGCCGCAGCGGCGTCGCGGAGGAGTCCGGCGAAGGTCAGGGCGGCGGGGGTGAGCGAGTGGTCGGCCATGCGCACCAGGAGGATGCGGCGGACGGGGGCCGGCGGCTGGAGGGGCAGGACGTCGACGCCGGGCCGGATGCCTTCCAGGGCAAGGGTGGGGGCGAGGGCGACGCCGATACCGGCGGCGACCATGGCCTGGGCTTCCTGGTAGTCGTGGGCCTCGTAGGCGATGTGGGGCTCGAAGCCGACGGCGCGGCAGCCGCGGACGAGGGCTTCGGCCACCGGGTGACGGTCGGCGCGGGTGATCCAGGGATCGTCTGCGAAGTCGGCGAGTGAGGCGGCGTCGCGGCCGGCGAGCGGATGGTGGTCGCTGACGAGAAGGGCCGGCGGGTCGTCGAGGAGGGGGGTGACGACGATGTCCTCCCGGTCGATTCGGCTCCAGTCGTAGTCCCACATCAGCGACATTTCGATCTCCCGGTTCTCCAGCATGGTCCAGAGTCCGGCGATGCGGGCGCTGCGGACGGTCAGCCGTACATCGGGGTGGGCGTCGCGGAAGGCGATCACGGCCTGCGGGAGGAGCGAGGCACCGACGGTGGGGAAGGTGCCGATGCGCAGGGTGCCCGCCCGCAGACCGGCGTGGTCGGCGAGTTCGTTTTCCGCGGCCTGCAGCTCGCGTTCGATCCGTTGCCCTCGTTCTGCCAGCGCCCGTCCGGCGTCGGTGAGGGTGACGCCCCGGGCGTGGCGTTCCAGCAGGGGCTGTCCTGCCTCCGTTTCCAGGCGGCTGATCTGCTGCGATACCGCTGACGGGGTGTAGTTGAGGGCGCGGGCTGTCGCGGTCACCGAGCCGCGCCGGGCGACCTCCGTGAACAGCAGGATGCGCCGGACGTCGAGCATGCCGCCACCTCCAGCGTTCACTTCACCTTAATAGCCATGCAGATTTCCGAGATTGTACTTCACGCTGCCGTAACCCACCGTGGAGGACACCACGCGCGGCGAGACCGTCGGTGGATTTCCCCTTCCCTGGCTGTGAGGAGTCAGTTGTGCTGCGTCTGCAGGGCGAGATGATCCGCGGAGGAACCAGCAAGTGCTGGATCTTCGACCACCGCGACGTGGCCGCCACGGGCGTGGACGTCGATGCCCTCCTGCTCGCCGCCTTCAATGCCGCCGACCCCCGCCAGATCGACGGCGTGGGCGGCGCCTCCTCCACCACTTCCAAGGCCGCCGTCGTACAGGCGTCGACCCAGGCCGGCGTGGATGTCGAGTACGCCTTCGCGCAGGTCGGTATCGGCGACGAGCACGTGGAATGGGCAAGCAACTGCGGCAACTGCGCCACCGCCGTGGCCCTGTACGCCGTCCACCACGATCTCGCGCCGATCACGTCGGACACCACCACCGTCCGCATGCTCAACGTCAACACCGGGGCCCGTCTCACCGGCACGATCCCCACACCCGCGGGCGTGGCCCCGGAGGAGGGCACGGCCGTGGTCCCGGGTACCTCGGCACGGGGCGTGCCGGTCCTGCTCGGGTTTCAGGACCCGGCGGGCTCGACGACCGGCCGCGCTCTGCCGACCGGCCGGACGCTGGACGAGCTGACCGGCCCGGACGGCCTTGTCGAGGCATCCCTGGTGGACGCCGGCGCTCCGGCCGCGCTGTTCGAGGCCAAGGCGTTCGGCCTCGACGGCACGGAATCCCTCACCGCGTTTGCCACCGCAGTGCCCGCGCTGACGCTGCTGCGCCGCCAGGCAGCGCTGGCCATGGGCCTGGCCCGCGAGGGCGATCCGGTCAGCCACGCGGTGCCGAAGGTGGGCATCGTCGCCCGACCCGCCCCCTATCACACCACCCAGGGCATGCTCGTCGACCAGGACGAGTACGACCTGGCCGTGCGCATGGTCTCCATGCACGCCCCGCACCCGGCGATCGGCCTGACCTCCGCCGTGGCCCTGGCCACGGCCGCCGCCACCCCTGGCACCCTCGCCCACCGCGTCGCCCGGCAGACCGCCGACGGCACGCTGCGCCTGGGCACCCCCGCCGGCGTGGTCACCACCCGAGCCGTCCCCGCACCGGACAGCGCGTCCCCCACGCTGCTGCTGCACCGCGCCGCCCGGCGTATCGCCCGAGCCGAACTCCTCGTTCCCGTCCTGGAAGGACGCCCCGCATGAGCCGCAACGACGCCGCCCCGGGTACCGTCACCCCACCACCGGGCCGCATCCGCCGGATGCTGTCCCACCTCTACGTCCAGTGCCTGATCGCCGTCCTCCTCGGCGCCGCCGTGGGCGGGCTGTGGCCGTCCGCCGGCGCTGACCTCAAGCCGCTCGGCGACGGCTTCATCGCGCTGGTGAAGATGTTCATCGCGCCGATCGTCTTCTGCACGGTCGTCCACGGCATCGCCTCCATGGGCAACGCCCGCGCGGTCGGCCGCGTGAGCCTGAAGGCTCTGGTCTACTTCGAGGTGCTGACCACCGTGGCCATGGTGATCGGCCTGGTCGTCGTCAACGTCGTCCAGCCGGGCAGCGGTCTGCACATCGACCTCTCGACCCTGTCCACCAAGGGCCTGCCGCCGGAGGCGACCACGGCCCACGAGGGCTTCGCCGCCTTCCTTCTCGCCACCATCCCGGCCACCCTGGTCAGCGCCCTGACCGGCAACGAGATCCTGCCCGTGCTGCTGGTGTCGGTGCTGTTCGGCTTCGGCCTGCACGCCAGCGGAGAGGCCGGCCTGGGCATCGCCCGGGGCGTCGAGAAGTTCTCTACGGTCCTGTTCACGCTCATCCGCTGGATCATGCGGCTCGCCCCCATCGGCGCGTTCGGCTCGATGGCCTTCACCATCGGCCACTACGGCCTGGGCACCCTGCGCCACCTGGCCCTGCTGGTCGGCTCGTTCTGGCTGACCGCCGTCTTCTTCGTCCTGGTCGTCCTCGGGACCGTGATGCGCCTGAACGGACTGCGACTGCTGGCCTTCCTGCGCTATATCAAGGAAGAACTGCTGATCGTCCTGGGCACCTCCTCCACCGAGCCCGTCCTGCCGCGCATGATGGCCAAGCTCCAGCACGCCGGCGCCTCGAAACCGGTCGTCGGCATCACGCTGCCCGCCGGGTACTCCTTCAACCTCGACGGCACCGCCATCTACCTGACCATGGGCTCGGTCTTCCTCGCCCAGGCCCTCGGCATCCACCTCAGCCTCACCCAGCAACTGGCCATGCTCGCTGTCATGTTGCTCACCTCCAAGGGCGCCGCAGGCGTCACCGGCTCCGGCTTCGTCGCCCTGGCCGCCACACTCAGCGCCGTCCCTCACGTCCCGCCCGCCGCCCTCGCGCTGATCTTCGGCGTCGACCGGTTCATGTCCGAAGCTCGCGCCCTGACCAGCCTGGTCGGCAACGGCGTCGCCACCCTGGCCGTCGCCCGCTGGGAGGGCGAGTTGGACGAGGACCGCGCCAAGGCCGTCCTGCGCGGAGAGATCCCCTACGCCCCTGCCCCCGCTCCTTCTGCGGTGCCGGCCGAGCCCGATCCCAAGGACACGCCCGCACCCGAGGCGATGCCCGAGGCGATGCCCGAACCGACTCGCGACCCGGTCCCCGCCGCAAGCTGATATCGCGTGGGCGGGCCGGCCCGGAACAGACGCTCCGGGCCGGGCCGCCCACGCGACAACCGGACGTCGTACTCGCCGTCCTGGATGATCGGAAACGTCCGGCCCTCTGGTACGCCCGGTCGTCCAACCGGTGATCAGGTCCGGCGAACGCCTCCGAGCCGGAGACCCGGCAACGGATGCGTCCTGCCCCAAGCGGTGTGTTGGCGCGCCCGTCTACGGCGAGGTGGGCCGGGTGTGGGGAGCGGAGCACGAGCAGGGTGATCTCGCTGGGGGCGAGGACGCGGAACGGCGGGCCCCGGAATCCTGGCTGGTGTGCCAGGAGCAGGACGGGGCAGGCAGGTCGGTGCGGGGCTCCGGTGAGGTGGGTGCGGTGGCCTGCCGGGCCGGAGGACTCGGCCGTGACGTCAGCGCACAACCGGGCCACGGGAGGCCCGGTGAGCACCTCGGCGACCACCCGCCCCGCCACCGCGGCGTACAGCACGGCCGCCCACGGCGGTGCGTAGCGCTCGTGGCCGAGGAGGCTGACGAGTTCGCGGCCTCGGTCCACGCGGGCAGCCGGTGGACGGCGGCGAAGTAGCACAGGTGCTGCTCGACGGTGACGACCTGGCCCCCGTGTGCCGGATGACGAGTTCCTCGGCCGGGTGGAGGCGTTGCGGGGTCAGGAACACGTGGCCGACATGGTCGTTGTCCGCGTCAGTGGCCCTGGCGCACCTGTCAGGAAAGACTCCACTGCTGGCTGGAGGCGCCGGTGCCCGGTTCCTGGTCCACGGCCGCTCCGCCGGTGGTCGAGGCGGTCGTGACACCGATGTCCAGGTCGCTGCCGACGCCGGCGAGCATGTAGGTGCTGCCGGTGTAGCTGCCGACGAGGTCGAGGAACCATTCCTGGTTGGTCCCGCCGTTGCAGGCCCACTGCTGCAGTTGCAGGCCGGTGGCGGTCGACTGGTTCGGCACGTCCAGGCAAAGGCCGCTCTTCACGCTCTTGAGCGTGAAGATGTTGTCCCCCACCCGCGTGAGCGTCCACTGCTGGTTGGTACCGCCGGTGGACGGCCACTGGATGATCTCGGCGCCCTTCGCCGTGGAACCGCTCGACACGTCCATCAGCATGGAGCTGTTGACATCCTTCAGGGTGTGGACGCCCTCAGCGGGGATCCCGCTGTCGGCCGTCCAGGTTCCCGCTGCGGTGTCGAGTGACCAGATGGGGTACTGGCCGAGGTTCACCGACGTTCCCCTGATGGTCAGGGGCAGCCAGATCAGTGTCGACGCGCCGAGGTCGGAGGTGTTCCAGCGGTCGCCGGCGTAGATGTAGGTGGTGCCGGAGGAGCCCTGGACGGTGATGACGTTCGCCGTCTGGCTGCCGTAGGTGTGGGTGCCGGGTGCGGCCAGGTCACGGAACGACGACCAGGGGCCGCCCAGTGACGTGGCGGTGGCGTAGATGTTGTCGTTGAGGCCCCAGCCCGTCAGGTGCGAGCCGAATACGTAGTAGGTGCCGTTGGCCTTGACCATGGCGGGCGCCTCGACGCTGCCGCTGCTGCCGAGCACCGCCACAGCGCTGTCCACGGACAGGTAGTCGGCGGACAGCTTGTCGATGCGCAGGCCGTTGTTGCGGTCCTCGCTCAGCAGATAGGCGGTGCCATCGGTGTCCTGGAACAGGCCGAGGTCACGGCTGAGGTTGCCCAGCGGCCGGAAGCTTCCCCGGTAGGTGTACGGGCCGCAGGGGGTGCTACTGGTCGCCACACCGACCTTGGCCTCGGAGTAGTTGGTGCTGTCGATGTGCATGTACATCACGTAGGTGCTGGTCGAGGCGTTGTAGATGACCTTGGGTCGCTCCACGACGCGGCCCGGCCCCAGGTCGCCGCTGCTCTGCCTGGCCAGGGCGACGCCCCGGTAGGTCCAGTTGGCCAGGTCGGTCGAGGTGTAGCAGGGGATGTCCTGGAACGACGTGTCCGACGACGTCTCGCCGGTCTTGTCCTCCCCGAAGCCGTACCAGGTGCTGCCCACCTTGATGATGCCGAGGCCGTGCAGCTGAAGCGCGTTCCCGTTCTGGTCGGTGCGTGCGGCGCCCGTGGTGAACGACACCGAGGCCGCGTGCGCCTCGGTCGCCGGAAGCAGGAGCGCCGCAAGGCCTCCCAGCAGGGTCAGTAACGCGGCGGCTCTGCGCCGCCATCGGCCGGCGGGCGTCCGGGCAACTCCCTTGAACATGTGCGTCCCTCTCTGTCGAGGTTGACGGTCCCTTGGTGTCGGCGGAGACCCATGAGAGTCGTGGCATGTTTGCGGCGTCAAGGACGGCGTTCGAATTTGTTTAAGCTTGACCGGCTCGCCGCACACCCAGCCGGACTCGTCGGGGCCGCAAGTCGCCTGAACTGTCCAGGATTTCGGACATGCGGAAGGACGGATGCGAGGGGTTGACCTCTGGTTCGGGACGGGCGTAGAGACTTCACGACACAGTCAGAATCTGTTACTTGCTGGTTGAGTTTGTTGGAAACCGTATCCAAGCGAGGTGGACCGGCTGTGAACGTGTCAGGGCCTCAGGAACCCTCGCGCCGCGCGGTGCTCAAGGGCGCGGTGTCGCCGCCGCAACGGCCGCGCCGGGCATCGGCAGCACATATCCGGCCGAGGCCTCGGACGCCCGTCACCGCGACATCGGCCGACGGCGCCACCAGCATCACCATGTCGCTGGCGGGCGGCTCGCTCCAGTGGTCGGCCCGGCGCAAGGGCGCGACAGTCGTGGCCGGTTCGGCCATGGGCCTGCGGCTGAGCGACGCAACCACCCTCGGCGCCGACGCCGTTCTGACGAACTACCAGCGCTGGCACGTCGACCGCACGTGGAACCCGGTGTACGGCCGCAACGCGACCGTCCTGGGCGCCTACCAGGAGATGCGCTGGAACCTCCGGGACAACCGCACCTCCATCAACTTCGGTGTGCAGATACGGGCTTACGCGACCGGCTTCGCATTCCGTTACGTCCTGCTGGACCCGGGCACCGCCGCCATCACCGGCGAACTGACGACGTTCACCTTCCCGGACGGCACACTCGTCTACAGCGCACGGGACGAGGACGACTACAACCCGGTCGCGCCCGGCTCCATCCCGCCACCGGAACCTCCTCCACGGACACCGGACCCCTGACCGACCTCCCCCTCACCGCGACCTACAGCAGCGGGCTCAGTGCCTGCGTCGGGGCGGCAACCTTCTCGTCTCCTGCGGCAACTGGGAGCCGGAAGGCCGAGTCGAACTACCGGATGGACGGGCATGAGGGCAACGAAGCACGCCGCGCCGCAACCGTGGCGCAGGCGCGGACCGGTCACGGTTATTCCCTTGGGGCTGCTAGTCGTCGGTGTGCTGGCGTGCCTGGCCCTGACCGTCCTCACCGGGAGCGGAACCAGTGCCGGAAGGGCAGCCGACGCGTCCGCAGCAGGCGCACGAGCGGCCGCCCCGTCCGGTGCCGGGTCGGTGGCGGGCGGCGGTGCGGGTGCGACGGTGCAGCCGACGGCCTCGGCCAGTCCCACGGTCCCGGACTCGGCCTCGGCCACGCCGTCGCCTGCGGTCACTCCGACGGCCTCCGCCACCAGTACCGCGCCCGCGAGCGCCAGCGCGGCGGCCCCGGCCGGACGGATCAGACCGGCCGTCAGCTACCGGGGAGTCGCCACCGCCTATGCGGCTGGTGACGGCAGCGGCTCCTGCCTGTACGGGGCGTCCGACGACCTGATGGTCGCGGCGATGAACGTCACCGACTACGAGTCGGCCAAGGCGTGCGGGGCCTACGTGCTGGTCCGCGCGGCCGGCGGAGCCGCCATCACGGTACGGATCGTCAACGAATGCCCGTCGCCCTGCGCGCCGGGGCAACTCGACCTCAGTCGGCAGGCGTTCGCCAAGCTCGCCGACCCGTCGGTGGGCCGGCTACCGATCACCTGGTCGCTGCTGAGCCCGGACCTGCCGGGCACGATCGCCGTCCGGTACAAGGCCGGGTCCACCAAGTGGTGGTGCGGGATCCAGGTGACCGGCCACCGGAACCCGGTGGCCGCGCTGGAGGTGCGGACCGCCGACGGCTGGCGGCGGCTGCCCCGCACCGACTACAACTACTTTCTGTCCGCCGATGGCACCGGCTGTGGCGGGGCGCTCAGGATCACCGACGTCTACGGGGAGCGGCTGACCGTCGACGGCATCGCCGTGCGGCCGGACGTCTCGCAGCCGACCGGCGTCCAGTTCGCCCGGCACTGACCAGCCCGCCGGTCGTCCTTCACCGGCCCGCAACCGAGCACGACCGCCGTTCGGATCCCGGGCTGGGCACTGTTAGGCTGCCGCCCCTATTGTTAAACGCGCAACCAATGCGCACGTCATTGCCAGGAGAGGGCGACCGGGGGATGGTCCTCGATGACGCGTCCGCGGAGTTCCACGAATTCTTCGAACGCCACTATGCCGAACTCGCCCGTCTAGCACACCTGTTGACCGGCGAGACCGACGCGGCGGACGACCTTGCGGCGGATGCCCTGGTCGCCCTGTGGCAGCGCTGGGACCGGTTGCGGCAGGCCGACCACCCGCTCGCCTACGCCCGCGGTGTGGTGGCCAACCTGGCGCGCGGACGGATCCGCAGCGCGGTGCGCGAGCGACTCCGGATCACGCTGTTCTGGTCCCGCAGCCCCGAGAAGGTGGAGGGGCCGGACATGGCGGCCGTGCTGGACGTCCGCGCGGCGCTCGCCCGGCTGCCGTTCCGCAAGCGCGCCTGTGTGGTGCTGCGACACGCCTTCGACCTGTCGGAGAAGGACACGGCGGCAGCGCTGGGCATATCGGTCGGTACGGTGAAGAGCCAGACCTCGAAGGGAATGGCCGAGCTGGAAAGGATACTGGGCGCGCGAGCGGTCGGGGACCTGGTGGCAGGGAGGAGGAACCGGTGAACGAGGAGATCGCCCGTCGGCTGCGCGAGGCCGCCGAAGCCCACCGGCCCGACCGTGCGAGGATGCTGGCCCGGGTGCAACGCGGCACGGTCGGCCCCGCCGTCCGTCACCGCGCCAGGCCGTTCGCGAGGTCCGGTACCAGGGTCGCGCTCGCCGGGCTCGCCGCCACCGGCATCCTGGCGACCGGCGGCCTCGCCGTCGCCGCCATCGTCGCGCACTCGTCGCCGTCGGCCACCGTGACCACTCCTGCCACCCCGTCCCCGACCGTCAGCTCCCCGCACCCGACACCGGGCCGCCCCACCCCCGTCGCGCCGGACCCGGCCACCACCTCGGGCAGCGCGCGCCCGACTCCGTCGGCCACCAGTCCATCGCCGACCGCCGGCGAGAGTCAGAACGGGCCGCTGTGGTCGGCCGGCTCGGTGGACCCGCACAGCACCGTCTACTGGACGCAGAGCAACCTCGTCCTCAAGACGACCCGGCCGCTCACCTCGTTCACGGTCGAGATGCGGATCGTGCAGACCGGCGGGGTGAAGATCACCGGCACCTGGCAGACCCTGCCGAGTGCTGACTTCACCGTCACCGCCCAGGAGGCCGGCCGCGCGCTGGTCTACCGCTGGGTCCTCAAGCCGGGCCTGACCGTGCCGGCCGGGAGCCATGAGTTTGCCGCCCAGTTCAACAACGGCACCGGCGTGCGCAGTGCCCTGGGCGACGGCTACCGCGTCGACGCGCAGGGTTCGGGCGGCTCCGCGTCGGTCCGGGGAGGGTTCGTCCCGACCCGGTGAACGCCGCTGTGCGGCAAGAGGACGAGTCCCCTTGGCGCACAGCTCGATGGGAGAACAAGTACCCGAACTGCTGGTACGGGGTCCAGTCGGCCGGGCCGGCGTTGGTCCCGTCGGCGTAGGTGGCCAGCAGGTCGCCGTGGAACTGCGTGGGGACGGTGACGGCGGCCGTGGAAATTCCCTCGGTCGCGGCAACCTTTGTGTGCGTGGGCGGCAACTGGCGGGTAACCAGGGCCGGATCAAGGCCCGTTGTTCCAGAAGGGCATGCCCTTGTCAGATCAGAACCGCTCTCGTCGCCGCCGTCCGGCTACCGGCCGCGTGCTCGCCGCCGCCGTGGTCCTCGCCGCCGCTGGTGCTGCCGTACCCCTGGTCGCCCAGGCCGCACACACCCCGAATGCCCGCACGCCGACCCTGGCCGGTGCAGCGGCCGGCAGTGGCCGCTACTTCGGCACGGCCGTGGCAGCCGGGAAGCTCGGCGACCCGACGTACTCCACGATTCTCGACCGGGAGTTCAGCACGATCACCCCGGAGAACGAGATGAAGTGGGACACCACCGAACCGTCCCGCGGCACCTTCAACTTCGGCCCGGCCGACTCGATCGTCGGCCACGCCTCCGCGCACGGTCAGCGGGTGCGCGGCCACACCCTGGTGTGGCACTCGCAGCTACCCGGCTGGGTCAGCGGCATCAGAGACGCGAACACGCTGCGCAGCGTGATGAAGAACCACATCACCACCGAGATGAGCCACTTCAAGGGCAAGATCTACGCCTGGGACGTGGTCAACGAGGCCTTCGCCGACGGCGGCAGCGGTCAGCACCGCAGCTCGGTCTTCCAGGACGTGCTGGGCAACGGCTTCATCGAGGAGGCGTTCCGCACCGCGCGGGCCGCCGACCCCTCGGCCAAGCTCTGCTACAACGACTACAACATCGAGAACTGGTCCGACGCCAAGACGCAGGGCGTCTACAACATGGTCAAGGACTTCAAGTCCCGCGGTGTACCCATTGACTGCGTCGGCTTCCAGAGCCACTTCGGCGCGGGCGGCCCGCCGGCCGGCTACCGGACCACCCTGTCCAAGTTCGCCGCGCTCGGCGTGGACGTCCAGATCACCGAACTCGACATCGCCCAGGCCTCACCGACCGCCTACGCCAACACCGTGCAGGCGTGCATGAACGTCGCCCGCTGCACCGGCATCACCGTGTGGGGCATCCGCGACAGCGACTCCTGGCGCACCGGTGAGAACCCGCTGCTGTTCGACGCGGGCGGCAACAAGAAGCCCGGCTACAGCGCGGTACTCACCGCCCTGGGCGGCAGCAGCGGCACGCCGGGCGGGGGCATCACCTCCGGCACCGTCTACACGCTCTCCGACGTGGCCGCCGGACGCGTTCTCGACGAGCCTGCGGGATACAACGGCAACGGCACCCCGCTCCAGGTGTGGGACGCCAGTGGTGCCTCCAATCAGCAGTGGCGGGCCGGCCGGAACAGCGACGGCTCCTACACGCTGACCAACGTCGCCAGCGGCCGGGTACTGGACGAACCGGGCAACCAGACGGGCAACGGGACGAGGATGCAGGTCTGGGACTCGGGCGGCGGCGCCAACCAGCACTGGCGGGCCGACCGGAACAGTGACGGGTCCTACACACTGACCAACGTCGCCAGCGGCCGGGCGCTGGAGATCCCCGGCGGTCGGACCGCCAACGGCACTCCCGTCCAGATCTGGGACTCGGGCGGCGGCGCCCACCAGCACTGGAACCTCAGGACTTCGACGCCCGCGCCGGCGGGCGGCACGTGTGCTCTTCCGTCGACGTACCGGTGGACGTCGACGGGTGCGCTGGCGCAGCCGGCGAACGGGTGGGACGCGGTGAAGGACTTCACCGACGTGGTGTACAACGGCAAGCACCTGGTCTACGCGTCGAACGTGTCGGGATCGTCGTACGGCTCGATGATGTTCAAGCCCTTCACGAACTGGTCGGACATGGCGTCGGCCGGCCAGACCGGGACGAGCCAGTCCGCGGTGGCGCCCACGCTGTTCTACTTCGCGCCCAAGAAGATCTGGGTGCTGGCGTCCCAGTGGGGCGCGTCGCCCTTCGTCTACCGCACGTCCAGCGACCCCACCAACCCGGGCGGCTGGTCCGCGCCGCAGCCGCTGTTCACCGGCAGCATCCCCGGCGCCGCCCCGATCGACCAGACCCTGATCGCCGACGACCAGAACATGTACCTGTTCTTCGCCGGCGACAACGGCAAGATCTACCGGGCGAGCATGCCGATCGGGAACTTCCCGGGCAGCTTCGGCTCGTCGTACACGACAGTCATGAGCGACACCGAGAAGAACCTGTTCGAGGCGCCGCAGGTCTACAAGGTCAAGGGGCAGAACCAGTACCTCATGATCGTTGAGGCTCGGGGTGCGAATGAGCAGCGCTACTTCCGCTCCTTCACGGCCTCCAGCCCAAGCGGTTCATGGACCCCGCAGGCCGCCAGCGAGAGCAACCCCTTCGCGGGCAAGGCCAACAGCGGTGCCACCTGGACCAACGACATCAGCCACGGCGACCTGGTCCGCAACAACCCCGACCAGACCATGACCATCGACCCCTGCAACCTGCAGTTCCTCTACCAGGGCAAGTCCCCCACCGCGACCGGCCCCTACGACCGACTGCCGTGGCGGCCGGGTGTCCTCACCCTGCAGCGCTGACCCGCCTGATCAACGGTGATCGCGATCGGGTGCGGTGCACCGGCACGTAGACGAGCGGTCTACGACGTGAGCACCTCCACCCGCTGAGCCCGACGAAGATGACGAATGCGCCCCCATCGGAGAGATGGGGGCGCATTCGTACCTTCGCCTACTTGAGCGCTGTGCCGCCCGAGTTGTGATAGCCGATCGTCTTGCGGATCAGGTTTCCGCCGTCGGACTCGGCCGTTGTCTGTTCCTGCTGCCCTGGACCGAAGAGCAGGCCGGCGACATGGGCGTTCGCGACCTGGTCCATGTGCGCGAAGAACCAGTCCACCTTGTCGTCCTTGTAATGGTTGAGAGTGTTGTTCTGCGCCATGTTGCCCACGGGGATCTGCCACAGGACCACCGGCTTGCCCACGGACTCGGCCATCGTCTTGTAGAACTTCAGTGCGGCGGCGGCCTTCTGGTCGGTCCAGAAGTGGTCACTGCCGCCGTGGGCCGGCTGTGCGTACCAGCCTGCGTCGCGGTCCGACACATCGGTGACCAGGAAGTCGGCGTTCTCGGCCCCGAGCTTTGCGTAGTCCTTGACGCATGCCGGTGTGTTGGTCTGCCAGTCCCAGCAGGTGAGGTGGAGCCCCACGGCGGTGTTCGGCGCGTACTTGCGCGCCATCGATATCAGGCAGCGGCTGAGTCCGGCGGCGCTGTTCTCCTGCGGTCCGCAATCGGTCGGGTTGGCGGCCGAGACCTGTGCGGCAACCTGGTGCGGATCGCCGAGCGACCGGACGTAGCCCCAGAAGTCGGGCTCAAGGTCGATCGCGTCGTGCGACGTGCCGATCTTCTGGAGGAAGAAACGGTAGTCGTTCATGTACCGGGTGAGCAGGTCGAGCCTGTTGATGGCCTTGACCTCGCCCGGGCCGTCGCCCTCGCCTGCCAGATCTCCGAGGTCGCGCAGTGAGTACCAAGTCCACAGATACTTCTGCGGGCGCGGCCTGCCCTGGTAGGTCGCCTGGGCCGCATGGGCGTCCGACCAGGTCACGTAGTTGCCGGGCGCGGTGGTGGGGCCGCCCCAGCAGCCCCACCAGTTCGACCACGCGTCCTGGCAGCGCGCTGCCGAATAGGCGGCCGACGAGGGCGCGGGCCGGCTGTGCACATAGGCGTAGCGCACGTCGAACGGCGCGGCGGTCGCCGAGGCGTCAGTCATCGAGCCGCCGATGAGCACCGTGCTGCTGCCCATGAAACGTGTCGTCGAGCTGCCGTCACCGGGCGCGGGAGGCGACGGCTGCGTGCCGATGCTCCCGGCCGGGACGAGTTGCCACTGCTGATCGGCGCCGCCCCGGTCGCGATCCTGGACGACGTCGCCCCCATCAGCCTTGGTGGCGTTGTGGACCTCGACGGCCATGCCACTGAAGCGATTGACCAAACGCACATAGCCGTCCGGCGACTTGGCCAGTTCGAACTGCTGGTTGGTGCCGTTCAGGGCTTTCCACTGCACGATGGCGGAGCCGGCGCTCTTCGACCAGCCGAGGTCGTCCAGCACCTTGCCGGAGTTCCGGTTCTGCAGCCGGTAGTAGCCGTCACCCGCGTCGATGAACCGCCACTGCTGGTTGGCCCCGCCGTGGCGCGCCCACTGCACCACCGCCGCGCCGTCGTTCGTGGCGAAGCCGCGGTCGTCCAGCACCCTGCCGCTGTTGCGGTTGACCAGCACGTACCACTTCTTCAGATCCAGGGTTTGCTGCGCCGAAGCCTGGCTGACCACAACGGCGGAGCCGGCCACGACCACCATGACGAGGCCCGCCCAGAAACCCCGATGCGCGAGCAACCGACGGCCACGATGCTTCGGGCGACCACCGCGGGCGCGGCCGTCGGCACGGCGGCCGCCGGCGCGGGATGCCACCGATGACGTGGGTGGGCTGGGGACATGTCTGTGCTCTCGTTCAAGGGGCATGTCTGCGCTCTCTTTCAGCCGTGCATGTGACCGGACCACTTGGCCGGGCAACACTGAGTGGCCCCAGAGGCCGAAAAGGTTGCCGCGAAGATCCGCAGAGTCTCTCGCGACGCGGGAGGTGGTCGGCTGGGCGATGGCCGACCACCACCGCGCCGGGCTGCCGGTCGCCGCCTTGCGGATGGCGGCCGGGCGTGGCGGCCTGGAGCAGGGTTGCGTCATGCATACGGATCGCAGCAGTGAGTACACGAGTGACGAATTCCGCAGCGAAATACGCAGGTTGCGCATGAGGCAGTCGCTGGGGCGCGTCGGCTCTTGTTACGAGAATGCCGCTGCGGAAAGCTGGTTCGCCATCCTGAAAGCAGAGATCGGGACGACCATGTGGGAGACCCGCGAGGCCCCCGGGCCGACGTTTTCCGCTACGTCGAGGTCGAGTACAACCGCAGCCGGCTCCGTCGGCATCCCGACTACGGGTACGTCACCCCGCTCGAAACGAGATCCTTGCTCAGGCAGAACCTCGTCCCGGCAGCGTAAACACCCGCTGTCCAGTTCGCGGGGGGAACTTCAGCGCCGGCCTCCTCCAAGCGCTCGGCCATCTGCTTCCACGCGGCGTCCAGCACGGCGACCCAAACCGGCGGCACCAGCTTGTCGTCGATCTCGCGCGGCAGCAGCGGCTTCTCGCTCACCCGGCGCCTCGCCAGGGCAGGCAGCCGCTTCGAAGAGCTCCCCGCGCACCCCCACGGCGGCCGGCCGCCTCGTGAGTGAGCGGCAAGCCGCCCGCACTCCGAAGGCGCCGGGTCAGTCGGAGTCGGGGTCCGCGACGGTGACCAGTGCGAGAACCCCGTCGACGTCGATGTCCTCGGCGTCCCCCGTGGCGAACAGCGCGGCGTCCAGGTGATCGAGGCGGACGGACGTCCGACCGAGGGCGGCCGTCCCTTCAAGGACCACTGTCAGCACGCACGTTCCGGCTTCCGGCCGCACCGCGACGTGATCGCGCACGATCCGGACCCGCGCCGACGCACCGGCGCGCCGCACCATGACGTTGAAGTCGACGATCGGGCCGCCGAGCAGCTCGCACTGCGTGTCGGAGTCACCGGCGAAGGCGAACGGCTCGTACGGGACGGCCATCACATGCCGGGCGCCGTCGACCGTCAGGGCCATGCCGGGACCGTCGACGACGGTGATGATCCTGTCCACACCCTCGAAGACCGAGAACGGTCCGCTCTGCGCGACATCGGCAATGCTGACACGCCAGACGAAATCGTCGGTCCGTGCCCCCTCGGGACGGGCCGCGACCTCGGAGGTGACACCCCCGCCGTTCTTCCACGGCGCGGGAGTTCTGTCCTGCGCCCGCAGAACCTGCAGTGCCATGCGCTTTCCTTCCGTCTGGGACGGCCGCGGAGCCCGTTCCTCCCGGCCCCGCGGCGGACAAGACGAGAGGACCGCGCGGGTCGGGCTGCGAACCCG
Organism: Streptomyces broussonetiae; assembly: GCF_009796285.1. Taxonomy (NCBI): domain Bacteria; kingdom Bacillati; phylum Actinomycetota; class Actinomycetes; order Kitasatosporales; family Streptomycetaceae; genus Streptomyces; species Streptomyces broussonetiae. The sequence continues at coordinate 7,922,084 of NZ_CP047020.1, read as the reverse complement.
GACCGTGAGGCCCTCGACACCGCACTGTACGCGACGCCCCCAACGCCTCACAGGAGCCGGAACGGAGGGAGGCCGGTCGGGCTCACCCCAGGTCGAAGGTGTTCGGCAGACCCAGCCTGTAGCGCAGCTCGTCGATCCGCTTCAGGGGCTCCATCTCCGGCGGCCGGTACAGTTCCCACACACGGCACCGCTCGGCATCCGAACGGTCCGCGTCGAGCAGGGCGTTGACGGCTCGTCGTGCGGACTCGTTGGCGCCTTCCATGGTCGCAAGGTCGACGTCGGTGCGGATGTAGTCGCCCGCGAGGAAGAAGTTCGGGATCGTCGTCTGCGCCGAGGGGCGATGGTGGAGCGTGCCCGTCGGGTGGATGAGGAGCTGTTCGCGATTGTGCGGGTCGGGGCCGCCCAGGCCCGTCACCGCCGGGTCCATGAACCAGCCGAGGCGGTCCTCGTCCCTGAGCGTGGTCTTGCCCGCGTCGTTCAGCCCGTCCTTCAGCTGCGCCCACAGCTCGGCGACGATCTCGTCCCGGGTGCACTCCTTGGCCGTCTTGCCGTACAGGATGCCGGGCTTGTCCCACTCCGAAATGATCGCGGAGAGGCAGTCGTGGGCCCGCCCGTCGCCGTAGTCACGGGAGAAGTCCCGGACGTCCCAGAACTGCGCCTGGCCCACGGCCGTCACCGACCAGGGTGAGTCGAGGCAGTTGATGTGGCCGTGTACGACGGGTGTGGGCGTGCGCAGGTAGAACATCACGCCGGTCATCCAGTCCGTCTTCAGCGCGTCGCACCGGCCGAGCTGCGGGTCGGCGGCGCGCAGGGCCCTGCCCCAGGTGACGCGAGCGTGTTCGACGGGCATGGCGGAGACGTAGTGGTCGGCGGTGACCGTGCGCTCGTGGCCGCCGTCACGGGCCGCGACGCGGACGCCGGTCACCCGCCCGCCCTCGTACCCGACCTCCAGCACCTGCGTGCCGGTCACGAAGTCGACGCCGAGCGAGCGCAGATGCGCCTCCCAGGGGTCGATCCAGGCCTCGCTGGTGGGAGCGTTCAGGACGCGGTCGATGTCGGCGTCGCCGTCCATCCCACGGCCGAGCAGGCCCCACAGGATCAGGGCTTCGATGATGACGCGGCCGACCGTCCTGGTCGACGCCACCTCGGCGCGGGTGGCGACGAGGTTACGGGTCTGCCCGATGCCGAGGAGGGTCTGGTACTCCGTGCTCATCTCTCCCGCACGGATGAAGTCCCACCACGCGACCTTCTCCCACTGGTCCTCGCGGCGGGCGTCGCAACTGGTGAGATGGACCAGGAGGCGGTCCGCGAAGTAGGCAACCTCGTGGGCGGGCAGCCGGGTGCCCACATCCAGGACGGACAGGATCTGGTCGCGGATCCAGGACGGGGTGATGTCGCCGGGCGCCGGCTGGGTCGTGATCCTGCGCAGCGGGAAGTGCAGGTCGGGGCGGCCCGAGCCGCGGGCGAACAACTCCTCTGTGGCGTTGCGGAGGTTGCCGTGGACGCCGCCGGCGTTGCCGGGGAAGGGGATGCGGCGCATCGTGTCCGGCAGGTTGCGGTAGAAGCCGGGGAAGAAGCGGAAGCCGTGTTCGCCGGGCAGCGGCTTGCGGCCGCCGGCGGCTGTGCCGGGGACGTCCATCGAGCGGGCCTTGCCGCCGAGGATGTCGTAGTACTCGTAGACGGTGACGGCGTATCCGCGTTCGGCGAGTTCGTGGGCGGCGCTGAGCCCGGAGACGCCGCCGCCGAGGACGGCGACGCTCCGGCGGGAGGGCGTGGCCGCGGCTGCTCGCGCCGCGGGCCGTAACACGGTCGCGCCGACCGCGCCACCGGCGGCCGTGAGGAAGCGTCTGCGGGAATGTCCGGCGGTCGGCCGGGGCTGCTGCGCGTGGTCTGTCGCCATGATTCCGGGAGGGTAGAGAGGGTTCCGGGAGCCCGGAAGCCTGTTTCCCGTCCTGCACAGCATCCTCACGATCTCGCGGGAAACGGACATGCATGCCAAGTGCCTTGATGACAGCGTCGGTTGGTGCAGGGGCGCCGGAAGGTCGCAGGAGGCGGTGAGGTCGTCTCGGGCCGCCGGCAGCAGGCACTCGATCTACGGGACCTGTTCGGCGGGCAAGCCCTGAGGTGGAAGAGGTGCTCAGACGCCGGGTGATCGGGCTGGAGCAGTATCCGGAGGCGCCGGCTGAGGAGGAGGCGCCCGCCGTGGTGGGCGGAGGGGTGTCGCAGAGGAAGCCGGTGCGTCCGCGCCGGGCGGTGCCTCACCGCAAGGACGCGGCCGACACCGAGGTGCTGTCGGTGGACTACCAGGCGTTGATGGCTGCCGCCTTGGAGGCGGGAGCCGATGGGCTGGGTGCCCGGCGGGCAACGGTGGTGCTGGGCTGGGACAGCGCCTCCGCCTCCCGCGTCGAGGGAGCGAGGGCCCGGTTGAAACGGCTGGTGGAACGGGGCTGGCTGGTGGAGGAGAAGCCGGGCAGGTTCATGCTGCCCGCGCCGGAGCAGGACGCTGCCGGCGCTGGGCGGCCAGGCGGCGGCTCATAAGCATGGTCATCGACCACAGGATGACGGTCTCGCTGGTGTCGGTGCGCCGTTCGTAGTCACGGACCAGGCGTCGGCTGCGCAGGAACCAGGCGAAGGACGTTTCGACGACTGCGCCTGCCGAGAATGTCATCCATGCAGCTCACGGGCCTGTTCGGTGCTGAGGCAGGATGAGCCTCGAGTTTGCGTCGCACCAGGTCAGGGGCAGTCTTCCGCTTGCCGGGGCGGGTGAGCGAGCGGCGTCGGCGAGGCGGCTTGCGGCCCTGCAGGCCGAGTTCGGCCATGATCTCGGCGACGGTGTTCTGTGACACCTGCCAGCCCTCCTCCCACAAGTCCACTGTGATCCTCGGCGAGCCGTACGTCCGGCCGGAGCGGTCGAAGAAGTGACTGATCCGCTCGGCCGGCTCTGCGCGTCTGGTCTCGCGTTTCGTCGGCTCGGACGCCCGGCGGCGCCACTTGCAGAACCACGCCTCCGACACGCCCCGGGGCCCGGCAGGAGGTGCGGTACGGAACGCTGTGCACGGTCTTCTGGTCGCTGATCACCCCGACGAGCACCGCCGGGTCCGCCACAGCTACTTCACCCACAAGACCATGCAGCGTTCGAGCACATCACGCTCCATGGCCAGCTCCTTGCTGTCCTTCTTCAGCCGCGCGTTCTCCCGCCGCAGCCGCACGAGGGCCTGCGCGACCTGCGCGACCTGCGCGATCGGCTTGCCGGTCTCGGCGACGATCCGCACAGCCCCTCACGGAACTCCGCATCGAACTTCCGCCCCTTGCCTGCCATGACCCTCAACTTCCCCTGCAGTCAGGGTCTCCACGCTACGAGGGGAAGGTCAGTCGGCCTATACCCGTCCTGTGGTAAGACGGCCGTCGCTGCCGTGACGAACGGGCGGCGTCCGCCCTTGTTGCCCTTGCTCCGTCTTGGGTGGGTTTCTTGGAGCGCGGTCGTGCGCGGGGTGTCAGTCGTTGAGGTGGACCGTGATCTCGTTCGGGTCCTTTCCGGTGAGGTAGGCGGCGCTCATGATGTAGGCCGTGTCGCCGCGCAGGGCGATGGAGGTCGGGCCCTGCAGCCCGTCGGCGGCGGTCAGGACGGTGGTGTGGGTGCCATCGGGCTGAACGAGGGCGACCTGGTCGACGGTGTCGAGGACGGCCAGGATCTGGTCGCCGTGGCCGGTGAAGGCGAAGTCGTCGATGCCGGTCAGGCCGGTGGCGGTGATCTGGGCCGGGCCGGCGGTCCCGTCGGGGAGGATCGGGATGCGCGCGATGGTGCCCTTGTCCAGGTTGGTGGCCCAGATCGCGCCGTTGTGGACCTTCAGGCCGTTGGCACCGAGGAATCCGGCCGGGGCCAGTGCGGGGTCGGTGGACCAAGCGGTGGCGGTGCCGCCGGCGGCGGGCACGCTCCAGACGGCGCCCTCGGAGTCGGTGATGTAGAGGGTGTGGGTGCGAGCGTCCAGGGCCAGGCCGTTGGGCAGGCTGTTCGCGGGCAGCGCGGCGATCCGCTCGGGCCGGCCGCCGCGGTGAGGTCGGTGGTGCCGGTGGCGTACAGGAAGTACAGGGTCCCGTCGTGGTCCCGGGTGATGCCCACGGTCAGCGGGAAGCCCAGCGCCGGGGTGTGCACGCCGCCGTCGGCCGGCAGGGGCATGGTGGCAAGGATCCGGACGGCGCCGCCGCGGGTGACCTCGGCGACCTGGCGGGCCTTGGCGAAGGTGACGTACTGGTTGCCGTTGGGGGCCAGGGCGATGTTCTCAGGTGTCTGGCCCGCGGCCAGGTTGAAGTGCACGGCGGTCCGCGGGTGGCCCAGCGGGGCGGACGCGGCCGACGCCTCGGTCGCGCCGATGGTCGCGACCAGACCGGTGGCCACAGCGGCGACCGACACGGCGATCTTGGAGAGCTTGGTGAACATGGTTCCTTCACAGGTTCCGGGCATGCGGCGGCCCGATGCCGACGCACAGGAAATGGATGGGTCCCGCCCCGGGCGCCAGGGGCCACGGCAGGCAGCGGCCGCTACCGGGCCGTCCCCCGCAGGGACTGCTCCGAGTATTCGGTCGGGGTGGAAGGCGCAACCACTCACTGGCGGGGATACGCACCGCGGGGGCTCGCCGCCCGGTGGGGCCGGCGCTGGAATGGACGTCGCCGCACCGGCGATCCGCAACACGGCCCAGCCCCCAGGAGGACCCTTTGAGCACCAGCGTCAGAGAATCCGACCCCTTCGAAGCCCTGGACGCGTCGGAGTTCGCCTTCACCCGCCGGGTGTGGGTCGATGCCGCACCCGACCGGGTCTACGGCCTGGTCAGCAACGTCTCCGCAATCGGCCGGTGGAGCCCGACGGCGAGCGACGTCGCCTTCGACCCCGGCGCCGGACCCGAGACCGGCGCCTGGTTCAGCGGCACGAACCACCGCGACGGCAAGCAATGGACCACCCGGTCCCAGATCGTGACGGCCGTCCCCGGCACCGCGTTCGCGTTCGTGGTCGGCGGCGCCGCCGACGGCATCGTGCACTGGAGCTGGACCTTCCACCCAGCGGGGCGCGGAACCGTCGTCGAGCAGTCCTGGCGACTGCTGCGCCTCGACCCGGTACTCGGCACCGACCGCGCCGACCTGGACCGCCTGCGCGACTTCATGACCGACAGCGTCGACCTCACCCTGCTCTCTCTCGCCCAGTGGATCGCCGAAGAACACCGGCCATGAACACCGGGCCGGCCACTCCGCCGCCGGCGCGTCCACGAGGATCCGACCAGGCGGCGGTGCCTGACACTGGCAGGGAGTGGTCGGCTGCCCGACGGCTGCCCATGCTTGGGGCCATGGACAGACGACGACAGCTCGGCGAGTTCCTGCAGACCCGCCGCGCACAGCTGCGACCGGAAGACATCGGCCTGCGGGTGTTCGGCGATCAGCGCCGGGTCCCGGGGCTGCGGCGCGAGGAACTCGCACTGCTGGCCGGGGTCAGCGCCTCGTACTACTCCCGGCTGGAACAGGGCCTGTCGTCCAACGCCTCCCCGCAGGTCCTGGGCGCGATCGCCCAGGCCCTGCGTCTGAACGACGCCGAGCGCCGGCACCTGCACGCCCTGGCCGACGGCGCGAAGACACAGCCGACCGGACGCCGACCGGCACCGGAGAAGGCAGGCCCGGCGGTGCGGCAGCTGCTGGACACCCTGGCGGACGTCCCGGCCCTCGTGCTCGGCCGGCACAGCGACGTCTTGGCGTGGAACCGCGCCGGACACGCGCTGTTCGCCGGACATGTGGACACGGGCGGCCCCAACCGCCCCGGGCAGCGGCCGAACATGGCCCGCCTGGTATTCCTGGACGGGCACACCCGCGAACTGTACGAAGACTGGCAGGCCAAGGCCCGGGCCGTGGTCGGGACGCTGCGCCTGGCCTCCGGTCGGTTCCCGAACGACCCGGCGCTGGCCGCGCTGGTCGGAGAGCTGTCAGTGCACAGCGCCGAGTTCGCGGGCCTGTGGGCCGACCACCGGGTCAAGGCCGGCGACACGGCGCTCTACCAGATGCGCCACTCGCTGGTCGGCGCCATGACCGTCACCCAGCAGGCCCTGCGTACCGAACAGGACCAGCACGTCGTCATCGCGACCACCGAGGCCGGCTCGCCATCGCGGGCCGCGATGACCCTCCTGGTCCACACCGCGGCCACCAGCCCGGACCGCTCCGAGCCGGCCATCGAGGAATCCCGCGCGGTGCCGCTGCCCGAGTAGCGGGCTCCCGGCACCCCTCCCCTTCTCCGCCCTCCTGTCTCACCCACCCCCTTGCCCAGGCCACGGCACGCGCGTCTTTCGCGTGCCCGAGGCGGAGCGGCCGCGGCAACCGGTCGTCGTCCCCGGCGGCCGGCGGGTCTCGGCGCTGGACCGCTACGGCGCTCGCCGCGCGACATCTCGCCGCGCGGGTGGTCAAGACGCCGGAGCGGTGCGACGCGCTGAAGACGGGCGGCGGGCCGACCTGGGACCTGTCCTCGATACTGCACGGCATCGTCAAGCCGTCGTAAACGCCGGCGGGCAGTCCGAGCGGTCGGCGGACATCTCGTGGACGCACTTGGCCAGGATCGCTACCAAGCGCGTGGTGGTCTCGTTGGATGGCGCGGCGCGGTCATCGCTTCCGCAACAGGCGCCTGGCTCCGGCTGTCCGCCCCGTCCCGTGGGGATCCCGGAGTCTCGGTGCGTCCCGCCTGCCGCGCGGCCGGGAGGGAAGTCGGAACACCGGCCTGGGCGAGGAGGCACAGCGCTGCCGCTGACGTGGTGCCGGCATCGGCGGTCGCCACGACTATGCGCTGGCCCTCCTCCTGCGGGACGTTCAGGGTCTGGAGGTTGAGCTGCATGCGGCCTACGAGCGGATGGTGCATGCGGTACGTCGCAAGGTCCCACTTCCTGACTCGGTGTTCGGACCACATCGTGGCGAACTCCGCACTCCTCATGGCCAGTTCACCGATCAGCGCGGCCAGCCGCGGGTCGTCCGGATGCTGCCCGACGGCGAGCCGCAGCTTTCCCACCACGTCCCTGGCCTTCTTCGGCCAGTCCACGTCGTAGAGGTCCCGGGTGTGTGCGTCCAGGAAGACCAGCCGGGCCGTGTTCGGGCGCCGGTCGGGCTGATCGGGGATGTGCGGGTCCAGATGCCCGGCGAACAGGGCGTGTCCCGTGCGGTTCCAGGCCAGTACGTCGCTGCGGCGCCCGAGCACGACCGCGGGTGCGTCGCCGAACGCGCCGAGCAGCTGCTGGGTCGTGTCGCCCGCCCGCTCCGGCACGGGCCTGCGCCGCATACCGGTGCGGCGCGAGGCGCGGGCCAGGTCGTGCAGATGGGCCCGCTCCACCTCGTCCAGCCCGAGGGCACGAGCCAGCGCGTCCAGCACCTCCGGTGAGGCGTTGAGCGAGAGCCCCTGCTCCAGCCGCGTGTAGTAGGACAGGCCCACCCCGGCGAGCTGTGCCAGCTCGTCGCGGCGCAGACCCGGCACGCGACGGCGTTCTCCGAAATCCGGGAGTCCTACGTCTGCCGGCTGCAACTGCGACCGGCGGGTCTTGAGGAACTCCCCCAACCGCGGCTTCTTGTCCATGCGCCGAGTATCGAGCACCAGGACGCCAGGCAGCCTGCCCCTGGCAGGGGCAGGCTGCGAGCGGCCGGCGCCAGCACACTCGGAGCCCACGAGCAGGACGCAGGTCCGCCCCGCAACGGAACTCGGGAGGGGGGTGGGCGACCGGCGCCACCGGCCCGGAACCCGGTACGGCGACTTCGCCGCCTGCGGGGCCCGGCTTCGGCTCGGCCCGACTCACTTGGCCACGGCATCCCCGCCCACCACGTCCCGGACGCGATGTCCGGCGTACCGGCCGGACCGCGTCTCACGAAAGGGAAACAACATGTCTGCGCTGTACACCACCGAGGCCCTGTCGACCGGTGACGGTCGCAATGGCGAAGTCCGGTCCCTCGACGGCGTCCTGGACGAAGTCCTGGCGGTCCCGAAGGAGATGGGCGGCCCCGGCGGCGACAAGACCAACCCGGAGCAGCTCTTCGCCGCCGGATACGCCGCCTGCTTCCACAACGGACTGCGCCTGATCGCGCGCGGGCAAGGGGTCGAACTGTCGGCCTCGACCGTGCAGTCGAAGGTGGGTCTGCTGGCACGGGAGGCCGGCGGTTTCACCCTGGCCGTGTCGCTGACCGCGCACCTGCCGGGCCTGGAGCAGTCCACCGCCGACCAGTTGATGAAGGCCACCCATGAAGTGTGCCCGTACTCCAACGCCACCCGGGGCAACATCGAGGTGACCCTCACGGCCACGGTCCACTAAGGGACTTCGGGCGGCTGATGCCCCGAAGAGACTCAGCGGCTGTCGTCACCGCGTGGTGGCGACAGCCGTGCCCACCATGCCCGTTGGCCACGACAGCCGGGGGGCTGTTCGGCCGGCGGGACTCTCCCCGTCGGGCCGCCCGGCAACCCCGGCTTCACGAGCGGCGTCGCGGAACAAGCCACGGCCCAGCAGGGCAGACAGCGCAGTACAGGAATACCGCCGTACCCGGCCTACGCCCCCGGCTCACCCCAGCCTCCGCCCGCACCGCGGCACCCGACGTTCCCGGACTCCGCCAGCCAGGACCCCAGAGTGGACTGGGCAAGGTACACAGGGGACGAGAGCCCAACGGTCACCCTCACCACCTATCACGGTGCAGGGGCGTTCGACACCCTGATCTTGCGCATGCCGCGCATGGGGGAAGAAGAGCCGAACCTCGACCGTCCCGCTGAGGCAGTGGCGGACCGCGGTCGGCGGCGGTAGACCGCCCACCGCGAAGCCTTGGCCTGAATGTCGCGCTGCGCTTTAGGAGCGGATCACAGGGAGTCCCGGCCGGCGAACCGGACGACCACGCCCCGGGTAACCGCCCCGGCACCGGCGGCGGCATTCCGGGCGGCTTCCGTTGTGCCGCCCGGATTGATCAGCCCCGGGACCGACTGATCTGATGCGACGAGTTGGTGACGGCCTGGTGTGCGTGAGGGTCCACCTGAACCGACGACTGGTCCGCCCGGCGAACGCGCTGTCAGGCAGGCATCTCCACGGTGGCCGCCACCAGGTCGGTCTCCTCGGGGAAGCACTGGAAGATGCACCTGACGGTCGGCGACTCGTACCTCCCGCAGTCCATGGACTGCTACGTCGTCAACGACGGCAAGGCGTACAAGAAAGGGGCGCCGGCCCGACTGGCAGTTCGGGCCGAAGGACCTCGACTGGAAGGCCCTGGACCAGCTGACCACGGACCCGGCGAAGCTGCTCCAGCTGCTCCAGACTCCGCCGAGGCCCGGGAGCATCTCCCCCTTCGACCACACCGTCACCCTGCTCGGCGGTCCCCGGCGAGCCCGAAACTGCGGGCGGGGCTGTTCAAGAGACCGGACCAGCGGGGAGGTCCTCGAACGGCTGAGGGCGCCTGGGGGCGTACAGCGCCTCCAGGCGCCTTCGGTCAGTTGTTCCTGCTCCTGACGATCAGTGGGCGGTCATGTGGGCGAGGGTCTGCTCGGCGCTGTCGGGGGCGAAGGCGCCGTCGACGCCTTCGGCGGCTCCCTCGGCCGCTTCGACGGAGCGGGGGATGAGGATCTCCTCGTAGGCGGTGACGGCGTCGTCGGCAGTGGCGTGTTCGGTGAGGGCCTGGGCGAGGTCGGCGCCGTCGCGCATGGCGAGGTTGGCGCCCATGCCGGAGAAGAAGGGGGACATCAGGTGGGCGGCGTCGCCCAGCAGGGTGACGCCGGGGGTGGGTTCCCAGGTGTGGGGGACGGGCAGGGCGAACAAGGGGCGGCCCACCGAGGCCACGCACTGGATCGAGGTACGCGCCGTCGTCGCCCGTATCGCCGCGGACCACGCCCTCTCCGCCCGGCTGTGGCTGACCGCCGCCCGGTTCCACGCCTCTTCGGCACGCCGGGATCTCCCCAGCGCGCGCACCTGCCTCGACCACGCCTACCAGGAGTGGCGCGGCGTGACGGACGAAGACGTCATCGACGAACTGGCCTCGACTTTACGGGCAATGTGCCGACAGGACCCGTACTACACCAGCCTGGACAGACACCTGCTGCACAAGACTGCTCACTCCCATCAGGATTGAACGTCATGGCGCCGCACGAAGCTGTGCGGCCTCGTGGCGCAGTGCCTCCACGGTGGCCGTCACTTCGGGAGAGCGGTCGCGGACCGTGACGGCCACGACGGCTCGGCCGAGCCAGGCGGGGTCGTCGACGCGGACCGTGCGGACGCCGGTGGGGATCGCGGCGGCGGCCACTTCGGGAAGTACGGCGATGCCCAGGCGGGCGGCAACAAGGCCCAGGCGGGTGGGCCATTCGCGGGCGGCATAGGCGATCCGCGGGTTCTCGATGGTTGGCCAGGCGCCGAACTGGGGGTCGCCGCGCAGGCCCTTGCCGACGATCCAGGGTTCGTCCCTCAGTTCGGTCACCGGGACGGGCCCGCGGCCGGCGAACCGGTGGTGCTCGGGGACGGCGAGCAGGAGACCGCCGTCTAGGAGCAGGTCCCGGGACAGGCCCTGGAAATCGTATGCGGGCAGGTCCGGCCCCACGCCGATCACCGCGACGTCGATGCGGTGAGCGCGGAGCTGGCGAAGCTGCGTGGGCGAGGACGCCTCGCCGAAGTCGACGATCAGACCCGGGTGGTCGTTTCCCAGGCGAGCCAGTGCCCTGGGGACGAGCACGGCGGCGGCCGAGGGGAACGCCGCGATGGCGACTCGTCCGGTGACGTGGTCCTGCAGTCCGGCGAGGTCTGTGCTGACGGCGTCGATCTCGTTGAGGGCCGTCGCGGCTCGGCGGGCGAGCAGCATGCCCGCGGGAGAGGGGGCCACCCCGCGTGCGCCCCGGACGAACAGTGGGGCGCCCGCGGCGGCTTCCATCGCCGCCACCTGACGGGACACCGCTGACTGCGTGTACCCGAGTGCGTCGGCCGCGGCGGTGAACGATCCGGTGTCGACCACTGTCTGGACGACTCGGAGACCGGTGAGGGTGAAGTCGGCCATGCGGCCATCCTGACGCATTCCGAAAACGCATGTCTTCCATGAAAGGGCTTCGCTGGTGGAATACCTGTATCGGCGGCACGGTGGAGGAGCAACAGCAAGCAATCCGCGCACAGGGAGCACCGGTCATGGCGAAGACGTGGTTCATCACGGGCAGTTCGAGGGGGTTCGGCCGCGAGTGGGCAGAAGCGGCGCTCGAACGCGGCGATCACGTCGCGGCGACGGCTCGGGACATCAGCCTGCTGACCTCATTGGCCGAGCGGTACGGGGACGCGGTACTGCCGGTCAGGCTCGACGTCACCGACCGCGCCGCGGTGCATGAGGCGGTGCAGCTCGCCCACTCGCATTTCGGTTCGCTGGATATCGCGGTCAACAACGCCGGCTACGGGCATTTCGGCATGGTCGAGGAGCTGGACGAGGACGGCCTCCGGGCTCAGGTGGAGACCAACTTCTTCGGCGCGGTGTGGGTCACGCAGGCCGTGCTGCCTCTCATGCGGTCGCAACGCTCGGGAAGGATCCTGCAGGTGACCAGCGAGGGAGGCGTACGTGCATTCCCCGGCATCGGCGCGTACCACGCCTCCAAATGGGCTCTTGAAGGGCTGTCGGAGTCCCTGGCGCAGGAAGTGGCGGCCTTCGGCATCCACATCACCAACGTCGAGCCCGGCCCCTATGCCACCGACTGGCTGGCTCGCGGGGCACGGCACAGTGCGCGGCACCCGGACTACACCGAGGTCCACGCGGCCACCGCGCAGGATTTCGAGGTGGGCGACCCGCGCGCGACCCGCGAAGCGATTCTTCGGATCGTCGATGCGGAGCGGCCTCCGCTGAGGATCTTCCTCGGCAAGTCCTTCACCGACGTCGCCGCTCTCTACGAGGAGCGTCTGAGCACCTGGCGCCAGTGGCAGCCGGTCTCCCTGGCTGCGTTCGGCTGAGCGGGAGCGCCGACTGTCAGTGGTGGGCGTTCATGCGGGCCAGGACCTGCCCGTCGCTGTCGCGCATGGCCAGGTTGGCGTCCGCACGACGCGCTCCGACGATCTCCAACGGCACGGCACAGGCCGGCAGGTACGCCTCCGTAAAAGGCTGCTGGGCTTACTTGCCGGAGCCGACGTGGTAGCCGACCGGGTCGACGTAGACGTCCGGAGCGTTGCCACTGGACGCGGCGATGGTGAAGGCGAGACCGTTGAGATTCACGATCTCCGAGACCTTCTCGTTGGGCGGGGTGACGGAGAGCCGGGTGTACTTCTTGCCGGAGCCGCTGGTGTCCGGGATGTAGCGGACCAGGAAGCGGGTCTCCTCGCCGGGCCCGATGGTGACGGTGGACGCCGAGGCGTCGGTGCGGGCGGCGTCGGGCCCGGTGTCGCCCAGTCCATCGGGGCCCACGAGCTGGACACCCGGGAAGCCGTGCATGCTGCACTTGCCGGAACCGGTGTTCTTCAGGTTGACGACTATCTCGTTCTTGGTCCCGCTGGCGGAGGCGCTGAAGGCGAGATGGTCGGTCTTGCACATGGAACTCGACGTCGAGGTCTGGGTCTTGGCGGAGAGCTCACTGCCCTTGCTGGAGCCGCTGGGACCGCTGGAACCGGACGAGGAGGAACCCGAGGTCGAGCCCTGGCCGCCGGTGGAGGAGCCACCGCCGGTGGAGGAGCCGCTCGCGGTGGTGGACGCGCTCGTGTTGGCAGAAGCGCTCGATCCGTCGCCGCTGCCGCACGCGGTCAGCGAGAGGCCGGCAGCAGCGACGATGAGGGCGAGGGCGGGCATCTTCTTGACGCGCATCGGTACTCCTGGGAAGCGGTGTCGTATCGGCCGCTCGCTACGGCTTAGCGGCTTCGGTTGTTTCATAGGAGGCCGGCGCCGGGCCATGCGTTGCCGTCAAAGTTGCACCAAGACACCGCTGTGACAAGCGAGTTGACACGCCGTTACGGGAAAGCGGAGAAACACGGACAGAGCGGGCCCATCGCAACGGCTGCTGGGCCCTGAAGGCACACGCGGTGAAGTCGACCGCGTAACCACCCGGCCTTTCTCGCCGGTTTTTGCGTCCTGCCGGAGGGCGTAGGGGAGCAAGCCACCGGACTTCCGTGGAGGAGTACCGGCAGACCGGCCGAACTGAGCAAAGATCCGTCGGCAGGGGGGCCGGCACTGCGGGGCGCCGCCCGGGGCCGAGTCGGACCAGCAGCTGAGCGCCGGTGTCGGCTGCCGAGCTGAGGAAGCCTCCCATCACGATCCACACGGGCGGGCCTGCCCCCGCCATGACGCGACTGTGAGGAGAGGGACGACGTCGTGTCCACCCCTCGGCCGGGCCGTCAGGACCAGTGCCACACCTGGTCACGCTGCCCGCGCATCCCCAGCCCTGGACCCGCTGGCCGTCCGGCCCGGAGGTGGAGGCTTCCGCATCCAGACAGAAGCCGTCCGGGACGCTGACCAGCGTTCCGCCGCCGCCCAGCTGCCACGTCCGGGCGCTCAGCCCGTCGCAGCTCGTGGCCTGTATCTCCTGGCCGTTCTGGCCGGTCGTGCCGGTGCCGGCGTCCAGGTAGAGATGGCTGCCCCGATTCACGGCGCGGTACCGAGTGCCCTGGCCGGCCACACGGTACAGGGCCCAGTTCTGGGCGTCCGTGCCGTTGCACCCCCACACCTGGACGTCCGAGCCGCGGTTGTCGAGACACCGGGCGACCGAGGCGGCGTTGACGCTCTCGGTCACCGTGACCGAGCCGGCCTGGACGGTTCCGCGGGGCAGGGCGTACAGGGGCTTCTTGGTCTGCGCGCCGGCCTTGCCGTCGACGGTGAGGCCGGCCTCGGTCTGGAAGGCCCTGACCGCGGCGACGGTCGGGACGTCGAAGTCCCCGCTGACCGGGACGTAGAGGCCATGGCCGTCGAGGAGGAGTTGCAGGGCCTTGACGCAGGCGCCGGTGGTTCCCGACGTGAGCTCGGCGGAGCACTCGGCGTGCGGAGGTCCGGTGTCCCGGAACCCTGCGTGGTGGGGTCCTTCGTTGCCGCCGCACTCGGCGACTGTTTCGCCGACTGGTCCACCTGCGACGGGGAGGACGTCGGCGCCTTCTGTGAACTGCTGCGCGTTGAGGCCGGGTTGTCCGTCACGGTCGCCGACGTGTCCGGCCCGGGGGCGGCCGTCGTGGAGGAGTGACTCTGTGGCAACAGTGCCACGATGACGGCCACGGCGACCGCGACACCCACCGTGGCAGGGACGACGGCCCCGTCCGATCGGGGTGTCCAACCTCGACACTGACATCGGCTTGGACTGCCAGGAGTTGAGTTCCCGGCAGGACGGATGACCCATCGCACGGTTCAGGGGCACACCGATGCGCGGCTCCGTTTCCGGGGCGGCGGGCCCTACTCTGATCCTCGTGAAGCAGGCCGGCGCTGGGAAGGATGATCGGCGATGACGCCCCTGAGCACCGGGGACCCGGAGTCCATAGGCGGGTACACCCTTCTGGGTCGGCTCGGGGCGGGCGGCATGGGAGTCGTCTATCTGGGGGTCTCCGCCTCGGGACGGCAGGTCGCAGTCAAGCTCGTGCACGGGCCGTATGCCCAGGAGGAGGAGTTCCGGACGCGTTTCCGGCAGGAGATCGCGGCAGCGCGCAGAGTGAGCGGAGCCTTCACTACGCCCGTCGTGGACGCCGACCCGGACGCCGAACGGCCGTGGATGGCGACGCTCTACGTGCCGGGGTTCACCCTTTCCGAAGTCGTGGAGAAGGACGGTCCGTTGAGCCAGCGGCACCTGCGCGCACTCGGGCTTGGGCTCACCGAGGCGCTGCGCGACATCCACCGGGTGGGCCTGGTGCACCGGGACCTCAAACCGGGCAACGTCCTGATGACCGAGGACGGGCCGCGCGTCATCGACTTCGGCATATCGCGCGCTTCCGACAACCAGAACCTCACCACGACCGGGCGAATCATCGGCACTCCGGCCTTCATGTCGCCGGAACAACTGGCCTCTCCCCGAAAGGTCACCCCGGCCTCGGACGTGTTCTCGCTGGGGTCGCTGCTGGTGTTCGCGGCCGTCGGCACAGGACCGTTCGATGCCGACAGCCCGTACATAACCGGCTATCAGGTGGTGCACGGGACCCCGGACCTCGGCGGGGTACCCGAAGCGCTTCTGGACATTGTCGAGCGCTGCCTGGACAAGGATCCGACCGCACGGCCGGAAGTGACGGACGTACATCGCATGCTCCAGACGCTGCTGGAATCCGACACCACCGGGTCCCCGACGACCGGGCAGTCCGCGCACCTCCGGCGCCACCCCACTTCTCGGAACGCGACCGCCACCTCCGCGGGCGCCACGACCGACACCGGCACCGGCAAGCGACGCCGAGCCCGGCTGCTGCTCACCGGCCTCGGCGCGGCGCTGGCCCTCACGGGGCTGGGTATCGGGGTGGGCGTCTTGGTGTCCGGTCCGGACGCCACCACCGCCTCCGCCCGTGCCGCGTCACTGCCCGACGGCTGGCGGCCGTGGCGCACGGCGCTGCAGTCCGACGTGAAGGGTGTTCCTCTCGACTACGACAGCCCTGGATGCGTGACGGAGGGAAGTGCCCTGTTCTGTGGCGGTACGGGCTTCACGGCCGCCAGGATCGACGCGGCCTCCGGCCGCATCCGGTGGCGGACCGGCACCCGCCCTCAGGGGGCGCAGCCGATCGGCGTCCGCGACGGGCTGGTCTACATGTACGAGGAACCGGACGACAAGACCCGGCGCGTGGTGGCCCTCGACGCCGCTACCGGGCACCGGCGGTGGCAACGCGACATCAACAGGTCCCAGGACGCGGTCCTGTACGACGGCGGACTGCTGACCATGTCCCCCGACTACTCGTCGTTCATGGCCTACGGGCCGTCCGGCAAGGAACTGTGGCGGGCGCCCTCTCTGAACGAGGTCTGCACTCCGTCGGCGCTGGGAGGCGTCCCCTACGCGCTGTGCTCAGCCGGCACCGAGCCCGGCCAGGCCCCGGTCGAGCTGATGAAACTCGGCCCCGGCAGCCTGACCACAACCGCCACGCTGCCCAAGAAGGCGGAAGCGCTCGGCGCAGTCGGCGGGCAACCCCTGTTCCTCGCCCCCCAGACCGCGAAGGACGTGTACGAAGCCGGGTACGAACGGCCGTACAACGCGCTGCTGCAAGTGGCCCCGGACACCGGACAGGTCAGACGGATACCGCTGGCGCATCCGCTGACCGGCACGGCCGCCCTCGTGGACGACGTCGTCTACTTCGTCCGGTCCGACGGGACGGTCACCGCGGTGTCGGCCCACAGCGGCAGACAACTCTGGCAGAAGACGACGGACATGGAGAGTCTGTCCGCGCCCGCGGTGTCAGCGACGTACAAGCGGGTCTACTTCTCCAACCGTTTCGGCCGTCTGCTGGCACTGGACAGCCGAACCGGAGCAGAGGTCTGGCGCACCTCCGCGCTGGACGCCCCCGGAGACAAGGCGCAGGAATACCCGCCGCGCGTGCTGCTCGTCAAGGACGCGATCGTGGCGCTGGCCGGCGACACGGCCTTCTCCCGTAGCCCGAACAGGCCCACCTGACCGGCCGAGGCAACCGCCGCGCACCGTGCGGATCATCCCGCAGACCGCCTACGCCCCCATATAGGTGTGCATCTGCAAGCCGATATGTCGGGACCATCCCACACCCGCAGGTGTCCCACCGCAGCGCAGCGGTCCGGCCCCCGCGCAGTGCCGCCGTGTGGATGCGTGCCCAAAGCGTGCCCATAAGGCGGCCAACCACGGTAAACAGCGGTGCGAAACCAGCCCTTCAAACTGCACCCCGGCGGCGTACCCGCAGGTCAGAAGCCGTGCCGCCATCCAAGCGCCGTCGCTTCCCAAGCTGAGGGCTCCGGCGCCGTGGTCACGCACCGGCTGTCGCGGCTTGCTCTGGTCGACGGCATCAGCAGCGTGTCTGAGCCCGGTGGGGGTACAGCGAGACATACGCGCGCCTGGTCGGTCGGCGCACCCGCCATCGTGGCTGACTTTCGTCGGCTGTGGTTCAGACGTGGGTCCGCCGAACGCCGGTGCACGCGATCAGCCTCCCGCCGTCTTCGGTCAGGAACAGCATGAACGTCCAGGAGCTATCGGTGGCCCTGATCTGCCCCAGGCGAACCAGCTGTTGATGCCGGCCGAGCAGTTCCACGGCACATGCCAGGTTCTTGGTCTCGATTCCCCGGCGGCGCGCATGCCGCAGTCGGCGTCCGTAGATCAAGGCGAGCGACTCAGAAGCCGTAGTCCCCTCCCAGACCACGTGGGAACCGCCGCAGCGGAGCGCAGCCAGAGCGGCCACGGACGCCTCGTCGGCACCAACGAACAGCCGTTCAACTAGTTTCCGCTCCACGCCGCCACCCCCACCAGGATCCTGCTGTACAGCAGCCGGATACAGCAACCACGGCAACCGGTCCCACCCCGTAGCGTCCCCCCGCGCAGCCGAAGCGCGACCTGTAGACCGTCCGTGACCGATCTCGCGAGAGCTACGGATCAGATGGCGCTCGCGCCCTGCCCCACCCGTTGCATCGCCCCCGGTCTTCGACCATCCGAGGAATTCGGCTCATCGGTTCGGGTGACTATCTGCGGCTCCTTCCTCTCTCAGGCATATGCCGCGCGTGAACTGGGCCCTGTAACACGATGAGGCGGTCAGCCGGTCACCGGAGCCGACCGACCGCCCCCACGCGGCGCCTGTTGGCGCCGGAAGAGAAAAGGAGACCGGATGCGCGTACTGCGCGCTTTCGTGGGGAGCGTCCTCGCATCGCTCCTCCTGCTGGTCGGCATCTCACCGGCCACGGCCCACGCAGACCACCTCCGGGCGGGGAACGAAGCCCACTGCCCGACGACGCACCGTAGCCGCGGGAACAACTCCGCGCCGACGACGGCGTACCAGCGCTACTACCTCAACGACTGGCGGCTGGGGCCGACTTACCTCCCCGGGACCGGCGCCCTCGGCAAGATGCTGAGGGGCTATCACCGCACGGACGACACCTCCGCCTACTGGTTCCTCGGATGCTACTGGCAGACGGATCCCCAGACGGGGAAGTCGGGCTGGTGGTATCCCGACAACAACGGCTTCGTGCTGAAGAACGGACAGCCGGTGAAGCACTCCGCGACGCTGCACAAGGGCCAGCTGGTCGACCTCTTCGGCAGCGGCTTCGGTAACTTCCTCGCCCCCGCAGGCACGCCGTACGCCAAGCGCGCCATCCCGCCGAGCAATCTCGACACCTACGTCAACACATACCCGTTCAGCTACCACCTCTACCGGGTCCTGCAGCCGTTCACCGTCGACGCCGGCCCGATCAGGCCCTGGTTCGGCCAGCCCGGCCTGGGCCTCCAGTACGTGACGACACAGACGATCCCCACACTCATCACCGCGCACAAACTGGAAGAAGTGCATGTGAGCTGACGTAACCAGGCCCGGGGTGGCCACGGATCCACGTGGTCGGTGGCCACCCCTGAGGCAGACGATGGGACAGACCCGGTGGACAGCGCAGAACTCGTTGAAAGGCTCCGCGAGGCGGACGTTCCAGAGGCGTTCTACGACATCCCTGGCGTCCACGATGTGCCCATCCAACTGGACGCCTACTACTTCCTGTGTCGTGAAGCCGACGGCTGGACCGTAGGGCTGCGCCAACGCTCTCAGGACAGCGTCATACGGCGTTTCGCCACCGAGACCGAGGCATGCGCATACCTCTACGACACGCTCATCCAGTTGTCCTCTCCCCCCTCAGGGCCGGCGCAACCCCTGGAAGAACTCCTTGCGGACACCGAGGAGATCCAACGGCAGGCGTGGGAAGACTTCGATCGTCGCCGTGGGGCGGCTGACGACGGTTGAATCCTGAGCCGTCGAGAAGCGGCGGAGCACGAGCCATGGCCAGGCCAGCGGGCTTCCATGATGGACCTGCCGGAGAGCTTCGGCTCGGAGGAAGAGGACGAGACCTCTTGAGGCTACATCTGGTGCCGACGCTGGACGTGCCAGATCCGTGCCAGGTCGGGCGGGGAACAGCGGGGAATACCGGGGACTGAGCCAGCGGTCGGCCGGACACCGACACCGCTCCACCCCAGGTCAGCAGAGCGATCGGCCCCGGATCACCTGAGCTTCCCAAGCTGAGGGCCCGGCGCGCACCGGCCTTGACCCGATCGGCCGGTGCTGATCGGCTGAGCCCATGGCCGTGGACCCCAGCGAGTACGAGAAGGCGATGCCGATCGTGGCAGCCCACCTCGCGAAGATCGAGCGGGCGGTTAACCGAACCCGCGCTTCACATGCGGGGCAGCCGTTCGAAGCAGTCCATCAGGCACTTACTGAAGCGCTGCAAGACGAGGTCGCCCAACGCGTCGTCCCCCAGGTCGTCGAGGAGTTGGCGCGCCAGATCTCTGCGGTAGAAGCCGGGCCTTCAGGAGCGGCGGGGTGAATGTCTAACTGCGTGACAAAGCCGACGTACATCGGTGGACGTGCGCGGACGCATACGGGCCATCAGCCCAGGTGACGAGCACAACAGCCCCAGGAAGAGCGCCCAACCAGGTTGCTTCGGGACAAAGCGGTCCGTAGACAAGACGGGGTCAGTCGGACACGCCCAGGTCCTCACGCATGATCCGGCGCATGGCAGTCAGTGCGGGTTCTGCCGCTTTCAGGTCGATGAGCGCCTGATCCGCGCTCTCCCCTTCCCGAGCCAGACCCCGATCAATGCGCTTGGCAGTAGCGTCGATCGCGGCCAGGACGACGTTCAACTCGCGAGATGCCCTGAGTACCGCTTCGGGGACGATCATCTGAGCCTCGGCGTAGCGATCCCGGTAGTCCCGCCGCGCCTCCTCGACCTGGGCGCGGTCGTCGTCGGTGTAGACACCGTCTCGCATGCGATGGAGGGCGTCTTTCAGCACGGTGTGAAAGTGACGGGACGCGCGATTCATAGCGCTGTACCCAGCGCGCCGCTCCTCAAAGACCCGTCTTCCCTCCTCAGCCTGCCTCTCTTCCGCCCGCTGGCGCTTCGTCGTCCAAGTCGTGATCACAGGCGCCAGGAGCGTGCCGAGCACTCCAACGACGGCAGTGACCATGGCGGCAGTCGTGGCACCCATGCGCGCGACCCTAGCGGCTGGCCGCTGTTGCTGGCCCCAGAACCCGTCAGCGGCTCTGGTCAACGGCCCGCTGACATCCATGCTTGACATCAACGACACCAGACAGGGACGCACGCAAGCGTCTCTACGCGGCTGGGAAGACGGTCAGCATCACCGAGCCCCCGGACTCCGGATCGAACTCCTAAAGCGGTGCTCCGAGAGCACCGGCGCCTCCACCCGCTGCGGTCGCTACGCTCGGACTCGTGAGCGAAGCCGCCCGACTCATAGCGAACCACCGAGTCCACGTCGTACCCGTTGTGTTGGCCCTGGCCAATCCACCATGGCAGCGGGACGTGTGACTCGACCCGTCGGCGTTCGAAGACCTGGACCATGTCTTCCATACACTCTTCGACGACTTCTGCGACGCCGACGACCCAGAGCGGTACCTCGGCGTCAGCCTCCGAAGTGACGAAGAGGTCGTCCTGATGAGAGAGCTCGGTGCCGCGCTTAACGCCGCGGCGGCCGAGGCGCCCAACGACACCGACGCGGAGTATCTCCAGGCCTCCGTCTGGCCAGAGGTCGTGGCCATCGCCGGACGCCTTGCTCAAGTCATGGTCGCGAACGACCTAAGGGAACTTGCCCTGCTGCTCGACGAGGCGGCCGTGCCAGACCCATGCCAGATCGTGCGGGAAACCACGGGGAACAGTGGGAAACAGGCAGGCGGAGATTCAGGCTCCGACACGGCATCGCCACAGGTCGGTTCGGCAACCTCTCGTAAACGCCCCTAGCTTCCCAAGCTGAGGGCTCCAGCACCGTTGTCACGGGTCGGTCGTCATGTCTGGCTCCGGTCGACGGCACAAGCAGCGTGGCTGAGCCAGGTCGGGGGGGCCACGAGACATACGCGCGCCCGGCCCGTCGGTGTGCCCACCACCGTGGCTGACTGTCGTCGGCTCGGGTTCAGACCTGGGTCCGCCGCACGCCAGTGCACGCGATCAACCTGCTGCCGTCCTCGGTGAGAAACGACATGAACGTCCAGGTGCCATCAGCAGACCCTTTCGCTGATCAGCGGATCTCGTTGTCGGGGTGCTCGCTGTCGTAGGTCTCACGGGCGCGGGCGATGTGGGCCCGGTGTTCGAGTGACCAGTCGGCAAGTGCCTTGACGAGGTGTGTCAGGCTCGCGCCCGTCTCGGTGAGCCGGTAGTCGACCTGGGCCGGCACGGTCGGATACACGGTCCGAAGGACCAGGCCGTCTCGCTCCAGCCGGCGCACCGTAAGGGTGAGCATGCGCTGGGAGATCCCATCGATGTCGCGCTGAAGTTGCCGGAAGCGCCGCGGGCCGTTGGCGAGCTCGACGATGACGAGAACCGACCACTTGTCACCGACCCGGTCGAGGACGTCGCGGATCCCGCAGTCGGGGTGGTCCCGCTGTCCGCAGGGTTCGAGTTCAGCGGGTTCAGCGGGTTCAGCGGTTACCTCGGTGTGCGTCACTGACACGAAACTGCCTCCTTGTGGGGCGACCTGGGCCGGTTGAAGATCTCACTGTAGTTACTGAAGAGAACCACGGCAGGAGACAGAATCACAATGATCATGGTGACCGGCGCGAACGGGCGGCTCGCCTCTCTCACGCTCCAGGAGTTGGCTGAGCGCCACGTGCCCGCCCTGGGCGGCACTCGATCGCCCGCAGAAGGGCAGCGGCGACTCGACTTCGACGACCCCACGAGCCTCAACCTCACCGGCGTTTCCACGCTGGTCCTCGTCCCGGCGGGGTACGCCGAGGACGACCAGGTCATCACCCGGCACCAGGCAGCTGTAGACGCTGCGGTGCGCAACGGCGTGAGCCACGTGGTGTACACCAGCCTGGCTGGCCACGGTGACCACCTTGGCTTCGCCCTCGCCCATCGGGCCACCGAGCAGCTGATCAAGTCCAGTGGACTTGGGTGGACGGTCCTGCGCAATGGGCTCTACGCCGAACTCTTCGGGGCGCTCCTGACCTGGACCGCTGACGGTGTGGAATCGGCTTTCGGCGACGGAGCGCTCGCCGCTGTGGCGCGGGCGGACCTGGCCGCGGCCGCAGCCGTCGTGGCCAGCAATCCGACCGCGCACGCCGACAAGACCTATGACCTGGTCGGCGAACCGATCACCGCTGTCGGCATCGCCGAATCCCTCGGAGTCGCGCACCGGACCATTGGGCTCGGGGAGTACCGGGCCCAACTCCTCGCTGATGACACGCTGCTGCCGTTCCAGCCGCCGATGCTCGCCTCGATCGCGACCAGCGTCCGCCACGGGTTCCTCAGCACCACCAGCCCCGACCTCGCCCAACTACTCGGCCGACCGCTCACCGACCCGCTCACCGTCGCCACGGACACCGCGGCCGCGATGCGCCGCGACGCCAGCTGACACGGATGGTTCACCGCAGCCCCGCAGGGTCGTACCAGCGGCTGGCGGTGGCCACCCGGTCGGAGGCGGAGTCGGTCCAGCCCCCTGGTAGCCGAGGTCGGGGGTGTCTAGTTAAATTGACACACCCGTTCGCTGTACGGGACTGCTGCACACAGCGGCGGCGACAGGGAGGGCGAGCGTTCGCCGACAAACTGGGCGAGTGCAATCGTGACCATGGCGGCGGCGGTCACCATGCATTCGCCGTGGTGGGCTCGGTGACACCGGCCTGGCCCGTCTGCTCTACGGGCAAGCCCGCGCGCTGCTGGACCAGCACACCGCCCCGGGCGGCCCGGCACCGGCTGGTACCTGCACGAATGGCGCCACTCCGGGCTGACGCATCTGGGCGAGCCGGCCGCGTTCGAGCTGATGCCGGCGGTCGAGTCCCGGCTCAAGAAAGCGGAGAATGTCCGCCTCTGCTTCAAGCCCCCATGATGCGATCGCCGGGCACACCAGCCTGCTCGCGCCCGGCGGCAGCCGACGCTGCGGCCCCCTTTTTCGGCGCGGACCGTTGCGGGCTCCACGCCGGCTGCGCCGTGCTCGACGTCGAGCCAGATGCGCGAATGGCCGTCTTCGCACAAGCCCGCGGCCTGCAGGCCGAGGTGGCGACCTTCGAAGCCTGGGAGCCGGCCGGAGCGCTCGACGCATTGATCGCCGCACGGTCGTAGCACTGGGCAGACCCCGTCGCCGGCGCCGTGAAGGCGGCCCAGGTACGTCCGAACGGACGCCTGCCGATCTTCGGGCGCGTATTCGAGTCGCCTGCCGAGGTGGCCGAGCCGTTCGCGGCTGCTTACCGTCGGGGGGCGCCCGACTCCCCGTTCCGCAATCAGCCGGCGCGACGTCCGTTGGGCATGTACCAAGCAGGGAGCGCGAAGATCGCCGCAACGTCTGGCCTGGACTGGGCAGGGGTGCCTGCACCGGCGTCTGAAGGCCGCCTCGTGGTAGGGGCCGGCCAGTCCCGGGGCTGAGTCTGGTGGAGGTAGGAAATGACACGAAACAGAGGAAATGACCAACAAGTTTCCCGGCCATGAGGTGAGTTGAGAGGTGTGCCGGCATACGGGGAGGGAGCCGCGCCGGCGGGCCGGTGGAGATCGGGATGCCTTGCTGCACCGATATACAGTCGCCCTCGCCGGCCGGTGGCTCGCCGGGTCCCTGGCCTGCGAGTTCGGGGCGAGGCGGGAGTCGTGTCCAAGTGTGCACGCAGAAACGACGGCGGATGCGACACCGGATACGACGGGGCGGACCCCATCACCTGCTCCCGGACGAGTCCAGCTCAACCCGGTGTTCTCCGGTCCGTTCCATCCGCCCCCGGGTGGTCCGCCCATGTGTCCGGCAGGTGGGCGGTGATTGACCGCGGCGGGGGTGACTGCTGCAATAACGGCATGTTCTCCGCGACGTTCCTGGTGATCAGGGCGCACATCGACTTCGGTCGGGTGTGGTCCGCCGCGTGTCGCTGACCGCGCGCCCCCTTCGCCACAATCCGTCCCTACCGTCCCGGAGTCCTTCATGTCCGACCGCACCCCTGGTGTGCCTGTCCGCGTTGATCCACGCGGGCCGCGCTTTGCCGCCGTGCTCACGACCCTCGTTCTGCTTCTCGTCCTGGTCAGCGGCAGCGGCGTGCTGCTCGCGGCGCAGGCCGTCGTCTTCGCCCTTGGCGCGGTTCTGGGGCTGCGCCGGTCCCCGTACGGCTGGCTCTACCGCCGGCTGGTACGTCCCCGTCTCGGGCCGCCGCAAGAACTGGAGGACGAGCGGCCGCCGCGGTTCGCGCAGGCGGTCGGCCTGGGCTTCGCGGTTGCCGGGGCGGCGGGTTACCTGTCCGGTGTCGCCTGGCTCGGCATCGCCGCGAGCGCGGCGGCACTCGCGGCGGCCTTCCTGAACGCCGCCTTCGGCTACTGCCTGGGCTGCGAGTTCTACCTGCTCGCGGTCCGCGGCCGGGCCCGGCTGAGCCACGGGTGAGGCGGCCGTGAGCGATCCGACCGGGTTGATCGTGGCCGCCGTCGTGCTGGCGGCCGCGACGGCGTTCGGGCTGGTCCGTGCCCGTCGCGATGGCAGGCTGCGCGACGGTGGCCGGGGTGACGCGCTGCGGTTGTCCTCCGGTGAGCTGGGTGGGGCACTTGGCGAGCGGGCGACGCTGGTGCAGTTCTCGACGGCCCTGTGCTCGACCTGCCCCGGCACCCGGCGACTGCTGGCCGGTGTGGCCGCCCAGACACCTGGCGTGCGTCTTGTGGAGATCGACGCCGAGACGCGGCTCGACCTGGTCCGCCGCGTCGAGGTGATGCGCACGCCGACGGTGCTCGTCCTCGACCGCGCCGGTCGCGTCGTGCTCCGCGCCTCCGGGGCGCCGAGCCGCGCCGATGTGGTGTCGGCGGTGGAACTGGCTACGGCGGGCTGATCACCGGGTCTGACGGGTCCGGGCTGTGATGAGAGCCTGGGTGGCCGGCTCGGGTTCGAGGCCGAGATCGCTGAGGTGTCTTGCCAGGCGGGTGTAGGCGTGGCGGGCCGCGTCGTTGCGCCCGGAGCCCTGGTAGAGGCGGATGGCGTGCTGGGCGAGGCGTTCGTGGTCGGGGTGGATGGCGCCCAGGTGTTCCAGCAGTGCCAGGACGGCGTCCCGGTCACGTGAGGTGTGCCGGGAGACAGGGTGACCCGCAGGATGGCGTTACGTGGCACCTGGCTGCCGGGCGAGGGCGTCTGCTCACATACCCGGCCGACGGGCGTGCCGGGACGACGGCACACCCGGTACCGGATGGGCGGGATGCGTACGCCGACGGCCTGGGCACTCGCCCGGGCTTCGCTCATCGTCTCGCCGATCAGCGAGGGTGCCCCCACCGGGGAACGAGCAGGAGCGCGGGACCCGGTCATCATGTAGGTGCACACGGCGGCCGTCAGTGACACATCGCCTGGAGTGGCCGGCGGATGCGCAGCCGGGGCACAGGACGCTCTTTCCGCAGACCCCGGGGCAGCGGTTGCTGGGCGTGCCGAACCGTCACAGGCAGAACCGGCAGCGCCGGGAAGACCGCCGTGGCACGGCCTGCCAGTACCTTCTCGACAGCATCGCGCATCCCTTCGGCGGTCTGGTACCGGTCCGCACGATGCTTGGCCCTATTCCGCCTCCTTCGGTGCCGCCTCCTCCAGTGCCTCCTGCGTCGGCCGGCGTCGCGGCCGCGGCTTCGCCTCCGGTACCGCCGGCGAACACGGTTGAGCCCATCGGCGACTGTCCCGCCGGGCGTGCCGTCGTTCCGGCCAGGGACCACTGAGGCTTTCCGCGCGGCCGCTGACGCTGATTCCCCCGGCCGCCGACCGATGAGCCATGCGTCGCGTGAGGGGCTGCGGGTTGCGAGTCCGGCGGCGAGACACTGCACCTTCGTTGGCTTCCCCTGCCCGGCAGTGGAGCGTCGAAGGCGGTCGGCAAGAGGGGCGAACGCGACAGGAGGTGTTCGCTTCCGGTCAGTTGGGGCCGAAGGCCATCAAGGAGGCGCATCGTTTCTCCACAAGCGAATACATGTTCGCCATGCGTTCACCTACCGTCTGTCTCTCGTTCCGGCTTTTCGGGGCCCTCCGGCCTCGGTACTTACAGGGAGTGCAGTCATGGAGTCGTTACGGCATCTCGCTGCCCACCTCGGGCTCGACCTCGCCGCCGTCGGCGTGCTGACCTTCGCCATCTACTATCCGCGCCACCGTCGGCGCGACCTCGTGCCGGCCTATCTCGCCCTGAACACCGGCCTCTTCACCGTCGTCACCGCCCTCGCCGAGGTGCGCAGCGGCGGGGCGGCCCTGGGCTTCGGCCTCTTCGGCGTGCTCTCGATCGTGCGACTCCGCTCCGACGCCGTGCAGCACGAAGAAGTCGCCTACTACTTCACCACCCTTGTCCTCGGCCTGCTCTGCGGACTGCCGAGGCTGCCGTTCGCGCTCACCGGCGGGCTCTGCGCCACCCTGCTCCTCATCGTCTGGGCGGCCGACAGCCCCCGCCTCCTGGCCGACACCCGGCGCGCCGTCGTCACTCTCGACACCGTCCACGAGGACCCGGCCGCGCTCCGCGCCGACCTCGCACGGCGCCTGGGTGAGCCCCTCCACTGGACGGTCATGGAAGTCGACTTCGTCCGGGACCTCACCGTCGTCGACGTCCGCTATCGCGAGAGCACAGCGGCCCCGGCCGGCCGGGGCCCCGTGCCCGCCGCCGGACCCGCCCACCGGACCACGCCCACCTGGGAAAGCGCATGACCACCGCATCGGTCCGCTCCGCCGCTGCGGTCCGCGCCATCGGCGACGCCGCCCACGGCGCCGGCCCGATCTCGCTCGACGAGCTCAACGAACGGGCCGCTCTCCTCGCGCGTTTCGACCACAGCTACCTGGTGCCCGCGGACACCTTCCTGCGCATCGTCGGCCGGCTCACCGACCCGCACCGGCCCGGCGGCCCCTTCCGCGCCCTCGCCATAGACGGCCGACGTGCCTTCCGCTACCACTCCGTCTACTACGACACCCCCGAGCTCCGCTCCTTCCACGACCACCGGCAGGGCCGCCGGCTCCGCTTCAAGATCCGGGAGCGGGTCTACACGGACACGGGTGAGCGGCAGTTCGAGATCAAGGTCAAGGGGCCGCGCGGTGACACCGTCAAACGCCGCCGTCCGTTGACCGGAGCGGCCACCCCGCTCGACCCCGACTGCCGGGGGTTCCTCGCCGACACCCTGCGCACCGCGTACGGCATCGACGCCCCGGCAGCCCTCGAACCGTCCCTGTGCACCGACTACATTCGCGCCACCTTCGTGGCCGACGGCGAGCGCATCACCTGCGACGCGGCACTGGTCTGCGACGACATGCGCACTGGGCGCACCGTGCGGTGCACGGACGACCTCGTTCTCGTCGAGATCAAGACCACCGGGCATCTCACCGAGGCGGACCGCCTGTTGCACGCCCACGGGATACGCCCCGCCATCTTCACCAAGTACTGCAGCGCCTACGCCGCACTGCGACCCGCGCTCCCCGCCTGCCGGTGGCGCCGCGCCGCCCGCCGTGCTTTCGGTGAGGTGGCCCCGGAGCCGGAGTGTTGAACGGCCGGTGAAAGCCCGGTGGCATGACGGGCCCGCCGCCGGGACAGCCCTGCGGCCGGGAGGCGATGTGCGTCTTCCCGGCCGACACCGGGGCCCCGCCGCGCGGATCTTCGCTCGTGGGCGCGCCCGGTGTGGCATGGCCGGCCCCGGCGAGAGGCGCGGCGCATTTCGATGTGCGGACGGCGTGGCGATCCGAGTCTGGCTCGCCGCCTGCGCAGTCGGCCTCACCGTCCAGGACGTGAGGAAACGCAAGCTGGACACCACCGGTGTCGTGATAGCCGACCGCGATGCCGAAGGCATCTGGCGAGTCCTGCCCTGGGCCAGCCTGCTGGTCGGGGCTGCTGGGATCGAGCCGTGGGACAGCGGCCCGGCAGGCCAACCGCTGCAGTAGGGCCAGTCCCCGGCTCGGCCATTCTGAATCCGCCAGTGGGTCCGAGAAGTCTTCCAGCGTACTGAGAGACACCATCAATTATCGCCACACCAGCCGGTCTCGTCGGCCGGCCCGATTCGCGGGCCGTCACGGATGCCCGCAGCACGGAGATGACCCGAATGCCGCCGTTTCGCGGAGGTGAACCGCGATGACTCTGCCCGGCGGTGGAGGGTCCGATGGGCGGCAGGGGGTTGCCGGCCTCGCCGCGCCACAGTGCGTCGCTGAGGGCGTTGCGGACGCGACAAGTGTCGTGGCCGGCTCAGCGGTGTGGGGGGTGGTCGTGCTGGACGCGGGCGGCGGCGCGGACGATGTTGCGGGACATGCCTCCGAAGACGACAGCGTGGAGGGGCTTGATACTCCACCAGTACAGATGGCCCAGCAGGCCGCGGGGGTGGAACAGCGCCCGCTGCCGGTAGCGGACAGGGCCACTGCCGTTGCCGTCCACTCGCATCTCCAGCCAGGCCAGGCCGGGTAGCCGCATCTCGGCGCGCAGCCGCAGCAGCCGGCCGCGTTCGATCTCCTCGACCCGCCAGAAGTCGAGCGAGTCACCGGCCCGCAGCCGTCGGGCATCCCGCCGGCCCCGGCGCAGGCCGACGCCGCCGACTAGGCGGTCGAGCCAGCCGCGCGCGGCCCAGGCCAGCGGAAGGGAGTACCAGCCGTTCTCGCCGCCGATGCCCTCGATGACCTGCCACAGTGCCTCCGGCGCCACGTCCGCCTCGCGTTCGCGGACGTCGGTGTACAGGCTGCCGCCTGCCCAGTCCGGGTCGGTCGGCAGTGGGTCGCTGGGGGCGCCGGGCACGGAGGCCGAGGACCAGCGTGTGGCGACCTGGGCTTCGCGGACGCGCTGCAACGCGAGGGTGACCGCTTGGTCGAAGCCGAGCGGATGGCCGGGCGGACTGGGCAGGTACCGCTCGATGTCCCTCTCCCGGCAGACCACTTCGTGGCGCAGGGACTCCGTGAGCGGGCGGGCGATCGAGGCGGGCACCGGCGTCACCAGGCCGACCCAGTGACTTGACAGTCGGGGTGTGAGCACGGGTACGGGCATGATGAGCCGCCGGGGCAGTCCGGCGACGGCGGCGTACCGCTGCATCATCTCCCGGTAGGTCAGCACCTCCGGGCCGCCGATGTCGAAGGCACGGCTGACGTCGGCGGGCAGACGGGAGCAGCCCACCAGGACGCGCAGGACGTCCCGCACGGCGATGGGCTGGATACGGGTGTGCACCCAGCGCGGGGTGACCATCACGGGCAGCCGCTCGGTGAGGTAGCGCAGCATCTCGAAACTGGCCGAGCCGGAACCGATGATGACGGCGGCGCGCAGGACGGCGGTCGGCACACCCGAGTCGAGCAGGATGCGGCCCACCTCGGCACGGGAACGCAGGTGGGCAGACAGATCCGGCTCCGGAACCCCTTCCGGGGTCAGTCCGCCGAGGTAGACGAGGCGGCGGACGTGGGCCCGACGGGCCTGCTCGCCGAAGACGCGGGCCGCGTCACGGTCGGTCCGTTCGAAGTCGCGGCCGGTGCCGAGGGCGTGCACCAGGTAGTAGGCCACGTCCACGCCGTCCATCGCCCGTGCCACCGACGCGGCGTCGAGGACGTCGCCCCGGACGACCTCCACCCGGTCGGCCCACGGATGGTCGCGCAGCTTGCGCGGTGTGCGCGCCAGGCAGCGCACCCGGTACCCGGCGTGCAGCAGCTCGGGCACGAGCCGCCCGCCGATGTAGCCGCTCGCACCGGTCACCAGACAGGTCAGTGGCTCGTGATTCGTCGCCCCGTCGCCGGTCGTCGTGGTCGCCTCGTCCGCCACCGGTACCGTCCCTGCTCCTCGCTCGTGCGCCGCACCTTGCTTTCCCGGACTTCTACAGTGTTGGTCGTCCAGCGGAACGCGGCTCGTACTCACGCTGATCGGGTGACGTCAGCGGCTGCGGGCACCGCCGGGCGAGAGGACCGACCGGAACGACCGGGCCGGCCCATGGCATCACTCCGCATCCAGCGGGCACGTTGATCGCATGGCGTCCCGTCCTCAGTACACCGCACGCACGCTGCTCACCCTGCTCACGCGGCCGCCCGCTGCGCGGGGCGGGGCCGACTCCTCCCACGGCCCGGTCCGGGCACTGCTGGCCCGTGCCGACCGGCGCGTCTTCGAGGAGGTCGCCGCCCGCCACTGGCCCCTCGCCGAGAAGGTGCTCCCCCGGCTGAGCCGCAGCGCCGACCACGGGCTGCTGTGGTTCGGTGTCGCGGCCGGAATGGCCACGCTGGGCGGGCGGCCTCGGCGACGGGCCGCCGTCCGCGCCGTCGCGTCACTGGCCGTGGCCTCGGCCACCGTGAACACCCTCGCCAAACGGTCTGCGCGGCGCCCCCGTCCACCGCTGGATCGGGTACCGGCGGTGCGGCACCTCGCCCGCCTCCCCTTCACCACCTCATTCCCCTCCGGCCATGCCGCCTCGGCCGCCGCCTTCGCCGTCGGCGCCGGCCTGGAGTCCCGCCGCTGGGGCCTTGCCCTGGCCCCACTGGCCTGGTCGGTGGCCTTCTCCCGCATCTACACCGGGGTCCACTACCCCGGCGACGTGCTCGCGGGGGCGGCCCTCGGAGTGGGCGCGGCGTACGCCGTGCGCGGCATTGCGCCTACCAGGGAGCAGTTGGGCCCGCAGGCCCGACCGCGCGCCGAGGCACCGGCTCTGCCCGCCGGACGCGGACTGGTGGTCGTGGCCAACAGCGCGGCAGGCACCGGGGGCGAGGCGCTGCGGCAGGCACGCGCCGCACTGCCGGAGGCGGAGTTCGTCACCGCGAAGCCGGACGCTTCGCTGGAGGAGCTGTTCGACCAGGCCGCCGGACGCGCCACCGCGCTGGGGGTGATCGGCGGCGACGGCACGGTGAACGCGGCCGTCACCGCGGCCGTACGGCACGGGCTGCCGCTGGCGGTCCTGCCCGGCGGGACGCTGAACCACTTCGCCTACGACCTCGACCTGCACTCGGTCGAGGACACGGCCGAGGCCGTCACCGGCGGACACGCGGTGAGCGTGGACGTGGCCCGGTTCCGGCCGGGGCCGCACGGGCACGAGGCCTACTTCGTCAACACCTTCAGCATCGGTGCCTACACCGACCTGGTCAGAGTGCGGGAGAAGTGGTCGCCGCGGCTGGGCAGCGTGGCCGCGGGCGCGCTCGCGGTGCTGCACGTGCTGGGTACCGCGCGTCCGGTGGAGGCCGAGTTCGACGGGCGGCGGCGTCAGATCTGGCTGTTGTTCGCCGGCAACTGCACCTACCGTGGCCTGGGCCTGGCACCGGTACGCCGCCACGACCTGGCCGATGGCCTCCTCGACGTCCGGGTCGTACGGGCCGGACGCCTGGCCCGGCTGCGCCTGGTCGCCGCCGCCCTGTCCGGCACCCTGCGCCGCTCCCCCGTGCTGTCGGCACGGCGCGTCAAGCGCCTGCGCGTCACCGGCCTGGACGGCGCCTCCCATCTGGCCTACGACGGTGAGACCGCCCCGGCCCC
Source organism: Streptomyces broussonetiae (assembly GCF_009796285.1). Classification (NCBI taxonomy): domain Bacteria; kingdom Bacillati; phylum Actinomycetota; class Actinomycetes; order Kitasatosporales; family Streptomycetaceae; genus Streptomyces; species Streptomyces broussonetiae. The sequence goes on along the minus strand of NZ_CP047020.1, from coordinate 7,890,648 downwards.
GCCCGAACTGCTGCTGGACAAGGCGCCGAGCGCACTGACCGTCTACCGCCCGCTGCCCGAGGCGCCCTGACGGTGGGGGGTGGAAGCCGTGGTACGTCTGTTACCGGCGCGTCGTCGGTGGGGAGGCAGCGTCGGTGGTCCGGGCGCGGAGCGGACATCACATGAGGCGACGCGGGTAGAGGAGTTGGGACCGCGAGGAGCGCAGGCTGAGGAGGACGGTTTCGATGAGCACTGCGGACAAGGCCGACAACGCCGGCGACAAGATAAAGGGCAAGTCGAAGGAAGCACTCGGCAAGGCGGTCGGCGACGAACGCCTGCACGCAGAAGGCAAGGCCGACCAGGTCGAAGGCGACGTCAAACAGGCCGGCGAGAAAGCCAAGGACGCGGCGAAGGACCTCTTCGGGGACTGAGTTGCATTTCTGACGAAGGCGGGTCATGGCTCATCGAGCTGCGGCCCGCCTTCCGCGCTGCCCCGGTTCGACAGCGGAGTCGTGCGCGGCAGCGGACCGGCGAGGCAGTTGTGAGGGTGCCCAGTCATTCCTGTGGGGAGTAGACGGTCATGGATGATACTGACGGTCGTAAGCAAGAGTGGTGGGCGGCGCTGTGCCGCACACCGGTGGCGGTCTGGAACGATGACGTCACCGACTGGGCCGCCGCTCTGACCTACTACGCCGTCCTCGCCCTGTTCCCCGTCCTGTTGGTGATTCTCTCGGTTCTGGGGCTGACCATGCCCGCTACGACGCCTGAGGTGATCGACCGGGTGACGGGGGTCGTCCCGGTCACCTCCCGCGGGCTGCTGCGCGGTGCTCTTCTACAGATGGCCGAACAGTCTTCCGCGGCATGGATGCTGGTCTTCTTCGGCGCCGTGGGGGCGTTGTGGTCGGGCTGCAGCTATCTGAGTGTCTTCCGCAGGGCCCTGCACGCGATCCACCACGCCAACGCACACCGGCCAGTTTGGCGCACCGCCCCGCGCATCATCATCACTGCGATCGTACTGATCAGCCTGCTGCTCACCACGACTCTCGCGCTGTTGGTGAGCGGGAGCCTGGCCAGGCGCCTGGGCCGGGCCTTCAATCTGGGCACCGTGCCTCAGACCGCGTGGGACGCGCTGCGCTGGCCCGTTCTGGCTGCGGTGGCGGTTGCCCTCGTCCTGGTGCTCTACCGGTCAGGTCCCGCTCCCTCGAGACGGGTGCGGAACATGGCGCCGGGTGGTGGGCTGGCGATCGTGCTTCTGCTGACCATCTCCCTCGGCTTCACCCTCTACGCCTCGCACGTGAGCACTTACCACCGTCTGTACGGTTCGCTGGCGGGCGTGGTGGTCTTCCTCATCTGGCTGTGGCTGTCCAACCTGGCCCTCTTGATCGGTGCTCAGTTCAACGTAGAGCTGGCGAAACCCGCCCGGCATCGGTCGACGGCGATTACTGCCTCAGCGTCGCCGACCCCACAGCCTCCCAGCTGATCGTCTACTTCATGAAGGTGCGCCGGGTTGCACCATCCTGTCCCTATGGCAGTAGTCACCAGCGGTCCATCGAACGAGGCATCGGTGCGGGATGCGGCAGGCCCCGGGCATCTGCCTGCGCCCTGGAAGTGACCTGCGAAGGGATCGGCTCCGGTTTCAGCTGTTGAGTCTCTTGTGGTGGCTTCCACCGCTGATGGTGATCTTGCGAGGCTTGGGCTGCTCGCGACCGGGATCCGGAGCTTGGGCACACGGGCCTCGAGTCCGATCGGACACTGTTCCGCCAGCTTCATCTCCGGGCCGCATTGCGTTCGAGCCTGAACGGCGTCTCTCGCTTTCCTGGTCTTCGGCGACGGTCAGGTGGCCACGGTCACCCGCGAGGTGCTGCGCCGCGCCGAGCCGGACCCGGAGCGACGGCCGCGGGTCCACGTGAGTCGAGTTCAACCGTCCTGGTGAGCCCGGAGGACGAGCATGGAGCGGGCCTCGACCTCCACCTCGCTGCCGCCCTTGATCAGCGGCCGATACTCGGTGTACGGGATGGCGGTGTCCACCTCCACCGCCCACCACGGATCGAGCCCTTCGGGAACGGTGAAGCCGAGGGCCTGGCTGTGGGCGTTGAAGAGCAAGAGGAACGAGTCGTCCTCCACGCGCAGGCCCCGCAGGTCGGGTTCCGTGATGGCCTTGCCGTTGAGATGGACCATCAGGGACCTGGCGAAGCCGGTGTCCCAGTCGGTGTCGGTCATCTCGCGCCCGGTGAGGGTGAACCAGGTGATGTCCTTCACCGCCTCGCCGGATACGTGCGCTGCCCGTCCCCTGAAGAAGCGTCGTCGGCGGAAGACGGGGTGCTCGCGGCGCAGGGCGATCAGTGTGCGGGTGAAGTCGAGCAGTTCGCTGCCTTCGGCGACGTTCGGCCAGTCGATCCAGGTCAGCTCGGTGTCCTGGCAGTAGGCGTTGTTGTTGCCGTGCTGGGTACGGCCGAGTTCGTCGCCGTGCAGCAGCATCGGCACGCCCTGGGAGAGGAGCAGGGTGGCGAGGAGGTTGCGCTGCTGACGAGCGCGGAGCGCGAGGATGACGCGATCACGGGTGGGGCCTTCGGCGCCGCAGTTCCATGAGCGGTTGTGGTTCTCGCCGTCGCGGTTGTCCTCGCCGTTGGCCTCGTTGTGCTTGCCGTTGTACGAGACGAGGTCGCGCAGGGTGAAGCCGTCGTGTGCAGTGACGAAGTTGACCGAGGCGTAGGGCCGGCGGCCGTCGTTCTGGTACAGGTCGGAGGAGCCGGTGAGGCGGGAGGCGAACTCGCCGAGTGTGCCGCCCTCACCCCGCCAGAAGTCGCGTACCGTGTCGCGGTACTTGCCGTTCCACTCCGTCCACAGCGGTGGGAAGTTGCCGATCTGGTAGCCGCCGTCGCCGACGTCCCAGGGCTCGGCGATGAGTTTCACCTGGGAGATGACCGGATCCTGCTGGACGAGGTCGAAGAACGACGAAAGCCGGTCCACCTCGTGGAACTGGCGAGCCAGGGTGGCGGCCAGGTCGAAGCGGAAGCCGTCAACGTGCATCTCGGTCACCCAGTACCTAAGCGAGTCCATGATCAGCTGCAGGGTATGTGGGTGGTTCATCCGCAGGCTGTTGCCCGTGCCGGTGGTGTCCCAGTAGAAGCGCGGATCCTCCTGAGACAGGCGGTAGTACGCCGCGTTGTCCAGTCCACGGAGCGACAGAACGGGCCCGAGGTGGTTTCCCTCGGCGGTGTGGTTGTAGACGACATCGAGGATGACCTCGATGCCCGCCTCGTGCAGGGCCTTGACCATCGACCGGAACTCCTGCACCTGCTCGCCCCGCTGCCCCGACGAGCAGTAGGCGTTGTGCGGGGCGAAGAAACCGATGGTGTTGTACCCCCAGTAGTTCGACAGCCTCCGCTCCGCCAACGCGTGGTCCTGGACGAACTGGTGGACCGGCATCAACTCGACTGCGGTGACACCCAGTTTGACGAAGTAGTCGAGCATGGCCGGGTGCGCCAGTGCGGCGTACGTGCCGCGCATCGGCTCCGGTATCGCCGGGTGGGTCTTCGTCATGCCCTTCACGTGGGCCTCGTAGATGACGGTCTCGTGATACGGGGTCCGCGGCGGGTGGTCACTGCCCCAGTCGAAGAAGGGGTTCACCACCACCGACTTCGGTGCGTACGGCGCGGAGTCCAGGTCGTTGCGCCGACCCGGAGCGTCGAAGTGGTAGGGGAACAGCGCCTCGTTCCACTCGACCTCACCCTCGATCGCCCTGGCGTAAGGGTCGAGCAGCAGCTTGCCCGGGTTGCAGCGCTCACCGCGCTCGGGCCGGTACGGTCCATGGACGCGGAACCCGTAGCGCCGTCCCGGGCCGACGTCCGGCAAGTAGATGTGGTGGACGAAGCCGTCCACCTCCTTGAGAGTGACGCGCTCCTCGGCGCCGTCCTCATCGAACAGACACAGCTCCACGTGCTGCGCCACTTCGGAGAACACGGCGAAGTTCGTCCCGGCACCGTCGAAGGCCGCGCCCAAGGGCGACATCTGTCCCGGTCGCGGGCCTACCTCGGTGCTTTCCTGCCAGATACGCACGTCACGCCCCTCCCCAACGCGGATAGTGGGCAGGGCAGCCCCGCCTTGTTCGTTCCCTTTTGCCCACGTAACCGGTGAGCATGCGCGGTGCGTGCCCTGTACGACCAAGGGATGACGTGTATGACGTCGCAGCACATCGTTGACGTACGTCCAAGGGACTCGCCTCAATGGCGGAGGCTGCTCTCCAGCGGGAGGGTGACACGCCCGGGCAACAGCTGTTTCAGTGCGCTCGGGCTGCTGCCCGCAAGCTCTCCGGGGCAGTCCCGGCGGACCGGGAACTGCACGAAGCGCCCTCCGGGCGGACAGAGGCGTCTCGGAGCCGCGAGTCAGGACGGCGCATTCCTCAGCACCATGCTGTCGTGCAGGCCACTGCCGACGCCGTCTTGATCGGGCCCCGTTGCTCAGAGCGGCGAGCGGCTACGCGGCACCAGCGTCAAGGGGCACACAACCCCGTACAGCTGGTTGAACGTGTCCCGCAATACCGGGCGGTCTGGTGGTGCAGCGGTCACCAGTGTCTGTTCCAGAAGTTGCCGGCGGCGCTGACGTGTCGCTTCGAGCACACCCTTTCCGGCGCCAGTGAGAGAGAACTCGCCGGACGGTAGGCGCCGTACCAGCGTGCGCTGAACCAAGTGGTCCAGCAATCGGGTCACCCACGAGGCGCTGACACACAGGTCCCCGGCAATCCGGGCAGGATCGGTTGACTCGGTACCCAGGGCGAGCAGAATGCGCATCTGCTCCTCGGAAACCGTGGGGGCGACGTCCTCACGGGCCTGCTGCCACAACTTGATCATGGTTTCGGCAACGTGTTCCGCAGCAGGACTCGCTTCGGCGCGCTCGGGTTCCACTGACATGGCTTTCCCCTTCCTCGATGCCGTTGGGTACGCGCTTACCCACCCGACGGGTCGTCAGCCCCGTCTCTGCGTTCGAAAAGGCTGTGAGCTGGGACAGGAAGTAAATAATATGTAGAATTGCTCGGTCATCCGGGTGATGCGGTCTTCAGTGCCGATATTTCTCTCCTTCCCCGAATTTCCGTTGGCGCGCCCCGGAAGGTCGGACACGGCATCTTCCGCAGCGTCGCAGGCGTCAAGAATCCTGTCGACGCCGGTGAGCTTCAGAAGCTGTCATAGCTGCGTCTGCACCCTGGTGAGCGCCAACCTCGTACCGGTTTCACGCGCATGTCGACGGGCCGCCAGAAGGGAATTCGGCCCCGCCGAATCACAGAATGGGACACCGGAAAGGTCCGGCACGAATGAACCGTTCATCGGAAGTCACGGGGCTCAAGAACTCGGTTCGAAATGTCGGGCCGATACGTCGCCGTCGACGACCGCCGCTACCTGGACGGCGCTTTGCGAGACCGCACGAACATCGACCTGGTGGCTGGCACCTGCACCGTGGTGGCCATCGATCCGCTCACCCGACGCCACCTTCGGTGTCGCCGCAGGGGCCGTACGAAGCATTCGCCGGGGTTGTGGATCTGGATCGGCATCATGGCCAGTGGGCGACGATGGCGGTGACAGAGGTTCTGGCCGAAGCCACCGTCGCCCAGGTGGGGGAAGCAGTCGGGGCAGCGAGGTTGCCGGCTGTCCGCCGGGCCGCGTTGGCGAGCGGGGTGCGGGGGTGCGACGACTCGTGCGGCCCACTGGGCGAGTGGCTGCGCCGCCCGTCGTAGCGGCTGAGCCGCTGAAGCCAGTCGGCACCCCACATGTGGCGGAAGTCGTCCCGGGCGCCGTCCGGGTCGATGTACTGGACGTCGACGGGGCCGGTATTGACGGGGCTGTCGCCTTCCACGACCTCGGGGACCCCGGGGGCGTGCGTGGGTGTCGTCTCGGTGTCGGTCATGTGCTGTCACCTCGCCCCGGGATCGGTTGTGCCGCAAGGCTCAGCGTGTGCCCGCCCGGCGGGGTTCAACCCATGGCAGCACTCTTCAAGGTGTACCTGGAGTAGAATTCCGCGCATGGACCTGCAAGAAAATCTGTCGTGGCCATAGTAGACCTTGACCCGTCACGGGGTTACCGTTTTGCCGAACCCCGGAAGTCGTTGAGGGTACGGCAGACACGAACTGCCGTGCATGCAGGTCAAGCAGGACGCGGCCCTCAGGGGTCGCGGGCAGTACCCGCGGTATCCAGCAGTACAGCCAAGTAACCGAAGGTAAGGAGCAGAGCGCCATCAGGATCGCCCGGGCGAGGAAAAAGTCCGCCCGGGTACCGCAGGCCCCGGATTGGAAGGTGGTCCCCGGTCACGCATCGCGATCCCCGCAGCCCCGCCCTCCCAGGCGGAACCTGCGGACACAGAAGTCCGGCACGGGTTGCCGGTAGATGGTGTTGAAAGCTCGGGGCCCGGGCGCCGGTACTGGCGCCCGGGCCGCCGAGATGCTCGGCACCACCCCCGCCTTCCTCCGCACCCTGGGCGAACACCGCCTGATCACCCCGCTGCGCTCCGAAGGCGGGCACCGTCGCTATTCCCGCTACCAGTTGCGCATCGCCGCCCGTGCCCGCGAACTCGTCGACCAGGGCACTCCCGTTGAGGCCGCCTGCCGCATCGTCATCCTCGAAGACCAGCTCGAAGTAGCCCGGCGCATCAACGAGCAACTGCGCGCTCAGAGCGGCGAGTCACGGCCGAAGACCACGGCCTGATCACAACGCCGGTCGGCAGGCGGACAACACTGACCGCCGGCGAGGGAAGCCGACCGGCATCATGACTTCGAGGCGCGCGTTCAGGCTGCCTGGGTGAGTTCGGCGCGGCCGAACAACAGCGCGTAGCCGGTGGGGAGTTGGCGCAGGATGCGAGTGAGCAGTTCGGGGCCGGCCGAGGCGGCGACGGCGGCGAGGACGGATCCGGTGTCCCAGCGGGTGGTGGCCAGGCTGGCGCCGCTGCGGGCAGCGAGGTCCTTGACGAAGGCCCATCCGGTCAGCGGCTGGGGGTCGGGGATCTGTTCGGCGAGGATGCGTGCGGCCTCCCAGGGCAGGCGGGCGGCCAGTTCGACGCGTTCCTCGCCGGTCAGCTGGCGTCCGAGTCCGGAAACGACGAGACGCACGGCTTCCTCGGCCTGTTCCCGGGTGGGGTAGGCGCCTTCGTAGCGGACCTTGTCCAGCATCTGCTCGAACGTCATCACGGGCAGGTGCTCAAGCGGTGCACGCCGGTCGGACATCACTGCGGTGGTTGCCTTTCTCTCGCTGGGGTGCCGGTGTCCGCGCGGATTGCGCGGACCCCGGGAGTGGGGTGGTCAGGTGGGCTGGGGGCGGCCGAAGAGCAGGTCGTAGCCTGCGGGGAGCTGAAGCAGGATCTGCGTGAGGAGGTAGTCACCGGCAGCGTCGGCGACCGTGCTGAGGACGGCACTGACGTCCCAGGCCGCGGTCTGCTCGGTGGCCCCCTCGATCCAGGCCGCCGTCGCCCGCACGAACCGCTCCGGCGGCAGCGGTTCGGCGCTTTGCAGCGGATTGAGCAGGATCAGGGCGAAGGCCTCCGGCAGGCGCGCCGCCAACTGGGCGCGTACCTCGCCGACCAGGTGTGCGCCGAGCAGGGCGAGGACCACGCGGGCCGCGCGTTCTGCTTCCTGATCACTTTCGTACTCGCCGCGTTCCTTGACTTGGCCGAGGAACGCTTCGATTCGCAGGGTCACGTCCGCCGCCGCCCTTCTTCGGCTTCTGTGCTCCGGTGGGTGCGGAGGGCGGGTGAGGGGGAGATGCCCGCCCTCCGCTGCTGATCGGCCCCTGTCACCTGCCGATCAGCCGGAGATCTCCTTGCGGCCGGATCCGACGCCGATGGAGATCTTGCGGGGCTTGGCACGCTCGGCGATCGGGATGCGCAGGGTGAGCACCCCGGCGTCGTAGTCGGCCGTGATGTGCTCGGTGTCGAGGGTGTCGGCCAGCACGATCTGGCGGGAGAAGACACCCAGCGGCCGCTCGGACAGCTCCATCTGCACGTCGTCGCCCTTCGCCACCGGCCGGCGCTCGGCCTTGACGGTCAGCATGTTCCGCTCGACGTCGATGTCGATCGCCTCGGAGCTGACGCCCGGCAGGTCGAAGGCCACCACGTACTCGTCACCCTCGCGGTAGGCGTCCATCGCCATCGCGGACGGCCGCGACCAGGTGCCCGGACCCATCATCTGCTGAGCCAGCCGGTCGAGTTCACGGAAGGGGTCGGTGCGCATCAACATCGTGAAACACCTCCAGAAGGTTCGGGCAGTTGCTGCCAATGCGCTTCACTGAAACCGTTGTAACATGTCATCCAATGGATGACAAACACGATGTCATCGAACGGACGACACGCTTGAAGGAGGTGCCCATGGCAGCAGCCGACCACCCGGCCTCTTCCAGCACCGACGGCCGCAGCCCGGCCTCGTTCCTCGCCGCCGACGCGGCCTTGCACGCCATAGACGACGCTCTGCACGCTGCCCGGCAAGAGACCTCCGAGGCCCCTGATACCGGCCCCGACCCGGAGCAGGCCCTGGCCTCGCTGCTGCTGCTGCGGCAGGTTCGCGAGCAGCTCGCCGGCTGGGAGAACGGCCTGATCGAAACAGCCCGCGCCGCGGGCGCCAGCTGGGCCGACCTCGCCCACCCGCTCGGCGTCGCCAGCCGCCAGGCCGCCGAACGCCGCTACCTGCGAGGCCGGCCCGGCCCCACCGGCACCACCGGCGAACAACGCGTCCAGGCGACCCGCGAACGCCGCGCCGCCGACCGCGCCCTCACCGCCTGGGCCCGAAACAACGCCGCCGACCTGCGCCGCATCGCCGGCCAGATCACCGCCCTCACCCAACTCCCCGCCGCCGCCCGCGGCCCCGTCAGCCAGCTCGACACGGCCCTCGCCCAGGACGATCCCGCCGCCCTCGTCAGCCCCCTGAACGCCACTCGCCCCTACCTGACACATCTCCACCCCGACCTCGCCGCCCGACTCGACGCCCTCACCGACACCAGCTCCGCCGCCTCCGACTGAGTCGGTGCTTCCTTGACCGGTACAGCTGTCGGCGCTCAGAGGGATCTGCTGCCGGGATGCGCTGTCAGGATGTCCGGGCACGGCGCGGACGGAGATCATCTTTGACCGCGGCCTGGGCGACCTGTTCGTGGTGCGCACTGCTGGCCACGTCATGGGCCCGGAGGTGCTGGGCAGCATCGAGTTCGGCGTGGACGTGCTGGGCTGCCCGCTGGTCGTAGTCCTCGGGCACGACTCGTGCGGCGCGGTCGGCGCGGCCTGCGCCGCTCTGGAGGACGGCATGACACCGGCCGGATACGTCCGGGACGTCGTGGAGCGGGTGGCCCCCAGCGTGCTGGCCGCACGGGCCGCCGGGCGCGTCGAGCCGCAGGAGGTCCTGGCCAAACACATAAGGCACACCGTCGACCTGCTGCTGGACCGCTCCCGAGTCCTCGCCGAGAAGGTCGCCGTCGACCAGGCCGCCGTGGTGGGCCTGTGCTACCGCCTAGCCGACGGCAGTGCAGAGCTCGTCGCAGCTCGCGGCCTCGACGTGGCGGTCCCCACCGCGTCCTGACCACCCCGGCCAGAGCCGCGCCGCGGCTGCCCAGAGTGATGTGCCGCGGCCGCAGGACACGCCTGTATGCGTCGGATGAGGCACGCGCCCAGCACCGTCCCCCGCCCTGATCTGGCGTGGGCCGCGGGCTGCGGGCTGCGGGCTGCGGGCTGCGGGCTGCGGGCTGCGGGCTGCGAAGTGTGCCGGGGACGAGGAACGGTCGTCACCGACCACAGGCGGCGCGAGCTGTGCCCGGCCTGCCAGAACGGTGGCTGCTCAGCCGAACCCGTCCCCAACCCGCCCCGGCCCGTCTCCAAGAGCAGTGAGAGCACGGCGCCCGGCGCCGGTCACGCGGTGGACCGTGGCCCCGCGGCGCGGCGAAGCCGGTTGACGATCGCCAGTCCCAGTCCCTCCTCCGTCGGCAGGGAGGCGACGATGTCCCATCCCTGCTGGTCGAGTTCGCGCAGGAACCCGTACAGCCCGCGCGCGTAGGCGCGAGAGAGCTGGGGACCCTCACCAAAGCGTGCGCCTTCACCGCAGTGCCGGCGAAGGTCGGGGGAAGGAATACGCCCACCTGGTGCCCCGGGGATCGGTCCGTGCACGGTGGACTTGACGGGGGTGGCGGGTCGACCAGGCACGTCCCAGGTGCGGATGCTCAGGCCACACAGCAAGCTGGTGCCGTAGGCCGCAACTGTCGAAGGAAGTGTCATGGTGGCGGTGGCCACACGTGGGATCGCCGGAGCGTCGGCCCGGTGGGGGACGGCGCCGTCGGATGCGGATGTGATCGGGGCAGCCCTGCTGTCGCCTGTGATGTGCGCCGGGCTGGTGCATGCGGCTTGCCGGTACATGCCGTGACTGAGAACGCGTCGCGACCGGCGACCGGCGCGCGTCGGCCCTATCTGATCGTGAACCCGCGTTCAGGGGGAGGGAAGGCGAGCCGGTTCCGGATCGCAGAACGCGCCCGTGCGTTCGGAGCGCAGGTTTTCCTGATCGATCATTCCCTGCCCCAGGACCTGGCGGCTGTCGCGCGACGCGCCGTGGACGACGGTGCGGATCTGCTCGGGGTGGCGGGTGGAGACGGCACACAGGCACTCGTCGCCGAGGTGGCCGCGGAAAGCGGCCTGCCCTTCGTCGTCGTTCCGGCGGGTACCCGCAACCACTTCGCGATGGATCTCGGTCTGGACCGTGAGGACCCTTCGGCCGCGCTGGAGGCACTCAGGGACGGCGTCGAGCTGCGCGTGGACCTCGGGTACGCAGGCGAGCGGGCATTCGTCAACAACGTGTCGTTCGGAGCGTACGCCGCCCTGGTGCAGGACCCCGCCTACCGGGAGGACAAGATCGGCACGATGGTACGGATCCTCCCGGAATTCCTGGCCCGCCACCAGGGTCCGGAGCTGGTGGTACGCACAGGGCTGCTCACCGTGGACCGGCCGGACGCCGTACTGGTGAGCAACAACCCCTACCAGATCGATGACCCGGCCGGGCTCGACAGGCGTGCGCAGCTCGACTCCGGACTCCTGGGAGTACTGGCCGCCAGGGCGGAGACGCCCGCAGAGACGGCCGCCAGGCTGCGAAGCGGGCAGATGCAGGGACTGACCCGTCTGGCGACACCCGACGACGTCGTCATTCACGCCGACCCCCCGGTCGTCCCCGTCGGGCTGGACGGCGAAGCCGTCACCCTGCGCGCTCCCGTGCGGTGCCGGATCAGTCCCCGGACGCTTCGGGTATGGGTTCCCCGCCATCGGCCGGGCGTCGCGCCCACCGGATGGCGACCGCCGGGATGGGCCGTCGTCCAGCGGGCGGCCTCACTCGTCGGGCGGTCTCATGGCCATCACACCGCTTGACCGAAGCAGGCCGCACAGTGGGCAGCGGAGACAGGGCCCAAAGGCCCATTGGGGCGCGGCGGCCAAAGGTGGAAGGTGAGATGGTGAGGCCGCTGTCAGGTGATCCGTGTGCGGGCCCGTCCCCCCGTCCGCTCAGCGCTGCCGGACGTTCGTCCGGCCGTGCGCGGACGTGTTCGCCTGTGTGGAGGCGCAGACGCCCGGGCGGTGGGCGCTGATGGTGACCACTGTCGGGGCGAGGCCGATGGCCGGGGGGCGTGCCGTCTCGGCGGCCGCCCTGCCCACCGCGCAGGTACTCCGTGATCTCCAGGTGCCGGAAGGCGGCCTGTCGTCGGAGGAGGCAGCACGACGGCTGAAGCGCTGGGGCCCGAACGCCGTCCACTCACACCGAGCTCGGGCGTGGCTGGTGCTGTGGCATCAGCTGCGGTCCCCGCTGCTCGGCCTGCTCCTGGCCGCGGCCGTAGTGTCGTACTTCGTCGGGGAGCGCAGCGACGCCGTGATCATCGCGGTGATCGTCGCGCTCTCCGTCGGCCTTGGTTTCGTCAACGAGTTCCGGGCGGAGAAGACCGCCCAGTCGCTGCACGCGAAGATCCGGCACCGCGTGGTCGTGCTGCGCGACGGACGACCACAGGAGGTGGAGGTCAGCACCCTGGTCCCCGGTGATGTGGTCGAGCTGCGGCTCGGCGACATCGTGCCGGCGGATCTGCGGCTGCTTCAGACAGCTGGGCTCGAGTGCAGCGAGTCGGTGCTCACCGGCGAGTCGTTGCCGGTCGCGAAGGACACCGCTGCCGTGCCGGCCGGCACGGCGCTGGCGGACCTGTCCGGCTGCGCCCTGATGGGCACGGTGGTGCACTCCGGAAGTGGCCGCGGTGTCGTGGTCGCCACCGGCGCCGAGGCCGAGTTCGGGAAGATCGCCGCCGGCCTGAGCGGACATCAGCTGGAGACCGAGTTCCAGGTGGGACTGCGCCGCTTCTCCATGTTCCTGGTCTACGTCGCCGGGGCACTGACCACGTCGATCTTCATCATCAACGTCGCACTGCACAAGCCGCTGATCGACGCCCTGCTGTTCTCCCTTGCCATCGCGGTCGGCATCACCCCGCAACTGCTGCCCGCGGTCGTCTCCACCAGCCTCGCCGCCGGCTCCCGGCGCATGAGCCGGCGCAAGGTACTGGTCAAGCGGCTGGTGTGCATCGAGGACCTCGGTGACGTCGATGTGCTGTTCACCGACAAGACCGGAACCCTCACCCAGGGCCGCATTGACTTCATGCGAGCCGTACCCGTCCCCGGCACCTCGGCGGAGGAAGTTCTGCACCGGGGACTGCTGTGCACCGAATCGGACGTGGACGGCCAAGGCAGGCCGGTGGGCGGAAACCCCCTCGACGACGCCCTGTGGGACTCACCGGCCGCCGCCGCCCAGCGTCCGGTGCTCAGCGGCTGGAACCGGACCGGCGTCCTGCCCTTCGACCATGAGCGGCGGATGGTCTCCGTCACCGTCACCGATCCCGCCGGTGACACCCTGCTCGTCACCAAGGGCGCTCCGGAGACGGTACTGGAACGCTGCACGGAGGTCCCCAAGCCGGTCCGCGAGGCGCTGGACGCGGAGTTCGCCGCCGGGAACCGAGTCGTCGCGGTGGCGACCCGGCCCGCCCACCTGGCCACCGCACTCAGTGCCGCCGACGAGCGGGACCTCCGTCTGGCCGGTCTGCTGGTCTTCCTCGACCCGCCCAAACCCGACGCGGCCGAGGCTCTGGGGCAGCTGGACGCGCTCGGTATCACGACGAAGATCGTCACCGGGGACAACCCCACGGTCGCCGCCAAGGTCTGCCAGGACCTGGGGCTGACCGACGCCGCCATGCTGACCGGGACCGACCTGGACGCCATGGACGACGAGCGGCTCACCGCCGCCATCCGCGACACAACTGTCTTCGCCCGGGTCAGCCCCGAGCACAAGGCTCGCATCGTGCGGATCCAGCGGAAGACCGGTGGCGACGTCGCCTTCCTCGGCGACGGCGTCAACGACGCCCTCGCGCTGCACGCCGCCGACGTGGGCGTCTCGGTGGACTCGGCCACCGACGTGGCCAAGGACGCAGCCGACGTGATCCTGCTGGAGAAGGACCTCGGGGTTCTGGCGGACGGGGTCGCCGAGGGGCGGCGGATCTTCGCCAACACCATCAAATACGTCCTGATGGGCACGTCCAGCAATTTCGGCAACATGTTCAGTGCGGCCGGAGCCTCGTTGTTCCTGCCCTTCCTGCCGATGCTGCCGTCCCAGATCCTGCTCAACAACCTGTTGTACGACACCAGTCAGCTCGCCATCCCCACCGACGAGGTCGACGAGGAGCAGGTGCGGCGGCCCGCGCACTGGGACATTGCCTTCATCCGGCGGTTCATGATCTGTTTCGGGCCGATCAGTTCGCTGTTCGACTTCGTCACCTTCGCCGTGATGCTGGGCGTCTTCCACGCCGACGCCGCCCAGTTCCACACCGGCTGGTTCGTGGAGTCCCTCGCCACACAGACCCTGGTGATCTTCGCCATCCGCACCCGTCGTATTCCGTTCTGGCGCAGTCGCCCCAGCCTGCCTCTGACGCTGACCGTGCTGGGAGTCGTCGCGCTCGGCGCCGCCCTGCCGGCCACTCCCCTGGCCGACGTCCTCGGCTTCCAGCCCCTACCGACCGCCTTCTTCGCCGCGGTAGCCGTCATGGTCGTCGTCTACCTGCTCCTCGTCGAACTCGGCAAACGGATCTTCTACCGGACCACGGGCCCACGGGGTCGCCCCGAACCCGCTCCCGGCCACCGGCATTTGCGCCGCCGCGCAGCACGGTTCAGCACCGTCACCCGCCTGCCGCACCGGCAAGCCCTCCGCCGTCCGCCGGTGAAGGGTCCGCACCCGACGGGCACGACCGTGTCTCCCCACTCCCCCGTTCCTCGGACCCCATCTGCCTGATCCGCCGGAATCCCGCATCCGTCCGCCGTGCGACTCGGCATTTTCCAGCCGGTCGGGCTTCTACGGCCGCAGCAGTCTGTCTTTGAGTGGCTCCTTGAGCCGGCAGCCCGAGCAGGAAGGCCCAGCGCGCTCGGTCCCTGATCCGCGCAGCTCCGATGTCGCCGCCGTGGTGGTCACATCGTGGACGACTTCTCCACTCCTCTGACTCGGGCGGTACGTGAGTGCGGCCCTGATGAGCCGATACCCGAGAACGCCCCCGCCGGCCGATCAGTGCTGGGGGTGCGCACGTGCGTGGAACAGAGGACGCCGCTGGGTGGCCGTGCCGGGAGCGAGCTGGCCGATCTCGACGCGTGTCCTGATGGCGCGGACCACCTCGGTCAGGCCCAGAACTATGGCCATGACGCCCACCACCAGTGTGAGTGTCGCGATGGATGCGAACGGCATGATGATCATCACGATGCCGGCCATAGTGCCGATGATGCCGAAGGCCACGTGCCAGCCGCGCCCCGGCATGGTCTGATCGGAGGCTGCGGCAACCGTCTCCAGGGTGCCCCGCAGGAGCCAGCTGAAGCCGATCCACAGGGCGAGCAGAAAGATCGACTCGAGGGTGCCCTTGAAGCAGATCAGTCCCAGCAGGATGGAGGCCGCGCCGGTGATGAAGTGCAGTACGCGAAGATGCCGGGGGACGTGGGTGCCGAAGGCGGCGGCGAGTTGGAAGACACCGGTGGCAAGCAGGTAGACGCCGAAGAGCACGCCGACGACGCGGAGGGTCTCGCCCGGCCAGGCCAGGGCGATGACGCCCAGGGCGATGGTGGCGAGGCCCATGGTGAGCAGGATCTGCCAGCCCAGGTTCGCCAGTGCGGCCATGCCTGCGGCCATGGGGCCCTCGTGCGGCCCGGTGCCGTGTGGGGAAACGGGGCCGGAGGATTGTGAAGGAGCTGTCATGGCACCTGCCTCCTTCTCGGAGCAGCGTCGTCACATCCGTCCATTCCATCGTCACCCGATCAGCCTTATGTTGCTCGCTGGAGAGGGCGGGGTGTGGCGCACGAGGTATTCCACGCACAAGCTCCTCCGGCTACTCATCCGGACAGCCCCTCGGCGGGAACTCAGGATGGGAGTTCCCCGGGCCGCCCCGCGCCAGCCGCCACAGCACATGTCCCGCTGTCCCGTTCGGGTTGACACGTCGGACTCATGCCTCGGGGTGATGACGGCGCGCCCTTGGATCTTGCCGTCGTGCAGGAGCTGGTACGCCTCGCCGGCGCGTTCCAATGGGAAGTGCTCGACCAGCATCCTGATCTTTTCCTGCTGGGCGAGGGTGATCACTTCCATCAGTTCGGGGAGGGTGCCCCAGTAGGGCGAGGCGACCGAGCACTCGTGCGGCGGGCTGGAGAAGTCGACGGGCAGGGCTCCGCCGCCGAGGCCGACGATGGTCAGGTGGCCGAGCACCCTGGCCACCTGAGCAGCCATCCGCAGCGTCGGGTCTATTCCGACCATGTCCAGCACGAGCTGTGCGCCCTGCTGCGCCGTGAGGTCCTTGATGCGCGCGATCGCCTCGTCGCCCGAGAGCAGTGCCTCGTCGGCTCCCATGCGCTTGGCGGTTTCCAGTTTGCCGGCGTCGGTGCCCACGGCGACTACGGTGGTCGCCGCGCTCAGCGCGCGCAGAATCTGGATGGTCATCTGACCCAGACCGCCCGCCCCGATCACGACCGCGGTCGACCCCGGTCCCAGCAGGTGCAGCGACCGTTTGACGGCGTGATAGCTGGTCAGTCCGGCGTCGCTGAGCGGGGCGGCCCGGCGGGGGTCAAGGGTACCGAGCGGAATCAGGTACCGCGGCGCCGGGACCAGCAGGTACTCGGCCATGCCGCCGTCGTGACCGCCTCCAAGGCCGGGGCCCTGACCGCCGAGGTTCTGGCAGTAGTTCTCCCGGCCCTGGCGGCAGTTGGCGCACACCCCGCAGCCCCAGGAGCCATAGACGATCACAGGGTCCCCGGGCGCGAACCCGGTAACACCGGGCCCCAGCCGTTGCACCCATCCCGCGTTCTCGTGGCCGAGCGTGAA
This sequence comes from Streptomyces broussonetiae, assembly GCF_009796285.1. Lineage (NCBI taxonomy): Bacteria > Bacillati > Actinomycetota > Actinomycetes > Kitasatosporales > Streptomycetaceae > Streptomyces > Streptomyces broussonetiae. The sequence continues at coordinate 7,874,306 of NZ_CP047020.1, read as the reverse complement.
AGGCAGATGTGTGAAGCCGGGTGGCGGCCCGGGTGCCTCCATGATGTGCAGATCGGAGTGGCACGCACCGGCACCCGCGACCTTCACCAGCACCTGCCCCGGCCCGGGCTCGGGAACCGGCACCTCGCGCAGCTCCGGCGGATGCCGCCACCCGACCAGTTGGAAAGCCCGCATAGCGATCCCTCACACACACGCGCTCAGTCGCGGATGCCGTCGATGTCGACCAGGACGTGCCGCGGGCCGCGGAAGATCTGGTTGTGCCGGTACGGCGGCGGGTCCTCGACCAGCCGGGGATTCTGCACCCGGCGGACGAACTCACCGACCGCGACCTGGACCTCGAGCCGCGCAAGCGGAGCGCCGAAGCAGAAGTGATCTGCCTTGAACCGCCGCGACATCCACTTCCCCGCCAGACAGCCTCTGGTAGAGCGAGGGGGTGACGCACCTGGCCTACGCCCTGACTGCCCGGCCGGGACTTCGAGGCCGCTGTCTTCCGAGGGCGGGACACATGGCGAGCACGATGCAGAGGAGGAGCGACAAAGGCCGATCAGCACCCCCAGCACGTGCTCTGGATGGCGTGGGTTTGCGGACCGCTCCAGGACGCGCTCGAATGACGGAAGAGCGGACCCGTCTGCCCGCATCAGTTGGTCGGATGAAGCGGCGGTGCCCGCCAGGGCCCGCCTCGGGCCTAGGCCCGCCGACGAGGAGCCGACATGGCCAAGGCCGGATCCGCCTGGGCGGCCGGCTGTGAATGAACGCCCTGGCATCCTCCCACTCTCCGTTGCTGCCGGAGACGCTCAGACCGCGGCAACGCCGGTGATCGACGCTCCGCCGCCGCGCCAGGTGCGCCGGGCGGCCGATCTGTCGCGGCTGCTCGTCTCCGGCGCCGTGCTGGTGGTGACGGTGCTGCCGGCCGTCACGGCGCTCGCACCCACCCGCAGGATGCAGCAGGCGCTGCTCGACGCGGCGACCGCGCTACCGCCGGGATTGCGCGATGGTGTCGTCGGGGCGGTGCAGGTGGTCGCTGTCGTCGCGCCGGTGGTGGCCGTCGGCGTGCTGGTCGCCCGGCGGCGCGGCGACGCGATTCTCCGGATCGTGCCCGCGGCGGCGCTGGGCGCGCTGCTTTCGTGGCCCGTCACCCACCTGGCCATGACGCGTAGCAGACCAGGCGTATGGCCGCAGGTGCTGGTGGGGCGGGGCGCGCTGGTGGATGCCGGCTGGCCGCCGGCAGCGTATCTGGCCGCCTGCGCTGCGGCGGTCGTGGCGGCAGGTCCGTGGCTGGAGGCGCGTCTGCGGCGGACGTGGTGGACGCTGACCGTCGGGTGCGCCGGGCTGAGCATCACAGCCGCCGCCATCATGCCACTTGAGGCAGTCGGCGCGCTCGCCCTAGGAGGTGTGGCCGGATCTGCCGTGCTGCTGCTGGCCGGAGCCCCGGCGGACCGGCCGGCCCCGCAGGCGGTCGCCGACGCACTCGTTGCGTGCGGGATCCCGCTCGCCGCGCTGCGGGAAACGCCGCCACCGGATCAGCGCTCCGGGGAAGGGGCCGGCTACGGCGCCGAGACCACCACCGGTGCGCGACTCACGGTACAGGTGCTCGGCCCCGAGGACCGCAACCGCGACCTCTTCCACCGGCTGGCCCGGCTCGCGCTGCTGCGCCATCCCAGCGACACGGACGCGCATACCCCACTCGCCGCGGTCGAGCACGAACTCCTCATGCTCGTGTTCGCAGGCCGTACCGGCGCCCGGGCGGCCGAGCCGGTGATCGCGTACCCGGTGGACAAGGGCGGCGCACTCCTGGTGACGATCGAGCACGCCGCCCGTCCGCTGTCCGCGTTCCCGGGCGAGGAGATCACCGACCAGATACTCACCGGCGTATGGACGTCCGTGGCCCGCCTCCAAAAGCACCGACTGGCGCACCGGGCGCTCCGCCCGGAACACATCCTCGTCGAGCCGGACGGTGCGTCCCGGCTCATCGCGTTCGCACGCGCCCGGCTGGGCGCCACGCCCGACGCGCTCGGCAGCGACATTGCCGAACTGCTGGCCACCACCGCGACACGCATCGGGGTGCCGCGCGCCACCCAGTGTGCGCTGGCCGGCCTCGGGCCGCCGCTGCTGGCGACCGCCCTGCCCTACCTGCAGCCGCTCGCGCTGCTCGGCCCCGCACGGCGCGAGGTCGCCCGGTACGACCAGGCCCGCGCTCGTGCGGCGGGAGCGGGTACCAAGCGGCGTACGGTACGGCCCGGCGGCCGCCCGAGCCTGCTGCGTGACCTCTCTGCCGCGGTCGTGGAGGCGACCGGCGCCGAGCCCGCTCCCCTCGCGCCCCTCGCGCGCTTCACCTGGAAGACCATCTTCGGCCTGGTCGGTGCATTCCTTGTCCTGCACTTGGTGCTGCCGCAGTTCGCCAGTGCCTCAGCGGTGGTGGCCGCGTTGCGAAAGGCCGACTGGTGGTGGGTGCTCGCGGCACTGCCCGTCACCTTCATCTCCCAGGTGTTCTCCACCTGCCTTCAAATGGGCACCATTCCGGCCAGGTTGCCGTTCGGCCCCACGTACGAGGTGCAGTTCGCCAGTTCGTTCCTGAACCGCATCACCCCGAACAACGTCGGCGGCATGGCGCTCAACCTGCGCTACCTGCAGAAGACGGGGATCGAGACCGGGGCTGCCACGGCCTCCGTCGGCCTGCAGAGTCTCGTCAGCGCCGTCTCCAACGCCGTGCTCGCCGCCTGGTTCTTCGCCTGGGCCGGACGCCACCACACCGGAGTTCACCTGCACGTGCCGGCAGGCCGGTATGTGCTGCCGGCCATCGCCCTGGCCCTCGCGGCAGGGGGTCTGCTCGGTGTCACCCCGGCCGGGCGGCGCTTCCTCCGCGAGAAGGTGTGGCCGTTCCTGCGGGCGGCGGCGTCGACTGTGACGGGGGTCGCCTCCGATCCCGCCAAGCTGGCTCTCCTCGTCACCGGCGCGCTGGGCCTGCCCCTCATCCAGGTCGTCGGACTCGTGTTGAGCGTGCGCGCGTTCGGCGGTGGTCTTCCCTTCGTCCAGGCCGGCGCCGTCTACATGGCGGCACGCCTCGTCGCCAACGCGGCTCCTGTCCCCGGCGGACTGGGTGCCCTCGAAGTCGGCCTCATCGCCGGTCTCACCGCGCTCGGCGTCACGGCCGGCGCAGCCACCTCGGCCGTGCTCGTCTACCGGCTGCTCACCTTCTGGCTGAACGTCCCACTGGGCGCCCTGGCCCTGCGCGCCGTACAGCGCAAGGGCTACGCCTGACGCTGCTGCCGTCGCCGGCCTCCCGAGCCGGGTTCGTGCCCTTCCTTTCCCTCGACGTCGAGATCCGCAAGGTCATCTGCAGCACGAACGCGATCGAGAGCGTCAACGCCCGCATCCGCAAGGCCATCCGCGCCCGCGGCCACTCCCAAAGCTCGGCGCCTGAGACTGGTCCCGGCCCGGTGTACGCCAGCTATCCCCTGCCCCGCAGGCCCGTTGAAGTGCCCGTATCCAGGTCAGCCTCCGCATCCCGCAGCCGATGGACGACGCAGGACGCCACCAGTTGCGTCGTGGTCCGCAGCCCTCCCTTACGCGCAGGTCGGGCGGGCCGGCGATCGGGGTCGGTGACCGCCCCGACCGCTTGGTGAGACCTTGACGGACACGCGTGTGTACCCCGGTCCCGAAGAGGCTCGCGCCCCATCCGCCCGGTTCCGCGCGACGGACCCGCCCTCCGGCCGCGTAGAGCGGACGACGGATTCACCCACGGAGGGGACTGCACAGTGACAGCGCGTGCACTCAAGGGAGCAGCACTGAGGGGTGCCAGGGGTGCGGCGATCGCGGCGGCGGCGATGGCCGTGCTGACCGCATCGCAGGCACCGGGGGCGGTCTCGGCCGAGGCCGCGCAGCCCGCGCGGAAGGCGGCGCCCGCCGGGCACGGCGCCAGCGTGTCCGGCGACACCCCGTACCGCACCGGCCTCCCCCCGCTGCGGACACGGAAAGACGGCTCGGCACCGGGAGCGACGGTCGGCGGCGCCCTGCCCGCGACCGTGTTCGCCGCGTACCGGCGTGCCGAGGAGGAACTGGCGCGCAGCGCGCCCGGCTGCCGGCTGCGCTGGCAGCTGCTGGCCGCGATCGGCCAGGTGGAGTCCGGGCAGGCATGGGGTGGCCGGGTGACCCCGGACGGTACGACCGTGACGCCCATCCTCGGCCCGCGGCTGACCGGCGGCGCCTTCGCCGTCGTGCCGGACACCGACGGCGGCGCGTACGACGGGGACCCGGTGTACGACCGCGCGGTCGGCCCGATGCAGTTCATCCCGTCCACCTGGGCCCGCTGGGGCGCGGACGGCAACGGCGACGGACGGTCGGACCCGAACAACGTCTACGACGCCGCGCTCGCCGCCGGCCGCTACCTGTGCGCGGGCGGCCGCGACCTGTCGAACCCCGCCGACCTGGACCGGGCGATCCTGGGCTACAACCACTCGGACGCCTATCTACGCACCGTCAAGGCCTGGTTCGCGTACTACCTGACCGGACACCGCGTGGTGCCGGACGCGTCCACCGGATCCCGGTCGGACCGGCCGAAGCCGTCCCGCACACAGCGGCCGAAGCCCTCGCCGCCGAAGTCGTCGCACGACCGGGAGCCGGCCCCTGGCCCTTCGCCCACGTCGTCGGCGCCGCCCGCCTCACCCTCCCCCAGCCCGTCCCCAGCGGCGGGCGTGCCCAAGGCGTCCGGGACTCCGCTGGTCCCCGTCCCCGAGCCGACTCTCGCGCTGCCCGGCGGCGGCGTGCTGCCCGACGTGGGGCCGTGACCATCGGCAACGGCTGGAACACGATGAGCGCCTCCCCCTCCACAACCGCGACTACTCAGCGGTAATGTCGCCATCCGCCGGAAGCACAGGACCGGCGGGTGAGTGCGAAGGGGCCCTCATGGCGACGGACATGCCTGCGGACACAGCGGCCGCCGAGGAGCGTTGGCAGCGCATGTGGAGCCATCGCGAGCAGCTGCTCAAGGTGGCCCGGCGACGCTCCATGAGCCACGAGGATGCCGAGGACGCCGTGCACGAGGCGATGCTGCGGGCCGCGGAACGCCCGGACCTCGACGACGAGCGGCTCGGCGCCTGGCTGACGACGGTGACGATGCGGCTGTGCGTCGACCGGTACCGGCAGGTCAACCGAGAGGCCGAGGTGGGCAGCCGCCCCACGCTCGTCGCGCCGGGCCCGGTCCCCGTCGAGGAAGCGGTGTGCGACCGGGCCGAGGCGAAGTGGCTCGCCGTGCGCAGCGGTGAGCTGCCCGCCCGGCAGGCGGAGGCACTCCGGCTGAAGTCCGAGGACCTGGACGTGAGTCAGGTCGCCGTGCGGATGGGGCTCAGCTACCGGACCGTCGAGTCGCTGCTCGCCCGGGCCCGGCGCACGCTGCGCGCCTCGCTGGCCGGGACGCTGGGGCTGGTGATGTTCCTGGTCGGGCGCGGGCGGCTGCGCGGGGGTGGCAAGGCCCAGGTGGTCGCGGTGACCTCGACGGCGGCGACCCTGGCGGTGGCGGGGCTCGTGCTGCCGTACGCGCTCAATGCGGGCGGGAAGGGGAACGGTGCGGCGCCGCGGCCGGCCGTGTCCAGCGACGCGCAGGTGCGGCGCAGCGACGCCACGGGCCGGGGGCTCACCCTGAGGACGCGCACCTCCCCGCCCCCGGCGCCCGGCGCCCGGAGTCGGACGCCCTCACCGACCGGGGGGAAGTCCCGGCCGCTGCCGGTGCCCGTGCCGTCCCTGCCGGGCGTGTCCTCATCCGCGCTCCCGGGGCTGTCGGCGCCGCAGGTCCCGCGGCTGCCCGGCGTACCCAAGGTGCCGGACCTGCCGACGAGGTCGGCCGCCTCGTCAGTCCCGTCGCTGCCCCCGGCCCCGACGGTACCGGCCGCTCCGTTCTCCGCCCCTGTCCCTGCCCCGAGGACGTCTTCGAGCACGCCGTCGCCGAAGCTGCCGTAGCACGCCGTAAACACGTCCGAAAAAAATCCCGGTCGTCGCGACGGACGTCCCGCGCCTCCCCGTAGAGCAGATGTCGGAGCTGCTCCACGGGCGAAGGGTGGGACCGGATGGGTGTCGAGATCTGTGTGGAAGGGCTGACCAAGTCCTTCGGCCATCAGGTCATCTGGCAGGACGTCTCGCTGACGCTGCCCGCCGGGGAGGTGTCGGTGATGCTCGGCCCCTCGGGGACGGGCAAGTCGGTGTTCCTCAAGACGCTCGTGGGGCTGCTGAAGCCGGAGCGCGGCTCCATCACGATCCAGGGCCGGGACATCACCAGGCTCCGTGAGCACGACCTGTACGAGGTGCGAAAGCTTTTCGGTGTGCTGTTCCAGGACGGCGCGCTGTTCGGCTCGATGAACCTGTACGACAACATCGCCTTCCCGCTGCGCGAGCACACCCGCAAGTCGGAGAGCGAGATCCGGCGCGTCGTGCTGGAGAAGATGGACATGGTCGGGCTGATCGGCGCCGAGGAGAAGCTGCCCGGCGAGATCTCCGGTGGCATGCGCAAGCGGGCCGGGCTCGCCCGCGCCCTGGTCCTCGACCCGGAGATCATCCTGTTCGACGAGCCGGACTCGGGCCTGGACCCGGTCCGCGTGGCCTACCTCAACCAGCTCATCGTCGACCTCAACGCACAGATCGACGCGACCTTCCTGATCGTCACCCACGACATCGCCTCGGCCCGCCAGGTCCCGGACAACATCGGGCTGCTGTTCCGGCGCGAGCTGGTGCTGTTCGGGCCCCGCGAGGAGCTGCTGACCAGTGACGAGCCCGTCGTACGGCAGTTCCTGAACGGCCGGATGCAGGGGCCGATCGGCATGGCGGAGGAGAAGGACGCGGCCCAGGTCGAGCAGGAGCTGGCCCGAATCGACGAGGGACCACGCGTCCGGGACCTGACTCCCCGCCTGCTGCCCGGCCCCGGCATCACCCGCCCGCCCCGCTGGGAGGCGATCGCGAGACGGGAGGCAGAGCTGCGCGGGACGGGGGTGAGCAGCGCATGAGACTCTCCCCGACAGGTGCGCTCCGGCACTCGGGCAACCTCTTCGCGATGGCCCTGGACGTCGTCCGGACCCTGCCCCGACGGCCCTTCCAGGCACGGGAGTTCATCCAGCAGGCGTGGTTCGTCGCAAGCGTCACGATCCTGCCGACGGCACTGGTCTCGATCCCCTTCGGGGCGGTCATCGCACTGCAGATCGGCAGCCTGACCCGGCAGCTCGGCGCGCAGTCCTTCGCCGGTGCCGCGTCCGTGCTCGCGGTGCTGCGCGAGGCCTCGCCGATCGTCACCGCGCTGCTCATCGCGGGCGCGGGCGGCACGGCGATCTGCGCGGACCTCGGGGCGCGCAAGATCCGGGACGAGATCGACGCGATGCAGGTGCTCGGCATCGACCCGATCCACCGGCTCGTCGTACCGCGCGTGCTGGCGTCGATGGTCGTGGCCGTGCTCCTCAACGGCCTCGTCTCGGTCGTCGGTGTCGCGGGCGGCTACTTCTTCAACGTCGTCCTCCAGCACGGCACGCCCGGCGCCTACCTGGCGTCCTTCACCACCCTCGCGCAGCTGTCCGACCTGTGGGCGGCAGAGGTCAAGGCGCTCGTGTTCGGGGCCATCGCGGCGATCGTCGCCTCGTACAAGGGGCTGACCGCACAGGGCGGTCCCAAGGGCGTGGGCGATGCCGTCAACCAGTCCGTGGTGATCACCTTCATGTTGCTGTTCGTGACCAACTTCGTGATGACCGCGGTGTACTTCCAGGTCGTCCCGCAGAGGGGTTAGCCGATGAGACCTCAAAAAGTCCTCGATCGCCCCTTGCGCTCACTCGAAGAGCTGGGCGCCCAACTGTCCTTCTACGGACGCTCCTTGGCCTGGACGGGCCGCACCCTGCGCCGCTACAAGAAGGAGGTGCTGCGGCTGCTCGCCGAGGTGAGCTTCGGGCGCGGCGCACTCGCCGTCGTCGGCGGCACGGTCGGCGTGATCGCGTTCCTGTCCTTCTTCACCGGCACCGAGGTCGGCCTCCAAGGCTACGCGGCCCTCAACCAGCTCGGCACCTCCAACTTCGTGGCGTTCCTGTCGGCGTACTTCAACACCCGGGAGATCGCCCCGCTGGTGGCCGGGCTCGCTCTGTCCGCGACGGTCGGCGCCGGGTTCACCGCGCAGCTCGGTGCGATGCGGATCAGTGAGGAGACCGACGCGCTGGAGGTGATGGGCGTCCCGTCGCTGCCGTTCCTGGTGACGACGAGGATGATCGCCGGCTTCGTCGCGGTGATCCCGCTGTACGTGATCGGGCTGCTGTCCTCGTACCTGGCCGCCCGCACCATCACCACCGGCTACTACGGGCAGTCGACGGGCACGTACGACCACTACTTCCACCAGTACCTGCCGCCCGTCGACGTGTTCTGGTCCTTCGGCAAGGTGATCGTCTTCGCCGTGCTGATCATCCTGGTGCACTGCTACTACGGCTACCACGCGAGCGGCGGCCCGGCGGGCGTGGGCGTCGCGGTGGGCCGTGCGGTGCGGACCTCGATCGTCGCCGTCAACGTCCTGGACTTCTTCCTGAGCCTCGCGATCTGGGGCGCCACCACGACCGTACGGATAGCGGGGTGAGAGCGGTGCGCATACAGAGAATGAGACTCAGGCTGTACGGCATCGCCTTCCTCGCCGTGCTCGCGCTGCTGCTGTCGCTCGCGGTGGCCGTCTACCAGCAGGCGTTCACGTCCGTCGTGCCCATCACCCTTCAGGCCGGCACCCTCGGCAACCAGCTCGATCCACGCGCGGACGTCAAGCTGCGCGGGCGGCTGGTCGGCGAGGTGCGCGAGGTGCACGCGGACGGCACGAAGGCCACGCTCGACATCGCGCTCGATCCCCGGTACGTCCCGTACATCCCCTCGGACGTGCACGCCCGCCTGCTGCCCAAGACGCTGTTCGGCGAGAAGTACGTCGACCTGGTCCCGCCCCCGCACTCTGCGCGGTCGTCGGCTCGGCCCATCCGCGCCGGAGACGTCATCACCCAGGACCGCACGAAGGTCGGCATCGAGGTGCAGCAGCTGATGAACGACCTGCTGCCGCTGCTGCGCACGGTCCAGCCGGGGGAACTCAACGCCACGCTCTCGGCGTTCGCCACCGCGCTGGAGGGCCGCGGCGACCGGATCGGGGACAACCTCACCCGCGTCGAGGGGTATCTGCGCCGTCTCAACCCGCACATGCCCTCCCTCAAGGAGGACATCTCGCGGTTCGCGGACGTCGCCGAGGTGTACGGCGACGCCGCGCCCGACCTGATACGCATCCTGCGCAACACGGTCACCACCAGCCGCACGATCGTCGACAAGAAGGACCAGCTGGCCGCCGCGCTCCGCTCCACCGCTTCCGTGGCGGACACGGCGAACGGCTTCCTGTCCGAGAACGGCGACCGGCTGATCACGCTGGGCCGGGTCTCCCGCCCCACGCTGGAGCTGTTCGCCCGCTACTCCCCCGAGTACCCATGCCTGCTGACGGGCCTGGTCCGGCAGGAGAAGGCCTCGGAGGACGCGTTCCGGGGCGGCGAGATGCGGATCACCCTCGAAGTCGTCCGGCCGCAAGGGGCGTACCAGCCCGGTGAGGAGCCGGTGTACGGCGAGCGGTCCGGCCCCAACTGCCGTGGCCTGCCGCATCCTCAGGTGCCCGGCCCGAAACCTCATCTCGACGACGGTACGTCGGCCGGAGGTTCCTCCGGCGCACTCCCCGGAGGTGTCAACGTGTCCGCCACCCGGGCCGAGCAGCGGGCCGTCGGCTCACTCGTGGCCCCCGTCCTGGACGTCCCCGCCGACCAGGTGCCGCCCGTCGCGACCCTGCTGTTCGGTCCGCTCGCGCGCGGAACGGCGGTGAGTGTCGCATGAGCAGGTCAGGAGCCCGGCAGGCCGCCGCCCCGCTGGTCAAGTTCAGCCTGTTCGCGCTGGTCACGATCACGGCGACGGCGCTGCTCGCCGCCACCATCGTCAACATCTCCTTCACCCCGACGGACACCTACCACGCCGTGTTCACCGACGTCACCGGGCTGGAGACCGGCGACGACATCCGCGTGGCCGGAGTGCGGGTGGGAGAGGTCGAGGGCATCCGGATCAAGGACCGGACCCTGGCGGAGGTCACGTTCACCGTCGGCGCGGACCGGCCGCTGCTCGCGGGGACCCACGCGGTCGTGCGCTACCGCAACCTGGTCGGGCAGCGGTACATCGCGCTCACCGAGGGCCCCGGCGACGTCACCGCCCGGCTTCGGCCCGGCGGCACCATCCCGCTGTCCCGGACCCAGCCGGCGCTGGACCTCAACGCCCTGCTGAACGGCTTCAAGCCGCTGTTCGCCGCGCTCAGCCCGAGCGACGTCAACCAGCTCGCCACCGAGATCGTCCAGACCCTCCAGGGCGAGGGCGGGACGGTCAACAGCCTCCTCGCGCACACCGCCTCGCTCACCACCACCCTCGCCGACCGCGACCAGCTGATCGGCTCGGTGATCGACAACCTCAACACCGTCCTGGACACGCTCGACAAGCGCGGCTCCCGCTTCTCGGACCTGCTCACGCAGTTGCGGCGGGTGATCTCGGGCCTGTCGGCCGACCGCAAGCCCATCGGGGAGTCGCTGGTGAGCATCGGCGACCTCACCGACGTCACGTCGGGGCTGCTGAAGGACGCGCGTCCGCCGCTGAAGGGCGACATCGCCGGGCTCGGCGAGCTCACCGGAACACTGGACAAGAACGAGCACACCGTGGAGGGCGTCCTGCAACGGCTGCCGAACAAGCTCAACGCGCTGACCGGGACGGCGTCCTACGGATCCTGGTTCAACTTCTACCTCTGCGACTTCGACGGCCGGGTCGTGCTGCCGGAGACCAAGCAGGTGATCACCCCGGACCTACATGTGGCGCGGGCGAGGTGTGGCGGATGAGACTGCGTGTCCCAAGGCGGAGGCGCCGTCCCGAGCCGCTGGTGAAGGTACGGGTCCTGCCACCGAAGCTGCCGAAAATCCCCCGGCTGCTGCCCAAGCGGGAGCCCCGCCCCCAGCCCTTGGTCAAGGTACGCGTCCTGCCGCCGAAGCTGCCCACGATCCGGCTGAAGCGGCCACGCCTGAAGCCCTTCCGTGAGCGGAACCCGGTCGTCGTGGGCGCCGTCGGCCTCACCGTCCTCGCGCTGCTCACGTTCGCCGCGTTCAACGCCGACAGCCTGCCGCTGATCGGCGGCGGCGACACGTACAGCGCGGCCTTCTCCGAGGCCGGCGGGCTCAAGCCGGGCGACGAGGTACGGATCGCCGGGGTCAAGGTCGGCAAGGTCGAGGGCGTCGACCTGGACGGCGACCACGTCAAGGTCACCTTCAAGGTGAAGGGCCACCCCGGGTTCGGCACCGACACGGGCGCGGCGATCCGCGTCAAGACCATCCTCGGCGCGAAGTACCTGGCCCTGTACCCGAAGGGGCCCGGCCAGTTGAAGCCGGGCAGCGGGATCCCGCTCGGCCGGACCGTGTCGGCGTACGACGTCGTCCAGGCCTTCAGCGACCTGACGACCACCACCGAGGCGGTCGACACGGACCGGCTCGCGAAGGCGCTGGACACCCTCTCCCTCACCTTCCAGGACTCCCCCGAAGAGGTACGGGCGTCGATCAAGGGACTGTCACGGATCTCCCGGACCGTCGTCTCCCGTGACCAGGCCCTGCGCGGGCTCCTCGACCATGCGAACGGGGTCACCAAGGTGCTGGCCGAGCATACGAAGGACTTCTCCGCGCTGGTGAAGGACGGTGACGCGCTGTTCAAGGAGATCGACGACCGGCGCGCGGCGATCCACACACTGCTGAAGAGTTCCGCGCTGCTGGGAATCGAGCTGTCCGGCCTGGTCGACGACAACAGCAAGGAGATCGGGCCCGCGCTGAAGAACCTCGGCACCTTCCTGAAGATGCTCGAACGCAACCAGGCGAGCCTCGACCGCAGCGTCCAGCTCCTCGCCCCCTACGTGCGGCTCTTCACCAACACCCTCGGAAACGGCCGCTGGTTCGACTCCTACGTCCAGAACCTCGTCGCCGCCCCGGTCACACCGCGGACGGGAGGCACCCGATGACCCGCAGACTCCTGGCCCTGTTCACCGCGCTCGCCATCGTCGCCGGCCTCGCCGTCGTCCTCTGGCCGGGCCCCGGCCCCGTCCACGTCACGGCGTACTTCCCGCGCACCGTCGGCATCTACCCCGGCTCCGACGTCCGCGTCCTCGGCGTCCGCATCGGCGAGGTCGGGAAGATCACGCCGGAGGGCGACCGGGTCCGGGTGGAGCTGGAGTACGACCGGGGGCGCAAGGTCCCCGCCGGCGCACAGGCCGCCATCGTCAACTCCTCGGTGGTCAGCGACCGTTACGTGCAGCTGCTGCCGGTGTACCGCAAGGGCGCGGAAATGCGGGACGGAGACGTGATCCCCGAGTCCCGTACGGCCGTCCCCGTCGAGCTGGACCGGATCTTCGACAGCCTGCACACCACCGCCGAGGCGCTGGGTCCGAACGGCGCCAACAAGCAGGGCTCGCTGTCCCGGCTGCTCGGTGTGAGCGCGGACAACCTCCGGGGGCAGGGCCAGAACCTCAACCAGGCGGTGGACGACCTGTCCCAGGCGGCCACCACGCTGTCCGACGGGCGCGGCGACCTGTTCGGGACCGTACGGAACCTTCAGGTGTTCACGGCCGCGCTGGCGGCGGACGACAGCAGTGTGCGGTCGTTCGACACCGACCTCGCCGACGTGGCCGGACAGCTGGCCGGCGAGCGCAAGGATCTCGCCGCAGCGCTGAAGTACCTGGCCGCCGCACTCGGTGACGTGGCCGGCTTCGTGAAGGGCAACAAGAAGGCGCTGACCACGGACGTGCAGGGCCTGGCCAAGGTCACCAACGTCCTCGTCACCCAACGGGCCGCGCTTCAGGAGCTGTTGACCGTTGCCCCCACGGGCCTGTCGAACCTGCAGAACGCCTACAATCCCGCCGCCGGCACCCTCGACACCCGCAACAACGCGCAAACCCCTCAGGATCCGGCATCGCTGCTCTGCTCGATCCTGAGGACGACCGGTGACGACCACGACAACTGCGCCGGGCTGAAGAAGCTCTTCGACTCCCTGCCCGAAGTGCCGTCGGCCCCGGCGTCGACGGGCACGGTCGACAAGACCCTCGGCGGAATCCTGGGGGCACCGGCATGAGCGTAAGGCGCTTGGGGCGACTGGCCGCCTGGACGGCGGCCGGCTCGCTGCTGCTGACCGGCTGCGAGTTCAACGGCTGGTACGACGTCCCGCTCCCCGGCGGCGCCGCCTCGGACGGCCACGCCTACCACGTCACCGTCGAGTTCCGGGACGTCCTGGACCTGGTGCCGCAGTCGGCGGTCAAGGTCGACGACGTCACCGTGGGCGCGGTCGAGAAGGTGGAACTGGACGGCTGGCACGCGCGGGTACGGCTGCGCATCGCCGACTCGGTGAAACTGCCCGGCAACGCGGTCGCCGACCTGAGGCAGACGAGCATGCTCGGCGAGAAGTACGTCGCCCTGTCCGCGCCGGCCGGCACCGCGCCCGTCGGACGGCTCCACGACGGCGACGTCATCCCGCTGTCCCGCAGCGGCCGCAACCCGGAGGTCGAGGAGGTGCTGTCGGCCCTGTCGGCGCTCCTCAACGGCGGCGGGGTGGCCCAGCTGAAGACGATCACCGTCGAGCTGAACAAGGCCCTCAGCGGCCGCGAGGACCGGGTCAGGTCCCTGCTGAAGCAGCTCGACACGTTCCTCGGCGGCCTCGACGGCCAGCGGGCGGAGATCGTGCGCGCCCTCAAGGGCGTCGACCGGCTGGCGAAGCGGCTGAAGAACGAGAAGCAGACGATCGCCCTGGCCGTCGACACCATGCCGCCCGCGCTGAAGGCCCTCGCCGACCAGCGCAAGGACCTGACGAGGATGCTCACCTCCCTGTCCACACTCGGCAAGACCGGCACCAGGGTGGTGAACGCCTCCCACGACGACACCGTCGCCGACCTGAAGAAGCTCCAGCCCATCCTGCAGGAGCTGAACCAGGCGGGCGACGACCTGCCCAACTCCCTTGAGATCCTCACCACTTACCCGTTCCCGCGCAACGTGACGGACGCCGTCAAGGGCGACTACGTCAATCTGAAGATCACCGCCGATCTCGACCTGGCGGCCCTGTACGGCAACGTCACCGGCAAGCCGGGCAAGGGCGGGAAGTCCCCGGCCCCCGGGACCCCGAAGCTCCCCGGCCTGCCCACTCCCACCCCTCTCCCGTCCGTCCCGCCCCTGCCGGGCACCCCGACCGTCCCACCCGTGCCTCCCGTGCCCTCCGCACCCGCCGCGCCCTCGACGCCGTCCATGCCCTCCGACGGCAGCACCCTGCTGTGCCCGCCCGTGTGCACCGCGGCCTACGGCAACGGGGGCGGCTCGCGTCGTCTCCCGCCCGGGATCGATCTCGGCCTCGCCGAGCTGATGCTGAAGGGGATCATGCCGTGATCACACGTACGGTCAGGGCCCAGCTGCTCGCCTTCGCGACCGTCACCGCCCTCGGGGTGTCGTACGTCGGCGCCCGGTACACGGGCCTCGTGGACGACCTCCTGCACCGCGGGTACACCGTGCGCGCCGACTTCGCCGAGTCCGGAGGCGTCTTCCCCGGCGCCGAGGTCACCTACCGGGGCGTGCCGGTGGGCCGCGTGGGCGATCTGCGGCTGACCGGGTCCGGGGTCTCGGTGGCGCTCAAGATCGAGGACGGCGCCCCGAGGATCCCGGCCGACACGCTCGCGGTGGTCGCCGACCGTTCAGCGGTGGGCGAGCAGTACGTCGACCTCCAGCCGCGGCGGTCGGGCGGGCCGTACCTCATGGACGGCAGCCCGATCCCGCGCAGCCGCACCCGGACCCCGCTGCCGGTCACCGACCTGGTCCTCAGCCTCGACCGGCTGGTGAACTCGGTCGGCAAGGACGATCTGCGGGTCACCGTGGACGAGTTGGGCAAGGCCTTCGCCGGCACCGGACCGAACCTGAGCCGGCTGGTGGACTCCGGCAACGCGCTGGTGGAATCGGCATCCGCGTCGCTCCCCCAGACGGTCTCGCTGATCGAGGACTCGCGGAAGGTGCTCAAGACACAGGCCGACCAGGGCTCGGCCATCAAGTCGTTCTCCCGCGACCTGGCCAGGCTCACCGAGCAGCTGAAGTCGAGCGACGGCGATCTGCGCAGGCTGATCGGCAACACCGCGCCCGCCGACCAGCAGCTGGACTCCCTGCTGAAGTCCATCCGGCCGCACGTGCCGGTCCTGCTGGCCAACCTCATCAGCGGCGGCCAGATCACCCTGGCCCGGCTGCCCGGCGTCCAACAGGCCCTGGTCACGCTCCCGCTCACGGTCGCGGGCAGCTACACGGTCATCCCCGGCGACGGCACCACCCACTTCGGGCTGACCGTGAACGCCGACGACCCGCCCGCGTGCACCCAGGGCTACGGCACCCAGCGGCGCGCCCCCGCCGACACCAGCACACGCCCGGCGAACACCGGCGCGCGCTGCACGGCACCGCGCGGCAGCAAGACCTCGGTGCGCGGTGCCCAGAACGCCCCCGGCCCGGCCGGCGGCCGGTACAGCGCCGACCAGGCCGCGTTCGTGGCCCCGTACGACCCGGAGACCGGCACCGTGACCGGCCCGGACGCAGCGCCCGTCGAGATCGGCTCGACGGGCGGCGAACAGACCGTGTTCGGAAAGGAGTCGTGGCAATGGCTGCTCGTGGGACCGATGGCATGACAGGGGGCCGGGCGAGGCTGCTGTCTGCGGGGCTCGTCGCCGCGACCGTGCTGACGACCGTGCTGTGTGTCTGGCTGGGACTGAAGCTGGCCGACCAGCGCGCGGCGCAGCAGCGCCGTCAGGACATCCTGGCGGCGGCCCGCCAGTCGGCACTGAACTTCACCTCGCTCGACTACCGGCACTACGACCGGGACAGCCGCACCGTGCTGGAGGGCGCCACCGGCGACTTCAAGAAGCAGTTCGCCGCGCAGACCGCGCAGCTGACGAAGCTCGTCGCCCAGAACAAGTCGGTGTCCGAGGGGCAGATCCTGGAAGCGGGCATCGTGCGGTCCGACACGCGCTCGGCCCGGGTCCTGGTCGTGGCCGACAGCAAGGTGACCAACACCGCGGCGCCCGAGGGCCAGGCGCGCACCTACCGACTCCAGCTCGACCTCGTGCGCGTGGCCGGCCGCTGGCTGACCTCCGACGTCACGTTCGTGGGCTGAGCCGACCGACCCGACTGTGAGGCCGTCAATGAGGAGAGACACCGTGGCGAACCCGACCTCCCGCACCCGCGGCACCGGCTCCCCGGGCCGCCGCACCATGACCGCGGCCGCCCGCGCGGCGGCCAAGCGCGCAGGGCGGCCGGCGCGCCCCGAGGGCGCTGCCCGCCGGGGCGAGGAAGCCGTCCCCGGGCACACCCTGCTCGTCGAGCCCCCGGCGGGCGGCTGGGAGGACCCGCCGGAGCCCGCGCACGAGCACTTCGAGAGTGAGCCCTGCGAGGATGAGCCGGAGGAGAGCGCGCCTTCACGCAGGGTCGGACGGAGCGTGCTCACCGCGGTGCCGGTCCTCGTTCTCGTGGCGGCTCTGGTCCTGGCAGCCGTCCTCGGGTGGCAGTACCGGCAGGGGCGGCAGGCCGAGCAGGCCCGGGGCGAAGCCCTCGCGGCCGCGCGGGAGGCGGCGCCGGTCGTGCTGTCGTACGACTACCGGCACCTGGACCGGGACTTCGCCCGGGCCCGCGCCCTGCTGACCGGGTACTTCCGCGACCAGTACGGCAGGACGACGAAGACGGTGGTCGCGCCGACGGCGACGACGTACCACGGCGTGGTGAAGGCGACCGTGGCCACACCCTCCGACGGCGGCACCCCCGCTGCGTCCGTCGTGTCGGCCACACCGGACAAGGCCGTCGTCCTGCTCTTCGTCAACCAGGTCACCCAGAGCACCCAGGTCCCGGAGCCCCGGCTGGACCTGAACCGGGTGCGACTGACGCTCACGCGCACCTCCGACGGCTGGAAGGTGAGTGGCGTCGATGCCCTCTGACCAGGCATGGGCATTCCGTGACAGCCGGGTGACCCGGTACTGGGCCTGTCAGACGAGCGGCTCTGTTCCGTAGTCGGTGGTGACGATGCGTGGCTATGTGCTGAGCAGAATGCGGTGGCGGAGGAGTTCGAAGCCTGCACGGCCGTGCATCTGCCGCATGATCCGTTTGGTGCGGGTGTTGACGCCCTCGGTACGGCCGTTGCTCCAGGGCAGGGTCAGGCCCGCGATGACGGCGGCACGATCGAGTTCGAGGCCGTTGCAGAAGCTGTGCAGGTGGGGCAGGTCGGCCCCGCGAGCCTTGGCGATCCAGTCGGTGAGCTTGGAGTCGTTGCTGCTGGCGGGGGTCAGCAGGACGGCGAAGTCACAAATGAGTGCCGCAAGTTCAGTCATCTCGGAGCAGGCCGCAGTGATCAGGCCGAGCAGATCGGAGTCCTTGGTCCGTAGGTGTCCGGGGTGGGTTGAGCAGGAGCCGGGTAAGACGGCGGGGGGTGGTCACGGGGCGGTCGCCTTCGGCGCGGCCCTGGTTGAGGTAGCGAACCAGCAGGTTGGCGCTGCCCGTGTAGCCCAGTGCCCTGATCTCGTGAAGGAGGTGGGTGACGGGTACGCCGGGCTCGGCCGCGCGTCGCGTGCGCAGGTGCTCGCGGTAGGGGTCGACCAGAGTGGGTCGGTAGCGCGGAGTGATGCGCTCGGTGGGCGGCTCGGGGATACGGGCGTAGCGCTTGACGGTGTTCAGGGCCAGGTCCGGGCGGCGGGAGCAGTCCAGCAGGCCGACACCCTGGCCGAGGAGGGCGTGGACCTTGTGCCAGCGCTCGCGAGTGGTCTGCTCGCGGATGCCGCCGGGGCGGGGCGGATTGATGGTGGCCCAGCACGGGGCGTGGGCGCGGACCTCGGCCTGGACTTTGTCGCACAGGTTGCGCCACACATGCCAGCGATCACTTACCTGCACGGCGTCGGGCAGGGCCTGGCGGATGGCCTCGGCGTAGGTGGTCGAGCCGTCCCGGCACACGACCTCCACCTCGGGACGAGAGCGCAACCAGGCGGTCAATGTGGCGGCCTCGCGGTCGGGTAGCACCTCGACGCGCCGGCCCGTTTCGGCGTCGATGACGATCGTCGCATAGCGGTGGCGTCGACGCAGGGCAAAGTCGTCGACCCCGATCACCCGCGGGACAGGGACCGTCGGGATGGGGATACGCCGCAAAAGACGCAGAGCAGTGGCACAGGAGACCGGAGCTGCCAGCAGGGACGTGAGCCGGGCGGCCGCCCGGCCGCATAACTCCTTGACCACGCCCGAGACCTGGCTGGTCAGGCGCGTGGTGCGACGCTGCAGGCGTTCCAGCAGGCCGGGGACTTGCTCGCGGAAGGTCTGCCGTCGACAGCCCAGAACCGAACAGACAAGGCGCCGGACCCGGAGACATATCACGACGCGGCGGCCATCCACCGGCACATCCCCCACCGTCCGGCCATGGTAACCGTGCACCTTTCCCGTCAGCACCCCGCACATCGGGCAGGGAACGGGAACATCCCGGGTCCGGGCTAAGACCCGGATCACCTCACCATCGTCCGCCACATCATCGATGACCAGCGCCGACAGCCCTGAAAACACCGTCGCCGCAGGGGAGTTGTCATCACGCATATAACGTCAACGATGCCCGTCGCTTGCCGTCACCACCGACTACGGAACAGAGCCAAACGAGCAGTGTAACTAGGGTAGTTGGAGTTACTGGCGGGCTGCAGAGTGCAGTAGCTGCACCCACCAAGCAAGGTGCTTTTCTAATTTAACTATTACTAGTGATCTCCTCCATGACGACTGCCGAGTTCGCGCGCCGGACTCCGGCGCAAGGCGGGAAACAGCAGCACGTCTCCTCCCAGCACCGCCTCGTGGAGGGCCCGCACGTCGAGGTCGGCGATCCAGCGCACCTTCGGTTCGTGCCGGGACGGGGCCAATACTGTGGCACGCGCCGATAGTCACGGCAGCTGTAGTTCTTGATCACGGTTGGTCGTGACGGTGGTGTCGTTGCTGGTGGCAGGCGGTCGCGACGGCTTGGTGATGGCGTCGCCAGGCGGTCCAGTGCAGGACGTGCTCGCGGTCGCGGACCGGTGGCGGCAGCACGAGGGCTCGCAGGAGCCGGATGAGCTCGGGGCAGCCCAGCGGGACGAGCGCGGGCTCGTCCTCGGCGGCGTCGTGGACGGCGGTGGCCGTGAGAGCAAGGACGGCGGCGGCGATCAAGGAGAACAGTGACCATCGCATGCAGGAGTTCCAGCAGGTCACCTGGCCCTGGTCGAGTCCGGTGAAACCCTTGGCGAGTTGGAAGGTTTCCTCGATCCGCCACCTTCGACAGATCACTTCCACCAGTGTGCCGAGCGAACGTGGTGCTTGCTGCCGCCCCTGCCCCGGTCCGCCGGAGACGGCCCGGTCTTCGCACCGCCCTTCATTGCCCGCAGGTGCGAGCCGTCCACCGCGGCCCGCGAGAAGTCCAGCTGGCCAGCCGCCCGCAACTCGGCGAGCAGCAGTTCGTGCAGTGCCTGCCACACACCAGCCTGGTGTCAGTCCCGCAGCCTGCGCCAGCACGTGCTCCCCGAGCCGTACCCCAATTCCTGCGGCAGGAACTCCCAGGGGACCCCCTGGGCAGAGCACGAACAGGATCCCGTTGAGTACCCGCCGTTCCTCCAGCCGTTTGCGCCCCGGGTACCGGATACGCCGCTCGGTCACCGGCAGCAGCGGAGCGATCCGCTCCCTACAGCCCGTCCTCGACCTCCCACGGCCTGCGCTGCCCCATGCCACACCCCGCCGCTCATCAGACGGAGGCGCAACGTCGGCTGGCAGCCTGTCATTCCAAGGTGAGTGCTGACACACAGTCATATCCGAGGCGCGTGCGCAGATACACGAAGTTAACTTCCCCGACTCGGGTGTGAGACCGGTCCGGCCGACGATCGCAATACCTATCAAGCGACAGGTATCTGTCGACCGATCGGAGGTGCGGCGATGGGCCGGCCCGAACTCCCCCTTGCGCAGGACCCTGGCGGCGGTGGCACGACCGGCCACGCCCACTTCGGCTACCCGCAGGAACTCCGCCGCGGCGTAGGCAGCTTCGCGTCGTTCGCCGCGGGCTTCTCCTTCGTGTCGATCCTCACCACCGTCTTCCAGCTGTTCGGCTTGGGCTTCGGTCTCGGCGGCGCGGCGTTCTTCTGGACCTGGCCGCTGGTCTTTGCGGGCCAACTCCTCGTCGCGCTCTGTTTCGCCGAACTGGCCGCACGCTGGCCCGTATCCGGGGCGATCTACCAGTGGTCGAGCCGACTGACCGGCACCACGACGGGGTGGTTCGTCGGCTGGATCATGATCATCGGGCAGGTACTCACGGTCGCGGCGGCCGCGATCGCGGCGCAGGCGGTGCTGCCCGGTATCTGGTCCGGTTTCCAGATCGTCGGCGGCCCGGGTGCCGATCCATCGGTCGCCTCCCCGACCGGCGCGCAGAACGCAGTCCTGCTGGGATGCGTTCTGCTGGTGATCACGACGGTGGTGAACATCCTGGGAATCCGCCAGATGGCCGCCGCCACCAGCTTCGGCGTCACGGTCGAGATCATCGGCGTGCTCGCGCTGGTGCTGATCCTCTTCTTCCTGCCCGAGCGGGGTCCGCAGGTGGTGGCCCACCCCACCGGCTGGGCCGGCCACGGCGGCTACTTCGGGGCCTTCCTCGCGTCCTCACTGATGGCGGCGTACGTGATGGTCGGCTTCGACTCGGCCGGCGAGCTGGCGGAGGAGACCCACAGTCCGCGCCGAACCACTCCCCGGACCATCCTGCGGGCCTTGACCACCTCGGGTGTCGGCGGCGCCTTGCTGATCCTGTCGGGGCTGATGGCGGCGCGCGGCCTGACCGACGGAAAGCTGGCAGCCGGTGGTCTGTCCTGGGTGCTCACCGACCGGCTCGGCGGGGTTCTGGGCCGCCTGCTGCTGTGCTGCGTGGCGGTCGCAGTGTTCGCGTGCACCCTGGCCGTGCAGACCTCCGGGGCGCGGATGATGTACTCCATGGCGCGCGAAGGCGCCCTGCCCTTCCACCGGCACCTCGGCAAGGTCTCGGCCCGCACCGGTACGCCGATCAGCACGTCGATCGTGGTGGGCGTCGGCGCCGCGATCGCGCTCGTGGTCAACATCCGCCAGCCGGCGATCTTCACCGCCCTGTCCAGTCTCTGCATCGCCCTGCTGTACCTGGCCTATCTGGGCGTGACGGTGCCCCTGCTGGTGACCCGGATCCGGCGAAGGGGCAGCGGCGGGCTGCCGACGGGCGTCGACGAGACCGGCCGGCCCCTGTTCTCGCTGGGCCGGTGGGGAGTGGCGGTCAACACGCTCGCCGTGCTCTACCAGGCCGGCATGACGGTCAATCTGATCTGGCCCCGTGCGGAGATCTACGACCTCACCGGCGGCACCTGGTGGCTGCGGTGGAGCGCCCCGCTGTTCATCGGGCTCAGCCTCGCCGCCGGTGCCGTTTACTTCCTCGCCCGCCGGCTGCACCGCCGTATCGAGCTGAGGCACGTACCGCACACGCACATCGAGCCGCCCCTGGACGCGCAGGCCGTAGTCGAGCCCGCCTGAGGGCCCGTGTGACGCGAGGGGACGCATCGATGACGTACCGACGAAGCGACGACGGGACATCCATGACCACCACCGAGAACTCGACGGCCGTACCGCAGCACGGCCGCTACGCGACCGGGCAGGCTCCCGCCCGCGCCCGTGATCTGCACCTGACCGACAGCGTCCTGAGCGCCCGCGACGACGCCCGCGCCCAGGGCGGGCAGGCCGGCGCATGGATGCCGTACCTTCCGGCGTCGGACAGCCCCTACTGCCCGCCGGGTGTGGACGCCGCCGCCCTGGTGTGGGCGGAGACGGTGGCGCCCGGCGGCTACACGCACAAGGTCCTTGCCCGCGGTACGCGGCTGCGCTTCGACGATCCGAGCGGTGACGCCTGCGCCCACGTGCTGCTGTTCAACGCCCTGGAGCCGGTGGAGCGGCTGAACGTCGCCGACACCCAGAAGGTGCCGTGGCAGGCGTATCCGGGCCTGAACCATCCGCTGCTCTCCGGCGACGGCCGGGTCCTGGCCGTGGTCAGCGCTGACTCCTCCGGCCGGCACGACGCCTTCTGCGGCACCACCACCGACGCCTGGAACGAGCGCAAGTACGGTGACGCCCGCCCCGAGGGGCCGTCGCCGTCCGGCCGCGGGCTCTTCCTCAAGGCGGCCGCCAAGCACGGTCTGAGCCGGCGCGACCTGCCGCCCAGTCTCTCCTTCTTCCAGGGCGTGCGCGTCGAGCCGGACGGCACCCTGGCCTGGCACGGCAGCGCGGGGGCGGGCACGCATGTCGAACTCGTCGCGGAGATGCCCCTGCTGGTGCTGGTCGCGAATGTCGCCCACCCACTGGATCCTCGTCCCGGCTATGTAGTCGGCCCACTGCGGGTGCACGCCTGGCGTGGTGCCCCGACCGGCCCCGGCGAGCCGCGGTTCACGGCGACTCCGGAACTGCACCGGGCGTACCTCAACACCGTCGACTACTGCGAAGCCCGGGGGCTGTGACATGGCGACCACACGGACCGGGACCACGCCCGTCAGCTGCCCGACCGCCGCCGGCGGCACGGTCGCCTCCACCGTCCCCGTGGGCGCGGTGCATGCGGAGGGCTCCCCCCTGGACTGGGGTGCGAGCCTGGTCGAGGGCAAAGTCGTCCTGGACGAGACGGTGGCCCCCAACGCGCCCTGGTCGGCGGTGGTGCGGACGGGGCACGTCCTGACGATCGTCGACGTCGGCGGCAACCAGTCGGCCGACTGTCTGCTCTACAACGCCGACGATCCCGAGGAGCGCTACAGCGTCCCCGACACCCTGGCCTGGCAGGGCAACGCCTATGTGCGCACCGGCACCGTGCTGCGCAGCAGCGAGGGCCGCCCGTTGATGACCGTCGTGGCCAACGAGGTCGACCGCCAGGACACCATCGGCGGCGCGTGCGGCAAGGAGTCCAACACCCTGCGATACGGCCATCATGTGATGTTCCAGCACGGCTGTCGTGAGAACTTCCTCGCCGAGGCCGGGCGGCGTGGCCTCGGGGTGCGGGACATCGTCTCCAACCTCAACTGGTTCATGAACGTGCCCGTCGAGGCGGACGGCGCGCTGGGCATCGTGGACGGCATGTCGGCGCCGGGCCGCCGGGTCGCGGTGCGCGCCGAGACGGACGTGCTGGTGATGGTGTCCAACTGCCCGCAGATGAACAACCCGTGCAACGACTTCAACCCCACCCCGCTGCGGCTGATCGTCGTGGAGCCGGCACCGGTCGGCGTCGGCGCACGGTCCGCGGAAGCCACTCGCACCGCGAAGGAGGGCGCGTGATCCGCCCCACCGCCGTTCTCGTCGCCAACCGCGGTGAGATAGCCCGCCGCGTGATCCGCACCGCCAGGAGGATGGGTCTGGGCACCGTCGCCGTCTTCTCCGACGCCGACCGGGCCGCCCCGCACGTCCACGAGGCCGATCACGCGGTCCGTCTCGGTCCGGCACCCGCCCGCGCGTCCTATCTGCGCGGGGAGGCGATCATCGAGGCCGCGCTCGCCCATGGCGCGGGCATCATCCACCCCGGCTACGGCTTCCTCTCCGAGAACACCGCCTTCGCCCGTGCCGTGGAGGAGACCGGTCTGCGTTTCGCGGGACCGACCGCCGACCAGATCACGGCCTTCGGTGAGAAGCACACCGCACGCGCCCTGGCCAAGGCCGCCGGAGTGCCGCTGCTGGCCGGGACGGAGTTGCTGGCAAGCGCCGAGGAGGCCGTCACCGCGGCCTCCTCCGTCGGGCTGCCCGTGATGGTCAAGGCCACCGGCGGTGGCGGCGGCATCGGCATGCAGGCCTGCGCCACCGCCGATGAGGTACGCGGGGCCTTCGCGCGCGTCGCGGCGCTCGCGGAGTCCAACTTCGGGTCCGCCGGGGTGTTCCTGGAGCGCCTCGTGCGCCCCGCCCGCCATGTCGAGGTGCAGGTCTTCGGCGACGGCACCGGCCGGATCGCCGTCTTCGGCGACCGGGACTGCTCGTTGCAGCGCCGCAACCAGAAGGTGATCGAGGAGGCCCCGGCCCCGGCCCTGCCTCCTCATGTGCGGGCACTGCTGCACGACTCCTCGCGCCGGCTGCTCGCCTCGGTCGGCTACCGGGGCGCGGGGACCGTGGAGTTCGTCTACGACCCCGTGCGCGAGGAGGCCGCCTTCCTGGAGGTCAACACCCGCCTCCAGGTCGAGCACCCGGTGACCGAGGAGGCGTATGGCGTCGACCTCGTCGAACTGATGCTCGTCCTGGCCCGCGACGGCTGGGTCGAGGACGCGGTGTTCGAGCGGGAGTGGACGCCCGCCGGGCATGCCGTGGAGGCCCGCGTCTACGCCGAGGACCCCGGCAAGGACTCGCTGCCGTCCCCGGGCCTGATCACCCGGGCGGCCTTCCCCGGCCAGGGCGCCGACAGCATGCCCGGCGTGCGCGTCGACGGCTTCGCCGAAACGGGTCTGGAGGTCTCGCCGTACTACGACCCCATGCTCGCCAAGGTGATCGCGAAGGGTCCCACCCGGGAGGCCGCGTTCGACGTGCTCGGCCGGGCCCTGGCCGCGAGCCGGGTCGACGGCATCGTCACCAACCTGGGCCTGCTGCGCGAGCTGACCTCGCGGGGCGAGGTGCGCGAGGCCGTGCACAGTACCAGCACGCTCGCCACCACGGCCGACCCCGAGCCGCGCATCGACGTCCTGGTACCGGGTGCGATGACCACCGTCCAGGACCTTCCGGGCCGGCTCGGCCACTGGCACGTGGGCGTGCCGCCGAGCGGCCCCTTCGACGCCGTCTCCTTCGCCGAGGCCAACCTGGCCGTCGGCAACCCGGCGCAGGCCCCTGGCCTGGAGGTCACCGCGGGCGGGCTGAGCCTGCGCTTCTCGGCCGCCACCGTGGTCGCCGTCACCGGCGCTCCCGTCCCGGTCACGGTCGACGGTGGCGCGGTAGTCCTGTGGGAGCCGGTCACGGTCGCGGCCGGTGCCACCCTGGTGCTCGGCGCCTGCCGGGGGCCGGGCCTGCGCAGCTACGTGGCCGTCCGGGGCGGCATCGACGTACCCGAGTACCTGGGCAGTGCCTCGACGTTCACTCTCGGCGGCTTCGGCGGGCACGGCGGGCGCGCGCTGCGCGCCGGAGACGTACTGCGTCCCGGGGCTTCGTCGACCGCCGGCGGTGGCCCCACCCCGCCCGAGCGCCGGCCGGCGATCACCTCGCACTGGCAGATCGGTGTCACCGAAGGGCCGCACGCGGCGCCCGAGTTCTTCACCCGAGAGGACATCGACACCCTCTACGCCACGGACTACGAGGTCCACCACAACTCGGCCCGCACCGGCGTCCGCCTGATCGGGCCCAAGCCGCGGTGGGCGCGCCAGGACGGCGGTGAGGCCGGGCTGCACCCCTCCAACATCCACGACACGCCGTACGCGGTGGGTGCCCTCGACTTCACCGGCGACACGCCGATCATCCTGGGCCCCGACGGTCCGTCTCTCGGCGGGTTCGTCTGCCCCGCGGTGGTCGCCAGCGGCGAACTGTGGAAGCTCGGCCAGCTCCGCCCCGGCGACACCGTCCGCTTCGTACCGGTCAGGGAAGCCGAGGCGGCCGCCCTGGATGCCCGCCTCTCCTCCCCCACGCTGATCAGCACGGGCGGAGACGGCGACGACGGCGTTCTCGGGCGCCTGGAGGCCACCGATGCCCGCCCCGCCGTCACCTACCGCCGGGACGGCGACGACAACGTCCTGGTCGAGTACGGCCCCATGGTGCTCGACCTCGGCCTGAGGATGCGGGTCCACGCCCTGCAGGAGACCCTCGCCGGCCACACGCCCGACGGCGTCCTCGACGTCACCCCGGGCATCCGCTCCCTCCAGATCCACACCGACGCCCGCCGGCTGAAGGCCCGTGATCTCACCGCCCTGCTGCGCGAGCTGGAGGACGAAGTCCCGCCCAGCGACGAACTGGTGGTCCCCTCCCGCACGGTGCGGCTGCCACTCAGCTGGGACGACCCGGCGACCCGGCTCGCCATCGAGCGGTACATGGCCGGGGTGCGCGACGACGCCCCGTGGTGCCCGTGGAACATCGAGTTCATCCGCCGAGTCAACGGTCTTAGGACCGCCGACGACGTCTACCGCACCGTTTTCGACGCCTCCTACCTGGTGCTCGGCCTCGGCGACGTCTATCTCGGCGCCCCCGTCGCCACCCCGCTCGACCCTCGGCACCGCCTGGTGACCACCAAGTACAACCCGGCCCGAACCTGGACCGCGGAGAACTCCGTCGGCATCGGCGGCGCCTACCTGTGCATCTACGGCATGGAAGGCCCCGGCGGCTACCAGTTCGTCGGCCGCACCGTGCAGATCTGGAACCGGTTCCGCAAGGGCGGCCTGTTCCAGGACTCGCCGTGGGCGCTGCGCTTCTTCGACCGCATCGAGTGGTATCCCGTCACCGCGGAGGAACTGCTCGAACTGCGGGCCGAGACCGACGCCGGGCGCGGTGACTTCCCGACCGAGGAGGGCACCTTCTCCATCGCCGAGTACAACGCCTTCCTGAACGCGGAGGCCGACTCGATCGCCGTGTTCCGCCGGCGACAGAGCACCGCCTTCGAGGCCGAGAAGCAACGCTGGCGAGCCGCCGGAGAGTTCGACCGCGACGACGATCCCGGCCCCGCGACCGCCCCCGCTGCCGTCACCGTGCCGGACGGCGCGGTCCCCGTCACCGCGCCGTTCACCGCCACCGTCTGGCACATCGCCGCCGAGCCGGGCGCCACCGTGGCGAGCGGCGATGCGATCCTCTCCCTGGAGGCGATGAAAATGGAGTCCAAGGTGAACGCCCCCGCCGCCGGAACGCTGCTGGAGATCTACGTCAAGCCCGGGGAACAGGTCGCCCCCGGCCAGATCCTCGCGGCGGTGCGGGCATGAACGCCATGACACCGGCCGCCCGCGTCCAGGCCGCCTACGACCGCATCGACGACGCCGGCCGGCCCGAGATCTGGATCCGCCTCAGGCCACGCGAAGAGGTGCTCGCCGAGGCGGCCGGCATCGACCCGGCGCTGCCGCTGGCCGGCCTGGTGGTGGCCGTCAAGGACAACATCGACGTGGCCGGCCTCCCCACCACCGCGGGCGCCCCGTCGTACGCCTACGAGCCGCAGGCCGACGCGCCCGCCGTGGCACGGCTGCGCGCGGCCGGCGCGGTGGTGCTCGGCAAGACCAACCTGGACCAGTTCGCCACCGGCCTGGTCGGCACCCGCAGCCCCTACGGCGCGGTGCGCAACGCCTGGGACGCGGCCCGCATCTCCGGCGGGTCGTCCTCCGGATCCGCCGTCGCGGTGGCGCTGGGCATCGCCGACATCGCGCTCGGCACCGACACGGCCGGCTCCGGGCGGGTACCCGCCGCCCTCAACGGCATCGTCGGCGTCAAGCCCACCAAGGGCCTGGTGCCCGTGACCGGGGTGGTCCCCGCCTGCTACACCCTCGACTGCGTGACCGTCTTCGCCCGCGACCTGCAACTCGCCCGCACTGCTGCGGAGTTCGTCGAAGGCGCCGATCCGGCCGATCCTCTCTCCCGCACCGGCACCCAGCTTCCGCCGCCCCCCGCGCGCCCGCGGATCGCCGTACCGGCCGGGGAGCATCTGAACGGCATGGCGGACGGCTGGCACGAAGCCTTCGACGCCGCCGTCGCCCGCCTGGCGGGCACCGGGGCGGAGATCGTCGAGACCGACGTCACCCCGCTGCTTCAGGCCGCGGACCTGCTGTACGGCGGCGCGTTCGTCGCCGAGCGGTACGCCGCCGTGGGCGCGCATCTGGAGAAGCACCGCGACCTGATCGGGGCGGGCCTCGATCCGACCGTCGCCGCCATCGTGCTGGCAGGCCGGGAGAAGACCGCCGCCGACTGGGCCGCCGACGCCGCCAGGCTCGCCGCGCTCGGCGCCGCCGGACGCGCGGTGCTCGACGGCTGTACAGCTCTCCTGACGCCGACCACCACCTGGCATCCCACCCTCGATGAGGTGACGGCCGACCCGGTCGGCGCCAACGCCCGGTTGGGACGGTTCACCAACTTCGCCAACCTGCTGGACTGCGCCTCGCTCGCCGTTCCCGCCGGGTTCGTGGACGGCCTGCCGTTCGGCGTGATGTTCACCGGACCGGCCTTCTCCGACCGCGCCCTGGCCGCGCTGGCCGAGCGGTTCGCCAACCCCGGGCTCGACCTGTTCGTGGTCGGCGCCCACCTCACCGGTCAACCCCTCAATGCCCAGTTGGTGCAGGCAGGCGGCACTCTGACCGGCAGGGCCCGCACCGCAGGCGGTTACCGGCTGTACGCCCTGGCCACCGAGGTGCCCAAGCCCGGTTTGCTCCGCGTCACCGAGGGCGGGCGGGACGCCGGCGCCGGGGCGGGTCACGCCACAACGTCAGGCGGCGACGTGGGCATGGGAATCGAAGGCGAGATCTGGCGGCTGCCGGCTTCCGGGTTCGGGGCGTTGACCGCCGCCGTGCCCGCGCCGATGACCATCGGCACCGTCGAACTGGCCGACGGGCGGCAGGTCTGCGGCTTCCTCGTCGAGCCGTACGCCGTCGAGGGCGCGCCCGACATCACCCGCTTCGGTGGCTGGCGGGCGTACACGGCGTCCGCGTGACCGGAGGCCGCGGGGCGGACACCTGGTGGCAGGATGGGACCATGACGACGACGCGTCCCCGTCAAGGCAGGCCCCGGCACACTCCGCCGTCCGACCCCGGCACCTCCGCCCGGGAACAGATCCTCGACGCCGCCGGGGCGCTCTTCGTCGACCATGGGATCACCAGCACCAGCACCCGCATGATCGCCGAGCGGGTCGGCATCAGACAGGCCTCGCTGTACTACCACTTCGCCACCAAGGAGGAGATCCTCGCCGAACTGCTGGCGACGTCCGTGCGGCCCAGTCTGCAGATGGTGGACCGGATCCGGGCCCTGGTGCCCGAGCACGCGGATGCGGCCGCCGCACTCTACGCCGTGGCCGCCATGGACGTACGCACCCTCTCCCGCACTCCGTTCAACATCGGCACGCTCTATCTGCTGCCGGAAGTGCGGGCCGAGCGGTTCGACGCCTTCCGGGCCGAGCGGGGCCGTCTGCAGTCGAGCTACGGCACGCTGGGCGCCCTGGCGGCGACCGAGGACGTCGCGCGCGGCCTGCCCGCCGAGCGGCTCGGCGAACTGCTGATCCAGCTGGTGGAGGTCGTCATCCAGATACGGCGCTCCCGCGAGCCGGATGCGGCTGACACCGAGGCCGTCGCGTCGTCGTGCCTACGCCTGTGCGGGCTCGGAGAGCCGGCGGTGGCCGCCGCCCGGGAGGAGGGCCGAAGGCTGCTGAGCAGCCTGGACTGACCGGCGGCCCACCGCACACCCTCCAGCGCCGCCATGCAGCGGCTCAGCCTTCACCGGGCCCTCGGTGTCTGTCTGCCGGCGCGGTCGGCGGCCGCACTCGTGGGGTGATGCGAGGGCGGCCGTCGTCATGTCCGGCCAAACCACCATCCACTGGCCCCTGGACAACACCCCGAGACCCGTCGGCTTCAGAGGCTTGGGGCTAGTATCCGGTCCGACGAGGTTGCGCGGAGCAGGCGGAGGGATGCCCGGACCATGTGGGAGCACGAGAGCGGGAGCGTGGAGGGGCACGAGGCTTCCGCCCTCGGCACCTTGGCGGACGGGATCCGCTTCACCTTCCGGGCCGGCGCGGTGTCGTTCGACGGAGACGGGCATGCGGACGAAGGATGGCAGCCCGAGGTTCGCGACCCGCGGATCGTCCACCTGACTCCGCTGTGCGCGTGCGGATGGCGCGGCGAGAACGTGCCAGTGCCCGGCAGACTGGAGTCCACGACCGGGGACGGGCACAGCGGCTGGGCCGTGCCCGAGGATGCCGCCGCACCGGTCCGCCAACTGTGGCAGCAGCACGTCACGGCCGTGCGCAGCGCAGCCGTACCGGCATGGCACACGATCCGCTGGGCGGAGCAGAACCTCGCCCTGCGAGAAGTGACCGCGCAGCAGCCGATCGCCGCGCTGCGACTGCTCCGCAAGATAATGTCGGATGCGGAGGCGCACCAACTGGCCGCCGTCAGGTGGGCTTGCGAGTGGGGGGTGCCCTGGAAAGACCTCGCCGCCCAGCTGGGACTCGACGAGGATAGCGTACGGGACCTGCACGCTCGGGCTGTCAACGGCTTCTGACTCTGGCGACGTGTCAATCCCCTCATGTGTGAGGACCTTCTGAGCGGCCGGCGCCAGGGAGGAGTTGGAGCGGTGGTTGCGTTCGTAGTCGATGGGGCTGCCACGACCCGCACCGCGGGTTCGACGCCGTCGCTGTCGGGGAGCCGCAACGCTGCCCTCGCCGAATACCTCATCCATGCAGGTGGGAGAAGCTACCGCGGGTGTCTGAGCGTCGGCATGCGCCCACATGAGCACGATCACCGCGACATGATGGGTGGTCATGCTGCTGCGATCGGCGTGAACGATCCCGCCCGGCTCGGGGCGGCGGTTGCGGATGGCCATGTCCAGCGCGTTGACCACGAGGATGGAGTCCTGCCGTGAGGCGATGGACCAGCCCACGATCCTGCGGCTGAACGCATCCAGGACCCGCCGCGCAGTACACCCACCCTTCCCTGGTGCGGTGCTGCGTGATGTCGGTGACCCACAGCTCGTCGGGACGCAACCGATGAAACTTGCGATTGACCAGGTCCTCGGCGGTGACGATGCCACGCAGCCGCTTGATGCGCACCGGTCCGGGCAGGCCGTGGATCCCGGCCTGTGTCATCAGCACCGACACGGTCCTGGTGCAGACCCGGATGCCCATGCCCAGGGTGAGCTCGGCGTGGATGCGGCGGTAGCCGTAAGTGCCGCGGGAAGCGACGTGAACCTCTCGGATCAGCCCGGTCAGCCAGTCCCGCCGTAGCTGCCGTGGAGTGGCCGGTGTGCGCTTGTGCTTGTAGTAGTTCTGCCGGGCGACGCCAAGGATCCGGCAGCACCTGTTGACCGGTGCCCCGGCGACGAGTCGGTCGATCACCGGGTAGAGCCTTTTGGGGCCGGCTTGTCCTCGCCGAGGAACTTCGCCGCCTGCCGGACGATCGCCAGCTCGGTTTCCAGCTCATGGATCCGCCGGCGAGCGGCCCGCAACTCAGCAGACTCGCTCGACGGCGTTCCCGGTCGCCGCCCGTTGTCGATGTCGTCTTGCCGCAGCCACTTCGACAACGTGACGGGATGGACGCCGAGCTCCACCGCTGTCTGTTTGGCCTGCTTGCCGGCGCGGATCAGCGCGATGGCGCGCGCCCGGAACTCCGGAGGATAGGGACGAGGCATGACTGCCAGCCTTCCGTGAAGGGCTGTCAGTCAGCCACCAGAACTGGAACCTGAGAGGTGGGGCAGGTCAACCTGTCACCCGAACCTGCAGCAGACCCGATCTACGACTGAAGGGGCTGACCGACGCCATGAAGCAAGCAGGTTCCGTTCGGGTGCGCTGACAGCTTGTCACGGCCAGCCATGGATGGCCGCCCGTCATGGCGTGTGCTGAGCCTCTAGCACCCGCAGACTGGTCGGCTCTGCGGCATGGGAAAACGTGATGATGCCGTAGGCAACCGGGGTGGCCCGCCGAGACCGCGGCGGGCTGCGGCTGCCGAACGTCGGCGGGCACGATCAGGGCGTGCAACCGCCGGACGGTGCGTCGTGACACAAAAGAGGGCCAACGCGCCTCGACCACCGGCTGCGCGCAGTGAAACCCTGACTGCCATCAGCTACCGACATCATGTCGACAACACAGACTCAAAGCCGGTAAATGCCGTACAGCTTCGCCGTTTCGGTGGCGACTTCCTGCCGGTTGGCAGAAGTCCGCCAGCCTGCTCATCTTGTGGCGGCTTTTCCAGGTTGAAAGATTCCCCGCAGCGTGGGCGCTGTTCGGGGGCAGCGCCTGGTCTTTGCTTTCCCCGAGTTCGCTTGCAAGAAGTGGAGTGCCCATGAAACGGCGGAGACGAGCGTTCGCTCGCGGCCTCGCCATAGCCAGTGCGGCCGTGCTGCTCGCCGCACCCGAGCAGTACGCGTCGGCCACCGGAGCGAAGACCTCTGCGGTCGATTCCGGTGCGAAAAGTACGGCTTCGGTGGGCGCGTTGCCCGGCATACCCGGGTCCTCGGCGCTCGGTCCGTGGCGCTCGTTCCAGCAGCCCATGCCCGCACAGTCGGCGAAGAACGGCCCGCACCAGGTCCTTGTGGTGCTTGGCTCGGCCACCCACGTGACCGGCAAGTCGCTGGGCAAGCAGCGCAGTCTGCAGATCCGTACCCCGCTGACCTCGGACACCGCGGTCAACTCCGCACTCCACCGGACTCACGCCGTCTCCATGCGGCCGCTGGTGCCGGGTCTCACCGCCGCCCAGGCCCGGCAGCTGCACTCAGCCGCCCAGGCGAAGCTGGGATCCGCGGCGATCGACCTGTCCAAGGTCCAGGTCGTCCAGCTGGCCGGCGGCGACGCCTCGGCTGCCGCCCATACGCTGGCCGCTGCACCCGGGGTCGTCTACGCCGAGCCCGACCGGACCGTCTCCCCCATGAACACCGGCGCCGTGCCGCTGCCCTCCTCAGTGGGCGCCACCGCAGGGAAGGCCGACTCGTCGGTGAGGGAGCAGGACAGCGGTGCGACCGGCACCGACGGTGTGCCCGGCAACGCGGCTCTCGGCACCTCGCTGCAGAGCTTCCTCAACGCCGGCGGCGTCGACGCGACAGGCGCCTACAGCCTGCTGAAGCAGCAGTTCCAGCAACTGCCCGGCGCCGGTGAGACCATCACCAACGTCTCGGTGGGCGACCTCACAGACGCGTCGACTCCGAACCTGGGCCCCGCGGGGCCGACGACTGTCGTCCAGAACGGCCGGCGATACCTGGACATCCCCACGATGCCCTTGATCCCGACCTACACCGCGGACGCGACCGGCACACTCGACCCGACCGGCTCGACTCGGGGGCAGGACTCCGCGCTCGGTGAGGTGCTGCTGGACTTCTCCGTGATGGCGCCGCTTCCCCACGACCTGCAGCGTCCGGGCATGCAGGGCAGCGGGAACTCAGACCTGCTGGGCATCGCCCCGGGGGCCGACTACCGGCTCGTCGTCCCGCAGCAGCCGACGTTCAGTCAGATCGCGGTGGCTCTGCTGGCTGCCGCCCGGCAGCAGCCGCGGCCCGACGTGATCACCGCCAGCCTGGGCTACGGCACCGACGCTTTCGGGTTCGCCGGACGCTACCTGGAGGACGACCCGGTCCAGCAGTCCGTGATCGCGTCGATCGTGCAGCAGTACGGCATCACCATGGTGGTCTCGTCGAACGACGGGACCAGGCTGTTCACCAACGCGGCCGTCGGCCCCGACGGCGGCAGCACCGCGACCGACGTGACGGGCAAGGCCGCCGACACCACCAGGATCGACGACGACCAGCTGTCGACCACGCCCAGCAAGGTCCTCGACTCCGGCGCGATCGCCGCGGGCGGCACCACGACAGACGACACTCTGGCCGTGCCCCCGCAGAACGGCGCAGCCGCGTCGGGCAACGGGGCCTGGGCGACCACCAGGCTCAACGGCTCCGGGATCTTTTCCTCGGGATTCGGCACCCGGATCGACGTCTCGGCGCCCAGTGACGGCATCCCCGCCTTCGAGCACCGAGGCCAGACCGCGCAGTCGGTGACAGAGGTCCTCAGCGGAGGCACTTCGGCTTCCGCGCCCGAGATCGCGGCCGCCGCGGCGGTCGTGCTGCAAGCCTCCCGGCTGACCGGGCAGCACGCGTCGCCCCAGGACGTCCGCTCGCTGCTGGAGCGCACCGGCCGGGCCGTACCGACTGCGCCGCAGATCGACCAGCCGCTGCACGTCGGTCCGCAGCTCGACGTCACCGCCGCGGTGCAGGCGGTCCTGGCCAAGGCGCACGGCAGCCATGTGACCACGGACACGCCCCGGATCGTCCGGCTCTCCGTGGCGCATCGCCAGACCATCGGCGGGCTCGGTGGCTCCTACCTGGAGGCCACCGACCCGGGGTACATCGACCTGGCCGGACCGGGCACGGGCGCCGGCGCCACCGGTGAGGGCCTGGTGGGACCGGTGACCATCGGCGCCGACGTCACCGGCCTGAGCGACCGGCACGGCGTGAGCTACGCGCTGCGCATCAAGAACCACGAGTTCACCTCCGCTGTGCCGGCGATCCGACTCACCCCCACGCAGATGCTGGCCGCCGCCGGACTTCCGGTCGTCTCCGCGACGGACCGTCAGGTCCCGCTCACCTTCGAGGTGCGCCGCGGCAACGAGGTGCTGGCCTCCACCACCCACCAGCTGGCCTTCGGCCCCACCGACGGCGGCTACGCCGAAGCACTCGCCCCGGTGGTCCAGCCTGTGGTCGAGGCGGGGCACTCCGTACCGGTGCGCTACGACCTGACCGGCGTGCGGAACGTCAGCTCGCCCCAACTGGTCGTGTCGCAGGTCGGCCACTGGAACCCCGCGTCGGCACCCATCTTCTCCGCCGTCCACACCGTCCCACTGACGGGACTGCGCGGCACCGTCACCGTCCCGGCCGACGCCTTCTCCGCCGGCGGCGGCATCTACGGCATCGGTGTCCTCCAGAACCCCGCAGGCGGCGCCAAGCGCGGCCCGGTGTACGGCGAGTTCGCCTCGGTCCGGGTCGACGGCGGTGACCCGTCGCAACGCCCGGCGGCGCCGACCCTGGCTGCGAAGGGATCCCAGGAGTTCGGTCACCTGCTGGAGGTGAACCGGGCTGCGCCGCGATTCTCGGTGCGCTACGACGTGTCGCGGGTCAAGGGCGCCACCGGCACGCTGCTGGAGTTCTCCGCACCCGGACCGAACATGTACAACTCCTACAACATGGTCAGCAACCAGAACGGCACCACCCTCGACCACAACGGGCTGGACAGCCCGGCCACGCTCGACCGCTCACTCACGGGCACGCGAGGCACGGCGGACCTCGACGCCCTCGCGCTCAAGCTCCCTTCCTCGATCGCCTACGACCTGCGGGTGTTCGCCGTCAACCAGCACGGCAAGACAGTCGGGCAGGCTTCGCCGACGTCCCTGCTGGCCTACGACGACGGAACGGCCCCAGACGGCACAAACCTGACCGACTTCGCGATCGTCCCCGGCGGCACGTCCGTCGCGGCGGTCGAAAGCCCCACCGGTGAAGGCTCGGTGTACGACTACGACGCCGCCACCGGAACCTATGGCCGCAAGCTGACGAGCGACCCCGCGTACGGCTCCATCTACGAGGTGTTCGGCGTCGACTCCGCCCACCACGCGTTGGTCCTGCACAAGCAGACGACCACCGGCGAGCAGTGGCTCGAGACATACGACACGGGCACCGGCGACGCGGTCGGCAGCCCCGTCCGGGTCGATGACCAGTACGTCGTGACGGGCGGGCGGGTGGACGCCAAGCGCCACCGCGCAGCGGTACTCGCCCACCGTTCGAGCGACCGGGCGGGCTTCGTCCTGCCCGTGGACACGGCAACCGGCGCAATGGGCACACCGCTCCAGCTCGACCCCACTCCGGACGGGAGAACGTCGTACGGCCTGCTGGACGTGGACGAGTCGACCGGCCTCTTTTCCGCGCAGAAGACCGGCACCACCGTCAACTGCGTGGCATCGATCGGCTCCGGCACGGTGGCAGCGGTCGACCTGGACACCGGGACGGTCACCCACAGCCAAGGCGGTATCCCCTGCGCCGGGGACCTCGCCGCCGACCAGAAGGGCAACCTCTACGAAACGTGGTACCACTCCTACAGCGTCAACTTCGCCGGCACCGGATACCTCGGGCAGCTCGGCGGCGGTGACCCGGTGAACGTCGGAACGGCTCAGACGCCCCTCGCGCTCGCCGTCGACGGGGAGCACCAGCTGGCGTTGATCGCCTTCCGGTTCCCGGACCTGAAGCCCATGGGCGGCTTCCAGCAGTACGGCTTCACCGACAACAACGCCACCGGACGCATGGCCGTCGTCGACCTGAAGACAGGCAACACGGTGGGTACGGTGACCGGCGTCGAGTACCCCCTGTACGGCTCCTGGAACGGCCGGCTCGAAACACACCGCGAGCGCGTCATGCAGCTCGACCCGGCGACCCGGACGGGCTGGACGTACGCAGGCGACGGAAGCCAGATCCAGCAGTTCTCCTACTGATCCGATCCGCTTGCTCGACACCCGGGTCCGCGGGCGCCACAGCGCCCGCGGACCCGCGGGCCTTACGGTAACCGGCCACGACCCCTGGCCCCCGGACCAGGCCCTCCTTGACGACATGGAAAATGTCGACGGGACAGCTGTGGCGCAGGACCAAAGGTGGCCGACATCCGCCGGCCGGCGGGCAGGCGACATGAAGGCGGAAAAGCCATGACATTCAACGTGCTGGGACTGGCAGAGGAGACTGAACGCGTCTACGCCGTGCTGGTCCATACGCCCCACGCGACGGCTTCGGAGCTCGCCGGCGCCTGTGAACTGTCCGTTCCCTCCACCACGCGGCAGCTGGCCGATCTGGTCAAGGAGGGCCTGGCGACGCGGGCCACCGGCCGACCGCCCCGGTTCACCGCGGTGGCCCCCGACATCGCTGTCACCGCGCTGATCCGCCGCCGTGAGAAGCAACTCGATGAGGCCCGGTCGCAGGTGCACCGGCTGATGGAGGCACACCGGGAGGCGTCCCGGATCAGCAGCCCGGACCTCGCGGTGGAACTCCTCACCGAACGCGCCGATGTCAGTACCGCGGTGCAGTGCATGACCACCCAGGCACAGCGTGAGATACGGGCCTTCGACCGGCCCCCCTACGTCGACCGGCCTGGCAGCAACCTCGATGAGCAGATCAAGCGGCAGCGCCGGGGCGTCGCCCACCGCGTGATCTACGACCGCGCCGCCGTCGCCTGGCCGGGCCGCCTCGCAGACGACATCCTGCCCAGTGTCCGGGCCGGTGAACAGGCGCGTGTCCGTACCGAGCTGCCGCTCAAACTCGTGATCTGCGACAGCCGGGTCGCGATCATCCCCATCAGTTCGGCGCCGGGCGGTCAGTTGGCGGCGTATCTCGTGAAGAGCTCACCGATGCTGGTGGCCCTGGAGGCGCTCTTCGAGGTGGAGTGGGAGCGGGCGGTTCCCCTGCCCCTGACGCACCGCACAGCTACCGAGGGGGGCTTCGAGAGCGGCACCGGCGAACCCGACCAGGAGACCCGGTCACTGGTGTCGCTGCTCGCGGCAGGGCTCACCGACGCCGCGATCGCCCGCGCCCAGGGCTGGAGCGAACGCACCACTCAACGCCGTATCCACCGGCTGATGAGTCAACTCGGGGTGAACACCCGGTTCCAGGCCGGGCTGACCGCCGCCCAGCGCGGCTGGCTGTGACTTTACGCCGGATGGTGGCTGACTCGGGAGTCTCGGAGAGCCAGTTGACGTCGGTCAGCGAGGCGTTGTACGTCCCCACCACTGGCACCACCAGCGCCGGCCACCTGCGTCTACTCGCCTGGGCACATCGCTTCGACGAGCACCGCGTCCAGAAGCCGGTGCAGGTCATCGATCCTCATCGGGCGGGAGCGGGCGGAAGCTCACCCAGCGCACGCATGAGGGCGATCTGCGCCTGGTCCCGCTGAGTTGCGAGTTCCTCGATGGGTCGGTCGCCGAGGTAGGCCTCGGCCTGCTCGCTCAGGAGTTTGACGGTGGCCTCGTCGAAGGTCGGGCTTCCCAGGAACTTCCAACTCTGTTCCATCGCGGGAGCGAGATGCGAGAGGAAGTGAGCAAATCCGCCGGAACCGCCGCCGAGATGGAAACTCTGGAAGGGCCCGGCAACCGCCCAACGAGGGCCGATCGAAGAAGTGACGAGTTCGTCGAGTTCCTGCTCGGTCACCACTCCCTCGGCCACCAGATGGACGCACTCGCGGAAGAAGGCCGCCTGCAGGCGGTTCGCGACGAAACCCGGAACTTCCTTGTGCAGGACCTGGGGCTTCTTGCCCAGGGCGCTGTAGAAGGCGCGTGCCTGCTCAACCGTCTCTTCCGAGGTGAGCCTGCCCGGAACGATCTCAACAAGAGGCACCAGGTGCGGCGGGTTGAAGGGGTGGCCGACGATCAGGCGCTCGGGCTGCTTGAGGACGGTGGCGATCTCGCTGGCCGGAAGACCCGAGGTCGAGGTGGCGAAGAGCGCATGGGCAGGAGCGTTCCCCTCGATGGTGGCCCACATCCGGTGCTTGATCTCCAGGCGCTCCGGGCCGTTTTCCTGCACCACGTCGGCGTGGGCCACCGCGGCGGCCAGATCGGCCTCGAAACGCAGCCGGGCAGTCAGGTCGTCCGTCCGCATGCCCAGCTCTTCCAGCGTGGGGGCGATGTCTGCCAGACCTGCGCGGACCTGACTCTCCGTCGTGGGAGCCGGGTCGCTGATGGTGACCTCAGAGCCGTGGGCGAGGCACAGGGCTGCCCACGACATGCCGATGACGCCGGCGCCGACGATGGTGACGTTACGGAACGATTCCGCGTTCGCAGTGTTCATGGTGTGCGATTCCTTACGGGTGGTGAGCGTTGCACCGCGACATTGCATGAAGTGTTTGAGGGCTGCCCGCGGGCGTGCCATGCTGACGGAGGGCGTGCTTGATCTCTGTTGCCGAGAAATCGCAGGCAAAGTACGCATGGCGAATTTTCCAAGTTCCACGCCTGCCCCTCTCGCGCTTCTCCGGGGTGTCGGCCCCGTACGGGCCGACACCCCCACGTCACTGCGCCGGTACCTGCATGCGCCGGCTCGCGTCGATCACGGCATCACCATGGTCTTTCTCGACCTCGACATCGAGAACGGTGCAGACCCGTCCGAAGGACCAGTAGAACCCGGTCACCTGCATGATCTCGAGGATCTCGCGTGGAGTGAGGCGCTCCTTCACCGCGGAGAAGATCTCGTCGGAAACGGTCGGGGCGGCAATGACCGCGGCCACGAAGCGGATGATTGCGCGGTCGTCGCCGGGGAGCTCCGGGGCGTTGAAGTCCTTGCGCTTGATCGCGTCCCGTACGGCGTCCGACACACCGACAGACGCTGAGATCGGCACGTGCTGGGTGAACTCGTATGCGCAGTCCGTGGCGCTGGCCGTGGTCAGAATGGTCAGTTCACGGTCTCGCGGGGAGAGCGCCAGCCGGGTGAACTGCGCCTGGCCCTGCCGAAGGAAGATCTCGACGGTGGCCTGCGAGTGCGACAGCATGTCGAATGCCGCGTGCTGCGGCAGCTGGTCGAGGAACTCACGCAGTTCCTTGGGAAAGTCCTGCCGGTCGGGGTAGGTAAGACGGGACACAACGGCTCCTTCTGGGAATGCGACGGTGAAGTGCTGCTCTGCTGCGGCAGTGGATGGGCCACTCGGTATGCCGGGCCGTTGGGCCGCATGCCATACCGTCTCCGCGTCTTCGAGGTCCACACCATTTCGAATGGTTGGCCGCACCTCGCCGGACTGCGGGGCGATTGCCTGCATTTGCCAATCTAGGCTTGCGTGACCGCGACGCACCGAAGCTCGACTACAAATTCTCGTAGTGCTTACGCCAATCGGCATGGAGTCGCATTCCGGTCGGAGTGCTACCGCGACCGGGCGCCGGCGAGGCTGTTCGGCTCGACGGACCATTCGTGCCGACCCGCCGTTGACCCTCGCCGTGATTGTCGTGAGCGTTCCCCGCGGGCATTCCCTGCTCTCAAGTCGGCACCTATGCGCTCGGTCCGCCCGCATGCCTCGGTCCACATGCGGCGCACACCCCACGGCAGACAAGGGTGAAGGAATCCTCCGTCACGTCTGATAGAGACGGAGCGCGACCAGGGACGCGACGAGTCCGTCGCCGCTGCGCGGATCGAATCCGGTGAGTTCGTGCCACCGGCCGAGCCGGTAAGCCAGCGAGTTCGGGTGCAGGTGCAACCCGCGGGCCGCGGCGGCCACCGACAGGCCGTGGTCTGCGAATGCGACCACGGCCTGGGCCAGGTGGGGGTCCGTGCGCGCCGTGGCCACGGCCTTGGTGAACAGCGGAGCCAAGCGGGTGGCCTGCCCGCCGAGGCCGGCGGCGAGCCAGGCGTCGGCGAAGTACACGACACGGCAC
This sequence comes from Streptomyces broussonetiae, assembly GCF_009796285.1. Lineage (NCBI taxonomy): Bacteria > Bacillati > Actinomycetota > Actinomycetes > Kitasatosporales > Streptomycetaceae > Streptomyces > Streptomyces broussonetiae. The sequence continues at coordinate 7,834,204 of NZ_CP047020.1, read as the reverse complement.
TGTTCGCCCGTCCGGGACAGCGCCTGGGTCGCGTCGGTGATGCTGTCCGCCGCCCCGGCCAGGCCGGGGCGGGACAGGCCGACGCCGATCGCTGTGGCGTCCCGCCGCGGCGGGATGGCCGCGGCGGCTGCGGCCACGGCGTCCGGGTCGTGCCGCTGCCCCAGGACCAGGAGCCGGGCGCCGCCGGTGGCGCAGTGGAGTTCGCCGGTCAGGGCGGTCAGCCGAAGGCGCAGCTGTTCGGTGCGGTCGTCCTGCCAGTCCTCGGCGGGCAGGCACAGCGCCTGGAACTCGCCGTCGACTCGGTAGCCGAGCGCTTGGGCCAGGGGGGCCGCCGCCTCCACCTGGACGGGGTCGGCGGTGAGCGCGGCGAACAGCCGGTGGGCGAGCGTGACCCGGGTGACCTGAGCGCGCCGGACTTCCTCGCCGTAGGCCTCGGATGCGTTGCCGGTGAGGACCCGGATCCAGGTCCAGATGAGCGTGACCAGATGCGTCAGGTCGCCGACGTGCTCGGGGTGGTCGGCCGTGGCCCGCTGCAGGATCAGGTTCCACGCCTCACGAAAGGTGACGTGATAGGCCCCGAGCATGAGTTCGATGGGCAGGCCCTGCTCGGCGCGCCGCCGCCCCAGCTCCCGGGCGTGGGCAATCTGCTCCTCCCCCGGCGGCCGCTGCTCGGCGATTCCGGCGAACAGCATGCGGCCCTGGTACAGCACGAAGTCCCGGTGTTCCTCCGTAGGCACGACGGCGTAGTCGGGGATCTCGGCCCGGATTCGCCGGACGACCTCGAGACTGATCACCGGGAGGTCGTCGGTGATGTGCGCGCAGATCTGAGCAACGGCGTTCCGGGCCGCGCCCGAGAGGGGCGTCGACAGTGCCGGGTTCTCGGATTCCACGAACTCGACCCTAGCATTTCTGGCTTTTCACCGTAGATCCAGAGCGCTGGGTGGTGAAAATCTCAAATCCCGGACGGAAGATCGGCCTGCGGGGGGTGCGGACGCGGGGAGCCGTGAGGTCGAAGGGTGAGCGGCGAACGGTTGGCCCGACAGCGCCCCGGGCTCGTGGATTCCACAAATCCTGGCTCAGCATCTCCAGGTTTTCGCCGTAGTTTTGTCCGTTATGCAGTGAAATGCTCGAACCGTTAGCGAAAAACCCATGGAACAGGCGCAACTGCCGGAAACCGAGGTCAGACATGACAGGCGACTACACCGTTGGCGACCACCTTCTTGCCCGGCTCGACGAGATCGGTGTCCAGCACGTGTTCGGCGTGCCGGGCGACTACAACATGGCCTTCCTCGATCGCATCGTCGAGCACGACCGCATCAGCTGGGTCGGCAACGCCAACGAGCTCAACGCCGCCTACGCAGCCGACGGCTACGCCCGCGTCAACGGGGCCGGTGCCCTGCTGACCACCTACGGTGTGGGCGAGCTCAGCGCGATCAACGGGATCGCCGGCGCCTACGCCGAATACGTCCCGGTCATCCACATCGTGGGCGCACCGTCCACGGCGGCGCAACAGGCCGGCGCGCTGCTCCACCACACCCTCGGTGACGGCGACTACCGGCACTTCGCCCGGGCACACGCCGAGGTCACCGTGGCCCAGGCCTACCTGAGCGCGGGCAACGCGATCGCCGAGATCGACCGGGTGCTGGCCACCAGCCAACGGGAACGGCGTCCCGGCTACCTCGTACTGCCCACCGACGTGGCCGCGAGCCCGGCCGAGCCGCCGACGCAGCCGCTTCTCGTACCCGCGCCGGAGGCGTCGGCCCGGGTGCTGGCGGAGTTCACCGACGCCGCACGCACCATGCTGGCCGAGGCCGACGCACTGGGTCTGCTCGCCGACTTCCTGGCCGACCGGTTCGGTGTCCGGGCCGAGGTGGCCGAGCTGGTCGCTGCCGGCCGGATCCCGAACGCGACGCTGTCCATGGGCAAAAGCGTGCTCGACGAGAGCGCCCCCTTTTTCACCGGCACCTACTGCGGCGCCGCCAGCGAGAAGCGGGTGCTCGCCGCCATCGAGCAGGCCGACGTACTGCTGTCGGTCGGTGTGCGGTTCAGCGACAGCACCACTGCATTCAGCCACCGTATCGACGCGGAGCGGACCATCGACATACAGCCCTGCGCCACCCACGTCGGCGACCGGGTGTTCGCTCCCCTGCCGATGCGCGACGCCGTGCGTGCGCTGACCGGGGTGCTGGCCGAGTCGGGCCGGTCGTGGGCGCGTCCGGATCTTCCGCCGGCCTCAGCCGATGACCTGGCCGACGAGACGCCCTCCGACAGCGCGGAAGCCCTGCGTCACGCGACGTTCTGGCCGACGATCCAGAGCTTTCTGAGGCCTGGCGACATAGTGGTCGCCGAGCTGGGCACCTCGCTCTTCGGAGCGCAGGCGATGCGGCTGCCGGCCGGGGTGACTTTCATCGGCCAGCCGTTGTGGGCCTCCATCGGGTACACCCTCCCGGCGACCCTCGGCGCACAGCTCGCGGCGCCCGGGCGGCGCACGATCCTGCTCATCGGGGACGGCTCCGCACAGGTGACCGCTCAGGAGCTCGGCACCCATCTGCGGGAAGGCTGCACGCCGATCGTGCTGCTGATCAACAACGGCCGATACACCATCGAGAACGTACTCCACGGTGGGGAACGTCGCTACAACGACATTCCCCGATGGAACTGGAGCCTGCTCCCGGCGGCCATGGGAGGCGAGTGGGCGGCCACCATGCGGGCGAGTACACCGGCCGAGCTGAGCGCGGCACTGGCCAGCGCCGCCGATCCGGCCGACCTGGTGCTGCTGGAGGCCGTACTGCCCCCGTCGGACGTTCCGGAGGTGCTCGTGCGGGCCACGGAGCAGTCGCTCGCCGCTGCCCAGGATGCCGACGCGGCCCGCTGAACACCGATGACACCCGGACCGACCATCGAGACACCCCATCAGCGGAAACAGCACTATGGATCCTTTTCTCCCCGGCACGCGGCATGGAAGCACGGCGGTAATGCCGCGGGCCTGGACGGCCGCGCTGCGAATGATCAGTACGGTCCGTGCGAGAGAGAGTGAGTACGTCCTGCGCCATGGGGTGAAGAGCCTGGTCGCAGCCGTGTTCGCGTGGCAGCTCATCGCCTTGTGGCTACCGGGGCAGCAACAGTTTCTCGGCGTCGGCACGGCGTTGGTCATGGCCAATGCGTCCACGGTGTACAGCTCGGTGGTCCATGCCGCGCGCCGGGTGGCGATCCAGGTGTCAGGTGTCTCCCTGGCTGTTGCCGCCGCCTGGTTGCTGGGGGCCACCGCCGGAGCCATCGTGGCCGTCCTGATCGTGGTGCTGCTCACCGGTGGACGTCGTAACGGTGAGGACCGGCTTCAAGTCGCTTCGACTGCGGTGATCAGCCTGTCGGCCGCCGCAGCGGCTCCGGTCGGGCATGTGGTCGTCCCCGCGGTCTCCACCCTTGCAGGCGCCACGGTGGGAGTCGCGGTCAATGCCTTGGTCTTCCCACCGACGTATCTGAGCCGGTCCGACGCCGCCGTGCGCGGCCTGGCCCGCTGCACGGGCACGTTGCTGCGGGACATGGGCCGTGACGTGCGGGAAGGACGGTCTGCGAGTCACGCGCACCTCTGGCTGGAGAGGGCAGGAGAGCTGGAGCGGCAGGTCTCGGACGCTCGCGACGAGGTGCAGAAGGCTGCTGAGAGCCTGCGCTGGAACGCCCGCGCAGCCGCGCACCGACAGCACATGTCCACAGTCCACGAATACGCCTTCGAAGTGCTCCACAGGGCGTCGTTCCAGGTGCGAGGCATCGCCAGGACTCTGGCCGACAGCCTCGACCAGGACGGCACCGACCACGGCCTGAAGCAGGGATTCGCAGTGCGATACGGGGAGGCCCTCGAGTTGGCAGGGCAGGTCTTCCTCACATATGCCGCTCTCGGTGTGGCGGCCGACGCACGTCAGGGCGATGCCCGGAGACAGTTGCGCACAGTGATCGATCGCATGCTGACCTGGCATGCGACGGTGACCGATCTGCTCGAGCGCGGCGCACTGACCGATCTGAGCGCATGGCAGGTCTACGGTTCGCTCGTCGCCGATGTGGAGCGACTCCTCACTGACCTGGACGGCATCGAGCCACCCGAAGAAGCAGGTGCGGCTGAAGTTGTCAGCGTTCGTGGCGTACTGAGTCGATGATCCGATCGAGCATCTGTCTCGAACATCTGTCGTGAACATCTGTCGTGAGACACGGAGAGTAGACATGTCACGTGAGCCGAGAGCGAGGCGCGCAATGTCAGCCGCTGGGTCAACCGATGGCGTCGAAGCCTGGTGGTCAGGAGGCGAGTACGTCGCTCTCCGCCTGCGCGGCGTCGATCACCTGATCTTCGTACGCCGGATGGGCAGCGGGCCCCCGCTCACACTCCTGCACGGATACCCGGCGTCGTCCCACCAGTGGGCCAGGATCGCACCCGAGCTGGCCCGCAACCACACCCTGGTGATGCCGGACTTCCTCGGCTTCGGCGCGTCCGCCAAGCCGCACGAGCACGACTACTCCCTGATGGAGCAGGCCGATCTGGTGGAGGCCCTGTGGGCGCACCACGGCTTGAGTGCCACCCGGGTCGTCGCTCACGACTACGGCAGCTCGGTCGGGCAGGAGCTGCTCGCACGACGTTCGGAGGGCTCGCTGTCTGTGGCCCTGGTCGACATGACTCTGATGAACGGCGGCATCTACCCCGAACTGCACCGGCGTACCGACGCGCAAAGCCGGCTCCTGGACCCCCAGCTCGGCCCCGTGCTGAGCACGCAGGTCGACCAGGACCGATTCATCACCGACCTCGCCGTCACGTTCGCACCCGCCTACGACGCGCTGACCGACAGCCTGGAGATGTGGCGGACGTACAGCCGTGACGACGGACATCTGAACTCCCATCTGCTGCTGCGCTATGTCCGCGATCGGGAGACGTACCGCGATCGCTGGGTCGACGCGCTCGAGGGGACAGACCTTCCGCTTCAGTTCGTGTGGGGTCTTCAGGACCCGGTCTCCGGGGCGCACATCGCCGAGCGGATCCGCGACCGCGTGCCCGGGGCACGGCTGCTCGAGCTGCCGGACGTGGGCCATTGGCCGTCGCTGGAGGCGCCGGAGCGAGTGATCTCGGCACATGAGGACAAGCGCTATTGATCGCGTATCGCGTTATAGGAGGCGACTGGTCCATGATCAATGAACCGGAGGAATGGACCGACCTCCGACAGGAGATGGCGGTCTGGCGGAACCGGTTCCTGCGACTGCTCGACCGGTCGCCGGCACCCACTGCGATCAGCCAGCCCGATGGATTGCTGGTGATCACCAATCCCGCATTTTCTGCCCTGTGGGGCCTGACGCCGGGACATATGCGTGATCTCAACCTGCTCGATCTGCTGGTCTCCCCGGACGAGGAGTCATTGCACAAGCTCTCGGAGGGGCTTCGATTCGGGCGTCGTTTCCGCTACCCGATTCGAGTCGAGTGGGACGCCGAGGGCGTGACGAGAACCGGGCAACTCACCGTGGAACCGGTCAGCGACGAAGTCATCACTCCGACGCTGCTCATGGCGTTCCTGCACGTCGACCCGATGGCGCACGGGGCAGAACCGAATCTGGCGCAGGACTTGTCCTCGAAAGAAACACACATCCTGGCGTTGGTCGCGTCCGGAGCCACCTCCGCGTTGATCGCCCGGTCGGTCGGCCTCACGGCGGACGGCGTCAACTACCATCTCTCCCGGATGTGCCGCCTGCTGAAAGTGCCGAACAGGACCGCACTGGTCGCCAAGGCGTATGTCCTCGGAATTCTGAGCCCCACGTCCTGGCCCCCCGGCTCCGAAGAAGGCAAGTGACGTCGAGCGAGCCCCGCCCACTGTGACCGGGCGAAACGGCGGAGGCGCCGGACCACCGCTCGTCATGCCGGAACCGTCCCGCTCAGTCCGCTCAGTCCGCTCAGTACGACGTCGTGGCATCGAGACCTGTCGCCGATCTGAACGATGGCGGCGTGGGGCTGGTGGTCGTCCGCCGTAGCAAGAAGGAGGCAGGCTCCGGATGCCGGCGCATCAATTTCGTAAGAGCCATCGGATTGCGTGCCGATCCGGCCCAGTTGGCTCCCATTAAGCGAGAGAAGGGTGACGGCGGCCAGGGACACAACGTCTCCGTAAGAGTTCCGTACCCGACCGAAGACGCGGGGTGCTGCCTGCGAGGGAGCGGTCGACTCGGTGGCGTTGCGCCGGTCGGGCGCAGCGGCTCTGGGAGCGGGCCTTCCACCGGATTCGTGCTGCGTACCGCCGGCTGTGGCCGCGAGGGAGACCGTGGAGCGGAAGTGTGCATGTGCGGCGGTGATCTGATGGCTCGTGAGCCGCTGGTGACCGCCGTGATCACGGATCCACGCGACGATCAGGCCCAGAGCCAGGCCGACGAAACACCCCAAGGCGATCATGATCCAGCCACGCGTCAGGCCGGCATCGCCCCGGGCGTCGAAGTAGAGGATTGCGCGAACGCCGTCGTCGATCTGCCGCATAGGTTCGAACTGAGCGAGCCACCGGTAGGGGCTGGGAACGGTCTGGAGGGGGAAGCTCCCCCCGGACGAGGGCACCGCCAACGCGACGAAGAAGAGCATGCCCACCAGCGACCCGAGTCCTCCGACCAGCGAAATGATGGTCTGAGCGGTCACCCCGACGGCGATCGAGGCGCATACGGAGTAGATCCATAGCTGACCGAAGTGGGGTGTATCCATGTGAAGGGCGAATTTACACGTGAGCAAAATTGCTGTCGCGGTGACCGGTGACAGGACGGCCGACATGACGGTCTTGGCCACCAGTGTTTGGGTGCGGGTGATCGGGACCGGCAGCTTGCTGGACCAGCGACGTCCGCGCTCGGCTGACTGATATCCGAGAGCGAAATCGACCGAGCTGCTGACGACACCCGCACCCAGATAGGCGCCAAGAGTGAGGACGAGGCTGACGTAAAAAGCGCTGAGGCCGAATCCGGAATGGTTGCCGAGAGGGCGATGCTCGCTCGTGTGCAACGTGACGGGGTCGGCCAGCAACATCTTCTCGGCGGTCGGGATCGCCCGGCGGCTCGTGTGGTGCGCGGGCTCCATGTGTGCAGCCAGCGTCGCGGCGATACGACTCGATACGGTGTGGGTCGTTCGCTCTCCGACGGCTTGTACCGAGGAGGTGGCCACACTGCCGGAACGGGGGTTGGTGAGCAGGTGGACACTCGGCTGCCGCGGAGCCCTCCCATGGGGCGCGACGGGGCCGGTCAAGGACAGGACGCCGCTGCTGAAGTCAGCCGGAATGATCAAGGCGCCGTAGACTGCGTCTTTGTCCATCCCGGCTTCTGCCCCACGCAGACTCAGCGTCTGCCATTCCACGCGTTGACGGGAATCCGACGCGGTCGTGATGGCCCGGACGATCTGCGGACCGAGGTGCACCTTCCGGCCGTCGACGTGCACCGCCTGGTCCTCGTCGACGATCGCGATCGGGAGGTGGTGGAGGTTGCCCGTGGGGTTGATGATGCCTCCGATGTAGGACAGCGACACCACCACGCTGACCGCGATCATGACTAGCGTCGGGAAGAACCAGAGGTTCGGCCGGCGTAGCAGGTACCGGGCGGTGGCCTTCGGCACACCGGGAACATTCATCGTCATGGGTGTCGGATGCCTTTCGGGTTCCGGGTGGAGCTGCGGACAGGCCCTGGTTGACGGTCTGCGGCTGGGTTTACGGCGCGGCCTGAGCGACGTCCGTGCGAGCCGATCCTGCGCGGATGTGGCGCGCGCGGCGTGCACGCCTTCCGATGCGGACCGTCTGCGCCAATGCCGCGCAGCGACTCGATACGGATGGGGCCCGGATTTCGATGATGACGTGGGACGGCGCCCGATTCGCCGGCTCGGCCTACAGGAATTCGTAGTCGAGGGTGCGCGGAGCGGTCCGCCACGGTGTTCTCCGGCAGTTGCTCCTCGGTGGCACGACAGGCGCCCGTCCGGCCGGAGACCACGAGGCGCGGGAGCGTGGAGTCCGGCGTGGTGGAGACCTCTGCGACGACGTGGCGTCAGGTCTGCAGTCCGGCCCAGACGTCGGGCGTGCCGACGCCCGTGGAGCGGCCGTACGGGTCGAGCGTGTTTCGGGCGGGCGGATCAGGGCGCGTCCGACGGCGGCAGGTCGGTGGACAGGGCCTGACGGGAGGCGCGGCCGTCGTGTGCCAGGTGGGCGAGAAGGGCGTGGTCCACGGCGGTGATGTCTCCGGCGCCGCGCCGCGCCGGGCCGGCCGGGGCGTGACCGGTACGGCGAGCTGAGCGCATTGATCCTGCAACGCCCCGCCGCCCATGACAGTGGTGAGCCGGAGCGCTCGACAACAGCACGCCGAGGCCGCAACGGGGAGCGCCACACAGCAGCCAGGTGCAGGCTGGATGGTGGAGGTGGGTTGCCGTGACGCAAAACGAAGCCGTCTCGCCGGGCGGGGGTGCTGCGGCGCTGGAGGCTCTGTTCCGCCAGTCCCCTACCGGGCGGCTGATCTTGGACACGGAGTTGCGCATCCTGCGGATCAACCTCACCAGGCCGATTCTGCACGAGGCGCCCACCGAACAGATCGTGGGCCGACACGTCACTGACGTGTATGACCTTTCCGCACCCGATGAGGTGGAGGCGATGCTGTACAGCGTGCTGGAGAACGGCGCCCCCGCACGGGAGCGGCTCGTGGGGTTGCGTCCTAAGGGCGCACCGGGGCTGCGCGCCCTGCCGTTCCCGACGCCTTACGCCCAGACGCTGGCCGAGCCTTCCCGTTCGGCCATGGGACTGTTTGCGGGGTCCTGCCCGTCCCACAGGGACGTCACGCGCGCGGCGGCGTCGCGGACCAGGACGCCGTACTGATCGCGGAGTTCGTCGGAGAGCCGGTAGGTCGGCACGGAGATGCTGAGGGAGGCGGCCGGCGCCCCGGTCGGATCCAGGATCGCCGCAGCGACGGCGCTCACGTCGTCGCGCCACATCCCGGTGTTGATGGCGTAACCGCGCTTGCGGACCGTGGCGAGAGTGGCACACAGCACCTCGGCGTCCGTCACGGTCTGCGCGGTGTACGGGGTCAGCGGGTGTCGGGTGATCGCGTCTGCCGGAAGGTGGGCGAGGATCGCCAGTCCGGAGGCCGACGCGTGGAGGGGAGCGCGACCGCCGACCCAGGAGACGTTGCGGACGGTGTGCGTGCTGTCGATCTTGTCCAGCAGGATCACGCTGTCACCGTCCACGATCGTCAGGTGGATCGTTTCGCGGGTCTGCCGGGCGAGGTCCGCCATCGCGGGCGCTGCGGCCTCACGGAGCAGGCGCTCGTGGCGTAGTACGTGTCCGGCCAGCTTCAGGGGCCTGGCCGTCAGTATCCACCGTGTGTGGCCGCTGCCGTCCAGCGGGCGGATCCACCCCACCTCGGCCAGCGTGGTCAGGCTGCGCTGCACGGTGCTCTTGGGCAGATCCAGCTCCCGCGCCAGCGCGCCCACACCGACCGGCTGGGCCTCGGCGAGCGCTTCGAGCACGGTGAAGGTCGTGAAAACACTGCGCATCTGTTGACGCCTCCTGACCGCTCCCCTAGCGTTTGGACCGCATAGTAGCACAGCCGTTCCACCATGCGGCACAAAGCGCGAAGTCCTCAGGAGATGCGATGGCGGGCCCCCTCGACGGCGTACGGGTTCTGGACGTGAGCCAAGTGATGGCTGGTGCCTACTGCGCGGCGCTCCTCGCCGACATGGGCGCCGACGTGATCAAAGTCGAGCGTCCGGCCGGCGACGAACTGCGCGGCTGGGGAGCCGACTTCCCCGGCGGCCAGTCGCCGGCATACATGGCGGTGAACCGGAACAAGCGCGGGATCGCTTTGGACTTGCGGGACGAGCGGGGAGCCGCCGCGCTGCGCAGGCTCAGCGAAGGAGTCGACGTCCTCGTCGAGAACTTCAGGCCGGGCGCCATGCAGCGCCTCGGCTGCGACTATCCCAGACTCGCCGCACGGAACTCCGCCCTGGTCTACTGCTCGATCTCGGGATTCGGCCAGGACGGCCCACTGGCCGGCCGGGGCGGGTACGACCTCATCGCCCAGGGCATGTCCGGGATCATGAGCGTCACCGGGGAGCCCGGTGGCGCGCTGGTCAAGGCGGGCGTGCCGATCTGTGACCTCACCGCGGGTCTCCTGGCCGCCAACGGTGTGCTCGCCGCCTATGTCCACCGTCTGCGTACCGGTGAGGGACAGTACGTGGACACATCCCTGCTGGAGGCCGGTATCTCCCTGATGGTGTGGGAGAGCGCCGTCCTGTTCGCCACCGGGCAAGTAGCCGGCCCGCTCGGCTCGCAGATGCGGCTCGCGGCCCCCTACGAGGCGTTCCGGACTGCCGACGGCTGGCTGACCGTCGGCACACCCAATCAGCGGATGTGGGAACGCCTCGTGGAGGCCTTGGAGTGGCCTGGGCTGGGGACGGACCCGCGGTTTGCCGATCCGATCTCCCGCATGACCAACCGCCCGTCGCTGACCGAGCAACTGCAGAAGAAATTCCTGGAGTACACCACCGAGCAGTGGATGGACATCCTCCTGCCCTACGGCATTCCCGCCGGGCCCGTGTACGACATCGGTCAGGTCTATTCCGACCCCCAGGTCCGGGCCAGGCGGATGCTCGTCGAGGTCGAACACCTCTCGGCGGGTTTGGTGAAGCACATCGGCGTGCCCGTCAAGTTCTCCCGCACTCCGGCCGTCATCGATCGTCCGGCCCCGCTGCTGGGCGAGCACACGACCGACGTGCTGACCGAAGCCGGCTTCGGGCGGTCCGAGATCGAGGCCCTGCTCGCCGCGGGCGTGGCCAAGGAGGAGAAGTGAGCGCAGTCCAGCTGAGGCACCACACACCGCACGTTGTGGTGATCACACTCAGCAACCCGCCCGTCAACACTCTCACCTGGGAGAGCCGGGCGCACCTGAAAGCGGCCATCGACCGGCTGGAGGAGGAGCCGGAGATTCGTGCGGTCGTCCTCACCGGGGCCGGGGGTGTGTTCACCGCCGGCGCGGACCTGGTCCAGGACCAACGGATGAGCCGGACCGAACTGCCCGACTTCCTGGCGGACTTCGAGCGGATCGTCGACGGCCTGGAGAGGTTCCGCGCTCCAGTGATCGCCGCGGTCAACGGACCGGCCGTCGGCGGCGGATTCGAGCTGGCCCTGGCCTGCGACATTCGCGTCGCCTCGAGCGAGGCGTCCTTCGTCGCGGCCGGGGTCAATGTCGGCCTCATGGCGAACTTCTGGCGCCTCGCCAGGATCGTGGGACTCGGACCCGCCAAGGAGATCCTCCTCACCGGCGAACGCTACGAAGCCGAGCGCGCCGCGGCCTGGGGACTGGTCACCGAGGTGTGCGCACCCGAGGCGCTCATGCACGTAGCGCTGGCGAAGGCGGAACGGATCGCGACCCGCGCCCCCCTGTCGGTCGAGGCCACCAAGCGCTGCGCGAACGACGCTCCGGAGATGAGCCGGGACCAGGCGCACCGTCGACAGATCGACGAACTGGCCGAGTTGTTCACGAAGGACGACCACAAGGAGGCACTGCGTGCCTTCTTCGCCCGCTCGGTCGGCGAATACCACCGGCACTGATCCCGAGGAGTGACGTTGCACAGCTCTGTCCTGACCACCGTGCTGTTGCCGATCGCCCTGGCGGTCATCATGCTCGGCCTGGGCCTTTCTCTCACCTTGCCCGACTTCGTCCGCGTGATCAGTGCGCCGCGTGCAGTGGGCACGGCACTGGCCTGCCAGCTGGTGCTGATGCCCGCGCTCTGTCTGGCGCTGCTTGCTCTGACCCGAGCCGACCCCGACACCGCGGTCGGGATGCTGCTCCTGGCCGCATCACCCGGCGGAACGCTCGCGGCCCTCTACAGCCACCTCGCCCGCGGTGACATCGCGCTGAACATCACCCTCACCGCGGTCAACTCGCTGATCTCCGTCGTCACACTTCCGCTCGTCATGTGGGGCGTGACCCGGCACTACGTCGGCCACGCCCACACCATCGGACTGCAACCGCAGGGCGTCGTCACGCTGATCGCCACCGTCGTACTGCCGGTGGGCCTGGGGATGGCGCTGCGGCGCCTGCACCCGGGCCTTGCGCGGACGCTCAGCCAGGCGGTCCGGATCGTCGCGCTCATCGTGCTGGCGGTGGTGATTGTCGGTGCGATCCTGCAGAACGCCGGCCGGCTGGGCCAGTCCCTCGGCTTCGTCCTTCCGCTCACGGCGGCGTTCAGCGTCCTGAACCTGGTCATCGGCTACTGGGTTCCCCGCCTCACCCGCGTCGAGCGGCCCCAGGCCGTCGCCTCGTCGATGGAGATCGGCATCCACAACGGTGCGCTCGCCGTCACCATCGCCCTGAGCCCCGCGTTGCTGAACATGCCGGCCGCCGCAGTGACACCCGCGATCTACAGCCTCGTCGCTTTCATCACCGCGGCAGTGGCAGCCTCCCTGCTCGCCCGGCGGCCCCGTCCACTCCCCGTGATGGAACCGGCGAGCAGCACCTGACGGCCGCGCAGGGTCGTGGAGATATGGTCCGCAGCAGCGGTGATGTTCTCCTGCGTCAGGCACCGCCACTCGCCTCAGCGCTTTCAGGCCGCAACCGCGAACTACTGCAGGACGAGGCTCTGTACTGCGGTCGCGCGACACAGATCTTCCCCTCACCGCTTTGTCACCGTGGGGAGTTGGGCAACGAAGTCCTACGCCATCAGGCCCCGGGACCCGTGTTCATCACGAACGTCACTTCCTCGGCGGGCAATTCGCGGCCGTCGTCGCCGAGGAACCCCACCCGCACGGCCTGACCGGTGGAACGCAATCGCCGCAGAGAAGAGGGTCCCGACGGGCGAGGGCGGTGGTGGTCACCCCACTGCTGGAGAGCCGCCAGCACGAGTTGCAGCTCCTGCCCGGCCGGAGACAGGTGGTAGCTCTGCCGATGCCGACTGCCCGGCTCCTGGTACGTCCGCGTGCGCAACACACCGGCCTCACTGAGAAGCTTGAGCCTGTCGCTGAGCAGGTTCGGCGCGATGCCGAGGGACGACTGGATTTCGGCGAATCTGTGCTTGCCCGCGAATATGTCGCGCAGGACCAGCAGTGTCCAACGTTCGCCAAGCACCTGCAGGCTGCGCTCGATGGAGCAGGCCGGTGAGTCGTCCGTGGGACCGGACACCTTCCTCGTCGATGGCACTGCCACCCCACCTTCCACATCTCTGCGGGATCCACATGTATGCCACGCGACCGCATGGCATACACGAATTGTACACCTGGGTATCGGATCCATATCCAGAAGGTGCCAAGCGTCCGGAACACACTGCTCGCCCGTGACCGGCATGGCGGCAGGACGGTCCACAGGACGGGTCCGGCTTCACCCGCACAGCGGGTACGGCCCACACGGCGGGCGGCCACCTCCCCCGCGGGGCCGGGGCCGTCCCGCTGCAGTCACCGACAGGACATCCAGCACTTGAGAGCCCCGGCAGGGACGAGGGTAGCGGAGCGGAACGACGCCGGTGATGCGCGCGGCACCGACGCCGCACCTCGGGGCAAGCCCCACCCGCCCCTTGACTTTAATAATACAAGTCAGCTGGAATTGCTACCGCCGACGCCAGACCTCGGCCCGCGTGCGACACCGAACGGATGGGACATAGACATGCAGATTCACGGCAAGACCGCCCTGGTGACGGGCGCCAACCGCGGGATCGGCCAGGCGTTCGCCCGAGAGCTCGCCGAGCACGGCGCCACGGTCTACGCCGCCGCACGCCACCCCGAACTGATCACCGACCGCGGGGTGGTGCCGATCCAATTGGACGTCACGGACCCGGCCACCATCGCCACGGCGGTCGAGGCGATCGGGGACCTCTCGATCCTGGTCAACAACGCCGGAACCGCCCTCGCGGCGCCGGTGCTCACCGCGTCACTGGCCGACGCCAGGCGCGAGATGGAGGTCAACTACCTCGGCACCTGGGCTGTGACCCAGGCCTTCGCTCCGGCGCTGTCCCACAACGGCGGCGGTGCCGTCATCAACATGCTGTCCGCTGCATCCTGGCTGGCCCTGGACCAGGCGCCCGGATATGCAGCGAGCAAGGCAGCGCAATGGTCGCTGTCCAACGCCATGCGGCTGGCCCTGCGTGCGCAAGGCACCCGCGTGATCGGTGTGCACGTCGGGTATGTCGACACCGACCTGTCCGCCGGTGTCGACCAGCCCAAGATCAGTCCCGAGGAAGTCGCGCGAGCCGCGATCAAGGGACTCCTCGAAGGCAGGGAGGAAGTACTCGTCGACGAATTCAGCCGCCGGATCAAGTCCGCGCTGCCCAACGACATCGCCGCGCTGTATTCGCCCCGGTGACGGACGGCGCACTCATGAGCGACCCATGACACCCGTCGCACGGCGGCTTCGCCGGCCGATCCCTGCAACAACACGTCATCAGCAGCGCCCGGCCACTTGCCGCACGACACACGACACGCATGGTCACCGGTGGGCTGCAAGGGCACCGATCCATCCCGATGTACACGAGGTGGTCGCCCGGCTCGGCACAGCCTTCCATGTGTCGCACAGCTGCGGTCCGCAGGAGCCTTGGGTGTGCTACGACTGCCGGGCCTCGCCTCGATCAGGATGTTGCGCTGGGCCGGCCCGGTTGGCGCGCGGGGTCCCCGTCCGGCGGCCGTTGGGACACGTCACGGTCCCGACCAGTCACCGTTGCGTTACGGGTTTGACAAGTGACGCAGAGGGTGGGATCCAGAGACGCCGAGCGATACGGCTCGACCCGCCGACTGAACGGAGATTGACTGTGGGAAGTCGGAAGACCTTGGACAGCGCTGCGGCGGCACGTCACGCAAGGTTCGGCAAGTTGCCCGAGCACATCCGTTACGAGGACATGGTCGAGGAGAAGGCGGCCACGTCGAATGACCCGGCCAGGTATGCCCACAACCCCGAAGGATCGTGGATGTCCTTCTCCTGCCTGGCCGTCGACCTGGGCCTGTGAACGAAGGTTCCTCAGGCTGTGTCCGTCAGCCGATCAACGGCTTGCGGTCCGTCTGTCACCTGACGGTGCGCCACGGGCTGCTGCGTGATCGCTGCCCCAGCCTGACCACCGAGCTCTTTCAGCGCTGCCGTTCCAAGGTGAGGCCGACCGCGGAGATCGACGACATCCGATTTGGACTGCACGGGGGTGTCCTCATGCACGGCTCCGAGTGCCACGTAGGCACGGTCGGCGAGGTCCGGAACGCCCTGGCACTCGCAGGTCCGGATTGATCCGGTGGGTGCGGACTGCGGACAGGCCACGCGCGACCGGGCAGTGCGGATGAGATCCACCGCAGTCGGCCATGCGGACCGGTCACGAGCTCCACGTTCACGCGGTGCCGGCGCTGTTTGTGGGAGTGCTCGGCCGGGCCGTCGCCCACCCGGTCCCACTCCGCCAGGGTGCCGTCGGGCAGAACGTGGTCGGGGTCGGCCTCGCGCAGGACGCGCAGCAGGCCGGGCACGCGGTCGGCGAGCAGGTTGATCACCGGGGTCACGTAAGCGTGGGCGGTGCCGATGTGCCGAAGCCCGCGGCAGTCTGCGCGAGGGGGTCGAGCCCGCGCAGGTGGACCAGGCCGACCAGCCCACGCTGGTGCGAGGAACACCTCCCACCGGCAGTTCGAGGCACTTACGTCCGCCGAGGACACGGGCCGTCCGGGGGCTTTGCACCTCCTCGGGAGCGGCCCGGAGACGGTGACACCTGCCACCCGGGCCGCCGCTGGGCCGTCCCAGCCCGATCAGCTATGACGGATGACGACAGAGGCTCTATGACGGATGACGACAGAGGCTACGGATGACGACAGAGGCTTGAAGACGTCACCGCAGGTCACAGGGGTGCGCCGGGGAAGACGCCCGCATCGGATACCTGGCTCGTCACTTCCAGCAGAACTGATCAAGGCTGCTGGCGGCGCCAACAACTGTGGAGCGCTACCGTGCTGCCACCGGTGGCGTGGCGGCCGGTGCGGTGCATCATGAGAGTGCGGCTTCGCCCCGACTCCCACGTTCACTGCGCGGAGACCGTCCCGGGAGGTTGTGCACGTATGCCCGTCGTCATCGCCCGCCTGATCCCCGCGCCGGGCAAGACCCAAGAGGTGCTTGACGTGTACCGCGAGCTCGCCCCGCTGGTCCATCAGGAACCGGGATGCCGGCTCTTCGCACTCCACACCGATGGCAAGGACGTCTTCATCGTCGAGCACTGGCTCACCCCCGAGGACTTCCAGGCGCACCTGGCCAGCTCGAATCTCCAGCGGATCAGGGACGCGACAAAACCCTTACTGACCGCCCCCAGCGAGATCTGGCCGGTGGAAAGCGTCTCCCTCGGCGACCCCGGCAAGGGCGTGATCCCCTAGCGACCG
The DNA here is from genome assembly GCF_009796285.1 of Streptomyces broussonetiae. Lineage (NCBI taxonomy): Bacteria > Bacillati > Actinomycetota > Actinomycetes > Kitasatosporales > Streptomycetaceae > Streptomyces > Streptomyces broussonetiae. The sequence continues at coordinate 7,817,858 of NZ_CP047020.1, read as the reverse complement.
CCGTCTGAGCCGTCACGGCAGCGGTCATCTCCCGCACGGCGTACTGGGTGGAGTGGTGGCGTCGCTTCGGCCCGGCTTCCGGTAACGAGCCGAAGCTGAAGGACCCCTTCGGCCGGTACGTCATCACCACCTTCGTGAAGGGCACCAACATCGGCCCCTATGAGGCCGCGCGCCACATCCCCGGCGTGAGCGGGCACGAGCTGTCGTTGGCCGCGAACCGGCACTTCTCCATCCCGACGCTGAACGAGGCGATCGCCGACCTGGTCAACGCGCATGCCCGCCTGGACATCTCGCAGGCGTGGGGCGACGGCTCCGCGGTCGCCGGCGACGGCACCCACATGGACACGTCCTCAACAACCTGCTGACCGAGACGTCCGTGCGCTACGGCAAGCCGGGCGGCATCGCTTACCACCACATCTCGGACACCTATATCGCGCTGTTCACGCACTTCATCCCGTGCGGGGTGTGGGAGGCCGTCTACATCATCGAGGGTCTACTGAAGAACACGTCCGAGGTGAAGCCGACCACGGTGCACGCGGATACGCAGGGCCAGTCGTTCCCTGTCTTCGCGCTCGCCCACTTGCTGGGCTTCGACCCGATGCCCAGGATCAGGAACTGGAAGGACCTGACCTTCTACCGGCCCACGAAGCGGACCGAGTACGTGCACATTGACGCCCTGTTCGGGGAGCCGGGCCGCAACGTCATCGACTTCGACCTGATCGAGTCCCAGTTCCGGCATCTGATGCGGGTGGCCGTCTCCGTGCGCGAGGGCGCCATCTCCTCCACCCTGCTGCTGCGGCGCCTGCGTGCCGGCTCGCGCAAGAGCGCCACCTACATCGCGTTCCGCGAGGTCGGCCGCGTCATCCGCACCGTCCAGCTGCTGCGCTACCTCTCGGACGCCCCGCTGCGCCGACGGGTGACCGCCGCGACGAACAAGGTCGAGGCATTCAACGGCTTCTCGCAGTGGATCGGCTTCGGTAACGGCGGCGCCATCACCGACAACGACCCCGTTGAGCAGGAGAAGACCGCGAGTTTCAACGCTCTGCTCGCGAACGCGGTGATCTTCCATAGCGCCCTGGACATCGCCGAGATCGTCCGCCAGTTACTGGAGGAGGGCTGGGAGACCGATCCAGAGGAATTGGCCCACATCTCCCCGTACCTGACCGAGCGCATCCGCCGCTTCGGCGAGTACAGCACCCATGAACTCGGCATCCAGCCGGAGGCGTACGACCCCAAGCTCGACGTCGACTTCACCCAGCTCCACGAACAGGAACCGGCCGCCTCCGGCTTCGGCACGGCTGCCTGAGCACCGAAGGACCCACACCAGGCCTACTGAACAGCACGGTCGCTCTACCAGCGTCGATGCCACCGACCTCGCGCAGGACGAGGGCCAAGGCACCTTGCTCGCGCTCGCGTGCAGCCCGCACGCTCTCGACGAGGTTTCCAAGAACGTCACGCCGCCTCCGACGGTTGCCCGGATCACGGCGCCAACCGCGTGATCGCCTACGGCAAGGGCGGAGAGTTCGCCTCGAACCGGCGCGACCGTAAGGAGATGCTTGTCCTGTTCGTGAGCATCCTCCAGTGCCTGATGCGCGTCCTGAGCCCCCAGGGCGAGGCGGGAACCGGCCGCAGGCCAAGCAGGGCGACCCCTACGTGGCCTGCGGCCCGCTGCGTCGGCCAACGCTGTGCTCAGTCCAGAGAGACCGCCTCGTTCAGCACTACTTTTCGTTCCAGGCCTTATGCACGAACTCGAGGCGGTTGCCGTCGAAGTCGGCGACGTTGGCGGCGTAGTAGCCGGGGGCGAAGTAGGTCCGGTCCGCCGGTGCGCCCTCGTCGATGCCGCCGGCGGTGATCGCGGCGGCGTAAGCGGCGTTAACGGCTTCGTTGCTGTCGCACACGATGCCGACGTACAAGCCCGTCTCGCTCGGCTTGCGCTGGCGCAGCCAGATGCTCGATCCGAGGCCGCCGGCCACGTAGGTGGCGTCGCCGATGCCAAGGAGGTCTGGGACACCCTCGGGGGCGGACGAGGCGTCGAAGCTCCCGAACTCTCTCCAGCCGAGGGGCCCAAGAGCGGCGAGGTAGAAGTCCCGCGACTTCTCGACGTCCGATACGGAGATGTAGACGTGGTCGATCATTTCTAGGCTTCTTTCCAGGCTGCGGCGTTCTTATGGGCAAAGTCGCGGAACGTGCGCGACGGTGTACCGGTGACCTGCTCGACCGTGCCGTTGGGACGGGACCCGTTGCCGGACGCCACCGTCTCGGTGAGCTGCCGGAGCAGGGCGCCGAACTCGGCTGGGAATCCCTTCGCAATCGCGCCGGCAATCCAGACCTCGCGGTCCATCTCGTGATGCGCGATGGTCCGACCGGTCGCCTCGCTGATGATGGAGGCAGCCTCGGAGACGGTCAGCGACTGCGGGCCGGTCAGGCTGTACGCCGCGCCCGCGTGCGAGGCGGGGTCGGCGAGCGTGGTCGCGGCCACGGCCGCGATGTCATCGGCGTCGATGAACGCCTCGGATCCGTCGCCGGTGGGCACCAAGATCGCGCCGTTGATCGGCTTGCAGAAGGCCTCGCTGAAGTTCTGCATGAACCACGCAGGACGCAGGATGGTGTGACCCAGCCGCTGGCGGCCCAGCAGGTCGAGTTCAACGCTGCGGGTTGGGATCTCAGCCGGCGCGTGCTCCATCCCGTAGGCGCTCAGGAACGTCACGTGCTGCACCGCGGCGGCCTCGGCCTCGTCGAGGAACACCGAGACGTCCTCGGCAAAGTCGAGCCGGTCGACCGGGGCGACCAGGTAGACGCGATCGACCCCCTTGAGCGCGGGGGCGTAGGTGTCGCGGTCGCTCCAGTCGAAGGCGACGTCGGCACTGGACCGTGCAGCCCTGAAGACCGACACCCCTCGGCTTATGAGGTCCGCGGCCACGCGAGAGCCGGTCTTGCCAGTCGCGCCCAGGACAAGAACTGTTGAAGTTTGCTCACTCATGCATCCAGCTTATGGCGGAAAATGAGCTATGCAATGCTTATTACGCTCGAAATGCAACGTGATACGCTCACTCCGTGGACATATTGCACGACTATCTCGTGAGGGCGCGCGCGTCCGGTGCGGTTTTCGCGCGCTCGGTCGTCCGTCCACCCTGGGGGCTGACGCTGCCCGGGTCCATCCAGCTGTCGCTCCACACCGTGGTGCGCGGCCATGCATGGGTGTGGCTCGACAATCCGGCCGAAGCCGAACGCCTACTGCCAGGTGACCTGGCGGTCGTCGTGGGTGGTCGCGATCATCACCTCGCAGATGAGCCGAGCCCGGACAGGTGCGTGACCCACGAGCAGTTCTGGGCGGCAGGCGCCGACGAGGATCCTGACGCTCCCCACGCCGCTGTCTTCTTGTGCGGCGCCTACCGACTTGCCGGCGACGTGGGCCAAAGCCTCATCCGGGCACTGCCTCCGATGCTGGTGATTCGGCCATCCGCACACGATCACTTGCACGGCGTGGTCTCCCTCATCTCAAGCGAACTCACGCAGTCGGCCCCTGGCCAGCAGACCGTGCTCGACCGACTGCTCGACGTGCTGCTCGTCCTGGTCATGCGAGCCTCCTACCAGGACAGCTCCGACGCGCCGAGCTGGTACCGCGCCGCCCAGGACCCACGGCTGGGGCGAGCACTCCAAGCGATGCACGAAGAGCCCGCACGTAGCTGGACCGTGCCGGAACTGGCCAACCTGAGTGCAATGTCGCGCCCGTCGTTCGCCCGCAACTTCGAACGTGCGCTCGGGCAGACGCCGATGCAGTACCTGACGGACTGGCGCTTGACCCTGGCCCGCGAATACCTGATGGCAGGCGAACTCACCTTGGAGCAGATCGCCCGCCGTACGGGATACAGCTCACCGAACGCCTTCGCCGCGACGTTCCGTCGCCACGTGGGAATACCACCCGGTCGTTGGCGACAGGAAGTTTCTGGATGAGCTGAAGGCCTCTACCCGAGAGCCCGCCCTCGTCGATGAAGTCCACCACCCCCAGCGGCACGTTCGCCGGCGTGGCCAAAAGGTGCCGAGCATCCGCACGGCCCGATCCGGCAGGAACGAGGACACTCGAAGTGTCGGCAAACGATGGCACCCTCAAGGTTCCCTATGGGTGCCATGGCACACGAGACTACGCCGGTCCCGGGCATCAACCTGCTCTGGGGACTACGGCCCGGAGACCGCCCCGGCTGCGCTGTCGCTGTCCTGGTCTTCGCGGGCGTCGCTCGCGGCCAGTGCGGCGATGTCCGCCCCCGAGCAGAACTTGTCGCCGTCGCCGGTCAGCACCAGCACCCGCACTGCGGGGTCGGCCGCCAGCCGGTGCAGCAGGATGGGCAGACCTTCTCCTCGAGGGCCGCCGTCACCAAGCGGCTCAAGCAGCTGACCGAACGGGGGCTGGTCGAGCGGCGTGGCGACACCCGTGACAGCCATACCGGACCCGGGGGCCAGGCGCCCCGTTGCGGGGCCACGAGATAGGTAACGGGGCGTGTGCGGCGTGGAGCTCACGTCAGATCACGGTCGTACGGCGTCGGCTCTCCAGCGGCCGGTGGTGTGACCTCGAGAGGCCTGCCGGTGCTACCGCTGTGTGGATCGACGTGGGCGGCTCGCAGTGTCGGTGGGGCAGCGAGCGCGTCCTTTGTCAGGCCGTTGCGCAGTTCCTGCATCTCAGAGAGGCCGAGTTCGTCGCCGTGGCGGGACAGTTGCTTACGGACGAAGGCCTTGGGGTTCAGATCTTGGAACTCGAAGTCCTGAAATTCGGGGCCCAGTTCATTACGGATCTCGTGCTTGGTACTGTCGGAGAACTCACGAACCTTGCGGATGAATCCCCCGACCTCGCTGATCATCTTCGGGAGTTTGTCGGGGCCGAAGAGGATCAGACCGAGAACGACGAGTGAGGCGATTTCGAGCGGGCCAAAATTGAATATCACCCTACTGCTCCTCGGGTGGGCGGTGATCCGGGACGTTCGGTGGGAGATTCAGCTGGGTGGTGACCGTCGGTTGCGCGTGTGCGGGATGAGAGACGTCTAGCGGTTCGGGGAAGTCCAAGGGGGTGGTGGTGAGGTCGGGTGAGGAGGCCTCGTCGTCGTCGAGTTGACTGTCGGGATCCTCGGCGCGGCGTCGTTTCTTCGTACGGTCGTGGAGGGTGGCGACGACCAAGGCGAGGGAGTAGAGCAGGCAGAGAGGGACGGCCAGGGCGGTCATGGTGAGTGGATCGCCGGTTGGGATGACGACCGCCGAGAAGACGAAGATCACGAAGACAGTCGGACGCCACCAGCTGCGCAGTCTGGCTGCGCTGACGACACCCAGGGAGTTCAGCAGCACCAGAAGCAGCGGCAGTTCGAAGGAGAGGCCGAAGACGAACACCATGCGCAGGAAAAAACCGAGGAACTCGTCACCGGGCAGGGACAGGGAGAAATCCGCGGGGTTGAAGCTCGCCAGGATCTGCACTGCCTTGGGAAAGATCACGTAGGCGAGGTAGCCGCCGCCACAGAAGAGGGGCACGGCGGCGAAGGTGAAGCCAAGACCGTAGCGCTTCTCCTTCTTGTACAGCCCCGGGGCGATGAAGGCCCAGAGTTGGTAGCTCCACACCGGGCTGGCCAGGATGAGCCCGGCTGTGATCGAGACTTTGAAGCTGAGGGAGAGCGGGGAAAGAAGACCGGTGTTGACCAGCAGGCCGTCGGGGCACTGCTTGGTCGGCCGGCCAACCCCGTGGACGTGGGTGATGTGGCAGGCCGGGCCGGTAATTTGGTCGAGCAACCAGCCGTGGAACAGCCAGCCGACGACGGTGGCGATCGCCAGAGCGAGCATCGAGACCAGGAGACGGTTCCGCAGTTCACGAAGGTGCTCGGCGAGCGGCATGACCCCCTTCGGAGCCTTCCGCGACCGTGCGGACGTGGGTGATCCGGCCTGCTGAGTTTCGTTCGCCATAGGGGTTTTGGTCTCTGCGCGGTGGGCCGTTGGGGAGCTGGGCGGTCAGGACTGGATGATCGATGCCGACTCGGTGACGGGATGGCCGGTGACGTCCTCGATGGGGCCGGCGGCAACACTCCTCGGGGCGGCGGTTGTCGCCTGCGCTGAGTCGGTCTTCATCGCGCTGACTTCGGATTTGAAGATGCGCAGGGACTTGCCCAGCCCTCGCGCGGCGTCAGGGAGGCGCTTGGCTCCGAAGAGCAGCAGCACGACGGCGGCGATGATGATGATTTCCAGGGTGCGGTTTTCCAACATGGTTCACTCTCCAAGTCGGTTGCGTCTGCGATGGGTTGGGGTATCGACTCTCGCCGGGCGGGACGCCGACCGGGTTCCCCGACCCGGGCTCGTGGGCATCGTCGCCTGCGGAGGCGACTTGGATGTCCGAGGTGCCCGGGCCGGAGCCGTGCCCGCGGTCGGTGGGGCCGACTTGGGGGCCCCGCTCGGCCCGGCCCCACCGGGCGGGCACATGCGTAAAGGGTGCGAACCGGTCGGCTACCGGTAGGCGGCGGTGTGCGCTGCGCGGTAGGGGGCCAGGAACGGGGTCAGGGCCGCCAGCATCTGCTCGGGCGCCTCTTCGGCGACCCAGTGACCGGTGTCGGGGATGACCACGGTCTGCACGTCGTGCGCGGCGGCCTTCATGGTGACCCCGGCCCCGTCACCGACGCTTGCTGCTCCGCCGATGGCCAGGACGGGCATGGTCAGCAGGCCGGCCTTCTGGCGTTGCACGTTCTGCGCGAGCGTGGTGTCGAACGCGCGGTAGAAGCTGAAGCTGCCGCGCAGCGCGTTGCGGTCGGAGGCAAGGGTGCTGATGTAGTAGTCGACGGCGTAGTCGGGCAGCTTCTTCACGGCGTTGATGTCGAACTCGAAGCCGAAGAAGATGTCTTCCCGTCCCCTGACGAGCAGTTCGTTTATCGTGGCGAGCCGGTTGAAGCCGATGTGCCAGATCCGGTCGTTGAGCCACTCCGGGCCGAAGGCCGGCGGCGAGACGCTGATGCCCGGGAGGGGGGCCTCGGCGACGACCAGGCGCTCGACCCGCTCCGGGTGGTCGGCGGCAAGAGCGTAGGCGATCGGCATGCCGGTGTCGTGGCCGGCCACGGCGAACTTCTGGTGGCCGAGCGCGTCCATCAGGGCGGCCAGGTCGGCCGCGATGGTGGCGGTGTCGTAGCCGTCCTGGGGCTTGTCGGTCAGGCCGATGCCGCGCTGGTCGACGGCGATGACGGTGAAGTCCTTGGCCAGCGTGGGCATGAGCAGGCGCCAGGCGTACCAGGTCTCGGGCCAGCCGTGCACGAGCAGCAGCGCCGGCCCGCTGCCGCCGACGACCACGTGCTGGCGCAGTCCATTGGCGTGGACGAACCGGCTGGTGAACGTCTCGGTGAACCCTGCGGGCAGGTGCGGCGCCCGGGAGACGGTGCCGAAGCCTTCCGCACTCGCGCCTGCCAGCGGTCCACGGCCGGTTCCTCCTTCGGCTGCTACGGCCGACTGGGCGTGGAGCACACCGAGGGATCCGGCGGTCACTGCAGCCGCCGCTGCAGCCGAGGTGGCGAGGAACTTCCGCCGAGAATGCGACGGAATCTTGTCAGACACGGTAGATCTCCTGGACTGTTCGGGTTGAGGTAAAGGCGGGACACCGAAGGGCAGTTACGCCTGCCCACTCTGTTCGTCCGACCATTGAGGTTTGCACTGGGAAGGAGGGAAAGAACCACGGGCGAGAGCTTGGAAAAGGCGGGCTCGAATCTGCGGAATTCACAAGTACCGCGAGGCCGGCTCCGCCCTCGGACACGGCCGGCAGGCCGCCGTCCGGATCCGCGCGCCACGGCTTGGTGCTCCAGTTTTCCCGGGACAGCTGGGGGGTGCCGGCGATGGAAGAGGGGGCCGGTCAGGGCGTCAACGTGGCCGTCAGCAGGGCGTTGGCCGCGGCGATGTCACCGCTGATCCATTCCGGGTTTGCGGGCTGCCGCTTCCACAGGGCGAGCAGCAACTCGGCGGCGGGGGCCTGCACCGTGGCCGCTGCGGCCTCCGAGTCAACCGGCAAGGCCTGCGGCATGTCGCCCGGCTGGATCAGCCAGTTGTGTCCGGTGTCGGTGGTGTGAAGCGCCACCGGCGCCGGCAGCGGCTTCTGCTCGCCGTTCTGCCAGACCCTGGGGACCATCACGGCGAAGACCTCGTCTACGCCGTCGGCCGCGATCAGCGGATCGACATGCACGTCGGCCCCGGTGGCCAGTTGGGCATCGACCAGGTGGACCGCGGTGTCCTGGGCCACGCGGCGGAACCAGAGCGCCGCCATTGTGCCTTCGAAGCCGAACGCCCAGGCCGGTGCGGTGGGATCGGTCTCCTCCAGGGTGGCCAGGATTGCGGCCGCGCCCCCGGCGTACCAGTCGGCAATCCCCTGCCCGGCCGGCGGGGCGAACTGCTCGCGGGGCAACTGCCCGGTCTGCAGCAGGGCTGCCGCGAAGCGGGACGCCTGGCCCAGATGGATGCCCAGGTCGTGCATGCTCCAACTGCCGCAGGTGGCCACCGGGGTGGCCGGGTCCGCGATGCGCAGCAGCTGCTCGAGTGCCGCCGCCTTCTCACGCAGGGTGGCCAGATACACGTCGGTGGCGAGCGGCAAGGGAGCGGGGGACTGATTCAAAGTGACCTCCGGTACGGCGGGGGGCCTGATGACAGCGGTTGCCTCGGCCGCCAGATGACTAGGCCTGCATGCAGGAAGCGATCGGGTGAACGCCGCCTCTGGGGCTGGAAGGAAGCATGCACGGCAGACTTGCACTTTGCAAGTCAGACTGCTCGACCAAGCGTGACGGCATACAGGGAAAGCAACTCGCCTCCCCCCTACTCGGCCAGGCCGGGGTTTCGTGCTGCCATGTCGACGCCGGCCGGCCACGTCCGCACGATGCGACTGGTGGGACCAGAAGCAGCCACGCAAGATGCCGTATCGCGGTCGCCAGGTGGACAGTTCGACCGATCAATCAACGGCGGCGGACAGGCATGTCGCGCGCAGGTGCGCCGGGTCGGCGGCGGGCGGCATCGAGGCCTCATGAGCACGTAACCCACAAGGATTGACTTTTGAAGTTATAGCCAGCTACTTTGCGGCGCATGCCAAGCACACCGCAGTTCCACGTGTCCGAAGTGTCGTCGTCCTACTGGAACGTGACCTTCTCCAACGGCCCGATCAACCTCATGGACGTGGACACCATCGAGCAGCTCGCCGACCTGGTGGACCGCATGGAGCAGGCTCCCGACCTGACCGTGGTCGTCTTCCGGAGCGACAACCCACTTCGACTTCCTGGCGGATAAATCGCGCATAGCCGCCATGAAGCCCGGCCCCACAGGGCTCCACCCCTACTCGGACAACTTCATCCGCCTCGGCAGGGTCCCAGCCGTCACGATCTCCGCACTCAAGGGCCGCACCCGCGGAGCGGGAAGTGAGTTCGCGCTGGCCACGGACATCCGTTTCGCGGGACACCGCGCGATCCTGGGGCAGTTGTCGGCGTACTCTCCCTTCGGGCCGGGCCGGTACGTTTGAACGTCCCCAGTTGTCAGGCCACGTCGGTCTCTCGCTCGATGGCCTGTAGGCGGTTCTTGAGCCGGTAGCTCGGGCCATTGATGGCGATCACTTCGCAGTGGTGGAGGAGGCGGTCGAGGATCGCGGTGGCGAGGACCTCGTCACCGAAGACCTGTCCCCACTCGCTGAAGGTCTTGTTTGAGGTCAGGATGATGGAGCCCTTCTCGTAACGCTTGGAGATGACCTGGAAGACCAGGTTCGCCTCGGCTCGTTCGAGGGGCTGGTAGCCCACCTCATCGACCACAAGGACGCTCGGCCGCAGGTAGGTGCCGAGTTTGTTGACCAGCCGTCCGGCCGACTCGGCGGCCTTCAGGTTGCGGACCATGTCGTCGAGGCTGGTGAAGTAGATCGAGTAGCCGGCCCGGCAGGCCGCGACAGCGAGAGCGACGGCGATATGCGTCTTGCCCACTCCGGGCGGCCCCAGCAGCGCTGCGTTCGCTTTGCCGTCGACGAAGGAGAGGCTGGCGAGGTCTTTGACCTTGCGCGGGTCGAGCTCGGGCTGGAAGGAGAAGTCGTACTCGTCCAGCGTCTTGTGGTGCGGCAGCTTCGACAGCCGCAGGCCCTGGCGGAATCGGCGGTCGTCGCGGACGGCCAGTTCCTCGGACAGGACCAGGTCGAGGAAGTCGAGGTAGCCCATCTTCGCCTCGTCGGCCCGGCGGGTGTACTCGTTGATGGTCTCTGCCAGGTGGGGCAGGCCGAGCTTGCCGGCCGTGGTGCGGATGCGGTTGCCGGTCAGCTCGCTCAAGACGACTCCTTCGTCTGGAAGTTGGTGGTGAAGGGCCGGGTGCCGGTCAGTTCGTCGTAGACCGATAGCGGTCGCCTCCCTACCTCGATCTGGGTTGCGGCGGACCGGCTCAGCAGGGCCTGCAACGGCCCGATGCGACCGGACGCGGAGGACTCGCTCCGCGGTGGTGGCGGCTCGTCGCCCGTCGTGGTGCGGCGGTTCCTGCCGGTCGGCAGGCCGTCCCAGTGCTCGTCCTGCCTGACAACCACGCCACGGCCGACCGCCCGCGGATGGCTGGACAGCAGGGTCTCGCCGCCGGCATCGGGGACGGTCGTGTGCACCATGACCTGGGACTTCGTCGCTCTGATCTCCACCAGCTGACGCGGGCGAACCTTGCGGGCGGGCACCGAGTAGAGGTTTCCGCCGAACGCGACCAGGCAGTCCTTGCCGACCGGCCGCAGATGCCGCTCGGCCACCAGATAGGGCGAGGGTGGCAACGGCTTGAGGGCGGCGTGATCCCGGGCGGCCCGGTGTCCGATGACCTCGTGGTGGGTGGCGTGGGTGCGGGCGCGTCGCTGCGGCACCCACGCCATGAAGGCGGCATCCAGCTCCTCGAGCGAGGAGAACGCCCGCCCGGCCAGCACGTGATCACGCACGATCAACACCTGGCGTTCGACCCGGCCCTTCCCGGTGGGCCGGTAGGCGGCCAGCACGTCGATGTCGAAGTCGTAGTGGCCGGCGAAGCCGACCGCTTCCGGATGCAGCGGCACCGCCTCGCCCGGGGCGACGTGCCGGCGCACGACGGTCTTGGTCCGGTCGTAGACGATCGACATCGGCACCCCGCCGAAGTGCGCAAATGCCCGCCGGTGGCAGTCGAAGAAGGTCTGCAGGTCCTGGCTCGTGGTGAAGCAGCAGAACGGGTCGCGCGAGTACGACAAAACCATATGGAACGAGTAGACCTTCGGGATGCCCAGGTGGGCGAGGATCTTGCCTTCATCGCCCCAGTCGACCTGAGCCTGGGCCCCGGGGACCACCTCGAAGCGGCGATGCATACCCGCCAACTCCCGCGGTTCGATGCCCAGTTCACCCGCGATCCGCGGCCGGGCCTCCTGCAGATAGAGCTTGACCCGCTGATAGTTGATCGTCGAGCCGTACTCCTTCACCAGACGCTCGTGCACCACGGCGCCCTTGATGAGGATCTCTGCCCGCAGCATCGCGTCGATCAACGGGGCGACCTCGTCGACCACCTTCTTCCGGGGCCGGCCGTTCGACGTCCGCCTCGGCGGCACTGACGCCGCCGTGCTCGACAGATACTTGCGGACCGTCTTGCGGTCCAGCCCGGTCTCCTTGGCCACCTCGGTCAGACTGACCGCTCCTGACTCAACCAGAGCACGGAACCGCCGCAGCTCCAGCCAGCGCTGCGGGTCCAAAACCACCGCGTCACCGCCCTCCGCCACCCTTCACCGGACGAACAGCAGGGTGCCGGGCACCACGATTCACCGCACCATCAAGCGTCCCTTTTCACTCGTACGCGACCGGGGACGATCGTGTGTACGCCGACAGCAGTTCGAGGTCGGCGTCGGGGCCGTGCCCGGCGGCAACGCGACGGGACACCTGGCCAGGCTGGTGGGCCGGGGCCGCGCGATGGAGATCCTGCTGGGGGCCGACGACTTCCCAGCGAAACTGGCGGCAGAATACGGCTACGTCAACCGCGTCCTCCCCGAGGACGAACTGGACGATTTCGTCGACGCCGTCGCCCGCCGTATCGCAGGGTTCGACAAGGTCGCCGTGGCCGGAACCAAGGCCCTCATCGACGAGAGCATCCCGATTTCGGACGAAGAGTTCGGATCCGCCCTGTCCACCTACTTCCAAACGGTAGGACGGCCCGTGAACGAACACCGCGTCCGGCGCCTCTTCGAAGGAGGCCTGCAGAAGCCGGACGGCATCGAACTCGACCTCGGCAAGCAGGTCGCAGAGAGCAACCGGAGCTGACGCCTGCGACACAGGACCCAGAGCGGGACCCGGCCCTCACCGAAGCCGGCGAAGTCCGGCATGAGTGAGCACGCCGGGCGGCGTGGAAACCACAGCCGGGACGGCACCTCTCCGAGATCGCCGTAACCGGTCCCGGCCGGACCCCGGTCAGCCTCCGACCCGGGGTCCGGTCGGCCGACCGGACTACCACCGCCCACGTCCATCCGGACCCACCGCCCTACGCCGACAACGCTCGTCCGGACTCTCCGGGCACATCGGCCTTATCTGCGACGCCCATGGTCATGAAGTGCCCGTCGTGGCGCCGCCGGGCGGCCCCACGACGGCCTGAGCAGCGAGTCGGAACCCGGCCGCACCTTGCTCGATGCAGCCTGCCTCGGTTCGAAGAGCGTCCCCGGGCGTGAATACCGCCGTCGCAGGCCTTGCGTCAACGGCACTCTCCCTCGATAGTGTCCCCTATCGGATAGGAACCCCTATCCGATAGGAGGCACTATCCGGCCTCTGGCATCGTCAAGCGCCTTGACAGAAATAGGTGGGATGCATGACACAGCGCGTGACCAAGAGACGACGGGAGACGAACGAGCGCCTGCTCAACGCGGCCGAGCAGGCCTTCGCCGAGTGCGGGTTTCAGGGTGTCTCGATCGCGGAGCTGTGCGCACGGGCCGGCTACACGACCGGCGCGTTCTATTCGAACTATGACTCCAAGGACGAACTCTTCCTCGCGCTGTTCACTCGACGCTCCGAGATCGTCCTGAAACAGCTGGGTGAGGCGGTGGACCAAGCCCTCGTCTCCGAGCAACCGGTCGCCACGTTCATCGAGCTGGCGAGCGTCGTGGACGAGCAGACGCGAACCTGGTTCCTCATCTCCACCGAGTTCACTCTCCACGCCATCCGCAACCCCGAGGCGGCCCAAGCCCTCGCCCGCCACGACGCAGCGATCCGGGCGGCAATCGCGGAGTTGCTCGCACCACTTCTCGCGACCACACAGCGCAAGGTGACCGAGACGGATCTCGACATGCTGCTGCGCCTCGTCGTCGCCGTTCGGGAAGGCGGACTGGCCCAAAGCCTGGTGGAACCGGCAGCGCTCCCGCATGGCGAGCTGGAACGCCGGTTCCTGCCCGCACTGTTCGGAGGGCTCCGATGACGGTCAGTATCGAGCGATGGTGGTCCGAAGGCGAACTGCTTCCGCTCACCGTCGCGGGAGTCTCGCGCCAGGTGTTCGTCCGCCGCATCGGCAGCGGTCCCGTGATGACCCTGCTCCACGGGTTCCCCAGTTCGTCGCACGACTGGGCCCGGGCGGTTCCTGTTCTCGCCGCTCGCCACACCCTCCTCATACCGGATTTCCTCGGCTTCGGCGCGAGCGAGAAGCCGGCCGATCACGACTACTCGATCCACGAGCAGGCCGACTTGGTGGTCGCGTTGTGGCAGCACGAGGCGGTGACCTCGACACATCTGGTGGCACACGACTATGGGGCCACCGTGGCGCAGGAGTTGCTCGCGCGCAGCGCCGACGGGTCGTTGAGGAGTCGGATCACGAGCCTGACGCTGCTGAACGGCGGCATCTACCCGGAACTCCACCGACCGGAAGCGGCCCAGACGGCGCTGCTCGACCCGGACACCGGCCCCCGGCTCAGCGCAGCACTGACCGGCGAGCTCATGGCCGCCGCCCTCTCACCGACATTCGCCGAGCACTACGACTCAAGCGCCGACGCAGCCGCGATGTGGAAGGGCATGAGCCACGGTGACGGCCATCTGAACTCCCACCGGTTGATCCACTACATCACCGACCGGGCTGCCCATCGCGACCGATGGGTGGAAGCCATGGAGACCAGCGATCTGCCCAAGGCGTTCGTCTGGGGCCTGCGGGACCCCGTCGCGGGTGCCCACATCGCCGATCGGATCGCCGAACGCATGCCGAACGCGACACTCCACGCCCTTGCAGACGTCGGCCACTGGCCCCTGCTGGAGGCACCGCAACGCGTCGCCTCACTGATCCTCGCCACGGAGGGAAGCGGCTGAAGTCCGCACGATCCGTGTCACCACGCTCGCCGCTCGACCACGTCTGCACACATCGAGAGGAACGAAGACCATGACGATCACGCAGCGCCACGCCCCCGAGATGCTCGACCTGATCCGAGCCAACATCGGCCCGATCCCCGACGACTTCGATCTCCCGCTACCGCCCACGGGGCTTTCGGTCGAGCAGGAACGCGACGTACGCAAGCAGGAACTCGCCGCCGCCTTCCGGGTCTTCGGGAAGCTGGGCTTCTCCGAGGGAGTCGCCGGGCACATCACTGCCCGTGACCCCGAGTTCCCCGACACGTTCTGGGTCAACCCGTTCGGGATGAGTTTCCATCAGATCAAGGTCTCCGACCTGGTCCGTGTCGACCACGAAGGCAATCTGCTGCACGGCAAGCGCCCGGTGAACCGTGCCGCCTTCTGCATCCACGCCGAGGTCCACAAGGCCCGCCCCGACGCCGTCGCGGCCGCACACGCGCACTCCCTCCACGGCAAGGCGTTCTCAGCACTCGGGATCCCGCTTGCACCACTCACCCAGGACGCCTGCGCCTTCTTCGAGGACCAGGGCCTCTACGCCGACTATCGCGGAGTCGTGAGCGACTCCGACGAGGGGCGCCGCATCGGCGAGGCGCTCGGCTCGGCGAAGGCCGTCATCCTGAAGAACCACGGCCTGCTGACCGTCGGACAGTCGGTTGCCGCCGCCGCGTGGTGGTTCATCACGATGGAACGATCGTGCCAGGCACAGCTTCTGGCCATGGCCGCGGGCACTCCGCACGAGATCGACCGGGAGACCGCGGAGCAGGTCCGCACGCAGATCGGCGGGCCGCTCGCAGGCTGGTTCCAGTTCCGTCCGCTGTGGGACCAGATCATCGCATCCTCGCCGGACCTGTTCGACTGAGGCTGCCGACCGAGCCAGACCGGCCCGCCGGGCCACAACCGACCGGGAGCAGGTGGAAAACCACGTGTCGAACTTTGGCGACTACCAGTTCGATATCTACCTCAACGGACTCTCCGGCATCATGCCGAAGTTGCCGATGACCTTCGCAGAGTTGGAGGAGCGAGGATCCAAGGCGTTGGACCCCGGGCTCCTGTCCTACGTCGCCGGCGGGGCCGGCGACGAACGCACCCAGGACCTCAACGTCTCGGTGTTCGACGACTGGGGGCTCATCCCGAGGATGCTCGTCGACGGGGCCCAGCGCGACCTGTCCGTCGAGCTGTGTGGGCTGTCCCTCCCGTCCCCGCTGTTGATGGCGCCCGTGGGTGTGATCGGCCTGTGCGCACAGGACGGCCACGGCGACCTGGCCGTGGCACGAGCCTCGGCCAGGACCGGCGTGCCGATGATCGCCTCCACTCTCTCGGTCGATCCGATGGAGGAGGTCGCCGCGCGGTTCGGTGACACCCCGGGCTTCTTCCAGCTCTACACCCCGAACGACCGGGAGCTGGCCGAAAGCCTGGTGCACCGGGCTGAGCAGGCGGGTTTCAAGGGGATCGTCGTCACACTGGACACCTGGATCCCGGGGTGGCGGCCTCGCGACCTCAGCCGCTCGAACTTTCCCCAGCTGCGAGGGCTGGCCCTGCAGAACTACTTCAGCGACCCTGTCTTCAGGTCCCGGTTGGCCAAGCCCCCGGAAGAGGACCTGCAGGCCGCAGTGGGAGCCTGGGCGACGACCTTCGGTGAGCCGCACCTGACGTGGGACGATCTCGCCTGGTTCCGTTCCATGACCGACCTGCCGCTGATCCTCAAGGGAATCATGCATCCCGAGGACGTCCAACGGGCCGTCGACGGCGGTGTCGATGCGATCTACTGCTCGAACCACGGTGGACGCCAGGCCAACGGTGGCCTCGCCTCACTCGACATGCTGCCGGACGTCGTCAATGCGGCAGGCGAAACTCCGATGATCTTCGATTCGGGTGTGCGCTCCGGCGACCATGTGGTGAAAGCCCTGGCGCTGGGCGCGCGAGCGGTAGCGGTGGGGCGGCCCTATGTTTACGGTTTGGCACTGGGAGGCGAGGACGGCATCATTCACGTGTTGCGTTCCCTCCTTGCGGAGGCTGACCTCCTCATGGCGGTCGACGGCTACCCCAAGATCGCAGACCTGAGCCCCTCGGCCTTGCGGCGACGGCCGTGACCCGGCGGTTCAGCCTGTGCCGAGCACATGCACGCGGGTTTCCCGTTCGAGCCCACCCACTCGTGTTACTGAAGAGCGTTACGAGGCAGATGCACGGCCGCACTGGGTCCGTACTGCGCCGACGCATGATCCACCAGCAAGCCTCGCGGTGGAATCCCAACAGCGCCTGCGGGGCGCCAAGCACAACGAATCCAGTGATCGGGCTTGGGCAGCCGGCTCGCCGGGGCGGACGTGCTGTCCAGTGCGTCAGGCCGCGGGAAACGCTTCGAGGACGGAAGGCACCTGCGGTGCTCACCTTGATGCGACGCAGACCGGCTACGGTGAAGAGCGCGTTGAAATCCCAGATTTCCCCGATCCCTGCCATCGTCGTGTCGAGCATGTTCAGTGAGCTGTCGCCAACTCGAGGGCGCAGGTCAATGGTCTGGCATGACCGGCTTTCGAGGTGCTCGCGCTGGTCGCGGGCGGGAACCTGTGGAGGAGATCGACTGGCAGGACTTCGTGCGGTGGAATAGACCCTACGGCCAATCGCCCTCTCGCAAGGATCGGATCGCGCTCTGTTCACCTGATGCGTCGTCACCGCGCATCCGTCCGGTTGGCAGCGGGGGCGGCTGTCGTTGTCGTCGGCATCTTTGTGGTTCTGGGACCACTGCGCTGGTGACACGGTGGGGGACCTTCACGGCAAGGACCGGGCCCACGCGCTGAACGCTGTGCGTCAGACGGTCCTGGCCGGGTTCGCTGGAGCCTCCGTACTGCTCGGGCTGAGGTGCACGGCTCGCACCTACCAGCTTTCGAGGCGTGGGAAGGTGACCGAACGGTTCAGCAGGGCTGTCGGACAGCTGGCCTCCGAGAGGCTCGAAGAACGACTGGGCGGTACGGGTGTCGTAGCCGTCCCTGAGCTTGTTGGACAGCCGGTTACCGGGCTGGTCGACGGCGAGGACCGTAAATTGCCTGGCCAGCGTCGGCATCATTGGGCTCCAGACGTACCAAGTCTCGAGGTCTCGGGCCAGCCGTGCACCAGGAGCACTGCCAACCCGCGTGAACGTCCTGGTGAGCCCCTACGAGCGGGGCGCCCACTGGACGGCGCCGAGGCCCTGGGACGTCGGGGCGGGCATGGCGCTCGGTGACCCGCCGCGAGGTGTCACGGCACCGGTCAGCGTGACACCTCACCCGCCACGGCCGCGCGCAGCACGTCCCGGCGGGGCATCCGGGCGCCGAACCCGTCCGTGGGGTTCTCGTTCGCAGGTTCCTGAGACATCAGACTCCCATTCGCATCTGGCGGTCGCCCACCCGGTGAGGCACCGGGACCGATCACCTCGTCCGAGGCCGAGCCCACCCGGCGCATGGCCCGGGGTGCCCCCACGGGATGCGTCCACAGGCCCGACGGGCGGATGTGCACCTGGGACGTCCGGCCCATGCTGCGGCGCATACGGCGCTGTCCCATGCCGGGGATCGGCCATGGTGGCATTCCTCCGTGCGGGCCGCTGTGCTGAAAGCCCGACCTGGACCTGCACCTCACGACGCGTGTCATCCAGCGCTTCTCGGAAGACCTCAGGGAGACGACGGCTGTTCGGCATGTGCCCGGTTCGCGGTGGGTGACCGTGCACCTCGACTGTGACGGCGATGTCGTCCTGCTGATGAGCCTCGTCAGCACCGCGCTGCAGGCCCATCAGGCGGTGTGTCCGTTCGTGGACGCACCGCCCGCGGTGTGCAATTTCCGCCGCGTCACGGTGGTGGACCGCGACAATGAAGCCGTCGTGGCCTGTGCCTATGCCGCGTTCAGGGACCGGCCTGTACGTGACTTCGTTCCGATCCTCGTCGAGCCCAGGGCACGGCGGATCCTAGACGGGGCTTCCGAGTGATGCGACGGCTCTATCCGGCGCCGACGGTCTTACACGGTGATCGACGCCTTCTTCGGCCTCGCCGACACGATCATCACCATCTGTAGCCTGATCGGCCGGGTCTGGACCACCCACCGCGGGGACACACGCCCACAACACCAACCATGACCGGCCGCCTACCTGCGCGGCCCCCTTAGGTCGGTGGCCGTCCGGTCGGCCATGTGGGTGTGCGGTCAACTGATGCCGACGATGCCGGTCAGCGGGTGGGGGCGGGACACGATGTCGCGTTCCCCTCGCCCGTCGGCCGGTCCGCCGGGCAGCGGGACGGCGCGGATGTGTCCACCGAGGTCGGACACGTAGGCGGTGTCCGCGTCGGCGTCGATGGCCAGGCCGATCGTCTCGGCGAGCCCGCTCGCCAGGATCTGCGGTGTACCGCCGGGGGCGCCCGCCGCCGGGACCCGTGCCCGGTTGAGGGTGTTGCCGGCCGGCGGAGCGCCGCGGTCGGTCCAGTAGAGCCAGTCGCCGTCGAGGTGCAGGTCGATCGGCTCGGGCAGGCTCGTCCAGAGCAGTTCGATGTCGCTGCGCCGCTCGGGGCTCTCTCCGGCGAGGAGCTCGATGCCGGCGCGGAAGATGCGGCCCCCGCCGCCCTTGGCCGGGCCTTTCTGAGTCCAGTAGAGGTGCCCGCGTACGGGGTCCACAGCCACACCCACGCATTCCTGCGAGATGTCGCCGGCCGGGTTGACCACCAGGTCGGACAGGCCGCTGCCGTCCGTCCGGACTCGGCTCACCCGGCAGCCCTCACGCTCGCCCCAGTACAGGAACCCGGCGCCGTCCGAGGCCAGTTGGTTACCGGTGGTGACCGCTCCGGGCTCGACCACGTCCCGGCGGCCGCTGCCGTCCAGACGCACCGCGTGCACGCCGCCGTTGCGCCGGGAGAAGTCCTGGGCCGCCCCCGAGCCCTTGGCCGGATCGTGCGTTGGCGTGCCCATGGTGGTCCAGTAGACGACGCCGGCCTCGACGACGATCCCGTCCGGGGCGGGCCCTGCATCCTGGACCAGGGTTTCCACCTGGCCGTCCGCGATGCGGACCCGCAGCACGCTCCCCGGTACGGCCGTCAGTGCCAGCAGTTCGCCACATCCGGCTCTCCTCGTGTCTCTCGGCATGGCCACCGGACGTGCCTTCCGTGGCAGTGGGCTCCGCCCAGCGGTACGACTGCAGTTGGGCCGATCGGCGGACCGGATGGATGACACGGGAGAGGCTGTATGCCACCGAGTCCGGCCGCAGCTGAGCTCTGCCTCGAACGGTCCTCCCCGGTTTCCGACTGCATGGCGCGCGCTGAGACTGAGGTTCCGAGGCGATTCAACATCGCAGCAATCGCAGCAGCCGCCACGAGAGCAGGAACCAGCATGTCCTTCGCGCTCCCCGCGAACATCGAGAGCCGTCCGGTCGCGGTGATCGGCGCAGGCACCCTCGGCCGCAGGATCGCGCTGATGTTCGCCGACCGCGGCGGGCTCGTCCGGATCTACGACAAGTCCGCGCAGGCCGGCGAAGCGGCGCGCGCCTATGTCGAGGAGAACCTGCCCAAGGTCGTCGCGAAGATCCAGGGCGGCAAGCCGGGCTCGGTGGTCGTCACCAACGACATGGCCGAAGCCCTCGCGGAGGCCTGGCTCGTGGTTGAGGCCGTGCCGGAACGCCTCGACCTGAAGAAGGAGATCTTCGGCGAACTCGACCGCACTGCGGCCCCCGACGCGATCCTGGCCAGCAACTCCTCCTCCTACGCGTCGAGCGAGTTCATCGACCAGGTCGAGCACCCGGAACGGGTGCTGAACATGCACTTCTACATGCCGCCCGCGCAGAATGCCATCGACATCATGTCCGACGGCCACACCGCTCCGGGCATCATGGAACTGCTCAAGAAGGAACTGCCCCGGTACGGCGTGTACGCGTTCGAGGCTCACCAGAAGTCGACCGGCTTCATCTTCAACCGCATCTGGGCGGCCATCAAGCGCGAGGCCCTCGAAGTGGTCGCCGAGGGGGTGTCCACGCCACAGGACGTGGACGAGATATGGAAGATCAACACTGGTACCCCGGCTGGACCGTTCCGGATGATGGACCAGGTCGGCCTGGACGTGGTCCTGGACATCGAGAAGCACTACGCCGCCGAGAACCCGGCCCTGCCCACCGGGCCGCGAGAGTTGTTGGAGAAGTACGTGGACGCAGGCCACCTGGGCGTCAAGACCGGACAGGGCTTCTACACCTACAGCCACCAGGGTTGATCTGCCCGCATCGCGGTGTGCTTCGTGGTCGCGCTCGCCTTCGGCTTCGCGAAGACCTGCCATGACGACCGCAAGGGCCTGTACCGCATGGCGCCCGCGCAGGGACGAAGCGACCGGGCGGTCTGACCACCCCCGGCCGCGCCGCCGCTTCGCGTTGGCGGGGGGGAGTCAGGCCAGCCTGAGCTGTACGTTGTCGCAGTGCTGTGGGCCGCGAGGCCCGTAGTCGATGTCTGCGCCGGTGTTGCTGCTGGCCATGACCGCGGCGGGAGCGTCGTAGGGATCCATGACCGCCTCGATGAAGATCAGCGTGTCGTTGGGCGCGCTGAGGGCCTCCGCCAGGTCCGCGGGAGTCTTGACGACGAACCTCGGTCTTCCCGAGGTAACCGCGTTCGATGGTGTATCCGCCGTTGTTGATCAGGAAGATCACCGGCTTGTGGTCGTGCCGCAGGATGGTCGACAGCTCCTGCGCGGTCAGCTGAGCCCTCCCCCAGTCGCTGCGGCAGCGAGCCGGTCCTTCAACCGTGACTGACGTTCGCGGTGAGCAGGCGGAGCAGCTGCTTCGCGGTGGCGTCCTGCTCGGGGGTCAGACCCATCGCCTCCCCGATGGCCAGGGGGACCGTGCGGGCTTTCTCCCGGAGATCCGCCCCGGCCTGGGTGAGGCGTACGGCGACGGAGCGTTCGTCCTCGGCGCGCCGCTCGCGGCGTATCAGACCGCCCGCTTCGAGGCGCTTGAGCAGCGGTGACAGGGTGCTGGATTCCAGCTGGAGCGCGTTGCCCAGATCCCGCACGGAGACCGAGTCCTGCTCCCACAGCACCAGCATGACGAGGTACTGCGGGTAAGTCAGCCCCAGCTCGTCCAGCAGGGGCCGGTAGCGGGTCGTGACCGACCGCGAGGCGGCATACAGGGCGAAGCAGAGCTGGTCCTGAAGGAACAGCGAACCCTGTTCGATGTCGTGGCGCGCGTCGTGGCCCATGAGTGCGGTCCTTACCTCCGATGATCAGCAGAGGCCATTCTACCCATTCCAGACGCCCACGACCATGTATCGCTCGATTAAGTTGTGCACGACCAAATCGAGCGCTACAGTTCTATCCGTGCCCGCCGAACGGCCGGGCGCACCAGCCGTCGAGGCCACCGGCCCCGGCATCACCTCAAGGAGTCCCCATGTCCGAGAACATCACCGCTCCGGTGCTGGAGCCGACCGCCGCCGCGTTCGCCGAGGCCACCGCCAACCCGCCGTACCTGTTCGACCTCGGCCCGGCCGAGGGACGCAAGGCCGTCGACGAGGTCCAGTCCGGCGAGATCGACAAGCCCGAGATCCACGAGGAATGGGTGACCGTCCAGGGCGGCCCCACCGGATCAGTGCGGGCCCGCATCGTCCGCCCGACCGACGCCGACGGACCGCTGCCGGTGATCGTCTACCTGCACGGCGCGGGCTGGGTCTTCGGCAACGCCCACACCCACGACCGCCTGGTGCGCGAACTCGCCGTCGGCGCGAACGCCGCGGTCGTCTTCCCCGAGTACGACCTCTCGCCCGAGGCCCGCTACCCCGTCGCGATCGAGCAGAACTACGCCGTCGCCCGCTGGATCATCACCGACGGCGCCTCCAAGGGCCTGGACGCCACCCGCATCGCAGTGGCCGGCGACTCGGTCGGCGGCAACATGTCCGCCGCGCTGACCCTGATGGCCAAGGAACGCGGCGACGTCCCCCTGGTGCAGCAGGTGCTGTTCTACCCGGTCACCGACGCCGCCTTCGACACGCCCTCGTACCACCAGTTCGCCACCGGCTACTTCCTGCGCCGGGATGCCATGCAGTGGTTCTGGGACCAGTACACGACCGACGAGCGGCAGCGCGCCGAGATCACGGCCTCCCCGCTGCGCGCCACCACCGAGCAGCTCACCGGCCTGCCCCCGGCCCTGGTCATCACCGGCGAGGCCGACGTCCTGCGGGACGAGGGCGAGGCGTACGCGAACAAGCTGCGCCAGGCCGGTGTCCCCGTCACCGCCGTTCGCTACCAGGGCATCATCCACGACTTCGTGATGCTCAACGCCCTGCGCGAGACCCACGCCGCAGAAGCGGCCATCAACCAGGCCATCGCCACCCTGCGCACCGCCTTCGGCACCGTCTGAGCGCGCTCACCTCACCGCACCCGAGGCGTCGGCGGCGGCGAGCTCCGCGCCGCCGGCAACGACATCACCACCGTCCGCTACCCCGGCATCTTCCACGACTTCGCCATGCTCACCGCCCTCGCCAACACCAACGTCGCCAAGGCAGCCCTCGACCAGGCCAACCGCTTCCTCTACACCGGCCTGCACAGCGGCTCCTGACCCCTCTCCAAAGCGGCCCGGCTCGGCCCGGGCCGCCCCCGGGTGCGCATACCCGACCCCTTCCACGGCCGGACGCCGCGCACTGCACAGCCCCTTCCGGCCGACCAGCCCAACTCACCGCCGGCACGCTTCATCAACCGTGTGGTCGTTCAACCATCGTCGCCGGTCAGAACGGTTCGAAACGCGGCACACCCGCCTTCCCGCAAGACCGTGTCACCGGCGACTGCCTTCAAGGAGACCGTCATGTCCCGTTTGCAATCCCCTCACCTGGGACGACCTGCCCTGGCTGCGCTCGATCACCGACCTGCCGCTGATCCTCAAAGGCATCTGCCACCCCGATGACGCCCGCCGCGCCAGGGACGCGGGTGTGGACGGCATCTACTGCTCCAACCGCGGCGGACGCCAAGCCAACGGCGGCCTGCCAGCCCTTGACGCCCTGCCGGAGGTGGTCGCGGCCGCCGACGACATGCCCATTCTGTTCGACTCGGGCATCCGCACGGGAGCCGACGTCATCAAGGCCATCGCCGTGGGCGCCACAGCCGTAGGCGTCGGCCGGCCCTACGCATACGGCCTGGCCCTGGACGGCGCCGACGGCATCGTCCACGTGCTGCGCTCCCTGCTTGCCGAAGCCGTTCTCGTCATGACCGTCGACGGTTAACCCACCCTCGCCGACCTCACGCCCGACACACTCCGCCGCATCCGCTGACAGGAGTTCCGGGGACGGCCCGCCACGGTCGTGCAGGGCCGCCCGCGGTGGATGACGCCGTCAGCCGTCACGACACCATGACGACATCACGCTCGGGCCAGGGCACACAGCTGGTGGGCCAGGTCGCGTACCGGCTTCGCACCGAGCGCCACCACGAACCGCACCCGACCGGTGCCCCGCGCCAGAACGTCTGCTGTCGGCTGTGCACCCGCGTGGTGCAGCGTCGCCACCCCGTGGGCTCACAGGGCACTGCCTCGCCATAAGTACCACGGAGGGTGGGAGGCGGGCCGTCCCGCGCTGGCTGGGCGTCCGGTGTGCGACCTCAACTCGGCAGTCCGTGTCGAGACCATCCGCCGTCATCTGATCGTGGGCCTTCGGCGGCTGGGTAATGTCGCGCCCGACCGGCAATGCCCCGCCTCCCTTCACCCTGGTGAGCCAGAGCGCTCGACAACAGCGGGGCCGCACGGCGGCAGCACGTCCGACAACGCTCGCAATGTGAGGGAGCGCCACGCAGGCGCCAGGAGCAGGCTGGATGGTGGAGGTGGGTTGCCATGGCGCAAGACGAAGCCATCTCGCCCGTCGAGGGTGCCGCGGTACTGGAAGCGCTGTTCCACCAGTCCCCTACAGGGCTGCTGATCCTGGACACGGAGCTGCGAATCCTACGGATCAACCTCACCAGGCCGGTTCTGCACGCCGCGCCCCCTGAACAGATCATGGGTCGACACGTCACCGAGGTGTACGACCTTTCCGCACCCGGTGAGGTGGAGGCGATGCTGCACGGAGTGTTGGAGGGCGGCACACCCGCGCAGGGGCGACTCGTGGGGGTTCGTCCGAAGGGTGCACCGGGGCCGGAGTACCTGTTCTCCGTCTCGGCATCTCGCCTGGAGGACGCGCAGGGGAGGATCTTGGGGCTGCTGACGGAGATGCTCGACGTCACCGAACGCGAAAAGGTGGACGCTCGCCTGCGTGTCCTCGGCTCCGTGCGCGAGCACGTGGGACAGACCCTCGACGTGGTGGCCACTTGTGAGGAACTGGTGCAGGCAGTGGTGCCGGACCTCGCCGACATCGCTGTGGTGGAAGTCGTGGACGCAGTGGTACGTGGCGAGGAACCTCCGCTGAGCCCTCTGGGACCGGTGCCCCTGCGCCGTGCCGCCTACGGCCACCGCGGCGGCGGCGATCAGATTCAGGCGCATCCCGTGGGCGACGTGCGCGCTCTGCCGCTTCCAACGCCTTACGCCCAGACACTGACCGACCTCAAGCCCCGCCTCGTCGCCCTGGGCCCCGACACCCCGTGGCTGGCAGCCAACCCGCCCCGCGCCGAGGCGATCCGTGCATCCGGTGCCCGCTTTCTCATCACAGCACCCTTGACGCTGCGGGGAACCGTGCTCGGGCTGCTGAGCCTGTACCGCACCGACCAGGCCGACGTCTACGACGAGGACGATGTCACCCTGGCCCTCGCAGTGGCCGCTCACACCGCGCTGTGCATCGACAACGCCCGCCGCTACACCCGCGAACACGCCATCGCCTCGACCATCCAGCGCCATCTGCTGCCTCCACACCCTGCGCCCCGGACCACCGTTGAAACAGCGCACGTGCACGTGCCCGCCGAGGCGGGAGGAGGCGGCGGGTTCGACACCTTCGCCCTGCCCGGCGCCCGCACCGCACTGGTGGTCGGCGAAGTCGCCGGCCAAGGCATCCACGCGGCCACCACCATGGGACAGATGCGGACCGCCACCCACTCCCTGGCCGCACTCGACCTGGAGCCCGACGAACTACTCGCCCGCCTCAACGACACCGCCATCAGCCTGGCCCAGGAACGCGCAGCCCTGCCGCCCGACGACCCCATGCCCCTCACCGGAAGCTGCGCGTACGCGGTCCACGACCCACTCGCCCAGACCTGCACCATCGCCCTGGCCGGCCATCCCCCACCGGTCATCGCCCATCCCGACGGGACCACCCAGATCCCCGACCTGCCCGCCGGACCTCCTCTGGGCACTGCAGAGGGACCCCCCTTCGCCGCCACCACCGTCTCTGTCGCCGACGGCAGCGTCCTCGCCTTCTACACCGCGTCACTCCTGCACACCTCACCGTCTCCGGACACCCTCCAACGGGTGCTGGCCCACCCTGAGCGGCCACTTCAGGATCTGTGCGATGACGTGCTCTACCGGCTGCGGAGCGACATCCGCCACGGCGACGTGATCCTCCTCCTCGCCCGCACCCACCCGTTCCCCGCCGACCAGGTCGCCACGTGGCATCTCGACCACCACCCCAAAACCGTCGCCACGGCCCGCGCCCACGCCCGCCACCAGCTCGTCCTTTGGAGAGTCGATGAGGAAACCACCTACGCCACCGAAATGATCGTCAGCGAACTGGTCACCAACGCCGTCCGCTACGGCACCCCACCCGTTTGGTTGCAGCTCATCAAGGACAGCACACTCACCTGCGAAGTCCACGACAGCAATGCCCTCGCGCCACGACTGCGCCACGCGAAGACGATCGACGAAGGCGGGCGCGGCTTGTTCATCATCGCCCAACTCGCACAGAACTGGGGCGTCCGCTACACGCTCGACGGCAAGACCGTCTGGGCCGAGCAGACTCTCCCGCCCGCAACCACAGCCCGCCCCCAACAGCGGGCATAGGTTTGCGACGCGCATCACTCCGCGCCCGCCCGGAGTTCCCGCCGGACTGCGCCATTGAGATGCCGGGCTACCCGCACCCGCCAAGCCCACCCGTCACTGGCTACTCCAGCCTGGGCCCGGGCCTACTACGAGGTGTGGAGCCTGGCGAACGGCATTGTGGCTGAGGAACGACACGAGCAACGGTCCGTTCGGTCCCCCGCACAGTCCCAGAGTCATCTACGGCCTACGCGCAGAGCTTGCCAAAGTCGTCACCGAACTCCTCGACGCCTTCGAAGGCAAGGATCAGGTCGACATCGTCAGGGCTTTTTATACCCTTCCCGTCGACCCCCGGCTGAACTACTGACCTCCGCAGTTTCGCGTCGCTGAAAAGTCAGGCCGGCCGGAGTTGGGCGTTGTCGCGGTGCTGCGGGCCGCGAGGCCCGTAGTCGATGTCCGCGCCGGTGTTGCTGCTGGCCATGACCGCGGCGGGAGCGTCGTAGGGATCCATGACCGCCTCGATGAAGATCAGCGTGTCGTTGGGCGCGCTGAGGGCCTCCGCCAGGTCCGCGGGAGTCTTGACGACGAACGATCGCGCCGTGGTGTCCGGGCGGAGCACCCGCGGCAGATCCGCGTAGGCCCAGGTCGCGATGTCGTTGTACTGCTCGGTCTTGCCGAGGTAACCGCGTTCGATGGTGTATCCGCCGTTGTTGATCAGGAAGATCACCGGCTTGTGGTCGTGCCGCAGGATGGTCGACAGCTCCTGCGCGGTCAGCTGGAACGAGCCATCACCCAGGAACAGCAGGTGGCGACGGTCCGGCGCTGCGGTCAGCGTGCCGAGCAGGGCAGCGACCGAGTAGCCGATCGAACCCCAGTTGATCGATCCGACGAAGGTGCAGTCCGGTGGCAGCTGCAGGCCGAGCAGGGCGTACGACGTCCCGTTGTCGAGGAGGAGCACGTCCCCAGCCCGGAGGTAGCTCTGGATTGCTTGCCAGTACGCGGCCTGCGTCAGGTTGGTGGAGCCGCCTGCGGGGGCCCCTGTCGCCGTAGCCCCTCGCCCTGTAGCCCCCCGCTGTGGTGCAGCGCGGCTCGTGCCGTGCGGGACGGTGTCCAGTACGCCGCGGATGACTTCCTGGAGCGTCACCGCCTGATAGTTGTCATCGCCGATGTCCACCGAGTGGCTGCGGGCTTGGATCGTGTCGGCGGGCAGCGAAGCGGTGAAGTCGCCCGTGGTCACCTCGATCGGCCGGTAGCCGATGGAGAGCAGGCAGTCGCTGGTCTCGATCGCCGCGCGCACGTGCGGCTCGCTTGCCCGGCCGTTGTAGATGCCGACGTAATAGGGGAACGTCTCGTCGATGACCGCCTTGGCTGTGCTGATCACTGCTACGGGGAGCCGCAATTTCTCGGCCAGTCCCATGACGTCGGCTGCCACGCCGAACCGGTCCGCGTCCAGATCCACCAGGACCGCCGGTGACTTGGCGGCGGACAGGTGGTCTGCGATTGCGGTGATGCACGACCGCAGCCGTTCCGGGTCGCTGGGCGGTTGCGCGAGCACCAGCGGGGCCTCGGGGACCTCAATGTCGAGGTAGGCGATGTCGGAAGGCAGTTCCAGATACACCGGGAGCTTTTCCCGCCACGCGGTGAGGATCAGCCTGTCGATCTCGGTGACCGCGTTGTGCGGCGTCAGTCGCGCCTGCGCGGCGGTCACCTGCGCGTAGGCGCCGAGGAAGCGGTCCCATGTGCCGTCGGCCATCGTGTGGTGCATCCCCAGGCCGCGATCGATGGACTTGAGCGGTATCGACCCGCAGATACAGACCACCGGCACGTGCTCGCTGTAGGAGCCGGCGACCCCGTTGATCGCGCTCAGGGCGCCGACGGCGTTCGTCACGAGGAGCGCACCCATGCCGTTCAGCCGGGCGTAGCCGTCCGCTGCATAGGACGCGTTCAGCTCACTGCAGTTGCCGACCCATTTCAGCGTGCCCGTGTCCTGAAGCTGCTGCAGCAGTTCGAGGTTGAAGTCACCAGGGACGCCGAAGAGGTGCCCGACGCCGGCCTCCTTCAGGCGCCGGAGCAGGAAGTCGCCGATCGTCATCCATCGGCTCGGGCTGGTGGACATCGTCTGTGCCTCCGAATCGCCGGTATCGTCTCCTCCAGGAGGGGAGCGGCTTATATCCATTTTGCGGTGAGAGATGGTTGGAGGCCTCCGGAGGCTCGCGCTTCCACTCACGGGCGGAACAACCAGAGAGTTGCGGGCGGCCTCGTACCCCGGTCCCTTTGGTGGCGCCAGGGCACGCTGCAACGGCAAGACCGCCGGCAGAGTGAAGCCGATGACTAGCAGACCGAGAAGAGGACGGCGCCTTCCTGATGGCCTGGACCCGCGGGCAGAGGGCCGCCCGAGCCGTCATGTGTGCGCTGGGCGGGCTTCCGCCCGTCCCCGCCCGATAATCTTGAGGGGTGAGCGCCACGATCCGCTGGGCGTAGATGCCAGGCAGGTAGATCTGCGGGCACAGACGCTGCCGCTGATCCTGCCACAGTCGCGAGGCACGGGGGCGACGCCGCCGCAGCTGGCGAGGCAGCCGTCGGTGCCCACTGGCCTGGCTCAGTGCAGCCAGCCGCGGCGGGCGGCTTGGGCCGCGGCCTGGAAGCGGGTGGCTGCACCCAGTTCCGTCATCAGACGTTGGATACGGCGCTGGGTGGTGCGTTGGCTCCAGCCCTGCGTACGGGCGATGGCCGCATCCGTACAGCCGGAGGCGAGCAGGCCGAGGAGGGCCAGGGTATCGGCGTCCGGGCCGCCGGTTCCTCCCGCCGGCGGCTTGGTGTCCCGCACCGGGGTCGCGCGCTCCCACTCGGCCTCGAAGAGAGCCTCCAGCGCGGCGAGCATGGGTGAGCGGTGTACGAGGTAGGCCACGGAATGGCCACCGGTGGCGAGGCTGAAGGGAATGACCGCCCATCTGTCGTCCGCGATCACAAGCTTCAGGGGCAACTTCTCCCGAACCCGGGCTTCCTCACCGATACGGACGCTCGGCAGGATGTCGTCCCGCAAGCGCCCCGGCCACGCCACGGCGGCCCGGTCGTAGATGACACGATGGCCGACACCGACGTGCTGCCGGCGACGCTGGTTCTCCAGGTTGCTGCCCGGACGCTCGACATAGGGCGGACGGTCGAAGGCGCGCAGCTGGCGCCGAGCGCTCGCAGTGAGCCGGGAGACGGCCGCACTGATGTCCTCATGACCGGTGATCAGTTCGACAGCGATGTTCGGGTCGCTGATCCGACGGGCCTCACGGTGCTTCTCGGCGAGCTGCCGCACCACAGAGCGAGCCGCGTCGAGCCGGCGCTCACGTTCGTGGATCAGCTCGGTGACCGCCACATCGGGAGCCGCTGCGGTGAAGCGTGGGGGACGGCCCGCCGCCTTGGTGGCAAGGCCGTCCTTCACCAACGCGGACAAATACCGGCCGGCCGTGCCCAGGCGCAACCCGCAGGCATCGGCGACCTCCGAGGCCGTACTGGGGCGCAGCCCCACCAGGGTGCTGTACACGAGTTGTGAGGCGTCGCTGAGTCCGACGACGTCAAGTTCCATGTGTGTTCCGGTCATTCCTGTCAACCAACCACCCACCCGGCCCGACTCGGCACCGGGCCATCCCTGCCACACTCCGCCTGGGCTGACATGCCGGCCAGCGGAGTCCCGGTCTGTGTCGGCCTCGCCGCAGCCCTGGCATCCCACGATCGGCATCGGTATCAGCGATCAGAGGCTGCCGACACGCCAGGGCAACAGCTCCTCGGCCAGGGCCACGCTGTAGGGCCTGACCAGACGGCGCAACTCGGCACACTTCTCAGGGCCTATCGCGACATACGGCAGCGCGGCCAGCTCGTCGGTGGTGTGCTCCACCATCGCGCGTCGCTCCCGTCCTTCCAGGGTGAAGGCGAGGTCGGGGCCCTCTGCCAGCCAGCCGCGCTCGCGCAGCCGCTGTGCTGCCTGCGCCCACTGGCCCTCGGACCAGGCCCGAGTCCTCCGAAGGCCCTCGGCAGCCACCGGGCCCGCGGCAGCATGTGTGACCAGCGCTTCGATCCCGTCCAGCCCGGCGGCGAGCAGCGTCGCGATGTGGCCGTCGCCGCGGAACTCACGCAGCAGCGTCTGTGCCTGCCAAAGCGCCAGGTGTGGTTCGTGCGGCCAGGGCAGGGCAGCGTGCGCGGCGAAGAGCGGGCGGCCCTGAGGATGGAGCAGTGTCACTCGGGCCGCTTCCTGGGCCAGTTCCGCAGCGCGCTCCATCTTGGAGGAGCGGACGGCGGGGCCGAGGATGCGGCGCAGCGTGGCATCGACGGCCGCCAGCCGAGCCGCCAGCAGTTGCTCCGGCGACGCTGTCTTCCATACCGCGGGAACCACACTGCGCACCAGCTCCGGGCTGAAGTTGTAGAAGGTGGCGATCACCAGTTCGGCGGATGCCGGACCCAGGGCCGCGGCACGCGAACCGAAGTAGCCGGCCCTGCCATCGACTCCCAGCTCCGCGTATCGGGCCTGGGCCTCGGGAGCGAAGTACACGGCTCCGTGGAAGGGCTCCACCATGTTCCAGGTGGCCCGTGCATAGGCGCAGGCGAGTTCTTCCTTCATGTGCATGAGATGACTCCTTCGACTCTTCCATGCGTCCGCAGGCACCGGAACAAGTCCCTGATTGTCGACGGGTACTGCGGTTTCCTTGTGGTGTGGGCGGAGCACGGTGCTGGTGCCGCAGGCGGGCCGGGGCAAGTTCGCGTGCTGGGGCACGGTGGGGCCCGACTCCTGCCGCGTCGGTACGCCGGCGGTCGCTCCCCTGCTTCCCTGCCTGGGGCGTGTGTTCGCCAAGACGGCGATCCTGGTCGGCGCGTGCGCGGAGTGGAGCGGCTCCCCGATGGTGCCGACCCCGGTGCTGCCACGGCGCGCTGCCGGAGCTTTCCGGCTGTGGGCGCAGGTCCCCACCATGTGGGAGACGGCGATGCCCCCGGGCGCGGTACTGATCGCGGGACGAGGCTCCCGGGTCCAGGTTTCCGGGAGCCCCGTCAGGTCGTGCCCATTCGGCCGGCCGTGGGCAGTCAGCCGTCCGCGGTCACTGTGTGCCGACCACCTTCATCGTGGCGGCGAGCGCCGGGACGGCGTACGGCGAGTCGGTGTCGACGGTCAGCCCGCTCGTGTAGGTGCCGACCTGGTCGACCGCGCCCGCGTTCAGGGTGACCCGCACCTTCACCGTGGCGCCCGGGTCGACGGTGACGTTATGCGGTGCCGACAGCCAGGTGGCGGCCCCCGAGCTGCCGCAGTCGCCGTAGCCCGGGAGCTGCTCGACGCCGGTGACCGCGTGGTAGGCGTCCGAGCCGCCGACGACGTACAGTCCGCAGGCGCCGCTGCCGCGGTAGACCAGCGCGTTGGCCGTCGGCAGAGCCGACCAGGAGTCGGTGGCCGGGTCGTACTCCTCGGCTTGGTTGGTCAGCTGTCCGCCGCTGACTCCGCCGACCAGCTGCAGCCGACCGCCGGAGGACGCGGAAGCCATCGCCCAGTTCGCGTACGGCAGGTCGGCCCGCACAGTCCACTTGCCGGTGACCGGGTCAAAGGCGTACGTAGCCGTCGTGTCCTCGCCGCTGAGCGGATCGTACCCGCCGACGCAGACGACCTGGCCGTCGATGCCGGCGCAGGAGAGCCACTCGTCCGTGATCGGGTAGTTCGCCACCTGGCTCCAGGCATCGGCCTGGGGATCGTAGACGTAGGTCGCCTGCGAGGCCGGGAAGCAGTCGCCGCCGCAGCCGGCGACCACGTAGAGCCGGCCGCCGAGGACCGCCGTGCCGCCGGCGGCGACGCCCGCGGGGAGCGACGCCACCGAGGACCACGAGTCGTGCTTCGGGTCGTAGCGGTACACCGCTGCTGAGGCGTTGCGAGTGCTGTTCCAGCCGCCGACGACGTAGATCTCGCCGTCGACCGCCTCCACACCGGGCTTCTCCAGCCCCTCCGGCATGTTCGCCAGCCGCTGCCACCCGCCGGTGGCCGGGTCGTGGACGTAGGACTTGAACAGCAGGTTCGCCCCGTCGGTCCCGCCGAAGACGTAAACCTTCCCGTCGAGCGTCACCGAGCCGCTGTCCATCACCGGCGTCGGCAGAGCGTCGGCGGTCGTCCAGGCGGTGGCACTCGCCACGGCGGTCGCGTCGGTCGAGCCCGTCGGTGCCGCGACCCTGTGCGTCTCATCGGCGACCAGCGACCGGGGGGTGAAGTCGCCACCGACGTGCCGGACCGGTGCCCCGGCGCCGGACTGCCTCGGGCTGCCCGAGCGGGAGTTGGGCGTGTACGAGCCGTCCTGCGGGTTGAGGACGACGTGGACGGGTGCGGTGCCGGTGTTGCGGAGTGTCACGGTCCGGGTCGTCGAGCGGCCCAGCGGCTGGGCGACCCGCAGCGAGTCGCCGGAGACGCTGATCCGGCCGGCGCCCAGGCGCCAGTCCTTACGGGTTACCTGATCGCGGGCGACGGTGACCTGTGCGGTCGAGCCGGTGTACGCGCCGTCGACGACCCCCAGCGTGGTCCGGCCGGAGCTGTCGGCGGCCGAAGCGGACGCGAAGAGCTCGTAGGCGCCGTTGGTCGTCGAAGCCGTCGGGGTGCCGGCCACGCTGACGGTGGCACCGGAGAGTGCCTTGCCCGTGTTGGCGTCGTCGACGGTGCCGGCCACGAGCCCGCCGGCGGTGGCATCGCAGGAGCGGTTGCCGATGAAGACGTTGTCGACCTTCCAGAAGTACGAGTGGGCCGCGTCGTACCGGAACCGCACCTGTACGTTGCTCTTGCCGGCAGCCTGAGGAATCGCGACGACCTCGGGGCCGATGGAGGGGAGTGTGAAATTCCGGACCGAGGTCCAGGTCTGTCCGCCGTCGACGCTCACCTCCACGGATGCGTTGGCCGGGGTGTGGATCCCCCTGAAGAAGGAGTTGTCGAAGGAGACGATCGGCGTGGCATCGCCGCTCAGGTCGAGCAGCGGCGAGACCAGGCTGCTCGTCACGCGGCTGCCGATGTCACCGGAACGGGAGTCGACCTCGGCGAACTGGCCGGTGCCGCCGGTGTCGTTGCCGTAGTGAGCCGGGTCGTCGAAGCGCCAGGTGACCCCGGAGCCGCTGTCGTCGGTGACCGTCCAGCCGTCCTGCGGTTTTCCGCCGGGCCAGCCCTCGAAGTCGGTCGTGGTTCCCTTGTACCCGAAGTGGTAGCCGAGCGCGGTGCAGGCGCTCGCGTCCACGGACAGCCGCACGTCATGGCGTACGTCGCCGGAGCCGACGGCAAGGGTGTCGTCCGCCGTCTTGTAGCCCGGCAGGGTCGCCGAGACGTGCAGCTTGTAGTTCCCGTGGTCCGGCAGCCGGACGGCGTATCGGCCGGTGACCGGGTCGGTGTCGACCACGCCGCCGGGGTAGCCGTCGACGGTGATCGCCGCGGCGAGCGGCCAGCCGTGGCGCGAGGCGTCGGTGACGGTGCCGGAGACGACGTGGGTGGGCAGGGCGTGCAGGGTGATGGACTCCTTCGCCGTGCTCCCCTCGGTGATCTTCACCGTGGCGGTGGTCGTCGCATAGCCGAACTGCGCGAGAGTCAGGTGGTAGGTGCCCGGTGCCGGGGCGAGGTCGAAGCCGCCCGACGCGTCGGTCGTGGCGCCGTAGCTGCGGCCGTCCCCGTCGGTGGCGGTGACGGCGGCACCCGGAATCGGGCCGTTGGCCGTTGCCGAGCCGGTGCCGCGCACGGTGCCGGCCACCAGACCGTGCGGACCCTGGCGGAACGCGCCGACGCCGACGGGCGTACCGAGCCCGGTCGGGCCGTCCCAGCCGTGGCGGGCGTCGCAGAGCTGGTTGCCGCAGAAGCCGTCGGAGCCGGCGGTGACGTCGGTGAGGTCGCCGGCGTGGGTGTCGGCGTACGGGTAGGTGACCGGGTAGGTACCGGGCGTCGGGGTGCCCGCGAGGGCGTACATCGCGGCGACGAGCGGCGACGAGAGCGAAGTGCCGCCGACCTGGAGCCAGCCGCCGACCGTCGGGGTCGAGTTGTAGATGCCGAGACCGGTGGCCGGGTCGGCGTCCGCGGAGACGTCGGCGATGGCACGGTTGTCGCAGCCGGTGTCGATCCCCTGCTGGTACGCCGGTTTCGGTTCGAATCTCGAGCAGCCCGAGCCGCCCGATGCCCAGGCCGCCTCGGTCCAGCCGCGGGCGGTGGTGTCGTCGCGGGTCAGCGTCGTCCCGCCGACGGCGACGACGTTCCCGTTCGACGCGGGCCAGTTCACGGTGTTGCCGTAGTCGCCGGTGGATGCGGTGACCGCGATACCGGGGTGGTCGTAGTAGTGGTCGTACGCCGCGGGGAAGCCGCCACCCTCGCGGGGGATGCCGTAGGAGTTGGAGATGGCCGCGGGGTGGTGGGCGGCAGCGGTGTCCTCGGCCTGGCCGAGGTCGTCGATACCGGCCGAGTCGGCCTGGACCAGCAGGATGCGGCACGCCGGACAGGCGGCGGAGACAGCGTCGAGATCGAGCGCAGTCTCCATCGACCAGTCGCCGTCCTGCGGTGGGTAGTTGTGGCCGCCGTCCTGGTCGAGCTTGGTGAAGCAGCCGTTCGCCGTCGTACACGCGGGAAGGCCGTAGGTGCTGCGGAAGACGGCCAGGTCGGCCTCGGCGGTCGCATAGCCGCCGGCGTCGACGATGGCGACCGTCTCGCCCGAGCCGCCCGAGGGCAGGTCGTACGCAGTCCTGAGGTCCTTCGGGGCGAGGGCGGTGGCGGGCGGGGTCGACGAACCCGCGGCCAGGGTGCCGTGACTGTCGGTCACGCCCATGAGGTCGCAGGTGGCGTAGGGCGCGCCCCCCTTCTGCTCGGAGGCAGGTAGGGGGACGGCGCATCCGGCGGGCTTGTAGGTCGCTGTGCTCTGCGGGGTGCCGCTGGCCAGGGTGGGCGCCGCTTGCGCCGGGGCGACGGCCATCAGGCCGGACGCCACTGCGCAAGCGACCGCCATCCCGGCGGCCCATATCCGTATTGGTCTGTGCATCGCTCTTCTCGGGAGGGTGCGTCGGCCGGGCCGACTCGAGTGGGTGCTGGTCAGACCGGCCGGTACACCACGCCGGCCTTCCGTCGGTACTCACGCGATCGGTCCGCGCTCGCCGCCGGGGCCGGATCGGCGGAGGTGCCCTCGCCGTCGTTGGAGTCCTCGTCGGGGTCCTCGGTGGAACCCTTGAGGGATCCGTCGATGGGGCCGACCGCGATCTCCTCGCCAGACCGTTCGACGCCGTTGCCAGAAGCCATCGTGGCTGCTCCGTTCTGTCCCAGAGCCAGCAGTGAACGCCGCACGGCGATCAGGCGGCAATGCGCAGAACTACCCGGGAAACCCCCGTACGGTTACCGGTGGCTACTCCGTCGGTGTCGGCGGCTGCGGCATGCTCCCCGGCAGCGGTACGTCACCGGACTCCACCGCGGTGACGGCGAGCGCGGTCCGCGAGGGCGCTTGCCGTTTGCGCATCGCGGAGTGGACGTGCTTCTCGACGGTGCGGGGCGAGAGCCCGAGAACCCGGGCGATCTGTGCGCTGGTCCGACCCTCGACGAGCAGGCGCACCACGTCGAGTTCGCGCGGCGAGAGCTGGTCGCCGTAGCCGGGTCGACCCGACCGCGCTCCGGTCCGGACCCCCTCGTCCGCGAGGGTACGCCGCACCCGGTCCGCGTCCTCGGTCGCGCCGAGGGCGGTGAGGTCGCCGAAGACCTCGCGGAGCAGGCCGACGGCCCGGTCCCGCTCGCCGACGGCGAGGTGACAGCCGGCCGCCGCCTCGCGGGCCAGCAGGGCTTCGTACGGCCTCGGAAGGGCGGTCCAGGCGGCGCCCGCCTCCTCGAAGAGCTTGGCGGCTCCCGTGAGGTCACCGCTGGCGCGGGCGAGTAGGGCCTCGGTCAGCCGGCGGGCTGCCGTAGCCACCGGCGCATCCAGGTTGCGGGTACCCGCCGCGAAGGCCTCGGCCGCGCGGACGGCCTCCCCGACGCGCCCGCCTTCGAGCAGGGCGCGGATCCGGAGCGGGGCGATCTCGGCGGCCCAGAGCCAGAGTCCCTTGGCCTCGACGAGCCGCCAGGCGGCATCGGTGGCGGCCAGGGCCTCCTCGGAGCGGCCGGCGGCGATCGCCAGTCGTGCGAGCGCAGCGGACGGGTCGCGGGACCCGTCGGCGGGGCCACGCGGACGCCCGACCGCGATCGCGGCGCGGACCTGCTCCTGGGCCCGACGGTGGTCGCCGCGGGCCGCGTCGAGCAGACCGGCCAGCAGCAATGCGTCGGCGCGCAGCACGGGTTCGTCGGCGTCAAGGGCCGAGGCCTGCCACTTCATGGGGCCCTTCCAACCGCCGGTGAGCCAGTCGAGATGAACGAGGGTGGCCCCGACGAGGTCACGCAGGCGCAGATATCGGTGCTGCTCGGCCAGGGCAGCGGCCGCATCGAGCCGACGCCGGGCGTCGTCGTAGCAGCCCCACAGCATCGCCGCCTCACCGAGGTTGGCGTACCCACGGGCGCGCTGCAGCACCTCGCCGGGGGTCTCCCCGCCGGCCGGCAGGTCACGCGCCGCCGCCCAGCCGGCAGGGTCCCCGAGTACCAGGAGCGTGGCGGCACGGTCCATGAGAAAGGCGAGCCGCTCCTCGGACGACGGGCCCGGCCCGGCCTCAATGAGATGCCCGGCGCGCTCCAGCCAGGCACGGTGATGCGCCGCCGGGTGCGCGGTACCGAGTGGGCGGGCGAGCATCATCATCGCGTGGACCGCAGCGACCGGCCGGTCCTGGACCAGCCCCGGCACGGCCTGCTCCATCTCGGCCGAGGCACCCTCCACGTCACCGACGTGGAACATCAGCCGGGCCAGCTGCCAGGTCGCCTCGGTCCGCTCCTCCGGCGTGAGTTCGCCGGCGGCGGTCTCACGTAGCACTGTCACGAGTTCGCGCAGTGGCCCGTTACCGGGTGCCGCGTACAGCGGCATGCGCCGAACCAGACGAGACACCGCCGCGCCGCGGACGGCACCGCCGGTGAGGAGGTCGAGAAGCAGTCCGAACGCCGTACGTGGGTCGCCCGACGAGATCGCGTGATCCGCCGCCTGCTCGGCGTACGCAGCCCAGCGGCCCGGGTCGCCCGCCTCCCGGAAGTGCCGGGCCAACTCGGCGACGCTGCGTATCGGCTCCCACTCAAGGGCCTCCCCGGCGCGGCGGTGGAGGCGACCGCGCTCCATGGCGCCGAGGGCGTGGTAGATGCTGCGCGCGGCCAGCACATGACGGAACCCCACCCGGGCGTCGCGGTCCTCGTGCAGCAGACCGCCCGCAAGCGCCTCGACCAGACCGTTCTCCGCCTCGGACAGGGGTATACCGGCGACCTCGGCGACCAGCACCGGTGCCCGCTCCCCCTCAAGTACGGCGAGCGCGGCCAGCGCCGCGCGGGCCGCGGGCTGCAGATGGGAGGTCCGCTCGAGCACGGCGTCGCGGATGCTGGGCGGGACGTCGAGCTCCGCGACGTCGCGCCGCAGCCAGGCGCCGTCCTCACAGACCAGGTCTGCACGGTCGTAGAGCAGACGGACGGACTCCTCGATCGCGAGCGGCAGCCCGTCGGTATGGCCGCGGAGGAACTCGGCGAACTCCGCCGAGACCGGCTCCCCACCGAGCATCGAGGACACCAGGTCCGCCGTCCCAGCGGTGTCCAGCGGCCCAGGTTCCAGGCGGGTAACGCCGGTCTGGGCGACCAGTCGGCGCAGCAGCGACTCCGGGCGGACGTCCTCGGGCCGGTAGGTGAGGACGAGGCGCGGGCTCCGCTCCCGCCGGGACCGCAGGAACAGCAGGAGTTCGAGCGTGGTCTCGTCGGCCCAGTGGGCGTCCTCCACCACGAACAGCCCGATGCCGAGGGCGTCGATGAGTTCGACGAGCGCGCGGAGCAGACGGTGCCGGGCGGCTGCGGCGTCGGGCAGCGGCGCGGGCGCAGGCGGCAGTTGTTCGGCCCACTCCGGGAAGACCGGCCGCAGCGCTCCCGCCAGCCCGGTGAGCTGCAAACCGCCGACACGGTCGGCCAAACGACGTACGGCGTCCACGACCGGGCCGAGCGTGTATGGCTCCCGGAATGGCGGGCACACCGCGACCACCGCCGTCTCCGGACGCCTCCGGAGGAGTTCGTGGAGCAACCGGGTCTTCCCGATCCCCGCCTCACCCGCGACCACGACGAGTCCCGGCCACTCGTCGAGGGCGTGGTCGAGCAACGAAAGGTCGTGGCCGCGGCCGACCAGACGGGGTACGCCGAGGCCAGGTCGGCGCGCCGACACGCCGGCGCTCTCCGCTACGGTCATCCCTGCCTCCGATCCAGCCACGTGGACTCACTCTTCCGGACACCCCTTCAGCCCCCACTCTGGCGTTCTGCACGCGTATGTCTGGTGGATTCCTCTGCTCGAAGCGATTCGGTAGCGGAGATTCCGGTGGGCCGGCAAAGCGCCGCCGTACAGTAGCGCGCCTCCCGTCCGGCAGGAACCTGCCCCTACCAGAGGCACCGCCGCCGGTAGCCCGTCGTGCGCAGGACGGTCAGGGTCTGGTCGGGCGGGGGCGGGAGATGAGGACTACCGGTGCGCAGCGCCGCCGCACTGTGAGCCGCGCGAGCCGCGCGCCCGGCGACGTCGGCAATAGTGCCGTGTCGTCGGAGCGGACGTAGCCCGCCGTGCGGACCATCCGCGCGCGGCCGTGGGCGCGGGCGGTGCGCCTCCGCTCGATATCGCCGGGAGACGCAGCGGGCACGGCCCTCGCTGTTCGTCGCCGCCGCGCGCTCCGGCGAGCGTCTCTCCCTGTTCCCCAGTCCATGTGCCCGGCCAGGGACTCGAAAACGCGGCTACGTGCCGACGGGCCTACGGCTTCAGCCGCACCACCGTTTTGAATGACCAATTGCCCGCCACCGACCACCGGTTCCACCCGTCCCCATGCTCCGAGCGTCCCGCCCAGGACTCGGACCTGCGAGCAGGGCCTCATGCCGCTCCCCTGCCGTTGGGCCGCGCGGCCCAGCGGGCCCCGCCGCGGCGCCCGCATCGTCCGCGGCAATGTCACAACGCGCCCCCACCCGGTCCCGCGACGGTCCCCCGACACCCGGCCAGCAACGAAATCCGTAGCCAACGTGCGCGACAACGGCCCTGCGTGGTTGTGCATCAGGAGCAGCATCACCACAGCGAAGGTGAGCGACCGGCCGCGCACCTACCGGCTGGCCACAGCGCAGGCCAACGCGTAGCCGACCCGCCGTCTCCAACCGGGCTGGCTCCCAGAGGGATTGGGAACCAGCCCGGCTACTGTGCGAGTCTGGAGGGCATGCAGCGGCCACAGACGAAGGGGGCGAGCCACCGCCGAAACGATGAGTGACCGAACGGATCTTCGCCTGGTTGATGCGGCCCCGTTACCCGGCGCGGGACTGCAAAGCTCGCGCACAGAGATCGCGAGCAAGTCAGTCCGCCTCTTCGCGGGGCTCTGGCCGCCGACATAGGCGTCCTGCCCGCCGAGCACGTCGACCACGCTGTCGCGGGGCGACAGGGGTCGCCAGGCAGGGGCCCACGCTACTCAGGCGGCCTACCGACCTCGTGGATCCGTGACCGCAGCCGTTCCTCGGCCTTGTCGAGGGTGGTCCACAGATCGAACCCACCTGGTCTTGGCGGCTGCCGTCGAGACCGGCCGACACCCACGAAAACACGCCGGTCAGAACGTCAGGCCTCTCGTTGGGTGGCTTGGCTGAAAGGGCGAACGGGACAGCGATGCCGGCGCGTGTGACTACGAGCTGCCCCGAGTTTCGTAGAGTCCGGTGATCTTGTTTCAGGCGGACTGCAGGGTGGCTTCCTGTTGTCGCCACCACTCGCGTTCGTACTCGGCGGGCGGTACGTAGTCGAGGGCGGTGAGATACCGCGGAGTCTCAAGCGTAGGTGTAGCCACCGAGTTCCTGCGGGCTGCTGACCTCGAACACAGCCCTCTCTGCCAGCCTTGGGTGAGACGCTGATGAAGCGGCCTCCAGGCAGAAGGGCTGTTCGTTCGCCACACACGGCTGATGCCCCGGCGGATTTCTCCACCGGGGCATCGGCCGTCAGTCCTCAGACCGGCCGGGCTATTGCGGTGGCCCCGTCCAGTTCTCAGGAACGAGTGGTGCGGGCATCAGGTACGCGGCGAAGGCGATCTGGCACAGGAGCTGGAACACCAGCGGCTGGGGATAACTTGCCCCGAGGAGAGGCCACACGAAGAACGCCATTGGGAAGGCCACCCCCGCCCGGAACTTGGTGACGTCCATCTGCGTGTGAGCCAGGCCCGCGAGGAGAGCGAGGAGCAGCGTCGGTATGCCGATGAAAGCCAGCATGCCGAAGCCGAGCCGCATGACGTCGGTGAACGAGTCCTCCGAGGACACGAGGAGGGCGATGATCACCCATGCCACGGTATGCAGGGCCACATAGGTCAGGACCAATCGCCCTATCCGCTCCAGTACCCGGCGCACGCCAGGACCGCCCGAGGATTCCGTCTCTCGCGTCAGCATCCCGAAACGCACTTCCCGTCCGTCCACGTCTTGTTGATCTTCGTGCCCCACCAGGGGGCCGAGTCCATGCCGCTCTCGCTCGCCATGCGATCCGTAGCGATCACGCGCGGCGCCTGATTGGTCCGGTACTGAACCACTTCCATATCAGGATAGGCGTCCCCCTGCCGGCTCACGGTGACGGAGGTCTGCGTCGCCTTGATCTTGATGTTGTTGTCGACCGCGAAGAAGTTCATCAGGCTGTTGACGCAGTGCACACCGATGTCAAGCTGCTCGGGGGTCGACTTGTGTCCGAGGGTGTCGACGTCCAGGTCATTGTCGCCACCCCAGGTGTCACCCGGCCACCCCTCCATCTTCAGCGGGTTGGCATGGAGCATCTCGCTCGGATCGTCGACCATTCTGGTGCGGGCGAGGAGGCCGACCCCATCTGCCACGAGATGCTTCGAAGGACTGGTGTGGGACGCGCTGATCGTAAAGGTGCACTCGCCCAATTCGGTGTTCCACACGAGCGACATCCGATACGGCAGGTCCGGGTCTATGCTCGCGTCACGGTTGTCGCCGAGCAGCAGGTGCATCGCCGCCAGCTTCGTGTGGATGAAGAAGGTCATGCGGATGATGCCTCGGTTCGGGCCTTTCCCGACATTGAAGGTTCCGCGGACCGACCCATCGGGCGTCGGCCCGAAGCCGGCGTTCAGAACTTCGTTCATCATGTCGTCCACGGTCGGCTGCGTCTGGCTGTCATCGCCAACGCCACCGCCGACGCTGCCGTGCTTGGGGCAGGCGGGTGCATCGCCATCGCAGATCAGTCGAAGACCCGTGGGGTCGCTGTTCCTGAGGGGGTTGTCGCCTGCGTAGGCGTAGCCGCCCAGCTCCTGCGGGTTGGCAGCCTCGAATACGGGGTCGGCACTGATGAAGCTGCCCAGGGTGGGGTCGTACTTACGAGCGCCGACGTCGGTGTAACCCGTGCTCGTGTCCTGGGGTTTGCCGAGGAAGGTGTGGGTGGGGTCGGGCCAACCGCTGCTATTCGCGCTGGACCGTTGCTGCCCGTAGGGCGTGTACTGCTGCCGGGCGACCTGCTGGGTGGTGGCGTCCATGGACAGGTTCGCCGTGCCGTGCGGGTCGCTGAAGAGGTACTTCAGTCCACCGCCGGCCAGGCTGGAGCGGACGGCCATGGCCACACCGGCGCCGCCGCCGTGCACGTAGGTGCGCACGGCCCCGAGCAGCGTGTTGGGGGTGACACTGGTGTTGACGACGATCTCGGTGTCCCCGGCGAAGAGGGTGGTCTGCCCGGGGTCGCGGCGGATGAGCTGGCTGCCGTCCGCGTCGTACAGGTACTTGGTGGTCGATGGGCTGGCGCCGGCGACGTCCACCTGTGCCAGGTGGCCCTCGTCGTCCCAAGTCAGGGTCTGGCCCGGGCCGCTGGCAGGGGTCCGGGTCTGCAGGTTGCCGTCCTCGTCGTAGCCGAACTTCGTCGGGTTCGTGCCACCCGTGGTGGCGGTCAGGGTGTGCGGCTGCGCGCCGGTGGAGTTGCAGCCCGTGGTGCAGCCGTCGGTGTAACCGGTGGTGACCGTCGTGCCGGAACTGCCGATGGCGTGGTCGACGCTCTGCTTACGGTTGCCGATGGCGTCATAACTGAAGGACTGCCAGTACGAGCCGGCGGTGGTGCTCAGGGTTCCGGATGTTGGTGGGTTGGCGGCGCAGTTGTCCTTGGCCGTCCAGGCGTCGGTGAGCCGGTTCAGGGTGTCATAGCTGTAGCACTGCTGGTCGGTGACGGTGTTACCGGTCTCCGACTGCTGGTCGGTGGTGGACGTGGGGTTGCCGAAGGCGTCGTAGGTGTACGTGGTCTCGTCGACCGTCGGTCCGGGCGCCTGAGTACGGGTGATCAGACGGTCGGTCAGCCGACGGGTCTGGTCGTCGTAGCTGTAGGTGACCCAGGCCGGGTTGGTCGACGCCCCCATGGTGACCTGCGACGGCTCACCGTAGTTGGTGAGGACCGTGTCCCCGACGTAGGTGTTGATGCTGCTGCTCGTCTTGACCGGGGCGCCCAGGGCGTCGTGGCTGTAGGTGATGGTCTCGTTCAGCAGGCCCTGGGTGCGCGGGTCGCTCTGCGTGGCCAGCGTCTGGGTGTTTGTCGTGTACGTGTAGGTCGTGGTGTACGTCGACGGCAGCGGCGCCTCCGACGTGGGCAGGGTGATCTTGGTACCGGTCGGCTTGCCGAGGCTGGTGTAGCCAGTGTTGGCGACCGTGTATCCGCCGGTCACGCCTTGGACGTAACGCGTGGACGAGGTCGGCAGGCCGATCCGCAGGGTGTCGTAGGCCCAGGAAGCAAACTCGAAGCCGGACTTGGCCTTGTCCGTAGCCGTGAGCTTGCGGCCCAGCAGGTCGTAGGTGTAATCGAGTTCGGTCTTCTTGGCGTCCGTGGTGGAGATCATGTTGCCGGCGTCGTCGAAGCCGTAGCTGCTGCCGCCGGCGTCGGGGTCCGTCTGGGAGGTCTTGCGGCCGAGCAGGTCGTAGCCGAACGACCATACCGCCTTGTCCGGGCCAGTGACCTGGCGCTGCTTCCCGTTGGGGAAGTAGGTGTAGGCGGTGGCCGAGGTGGTGCCGCCGGTGGCGGTGAAGCCTGCCGCGACCGAGCCACTCAGGGTGGGAGGCGCGGTGTATTGGTCGAATTCCGTGGTCTGCCCGCGGGCGTCGGTGATCGTGGTGGTGGGCACCCCTCCCTTGGGCGGCAGGACCGTGGTCCTGTCACCGGCGTAGGCGCTAGTCGTGGCCCAGGTCTTGGCCCCGGCATGCTCCTCGGTGACCAGATCCGCGCGCCCCATTCCGTCGTGGTCGGTGACGGTGGTGTCCGGGATGGACACCTGGGAGACCGAGACCAGCTTGGCGCCGGGGCTGCCTCCGACGTTGTAAGCGTTGTTGGTGACGACCGTCCAGCCATGCGAGTCGTACTGCGTGTCCGAGACGGTGGTCGTGCCGTTCTCGGCGGTGGTCTGCGTCTGCAGGGTGCGCAGCATGGCGTCTTGCAGTGTCTCGCTGATCTTGTAACTGCCATTGTCCAACAGCGTGCTGGTGGTCACGACCGAGGGCGCCGTCTGGGACAGGCTGTAGGCGTAGGTCATGTTCGCCGGCGCGCTGTTGACCTTGCTCTCATTGGGTAGCCAGGCGGCCGTGAGGCGGCCGAGGGCGTCGTAGGTGAGCGAGGTGAGTAGGCCTGCCGCGTCGGTCTTGGCGGTGGGCTGGACGCGGGCCGGATCCTGGACCGTGGTGGTCAGCTGGCAGTCCTTGGACGACACGGTGACCGTGGAGCAGTCTGTGCCCGGAGTGACCTGGGTGACGGCCGTGGTGCTGGTGGGCAGCTCGCCGCTGGCCGGGGTGTAGGCGGTGAAGACGCTCTGGGCCAGGCTCCTGCCGTCAGGAGACGTGGAGTTGGGGGTACGGGTCGCTTTGGTGACGCGGCCGTAGCTGTCGTAGCTGCTGGCGGTCTGGTCGATGAACG
The DNA here is from genome assembly GCF_009796285.1 of Streptomyces broussonetiae. NCBI lineage: Bacteria > Bacillati > Actinomycetota > Actinomycetes > Kitasatosporales > Streptomycetaceae > Streptomyces > Streptomyces broussonetiae. Next base: position 7,773,711 of record NZ_CP047020.1, on the reverse strand, counting down.
AGGTCGCGGTCGCGCCGGATGCCGCCGACGCGGCCTGCACCAGGGTGGCGTCGCCGCGCGTAGGGAGGTCGGGGTTCTGCCGGCCGTCGCCGTCGTAGCCGAAGGCCTTGTTGTCGTAGGAGGTGCGACTGTCCAAGAGCAGCGCGCCGCTGGGGGTCGTTCCGGAGGTGGAGCAGTCCTGGGCCGTGGTGATGGTCTCGGCCGGCAAGGTCAACAGCGGACTGGTGTTGGACAGGTAACGGGTGTAGGTGCACTTGGCAACGTTGCTGCTGTCGGCGTTCTCACCACGGTCGTCGACCTGCACCGGCATACCAGTGGTGGGCTTGCCCAGCGTCGTCTCGTAGAAAGTGTCGGTCTCGGTCTTGCGCCAGCCGTACGAAACCGCTTCCCGGGTCAGCGTCTTGGCGGTCCGGACCATCTGCGCCGTCAGGTCCTGCATACCGCTGCGGCTGCGCGTGGCGGTGGGGCCGATGATCGCGGGAACGTCGACCACAGCCTTGTTCAGGCTGCCGCCGGAAGCGGTGTAGGTGTCGGTCTCGAAGACCTGGCCGGCCAGCGCGTCGCTGTCGGCGACAGTGGCGGTGGTGCCGTCCTGGCTGGTCAGAGACGACACCGAGCGGGTCTTGCCGCCGGGCAGTGTGTCACCGTTCATGCCCAGGAAGTAATACGTCTTCGTCAACGTCTTCTGGTCGTAGGCCTTGGCGCCGTCGGTCAGATGGAAGACGTTCGGGTCGCCGGTGGTGACGTCCACCTCCGGGTAGCCGCGGAACTGGCCCCAAGTGCGGTTCTTCGCCTTGACGACCTCGTTGTCGTCGTAGTGCCAGCCAGGGTTGCCCTTGTAGGCGTAGTCCGTCTCCAGCTTGGGCTCGGTACCGTCCTGGTAGGAGTTGTGCGTATCTTCGGTGACGACAGAGGTGACCTTGTACTTGTAGAACCAGTCCATCCACGGCGCAGGCTGCCCGTCCGGTGTCCAGTACACCGGGAAGCACGACAGCGTGTTGGTGGAGGCGAAGGTCTGCGCGGCTGCATCCGTGGGGTCATTGGGGTCGCTGGCCGGGGCGCTGGAGCAGTCGGGCCGGTCGTAGGTGACGCTGGTCTGGGCGCCGGTCTCGCTGGTGACCGCCTGGATTCGGTCGTGGTACATCAGCGGCATCTGCGGGATCGTGCCCACGCGGTTAGGCAGCTGAAGCGGCGGGTCGAAGCTCAACGACGGCGTCGAGGTGCTGCCCGACGCGCCGCCCAGTGTATCCAGGCCGGTGCGCTGGATGGAGTCCAGCCACAGAGTAGGGGCGTGGTCACCGCCGTCGGGGAAGGACTGGGTGAAGCTGTACTTGTCGACCTGCTTGGTGACCCCGCCGGTCTGGATCTGCGTCGTGATGGAGATCAGCCGCTTACGCGACCAGAAACCCGGCCCGTGGTTGGTGCAGTTCGTCGATCCCGACGTGCAGTTCAGGTCGATCGGCACATCCGGCCAGTACGCCGCGTTGGCGACCGTGAACTGACTGTCCGCACACGTGTTGCCCACCGGAGTACCCGCGATGCAGCGCTCGGCGGTGTCGAAGACGACCTGCGCTGGGGCAGTACCCGAGTAGATCGTCGAAGACGTCATGCCGTAGTCGATACGCGCCAGGGTGCCGCCACGAATGTAGGAGACCGCGGTGTCCTTCATGTCCGCGCCGTAGTAGCCGGTCTCCGGCGTGTAGTACCAGGCGGTGGCGTTGCCGTGCAGGTCGACGGCGTAGTCCAAGTTGAACCGGTAGCCCAGCGTGCACGAGGTGGAGGCGAAGTCGGTGCTGTCCGGACAGTCGGAGGCCCCGCTGTGCGCGTGGTAGACCGGCTCGGTCCAGACGGACTTCGTCTCGTCCTTGCCACTGGACCAACCCGGCAGCCGGTTGTAACCGAAGAAGTACTGCACACCTCCCTGCGTGACCTTGAAGTACTCCTTGTTGTCCGTGCCGTTGGTCGTCGACCCGGTCACGTCCTCGATCTTCGTGGTGCCGTCGTCCGTGGCCGGGTGGAAGGTCTTGGTCGCGTCGTCGTAGACGATCTGCGTGGACTTGCCGTTCAGCGACAGGGTCAGGATCTGCCCTGCCCAGCACTGGTCCCCGTCGTTCTTGGGCGCACCCGAGGCCGAATCGTCACTGCACGGCTTGTAGGTGCGCTCGACGAAGTTCTCCGTCGTGGACCAGCCGTCACCCAGCCACGAGGACTGGTTGTTCGTTCCCTCCGTCCGTGCGTCCTGGTCCGAGGAGTCGTACGACAGGTCCACCTTGGGGGGCGAGCCACCGATCGCCGCCGGCACCGTGATCGGGTAACTGTAGGTGAATGCACCGGTGTTGCCAGAAGTCGCCCAGGTACCCGCCGGCGACAGGCTGGTCGCCGAGTAGTCACCGGACGAACCGGAGGTCCCAGCTGTTGCAGCCATGACAAGCATGGGACTGGACGCGGCCTTCTCCGAGAGCGGAGAGGCCGCGCCGGCCGGGGCCGCAGATATCCCCGGCAGGGAGACCTGGGCGGACAGCGGGGTACCGGACGTGGTGCGCACCGGCGTCTGGTGCTGGCACTTCGCCGCCTTGGGCGTGCGCAGGGCACATGAGGGCAGCTGGACCAGGTGCAGACGGGCGGCGAAGTCACCGCCGAAGGCGTAGCGGAACGACGAGTCGTCCACCCGCACGGCGACCTTGCCGCCTCCCGGGCTGGTGCGCTGCAGCGTGAAGAGCACACCGTGGACACCGGCAGCACGCGCGGCCTTCTGGTCCAGCACCGTCACCCGCACCTGCTGCGATCCGGTGACGGCACTCGCCTGGGGCCGTGCGTCCGCGGCGGCACCGAGGAGGACGGGCGTGTTGCCGGCCCGCACCTGGGTCGCCTTGGCGGTCAGTCGCGTGGAGGCGGCGGCGATGGGAAGGGTGACCTCGGCGCTGCCCGGCGGGGGCAGCTTCACGTGCGCTGTGGGGTCGTAGTGCTTGAACCCCTTGTGCGCGGCGCCCGTGTGAGGCGTGGCGCGGGTGAACGGGATGTTCTTGCCGTGCGGTACGGCCGGAGCCGACACGTGGCGCTTCGGCGCGGAAGCCGCCGCGGCCAGCTGGGCGGGAAGCAGTCCTGCGAGCACCAGGGCCCCGGCCGTCGCGAGCGCCGTACGGCGACGTAGATATCGGGTGCGTAAAACCTCCGGCCTGCGTCTCCACCCCGTTCTTCGCACCATGCGTGCAACCCCCTCCGTGGTCCCGGAACGAACAAGTCGCCTCGCTCTGCAGCGACATGAACGAACGTCAAGAAAACGGAAGCACTAAGTCGATCAAGCCCCCGCCGGGCTTCAAGGTATGGCTTCGATTCGCCACCCTTGGCAAAGTCTTCTCAGAAGAATCACAAAGAAATCACCTAACTTGGAACTCAATTCGCTTCGTATCCCTCAAAAAGGGTTCCCTCGTGAGCAGTTGACGGTCAGGCGGCCATGGACCTGATCATCGGCGCCCTCCAGAATGCACACCTGCGCGCGGGCCCACGGGGGGACCGCCATAGACCCGCAAGGAATCCCAGTCGATGTCCGCCTTTCGCAGACCCCAGCGTGTGTCCAGAGGTCCTTCACCCAGACCCATCGCGCTCGCGGCGGTCGCAGCCCTCGCCACCGGGTCACTGACCGCCACAGTGCCGGCCCATGCAACGCCGGCCACTCCCGCTCAGCCGTCGAGCACCGCCTCGCAGACCACGCCTTCCGACTCCGCCGCCCGGGGACTCAACCCCACGGAATCGGCGTCCGCCCAGGCCAAGGCGACCGGAAAGCCGGTGACCATCGACCAACTCACCGACACGGCAACGACGGTGGTGGCCAACCCGGACGGCACCTTCACCCGCACCGACTCCTCTATGCCACAGCGCACACAGCAGAACGGGAAGTGGGTGGCGATCGACACCACGCTGGTGCGGCGGTCGGACGGAACCTGGGCACCCAAGGCCGCCGTCACGGACGTGTCCTTCTCCGGCGGCGGCGCCGGCGCCCTCGTCACCCTGCGCGACGGCCGGCACAGGCTGGGCTTCTCCTGGCCCGACGCCCTGCCGAAGCCGTTAATCTCCGGTGACACCGCCACCTACCCCGACGTGCTGCCCCAGGTCGACCTCCAGCTGACCGCAGACGCCTCCGGGTATTCCTCGGTCCTGGTGGTCAAGTCCCCCAAGGCGGCTGCTGATCCGCACCTGCGCAGCCTCGCGCTGAACACTACGTCGGTCGGCCTCGCGCTGAACACTACGCGCGACGGCGGTTCCCAGGCCATCGACAAGCGCACGGGTGAGACCGTGTTCCACAGCGACACCGCGCTGATGTGGGACAGCGCAGGCCGGAAAGCCACCGGCACGTCCCTGGCCCAAACCTCGACGGTTTCCTCGGCCCGCGCCGAGCACAGCGCGGCGGTCAGGGTCGGCGGACACCGCGCCCAGGTCCGCGTGAGCCTCAAGGCTGACCGGCAACTGCTGGGGCTCGACACGGCGTTGCTTACCGCCAAGAGCACCGCCTACCCGGTGTACGTAGACCCGGAGTGGAGCGGCCGGCCGTCTCAGCTGGACTGGGCGCGGATCTCGGACAACGGTTGGAACGTCTACAACTCGACGTCCACCACGGGCGCGACCAACGCCCGCGAGGGCTGGGACAACAACGCGCCTGGCAACGGTGAACGCGCCCGCACCTACTACCAGATGAACACGAGCGGCATCAAGGGCGCCGTGGTCACGAGCGCCTCGTTGTACGTGAAGCAGCTCTCTGCCGCCTCCTGCGACGACACTCCGGCTGCCGTCTACGGCACCGACCGCCCCGCGGGCTGGAACTCCTCCTCCCTCTACTGGGGCCACGAGCCTGGTGGACGGACCGGCTCGCTCGGTAATACCAACCCGGTCAGCCATGAGGCCGGCACCTGCCCGGTCACGGACGGCGCCAACTCATGGGTCAGCCCGCCGTCCCTGGAGTTCGACGTGACCTCCCGGGCGCAGAGCGCGGCGGCAGGCGGCTGGAAGAGCATGACACTGATGGTCCAGTCGCCGGACATGAACAACGCCAACCAGTGGAAGCAGCTCGCCTTCGGCGGCGGCGCCACGATGTCGGTCACCTACACGTACCGGCCCCAGCTCAAGAACGGCACCGGCACCCCCGCCGTCAAGCCGTCCACGGTGAGCATGGGCAAGACGATGACCACCACCCACACCCCGACGCTGTCCGCACGGGCGGTCGACCCCGACCTGGCCGGCGGCAGTGAGCTGGTGCGCATCGACTACAACGTCTTCAACTCCTCGGGCACCCTGGTCGGTGAGGGCTTCGGCCCCAACCTGGACTCCAAGAAACGCGCCCGCTACAACACCAATGGCAGTGACTGGACCACGCCGAGTCTGCCTGACGGCACCTACACCTGGAAGGCCACCGCGCAGAACGCGGCCGGCTATTGGGCGGGATCCGGCTCCAGACTCTGGACCAAGACGCAGACGTTCACGGTGGACACCAGCGCACCGCCCGCGCCCACGGTGACCTCCGATCAGTTCCCGACCAAGCAGATCGGCGCCGCGTTTGGCGACACCGGAACCTTCACTCTGAGCAACAATCACACCAACAACATCACCGGCTACCTGTTCTGCCTGGACGGCACGCTCGGCAACACGGTGTACAGCAGCAGCGTCACCTCGTGGACCACCACCACGAAGATCGTGCCAGGCCATGTGTACTACGCCACCTCCGACAACGGCCCCGGTACCGGCACCTCCGTCCTCAACGGCAGCGCCTCACCGGCCTTCGCCCCCGGCAAGGCAGGACCGCACACCCTGTACGCCAAGGCAGTGGACCAGGCCGGATCGACATCCATCTCCCAGACCGCGTACTCCTTCTACGCGGGCACCAGCACCCCGACGTACGCCTACGGCGACAAGATGATCAGCGGCTGGACCGCGACCAACGCGGACGGCACGACGACCGCCGTGCCGAAGGCGACCACCACCTCCGGCGGGGGGCAACTGATCAGCCAGGCCGCCGGCAGTGGCTACGCGTTCGCTGACGGCTACCAGGCCATGCTCGCCAACAAGAGCAGCACTTCGAAGGTCGTCGCCGGCGACAATGCCACCTTCGGCTTCGACGTCCCCAAGGATGGCCCCTGGAGCTTCGGCGTCAACCTGACCAAAGCCAAGGACTACGGCATCTACCGTCTCGTCCTGGACGCGGGCAAGCCCACCGAATCCACCCTGCTCAATGGCTTCGACGCCTACAACTCCTACGTCGCCACCCAGTTCGTCAACCTGGGCATCCCCAAGGACTCCAGCGGTCATCTGCAAACCCTCAAACAGGGTGCGCACACCCTGACCCTCACCCTGACCGGCAAGAACCCCGGTTCCACCGGCTACCAGGCAGGCATCGACGTGCTGCGGCTCGCGCCCGCGCTGAGCTGCACGCTCAACAGCACCGACAGCTGCTTGAACAACACCGCCACCAGCACCTTCACCACCACGACCAGCCCGGCCGACGCCGACGGCTCCGGCAACAGCGTCAACTCCGCCGACCTGACAGGCACGGCGGGCTGGCAGAGCGGCAAGACCGTGACCGTCGACGGCGGCACCATCACGCTGCCGAAGTTCGGCACCGGCGCCTACGACAACATGCTGTCCTCCGGACAGACCCTCACCGTGCCGGGCAGCGGCGTGACGAACACCGGTGACGCCGTGGTCTTCCTCGCCTTCGCCACCGGCGGCGCGGCCAAGGGCGCCACCGGCACCATCACCTACGCCAAAAACAACTGCCTGGACCCCAACGGCGACCCGGCCGACCAGTCGTACCAGATGGACACCGTCCCCGACTGGATCACCGGCCCTGTCTCCGCGGCCTCACTGACCCTGGTCCACGAGAACCACAGCAACAACACCCAGACGAGCCCGGCCTCGGGCCCGAAGGTCTACGCCATCAGCGTCCCCCTGGCCTGTCCGGGCTCGGTCGTCAGCAGCATCTCCCTGCCCGTGTTCACCAACGGTGTCCAGGCCGGCCAGCCCAGCCTGCACATCCTCGGACTGGGCATCCGACCGCTGACCGTCACCGGAAGCGGATCCGGCGCTCAGCACTGGGTCGGCACCTGGTCGTCCGTGCAGGACACCGGCAAGGTGCAGCAGTCCGGCGGCAGCACCGCCACCGTCAACGGACAGACACTGCGCATCCCCGCCCACGTCAGCATCGGCACCGACAGCGGCAATGGGGTCCGCGTCCATCTGTCCAACGCCCTGGGCAGCACACCCGTGACCTTCGACGCAGCCTCGCTCGCCCTGCAGGACGGCACCGCAGGTGGCGCAACCGCGGCCGCGGCACCCGTTCCTCTGTCCTTCGGCGGCGCTAGCGCCGTTACCGTCCCCGCGGGCGGTGATGCCACCAGCGATCCGGTGACGCTGACCGTCGCGCAGCAGGCGACCCTGCTGGTCAGCCTGCAGGTGCATGGGTCGGTGTCCGCCATGCCCGGGCATGGGGCGGCCCAGACCCCGGTGTGGCTCAGTGACGCAGCCAACCGCACCGGTGACACCGCGGCCGACAAGTACACGCAGACGACATACACCGGCCTGCCGTACCTGGCCGGCATCGACGTCACCACGCCCGTGTCCGCCCCCACCGGCTCCCTGGTCCTCTACGGAGACCAGAGCGTCAACGCCGACACAGGAAGCGGCGACGGCAGGCACCATCTCAGTGATGCCATCACCGACGCCCTGGCCACCGACTCGAACGGGGACGGAAACGTGGACTACGGCGTGCTCAACGCCGGTACAAGCAGTGCCAGTCTCAGTGACAATCTGCTTCCGCAGGACACGAACAGTGACACCCCGACCAACGCCCTCAACCCACTGGACCGCAATGTCCTGGCCCAGGGCAACGTGCGCACCGTCCTCGTCTCCAACGGGGCCACCGACCTGCTCGCCTGCACCGGCGACGCCAACACCTGTGCCAAGAATGTTGAGAACGGACTGACCGCGCTCAACAGCGAGCTGAGTTCGTACTACACCGACGACGGGCAGACCTACGTCAACGGGCAGCCGGTGACACAGAACGCCAACATCACCGTCTACCTCACCACTATTCCGCCGTTCACCGCCGTCCACCCCGGCACGGCAACTCAGGAGTCCGCGCGCGAGCTGGTAAACAGCTACCTGTCCAGCACGTTCCCCAGCCAGGTCATCGACTTCGCGGCGGCGGTCTCCACGGACGGCACGGCCACCTCCTCGACCGTGAAGGCGGCCGACCTCTCGGGCGGCAACCCGTCCGACGCCTACTACACCGACCTCGCGAACCGGTATCTGCACGACACCAACACCCAGGCCGTGAGCATCGCGCCCAACCTGATCGTGCCGCTCGCCACCGGCAGCGACACTCCCGACAACGAGTGGGAGCTGGCCGCCGACGGCACCGACCAGCGCGGCGACAACCCGGTCACCGCGATCGGCGGAGCGACCTTCAACGCGACCGGGCCGGACGCGGTCAACGCACCGGCCGGCGCCACCAAGTTCGATGGCACCACCGGATTCCTGGAGAGCGACCACACCGCGGTGAACACCCTCGCCGACTACACCGTCTCCGCGTGGGTGAAACTCGACTCGGCAACCGGCCCCGCCACGGCCATCTGCGAGGGAACCAGCCAACACCAGGCGTTCTACCTCGGCTACGACCGAGGCAACCAGGGCTGGATGTTCCAGACCACGACCACCAATGACGCGAGTTCCGACTTCCCCACCGCGGAAGGGGACGCGAACACCGCAGCCCTGGGCACCTGGACCCACCTCCTGGTCACCTACAGCGCTCCCGTCGACGGCGACTCAAGCACCGGCGTGATGTCGCTCTACCAGAACGGCACCCTGATGGGGACAGCCACCAACCTCACCCCGCAGTACGACTCCTCCATGCCCCTGACCATCGGCGGCTGCGTCAACAGCCCCGACGCCACCACGCCGTACAACGCCTTCCCCGGATCCGTCTCTGACATCCGCGTCTACCCGTACGCGATGACCGCGAGCCAGGCCGGCGCGAACAGCGTGATCGTGCCCGCGGGCTGGGACAAGGGCATGCCCGAGGACGAGTGGAAACTCGCCACCGACGGCACCGACACCGCCGCCCTCAACCCACTCACCGCATCCGGCAGCGCCACCTTCGGCACCGACGCGCCCAGCGGGCTCACCGGCAGCATCGCCTTCGACGGCAGCACCGGCTTCCTCAAGAGCAAACAGAGCGCGGTGAACACCCTCGGCGACTACACCGTCTCCGCCTGGGTGAAGATCAACCAAGCGCTCGGCACCACAGCCCTCTGCCAGGGCACGACGCAACACCAGGCCTTCTACCTGTCCTACGACAAACCCAGCAGCGCCTGGATGTTCCAGACCACGACCACCAACGACCCGAACTCCGCCTTCCCCACTGCAGAAGGAGACCCGGGCAGCGGCCCGGTCGGCACCTGGACCCACCTGGTCGCCGCCTACCGGGCACCCGTCGCCGGGAACTCCAGCACCGGCTCGATGGCCCTCTACCAGAACGGCACCCTCATGGGGACGGCCACCAACCTCAGCCCCCAGTACGACTCCTCCATGCCCCTGACCATCGGCGGCTGCGTCAACAGCGCCTCCGCAACAACCCCGTACCTGGCGTTCCCCGGATCCGTCGCCGACGTCCACGTCTACCCGCGGACGCTCTCAGCGACCGAGGTCAGCGCCCTGCGCTGACCCGTACCACCATCTCGCCGCGACGCCCGTCGCTCCCGCCAGGAGCGACGGGCGCCGCCTGCTTTCGCCGGCCTCCTGCCGGACCCAGATCGCGAAGTGCCCGGCGCCCATGGGAGGTGAGGTACGGCAGGGAGCCAGTAAGGCAGCATCAGGATCGGCCACATACCGTCTGAGGTGACTTGAAGGTCAGATGCAGGGGTCGCTCAGCGCCTGCCGAGGTCCCGGAGGCGGCTTGCCATGTGCGGGACCTGCGATCGGATGGGAGTGCAAGTACCGGTCGGCACTTCTACGGCGGCCTCGGCTACGACTCGGGCGAGGGCGGGCACGTCAAGGCCGGCGCGGTCCGGCCGGAGCCATTGTCAAAATCTGTGGATTCGCCGCCCTGGTGACTACTGGTGGTCGCTCTGGCGGGCCCGGGTCTCGCGTGTGACCGCGTATTCGACGTCGCCGTGCTCGGCCCACTCGATGGGCTCGGGCCACTCCTTTAAGAACGTGCGGATCAAGGACAGGCCGGCCTTCTCCAAGACCCGCCTCGATGCAGTGTTGACCGTCCGGCGTTCGTGAGGGCACCTCCCGGCCGATGGCTGGGAGCGAGACACAGCGCTGCCGCGCGACACCCGTTCCGAAGGCCGCAGTTGCAGAACCGAGACGAAAACGCACCCGGGACGGTCTTGAACCGGGGATCATATGTTCGCCGTACGGGACGGACCCGGGCCGGCAGGGGCTCGCCAGAGAGGCGCGGCTCATTGTTTCAGGGCCGGTGGCGGACCGGCAAAGGCGAAGGAGAGAACGCTTTGGGCAGGCATGCGCTTCCGCGTGGCAGGAACAGGAAAAACGGGAGGACCGGCCCGCGGGTGGCCGTGATCGCGGCTCCGGTGGTGGCCGCGATGGCTGTGACCGCCGCCTCCGCATCAGCGGCGAGCGGGCTGACGGTTGCCGACAAGGCCATGGCCGGGAAGCTGAACCAGCGGGTGGGCGTCGCCCTCCTGGGCAGCAATGTGGTGGGCGAGGTCCGGGACGTCGCCTCGGGGCAGACGGTGTGGTCCGAGAACCACGCAAAGGGGTTGATGCCCGCGTCCACCAACAAGCTGGCGACCGCGGTCGCCGCGCTCACCGTGCTGGGTCCCAACCACACCGTGCAGACCAAGGCCGTCTACCGTTCCGGCACGGTGTATCTGGTCGGCGGCGGCGATCAGCAGCTCAGCTCCGCCGACCTGGAGAGTCTCGCGACCGCCGCCGCCGAGGCACTGAAGGCCAAGGGCCACCACTCGGTGCGGCTGATGATCGACGACCACCTTTTCGCCGCCCCCAGTCTCGCCACCGGCTGGAGCAGCGGCTACTACCCGGACACCGTAGCTCCGGTCCGAGCCCTGCGCATCGAGGGGAACAACACCCAGGACACCGCGCTCACCGCCACCGAGTACTTCGCCCAGCAGCTCACCGCCCACGGCATCACGGTAGGCAAGCCCGCGCGCGCCAGGACACCGTCGGGCAGCACGGTTCTGGCCACCCATCAGTCCAAGCCGCTGTCGACGACCGTGGAATACATGCTCAAGCACAGCGACAACGACATCGCCGAGGGCCTGCTGCGTCTCACCGCGCTCGGCCAGGGCCGGGCTGCCACCTTCGCGGGCGGCGCCGCCGCGGTCCACGCCGTGCTCGTCCAGTACGGCATACCGCTCACCGGCGTGCAGGAGTACGACGGCAGCGGCCTGTCCCGCAGCGACCGGATGACCGCCGACGCTCTCTCCGCCATCGCCGGGCTCGCCGTCGACACCCACTACCAGGACAAGCTGTGGCCGATCCTGAAGGGTCTGCCGGTCGCAGGCGTTGACGGCACCCTCAGCACCTCCTACGGCCGTTTCACCACCGCACCCGCCTCCTGCGCCGTAGGAAAAGTCGATGCCAAGACCGGCTCCCTGAGCGATGTGTCCGCCCTGGCCGGGGTCGCCAAGGGGGAGGACGGCCGCTGGAAGAGCTTCGCATTCGTCGAGAACGGCTCAGCACCCACCGACACCGTCACCCAGGGCCTGGATGGCCTCGCCGCCACGGTCGAGGGCTGCTGGTAGCGCCGACCGCTGTACCGGCCAAACCAGCGGCACCCTTTCTCTCCCGCCCCGAGCACATTCATGAAGTACCGGGTGTGCTCGGGTCTATGCGGCCCGGGCGCCACTCCCAAGGACACGATGGTGCGCGTCGGCCAGTCCTGCGAGAGGGCCGCGTCCCGCACCACCATCCCCGCGGCACCCGTCGCTCCCGCGAGGAGCGACGGGTGCCGGCCGCCATCCGCCGGTCTCCTGCTGAACCCGGCTCTCGAAGTGCCCGATGTCTGTGGAGGTGCGATACGGCAGGGAGCGGGTGAGGCGGTATCGACCGCATACGTTCTGAGGTGAATTGAGGGTCAGGTGTGGCGTTCGCTCTGCGCCCGCAGAGGTCCCGGACAACACCGAGAAGTACGACCTGAACGCTGCCCAGATCTGCGCATTCGCTCTACACCTGATCATCGTGGTCCCGGCGGGGTCCCCCACTGCAGCGCGCCCAGGTGCAGATTTCGTACATGGTCCCTCAGCTCATCGCGTGTGATACCCGGAGACACATAGCCAGGGCGGACCCACTGGCTCTTCTCGCCCAATTCGAGGTACGACAGACCGTCATATAACACCCGCAACGCGCTCCACTCCACACACTCCGGGAGTCTGACCGCACGTGATCCGTTTCGCCTTCGCCGGACGCTGCTCCACCGAGGACCTCCAAGACCCGGAGGCTTCCAGGAACTGGCAGCTCACTCGCGCCCGAGCCCTGATCGAGCCCGTCGGCGGCCAGGTCGTCGCCGAGTACTTCGATGTCGGCCACAGCCGCTCCCCGCCCTGGCAACGCCGCCCCCGCGCCAACGAACTCCTCCAAGCCCTCCGCGACCCCAACCGCGGCTTCGACGCCGTCGTGATCGGCGAACCCCAGCGACGATCCCCAGCTCCGCCTGCCGCACGGACGCGCCGCACAGACCCTGCTCAATGCCGTCATCATCTTCGTGGCGAACCTCAGAGCCATCCGACGGTTCCTCCGCGACCAGGGCATCCAGCCCCCCAAAGCCAGCACGCAGAGCGCCGCAACCCAACCCGGTGAGCCCTCCGACCCGCCCCAGGCGCGACCGCTTCCGACCGAGCAGGTCGAGCCTCCGGCACGCGAGTGACACACCCCCGCAGCGCTCCGCCCCCTGAAAACCCCACATGCCTGCGCCACGGCCACCAGCCGTCGCACAGGCATGTCCTGTTTCCGCAGATGAGAGGCGCAGCACTCGGACCGCCACCGCACCAACCCCTCACCGAGCCGATCACGAGGCCCGAAGGCCCAGAAACGACGAAATACCGGCGAGTAACATGACTCGACCGGTAATTCGTGAACGCTTCGGGACGATCTCGTGAACGTCCCAGCTGGTGTCCGAGGGGGAGTTGGCGACTGACGATGCGGTCTTGGTCGCGCAGGGGAAGCTCCACCGCTGAGGCTACTGTCGCCGTACGCCAAGGTTTGGCTCGGCCGCGTCGTCCATCGTAGCTGCCCAGTTCTCATCCCTCTCAGGACGGCAGCATTCCGCGTTTTTCGCTCCTCGCATGGACCTTGGGCCCGCTGTACGCGTCCGTGCAGGCCTTCAAACTCCGTGATCCGCGTGCACACACCGAGGGATCGAACTCGTGCGGCCTCGCTTCCGTGGGAATGGAAACGGGAAACAGCATCGTTCGCCTTGTCCGTCCGGTCGGGGTTGACGCACTCTTTCGTGCGGCAACCCCGTTCAACTGGATGGATGGTTATGGAGGTTTTCCGTGCCGCAGCCGTCCACCCACTTCGGCGAGGAGCTGAGGCAACGGCGTTTGGACGCTGGTCTCACTCTCACCACGCTGTCTGCCGCCGTGCACTACAGCAAGGCGCAGCTGAGCAAGGTCGAACGAGGTATCAAGGCGCCCAGCCGCGATCTCGCCCGACTGTGCGACGCCGCCCTTGAAGCCGACGGAGCGCTGATCGCCCTGGTCACCGCGCCCGTTGTCGGCGCGCCGGACACAGCGGCGCCCAGCGGGATCGACGAGGAGGAGTGGATGATGCAGCTGTCACTGAACGGCCCAAGCCGGTTCCACCCCGTGAGTCGGCGACAGGTCGTCAGTGCCGGCACCGCCTCGCTGATGACATGGCGTGCGGGTGGCCAAGGACCAGTCTCCGTGGCTGCCGCGGGCGGCATGCTCGAAGCGTCCCGCTCGCTGTTCACGCACTACCGTCGGCTCGGCCAGAGCGTGGAACCCGGCTTCCTGCTGCCGGGGCTGATCGCGCAGACGCACACGTTGCGAGAACTGTCAGTGCATGCGGATTCCCGCACCCGTCGGCAATTGCTGGGACTCGGCTCCCGGTACGCCGAGTACGTCGGATGGCTGGTGCAGGAGACTGGAGACGAACAGGCGGCACTGTGGTGGACGCAGCGCGCCGTGGATCTCGCGGCTGCTGCCGGTGACCGTGCGCTGGCCGGGTATGCGTTGGTCCGCCGAGCGCTGGTCACGCTGTACCAGGAGGACGCAGCGCAGACAGTCGCCCTCGCACAGCAGGCACAGAGCAGCACTCTCCCGACGCGGATCCGCGGGCTTGCTGCGCAGCGTGAGGCGCAGGGGCACGCGCTCGCCGGTGAGCGCGACGCGTGCCTTCGCGCCCTGGACCGGGCCCGGCCTCTGTTGGCCCGCCAGGAAGACGATGCCGACGCACCGGTGATCGGCAGCATGCACCTGCCCGATTCGGTCGGCATGGTCACCGGGTGGTGCCTGTTCGACCTCGGTCGGCCGCGGGAGGCAGCGGAGGAGCTGAGTCGGCAACTGGCACGGGTCTCCGCCGAGGCGGTGCGCACGCAGGTGCGGTACGGCGTACGCCGAGCGCTCGCTTACGCGTCGGCTGGTGAGATCGAGGAGGCCTGTGCGTCGATGGCACCGCTTCTCGATGCGGTTGCGGCGGTCCGGTCCGCCACTGTCACGATCGATCTCCGCCGTCTCGCCCGCGTCCTGGGCCGGCACTCCGATCACCCTGCGGTACGTCAACTGGCCGCGCGGCTCGGCGCTTTAACGCACCTACCTTCCTGAAGAGAGGCATGGCCGTGACCGATGTGTTCATCAACTACCGGACTGGGGACGGCGACAAGACCGCCGCACTCATCGACCACGAACTCTCGCGCCGCTTCGGCCGGGACCGCGCCTTCCGTGCTTCCAAGTCCATCGTCCCAGGCAGCGCCTACCCCGAAGCCCTGTTGACCGGTCTGCGACGCAGCTCCGTGCTCCTGGCTGTCATCGGGCCTGACTGGACGAACTTCCAAACCCGCCTGCGGGACCCGGAGGACTGGGTACGCAAAGAGATCTTGGAGGCCTTCACCTGCGGAATTCCGGTCGTCCCCGTACTGGACGGTCGGAAGACGGACCGGCTGAACAGGGCAGACCTGCCGGA
Source organism: Streptomyces broussonetiae (assembly GCF_009796285.1). NCBI lineage: Bacteria > Bacillati > Actinomycetota > Actinomycetes > Kitasatosporales > Streptomycetaceae > Streptomyces > Streptomyces broussonetiae. The sequence goes on along the minus strand of NZ_CP047020.1, from coordinate 7,758,537 downwards.
CGGGCTGGCGCGGCTGGCCGACCTCCAGTCCATACGGCTGGACGGCCACGACACCGAGACGGGTCTCAAGCGCCTCGGCGACCTGGTGGCCGAGATGGCCGGCCTCCACGACCTGGACCGGGATACCGTCCCCCCGCCCGCGTCCGACTCTGTGACGAACTCGACCGGAGACGTGAACGGAACAGCTGTACAGAGCCGGGACTTCACCGGTGACGTCGGCGGGACCGTCATCAAAGGCTCCATCGGGCCCGTGCACACGGGACAGGGCGATATCTACCAGAACTCGCGGCACGTGTCGGGTGGCCGGCACTTCTCCGGCGACGGGATGACGTACTACGAGGGCGACCATCACGGAGACAACCGGCACCGCTTCGGCGATGCCGACCGGCGCGAGGGCGACGACGCGTGAGCGAGTCGCACAGCACACGGATCGACAACCCCCTCGGTCCCATGCACACCGGAAGCGGCGACATGTACGTAACCGTCGGCGCGCAGCTGCACGAGGTGGACCGATCCGTCTTGCGGCGCGTTGCTGACGACCAGCTCGCTTGGCTGCGCAGTGTGCTGGTCGCCCCGACCGGCATGGGAGACGCTCGTCACAAGCTGGACGACACCGGTACCGTCATCCTGGACGGTACCCCGGGAAGCGGTCGCACCTCGGCGGCTCGGGTACTTCTGCGCGAACAACACCAGGACACCGGCGTCTTCCACGAGCTTCTACCCGACGAGGAGGAGCTGTCCCTGAGGGACCCGGACCTCGTAGGTGTCGGCGACCGGCTGCTCCTGGACCTGTCGGCCGCCGAAGCCGACCAATGGGCCGCAGCCCGGGCGGACCTCTCCACTCTCCGTAAGGCGGTGCACGAACAGTGCGCCCATCTCGTGGTCGTGATGCCCCGTGGGAGCACCCTCGACTCAGATCTGCAGCAATACCGGGTCGAAATCGAACGCCCGCCCGCGCTTGACGTCTTCCGGCGCCACCTGCGTGTGCATGGTGTGCCCTATGAGCAGTACCTTCAGACTGCCTCGACTGTCACCGACCTTCCGGGTGACCAGTGGCCGATGCGAGAGATCGCGACCTTCGCCGACCTGGTGCGCCGCGCCCGCGAGGCAGCTCCCGTCGACCACGGATTCGCGCGGTGGTGCGCATCGGCTCGCAGAGCGCAAAACGACCGGCGCAAGGAGATCGCCACAGTCGTCAACGGATTACGCGAAGGCCCGCAGCGTGCCTTGTTGATCACCGTCGCCATGCTGCACGGCGCCCACGCCGACGTCATCCACCAGGCGGCCCAACTCTTGCTCAGCACCCTCAGGCACCCGCCGGACGAACTCCCAATACTCCAGCGCAAGGACCTCGCCGAGCGACTGAGCGAGATCTCCGCCGGTACGGGACCGGACGGTCACGTCCGCTTCGAGGAACTCGACTACGACGCCGCGATCCGCGCCCACTTCTGGGACCACGTCCCCGAACTGCGGCAGCACCTCGGCACCTGGACCGCGCGCAACGTGGACCTGAACGACCCACACGTCACCCGGGAGGTCCGTGACCGGTTGGTGGCGCGGCTGGCCACGCAGTACCTGCGGACCGGACGCGGGGAAGGCCTGGCGTCCCTGGCCGAGCACTGGAGCACCACGACCACGAGCCGGGTCCGCCTGGAGGCCGCCGTCCATGCGCTCACCTGCGGTCTCAACGACCCAGCACACGGCAGGAGCTTCCGCCAACGGATCTACCAATGGTGCGCCAACAAGCAGCTCAAAGGGGAGTTCGCGCAGGTCCTCGTCCGGGTCTGCGCTGATGTCATCGCGTCCAGCCACCCCGATCAGGCCCTGCTCCGGTTGTACCACCTGGCTCGCCGTGAGCGCGGAACCACCCTCGCCCTGCAGGAACTGTGCGACCTGGTGGCAACGAGCGGCCGATTACGCCGACGGTTGCTCGACCGCCTGGCACGCTCTGCCCTCTCCCCCGCCGAACTCCGCATCTTCCTGCCCGCCTGTGACCCGATGGCGCTGATCGCGTCGCATGACAACTCACGCGCCCTCGTCGAGGAGAACGGGGTGCAGAACTCCGTGACCATGTGCTGGCGAGCGGTGCTGGACGGGCTGCCGCATATGGAGTGGCAACCGTTCGCGGAACGCTGGCTACACACGGCGACCGACGCTGGACACCGCGGTGACCTGCTACTGGACCTCGTCGTCGGTGCGGCGGACCAGTGTGATGACAAGCGTGGCACAACCTTCGCCTCGCTGTATGCAAGCGCGCGTAGCGCCGAGTGCACTGCCCCCGGCGGGGCCGCGCGAGCCGCTGCGACCACCGAGCGGCTGCTCCAGAAAATCTCCGCGGCTCAGGGCCTCGCCCTGCACGACACTCCACCGCCGACGGAATCACCCAGGGGGACCACACCATGACGACCGGCTGTAAGACGACAACCGTCTTCCTCACCATCCTGTGCGGCCTCCTGCTGATCATTCTCGGCCTGGCGCAGAATTGGCCCACGTTTGCGTGGCCCGCACTGGCCGCACTCCTCGTCGGGGTCCCCACAGCCGCGTTCAAGATCGCCGCATTACGACGTGGACCTCTTCCAGTCGACGTGCAGGAGCAGCGCACAGATCCCCCCGTCGAACGCAGGGAACACAACGTCAGACACGTGGCACTGCCCAGCCAGTGGGCCGACTACGACTTCGTGTTCTCGGCAACTGTTCGGTGGTACCCCCTCGAAGCAGTCGGCAACGACCCCGTCCTGAACCCAGCCGGCCTCGCAGTCGAAGCAGTCCTGGAACGAGCCCGTTCGATGACCGAGCAGCGGGAGCCAGGTCGGCCATCCCTGGTCCAGCATGAACTGAGCGGCGCGCTCAGCAGGATGCTCCCGGACCCCACCGGACACCTTCACGTCATGGCGGAGGACATCACCCTTGCCTTGCGCGAACACGACCAGGAGCGGCTGGACCGACTCGCCGAGGTACGCAAGGACAAGGCGGTCTGGGAACATCAGCGGAAGTATGAGCAGAGCAAGCGTCAATACCTGAGCGAAGACGTACTGAAGGACACCGGCAGCGCGGTCGTCTGGTGGCTCGCCAAGAATGACGACCGTGTAGAGAAGACCGTGGCTGATCTCGGTCTGCTCGCGCAGCTCACGTCTGCCGCCAACGACACCGACGTGCCCACACGGCTTCTTCATCTCATGGCACAGCCGCACGGCGAACGACCCGGTCCGCTACACGAGCCGACACCTCCCTTCGAACAAGAGCTGACGACCGCCGACCACTTCGAGGCCTTCCTCAACAGCATGGGCTTTCCAGACGGAGACGTCCGACGAGCAATGCTGGCCAAGCAAATCGCCGACGTCATCAAGACACAGGACCGGCACGAGACCGCCGAGGACCTCCTACGCAGGTTCGATCCACCTGCAAGCTTCACAGCGAACGCCGGTGACCCATCGGCCTCAGCACACGCCGCGCCCGGCGGAACGCCCGAAACCCCGTCCTGTGAAAGGAAGACCGATGGACAGTGAGATGGCCGCCCTCGCCGCATCTGGAGCAACCACCCTGGTCTCGCTCATGGTCACCGACTCCTGGATGCACGCCCGCGAACTCGTCGCGCGCTACTTCTCACGCATCGGTACAGATGAAACCTCGATCACCAACTTGGACACCACCCGAACTCGGCTACTCGCCGCCGAAGCCAGAGGTGACGCACAAACGACCCGTGACATCACCACCGAGTGGGATGCCTACCTGCGACATCTCCTGCAGTCAGGTTCGGCAACCGGCGACGACCTCCGCGAATTACTCGCATGCTTGCCGGACGTCACGAACAGCGTGGAGGCACAAGCAAGCACCGTGCACAACACCATCAGTGGAGGCGTACAGCACGGTCCCGTCATCCAATCCGGCCGGATCGCCCGGATCACCGTCCACACACACCGTCCCACCGATCCGGCGTAGGAACGGGCCACGGCGGTCAGTATCAGCACTGGGCCGAACTGCCGATGTGGCAAGCCCTGTGCCATCCGCAGTTCCAGGGCAGATGCAGGCCGTCAGCACCACGGTGATGGCCGGTCTCCTGTCCGCTCACTGTTGCAATCGGGTCTGTACGGTCTTCGGTGTAACTCCCGATCATGGAAGTAGCACCTGATGAGCGACGTGACTGTCTCTGTTGAGGCGGTTGAAGAGGTCCGGCCGGCCGAGTCGCCGGCGGACCTGCTGGATGACCAGTTGATCGGGCAGCTGGTCGACCGGGCCCGCGCGAGCGGCCTGCAGCTGACCGGCGACGGCGGGCTGCTGCAGCAATTGACCAAGCGCGTGCTGGAGTCCGCCCTGGAAGGCGAGATCACCGACCACCTCGGCTACGAGAAGCACGACCCGGCCGGTGCCGGCAGCGGCAACAGCCGCAACGGGGCCCGGTCCAAGACCGTTCTGACCGACGTGGGGCCGGTGGAGATCACGGTGCCGCGTGACCGCGACGGCAGCTTCGAGCCGCAGATCGTCAAGAAGCGGCAGAGGCGGCTGACCGGCGTCGACGAGATGGTCCTGTCGCTGTCCGCGCGTGGTCTGACGCACGGTGACATCTCCGCCCACCTGGCCGAGGTCTATGGCGCGAGCGTGTCCAAGCAGACCATCTCGACCATCACCGACAAGGTCATGGACGGGATGGCCGAATGGCAGAACCGGCCGCTGGACCCGGTCTATCCAGTGATCTTCATCGACTGCGTGCACGTCAAGGTGCGAGATGGGCAGGTGGCGAACCGGCCCATCTACGTCGCACTCGCCGTCACGGTGGACGGCACGCGCGACATTCTCGGCCTGTGGGCCGGCGACGGCGGCGAAGGCGCCAAATACTGGCTCCAGGTCCTGACCGAGATCAAGAACCGCGGTGTCGAGGATGTGTGCATGGTCGTCTGTGACGGGCTCAAGGGCCTGCCCGACTCGATCTCGGCGGTCTGGCCCCAGGCGGTGACCCAGACCTGTGTCGTCCACCTGATCCGGGCGTCGTTCCGCTACGCGGGCCGCCAGGACTGGGACAAGATCTCCCGCGCGCTCAAGCCGGTCTACACGGCTCCCACTGCGAGCGCGGCGGAGGACCGGTTCCTGGAGTTCCAGGAGGAGTGGGGCGCCAAGTACCCGGCGATCGTGCGCCTTTGGGAGAACGCCTGGGCAGAGTTCGTGCCCTTCCTGCAGTTCGACACCGAGATCCGCCGTGTCGTCTGCACCACCAACGCTATCGAGTCGGTCAACGCTCGCATACGAAAAGCCGTCCGGGCCCGCGGGCACTTCCCGAACGAGGCCGCAGCCCTCAAATGCGTCTACATGGCCATCATGAGCCTCGACCCCACCGGCCAGGGACGCAAACGCTGGACCATGCGTTGGAAGCCCGCCCTGCAGGCATTCGACATCGCCTTCGACGGCCGACTCTCCGTCGGCCGCCGATAACTCACATCACCCGAGTTACACCGTTGGCTGGACAGACCCTTGCAATCGCCGGTGTTCTGGTTGCCCACCTGCTCGACGTGCGCACCGCTGAGCCTGAGTACGATAGGTGTCGTATTTGCACGACAACTGTCGTCATCCGCGTCCGACCTCCTGGTGCAGGCGCTCTCGGGACACCCTCCAGGAGCCGCCGGCAAGCGGCGTTGTCGGTGGGCTCTGCCAGGGTGTGCGTCGTGGATGAACTAGTGGAGCGTGTCGACGATCAAGATCGTGTGCTGGGGGTGGTGGTCAGCCGCCGACAGGCCATCCGGGAGGGTTGGCTGCACCGGGTCGCCGTGACGGTGTGTCGTGATGAGCGTGGGCGGATCCTCGTCCACCGGCGGTCGGAGCAGCTGTCGCGCTTCCCCGGGTTCTACGAGGTCGTGGTCGGTGGCGCCGTGGATATCGGTGAGTCCTATGAAAAGGCCGCTGCGCGGGAACTGGCTGAAGAGCTGGGGACTCGTGTGCTGCCGCGCTTGTTGTTCACGTTCATCAACCGAAGCGGTTTGAGCCCTCACTGGCTCGGCGTGCACGAAGCCGTGGTGCCGGATGCCGTGGTCCCCGATCCCGATGAGGTCGCCTGGCATGCCTGGCTGACGGAGCCGGAACTGCGGTCGGCCCTGCTTGAGTGGTGCTTCACCCCCGACAGCCACGAAGCCTTCAGCCGGTATCTCGCGTTCCGGACCGCGCAGTCCTGACCTTGCCCTCCTTAGCTTGCAATAAGCGCGGCAGGCGCCAAGAACGTACGATCTGGCACGCGACTGGCACGGCCTCTTCGCGGGCAATGAGCGCTGTGGCTGCTGAGGTCTCCCGCCTGGTCGAGACAGCGGCCGATCTGTGTGATCCAGACCCCCCCCAGGCACCACCCGTTCACCTTCGGGGTGGTGCCTGCCGCACGCTGCTTTCAGGGCTCAGGCCTTGTTGACCATGGCTGCTTTTCCGGGTCCTTCGACCCGGAACGAGACGGTGTCCCCCTGATGGATCTCGCCGGGGTCGATCATGAGGTCGTCTACCGTGAAGTACAGCACGGGACCACCTCGGTCGCTCTTGATGCTTCCCTCGCCCGGGTCCGCGTCCCACTCATGGATCTTGCCTTGGTCCATGGCTGTGTCTCCTTGGCTTGATGGGGGGTGAGCTCCGGTCAGATGCGGGGCTCGCTCCCAGCGAACGCGAACCCGGGTGCGACAGCGACCGCTGCGCGCCGAACGGGCGACGGCGGCGACCAGCCTCCGGCGGGGCGTTCAGTGCTCCCAAACCTCCGGGCCGCCGCCGAGCCACTCGATCAGCGGCGAGTTCACCAGGTCCACCACGTCCAACCCCTCCAGGCCGGCACGCTCAAGAAACACGCTCAGGTCGTGCAGGCTGTGTGCGGTGCCCAGAGTCTCGCTGTCGACCTGGACACGACGGCCGCCACCCTCGCCGGGCGGGAACACGATCACTCGACGCTCAGCCATAACCGCAGCCTCACCCAACGGCAGGTGAGCCGCACTCGGGAGTCGGCTGTCGGTGGCGGCCAGTCGCCCCACGATTCCGAGCGCCTGGGACTCCCGGTCGGTGTCGGGCCGGTGTTTCTCTATCGCCGAGTGCTACCAGCCGGTGTAGCGTCGTAAACAGCAGTCGTGGTTCCGAAGTCCCGTTCGCCCGTGATCGCAATCGCGGGCGTTCTGGCTGTTCAACGCCTCTCCGGACCAGGGCGATCACCTCCGGATCCCGCACGGCGTGGGACCCGATACGAGCCCCTCGAAGGAGACAGCACATGGCCAAGGGCACTGTGAAGTGGTTCAACGCGGAAAAGGGCTTCGGCTTCATCGAGCAGGAAGGCGGCGGCCCAGACGTCTTCGCCCACTACTCGAACATCGCCACCGAGGGCTTCCGCGAGCTCCGGGAAGGCCAGCACGTCGAGTTCGACGTTACGCAGGGCCAGAAGGGCCCGCAGGCGGAGAACATCCGCCCCCTGTAACACCGAGCACGAAGAAGCCCCAGCCGGTGGGTACATCCCGGCTGGGGCTCCTTCGTTCCCGCCCGCCATCTACCTGGTGCAACCTTCTGATCCGTAGCTCCAAGAGCATCACATAGCTACTGGGCCAGACGACGGGACGGTGAGCCTGGCATGCGGCGGAACCGGTCCGACCAGTCGAGCCTCCCGGGCTCGGCTGCTCCACGATCGGGGACCGTAAGGACACGTGGATTAACGTCTACATTCATGTAGACGTTAATCCACGTGTTGCCTGTGGGCTTGTTCAGGGCCACAAGTGCGCCATGACTTCTGCGGAGGGTCGGACACGAGCCCCCCACCCCCACGGCTTAAAGGAACGTCATGGCAAAGCTGTCCACCAAGTTCGTCCGCATCTACGCGGGAACCGTCGCGGCTGTGGCCGTCAGCGGGATCGGCTACTCGGCGTCGGCGAGTGCCGCGACGCCGCCGGCGACCGTGCCCGCGGGCTTCTCCACGACCGTGTTCGCCCATGCCGGGGGGAAGCTGACCGGAGCGGACGACATCGCCCGGCTCGGCGACAAGCTCTTCGTCGGTTACCAGAACGGCGTCGGCTCCAAGGGCGAGCCCGCAGCCAACGGCACCAAGAGCAGCACCGTGGTGGAGTTCGACAGGCACGGCAAGGAGGTGGCGCACTGGGACGTGGCCGGCAAGGTCGACGGTCTCGGCGCCGACAAGCGCACCGGGCAGATCGTCGCCACGGTCAACGAGGACGGCAACAGCAGCGCCTACACCGTCGACCCGGACAGCAAGCACCACGCCGTCAGGCACTACCACTTCAGCTCGCTGCCGCACGGCGGCGGCACCGACAACGTCAGTGTCCGCCACGGCGTCGTCTACATCGTCGCCTCCAACCCGACCGCGGACGCCAAGGGCAGCACCGCCGGCCGCCCCGCGCTCTACAAGGTCACCTTCCACGGCACCACCGCCAAGACCACCCCGGTCTTCGACGACAACATCACCGCCACCAACCTGGTGACGGGCAAGACGGGCGCGCTCAACCTGACCGACCCGGACTCCAGCACCTTCGTCCCGCGCAGCGTGCCCAGCCTCGGCGGCAGCCTGCTGCTCGACGGCCAGGGCGACCAGCAGGCGGTCTTCGTCAAGAACTGGGGGACGAAGAAGCAGCGCGCCCACGTTCTGCCGCTGAGCCAGCAGGTGGACGACACCGCCTTCGCGACCTCCACCGAGGGCACCCTCTACGTGGTGGACAGCGCCAAGAGCGAGGTCATCGCCGTCACCGGCCACTTCACCAGGGGCGAGGCGTTCGTCTCCGCGAAGGGCGGTCTCGGCACCCTCAGCCTGAAGACCGGCACGGTCACCGCCTTCGGCAACGCCGTCTCCAGCCCGAAGGGCCTGCTCTTCGTCGCCGCCGAACGCGACGAGCGAAAGTAGACGGTCCCCCACCCCGGAAACGCCAAGGACCCCGGATCTCTGCGGGGCCCCTGGCCTGTGTGCACCCGGCAGGATGTGAACTTGCGACATCCGCTTTAGGAGTGGGATCGAATCCTTGCCGGGTGGTGCTCAACGCTGCCGCAGGGTGTTGTTCCGCCTGATCAGGACCCTGCGGGGTCGTACCTCATCCCGCTCGTGACGCCTCGTGCCGCACCATCCGCTCACGCATCGCGCACGCACGAAGCCGCGTCCTGGGAAGCCAAAGGCGCAGATGGCGGCCAGGCCATGCAGGGCGCGGTGGCGAGCGGAGCGCCCAGGGTGAACTCGCCGACCTGCCGCTCGACCGTACCCTCCGACTGTGGAGGCACGAGGTTGCTCCTCCTGTACATGAGGGCACGCCAGGGCAGCCGACAGTACGCAGGCTCGCGGACCGGACTCGGAATGCCGACAGCGTGGGGGCGCCCGGTCATCACCATTCGCGGGTGCCTTCACCCTGGAACACCGGCGGTCTCACTCGGTCGTGGATCGTGGCCGACATCCCATGAAGCTGCTGGTCAACGACGCGTAGGGCATCACGGTGAGGTAGTCGGGATGCTGTGCTTGTCAGCGGTTCGGTCCGACCGCGCCAGGGGAAGGAGTCGCTGATGGTGCGCCAGGGGTCGACGTTGTCGGCGTTGACCGGCCCGGACAGGGTCAGGTCGACTTCATGGCCGGAGCGCTGGAAGGCACAGCCCTCTACCCGGTGGTCGGGGAGCAGACGCTGCGCGGCCTAGTGGCCGAGGCGAAGGCGAACGAGAAGGTCTTCAAAGCCAAGGTCCGCACCACGCTGCGCTCCTCCTACAGCTCCTACTACCGGCAGATGCTGCCGCCGCTGCTGCGGACGCTGGGATTCCGCTGCAACAACACCGCCTACGGCCTGTGATGGACGCGCTCGCGCTGCTGGAGAAGTACGCCGACGTCGACGGCAAGACTCGCCTCTACGACGCCGCGGACGTGGTGCCGATGGACGGCGTCGTACGCAAGGACTGGTGCGAGGCCGTTGTCGACGACAAGGGCAGGGTCGAGCGCATCCCGTACGAGCTGTGCGTCCTGGTCGCGCTGCGCGATGCGATCCGGCGCCGGGAGATCTACATCGAGGGCGCGGCCCGCTGGCGCAACCCTTCTGGCCGCTGGGCCCGGTGTGCAGTGGCTGCTACCGCCGACGGCGCGTCAACCCCTCGCCCTGCGCCGGATGCGAGACCACCCGGATCCTGGTCTGCGTCACACACGACGGCGAGTCGGGCCTGTGCGCCACGTGCTGCACCCACGGTGGAGCCGTCGGGACGTGCCATGCCAGCGCGGACCTGCGGCCGGACGGGCGGTGCCCGGAATGCTCCCTACGGCACAAGGTGCACGACCTTCTCACCAACACCGCCGGCGAGGTCCCCGCCGGTCTGGCAGCCCTGGAAGCCGTCCTCACCGACGTCACCAACCCCTACCCGGTCCTGGAGTGGATCCGCCGCAGCCCCGCCGCACGGCTGCTGGCACGCCTGGCCCAGGCCGCGGACCCCCTCACGCACCAGGCACTGGACGCGCTCCCGCCAGATGCGAACACCGCCTACGTCCGCGGGCTACTGGTGACCGCTGGTGTCCTGCCCCAGCGACAGGAGAACCTCGCTCGGCTGGAGATTTGGCTGACGGGCAAACTCGCCCGGCTTCCGGCTCACCACGTCACACTCATCCGGCCCTTCGCAGAATGGGGCATCGTCAAGGATGCCCGGCGCCGGGCCGCCCGGGGCCGCTACAGCCTGGCTGCCTTCAAGGGAGACTGCACCGGCATCCGCGTCACCATCAGGTTCCTCGCCTGGCTGGATGACCAGGACCTGCACGTCCGAGACCTCTCACAGGCGCACCTGGACGACTGGACAAGCACACATGCGACCCAGCGCACGTGCCTCATCCCGTTCGTCCGCTGGGCACATGCCCGCCACATCGTCCGCGACCTGGAGATCCACCACCGGCCGACCCAGGCCCCCGGCACCTTCCAGGACGAGACCACCCACCAGGCCGAACTGCGACGCTGTCTGACCGATACCGAACTCCCCCTGCACGTAAGGATCATCGGCGCTCTGGTTCGCCTCTACGCCCTGCCGCTGACGCGCATCGTCGAACTCACCACGGACCAGTTCCACCAAGACGCCGAGGCCCACCCGGTGCTGCTCCCGCCGGCGCCGGCACGCCTGCTTGACGAGCAGATCACCAACCCCGGAGAAGCCCTGACCCCGTCAGGCCAGCGACTCCTCCTGCCCGGCGTCGTGCCCGGCCGCCCCCGCAATCCGGCAGGTCTGGCAGACCAGATGAGGCAGCACGGGCTCCCCGTACGTGCCGCGCGCAACACTGCGCTGATGGAGGCCATCACCGATCTGCCGCCCATCGTGGTCGCCGACCTCTTCGGCATCAGCCCCGCAACCGCCCAGCGCTGGTCCCAGCTCGCCGGGAACAGGCGGCGTGGACGGAAGCGCGGGAGTTCGCAGATTCCGGGACGGGTCGACGAACGAACCGTACGTGTATGTGTAAGTGAGGCTCTTGGTAATTCGGGTTCGTCAATGATCGCGCGTGGCGGATCTGACTGCCTCATCGGTCGTGTCCTGTGAACGGCCGTCGTCGTTACACGACTGAGCTGTCCTTGCGGGGCACCGCCGGTTCCCGCCCGTTGCTGGGGGCGGTGCAGCCGAGGAGGTCGTGACTGCACTCGGTCGCAACAGGCTGGCCCTGAAGGAAGCGATGGGCGTGGAGGGTGGAGCGGTGAGTGCAGTTGGTCCGGTTCTGGACGTGCGGGATGTACGCAAGGGCTACCGGGATCGTCCTGTCCTGCGCGGGGTGTTCCTGGATCTCTGTCCGGGCCAGCTGGTGGGCATCGTCGGCGAGAACGGGGCCGGGAAGAGCACCCTGCTGCGCATCCTGGCCGGAGATCTCGCTGCAGACAGTGGCACCGTGGAGCGGGCAGGCCGGCTGGGCTGCTGCCCGCAGGGGACCGTGCTCCACCAGGCGTTCACCGTCGAACAGCACCTGCAGTTCTTCCAGGCCGCCTATGGCATCAGCCATCTGACTCGGGCCTACGAGCTGCTGGAGGAGCTGAACTTCAGCGACTACCGGCACGAGCCGGTGGCCGCACTCAGCGGCGGCACACGCCAGAAACTCAACCTGGTCCTGGCCTTGATGCACGACCCTCAGGTGCTCCTTCTGGACGAGCCGTACCAGGGCTTCGACTGGGAGACCTATCTGCGGTTCTGGGACCTGGCCGCGGCCTTGCGGGACCGGGGCTGCGCGGTGCTCGTGGTCTCCCATCTCGCCTACGACGCCTCGCGCCTGGACATCCTGTACCGCCTTCAGGCAGGCGTATTGCTGCAGACGGAGCAGACCGAAGCGGGGAGGGCAGCGGTATGACGCGGTGGTGGTCCTGCTTCCGCACGGCCTTGCGTTTTGCGCTGATCGAGCAGGCCCGTAACCGGCTGGCGTTGCTCATCGTGGTCCTGTTCGTGCCGCTGTGGACCACGCTGGCCTTCACTGTGGTGCCCTCCACTCCCTTGCGGTTCCGCATCCGGTCGATCGGCCGCACGGTGGTCATGGACGGCAACATCCTGCTCCAGATCAACGGTGCGCTGCAGGCCCTTTCGCTGGTCATCGCTTTCATGATGTTCGTCGCCACAGCCCGCTCCGCGCTCTTCGACCAGCGTCTGGCGCGCGCCGGCTATCCACGCTCGTGTCTGGCGATCGCCAAGTGCACCGCGCTCCTGCTGGTCGCGGCCCTCGTCGCCGCCTACACCACCGCGTGGATGCACCTGTTCTGGCGGCCCGAGCAGCCCTTGGTGCTCGCTGCGGGCATGTTCACCGGCGCCTTGGTCTACGGCGGTATCGGGATCGTGCTGGCGGCCGTGGTGCGCAGCGAGCTGGCCGGCATGTTCCTCGCCATCATGATCAGTTCCATCGATCTGGTGCTGCAGAACCCGCTGATCAACCCGGACGCGGACAGCCTCGTGGTGCGCTTCCTCCCGGCCTACGCAGCGGTTCAGACCTCGGTGACCGCGGCCGGTCTGCAGGTGGTGCCGGTCACCGGCCTGCTACTGGGCGGAGGCTGGGCGGTGGGCATGGCTGCCCTGGGCCTGGCCGCCTTCACCGCCCGGACGCGCAGCCGCCAGTCACGCGCGGCGACCCGAAAAGAAACGGCGAGTGTCGAGCAGGGCGCGCTGGTGCCGTGACGGGCCTGGTGAGCACGTCGTTTGGATGATGGACGCCGAACACGGCGGCAACACCTTACGGAGGGGCGGGACGTAGCGAGTGTCGCAATGCAACCAGGCTTCGGCCGCTCCACCGGACGTATCAGCCCCTCCTGGTGTCGGCCCTGCCCAGGCGGCCGCGGATGAGCTGGTGCCGCGAGGTGAAGCGTGCTGGGCGTGGCTGCTCAGTGACGGCGGCGAGCCCCGGAACTGGATGCTCATCCTGGCCCCGCTGTTGGGCTGGCACGCCGACGGCTGGGCCGGCCTGGGCTGGGGATTGTTCGCCGCGTTGTTCACCGCGGTGCTGCCCACGCTAATCCTTCGCTTCGGTGAGCGCCGCCGGTACTGGGGCGACCGGCACGTGCGGCGCAGGCAGGACCGCATCGTGGCCGCCCCCGGGGTGATGGGCTCGGTCCTCACCGGCAGCGCACTGCTGTACGCACTGGATGCTCCCGCGGCGGTGGTGGCGCTCGTAACGGCGATGGTCGCTGTCCTGCTCGCCCTGCTGATGATTACGTTCTTCTGGAAAGTGTCGGTGCACTCTGCTGTTGCCTCTGGCGCTCTCGCCATTCTCGTGACGGGCTTCGGCCCCTGGATGCTCGTGCTGGCTCCCTTGGTGGTGCTGATCGGCTGGTCCCGCGTCCGGCTGCACTGCCACACCGTCGGCCAGGTCGCTGTCGGGATGCTGATCGGCGCGGCCGTCAGCACCCCCCTCTACACGTTCCTGGGATGAGGAAGATGAGCCGGTTTCCGGACCCCAGTCCCGCCGACCTTGCCGTGCTCAAGGCTGAACAGCTGGCGCAGCACCCGGACGCCAACGCGACGATCGGGGTAGTGCTGCACCTGAGCGGCACCGTGCCCGAACTGGCCGGGCTGCGCGAGCACGTCACCGGCCACCTTGACACCCTGCCTTGCCTGACACACCTTCTGACCGGCGGCGGGCCCTCTGCACGGTGGACGCATGCCGACCCGGACATGGACCGGCACGTTCTCGCCCAGCACATCGGCGAAGGCCCGTCGGCTCTCGAGGATGCGGTGCGCCTACGGCTGCGAGAACCGTGGCCAGAGGGTGCCCCGGCTTGGCACATGATCTTGCTGCACGGCCACGTGCGCGACGGGTTCGCGCTGCTGTATCTCACCCACCACGCCGTCCAGGACGGCGCCAACGTGATCAGGTTCCTGGAAACCCTGTTCGGGCCGCGGCCGCAAGAGTTCTCCGCGCTCGCACACGACGTTTCCTCCACCGCCCGGCCCAGCCCGCACCAGGTCGCGCGCAGCACGGTGAGCCTGCTGCGGCACGCACGCCAGCACCGCCTGTGGCAGTCCGCCGCGCATCCGCTGTCCAGCCGCCGCCACCTGCTGTGGGCCCAGGCGCCCTCCGACAGTCTGCGCACCGCAGCACGCGCCGGCGCAGCCAGCACCAACGACGTCTACCTCACTGCTCTGGCCCACGCGATCACCCAATGGGCCACGGACGCATGGCCCCGTGCCGCCTGCGCAGCCCTGCCGGTGATGGTGCCCGTCAACCTGCGCACGCCCGACGAAGTAGCGGCACCCGGTAACCGGCTGTTCCTGACGCGGATCGACCTGCCCGGCGGACCCATGACGATGGACCAGCGACTGGCACGTACACGAGAGCGCACCCCGACCCTGAAGTCGGCCGCACACAAGACGGTGCTGCGATCGGCACTCACCCGCCTTCCCCAGCGGCTGTTCCAGCGTCTTGTGGACGTGAGCACGGTCCCGGGCCGGCTCACCGTCTGCGCCTCCTATCTCGTGGTGCGCCAGCGGCTGCACTACGGCGAGGCGGAAGTGCATCGCATCGACCCCATCATGTGCTGCCCGCCCGGTGTCCCCATCGCTGTCGTGGCGACGGCATACGGCGACACAACCAGCGCGTGCTTCCGCATCGACACCGCACTCCCCGACGCCGACAGCCTCCCCGAACTCTGGCAGCAGGCACTGGCGGACCTGGCAGCCGCAGCCCCGCCGACCGCGGGCGACGATCCCGCATCCACGCGGTGCACACCGGCCGGGCGCATCACGCCAGTGGTGCGGTCGCTGGTCACCTGGCTCGCTCAACGCTCCACAGCGGCAGCTGCTCGAAGAAGGCGACCGCCTCCTCCCTCCACCGCGACCGCCAGCCGGCTGCCACCGCGGACGCCTGCTGCGCGTAGCGGCGCATGTAGGCCTGCATTTGGTCTGCCACGCCGCGGCGTTCGCCGATCTCCCTGATGGCGGCGATGGTTTCCGGCGTGCAGGACGAATCACCGAGCGCCGCTTCCACCGTGCGACGCTCCGGGCCGGTGATGGCCGCCAGCAGGGCGTTGACGGTGTAGCTGTGCTTGCCGTCGCGGATGTCGGCGCCTGTCGGCTTGCCCAGGCGGGCGGCCTCCCCGAACAGGTCCAGGTAGTCATCGCGCATCGTTTCGCTGATCCCGACCAGCCGCGCATAGTCACGCAGCTCTTCCTCAAAGAGGGAGGGCTGCTCCCCTGCGGCCAGCAGTCCCAGCTGCATGGGCGCGAGGATCGAGTAGCGTGCCGTCTTGTAGTCGGCCACGCAGTGCAGGACATCCTCGTCCGGGGTGGTCATGAAGTCCCGCTCGACGTCGATGATCTGCCCCATGAACGTGTCGGCCGCGGCCCGGGTCTGGACCTCGACCATGGCCTGCCGCACCCCCATCGGCGCCTTCGACTCCAGCAGCACCTGCAGGGACATCACGAGTGCGAGGTCACCCGCGAGCACGGTGAGACCGACGGCTGTGTGCGGGTGTTCGGGGAACCGCTCGCGGTAGGCGTAGTAAGTGGACGGGCCTCCCCGGCGGACAGGACCGTCATCGATGACGTCGTCATGCACCAGGCCGGAAGTCTGCAGCAGCTCGACGCTCAGCGCCGCAGCGTCCAGTCCTTCGACCGGGTCGGCGGTCACCAGGCGAGCTGCCTCGTTCAGTGCCACGACCCTGAACCGCTTCCCGCCGCGCAAGGAGACGTCCCACAGCAACTCAACGCAGTCCGGGGTGAAACGGCTGAGCGACGGCACGTCCAGCCGCGCGCTCAACGTGTCGAAGTACTCCTCGAAGAGTGTGTTGAAGCGGCGCTCATATTCGGCGACGCGTTGCATAACCTGCTCGGTCATCAAGCGTTCTCTCTGTTCAGGTCGGACGGCATAGTCGTGGCCGTGCGCCAGCGACGGTGGTGCTGACGGCTCCAGGCCGCGTGGTGTCAGGAGGTGTACTGGGTGGCCTTGGCGGCCAGGCCACGCAGCGCGCGATCTGCGGCCTGCGGGAAGCCAGCCTGATCCAGAACGCGCAGCACATGTTCGTAGCGGGACGCGATCATCCGCTCGGTCTGCTCCCGCGCCCCGGTCACCTGCAGAATGTCCCGGACCTCCGCCGCTTCACGTTCCTCCAGGGCGGCGCGGCCCACCAAGTGGCCAAGCCGTTCCCGCTGGACCGGGTCGGCTAATCCCAGTCCCAGGGCCAGCAGGACGGTCCGCTTGCCCTCTCGCAGGTCGCTCAGGCCAGGCGCGCACGCGCCGTCTGGGCTGCCGAAGACGTCCAGCAGGTCATCCCTCAGCTGGAACGCCTCACCCAGCGGCAGACCCAGCCTGGTGAAGGTATCCATCACGGCCTCACCGGCCCCGGCGACGGCGGCCCCCAACTGCAGGGGCCGCTCGATCGTCGCGGTGGCGGTCTTGTAGCGGATGATCCGCAAGGCTGCCTCGATGTCGTCGGCGCCCCGGCCGGTCCCCATGACGTCCAGGTACTGCCCGTACATCACCTCCTCCAGCATCGCGTCGTACAGGCCGTGGACCAACCGCTGCCGCCCGGGCTCCAGCCGGGCAGTGTGCAACAGCTCTTGCGCCCACGTCAGCGCGAGGTTGCCCACCAGCAGCGCGCCGCCCGCGCCCAGCCGTTCAGCTCGCTCGCCGCCTCCCAGCTGGGCTCGCATCACGCGGTGGACCGCGGGCCGGCCTCGGCGGCTGGCCGAGTCGTCCATGATGTCGTCGTGGATGAGGGCGAAGGCCACGAACAGCTCCAGCGACGCCGCCACCCGCACCGCCGACGCCGCATCCCCCTGCCCGCCGGCGGCGTGCCAGCCCACCACACACAGCAGTGCCCTGATTCGCTTCCCGCCGGCTGCCAGGAAGTCGCGGACGCTCTGCACGACCTCCGGCGGATGCCCCCGGCCAGTCGCCGCCCGGGCCTTCTCAGACAGAAAGTCCTCAAGCACTCCATCAACCTGGCGTTGCACCACACGCAGGTCAATCGCCTGTGCGTCGACCACACTCGAGGTCACCGATTCACCACTCCCAAGCGGGCAGATTCCGGCCCAGCGGGGACGGAGGGGAGGTGATCGTTATGGCCGCACCCTGTGACAGGGCGCTGATGACACCCGGGGCCACTGGCTGGCCACGTCACCCATTTGGTCTGCATGATCCGTCCAACGACCCAGACCGCTGAAGAACACGCGCGACGCGACGTGCTTGCGTGGGGACTCGACGTCGCCTTCGGACACTCCCGGGAGGGCCGATCAGCGGGGGAGCCGGGAGGTCCGGGTACGCGGCGGCGACGTACTGCATGGCCGTTTCTACACCGAACAGACGCAGGGCCGCCGAGGAGATCCGGATCACTCGCTCCGCGCCATCAGCCCACCTGATGACCCGAGCCAACAGCCGAATCGGCCAAGAGCGGATCAGAACCTCTCCTAAGGTTCATTTAGTGCGCCGAGAGCTTGGTGTGACTGGACTACTGCGCCCAGCGTCCCATGGTCGGCGCGGTGCCGATCAGGCACTCGATGTCGGTCGGGAAGCCAACGATGGCGTAGACGGTCAGGCGCAGGTGGCCCTCAAGGCAGACCAGATTGTCCCGCTTCTCGCCGACGAGGATGAGCGGAGGAAACCGCTCGCCTCTGATGAGCGCCTGGGCTGCGTCGACAAACGGTTCGTTGGACACGTCGAACGCCCGCAGCCCTGCCTTGATGCGTGCGGCCGCGTCGGTCGGCCGGCGGCTGCCACCCGACAGTTCGACCCAGTAGGAATACTTGAGGTAGCGCACGCTGGCCGCCTCGTCGGCGGACAGGAGTGCCCTGGTCCAGGTGACCTCAGTGGGGAAGTTTTCGAACAGGTCGCGGTTCTCGCCGTACCCGCGCGTCGCAGCGAGCAGAGCACGACGTGCGAAGTTCGCTCCAGCGTCGGAGAGGTCTGGATGCGTCAGCAACTGCTCGGCCTGCCCGGCTGCCGCCAGGTGGGACCGGAGGTTCTGGCCGAACCTCTGGCTGGACAGCTCGCCGCTCAAGAAGCAGGCGACCATCTCGTCCTCACTGCTCATGCCCAGTACCTGCACGACCGTCAGCATAGGGTCGACCTCGTTCGCCTGGCGGCGCCCGGGTAACCCGTCGCTCCGCGCCACCAGCCCACCTGACACAAGCCAGCGGTCGAACCGGGTAAAGCGGTTCAGAACGTCCTCTCACATCCAGGGTGAACTCCACACCGGTGCTGCTGCCGCCGTCTGGAGCCAGCCCCGCATCGACCCGCCCGCGGGCGATCACCCACTCCTGCCACTCCTGCTCGGCCCACAACAGCTACGGAGGCGCGGTCGGTATCTACGATGTTGGTCTGACGGAATACCGCAACTTTCGAATAGCGACACTTCGCCAGTGGGACGATCTACCCGGCGACTTCGAGGCCACCCGCACCGTGCACTACGCGGCGATCCGTCAGCCGCTGAACGTTCGGGAGTTCATCACGGATCTGAAGCAGCGGATGGCGAGCGGCCGGGACCGGCTCACGGCCGCGCTGGCGGACGGCTCGTCGGGCGGAGTGAAGGTGATCACCCGGCACGGTGAGCCGTGGATCTCCGTGCCGAAGCTGGACGGGCCCACCGGCCAGCAGCGCTCAAGGACGAGGTGGTGCGCCGCTGGGGTGTGCTCGACCTCCTGGACGTGCTGACGAACGCCGACTTCGACGCCGGTTTCACCGACGAGTTCGCCTCGGTCGCCGGGTACGACCGCATCGACCGCGCCGTCCTCCAGCGACGCCTCCTCTTGGCCCTGTTCGCCCTCGGTACGAACATGGGCATCCGTGCCATCGTGGCGACCGGCGAGCATGGTGAGAGCGAGGCGGCGCTGCGGCACGTGCGCCGGCACTTCATCACCGTCGACAACCTGCGGGCCGCCGTGCGGAAGTTGGTGAACGCCACCTTCGCCGCCCGGGACACCGCATGGTGGGGCCAGGGAACCGCGTGCGTGTCGGACTCGAAGAAGTTCGGGTCCTGGAAACCCCGTTGGGGTCCGGGCCTTGGTGGCCCGGCATGCTCCTCCCGTGGTCGGACAGCCTCCGAAGATGGATGGGACCAGCCGCCGCATGCTCGAGGTGCTGCGAGCCGACGGACGAACGTCGATCGACGAGCTGATGGCTGCCACGGCGCCGCATCGGCGAGCACTGTCCGCCGTCGACTGCACGAGTTTCGGGCCGCCGGTGTCCTGCACTTCGACGTCGATGTCGACCTCGCCGTCTTCGACGTGCCAGTGCGCACCATGTTGTGGCTCACCATGGGATCGATGAACTCCTCGCCGCGGGCACCGCGCTCGCCGCCAGTCCCGAGGTGGCGTTCGCAGCGGGGGTCACCGGGGCCAGCAACCTGTTCGCGGGCGTCTCGACGCCGGACACGTCCGCGCTGTGGCAATTCCTGACGTCATTCGTGGGGCGACTGCCCGGCGTGCGGGACGTCGAGACGGTGACGGCCTTGCGCCCGGTCAAAGGCGCCGTCGCCTTCTTCCCCCGTCCGCCGACACGCGCGTCCCGGCATGCGTCGCCCCGAGCCGGGTCACCGCGCGGACCTGCCGCTACGGTGACGCGGTGCTTCAACCGGTCGAGTCGGACAGCGGGTGGCTCGTGACGAACTCGCTGACGATGCGAGCCATCAACACGGGATCCTCCAACGGCATGGCGTGGGTGAGGCCGTCGACGACCAGCGTCTCGGCGTGTGGAAGGTGGGCGGCGATGGAGGCGGCTCGCGCCCGGTGGGGCGTGCCGAGCCGGTCGCCCCCGCCTCCGACGACGAGCAGCGTCGGCGCCTGCACGGCGCTCATCTGCCGTGCACCGAACTCCCAGCCGCCGAACGCGGCCGATTCCCGGGTGAAGAAGTAACGGCTGCTGTCGACAGCTTCGGCGAGCCCCTGCTCTCCCAGCCGTTCCGCGAACAGGCTGCGTACGCCCGGCCCGCACACCCCGGTGAGAAAGGCGTAGAAGGCCGCTTCCCATGCACCGGTCCTGGCCGCGGCGATCGCGGCCGGCATTGCCGGACTCGCGGGCTCGTCGTCCGCCCGGGGCAGCGCGGGCTCCAGGAGGACCAGCGAGACGACCAGGTCCGGTCGGGCGTAGGCCAGGTGCAGTGCGATGTCGGCCCCGGCGGAGTGCCCCACCAAGTGGGCACGCCGCAGCCCCAACTCCGTCAGAACCGCGGCACAGTGGCCGGCCTGCGCGGACACGCCGGCCCCGCTCGTGCGGTCCTCGCTGCGGCCGTAGCCGGCACGGTGGATGACGACGCGTCGGAACTCCGTCAGCTCGCGCGCCATGGGGGTGAGCCAGTCGGCGCACAGCGAACCGTGCAAGAACACCACGGGTTCGCCCTCGCCGGCGTCGTCGTAGAAGATGGAGGCATCGGATAGTTCGAGTCTCATCTCCACACACCTCAACCCCGGTCCGGGTCGCGCAGCCCGTCGATGAAGCCGCTCACCTCTGTGAAGAACCTCTCCGGCTGCTCCAGTTCGATGAGCTCGCCCGCATCCTCGAAGACGGCCAGCGTGGCGTCCGGGATGCCGTGCACGAGCTCCTCCGACAGCGGAAGCGGCGTGCAGAAGTTGTGCTCGCCGCACAGAACCAGTGTCGGCTGGGCGATCTCGCGGAGCCGTGCGAACGTGTCGTGTGCCGCGATCATGTCGATCCGCGCCAGGCCGATCCGCCGGTCGTCGGGGTGGGCCGGGAGCGCGGCTGCGCGGTCGATCCACTCCACGACGGCCTCGGGGTGCTCACGGGCGTACCGCGGCCCGAACAAGAACAGTGAGTAGGCGGACAGCAGTTCATGCCTGTCCCACTCGGCGGCGAGCTTACGCCGCACCTCGAACTCACGCCTGGTGAAGGCGTCGAAGCGCGCGAACGTCGAACTCAACGTCAGCGAGCGCACAAGCCTCGGGTGTTCCAGCGCCATGTACTGCGCGATGGCGCCGCCCGTCGACGCGCCAACGACATGGACCGGGCCGACGTCGAGTTCCTCGACGAGCGAGGCCATGTCGGCCGCGAGCTGCCGAGTGGTGTGGCCGTCGAGGGCCCGGGTTGTACGCCCTGTGCCCCGCTGATCCGGCAGGATCACGTGGTACTTCTCGGTGAAGCGGGCGATCTGCGTCCCCCAGCTCGCGCCCACCCCACCCAGACCGGAGACGAGCAGAACCGGCGCGGCCTCCGGGTCCCCGTGGCTCTCGTAGTAGAGAGAAATACCTTGCACGTTCCGAGTGCTCATGCTGCTGTCCCTTGCGTCTTGCCTGCTGTTCCTTCGACACGAGGCAAGCACTCGTCCACCGGTATGCCACCCTTGGACCGTCAGTTTGAGCGATATCCGACAGCTGTTTGCTATCGATGGGCAAAAAGCGACACACTCGCCGCCGACCAGTGAAGCTGGCGTACCTCGATCTCGCCCATGCGATGTGCTGCCCCCCTCTCCGAGCCTGACTACAAGGACCCGGCGACCTCACTGACCTACCCCCTCCTCCACGGCTGCTCCGAACAACGGCTCCGCACGGAGGCCGCCCGCGTCCAGGGCTTCCTCAGGCAACCCTGCTCTACGCTGCCCCGCCTGACCGCCGACGCGCTCACGCTCCCCGCCCCACGCCGCAAGCGGAAGGGCGGCGCCGCGGCTCCGACGGCGCCCGGCGGTACGACGGGCGCGGCCGCCCCGGCAAACGCACCTTCCGGAACGGCTTCTGCGCGTCCGCCGCCGAGCCTGGCGGCAGCCACAACCCATCCCTGCACGCAGCCCCGTCCGCTGACGTCGCAGGCTCTCCTGAAGTCAAGTCAGGACTTTCTCCTCGGATTATTCGAGGACCAACCGGGAACCAACCGAGCAATCGACCACCAGCAGACGGTGGTACTGCTGGTCCTATCCACGCCTCTGGCGGTGGCCGCTTCCGGAAGCGCATCATCACTCGTGGGAGGCGACCCGCCGAAGGTCGCCGGCCACGGCCGTCCGGGCCCGAGGTGGCATGGGCAGAGCACACCGCCCGTCCGTCAGGCCACCCGACCTCGTCTCGCACCGGAGAAGTGATGGCTGATACCACCGCTTTCAACGCACGCAATATCGAGGAGTTCCGTGCGCATCACGGGCGGCTGAGCGGGGGTTTCGCCGGGCCCGGTGTTACTGCTGCAAACCGTAGGAGCACGCTCGGCCGCGGCCCGGGTGAGTCCGGTGATGTACCTGGCCGATCATGACCGCTATCTGGTCTTCGCCTCCGAGGCGGGCTCCGATCGCAATCCGGACTGGTGCCACAACCCGCTCGCGCGTCGAGGTGGGCGACGACGTGGTCGCCGCATGGGCCGTGGAGCTGCGCGGCGCCGAGCACGACGCCGCGTTCGCGGAGCAGGCCCGCCGCTATCCCGGTTTCTCCGGTTACCAGCGCAAGACGCATCGGGTGATCCCTGTCGTCGCGCTCATCCTCACGGGTGAGGGCGGCCCGGCACCCGCCGACTGCACAGAACGGACATCGTCGTGAGCATGACCTACCTCGCGCAGCCTGATCAGCAGCAGAAGCTCGAATGGCTCGACGGCGGTCAGTTCGCCGTGCTCCTGGACAGCGCGGCCACTGACGGACAGCTGACCGTCGGACGGTTCAGCGTCGCCAAGGGTGAGGCACCGCCCTACCACATGCACACCCGTGAGGACGAGATCTTCATGCTGATCAAGGGCACCGCGCTGCTGTGGTCGGACGACCGGGAGATGGAGCTGTCGGAGGGCGGCATCGTCTACCTGCCCAAGAACGTCCCCCACGGCTACCGGATCACCTCCGACACCGCGGACCTGCTGATGATCTGCACTCCCGGCGGCATCGAGGGCATGTTCCGGCACGCCGGGCGCGACATGTCGACCGCCCGGCCCGAGGGGTTCGAGATCTCCACGGACCTGATGGCGGAGGCCGCCGATCTGTACGGCCAGATCATCCTCGGCCCGCCGCGCTGAGTGCCGGCACACCGACCGCTCCAACCAAGCGCCCATCCCGTACGAACCGCACGAAAGGCACAGCCATGTCCGGGCAGCAACGCCGCGACCTCGACGAGATGCTTCGGCACGCTCCGCTCGACGTCGGAGGCGACGTGGCCGAAGCACGCGCCGTCTTCCACGAGATGATGACCTCGATTCCACTGCCTCCCGATGTCACGACCACCCCCGGGCAGCTCGGCAGCATCCCCGTCGTCACCGTCGACACTCCCGAAAGCGATGCGGCCGACGTGCTGCTGTACTTCCACGGCGGCGCGTATGCCATCGGTTCGGCGGCCGACGCGGCGGGCCTGGCCGCCGACGTGTCCCGGCGCTGCAGCGCCCGTGCCGTCTGCGTCGACTACCGGCTGGCTCCCGAGAACCCGTTTCCCGCGGCCGTAGACGACGCCGTGGCCGCGTACGGCGCGCTGCTCGACCAGGGCATCCCCAGCGACCGGATCGCCTTTGTCGGCGAATCCGCCGGCGGCGGTCTGACCGTCGCGACGCTGGTCGCCCTCAGGGACGCGAGCCTGGCCCGGCCCTCGTCCGCCACGGTGTTCTCGCCGTGGGCCGACCTCACGGTGTCCGGCGCCAGCGCGACCGGCAAGGCCCACCTCGACCCCGCACTGACCCCGCAGGCACTGCGCACCCGCGCCCGCGACTACCTCGGGCGAGCGGCCGGCCCTGAGCCACTGGCCAGTCCTGTCTTCGCCGACCTGACGGGCCTGCCACCGCTGCTCATCCAGGTGGGCTCGCACGAGATCCTCCTGGACGACGCCGTACGACTGGCCTCCCGCGCTGCCGAGCACGACGTTCATGTCGAACTCCAGGTCTGGCCCCAAGTCCCGCACGTCTTCCAGTCGTTCGCCGTGATGCTCGATGAGGCCGACGAGGCACTGCGGTCCGCCGCCGCCTTCGTCCGGGCCCACTGGGCCACCACCAAGAGCCCCAACGAGGCTGCGCCGGTCAGCTCGCTCCCGTCGTGACCGCGACTGTCTTCCGCACTCCGGAAAGGCTTGGAGAAGAACCGTTATGGTCGACGTGAACACAGCCCCCTTCGAGACCGAGGTCCGCACCCGCGCGGGAGATCTCGTCCGCGCCGATGTCTACCTCCCCGCCGACAGCGAGGGGCCGTTCCCGGTCGTTCTCGGCGCCTCCCCGTAACAGAAGGCGCTGCGCCACCTGCCGGCACACCCGGTGTTCCCGTTCATCGAATACGGGCCCATACAGCTCTACCTCAACAACGGCTACGCCTACGTCGTGATGGACGTACCCGGAACCGGCCGCTCCGAGGGCACTTGGGACCCGGTCTCCCGCGGCGAGGGCGAGGCCATCCACGACATGATCGAGCACGTCGCTGCCGAGCCGTGGTCGACCGGTGCGATCGGCATGATCGGCATGTCCCACTACTGCTGGAGCCAGTGGAACGCCGCGCGCACCCGCCCGCCGCATCTGAGGACGATCGTCGCCTACGACGGCGCCACCGACATGTACCGCGACTGGATGTACCACGGGGGCATCCCGATCCAGGGCTTCCTGAGCACCTGGCTGTTCGGCTCGGTGCTGGTCCAGCACGAGATCGAGGGCATCGGCTTCCGCGTCGGCGGCAAGCAGGACTTCGTCTACGACATCCTCTCCCACCCCGTGGACGACGAATGGCATCGTCGGCGCTCGCCGTTCTGGGAGTTGCCACAGATCGACATCCCCGTGTTCTCCATCGGCGTGTGGGGAAAGGCGGCGCTGCACCTGCGTGGCAACTTCTACGGCTTCGAGCGCGTACGGGGGCCCAAGAAGCTGCTGGTCACGCACCCCGGCAGCTTCGCCGCCGCGCAGAGGTACTACTTCGACGAGGACTTCCACCGCACTGAGTTGCTCCCCTGGTACGACCACCACCTCAAGGGCACCGACAACGGCGTGATGGAAAAGCCCAACATCCGTTTCTACGTCAACGGCGAGGACGCCTACCACTCGGCGCCCTCCTGGCCGCCACCGGACGTGCGCACCAGCACCTTCTACCTCGCCGGGGAGCACAGCGGCGCCGTCGACTCCCTCAACGACGGAACGCTCACCGAGACCAAGCCGGTGGCGGACGAGGCGTCCACCTCCTGGTCCTACCCGGATCCCGAGTGGATGGCCGGCGTCACGGTCTTCGACAAGCACGGCGTCCCCGACCACGTCGCGCGGGTCAACACCTTCACCACCGCTCCCATGGACAAGGACCGCGAGTTCACCGGCCATGCCACGCTGACCCTGCACGCCTCCACGGACCAGACCGACATGGACGTCATCGTCAAGGTCTCCCTCATCCCCAGCAACTCCGGCGCGAAGCTGCCGATCAAGGTCAGCCAGGGCTGGCTACGTGCCTCCCACCGCGCCGAGGACCCCGAACTCACCAGTGACATGCGTCCGTTCCACCTGCACAACGGCGTGGATCCGCTGGAGCCCGGCAAGGTCTACGAACTCCACATCGAACTGCTCCCCCTGTCGTTCCTGGCCCGCGAGGGCGACCGCATCCGCCTGGAGATCACGAACCAGGACTCGCTGATCACCGACGCTCCCATGACCCACTTCTACGGCCAGAAGGCCGGCACCGACACCTACCACCACGACCGGCTGCGCCCCTCGGCGCTGCACCTGCACGAGCGCCCGCGCCCCTGACGGTTTTGCCCAGATGTGGGAAAGGAGGACTGCTGCGGGCGGGGCACCTGAACGATGATGACCGCATGGCCATGACGAACAACTTCGGCATCGCCCTGCGAGGCTGGCGGGAGCGCTTCTCGCCCTTGGCGGGCGGGCTGGAATCCGACGCCCACCGGCGGATTCCCGGTCTGCGCCGCGAGGAACTCGCCGGCCTGGCCGGCCTGTCGGTCGACTACGTGGTGCGGCTCGAACAGGGCCGCGCCCGCAATCCCTCCGCCCAGGTCGTCACCGCCCTGGCCAGAGCCCTGCACCTGGGCACCTCCGAGCGTGACCACCTGTTCCGCTGTGCCCATCTCGCGCCGCCATCCAACGGCGACGTGTCACTGCACGTGCCGTCGAGCGTCCACCGGCTCGTCCGGCACATGGGCGACGCGCCTGTCGCGGTCTACGCCGCCGACTGGACGCTGGTCAGCTGGAACCGGATGTGGACCGCCGCCATCGGTGACCCCCTTACCTACGGCTGGGACCAGGGCAATCTCGTCGCCGGGATGTTCCGCTCCAGCGACGGTCGCCGAGTCGATTCGATTGCCGCCTGGCCAGTACGGTCCTGGGCGGGCGACGAGGACGAGGAGGAGGCCCTCGTCGCCGATCTGCGGGTCACGGCAGCGGCCTACCCCGACGACGCCCGCCTCACCTCGCTCGTCGACCGGTTGCTCCACACCAGCCCCCGCTTCGCCCACCTGTGGTCCAACGGCACTGCCGGCCTCCACACCGGCGACCGCAAGACAATCGAACATCCCAAGGTCGGCGACCTGACCCTCGACCTCGACGTCCTCATGGTCCCCGGCTCGGATCTCCGTATCGTCGCCTACACGGCCGTTGCCGGAACCGATGACGCCGAGAAGCTGGACGCTCTACGCGCCGACTCTCACCTGTAGTTCGTCGAACTCGTCGGTAGGTCGGGATGAAGTGGGGCCACGAGGTGGGCAGCACCATCACGAACGACCAAATTCGGTTTCGTTTACCGGTAGTTGGATTGATCCACTGCCCCAGGAAGCCATTTTCGATCTGGGCCTTCGAGCCCGGTTCGACGTTCCCCCGCAGCGTGGTGACCTTGGAGTGTGTCGCCTCGTCGGACAGGTTCTCCCGCTTGAGTGAGGCGAAGAACGACTCCGCGGCGGCGTTGTCCGCGGAGGTGCCGACTGCTCCCATGGACCGCCGGATCCCGGCCTGGCGGCAGGCATCGACGAACGCCTTCGACCCGTACTGAGCCCCGTGATCGCTGTGGAAAATGACGCCGTCCACCTGGGCGCCGCGAGTGCGGACGGCCGCGTTGAGCGCGTCGGTGACGAGCTCGGCCCGCATGTGATCGGCCATCGACCAGCCCAGCAGGCGACGGGAGAACACGTCGATGACGGTGGCCAGATACAGGAAATTCCCGCCGGCGACGGGCAGATAGGTGATGTCACCGACCCATGCCCGGTCAGCGGCGGATGCGGTGAAGTTCCGCCGCAGCAGATCGGGCGCCGCCTGGGCGGCGGGGTCCGAGATCGTGGTGTGGTGTCGCCGCGTCAACCTCCGCCCCTGGATGCCGTGTTGGCGCATGAGGCGCTCGATGCGCTTGCGGTTCACCATCACACCGTCGGCGCGGAGCTCGGCGGTGATCCGCTTGGCCCCGTACGTCTTCCCGGACTCTGTGTGGACCTTGCGTATCCGCCGGGTGAGCGCGGCGTCGGCGGCCTTCTTCGCGGCGCGGGCCGGGGCGGTCTTCAGCCACCGGTAGAACCCGGACCGGGACAGATTCAGCACGGTACACAGCCGCTTCACGCCGAAGGCGTCGCAGTGGTCGGCAACGAACTCGAATCGGCTCACCAGTTCGTCTCGCCCGCAAAATACTTGGCCGCCCGGCGCAGGATGTCACGTTCCATCTCCAGCTCGCGCACCTGCTTACGCAAGGCCGCGATCTCCGCGTCCTTCGCCGACGCCGCAACCGCCTCGGGCCTCTCCGCCTTCTCCGCCGTCTTGATCCATTGTCGTAGCGTCTCGTGGTTCACGCCGAGCTCGGCGGCAATGCGTGAGACAGGCCAGCCCGACGAACGGGCCAACGCCACCGCGTCGGCCCGGAACTCCGCCGAGTACTTGTAGGTCCCCACCTGGGACTCCTCTCCCTGGACTCAAGAACCAGTGGCGAGGTGTCCACGATCAAGGTGGAAGGCCCCTCCGCGAGAACACCCACACCCGCTACACCGCCGTCGCCCGGCTCTACCTCATCCCCGGCCTCGGACGAAAGAAGCTCGCCAAGCTCACCGCCAAGGACGTCCGCACCTGGCTCAACCCGCTCCGCACCACCTGCCAGTGCTGCACCCGCGGCCTCGACACCGCCCGCGACCAGCCCGTCTGCTGCGCCACGGGGAAGTGCTGCTCCAAGCGGCTCTCGCCGCTGACCTTGGCCTACGTGCACTCCGTGCTCAAGTCCGCCCTGGAGCACGCGGTACGCGAGGAGGAGATCCCGCGCAACGTTGCCCGCAACGTCCGCACCGGCACACCCCGGCCCCGCCGCTTCGAACCCCTCACCGCTGAAGAAGCCCGCCAGTTCCTGGCCGCCGCGCGCGGACACCGCCTGCACGCCCTGTTCGATTTCGCTCTGCACACCGGGCTCCGCAAAGGCGAACTCCTCGGCCGCGTCGGGAAGCCCTCGACCTCGCCGGCGGAACCGCCAGCATCCGACGCACCCTCCAGCGCACCAACTCCAGCGGCCTGACCGCCCTCCCGACCAAGACCCAGAGCTCCGAACGACGCATCGCCCTGCCGACACCATGCCTGCGCTCCCTCGAACAGCACCGCGAACGGCAGCGTCAGGAACGCGAAGCGGTGGGAACCCGCTGGAAAGCGAGCGGCTACGTCTTCACCCGGCCCTACGGCTCCCCGATCGAAGGGGCCACCCTCACCCGGCACTTCAACACCCTGCTCCGCCGCGCCCAGCTGCGCCGCATCCGTTTCCACGATCTCCGGCACTCGGCGGCAACCCTCCTCCTGGAGCAGGGCGTCGAACTCGTCGTGATCAAGGAGCTGTTGGGTCACGCCCACATCGGCGTCACCGCCACCGTGTACGCCCACGTCCGACTCCGCCTCCAACGCGACGCCATCGACCTCCTCGGCCACGCCCTCCGCAACCCCACGGAGATCAACAGCAAGCCCGACGGCGGCGACGAACCACCGCTCTGCCCGGTCCCCGTCCGCTGACGTTGCCGTCAACTACTGCCGTCACGGCACCCAGAAGCCCCGTCGGGCACACCCGGCGGGGCTTCGTGTTTGCTATTGGAACCATCGTGCTGGTTTCCGGTCAGGCCATCTCCTGAGACACATCAAACGCAGCAGGCACCTTTCCGCGGATAGCTCTCCAGACAGGATTCTGTTTCACCGCTTCAAGCCATCCATCGAACGGACCTTGACTTTCGGCGAACCACCAAGAGCTATGACTCTGAATTGGGTCCAGGTCAGCATCAACTCGATACCGAAATTCGAGCTGCACCTGCGAGTACGCTTCGTGTTCTCCGCCAGCGTCAACAATTTCCAGCTGACGCACAAAGCCCACGACGAAAGTTGGATCAGGAAACCAGTTCACCTGGCCATACTGGAACAGGAACCCGTCGGAATCTGCACGATCTGGAACGTCGAATTCAATGCGCTCGAAATCGCGGATAACCGTAAACAATTCCTCGACAGACGGAACGTCTTGACCCGGCACCGCCTGGTCAACAATGCCCTCTACCACGCCAAGCGCAGAGTCGATTGACCGTCTCATCGCTAACTCCACTTCATTGTCTCGAACCCACCACTACTCGGCGGTGGTGCGAGCGGGACTCCCGGGTCGCACCACCGCCGAGACTACACGTTCAACTACGGCCAGTACCCGCCCTGCAATTGACTTCGCAGGTACCCAAGCACGTCCCTGGCTTCATCAGCGTTTCGAGCTCCGCCAATCATGTCGTTGACGTAGGTGTAGTAGTCGTTGGTATGAATCCGCGAGTGCACGGACGCGCCTGACGGATTTACCGATGCCGATCCACGAGGCAAGAAGACACCATTGTCTGCATCATTGATGTCAATTCCGAACTTCGCGAGCTGTTGTCGAGCTGCCGCCGCCTTCGGGGATGTGCTGGCCACTATATGATGTGCCGCTGTCTCGGGAGGTCGGACAGTTCCCGCCGCTTCCATGTTCTCGCCGAGAATCTTGGCGTTGCTGGAGCAAGTGTTGTGCACCAGAACAGGTGTCTTGCCAGCCAGCACATAGTACGTGTGCTAAGCGACCCCTCTCTACCAGCGTTTTCGCAGGTCAAGTGGTATTCGGCGGTCCGGTGAGGTACGGGTTCGGCCGGGGTTGTTCGTGACTGTTGCCGTCACTACTGCCGTCAAGGGTCTAGACCAGCCGGGCAGGCCAGTCGTCTCTCGGCGGCTCGGCGGTCGATTGCCGGGGCGGCCTTTGGTTGGCGTGCGGCGGGGGCTTGTGCGTCGGCCAGTCTTGCAGCGCGGGGGCCGGGGCGGGAGGGGTTGGTCGACGGCGGGCGGCCGGGAGCTTTGCTCCCCGCCGGAGGCGACGTCGGCCGCCGCCCTCAGTGAGCCCGGCGACGGATGTTGAGGGTCGGCCCCCTGGTCGGCCCTTGCCTGCGATTCCGGCCGTAGGACGGTCGTAGGCGACAACTTGCTCCGCCAGGAGCACAGTTCAGGTCAGCCCGGCGGTCCCACCGGTCGCCGCACCTGCGCCCCTGGATCAGGCTCCGAACGACGGGTTCGTCGGCGACGGCGGCCAGCCCCGGCGGGCGGGGCCCGCCTTGAACCTCGTAGAGAAAATCTGAACGCACCGCCCTGGCCAGCGTCTGTCCGATCCCGGTAGATGCTTGACAGTTGGGTCCCAGCTGATGGTTGACAGTGGCCGTGATCGGCTTTTCTGTGCGTGTCGTTGCGGCGCGTGTGGGGAGGCCGGGATTGGCGCTGGTGGAGTTGTCGGTTGTCGAGCAGAGATACCGGGCTGTCCTGGCTGTGCTGGCGGGTGCGACGGTGACCGAGGTCGCCGCGTCGTTGGGGGTGTCCCGGCAGACGGTCAGCGGCTGGAAGTCCCGGTATGAGACCTCCGGTCTGGCCGGGTTGGCGGATCGTTCGCGCAAGCCGGCGTCGTGTCCGCATCAGGTCTCTGCCGAGGTGGAGGCGGCCGTGTGTGAGCTGCGGCGCAAGCACCCGAAGTGGGGTCCGCGGCGGATCGCGCATGTGCTGGAGCGGTCCGGGGCGGTGAGCCCGGTGCCGTCGCGGATGACTGTGTATCGGATCCTGGTCCGTCACGGCCTGGTGGAGCCGGGGGTGCGGCGCCGGAAGCGGTCGGATTACAAGCGCTGGCAGCGGGACCGGCCGATGCAGCTGTGGCAGATGGACATCGTTGGCGGCGTGATGCTGGTCGACCCGGTGACCGGGGAGCTGACCGAGGCCAAGGTCGTGACCGGGGTGGACGACCATTCCCGGTACTGCGTGATCGCGTCGGTGGTCGAGCGGGCGACCGGGAGGGCGGTGTGTGCGGCCTTCGCCCGGGCCTTGCAGGCGTTCGGGGTGCCGGAGGAGGTGCTGACGGACAACGGCAAGCAGTTCACCGATCGGTTCGGGCAGGGCGGTGAGGTGCTGTTCGACCGGATCTGCCGGGAGAACGGGATCGCGCACCGGCTCACCCAGCCGGCGTCGCCGACCACGACGGGCAAGGTCGAGCGGTTCCATCAGACGCTGCGGCGTGAACTCCTCGACGACTGCGGTGCGTTCGAGAGCATCGAGGCGGCTCAGGCGGCGCTGGATGCGTGGGTGGAGGAATACAACTCCATGCGGCCGCACCAGGCGCTGGACATGCAGTTCCCGGCGGACCGGTTTACCCCGGTTGCTGAGCAGGAGCGGGACGTCCTGGGCCTGAGGGTGCCCGGAGTGCTCGCGCTGGTGCCGCACCAGCGGACGGCCCCTGCGGTGACGTCGGAGCCGGCCGAAGCGCCGCCTGCCCCTGCCCCTCTTCCCGAGGCGGTGCAGGTGGACGAGGGCGGGCCGGTGGAGTTCGAGCGGGTGGTGCCTGCGAGTGGGAATCTGCAGGTCGCGGGCAAGCAGTTCTGGCTTGGACCGGCCCGCTCAGGGCTGACGGTGACCTTCTGGGCGGACACCTCGGTGATCCATCTGCTGATCGCCGGGGCGCGGATCAAGACCGTGCGGTCGCACTTGTCTGTGGCGGATCTGGGACGGCTGGCCGCCCGGGGCGGACGTGCGGCCGGGCCGGCACCGCTTCCGGCCGGTGAGGGGGCGGCGTTCGAGGTGGACCGGGTCGTGAACAACAGCGGCCTGGTCGGCCTGGGCGGGCACCAGGTGCTGGCAGCGGAGATCCTCGGCGGCCGCCAGGTGGGCATCCGGATCGATGACGAGACGCTGTCGTTCTTCGATCCGTCCTCGCGGGAACTGCTGAGGGTGCGGCCCAACCCGCTGACCGGCGAGGAAGTCCGCAGGCTGCGGGGCTTGCGTCCGGCCGGACCGCCGCCGCGGCCGGGTATCGAGCCGGTGCGGGTGCAGCGGCGGGTCAGCGCGGTGGGCACGGTCATGGTCTGCCGGCAGGTCGTGTCCCTCGGCCGCCCGTACGCAGGGCAGACCGTGACCGTGCACGTGTCGGACACGACGATCAGTGTCGAGCTGGACGGCCAGGTCCGGGTGATCCGGCGCACGACCGACGTCCCGGTCCGTAACGTGAAAGCGAACAAGCCCCACGGGGCTCCCTATGTTGTCTAGGTCCACCGTCAAGCATCACCTGGGACCAGAACGTCAGGCATCAGCTGGGATCCGACAGCCCTGGCCAGCGTCCCGGCACGGCGGGTCAGCGGCCCCGCTCGCCGCCGTCCGACTCCAGGGCCTCGACGCGGCCACGAAGGTCGGCAATCTGCTGGGCAGCCTCGGTCAGCGCTCGTTCCAACGCCTCGACGCGGGCCGTCGTCCCGGTGGCGGTCGCGTCCGGGCCGTCGAGGTCATCGGCATCGCCGGCGGCGTGGCCGTGGTGGGCGACGAAGGCTCCCTTACCTGGGCGGGAGACCGCCCACCCTTCCTGCTTCAGCAGGGTCATGGCCTTCTGCACGGTCAGGCTCGACGCCCCGAACTCCCGCATCAACACGGCCTGCGTCGGCAACGCGTCCCCCGGCCGCAGCCCACCCGAGCGGATCCGCTCCCGCACAGCCTCGGCGATGACCTCGAACGTCAGCGGCACCCCACTGCCCGCCGGCCTGCGCCCGCGCCTCCCCACCACCACGCCCGGCCACCCCCGCTTTCCACGCCCTCTACCAGCACAATCCGGCCCGTCCAAACCGGGAAACCAGCCCCACACTACCCGCGCCCCACCGCCTACCAGAAAGGAATCAGGAGGGATGTACTTGAATGTGCCAGTGAGGCGATGTTAACGTCACGCACTCGCCGGTGATCACCACCGCGCCCCGCCGACCAGACCCCCTGGTCCGGCCCTCCGCGCCCCACTCCGAGGCGCCCCCGTTCCCCTGTGAGCCGATCACTTCGGCCTGCCCACGTCACCCCACGCCGTACCGCTTCCGCGCTCCCGCCGAAAGGCCCCGTCCCGCATGCCCGCACAGCTCCCACTCCCGTACCCCGCGACCGTTCCAGCCACCTCGCGTCCCTCGTCGTCGACGTTCACGACGCCGCCCTGCCCAGCGGACGCCACCGCCATCGTCCCGCCGTCGACGGGGCGGTCGGCGCTGGAACGGCGCGCCAGGCTCACCGCCAGGCTGGCGAAGCTCGCCGCCACCGGCCACCTCGCACCCCTCGCACGACAGATCAGCGCGCTCGGCGGCTGCGCACTCCCGATCCGCCTCACCGGACACCGCACCCGACTCGACACCGCGACCGGCGAGATCCTCAACCACCTCGACTCCGGCCGACTCCCGGCAGGCGAACTGCTGGTCCGCTGCGGCAACCGCCGCGCCACCCGCTGCCCCGCCTGCTCCACCGTCTACCGCTACGACACCTACCAACTCATCGCCGCCGGACTACGCGGCGGCAAAACCGTCCCCACCAGCGTCGCCGCCCACCCCCGCGTGTTCGCCACCCTCACCGCCCCCGGCTTCGGCCCCGTCCACAACCAACCCGACACCGGCCGCTGCCACTGCGGCCAGGTCCACCCCGACGACGACCCGCTCCTCGGTACGCCGCTCGACCCCGAGCGCTACGACTACGCGGGCGCGGTGCTGTGGAACGCGCACGCCCCGGCCCTGTGGGCACGCTTCATCACCCACCTACGCCGCGAGATCGCCAAGGCCGCCGGCCTCACCCAGCGCGCGCTGCGCCACCACGCCACGCTCTCCTACGCCAAGGTCGCCGAGTACCAAAAACGCGGCCAGGTCCACTTCCACGCCGTCATCCGCCTCGACGGACCCACCGGCCCCACCAGCACACCACCCGCCTGGGCCACCACCCAGCTCCTCGACCACGCCGTCCGCGCCGCCACCACACGCACCCGCATAGCGCATGAGGGCCAGCAGCCGCAGCAGCCCGCTGGGGCCCCGGTCGGTGACCGAGCTGACCGGTTGGTGTTCCGGTTCGGGCGGCAGATCGACGTCCGCGCGATCCGAGGCACCGACTTCACCGGAGACGGCCCGGTCACCGACCGGCACGTCGCCGCCTACATCGCCAAGTACGCCACCAAGGGCGCCGAGACCACCACCGGCACCCTCGACCGCCGCCTCCGACTCCTCGCCGAACTCGCCACCCACGACATCACCGACCACGCCCGCCGCATGATCCACACAGCCTGGCACCTCGCCACCAACCGCCGGCACGCCCACCTCCGACTGCGGCAATGGGCCCACATGCTCGGCTTCCGAGGCCACTTCTCCACCCGCACCCGCCACTACTCCACCACCCTCGCCCACCTCCGAGCCGAACGCACCGCCTGGCGAACCAGCCAACCCGACACCCAGACCCCGGCACCTGCTGAAACGCAGGTCGGTCAGACGGACGGCAGTCCGGTCGATGACCGCACCGGACACCCCACCGACCTGGCCGCCGGTCACCGCTCCCGTCACCCCAACATCGCCGGTAAGCGCGTGGACTCGGACACCACGCTGGTCATCTCCCACTGGCAGTACGCCGGAACCGGCCTCGTGCCCGAACTCGAACACCTCGCCAACCTCCTGGCCACGACGCGACAGCACGGGACCCGAACCCGGCGCTCGGAACACTCTGGTGACCGCGCCGGTCGCCCCGCCGGTCACCCGGTCGGTCACTCCACTGACCGGCTGACCAGCGCTGCCCGGGCGGGGGCCGTCACGTGACCGCCGGCACGGAACTCCTCACCGTCCCCCAGGTCATGGAACGCCTCCAACTCGGCCGCACCGCCGTCTACGACCTCCTCCGCACCCGGCAACTCCCCTCCCTCACCCTCGGCCGCGCCCGCCGCATCCCCACCCACGCCCTCACCGACTTCATCCACACCCGCCTCGACCAGGAAGCCGCCGCCTGATGACCACACCCCGCGACACCCCCGCATCCCGCCGCACCCGCGCCAACGGCGACGGAACCGTCTACCAGCGAAAGGACCGCCGCTGGGAAGCCGCCGGATACGTCCTCGCCCCCGGCAACACCCGCAAACGCGTCCACGTCTACGGCAGCACGCGCACAGAGGCACTGGCCAAACTGACCGAGAAGATCGCCGCCAGCAACCGTGGCATCCCCGCTGTCGCCGCGCAGGGCAGCCTGACGGCCTTTCTGACGTACTGGCTTGAGAACGTCGCCGTGCACCAACTCCGCGAGACCACCCACACCCGGTACAACGCCGTCGTCGAGCAGTACCTCATACCGGGCCTGGGCAGGAAGAAGCTCGCCAAGCTCTCCGCCAAGGACGTCCGGACCTGGCTGAACACCCTGCGGACCGTCTGCCAGTGCTGCGCACGCGGCACCGACGCCCGACGCGACCCCAACACACAGGCCAGCCGCCGCCCGCGCTGCTGCGCACTCGGCCAGTGCTGCCGCAAACGGCTCTCCCCGCTGACGCTCGCCTACATCCACTCCGTACTCAAGTCCGCCCTGGAGCACGCCGTCCGCGAGGAGGAGATCTCCCGCAACGTTGCCCGCAACGTCCGCACCGGAACACCCCGCCCCCGCCGCTTCAACCCCCTCACCGCCGACGAAGCACGGCAGTTCCTCGCCGCTGCCCACGGGCACCGGCTTGCCGCGCTGTTCGAGCTCGCCCTACGCACCGGACTGCGCAAGGGCGAACTCCTCGGCCTGCACTGGGAAGACCTCGACCTCAACAGCGGCACGGCCAGCATCCGCCGCACCCTCCAGCGCACCCACAGCAGCGGCCTGGCCACACTGCCCACCAAGACCATCAGCTCCGAACGCCGCATCGCCCTGCCGGCCTCCTGCGTCACCTCGCTCCGCGCACACCGCGCCCGGCAAGCACAGGAGAAGGAGGAAGCGGGCTCGCGCTGGCAGGACAGCAGCCACGTCTTCACGCGACCCGACGGGCACCCGATCGAACCCGCCACCCTCACCCGCCACTTCAACGCCCTGCTCCGCGAAGCCCGCCTACGGCCCATCCGGTTTCACGACCTCCGCCACTCAACGGCGACCCTGCTCCTGGAGCAAGGCGTCGAACTCGTCGTCATCAAGGAGTTGCTGGGCCACGCCCACATCGGCGTGACCGCCACCGTCTACGCCCACGTCCGACTCCGTCTCCAGCGCCAGGCCATCGACCTCCTCGGCCACGCCCTCGGCAACCTCAATGGCACCGCCACCGAGTCCGACGGCAACGACGATCCGCCACTTGGTGCAGCACCCGTCCGCTGACGTTGCCGTCAACTACTGCCGTCAGACGCCGCAGCGGCCCCACCGGATGGATCCGGTGGGGCCGCTGCATAAGCCACGGAAATTTAGCGATTTCACTGCCGGATTAGTTGCGCCAAAGTCGTTTCACGACGACTTGGGCGCATCACCGTCGATGCCGACAACCAGCGACTCTGACCCCTCGGCCAGATAGTCATGTTCTGGAAAGTAATCCACATGGAGGTGGTCGCCTTGATCCGCCTCCAAGGCGAACCCTTCGATGTTATCGGCAAGAAGAGCAAGAGAATCTAGCTCGCCTTGAATCTCCATGGCTTCACCGTCTCCCGACGGAGAAATACGAACCTTCCCACTCGCTTGCTGAAATTCGATCCGCGACAACGCCCTATCGTACGGGAATGGATTTGAGGCCTTCGGAATGAGGATTTCCCCTCGGCCGCTCCGCAACTCCCGGCCCAAGGCCAGCAGCTCGGAGCGAGTCCCAGAGAGCTCCATTTCCCCGGTCGAATCTTCGCGCAAGACCTTCAACACCACACCTCCGTCAGTTACCTACGGCCAGTAGTCGCCCGGCCGGATCGTGGATGGATCGATAGGGGTGTGAGGATCCTTGAGTGGGCCACTCGTAACCGTCCTTCCATTGATCTGGGTTTCCAGATTAAGGTGCGGTCCAAGCTTCTGGACATGAGCGCTATTGGGGTTCACATCGAACCGCGCAATCTTCCTAACCGCGTTCCCGGCCTCATCGGTCGTCACGCTCATGAACTGAACTCCACCACTTCCAGACCGCACCACCGTTGCATTGTCGCCAACGTGTGCAACGGCACGGTTGACGGCCTCATCCATCGAAATATCGCAGTTGTGAACCAGGACCGGCGTGGCCCCCGCCAGCACATAGTACGGGTCTGTACGGTCTTCGGTGTAACTCCCGATCATGGAAGTAGCACCTGATGAGCGACGTGACTGTCTCTGTTGAGGCGGTTGAAGAGGTCCGGCCGGCCGAGTCGCCGGCGGACCTGCTGGATGACCAGTTGATCGGGCAGCTGGTCGACCGGGCCCGCGCGAGCGGCCTGCAGCTGACCGGCGACGGCGGGCTGCTGCAGCAATTGACCAAGCGCGTGCTGGAGTCCGCCCTGGAAGGCGAGATCACCGACCACCTCGGCTACGAGAAGCACGACCCGGCCGGTGCCGGCAGCGGCAACAGCCGCAACGGGGCCCGGTCCAAGACCGTTCTGACCGACGTGGGGCCGGTGGAGATCACGGTGCCGCGTGACCGCGACGGCAGCTTCGAGCCGCAGATCGTCAAGAAGCGGCAGAGGCGGCTGACCGGCGTCGACGAGATGGTCCTGTCGCTGTCCGCGCGTGGTCTGACGCACGGTGACATCTCCGCCCACCTGGCCGAGGTCTATGGCGCGAGCGTGTCCAAGCAGACCATCTCGACCATCACCGACAAGGTCATGGACGGGATGGCCGAATGGCAGAACCGGCCGCTGGACCCGGTCTATCCAGTGATCTTCATCGACTGCGTGCACGTCAAGGTGCGAGATGGGCAGGTGGCGAACCGGCCCATCTACGTCGCACTCGCCGTCACGGTGGACGGCACGCGCGACATTCTCGGCCTGTGGGCCGGCGACGGCGGCGAAGGCGCCAAATACTGGCTCCAGGTCCTGACCGAGATCAAGAACCGCGGTGTCGAGGATGTGTGCATGGTCGTCTGTGACGGGCTCAAGGGCCTGCCCGACTCGATCTCGGCGGTCTGGCCCCAGGCGGTGACCCAGACCTGTGTCGTCCACCTGATCCGGGCGTCGTTCCGCTACGCGGGCCGCCAGGACTGGGACAAGATCTCCCGCGCGCTCAAGCCGGTCTACACGGCTCCCACTGCGAGCGCGGCGGAGGACCGGTTCCTGGAGTTCCAGGAGGAGTGGGGCGCCAAGTACCCGGCGATCGTGCGCCTTTGGGAGAACGCCTGGGCAGAGTTCGTGCCCTTCCTGCAGTTCGACACCGAGATCCGCCGTGTCGTCTGCACCACCAACGCTATCGAGTCGGTCAACGCTCGCATACGAAAAGCCGTCCGGGCCCGCGGGCACTTCCCGAACGAGGCCGCAGCCCTCAAATGCGTCTACATGGCCATCATGAGCCTCGACCCCACCGGCCAGGGACGCAAACGCTGGACCATGCGTTGGAAGCCCGCCCTGCAGGCATTCGACATCGCCTTCGACGGCCGACTCTCCGTCGGCCGCCGATAACTCACATCACCCGAGTTACACCGTTGGCTGGACAGACCCACGGGGCTTCCCCCAAGGCCGGGAAGTTAACCCGTTTGTGCTGGTGACAAGGGGGTTGAGGTCCAGGCTGTGGCTGCATAGAGGCCTGGTCCGAGCTTGTGGATGAGGCCGCTGTCGGCCCATCGGGACAGCTGGCGATACATGGTGTGCAAGGTGATGTCGCCGAAGTGGGCGGCGATCTCTGCGGGTCTCCACAGGCGGGTCGGGTCGTCCTGCAGCAGGGCGAGGACGCGGTGCCGTCGGCGCTGGGCTGGAGCGGTGTGGCGGTCGTCGCGGGAGGCCGTGGGCAAGGGCTGCTGTTCGGGGCCGGGTTCGAGGACGGTCACGGCGAGGTCGGTGATGGTGCGGCTGCGGTCGGGGCGGCCGTCGTCGCGTTGCTCGCTGTAGCGGGAGATCGGGGACTTGACCTTGCGGGTGCTGGACCGGTGGCGGCGGGGTGCGAGGAGCCGGGCCAGCACCCGCCTGCCGATCAGGCCGATGGAGCCGGGATCCTCGGGGATGATCCCGGCGGCCTGGACGACCTGGTCACGGGCGGTCTGCAAGGCGACAGTGAAACTGCAGCGGTCGGGGTCGGTGCCGGGGACCGACTCGGCGGCCTCGACCATCACGGCCCGCAGGGCCTGGTAGAGCGTGAGCAGGGCCCACATCTCCTGTTCGAGGCCGACCGCGTCGTTCGAGCGGAGGTTGTGGCCGGCGAGGATCGTATGGCGGAGCGCGAAGTACGCGCTCTCGTGTTGTCGGGTAGGTGCGGCGCATTGCTGCGCCGCACCCCCCTCAGAACCGGACGGGCGGCGTTAACCGCATCCGGCTCAAGCAGGCCCTGAAGGCCCACGGGCAGCCAGGATGGCTGGTCACCGTGGTTCACTGCCGCCGCGCCAGCGGTGGCAGTGAACGTGGGTGAGTCGGAAGGTGACGGGATCGTCGGATTGGCTTCCGTCCGGTTCGGCGGTGAGCGCGTTCGCGCGTACCGCCGTCCGGATCGCCCGCAGCCACTGCTCCCATTCCTGGGGGCTCTGCGGCTGCTGGTCGGCATGAAGGAGAAGCGTTCCGCAGAGCGGGCACCGGCCGTGCTGCCCTTGGAGCAGACCCAGCAGGCGCGGGCTGAGCGGGGGCTTGTTCCGTTGTCGCCGCGAGGCCCAGTACTCGGTCAGCGCCGGGTCGTCCACGGACGCCCCTTTGATGACGAGTTGATGTCTGACGATCCTGGTCCAGGCGAACTTGGTGAGGTAGCGGCCGCTCTCGCGGTCACCGAATACCCACCGGTCCTGCCGGGACTCGTTGAACCGGCCGAAGTACCGGGATGTCACCCAGCCGTTCGGCTTGTTCGGGTGTGTGTGCCGGGCCCACTTGTAGACCAGCCTCCACACGTGGTTGTCCAGCGACGTGAACACCTCGCTGGAGACCACCCCCCGAAAGTAGGCAGCCCAACCCCGGATGATCGGGTTGAGCTTGGCGATCACCGCCGCCGCGTTCTGTCCTCGAAGGGCCAGTACTTCGGCGGTGAGCCGTGCCCGGATCCGTCGTACGGATGCCTTACTCGGCTTGATCAGGAGCATGCCGTGGTATCGGCGGACGGTGAAGCCCAGGAAATCGCAGCCCTCGTCGAGGTGCGCGATTCGCGTCTTGTCCTCATTGAAGGCCAGACCCCGGGGCTTGAGCCACCGGGAGAGCCGCTCCTTGACCTGTTGCGCCTCGTCACGGCTGTGACAGAGCACCACTAGGTCATCGGCGTACCTGATCAGAGTCGGTGAACCCACTGCCAGTTCGCCAGCCCGTGGGCCGGTGAGCCGGTAGCGGACTCCGGCAGCCTCTTCCATCCCGTGCAGGGCCACGTTCATCAGCGCCGGGGAGATGATCCCGCCTTGCGGGACCCCCTCCTCGGTCGGGGCGAGGACGCCGTGGTCGAGTACTCCCGCCTTGAGCCACCGCTCGACCAGACCCCGGGCGGGGAACTGTCCGATGGAGGCCATGAGGCGGTCATGGTCGATACGATCGAACGCCGCTGCCAGGTCCGCGTCAAGGACCCACTGGCGCTTCGGGCTCTTGCCCTTGGCAGCCAGGAAGATCGCTCCGATCGCGTCGTGACAGCCACGGCCGGGACGAAATCCGTAGGATCTCGGCTCGAACCGTGCCTTCCACTCGGGTTCCAGCGCGTTCAGCGTCACGGCTTGAAGACACCGGTCGATGATCACGGGAATTCCGAGGCCGCGCTGACGGCCATTGGCCTTGGGGATATAGACCCGCTTGACGGGCAGGGGCCTCCATGGAGCTGCCCGGTGCTGCATCCAGTCGGCCAGTTCGGCCTTCCCCTGGGGCAGCAGGACAACCCGTCCGTCGATCCCTGCCGTCTTGCGGCCAGCGTTGA
Organism: Streptomyces broussonetiae; assembly: GCF_009796285.1. Classification (NCBI taxonomy): domain Bacteria; kingdom Bacillati; phylum Actinomycetota; class Actinomycetes; order Kitasatosporales; family Streptomycetaceae; genus Streptomyces; species Streptomyces broussonetiae. The sequence goes on along the minus strand of NZ_CP047020.1, from coordinate 7,717,048 downwards.
TCTCCGTCACCCGCCGCACGCTCACCAGCGTGTTGGAGCGGGAACGGAGCATCAGCTTCTGGAGATTGCGGACCTTCTTGAGGTCCCCTGCCTGTGATGCCGTGAAGATCCGCTGCCTCAGCCGCCGTACTTCGTTCTCCGCGCCCTGCCAGTCGATCGACTGCCAGTCGGTGGAGTCGTCCTCAGGTCCGTTCGCCGTGACGGCGCTGTCGTCCTGGACGGTGTCCGTCACGGGAGATGTTGTCGCCACGGTGTCCAACTTGTCCTTCGGTTCCAGCGTTGATGGTCATCAGTTCCTCACAGGCCCACCTGACCCACGTCAGCACCCTTTCGGGTCCGGGCAGAGCCCGTATCCGGCCGGTTATGCGGAGCGGCCAGCGGAGGTGCTGGCCTTCTGCTCCGGTTTCCCGCTGCCTTTCGGCCACCGGCGTTGGCTTCTTGGGTCATCCTGTGCCCGCTGGGGAGTTGGGCCTTCCTCGCGGTCGGCTGACCGGACACTTACGTGTCCGGACCCCAGCGGGGTTTCCACGTTCCACACGAGTGAGATACGACCGGGGTGGGTGCCCCCTAAACTCCGGGACGGCGATGCTCTCCCGGCTGACGTTGGGGCTTCAGCCAGCGCCTGCCACTTCTCAGCGGCCAGTCCTGCACCCCGCTGGAGCAGTCCATCGGCGGGGCCCACGATCACGAAGCATCATCAGGGGTTCACTTGCGTTCACCCGTCCGGTCTTCCCCTCGCCTGTAGTCCCCGGATGGCACGGGGGCCCTTGGGCTTCTCCTCTGGGCTTCACACCCCGCCGTTACCAGCGACGCATGCCAGAGTGGGGACGGGCCTTGAGCACTGGCCCGGAACTATCCTGTCGACAGCAACGGCCGTCCTCCTTCAGGTAATTCACTCAAACTCGTGCGACTTCGTGTCGCACCCCAGCGCTCGTGGTAGAGGTTGATCAGCGCCGCCGCGGGGTGTCGGCGGGCGTCGGTCAAGGTGGTGACCAGCCGGTAGGTGCCGGTGAAGACGGTGCCGTCGTTGCATGTCACCGTGATCTCGGCGTCGACGATCCGGACGCCCACGGTGCCGATCACCGACAGGTACGAGCCGTCGTCGAGACGGGCCAGGACCGGGGTCCGTCGGTTGCTGCGGAGCCTTCCCAGTACCTTTGCGCCGGTCGCGCCCACCTGGGCGAGGAAGTCGTTGGGGTCGAAGCCCTTGTCCCACAGCACGAGCATGTCCGGCCCGAGCAGGTGCAGGAGCCGGCGGGCGTAGGCGGTCTCGCCCTCGTCGGTGGTGCCGAACACCGCCCCGATCAACGCTCTCGTCCCGGTCTCGACCAGCGTCATCAACTCGACTGTGGGATAGCCGTGATGAGCCGTCCGCCCGAGCCAGGCCCGGTTGCGGGGCGAATCGGGCACCCGCAGAGAGCTGCAGCCGTCGAAGGACACGGTCCGGTAGGCGCCGAAACGCACCCCGGGAGTCGTCGGGCGGGCCAGGGGACCTGCGAGCACCTCGAACAGCGCCCGCACCGGCGCGGCTCCCAGCCGGCGGCGCAGGTCCCGCAGGGACTTCGCGCTCGGCGAGGCCACCGGAATCCCGGCCAGACCTGCGGTGAGCTTGTCCCACACCAGCCGGTAGCCGATCTCGGGGAACAGGCACATCGCGAGCAGGAAGTACATCCCGACCCTCGAAGGCAGGTCACGCAACCGCCGCTGCACGGTCCGCGTCTCCGCCAGCACCGCGTCCACCAGCTCGAACGGCACCACGACGGTCAGCTCTCCCAGATGCCCCGGCGCGAACCGGCCCGCAGCCACGGGCACCGTACGGGTGATGGCCGCCAGCGCGGACGGCAGGGCAAAATGAACCCGCAACGGAGCTCCTCACGTACAAGCTGTCTTGGTCGACTGCCTGTACCAACGAGCTCCGTTGTGCTTTCGCCTCGAACCCTCAACGCGCTTGCAGGACCTGCGAAAACGCTAACTTCCCGGCCTTGGGACAAGGCCCGCTCAACGACTTGTTGCGAGAGCGAGCTGCCGATGGGTGTGCTGTCCGTACCGCGATCGGCGACCCGGACAGCACGAACGTCCAACATCGCGGTAGCGAAGAGAGGTTCGGCCATGGGATCGAGTCCCGCTGCCGACTCGCCCTCATGCACTATCGCCCCTTGGCCGAGGTACCCGGCATCGAGGTGCGGACCCATGCCACCACGCTCTACAACTCGATCTATCGTGCGGATGACCAGGCGCTGGTCAATGCCCATGTCTGGGGCGTGAACGCCTACGGTGCTCCCGTGTGGCATCTTCGGCGCAACGGAGAGGGCGGCATGTTCGACACCTACGCCAGCAGCTTTGATGCGGTGTGGGAGACCGCGACGCCGATAGGAGAAGACTGACCATGGCACGGATCGAGTACTACGACGACCCGGCGGCACCTGAGCCGAACAGCTTGGTGGTCGCCGCGTCCGCCGTGGTTACCGATGAGGAAGGGCGCGTACTCCTTCAGCGCCGGCGGGACAACGACCTTTGGGCGCTCCCTGGTGGCGGCATGGAGATGACCGACTCACTCCCGGGAACGGCCATCCGGGAGGTGAAGGAGGAAACGGGTCTGGACGTAGAGATCACGGGGCTCGTGGGCACGTACACCGATCCTCGCCACGTCATTGTCTACTCGGACGGTGAGGTGCGCAGACAGTTCAACGTCTGCTTCACCGCGCGTGTGGTCGGCGACCGACTGGCGATCTCGGACGAGTCCACGGAGCTGCGGTTCGTCCATCCGGCGGAGATTGATCAACTGCCGATGCACCACACGCAGCGGCTCCGGATCCGTCACTTCCTGGAGCACCGTGAGCGGCCCTATCTCGGCTGATCGAACCTGAGACCCCCGCTTTAGGAGTGGGATTGGATCCTTGCCGGGGGGTGCTCGACGCTGCCACGGGGTGCTGTTTTGCCTGATCAGCGCCCTGCGGCGGCGTACGCCATCCCGCTCGTGACACCTCGTGCCGGACCGTCCGCTCACGCATCGCGCACGCACGGAGCCCGTGTTCCGGCAGGCAAAGCGCAGGTGGCCGTCAGGCCGGTCCACACAGGGGTGGCTCATCTGGTGCCCCAGTTCGAACGACTCTGCCTGTGAACGCGCCCACCCCGAAGGAGCGGTAACTTACCCCACTGCAACAGGAGGTCACAGCTCCGTTCTCGGCAACACTGAGTACTACCACGTTCGCCCCCGAATCATGCGTAACTGTGCGCTTGCCTCTTTCGGCCAGGGCAGATCTGGTTCGCGCCGATTATGGCAAATCGGGGCTCTTGGGTTGTCCGGCGGGACAACGCTGTGGAACGGCGGGGACTGCGCCCGTGGGGGCGGTGTACATCGTCATCTCCAATCCGACCAGGGACTGGGCGCCCTGGTACTCCATCGAGGTGGAAGTGCCCTGCGGGGAAGAGGAAGCCGATCTCACGCCCGATCCGAAGACGATCGACGCGCGGATCCAGCGAGGGTATTCGGTGAGGTTCAGGGACGAGCCGACGTCGCACTGGGACGGTGTCCTCACGGTGTCCGCCGGCCGGAACGGCGGGCTGTTCACTCCGGGCGATTCCATGGTCCTGCTGCTGGACGGCTTTCCTGTCTCCAGCAAGGCGGGGCTGGTCCTGCTGAAGGTGACGGAGACCTCGGGGAGGGCTGAGGAGGTGCAGGAGCACTCCGTCACTCTGAGCCTGCTGAAGCAGGCGCCCAAGGTGCCGCGCAACTTCCGCCCGAAGGTGGCGCTGGTGGACTCGGGCGAGAACGTCGTCCTGCTGTGGGACGGCCCCGACATACTGAAGTACGAGATCCAGAGGCCGGACGGCGGCGTAGAGCTCGCCGAGTTGCGGTCGGCATCCGGCTGGCAGTGGTCACCTCAGCCGGACCAGGCACCGAAGCGAGACGCCACCTACACCCTGATAGCCAAACCCGAAACGGGACAACAGCCGGGGTATTTCCTCACCACCACCGTCCAGCTGCGCAGCCCCGAGTTCGACAGCGTCACCGCCACCAACGGCGTACACACCCCGTGGGCCGAGGGCACGACGGACAAGGGGCGGATCGTCTTCTCCGCGCAGGGAGCGGAGATTCGCGGCGCATCCGGCGCGCCGGGGATCGTCTCGGCTGCCAAGGGCGAGCTGGACGTCGTGAGCACCACGTCGGTACGGGGCCGCGACAACGGTGCCGGGTGGATCCAGTTCCCGCCCGACGGAATCAAGGTAGGCCATGGCGAGGGTGGCGACTTGGGGACCGTCACGGCTGAGAAGGTCAGCGCGAACGGCGTGAATACCACGTGGGTGGGGGAGCTTGACGCCGGCAAGGGGTGGCTCGAATTCCCGCAGTCCGGAGTGCATGTGCACAAGGACGGAAAGCGGGAGTGGGGAACCGTCGACGCTGACAGGGCGGACCTGAACGGCATCAACACCAAGTGGGTTCAAGGCCGCGACAGCAGCACCGGCTGGATCGAGTTCCCGCCCGCCGGGGTGAACGTGTTCCAAGGCGCCGGAAACCGCCAGTGGGGAACCGTCGCAGCCGGCGAGGCGGACCTGAACGACCTGGTCACCCGTCGGGCTCGGGTGAAGGAACGTCTCACCGTCGAGGGCGATCTGAACGCTGCCCAGAACGCCGCCGTCGGCGGCGACCTCACCGTCAACGGCGATCTCCGGCCCATGCGGAACCTGGAGGTCCAGGGCGCGGTCATCGCGGGCGACCTGACGGTCAGGGACAAGCTGACGACCGACCACGAGCAGTTCAAGCTGGTCGTCCACGGGGAGTCGCTGTTCCTGGGGAAGGTGAACGCCAACCGGCTCCTGTCGGTCCGCACCGAGGACGCACGTCGACGGCGACCAGGTGTCGATCCAGGGCGACCTGCGAGTCCACGGAGCATTCCGTTCCGACAGCTGACCGTCATGGTGTGACGGCCGCCCGACAGGAGCACCACGAGCCCGACCGGGCGGCCGTCGGCATAGGGCAGCCGACATGTCCCAGACGTATCATCCAGGCGTCACACACTGAACGGACCCGATCCGGCCATCACGTCGTTGTCGCATGCTCTTCCGGTCGCCATTCTCTGGGCGCGCCGGGATTGTTAAAGGATCCCGGTTGATGTCAGGGGTTCTGCTGGTGACGGCTGGACTCCCGCGCATAGAATATTGCGCGCTGCTCGCGATGGCGGTCGGTGAGGTCGGCGGTGGGGGCGGGGATACCGTGATTGAGCTGCGAAAATATACAGCCCAGGGCGGTCCTGTCCGAGGTTCTGAACGCGCGTTCGCCTTTCCTGGCCTCCGGCTTTTACAGTTCGCCCACAATATCCTCAGGCGATCACCACAAAGCGGTCCACGCAACGGCAGTGGACCCTTTTTCTTGTCCGTGGCGTTCGCGACAGGCGTCCGCGCCTGGGGCCACGAACGGGACGTGCAGCGAGAAGCGGGTGCTTCGTTTTCATGACAAGTGAAGTGTGGAGTGTGATGCCATGAACCGAGTCGGCAGAGACTCGCGCCAGTCGGCCCCGAGGCTTGGGGGGCCGCTGGCGCGCATAGGGTTATCCGTTCTCTTGTTGGCAGGCGGCGCCGTGGGGGCGACGGCCGGAATGGCTGGAACGGCCGCCGCTTCGACCGCCGACGGCACGCTGACGGTCGAGGTGCTGCGTGACTTCTTCGGCACCGGCGTGATCAACGCGACGATGGACGTGCCGCAGCGGGGCATGAAGGTGGAGATCTCCGACCCTGCCGGGCACGCTGTCACCGGCGTCACGGACGCCACCGGAAAGGTCGTGGTGTCGGCGTCGACCGTGCTGAGCGGCGGCCAGTACCGCGTGGACGTCAGTGTCCCGGCACCGTACAGCGGCTATCTGCGGGCGGCGCCCGCGTCGACGGCGGCGAACCACTTCGACAGTTTCACGTCGTTCGTGGACGTGTCGGGCGGCAAGGACGCCTCGGTGGTGACGGGGGTGTGGAACCCGGCCGACTACGCGCTGCCGGACTCGCGCTATTTCGTGCCGGTCCAGAACGGCGCCACCGGAACCGACACCCGGGCCCTGGTGGCGTTCGGGACGAAGACCCGCGGCACGTGTCCTACCGCCGTGTCGTGCCCGGCCACGCTGGCCACGCAGGCCCAGGTGGGCACGACGTTCGGGCTGGCCTACGACAAGTACCGCAGCCGGCTGTTCCAGAGCGCGTTCGCCCGCCGGTACGCCCCGTACGGGCCGGAGGGCGCCGGCGCGATCTACACGGTGCCGGTCAGCGGCGGGGGTGCCCCGAAGCTGTTCGCGCGAGTGCCGGCCGCTGCGCTCACGCCGCACGACACCGCCGACATGGTGAAGGATCCCGGGTTCATCGACGCACCGGGCGAGGAGAGCATCGGCGGTCTGGCTCTGTCGGAGGACGGCTCCACGCTGTACGCGGTGAACCTGCTGACCCGCAGCCTGGTGAGCTTCGACGCGACGGGAACCACCGCCGCGGTGCCCGAGGCGACGGTGCCGATCCCGGACCCGGGGTGCGCGACGCCCGGCGACTGGCGGCCGTTCGGTCTCTCCGTCCACGACAACAAGCTTTACGTCGGCGGTGTGTGCGACGCGGAGAGCACGCAGCAGCGCGCCGACCTGAAGGCTGTCGTGTACGCCTACGACGGCAAGAAGTTCACCACGGTGCTGACCCACGCGCTCTCCTACAAGCGCGGCACCGTCTTCACCGGGGCCGGCGACATCGACCAGGCCACCCACTGGAACCCGTGGAACACCAGCCTGGCCACGTGGGACGAGCGGAAGGCGGGCGGCGCCTTCATCGATCCGCAGCCGGAGCTGGCCTCCCTCGCGTTCGGCCGCGACGGTTCGATGGTCCTGGGTTTCCGCGACCGGTTCATGGACGTGCTCAGCGCCAAGGGGCTGGATCCCCGCCCGGGGAACAACACGCCGGAACTCGGCATGTCCGGCGGTGACATCAACATGGCCTGCGCCGATCCCGCCGGTGGATACGCGTGGGAAGGCACCGGAAACTGCCCCAACCACGCCACCCCCGCCAACGATCACGGCGAGGACGCCGGTGTCGTCGAGTACTTCCCGGGCGACTTCTTTGTCGGCGGGCACCAGGAGACCGCACTGGGGGCGGTGGCCTACATTCCTCAGCAGCAGTGGGTTGTCAGCACGGAGTTCGACCCGACCACCAATATCGAGACCAGCGGGACCGGTTACTACGACATCACGACCGGTCAGGGCCCGGGCAACGCTCCGAACGCCAACGCGTACCAATTCGTCGGCCAGGAACAGAACGGGTTCGGCAAGGCCGGCGGGCTCGGCGACATCGCGTACGCGGCGGAGAACGCGCCGATCCAGATCGGCAACCTCGTGTGGTTCGACGGCGACCACAACGGGATCCAGGACCCGGCGGAACCGCTGCTGCCCGGGGCGACGATCAACCTGCTGGACGCGGGCGGCAAGCAGGTCGCCACGACCAAAACCGACGCCGCCGGCGAGTACTACTTCGGTGGGGTCGGCGCCGCGTACCAGCTCACGCCGGGTGCGAAATACACGGTGCAGTTCGACGTGTGTACCGCGGAGACCGGCAAGGTGCCCAGCCAACCCCCGGCAAGCGAGCTGCGGTTCACACTCCCGCGAGCCGGTGCCAACCGGGCGCACGACTCCAACGTGACGCCGCCGACCACCGGACAGCTGTGCAACGGCTACGCGCCTGTCACAGCGCCGGACAAGCCGGGCGGGGTCGATCACACCATCGATGCCGGGGTCTACATCCCGAAGGCAACACCGACCCCGACCCCGACCTCGAGTTCGCCACCGGCCTCACCGCCGGCTTCTACGCCGCCGTCACCCGCGCCGCCCGCCAACAACCCGGCCCCGGCCGGCGGGGACACGGGTTCGCTGGCGCACACCGGTATGTCCGGACTGCCGCAGATGATCGCCCTGGCCGGTCTGCTGGTGGGTGCGGGCCTGTTCATCGCGTTCATGAGTCGGAAGCGCCGCGCCCAGAAACACTGAACGCACCGAACAACAGTGATCTGCCCGCCCGCGACCCGGATGGCGCGGTCGGGCAGATCACGTCTGGGCCGGTCCACGAGGACCGGCCATCGCGTCGTCTGTCACCGGACTGCCGAGTGCCGCCGCGACAGCGCGACGGCCGAGCAGCGTGGTGATCGAGAGGGTGGATCAGAAGAGTGTCAGCGTCGAGCCGCGTGCGGAGCGGGAGAATCCAGCAAGCCCCACCAGGCCGTGCGGCTGACGGGCGCCGCTGGCTGCGGCCCCGCTGGGCGGCTGCAGTCATCGGCGCAGCGGCCGTCGCAGTGGGTGCCGCGTTCCTCCTCACTGGCGGCGGCTCCGGCTCCAGCAGTCCGCGCGCGCTGACGTCGGACGAGGCGAACCGGCTGGCGATCACGCGGTTCCGCAACTACGAGGCGCACGGCCGGGCGGTGACGATCACTGTGCCGGGCACCGCCGGCGGGCTGGTCGTCACCGGGTCCGTCGACTACCGGGGCAAGCTGGGTTACGGCGTGGTCCACGGCACCGGGCGCGACACGTCCAGCGACGGGCTGATCGAGTGGACGGCCACCTCGGTGTTCGTCCACCCGATGGCGAACGCCCCGGCCCGCGCACCCGCGTCGCCGCCCAGCTCGGGCTGGTACAGCCGTGCGCTGCAGTCCTCCGGCAGCTCGCTGGACAGTTCGCTGGCCATCGCGCTCGGTCTCGGCAGCGACCGGCCGGACAACGCCGAACTGCTGCCGCAGAACGGCGCCGCCTGGTGGGGGCGGGACCAGGTGGACGGGCACCCGGTGGACGTCATGACCGGGCCGTCCTCCCGTGACCGCTCCGGTACGGCGGGCAACGTGCGCTACTGGGTCGGCTCGGACGGCACCATGTACCGGGTCCGCGCCAGCGTGGGTTCCGCGTCGCAGCCGGTGGACATCGATTTCGACACCCAGAAGTACGTTCCGGTCGAGCCGGCGCCCGGAGTCACCCCGGCGCGGTAGTCGCTGTTCATGACGCTCATGGCGTCTGCACCCGCGCGTTCGCGGCGAGCAGGGACGCCGACGGCAGCGGGATGCCTGCCGGGTCGGGCAGGGCCGGAATGGCCGGGACGGCGGTGGCGCCCGTGGTGAGGGCGTGGGGGAACTGCGGCTGTGGACCTGGCGCCGCGACCTCGGTGAACGGGATGCCGCCGGGTGCCGTCGGCATCGCCCACCGGCCGTCCGGTGAGGGCGCCTTGGCCGGGACCGGGCACGACGTGGTGGTCGCGAGCCGGGCGGGCACCGTGGTGCGGAGCTCGTTGCCGCGCAGGCAGTTGCCCCGTCCCCGGGTGGCAGTGGGGAACGTCCAGCCGACATCGACGCCGTTGCCGGTGAACGTGTTGTCCGTGATCTGGTTGCCGACCGGTGGAATGTCGGCGGTCGCGGTGATCACCAGCCCGGCGTTGCTGTTGTCGGCGATGCGGTTGCGGAGGAACTGGTTGCTGCTGCCGCCGTCGATGCCGATGCCGGTGCCCCACCCGCCGTCGGCCTGCTCCGGGGTGGCCGTCTGCTGGTTGGCGGCGATCAGGTTGCCCGCGATGACGGCGTCCTGCTGCGGGAGCAGCTTCTCCTGGTGGTCGGAGTCGGTGGTCAGGCCGACCCGGTTGCCGACGAGGCGGTTGCCGACGACGTACATGTCACCGCTGGCGTTGGTGCCTTCGTAACCGACCGCGTTGAGTTCGGCGACGTTGTCCCGTACCACGACGTGGCACGGCTTGCACTGTCCGACGTAGATCCCCGAGTCGGCCCCGCCTGACGCGTACGAGTGCTCGATGACACCGTTCTGCGCGGAGAACGCGTAGATGCCGTACAGACCGTTACGGGTCGCGGTCACATACGAGACCAGGAACGACTTCAGGAAGGTGACGGGCTCGTCGCCGGTGTCGTAGCCGCCGTTTCGCCCCGGCAGGCCGGCGGCCGCCTTCGCCGAACCGGTGACCAGCACCCCGTTCTGCGTGTTGTTCTCCACGGTCAGGTTCTCCACGGCCACCCCGGGCGCCGCGACGACGACACCGTTCGGCTGCTGCAGCCGCCCGTCGATGACGACCTTGTCCCGGGACTCACCACGGAGAGTGACCCGGGGTGTGGAGACCTTCACCGACTCGTGGTACACCCCTGGCGCGACCAGCACCAGGTCACCGGGGTGAGCAAGAGACACCGCATCCGAGATCGTCGGGGCATCGCCAGGCACGCGGATCGTCACATGCGCACCGGACGGCCGCCGGCCGTGGCTCGGCCCGTCATCGCCGGACCCGCAGCCCGCCAGTACGCAGATCAGTGTGCTCAATAACGCGACCATCAGGCGAAGACGGAGACGAGGCATGGCCTCATCCTGGCATGAAGTCATCCCGGTACGGAGACCGATCAACTCGCCGCCGCCAGAATGGATATGGCATTCTTCACGCCGTGAGCCGAGCCGAGTCCCATCCGTCACGCCGCGCGTTCATGGGTGCCACCGGGGCCGTGGCGGCCACCGGGCTCACCGCCGGGTGCGAATCGCCCGCAGCGCGGCCGAGCCGGCCCCCTTCCCCCGCGTCAATTACACCGGTGTCGCCATTCGGCCGCTATCAGGCAGGCATCACACTCCCGCAACCGGCCCAGCCCAACCTGCTGGCGGTGGTGGCCGACCTCGGCGACAGCGTGGCCGTCGGCCCGCTGCTGGCAGAACTCGGCCAGGCCATTCACACGCTCACCGCGGGGACCGATCGACGACTGCTGGGCCTGCCACCGGGCGATCTCACCGTGACGATCGGGGTGGGCCCCCGCCTGGTGCGTATGGCCGATCCCTCACTGCCCGGCGCGGCGGACCTCCCCCGGTTCTCCCGCGAGCAGATCGCCCCACAGGCGCGAGGCGGCGACCTGTTGATACAGATCTGCGCCAGCGACGCCCTGCTGTTACCGGTCGTCACCGCCGCGCTCCTGGCGCAGGCCGGTGACCGGATACACGAACGCTGGCGCCAGTCAGCACGCCGCGGTCCGAACGTCCCCGTGGACAAAGGCATTTCTGCGCCTCGAAACCCGCTGGGTTTCGTCGACGGCATCGTGGGACCGCACACGACGGCCGAGCAACAGCGCCACCTGTGGCTGGCCGGGTCGGCTTCCGTCGCCGGCGGAACGATTGCCGTAGTGCGGCGCATGGAACTCGACCTGCCACGGTTCGCCGCGCTCTCCGTCGCCGATCAGGAGGCGGTCTTCGGCCGGCGCCGGACCACCGGCGTGCCTCTCTCCGGCGGCTCCATAGCCTCGGACCCGGACCTTGGCGCCAAAACACCTGACGGGCGCTACCTCGTCCCGGTCGACGCCCACATCCGCCGGGCCAACCCCAACGTGGTCGGCGCCGGCCTCATGCTCCGCCGCGCCTACAGCACCGACGATCCCGCCCCCGGCCTGCTCTTCATCAGCTTCCAGAACGACCTGCGGACCTTCACCGCCACCCTCACCCACATGGACACCTCCGACGCACTGCTGCAATTCACCACCACAACCGCCAGCGCGACATTCCTGATCCTCCCCGGCTTCGACCGACAGCACCCGCTTGGTTCCCAGCTGTTCGGCTGATCAGCGGCGGCTTGACCAGGAGGGAGCCGAGATCCGGCCCCCGATTGTCATCGCGTCTTACTCGTAAGCCCAAGCGTGCCCGGTTAACTACAGGAGCATCTTTCCCTCTGGCACCTCTGGTTCTGGAGGGGATCTTCATGTTCCTGGAAGGTATCCAAGGGTTTGCAAGGCATATCAGTTACGTCTGGCACGTCGACGACCGTCTACCGCGCGGAGAGGGCCGTCTCGCCTGCGAACGGGTCCGTCTCCTGGGTCGTGATCGACGGCAGCACCTATGAGCTCCACCGCGAGGCTTCGGCCTACCTCGACTCGCTCCGTGCGCGACACCTGTCGTGGAACACCGAACGCATCTACGCAGGCCGGTCGGCTCTGTACCTGACGTCCTGCGCGGCCCATGGTGTGGACTGGTCCCGACCGACGCTGGGGCAGCTCGCCCGGTTCATGCGCCGGCTGGTGCAGGAGCCGCTGCCGTCCCGGCGGCGCGACGGCGGCGGCGGTCAGCAGCGGTTCCGATCGGAGGAGACCGCAAACGCGGTGATGACCACCGTCTGTGAGCTGCTGCGATTCGGCGCCCGCTACGGCTGGGTTCCGCTCGAGACGGCCGCCCAGCTGACGCAGCAGAAGTACCGCAGGTCCACAGACTGCCCGACGCGCCGCGAGCTTACGGGGCCATGATCACTCGCGCCAAAGCAGCTCCCGGCCAAAATCGCTCCGCTGGTTCTTGATGTTGTGCCGTTCAGAAACGCGTCGCTGCAGTTCGCAGGGGTCTGGTGGTACTCGAGGGCTCGATGGAACCATGCTGCAAGTGATTGTCTCGCTGATGTACCAGGTGACACGGAAGCTGCTGTCGGTCCCGGCGGTGCTGCTGCGTCGGCAGGCAGCCAAGGAGGCCGAGGTTCTTGTCTTGCGGCACGAGAACGCGGTGCTGCGCAGGCAGCTCTCAGGCCCTGTGCGCTACCAGCCGGTGGACCGCTTGTGGTTCGCGGCGCTGTCCTCGCTGATACCCCAGCGGCAGTGGGCGAACGCGTTCCCGGTGACGCCGGGGACTTTGCTCGCGTGGCACCGAAGGCTCGTCGCGTGCAGGTGGGACTACAGCAGACGCCGGAGCAGGCCGGGCCGACCGCGGAGGCGATCAAGGAACTGGTACTGCGGCTGGCCGCAGAGAACCCGCGTTGGGGCTGCCGCAGAATCCAAGGAGAGCTCGCGAGGCTCGGGCACCAGGCCGGCGCCTCCACGGTATGGAAGATCTTGACCGATGCCGGCGTAGGCCCTGCGCCCCGCAGACGCGGGCCCACGTGGCGAGAGTTCCTCATGGCGCAGGCCGACGGCATCATCGCCTGCGATTTCCTGCACATCGACCTGGTGGACCTGAGCCGGGTCTACGCGCTGGTCTTCCTCGAGCACGGTGCACGCCGCCTGCACGTTGCCGGGGTGACCGCACATCCGACCGGGCAGTGGACGGTGCAGCAGGCCCGCAACCTCGCTGCCGATTTGGGCGTGCGCCACGAGACGCTGCGCTTCTTGGTCCGCGACCGGGACGGCAAGTACACCGACTCCTTTGACGCGGTCTTCGAATCCGAGAACATCGAGGTCGTGAGGACGGCACCACGCTCTCCACAGATGAACGCGCACTGTGAACGGGTCATCGGGACCCTGCGGCGCGAGGCCCTCGACCATGTGCTGATGTGGAACGAGACCCATGCCCGGCGAGTACTTGACGAGTACGCCCGGCACTACAACGGGCATCGCCCACATCAGGCCCGAGGACAGTTGCCACCGCTCGCCGAACGGCAGCCCGCACCGGTCACCGCCCTGAGCACCACGCGAGTCCTACGCAGCCGCGTTCTCGGCGGCCTGATCAACGAGTACAGATACGTGGCTTGACCAGCAGCGACGGATATCCGAACGGCACACGATCAGCACGGAAGTGACGGCGGGGTGAGCGCGGACGAAGGCGACAGCAAGGTGGGCGAGCGGCAGTCCGGCTTCGGCGGCCAGTACGGTGAGCCGCTGGACGGCGCCGGCCTTGGCGTGCACGCCCGCCGGGCTGGGAGAGGTCGAACGTCTTCGCACCGGCGCCGGCGTTACGGTGCCCCGTGGTGGGATCGGTGCGGCCGGAGAAGCTCGCTCATCCCCATCAACAAGGTAGGGACGCTTGACTACATGCCCGCTTGCGAGCGTCCATGGTCGCGGCCGACGCGCCAAGCGGGATCACGGAGACCACCGCGATTCCCATGCCTCGGTCTGTCTGTCCGGAACACTCGCGATGCGCACGCGCCGGCGACATCAGCGGCCCACAAGGGCCGCGCCCCGGCCGGGGACCTCACTCCTCAAGCCCTTCGGGAAGCGAGGCCCTCTTCATGTCCGACACCACGATCAGCGACCGATTGGCGGGGCTGTCCCCCGCTGTCCTCCACGTCTATACCCAACTCGTCGCCTTCACCGACCCAGCCACCGTCGATGACATCGCCCAAGCCGCCGACACCGCCCGCTCCAGCACCTTCAAGTCCCTCGTGGACCTCGAGAAGCGAAGTCTCGCCTACCGCAACCGGGGCATCAAGAACGGTCCCGATCGCCATCCCGACCTGTGGCACGCCGTCCACACCGCCGCGGCCCCGACGTTCGAGCAACCCGGCGCTCGTGAGGAACCCGTTGCGCAGGCAATCGCCGCGCCCCAGGCGGCTGCGCCAGCGCCGGAAAGCAGCCACCTGTTGAGGGACCTGCACGAGTCCACCGTCCATGGCACCGACGAGAAGTCCGACACGTCGGCATCGAAGCGGGCCGCCTCGTCCGCTCCACCACCTGCCCGGTGTTCCGCAGCCCTCCAGCCGAAAGACGTCACCACCGCGACCGCCTCGCCCGGTGGAGGCAGGCGCCTTGCCCGTGGAGCCCTCCGGCAGCTCGTCCTCGACCACCTCAACGCCTACCCCGGTGAGTCCTTCACCGCCACGAGGATCAGCCGTGTGATCGACCGCTCGTCCGGTGCCGTCGCCAATGCGCTCGTCACCCTGTCCATGCAGGGCCTCATCGAGCAGGTCGCCGATCGCCCGCGCACCTAGGGTCTGTCCAGCCAACGGTGTAACTCGGGTGATGTGAGTTATCGGCGGCCGACGGAGAGTCGGCCGTCGAAGGCGATGTCGAATGCCTGCAGGGCGGGCTTCCAACGCATGGTCCAGCGTTTGCGTCCCTGGCCGGTGGGGTCGAGGCTCATGATGGCCATGTAGACGCATTTGAGGGCTGCGGCCTCGTTCGGGAAGTGCCCGCGGGCCCGGACGGCTTTTCGTATGCGAGCGTTGACCGACTCGATAGCGTTGGTGGTGCAGACGACACGGCGGATCTCGGTGTCGAACTGCAGGAAGGGCACGAACTCTGCCCAGGCGTTCTCCCAAAGGCGCACGATCGCCGGGTACTTGGCGCCCCACTCCTCCTGGAACTCCAGGAACCGGTCCTCCGCCGCGCTCGCAGTGGGAGCCGTGTAGACCGGCTTGAGCGCGCGGGAGATCTTGTCCCAGTCCTGGCGGCCCGCGTAGCGGAACGACGCCCGGATCAGGTGGACGACACAGGTCTGGGTCACCGCCTGGGGCCAGACCGCCGAGATCGAGTCGGGCAGGCCCTTGAGCCCGTCACAGACGACCATGCACACATCCTCGACACCGCGGTTCTTGATCTCGGTCAGGACCTGGAGCCAGTATTTGGCGCCTTCGCCGCCGTCGCCGGCCCACAGGCCGAGAATGTCGCGCGTGCCGTCCACCGTGACGGCGAGTGCGACGTAGATGGGCCGGTTCGCCACCTGCCCATCTCGCACCTTGACGTGCACGCAGTCGATGAAGATCACTGGATAGACCGGGTCCAGCGGCCGGTTCTGCCATTCGGCCATCCCGTCCATGACCTTGTCGGTGATGGTCGAGATGGTCTGCTTGGACACGCTCGCGCCATAGACCTCGGCCAGGTGGGCGGAGATGTCACCGTGCGTCAGACCACGCGCGGACAGCGACAGGACCATCTCGTCGACGCCGGTCAGCCGCCTCTGCCGCTTCTTGACGATCTGCGGCTCGAAGCTGCCGTCGCGGTCACGCGGCACCGTGATCTCCACCGGCCCCACGTCGGTCAGAACGGTCTTGGACCGGGCCCCGTTGCGGCTGTTGCCGCTGCCGGCACCGGCCGGGTCGTGCTTCTCGTAGCCGAGGTGGTCGGTGATCTCGCCTTCCAGGGCGGACTCCAGCACGCGCTTGGTCAATTGCTGCAGCAGCCCGCCGTCGCCGGTCAGCTGCAGGCCGCTCGCGCGGGCCCGGTCGACCAGCTGCCCGATCAACTGGTCATCCAGCAGGTCCGCCGGCGACTCGGCCGGCCGGACCTCTTCAACCGCCTCAACAGAGACAGTCACGTCGCTCATCAGGTGCTACTTCCATGATCGGGAGTTACACCGAAGACCGTACAGACCCCGCACCTATCGCGCGGCGGCCCAGGAGCCGACTGCATAGTCCGGCAGCGAGCCGAGGCCTGCCGTGCCGGTTCCAGTCTGAGTGAGGAATCGGCACGGCAGCTTCCGTCATCAGCCTTCAGTGAAGCCACACTTGGCGGCCGTACAGGTCCGGCCATCCGGCAGGTGTGGTGGTCAAGCTGACCCGGAAGGTGTTGGGGCCTGACGAACCATCGGTTGCTGTGCAGCAAGAGTGGCTCAACCAGTTCTGCATGTCGTGGTCTGTCCGTCAGATGGGTCAGCGGCGGCCACAATCTGCTTGCGTTCTGTGGGTACGGGGTCGGCAAACGCCTTCGGTGGCGTGTGTCCGGGTCGTTCGGCTAGCGCACCGTGGCCTGCTCAACGTCAGCGCACCGTCGCCCGCTCTGGTCGGGCTGACCGCCTTGGTGAAGATGAGGATGTCCTCATGCTGGATCACCGCGAGCGGAATGCCCTGGCGGCGGGCATCGCGCACGTTCTTCATCTGAAAGAACGACGGTCGGGTGATCAGACGGCCGTCGCGGATGCCCGCGAGGAGGGCCACGCAGCGTTCGGTGGGAGTCAGGCCGGCGGCCTTCCCGGCGGCCAGGGCTGCCGACGGCAAGTCGATGAGTTCGCCGCGTTCGCGCCACGGACGGGTGGTGATCACGACAGTGCCGCCGGGCCTGAGCATCAAGCGGCACTGGGCGAGGATCTCGGTGAAGGCGTCCAGGAGCCGGTCGGTGGAGACGTGGGCGAGGTTGGAGGGGTCGTGGCTGTAGCGGTAGTCCTTCTTGACCACGCCGCGTTCGCCGGTCTCGCGGGTGGAGCGGACCTGCCCGTGCACGGAGCTTCCGTACGGCGGCGACGTGAGAACGAGGTCCACCTGGCCGTGGAGGGCGGCGGGAATGAGCTGGGTGAGTTTTCGGGCGTCGCCGCAGTGCACGGCGCCGGCGCTGGTGCCGTCCTCTCGGGTGGCGGAGGCGGCGTTGCGGCGTGCGAGGTCGGCCCACTTGGGTTCGTACTCGATGCCGAGGGCGCTGCGGTGGAGGTGGATGGCCTCCACGAGGGTGGTGCCGATGCCGCACATCGGGTCGAGGACGAGGTCGCCGGGGCGGGTGTACGTGGAGATGGCGTGGGCGGCGATCCGCGGGAGCATCTTGGCGGGGTGAGCAGCTGAGCCGGGCACATAGCGGCCCTTGCGCTGAGCCGGGGCGGAGGTGGGAGCGGTGTTCCACACCGAGAGGGGGAAGGACACGGTGGTATCTCCTCTTTCCCGTGTCTAGGCGTGGCGGATCGCGGACAGGGCGATCAGGTCGCAGTGCGCGACTCCGCGGGAGATGTCCGCAGGAAGGACGGGTTCGAGGTGGTCGCCGACCGGGCGGGCGTAGGCGACGACGATGTGCTGGAGGTAGCGGAAGCCGGCGGTGCGAGCGGAAGCGATCAGTGTCCCCAGCGGGTCGATGAGGTGTCCGGCCTCCCGGCGCTGGCGGGTGGCCAGCAGCAGAAGTCCGTAGTCGGGAAGGAGTCGGTGGGCGCGGTGGAAGAAGCCGGGCCAACCGTCCTCCAGTGCGCCGGGCATCCCGCTTTGGCCGGACCGCAGATCGTCGGTCGAAGGGGGGAGGGTGTCGGGGTGGAGTTCGGCGAGCAGGAGGGAGAGTTTCTTCGCTCCGTCCTGGTCGTCGGCCGGGGTCGTGAAGGGGGTGGTGGGGATGCGGGCGTCCATGCCCGGTGACATGTCCCGGATCGCGATCTTGAGGAGCGGGGCGGGCCGGTCGGCGGGGCGACCGACGAAGTCGGTGCGGATCTGGTCGAGGGCCCAGGCGGGCAGTACCGCGCCCGGGATGGGAGCAGCGTTGGGCTCGTCCGGGGCGGGGAGCCACACCGTCGACGGCAGCAGGTGGGCGGTACGACGGCGGCGAGAGGTGGGGTTCGGCATGGGCTGAGCGGCGCCCGGGGTGAGGGTCCGGCCGTGCTCGTGCTGACGTGGGTAATAGAGACTCGCTGGTCGATCTTCGCCATCGCCTCATAGGTGTTCGATCTCCTTGGCAGTCGCTCCGCGTGCGAGGCGGGCGCCGCGGCCTTTCCTCGCCGGGTGTGGCGTTGACGCAGGTCACCTTGCGGGCGAGCCAGTCGCGTGCCAGCTGCGAGCCACTACCGAACCACCGAAGGTGAGCCCCATGACGGCGATGGGATCGAGGGCGAAAAATTCTGTGTTCGAATTGCGCTGCTCTGGCTGAGGCGTCGTTCCAGTCCATCGCAGGAGTGGCGGATCCGGGCCGTCGCACATGCCGGTCCATTCGACCGGTGGTGACGCGGCACTGGCGTGTGGGTGGGCCGGCGGTGACACGGGGGCCTGGGAGGGGTGGCGGCGGAAGTCGTCCACACCGTCACGGGAGATGCACCATGCACCACCGCCACCCCCATCCCCCCACCGCCGCCCGCCCGCAGAGCACTCTTCGTTCCCCGCTCGGAGAGCTGGAACAGACATTCCTCGTCCTCGCCCACGCCGCCGAGCCCCTCACCTTCCCCGCACACCTGGTCTGCGACGAACCCGACCGCGCGGCCTGGCCGGTCGACCGGATCCGCACTCACCTCGCCCACCCCTCCACCCGCGCCGACCTGCGCGAGCAGACCTGGCGCGAGGTGGTCCGGCGCGCCCGCGACCTCGGCGAACCGTGGGATGTGGTCGCCGTGGCCATGACCGTGCCGGTGCTGCGCCGGATGCTCGCCCGCCTCGCCCGCCCCGTCCACCTGGAGCGTGCCGAGGTCGAACAGGAGGCACTGGCCGCCGTCGCCACGGCCCTGCACACGGTCGACCCCGGCATGGAGCGTCTGGACCGGGAACTGTTCAGCGCCGCCGACCGCGCCGTGCACCGACTCGTGTACGCAGCACGCCGCCACGCCACCCGCGAAACCGGCGCGAATACCGTTCCGCTCGACCACCTGTGCTCCACTTCCCGGGCAGATCACGGTGAGCCGGTGCACGAGCTGACGGTGCTGGACCGAGCCGTACAGGCACGGGTTGTCGACGTGGCGGAGGCGCGCCTGATCGCCCGTACCCGCCTCGACGGGGAACCCATGAGCCGACTCGCGGCCGAGCGCGGGGTGAGCGTGCGTCAGCTCTACCGCCACCGCAGCGCCGCCGAGCAGCACCTGGCCGCATATCTGCGACGCCAGGTCGAGAACCTGTAGAGCGCCCGACTGGGTGATCTCCCGACGGCTGGATGTCAATTCCAGCCAAAAGCCTCCCTATTCACGAGTGACGGCGGCCCAGCCCGGCTTCGGACGAAGCCGCCGGCTCCGCTCCGGAGCGGCGGCCGACGCCTCGGGCAGGGCGCCGCACGGCGCGCGGTGAGCACGACCGTCTCGTGCTGACACCCGAGAAACCCGTTCCGTGGCACCTCGAAGGAGGCCGGCCCCGGGTCCAGGGTTCTGCTCACCGCGCGCCTGCCTCTCTCACTCCCCCCGGGCGCTCCCGCTCCTGCACCCGGTTTCCGTCCTGTCCGGCTGCGTGCCCTTGGAGGTTTGCTGCCATGCTCGCAAGGTTCCGTCGGCCGTACCGGCCGGTGGTCCGGTCGCTCGGCCGGTGGTTCTTCCGGCTGGGGTTCCTCGCGGCCTGCACCGCTTCGGTGCTGCTGGCGGATCCGCCCTACGTATGGGCGGTCGCGGACATCCCGACCGTCATCACGAATCTACGGAACTGGATCATTGGCACCCTCGCCGGGCTCGCCACCCTGTTCCTGACCTTCGGCGGGCTGCGCTACCTGATGGCCGGCGGTGATCCCGGCGAAGTAGAGGCCGCCAAACGGGGGTTGAAGGCCGCGGCGATCGGCTACGGGCTGGCGATCCTGGCCCCGGTGATCGTGACGGTGCTGCAGGGCATCGTCGGTGCGGGCGGGGGCAAGCGGTGATGCGCACCAGGCGTCTTGGCCGTGTCCTGCCGCTGCTGTTCCTGGCTGCTCTCGTCGTGGTTCCGCTTGCCCAGGCGGACTCCGCGGACGCCGTGAGTACGGTTGCCTTCGCCCCGGCAGCCCCGGATCCGCCTCAGCCCGAACCGCAGCCCGCGCCCGGCCCCGAAGCGTCTTCGCCTGCGCCTGAGCCCGGACCAAGGCCGGATCCCACGCCCGGCGCCACGCCTTCTCCCGGCCGTCCCGCGCCGAAGCCAGAACGGCCGGCCTCCCCCGAGCCGACGCCAGGGGCCAGCCCTTCGGCGTGCGAGGCCGCAGGCGTCGGATGCGACAAGGCGACCGGCTGGGGCTTCCTCGACATCCCCGGCATGATCATGAACGCGATCACCTCGTTCCTCGGCACGCTGATCGAGCAGCTCATGAAGCCGGCCCGCGAGTTCCTCGCCGACACCCTGCTGGCCACCCCCGATGTCACCAAGCACGCCGACATCAAACGGCTGTGGACCTGGATGCTGAGTATCACCGCCGGGATCTACGTGCTGTTCGTGACAGCGGGCGGCATCACGGTGATGGGCTACGAGACCGTCCAGAACCGCTACGCCCTGCAGCAGATCGCCCCGCGCCTGCTGATGGGGATGGTCGCGGCGGCCGCCTCACTGACCGTGATGGGCAAGGCGATCAGCCTGTCCAATGCCCTCGCCCACGCGATCATGGCCACCGACATGGCGGACGCCGGGCAGGGCATGGTTGAACGCGTCCTGCCCTTCGCGTTGTTCGGCGCCCCGGGCCTGCAGCTGTACCTGCTCATCCTGGCGATCGTGACCACGGCGCTGGTACTCGCGGTGCTGATCGGCTTTATGGTCCGCGTCGCGGTGATGGCGCTCCTGGCCGCCTTTGCGCCCCTGATGCTGGCCTGTCACGCCCATCCCCTGACCGATCCGGTCGCCCGCCTGTGGTGGCGCGGCCTTGCCGGATGCCTGACCATCCAGGTCACCCAGTCGATGACGTTCATCCTCGCTTTGAAGCTGTTCTTCGCACCCGGCGCCACCGCCCTCGGCATCCCCAAATCCGACCAGCTGGGCACGATGCTCGCCGGGGTGGCCCTGTTCTGGGCACTGTTCAAGATTCCCGGCTGGACGCTGCAGGTCGTCCTGCGCGGCACCCCCGTGCACCATCCGCACGCACCCACCGGGCTGCGGATACTCAAACACCTGGCGATGTACCGGCTCATGGACCACTACCTGCCGGGCATGAACCTGCTGCGTCGCCGTCCCGGCGGTGGTGGGGGCGCCGGATCTCCTCTTGGCCGTGGCAGACCCGGAGGTGGCGGAGGTGGCCGTCCGGGACGGGGCAGGGGCGGGCCCCGTGGGAGCCGACCGCCCGCCGCGGGATCCGGGCACGGAGATATGCGAGGCCGGGGCAGGGCCCTGCTGGACCGTAGCCGTACGGTCCTCTCCCGTCCCGTTGGCCACCGGGGAGCATCGGGTCACTCCTCCCCCGGTGCACCAGCCGGGACCGGCACGGCCCGCGCCGGCGGCGCAGGTGCGCATCCGGTCCCCGCCGCAGCCGTCGCTCCTGGCGCCGTTCCCCGACCGGGCCGGGCTCCCCAGCGCCGCGGTCCCAGGGCGGCTTCTGCCGTCCGTACACCGAGAGGTCCCCGCACGGTGCTCCACCCCGCCCAGGCTCGCCAGACCCGACAACTAGCCCTGCCCGTCGCCGCCCCGCGCACCCCCACTCGACCGCCGAGGCCCACCCAGCTGTGGCTGCCGATCCACGCCGAGCGCGCCCCGGCACCGACCCCCGCGGCCCGCACTGCGCCCGCTGCGTCTGCGCCAGTGGCCCGCACCGTTCCCGCGCCACCGCCGGCGGTTCGGCCGGCCCGCGCGGCCCAAGGGCGCCAACTGGCCCTACCTGTTCCTGCCCGCCGCGTCCGCGTGCGGCCGCCGCACCCGATGCAGCTGCGCCTGCCCCTCGAACCACCACGGAGGTAACCCGCATGCATCCATCCGATGAGGCGGCACACGCCCCGTACACCACCACCCGCATTCCCGCCGACATCTCCCGCCCCGACCGCCTTCTGGGGCCTTTCACCGCCCGGCAGACGGCCATCCTCACTGTCGCGGCTCTCGTGCTGTACGGCGGCTGGTGGGCCACACGCCCCTTCATGACGCCGCTCGCATACGTGGTCCTCGTCATCCCGATCGCTGGGGCAGTAGCCGCCCTCGCAGTCGGCCGCCGAGAGGGAATCGGTCTCGACCGCTTCCTGCTCTGCGCGCTCGCCCACGCCCGCGCCCCGAAACGCCAAGTACACGCCCCCGAAGGAGTACCACCCCTACCAACCGTCGTTCCTGGCCGCTGGGCCGCAGCCGCAGGTCCGTCTCCGGCCGCGATGCGCATGCCCCATGGCGGCATCACCGCTGAAGGAGTGCTCGACCTGCACCTTGAGGGCAAGGCGGCCCTGGCCTCGTGCTCCACGGTCAACTTCGAACTGCGCTCGGCGGCCGAGCAGCAGAGCCTGACCGCCGCGTTCGCACGCTGGCTCAACTCCCTGACCGGGCCCACCCAGCTGCTGGTGCGCTGCCAACGCATCGACCTCACCCCACTCTCCGACACCCTGCAGCACGACGCCGCCGCGCTCCCGCACCCCGCGCTGGAACGCGCCGCCCGCGCACACGCCGACTTCCTCGCCGACCTCGCCACCGGCGGCAACCTGCTCGGCCGGCAGATCGTGCTGGTCACCCGCGAAGAAGCCACGGCACCGGGCACGCGACGTCACGCGGGCGAAGGGCGGGTCCGTCAGCGCGTGGCTGAGGCTGCCCACGCGTTGACCGCCGCGGAGATCACCGTCACGCCGCTGGACGCCGAGCAAAGCGCCAAGTTGGTCCGTGCCGCCTGCAACCCCGATACCCCCACCCCGCCCGAGGGCGGATCGGAAGGTGAGCTTGTATGACCCGGCTTCGCATCCGTACCCGGAACATTGCTGCCGGGGCGCCGATGGTTGACGGCGCCCACCTGCTGGATGTGGCGGGTCCCGAGGCAATTGAGGTGCGCGCGCGGGCCCTGGCCATCGGCGCGCACGTGGCCACCACACTGGTGGTCACCGGCTACCCGGCCGAGGTCACCCCCGGCTGGCTCGCCCCGCTGCTGAACTTCCCCGGCCACCTGGACATCGCCCTGCACATCGAGCCCGTACCCAACGCCGTCGCCGCTGCCGGGCTGAAGAAACAGCGCGCGCGCCTGGAGTCCGGCCGCCGCGCCGGCTTCGACAAGGGCCACCTGGACGATCCCGAGGTGGAGGCCGCCGCCGCAGATGCCGCCGATCTCGCCTATCGCATCGCCCGGGGCGAAGGAAAGCTCTTCCACGTCGCCTTCTACCTGACCGTGCACGCCCCAGACGAGGAGAGCCTGGCCGAGCAGGCCGCCGCAGTCCGGGCGGTCGCCGAGTCCCTGCTCATGACCATCGCTCCCACCACCTACCGGGCCCTGCCCGGCTGGCTCGCGACCCTCCCCCTGGGCATCGACACGCTCAAGATCCGCCGTACCTTTGACACCGCCGCGCTCGCCGCCTGCTTCCCCTTCACCAGCCCAGATCTGCCGATCACCACCGACGAGGACGGAATCGCATCCGGGGTGCTCTACGGGCTCAACGCGGTCTCCGGCGCCCCGGTGCTGTGGGACCGCTTCGCGCAGGACAACTACAACTCCATCACTCTGGCCCGCTCCGGCGCCGGCAAGTCCTATCTGACCAAACTGGAACTGCTCCGGCTGCTGTTCACGGGCGTGACGGCCTCGATCATCGACCCGGAGGACGAGTACGTCCGCCTCGCCGAAACCGTCGGCGGGCACGTCATCGCGCTCGGCGCCAACGGCGTACGCCTCAACCCCTTCGACCTCCCGGCAGCACCGGACGGCAGCGAGGACGTCCTGACGCGGCGCGTGCTGTTCCTGCACACCTTCCTCGCCGTCCTGCTGAGCAGCGAACTGACCGCGGCCGAGAAGGCAGTCCTGGACCGCGCCATTCTCGCCACATACACCCGCGCCGGGATCACCGCAGACCCCCGCACCTGGCAGCGCACCCCGCCGACCCTCGTCGACCTCGCCACCATCCTGGCTGAGGACGGAAGCGAAGCGGCATTTGATCTCGCCGACCGGCTGACTCCATTCACCACCGGCTCGCACGCACGGCTGTTCAACGGCCACAGCACCGCATCCACCACCGGGCATCTCGTGGTGTTCGCCCTGCGTCAGCTGCCCGAAGAGGTCAAGGCGCCGGCCATGCTGCTCGCGCTGGACGCGATCTGGCGGCAGGTCACTCACCGCACGCCACCGGGCCGGCACCTGGTCGTGGTGGACGAGGCATGGCTGCTGATGCGTGACGGCGCGGGTGCCGGCTTCCTGTTCCGCATGGCCAAGGCCGCCCGTAAACGCTGGACCGGCCTTGCGCTGGTGACCCAGGACGCTGATGACGTCCTCGCCTCCCCGCTCGGGCGTGCCATCGTCTCCAACGCGGCCACCCAGATCCTGCTCCGCCAGGCCCCGCAAGCCATCGAGGTGATCAGCGACAACTTCCATCTCTGCCACGGCGAGAGGGAGTTCCTGCTCTCCGCGACCCGCGGCGAGGCCCTACTGCTGACCGGGGACCGCCGCCACAAGGTGGCGCTGATCAGCGTCGCGGCACCGGGCGAGCACGAAGTGATCACGACGGATCCGGGCGAACTCGCATCCCGATATCTGGCAGACGAGGATCCCGATACCGATGACGCCTCCGGTGACGAGGCGGGATGGGAGTCATGACGGCGCGCCTCCCCCACGCCTCCCCGACGCCGGGTGGGCCCTTGGTGGACTTCCTTACTGACCCAGGCGGTTTCTGGACCACGAACAGTGGCCACGGCGTCGGCTGGCTCGCAGTCCACGCTCCCGTCCTCGCTCCGTGCGTGGCTGTCGCCGTGGCCGGCGGCTCGACGGTGAGGTATCACCTGCGCCTGTGGCACGAGCGGCGTCTCGCCCAGGGCGCACGCTGCGTGGAGGTCCTCGCGCCGCCCACGGTCGCTCCCCGAGGGGGTGAAGTTCTGTGGGCCCAGCTCGCCGGTCTCCTGCGCCCCTGGTGGCGCCGGATCACCACCGGCCAGCCGCACCTCGCCTTCGAATACACCTGGTCCCACACCGGGCTGTGCATCCGGCTGTGGCTGCCCGACACCGTGCCACTGGGTCTGGTACGCCGCGCCGTCGAGGCCGCCTGGCCCGGCGCCCACACCCGCATCGCCGGGCCCGCCCCGCTCCTCCCGCCCGGCCACACGGTGACCGCCGGTCGGCTGCGCTCCGCCCGTCCTGACGTGATGCCGCTGCGCACCGACCATGCCACGGACCCGCTTCGGGCGCTGCTCCAGGCCGCCACCGGCATGGGCGAAGACGAGACCGCGTGCGTGCAGATCCTGGCCCGCCCCGCCACCGGCAGCGCATTGCGCAGAGCCCGCCGCCAGGCCCGGAGACTGAAAGCCGGACACACGCCCGCCCGGCCACTCGCCCTCGCCGCACTCCTCCTCCACCGCGCCCAGCCCCCCGCCACCGGCAAACAGGACCCCGAACACGGCGCCACCGTACGGCAAACGGCCACGAAGCTCTCCGGCCCGCAGTGGCAGTGCGTCCTCACCTACGCCGCCACCTGCTCGACCAAGGTGGAGCGTGCGGAGGATGTGGCGCGCGGCCGGGCCCACGCGCTCGCCTCGGCCTTCGGCCTGTACGCCGACCGCAACTACCTCACGCGCACCCGCCTGCGCCACCCCGAGCCGCATCTGAGCAGCCGCTGTTTCCCGTTCGCGCGGCCAGCGCTGCTGTCGGTCCCGGAACTCGCCGCTCTGGCCCACCTGCCCGCCGATGCGGACGCACCCGGCCTCCAGCGGGCCGGTGCCCGCTCCGTTCTGCCCCCGCCCAGCATTCCCGAACCCTCGCCCGGTAACGGGGTCAAGCCCCTCGGCCTCGCCGACACTGGTGCCCGCCGCGGCGTCGGACTCGCGGTCGCCGACGCCCGCCACCACCTCCATGTCATGGGCGCGACGGGCTCCGGCAAGTCCACCCTCATCGCCAACCTCGTCCTCGACGACGTGTGCAACCACCGTGGCGTCATCGTCATCGACCCCAAGGGCGACCTGGTCACCGACCTCCTGGACCGCCTCCCGGACACCTGCGCCGACCGGCTGGTCCTCATCGACCCCGACGACCCTCACACCCCGCCCTGTCTGAACGTGCTCGACGGTGCGGACATCGACGTCGTCGTCGACAACATCACCGGCATCTTCCGCCGGATCTTCACTGCGTTCTGGGGGCCGCGCACCGACGACGTCATGCGCGCCGCGTGCCTCACGCTGCTCAAGCACCGCGAGCGCACCCGCCAGCTGGTCACCCTCGCCGACGTGCCCCGTCTTTTGGGTGAGTCCGCCTACCGGCTGCGGATCATCCCCGCCCTCAAGGATCCCGTCCTGCGGGGCTTCTGGGACTGGTACGAGTCGATGTCCGAGCCCTCCCGAGCGGCCGTGGTCGGCCCGGTGATGAACAAGCTGCGGGCCTTTCTGCTGCGCGACTTCGCCCGCCGCGCCATCGCCGCCGGCCCCTCCACCTTCGACCTCGCCGGCGTCCTCGACGGCGGCATCCTGCTCGCCCGCCTACCCAAGGGAGCGATCGGCGAGGAGACTGCCCGGCTCCTGGGCTCGTTCATCGTCGCCGGCACCTGGCAGGCCGCCGCCGCCCGCGCCCGCACACCTGAGCACGCCCGGATCGACGCCACGCTCAGCATCGACGAGGCGCACAACTTCCTGACCCTGCCGTACCCGCTGGAAGACATGCTCGCCGAGGCACGCGGCTACCGCCTGTCCATGCTGCTGGCCCACCAACACCTCGCCCAGCTCCCCCGCGACCTGCGCGAAGGCATCTCCGCCAACGCCCGCAACAAGATCTTCTTCAACGCCTCCCCCGAAGACGCAGGCGCCCTCGAACGGCACACGCTCCCGACGGTAGCCGCGCACGACCTCGCCCACCTCGGCCCCTACCAGGCCGCCGCCCACCTGCTCACCCGCGGCGCCGAATCCGCCGCGTTCACCCTCACCACCCGCCCCCTGCCACCCCCGATGCCCGGCCGGGCCAAGGACCTGCGGGCGGCAGCCGGCGGGCGCACCGGCCCGCGCCCGGCCACACGCCCCTGATCCACACCCTCACTCCTGTTCTCCGTCTCCTTCCGGTGGTGATCTGTCATGTCCGCACTGCCCCGCCCCGCCGTGGGCCCCGGCTCCCGTTACACCGCCCGTACCGCCACCACGCGTCCACGCCCGGTCCGGCACACCGACGTCGCCGCGCTCTCCCGCACCCTCACCGCCCGCGACCTCTGGCTGACACGGATGCTCCACGAACACCGTGTCCTGACCACCCACCAGATCGCCGCACTCGCCTACACCTCCTTGCGCTCCGCCCAGCGCCGCCTGCGCACCCTGCACCAGCACGCCGTGCTCGACTCCTTCCGTCCCCTGACCCAGACCGGCTCCGCCCCCGAGCACTACACTCTCGGTCCCGCCGGCGCCGCCGTCCTCGCCGCCCACGCCGGCTGCGACCTCGCCGGCCTCGGCTGGCGCCCCAGCCACACCGGCCGCATCGCCTACTCCCCCTCCCTCGGCCACGACCTCGGCGTCAACGAACTCCTCACCCACCTCGCCGCCCACGGCCGCACCACCCCGGAAACCGGCCTCCCGCTCTGGCTGTCCGAACGCTCCTGCGCCCGCCGCTGGGGCGACCTCGTCCGTCCCGACGCCTACGCGCACTGGCGCGACGGCAAGCACCTGCTGCCGTTCTTCCTCGAATACGACACCGGCAGCCAGACCCTCGCACGCGTCGAGGCCAAACTCGTCGGCTACGCCGCCTTCGCCACGACAGCCGGCGCCCGGCCGGCCCTGCTCATCCACACCCGCACCGCCACCCGCGACCAAGGGCTGCGGCGCCGACTCACCACCCCCGCACGGGAACTGGGCCTGCACGTCGCGACCTCGTCCACAGACTTCACCACCACCGAGCCCTGGGGCCCCTGGTGGAGCCCGCTCGGTCCCGGAGACACCCGCCGCACCACCCTCACCAACCTCGCTGCCCGCTGGCCGGGCACCGGTCCGGCTGCCGAACTGGAACCGACCGACGCCGACACCGCCCTCACCCTCCCGGTGCCCCCGCTCCCACCGGCACCCGAGGCAGCGGCGTGAGTTCCCTGTTCGCCAAGACCGCCACAGGCGTCGGCTGCGCGGTCCTGGCCCTGCCGATGCTGCCCGCTCTCGCCATCGCCGCCCTGCTGGGCGGTCTGTCCTCCGGCGGCAGCGTGGCAGCCTCACCGAGCAAACAGGCGCTGGCGGACATCCCCGCATACATGCTCGCCCTCTACCAGCGCGCCGCCCCCGAGTGCCCGGGCCTGTCCTGGACGATCCTCGCCGCGATCGGCAAGGTCGAGACCGACCACGCCCGCAACCCGGGCATGGTCTCCTCGGCAGGCGCCGTCGGACCGATGCAGTTCCTGCCGTCCACCTTCCAGGCATACGCCAACCCGGTGCCGGCGGGTGGCAAGAAGCCACTCACGCCGTGGGACCCGGTCGACGCCGTCTATGCCGCCGCCCGGCTGCTGTGCGCCAACGGCGCGAAGAACGGCAAAAACCTGCGGCACGCCATCTGGAGTTACAACCACTCCGACGCCTACGTGAACCAGGTCCTCAACATCGCCCGCAGATACGAGGCCGCAGCCCCCACCCCAACAGAAGCTGCCGCCAAGGCGATTACCTTCGCCCGCGCCCAGCTCGGCGCCCCCTACGTATGGGGAGGAGACGGCCCAGCCGACGGTGGTTTCGACTGCTCCGGCCTGACCCAGGCCGCCTACCATGCCGCCAGCATCAGCATCCCACGCGTCGCACAAGGCCAGTACGACGCCGGCCCCCGTCTTCCCCAGGGCACGCAACTACTCCCGGGCGACCTGCTGTTCTTCGGCAACAGCCCCCGCGCCATCACCCACGTCGCCCTCTACACCGGCGCCGGGCAGGCCATCGACGCCCCACACCCCGGAGCCGTCGTACGCCAAGGCCCCGCCCGCACCGACTCCCCCACCTTTCAAGGCGCGACACGGCCTTCACTGCGAAGAAGCGAGGCCCGGTGAAGCAGATCGCGGCCCGCGAAGCCGTCGGCCTGCTACGCACCATGACCTGGGTCCTGTGCGCGGTCGGACTCCTCGCCCTGGTCTTCACCACCGTCAACGTCACCCGCTTCGCCACGAGCCGGAACGTCCCGCTGCCCATCGCCATCCTCCTCGACCCGATGATCGGCACGGCCCTGGCCGGAGTCCTGTACGTGGACGCGCGCCTGGCCTCCTGGGGGATCCGCCCGCCGGCCTGGTCGACCGCTCTGCGCTGGAGTGCCGGATGCACCGCCGCTCTCATGAACTCCTGGGAGAGCCTGTGGCCCGACGGACAGATCGGCTTACCCCACCAGGCCGATCCGGCAGCCGTCCTCCTGCACCTGACCCCGGCTCTGCTCCTGATCGCCCTGACCGAAACGATCGCCGCCTACCGACGGACCGTCACCGACCTCATGGACCGGATCACGAGTGCCGATCCGCCCGAGCAGCAGTGCCTGCCCACCCGCAGCACATCCCGATCGCGCCCTGACAGCACCGATCCCGGCAAGAGCCGTCCCGAGGCGCCGACCGTCTCGCACCCAAGGAACCGAACCAGCTCCTCACCCGCCTCAGCCAACACCGCTGCCGCCGCGGAAACCGCTCATGCCCAGCCCCACACGGGCGACGACACGCGCCATCATCCCCTGCTGGCACCCGGTCCCCCACGAACCGATGACACGGCACCAGACGCCGATGTGTGGCCACGAGCCGTCGCGCTGCACGATGCTTCCCTCGCCACCACAGGGAAGCCCGTCAGCGTCTGGCGGCTGCGCACCGATCTGCGCATCGGGCCACGGCGCGCCAGACAGATCCGCGAGCAGCTCCTGTCCCGCGATCGCAATCCACCGCACCCCTCCGTCAATTGAGCCGCCGACCCGTCACCCGATCCGTCGCGGCCCCGCACCGATCGGTTCCGACGGAGGGTGATGTTCGGTTGCCCCGCTCCCCGATCGGCACACGGCTGACGCATCGCACCCGTCCAACGGTCGTAACACCTCTCTGAGCTGGTCCGATCCGAAGTGATCGGCCCGCTTGACTTCCCGCCGGAGCAGAGCGTCCATGGTCGTGGCCGACCACGCTCGGCGGGACCACGGACAATCCGTGAACCCGCCCACGCCACGGCCACGTCCGCACGGGAGACACGCGATGCGCACGCGCCCGGCGAACATCCACGACCCGCACCCACGCGGTTTCGCCCCCGGCCGGGGACCTCTCCCACCCGACATCGACAGAGTCGAGGTTCCCTCATGTCCGACACCACCAACGACACACGCATGCTGCACCCGGTACCCGACCCCGATCCGCTGGCCCGTCTGGCCGGCGCCCCCGCCGTCGTCTTCGGTCATTTGATCACCCACCCCAGTGACGAGGGGGCCACGGCCGCCGAACTCGCCCTCGCCACCAGCCTGGGCCGCTCCACCGCCGGCAAGGCCCTGGTCACCCTGGAGGAACACGGCCTGGCCATCCGCACCCCGGGCGGCCACGACGGCCCGCACCGCATCCCCGACCGCTGGCACGCCACGCGCGTTGCCGAGACCAGCAGCGGCGACGACTCGTGCACGTCGGAGCCCACGCCCACCGCCCCTGAGCCCTCCACCACCAACACATCTGAGTCAGAACCCGGCCACACGGGCGACGAGAGCACCCCGGCCGACGCAACCGCAACCGGCGGCGACGACACGAGCCCCGACGACGGGACGAGCGCAGCCGATGCATCGGTAACCCACACACCACAGGACAACACACACCAGAACGACCCGCAGCCCAAGGCCGTCTCCGGGAACCACGCCGACCCACACCACGACGAAATCGACGGCTCCGCAGCCAAGAACGCCCCTGCCCCACCCGCAAGCCCCGAACAGCCCTCGCCCGCACCGGCGATGGCGGCCATCCAATCGGGTTCGAAGAAACGGCTCGCGCCCGGAGCGCTCCGCCAGATGGTCATCGACCACCTGCAGGCGCATCCCGGTGAGGCATTCACCGCCACCAAGATCAGCCGTGTGATCGAGAGGTCCTCGGGAGCCATCGCCAACACCCTGATCAGCCTGGTCCAGCAGGGCATCGCCGAGCAGACGAGCGACCGGCCGCGCACCTACCGCATGGCGACGCCGGACAGCAACGCGTAATCGCCCGACAGCAGCGAACCGGGCTGGTTCCCACAGGGTGGGAACCAGCCCGGTTGGCTCTGTGCAGCAAGTTCGGGCTCCCCGACGGCGAATCGGGAGTGAGGTCTTCCGCTGGAGACGTGGTCGCCCCCACTGATCGCATCCTCCGGACAGCCTGGAGCTACGACCGGGATGGCCCAGCAAGGCAATACATGCGTTGCATCGGCTCGCCGCTCTGATCGCGACGTCGACGGCGTCCGCTCGGATGCGCCGCGCTTGTGCATCGCCCTCTGAAAGCCGCTGGTCAGGGCCAGCACACGGCATCATCCATGGCATTAGGAGGTAGGTTAGGGAGACCGATCTGCTCCCCCAAGGCGAGCATGTCCCTCGGCATCGTGTGCCATACGCCTTCGTCGCTCACCCCGCGGGACTGGCCTTCCGGCAGATCCCGAGCGGGAGTGATTAGCTCCCATGGCAGCCGGCGCGGCTCCCGAACCACGACCAGGACCGGTGTCGTCCGGCAGTCCAGTACGACGTAGAGCCACCAGTGCGGCCCGAGGTCAAGCATTGCCTCCCGCTGCCGGTCAAGGAGCGAAACCGATGTGCTGCGCCCGCCCCTGCCCTTTACCTCGATCAATCGGGGCGATGCTGCCATCCGGTTCACGCGACACGAGGTCGCACGTGAAGCTGCGGGCGCCAGGGTGAAGCCCTTCAATCCACTCACTGACTTCCCCGATGAGTCCCGCAGGCCAGCCACCACCGACGTCGGTGACCGTGCGGCCTTCTAATCGCTCGTAACGGATGTCGGCGGTCTTCGAAAGCTGACCCGGTGCTCGACTCCGAAGATGGACCCCCGCTGCGTCAGTTGATGTTGGTCATTCCCCGGTGTTGGCCGCGGGAACCCGTCCGAGGTCGCGGCCGCGCATGCGGTAGCTGTCGCCCTTCAACGAGATGACCTCTGCGTGGTGGACGAGGCGGTCGATCATCGCGGCGGCAACCGTGTCGTCGCCGAATACCTCGCCCCAGCGTCCGAAGGGCTTGTTGCTGGTCACGATTACGGAGGCGCGTTCGTAGCGGCCGGAGATGAACTGGAAGAACAGGTTCGCGGCCTCGGGTTCGAAGGGGATGTATCCGACCTCGTCGACCACGATCAGGGGGATCCGCCCGAGCCGGGTGAGTTCGTCGCTCAGGCGGCCGGCTTGATGGGCGTCGGCGAGGCGGGCGACCCACTGGGCGGCGGTGGCGAAGGCGACCCGGTGGCCAGCCTGGCAGGCCCGGATCCCGAGCCCGGTGGCGAGGTGGGTCTTGCCGGTGCCGGGCGGCCCCAGAAAGATCACGTTCTCCTTCCCGACGACGAAGTCCAGCGTCCCGAGATGGGCGATGACCTCGCGTTTCACGGACCGCTGGTGATCGAAGTCGAAGTCCTCCAGCGACTTGCGGGAGGGGAAACGGGCCGCCCGGATGCGTCCCTCGGCGCCGTGACTGTCGCGGGCGGCGACCTCCCGCTGCAGGCAGGCGGCCAGATACTCCTCATGACTCCAGCCCTCATCCCGGGCCCGATCGGCCAGCCGCACGGCTGCGTCCCGCAATGCTGGGGCCTTCAACGCCTTGGTGAGATAGGCCAGTTCGGAGGAGACGTCGCGGGCTTTCGAGGTCTGCTTGCTGGTGGCCATCAGGCGACTCCCTCGCCCGTGCTCAGGCCGCCGTCGATGACGCCGAAGATCCGGTCGTAGGTGTCGAGCGGTCGCTGTTCGACGTCGAGCTGGTCGGCTGCGACCGGCTGCTGCCGGGCCCGTTCGCGGCCGGCCTTCGCGGCGGCCGCGTGGGAGGGGTCGGTGAGGGACTGGTGGCGGGCCCAGCAGCGGGCATGCCGGGCGACTTCGGTGCCCTCGCAGAAGGCCAGGACCTGGTCCAGGTCGGCCTTCACCTCGATGCGGCGGCCGATCGCCAGGGGATGGATGGAGTAGTCGTTGGTGTCGATGCGGACGTAGTGGTCGCGTGGCAGTCGGAGCGATGTTCGCCACCAGCCCGGTGGATCGACCGGCGGCAGCGACAGCATCCTGGCCTTGTCCGTCTCGACCCGGTCGGCCGGGCGGGCCTGCAGGGTGCGGTGGATGCGCCGGTTGGCCTTGGTCAGCCAGTCGGCGAGCTGGATGTTGAAGTCGGTCGGCGAGGCGAAGATGCGGCCGGGCAGGAAGCTGGTTTCCAGATAGCCGTTGGCCCGCTCGACCAGACCCTTGGCCTCCGGGTCGCCCGGCCTGCACTGGATGATGCGGATGCCCAGCAGTCCGGCGAACGCTGCGAAGTCTTCGGTGAGTTGGGGCCGTCCGCCCCGCCAGGAACCCACGGCGGCTTCGTTGTCCCAGACGAGCGCCTTGGGCACCGCCCCGAGCCCGGTCAACAGCCGCCAGTGCCCGGCAATCAGGTCGGCCGCGGTCTTCGTCGGCAGCATCCTGGCCGTGATCCAGCGCGAGTAGCCGGCCACCATCACCAGCACCGGCGGGCTGCCGGTCTGCCCGAACCCGAGCGGGATCTCTGCCGGCGGGAACCACAAGTCGCACTGGGCCAGCTCGCCCGGCTCATAGCCGGTCCGCGAGACCGGGTCCGCCGCCTGATAGACCGGCCGCAGTTCCCGCACCCGCCGCCGGACCACCGCATAGGAGCGACTCCAGCCGATCCGTTCGGCAATCACCGTCGCGGGCATCTCCGGGAACCGCTACAGCAGCTCGCGGATCTGCGGCTCGACCGCATCGACGATCGAGCCCTTCGGCTCCCGCTGATACTTCGGCGCTGCCTCGCTCTTCAGGGCCCGCCGCACCGTGTTCCGCGAGATTCCCAGATGCCTCGCGATCGCCCGGATCGGCATCTGCTCGGCCCGGTGCAACCGGCGGATCTCCGCCCAGTCCTCCACGTCGATCACCCTTCCTCCCGGCCTGACTCAACGAGTCAGACCACTGGAGGGGGTCAACATTCAAAGTCGGAGAGTGGTCCCCTTTTCGAAGTCCACCGACAAACGGATCGCCAACTCAACGGCAGTACGCTCGGGCAGGTTCACGACCAGACGCCCCCTTGTGTCCCCCGCAGCGCCAGTTCCCGGATTACTCGGAGGGCTGCGGCCCCATCCGGCGGGCCATCCGTGCCGCCTGCTCCGGGGTCACCAGTTGCACCCTGCGGCGGAACATCCCCTTGATCACGAAGAAGCCCGAGAACTTCCCGTGCGGGCCGATCTCCCGGCACTCGTACAGGCCGTTCCCCCGGAGCGGCCATCCGTAAGGCTGGTTGCTGCTGCGGCTGAGGAATGTGCGCGCGTACACGTACTTCTCGTTCGTGCCCCGAATCTTGGCCACCCAGCCGAATGAAATGTGGCAGATGAGTCGGTGCGGCGTGATGGACACTTCCGGGAACACCGCGGCGGGGTCGGCAGTAGCGATGTCGATCGGGATGTCGAGAGCCGCTGTGGATGCGGTTTTCTGCTCGGGAGTGGCATGGCGCCTGCAAACGCCGGGGTGAGGGCCGATGCCGTACCACTCCATCAGGGGGTTTCCGCACGGGTTGCCCTTCAGCGTCGTGCACTTGTTCATGCGCTTACCCCGGCTTCTCGTGGCCCCCGGCCGCTCTTACACAGAACAGCGGCAGCGTAGACCGTCTGCGCCCATGCGCCGTAGCAGCCATCGGCTAGGACTTGGGTTCCCGGTGCCGGGCTGACCTGTCGATCAGGCGTCGGGCAGGCTGGCATGTCCGGAGGGTTGCTCCGGGCGGCGGTGCCCCGGACGCGGCTCTTGTGGATGAGGTGGTCGGTCATGGCAGCGGGGGGTCCTTTCCCACCAGGTGGGTTGTGCGGTGTCAGAGGGCCTCGCCGTAGCGGCAGGGGCTGGTGTGCCCTTCGTCGACGCCGAAGGTGTCCGGCACCGTGTCCGGCTGTGGGGTGTCGCCGGGTGTGAGCGGCGGGCGGGCAAGGTGAGTGCCGAGGTCGGCGAGGTGCCGGACCAGGGCGAGCGGGACTTGGCCGGAGCATTCGGGGCAAGGGCCCAGGAGTTCGAATGCTTCGTCGTCGTAGATCGGAAAACGAGCGAGGAAGACGTACTTCTCGTTCGTCTCGGGGCAAGTGGCGGTGGCCAGCACGGGTTCGCCTGGAGTGGTGCGGCGGCGCAGCCAGTCCGGCTCGGTGGTGACCTGGTCCAGGCCGAGCCCGAGGGCGGCGGCCAGGCGTACGGCGATGCGGGCGTGCTCCTCGCCCCGGTAGGGGCCGTGCGGGCTGACGATGGTGTTGCGGTGGATGAACACGGCGGCGGCGTGGGCGCGTTCGGCAAGCGACGTCATGACGGTTGTGGTCTCCTTCGCGGTCGTAGCAGGTTGATGTGCTGCCGGGGTGCCGCCCCGGGGTGCGACCGGGGCGGCACTGTCCGGTCAGGGTCAGGGGGTGGTTGCGGTGAGGGCGGTGGTGGCGGCCTGGCCGATGGCGGTGACGGCCTGGGCCGGGTCGTGGAGTTCCAGGAGGGTGGCGCCGGGCAGGGGGTGGGGGTCGGTGTCGAAGGCGAGCCATAGCACCGCGCACCCGGCCGCGCGCAGGGCGGTGATGCGGTCGGCTGCGCGGGCGGCTTCGTCGCTCCGGTAGCGGCCGTCGGAGGCGATCACCAGCAGTCGGCCTGTGCCCGGTGCGGTGAGGTCGAGGGCTGCGGTGAGGGCATCGGCGGCCTCGGCAAGGCTGTGTCCGCCGCCGTCCGCGTCGAACTCGGTCACCTTCGTGGGCACGCGCCCCGGTTGGGTGATGGCGGTCAGCGCGCGGCGGTAGGCGATGGTGGCTGTGCGCGAGTCGGGGTCGGTCAGTGCGGCGGCTTTGGCGACGATCCAGGCGGCCGAGGCGATCGGGGCTGCGGCGGCGTGCATGGAGCCGGAGACGTCGACCGCGATTCCGACGCGCAGCGGCGGGGTGGGGCCCTGGCGTCGTTGGGTGCGGATCCAGGGCTGGGCCGTGGGCAGGGCACCGGCCGCTTTCTGTGCGTCCCGGGCCAGTGCGCCGCGCATGTTCAGGCGCCCGGGTGGGACCGTCGAGGCAGCGACTGTGGTGGTGCGTTCCCGGTAGGCCGCCATGCGCAGGGCGCGGGCGAGGCGTCCGGCCGCTGCCTTCTCCGCTGCGGTGGGCAGGCGGGAGCCGATCACCGGGGAGGCTGCGTGGCCGCCCCGGCCTCGCCCTCGCTGGCTTTCGGGGGTGAAGGGGCGGTTTCCGGGGCCGAAGACCTTCTCGGCGATATTGGCCGCCTGCCGCGATTGGGCGGCTTGAGTGGCTTTCGCCCGGGACCGGGAGGCGCGGGCGGCCGTGACGCGGGCCTGGGCTGTTCGCTCGGCGGCCTCGTTGGCCGTCACGGTGGCGGCGACCTGTCCGACCGCAGCGGCGAGCTCACCGCCCCCACTACGGTTGCCGGGTACCGGGACCGGCTGCGGCTGGTCGGGGGGTGCGCCCAGCGCTTCGCACCAGGCGCGGGCGTGGGCCAGCATGGAGGATGTGTCGTCGTCGGCGGTGGCGTGCGCGGCCGTCCAGATCATCTGCAGCCTGGCGAGTGTTTCCTCGCCGAGGATGCGGTGTACGGCGTGGTGGAGGGGTTCGGTCTCGTCGGGGTCGAGGATTCCCGCGTCGCGGCGGCCCAGGATCAGGCCTGCCGCCCCGGCCGCTTCCCACCGGTCTGTCGGGCCGTTGGTGGCGAAGTCCGGCATCACCAAGTGCTGGATCGCGGCCCTCAGGTGTGCCCGGTCTGCGGGACGGCGCGAGACCTGGGCGCGTTCGACCCGTGACTCCTCCAGCAGCTGGGCTGCCGTATCGAGGGCGCTGCCGCGCAGGGGCGGCGGCGTGGACCAGCGGCTGTGGGCGGCATGTGCGGCCTCATGGGTGAACGCGCCCCAGGCGACAGGGTAGTTGGCTTCGTCCCCCACCTGGTTCGGGTTGATGGCGGCGGGGCGGAGGGGGGCGAACAAGGACCGGTCGATCTCCAGTTGGGCTGTCGTGGGGAAGAAGGCGGCCGGGGCGCCGGAGCGGGTCCGCTCCTCGCAGGTGACGATCACGTCGTCGCGCCCGGCAAGTTCCGGGAGCCGCTCGGCCAGGGCGGCAGCGATCCGCAGCCAGTGAGCGTCCTGCGGGCGGGGTGCTACCGCATAGGCGGGGCCGCCGTCGTCCTCCCAGCGGGCCAGAGCCTGTTCGGTGTCGGTGACAGCCGGGTCGGAGGGCAGAAGGTGAGCGGGTGCAGGCATGCCGGTTGAGTCCCTTCCAGGAAGACGCCGGTGGGCGGGATGGGTGCCCGGGGCCGGGAATGTGGCCCGGCCCCGTGGCATGTGTCAGAGCTGGCGGCCCAGCGCGAGGGCGGTGACCGGGCGGCCCGTGGCCTTGGTGACGATCTCGGCGACCGTGTCGCGGTCTTCCAGGGGGGCGATGCCGACCAGGTTGGCGAAGGCCGTCTCCGCGCCGAGAACGTCGGCGATCTTCTGGAAGGCGATCAACTCCCGTAGCTGCGGTGCCCATCCGATGTCGCCCGCCTGCTGGAGGGCGGCCAGGTTGCGGGCGATGCGTACGGCCGCGCGGTTGATCTTCAAGGAGGCAGCGAGGTCGTAGTCGGAGCCGACCTGGATCTGCACACTGAACCGGCTGGAGAGGGCTTCGGTCAGTACTGCTCCGTGGACGCCGGGGTTGTGTCCGGCGATCACGTAGAAACCGTCGGCGGCGGTGATCGACTCGCCCTTGTGTGCCTTGACCTGGATCTGCCTGCGCCCGTCCATGGCCGGATACAGGGCGGCCAGCACCTTCGGGGAGATCAGCGTGGCGTCGTCCAGGAGGAGGGCACGGCCCTCCTGCATGGCGGTGACAAGGGGGCCGTAGATGAACTCGTAGCCGCCATTGGCGTCCTGGGTGTATTCGCCGATCAGGTCACCGACCGTGGTGTCGCCGTCCCCGGCCACCGTGATCAGGTCCGGGAAGGCCGCCTCGATCAGCGAGGTCTTCCCCGTCCCTGGCGGCCCGTACAACAGCACCGCCACCTGCGCCTGCCGCAGCCGCCGCAACGCCTCGACATCCGGCAGCTGTGCCAGCGCTCGAGGGTGATACTTCTGCCCGTTGGGGCGCGTGATCGGCTCCGGCCGCCCACCCGGCGCCGGGGGTACGGGACTCTTCCCGACCGACTGCCGTGGCACCGACGGAGCCGGAGCCGGGCCCGGTGTCTGCGGGGGCGAGGTTTGCTGGGCTGCGACCCACGTCACTGAATTCGCACGATACATACGGGGTTTGGCCCCCGTCTGCTCTGCTTCGCCTCGGCACACCAGCGTCTCGCAGGCGTTGCCGACCGCACCGCCCGAATGTCCCAGGACCTTCGCGAGCTCCGTCACCGTGAACCCAGCGCCCGGGGTAGCCGCCAGGATCTGCGCGATCCTCGCCCGCAGCTCGCCCGGCCGGGCCTTGCCGACCGGGCCGGGCGGTGACGCCGCCGGGGGCGTGGGGGCACTCGGCGGTGCGGAGGCCACCGCCTGCTCGGATGCCGGGGCGGGCGATGCGGGTACAGGTGCGGGGGCAGGAGCAGGCGTGGCAGGGCTCGCCATCAGGTGAATTCCTTTCACTGAATGACCGAAAACCGGCTTATTCGAAGTCGGAAACGACCGCCGCTCGGGCACAGTTCACCCGTCATCCGTTTTCGGGCGGCGCCCATCGGGGGGATTTCCTTTCCCGGTCTTCCCGGGAACAATTCAAATATAGCTCGACCTGCAACGCACCTGAAGCGGGATTCCGGCTTGATAATGCTGGAATTCTCGGGAATTCGCGACGCCATTTCAGGGGAATTCTCGCCTCTACGACACAAGGTGTCGTAACCTGCAGCACGTACGACGGAAACGCAGGTGCACGGAGCACCTGGAATCCTCGAATTCGAATTCGTAGGCGAATCCGCCTGGCCTGGACTGGGCAGGGGTGCCTGCACCGGCGCCTGAAGGCCGCCTCCTGGTAGGGGCCGGCCAGTCCCGGGGCTGAGTCTGGTGGAGGTAGGAGGTGACCTGAAGCAGAGGAAGTGGCCAGCAAGCTTGCTGGCCATGGGGTGAGTTGAGAGGTGTACCGGCATACGGGGAGGGAGCCGGCCGGCGGGCTGGTGGAGATCGGGATGCCTTGCTGCACCGATATACAGTCGCCCTCGCCTGCCGGTGGCTCGCAGCCCCCCTGGCCTGCGAGTTCGGGGCGAGGCGGGGTGTCGTGTCCAAGTGCGCACGCAGAAACGACGGCAGATGCGACACCGGATACGACGGGGCGGACGCCATCACCTGCTCCCAGACGAGTCCGGCTCGACCCGGTGTTCTCCGGTCCGTTCTATCCAGCTCCGGCTGGTCGGCCCGTGTGGCTCTGTCCGCGACAACGGGCAGTGGATGTACACCGGTTTGGGAGGCAGCCGCCGCCCAGGGCTTCGGCGTAGTTGTGTGACGCCCGTTTTGTGATCATGCGAGGCCGAGGAGTGCGAGGGGGCGGCGGGGGGCGCGAGCGTTATGGCGGAGACCGGCCGCGATGTTCTTCACTCCTGCCGTGCGGAGGGCTCCGATGGCGAGGTTGCGCCAAGTGGCCATCGCGCGGGGCGCGTTGCCGGTCCGTAGCTGGGAGGCATCCTCGGCGAAGGTGGTGTCGCGGACGTGGTGCAGGGCCTCGATCTTCCAGTGGTGGCGGATGAGTCCGGCGAGCTGGGCCGTCGTGGTCTGCCCGGCGGTCAGGCTGGTGACGGCGTAGACCGTCCTGACGGTGGTCTTGCCGGTCTTGCGGTCGGTGCGCCGACGCTTGATCTGGACGGCCTGGCGGGCTCCGGGAAAGAACAGGTTGTTCACGGTGGCGACTTTGATCCGGCGGATCTCCGAGCGGCTATGGCCGATTGCGCCGGGTGTGGTCCTGAAGCGGGATGTCCTTCCACGGAAGGGACTTGAGCTGTCGGCGCAGCTTCTTCTGATTGCCCTTGACGATCACGATGCAGTGGGCACCCCTGCCGAGGAGGTAGTCGGCATGCTCGCGCTGGGTGTGCATCGCGCCGCTGGTGACCACGACGCCGGCCAGGTCGGCGACGGTGCCCAGCAGCGGCTGGAAGCAGGTGATCTCGTTCGTCTTCTCGCCGACGTCCAGCTGGGCCAGGACCAGGCCGGTGGTGTGGTCCAGTGCGGCGAGCAGGTGGATCTTGCAGCCCTTCGCCTTGGCCGCGTCGCGCAGGGTCTTGCCGTCCACGGCGAGGACGCGCAGCCCGGTCGACTTCGGGCAGCGGTCGGCGAGCCAGCTCCCGACCGCCCGGTCCAGGGCGTCGCCGTCGATGCGGGCCAACAGCCGGCGGACCGTGCTCTCGGCAGGCAGGACCCGTCTGGGTAGAAGCGGATCGGAGTCGACACCGACCCGTTCCAGCACATGCTCAGGCGCATCGGCAATCCATTCGCCGACCGCCAGCAGCGAGGTCGCACCGGCCAGCATCGCGCACGTAGTGAGAGCGAGCACGACGGCCAGACGGTGGCGCACCCCGCGTGGGTCACGCGGGTCCGGCACCTCGGCCAGCCGCTCCAGCAGGCCCGGGACCTCCGCGGGTCCGACCTGCGGATTCTCACGCAGTTGGTCAAGGGCATGCGGAATCGGAGATGATACGAGGGCAGGCATGGTCTTCCACTTGGATCACGGGGAGTAGAGAACTCCATGATCTTGGAATCCGTGCCTGTTACCTTCCAAGAGCACCGTCACGAACCGAGCGTCACGCAACTACGCCGAAGCCTTGGCGGAGTCATCCATGCGGACCACCATGTCGCCCGAACTGCACGGATGAGGTTTTCGGTAGGCGCAGGGGCGGGAAAAGCTGATGATCGCCGAACAGGTGCTGCACCGGTCTGGCTGAACAGTAGCGGGTCGAGGCGGAAGCTGCCGCTGCAGTGACTCCGGTGAAAGCACAGGTGGCGGGGCGTGCAGTGCTGCTGGTCCCGCACCGCGGCGATGCTGCCGACGAGGCCGCGCACCCCGCGGACTACCACCAGATCAACCAGCGACTACGGACGCGCTGTGTCACCACCCGTCGAGCCCGCGGGCACTTCCGCACCGCTCAACTTTGTAGACCCGAGAATCGCTGATCACGTGGGCGTCCATTAGCCTGATGCCCCGCCGACGCACCCGAAACCGGCGCGACGGTCGCCGCGTACACACCCAGCCGTGATGGCGGCCGCGGCGCCGGCAACGTCGTCTCAAGACCAGGAGATGATGTGCGACGAGCCGCCTCGATCTTGCACGGGACCGCACGCATACGCACCAGCCCAGCCAGCGGCGACAACGCCGTTATGAACATTGGACGCGGAAGAGAGGTCGGTGCGCAGACTGGTCGTCCAGATGATGTACTTGTCGACGTGGCGGAAGGCCCCTCCCTCCTCCGTCTTAGGATTTATCTTGTTTTCCTCGGTGCACGGAGTATGTCCCACCCCATTCAAGGGGCACCAGAGCGTTGACGGGTAGTTGCCCCCGTAGACGTATCCGTAGGCGAGGCTGGCATCCGTGACACTCGGGAACGAGATCACCTCGATACTCACCATGATCGGAGCAGAACCGCCCGTAGTGCGGCTCTGTTCAAGGTAGTCACCGACCGTCGCCGTGGTACAGCCATTGCCCTTCCATCGAGCCTGCAGAGCAGTCGATGACGTGGTCTGGGAGCACGGCACTATGTCGCTGTACACCTGCAAGAAGATCGCGCCAGCATCGTCCTCGAATGCGGTTGAAAGAAGAGAGCTCGCGCTGGTGGATTGATTTACAGAAGCCGTTGTCGTGGGTGATTTTGAGGGTTTAGAAGCACTTGTTCCATAGAGTGAATATATGAGCACTCCCATGATGCAAAGTGCGACTCCGGCAACCAGATAGAGTCTATTGATCGAATGACGGCCGCGGCCTGGACGTATCTGACCCGTGTTTGCCTTTCGCGCACGCTGGCCCGGGGGGCCCGGAACTCCGCCGGACCTGTCGCGCTTGCTCTGCGGTGGCGGGAGTTGTTCGAGCTGCGCGGCATTGGCGGGCAGGCCGATCAACTCGTTGAGTTCGCGAATTCGGGCTGGTGAGAGGAGTTGGTGCCAACGGTCCACCCGGCTCGCGGCGAGCGTGCCGAGCCCGTCGGTGCGATGATGTTCACTGACTACTCCGATCAGGCACCCGCCGCTCCACACCACAGCCCCCGACATCCCCTCCCATGGGGAGCGGTTCCGATCGATGTCGTACTCCGGCGCTCGCAGCGAGAGCTCCAGAGTCCCCTGGCGCACGTCGGCAAACGGGGTAGTGGTACCGCGCGCGTGGTGGGAATCCCGGTACAACATGGGATGGCCACCGCCCGCCGAGGTGGGATCACGGCGCATCTTGAACCTTGGGAATCCCAACGCTTCGCAGGCCACCACCTCCGTGATGCGTGCGAACCGCACCGGTGGGACATCGGCGGTCAGCGGTCCGCTGGTGTCCGGGCCGCATTCGATCCTGAGCACCGCGATGTCCACCACGGGGTCGATCCAGACCTGTTTGCCAGGCAACTCGGTCGTCTGACCGTGGTCGGTGAAGAAGCGCAGACGAACTGACGATGCGTCATGCACCACATGCGCGGCCGTGAGAACGGCGTCCGTCGCCACCCGGTAACCCGAACCGCGCTGCTGCGCGCCTGTCTCCCCCGTAGTGAGGACCTGGACCGCGCGCCGCAGATCAAGCCCTGCCGACTTCGAGGACCCGCGTCCTGCAGTGCTCATCCCTCATGCGCCTCGACATCGCCGCCGATGAACGTCTTGTCCGACCCTGTCAGGGTCGGCTGCAGCACCAGCCTAATGCGCTGGGTGGAGGTACCGTCCACGGTCGCTTGCGCGCCCGTTTCCACGACCCAGAATCGCACCTTTGCCTCCGCGTGCCCGGACCGTTCCAGCGCGACCGACATCTCCAACTCGATCGCTCCCAGCTCGAAGCGCAGCGCCTGACCCTCGGCGGCAACGACCGCGCGCTCCAACTCATCCCGCAGATCCCGGATCACAGTGGCTAACTCGATCAACTCCGCGCCCTTTTCTACCCGTCGACCGTCTGGTATCGCACCATGATGCACCCCAATACACTTGGCCGACGTGTCCGCGACACCACCTTCGCCGAGGACGCCTCCCAGCAGGGGGCCGGCAACGCGCCCCGGGCGATGGCCGCCTGGCGCAACCTCGCCATCGGGGCACTCCGGGCAGCCGGAGCGAAGAACATCGCGGCCTGCCCTCGCCACAACGCCCGCGACCCTCACCCGGAACTTGGTCCGACCAGATTCACGGCTCCTACCTGCGGTTTCCCGCTGATGTTCCGAGCGCGGGACGAAGCGTGGTACTCCGGTTCCGGGTCCGCCGGTTCACCTGCCGGAACGCCGAGTGTCCGCGCCGCACGTTCGTCGAGCAGGTACCCGGCCTGACCCGAAGGCACGGCCAGCGGACCGAGCGGCAGCGCTCGACCCTGGCCGCAATCGGGCTCGCTCTCGCCGGTCGGGCAGGCGCCCGCCTAGCCGACATCGTCGGCGTTCCGGTCAGCCGCAGCACGGTCCTGCGGCTGGTCGACGCACTTCCCGAGCCGGAGGCACCCTCACCCCGGAGCGTCGCCGGTTGGGTCCTCCGACGTCCGAAAACCCTTTCCGACACCGAGCAGCTCCTCCTGAAGAACGTTCGGGCTAACTGTCCCGAAATCGACGCACTTACCAGGCATGTCTGGACCTTCGTGACCATGCTTACCGAACGTCAGCGCGAGCGCCTGCTGGACTGGCTCGACGCCGTCAGACAGGACGACTGCGACTTTTCGAGTTAGGTGACGCTTGGTCGACCTGACTGCCACTCAGGGTGAGAGCGCCTGTGGCGGCATGTGCGGACGTTCGCTGTCGGGCGCGCGGCTCGCCGGCAGGTCACCGGGCGCTGGCGCTGGAGGGCAGGTCCTGTTCGGCCCAGACGACCTTGCCATCCGTTGCGCAGCGGGAGCCCCACCGGCGCGAGAGCTGGGCGACCAGGTGGAGGCCGCGGCCGTGCTCGTCGAGATCGCCGGGATGGCGGGGGCGTGGCTGGCCGGTGTTGCTGTCGAAGACCTCGCACGTCAGCACCCGGTGCTGGATGAGCCGTAGGCGGCTGGGTCCGCCGCCGTGGCGGATGGCATTAGTGACCAGTTCGCTGACGATCGACTCCACGGGCGTCACGAGCGGCTCCAGACCCCAGTCCCTGAGCTGACGGGCGGCCAGGTGCCGGGCTGTGGTGACGGTGACCGGTTCGTTCGGCAGGTCCCAGGAGGCGACCTGGGCGGGCTCGAGCGCGCGGGTCCGGGCAAGGAGCAAGGTGACATCGTCGGCCG
Organism: Streptomyces broussonetiae; assembly: GCF_009796285.1. Lineage (NCBI taxonomy): Bacteria > Bacillati > Actinomycetota > Actinomycetes > Kitasatosporales > Streptomycetaceae > Streptomyces > Streptomyces broussonetiae. The sequence continues at coordinate 7,672,487 of NZ_CP047020.1, read as the reverse complement.
GCGTGTGACTCCGCACGGTCTCCATCACTCGCGAGCACATGTCCTCCGGGGATGCGCCCGGCTGTGCCAGGGCGGCGCCCAGGCGGCGCAGGCCGACGTCGATGTCCTCGTCCCGGGACTCCACCAGCCCGTCGGAGTAGAGGGCGATCACACTTCCCTCGGGCAGTTCCAGTTCCACGGACTCGAAGGGAACCAGGCCGAGACCGAGGCCGAGCGGGGCTCCGGCGGGCAACTCGGGGACGGTGACCCGGCCCTGTGCCCCGACGATCAGGGGCGGCGGATGCCCGGCCCGCGCCATGGTGCACCGCCCGGTGACCGGGTCGTAGACGGCGTACAGACAGGTGGCACCCACCACCGCCGGGGCCTGGCCGGAGTCATCGGCGTCCTCGTCGTTCAGCCGCCGGACCGTGTCGTCGAGGTGCGTCAGCAGTTCGTCCGGGGGCAGGTCCAGGTCCGCGAGCGTGCGCACGGCGGTGCGCAGCCTGCCCATGGTCGCCGCGGCGTTGATGCCGTGTCCGACCACATCGCCGACGACGAGGGCCACCCGGGCCCCGGACAACTCGATCACGTCGAACCAGTCACCCCCCACGCCGTGGTCCATGTCGGCCGGCACATAGCGCGAGGCGACCTCAACGGCGGCACCGCCCTGCACCCGGTGGGGCAGCAGGTCGCGCTGCAAGGTGAGGGCCGCGGTGCGCTCGCGCGCATACTGCAGGGCGTTGTCCAGGCTGAGCGCGGCCCGGGTGACGAGCTCCTCGGCGAGGAGCAGGTCGTCCTCCTGGAACGGCGTTTGTTCCGCGGAGCGGCCGAACAGCGCCAGTCCCAGCACGCAGCGCCGCGCACGGATGGGCACGACCAGCAAGGAGTGGACGCCGCTGTCCCGCACCTTCTGCGCCCGCACCGGGTCGTGGTCGACCCACGGACCGGCCTGGGTGTCGAGCACCGGCTCCAGGTGAGACCTGCCCGTGCGCAGGGCGACGGCGAACGATGAGCTCGGGTGGGCGTGGATCACCTCTTCCCGCACCCACGGCAACTCCAGGAGTCCCAGGTCGATGGAGGCCAGGCCAGCACGCCGCAGCAGCGGCGGGCGGCCGCTCGTCGTGCCGATCCGTGCCGAGGGTTCCACGCCAAAGGGAACCGACTCGACCAGATCGACGAGGGCGTGGTCGGCCAGCAGGGGCACGGCGAGCTCGGCCAGTTCCTGCCCGGTCCGCATGACGTCGAGGGTGCTGCCGATGCGCGTACTCGCCTCGCTGAGGATGGCAAGGCGTTCGCGCGCCCGCCGGTTCCCGGTGACATCCACGGTCATGGAGCACACGCCCAGGGGCGTGCCGTCCGCGCCCTGGAGGCAGAAGAACGAGGCCGAGAACGCATGTTCACGGCGCCCGTCCGACAGCGGCCACGCCCGGTATTCGTGGACCATGGTGGTACCGCTCTGCAGCACCTGCTGCATCACCACCTCGAGCGCTTCGGCCTCCACGGCGGGCAGCGAGTCCTTCAGACGGCGTCCGAAGCGCCGGTTACGGGGAATGCCGTCGTGGCGCTCCATGGCGTCGTTCACCCAGGTACAGCGCAACTGTGGGTCATACACCACGATGCCGATCGGTGCATGGGCAAGGAGCGAGTCCCGCACCGGACCGTTGGCAGGCTCCGAGGACAGGGCGCCTATGTCGGTCACGGATACCAGCCACCGGGTGTCGGCGTCCTGTCCCCACAACAGCGAGACCCGCAGCGACATCTTGAGCGTGTGGCCGTCGCGGTGGCGGACCGCGGCGGTGCCGGACCAGCCCCTTTGGGTACGGCGCTGCTCGGCGAACAGCGAAGCCATTCGGGCCTCCTCAGGGGGCGGTAGCACGTGCGCGGCGGATCGGCCCACCACTTCCGCGGCCGAGTACCCGACAAGTCGCTCAGCGGCCTGCGTCCACGCCGCCACCGTCCCGTCCGCATTGATCACCGCTATCGCCGAGTCCGGTATCTCGCCGGGGCTCACCGGCTTGGCGAGTGGCGTGTGGTCGGTATGCGTCATCGTGGTTGATCCCCTTCAGTTCGGAGGTGAGGGAGTGCCGGCATGCGGGCGCGGCCGCCCGGTCTGTAGCCGTGGTGGACGGTGATGGGCAGGAGGCGGAGACCCCGGGGGTAGCGGGAGCCTTGCGGTGCAGCGGGCGACCTCCGCCGCTGTCCTGTGACCCGCAGCCCGACATCCGCCACCTTTGCACCATTTTGCCCACTTCTGATGAAATAGTCATATACGACCGCTTCATCGTCAAGGCCACCGAAACTGATCGTTCAATCAAATATGGCCATGCGGTGCGACGGGGAAGGTGAGGCGGCCTCTGTCGCCGCTGCAATCACTGACCCCTGGGCGGCGAAGTTGGGGTCCGGCGAGGTTCGGGCTGGACAATTCACAGCGGCAGCGCGATGATGAATTCATCAGAACTGGTGACCTTGTGTGCGGTGTATGCCGATGTCAGCCTCACCCAGGAATCGATTCGAACGCCGTCGGGCCGAGACCCGGCAGGCACTCGTCCGCGCCGCGCGGCAGCTCCTGGCCGATTCGGGCGATACGAGCGCCAGCATCCGGACCATCGCGGAGCTCGCCGACGTGGGCTTCGGCTCGTTCTACAACCACTTCACGTCCAAGGCGGACCTGTTCGACGTAGCCGTGGCCGATGCACTGGAGGAGTTCGCCCGAGCCGTCGACAAACATCTGTACGGCGTCGACGACCCCGCCGAGCGTCTCGCCGCCGGTATGCGGCTCAGCGCACGCATGGCCGGCTCACACCCGGAGATCATGCGGATTCTCTGCCACAGCGGGCTCGGCCGCATATGCGCCGGCTGCGGACTGGCTCCGCGCGCGAGACACGACATGGAGCAGGGCATGACTTCTGGCCGCTTCACCGTGGTCGACCCGATGATCGCCTTGACCGTGCTGAACGGCAGCCTGCTGGCGCTCCTGCAGCTCTGGTTCCATCAGCCCGAGGCCGACAGGGACCATGCAGCCGCAAAGATGGCCGAGACGCTCCTGCACATGCTTGGCGTCTCCGCGGACGAGGCCCGTGACCTCGCCCGGCGTCCCCTTCCCGCTGCGGCGTGAAGACGATGTGCTGTCTGCCGACGACGCGGCTTCACAGTTGGATGGACAGGTGGCGGGGGCCGCGGAGCATGGCGTTCTGGCGGTAGGGGGGCGGGTCCTCGACCAGGCGGGCGCTGCCGAGGTGGGGAAGCAGCGCGCGCGCTGAGCGCGATGTATGCCTCGATCCGGGCCAGGGGTCCGCCGTAGCAGAGGTGGATACCGCTGCCGAAGCCGAGGTGTTGGTTGTCTGGGCGGGTGGGTTCGAACCGGTCGGGCTCGTGGAACCGCATGGGGTCGCGGTTGCCTGAGGCCAGCACCAGAATGACGGACGCGTGTTGCGGGATCTTGGTGCCGGCGACGTCGATGTCGGCGTGCGGGATGCGCTCGCGCATGTGGACCGGGGGCTCGTTGCGCAGCAGTTCCTCCACTGCTAGCGGCAGCAGTTCGGGGTCGCGGCGCAGCCGGTCCAGCTGCTCGGGATGCGGTGAAGCCCTCCTCGCGCAGCGCCTCGGCTGCTCTCAGCCCGGCCAGCGAGGCGCCGACGATGACGATGCGGCCGTCTTTCAGGTCACCGGGCACCGGTGCTCACCTCTTCCCCGAGAAGGATCGCCTGCACCGGGCACGCCGCCGCGGCCTGGCGTACCCGCTCCACCTGGTCGTCCGGGACGGCAGTGGCGTACAGCAGCCCCTCCTCCCCGTGCAGCTCGAACACCTCAGGGGCGAGGAACACGCACTGCGCATATCCCTGGCAGCGTGTGAGGTCGACAACGGTCCGCATCTCCACCACTTCTTCCTCCGTTGTCGCACCCCCCTCCTCTCCAGCATGGGGCCAGAGCTGAGTGCCTACATGCCTTGTGATGGAGAGCTGGTATTCGGGCCAGCGGGGTGAGGGGGAAGGAGACGAACTCCCGGCAACCACCTTCCAGTTGCTGAGAAGCGTTCAGGTACCTCCCTTCGGTCAGGTGGTCCGGGTGACCCGAGTCACTGTCACCGCCGCCCCATTTCCATACGTCGTATGGTTATCCTGGCAGGGCGATTCCGTACAACGTATGGAACTGCTTGACGGACAACGCCACAACGCCAGGCGCCTCACATCGCCTGCAAAAGCAGCCGTTGGTGCAGATCGCACCAACCGGAAGGAAAGATCATGAAGAAGCTCACGAAGCGGATTGCTGTCGCCGTTTCCTCCGTGGCGGTCGCGGGTGTCGCCGTTGTCGGTGCCGGGGGCACCGCTTCGGCCGCGACTCCCGCCTCCGTACACGTCCAGCGGTCGGCCGAGGTCAACCCCGCCGACTACCGCTGGGACCACGGCGTGGGCTACCTGATCGAGCAGGGCTACTGCTGGGACGCAAACCGTGGCTGGCACCACGACGACCATGTCGCCGGCTCCCTCTGGCACAGCCGCGACGGTCGCTGCTACCGCTGGGACGACGAGGGGCGCGGGTGGAAGTCCGACAGGTCCTACCGGTACGACTGGAACCGCTACGAGAGCGACGGCCGGGGCTGGGACCACCATGACTGGAACCGCGGTGACCGGGACTACTTCGGCTGGGACCACTTCGACCGGAGCCACGGTGGCTGGGACTCCTACGGATGGGACCACTACGGCCGGAACCACGGTGACCGGTAGGACGGGTCCCGCCTGTGCCCCTGAGCGGAGGCTGCACCTCTCACCTCAACGCCTGTCGGCGCGGGGATGCGACCGCTGGTCACGGATCAGCGGTCCCCTGCCCGCCGCCCGGGCGGGCGATCGAGCGAGGGCCTGCACCCTGCTCCCCCTCTGAACCTGCCTGCGGCACCACCACGTGCCACAAGCGCGCGTCGCTTCAACTGCCGCGACGCCACGACCCGCACGGTCCGCCGATGCTGTCCGGCGCCCGGGCCCTGCTGAACACCTCCTGATTCGATGCGTGCTTGTCGCCACGAGCGCCGGGGCGCAGCCGAGGCAAGGGGGGTGCCTTGGAGTGAATGCCCATGGAGTCTTCGAGGACCGTGGTTCGGGCGGTGACCGCACAGCTCGTCATCTCACGCACCTACTCACAGCCCTTGTGCATGCGGCTGCGGTACGAGCCTGCAGATCCCTACGTCGTCCGTGCCGCCTTTTTCGTCCACAGCGACGAGCCGGTCGAATGGGTCCTGGGGCGTGACCTTCTGGCCGACGGCCTGAACGGTTGCGCAGGTCATGGGGAGGTCCGGATCTGGTCGGCCGCAGGGCGGGGTAACGAGTCGATCTACATCGCCCTCGGGTCTTCCACAGGCACGGCCTTGCTCGAGGCCCCCGTGCAGGACATCTCGTCCTTCCTTCAGGACACCCAGGCTCTGGTGCCACAAGGTACCGAGTCCGGACTCATCGACTGGGATGCCGAACTGGCACACCTCCTCCCCCGAGGCTGACCACCGACCATCCATGCTCAGAAGTAAAGGAACCAGTGTCATGCCCCAGTACCAGCTTCGCGTCTACACCCTGCGCAGCTCCGACGCGCTCACCGCCTACGAGAAGATCTGGGCCCAGCACATTCCCGGTATGGCCAAGCACCGGATCACCACCCACGGCGTCTGGACGGTGCCCTCGGCGCCCGGAAGCGACACTCCCCGGCTGTACGCCCTCGTTTCCTACAAGGACGCCGAGGACGTGCAGGAGCGGCTGGAGGCATACCTGTCGAGTCCTGAATTCCGCGCGGACATGGAGGGCTTCGACATCAGCCAGATCGTCGGCCTCGACGAGACCCTCCTGACGCCCACCGTGGACTCACCCTTGCGCTGACCGTCGGCCCGCGACGGGCGACGCGGCCAGAAAGGCCGGTATCCGGCGGCCCTGCGATGGTGGTTCCGGTGTCGTCGACGGCGACCCACCAGTGGCGGCCCTTGCCGGTATCGATACCGACCCATGAGCAGGGCACCTGTGTGGTCATGTGCATCTCCTCGGACTCGGACAGCATGCCGTTCCGGTCCAGGGCAGGGACGGCTCTGCCCTGCGTGACCGGGCCCCGGCAACCGCGGCCGGCGTCGAGGTGGGACCGCGACGAGTCGGTTCACTACCACCACGACCGGTACAGCGTCGATCGCTGAGACCAAGGGCGCCCTCTGTCCGGCAACCACCGTTGGCCACATCTTCGTGATGGCCCCGGCCGAAAGTGGTGGCCTCGACTGCTCCCGCCGGCCGGCCACCCTGGCGACGGCACGAAGAACTGCTCCTGCGGGTGTCCTCGTGCCGATCACCACCGGTCCCTCGCAGCAACCCCGTCTGTGCAGCCCCTTTGAATCCGGCGACAGCCCTTTCGATGGCCCTCCCCGGATGACTCAAAGCACCAGGAGTAAGACCCAATGAAGTCATTGAGAACTGTGATCCAGGGGCTGCCTGTGAAGCTTGTCGGCGTTCATGCGACGTCCTTGCCCGTGGTCATGAATCTGCGGTACGAGCCGAGTGATCCCTATGTGGTCCATGCCGCATTCACCACCGATGTCGACAGCGACGAGCCGGTGGAATGGATCATCGGGCGCGATTTGCTGATCGACGGCCTGGAGGGCCCCGCCGGCGAGGGAGACGTTCGCATATGGCCCACCGGCGAGGAGGGCTGCCGCGACTTGTACATCCTTCTCAACCCGCCGGCCGGTACGGCCCTGCTCAAGGCCCCAGCGCAGGAATTCAAGGCGTTCCTGCAGGAAACGGAGGCAGTGGTGCCCCGGGGGGCCGAGCTCGGCCACAGCGACTTCGACCACTTGCTGGCGCACTTCCTCGCCGAAGGGTGAGTCCTGTCAGGGTGCGACCTGAGGCAGGCACACGGACGTCTGCGCCTCGGCGTTCACCGCCATGGTGAGTGGATGTCCGCAGTCGTGGCGTCGAGGGCGGCCGGGTCGATGCCGGCCTCGGTCAGGATGTACGCCGCGACTCCGCGGCCGACCCTCGCTTGAGTGAGCGGCTTCAACGCCGCTCGGGGGCTCAGTAGGAACAAGGTTGGATGCGCTGCTCGAACCAGATCGTCTTGCGGCTCTGGCTGTGGCGGCAGCCCCAGCGAGTGGTGAGGCTGGGTACTGCTGGAGTCGGCGACCTCGCAGACCAGAACGCCGTGGCGCATCAGCCGCAGCTCCGCCGGCTGACGGCAGAGCCGCCCCAGCAACCCGGACCGCGGTGCTGCTGTGACGACCGCCGTCGTCAGACCCACTTGCTCACGACCGTTCCTTCAGGTCGGGCGGTCACCGTGCGTCGGTGTCGAACAAGCGGCCAGCATTGTGGGTGGTGAGGTCCCGCCAGGTGACGGTGGCGGACGGCTGCACGGCGGAGTCGATGGAGGTGACCTGAGCGAGCACCGCGTCAATGGGCGTCCAGCAGTAGTCGCTGCCATAGAGGAGACGCTCGGTGCCGAAGGCCGCGCCGAAGGCCGGGACCTGGCGCGGGAAGGGCGTGCCGGCCATGTCGTACCAGAGTCGGCCGAGTTGCTCGACGGCGCTCGGCGCGTCGACGGCGCCGCCGCCGACGTGGGTGCGGAAGAGTTCCATCCGGTCGGCGAGCAGCGGCAGTACACCTCCGCCGTGTGTCAGGATCCAGCGGATCCGCGGACGGCGGGCGAGGACACCGCGCAGGAGCAGGTCGCTCGCGGTGCGGGCAGTGTCGAAGAGGAACTCCAGCATCGGCCGTGGCCGGCCGAGAGCAAGCTCGTCGGCGTGGGGCGCTGACGTGGGGTGAACGAAGACGACGGCGCTGCGGCGGTCGAGCTCCTCCCACAGCGGCTCGAACCGGGGGTCACCGAGGTAGAGGCCATGGTGGTTGGTTTCCACCACCACTGCGTCTGCACCGAGGACGTCGAGCGCGTGGGCGGCCTCGGCGAGCGAGCCCTCGACGTCCGGCAGGGGCAGGGAGGCGAAGAGACCGAACCGCTGCGGGTCCTCCGTGCGGACCCGGGCGCCGAACTCATTGACCTCACGTGCGAGAGCCCGGGCCTCGCTGTCGTCCCCGAAGTGCACTCCGGGCGAGGAGATCGACAGGTAGGACTTGTCGATCCCTGAGCGCTTCATCATGTCGAGATGCTCTTCGACGCCCCACGCGGGCCAGCCGGGCATCCCGTCGGGATGTTCGACACCGGCGGCTCGAGCCGCCGCCACATAGCTGTCGGTGACGAAGTGGGCGTGCACATCGATGAACCCGGTCGCGGCCATACAATTCTCCCTTTCTGCGGGGCCCCTGTCAGTGCCAGCCACCGTAGGAAGCGTGCCGTACATTGGCAGCGGTGATTCCGATGAATGAAATGGCGACCGCCGACGGTGGTGCCCCCAGGAGACGCGGGGGCAGGCCGGCTGAGGGACAACCGGTGATCGACCGGGCTTTCCTCCTGCTCGGCAGCTTCGACGGTGACCATCGTGCGCAGACGCTTGCCGAACTCGCACAGCGAAGCGGCATCCCCCGCAGCAGTGCTCTCCGGCTCGCCCGGTCTCTGATGAACGTGGGCGCTCTGGAACGCCTCGGCGACGGCCGCTTCGTCGTGGGTCTTCGGCTGCTGGAGACCGCTTCCCTGGCCCCGCGCGGTCACGGGCTGCGATCGGTGGCGATGCCGTTCATGGAGGATCTCTTCCACGTCACGCGTCAGCATGTCCTGCTCGCCGTGCGGGACCAGGGGGAGGCGCTGCTCGTCGAGCGGCTGTCAGCGCGTGATGCGAGCCCCGTGCGCTACCGCGTGGGGGGCCGCCTTCCTCTGGCATCCACCGGCGTAGGACTGGTGCTTCTCGCCTTCGCCCCACCGGCCGTCCAGGAGCAGGCCATCGCCGCCTATGCGCCGGAGCACGACGACGACATCCGCACCCCCGCCGACCTGCGTCGCGTGCTGGCGGAGGTACGACGCGGTGATCACGCTGTCGGCCACCAGAACCGTCCATGGAAGGTGAGCACCGTGGCCGCGCCGGTACGTGACGGCAGCGAGGTGGTCGCGGCGTTGTCGGTCGTGGCGCCCGGCACCGGTTCGCCGAACCCGGGGTACGGACCGGCCGTGCGCGCGACGGCCCGTGCGATTTCCCGCCGTCTCGTCGAGGACGGTGGTCGGACCATGCCAGTCGAAGCCGCATACGGGCACCGGTAGCGTAACCGGGCCGCCCGCGCCGGCTGCCGTTGTGCGCCCCGCAGTTCTCCTGCTGGGAAGATCAGTCGGTGCTGGTGTCGAGCCTCGGGCGTGGCGAAGCCGGTGCCCTCCTCCCTGATCCTGCGGTCGATCGTCTGCCTGCACGCACGGCCCCGCCGACTGCGTGACCCCAGGGACGAAGCCGACGGTGCTCCTCGCTGTCCTCGGTGAGCACAGTAGGGAAGTCGTTGCGGTGCACTCGATGGGGTGTCGGGCTTGGCCGGTTCCAGGCAGTGCCGCCGAGAGCGAGCCGAACGCTGGCCTCCAGGGTCCTGGCCACTGCCAGAGGCCGCGGTTCCTGGAGCCCTGCCGGGGCCATGTACATCGTCCAGGCCAGCAGAGCATCGGCGAACGTGGTCGGCGAAGCGCTGCGGAAGGAAGGCGTAACCCGCTGCGAAGAATTGAAGGCCGGAAACCTTGTCGGACGGATGGCCTGGCTTGCTTCGTGACCGCAAGCCGCTACGCCTGGGACCAACCTCGCAAAGCGGCGTCCACGACGGCGTTCACGGTGTCGCGCCCCAGGTGGTGACGTCGGGCCGGAGCTGGCCGCGCTCGACGGCTGTGGCAACCGCCGGGCGCAGGGCGTCGGCGATCTGGTTCAGCAGTGACTCCCGGAGGCGGCGCATACCTTCGTCGTGCCGTGAGCCCCCGAGGACCGCGGCAAGGACGGCCCCCGATTGCTCGTCGTCCCAACGCTCGGCGAGCACGTTCAGGCGGTAAATGAGTTCGGCTCGCGGATCGTTGCCCGAAGCGGCCCGAAGCTCCTCGGGTACCGGAGGGAGAGGGGGCATGCCGGCCTCCAGCGCGGCCAGGCGGAGGTCGAGAAGGCTCGGCCAGTGCCGGTAGACGGTTGCCCTGGCGACGCCGGCACGAGTCGCAACCGTTTGATGTGTCACGGCCTCCAGCCCACCTTCCGTGAGCAACGCGGTGGCCGCCGCGACCATGGCCTCACGACTGCGCAAGAGACGCGGATCTGTTCGATCTCCCACCTGGTACACCTTCCGCTGATAGAACCCGAGTCGCAGCCACTATGGGACATCCGTTGAGCAGGGGAGGGGAGCCGCAAAGACCCTGTTCGCCCCCTTGAAGGTGGGCCCTCAAAGCACTGCTTGTCCCGCTACATGTGCACGACGGGTGCGGCGCTCTCGTCGTGCTGCGGCACGCCACGGCGGTACAGCAGTACGGTCACCACCAGACCCAACACGAAGACGGCCGTCGACCACCAGTAGGCCGTGGAGTAGCCCTCGAGACCGGCCTGCGCCAGGACGCCGGGGTCCTTGGGGTCACGGCCGGAGAGGTAGTTCGTGGCGGCGTCGGAGGCCATCGTGCTGAGCAGGGCGACGCCGATGGACCCACCCACCTGCTGGACGGTGTTGACGGCGGCGGACGCGACTCCGGCATCGGCCGCGGCCATACCGGAGGTGGCCAGGCTCATCGCGGGCGCGATCACCGTGCCCAGCCCGATGCCGACGAGCACCAGCTGGGGCAGCACCTGCGTCATGTATCCGCTGCCCAGGTCCAGCGTGGTCATCCACACCAGGCCGGCGGCCGCGATGGCCATCCCCAGCGGAACCACCGGCTTGGGACCTATGCGCCGCACCAGGACGTTGTTGGCCACCGCGGAGGCGGAAGAGGACGCCACGATCATGGGCAGGAAGGCGAAGCCCGTCTTCAGGGTGCTGTAGCCGAGGCTCTGCTGGAGGTAGTAGGTGAGGAACAGGAACACGCCGAACATGCCGGCGCCGGTGACGAAGAGGGCGGCGAAGGAGGCCCCGCGGTTACGGTCCAGGAGGACCCGCAAGGGCAGCAGCGGGTACGCCGCCCTGGTCTGCCACCACACAAAGACGGAAACCAGTACGGCGCCGGCCGCCAGCATGCCCCAGGTCTCCGGGGAACCCCAGCCGTGCGTCTCGGCGTTCGAGAACCCGTAGACCAGGCAGAACAGGCCGATGGAAACCAGTACAGTGCCGAGGACATCGAGCTTGGAGGACGTGTCGCGCGGGCTGCGGTGCAGCAGCGCGGCACCACCGACGAACGCGACCCCCGCGAAGACCACGTTGACGTACATCGTCCAGCGCCAGTCCAGGTACTGGGTCAGCACCCCGCCGAGGATCAGGCCGATGGCTCCGCCGGCACCGGCGACCGATCCCGCGACGGTGAAAGCTTTCGCCCTCTCGCGCGGATCGGTGAAGGTGGTCATCAGGACCGACAGGGCCGACGGGGCCAGCAGGGCGGCGAACAGGCCCTGAACTGCGCGCGCGATGACGAGCATGGCCAAACCGTTCGCCGCACCTCCCACCATGGAAGCGGTCGCGAAGCCGGCCAGACCCACCAGGAAGGTGACCTTCTGCCCGGCCAGGTCCGCGACCCGGCCGCCGAGCAGCAGCAGGCTGCCGAAGGCGAGCGCGTAGGCGGTGACCACCCACTGCCGGTCGGCGTCCGAGAAGCCGAGGTCGTGCTGGGCGGACGGCAGGGCGATGTTCACGATGGTGCCGTCGAGGACACCCATCAGCATGGACAGGGAGATGACCAACAGAATCCACCAGCGACGCCGGTGCGACAGGTCGGGCACGTTCTCAGGTGTGGTCTCGGCGCCGCAAGCAGCGACGGTGGCGTTCTGGGACATGGGGCAGCCCTCCGGACAGCGGATGGGGGTGGAGGAAGAGAGAAAAGATCGGACCGAGAGATCGGGTAGGTCTCATCCGGTACGGGGCGCCACTTCGCGCTCACGGGCGGGAGCACTCGGCGGCGTAGCCGCCTCGGTGAACGGATGACGCGGGTGATTCAGCTCGACGAGGCCGACGGTCTCCCCTCCAGGAGGGAGACCAGGAACAAGCCGACCACTATGGTCATTTCACGGTTCAGCGTCGGCATACGGCTGCCGTGTAGAGGCTGGATGTGGCACCACCCCGCCAGGCGGTCTCACCCGAGGGGACGCGGGGGTGGCTCCCGTGTGTCGCAGCCTGAGATCGCCCGACTTCGGGCGCGCCTCAGAGGCCAGCGCTTGGGGCGCAGCGTCTCAGGCTGGCTGGCTCAATGGCTGGCGTCCCGGGCGTCACGACCGGCGGTGAGCCGGCTTTCCAGCCCCGCGATCAGCGTGTCCATCACGAGGCGGAACATGTGGTCCTGGTCAGGGCCTTGAGGGGCCGCACTCGTAGAGCCAGGTTCTGCGTTCGCGGCCCCGTCTTCGTCGGCTTCAGGGCCGTGGGACTTGAGGGTCGACCACTGGTGGAGAGCGCCGTTGAGTTCGGCGGTGAGGACACCGATGACGACGGCGACCATCAGCGCGGCGATCTCCGAGACCTCTGACTGCGGCACACCGGCAGCCGCCACGATGGCGGTGAGGGTGGTCCAGAACGGGTCGTCGGGCTGGATGAAGTCCGGCTGGTGGCTGAACGAGTACGCCAGCAGCTTGGGGTGACGGTGCGCCAGGGTCCGGAAGTCCGTGGCGAGCAGACGGATCCGCTCCTGCCAGGGAGCGTCCTCCAGTGTCACGGTGCGGAACTGCGCTCCGACCATTCTCGTCACTCCGCGCAGCACGGCTTCCTTGTTCGGCACGTGGTGGTACAGCGACATCGGGTTCGCGTCGAGCTCGGTGGCGAGTTTGCGCATGGTGAGCGCCTCGACCCCGTCGGCGTCGATGAGCCGCAGGGCGGCGGCATAGATCCCGGCCTCGGTCAGAGGCACGTCTCTCTTCCTCGTTCCCCGCGGGGGACGTCTCACCTTCTTTTCCATACCTCGTACGGTACCAGTTCCGTACACGGTACGGAAATGAGCTTCACCACAGCGTCACCTGGGCCCCGGGGTTGCGCTCCACTTTCCGTACCGCGTATGGTTTCAATTCCATACGACGTATGCTTCTGTATGGCGCCACGGCATCGACCTGCGCAGCGCGCCCTTGCCCACCCCCCTCCACCCCCTCCGCAGAGGAGCAAGACATGACCACGCACTCCGCGAACGACCTTCGCCCCATCCGGTCCCCGCGCGGGGTCCCTTTCCTGGGCAACACGCCGCAGATCCCCGACACCAACCCGGTGGAGTACTTCGCCGAGCTGTCCAAGCAGTTCCCCGAGGGCATCTACGGCTTGGACATCGCCGGCATCGAGCAGATCTTCGTCTACGACCCGGACCTGGTGGCCGAGGTCTCCGACGAGACGCGGTTCTTCAAGCAGATCGAGAAGACGCCGCTGCAGCACGTCCGGGACTTCGCGGGCGCGGGCCTGTTCACGGCCCACCAGCACGAGGAGGAATGGGGCATGGCGCACCGGATCCTCCTGCCGGCGTTCAGCCAGCGCGCCATGAGGAATTACTTCGGGCAGATGCTGGAGATCGCCCAGAACCTGGCGGGCAAGTGGGAGCGCAAGGAGGGTCAGCCGGTCAACATCACCGACGACTACACCCGGCTCACCTTGGACACGATCGCCCTGTCCGGATTCGGCTACCGGTTCGACTCCTTCGGGAAGGAGGAGCTGCACCCCTTCCTCAACGCCCTGCTGGAGGCGCTGATCGAGTCGCTGCGGCGCTCGCAGGAACTCCCGATGATGACCAAGCTCCGCAAGGCCGATGCCAAGAAGTACGGCGCGAACATCCAGATGATGCAGGAACTGGTCGAGAGTGTGATCAAGGAGCGCCGCGAGGGGCAGTCCAGCGGTGAGGAGGACCTGCTGGGTCTGATGCTGGAGGCCACCGACCCGGAGACCGGCAAGAAGCTGGACATCGACAACGTCCGTGACCAGGTGCTGACGTTCCTGATCGCCGGCCACGAGACCACCAGTGGTCTGCTGTCGTTCGCCACGTACTCGCTGATGCGCAACCCGTCCGTGCTGGCCCAGGCGTACGCCGAGGTGGACCGCCTGCTGCCGGGCGACACCGTTCCGGACTACGACACGATCATGCAGCTGGACGTCATCCCGCGGATCCTGGACGAGACCCTGCGCCTGTGGGCTCCCATCCCGTCGTTCGGCAAGACGGCGCGGGAGGACACCGTCATCGGCGGCCACTACGAGCTGAAGAAGGACACGAAGGTCCTCATCCTCGAGGGCCCGCTGCACACACACCCCAAGGCGTGGGAGCGGCCCGACGAGTTCGACATCGACCGCTGGCTGCCGGAGAACCGCGTCCAGCAGCACCCGCACGCCTACAAGCCGTTCGGCAACGGCATACGTGCCTGCATCGGCCGCCAGTTCGCGCTCGTCGAGGCCCGCCTGGCCCTCGCGCTGGTGCTGCAGAAGTTCAAGTTCGCCGACACCAGCGACTACAAGATGGACCCCCGGGAGGCGCTGACCCGCAAGCCCGGCAACTTCGAGCTCATCGTGCGCCGCCGTCAGGAGCACGAGCGGACCGTGTTCGGCGTCGCGGATGTGCAGACCGGCGACACGCAGGCGCAGGCAGCGGTCAGCGGTGTCGGTGTGAACCTGACCGTCGCCTACGGCTCCAGCCTCGGCTCGTGCGAGGACCTGGCCCGCACCATCGCCGACCGCAGTGAGCGCTCCGGCTTCGGCACCACCCTCGTCAGCCTGGACGAGCTGGGCGACAACCTGCCCACCGAGGGCCTGCTCACCGTGGTAGCGGCCAGCTACAACGGCAAGGCCCCCGACAACGCCCAGCGCTTCGACGACCTGCTCGCCGCCGGGCTGCCCGAGGGCTCGCTGGCGAACGTGCGGTACGCGCTGCTCGGCGCCGGCAACACCCAATGGGTGGCCACCTACCAGGCATTCCCCAAGCGGATCGAGGAAGGTCTGCTGGCCGCAGGCGCCACCCCGGTCGTCGAGCGCGGCATCGCGGACGCCGCCGGGGACTTCGACGGCATGGCCACGCGGTGGATGGACAACCTGTGGGCCACTCTGGCCGAGGAGTACGCCGCCGACACCTCCCAGGCGAGCGGCCCCCGCTACCAGGTCCAGCTGCTCGGCGAGTCCGACGTGCGTCCCGCCATCGTCTCCGAGCAGGCGTACCCGCTCACCGTGGTGGCCAACGAGGAACTCGTGGCCGACGCGACCGGCCTGTGGGACTTCCAGATCGAGCCGCCGCGCCCGTCGGCGAAGTCCATCACCTTCGAGCTGCCCGAGGGCGTCACGTACGACACCGGCAACCACCTGGCCGTCTTCGCCAAGAACGAACTCGCCCTGGTGGAGCGCGCACTGAGGCGGCTCGGCGTCGACTACGACCAGGTGCTCCGGCTCGACCAGCCTGCCGGTGGCCGCACCCACCTGCCGGTCGGCACCCCGGTCACCGCCGGCATCCTGCTCACCGAGTTCCTGGAACTGCAGGACGTGGCCACCCGCTCCCAGATCCAGACCCTGGCCGAGCACACCGAGTGCCCCTGGACCCGGCCGCAGCTCCAGGCGTACACCGCCGAAACGGAGGAGGCCGAGGAGCGCTACCAGAAGGAGATCCTCGGCAAGCGCATCTCCGTCCTGGGCCTGCTGGAGCGCTTCCCGGCCGTCGAGCTGCCGCTGGCCGTGTTCCTGGAGATGACGGGCCCCATCCGCCCGCGCTTCTACTCCATCTCCTCCGCCCCGTCCGCCAACCCGCGCCACGTGCGCCTGACCGTCGGCCTGCTGGAAGGCCCGGCCCTGTCCGGCGACGGCCAGTACCGCGGCACCTGCTCCGCCTACATCGCGGGCCTCGAGCCCGGAGACGTCGTCTACGGCTACGTCCGCGTGCCCTCCCCGACCTTCGCCCCACCCGCCGACCCCGCCACGCCGCTGATCCTGATCGGCCCCGGCACCGGCATCGCGCCGCTGCGCGGCTTCCTCGAGGAGCGGGCCTGGCAGCACGCGAATGGCACGCAGGTCGGCCTGTCACAGGTCTTCGTCGGCTGCCGCCACCCGGAGCACGACTACTTCTACAAGCAGGAGATGCAGGACTGGGAGCAGGCCGGCATCGCACAGATCCACACCGCCTATTCCGCGGTGACCGGCCACCCGGCCCGGTTCGTGCAGAACGCCATAGCCAACGCCGCCGACACGGTGTGGCAGGCCATCCAGGACGGCGCGTACATCTACGTCTGCGGTGACGGCCGCCGCATGGCCCCCGCCGTCCGCGAGGCCCTCGCCGCCATCCACCGCCAGCAGACCGGCAGCGACGACGAGACCGCCCAGCAGTGGCTCGCCCAGCTCGAAGCGGACGAGCGCTACCAGCAGGACGTCTTCGCCTGACCGTCGCACGCCGTGAAGGCGTGCGACCCCCAGCCGCCGGGAGGCGTGCGGCCCCGTCCTGCAACCCCCCACGCCTCCCGGCCACCACAAGCCCTCCAGACACCACATGGCACCCTCCGGCCCGAACCGCCGGGCGGTACCGCTCACCGAAAGCAGATCTTCATGGACACCATGCTCGCCGGACGCTTCCACGTGGACAGCAAGAAGTTCGCCGTGGAAGAGGTCCCAATCCCCGTGCCGGGCCCGGGCGAGGTCCTCATCGAGGTCAAGGCCGCCGGCGTCTGCCTCTCCGACGTCCACCTGCTCGACGGCTCCCTCGTCCCGCTGTTCGCCACCACCGACACGGTCACCGTCGGCCACGAGGTATCCGGTGTCATCCACACGCTCGGCCCCGACCTCAAGCGCGGCCTGCACGTCGGCACCCGCGTCACCCTGGAGGCCGGCAAGACCTGCGGCCAGTGCGCCGGCTGCGTGCGCCACCGCCCCTGCACCCAGATGCTCACCGCCGGCATCGACTACGACGGCGGCTGGGCCGAGTACGTGATCGCCCGCGAGGACACCCTCATCCCCATCCCCGACAGCCTCCCCTTCGACCAGGCCGCGATCATCCCCGACGCGGTCTCCACCCCCTACGCCGCCGTCGTCGCCACCGCGGGCGTCCGTCCCGCCCAGTCCGTCGGCATCTGGGGAGTCGGCGGAGTCGGCGCGCACAACGTCCGCGTCGCCCGCCTGGTCGGCGCCGCCCCGATCATCGCCGTCGACCCGCTGCCCAGCGCCCGCGAGCGCGCCCTGGCCTTCGGCGCGGACCTCGCGCTCGACCCGGCAGCCCCCGACTTCGCCGACCAGGTCCGCGCAGCCACCGGCGGACGCGGCCTCGACTTCGCCTTCGACTGCGCCGGCGTCCCCGCCGTCCGCGACCAGGCCGCCTCCGTGCTCGGCCTGGGCGGCTCCCTGATCCTGGTGGGCATCACCCCCAGGCCACTGACCATCACCGAGGGCCTGACCTTCAACTACCTGCAGAAGCAGGTGCGCGGCCACTACGGCGGCTTCCCCGAGTCCGTCTCCGAGCTGGTACAGCTGACCGCGGCCGGCCGCCTCGATCTGGCCCCCTCCATCACGGACCACATCCCGCTCGTCGAGGCCGCCGACGCCGTCCACCGACTGGAGAACAAGATCGGCGACCCGATCCGCCTCATCCTCGTCCCCTGACACCCGTCAGCAGGACAACAAGCCACCCTGGGCAGGGGTGAGTGGGCGCCGGTGCGTGAGGGAACACCGGCGCCCGCGGCTTTCCCGCAGCCAGAACCCGTGGAGATGGAGCCATGCACACGACCGACGCCCCGCGCCGCACTCCGCAGCGCAGCGACGCTCGCTCGAACCGCCGACGCATCCTCGCCGCTGCCCGGCAGAAACTGCGGGACGACCCCGACGCAAGTCTCGACAGCATCGCCCTGGCGGCCGGCATCGCCCGACGCACCCTCTACGGTCACTTCTCCAACCGTCAAGCGCTGATCGCCGAGTTGACGCAGGAAGCAGCTCGGGCACTGCGACAGGCGTTCCCTGCAACCCGTGTCCCAGATGCCGACCCGCTGGAGACGATGACGCGGATGGCCCTTGCGGCATGGGCGGTGGGCGACCAGTACCGCATGCTCATCTCCCTGGGGCGACACCATCTGGGAGAGGAGACGATCCGCGCCACTCTGGCACCCGCTCGCGAAGAGGCCGTGGCGGCCATACGACGTGGCCAGGACGAAGGCGTCTTCGCGCACCACGTCCCCGCGCCCATCCTCGCTCAGGCGCTGGAAGCCCTGATGCTGGCCCTCGCCGAGGAGAACACCACCTCCGCCTGGGCAGACCCCGCGGGTGAGGCCGCGGCGACCGCGTTCCTCGTCGCCGCCGGCGTAGCTCCACAGACCGCATCACGCCGGGTTCGAGCCGTGTTGCATGACCAATTGGTGTCTGTGCTGCAGCCAGATGCAGCCATGACATGACCGGAACGCCGCCTGGCTGCGCGGTACTGGTGCTCACCCCGGTCGGGACAGCTGTACCGACTCGTTGACCAGTGTGGATCGAAACGACTCAGGCACGAAGTGCCGCGCCACTCGGTCCCGTTCACGTGGGAGCGAAGACCCTGACCCGCGGCACGAGGCTTCGACCTCTCTACCCGCCCTGTGCCGGTTCTTCGCTTCTCAATAAAAATATCCACCCTTGTAGGAGTTCGTTCATGCCTGCCATTCTGATCCACGGCGTACCCGACACCCACCACGTGTGGGACGACGTGCGCGAGCACCTGACCCGCAGCGACGTGGAGGCTTGGGACCTGCCCGGTTTCGGTTCGCCGCGACCCGAGGGCTTCCACTGCACCAAGGAGGAATACGTCTCCTGGCTCATCGAGCGGTTGGAGGCAATCGGCGAGCCGGTCGACCTGGTCGGCCATGACTGGGGCTGCCTCCTCACCGCGCGCGTGGCTTCCGTACGGCCGGATCTGATCCGCACATGGGCCGGCAGCAACGGCCCGGTCAGCGCCGAGTACGACTGGCATCCGCTGGCGAAGCTGTGGCAGGACCCCGTCGCGGGCGACCGCTGGGCCAAGGAGTACGACCCCGGCGCGTTCGCCAAGGACCTGACCGACAACCTCCAGATCCCGGCTGAGCTGGCCGAACAGACGGCCGGCCGCGTGGACGAGACCATGCGCGACAGCATCCTCAAGCTCTACCGCTCCGCATTGACGGTCGGCGCCGAGTGGGAACCGGATCTCGCGGACCTGACCGGACCGTCCCTGGTGTTCTGGGGGGCGTTCGACCCAGTCTGCCCCGTCAAGTTCGGCGAGAAGATGGCCGCTTCCGTGCGCGCCACCCGTTTTCTGAGGCTGGACAGCAGCCACTGGACGCCGATCCAGAAGCCGGCCGAGGTTGCCGCCGCCCTCGAGGTGCACTGGAGCAGCTCTCGGGGGTGACTGGCACGTCCAGCAACAGGGGCTACCGACGAAATGCCGCTCGTCAGGTGACGGAATGCGCGCAGCGTGCTCAGCGCGCGGGACGGTGATCAGCGGGGGTTTCGCGTTCTGGTGGTCGGTAAGTCCCTGGGTGGTGTGGGGGTTGGGCGCGGCGCGGTTGCGTCGGCGGCATCGCCGGGAGGGACGCATGGAGCAGGAACTGCTGACGTTGCTGAAGCAGCGTGAGGAGGCGGCCCGGCATCGGGTGGAGGGGCT
This sequence comes from Streptomyces broussonetiae, assembly GCF_009796285.1. Lineage (NCBI taxonomy): Bacteria > Bacillati > Actinomycetota > Actinomycetes > Kitasatosporales > Streptomycetaceae > Streptomyces > Streptomyces broussonetiae. Next base: position 7,652,936 of record NZ_CP047020.1, on the reverse strand, counting down.
GCGGGCTGAGCTGGCCGCGTTGAACGAGCGAATAGCTGCCGCCGAGGAAGAGCTGTCCGATAATCAGCTCTTGGAACGCTCGGCACCCGGGAAATCAAATCTGACGCCCTCATACCCTCAGTCACGCTGCGTAGATCCTTCACACAACACAACTCGTGCCAGAACCGAAACCGGTGAACAGAGCCATCCCGTGTGTCCGGCAGGTGGGCGGTGATTGACCGCGGCGGGGGTGACTGCTGCAATGACGGCATGTTCTCCGCGACGTTCCTGGTGATCAGGGCGCACATCGACTTCGGTCGGGTGTGGTCCGCCGCGTGTCGCTGACCGCGCGCCCCCTTCGCCAGAATCCGTCCGTACCGTCCCGGAGTCCTTCATGTCCGACCGCACCCCTGGTGTGCCTGTCCGCGTCGATCCGCGTGGGCCGCGCTTTGCCGCCGTGCTCACGACCCTCGTTCTGCTTCTCGTCCTGGTCAGCGGCAGCGGCGTGCTGCTCGCGGCGCAGGCCGTCGTCTTCGCCCTTGGCGCGGTTCTGGGACTGCGCTGGTCCCCCTACGGCTGGCTCTACCGCCGGCTGGTGCGGCCCCGTCTCGGGCCGCCGCAAGAACTCGAGGACGAGCGGCCGCCGCGGTTCGCACAGGCGGTCGGCCTGGGCTTCGCGGTTGCCGGGGCGGCGGGTTACCTGTCCGGTGCCACTTGGCTCGGCATCGCGGCGAGCGCGGCGGCGCTCGCCGCGGCCTTCCTGAACGCCGCCTTCGGCTATTGCCTGGGCTGCGAGTTCTACCTGCTCGCGGTCCGCGGCCGGGCCCGGCTGAGCCACGGGTGAGGCGGCCGTGAGCGATCCGACCGGGTTGATCGTGGCCGCCGTCGTGCTGGCGGCCGCGACGGCGTTCGGGCTGGTCCGTGCCCGTCGCGATGGCAGGCTGCGCGACGGTGGCCGGGGTGACGCGCTGCGGTTGTCCTCGGGTGAGCTGGGTGGGGCACTTGGCGAGCGGGCGACGCTGGTGCAGTTCTCGACGGCCCTGTGCTCGACCTGCCCCGGCACCCGGCGACTGCTGGCCGGTGTGGCCGCCCAGACGCCTGGCGTGCGTCTTGTGGAGATCGACGCCGAGACGCGGCTCGACCTGGTCCGCCGCGTCGAGGTGATGCGCACGCCGACGGTGCTCGTCCTCGACCGCGCCGGTCGCGTCGTGCTCCGCGCCTCCGGGGCGCCGAGCCGCGCCGATGTGGTGTCGGCGGTGGAACTGGCTACGGCGGGCTGATCACCGGGTCTGGCGGGTCCGGGCTGTGATGAGAGCCTGGGTGGCCGGCTCGGGTTCGAGGCCGAGATCGCTGAGGTGTCTTGCCAGGCGGGTGTAGGTGTGCCGGGCCGCGTCGTTGCGCCCACAGGCCTGGTAGAGGCGGATGGCGTGCTGAGCGAGGCGTTCGTGGTCGGGGTGGATGGTGCCCAGGTGTTCCAGCAGTGTCAGGACGGCGTCCCGGTCATGTGGTGCGGCCTCGGCGCGCTCGGCCTGGCGGGCCAGGCGGACGGCGGCGTCGGTGGCCCTCATGGCGAGGTGTTCGCGGACTGTGTCGGCCCAGAGGTAGTCGCCGCCCTGGGCGAAGGGGCCTCGGTAATGGTCCAGGGCGGCGCGTACGGCGTCCAGGGCATCGCTCAGGTTCCGCTCGTCTGAGGCGGCGAATGCTTCTTTCAGAGCGCGGCTGAAATCTGCAAGGTCGGTGTCTACGAGTTCCGGGTGGAGTTTGTGGAGTTCTCCTTGGAGGAGAATGAATTCCTGGGCGGTGATTCCGGTCGCGGTGCGCAGGGCGCGTCTCACGGCGCGGCGGAGGTTCTTGAGTGCGTTCTGGTCGCTGCCCGGTGCGAGGTGAAGTTTGTCGGCGATGTCGGAGGCGAGGAGTCCGGCGGGATGTGCGGCCAGGAGCGCGAGGAATTCGTGGACTTCACCGCGTAGGTTCGTGCCGACGGGGTCGTGTTGGCCGCGGGCGTAGAGGGTGATGGGGCCGAGGACGTTCAGACGCACGGGCTTGGTCTGCGTCGGTCGTGATGTCTCGGCTGGGGACGGGCGGGGCTGCGGGTTTTGCGGCGGGGGTTTTGCTGGTGTTTCGGGATGGTCGCCTTCGGTGTCGGGGTCGGGCGGGGGAAGGGCACGCAGCCGCGGGCGCCGGCCGTGGGCGGTGAGGAGGACCTCGGTCACGTCGCGTGCGGCGTCGGGGGTGAGGTGGAACAGCTTGAGTGGTGCGGGGTGTGGACCGGGTGTGCCTGCAGCGGTGGTGGTGCCGTCGGCGGCGATGTGCCAGGCGGCGGTGCCGGGCAGCGGGGTTCCCAGGGTGAGGACGATCAGTGTTCCGGGTCTGCTGCGGGCGGCCAGGGCCTGCAGTTGTCCGCTGTGGGCGGCGTCCGGCGCGGCGAGCAGGAGCAGGGTGCCGGGCCCGGTTTCCGGAGCGTAGTGGGGGCTCGCCTGCCCGGTTGCCGCAGGCGCGGTGTTCTGCTCGTCGTGCGTGCGGGCATGGGCGATCAGGTGCTGTTCTGCGGCTCGGACAGCCTCGGCGAGGTCGGCGCTCTGGGTCAGGGCAGTGAACTGGGAGGGCAGTGAAGGCAGTAGAAGCTCGCCCAGGTCGCGGGGGACGACCGCCGTGACGCACGAAGGCCCGGGGCGCTGGCGTTCGGCGGCGGTGAGGACGCCGACCAGCAGGGCGCGTGCGGCGCCGTCCGTACCAGGGCCGGTCCAGGCACAGCCTCCGGGCACCGCCAGCTCGTCGAGGCAGACCTCGGCGTCTTCTCGGACACCGATGGTGACGGTGCCGGTTGTGCGGGGTTGCTGAGGTGTGGGGCGGCGGGGAGCCAGGAGGTCGCCATCGGCTTGTGGTCGGCGGGGTCGGGTGGCTGCGTGGGCGGCCTGTGCGGCCTTGTCCACCAGCGGCCTCAGGGTGGGTACTTCCGTTTCCTGGTCGGGGTCGCGCCGGCGGTGTTGGTGCCAGTACCAGTAGCGGCGTGCGGCCAGCAGTCCGGCCGCCGCGGTAATGCCGATCAGGCCCGCCTCGCCAAGGCTGACCGCGGCCGGGCCCGGTTGTGGAGCCGCCTTGCGGACCGTGGCCCTGCTGTGCCGGTCGATGTCGGTGGGAGTGTGTTCGCCACCCGCCGATCGGTGAGTCTCCTTGCTCTGGCTTGGAGTTGGCGGCGACGGTGGGGTCGCTGTGGGCTTCGTGGGTGTGGGGTTCGGCTGTGGATGTGCCGGAGCGGGAGCAGGGGTTGGCGGTGGGGTCGTGGTCCGGTTGACGGGGATGGTCAGTCGCCACCCGGGCAGGATCAAGTCCGGGTCGGTCAGTCGGGCTCCGCCGTCCTGGACGCGGTCCTTGTTCAGCGCGTAGATGCGCGGCCACTTGAGTGCGTCGCCCAGGTGCGTACGTGCGATGTCCCACAGAGTGTCGCCCTCGATGACCGTGTACTCGACATGGCGGGCCGACTCGGTTGCTCCGCTCGGCTCAAAGCGTGGTGGAGCCGGCGGGGCGGTCGTGGCCTGCGCCGGGGCTGACCCAGCTCGGGCCAAAGGCACGGGCTGCTGGACCAGGGCGAGGGTGAGAGGAGCTGTCGCGGCGCTGCGCGGCCGTGCCTCGCCCAGGGACGGCCGCTGGGCACTGGCCGTCTGGGGGCGCCACAGGCCGAGCAGAGCAATCACGAGGGTGCCGATGCACAGCGCGGCCAGCGAGCCCTTCACGGACAGAGCTGCGACATGTTCGTGGTGCACGTGACGGTCACGCAGCAGTTGCGGGAGGTGGACGGCGTACCAGATGGTCTCGCGGACCACGGTGCAGGCGAAGGCGGCCCAGCACACCCAGCCCACCACAGCCAGCAGGTCGATCATCAAGGGGTCGCTGACCGGCTGCGCCAGCCACTGTCCGAACTCGGCGAGGGAAGAGACGTGTTCAGGCCAGGGCAGGCTTGTTGCTCTCCACAGGACGTAGGGCATTCCGGCGAGCAGAGCGAGCGTGACGACAAGGGTCCCGCCGGCCGTGGCAGCCGCGGTCAGGCGCTGGCGCAGCTGCGGTGGGTGTGTCATCGCCGGTTCGCTCTCGTTGGCCGGAAAGGGGTGGTGAACGGTTCTCAGGGTGTGATGCGTTCGGCGTGCGCGGTGGCCGTGGCGTGGACGGTGAGGGTGCGCAGGCCGATCAGTTGCAGGATCTGGGTGCGCTGGTGGTGGGTGACGTGAACGGTGACGGCTTCGCCCTTGACGGAGGCGGTGGCGGCGTCTCCCGTGGAGGCGACATACGCGCAGGCCGCCGCCGTGGCCTTGTCGCGTACGAGGCGGACCTCTTCGCCGTGCCGGAGCCGGCCGATGTCCAGTTGCTGGGCGCCGGTGCGGGCGGCTTCCTGCGCCGTGTCCAGGGCCTGGGCCTTGCCGGACAGGGCGAGGCCGCCGTCGACCACGATCCCGGCGAACAGCCACAGCGCGGCGAAGACACCGACGACGAACACGGTGACCTGCCCTCGGTCGTCCCCAGCCGCCAACCGGACGAAGCCCTGCGTCGGATGGTCTCGCGCTCGCCGTTTCACGGGCTGCTCCTGAAGGTGTCGACGGCGGAGAACGCGGTGTCGGTCAGCGTCACGTGGCCGGGCAGCCCGGTGTGGGTGAGGGTGCCCAGGTCGGCGACACAGGAGACTCGTGCCGTCACCGTGACGCCCGGTGCGAGTTTGCCGGTGGTGAGTCGGACGGTGGGGCGTGTGCAGGAGGCTCCCGCTTCCCGTAGTGCCGCGTCGGCCGCCCGTTCGGCCTGGGCGTGGGCGTCCTTGTCGGTGCGGGCCAGGGAGGCGGCGCGTGCGGCTTGGTGGGCGGCGTCCGTCACGACCAGGCGGGCGTCGGTGAGCAGCCCGAAGGCCACCACGGTCAGGAGTACGAGGATGAGCAGTGGTGTGACGAGCACCAGCTCCACGGCCGCCGAACCCCGCTGTCCGTCGTCTCGTGTGCGGCGCGCTCTTCGCGTCAAGGTCGGCCTCCGGTGGGGGTGGTGATCCTCTCGGTGGGGCCGGAGGCGGTTGCGGAGGCGTGCAGGACCAGCCCCGGGACGGGCAGTACGCGGATCACTGCCCCCTGCACGCGCACGGTCGTCTGGGTGGCGGTGCGCTCGGCGGTCACGGACACAGCGGTCAGGACCCGGCTGCCGAGCGCGGCGAGGCTTCGTCGTGCCTGGGTCCGGCCGTCCGCCGCGGTGCCGTGCTCGGTGCGGGCGGCGGCCAGGGCCCGCTGGGCGGCGTACTGGGCGATGTGCCGTGCATGCCAGACCAGCGCGAACTGCACGGTAAGCAGCGCGATCAGCAGCAGCGCCGGGACGACGAGGACCAGCTGGGTGCCGGCCGCCCCGCGGTCACCGCCCAGCCTTCGAAGGAGCGTGGTCGGCACCGTCTAGCCGCCCAGGTCGATGCCGTTCGCCTTGGCGGTGACCTTGGCGACGATGATGCCCACCACGGTCAGGCCCAGGATCGCCAGCAGGGCCGTGACGATGATGGTCTCGGTGGTGTAGCCCGCGTCCGAGCGGGCCTGTTCGCGGATTTCAGCCAGGTGCGCGCGGACGAGTCGGGCCAGGGTGTCGAGGTGGAACACACTGTGCTCTTTCTGTCGGTTTCGTGCTGGTGGGGGGAGGGTCAGGTGATCGACATGACGTGGGCGAGGGCCGGGTAGCCGATCAGCAGCAGGAAGGCGGCGAACAATCCGACCACGGGCAGGGACATCCGCTCGGTGGCCGCCTGGGCGGCCCCGTCGGCCTCGGAGATCCTGCGGCGGCGCATCGCCCGCGCCTTCGCTCCGAGCGAGCCGCGGATCTTTGCGCCTTCACTTCCGGCGAGGTTCAGCGTCGAGGCCAGCTCGGTCAGATCTGTCACGGCCAGATGCCGTCCCAGGTCCTCCAGGTGGGACCAGGGGCTGGTACGGGTGAGCTGGGCGACGTGCAGGGCGTGCCGCAGCCTCGCCGCAGCCCACCCCTGCGGCGCGGCCACCGCCTGGGCGAGCGCCTGCTGGATTCCGGCGCCGCCGGCGAGCGCGATCACGGTCAGGTCCAGGACGAGGCTGAGAGTATGGCGCATCTCGCGGCGCCGCCGTGCGGCCTGCTGCCGTACCGACAAGTCGGGAGTGAAGAACAGCACGACGGCCAGGGTGAGCGAGCCGGCCAGCGGCACCCACCAGCCTGTCCCGATACCGGCCCCGAGGCGCAGCAGGAGCATGGCGGCCCACGGGGCGATGAGTCCGGCGGCGGCGCAGACGGCCTTGCCCGCCAGGTGCCGTTCCTCATCCGTGCCGCACACGGCCAGGTCCGCGCGTAACGAGTCGGTGGGGAAGCCGAGGGCACGCACCAGCGGTACGGCGCGTCGGCCCAGCCGGGTTGCCCACTCCGCGTCGTCCGTCTCCCGCAGCCGTGAATCCGCCTGCGGCGCGGGAGCGTTGAGTGCGGTGAGGACATCGGCGAGCGCGGGCCGGGGTGGGCGCAGTCCGTAGACGAGGGCGGTCGCCCCGGTGCCGAACAGGGCGCCGAGCAGCATGACGATCACCGGGCGCCTCCCGGTTCACTCCCCGCCAGGGCGGCACCGGATGCGGTCGGGCTGATGAGGCGGACGGGTTCCTCGATGTGTCCGATCGCGGTCAGGTAGGCGAAACTCGCGGTGAACAGCGCGCCGACCATCGCCAGCACCACCTGTCCGGTCAGTGTGTTGAAGGGGTCGAGATAGGGGCGGTTGAAGACCACCAGCCCGACCGCCATGCCGAGGGTGACGATCACCGTGACCCGCACGCCGGTGCGTACACTCGCCCGTCCGGCGTCGATGCGCTGCCGCATGGCCACCTGCTCGCGCACCGACTCGGCCAGTTCGCCCAGCAGCGGCACGAGGTGGCTGGCCTGCTGCTCGGCCGCCATCACCAGGGCGGCCACCACCACATCGGCCAGCGGGTCATCGACGTCCTCGGCGAACGCCCGCAGGGCCGCCGGCAAGGGATGCCCGGAGCGGACGGCGAAGGCCAGTTCCCGCAGCTCGCGCTCCAGGGCGGCCGGGGCGATGTCCGCGGTCGCCAGCACCGCCTGCTCCAGACCTGCGGCGGCGGAAAGGGTGTCGCGGAGCATCTCCGTCCAGGTGGCCAGCGCCTCCATCCGCTCTGTGCGCCGTGCCGTGTGCCGGTCCGGGCCGAGCAGCCCGGGAAGGGTGAGGACGGCGACCGTGGTCAGCACCGCCGCCACCGGCCATGTCGTCAACACACCCGCGACCGCCCCGGCCGTCACCGAGGTCACCACGCGCCGCGTGGTCCAGTCCGCGGGCAGCCGCGCCACCAGCGCACGCCACGGGCCGTACTGCTCCTCGCGCACGGCTCGCCGCACCGCGCCGTAGCCGATGGCCACCAGGCCAAGTCCGAACACCGTCCCGCACGCCACCGCGGCTCCCGTCGAAGCGGCGGGGCCCAACAGGCTGCTCATCACAGGGCACCCCACCACTGGCAGGCGGCTTCCCGGGCGTCCAGGCCGGCCACGGCGAGGTCGTTGAGGGTCTCGGCGCGCAAGGGAGTGGCGGGCACGGCACGCCCCTCGGGGCCAGGGCGGTAGACCTCGTTGGAGACGATCTGCGTCCCGTCCGCGTCGATGACCTCGCGCACCGAATCGATGACCCTCCGGCCTGCGAGATCCCAGCCCAGGTGGACGACGAAGTGGACCGCGGAGGCCACCATCAGGTTCGTCGCCTCCAGCGTGAGGCGTTCGGGGGCCTGTGCGGCGTAGGAGGCGAGTTTGGTGAACACCCCGCGCGAGGTGGAGGCGTGGATGGTGGACAGCGAGCCGTCGTTGCCCTGGCTCATGGCGTTGCACATCGGGATGACCTCGGCCCCGCGGATCTCCCCGACGATGACCCGGTCCGGGGACATTCGCAGCCCCCACCGCACCAGCTCTGCCTGGTCGATGCCGCCCTGTCCCTCGATGTTCGGCTCGCGCGCCTGCATGGCCACCACGTTCGGGTGCGCCACCGGGTCGGCGTCCAGGCCGAGTTCGAAGGTGTCCTCGATCGTCACGAGCCTCTCTTCGGGAGGGATCTCGTGGGCGAAGGCACGCAGCACGGTGGTCTTGCCGACGTTTGTGCCACCGCCGATGACGATGTTCTTGCGCGCCCGCACCAGCGCCCGCAGGAACGCGGCAAGCCTCTCGTCGCACACGCCCAGCCGCACCAGGTCCGCCATTGAGGCAGCGGGGAAACGGTGGCGTCGGATCGTCAGCGACACCCGGCCCGTCACCGCCATCACCGCGAACAACCTGGATCCGTCAGGGAGTTGCAGATTCAGACGCGGCATGCCCCGGTCGAAGCGGCGTTCCTCCCCACCCGTACGGGACGCGAGGGTGCGGACCAGTTCCACCAGTTCCTCATCCGAGGTAGCCACCGGCGCTTCACGGCGCCATGATCCTGCCACGTCCTTGATCCACACCACGTCGCAGCCGTTGACGCAGATGTTCTCGATGGCCTCATCGGCCAGCAAGCGCTCCAGTCGGCCGGTACCGAACAGCTCGTCCCTGACCGCCTGCGCGATCCGCTCCTCCACCGCGGCATCGATCACCGGCCCACCCCGGGCCAGCGCCTGACGCCGCTGCTCCCCCAGCTCCTCGGCCAGCAGAAGCCCCACGGTGGCACGCCGCGCTGTCTCATCCTCTACCGGCAAACCCGCCGACTCACGCTCACCGGCGTACACCGCCAGCCGAGCCGACACACGCTGGCGCACGACATGCGCCAGCTCCCGCTCACCAACAGCGGGCACCACGCCCGCAGGCATCAGCAGCTTGCTCACGATCCGTCCTCCTCGGCTCCCGGCCCCTGAACCAGACCCGCCCTGCCGTGCCCGGCCAGTTGTGCCGCGTACCTCTCGGTCCCGTGCGCGCTGCCTGGGGCTCTCGCCCCGCTCGGGCTCTGCTGTGGTTGTGCCTGCCGTGGTTCGGCCAGCTGACGTGCCAGCGCCCGGACGGCGGTCATCAACGGTGACGGCCTGAATCCCGCCGTGCGCAGCACACCGTGCTTGGAGCTGCTCATGGCACCCACGCTCCTGGCATCCCAGGGAAGAAAGACCACTCGCTCCATCCCGAGCGTGTTGCCGATCTCCTCGGCCGGGTACGGGCACGGCCCGACCACGGCGAGCGTCAGCCGCCCGGCACACGCCTCAACGTGCAGGCCGCTGGCGGACACATGGGTCAGTGGCTCCGCCCCTCCCCTCGTCACCAGCACGACCTGGTCAGCGGCGTCGAGCAACGGCTCAGCATCCTCGCCGAGGCGGCCGACGTCCAGCAGTACCGTGCCCCAGTCATTGCTGTCCCCGAGCAGCACCCGCCGCCCAGCCTGACCGGCCAGCAGCCGCACTGCCTCCCGGCACGGACCACGGCCAGGCACCGCGACCACCGCGCGGACCCCGAAGGGCAGTTCACTCGTCGCTCCCAGCAAGGAACCCGGATACGGCTGCCCGGCCGCCGCCGCGACATCCAGCAGCGAGGGAGCCGACGGCAGACCGAAGCGAATCATGAGGTCACCGCCGGAGGAATCCGCCTCCACCATCACAGGCCGCACCCCGCCATCCACCTCCGGCGGCCACACGGCGGCCAGTGCCAGCGCCGTCGTCGTCACACCCGGCGCACCCGTAACCGACCCGAGAACAACGAGCCGCCTCACGGCGCCTCACCCCCCTCCGCGGGAAGCACCACGACCCGCGGATGCTCCAGCTGCGCCGCCCGCCGTGCCGCCCCGGTCTCCACCAGCACGGTGACCACGCGCGGCCCGCCCGCCGACTCCGGCTCCCGCATCCCGGTTACTGTCCCGGCCACCGTCGAGGTCGCCGTCTCGTCGTCGCCTGCCGCTCCCGCACCAACAGCGGTTGGACCGGGAAGGACGGCGACACGCTCCCCACGAGCAAGATCCGGCGGCGCACCGCCCGACTCCACAGCAAGCGCCACCTGCGAGAACCCCCTCGGCGGGAACACAGCGCTCATGCCCACCTGACCGGGAGCCAGCAACGACCCCGCCACCAACGGCACCTTCGCCTGCCGCCCCAGCACCGTGCCACGGTCCGCCAGACGCACCACGCCCGCGTCCGCCGCCACCTCCCCCACCCGCAGATCGCCCGGCTTCAACACCTGCCCGGCCGGCACATCACGGGCCAGCACGAGAACCTTCTCCCGCTCCCCCACCGCCTGCGCGACCAGCGCGAAGCCGACCGCCGAGACCACCACCGCCCCGACCCCGGCCCACACCCAGCCCACCCTGCGGCGCCGCGCGCCCGTCACCGCCGGCGGCCGCTCGGGGCTCGACACGCGTGCTCCCGGCACCCGCAATCCGCTGCCCGCCGGAGCCGAAGAAGACATGGAGGTACCCACCATTCACCTCGCGATCAGGAGAAATCCAACATTCACCAGGTCGACCCGCCGAGGCAGGCCGCGCACTCACCACACGTCGTCAGCGCGTGACAACGGCCTGCACCTCGTCCACCACCAGCCGCCGCTCAGCCGACATCACCAGCCCCGGCACCACCCCGGTCCGCCCAGCCCCGTGCCACTCGACATCCCAGGCCACCTGCACCGACACCGTGTACGCCCGCCCCGGCACGGACAGCGACGCCCGCCGATAGGTGTAACCACAGTCCGGCGACGACGCCTTGGGGCTGTAAGCGTCCGAGTACGGCGTCCCCGGCCCTCGGCACACCACCTGACCGCCATCGCCCATCGACCACACCGCCTGCCGCGGCCGGGCCGTCGCCGTCACCTGCGTACCCTCCACAGCGGCCGATGCGGACACCGGCCCCCACGTCGAGTGCTCCACCCACATCCAGGTCGGCACATGAACCACCTGCACGAAGTCCTCGTCCGGACTCGTGTGGATCACCGGCTTCGGCAACTTCAGCCGCTTCACCGCCTGCTGGACGACAACCTCAACGGGAACCTGCCGTCCGCCGACGCCCGACTTCGGCTCGTCCTTCTTCACGGGGTCGAAGCGCGGCAAGATCCCCATGCCGCCGCCCAGGTCATACTCCCAACCGCTCGACGTGATGGTCGGCGGCCCTTTCGGCACTGCGTCAGCGCCGCCCGACCTGGGCATCCCTCCACGAGGCGCTGGCGTTCTCTTCCCCGAACTGCCCGGGCTCCTGGTGATGCTCTTCGCCTCCACATCGCAGGCACCCGAGCCACATGCAACTCCAGCGAAGTGCAAGCCGTTTCCGTCCGCTTGGGCCGGGGTGCAAGGCGCCACCGCGAGAAGGGCCAAGGCGCCGACAGCCGCGGTCCCTGCAGTCACGCAGCCACGGATCAACACGATCCGGCCTCGTGCATATAGAGGTCCGTAACCTTCCAGAACCCGTTGTTGCGCCGGACAGTGGCGTCAGTCCTGTAGTGCCCGCCGGGGACGTCGTTCTTCAACTCACCATTCAGCTTGTACTGCAGCCAGTTCCGGTCATCCACGCAGTCGACGAGCACAACCTTCTGGTCGGTGGCTGACACCACTTGGGGATCCACTCGGGGTGCCCCTTTACTGACCACCCGTTCCTTCTTGGACTTCGAGAGCCCGTACTTCAGAAGCTCCAGCGCGCCTCCGCGCGCATGGTCGTCGAGCAACGGAGAAGAAGCGTCCGAGGTTCTCGATGCCACCGCCAGGTCATGCCACATGGCTCTGTACGCGGCGAGTGCATCCGCGTGCTCGGGTGCTGATGTCCGAGACGCCGACGCGTCAGATACTCCCCCGGGTAACGATCGAGCGTCTGACGAGCTGTGCGCACAGCCAGCCAGTAGTAGCCCCATGACCACAGCAGCCGCCCTCGCCAGAACCACCCTGATCTTCCGCTGCGTCTTCGACATCCCCCACCTTTCGTCGCCTTCTACACCCGGACGAGGACCGTCGGTGATCAGATGCGACTGGAGATACCCGGTGTCGCACCGACCAACCATGACAGGAGGGTGAATTCCACGCCCGTTTCGACCCGTTACTTACGAGACGCTTCACCTTGCTAACCGGCTTCCTCACCAAAAAGTGGTGCTCGTCGCTCGAATGAGCGACGAGCACCACTTTCAAAGGCTCATCCGCAAGGCCGATAAGTCGTCCCCGCCCAAATTCTTGACCGAAGGCCAGAGCACTACGAACCTTTGCCCCGGCCACCGGAAGCGACCGAGACCGCGAACCATGCCGTCTTAACCCTCTTCCGCCCCCTGAAACCCCAGGCACCGCCGGTGAGTTCATGAACGATGTGCAGGCCCCGCCCATGCTCGGACAACAACGTGCACAGCGCTTCCAAGCCGCCCCCGCGGTTCTCCTCGACAGGGGTGTACGGCGCCGTGGCAGGGAATGCGGGAACCTCCGGGATACGCGGGTCACGGTCCTCGACTTCGCAGATGATCCCTGCCGAGGTGTGGCGCAAGCGCATCTCGTACGGTCCGACCGCATGTGTGATGGCGTTGGTGACGAACTCCGAGACAGCCAGCACCGCATTGCTGATCACCTCGCCGCCGTAGCCGAGTTCAGCGAGGGCACACCGCAGGGTGGCACGTGCCTGGGCTGCGGCGTCGGGGGTGCAACTCGTCCAGCGCAACAGAACGCACGCGGGGGCGCCCAAGGCGTCGTGTGCGGTCATCGCAGTTCTCCCCGGGCGGCGTGACGCCCGCGCACGACACGGCGATGACGGCCACGTCCCGGGCGTGCGCAGTTGCGTGCCTCTCGCACTGCGAACGGGCCGGCCGCCGTCACAAACGGCAGTAGCAGCACAGCGGTGAATAGAATCGGCGCCACGGCAAGAACCTCCCAGTGATCGCGTCTGTGTCGCGACCACCACACCGTGGGCTTCCGAAGAGCGGAAGGCCCCTCTGACCAGGTCTTTCGAGTACTTTGGCCACGCCCCAATTCCGTGGGCCCGGAAATCCCATGAGTACCCCCGGCTTACTACCCGAAATTCATGAGTAAGCCCGGGCAGCATGCCTCTCCACAGCATGTCCAGGAGAGCCCGTCTTTTGGTGACAGATGGCCGTGATCAGCGCTGTCCCGGCCTTTGTCCATGACCGGGACAGCGTGGCGAGCGCGGGGTGGGTTCAGAACGTCTGCAGGTCGAGGAGCTTGGCCAGGAAGTCCGCGTTGGCGGTGACGTCGTGCCCGAGAGCCATGGTGTGGTGCGGCAGTGCCGCCAGCCGGTGTGCGACCTCGTGCCGGGACTCCTCACTGCCTCCGCTGTCGACCATGGTCAGGTCGAGGATGTCGGGGTAGCGGTCTTCGGTCGTCCCGTTCATGAAGTCGCTTTCGTCCAGGCCTCGAGCGGCTCCCTTCTCGGTGGGAGTCGCTCCTGCCAGTACGTGTGGGAAGAGGAGAGCCGCCGCCTCGCCGCCGGTGGCAAGCGGAACGCTGAACCAGCGGCCGAACTGGTCCGGGAAGACCTGAACCTTGAGCTCTTTTCCGTTCTCCCACAGTGGCGTCCGGGAACCCGCGAGGAGCGCTTGCGTCACGCGCGGGTCCTGGGTGGGATGAAGGCTCTCGCCGCCGTGCAGCCGTTCCCGCACGGTCTCGAACCAGTCGAGGGCGTCGAGCAGGCCGAGGCCGATGGCGGCGGCCGACGGCCACGCAAGGACGTCCACTGCGTCCCGGTCGTTGGGACGGACGAACACGCGGTCGTTGGCCAGCAGCCCCCACCTGTGTCGTGCCGCGAGCGCCAGGGCGGTGGTGGTCTTGCCGGCGCCCTTCTTGCCGAACGTCAGTGCCACGCGGCCGTCCTGGACGACCGCATAGGCGTGCAGCACGGCCCAGCCAGCCCGCAGCAGCACGCCCCGCACCATTTCCCGGGCCAGGCGGGCGGTGGCCGTGGCCACCGTCTGGGTGTCGCAGCCGTAGACCGTCAGCTTCCCCGAGGCGGGCTCGGACCGGTAGGCCAGCAACTCCCCGGGGGATGCAGCCCTGATGACACCCGAGGCGTCGTTGCGGGCCACCAGGGTCTGAGCCTTGGCGTAGGTGGTGCTCGTATGCGGGGCCTGCGTCACTGCCAGAGATGTCTCCCCGTACGCGTCTTCGTCCACCACGGCGATGACAAGCGGCCCTGCGCAGACACTCTCGGGCTTCGCGTCGGCCGCATTCCACCACGGCCCGAAGTAGCGGGTGGACCAATCAGTGACGTCTTTGTCGGCGGACAGGACAGTCACACCTGCTTCGGCGGCCTGCAGGCGGGTGGCGTAGCTGGTCATGGGTTCCTCACTGACACAGAGGGATGGGACAGGACCTCGCGCACGGCCTGGTAGGCGGTGCGGAGTTTGTCGCGGGCGAGGAGCAGCTGCCGCTGCTCGGCCTCGTCCAGTGACGGCATGCATGGCTGCGGCAGGCCGGCGAAGAACCGGAGCGGGACACCGAGGCAGCCGCCCCGGTACAGCGTCGACAGCTCGGTCAGTCCGTCGTCGAGACCGAGGGCCAGGCGCAGCGCAGACACCACGGCACCGGCAGGCCCGGACCGGGTACGGCCGATACCCGCACTGATCCGGCCCGGCCGCAGCGTGATCTCCTCCCGGATCCGCTCGACCGGCACAATGACGGGCCTGCCGTGGACCGTGGTGGAGGATGCACACACCACGGCGTTGTCGCCGTGCTCGCCGATGACATGGCCGCGGACAGCATCCACCGGCACGCATATGAGCCGGGCGAGGGTGTGCCGGTAGCGGGCTGTGTCGAGGTTGGAGCCGATCCCGAAGACGCGAGGGCACCCGGACTGCTCGGCGAACAGCCGCGTCATCAGATCCACCGGATTGGTGACCATCAGGACCGTGCCCGGGTAGTGGCTCAACTTGCGCGCCGGCCCGCGACCACAGCCGCGTTCACCTGGGCACCGCCCATACGGACCTCACTGCTGCGGGTGTTGGTGAACTGGGCCCGAGCGGCGATCACCACCGCGTCGCAGTCCCACAACCGGGGTACCTCGACGGCGTAGGCGACGACAGTCGAACCCATGACGGTCCTCATGTCGTCCAGGTCGGCCACCAGCGCGGCGGCCTGTTCGACCGTACGGGAGGCGATGAGGAGCCGTCCGCAGAGTCCGGTGGACATCAGCGCCGTGCCGACGGCTTGGCCGACCGCCCCTGCACCGACCATGCCGACGCATACGCCCTGTGGTGTCATGACGCCACCGCCTGGGCACCGTCCAAAGCGCGATTCCACGTGTCGCGTAGTGCTGATTCCGTCTCCAGGTCCGCGCTTGCCGACTCCACCATCGAGAAGACCGGCACAGCGCGATCGACCAGCGCCGCTCCGACGGGAGGCAGAGGCAGCGCCACCGGCGCGGACAGGTACGTGGTCAGGATGTTCACCGTGTCCATCAGCCACAGCACCAGCAGGTTGCGCAGCCAGAGGTGCCGTTCCCTGCCGGACAGCATCGGGACCTGAGATTCCACGAAGGCGTCCAGCCCCTGAAGCACTCGGCCCGCGACCGGTGCTCCCGGCCGCCAGGCGGCGAGGGCCAGCACCGTACGGCTGACCAGCTTCGCGATGTCCACCGTGCGGCTCGCGCGCAGCAGCCCCGGGTCGAGAAACACGGGGCGCCCATCGGCACCACCGGGGAACACCACGTGATCGGGCTTGAGGTCCCCGTAGGCGAGGGACGTACCACCAGCTGAAGGCAGGCGCATGCGCAGCCGCCCCAGACGACTCACCGCACGGTGCACCAGCCTCACAACCTCCTGTCGCTGCTCCGACTCGCATCGCTCCGAACCGAGCCGGTCCGCGTAGAGCGTCCCGGACAAGCCGTTGAACTTGCGGAGGAACGTGCTGGCGATGCTGCGTTCCTCGATCACGCCGGAGGTCGCAAGTCGGCGGGCAGCACCTGCTCGGTGCAGCGGTCGCAGCTCGGCGAAGATACGGTCCAGCAGGACGACGGTGTCGCCCGGCTGTTCCACAAGCAGCTCCCCCAACGTCGGGCCAGGCACTGGTTCCGTAAAGATCACGCCACTGCTCAACCCCACCAGCCGGCAAACCCTCGGGCCGCCCAGCTCGGCTAGAAGCCGCAACTGTGCGGCCTCGCGCTGGATCAGCCCGTCCGGCCGTTCCCCGTACGCTCGCTGCGCTCGCAGCACTTCGTGCCAGGGACCACGCACACCGCGCAGCAGCGACACCAAGGAGACACCGAGCAGCGACGTCTTCGCGTACAGCCTGCGCTCGCCGACGCGGGCGCGATGCACGTAGCCAGTGACGCTGGGGATGTGCCGCTCCAGGCATACAGGCTCGCTGGGCCATATCGCGGCGGCGGCCCGGTGGATCCGCGCGGCCTCATGCACGAAGACGTCCGCGACGCTGGGCTGCGCCAGGCGATGGGACGAAGCGGCAACGGTGTTCATGGTCACGGACGCCTCCTATGGCTGCGTCTATCCGTGCGGGCCCGCGCTCCAGTCGGAGAGCAGGCCCCCTCCCCGACGGGGTTGCGAGGAGAGAGGGGTCGGTGGGTCGTCCGAGGCAGCCCGCGGCCGGGGGCGCGGGTCATGGAGCCAGCACGTGGCTGGCGTTTAAAGCCTGGGGAAGATAGGCCCAGACAGGTCGGGTCGGGACCCGCCTCGTCCCGTGCTGCCATCGCTGCCCCCGGAAGGCGCAGCCGGGATGTGTGGCCTGTTCCGGTCGCGAGGCTGCGATGGGTGCGGCGGTCGGGCGGTGGGGAGACAACTGTGCCGCCACGACCGGCCGGAGACAGGTGTCTGGGTCGGTCAGGCCGCCAAGCGCACCGCAATCACGACGAGACAGGCGAACATCAGCGCCGACGTTCCCGCGGCTGCCAGTGCCACGCGGGGGTGGCGTTCACTGATGATGCGCCAAGCCTCCCGGCCGGTGCGGCCGTCGGCCTGCGCGCGCAGGCCGAACAGCCCCAGTTCGATGGACACGCGCTGTACGGGCGGCCAGCCGGTCGGAAGGTGCTCCATAGGGAACCTCATAGGCGGGACAGTGTGGGCGGGGGCAATGGTGGTGGCCAGCGGTGGCCCGGGCTGGTCTTCCAGGAAGTGGGTAAGGATGCGCCGTTCGAGCGCGATCAGGCAGTCCTCGCACAGGTAGACCGGAGCATGCTGACCGCACGATGTAGCGGGGCCGACCCACACGACCGGCACGTCGGTGTCGTCGCAGCGCCAGCACGCGCCGATGACCCAGTCCGCACTCACCGCGTGTCGAAAGCGACGGCCAGAGCGATCAGGCCGCCGAGCGCGACCACTATCAGCATCAGCCCGTACAGTGCGTACGCCCTGACCGTGGGGTATGTGGGGATGCTGCCAGGTGAGGTCAGGTCGTCGGGCGCAGGCGGCTCCAGATCTGCCCACACGCGCTTGCCCCAGCCCAGTCGATCCGTGCCCCACTTGCAGGAGACGGCGTCGACCAGAGCCAAGCCCCGGCCGCCCTCGGCCTTGTCGTCCAGCGGACGCACCACCGGCAGGACGGTGCTCTTGTCCGTCACGGCCACGCGTACACGGTCACCGGTGCCACGCTGCACCGTCACCCGGAACGTGTCGAGTCTGGCGTGCTCAACGGCATTCGAACTAAGCTCGGAGACTACGAGTTCGGCAACGTCCGCCAGGACCGACAGCCGCCAGTCCGCCAGGGTGTGGCGCACCAGGCGGCGCGCATCGGACACCGATTCCGGGACACGAGGCAACGCAGCAGTTACCTGCGGCTCGCCCTCTTCCGTCACCCCACGGCGCCCGGCGCTGGGGTGACTGCGTCGGAGCATCGCGCTACCCACCGAGCTGCCTGTCCCCTCGCGCGATCTTGGAGCGACCGACGCGCACGAGCCGGGCCACGGCATCCCCCGGGGCGAGTTCACCAGCACTGTCCATCTCCACGCACCAGTAGCGACGCACCTTCGGGGTGGTGGCATCCAGAGCCGGCACGCCCAGGTAGTGACCTACGCCCATGAACTCGGCGTCATCTCGCGCCAGTGTCCACTCCAGACGACACCCCGTGCTGGCTCCCACCAAGGCGTAGTATCGAAGGAGTTCCTGGTCCATGAACACCGGGCCGCCGAGCAAAGCCTGGGCCAGGAAGTGGTCCACGGCGGTGACGTCCTCGGCTCCGGCTGCCGCGCGTACAACTTCTGCGTTGATCCGTACGACGCCGAATAGACCGCCGGAACGCAGCAGCGTCACGCCCTCGGTCCGCCACTCCCGCCGTGCTCGGCCCCAGTCCTCGGCGGCCATCAGCAGCCAATGCTCGATGGCCAGAGACCGCTCAGCGCCCGTCGTGACGTGCTCGCCCTGCCGCTCTTGCATGTTCACGGTCGCATCTCCCTCCGTCCCTGCGCTTCCAATACGAGCCAACTCCCATTCACCAAGGGGCTGGGGACGTTAGGGCGGACTTTTCGGCGGACATTTCAAGCGAGGGGACATTCCACGCCCGCTGTAGCCGTTACGGTCGGTAGACGGGTGGATCACCGGAGGTACGGCGTGGCCGACGAGATGACACTGTTTGAACGGGCCTGCGCGGCCCAGGGCTTGGACGCCCCCAGCAAGTTCATCCGCCGGTTCGAGGACACAGCGGACCTACTCGGCGAGCCAGCCACTGTGACCACACGGCACGTCCGGCGCTGGTGGCGGGAGGTTCCCCCGCCTACGCCACGCGCCCGCGCCTGGCGCATCATCCACGCGATGCTGGGCGTAGACCCGATCGAGTTGGGCTTTCTCAACCGCCCCGCCGGTGTCACCGTGGGGAGCGCACCACTCCTCGCGCAGAAAGGCACCAGCGTGGACCGACGGGTGTTCCTCGCCGACACAATCGGTGTAGCTACGGCAGCCGGGCTCCCGACCCCTGTAGCCCAGCTCCCGCCATCCGGCAGACAAGGCGCAATCGGCACAGCCCACCTGATCGAACTACGGGAAGGCCTTCGCTCCCTGTACCACCTGGACAACGCCTACGGAGGCGGAGACCTCCGCTCACTGGCCGTCCGCCATCTAAAGCGGATCCGACGCGTCATCAACACCAGCAAGTACCCCGACACGATCGGTCGGCAACTCCAGCTCCTGGCTGGCGAGACCGCTGAACATTGCGCTTGGCTTCACTACGATGCGGACGAACAGGACGATGCCCGCCGCTACTGGGGCGAGGCACTGACCACCGCGACCATGCTGCGAGACTCCTCCCTGGAAATCCTCGTCCTGGCCTCCTTGAGCATGCAGGCCAGTTACGAGGAACGCCCCCGGGACGGCTACGACCTGGCCCATGCCGCCAAGGAGCGCGCTGTCCGCTTCGGGGCGCCCGTCCTCCAATCTCTACTCGCCTCCCGCGAGGCACGGGCACTCTCACTCATGGGCGATGCCTCCTCCGCTCGGCACAGCCTGACAGAGTCCATGCGTCTCGCGGACCGCGAAGGACGGGGCCGTCCCAGCCCCGAATGGGCAGCGTTCCACGGCGCGGCCGAGCTGGACTACGCGCAAGGACTTTTCTACAACGACAGCGGTCATCACGACCGCGCCGCACAGTTCCTGCGCGCTGCGCTCGATCACCACGACCGCACCTACGGCCGCAATCGCGCCCTTTACCGGCTCACTCTGGCCCGCAGCCTGGTCAACGCCGGCAACGTCGACGAGGGCGCCGCCCACGCCGTAGAAAGCCTGGGACACCTGGAAGAAGTCGAATCCGAGCGCGTCATGCGACGGCTGAACGAGGTGGTCGACCTGCTCGATCAACGGAATGCCGTCAGTGCCAGGAACGCCACTCAAGAACTCCGAGAATACGTCCACGAACGAGGGGCCGCCTGATGACCGATGTGAGGTTCGACCGGTACGAGAGCCAGGCTGCGGTCGCCCAACTCGACGCGTTCCTTCCGGCGTACGAAGAAATCTACGCTGAGCCGCCCTACCTGGAGGGCCCACGCGACATAGCCGAGTTCATCGACCGCTACCAGGTCCACACCCGCCGCCCGGGCATGCGGCTGATCATCGCCCGAGACAAAGAGGAGGTCGTCGGCTTCACATACGGGTACTTCCTCGCCACGGAGACCCGATGGTGGCACAACCTCCAGGACGTCACCCTGCCAGACGCGTACATGCGGGAGGACGGCCACCGATCCTTCGTGATCATCGAGCTCGCCGTACGAATGGCGTGGCGTCGCCGTGGTGTCGCAGCCAGCCTGCACGCCCATCTCCTCGACAGCGTCGACGCGGAGCGGGTCACCCTCACTGTACGACCGGAGGCGGAGGCCGACCCGGCCCGCGCCGCCTACCTCGCATGGGGGTACCGGAAGATCGGCACTTCCCACCCGTGGGTGGACGCCCCGCTGTACGACTGCATGGTGCGGGAGTTGTCGGCGGGCTAGCCGACCTAGTCCTTGCCAGAAACCTCGTCTGCCCAGGTAGTAGCGGGTCTGGCTGGTGAGCGAACTGCGCTGCTGGCCGTTCCCTGAGCAACTCGTGTCTTCCGGCGACCGGTGCAGGATGATGATCTGCCGGGCTGCTCCGACTGACCTATCTCGGTACGACGAGCGCGTTCGCGTTACTGCGGCTGCTGCCGATGAAAGATGGAGCCATGGACGTAAAGATCGTGGTGCTGCGCCACCAGATCGCCGTCCTGGAAGGACAACTGCGGCAGACTCGGCCGCGATTCTCTCCGAGCGACCGACTGCTGCTGGCCTCGCTGGTGCATCGGCTCCCACGGGAGCTGCTCGGCCGGTACCTACTGCTGGCTCGGCCCGAGACAGTGCTACCAGGAGTGCGGCGCGCCTCTTGCGGAGCCATAACACCCTGACTCTCCACTCTCAGTGTGGCGACGGTCAGGCCGGTGACTTCGTGGAGGACTTCGGCAGCCTGTGCGTACCGTTCCCCGTCCAGCAGGGCGTCCCATCGGGCGATTACGTCTTTCATCGCGTCGCTCAGCTGCGCGGCAGCAGAGGCGGGCGCGCGGACAAGTCGATGGCGGTCGGGATCGGCACCGTCGGCTGTGCCTGGGAGCGGGGCCGGGGTGCGTAGGGACGGCGGTACAGGAGCGGAGGGTCCGGGCCCCGCAGGGCGGCTTCAGCTCCAGGCCAGTTGCCCGGTCGGAGTCTGGGGCCGAGGTGCTGACACCGCGGTCCCAGTGTGGGTGATGCGGTGGGTCAGAGCCGTGTTGCGGCGCTGGGTGCGGTTGTTGGCGACGGCCCGCTCGACGGCCTCGGTCTGGCCGATGAGTAGGACGCCTTCGCGGGCGCGGGTGACTGCGGTGTAGAGCAGGTTGCGCTGGAGCAGCATCGGCCCGGCCGACTTGATCATGGGGATGACGACGTAGGGGTATTCGCTGCCCTGTGAGCGGTGAACGGTCAGCGCGTAGGCGTGTACGAGCTCGTCGAGGTCGGTGAACGGGTAGGCGGCCGCCTCGCTGTCGGTAAAGGTGACCGTGAGCTGGTGGGCTTCGAGGTCGACGGCGGTGATGGTGCCGCTGCTGCCGTTGAAGACGCCCGTCTCGCCGCGGCGTGGGTTGTTGCGGATCTGCTGGACGCGGTCGCCGAGGCGGAAGACGCACCCGCCGTGGAAGTGCTGGGGCTTGTAGTCGGCGGGTGGGTTGAGGCGCTGTTGGAGCCGCAGGTTGAGGTCTGTCATGCCGGCAACGTCCTTCTTGCCCGGGCACAGCACCTGGACGTCCTCCGCCCGGACCCCGAAGTGCTTCGGGATGATCTCGCAGACCAAGTCCACCACGCGCCGGGCGACGTCTTCCGCGACCACGACTGGCCGGTTCCAGAAGGCCCGGGGATCGCCCTCGGGCAGGTCGCCGCGCAGGATCCGGTGGGCGTTGATCACGATCGCGGCGCTGTCGTCGTGCTGGCGGAAGACCTTGGTCAGCCGGGTGCGCGGGATCGCGTCTACGTCGAGGAGGTCACGCAGGACCCGGCCGGGAGCGACACTGGGCAGCTGATCGGTGTCACCGACCAGGAGAAGGTGGCAGCCCTTGCGGACGGCGGCGAAGAGTCTGCGGGCCAGGGCTAGGTCGAGCATGGACGTCTCGTCGATCACCACCAAGTCGGCGGTCTCCAGCACGCCGGCATGGTCGAAGAGGGAGTCGCCCTCGGGCGACCGGATGAGGCGGTGTACGGTCATCGCAGCCTGCCCGCAGGTGTCCTCCAGGCGTTTGGCGGCCTTCCCCGTCGGCGCGGCCAGGGCGACAACCGCGCCAGCGGCGCCTGCTACCTCCACCAAGGTGCGCAAGGTGTGGGTCTTGCCGCAGCCCGGGCCGCCGGTGAGTACGGACAGGGGCCGGGTTAGTGCAATGCAGATCGCCTGATACTGCTCATCAGTCAGCCCGGCCGTCTCCGCCGTGCTCAGCCCGGCCAATCGTTCATCCCAGTCCGCGAGGTCAGCCAGAGCGGGCGCGGAGCCGAGCAGACGGCGTACGTGCCAGGCGAGCTGGGTCTCATCGCGGTGGTAGCGCGCGAGCAGGGCGATCTCCGTGTCCGCCACTGCGTCGGTGCCATCCAGTACGTTCGACGGCAGCGTCTCGGTAATCATCTCTCCCTGATCACTCAGCGTTTGCAGGGCTTGGCGCAGGACCGCGTCGTCGAGGATCTCCGCGGTGGCTGGATCGTCGTCGGACAGCAGCTGACGGGTGCGGACGAGCAGGACGGGGACGGGCAGATGGCAGTGGCCATGGCCGCCAGCCTGGTCCAGCTCGTGCAGCAGGGCGGCCTGGAGCCGTTCCTCACTGTGCTTGGGGACGCCGGCTGCGAGGGCGATCTTGTCGGCATTGACGAAGCCGACGCCGTGCACGTCCCGGCACAGTCGGTAGGGGTTGCGGCGGACGATATCGATCGGGTCGTCGTCGGTGTCGACGTATGTGGTGTAGATCTTCACCGCGAGCCCAGGTGTGATCCCGAGTTGCTGCAGGAACATCATAATCTCAGCGATGGCCTTCTGCTCCTGCCAGGCCGCCGTGATCCGGCCGAGCCGGATCTCCCCGATGTTGTGGACTTCCAGCAGCCGCTCTGGTTCGGTGTCGATGACATTCAAGGTCTGCTCGCGGAAGGCGTCCACGATCGCCGCGGCCAGCGCGGGACCGATGCCTCGGATCATGCCCGAGGCGAGGTAGAGGCGGATCGCCCGCTCATCGGCGGGCACCGTTCGCTCGCATCTCTCGGCCTTGAACTGCCGCCCATAGCGCGGATGATGACTCCACGAGCCACACAGGCGCAGGCTCTCTCCCGGCTTCGCCCCGAAAAGTGCCTTGCCGACCACGGTGATGCTCTCCTCACCGTCACCCACGGACGTCAGCCGCAGCACCGTGCGCTCGTCGTAACTGACATGCAGCAGGTGGTCGACGACACCCTCGATTACCTCGTCGACGTCTGGGGGAACGTGATGGGTCACGCGTTTGTCTCCCAAGGCCAAATCAGGTGCGACGGTGGAACATGCCGCGCTGTCACGCGGCAAGGCCAGCATGAGCCTCAACACGGCAGTCTGTCGCGCGACGGAAGGTTCTACTCACCGAAACGAGCGACCGATCTGCACGAAGAGGAAGGCCAAGGCCTCCGAGCTGTCGCGTTTGGGTGGGATGGGCGGGAGCACACGTGCCGACCGGAGTCCACATACGATCCTGGTTCGTACGGCGTAGACGTGCTCTGCGACCACAGGTCGCAGCGTCCTATGCCTTGTCTTCCCCGCCCCGTAGTGACGACAGGACCAGGCGCCCATACCGTGTGGTGAGGGCTCCGGCTGTGGCGGCGACCGACATTGTCAGCGCGATGAGGAGGTGTGCCACAGAGTTGTCGCCGAGGACCTGCAGAATGCTGAGAGCCGTACCGAGCGGCAGGCCGAGGACCGTGAGGACCCCCAGGGCGCCGCTGATCTGCTGGCTTTCCTGGGTCTGTACGAGTCTGCTGTAGTCGGCTGCTTCGGCCAGGATTTCGTGGAAACGCGCCGGCAGCCGGTGCTGGTTCTGGAAGGCGAGCAGGAGATCGTTCGCTGCGCCGTGTGCGGTGAGGTGCTGTCGCCAGTAGGTGCTGCGGAAGACGGCGATGTTCCTCTCCAGTGCGGCAACCTGGCGTGCCAGCTGTGGTGAGTTGAATACCTCGGAGAGTTCGTCGGTGAGCTCCTCGATATGATCGCGCTGGAGTGCGCCGAGGAGCAGGGCGTCGAGGTAGACGGTGCGGGAGTGCAGCGCCGCGAATTCGAAGAAGTCGCCCGTGCCGGTATCAGCCCGGTGGCCGAGGAAGGCGGCTCCTTGACGCAGTACGAGGGCACTCCAGTCCGCCGAGATCCGTACAACGTCTTTGAGCTCTTCACCGGCGGTCTCCGGAGGCAGGGGGAAGTCCTCCTGTGTGGAGCGTGATGCCAGCTCCCACAGCCAGCGGTCCGCACTCGCTGGCAGTGCCCCTTCCAGGCCCGATCGCAGGGCTGGGGTCTGCCTCGCGGTAGGGGTCATGAAGGCGATGGTGTAGGGCCGGGATATAGCGAACGGCCCGTCGGGGTCTCGGACGTCGGCGATGCCAGCGAGCAACTTGGCCGGGTCGAGGGGACCCGTGAGCGGCTCGTCGACGAGGTTCGGCCGCCGCCCGGCCAGGGTCCGCAGTACGGGTAGCAGCGGTCTGTCCACGCTCAAGTGAAAGACGGCAAAGGCGTGTTCCGGATTGCGGGCGGTGGCCGCGCGGAGAAGTTCCATGCCTAGCAGGTGCAGCCCGTCCTGCTTGGCGTCCAGCGGCAGGTGCCAGCGACGTGGGCGCCCGGGGGACCCGTAGAGGGCACGGGCGGAGGCAGGAGCAAAGTAGGTGGACCGAGTGGGGGCGTCGGTGCGGCGGCTGCCCAATTCGAAGGGAAAGGGGCCTTCGGGCCAGTCGGGGACGCGTAGCAGCCGCACGGGCAGGACGACGGTCAGTTCCTGGCGCGCACCCGTGTTACTGACGAGCGGCGGCACTCCGTAGGCGGTCACCGGTAGTACTCGGCTGGGTCGGGCTGGTTGAGGCGAATGACGAACTCCGCCCGGTCGGGGCTTTCGGCGCTCGTATGGAAGCGGACGCGTTCGCCAGTGCGGATGGTCCGGAATCCCTCGGTCACGATCTGCCGGTAGTCGAAGCTGTAGTAGCGATCGTCCTCGTCATCCCGGACGACATAGGAGCCGAGCGCGCCGCTCAGCCCACCCCCGCTCGGACGCCTGTCCACGATGGTTCCGTGACGCGGCCCGCCTGCGCTCATGCCGTCGTCTCCTCTGCCTCGGACGTGTCGATGTCCTGCACGCACCGGAAGCCGACCGCATTGCTCCCGCCGCGCTTGCGGTAGACGCCCTTGCTGCTGGTCTGTACCGCCCTCATGGGGTTGTCGTAGCTGCCACCGCAGATGACGGCCTCGCCGGGATCGTCCAGGCTGGTGGATGTCCATTCCCAGCAGTTGCCCACCATGTCGAGGACACCGAACGGGGAGCGGTTGCTTGGCCGTTCGTCGACGGGTGTCGCCCCGGCCCGCCGAACGGCGTCGCCCGCGAAGTCCCGGTACCACGCCTGATAGGTCACGACAGGCCGGCCGACCCAGGTGTCGGCGCAGTTGATTCGTGCGCTGTCTGGCGTGTCGCCCCATGGGAAGAGGCGTCCGTCGGTGCCACGCGCGGCGGCTTCCCACTCGAGGGACGTAGGCAGGCGTTTTCCTTCGAACGCTGCGAAGGCATGTGCGCTCCACCAGCTGACGCAAACAGCAGGGTGGGAGTCGTAGCGCGGGTTCTCGTAGTAGTCGGGCCGTCCGAGTCGGTCGGTCCAGGGGCGGTGGGTGACGCCGGCCGGTTGGTCGGGGTGGTCCCAGTGCGAGGTGCCGTCAGCGTTGAGGGCGTCGAGGAAGCGGCGGTATCGGGCGACGGTGGCGGCGTGGCGGTCGAAGCGTACGGGACGCTCGACGCGGCGGATCAGTAGTCGTTCGGCCGGCCCGACCAGGTATGCCCCGGCGGGCAGGACGCAGTCGTCAGTCTCCGGGTTGCTGGGCATTCCGGCGAGGAATGCGCGCACCTGCTCGGTGAGGAAGGCGCCGCTGGGAAGGTCCGCTGCCAGGGTCCGGTTCTCCGGCTCGGCCAGGAACCTGGCAGCCAGGAGTTCCTGGTACGCCGTGTGCACGAAGGCTACGTGATCTGGGCCTGCGGGTCGCAGCAGCGGAGCGAGGACACTGGCGTCGATATCGAGGCGTCCGTCCTTGAAGGCGTCGGCTCCCAGCTGTCGGTGTATGTCGAGGAGGGAGAACACGGTGCGGTCGGTGAGGAAGGCGTGTCCGAACGCGGCGGGCAGCCGCCCCTCCAGATAGGGCTTCCCACGCTCGACCAATGTCCGCGTGATATGCGCACCGAGGATGTGCGCGAGCGGCTGGCCCGCGGGAAGGTTCAGCGCTGTGGTGAGGCGCTTCTCGAGAGGGGTTGCCTCGGGTTCAGCCAGGCGTACGACGTGGAAGTGTGGCACGCGGGACGGGTCGAGGCCGTTCGCGTACATCTGCTCGACCAGTTGCTCGGAGCGCCCCGCCCCGTTGTCGAGCAGCTGGCGTACCTGGGGCGAGTCCGCGAGAAAGGACACCCGTGAACTCATGACCACCGCCGATTCGGCGGACAGGACGGCCGCGAGATCGGTGAAGAGCCGCAGGAATCCGGCAGGGCTTGGTTCGTCGACGCCTTCATCGATGGCATCGAGCACGCACAGCGCGGTTCCGGAACGGATGAGGTAGAGGAAGAGGTCGTAGGCGCGCGAGCGGTCCGACGTCATCGTAGGCGCGAGGAGACGGGCCGCGTACTCGGAGAACGGTTCGTCCTTCGGTTTGAGGCCCAGGTCGAAGTAGAAGCGGAAGCGGCGTGTCTCCGAGTTGGTGGCCAGTGAGCGCAGAAGCGTGCTCTTGCCGCTCCCTGGACGACCTGTGACCAGGACGTTCGCACTGCCACGCGCCAGTCGGGTCACCAGCTCCGCCGCGTCTGCGGACTGCTCCATCTTTGACTCACCGGTGCGCGTGTCGATGGTCAGCGCCGCGGCGGCAACGGCGGTCCGCGGCTCCGCCAAGTTGTCGGCTGTGGTGAGGTCGGCCAGGTGGGTGTCGAGATTGACGATGGTGTCGACGAAGCCGTCGTAACGCACGACCCGGAAGTCCAGACCCAGTATCCGGTGCAGGGCGCCGGGTCCCGCACCGCCGTCGTCGTCGTCGAGCACGACGAACCGCGTGAGCTTGGGCAATCGAGTTCGAAGCAGCTCCCCGTCGCTGGAGGCAAGGACAGTACTCAGGTCGTCGGCGTCCCTGGAGAGCATCAGCTCCACGTACTCCAGCCGCATCCCCGACTCACGGCAGAACAGCTGGTACACGGTGTCCGGGCTGAGGACGAACCGCTTGGCCTGCCGGTATCCGAGGGTGACATACAGTCCCGCGAGGAACTCGCAACGGCGTGCCACTTCAGGCGCCATGTCGGGCTCGCCCCCGAGGAGCGCCGCGCTGCCAGTGTCGGTGAACCAGACCAGCACGTCGACGAGCCTACGGACGGCCAGCAGCCCGTCCTCGTCGCTGATGTCGTAACCGTCGTGCGTGGACCGGTTGCGGAGCCGCCGAATGTCGTCCAGTGCGTCCAGAACCGTGCTGCTGCGAATGTACGGACGGCAGCGCTTGACCAGATCGTTCAGCGCCTTCGTCGCAGGGTCGCCCTCGACGCCGTGGTGACGCCACAGCTCCTTGAGGAGCTTCTCGGTCAGTTTCCCGACCAGAGCCACCGCGTTCTCGGGATAGCCGTCATTGAGGGACCGTAACGGCCGCTCCAGATCCAGCCCCAGTCGATCAGCGATCCGCGAGTGGTCGTCGAGTTCACTCCGCAGGCGCCGCAGCCGTTCATCGACCATGGTGCTCACGCGGACTCCCCACTTCGCTGGCCGAGAACGAACGCAAACCGGTCGGGAAACGCCAGCACTGGCTCCGGATGAGCGATGCGCATCTCTTCGATGCCCTTCTCGATCTCGCTGTCGCTGAAGGTGGAGAGCAGGGACATGTAACGGGCACGCACCATGCCGAGGTACTTGTCGCGGTCGATGCGCAGCTCATGCTCGACGTAACTGAGGCTGGCTTTCAGTCCAGCCGCACGCAGGTGCCCCTCGATCAAGGCCGGGTCCGGCTGCAGTTCCTCGAAGCGCGCGAGGGCCGCTTTGAACAGCGGGTACTGGATGCTGGCCGGGAGCATCACCACCAGCAGCCGGCCCCCGGGCGCCAGCCGGTCGGCCAGGCCCTGGAGCGTGTGCGCTGGATCGGCCACGTGGTGCACCGACTCTTTCAGCCACATCGCATCAAGCTGCTGGTACGGCAGCGGTTTGCGTCCTGCGGCGATGTCCTCGGCAGAAGCGACGATCGGTGTCAGGCCAGCTGGCGGTGGCGTCCCGAGTTGCCTGAGCATCGCCTCGGACGGATCGACGCACAGAACAGGTTGGCGAGGCTGTAGCTGTTTGGCCACTTCCCTGGCGAACAGGCCCGTCCCGGAGCCGATATCGGCGATTCGGTCCGTGGGGGCGAGCCGCAGTGACTCGGCGATCTGGCCGGACATCCAGGGAACGTAGTGCTGACCGTAGATCCAGTGCTCGTCGTACTCGGCTGCCAACTCCTCGTAATGACCATGCACATCGCGCCGCTCCACGATCCCCCTCGGTGCCCCTCGCGTGTCGCCGGTTGTGCCGCACAAGGCACAGGGCAGGCTATCGCGGGGGTTTGCGTCGCAACAGTCTGTAATTCGCCGGTTGCTGGACGTCCGCGCGATGGTCCGGATCTCTGCCTACCATGTGGGACAGCGACCCGGCTCCTCGGTCGCGCGTCGCGCGCACAGCCCGGCACTCGGCCCCGCAGGCGTGCCCCATAGAAGGCGTCGACCGCAAGGCGAGGGAGCAGGCCGTTCCACCAGGCCGGTCCGGAGCGCGTTGAACTCCGATCGAGACCGACTAATTGGTACAGTCGAGCTTCTTTGTTTCACGAGGGACGAAGTCGTTGACAAAGCGTTGGAGTTTCTTGTAGCCGGTGGGAGTATCCTCGACGCGTTCGCCCCAGAAGTCCACCACAACGGACACGTATGCGGTCTTGGTGTTACACGTTGCCTCGACCACGGCGCGGTCACTTCCGATCGACGCATGCCCCGGGAATACGACTTTTCGCTGGGCAGCATACTTGTACGGCGATCCCACTTTATTCCAGTCTGTCGGGTCCGGCGCCCGATCCCATCGGTGCACAGCGACGGACAGGACACCACGGCCGTCCACGCTCAGGTCACACTGTGCTCCGGGGCGTGACTCGAAGGGCGTGTATTTCTGCTTCAGACTGTCTCCATCGGGAACAAGCGGCGCTAGGGCCGAATTATCGACGGGGACGTTACAGAAATTGGCTGGAATGCTAGGTTGCGTTTTGCTGCAACCTGCCACCATGAGTACAATAGCCCCACAAAAGGCCAATTGCGCAGTGTGCCACGCTTTCGCCATCAATGAATTCCCGCCATCCCACGGAACTGGGCACCGCCGTCATTGGCCCAGCCTTCGATTTGCTTGTAAACGCCATCGTTGTGCGAATATCCGGGGTGACTGGACGCCCAGTCGGAGTTGGCTGAGTACCATTGGTCAGCGATGGAGTTGAGCTGATTCCGACGCAGGTAGTAGGTCTGCTGGCTATCGCTCGTCAGCTTGTCGGCCTGGTGCTTTTGCTCATCCATGATCCAGGCGCTGGTGAGCACGTCCGCTCCACGCTGGGCGGCATCTCCGTAAACCGGGATGAAGTTCAGCGCCCCTCCCAAGGCGTGATAGCTCCACGCCTTGTCCCAGGTATAGTCGTGTTGATTATCCTTGAGTGCGGCGTACCTGCCATCCTCCATGAACCCGACGGCGTATCCGGCCGAACTGAGGGTGTCCTCCGGCCGTCGCGACTTGTCATGGATGTCGTCCATGATGGCGTAGTTCATACCCTCATGTAGCAGACCATAAGAATTCTGGCTTCGGGAGATCTGCTTGGTTATTTCCATGACCTGCTTCTGATCCAGCGTGGGGCCGACATCGGGATGGCGCCTGCCGCTCGGGTCGCTCATCGCCACATAGGTCTCGTGACCGTGATTAGCCATGATCTTCGCCATGTCATCGCGCAGAGACGACGGCATGTCGTCTCCCTGCTGGGACAGGATATCCAGCGCGTGCACGAACACCCTGTTGTTTGCGTCCGTGTGCGACGTCGGTGCCACCGGGCGGGACCCGTGCGGGTCGATACCTGTGGCTGCCGCGGTCAGGGCGTCGCCTAGTCCCCTGCGATCGTCCGTGTCCTGTACATCGGACGTGTCGATTTCCCGGTTTCCCTGCCAGTCAGTGGTGTTGACGACCTTCCAGTCTCGGTCCTTGAGGAGGTAGTGGAGGCGGTCGTCGGTGCCGCCCGCGTGCGGGTCGAGATAGCCGGCGGCTGCCTCCGGGTCACGGCCCATGATGCCCAGGGCACCGTCAACCGGGTCATTGGCGAACCAGCCGTCGCCACTCTTGTCGCTGAAGCTGCCGTAGAGGTCCCAGATGTTCGGGTGGTCCTTCTCAGTGGCAATTGCGCCGTCGGTGACGTCGGCGAGGAACTGCGGGGAGTAGCCATGTCCCTGCTGCATCAGCGTGACCAGGCTCTGGTAGCCACGCACCTGCTGGCCATGGCCCTTGGTGACCATCTGGATCTTTTCCCCGGCGACCTTGAGGTCGTACTTGTCGACGCCATGTTCCCTTAGGTCGTTGCCCCATTTGATATAGAACTGGGCGTCGTCGGTCCTCAGCCAGTTGTCGAAGGCGTCGTTGTACCCCTTTGAACCGAAGGGCAGGTGTTTGCCGTTGGCGTCCTTGAAGTCCGGGACGCGGGTGGCGGTCGCCAGCGAGTCGGCCAGGCCTCC
Organism: Streptomyces broussonetiae; assembly: GCF_009796285.1. Taxonomy (NCBI): domain Bacteria; kingdom Bacillati; phylum Actinomycetota; class Actinomycetes; order Kitasatosporales; family Streptomycetaceae; genus Streptomyces; species Streptomyces broussonetiae. The sequence continues at coordinate 7,622,146 of NZ_CP047020.1, read as the reverse complement.
GTTGATCTGCAGGTATGCGTTCTTGTCCTTCGTGTCGTCGTAGTACGCCAGGTCGTCGATCTTGTTGGTGAGCTTGAGGGTCTTATCTGCACCGAGGGAGTTGAGGAGGGTCTGACTGAAGACCTTGTCATGGGAGTTTTCGCGCATCAGGCGCTGCCACTCCTTCAGGTCGTCACCGTCCAGCTTGTCGCCGGCCAGAATCACGTTCGCGTACCCCTTGGCCTCGCGGGCCTCGTACACCTCGATGTCACCGACCGCCGAGCCATTGAACGTGTGACTCATCCCATTGAAGGGGTCCAGGGCACGCTGGATCCAGCTCTTGATGCCGGCCGCCTCGTAGAGAGCGTGTTTGACACCCTCGTCGGCATCGTCCACCGCCTGCACAGCATCCTTGATCTTCTTCGTCCAGGCCGCCTCGGCGTCCTTCGCCCGGGACACGTACTTGGGGTAGTCCTCGTCGTGTCGCATGGGGGTGAGCTTGCGGAAGTCGTAAACCGCCTCGCCCTGGCTGTTGACGGACATATGGTCCGCCTTCACCTGGTCGACGACATCGTGCACGTGGCCGATCAGTTTGGAGAACTGCAGATGTGCTTCCCGCAGGATCGAGGCGATGGCGCGTGCTTCTGTCTGCGCGTCCTTGAACTGCTCGCGAGTGGCCTCCAATTGCGCGGCCCTGGCCGCCGCGGTGAGACCTGACGTGCCCTCGGTTGCGGCCGACTCCACCTTCGCGGCGTAGAGGGTCTCCAGTTCCTCGAAGCCGCCGGCCATGTCCTCCCAGTCAGTGGCCGCCGTCATCAGCGTGCCGAGTTTGACGGTGACCACGTCCTGATAGCTGAGCATGCCCGTCCTTTCCCCCGTCCCCGTTTGCCCGGTTTCCTAGACCTCGCGCCCCTGGTGGGGCCCGGCCTTGATCTGCGCCGCCCGGCTGCCAACTCCGTAGTCGACGTACTGGAGATGCTGATGGCTGCCCTCCAGCGCCGCCTTGTCCTGCCCCAGGCGACCCTTCAGGTTCTTGACCTGCAACTCCCACTCCGTGTGGGCATCCTTCAGCCCGGAGCCGGTCTGCCAGCCGCTGAACTCCCGCACGGCCGTGGCTGTGGACTCGTCGGCGTGGCTGCCGGTCTTGTCCGTGTCTTGCGGTATCTCACCCTGCAAGGCCTTGACGGCGGTGTCGTTCCCCACCTTGTTCGTCTTCAGATCAGGGGCGCCCGCGGCGCCGCCTCCTGTCGCACCCGCAGCGCTGTCCAGCTGCATCCCGTTCTGCCGACGGGCCAGCGCGTCGGCCTTCAGCTGCTCCCACTCGTCCCATGCCATCTCAAGGCCTCCCCCCGTAGTTGCTGTCTCCGTACCACAGCGTCTGCCCCGGCCCAGGTGGCATAGCCACCTGCGCCTGGGCTACCGCCGCTGCACGTCGGCGCCTGCGTACCGCCCCAGCGGCCAGAGCCGCACCTGCAACCACGACAACTCCCGCACCCCCGAGAATCCATGGCAGTGCAGAGCCGCCGCTCCCAGATGCAGATGCTGCCGGCGACGGGCTGCTGCCATCCTTCGCCGAGGCCGTGGCCGACCCGTTAGGTGCCTTGGACACCGCTTGCTTGAAGTCGGGCAGCGGGTACACGTCGGCCGGACCGGGGTCGCCGGGGTTGGTCAGCGCGATGCGGGGGCGGACGGCGCCGTAGCCGATGTAGTCGGTGCGCTCCTTGCCGCTCGTTGGCTTGCTGGCGGTGTTGAGCATGACCCGCAGGACCTGGTTGTTGGTCCAGTTCGGGTGCTTGGACCAGATCAGCGCGGCAGAGGCGGAGGCTAGGGCGCTGGCGTCGCTGGTACCGTGCGAGTCGCAGACGCCGCTCTTGCTTTCGAGGCAGGCGGAGATGACGTCATCGCCCGGCGCGACCACGTCCACTTGGGAGCCGTGCTCGGACTCCTTCGTCGCCTTGACGTTTCTGTCGATCGCCCCGACACCCACCACTCCTGGAGTAGCCGCCGGATAATTGACTTCGTTGACGGTGTCGCCGTCATTGCCCACAGCTGCGAAGATCAACTTTCCCTTGGACAGCGCATAGGCGACGGCCTCCGTCAGCTCCCGAGAGTTTTCGGTACTCCCCTGCGAGATGTTGATGATCTGGGCGTCCGAATCGGCCGCAAACCGGATGGCCTTCGCAACGCTCGTGGGGAAATCATCCTGATCGCCGTCGGTGCGGTTGCGCTCGATGAAGCCCGCAATGCGGATTGGCATGATCTTCGCGCCTGGGGCCAGACCGTACGAGCCCGTGGTGGCACCTCTTCCGCCAGTGCCAGCAATGAGGACAGCCATGCCAGTGCCGTGACCGTCGTAGTCCGTACGTTCGTCACCGGCCCGCTTGGAGAAGTCCTTGCCCGCGACAACCTGGCCGCGCAGGTCTGGAATGTCGGCCTGCACGCCAGTGTCGATCACGGCCACCGTGATGCCCTTGCCCGTGCTGGTCTTCCACATCTGCTCGGCGTGCATGGCATCGAGGTACCACTGCCGCTCGCGGATGGTATCGGCGTGCGCGGGAGTGGCGGCCAAGCTCGCCAGCAGGATCCCGAAGGCTGCGGACACGGCCCGCCCACGCCATCTGGCCTGCTTGCTGCGGCTGCGCATGGTCATCCTTCTCGTCCTATGTCTCCGTCGGGCCCCTTGGGCAGGGGCGGCGGGGCCGGTCGGCTTTCCCTCTCCTCTGCCTGGTCATCCCTGGCCTCAGCCCGGCCGGTCGCTCGGCTGCCAGAGCGCCTGTCGCGCGCGGAGCGGTCATCGCGGTTCGTGGCAGGTTTGGAGGCACCCAGGGATGGTCCGCCACGTCGCGGCATTTGCTCCTCTGTGGCAGCCTCGCTCGTCAGCCGGACGCCTCGCGAGGTGATCCCTGCCCGTCCGCGGTCTCGGGATGGTCTGGGCTGTCCCCCGACGATGCCGTTGGACGGGGCAGGCATGCGCCCCCTCGCCGAGCCCTCGCCCTCCGCCGTGCGGTTGTTGCCACGGGCCGGCGTGGCACCTGCAGAAGGGCGACCCGGCACGCCGCCACGGCCTCTGGGAGGTTGTTCCTGGTTCGGAGTGCCGCCGACGACGGTGCCCCGCGGAATTGCACCGGCAGGCCGTCCTACCGACGGCGAGACGGGGCGACCGCCGGTGACGCCGTTGACCGCTCTGGCCGAAGGGGAGCCAATCGGCCCACGCCCGGCACCGGGCTGACCACCGATCACCCCAGGGCCGAAGGGGCCTGAGAGGCCGCGTCCCGGGATACGCGGACTTGTGGAAGTGCCCGGTCCGGACGGCGTGGCCAGTGGGCCCCGGCCCCCGTACACGGGCCGTTCACCGCCTCCCCGGACACCAGGCGGCAGCGTCGTTCCTGCCCCGAAGGAGAGCGGGAGTGGACCGGTTGCCGACGGCTTCTGGGGGTCAGGCCCGTTTGGTCCGACTGGCGGCGTCGAAGGAGAAGACGGAGTTACTGGAGAGGACGGCAGAGTTTTTACGCTGTCGATCGCCGTGTTCGTTGGGTCTGGCACGTGGCGCGGCAGCGTGTCGGGCACATCCGTCGCATGGTGTCGCACAGCCGGTTGTGGTGCCGCACTCGTGCCACCTGAGCTTGCTCCCGCCGTCGCTTTGTGTCCAGATGCTCTCTCTGGCGTAGCCACGCCTTGGGCAGCCCGGAGCGTGGCCGCGCCCTGGGCTGCGGGCCCTTGACCGGAGGGAAGGTCGACGGCGGTGGTGCCGTAGAAGGTGGCTGGCACGAATTGCTTGGGCAACTCCGGAAACTTCGGCGCCTCCAGGGCGGTGATCTGCTCCGTCGAAGCCGTGTACGACTGGGCAAGCTTCATCATGAGACCGCCGGCCTCGGCGCGGGAGTTGGCGTACTGCGTCTTGGCCTTCGTCACCGCGGAGTCCGAGGGACCGCGGTCGTGGCTGCCGACATCCGTCGCCTTCGCCGCATGGGCGTCAAGCACCGAGCGCGCGCTGACATTCTGGTTCCGCAGCGTCTCAATCTGCGGCTTGACCTCGTGCAGCGTGTCCGCCGCGTGGCCCAGCCACTTGCCCGCGTTCTCGCTGTAATCGCCCAGGCTCAGTGTGGTCAGCGCCGCTTGGTAACACCAGGTCCGGAACGCCTCGCCGCCCGCTCCTTCCCACTCGACCGCCATGCTGTGGGTCTGAAGATCGCCGCCAATCTCCTTGATCGTCTTGGCAGCCTCCGTCAGCAGCTCACCGAGCCCGCTGGCCGTCGGCCCGTCGGCCGACTCGACCATGGCCCACAGCTGTTCGGGGTCTTGGACCAGGAACCGCTCCTGCCTGATCGTCTCCCACATGCGGCTGGCAAAGTCAGACATGGAGCCACACCGTCTTCCCTGTCGAGACCATCCCGTCGCACTGTCTCATCACCACGGAAGTCACAGGTCACCTGCCTTCGAGTCCGGCGCTGCCCCGTGCCTGCTGTTGCCGGCTCCGCCTGCCCCGCCGCCGGCGTGTCCCTCTGCTCCCAGCCGCGCCTGATCGACAGCCAGCTTGTTGGCCTCGACACGGATGCGGTGCAGGCGATCGCGAACGTCGTCGTCGAGATTGTGGTAGTTGGCCTTCGACGCGTCGACCGTGACCATCAGCCCTTCGATCTGCAGCGCCAGCATCTTGGACAGGTTCTCCAGCTGGGAATGTACTTGGGTGTAGGCGCCGTGGAGAGCGTGGGCTTCGTCGAAGTTGCCCAACCGTCCCGTCGGCATGGCACCGTCCGCGATCCTGTGTGGCGCGGCCTTGGATTTATCCAACCGGGTCAGAAGGTCGTTCACCCGGTTCTTGAAGGTCGTCAGCGTCTCGCCCTCGACCCGCAGTTGCTGGGCCATGGCGGCACCGACACCTGCGATCGGCCCGATGCCGGACGCGGCAAGCGCGTCAGCTGCCGATACCAGCGCAGCGGCAGTAGCCTGCGGGTCCTCCGTATTGTCGGCCACCGAGTCCTCCCCCGTGCAGTCAGCCCCTCAGCCACTCGCTTGTGGTGCCCCTGCCATCTCCATCCGTAACAGAAGCAACCCAGGCACGATACTCGTGATCTTGCCTAGTCACGGATTTTTGACGCCGCCCCGACACACGACTGACCGGAAAGTGACCATGCCGTACGTCACAGCTACGCCGCTCCCTCCGTCTAGGTCCTTGTTGCACCAGGATCGGGGCAGGGGCGTCTCGCGAATGGCTGGTACGGAATGGCATCGGCGCTGACCTCGGCCTTGGAAGTAGCTCTGCTACGCCGCTGTTCGGGCAGCCCTGCCAGCGCATGATGAACGTAGCCATCCGCTCAAGGGATCCCCTCACCACCCGGGCAGACCTTCACGGCCCTGGCGAATCCACCGACTCCGACGGGGGTGAACCCGGTGGATCCTCTGCTGGCGGCGCCCACCGTTACATGTCCCCCGCCGGGCTCCACTGCATGTCCGGCGACGCAAATCGCCCTACGTGGTTGTGCATCAGAAGCAACATCACCACAGCGAAGCCCATGGTCAGCACGCTCAAGGCGAAGCCTATGGGGTTGCGCGGATTGTACTCGTAACCGCTCGTCCCCCACTTGCTCCGCTTGAAGACAGGCTCGTTGTCGTCGAAGCGCACAAGTAGGGGCAGACTGTGCGGTCCGGGCTCAGATGGCGAGGTCACAGATGGCTTGGAGGGACTCAGGCCAGGACGCGCGTCGGCGGCCGCCGAGTGCCTTCTGGAGGCTCAGCTGAAGGGTCCTCTTCAGCGGGTGCGGGGAGTCCATGATCGCTTCGTTGCGCAGGGCCAGACGGTGCACCTCCACGGGGAAGGGCAGGCGGTCGCTCTTGCCACCGTTGCAGGTGGCATGGGCGGGAGCGAGGTTCCACAACGCGTCCAGGTCGGGCCCGACCCAGGCCCTCACGCTGTGCTGACGCTGCATGAGGGCGAAGGGGAAGACGTGATCAACCGCCACCGCCTCACTGGGTGCGACAACGCCATCACAGATGATGCAGCGACCGTGCTGGAAGGGAATGAGCGCGTCCCGACCTTGGCCACGGAGCGGCGTCGCTTCTTGTCGGTGAGCCTGAGCGACTTCCAGTCGACCGCTACGCCGTCCTCCATGAGGCTGCGTCCCACGCCGGCGGCAAAGGAGCTTTCGACGATGCTCCACCGAGCGTCGAGTTCCGCGCACAGGCCAGCCGCCTGCTCAGACCGCGCGACACGCAGAACCTCGGGCGTCAGGCGAACCAAGCGCTGCCGAGCATCGCCCGTCAGTTCGAAGAAGCGGTGAGGCAGCTGAGTGCCGCCCCGTAGATTGTGGAACTTCTGCATGACCATGGCCGGCATGGACCTGGCCGCGGCCGCAAGCAGGCGTTCGGTCGGCTGCCCAGTCGCCAGCGTCTCGGCACGCTCCTCCTTGGCAATCACGAGGAAGTCCGTGTCGCGCAGGGTGAGGCTCTCCGGAGCTTGGGGAGCGTCGCCAAGATGGCGCACCAGCTCCAACGCGTATGGCTCCGCGAGTTCAGTGAGAGGGATCTCGCTTCGCCCTCGGCTTGCCGCGTCGAGGAGCGCCGCGCCAAGCGCGAACTTGTACGTCCGGGAGTTCGCGCCCATGAGTACGGCGAGCCGCCACGAGGTACGTGCGGAGGGATCCTGCGCGTAGAAGGAGCTGCTCCCGCTCATCGCTGCTCTTTCCGGAGCGCCACGGAATCTGTGGCGCGAGCCTCGAAGATCATGGCCCCAGCGTCGTGCTTTAACGGGCAGGTCCACAGACTGCCCGACACGCCGGAAGCCTACGGGGCCAAGATCACTCGCCCCAAAGCAGCTCCAGCCCAAAGCCGCTCCGCCGCCCTGACGGTGCCCCTCACTGCCGCGTTCGACTGCCTGACGGCGACCAAGCCCCGGAGCGTCAGGCAGTATCGGCACCCAGGCTGGAACCCGGCGCTATCGTTGAGGCGCCCGACTTAGGCATTGCGGACGGTGACAACACGGTCACCCAATGGCACTTTTAGGATGGACGCCGCAGGATGGACAGTTCATACGTACACCTCGCCGCGGGATTGCGACCAGGCTTCGACCTCGACGCAGGCAAGGCGGTGGCGTAGTAGTGGCTCTCAAGAAGTCGGACCTGTACAGCTCGTTGTGGCGGAGCTGTGACGAGCTGCGCGGCGGCATGGATGCCGGCCAGTACAAGGACTACATCCTGACGCTGCTGTTCGTGAAGTACGTGACGGACAAGGCCAAGTCCGACCCGAACTCCTTGATCGACGTCCCCGCAGGCGGATCCTTCGATGACATGGTCGCCCTCAAGGGCGATAAGGAGATCGGCGACAAGATCAACAAGATCATCGGCAAGCTCGCCGAAGCCAACGGACTTGAAAAGGTCATCGACCTGGCCGACTTCAACGACGAGGAGAAGCTCGGCAAGGGCAAGGAGATGCAGGACCGCCTCTCCAAGCTGGTGACGATCTTCGCTGACCTGGACTTCCGAGGGAGCCGCGCTGAGGGCGACGACCTACTTGGAGACGCCTACGAGTACCTGATGCGGCATTTCGCAACGGAGTCGGGCAAGTCAAAGGGGCAGTTCTACACCCCGGCCGAGGTCTCACGCGTACTCGCCAAAGTCGTCGGTATCGGAGCGGGCACCCGACAAGACCACACAGTCTACGACCCCACGTGTGGATCGGGCTCGCTGCTCCTCAAGGTCGCTGACGAGGCGCCGCGTGGCATCACCATCTACGGCCAAGAGAAGGACAACGCCACCTGGGCACTGGCCAAGATGAACATGATCCTCCACGGCAACGAGGACGCGGACATCCTTAAAGGTGACACGATCACCAACCCGCAGTTCACTACGGGGAAGCAGCTGCGAACCTTCGACTTCGCCGTCGCCAACCCGCCGTTCTCCATCAAGTCGTGGAGCAACGGCCTAGAGAACGACTACAGCCGCTTCGAGTACGGCTGGCCGCCGGAGAAGAACGGCGACTATGCCTTCCTGCTGCACATCCTCAAGTCGCTCAAGAGCACGGGCAAGGCCGCAGTCATCCTGCCGCACGGTGTGCTGTTCCGCGGCCACGCCGAGGCAAGCATTCGTAGGGAGCTGCTGCGACGCGGCTATATCAAGGGAATCATCGGCCTGCCCGCGAACCTCTTCTACGGCACCGGCATTCCGGCCTGCATCATCGTGCTCGACAAGGAGAACGCCCAGGCACGCACCGGCGTCTTCATGATCGACGCCTCCAAGGGCTTCATCAAGGACGGCAATAAGAATCGTCTCCGGAGCCAGGACATTCACAAGATCGTCGACGTCTTCAACAAGCAGACCACGATCGAGCGCTACTCGCGCATGGTGCCGCTGCACGAGATCGCCGAGCCGAAGAATGACTACAACCTTAATATCCCACGCTACATCGACTCCTCCGAGCCGGAAGATATTCAGGACCTTCACGCTCACCTTCACGGCGGGATCCCGGACCGCGACCTGGACGCACTCAACGGGTACTGGGAGGCATTCCCGAGTCTTCGTGCCACTTTCTTCAAGCCGAACCGCCCTGGCTACAGCGATCTAGCCGTCGGCGTGGCTGAGGTACAGCAGGCCATCCTGGACTCTGACGAGTTCCAAAAGTTCACCCTGGAGGTCCGCGGTCAGGTCGACGACTGGTTCGCCGCGCACCGGCCGGTCTTGCAGGCCCTCAGCGCGGAAACCGTCCCTAAGGACCTGATCGCACGGATCAGCGACGACCTACTGGCTCGCTTTAAGACCACTCCGCTGCTCGACGAGTACGACGTCTACGAGCAGCTCATGACCTACTGGCACGGCGTCATGCACGACGACGTCTTCCTCGTCATGAACGACGGGTGGTGTGAGGCGGCGAAGCCCCGCAAGACCATCGAGGACAAGGAGCGCAAGCTCTCTGAGGATCCTGACCTCGAGGTTGGCACCGGCCGTCAGAAAACTAAGTACAAGATGGACCTCATCCCGCCGACGCTTGTCGTTGCTCGGTACTTCGTGGACCAGCAGGCCGAGGTGGACAGACTGCACACAGCGGCCGAGGAAGCCAGCCGTGCCGTTGAGGAGTACACCGAGGAGCACGCCGTCGAAGACGGCCGGCTAGCCGAGGCGATGGATGACGGCAAGATCACCAAGGCCCTTGCCTCGACGCGGCTCAAGGTGGCCCGGCACGAGGGAGCTGACGCGGAGGAGCTCAAGGCGCTGCAGCACCTGATCAAGCTGTACAACGAAGAGGCTGTCACCAAGAAAGCAGCCAAGGAAGCCCAGGCTGCCCTCGATCTCGTAACCCTCAAGAAGTACGGCGACCTCACCGAACCTGAGATCAAGCAATTGGTTCTCGACGATAAGTGGCATGCCACTGTCCGTGACGGCATCGCTGGCGAGGTTAACAGTCTCACACTCGGCCTCGTTTCACGTATCCAACAACTCGGTCAACGCTACGCCGAGACCATCAGCGATCTACACGCCGACCTCACGAGGCTTGAAGAAAAGGTTGCTGGACACCTGGCCAATATGGGGGTCGGGCGGTGAGTATTCCCGATGACTGGATCGCGACAAACGTTGGCAACTCGGCAGCCTTCCTGACAGGCTTCCCGTTCGCAAGCACCAAGTTTTCTCAAGCCGGCGTGCGGCTTATTCGCGGATCTAACGTAAAACGTGGCGTCCTTGATTGGTCTGCAGAGATCACGAAATACTGGCCCATCAATGATTCAAGTCTGCGCGCTTTCATTCTCCGCGAAGGCGACATTGTAATCGCTATGGATGGCGCCTTGGTAGGCAGAAGCTTTGCCCGTATCACGAGTACTGATCTGCCATCATTTCTCGTCCAGCGTGTCGCACGCCTGCGGGGAACGATGGTGGACCAGAATCTCCTGTACCAATGGATCGGGTCTCACGCCTTCGCCCGACATGTCGATGATCGGAAAACGCATACTGCAATCCCGCACATCAGCCCGAATGACATCAGAGACTTCCCGATACTAATTCCATCCAGTTCGGCCGAACAGCGACGGATCGCTGAGGCGCTATCGGATGCCGACGATCTCATTGCGACTCTCGAGAAGACAAAAGCTAAAAAGCAAGCGATTAAGCAGGGCTTGATGCAGCAGCTGCTGACCGGAAAGACCCGCCTTCCTGGTTTCACCAAAACCTGGTCCTCTACGACCCTAGGGGCCCTCGCATCCATCTCTCGCGGGGCGTCGCCGCGTCCGATCGCATCCAGTCGTTGGTTCGACTCAAACAGTGATGTTCGCTGGGTACGCATCGCAGATGTAAGCCGCTCGGATGGTCGCACGCTTCGCGTGACGACGCAGGCGCTTTCCCCCGATGGAATCGCACGGAGTCGCTTTCTCAAGGCCGGCACCTTGATTATGAGCATCGCAGCGACAGTCGGTATTCCTGTTATCACCGGAGTACCGACTTGCATCCACGACGGTTTCGTCGCACTCGAGAACTTGAAGGCCGACCAGCGGTTCCTGCTCTATTTGCTCAAGGCATCGGAGGCGACGCTTCGCGAGGCAGGGCAATCGGGGTCGCAGATGAACGTCAACACGGACATCGTGCGAGGGCTCGCTGTACGCCTACCGGATGATCGTAACGAGCAGGAGCGCATCGCAGAGGTGCTATGGGATCTTGACGATCAAATTTTCACCCTCGAACGCCGTATCGTCAAGAATTGGACGATCAAGCAGGGCATGCTGCAACAGCTGCTGACGGGCCGTACCCGCCTTCCGGCCAAGGGGGAATGACTCATGAGCAATGTTGGCCAGCCCGAACGCAAGACTCAAGATCGCGTCATCGATCTGTTCCGAGACGTCTTGGGCTACGAATACCTCGGTAACTGGGAGTATCGCGCGGCGAATTCTAACGTTGATATGGAGCTGCTCGCGCAGAATCTCCGCGCCCGGAACTACAATGACAACCTCATCAACAAGGCGATCGACAAGCTGAAGAGCGACGCGTCGCTCGGTGGCGGCCGTGATCTGTATGAGGCGAATCGGGACGTTTATGGCTTGCTGCGGTACGGGGTGAAGGTCAAGCCCGGCGTCGGTGAGCAAACGGAGACGGTATGGCTCGTCGACTGGGCGCATCCCGAAGCTAATCACTTCGCCCTGGCGGAGGAAGTAACAGTGTTGGGGCAGCACACCAAGCGCCCGGACATCGTGCTCTATGTCAACGGCATTGCCCTCGGGACGATAGAGCTCAAGCGGTCGAAGGTCGCCGTCTCTGAAGGCATCCGACAGACCATCGGGAACCAGCGTCCCGAGTTCATTCGGCCGTTCTTCAGCACGGTGCAGCTCGTCATGGCTGGCAACGACGTGGAGGGGCTACGCTACAGCGTCATCGACACGCCGGAGAAGTACTGGCTGGCGTGGCGTGAGCCGTCCAGTATCGCCGACACCCTCGATCGATCTTTAACTCAGCTCTGCTCAAAGGAGCGTCTGCTCGAGCTGGTTCACGACTTTATGGTCTTCGACGCAGGTCAGAAGAAGACGTGTCGACACAACCAGTACTTCGGCGTCAAGGCTGCTCAGGAGCGCATCGCCAAGCGCGAGGGCGGCATCATCTGGCACACCCAGGGCTCCGGCAAGTCCTTGACGATGGTGTGGCTGGCCAAGTGGATCCGCGAGAACCAGCGGGACTCTCGCGTTCTCCTCATCACTGACCGGACCGAACTGGATGATCAGATTGAGAAGGTCTTCCAGGGAGTCAATGAGTCCATCTATCGCACCAAGAGTGGTGGTGACCTCCTCGCCACATTGAATGTGAGCGAGGAGTGGTTGATCTGCTCGCTGGTCCATAAGTTTCGCGGATCGGAAGACGAGGCCGCCCGCGATGAGGCTGAGAGCGAGTTCATTCGTGAGCTGAAAGCGACCGTCCCCAAGGACTTCCACGCCAAGGGCAACATCTTTGTCTTTGTCGACGAGGCTCACCGTACGCAGTCGGGCAAGATGCACGACGCCATGAAGGCACTCATGCCGGGGGCCATGTTCATCGGCTTCACCGGGACGCCGCTACTCAAGGAGGACAAAGCCACTACCGAAGAAAAGTTTGGCAGTTTCATCCACACCTATCAGTTCGACGAGGGCGTGGCTGATGGAGTCGTCCTGGACCTGCGCTATGAGGCACGCAACATCGACCAGGACCTGACCTCGCCGGCGAAGGTCGACCAGTGGTTTGAGGCCAAGACGCGCGGCATGACGGACCTGTCCCGCGCCGAGCTCAAGAAGCGCTGGGGCACCATGCAGAAGGTTGTCAGCTCCGAGCCGCGCGCCCGACAGATAGTCAATGACATTCTGCTCGACATGGAGATCAAGCCGCGCCTCTCGGACGGCCGCGGTAATGCCATTCTCGTCAGCCAGAGCATCTACCAGGCGTGCAAGTTCTACGAGCTGTTCACGCAGGCTGGGTTCAAGGGCAAGTGCGCCATCATCACGTCCTACACACCACAGGCCAGCGACATCTCCAAGGAGGATTCCGGCCACGGCGCCACCGAGCGGCTCCGCCAGTACGAGATCTACCGGCAGATGCTCGCCGACCACTTCAGCGAGCCTGCCGACAAGGCAATGGGCAAGGCCGAGCAGTTCGAGGGGGAGGTCAAGGAACGTTTCATCAAGGACCCGGGCCAGATGCGGCTGCTCATCGTCGTCGATAAGCTCTTGACTGGCTTCGATGCCCCGAGCGCGACGTACCTGTACATCGACAAGAAGATGCGGGACCACGGCCTGTTCCAGGCGATCTGCCGGGTGAACCGCCTTGATGGCGAGGACAAGGACTACGGCTACATCGTCGACTACCGAGACCTGTTCAACTCCCTTGAGTCCGCGATCACGGACTACACCGGTGGCGCGCTCGAAGGCTATGAGAAGAAGGATATCGAGGGGCTGCTGTCAGACCGGATCGACAAGGCCCGTGAGGACCTCGATGAAGCTTTGGAGAAGATCCGGGCACTCTGTGAGCCGGTCGCACCGCCGAAGGACACCCTCCAGTACCAGCAGTACTTCTGCGCCCGCGACCAGGGCAACGCTGAGCAGCTCAAGGCCAACGAGCCCAAGCGGGTTGAGCTTTACAAGGCTGTCGCGGCCGTGACCCGCGCGTACGGCAATCTCGCCAACGAGATGGAAGCCGCCGACGCGGCAGCGATCAAGAAAGAGATCGCCCACTACGCCAACGTGCGCGACGAGGTGAAACTTGGTGCTGGCGAGAATGTCGACTTCAAGCAGTACGAGGCCGGCATGCGGCATCTGCTCGACACATACATCAGCGCCAGTCCCTCCGAAGTGGTATCCGACTTCCAGGAAGCTGGGCTGATCCAATTGATCGTCGAGATGGGGGCTGGCGCGCTCGACAAGCTTCCCGCGGGTATCAAGAAGGACCCCGAAGCGATGGCGGAGACGATCACCAACAACATGCGCAAAGTGATCATCGATGAGCGCCCGATGAACCCGAAGTACTACGACAACATGTCGGAACTACTCGACGCCATACTTGAGGAACGACGGCAGGGCGCACTGGACTACAAGGAGTACCTCGAAAAGCTCCTGGAGCACGCGACGAACCTCGGTAAGGGCGAATCGGACACCGAGTACCCGAAGTGGGCCGACAACGGTGCCCGCCGCGCCCTGATCGACTTCTTCGATCAGGCGCCGGAGCTGGCCGCGGTGGTGGATACCACCATCCTCCACACCAAGCCTGATTCGTGGGTGGGTAACGCGATGAAGGAGAAGAAGGTCAAGCGCGCGCTTGCTCAGGCGTTGCCCGCCGACTTTAATCGACTCGACGAACTGCTTGAACTGCTAAAGGCCCGTCATGAGTACCGCTAACGCCTATATCACCGTCCGTGGCATCGGCATCGACGTCATTTACAAGAACATCAAGAACCTGCACATCGGTGTCTATCCACCCCTTGGGCGCGTTCGGGTAGCGGCGCCGCACCAGCTCGGCGATGACCAGGTGCGGCTAGCCGTGATCCAGCGCCTGCCGTGGATCAAAGAGCAGCGCGAGCAACTCCAGTCAGCCGCGCGCCAGTCCACGCGAGAGATGGTCACCGGCGAGTCTCACTACGTGTGGGGCGTTCGCCGCCGGATGAAGGTCGTTGAGCGCCCCGGACGCGCCCACGTCGAGCTCGACGGTGAGCGACTGCTGCTATACGTTCCGGCCGGCACCACCGCTGATCGGCGGCGGGAGCTGCTCGACCGTTGGTATCGAGAGCAGCTTCGACACGTGATCCCGGACCTGATCGCAAAGTGGGAACCAGTCCTCGAGGTGTCGGTGCCGCGCTGGAGCATCAAGCGCATGAAGACCAAGTGGGGCTCGTGTAACCGCGAGACCGGGCACGTTTGGTTCAACGTCGAGCTCGCCAAGAAACCCCCAGCCTGCCTCGAGTACATCGTCGTCCATGAGATGGCGCATTACCTGGAACGCCATCACGACGACCGTTTCACCAAGTTGATGGACAGGTTCACGCCGAACTGGCGTAGCACTCGTGACCAGTTGAATAATGCGCCACTCGCGGAGGAGCAGTGGCTCTAAACCGCTGGTACACACGCCTCTTGAGAGGCTGCTATACCCTTCTCTAGGACACCGACTCTAGGTGCCGCGGGTGAGGCACCGACACTCTCTGTCGCGCTCGCAGCATCCACGCAGCCCAGTGGACTATCCGTGGACAGCGCGGTCTCCTTCTCGGCCCCCCTAGGCTGCCACCAGCGAATTCGCTCGATCTGCCAGAGCCCTCCGGAGCCGTTGCCGTACAGCAGTGGAGTACAGCAACCACCGCAGCCGCCGCTGACTGTCAGAAGCCGTCGATGGTGGGCTGACCAGCTCACCAGACCTCTCTGCCTGCGGACGTGCTCGCCGTGGGGGAGCGGGTCGACGTCCCCTTGTGACTTTGCGGGTTCGGGGCGGCGGATCACTGCCAGGGGTGCGCAACAGCTTGTCCCCCTTTCACCCGCGCAGCAAGAGACCCCAACCGGTAACCATCCGGCCGGGGTCTCTCTATTGCGTTGTTACTCGGGGCGGATGTGCTCCGCCTGCGGGCCCTTCTGCCCCTGGCCGACATCGAACGTGACCCGCTGGCCCTCTTCCAGGGAGCGGAAGCCGGAGGCGTCGATATTCGAGTAGTGGGCGAAGACGTCGGGGCCGCCGCCGTCCTGCTCGATGAAACCGAAGCCCTTTTCAGCGTTGAACCACTTGACGGTGCCGCTGGCCATGTCTGTCTCCCTCAAGGAAATTCGGAATCGCGCACCGTGCGGGATCCGGAGGTGATCGCCTTGGCCCGGAGAGGCGCTGAACAGCAAGGACGCCCGAGACGTGTGTCACGGGCGAACGGACTTCGGAACCACGACTACTTGTAGCGACGCTACACCGGGCGAGGCCGAAGATCACAGGCGTTATGGGATCGCGTAGGCGAATCTCTATCGTCACCACGGCCGTTACCGGCCGACGTCGCGGCGGCTGCGGACGGCCTTCCACGCCGGCCCGGTGAGATCGACGACCATCATTCCGTCTGCAGCCTCGCGGACGAGGATCCAGCCCTTCGCCTTGAGCCCTTCGAGCTGCTGCCGAATGTCCGGGCCCAGCTCCTCGACGAGCTGCGTCTCCAGCGGTTGCGTGCCGTCGTCCAAGAGCTCCGCGAGCCGGAAGACGAACGCTTCCTCCTCAGCGGTGATACGGAAGTCCATGCGCTGACGCTACGTCACTACCGACCTGGGCGCGCGGCCACCCCTAGGCCCCGGCACCATCACGTGGGGTCGAGTTCCGATCTGAGTGAAGGTCACCCAGGACGCCCTGTGTCGCATTGGCCCAGCATCCGTGGATGGGACAGGTACATGCCCTCACTCAAGAAGAGACGCACTCGCCGAGAGTTCGTTACGAACAGGTCGTGCCAGACGCGTGCCAGATCGTACGGGGAACCGCGGGGAATACCGGAGAATCAAGGGACGGGCCCGCCAGGCGCCAACACCCTTCCGCCGCAGGTCAGCCGCGCAGCGAGCCTTAGATCACCTTAGCTTCCCAAGCTGATGTCACGCGTTGGCCTGCCGTTCGTCCGGGCTGCGGCGCTGGGGCGCCGGTCCCGGCCGAGCGGCAGGCCAACCGAAATCACTCGCACAGCAATTGGCCCCCGCACGGCAGCGCTGGGGAACGCTGCCTCGCGGGGCCCGACCGAGTGACTGTGGAGGAGCGATCAGGTCGCGGCCGACCGAGAGTCCGGGAGCGGTTCAGGCCGCAGGCGTCTCGTGCCGGCTGGCCGGAGGCGCTTCAACCGTCTTGCTATGCATCCCGGCGTCCAGTCCAGCAGTGATCAGCTTCGCCAGCAGTTCGGCTGCTTCGGGGCGAACGGTGCCGAGTTGCACCAATCCGTCGCCGAAGACGTTCACGTCAGCTACCAGGCCGGGAAAGTCGGAGTCCAATCCGAGGAGCACGAGTTGATCGGCCAAGGTGCCGGCGCTTCGTCGTGCGCGTGCCCAGCCACGGACGTAGGCCACGCCGGGAACCAGGTCCTCCGCTCGCTTGGCCACCACTCCTCGCCGGTCGGTCATGGTCCTAGATCCTTCCCTTGTCCTCTTCGCTGGTGGCCGGTGCATGCTCGTGCTCGTCGCCGTCACGGTCGCGGCGGAATCCGCTGGCCATTGCCAGGCGCAGGAGTTCCGCGAGGCGCTCAGCCGTGTCTGGGGAAACCCGGCCCAACTCGACGAGACCGTGCCCGAAGGCGTTCAAGTCCGCACGCAGATACGGGAAGTCCTTCTCCAGACCGGCCCGCACCAGGGCGTCCCGCAGGGCGGTCGTCGCGTTCCGTGCCGCGTACCACCCCTCGCTGTCGAGAGGCGACCACGTGGCAGCGTCGTGTCCGTCGGTCGGCTCATGCGGCATCAGTGGTCGGTCTCCTCGGGAAGGGCAGCGACCGCGGCGTACGGGGTCGAGTACTGCTCGTCGAAGCGGTCGATCCTTGCCAGCAGCTCAGCGGAAGCCACTAGCGCCGTCGCGAGGGCGACCGGGCGGAGGGGATTAGCTTCCGGCCGGCGCGTAGGCGGGCGAAGCCACTGGTACCGGTCATCGAACAGCGGAATGGGTCCGGGGACGACCACGGCCGAGCCCTCATCGAGGTACCGGTACGTCGGAGGAGTCGAGGTTTCGCGTTCGAGGTAGTGCGTGAATCGCTCGCGGCTCCGGGAGTTGAGGAAGAAACCGACTCGCTGCGCCTTGCGGTCGATCGCCGTAGGCCCGAACGGCATTCCACTGCGCAGCAGCCGGTCGTACATCTCCATGCCGAGGCGCTGGTCCACGCTCAAGACGTCGAAGAAGCGGCCAGTCGGCAGCAACGCGGGCATCCGCGGATCGTCCGCCCACACCTGCCGGCACTCGACCGGGTTGTCCGCCGCCGCAGACAGCCATTCCATGCCCCGCCTGGTCATCCTGTGCACGTCGTCTCACCCTCAGTCGGACCACCGTGCGGCCCCGATGCCGCAGTAGGACCAGACTCCGCGCTCGGTACCTGACCAGGGCAGATGACGAGAGGTGACGGGGGATGACGCGTCCACGCATGTCATGTCATCCCCCGTCACCGACCTTCCGACATACGATCTCCGGTTACTGCCTGCAAGATGCCGTCACCAGCGCGTACATTCGATCAGGCAAGCTGAGTTGCCACACCGGCGCATGCGCGCGGGAGTGAAGGGGCACGACTCGATGAAGCCGACCAGCGTCCGCTTACGTGAAGCCCGCATCAGCCGAGGCTGGAGCCAGCCAAGGCTGGTGAGGGAACTGCGCCAGGCAGCAGCTCAGCGCGGTCATCAGCTTCCTTCGGACGCCAGTGTGAAGCGGCGTATCGCGAGTTGGGAGAACGGCCACAGCACGCCGGACGACTTCTACGGCCCGTTGCTGTGTGACGCCTTCGCTGCAAGCGCTGCAGAACTCGGGCTGAATCACGGAGAGCTCAAGGACGCTCCGGTACTGGACGCCGCGTACCCCGCCAGCCCGGACGACGCCATTCAAACGGTCAGCCAGTTGTGGCGGGCAGACCTCAACCAGTACGACCCACTGCTCACGGCGGAGCCGTCCGAGCCCGCGTGGAACGAGGCGTCCCTTCGGTGGTTGGTCGCGCCCGAGCCGGGCATCCCTCGCCCTCGACCCGAGGGAATGCGAGTCGGTCTCGGCGACGTGACAGCCGTGAAGACCACGGCGGACATATTCGCCCGGCTCGACGACCAGTTCGGCGGAGAACATGCGCGGCACTCGGTCATCCAGTACCTCAACAACGACGTGACCCCGCTTCTGCGAGGCCGCTACACCGAGCAGGTAGGCCGAGCCCTGTTCTCCACCGTGGCGGAAGCCACGCTCCTTGCCGGTTGGATGTCTTACGACGCCTGCCGCCACGGGCTCGCCCAGAGGTACTTCCTCCAGGCGCTCCGCCTTGCCCAGGACGCCAACGACCGCAGGTTCGCAGGCAGCGTCCTGTCTGCGATGAGCCACCAGGCGGCCTTCTTGGGTCGGTACACCGAGGCCGCCACTCTCGCCCGTGCAGCGCTCATGGGCATTTCGCCGGTGGCCACGCCGACATTGCGGGCTCAGTTCCACGCGATGGAGGCCCGCGCCCTTGCCCGTACCGGAGACGTCGCCGCGTGCGAGGCCGCCCTGAGTGCCGCCACGAAGGCGCTGGAAAGCCGGATTCAACAAGTCAGGGGCGTAATGATCTTGATCGGTACCCGCACGGTCGCGGCTTCCGGCGCAGGTCAGGGGCCCTATGGTCTCCCGCTCTCACCTGGGCTCCGGAGCCGTGTGCGCAGGTTCAAATCCAGCCGATGGCTCCTCGCGGGCGCCCTTCACAGCCCGCCGACCCACCCAGTAGCACCTCGCCCCCAGTGCACATCCAGTGCGCAATCCCCCGAGGACTCCCAGGAAACCCCAAGTAGAAGCGGGCATTCCCCCGCATGCACAAGAACCCTGATCAGGACATTTTCCCTGGTCAGGGCCCAAATGGCAGACGCGTCGGACTGTACACCGGATTCAGCCCGAGCCGGAATGGACCAACGGAATCCCCAACCGGCCGCCTCGCCCAAACGCTCATCGGCCGGCACAAGACGGCAAAACCGACCGGCAACATCCCTATACGGCATGTGTCAGCACCGACGGCTCCCCTGGCCCCGACGCCCAGCAGCGCATGCCTCAGCCCCCATCCGAGCCGCACTCAAGTCCGGACAACCCCCAGAAGCTCCACGTGGCCCTCCCCGACAAGCCACCCGCCGTGACGGAGTCCGTCGCAGTCGCCCTCCTGCAGTTACTTCGCGCCATGCTCGCCGATCCGGGCCAGCAGCGCCCCGAACCCGAAAACACCTAGGCGGGGAAATGGGCACGGCTGGCTCTTCTCGCCCGTTCGAGGTACGACAGACCGCCACATAACACCCGCACCACTCTGCACACCACAATCGCTGGGGGTCTGACCACACGTGATCCGATTCGCCTTCGCCGGACGCTGTTCCACCGAGGACCTACAAGACCCGGAAGCCTCCAGAAACTGGCAGCTCACCCGAGCCCGCGCCCTGATCGAACCCGCCGGCGGCCAGATCGTCACCGAGTACTTCGACATCGGCCACAGCCGCTCCCTGCCCTGGCAACGCCGCCCCCGCGCCAACGACCTCCTCCAAGCCCTCCGCGACCCCAACCGCGGATTCGACGCGGTCGTGATCGGAGAGCCCCAGCGCACCTTCTACGGCAACCAGTTCGGCAACACCTTCCCCGTCTTCGTCCACTTCCGCATCCCGCTCTGGGTACCGGAGGTCGGCGGACCCATCGACCCCGACAACGAAGCCCACGACCTGGTCATGTCCGTCTTCGGCGGCATGAGCAAAGGCGAACGCAACCGCATCAAGATCCGGGTCCGCACCGCCATGAGCTCCCAGGCCAAACTCCAGGGCCGCTACCTCGGCGGTCGGCCGCCCTACGGCTACCGGATCAGCGACGCCGGCACCCACCCCAACCCCGCCAAAGCAGCCACCGGACAACTCCTGCACAAACTCGAACCCGACCCCGAAACCGCACCCGTCGTCCTGCGCATCTTCACCCTGTACGTCGGCACCCGGTACATCGACGGCATGAGCGACGAGGCCATCGCCCGCCGCCTCGACAGCGAAAACGTCCCCTGCCCCTCCGCCCACGACGCCGCCCGCAACCCCCACCGCACGAAGACCGGATGGCAGGCCGGAGCGGTCAGGGCCATCCTCCTCAACCCCCGCTACACCGGCCACGAGGTCTGGAACAAGCAACGCAAGGAAGAACGCCTCATCGACGTCGACGACGTCACCCTCGGCCACCGCACCACCATGACCCGCAACCCCCACGACCAGTGGATCTGGTCCAACGAACCCGCACACGACCCACTCATCACCAAGGAACTCTTCGAAACCGCCCAACAGGCCCGCAAAGACCGCGCCCGCCCCTACCAACGGCACGAACGCCCCAACCAGCGCAGCACCCGGCGCCCCTACGTCCTGCGCGGACGGGTGAAGTGCGCTCTGTGCGGACGCAAGATGCAGCCCTCGCCGATCCGCGACCGCATCTACTACCGATGCGAGTACAAAGATCAGGAAGCAGCCCTCTACCCCGGGCTCGACCACCCCCGCCCCGTCAACCTGCGCGAAGACATCATCTGCCGCGCACTCGACGCCTGGATCGCCCGCGCCTTCACCCCCGAGCGCCCGCCACCATCACCGCACTCAGCCAGGCCAGCATCGCCGCCAGCGCCGCACAGACCCACACCCCCGAACAGACCCAAGCCCGCCAGGCCATCAAGCAATGCGAGCGGCGTCTCGCCCGCTACCAGGCCGCCCTCGACGCCGGAGCCGACCCAGCCATCGTCACCCAGTGGATCAACGACGCACTACACGACAGGGAAGCCGCCCAGAAGAAGCTCGACGCACTGCCCACCGTCCCCCGGAAGAGGAACGAACCCCTCACCACCGACCAGATCCGGGAGATCACTGAGAGACTCGGAGACATCGCACAACGCATCCAGACCGCCGACGCCGACAAGAAGGAGCCCCTCTACGAAGCCCTGGGCATCACGATCATCTACGACAACGCAACGAGGACCGCGACCGTTAGGTCGAGGCCCTCGCTTCGGTATCGCTATACAGGGTGTCCGAGGGGGGACTTGAACCCCCACGCCCGATAAAGGGCACTAGCACCTCAAGCTAGCGCGTCTGCCATTCCGCCACCCGGACTAGGTGTCTGTCGCCTTGCCGGGGGTGTTCCCCGCGGCGACATGGACAACAATACCAAGGTTTCGGAGTGCGTTTCACCTGCGTATCCGTGCTGTGAGGGGCGGCCCGGGCCTGCCGGGCCGCCTGGAGTGGCGGCCGTGCACGGAATGCAAGATTCCGCGTACGTCGCGTGAGGATCACGGCATGAGCTGGTACACCGGGAAGTGCCCGGGCGGCCGCTCCCCTGCGGGGCCCCGGGTGACGGCGCGCACCAGGAGGTCGCCGACGACGAAGGCGCCGCGCCAAGAGGCGCCGAACCCGCCGAACAGCTCGTCGCGGTCGCCCCGGGAGCGGGGCACTCCGTGCCCGGTCTTGAAGGCGCGGATCTGCGGTGCGAGACGGTCGTAGGCAGCCCGGTCGTCCGTGGCGAGGGTGGCGACCAGCGCCCCGTTGGACGCGTTCATGGCGGCCAGCAGCTCGGCCTCGGTGTCGACGAGGACGATCGTGTCGACCGGCCCGAAGGGTTCGGCGTGGTGCATCGGGGAGGAGGGCGGCGGGTTGCGCAGGGTGACCGGGTGGACGTACGCGGAGGTGTCCTGGCCGGTGAGGAAGCGTCCCCGCCTGCAGCCTCCCCCGGTGGAGCGGTACGGCGCCCCGGTCGACGGCCTCGGCCACCTGGTCGGTCGGCTACCGCACGTCGGCCGTCGGCGCCCGGTAGTCCGGCGGCGTTCGCGATCCGGGCCGCGACGGCGGAGGTGACGCCCTCGGACCGGTCGATCGGGATGCGGGCCACGGCCTCGGGTCGGCTCGCCGCCGCCTCCTCGATCTCCATGCCGCCCTGCGCGGAGGCGATCGCGAGAAAGCCGCCGGCGGTGCGGTCGAGGACGTAGAAGACGTGGAACTCTTCGGCGATGTCGACCGGTTGGGCCGGCATGACGGTGCCGACGCGGTGCCCCTTGATGTCCATGCCGAGTAGCTGACGTGCCGTCAGTTCGGCGGGGGCGGGGTCCGCGGCGGGCTTGACCCCGCCGGCCTTGCCTCGGCCGCCGGTCTTCACCTGCGCCTTGACCGCGGCCCGGCCGCCGAGCCTGCGGGCGATCTCGCGCGCTCCTCCGGGCTAGTGGGCGACCTCCGCCCTCCGCCTGCGGCACCGGAATGCCGTGTTCTTCGAAGAGTTGCCATGCCTGGTGTTCGTACAGGTCCATGTGCGACTCCTGTCCGGGCGGCCGGCCGCAGGCTCGCGACAGGCCGCGCTCATGTCGGGGAGACGGTTTCAGGGGGGCGGCTCCGCTGGCGCAAAGGTGGCGGACTGCCATGACCGAAAAGCGCGTCCGCCCCCTGGACGCCACCCACCGGGATGGGGGATAACAAGTTTCATACAGTATTCGTCGACTGTATGCAATCTACTGCATGCACCGTGCCGTAGTGCTCATACAAGACACCGCGAGCCGCCCAACCCCCCACGAAAGGGACAGGACTTCGCCATGCCCGACGGCACCCAGGACGTGATCTCCGGTGGTCATCTCGTTGCCAAGGCGCTGAAGGCCGAGGGGGTCGACCGCATCTACACGCTGTGCGGCGGCCACATCATCGACATCTACGACGGCTGCGTCGACGAGGGCGTAGAAGTCGTCGACGTCCGCCACGAGCAGGTCGCCGCGCACGCCGCCGACGGCTACGCCCGGATCACCGGCAAACCGGGCTGCGCGGTGGTCACCGCCGGCCCCGGCACGACCGACGCGGTCACCGGCGTCGCCAACGCCTTCCGCGCGGAGTCCCCGATGCTGCTGATCGGCGGTCAGGGCGCGCTCACCCAGCACAGGATGGGGTCCCTGCAGGACCTGCCGCACGTCGACATGATGGCGCCGATCACCAAGTTCGCGGCGACGGTGCCGGACACGGCCCGCGCGGCCGACATGGTCTCCATGGCGTTCCGCGAGTGCTACCACGGCGCGCCCGGCCCCTCCTTCCTCGAGATCCCCCGCGACGTCCTGGACGCGAGGGTGCCGGCGGACAAGGCGCGGGTCCCGAGGGCCGGCGCCTACCGCGCCTCCACTCGCTCGGCCGGTGATCCCGAGGCGGTCGAGAGGCTCGCCGACCTGCTGGTCCACGCCGAGAAGCCGGCGATCCTGCTGGGCAGCCAGGTGTGGACGACCCGCGGCACCGAGGCCGCCGTCGAGCTGGTGCGCGCCCTCAACATCCCCGCGTACATGAACGGCGCCGGTCGCGGCACGCTCCCGCCGGGCGACCCGCACCACTTCCAGCTCTCACGCCGCTACGCCTTCTCCAACGCCGAGGTCATCGTGATCGTCGGCACCCCCTTCGACTTCCGCATGGGCTACGGCAAACGACTGTCCCCCGACGCGACGGTCGTCCAGATCGACCTCGACTACCGGACCGTCGGCAAGAACCGCGACATCGACCTCGGCATCGCCGGCGACGCCGCACTGGTGCTCAAGTCCGTGACCGAGGCGGCCTCCGGGCGCGTCGACGGAGGTGCGTCCAGGCGCAAGGAGTGGCTCGACGAGCTGCGCGCGGCCGAGCAGAGCGCGATCGACAAGCGGCTGCCGCAGTTGCGCTCGGACGCGTCCCCCATCCACCCGTACCGCCTGGTCAGCGAGATCAACGACTTCCTCACCGAGGACTCGATCTACATCGGCGACGGCGGCGACGTCACCTTCTCCGGGCAGGTGGTGCAGCCCAAGTCGCCCGGCCACTGGATGGATCCGGGCCCGCTCGGCACGCTCGGCGTGGGCGTGCCGTTCGTGCTCGCCGCCAAGCAGGCCCGCCCGGACAAGGAGGTCGTCGCCCTCTTCGGCGACGGCGCGTTCTCGCTGACCGGCTGGGATTTCGAGACCCTGGTCCGCTACGACCTGCCGTTCGTCGGCATCGTCGGCAACAACTCCTCGATGAACCAGATCCGTTACGGCCAGGCCGCCAAGTACGGCAAGGAACGCGAGCGGGTCGGCAACACCCTCGGCGACGTGGCGTACGACAAGTTCGCGCAGCTGCTGGGCGGTTACGGCGAGGCGGTCCGCGACCCCGCCGACATCGGCCCCGCCCTGCGCCGGGCCCGCGAGTCGGGCAAGCCGTCGCTGATCAACGTCTGGGTCGACCCGGACGCGTACGCCCCCGGAACCATGAACCAGACCATGTACAAGTGAGGAGCGCCAGTCATGACCAAGGCTCTTGACGGCATCCGCGTCCTGGACATGACGCACGTCCAGTCCGGGCCCTCCGCCACCCAGCTGCTCGCCTGGCTCGGCGCCGACGTCATCAAGCTGGAGGCGCCGAGCGGAGACATCACCCGCAAGCAGTTGCGCGACCTCCCCGACGTCGACTCCCTCTACTTCACGATGCTCAACTGCAACAAGCGGAGCATCACCCTCAACACCAAGACCGAGCGCGGCAAGGAGATCCTGGCCGAGCTGATCCGGCGCTCGGACGTCATGGTCGAGAACTTCGGGCCGGGCGCGGTCGACCGTATGGGATTCACCTGGGAGCGCATCCAGGAGCTCAACCCCCGCATCGTGTACGCGTCCATCAAGGGCTTCGGGGAGGGCCCCTACACCAACTTCAAGGCGTACGAGGTCGTTGCGCAGGCCATGGGCGGGTCGATGTCGACGACCGGCTTCGAGGAGGGGCCGCCGCTGGCGACGGGGGCGCAGATCGGTGACTCGGGCACCGGAGTGCACACCGTGGCCGGAATACTGGCCGCGCTCCTCCAGCGCGAGCGGACCGGACGCGGCCAGCGGGTCAACGTCGCCATGCAGCACGCCGTGCTCAACCTGTGCCGGGTGAAGCTGCGCGACCAGCAACGGCTCACGCACGGCCCGCTCGCGGAGTACCCGAACGAGGACTTCGGCGTCGAGGTGCCGCGCTCCGGCAACGCGTCCGGCGGCGGCCAGCCCGGCTGGGCGGTCAAGTGCGCGCCGGGCGGCCCGAACGACTACGTGTACGTCATCGTGCAGCCCGTGGGCTGGCAGCCGATCACCGAACTCATCGGCCGGCCCGAGCTGGCCGACGACCCCGAGTGGGCGACCCCGGAGGCCCGGCTGCCCAAGCTCAACAAGATGTTCCAGCTGATCGAGGAGTGGTCCTCGACGCTCCCCAAGTGGGACGTGCTGGAGAGGCTCAACGCCCACAACATCCCGTGCGGGCCCATCCTGTCCACCAAGGAGATCATCGAGGACGCCTCACTGGTCGCCAACGAGATGGTGGTCACCGTCCCGCACCCCGAGCGCGGCTCGTTCGTCACCGTCGGAAGCCCGCTCAAGCTCTCCGACTCCCCCGTCGAGGTGACGGGTCCCCCGCTGCTCGGCGAGCACAACGAGGAGATCTACGTCGGCGAACTGGGCCTCGGCGACGCGGAGTTGCACCTGCTGAAGTCGAACGGAGTGATCTGACGTGATGGCAGAGGACCGTCGGCTGCGGGTCCGCGCGCTGCTCGACTCCGTGCGCGCCGAGGGCCGTAGCGCGCTGACTGCACCCGAGGGAAAGGTGATCGCCGACGCGTACGGGATCGCCGTGCCGGGCGAGGAACTGGCGGGGGACGTGGACGCGGCGGTGGCCGCGGCGGCCCGGTTCGGTGGGCCGGTGGTGATGAAGATCGTCTCGCCGGACATCCTGCACAAGACCGACGCGGGCGGGGTCGTCGTCGGGGTCGAGGGCGCGGCGGACGTACGCGCCGCCTTCCACCGGATCCTCGGCAACGCCCGTGCCCACGACGCCGGGGCCCGCATCGAGGGCGTGCAGGTGCAGGAGCTGCTGCCGGCGGGCCAGGAGGTCATCGTCGGCGCGGTCACCGATCCGACGTTCGGGAAGGTGGTGGCGTTCGGGCTCGGCGGGGTGCTGGTCGAGGTGCTGAAGGACGTGACCTTCCGGCTGGCCCCGGTGGACGCCGACGAGGCACTGTCGATGCTGGACTCCATCCGGTCGGCGGAAGTTCTGCGCGGGGTGCGCGGGCAGGCCGGGGTCGACCGGTGGGCGCTCGCCGAGCAGATCCGGCGGGTGTCCCAGCTGGTCGCCGACTTCCCGGAGATCGCCGAGGTGGACCTCAACCCGGTGATCGCCACCCCGCAGGGGGCACTGGCCGCCGACATCCGGGTGATCCTCGCCGAGCGGCAGCCGGTACCGAGGAAGACGTACACACGCGACGAGATCCTCGCGTCGATGCGCCGGCTGATGCAACCGTCCTCCGTCGCCGTCATCGGTGCCTCCAATGAGCAGGGCAAGATCGGCAATTCGGTCATGCGCAATCTCGTCGACGGCGGCTTCTCCGGCGAGATCCACCCGGTGAATCCCAGGGCCGACGACATTCTGGGCCGCAAGGCGTACAAGAGTGTCACGGACGTTCCCGGTGAGGTGGATGTGGCAGTCTTCGCCATTCCCGCCAGGTTCGTGGCCGCGGCCCTGGAAGAGGTGGGGCGCAAGAGGATCCCCAACGCCGTGCTCATCCCCTCCGGGTTCGCCGAGACCGGCGAGCACGCACTGCAGGCGGAGATCGTGCGGATCGCCGAGCGGCACGGCATCCGCCTGCTCGGCCCGAACATCTACGGCTACTACTCCACCTGGCAGGACCTGTGCGCCACGTTCTGCACTCCTTACGACGTCAAGGGCGGGGTGGCGCTGACCGCAGTCCGGCGGGATCGGCATGGCCGTCCTCGGCTTCGCCCGCACCACGAAGACGGGCGTGTCGGCGATCGTCGGCCTCGGCAACAAGTCGGACCTGGACGAGGACGACCTGCTGACCTGGTTCGGTGAGGACCCCCACACCGAGTGCATCGCCATGCATCTCGAGGACCTCAAGGACGGGCGGGCGTTCGTCGAGGCAGCGCGCGCGACCGTGCCGAGGAAGCCGGTGGTGGTGCTGAAGGCGGGCCGTACGGCGGCCGGCGCGAAGGCGGCCGGCTCGCACACCGGCGCGCTCGCGGGCGACGACGCGGTGTACGACGACGTCCTGCGGCAGGCGGGGGTGATCCGGGCGCCGGGCCTGAACGACATGCTGGAGTACGCCCGCGCCCTGTCCGTCCTGCCCTCCCCCAGGGGCGACAACGTCGTGATCATCACCGGGGCGGGCGGCAGCGGCGTGCTGTTGTCGGACGCGGTGAGCGAGAACGGGCTGTCCCTGATGGAGATCCCGCCCGACCTGGACGAGGCGTTCCGCCGCTACATCCCGCCGTTCGGCTCGGCCGGCAACCCGGTCGACATCACCGGGGGCGAACCGCCGTCGACGTACGAGGCGACGGTCCGACTGGGTCTGGAGGATCCGCGGATCCACGCGCTCGTCCTCGGCTACTGGCACACCATCGTCACTGCGCCGATGGCGTTCGCCGAACTGACCGCGCGGGTGGTCGCGGAGTTCCGCGAGCGCGGGATCGAGAAGCCGGTCGTGGCCTCCCTCGCCGGCGACGTCGAGGTCGAGGAGGCCTGCCAGTACCTGTTCGAGCGGGGGGTCGTGGCCTACCCGTACACGACCGAGAAGCCGGTGGCCGTGCTCGGCGCGAAGTACCGCTGGGCGCGGGCGGCCGGGGTGCTGGGGGGCGGTTCATGAGGTGAGTGACGCGGAGGCCGGCCGGCGGTGCGCGTCGGCCGGCCCCGGGACCCGTGTGCGCACGAAAGGCATTGGACAGGGGGCGCCGGCCAGAACTTTCGACGCAGAGGGTGGAACCGCGAGATGGAAACCACCGATCCCCCAGCCTCCCTGCTCTGCCGGGAGGTGAGGGACCGCAGGGGCCGCGTGTACCGGGTCGGCGAGTGCGACGTCGACCTGCTGGGCCGTGGCCGGATCTGGATGGTCGTCCTGCCCTGGGCGGGCATGACGGGCCTCAGCTGTGCCGCGTACGCGTATCTCGCGGCGCGGACCGGTCCTCGTGACACCCACGGGTGGGGCGGGGACCTGTGGCCGGCGGGCCTGTGGGCCCTGTCCCAGGCCGCCGCCTTCCCGGCCGGACGGCTCAGGGAGAGCGGCCGGCTCACCGCCCGCGCGGCCGTGACGACCGGAGCGCTCGGCACCCTTGTCGGGTACCTCGTGCTCGCCGCCGCACCTCAACTGATCGCGGCCCGGCTGGGATTCGGGCTGCTCGCCGACGTCGGCGCGGGCCTGGTGCACGCGACGTGTCTGCTGCTGCCGGGCAAGTGGTGGCCGGAACGCCGGGGCGCTTCCACGGGTCTGGTGACGAGCGGAAACGCCCTGGGGCCGCACCGTTCCTGTTTCCCGCCGTCCGGCAGGCCTCCGGGCGGGCCCTGCTCACGGCCGCGGGCCTCGGGTCGGGCCTGGCGGTCGCGGCGGCCGGGTGGTTCTTCCGGGACCCGCCGAGAAACTGGTGGCCGCCCGGACCGGGCGCCTTGTCCGGGCCGGCGGACCCGTTCGCCCGCCACGCGCGGCGCAGGAACCCGCCCGACGTACGGCATCTCACGGCCGGGCCACCACGTCCAGGCCACCCGGACACAGGGAGCCGAGTCCAGGCCACCCGGGCACAGGGGGGAGCCGGCGGGGCCGGGCCGTCCAAGGGGACGGCCGTCCGGGGTCAGGGCTCGTTGCGGTGGTGGTACGAGTGCCGGGTGTGCTCGGTGTGCTCGCGCATCAGCCGGCCGGCCTTCTGATCGTCCCGCTCCCTGATCGCGTCGACCAGGTCGGAGTGCTCGGACCAGGAGGTGCCGCCGCGCAGCTTGGCGACCGGTGTGTAGTACCAGCGGACCCGGCGGTCGACCTGGGCGGCCAGCTCGGCGAGGACCGCGTTGCCGGCCAGCTCCATGACCTTGGCGTGGAAGGCCGCGTTGAGCGTCACGGCGCGGGTCACGTCGTCGGCGGCGACCGCCGTGCGGCCCTCCTCGACGATGCCGCAGAGGACCTCGACACCCTTCGCGTCGGCGTTGAGCGCCGCGAGCCGCGCCGCCTCGGCCTCCAGCAGGGTGCGGACCGTGAGCAGTTGGTCGGCCTCCTCCTCGGTCGGCTCGTGCACGAACGCGCCCTGCGCCGGCCGCAGATCGACCCAGCCCTCGGTGTTCAGCCGCTGCAGTGCCTCGCGCACCGGCTGCCGGGAAACCCCGAGATGCCCGGCCAGCTCGCTCTCGACCAGATGCTGGCCGGGCTGCAGCGCGCGGGTGGTGATCAGTTCCAGCAGGGCTTCGTAGACGCGCTCGCGCAGCGGTCCGGGGCGTTCCAGCCTGGGCACGGCCCCCTGCGGCAGTCCGGTCGGCAACATCACGGTCCCCCTCCTGGGCAGCTCTGGCACGTAGGCACTGGACGCTCAGTATCGATTGTCTTTTGTCTACAGTCTACGGTGCACAAAATCCAGGCCTGAAGCGCCGGCTTCCGCCGGACCTGTGCCCCCGCTCGACCACCTCACGGGCAGCGTACGACCTGCCCGGCGTACGACAGATTGCCACCGAAGCCGAACAGGAGCACCGGTTCGCCGCTGCGCAGCGCCCCCTGCTCGAGCAGCTTGGAGAAGGCGAGCGGGATGCTGGCCGCCGAGGTGTTGCCGGACTCGGTGACATCGCGGGCGATCACCGCGTTGACAGCGCCGAGCTTCTCGGCGAGCGGCTCGATGATGCGCAGATTGGCCTGGTGCAGGACGACCCCGGCCAGGTCCGCGGGGGCCACGCCGGACTTCTCACAGGCCTGGCGGGCGATGGCCGGCAGCTGGGTGGTGGCCCAGCGGTAGACGCTCTGCCCCTCCTGTGCGAACCGCGGCGGGGTGCCCTCGATCCGCACCGCGTGCCCCATCTCGGGCACCGACCCCCACAGCACCGGCCCGATCCCCGGCTCCTCCCCCGGCAGGCACGCCTCGACCACGGCGGCCCCGGCCCCGTCGCCGACCAGCACGCAGGTGGTGCGGTCGGTCCAGTCGGTGACGTCGGACATCTTGTCGGCGCCGATGACCAGCGCCCGGGTGGCCGCGCCGGCCCGGACGGTGTGGTCCGCGGTGGCCAGGGCGTGGGTGAACCCGGCACACACCACGTTGACGTCCATCGCCGCCGGCTGCGCAATGCCGAGCCGGGCCGCGACCCGGGCGGCAGTGTTCGGGGAGCGGTCGATCGCCGTGGAGGTGGCGACCAGGACCAGGTCGATGTCGCCGGGGGCCAGCCCTGCGGCGGCCAGCGCCTTGGCGGCGGCGTGCGCGGCCAACTCGTCGACCGGCTCGTCCGGTCCGGCGATGTGCCGGGTACGGATGCCGACCCGGCTGCGGATCCACTCGTCGCTCGTGTCGACCATGCCCGCCAGGTCCTCGTTGGTGAGGACTCCGGCGGGCTGGTAGTGACCGATGGCGGCGATGCGCGAGCCGTTCATGGCGGGGTCCCCTCGGTGCCTTGGGTAGCGGGATCCACCAGTCTGGTCAGTGACTCACGGGTACGACGGCAGGTGAAGCCACAGGAATCACGCGTCCGCGTTGTCGGCTTCTTGCAGACCCTCGGACGTCCTGCCTTTCCCGGGACTCACCCGTTGAACAGCTGTGTCGCCTTCTGCACCAGCTCGTACACCCCGTAGCCGAAGGGCGCCCCCACCCAGATCCAGGCGAAGGCGATCAGCCACCGCCGGCCGGGGCTAGGCGGACTGCTGTCGTTCGACATCGACGGCCTCCCTCGGGGCGGGGATGTGGTGGCGGGCGTGGACGGGGCGGATCAGTTCGTTGGCGACGAAACCGACGACGAGCAGTCCGATCATGATGCCGAAGGACAGGGTGTACAGGGCCGAGCCGTGTTTGCCGGCGCCCTTCTGGTGGTCGGCGATCCAGTTGACGATCAGCGGTCCGAGCACACCGGCCAGGGACCACGCGGTCAGCAGCCGGCCGTGGATCGCGCCGACCTGGTAGGTGCCGAACAGGTCCTTCAGGTACGCCGGTACGGTCGCGAAGCCGCCGCCGTAGAAGGAGAGGATCACCAGGGCGCAGACCACGAACAGCGGCTTGGAGGAGTCGCCGAACAGCGCTATGAGCAGGTACATCAGTGCGCCGACGCCGAGGTAGACGCGGTAGACGTTCTTGCGTCCGACAAGGTCCGAGGCGGACGACCAGCCGATGCGGCCCGCCATGTTGGCGGCGGACAGCAGCGCGACGAACCCGGCGGCGGCGGAGGCCGAGACCGGGGTGGAGCTGTCGGCGAAGAAGTCCGTGATCATCGGGGCGGCCTTCTCCAGGATGCCGATGCCCGCGGTCACGTTCATGCAGAGCACGATCCACAGGCACCAGAACTGCGGGGTGCGCACCGCGGTGCGCGCGGAGACCTGCACTCCCTCGAAGGCGCTCGGCGCCTCCGCCGTGTTCTCACGGTCCTCGGTGCGCGGCACCCGGACCAGCAGTACGCCGAGGGTCATGAAGACGGCGTACGCCAGCCCGTGCACGAGGAAGGCCAGGGCGATGCCATCGTTGTCACGGCCGAAGGAGTCGAGCATCTGAGTGGACCAGGGCGAGGCGATCAGCGCGCCGCCGCCGAAGCCCATGATGGCGATGCCGGTGGCCGCGCCCGGCCGGTCCGGGAACCACTTGATCAGCGTGGACACCGGCGAGATGTAGCCGATACCGAGGCCGATGCCGCCGACGAAGCCGTAGCCGAGGACGATCAGCCAGTACTGCTTGGTCTCGGCGCCGAGCGCGGAGATGAGGAAGCCGGTGGAGAAGCAGACCAGGGCCACGGTCATGGCCCAGCGGGGTCCGTTGCGTTCGACGAGGGTGCCGCCGAACGCGGCCGACAGACCGAGCATCACGATCGCGAGCTGGAAGGGCAGTGCGCTCTGGGTGCCGTCGAGGTGCAGCGCGGATTCGAGGGGCGGTTTGAACACGCTCCAGGCGTAGGCCTGGCCGATGGAGAGGTGGACGGAGAGGGCGGCGGGCGGGACGAGCCAGCGGCTCCAGCCCGGGGGTGCGACAGGGGGGCTGCTCATGACCCCGAACCGTACGGCCGCACAAGGTAGTTGAGAACCCAATGGATCGATCGCACAAGAGGAACGGTCCGCAGAATGCGCCGAACGGTCGATGCCCGAACTCTTGTCCCACCCCAATCCCATACTGTAGTCAATATTTCGTAGGCAGGATTCGGGCGCTCGCGCCGCGTACGGAGTTCGACATGCGGGCGGCGGGCACCTGGGACGAGTCCCGCCAGACCGAGACGGACCCGGTGTGCGCGTACTGCGGCGTGGGCTGCACCCGCACGCTCCATGTGCAGGACAATGAGACCGTGAAGGTCACCTCGCCGCACGACGACACGGTGACCCACGGCAATCTCTGCATCAAGGGCCGTTTCGGCTACCAGCACGTACAGAACCGGGGCTGATCAGGACATGGGACGAGTCACGGAACGACGCAAGGTCCTCCGCATCCGCGACGGGGCGCTCTCGGCCCGGCCGGACACACTCGTCGCCGAGGAACCCCTGGAGATCCGGCTGAACGGCAAGCCGCTCGCGATCACCATGCGCACCCCCGGCGACGACTTCGCGCTGGCGGCGGGCTTCCTGGTGAGCGAGGGCGTGCTGGCCGACGCGGACGATCTGCGGAACATCGTCTACTGCGCGGGGGCGACCGTGGACGGTTCCAACACCTACAACGTGGTCGACGTGCAGACCGCGCCGGGCCTCGCCCTGCCGGACTTCACCCTGGAGCGCAACGTCTACACGTCCTCCTCGTGCGGTCTGTGCGGCAAGGCCAGCCTGGACGCGGTACGGACGACGGCGCGTTTCCCGATCGCCGACACCCCCCCGGTCCGGGTCACCCCTCAGCTGCTGTCGAGCCTCCCCGAGCGGCTGCGCGCGGCCCAGCGGGTGTTCGACCGGACGGGGGGCCTGCACGCCGCGGCCCTGTTCTCCGAGGACGGGGAGCTGCTGGACGTACGAGAGGACGTCGGCCGGCACAACGCGGTGGACAAGCTGGTCGGGCGGGCGCTGCAGAACGGGGCCCTGCCGCTCTCGCGGGCGATCCTGCTGGTCTCCGGGCGGGCCTCGTTCGAGCTGGCCCAGAAGGCGGTGATGGCGGGCATCCCGGTGCTGGCCGCCGTGTCGGCGCCGTCGTCGCTGGCGGTGGACCTGGCCGCGGAGACGGGGCTGACCCTGGTGGGTTTCCTGCGGGGCAGCTCGATGAACGTGTACGCGGGCGAGGACCGCATCGCCCTGCAAGAGGCGGCCGCCCAGGGCTGAGACGCCGCCCAGGGCTGAGACGCCGCCCAGGGCTGAGACGCCGCCCAGGGCTGAGACGCCTCCCCGCGGCACGGAGGCGGGGCCCCGGCCGGCGCCCCGCGCCTCCTGCGCCGCGGGGCCCCGCCGCAGCCGAGCGTCTGCGCGGCGTCGACGAACGCGGTGACCAGGGGTGAGTGCCGGCCGGCCGCCCAGGCCGGCAGCACCTGGTCGGGTTCGGCGTCGGTGACCGGCACGCAGCTGATGTCCGGGCTGGAGTACTGCCCGGCGGTCGAACGCGGGACGAGCGGGACGGCGGTGCCGGCGGCCACGCACTCGAACTTCTCCTC
Source organism: Streptomyces broussonetiae (assembly GCF_009796285.1). Lineage (NCBI taxonomy): Bacteria > Bacillati > Actinomycetota > Actinomycetes > Kitasatosporales > Streptomycetaceae > Streptomyces > Streptomyces broussonetiae. The sequence goes on along the minus strand of NZ_CP047020.1, from coordinate 7,588,518 downwards.
GAGGGTGCGGATCGGCAGGTCGCCCGGCCGGGGGCCGGCGTAGTGCAGCCAGGTCTCGCCGTCGAGGTCGGCGAGCGGCAGTTCCTGCTTCCCGGCGAGGCGGTGGCCGCCCGGGAGCATCGCCACACGGGGTTCGCGGTACAGGGGCCGCGGCTCCAGTCCCTCCTCATGGATCGGCCGTCGTACGTAGGCGACGTCCACGGTGCCGTCGAGGAGCAGTCGTTCCTGGTCGTCCCTCCCCCACTCTCGACTACGCTCGAGCGGGAGGTGCCCCCACGACCCGGCGGGCGCAGCCCTCGACGTCGGGGTGCGCCGCCGCGAAGGCGCGCAGGGCCTGGGTGACGACCGCACCGGCCCGGAAGCCGACGACGAGCCGTCGGGGCCCGCGTGGGGCCCGCAGCACACGGCGCCGGGCCGCGTCGGTGAGGCTGAGCAACTGCCGTCCGTCGAGGAGTTGGCGATCGGCATCGGTCAACGCCACGCCGCGGCTGTCGCGTACGAACAGCTCGGCACCCATGTCCTTCTCCAGGGCGCGGATCCGGCGGCTGAGCACCGGCTGAGCGATGTGCAGCCGCTCGGCGGCGCGGCCGAAGTGGAAGCGGTGAAGTACGGCGTCGGGTCGGTCCGCACGGGAGGGTCGGTGGTGCTGACCACAGGGACGGCGGGGCAGCGGCCACTGCCGGGTTCGAGCGCCGTGTCGGCGCTGTGCGGGGCGATGGAGTCGCGGACCCGGGCGCCGGCGGTGGAGGGGGCGCCCGTGCGGGTCAATGTGGTCTCGCCCGGGGTGGTGCGCACCGAGCTGTGGCGGGAGGCGCCGGAGGCGGACCGGGAGGAGCTGTTCCGGTCGTCCGCCGAGTCGCTGCCGGTGGGGCGGGTCGGCGAGCCGGCGGATGTGGCGGAGGCGTACCTGTATCTGATGCGTGGGGGCTGCAGCACAGGTTCGGTGGTGGTCGTGGACGGGGGCGGGACGCCGGTCCGAGCGGTCAGGCGGCGCCGAGGCGTACGTCGGCGGCGGACACGACCGTCCCCAGCCGGGGGAAGTCGAGCCGGACGGACGCCTCGTGCTCGGCGGCGGTGAGTGCGGCCATGGCGTCCTCCACGAAGACGAGGTCGTAGCCGAGGTCGGCGGCGGCGCGGGCGGTGGACTCGACGCCGAGGTTGGTGGCGATGCCGCCCAACACCAGGGTGGTGACACCGCGTTCGCGCAGCTGCTCGTGCAGGCCGGTGTCCTGGAAGGCGCCGATGGTGCGCTTGACCACCTCCAGGTCGCCGGCGCGGCCGAGGCCCGCCACCAGGGCGCTGCCGGGCGGCTGTTCGGCGACCGAGGCGCGTTCGACGCGCACGAGCACGACGGGTGCCGCGGCGGCACGGAAGGTGTTCGCCAACTCCTCGGCGGCGGCGAGCACTTCGGTGCCTTTGCGGGGTTCCAGGGGCAGCGCGACGATACGTTCCATCAGGTCGACGAGGACCAGGGCGGTGCGCTGCGCAGAGAGCACGGGAGCTGCGGTCATGACGGAACGTTAGCCGCCGTCAGCCGTCCGTGCCGGAAATCCGGATCAACAGGCCCATGAACTGATCACGTTCGGCGGCCGACAGCGGGGCCAGCAGTGCGTCATTGGCCGCGCGGGCCGCCTTCTCGCAGCGCGCGAGGAGGCGGGCGCCCTCGTCGGTGAGGGACACGGCGTTCTTGCGGCGGTCCCGGGGGTCGGGGGCGCGCACGACATGACCGGCGGTCTGCAGGTCGTTGAGCACGCCGACCAGGTCCTTGGGGTCCAGGCCCACGCTGCGGCCGAGGTCGGCCTGGGCGACGGGCTGGAGGTCACGGACGGCGGAGAGGACCACGTGGTGCCACATCCTCAGGCCCTCGACCGCAAGCGCGTCGGCGACCAGGGCGCGGCCCCGCGCGGCGGCCCGGCCGAGGAGCCAGCTGGGCAGGGAGCGGATCGTGGGCAGGGGTGCTTCGGCGGCCATACCGGCAGCCTATCCGAGAATCATTGGACTTCCCAATGAAACTCCCTTAACGTTGGAACTCCCAACGAGTTCGTGGGTGTTCCCCACGATGGGCGTTCCCCACGACTGATGCGCCGGGCTTTCCCCCGGCCACTGGAGGTTCCGATGCGTCGCGTCCGCTATGAATCCACCGGCGGCCCGCTGTTCCTGGAGGAGGTCCCCGTCCCCGAGCCCGGCCCCGGGGAGCTGCTGGTGCGCTGCGAGGCGGCCGGCGTCACCCTGCCCGTGGTGCGCAAGGTCACCGAGGCCGCCGAACCGGTCGCACTGGGCGGCGAGATCGCCGGTGAGGTGGTGGCGGCCGGTGAGGGCGTGACCCGCTTCCGGCCGGGCGATCGCGTGACCGGGATGTGCTTCGGGCACGGCTACGCCGACTTCGCCGTGCTGCACGAGGCCATGACCTCTCCGGTCCCCGACGGCGCCACCGCCGTGGACGCGATCGCACTGGTGCGCAGCGGCCTCGTGGCTTACGGCGCACTGGAGGCGGCGCGGCCCGCACCGGGCGAATCGGTCCTCGTCACGGCGGCGGCGAGCGGTGTCGGGCATCTCGCCGTGCAGCTGGCGCGGTCCCGGGGCGCGGGGCGGGTCGTGGGAGCGGTGTCGGACCCGGCGAAGGCGGACTTCGTGCGCGGGCTGGGCGCGGACGACTGCGTCCGGTACACGGACGCCAGTTGGGGAGATCCGGTCGACTGCGTCCTGGACGCGGTCGGCGGTGACCTGCTCACCCCTGCCGTCGCCGCTCTCGCCCCGCACGGCCGCCTGGTCGCCTACAGCTCGGGCGGGGGCACCGTCCAGGCGTACGACCTGCTGGTCGGCGCCAAGTCGGTGATCGGCTTCCAGATGGCGCTGATCGCACGCGGCCGGCCGGAGCTGTACGAGCAGTGGCGCCAGGAGCTGTGGCGGCTGTTCGCCGAGGGCAGCGTGAAGCCCGTCGTCCACGGCGAGTTCGCGCTGGAGGACGCGGCGAAGGCGCACGAGGTGATCGAGGCGCGGGCCAACCTCGGCAAGGTCGTCCTGCGGCCGTAGGCCCTTCGCCGGGCCTCGGACCTTTCGCGGACGCCGTGTGCTGCACGCTTCTTGTGGGGCGCCCTGCCCCCAACTACCTTCGATGGGGCGCACGTTGGACATGGGATGTCCACATGTCCAGATGTCCGGCCGACGAAGGGCAGGTCGTACCATGCCGTCAGGTCTTCGCGCCCGTCTCAGATCCGTACTCGCCCCCGCTGTCACCACCGCGGCACTGCTCCTGGTGCCACTGGCCTCACCCCATCCGGCACACGCCCAATCCTCCATGAACACACCCGAGTTCGAGCAGCAGATCCTGTTCAAGGCGTCCCAGGATCCCGGCTACGCCTGCTTCCGGATCCCGACGATCGTCAGGGCCGCCGACGGCACGCTGCTGGCGTTCGCCGAAGGACGGGTCCTCAACTGCGGTGACGCCGCCGACATCGACATCGTGCTCAAGCGCTCCACCGACGGCGGACGCACCTGGGGCCCGCTGCAGGTGGTCAACAAGGGAGGCGGCGACACCCACGGGAACCCGGCGCCGATCGTCGACCGCGAAACGGGGCGCGTCTGGCTCGCGGAGACGTACAACACGGGCCGTACGGACAGCGCCAGCTGCTCGGTGCCGTGCGATCGCACCCCCCATCTCCAGTACAGCGACGACAACGGTCTGACCTGGTCCGCGCCGCGCGATCTGAGCCCGGAGATCCTGCCCTCCGCCTGGAACTCCTGGTACGCGACCGGGCCGGTGCACGGCATCCAGCTCACCCACGGCCGGTACGCCGGGCGGCTGGTCTTCGGGGTCAACGCCGAGAGCTGGGACGGCACCCGGATCACCGCCAACCACGCGGCGCTGATCGTCAGCGACGACCACGGCGGCCACTGGCGGATCGGCGCCCAGGACACCTGGCCCATCGCCGAGGACGGCACCTTCCGGCAGAAGCCCTCCGAACTGACCCTCGCCGAGCGCGAGGACGGATCGATCCTGGTCAGCGGCCGGGAGCAGGACGGCACCGACCTCGGTCACCGCACCCAGGCGATCAGCCGCGACGGCGGCTCCAGCTTCACCGCGCCCTTCCACGACCTGCCGGACCTGTACGCCCCGATGGTGCAGGGTCCCTGCTGCGGCTCGGCGGCCGGCTGCTGCTCGCCTGCCCCGCCGACCCCGACCGGCGCCGCACGATGATGATCCGCTCCTCCTACAACGGCGGCCGCACCTGGGACAGCGTGGACCGCGGCACGGTCGTCACCACGGACTGGTCCGGCTACTCCGACCTGGTCCAGGTCGCCGGGGGCACGGTGGGCCTGATCTACGAGGGCGGCGCGCTGGACGCGCGCGACGAGATCCGCTTCGCCCGCTTCACCGAGAACTGGCTCGCCCCGCGCCGCGGCCCCGACCCGGTCACCGCCGACCTCGCCCCGCACGCCCGCCCGGCCGCGGTACTGGGCGGCGCGAAGGTGACACCAGGGGTGTTCGGCGGAGCGCTGCAGTTCGACGGCACCGACGACGCCGTACGCCTGCCGTACAGCAGTCGGCTGCCGCTGGGCACGAAGGACTTCACGGCGTCCCTGTGGTTCCGGTACACGGCCACCAGCGGCGAGCAGCCGCTGCTGTGGATGGGCGGGATCGGCACCACACAGCCCCAGGTGTGGCTGCGCGGGGAGCCGGCGAACAACCGGATCCAGGGCCTGATCACCGTGCGGGACGGCGCGGCGGCTCCACAGACCGCGTACGTGCGCACGGATACCGCGTACAACGACGGCCAGTGGCATCACGTGGTGCTCCGGCGGGGCGGGGGCCGGCTGATGTTGTCCGTCGACGGTACGCAGTCGTCCGTGGCCGACGTACCGGGCTCGGTCAGCCGTAACTCCCCCTTCGGCGTGCACATCGGTCAGCGCATGGACAGCCGGGCCTTCTTCACCGGTGCCATCGAGGAGGTGCACGTATGGGACCGGGCGCTCACCGACCAGGAACTGTCGGACCCCAAGGCGCTGCGGTCAGCGAAGGACACGGTCCTGTGGCTGCCCCTGGACCACGTGAGCCGCTGACGCCCCGGGAGCGTCCACGGCCTCCTCCGGATCGCGGGCGCGGCGCTTGGCGATGACCGCGCACACCATCAGCTGCATCTGGTGGAAGAGCATCAGCGGCAGCACGGCGAGGGAGGCGTGGGCGCCGAACAGGACACTGGCCATGGGCAGTCCGGAGGCGAGGGACTTCTTCGACCCGGCGAACTGGATGGCGATCCGGTCCGCCCGGCCGAAGCCGAGTGCCTTGCCTCCGTACCAGCTCAGCAGCAGCATCAGGGCCAGCAGGACGGCCTCGACGACGAGCAGACAGCCGAGGCGCGCGGGGCTCACCTGGTGCCAGATGCCCTGGTTCATGCCCTCGCTGAAGGCGGTGTAGACGACCAGCAGGATGGAGCCGCGGTCGACCAGGCCGAGGATCTTCTTGTGCCGGGTGATGGAGCCCCCGATCCAGCGCCGCAGCAGCTGCCCGGCGAGGAACGGCACCAGCAGCTGCAGCACGATCTTCACGAGCGAGTCGGCGGAGAACCCGCCGCCGCTGTTGCCGAGGAGGGCCGCCGCCAGCAGCGGGGTGATCAGTATGCCGGCCAGGGAGGAGAAGGAGCCCGCGCAGATCGCCGCGGGCACGTTGCCGCGGGCGATCGAGGTGAAGGCGATGGACGACTGGATCGTGGACGGCACCAGCGTCAGGAACAGCAGGCCCTGGTAGAGCGGCTGGGTCAGCACGGTCGGCACCAGGACGCGCGCAGCCAGCCCGAAGACCGGGAAGAACACGAACGTGCAGGCCAGCACGGTGACGTGGAGCCGCCAGTGGCGCAGCCCGTCCAGCGCCTCCCGGGTGGACAGCCGGGCGCCGTAGAGGAAGAAGAGGAACGCGATCGCGGCGGTCGACGCCCCCGAGGCCACGTCGGAGGCGGTTCCCCGGGCGGGCAGCAGTGCGGCAAGACCCACGGTCCCCAGCAGCAGGACGATGTACGGGTCGATCGGCATCCAGGTCGGCCAGCGCAGGCGTGTCACGGTGCTCCGATTGCTCTGTGTGTCGGCGGAGGGTGTGCAGTTGTCGCAGGTTGATCGGCAGGTGTCGCTTGATGTCTCCTTGCTTTCGGGCCCGCAGGAGCCCCCTCCATCGTCCTCTGCACCACGCCGATCGGGAATCCCGTACACCACTCTGACTGCCATCATGATTCGCGATAACGGGCTAGGCTGGGTGCCGTGTACGACCCGACACAGCTGCGCACGTTCCTGGCCGTGGCCCAGACTTTGAGCTTCACACAGGCCGCCCACCGGCTGGGGCTGCGCCAGTCCACGGTCAGCCAGCATGTACGCCGACTGGAGGAGGCGGCCGGGCGGCAGCTGTTCAGCCGGGACACCCATTCGGTGGAGCTGACCGACGACGGCGAGGCGATGCTGGGCTTCGCCCGGCGGATCCTGCAGGTGCACGAGCAGGCAACGGCGTTCTTCACCGGCACCCGGGTGCGCGGCAGGCTGCGGTTCGGCGCCTCGGAGGACTTCGTGCTCACCCGGCTTCCCGAGATCCTGGAGAGCTTCCGCCACGACCACCCCGAGGTCGACCTGGAACTGACCGTGGAGCTGTCCGGCACCCTGCACGAGCAGCTGGCCGCCGGAAAACTGGACCTGGTGCTGGCCAAGCGCCACCTCGAGGACCCGAGCGGCCAGCTGGTCTGGCGCGACGACCTGGTGTGGATCGGCGCCGAGCGGTTGCGCCTGGACGCCGACCGGCCCGTCCCGCTGATCGTCTATCCCCCGCCCGGCATCACCCGGGCCCGTGCGCTCAAGGTGCTGGAGAGCGAGGGCCGAGCATGGCGGATCGTGTGCACCAGCGGCAGCCTCAACGGACTCGTCGCGGCGGCCCGTGCCGGGCTCGGCGTGATGGCCCACTCCCGGCGCCTGATCCCGCCCGGCCTGTTCCGTCTCCCGGACCGCTCGGGCCTGCCCGACCTCGGCAGAATCGACTTCGTCCTGGTGCACGGCCGCCGCCGGGGCACGGCCGACGCCGCCGCGAACGCACTGGCCGCGGCCGTCCTGGCCGGCGGCGAACGGCTACGGCGGCGCGACGACTGAACGGCGTCCCGCCCGCCGGCCCGCCCGGACCCGCCGGGACGCCTGCCGCCGGCCTCCGTCGGGGTGATGCCGGGCTCGTTCGCGTTCAAGGGGGTGGCGTTCGCCGGGATCCCGCACCTGTCGCTGTGGATGCGCGGCGCCATCCCCGAACACACGCTGCGCACCGCGTTCGCCCCGGGCCTCGACGGCGCGCTCGTGGTGGCGGGCCTCGCCGGGACGGCCGCCGCCCTGGTGCTGCTCCTCGTCCGGGCGGGCCGTCCCACGAAGCCCACGGGAGCCGGGCGCGGTGGCGGAGCGGGCGGTGGCGGCACACCACTGACGGGAAGCGGCCACCGTTCGACCGGTGGCCGCTTCCCGTATCTCGTGTGCGCGGGGCGGGCTGCCGTATCCGGTGAGCGGGCCGGCGCAGGCGGTAATCGGCCCGTACAGATTCGGTGGAGATTACGGTACCGAAAGTTACTGACCCGTCAGTATTGTGTCCGGCCCTTCCCCATGTGCGGGCATTTTCCGGCCACCTCCCGGGAAAAACGTGAGGTTTGCACGGTTAACCACCCCCTCCCGCCCGGTGACGCCGTGGGGTAGCTTTCACCGCGCTGTGCCGAGAATCACGGGCGTGACCAACAGCGAGGATCGGGGAGCGAGGTTTGCGCGAGTTCACCAACCCGCCGTTGGCGTCGGCGCCGCCCGTGGGCGGTCTGGCCGACGTCGTCTTCGAGCATGCCCAGAGCGACCCGGCGCACATCGCCCTCGGCCGCAAGGACGCCGCCGGACAGTGGCGGGACGTCACGGCCGCCGAGTTCCGCGACGAGGTCATGGCCCTCGCCAAGGGGCTCCTCGCGCGCGGCATCCGCTTCGGCGACCGCGTCGCGATCATGTCCCGCACCCGCTACGAGTGGACCCTGTTCGACTTCGCGCTGTGGACGATCGGCGCCCAGGTGGTGCCCGTCTACCCCACCTCCTCCGCGGAACAGTGCTTCTGGATGCTCTACGACGCCGAGGTGTCCGCGGCGATCGTGGAGCACGAGGACCACGCGATGACCATCGCCACCGTCATCGGCCGCCTCCCGCAGCTGCGCCAGCTGTGGCAGCTGGACGCGGGCTGTGTGCAGGAGCTGTACGACGCCGGCGCGCACGTGGACGACGAGGTGGTGCACAGGCACCGGCAGGCCGTCACCCCGGACTCGGTCGCCACGATCATCTACACCTCGGGCACCACCGGCAGGCCCAAGGGGTGTGTCCTCTCGCACGCGAACTTCATGTACGAGGCGGACACGATGATCCAGCGGTGGCAACCGGTGTTCCACACCAAGAAGGACGACGAGGCGTCCACGCTGCTGTTCCTGCCACTCGCGCATGTCTTCGGGCGGATGGTGGAGGTCGCCGCGATCCGCGGCCGGGTCCGTTTCGGGCACCAGCCGCAGCTGCACGCCGCCGCCCTGCTGCCGGATCTGGCCGCGTTCCGGCCGACGTTCATCCTGGCGGTGCCGTACATCTTCGAGAAGGTCTTCAACGCCGCCCGTCGCAAGGCGGAGAAGGACGGCAGATCCGGCCCGTTCGAGAAGGCGGTCGACGTCGCGGTGAAGTACGCGGAGGCCGTCGAGGCGAAGGCGTGGGGCATCGGGCCCGGCCCGTCGGCGGGGCTGCGCATGCAGCACCAGTTCTTCGACAAGGTCGTCTACGCCAAGGTCCGCGCGGCGATGGGCGGCCGTATCCGCAACGCGATGTCCGGAGGTTCGGGGATGGACCGCCGGCTCGGGCTGTTCTTCGCGGGCGCGGGCGTGCAGATCTATGAGGGGTACGGCCTGACCGAGTCGACGGCCGCGGCCACCGCCAACCCGCCCGAGCGCACCCGCTACGGCACGGTCGGCCAGGCCATTCCGGGCGTGACCGTGCACATAGCCGACGACGGGGAGATCTGGCTGCACGGCGGCAACGTCTTCCAGGGCTACCTCAACAATCCCAAGGCCACCGACGAGACCCTGCACGAGGGCTGGCTGGCCACCGGGGACCTCGGTTCGCTGGACGAGGACGGCTATCTGACCATCACCGGCCGCAAGAAGGAGATCCTGGTGACCTCCGGCGGCAAGAGTGTCTCCCCCGGGGTGCTGGAGGAGCGGGTCCGCGAGCATCCGCTGGTGAACCAGTGCATCGTCGTCGGCAACGACCGGCCCTACATCGCCGCCCTGGTCACCCTCGACCAGGAGGCCGTGGAGCACTGGCTGCAGATGCGCGGCAAGCCCAGGATGACCCCGGTCCAGCTGGTGCGTGACGCCGACCTGGAGACGGAGGTGCGGCGGGCGGTGGTCGCCGCCAACACCCTCGTCTCCCAGGCCGAGTCGATCCGTACCTTCCGGATCCTGGCGCAGCCGTTCACCGAGGAACACGGCCTGCTCACGCCGTCGTTGAAGCTCAAGCGGAAGGCGATCGAGAAGGCGTACGGCAACGAGGTCGACGCACTCTACGGGACCTGACGCGGCGTCGGTTCGCCTGCGTCACCTCGTCCTCCTCACTTGATCGTGACGCGGAAGATCTGGTCGGATCCGTCGGCGGCGCCGCCGTTGTTGTCGCAGTTGGTGGTGGACAGCCACAGTTCGTCGGCTCCGGGCACCTTGGTGACGGTGCGCAGCCGGCCGTAGGAGCCGACGTAGTACGCGGTCGGGGTGCCGACGCTCTCGGTGTCGCCGTTGACGGGGATGCGCCACAGGCGTTCGCCGCGCAGGGATGCCATGTAGATGACGTTGCGGACGATGGCGATGCCGCTGGGCGAGGCCTCGGAGACGTTCCAGGTGGCCTTGGGGTTGGTCATACCGGCGACGCTGCAGGTGCCCTCGCAGGTCGGCCAGCCGTAGTTGGCGCCGGGCTTGATGAGGTTGAGTTCGTCCTTGGAGCTGTTGCCGAACTCGGCCTCCCACAGGCGGCCGTTGCGGTCGAAGGCGAGGCCCTGCGGGTTGCGGTGGCCCAGGGAGTAGACGTAGTTGCCGAACGGGTTGCCGGGCGCCGGCTTGCCGTCGGTGGTCATGCGCAGGATCTTGCCGTTGAGGGAGTTCTTGTCCTGCGCGAGATCGGGCTGCTGGGCCTCGCCGGTGGAGACGTAGAGGTAGCCGTCGGGGCCGAAGGCGAGGCGCCCGCCATTGTGATAGCGGTTCTTCCTGATGCCCTGGAGCAGGATCTTGTAGCCGGTGAGGGTGCTGCCGTCGTAGGTCATGCGGACGACCCGGTTGCCCTCGGCGGCGGTGTGCATGAAGTAGACGTAGTGGTTCGTGGCCCACTCGGGGTCGACGGCGACGCCGAGCAGGCCGCCCTCGCCGTTGGTGGTGACGGCGTTCGGGACGGTGCCGACCTGGGTCCTCGTCCCGTCCTTGGTGACCTTCCAGACCCGGAAGTCGTCCCGCTCGGTGACGAGGGCGGTCTTGCCGTCGGGCATCCAGTAGGTGCCCCAGGGGATGGTCCAGCCGGTGGAGAGCGTGGCGATGGACGACGGGACGCCGCCGTCGGTGGCGCAGGCCTTGGTGGTGAAGGTGACGGTGTTGCTCGGCGGGGACACGTTCCCGGCCGCGTCGCGGGCCACCACGTCCAGGGAGTAGGGGCTGTTGCAGGCGAGCCCGGTGAGCGTGGCCGAGGTGCCACCGGTGACGGTCCGGTAGACGGTGGTGCCGCTGCGGATGTCGTACGCGGTGACACCGCGGTCGTCGGTGGCGGCGCCCCAGGTGAGGCCGACCGTGTTCGAGGTGATGTCGGCCGTGTGCAAGGCACCCGGTGCGGTCGGCGGTGTGGTGTCGGAGCTGGGCTTCGTCGTGCAGTCGACGACCGGGCTGGCGGGCGAGGTGTTGCCGGCCGCGTCGCGGGCGATGACGGTGAGGTCGTAGGTGGTGTTCGGGGCGAGCCCGGTCAGCGTCTTCGTGGTGGTGTCGCCCGGCGCCTCGCCGATCTTGTTGCCGTGCTCGTAGAGGTCGTAGGCCGCGACGCCCGTGTCGTCCGTCGAGGCGCCCCAGGCCAGGGTCAGGCGGTCCTCACCGATGTCCGGGCAGGAGGGCTGACCGGGGCGGGTGGGCGCCTGGGTGTCGGTGACGGCGGCGAGGCTGATGCGGTCCAGGTTGGGGCCGCCGTTCGCCGTGGTGGCCGTCGCCCGGATCGTGTTGGTGCCCGCCTTCAGCGTCACGTTCACGGCCTTGGCCGCCCAGGTGTTCCAGTCGGCGGTGGCCGGGAAGGAGACGGCCGGCGCCACGACGGTGCCGTTCACGGAGAGGTCCATCGGCCGGTCGGCCGCGGTGCCGTTGGCGTACCGCAGGGTGACCGAGGCGGGGCCCGTGGCGGCTGCGGAGACCCTGAACTCCACGTAGGAGCCTTTGACGTTGGTGTAGTCGACGAAACCGGTTCCCGTGTAGCCGGTGTGGTTGCCGGCGACGGTCCCCTGGGAGATGGTCGCGTCCTCGGCCTGGTAGTCGGTGGCCGCGTGTGCGGTGCCCTGGCTCAGTCCGGCCAGCGGAAGGGCGAGCACGGCGGCCAGCCCGTAGGGCAGAACTCTGCTGGTTTTCATGGCTGTTGCTCCCCTCGGCCCGGGTACCGGGCCAAGACCTCGAGGTAGTCGTAGGGCTGCTGCGGGACGCCGCCGTCGCTGTCGGCAGACCGTGTGCGCCAGGCCGTCGGCCGATCGCTGCCGCCGGTCAGCGGTCCACCGCCGTCCCACGTGAGTCGACGGGTCGCACCCGGATCAGGCGGGTCTCCCCCGGGCGGAGGGCCGCGCTGTAGGAGCCGGCGACCGTGCCCTTGTGGGCACCGGACCACAGGTCGGTGACGTCGCCGGAGCCGGTGAGACCGATCCGGGACCAGTCCACGGTGACCGTGGCGGAGCCGGAGGTTCCGGTGTTGAACAGGGCCACCACACGGTCGCCGTTGCTCTCGCGCTTGCTCCAGACCTGTCCGGCCCCGCTGTTCACGACCCGTTGCGCGGCGATGCCGTCCTGGTCCACGCCGATCAGCCGGTCGTTGGTGAGCATCGCCCGGTCGACCGGGTCGAGGCGGGTGAGGTCGGTGCCGAGCAGGAGGGGTGCGGCCGCCATCGACCACAGCGTGAACTGGGAGCGGCGCTGGTCGGCGTCGAGGCCGGCCCGGTCGCCGTTGCCGATCTCCAGCGAGTCCAGGTCGTTCCAGCCGCCGGGGCCGGCGTACGGCTGCCAGGCGGCTGCGGAGTCGAAGCGCCGGGCGACATGGGCCCAGTCGGTGAGCGGGTATCCGCTTCCGCTCGGTCCCGGACCGCAGTAGCACTCGACGTCGCCCTGGGTGCGCCAGCTGTTGGCGAGCGTGCGCCAGGTGGTGGCCTGGTCGATCGGGAGGTTGTTGGACAGGGCGAAGGTGATGGGCCGGCCAGTGGCGCGCAGGGCCTTGTCCCAGGCCTGGACGTCGGGGATGTCCTGGCCGCCCACGCCGTCGATCTTCAGGTAGTCCACGCCCCACGAGGCGAACTGCCGGGCCCAGGAGTCGACGAACTCCTGCGCGCCGGGCCTGGCGTAGTCGAGGGCGTACATGTTCTTGCAGTTGTAGTTCTTCTCGGTCTTCGAGGTGTCCGCGATGTCCTTGGCGTGGTACGTGGTGCCCTCGACCGGGGTGTTCTTCAGGACGGCGTTCCTCGCGATGCCGGGAGTGACGTAGAAGCCGAACTTCAGGCCCTTGGCGTGGACGTGGTCGGCGAGGGACTTGATGCCGTCGGGGAACTTGGCGGGGTCGGGGCTCCAGCGGCCGTAGCCGTCGACCTGGAAGCCGTTTGCGTCGCACTTCTGCCAGAAGTCGTCGAGGTTGACCTGGACGAAGCCGTGCCGGGCCAGGCCCGAGGAGACCAGGGCATCGGCCTGTGCCTCGATCGCGGCCTCGGTGGGCTGCCGGCGCACATAGCTCCAGCTGCTCCAGCCCATGGCGGGCCGGACCGCCCGGCCGTTGTCGGAGGCGGCCGCCCGGTGCGGGGTGGCCATGAGCGGTATCGCGGTGGCGACGAGCAGGCCGGCCGCGGCGGCCGTGGCTGTCCTGAGCCGGGTCATGGGCGTCGTCCTCCCGGTACGGCGGGCGTGGCGTAGGAGGTGCCGATCCAGGCCTCGTCGATCCGCAGCCGCCGGTAGCGGGTGGTGTCGGTGGCGGCGGCCCAGGTGGAGTCGGCCTCGAGGCGGACGTAGCGGGCGGTGGCGGCGGTCAGGTCGATGGTCTGCACACCGCGGGTGCTGGGGAGTTGGCCGGTCGTGGCGGCCTTGGTCCAGTGGGTCCCGTCGGTGCTGAGGAACACCTGGTACGCCTTGATCCGCGCCGACTGTTCGGTGGCGGAGCGGGCGTAGGCGACGGAGTCCTCGCGCTGGTTGAGTCCGAGGTAGCGGACCTGCTTCGCCGCGCCGAGGTCGAAGGTGAGGGTGACCGGCAGGGTCTTGTCGTTGTCCCAGTAGGTGAGGTGGTCGCCGTCGCCGGCGGCCGAGGCGGCGTGGCCGCTCGCGGAGGCGCTCGCGGTCACCGTGACACCGGTCGCGATGCCCTGGCGGCCGGCGGTGATCACCTTGAGAACGGTGTCGTACGGGTCCCAGCCGCCGAGGCCGGTGAGGGTGAGCACACCGCCGGACTGCGACCACGAGACGGGTTTGCCGGTACGCAGGTTGGTGACGGAGGCGATGCGGTAGCCGTTGTCGCGGACGCGCAGGGTGGAGGTGCTCGGTGGGGTGAGGACGTGGATGTACTGGCGGTCGGGGTCGTCCTTGGCGATGGTGGTGACACCGTGGGCGCCGTCGTTCCACCCGCCGGGCGCGAGGCCGCCGTACATGTAGCCGCCGCCCTCGGTGCCGTGGAGGGACTCCCAGATCGGGTCGAGGTAGGAGTCGGCAAAGGTGTTGAAGGCGGCCTGGTTCGGCGGGAACTGGCCGTTGACCTCAGCGGTCTCGGCCATCAGGGCCTTCACCGAGGAACCGGCGTTGCTGATGAGCCGGCCGAGGGTGAGTCCGCGGTCGACCGTGGGGTCGGAGCCGTCGTACCACCAGGCGCCGGTCGACGGCAGTTTGAAGTCGGCCTCCGTCAGGCGGGGCTGGGCGGTGTACACGGCCTGCGGGTAGTCGTATGCGGGCGTCATTCCCGTCTTCTGCTCATTGCTGATCATGTCCATGATCGGCGTGTCTTCGTTGTTGTTGCTGAGGGTGTAGTTGGGGCGCTTCTGGTAGATCTGCTCGTAGAGGTGGTGGCTCTCCCAGTACGCGTTGTCGTTGTCGATCCAGAAGCCGCCGAGGTCCGGGTAGCGGTTCATGACCTCGAAGAAGTTGTCGTAGGAGAACTCGCCGAAGCCGTCGCGGGTGGTCAGGTCGACGTTCTTGCCCTTGTAGGCGGAGTAGGCGGCCGAGTCGAGCCATTCGTGGCCGCCGTCGTCGTGCCACTGGGGGTCGTCGGTCATGTAGAGGATGACCTTCATGCCCTTGGCCTTGGCGGCGTTGATCAGTTCACCGAGGAAGTCCCGCTTGGTGGAGCAGGATCCGGGGATCTTCGACGGCCAGGGGCGGGCGTAGCCGAGCCGGCTGTGGAAGGTCGCCAGTACGAGGTACTGCGTATGCAGCTTTCCGGCTTCGTTCACCCAGTACTGCGGTGTCCAGCCGCCGTTCGTGACGTCCTTCTCCCAGGCCGTGCAACTGGTGTGGGCGGGAGCGGTGCGCAGCCCCCAGTGCAGGAAGAGGCCGCCGACGGAGGCGCGCAGGAAGGCCTGGCGGGGGTTCTCCAGGTCGAGGGGGCGGGCCGGGGTACCGCAGTCCTCGCTGGACCCGCTCGCCGAGACGCGCAGTGCGCCGCCGGTGGTGGTGTGGCTGTCGGCCAGGCAGTAGCCCGTGACGTTCTGCAGGCCGATGTCGTGGGGTGATCTGCTCCCCTCCTGTGCCGTGAACCGGGTCAGCCGGATGCCGCTCGCCGCGTTGGCGATGACGGCGGGGCGGCCGTCGTCGGCGGCGTAGCGCACTGCGCTGTCGGTGAACCGGATGTCGTCGGCGTTGTGCAGGTACCAGCCGTACGCCGGCCGGGTGCCGATGCTCTTCGGGTTGTAGTCGTTCGGGTCGTTGCCCGGCACCCCGGTGGACAGGGTGCCGTTGCCGCCCGGGACGGTGATGTCGACGTTCGTGAAGGTGATCCCGCTGATCCGGTGGCCGTTCTCGCCCCAGAGGGTCGGGCTGAAGGAGGGGCTGTTGCCGGTGGCGGTGATGTGGTCGTACGTCACGTCGCTGATCGATCCGACACCCGGACTGTTCCCGCACCGTCCGCGCGTGCCGATCTTCTCCATGATCGGTGAGTGGACGTGCGTCATGGTGATGTCGCGGTAGTGGACGTCGGAGATCTTCGCGCCGTCCATGGAGACCATGCCGAGGCCGGACTTGTCGGCACCCTCGATGCGGATCTTCTCGAACTGGTAGTCCGAGAAGTCCCCGCAGGTCTCGGAGCCGAACATCAGGGCGTTGCAGCAGCGCGCCGACAGCACCGCATCGCTCACCCGGACATGGCCGCTGGGCAGTGTGGCGCCGAGGGCGTAGTCGCTCTTGAAGACCAGGGCGTCGTCGTTGGCGGAGATGTGCGCGCCCGTGATCGTGACGTTGGTGGTGGAGATGACGTTCCAGCCGTCGCGGTCGCCCGCGGTGTCGATCGTCAGGCTGTCGGAGACGACGTTCGTGCAGCCGTTGATCAGGGCGGCGAAGTGGCCGCCGCGGCGCAGGGTGAGACCGTCGCCGAGGCGGAGTCCGTCGCAGCGGGTCAGCGACAGGATCTTGTCCGCCTGGCCGGACCGGGGGTTGCCGGTGATCAGGTCGCCGCCGCCGTCGATGACCCCCTCGCCGGTGAAGCCGATGTCGGTCAGCCTGTCGCCGTAGATCATCGCGTCGTGGAAGTGGCTGTGCCCGAAGTCCTGGTACTTGTCGTAGGCGTTGGGTTCGGGCGGGTCGTAGGTGCGCGCGGAGGAGCCCCGGATCGTGGCGCCCTTGTCGAGCTGGAGCGTCACATGGCTCTTCATGTGGATGGTGTTGGCGGACTTGTAGGTGCCGGGCGGGAAGCGGACGGTGCCGCCGCCGGCCGTGGCCGCGGCGGTGACGGCCTTGTCGATGGCGGGGGTGTCGTTGGCTGAGCCGTCGCCCTTGGCGCCGTAGTCGCGTACGTCGTACCCGGCGGTGGGGCGGGAGGCCGTGGGGTGGGGGGCCGCGAGGGCGGCGGGGTGGGCGAGGCCGAGGACGACGGCCAGCGTGCACAGGATGAACGCCGCCGCCCGTCCGGGTCCGGCGATGTGGGATGTCACGGGACCGCTCCTCTAGGCGAGTTGGTAGCCGCGCAGGTCGGTGAGCAGCAGATAGGTGTCGCCGAGGGAGCTGCGGATGCCCCACTTGGGGCGCACCCGGTCGGCGGTGTGGGTGGTGAAGCGCCAGTCGTCGCCGCTGGCGCAGATGTGCGGATGGCCGGCGGGGTGCGAGTGGGCGCGGTCGTCCCCGACGGTCTCGAAGGCACCGAGCCCGTCGGTGCGCGCCGACGGCGACCACTTCAGCCGCCAGGAGGCGGCGCCGGGGGGACCCGGCACGACTCTTCTGGACGCGTTCATGCCATCCCTCCATCGTCGTGCAGCTGCTCGTTCATGATCAGGAAGGCCCCGAGCCCGTGGAAGTCGTTGACGGCCCGGGGGCGGCCGACGTAGTACGCGTACGTGCCGACATTGGTGCCGACGGAGATGTCGGTGAGGTCGGTACGGCCGTCCGCACCGACCGAGAGCCGGGCCAGCACGCCCTGCCCGCCACGCCGGGCGACACTCCTGAAGTGCGGGTCCAGATAGCCCTGTTGCGCGCCGCGGTCGAGGGCGTAGGCGAACATGCTGGAGCAGGACGTCTCGGTCCAGTTGTCCGGCCGCGCACCCTTGTCGATCACCTGGAACCACCGCCCGGACGCCGGGTCCTGGTACTTCTCCAGCGCCGCCGCCAACGCGCGGAACATGCCGAGCAGTTGGGGCCGGTACCGCTGGTCCGCCGGGATCGCGTCCAGGACGTCGGTCAGGGCCATGGCGTACCAGCCGACGGCGCGGCACCAGTGCTCGGGGGCCAGCCCCGTGGCCGGATCGGCCCAGCTCGCCGACTTCGACTCGTCGTAGGCGTGCCGGAGCAGGCCGTTTGCGACCTGGAGATGGCGGCCGTAGACATACAGCTGCCGGGCGGCCTCGGCGTCGGTGTACGCGCTGTCGTGGAACTCCCTGCCGTACTCGACGAGGAACGGGTTCACCATGTAGGCGCCGTCCGCCCACAGCTGGTGTGCGCGGCTGCTGGTGTCGGCGTGCCAGAAGCCGCCGTCGGAGGTGCGCGGATAGCTGTTCAGACGGTCGCGGATCTTCCGGGCGGCCTGGGCGTAGCGGTCCTGGCCGGTCTCGTGGTGCAGGATCACGAGCAGCCGGCCCGCCTGCATGCTGTCCAGGCTGTCGAAGGACTGGCCGATCGTGCCGTCGCTGCCGACGAACCGGTCGACGTAGGCCTTGATGTAGGACAGCAGGCGCGGGTCGTGGGTGCGCCGGTAGACGAGGTACTGGCCGTAGAGGTACAGGCCCACCGGGTACGACCAGCCGCCGATGGTGGCCGGGGTGAAGCGGGCCGTGGTGGAGTCGACGACGGCCGTGGACCAGTCACGGGCGGCGCCGGGACGCGATGCGGCGGCCGGGGCGGCGGCGGCCGGGGGCAGGGCGGCGGGAAGTGTCGCCAGGGTGGCGGTGGCAAGCGCGGCGGCGATCAGCGCCGCGCGCAGGCGTCGGCGTCTCATGACCCTCCCTCTCGGTGGGCGAACGCGGGCGGTTCGGCGGGGTCGTGCACCAAGGCACGGACGAGGTGGTGGTCCGGGGCAGCGGCAGGCGGGAGCAGGGCGGCGGGGAACGCCGCCAGGACCCCGGTGACAAGCGCAGCGGCAGCCGGCGCCGCGCGCAGGCCCCGGCATCTCATGACCCTCCCTCTCGGTAGGCGAACGCGGGCGGTTCGGCGGGGTCGTGCACCAAGGCACGGACGAGGTGGTGGTCCGGGGCATGCCGGCAGGCCGGGTCGGTGCGGGTGGGGTCGCCGGTCAGGGCGTGGGCCTGGCAGCGGCAGCCGCCGTGGTCGGTGGTGCGCAGGGCGCAGCCGCGGCAGGGATCGGGCATCCAGGCCTCGCCGCGGAAGGCGTTGAAGGCCTTCGACTCCCGCCAGATCCAGTCCAGTTCGTGGTCCTGCACACGGGGCGGGTCCAGTGCGGGCAGGGTACCGGCGGCCGGGCAGGGCAGCACCGTGCCGTCGGGGGTGACCGTGAGGGAGACGGCGCCCCACCCACCCATGCAGGGTTTCGCGGTGGCGTCCACCAGATCCGGCGCGACCCACACCAACTCCAGTGTGTCCGCGAGCCGTTCACGCCAGTGGGCCACCCGGTCGCGGGCGCGTCCGACCTGCGCGGGTGTGGGCATCAGGGCGGCGCGGTTGCGGGCCGCCCAGCCGTGGTACTGGGTGTGGGCGAGTTCGATCCGGTCGGCACCCCAGTCGAGCGCGAGCCGGATCAGGCCGTCGAGGGCGTCCAGATTGCCGCGGTGCAGCACGGCGTTCAGCCCGAGGGGCAGGCCCGCCGCGCGAACCAGTCGGGCGGCGCGTTGTTTCGCCGTGAACGACCGTGCGCCCGCGATGTGTTCGGCGGCCAGGGGGTCCGCGTGCTGCACCGACAGCTGCACGCTGCGCAGCCCGGCCCGGATCAGCTCGGCCAGCCGCCGCTCGCCGAGTCCGACCCCGCTGGTGACGAGCTGGGTGTACAGGCCCGCTCCGTCGGCGGCGGCCACCAGGGCCGGCAGATCGCGCCGCAGGAGCGGTTCGCCGCCGGACAGATGGGTGTGCACGACACCGAGCGCGCCCGCCTGCCGGAAGACGTCCGACCGCTGTGCGGTACTCAACTCGGCTGACCGGCTGACCAGTTCGACGGGGTTGGAGCAGTAACCGCAGCGCAGCGGACAGGCATGGGTGAGTTCGGCGAGCAGGGCCCAGGGAGGCGCTGGAGTCATCGCAGCCAGCCCTCCTCGCGCAACCGTTCCAGGAACGCCGCCGCTTCGGCGGCCACGGGTGCCGCGGGGTGCCGTACCGTCAGCTCGGCGACGACGGCGGCCACGTCCCGGACGCCGTCGCACAGCCGGAGCACCTCGCCCGCGCTGCCGTCGAGCAGCACGACCCGCTCCGGAAGCAGCAGCAGGTCGGCGCCACGGACCCGGTCGTGGCGCAGCACCACGCCCCGGGCCAGGACGGCCCGCCATGTCGTGGCCGGTGGGGCCGGCGCCGCTGTCACGGCTCGCTCCGGTCCACCGCGTCCAGCAGGGCCCACAGCACCTCGCACTTGAACTCCAGTGCGGCGACGGCCCGTTGCTGCTCCTCGCGGGTGCGGGCCCGGGCGAGGACGAGGGCGAGGGCCTGTTCGGCGTCCCGGGCGCCCTGGGTGACGCGGGCGCGGAAGTAGGCGAGACCCGCCGGGTCGATCCAGGGATAGTGGCGTTCGAAGGCGGCGATGCGGGTGCGCATCAGATCCGGGGCGGACAGTTCGGTCAGCGAGGCCGCGACGGCCTCCAGGACCGGACGGCGCCGGCAGAAGGTGACGTACGCCTCCACCGCGAACCGCACCCCGGGCGGCACCCGCGAGGTGTCCAAAAGGTCCGCGCGGGCGAGTCCGGCCGCCTCGCCGAG
This sequence comes from Streptomyces broussonetiae, assembly GCF_009796285.1. Taxonomy (NCBI): domain Bacteria; kingdom Bacillati; phylum Actinomycetota; class Actinomycetes; order Kitasatosporales; family Streptomycetaceae; genus Streptomyces; species Streptomyces broussonetiae. The sequence goes on along the minus strand of NZ_CP047020.1, from coordinate 7,568,707 downwards.
CCGCAGCCAGCGTTCGATACCGCCGCCCTCCCGGGAGTCGGCGTCGGTGCCGTCCTGGTCGTGGATGCGGCGCAGCCAGGCGCGGCGTTCCTCGGGCCGGTCGAGCCCGGCGAGGATCAGCGCGTCCTTGACGGGGATGTGCCGCTGGTAGTGGAAGCGGGCGGCGATCCAGCGGCGCAGTTCGGCGCGGGTCAGCTCGCCGCGGTGCATGCGCTGGTTGAAGGGGTGGCGGTCGTGGTAGCGCAGCGCCGTGACGGCGCGCAGCCGGCCGGTGAACTCGGCGGCCGGCCAGGCGGCGCGGCCGTCGAGGTCCGCTGGCGCGGCGGTCATGCGGCCAGGGGCGCCGCGGGCCGACGGCGGTCGGCGAGCGCGTAGGCGGTCACCTCCAGCGCGGTCTCCACGACACGGTAACCAGGGCTTCGCCAGACCTTTTCATCCGATGTCTTCGGGGTGGCGTCGTCCGTACGGGCAGGCAGAGAAAGGCTCTCGTTCATGTGTGCACACTCGCTTTCCTGAGGATGAGGGATCTCAGCAGGGAGCCAGAGAGGAGGCAGCGGCCATGGTCAGGGCCGGTTCACATGTATGCACCGGGTTCATCGACACGTCCGGTAGCGCGATACAGAGTCGCGGGACGACGCTCCACGGTCAATGGTCCGGACCGAAAACGTCGGATGCATTTCCGGCCAATCTCGACCCTGGGAACTGATCCGCCGGTCAGTTGCCCCGGATTCGCCGATCAGGAATGCGACACCGATCGTGATCGTTGACGATGGGAGTAGCACCTGTCTTCAACCGAAGGATCCAAGGCTCGTGAGCAGCAAGGTCCCCCCGATCATCCTGAACAACGGCATCGAGATGCCCCAGCTGGGCTACGGCGTCTGGCAGGTGCCCGACGACGAGGCCGAGCGGGCCGTCGCCACGGCCCTGGAGGCCGGGTACCGCAGCATCGACACCGCGGCGATCTACGGCAACGAAGTGGGCACCGGCAAGGCCATCGCCGCCGCCGGCCTGCCCCGCGAGGATGTCTTCGTCACCACCAAGCTCTGGAACAGCGACCAGGGATACGACTCCACGCTGCGCGCCTTCGACGCGTCGCTCGAGAAGCTGGGTCTCGACTACGTCGACCTGTACCTGATCCACTGGCCGCTGCCGGCCCGCGGCACCTACGTCGACACCTACAAGGCGCTCGAGAGGCTCTACGCCGACAAGCGGGTCCGCGCCATCGGCGTCTCCAACTTCCTCCCCGAGCACCTGCGACGGCTGATCGAGGCGACCAGCGTCATCCCGGCGGTCAACCAGATCGAGCTGCACCCGCATCTGCAGCAGCACACCGCCCGCGAGTTCCACGCGGAGCAGGGCATCGCCACCGAGGCATGGTCCCCGCTCGGGCAGGGCAAGGGCCTGCTGGACGTGCCGGCGATCGTCGCGATCGCGCAGAAGCACGGCCGTACCCCGGCCCAGGTCGTGCTGCGCTGGCACGTCCAGCTCGGCAACATCGTGATCCCCAAGTCCGTGACGCCGTCCCGGATCAAGGAGAACATCGACGTCTTCGGCTTCAGCCTGGACGAGGAGGACCTCGGGGCGATCAGCGCGCTCAACGAGGACCGGCGCATCGGCCCCGACCCTGCCACCTTCGACCTGGGCTGAGCGGACCGCGTCCCGCCGCGACGCCGGGGCCGGGCCCGGACCGGCATCGCGCACACCCGCGCACCACGGACACCACGGCCGCCCGTACCGCCCGCCGGCGGGACGTGCGGCCGTGCTCCGTCGCAAGGGCCGCACGTCGCACGGCTCAGTCTGCCCGCACGTCCGCGTGCACGATCTCGAACTCCTCCAGGGCGACGACCGCGACATGAGCCTTGGCCACGCCCTCGCGCCGGACGGCCGCCTGGCGTGAGCGGGACGCGACGAGCGCGTGCTGGTCCGCGAAGAGAACCCCGGTCATGCCGCGCCCGCGCTCGCGGTCCAGGAACAGCGCCGCCCCGGCGAATCCGGGCAGCACCTCCAGGCGGGGCAGCACGCCCCCGTGGAAGGTGTCGGCGACCAGATCCGCGTCCGCGGGCGCGAACTCCAGCCGCGTCAGCCGCATCCCGCCGCCGGTGAGCGGCCGGTGCCCGACGGGGAAGACCGTGGCCTCGTAGTTCTCGACCGCAACGGTCCCGGCGAACGGATGCAGCAACGCCGGCCGCCGCTCGCGCATCACCTCGTCGCTGTTGTCACGCGCCTCGACCGACTCCCACCAGCTCACCGAGAGCAGGGTGCCAAGAGCCCGGTCGACGAAGACGCCCGCGCCCCTGAAGCCGGGCCGTTCCTCGAGCAGGTCGTGCCCCTGGGTGTTCAGGACCCGGATCGCCGTGCCCAGCTGTGCCGGATCGCCGGTCGCGTACACCGTGCGGACGAACAACATGCCTCTCACCTCCCGGAGCCGTGACCGAGCCGGGCCGACGGCGGCAGACATATCCGGAGAAATAACTCCTCTTCAGTCTTGCGGCGTACGTAAATCACCGCAATACGCACAGGTTTCGGGACTTCGCAACCGGAGGCTTGACGAGGACATGTACATGGGTCCACGGTGTACGGCACCCGGTAAGGAAACTTTCCTAACAGAAGGGTCCCCCACGTGCCCCCCACAGTGCGCCTTCGAACGCTGACTCTCGCCGCGGCCTCCGGGGCCGCCCTGCTCGCCGCCGGAGTGCTCCCCGCGCACGCGTCCGCCGTCCCGTCGCCGAGGTCCGGCCCGGCCTCGGCCCAGGAGGGCTCGGTCAGCGCCGCCGACCTGCTGGCCAAGGTGAAGTCCTGCTCGCAGATCTCCAACGGCAAGTACAAGACCGACGACGAGACGTCGGCCACGGTCCCGGTGTGCGGCAAGAACGGCGCGGTGTTCTGGAAGGCCGACATGGACATCGACTGCGACGGCCAGCGCACCACCAACTGCAACGAGGACCGCGACCCCTGGTACCAGGACGACACCGCCTTCCACCAGTCCGACGGCAAGCCGCTGAAGGCGGAGTCGCTCCCGTACGTCGTGGTGCCCAGCTCCAGCAGTATCTGGAACTACTCCAGCGCCGGCATCAAGGGCGGCGGCGTCGTGGCCGTCATCTACAACAACAAGGTGGAGTACGCCGTCGTCGGCGACACCGGCCCCACGAAGATCATCGGTGAGGCGTCGTACGCCACCGCCAAGGCGCTCGGCATCGACCCCGACCCGGCCACCGGTGGCGCCGACTCGGGCGTGACCTACATCCTGTTCAAGAACTCCAAGGTCTCCCCGATCGAGAGCCACAGCGCCGCGGTCTCGCTCGGGGACCAGCTGGCCAAGCAGTTCCTCGCAAACAACTGACGTGCGCCGTACGTCAGTTGGGCTGCCCCAGCGGACGTACGACCACGGTGTTGACGTCGACCCCGGCCGGCTGGCGGATCGCCCAGAGCACCGAGTCGGCCATCTGGTCGGCGCTCAGCAGACGCCCCGGGGGCAGGCTGCCGTTGCCGTCCCAGAACGGGGTCTCCACCCGGCCGGGGGCGACCAGCGTCACACCGATCCCGAACTCCGTGACCTGGCGCCGAGTGTTCTCGGCGAGCCCGGTGACCGCCCACTTCGTGGCCCCGTAGAGATTGCCCGGGGTGTTCACGAAGCCGGCGACGCTGCCGACGAGGACGATCCGGCCGCGGGTCTCCTTGAGCGCCTCGACGGAGGCACGGACGAGCAGGGCCGGGCCGAGGACGTTGGTGAGGACCATCTCGGTCCAGCCGGCCGGGTCGCCCTCGGCGACGGTGTCGTGGGTGGCGAAGCCTGCGTTGGCGACGACGGTGTCCAGTCGGCCGTACGCCTTGAGCGTACGGCCGACAGCATTCTGCACATCGTCGAACACAGCCGCGTCACCGGCGACCGTCAGCAGTTCCTCGGGCCGGCCGAGGCCGTCGGCGAAGTCCCGCAGCCGGGCCTCGCTGCGGCCGGTGACGGTCACCCGGTGGCCGGCGGCGAGCAGTTGCCGGGCGACGGCGGCGCCGATGCCGGTGGCGCCGCCGGTGATCAGTGCGACCGGAGAGTCGTTCACGGGTTCCCCCTCGTGTGTCGGTGACGCCGGGGAGTTCATCACGTGGAGCGCGCTCGAGGTCAAGCGTCCGCCCACGGCCCGGGAACCGGCCGCACCCTCGCCCGCCGTCGGCCCGCTAGGCCACCGGCCGTACCGCCCGGTGCACGGTGTGGGCCGCCAGCAGGAACACATCGGGGCGGCGGTGGACACTGCCGGGGTCGGCGGGGTCGAGGAGCCGGTCGAGGGTGGCGCGGTCCTCGGCGTCCAGGGCCCCGGCGTACCCGTCCCGGGCACGCGTGAGCGCGGTGACGACGAAAGCGCGGGCCCGCTCGGGCACGGGGGCGGGGATGTCGAGCAGGAAGCTGCGGGTGCCGGTGTGCTTCAGGCCCGCGGCGGCAAGCAGGGCCGGCCAGTCCTCGGTCTCGGCGACCGAGCCGGGCAGCTGCGCACGCATCGTCGCGAACCGGTCCTCCTGGGCGGCGTCGAGACGGGTCTGCAGTCCGGGGCGGCCGAAGCCCAGGTCGCGGGGCAGATAGCGGGCAGCCAGGCCGCCCTCCAGGATGGCGAGCGTGCCGCCGGGAGCGAGCCGGGCGGCGAACGCGGTGAGCGCCGCCTTCTGGTCGCCGAGGTGGTGCAGGCTGCGGCTGGCCCACAGCAGATCCGCCGGATACTCCAACTCCTGGAGGGAATCGGGGAGTTCACCGGTGATGGTGTCGAAGCGGTCGGCGGCGCCCTGCCGGTCGGCCCGGGCACGGGCACGCTCCAGGAGCCGGGCGGAGCCGTCGGCGGCGACCACCCGCGCGCCGGGGAAGGTCTGCGCGAGCAGGCAGGCGATCACTCCGGGCCCGCTGCCCGCGTCCACGATCAGCCCGGGTTCGGCCACCTCCTCGCCCAGCCAGGCCAGCGCGCGCTCGTAGGCGGGGGTGTGCGCCTCGGCCTCCGTCTCCAGCAGCGACGCCATGGCGGCCCAGTCGACGTCGTCCCCGTGCCCCTGACCGTGGCTGTGGGGCTGGGTGTGGCTGTGACTGTGGTGCGCGGGGTGCCCGTGGTCGTCGTGGTGGTCGTATGCCATGGTGGCCGCCTCTCCTTGGGTTGCCGCCAGCGTGCGACGGCGCTCCCCCAGGGGGCCAGTTCTGTTGCCGGTGCCGCAAAGAAATTGCCGGTACCGCAAAAAACGTGGGTGCGCGGTGAGGGCCCGTGACAGCACGACGAGGCCTCGTGGACGGCGAACCGGTGCACGCGCGATCCGCCGGGGCCAGGACCCAGGGGCGGGCCGACCCCGGCGGACGCTCATCGCGCCGTGCCTACGACAGCGGCGGGTAGGCGTTCTGCATCAGCTGCTGGAACTGGGCGGAGAACCAGTGCCCGGCCAGCGGCGCGTTCGCCAGGGCGCCAGTGGGGTTGTTGCCGTTGCGGGCGTTGCCGCCGTACGTCGGGTCGCACATCCGGTCGAAGCCCTTGCCCTCGTCGTTGGCGATGGCTGTGCTGGAGCCGTCCGACTCCCCCGGCGGCTTGGCCCACACATAGGCGTCGACACCGGCGGCCGGGGCGGCGGTCGGCCGTTCACCGAGACCGGCGCCGCTCTGGTTGCACCAGTTGCCGACGTGGATGCGCCGGTCGGTCCTGCTGCCGTTGACATAGTCGTCAACCGACGTCAGCGGGCCGGGGCCGGTGGGCCGGGCGGTCCCGCCCCAGCCGTTGCGGGAGGTGTCGATCAGCATGCCGATGCCGGAGTCGAAGCCCGCCGAGACCAGCTGGGAGCGCAGCGCGAGGGCGTAGGACTGCTCGTCCACGTACTGGTCCCAGTCCACCCACTTCGACTGGCGCACGCTCGTGCCGTTCACCGTGTCGCCGACCTTGAGGTACGGCTCCGTGGTGGCGCTGTAGTTGGCCGTGTTGACGATGAACCCGGCCACGTCGTGCACATCGGCGCCGTTGGTGGTGGCCACCTTGTGGAACTCCTGCACGGCCGGGCCGAGGTTGGTGTCCCAGCCGAGCCAGCCGTGGTGGGCGGCATCCACGTAGTTGTAGACGTTCGGGATCGCACCGAGTTTCTGCAGGGCGTAGGAGACGCCCTTCTCGTAGTTGCCGTTGGACTTCATGGTCTCGCAGGCGGCGGTGCTGGTGTCGGTACCGCCGCCGTTGGTGACCAGGTTCGGCAGCGAGTCGGGCTCGATGATGGTGGCGATCCTGAGGGAGGCGTAGGCCGGGTCGGCGAGGATCGAGGCGATCGGGTCGATGTAGTCGCTCTTGTACTTGTCGATGTCGTCGGGGCCGAGTTCGCCGTTGGAGGCGAGGGCGGCACAGTCGCGGCCGGGCAGGTCGTAGACGACCAGCTGGACGACCAGGTCGCCCGAGCCCTTCTGCCGGAGGGCCGCGTCGAGATGGTCGCGCAGGCCCATGGCTCCGTTGACGCCGTCGATCGTGGCGATGCGGTCGAGCCAGACGGCGGTGGGCCGGCTGGAGACACGGCTGCCGCCCGGTTCCGCGGCGGCCCGCGCGGACCACTCGGGGTTCACATAGACCTTGGCTCCGGCATAGGGGTTGTCGACGCGGCCGTCGGTGGGGCCGCCGGTTCCGCCGCCCGTGCCGCCTCCCCCGCCGCTGCCGTCGTCGACGTTGCAGGCGACACCGTCGAGGGTGAACACGGCCGGCACGGCGTTGGTGCCGGTGTAGCTGCCGTTGAAGCCGAAGCTGACCGAACCGCCGTTCGCCAGCGCGCCGTTGTAGCTCTCGTTGGCGGCGGTGACGTCGCTGCCGCTCTGGCTGATCCCGGCGTTCCAGCCGCTGGTGACCTTCTGGTCGCCGGCGTAGCTCCACCTGAGCAACCAACTCGACTTGGCGGCAGCGTTGTTGGTGATGGTGACGGCGGCGGTGAAGCCGGTGTCCCACTGGTTCTGCACCGTGTAGCCGACGGTGCAGGGGACGGCGTCGGTGGCGGCACCTGCCGGTGTCTGAAGCAGTGCCGTCCCCATGGTCCCGGCGACCAGCGCCAGGGCTGCGAGCAGTGAGGTTCTGTTACGGCTCATCAGTGCGGGTTCCTTCTTCCGTGGCGGGTTACGGGTTGAGGGCACGCAGGTGGTCGCGCAGCCCGGTGCCGTAGGCGGTGGGTGTGCCGTCGTAGGCGGAGATCAGGGACGGCCCCGAGGAGCAGTCCCAGGTGTTCCAGGTCCAGCCGAGGTAGGACAGGTTGTGGGCGTCGAACCACTTCATGGCCTGATCGACGAAGCCGTGCGCGCAGGTGTTCTCGCCGATCTCGCCGGCGATCAGGGGCACCTGGTCCGCGACCGGGGCGAGGGTGGAGTTCCAGCAGCTCTCGCTCGCGCAGGCGTTGAAGTTGTAGCCGTGGTAGGAGGCGGCGAGGTTGCCTGCCGGGGCGGTGGGTTTGTATGCGGTCCACCGGCTGAGGTCGTTCGCGTACGCCAGACCGCCGACCATGATGACGTTCCTGGATCCGGTACCGCGGACACTGTCGACGAGATCCTGCATGCCGGCGACCTCGTACGAGATCCCGGGGCAGGTCCCGCCGTCCCGCCAGCACCTCCAGGCATCGGCCGGGTCGGTGGTCGCCCGGTCCGGATACGGCTCGTTGAACAGGTCGAAGACCGGCGCCGGGTCGTCCTTGAAGGTGTTCGCCACCGACGCCCAGAACGACGGGCTGTACTGCGCGTCGGGCATCGGCTTCTGGCAGGTGGCGTGGATGTCGGAGCAGCCGGCCGAGTTGCCGGTGTACTGGCCGTAGGACCAGTGCAGGTCGAGGACCGGCGTCAGGCCGTGGGCCTCGACGCGGGTCACCAGGTCCTTCACGGCGCTGATGTAGGCGGCGCCGCCGTACTCGGGCTTGATGCCGGAAAGGCCCAGCCAGCACTCCTCGTTGAGCGGGATGCGGACCGCATCGGCCTTCCAGTCGGCGATGGCCTGGATCGCCGTGTCGTCCACCGGTCCGTCCCAGATGCCGTGGCCCTGCACGCACATGAACTCGCCGCCGGAGCGGTTGACGCCGAGCAGCCGGTGCGCCGTGCCGGAGGCGTCCACGAGCCCGGTGCCCGAGACGTGCAGGGCGGGCGCGGTGCCGCTCGAGGGCGGGGAGGCCGGCGGGGTCGGCGGGGGCTCCCCGTCGAGGGCGCAGGTCGTGCCGTTGAGCGTGAAGGCCGTCGGTGCGGCGTTGCTGCCCGCCCAGGAGCCGAGGAAGTTGGTGGTCACGCGCGCGCCGGAGCCGAGGGAGCCGTTGTAGCTCTCGTTGGCCGCGGTCACGGTGGCGCCGGACTGGGACCAGGTGGCGTTCCAGCCCCGGGTCACCTGCTGGCCGTCGGCGAAGTCGAAGGCGAGCCGCCAACTGCTCAGTGCCGAGGCGTTGTTGGTGATGGTCACCGAGCCCTGGAAGCCGCCGGCCCACTGGTTGGTGACGGAGTACTCCACCGTGCAGGCGGGCGTGGCCCCCTGGGCCGACACCACCGGGACGAGCGCGCCCGCGATGAGCGCGCCCGCGCCGGCGGTGGACAAGAGTACTGAACGCGGGGGGTGTCGCATGAGCGACTCCTTGCAGTTTGGCGCGCCGTCACAGGCGCGTCGACTGACTGGAACCGCTCCCACTGGTGCGAAGGAAGGTAGCGCCAAGTGGCTTGGATGCCCAGGGGAGTTGCCGACTTTTCCGCAAGGGTGTCCGTCGAATCTTTTCGACTCTTCGAGCACCTTGACCGCGCACCGGGCCGTCTCCACTATGGGAGCGCTCCCACTGGTTGGTTCCGGGCCCGGGCAGTCGCCCCGCCACTGGCCCCTGTACCGCGACGGGCGGTCCCCACGACACAGGGGACCGCCCGGCCGTCGCGTTCACGGTTTCCGCGGCTCGCACGGAAGGTGTGGGAGTCGGTCCGTGGTCGGCTTGCGGTAGGCACGCACCTCGAACACCGGGTCCGGCCGTGGGCGGTCCTGGTCCGGAAGGCCCGCGAGGCGCGTCGCGAACTCCTCGGTGCGCGGCCCGTCCGGCGCCAGCTGGGTGAACCAGCCGCGGCGCAGATCGGCGATGGTGGCGCGGGGGCTGCGGCCCTGCCCGACGCCGCGGAAGCTGGTGGCGCCGGCCGGTTCCAGCCCGTGCCGGGCGGCGTGCGCGGTGACGGTGGCGGCGGCGTCCTGGGCGGGGCGGCGCGGGCGGGAGGCGAGGACGGAGTCGATGTCGCTGCCGACGTCGTGCGCGGCGGCCTTGTCGACGGTGGTGACGTAGATCCCGCCGGGCCTCAGCACCCGGGCGCACTCGGCGACGACGGCGCGGGCGTCCTCGGCGTCGTCCAGCAGGTGCAGCAGCCAGATGCTGATGACGGCGTCGAATCCGCCGGTGGGAAAGGGCAGGCGGCGGCTGTCGGCGCGGACGATCGCGCCCGGCAGCCTCGCCCCCGCCCGGCGGACCATGGCAGTGGCGAGGTCGGCGCCGGTCACCCGCAGCGCGGGGCGGCGGGCGGCCAGCCGCCGAGTGACGATGCCGGTGCCACAGGCCACGTCGAGCAGCCGGCCCGGCCCCTCGGGGATCAGGTCGAGCAGGGCTTCGGTGGCGGCGTGGGCGCGAGCCTCGCCGCCGCGGGACGCGTCGTAGGCGTCGGCTTCCTTGTCGTAATCGAGCACGCCTGTCAGTGTGCGCCGTGACCTGGGGCGACGTCCTCCACCCTGCGGGCGAGACCGAAGTCCTTCTCGGTGAGGGCGCCGCCCGCGCTGTGCGTGTGCACGCTGAGAAGGACGGTGTGGTAGCCGAGGGTGAGGTCGGAGTGGTGGTCCAGCTCGTCCTGGACGGCGGCGATGTGCATGACGAACGCCGCCGCCGCGACATGCGAGCCGAGCCGGTAGGAGCGGGTCAGCCGGCCCTCCTCCACCGACCAGCCCGGCAGCTCCGCCAGCCGGTCCTCGATCTCCTTCTGCGACAGCGGTTCCACGGCCATGGCCTTCGGCTCCCTTCGGGGCGGCGGGACGGCGGGGTTCGGATTTCGGATCAGGTGCAGGTGCAGGTCCACGTTCAGCCTGCCACGCCGGCCGCGCGCCTACTCCGCCGTGAAGGCGCCGTCAGCCGCGTGCGTACTCGGCCGCCAGGTCGTCGGCGAGCGCGGCGATGCGGTACCGGCCCTCCACCCGGGCCACCCAGTCGTGCGGCAGACCGGTGTCGCCGTGCAGCGTGCCGAGGAGGTTGCCGCAGATCGAGCCGGTGGAGTCGCTGTCGCCCGAGTGGTTGACGGCCAGCAGCAGCGCCTGTTCGGGGCGGGGCTCGGCGAGCGCGCCGTACACACCGATGGCGAGGGCCTCCTCGGCGACCCAGCCCGCGCCGAGGGACTCGACCTTCTCGGCCGTCGGTGTCCCGTCGGTGGCCAGGTCCAGGGCCTCGCGCAGGGCGTCCGAGGTCTCCGAGTGGCCGCGGTGCCGCTGCAGCAGCCGCAGGGTGCGCAGCACCGCGCCCTCCAGGGACTCCCCGCCGACCAGGTGCGCCACGATCGCGGCGAACGCACCGGCCGCATAGGAGCCGGTGGGGTGGCCGTGGGTGATCCGGGCGCCGCGCGCCGCCATGGCGAAGGCCGCCTCGGCGGAGCCGGCCAGGCCGAAGGGGGCCGAGCGCATGACCGTGCCGCAGCCCTTGGAGTCGGGGTTGACCTCGCCCGGTGTGCCGTCGAGCGGGAGCGCGGGGTCGGGTGCGTACCCCTGGGCGACGCCGGACAGGCAGGCGTTGCCGGGGGCGCGGCGGGAGTACAGCCAGGCCTCGCCGACCAGGCCGCCGCCCGCCGGCGCGTCGGGCCAGGGCGCTGTCGGCTGCTCGGGGCCGGGCTTGGACTGGGTCTGCAGCCAGCGTTCGTAGGCCCGGCGCAGCAGCAGGGGCCAGGCGTCGTCGGTGCCCCGCTCGCGCCGCTGCGCATGGGCCTGGATCAGGGCCTCGACGGTGAACAGGGTCATCTGGGTGTCGTCGCTGATCAGCCCGATCGCGCCGTGGGCGCCGGGTACCAGGCCGGTGACGCCGCGCGGACCGTGGGCGGCGCGGATCCGGTCCAGGGAGGCGAACTCGACGGGGTAGCCGAGCGCGTCACCGAGCGCGCCGCCGAGCAGACAACCACGGACCCTGGCCCGGTACACGGCCGCCGTCTGAAGGGACGACGGCTGCCACGGTGTCGTCGACGGCTCGATCCTGCGCAACTCGGCATCTCCTCGACTACGGTCGGACGTATGACCATTGTCGCCACCGGCCCCTCCGCGTCCGCCACCACCCCCGCCGCCGACAAGGGTGTCGGCCCGCTGCTGCGCGCCTGGCGGGAGCGGCGCCGGGTCTCCCAGCTGGAACTGGCGCTGCGCGCCGACTCCTCGGCGCGGCACATCAGCTTTATCGAGACCGGCCGCTCCCGGCCGAGCGAGGAGATGGTCCTGCGGCTCGCCGAGCATCTGGAGGTGCCGGTGCGCGAACGCAACTCCCTTCTGCTGGCGGCCGGTTACGCACCGCACTATCCGGAGACCCCGCTGGACGACCCGGCGCTGGACGCGCTGCGCGGCGGCCTGGAGCGACTCATCCAGGGCTACGAGCCCTACCCCGCGCTGGTGGTCGACGCCACCTACACGGTCGTGGCCGCGAACCGGGGCATCGCGATGCTGCTGGACGGCGTGGCGGACAAGCTGTACTCACCGGCGCCGAACGCGATGCGGCTGACCCTGCACCCGGAGGGGATGGCACCTCGCATCCGCAATCTGCGCGAGTGGCGCGGGCATCTGCTGGAGCAGATGGAGCGGCAGATCGCCCTGCAGCGTTCGGAACAACTGCGCGCCCTGTACGAGGAGGTGAAGGCGTACCCGGTGCCCGAGGACGCGGCGGACGACGAACCGACCGAGCCCGTCGCGTACTTCGCGCTGCCGCTGCGCATCGAGCACGACGGCCGGATCCTGTCGTTCGTGTCGTCGATCTCCACCTTCAACACCCCCATGGACGTCACGGTCGCCGAACTCGCCATCGAGACGTTCCTGCCGGCGGACCCGGCGACTGCCAAGTACCTGAACACGTTCACCGGTTGACCGCACCGCCGTAGGCCCGGTTCCGCTCGAAGTCGCCTCCGGTTCTCCTCGGACCCGTGTGCGAGAGAGGATCACATGGCAGACTGCCCGGGTACTTAGGCGCGTAGGGGAGGCGTGGCGTGAGTGAGCGTCGGGCTGCGCCCACCGTGGGCCAGGTGGTGCTCGGCAAGCGGCTGCAGGAACTGCGCGAGGCATCGGGCCTGAGCCGCGAGGAGGCCGCCCAGGTCCTCAGGGTGGCGTCGGCGACCGTACGGCGGATGGAGATGGCCGAGGTCGCGCTGAAGATCCCGTACGTGCAGGTGCTGCTGGAGACGTACGGGGTGGCCGAGGAGGAGGCGGTCGCGTTCGTGCGGCTGGCCGAGGAGGCGAACCAGCCGGGCTGGTGGCAGCGGTTCCACGACGTGCTGCCGGAGTGGTTCAGCCTGTACGTCAGCCTGGAGGGCGCCGCCCGGATCATCCGCTCCTACGAGCCGCACTTCATACCCGGCCTGCTGCAGACCGAGCAGTACGCGCGTGCGGTGCTGGAGGCCGGCACGATCGGGCACAGCTCGCCGCAGTCGGTCGAGCGGCATGTGTCGCTGCGCCTGGAGCGGCAGCGGCTGCTGGAGCGGGAGGACTCGCCCCACCTCTGGGTGATCATGGACGAGACGGTGCTGCGGCGCCCGGTGAGCGTGCGCGGCGAGGTGATGCGCGACCAGGTGGACAAGCTGCTGGAGTACGCCGAGCGGGACCGGGTCACGCTCCAGGTCGCCGAGTTCGCCGCGGGCCCGCATCCGGGGACGTACGCGCCGTTCACACTGTTCCGGTTCGCCGAGCCGGAGCTGCCGGACATGGTGTTCACCGAGTACCTGACGGGTGCCCTGTACCTGGACTCGCGCCGCGAGGTCTCGGCCCATCTGGAAGTGCTGGACCACATGACGGCGCGGGCCGCGTCGACGCAGCGCACGCAGGCGCTGCTGCGGGAGTTCCGCAGCAGCCTGTGAGGGACCCCGGTCGCGCCGCTCACACGGCCGGGGACACAGCGGGCGTCCCCTTCCGCCAGGGCGCCTTCGGCACTCCCAGCACAGGACGTACGTACGGTGCCGTCAATGCCGGGGTGGGCGCGTGCCCGGGAACGGCGATGCCGCGCCCCGGCAACGGGACGCGGCATCCGGGACGTACGGGTGTCAGGCCAGCTCGGCCGTGAGCGTGATGGTCGTACCGGCCAGGGCCTGGCTGACCGGGCAGTTCTTCTTGGCGTCCTCGGCGGCCGAGGCGAAACCCTCCGCGTCCAGGCCCGGCACCTCGCCGCGCACGGTGAGGTGGATGCCGGTGATGCCCTCGCCCGGCTGGAAGGTCACTTCGGCCTTGGTCTCCAGTTGCCTGGGCGGGGTGCCGGCGCCGGCCAGACCGTGCGAGAGGGCCATCGAGAAGCAGCTGGAGTGGGCGGCGGCGATCAGCTCCTCGGGGCTGGTCCTGCCGTTCGGCTGCTCGGCGCGCGAGGCCCACGTGACGTCGTAGGTACCGATGTTGGAGGAGTCGAGGGAGACAGTGCCGCTGCCCTGGAGCAGGTTGCCTTCCCAGACGGTGTGCGCGGTGCGCGTGGTGGCCACGGTGGTTCCTTTCGCGGATGGTCGGTCCCGTTTCCGGGGTTTCCGTCTCCGGGTTTCCCTGTCCCTATCCGATCACATCCGGGCCCCGCGCACGCCCAAGACCGGCCCACGCGCGGTGAACGGCGGATGACGTGGCCCGTCCGGTCGCGCACGGCCGGCTCAGGCCGCCCGCTCCTCCTCGGCGGGGGCGGTCAGCGGGATCTCGGGGCCGTTGAGTTCACGCAGCCAGCGGCGCAGGACGCGGTGCACGTGCTCGGCGCCGGCCAGTTCTTCCCGCTGCCCGACCGGCGCGGACAGGTCGAGCGGGGAGAGCAGGAACGGGCGGGACTGGGCGCCGCCGAGGCCGCCGTGGGAGCCGATCTGCTCCTCGAAGGCGAGGACCTCGCCGTCGGCGGGGTCGTGGGCGGAGTTCACCATGATGTCGGCGGTGTGCGGGAAGGAGTGGGTGCGCCGGACGGCGTCGGCGGCGCCGGGGCCGAAGCGCGCCAGCGGCCCGGGGTCGTCGTCGAGCGCGGCCAGCGGGATCTCGACGCCGTGGGCGCCCAGCACCACACCGTCGTGCTCCGCACTGCGCACCAGCAGGAACCCAATGCCGGGGTGGTTGGCGAGGGTGGTGAGCAGGGCGGGGTGGCGGGCGTCGATCTCCTCCTTGGTCATGCGGTGGTCGACGTCCGGGAAGGAGACCAGGCCGAGGTTGCCGGAGGCCAGCACGATCGGCTCACGGCCCCGGTCGGGCCGGTGCTCGTCGCTCCTGTCCGCCACGGGCCGGCGCAGCGCGGCACGGACGGCGGCGCGGGCCTCGGCACCGCTGTGGGTGTGTTCGGCCCGGCGCGGCACATGCAGCCCGCACCCGGCCCGGACGAGGTCGCCGAGGGTGAGGCCGTAGCGCGCGTGGAAGGTCTCGCCGGGACTCTGCCCGTGGTCGGAGAGGACGACGATGCGGTAGGGGCGTGGGGCGTGTTCGGCGACCCGCTGGAGCAGGGCGAGGGCCCGGTCGAGACGTTGCAGGACCTTCTCGGCGTCCCGGCTGTGCGGGCCGGAGTGGTGGGCGACCTCGTCGTAGGCGACCAGGTCGGCGTAGACGGCGGTGCGGCCGGCGAGCATGTCGCCCATCACCGCGGCGACGACGACGTCCCGTTCGACGACGGTGGCGAAGGCCCGCACGAGGGGGTAGAGGCCGCCGCGGCCGATCCGGGGGCGCTGTCTGCGCAGCCGGGCGCGGGTGGACTGGCCGATCTCGCGGGCCACCTCGGCGACGAAGGACAGGGCGGTACGGACGGCGCCCGCGGGGTCGGAGAAGTAGGCGAAGTATCCGGCGCGGGAACGGTTCTCCCGGCTGCGGCGGCGGGCCGCTATGGACAGCACGAGGGCCTGTTCACCGGCACCGCCGCTGAACAGGTTGCCGCGGCTGGCGCCGTCGACGCTGAGCAGTCCGCCGTCGCCCGTGCGTACGACGGCGCGGCGCTGGAGTTCGGCGGCGCTCGTCGGCCGATTGCACACCATCACCTCCCCGCGGTCCTTCTCGTACCAGCGGAACGCCGGCACGTCGAAGGTGCTGCCGTGCAGAATGCCGAGCTGGCTGGCACCGGTCTGGCTGGACCAGTCGGTGCGCCAGGGGGTGAGGCGGTGGGTCGGCCGTGTGCCGTGGTCCGCCGACTGCCGACCGCCGAGCGTCCGTACGCCGTCCGTCGGTTGCCCACCGTCGCCCGTCGCCAGCCATCGGCCCACCGTCGGCATCAGCCCCTTGCGCACCGCGTCCGTCAGGACGTCGTGGCCCACACCGTCGAGTTGGACGAAGACCAGGCCGGGGGTGGTGGGGCAGGGCGGGTCGGATCTGCGCCGGCGGGTGGCAAGGCGGTGCAGGCGGCGACGGTAGGTCTCGTCGTCGCGTACGGCGAGGGCGGCGCCGGTGGCCGAGGCGACGGCGGACATCACGGCGGCCACGATGACGGCGGTCTCGGGGGCGACGGCGCCGCGGCCGGAGGGGTTGATGCGCAGGGCGAGCAGCAGCAACGAGCCGTTGAGGAAGAAGACGAGCAGGCCGAGAACGAAGGCGGGGACGAGGAGCAGAAGGCGGACCAGGAGTGGCCAGACCACGGCCGACAGGACGCCGAAGGCGCCGGCACCGCACGCGGCGGTGACGGCGATCCGGGTGGCGCTGTCGCCGTCGGCGGACTGGAGCTGGAAGTCGGGCAGAAGGCCGGCGAGGACCAGCATGGTGGCGGTGGAGGCCGCCCATACGGTGACGCTCCGTCCGATCTGACGGGTGGCCTGCCGCCATCGCACGCCTTGTAGGCCTCGCACGCCTTGTACACCTCGCGTTCTGGTCCTCCGCGCCGCCCGGGCTCCGGGCTCCGCTCCGGGCAGGAGGACCGCGTCCTGCTTCGCCGGCCGAGCGGGCCGTGGCTCTCCACCTTGTCATACCGGGTGGGAACGCCGGCCGGTCGCGTGCGGCGGGGGTGGCCGGGGCCGGCTCGGTCAGCGGCCGTCGTAGCCGGCCGTCGGCATGGACAGCCGACGGTGGACGTGGGCCTTCATCTGAGCGTCGTAGGCGGGTTCGGCACGGCCGACCGTCTCCACCCGTACGCCGCGCCGGGCGCATTCGGCGGTGAAGGCCTCGACGGAGGACAGGGCCCGTTGCAGGACCCGCAGGCTGGGGGCGACGAAGACGTCGACGCCGGGGCGGACACCGTCCCACAGGGCGCAGTGGTCGAAGCGCAGTCCGCCGACGAGGAGTTCCCGGGCGACCACGTATCCGTGTTCGGCGGCCCAGCGGGCGCACATGGCGTGCTGGCTGCGGGAGTCGACGAGGAAGGGGTCGGCTTCCAGTTCCTCCAGCGGGGTCAGGCTCGCGATGGCAGTGACGCGCACGGGCCTGGGCACGTCGGAGGCGGCCTGCGGGTGTCCCATGGCGTCCCCCCTCACCTCCGGGTTTCCTCGCCGACCCTACTCCTGCCCGTAGGCTTCGGGGAGTCGCGTGAAGGAGGCGAAGAGGGTGCCGGTGGAGATCACCTGGTGGGGTCATGCCACCTGCACGGTCGAGGACGGGCACATACGGGTGCTGACCGATCCTCTGTTCGCACGCCGGCTGGCGCATCTGCGGCGGCGCCGGGGGGAGGTGCCGCCGGCCGGGGCGCGGCGCGCGGACGTGGCGCTCGTGTCCCATCTGCATGCCGACCATCTGCATGTGCCCTCGCTGGCCTCGCTCGCCCCGGGTACGCGCCTGCTCGTGCCCCGGGGCGCGCCACGGGCGGTGCCCGCGCTGCGCCGTCTGCGCCAGGTGCGGATGACGGAGGTGGAGCCGGGGGACGAGGTGCGGGTCGGCGAGGCGCTGATCCGGGTGGTACCCGCGTTGCACGACGGGCGACGGCTGCCGGTGGGTCCGCGTCGTTCGCCGGCGCTGGGGTTCGTCGTGGAGGGCGAGGCGCGGACGTATTTCGCCGGGGACACGGGGCTGTTCGACGCGATGGCGCAGTGGGTCGGGCCGGTGGACGTGGCGTTGCTGCCGGTGGGGGGCTGGGGTCCGTTCCTGGGTGAGGGGCATCTGGACGCGGGGCGGGCCGCGCGGGCGCTGGCCCGGCTGGCGCCGCGGGTGGCGGTGCCGGTGCACTACGGGACGTACTGGCCGATCGGCATGGAGGCGGTACGGCCGCACGAGTTCCATGCGCCGGGCGAGGAGTTCGTACGGCTGGCGGCGGTGGTCGCGCCGCAGGTGGCGGTGTACCGGCTGGGGCACGGGGAGCGTGTGCGGCTGGAGGTCGCACGGTGACCCGGCCGGCCTGCACGGCGGTGCTCGCCGCCGTGTCGACGTCGGCGGTGCCGCCGGAGTCGACGCAGCAGGCGGCCGGGTATCCGTCGTTGTTCCTGCTCGTGCTGGTCGGTGCGCTGGTGCCGGTGGTGCCCACAGGTGCGCTGGTGAGTTCGGCGGCGGTGGTGGCGTTCCATCAGACGGCGCCGTTCTCGCTGGCCCTGGTGTTCGTGACGGCGTCGCTGGCCGCGTTCTTGGGGGACGGGGCGCTGTACTGGCTGGGGCGGCGTGGGATGCGGTCGCGGGGCGGGTCGCGGTGGCTGGAGGTGATCCGGTCGCGGGCTCCGGACGCTGCGCTGGCCTCGGCGCGGGGGAGGTTGGCCGAGCACGGGGTCGCGGTGCTGGTGTTGTCCCGGCTGGTGCCGGCCGGTCGTATTCCGGTGATGTTGGCTTGTCTGATGGCTGACTGGCCGCTCAGGCGGTTCGGCCGGGGGAATGTGGCGGCGTGCCTGGCGTGGGCGGCGACGTATCAGGTCATCGGGATCCTGGGGGGTTCGTTGTTCAGCGAGCCCTGGGAGGGGGTTGTGGTGGCGGTGGGGCTGACCGTGGTGATCAGTGCGGTGCCGAGTGTGGTGCGGCGGTTTCGGTAGCGCCGTCGGGGTGGGTGTGCGTTTCGGGGTGGGTGTGCGATTCGGGGTGCGGGTTCGTCGTGGTGGATCGCGCAGTTCCCCGCGCCCCTCGCGGGGCGCTCCCGCCGAGCACGCTCGAAGCTCCCACCGGTAGATCCCACAGGTCTTCGCGCTCCAGCCCCGCCTTCTCCCAGGCCGCCCGCACTCTCGTGAGCGGTTCCAGGACCGGTTCGGCCGAGAGGACGAAGGTGCCCCAGTGCATGGGGGCCATGCGGCGGGCGCCGAGGTCGAGGGTGGCCCGGACGGCTTCCTCGGGGTCGCAGTGGACGTCGCCGAGCCACCAGCGGGGGTCGTAGGCGCCGATGGGCATGAGGGCGAGGTCGATGCCGGGGTAGCGGCGGCCGATGCGGGAGAACCAGTGGCCGTAGCCGGTGTCGCCGGCGAAGTACAGGCGCCGGCCGTCGCCGTTGGTGAGGATCCAGCCGCCCCACAGGCTGTGGCAGGTGTCGGTGAGGCCGCGCTTGGACCAGTGATGGGCCGGGACGAAGTCGAAGCGGACTCCGGCCAGTTCGGCTCCCTCCCACCAGTCCAGTTCGGTGACGCAGGAGAAGCGGCGGCGGCGGAACCAGCGGCCGAGCCCGGCCGGGGCGAACACCGGTGTGGCGCGCGGGAGCCGGCGCAGGGTGGGGGCGTCGAGGTGGTCGTAGTGGTTGTGGCTGATGACGACGGCGTCGATGCGGGGCAGGCTGTCCCAGGGGACGCCGACCGGGGTGATGCGGGCGGGGGTGCCGAGGATGCGGCGGGACCAGACGGGGTCCGTGAGGACGGTCAGGCCGCCGATGCGGATGATCCAGCTGGCGTGTCCGGCCCAGGTGACGGCGAGGGTACGGGAGTCGGCGGAAGGCAGCGGGGCGGGTGCGACGGGGAGGCGGGGGATGTCGGCGAGGCCGTCGCGGCCGGGCCGTACGGCGCCTTCGCGGGCGAAGCGCGCGAGTGCTTTGAGGCCGGGCAGCGGGGCGGTGAGCCGGTCGTGGAACGTCCGTGGCCACACGCGGTGTTCGCCCAGGGGGCGGGGCTCGGCGAGCGGGGGGAACGGGGGTGCGAGGGGGGTGGTGAGCGTGGCACCGGTCAGGGATGCGGGAGTCGTCGGGGACATGGGAGGCGTCGGGTGCGACGGGGTCGTCGGGGCCGATCCGGGCTCGTGCGTCTGCTGCGTCATCGAGGCGGCTCCCATCACTGAGCGTCGTCGCGGAGTTCGTCGAGGACCGTGGTCAAGGAGATCAACGCACGTTGCACGTGTGGCAGTTCCAACGGAACGGGTGAGGTGAGGCATTCCGCGCGTTCTTCGTCCGTGCCACCCAGCAGGGGTCCGGTGGCGAGCCGTACGCGCAGTGCGCCGAGGTCGTCGCCGAAGCGGTGGCCGCCAGGGGCGGGCATCCCGAGCCGGGCGGTGAGGAGGTCCTCCAACTCCTGTGCGTCACCGACTCCTTGTGCGGCGAGGCGTTCACGCAGCGGGCCCAGGTCGGCGTACAGGTGGCGGCCGGCCTGCGGGGGGCGGACGAGGGCGCCGGCGGCGAGGAGCGCGGCATGCGCGGCCGCGGCTGCGCGCGCGTGCAGCCGCACGGTGGCCTCGCGGCGCTCGGTGACGGGCGCAGGTTCGTCGAGGGCGTAGCCGGCCGCGGCGGCGACCGGGGCGGCTACGCGTGCGCCGAGCGCGGTGAGGATGTCGAGCACGCGCGCGTGGAGGTGAAGTCCGGTCCGGGTCGCGGGGAAGCGGGCGACGGCGGCGGGCCAGCCGGGGGGCAGCAGGGAGCCGGCGAGGTCGGTGACGACGGTGACCCGGTCGGGCCGCATCTCGGCGGGGCTGAGCAGGACGGTGCCGTGCGGTTGGTGCAGGGTGTCGCGCCAGGTCTCGTCGCTGACCAGGTGCAGGCCCTCGGCGGTGGCGACTTCGACGGTCTCGTGCAGCAGTTCGGGCGGGGCGACGGTGGCGGTGGGGTCGTCGGCGACGGACAGCACGAGCAGCCGTGGGTCGCCGCCCTCGGTGCGCACCCGGCGGACGGTCTCCAGCAGGGCGTAGGGGTCGGGCACTCCCCCGCTCTCGGCGGGGGTCGGCACATGGAAGGTGGGCCGGCCGAGCACGCGGGCGTACGGCGCCCACCAGGCGGCACAGGGGCGGGGTACGAGGATGTCGGCGCCGTCCGAGGCGAGCGCGGCGGTGAGGGCGAGCAGCAGGGCGGGGGCGCCGGGGCCGGACGCCACCTGGTCGGGGACGGTGAGCAGGCCGCGCCGGGTCCAGTAGCCGCAGGCCGCTTCCAGCAGGGCGGGGGCGCCGCCGACGGGCTGGGCCTCGGCGCGGCCCGCGGCGGCGGCGAGCACGGCGGCCAGCTCGGGGAGCACGGGCAGGCCGTCGCCCGGGAGCGGGGGGCCGTAGCGGACGGGTCCGTGGTCCTCGGGGTCCGTCCGCCGCATGTCCGCCTCCGCGCAGTCCGTGGTGCCGTGTGCCGCCCGCTGCGGGCGGTGCGGTGTGGGTGGCCGTGTCGTCGTGGGCTGCTGTGTCGTGTGCCGTGGTGGGGTGGGTGCCGGTTGTGGATGGGTGTCGTTGTGCGTGGGGATCGGTTGTGGTGGGTGTCGGTTGTGGCGGGTCTCGGTTGTGTGTGGGCGCCGTGGCATCGGCTGGTGGCCCGGTCACACCCCGGTGGGCCGGTGGGCCGTGATGCGCCGGTGGCCGTACAGCCGGTGGCCGGCTCCGGCGCACGCCGTGGCGACGAGGATGCCACCGGCGACCAGAGCGGGGACGGAGTCGGTGAAGCTGCCGCCCTGACCGGCCCGGACGCCGTGCGGCACACCGGCCGGGGCACAGGGGAAGTCGTCGGTACAGGCGTGCCGGCCGGAGCAGGACTCCGCGCCCGGCAGCGGTCCGGTGGCCGAAGCGCAGTCCCGGGAGACGGTACCGGGGCCGGGGCGCGCCCGGACGGCGGGATCCGCACCGGCGGCGGGACCGGCCAGGGCGAGCACGGCACCGGCGGCGAGGACGACGGACAGGGCGCGGGCGGTGCGGCGCATGGGGCTGGCTCCTCGGCGAGCTGCGGCGGGTCGGCCCGGCGGCGGTACGGCGGCGCTTCCGGGCGGCGCCACGGGTACCGGGCACGGGGCCGGGGCACGGGGTGTGCCCTCGCTGCCATCTCAGCCCGTGCCGCGGCGCACCGCGCGCGGCCGGACCCCATTCGCGGGACACGGACGGCCAGGCGGGTGACACGGGCGCACGGCGGCCCCTACGACGTCGTGCTCGGGGCTGTGCCGACGCAGGAGATCACCGAGAGCACCGAGAGCACAGCACCGAGTACCGGTCCACACGGTGCCGGAGCCCTCGCCCGCCTGCCGGGGGTTCCGGGCCTGCCCGGGGTTCCGGGCCTGCCCGGGGTTCCGGGCCTGCCCGGGGTTCCGGGCCTGCCCGGGGTTCCGGGCCTGCCCGGGGCTGCGGGCCTGCCCGGGGCTGCGGGCGGAGGCCGGCCACGGGCGTCCGCGCGATGGCCGGGGAAGTGCGGCGGCCCGGAGCCGGCAGGAGGTACCGGTCAGGTGCCGGAGGTGCGCGGAACCGTCGCCTCGCCGCAGCAGCGTTCCCGGGCGCCCTCGCGGGTGCGGCCCGCGCTGACCAGACGGCGCGGGTTGCGGCGCAGGTATTCGCCCTCCAGCTGCGCCATGCGCTCGTTGTGGGCCCGCAGTGCGTCGTTCGAGCCGTACAGGAGGGTGTCGTGGCGCGTGCGGTGGATCGTCTCCAGCTCTTTCATGAGCTGCTGGTCGTCCAGTCGGCTGGGCTCGACTCCGGTCATGGTGGTGCCCCGCTCGTCGTGTCCGTGGTCCCGGGCCCGGGCGTTTTCCGGGACGAAACCAGGGAGCCGGCATTCCTGCATCCACTGTACGAACATCCGGGGTGCGGGGCCTGCGATGGCCCGGCGGGCGCGCTCCCCCGCCGCCCGGCGGTCCGCGGATGCGGCCGACCGGGCGCAGCGGGGGTGGTCCGCCGGAGTCAGCGGGCGCGTTCCACCCGGCGTTCGTCCCAGACCGGTTCCGGGGTCTCGCGAACCCGGCCGTCGGTGCCGAAGACCAGGTAGCGGTCGAAGGAGCGGGCGAACCAGCGGTCGTGGGTGACCGCGAGGACCGTGCCGTCGAAGGCTTCCAGGCCCTCCTGGAGCGCCTCGGCCGACTCCAGGTCGAGGTTGTCGGTGGGCTCGTCCAGGAGCAGTGCGGTGACGCCCTGCAACTCCAGCAGGAGGATCTGGAAGCGGGCCTGCTGGCCGCCGGAGAGTCGGTCGAAGGCCTGCTCCGCCTGCTGGGTCAGTTCGTAGCGGCGCAGTCTCGACATGGCGGCGCCCCGGTCCTGGGCGTGCTCCTTCCACAGGATGTCGAGGAGGGCGCGGCCGTGGAGTTCGGGGTGGGCGTGGGTCTGGGCGAAGTGGCCGGGTACGACCCGTGCGCCGAGCTTCCACTCCCCCGTGTGCGCCACGTCGTCGCCGGCCAGCAGGCGCAGGAAGTGGGACTTGCCGGAGCCGTTGGAGCCGAGGACGGCGACCCGTTCGCCGTAGAAGACCTCCAGGTCGAACGGCCGCATCAGGCCGGTCAGTTCGAGTCCTTCGCAGGTGACGGCCCGTACGCCGGTGCGGCCGCCCTTGAGGCGCATGGTGATGTCCTGCTCGCGCGGCGGCTCCGGGGGCGGTCCGGCCTCCTCGAACTTGCGCAGGCGCGTCTGGGCGGCGGCGTAGCGGGAGGCCATCTCGTGGCTGACGGCGGCGGCCTGACGGAGGTTCAGGACGAGTTTCTTCAGCTGGGCGTGCTTCTCGTCCCAGCGGCGGCGCAGTTCCTCGAAGCGGGCGAAGCGTTCGCGGCGGGCCTCGTGGTAGGTGGCGAAACCGCCGCCGTGGACCCAGGCGTCGGCGCCGGCCGGTCCCGGTTCCACGGAGACGATCTTCTCGGCGGCGCGGGAGAGGAGTTCGCGGTCGTGGGAGACGAACAGGACCGTCTTGCGGGTCTCCCGCAGCTGCTCCTCGAGCCAGCGCTTGCCCGGCACGTCGAGGTAGTTGTCGGGCTCGTCCAGCAGCAGCACCTCGTCGGTGCCGCGCAGCAGTGCCTCCAGTACGAGGCGTTTCTGCTCGCCGCCCGACAGGGTGCGCACCTGGCGCCACTGGGCGCGTTCGTAGGGCATGCCGAGTGCGGCGGTGGTGCACATGTCCCACAGGGTCTCGGCCTCGTAGCCGCGTGCCTCCGCCCAGTCCGCGAGGGCCTGGGCGTAGGCGAGCTGGGCTGCTTCGTCGTCGACGGTCATGAGGGCGTGCTCGGCCTCGTCGACCGCCCGGGCGGCCTCTCGGATGCGGGGCGGGGCGACGGAGACGAGCAGGTCACGCACGGTCGTGTCGTCACGTACGGAGCCCACGAACTGGCGCATCACGCCGAGGCCGCCGCTGACGGTGACGGTGCCACCGTGCGGTTTCAGCTCGCCGGAGATCAGGCGCAGCAGGGTGGTCTTGCCGGCGCCGTTGGGGCCGACCAGGGCGACGGCGGAGCCTTCGCCGACCCGGAAGGAGACGTCCCCGAGGAGAGTCCTCCCGTCGGGGAGGTGGTACTCGAGGTGCGCGGCTTCCAGATGTCCCATGAGCAGGCATTGTGCGGGGCGGCCCGTAGCCGGGGCAAACTCTTAATCCGCCCTTGACGGCAGGACCGGGCCCACGGCGCTCCCACACCCCGCGGCGCACCGCATCCGGCGGCGCACCGCACCCGGCGGTCCGGCACGCCCGGGCGCCCGGTGCCCGGCGCCCAGGGGCCGCTCGCCTCGCCGCCCCTGCGCCGTCCGTCCCGCCGTCATGCCTCCGTGTCGAGCGGTTCCCCGGCCGGACCGGTCTCGCCGGCCGGTGCCACCGTGGCGCCCTGCCAGGACAGCACCTTCCAGCCGTCGGACGGGGAGCCCTCGAGGATCACCACGCCGGTGTTCTCCAGGGGACGGGCGGCGGCGAAGGCCACGTCGACGTTGTCGGCGCGGGCGGCGGTCCACACGCGGATCGCGGCGCCGTGGCTGACCATGGCGACGGTGCCGGCGCCGCTCGCCGCGGCCTCGGCGACGACGGCGTCGTACCGGGCGAGGGCCTCCGCGCCGCTCTCGCCGCCGGGCATGCGCAGCGCGGTGTCCCCGGCCGCCCACGCGAACACCGTGCGCAGGTACCGCTCGCCCTCGGGCGTGTGTCCCGGCAGCATCTCCAGGTCGCCGGCGGACAGCTCGCGGATGCCGTCGCGGACGATCACCGCGAGGCCCCGGGCGGCGGCCAGCGGGGCCGCGGTCAGCTGCGTGCGCAGCAGTGTGGAGACGTAGAGGGCCTCGATGTCCTCACCGGCGAGCGCTTCGGGCAGCGCGGCGGCCTGTGCCTCGCCGAGCGGCGTCAGCCCCGGTCCGGGTACGGCGGTGTCCAGCAGATGGTTCACGTTGGACGGGGTCTCGCCATGGCGGACGAGGAGCAGACGCATCCGGGGATCTCCTGTCGTGTCGGTCGGACGCCCGGCGGACGCGCACGCGGCGAACGGGCGCTTCAGGGTAACCAACCTGTTCGACACGCGGTCGGCCGCAGGCGAACCGACAGACCGTCAGTCCATATGCCAATACAGATATCTCATTATTCGACATGCGGGCGTACGGTGATGCCCACACCGGCAGACCAGAGGTGAAGGGGAACCGTCATGCCGAAAGCGCAGGAGACCGCCGTCTACACGCACGGGCACCACGAGTCGGTGCTGCGTTCGCACACCTGGCGGACCGCCGCCAACTCCGCGGCCTATCTGCTCGGTTCGCTCAAGCCCCACATGCGGATCCTGGACATCGGCTGCGGCCCCGGGACCATCACGGCGGACCTGGCGGAGCTGGTCCCCGACGGCCATGTCACCGGTGTCGACGCCGCCCCGGGCGTCCTGGAGCAGGCCCGGGCCGCCGCGAGCGCGCGAGGGCTGACCAACGTCGACTTCGCGGTCGCCGACGTCCACGCCCTGGACCACCCGGACGACACCTTCTGCGTGGTCCACGCCCACCAGGTGCTCCAGCACGTCGGCGACCCGGTGCAGGCGCTGCGCGAGATGCACCGGGTGACGAAGCCCGGCGGGCTCATCGCCGTACGCGACGCGGACTACGCGACGATGACCTGGTACCCGGCGGTGCCCGGCCTGGACGGCTGGCTGGACCTGTACGAGCGCGTGGCCCGCGCGAACGGCGGTGAGCCGGACGCCGGGCGCCGGCTCAAGGCGTGGGCGCGGGCCGCCGGGCTGCGGGACGTCACCGCCACCGCCACCGCCTGGACGTTCGCCACGCCCGAGGAGCGGGCCTGGTGGAGCGGCCTGTGGGCGGACCGCACCCTGGCCTCCTCGTACGCCGAACGCGCCACGCAGGGCGGCCATGCGACGTCGGAGCAGCTGCAGGCGGTGTCCGAGGCGTGGCGGGAGTGGGGCCGGCAGGAGGACGGCTGGTTCGCCGTGCTGCACGGGGAGATCCTGTGCCGCAAGGAGGGCTGAGCGAGGAAGGCCGAGGAGGGGTGGGCGGGGTCAGCGTGCGTCCTCGCCCGTGAAGGAGTAGGCGGCCCAGGGGCCGGTGAGTTCGACCCGGATCCCGGGCTCCTCGGCCCGGGTGCGGTCGACCAGTTCCACGAACTCCTCGCAGTGCGTGCGGGGCACCAGATAGGCCGCGTCCAGGAGGCTGTGGGGCGCGGGTCCGGGCAGGGCGCACTCCTTCGGGTCGTGCACCCGGCAGGCCTCCGCGCGCCCGGCGAGGCGTTCGTGCAGGGACCGGGCGAGCGCCTCGGCGGGCCTGGAGAGGGCGCCGGCCACGGTGGCGGTCGCGGGCTCCGTGTACACCTTCACGCTCCACTCCACCTGGCCCTCCAGCCGGTCCAGGACGCGCCGGAAGGCTTCCTCGTGGGTCTCGAGCAGCGTGCGCACCACGCTGTCGTCCTCGCAGACGGTCGCGAACCTCAGCGGCAGTGGTGTGGTGACGGTGGTCAGCGCGGCGATCACACCCTGGTGGGCGCGGACGGCCGCGGCCAGCCAGGCGGGGTCCTCCAGGTGGGCCTGGAGGGCCTCCTCGCCGAAGTCGGCCGCGGGGACGCTACTGACGACCGCGATCAGCCCGCGGTGGCGCAGCAGACCCGGCGGGGCTCCCGCGACGCCCGTGAGCTGGACCTGCAGGGGTGTGTCGAAGGGGCGGCAGACGGCGTAGACGTACCGCAGTCCGCTCATGGTCTCTCCATTCCGTTTCGCACGCGACGGCTCGCGCGCCCGGCGCGCCCGGCGTCCCCGGGCTCCGCCACGTCCTCGTGCCCGGCCTCCTGCCCGGCCTTCGGTCCGTGCTGTGCGCCCGGCCGGGTGCTCCAGCTCCAGCCTGACCCGGCGGGCGCTCACGCGCCACAGCTCGCCGGGCCGGCCGGCGCACCGCCGTGCGCCGGGCCGCGCCGGGGCGCGCCGGACCGCTCAGTGCACGGCCCGCTCCTGCAGCAGCAGCCTGGCGGCGTCCACGATGCCCGCGGCGTCGATGCCCGCCGCGTTCAGCTGCTCGTCGGGCGCGGCCGAGCCCGGCATGGTGCGCACCGCGAGCCGTACCAGCCGGGGCACCGCACGGCCGTCGGAGAAGACCTCCGCCACGGCGTCGCCGAGGCCGCCCTCGGGGTGGTGGTCCTCGACGGTGAGCAGACACCCGGTCTCCTCGGCGGCCCGGCGCAGCGTGGCGGCGTCGGCCGGCTTGACGGAGTACAGGTCGATCACCCGCACCCGGATGCCGTCCTCGGCGAGCCGGTCGGCCGCCGCCAGCGCCTCGGGCACGGTGACCCCGGCCGCGACGACGGTCAGCCGGTCCTCCTCGCCGGCACGCAGGGTCTTGCTGCCGCCGACCGGGAACTCCTCGCCGGGGCCGTAGATCACCGGGGTCGCGCCGCGCGAGGTGCGCAGATAGCGGATGCCGTCGAGGCCGGCCATGGCCGCGACCAGGTGGGCGGTCTGGTTGGCGTCGCACGGGTACAGCACGGTCGAGCCGTACAGGGCGCGGAACATCGCCAGGTCCTCCAGGCCCATCTGGGAGGGCCCGTCCTGGCCGATCGCGACGCCCGCGTGCGAGCCGACCAGATTGATCCCGGCGCCGCTGATGGACGCCATGCGCACGAAGTCGTGGGCGCGGGTGAAGAACGCGGCGAACGTCGAGGCGTACGGCAGCCAGCCGCGCGCGGCCATGCCCACGCAGCAGGCGACGAGCTGCTGCTCGGCGATGTAGCACTCGAAGAAGCGCTCGGGGTGGGCCTTGGCGAACTCCTCGGTACGGGTGGAGTCGCCGACCTCGCCGTCCAGGGCGACGACGTCGCCGCGGGCGGTGCCGAGGGCGGCGAGGGCCGCGCCGAAGGCGTCCCTCGTCGCGACCCGGTCGCCCTCGTCGTAGCGCGGCAGCCGGACCACCTCGGTGGTCCGGTCGCGCAGCGCGGCGGCGGCCGGGGGCTCGCCGACGTGCACGCGCAGGTCGCGCAGGCCGCCGAGTTCGGCGATGGCCTCCTCGGGCGCGGGCAGCGGCTTGCCGTGCATGCCCTCGCGGTCCTCGACGGAGGCCACACCCTTGCCCTTGAGGGTGCGGGCGAGGATCACGACGGGCTGCCCGCTCGTGGCCTGTGCCTCGCGGTAGGCCTGGTCGATCTTCTCGATGTCGTGGCCGTCGGTCTCCACGGCGTGCCAGCCGAACGCCTCGAAGCGGCGGGCGTAGGCGTCGAGGTCGTGGCCGTGCCGGGTGGGGCCGTGCTGCCCGAGCCGGTTGACGTCGACGATGGCGATCAGGTTGTCCAGGTGCTCGTACCCGGCGTGTTCGGCGGCCTCCCACACCGAGCCCTCGGCCAGCTCGCTGTCGCCGCACAGCACCCACACCCGGTAGCCGGTGCGGTCCAGGCGCTTGCCGGCGAGCGCGATTCCGACGCCGACGGGCAGGCCCTGGCCGAGGGATCCGGTGGCCGTCTCCACCCAGGGCAGCCGGCGGGGCGTGGGGTGGCCCTCCAGGCGGCTGCCGAGCTTGCGGAAGGTGAGCAGTTCGCCGTCCTCGACGGCGCCGGCCGCCTTGTACGCGGCGTACAGCAGGGGCGAGGCGTGTCCCTTGGACAGGACGAAGCGGTCGTTGGCGGGGTGTTCGGGGCGCTCGAAGTCGTAGCGCAGGTGGTGGGCGAGCAGGACGGCCATCAGGTCGGCGGCGGACATCGAGGAGGTCGGGTGCCCGGAGCCCGCGGCGGCAGAGGCGCGTACGCTGTCCACGCGCAACTGCGCTGCAAGTTCGGCGAGTTCGGTGGTGTTCATGTTTCTCCACGGATCGTTGTGCGGGTCGGCTCACGGGAGGTTTTCCGTGTATCCGTGGGCGCAGCACCCAAACGTCGCGTGGGTCACCCGAACGGCATTGCGGTGCACGGCCGGGCACCGGCCGGTGGGGCGCGTGTGCACGGTTCCCCGCGCCCCTTCGGGTCTGCTGCCCCTGCGTCCGCTGCGAGGCTCCAACTAGGCTCGGGTTCATGGAGATTCTGGGCGCCACACTGCGCATCTGCGTCGATGACCTCGAAGCCGCTGTCCCGTTCTACGAGCGGCTGGCGGGCGGCAGAGCCCAGCGGTTCGAGCAAGGCGGGGTGCAGGTCGCCGCGATCGGTTCCTTTCTGCTGATGAGCGGGCCGGAGGCGCAGTTGGAGATCCTCCGGAAGGTGACGGCGACCATCGCGGTGAAGGACGTGACGCAGGCGCACCAGGTGCTGACCGGCCTCGGTGCGCGGATCCTCGCCGGGCCGCTGCCGAGCCCGGCCGGACGCAGTCTGCTGGTGATGCATCCGGACGGGGCCGTCTTCGAGTACGTGGACCAGCAGCGGGCCTGAAGCCGCGGCCCGAGGCCGGTCCGGCCGGCGCCGGGCCTGCGTGAGGCCCGCGCAGGCCCCCGTGAGGCCCGCGCGTCAGGCCTGGTCCGGGCGCATCCGGAAGTCGTGGCGGGCGGGCAGCGGCTCGTCGGTCAGGCGCGCCCACAGCCGTCCGATCGCCTCCTCCCCCTCCCTGAGGTCGGCGACCTCGAAACCGGCGTCGAAGACGGCCCGCGCATGGTCGGGCCGTCCCTCGGCGAGCAGCAGCTCGGCCTGGAGCAGCCGGAAGCGGCCGCGCTCGCGGACGGCGGGCAGCAGGCGGTCCCAGACGGCGCGGGCGTCCGCCGTGCGCCGTGCGCGCAGCAGTGCACGGAGGGTCTCGCGGCCGAGCGCGGCCAGGGCGGCGGTCCATACCTCGCCGTCGTCGCGGCGCTCCCGGCACAGGTCGTCGAAGGCCTCCGCATACCGTTCGGCGGCCCGCTCATGATGGCCGACGGTCTGGTCGGCGACGGCCAGGCAGCGCAGCAACGGCCAGAGGGAGGGGGCAAGTTGGAGGGCGCGTTCCCAGCTGCGGACGGCCTGGGCGCGGTCGCCGGCGTGCCACTGGGCGATGCCGAGGTGGTACTCGGTGTGCGGGGTGGCGGGCGCGGTCTCCAGCATGTCCCGCCAGTGCGGGGCGACGAGGGTCTCGCCGGGCGGCCGCACCCGGCGCGGCTCGGGCAGTGAGCCGGTGCGCAGCAGTTCCCGCCAGGGTGCCTGGGCCTCGGTGAGGGTGGACTCGGCAAACGGGGTGCCGGGCAGTTTCCAGTCGGCGCGCAGGACTTCGAGGGCGCCCCAGCCGGATCCGGCGGCCAGGATCTCGCCGGGTTCGGTGTCGGCGCACGACTGCCAGGCGGCGTACGCCTCCTCGACGCGGGCGGGCGGCAGAGCCGTCTCCAGCCGTTCCTCGGCGCCCTGCACGGCCCGGGCCCAGTCGCCGTCGGCCGGTGTGTCCAGCGGTCCGTACGCCTCCAGCCAGGACACCTCGCTCTCGGCCTCGAGCCGGACGTGTTCGAGCTGGGTGCGGGCGAGGCCGGCCTGGATCTCGCAGTAGCCGCCGGTGCCGGGTTCGGTCAGCCACTGCTGCCAGCGCCGTCCGCCGGGCAGATGGCCCCATACGAAGAGTTTGCGGCCGCGCAGGGTGTCGGTGGAGGTCTGCACCAGCCCGTGCCCGTCGGCGTCCACCGCGGCGATCCAGCGACGCCGGCCGTCCGGCACCTCGTAGAAGTAGTCGGCGGCGTAGGGGCTGTTGAGGGGGTGGGTGCGGTCGACGCCGTCGTACGACGGGACGGGCACCCGGCGCAGCCGGCGCTCGTAGCCGAACTGCCAGGCCTCGTCGGCCGGGGCGAGGATCCTGCGCTCCTCCGGTACCGCGGTGTTGGACCACCAGTAGGCCGGCGCGGGCCGCTCGTGCGGGTTGCGGACGCGGACGGCGACGTAGAGGAAGTCGGAGCCGTCCGGGAGCCACAGGTCGACCTGGAAGGGCAGGTCGCGCAGCCGCTCCCACTCCCACAGCCGCAGCATCTCGCCGCCGTCGGGGGCGGTGACGCGGGCGGCGTGCAACGGCGCACAGGACAGGGTGGTGTGGCCGGTGGCGCCGATGTTCCATTCGATGCCGCCGGAGTACCAGGCGCCGTTGAGGGCGAAGTTCGCGGGCTGGAACACCGGGTTGCGGTAGAGGAGTTCGCGTCCGGTGGGCAGGTGGAGCAGGGAGGCGACGCGCCCGCCGAGGCCGGGCAGGACGGTGGCGCGCAACCGGTCGTTCTCGATCACCAGCGCGTCGAGGGCGCGGGGTGCGCGGGATCTGCCGTAGCCGTCGCGGACCCGGACCGGGAGCAGGCTGGTGAGCGGCTCGTGGGCGAGCTGCCGTGCCATGTCCCGGGGCAGGCCGTCGAGGTCCCGGTCGTCGACACGGTGAACCTCGTCGAGCAGGTGCAGCGGGGGCAGCGGGTTGTCGGGGCCCAGCTGCGCGGCGGGCAGGGTCAGTACCTCACGTCGGATCCTTGTCACGATCACCATGGAACCCGGCGTGCGGTGCGACGGCCAGGGGAGGTGCTGGTCAGGATTGCGCAAAGGCGCGGAAAGCGGTCCTGCCCGGCCGGGGTTCAGCCGGAGGCGCGCATCTCCGCGGTGAGCGCCCAGCGTTCGTGGTCGCGCCAGGCTCCGTCGATGTGGATCATGGCGGGCGAGAAGCCCTCCAGCCGGAACCCGGCACCCCGGGCGAGGGCGATGGAGGCGGTGTTGCCGGGCTGGGCGTTGATCTCCAGCCGGTGCAGGCCCAGCGGGCCGAAGGCGTGGCCGACGACCAGGTCGAGGCCCTCGCGCATCAGGCCGCGACCGGCGGCGTGGACGAAGGCGCCGTAGCCGAGCGCGCCGCACTGGAAGCCGCCCCGGACGATGTTGTTGATGTTGATGTAACCGGCGATGCCCCCGCCGTCCCTCGCGCACACCAGGAACCCGGCCTTCGTCGGGTCCTTGATCAGCCGGCCGGCGTAGGAGGCGTAGGCCTCCTCGGTGTCCGGCGGGAACAGCCACGGCCGGTGCAGGTCCTTGCTCTCGCGGGTGCGGGCCGTGAACTCGGGCCCGTCCTCGAGGGCGAAGTGGCGGATGGCCACGCGCGGGCCCTCGGCGAGGTAGCGGGGTACGGGGTGCGGCATCGGGCCAGCGTACGGCGCCGCGGCGCACGCCGCACCCGGAAAACCGCCGCAGAGGACACCGGTGGCGCGGGGGGCATGTGAGGGGCGCCGGGGTCCGCCGTCGCGGCGTGCGGGTCCCGAGGCGGCCTGTGAGGCCACAGGTGAGGGTGCGGGCAGGTCAGCGCAGGGCGGGCTCGTCCAGGGTCAAGGTGACGGTGTCCGCGTCCAGTTCGGCCGCCACACCGAAGGGGATGGTCAGCGCGCCCGCGCAGTGACCGAAGCCGAACTCCTCCACCACCGGCACGCCGAGCCCGCCGAGCCGGTCGGCCAGCAGGGGGCGTATCCCGGCGTGGTCGGAGCAGTCCTCCCAGGAGCCGAGCAGCACCCCGCGCACACCCTCCAGCCAGCCGGCACGCAGGAGTTGGGTGAGGTAGCGGTCCAGCCGGTACGTCCTCTCGCCGACGTCCTCCAGGCACAGCAGTCCGCCGGCGGCCGAAGGACGTGCGTGCGGTGCGCCGCGTTCCGCGGCGAGCAGGGCCAGGCAGCCGCCGAGGGTGATCCCACGGGCCCGGCCGGGCACCAGGGCCGTACCGCCGGAGGCGATGGTGCGGACGGTCTCCGGGGCGAGGAGGGTGGCCCGCAGATGGTCCTGGGCCCGGGCGTTCTTGATGAAGTCGATGCCGGCCGCCATCGGCCCGTACAGCGTGGCGAGGCCGAGTCGGGTTGCGAAGGCCTCGTGCAGGACGGTGGTGTCGCTGAAGCCGACGAAGACCTTCGGGCCGGCCGCCCGCATCGCCTCCCAGTCCAGCAGGTCGATCATGCGCTGCGCCCCGTACCCGCCGCGGGCGCACAGCACCGCGTCCACCGACGGGTCGCACCAGGCGTTCTGCAGGTCGGCCGCGCGGTCGGCGTCCGCACCGGCCAGATACCCGAACTCGGCGTGCCGGTCCAGGACATGGGGTGCAGCGACCGGGTCGAGGTCCCAGCCGCGCAGTACGTCGAGCCCGGCCTGGAGCCGCTCCTCGGGCACCGGTCCGCTGGTGGCGACGACCGCCACCCGCGCGCCGGGGGCCAGTCGCTCCGGCCGGGTCAGTTCCTTCACGGGTGCAGCTCCAGTCTCGGGACGCCGGGCACGTCCAGTCCGAACACCTGAGCGTACAAGGACAGCTCGGCCTCCAATGCACGCACCATCGTCTCGGCCCTCCGGAACCCGTGCCCCTCCCCCGCGAAGGTGAGGTGGGCGTGCGGCACGTCCCGGCCGGCGATCCGGGCGAGGAAGCGCTCGCTCTGGGCGGGCGGGCAGATCACGTCGTCCAGGCCCTGGAGCAGCAGGAACGGTGCGGTGAGCCGGTCGGCGTGGCTGGTGGGCGAGCGCTCGGCGTACCGGGCGGGCACCTCGGTGAACGGTCCGATCAGCGATTCGAGGTAGCGGGACTCGAAGTCGTGGGTATCGCCGGGGCCCCAGGTGGCGAGGTCCAGGATCGGGTAGACGATGGTGCCGCAGGCGTAGACGTCGGTGGTGGTCAGGGAGGCGGCGGCGGTCCAGCCGCCCGCGCTGCCGCCGCGGATGGCGAGCCGGTCCGGGTCGGCGGTGCCCTCCTCGGCGAGGGCGCGGGCGACGGCCGCGCAGTCCTCGACGTCGACCACGCCCCACTGCTCGCGCAGCCGCTCACGGTAGGCGCGGCCGTAGCCGGTGGAGCCGCCGTAGTTCACCTCGGCGACCCCGATGCCCCGCGAGGTGAAATAGGCGATCGCCAGGTCCAGTACGAGCGGCACCCGGTCGGTGGGTCCGCCGTGCGCCCAGATGACGTAAGGGGGCGCCTCGCCGTCGGACGCGGTGCACGTGGGGTGGTGCGGCGGGTAGACGTGGGCGTGCACCTCGCGGCCGTCGGGTCCGGGGAAGGTACGGATCCGC
Source organism: Streptomyces broussonetiae (assembly GCF_009796285.1). NCBI lineage: Bacteria > Bacillati > Actinomycetota > Actinomycetes > Kitasatosporales > Streptomycetaceae > Streptomyces > Streptomyces broussonetiae. Next base: position 7,535,206 of record NZ_CP047020.1, on the reverse strand, counting down.
GGCTCGGGGTAGTAGGCGGGGTCGACGGCGTCGCGGTGCCGGGCACCGATGGCGCGGGTCCGGCCGGTGACGGTGTCCAGTTCGACCACTTCGTAGCCGGTGCGCGGGCCGGCGCCGACCGCGACGGCCCGGCCGCCGCGGGCGGCGAGCGTGGGCGCGAACTCGGTCCAGGGTCCGACGGCGTCGCCGATCTCACCGGACTCCGGATCCAGTATGCCGAGCATGGTCGACCCCCTGCCGTGGACGACCGCGATCAGCCCGCTGTCCAGCGGCGCGAACCAGCGCAGACCCGGGCGCCACAGCGGGCCGGCGAACTCCTCCTCGCGCGGGCACAGCGGGGTGCCGTCGCGGTACAGGTTCCACCAGCCGCTGCGGTCGCTCGTGTACAGAAGACTGCCGTCCGCGGACCAGTCGGCCTGTGCGATCGCCTCACGCGGTCCGCCGGCGACCGTGTGGACGCCATGCAGTACGCCGTCGGCTCCGATCTCGGCGACGAGAAGTTCCGTGCCGTCCCACGGCATCCGTGGATGGTCCCAGGCGAGCCACGCGGCGCGGCGGCCGTCGGGTGACAGGCGCGGGCCGGTGACGAACCGGTGCCGTCCGTCGGTGAGTTCGCGCACCGCCGAGCGGTCCTCGGCGGCGGATCCGTCCAGCGGTACGGCGGCGAGCACGCGCCGTACGTCGCCGGGGCCGTCCCCGGTGAACTCCTCCAGGACGCACCACACCTCGCCGCGGTCGAGGTCCAGGTGCGGGTCCGCCCAGCGCAGTCCCGCGCCCACCAGGGAGGGCGGGGTCAGCGCAAGCGGCTCGCCGCCGGGCTCGTACCGGTACATCCGCTGGTCGGCGAAGTGCGTGAAGACGACCAGCGGCCGGCCCGCGTCCATCGCCCCCGTCCAGGGGCAGCCGCCGTACTCGACGACCCGGTTGCGCACGTGCCAGGGCGCGGGCAGCACGGTCTCCTCCGTGCCCTCGGCCGTGCGGCGCACCAGGGCCCGGCGGCCGCCCTCGGCCGGCCGGGGCTCGGTCCACCACACCTCGTCCCCGACGAAGCCCACCCACTCCGGCCGCCCGTCGTGCGCGGCGGCCAGCGCCGCGTCGACGGGTGACGGCCATGTGCCGTACGGCGAGGTCAGCACCGTGCACCCTCCGTTCTCGGGGCTAGACCGTGCGCAGCAGGCGGTCGAGGACGCGGACGCCGAAGTGCAGTGCCTCGACGGGCACCCGCTCGTCCACGCCGTGGAACAGGGCCTGGTAGTCGAGGTCCTCGGGCAGCTTCAACGGGGTGAAACCGTAGCCGGTGATGCCGAGCCGGGAGAACTGCTTGGCATCGGTGCCGCCCGACATGCAGTACGGCACCACATGCCCCTCCGGAGCGAACTCCTCGACGGCGGCCCGCATCCGCGCGAAGGTCGGCGAGTCCACGGGCGCCTGCAGGGCCACCTCCCGGTGGGCGAACTCCCAGCTGACATCAGGGCCGGTCAACTCGTCGAGGGTGGCGGCGAACTCCTCCTCGCCACCCGGCAGATACCGTCCGTCGACATGGGCGACTGCCTCGCCGGGGATGACGTTGACCTTGTAACCGGCGTTCAGCATGGTCGGGTTGGCGCTGTTGCGGACGGTCGCCTCCACCAGCTTCGCCGCCGGGCCGAGCTTGTCCAGCAGCATGTCCACGTCCCGGAAGTCGGGCTCGATGCCGTACAGGGCGGCGAGTTCGGTGAGAGCGGCCCGCACGGTCGGGGTGAGGCGCAGCGGCCAGGTGTGCTCGCCGATGCGGGTGACGGCGGCGGCGAGCCGGGTGACCGCGTTCTCGTCGTTCACCTTGGAGCCGTGTCCGGCCCGGCCGCGCGCGGTGAGCTTCAGCCAGGCGGTGCCGCGCTCGCCCGCCCCGATCGGGTAGATCCCTCTGCCCGCGCCGTCGTGGAAGGTGAAGGCACCGGACTCGCTGATGCCCTCGGTGCAGCCCTCGAACAGTTCGGGGTGGCGGTCGGCGAGGAACCCGGAGCCGTCCTCGGCGCTGGCCTCCTCGTCGGCGGTGAAGGCGATGACGATGTCCCGGCGGGGTCGTACGCCCTGGCGGGCCCAGCCGCGCACGACCGCGAGGATCATCGCGTCCATGTTCTTCATGTCGACGGCGCCGCGCCCCCAGACCACCCCGTCGCGGACCTCCCCGGAGAACGGGTGCACGCTCCAGTCGGCGGCCTCGGCGGGCACCACGTCGAGGTGACCGTGGACGAGCAGCGCGTCGGCGGAGGGGTCGGTGCCCTCGATCCGGGCGACGACGTTGGTACGGCCCGGTGTGCGTTCCAGCAGCAGCGGCTCGAGGCCTGCGCCGGCCAGCCGCTCGGCGGCGTACTCGGCGGCCGGCCGCTCCCGGCAGTCGCCGCCGCCCCGGTTGGTGGTGTCGATCCGGATCAGGCCGGAGGTGAACTCCACGACCTCGGCCAGGGCCAGGTCGTCCGCCTGCTGCTCAGCCATACTGCTCCTCCACGGCGGCGGACACGATCGTGGTGACCGCCTTGAACGTCCGGATGGCCTCGTACATGGTGGCGCCGGTGTACGTCACCTTCCGCTCCCCGATGTGCGCGACCCCGGGGACGACGGTGGCGGCCATCGCCAGGTGCTCGGCGTCGAACTCGACCGCGACCGTGAACGGACCGGCCTGGACCGGCTCCTGACGGACCGCCAGGCGTGCGGCCTCCTTGGCGGCGGCGCGGATCTCGGCGGCGGTGCGGGCCGGGGTCCGGCACACCGCCGCATAGCGGGACACATGGTCCTTGACGGCGACCTTGAGCGCCTCGGGCGCATAGCCGAGGGCGTCCTCGCAGGCGAGGTCGTCGCCGGTGACCAGGACGACGGGCACGCCGTACTCGGCGACGACATGGGCGTTGAGCAGACCCTCGCTGGCGCGGACGTCGTTGAGCCACACCCCGGTGATCTGGTTGGCGAGGTAGGTGTGGGCGAGGACGCCCTCCATACCGGCGCCCGTGTGGTAGCCGACGAAGGCGATGCCGTCGACGTCGCCGTGCTGGACGCCCTCCACCATGGACAGTGTCTTGTGCCGTCCGGTGAGCATCTCGACCCGGTCGTCGAGGCGCTCCAGCAGCAGGTTGCGCATGGACCAGTGGGCCTCGTTGACGAGCACCTGGTCGGCGCCGCCGTCGAAGAAGCCCTGCGCGGCGGCGTTCACGTCGGAGGTGAACATCGACCGGCACCGCTCCCACTGCGGTGTCCCCGGCAGCACGTCACCCGGCCACGTGACGCCCGTGGCCCCCTCCATGTCGGCACTGATGAGGATCTTCATGCTGCTTCACGTTACGCGCCGACGAGGGAACTTCCTACGAGGCGGGGAGGAGGCAGAGACCGGGTGGTCTCGGATCGACCCGGCTCCGGAGCTGTCAACGGACGGGCCTCTGCGGCCGGACAGGTGCGGTGGACCGGCGAGCCTGCGTCCGACGGGCACGCAGTTCCGTGCCGCGCTTGCGGAGGATGAACAGGGCCGCGATGACGATCCCGGTGGGGATGCCGGTCCATCCGGCGATGTAGTGGGCGAGGAACATGTCAGGGCCTCCGGTTTGCTGTCATCGCTGGTGGGCGTTTCCTTGGACGTCCTTCACGCTAGGGACCGGAGGGTGCGCCGGGCGTCGGCGCGTGGTTGTACTCCGGGTGGGGACCGGGTGGAGACGGACGCGACCATGGCGTGCGTGGCGGTGGGTGGCTCCGCCCAGGGTCCGGGGCGCCCGGCGCGGACGGCCTGACTGGTGTCGGCCGGGGTGCTCAGGTGCGAGGGCGGGAGGCCGGCCACCAGCACAGGCCGGCGAGGAGGAGGGAGAGCGGCAAGTCGTGCCGGGTGCTGGTGGTGACGTCGAACCATGCGTCGAGGCAGAGCATGGCGGTGCTCGCGGCGGCGTGGGGAGGGACACGGTCGCGCCGGCGGGGACGCAGGGCGTAGGCGCCGGTACGCGCGAGTTGGCCGAGGAGGAAGACGTCGAAGCCGACCCGGGCCATGCGGTAGCGCTCGGACAGGTGTCGCCCCGGCAGGCAGTCGCAGAGGTGGACGATCCAGGACGACAGGATCGCGCTCGGCGTCAGGTAGAGCGGTCCGAGCCGGCGTGGGAGCCCTGAGCGAGTCGTCGCCACGGGTGTCGTCCGGTGGGTGGTCACGTACTCGTTCCGGGCTCGGCGTAGCCGTGGGTGTAGGCGTAGCGGATGGCCTGGGCCCGGTCGCGGCTTCCGGTCTTGGCGAAGATGCGGTTGATGTGAGTCTTGACGGTGGCTTCGCTGACGACGAGCCTGCGGGCGATCTCCCGGTTGGAGCGTCCTTCGGCGATCAGTCGCAGTACGTCCGCCTCGCGGGCGGTGAGATCGTCCGGGGCGGAGTCGGTGGGTGTGGCCGGGGCGGGTATGCCGGTGGCGGCGGCGAGCAGGGTGCGCTGGGCGGCGGGGTCGAGGACGGCCTGGCCCGCGGCGGCGGCTTTGACGGCGCGTTCGATGTCGGCGCGGGTGGCGGCCTTGGTCAGGTAGCCGAGGGCGCCGGCCTGCAGGGCGCCGAGGATGGACGTGTCGTCCTCGTAGGTGGTCAGCACCACGACCCGGATGTCCGGGTGGTCGGTGAGGATGCGGGTGGTGGCGTCGATGCCGTCGCAGTGCGGCATGTTGAGGTCCATCAGCACCACGTCCGGTTGGAGGTCGCGGGCCAGCGCGGCGGCGGCGTTGCCGTCCTCGGCCTGGCCGACGACCTCGATGCCCGGGAGCGTGCCCAGCAGCAGCGCCAGTCCTTCCCGGACGGCGGCTTGGTCGTCGGCGACGAGGACCCTGATCGGGGGCGTGGTACCGGTCACGCGGGAATTGTGACGCACACCTGCCAGGTGTTGTCCACGACTTCGGTGTGAAGGGTGCCGCCTGCCAGCAGGGCGCGTTCGCGCAGCCCGGTCAGTCCGTAGCCGGCTCCGCTGGCGCCGAGGGGCCGGGGAGCGGCGGCGTCGGACAGCGGGTTGGAAGCGGTGAGCGTGGTGTGGTCCTCGGTGTAGACGAGGGTGAGCGTGACAGGTTGGCCAGGGGCGTGTTTGGCCGCGTTGGTGACCGCCTCCTGCGCGGTACGCAGCACGGCGAGGGTGGCGTCCGGCTCCAGGCGGCGGACGGTCCCCGCGACCTGGAGGCGCACGGCGGGGGCGGTGTCGTCCTGCTCGGGCCCGGTGGCCAGGCGGGCCAGCAACTCGGGCAGAAGCACGCTGTCCTCGCGCAGGGCGTGGACGGCGCGGCGGGTCTCGGTCAGGCCCGTGCGGGCGAGGTCACCGGCCCGGCCGACGCATCCGAGGGCCTTGCCCAGGGCGGGGTCCTCGCCGGTTGCCGGGCTTGCCTGCAACAGCGCCTGCGCGGCTTCGAGTTGCATGGACAGGGCGCCGAGGGAGTGGGCGAGGATGTCGTGGATCTCGCGGGCGATCCGGGTGCGCTCGTGCAGGACGGCGGCCTGGGCCTCGGCCTGCTGGGCGCGGCGGGTCTGTTCCAGCAGCGCCTCGGCCTGCTCGGCGCGCTGGATCTGGCCGAGACGGATGAAGCCCATACCCAGACCGGCCCCGACCAGCACCAGGTAGCCGAGCATCACCGCCGTACCGCCACCGACCACGATGGTGGTCACGGCGAGGGCGAGTGAGGCGGCCACGGCGATCGCGATGGACGTCTCGGGGGTCAGGGCCGCCGCCGCCACCAGCGCCGCCACGGCCGCCGCGGCGATGCCGACCGAGTGCGGGGACAGTCCGCCCAGGGCACCCCCGCCCAGCGCCGTCGCGGCCAGGGACACGGTCAGCAGCCGCGGCCGGTGCTCCGCGGCGATCCACAGCAGCCACCCGGCCGCCATCACCCCCAGCGCGCAGGAGATCGCCGGTCCCCGGCCGTGCCAGCCGGCGGGTGGACGAGCATGCACGGTGGAGAAGAACAGGGCCGCCAGACCGGCGAGCCGCATGACGCGGATGCCCCACAGATAGGCGGACCGGTCGCGGAGCGCTGGGACGACGGCGGGCATGCAGGCTCCCGGATCAGGCAGGCGAGCGCCGGCCGGGCCGGACAGTACTCGGGGTGGGCCGGACGCGATGAACGGACCCTACCGCGCCCCGCACCGATGCCATCCGTGCTGGTGCCGGGCCACAGGGGCACCGCCCGGCGCGGAGGCCTTCAGCCCCCCGGACCCGGTTGCCGCAGGCTCGGTCGGAGCGTTCTCCTCCTGCGCCGCCTCCTACCAACCACCGTACCCCGAAGGCGAGTTCGGCCATGCCGAACGGTCTCGTCGTCCGCCTCGTCAAGCGCCTCGCCTCCCGTGGGTGAGTGACCGCCCTCGGGCCACCACGCCAAGCGCCCCGGGCATCTGCTCCTCTGGGCGCCCGCCTATGCGCCACCCCGCAACCGAGAGGGCATTTCGCACAGCTCAGCGGCATCAACCCGGCCTCCACCCGGCACCCACCCGCAGACCGACGAGCCGGGCCCACCCCCGCTCGTAGCTTCGAAGACGTCAGCCCGTCCCCGGCACCACCACACTGCGAAGGACCCGCCATGAACGCCAGCGTCTGGATCGTCAACCTCGCCGTCCTGGCCACCGTGCTCCACGCCGACCTCGGCTACAAGAAGATCGCCTGGATCCGCCTCGCCCGCCCGATCCTGCTTGCCGTGGCGGTCGTACCGGTCTTCGCCAAGAACATCGCCACCCACGGCAACGGTCTCACCCTGGAGACCATCGGCCTGGCCGCCGGCCTGCTGCTCGGCCTGCTGGCCGCCGCCCTGCTCAAGGTCCGCTACGACGAAGGCCGCCGGGCCTCGTTCTCCACCGGCCGGGCCCCCTACGCCGCGCTGTGGGCCGTGGTCATCGGCGCCCGGCTGCTGTTCGCGTACGCCTCCGTGCACGTCTTCCCCGACCAGCTCGGCCGCTGGATGTTCACCCACCACATCACCGGCGACGCCCTCACCGACGCACTGATCTTCCTGGCCATCGGCATGCTGGTCGCCCGCACCGCCGCACTCCTCGCCAAGTCCACCCGCGCCACCCGCGCCCACCTCACCCACACCGCCGCAGCGCCCACCCAGCAGTACAACGCGGCCTGATGCCTCACGGCACCGAAGCCGGACCGCCGATGCCACCAGCGTGTGGGACGGCGGTCCCGTCGTGCGAAACAGGCCGACCGGACCTCACGGGCGGGGTGGGTGCCGGCTGTGGATCCGGCGAGCAGCGCGAACCCCTCCGGGTGACGGAGAAAACCCGTTGGCGGGCCACGGCGTCACTGCTAGATTCCCAGCGGCCGTGCGAGAGATCGAGGAGGTGGTACCCGTGAACACAGTGAATACATGGGTGCTCCCCTCCGGGGTCACGGTCGGGCGATAGGTCGTCCGGGAGCGCCGTTCCAGAGCACTCCCGAAAGGTACGACCATGCACTTCACTTCCGAACAGCGCCTCGACAGCGGCGTCCTCGAACGTGAATTCACCCTCGGTGAGATCCCCGGCACCCTGTGGACGCCTGAATCCGCCGCACCGGCCCCGCTGATCCTCATGGCCCACAACAACGGCCTGCCCAAGAGGGAAGCCCGGCTGGTGGCCCGGGCCCGGCAATCGGCGGCGTACGGCTACGCGGTGGCCACCATCGACGCCGCCGGATGCGGTGACCGGCCCCGTTCAGCCGCCGACGAGCAGGCCCGCGCCGACATCCGCCGGGCGATGCAGGCCGGTGAGCCGGCCGACGAGATCTTCGAGTCCTTCATCGGCCCGCTGGTCGAAAAGGTGGTCCCGGAATGGCGGACCACCCTGGATGCCCTTCTTTCACTGTCCGAGATCGGCGGCCCGGTCGGGTACTCGGGGTGGACCGCGGTCGGCATCCGGCTGGCGGTGGTCGAGCCGCGCGTCGTGGCCGCCGGTTTCTTCGCCGGGGGGTACGTGCCCCTCGCCCAGCGCGAGGAGGCCCGACAACTCACCATTCCCCTGCTGTTCCTGCTGCAGTGGGACGACGAAGGCAACCCGCGGCAGCGGGCCCTGGACCTGTTCGACGCCTTCGGCAGCAGGGCGAAGACGCTGCACGCCAATCTGGGCGGGCACACCGGTACCCCGTGGTTCGAGGTCGAGGACGGGGACCGGTTCTTCGGCCGGCACCTGAAGTGAGGCCGGGCCGCCAGGCCGTCATCAGACGGTAGGCGGTGTCGGCCATGATGCCGTCGTCGAGGACAGGCTCCGGCCCTCCTCGATGGCGGTGGCCGGCAGATGCACGACCGCCCCGGTCGCGGCGGTACCGGCTGTCGGCGGTACCGGCCGGTCGGGGCGGCGCTCGTCCACCGGCTCCTCCATCAGCCGGGCCCGCGCCGCGAGGCAGGCGGTACGCATCGCGGCGTTCGGCGTCCCGCGCAGGCCGTCACCGGGCTCGATGGTCCGGCTGACCTCGGTGGACAGGACCTCGGTGGCCGACTGTCGTTGCGCATGGCCAACTGTCGCCGGGCATCACACCGAGGCCCGGCGCTCGCACCAAAAATCGAACACGTGATTGAATCCGGCCATGCGACAGATTCCCGACGACCTCGCCCGAGCACAAGAGGAGTGGCACGCGGTCTACCTCCGGCTCGCCGCGCGTCCGGGCACGGCGCTGCGGCGACGGCTGACCCGTCTGTCGTCGCAGGTCCTGTTCCACCCGTACTGGCAAGGACGCCGGACGGCGGCTCGGGCGGCGCTGTTCGCCCCGCGGTGGGGTGGACGGAGCCGACGGTGAGCGGCTCCATCCCGCCCGGGGACGGTGTGCGCCATGTCCCTGCTGCCGCCTGACCCGCGCCGGCTGCGGGCGATCCTGGGCTACCTCGACGAGCGGCTCGCCGAGAACGAGACCCTCGCCACCTACCTCCGGATCCAGCGCGACACCGTGCTGGCCGCCCTCGCCGAGGCGGAACGCCCGGCGCGGCAACGGCCGAGGCGCCAGGGGAAGGGCAACGGTCCGCTGCCCGGCCTCACGCCGCCGCGCGTGCGGACCGGTTACGTCGTCCAGCAGAAGCGCACGCCGACCGGGCCCGAGCCTGCCCTCATTCACCTGGCCGACTGCACGATGATCCAGGGCACGCCCCACCGCATCAGGGCCGACGAGGCGCGCGCCGCGCTCACCGACCCGACCGTCGAGCCGTGCACGTTCTGCCGGCCCGACACCGAACTGGGCACCGACCTGGCGTGAGCACCCGCCGACCGTCCACGAGGTGCCCTCGGCCACATCCGGCAGGCGCCCGCCCGTACCCGGGACTGCTTCCCGGCGAGGACGTGCCCTTGCTTCCCTGTGGGGACGACCTACTGCCCGGCGAGGACGAACCAGCGGGCCGGCAGCTCTATGCGGGTGCCATCGGAGAGGTACTCGGTCTGCGGCAGGGCGGTGTCTCCCTCGGCGAGGACTGTCAGACCCGCCGCACCGAGCAGCTTCGGGATCTCGTTGTCGTCGGCGTCGGCCGGCTTGAGCCCGTACTGGAAGACGCGCTGCAGCTTGGGCCCAGGGCCGCCCGGCTGGGCCGCGGCACGCCTGAGGACGTCCCGGGAGCCGGAGGTGAGTTCGACGACGAAGGCGCGCCCCTCTCTGCCGATGATCTCGGCGACGGCGGCGGCGACCGCCGACCGTGCCTCCGGCTCGCTCTGGTGCATCACGGCCCGCATATAGACGTGGGCGTCGCCGAGCCGCTCGTGCAGGGCGCGCACGGCGTCCGTGTCGGTGAGGTCGAGCTGCTGGAACTCCACGGTCTCGTTGTCCGTGGCGTGGCGGGCGTGCTCGACAGCGGCGTGCGAGAGGTCGACGCCGACGGCACGTGCGAACCGGGTGGCGAGGGAGCGGGTCGTGGTGCCGTTGCCGCAGCCCAGGTCGACGATGGTGCGCGACGAGTCGGCGTGGGGCAGGAGCAGGGCGCTGTGCGGTTCGGCGGAGAGGGCGGGATCACAGTCCCAGATCGCCTCGCCTGCCTTGTCGGAGGTCTCTCTCCAGTAACCTTCCCAGGCGTTGCGGTAGTTGTCCGAGACGTTCATGCGTTCTCCCCACGGTTCGGTTCCGTGATCGGGATATCGCGAAGGACGGGAGTGGGGCAAGGGGCGCGTGGCCACCTTCATCGGATGTACGAGCCCGGGCCATATCGGGGGCGTGCGCGGCCAGGGCGCACGCCCCTGGCCTGGTCATGGCTGTGTGGTGACGGACTGTTCGAACCAGACGGTCTTGCGGTGCCCGGACGCGGTGGCGCCCCACTCCCGGGCCAGCCGGCTGACCACGCGCAGACCTCGGCCCGCCTCGTCGTGCGGGTCGGTGCCGAGCATGACGGGCAGGGCCGGTTCGTCGTCGGTGACCTCGAACAGCAGGGCGTCGGCGAGGATCACCCGCAGCCCCACTCGCTCGGTCTCGGCGTGTCGGACGGCGTTGGTGACGACCTCGCTGACCAGGAGTTCGGCCGTGTCCACCGCATGCGCAAGGCCCCAGTCGAGGAGTTGTGCGCGCACCAGGCGGCGGGCCCGGGCGACCTCGCGGGGATCGGGGTCGAGCTGCCATGCGGCGACGTGGTCGCCGGGCAGGCCGTTGAGGCGGGCCATGAGCAGGGCGACGTCGTCCTTGCGGCCGCCGTGGGTGTTCAGGGCGCGGATGATGGTGTCGCAGGCGTCGTCCATGGAGGCGGCCGGGTGCGCGGCGGACTCGCACAGCGCGGCCAGGCCCTCGCCGATGTCGGAGCCGCGCACCTCGACCAGGCCGTCGGTGCACAGCACGAGCCGGTCGCCGGGCGCGACCTTGACCCGGGTGGCCTCGAAGGGGACACCACCGACGCCGACGGGGGCTCCGGTGGGCAGGTCGAGGAGTTCGCTGCTGCCGTCCTCGGCGCGGACGAGGACGGGCGGGATGTGTCCGGCGTTGGCCAGGTGCAGTTCGCCGCCGATCGGGTCGTAGACCGCGTACAGGCAGGTGGCGAGGTAGTTGTCGCCGAGCCTGCGGGCGAGGTCGTCGAGGTTGCGCAGGAGTTGGGCGGGCGGGGTCTCCATCGCGGCCATGGTCTGTACGGCGGTGCGCAACTGGCCCATCATCGCGGCCGAGTTCAGGCCGTGACCCATGACGTCGCCGACGACGAGAGCGGTGCGTGAGCCGGGCAGTTTGATGGTGTCGAACCAGTCGCCGCCGATCCTGCCGAGCCGGGTGCCGGGCAGGTAGCGGGTGGCGACGTCGCAGCCGGCCATCCGCGGGGTCACCTGCGGCAGCATGCTGTCCTGCAGGGTGTCGGCGACGTTCTCCTGGTAGGTGTACATACGGGCGTTGTCGAGCACGAGGCCCGCGCGGGCGGCGAGTTCGGCGCCGGTGGTGCGGTCCATGTCGTCGAACTGCGGCCGGTCGGGGCGGCGCATCAGCACCATGAAGCCGAGGACGACGTTGCGGGCCTTGAGGGGCACGATCAGCAGGGAGCGGCCGCCGATGAGCGGCCTGAGGTCGCGCTTTTCGAACTCGCCGGAGATGCGTTCGCTCAACTCCTCGGTGACCCGCGGGATGAGGACCGGCTCGCCGGTGACCATGCACTTGTAGAACGGGGTGTGCTCGGGGAAGGCGAAGGCCTCGCCGACGGGCACGGTGTCGTCCCAGCGGCCCGGTTCGTCGTTGTGCTCGACCCAGACGCGGAACATCACGGTGCTGGCGTCGGGCGGGCCGTCCGGGAAGCCCTCGCCGGCCAGGACGGCGGCGCGCAGATGGGTGCCTGCGAAGTCCGCGAACCGGGGTACGGCGGCGCTGGTGACCTCGCGGATGGTCTCGCCGAGGTCGAGCGAGGTGCCGATGCCGGAGCTGACCTCGTTGAGGAACTCCAGCCGCTCGCGCACCGCGGCGTACTCCAGGTCGCCCTCGGCGCCGGCCGGGACGAGGACGGATGCGGAGCGCTGCTGCGGCACGACGGCCTCGGCGCGCCGCCGTCCCGGGCGGCGGGGCACGCCCCAGTACGGGGTGACGGGCACCCGGTCGGACTGGCTGAACTCCAGGACGGGATAGCCCAGTTCGAGGACCTGGGCGACGATCCGGGAGCTGAGTCCCGGGCCCATGTTGGGCAGGATCTCCGGCAGCCGCCGCTCCAGCTCGTCAAAGGCGGGCAGTTCGGTGTGGCGGGCGAAGCCCGGCGAGATGCGTTCGGCGGTCTCGTCGCCGTAGCCGCGCTCGTCGCGCAGCCGGGCGGCGTCGGCGGCGAGCACGAGCAGCCGGGACGGGCCGGGGCCGATCAGCGGGTAGGCCCACCACAGCACGTCGAGCCGCTCGCCGTGCGGATCCGGTGCCGGGTGGTGCGGGAAGACACGGGCGCGGCCGGCCGTGGCGTAGGCGGTGCGGCCGCCGAGCGAGGCCTCCAGGTCGGGGCCGAGCCCGTCGTACGCGTCGTAGGCGTCCGGCATCGCCTCGCCGTGCGCCTCCTCGGGGAGGGCGCCGGAGACCGGGAGCAGGTCGGCCGCGGGCCGTCCGACGGCGTCCTCGCGTCCGACGCCGAACAGGCGCCGGGCGCCGCTGCTCCAGTGGGACACCAGGCCGTCGCGGTCGACGACGACAACTGCCAGCGGAATCCGGCCCGCGGCGGTGCCCTCTGTGTCGCGGCCGGGAGGTGTGTCCCGCTCGCTGCCACGGTCGTCGCCGAATTCCATGGCCCCGGCCCTTTCTCCCCACGGCTGTTCGCAAACGATCTGTGAAGCCTGCCACTACCGTACGGCGGCGGCCGGTCGCGATGTGTGGCAATCCCGGAATTGGTTTCACCGAACCGCACCGGCGCGCAGCTCAGCGCCCTGCGGGCGCCTGCCGCGCGTCCTGCCCTCAGTCCTCGTGGCCCAGTTGGAGGTCCCGTTCGGTGCGGCCGCCGCCCGCGACCTGGAGGACGGTGGCGACCGGCGGGTAGCCGGCGGCGATGACGGTGTACTCGCCGGAGGAGAGGTCGACGAACCGGAACGTTCCGTCCGCTCCGGTGGTGAGGGTGTCCACGACGTTGCCGGCGGCGTCCAGGAGCGTGACGCGCGCGTCCTCCACGGGCCGTCCGCCGCTCGCCCGCACGGTACCTCTCAGCACGGCGCCGCCCGCGAGTTCGACGTCCTGCCGGGTCTCCCGGGAGGCCTGCACGGTGACCGGGAGCGCGGCCGGGCGGAAGGCGGGTGCGCTGGCGGCCAGGGTGTACTCGCCGGCGACGAGTTCGGTGATGACGTAGCCGCCCTCGCGTCCGCTGCGGGTGGCGGCGACGACCTCGCCGTGCACATTGGTGAGGGTGACGGTGGCCTCGCGCACGGGGCTGCCGTCGGCGGTCAGGACGCTGCCGGCGAGGCGTCCGGCGCCGCCGAGGACGACGTCGAGTTCGACGGGCCGTTCGCCGACGGTGACGGAGACGGCCTGCGGCTGGTGGCCGCCCGCGGCGGCGATCAGCACGTACGAGCCGGAGCCGGGCGTGCTGAGCGCGTACCGCCCGTCCTCACCGCTCGCGCCGCGGCCGATCTGCTGGCCGGTGACGTCGATGAGGGTGAGGGCCGCGCGGGGCACCACGGTGCCGTCGGGGTGCTGCACCGTCCCGCACACGGGGATTCCGGCGGTATGGGGCGAGCGATGTGGGAGGGGGGTTCCCGCGGCCGAAGGCTGGGGGCGGGCCTGCGGAATGGAGACGTTGGCGTTCACTGTCTCGGGATCGGTTTCGGCGCTGGGATGGGACACCAGGGGTTTCTCCTTGAGGAAGAAGGCGATGAGCAGGCCGGCGGCGAGCACGGGGACCAGGTAGAGGAAGATCCTCGGCATCGCGTCGGCGTAGGCGCGGATGTAGCTGTCGCGCAGGGCCGTGGGCAGTGCGCGGACGAGCTGCGGGGTGATGGAGTCGGCGTCGGGCAGCGCCGCGCCCGCGCGCGGGGGCAGTTCCCTGCGCAGCGCGGAGGTGAGCCGGTCGGCGAAGAGGGTGCCGAAGATCGCGGCGCCGACGCTGCCGCCGATCTGCCGGAAGTAGTTGTTGGCACTGGTGGCGGTGCCCAGGTCGGCGGGGCGTACGGAGTTCTGCACGGCGAGGACGAGGACGGGCATGACCAGGCCGATACCGGCGCCGAGGACGGCCATCCAGATGCTGTAGTGCAGCCGGGGGGTGTCGACTTCGAGGCGGGACAGCAGCCACATGCCCACGGCGGAGAGGGCACCGCCGAGCACGGGGAAGATCTTGTAACGGCCGGTGCGGCTGATGAGCTGCCCACCGACGATGGAGGCGCCGACGATCCCGGCCATCATGGGCAGCATCAGCAGCCCGGACTCGGTGGCGCTGGCGCCGTCGACCATCTGCAGGAAGGTCGGCAGGTAGCTGGCGGCACCGAACAGGGCGACACCGATCACGAGGCCGACCAGGCCGGAGACGTTGAAGACGGAGTCGCGGAACAGCCGGAGCGGGATGAGGGGTTCGGCGGCGAAGCGCTCGGCGACGAGGAAGAGGAGCGTGGCGGCGAGGGCGCCCGCGCCGAGACCGATGATCTGCCGCGAGCCCCAGGCGTACTCGGTGCCACCCCAACTGGTCAGCAGCACCAAGCAGGTGGAGGCGGCGGCGAGGAGCAGCGAGCCGAGGACGTCGAAGCGCCCGCGGGCGGCGGGTTTCGGCAGTTTCAGTACGACGGTGACGACGGCGAGGGTGACCAGTCCGAAGGGGACGTTGACGTAGAAGCACCAGCGCCAGGAGAGGTGGTCGGTGAAGTAGCCGCCGAGCAGCGGGCCCGCCACGGAGGCGAGGCCGAAGGCGGCACCGATCAGGCCCATGTAGCGGCCGCGCTCGCGGGGCGGCACGATGTCGGCGATGATCGCCTGCACACCGATCATGAGGCCGCCCGCGCCGACTCCCTGCACCGCGCGGAATGCGATCAGCTGGTCCATCGACTGGGCCCGGCCGGCGAGCGCGGAGCCGACGACGAAGACGGCGATGGCGAACTGGAAGACGCCCTTGCGGCCGACGAGGTCACCGAGCTTGCCGTACAGCGGCAGGCCGACGGTGGAGGTGAGCAGATAGGCGGTGATCGCCCAGCTCATCCGGTCCAGGCCGTGCAGCTCGCCGACGATCCTGGGCAGCGCGGTGGCGACGATCATCTGGTCGAGCGCCGCGAGGAGCAGGGCGAGCATCAGCCCGACGAACACCAACCGCACGCGGCGCGCGCCGAGTCGGGGCGCCGGTGCGGCCGGCGGCGCGGCGGCGGTGGCCTCCTGCGCCGCCGGCGGTGCCACGACCGGCTCGTGCTTCACCAACGTCGTTCCGCCCACGTACCGCTCCCCTCGTCACACCTGTCACATGTCCCGCGTACGGCGGCAACGGGGAACAACTGCGGCGGGTTACGGCCTGGTTCCGGAGGGGAGGGAGATCCACTCGAATCGGTGAAGGGGTGCAACACCCCTTCACCGCTGGGGGCTTGGGGCTACTTCTCGACCTCGGCGGCGAGGTTGGCGAGCAGGGCGTCGTAGATCCGGCCGAGGCCCTTGGGGGCGAAGGTCTTCTCGAAGAAGCCGCCGATGCCGCCGGCGCCCTGCCAGGTGGTGGTGACGACGACGCGGGATGCGCCCTCGCCGGCGGGGGTGACGCGCCAGGTGGTGACCATGGAGGAGTTGCGGTCCTTCTCGACCAGCTCGCCGTCGGTGGGCTCGCTCACCTCCAGCAGGCAGTCGCGCACCCGCTTGCTGGTGGCCTGGAGCTTCCAGTGGACGAGGGTGCCCTCGCCGTCGCCGCCCTCACGGACCTCGTACTCGCTGAAGTGCTCGGGCAGCAGCTTCTGCCGCGTGCCGCGGTAGTCGGCGAGGGCGTCGAACACCTTCTCCGCGTCCGCCGCGACGACCCGCTCCGTAGTGGCCTCGACCTGCGCCATTGCGTTCCTCCAGGACCTGGTTTCTCGGGGTTGGGGCAAGCCAACCACCCCGGTGCCCGGCCCCCCAAATCGGGGGTGGTGAATACGGGGCGCACGATCATGGGAACAGATGTTCTATTCTGTGCGGCAGTGCTAGCGAGGAGGCGTCATGCGCTGGGAGAACCTCACCGCGGAATCCGCGGAATCCGCGGCGTCCGGGGCGGCGGCCGAGCACGGCCGGGCCGCCGAGCCCGCGCTGTTCGACGCGAACACCGTGGTCCGCACCTTCGACACCCCCGAGTTCCGCGGGATCACCTTCCACGAGGTGCGGGCGCGCTCGGTGCTGAACCGGGTGCCGGGCGCCTCGCGCATGCCGTTCGAGTGGACGGTCAACCCCTACCGCGGGTGCACGCACGCGTGCGTCTACTGTTTCGCCAGGAAGACGCACAGCTATCTGGACCTCGACACGGGCCTCGGCTTCGACACCCAGATCGTGGTCAAGGTGAACGCGCCCGAGGTGCTGCGCCGCCAGCTCGCCTCCCGCCGCTGGCAGGGCGACCACGTGGCGATGGGCACGAACGTCGACTGCTACCAGCGCGCCGAGGGCCGCTACCGCCTGATGCCGGGCATCATCGGTGCCCTCACCGAACACGCCAACCCGTTCTCGATCCTGACCAAGGGCACGCTGATCCTGCGCGATCTGGACCTGCTGGTGCGGGCGGCCGAGGTGACGGACGTGGGCATCTCGGTCTCGGTCGGCTTCCTCGACCCCGAGCTGTGGCGCACGGTGGAGCCGGGCACCCCCGCTCCCGAGCGCCGGCTGGACGTCGTACGCACCCTCGGCGAGCACGGCATCGGCTGCGGGGTGCTGATGGCGCCCGTCGTCCCGTTCCTGAGCGACCACCCTGACCAACTGCGCGCCACCGTACGGGCGATCGCGGCGGCCGGGGCCACCTCTGTGACCCCGCTGACGCTGCATCTGCGCCCCGGCGCCCGGGAGTGGTTCATGGCCTGGCTCGGCCGGCACCATCCGCACCTGGTACGGCGCTACGAGCGGCTGTACGCGGCGGGTGCCTACGCGCCCACCTGGTACCAGCGCCGGATCACCCGTCAGGTGCACGACCTGGCGCGGGAGTACGGCATCGGGCCCGCGCGCGCGGGTCTGGCCCGCCGGATCCGCCCGGCGGGACCGGCCGAGCCGGAGACCGCGGCCGAGCCGACCCAGCTCACCCTCATGTGACGGCGACACACATCCTCATGTGACCGCGGCCGGTACGGGCGTTCGAGGGCTTCGCACGGCGCAATCGGGTCAAGTACGCTCCCGGCGCGTTAGCTTCGGACCCCGGCGCCGGGACGATGCGGCGAGGGCTGTGATCATCACGGCCCACCGCCCCCGCCGTCCCGGGAGGACCCATGAGAACTCGCGCAGCCGTGCTGTGCGCTGCCGCCGCCGTGCTGGCGGGCTCGGTCACCGCCGTACCCGCGCACGGGGCCTCGGCCGCCCCGGCCCCGCGGCTCGCCTGGAAGAAGTGCGGCACCAGCGACTACCCGACGCTCCAGTGCGCGTCCCTGAAGGTGCCGCTGGACCACGCCCACCCGCAGGGGCGGCGGATCACGCTCGCCCTGTCCCGCGTCAAGCACACGGCGAAGACCTTCCAGGGTCCACTGCTGGTCAACCCCGGAGGCCCCGGCGGCAGCGGCCTGAGGCTCGCCGGGTTCGTCGCCTCCGCACTGCCCAGGAGCGTCGCCGCCCAGTACGACGTGATCGGCTTCGACCCGCGCGGCGTCGGCAGGTCCACCCCGGCCCTGGACTGCGTGCCCGGCCACTTCAAGGCGGTACGGCCGGACACGGTGCCCGCGACCCCGGCCCTGGAGCGGACGAACCTCGCGCGCGCGAAGGCCTTCGCCGCCGCCTGCGGCCGCCGCCACGCCGATCTGCTGCCGTACATCGACACCGTCAGCGCCGTACGCGACATGGACCTCATCCGCGCGGCCCTCGGCGCCTCGAAGATCAACTACTTCGGCTACTCCTACGGCACCTACCTCGGCGCGGTCTACGCCAAGCTGTTCCCGCAGCGGATCCGCCGCCTGGTGCTGGACTCGGTCGTCGACCCGGCCGGGGTCTGGTACGCGGACAACCTCGGCCAGGACTACGCCTTCAACGACCGCCACCGCGCCCTGATGGCCTGGATCGCCCGCTACGACTCCGCCTACCACCTCGGCCGGGACCCGGAGAAGATCGAGACCAGGTGGTACGCGATGCGAGCGGCACTGGCGAAGAAGCCGGCCGGCGGCAAGGTGGGCGCCGCCGAGTTGGAGGACACCTTCATCCCCGGCGGCTACTACAACGGCTACTGGCCCTACCTCGCCGAGGCGTTCGCGGCGTACGTGCGCGACAGGAACGCCGGGCCGCTGGTGCAGGTGTGGAAGAACCTCGGCGCCGTGAACCACTCGGGGGACAACGGCTACAGCGTCTACGCGGCGGTGCAGTGCCGCGACACCTCCTGGCCCGGTGGCTGGAACCGGTGGCACAGCGACACCTGGACCGTGTACGGCAAGGCTCCCTTCATGGCCTGGAACAACGCCTGGTACAACGCACCGTGCGCCTACTGGCCGACCGCGCGGCGCCGGCCGGTGGACATCGCCAACACCGGGCTTCCGCCGGTGCTGCTGTTCCAGGCCACCGACGATGCGGCCACCCCCTACCCCGGCGGCGTCACGGTGCACCGGCTGCTCGCCCGCTCCAGCCTGGTGGTCGAGGCGGGCGGCGGCAACCACGGAGTCACGCTGAGCGACAACGCCTGTCTGGACCGGTATCTGACGGCCTATCTGAAGAACGGCCGGGTGCCGCGCGGCTCCGCCGGGGTGGCCGACGCGGTGTGCGCGAAGTCGCCCGACCCGAAGCCGTTGGCCGTCAAGGCGGCGCCCGCGCCGCGCGGGGAGACGCTGCACGAGTTGCTCGGCTTCCGCCGGTAGACGCCTGGCACTGCGCCGTGCGGGCGCCGTGATGTGCCGTCGTGCGGGCGCGGCCTCGTCCTGGCCACGCCCCACGGCGGAGTCGCACGTCGATACCGCCCCGTGCCCTCCCGGGGGTGTTGTCAGTGCCGTGGTTCACCATGGGACCCATGAGTGAACCGATCCGGATCCCCGCCCCCGACGGCGTCGCGCCCGCGGCCCGGTACAGCCACGTGGTCACGGCGAGCGGCCGTCTTGTCGTCGTCTCCGGTCAGTTGCCCCTGGACGAGGACGGCAAGCTGGTCGGCGCGGGCGATCCCGCGGCGCAGGCCCGACAGGTGTTCGAGAACCTGAAGCGGTGTCTGGCCGCTGCCGGCGCCGGCTTCGAGCACGTCGTGAAGCTGACGTACTTCGTGACGGACACCGCCCACCTGCCCGCGATACGCGCGGCCCGCGCCGCCCATCTGAGCGACGACCGGCTGCCGGCGTCCTCGGCGGTGCAGGTGGCCGGACTGGTCGCGCCGGAGTTCCTCATGGAGATCGAGGCGTTCGCGGTGGTGCCCGAGTGACCGCCGCACACTGACCCGGCGTCACCTCGCCTCCTTCTGCTGGGGAATGCGGCCCAGCGCGCGCACCGCCGCCTGCGCGAGTGCCGGGTGGGCGAGGGCCTCGTTCAGGACGCGGCGGGCGCGCGGGTCGCCCAGGCTGCCCAGGCCCTCCACACAGGCGAGGGCGACCCGGCGGTAGGGGTCGTGCGGGCGCAGCCGGCGTTCCAGGGTGGTGATCAGCGCGGGCACGGACTCGGGGGCCCGCAGATCGGCCAGCAGCCGTACCGGATGCAGGGCGTAGGCGACGCGCAGTTCGTTGGTGGCGAGCGCGGCGGCCGCCCGGGCCGTGCGCGGGTCACCGAGCCGGGCCAGGGCGTGTGCGGCGGAGGCGCAGCGCGGAGGGTCACGGTGATTGAGGAGCAGCACCAGGGACTCGAAGGCCCGGCGGTCGCCCGCGCGCCCGAGCCGGAACGCGGCAAGCTCCCTTGCCCACAGGGGCTGCCCGGGCGCGGTGAGCACCTCCGCCAGCTCGCCTTGGTCCTCGGTCGTCAGCAGCCGGTCGAACGCGGTCGAGCCGCGCGACTCCTGCCGTAAGCGCTCCGTGAGCGATCGCAACTCTTCGTCCACGAAGTCCAGCGTAGGGGGGTGGCGCGGCCGGAGGGAGCCACCTCACACAGTCAAATTCGAGCGGACGTCTGGCGCGCTCGTTACTCACCGGTTAAGCTCAGACGAGCGAGTTACCCACTCGCGAACTCGCTGACGACGGTCTGGTGACGCGGCCGTCGTGAGCAGCCGTCAGTTCGGTACGTCTTGTGCCGCTGTACGACCCGGCTCCGGGACAGGGCCGGTCGGATTTCCTGCCGTTCGTGCGGGCGTGTGCACGCCCGTGGCACCGGCAGCACCGGGCGTGTGCGCTTGCAGCCCGACAACACCCGCACTCCTTTCCGCTCCCCGGTGCGCCTCTGGGCGCACCCGGGTGCGCTCCTCGTCGTCACCCTCATTCCTGGAGTCCCGCGATGGCCACTCCCCTGTCCCCCCTGTCCGGCACCCCGCTGTCCCCGTTCAAGACGATCGCCGTCGTCGGCCTCGGCACCATGGGCACCGGTATCACCGAGGTCCTTGTGAAGGCCGGCCGCGAGGTGATCGGCATCGACGTCAGCGAGGCCCAGGCCGTCCGGTGCGTCGCCGCGCTGGAGGCCTCCACCGCCCGTGCCGTGGAGCGCGGCCGGATCACCGAGTCCGAGCGCGCCGACGCGCTGGCCCGGGTGCGTACCGGCACCGACCTCGGCGCGGCGGCCGACGCCGACCTCGTGATCGAGGTGGCCCCGGAGTCGTACGAGGTCAAGCACCAGATCTTCCGCGAGCTGGACGCCATCGTCCGCCCGGAGACGGTCCTCGCCACCGGCACCAACGCCCTGTCCGTGACCCGGCTCGCCGCCGACTCCGCCCGCCCCGAGCGCGTGCTGGGCCTGCACTTCTTCAACCCGGCGCCCGCGATGAAGCTGGTCGAGGTCGTCTCCTCGGTGCTGACCGCGCCGCAGGCCGTCGCCGCGGTCACCGACCTCGCGCTCGAGCTGGGCAAGGAGCCGGTCGCGGTCGGCGACCGCCCCGGCTTCGTCGCCGACGGCCTGCTCTTCGGCTACCTCAACCAGGCGGCCGCGATGTACGAGGCCCGCTACGCCTCCCGTGAGGACATCGACGCGGCGATGCGGCTCGGCTGCGGCCTGCCGATGGGCCCCCTCGCCCTGCTGGACCTGATCGGCATCGACACCGCGCGCACGGTCCTGGAGGCCATGTACGCCGAGTCCCGCGACCGGCTGCACGCACCCGCACCGATCCTGAAGCAGCTCAGCGAGGCGGGCCTGACCGGCCGCAAGTCCGGGCGCGGCTTCTACAGCTACGAAGCACCGGGCAGCGCCACGGTCGTGCCGGACACGCTGACCCCGGCCGAGGGGGACACCGGGGCCACCGGCCGCAGCGTGCGCAGCGTCGGTGTCGCCGGCTCGGGCACCATGGCCTCCGGCATCGCCGAGGTGTTCGCCAAGGCCGGCTACGAGGTCGTGCTGGCCGCCCGCAGCGAGGAGAAGGCACAGGCCGCCAAGGCCCGGATCGGCAAGTCGCTCGCACGCTCCGTCGACAAGGGCCGGCTGACCGCCGAGGCCGCCGCCGGGGTCCTGGACCTGATCACCCCGGCCGGGTCCTACGACGCCTTCGCCGACGTCGACCTGGCCGTCGAAGCGGTCGCCGAGGACCTGGAGGTCAAGCGGCAGCTGTTCCAGACGCTGGACAAGGTCTGCAAGCCCGGCGCGATCCTCGCCACCACCACCTCCTCACTGCCCGTCGTCGCCTGCGCCCGCGCCACCTCGCGCCCGCAGGACGTCATCGGCATGCACTTCTTCAACCCGGCGCCCGCGATGAAGCTGGTCGAGGTCGTGCGCACGGTGCTGACCGCCGACGACGTCCACGCGACCGTCCGCGAGGTCTGCGCGACGATCAGGAAGCACGCGGTGGACTGCGGCGACCGGGCCGGTTTCATCGTGAACGCGCTGCTGTTCCCGTACCTGAACAACGCCATCAAGATGGTCGAGGAGCACTACGCGTCCCTGGACGACATCGACGCGGCGATGCGGCTCGGCGGCGGCTACCCGATGGGCCCCTTCGAGCTGCTGGACGTGGTGGGCCTCGACGTCTCGCTGGCCATCGAGAAGGTCCTGCACCGCGAGTTCCGCGACCCGGGTCTCGCCCCGTCCCCGCTGCTGGAACACCTGGTGGCGGCGGGCTGCCTCGGCCGCAAGACCGGCCGCGGCTTCCGCGAGTATGCCCGCCGCTGACGGCGTCGGCGACTGGTCCCACGCGGAGGCGGACTGGGGCGGGCTGCTCGATCCCGGTGTCCTTGCCCCGCCCGGCCGGCCGGGCTCTCCCCCGCCCCCGCCGGGCGGGGGAAACGGCACACCTGCGCACCGAGCTGCGCACATGCAGTACGTTCAGGTCATGTCCCAGCCCGCCAAGTCCTCACGTACACCAGCTACGCCCGACGCGCCGGAAAGTGCCGCAGGCAGTCGCGCCGCCGCCCAGCGGCTCAAGATGCGCCGAGAGCTGGCGGCCGCAGCCATGGAGCTGTTCGCGACCAAGGGGTACGAGGCAACCACCGTCGACGAGATCGCGGCCGCCGCCGGGGTCGCCCGCCGCACCTTCTTCCGCCACTTCCGCTCCAAGGAAGAGGCGATCTTCCCCGACCACGACGACACGCTGATCCGCGCCGAGGCGGTGCTCAACGCCGCCCCCGCGCACGAGCACCCGCTCGACACCGTGTGCCGTGGCATCAAGGAAGTCATGAAGATGTACGCGGCCCGGCCCGAGATCTCGGTCGCCCGCTACAAGCTCACGCGCGAGGTGCCCACCCTGCGCGAGGCCGAGATCGCCTCGGTGGCCCGCTACGAGCGTCTGTTCACCCGCTATCTGCTCGGCCACTTCGACGAGCACGCGCACGCCGACGACGCCAACGACGACCCGCTCCTCGCCGAGGTGGCCGCCTCCGCGGTCGTCACCGCCCACAACCATGTGCTGCGCCGCTGGCTGCGGGCGGGCGGCCAGGGCGACGTCGAGGCACAGCTCGACCACGCCTTCGCGATCGTGCGCAAGACGTTCGGCAACGGGATCGGGGCCGGGCGCGGTCCGGCGCCCCGCCCGGCCGCCGGCTCCGCCCCGGCGGCGGTCTCCGCGCACGGCGAGGTACTCGTGACGGTCGCCCGTACCGACGCCCCGCTGGACGAGGTCATGCGGACCATCGAGGAGGCGCTCAAGGAGCGCTGAGCGCCCCTCCCCAGCCTTTCTCGGCTGTGATGACGGCCACCCTTGGGGGTGGCCGTTTTGGCATGTCAGGGCAGGTTTTCCAGCGGATTTCCGAAGCCGTTCGATCGATCATCGCTCATTTGTTACGTAAAGATTTCATCTGAGGGCTTGTTCTGGCACTCAGTGCCTTGCCACCTGACACGCGGTGTCATACGTTGATGGTGTCCGGGCGGCCGGCGAGCAGAGACCTTTCGCTCGTCGGCTGTCCCCAAGGGTCCACGGCCCGCGCGCCCGGACGCCTGCGTCACAGGCAACCTCCCGCGCCACAAAGCGCTGCCGAAGCACCACCGAGCCGAACCGACGGCACTCCTCAAAAACCCTCAGCAGCACTCCCAGCAGTACCGACGAACCCTCAGCGCCCCCTCCCTCAGGGGCGTCCACCGCCGGAGGCAACACCGTGACCGTGAAGGACATCCTGGACGCGATCCAGTCGAAGGACGCCACGTCCGCCGACTTCGCCGCTCTGCCGCTTCCCGAGTCGTACCGCGCGATCACCGTGCACAAGGACGACACGGAGATGTTCGCTGGCCTCGAGACCCGCGACAAGGACCCCCGCAAGTCGATCCACCTCGACGAGGTGCCCGTGCCCGAACTCGGCCCGGGCGAGGCCCTGGTGGCCGTCATGGCCTCCTCGGTCAACTACAACTCGGTGTGGACCTCGATCTTCGAGCCGCTGTCCACGTTCGGGTTCCTGGAGCGCTACGGCAAGGTCAGCGAGCTGACGAAGCGCCACGACCTGCCGTACCACATCATCGGCTCCGACCTCGCGGGCGTCGTCCTGCGCACCGGCCCGGGCGTCAACGCCTGGAAGCCCGGCGACGAGGTCGTCGCCCACTGCCTGTCCGTCGAGCTGGAGTCCTCCGACGGCCACAACGACACCATGCTCGACCCCGAGCAGCGGATCTGGGGCTTCGAGACCAACTTCGGCGGCCTCGCCGAGATCGCGCTCGTGAAGTCCAACCAGCTGATGCCCAAGCCCGCCCACCTGTCGTGGGAGGAGGCCGCGGCCCCGGGCCTGGTGAACTCCACCGCCTACCGCCAGCTGGTCTCCCGCAACGGCGCCCAGATGAAGCAGGGCGACAACGTCCTGATCTGGGGCGCGAGCGGCGGACTCGGCTCCTACGCCACCCAGTTCGCCCTCGCCGGCGGCGCCACCCCCATCTGCGTGGTCTCCAGCGAGCAGAAGGCCGAGATCGCCCGGAAGATGGGCGCCGAGCTGGTCATCGACCGCACCGCCGAGGGCTACAGGTTCTGGAAGGACGAGCACACCCAGGACCCCAAGGAGTGGAAGCGCTTCGGCAAGCGCATCCGCGAGCTGACCGGCGGCGAGGACGTCGACATCGTCTTCGAGCACCCGGGCCGCGAGACCTTCGGCGCCTCCGTCTACGTCACCCGCAAGGGCGGCACCATCGTCACCTGTGCCTCCACCTCGGGCTACCAGCACGAGTACGACAACCGCTACCTGTGGATGTCCCTGAAGCGCATCATCGGCTCGCACTTCGCGAACTACCGCGAGGCCTGGGAGGCCAACCGCCTCGTCGCCAAGGGCAAGATCCACCCGACCCTGTCGAAGGTGTACTCCCTCCAGGACACCGGCCAGGCCGCCCACGACGTCCACCGCAACGTGCACCAGGGCAAGGTCGGCGTGCTGTGCCTCGCGCCCGAGGAAGGCCTCGGCGTGCGCGACGAGGAGATGCGCGCCCAGCACATCGACGCCATCAACCGCTTCCGCAACATCTGAGACACCCGGGGTCATAGATGACTGAGCGTCAGAATGCCGAAGGCAACCGGGAGAAGGACCGGCCGTGGCTCATGCGCACGTACGCCGGCCACTCCACCGCCGAGGCGTCCAACGAGCTGTACCGGCGCAACCTCGCCAAGGGCCAGACCGGCCTGTCGGTGGCGTTCGACCTGCCGACGCAGACCGGCTACGACCCCGACCACATCCTCGCCCGGGGCGAGGTCGGCCGGGTCGGCGTGCCGGTCTCGCACCTCGGTGACATGCGCCGGCTGTTCCAGGACATCCCCCTGGAGCAGATGAACACCTCGATGACGATCAACGCGACCGCCATGTGGCTGCTGGCGCTCTACCAGGTCGTCGCCGAGGAGCAGGGCGCGGACATCACCAAGCTCCAGGGCACGACCCAGAACGACATCGTCAAGGAGTACCTGTCCCGGGGCACCCATGTGTTCCCGCCGGGGCCCTCGCTCCGCCTGACGACGGACATGATCGCGTACACGGTCTCCCACATCCCCAAGTGGAACCCGATCAACATCTGCAGCTACCACCTGCAGGAGGCCGGGGCCACGCCGGTGCAGGAGATCGCGTACGCGATGTCCACCGCGATCGCCGTCCTGGACGCCGTCCGCGACTCGGGCCAGGTGCCCGAGGAGCGCATGGGCGACGTGGTCGCGCGCATCTCCTTCTTCGTCAACGCGGGCGTCCGCTTCGTCGAGGAGATGTGCAAGATGCGGGCGTTCGGCCGCATCTGGGACAAGGTCACGCGCGAGCGGTACGGCATCGAGAACCCCAAGCAGCGCCGCTTCCGCTACGGCGTCCAGGTCAACTCGCTCGGCCTGACCGAGGCGCAGCCGGAGAACAACGTCCAGCGGATCGTGCTGGAGATGCTGGCCGTGACGCTGTCGAAGGACGCACGCGCGCGTGCCGTGCAGCTGCCCGCCTGGAACGAGGCGCTCGGCCTGCCCCGTCCCTGGGACCAGCAGTGGAGCCTGCGCATCCAGCAGGTGCTCGCCTACGAGAGCGACCTGCTGGAGTACGAGGACATCTTCGAGGGCTCGAAGGTGATCGAGGCGAAGGTGGAGCAGCTGGTCGCGGACGCGCTCGCGGAGATCGGCCGGATCCAGGAGATGGGCGGCGCGATGGCCGCCGTCGAGTCCGGTTACCTCAAGTCGCAGCTCGTCTCCTCGCACGCCGAGCGGCGGGCCCGGATCGAGTCCGGCGAGGAGAAGATCATCGGTGTCAACGCCTTCGAGGGCACCGAGCCGAACCCGCTGACCGCCGACCTGGACACCGCGATCCAGACGGTCGACCCGGCGGTCGAGGCCCGGGTCGTCGACGGGCTGCGGACCTGGCGCGACACGCGCTACCAGCCGCCCTTCAACCACCCGCGCCCCTGCAAGGCGCTGGAGCGGCTGAAGGCGGCCGCCAAGGGCACCGAGAACCTGATGGAGGCCACGCTGGAGTGCGCCCGGGCCGGGGTGACGACCGGCGAGTGGGCGTCGGCCCTGCGCGAGGTGTTCGGCGAGTACCGGGCGCCCACCGGGGTCTCCTCCGCGCCGGTGGCGGTCGCCGCCGAGCCGGGTTCCGCGCTCGCCGAGGTCCGCGCCAGGGTGGACGCCACCGCCCGCGAGCTGGGCACCGGCAAGCTGCGCTTCCTGGTCGGCAAGCCGGGCCTGGACGGGCACTCCAACGGCGCCGAGCAGATCGCCGTACGGGCCCGGGACGCCGGCTTCGAGGTGGTCTACCAGGGCATCCGGCTCACCCCCGAGCAGATCGTGGACGCGGCCCTCGCGGAGGACGTGCACGCGGTGGGCCTGTCGATCCTGTCCGGCTCGCACGCCCAGCTGGTGCCGGACGTACTGGAGCGGCTGCGTGTGGCCGGTGCCACAGATATACCGGTGATCGCTGGTGGCATCATCCCGAATGGTGATGCCGACCAGCTCAGGGCCGCCGGAGTGGCTGCGGTGTTCACCCCGAAGGACTTCGACATCACCGGAATCATCGGCCGCATCGTCGACGAGATCCGGACCGCGAACAAGCTCGACCCCCTGGAGGTCCCCGCATGACCGTCAACCGTCTTCGTCCGCGGCGCTCCTGCCTCGCCGTGCCGGGGAGCAACCCCCGCTTCCTGGAGAAGGCGCAGGGACTCCCGGCCGACCAGGTCTTCCTGGACCTGGAGGACGCGTGCGCGCCGCTCGCCAAGCCCGAGGCGCGGCACACCATCGTCAAGTTCCTCAACGAGGGCGACTGGACCGGCAAGACCCGCGTGGTGCGCGTCAACGACTGGACGACCGAGTGGACGTACCGGGACGTCGTCACGGTCGTCGAGGGCGCCGGGCAGAACCTCGACTGCATCATGCTGCCGAAGGTGCAGACGGCCGAGCAGGTCGTCGCCCTGGACCTGCTGCTGACGCAGATCGAGAAGACCATGGGCTTCGAGGTCGGCAAGATCGGCATCGAGGCGCAGATCGAGAACGCGCAGGGCCTGAACAACGTCAACGCCATCGCGCAGGCCTCCCCGCGCGTCGAGACGATCATCTTCGGCCCGGCCGACTTCATGGCGTCCATCAACATGAAGTCGCTCGTCGTGGGCGAGCAGCCGCCCGGCTACCCGGCGGACGCCTACCACTACATCCTGATGAAGATCCTGATGGCCGCCCGCGCCAACAACCTCCAGGCAATCGACGGCCCCTACCTGCAGATCCGCAACGTCGAGGGCTACCGCGAGGTCGCCCAGCGCGCCGCCGCGCTCGGCTTCGACGGCAAGTGGGTGCTGCACCCGGGTCAGGTCGAGGCGTCCAACGAGATCTTCTCGCCGTCCCAGGAGGACTACGACCACGCCGAGCTGATCCTGGACGCGTACGACTACTACACGTCCGAGGCGGGCGGCAAGAAGGGTTCCGCGATGCTCGGCGACGAGATGATCGACGAGGCCAGCCGCAAGATGGCCCTGGTCATCTCCGGCAAGGGCCGGGCCGCCGGCATGCAGCGCACCAGCAAGTTCGAGATCCCGGAGGCCTGACGGTCATGCAGTTCGGACGCACCTACGAGGAGTTCGAGGTCGGGGCGACGTACAAGCACTGGCCCGGCAAGACGGTCACGGAGTACGACGACCACCTGTTCTGCCTCCTCACCATGAACCACCACCCGCTCCACATGGACACCAACTACGCGGAGAAGACGACGGACTTCGGCAGGAACGTCGTCGTCGGCAACTACATCTACTCGCTGCTGCTCGGCATGTCGGTGCCGGACGTCTCCGGCAAGGCGATCGCCAACCTGGAGATCGAGTCGCTCAGGCACGTGGCGCCGACCTTCCACGGCGACACGATCTACGGCGAGACGACCGTGCTCGACAAGTGGCCGTCGAAGTCGAAGAACGACCGCGGCATCGTCCACGTCGAGACCAAGGGCTACAAGCAGGACGGCACCCTGGTGTGCGTCTTCCGCCGCAAGGTCATGGTGCCCACCGAGACGTACATCAAGGAGCGCGGCGGCGAGCAGCCGGGCCGCCCAGAGCTGACCGCACCTGCGGAAAAGAACACGGAGAAGTAATGGCGCGCCTCGCCCAGACCGCCGGTCTGACCGACGTCCAGCAGGAGATCCTCTCCACCGTCCGGGACTTTGTCGACAAAGAGATCATTCCTGTCGCGACCGAGCTGGAGCACCGCGACGAGTACCCGCAAGCGATCGTGGACGGCCTGAAGGAACTCGGCCTGTTCGGTCTGATGATCCCCGAGGAGTACGGCGGTCTGGGCGAGTCGCTGCTCACCTACGCGCTGTGCGTGGAGGAGATCGCCCGCGGCTGGATGTCGGTGTCCGGCATCATCAACACGCACTTCATCGTCGCGTACATGCTCAAGCAGCACGGAACGCAGGAGCAGAAGGACCACTTCCTGCCCCGTATGGCCGCGGGCGACATCCGCGGCGCCTTCTCGATGTCGGAGCCGGGCCTGGGCTCCGACGTGTCGGCGATCACCTCGAAGGCGGTGCGGGACGGCGACGAGTACGTCCTGAACGGCCAGAAGATGTGGCTGACGAACGGCGGCACGTCGTCCCTGGTGGCCGTTCTCGTCCGCAGTGACGAAGGCCACCCCGAGGGGACGGCGCCCCACAAGTCCATGACGACCTTCCTGGTCGAGAAGGAGCCGGGCTTCGGCGAGGTCCGCCCGGGCCTCACCATCCCCGGCAAGATCGAGAAGATGGGCTACAAGGGCGTCGACACCACCGAGCTGATCATGGACGGCCTGCGGGTGCCGGCCGACCGGGTGCTCGGCGGCGTCACCGGCCGCGGCTTCTACCAGATGATGGACGGCGTCGAGGTCGGCCGGGTCAACGTGGCGGCCCGTGGCTGCGGTGTCGCCCAGCGCGCCTTCGAGCTGGGGGTGAGCTACGCGCAGCAGCGGCACACCTTCGGCAAGCCGATCGCCCAGCACCAGGCGATCCAGTTCAAACTGGCCGAAATGGCCACCAAGGTCGAGGCCGCCCACGCGCTGATGGTCAACGCCGCGCGCAAGAAGGACTCCGGCGAGCGCAACGACCTCGAGGCGGGCATGGCGAAGTACCTCGCCTCCGAGTACTGCAAGGAGGTCGTGGAGGACGCCTTCCGCATCCACGGCGGCTACGGTTTCTCCAAGGAGTACGAGATCGAGCGGCTCTACCGCGAGGCGCCGATGCTACTCATCGGTGAAGGTACCGCCGAGATCCAGAAAATGATCATCGGCCGCAGGCTGCTCGAAGAGTATCGCTTCCAGGGCTGAATGTCCGCCTATGGGGTGTTTTCTTCGAGAAGAAGATCACACCCCGTAGACGCTGTTCAGCCGTTCTTCGGCCGTCGACTCGGCTTCCTGGCTTGCCCAGTTGCGGCCCGCGACCGGTACGATCCCCGGAAAGCCGCCGTCCCCCCGTTCCAGCGCGGCATCATCCGCTACGAAGGTCATCCATGCCCCACAGCCAAACCTCTGCATCCCGAGACAGCCTGGCCGGCGTACGCCTCGCGCGCGGAGCATCGCCGTGGCTCCTCCCGACCGTCGCCACCGCAGCCCTCAGCCTGGCCCGCGCCCGCCGCTCGGGCGTCGCCAAGGCCGTCGCCGTGCCCGCCACCGCGCTCGCGGCGGGCATGCTGTGGTTCTTCCGCGACCCCGAGCGCGAGATCGCCCCGGGCCGGGTCATCTCGCCCGCCGACGGCGTGGTGCAGAGCATCATGCCGTGGAAGGACGGGCGCACCCGCGTCGCGATCTTCATGAGCCCGCTGAACGTCCACGTCAACCGCGCGCCCCTCGCGGGCACGGTGACATCGGTCGAACACATCCCCGGCGGCTTTGTTCCGGCCTTCAACAAGGAGAGCGAGAACAACGAGCGCGTAGTCTGGCATTTCGACACCGAACTCGGGGACATCGAGATGATCCAGATCGCCGGCGCGGTGGCCCGCCGCATCGTGCCCTACCTCCCGGAGGGTACGAAGGTCGAGCAGGGCGACCGAATCGGTCTGATCCGCTTCGGCTCGCGTGTCGACCTCTACCTGCCCGAGGGCGTGGAGGTCTCGGTCGAGGTCGGACAGAAGACCGTGGCTGGGGTGACTCGCATTGACCGTGATTGATCCGGAGACCCAGGCGGGCTGGGTGCCCGAGGCCGACGAGGTGGACGAAGAGGAGGAGATGCCCCTCTCTCTGCGCCTGTCGATAGCGGACACCCTGACGCTCGGCAACGCCACGTGCGGCTTCATGGCGGTGTACTTCACCACCACCGGC
Organism: Streptomyces broussonetiae; assembly: GCF_009796285.1. Classification (NCBI taxonomy): domain Bacteria; kingdom Bacillati; phylum Actinomycetota; class Actinomycetes; order Kitasatosporales; family Streptomycetaceae; genus Streptomyces; species Streptomyces broussonetiae. Next base: position 7,504,546 of record NZ_CP047020.1, on the reverse strand, counting down.
ATCCTGATCCCGCACCTGACGGGCAACGACGAGTCCGCGGGCATGGCGCGGCACAGCGCCGCCACTGCGGTCATCCTGATGCTCTGTGCGGCCGTCTTCGACCTGTTCGACGGACTGGTGGCCCGCAAGCTGCGCTCGTCCCCCATGGGGGCGGAGCTGGACAACCTGTCCGACCTGATCAGCTTCGGGCTCGCGCCCGCGTACTTCGTCCTCGTCTACGGCATGGTCGCGGACGACGCGCACCAGCGGATGGCGGCGCTGGGCGCGATCGTGGTGCTCCTGGCGGTCGTGCTGCGGCTGGCCCGCTTCTCCTGCGTGACGATGAAGGACGGCATGTTCCAGGGCATGCCCAGCCCGTTCGGAGCGCTGACGGTGGTCTCCATCGTCCTGCTGGAGCTGCCCTTCGTGGCGACGCTGCTGGCCATCGTGGGCACCGCCTGGCTGATGGTGAGCCGCGTGGAGTACCCGAAGCCGCGGGGACGCCTGGCCGGGGCCATGCTGTCCTGGATCGTGCTCTCGATGGGCCTGCTGGCGGCATGGGCCTTCGACGCCCCGAGCGGGCAGCTGCTGCTCCAGACGGGCTGTGCGCTGCAGCTGGTCATGGGCGCGGTGATTCCCCTGTTCGCCACGGCCCGGCGGGTGAACAACTTCCGCGACAACCGGCGTGAGGCGCGCGCGGCGCAGCTGCCGTAGCGGCGCATGCACGAGGGGCCCCGGACCATCTGCTGGTCCGGGGCCCCTTGCTTGTGTGACCCACCAGGGGGCAGCGCCCCACAGGCTCAGCGCAGGTGGTCCTCGGCGATGCGGGCGGCGACCTGCTCAAGGATCGGCCCCGCATCGGCGATGCACCTGGCCACGTCCGGCTCGACCGACGTCAGCGGGTACGCCCGCCCGATCCCGGCCCGCTCGAGCGCCGCAGGCTCCAGCGCGAGCCGCCCGCACACCGCCACCACGGGCTTGCCCGCGGAGCGTGAGGCCGCGGCGACCCCCGCCGGCGCCTTCCCGTGCAGCGTCTGCTCGTCCAGCGACCCCTCACCGGTGATCACCAGCGATGCCCGCCCAAGCGCCGGTGCGAAGCCCAGCACGTCCAGCATGACCTCGATGCCGGGGCGGAAGCGGGCGCCCAGCAGCAGGGCGCCGTATCCGATGCCTCCCGCGGCACCCGCGCCCGGCGCCGCCGCGTACTCGGCGGCCTGCGGCCCCACGGCCGCCTCCAGCGCCTTCGCGAAGTGCGCGAGCGCCGCGTCCAGGGTCGCCACGTCGTCCGGCGAGGCGCCCTTCTGCGGGCCGTAGACGGCCGGTGCGCCCTTGGGGCCGGTCAGCGGATTGTCGACGTCGCTCGCCAGGACCAGCTCCACCGAGGACAGGCGCGGGTCCAGGCCGGAGAGGTCGGCGGCGGCCAGGTCGGCCAGCCCCCCGCCGCCCGGCGGCACCGGCTCGCCGTCCTCGTCCAGGAACCGGGCGCCCAGCGCCGCCAGCATCCCCGCGCCGCCGTCCGTGGTGGCGCTGCCGCCGACACCGAACACGATCGTCCGCGCGCCCGCGTCCAGCGCGGCCCGCAGCAGCTCCCCGGAGCCGTACGTCGAGGCGGTCAGGGGCGCGAAGACACCGGCCGGAAGCCGCTGCAAACCGCTCGCCTCGGCCATCTCCACGACCGCGGTGTCGCCGCGCAGCGCGTACGCGGCCGTCACCTCCTGGCCCAGCGGCCCGGCGACGCGCACCTCGCGCCGCTCGAAACCGGCCGCGACCGCCGCGTCCACGGTGCCGTCGCCACCGTCGGCCACGGGCAGCGCCTCGACCTCGAGGTCCGGTACGACCCGGCGCAGCCCGGCCGTCACCCGCTCGGCGACCTGTACGGCCGTCAGCGAGCCCTTGAACTTGTCCGCGGCGATGAGCACCCGACGGGTCTCGTCCACTGCAGCGTGAGCCACCTTGCTTTCCCCTTGCTCTCCGGGCCCCGCGCACGTCAGGGCCAGTCGCGCCGCTGCGACCTTAACCTCAGCAGGCCCCCGCCGTCATGCCCCGACCGAAGGCTGGGAAGCGGCTGGGAGCGGCCTGGGGAAAGCGGGTAGATCCCCACCATGACCCCGCAGCCCACCACGGCCGCCCCGTCCGCCGACGCCGCCGGCCGCACCGGGCCGGACCTCGCCGACCGTATCCACGGCGGCTGGCTCGGCCGGATCGCGGGCAACATGCTCGGCAAGCCGGTCGAACAGGGCGAGGTGTGGACCCGCGCCCGTATCGACCGCTATCTGCAAAGGGCCGAAGCCCTGCCGCTCACCGACTATCTGCCCGAGCCCACCGACCCGGCCGACCGGGCCGTGCTGCGCCCGGAGTGGCGCGCCTGCGTACGCGGCCGGATCCAGGGCAGTTGCCGGGACGACGACGTGGACTACACCATCCTCGGCCTGGACCTGCTGGAGACCCACGGCTTCGGCTTCAGCACCGAGCAGGTCGGCGCCCTGTGGCTGCTCAGACTGCCGTACCTGCAGACCTTCACCGCGGAACGGGTGGCGTACCGCAATCTCGTCGACGGGCTCAGACCGCCGCTGACGGCGACGTACCACAACCCGTACCAGGAGTGGATCGGGGCGCTGATCCGCGCCGACATCCACGGCTGGACCTGCCCGGGCGACCCGGCCCGCGCCGCCGGTCTGGCCCGTCGGGACGCGGTGCTGTCGCACACCGGAAACGGGGTGTACGGCGCCATGTGGGCGGCGGCGCTGATCGCGGCGGCGTTCACCGCGCCGAGCGTGCGGGACGCACTGGAGAGCGCGCTCGGCGTGATCCCGGCGGGCAGCAGGCTCGCCCGTACCGTACGGCGGGTCGCGGCGCTGCACGACTCCGCTCTGCCCTGGCAGGAGACCCTGGCCACGGTGGCCGGGGAGACCCCCGGGCTCGGCTGGATCCACACCGTCCCCAATGCCGCCGTGCTCACCGCCGCGCTGCTCTACGGCGACGACGACTTCACCCGGACCCTCGCCCTGGCCGTGCGTGGCGGCCTGGACACCGACTCCAACGCGGCGACCGCCGGGTCGGTGGCCGGGGTCCGCACCGGCGCGGCCGCGATTCCCGCCCGGTGGACGCAGCCGTTGCAGGACACGGTGCGCAGTGCGGTGTCCGGCTTCGACGGAGTACGGATCAGTGCGCTGGCCGAACGCACCCTGCGCCTGGCGGCGGCCGGGCCGTAGCCGTCCGGCGGCTGGTTAGGCTTCCTCAATGACCACGACTTCTGACTTCGCCGCCTACATCGCGGGCCTGCCCCGGGTCCTCGCCGGTGCCGCCGCGCTCTTCCGGGACGCCGAGGGACGGGTCCTGCTCGTCGAGCCGAACTACCGCGAGGGCTGGGCTCTCCCGGGCGGCACCATCGAGTCCGACGACGGCGAGACCCCGCGCGAGGGCGCGCGCCGCGAGACGCTGGAGGAGATCGGCCTCGACCGCGGGCTGGGGCGGCTGCTGGCCGTGGACTGGTCGCACGGTGAGGGCCGGCCGCCGCTGGTGGCGTACCTGTACGACGGCGGTGTCCTGCAGGAGTCGGACCTGAAGGCCATCCGGCTGCAGGAGGAGGAGCTGCTGTCCTGGCGCCTGGTCTCCCGCGAGGAGATCACCGCCCACCTCCCCGGCGCGCTCGGCCGCCGCGTCCTGACCGCCCTGGACGTCCTCGCGGACGGCTCCGGCACGGCTGAGCTGGAGAACGGCCACCGAGTGGCGTGACCGGCCCCGGCTCCCCGGTGTCTCCGACGACGGCCGACCTCCGTTCACACGGGCCGGGCCGGGCCGCGCCGGCCTGGGCTCGGCCGCTAAATGATGTTGAGGCAGTCGAGGAACGGTGTCGCGGCGGATGCGTCCCCCGTGATGCGGCAGTGGTCGCGCCAGGGCTTGCGGGTGGTGGCCCACGCGATGAAGTCGAGCGCCGTGCTGTGGACCCGGGTGGTGGCGTCCGCACCGGGTGCCACGGTCAGCAGCCCGTCCGGACCGGTCGCGGGCAGGACGGTGACGGTGGTGGCGCCCGGCCCGGTCAGGTCGAGGACGAGAGGCCTGCGGACGGTGGCGGTGAGTTCGGGCCCCTGCATCTGGGGAAGGCCGGCGAGCATGAAGTCGACGGCGGGGGCGACCAGGCCGTCGGTCGGTTCCGGCAGGGTGAGTGGGAGCGGGCCGTCCGGGGCGAGCATGTCGTTGCGCAGGTGGCAGAAGACGTTGAACGCCATGGTGTTCGCCAGGAGGTGGCGCGGATACGTCCCGAGCCCCGGCACCCCGACGGGCTCGTCGGCCCCGGGGGGTTCCTGGGCCGCTTCCAGGAGGTCCAGCTGCCGAGGGGTGCTGCGCCGCCACTCGTCGAGGACTTGGGCGTGGCTCCAGCCACGGCGTTCGTCGACGCGCAGGTCGTGGTAGCGCTCGCGGTTCTTCGGCAGTGTGGGATCGGGCGGTGGCGGGTCCACCGCCTCGGAGGCGAGGGCCGCGAGGTGGGCCACCACGTCGATCACGCGCCAGCCGGCGCACGCAGACGGCAGGTCCCACTGCTCGTCGTCGACCTGGGGGACGATCTCCGCCAGGTGCGCCGTGCTCGCGCGCGCGGCGGCGATGCCGGCACGGGTCATCGTTTCCTCCCTCGCCTCTGTCGCCAGGCCTCAGGCGTTGCACGCGAGTTCGAGGCTGCTCGGTTGGCCGCCCCCGGCCGGCTCCTTGGCACCGAGGAGGGCGCGGTGTCGACTGCCGCCCGGTATCCGGGAGTTCAGGCTCCCGGCCGAACCCGCTGCCACAGCCGCTCTGTTCGACGCCGTCCAAGGGGGGTCCCCGCACCGACGCACCCGTTCGCCCCGTCCTGGCCCGCCACAACGACAGGTCCCGTCGTTGCAATCGCCATGGATCGACGATAGGGCCGCGGGTTGGGGCCCGCAATTCACCCGTGCGCACCTGACAGGCCCGCGAAACAGCGCGCTCACCGCCGGGTCCCCGGAAGCCGCAGCTCGCACGGCACCGGATGCACGACAAGCGCGGACACGCGACCATGGCCGTATCCGATATCGGCGGCTGCGGTGACCGACGCCAGAACCCATGTTCCTGCCCACTTCGCGCGGGACACCGACCGCGAAAAGACACCCAACGTCGGCTCTCCACCTCGTACGCCAAGGAAGTGGAAGCACATGAACGCCTCCAGGATCTCGAAATCAGGCGAGGGCAGACTGGCCCTCGCAGTGGCGGTCCTCTCCGCCCTGACCGTGGCGTCGACTCACAGCGCGGACAGTCTCGGCGGCGCCCCGCAAGGCCAGAAGCCGACCGTGGTGCTCGTGCACGGAGCGTTCGCCGACGGGTCCAGCTGGAACGAAGTGGTGCAGCGCCTGCAGCAGGACGGCTACCAGGTCGTCGCCCCGCCCAACACGCTGCGCGGCATACCCAAGGACTCGACCTACCTGAACAGCTTCCTGAAGACCATCAAAGGGCCGATCGTCCTCGTCGGACACTCCTACGGCGGCGAGGTGATCTCGCAGGCCGCCGCCGGGCTCGACACCGTCAAGGCGCTGGTCTACGTCAACGCGATCATGCCGGACAAGGGCGAGTCGTTCGCCGGCCTCTCCGGCAGGTTCCCGGCCGCCCCGATCACCAAGGCGTTCAAACAAGTGCCGTTCCGCAACGGCGACGGCACCACGGGCACGGACGTGTACCTCCAAGCCGCCAAGCTCCACGCGACCTTCGCCCAGGACCTCCCGCAGCAACAGGCGTCCATCATGGCGGCGACGCAGCGCCCGATCGCGCAGTCGGCGTTCACCGACAAGCTCACCGCGGCGGCCTGGCGGGACAAGCCGGTCTACGTCCTCGTCGGCAGTCAGGACAGGGCCATCGACCCGGGCCTCGAGCGGTACGAGGCCAAGCGCGCACATGCGCGCAGGACGGTGGAGATCAACTCCTCGCACGTGTCCCTGGTCTCCCACCCCCAGGCGGTCACGGATCTCATCGTGAGCGCGGCCCGCGACTCCGGTGGATCCTGAAGCGGCGGTCGGAAAGTTGCCGTGAGAACGCGTTCACCCAAGGCAGCGAACGCGAAGCTGCTGGCGTACTCGGTCGAGGTCGGCCTGGCCAGTCTGCTGAGCTACTGGGCGGCCACCAGACTGTGGTCGAGCGCTCATCAGCCGTACGAGGACGGCCAGATCGGCGGCATGTGGGCCGCGATCTCCGCGATTTTCGTGGTCCGGGAATGCAGGAGGAGGAGCCTGGCAGCGGCGATCACCCGTATGTCGGCGACGCTCATCAGCTTCGTACTGTGTCTGGTCTACCTCGCGTTCCTGCCGTTCCACGCCTGGGGTCTCGCCCTGCTCGTGGCTTTGAGCGTCCTGGTGCCCGGGCTGGTCGGGCGGCCCGGCGACGAGGCCACCGCGGCCATCACCACCACTGTCGTCATGGTCGTCGCGGGGCTGAGCCCGCACGGGGCCTGGAAACAGCCGCTGTTGCGTCTGGTGGACACCTCCGTCGGCGTAGCCGCAGGAATTGTCACGCTGACCGTTGTGCAACAGATCGGCAAGTGGACAGCCGGGCGATGACGGCTGGATCCGGCAATACGAAAGGAAGCACACCACCATGGCCAGTGCAGCACTCAAGAAGGTCCTCATCACGGGAGCGGGTACCGGCTTCGGACATGAAGCCGCCATGCGGTTGGCGGAGAAGGGATTCTCCGTGATCGCCGCAGTGGAGATCTACGCCCAGGTGCAGACGCTCAAGCGGCAGGCTGCCGAGCGAGGGGTGAGCCTGCAGGTCGAGAAGCTCGACGTCACCAACGACGGCGACCGTCGCAAAGCTCTGGACTGGGGTGTGGAGATCCTCGTGAACAACGCGGGAGTCGGCGAAGGCGGCTCAACGGTCGACATTCCCGCACCCAACATCCGGCACCAGTTCGAGGTCAACGTCACCGGACCGCTGCTCCTCACCCAGGGGATCGCCAAGCAGATGGTCAAGCGCGGCGCCGGAAGAATCGTGTGGGTCTCCTCCCGGGAGGGACTGAACGTCAACCCCTTCACCGGCATCTACTCCGCGTCCAAGCATGCGGTCGAGGCGATCGCCGAAACCATGGCCTACGAGCTGCAGGAGCACAACATCGAAGTCGCCACGGTCAATCCGGGGCCGTTCCTGACCGGATTCAACGACCGGATGTTCCAGACCTGGGAGAGCTGGGAGGACGACCCCTCCGAGCGGCTCTTCGACTACTCCAAGCTCGCCTTCCCCCGCGCGCAGTTCGACCCGGAACCGGTCTACGCGACATTGACGTCCGTCGCTGCCGGAGAAGTCGACAGCTTCCGCAATCTGGAGCCCACGTCGATGATCGACGAGACCAAGCACCTCCAGCAGGTTCCCTGGGAGCGCAAGGTCACGGATGGCCTCGGGACCCGGCATCAGGCCATCCAGCACTCCTACGAGATGGAGCCCGAGACTCCCGTCGCGGGCTGACCGCCGCCGGTCGGACCGCAAGGGTGGACGCTGCACGCGGAGCCACCCGGTATTCGCTCGCTCCGACTCGGCAGGCGCCCTACTCTCAGTCCATGAACAGCCCTCTCGTGGCCATACTCAGTGGCGCGGGGATCTCCACCGATTCCGGGATTCCCGACTACCGCGGTCCGAACGGACTGTGGCGGCGGGATCCGGAGGCGGAGAAGCTCGTCACGTACGAGTACTACATGGCCGATCCGGAGATCCGGCGGCGGTCCTGGCAGATGCGCCGCAAGAACCGCACGCTGCAGGCCGAGCCGAACGCGGCCCACCGCGCCGTCGCCGACCTGGAGAAGTCCGGCATCCCGGTCCGGGTCATCACACAGAACGTGGACGGGCTGCACCAGCTCGCCGGCATGCCCGCCCGCAAGGTGCTCGAACTGCACGGCAGCGCACGGAGTTTCGTGTGCACCGGATGTCATGCACGCGGGCCGATGGAGGACGCCCTCGCCCGGGTCGAGGCCGGCGAGGAGGATCCCGCCTGCCTGGTGTGCGGAGGCATCCTGAAGTCGGCCACCGTGATGTTCGGCGAGCGGCTCGATCCGGTCGTCCTCGGCGAGGCCGTGGGGATCAGCAAGGCGTGCACCGTGTTCTTCGCCGTCGGCAGCAGCCTGCAGGTGCAGCCCGCCGCCGGACTGGTCGCAGTCGCCGCCGACCACGGCGCCCGGCTGGTCATCGTCAACGCCGAGCCGACGCCCTACGACGAGATCGCCGACGAGATCGTACGCGAGCCGATCGGCACCGCCCTGCCCGCCCTGCTCGGTCGGATGGCCGCGGAGTACGGCGCCGGCTAGGTCCTGTCGACGACAGGGCCTGGCGGCGCTCAGAAGAGGGACGTGCCGCGTTCGAAGTCCAGGAGCCGGCGTTTGCGGTCCAGGCCGCCGCCGTATCCGGTGAGGTCGCCGCCCGCGCCGATGACCCGGTGGCAGGGCACGATGATGCCGATCGGGTTCCTGCCGTTGGCGAGGCCGACCGCGCGGGAGGCCTGGGGATTGCCGAGGGCGTCGGCGAGTTCGCCGTAGGAGCGGGTCTCGCCGAACGGGATGCGGGTGAGCTGCTCCCAGACGCTGCGCTGGAACGGGGTTCCGTGCAGGCGCAGTTCGAGGGTGAACTCGGTCAACTCGCCCGCGAAATAGGCCGACAGCTGCTCCTCGGCCGCGGCGAAGGGCGTGTCGTCGAGGCCGCCGAAACTCTCCTCCGGCGGGCGGTGGCGCTGGCCCTCCATGTACAGGCCGCACAGCACGCCGTCGTCGGCGACGAGGGTGAGGGGGCCGTAGGGACTGGGGATGACGGTGTGCTGTTTCATGTGCGTCGAACGTCCTTGTGCGAACAGGTCCCGGTTCGGGCTTGCTTGTGCGGACTCGTGTTCCTTCCTCGACCTTGTGCGGCCTATACGGGCAGGAAGTTGATCGGGTGGCTGTCGGTTGCCCACAGGTACTGCACCGCGTACGCCCGCCAGGGCCGCCAGGCCTCGGCGCGGGCGGTGAGCGCGGCCGGGGTGGCGGGCAGGCCCAGCTCCTGGGCGGCGCGCCGGATGCCGAGGTCCGTGGGGAGGAAGGCGTCGGGGTCGCCGAGGGCGCGCATGGCGATGACGTCGACGGTCCAGGGGCCGAAACCGGGCAGGGCGAGCAGCAGGGCACGGGCCTCGGCCCAGTCGGACTCGACGCCCAGGTGGAGGGCGCCGTCGGCGAGTTGGCGTACCAGGGTGGTGAAGGTGGTGCGCCGGGTGCGGGGCATGGCCAGGGTCTCGGGGTCGACGGCGGCGAGCGCCTCGGGGGACGGGAAGAGGTGGGTGAGGCCGCCCTCGGGGTCGTCCAGCGGTTTGCCGTGCGCGGTGACAAGGCGGGCCGCGTGGGTGCGGGCGGCGGCCGTGGAGACCTGCTGTCCGAGCACGGCGCGCACGGCGAACTCGGCCTCGTCGACCGTGCGCGGCACCCGGCGGCCTGGCGCCTTGTCGACCAGCGGGGCGAGGAACGGGTCGGTGCGCAGCTGGTCGTCGACGGCGACCGGGTCGGCGTCCAGGTCGAGCATGCGCCGGCAGCGGCTGATCGCCACGGTCAGGTCACGCAGGTCGCTGAGCATGAGCCGGCAGGCGATGTGGTCGGGGCACGGGGCGAGGGAGACGATCCCGTGACCGTACGGCAGTCGCAGCGTGCGCCGGTAGGCGCCCTCGCGCCACTCCTCGACGCCGGGTACGGCGGTGGCGGCGAGGTGGCCGAAGAGGTTGTCCGGGTTGAGCGGGGCGCGGAACGGCAGCCGCAGCGAGAGGGTGCCGGGGGCGGGCGCCGGGCTGCTGCGGGGCGCCCGGGCGCGCAGCTCGGTCGGGGTGAGCGCGAAGACCTCGCGGACGGTGTCGTTGAAGGTGCGGATGGAGGAGAAACCGGCCGCGAAGGCGATCTCCGCCATGGACAGGGAGCTGGTCTCGATGAGCAGCCGAGCGGTCTGGGCCCGCTGGGCGCGGGCGAGCGCGAGCGGGCCCGCGCCCAGTTCGGCGAAGAGCTGCCGCTCCACCTGGCGGGTGCTGTAGCCGAGCCGGGCGGCGAGTCCGGGTACACCCTCGCGGTCCACGACACCGTCGGCGATCAGCCGCATGGCCCGGGCCACCAGGTCGGCGCGCCGGTTCCACTCGGGGGAGCCGGGGCTGGTGTCGGGGCGGCACCGCTTGCAGGCCCGGAACCCGGCCTGCTGGCAGGCCGCGGCGCTCGGGTAGAACGTCATGTTCTCCGGCTTGGGCGGGACGACGGGGCAGCTGGGCCGACAGTAGATCCGGGTGGTCAGGACGGCCGTGAAGAACCATCCGTCGAACCGCGCGTCCTTGGATTGCACGGCGCGTACGCAATGGTCCCGGTCGAGGTGCGTCGCTGTCTGCATGTCTCAAGGATCGGTCACGGACACCGTCCGTCGCTGGCGGAAATTCGACACCATGGTTCGTGGGCCTGGCCATGCGCCCGTCCGGGTCGCGTCGTCTTCGCACCATGGGCACGAGGTGCCGTTGCGGTCGCACCCGCCTGCGCGGACGTCCTAGGCGCGGCTCTCGCGCGGGCCGTCCTGCTGCCGGAAGGCAGCGATCCACTCGGCGGTGTGCCGCAGTCCGCCGAAGGTGTAGAAGTGCACCTTGACCGTGCCGTGGCGCTCGGGGTCGTAGCGGCGGGCGAGGGTGTGCAGGAAGCGGTCGGGGCCGGTCGTGCCCATGAGGTTGGTCAGCGAGAAGCCGTACTTGCGGGCGACGGAGGCGCTGGTCGCGACGCCGAAGCGGGTGGCGTAGCCGAGCAGCCGGCGTACGCCCGCCGGGCCGGGCACGCCGATGCGGACGGGCAGGTGCATGCCGCGGGCGCGCGCGGCCTCCAGCCAGCTGAGGACCGGGTCGACGTCGAAGCCGAACTGGGTGATGACGTCGCCGCCGAACCGCTCGGCGCCGATGGCCGTCGCCTTGTCCGTGAGCGCCGACCACAGGGTGCCGTCGGCTATCGCGGGGTGGCCCTCGGGGTAGCCGCTGATGCCGACGTGGCGCACGCCGTGGCGCCGGAGCAGTCCGGTGCGCAGCAGGGCGAGGGAGTCCTCGTAAGGGCCCTCGGGGCGGGCGGGGTCGCCGCCGACGACGAAGACGTTCTCGGCGGTGCCGTCCGCGGCCAGCCCGGACAGGAACTCCTCCAGGGCGCTGCGGGACGGCAGGAGGCGCGCGGAGATGTGCGGCACAGGGACGAAGCCGAGGCGCTTGACCGCGCGGGCTGCTGCCAGCCGCATGCCGAGGTCCTCACCCGCGAGGAAGGTGATGTTGATGCGGGTGCCGGGCGGGATGCTGCCCCGGGCCTCCTCCAGCCGGGACACGTCCTTGCCGGTCATCTCCAGCGAGAAGTCGTCCAGCAGAGCGGCACCGGCCACCGCGGCGGCAGCGAGAACGGGCTTCATGGTGCTCCTCGTACGACAACGGTCCTGACCTCGGCCGATGATGCCACGCGAGAGGAGGGGGACCGGGGCTGGGGGGAGGCGGGGGACCGGGGCTGTAGTCACGCGCGGCGCGCTGGTCCACGCGGACCCGGCCGACGCCACCCCGCTCGGCGAACCGGCCCGGCCGGCGGTCGTCGCGCATCCCGACGACCCTGCGCACGCTCGCCAGCCGCATGGCCGAGTACGAGGTGACCCGGCTGCTGGTGGTCACGCGCGGGCCGCAACCCCGCCTCGAGGGCATCGTCAGCCTGCGCCATCTGCTGACCGCGCGCCGCATCGACCTGCACGAGGAACGCCATGCGCAGCGCGTCCTCACCCTCAGGGCGCGCAGCGCCGAGGCACCGGCGACCGCCCGATCCGGCCTCCCGCCCGCCCGACAGATCCTTGGGCCGGGCAACTATTGCAAAGGCCAAGAAAAACTCCCCTCCAGACACCATCAATAGCGCGTAGTCACCGCACTCCGCATGGCAACACCGGCTCACGCTGAAGGAAGCGGAACACCCGGCTCCGGGAGGAGTGAGCACGGTGGGACGGCGCGGTACCCGGGCGAGAAGCGGAACGGGTGGCGGCTAACGCCGCCGAGCGGCTTCCGCGGGCCGACGGGTACTGCGGCGCGCCCCGGCCACCCGGGACGGCAGAGCCGTCTTCCGCACCGCTCAGGGCGTCAACGACACGCCCTGCCGGGTGCGTTGGGCGCACGACAAAATCGTGCGCTCCACGCACGGGGGGACTGCACCGGCTCGGGCTCGTGGAAGGTGTGCGGCAAGGACGTCCCCCACGTCCGTTGACCCTGTGCACGCGGTGTGCTGACGGAGTTGCACGCCGAAGCCCGCGCCCGGCTCGGCGTTCCTGTGGGCGCAGTTCACCTCCGACCCGGTGAAGCACCGGCACTACCGGCCGGGGCGCGGATCCGGAGCATCCGCCGACCGGTCTGCGGGTGCCCGACGCCGGCCACCGCGGCCGGCCGCGCCGGCACCGCGATCGCCGTGTGGCGGCGCATGGTCCTGCTCCGCGCACCGACGCCCTTCGCAACAGACTCCGGGTTCGCCACGACAGGGGGCACGGGCGGCGACGGGAGACCCGCACCGCGGCTCCGTCAGTGCAGCTGCGCGGCGAAGGCCTCGTACGCCTGCTCGTCGAAGAGCACGAACCGCACCTCTTCGACGTCGGTCGGTGTGCTGCGTACCGTCTCCACCGCGATGCGCGCCGCGTCCTGCATCGGCCACCGGTAGACGCCGGTGGAGACGGCCGGGAAAGCGACGGTGCGGGCGCCGAGTTCGTCGGCCACGCGGAGGCACTCGCGGAAGCAGGAGGCGAGCAGCTCCGAACGGTCCTCGCTCCGGCTGTGCACCGGCCCGACCGTGTGGATCACCCAGCGGGCCTCCAGCTCGCCCGCCGTCGTGGCGACCGCCTGGCCCGTGGGCAGCCCCTTGCCGTACCGGGAGGCGCGCAGGGCGCGGCACTCCTCCAGGATGGCGGGGCCGCCGCGGCGGTGGATCGCACCGTCCACGCCACCGCCGCCGAGCAGCGAGGAGTTGGCGGCATTCACGATCGCGTCGGCGCTCTGCCGGGTGATGTCGCCCTGGACGAGCGTGATGGTGGTCATGTACGTCTCAGTCTCCGCCATACGGCCTTGGCCGCGTTGTGCCCCGACATGCCGTGCACACCCGGACCCGGCGGGGTGGCCGAGGAGCAGATGAACACGGCCGGATGAGGCGTGTGGTAGGGGAACATGGACAGTCTGGGGCGCAGCAGGAGCTGGAGTCCGGAAGCCGCGCCGCAGGCGATGTCGCCGCCGACGTAGTTCGCGTTGTGGGCGGCCAGCTCGGCGGGACCGGCGGTGGCCCGGGCGAGCACGCGGTCGCGGAAACCGGGGGCGACGCGCTCCAGTTGGCGTTCGAGAGCGTCGGTGAGGTCCCCGGACCAGCCATGGGGCACATGGCCGTACGCCCAGAAGACCTGCTTGCCCTCGGGGGCGCGGGTGGCGTCGACGACGCTCGGCTGCACGGTGATCATGAACGGGTGGTCCGGAGCGCGGTTCTCACGGGAGACGGCGCGCAGGGCGGTGCCGATCTCGGCCTGGCTCGCGCCGATGTGGACGGTGGTGGCGAGGCGGGCCTCGGGCGCGGTCCAGGGCACCGGGCCGTCCAGGGCATAGTCGATCTTGAACACGCCGGGTCCGTAGCGGAAGTGCGCGTAGTAATCGCCGAAACCGGCGATGCGGGCGAGCGCGGTGGGCGAGGTGTCGAAGACGTACGCGCGCGCGGGCGGCAGCTCGTCCAGGCGCTTGACCTCGTAGTCGGTGTGCACCGCGCCGCCGAGGTCGCCGAGATACGCGGCGAGCGCGTCGGAGATCGCCTGGGAGCCGCCGCGCGGCACCGGCCAGCCGCGGGCGTGCGCGGCCAGTGCGAAGACCAGGCCGACGGCTCCGGTGGCCGGGCCGTCGAGCGGTGACATCACATGCGCGACCAGCCCCGAGAAGAGGGCCTTGGCCCGCTCGTCCTTGAAGCGGCGCATCAGCCATGTGGACGGGGGCAGCCCGGCCAGGCCGAACCGGGCGAGGGTCACGGGGTCGCGCGGCAGCGCGGTCAGCGGCAGGGACATGAAGTCCCGCAGAAGGGTGTCCCAGCGGGCGAGGAACGGCTCGACCAGCCGGCGGTACGCACCCGCGTCACGCGGGCCCAGGGACGCGGCCGTCTCGGCCACCGACCGGGACAGCACGGCCGCACTGCCGTCGGGGAAGGGATGCGCCATCGGCAGCTCGGAGTTCAGCCACTGGAGGCCGTAGCGCTCGAGGGGCAGGGCGCGGAACGCCGGGGAGTTGACGCCGAAGGGGTGGGCGGCCGAGCACGGGTCGTGCCGGAAGCCGGGGAGGGTCAGCTCCTCGGTGCGGGCACCACCGCCGACGGTGGACTTCGCCTCGAACAGTGCGACGGAGAAGCCGCGCCGGGCCAGCTCCACGGCAGCGGTCAGTCCGTTCGGCCCCGCACCCACCACGACCGCATCGAGCATCGACGGCACCTTGGGACCCCTTCGTCAGCCGATGGCCACTCGGGATCAGGATATGCCGGAGGACCGACACCGCCCCGGTCCGGGTGGGCAAGCGGGGCGGCGCCGCGCGGCCGGGGCCGGCGAACAGGTCCGGGAGACGGGGCTCGCCGGATTCAGGGCGCCGTGCGCAGCAGCGCGGCCACCCGGGCCGCGGTCGCGGCGTCGCGGGCCGCGGTGAACGGCAGGGCGTTGCCACCGGTGACGCGGAAGGGCTCGCCGGCCCGGGTGAGGTGGGTGCCGCCCGCCTCCTCGACCAGGAGCAGCCCGGCCGCGTGATCCCAGGCGGCCTCCCAGGAGAACGCCACGGCATCCAACTCGCCCCTGGCCACGGCGAGATACTCCAGGCCCGCCGAGCCGCACGGGCGCGGTGCGATCCCGTCGGTCCACAGGACGCGCAGCGAGTGCTTCTGCTCGTCGGTGGTGTAGTCCGGGTGGGAGGTGGCGACGACGAGGTCCCGGCCCGGTGCGGGCGGGCCCGCGAACAGCGGCTCGCCGTCGAGGAAGGCGCCCCGGCCGCGGACCGCGGTGGCCAGCTGCCCGCGTGCCGCCGCATAGGTCCACGAGGCGATGACGACGCCGCGGTGGGCGAGCGCGACCAGGGTGCAGAACCCGTCGTCGCCGTGGACGAACTGGCGGGTGCCGTCGACCGGGTCGACGATCCAGACCGGTGCGTCGCCCTGGAGCGCGCCGTAGGTGGCCGGGTTGGCGTGCACCGCTTCCTCGCCGACCACGACCGAGCCGGGCAACATGGCGCCGAGCGCCTCGGTGAGCCGCTTCTCGGCGAGCCGGTCGGCGTCCGTCACCAGGTCGTGCGGCCCGCTCTTCTGGTCCACGTCGTCCTCGGCGAGGCAGCGGAAGCGGGGCAGGATCTCGGCCGCGGCAGCCGTGCGCAGCGCGTCTTCCACGTCGGCCGAGCTGCGGGTGAGAAACTCGTCGATGGTTTCCGTCATCTTTTCGAACATGCCCCCATGAGAACACGCCCCACTGACAATCCCCGCCCGCCCGGTGCACAGCGGGTGGAATCGGGATGAAGAACGGGGGTCGCCCCCGGCCCTCGCCCGGGCCGCGGCGGGCCGTACCGCGCGCCGTCAGCGGCCGACCGCGTAGCCCTGCATCCCGCGCGGGTTCGCCGCCGCCGACAGCACACCGGTCCGCGGATCCCGGGCGACCGCGCACAGCCGGCCCTCGGACCAGGCGGGGCCGACGGTGACGTCGTGGCCGCGCCCCCGCAGTTCCTCGATGACCTCGGGGTCCATGCGCGACTCCACGGTCACGCTGCCGGGGCGCCGGCCGCGAGGATAGAAGGAGCTGGGGAAACTGTCGTTGTGCCAGTTCGGTGCGTCGATGGCGCCCTGGAGGTCGAGGCCGCCGCGGACGGGGGCACGCAGCACGGCGGCCAGGAAGAAGTGCAGCTGCCACTGGTCCTGCTGGTCCCCGCCGGGCGTACCGAAGGCCAGGACCGGCACCCCCTCGCGCAGCGCGAGGGACGGGGTGAGGGTGGTGCGGGGACGACGGCCCGGGGTGAGGGAGTTGGGCAGCCCCTCCTCCAGCCAGGCCATCTGCAGGCGTGTGCCGAGCGGGAAGCCCAGCTCGGGTACGACCGGGTTGGACTGCAGCCAGCCGCCGCTGGGCGTGGCCGCGATCATGTTGCCCCAGCGGTCGACGACGTCCAGGTGGCAGGTGTCGCCGCGGGTGGTGCCGTCGGCGGCGATGTGCGGCTCGCCGGGGAACTCGGCGACGGTCGGCTCGCCCGCGCCCATCGGGTCGAAGCCCCGCCTGCCGGTCTCCACGCGCGCGTACGCCTGCGCGGGCAGCCGGGGAGCGCGTTTGCCTGGGCTGCCCGGCCGCAGCTCGTGGCCGGCCTTGACGCCGACCAGGCCGCGCCGGTCCGCGTTGTAGCCGTCCGAGAGCAGCTCGGCCACCGGCACCTCGGCGGCGTCCCCGTACCAGGCCTCGCGGTCGGCCATGGCGAGCTTGCAGTTCTCGACGAGCAGGTGGACGTAGTCGGCGGAGCCGTAGGCAGGCAACTCAGCGGGAAGCAGGGCGAGTTGCTGCAGGAGGACGGGGCCCTGACTCCAGGGGCCGGCCTTGCACACCGTCCAGCCGTTCCAGTCGTACGACGCCGGGGGCTCGTAACCCGCCGACCAGCCCTCGAGGTCGGACTCGGCGAGCGTGCCGGTGTGCCGTGCACCGCTGGTGTCCAGGGTGGGCCGCCGGGACTGGCGCAGCAGGGCCTCGGCGATGAAGCCGGAGCGCCACACCGCGCGCGCGGCGTCGATCCGCGCCTCCCGGTCGCCCGCGCCGGCGGTCTCGGCCAGCAGCCGCCTCCAGGTGGCGGCGAGGGCGGGGTTGCGGAAGAGCCGACCGGTCCGTGGGGCCCTGCCGTCCGGCAGATACACCTCGGCCGACGACGTCCACTCCGTCTCGAACAGCTCCCGTACGGTCTCCACGGTCGCGCCGAGCTTCTCCACGGGCGCGTGCCCGTGTTCGGCGTATCCGACGGCGTACTTCAGGACGTCGTCGAGACTCTTCGTGCCGTGGTCGCGCAGGAGCAGCAGCCAGGCGTCGAAGGCGCCGGGCACGGCGGCGGCGAGCGGCCCTGTGCCGGGCACGAGATCCAGGCCCAGCCCCCGGTAGTGCGCCACGGTGGCGCCGGCCGGGGCCACACCCTGTCCGCACAGCACGCGCACGTCGCCGCCCGCCGGGGCGAGCAGGATCGGCACCTCTCCGGCCGGTCCGTTCAGGTGCGGCTCCACCACATGCAGCACGAACGCCCCGGCCACGGCGGCGTCGAAGGCGTTGCCGCCGTCCTCCAGGACCGCCATCGCCGACTGGGAGGCCAGCCAGTGCGTGGAGGACACCATGCCGAAGGTGCCCTGAAGGGTGGGTCGAGTCGTGAACTGCATCTCTCACCTCGGAGTTTGCGTGCGCCGGTCGGGCTGTCCCCGCATCAGAACGGGTCCGTGGGATCTTCCCGGGCACTGCCATGGCGAACCCGCTTGAAAGCGTGCGGCTGTGCAGACGAGCACGCGTTGCCGACCAGGGCCCCGCCGGCGACAGACTCGGTGCGCAGGACGGATCGGGGGCCGGCAGGGCGCGGTCAGAACCCCGGTGTGAAGATCTCCGCGGTCGCGGTGAGGACGTCGTCGCCCAGCCGCTGGGCTGCCACGCCGTTGCGGACCGAGCCGCCCGCCGCGAGGACGCGGCCGTCGCGGAGGGGGGTGAAGGCGCTTTCCCAGCGGGGGACGGACATGGGGGCTGCGGGGGTCCAGGCGCGGGTGAGGGTGTTGCTCACGGCCCGTCCTCCGTCCCGCTCCGACTGCTGCACCACGGAACCACGAGTCGATGAACGCCCGATAACCGCGTGCGTCATCGGTTCGACGTGGTGTACAGCGCCTCCCAGGTGACCGTACGGGCGTGTTCACCGTCCGGGGAACGCGGCGGCCACCTGCGCCGCTGATCTCTGAAATTGATGAGGAAGGTATGGTTTCGCCGGGTGCGAGGGCATCTCGAATGAGCGCGGAACCTTACCGGGTAAGCGACAGTCGAAGGAAGGGTGAGTCAGTGGAAAAGCCTGCGGCAGGTTCCCGGTCCGGAAGGGGTGCACGGAAAGTTCTGTGGCTCGTCTGCCTCCTTCCCGCTGTCCTCCTGATCGGTCTTGTCTCAGCTTTTCTTTACCACCCTGATGATCAACCTGCGGCTGTGAGCGTCAACTCCTCGCAGCTGACCGGCCAGTGGAAAGCCGCGGAGGGCGGGAAACTGGTTCTGCGCAGCAATGGAACCTTCGCCGCGCAGAATTCCTGCGGCTTTGGGCCGGATGCTGCTCCAGGTTCTGCGAACGGCACGTGGGCCATAGCGCAGTCGGGCGACTGGGGCCATGGAATGGGCGTGCAGTTCGTATTCGACAAGGTCCATATCGGGCTGGGTGCAAGCAAGGAAGGGGAGACGCTTGTGCTGTGGAGACACATCGGGGACCCTGATGAGGGTAATTACTGCAAGGTGAGAAAGCAGTAGACGACGTCGGACCGGGCGGGGTTCGAATCAGCGCGCCGGAAGGAAACGAAGCCGTGCATGGGGAGTACAAGGTGCCCGGCGGCAAGCTGGTCGTCGTGGATCTGGACGTCGAGGAAGGTGTCCTGCGCAACGTACGAGTCGCCGGGGACTTCTTCCTGGAGCCGGACGAAGCGATCCTCTCGATCGACACAGCCCTTGAGGGTTCATCCTCATCGACGGACGCCGCAGGGCTGGCCGCCCGGATCACCGCGGCACTGCCGGAGTCGACCGTGATGCTCGGCCTGACAGCGGAGGGTGTCGGCATCGCCGTCCGGCGCGCTCTGGCCCGGGCGACCGAGTGGAGCGACTACGAGTGGCAGCTGGTGCGCATGGGGCCGCAGGCACCGGCCCTGCACATGGCGCTGGACGAGGTGATCACCACCGAGGTGGCAGCCGGGCGGCGAGCCCCGACTCTTCGGGTATGGGAGTGGGCCTCGCCCTCCGTGGTGATCGGCAGCTTCCAGTCCCTGCGCAACGAGGTGGACCCCGAAGGGGCCGCGAAGCACGGGATCACCGTGGTTCGCCGTGTTTCCGGTGGTGGGGCCATGTTCGTGGAGCCCATGAGTACGATCACGTACTCGCTGTCCGTGCCGGAGTCCCTGGTCTCGGGGCTCTCCTTCGCAGACAGCTACGCCTACCTCGACGACTGGGTGCTGGGCGCACTCGGTGACATGGGCATCAGGGCCTGGTACCAGCCCCTGAACGACATCGCCACCGAGGCCGGCAAGATCGCCGGTGCCGCCCAGAAGCGCATGGTCGGCCCTGACGGCGGCCCCGGAGCCGTCCTGCATCACGTGACGATGTCCTACGACATCGACGCCGACAAGATGCTCGAAGTGCTCCGGATCGGGCGGGAGAAGATGTCCGACAAGGGGACCAGGAGCGCCGGGAAGCGCGTCGACCCGCTCCGCCGGCAGACGGGCCTCGCGCGGGAGCAGGTCATCGAGAACATGATCACCTCCTTCCGCAACCGCTACGGGCTGACCGCCGGCGAAGTCACGGCCGAAGACCTGGCCCGCGCCGAGGAACTGGTGCGGACGAAGTACGCCACCGAGGAGTGGACCGCGCGCGTGCCGTGAACGCCGCGCCCTGCCGGGCGCCGCGCAGCAGCGGGTCGTGGGCGGACGGCGGCCGGGCCGGCGCGCGAGGCGGTCATCGACCCGCATGACCGAGTCGCCGGGCGGCGAGTGTGCCGTAGCCGACGGACCGGCCGGAATCCCCGGTTCAGGAACAGGTCAAGGGCTGCTCTCCCCCGGACCAAACGGTCGTATGAGTTCCGTGTACGTCGGATCCGCCACCCCGACATAGCCGGATTTGCACTGTTGACCGCTGGCTAACGTGGTCGAGCCCAACGGCCACGCACAACCACGGGGAAGAGGTGAAGGCGGTGGGGGCGCCTATACGTTCACGGCTGCACGATTTTCTGGAACCGGATCAGCCGGGACACGACACCGCACAGCAGGCTCCCGAGCCGCGCCGTTCGGCGCTGCTGGATCTGCTGGACGCGGCCCCGCCGCCCCGATCGGCCACGGACGACCGGCCCGGCCCCAAACCGGGCGTGCCCGCCCACCACACGCCGGTGTTCGTACCGGCGCATCCGAGGTCCGTCGCCGGCACGGGCGCGGACGGCCGTCCCACACGCCTGGTCTTCGTGGTCTTCGAACTCTTCGACCATCCCTCCCACGGCACCGTGGCCCTCGCCTTCACCACACCGGAGAAGCTGGTCGAGGCGCTCGGCGAGGCGCAGCCATGGGTGGCCACCTCGCTGGGCCCGCTGGCCGAGGGCGTGCGCGAGCAGGACGTCACCGTTCTGCTGGACCCGTGCGCGGCACCCGCCCAACCCACCTGGCAGCCGGAGGACCTGGCCGCCTTCGCGCAGGAGGTGCGCCGATGACGGCCGACTTCAAGGTCGTGTACAGCGACCTGGACACCTTGACGAAGACCTTCCACACCGAGGCCGGCGACTACCGCAAGCTGCACAACGACGTGGCGCCGCCCGTGGTGAGCGGCGGCGATCCGGGGCTCGACTCGGCCATCAAGGAGATCTCCCACCTCATCATCGGCCTGCATCTCGCACTCGCGGACCGGATGGACGACCACGGGGACAAGGCCGGGTACGCGCGCGACTCCTTCCATCGACACGACGTGGACGTCCACGGCGTGTTCGAAGACCTGGTGCCGGACGAGGGCTGATGAGCGACAGCTGGGTCGGCGGTGACATCGGCGGACTGCGCACGATGGCCGAGACGTACAAGAACGCGAAGGACAAGCTGGACGGCATCGTCAAGCCGCTCAGCCACGCCGTGGACAAGCTGGTGGACGACGCGAGCTGGAAGGGCGACGCGGCCGAGGCCTTCCGCGGCAAGTGGAGCGAGGACGCGGTGGCCGCCGCCGGTTTCGCCGAGTTGGTGTACGCGGCGGGCGGCATCCTCGAGACACTGGCCAACGCACTGTCCACGTGCGACGCGTCCCTCAAGAACGCGCAGCACACCGCGGCCGGCAAGGGGGTGCCCACGGACCTGCAGGGCGCGCCGCTGGACATGGTCACGGCGAATCCGCCGAGCGCGGACGACCAGAAGGTCATCTCCGCGAAGAGCGAGTACACCAAGGCGCGCAACGAGATCCTGCACACGGCGCAGCACGCGCGGCTGGTGGCGGCGAAGGACCTGCAGAAGCTGTACGACAACGCGACGGCGAAGGACAACTCGGTGTCCGCGGGGGACAAGGTCACCCTGTACGACGCGTTGCGCGGCCTGTACGCCTATGACGCCGAGGACGCGCGGGCCGGGGGCAACAAGGCACGCGAGCAGCTCGACGCGGCCAAGGCCGATGCGGAGGCCGCCAAGAAGCAGCTTCGCGCCGAACGCAAGACGTTCCAGCAGCAGGGCCGCAGGATGCCCGACGACCTGCCCGCCAAGAGCGCCTACCGGGACGCGCTCACCAAGGTCGACTCGCTGGAGGAGGACATCGCCCGCGCCGACAACGGCAGCACCAAACTGCCGTACGACCGGGCCCTGAACGTCAAGCTGGCCGACGCCGCGGACGCGCTGCGCCTGGGCAAGGGGCTGGAGGCGGTACCGGACGTCCTCAAGGAACTGCCCGTCCTGGACGTCGCCGCGGCCGGCGCCTGTGGTCTGATCGAGGCGAAGGGCGACCACGACAGGGGCTGGTCCTGGCAGCGCTCCGTCGCCACCGACGAGGGTGCCAACGTCGGTGGCCTGGTCGCGGGCGCGGTCATCGCGAGCGCCGTCATGCCGGCCGCGGCGCCCGCCGCCGCGGTGGCGGCGGTGGGTGTGGGAGCGGCGCTCATCTCGACCAGCGTCATCGACCACTCCCTGCACGAGCACTGGAGCGAGGACATCCACGATCATGGTGTGGTGGGCGGGGTGGCCGTAGGCGCCGGGCATGTCGCCACAGGGGTTTATCACGACGGCAAGCGACTGGCGAAGGATGTCTGGCATGGCGTCACAAGCATCTTCTGAGGCCCCGGCGCCCGGGTTCTCGGTCCCCATCCCTGCCCTGCCGAAGCTGGGCAGGACCTGGTACGAGCGCGGCGCGTCGTACTGGCTGCGCCGCAGCGGTACGGCCTTCAGCATGGTCTTCCTGCTGGCCATGTTCTGCGTCTTCGCGCTGGGGCTGTACGCGGGGTTCCTCGACGTGCTGCCGTCCTCCCTGCGTATCCCGTGGGACGGCGTGCAGGTGGTGGCGTCCGTCGTGGCCCTCGTGTGGGGCTGGATCGCACAGCGCCGGAGCCACCGCGAGGCACTGCTCGATCCCCCCGCGCCCGGACAGACCCTCCAGGCCAAGCGCGATCACAACAGGCGCGTTCCGGGCCTGATCGCCGTGGGTCGCGCGCTCGTGGTCCTTGCCGCTCCCGTCATGCCGGCGTGCGCCGCGTGGATCGTCGGCTGGCTGGTCGCCTACACCACCGTCCGCGAGTACCCCAGCGAGGTCGGCGCCCGCCGCTGGCTCGAGGAGCACCGCGCCGCACGATGACACCGACCCGTACCGCAGCCGACATCCCGTCCCTGCCCAAGCTGGGCAGGACGTGGTACGAGCGTGGCGTGCGCTACTGGCTCTCGCGGGCCCGCACGACCGTCGCCATGCTCCTCATCATGGCCATGACCAGCTGGTTCTCGCTCGCCCTCTGCTCGGGCTTCAGCAGCGAGTGGCCGTACTCCGTGCGTCGGTTGTGGTACGGGGTGCTGGCGGTCGCCGCGTGCGGGGCGCTCGTCGGGGGCTGGGTCAAGCAGCGGCGGGACCACCACAAGGCCCTCCTCGACCCGCCCACTCCGCAGCAGACCCGGCTGGCCAAGCAGGACCACAACAGACGGGTCCCCGGCCGGATCGCCCTCGGCCGCGGCCTGGTGCTGCTCGCCGCGCCTGCCCTGCCGGTGTTCGCGGCGTACTTCGTCGGCTGGATGCTGGCCTGGCTCACCGTCCGCGAGTACCCCAGCGAGGTCGGTGCCCGCCGCTGGCTGGAGGTGCAAAACGGGCAGAGCGGTACGTCGTGAACACGCTGGCGTAGCCACCCCGGCACACAGCGAGTTTTCTCTTCCGCCCCACAGACACTCGTGTGACACTGACGTCCCCGTCCACCATGCGGACCCCTTCCGCACCCCCTCCCCCACGAGAAGTGCGCCGTGCGTTCTCTTCCTCTGCCGCTCGCCCTCACCGCCCGTCTGACGCCGGTCGCGGTTCTCGCCTGCGCCGGCTGGGCGCTGACGTCCGGGCCCGCCACGCCCCCCGCCGCCGACGGTCACCAGACGGCCCAGAAGTCCCCCACCCAGTCGTCCTCCGAGCCGTCGTCCACCGCCGCGTCGAAGTCGTACTCCGACGCGCCGTCGCCCTGTACGAGCGTGCCCGCGGCCACCGTCACCTCCCTGGTGCCGGGAGCGAACACGACGGGCAAGGAGATCCCTTCGACGGACACCAAGGTGCGCCGCACCTGCTCCTGGAACGCCCTCAAGGGCTACTCCTACCGCTGGCTGGACGTGTCGTTCGAGATCAGCGGGTCGGAGCAGGAGGCGAAGCAGGAGTACCAGCAGCGGGTCGCCGAGAAGAGCGGCGGCGGCGCGGTGCCGGGGCTCGGGGACAGCGCCTACTCGGTCGTGGACCTCAGCACGCAGGACAAGCAGCAGACCCGCGAGGGCGTGGTGATGGTCCGCATCTCCAACGCCCTCGTCGTGATCACCTACAACGGCAGCGACTTCGACACGAAGAAGGCGCCGGGAACGGACGAGATCAACACGGGGGCCATCAAGGCGGCGCGCGCCGCGGTCGGCGCGCTCGGGGGCGGGCAGTCACAGTCCGGCTGACTGCCCCGGCCCGGCTCCGCGGTGACCGCCCCCGGCTCCGTCACACCGTGCTCACCCGGCGGCCGGTCAACAGCGTGAGCGCCAGGTACAGCACCAGGGACGTGCCGAGGCCCACCGCCCAGCCGTAGTCCGCGAGGGAGGCGAGGGCCGGGATGGGGCGGCCGTCGGTCAGGGGCTTGAGGCTGGCGCCGCCGATCGCGAGGACTCCGCCCGCGAGGAAGGCGAGAACCGCCCGCCAGTTCCAGCCGCCCGCGTACCAGTACCGGCCGCCCGCACGGTACAGGTCGGCGAGGTCCAGACGGGTGCGGCGCAACAGCCAGTAGTCGGCCACGAGGATGCCCGCGACCGTGCCGAGCAGACCGCCGACCAGCCCCAGCCAGGTGAAGATGTAGCCCTGCGGGTCGGAGTAGAGCTTCCAGGGGCGGATCAGTACGGCGAGGACGGCCGTGATCAGGGCGCCGGTGCGGAAACTGACCTTCCGGGGCGCCACGTTGGAGAAGTCGAAGGCCGGGGAGACCAGGTTGGCCGCGATGTTCACCGACAGGGTCGCGACCAGCACGGTGACCAGGGCGTAGAGCAGGCCGACCGCGTTGTCCGTCTTCGCGGCCAGTTGGACCGGGTCCCATACGGGGGTGCCGTAGACCGCCTGCGAGCCGGACGTCACCAGTACGGAGAGGAAGGCGAACAGGGTCATCGTGGTCGGCAGGCCGAGCGCCTGGCCGCGGGTCTGGGCCTTCTGGCTCTTTCCGTAGCGGGTGAAGTCGGGGATGTTCAGCGACAGCGTGGACCAGAAGCCGATCATGCCCATCAGGGAGGGCCAGAACAGCTTCCAGAAGTCGCCGCCCCAGCCGAGCCTGGACGGCTGGCCGAACAACGGTCCGACGCCGCCGGCCTTGCTGCTCATCCACCCCAGCATGACCAGCGCGCCCACGATCACGAAGGGGGCCGCCCAGTTCTCGAATCGACGGATGGTCTCCATGCCCCGCAGGATGATGGCGACCTGGAGGAGCCAGAAGACCGCGAACGACAGCCACATGGTCCAGGCGTAGCCGCCGATGTGCCCGGACTTCGACCAGCTGTCGCCGATCAGCTTGCCGGCGAGGAAGTAGATGGCCTCGCCGCCGATCCAGGTCTGGATGCCGAACCAGCCGCACGCCACCAACGCCCGTACGACGGCTGGCAGGTTGGCGCCGCGCACACCGAAGGAGGCGCGGGCGAAGACCGGGAAGGGGATGCCGTACTTGGGGCCCGCGTGCCCGGTGAGCAGCATCGGGACGAGGACGATCAGGTTGGCGAGGGCGATGGTGAACACCGCCTGCTTCCAGTCCATCCCGACGGCGATCAGCCCGGAGGCGAGCGTCCAGGAGGCGGTGTTGTGGGCCATGCCGACCCAGAGCGCGGAGAAGTTGTACGTGGTCCAGGTGCGCCCGGCCGCGGGGACCGGGAGCAGGTCGGCGTTGGCGTAGGGGCCGCTGGGCGGTGGGGTGCCGGGAGCGAGTTCCACGCGCCCGTCGGGGAGGGTGACCTGGCCGGACGGGGGTATGGCTGCGGGAGCGATGTCGGTCATGGGCTGGCCAATCGGAACGAGACGGATCGGAAGTGGCCGTGCGGGCACCAGCCCCCTCCCCGGGACGGCGGGGAGGGGAGACCAAGACGTGCGTGGGGGGCTCGGAAAGGGGTGAGGGACGGGGCCGGGTACGGGCCCCGAACGGCCCTGGGACTCAGGAGTTGACCGCGGGGATCACCTTCTGGCCGTAGGCGTCGATGACGGCCTCCTGCGCGTCGTGCATGTCGTACACGGCGAACTGGTCGACTCCCAGGGCGCGGAGCGCGTTCAGCTTCTCGATGTGCTTCTCCACGGGGCCGATCACACAGAACCGGTCCACGATCTCGTCGGGCACGAACTCGGTGTCCGGGTTGCCGCTGCGGCCGTGGTGGGCGTAGTCGTAGCCCTCCCGCGCCCTGATGTAGTCGGTGAGAGCGTCGGGGACCTGCGCGGAGTGCTCGCCGTACTTGGCGACGAGGTCGGCGACGTGGTTGCCGACCATGCCGCCGAACCAGCGGCACTGCTCGCGGGCGTGGGCGAGGGCGGCAGGCGAGTCGTCGGCGGTGACGTAGGCGGGGGCGGCCACGCAGATCGTCACCTGGGACGGGTCGCGTCCGGCGGCGACGGCCGCGTCCTTCACCGCCTTGACCATGTACTCGGTCAGGTAGAGGTCGGACAGCTGGAGGATGAACCCGTCGGCCTCCTCGCCGGTCATCTTGAGCGCCTTGGGGCCGTACGCGGCCATCCAGACGGGGAGTTCGGCGCCCTCCTTGATCCAGGGGAAGCGCAGCTTCGTACCGCCGAGGTCTGCCTCCTCGCCCCGGGCGAGGGCGCGGATGACCTTGATCGCCTCGCTTATACGGGCGAGGGTGTTGGGTTTGCGGCCGGCGACGCGCATCGCGGAGTCGCCGCGGCCGATGCCGCACACGGTGCGGTTGCCGAACATGTCGTTGAGGGTGGCGAAGGTGGAGGCGGTGACCTCCCAGGTGCGGGTGCCGGGGTTGGTGACCATCGGACCGACCGTCAGCTTCTGGGTGTTGGCCAGGATCTGGCTGTAGATGACGAACGGCTCCTGCCACAGCACGGCGGAGTCGAACGTCCAGCCGTACCGGAAGCCGTTGCGCTCGGCCCGTTTCATCAGGCTGACGACGTGGGAGGCGGGGGGATCGGTCTGCAGGACAAGCCCGAAGTCCATGGGCGCCACTCCTAGTTGAGGTACTGACAGGTGGAGCGCGGGGTGTAGACGCCGTGTCCGGCGTGTCCGGTGTACTCCCGCTCGGTAATGACGGGAACGCCGCGCGAGAGCACGGTCTCGACCCGGCCGGTGGTCCTTTTGCCCTCGTAGGCCGAGTAGTCGACGTTCATGTGGTGGGTGGCCGCCGAGATGACCTGTTCGGCGTGCGGGTCGTAGATGACGACGTCGGCGTCGGCGCCGGGGGCGATGGTGCCCTTCTTCGGGTACAGACCGAACATGCGGGCCGGGGTGGCGCAGGCGATCTCGATCCAGCGGCGGCGGGAGATGCGGCCCTCCACGACGGCCTGGTGGAGCAGGTCCATGCGGTTCTCCACGCCCGGCAGGCCGTTGGGGATCTTGGAGAAGTCGCCGCGGCCCAGCTCCTTCTGGCCCACGAAGCAGAAGGGGCAGTGGTCGGTGGAGACGACCTGGAGATCGTTGGTCCGCAGCCCCTTCCACAGCCCCGCCTGGTGCTCCTTCGGCCTGAGCGGCGTGCTGCACACGTACTTGGCGCCCTCGAAGTCCGGTTCGGCGAGGTTGTCCGTGGACAGGAACAGATACTGCGGGCAGGTCTCGCCGAAGACCGGCAGCCCCTCGTCGCGGGCGCGGGTCAGCTCGGCGACCGCCTCCTGCGCCGAGACGTGCACGACGTACAGCGGCGCCCCGGCGACCTGGGCGAGCCTGATGGCGCGGTGGGTGGCCTCGGCCTCCAGCAGGGCCTTGCGGACCTCGCCGTGGTAGCGCGGGTCGGTCTCGCCCCGGGCGAGCGCCTGCTCGACCAGGACGTCGATGGCGATGCCGTTCTCGGCGTGCATCATGATCAGTCCGCCGTTGTCGGCGGCCCGCTGCATGGCGCGCAGGATCTGCCCGTCGTCGGAGTAGAAGACGCCCGGATACGCCATGAACTGCTTGAAGGAGGTCACCCCCTCCTCCACCAGCAGGTCCATCTCCTTGAGCGTCTCGTCGTGCACATCGGAGACGATCATGTGGAAGCCGTAGTCGATCGCGCAGTTGCCCTCGGCCTTGGCGTGCCAGGCGTCCAGGCCCTCGCGCAGGGTGTGGCCCACGCTCTGGATGGCGAAGTCCACGATCGTGGTCGTACCGCCCCAGGCGGCGGCCCGGGTGCCGGTCTCGAAGGTGTCGGCGGCGGTGGTGCCGCCGAACGGCATCTCCATGTGGGTGTGGCCGTCGACGCCGCCCGGGATGACGTACTTCCCGGTGGCGTCGATAACCCGCTCGGCGGTGAACGCCCCGGCCGCGGGGGTGCCGGAGGCGGCGAGGGCGGCGATGCGGCCGTCCTCGATCAGGACGTCGGCGTGGATCTCGTCCGACGCGGTGATCACGAGACCCCCGCGGACGACGGTACGGCTGCTCATGCTGCTCCCTCGGTCAAGAGTGCGGTCAGGGTGCGGTCAGCGGCGTGTACGCCCCCGGTGCCCGGTCGCGGTAGAACTGCCAGCGGTCGCGGACCTCGCGGAGTTTGGCCAGGTCCAGGTCGCGGACGACGAGTTCGCTCTCCTTGTCGCTCGCGACCTCGCCGACGAACCGGGCCTCGGGGTCCACGAAGTACGTCGTGCCGTAGAAGTCGTTGTCGCCGAGGTCCTCCACGCCGACCCGGTTGATCGCGCCGACGAAGTACTCGTTGGCGGCGGCCGCCGCAGGCTGCTCCAGCTGCCACAGGTAGTGGGACAGGCCGCGCGAGGTGGCCGAGGGGTTGAAGACGATCTCGGCACCGGCCAGGCCGAGGGCCCGCCAGCCCTCGGGGAAGTGGCGGTCGTAGCAGATGTAGACGCCGATCCTGCCCGCGGCCGTGTCGAAGACGGGCCAGCCGCTGTTGCCGGGGCGGAAGTAGAACTTCTCCCAGA
Source organism: Streptomyces broussonetiae (assembly GCF_009796285.1). Lineage (NCBI taxonomy): Bacteria > Bacillati > Actinomycetota > Actinomycetes > Kitasatosporales > Streptomycetaceae > Streptomyces > Streptomyces broussonetiae. The sequence goes on along the minus strand of NZ_CP047020.1, from coordinate 7,476,055 downwards.
ATCCCTGGACCTGGGGAATGTGGGTCTTGCGGTACTTGCCGAGGTAGGTGCCGTCCGCGTCGATCACGGCGGCCGTGTTGTACAGCACGCCGGGCTGCTCCTCCTCGTACATGGGCAGCACCAGGACGATGCCCAGTTCGCGTGCCAGGCTCTGGAAGCGCTGCACGGTCGGGCCCTCGGGGATCCGTTCGGCGTACTCGTAGAAGGCCTTGTCCTGGACCTGGCAGAAGTAGGGGCCGTAGAACAGCTCCTGGAAGCAGAGGACTTGGGCGCCCTGCGCGGCCGCGTCGCGGGCCGCCTGCTCGTGTACCTGGATCATGGATTCCTTGTCGCCGGTCCACGCGGTCTGGAACAGGGCGGCACGGATCACTCGGCTCATCGGGACCTCCGGTAGCTCGGTGTCCGGTGAGCCTAGAAAGCCGCAGCGGGCCGTTCGACGGGCAGCGTGTCACGTCTGCGGCCGTCCCGCGTGCCACCGTGTCACGTGTCGCCTGCCGCATGTTTCACCGCCGTTTTCCCAGGTCGTAGTGTGTTTCACCGTTGTTGCGCATCGTGCGCGAGCAGCGCGATGTGGACGGAGGCCGCCTGTTCGAAGTCGTCCAGGTCGACTCCGAGGCGGGCCTGTATCGCCTCCAGGCGGCGGTAGAGGGCGGGCCGGGAGACATGGTGGAGCTGGGCGGTGCGGGACTTGTTGCGGCCGGTGGCCAGATAGGTCCGCAGGACGTTCAGCAGTTCCGGTTCGGCCGCGCACAGCAGTCCGTCCAGCTCCCGCTCGGCGAAGGACTGCACGTGCGGGTCGTCGCGCAGCAGCCGCACCAGTCCACGCAGGTGCACGTCCTTGAGCCGGACGACGGCCGGCAGGTCGAGGGCGGCGCGGGAACCGGTGACGGCGTCGGCGACATGCCGGGCCTCGCGCAGTCCGGCGGGCACCTCGTCCCAGTCGGTACGGGGGTCCGCGGCGGCGACCACGGCCCGCGGCCCGGCGCCGAGGCGGGTGGCGAAGTGGCCGGTGAGGGCCGCGGCGTCCTGGTCCCGGGCGAGGCTGAGCAGCACGGCCGCCGCCCCGCCGGCGAGTTCGGCGACGAGCCCGGACAGCCCCAGCAGGCGCAGCACACGGTCGAGTTGCCCGGGGCCGCGGCCCAGCACGACGAGCGGCACGAAGGTGCGCCGGTTGACCGGAAGCCCGGCCGCGCGGGCCCTGGGCAGCAGCTGCCGGGCCGGTACGACCCCGGAGACCAGGTCGGTCAGCAGGCTCTGCGCGGACTGCTCCTCCCAGGTCTGCGCGGAGCCGTCACCGAGCATGCGGTGCAGGACCAGCGCCTCGGCGGCCCGGTCGGCGAGCAGCCGCCCGGCGGCCGTCTCTCCCCGGTAGCCGCACAGCAGCAGCCGCCCCCAGCGCTCCCCGCGGCCGCCCAGTTCGGCGCTGATCCAGCCGTCCGCGGCGGCGCCGCCCGCCTGCCGGGCGATCCGCTCCCAGTCGCGCAGTACGTCGTCCACCGCGGACCGCTCGCCCGCCGTGGCGAGGACGCGATGGGCGAGGTTGGTGACGACGACCGGGCAGCCGCTGTGCCGGGCGACCTCGTCGAGCAGCCGGCCGAGCGGCGCGCCGGCGGTGATCAGCGTGGTGAGCGCGGTGCGGACGGTCTCCGACAGGCTGACGGCGGCGAACTTCCGCCGCACCAGCCGGGACTGGACCTCCTCGGTCAGCTCGGCGAACGGGAAGGGCCGGTGCAGGACCACCATGGGCAGGTCGCACCGCTCGGCGGCCCGCCGCATCACCTCGGGCGGCGTGGGAAAGGCCCGGCCGAGGCCGAGCACCACGGCGGCGGCCTCGGCCCGGTGCAACGAGCGGACGTACTCGGCCTGCTTGGTCTCGTCACCGGCGAGCAGCACGCCGGTGGTGAGCACCATCTCGCCGCCGCTGAGCATCACTCCGACATCGGCGGCCTCGGCGACGTGCACCCACCGCACCGGCCGGTCCAGCTGCCCGGCCCCGGCCACCACCTCGGGCTCCCCGGCGAGGACCCGCTCCAGGGTCAGCACCTGGCGCACGGAGAGGGCGGGTTCCCAGGCGTACCGGGTCTGCGAGGTGGTGGTCATGGCCGTATCCCCTTGGTGCTAAAACGTGCTCCTCAGCGCCCGTTCCAGGATCGCCGCGCCCTCCTCGGCCTCGGCGACGGTCAGGGAGAGCGGCGGTGCGATGCGCAGGGCGCTGGTGTTGTGCCCGCCGCCCTTGCCGATGAGCAGGCCGCCCGCGCGGGCCGCCTCCAGGACGGCGGAGGCCGCCTGCGGATCGGCTTCGTCGGTCCCCGGCCTGGCCAGTTCGACGCCGATCATCAGCCCGCGCCCGCGCACCTCGCGCACGCCGGGCAGCTGGGCGGCGACGGCCCGCAGCCGCTCGATGAGCAGACCGCCGACCCGGCGGGCGTTGCCCTGCAGGTCGTGCTCGAGGAGGTAAGCGAGGTTGGCGAGCCCGGCGGCCATGGTGATCTGGGTGCCGCCGAAGGTCGAAATGCTGTTGGCGTCCAGGCAGTTCATGATCTCGGCGCGGGCGATCACCCCGCCGACGGACATGCCGTTGCCGATGCCCTTGGCGAAGGTGACGATGTCCGGCGGGCCGCTGCGGGCGTGTGCCTGCCAGCCCCAGAAGTGCTCGCCGGTGCGGCCCCAGCCGGTCTGCACCTCGTCGGCGATCCACAGGATGCCCTGCTCGTTCAGGACCTCGCGGAAGGCGGCGTAGAGGCCGTCGGGCGGGGAGGTGAAGCCGCCCACGCCCTGGATGGGCTCGGCGATCAGCGCGGCGGGCGGCCGGGTGTGCCCGAGGATGTCCCGCAGGTCGGCCACGCAGGCGTCGATGAACGCGCGGTCGTCCAGCTCGGCGAACGGCCCCCGGGTGCGTACCCCGCCGTGCACGTAGAGGGTCTGCAGCGGGGACAGGGAGGTCGGGGACCAGCTGCGGTTGCCTGTGATGCCGACCGTGCTGAAGGAGCGCCCGTGGTAGCTGTTGCGCATCGCGAGGACGGTGTTGCTGCGCCGGTGGGTGGTGGCGAGCAGCAGGGCGGTGTCGTTGGCCTCGGTGCCGGAGGTGGTGAAGAAGACCCGGGCGTCCGGGATGCCGCTCAGCTGGGCGATGCGCTCGGCGAGTTCGACCATCGGCCGGTTGAGGTACAGCGTGGACGAGTGGATGATCCGCCCGGCCTGCTCGGTGACCGCCTTGGTGATCTCGGGCAGCGCGTGCGCGGTCATCGTGGTCAGGATGCCGCCGAAGAAGTCCAGGTACTTGTTTCCGGCGGAGTCCCAGACGTGGCGCCCCTCGCCGTGGGTGATCTCGATCGGCTCGTCGTAGTAGAGGGCCAGCCAGTCGGGCAGGACCTGGCGGTGGCGGGAGTAGAGGTCGTTCACGGCTGGACCAGCCCTTCGTAGGCGTCGGGGCGGCGGTCGCGGTAGAAGGCCCACTGCTGCCGCACTTCGTCGATCAGGCCGAAGTCGAGGTCGCGGACGAGGAGTTCCTCGGACTTGTCGCTCGCGGCCTCGCCCACGAACTGCCCACGTGGATCAACGAAGTAACTGGTGCCGTAGAAGTCGTTGTCCCCGTACTCCTCCTGGCCGATCCGGTTGATGGCGGCGACGAAGTACTCGTTGGCGACGGCCGCGGCGGGCTGCTCCAGCTGCCACAGGTACGCCGACAGGCCGCGGTGGGTGGCGGAGGGGTTGTAGACCAACTGGGCGCCGTTGAGCCCGAGTTGCCGCCACCCCTCCGGGAAGTGCCGGTCGTAGCAGATGTAGACGCCGATGCGGCCGACGCGGGTGTCGAAGACGGGCCACCCCAGATTCCCGGGCTTGAAGTAGTACTTCTCCCAGAAGCCCTTGACCTGCGGGATGTGGTGCTTGCGGTACTTGCCGAGGTAGGTGCCGTCGGCGTCGATCACGGCGGCGGTGTTGTAGTAGAAGCCGGACTGCTCGACCTCGAAGACCGGAACGACGAGCACCATGCCGGTCTCGCGCGCGAGGTCCTGCATCCGCCGCACGGTCGGCCCGTCGGGCACCGGCTCGGCCCAGCGGTAGTGCTCCGGCTCCTGGACCTGGCAGAAGTAGGGGGCGTTGAAGACTTCCTGGAACCCGATGACCTTGGCACCCTGCCGGGCCGCCGCGCGGGCGTGCTCCTCGTGTTTCGCCACCATGGACTCCGTGTCGCCGGTCCAGGTCGCCTGGACCAGTGCGGCGCGTACGACGTTGGCCATGAACTGCTCCTTCGACGGGACGCCAGAGCCTCTACGCCCGTAGAACAGGCCTAGAGGGACGAAAGTAAGCCTCCTGGAGGCCCTTGCCAAGACCATTGTCGTCAACCCGCGGAGCAGATCACGTTTCACACTCCGCCGGGTGAGCGGACGCGCCTGTCGGCGGGTGGAAGCGGGGCACACCGGGACGAGGGGGCCGCTCGGCCGTCACGCGGCGTGCCCCGCGACCCGCAGGGCGTGCACAAGGTCCCAGTACCGCTCGGCGGAGACGGCGCGGGCGGCCTCAAGCAGCAGCGGCACGAGCCGGCCCGGCTCGGGCCCGACGGCACGGGCGGCCTCCTCCGGCGTCCGCACGCGCACACAGGCGTCCAGCAGCGCCCGCGCCTCCCGCCGCCGCCCCGCGTCCTCCAGCCGCAGCACGGCGGCCCCGACCTGCTCGGCCGGCCGGGCCACGCCCTGCCGCAGCAGTTGCCGCCCGTCCACGTCCCGGCCTGCGCCGGTGAGCCGCTCGGCGACACCGACCAGCCGCTCGGCGGGCAGCGAGGCGGCCTCCCACAGCAGCGTCGTCCAGTCGGCGCCGAGCCCGGCGCGGTGCAACGCGTCGGCGAGCAGCGGGAACCGGGCGGCGGACCACTGCGCGACCTCGACCAGCAGCACATGCGCCTCGCCGCTGCGTCCGTCGGCCCGCAGCCGTGCCAGCCGCCCGACGGCACCGGCGACCGCCGCCCCGGCCTCGGCGTCCGGTTCCTCACTCTCCGCCGGCGCCACCTCGGCGACCCGCTCCGCTCCCCCGGCGAACCGGGCCCCGCGCGGCGACCCGGCCACGGCACTCTGCGGCACGGCAACGGGCTCGTCCCCGCCCTCCCCCATCCCGGCGAACCGAGCGCTGCCGCGCCGGCGTCTGCGAGGTTGGGCGGGAGCGGCCGTCGGCGCAGGCGACTGCGGGGTGGATGAGGCGGAGGTCGCGGGGTCGGAGACGGGCGCCTCCGGGTCTACGGCGTCCAGGACGGACGGAATACGAGAGGCGGCGGACACGGCGAGGCCGGTGCGGGGGGCGGGGGCTTGACGAGGCTGGGGACCAAGGTCCGGGCGGGGTGCGGGGGCTCGACCAGGCTGGGAGCCGAGGCCGGGGCGAAGCACAGAGGCCTGACCAGGCTGGGAGCCGAGATCCGGGCCGGGTGCAGAGGCCTGACCACCAGACTGGGAGCCGAGATCCGGGCGGGGTGCGGGGGCTCCATCAGACTGGGAGCCGAAGCCGGGGCGAAGCACAGAGGCCTGACCAGACTGGGAGCCGAGATCCGGACCGGGTGCAGAGGCCCGACCACCAGACTGGGAGCCGAGATCCGAGCCGGGCGCAGAGGCCTGACCACCAGGCGGGGAGCCGAGATCCAGGCCGGATGCGCGGGCCGCGCGACGGTCCAACTCCGCCAATCGGGAGCGGAGTTCGGCGCAGCGGGCGACGGCGCGGGCATGGTCGTCGCGGGCCCAGGCCAGGTCGAGGCGGAGGGAGTCGGGGGCTTCGCCGGTGGGCGGTGCGGACAGCAGGCGGGACAGGCCGGCCTGGCGTTCGACGGCGTACCGCTGTTCGCGGAGCATGACGTCGAGGCGGTCGGCGAGGGCCTCGCGCGCGCCGGGGCGGGCGTCGCACTCGTCGAGAGCGGCCCGGTAGAGGACGCCGGCCCGGGCGCGCTCGGCGGTCGAGGCCGCCGTGCCGTACACCGCCGCGACATCCTCCAGCAGCGCCAGGACCACGTCCCACGGCGGCACCTCGTGCCCCGCCAGACAGGCCCGCATGCCCTCGGGGTCACGCCGCCAGAAGACGCCGCTCCAGCCCTCCTCGTGGTCCAGGCGCGCCAGCAGTCCATCCAGGTAGCCCGCGAACTCCCGTACCCGACCAGGGAGTTGATCCACCGCCATCGCCCCGCTCCTGCCCGACCGCCAGCGCCTCGGCCGCCAGGCAACACCAGTGGTGTTACGGCCTTGCTACACGCGGTTTTCCGGCAGCGCGCGGACCGCTCACCTCACGCGGCGACCAGCGCACAGCGGGCGACCAGCTCGTCCATCGACAGCCCGAGGACCGCGGCCAGCGCGGCCACGGTGAAGAACGCCGGCGTCGGCGCCCGCCCGGTCTCGATCTTGCGGAGGGTCTCGGCCGAGACACCCGCCGCCGCGGCGATCTCGGTCATGCTCCGGCCGCCGCGCGCCTCGCGCAGCAACCGGCCGAGCCGCTCGCCGCGTTCGCGCTCTTCGGGGGTGAGTGGGGTGCGCACCATGTCACCCATTCTAATACCGGCCACCACCGTGACCCCCATTTAAATACCGGTATAGTAATTGGCATGGTGGAACTCAAGACAGACACGTCGATCGACGCGATGCACGCAGCGGGCCAGGTCGTCGGGCGCGCCCTGACGGCCGTACGGCAGGCCGCGGACGTCGGTGTCTCACTGCTGGAGCTGGACGAGGTGGCCCGGCAGGTGCTGCGCGAGGCCGGTGCGACCTCGCCGTTCCTCGGGTATCGCCCCTCCTTCGCCCCGACCCCCTTCCCCGCGGTGATCTGCGCCTCCGTGAACGACGCGATCGTGCACGGCATCCCGACCCGCCAGCGCCTGCGCGACGGCGACCTGCTCTCCGTCGACTGCGGCGCCGTACTGGACGGCTGGGCCGGCGACTCGGCGATCAGCTTCACGGTCGGCCGCGCGCGCCCGGCGGACCTGCGCCTGGTCGACACCGCCGAGCGCGCCCTGGCGGCCGGCATCGCGGCGGCCACGGCCGGAAACCGCATGGGCGACATCGCCCACGCCGTCGGCCGGGCCTGCCGCAGCGCCGGGTACGGCATCCCGCAGGGCTTCGGTGGCCACGGCGTGGGCCGCAGGATGCACGAGGACCCCGAGGTCCCGAACGAGGGCCGCCCCGGCCGCGGCCTTCCGCTGCGCCCGGGCATGGTCCTCGCCATCGAGCCGATGCTCATCGCGAGCGGCAAGGACGCCTACTACGAAGCGGGCGACGGCTGGACCCTGCGCACCTGCGACGGCTCCCGCGCGGCCCATGTCGAGCACACCGTGGCCATCACGGACTCCGGTCCCCGCATCCTCACGGCACGGGAGACACCCTGAGGGGCCCCGTGGGCGAACATGCCCACCCTCCCAGATCGTGACATCGTGGGCATGAGCAACCCGTCCCGGGTTACCCGGCAGCCCCGCATGTCGTCAGCGAAGGAACGGAACGCCATGACCAACGGCTACCCGCCCGACCCCTTCGGTGAGTTCCTGGGCCGCTTCTTCGGCGGCACCCCCGACGGAGCGCAGGCGCCCCGCCACATCGACATCGGCCGGCTGCTCAGCCAGCCGGCCCGGGAACTGGTCAGAGGGGCCGCCCAGTACGCCGCCGAGCACGGCAGCCGGAACCTGGACACCCAGCACCTGCTGCGCGCCGCCGTGGCGGCGGAGCCCACCCGGAGCCTGCTGACCCGGGCGGGCGCGGACCCGGACTCGCTCGCGACGGAGATCGACGACCGGGCGGGCCCGGTCCAGCACCCGCCGGGCGAGGCGCCACCGCCGACCTCGCTGTCCCTCACCCCGGCCGTGAAGCGGGCCCTGCTGGACGCGCACGACATGGCGCGCTCCAGCGGCGCCGGGTACATCGGCCCGGAGCACGTGCTGAGCGCGCTGGCCTCGAACCCGGACTCGGCGGCCGGGCACATCCTGAACGCGGCCCGGTTCTCCGGCGGCGCCCTGCCTCCCGAGGCCCCGGAGGTCACCCCGAGCCGTCCGGAACGGCAGCGGCCCACCGGCACCCCCACCCTGGACAAGTACGGACGTGACCTGACCGGCATGGCCCGGCAGGGCCGGATCGACCCAGTCATCGGCCGGGACACCGAGATCGAGCAGACCGTCGAGGTGCTCTCCCGGCGCGGCAAGAACAACCCCGTCCTGATCGGGGACGCCGGTGTCGGCAAGACGGCCATCGTGGAGGGACTCGCACAGCGCATCGTCGACGGTGACGTGCCGGACGGGCTGGCCGGCCGGAGAGTCGTCGCGCTGGACCTCACCGGGGTCGTCGCCGGCACTCGCTACCGGGGCGACTTCGAGGAGCGGCTGAACAACATCGTGGAGGAGATCCGCGCCCACTCCGACCGGCTGATCGTGTTCATCGACGAACTCCACACCGTCGTCGGCGCCGGGTCCGGCGGCGAGGGAGGTGCGATGGACGCCGGCAACATCCTCAAGCCGGCGCTCGCCCGGGGCGAGCTGCACATCGTCGGCGCGACCACGCTGGAGGAGTTCCGCCGGATCGAGAAGGACGCGGCGCTGGCCCGCCGGTTCCAGCCGATCCTGGTGCCCGAGCCGACGGTCGCGGACACCATCGAGATCCTGCGCGGCCTGCGCGACCGCTACGAGGCCCACCACCAGATCCGCTACACCGACGAGGCACTGGTCGCCGCCGTCCAGCTGTCGGACCGCTACCTCACCGACCGCCGGCTGCCGGACAAGGCCATCGACCTGATCGACCAGGCGGGCGCGCGGGTACGGCTGGGCGCCCGGACCAAGGGCACGGACGTGCGCGCGATGGAGCGCGAGGTCGAGCAGCTGGTGCGGGACAAGGACCAGGCGGTCGCCGACGAGGACTACGACGCGGCCAAACAGCTGCGCGACCGGATCGCCGAACTCAAGCAGCGCGTCTCCGAGGCGAGCGGCGACGAGAAGGCCGACGAGGGGCTGGACCTGGAGGTGACGGCGGAGGCCGTCGCCGAGGTGGTGTCCCGGCAGACCGGCATCCCGGTCAGCAGCCTCACCCAGGAGGAGAAGGAACGGCTTCTCAGTCTGGAGAGCCATCTGCGCCAGCGGGTCGTCGGCCAGGAGGAGGCCGTCGCCGTGGTCTCCGAGGCCGTCCTGCGCTCCCGGGCGGGCCTTGCGAGCCCGAACCGGCCGATCGGCAGCTTCCTGTTCCTCGGCCCGACCGGCGTAGGCAAGACCGAGCTGGCCCGGGCGCTCGCCGAGGCGCTGTTCAGCAGCGAGGACCGCATGGTCCGCCTCGACATGAGCGAGTACCAGGAGCGGCACACCGTCTCCCGGCTGGTGGGCGCCCCGCCCGGATACGTCGGCCACGAGGAGGCCGGGCAGCTCACCGAGGTGGTCCGACGGCACCCGTACTCGCTGCTCCTGCTCGACGAGGTGGAGAAGGCCCATCCGGACGTCTTCAACATCCTGCTGCAGGTCCTGGACGACGGCCGGCTGACCGACTCCCAGGGCCGGACGGTGGACTTCACCAACACGGTCATCGTGATGACCAGCAACCTCGGCTCGGAGGCGATCATCCGGCGCGGTGCCGGGATCGGGTTCGGGCCGGGCGGTGCGGAGGCGGACGAGGAGGCGCGGCGCGAGCAGATCCTCAGGCCGCTGCGCGAGCACTTCCGGCCGGAGTTCCTCAACCGCATCGACGAGATCGTGGTCTTCCGGCAGCTGACCAGCGCCCAACTGCGGCAGATCACCGACCTGTTGCTGGAAAGCACCCGGCGACTGATGGACGGGCAGGGTGTCGCGGTCCACTTCACGGACGCGGCCGTCGACTGGATCGCCGAGCGCGGCTACCAGCCCGAGTACGGTGCCCGCCCGCTGCGCCGCACCATTCAGCGGGAGGTGGACAACCAGCTGTCCCGGCTGCTGCTGAACGGCACGATCTCCGAGGGCAGCCGGGTGACGGCGGACGTCGAGAACGGCCGCCTCGACTTCCGCACGGACCGCTCCCAGCCGCCCCCGCCGCAGCCGTAGCGGCTCGCGGCGGGGGGCCGTGAGACCTGTGGCGCCGGTCCCCTCCGAGAGCCCGGCGCCGCAGGCATGACGTCCGTCACGGCGCCGCCGGGTCCACCACCATCGCCGAGCCTCCGCCGCGGCGTACCTTCTCGGCGGCGGCCAGCCACTTGCCGCCCGGCAGGCTCTGGATGCCCGTCGCCGCGCCGATCTCGGGGTTGAGCGAGAAGGAGTGGCCGATGGCCTCCAGCTGTCTCCTCATGTCGCTGTTGTAGAGGGCCGGTTCGAGTTCGGTCTGGGCCGCGTTGCGCTGGCTGGCGCGGGGGGCCGCGATGGCGTCGACCAGCGGGAGGTGCCGGTCGAGGAACTCGGTCAGGGTCTGCAGCACGGTCGTGATGATGGTGGCTCCGCCGGGCGAACCGAGCGCCACCACCGGCCGGTCCTGCCGGTCCAGGACGATCGTCGGGGCGATCGAGGAGCGCGGGCGCTTGCCCGGGCCGGGCAGGTTCGGGTCGTGCACGGCCGGGTTGGCCGGGGCGAAGGAGAAGTCGGTCAGCTCGTTGTTGAGCAGGAAGCCACGGCCGGGCACGGTGATGGCACTGCCGCCGGTCTGCTCGATGGTGAGCGTGTAGGAGACGACGTTGCCCCACTTGTCGGCGACGGTCAGGTGCGTGGTGTTCTGGCCCTCGTACGTCGTCGGTGCCGCCGTACCGCCCTTGGCGCAGGGCGCCGGGTGGCGCGGGTCTCCGGGAGCGAGCGGGCTGGTGAGGACGGCGTTGTCCTTGATCAGGCAGGCGCGCGAGTCGGCGTACCGCTGGGACAGCAGCTGCTGGGTCGGTACGTTCTCGTAGGAGGGGTCACCGACCCAGCGCCCCCGGTCGGCGAAGGCGATCCGGCTGGCCTCGATGAAGTGGTGCAGATACTGCACCTCGCTCGCCTTCGAAAGGTCGGTCCTCTCCAGGATGTTGAGCGCCTCGCCGACCGTGGTGCCACCGGAGGAGGAGGGCGCTATGGAGTACACCTTCAGACCCCGGTACGAGGTCTGCGTGGGCTTTTGCAGCTTGGCACCGTAGACGGCGAGATCCTTCGCGGACAGCTTGCCCGGACGGGCGTCGTAGCCCGAACCCGGGTCCACCGGCGGCTTGTTCACCGTCTTGACGATGTCCCGGCCGAGGTCGCCGTGGTAGACCGAGCCGACGCCCTCGCGGGCCAGCTCCTCGTAGGTCCGGGCGAGGTCGGGGTTCTTGAAGGTGGAGCCGACGACGGGGAGCCTGCCATTGGGCAGGAACAGCCTGGCGGTGGCCGGGAAGTAGCGGAAGCGGGTCTCGTTGGCCGCCGTCTGCGAGCGGAAGGTGTCGTCGACGGTGAAGCCGTGGCGGGCGATCCGCTCGGCGGGCTTGAGGACCGCGGCGAGCTTCTTGCTGCCCCACTGCTCCAGTGCGGTCTGCCAGGTCGCGGGCGTGCCGGGGGTGCCGACGCTCAGGCCGCTGGTGACGGCGTCGGTGAAGGGGAGCGGCTTGCCGTTCTCCACGAAGAGGTTCTGGTCGGCACTCAGCGGTGCGGTCTCGCGGCCGTCGATGGTGTGCACCGTACGGGACTTGGCGTCGTAGTAGACGAAGTAACCGCCTCCGCCGACCCCGGAGGAGTAGGGCTCGGTGACGCCGAGCGCGGCGGCGGTGGCGACGGCCGCGTCGACCGCGTTGCCGCCGTGTCTGAGCACCTCGATGCCGGCCGCGGTGGCGTCCGCGTCGACACTCGCGACGGCGCCGCCGTAACCGACGGCCACCGGGACCTTGGCGGGTGTGCTGCCCGTTGCGGCGGGAGGCGCCGCCGCCCCCACCGACACCAGTGCGGCCGTGACCGCCAGAGCCGCCAGCTTCCGTCTTTCAGGACGATCCATCCGAACCTCCCCGTCGGGACCGGTCAGCGCAGCGTAACGATATTGTCCGACCCCCGACAGTGGGCCTCGGCCACCTGGCACACGGACGTCACACGTCGAACACCGGTACGCCACCCGTCGCTTGGGGCCGCTACCATGCGCGGCCATGGACGACGACCTGCGTAACATCATCCTGGGGCTGGCCGCAACCGGGATCTCGGCCTCGCTGGGCTGGCTCGCCCGGACGTATCTGTGGCGGCGCAAGCTGCGGCGCAAGCAGGCCTTCTTCGGGCTGCCGGAGCACGCCGAGTCGCTGCTCGTCGTCAACCGCGACCCCGCGGCCGGTGAACCGGCGGTGCACCGCTTCGACGTCTTCGCGCTGCTGGAGCTGTCCGCTCTCATCAAGGACTGCGGCGCGAACGCCCAGGTGGCCACCCAGGACGCCGTCCGGCAGGGCTTCGGCGAGCGGACCGAGTTCTGTGTGGGCGGGCCGTCCTCCAACCGGCGCATGGCCGCCCACATGACGGCGATGCTGCCCGGCCTCGCCGTCAACACCGATACGGAGCCCGGGCCCGAGCGCGGCGCCTTCCGGATCGGCGGCGAGCACTACCGGATGGAGCGCGGCACCGCGGAGTACGTGCTGCTCGCCCGGGTCACCGCGGGCGGCCAGGCCCGGCCGGTGTTCCTGTTCTGCGGGCAGAGCGCGATCACCAATCAGGCCGCGACCCGCTATCTCGCCCGTCATCACGAGCGACTGCACCGCAAGTACGGCACCGGCTCGTTCGTGCTGCTGCTGAAGGTGCTCAACTCGCACGCCTACGGCCCCGACGTGGTCGAACTGGTCGCGGACGTCACCCGCGCGGCCCGCACACCGCAGCCCCAGGCGGCGCCGACCAGTACTGCGTGAGGCGTCAACAATCTTTACCGGCACGTAACTTACCGACGGGTTACTTGCGGTAAGGAGGCGCGGTTACCGTCGGGTCACTTTGCACTGACACGAGTGAAGGAGTGACCCATGGGACAAGGTCGCACCGCTCTGCGCACCGCCGCCGCCTCGGCCGTCTCGGCGGCGCTGATCACCGGCGGGGTCGTCGGGCTGGCCCCGGCCGCCCAGGCCGCGGCCCCGACGCCCCGCTTCGTGGACATCACCGGCGACGGCGGCACCGCACTGAAGGCGAACGTCCTCACGCCCGCACACGCGATGGGCTCGCACCGCTACCCCCTCATCGTGCTGCCCACGAGCTGGTCCCTGCCCCAGGTGGAGTATCTGGCGCAGGCGCAGAAGCTGGCCGACGCCGGCTATGTGGTGCTCAGCTACAACGTGCGCGGGTTCTGGCAGTCCGGCGGGCAGATAGAAGTGGCCGGTCCGCCGGACGTGGCGGACGCCTCCAAGGTCATCGACTGGGGTCTCGCGCACACCCCGGCCGACCCCGCGCACGTGGGCATGGCGGGGGTGTCGTACGGCGCCGGGATCAGCCTGCTCGCCGCCGCCCACGACAAGCGGATCAAGGCGGTCGCGGCGCTCAGCGGCTGGGCGGACCTGGTCGCCTCGATCTACTCGGGCCGCACCCAGCACGTCCAGGCGCTCGGCGTGCTCGACGGCGCGGCCACCCTCACCGGCCGCGAGAGCCCGGAACTGCGCGAGATGTTCGACAACCTGTACTCCTCGAACCTGTCGAAGGAGCAGGAGATGATCGCCTGGGGGCGCAAGCGCTCCCCCGCGACGTACGTCGACCAGCTGAACCGGAACGGCGCCGCCGTGCTGCTCGCCAACGCCTGGGGCGACAGCATCTTCAACCCCAACGAGTACGCCGACTTCTACCAGAAGCTGACCGTACCCAAACGGCTGGAGCTGCGCCCGGGCGACCACGCGACCGCCGAGCTGACCGGCCTGTTCGGGCTGCCCAACGACGTCTGGACGGACACCGGGCGCTGGTTCGACCACTACCTCAAGGGCGCCGACAACGGCATCGACCGTGAGCAGCCGGTCCAGCTCAAGTCCCGTAGCGCGGGGGGATACGAGGGCTACCCGGACTGGAAGTCGGTCGGCGCCACCCGGAAGAAGATCGCGCTCGCGGGATCGACCACGATCCACGCGAACGTCGACTCCGGCGCGGACGGCGGGATCGTCTTCCTCTCCAGCATTCTCGACCAGGTCGCCCAGCTGCCGCCGGTCGCCTCGATGCCGCTGCTGCCCCGCCGCTGGGCGGCCGTGTGGCAGTCGCAGACGTCCGCCGGCGCCCAGCGGGTGCGCGGCACGGCCCGCCTGCACACGACGCTGACCCCGACGGCGGAGAGCGGCACCCTCGTCGCCTATCTGTACGACGTGGGGCCCCTCGGCCTCGGGAAACTGGTCACACACGCGCCGTACACCTGGCACGGGCGGACGCCCGGCAGGCCGTTCGACGTGAACCTGGATCTGTTCTCCACGGCCTACGACGTGCCCGCCGGGCACCACCTCGCCCTGGTCGTCGACACCGTCGACCCGCTGTACATCGAGCACAACCCGTCCGGCGCGCAGCTGACCTTCTCCTCGCCCCCGGACGACCCGTCGTACGTGTCCGTCCCCGTGCGCGAGCAGTGATCTCCGGCTGCCGCCGGACGAGCCTGGCCCGTGTGAACTGCCGCCCCCCTAGGGTTTCGGGGCCATGGGGGGCTCCCCACCCGGCAGCAGCGCCCCAGGGCCCGGCGTGGCGATCGTCACGGCCTCGGTCTTGGGGCTGCGCTGCTCCCGGCGGGACACCCGGACGGCGAACCACGAGAGCAGCATGCACATCCCGATGTAGATCGGCGAGATCACCATCACCACAGGGATGAACGGCAAATCGTAGTCGAGGTTGGAAGCGATCAGTTTCCCGGCATGGAGGAACTCCTCGTAGGTGATGAGATAGCCGAGGGAGGTGTCCTTCAGGGCGACCACCAACTGGCTGATGATGGCGGGCAGCATGGCGCGTACGGCCTGTGGGACGAGGACGTGCGCCATGACGAGTGTCTTGCGCATGCCGAGCGCGAACGCGGCCTCCTGCTGGCCGCGTTCGACCGCGTTGACCCCGGAGCGGAAGACCTCGGCGAGCACCGAGCCGTTGTAGAGGGTGAGTCCGGCGACCAGCGCGGGCAGCGGCTGCACCTTGAGCGCCACGAAGATGAAGAAGATCATCACCAGGACGGGCATGGCGCGGAAGAACTCCACGACGACGGTGGCCGGCAGGCGCACCGGCCGGTGGTCGGACAGCCGCCCGGTGGCCAGCGCCCCGCCGAGGACGAGGGAGAGCACGGCCGCGATCGCGAAGGCCGTCAGGGTGTTGCCGAGGCCGCGCAGCAGCAGTTCCTGGATGCCCTTGTACGCGAAGGGCATCCACTTGGTGCGGGTGAACTGGCCGGTGTCGAAGAGCAGGTACAGGATCCAGGCGACCAGCGCGAGGATCACGGCCGTGGACGCCACGGCGTAGAGGCGGTGCCGCTGCCGGGTGCGCGGGCCCGGTAGGTCGTACAGGGCGGTGGCGTCGGTCATCGGGCGGCTCCCCATGTGTGCTCCAGCACACGGAAGAGCGCGCTGACGGCGAGCGTGATGATCAGGTAGCCGAGGGCGATCCAGGCGAAGGTCCAGACGATGTTGTATCCCAGTTCGTTGAGGGTCTTGTAGGTGCCGAGCAGTTCGGTGACGCTGAACGCGCCCGCGATCGCGGAGTTCTTCGTGAGCGCGATGAGCGTGGAGCCGACCGGTGGGATCACCGACCGGAACGCCTGCGGCAGCACGATCAGGCCCAGTGTCTGAGCGAAGGTCATGCCGAGACTGCGGGCCGCCTCGCCCTGCCCGCGGGGCACGGTGTTGATGCCGGCGCGCAGCGCCTCGCAGATGAACGCCGAGGTGTAGCAGCCGAGCGCGAGGACGGCGAACACCTGGAAGGGCAGCAGGAGTCCGAACCGGGGCAGCCCGAGCACCACCGCGAAGAACAGCAGGGTGAGCGGGGTGTTGCGCAGCACGGTGACCCACACGGTGCCGAAGACGCGCAGGGAGGCGACGGGGGCGACCCGGAAGGACGCCATCACGAAGCCCAGCGCCAGCGCGAGCAGTCCGGCGTAGACGATGAGTTCGAGGGTGCCGAGGAAACCCTCGCCGTAGGTGGACAGGTTGTCGGTCAGTACGTTCATGCCGTCCTCGCTCAGCTCGCCGGGTAGCGGTCGATCGCGGGCGGGGTGGGCGCGGGCACGCCGGACAGGCCGAGCGTGGCCTCGTACGCCTTCTTCCAGTCGCCGTTCTTCTCACGGGCCTCCAGGGCGTCGTTCAGGGCGAAGCGCAGGGCGTTGTCGCTGCGCGGGACTCCGATGCCGTACGGCTCCTTCGAGAACGGCCTGCCGACGACCTTCAACTCGCCGGGAGCCTTGGCCGCGTAGCCGATGAGGATGGCGTCGTCGGTCGTGACCGCGTCGACCTGGTAGGTGAGCAGGTTGTCGACACAGACCGAGTAGGTGTCGTAGGAGACCAGGACCGCCTTGGGGTAGTCGGCCCGGATGCGCTGGTACGGCGTGGAACCGGCGGCCGAGCAGACGCGTCTGCCGTCGAGGTCCTCGGGGCCGTGGATGTCGCGCTCCGCCTTGTGGACCAGCAGGGACTGTCCGGCCATGTAGTACGGCCCGGCGAAGCCGACGAGCTTCTTGCGGCCCGCGTTGATGGTGTAGGTGCCGACGTAGTAGTCGATCTGGCCGTTCTGCAGGGCGGTCTCGCGGTTGGCGGAGGCGATCGTCCGGAAGCGGACGGTGTGCGGCGGGAGGCCGAGGGAGGCGGACATCATCCTGGCGATCTCGATGTCGAAGCCGGCGTAGGTGCCGGTCGCCGGATCCTTCTCGCCGAGGTAGGGCTGGTCCTCCTTGGCGCCCACGACGAAGTAACCGCGCTTCTTCGCCCGGGTCCAGGTCCGGGAGGCGGGCAGGGTGAAGCCCTGGGCCACCCGGTAGTGCGGAAGCCTGTCGGCGGCTGGGCCCTTGCCGGGCGGGCTGCCCTCCTTGCCGCAGGCGGCGGCGAGCAGCGCGAGCGAGGCGCCGAGGGCGGTGCACAGG
The DNA here is from genome assembly GCF_009796285.1 of Streptomyces broussonetiae. Lineage (NCBI taxonomy): Bacteria > Bacillati > Actinomycetota > Actinomycetes > Kitasatosporales > Streptomycetaceae > Streptomyces > Streptomyces broussonetiae. The sequence continues at coordinate 7,459,133 of NZ_CP047020.1, read as the reverse complement.
GCGCGAGGCACACGGGTGCTACGGATCACGGTTCGCACTCCCCCGGTCAGTGCTTGAGGATCTTGGAGAGGAAGTCCTTGGCGCGCTCGCTGCGCGGGTTGGTGAAGAACTCCTCCGGGGCGCGGTCCTCGATGATGCGGCCTTCGGCCATGAAGACGACCCGGTTGGCGGAGGCGCGGGCGAAGCCCATCTCGTGGGTGACGACGACCATGGTCATGCCGTCGCGGGCAAGCTGCCGCATGACCTCCAGCACCTCGTTGATCATCTCCGGGTCGAGGGCGGAGGTGGGCTCGTCGAAGAGCATCACCTTGGGCTCCATGGCGAGGGCACGGGCGATGGCCACGCGCTGCTGCTGGCCGCCGGAGAGCTGCGCCGGGTACTTGTCGGCGTGCGCGAGCAGGCCGACCCGGTCGAGGAGTTCACGGGAATGGCGGTCGGCCTCGTCCCTCCTGCGCCGACGGACCTTGACCTGTGCGAGGGAGACGTTCTGCAGGACCGTCTTGTGGGCGAAGAGGTTGAATGACTGGAAGACCATGCCGACCTCGGCGCGCAGCCGGGCGAGGGCCCTGCCCTCCTGGGGCAGCGGCCGGCCCTCGAGCGTGATGGTGCCGGACTGGATGGTCTCCAGTCGGTTGATCGTCCTGCACAGCGTCGACTTTCCCGACCCCGACGGGCCGATGACCACGACCACCTCCCCCTTGCCGACGGTGAGGTCGACGTCCCTGAGGACATGCAGTGCCCCGTAGTACTTGTTGACGCCCAGCAGCTCGATCAACGGATCGACGGCCATACGCAGCCCTACCCACTCTCAGCTGTGTCGTGGTTGCCGCAAACTATCCAGACACCGGTGGAGCCGAGGGACGACACGCACTTTTCGGGCATTAGCCGTATTTACCGCATATGGTGGCGCGGGAGCCTGGGGGCGGCTCAGGTCTCGGCGATCTCCGCGTACAGCTGGGACAGTTCGGGGACGCCGCTCGCAGCCCACTCCTGCCCGGCCTCCGCGACCTCGATCTCCCGCCCGGAGGCCAGCACGACGACGGGCTCGCCGTCGGAGCGGATGCGCCAGCCGGCGCCGGGCACGGTGCGCACCACGACCGTGCCCAGATAGAGCCCCGCGTCATGGCCCAGCCAGGGCAGGGTCTCGGCGTCGTCGCGCCAGCGCGGGACGAGCTGGTCCAGGGCCTCCAGGGAGGCCGGGGTGTCGTCCAGGCGGATGCCCGCCTGGACCGCCTGGGAGCGGAGCAGCTCGCACTCGGACAGCAGGGCGGCGACGCCCTCGGGGTCGGAGGGGAGCGCCGTGCCGCCGTTCTTCTTCTGCCGGTGGCCCAGGAACGGAAGGTTCATGGCCCCAGCGTGGCATCACACGTCGAGGTCGACCACCACCGGCGCGTGATCGGAGGCACCCTTGCCCTTGCGTTCCTCGCGGTCCACGTAGGAGTCCTTGACGGCCTGGGTGAAGGGTGCGTTGCCGTACACCAGGTCGATGCGCATGCCGCGGTTCTTCGGGAAGCAGAGCTGGCGGTAGTCCCAGTAGGTGTAGGGGTGGTCGTACTTGAGCGGGCGGGGCACGACGTCGTGCAGGCCCGTCTCGCGCAGCGCGGCCAGGGCCGCGCGCTCGGCGGGGGTGACATGGGTGAGGCCCTCGAAGGCGGCCGTGTCGTAGACGTCGTCGTCCGTCGGCGCCACGTTGTAGTCCCCCATGACGGCGAACGGGCGGCTGCCGCCCGCATCACCGGCGACGGCGGCCTTCAGGGCCTCGAACCACTGGATCTTGTAGGCGTAGTGCGGGTGGCCCACCTCGCGGCCGTTCGGGACGTAGACCGACCACACGCGCAGCGGACCGCAGGTCGCCGAGATGGCCCGGGGCTCGCTGACGCCGTCGTAGCCCGGGTCGCCGGGCAGGCCCTTGACCACGTCCTCGACACCGACGCGGGAGAGCACCGCCACGCCGTTCCACCGGCCGGTGGCGTGCACCGCCGACTCGTAGCCCAGCTCGCGCAGCTGGTCGAACGGGAACTGCTCCTCGGCGACCTTGGCCTCCTGCAGGCAGAGCACGTCCGTGCCGCTGCTCTCCAGCCAGGCCAGGAGCCTTGGCAGGCGGGCGGTGATCGAGTTCACGTTCCAGGTGGCGATGCGCATGCCACACAACCTACCCGGAGGGTGTGACAACCGGCCCGGCTCACACCTCGGCGGAGTCTCCCGGCGTCAGCCGACGGTGGTCGGTACCGCCCAGGGCGCCGATCTGGCGGTCGTAGATCGGGCGGGCGAGGTCGGTGAGCAGGGCGTCGTGGACGTCGTAGGCGCGCTGCGGCTTCACCTCGCGGACGTAGTCGATGACCTCGGAGATCTTGTTCCAGGGGGCCATCACCGGAAGCATCAGCGTCTCCACGTCCTGGTGGGGGACGGTGAGGGCGTCGCCGGGGTGGAAGACCTTGCCGCCGTCGACGAGGTAGCCGACGTTGGTGATGCGCGGGATGTCCGGGTGGATGACGGCGTGCAGTTCGCCATGGACCTGGACGTCGAAGCCTGCCGCGGTGAAGGTGTCGCCGTGGCCGACGGTGTGCACCCGGCCCGGGAAGGCCGACTCGATCTGCTCCGCCACCGACCTGAGGGTCCAGATCCGGGCCGCCGGGTTGTTCTCCATGGCGGCCCGGAGCCGGAACTCGTCGAAGTGGTCCGGGTGTTCGTGCGTGATCAGGATGGCGTCCGCGCCGAGCGCGGCGTCCTCCTCGCTGAACCCTCCGGGGTCGATGACGAGGCTCTGTCCGTCCTTCTCCAGACGGACACAGGCATGGGACTTCTTCGTGAGCTTCATGCCGGCCATCCTGCCGCCTGCGGCGGCCCGGCGTTTCACTCGGCGGGCGTGGTCTCCTCCTGGACGACCTCCTGGGCCACCCGGAAGGCTCTGCCCGCGGCCGGCATCCCGCAGTACACGGCCGTCTGGAGCAGCACCTCCTTGATCTCGTCCGGGGTGAGGCCATTGCGCAGGGCGGCCCGGACGTGGGAGGCCAGATCCTCCAGATGGCCGCCCGCGACCAGCGCGGTCAGCGTGATGCAGCTGCGGGTACGGCGGTCCAGGCCGGGCCGGCCCCAGACCTCGCCCCAGGTGTAGCGGGTGAGCAGGTCCTCGTAGTCACCGGAGAAGTCGTCGGCCGTGGCCAGCGCCCGGTCCACGTGCGCGTCGCCGAGCACCTCGCGGCGGATCTTCAGCCCGGCCTCGTACCGGTCGGACGGCACGGGAACCTCGGCCGGTACGGCGGCCGGGGCGATCTCGGCGACCGGCACGGCCTGCGGCGGCGCGGCCGGGACGGGGAGGGCGGGCAGGTTCGGCAGGACCGTCTGGCCGGTGTCGTAGGGCTGCTGCCAGGCGGTGGCGAAGTGGTGCGCCAGCAGGTCGGTGACGGCGGCGGGCTGCTCGACCGGGACCAGGTGGGAGGCGGCGGGGACGACGGCGAGCCGGGCGTCCCGTATGCCGGCCACCAGGGTGCGGGCCTCGGCGGGGCCGGTGACCTGGTCGTCGGAGCCGACCAGCACGAGGGTCGGCACACCGACCCGGCCCAGCTCGGCGCGTACGTCGAAGGCGGCGAGGGCCTCGCAGGCGGCGATGTAGCAGCCGGGGTCGGTGGTGCGGACCATCTGCACCGCCCACTCGGTGATCGCGGGCTGGGCGGCGGCGAAGGAGCCGGTGAACCAGCGGTCCGGCGAGGTCCGGGCGATCGGGTCCAGCCCGTTCGTGCGCACGATCACCCCGCGCTGGCGGAACTCGTCGGCGGTCCCGAACCGGGGGGAGGTGGCGACCAGCGCCAGTGAGGCGAGCCGTTCCGGGGTGCGCAGGGCCAGCTCGAGCCCGATCGCGCCGCCGAACGCACAGCCCGCGTAGCCGAACCGCTGCACGCCGAGCGAGTCCAGCGTGCCCAGCAGCCGCGTCGCCAGCTCGGCGACGGAACCGGCCGGGTGGGCGGGGGCGCCGCCGTGTCCGGGAAGGTCGAACCGGAAGACCCGCCATTGCTTGGTCAGTTCCGGCACCTGGCGGTCCCACATGTGCCATGTGGTACCCAGTGAGGGACCCAGGATCAGGACCGGAGCGTCTTCTGGCCCGTCAAAGCGGTATTGCAGGGTGTTCGGGGGTGTCTCACTCACGCCCCAGACCCTCTCACGTCTCACGGACGCCCCTATAGCGAGGGGTCGCGGGAAACCGGTCTGACCAGGTTGAAGACCTCGCGGGCGGCATATCGCTTGAGGCATCGGATGATCTCGCGTCGGGTCTTGCCCTCCTGGGTGCGGCGTTCGTAGTACGCCTGGGTGCGCGGGTCGTGGCGCAGGCGGGTGAAGACGATGCGGTGCAGGGCGGCGTTGGCCTGTCGGTCGCCGCCGTAGTTGAGCCGGCGCGTGCGACGCCGGCCGGAGGAGTACTCGATGGGGCTGACTCCGCAAAGGGCAGCAAAGGACGCCTCGGTGTTCAGCCGTTCGGGATTGTCCCCCATGGTGATCAGGAGAGTGACGGCGCTGTCCGGACCGATGCCCATCGGTACGAGCAGTTGCGGCGCGTGGCGTTCGACGAGTCGGGTCAGGCGTTGGTTCAGCTCGTTGATCTGCCCGGTGAGCTGTTCGATGCGTTCGGCGAGCATGCGTAATGTCATGTGGGTGGCCTGGACCACCGCGTCCTCGTCTCCCCCACCATCGGGTGGGCTGAGGGTCGCGCAGGTGCGGAACAGCTCGGCATTGCCCAAGCTCGACAACCGTTCCCGCAGGGCGGGGTCGGCGATCACTAGGACGGCCTTGAGCTGGTTGATCTCCTGTGTGCGGGCCTTGACCGCGGAGTCCTTGGCGAGTTTGTAGATCCGGGCGCCTTGCACGGGTCCGTCGCCGGACTTGGCCTGGGCCCGGGTGCGACCGCTGAGCACGGCTCGCGCTGCGGCCTGCGCATCGAGCGGGTCCGACTTGCCGAGCAGACGGCGGGCTGTGCGGTCAGGCCGATTCACTTCGAACACCTGGATCTGCTGGGTCAGCAGGTAGCGGGACAGGCCCGCGCCGAAGGTACCGGTGCCCTCCACACCGGCCCGGCGCACCGTCCCCCGCCTGCGGGCCCACACGAGCAGCCGACGGTAGCCGGCCACCGTCGCCGGAAAGGACTCGGTGCCAAGGACCTTCCCCAGCGGGGAGATTACGGCGGCGACGTGCACCTCACCGTGCGTGTCCACGCCGAGCACGACTTCTCTCCGCACGGGAGGATCCGTACTGGAGGAGGTGCTGCGCTGTCTGGTCGTCATGGTGGTTCGCCTCCCGCAGGGTGACACGCTGAGTGGATGGCACCGGCCCGCTCGGGCGGTCTGAACCGTGATGGCGCCTGGAACTCGGCAAGGCCCCTGACTTGTTGAATCGAGCCCAGATGCTCGGTCTGCAGCCGTAGCGTCCAGGGTGTCGGTCGGCACGGGCCCGCAGTGCCCCTTGCCGCCCTCGGGCTGGCTCACCAATAGCGTGCCGTCGCCGGCCGACACCCGCGCGGTGTGGCTCGACAGAGGCATGAAGGTGACACGGTGACTTCAAGTCAGGGTGCCCACCGCACTCCCCTTCCTGACTCATCGAGTGCGAAAGCAGCAGCCTGTGATCCTGATCGGTGTCGATCCCCATAAGTCGTCCCACACCGCCGTCGCAGTTGACGCCGCAGGCCATCAGGTGGCCCAGCGCCGGTTCGTCGTCAATGCCGGAACCTTCCGCCAGCTGATGGGCTGGTGCGAGCAGTGGCCCGACCGTCGTTTCGCGATCGAGGGTGCCGGCGGCCTGGGCCGCTCGCTCGCCCAGCAGCTGGCCGCCGCGGGCGAGAACGTGGTCGACGTGCCCTCCACCCTGTCGGCCCGGGCCCGGCTGCTGGCCACCGGAGGAGACCGCAAGACCGACGCCAAGGACGCTCTCCACGTCGCCCAGGTCGCCCTCTTCCGCCCCGACCTGCGTCCTGTGACTCGGGAGGACCAGACGACCATCCTCCGCAAGATCAGTGAGGGGAAGACACCTTCGGAAGCCCGAAGGGCCCTCAAACGACGTCTGTCCAACGTGGTCTACCGGATCATGAAACGAGACCACCGGAACCACCTTGCTCAAGCCGCTTGACACACAGAGGCGCTATTGGGACACGCCCTGTGGCTCGGTGACAGCAGAAGCCAGCCCGCAACGACGGTCGACAAGCCAGTGACTGGACACTTCGGTCAAAGATCTCAAGAGTCAGACCCCCGTCCGGGACGGCATCGCGCAACCGTCGCATCGATCCCGGCGTATCGGCATCTACCGACCACAGCCGGATGGCTTCGCCCGAACCAATGCCCAACCTGGCCGGAGCAGGCTGAGAATGAGTTGACTCCCCGCCCACTCGCGACCGGCAATGACAGACAGCCGTCTGGGCCGCCTTACGGTCGCCCTCCATCGGCCATCGCACGAACGGCTTCGAGCCCTCATTCTGGTGCACGGTTGTCCGCAGTCATGGCGCGGGCTGCCAAAGAGGCTGCCTAGCAACTCGGCAAAGGCACCGGCGAGTGCTTGGGAACTCGGTCTACTCGAGTAACGGGGAACAGCAGCACCGCACGAAGGGGCGCCCGCGTGGAAGGCATGGCGCATGTGGGCGCTGCCGGACCCGATGCTCGCGACCCCCGTCTCCGACCCGGCGCCGCCCGATGGGTGGGCCGCCGAGGAGAAGTGGGACGGTTCTCCAGACACCTCGTGATGTCTCATTCGCGTTGGCACCGTTCACCCAGGTCACGACTGGTCCTTCGTGCGTGCGGCTGAGGCTTGCCGGGTGTCTGCGCCGCTGCTGACGTGCCGCTGGGTCTCCTGGGGGCCGTGCCAGTCCAGGCAGACGGCGGTGGCATCGTCTTCGAGCCGGCCGTCGGCGGCGTCCCGGACCGCGGACGTCAGCGCCAGCGCGGTCTCCCTCGGGTGCAGATTCCGGGTGCACCCCAGCAGGGCGGGCAGATCGACCTTCTCTCCGTGACGTTCGAGCATGCCGTCGGTGAACATGAGCAGACGGTCACCGGGCCGCAGGTCGAGGTCCTGCACACGGTACGGGTGGGGAGTCAGCTCAGACAGCCCGAAGGGATGGTCCACCTCGCAGGTGATCGTCTCCACAGCCCCGTCGCGCATGCGCAGCGGCCAGGGATGACCGGCGTTGACGAATTGGGCCCGCCCGGTATGGAGATTGATGCGCAGGAGCTGCCCGGTGGCATGACCGTGGCCGTGTTCGATCAGTGCCTGGTCTGCCCGGTGGGCCTGTTCGCCCAGGCCGGTGCCCGCCCGGCGGGCACCGCGCAGGGCGCCCACCAGGACCGTGGCGGCCAGGGCGGAATCCATGTCGTGGCCCATGGGATCGGTCACCGACACGTGCAAGGTGTCGCGGTCCACGGTGTAGTCGAAGGTGTCGCCGCTGAGGTCCTCGGAGGGCTCCAGGTTCCCGCACAGGGTGAACTGTGCGGCCTCGCACGACAGCGACAGGGGCAGCAGCTGGTACTGGATTTCAGCTGCCAGGGTGGCCGGCTTGGAGCGTTTGCCCCAGGTGTAGAGATCGGTGAAGCGGCCGTTGGCGATCACGATGTAGGCCAGGATGTGGGCGGCTTCCCCGACTGCGTCGAGCACATCCTCGCCAGGGCCGGTCGGCAGGAGCAGTTCCAGCAGCCCGATCGCATCCCCGCGGTTGGTGACGGGCACGATCACCCGCTGCCCCTCGCCGGTCGCGTCCTGATACAGGCGCTGGGTACGGATCACCTCCTCGTAGACACTGCCGAACAGGGGAACCCGCTCGGCCTGCCGCCCACCCTGAGTGGGAGCACCCTGAGTGGGAGCGGTGGACAGCCGAGCCACCGCCTTCCCCGTCAGGTCCACGATGAGGAAAGAGACCTTAGTGGCCTCGAAACGCCGCCGCAGGTCCTCCGCGATCACGTCGACGGCGTCCGCCGGCGCCGCTGTCTCCGCTGCTGTCAGCAATCGGGTGAGCCCACTTTGTCCACCGCTCACGACCGCAGTCCTTTCCACAACCCCCCACCAGCTTGGTAATCACCGCAGTGAGCGTCAATCCGTGAACAGTCACGCTCCGGCGTTCGCCCGCGGACGGCGCCGCCACGGCTGCTCTGTACAAAAGCGGCTCGACGGGCCCATGTCTTAGGAGACACGCCAGAGTCTGGATAACGATCGCTGGAGAGCGCTGCTCTCTCTGGATGCCGGGCGTTTGGTGTTGCGCTATCGCAGGCAGGAACCTCGCACCGTCCTTCCCCGAGGTTCGTTCCGGGCACGGTCCAGCTGCCGACGCGACGGCACTGGACGGCGAGCTGGTCGTACGGGAAATCCAGCAGGCTCGCCTTCGAGCGACTCCAGGGTCGCCTCCTGCCGACAGCCTCCAGCGGCGCGGCGCCGGCGCTGCCCGGCTCGCCGAGCAGTGGCCCGCCCACTTCGTCGCCTTCGACTTGTTGCGCCTGGCGGGCACCGACACGACCAGGTGGCCGTACGCGAGCGCCAGGGCGGCTGCTCCGGAACGCCTTTTGCCGAACAGAACCTCACCGCGCCGTGGGCGCTGTGCCCGTCGTTCCCCCCCCCCGCTGACCTGGGGATTCACGAAACTGCGGACAGGGCCCTGAAAGCGGCCAGGGCTACTTGTCGCCCCAGCCGGACGGGAGCCGACCCGCAGGTCCACCGCGGCCCGGTCGGTGAGGCGGGGAGCAAGGCTGCGGCTCAACCGGGCGAGGGCCTCGTCCACCTCCAGAGTCTGACCGAGCACGTCGGGACCAGCCGTCCGTCACCACGCAGGCACCTGTCGTCGTCCCCGCGCGCCGCACGCCCCTCGGCCGGTGCCCACAACAGCGGGCAGCGCTCCCGCGGGACGAGGCCACCTCCCAGGTCGCGACGGCACGGATCGTGCGTGGAACTCCCCGTCGCCACCCGCCACACCAACGGCGGGGCCATGGGCATCGTCGTCGGTCGTCACCACTGCGATCCTGTCAGCGGCTCCCCCGGCTCGTTGGCTGAACCGGAGGAGCCTGAGTCGAGCCGGCCCCATGGATACGCTGCTGAACGCGGCCCACCTCCTGGGTCCCCCCTCTCGAGTCCCCCACACCCGAATGCCCTGCCGCGATGTGCGACAGGCGCTCAATCGGAGCCGCGACCGGTCGTGCGCAGAATCCCGGGAGAAGGGGATGCTTTGGGACGCCGCGATCAGGACGTCTTCTTCCGGCTGCGGTTGATGCACTCCGAACGCACGGCCGTCCGCGTCGGCACCGGGGAGCCTCGAACCGACTCTGAAGACGGTCAGCCGAGCCAGGACGACACCACCCGGCCTCGTGATCCTGCCCCGGCGTCTGGTGGTCGAGCAGTCCTTCGCCCGATCAGGCGCGCCCGCAGGCACCGCGACCATGGACGGAACATCCCTCGATCCGAGCGGTACTGATCGTCGCAGGGCAGGGCCCACCGTCATGGCCGAGTTGAAACCTGAGTGAGCTCCGCTCCAACGGCCGCTGCGCGCCGTGGAACGGGATGCACGAAAACGGCAACCTGGGGTAATAGTCGAACTGTCGTCCTCGCAATTCCGTACGGCACCGGCGACCCGGACGGGAAACCCGAGGTCTGGGATGTGAACATGATGGAAGACTCTTCGAACGGCACCCCGATGCGGCTCGAGGGGCACTTGGTTCCGGCACGGACACCGCTCCTGAACAAGATCAGCGAGTTGCAGACGGAAATCGGTCAGCTGCAGGAGGCCGTCGTCTCCCACACCGTGGTGGACCAAGCGATCGGTGTGGTCATCACCCTCGGTGGCCTGCGTCCCGAGCAGGGCTTCCAACTGCTACGAGAGGTCTCACAGCACACCAATACAAAACTGCGGCAGGTCTCCGAACTGATCGTGGAGTGGGTACACAGCGAACAGCTGCCCGATGAGATCCGCACCTCCCTGGACAAGGCACTGGCCACCGCACGGTCCATCTGAACGCAGCACAGCTCTGCCGCCCGCGTTCCGAGCCGGACGGCAGGGCGGGCGGACGGTTGAATGCCAGCTCACTTCCGAACCCGCACGCGACGCGACCTCCGCTCAACGCGTCCCCGAACCCATCTGACCAAAACGTCGCACGCCAGACTTACCGGCGGTCGCTGATGACGCACGCTCCGGAGCACTCGCCGGCGTGCCCGCAAGGGCCCCACGATCACGGAGTCTCCCCCGAGTCGCGCGAACGGTTGCGTGGTTGCCGTGTGCAGCGGATCGGACGCCTCCTGCGCGGCCGGCAGCCGCCCGGCCGACAACAGGAGCGGGCCGGCGCCGCGAAGCACCCGGGACAGCGGGCCCGTCGCCGTCTCCGGCACCGGCGGCAACGGTCCCGTCAGGCCGGTCAGGGCCGCGTCGGGGTCAAACAGACCCGCTCGGCGGCGCCGTCCTCGTCCACCAGACCGGCCGCGGACCAGTCGGCCAGTCCCGGCACCAGCACGCGGCACACCCGCCTGAGCCCCTCGACCGCGTCCAGCGTGCTCGACAGCGCCGCCGCGCTCCGGGTGGCGAACGCCAGCTGGTCGAGCGCCGCTCGCAGCGCCGCGTCCGCGTCATCCTCGTCCATGGCGACCACCTGCCCGCCTGGTGGCCCCGCGGCCGCTTCCGCCCTGGGAAACCAGCTTGCCGAACGACGGTTCGTGGGGCCTGTGCCCGCGCCGCCGCTCATGCCGCGTCGCGCCAGGCGGCGATACCGGTCACCGTGACCGCGACGGTGACCGGCTCCGCGGCACCGTGGGTGGCGAGGTGGGTGACGAGGGCGGCTGTCACCCGGTCGTGGACGATTCGGGCGATGTCCAGCGCCCGCCGACCCTCCGTCAGGACGCAGCGCACCTCGATGTGCCATCCCGACCCGTCCGGCGCCCGGTCGGCGCGTATGCCGGCCTCGGGTGGCGTGGTGTCCGCCCGGGTGGGCGCGGCGGCTGCCGCGAGGCGCCGGGCGAGGCGGGGTTGCAGGGCGGCCACGCCAGGAACCGCGAGGGCTGCCTCGGCCGCGACGCCGAGGAGCGCGGTGGTGCCGGTGGCGGTCATCATGCGCCACCGCCCGTCGGGAGGCGGGGACCTGGGGTCGGCCCCGGTTCCAGAACGTCGGCCACGGTGATATCGACGGCTGTGACCGTGAGCCCCAGGTCCTGTCCGGCCGAGTGGAGGACCGTTCGGCGCACCTGGTGGACCCGGTCGGGCAGCGGGCGGTCGAGGGCGGCGGCCAGGGTCATGGTCACCCGCACGTCGGTGCCGTTGCCCTCGGGTACGAGCCGGCAGGTCGCGGCCCTGGCACCGGGGACCGTGTCCGCGGCCTGCCTCAGCACCTTCGCCGCGGCGCTCTCGGCGATCCGCAGGTCGCGGTCGGGGTCGGCCAGGGGCAGCAGTCGCCCGAACCGGGCCTCTGCCCTGACGACGTCCATGACCCGGTCCGCGAGTGCGTGCAGGCCCGGAGGGTCCTCGTCGCGCAGCGCCCGGGCGGCCGCGTTCACCGTTGCCAGTCCCTCGACTGCCTCTCGGCAGTGAGGACAGGACACCGGGTGCAGGTCGGCGGCCGGCGGTGCGTCCCGCGCCTGTTCCCAGACCCGGCTGAGCAGGCGGCCGCAGGGCAGTACCTCATCGCCTGCGATCGGGGGCACGTCGGCGGCGGCCGAGCCGTTGCGGGGCCCGCCGGCTCCGGGCGGTCCGGGAGGCCGCGTGTGCGGGTCGTCTAGCGCCATGGGCCCATCGCCTCCTGCAGGGATCGGCGTGCCCTGAACAGTCTGCCGCGTACCGTCTGCTCGCCGGTACGCGTCACGTGCGCGATCTCCTTGTAGGGCAAGCCCTGCACCTCCCTCAGGATCCAGCAGACCCGCTGCCCGGCGTCCAGCTCGGCGAGTGCGCGGGACAGGGCGGCCGTGGCCGCGTCCTGCTCGGCGGTCCGGGCGGGCTGGCTCCACGCGTCGCCCGCCGCGGGTTCGGCGACGGCGTCCAGGGGGAGGGGCGGCGGTCGGCGGCGGCACATGGTCTGGCAGCGGTTGACGGTGATCCGGTACATCCAGGTGCGGAACTCCGCCCTGTGGCGGTATTCCGGCAGGTGGCGCCAGGCGCTGACGAAGGCGTCCTGAACGGCCTCTTCTGCGTCCTGGGGGTTGCCCAGCATGCAACGGGCCAGGGCCAGGAGGGACCGGCTGTGCCGCTGGACGAGAACGGCGAAGGAGTCCTCGTCCCCCTCGGCCGCCCGTACGGCCAGCAGGCGGTCGGGCAGGTCGCATCCCAGTCGTGGGGAAGCAGTGCGTTCGATCATGGCGCTCCCACGCAGGCTCGGAACAAGCGTGTACCCCTGAACCGAGCTGTGATGCATGTCACACATCGGGCATGTGAGGAACACGCCGCCCGGTATGTCCAACCTTTGACGGGCACCATTCCGGTGTCCGGCCGACCGATCGAGGCGACCGCCATGACGGACAACATCACCAGCGTCGGCGGGGGCAGCCGGCCCGAAGCGGACGTGAGCGCGCTCAAGGGCCGCACCGGGGCCGGGGCTCCGGCCGAGACACGGGGCAGGACCACCATCGCGGACGGTGTGGTGGCCAAGATCGCGGGCATGGCCGCCCGCGAGGTACCGGGCATCTACAACCTAGGAGCGGGGATGGCCCGCGCCTTCGGCGCCATGCGGGAACGCGTCCCCGGCGCGGGCGGAGGCGGAGCGGTCACCCGCGGCGTCAAGGTCGAGGTCGGGGAACGGCAGGCCGCGGTGGACCTGGACGTCGTCGTCGAGTACGGCGTCTCCATCGTCGACGTCGCGGGCGGCGTACGCACCAACGTCATCAGCGCCGTGGAGCGGATGACGGGCCTGGAGGTCGTCGAGGTGAACATCGCCGTCGACGACGTCCACCTGCCCGACGACGAGGAGGAACAGACCGAACCGAACGAGGGCCGCGTGAGGTGACCGCTGCCGGGAGCACCGCCGTGTCCTCGGGCCCGAGCGGATGATCACGGTGAGAGGGGCGCTCGCGAGACGGGTGAGTGCGAGATGAACACAGCAACGACGGGACTCGCGGCCGGCATGGCCCTCGGCTTCGCCGGCTACTTCGGCGGCTTCTGGGCCTTTCTGCTGGTGCTGGTCCTGGGTGCGGCAGGGCTGATCGTCGGCCTCGTCGTACAGGGCGACCTGGACCTCCGGACACGGAGGCAGCGGTGAAGAGCCGGCCCGGTTCCCCCGGCGAGGGGTCGAGCCCGCCGGCGTCGGCCGCCGGGCTGCCGCCCCCGGCCGAGCGGGGCGCCACCGTCATCCCGGACAGGGTGGTCGCCCGTATCGCCGCGCAGGCCGCGCGCTCGGCGCAGGCGCGGCGCGCCGCGGTACCGCCCGATCGGGGCGGACCTGCGGCACCCCACGCCTCCGCCGCCGTCCGTACCGGATCGGTGCGCCTGCATCTGACCATGGACCTGCCCTACCCCACCGACATCCCGCGTGTCTGCGAGCGGATCCAGCGGGACGTCGCCGAACGGGTCGCCCAGCTGACCGGGCTGCGAGTGGGAGAGGTCCTCCTCACCGTCCGGCGGCTGGTGACCGCCACCGACTCGAGCCGGGGGCGGGTCCGGTGAGCGGCCGGGCGGCCCGGGTCATCGGGCACGCCGTGCAGGAAGGGCGATCGCGATGACATCCGGTCCACGTCCCCCGGGCCGCGGCTCCGAGTCGACCACGCACCCTGCCGCGGTGCCCCTGGCGAAGGAGCCCGACCCTCCCGAACGCGACGTGTCCACCTCTGACCTCACAGCCGGTGAGCGCGAAGGAGGACACCGAACACATCGCAAGTGGTCCGCGCGCCGCGTCACGGCGGCGATGGTCGCCGCGGTGATCCTCGTGGCCGCGGTCGCGGCGCTCGTCGACGTCGTCGCCGTACGGGTGGGACGTCCGGCGGCGGCCTGGCGGCGGCACCTGGCCGACGAACTGGCGACCCGCCCGGTGGACGACGTGTGGATGCTGACGGGGGCCGCCGTGGCCGCCGCCGTCGGCGTCTGGCTGATCGTCCTGGCCCTCACCCCCGGTCAGCGACGCTGGCTGCCCCTGCGCTCACCCGCCGGCTGCCCGCGATTGCGGGCCTTCGTGGACCGCAACAGCGCCGCCGTCCTGCTGCGCGACGCCGCCATGCGGGTCCCCGGAGTCGGCGCGGCGCACGTCATGGTGGGCCGCCACCGCATCAAAGCCCGCGCGGACGTCCGCTTCCGAGACCCCCGACAGGTGAAGGACGACCTCACCGCCGTCCTCGACGAGGAGCGCGACCGGCTCGCCCTCGCCCGTCCTCCCCGCATCGCCGTACGGACGCGGCGACGCACCCGCTGACACAAACCCGGAGCACCGGAGCCCGCCATGACGCCGCGATCCGCCCTCAACCGCACCCTGCTGGCCCTCGCCGGACTGGTTTTCCTCGGCGGCGGACTGCTCATCCTCTTCGCCGGGCTCGACCTCTACCGGCGGCACGATCTGGCCCCACCCGCCGGCTGGCCCCTGACCACCCCGGCCGACGTCCTGCTCGGCTCCGCCGACCGGGCACGCTGGAGCAGCCAGGGCTGGTGGTGGTGGCCCGCGGTCATCGCCGCCCTCGTCCTCACCGCCCTGCTCGCCCTGTGGTGGCTGCTCGCCCAGCTGAGCCGACACCGCCCCGGCTCACTGCCCGTCGGCGGCACACCCCCGCAGGAAGGCGTCGAACTGCGCGACCGCGCACTCAGCGAAGCGATCGCGAACGAAGCCGGTGCCCTGCCAGGGGTAGGCCATGCGGCCGTAGTCATCACCGGCCGACCGGCCCGCCACCGCACCCGCATTGACCTCACCCTCACCCCCGAGGGCACGCCCGGCGCCACTCTCGGTGCCCTGTGCGAAGGCCCGATCGGCACCGCGCGTCGGTCCACCGGCCTCACCGACATGCCAACCGAGGTCCGCCTACAGGTCAGCCGCCACGGACCACACCGCGTGGAGTGAGGAGGAGATCGGCCGTTCCCGCCGACGCCCTTGCGGCCCATAGCAGTTCGCGGGCGCGCCGGCACCACTCCCCGAAGGAGAGATCATGATCATCCTGGGCGTCATTCTGCTCGTCGTCGGCTTCCTCACCGGCCTGTCCATCCTGTGGACCATCGGGATCATCCTGCTGGTCGTGGGAGCCATCCTGTGGATCCTCGGCGCGATGGGACACGCCGTCGCCGGTCGACGCCACTACTGGTAGGCGGGGTCGGTTGCCCTGCAGGGCAGAGATCCATGCTGCGGGCAGGCCGGCAGACGGCGCGGACCCCACCAAGATGTTCGCGGCGGCGGACGACGACGGCGAAGAGGTCGATCCGGCTGAGGCCGCCGCCGGTGCCGGCCAGCCGCCGCGGCTCGGACGCGGGGCGCCCGGTGGCCGTTGTGCCGGTCCTCGCCGCACGAGCGCACGGCCGACTCGTTGGGGAGTCGGTGGATCGGCCCCCACGGTCCGGGCGGAAGTTCCCCACCGCGTCGGCCGGTGAGTCTCCGTCGGGAGTTCGTATGCACAGCACCTTCGTGAGGATCCGCCCGAACGTCCCCCGGGGCCACGGCGATGACGGGCGGTGAGCGGCAAGGACCCGCGGGAGGCTCCACCCGGTCGGAGCACTTCGGGGAGGAGTTTCTGGGAGTCCTGCTGGACCAGGGGCACGAGTTGCCGCCGCACGAGCTCGGTCCGCTCGTCGCACGGCAGATCGGCAGGCTCGACGGCCGCGAGACCTCTTTCTTTCTGCAGGACTACGGCCAGGTGTGGCTCGTCCCCCTGCCGGGCGACGGGCTGGCGGCCGGGGAACCGCAGCCGATCGACGGCTCCGACGCCGGACGCGCCTTCCGGGAAGCGCGTCCCGTCGAGGTTTCGCAGGCCGACGGTGTGCGGGTCTATCTGCCCCTGCTGGACGGTGGCGACCAGGTGGGCGTCATGGCCGTCACCCTGGACCGTCTCCAGGACGACGAGCGACGGCTGCTGCGCAGGCTCGCCTCACTCGTGGCCGACATGCTGGTGACCAAGCACGGTTACACCGATCTGTTCTTCCGGCTGCGCCGCAGAGAACCGATGAGTGTGGCGGCGGAGATCCAGTGGTCACTGCTGCCACCGCTGGCGATGTCCACGCCCCGGGTCGAGCTGGCCGGGATGCTGGAACCCGCCTACGACGTGGCCGGCGACAGCTTCGACTACGCCCTCAACGGCGATGTCCTGCATGTGGCCATGGTCGACGCGATGGGCCACGGACTGGACGCCGCCACGATGGCCACGGTGGTCATCGGAGCCTACCGGCATGCCCGGCGCATCAGCGTCGGCCTGTCGGAGATCTATACGTTCATGGACCGGGCCGTCGCCGATCAGTTCGGCCCCGACCACTTCGTGACCGCTCAGATGATGCGGCTCAACACGGCAACGGGCAGGCTTCAGTGGGTCAACGCCGGACATCCCGCTCCTCTGTTGATCCGTGGACACCGTGTCGTACGACGGCTGGAGGGCCCGACGACGCTGCCCGTCGGTTTCGGCGGTCACGAGCCCCGGATCAGTGAAGTGGCTCTCATGCCCGGCGACCGGATCCTGTGCTTCACCGACGGACTGATAGAGGAGCGCGATGTCGGCGGTGAGGAATTCGGTGAGGAGCAGCTCATCGGGTGGGTGAACCGCCTTGAGCCCACGGCCCAGCAGATCCGGACGGTGGCGCGCTCCCTCTCCCACACGCTGCAACGGGCGCGGGGCGGGATCACGACGGACGATGCGACGCTCCTGCTGATCGAATGGCGCGGGACCGCCACCGACGACCTCGCCCTCCCGGAGTGAGCCGGCCTCCCACCCCCAAGGAAAGGCCGACGGCACGCAGCCTTTCCCCCACCGCCGATCTCTCACACTCCTGCTGCCGCGGTGGGCACGTGACGGGTGACCGGTCCGTCAGGAGTGCGTGAGGCGGGGTGGGGGGCGTCGTGTCCGCCTTCGGAGTCCCAGACCGCCTCCCGGAGCGAGTCCGAGTCGGCCGCTGCCTCTGCCGCGGCCCGGAAACGTTCGGCCTCATGGATCAGGCCGGTCGCCGTGAGGCTCCGCGACGGGTCGGTGGCCGTGGCCATGAGCCGGGCTGCGGTGGCCGGGGCTGTCTCCGGTGGGATCACCAGCAGGTCCCAGCGGCCGAAGGTGTGGGACAGCAGCAACAGCTTGTGCGGGTCCTGCCCGGCGTTGGACCAGCCGACGCGCACCATGTGGCCGTGCGCGGGCACTTCACCCGGGATGACCGGCCACAACGTGCGGCTCACCGCTATCCGGGTGATCCGCCCCCACAGCGGGTCGAGACATTCGACGAGCGCCGGGAGCTCCTCCGTCAGGTTGCGCGAACGGGGCCACCAGGCACCGTCGATCAGGGCCGGAGGGGCGCCGGCCCGCGCCAGCGTGAGTCGGAGCGGTGACGAAGAAGGGGCCCGGTCTCCGACTGCGGGTGTGAACGGAATGGTCGCGGTCATGACGCGGACCCAACCCCGGGCCGGTCACGGCCGGCCCGGTTGCCATGAATCGCCGAGAACGACCCGGCGTGGAAGCCGGTGTACGAGATGCTCTCGGTAATCACCAGGATACTCCTCGCCGAGGCCCGGCGGACTGGCGGGGAGTGACGGGCTGAACGGAACGACACACGTCACAGAGCCAGGGGAGTGCTGGGCCGGGGCATGCGGGCCGTCGGGCGTGAGACCGGTCCGGGAGCCGGCATACGAAGGGCCCCGGCGCCCTCGGCCCACTGCCGCCGGTATCGACAGCCGCTTCACCGAATGCGGCGGCGTCTCCACAACCGCCCCGGCGTGTGCGGAGTACCGTGGACAGCACCGAGGGCATTTCGCACACCGGCTTCCACGCCGGGTCGTTCTCGGCGAGAGACGAAACCCGGGGCGCCGCCAAGGCGGCCCGGAGACGGGTCCGCATCATGTCGGCGACCTTGCACCAACTCCTGCCACACCACGAGCCCGTCGCAGCCCCGGCCGTGCGTCTCGCGCTGAAGACCGACGGCCCGTCGCGCGGCCTCCTGGACGGTGCCTGGTGGCCCCGCTCCCGAGACCTGCTGAGCGAGCTGCCCGCACTGACCGATGTGCTGGACCCTCTGTGGGGCCGCATCACCCGCATCGCCGTCAACCCGAAGTACTGGCCGGTCATCCCGCACGAGATCCCCGTGGGCGGTCATGTCGTCAAGGTCGGATGGTTCACCCCGGAGATCGACCCGCACAAGCTGCTGCTGCTCTCCTACGGCACCGGCCGCTGGGACCTGCTGGTCATCCCGCCCGAGACCGAGACGGAGTCGGCGGCCCGCCTGATGGCGGCCGCGTCCGACTACGACGGCCCACCGCTGACCGCAAGCGCTCTCATCGCCGCGGACGAGACCCGGCACGCCGTCTCCGCCGCCGACCGGCCACTCGAACCGGACGAGGCAGGGAAGCACGAGGAGGACGGCCCCGCCTCAGCGGCCGTTCCGGCACGGACGGATCGCGCCAGTCGCCTGGTCATCGGCATGTGAGACGGCCGCCACGACCGGTGCCTTCACGGGTTTCGGACCTGCCTCACGAGCCGGCGCAGGCACATGCAGGGGTCTCGACCGGCGAGTCTCCGCCCCACGTGGTCCTCGTCCCGAGGAGCAGTACATGCAAGCCCTGATCGTTCTCATCGTCGTGATCGGTCTTCTGGCCGTCCTGGCCCTCGCCCTGTCCGTGAAGGTCGTCAAGCAGTACGAGAAGGGAGTGCTGTTCCGCTTCGGCCGACTCGTCGGAACACGCTCCCCGGGACTGCGGTTCATCATCCCGTTCGTCGACGCCCTGCACCGGGTGTCGCTGCGGGTCGTCACCATGCCGATCCAGTCCCAGGGCATCATCACCAGGGACAACGTGAGCGTGGACGTGTCGGCGGTCGCCTACTTCCGGGTCGTCGACGCCGTGAAGTCGGTCGTCGCCGTGGAGAACGTCAACGCGGCGATCAACCAGATCGCCCAGACCACCCTGCGGAAGGTCGTCGGCCGGCACACGCTCGACGAGACACTGTCGGAGACGGACCGCATCAACCTGGACATCCGCCAGATCCTGGACGTCACCACCGTCGACTGGGGTGTGCAGGTCACCCTGGTCGAGCTCAAGGACATCCAGCTGCCCGACACCATGAAGCGCGCCATGGCCCGCCAGGCTGAGGCCGAGCGGGAGAAGCGAGCGAAGATCATCAACGCGGAGGGCGAGTCCCTGGCCGCAGCCGCGCTCGGCGACGCCTCGGACACCATGATGGCCCACCCCCTGGCGCTTCAACTGCGCAATCTCCAGAGCCTGGTGGAGATCGGTGTCGACCAGAACACCACCGTCGTCTTCCCGGCCCCCCTCATGAGCACGATCGGCGAGCTCGGCTCCTTCCTCGCCCGGGAAACCGCTGCCGCCGCACCCGCCGCGGCAGCGCCACCGGCCGGCACCGGCCGCACCCACACGTCCCTCAGCCCGGCAGGCAGCGCGCCCGGCACCGCGGCGTGAAGCCGACTACGGCCCGAGCGATCCGTGGCACCAGGGAGGATTCGTGACCGTCGCCTGTCGCGCGCATCCTCCGGGCACCGGCTGATGATGGGGGTACGGCCGAACACGCGGAGCTGATCATGACGGGTTGGCGGGTCAGGGACTACACCCAGGACGATCTCGAAGCGGTGATCCGTGTCGACATGCAGAGCGGCACGACCGAGGAGCCGCCGCTCTTCCCACTCTCGGACGCCGTGACGGCCCTCCAGACCCGCCACCCGGCCGTGGTGGCCACGGCCGACGACGTGCTGATCGGCGCCGCGGTGAGCAGGGTGGAGGGCGAACGGGCATGGATCCTGCGCATCTGCATGGCGCCCACCTGGCGGCAGCGCGGGCTGGGCAGTGCCCTGATCACCGCCCTTGAGCAACGCGTCTTCGCCGCCGGCGTCCGCGCGGTGCACGCCGCCCTGCCCGAGGGCGAGACCGGTGCCACCGCCCTGCGCAATTGCGACTTCGGCGCCCGCCCCGGGCTGGTCTTCTTCGAGAAACGCGGACCGGTGACCCCGCAGTCGGCCGGCACGCTGTCCTCGCTCGGAGCGGAGCTGCCGCCAGGGGGGCTCTGGCAGAAGGTCGCGGGCATGCAACGGGAGAAGCAGCTCATCGAGCGGCGCCTGGTCCTGCCGCTGGCCCATCCCGAACTGGCCGCCCAGCACGGAGTGGAACCGCCACGGGCGGTGATGCTGTTCGGCCCGCCCGGGACCGGCAAGAGCACGTTCGCGCACGCGATCGCCAGCCGCCTGGGATGGCCCTTCCTCGAACTGTTCCCCGCCCGTCTGGCCGCCGAGTACGGCCTGGCGACCGGGCTGAACCGGCGCTTCGACGAGATCGCCCGGCTCGACCACGTCCTCGTCTTCATCGACGAGGTCGAGGAGGTCGCCGGCGAACGCGGCGGCGCGGACGCGACCGCTGTCGGCGTCGTCAACGAACTGCTCAAGGCGATCGTCCGGTTCCGAAGCCAGGACGGACGGCTGCTCGTCTGCGCCACGAACAACGTGACCACGCTCGACTCCGCGTTCCTGCGGCACGGCCGCTTCGACTACGTGCTGCCGATCGGCCCTCCCGACCACACCGCCAGGACCGCACTGTGGGAGAGCTACCTGGCCCGAGCGGGCGCGCGGGCCGACAGCGCGGTACTCGCGTCCGCCAGCGAGGGGTTCACCCCCGCCGACATCGCCCACGCGGCGCGTACCGTCTCCCAGGCCCAGTTCGAGCGCACCTTCGACACCGGAACCCGGACCACCCCCACCACCGACGACTACCTGGACACGATCTGCGACACCAAGCCCACGGTCAGCGCTGCCATGGCCCGGGAATTCGCCCAGCAGACGGAGGAGTTCGCCCGCATCTAGCGTCCAGGCCGGGTGGGGAGTCGATCTGCGACGGACGTGTCAGGCCGGCGTAGGTGGCGTGTCGCTGCCCGTTTCGATGAGGATCTGCCTGGCCTCGGTGACGTTTTCGGCCCGTACGGCCCTGGCCATCGCGGCGCGTGCCGCGTCGGGCGACGTGTCCGGAGGGACCAGCAACAGAGAGAAAAGGTCCCCTTCGCCTCGGGTGATGAGGACGGTGTCGTCACCGACCGGGAAGGAGTCGATGTGCACGACCCGGTCGTCGACCATCA
This sequence comes from Streptomyces broussonetiae, assembly GCF_009796285.1. Classification (NCBI taxonomy): domain Bacteria; kingdom Bacillati; phylum Actinomycetota; class Actinomycetes; order Kitasatosporales; family Streptomycetaceae; genus Streptomyces; species Streptomyces broussonetiae. The sequence goes on along the minus strand of NZ_CP047020.1, from coordinate 7,437,992 downwards.
CCCGGGTCGGCAGTTCGTCCCAGGCGCTGCCGTCCAGACCGACCCGGGTGACAGGCCCGAGATGCTCGGTCAACGCGGAGATCAGCGAGGGAAGCTCGGCACCGATGTCCCGGGACCGCGGCCACCATGCGCCGTCCAGGATTCCCTCGCGTGCGTGGGTGGTCTCCAGTCGCAGCAGGGCCGTTCCGGGTTTCACCGACCGGTGCACGGCGTCCGGCAGGAGCCTGGGGAAGTCGGGGGTGTCTGAGCCTGCCATGGTGTCCGCCCGTCCGCAGAGAGCAGTGCGACCGCACGGCGTGCGACCATGATACGACCCTGCTACCTCACGGTACTCCGCACGACGCTCCCGCGAGCGCTTCGCCGCAGGCGCGGTTGCGGAAACAGGCAACGGCTCCGGCGTATACCCGCCGGAGCCGCCCTTCCGGGTCATTGCACGTGAGCGTGCGCCGACCCGCTTTCCAGGTTACGTCAAAGGGACTAATCCGCCATAAGCAATCCTTGCGAGGGTTCACTTCGGTCCGAGAAGCCGACGCGGCGGTTCAGCCACGCCCTTCCTCTTCCGTCTCCATCTGCCGGATCCCCTGGTGCGTCAGCGTGATCATCCCGGGCGTGTTGCCCCTCTCCCAGTCCACGACGACCCAGCCTTCACCTGCCAGGTACATACAGGCAGCGGCCATGTCCTGCTCAGGGATACCCAGGTCCGTGCGGAGCTTCGCCCCATCGACACCCAGGAGGCGATTACCCTCGGCGGCCTGGTACAGAGCCTGCATGATCCTCTCGCGGTACGTCTTCCGGTCCCGCAACATCGCCATGACGCGCCTTCCTCTACTGCCCACGGTCGGGCCGAAGCCGATGTCATCCGCGGTCGCCGTCGCGGTGGGGCGCGTCGGAACGGTCGCGTCCACCGACCGACGGTGTCTCCGGGGCCGACGCCCGATCCCCGGCAGAACATCGCTGTAGTGGAAGGCAGCGATCCGTTCGGCGTGCTGACCATTGAGCTGGTGGATCAGAACGACTCCGACGGCGATCAGGACGAGCAGCACGGCCACGGCGATGACGAGCATGGGATCTCACCTCCGTCGACCGGCGGGCGAAGGCCCTGCCGCGCCGATGGGCCGGGGCCGGGACGACGGTCGACCTGCTCCGCCGTCGTCCTCCCAGGCTTCTTCCCTGTTTCGTGCATCGATCCTGTCTGCTGCTTGCTCCCGGGCCGAGGCATCGACGCCGTCGCCGACCATCAACTGCGCGGCGGCATCCGCACCGGTTTCCGGCGGAATCACCAGCACGTCCCGGCGGCCGTCAGCGGAGAAAAGAGTGAGTCGGTGGGGATCCTGCTCCTCGGTGGACCAGCCCACCTGCACGGTGCGCCCGGCGTAGGACACCCAATGCGGCAGGACGGGCCAGTAGGCCGGGTGCACGGTGACACTCGTGATACGACCCCAGAGATCACCCAATGCGGCCGTCAACGACGGCAGCTCACGGGTGAAGGCACGGGAGCGAGGCCACCACATACCGTCCAGCCCGCCCGGCGCGGGCGTCAGGGACAGCCGGGCCGGCTGCGGCGGCGCACATCTGCTCGATGTCGTACGGTCAATGGTCACGGCCATGGCGCGAACCTGTCCCCGGGCTCGTGGGTGCGGCCCGGCGCTGTCGATCACCGGGAACGGCACCCGCAGCGGAGCCGGTGCGCGAAGAACTCCCGGTGTCTTCACACTACTCCGCTCACCGGTCCGAAAAGCCCGGGATGACCAGGCAGTTTCCTGCCTTCGGGACCTGGTCGCCGGTGCCGATGCCGGTCAGAGCCAGTCCTTGCGCTTGAACGTCAGATACAGCAATGCGGACAGGAGCACGATGACGGCGGCGGAGGTGACGAATCCCGACTCGCGGCCGAAACCGGGATAGGGGAGGTTCTGGCCGTAGTAGCCGGTGATCGCGGTGGGTACGGCGATGATCGCGGCCCAGCTCGTCACCTTCTTCATGATCAGGTTCATGCGGTTGGCCTGGACCGAGAGGTTCGTCTCCATGACCGAGGCCACCAGGTCCCGCAGTGATTCCGTCCACTCGGTGGCACGCAGCACGTGGTCGTAGACGTCCTGGTAGTACGGGGCGAGAGGATCGTTGATCAGGTGCAGGCCGGGGCGCATGAGGGTGTTGACCACCTCACGCATCGGGAGCACGACGCGGCGCAGCTGGACGAGCGACTTACGCAGTGCGAAAACTCGGCGCTGCACGGCTTCGATCTCACGGCGCCCGGCCGCGAAGAGCAGACCCTCCAGGTCCTCGATGCTGTCGTCCAACTGCTGGACCGCGGCGAAATGTCCGTCCACGAGATGGTCGAGCAGACCGTGCAGCAGGAATCCGACGCCGTGGCCGGCCAGGTCCGGGCTCTCGTCCCAGCGGGCGACGACGTCCTCGATGTCGAGGCCGTCGTCCTTGCGGACGGTGATCATGGCCTGGCTGGTGAGGAATACGGCGATCTCGCTGTACGTCAGTTGCGCACCGTCCGGGCTGACGGTCACGGCGTAGGCGCTGAGGAACTCGTGGGTGCGATAGCGGTCGAGTTTCGGCCGCTGTCCATGGTGAGCGGCATCCTCCAGAGCCAGTTCGTGGATGCCGAACTCCTGACCGAGCATGGTGAGTTCAGCGGCTCCGGGCCGGTGCAGGTCCAGCCACAGGACCGACGCCGGATCAGCGAGATGCGCAGGGACGTCACTGACGGGAAAGTCCTCCAGGACCAGAGTGCCGTCGTGATACAGCCGGGTACGCGTCACCATGGCCCGAGGCTAGTGTCTTATACCCCTGTCATGCCGCTTCGCCCCGATTGCCAGCGCGGCAGGTTCATCGACAGCAGCCACCCTCCGTGGGGGCCTTACGTCAAAGCCCGCGACATCCGGAGCTCCGACCGACGAACATCGGGTGCCGGTCCGAAGGCAGGGATGTGGGTACCCGGCTGCCGCATCGCATCCGGCCTACACCGCACGACCGGATGCGGCACGTCAGCCGGGAAGGACACTCCGAGACCATGACCACCCATACCCCGCGCCGTCGCCCGCCTCCCCCCGCAGGTGGCAGTGATTTCGCCCGCCTGTCGAAGAAGATCGCCGAGGCCGGCCTGATGAACCGGCGCCCCGGCTACTACACCGTCCGGTCCATCGCCGTGGCCGTCGCCTACGCCGGGGGCTGGAGCGCGTTCGTCGTCATCGGCGCCGGCTGGTGGACCCTGGCGGTCGCCGCGTTCCTCGCCATGATGTTCGGCCAGGTGGCTCTGCTCGCCCACGACGTCGCCCACCGCCAGGTCTTCCGTCGGCGCCGGCCCAGCGAGACGGCTGGCCGCATCGCCGGGGCCGCGATCGGGATGGGCTATGGATGGTGGCAGGACAAACACACCCGCCACCACGCCAACCCCAACCACGAGGACCTCGACCCCGACATCGCCCCCGACCTGCTCGTGTGGTCCCAGGACCAGGCCCGCGCCGCGACCGGACTGCCGAGGATCATCGGCCGTCGGCAGGCGTTCCTCTTCTTTCCCCTGCTCCTGCTCGAAGGGGTCAACCTTCATGTCTCCAGCGCGCGGGCACTGGGCAACCGCGCCCTGAAGAACCGCGTCCTGGACGGCACGCTGCTCTACGGGCACATCGCCGCCTACCTGACCGCAGTGTTCCTCGTCCTCCCACCCGGCATGGCGATCGCGTTCCTGGCCGTCAACCAGGGCCTGTTCGGCCTCTACCTCGGCTACCTCTTCGCCCCCAACCACAAGGGCATGCCGACCCTGACCGGCAACGACCGCCCCGACTTCCTGCGCCGGCAGGTCCTCACCGCACGCAACGTACGCGGCAGCTGGTTCACCGACCTCGCCCTGGGCGGCCTGAACCACCAGATCGAACACCACCTGTTCCCCAGCATGCCCAGCCCCCACCTGCGCAGGGCCCGGCCCATCGTCCGCCACTACTGCCAGGACTTGGGAGTCGACTATCTGGAAACCGGACTGATCGCCTCCTACCGGCAAGCACTCGCCAGTCTCCACCGAGCAGGAGCGCCACTGCGGCGTGCCCGTATCAGCAGCGCCCGAGCATGACGCACCGGCGCCGACGGTAGATGATCTCGCCGCCCTGTCTGAACCAGGAGGCAATCCCGTCGAACCGCTTGCATGAGTCGGCAGCTGTAACGCATCCAGATGCCCTTGCCGTACTCCAGCGCCTTTTCCCGGTGCCCGGCTGAAGTGATCCGGTGAGACCCAGCGGCTGGAACAGCCCCGTCGGCTTCCCGGCGCGGCTGCGTCGTCTTACGGCTCCCCTCCCAGATGGGCGCAATCGCAAATCCAGCGTCCCGCGAGCATCGCAGGAGCGCGCACTGTGTGCGGAGCCGAACGCGGTCATGCGCGCAAGCACAGTCGAGATCACGGCGAAGCCCCGCCGGAGCGCTCCGGCGGGGGCTTCGTCTCATGGCGCCGAGCAGAAGCCCCGTCGGGGGATGGTTCCCGGAAGGGCTTCACTGCTTCGCCCTCTCTCACAGACGCCCCTATAACGCAGGGGTGCGGGAAACCGGTCTGACCAGGTTGAAGACCTCTCGGGCGGCATATCGCTTGAGGTATCGGATGGTCTCGCGTCGGGTCTTTCCCTCCTGGGTGCGGCGTTCGTAGTACGCCTGGGTGCGCGGCTCGTGACGCAGGCGGGTGAACACGATGCGGTGCAGGGCCGCGTTCGCACGGCGGTCGCCGCCGTGGTTGAGCCGGTGCGTGCTCCGCCGGCCCGACGAATACTCGACTGGGCTGACTCCGCAAAGGGCAGCAAAGGACGCCTCGGTGTTCAGCCGCTCGGGATTGTCCCCCATGGTGATCAGGAGAGTGACGGCGCTGTCCGGGCCGATGCCCACCGGTACGAGCAGCTGGGGGGCGTGGGCTTCGACGAGTTGGGTCAGGCGCTGGTTCAGCTCATCGATCTGCCCGGTGAGCTGCTCAATGCGTTCGGCGAGCATGCGCAAGGTCAGGTGGGTGGCCTGGGCCACCGCGTCCTCGTCTCCCCCACCGGCGGGTGGGCCGAGGCGTGCGCAGGTGCGGAACAGCTCGCGGTTGCCCAGGCTGGACAGCTGTTCCCGCAGGGCGGGATCGGCGATGACCAGGACGGCCTTGAGTTGGTTGATCGCCTCCCGGGCCCGAAGAAGTCGATCATGTAGCCCTCGGTGCGGGGCTGGGGCGCCTTCTCCAGGACCACGACCTCCCAGCCGAGCACGTTGTGCAGGCGGCCGGCCAGGGCGAGTCCCGCGATACCGGCCCCACAGATGACGACCCTCATCGGCACATACCACCTTCATGCTCAGGCACGTTCAGCGAGCTACCGGCCGACACCCATTTTGCACTATGCAAAGCTTAGCGCGTCAAGACGAGCAGCGATCCTGTTCGCGAAGGCCTGCGCGTGCTGGGCAGCGACGCCGACCCTGACGTGTTCCCTGCGGCCCTCCGGTCCCGATGGGTGGACAGACAAAGCGCCCTCTTGACTCGTTTTGCATAATGCAAATGTAGGAAGGGGTAAATGAATGACTGCCATACCGGCGACGAGGGACAGAACACGAGGACCCATCACGGCAGCGAGCGGGGCCGAACCCGCGCAACGGCTCGCGGGACTACGGAACGCCTCGTGGGGTGTCATGGCATTGGCCGTGGTGGTCGGTGCTGGTGCGGGCGTCGGCTCGGTCGTCTTCCGCTGGTGCATCAAGACCTTCACCCGCCTGTTGTCCGGGCACAATGACTACTCCGCCTCCCCCGGCACGAGCAATCCGCACGTGCCGTGGCTGGGCCCGTATTTCGTGGTGCTCGTCCCGGTGATCGGCGGTCTGCTGTACGGCCCGCTGGTCAACCGTTTCGCCAAGGAGGCCCGCGGGCACGGCGTGCCCGAGGTCATGCTGGCCGTCGCTCAGCGCGGCGGGAAGATCAGCCCGAAGGTCGCCGTCGTCAAGACGCTCGCCTCCGCCCTGTGCATCGGCTCCGGCGGCTCGGTCGGACGCGAGGGCCCGATCGTGCAGATCGGCTCCGCGCTCGGTTCCACCCTCGGCCGCGTGACGAAGGCGGCCGAGGGCCGCACGAAGCTGCTGGTCGCCTGCGGCGCGGCGGGCGGCATCGCGGCCACCTTCAACGCCCCCCTGGCCGGCGTCTTCTTCGCCATGGAACTGATCCTCGGCACCTTCTCGGCGGAGGCGTTCGGCGCGACGGTGCTGGCCAGCGTCACCTCGAGCGTCATCGGCCGCGCCTCCTTCGGTGACGTCGCCTTCCTGACCCTGCCCGCCTTCCACGTCGACCACCTCGCCCAGTACGGCTTCTTCGCCCTGCTCGGTATCGTCGCCGCGCTCGTCGGCCTGGGCTTCACCCGCTTCCTCTACCTGATCGAGGACGCCTGCGACTGGCTCTGGCGCGGCCCGGAGTGGCTGCGCCCCGCAGTCGGCGGTGGGCTGCTCGGCCTGGTGCTGCTGGCGCTCCCGGAGATGTACGGCGTCGGCTACCCGGTCCTGGAGAAGGCGACCGAGGGCGGTTACGCGGTCGGTTTCCTGCTCCTGCTGCTGGCCGGCAAGATGCTGGCGACCAGCCTCACCATCGGCATCGGCGGCTCGGGCGGCGTCTTCGCGCCGAGCCTGTTCATCGGTGCCATGCTGGGCTCCGCGTACGGCATCGGCGTCCACCACCTGCTGCCCGGCACCGCCGGCGCGGTAGGCGCCTATGCCGTGATCGGCATGGGTGCCACCTTCGCCGGCGCGGCCCGGGCGCCGATCACCGCCGTGGTCATCCTCTTCGAGCTAACCGGCGAGTACTCGATCATCCTGCCCCTGATGCTGGCCATCGTGCTGGCCACCGCCACCAGCCACCTGCTGTCCCGCGACACCATCTACACCCTGAAGCTGCGCCGCCGCGGCATCGACCTGGAAGGCCCGGCCCCCGGAGCGGCCATCGGCACCCAGCACGTCGGTGCCGTCATGGAACCACTGCCCTCCCCGCTGCCCGCGACCACAGCTCTCGCCGACGCCGCCGACCTCCTGAGCCTGTCCGGCCACGGCGCACTCCCGGTCGTCGCCGAGACCGGGGAGTATGTCGGCGTCGTCACGGCACAGGCAGTGGCCGAGGCCCTCGCGGAACAACCGGACGCCGCGCCGCACACCGTCGAGCAACTCGCCGCGCCACCGACGACCGTCACGCCGGAGCAGCCCCTCGCCCAGGCCCTGCACGCCCTGCTGTCGGCCGCCGGAACCGGGGTACCCGTCCTGGACTCCGAGCGGGGCAAGCCGGTGGGATGGCTCAGCCACCAGAGCGCACTTCGCGCGGTACACGCGACCACCTGAACTCGCCTCCCCAGATGTTGCGATCCACGCCCGAGAACTCTTTTGCATCGTGCAAAAATGGATACAGGGACCTCGATGGGCATTCCGCTCCAGGAGGTGAACCGTGGACACGAAGCGCGTCCGGCGCGCCTACTCGTTCGTCTGCCTCGACTGCGGGCACGGATGGGAAAGCGCGTACGACATCGATGTGACGGTGGACGATCGCGGGCAGATCATTGCCGCCTACCACCTCGGCGGCAAGCTCGTGCCTTCACCGCTGCAGTCGCCGCGCTGCCCCGATTGTGAGGGCCGCAAGATCCGCATCATGCGACCGGGGCGCGTGGCGTCGGCACGGCTGCACGAGAGGTGACGGCAGTGGAGCCACACCACCCGCCTCCGCCTTGGCTGGAGGCGCTCGGCTGGACCAGTCTCGCGGTGGCAGGGGCGAGCGCCCTGGCCATCGTGGGGAACATGACACTGCGCGGATACCGGCAGCGCATGTGGATCATGCACCTCGTGTACCCGATCACAGCTCTGTACTGGGGTCCCGCCGCGCTCTGGTTCTACCAGGCTGGCCCACCCAAGGCCGCATGACGCAAACCGGGGGCACCCGTGGTAGCCCTCGACCCGCCCCGGGAAATGCCGAAAAACACAGCCTCGCCCGCGCCGTCCACCATCCCGACGAGGGTTGATCAGCGGCGGCCCGTGGGGCGCCGTTCGCTGACCTGGGCAACGTCGGGAGGACTGGAAAGCCTGTAGGAGCGCACCACAGCGGTCACGCTCGCGGCCATGAGGGCCATGCTCCACGAGGCAAGATCCCGCAGCGGTCCCGGACCTCCGGCCACGCCACGCGGCGGCACCCGCCCTTCGGGGTCGTAGATGATCGCCAGCGCATCTCCCGGCCGTGTCGCCTCGCCACAGCCGCGCCAGATCCGAGTCTTGAACGGGACGCCGTCGTGGTCCATCACCGAGCAGAGGTAGCGGCCGTGACCACCGTTCGCCGCCTGGCCATCGTCGACCGATGTCACCACCACCGACTGCACCTGCCCGCGCTCAGCCAGCACCACACCAGCGGCGGCCTGCGGCGCCTGAAGCGCGAGACACACGCCGAGCAGGGCGGTGATACCGACCAGTACGCGGCCGGCTCCCACGGACGCCAGATAGAGGGCCAGCGCGATCCCGCACACCAGCCCTGCTTCGCCGTCGGCCAGCGAAGGTCTGCCCGACCATGCACCGAAGAGTGCCGTTCCGACGATTGCGGCGGTGGCGACGGCCCCCGCGAGGACGCCTTCTGCGACGAGCCATCCGGGCGGCAGCCCGACAAACTCGGCCGGCCCCCACACCGTAGTGCGCACATGCGACATGAGGTGTGACTCAGCGGAGGACGAGGACCGACGCCTTCGGCGCATGCGTTCCGCACCCCGCATTCTTGTCCCTGTCCATCGGCGACCGCCGATGCTCCTCCAGTTCGCTTGCATTATGCAAAACGTGGGGGAAGCAGAGATAGGGAGCCCCTGAAGGTAGTTCACGGCCGACCGCGCCCCGTCAGGCGTCGTGCGCCAGCGTTCCGTCCACGATCCAGCCGAGCGGGTGCGGCTCCGGATCGTCCGCTCCCGGTGCCGGAGGCTCGCCTCCCGCCTCGTTGAAGGCGTTGAGCGCCTCCACGAGCGCCAGCCGTTCCATTGGGCGAAGTCGTTCGACGATGGCAGCGATCTCGGCGCGCCGCCGGGCGGTGACTTCCTCGACGGTGCGCCGGCCCTCTTCAGTCAGCCGCAGCAGGGTCTCGCGACGGTTGACGGGATTGGCCTGCCGGTCGGCAAGCCCGGCGACGATGAGCCGGTCGACCATACGCATGGCGGTGGAAGGTGCCACCTGGAGCAGCTCGGCGAGCTCGACCAGCTTGGTCGTCCCCCTGGTGGACAGCACCACCAGCATCCGGAACTGGGCGACGGTCACCCTCTCCTCCACCGCCGCCAACGATCGGGCGGAGACCGCAACCAACAGGCGCGACGCGGTCAGCACCGCTCTGGTAACCGCATCTACGTCGTCCAAGGCACCCTTGGGGGTCTGCTGCTCCGCCATACATCCTTTCTACCGTGCCGAAGCCGCCCGCTTGCCCTTCATACGAACAGACATTCATCCCGCATGGTCGTGATAGCGGAGCAAAAGCATCGCGGCATCGTCATGGAGCGGCCCGGCGGCATGCCGGACCAAGTCCTCACGCAGCGCCTCCAGGGCACGATCCGCATCCGGTTCCTTCAGCAGGCCCGCCCGGTCACCGAGCGGATAGAAGGAGCCGCCCGGGTCCCGGGCTTCAGTGACACCGTCCGTGTACAACAGCAACTGATCACCGGGCGCGAAGACCACCCGATAGGGCCGCGGCCCCTCACCGCCATGCGCGCCCAGACCCAGCGGCAGGGCGAAGGACGGCGGCTGTGCAAAATCGACGCTGCCGCTTTCACGGACAACCAACGGGGCCGGATGCCCGTAGTTGAGGAAGACCGCCTCGTACTCCGATCCGAACTCAGCGAGGACCGCGGTCACGAACTTCTCTCCCTCCAGCTCACGGGCCACGCTCCGCTCCCCCCTCCCCCAGCCTGACCAGGTCCGGCTCGTCGTGGGCTGCCTCCCGGAAAGCGCCGAGCACGACGGCGGCCGTCTCCACCGCAGCCAGCCCCTTGCCCTGCACATCCCCACGATCGCGCGGATCCCGTGCGGCGAGGCCACCACCTCGTACAGGTCGCCTCCGATGCGAGCCTCCGCCACGGCCGATGTGTACGACACCGCCGCCTGGAGCGGGCCCGCTGTCCGCGGCACCGGCCGCAGGAGCACCCGCTGAGCCACCTCCGCGACCGACCGGACGCTGGCCAGCTCGGCCTCCCGACGCAAGCGCATCACGGCCGCCGCGATGCCCGCCGCGGTGACCCCGGCGACCGACGCCATCGCCGTGAACCCTCGGCGCTCCTCGAACAGCCCGTCGTACAGACCGAGCCCCACACACACCAATAGGGCCACCGCGCCGATCAGCGCCGTACGACGCCACCCGCCGACCAGCCCGGAGAAAGCCGGCCCGAGCGAGACCAACGGCAAAAACCCCACCCCTGGCCCGGCAACGACGTCCGCCGCGGCCACCACGGCCATCGCCGCCACCGGCAGCCAGGACAGCATCACGGAACCCGATGTCAGTTTGTGCACGGTCACCACGTCCTCCAACGGCACAGCAGAGCACGGGAGCCGCCGATCACATCTGACACAGTCACCTCCCCGCCTTTAGACTGCAAAGGTTCACGCAGGAAAGCGGCTTGCACCCCCCGGCCCTTTACCCAACGGAGGCGGAGAATCGACACGCCCTACTCTCCGGAAGGCGAAGATGCCCCGCCGACAGACCGCTCCCAACCGGCCTCAACCCCCCTTCAGCTGGCTGCGCTTTGGCGCACGGCTGCCGATCGCCGTCTTCCGCGCGATACTGGGATGATTCTCCGGCAGGCGCCTTCTGCTGCAGCACGCGGGGCCGCGCCACCGGACCGGCCCGTGGGGTGGTCCTGAGGGAGCATGAGCCGACGGCCCTGCAGTTGGACCGTCGCCTTCGGCTTTCGACCAAGGGCAGCCTGGTACCGCAATCTGCACGCTCAGCCGAAGCCGGTCGTCCGGGTCGGCAACCAACCCGACGCCGTTACGGCACACTTGCTCACGCCGAACGAAGGCGCCGACATCATGCTGCACCGCGCCCCCGGCATTCCCGAACCACGCGCAGCCTGTGCGCTCCTGGAGTTGTCGTCGGACGGCGGCGAGGTCGAGTCCAGGCAGGCAGAGCCATACCCTTCGTTCGACTGGACACCGGCACCGATTCCCCGCTGGCATGACGGGCACGGCAAACCCGCCTTGCCGCCTTACACGCCCACAGCCGAGACACTGGCGCCACTTTTTGCATCATGCAAGACTTGCATGGGGGGCCTAGTCGGCCGTCGGAGGTTGCACGGCGCCATGGAGTGAAGCGTCATCGCGATGGAGCGACGCCGGCCGCCGACAGGCCCCCGCCAGGCACGCACTCGACGAATCGGGATCGATCACGGCGAGCAGCGAGATCCCCTGCCGACGTATCTGCGCCGGCTCCTGTTGTCCGAGACGGATGCCGGACGGCTGCTCTTCCGGCGGATGTACGACCTGAGCAGGGCCGCGCTGGACGGGCTGGCCACGGCTGGGCTGGCTGCTCCGGGAAACGATCCGGCTGTGCGCGCCGCCCTGTTCCTCGCCAACGACCTGGCGCTGTTCCTGTTGCGCGACCGTCTCACCGAAGTCCTCGGTACAGACCCTTTGTCGGCCGAGGGCACGACCCGGTGGGCGCCGGGGATGCTCAGCATCTACGCGGGCGGACTGAACGCGGCACCACCCCCACCACAAGGAGACACCCCATAGGGAGACCGCGCATGGCGCCCGGATCAACACCCGCTCCAGCGCCCGTCCTTCGGGCCACCGACGTCCACAAGTCCTACGGCAAGCACCCTGTCCTGCGCGGTGCCGAACTCACGGTAGGACCCGGGCAACTCGTCGCCGTCGTCGGCGAGAACGGCGCCGGCAAATCGACCCTGCTGAAGATACTGGCCGGTGTCCTCCCCCTGGACCGCGGCGAGCTCGCAGTGCCCGGCACTCTCGGCTACTGCCCGCAGGAACCGGTCCTGAACACGGCACTCACCGTCGAGCAGCACCTGCGCTACTTCGCCGCCGCCCACCGCCTGCCCGATCTGGACCGCGGCCACGAACTCGTCCGCCTCCTCGGCTACGAGCGATACGCACGGTCGACCGCCGGACAGCTGTCCGGCGGCACCCGACAGAAACTCAACCTCACCCTCGCCCTGCTGCACGACCCGGACGTCCTCCTCCTGGACGAGCCGTACCAAGGCTTCGACTGGGAGACGTACCTGCGGTTCTGAGACCTGGTCGACGACCTGCGCGCCCGGGACCGGGCCGTCGTGATCATCACCCACCTCGTCTTCGAGCAGGACCGGTTCGACGTGCTCGCCGACCTCAACGACGGCCGCCTCACCCCCCGCGCATCCTCCCGGGAGGACAACCATGCCGGCGCCTGAGACCTCACCGACCCGATCCGTCTACAGCGCGTTCCCCACAGCTCTGCGCATCTCCGTACGCGACCAGACCCGCAACCGGCTCGCGGGACTTCTGCTCCTGGTCTTCGTGCCCGTCTGGTACCTGGTGATGAACGCCATGGCCTCGGGCGAGGCACTCGACTTCAAGCTGTACGCGACCGGGCAGGTCCTGCGCATCGACGGCGGCCACCTCACCCTGATCTCGGCGGGACTCAACTCCGTCACGATGATCACCGGATTCGTCGTCTTCGACGCCGTACGCAAGGCCCTCGCCTTCGACCGGCGGCTCGTCTTCGCCGGTTACCGGCAGTCCACCCTCATCGGCGCCAAGACCCTCGCCGTCACGGTGGTCGCCACCGCGATCGCCCTCTACACCGCACTCGCCATCCTGTTCTTCTGGCGGCCTACGGGGGCCGGTTGGTTCGCCGTACTCGCAGGATTCGCGATCATCGCCCTCACCTACGGCGCCTTCGGTCTCCTCCTCGGCGTCCTGGTCAAACGAGACCTGGACGGCTTCTTCCTCATCATCATGGGCGGGCTGATGGACACATTCCTGCAGAACCCACTTGGCAACCCGCTCGCCAACAAGCCCGTCCTGCAATGGTTTCCGTCCTTCGGCCCCATGCAGTTCGCCGTCGGCGGGGCGTTCGGCCACACGACCCTGTGGGGACACCTCGCACTGGGACTCGGGGGGACCGCCGCGTTCAGCACGGCAGGGCTGGTCATCTTCCGAATCCGGACCCGCAAGCGCACAGGCAGGTGACAACACACTCGACCAGGGCAATGCTCATGGCCCGGACGTGAGCGCTCCCTGCCCGGCATCCTGCTCACTCTCCTGGCCGGTGAGGCAGGGCTGCACCTGCGGTTCTCCCTGAGACAGGGCACGACGACCGGTGCTCCGGCCGATCGCTCGAGCCATACGGTGGCACTGGCCGGCTATCTCTCGTACGGCACCGGGTCAGTACGTCTGACTCCTATGACAGGCACACAACGATCCCGTACGAGCCCTCCCCGTCGACCACGCCGCACAGACCGTGGCCGACATGACAGCCCATGCGGGCCACGCCATGACACTCAGGGGTGCCGACCCGGCCGACGGCCGGTCCGGACGGGTGCCCCTGGCGGCCGGGCCGCCCCTCACTCGGCCTGCGCCCGCATCGCTGCCACATGCGGGTAATTTACGTAGCTCCTTGACCCGAGCTTTGCGCAGTGCAAAGAATGGAGAGCACACGGACACCTGCCGGCCGAGCCCCTGGATGCGTTGTCCTGCCTGAGCACCAGCGACCATCCGGTCCCGGATGCGGCACTCTTGGACGAGTGTGGGCGGTTCCGCGCCGAGGCCGGCGGGAGACACCGTTCCCACACCACTGCGGCTGAGCACAGTGCCATGTTTCAGAAGGTCAGCCATGAACGCGGAGCACGCCCGTTGCATCCCTTGCTCATTTCTCTGTCTCGACTGCAGACATGGCTGGGACGGCACGTACGACATCGACATGATCGTGGACGAGCGTGACAGGATCGCTCCCGTCTACCACCTTGACGGCAGGCAGTCGCCCCGCTGCCCCGCCTGCCAGAGCCATCAGATCCACGTTGCGCGGGCGATGGCGGATCCGCCCGCCGGGCTAGCCGATCGCGTCAGCCGCAATGACCTGCTCCGTCCAGATGATCTTGCCGGTCTTCGTGTACCGCGTGCCCCAGCGGCGGGCCATGTGGGCCACGATCAGCAGGCCCGGTCCTCCCTCGTCGGTGGCCCGCGCGTGACGCAGGCGGGGCGAGATGCTGCTGGCACCGGAGACTTCGCAGATCAGGCCGCGGTCCCGGATAAGGCGCAGGCAGACCGGCCCGGTCGCATGGCGGATCGCGTTGGTCACCAGTTCAGCGGACCTACATCGCGGCAATCAGGCGCGGGAGTTCGATCCTTTCGGCATGGGCAGCCCGATCAAGAGCCCAAAATGATCTGCGGTTAGCCGGACGACGCAACGCCGCTGCCCGCTCGTCCACTGGCCAGTAGCCGCGCACAGGGGAAAGGGTGGTCCACTACGGCCCTGAAGGTCCTTCGGACGAGCCGTGCGCCGTTCTGCGATGTCATGGCATCAGCCTTGACGACACAAGCCGCCCGGTCGGGGTGATGAGCCCGCGACAGCGGTGCAGCATGCTACGCGGATCTCCTCCGATGCTGATATTGACGTCGATCAGCAGAACCGGCTGCCAGCCATTCTCTGTCGGCAGCCGGTCGAGGAGCATCAGCCGAACACCGCGGTCAGCCCGAGCCCGCGGATCGGACTGCGCCAGAACTCCGGCCGGCACGGCCCCGGGAGCGGGGCAGCAGCCGGAAGCGGTGCACCGCCCTCGGCCATGGACGGTCGCCCACACCACCGCAGCCGTCCCACCGGTCCGCACACGCTTGGGCCACTCCCGGGCACGCTTCGGGCCCGGTGCCCGACGCTGGGACCCGATGGGCGGGGCCGAAACCGACGGCCGCCCGCCGGTTTCCCCGGCATCACGTCACCGGTGTTCGGGGTTCTCGTAGTCGCGGCGGCAGCCGGCGTCCCAGGCGGTGCGCTGGTTGCCGTAGGCGGGGATGCCGCCCAGGTCCTTCAGAGCCCGGGCCAGGTGCAGCAGGTTCCAGGTCATGAAGGTGGTGTTGCGGTTGGTGAAGTCGTTCTCCGGGCCGCCCGAGCCGGGGTCGAGGTACGAGGGGCCGGGGCCCGCCTCGCCGATCCATCCGGCGTCCGCCTGGGGCGGGATGGTGTAGCCCAGGTGCTGGAGGCTGTAGAGGACGTTCATGGCGCAGTGCTTGACGCCGTCCTCGTTGCCGGTGATCAGACAGCCCCCGACACGGCCGTAATAGGCGTACTGCCCGGCCTCGTTGAGCAGGCTGGAGCAGGCGTAGAGGCGTTCGATCACCTGCTTCGTCACGGAACTGTTGTCGCCCAGCCAGATGGGTCCGGCCAGTACCAGGATGTCGGCCTCCAGGACCCGCCGGTAGAGGTCCGGCCAGGCGTCCGTCTCCCAGCCGTGCTCCCGCATGTCGGGCCACACACCGGTCGCGATGTCGTGGTCCACCGCCCGTACGACGTCCACGTGCACGCCCTGCGCGTCCATGATGGCGGTGCTGCGGTCGATCAGTCCCTGGGTGTTGCTCTTCTCCGGTGAGCGTTTGAGGGTGCAGTTGATCACCAGCGCACGCAGGTCGTCGTACCGGGCCGGCGGTGCGTCGGTGTCGGGCGACGAAGGGGTCACACGGTCCTCCCGGAGTTCCGCCGCCGCTTCGTGCACGGCGGATCGTTCCCACTTCGCCAGCGTGCGGTCCGACCGCGGCAGCCGCCACCACAACGCCTCCGAACGGCCACAGCGGTCCCCGCCCGGTCGGCGGCGGACGAGTGGCCCGGGCAGCCAGGGGTACCTACGTTCGCCTCATGAGCACCGAAGGCGCGACCAGGTCGCGGACCACGGCAGCAGCGGACGACGTCGCACACCTGCTGGTGCGCTGTCTGCGAGCCGAAGGCGTCGAGTACGTCTTCGGGATCCCCGGCGAGGAGAACATCCGCTTCGTCGACGCCCTGAGCGGCTCCGGGATCCGGTACGTCCTGGTGCGCCACGAGCAGGCCGCCTCGTTCATGGCCGAGATCTACGGACGGCTGACCGGCCGGGCCGGGGTGTGTTCGGCCACTCTGGGCCCCGGCGCGATCAACCTGCTGCTCGGCACCGCCGATGCCATGACCAACAGCGCACCGATGGTGGCCCTTGCCGCCCAGGGCTCGCTGCGCCGCACCCACAAGGAGTCGCACCAGGTCATCGATCTGGTATCGATGTTCGCCCCCGTCACCCAGTGGGCGGCCCGCGTGGAGTGTCCCGACGCGGTGCCGGAGATGACACGCAAGGCTTTCAAGATCGCGCAGAGCGAGCGCCCCGGTGCCGTGTTCCTGGCCGTGCCCGAGGACATCGAAGCGGAGCGGCCCGCCGAGCATCTGGCACCCCTGCAGATCGACACGGTGCACGCCGACGCGCCGTCACTCACGCAGATCGCGCGGGCGGTCGAGGTGCTCACCACGGCACGGCGTCCTGTCGTGCTGGCAGGCCATGGCGCCGCGCGAGCCCGCGCCTCGGACGCTCTCGTGCGGTTCGCCGAGCGGTTGGACATCCCGGTCGCGACCACCTTCCACGGCAAGGGTGTCTTCCCCGACGACCATCCGAACGCCCTCGGCGCGGTCGGCTTCATGCGCCAC
The DNA here is from genome assembly GCF_009796285.1 of Streptomyces broussonetiae. NCBI lineage: Bacteria > Bacillati > Actinomycetota > Actinomycetes > Kitasatosporales > Streptomycetaceae > Streptomyces > Streptomyces broussonetiae. The sequence goes on along the minus strand of NZ_CP047020.1, from coordinate 7,421,356 downwards.
GACTACAGCAACTTCGGCTTCGACACCGCCGACGTGGTGATCTGCGTCGGCTACGAGATCCAGGAATTCGACCCCACCAAGATCAACCCCGACGGCGACAAGCGCATCGTGCACGTACACCGCTTCCCCTCCGAGGTGGACGCACATTACCCGGTCGCAGTGGGCATCGAGGGCGACCTGTCACAGGCGCTGGACGCACTCGCTTCGGCACTGCCCGAAGGGTTCACCTACGACTCGGAGAGCATCGTGAAGATCCGTACACTGCTCGACGACGAACTAGCGTACGGGCGTGACAACGACGCCTTCCCGCTGGTGCCCCAGCGTGTGGTGAGCGATGTCCGGACCGCCCTGGACCGCCACGACATCGTGCTCGCCGACACCGGCGCCGGGAAGATGTGGATGTCCCGCCTCTACCCCACCTACGAACCCGACACCTGCCTCGTCTCCAACGGCCTGTCCACCATGGGCTTCGCACTGCCGGGCGCCATCGCCGCCAAACTGGCCAGGCCCGACCGGCGCGTCCTGGCCATGATGGGCGACGGCTCCTTCCTGATGAACTCCCAGGAACTCGAAACCGCCGACCGCGAACACATCCCCCTGGTCGTCCTCGTCCTGGTGGACGAGGAGTACGGCCTGATCACCTGGAAGATGGAACTCGAACTCGGCCGCCACAGCCACACCCGCTTCACCAACCCGGACCTGGTCGCCTACGCCGAAAGCTTCGGCGCACACGGCTACCGGGTCGAGTCCGCCGACCAGCTGCTGCCCGCATTGCGTCGCGCCCTCGACGACGAAGGCGTCTCCGTGATCGCCTGCCCCGTCGACTACACCGAGAACCTGCGCCTGACCGATCGGCTCGGCAGCCTCAGCGGACCGTTCTGACCCGCCGGCCCAGGTTCTCGACACCACAAGCCGTCCAATTGCCAGGAGCATGAGAGGCCGCCGCAGGTCAGTAACAACGGCTAACGCCTGGAGCCGCTGCTGCCTCAGCGTGACTGACGCTTTCGCTACTCGAACACGATGACGTACTCCTCGACCCGACCCAAGATCCGGTGCAGATCCATTCCACCATTGGCCCGGTTAGCCACTCTTCAAATGGACCACATGCCCGGGCCACTAGATGCATAGGCTCGACACCAATGCGGCTGAGACCACGGGCGACCTCTGCAGGGGATCCCGAGGTCGACACGTGCCTGGTTTGGATTTCCGGCCCGTACCTCCCGGTCGGCCGGACTGAGTAAGAGGACAAAGATCTGCTGTGAAGGCGTGCGGAGTATCCGGGGCCGGGAAGGAAGTCGCCCTGCTGGAGCTGTCCGAACCGTCATCTCCCGGGCCCGGTCAGATCCTGGTGGCGGTGGAGGCGGCCGGGGTCGGCCCGTGGGACGAACTGCTGAACGGCGCCGGCTGGGACGTGGGGCTGCGCCCCCCGGCGGCGCTGGGAGTGGAGGGCGCGGGCAAGGTGCTGGCCGTCGGCGCGGGTGTCACCGGGTTTGCCGTGGGCGACCGGGTGCTCGCACACGAGGCCCCGCTGCCCGGGGGAAGCGGCTTCTGGGCCGAACGCGTTCTGATCAACGCCGACCATACGGCAGCCTGCCCACCCGGGCTGGACGCCGTGCACGCGGCGGCGCTGCCGGTCAACGGACTCACCGCCTGGCAGTCCCTGGAGAAACTGGACCTCAGCCGAGGACAGCGGCTCCTGATCACCAACGGAGGCGGGGCCACCGGAGCCCTGGCCATCCAGCTCGCCGCGGCCCAGGGCATCGAGGTGACCGCGACCGCCTCTGCTGCCGCCGCAGAGCGCCTGCTCGGTCTGGGAGCGAGGGAGGCTGTCGACTACCACGACCCGAACTGGTCGGCCAGGGTACGCGGCGGGTTCGACGCCGCACTCACCATCGCCACCGGCACGGCGGACGCCGCCCTGCCCTTGGTCCGGGACGGCGGTCGACTGTGCTCCCTGACCTCGGACGCGCCTGCGGAGGAACGAGGCATCACGAGTTGGAACCTCTACCTCGAGCCCAACGCCGCGCAGCTTCTCCGGCTGGCGGAGCAGGCCGCCGCGGGAACCTTGAAACTCGCACCGGAACCCCTGCCGCTGAGCGAGGGACCGGCCGCGTTCGCCCGAGTGGTCACCGGTCGGGCCGGCGGCAAGAAGATCGTGCTCACCCCAGCATGACCCGACCGGGCACCGCCCGGTCCCGATGCTGGACCACGGTGCCCGCCGGGCGCGATCGAGAAGTCGGCTGAGGGTGGGCGACCGAGGAGGCGCTGTCAAAGTTTGCTCACTCCGGGGCCACGCCACTGTCGCCACGGCAGGACGTTATCCTCACCGCCAAACTTGACGTTCATCGCCTGGGAAACCGTCGTGTGGTGTCCACGGGTCCACGCAGTGGATGGCGTCGTTGCGCGGCTTGAGCAAGCAGCGTGGTCACCCAGAAGACTCTGGGCCGTCGGCTTTCTCGAAGGGTCGACGCCAGCGCAAGGCGTCCTGGCTCTGCCACGACTCCCCAAGTTCGATCTGCTCCTGAGTGAGCCCGGTCTCCTTGGCCAGCTCCTCCGGGCTGATCCTCCCACGGTGAGCCTCGATCGCACGGCCGATCTTGCCTGCCCACAGCTCGGCATCCACGAACGGCCGCTGTCTGTACACGTCGACCAGCGCATCCAAATGTTCGCGTGAACACGCCGTCAGCCACCGTTTGCCATCCAATTTCGGATCATGCCCATGGATCACCGAGGAATCAGGCACCAACGCGTGGACCTCGGCCTGCCCCGAGATCGCTTCCCCGCATAGATCACACAGTTCTGGCGGGGCAGCACCCGCGCCCGGTTCACCTCTATCGGTCACCTACCCTTCCTACCCCACCACGACCGCTGAGCGTTACGACCCTTTGGCCTCGGCAGCCGAACCTGGAAGCCTTCGCCCGACTCCCCCCGCAGCAGCGCCGCGTCCCCCGCCATTAGCGAGTCGGGATTTTCGGCGTGCGCGGGGCACGGCCTACCGCGTACCTCGCCGTCCGGCTGCGTCACCTTGATCATCAGGCGGCCATTCAGAGCCAGCTCTCACCCTTCCTTGGGCGTGGCAGTGATCAGAATCGGCAATCGAGCGCTCGCGGTGCCGCGGAATCGCCGATGGGGGCCCGCCGCAAATTGCGGCACGAGGCCACACCGTGGAGTCACAGCAACGCGGAACGTCCGAGGGGGTGCTGAGTCGCCGGGCCAAATGACGTTGGCATACTGCAAAGATGGCTGGCACAGCACCGCGCATCCACATCCTTCTGGCCGCCTCGCTGTCCGTGGGGCTGCGCGAACGGCTCCTCCGCCCCCACCTCTGACTCAACTCGACCAGTCACGAGCAGTACGGCCGTTCCTGGCCGTGTGTATGTGGTCGTCACCGGCGAGGTCGACCTGACGATCACGGATGCCGTCGCGCATCTGGACCGTTCCGGTGACGGCTCACTCCACATGACCGTACGAAACGACGACGGCGTCCACGAACACCTTGGCATGGTCGCGACCCCCCGTGGGAAACGCGGGGAACTGGTCGGGGGGAAGTCGGCCGAGGGCGACGGCTCACTGTCCACCGCCGGCATTCTGGTGACGAGCGGGACCAGTGTGACCTTCGGCAGCGCCGACGGACCACGCGTCCTGCTCCATCACGTGCACGGTGTCAGCACGCGACAGATATTGCCGGTGGCCCTGCAGTTCGGCGTGGCCGGACTGGTTCGGTTCCAGGCGCGGGTCTCCTCGCCCTGAGCGAGCCGGCCCGTCCGGTCGGTACCGCCGGTAGTACCCGTGAAGGCCGCGTTCAGCGCCTGGAGTTCTTCGCCGCGCTCGGTGGGGTGGCGGTCGGGAGGCACAGTGAGCGGCTGGGAGATCCGGTCCAGGCCGTAACCCGCCGCGGTTCCCGGCCGACTCCTTAGGTCATATTTGGCATCATGCAATCTTTACCTAGAGCAAAGGTTCTCTTGCATTGCGGTCTGCGTATCCCGGATGACGACCCCCCGTCCGCCCTGGGAGGCACCATGCCCGTCTCACGCAACGCGATCGGAACCGCCGCCGTTGGCGGCTCCCTGGTCCTGACCCTTGCTGCGCTCATCTACCCGAGCATGCTGGGCATTCAGAACACCGCTTCGAACCAGTCCCGCATCATCGCCAACACCCAGTGGGGACCGCTCACCGAAGCCGACCGGAACTTCGTCGTCTTCGTGCGCTCCGCCGGGCTGTGGGAAGGCCCCTCGGGGCAGCTGGCCATGCAGAAGGGGACGACAGCGACCGTGCGCGAAGCCGGGCGGCACCTGGTCATCGGGCACGCCGCGCTCGACGCCAGCTGTCGCAGGATCGCCCCCGAACTGAACATCACCATCCCCAACCAGCCCACACCCCAGCAGCAGGGCTTCCTTGCGACGTTCCAGTCCGACCGGGGCAGGCAGTTCGACACCGACTTCGCCAACACCCTGCGCATGACCCACGGTTCGATCTTCAACACCATCGCCAAGATCCGCTCCACCACGGAGAACACTCTCGTGCGGGCCCTCGCCGACCAGGCCAACGACGTGGTCCTGGACCACATCACACAGATGGAGAAGACCGGACTGGTCAACTTCGACCAGGTGAACTTCCAGGAGACGACCCCGCCCAAGCTCCCCGCAGCCCAGGTCACACCACCGGTGCCGCAGCCGGGCGCGCCCGTCGTGACCCTCACGGTGCCCCCCGGGCTGTCGACCGAGGGGGTACCGACAGGCCCCGCCACGGAACCCTCACCCACGGCTTCCCCAACTGCGGGATGACCCGGCGTGCAGGAACACCTTCACTTCCTTGGAGACCGACCGCTCATGCGCCATGGCTACTGTCCGTAGCACGATCGGAACCTGGCCAGCGGGGCATCCCCGGCCAAGCTGCCGCCCTCGTCCACTCGAGCACGCGCCGCATGCGGACCACGTCCTGCGATCCGTCCCCCGTCATCGTCGGAAGCATTGGGGATCGTTCACTGAGTTCGGCCGCGACCTCCATGTGGCTCCGCCGGCCTTTGGAAGCAGCAGGGAGTTCGCGCTGTCGAAGGACTCGACGTCGCGTCGAGAGGCGCCCCCGGCTCCAGTTCGTTCCTCCGCGCTCTCGCCCTGGCGTCAGGGGCTCGCCTCCGCACAGGGTCAGATGCCGATCCGCGCGTGCATGAGGGTGGCGAAGCGGCGGTGCCCGCTCGTCCACTGGTCGGTGACGTTGAAGGCAAGGTCCGCAGCGACCCCGTGGACCGCACGCAGCCCCAGCCGCGCCCAGGGAAAGGGCGGCCCACAGCGACCATGAGGGCCCTCGTACCGAACGGCCGAGCACTCTTCGACGTCTTCGGGCTCGGCCTCGATGACGAGGCGTCCAGTCGGGGCCAGGAGCCCGCCACAGCGGCGCAGCAGGCCGTAAGGATCACCTCCGATACCGATGTTGCCGTCGATGAGCAGAATCGTCTGCCAGGCCCTCTCGGCCGGCAGCCGGTCGAAGACCGACCGGCACAGTGCCAGTCCGCCTTGGGCGCAGGTCAGCGCGACCGCGCGGGGCGCGATGTCCACTCCCAGGGCGAAGACGCCCCGGCTCAGAAGTTCCCTGCACAACCGCCCCGGTCCGCAACCGACATCGAGAACGGGGCCGACACACCGCTCCAGCACGGTCTCGTCGTCCGCCGTGGGTGGTTCATGCCAGCGGCGCACCGGCATCCGGATCCGGCGACCGTTCGCCAACCGCAGGAACACCGGAGCCCAGGCCGGACGCAGAACCAGCGCATAAGGATCCTCCTCCGCGCCGTACTGCTCGCCCTCGTCGGTTGTCATGGTGTGGAGCCATGGTCCGTGACCGGTCGGCTTTCGTCGCCTCGGCCGGCCCGCCGGGCGCGGCGCAGTCTGAGCGCGAAGGCCGCTGCCGAGGCGGCGAAGAGCGCACCGGTGATGGCCAGCCACCGACCGAGGTAGACCGTGTCGGACAGGCCGGTGTCTCCGCTGTATCGGGCCGCCATGCGGAAGACGAGGGGGAACCAGACCAGCAGGAGCAGACCCGACAGGAAGGCGGGGACGCGCAGGTGATTGATCCACGGGACTGTCCGCCCGCCGGCAGAGCGGTGGCGCAGCACGGAGAGGGCCGACAGATCGGCCAGCGAGTAGAGGGGCAGCAGGATCAGGTCGTGGAGGATCGCTGCTCCGACGAACCAGAGCGCCACCGCGAGCGGCTGAACGGCGAACAGGCGCACCATGGCGTAGCCGGTGAGGGCGAACGAGGCGATCAGGACCAGTAGATGCAGGGGGCCGGAGCCGTACCAGCGGACGAATCGTGCCATGGTCACGCCCTGAAGGTGAGTCGGCCGACCCACTTGGTGTTGTTCACGCCGGGGTTGGCCGGAACGATGACTCGGGCCGGGTAGCCGTGGTCGAGCGAAAGGTCCGCGCCGTTGACCCGGAGGGCGAGCAACGACCGGGGATCGCGGATCTGGTTGCCCCGCAGCACCACTCTGGTGAAGGGGCCCGGCGGTTGGACGGACTCGACCAGAACACTTCCGGCGTCGGGCATCCCGGCCAGGGCGGCGAGGTCGGCCAGTCGTAGGCCGCTCCAGTGCTGGTCCTCGGTGGACCATCCCTCCACGCAGGCGATCGGCAGTGCGGCGGTGTGCTGGAGCATCGCCAGGAGCTGCTCACGGGTGAGGACCAGACCCGGGCCGCGGCCATGGATCTCCAGCCGCCAGTCGGTGCCGACCAGCTGGGGAGTGACACCCACGGCCGCCGCCGTCTTGTTGATCTGGAAGGCGTTCGGGCCGCTGCCGGGGTTGCGGTTGTGTGGTGCGAGGAGCGCGGTGGCGCGCAGCCGGCCGCCGATGCTCTGTCCCGCGGTCACGACGAGAAGGAGCAGTGATCCCGCGCCGACCATGCCCAGCGCGCCGCGCCGTGTCATCGTCGGCGCGGCGGGGGCAGCCGGCACCAGGCCGTCCGGATCCGGGGGTTCGGGCAGGGTGTGGGCGAGACCGGTGCGCAGTTCGGCGCCAAGACTGCGTGAGCGCAGGGCCCTGGTCATCCGGCCGAGTCTGAGGGACACGTGGACGACGAACGCGGCGAGGAACACCCAGGCGCCGTAGAAGTGCAGGCGGTAGAACGAGCCGGGGAAGACGTAGTAGAGCTGGATGTTGAGGATGCCGGTGACGAACTCGAAGATGACACCGCCGACCAGCATCAGCAGAGACAGCCGCTCCAGACCGTGGGCGACGGACCGCACGGGCAGCCATTCGAAGAGCTTCGGGATGACCGACCACAGCTTGGCCAGCACGACCGGAACGAGTACCACGCCCAGGGTCACGTGGACGCCCTGGAGCAGCCGGTAGAGCCAGTACGGGTGCGTGGGCCAGCTGAAGAGATAAAAGCCCAGAACGCCCTTGTCCGGGGTCTCGTCGTTGAAGGGGCTCAGGCCCGGGTTGTAGGACGCGTAAGAGAGCAGTCCAGTGACGAACAGCAACGGAATGCCGATCAGCAGGACGAGGCCGAACACCGACGTCAGCCAGGGCCCGCGGATCGGACTGCGCCAGAACTCCGGCCGGAAAGGACCCGGTGGCGCAGGCAGGCGCCCGGCACGCCGAGCCATCGCACGGCACCGCGCACCGCATGCCGCCACGGCGGCGGCCGCGGCGCACCGCATGCGATCAAGCCGTTTCGGCGCCGGTCTCTCTTCGGGTCCGCGGCGTGGTGTTCCACCAGGGGAAGCCGAACCCGGCGGCCGTCCGCCACGTGCCATCGACCGTCTCCTCCAGTCCTCGGACTGTGCTCGCCAACGTTCGCCCCAAGGCAAGCCGAACACACACAAGCTGGCACAGGTCGGGAAGGCTGTCCGGGTCCGAGGCGCGAGTAGGCGTCCACCGCCAACCGAACGGCGGAGCCGCTACCTCGGCCATCTGCCCCTCCCCCCTCGTGGCCGCTGCACCCTCGTCGGAGCGGCGCCTCCCTGTTCAGCCAGTCGCTCAGGTGCGTCGCAACGGACACGTTCTGGGCACACGGGGGAAACGGTCATCATGCTGATCTCCTTCGAGCCTTCGACAACTCGAAGATCAGCCGGTGGCCGTTCTTGTATCCGGACACTCGCTCCGACGCCGCGGAAAACGCCCGGATCAGGTGGGAGCCCGTACACCACTTCCCTCAATGTCATGCTCGGTAGTAGTCCCGCGGGTTCGCTCGACCACTTCGTGCCTCGTTGTCGGTGGCCAAGTCCCGTTATGCGGCCCGCGGGGCGGCCTTGCGGGCCAGCGGCAGTGGCTTGATAGGAGTGTGAGTTCGTCCGCATTGAGGGGTGCCCGTCGCCCGGCCCGTCCGTTGTGCGAGCACAGAGGAGGGGATCGATGGTCGTCTTGGGAATTGATGCCCACAAGCGCAACCACACCGCAGTCGCTGCTGATGAGCGAGGCCGTGAGCTTGGGACTCACACCACCGGCACCACCAGTTCCGATCACCTGCGTTTACTGGCCTGGGCACGGCGGTTCGGCGAGCACCGTCTGTGGGCGGTGGAAGACTGCCGACAACTCTCCCGGCGGCTGGAAGCCGATCTACTGGCAGCCGGGGAACGCATTGTCCGCGTGCCTCCCAAGCTCATGGCCAACTGCCGTAAGGCGGCCCGCACATACGGCAAGTCCGACCCCATCGATGCCTTGGCCGTCGCCCGGGCCGCGCTGCGTGAACCCGACCTACCCACAGCCCAACTGGACGGGCCCAGCAGGGAACTGCGCTTGCTGGTCGACTACCGCGAAGACCTGGTCACCGAACGCACGCGCATCATCAACCGGATGCGCTGGCATCTGCACGAACTCGACCCCGGTCTTGATCCCCCGGCTCGCAGCCTGACACATTCCCGGCAGGTCGCCGTGGTCGAGGACTTTTTGCGTGATTCCGACGGCATCGTTGCACGGCTGGCCAGGCGACTGCTGGCTCGCTGCCAGGCACTGACCGACGAGATCCGTGAGCTGGAGAAGGAGATCACCGGCAGGATCGAGACGCTGGCCCCGAACCTGCTGAAGATCCCCGGCTGCGGCACGCTCACCGCTGCGAAGATCCTGGGCGAGACCGCCGACGTCACGCGCTTCAGGTCCGAGGCCGCCTTCGCCCGACACAACGGCACCGCACCCCTGCCCGTGTGGTCGGGCAACCGCGCACGACACCGACTCAGTCGTACCGGAAACCGCCAGCTCAACACAGCCCTGCACCGCATCGCGGTCACCCAGGCCCATTACCACCCCGACGCCCGCGCTTACCTCCAGCGTCGGCAGAACGCCGGCAACACCACAACCGAAGCCATCCGCGCCCTCAAGCGTCACCTGTCCGACGTCGTCTACCGGGCCCTCCGGCGCGACGCCCGAGAATCACACAGCAACGTGATCACTCTCGCAACGGCCGCTTGACATAGGAGTAATAGGACGCAACCCCGGTCGGCGGGGGATCGCCGGAGCACTCAGCCCTCGATGTGATAGCGGCTCTGGGATACGACGGTTTGGCAGACCTTGGTGGTGGAGTCGGCGGTACAGGCGATCCGGTCCCCCCCGCCCGCCCTGTTACGGCGTAGGACGCTCTTGAAGTTCTGCTCCAGCGTCCCTGTCATTCGGAACATCAAGCGGGGCAGGCATCGCCTCAGGCACCTTCAGAGACGTTCGACTTTGCAGAAGCGAATGCTATGACCTGTTGGTCGCCAAGGGCCCCGGGCCGCATCTACCGCAGGCGTGTCTGTCATCACTACGCCCTCGCGTCAAGTGCTCGTTGGGGGAGAACCCGAGGGGTGCGGTGCCACCGCCGGAGCTGCAGCACACCCCCTCGGAAGCGCCCTCCGGCCGCGTCTGCAGGCTTGCCGTCGAACTGGCGCTCTCACAGACGCCCCTATAACGCAGGGGTGCGAGAAACCGGTCTGACCAGGTTGAAGACCTCTCGGGCGGCATACCGCTTGAGGCATCGGACGATCTCACGTCGGGCCTTTCCCTCCTGGGTGCGGCGTTCGTAGTACGCCTGGGTGCGCGGGTCGTGGCGCAGCCGGGTGAACACGATGCGGTGCAGGGCGGCGTTCGCCTGACGGTCGCCGCCGTAGTTGAGCCGGCGTGTGCTCCGACGGCCCGACGAATACTCGACGGGGCTGACTCCGCAAAGCGCAGCAAAGGACGCCTCGGTGTTCAGCCGTTCGGGATTGTCCCCCATGGTGATCAGCAAGGTGACTGCGCGGTCCGGGCCGATGCCCACCGGTACGACGCCGGCGCGCACCTTTGTGTATGAGCACGGGACTATGGGCGCAGGAACCGGGCGCCGGACCCGGACGTCACAGTGGCGTGCGGCGACGTGAAGAGGCAGTTGTGGCGCTTGAGCAGCAAAGACGCAGGCCGGTGCTCAGAGGGTCGTGGTTCGGGGCCGCCGTCGTTGCGGTCGGCTGCCTGCTGACCGCCTGCGGAAGCAGCGGCAGTAGCGACCACTCCGGCTCCACGCCACCGCGCTCTTCCGCCGACCCGCGCGCCACGACGCCGTCGGCAAGCAGTACAGGGAGGGCGAGTCACCCAGCCTCGCCCGCCACGTCGCCCTCGGCGACAGCACCTCCAGGGACACCGTCGTCGCCACCCAGGGACACCGCCAGGCCCCGCCCTACGGCCTCTGCGTCGTCAGGCTGCCTGGCAGGCTCTGCCACGATCACCCACAGCGCCGGGGATGCCTCGATCCGAAGCCTGTGTGTGCGATCCGGCACGACGGTGACGGTCGTCCTGGAGCCCCGCGCCCAGGGCTCCTGGCCGCAGCCGCGCAGCAGCAACCCGATGCTGGCGCTGGTGACCTCGTCCGCCACCGACGGCAGGGGCGTCACCCGGGTCACGGTGAGTGCCGCGCGCATCGGATCGGTGTCCGTGACGTGGGGTCCCGAGGGCGCGCCGCTCTTCACGCTCCGGCTGAGTGTGGCGGCATATCCGGTGCAGTGACCCGAACGCCGGACGGCCGGTGCGCCCCATGAGCGGGGCCGCACCGGCCGTCGTCGTGCTACGTGGCGTACGGGTGGTGATCAGTCCTTGCGGCCCGTGAGGCGGCGTACGTCGAAGGACCGGATGCCGCGTCCGTGCGTGGCGGCGTAGAGCTTGCCGTCGGGGCCGAGGCGCAGCTGCATCACGGCCGTCGTGGGCAGGTTGTGGCCCAGGACCAGCCACTTCGTGGCGCCGGCGGGCCGGTAGAAGGTGGCCAGGTCGGTGCCGAGGGCGAGGCCGCCGTTCGGCAGGAGCTTGACCGTGTCGGCGGGGACGTCGGGCAGGTCGGTGGAGATGTCCGTCCAGCTCGCGCCGCCGTCCCCGGACTCGAAGACGTGGCCGACGCCCGCCCCGGGACCCTCGGTGAAGCGGCGGGAGAAGCCGTTGATCGCCACGTACACGTGCTGGGCGTTGGCCGGGTCGATCTCGAAGCCGGAGATGTAGCGGTTGGGGATGGTGCCGTCGACCGGGAGGTTGAGCTGGTGCCAGCCGGTGCCGTCGGCGTTGCCGACCGCGATGCCCCGGGTGAAGCCCTGGTTGTTGCAGGGCCCGCACCAGCCGACGTAGACCGTGCCGCCGGAGGACGCCACGGCCGTAGCTGTGTGGCCCTCGCCGAGGTCGTAGGCGTTCGTCCATTCCTTTCCGGAGCGGATGGCGAAGCCCTTGGTGTTCACCCACACGTGCCGGCCACCGGCGATCCAGGTGTTGGTGTCCTTGGCGTCGGCGGTGATCGGCGCGATGAAGCGGGCGCCCGCGCCGCCCTGGTCCTTGTCCGGCGGGGCGACCTCGTACTCGGTGGCCTTGGACGGGTCCGTCGACCAGGAACCGTCGTTCACGCCGCAGTCCTGTGTCACCCACATGTCCAGGTAGACGTACTCCTGGGCGATGTTGCAGCCGTTGGCGAGGTCGGTGATGGTATCGCCGCCGTCGCCACCGAAGTTGGAGCCCATGACCTTGTCACGGCCGCGCAGGATCGACTGGCCGTTGTCCTGCAGGCCGCCGGTCACGGAGACGCCACCGTAGGTGAGGTCCTTGCCGACACCCACCGAGTAGTACTGGAGGGTGTCGAGCGTGCCGTCGTTCAGGGACTGCCAGTCCTTGGCGTGACCGCCGGAGTCGACGGCGCCGTTCAGCGGGCGCCGGTAGATGCCGCCGTCGTTGCCGACGTACGCCCAGGTCCTGCCCTTGTAGCTGCCGATCGCGACCGCGTGCTGGTCGGAGTGGACGGTGGGCGAGCAGTCACCGGTCTGCTTGGCCGGGTCGATGCTCCAGCAGGGGAAGGGGAAGTTCCAGTACGGGCCGGGCACGGTCCAGCTCTGGCCGCCGTTCTTGGTCTCGAAGACCTCTTCCAGGCCGAGGTAGAGATGGTCGGCGTTGGCCGGGTCGACCTGGAGGAACTGGTTGTACCAGGACTGGATGCCGGGCATGTAGCCCGCGCTCTGCAGGGCGGATCCGGACGCCTTCAGCTTGGTGTAGTCCGCGATCTGCGTCCACGGCCCGAAGGGCGAGCCGTTCTTCGACACGTACACGCCCTTGAGCCCGCTGTCCGGGTTGGCGGCCATCTGCGCCGGCGACTGGTCGATGGCGTACAGGCGCGAGCCGTCGGCCGCGGCGGCGAACGTCATGTTGCCGACGTCGGCACTGCTGGTGGGCAGGTCACCGAGGCCGCTGACCGGCTTCCAGCTGCCGTCGTCCTGCTTCGCATACAGGCCGTTGTAGGTGTCGCCGCCGCGCCAGCCGACCGCGAGGAGGACCTTGGAGGGGTCCTTGGGGTCGACGGCGATGTCGTTGGCGATGTTCTTGTACGGCGCGCTCGGGTCGTCCGCCTTCGAACCACCCGGCAGGTAGTCCGGGTTGGGGGCGAACTCGTGCTTCCAGGGCCCGGACAAGGTGGTCGTGGAGTGCGACCAGACGCCGGTGCTGGTGGCCGCCCACGCCGTAGTCCCGGCGAAGCGCAGGGCGTGGATGACCGTGGACTCCAGCTCGGCGCCGCCCACTCGGTCGCCGGGCTGGAACTGCCCGTGGCGCGGGTCCTTCAGGACGTACACGCCCGTCCCCACGAAGGACGTCGCCCCGGTGTTGGACTCGCCGGTGGCGTACCAGAGCCGGTTCTGCCCGTCCAGCGAGAGGGTGCCCGTCGACAGGGACGGCAGTTTGTCGGAGATCGGCTTCCAGTGCCCGCCGCCGGTCGTGGAGCGGAAGACACCGCCGTTGGCGCCGCCCGCGTACACATAGCCCTGGTCGTCGGCCGTGATGCCGGTGATCCGGCCCGTGACCTGGCCCGCGCCAGCACTGGAGTTGGAGTTCACATCGCGGTAGCGGGGGTCGTCGGCGTTGTACGCCTTCCTGGTGACGTGGTCCCAGCTGCCGCTCGTGTGCTTCATCGACTGCAACTGCTGCCAGGCCGCCCCGTAGGCGCCGGGTGCGACCACGCCGGGCGCGGTGCGGGCCTCGGTGAACTGGGCGGTCGCCTCGGCGGAGTTCTCCGCCTCGTCGGCCCCGTCGTCATCGCCGCCTTCCGCGGCGAACGCGGACACGCCGTGACCAGCGTGCACTGCCTTGATGTGCTGCCGGCCGATGGCGGCCTGGTGGCGTGCTTGCCAGGGGCGGGGTTTTGCGTTGTTGGACGCCGCGTACGACTGGGTGGTCACCAGTCCGAACGCGGCCGCTACGACGGTGCAGGTTATGAACCGTCGCTGGTGCTTCGGGGGCAACATGCCCGCTCCTCCCTGCGCCGGGAGCATGGGGGTGTCCTGGGCGCAGAGGGGATCTTGGCGTGACCACAACAGCCACACCAAGGGCTCACAGGAAAAATGGCGGGTTGTTTACCTGGCGCCTCACATGAATCCGAAGTTCCGGTGGCCGCAGCCGGTTTGCGACGCCTCTCCGGTCACCGGACGATCCTGTGCGGCCGGGCTGTCAGCGCTCCCGCCACGCGCGCTGGGGCTGTGGCCGCGGCCTCGGTGAACGGTCCGTAGGGCCTCCCGGTCCTCCCGGTGGGGAGCACACCGCTGTAGGCGTCCGTTGAGTCCTGCGGCGCGTTGGCGTTGGTCTCGACGAACAGTGGCCGTACGGCGGCGCGGCCGTCCGTAGCGAGGCCCGCGTAGTCGCCGAGAAAGTGGCCACCGGCGTAAGGGGCCTGGAGCCAGTCGAAGACGCGGGAAACGCGGCGCTCGGTGGCACGGCCTTCCGCACCACGGGGCAGGGAGACGAGCCAGGCTGCGGTGGGGAGGGTGGTGGTGTTCCCGGCAGCGAGATAGCGCAGGTCGTAGTAGGTGATCGCCACCGTGCCCCGGGTGCCCACGCTGATGGAGGGCGTGAAAGCGGGTGCCGAGGCGACAGTGTTCACCCTCTTCGGCGCCGACCAGGTCCGCCCACCGTCGACGGAATGGATCAGTTCCACGGAGTCGTAGGCGCCACCGCTGAAGTCCGAACCCTCATAGGCGACGTACAGCTCACCCGTGCGCGGATCGATGGCCACGTTCGGCAGATCGCCGCCCGCCCGCAGGGACTTGGTCGCGTCAGTGGGGGCGTTGGGATCGACCTCGGGTACGGACGTGTCCTTGGCGATGGTGACCGGCTTGCTCCACGTGCGCCCCTGGTCGGTCGACTTCACGACAGCGAAGTGCAGGTCGGTGGGCGTGAAGGTGCCGGTCGTGTAGTCGATGTCGTACGTCTGCCAGTCGAAGACGTCGTAGAGGGTGTCGGTGCGCGGGTCGACGACGATGACGTTGCCGATGGTCTGCGAGTGCGGCACCACCGAGGTGTCGACGAACGGGCGGGCCTTGGACCAGTGCCTGCCGCCGTCGCGGGTGACGGAGATGTAGGCGGGCCCGTCGTAGACCTTGGCGGAGTCGTCCTCGTCGATGCGGTCCCAGACCTGGTATGCGACGCCCGGACGGACGGGGTCGGCGGTGACGGCGTTCTTGTCGTCGGTGTACGCGGCTTGCGTGTCGTCGATCAGGCGGGTGGTGTGCTTCCAGGTACGTCCGCCGTCGTACGAGGTCGACGCGGCGACGCCGTTGCGCGCGTCGGTGGCGTCGAACACCAGGCCGCTGGCGTAGACCGTGCCGTCGGGGCCGGTGCTCACCCAGCCGTCCGACGCCCGCTGGTAGTCGAGGCCGGCCGGCGCGCAGTGCGAGAACGGCAGCGGAGTCTCGGTGAAGTGCCGCCCGTCGTGGGTGTACGTGGCGGTCAGCCCCCGGGCACCGCCATTGGACCAGCGGTCCTGCTGGAAGATCCCGACCGCGTCGCGCGGGTCGCGCGGGGAGACGGTGACGTACGGCTCGTCCTCAGCAGACGGGTAATTGGTGCCGCTCCCGTCGCCGCTGATGTCGCAGGTGGCATATGGGTCGGTGGGTGAGACCAGGTGGACTGGCTGGCTGCCGCTCAGGGCCGCGGAACTGCCCACAGCGGCGGCCAGCAGGAACACAGTGGCGGTGGCCGCGAAAGACGCTCTTGTACGTGTGCGCATGGCGATTCCCCAACTCCGCGAAAGACGGTCCGTCTTGGGCTGTGCTGGCGCAGGTACGGTCCCGGTGTCGCCGGGACATGAGTCGCCTGGCGAGCCTAGCCCGGCGTCGTGGGACCGGAGTTGGAGGAAGGAGTCAAGGACACGTCAATAATCGCCTGCCGGTTCGGTCACCTGTCGGCCTGCGGGGAGCGGCCGAGGACGGGCAGGCCAGCAGCGAGGGCGAGGGCAGCAGCGCCGGACACCAGGAGCGGGACATGCCCGTCGGAGCCCCAGGCGAGCCCGGCCCACAGTCCGGCGAGGAGGACGGCGGCGCCGGTTGCCCCCTGGTAGAGGCCCTGGGCCGTGCCCTGCTGGCGGTCGGGAACGAGGGTGGAGATCCAGGCTTTGCCCACACCGTCGGTGCAGGCGGCGAATCCGCCGTACAGGGGCAGGACGACGAACACCAGCCAGGGCGCATGGATGAGGCCGAGGCCGAGGTAGCCGACGGCGAAGAAGACCAGGCCCGCGGCGAAGACGAGCGGTCGTGGCAGCCGGTCGGACAGGGCTCCGGCGGGGTAGGACAGGGCGGCGTAGGCGAGGTTGTAGACCGCGTACGCACCGACGACTCCGGCCGTGGACAGGCCCAGCTCGTGGGCACGCAGCAAGAGCAACGCGTCGGGAAAGTTGATCAGGTTGAAGGCGAACAGCACCGTCAGAACGCGCCAGTACGGGCGGGGCAGCGACCGCCACCGGGTGCGTACGGCCTTCGCCGAAGCGCCACCCGTCCGGCCCGGGTCACGGACGACGGCGACCAGGGCGACCGAGGCGACAGCCGGGATCACCGCGACCCAGAACAACGGCCGCAGACGGTGGTCGAGGCCCTCGTACAGCGCGAGACCCACCAGTGGACCGACCACGGCGCCGGCGGTGTCGGCCGCCCGGTGCAGCCCGAACACCTTGCCTCGCTGCCTCTGCGGAACGCCGTCGACGAGGAGGGCGTCACGCGGGGCGCCCCGCACTCCCTTGCCGAGCCGGTCCACCACCCGGGCCACCAGCACCAGCGGCCACACGGTGGCGAGAGCGATGAGTAGCTTGCCGACTGCGGCCAGTCCGTATCCGGCGCCGATGAGCGGCCGGCGGGCGAATCGGTCGGCCAGGCGGCCGGCGGCGACCTTGGTGACCGACGCGGCGCCTTCGGCGAGGCCCTCGATCGCGCCGACCACGGCGGGCGGGGCGCCGAGAACGGTGGTCAGGAAGATCGGCAGGATCGGATAGAGCAGCTCACTGGCGGCGTCCTGGAGGAAGGACACCCCACACAGTACTTTCACGTTGTGGGTCAGCCACGTCGGGCGTGCTGCGGATGAAGGCGTTGGCGTTGCGGGCCCGTTCACGGGTGCAAGATCTCCAGGAATCGGTTGAGCGCCGAGGTGGCGTCGGCGAGCGCGACTGCCGTCGCGGTGACCAGGGACGCCGCCAGCAGTGCGGCGCTTCGGCGGCTTTCCGGGCGAGCGCCCTGCAGGGCGCGGACCCGTGCGGTGACCTGGTGGCGCAGGTAGGCCGGCGCTGTGGCGGGGCCTCGGCCGGTGCCGGCGAGGGCGGCTCGGGCCAGAGAGCGGGCCGCGAGCGCTCGGCTGGCCACCGCGTGGGCGGCGTCCTCGTCAGCCCAGCGTTCCACTGCGAAGCCGAGTTCGCCGCGCAGACGTCTCAGGATGGGGTTGAGCGCAGAAGCCATCTCACCCAGGGCCGTGTAGTAGTGGTGCCGGTGCGCCAAGTGGGCATGCTCATGGGCCAACAGCACCGCTCGCTCGTCGCCGGGCAGCGCGCGCAGCATGCCGGAGGTGACCACGATCCGCCCGGGCCGGCCGGGCAGCGCGTAGGCGTCCGGCTCATCGTCGGCCACCACGATCAGGTCGCCGGCCGCAGGCAGGGCCCGCAGACCGGCCAGTGCCCGCATCTCACGGCGCCGTCGCCACCCAGCGCGCACCAGACGGAAGAGGCCGCAGGACAACAGAGCGGCAGCCAGCACCCCGAGCGTGCGCGGCACCGGATCAGCGGCGGCGAGCGCGGCCGGGTCGGGGCGTGTGTAGGCGAGGACCTCTGCGATGCGGCCCAGGCCGCCGGCCGCCAAGACCAGCAGGCCCCAGACCGTGGACGCCGCCGCGACCGCCGTGATGGCCGCCAGGGTGCGCGCCGCGGCAGCCGGTGCGAGCTGCCGGGCCAGACGGGGGCCGACGGCAGCCAGCACGGCCGGCGCGAGAAGCAGGAGGTAGACGGTCAGGTACACGGACTTCGTCGCCTTTCCGGACCGGCTCAGTCCGTGGAGTCGAGCAGGGCGCGCAGGGCGGCTTGCTGATCGACGTCCAGGGTGTCCACGAAGCGCTGGAGCACCTCGGCGCGGTGACCGGTGCGGCGCAGCGCGGCGTTCATCTCCTGAGCGGCTACCTCTGCCGCTGCCCGGCTGGGCGTGTAGGCGTACGCACGGCCCACGGGCTCTCGATCCACCAGGCCCTTGGCGCGGAGCCGGCCGAGTACGGTCAGCACGGTCTTGTAGACCAAGCCGTCGCCGAGCCGCTGGTGGACTTCGGCGGCGGTCATCGGCCCTTCGCCGGCCCACAGCGCGGCCATGATCTCGGCCTCAAGTGCCCCGGCCGGACGCCGGGTAGCCGCCTCGGCGGCGTCGGCCCCGTCATGCGCGCCAGGCATGGTCAGCTCCCTTCCTTCCCGTCCGCCGCCGTCCGTCGCTACGGAGACTACGGCACCCCTTTGTCGCACACGCTGCGAGACTCAGGCTGGTCTCACAGCGTGTGAGTCTTCGCCCACCTCAGCTGTTCGGCGGAGAGGTTCGTCGCGCCCAGCGCCACCCGTGCAAGGAGAACGACCTCGGCTTCGACCACAACGACGCGCGGGCCGCCGGGCTGGCCCTGCCGCTCGCCCTGTCCTGCAGAGCCTTGTCCGCGGCGATCGTCCGTGTGGTCGGCCACCAATTCCCACACGGGGCGGGCGTGGACTTCGACGGTGGGGCCCCCTCAGATCCTCTGCCGTGCCGGTCCCCCCACCCTCCCCCACCACCACGCCTCCGATCGTCGAGCACGGCGGCTGCCAGGCCGACCAAGGCGGACACCCTGCCGCCGGGGCCGACACCGGAGCCGCTCATCGCTGCTCGGGAGGCACCTGTCGAGTCGGCGTTTTCACCCTCACTGGGTGGTCGTGTCTCCGCCTTCCTTGTCAGAGGCTGCGGCTACGGAAGCATGCGCGGACGCTCGCTGTCGGTCTCCCCGCTCCCCGACGGCACACCGTGCGCCGCTCGCGGAGGGCAGGTCCTGTTCGGCCCAGACGATCTTGCCGTCCATTGCGCAGCGGGAACCCCACCTGCGCGAGAGTTGGGCGACCAGGTGGAGGCCGCGACCGTGCTCGTCGAGCGTGTGGGGATGGCGGGGGCGTGGCTGGCCGGTGTTGCTGTCGGAGACCTCGCACGTCAGCACCCGGTGCTGGATGAGCCGCAGGCGACTGGGGCCGTCGCCGTGGCGGATGGCGTTGGTGACCAGTTCGCTGACGATCGTCTCCATGGGCGTCACGAGCGACTCCAGACCCCATTCCCTGAGCTGACGGGCGGCCAGGCGCCGGGCTGTCGTGACGACGGCCGGTTCGTTCCGCAGGTCCCAGGAAGCGACCTGAGTGGGCTCGAGCGCGCGGGTCCGGGCAAGGAGCAAGGTGACATCGTCGGCCGGTGTGTAATTCCGCGAGGTCTCCATCACTCTTGAGCACATGTCCTCCAGGGACGCACCCGGATGTGCCAGGGCGGCGCCCAGGCGGCGCAGGCCGACGTCGATGTCCTCGTCCCGGGACTCCACCAGCCCGTCGGAGTAGAGGGCGATCACGCTTCCCTCGGGCAGTTCCAGTTCCACGGACTCGAAGGGAACCAGGCCGAGACCGAGGCCGAGCGGGGCTCCGGCGGGCAACTCGGGGACGGTGACCCGGCCCTGTGCGCCGGCGATCAGGGGCGGTGGATGCCCGGCGCGCGCCATGGTGCACCGCCGGGTGACCGGGTCGTAGACGGCGTACAGACAGGTGGCGCCCACCACCGCCGGGGCCTGGCCGGAGTCGTCGGCGTCCTCGTCGTTCAGCCGCCGGACCGTGTCGTCGAGGTGTGCCAGCAGTTCGTCGGGGGGCAGGTCCAGGTCCGCGAGCGTGCGCACGGCGGTGCGCAGCCTGCCCATGGTCGCCGCGGCGTTGATGCCGTGTCCGACCACATCGCCGACGACGAGGGCCACCCGGGCCCCGGACAACTCGATCACGTCGAACCAGTCACCCCCCACGCCGTGGTCCATGTCGGCCGGCACATAGCGCGAGGCGACCTCAACGGCGGCACCGCCCTGCACCCGGTGGGGCAGCAGGTCGCGCTGCAGCGTGAGGGCGGCGGTGCGTTCGCGGGCGTACTGGAGCGCATTGTCCAGGCAGAGTGCCGCCCGGGTGACCAACTCCTCGGCGAGGAGCAGGTCGTCCTCCTGGAACGGCGTCTGTTCCTCGGAGCGGCCGAACAGCGCCAGTCCCAGCACGCAGCGCCGCGCACGGATGGGTACCACCATCAAGGAGTGGACGCCGCTGTCGCGTACCCTCTGCGCCCGTACCGGGTCGTGGTCGACCCAGGGGCCGGAACGGGTGTCCAGCGCGGGCTCCAAGTAGGAACGGCCCGTGCGTACGGCGGCGGTGAACGGTGAGTCCGGGTGGGCGTGGACCACTTCCTCGCGCACCCACGGCAACTCCAGGACACCCAGGTCGACTGAGGCCACACCGGCACGGCGCATCAGCAGTGGACGGCCGCTCATCGTGCCGATCCGAGCCGACGGCTCGATGCCGAACGGAACAGACTCCACCAGATCGACGAGGGCGTGGTCGGCC
This sequence comes from Streptomyces broussonetiae, assembly GCF_009796285.1. Taxonomy (NCBI): domain Bacteria; kingdom Bacillati; phylum Actinomycetota; class Actinomycetes; order Kitasatosporales; family Streptomycetaceae; genus Streptomyces; species Streptomyces broussonetiae. The sequence goes on along the minus strand of NZ_CP047020.1, from coordinate 7,401,020 downwards.
AGGAGGGGTACGGCGAGTTCGGCCAGTTCCTGCCCGGTCCGCATCACGTCGAGGGTGCTGCCGATGTGCGTGCTGGCCTCACTGAGGATGGCGAGGCGCTCGCGTGCCCGCCGGTTTCCGGTGACGTCCACGGTCATGGAGCACACGCCCAGGGGCGTGCCGTCCGCGCCCTGGAGGCAGAAGAACGAGGCCGAGAACGCATGTTCACGGCGCCGGTCTGCCGGCGGCCAGGCCCGGTACTCGTGCACCCTCGTGGTCCCGCTCTCCAGCACCTGCCGCATCACCACCTCGAGCGCTTCGGCCTCCACGGCGGGCAGCGAGTCCTTCAGGCCACGCCCGAAGCGCCGGTGCCGAGGCACGCCGTCGTGACGCTCCATGGCGTCGTTCGCATAGACGCAGCGCAGCCGCGGGTCATAGACGACGATGCCGATCGGAGCGCGGGTGAGGAGCGACTCGCGCACCGGTCCTCCGGCCGTTCCCGAGGACAGGGAACCTATGTCCGTGACGGACACCAGCCACCGGGTGTCGGCGTCCTGCCCGCACAACGACGAGACTCGCAGCGTCATGCTGAGCGTGTGGCCGTCGCGGTGGCGTATCGCCGCGGTCCCTGACCAGCCACCTCGCGCCCGGCACTGCTCGGCGAAGGCCGAAGCCGTCCGCACCTCCCCGAATGGCGGCAGCACGTGCTCGGCAGACCGTCCCACCACCTCCCCGGCCACATAGCCGACAAGCTGCTGCGCGGCCTGCGTCCACCCCACCACGATTCCCTCCGCATCGAGCATCGCGATCGCGGCGTCGGGCATCTCTCGGGGGCTCACCGGTTCGGCGCGGGGGGTGTGCTCGGTGTAGGTCATCGCGGTTCATCCCATCGTTGCGGAGGTGAAGAGAGCGTCGGCGCGGGGCGCGGCGGCTCTGTGTGCAGCGGTGGTGAACGGCGTTGTCCGGTTGAGCGGCACACGTGGGGGCATGGCGCCATATCCGGCATTCTGCCCACTTATGATGAAATCATCAGATAAAGCGGCGCCATCGTCAAGCACCTCAAGACTGATTGAATGATCACTTGATGTTGATGTGCACAGGTTTCGCCGTTGCCTGGGTACCGGTGGCATTCCTCCGGACGTGCGTGGAACAGAGATGCCGCTCCCGGCGGCCGAGTGTCACGGAGCGGTCATCCAGGGTCGCCGGACCCGTCGGCGTTCTCGGGGCTGTTGTCTGCGCTCATCGCCGACCTAAGCGGCCGACCCTTGCGGTGGGCCCAGAGGTCACCGAGGACGACCTGGATGACGCCGGTGACCGGAATGACCAGCAATGCACCGAGGATCCCGGCGACCTCGGCGGCGATCAGGATGGCCAGCAGCACGGTGAGGGGGTTGAGTTTCACCGTCCGGGACACCCGACGACGTCGCCATCCACGCCGACGCCCCGGTCGTCCCCGTCGGGCTCGACGGCGAAGCCGTCACCCTGCCCACTCCCGTACGGTGCCGGATCAGTCCCCGGACGCTACGAGTATGGGTTCCCCACCATCGACCGGGCGCCGTGCCCACCGGATGGCGGACGCCGGGATGGGCCGTCGTCCGGCGGGCGGCCTCACTCGTCGGACGGTCTCATGGCCGTCACACCGACTGACCCGAACGCCGCTCACCGCTTCCAGCCGGTCAGTGCTGAGGGTGCGGACGCGCGTGGAACAGAGGACGCCGCTGGGTGGCCGTGCCCGAAGCGAGATGACCGATCTCGACGCGCGTCCTGATGGCGCGGACCACCTCGGTCAGGCCCACGATGATGGCCATGACGCCCACCACCAGGGTGAGTGTCGCGATCGAGGCGAACGGCATGACGATCATCACGATGCCGGCCAGAGCTCCGACGATCCCGAAGGCGACGTGCCAGCCGCGCCCCGGCATGGCCGGGGCTGAGGCCGCCGCGGCCGTCTCCGTGGTGCCGCGCAGCAGCCAGCTGAAGCCGATCCACAGGGCGAGCAGCAGGATCGACTCAAGGGTGCCCCGGAAGCAGATCAGTCCCAGCAGGACGGAGGCCGCGCCGGTGATGAAGTGCAGCACGCGAAGGTGCCGTGGGACGTGGGTGCCGAAGGCGGCGGCGAGTTGGAAGACACCGGTGACCAGTAGGTAGACACCGAAGAGAATGCCAACGACGCGCAGCGTCGCGCCCGGCCAGGCCAGGGCGATGACGCCCAGGGCGATGGTGGCGAGGCCCATCGTGAGCAGGATCTGCCAGCCCATGTTCGCCAGGGCGGCCATGCCTTCTGACACAGGCCTCTCTTCCGGCTCGGTGCCGCGCGGGGGAACGGGGCCCAGGGAATCGGTGGGGAATGTCATGGCGCCTGCCTCCTTCTTGGCGCAGCGCTGTCGCGTCAGTGCATGTCCGTCGTCACCCGACCACGCCGCATGTGCGTGTCGGCCGCGTTGGCGTCGGTACTCATGCGTGGGGCGTGATGACGGCGCGCCCTTGGATCTTGCCGTCGTGCAGGAGCTGGTACGCCTCGGCGGCGCGTTCCAATGGGAAGTGCTCGACCAGCATCCTGATCTTTTCCTGCTGGGCGAGGGTGATCACTTCCATCAGTTCGGGGAGGGTGCCCCAGTAGGGCGAGGCGACCGAGCACTCGTGCGGCGGGCTGGAGAAGTCGACGGGCAGGGCTCCGCCGCCGAGGCCGACGATGGTCAGGTGGCCGAGCACCCTGGCCACCTGAGCAGCCATCCGCAGCGTCGGGTCTATTCCGACCATGTCCAGCACGAGTTCAGCGCCCACCTGTCCCGTGAGGTCCTTGATGCGCGTAATCGTCTCGTCGCCCGAGAGCAGTGCCTCGTCGGCTCCCATGTGCTTGGCGGTTTTCAGCTTGCCCGTGTCGGTGTCCACGGCGACTACGGTGGTTGCCGTGGTGAGCGCGCGCAGAATCTGGATGGTCATCTGACCCAGACCGCCGGCCCCGATCACGACCGCGGTCGAGCCCGGTCCCAGCAGGTGCAGCGACCGTTTGACGGCGTGATAGCTGGTCAGTCCGGCGTCGCTGAGCGGGGCGGCCCGGCGGGGGTCAAGGGTGCCGAGCGGAATCAGGTACCGCGGCGCCGGGACCAGCAGGTACTCGGCCATGCCGCCGTCGTGACCGCCTCCAAGGCCGGGGCCCTGACCGCCGAGGTTCTGGCAGTAGTTCTCCCGGCCCTGGCGGCAGTTGGCGCACACCCCGCAGCCCCAGGAGCCATAGACGATCACAGGGTCCCCGGGCGTGAACCCGGTGACGCCCGCTCCCAGCCGTTCCACCCATCCCGCGTTCTCGTGGCCGAGCGTGAAGGGCAGTTCGGTGACGAGCCCGGGTGGTGGCCCGGGTGCCTCCATGATGTGCAGATCGGAGTGGCACGCACCGGCACCCGCGACCTTCACCAGCACCTGCCCCGGCCCGGGCTCGGGAACCGGCACCTCGCGCAGCTCCGGCGGATGCCGCCACCCGACCAGTTGGAAAGCCCGCATAGCGATCCCTCACACACACGCGCTCAGTCGCGGATGCCGTCGATGTCGACCAGGACGTGCCGCGGGCCGCGGAAGATCTGGTTGTGCCGGTACGGCGGCGGGTCCTCGACCAGCCGGGGATTCTGCACCCGGCGGACGAACTCACCGACCGCGACCTGGACCTCGAGCCGCGCAAGCGGAGCGCCGAAGCAGAAGTGAATGCCCTGGCTGAATCCCAGGTGCTGGTTGTCGCGGCGCTCGAGATCGAGTTCATCGGGGTCGGTGAACCGTTCCGGGTCGCGGTTCGCCGAGCCGTACGCCAGGAAGATCGGCGCCCCCTTGGGGATGGTGGTGCCGGCGATGTCGATGTCTTCCAGGGCGGAGCGGGTGTGCCAGAACTGCACCGACGACTCGAAGCGCAGCAGTTCCTCCACCCCCGGCACGATCAACTCGGGTCGGCGCCGCAGCTTCTCGAGGGCGTCGGGGTGGCGCAGCAGGGTGAGGACGCTGTGGGCGATGAGATTGACCGTGGTTTCGTGTCCCGCGAAGATCAGGAGCAGGGCGTTGCTCGCGAGGACGCCCTTGGACATCCGTCCTTCCGGGCCGTCCTCGTTGACCAAGGCGGAGAGCATGCCGGGGCCGGGCTGGTCGGCGTACCGGTCGAGCAGCTCGGCTGCGAACTGCCCGAAGTCCTGCACGGCTTGGCGGGCCCCGGCCTGCCGGCTCCGGATCTCTTCGGAGGCGGCCTCGGGGCCGAAGTCCAAGGCGTCCAGGGCCGTTTCGATCCAGTGGTGGAAGCGTGGCTCGTCCTCCAGTGGCACGCCCAGGACCTTGCAGATCACCGTCACCGGCAGGGGGTAGGCGAAGTCGTCGACGGCGTCGATCCGGGTCTTGCCCTTCATGTCGTCGAGGAGGCCGTCCACGAGGCGGCGGATGTCGGGTTCCAAGTCGGAGATCAGGTGAGGCGCCTGGGGCGGGCCGACGAAGTGCGGCATCATCGTCCGGCGGTCCCGGTCGTGCTCGGGTGGATCGCAGGTGATGATGTTCGGCTCGGTCAGCGCCTCTCTGATCGGCTCAGCCGCCGGTTCCCCCAAGTCCTCCGTACCGGCCGCGACCGGACACTTCCTCGGGTCCGAACTGACCCGGGGATCATGCAACAGCGCGACGATCTCCCGGTAGGTGCTGACGACATAGGTGCCGTCCGGCTGCCGCGCCACCGGTGTCTTGCGCAGTTCCTCGTAGAAGGGGTACGGGTTGGCGCGGTTGGCGTAGCGCAGGGCCTGCTGCCAGGGGGTTTCCTCGACCACGAGGCTCCCCTCCTTCTTCCTGTCGGTGCTGTCCGCTCATCCGCCCGGTCGGCGGTCGGGTCAGCGATGTCGCGGCCGGAACTCGGCCGTGCGCTCGCTCGGGGCGTGGCCGGTCAGGACGACGTCGGGGATCGCCGTCGGGACCCTCGGGTCCGGGAACTCGGCCGGCATCGGCTTGACGTCGGGCGGTTGGTCCCATCCCGGAGGGGGAGGCGGGAACGGACCGGATTGCTCGATCAGCTTCCCGTAGTACTCCAGCCACTTGCCGTGGTCGAAGGTCACGGCCGCGACGATGCGGCCCCGGTGACCGTAGGCGGCGGCGAAGTGGCGTTCCTCGACGGATCCCTGGGTGAAGACGATCTCGTCGCCGAACGGCGGCACGCCGACGGACTTGATGTTCACGCCGAACTGACCGGACCAGAAGCCGGGCAGCAGCAGATGCGGGCGGTAGTTGGGCTCGAGGTTCACCATGTTGTGCGCCGCGGCCTCCGCGCCGAGCACCGCGTTGTCCCAGTGCTCCATCGCCAGGAACTGATACTCGTAGAGCACATGAGGCGCACGTGCCACATCCCCTGCCACGAAGATGCTGTCGGTGACCACGCCGTTGATGTCGAAGGCCCGGCCACCGGCGTCACACCCGACGCCCCAGAAACCGGCCGCCAGCCCGGAGCCCTCCAACCATTCCACGTTGCGGATCGACCCCAGCGAAGCCACCACCACATCGGCGTCGACGGTCGAACCGTCCGAAAGCCGAGCACGCCGCACATGGCCGGCGGCGTCGCCCTCAAGTGACGACACGCCCAGCCCGCAGCGCAGGTCCACACCGTGATCACGCTGCATCTGCGCGGCGATCTCCCCGATCACCCCGCCCAGCGCGCCGACCAGCGGCGCCGAACCCCGCTCGACGACGGTCACCGGGATGTCCAGTTCCCGGCAGACAGAGGCCACTTCCGAGCCGATGAACCCGGCGCCGATGACCAACACCCGTGACGGCGGCTCGGCCAGTTCCTTCTGCAACTGCTCCGCATCATCGCGCGAGCGAATCGTGTGGACCCCGTCCAGGGCGGCCTCGTCCGGGTTCGGCCACTGCCGTGCGCGGGTGCCCGTGGCGATGAGCAACCGGTCGTACGGGACCTGCTCACCGTCGGCAAGGCGCACCTGCTTGGCGGCCCGGTCCAGCCCGATGGCAGCCACCCCGAGCCGCCAGTCCGCATCCACTTCCCGCATACGGGGCAGCTTGGTGTGGTCGGCCGGCACCCAGCCCTTGAGCACCTGCTTGGACAACGGGGGACGGTCATACGGCTCGTACGGCTCGTCCCCGATGATGGTCAGAGAACCGGTGAAGCCCTCCTCACGCAGGGTCTCCGCGGCCCGCAGCCCGGCCAGAGAAGCACCCACGATGACGATCCGGCCGCTGGCCCGGAACTCGCGCACCAGCTCCTCGACCGTTGCCCGCCAGGTCATGACGTCTCGCCCCGCTCCTCGCCGTCCAAGCGGTCGATCACGATCGCCTGCACCGGGCACGCCGCAGCGGCTCGCTCGACCTGCAGGCGCCGCGCGTCATCAGGGTTCGGCTCATAGGTGAGCGCCTCCTGACCGTTCAACCTGAAGACCTCGTGCGCCAGATACACGCACTGTGCGTATCCCTGGCATCGATTCAGGTCCACGACGATCCGCATGGGCAGACTCCTTCCGCTCTGCCGACCGCCCCACGGCGGCGACCACCGACACGGTCATGCGGCTGTGGCGGAGTTCAGGCCGTCTGCCAGGTGAGCCGACCGCGGGTGTTCTACCCGTCAGCCCGGAACACCGGCTGAGCAGGTCCGGTCTTATTCGCTGCGCCGCCGCTTCACGGGCGACGTCTGTCGGAGTGTCGCAGCACGAAGGGCGCGTCCCTCCTCCCATGGCGCCGGCATTCAAGGCTTGGCCCGGCCGTTGCGCCCCTAGAAAAATGCTCGCGCCGCCTTCCGACGATCGCAAACCGCAGTTCGGGGCCCAGCACGTCTCGAGGACGGGGCAGCTCTTGGTCATTGACGGGTGCCTGCAGGTCAGGGGCTGCCGGAGAGCAGGTCAGCGAGCAAGCTGCCACCTGATCACGATGGTTTACGGATACAACACGGGCCTCGGCCAACCGATCCGGCCCAAGCCGCTGATCACACCTGGCGGGGCCCGATCACCAGCGTCGACCACGCGCTCATGAGGTCAGCTCCTGGTGGGCGACCACGCGTCGACGATCTCGCGAGAGCTGTTCCGGGGATGGCACGTCGCCGAAATGGGGTGCGCCCCTTCGGCCGGATTGCCAGGACGACTGCTCCGGTGACCCCGCGGCCTGTGGTGCGTGTCACCGTCCCCACCTGCGGCATTTCCATACGTCGTATGGTAATCCTTGAGAGGTGCTTCCATACAACGTATGGAAAAGCTTGATCGAACAAGGGCTAGGCACTACACACCGCCTGCACGAGAAGACGTTGGTGCAGATCGCGCCAACCGGAAGGAAAGATCATGAAGAAGCTCACGAAGCGGATCGCTGTCGCTGTTTCCTCCGTGGCGATCGCGGGTGTCGCCGTCATCGGTGCCGGGGGCACCGCTTCGGCCGCGACTCCCTCCTCCGCCCACGTCCAGCGGCCGGCCGTCGGCGTCAACCCCGCCGCCTACCGTTGGGACCACGGCATCGGCTACCTGATCGAGCAGGGCTACTGCTGGGACGAGAACCGTGGCTGGCACCACGACGAGCGTGTCACCGACTCGTCCTGGCACAGCCGCGACGGTCGCTGCTACTGGAGCGACGAGGGGCGCGGGTGGAAGTCCGACAGGTCGTACCGGCACAGCTGGAACCGCTACGAGCACGACGGCCGGGACTGGGACCGCCACGGCGGGAACCACGGTGACCGGAACTACGGCGGCTGGGACCACTTCGACCGGAACCACGGTGACCGGTGAGACAGGTTCTGTCGGTGCCCATGGGCCGAGGCTGTATCCCTCGCCCCGATGCCTGTCGGCGGCAGGGACACGACCGCTGGTCAAGGATCAACGGTCCCCCTACCGCCGCCCAGGCGGGCGATTGAGCGAGGCCCCGCTCCTCTCGAACCTGCCTGCCGACACCGACCTCGTGTCACAGGCACGCGTCGCCCATCTGCCGCGACGCCACGAATAGCGCGGTCTGCCGATGCCGTCCCGGCGCCCGGGCCCTGCTGCAACACCTCTTCCTCCGATGCGTCTTTACCGCCGCGAGCGGCGGGCGCAGCCGAGGGAGGGGCGCCTTGGAGTGAATGCCGATGGAGTCTTCGAGGACTGTGGTCCAGGGACTGACTGCCCGGCTCGTCGTCTCGCGGGTCTACTCGCTGCCCCTGCGTATGCGTCTGCGGTACGAGCCCGCTGATCCCTATGTCGTCCGTGCGACCTTCTTCTCCCGCAGTGACGAGCCCGTCGAATGGGTCCTGGGGCGTGACCTTCTCGCCGATGGCCTGGAGGGCTGCGCCGGTCATGGGGACGTCCGGATCTGGTCGGCCGTCGGTCGTGGTGACCAGGCGATGTACATCGCTCTCGGGTCTCGCGCGGGCGCCGCCCTGCTCGAGGTTCCCGTGCGGGACGTCGAGAGCTTCCTGGAAAGCACGGAGGCTCTGGTGCCACGGGGTACCGAGGCCGGACGCATCGACTGGGACACCGAACTGGCGTACCTGCTCTCCCAAAGTTGACCGCTGCCCATCCATGCCCAGACAGAAAAGGAATGAGCGTTCATGTCCCAGTACCAGCTTCGTGTCGTCTGGACGGTGCCAGCGGCTTCCGGGAGTGAGACGCCCCAGCTGTACGCCCTCGTCTCCTACAGGGACACCGACGACGTGCAGGAGCGGCTGCGGGCGTACCTGGCCAGCCCGGACTTTCGCGCCGACATGGAGGGCTTCGACCTCAGCCGGATTGTCGGCATCGCCGAGACCGTGCTCACGCCCACCACCGGCTCGCCCCTGAGCTGACTCAGCGGCTCGGCGCAACTCGGCCAGGTGACTGTCAGTCCAGCGGTGGGCATGGGCGGCGGCCGGGCTCCGCCGTGGGCACCAGTGCGCCGTGCGCCACCCGGCGGGGACGGTGTGACAGGTCAGCCAGTTGTGGACGGGAGAGGTCCCCCAGCGTGGGACATGAGGTGCGGCCGGTGCAGATGGCGCGCGGGGGTGCGTTCGATGATCAGGAAAGCGGCGTCGTCGCTGAGCTGCTCCCCGGTGTGCGCGAGCAGGTCGCGGTGAATGCGGTGCAGCAGGGCGTCGGGGCCTGAGGCAGGGAAGGAGGCAACCGTTCGGCGAGAGGGTAGAAGGCTCCGGTCGGTGAGCGGGCTTCGATCACGCCGTCGGTGTAGAGCAGCAGCATGTCGCCCGGTTCCAAGGTGAACGGGTCGCTGCGGTCGTTGCGTGTGCACAAGGCGCACAGACCCAACGGGAGTGAGGGTCGGCGGGAGTTCAGGACGGTCACCTGGTCACCACGGATCAGCAGGGGTGGCGGATGGCCGCAGTTGAGCATCTCGGCCTGCGGGCCCTGATCGTGGATGTCGATCCGATGTCCGTCACGGTGATGCCCACGATCAGTGCGAGCGCGGTCACCAGCAGCCCGCGCCCCGCCTGCGGCGCCAAGAAGCGGTCTTCCGATCTCCCGTGTGCACCCATAAGCCATTTTTATGCCTTGCGGGGTGGGGCACACTCCGCGCGTCGCTCCCTGTCGAGGTCGGTACCGCTCGTGGACTGGTTCGGGGCGGTGCTGCTCTCCACACGCCTCTCGGCACGAGCGAGCCTGCTGTCACTGCTGGCCGACCTCGGAACGCAGGAAGCTCGGACAGCGCCGGAAACGATCTCTTCCGGCCGCAGCGCCCCGAGTTCGCCTGCCACGGACGAGCCTCAAGCCGTAGCACCTCGAGCCGCGGACTCAACGGCGGCCGGCGTCCTGGCTGTTTCACGGTCAGCGGTGAGCCGGCTTTCCAGGCCCGTGATCAGCGTGTCCATCACGAGACGGAACATGTGGTCCCGATCAGGGCCCGCAGTCCCTGCACCCGTGGAGCCGGGGGCCGCATCCGTGGGCCCGTCTCCGCCGTCGGTATCAGGGCCGGGGGGCTTGAGGTTCGCCCACTGGTGGAGCGCTCCGTTGAGTTCGGCGCCGAGGACACCGATGACGACGGCGACGATCAGCGCCGCGATCTCAGGGACCTCCGACAACGGCACGCCGGCAGCGGCCACGATCGCGGTGAGGGCCGTCCAGAACGGGTCGTCGTGCTGGATGAAGTCGGGCTGGTGGCTGAACGAGTACGCCATCAGCTCGGGGTGCCGGTGTGCCAGCGTCCGGAAGTCCGTGGCGAGCAGCCGGAGGCGCTCCTGCCAGGGAGCGTCCTGAAGCGTCACGGTGCGGAACCGGGCTCCGACCATTCTCGTCACGCCGCGCAGCACGGCTTCCTTGTTCGGCACGTGGTGGTACAGCGACATCGGGTTCGCATCGAGCACGGTCGCGAGTTTGCGCATGGTGAGCGCCTCGGCCCCGTCCTCGTCGATCAGCCGCAGGGCGGCGGCGTAGATCCCGGCCTCGGTCAGAGGCACGTCTCTCTTCCTCGTTCCCCGCGGGGGACGTCTCACCTTTTTTTCCATACCTCGTACGGTATCAGCGCCCGTACAGCGTACGGAAAACGACTCCGCTCACGGCATCCCTCCCCTCGGCCGGGGTTGCACCGAGTTTCCATACGACGTACGGTACCAATCCATACGGCGTATGTTTCTGTGGTGCAGCGCGGCACCGACCAGCGCAGCGCGCCCTTGCCCATCCCCTCCACTCCACGCAGAGGAGCACGTCATGACCACGCACGCCGCGAACGACCTTCGCCCCACCCCGTCCTCGCAGGGCATCCCGGTCCTCGACCCCGCACCGCCGCTTCCCGACACCAGCCCGGTGGCGTTCTTCGGTGAACTGTCCAAGCAGTTCCCGGAGGGGATCTTCAGCCTGAACATCGCCGGCCAGGAGAACGTCTTCGTCTACGACCCGGACCTGGTCACCGAGGTCAGCGACGAGACCCGCTTCGGAAAGCCGATCTTCGCGCCGCTGAGCCATGTCCGGGACTACACGGGAGCGGGCCTGTTCACGGCCCACGAGGTCGAGGACGGTGATGCCTGGGGCATGGCCCACCGGATCCTCATGCCGGCCTTCAGCCAGCGCGCCATGAAGAACTACTACGGACAGATGCTGGAGATCGCCCAGAGCCTGGTGGGCAAGTGGGCGAACGCGGAAGGCGAGCCGGTCAGGATCACTGACGACTACACCCGGCTGACGCTGGACACCATCGCCCTGTCCGGCTTCGGCTACCGGTTCGACTCCTTCGCCGAGGAGGAGCTGCACCCCTTCCTCAACGCCCTGCTGGAGGCGCTGGTGGAGTCGATGCGGCGCTCCCAGGAACTGCCGGAGATGACCGCGCTGCGCACGGACGACGACAAGCGCTACCGCACGAACATCCAGCTGATGCGGGACCTCGTCGAGAGCGTGATCAAGGAACGTCGTCAGGGCAGGAGCAGCGGGGAGGACGACCTGCTGGGCCTGATGCTTCAAGCCACCGACCCGGAGACGGGCAGGCCGCTGGACGACGACAACGTCCGCGACCAGGTAGTGACGTTCCTGATCGCCGGCCACGAGACCACCAGCGGCCTGTTGTCGTTCGCCACGTACTCGCTGATGCGCAACCCGCACGTGCTGGCCCAGGCATACGCCGAGGTGGACCGCCTCATGCCGGGTGACACGCTCCCGGACTACGACACGATCATGAAAATGGACGTGATCCCGCGGATCCTGGAGGAGACCCTGCGCCTGTGGGCTCCCATACCGCAGATCATGAAGGCGCCGCTCGAGGACACCGTCATCGGAGGCCGGTACGAACTGAAGCAGGGCACGAAGACGAACCTGCTGATGGGTCCGCTGCACACCCACCCCAAGGCATGGGAGAGGCCGCACGAGTTCGACATCGACCGGTGGCTGCCGGAGAACCGCGCCCGGCACCACCAGCACGCCTACAAGCCGTTCGGCAACGGCCGGCGCGCGTGCATCGGCCGCCAGTTCGCCCTCACCGAGGCCCGCCTGGCGCTGGCGCTGGTGCTGCAGAAGTTCAAGTTCTCCGACACCACCGACTACAAGATGGACGTGCGGGAAGCCCTGACGCGCAAGCCCGGCGACTTCGAACTCGTCATCCGCAGGCGTCAGGAGCACGAGCGGGCCGTGTTCGGCGCCGTCGACCTGCACAGCGACGACGAGCGGCAGCAGGCCGCGGTGAGCGGCGTCGGGGTGAATCTGACCGTCGCCTACGGATCGAGCCTCGGTTCGTGCGAGGACCTGGCGCGCACCATCGCCGACCGCGGTGAGCGCTCCGGGTTCGGCACCACGCTGATGAGCCTGGACGAGCTCGGTGACAACCTGCCCACCGAGGGTCTGCTCGTGGTTGTTGCCGCCAGTTACAACGGCAAGGCCCCTGACAACGCGCAGCGCTTCGACGACCTGCTGCGCGCCGGACTGCCGGAGGGCTCTCTGTCGAACGTGCGGTTCGCGCTGCTGGGCGCCGGCAACACCCAGTGGGTGGCCACCTACCAGGCGTTCCCCAAGCGGATCGAGGAAGGGCTGCTGGCCGCCGGCGCCACTCCGGTCGTCGAGCGCGGCATCGCGGACGCCGCAGGTGACTTCGACGGCATGGCCAGTCGCTGGATGGACACGCTGTGGGCCACCCTGGCCGAGGAGTACGCCGCCGACACCTCCGAGGCGAGCGGCCCGCGCTACGAGGTCCAGCTGCTCACCGAGTCCGACGTGCGTCCCGCGATCGTCTCCGAGCAGGCATATCCGCTCAAGGTGGTGGCCAACGAGGAGCTGGTGGCCGACGCGACCGGCCTGTGGGACTTCCGGATCGAGCCGCCGCGCCCGTCCGCGAGGTCCATCACCTTCGAGCTGCCCGAGGGCGTCACCTACGACACCGGCAACCACGTGGCCGTCTTCGCCAAGAACGAGCCTGCCCTGGTGAACCGCGCGCTGAAGCGGCTCGGTGTCGAGTACGACCAGGTGCTGCGCCTGGACCTGCCCGCAGGCGGCCGCACGCACCTGCCGGTCGGCGTCCCCGTCACCGCGGGCATCCTGCTCACCGAGTTCCTGGAACTGCAGGACGTGGCCGCCCGCTCCCAGATCCAAACCCTGGCCGAGTACACCCAGTGCCCGTGGACCCGGCCGCAGCTCCAGGCGTACACCGCCGACACCGAGGAGGCCGAGGAGCGCTACAGCAAGGAGATCCTCGGCAAGCGGGTCTCGGTGCTGGGCCTGCTGGAGCGCTTTCCGGCGGTCGAGCTGCCGCTGGCGGTCTTCCTGGAGATGATGGGCCCGATCCGTCCGCGCTTCTACTCCATCTCCTCCGCCCCGTCGGCCAACCCACGGCAGGTGCGCCTGACCGTTGGCCTGCTGGAGGGCCCGGCCCTGTCCGGCGACGGCCACTACCGCGGCACCTGCTCCTCCTACATCGCGGGCCTGGAGCCCGGGGACGTCGTCTACGGCTACGTCCGCGTGCCCTCCCCGACGTTCGCCCCGCCCGCCGACCCCGCCACGCCGCTGATCCTCATCGGCCCCGGCACCGGCATCGCGCCCCTGCGCGGCTTCCTGGAGGAGCGGGCCTGGCAGCACGAGCACGGCATCCAGGTCGGCCTGGCGCAGGTCTTCGTCGGCTGCCGCCACCCCGAGCACGACTACTTCTACCGTCAGGAGATGCGGGACTGGGAGCAGGCCGGCATCGCGCAGATCCACACCGCCTACTCCGCGGTGACCAGCCACCCGGCCCGGTTCGTGCAGAACGCCATCGTGGGCGCCGCCGACACGGTGTGGCAGGCCATCGAGGACGGCGCGTACATCTACGTCTGCGGTGACGGCCGCCGTATGGCGCCCGCCGTCCGCGAGGCCCTCGCCGCCATCCACCGTCAGAGGACCGGCAGCGAAGACGAGACCGCCCAGCAGTGGCTCGCCCAGCTCGAAGCGGACGAGCGCTACCAGCAGGACGTCTTCGCCTGACCGTTACAACGTCGTCAAGGCGTGTGACCTCCCCACGCCGGGAGGCGTGCGGCACTCCCCCGCTGCCAGCCGTACGCCTCCCCGCCACCACAAGCCATCACACACCAGGGCACCGCTGAATCCCCATGATCGGTGCCGCTCACAGAAAGCAGTTCCTCATGGACACCATGCTCGCCGGACGCTTCCACGTGGACAGCAAGAAGTTCGCCGTGGAGGAGGTCCCCATCCCCGTACCCGGACCTGGTGAGGTCCTCATCGAGGTGAAGGCCGCAGGCGTCTGCCTTTCCGACGTCCACCTGCTCGACGGCTCCCTGCCTCCGCTCTTCCTGGACTCCGACACGGTCACCGTCGGCCACGAGGTCTCCGGTGTCGTCCACGCCCTCGGCCCCGACCTCAAGCGGGACCTGACCGTCGGCACCCGCGTCACCCTGGAGGCGGGCAAGACGTGCGGCAAGTGCGAGGGCTGTGTGCGCCATCGCGCCTGCGCCCAGGTCCGCACCGCCGGCATCGACTACGACGGCGGCTGGGCCGAGTACATGGTCACCCCCGAGGAGACCGTCGTCCCCATCCCCGACAGCCTGCCCTTCGACCAGGCCGCGATCATCCCCGACGCGGTCTCCACCCCCTACGCCGCCGTCGTCGCCACCGCGGGCGTCCGTCCCGCCCAGTCCGTCGGCATCTGGGGCGTGGGCGGAGTCGGCGCGCACAACGTGCGCCTGGCCCGCCTGGTCGGCGCGGCACCCATCATCGCCGTCGACCCGCTGCCCAGCGCGCGTGAGCGTGCTCTCGCCTTCGGCGCGGACTTCGCCCTGGACCCGGCCGCCCCGGACTTCACCGACCAGGTCCGCGCGGCCACCGGCGGACGCGGCCTCGACTTCGCCTTCGACTGCGCCGGCGTACCCGCCGTCCGCGAGCAGGCCGCCTCCGTCCTCGGCCTGGGCGGCTCCCTGATCCTGGTCGGCATCACCCCCAGGCCGCTGACCATCACCGAGGGCCTGACCTTCAACTACCTGCAGAAGCAAGTCCGCGGCCACTACGGCGGCACGCCCGACGGCGTCTACGAGCTGGTGCAGCTCGCCGCAGGCGGACGCCTCGATCTGGCCCCCTCCATCACGGACCACATCCCGCTCGTCGAGGCGGCCGACGCGGTCAACCGTCTGGAGAACAAGATCGGCGACCCGATCCGCCTCATCCTCGTCCCCTGACGCCGTCAGCGGGATGTGAAGCCACCTCGGGCAGGGGTGAGTGGGCGCCGGTGCGTGAGGGAGCACCGGCGCCCACGGTTTTCCGACAGGCAGAACCCGTGGAAGGACGGAGCCGTGCAGACTCCCGACACCCTGGCTCGCATCCCGCAGCTCAGGGACGCTCACTCCCACCGCAGCCGCATCCTCACCGCCGCCCGGCAGAAACTGCGGGACGACCCCGACGCGAGCCTCGACAGCATCGCTCAGGCAGCCGGCGTCGCCCGGCGCACGCTCTACCACCACTTCTCCAGCCGGCAGGCGCTGATCGCCGAGTTGACACAGGAAGCAGCCCAGGCACTGCAACAGGCGTTCGCCGCAACACGCATCCCGGGCGCTGATCCGCTGGCGGAGATGGCGCGGATGGCCCTGGCGGCATGGGCGGTGGGCGACCAGTACCGCATGCTCGTCTCTCTGGGGCGCCGCGCTGTGGGACGAGAGGCGATCCGCACCACCTTGGCGCCGGCGCGCGAAGAGGCCGTCGCGACCCTACGACGTGGCCAGGACGAAGGCGTGTTCGCGGACCATGTCCCCGCACGTGTCCTCGCCCAGGCACTGGAGGCCCTGATGCTGGCACTGGCCGAGGAGAACACCGAGTCCACGTGGGCGGATCCCAGGGGTGAGGCTGCGGCGACCGCGTTCCTCGTCGCCGCCGGCGTGGCACCGCGGGTCGCTGCGCGCCGGGTTCGGGACCTTCTGCGCGATGCAGAGGTGGGTTGACGGTCAGTCGAGGCCGGGCAGCGGGCGCCGGGTGACCTCGTGCGCGTCGTCTTGGGAGAGGCCGAGCATGCGCAGGACCATCTCGGCCAGTTCGGAGGCGGTCTCGTCGCCGTCGAGGTCGGGGCGGGCCAGCCGTAGCGCCACCAGGGACAGCAGGGTCCCGCCCAGAGCGGACAGGGCCGTGGTCGGGTCGGTGCCGGTGAAGCGCCCGGAGGCGATGCCGCGTTCCAGATCACGAAGCGCTCGGGGGGACAGGCCACGCTCGGAGTGGATGTGGGCCAGGCCGCGGTCCCGCAGGATCCGCATGAGTTCCGGGTGGGAGTCGGCCATCCGCGCGGTGAGCCGGAATCCCGCAGCGACCAGCTCGGCCGGGTCGTCGATCCCTTCCACACGCTCGTCGATGACCTGGCCGAACTCCTCCAGAGCGTCCGTCACCGCGGCGTCGAACAGCTCCGTCTTGGACTCGAAGTGGTTGTAGAAGGAGCCGAAACCGACGTCCGCGCGCTCGGCGATCGCCTGGATGCTGGCGCTGGTGTCCCCGGTCTCAGCGAGGATCTGCCGGGCCGCACGGACGAGTGCCTGACGGGTCTCGGCGCGGCGCCGTTCGAAGCGGTTGCGGGGCGGGGCTGACGTCGGCATACGACCGAGTGTAACAACTGGGCCGATGACACCCGCATGACTGATGATTCCCTCACTTCTTTGGGTTTGCTCTATTGACGATGAGCAGCGGCAAAGTTGATGATTTCCTCATTACGGCAGTGTTGCTTGGAGGGCACCATGTCCCACACCCCCGTTAACAGGGCCGATCTCCAGACGCCCCATCAAGATCTCCACAGTGAGCTGGGCGCCCTGCGCGGTGAGCACCCCGGCCGGTCCCGGAACCCCGTCATCAAGGTGGCGGACCTGGCCTGGCTGGAGTTCGAGAAGCCGGACCTGGACCGGGCCGAGGTGTTCGCCCGGGACTTCGGCTTCCAGATCGCCGCCCGCACCGAACGGGAGCTGTGGCTGCGCGGCACCTTCGCGGGCTCACCGTGCATGGTCATCCGTCGTGGGCAGGCGTCCCGCTTCGTCGGGCCGGCATTCCGCGCGGCCGAACGGGCCGATCTGGACCGGCTGGCCCGCGCGACCGGCAGTGACGTCCGCGACATCGACGTCCCCGGCGGCGGACAAGCGGTCGCCCTGCTCGATCCCTCGGGTTTCCCGGTCCGGGTCGTGCACTGCGCCGAGCAGCTGCCCGCTCTGCCCGAGCAGCAGCCGCTGATCCTCAACACCGGCACCGGGCGTCGCCGTACGAACGCCACCCAGCGACCGCCCCGCGAGCCGTCGCGCATCCAGCGGCTCGGTCACGTGGTGCTGGAGACGCGGGTGTTCCTGCGGGCCCTGAACTGGTACCTGGACACCCTCGGGATGATCGTGTCCGACTTCCTGTTCCTGGACGGGCAGCGCGACCGCGGGCCGACCATGGCGTTCATCCGCTGCGACCAGGGCAGCACGCCCGTGGACCACCACACCCTCGCCCTGCACCTCGGGCCGGGTACCGGATACGTCCACTCCGCCTACCAGGTCACCGACCTCGACTCGATCGCCGCCGGCGGCGAGTACCTCGCCGAGCGCGGCTACCGGCGCAGCTGGGGCATCGGCCGACACATCCAGGGCAGCCAGCTCTTCGACTACTGGCGCGACCCCGACCGCTTCATGCTGGAGCACTTCGCCGACGGCGACCTGTTCTCCCGCGACCTCGAACCCGGCTGGGCGCCGATGTCGGCGAGCGGCCTGGCTCAGTGGGGCCCGCCCGTCACCCGTGACTTCCTCGGCGCCAACCCCTCCCCCGCCAAGCTGCGCGAGGTCGTGACGGCCCTGCGCGGCGACAACGAACTCGACCCCTCACGCCTGCTGGGCCTGATGAAAGCGATGAGCTCATGAGCACCAATGTCCTGCGCACCCCCGACGGCTGGTGGGCCGTCCGGGACGAGCGCGCCGTCCGCGTCGACACCGAGGCGCTCACCACCGCCGAACTGCTCGCCGACCGGGCCGCGGTGCGGGAGGCCGCCGCCTCCGGTGAGGCCGGCACGCCCGTGGCCGACCTGGTGGCGCTGCCCCCGGTCACCACGCCCTGCCGGGTGGTGGCCCAGATGGTCAACTACCGCAGTCACGCCAAGGATTCGGGTTTCACCGGCGACATCCCGCCCACTTTCTTCCGCAAGGCGTCGGGCTCGGTCAGCGGCCCGCATGACACGATCGTCCGCCCGGCGCATGTGAAGTTCCTCGACTACGAGGTGGAACTCGGCCTCGTCATGGGCGCGAGCCTGCCCGTGGGCACCGTCGTCGAAGAGCAGGACCTGCCCCGCTACGTCGCCGGGCTCGTCCTCACCAACGACGTCAGCGCCCGCGATGTGCAGCTGACCAAGACCCAGTTCTACGAGAGCAAGTCGTACCCGACCTTCACGCCGACGGGTCCGTACCTGGCGCTGCTGGAGCCCGAGGACTTCGCCCACCTTCTGAACCTGCGGCTGCGGCTGAATGTCAATGACGCCCCGCGCCAGGACCGCACGCTCGCCGACATGATCGTACGGCCCGCCCAGGCCCTCACCCTGCTCGCCCGCTTCCAGACCCTCGACCCGGGCGACCTGCTGCTCACCGGCACACCCGGCGGCACGGCGCTCAAGGCCCCGCCCAAGCCGGTCGCGAAGATCAGTGCGCTGCTGCCGCCCGCGGTCAGGTGGAAGGCGTTCTTCAAGGGGCAGGCCAAGAACCCCCTCTACCTGCGCGACGGCGACCTCATCACCGCCACGATCGCCACCCCGGACGGGCGGATCGACCTCGGCGCGCAGCGGAACGCCGTGGCGGACGCGAGGTGAGCGCCGCAGCAGCCCGCAGACCGGTGGTGATCATCGGCGCGGGACCGGTCGGGGTCACGGCCGCCCTCCTGCTCGCACGACACGGAGTGCCCAGCCTGCTCCTCGAACGCCACCGGGACATCTACCCCCTGCCACGGGCCGTCGTCGCGGACGACGAGATCTGCCGGATCCTGCAGAGCGTCGGCGTCCACGAGGAGTTCGCCGCCGTCGCCCGCCCGGCACCGGGCCTGCGGCTGCTGGATCCCCGGCGCCGCGTGATCACCGAGTTCCCGCGCTCCCCGCACGGCCACCACGGCTTCGCCCAGACCAACATGTTCGACCAGCCTGAACTGGAACGCCTGCTGCGCGATGCCCTGAAGCGCCGCCCCGAGTGCGAGCTGTGGAGCGGCGCCGAGGCCGTGTCCGTCACGCAGCCCGCCGACGGCACGGCTCCGGTACGGGTGCCCTTCCGCCGCGACGGCAGCGAAGAGGAGGAGCACCTGTGGGCCGACGCCGTCCTCGGCTGCGACGGCGCGGGCAGCATCACCCGGGAGGCCATCGGCGCCGTCTGGGAGGACCTGCACTTCGAGGAGAGCTGGCGGGTCATCGACGTGCGCACCAGCCGCCGGGTGAGCAGTTGGGACGGCGCCGAGCAGATCTGCTGCCCCACCCGTCCGGCCACCTACATGCGGGTCGGCGAGGACCGCTACCGCTGGGAGTTCCGGCTGGACGATGACGAGCGCCTGGACGGCCCGCAGGGGCGGGCACGCCTGCGGGAGCTGGTAGCGCCCTGGGTGGATCTGCCGTCCGACGGGTCGGAGGACGACGACTTCGAGGTGATCCGGCAGGCGCAGTACACCTTCCGGGCCCGCCTCGCCGACCGGTGGCACCGGGGACGCGTCTTCCTGCTGGGCGACGCCGCCCACCTCACCCCACCCTTCATCGGGCAGGGGCTGTGCGCGGGCCTGCGCGATGCCTACAACCTCACCTGGAAACTTGCCCGCGTTCTCCGACAGGGCGCAGGCGACGGGCTGTTGAACACCTACGAACGCGAGCGCAAGCCACACGCCCGCCACCTCATCCGTGTCGCGGTCGCCGTCGGCTGGGCCATGACCGGCGGCCAGGACCGCGGCGCGGCATTCCGCCGGACCGTCATGGGTACGGCCTGCCGCATCCCCGGCGTGACCGCGACCGTCAGCCGCGACCTCAGCCCCGCCCTGACCGCCGGTCCACTCGTACGGCGCCGCCCCCGCCTGACCGGTCGCGGGCTGGCCGGCACCTTCTGCCCCCAACCCTGGGTCCTGCAGGGCGGCAGGCGAGTGCGCCTCGACGACGTCCTCGGCGACTCCTTCGCCGTCCTGACCGCCGTGCCGCCGACCGCGCAGATGACAGGCGTGGCCACGGCACTGGGCGCGCCCACGGTTCACGTCGGCGACCTGGACGAGGGCGGCACCTTGGCCGCCTGGCTGGCCCGCGGCCGCGCCGATGCCGTCCTGCTGCGCCCCGACCGCGTCGTACTGGACACCGTCCCCACAGGCGCCGGCGACTTCACCGACACCGCAGCCTGGGCCCCGCTGCTGCATACCGCCCGCCGCCCCGCCGAAGCCCGGCCCGCCCCCTGACGAGGAGCACCGCACCATGACCACCCCGCGCGCCACTCAGTATCCGGAGCCCTTCCTGCCGCCGGACCCGAAGGCGGCCGCCAACAGCCGCATCGCGGACTTCGCCCGCTGGGCCGCCCGGCACCATCACGCCGAAGGGCTCCAGGACCCCACCGACTACCAGTCCCTGCACCACTGGTCCGTCACCGACCTGGAGAGCTTCTGGGCGGCGGTGTGGAGGTACTTCGACATCGACGCGACCACTCCGTACGAGCGGGTGCTGGACGAGGAGACCATGCCCGGCGCCCGCTGGTTCCCCGGCGCCACCCTCAACTACGCCCACCACGCGCTGCGCAACCTGCATCCGGACGCACCCGCGATCACCGCACTGGACGAGACCGGAGCCAGCTACGAGATCACGGGCAGGGAGCTACGCGCCCAGGTCGCCTCCGTCGCAGCCACCCTGCGCGACCTCGGCGTCGGAACGGGCGACCGGGTGGTCGGCTACCTGCCCAACACCCCCCACGCCGTCATCGCCTTCCTCGCCACCGCCAGCCTGGGCGCGGTGTGGTCCGTGTGCGGCCAGGACTACGCACCCAAGGCCGCCGCCGACCGCTTCGCCCAGCTCGAACCCACCGTGCTCATCACCGCGGACGGCTACCTCTTCAACGGCACCACCCACGACCGCCGCGCAGCCTCACTCGAGCTGGCCGGCGCCCTGCCCACACTCAAGGCCACGGTCCTCGTGAACCACACGGGCCTCGCCCGGCCCGAAACCCGCACCGCAGGACTGACGGTTCCCTGGCAGGACGCGGCCACCCGCGCCGAGTACCTCACCATCACCCCGGTGCCCTTCGACCACCCGCTGTGGATCGTCTTCTCCTCCGGCACCACCGGCCTGCCCAAGGGCATCGTCCACGGGCACGGCGGCGTCCTGCTGGAGCACCTCAAGATCCTCGGCCTGCACTGCGACCTGGGCGTCGGGGACCGCTTGCTGTGGTACACCACGACCCACTGGATGATGTGGAACCTGGTCGTCTCCACCCTGCTGACCGGTGCCACCACCTGCACCTACGACGGCAGCCCCGCGCCGGTGGCGCGCCCGGACGTCCTGTGGGAGCTGGCGGCCCGCCACAAGGTCACCGTCTTCGGCACCAGCCCCCAATACCTGCTGGCCATGGCCAAACTCGGCATCGAAGCTGCCGTGCACGACCTGTCGTCGATCCGCGTCATCGGCTGCACCGGCTCCGCCCTGCCCGCCTCCGCCTACCCCTGGGTCCGCGACCACGTCGGCGCGGGCGTCCAGCTGGCCTCCACCAGCGGCGGCACGGACGTCGTCTCCGGCTTCGCCGGCAGCGCCCCCACCACCCCGGTGTGGGCGGGTGAACTGTCGGCACCCAACCTCGGCGTGGCGCTCGCGGCGTACGACGGCGCGGGCCGGCCGGTCGTCGACCAGGTCGGCGAACTGGTCGTCACCCGGCCCATGCCGTCCATGCCGCTGAACTTCTGGAACGACCCCGACGGCAGCCGCTACCGCGACGCCTACTTCAGCGCCTACCCGGGCGTGTGGCGGCACGGCGACTGGATCACCCACACCTCCCACGGCTCGGTGATCGTGCACGGCCGCTCCGACGCCACGCTCAACCGCAACGGCGTGCGCCTGGGCAGCGCCGACATCCACGACATCGTCGAACACCTCCCTGAGATCGCCGAGGCCCTCGTCATCGGTGCAGAGGAACCCGACGGCGGCTACTGGATGCCGCTCTTCGTGGTCCTCGCCGACGGGACCGTCCTGGACGAGTCCCTGTGCGAGAAGATCCGCGACGCGATCCGCACCGGCGCCTCACCCCGCCATGTCCCCGACGAGATCCTCGCCGTGCCGGCCATCCCGCACACGAAGACCGGCAAGAAGCTCGAGGTCCCCGTCAAGCGCCTCCTCCAGGGCACCCGCGCCGAGCAGGTCCTCAATCCCTCCGCGGTCGACAACCCCGACCTGATCGCCTACTTCGCCGGCCTGGGAGCCGAACGCCGCCGGGCCCGCCGCCCGCACACCCTCGAAGGCGCCTCGTGATCCTCTCCGCCTCACTGACCTGTCTCATCGCGTTGATCTTCGCCCTGCTGGGCGTGGCCAAGATTCTGGCCTTGGGGCCGATGCCCGAGCTGGCCGCCCACGCCGGCTTCACCACCGCGGCCTACCGGGTCATCGGCGCGCTGGAGCTGGCGGGTGCCCTCGGCGTGGCGCTCGGCCCGGTCGTGCCCCTGTGCGGCGGCCTGGCGGGTTCCGGGCTGCTGGTGCTGCTCGCCGGTGCCGTGGCCACGCACGTACGCAAGGGCGACGGGGTGCGCAAGCTCGTCCCCGCGGTGGCGTGCGCGGCCCTGGTCGCCTGGTATCTCGTACTCCTCGCCGAGCTGTGATCCGTTCCGGGGAGGACCGGCGGCCACTCGTCCTGTGAGCGGGCCCACCGGGGGACTGGCAGACTGGGTCTGTGGTTCCGCTGATGGCCGCGGCGGATCAGACCGCGTCCTCATCGCTTACCGGCGCCAGTGTCGTATCAGCCTGCGCACTGTTCTTCACCGTCGCGTCGTTCTGGTGGCTCCACGCCCGACAGGGGCGCCTGAAGGCGTGGGAGCCTCATGTCTTTGCGGCGATCGTCCACGGTTCCACGGCACGTCTACGGCTTCCGCTCATCCTGCACAACACCGGCCCCAAGCCGATCGTCGTGCAGGACCTCATCCTGACCTTCCCTGATGAGCCCGCCTCCCATCTGCCACTGCTGTGGGTGTCCTCCCCGTGCCGCCTCCAGCCGGGGCCGGACGAGGAGACGAAGCTGCCGGCCGGATTCGTCGTGCCCGGCAGAGAAGCGCAACAGCTCTTCATCGAGTTCGAGGCACCGTTCTCCGGATTCATCCCGGAGGCCCGTGACTACAAGGCCCAGATACAGGTGCGAGTCGGCCACCGCAAGGGCTGGCGCCCCCTGCTGACGTTCATCCTGAGGGCCGCCAACATCATCGATCCAGACCGCTACACCGTCTACAACAACGCACCGCTCGAGCTGACGAAGGAAGACCGGAGGAGAGCGGATGCGGCGCTCCTCGAGCTGCTGGAAGAGCACGGGGACGGCTCCCCTCCGGGCGGCAGGAGACAGAAGGACCCTCCGAATGACGAAGGGGACGCCGACACGAGCCGCTGATATCGCCGTCCGTCCTCCTCGGCTTCGATATCGACGTCATGATCACCATTGTCGACGCGCTGCAGGCGTTCGTCCGCGGCTACGCCATCGGCGAGCTCGCCCAGCAGGAAGCCGTCCGACGCTCCGGGGTCGGCATCCAGCAATGGATGGACGCCCATGCGCCCTACCTAGACAAAGTCGTCAAGAGCGGGCGCCATCCACTCCTCGCCAGGGTCGTTCGTGATGCCGAGCTTCCCCACGCTGCCGACAGGGCCGAGCGCGGATTCGAACGGTTCCTCGACGGATGGGAGGCCAACCTCCCGGTCCGGCAGCGTCACTTGCAGGTTCATCGGGGATCCAGACCCCGGCGCCGGCCTCCGCGCGCCGAACCCCCGATGCAGCGCGATGTGACGCCTCGCGGAAGGCCTCACCGAGGCTCCCGAGCGCGCACCGCCACCGCGCACAGCGGGGTGCCTGGCAGCCCGGTCAGTTGCTCGGATGAGAGGCTGCCCAGCCGTGTTCGAGCAGCGCGAAGGCCTCGTCGGCAGCTCGGCGCGGTTCGGCGTGCCGCAGGATGAGGCTGCGGGCCTCAAGGGCGAAACGGGCCAGGGCGGCGCAGCTGACGTCGTCCTCGGGCGCACCCACCGCCTCGGCGACGGCCCTGGCCAGGGCCGCTTCGTGGCGCGTCCACATGCGGTGGGCGTAGTCGCGCAGCGCAGGGGTCTCCTGCACCAGGCGCGTGAAGTCGGCGAACCGCGGGTCCGAGGCATGGACGGCGAGTTGGGCCTGTTTCAGCAGGATGTGCTCGCGCAGAGCCTGTGGGATCGACTGGCCCGGGGGGCGTTCGCGCACGGCGGCGACGAGTGCTGCTTCCAGGTCGTCGTCCTGATCGAAGACCAGGGCTTCCTTGCCGGAGAAGTGCTTGAACAGGGTGGTCACCGAGACGTCTGCGGCGTCGGCGACGTCCTTGACGCCGACCTGGTCGTAACCGCGCTCGAGGAAGAGCTCAAGCGCGGCGTCGGCCAGGGACTGGCGGGTCTGGGCCTTCTTGCGCTCGCGGCGCCCGGTCGGTTCGGTCACTCGCCCACCGTACCCCGAAGTGCAGTCGCTGTAAAAGTTTAGTCATTGCGCTTATTTATCGAGTGTGCTTTCTTGGTGATGCCGGGCCTCCCGGCAACTCACCCACCTCCCGAGGGACACTCCCATGAACTCTGCTCGTGATCCGCGCATCGCGATTGTCGGCGCCGGCCTCGGCGGCCTCACCTGCGCCCGAGTCCTGCAGCAACACGGCCGGTCCGTCACCGTCTTCGAAGGTGAAGCCTCCGCCGACGCCCGACCGCAGGGCGGCACCCTCGACATGCATCCCGACACCGGCCAGGCCGCCCTGCGGGCGGCAGGGGTCCTCGACCGGTTCCACGCCCTCGCCCGCCCCGAAGGAGACGAGTGGCGCGTGCTCGACTGTGCCACCGCCGCCCTCCTGGCGCAGCAGGGGCCGTCCGCCGACGGCGGCCGGCCGGAGATCGACCGAGGCCAACTCCGTGGCCTGCTCCTGGACTCGATCACCGAGGGCACGGTGCGGTGGGACCGCGCCGTCACCGGCGTCGCCCCGCTGGCGGACGGCACCTGCCGGCTGCTGTTCGGTGACGGCACCGCCGAGGACTTCGACCTGGTGGTCGGCGCCGACGGCGCCTGGTCACGCGTGCGCCCGGCTCTGTCGCCCGCCGTACCCGGCTACACCGGCGTCACCTTCGTCGAGACCGGGTTCGACGACTGCGATACCCGCCATCGCGACCTCGCGCGGCTGGTCGGCAACGGATCGATGCTGGCGAAGGGCGCCGGCAGGTCCCTGGTCGCCCAACGCAACAGCAACGGCCACATCCGCGCCTACATCGCCCTCCGCGCGCCCAGGGACTGGCATGAGGCCGCCGGTGTCGACCTCGGCGACCAGCGGGCCGTGCGGACATATCTGTTGAGGTTGTTCGACGACTGGGACGAGAGCCTGCGCTACATCCTGCGCCACAGCGACCACGGGTTCATCCACCGGTCCCTGTTCGTCCTGCCCGCCCCGCACACCTGGGATAACGTTCCCGGCGTCACGCTGCTCGGCGACGCCGCGCACCTGATGCCTCCGGTCGGGCTGGGCGCCAACCTCGCCATGCTCGACGGCGCCGACCTCGCCCACGCACTGGTCACCGAGTCCAGCGTCGACGACGCCGTCCGCGCCTACGAGGGCATCATGCTGCCGCGTTCGATCGAGGCCGCGACGGGGAGTGCGAAAGGACTCGACCACCTCGTTCCCGCGACGGCCTCCTGAAGCGACTTGTATCCGACCGACTGACCGAGCAGGGCAAACAGGTCAGCGATCGTGAGCCGCAGGCGTCGCTCCGGCCACCCCACGGCCTGCGCAGCATGGGGGTGGACGGCCAGGAGACCGTCAAGACGTTCGTGTCCTGCCTTCTCGGCAAGCTCGGGCTTCGCGGCCCCGTTCACCTCGGTCGTGTACGCCTACCGCCGGGGACTGAAGATCTGATACGGGTCCGCACGGCGGCCGGCCGTGCGGCATCGAGGTGGCCGCCTGGACGTATGGGTGAAGCAGCCGGCCGGCGCCGGCTACGACGACGCTCCGCCCATGGCCAGCGCGGTTCGCGCCAGCCCGCGCAGCCAAGCGTGGGCGTGGTCGGTGTCGTAGCGCTGATGCCACGACAGGTATATGGGCGCCGACGGCAGTTCGAGCGGGAGAGGGAGCACGACCAGGCCGAGGTCGGCAACCGCGGACCGCGCGGTGGCTTCAGGGACGCTGATCAGGAGATCGGAGCCGCGCGCGAACTCCAGCGCGGCAGCTTCCGTGGGTGCGGTCGCCACCACGCGGCGGGTGAGACCGAGCCGCGCGAGGGCGTCGTCGAGGGCATTGCTGAGGTTTCCACGTCGCGAGACGGTGACGTGCTCAGCGGCGGCGTACCGCTTCGCGGTGACGGTCCTGACACGAGTGAGCGGGTGCCCCTGCCTCACCACGATGACGAGGCGGGTCTCGCCCACCTTCTCGGCACGAACGTCCGGTGCGCCCGGCCGGTTGGCGTTCGCCTCCAGGTCGACCTCTCCACGCCGCAACTCGGGGGTGTCAATGCTCGATTCCGCGACGAAGCGCAACCGCACGCCCGGCGCCTGTCCGCGCACGGCCGAGAGCAGCGCGGGGCCGCCCAAGGCGACCAGGGAATCGTGCCAGCGGAGTGTGAAGGTGCGCTCCAACGTTGCCAGATCGAGTTCACGGCTCGGTGCCAGCACCCCCTGGACCTGGTGCAGCAGCTCGTGCACCTGTTCCCGGACGGCGATCGCATACGGCGTCGGGGTCATCGTGCGGCCGGTGCGCACCAGGATCTGGTCCCCGGTCGTGCGACGGATTCGGCCCAGACTCCGGCTCATCGCGGGGGCGGTGACATGCATGCGTGCGGCCGCCCCGGCGACACTTCCCTCCTCCAGCAGCGCGTCGAGCGCGGCCAGCAGATTCAAATCCAATTGCATGAGAGTAATCCTAGCCGTGCCTGACATGCATTTGAAGTTAATCAAGGGGCTGTATACCTTCGAGACCAGAGCGCTGAACGAAGCGCACAGTTCGACTCGAACGGCCTCATCACCCCCTATTCACAAGGGAATTCACCATGTCCGAAACGCTTCAGACCACTGACGTCGCCGCCCTCGACGCCGACCTGCTCGCCCAGACTGCGAACGCCGTGCGTGAGGCCGGTTCGGCGCTGCGCGAGCGCTTCGGCGAGGTGGTCCGCTACCAGACCCGCGAAGAGCTGATGCGCGCCCTCGCCTTCAACGACGACAGGGCCCTCGACATCCTGCGCCCCCGCCTCACGCGCCTGCGCCCGGACGCCGGGTGGGTGGAGGACGAGCTGGACGGCGGGGCGCTGCCGCCCGGCGAATGGTGGGTCGTGGATCCGGCCGAAGGCAACGTCAACCACCTGCACGCCCTGCCGGAGTGGGCGGTGACCGCCACCCTCGTGCGCGACAACCGGCCCGTGCTCACCGCGGTCCACCTGCCGTTGACCGGCGAGACCTACACCGCGCTCACCGGCGCGGGCGCCCACCTCGACGGCCGGCCGCTGCGCGTCTCCCAGAGCACGGACCTCGGCCTGAGCATCGTGGCCACCAGCCAGGCCCGGCCGGACGAGGACGAGAAGGTCGTGCGGCGCGTCGGCTCCTCGATCACCGCGATGCTCTTCGACGCGCTCGTCGTGCGCACCGCCGTGCCCGCGACCCTGCACCTGGCCAATGTGGCCGCCGGCCGCGTCGACGCCTTCTGGCAGTTCGCCGGCGCCCGCGCGGACCTGCTCCCCGGCGCGCTGCTCGTCACCGAGGCCGGCGGACAGATCTCCGACGCCCGGGGCCGCCCCTGGACCCCGCAGAGCGAAAGCCTCCTGGCCGCCGCCCCCGGCATCCATGCCCAGGCCGTCGCCACGCTCTCCCGCTGACCGCGCACCACGACCCGCACCCACGAAAAGGGCCACATCACCATGACCACGATCGCAGTACTCGGAAACGGCCGCGTCGGCGGCAACCTGGCCACAGCCCTCACCCGGGCAGGGCATGAGGTGACCGTCGCGGACCGCACGCCGGGCGCCGCCGCCGACGCTGCCCGGACAGCCCGGATCGTCATCAACGCCACCCCGGGAGCCGGCTCGCTGGACCGGCTCGCCGCCCTACGGGGGGAACTACGCGGCAAGATCCTCGTCGACGTCTCCAACGCCACCGTCGACGGACCGGACGGACTGCCCGCCGACCTGATCCACCCCGGCTCAAGCCTTGCCGAGCAACTCCAGGACGCCCTCCCCGAAACCCACATCGTCAAGACTCTCAACACCATGCTCTTCCCGGTGATGACCGCGCCGGCCACGCTCACCCAGCCACCGACCGCGTTCCTCTCCGGTGACGACCCGCAGGCCAAGCAGACCGTCCGTGAACTGCTCACCGACCTCGGCTGGCACAACAAGTGGGTCATCGACCTCGGCGGAATCCAGACCGCCCGCGCCACCGAGGCCGCGATACTTTTCGTCCCGCACGTGATGCGGTCCAGCGGATTCGCACCCTTCGCGATCTCGATCGCCCGCTGATCCGCACTCAGTGCACCGCTCCCTGCGGGCCCACATCCAGAACGGATACGACAGCGCAGCCAGGGCCGGCGATTCAGCGCCGGACGGCATCACGCTGCCGCTGCTCCACTCCTGCGCCCTGTAGAGATGGGAACAGTCATTCCAATCCGTGTCGCTTCGCCAGCTCCAGGAAGGTCCTCATCATGTCCCTCGACCCCCAGATCGATGCCCTGCTCGAGAAGTTGGCCGAAGGAGGCGAACCGGCACCGGAGAGTCGAACGGTCGCGGAGAACCGCGACCTCGTGAGCAGCTTCTCCACCCTCGCGGGCGACGTCGAGCCCGTCGGCAGCGTGCACAATGCAGTGGCCACCGCCGAAGGACTCGAGGTCCCCATCCGCATCTACGCCCCCGCCACCTTCCCGCGCTCCGGGCCGCGGCCCGTGACGGTCTTCTTCCACGGCGGCGGATGGGTGCTCGGAGACCTGGACAGCCAGGACCACATCGCCCGCATCATGGCCAACCGCTCCGGCACGATCGTGGTCTCCGTCGACTACCGGCTCGCGCCCGAACACCGCTTCCCGGCAGGGATCGAAGACGCCTACGCCGCCCTGACATGGGTCGCGGCCAACGCCGGAAGTTTCGGCGGCGACGGGCAAAGCATTGCGGTGTTCGGCGAGAGCGCCGGCGGCAACCTCGCCGCAGCCCTCGCGCAGGAAGCGCAGCGGCGCGGGGGACCTCACATCGCACTGCAGGTACTGGCGTACCCAGCGGTCGACCGGTTCGACGACAGCCCCTCCATGTATCAGAACATGGCCGGACCGGTGCTGAGCCGCAGCTGGCTCGAATGGTTCTGGGGCCTCTACCTCAACACGCCCGACGAAGGCGCCGACCCGCGCGTCTCGCCGGCGCGCTCCGACGACCTGGCCGGGCTTCCTCCCGCCGTCATCGTCACCGCCGAACACGATCCGTTGCGGGACCAGGGCGACCGGTACGCGCAGAAGCTCGCCGACGCCGGCGTGGCGGTCACGCACCTCCCGGTCAAGGGTGCCACCCACGCCTTCTTCTCGTTCACCGGGTCGGTGCAGCTTTCACGGGACGTCTTGAATCAGCTCGGAGATGCCGTGGCCACGGCGTTCAACGACTGACCCGCCCACCGTTGTGACGATCATCAGGCAGCGGCTGAGTGAGCTACGACGGCGTGCCTTTGCGGGGCGCACCGGTGAGATCGAGCTGTTCCGGTCGCTGCTGGGCGCAGGAGGCGTGCTTTTTCTTCACGGTCCCGGCGGCATTGGCAAGAGCGCACTGTTGGATGTCCTGGCCGATGTCGCCGTGACTGCGGGCGCCGATCCGATCACGATCGACGGCCGCCACGTGCCGCCGGTCCCAAGTTCCCTTGAAGCGCATTCCATCGGCAGCCGGGCGGTGCTGCTCCTCGACACCTACGAGCTGCTCGCCCCGATCGACGACTGGGTACGGGACGAGTTCCTGCCCGCGCTGCCCGCCGACGCGGTCGTGGTCATCGCGGCACGACGACCGCCCTCGTCGCCATGGTTGGCCGACCCCGCCTGGCGCGAGCTGATCCGGGTCGTCGCGCTGCGCAACCTCGCGCCGCGCGACGGCCGCGCCTACCTGGCGGGACAGAACGTCCCCGCCGAGTTCCACGAGCACCTGCTCGACATCAGCCACGGCCACCCACTCACCCTGTCCATGCTCGTGGACGCGGTGCGGCGGGGCGGTGGCGTACTGCCGCGCACGCTCGGGGACCTGCCCGACGTGGTGCGCGGTTTGCTGACCCGCACCCTGGACGAGGTGCCGGGTCCGCGCCATCGGCTTGCGTTGGAAGTCTGCGCGCACGCCAACGTCGTCACCGAGACCGTCCTGCGATCCGTGCTTGGCGACAACGCCGGGGAGCTGTTCACGTGGCTGCGCACGTTGTCGTTCGTCGAGGAGGGTCCGTACGGTCTGTTCCTGCACGACATGGTCCGCGACGTCCTTGACGCCGACCTGCGGTGGCGCGACCCGGAGCGTTACGCCGAGGTGCATCACCAGGTGCGGGCCGACTTGGTCGCGCGGATCCGCTCGGCGCCGGACGCACGGGAGCAGCAACGGCTCCTGGCCGACGCCATCGTCGTGACCTGCCCGCGGACCAGGCTCGCGGCATACGTCGCGGCCGCACGGCCGGTCGATCACCATATCGATGCGCTGCGGCCGGAAGACACGGCCCCGATCATTGAGATGACGACCCGGGTTCAGGGGGCGGAACAGGCCGAGCTGGTGGCGTACTGGATGCGGCGCCAGCCCGGAGCCTTCCGGGTCTTTCGCGGACGGGCCGGGGAGCCGCAAGGCTTCGGTGCCTGCCTCGACCTGTGCGCCGAGGACTTGGGGGTGGATCCGGGTGTCGACAGCATGTGGCAGTACACCCGGCGGCACGGCGCGGCACGCCCCGGCGAGCACGTGCGGGCCTGGCGGTTCTTCCTCGACCGTGACCGTGGGCAGGCGTCCTCGCCGTCGCTGACTCTGTTCGCCGTGTGCCAGGTCCTCGACATCCTCACTCGTGATGGTTCGGCCTGGACGTTGGTGGGGGCGTACGCGGATGCCGGGTTGTGGGGGCCGACACTCGGTTATCTGGACTTCTGGGCGGCAGCCGAGGCTGCGTACACGATCGGGGATACCACCTTCCCGGTCTTCGTCCACGACTGGCGGCGCACGGGCCTCGCCGAGTGGCTCGAGCTCATCGCGGCCCGCGAGGTGGGTGCCCCGGCCCGGCCGGCGGAGGAGCAGTCGGCCGAACTCGTTCTCTCCCAGGTCGAGTTCGCCGAGGCGGTCCGCACGGCGCTGCGCGATCTGCACGTGCCGCAGGCTCTGGGGCGCAATCCGCTGATGCGGTCGCGCGTCGTTCGGTCATCTGCCGCGGGACTCGGCGAACTCCTCGCGATGGCCGCCGAGCCGTTGCGGGCCGACCGCCGCGGCCTGTTCGAGGTGGTCGACCGCACCTTTCTGCACCCGGCCGGCCCGCAGGAGGGCGTGGCCCAGTCGCTGCACCTGTCCTTCAGCACCTACCGCCGGCACCGGGATGCGGCCGTGACTCACATCGTGGACTGGATGTGGGAACGCGAGGTCTACGGACACTCGGTGGACACCGGTTGACCTGTTTCTGGGCAGCAGGGTGCGTCGAGCATCACGTCTCATGCAAAACGAAAACGCAGTCGTCCTCGGTGCCGGCTTCGCCGGTCTCCTCACCGCCGGAGTGCTCACCAAGTTCTACCGGCGGGTCACGGTCGTCGACCAGGACCCGGCCCCCAGCCAATACCGCCGGGGCGTCCCTCAGGGCCGGCACGCCCACAACCTGCTTCCGGCCGGGGCGCGAGTCGTCGACGAGATCTTTCCCGGTCTGGTCGACGAGATGAGCGCCGATGGCGCGGTTCTGGCGGATGTGCTGTCGGACTACCGCTTCCACCTCGGCGGGAAGGAACTGCCGCGGGTGCCGGTCGGTGCGCACGCCGTCCACGCCACCCGGCCGTTCTACGAGCGCCACTTGCGCCGGCGGCTGGTCGCCCAGGGCGGCCTGCGGATGGTGTTCGGCGCCGACGTGGTCGGGCTGATCGGCGATGACCGGCGGATCACCGGCGTACGCATCCTGCCGCAGGAGCCCAGCAGCAGCGAAGAGATGTTGAACGCCGACCTGGTGGTCGATGCGATGGGCCGGGGCAGCCGCACGCCGGTCTGGCTCGAGCAACTCGGATACGAACGTCCGGCCGAACAACGCGTCAACGTCGACGTCGCCTACGCCAGCCGACTTGTCCGGCTCCCGCCCGAGCCCGACCGGGCGCTGCTCATCGGCGGCGATGTCAAGGCCGACGGCCGCGGGCTGCTGTTGCTGGCGGTCGAGGAGGGCCAGCACGTACTGACCGTCACCGGGGTGGGTCCTGCCGCGCGTCCACCGACCGACGAGGCCGGATTCGCGGAGTTTGTTGCCGCGGCGGCCCCGGATGACGTGGTCTCGGCGCTGAGGACCGCCGAGGCGCTCAGCGACGTCGTTGCGTACCGCTATCCCGCGTGCCGGTGGCGACGGTACGACCAGCTCGCCGGCTTTCCGGACGGGCTGGTCGTCGTCGGGGACGCTCTGTGCTCGTTGAGCCCGGTCAACGCGCAGGGCCTGACGGTGGCGGCGCTGGAGGCCCGCGCGCTGGCCGACACGCTCTCAGCCGGCCGGCGCGACGTCGCCGCGAACTTCTTCACCCGGGCGACGCGTATTCTGACCGCGCCGTGGGGGATGGCCGGCGAGCCGGCGCAACCTGCGCATCTGACGCAGAAGTTGCAGGGCGCCATGATGAGCCGGCTGATGGCCGCCGCGGCTACCGACGGTACAGTCGCGGCCCAGCTCATCCGGGTCTTGGCCCTCCTCGATCCGCCGTCGAGGCTGATGCGGCCGGCTGTGCTCGGGCGAGCGTTGTTCCGGCGGCACGAGTCCGGGGAAGGGTGATGGGCAGCACTCTCGATGCAGGCCCAGGGGCGGGCCCCAGCTGATCTGAGGGCTTGGGCAGGGCCTCGCTCGTACCGAAGCAGTCACGAAGGACCTGTCGAGATCATCGGCGCGCGAGCGAGACGATTCCGGCGGAGACCTGCAATCCACCTTCTCGGGCCGGCCGCAGACAGCCGGAGCAGGAAATCGACGGTGCCGGATCAACGCGCGGCCCCACCGAACCGGAAAGTGGCCCCTCACAAGGGGCCACTTTCCGGTTCACGGAGGTCAGCGCTTGAAGGCGTCCTTGGCCTTTTCCTTGGCTTCGCGGGCGTCCCCGGTGCTCTTCTCTGCCTGACCTCCGGCGGCCATACGGTCGTTGCCGATGGCGCTTCCCAGAGCCTCCTTGGCCTTGCCCTTGGCCTGCTCGGTCTTCGCCTTCGCCTTCTCGTTGGCAGTCATAGGAACAACGCCTCCTCGTAGCTTCGGGACCGCAGTCGCGGTAACCCGCTCGTGCCCCTGCCTCCCCTTGATAAACAAGGTGCCGATCTCGAATATTGAAGAAAAGGCAGGGAAGACGGGCGGGCAGGAGGTCGATAACTATGGTTCCCCTGCTTCTGGTCCTGCTTCTCGCAGTCATCCTTTTCGGTGCCGGTTTCGCTGTCAAGATCCTTTGGTGGGTGGCCCTCGCCGTCCTGGTCGTGTGGCTGCTCGGTTTCGTCATGCGATCCACCAGTGCCGGTGGTGGTCGCGGCCGCTGGTATCGATGGTGACCTGATCACCCAGCACGCCCGCAGGGCCCATACCGTCGCGGTATGGGCCCTGCGGGCGTGCTGGGCGGTGTGGCGGGCGAAGAGCTGTTTGCCGGTGAGGACGTCGGCGGCTGCGAACTCCCGGCCGACGTCGGTGACGGCGATGTCGGCGCCGTCGACCTGGGCGAGTTCGGGCAAGACGGCGGCGTCGACCAGAGGCAGCAGGTCGTCGATCTCGAGGCACAGCTCGTCGGAGATCTCCGCCAGGCCGTCCCGTCCGCCGCGCGCGACGAGTATCTCCAGCAGGCCGGCGAGTCCGCCGACGTCGAAAGGGCGTCCTCGTCGCTACGACGGCGGCTCGGGCGCCACTGCCACGCGGAATGCCCGAGCCGCCGTACAGGCGCGGGAGCGGGTCGGCACGGGGGGAACCGGACCGCTCCTGCGTACGGCGCCTGCGTGCCTCCCCATGAGAGCAGGCGCCCTGACCCACATGATCGGGTCACTTTGTCCAGCGAGCCGCGCGCCAAAAGTGTCACCAGCAGCAGGGGGGCATCACGGAGTCAACACTTTTGCAAAGGAGGTCACTTGAGACCACTACGTCGTAGACGCGATCGATACGCATCTCCTGGCGGCACAGTGGAGCTGGTGGGAACCGGCAGCGATGCACAACTCCGCGACGTGTCCTGACAAATGGCACGCCATCACAACCGGACAGGCGCCTGTCAAAGGGAGTCTCACCCTCGAACGCGGCCCTCGCGGGGCAGGTACGCTAAGGCCGCTGCGGCATCCTTCCACCTTCGTCCGTGCTCCCGCGGTGAGTCATGGCCTGCCGCGATCAAGACGTCTTCGGGCATGAGGAAGAGACACGGTGCTGATAGCGGACCGATACCGGCTGGGGGACGCCCTCGGGCGCGGAGCGATGGGGGAGGTCTGGCGCGCCTTCGACGAGACGTTGAGCAGACCGGTAGCCGTGAAACTGTTGCTCCCCCAGGATGCCGACCCCACTGCGGCCTCCCGCTTCCGCCTGGAGGCGCAGACCGCCGGGCGCCTCAGCCACCCGCACGTCGTCGGTGTCCGTGACTTCGGCGAGTACGAGAACCGGCTGTTCCTGGTGATGGACCTGGTCGAGGGCGGCAGCCTCGCCGGGCTGCTCGCCGCTCAGAGAACACTCTCCGCCGAGCAGGTGGCCCGTATCGCCGCCGAGGCCGCGGACGGACTCGCCGCCGCCCACCGCCGGGGCATCGTCCACCGGGACATCAAGCCCGCCAACCTCCTGCTGGACGCGGACGGCACCCTGAAGATCGGTGACTTCGGCATCGCCCGCTTCCTCGACGACCCCGGTAACGCCCTCACCGCCACCGGACAGATCGTCGGCACCAGCCTCTACCTCGCGCCCGAACGCGCCTTGGGCCGCACCGCCGGTCCGGCCTCCGACGTGTACTCCCTGGGTTGTGTGCTGTACCAACTCCTCACCGGAAGGCCGCCGTTCCAGGCGGACTCCGCGCTCGCAGTGCTGCATCAGCACCTCGACGCCGTCCCTCCAACGCCCCGGCAACTCGGCGTCAGCCTCCCACCCGCCTTCCAGAACTACCTGCTCGGTATGTTGGCCAAGGAGCCCCAGGAACGGCCCACGGCAGAGGATGTGGCGGCCTGGTTCGCAAGCGGGGCCTGGCTCGGTGCCCCGGAAGCCCTGCCACAGGAACACCAGGACCACACTCGCCGGGACGCGCGTCCCGGCACCGGGTCGAGGGTCACCGGGCCCGCGATGCCTCCGCCCACCGCACCCACCAAAGGCACCATCGTCCCAGCGGCGGACACCGAATGGAGGACGAGTGTGCACCGAGCGGCGCCACGTCGCCCTCGCCTGCCGTTCCTCCGCCGCTCCGGACTCGTGGCCGCGCTGGGCGCCGCCGCCCTGTTCGCCGTGGCACTCCTCATCGGCATGGCCTGGTTCTCACCCGACACCGGCTCGGCGCAGGATCCGCAGGCCGATCCGTCCACCACCACCACCACCAGCCCGACCACGCCCGTCTCCTCGTCCCCCGCAGCACCGGGACTCTCCGCCTCTCCCTCACAGCCTGCCGCCCAGGAGACACTGAAGCCGGCCGGCAACGCCGAACCGAAGCCCAAGAAGCCTGACAAGCACGGCGGCAAGGCAAATCACTGACGAGATCCGGGGTGGTTCCCCCCGGCACACACTCCCCCTCCCGGCCCAGGCCCGCAGAACATGTTCAGACCCAGCTCATGGACCACCCTGAATCTGACCCCGGCCGACCGCGAAGGGGCATCTGGGGCGGTGGTCGGTGCTGCCGCCGTGCGCAATGCGTTCCGAAGGACCGCCTTCGCCTGACATCGCGCAGCCGCCCTGTCTCAGGGGCCAGGACGCTCAACAAGAGGGCCCGGATCACCGCGATCCGGGCCCTCCGCGTTACGGCCCGTCAGGCTGCGACGGCCAACGGCGCGCCGCGCTCGGCCTCGTCCAGCCACTCGATCAGCGAGGTACGGGCGCGGGCGACCCGGGAGCGCACCGTGCCGATCGGGCAGTCGCTGGCGTCGGCCGCTTCCGCATACGGGAGCCCCAGCATCTGGGTGAGGACGAACGCCTCGCGGCGGTCGTCGGGGAGTGCGTCCACCAGTTCCGCGAGGGCGATGCCCTCCTCGAAGCCGGGCAGGTCGCACGGTTGGGTGTGCTCAACGACCGACTCCCAGTCGTCGGTGTCCGACAGTCGGGGGCGGCACGAGCGGTAGCGGATGCTGTCGATCACCGTATGGCGGGCGATGGAGAACAGCCAGGTGCGGGCCGAGGAGCGGCCTTCGAACCGTTGCAGGCTGCCCAGGGCCCGTAGAAAGGTGTCCTGGGTCAGGTCGTCGGCGCTCTGCGGATCGGCGCCGAGGTAGGTCACGTAATGGCGGACGTCCCGGTGCAGGGCTCGAACGAACAGGTCGACGGCATCGGGGTCACCGCCGCGGGCGGCGAGCGCCCAGGCGGTAATCGACTCTTCCGTCGAGTTCGTCCGCGATGGCTCACGTGCTGGAGGCAGGGCAGGAGTGATCACCTGTGTCTGTCCTTCTCGGGATCAGGAGTCCGGTCTCCGGGCCGGTGCGCGCAACAGCGCTGCGGGCGCTCCCGGTGGGACCGGTGATGGGGTGCAGGCCGGGCACGGGCGTGCGCGGCTGATGCCCGAGGCGGGAAGTCGACGGCGCGACGGCACGACGGCTGCGCGAACGGCCTCGGGGAACCGGCTGTCGTCAGGCGACAGCGAACCCCGTTGGCGGCCCCCGAGAGGTGATCGCGTGGGTGAGAAGGAGGCGGCGTGGAGCCCGGTCCGAACCCGCTCGGCGTGCACGGACGCGTGGCCGGTGTGGTGGCGCGGGCGGGCTGAGGAGCAGGCCCAGGGGCGCGACGAGCCAGCCGGCCAGGGCCCGCAGGATACGGAAGGCCGCGCGTTCGCCGTGGGCGAGCCACAAGCCGCACAGGAGTGCGGCCAGGAGGTGGGCGGCGAGCATGCCGGTCGAGGACATGCCGCCCATGCCGTGGCTCATGGAACCCGCTGTCCCCATGGAGTGCATGGCGTGCATGGAACCCATGTCCATGTCCATGGAGCCCATCGACATCGGCGTCGACATGGCGCCATGCTCCGCGCCCTGTCCTGACGGTGGAGCGCACAGGAGGTAGCCGAGCCACTGCCGGACGAGCGACCCGTCGGCGGACGGCTGTGGATGCACTACCGCCTGGGCGAGCGCGAAGGAGGAGTGGAGCACCGTCTGCGCGGCCACCGCGACGGAGACCACAAGGAACGGTCCGCGCTCACGGTCGGTCAGCGGCCATGCCGCGCCGCCGGTCACCACCAGGCCCGCGGTCATGGCCCACCAGGGCACCGCGGTTCCCGACATCATGACGTGGCCCAGGGCGGCGAGCAGCACACAGCAGGCCGCGAACACCGCGGCCCGTACCGTGCGAGAACACCACCCGGGAGACATAGCGGCCTCATTTTTGCATCCGCACTTCCGTGATCACCGGTGGGTACGGATATCGGCTTGCCTCCGTTCACCGTGCGCACGCACTCAGGTCAGGTGACGGCACCCGCGCCCTGGCGAAGGATGTGCAGCACCTTGCCCGGCTGCGGGAACTGCATCGGCAGGGAACCGTCCCGACGGTGACGCCGTCACCTCGGCCGGGGCGTCGGCCGGGATCCAGTACGAGTCACGCGGCCTTTGACCCCGGCTCAGTGGTCCACGGGTTCCGGCTCCCTGTCGCGGGCGAGCGGCTGGGCGGCGTAGGTGATGCGGACGACGCCGTCGGCATGGCGTTCCGCGCCGCCCACTACGCCGAAGACGTCACGGAGGAGGTCCGGGGTCAGGACGTCCAGCACAGGTCCCGCCGCCACCACCTCACCCTCGTGGAGGACGACAAGACGGTCGCAGAGCCGTGCCGCGAGGTCGAGGTCGTGCAGGACCGCGAGCGTGGTGATGCCGGTGCTGCGGATCAGGTCAAGGAGCTCGAACCGGGCGCGGATGTCGAGGTGGTTGGTGAGTTCGTCCAGCACCAGGAGCTGGGGGCGCTGCGCGAGGGCGCGGGCCAGCAGGACGCGCTGGCGTTCGCCGCCGGAGAGGGTGGCGTAGTCGCGGTCCGCGAAGGGGCCGACGCCGCACCGGGCCACCGCCTCGGCCACGGCCTCTCGGTCCTCGGCGCCGTCGCGGCCCAGCAGGCCGTGGTGGGGCGTACGGCCCAGGGACACGATCTCGGTCACCGTGAGACCCGCCGTCGTAGCGGCGTCCTGGAGGACGGCCGCAGTGCGGCGGGCTGCGGTGCGCGCGGAAAGTTCCCGCACGTCGTCGTCGCCCACCCTGACCACTCCGGCGGCCGGACGCAGTGAGCGGTAGACCGTGCGGAGCAGAGTGGATTTGCCGCTGCCGTTGGGGCCCACCAGCCCGACGATGTCGCCCTTGGCGGCCTCCAGATGCACATCGTGGAGGATCGGCTTGCGGTCCAGGGTGATGTGGAGGTGGTCCACGGTCAGCTTCATACGGTGTCCGGCCCTCGTCGTGGCTTCAGGGGCTTCATACGGTGTCCAGAGCCTTGTTGCGGCGCAGCAGCCACAGGAAGAAGGGGGCGCCGAGCAGGGCGGTGAGGATGCCCAGCGGCAGTTCGTCGGGGCGGCTTAGGGTACGGGAGAGCAGGTCGACGACCACCAGGTAGACGGCACCGAGCAGGGCGGTGAGTGGCAGGAGTCTGCGGTGGTCGGCGCCGATGGTGAGCCGGACCAGGTGGGGGATCATCAGGCCGACGAAGCCGATGCCGCCGGCGACTGCCATGACGGTGCCGGTGAGCAGCGCGCTGATCACCAGCAGGACGGCGCGCAGCCGGTTGACGTCCACGCCGAGCGCGGTGGCGGACTCGTCGCCGGCCAGCAGGGCGTTGAGCCGCCGCCCGAAGAGGGTCAGCAGCACGGTGCTCGCCAGGACCACCACCGTGACGCCGGGCAGCTGGCTCCACTGGGCCCCGGCGACGCTGCCCAGCATCCAGAACATGACCGTCCGCAGCTCGGTCGGGGTCGCCAGCAGCTGGACGAAGCTGGTGACGGACAACAGGACGTAGCCGACGGCGACTCCGGCCAGCACCAGCCGGGTCGGGGCCAGCCGGCCCCGCCGCTGCCCGAGCGCGAAGACCAGGGCACCGGCCGCCAGGGCACCGGCGAAAGCCGCGCCCGAGACTCCGATGCCGCCCAGTCCGCCGAGCGCGACGCCGCCGAGGGTGATGACCAGGACGGCGCCCAGCGAGGCACCGTAGGAGAAGCCGAGGACGACGGGGTCGGCGAGCGGGTTGGACACCAGGGTCTGGAGCACCGCGCCGGCCACCGCCAGGCCCGCGCCGACCACGGCGGCCAGGGCGACACGAGGCGCCCGGAACGTCCACACGATCTGGTCCAGCGCCGGATCACCCGCAGCGCCCCGGCCGGTGACATGGTGCAGGAGAACGCCCCACACGTCACCGACGGGGATGTCGACGGCACCGATGCTCACCGCCACCACCATCACCGCGACGAGGACGGCCAGCAGGCCCGCGACCGCGAGCGGCAGTCCCAGGCGGCGCAGGAGCGGGCTCAGAACTTGCCCGGGTGCAGCATCTTCGCGATCTTCTCGACGGCCAGGTCGTTGCTGGGGCCGAGGTACATCGAGTCGGACAGGGTCACGTACTTGTTGTTCTTCGCGGCCGGCCACTGGGGGAACTCCTTCAGCAGTTTCCTGGCGTAGGCCGCCGGGTCGGGGTCGTTGTAGCCGATGACGACGAGGGCGTCGACGTCGGTGGCGGCCACCTTCTCCCTGCTCAGGTCGGCGAAGGAGGTCCTGGAGGCGTTCGCGAAGGCGTTGCTGCCCCCGGCCTTGGTGAGGATGTCGTTGTAGATGCCCCTGGCGACGACCGAGCTGAAGTCGTTGCCACCCATGGCCATGTTGGAGAACAGCACCATGACCTTGGGCTGCTTCTCGCCCTTGACCTTCGCGGAGACGTCGGCGACGTGCTTGTGGGAGGCGGCGACGAGCTGCTCGGCCCGGTCGCTCCTGTCGAAGATCTTCCCCATGTCGCGCAGCAGCCGGTAACTGTCGGCGACGGTCATCTTCGACGTGTCCTGGGTACAACCCTGCGGCGAGACGTAGGTGTTGGCGCCGACCTGCTTGAGCTGGTCGCGGGTGGCGAAGCCGTTCTTTTCGTCGAAGCCGTACGACGTCGTGGACAGCACCAGGTCCGGGCGCAGCCCGATCATCGCCTCGCGCGGGATGTCGTAGGCGTCGTTCTGCTTCACGTTGCCGGTGGGCAGCTTCTTGATGGTGTCGACGCGGCCGGGAACCTCGGACATGCCGTAGTGCTGCTGGTTGGCGACGATCCGGTCGCCGAGGCCGAGGGAGAGCAGCGTGGAGACCTCCGCGACCGAGGCGCCGTTCATGACGACGACCCGGCTGGGCTCCTTGGTGAACTTCTCGGACACCCCGCAGTTGTCGAGGGTCACCGGGTAGCCGGACTTCGCGGCCGCGGCGGACGCGTCACCACCGGTGCCGGCCGCCTTGTCGGTGGAGGAGCCGCATGCCGCGGTGACCAGACAGAGGGCCCCGGCCAGGGCGACGGCGGCCGGCCGTTTCTTCG
Organism: Streptomyces broussonetiae; assembly: GCF_009796285.1. Taxonomy (NCBI): domain Bacteria; kingdom Bacillati; phylum Actinomycetota; class Actinomycetes; order Kitasatosporales; family Streptomycetaceae; genus Streptomyces; species Streptomyces broussonetiae. Next base: position 7,360,192 of record NZ_CP047020.1, on the reverse strand, counting down.
ACATGCTGGCTCCTTGCTGAGGGGTGCTCGTGAGGTGACGGGTTCTGTTGCAGTAGTCGGGGGGCGCAGCGCGTGAGTTCCCGGAGGTTCCCCACTACTTCGAGCGAGACGGGTGATGACCGCGCTTTCCGGCTGGAGCGGGCAGCGCTGCGGTGGTGACGCAGTGGTCGAGGTAGCGGAAGACGAGGTCGCGGTCGACGGGCGGGGAGGTGATGTCGCTGCCGTACAGGCCGCCTACGACGTTCTCGGCGCGGATGCGCCCCAGGCGCAGGTCGGGTCCGGTCGCGTCATCAGCCGTCACGCCTGTTCGGTGCGTGGCGTCCGTCGCGTCGAAGAAGGCGAGCATGCTCTGCGCCGCCTCGGAGGAGCGCGGCAGCCCGGCGCGCCACCGGGTCAGCGGCAGGCGGCGCAGCACGTAGCCGTACTCCTCCAGCCAGTCGTAGACATCGCTCAGCCGGACCGGGGCGGTGGCCGCGTGGTTGAACACGACGGCGCCCGGCGTGCGCTGTCCGAGGCAGAGGTGGACGAGGGTCCGGGCGACGTGGTCGACCGGTGTCCAGATCTCCTCCTCGAACAGGTCGGGGACGATGCCCTCGGGGATGCCCGCGCGCAGCACGCTCCACAGGAAGTCCCGCTCGTTCACGTAGCCCGTGGCGGCAGGCCCGACAACCCGGCCGAGCCGGTGCACGGTGACCGGCAGGCCCCGCTCGGCGGCCTGTTCCAGCAGACGCTCGGCGGCCCACTTGGACTGCTGGTAGCCGTAGCGCAGTCCGGGATGGGGCGGGAGGAACGCCTCCGGGACCTCCGGGCTGAGAGTGAGCGGTGGGGCCACGGAGAGCGTCGAGACGAAGTGCAGCGGGGTCGCGTGCACGGCCGCCATGCGCAGCAGGGTCCTTGTGGACTCGGTGTTGGCGGCGCGGAGGGTGCCGTACTCGCGCATGATGCTGACGGTCGCGCCGTTGTGGAAGATCGCTCCGCAGGTTCGCGCAAGTTCGGAGAACAGCTCCTCGTCCAGTCCGAGGCGGGGGCGGGCGAGGTCGGCCGGAACCGCCGTGATGCGGGTGCGTGCCGCGTCCGGGAGGCTGATCCGGTGGGTGTCGAGAGCCTGGTGGACGCGGGCGGTGGCGTCGGCGGGGCTCGGGGCGCGGACGGGGCAGACGACCTCCGCGCTGGTGGTCGTGAGGAGTTCGGCGAGCAGGTGTACGCCGACGAAGCCGGTGGCGCCGGTGAGCAGGATCCTGTGCGGTGCCCGATCCGGGCGGGGGCCGCCGCCGGGACGAATGCCCTGGTCGAGGACCGAGTCTGCGAGCAGGGACGCCGGAAGGCCGGAAGCGGTCGGCGGTGCCTCCTCTTCGAGGTACGCGGCCAGCTGGGCCGGTGTCGGGTGCTGGAAGATCCAGGCGACCTTCATGTCACGGCGGAGTTCGGTGCCGAGGCGGTTGGCGACCTGGATGGCCTGGAGGGACTGGGCTCCCAGGTCGAACACGTCGTCCTGTGCGCAGAGGGTGGCGACGCCGAGCACCTGTTGCCAGACGGCGGTAATGGTCTGCTCCAACTCGGCGCCGGGCGAGGCTGGTTGTGTGCGGGGTGCGGGGGCGGAGAGTGCCATCCTGTCGGTCTTTCCCGTGCTCGTCCGGGGCAGGCGGTCCAGGAACTCGACAGCCGACGGGACCATCGCCGCGGGCAGCGTCGCCCGGAGGTGATCTCTGATCGCCGTCGCGGCCGGGGGCGGCCCGTCGGGAACGACGTACGCGGCGAGTCGTCGTCTCCCGTCGTCCAGCACCTGTCCCACGACGGCGGCGTCGCGCACTGCCGGGTGGGCCAGGAGGGCGCTCTCGACCTCGGCCGGGTGCACACGATGTCCGCTGATCTTGAACTCGGTGTCCGAGCGGCCCAGGTGGCGCAGCTGTCCGTCGTCGCTGATCCGTACCAGGTCGCCGGTGCGGTAGGCGCGGGGCGCTCCGGTCAGTGCGGCGAGGGGTGAGAACCGGGTGGCGTCCGGGATCCCGTCGCCCCGGTAGCCGACGGCCAGGTTGTCGCCCAGCAGGTGGAGTTCGCCGTCGACGACCGCGGCGCGGGTCCCGGGGAGCGGGAGCCCGATGGGGACGTCTCCCGGGGCGAGGGAAGGGTCGTGGAGGTCGGCGACGGTGGCGACCACCGTCGCCTCGGTCGGGCCGTAGGTGTTCAGGAGCCGGACCGACGTGCCGACGGCCTTGCGCCAGCGGTCGACCCGCTCGGGCAGTGCTGCCTCGCCACCGATCACGACGGTCCGCACCTCGGCGGGCAACGCGGCGGCACCGGTCGAGACCGCGTAGGCCAGCTCGTGCCAGTACGCCGTGGGAAGGTCGAGGAAGCTGATCCGCAGACGCGCGCAGGCGTCCAGGAACGCGGGGACCGAGTCGGTCATGTCGTCGGTACGGACGACGAGCGTGGCCCCCGTGCACAGCGTGAGGAAGATTTCCTCGACGCTGGTGTCGAAGTGCAGCGGGGCGAACTGCAGTACCCGGTCGGCCTGTTGGAGGCCGTAGCGGTGGGTGGCGCCGGTGACGAAGTGGGCGAGGGCGCGGTGGTCGGTCTCGACGCCCTTGGGGCGTCCGGTGGAGCCCGAGGTGTGCAGGACGTAGGCGAGGTCGTCCGGTGCGGGCGCCGGTGCAGTGGGCTGTCCGGGGCCGGACTCAGGCTGGTCGAGCGCCAGTACGTCACTGCCCGTGTGGTCGGCGGCGTGGGCGCTGGTCGTCAGCACGAGCGCGGGCCGGGCGTTGTCCAGCAGCTCCGCCCTGCGCACTGGGGGTGCCGTCGGGTCGAGCGGGCTGTAGGCGGCGCCGGAGAGCAGGACGCCGAGGATGGCGGTGATCGCGTCGATGCCGCGGGGCAGGGCGACGGCCACGAGGTCGCCGCGGCCGACCCGGCGGGCGGCCAGGCGGCGGGCGAGATCGCGTGCCGCGCCGAACAGCTGCGCGTACGTGACGTGGCGTCCGCCGTGCTCGACGGCGACGGCTCCGCCGCGCCGGGCGGCGTGGTCGGCGATCAGGCTGAGGACCTGGCGGGCAGGGCGAGGCAGTGGTCCCCCGTCCACGACGGTGACGGTGGAGCTGCGTGCCGAGAGGTCACCGAGCGGCCGGTCGGGGTCGGCGACGGCCGCCCGGAGCAGGGACAGCAGCCCGTTCTGGAGCGCGGTGACGTCGGCCTCGTCGTAGAGGTCGGGGTTGGCGTCCACCGCGATGCGCAGTCCGGCGCCCTCGGAGCGGTCGTAGACGTTGACGGCCAGGTCGTCGACGGGGCCCGCGGAGACGTTGTGGACCGTGCTGCGGTGTCCGGCGAAGCGCAGGTCGTACTCGAAGGGCATGATGTTCACGCCGGGGCCGGACAGCCGGCGCTGTCCGCCGACGAGTTTGAGGTCGCGCCGCAGTTGCTCGTAGCGGTAGCGCTGGTGGGGCAGTCCGGCGCGCAGTTCGGCCGAGACCCGGGCCGTGAGGTCACGGACGCTGTCCGAGGCGGTGACGGCGATGCGCAGGGGCAGGATGTTGCGCACCATGCAGGGGACGCGCAGGGAGACGGAGCCGAGACGTCCCATCGCCGGGAGGCTGAGGACGATCTCCGGTTCTCCGGTCAGGTGGTGCAGGTGGGCGACGGTGACGGCCAGCAACACCTCGGACCAGGTGGCCTTGAGGTCGCGGGCGGCGGCGCGCAGGGCCTCCGTCTCCCCTGCGTCGAGGTCCGCGACCCGCCGGTGGAAGCTGCGCGCGGGCAGTGCCGTACGGCCGGCCGGGGTCGCGACCGGCGGCCGGTCCGCGAACCGGTCCGCCCAGTAGGCGCGGTCCTTGGCGAAGCGGGCCGACTCCCGGTAGGCGCGTTCCTCCTCCCGGACCGAGGCCAGGGTGCCGAAGCCGCTGCCCTCCACCGGCTCGCCCGCCATGAGGGCGGTGTAGACCTGGGCGACCCGGCGGGCCACCAGCGACAGGCCGAAGCCGTCGAGGGCGATGTGGTGGACGCGGTGGTACCAGATGTACTGGTCCGCAGCGATGCGGAGCAGGGCGTGGCCGAAGACGGGGTCGCGGGCGAGGTCGACGGGGCGGGCCATGTCCTGGTCCATCCAGGTCAGGGCCGCCGTGTGCGGGTCGGGTTCGCCGGTGAGGTCCGCCGTGTGCAGGCGCCAGTCGCCTACCGGGGCGTCGGTCTGCCAGGGGCGACCCTGGTCGTCGGCGGCGAAGGTGACGTTGAGGGCCTCCGTCTCCGCGACGACGTGGTGAAGAGCCGCGTCGAGGACTCCGGTGTCCACCGGTCCGTCGATGTGCACGTACTCGGCCGTGTTGTACGCGGGACTGTCCGGGTCGAGCCGCTGGCCGGTCCAGATGCCCTCCTGGGCGGCCAGCAGCGGATGGCGCAGGCTCAGCGCGCTCACGTGGTGGCCTCCCGCCGTGCGGAGAGGAGCTGCCACCACTGGGCGAACGAGGTGCACTCGGCGAGTTCGACGAAGGTCACGCCCGCGCCGCTCTCCCGCCACCGTTCGATGAGGGTCACGATGCGCAGGGAGTCCAACCCCGCGTGGACGGGGTTCTCTTCCAGGTCGACTTCGTCGGGCTGCTGGTACAGGAACTCCGCCAGGTCCGCGCGGAAGGCCTCCAGCGTGAGGGGAGCAGGCATGTCGGTCTCTCTCAATCGTCCTCGGCGGCCGGTCAGTTGACCTTGCGGGCGGAGCCGTCCCAGAAGCGGTCGCGCAGTTCCCGGCGCAGGATCTTGCCGCTGGGGTTGCGCGGAACGCTGTCGATGAACTCGTAGCGGGCGGGCAGCTTGAAGCTCGCGAGCCGTGGGACGAGGAAGGTGTGCAGGTCACGGGGGCTGGGCTGGTGCCCGGGGGCGGGGACGACGAAGGCGTGCACGTACTCGCCCCACCGCACGTCGGGGGCGCCGACGACGACGGCCTCCGCGACGCCGGGGTGGCCCTCCAGCACGTTCTCGATCTCGGCCGGGTAGACGTTCTCGCCGGCGACGAGGATGGCGTCCTTGATGCGGTCGCGGATGAAGATGTAGCCGTCCTCGTCGATGCAGCCGGCGTCCCCGGTGTGGATCCAGCCGTCGACGAGGGTTTCGGCGGTCTTGTCGGGCAGTCCCCAGTACTCGACCATGTGGGCGGGCGTGGCCAGGCAGACCTCGCCGACCGCGCCCGGCGGCAGTTCGCGCCCCTGGCCGTCGATCACCTTGCCGCGCACACCCGGATAGGGGTGCCCCGCCGCCTGCATGAGCGGTGCGCCGGGGACATGGGCGGCCGGGGGCAGGCAGACGGCGGTGTTGCCGGTCTCGGTGAGGCCGTAGATCTGGGCGAACTCGCAGTCCAGGACTGCGAGGCTCTCCTCCAGGAGGGCCTCGGAGATCGGGGAGCCGCCGTAGACCGTCTTGCGCAGGGTGGTGAAGTCCTTGGCGCTGACCGCGGGTTCGGTCAGCATCATGCGGAGCATGGCGGGCACGACGCAGGCGGTGGTGATGCCGAGGTCGCGGATGAGGTCGACGGCCTGGCGGGCGGCGAAGGCGCGCATCGCGACGACGGTGGTGCCCGCGTTGAAGTTCTGCGTGGCCCACCACAGGCCGCCGACATGGAAGCCGGGAATGCCGATCAGCGCGATGTCCCCGGCCCGCCAGTCGATCCAGTCCAGCCCCTCGCCCGCCAGGGCGTCCCGGATGGCGAAGAAGCTGCGGTGGGCGAGTACGACGCCCTTGGGCAGTCCGGTGGTACCGCTGGTGTAGAGCTGGGCGACCGGCGTGTCCGGGGTGACGTTCAACGGCGCAGGGGCGGTGTCGAGGTGGGGGGTCTTCCAGGCCGCGAAGGCCCCGGCGAAAGACTCCCCCGGCCCGACGACCGTTTCGGGCGGCTCGGCCGGCATCTTGTCGAGGACGGATCCGAACTCGCCCTCCAGGAAGAGCAGTCGGGTACCGGAGTCGCGCAGGATGTGACCGACCTCGGGTGCGGTCAGCCGCCAGTTGACCGGAACCAGGACGGTGCCGCTCTTGGCACAGCCGAAGAGAACCTCGTAGTAGTGCTCGGACTCCTTGCCGAGGTACGCCACCCGGTCGCCCGACGTGAGTCCCGCGGCCTGGATCGCATGGGCGACGCGGTTGCTCTCACGGTGCAGTTGCCCGTAGGTCAGAGTGCGGCCCTCGCACAGGACCGCGGGGGTCTCCGGCTGGTGCCGCGCGTGGAAGCTCGTGGTCTGGACGAGCGTCTGAAGCTCCGGGTGGTAGAGCCGGTCCGTGGTCATGGATCTCTCGCCTCAGGTCAGGAAATGTTGACGATCGCCAGGGTCGCCTCGCCGTCGCAGCGGCCCGAGTCGGCGTCCCGGTAGCGGAAGGCGGTCTCCGCGTGCAGGAACGGGCTGCCGCCGGCCGGGGCACGTCGGGTGACGGTCCGGAATTCCATCTCCCCGGAGAATGCACCTGGGTTGACGGGCCGCCGGAAATGCGATGTGAAGCGCGCGATCAGGATGTCCGGAAGCTGATGCCTCCAGAAGTCGTCGAGCGTCCAGGATTCGAACCCCGCGCCGAGTCCTTCCTGAACGGACTTGGCCACCAGGTAATACATCATCTGGTTGTAGCAGATGTTCGCCTCGACGGAATTCAGGTGCCCGGTGTCGTCGATGTAGCACGACTCGGGGATCGCGAACTCGCAGCGAGCAGAAGCACGTCCGTCCCTCTCTGTGACGACGGCCGAACGCAGGTATTTACAGTGTTCCTTGTACGGCGTCAGCACCTTCGCCAGCAGAGCTTCGTCCGTCACGCCGTCTTGATCCCGTCATGCGGCCTGATCCCGTCGTGCAGCTTGCGCTCGTCGTGCACGGTGACGCGGTACGAGACGGTCGGCTCGGGCGTGGTCGTGTGCCGGGCGCGGTGGATGAGGCTGCGGTTGTCCCAGACCAGCAGGTCGCCCTGCTCGAAGCTCTGCAGATGGATGTTGTCGTGCTCGAAGGTCTCGTCGAGCTGGCCGGTGACCTCGAACAGACGGCGCAGGAGGCCCTCGTCGAGCGGCTTGCCGCCCTGGTCCTCGATGCCGACGGTGAAGCCCTCACTGATGTAGAGGACCGTCTCACCGGTCATGGGATGGGTGAAGGTGGTCGGCTGGCGGACGGCCGGGGTCCTCCGCTCGACCTCCTCGATGATCTCGGATATGGGCCGGTAGACGTCGTGGGGGCGAATCTTGAAGTACTTGCGGACGGAGTGCCGGCAGTACGTTCCGGCGATTTCCTTCTTGAGGTCCTCGGGCAGTCTTTCGTACGCCCGGCCCATGTCGATGAAGTACGTGCCGCGGTTCTTCTCCGGAATGACCTGGGGGTAGATCAGGGTGATACCGAAGGGGTCCGGCATGAACTGGTAGTCGGCGTGCCAGAACTTGCCCGTCCTGGGCACGCCGACCTGCTTTCCGTTCTTCGGCACATTGGAGGAGACGAATATCTCCGGGACCTCGGGATGGTGGTACATCGGCTCGTAGTAGGTCTCGGGGCGGCCCAGCTGCTCGCCGAGTTCGAGGAAGCGCCGGGGAGAGAGGTCCTGGCCCTTCAGGACAGCGATCTTCTTGGTGTGGACGGCGCTCTTGAGCGCGTCGATGTCGGCGCCCGAGGCGGCGGTGTGGTCGAAGCCCTCGACCGTCACGCCGATCGCGTTGCCGGGCTGTTCGATGATCCGCATGGGACGGTTCCTTTCGGGGAGTTGGGAGGGGCGGGCGGGGGTCAGACCGCCGCCTTGCGCGCGTCGATGAGTCCGACGACGTCGCCGAGGGTGAGGTCGGGCCGGAGTTCGTCGTCGCCGACCGCCACGCCGAGGTCGCGTTCGATGCGGATGCCGATCTCGACCGTCGTCAGCGAGTCGACGTCCAGTGCGCCGAGGGTCGCCTCCGGACGGATCCGGTCCACGGGGGTGTCGTGCAACTTCTGTAGGATCACGACGAGTTGCTCGTAGGTGGTGGTGCTCATGACGTTGTCCGTTCTTCTCGGTCGGGTGGGGTGGGCGCGGGCAGCGCGGGCCAGGTCAGGAGGCAGGAGCCCCAGGTGAGGCCGCCTCCGAAGGCGGTGAGCAGCAGCCGGTCGCCGGGTCGGAATGCCTGGCGGGCGGCGGTGTCGGCCAGGGCCAGCGGGATGGAGGCGGCGCCCGTGTTGCCTACGGATTCGACATGGGTCGCGCAGCGCTCACGGGGTATACCGAGGTCGTCGGCCACCGAGTGCAGGATCCGCAGATTGGCCTGGTGGGGTACGAAGTGGTCGACGTCGTCGGCCTTCCAGCCTGCCCGGGTCAGGGTGGCGCGTGCGGACTCGGCCATGCGCGTCACCGCGTGGCGGTAGACCTCCTTGCCCCGCATGGCGAAGTGCCGCTCCTCGTGGGTGGGTTCACCCGGTCGGGAGCGCTGCCGGGAGCCGCCGGCCCCGACCCTGATCAGGTCCTCGTGGGCGCCGTCGCTGCCGAGGTCGAAGTGGCCGACCGCGCCCGGCTCGTCGGGGCGTCCGGCGCGCAGGACGACCGCCCCGGCGCCGTCTCCGAAGATGATCGCGTTGGCCCGGTCCAGCGGGTCCACGATCGTGGAGTAGGTGTCCGCGCCGATCAGCAGGACCCGTTCGGCCAGTCCGGCCGCGATCAGCCCGGCGGCCGAGGCGAGTCCGTAGACGAATCCGGTGCACACGGCGCTGATGTCAAAGGCCGCCACGCCGGTCAGACCGAGCCGAGCCGCGACGGCGGGCGCGGTGGCCGGGCAGGTGTGGTCGGGGGTCGTCGTGGCGACGAGGACGGCGTCCACGGTGTCCGTCCGGGCGGAGGTGAGGGCTCGGCGGCCGGCTTCGACGGCCAGGTCGGAGGTCGCCTGTCCGGAATCGACGACGTGCCGTCGGCGGATTCCGGTCCGGGTGCGGATCCAGGCGTCGTCGGTGTCGAGCCGTCGGGCGAGGTGCTCGTTGGTCAGCACTCGGGAGGGCACCCATCCGGCCAGCGCGCACAGGACGGCGGCCGGAGGGGCAGAAGGACCGGCAGCGGCAGTGGACATGGGGTTTTCTTCTGAGATTCCTGGCATTCCTGGCATTCCTGGCGTGACGGAGGACGGACCGGGCAGCCCGGATGTGAGAGACGAAGTCGAGAAGGGAGGATCTGGAGGATCTAGGGGCCTGTGGTTCTGGTGCGAGCGAGGAGCGCCAGCGCACCGCACCCGATGCCGAGCGCTATCGCGAACACGGCGGTACGGATGCCGTCGAGGAGCCCGGGGCCGGAGGCGTTCTGTCCGACACCGCCGGCGACCGCGACCAGCACGGCGAGGCCCACCGCGCCGCCCACCTGGAGGGCGGTCGACGCCATACCGGAGGCGATGCCCTGATCACCGGGGGCCACCCCGGCCGCGGCGGCGATCCACATCCCCGTCCACGCCGCGCCCTGCCCGAGACCCAGCAGCACGATCCCCGGCAGGAGCCGGACGTACGAACCGTCCGAGGTGAGCGCCGGCCCGAGCGCGCCGGCCCCGGCGGCGCCCAGCACCATGCCGCCCACCAGCAAGCGGCGCACCCCGAAGGCTGATACGGCCCGTTCGCCGGCCTGTGTGCCGACGGCCACCACCACGGCGGGTACGAGGAACGCGAGCCCGGTCGCGACGGCGCTGTACCCGTGGACCCTCTGGAAGTACAGCGTCAGGAAGTACGGCACCGAGCTGAAGGTCGCGCTGAACAGAGCCGTCACCCCCATCGCCGCGAACAGCCCGCGGTGGGCGAACAGCCTGGCCGGTACGAGGGGATCCCGGGACCGCGTCTCCACGACGGCGAAGAGCGTGAGCAGCCCGAGGGCAAGCGCGGCGCTCACCAGGGCAGCGGGCGTGCCCCAGCCCTCCGCGGGAGCCTGGACCAGCAGGAACACCAGGAGCGTGACGCCGCCCGTCGCGGTCAGCGCGCCCGTCACGTCGAAGCGCCGTGAGCGGTCCCGCGACCCGTCGGCGGGGAACAGCAGCCGCCCGGCCACCGCGAGGGCCGCCGCCACGGGCACGTTGACGAAGAACACCGACGGCCAGCCGAACGCCTCCACCAGGACCCCGCCGAGCAGAGACCCGAAACAGAGCCCGCCGGCTCCGGCGGCACCCCATACCGCGAGGGCCCGGTTTCGGGCGGGCCCTTCGTCGTACAGGGTGTTGATCAGGGACAGCGTCGCCGGGAAGAGCAGGGAACCGCCGATGCCTTGGACCGCCCTCACGGCGACCAGGACGCCTGGTGACTCGGACAGGCCCCCCATGAGCGACGACCCCGCGTACAGCAGCGACGCGAGGACGAACATCCGGCGCCGACCGAGCAGGTCGGCGGCCCGGCCGCCCAGCAGCAGGAAGCCTCCGGTGGTCACGACGTAGGCGCTCACGACCCATTGCAGGTCGTGGTCGGAGAATCCCAGCCCTGCGCCCATGTCGGGCAGGGCGACGTACACGATGTTGTGGTCGAGCGAGATGACGAACTGCCCCAACGCCAGAACAAGCAGGGACATCATCCGTCTCCCCCCTCGGAATTACAGAATCCGGAATTTCCACGGAAGGAAATTCAAACAGTCGATCGTTTTCCGTCACCGTAGCATCCCGGATCGGACTTGGGAATGCCCAACTTCTGCGCACGCATTGCCCGTTCAGGACCATCGGGACAGCGCTCCGGCCCGGCAGTCGAAAACTGCCGGGTGAGGATAATCCAGGGATTTCCCAGGCTGAATTTCTACCCCGATTCAGCCCTCCCCCATCAGCCTGCGGATCTCGGTGATCAGAGCCACCAGCGCCCGTCGTTCCGGCAGGGTGGTCTCCGGATGCCAGAGGTCGATGAGCAGGCAGGTTCGCGGGCGGTCGCCCGCGTTGCGCGCCTCATGCTCGAAGGAGTAGTCGAAGAGCAGGCACTTCCCCTCCTCCCAGGTGCGCGTCTCCCCGGCGACCGTGATGCTGCACCTGTCGGGGATGTCCACGGCGAGATGCAGGTTGATGCTGAAGTTCCACAGGTCGCAGTGGGGTTCGATGACGGCGCCCGGCAACAGGGTGGAGAAGTGACACTCCAGGAGCGGGCATATCCTCTCCGTGTCGACGGCAACGTCTTTCACCACCTGATAAGCGGTGGGAGCCGTGGCGGCCGAATCTTCGACGAGACCTCCGCCACGGAAGAGGTAGAGGGCCTGCCAGTCGTCCTGGCGGGTCAGATAGTGCTCGTAGTCCGAGAATTCCTCCCGGCGCTGAGCCCATGCCGAATTCAGCTCTTCCTTGATCGCTTGATGACGCACCTCCAGCGCATGGACGACGGGCGCCAGTTCGGCATAGGCGTAAGGATCGTGCCAGGGAGTGGAAGAGAGTCCCGGCATGATCCACTTCGCCGCTTTCTGCAACGGATGCCGTTCGCTCCCGCCCGGCTCCAGCATCCGCTCGACCCGAGCGATCGATTCCGCACCGAACTCGCCCCTGATCGCGGCGAATGCACTCTCCATCTCTGGTGTCACACGGCTCTCCGGAGTTGAACGACCGGTGGTGTTCCGCCGGTCGGGGTCACGAGGCCGGCCAGGTTCATGAGGAGGCGGCCGACGTCCGGAGCACCGTCCCCCGGCGCTCGAACTCCATGACCGACCCCGTGTGCGGCGGCACTGCCCACCTCGCGTTCCAGCAGCCACAGAGCGCGGGACAGACGTCTGCGTCTCACGTGTGCCGAACCACCTTCGCCCGAAGTTCCGCGCCCGGCCCGCCTCGCACGGTGGTCGGCAGGTGTTGGGCTGCGCTGTCGAACCAGTAGTCGGGCGCCGGTGGGGTCGAGTTCCCGGGTTCCGGGCGAATTTCCTCTGATCCGACGGCAGTTGGCGACACGTCGTCGTCGGCTCGACGGACCACGGTGGTGTCGGCCCAGCCAGGCGTAGCCGCCGGCCAGCACGTCTGGCCGTGGAACCGGTCGGAACCGATCCGAGAGTGGACGTCAGGTGCCGTCCTGTCCCGGACGCACCACCACCGCGAGAGTCCGCACCGCCCCACTGTGCTCGAAGTGCAGGGTGAACGGGACCAGATCGCCGGCCTGCCGGCGCGTCGTCGCCGGGACCGTCACGTCAAGGCTGCTCGGGGACATCGCGAGGCTGCCGCCGGCCGGGACGGCGACCGACTCCACCGTCTGGGCATACGCCGAGCGGCCGTCGGTCATGCGGTGGCGGCTGAGCGTGGTCGCACCGCCGGGCCCCTCGGACGTCACCTTCACCAACCGGTCCACCGAGCCCCCGCTGTTGCTGATCCGGAAGAAGGCCGCCGTCTCCGGCACGCCGCCGTAGGGCAGGAAGACCCGTCCCCCGGTGACCGTGATCCGGGCCGGGCTGCCCGCGTTGCCGTAGGCGGTCCACACGCTCAGCCCGCCGAGGGCGAGACAGCACGCGGCGACGGGCGCGAGCGCGGCGAGCAGGGCATCGGTCAGCCGGCGCCGGGACAGCCGCCAGGGGTGGTTCTGTTCTGCCATCGCGCTCATCGGGTACGCCTCCGGGCGGGCGAGGGCTGCCAGGTGCGCAGCCGCAGGCTGTTGCCGACCACCAGCAGCGAGCTGACCGACATGGCCGCCGCGGCGAGCATCGGGGTGAGCAGGCCGACCATGGCCAGCGGCACGGTCACGACGTTGTAGCCGAACGCCCAGGCAAGGTTGGTGCGGATCGTGTCCAGCGTGCGGCGAGAGAGCCGTACCGCGTCCGCGAGGGCCTCGATGTTCCCGCGCACCAGCGTCACATCGGCGGCTCCGATCGCGACGTCGGTGCCGCTGCCCATGGCGATCCCGAGGTCGGCTCCGGCGAGCGCGGCGGCGTCGTTCACGCCGTCTCCGATGACCGCGACCCGGTAGCCCTGCTCGCGCAGGTCCCGTACGAGATCGGCCTTGTCCTCGGGGGTGCAGCGGGCGTGCACGTCATCGATGCCCAGGTCCTGTGCGACGGCCCTGGCGGGCGCCTCCCGGTCACCGGTGGCGAGCACCGGGCGCACCCCGAGGCGCCGCAGCCGGTCGACGGCACGGTAGCTGCCGGGTCGTACGACGTCACCGACCTCGATCAGGGCTTCGGCAGTGCCGTCCACCCGGACGAGTACCGAAGTGCGGGCGGCGGTTTCGGCGACGGGCAGGGCGTCCACGAGAGCCGCGGGCAACTCACCGTCCGGAGCGAGGACTTCGACCAGTCGTCCCTCGACCCGGCCACGCACGCCCCGCCCCGGCAGAGCACTGAACCGGGTCACGTCCGGAAGCCCCTGCCCGGCGCGACTCGCATACGCGCTGATCGCTCTCCCGAGCGGATGTTCCGAACCCTGCTCGACCGCCCCCGCCCACCGCACCACCGCGTCGCTGCCGAGCCCGCCCGGCACGGCGGTGACCCGAGCGACGCTCATGTGGCCGGAGGTGAGCGTGCCGGTCTTGTCGAGGACGACGGCGTCGAGGTGCTGGAGCCCCTCCAGCGCCTGCGGGCCGGTGACGAGGACGCCCAGTTGGGCGCCCCGGCCGGTCGCGGCCATCAGCGCGGTCGGGGTCGCGAGGCCCAGTGCGCAGGGGCAGGCGACGACGAGGACGGCCACGCACGCGGTGACGGCCGCCTGCGGTTCGGCCCCGGCCCCGAGCCAGAACCCGAGCGTCGTGACGGCCAGTGTCAGGACGACGGGCACGAAGACACCGGCGACCGCGTCGGCCAGCCGCTGCGCCCGCGCCTTGCCGGCCTGTGCCTCGGTCACCAGCTTCGTGATCCGGGCGAGCTGCGTGTCGGCGCCGACGGCGGTGGCCCGTACGAGCAGCATCCCACCTGAGTTGACGGCCCCGCCGACGACGGCCGAGCCCGGCTCGACCTCCACCGGTTCGCTCTCCCCGGTGACCAGGGACAGATCCAGGGCGGAACTGCCCTCGACCACCTCGCCGTCGGTGGCGACCCGTTCCCCGGGACGCACGACGAAGATCTGTCCGGATACCAACTCCTCTACGGGAACGCGTCGTTCGCGACCGCGCTCCCGTACCGACACCTCCTTGGCCGCGAGTTGGGCAAGCGACCGCAGCGCCGCCCCGGTCCCGCGCCGGGCCCGAGCCTCCAAAATCCGCCCAACGAGCACGAACAGCGGTACGCCGACGGCCGCTTCGAGATAGATGTGCGCCACGCCGTCCGAGGCAGTGGGGACGAGCCTGAACGGCATCCGCATACCGGGATCGCCGGCTCCCCCGAGGAAGAGCGCGTACGCCGACCAGGAGAAGGAGGCCACGACGCCGAGGGACACGAGCGTGTCCATGGTGGCAGCCGCGTGCCGCAGCCCGCGCACCGCCCGTACGTGGAAGGGCCAGGCGCCCCACACGGCGACCGGGGCGGCGAGCGCGAAGCACAGCCACTGCCAGTTGCGGAACTGGAGGCCGGGCAGCATGGACAGCACGAGGACGGGCACCGCGAGCTGGGCCGTGACCAGTAGCCGGGCACGCTCGTGCCGAGCCTCCTCGGTATCCCCGTCCGCTCCCTCGCGCGGCTCCTCCTTGGGCGGCTGGGGTCGCGCAGCCGTATAACCGGCCTTCTCGACCGTCGCGACGAGTTCGTCGACACCGACCCCCGCCGGATGACTCACGCGAGCCCGGCCGGTGGCGAGATTCACCGTCGCCGTGACACCGTCCAGTTTGCCGAGCTTCTTCTCGACCCGGGTCACGCAGGCGGCGCAGGTCATGCCGCCGACGGTCAGATCGGTCGTCACCAAGGCGGTCACCGGTTCCGCGCCCATCAGCCGTGCCCTCCCTGCATGCCGCCCATCTCATCCGTACCTCCGCCGCCTGCCCCGCCGCCATCGCGACTCGTGCCGCTGCCGTGCATGCCGGGTGCGACGGGACCGGCAGCAGTGCCAACGGCGTAGGACACGGTGAAGATCAGGGCCAGCAAGAGAAGAAAGCCGCAGAGCGCGGGCGGAGGTGTCGCTTTCCGCAAGGCCGCACCACTGCCGGTCAAGGGGGACTGCCGGGACTCGTCCATCAAGCGCGTCTCCAGGTCACGTCGTACAGCGTCACTCGGATCGCGCCGTACCGGTTCAGTAGTCGGGCCGGTAGCGCGCCGAGTTCCGGAGCGGCTATGTGCCGCGCGTCACGCGAGAGGGCGTTCGGCGGGGCGATCGGCTCGTCGGGACCGCGCGCACGCATGCCTTCCGCGGACTCGTCTTCAGGAAAGTCGCACGGGAAGGGGCACCCCAAGCGGAGCGGTGGTTCTGCAATGCGCGGCGCAGGGTTGCGAATACCGCGTTCGGAAAGTCTCCGCCCCATTCCGGAATCCGCCCTCGCGATACCGAACCCAGGACAGCCTCGAAGGCATCCGTGAATGCGGTCAGGAACGTCGGCATCGGGATCCGGGCCGTCAACAGGACCTTCCCGCGCACCGGCGCCCAGGGCGGGTCGGCCGGCGTGAGCCGGTCCGGGAGGCCGAGCCGGTGCACGGCGAGGGCACTCACCGCGACTGGCACGCCCGCCAGGTCTTGCACGGCGAACCCCGCCCGGCCACGACTGCCTGACCGCTGGGGATCAGCCGAGACGGAACCAGCCCGGGGCCGTCCCTTTCCGATCACCTCGCGCAGCATCGACTGCCAGGTCAGTCTCCGGCGAAGATCTCCCGCACCTCACGGACCGCGTAGTAGACGAGTACGTACCCGGCAGCCGGGTCGGCCCACCACCAGCCCAACGCCGCGTTGACGGCCAGACCGAGCAGGACCGCTGCGGCAAGCAGGCCGTCGACCAGCGTCACCCGGCCCTCGGTGGACAGCACCGGGTTGCCGAGGGCGGCGCCCGTGCGGGCCTTGCCGAACGCGAGGGCGAACATCACGACGGCGGTGGTCGCGGTCCAGCCGATGCCCAGCGGCGACGTGCGCGGGTGGAAACCGGCGGACAGAACCCAGGTGGACTGCACCAGCAGATAGAGGGCCAGGGCAGCGAAGCCGATGCCGATGAGCCGCAACGCACGGCGCTGACGGGCCTCACCGGTGCCGGACAGTTCCCAGATCACCACGGTCGAGGCACCGATCTCGATCAGGGAGTCCAGGCCGAATCCGGCCAGCGCGACCGATCGTGCCGACACGGCCGCCACCGCGAGGACGACGATGCCGATCACGTTCCAGCCGAGTGTCGTGTACTCCAGCGCGAAGCCACGGCGAAGCAGGGCCTTGCGGGACGCGTCATCATCCAACGTGGTCACCGCTGGAGTCTCCCAGGTCTGGTCAGTCCCAGGCAGAGTCGAGGGTCCGGCCGTACACGCCACCACCAGAGTGTGCGTGCCACCACTCCCACCGGCGGCCCAGGACACGGCAGTCGGTGCCCTGCCGACGAGATCGTGGGCAGGGCAGGTGGGGCGTTGCGCGTTACTCGGCCCGGGATCCGGTGGAGCGACCACGGACGAGGGCGAACGCGGCCGCGGCCAGCCCCAGCACGCCGGCGATCAGCCCGGCGACGCCGAGGCCACGGGCGGTCGAGTCGCCGGCCGGCGCAGCCGACTCGGTGCTCCCGGAACTCTTCGAGTTCGCCGGTGCGGCGGCCGAACTGCCACTCTTCAGCAGATCGCCGACCTCGCCACATGGGGCTGCCCGCCATGAGCACCCCGTCCGTCCAACTGGCCCGGGACGGCCGGATACAGTGCGCGCGACGGCAGCCTGGTTGCTCGAGGAGGGGAAGCGTGACCGACACCAGCGAAACCCGATCCGCCGACGGTGCAGCGCACACGACTCAGCAGAGTCGACTGCACCGCCTGATGCGCTACCTCCCCCTGATCGCCCCCGTCCTGCTGTGGACCGTGCCCTGCTGGCTGCTGCTGCACACCGGCCAGCGCTGGCCGCTCCCTGTCACGCTCACCGGCACCGCCCTGTTCGCCCTCGGCCTGATCGGTATGCCGCTCGCGATGGTGCGCGGCCACGGCCGACGCCAGCAGGACTGGGCGGCGATCGTCGGAGACACCCTGCTGGGCACCATCTGGACCCTGTTCGCCTGGTCCGTCGTGCTCGGCGTCCCGCTGCGGCTCGCCCTGACCGTGACCGGCGTCGGCGGCGGCCAGGACCGGGCCCGGATCGCCACCTGGGCGGTCCTCGGCGTGACCGCCGTACTGCTCACCTGGGGGTACGCCGAGGCCCGCCGGGTACCACGGATACGCCGCCTGGACGTGCAACTTCCGCGCCTGGGGGCCGGGTTGGACGGCACGCGTGTCGTCCTCATCACCGACACCCACTACGGGCCGCTCGACCGCGCCCGCTGGTCGGCGCGGGTCTGCGAGACGGTCAACACGCTGAAGGCCGACCTGGTCTGCCACACCGGAGACATCGCGGACGGCACGGCCGAACGCCGCCGCGCCCAGGCCGCCCCACTGGGCACCGTGCAGGCCACCCGGGCCCGGGTCTACGTCACCGGCAACCACGAGTACTACAGCGAGGCCCAGGGCTGGGTCGACCTGATGGACGAGCTGGGCTGGGAGCCGCTGCGCAACCGCCATCTGCTGCTCGAACGCGGTGGCGACACCCTCGTGGTCGCCGGCGTGGACGACGTCACGGCCGAGTCCTCCGGCCTTGCCGGCCACGGCGCCCACCTCGCCGGAGCCCTGCACGGCGCCGACCCCGACCACCCCGTCCTGCTCCTGGCCCACCAGCCCAAGTTCGTCGACCGGGCGGCAGCAGGCGGCGTCGACCTCCAGCTCTCCGGCCACACCCACGGCGGCCAGATCTGGCCCTTCCACCACCTGGTCCGCATCGACCAGCCCGCCCTCGCCGGCCTCAGCCGCCACGGCACCCGCACCCTCCTCTACACCAGCCGTGGCACCGGCTTCTGGGGCCCGCCCTTCCGCGTCTTCGCCCCGAGCGAGATCACCCTGCTCGTACTCCGCTCCCCGTAGGGCCTCCCCACGCCGTAGCGCTGGTCGGGCCGGAGGTTCCGCCTGGCGATGCTGCAGTGCGCCGGCACCCCTGAGAAGGGCTGCGCATCCTGCACGGACTCCCCACCGGCTACGCCCCAGCGACCTGCAGTCGGCCTACGGCCGGACCTCCGCCGCCTCCGCCACCGGCTCCTGCACGCCAGCCACCGTGCAGGTGAAGCCGATGCCCCGCGAACCGGCACACCGCGTCATTCCTGAGGAATGCGAAATTCGAATGTGGGACGGTCCCACGGCACGGCGGGCGGGTTCGCGAGCGCGGTCCCGGTCCGCACTGCACCGACGCGGTGGTAGAAGTCCTCGGCGGGAAGATGCGACACGACCTCGACACGGTCGAGCCCGGCGGCACGGGCCTCGGACTGCATGTGCGCGATGAGCAGCCGTCCAATTCCACGTCCTTGCGCCTCGTCGGCGACGAACAGCAGATCGAGCTCCGGTGGAGCGAGGACGAGCGAGTAGAACCCGATGACCCGGCCGTCATGCTCGTCGGCGCCGACGGCCACGAAGGCGCGGTGGGCTTCGATGTAGTCAGGACCGACCCGGTAGCCCGCCACTGCGGCTGAGTACTTCCCCTGGTAGGCGCCTGAGCCACGCACGAGCCGCGTGAGCCGTTTGGCATCCCGCGCGACTGCCCTCCGTATCGTGACCGGCTGGCTGACCGGAGAAGTGCGTGAACTCACCAGGAGAGTATTTCGCACCGGGAAGTGCCTCCCTGCGGCGGGTCCGCTGCTCGGGCAGGCGTTCCCGCGCCGCTCCCGGGAACGGCTGCCGACGGGGCTCGCCGTATCACCAACCATCACACAGGAATCACAGACCCCGGCGGCACGGCAGGTCGGTCAGGCCCGGATGCGAGTGCGGGAGGCCCGGTCGGGGCCTCCCGCACTTCGGGCGGCGGGGCACCGGCCCGTCCGCACACATGCCGCTCCTGCCGCCGCGCGAGCGGGGAACCGATCCCGGATCCCCCGCTCTGCCCGCGGCCGGCGGCGACTGCTACCTAGCCCCGTCCTGGTGGGACAGCTCGACGTCAAAGCCGGTCACGCCACTGCCGTCCAGGCGCAGCGACGCGGCGACGGGGGCGTAGCCGCTGGCGATGACGGTGTACTCGCCGCCGTCGAGGTCGGTGAACCCGTACACGCCGTCGGAGCCGGTGATCGTGGTGCCGACCACGTTCCCGGCCGAGTCCAGCAAGGTGATCTTGGCGTCCTCGAGCGGCCGGCCGGTGGCGCCGTTGACCACGCCCTGGAGCCGGGCACCGGGTTCGAGGCGGATCTCGTAGGGTTCCGTGGCACCCGGGGTGACGTCGACGGGGAGAGCGGCCGGGCGGTGTCCGGCCGCGTTCACCACGAGCGTGTAGCTGCCCGGGACCAGTTCGGTGAGCGTGAAGGCTCCGTCGGCGGCCGACGTCCCGGAGGACACGACCTCGCCGCGCACATCGGTGGCGACGAGCAGAGCGCCCGGCACCGGCTGTCCGTCGACGGCGTCCCGGACGGAGCCGGTGAGGGCGACGGTGCCGCTCAGCGCGAGGTCGCACTCGACCCGTTCATCGCCGACGACCACCGTGACGGCCTGCGGCTGGCGGGCACCGGCGGCACCGATCAGCACATAGGTGCCGGGACCGGCGACGTCCACCGAGTAGCTCCCGTCCACGCCGCTGACGGCGCGGCCGAGCTGCCGTCCGTTGATGTCGATCAGCGTGATGACGGCCTGCGGCACGGGCGCGCCCATGCCGTCCAGCACCCGGCCGCGCACGCCGTACGTCGCGGCGCCGGGCACCGGTTCGAACCGGTCGGCGACCGGCTGCTCGGCAACCGGCCGGACGGCGTCCGCGGCAGGCTCGGCGACCGTGCGCTCCACCATGGCCGGCGCGGTGACCGCCGGAGCGGCGACCGCCGGAGCGGTGACCGCCGGAGCGGTGACCGCCGGAGCGGACTGCTCCAGAGCCGGGCCGCCCTTCTCCTCCGCGGCCTGCGCCTCCAGCCCGGACACCTTGCGCAGCGGCACCTCCTTGGTCCACACCGCGACCAGGAAGCCCAGGACCATCACGGCCGCCGCGATGAGGAAGACAAGCTGCATCGAGTCGGTGAAGCCGGCCTTGAACGGCTGGGCCAGACGCGGGTCGAGCCGCTGGATGAACGAGGAGTCGTCGAGCACGCCCGAGCCACCAGAGCCGCTCGCCGCGGGGTGCTTGAGCATCTCGAGCACCGGCGCGTTCGCCGGGTTGGCCCGGACGGCCGGGTCATGGAGCGCGGCCTGGAACGCGGGCGTCCGGGCGGCGGACCGGAAGGCGGAGCTGATCTTGTCGCCGACGGTGCTGAACAGCACGGAGAGGAAGATCGCGGTACCGGCGGTGCCGCCCATCTGACGGAAGAAGGTGGCCGACGCGGTCGCCACACCCATGTCCTTGGGCTCGACCGCGTTCTGCACGGCCAGCGTCAGAATCTGCATGCAGCCGGCGAGGCCAATGCCGAACAGCGCCATGTAGGCCATGGTCTCCGGCAGCGCCGTGTTCCACTGCACCCGGTAGTGGAACAGCAGCATGGCGGCGATGATCAGCACGGTCCCGATGACGGGGAAGATCTTGTACTTGCCGGTCTGCTGGATGATGCGTCCGACCACGATGGTGCCGGCGATCATGCCGATCATCAGCGGCAGCATCAGCAGGCCGGACTTGGTGGGGCTGACACCCTTCACGATCTGCAGGTACAGCGGAACCATCATCATTCCGCCGAACATGCCCATGCCGATGATGACGGACAGCAGGCTCATCTTGCTGAAGACCGCGCTGCGGAACAGCCGCATCGGGATCAGGGCCTCCTCGCCCATGGCCCGCTCGACCAGCACCCACACGATCAGGCCGACCGCGCCGACCCCGTAACAGACGGCTGCCTTGGTGGAGGTCCAGCCCCAGTCCTGGCCCTGCTCGGCCACGAGCAGCAGGGGCACCACACCGATGGCGATGGTCACGGCGCCCCACCAGTCGATGCGGTGGTCGCGCCGGGTGTGCGGGAGGTTGAGCACCTTGGCGACGACGAACAGCGCGACGATGCCGACCGGCACGTTGACCAGGAAGACCCAGCGCCAGCCGGTGATGGCCAGGATGCTGCCGCGGCCCGCCAGGAAACCGCCGATGAGCGGGCCGAGCACGCTGGAAGAGCCGAACATCGCGAGCATGTAGCCCTGGTACCGGGCCCGCTCGCGCGGCGGCACGATGTCACCGATGATCGCCAGCGCCAGTGCCATCAGGCCGCCCGCGCCGATGCCCTGGAAGGCCCGGAAGGCCGCCAGCTCCGTCATCGAGGTGGCGAACGAACAGGCCGCCGAGCCGACGATGAAGATCGAAATGGCCGCGAGGAAGAAGGGTTTGCGGCCGTAGATGTCGGACAGCTTGCCGTACAGCGGCGTGCTGATGGTGGAGGTGATCAGGTACGCGGTGGTGACCCACGCCTGCGCGCTGAGACCGTGCAGATCGTCGGCGATCGTTCGGATCGAGGTGCTGACGATGGTCTGGTCGAGCGCCGCGAGGAACATCCCCAGCATCAGGCCGCTGAGGATCGTCATGATCTGGCGGTGCGTGAGTCTGCCGGCCGGCGGTGGTGGCGCGGATATCTCTGCGGTTCCCCCGCGGGCCGGGGACGCGGACATGGTCATGCGTGCAAATCTCCTTGCCTCGCCTCGCCCCCCGGGCACTGCCCGGCTCCGAGGCTCGTGTACGTGCGGTCCACCAGGTCGTCGTGGGGGCGCTTCACCGGACCCCGTCCACCGTGCGAGCGCACGGCACCCTCACGACCTCGCCGACGGCCCGTGCCGATCATCACTCACGTTCCGTTGCTTGCGGCTACCAACTGAGTGTAGATCCTGCCCGGGGCAGGCTCTATCTGATATGTCCGATCGCTCGATTCTGCCGTCAGGGCATGGCCAGCCAGCCGATCACGCCCGTCACCCCGAAGACGGCGAAACCGACACCGCACGCCTGCAGCAGCCGGCTCAGCATCCGGCCGGCCTTCGGTGACCACAGGGCCGCGCCGATCCGGCCGCCCAGCCGCGGCATCACGGTGGCAAAGGCGCCGCACAAGGAGGCCAGGCCGCCGACGAGTGCCACCACACAGGCGCAGATCCCCGCCAGCCGCCCGGCAGTCGGGGCGACCCCGACAAGGTGGCAACGGCCCCTCGCGTCCCGCTGGACCGGTAGGACCGTCCCCTTCTGGTAGGACTCGCCGATGGCGGCGAACTGGTCCGTGACCTGGTGATCGTCGGAGCGGAAGACGCCGTGGCAGTCGGTGTGCCGCTGTTTGCCGGTACCCGTGGTGATGCACTCGTCGATCGTCAGCAGCCCCGGGGTGCCGGACATTCGCGTCGAGTACCTCAGGTCCCCGGCGAGACCCACGCCTCCGCCGATCCCGAGGCCGGCGAACAACACCCCGACGAACACCATGAACAGCGCCGTCCCGATACGGCCCAGCCTCGTCCTGGGTTCGCTGCCCGGCCTCGTTCGGGGACGTCTTTGCGTCCTCACCGGTGTCACGTCTCCCCCGCCCGCCGATGTCGATCCGGCCGGTCATGATGCCACCGGCCACCAGGCACCGGCGCACCGCCCCGTACCGGCACACCGGACATCCACAGTTCGTGCGCGGTCTTCGCAGGCACCACCGCACTAGCCGCGCCGGGGGAAAGAGCGTGACCGCCACGGCGTCACGGGTGCACACCATCGCCCTGCGCGTCGTCCGGTGTGCCCAGGCCGGTCAGCGCGCCCACCGGATCCAGGTCGGGCGTGCCACGGGGCCACCAGTCGTCCTGGCCCGGATCCGACTCGTACGCGTACCACAACCCCTCGCGGCTCAGCCGGAGCTGGACGTGGCCACGCGGGTGGGTGAGGCGGTTGCGCCAGGGGCGGAAGGCCGGGAGGTCGGCGGCGAGCAGCAGCGGGCGGGCCCGGTCGAAGCGGCCGGCCGGCGGGTCCCACGGCTCCTGCAGGACGGCCAGCCCGCTCGCCCCGCCCTGGCGCCAGGCGGCGACGGCCCGCGCGAGGTCGGACGGGGTGCGGCCGACGGCGGTGGCGAGCGTGGCGTAAAGGGTGCGGGTGGTGGCGGTGAGGCCGGAGCCGGGGCGGG
The DNA here is from genome assembly GCF_009796285.1 of Streptomyces broussonetiae. NCBI lineage: Bacteria > Bacillati > Actinomycetota > Actinomycetes > Kitasatosporales > Streptomycetaceae > Streptomyces > Streptomyces broussonetiae. The sequence continues at coordinate 7,337,210 of NZ_CP047020.1, read as the reverse complement.
CCGCGGCGAGGCGCACCGCGTCCTGCCACAGGGTCAGCTCGCCCACCGGGTCATGCCCGGTCCCGAGCAGCGTGTGCGCCCGGGCGGCGGCGTCCGTGGCGAGCTGGTCCAGCGCGAAGGGGTCCGGGCCGCCGGGCGCCGCCGGGTACACCGGTGGCTGCTCGGGATGCGGTGGGACCGGCAACGGCGGGGGCAGCGGCGGCAGTTGACGGGGGGCGAGCGCGTCGGTGGCGCGTACACCGGGCAGGGTCCCGGGCCGCCGGTCCCGGGCCGCGCGGGCGGCGCTGCGCCGGGAGAGCGCGTCGAGCAGGTCCTTCTCGCCCCGGCCGCGCAGCAGGAGCAGCACGAACGGGTCGGCGTCGAGCAGCCGGGCCGTCTGGTAGCACAGGGCGGCCGCGTGCTTGCAGGGGTGACCGGAGTCGGGGCAGCTGCAGCGCGGGGCGAGGTCGCCGGGGCCGGGCAGCAGGGGGACGCCGCAGGCGGCGAGGGCCTGGGGCAGCTCTTTGTCGAGCAGCGCGGCGATGTGCCCCGGCCGCTCGGCTGCCGCGTCGAGGAAACGCTCCCAGTCGGTGTCCTCCAGCGTGCGGACCCGTACCTGCACGCGGTACGGCCGCGGCCGGCTCCCTCGCACGTACGCCAGCACGAGCCCCGGTGTCACGGTGATCGCGTCGACATGCCCCTGGTCGGCATAACCACGCCCCCGCTCCAGCCGCTTGGGATCCAGCGCCCCCTGCTCCAGGGCATCCGCCCACGCGTTGCCCCACCAGGTCGCGGCGAACGACGCACCCTCAGCGGTGGCCTCGCGGGGCGCGAACTCCGGGAACGTACGCCGCAGTTCGAAATCGCGGTGCGGGGTGGCCATGGTGAGGGGCAGGCGCGGGGACGTGGGCGCGGGGGTCGGGTGATGAGGGTCGTCGGGGCTGGTGGGGGTGATCTGGGTGGCAGAGGCAGTGGGCGACTGAGCCGCGTGTGCCTGGTCGGTGGGGGCGGCGGGAGCCGAAGAGGACCGGTCCTGGCGTGCGTGGGCGCCGGAGTCGGTGTCGGTGTCCGTGGTCCGGTGCTGCTCCTCCGGGGTGTCGGACCAGGTCGGCATCCGGAAGGCGTCGGCCAGGTAGTGCCGTATGTCCTGGACCGCCTTGACGCGAGCCGCTCGGGAGTCCGGCCCGGGGTCGGGCGCGGTGGGCGGCGTCGTGGCGGCAGGGCCGCCGGTCACGCGGGGCCCGCGCCGGGTGCGCGGTTCTGCCGCGCGGGTGCCACGCACGGTGGCCTGCTCCGCCTCGTTCTCGGCCCGAAGTGCCTCCTGCCGGGCCGCACGCAGCGCTTCCCGGGCGACGTCGGCGGGACGGCCGCCGGGCGGGGCTGTGGGGCGGGGCATGGGGCTCTCGGCCTGGGCCCCGCCGCTGCCGTCGGCCGGTGCGGCGGCGGGGAGGGTCCGGGGCTCCGGAAGCTCACTCCGAGCCGGGGTAGTCACGTCGCCCGCCGCGGCGGCAGCCCGAAGCCGGGCCACCGGATCCCCACCCCCGGCCGAAACAGGCGCCTCACCCGCCACAACCCCAGGACCGAGCCCGGACATCGGGTACTCACCGCCCCGAGCCGAAACAGGCGCGTCCCCCACCGCAGCGCCAGGGCGAGAACGAGACCCCGGATCCCCACCCCCGGCCGACACCGGCGCCTCACCCGCCGCAACGGCAGGGCGAAGCCGGGACATCGGGTTGTCACCGCCTTGGGCCGAACCCGCAACCGCGGTCCTGAGTGCCGCGCGTGCCGCGTCGGCGGGCCTCGGTTCGGTGCGGGCGGAGTGTTCCGCCGCGGGCTCGGCCAGGTCCTGCGGTGGCCGGGTCTGCGTCTGTGCTTGTGCCGTACCGCACGGCTGCGGCTCGCTGCCGGGCGAGACCTCCGCCGCCTCCGCTACGTCAGTTGCCTCCGCTGCCTCCGTTGCTCCCCCGGCGCCGCCGGGTGCCGGGGCCTGCGTCGTGTCCGGTGCCACGTCCGTGTCCGGTGCCGCGTCGCGCTCGGCCTGTGCCCGCTCCCGTGCAGCCCGCAGGGCCTGCCGGGCCGCGTCGGCCGGGCGTGGGGTGGTGGCCGGGGTGGGGTCCTGCGGGGGGAGGCTCATGGTGTCCTCCGCAGGGAGACGAGGTCGGACAGCTCGCGGTCGGTCAGTTCGGTCAGGGCCGCCTCGCCGGAGCCGAGGATGGCGTCGGCGAGGGCACGCTTGGCGGCGAGCATCTCGGCGATTCGGTCCTCGACCGTGCCCTCCGTGACCAGGCGGTGGACCTGGACGGGCTGGGTCTGGCCGATGCGGTAGGCGCGGTCGGTGGCCTGCTCCTCGACGGCCGGGTTCCACCAGCGGTCGAAGTGGATGACATGGCCCGCGCGGGTGAGGTTCAGGCCGGTGCCCGCCGCCTTGAGGGACAGCACCAGGACCGGTGTCTCACCGCTCTGGAAGCGGTCGACCATGCGCTCGCGCTCCGGCACCGGGGTACCGCCGTGCAGGAGATCCACCGGGACCGCTCGGGCGGACAGGTGCGCGGTGATGAGGCGGGCCATGCCGACGTACTGGGTGAAGACGAGCGCCGAGCCGTCCTCGGCGAGCAGGGTGTCCAACAGCTCGTCCAGCAGGGCGAGTTTGCCGGAGCGAGCCGCCAGGCCGTCGCGGCGCGCGTCTTCCTTCAGGTACAGCGCCGGGTGGTCGCAGATCTGCTTCAGGGCACCCAGGAGCTTGAGGACCAGGCCCCGGCGGGCGATGCCCTCGGCGGTCTCGATGGCGAGCAGCGACTCGCGCACCACCGCCTCGTACAGCGCGGCCTGCTCGCGGGTGAGGGGCACCGGGTGGTCCGTCTCGGTCTTGGGCGGCAGCTCGGGGACGATGCCCGGGTCGGACTTCTTGCGGCGCAGGAGGAAGGGGCGGACCAGGCGGGCGAGGCGGTCAACGGCCTCCTGGTCCTCGCCGTTCTCCACCGCGCGGGCGTGGCGGGCGCGGAAGGACTTCAGGGGGCCGAGGAGGCCGGGGGTGGTCCAGTCGAGCAGGGCCCACAGTTCGGAGAGGTTGTTCTCCACCGGGGTGCCGGTGAGCGCCACGCGCGCGGGGGCCGGGATCGTGCGCAGCGCCTTGGCCGTGGCGGAGTAGGGGTTCTTCACGTGCTGGGCCTCGTCGGCGACGACCATGCCCCAGGGCTGCTCGGCCAGGCTGGCCGCGGCGGAGCGCATGGTGCCGTACGTGGTGAGCACAAAGCCGCCCGCCAGGCCGTCCAGGGTGCGCTCCTGGCCGTGGAAGCGGCGGACCGGCACGCCTGGCGCGAACCGGGTGATCTCCCGCTGCCAGTTGCCGAGCAGGGAGGCCGGGCAGACCACGAGGGTCGGCTCGGTGCGGGCCCGCTTCAGGTGCAGGGCGATGAGAGTGACGGTCTTGCCGAGGCCCATGTCGTCGGCGAGGCAGCCGCCGAGGCCGAGGGAGGTCATGAGGTCGAGCCAGGCCAGGCCGCGCAGCTGGTAGTCGCGGAGGGTGGCGGCGAGGCCCGGGGGCGGGTCCGCCGGGCGCAGGCCCGCCGTGAGGCGGTCGCGCAGAGCCGCCAGGGCGCCGGCCGGTACGGCTTCGACGCTCTCGCCGTCGACCTCGGCGGTGCCGGTGAGCGCGACGGACAGCGCGTCGACCGGGTCGAGCAGGCCCAGTTCACGCTTGCGGGCTTTGCGGACCAGCGCCGGATCGACGAGGACCCAGCGGTCCCGGAGCCGTACGACCGGGCGGTGGGCCTCGGCGAGGGCGTCCATCTCGGCCTCGCTGAGCGGATCACCGCCGAGCGCCAGCTGCCAGCGGAACTGCAGCAGGTCCTCGCTCTCGAAGAAGCCGGTGCCGTCGGTCGCCGAGCCGGGGGCCGGGCGGACCACGGCGGCGGCCGTCAGATCGCGGGCGAGGTCCCGCGGCCAGTGCACGGCGACCCCGGCGGCGGCCAGCCTGGAGGCCGCGACGCCCAGCAGCTCGCCCAGCTCCTCCTCGGACAGGGCGAGCACGTCGGGCACGTCCTGCTCGGCAAGCCGGTCCAGGGGCGGCCACACACGGGCCGCGCGCCGGACGGCGAGGGCGGCGTCCACGCGCGCGCGGGGACCGAACGCGGCATCGGCCTCCCCCGCCCACAGGGCCGCCGCGTCGGCCACCAGGGTGGGGTCGGCCAGGCTGTGCACCTGCACGATCGCCGCCCCCGCGGCCCGCGCGCCGTCGGCAGCACCTGCGTCGAAGACGTCGTACGCGGACAGGTCCAGGCGCAGCGAGATGCGTACGCCCGCGTCCATGCCGGCGGCGACCTCGGCCGCCCACGCGTGCGCCTGGGGCAGCGCCACGGGCTCGCGGGCGGCGAAGGGCCGGCCTGCGGTGTGCGGGGCGGCCGGGGTGCGGGGCAGCACGTCGGCGACCGCGTCGAGGAAGGAGCGGACCAGGGCCTCCGGCTCGGGCAGCCGGAGCGGGCCGGGGTCCGGCAGCGGTACGGCGTGGCCCTCCGGCGGCAGGGCCGCGGCCACCGCGCGCAGATGGGCGATGTCGTCGGGCTCCAGGGGGCCGGCCCGCCAGGCGTCGTGTCCGCTCGGGGTCAGGCCCGGCAGCAGCCGGCCGCGGGCGACCAGCCTGAGCGCGTGCAGCGCGGCGGCGCCCCAGCAGGCCGTCGCCGGGTGGGCGGCCGGGTCGCGGCGGGCCCTGACCAGCAGCGGCAGGGCCTCGGTGAGCGGCAGGGTCAGCGCGGGGACCTGCCGGCGGCGGACGCTCGCGCCTTGACGTCGTACGACGGTCAGTTCCTCGGTGTCGCCGGGGCCGGGCAGGGCGCCGCCGTCGGGGTCCCAGAAGGCGATGCGGCCCTCGCGCGGCAGGGCCGCGGGCAGATAGACCGACGCGAGGCGCACCGGGACCCGGTCCCCGGTCCGCCCGGAACCGTCCGCGCGCTCGGCCACCGCGGCCGTGCCTGTGCTCATACGTCCCTTCCACCTCCCGCCCGTGCGCCGGATCAGACGTCTTCGACTCTACGGGCGGGGTCTGACAACCGGCCCCGGACACCGGCCGGGGTCCGGTGTCACGGCACGGTGCGCGAGACGACGTACACCGCCGGAGCGCTCGGGTCGGACATGTTCACGACCACGTCCTGAGTGGGTGCGGGGTTCTTCTGCGCGTGCGTGAGCCCCAGCCAGGGGCCGGTGCCGGTGAAGTGCCAGCCGCTGACCTTCTGGTCGCGGGCGCCGATGGCGATGTCGTCCCTCTTCAGCTCCTCCCGGCGTGCGCCCATGGACTCCAGGAAGGCGTCCAGGCCCGCGGCGTTGGTGCGGAACTGTACATAGAGACGGCTGGTCTTCCAGTTGTTCGTCTCGTAGGAGGCGACGGAGACGGCGGGGTGCGGAACGGTCACCTGGTACAGGCGGCGCTGCACCTTCGACGGCCAGAGCGGGGTCAGGCCGGTCGCCGCGTACTTCGCCTCCTTGTCCTTGCCGCTGTTGCGGCTCTGGTTGGCGGAGATCACCAGGTAGCCGGCCGGGATGCCGATGAGCAGGCCGATGATCAGCAGGGTGAGCGCACGGCGCTTCGCCTTGTGCCGGGGGTTCTCGACCGGGTGGCGCGGCTCGTCCGGCGGAGCGGCCTGGCGGGGCAGCGCCGCGGTCATGCGGTGTCCTGGTCGCGGCGGACCTGGGCGTAGCGTTCGTAGCGCTCGTAGCGCTCCACCCGGCGGCGCTTGGCGCGGCGGAACCGGCGGGCCACCAGCCGGGCCAGGTCGGCGGCGCCGACCATGCCGGCCTCGGGGCCGAGCTGGGCGCGGGTGATGCGGGCCTCGGGGCGGTAGCCACGGCCGGTGAGGTGGCGCTTGAAGGCGTCCCGGGCCGGGCTGATGAGCAGGTCGTCGGCGGCCGAGACACCGCCGCCGATCACGAAGCAGGACGGGTCGAGGGCGGCGGCGAGGTTGGCGATGCCGACGCCGAGCCACTGGCCGATGTCCTGGAGCAGTTCGATGCACATGGCGTCGCCCTCGCGGGCCAGCTCGGTGATCATCGGGCCGGTGATGTCGCCGATGTTGCCCTTGACGTGCTCGATGATCCCGTAGGCCACCGGGGAGTCGGCGGCGGCCAGCTCCCTTGCCTCACGGACGAGGGCGTTGCCGGAGCTGTACTGCTCCCAGCAGCCGCGGTTGCCGCACGGGCAGCGGTGGCCGCCGGGCACGACCTGCATATGGCCGAACTCGCCCGCGACGCCGAACTTTCCGCGCTTGACCTGGCCGTCCTCCAGGATGGCGCCGCCGATGCCGGTACCGAGCGTGATCATCACGAGGTGGTCCTCGCCGCGGCCGGCGCCGAAGCGCCACTCGGCCCAGGCGGCGGTGTTGGCGTCGTTGTCGACGAGGACCGGCACGGAGAGCCTGCCGCTCAGGCGGTCGCGCAGGGGTTCGTTGCGCCAGGACAGGTGGGGGGCGAACAGGACGCGGTTGCGGTCGGCGTCGACCCAGCCGGCGGCGCCGATGCCGACCGCGTGCACGTCGTGCCGGTCGGACAGGTCCAGGACCAGTTCGACGATGGTGTCCTCGACGACCTGGGGGCTCTTGGACTTGTCCGGGGTCTCCGCGCGGAGCTTCTCCAGGATGTTGCCGTCGGCGTCCACGACGCCCGCCATGACCTTGGTCCCGCCGATGTCGATACCCACCGTGGGGACACGCGGTGCGGTCAGGTGGGAGCGGCGTTCCCTGGTGCCGACCGTCCGGAGCACGGGGGCCCGGCGGGAGCCGATGGGGGCGGTGAGGTCGCGATAGGTGCTCATCGTTCGTCGATTCTGCCTCACCGCCGGTAAGCGTGCTGTACGGGGAAGGGCAGGCGGGGGCGCGATCGGTGACGGGTGCGAGTGGTCCGTGGTCGATCGCGTCGCTGCCCACGCCCCTCTAACTGCGCTGCAGTTCGTGGCGTAGCGCGTCCAGGTCGGAGCCGCCGGCCATTTGCCCGGTCAATTCGTCCAGGGTTATTTCATCCCGTGTGTAATTGCCCACCATCGTGCCTCGGCGCAGGAGTACGAACCTGTCCCCCACCAGGTAGGCGTGGTGCGGGTTGTGGGTGATCAAGACGACGCCCAGGCCTTCGTCCCGTGCTGCCGCCACATATTTCAGGACCACACCGGACTGCTTCACACCCAGTGCCGCCGTCGGCTCGTCCAGGACCAGGACCTTCGCTCCGAAGTGGACGGCGCGGGCGATCGCCACGCACTGGCGTTCGCCGCCGGAGAGGGTGCCGATGGGCTGGTCCACGTCCCTGAGGTCGATGCCCATGCGCAGCAGTGCCTCGCGGGTGGTGCGGCGCATGAGGTCGATGTCCAGGCGCTTGAAGGGGCCGACGCCCTTGCGGGGCTCGGAGCCCAGGAAGAAGTTGCGCCAGACCGGCATCAGCGGGACGACGGCGAGGTCCTGGTAGACCGTGGCGATGCCCCGGTCCAGGGCCTCGCGCGGGGAGGCGAGGCGGGTCTCCTCGCCTTCGATGCGCAGGGTGCCGCCGTCGTGGCGGTGCAGGCCGGCGATCATCTTGATCAGCGTCGACTTGCCGGCGCCGTTGTCGCCGAGTACGCAGGTGATCTCGCCCGCGTGGACCTCCAGCGAGACGCCCTCCAGGGCGCGGACGTTGCCGTACTGCTTGGCCACGTCGGCCAGCTCGACCAGCGCCGTGCGCTCGGATGTCTCGGTCACTTCGTCGGTCATGCCGTCGCCTCCGCGCGCTTCTTGACCCAGGCGTTGAGCAGGGTCGCGAGGAGCAGCATCGCTCCGAGGAAGAACTTGAACCAGTCCGGGTTCCACTCGGCGAAGACGATGCCCTTGCTCGTCATGCCGAAGAGGAGCGCGCCCACGGCGGAGCCGATCGCGCTGCCGTAGCCGCCGGTGATCAGGCAGCCGCCGATGACGGCCGCGATGATGTAGATCAGCTCGTTGCCGACGCCCTCCCCGGACTGGACGGCGTCGAAGGAGAAGAGCAGGTGCTGGCCGGAGATCCAGGCGCCGAACGCCACGCCCATGTAGAGGCCGATCTTGGTCGCCGCGACCGGGACGCCGACCGCGCGGGCCGCGTCCTGGTTGCCGCCGACGGCGAAGATCCAGTTGCCGGCGCGGGTGCGCAGCAGGATCCAGGAGGCGAGGGCGACCAGGCCCAGCCACCACAGGATCGTGACCTTGAAGTCGACACCGCCGATGGAGAGGGTCGAGGCGAAGACGGCGCGGGCGGAGGGGAAGCCCTCCATGTCCCCGATGGTCTTCGTCGACACCGTGCCGTCGATCAGCTTGGTGAAGCCGAGGTTCAGGCCGGTCAGCATCAGGAACGTGCCCAGGGTGATGATGAAACTGGGCAGCCTGGTGCGGGTGAGCATGAACCCGTTGAAGGCACCGACGGCCAGGGTGACCAGCAGGGAGACGCCCACGCCGACCCAGGTGTTCGCCGTCATCTGGTAGCTGAACATCGAGGAGATGAGCGCCGAGGACGTCACGAGGACACCGGCCGACAGGTCGAACTCGCCGCCGATCATCAACAGCGCCACCGGTACGGCCATGATCCCGATGGTCGAGGAGGCGTACAGGACGGTGCTGAGGCTGGAGGCGTTGAGGAAGCCGTCGGCGACGACGGCGAAGAAGACGAAGACGGCGAGCGCGCCGACGACCGAACCCAGCTCCGGCCGGGAGAGCAGCTTCTTCAGCGGCGAGGTCTGCAGAATCCTTTCGTCAGCCGTCTTCGGGGGTTCGTCGGCCGTCTTTTCCACGGTCGCGCTCATCGGGTGCCCCGCTCGGTGTACTCGGCCAGCGCCGCGGCCTGGTCCTTGGTGATGATCTGCGGACCGGTCAGCACCGGCTTGCCGCCGCCGAGGACGTCGCCGTTGTACTTGTAGGCCCACAGCAGGTCGACCGCCTCGTAGCCCTGGAGGTACGGCTGCTGGTCCACGGCGAAGCCGAGGGTGCCGCTCTTCAGCTCGGCGGCGACCTGGGCATTGAGGTCGAAGGTGTCGATCTCGGCCTTGCTGCCCGCGTCGCCCTTCGCCTTCACGGCGGTGTCGGCGTAGGGGGCGCCGAGGGTGACGACGGAGTCGATGGACCTGTCGGCCTGGAGCTTGGCCTCGATCGCGGACTGCACGTCGGGCATGTTGGTGCCGTTGACGTACAGCTTCTGGAGCGTGCCGCGGAAGGTCTTGGCGACGCCGTCGCAGCGCTGCTCGTGCCCGACGTTGCCCTGCTCGTGCAGGACGCACAGGGCCTTCTTCTTCCCGCGCTTGTTCAGCTCGTCGCCGACGGCCTCGCCGGCGATGGTCTCGTCCTGGCCGATGTGGGCCAGGGCGCCGAAGGCCTTGGACTCCTCGGAGCCGGAGTTGACCGTGATCACCGGGATGCCCGCCTTCTCGGCACGGGCCACGGCGGCCTTCATGGCGTCAGGCTTGGCGAGGGTGAGGATGATGCCGTCGACCTTCTTGTCCACGGCGGCATCCACCAGCTGCGCCTGCTGCTGGGCATCGTCGTCGTGCGAGTACAGGAAGTTGATGTTGTCCTTGACGGCGGCCTGCTTGGCCCCGTTCTGCACGATGTCCCAGAAGGTGTCACCGTCTCCGGAGTGGGTGATCATCGCGAAGGTCCAGCGCGGGGTGTTCACCGCCGCCCTGCCCTGGGCCGCCGCGGCGTTGCGGGCGTCCTCGGCCCGCTTGCCGCCGGTGCTGCTGCACGCCCCCAGAGACAGCGAAAGTGCCCCTGTCAGCGCGATGACTGCCCAGGTCCGAAACCGTGCCACGAGGCCGTGCCCTTCTTGCCGTGTTCATACGTACGGAAGGGGCCGGCGATCAGTCTTCAGCGGCCCCAAATACTCCAGTATCGAACACCGTGAACACTCATGACAGGGCAGGGGGTGGCCCAGCGGTCCTCTTGTCCGGACATTGCGACGAATCCGGAGTCCTCCGTCACGGCCGTACGAGCAACTGGAACTCGAAGGAGTAACGGCTCGGACGGTAGGTGTGGTCGCCGAACTCGACCGCCCGGCCGGTGTCGTCGAACGTGGTGCGCTGCATGGTGAGCAGCGGGGCGCCTTCGGTCTCGGCGAGCCGCTCGGCCTCGGCGGCCGTGGCGCCGCGGGCCCCGATGGACTGCCGCGCGCTGTGCAGGGTGATCCCGGCGGCACGCATCAGCCGGTACAGGCCGGTGGCCTCCAGCTGGCCGGTGTCCAGGTCGAGCAGCCCGGTCGGGAGATGGTTGACCAGGTACGCCATCGGCTCACCGTGCGCAAGGCGCAGCCGTTCGATGCGGTGCACCTCGGCGCCCTCGGTGACACCGAGCGCGGCCGCGACCGCGGCGGAGGCCGGCACGACGGTGTTGACCAGCACCTTGGTCGCGGGCCGCTGGCCGGCCGCCTCCAGGTCGTCGTAGAGGCTGCTCAGCTCCAGCGGGCGCTTGACCTGGCTGTGCACGACCTGCGTGCCGACGCCTCTGCGGCGCACGAGGAGCCCCTTGTCGACCAGGGACTGGATGGCCTGGCGGACGGTCGGCCGGGACAGGCCGAGCCGTGCGGCCAGCTCGATCTCGTTGCCCAGCAGGCTGCCCGGGGTGAGGCTGCCGTGCTCGATCGCAGCCTCCAGCTGCTGGGAGAGCTGAAAGTACAACGGCACCGGTGAACTGCGGTCGACACGGAGGTCGAGCGCGACGGTCGGGTCCACATCTGGTTTCGGCACGGGCTCGAGCGTAGCCGTGTGACGGGTTGACGGGAAGTTGTGTAGTCCGATTGTCCGGACATTTGCATTGACAGCGCCAGGGGTCCGCCCTCACTTTGTTTCCATGCGCATCGGGGTCATCGGTACGGGCCGCATCGGCACCCTTCACGCGAGAACGCTCAGCCGCCACCGAGAGGTCGGCTCGCTGATCCTCACGGACACGGATCCGGCGCGGGCGCAGGAACTGGCGCACCGGCTGGGCGAGACGGCGGCTCCCGGGGTGGACGAGATCTTCACCTGGGGCGTGGACGCGGTGGTGATCACCACCGCGACCGCGGCGCACGCCGAACTGATCGGCCGGGCGGCCCGTTCGGGCCTGCCGGTCTTCTGCGAGAAGCCGATCGCGCTCGACCTGCCCGGCACGCTGCAGGCCCTCACCGAGGTGGAGTCGGCCGGAACGGTCCTGCAGATGGGGTTCCAGCGGCGCTTCGACGCGGGGTACGCCGGCGCCCGCGAGGCGGTGCGCTCGGGACGGCTCGGGCGGCTGCACACCGTACGGGCGATGACCTGCGACCAGTCCCCTCCCCCGGCCGAGTGGCTGCCGCTGTCCGGTGGGCTGTTCCGGGACACACTGATCCACGACTTCGACATACTGCGCTGGGTGACGGGGCGTGAGGTGGCCGACGTGTACGCCGCAGGTTCGGACGCCGGGCCCGTGATGTTCCGCGAGGCCGGTGACGTGGACACCGGCGCGGCCCTGCTCACCCTGGACGACGGCACGCTGGCCACGGCGAGCGCGACCCGTCTGAACGGCGCCGGTTACGACGTCCGCATGGAGTTGGCCGGGGAGCGGGACACGGCGGTGGTCGGCCTGGACGACCGTACGCCGCTCGCATCCACCGAGCCGACCGGGCCGCCGCCCGCGGACAAGCCGTGGACGGGCTTCCTGGAGCGCTTCGGGCCCGCCTACGAAGCCGAGCTGAACGCCTTCGTCGAGGTGGTGCGCGGCGAGCGGCCCAACCCGTGCGACGGCCGCGAGGCCCTGCAGGCGCTGCGGATCGCCGAGGCCTGTGAGATCTCCCGGCGGGAGCGGCGCCCGGTGGCCCTCGCGGAGATCCCGGACCGGGTGCAGCCGTCGTACGGCTGAGGGCGGGGCCTGCGCACGACGCATCCCGTGGGCCGCCCACACCCCGGGTCAGGGGCCGCTCACCAGCGCACCGGAAGGCTGCGCATCCCCCTCATCAGCAGGCCCGGCAGCCACGCTCCCGGTGTGCCGTCGAGCGCGAGGCCGGGCGCGCGCTCCAGGAGGGCGCCGATGGCGATCCGGCCCTCCAGGCGGGCCAGCGGCGCACCGAGGCAGAAGTGGATGCCGTGGCCGAAGGCGAGATGGCCCCGGGTGTCGCGGCGGATGTCGAAGCGGTCGGGGTCACCGAAGCGGCCGCCGTCGCGCTGGGCGGCGGTGAGGCCGACCACCACATGGTCGGCCTTCCCGATCGGCGTGCCGGCGATCTCCAGGGGCTCGGCCGCGAACCGGTACGTGGCGGTGTGCACCGGGCCCTCGTAGCGCAGCATCTCCTCCACGGCACCGTCCAGGAGCCCCATGTCGCCGCGCAGGGCGGAGAGTTGGTCGGGGTGGGTCAAAAGGGCGTGGATGCCGTTGCCGATCAGGTTGACGGTGGTCTCGTGGCCGGCGATCAGCAACAGGAAGGCCATGCCGCGCAGTTCCCGCGCGGAGAGCCGGTCGCCGTCCTCGGCGGTGGTGCGGAGCAGGTCGCTGAGCAGGTCGTCGGTGGGGCCGGCGCAGCGCTTGTCCTCGATCAGCTCGGTGAGGTACGCGCCGAGGCGGACGACCGCGTCGTCCGCCCCCTGCGCGGCGGACGGGGCGACCACCTCGGTGGACATCTTGCGGAACTCCGCGCGGTCCATGTCCGGGACGCCGAGCAGCTCGCAGATGACGGTGATGGGCAGCGGGTAGGCGAGCGATCCGATGAGGTCGGCGCGGCCCGCCGGGAGCATCTCGTCCAGCAGATCGTCGGTGATCTGCTGGATCCGCGGGCGCAACTGCTCGACCCGGCGCATCGTGAACGCGCGCGTGACGAGGGCCCGCAGGCGGGTGTGCTGGGGCGGGTCGGTGGCCAGCAGGTGATCGCCGACCATCTCCCGCTCCATGACGGTCACGCCGATCTTGCTGGTGTCCTTGGCCAGCCGGGGGTCGGCGAGGGCCGCCCGCGCCGCCTCGTAGCCGACGACCAGCCAGGCGTCGTCGTCCCAGCCCGGGAACCGGACGCGGTGCACGGGACCCTGCCGGCGCAGCCGGGCATAGACCGGATGCGGATCCTCGCGGAGCGCCTCGTCGAACTCCCGCAGATCGACCACCTGTTGCCCGTCCACAGTTCCCCTTCCGGACTCCCCCGAGGCCCACCGGGTGTCTCCCCGTGAAGGGACAACGGGCGGCGTACGGCGTTAGTGCCCGTCCTCGTCGAGAAGTCCCGCGTCGTAGGCGAGCAGGGCGATCTGGACCCGGTTGTTGAGGCCGAGCTTGGCGAGGACGCGGGAGACGTGGGTCTTGACGGTGGCCACGCTCATGAACAGGTCGGTGGCGATCTGGGCGTTGGCCAGGCCGCGGCCGACGGCGACGGCGACCTCGCGCTCGCGGTCGTTGAGCGCGGCGAGCCGTTCACGCGCGCGTGCCTGCCGGGAGTCGGCGGCGGTGCCGGCCGCGTGCCGCATCAACTGACGGGTGACGTCGGGCGACAGCACCGGTTCGCCGGCCGCGACCCTGCGCACCGCGTCGACGATCTCGGCGGGCGCGGTGTCCTTGAGGACGAACCCGGCGGCGCCCGCGCGCAGGGCGTGCAGCACCTGTTCGTCCGCGTGGAAGGTGGTCAGCACCACGACCTGCGGGGCGTCCGCACGCGCGCGCAGCCGCTCGGTCGCCGCGAGCCCGTCCACCGAGGGCATCCGGATGTCCATCAGGACGACGTCGGGCCGGGTGCGCCCGACGAGGTCCTCGACCTCGGCGCCGTCGGCGGCCTCCCCGACGATCTCGATGTCCTCGGCCCCGCCCATCATCAGCGCGAGTCCGGCGCGCACCAGGGGGTCGTCGTCTACGAGGAGGAGTCTGATCGGCGTCATGGGCCCAACGTAATCACGGTTCGTGCGGCCCCGGGTGCCGCCGTGGACCCACCCGCTCGGCGGGCCGGGGAAAGCCGCGCGTGACACCGGGCCGCCGCCCACGGAACCGATCCGTATCAGCGGCGGGCCCGACGGGGGCGTCCAGGACGACGCCGATGCCGATCTCCATGACCGTGCTCATGCCCACGCCCGTGCTCATGCCCGCGCCCGGGCTCGTGCGCATGCCCGTGAACTCCCGCCCCTGGACCGGCGGACCGCCGGACCCCGTCTCCCGCTCGAATCCCGCCCGGATCCCGCCCTGATCCCGCCCTGATCCCGCCCTGATCCCGCCCTGATCCCGCCCGGATCCCGCCCGGATCCCGCTCGGATCCCGCTCGGGTCCCGCTCGGGTCCCACCCGGATCCCGCTGTCGGTCCGACGCCCGCACGCGGCCGGGGGGGTTGGTCCCCGCCGCCCACCCCGGACGGGACCGCGCCCCGTTCACCCCCAGGGCAGCCAGGCCCGGATCTCGAATCCGCCGTCGGCCGTGGCGCCGTGCTCCAGCCGCCCGCCGGCCAGTGTCGCCCGCTCCCTGAGGCCGATCAGGCCCTGGCCGGAGCCGGGCACGGGCGGGGCCTCGGCCTTCGGGGGCGGGTTGGTGACCGTGATCGTGAGGCCGTCGCCGGGGGCGCCGGCGAGGCGGAGGGCGACCTCGGCGCCGGGGGCGTGCTTGCGGGCGTTGGTCAGGGCCTCCTGGGCGATGCGGTAGGCGGTGCGGCCGACCGAGGCGGGTACGGCGGCCGGGTCGGCGACGCGGTGATCGAGGACGATCTTCATACCGGCCTCGCGACACTCGCCGACGAGTTGGTCGAGCACGGCGAGCGTCGGCTGCGGACGGCCGCCTGCCGCGTCGTCGGAGCCGCCGGTGCGCAGGACGCCGATGATCTCCCGCAGGTCCTGCAGAGCCTCGTGGGCGCTCTCGCGGATGACGCCGGCGGCCCGCACGACCTCCTCGCGGGGCGCGTCCGGCCGGAACTCCAGGGCACCGGCGTGCACGCTGAGCAGGGTGAGCCGGTGGGCGAGCACGTCGTGCATCTCGCGGGCGATGTCCTCACGGGCGAGCCGCTGGGCCTGCTCGGCGCGCAGCCGCGCCTCGGTCTCCGCCCGGTGGGCACGGTCCCTGAGGCTCAGCATCAGCAGCCGCTTGGAGCGGACGAACATCCCCCAGCCGATCACGGCGACGGTGAGCAGCAGCGCGAAGACGAGGCCCGCCGTGTACGACAGACCGGACTCGGGCCGCAGCCAGTAGTAGAGGGGTACGAGGGCGAGGTTGGCACCGCCGGTCCAGGCGACGTACCGGAACGGCCGGTGCACGGCGACGGTGAACAGGGTGACCAGGGTGACCCAGCCGGAGGTCTCGGAGGCGAAACCGACCGCGATCATCACGACGGCGAGGCCGACCGGCCAGCGGCGGCGAAACCAGACGGCGAGACAGGACAGGCCGCCCAGCACGACGTCGGCGACGACGTAGCCCTGGGGCACGTCGGGATGCCGTACCAAAGACACCGCGGTCACCAGGTACAGCAGGACGACCAGCAGGAAGCAGCAGGTGTCGACGGCCCAGTCGCGGGCCGTGCGCCGGAGCCGGCGCCCCTCGGGCACCGCGTCCGGGTCCAGTTCCTTCACCACGGCCGACGGGAGCATCCAGCGGCGCAGCTCGTTCTCGGGAACGGGGGCCGGCCGGGGTCGGTCTTCACTCACGGTCGACAAATCTACGCAGAGCCCGTCACTGGTGACCGCCCCGCGCGCGGGATCGGCTACCAAAGTCGCAGGATCACCGACTTTCGGCGCGTACCACCGGCCTTCGTACGGCCCCTGGGCGTCCGGGCCGGCGCCGGCCCGGACGCCGCTCGCCCTGCGGCCCGGGGTGGGGGCGTGGCCGCGGGGCGAGGGCCTGGCTGTCACATCTGTCGCGCTGTTCTCCCGGGTCCTGTCGTCCGGCTCAGCAGCCGAAGTCGATCAGGTTGAACGTCGCGTAGTGGTCGGAGGTGTAGTAGTCCTCCTGGGACGCCTCACCGGTGACGATGCGCCGGGCACCGCGCGTGGGGGAGCCGGGGGTGATCACCGTGTACTCGTGGTAGTACCCGCTGGGCTCGCTGGGCAGGACGCCTTCACGGTTGGAGAAGACCACGCCGTCCTGCGAGTACGGGAAGGGGCCGCCCTGGTCGATGAGGTCCAGGGTGTCGTGGGCCTGCGACGGGAGGCTGCCGTAGCAGATGCTGCCGACCGAGTCGGCCGCGGCGTTCGCCGTGGTGGCGGAGACGGTGCCGCCGACGACGAGGGCGGACAGGAGCGCGGCTGCGGCGCCGATGCGAGTTGCGCGTGGGGGGAATCTCATGCCCTCATGATGACGCGCGTAGACGTTGGCATGTCAACGACAATATTGAAGATTTTCCTTTCAAGTCCGATGAGTTTTCAGGAAGTTAACCTGCCGCCCTGCGTCCCCACGCGGTCCCCACAAGCACCAGGACGCCACCGGCGAGACCGGCTGTGCCGAGCCGTTCCCCGCCCAGCGCGATGCCGGCCGCGGCGGCCCACAGCGGCTCGGTGCCGAGCAGAAGACCGACCCGGGACGGGGACGTGCGGCGCACCGCCCACATCTGCACGAAGAACGCGAACACCGTGCACAGCACGGCGAGGAACAGCAGCCCGGCCCAGTCCCGCACGCCGAGGTCCGCCGCGACCGCCCAGGGCGCAGGACCGCCGGAAAGGGCCGACAACAGGGCGAAGACGGCGACGGACGCGCCGAGTTGGACGGTGGTGAGCGGCAGCGCGTCGGCGCCCTGGACGGCCCGAAGCCGGGACATGGCGAGGACGTGCACGGTGCGGGCGAGCGCGGCGAGCAGCATCAGCAGGTCGCCGGGCGAGGGCCGGGTGAGGCCGCCGTTCTGGGTGAGCAGGACGACGCCGAGCACCGACAGCAGCGCAGCGCCGAGGAAGGCCGGGGTGGGCCGGGTGCGGGTGACGGCGGCCTCGGCGAGCGGAGTGAAGATCATGGTGAGGCTGATGATCAGGCCGGCGTTGGTCGCCGACGTGTGCACCACTCCGTAGGTCTCCAGCAGGAAGATCCCGCTGAGGATCAGCCCGAGCAGGGCCGCACCGCGCCACTGGGCGCCGGTGAGCGAGCGCAGCGCGCGGCGTCCGGCGACGGCCAGGACGGGCACGGCGAGCGCGAACCGCAGCACCAGGACGGCGAGCACGGTACGGGCCGTGGTGACGTCCTTGGCGGCGAGGTAGCTGGCGCCCCAGCACACGGCGACGAGCAGGACGGGCAGGTCGGTGCGCCAGGCACGGCGTGGCAGGGCGGCGGCGCCGGACACGGTGAGCGAGGACATGCGGGCGGCTCTCCCGGTCTCCGTAGGGGGTGCGGAGACGTCGGCGGCTCGCACGGGGCGCGCTCACCGTACCGGCGGCGATGATCTTCGGCCACCGCTTTCGCGCGCGGTCAGGCGTCCTCGGGCAGTTCGTACGACCCGTACTCGGGGTCGCCCGTCAGGTCGTAGGTCTGCAGGGAGATGCCGGCTGCGGTGACGCGGCCGCCGGTGTGCCGGAAACGGGTGGGCACCGTGCCGTCCGGGAACAGGCGGTGGCCAGTGCCGAGGACGACCGGGAAGGTCAGCAGGTGCAGGGTGTCGAGCAGGCGCAGGTCGATCAGGGACCGGACCAGGGCACCACTTCCGTGGACCTGGAGTTCGCCGTCCGTGCGCTCCTTGAGGGCCCGCACCTCCTTGGCGAGGTCGCCGGAGATCACCGTGGTGCCGGACCACTCGGGCGCCTGGAGGGTGGCGGAGACGACGTACTTGGGAAGGGCGTTGAGCGGGGAGGCGATGGGGTGGGACGCTTCGGTCACCTTCGGCCAGTAGCCGGCGAAGATGTCGTACGTACGGCGGCCGAGCAGGAAGGCGCCGGCGCGGCCGAAGACCTCGGCGACGAAGCGGCCGAAGTCCTCGTCGCCGAACGTGAAGCTCCAGCCGCCGTGGGTGAAGCCGCCCCTGGTGTCCTCCTGGGGGCCGCCGGGCGCCTGGTAGACGCCGTCGAGGGTGACGAAGACGGTGGAGACGAGCTTGCCCATGGCGGGTGCCTTCTTCCGGGTGCGGGGGCTTTCGGTCGTCTCTTGAGACCCCGCCCGCACCCGCGACTCATCGGTTCAGCCGGCGTGGGTGGAGAACAGACCGCCGGTCGGGCCCTGCTTGTCGCCGCCCTGGGCCTTCTTCAGGGCGTTGGCCAGGGACTCGATGGTCAGCGACTGCAGGATCACCCGGCCGTTGCCCTCCAGGGTGGCCAGGGAGAGGCCCTCGCCCCCGAAGACGGCGTTCATGATCCCCTGCCGGTTGAGGCCGCCGACGCGCTGGACGCCGTACTGGATGCCCTCCTCGAAGGCGACCACACAGCCGGTGTCCACCTCGATACGGCCGCCGAAGTCGGCGGGGTTGAGGTCGATGAAGTTGCCCGCGCCGGCGATGATCACCGTGCCGTACCCGGTGAACTTCTCCAGGATGAAGCCCTCGCCGCCGCTCATGCCGGTGCGACCGCCGGCGAAGGCGATGCCGAAGTCCACGGTGGACTCCGCGGCCACGAAGGCGTCCTTCTCGGCGAACCACGCGCGCGTGCCGTCCAGCTCCAGCGCGCGCATCTCGCCCGGGAGCACGCCCGCGAAGCCGACCGTGCCCTCGCCGCCCTGGGAGGTGAAGTACTGGAACGCCAGCGACTCGCCCGCGAGCATGCGCTGGCCGACCTGCATGGCGGTGCCCATGGCCTGGCGCAGCAGGCCGCCCATGCCGCCGCCCTGCCCCTGCTGGCCTCCGCTTCCGTTTCCGGACGGGCCGGACAGGCGGGTCTCCATGGTCACGTTCGTCGTCTTGAACAGGAACTTCCCGGCCTCGCAGTACACGGTCTGGCCGGGCTGCAGGTTGACGACCGCCATCTGCATGGCGTTGCCGACGATCTCTTGCTGAAGGGTCACACGGGAAGAACGCGGGAGACGGACCGTTGAGTTCCTGGCGGCCGAAAGCCGATCCTTACGGGTGACCGGATCCGTAAGGGTGACACGCGGGGCGCCCGGTGCTGTCCAGGCCGGGGCGCCCCGCGCGCGTGCTGGGTGGGTCAGCCGCCCAGTTCCTGGTGCCGCGCGGCGAGACCGGCCGCGCCCTGCTCCGTCAGCGAACCGAACAGCCTCAGGCGGGAGATGCCGCCGTCGGGGAAGATGTCCACGCGCGCGTGCGTGCCGACGGCCGGGGCGGGCAGCACGAAGCGGTGGTTGGTGTCGGGCTGGAGGCGGGTGCGCGGCAGGATCTCGGTCCACTCACCGTCCTCGCCGTCCTTGACCGAGACCGAGGCCCAGCCGGCGCTGTTGCCCTTGAGATAGGCGGTGTCGATCTCGATCGCACGGATCTGCGCCTGGGCGGCCAGCTGGTAGCGGATCCAGTCGTTGCCCTGGTCTCGGCGGCGGCGGGTCTCCCAGCCGTCGTCCATCTTGCGGGAGCGGCCCGGCTGGATGGTGTTGGTGGCCGGGGAGTAGAAGAGGTTGGAGGCGTCCTGGACCTGGCCGCCGTTCTCCAGGGCGACCACGTCGAAGGTGCCGAGCACACCGAGCCACTGCGGGTCCGGTACCACCTCGCCGTAGACCCGCAGGCGGGCGATGCCGCCGTCGGGGTGCTGGTTGACGCGCAGATGCGTGAAGCGCGCCTCGACGCCGACCTCGAAGCCGTTGGCCGCATGTCCGCCGACCGGGGTGCGCGGGACGATCGTCGTCCACTTCACGTCGTCGCCCAGCAGTTCCTGAGGGGACGGGGAACCGGGGACGCAGGCGGCCTCGACCGAGACGGCCTGGGGGTAGTTGCCGCGGAAGTGGGCCGTGTCGACGACGATGCCGCGGATCACGCCGGGCGCGCCGAGACGGACCAGTGCCCAGTCGTGGTCCTCGGCGGTGGGCCACGGGTGCCCGGCCGAGACACCGCGCCGGCGGCGGGTCTCCCAGCCGTCCATGATCTTGCCCTTGTGCCCGAAGTGCTCGGGGTCGAACTCGGCCCGCTCGGGCACCAGGAGGTTCTCGCGCTGGGCGAAGAACTCGTCATTGGCGGCGACGACACCGGCGCCGAGCTGCCGGTCGGCGAGGTTGGCGTACTGGGTGAAGGGGAAGTCGGCGGTGCGGTAGTCCGCGTACGGGTCGCCGCCTCCGTAGGGGTTCGCGTCGCCGGTGAAGCTGGGGGTCGCCGTCACGGTGATCAGGGTTTCCTTTCTGTGCGTCGGCCGGCCCGCTGGTGCGGGGTGGCTCACTGGGGGCGGGCGAGCAGCGTGCCCTTCGGCTCGGTGAACTCGCCGTCGTGGACGATGCGTTCGCCGCGCAGCCAGGTGGACTTCACGACGCCGTGCAGGGTCCTGCCGGCGTACGCGGTGACCCGGTTGCGGTGCTGGAGGGCGACCGGGTCGACGGTGAAGGTCTCGTCCGGGGCGAGGACGGCGAAGTCGGCGTCGCGGCCGGGTGCGATGGCGCCCTTCTGGTCCAGGCCGACGAGTGCGGCGGTCCGCTCGGACATCCAGCGCACGACGTCCTCCAGGCCGTGGCCGCGCCTGCGGGCCTCGGTCCATACGGCGGACAGGCTGAGCTGGAGGCCGGAGATGCCGCCCCAGGCGGTGGCGAAGTCGTCGGTCTTCAGGTCGGCGGTGGAGGGCGAGTGGTCGGTGACGACGCAGTCGACGGTGCCGTCGGCCAGCGCCTGCCACAGCAGGTCCTGGTTGGCGGCCTCGCGGATGGGCGGGCAGCACTTGAACTCGCTGGCGCCGTCCGGGACTTCCTCGGCGGTCAGGGTCAGGTAATGGGGGCAGGTCTCCACGGTGACGCGGACACCCTCGGCGCGGGCGGCCCGGATCAGCGGCAGCGCGTCGCTGGAGGACAGGTGCAGGATGTGCACGCGTGCGTCGAGCCGCTTGGCCTGCGCGATCAGGGTGGCGATGGCCGTGTCCTCGGCGTCGCGCGGGCGGGAGGCGAGGAAGTCGGCGTACCTGGGTCCGCCGTGCTGCGGGGCGGCGGCGAGGTGGTGCGGGTCCTCGGCGTGCACGATCAGCAGCCCGTCGAAGCCGGCGATCTCCGCCAGCGACTGGGCGAGCTGGTCCTGGTCCAGGTGCGGGAACTCGTCGACGCCGGACGGGGACAGGAACGCCTTGAAGCCGAAGACGCCGGCGTCGTGGAGCGGGCGCAGGTCCTTGACGTTGTCGGGCAGGGCGCCGCCCCAGAAGCCGACGTCGATGTGCGCCTTGTCGCGGGCCACGTCCTGCTTCACCCGCAGGTTCTGCACGGTCGTGGTGGGCGGGAGGGAGTTGAGCGGCATGTCGACCAGGGTCGTGATGCCGCCGGCCGCCGCCGCGCGCGTGGCGGTCCAGAAGCCCTCCCACTCGGTACGGCCGGGGTCGTTGACGTGCACGTGGGTGTCGACCAGGCCGGGCAGCAGGACGTGGTCGCCGAAGTCCTCCAGCCGCGCACCCGCCGGGACCTCGGCGTCGTACGGCAGCACGGCCGTGATCTTCCCCGCCGACACGGTGACCGTGGCCGCCCGCGTCCCTTCCGGAGTGATGACGCGCGTCGAGCGCAGGACCAGTTCAGCGTCGGACACCCGAACCCCTCTCTGTACCGCCGTTTTACGCCCAGAAAACGGGATTTACACCCACGTAACGGATTTCAACGTTCTGTTGAAGGAGTCTTCACTCCCACTTCCCCGCCGTCAAGGGGCACACTTCTGGACAGCAGGCCACCCGCACCCACTCTGGACGTTTCCACAAAGCGGAATTAGAATTCCAGCAAGCAGAACGTAGCTACGTACAAGCAGGGAGTCAACCGGCTGCCGGGTAGGCTTCTGCCCTCCTGCCAGCCCCGAAAGGAACGCCGTGCCGACGTCCAGCGCCAGCACCACCGACTCCGCCAAGCCCTCCGCCGGCGGCGGGGTCCAGTCCCTTGAGCGCGCCTTCGACCTGCTCGAGCGGATGGCGGACGCGGGCGGCGAGGTGGGCCTGAGCGAGCTGTCCGCGACCAGCGGGCTGCCGCTGCCGACCATCCACCGGCTGATGCGCACACTGGTCGCCTGCGGGTACGTCCGCCAGCAGCCGAACCGGCGCTATGCGCTCGGCCCCCGGCTGATCCGGCTCGGCGAGTCGGCGTCCCGGCTGCTCGGCACCTGGGCCCGGCCGTACCTGGCCAGGCTGGTCGAGGAGACCGGCGAGACAGCGAACATGGCGCTGCTGGACGGCGACGAGATCGTGTACGTGGCGCAGGTGCCCTCGAAGCACTCGATGCGGATGTTCACGGAAGTGGGCCGACGGGTGCTGCCGCACTCGACCGGGGTGGGCAAGGCGCTCCTTGCCGGGGTACCGGACGAGGAGGTGCGGGCACTGCTCTCCCGCACCGGGATGCCGGCCGCGACCGAGAAGACGATCACCACGCCGGACGGTTTCCTGGCGGCACTGCAGGACGTCCGGCAGGCGGGGTACGCCGTCGACGACAACGAGCAGGAGATCGGGGTCAGGTGTCTGGCGGTGTCCGTCCCGGACTCCCCCACCGCCGCCGCGATCTCCATTTCCGGGCCCGCCGGGCGGGTGACGGAGGCGGCGACCGACAAGATCGTGCCGGTGCTGCAGCAGATCGCCCTCGAGCTGTCCCAGGCTTTGGCGAGTTCGGGCGTCTGAGAGCCCCGGGGACGCAATCGTCTGCACATAGGGGTGCGGGGGCGGGCGCATCGGGGCCGTTCCCGCGGTTCCCCGCGCCCCTTGGGCAGATCGACGCACCCCACGCCGTCAAGCCCGCGGCGGCTCCCCGAACAGATCCACGGCCTCGCGCACACCCCTCAGCCCCCTCGCCAGGGCGCTGACCGAGCCGATCGCTCCCGCGACCAGTAACAGGGAACTGCGCAGGCGCGGGATCTCCGGCGCGCCGCCCGCGGCCATCGCCGCCAGGGTCGCCAGCTCGTCCTCGGCTATGGCGCGGTCGGGGAACTCGGCGGGGAGTGCGGCGAGTTCGCGGCGCAACCGGGACACCGCGGTCCGCAGTTCCACCACTCTGGGGTCCTCGTCGCTGCCGATCACCGGTCTCTGCCCCAAGCTCCGCAACACAGCCCTCCCCCTCACACGCCGTCGTGCGCGGGTCAGTAAACGCCACCGCGCCCGGGAGCGCCACAGCACGGACCGAAATTCAGCCCAAGGGAACGCGCCGTCGCCGCCCGCGTCAGGTATGCAGGACGCATGACGGACAAGCATCACGCGGAGGTCGCCGGGCTGCTGCTCGCGGCCGGCGGGGGACGGCGGCTCGGCGGACGGCCCAAGGCGCTGCTGGAGCACCGGGGACGGCCGCTGGTCGAACACGCGGTGGGGGTGCTGCGCGCCGCCGGGTGCGAGCGGATCCATGTGGTCCTGGGCGCCCGGGCCGACGAGGTCCGTGCGCGGGCCGACCTGCCCGGCTGTGTGCTCGTGGACAACCCCGACTGGGCCGAGGGCATGGGCTCCTCGCTGCGGGCCGGGCTGGCCTCGCTCGAGGGTACGCGGGCCCGCGCCGCCCTGGTGAGCCTCGTCGACCAGCCGGGCATCGGGGCGGCGGCGGTGGCACGGGTCCTCGGTGCCTTCGAGGACGAGAAGTCGCTGGTCTCGGCCGCCTACGACGGCACGCGCGGGCATCCCGTGCTCTTCGGCGCCGCCCACTGGGCGGGCATCGCGGCGACCGCCACGGGGGACCGCGGAGCACGCGCCTACCTGAAGGACCACGAGACCGGGATCCGGCTCGTGGAGTGCGCGGACGTCGCCGAGCCGTACGACATCGACACCGAGGCCGACCTGCGCCACCTTGAGTGAACGGGGTGGCACTGGGCGCCACCTTGCCTCGACTCAGAGAATCTCGACATCAACAAACCATTGAAGTTCCACGATGAGGAAACTACTATCCACTGTTCAGAAGCGCCTGACCGCACAGCGGGCGCTGTTTGCCCTATTCGTGCCACTAGGCACCCGGTGCCACCGCTGAAGGAAGTGACAGCTCATGTCCGCACCAGCGCCGTCCCCGCTGGCCATCGTCGACGCCGAGCCCCTGCCCCGGCAGGAAGAGGTCCTCACGGACGCGGCGCTCGCCTTCGTGGCGGAGCTGCACCGGCGGTTCACCCCGCGCCGTGACGAACTCCTCGCCCGCCGGGCGGAGCGCCGCGCCGAGATCGCCCGCACCTCCACGCTCGACTTCCTGCCCGAGACGGCCGCGATCCGCGCGGACGACTCCTGGCAGGTCGCCCCCGCCCCGGCCGCGCTGAACGACCGGCGCGTCGAGATCACCGGCCCCACCGACCGCAAGATGACCATCAACGCCCTCAACTCGGGCGCCAAGGTCTGGCTCGCCGACTTCGAGGACGCCTCCGCGCCGACCTGGGAGAACGTCGTCCTCGGTCAGGTCAACCTGGCCGACGCCTACACCCGCAGCATCGACTTCACCGACGCGAGGTCCGGCAAGTCGTACGCCCTGCGCCCGGACGAGGAGCTGGCGACCGTCGTCATGCGCCCGCGCGGCTGGCACCTCGACGAGCGGCACCTCGTCGACGCCGACGGCAAGGCGGTCCCCGGCGCCTTCGTCGACTTCGGCCTGTACTTCTTCCACAACGCCCAGCGGCTGCTGGACCTCGGCAAGGGGCCGTACTTCTACCTGCCCAAGACCGAGTCGCACCTCGAGGCCCGGCTGTGGAACGACGTGTTCGTCTTCGCCCAGGACTACGTCGGCATCCCGCAGGGCACCATCCGCGCGACCGTCCTGATCGAGACCATCACGGCCGCGTACGAGATGGAGGAGATCCTCTACGAACTGCGCGACCACGCCGCCGGGTTGAACGCCGGACGCTGGGACTACCTGTTCTCCATCGTCAAGAACTTCCGTGACGGCGGAGCCAGGTTCGTCCTGCCGGACCGCAACGCCGTGACGATGACGGCCCCGTTCATGCGGGCCTACACCGAACTCCTCGTGCGCACCTGCCACAAGCGCGGCGCGCACGCGATCGGCGGCATGGCAGCCTTCATCCCCTCCCGCAAGGACGCCGAAGTCAACAAGGTGGCCTTCGAGAAGGTCCGGGCCGACAAGGACCGTGAGGCGAACGACGGGTTCGACGGTTCCTGGGTCGCCCACCCCGACCTCGTCCCGATCGCCATGGAGTCCTTCGACAAGGTCCTCGGCCACAAGCCGAACCAGAAGGACCGGCTGCGCGAGGACGTGCACGTCGAGGCCGCCGACCTGATCGCGATCGACTCGCTGGACGCCAAGCCGACGTACAACGGGCTCGTCAACGCCGTCCAGGTCGGCATCCGTTACATCGAGGCCTGGCTGCGCGGACTCGGCGCGGTCGCCATCTTCAACCTGATGGAGGACGCGGCCACCGCGGAGATCTCCCGCTCGCAGATCTGGCAGTGGATCAACGCGGGCGTCGAGTTCGAGAACGGCGACACCGCCACGCCCGAACTGGCCCGCAAGGTCGCCGCCGAGGAACTGTCCGACATCCGCCAGGAGATCGGTGAGGAGGCCTTTGCCGCCGGTCACTGGCAGGAGGCCCACGACCTGCTGCTGCAGGTCTCCCTGGACGACAACTACGCCGACTTCCTCACCCTGCCGGCGTACGAGCAGCTCAAGGGCTGAGCCTCGTCGGACACGAGCGGCTCCGGGTTCCGCCCGGGGCCGCTCGGCCGTTCCTCAGCCCAGGTGCACCGACCAGTCCTGCTGCGCGGCCGGCTTGCCGTGCAGGTCGGGGACGCGTTTGAGCCAGTCGGGGCGGCCGGCCCGGGTCTTCGCGGCGCGGGCGGCCTCCTCGGCGGCGAGCTGGTCGGGGCTCGGGAAGTCGGTGGGCAGCCACTCGTGCGACAGGCGCACCCGGGCCAGGAGGTGGTCGACGTAGGCGGCGCGGACGTCGTCGGGGGTCGCGAAGCCCGCGTCCTCGGCCAGCCAGGCGTCGGGGACCTCGGCGACGATGCGCCGCAGCAGTTCCTCGGTCACCCTGGGGGCCAGTTCGGCGTCGGCCGCCCGGACGTCGGGGCCGTAGTGGCCGAGGGCGTGGTTGCGGAAGTCGTACTTCTTGCCGGGGGCCGTGGTGTCCCAGCGGTGGTGGAAGACGAGGGCGGCGCCGTGGTCGATGAGCCACAGGCGCGGCCGTGCGATGCCGAGCGTCGGCCAGACCATGAGGTTGGAGCTGTGGACCGTGCGGTCGACGTTGACGGTCAGCGCGTCCAGCCAGACGATCCGGCCCGCCTCCAGCGGGTCCACCGGGAAGACCTTCGCGATCTCGGGGGTGAAGTCGGCGGCGCCCGGCAGGTGGTCCATGCCCAGGTTCACACCCGCGCTGGCGCCGTGCAGGTCCCGGACCTCCTGGTGGGGCTCGGCCGCGGCGATCGCCGGATCGAAGTGGACGAGGACCAGCTCGGGGAAGCGCAGGCCCAGCGCGCGGGCGAGTTCACCGACGATCACCTCGGCGACCAGCGCCTTGTGCCCCTGGGCCGAGCCGGTGAACTTCACGACGTACGTGCCGAGGTCGTCGGCCTCGACGACTGCGGGCACGGAGCCGCCGGACCTGAGGGGGGTCACGTATCGAACAGCAGTCACGTCGCGCAGCACACCGCCCAGCGTATGCGCTCCGCCGGCCCGGCCGTGTCGCGCCGCCGTCCGACCACGGGTTCGTCGTGGCCGGTCGCGCCGTACCCCGCGCCCTCAGGGGCGCTCAGTAGTGGCTGTTCATGGCGGTGCGGACCTCGGCGAGCGTGGCGTCGGCCACCGCCCTGGCGCGCTCGTTGCCCTCGCGCAGCGTCCCGCGCAGGAACGTGCGGTCCTGCGCGTACTCGGCGCGACGGGCCCGGATCGGGGCCAGGTACTCGTTGACCGCCTCGGTCACGGTCCTCTTGAGCGCGGCGGCGCCCGCGGAGCCGATCTCCTCGGCCACCTCCTCGGGGGTCCGGTTCTGGCACAGGGCGGCCAGCAGCAGGAGGGAGGAGACCTCGGGGCGCGTACGGGGGTCGTAGGTGATGTGCCGCTCGGAGTCCGTCCTGGCTCCCTTGAGCAGACGCGCGGTCTCGTCGGCGTCGGCGGCCAGGGTGATCGCGTTACGGCGGCTCTTGCTCATCTTGGTGCCGTCCGTGCCGAGCAGCACGGGCGCGCTCGACAGCAGGGCGTCGGGCTGCGGGAACACGGTGGTGCCGTTGCCGTAGCGGTCGTTGAAGCGGCGGGCGATGGTGCGGGTGACCTCCAGGTGCGGGAGCTGGTCCTGGCCGACCGGGACCAGGTTGCCCTTGCAGAAGAGGATGTCGGCGGCCTGGTGGACGGGGTAGGTGAACATCAGGCCGCTGACGGCGGACTGGCGCGAGTGGGCGATCTCGTCCTTGACGGTGGGGTTGCGGCCCAGTTCGGCGACCGAGACGAGGCTGAGGAAGGGCAGCATCAGCTGGTTGAGTGCGGGGATCGCGCTGTGCGTGAAGATCGTGCTGCGCTGCGGGTCCACGCCGATGGCCAGATGGTCCAGGACGAGATCCTCCACGTGCCCGGTCAGGTTGTCCGCCACGTCGCGGTCGGTGAGGACCTGGTAGTCCGCGATGATCACGAACATCTCGACGCCGAGGTTCTGCAGGCGTACGCGGTTGTGCAGGGTGCCGAAGTAGTGCCCCAGGTGCAGGCGGCCGGTGGGGCGGTCACCGGTCAGCACACGGAACCGTCCTGGATCCTTGAGGATCAGCTCTTCCAGCACCGCACTGCGATCCTGCGCCGCGGACGTGCCGAGCGCGTCGGTGGAGGGAGTTGTGGCAGCGTCGGCGGTGGCTACGGCCTGGGGCGTGGTGTTCACGACGTCTCCTGGTGGGTTCGGGTCTCGCCGACGGAACGGCACGAGCCCTGGTCCAGGGGACACGAAAGGGCCGTCCATCCGAACGGCCCGGTCATGCCTGCGAGGTGGCCGCTCCTACGCGGAGCGCCACCAGCTCAGGCATGGTGAAAGATGCATGCGCACAGCATAGCCTCAGCCGCCGACGAGCGGGCTGGGCAACGGCTGATAGCGGGCGTCCGCACCGCCCGCGCCGGTCCAGCGCAGCAGCAGGTTGGTCTTGCCGGGCAGGGTGGGCGAGGCGAGCAGTGCGGGGATCTCCGGCAGGTCGTGCCGGGCGAGCGCGCGACGGACGGCGGGCCAGGGGTCGAGGCCGGGGTGGTGCTCGGCGAGGGCCGCGGCGATCTCGCTGAGGTGGTTCACCACCAGGCAGTACACCAGTCGTTCCCAGCCCGCGGCCCGGGTCACTTCCGGCAGCAGCTTGACGCCCTCGGCATCCCGGAACAGCGCCTGCACGGGGGTGCCCGCCGCGTCCACGGCGACGAGGGTGTTCTGCAGATGGGCCTCGAGGACGACGCCGTGCTCGTCGAACGCGGTCAGGACGGGCGGCACGACCTGGCGCAGATACGCCTCCCACCAGGCCGCCGGGTCGGGCGCGTCGGCCAGGGGGCTGTCGTCGAAGCCCTCCGCGAGCCCGGCCGCGAGCAACGGGGTGGCGCCGGGCAGGAGGTGGCCGCGCAGCCCGTCGCGGACGAGGACCGCGAGTTCCTCGAAGGCGAAGGCCGCAGTGCGGTAGCCACGGTCGCTGAGCCAGGCCGCGGACGGGTCCAGGCCGGCGAAGGCGTGCCGGACGACCGTGTCGGTACGGCACAGCCGGCGCAGGTCGTGGCGCCACAGGCGGCGGATGTCGTTGGTGATGCGGACGTCCAGGGAGAACTTCAGGAACAGATCGCGCCGCGGCTCGTGGACGGTGCGGATCGCCGCGGTCGGCCAGGCGTCGTGGGCGGTGGTGCCGATCCGGACCAGCCGGCCGTCGGCGAAGGCCGGGGCGAGGTCGCGGCCGAGCAGGTCGAGCTGCCAGGGGTGGGCGGGCAGCAGCCGGTAGCCGGGCGGGGCGGTGCCGAGGGCGTCCAGGGCGCGGGTGTCGCCCTCCTCGCTCATCTCGTCCTCGCGGACGCCGAGCAGCACCAGCGGGAAGCGGGCGTGCGCCTCGGGGGCGTACGGCAGCCAGGACGCGACCGGGCCGCCACCGCGCGCCTTGGGAGCCGGATGGTAGGGGTGGCCGGTGATCAGGGACTGCTCGGAGCGCAGATAGGGGTCGGCGGGCGGGGCCGCAAGGGCGCGGGCGGTGAGCAGCGCGGCGACCGCGTCCCGGCTGTCGAGCATCTCGGCGGGCAGGTCACCGCCCGGCAGCCCGGTGTGGCGGCGCAGCTCCGCGGCGACCAGTTTGACCAGTTCCGGGTGGCCGACGGGCTGCCAGGTGCCGGCCGTGCGCACCTCGGGGTCCGTGGGGCGCCGTCCGGCGCGCACCCGCAGCAGCCGTCCGCTCGGCAGCCGGTGCACCCGGTACGCGCCGGGGTCCGGGTCCGCAAGCGGCTCGGCGACCTCGCGCAGCAGGCAGTTGAGCAGGGGCGCGGCCGCATAGGCGTCGGCGCGGCGGCCGACGGCTGCGGTGGGGGGTGTGAGGTCCACGCGATCCATTCGTTCATCCAGGGAGCCGGGCACGTCGTCCATTGTCCGGCGGCCTCGTGCCCGGCGTCGCGGTGTGCTCGCCCGGCGCGCCGCCGGCCCGGGACGCATCGGGAGGAGCGGGCGGTCGGCCTCGTGCGGGGCACGTCCGGGAACCGGTAGCGATCAGTATGGCTGCCGTCACGCACAATCGTGCCCCGAGCCCGGGCCCCGGGCCCCCGCGTACCCGAGGAGCCGACCGTGCACCGTCCCCCTGCCGTCGAGGCCGAGATCGCACGGGAACTGGCCGCCGTCCGGCCCGCCCTGCTGCCCCGGTACACGCAGGAGCTGCCGGGCGCGCGCGCCGCCGTGCTGACCCGGCTGTGGCGGGCGCTGGCCCATGAGCCGCTGCCGTGGATCACCGGCCGGGTCCGCGGGGCGCACAGCCTGGCCCTGCGGCTCGCCGACGGCCGCACGCTGCACGGCCCGCACGCGGATCCGTACGCCACGAGCGCCTACGTCACCTCCGTCCGCCTCGACCGGGACCGCCATGTCGATCCGGCGGGCCTGATGACGGCGCTCGGGGTGCCGCACGCCGATGCCTTCGCGGCGGAACTTGCACACAGCACGGCGTCGTTGGCACTGTCGCGGGCCGACACGGATCACCCGAAGGAGTGGCCGGAGCACGACTGGGAGTGGGAGCAGCGGGTGACCGACGGGCATCCGTACCACCCCAACTGCCGCTCCCGGCCCGGCTTCTCGGTCGCGGAACAGCTGGCGTACGGTCCGGAGCACCGGCCGGTGGTGGACCTGGTGACGGTGCCGGTGCCGGCGGACGCCTGCCTGGTCAGCGGCGACTGGCCGACCGAACTGCGCGACGGGCGGCAGTTGCTGATCCCCGTGCACCCCTGGCAGTGCGTGCACGTCCTCGACCGCCCCCACACCCCCTGGCGGTCCGCCCGGCCCCTGCTCTCCCTGCGCACTCTCGCGCTGCCCGGCGGACCGCATGTGAAGACCGCGCTGAGCACCCGGCTGACCTCCTCGATGCGGGACATCTCGGCGTACTCGATCCGCAGCGCCGCACCGCTGGGCGACCTCGCCGAGCAACTGGCCGCGCACACCGACGGTCTGCTGCACATCACCCGGACGCTGGGCGCGGTCACGGCGGACTCCCCCGACCTGGCGGCGCTGCTGCGGGAGTCGCCCGAGGTGTACGCGGGGCCGGGCGAGCGGGTCCTGCCGGTGGCCGCACTGCCCGGCAGCGGCCTGCCGCAATCCCCCGGCTGGCTGGCCGCGTTCGCGCACCTGACGCTCACGGTGGGCCTGCGCCTGCTCGACCTCGGTGCGGCCCTGGAGGCGCACGGCCAGAACCTGCTGGTGATCCTCTCGGCCGACGGCCGCCCGCGGCGCCTGGTCTACCGCGACCTGGCCGACATCCGCATCAGCCCTGCCCGCCTGGCCCGTCACGGCCTCACCCCGCCCCCGCTGACCGGCCGTCTGATCACCGACGACGAAACCGCCCTGCGCCGCAAGCTGTTCGGCTCCCTGGTGGCAGGCGCGCTGGCCGCCACGGCAGGCTCCTCGGCAGCCCTCGGGGCGGCCCTGACCGAAGCCGTACCCCGTCTTCCGCGCACCGCCGACCTGCCGGCGCTGACCGGAGCCCCCCTGCCGGCCAAGGCGTTGACCCTGATGCGGCTGTCTCCGCGGACGCCGGGGGACCAGTGGACGTCGCTGCCGAACCCGCTCGTTTTGGAGCCCGGTGGCTGTGATCAATAAGATCCGGCGATGATCAGAAGACAACGGCTGGCAGCAGGAGTCTGCGCCCTGCTCGCCGCCCTGGCGGCCGGGATCGCGTTCCCCGGCGGAGCTGTCGCCGACGAGACACGGACGGCCGCTCCCAAGGTCGAACTCGTGCTGGACGTCAGCGGTTCCATGCGGTCGAAGGACATCGACGGCGACTCCCGGATGGCCGCGGCGAAGCAGGCGTTCGACGAGGTCCTCGACGCGACACCCAAGGACGTCCAGCTCGGCATCCGCACCCTCGGCGCCAACTACCCCGGCAACGACCGCAAGGTGGGCTGCAAGGACACCGCGCAGCTCTACCCGGTCGGCCCGCTGAACCGGACCGACGCGAAGACCGCGGTGGCCACGCTGCAGCCGACCGGCTGGACACCGATCGGGCCCGCGCTGCTGAAGGCCGCGGACGACCTGAACGGCGGCACCGGAACCCGCCGTATCGTCCTGATCAGCGACGGCGAGGACACCTGCCCGCCGCTCGACCCGTGCGAGGTGGCCCGCGAGATAGCCGCCAAGGGCATCGGGCTGACCATCGACACCCTGGGTCTGGTGCCGGACGCCAAGACCCGCGACCAGCTCAGCTGCATCGCCGACGCGACCGGCGGCACCTATACCGACGTCCGGCACAAGCAGGAACTGAGCAGCCGGGTCGGGCAGTTGGTGGACCGGGCCGCGGATCCCGTGGTGACTCCGGTGGCCACCGAGGGCGCCGACCGCTGCGAGAGCGCGCCGCTGCTCAAGTCCGGGCTGTACACCGACCGTGCCGCGTTCGGGCAGCAGCGCTGGTACAAGGTCGACGTCGCCCCCGGCCAGGAGCTGCGTGCTTCGGTGAGCGTGGCCGACGACCGCGCCGTGAACCCCGACTACGGGGTGCTGCTGCGGGCGGTGACGGTCCACGGCCGCGAGATCGTGCGCGGTGAGGCCGCCGGCACCGGCCGTACGGATGTCGTCTCCACCGGGCTGCGCTACCCGAAGCCCAGCAGCGACGACGACAACGCGCCCGCGGAGACCGTGTGTCTCCAGGTCGCGCACTCCTTCTCGGCCGCCGCCGGGGTCAAGACCACGCCCGGCCTGCCGCTCGAGCTGACCGTCGACGTCGTGGACGGCCCGTCCGGACATCACGACGTGGCCGCTTTCGGCCTCGGGCGCGGCTGGTGGCTGCTGGCCGCGCTCGTGGTGGTCGGGTTCCTGGCCGGTCTGCTGTGGGGCTGGCTGTCGCGTTGGCGGGTCGCGGTCTGGAGGACGAACTGATGCGGGTCACACGTGTGTTGAGCGCCGCGCTGCTGGCACTGGGGCTGGCCGCCGGACCGGCCGTCGCCGACTCCTCCTCCCCGAGCCCCTCCGCGAGCGCCTCGTCCGACGGCTCGGCGCCCACCCAGGCGGGTACGTCCTTCCGTACGGCGACGGAGATCGAGCAGGGGCAGTCCGCCACCGCGTCCGGCTCGACCGGTGACTACCTGTACTGGTCGTTCCCGGCCGACGTCGGCCGGCGTCCGACCGTCAGGGCGAGCGTCAAGCTCCCCCGGACGCACGGGTCGCAGACCTGGCAGCTCGATGTGTACGACGGGCTGCGGCGCCGGCAGGCCTGCCAGTACGGCGCCAGCACCCGCACCGCCGCGCAGGACGCCTCCCAGGTCGAGCTGGCCTGTGTGCTGCGTACGGTGCGCGGCTGGGCCGAGCCGTGGGCGGACGATCCGCTGCCGGGCACCTACTACCTCCGGCTGACCGTGGTGGACCTGGGCGCCTCCGACCTCGGCCTGCCGGTGAGTGCCGAGGTGCGCGTGGACTCCAAGGACATCGGCGGCGCGGCGGCCGTGGACGGCTCGCTGGGCAAGCCGCTCGTCCCCGGGATTGCCGTCAAGTCCGAGCAGGGCAAGGACGGTTCGAAGACGGCGGTGCTGTCCAGCTTCGGCTCCCACGACGGCTGGTCCTCCGGCTGGTGGTCCGACCGCTGGGTGTGGACCGCGATCGGCGGCGTGCTCGCGGCTCTCGCCGGCATCGGCGGGTACGCGCTGACGCGGGGGTCGGGGCGGCCGTCCCGGGTGCCGCCGGGCGTCTGACCGACCGTTGTGAAGGCCCGTCGGAAGGCGGGCCTTCACCTTCTGCCCGCCGGAGGCGGCAGTTCGTCCTCACGCCTGGCGCAACAGCTTCGCCGGCGTGCCCTCCCCCGTCACCGTGACCCGGCCGTGCCGCACGGCGTCCGACAGGCTCACCTCCCCGCGGGCCACGGCCTCGCAGGTCCCGGCGTCCATCACAAGGCGCGCGCCGGCCTCTGCGGGCGCTGGTCCGTCGCCGTAGACCGGGCCCTCCTGCGCACCGACCTGCAGATGGAACTCGCCCTCCTCCAGGCTGACTTCGACCAGCCCCTCGCCCTCGAGGGCCCGCAGCAGGGGCAGCGCGAACCAGTGGGCGCGTACCGCGTCGGTCGGCCGCCGTTCGCCCAGTTCCGCCTCGCCCCATGCACCCAGGGCCTGGAGCACCGGCAGCAACTGCTCTCCGCGCGCGGTGAGTTCGTACACACTGGCCGCGCCGGGCGGGGGCAGCCTGCGGCGGACGGCGAGGCCGCCCTGCTCCATGTCCTTCAGCCGTGAGGCGAGTACGTCCGTGCTCACGCCGGGCAGGTCCGCGTGCAGGTCCGTGTAGCGGCGGGGGCCGGCCAGCAGCTCCCGGACGATCAGCAGGGTCCAGCGGTCGCCGACGAGGTCGAGGGCGCGGGCGGCGGAACAGTACTGGTCGTAGCTTCGGCGAGGTGACATGCGACGCAGTCTAGACAAGATGTTGGACTTTCCAAGCGCCCACTTGGTAAAACCAAGCAACACCAGTTTCCGGAGGGGCGCATGGAGTTCCGGCAGTCGAACAAGCTCAGCGAGGTCTGTTACGAGATCCGCGGCCCGGTGATCGAGCACGCCAACGCGCTGGAGGAGGCGGGGCACAGTGTGCTGCGCCTGAACACCGGCAACCCCGCGGCCTTCGGCTTCGAGGCGCCGGAGGAGATCCTCCAGGACATGATCCGGATGCTGCCGCAGGCGCACGGCTACACGGACTCGCGCGGCATCCTCTCGGCCCGCCGCGCGGTCGCCCAGCGCTACCAGAACCTGGGCCTCGAGGTCGGCGTGGACGACGTCTTCCTCGGCAACGGCGTCTCGGAACTGGTCTCCATGGCGGTCACCGCGCTGGTCGAGGACGGCGACGAAATCCTCATCCCCGCCCCGGACTTCCCGCTCTGGACGGCCGTGACAACCCTGGCCGGCGGCAAGGCGGTGCACTACCTGTGCGACGAACAGGCCGACTGGACACCGGATCTGGCCGACATGGCCTCGAAGATCACGGACCGGACGAAGGCCGTGGTCATCATCAACCCCAACAACCCCACGGGCGCGGTGTATCCCAAGGAGGTCGTCGAGGGCATCGTCGACCTCGCCCGCCGGCACGGCCTGATGGTGTTCGCCGACGAGATCTACGACCAGATCCTGTACGACGACGCCGTGCACCACTCGGCCGCCGCTCTCGCCCCCGACCTGGTCGTCCTCACCTTCTGCGGCCTGTCCAAGACGTACCGGGTGGCGGGCTTCCGCTCCGGCTGGCTGGTCGTGACCGGTCCGCGGCAGCACGCGAAGGACTATCTGGAGGGCCTGACGATGCTGGCCTCCATGCGGCTGTGCGCCAACGCGCCCGCGCAGTACGCCATCCAGGCCGCGCTCGGCGGCCGTCAGTCCATCCGCGAACTGACGCTGCCCGGCGGCCGGTTGCACGAACAGCGCAACACCGCCTGGGAGAAGCTCAACGAGATCCCCGGTGTGTCGTGCGTGAAGCCCAAGGGCGCGCTGTACGCGTTCCCGCGCATCGACCCCAAGGTGCACCGGATCCACGACGACGAGAAGTTCGTCCTGGACCTGCTGCTGCGCGAGAAGATCCAGGTGGTCCAGGGCACGGGCTTCAACTGGCCCGCCCCCGACCACTTCCGCATCCTCACCCTGCCCCACGCCGAGGACCTGGAGGCGGCGATCGGCCGGATCGGGCGGTTCCTGAGCGGGTACCGGCAGTAGCCCGTCGTCCGCCTCGTCGGTAACCCGTTTTCCCGCGTTCGCGCACCTGTGCGAAGATCGGCGCGCACGACCGGGGGGACTGCCGCACTCGCGCCCGACCAGCGCCGCATCGCTGTTCCTCCTGGTCCGGTTCGAACAGACCAGGGGGAACAGCATTGTTCGCGCACCGCATACGCCGGGCGACCGTCGCCGCTCTGTGCCTCGCGGCCGTCGGGGGCCCGGCGTCCGCGGCCCAGGCCGTCACCGGCACCGGCACCGGCACCGGCACCGGCACAAGCAGGGACACGGGGACCGACGCGGCGGCCCCGTCCGCGTCCACGCCGTCCCCCACCGGACGCGAGGCCCGGAACGCCGCCCGGTTCTGGACCGCGGCGCGCATGGCCGACGCCCAGCCGCTGGACGGCCCGCGCGCGGCACCGAAGGCGCCCGGGCAGTCGGTGGCGGCGGCAGGGGGGCCGCAGGGCACGGCGTTCCCGGGGACGCGGCTGGTGGGGACGTTCTTCGGGTCCGACGGGCCGGGCGGCACCACCTGGCACTGCACCGGCAGTGTGCTCGACACCGCGGCGCGCAACATCGTCCTGACCGCGGCTCACTGCGGCCTGAACATGAACGCCGACTACATCTTCGTCCCCAAGTTCGTGATGGGCGCGGGCCCCGACCAGCAGCCGTACGGCATCTTCCACATCCAGCGCCTGTTCACCGACCCCCGGTACGTGCCCGACAAGGGGTCGTCGACCACCAGGACGGCGGCGTCCGACCTGGACACCGCCTTCGCCCGGGTCTCGGCCAACCAGCGCGGCCAGAGCCTTCAGGACGCGGTCGGCGGCGGACTGACCTTCACCCAGCCGTCCGGCTACACGAACAAGAACGTGACCGTCGTCGGCTACCCCTCCTACCGGCACAACAGCGCCGGCAGCGCCCTCAAGTGCACCGTCCCCACCAGCCAACTGCCCGGCTTCCGGCAGATGTCGATGACCTGCGGCGGCTACTACGGCGGGGTGTCGGGCAGCCCGTGGATCACCGACTACTCCGACGACGCGCGCACCGGGCACGTCATCGGCAACCTCGGCGGCTACAACGGCGGCGGCAACGACGCGGACGTCGACTACATCAGCTACGCCCCGGCGTTCGGCGCCGACGCGGCGAACCTGCTGGCCGACGCCGTCGCGAACCAGGACCCGCCCACCGATCTGCCGCCCTACAAGGGGCTCCAGGACGCGCTGCCGGGCGGCGCCGCGCGCTGGCGCGGGGCCGCGCTGCTGACCTCCGCCGACTACACCGGCGACCGCCGGGGCGACCTGCTGACCGTCTGGTCCGACGGCGGGATCACCCTGTATCCCGGCGACGGCAAGGGCGGGTTCGGGTCCGAGAAGCGCCTGTTGAAGGCCAACTCCACCTGGACCCACGCCCGCACCCTCAGCGGCGGGGACTTCAACGGCGACGGCCGCGCCGACCTCCTGGTGCGCTGGTCCGACGGCGAGGCCACCCTGTACCCGGCCATCGGCACCGCCGGCCTGGGCCAGGAGGTCCAGATGGCGAAGTCCGGCTCCGCCTGGAAGAACGCCGTGCAGATCACGTCCGGGCAGTTCGACGGCGGCAAGGGCGCCAGTGACCTGCTGGTGCGCTGGTCCGACGGCCGGCTGACCCTGCACACCGGCGTCCGCGCCGGCACCTTCGGCCCGACCCAGCAGCTCCTCAAGGCCAACGACACCTGGACCAAGGCGGCCCTGCTCACCGGCGGGACCTTCGGCGGCTCCAGCGCCGCGGGCCTGCTGGTCCGCTGGGCGGACGGCTCGCTCGACTCCTACGCGGGCACCTCGGCCACCGGGCCCGGCACCCGGTCCCGGGTGCTCGGCCCCAACGGCACGTGGCCCCACGCCCAGGTCATGACGTCCGGCGACTTCACCCCCGACCACAGGAGCAACGACCTGATCGTGCGCTGGTCCGACGGCGAGACCACGCTGTACGCCGACACCGGCACCAACGCCCTCGGCACCGAGAACACGCTGGTCCACCCCGGCACCTGACACCGCGGAGAGGAAGAGGGGGGAACGATGCGCGCGACGACCCGGCCGACCACCGGCATCCTCGCCGTCCTCGTCGCCGGCCTGGCTCTGACGGCCTGCGGCACGACCACCACGACCGACGCCACCGCGGACACGGCCGTACCGCCGTGCCGCACCGCCTCGCTGGCATGGACGCTGACCCTGCTCGGCGCGGACCGGGGCGGACGTGAGGCCCACGCCCGGCTCACGGCCGTCAACAAGGGCCCGGACACCTGTGTCTTCGACGGCTATCCGGGCCTGGAGATCCACAACGGCAAGGCCGAGAGCGTCGAGGGCGCCGGATCCGGCCGCCCCGCCGCCCTCTCCGTGCCCCGCAAGGCAGAGGTCGCGGTGGACGTCCGCTACACGCCCGGTGGCACGAGCGGCACGGGCGACTGGTGCGTGCGCCGGCCAGAAGCGGTGGTCCGGGCACCACACGACTCCCGCCCCGCCGTCGTCCCCGTCACGGACGCCCACGGCAAGGACGCGACGATCGACGCCTGCGGCGAAACCGTGTCCCTGGCACCGCCGCGCCGGATCTGACCGCGGCGGGCAGGGGTACGGCCGTCCGGCGCAGTCCGGCCTGCGGGCGGCGGCCTCCTGTGCCACGGTGGGCGCGTGGGTGACCTCTTCCTCGTCCGGCACGGTGAGACCGAGTGGTCGCGCTCCGGACGGCACACCGGCTGGACCGACGTACCCCTCACCGAGCACGGCCGGGAGGAGGCGCGCCAACTGATGCCGCTGATCCGCTCGCACCGCATCGGGGCCGCCTTCGTCAGCCCGCTCCAGCGGGCCCGGGAGACCGCCGAACTCATCGGGATCCATGACGCCCGGGTCGACGTCGATCTGCGCGAGTGGGACTACGGCGGCTACGAGGGTGTGACCACCGTGGAGATCCAGCGGACCCGGCCCGACTGGTTCCTGTTCACGGACGGGGTCGCACCTGGCCCGCCCGAGCATCCGGGCGAGACTCCCGAGCAGGTCGGCGAACGCGCCGACCGGATGCTGGCCAAGGCCGACGCCGCCCTGTGCAACACCGAGGGCGTGGTCGTCCTCATCGCGCACGGCCACTTCCTCCGCGTCCTGACCGCCCGGTGCCTGGGCCTGCCACCCCAGCGGGGAGCCCTCTTCCAGCTGGCGACGGGCGCCCTGTGCCGCCTCGGCACGGAGCATGCGCGGCCGGTGGTGTCGGGGTGGAACATCCGGCCGTGGCAGGAGTAACGGGCCGTACTCCGTCCCGTGGCCACCGGGACCCCGTTGTCGGACCCGCGCCGTACTCTGCGAGCAGGACGGAGGGAGCACGGAAGGAGTACGGCTGTGAGCGGACCGCGAAGTGCCGCCCAGCGGCGTGTGATCGAGGACGCCGATCCGGTCACCGGGCGGTTGCGGGGTACGCAGGCGCAGCTCGCGGCGCTGGTGAAGCGGGGACTGGCGTTCCGGCATCCGCGACCGCCGCACGACCACTTCCTGACCCCGGCGGGCCATCGGGTACGGGAGGCGGCGCCCGAGGAGGCGCAGGAACCGGCGCCCGCCCCTGGGGTGTTCGCGGCGCGGGTCGGCGGCGAGGAGGAGCCGCCCGCCGACGGGCCTGCGCGGCTGCGCGAGGTGCGCAGTGCCTGGCAGGGGCTGCTGGAGCTGCGCCGGATGACCAACCCGGACGGCGCCGTGGACCGGCCGTGCGGCTGGGAGCGGGCGCATCTGGTGCGGGCCGCGGCGCTCGCCCTGGAGGCGGCCGGGCACCGTCCGGCGGGCGCCGGCGCGGACGGCTACCGGGTCCGGGCGACCCCGCAGCCGGAGGCGGTCGCCGTCCACGCGCCGGACGCCGGGACCCTGGCGGCCTGCGCGGTCACGCTGGAGCGCGCGGGCTGGCAGCCGGGTGAGTACAGCGAGCCACGCACGCGGACGCGCTATCTGCTGGCCTCGCCACGCCGGGTGTGAGCGGCATGCCAGGATCGGGGTGAGTGTGTCGTACACGAGAAGGGGAATCCGTGAGCGAGCCGTTTTCCGTGCGCGTGACCGTGCGCGGTTACGAGACAGACGTGCAGGGCCATCTCAACCAGGCGGTGTACCTCAACTACGCGGAGCACGCCCGCTGGTCGCTGCTGAAGGCGGCCGGTATCGGCCAGGCCGAGCTGGTGGCGCAGGGCGTGGGTCCGGTGGCGCTGGAGACGACGATCCGCTACCGGCGGGAGCTGCTGGCCGGTGACGAGGTCGATGTGACCTGCGCGTTCGAGTGGGGCGAAGGCAAGACCTTCCGGATCGTCCAGGAGGTCCGCAAGACGGACGGCACGGTGGCGGCCGAGATCACCGCGGTCGGCGGGCTGCTGGATCTGCGGGAGCGCAGGCTGGTCACCGATCCCGGCGCGACCTTCAAGGAACTGGGCGCGGATCCGGAGCTGTTCGGCCTGTAGGCACCCGGCCGTGTGCCTACACGTCGAGCAGCTCAGGGCGGTGCTCGGCGTCGTAGGCCGCCCTGGCCCGGGCGATGTATTCCCGGTTGCCCTCGGCCCAGTCGGTGAGCCGGCGCAGGGTGCCGTACAACTCGTGGGCGACCGTGGTGAGTTCGTACTCCACCTTCGGCGGCACCGTCGGATGGACGGTGCGGGTGACGAGGCCGTCACGTTCCAGGTTGCGCAGGGTGAGGGTGAGCATACGGCGGCTGATGCCCTCGATGCCGCGCTCCAGTTCGGTGAACCGGGTGGGACCGTGCGCGGCGGCGACGAGGATCTGCACGCTCCATTTGCCCGCCACCCTGTCAAGAACTTCCCGGATGGGGCAGACCTGCGCGTTCACTGCCTGGGCGGTAACACCCGTGTTCCTCTGGGACATGGGACTTCCTCCTTACGGCGACCCCCATCGTCACTCACGATGTTCCCCGTTACAAGTCGTGCACCAAGGTGCGCTGGAGAAACGGGGAGCCATGTCGGCCACCACAGAGAACGGCACGTCACCGGCGGCGGTGACATCGCCCCGGCTGCACGCACGCTGGACGTCCCTCGCCGTCCTGTGCGCAGGCACGCTGATGACCGTTCTGGACGGCAACATCGTCACGGTCGCGATGCCCGCCATACAGAACGACCTGGGCTTCGACGGACCGGGCCTGGCCTGGGTGGTCAACGCCTATCTGATCGCCTTCGGCGGGCTGCTGTTGCTGGTGGGCCGGCTCGGCGACCTGGTGGGCCGCAAGCGGATGTTCACCACCGGGCTGGTCGTGTTCACCGTGGCGTCGGTGCTGGCCGGAGTGGCCACGACCCAGGGGATGCTGATCGCGGCGCGGGCACTGCAGGGGGCCGGCGGGGCGATGGCCTCGGCCGTGGTGCTCGGCATGCTGGTCGCGCTCTTCCCCGAGCCGCGTGAACAGGCCCGCGCCATCGCGGCGTTCAGCGCGGTCGGCGCGGCCGGCGGGGCGCTCGGCACCTTTCTCGGCGGCGCGCTGACGCAGGCGCTGAGCTGGCACTGGATCTTCCTGATCAATCTGCCGATCGGCGCGGTCGCGTGGGCGGCGGCGGTACGGGTGCTCGCGCCGGAGCGTGGCGCCGGGCTCGGCAGGGGCGCCGACTTTCCGGGGGCCGCGCTGGTCACGGGTGCGCTGATGCTGACGGTGTACGTGATCGTCGGCGCCGACGGCCGGCCCCTGACCGGCACGCTGCTGTTCACGGCCCTCGCCCTCGCCCTGTTCGGGGCGTTCACGCTGCGCCAGGCCCGCGCCGACCGCCCGCTGCTGCGGCTGCGCCTGCTGCGCTCGCGCGTACTGACGGGCGCCAACGCGGTCCAGATGCTGATGATCGCGACGATGTACGGCTTCCAGTTCATCGGCGCGCTGTATCTGCAGAGGGTGCTGGGCTACGGCGAGTTGGCGACCGGAACCGCGTTCCTGCCCGCGCCGATCGCGATCGGGCTGCTGATGCTGGGCCTGTCGGCCCGGACGGTCGCCCGGTACGGCGGCTACCGGGTGCTGCTGGCCGGTCTGGCACTGATCGTGGTCGGCATGGCGCTGCTGAGCCGCGCTCCGGTCCACGCGTCGTACGCCGTCGACGTGCTGCCGGCGCTGCTGCTGCTCTCGGCCGGGTTCGCCGCGGCGATGCCCGCGCTGACCGGGCTCGCGATGTCGGGAGCGCGCGAGGAGGACGCGGGACTGGCGTCGGGGCTGTTCAACACCACTCAGGTGGTGGGTGGTTCACTGGGGCTCGCGGTGCTCAGCACGCTGGCGGCGAGCCGCACCGGCGGCCTCCTCGACCGGGGCGCGGAGCTGATCCCGGCCACGGCGCAGGGGTACCGACTGGCGTTCCGGGTGGCGACCGCGATCGCGGTGGCGGCCCTGGTGCTGGCCGGGGCGGTACTGCGGCCCCGGAGCCGGTGAGGCACACCGTACGGCGGAGGGGCCCGGCCGCTGCGGCCGGGCCCCTCCGCCGACTCCCCCGTCCCTCGGGCCGGTTCAGTGGGCGGCGAAGGTCTCCTTGTGGTCCTCTGCCCACTCCCGGAACGAGCGGGCCGGCCGGCCCAGCACCTGGGGCACGTCGTCGGTCACCGTCGCGTTGCGGCCGTCACGGAGGTAGGCGATCCCGGTCAGGACGTCCTCCACCGCGGCCTCGTCGATGCCGTAGGCGGTACGGAGGAAGTCGCGGGTCTCGTCCGGTGTCAGATTCCGGACGGCGAGCGGGCGGCCGAGCACCTCGGCGAGGACGGCGACCTGGCCCGGGGTGCTGATCGCCGTCGGCCCGGTCAGCGTGTACGTCCGCCCCGCGTGCCCGGGGTCGAGCAGGGCCCGCACCGCCACCTCGGCGATGTCACGCGGGTCGATCACGCCCGACGCCCCGTCGGCGGTCATGTTCGGCACCGACTCGCCCCGGCGCACCGATTCCACCCAGGCCAGCGCGTTCGAGGCGAACGACGACGGCCGCAGGACCGTCCACTGCGCCCCGCTCTCCCGGACCACGCGCTCCCCCTCACCGTGCCAGGCGACGGTCGGACCCGTGGCGGGATCGTCGCTGCCGATGGCGGAGAGCTTCACCAGCCGCCGTACGCCCGCCGCCCGGGCCGCCGCGACCAGCGCCGTGTCGTGGGCGGCGCCGGGACCGGGCGGAGACACCAGGTACGCGGCCGTCACGCCTGCCATCGCCGCCGCCAGGGAATCCGGGTCGGCGTAGTCGCCGCGGACCGTCTCCACCGCGGCGGGCACCCGGGCCCTCGCCGGGTCGCGCGTCAGGGCGCGCACCTTCTCGCCGCGCGCCGCAAGCTGTCGTACGACTTCACTGCCGGTGGTGCCCGTGGCACCCGTCACCAGAATCATGCGGTCCACGATGGGCGGGAGACGGCGGGGGCCTCTTGGAAATTCCGGCACGGTTCACCCGCCCGCCGACCGCGCCGGCGACTTACCGTGGAGTGATGCCGAACGCCATCGCCGAGCAGGACCTGGCCACGCCCGAGGTCCTGCGCCCCTGGATCGCCGGGGTGCGCACGCTGTCCGTGTCCCTCGCCGAGCCCGCCGACAAGCCCTTCGTGCATCTGCCCGCCGCGGTCACCAAGGTGGTGCTGCGGGTGGGGGCGGACGGGCGGCGCGATGTGCTCGCCTCCGGGCCGCGGGTGCGGGCCTCGTACCACTCGGGCAAGGCCCACGTCCGGTGCGTCGAGCTGCGCCTCACGCCGGGCATGACCCGTCCCCTGCTGGGGGTCCACGCCGCCGAACTGGTCGGCCGGGTCGTGCCGTTGGAGGGACTGCCGGGCACGCTGCCGCGCCGGCTCGCGGCCGGGCTGCGCCGGCTGGACCCGCTGGAGGCGGTGCCGTATCTCACCGAGACGCTCCCCGGGCTGCTGGCGGCCGTCGTGGACCCGGCCCGTACGGCGCTGCTGCGGGCGGGCGTCGACGCACTGTCGGTCCGCCCGGACCGGACCCCCGCGCAGGTGCGGGAGGTGGCCCGGGAACTCGCGGTCAGCGAGCGGCAGTTGCGCAACCTCTTCGCCGAAGGAGTCGGGGTCTCCCCCAAGCACTACGCCCGCATCGACCGCGTCCGTACGGTCGTCACCCGGGCCGGGCACGCCCCATGGTCCCAACTGGCCGCCGCGACCGGATACTTCGACCAGTCACACATGACGTCCGACTTCCGGGCGCTGATGGGGGTGCCGCCGCGCTCGTACTTCACCGGCCGGCTGCCCGCCCTGACGCCCTGCCGGTCGGTGCCGCGTTTCTGAGCGGGCCCGCTCGGGGCGTGGTCCGATCCCGGCGGAGCGGCAGGGGTACCCCCGTCGGGGCCGGAGGACGACTCCGGCCCCCGCTCCGCGACTGGTTCAGCCCGTGTGTGCCAGCTCCTCCCCCGCCTCCATCGGATGGGTGACGTCCTCGGCCTCCTTGCCGCGGCCGAGGTGGTTGAAGACGAGGTTG
The DNA here is from genome assembly GCF_009796285.1 of Streptomyces broussonetiae. Lineage (NCBI taxonomy): Bacteria > Bacillati > Actinomycetota > Actinomycetes > Kitasatosporales > Streptomycetaceae > Streptomyces > Streptomyces broussonetiae. The sequence goes on along the minus strand of NZ_CP047020.1, from coordinate 7,293,630 downwards.
AGCACAACGGCGGTGATACAGCCGGTGGAGATGCCGGAATCGAGGACGATCTTCGCGGTTGCGGGGAAGGCGTGGTAGAAGTCCGGCGCGGTGATCGGGATGATGCCGACGGCCAGGGAGACGGCGACGATCAGGACGTTGTTGTCCTTCTCCAGCCTGGCCCGGACGAGGGTCTGGATGCCGCTCGCGGCGACGGAGCCGAACAGGACGATGCCGGCGCCGCCGAGGACGGGACGGGGGACGACCGCGATGAGCGAGGCGGCCATCGGACACAGGCCCATCAGGACCAGGAACCCGCCGCCCACGGCGACGACGAAGCGGCTGCGGATCCGGGTCATGGCGACGAGGCCGATGTTCTGGGCGAAGGCGCTGCACATGAAGCCGTTGAACAGCGGGCTGAGGGCGGAGCCGAGGGTGTCGGCGCGCAGGCCCGCCGCGATGGTCCTCTCGTCCGAGGGGCGTTCGACGATCTCGCCGAGGGCGAGCATGTCGGCCGTGGACTCGGTCATGGAGACCACCATCACCACGCACATCGACAGGATCGCCGCGAGGTGGAAGGTCGGTGCCCCGAAGTGGAACGGGGTCGGGAAGCCGACGACGTCGGCGTGCGCGACGGGGCTGAAGTCCGTGGCGCCGACGGGTATCGCGATGAGCGTGCCGAGGACCAGGCCGAGCAGGACCGCGATCTGCTTGACGAAGCCGCGGGTGAAACGGCGCAGGAGCAAAACGATCAGCAGGGTGATCCCGGCGAGGGTGAGGTTGCTGGTCGAGCCGTAGTCGCTCGCCTTGGCGTCGGGGCCCTGGGCCCAGCCGAAGGCCACGGGGAGCAGGGAGACGCCGATCAGGGTGATGACCGAGCCCGTGACGACCGGCGGGAAGAAGCGGACGGCCTTGCTGAAGAAGGGGGCGGCGAGGAAACCGAGCAGACCGGCGACGATCACCGCGCCGTAGATCATCGGCAGGGCGTCGGACTTGTCCTTGGCGGAGGCGACGATGGCCGTCATGGGGGCGACGCCGGCGAAGGTGACGCCGTTGACGAAGGGCAGCCGGGCGCCGATCTTCCAGAAGCCGAGGGTCTGGAGGAACGTGGCGAGGCCGGCGGTGAAGAGGCAGGCTCCGGTGAGGAAGGTGAGATCGGCGCCGGAGAGGCCAACGGCCGCGCCGACGATCAGGGGTGGTGCGACGACTCCCGCGTACATGGCGGCCACGTGCTGCAGGCCGCTGGTCGCCATTTTGAGGGCGGGGAGTTTCTCGTCAACAGGATGGGCGGCCACGGCGGCTCCTCCGGTCGGGTAACACGTCTCAGGCGTGGGTTTCATGGAGGTGGTACGTGTGGTCGTGCGGGACCGGGGACGGGTCACTCGAGCGGTGAGCTGTGAGGGGTGACCGTTCCGGGGTGCGTGCGTCCACACACACCCCGGAGCGGCTGCCGCGGACCCCGCTCGGGTCCACGGTTCCCGGCCGGGAGCCGTCCCTCCCGGCCGGAGTCTTCCGGCCGACCGTCTCCACAAGGCGACGACCGAGCCTTCCGGCGAGCCGACCACATCCGCGGCCCTCCGAGTTGTCCGGAGGGCCGGCCGTGTGGTCGGCCGCCGGGTTGTCCGGCGTATCGGTCCCGTGGAGCCCCGCCGGGGCCTCCGGCGGGGCTCCCCCTGTACGGGGAAACCGCCCGGAATCCTCCGGTGGTGCGTCCACAGGGACGACAGCCGAGTTGTCCAGTTGTCCTGCTGTCCAGCTGTCCGGCGAGCCACCGGGAAGGCGGCCGCCGGGCTTCCGGCGTACGCCCGACAGGGCGGTCACCGAGAGCCCCGGCACACGGCCCCGCAGGGCATGCACCACCGAACCTCCCGACGCCCGACCCCCGCAGGGAACGCTCGCCAAGTGCTCCGGTGCCGGCCCCCGCGGGGACGGCCACCGAAGGCCCCGGTGTCGGCCCCGCAGGGCCCGGCCGGGTTTTCCCGGTGAGACCGGTCCGGGTGGGGCCGGTCTCGCCGGAGTGTGGGGTGGATCAGGCCTGGGCGGCGATCCGGGCGAGGCGCTGGGCCTCCTCGCGGGTGGAGCGGGCGATGGCGTCCTCGTCGACCGTCACCAGACGCCCGCTGTCCACGATCTGGCGGCCGTTGACGAAGGACGCGGTGATCGGGGCCGCTGCGCCGAAGACCAGCGCGGTCACCGGGTCGGCGATGGAGGCGTGCGCGAGGGTGTCCATCTTCCACAGCACCACGTCGGCCAGCTTGCCCGGCTCCAGCGAGCCGATCTGGCCGGCCCGGCCGAGGACCTGGGCGCCGCCGTAGGTGCCGAGCCGCAGCGCCTGGCGGGCGTTGAGTGCGGCCTCGCGGTGGGCGCCGAGGCGGTTGATCAGCAGGGCGTTGCGCAGTTCGGTGTGGAGTTCACCGGACTCGTTGGACGCCGTACCGTCGACGCCCAGACCGACCGGGACACCGGCCGCGAGCATGTCCGGGACCCGCGCGATACCGGCCGCCAGGCGGGCGTTGGAGGACGGGCAGTGGGCGACACCGGTCTTCGTACGGCCGAAGGCGGCGATGTCGGAGTCGTTCATGTGGACGCAGTGCGCCATCCACACGTCCTCGCCGAGCCAGCCGGTGGACTCGAAGTAGTCGGTCGGGCCCATGCCGAACAGCTCGTGGCAGAACTTCTCCTCCTCCACGGTCTCCGAGCCGTGGGTGTGCAGCCGTACGCCCAGACGGCGGGCCAACTCGGCGCCCTGACGCAGGAGTTCGGTCGACACCGAGAACGGGGAACAGGGGGCCACGGCCACCTGGGTCATGGCGTCGAAAGAGGCGTCGTGGTGCTTCTTGACGGTCTCCTCGGTCGCCGCGAGCGCACCCTCCAGCGTCTCCACGGCGAAGTCCGGCGGCAGGCCGCCGTCCTTCTCGCTGCGGTCCATCGAGCCACGGGCCAGCGTGAAGCGGACGCCCATCTCGGCGGCGGCGCGGATGATCGAACCGGACAGGTCGCCGGAGCCCTGCGGGTAGACGTAGTGATGGTCCATGGCGGTGGTGACACCGCCGCGGGCCATCATGGCGAGGGAGCCCTGCGCTGCCGCGTACGTCATCTGCTCGTCGATGCGCGCCCAGGTGGGGTAGAGCGCGACGAGCCAGTTGAACAGGTTGTGGTCGGTGGCCAGGCCCCGGGTGATCCACTGGTAGAAGTGGTGGTGGGTGTTGACCAGACCGGGCGTGGCCAGATGGCCGCGCGCGTCGATCCGGCGCACCACGTTCTCAAGGTCGTCGGGAGCGTTGCCCGCGCCGACCGACTCGATGCGGTTGCCGGCGAGGACCAGGTACCCGGAGGCGTACTCGGTGTCGCTCGCGTCCACGGTCGCGATCGCGCAGTTCTCGATGACGATGCGCTGGTCTGCCGATGGTGCCATCGTGCTTCCTTGTCTTTCGGTGGCGGCCCGGGGACGGGGAGGCAGTGTCCGCGGGGAGGGCACGGCAGGACCCTAGGAGGATTTGAGTGCCGGAGCGGTGCTGCCACTCCGGGTGCCGAGATGGTGGAAGAACAGGTTGAGCAGGACGGCGACGAGCGCGCCCGCGCTGATGCCGGAGCCGAGCACGGTCTGCGCCCAGGCCGGGAAGGCGTCGTAGAAGGTCGGTGCAGCCAGCGGGATGATGCCGGCGCCGAGTGCCACGGCGACCAGGATGATGTTGGAGCTGTCGTCGAGGCCCGCTTCCGACAGCGTACGGATGCCGCTGACCGCGATGGAGCCGAAGAGCACGATGCCCGCGCCGCCGAGGACCGGCATGGGGACCAGGGAGACGACCGCGCCGAGGACCGGGAAGGCGCCGAGGACCAGCAGGGTGCCGCCGGCGACGGCGACGACATAGCGGCTGCGCACCCGGGTCAGCGAGACCACTCCGACGTTCTGGGCGAAGGCGGAGGTGGGGAAGCCGCCGAAGACCGGGCCGATCAGGGTGGCGAAGCCGTCGGTGCGCAGGCCCCGGGTGATGGTCCTCGCGTCCGTGCGGCGGTCGCAGATCTCACCGAGGGCCAGCATGCCGGCGCTGGACTCGGTCATCAGGACGAGCATCACGATGCACAGCGACAGGATGGCCGCCGGCTGGAACTCGGGGGCGCCGAAGGCGAACGGCGTGGGCAGCGCGGCGACGGGCGCGGACTTGAGTGCGCCGAAGTCGGCCATGCCGAACGGGATCGCGGCCAGGGTGCCGATGAGCAGCCCGAAGAGCAGGGCGACCTGCTTGACGAAGCCGCGGCCGAAGCGCTGGATCAGCAGGATGACGGCGAGGGTGAACCCGGCGAGTGCGAGGTGGCGCATGGAGCCGAAGTCGGCGGCGGTCTTGTCGCCGCCCTGGGCCCAGCTCACCGGGACGGGCATCAGGGTGACGCCGATCAGGGTGATGACGATGCCGGTGACCAGCGGCGGGAAGAAGCGCAGCAGCCGTCCGAAGAACGGTCCGACGGCGAGGCAGAAGACACCGGCGACCATCACCGCGCCGTAGATGGCGGGGAGTTGGTGCCCGTTGCCGTTGGTCTCGGCGATCGCGAGGATCGGGGCGATGCCGGCGGAGGAGGCGGCGTTGACGAAGGGCAGCCGGTTGCCGACGAAGCCCTTGACGCCGAGGGTCTGCAGGAGGGTCGCGACGCCCGCGACGAGCAGGCTCGCGGCGATCAGCCGGGTGCGGGCCGCGACGTCGAGTCCGCAGGCCTGGCCGATGATGAGCGGAGGAGTGACAACGCCCGCGTACATCGCGGCGATGTGCTGGAGCGCGGCGGGGACGAGCCGCGTCGGGTGGAGCTTTTCGTCCACCGGGTGCACGGACGTGACGGCGTCCTCGGTGTGCACCGGCGGGGTGGAACACGGGGCTGAGTCGGGCCCCTTCGCAGGCAGTGCCATTTCGTTCCCTCCGGTGTGGCGTGTCCCCGGTCCGGGCGGCGGGACCGGGGACGCGCGTCCCGCGTCAGAGGTTGGTCAGGTCGACCGGGATCTTCGGCTCGCAGCCGTCACGCAGGACGGTCGCCTCGATCAGGCCGTAGGGCCGGTCGGCCGCGAAGTAGACCTCGTTGTCGTTCTTGAGCCCGAAGGGCTCGAGGTCGACCAGGAAGTGGTGCTTGTTCGGCAGCGAGAAGCGGACCTCGTCGATCTCGCTCCGGTTGTTGATGATGCGCGCACCCATCTGGTACAGCGTCTGCTGCAGGGAGAGGGAGTAGGTCTCGGCGAAGGCCTGGAGCATGTGCTTCTTGACCTGCTCGTAGGACTTCTCCCAGTTGGGCATCTTCTGCTCGTCGTCGGTCCAGTTGAACCGCCAGCGGGCGGAGACCGAGGTCGCCAGGATGCGGTCGTACGCCTCCTGCAGGGTGGTGTACTTGTCCTTGACGTAGCCCCAGAACTCGGAGTTGGTCGAGTTCATCACCGTCAGGTCCTTCAGACCCGAGATGATCTCCCAGTTCTCACCGTCGTAGGTGATCTGGGTGACGCGGGTCTCCTGGCCCTTCTTCACGAAGGAGTGCTTGACCTCGTCCGCGCCGATGAACTTGGAGTTGGCGTCGGAGGTCTCGATCCGCTCCCAGGCGTACTCCTCGATCCGGATCCGGGCGCGCCGGATCGGCTCCTGCGAGCCGACGAAGTGGCGGGCGAGGTGGATGCCGAACTGCTCGGCGGACTCGATGCCGTGCTCCTTGGCGAACGCGAACACCGTGTTCTTGGTGGTGTCGGTCGGCAGCACGTTGGCGTTGGAGCCGGAGTAGTGGACCTCCTCCATGTCGCCGCTCAGGGCGACGGAGACGTTGAGGTCCTTGATGTGGTGGGTGGCGCCGTCCCGCGTGATCTTGACGACTCGGTTCTCGGCCTTGCCGTACTGGTTCTGTCCCAGAATGGTGGGCATTAGCTAGCTCCCTCGGTAAACGGAGTAGCCGAACGGGTTGAGCAGCAGCGGTACGTGGTAGTGCTCGCCCGGTACGACGGCGAACGTGATCGCCACCTCCGGGAAGAACACGCCAGGTCCGCTGTCCCGAGTCGCGGGGGCGTCCTGCTGCGCATCGGCTTGCTTGTTCGCAGATTCTTCTTCGAAGTACGGCTCCACCGCGAAGTCGAGCCGTACGTGGGTGGTCCCCTCCGGCAGCGCCGGCAGGTCCTTGCACCTCCCGTCCGCGTCGGTCGCGGAGCCGCCGAGCGACTGCCAGTCCGCCGTCCGACCGGAGCGGGCGGCGAGCTGGACGGCGACGCCCTCGGCGGGGCGGCCGATCGAGGTGTCCAGGATGTGCGTGGACACGGAGGCGGTGGTACTGGTGCTCATGGTGTCAGGCGTCCTCTTCGACGAGTCGGGCCAGGCGGATACGGTTGATCTTGCCCAGCTCGGTGCGGACGATCTCCCGCTCCTGCTCCGGCGCGTTCCCGATCCGCTCCTTGACCGCGTCACGCATCTGCTCGCCGGTCCGGCCGGTGGCACAGATGAGGAAGACATGACCGAACTTCTCCTGGTAGGCCAGGTTGAGCTCGAGCATCTCCGCCTTGAGCCCCTCGGCGGCACCGGCCATGCCGGCCTGCTCCCGCGCGGAGGTGGGGTCACCGGGCTTGGGACGGCCGATCGGCGGGTGCCCCGCCATCGCCTCTTCCAGGTCCGCCGTGGTCAGCTCTGCCATGGCGGCGTCACTGGCGGCGTACAGGGCGTCGGTGGTGGCGTAGGGGCGGCCGGCGGCGAGGCGCCGGGCCCACTCGGTGGAGGCGCACGCCTCATGGAGGGCGGCGAGGGCCTCGCGCTCCTCCAGGTGATTGAACCGGGCCAGGCCCGGGGGCGTGGAAGTCGTCGTCACGGGAGCCTCCGTGGCCGGAAACGGCCTTCGTGCTGAACGGGCTGCCGATAGCTAACGCCCCCGGAAACGCCACGTCAACACTTTGTTGAAAAATCCGCGTAACAAGCGGAGCGCCTCGCGGACGGCCGGATGCCCACCCGCGGGGGCACGGACCGCCGTCGGGCGATCACGGCGCCATCGAGGCCGGGGGGCCGCACCCCGCACCCCCCCGGCGAGGCGCACCCCGCCCCTGACGAAGCGCACCCCACCCCCCGGCAGAGCGCTAAGTGCCCTTCTCCCGGTTCAGGTAGTTGTAGACGGTGAAGCGGCTGACGCCGAGCGCGCCGGCGACGGTCTCCACGCCATGGCGCACCGCGAAGGCACCGCGCGCCTCCAGGGTGCGTACGAGTTCCTGCTTGGCCCTGCGGTCCAGATCGGCCAGCGGCCGACCCCGACGACGCTCCATGGCCGCCAGGATGTGGTCGAGGGAGTCGGCGAGCTGGGGCAGGCGTACAGCGACGACGTCGACCCCCTCCCAGGCCAGCACGACATCCTCGGGGCCGGCCTCGTCGGGCGGGAGCAGCTCCGCGCCCATCGCGTCGACCAGCGGCTTCACGGCCGCGATGAAGGGCTCCTCGCCGGTCATCTACCGGCCTCCCCGAAACCGTCGTCGATCACGTTGACCTGGAGCGAGATCCGGGTGGCGCCGGCCTTGAGGCTCCTGCGCAGCAGCGCGTCCACGGCCGTGAGGACCCGGTCCGCACCGCCCTCCGCGGTGTTGCCGAACGGGCCGACGTCGACGGCGTCCAGCTCGGCCGTCTCGATGACCTCCCGCGCCGCCAGGGCGTGCGCGGGCGCCTCGTCCAGGTCGAAGGGCTCGGTCGTGAACTCCACTCTCAATCGCACGCGCACAACCTAACGCCCGGCGGCGCTTTTCGGGCGGCCGACGACAGACCCCTCTTGACAAGCACCGACACACGGCGGCAATCTTCCATTACGCAGAAACAAACTTCCGCAATATGGAATCTCAAGCACGGAAGGGAGCGCGGCCCCCGATGGGATTCGCAGACCAGCGCTTCAACGTCAACCTGTCGATCCTCTTCACGGAACTCCCGCTCCTGGAGCGTCCCGCGGCCGCCGCCGCGGCAGGCTTCACGGCGGTCGAGCTGTGGTGGCCCTGGGTCGACTCCCCCACCCCCGAGCAGTCCGAGCTGGACGCCCTGAAGAAGGCGATCGAGGACGCGGGCGTCCGGCTCACGGGGCTGAACTTCTACGCCGGACAGCTGCCGGGCCCGGACCGCGGCGCCCTGTCGGTTCCGGGCGAGGAGTCGGAGAGGTTCCGCGCCAACATCGACGTGGCCGCCGACTTCGCCGCCTCCCTCGGCTGCACGGCACTCAACGCCCTGTACGGCAACCGCGTCGAGGGCGTGGACCCGGCCGAGCAGGACGCGCTCGCCCTGCAGAACCTGGTCCTCGCGGCCCGGGCGGCCGACCGGATCGGCGCGATCCTGCTGGTCGAGGCGCTGAACGAGCCCGAGTCGCCGCTGTACCCGCTGGTGAGCGCGCCCGCCGCCATCGGGATCGTGGACAAGGTCAACGAGGCGACGGGCCTCGGGAACGCCAAGTTCCTCATGGACCTGTACCACCTGTCCATGAACGGCGAGGACCTGCCGTCGGTCATCGAGCAGTACGCAGCGAAGACCGGCCATGTGCAGATCGCCGACAACCCCGGCCGCGGCGCCCCCGGCACGGGCTCGCTCCCCCTGGCGGAGCTGCTCGACCAGCTCGGGAAGGCCGGTTACGACGGCTGGGTGGGCCTGGAGTACAAGGCCGGCGACCGCCCGAGCGCCGAGTCCTTCGAGTGGCTCCCGCGCGAAGTGCGCGCCGCACGCTGAACCCCCCGTCTTCGCAGAGCAGTTGAGAGAGGCACCCCCATCATGAGCAACCTTCCCAAGATCGCCTGGATCGGCCTCGGCATCATGGGCTCCCCCATGTCCGAGAACCTGATCAAGGCGGGTTACGACGTCACGGGCTTCACGCTGGAGCAGGACAAGCTGGACCGCCTGGCCGCCGCCGGCGGCGCGGCCGCCCCCTCGATCGCCGAGGCCGTGCGCGATGCCGACGTGATCATCACGATGGTGCCCGCGTCCCCGCACGTCGAGGCCATCTCCTACGGCCCCGAGGGCATCCTGGAGAACGCGCGGCAGGGCGCCCTGCTGATCGACATGTCCTCGATCACCCCGCAGACCTCGGTCGACCTGGCCGCCGCGGCCAAGGACAAGGGCATCCGGGTGCTCGACGCCCCGGTGTCCGGCGGTGAGGCCGGCGCCATCGAGGCCGTACTGTCGATCATGGTCGGCGGCGAGCAGGCCGACTTCGACATCGCCAAGCCGATCTTCGAGGCCCTCGGCAAGACCATCGTGCTGTGCGGCCCGCACGGCTCCGGCCAGACCGTGAAGGCGGCCAACCAGCTGATCGTCGCCGTGAACATCCAGGCGTGCGCCGAGGCCGTGGTCTTCCTGGAGAAGTCGGGTGTGAACCTGGTGGCCGCGCTGGACGTCCTCAACGGCGGTCTCGCGGGCTCGACCGTGCTGACGCGCAAGAAGGACAACTTCCTGAACCGCGACTTCAAGCCGGGCTTCCGCATCGACCTGCACCACAAGGACATGGGCATCGTCACCGACGCCGCCCGCAACGTCGGCGCCGCGCTGCCGGTCGGCGCCGTGGTGGCCCAGCTGGTGGCCTCGCTGCGCGCCCAGGGCGACGGCGGCCTGGACCACTCGGCCCTGCTGCGGGCCGTGGAGCGCCTGTCCGGCGCCCAGGTCTGACTCCCTGAGACTTCCGGGCCGCGGCGGCGCTGACACCTGTCCTGTCGCGCCCAGGCGCCGCCGCGGCCCGGAACACCTCCCTCCGCCCCGGACTTCAACAAACTGTTGACGCCCGGAAGGCCCGAACTTAGGCTCCACAAAGCGGAAACAGGTTTCCGCTGCCACTCGTACGGAAGGTCCACGATGTCGAAGCGCGTGCTCACGACAGAGTCCGGCGCCCCTGTCGCCGACAACCAGAACTCCGCATCCGCCGGCGTCGGCGGCCCGCTCCTGCTCCAGGACCAGCACCTCCTGGAGAAGCTCGCGCGCTTCAACCGCGAGCGCATCCCGGAGCGCGTGGTGCACGCCCGTGGTTCCGGCGCGTACGGCCACTTCGAGGTGACCGACGACGTCACCGGCTACACCCACGCCGGCTTCCTGAGCGAGATCGGCAAGCGCACCGAGGTGTTCCTGCGCTTCTCGACCGTCGCGGACTCCCTCGGCGGCGCCGACGCCGTCCGTGACCCGCGCGGCTTCGCCGTGAAGTTCTACACCGAGGAGGGCAACTACGACCTCGTCGGCAACAACACCCCGGTGTTCTTCATCAAGGACCCGATCAAGTTCCCCGACTTCATCCACTCGCAGAAGCGCGACCCGTTCACGGGCAAGCAGGAGCCGGACAACGTCTGGGACTTCTGGGCGCACGCCCCCGAGGCCACGCACCAGGTGACCTGGCTGATGGGCGACCGCGGCATCCCGGCGTCGTACCGCCACATGAACGGCTACGGCTCGCACACCTACCAGTGGACGAACGCCCAGGGCGAGGCCTTCTTCGTCAAGTACCACTTCAAGACGAACCAGGGCATCCGCTGCCTGAGCAGCGACCAGGCAGCGGAGCAGGCCGGCAAGGACCCCAACTCCCACCAGACGGACCTGCTGCAGGCCATCGAGCGCGGGGTGCACCCGTCCTGGACCCTGTACGTCCAGATCATGCCGGCGGCCGAGGCGGCGGACTACCGCTTCAACCCGTTCGACCTGACCAAGGTCTGGCCGCACAAGGACTACCCGCTGCAGCGCGTGGGCCGCCTGGTCCTCGACCGCAACCCGGACAACGTCTTCGCCGAGGTCGAGCAGGCCGCATTCTCCCCGAACAACTTCGTTCCGGGCATCGGCCCCTCCCCCGACAAGATGCTCCAGGGCCGCCTGTTCGCCTACGCGGACGCGCACCGCTACCGCCTGGGCGTCAACCACACCCAGCTCGCCGTGAACGCCCCCAAGGCGGTCCCGGGCGGCGCCCAGAACTACGGCCGCGACGGCTTCATGGCGGCCAACGGCCAGGGCCGCGGCGCCAAGAACTACGAGCCGAACTCCTACGACGGCCCGGCGGAGACCGGCCGTCCGCTGTCGGCCCCGCTGGCCGTCTCCGGCCACACGGGCACCCACGAGGCCCCCCTGCACACCAAGGACGACGCCTTCTTCCAGGCGGGCGAGCTGTACCGCCTGATGTCGCAGGAGGAGAAGTCCCGCCTCGTCGCGAACATCGCCGGCGGCCTGTCGCAGGTCTCCCGCGACGACGTGATCGAGAAGAACCTGGCCCACTTCCACGCCGCCGACCCGGAGTACGGCAAGCGCGTGGAGGAGGCGGTCCGCGCCCTGCGCGAGGACTGACGGCCAGCGACTGAGTGCCGACCCCCGAAGGTCGGCAACGCCCGAGCGGCGTACGGAGTCTGACGGGAGGTCAGGAACTGCGTACGCGGCCCGCGCAGCACGCCGGACGGCCCGGATGAGGGGTGGCCGCCGGGCGGAGGGCGCGGGCAGGGCGAGGACCGCGGCGGTGTGCGAGCCAGTGCGGTGGTGAAGGACCGCGTCCCCTTTCTCGACCTGAGGGAAGGGGGACCCGGTTCCGTCGCAGCCGCCGCGGTCCCACCCGGACCCCGTGCAAGGGGTCCCCACCAGCCCCGTCCGGCGGCGCGAACGACCTGTCGCGCCCAGCCTCGCGCCGTCGGACGGCCATCACACCGCAGCAGCGCCCCCCTGGATCAGCCGGTCCAGGGGGGCGCCGCCTTGCTCTCGCGCCCCTTGCGGCCCCTCAAGCCTCGGCGTGCGCGCCGGGCGCATCCGCAGCACGCTGAGGGCATGGGCAATCCGACGCAGTACCCGCACATCGTGGTCCACTCCCCGGCCCTGGACGGTTCCCGGCGGGTCACCGAGGGCGATGTGACCCTGGGGATCGCCTCCCACCTGGACGATGTCGTGGAGATCCTGCGACTGGCCGACCTGGACCGCATCGAGGTGGAGGAAAGCGACCTGATCGAGTGGCAGGGCGGCGGCCCGGACGACTGGCCGGGTCTGTCGGAGCACGAGGTGTGACACCGGCACCGGGTACGGCCCGGCCGCCGGCGGCTGCCGGGCGCCCTGCGGCGGCCCGCAGGGCCGCGAAGGACCACAGGGCCGCGGAGGACCACAGGGCCACGGAGGACCACAGGGCCGCGGAGGACCGCAGGCCGTTCCCCACGGGAACGAACGTCTGCGCACGCGGGAACGGTCCGCGCACGCGGGAACGCCTGAGGGCGGCCCGTCCCTCCGGACAGGCCGCCCTCGGCTCGTGGTGCTCCGGCCGTCAGACCTTCAGCGGCTTGATCGACGTCGGTGCGTGGCCCGGCTCGGTGGCCAGGTCCTCGAACTCGGAGATGTCGCTGATGTCCATGGTGCGGCTCATCGAGATGTTGGTGATCCGCTCCAGGATCGCCTCGACGACGACCGGCACCCGGTACTCGGCAGCCAGCTTCTTGGCCTGCTCGAAGGCCGCGCCCAGCTGCCCCGGCTCGGTGACCCGGATCGCCTTGCAGCCCAGGCCCTCGGCGACCTTGACGTGGTCCACGCCGTAGACGCCCAGCTCCGGCGCGTTGATGTTCTCGAACTCCAGGTTGACCTGGAAGTTGATGTCCAGGCCGATCTGCGCCTGCCGGATCAGGCCCAGGTAGGCGTTGTTCACCAGGACGTGGACGTAGGGGATCCTGTGCTGGGCGGCGACCGCCAGCTCCTCGATCAGGAACTGGAAGTCGTAGTCGCCGGAGAGCGCGACGACCGGGGACTCCGGGTCGGCCTTGGCGACACCGATCGCGGCCGGGATGGTCCAGCCGAGCGGGCCGGCCTGGCCGCAGTTGATCCAGTGGCGCGGCTTGTAGACGTGCAGCATCTGCGCGCCGGCGATCTGGGAGAGGCCGATGGTGGTGACGTACCGGGTGTCCGGGCCGAAGGCCTTGTTCATCTCCTCGTACACGCGCTGGGGCTTCATCGGCACGTTGTCGAAGTGCGTCCGGCGCAGTAGGGAGGCCTTGCGCTCCTGGGTGGAGGCGACCCAGTCGGCACGGTCGGGGAGCCTGCCCGCGGCCTTCAGCTCCTTCGCCACCTCGATGAACAGCTCCAGGGCGACCTTGGCGTCGGAGACGACGCCGTAGTCCGGCGGGAAGATCTTGCCGATCTGGGTGGGCTCGATGTCGACGTGGACGAACTTGCGCTCGCCGCGGTAGACGTCGAGCTTGTAGCCGGTGTGGCGGTTGGCCCAGCGGTTGCCGATGCCGAGGACGAAGTCCGACTCCAGGAAGTTGGCGTTGCCGTACCGGTGCGAGGTCTGCACGCCCACCATGCCGGCGTTCAGCTCGTGGTCGTCGGCCAGCGCGCCCCAGCCCATCAGGGTCGGGATGACCGGGGTCTGGGTCAGCTCGGCGAACTCCACCAGCAGCTCGGAGGCGTCGGCACCGATGATGCCGCCGCCGGCGACGATGACCGGGCGCTCGGAGGCCAGCAGGAAGGAGATCGCCTTCTCGATCTGGGCGCGGGTCGCGGACGGCTTGTAGACGGACAGCGGCTCGTACGTCTCCGGGTCGAACTCGATCTCGGTGAGCTGCACGTCGATCGGCAGGTCGATCAGGACCGGGCCCGGACGGCCGGAACGCATCAGGTGGAAGGCCTGCTGGAAGACGCCGGGGACCTGGGCGGCCTCCAGGACGGTGACCGCCATCTTGGTGACCGGCTTGGCGATCGAGGCGATGTCGACGGCCTGGAAGTCCTCCTTGTGGATCACGTTGGTGGGCGCCTGGCCCGTGATGCACAGGATCGGGATGGAGTCGCCGATGGCCGAGTACAGGCCGGTGATCATGTCGGTGCCGGCCGGGCCGGAGGTGCCGATGCAGACGCCGATGTTGCCCGGCTTGGTACGGGTGTAGCCCTCGGCCATGTGGGAGGCGCCCTCGACGTGGCGGGCGAGGGTGTGGCTGATGCCGCCGCCCTCCTTGAGTGCCTTGTAGAAGGGGTTGATCGCCGCGCCCGGCACACCGAAGGCGTCGGTGACGCCCTCGAGCTTGAGGATCTCAACTGCCGCTCGGGCAGCGGTCATACGAGCCATCGAGTACTCCTGCTTCGGCTGTCGGATGCGTACTCCCGTCGCGCCCCGCGGTGAGCACAGTCTCCAGAGTGAGGACTTCCGCACCACTTCCGTATTGCGGAAATTAACTTCTACTATCTGGAAGCAATGTAGGGGGGTGGACGGTCGCCGTCAAGAGAGGCCAAGTGCCGGACAAGACGAGTACGGCAGGAGGACGATGGGGGCGTCCCGACGTGACACCGTTGGAGTGGGTGGGTCCATGCCCGAGAGCGTGCCGGTGCGCTGTCCGGCCTGTCGGCGCGAGCACGTCTACACCGCACCGTCGTGTCCGTGCGCGTGCGGCGCCCCCATCGCCCCACGGCTGGATCCGGCCGCCGAACCGGTCGTGGCGGGCCACCGCGCCTGGGACGACGAGTGGCTCACGCTGCTGTGCGCGGCCTGCGGGTGCCCGAGCCAGTGGCCGTACCCGGAACTCGGCTGCCCCTGCGGCACGGTCCTGCGCATCCCGGTGACCGAGCCGCCCTCGACGACCACGACCACCTCCACCCCGACACCCCACCCGAAGGACCTCCACCCCGGAAACCCGCACCCGCCCCAGGCGTCCGGCCCCGGAACACCGCCACCGGCCCAACCACGACACCGCACCCCCGGAACACCGGCACAACCGCAGCACCCCGCCCCCGGAACACCGCCACCCGCCCAGCCGCAGACCCCGGCCCCCCGCACGCCGCACTCGGTCCCATCGGAGGACCTCCGCCCCAGAACCCCGCCACCGCCCCCACCGCAGCCACACCGGCAGCCGCAGCCACACCCGCGGGATTCCCGACCGCAGACCCCCGGCTCCGGAACCCCGTCACCGGCCCACCCGGAAACCCCCGCCCGCCGGACATCCCCGGCAGCCCGGCCGCAGGCCCCGGGACGCCGGCCCCCGCCCTCGGCCCGGCCCGAAGACCTACGGCCACACGCCCCCGGACCCCTGGCGCCGCTCGCCCGCCCCGGGGGCCGGGCGCCCCGGCCCGCCTTCCGGCCCCAGCCCATTCACACCGCCCGGGACGCCGTCACCACCGCCGCGCTCTATCTGCGCTGGCTCGGTTACCAGGACATCCGCCGCGCCGACCAGCGGCAGCCGCGAGGGATCGGGCTGGCCGCGCGGGGGCTGCTGGCGCAGGTGGACCCGACCGTGCGACCGGCCGCGCCGCGGGACGTGGAGTGTCTGTGGCTGACGGCCATGACGGAGTCCGCGGGCTGTGTCTACTTCTCCCTCGCCGGCTACACCGAGGACGCCCGCACCCAGGCCGACACCCTGCGCGTCCCCCTCTTCCTCCTGGACCTCACGGGCATTCCGTACCCGGTCAACACGCCGGCGGGTGACCTCAGCGCCGACGACGCGTGATCACATCTCGCAAGAGACCGGTTCGGCGGCCGTGCGGGCTACTTCACCGTGATCGCGCGCAGGCTCTCGCGCAGCGAGCCCATGGTGGCGAGCACCGCGCTGGGCTCGTAGCCGCAGTGCGCCATGCAGTTGTCGCACCGCGGGTCCTTGCCCCGCCCGTACTTCTCCCAGTCCGTGTTCTGCAGCAGTTCACGGTAGGTGGCGACATGGCCGTCGGCCATCAGATAACAGGGCAGCTGCCAGCCCTTGAGGGAATACGACGGAATGCCCCACGGCGTGCACTCGAACTCGACCTTGCCCTCGAGGAAGTCGAGGAACAGCGTGGAGTGGTTGAACCGCCACTTCTTGCGGCGGCCGTCGGCGAACGCCTTGCGGAACAGCTCACGGGTCTGTTCCACCCCCAGGAAACGGTCCTGGTCCGGGGCCTTCTCATAGGCGTACCCGGGGGAGATCTCCATGCGGTCGACGCCGACCTCGTCGTTGAGGAAAGTGAGGACGTCGATCACCGTCTGGGGCGAATCGGTGTTGAAGAACGTGCTGTTCGTATACACCTGGAAGCCCTGGGACTTGGCGAGCCTGATGGCCTCTACGGCCTTGTCGAACACGCCCTCCTTGCTGACGGCGGCGTCGTGCTGCTCCCGCATGCCGTCGATGTGCACCATCCAGGCGAAGTTCTTGTCCGGCCGGAACTTGTGGATGTGCTTCGGCAGCAGCAGCGCGTTGGTGCACAGCACCACGAATTTCCTGCGCTTGACCAACTGACGGACGATCTCGTGGATCTGGGGGTGCATCAGCGGCTCGCCACCGGACAGCGCCACCATCGGCGCCCCGCACTCCTCGACGGCCCCCACCGCCTGCTGCACCGGCATCCGCTGCTTGAGCACGTCGTGCGGATGCTGGATCTTCCCGCAGCCGGCGCAGGCGAGGTTGCACGCGAAGAGGGTCTCCACCTCCACCAGCAACGGGAACTTCTCCACCCGCCGGATCTTCTGCTTGATCAGATGGGCACCGAGCTTGAGTGACAGGTGCAGCGGCAGGCTCATACCGTTCTCCAGTCCACGCACGAAGCTCTTTCAGGCTTTCAGGTGTGCCCATTGCGCTGTGCACGCACACGTCTGCGCAGGACAGATCTCGGTCATGATCCCGCCGGCCACTCCGCACCCCGCCCGGCCGCCCCTCGCGTCATTCGGCCGCAGTGTCCGAATCCGTGTACTTCTCCCTCAGTTCGATCTTGCGTACCTTTCCGCTCACGGTCATCGGGAAGGCGTCCAGAATCCGCAGCCTGCTCGGGATCTTGTAGTGCGCGAGCCGGCCCTCGCAGAAGGCGCGCAGTTCCCGCAGAGTGAGCGGATCGGCCGCGTCGAGCGGGATCACGCAGGCCAGGACCTCTTCGCCGTACTTCTCGTGCGGCACCCCGACGACCTGGACGTCCTTGATCCTCGGGTGGGCGTAGAGGAACTCCTCGATCTCGCGCGGGTAGATGTTCTCGCCACCCCGGATGATCATGTCCTTGATGCGGCCGACGATCTCGACGTATCCGTCCTCGCGCATCACCGCCAGGTCCCCGGTGTGCATCCAGCGGCCCGCGTCGACTGCCTCGGCCGTCTTCTCGGGCTCGTTCCAGTAGCCGAGCATCACGCTGTAGCCGCGGGTGCACAACTCGCCTGCCGTGCCGCGCGGTTGCGTCACCCCCGTGACCGGATCGACGACCTTGACCTCCAGGTGCGGCAGGACCCTGCCGACGGTGGCGGTGCGGTGCTCCAGGTCGTCGTCGATGCGGGTCTGCAGCGAGACGGGAGAGGTCTCGGTCATGCCGTAGCAGATGGAGACCTCCGCCATGTGCATCTCGGCGACGACCCGCTTCATCACCTCCACCGGGCAGGGCGAGCCCGCCATGATTCCGGTGCGCAGGGTCGAGAGGTCGTAGGAGGCGAAGCCGGGGAGGTTCAGCTCGGCGATGAACATGGTCGGCACGCCGTACAGGGACGTGCACCGCTCCCGCTGCACCGCCTCCAGGGTGGCCGCCGGCTCGAAGGACGGCGCCGGGATCACCATGCAGGCGCCGTGCGAGGTGGCCGCGAGGTTGCCCATCACCATGCCGAAGCAGTGGTAGAAGGGGACGGGGATGCAGATCCGGTCCTGCTCGGAGTAGGAGACCAACTCCCCCACGAAATAGCCGTTGTTGAGGATGTTGTGGTGGGAGAGGGTGGCGCCCTTGGGGAAGCCGGTCGTGCCCGAGGTGTACTGGATGTTGATGGGGTCGTCGCAGGACAGTTCCGGGTACGGGGCGTCACCGGTCCCCCGCGCGAGCAGCGCCTCCCAGCTCGGGTCGCCGACGTACACGACCTCGCGCAGCTCGGGGCACCTTGCCCGCACCTCCTGCACCATCGCCCGGTAGTCGCTGGTCCGGTGGCTGAGGGAGGCGAACAGCAGGGAGATCCCCGCCTGGCGCAGGACGTACTCGACCTCGTGGGTGCGGTAGGCCGGGTTGATGTTCACCATGATCGCGCCGATGCGGGCGGTGGCGTACTGCACCAGGACCCACTCCGGGCAGTTGACCGCCCAGATGCCCACCCGGTCGCCCTTGGCGACCCCGGAAGCGGCCAGTGCCTGCGCCAACTCCTCGACGGCCGTGCCGAACTGGGCGTACGTCCAGCGCCGCCCGGAGGGCACGTCGACCAGTGCCTCGCGGTCCGGCCAGGCCGCCACGGCCCGGTCCAGACTGGCACCGATGGTGTCCCCGAGCAGAGTCGTCGGGCTCGTCCCGTGTGTGTACGACAGCTGTGCACTCACCGGAAGTCCTCCTCGCGGTACTCGCTGTCCGACCCCTCGGCCGTCGCCTCGCGCAGCTCGATGCGGCGGATCTTGCCGGAGACGGTCTTGGGCAGCGCACCGAACTCCAGTCTGCGGATGCGCTTGTAGGGGGCGAGCACCTGGCGGGAGTGCTCGAAGATGACCTTCGCGGTGTCCGGGCCGGGCTCGTAGCCCCCGGCGAGGACGACGTACGCCTTGGGCACCGCGAGCCGCAGCTCGTCCGGTGCGGGTACGACGGCGGCCTCGGCCACCGCCTCGTGCTCCAGCAGCGCGCTCTCCAGCTCGAACGGGCTGATCTTGTAGTCGGAGGCCTTGAAGACGTCGTCCGCGCGGCCGACGTAGGTCAGATGGCCGTCCGCGTCGCGGGAGGCGATGTCCCCGGTGCGGTAGTAGCCGCCCGCCATCGCCTCGGCCGTACGGTCCGGGTCGCCGTGGTAGCCGGTCATCAGGCCGACCGGGCGCTCGGACAGGTCGAGGGCGATCTCGCCCTCGGCGGCGCCGGGCGCGCCGGAGACCGGGTCGAGGAGTTCGACGCGGTACCCGGGGCTCGGACGGCCCATGGAACCGGTCTTGAGGGCCTGTCCGGGGCTGTTGGAGACCTGCACGGCGGTCTCGGTCTGTCCGAAGCCGTCCCGGACGGTGACGCCCCAGGCCCGCCGGACCTGTTCGATCACCTCGGGGTTCAGCGGTTCGCCGGCGGCGACGGCCTCGCGCGGCGGGGTGGCGAGCCGGCCGAGGTCGGCCTGGATGAGCATGCGCCACACGGTCGGCGGGGCGCAGAAGGTGCTCACGCCCGCCCGGTCCATCTCGGCCATCAGCCGGGCCGCGTCGAAGCGCGTGTAGTTGTACAGGAAGACGGTCGCCTCGGCGTTCCACGGCGCGAACAGGTTGGACCAGGCGTGCTTGGCCCAGCCGGGCGAGGAGATGTTCAGGTGCACGTCACCGGGTTTCAGGCCGATCCAGTACATGGTCGCCAGATGCCCGATCGGGTACGAGGTGTGGGTGTGCTCGACCAGTTTGGGGCGGGCGGTGGTGCCGGAGGTGAAGTACAGCATCAGCGGGTCGTCGGCGAGCGTCGGGCCGTCGGGCACGAACGCGGCGGGCGCGCCGTACGCGTCCTCGTAGGCCTCCCAGCCCTCCCCCGGGCCGCCCACCGCGATACGGGTGTAGCCGCCCGGCACCTCGGCGAACTTGGCGGTGTCCGCGGCCCGCGCGATCACATGCCTGATGCGGCCCCGGTCCACCCGGTCGCGCAGGTCGGCCGGGCCGAGCAGCGGGGTGGCCGGGACGACGACCGCGCGCAGCTTCATCGCGGCCAGCGCCGTCTCCCACAGCTCGGCCTGGTTGCCGAGCATGACGAGGATGCGGTCCTCGGCGCCGACGCCCCGCGCGCGCAGGTGGTTCGCGACCCGGTTCGAGCGCTCGGACATCTCCGCGAAGGACAGCTTCGTCTCGCCGCCGTCCTCCTCGACGATGTGCAGCGCGGTCCGGTCGTTGCCGGCGGCGATCGTGTCGAACCAGTCCAGCGCCCAGTTGAAGTGCGCGGGCCGCGGCCAGGCGAAGCCCTCGTAGGCGGTGGCGTAGTCCTCGCGGTGTTGCAGCAGGAAGTCCCGTGCGTTACGGAACTCCTCGATCGCCGTGGTCATCGCATACTCCTTGCTGTTCCGGACCATTGCCGGGCGGCTCTCTGGCATCGTCTAATCCGTGATGCAGGTCTCACTACCCCCGAACGGGGGTGTGGACGGCCGGAAGGGCGGACCAGGTGACGGCAGAGGCGGCGGGGACGGTGGAGATCGGTGGTGCGCTGGCCCGGCTGCGGCGGGCGACGGGACTTCCGGTCGCGTTCGGCGGACTGCTCGAGTCGGGCCGGCCGCGGATCCGCATCAGCGAACTGAGCGGCACGCACACGGCGTCGCTGCGCGCGCTCGCGGTGACCTCAGGCAACGGGCTCGGCGGCAAGGCGGTGGCGCTGGCCCGGCCGTGCGCGGTGACGGACTACTCCAACTCCCGGCAGATCAGCCACGAGTACGACGTCCAGGTGGCCGCCGAGGGCATCCGCTCGGTCGTCGCGGTGCCGGTGGTGGTCCAGCGCCGGGTGCGCGGGGTGCTCTACGGCGCGCTGCGGTCGGCCCAGCCGCTCGGCGACCGCACGCTGGGCGCGGCCATGGCCGTGGCGCGGGACGTGGAGCAGGCGCTGGTGGTGCGGGACGAGGCGCGGGGGCTGCTGGCGGCGGCCCGGCCGGAGCCGGACGGCGGCGGCTCCCGGGCGGCCGCCTGGGAGCAGGTGCGCGAGGCGCACGCGGCGCTGCGCGCGCTGGCGCCCCGGATCACGGATCCGCAGCTGCGGGCGGAACTGCTCGCCGCGTGCGGGCTGTTGACCGCGCCGTGCCCGGCCGAGGGCGCGGCTCTGGCGCCGCGTGAACTGGACGTGCTGTCCTGGGTGGCGGCGGGGGCCACCAACGCGGCGGTGGCCGAACGGCTGGGCCTGCGGCCGGAGACGGTCAAGGGCTATCTGCGCTCGGCGATGCGGAAACTGGGCGCACACACACGAGGGGAGGCGGTGACGGCGGCCCGCAGGGCAGGGCTGCTGCCGTAGTCCCGCACGGGCCGGGCACGACAGCAGTAAACAAACCTGCCAATTCAAGCGGGAAGCCCTTGATTTTCCTCCAGGTTGCCCTCTGTTATTTCCCTCACCACGGCTTCCGTCTGAATTTCAAGGATCGTTGCCTAGAATTTGGCCCGAACACGACACACGAGGGGAGCGGTGACCGTGCGACGGGACTTCCAGGAGCCTGCCAGGTGCCGTCCCGACCTGCTCATCGGCCGCGAGGAGTTGTTCTCCGGCGCTCGTGACCAGCTCGCCTCGGGCGGCAGTGTGCTGCTCCACGGTCCCGCCGGAATAGGGAAATCCACCGTCCTGCGGGCATTGGCCGAGGAATACGGCGCCGGTGCGCGCACCGTGTTGCGCTGCTCGGCCACCGAGTCCGAATCCCACCTCCCCTTCCTGGCCCTCGCCGACCTCCTCGGGCTGGTCCTCGACGACGTCTCCGCCCGGCTGCCCGCCGCCCAGCGCACCGCCCTGGAGTCGGCGCTCACCGGCCGCGGCGAGTCCAGCCTCCAGCGCGACGGCCTCGCGCTGCGCCTCGCCGTGCTCTCCGCGCTGCGCGCACTGGCCGCGCAGGGCGGCGTCCTCGTCGTCGCCGACGATCTGCAGTGGCTGGACCCGGCCAGCGCCGAACTGCTCGGCTTCGCCGCCCGGCGCCTGGAGGGCACCCCGGTGCAACTGCTGTGCGCGGTACGCACCGAGGGCCAGGAGAGCCAGGAGTACGACCGGCACCTGCGCGCCTGCCCGCCGGGCACCCTCGCGATCCGGCTCGGCGCGCTGACCCGCACCCAGGTCGCCCAGCTGCTCGACCACCGCGGTCACGGCGGCCTGCCCCGCTCCACGGTCCGCGAGATCCACCGCACCTCCGCCGGCAACCCGCTGTTCGCCCTGGAACTCGGCCGTGCCCTCGCCGACAGCCCCACCCCGCCCCGGCCGGGTGAGCCGCTGCCGGTGCCGACCTCGTTGCGCGCCCTGGTGCTCAGCCGCCTGGACATGCTCTCCGTCGAGGCCCGCCGTACCCTGCTGGTGGCCAGTGCCGGCGCCCGCCCCACCCCGGCCCTGCTGCACGCGGCCGGCCGGACCAACGCCGAGTCCGAATGCGCCCAGGCGGCCGAACTCGGCCTGCTGGCCACCGAGCCCGACGCCCCCGCCGTACGGTTCGCGCACCCGCTGATCTCCGCCGCGCTGTACGCCGAGGCGCCCGCGCCCGAGCGGCGCGCCGCGCACGCGGCCCTGTCCACGGCCGCCTCCGACCCGATCGAGCGGGCCCGGCACCTGGCGCTGGCCAGCACCGGCACCGACCCGGAGGTGGCCGCCCGGCTCGCCGAGGCCGCCGCCCTCGCCCGGGACCGGGGCGCCCCCTCGGTCGCCGCCCAGCTGGGTCTGCTCGCCGCCCGGCACACCCCCGCCGACGGTGTACCGCGCCAGGAGGAGCGCCGGCTGCAGGCCGCCGAGGACGCGATCACCGCGGGCGAGCTGGACCTGGCCCGGGACATCGCCCGCGAGGTCCTGGCCCGGGCGGCCGTGCCCGCCGACCGGGTACGGGCCTGGATGATCGTCATCGACAGCGCCGGGCACACCATGGCCGAGGTGGACGCCGTCTTCCCGCAGGCCCTCGCCGACGCCGGCGACGACCCCCGGCTGCTGGCCCTGGTGCACTACCAGCTGGCCTGGCGGGCGCTGATCGTGGAGGGCGACTTCACCGAGGCCCGCGAGGCCGCCGCGCACGCCGCCGAGCTGGCCGCGCGCGGCCGGGACAGGCGCACCGAGCTGCTCTCCCTCGCCTTCCAGGCGCAGACCGAGACCCTGATGGGCCATCCGGAGGCGCCCCGCACCATCAAGCGCGCCCTGAAGGAGCCCCAGGACCCCCGGGTGGCCTGGCACCACAACGGGGCGGGCAGCGCCCGGTTCCGCTGGCTGGTCATGGGCGACCAGCTGGCCGAGGCCCGGGCGACGGTCACCGCGCTGCTGCGCGAGGTGCGCCGGCGCGGCTCGGTGGAGAGCGAGGTGCACTTCCTGCGCGGCCTCGCCGAGACCGAACTGCGCGCCGGGCACTGCGGGCGCGCCCTGGAGCTGGCCCGCGACAGCCTGCGCCTGGCCCGCGACTCGGGGATCGGCGAGACCGCCTCGGCGATGCTCACCTCGCTCGCGGAGGCCTCCGGCGGCGATGTCGACCGGGCTCTCGCCCTCGCCCGGGAGGCGGTCCAGCACGCCGAGGAGGACGGCGACCAGATGTATCTCTCCCGGGCCCTGGGCGCGCTCGGGTACGCCCAGTTGGTGGCCGGGGATCCGGCGGGCACGGTGCGCTCGCTGCGCCGGGTGCGCCGGCTGGAGCTGGGGCTCGGCATCACCGACCCGGCGCGCGGCCGCTGGCAGGGGGACCTCGCCGAGGCGTTGGTCCGGATCGGTGAACCGGCGGAGGCGCAGGACGTCATCGACGTGAGCCGCGAGCACGCGCTCCGGCTCGGCCGGGAGAGCGTCCTCGCCGTCCTGGACCGCTCCGAGGCGCTGGTGCGGGCCGCCCACGGCGAGCTGGAGGCGGCCCTCGCCCAACTGACGTCCGCTCAGGACCGACTCGGCAAGCTCGGCTACGGGCTGGAGGAGGCGCGGGCCGCGTTCGCGCTGGCCCGGCTGCGGCCCAAGCGCGCCGTCGGTGCCGCGGAGGGGACCGCCGGGTCCCGGCGGCAGACGGCGGCCTTCGACGAGGCCACCCGGATGTTCCGCCGCTGCCGGGCGCTACCGTGGCTACGCCAGGTGGACGAGGCCCTCACCGCCCCCGAACCGGAACCCGCGCCCGCCGCCACGGACGCCCTGGACGCGCTCGGTGTGCTGGCCGCCATGGAACGTCAGGTCGCCGCACTGGTCATGGAGGGCGCCACCAACCGGGAGATCGCCGCCCGGCTGTTCATCAGCGTCAAGACGGTGGAGGCGACCCTGACCCGGGTCTACCGCAAGCTGGGGATCCGATCGCGGGTGGACATCGTCCGATTGGCGGCAGCTCGCCGCGCGAAGTGACACCGTCACCGGTTAACTGAACCGGACCGAGGGTTTTCCCTCACCCCACCCGCTAGGGGGTTCCCTCATTGGGAGCCGACGGTTCCGGGACCTAGCGTAAAGGGCGTGCCGCTCGCCCGGGCACACGGGGTCGGTCCCGCGACTCCCGTGCACTCCACCCCACCCGTGCGACCCCCCACCGGTACAACCCCCACTGAGGAGACTGATGTTCGGCCTCACACGTGCCAGACAGACCGCCGCGATCCTGGTGGCCACGGCCGCCGCCGCGGCGACCGCGCTCATCGCCTCCCCCACGGCGAACGCGGCTCCGCAGCCCATCGTCGGCGGTACGACCACCACGACCACGGCGTACCCCTTCGTCATGCAGATCACCGACGCCTCCGGCCATCAGTTCTGCGGCGGCACCCTCGTGGCCGCCAACAAGGTCGTCACGGCCGCGCACTGCATGGCAGGCGAGTCGACCAGCAGCATCCGCGTGGTCGGCGGCCGGACCTATCTGAACGGCACCGACGGCACGGTCAGCAAGGTCAGCAAGATCTGGATCAACCCGGACTACACGGATGCCACCAGTGGCCACGACGTGTCCGTGCTGACCCTGTCGACGTCGATGCCGTACACCGCGGCGAAGTACGTCTCCTCGTCGGACACCGGGGTGTACGCGGCCAACACCACGGCCCGGATCCTCGGCTGGGGCACCACCTCGGAGAACGGCAGCTCCTCCAACCAGCTGCGGACCGCGACCGTCCCGCTCGTGGCCGACTCCAGCTGCAAGAGCTCCTACGGTTCGGACTTCGTCCAGTCCGACATGGTTTGCGCCGGATACACCTCCGGTGGCGTGGACACCTGCCAGGGCGACAGCGGCGGTCCCCTGCTCATCGGGGGCGTCCTGGCAGGGATCACTTCCTGGGGCGAGGGGTGCGCGGAGGCGGGTTACCCGGGTGTCTACACCCGGCTGACCACCTTCTCGAACCTGGTGACCGCGCAGGTCAACTCGTAGCCCGGAAGAAGAACACCTGAGTGTCCCTCAGGTCGATACCAGGGGGACGTTGCGAGCCACCACGAGCGGCCCGCAACGTCCCCCTCTCCATCACGGTGCTGAGCTGTCCGGGGGGCCGCTCAGCACCGTACGACGCTGCCGGACCGGATCAGCCCGTGCCCGGCGTGCGGTCGCACACCGACTGCAGCCAGGTCAGGCCGGGAGCCAGGCGCAGGGAGTCCAGGTTCCTGAGCAGGGCGTCCAGGTGGTCCGGGTGGGCGAGGAATTCGATCGTCGCCTCGGCGAAGGCGTCGCGCACCGAGGGCGGCATCGCGTCCGAGGCGTCGAAGCAGTGCACCGCCCGGTCGTCCAGGAGGGTCGCGGCCAGGGTGCGGTGCCAGGCGGCACCGGCGTCGGAGGGTGCGGGCCGGGCACCGGGGCCGACGGAGAAGCCGGACTCCCGGACACTCCAGGCCCGTTGGGCGTCGGCCGAGGCCAGATACCGGATCAGGGTGGTGGCCTCGGGGGTGGCGTGCAGCAGGGCGACCAGGTCGCCGGAGACCTCCCAGGCGTCAGCGGCCTTCGCGCCGGGGATCAGCCGGGCCGAGGGTACGTAGCGGCCGTCGGCGCGCTTCCAGGCGTCCATGGTGCGGATGAACGCCCCCTGGTGCTCGAGCGTGCAGCCGCGCGGGGTGCGGGTGACCGGTTCGGAGGCGTTCTCGTACGGCGTCTTCAGCGCCCGCCGCACCAGATCGGGGTTCCCGCCCGCGCCCATCAGCCGGCCCCAGGTCTTCCAGGCCCCCTTCAGCTGCGTGGACTGCCAGGGCAGTACGCCGCGCGCCCACTGCTGGTAGGCGTCCGGGCCGGACCGCTGCAGCAGGATGTCCTCGATCCAGTCGGTGCCGGGCCAGCCGCTGGTCGCCCCGGAGCCCATGCCGACGCACCACTGGCCGGGATCGCGCGCGGCCTCGGCCAGCTGCCGCTCGCCGGTGCCGGCCGGGTACCAGACGATGCTCTTCAGGTCGGCCTTGAGCGGGAACCAGTACGTGTGCCCGTCCAGCGGAGTGGTCCAGGACGCGCCGAAGCCGGCCCGGGGCACGAGGTCGTCCAGCGGTTTCAGCTGCCCCTGGCGGGCGTAGGCGGCGAGTTCGCCGGGTCCGGTCAGCACGACCACGTCGGGCGGTGTCCCGGCCTCGACGTCGCCGCCGAGCACCTGGCTCTCGGCGGAGCTGCCCTGATAGTCGACGTGGATGTGGTGCGTGCGCTCGAACGGCTTCAGCACCGTGTCACGGAAGTTGCTCTCGTCGGTGCCGGTCCAGTTGGCCAGCAGGGTGACGGTCGGCTCCTGCCCGAGGGCCCGTACGCCGGCCACGAGGGCGGCGGCGAGCAGGATCAGACAGCCCGCCAGCACGGTGACGGTACGGGCGCGGGTGCGGCGCCGGGGGGCGACGGCCGGCCCGGGGCCGGTGGGCGGGGCGCTCACCGGGGCCTGAACCGGTAGTCGTCGATGTGCCGCCGCAGCCCCGTCTCGGCGAGGGCCATGAGCACGATGCCTCCGATCAGGATCCACCCCGCGGCCGACGCGCGGAAGCCGGTGTGTGCCAGGTACGAGGCGGTGTGCCGCCCCGCGTCGGTGATGAGCGGCCCGGTCAGCGGGCGGTCGAGCAGCGTGCGGGTGTGCGCCATGCCCCGGTGCGTCCACACGGTGAACAGCAGCGCGGTGCCGGTCCCGGCCACGAGCAGGGCGCCCGTCGCGAGGAGCCCGCGGTTGTACCGGCGGCGCAGGCGGCGGCGCAGGAAGAGCTGGGTCTCCAGCAGGGCTGCGGCCAGGACGCCGGCGAGCAGCAGGGTCATGGTCCAGCCGAACCACAGCAGCGGCCCGAACGAGGCCTGGCGACGCACCGCGTCCTGCTGCTGCGCCAGCAGGGTGCTCAGCCGGGCCCGGATCCCGGAGCCGGGTTCGGCCAGCACGCTGGTGGCGTAGCTGAGGTAGGCATCGCGCAACACGCTGTCCGAGGGCTGCAGTTGGGCCTGCTGCACCTTGACGGCGTACACCGTGATCAGCCCGGCGACCGTCTGCAGCGCCTGCCGGCCCGCCGGGCCGCCCACACCGTCCCCGGCGGCGGCCGCGAGGCTCTGCGCGGCGACCGAGATCTGCTTCTGGAAGTCACTGGTCGGCGCCGCCTGAGCGGCGTCGTCCTGGGCCTGGCCGAGCGCGTACAGCGCCGTGTCGATGGACAGCACGGCCGGGGCGCTGGAGGTGCGCAGCGGGTCGGCGTCGCCGTGCACCCCTTCGTAGGACAGGAACAGCGACAGCGTCAGCAACGCCGACAGGGCCAGCAACAGCCGGTGCCGGACGGCGAGATCACGCGCGGTGGTACTGCCGCCGAAGGCGGGCGGGCGTGGGCCCAGACGCCGGAGCAGGCGGGCCAGGGGGACGGGACGGTCGTGGGGACGCTGGGGGTGCGGCGGCCGGGCGGGCCCTGGGTGGTCGCCGGGGGCGGCGGTGGACCCTGTGGGGTACGTGGCGCCGTGCGGGTCCGTCCCGGGAGCGGTGACGGGCGCGCCGGGGGCCGGGGTGCTGTGCGCAGGGGTGCCGTGGAGCGGGGCGGGGGAAGCCGGTGTGCCCCGGGGCGGGGTGTCGGGGGTCATGCGGGAGATCCCCCCAGGGGACGGCCGCAGTCGCCTCCGCAGTAGGCGGAGCCTGCCGGGCCGAGCCACTTGCAGTCCGGGCACTCGATGAGCCCGCCGGGTTCGCCGCCGCCCTCCGCCGCGGCACCGGGGCCGGGCGGGGTCGCGGGCGGCGAGCCGGGAGCGGGCGGCTCGGGCGGGGTCGTCATCGCGCTGGAGAGGATCAGGTGCTGCCAGTCGACGTCCTTGAGTCCCGCGCGGACCCGGCCCGTACCCGGACCGAGTCCCCTGCCGCTCCCGCCCTCCCCGTCCCCGGTGTCTCCTGCGTCCCCCGTGCCTCCTCCGTCCTCGATACGCCGCAGCGCGCCCAGCAGGTGAGGATCGCCCAGCTCACCGGCCAGAGCCAGCGCCCGGGTCAGCGCGTGGTCCGCCGCCACCCGGCCGTCGGTGCCGCACAGCCACGCCCGGTAGGCCTCGGCGACGGCGGCGCTCGCCTGCTGGTACAGCTCGTGCCGGCGGACCCCGGGGTGCTGCCGTGAGGCGTCGAGCGGGTTGTCGGTCCAGCGCACCAGGACGGGGCGTGGCGCGGGCAGCCGTACCGGGCGGCCGAAGTCGGGCACGACGACCTCCACCGCGGCGAGTTGGAGGTCCTCGCCGGTCTCGCGGCCGGTCGGGTCGGCGCTCAGGACGGCCTGGAAGTGCCGTACCTCATCACCCCAGGCGCGGGTGACGTACTCGGTGCCGCGCCCGCCGGAGCCGACCGGGACGGCGGGCAGTTCCTGCTCGTTGGGCACCACCTGGGTGACCCGGCGGATCACCGTGCCGGGGGTGGGGGTGAGCCTGATGCGCAGTTCGGGAACGGCCGTGCCGAGCAGCCCCTGCACCAACTCCTCGTAGGCGGCCCTCAGTTCGGACTCGTCACGGACGGCTCCGGCGCGGCCGTGCAGCCGCCGGGTGATGCCGAGCAGCAGTTCGGCGTCCCAGTCGTCACCGATGCCCCAGGCGTCGCAGACGAAGCGGCCCTCGCAGGCGTCCAGGGCGTTCTCCAGGCTCATGGCGGCCCGGTGGTCGTGCTCGTTGCGTCCGTCGGTGAGCAGCGAGACGTGCTTGACGGGGGCGGGCTGCTGCTTCAGCAGCCGCCGGGCGAGGTCGAGCCAGGTGCCGATGGCGGTGCCGCCGTCCGCGTCCAGGATCCGTACGGCCCGTTCGGCGGCGTCCCGTTCGCCGCTGCCGGCGACGGCCATGGGCGCGCGGCCGGGGCCGGGGTGGACCACGGTGGCGTCGAACCGCCCGGAGAGCACGGCGAAGGCGGTGCCGTCGGGCAGCAGCCGGACGGCGGCGACGGTGGCGTCCTTCGCGGCGTGCAGTTTGGCGGCGGGGTGCAGCATGGAGCGGGAGGTGTCGACGATCAGCACCTCGGCGAGCACGGGCCCCGCCCCGTGGCCGGGGGCGGCGGGGAGCCCCGGGCCGCCGTGACTGCGCACGCCGATCTCCAGGATGGCGTGCATCTCCCGGCCGGCCGGGCCCGCGGCCCCGGGCGGTGCGGCGGGCAGTTCCTTCTGCTGGCCGACCGCGAGCGTCACCTCGATCTGTCCGGGCACGGTCATCGTTGTCGTCCCTCAGGTCGTCGCGGGCGTTGCTCGAAAGGTCGGTACGGAGGTCGCCGGCCGGTGTCGCCGGCCGGTGTAGCTGACCCGTGTCGCCGGCCGGTGTCGCTGGCCGGTGTCGCTGGCCGGTAAGCCTCAGAAGGTGTCAGAAGGTGGTCATCGGCCGGACCCCGTGGGCCAGGTCGAGCAGGCGGCCGTGTTCCCCGGCGGTGCGGGCCTGCGCGGCCAGTTGCCGGAAGGAGTGCTCCAGCAGGCCCCGCAGGCTGTCCTCGTCGCCCGGTCCGAGGAGGTCACCGGCCGGGAACCAAGCGCCCGGGCCCGGTCCGGGCCGACCGTGCAGGGCGTTCTCGCGGACCTCGGCGGCCAGCCGGGCCCGGGACTCGCCGTCGGCGGCGCCGCCGTCCAGACGCAGCTCGGGCAGCCGCCGCGCCGCGTCCCCGAGGTCGGCCGACGCGGGCGGGCGCCCGTGCAGGATCCCGGCGCGGACACGGACGGCCGCGATCCGGGCGGCGTCGTGGTGGCGGGAGGTGGCGGGCACGTCGTCGAGCACGCGCACGGCGGCGTTCCGGTCGCCGCCGGCCAGATGACACCGGGCCAGCCCGAACGCGGCGGCGGAGTGCGCGAAGTCCCGCTTCCACACGGCCTCGTAGAACCGCATGGCACGGGCGATGCGCTGCGCGCGGGCACGCCGGGCCGCGCGGTCGGCCCCGGCCGCCGTCCCGGACTCGGGTGTGGGTGTGGGTGTGGGTGCGGGTGCGGGTGCGGGTGCGGGTGCGACGGCGGACGCGGGTACCGGCACGAGGACGGCTCCGGACGTGGGCACGGGGACGGCCGCCCCGCCCGCGCCACTCGCGCCGTCGTCCTCGCCGGTCTGCCCGGCGGCGTGTTCCGCGCAGTAGCCGAGGGCCAGCTTGGGCACGTACTCGCCGGGCAGGGCCCGGTGGACGGCGTCGAAGTGGGCGCCGGCCTCGGGGACTTCACCCTTGCTGAGGTGCAGTACGCCACGGTGCCAGGCGATGCGCCAGTCGTGGGCGGCGGCGCGTTCGCCGAGCTGGGTCTCGGCCTCGGCCAGCCAGTTCTCGGCCTGTTGCTGCGCACCGCGTCTGAGGTAGGCGCGGCACAGCCACAGGGCGGTCTCGGGGGTGCCGAGGCGGGACTCGCGGGGCCACTGCAGGGCGACCTGGTCGGGGGCGTCGGGCGAGAAGGTGTCCAGCAGCAGGGCGGCGCCGTCGTCGGGGTCGGGGACCGGTTCCGGGAGGGCGCCGGCGACCTCGGCGGCGCGCGGCGGGGAGACGTCCAGTGGCCCGGGCCGATCGCCGGTACGTGAGGTCCAGTGGTCCAGGGCCGGGATCGCGCCGAGTCCGGCGTCCAGGCTGGCACTGGCGGCGCGGAACCTGGTGGAGCTCTCCGGCAGCTGTTCGCCGAACTGCAGCGAGCGGAACTCCCTCAGGACTTCCCACAGTTGGCGGGACATTTCGGCCGCCGAGCGGAACCGGGCGGCGGGCTCGGCGTGAGTGGCGCGGTCGACGATCCGGCGGAAGGAGTCCGGGGCGAGACCGCGCGCCGGTTCCGTGGCGCGGGCCAGGGCCTGGAGGGTCATGCCGACGGTGTAGAGGTCGCTGTCGACGTGCCAGCCGCGCCGGTCGATCTCCTCCTTGGGCGGGGCGAAACCCCCCGTGTAGACGTAGGCGGAGGTGCGGTCGCCGATCGCGCGGACCGCGCCGAGGTCGATGACCTTGATTGCCCGGCCGAAGTGGATGACGTTGGCGGGCTTCATGTCGCAGTAGAGCAGGCCGCGTTCGTGCATGTACTGCAGGGCGCCGAGGATCTTGCAGCCGTAGGTGAGGACGTGGTCGAGGCGGGGCCGGCCGTGGAAGATCCGCTCGGCGTCGTCGGCGTCGAAGAGCTGTTGCAGGGAGCGGCCGCCGATGTAGTCCATGACCAGGTAGCCGGCGGGCGGGCGGCCGGGGGCCTGGTGGTCGGCGTAGGTGATGATGCGGACGATGTCGGGATGGTGCAGGTCGGTCAGGGAGCGGCGCTCCTCCACGGCGTTGCGGCGGGCGAGGGCGTCGTGGACGTTGATCTGGCCCTTGAGGACGACCCGGTACCCGTCGGCGCGGGTGTCCTCGGCGAGGTGGATCCAGCCGAGGCCGCCGCGGGCGAGGC
Source organism: Streptomyces broussonetiae (assembly GCF_009796285.1). Taxonomy (NCBI): domain Bacteria; kingdom Bacillati; phylum Actinomycetota; class Actinomycetes; order Kitasatosporales; family Streptomycetaceae; genus Streptomyces; species Streptomyces broussonetiae. The sequence goes on along the minus strand of NZ_CP047020.1, from coordinate 7,262,455 downwards.
AGCCCAGGACGCGGTAGTGGCCGGCGACCACGTCGCCCTTGTCCAGCTGGGGCAGGAAGGAGTACGGCGTGCCGCAGCGGGGGCAGCGGCCGGTGGCGCGGGCGGGCTGGCCGCCGTAGCCGATGCCGACGGTCATGGTGCAGCCGTTCGCTCCGCAGCGGCGGCCTCCGGTGGGCGGGCGGGGGTCGGCCACGAGCACGTCGTCGGGCACGGGGACCTCCGGCAGGACGACCAGCCCGTGCTGGTCGAGTTCCCCGACCCCGGCGACGGCGTGCACGGCGGGCGGACCGGGGCTCTCCACGGCGCCGGCCACGACGGTCGGGGGCTCGGCACGCGGCGGCGGGAAGGGCCGCGCGGGCGACTCGGCACGCGGCTCGATGTGCCGGTGCCCGCAGGTGTCGCAGTAACCGGTACCCATGATGCGACCCGCACAGCCGGGCCGGACACACGAGGTCACGACGTGCTCTCCTCTCCGGGGCGGGGGGTGGGACGTGGCACCACTGCCTGCCAGGGAGCCGGGTGACCGCGGACGGCGGGCCATCGGGCGCGGTCCGGGGCAGGGTTCGGGGGCGGGTACGAGGCCGGGTCTGAGGCCGGCGTCGGGCTCGGGACCGAGGCCGGGGGCGGGTTCATGGCCGGGGCCGGATTCCCCGGCGCCTCCCCCGGGCCCTGGTTGCGCGGGCCGTCCGTTGTCGCATCGGAGGTGGCCGTCGTCCCCGTAGGGTTCCCGGACGCCGGTGCCGAGCAGAAGGTGACGAAGCGCTCGACCGCCGTCTCGGCGCGCTCGATGTCGCACGGGGTGTGCCGCAGCAGGGAGAGGGCGTGTTCGTAGAGCCGGTACGCCTCCATGACCGGGTCGCCGGGCGCGGACGGGCCCGGCGTGGCAGCGGGCGCGCCGGACGAGAAGGGCTCATCGGGTGTGCCGGACGCGCCGGACACGGGCGGCCTGCCGGACACCGCCCCCGCCCCCGGTCCCGGCCCACCGGACTGGCCCGCCGCCCCCGACGCGGCAGCCGCCCGCTGGCGGCACAGGGGCCATTCGGCGCTGACCCGGCCGAGGAGTTCCTCTCGGCGGTGCAGGCGGGCGTCGAGGTGGCTGATGGCCCGCTCCAGACGCTGCCGACGGCGCTCGGCGGCCTCCTCGAAGGTGAACAGCAGGTCGGCGCGGCCGGGTTCGCGCTCGCGTTCCGGGGTGTGGGCGACCCAGGCGCGCAGCATCCGGGTGCGCCGTACGCCGCCGTCGGCCCGGTCGACCAGCTGCCGGGCGCCGGGGCCGGGCAGCACCCGGTCCCGGAGCCGGTCGAGGGCCGGGCCCAACTCGTCCACGATCCGGTCGAGTTCGGCGTGCAGCCGGACCCAGCGGTCGTGCAGCGGCCGGTCCACGAGCGCCTCGGCGGCCTGGTCGGTGCGCTCTCCCCGGCGGCGGAAGACCAGCAGCAGCCGGGCCCCCTGCCGGGCGAGCCGGTCCAGCAGGCCGAGCAGGGCCCCGGGTTCGGCGGCCTGGTCGACGCCGACCAGGACGGCGGCGAGCGGGAGGTGCAGCGCGCCGAGCCGTTCGGGCCGGGGGTCGTCGTGGATGCCCAGGCGGGCGGCGACGCGGTCCATGACGTCGGCGGCGGTGAGCCCCTTGACGTCCAGGGCGAGGTCGTGCGCGCCGGCCGGGGGCACGGTCTCGGGCGGGTCGTGACTGAAGACGCTGGTGTTGCGGTCGGTGCGCAGCTCCCGGTCGGCGAGTGTGACGGCACGGTTCAGGGTCCAGGCGCGGTCGCCGCGGGCGGGGACGACCGTGACGAGGACCGGCCAGCCCGCGCCCCGGAACCAGGAGGCGAGTTGGGTGGCGAACGGCACGTCGAGCACGCCGGCGTCGCCCCGGGCGCCGGTGCGCAGCCTGGGGTCGACGGCCTCCGCGCCGTCGGTCCAGGCGGCGGCCTGCGGCAGATGGCTGAGAATGGTCTCGGTGGGGCTCATGTAGCTGAAGGCGGAGCCCGGTCCCTGGTCGACGCTGAGGACGATCCCGATGACCTGGTCGGTGGCGTGGTCGACCACTCCCCCGCCGCTGAAGCCGGGCGCGGCCAGCTCCCCCGGGGTCAGCGGGCGCAACTGCACCTGGCTGTCCCGGCCGCGGGCGGCGACCAGGGTGGCGCCGTGCCAGCGGCCACCGTCGTCGCCGTCCGGGAAGCCGTACATGCTGACCGGCCCGTGCGGTGCGGCGAGCCGGTAGAGCCGGGTGGTGTGCGCGGCGGGCAGGGGCTGGGCGAGGCGCAGCAGGGCGAGGTCGCCGCTGCGGTCGCCGAAGGTGTCCTCACGCAGCGGCACGTGTTCGTCCTCGCGGACGGTGGCGGGTACGGCGTCGAGGCCGGGGACTCCGACGAGGCGGACGGCGTAGCGGCGGCCGGGCCCTGCGACGTGGGCGGCGGTGAGCACCCGGTCAGGGGCGAGCAGCACCCCCGCGCCGAGGACCCGCCCGTCCGGTGCCTCGATGCGGGCGATCCAGGACGGCGTCCGTAACCGCGATGTGACGGCTCGCTCCCCCGTGCGCGTCATGGCCCCGAGGTTACTCCGAGTACCGGTCCGGTACTACTGGTGTGCACGAGGGCGTTGCAAAGGCGCGGGGGCCGGAGGCGAGCGAGGGGCGGCTGCTGTGCCCGCACACCGGAAGCGGCGGCGGGCCCGCACACCGGAACAGGCGGCGCCCCGGACGGACGTCAGTGCTGCGCGTGCAGCGCTTCGAGCACCTGCGCGTCGGTGAGCTGCTCGAAGTCGTTGTACCACTGGCCGACGGCGGCGAAGCCCGTCGGCCGGTGCGGGCAGACGACCGTGTCGGCCTCGCCGGTGAGCGCATCCAGTGAGTCGGGGGCGCCGACGGGAACGGCGAGAACGAGGTGCGCGGGCCGGCGGCTGCGGACGTGGCGCAGGGCCGCGCAGGCGGTGGCGCCGGTGGCCAGCCCGTCGTCGACCACGATCACCGTGCGGCCGGCCGGGTCGGGGGGTGGCCGGTCGCCGCGGTAGCGCTGCTCCCGGCGGTGCAGTTCGCGCCGTTCGCGTTCGACCACCGGGGCCAGGGACTCCTCGGTCAGGCCGAGCATGCGGAGGGTGTCGGTGTGGAAGAGCGGCGGGTCGTCCGCGGCGAGCGCTCCGACGGCGAACTCCTCGTGGTGCGGGGCGCCGATCTTGCGGACGACGAGCACGTCGAGCGGGGCGCCGAGGGCCCGGGCGACCGGCTCGGCGACGGCGATGCCGCCGCGGGGCAGGGCGAGTACGAGGGGGTCTGCGAGGCCTTCCCGTTCGCACAGGCCGACCAGCAGTCCGGCCAGTTCCCGTCCGGCTTCGGCGCGGTTCTGGAAGCGCATGGCTGGTCCTCCTCGGCGGACCCCCCTCCTTCCATGGTGCTCCCGGTCGCTCCCCTTGATGCTCCCGGCGAGCGTTCCCGGAGGCAAAGTATTCGCACGCTTGATCTATACACTGCGTGTATAGTCCCTGCATGCCTCTTTGGACCGACAAGATCCCGACGACCCCGCGTATGCCCAGGAAGATGCGCGAGAGCGCCCGAAGGTTGCGTCCCGCCGCGCTCGCCTCGGCCGCCGCCTGCCTCGCGCTCACGCTGTCCGGCTGTGCGCAGGTCGACACGACCGCGCCGAGCACCACGCGCACCGCCGCGGCGAAGGGCACGCCGGCGAAGTTCGGGACCGTCGACTGCCGCGAGGCGAAGTGCATCGCCCTCACCTTCGACGCCGGGCCGAGCGAGAACTCGCCGCGGCTGCTCGACGTCCTGAAGGACAAGAAGGTCCCGGCCACCTTCTTCCTGCTCGGCGAGAACCACATCGAGAAGTACCCGCAGCTGGTCAAGCGGATGGCGGCCGAGGGCCACGAGGTGGCGAGCCACACCTGGGACCACAAGATCCTCACCCGGATACCGGATGCCCGGATACGTGAGGAACTGAAGCGCCCCGACGACGCGATCGAGCGGCTCACCGGGCGCAGGCCCACGCTGATGCGCCCGCCGCAGGGCCGTACGGACTCCAACGTGCACAAGATCGCCAAGGAGGAGGGCCTGGCGGAGGTGCTGTGGAGCGTGACCGCCAAGGACTACACGACCAACGACTCGGCGCTCATCAAGAAGCGCGTCCTGGAGCAGTCGTCCCGGGACGGGATCATCCTGCTGCACGACATCTACCCCGGCACGGTGCCCGCCGTGCCCGGCATCATCGACGCCCTGAAGGCCCGCGGCTACGTCTTCGTGACGGTGCCTCAGCTTCTCGCACCGGGCAGGGCGGAACCGGGCAAGGTGTACCGGCCCTGACGGCCCGACCGGGCCGGGTGGCACCGGGTGGAGACCTGACTCCCTTGAGAACGGCGGACATTGCCTACGATCATGCCGTGCCCGTCTTCACCTTCACCCGTACGGCGCCGCTCCCTCACGACGAGGCGTGGCGCCGGCTCACCGAGTGGCCCCGCCACGCCGACGCGGTCCCGCTGACCCGGATCAGGGTGCTCACGCCCCCGCCGACCCGGGTGGGCACACGCTTCGTGGCCCGCTCCGGCATCGGCCCGCTGGCCGTCGACGACACCATGGAGGTGACGGTCTGGCGCCCGCCCTGCGACGACGAACCCGGCCTGTGCCGCCTGGAGAAGCGCGGCCGGGTGGTACTGGGCTGGGCGGAGATCGAGGTGGGGCCGGGACCCGGGGGCCGTAGCCGGGTGGTGTGGCGTGAGGAGGTGCGGGTGCGGTTCGCGCCCCGCGCTCTCGACGGCGTACTGGACCGCACGGCACGCGTGATGTTCGGCCGGGCGGTCAACCGCCTGCTCAGGCAGGCGTGAACGCCCCACACGCCCCCACGGCCCGCGCACCCGCACCCGCGCCTTGCGCGCCTCGCATGCCCCGCACGGCGCACACGCCTTGCGCGGGCCTCGTGGCACGCCGTGGAGCGTCAGTCCCTGCGCCCCGTCACCGCGACCGTGACCCCCAACCCGATCATGGTCAGTCCTCCGATCCCGCCCACGGCGGACAGCCGTCGTGGCGAGCGCGCGAACCAGTCGCGCGCCGCGGAGGCGACCAGCCCCCAGACGCTGTCCGAGGCCAGTGCGATGGCGTTGAAGACGAGGCCGAGCAGCAGCATCTGACCGGGGACGTGCCCCTGCCCCGGATCCACGAACTGCGGCAGCACCGCGGCGAAGAACACCATCGTCTTGGGGTTGGCCACGCCGACGGTGAAGCCCTCCCAGAAGGTGCGCCGCGTGCCGCGCCGGGGGCCGCCGCTCGCCTGCGCGAACGCGTCCCGCATCGCGCCGCGTTGCCGCCAGGCCCGTACGCCGAGGTACACCAGGTAGGCGGCGCCCGTGAGCTTGAGCGCGGTGAAGACGAGCACCGAGCTCTCCACGATCGAGCCGATGCCGAGCGCGACGGCCGTGACGAGCACGTACGCGCCGAACGTGTTGCCGGCGACGGTGGTCAGCGCGGCCCGGCGGCCGTGGGCCAGGGCGCGCCCGACCACGAACAGCACGCTGGGGCCGGGCACCACGATGAGCAGGAGGGACAGCGCCGCGAAGGCGGCCAGACGGTCGGTGGACACCATCCGTTCATGGAAACCACCGGCCACGCCGCCCCGCAAACCGTTTTCCGCGGCAGTCGGCCGTCAGGAATCCCCTGCGGCCTTCAGGCCACCGACCCGATCCGCGTGGCCGGCCGGGACCCCGTGTCGTGGTGGATGGGGGTGTGCGCGCCGGTCAGTGAGACCCCGCTGCCGCCGCGGCGGCCGGCGACGATCTCCGCGCCGATGGACAGGGCCGTCTCCTCCGGCGTACGCGCACCGAGGTCGAGGCCGATGGGCGAGCGCAGGCGGGCCAGTTCCAGTTCGGTGACGCCGACGTCGCGCAGCCGCTGGTTGCGCTCCAGGTGGGTGCGGCGCGAGCCCATCGCGCCGACGTAGGCGACCGGCAGCCGTAGGGCGAGCTGCAGCAGCGGTACGTCGAACTTGGCGTCGTGGGTGAGGACGCACAGCACGGTACGGCCGTCGGCCTCGGTGCGCTCCAGGTACTTGTGCGGCCACTCGACGACGATCTCGTCGGCCTCGGGGAAGCGGACCTTCGTGGCGAACACCGGGCGGGCGTCGCACACGGTGACGTGGTAGCCGAGGAACTTGCCGACCCGGACCAGCGCGGAGGCGAAGTCGATCGCGCCGAAGACGATCATCCGGGGTGCGGGCACGGAGGACTCGACCAGGACCGTGAGCGGGGCGCCGCAGTGCGAGCCCTGCTCGCCGATCTCCAGGGTGCCGGTGCGGCCCGCGTCCAGAAAGGCGCCGGCCTCGGCGGCGACGGTGCGGTCCAGTTCGGGATGCGCGCCGAAGCCACCGTCGTAGGAGCCGTCGGGGCGGACGAGGAGGGCCCGGCCGCGCAGCTCGGCCGGGCCGTCCACGATCCGCGCGACCGCCGCCGCCTCCCCACGGGCGGCGGCGGCCAGCGCGGCCGTGAGCACCGCCCGGGCGGGACCGTCCGTCCGGACCGGTGTGACGAGGATGTCGATGATGCCGCCACAGGTCAGGCCGACGGCGAAGGCGTCCTCGTCGCTGTAGCCGAAGCGCTCGAGAACGGTCTGCCCGTCCTCGAGCGCCTGCCGGCACAGCTCGTACACGGCGCCCTCCACACACCCGCCGGAGACCGAACCGATCGCGGTGCCGTCGGCGTCCACCGCGAGGGCGGCGCCGGGCTGACGCGGGGCGCTGCCGCCGACGGCCACCACGGTGGCGACGGCGAAGTCACGACCCTGCCCGACCCACCGGTTCAGCTCCTCGGCGATGTCCAGCATCTGTCGGTCTCCTAACGGGTTGTGTGGGCAGGGCCCGCGCGGCTAGTGCACGCCGAGCCAGGCCTCGATGGGATGAAGGGCGAAGTAGACCAGGAAGACGACCGTGAGGCCCCACATGAAGGCACCGATCTCACGGGCCTTGCCCTGGGCGGTCTTGATGGCGACGTAGGAGATGACGCCCGCGGCGACACCGGTGGTGATGGTGTACGTGAACGGCATCAGGACGACGGTCAGGAAGACCGGGATGGCGGTGGCGCGGTCGGCCCAGTCCACGTGCCGGGCGTTCATCAGCATCATGGCGCCGATGACGACCAGCGCGGCGGAGGCGACCTCCTGCGGCACGATCGCGGTGACCGGGGTGAAGAACAGGCAGGCCGCGAAGAACAGGCCCGTCACCACGGACGCCAGACCCGTACGGGCACCCTCGCCGACCCCGGTCGCGGACTCGATGAACACGGTCTGGCCGGAGCCGCCCGCCACGCCGCCGATCGCGCCGCCCATACCGTCGATGAACAGCGCCTTGGACAGGCCGGGCATGCGGCCCTTGTCGTCGGCCAGGTTGGCCTCGGTGCCGACGCCGATGATGGTGGCCATCGCGTCGAAGAAGCCGGCCAGTACGAGTGTGAAGACGATCATGGCGATCGTCATCCCGCCGACCTTGCCCCAGCCGCCGAGCTCCACATGCCCGAGGAGTGAGAAGTCGGGCATCGACACGGCGCTGCCGTGCAGTTCGGGAGCGCCGTTGGCCCACTGCTTGGGGTCGATGACGCCGGCGGCGTTGAGGATCGAGGCGACGATCGTGCCGGTGATGATGCCGATGAGGATGGCGCCGGGGAAGTTCCGGGCCTGGAGCATGAAGATCAGCAGCAGCGTGCCGGCGAAGAGCAGCACCGGCCAGCCGGTGAGCTGGCCCGCCGGACCGAGGGCGAGCGGGGTGCTCTTGCCCTGGTGCACGAAGCCGGACTTGTAGAAACCGATGAGGGCGATGAACAGGCCGATGCCCATGGTGATGCCGTGCTTGAGCGCGAGCGGGATCGCGTTCATGATCATCTCGCGTAGGCCGGTGACGACCAGCAGCATGATGACCACGCCGTACATCACGCACATGCCCATGGCCTGCGGCCAGGTCATGTTGGGGGCGACCTGCGAGGACAGCACGCCCGAGACGGACAGGCCGGCGGCGAGCGCGAGCGGCACCTTGCCGACGAAGCCCATCAGCAGCGTGGTGAACGCCGCGGCGAGCGCGGTCGCGGTGATCAGCGCCTTCTGGCCGAGTGTGTCGCCGTGCACGTCCTTGCCGGACAGGATCAGCGGGTTGAGCAGGAGGATGTAGGCCATCGCCATGAAGGTGGTGATGCCGCCGCGCACCTCACGCGCGACCGATGATCCTCTTCTGGATATGTGGAAGTACCGGTCGAGCCAGGACCGTCCGGCCGGGACGCGGCTGCCATCACCGGCGTCGTCGGCTGCGGTCCTGGGCTCCACTGACTGCTGGGTCATGGTGCCATCTCCCAAGGTTCACAGGGGCACCCGTACAACTGCCCTGACAGGTACGGGATTTGGGGAATGGACGACCCGGGGGACGGCCCGAGGCGCACGAATTTCCTGGTACTTCAAGGACCGCGAGCGGAGCGGAACTCAAAGAGGGTTCCTCCGGGCGGCGCGGCGGAGTGTGTGACGTTCCCTGCGCCGCCCGGAGAGCTGTGGTGGTGTTACGCGGTTCCCGTGAGGTGCTCGGGCCGTACCGGAGTGCGGTTGAGCTCCAGCCCGGTCGCGTTCCGGATCGCCGCGAGGACGGCCGGGGTGGACGACAGGGTCGGGGCCTCGCCGATGCCGCGCAGCCCGTACGGGGCGTGGTCGTCGGCGAGTTCGAGCACGTCGACCGGGATGGTCGGCGTGTCGAGGATCGTGGGGATCAGGTAGTCCGTGAAGGACGGGTTCCTGACCTTGGCGGTCTTGGGGTCGACGATGATCTCCTCCATCACCGCCACGCCCAGGCCCTGGGTCGTACCGCCCTGGATCTGGCCGACGACGGAGAGCGGGTTGAGCGCCTTGCCGACGTCCTGGGCACAGGCCAGCTCGATGACCTTGACCAGACCGAGTTCGGTGTCGACCTCGACGACCGCGCGGTGCGCGGCGAAGGAGTACTGGACGTGGCCGTTGCCCTGGCCGGTGTGCAGGTCGAAGGCCTCGGTCGGCCGGTGCCGCCACTCCGCCTCGATCTCCACGCTCTCGCCTTCGAGGACGTCGGCCAGGTCGCCGAGGACCTCGCCGCCGTCGGTGACGACCTTGCCGCCCTCCAGCAGGAGTTCGGCGGTCGCCCAGGCCGGGTGGTAGGAGCCGAACTTGCGCCGGCCGAGTTCCAGGACCTTCTCGCGGACGAGTTCACAGGTGTGCTTCACGGCGCCGCCGGTGACGTACGTCTGCCGGGAGGCCGAGGTCGAACCCGCCGAGCCCACCTGGGTGTCGGCCGGGTGGATGGTCACCTGGGTGACACCGAGTTCGGTACGGGCGATCTGTGCGTGGACGGTGACACCGCCCTGGCCGACCTCCGCCATCGCGGTGTGCACGGTCGCGACCGGCTCGCCGCCGATGACCTCCATGCAGACCTTGGCGGTGGAGTAGTCGTCGAAGCCCTCGGAGAAGCCGACGTTCTTGATGCCGACCGCGTAGCCGACACCGCGTACGACACCTTCGCCGTGCGTGGTGTTGGACAGACCGCCGGGCAGCTGCCGTACGTCGGAGCCCTCGCTGGACTCCCACTGGCGCTCGGGCGGCAGCGGCATCGCCTTGACGCGGCGCAGCAGTTCGGCGACGGGAGCGGGCGAGTCGACGGGCTGGCCCGTCGGCATGATGGTCCCCTGCTCCATGGCGTTGAGCTGCCGGAACTCCACCGGGTCCATGCCGAGCTTCTTCGCCAGCTTGTCCATCTGCGCCTCGTAGGCGAAGCACGCCTGGACCGCGCCGAAGCCGCGCATGGCGCCGCAGGGCGGGTTGTTGGTGTAGAGGGCGATGGCCTCGATGTCGACGTCGTCGATGACGTACGGGCCGACGCTCAGCGAGGAGGCGTTGCCGACGACCGCCGGGGAGGCGGAGGCGTAGGCGCCGCCGTCCAGGACGATCTTGCACTTCATGTGCGTGAGCTTGCCGTCCTTGGTGGCGCCGTGCTCGTAGTAGAGCTTCGCCGGGTGCCGGTGGACGTGTCCGAAGAAGGACTCGAACCGGTTGTAGACGATCTTGACGGGCTTGCCGGTGCGCAGGGCGAGCAGGCAGGCGTGGATCTGCATCGACAGGTCCTCGCGGCCGCCGAACGCGCCGCCGACGCCGGCCAGCGTCATGCGCACCTTCTCCTCGGGCAGGCCGAGGACGGGCGCGATCTGGCGCAGGTCGGAGTGGAGCCACTGGGTGGCGACGTAGAGGTGGACACCGCCGTCCTCCTCCGGCACGGCGAGGCCGGACTCGGGGCCGAGGAAGGCCTGGTCCTGCATGCCGAAGGTGTACTCGCCCTTGACGATCACGTCGGCGCGCCTGGCGGCCTCGTCGGCGTCGCCGCGCACGATCGGCTGACGGTGCACGATGTTCGGGTGCGGGACGTGTCCGCAGTGGTGGTCGTCACGGCCCTCGTGGACGAGGACCGCGTCCGGGGCGGTCGCGGAGGCCTCGTCGGTGATGACGGGCAGTTCCTTGTAGTCGACCTTGATCTTGGCGGCGGCGCGGCGGGCCGTCTCCGGGTGGTCGGCGGCGACGATCGCGACCGGCTCGCCGTGGTGGCGTACCTTGCCGTGCGCGAGGACCGGGGTGTCCTGGATCTCCAGGCCGTAGTTCTTCACGGCGGTGGGCAGGTCGTCGTACGTCAGGACCGCGTACACACCCGCCATGGCGAGGGCCTCGGAGACGTCGATCGACACGATCTCGGCGTGTGCGACGGTGGAGCGCAGGATCTGGCCCCACAGCATGTCCTCGTGCCACATGTCGGACGAGTACGCGAACTCGCCGGTGACCTTGAGGGTGCCGTCCGGGCGGAGCGTGGACTCTCCGATGCCGCCCTTGGTCTGTGAGCCCTGCGTGATCTTCGTAGGAGCGCCGTTGGCCGGCATGTCAGACCCCCTCGGACTGGCGTGCGGCCGCCAGGCGGACCGCGTCCATGATCTTCTCGTAGCCCGTGCAGCGGCACAGGTTGCCCGACAGTGCCTCGCGGATGTCCGCGTCGGACGGGTTCGGGTTGCGCTCCAGGAGTTCGTCGGAAGCGACGAGCAGACCCGGGGTGCAAAAGCCGCACTGGACGGCGCCGGCGTCGATGAACGCCTGCTGGATGGGGCTCAGTTCGGTGCCCTCGCCGGTCTGCGAGTCGGTTCCCCTGGCCTGCCACTGCTGGGCGTCCTGCAGGGTCGTGCCGCAGGCGCCGGTGGCGCAGCCGCCCTCGGCGCGCTGCTTGGCGAAGTCCGCAAGGCCCTCGACGGTCACCACGTCACGGCCCTCGGCCTGGCCGGCCGCGACCAGGCAGGAACACACCGGCACGCCGTCCAGGCGCACCGTGCAGGAGCCGCACTCGCCCTGCTCACAGGCGTTCTTGGAGCCGGGCAGGCCCATACGCTCGCGCAGGACGTACAGCAGGGACTCGCCCTCCCAGACGTCGTCGGCTTCCTGCGGGCGTCCGTTGACGGTGAAGTTGACGCGCATTACGCAGCTCCCTCAGATGCGCGGCGGGCGCCGCGGTACGACTCCCAGGTCCAGGTGAGCGTCCGGCGGGCCATCACACCGACCGCGTGGCGGCGGTAGCTCGCGGTGCCCCGGACGTCGTCGATCGGGTTGCAGGAGGCGGAGCACAGCTCCGCGAACTGCTTGGCGACCGAAGGGGTGATGATCTTTCCGTTGTCCCAGAAGCCACCCTCGTCGAGCGCCGCGTTCAGGAACTCCTCGGCGGCCTTGGCCCGTACGGGCGTGGGCGCGGCCGAGCCGATGCCGGTGCGCACGGTGCGGGTCTCGGGGTGCAGCGCGAGACCGAAGGCGCACACGGCGATGACCATGGCGTTGCGGGTGCCGACCTTCGAGTACTGCTGCGGGCCGTCCGCCTTCTTGATGTGCACGGCGCGGATCAGCTCGTCGGGCTGGAGCGCGTTGCGCTTGACACCCGTGTAGAACTCGTCGATCGGGATCAGCCGGGTGCCGCGGGCCGCGGACTCCACCTCGACCTCGGCGCCGGCGGCGAGGAGGGCGGGGTGGGCGTCACCGGCGGGCGAGGCCGTGCCGAGGTTGCCGCCGACGCCGCCGCGGTTGCGGATCTGCGGGGAGGCGACCGTGTGCGAGGCGAGCGCGAGGCCCGGCAGCTCGGCACGGAGATTCTCCATGATCTTGGTGTACGGGACGGAGGCACCCAGCCGTACGCTCTCCTCGCCGATCTCCCACTCGGTGAGGTCGCCGATGCGGTTGAGGTCCAGCAGGTACTCGGGCCGGCGGTGGTCGAAGTTGATCTCGACCATCACATCGGTGCCACCCGCAATCGGCACTGCGGTGGGGTGCTCGGCCTTCGCGGCGAGCGCCTCCTCCCAGCTGGCGGGGCGAAGGAAGTCCATGACCGGCTCTCTTCTTCGTCTCGTGGGTCGTTCAGATTGAGCCAATCCGTGTGCGGCGGGCCCGGCTCGTTCATGTCCTGTTAACGCGGAGCGGACCCAGTACACCGCTCAGTACTCCGACGGGGTCAGTCACCGAAACCATGAAGGAGTTGGCTGGCCACGGGAGGCATCTTGTAGATTCGTATGAACGGAGGTCATCGGCAACCTCTCCGATTTCCTGGGGAAACGCAGGAATCAGCGCGGAGACCCCGGAGTACGCCCTGTACGACCCCGTGCCGGGCTCTGCCCACATCACCCTCCAAGATCCATCGTAGGTTTCGAGACAAAGAACGGCGGCGACGAGATGCGGCTGCGCGCACTTCTGGACACCGATGCGCTGGGCCTGCGGCTGCTCGGCGGCGAAGACGAGCTGGACCGGTCGGTACGTGGGGTCATGACGACCGACCTGCGCGACCCGAGCCGCTACCTCTCCGGGGGCGAGCTGGTGCTCACCGGCCTCGCCTGGCGCCGGGACTCCGCCGACGCCGAGCCGTTCGTACGAACCCTGGTGCAGGCCGGGGTGGCTGCGCTCGCGGCCGGCGAGGCGGAGCTCGGCGCTGTGCCGGACGACCTGGTACTGGCCTGCGCCCGGCACCGGCTGCCGCTGTTCGCCGTGCACGAGTCGGTGGCCTTCGCCACGATCACCGAGCACGTCGTACGACAGGTCTCCAGCGAGCGCGCCGGGGACCTGGCGGCCGTCGTGGACCGGCACCGGCGGATGATGACCTCGGGCCCGGCGGGCGGCGGCCCCGACGTCGTCCTGGACCTGCTCGGCACCGACCTGGACCTGCGCGCCTGGGTGCTGTCCCCCACCGGCCGGATGATCGCCGGCTCCAAGGCCGCGGGCCCGGACCTGCCCGCGCAGACCTGTGCGAAGCTCGCCGCCGAGCACCTGGCCGCCACCCGCACCGGCCGGCGCGGCCCGCACCGCGTCCAGCTGGCCGGTACGACGTACTCGCTGTTCCCGATCCGCTCCTCCGGCCGCTCCCCGCAGGCCGCCCGCGATGTGCGCGAGACGGTTCTGTCGGACTGGCTGCTGGCGGTCGAGGCGGACGCGGGCGACTGGCCCGAGGAGCGCATGGACCTGCTCCAGGGTGTCACCCAGCTGATCGCCGTCGAGCGCGACCGCCGGGACGCGGCCCGCACGGTGCGGCGCCGACTCGCCCAGGAGGTGCTGGAGCTGGTCCAGACCGGTGCCGCGCCCGCCGAGATCGCGGCCCGCCTCAGGGTGGCCGCCCCGGTACTGCTGCCCGGGCTCGGCGCGGCCCCGCACTGGCAGGTCGTGGTGGCCCGGGTGGAGTGGGACGGCGAGCAGGTCGAGGGCGGCCCGGTCGCCCAGTCGCTGCTGGAGGAAGTGCTGGTCGACCCGCAGGCGACCGGCCCCGAGCCGTCCGACCGGATCGCGGTCGCGCACACCGGCGACGAGGCGATCGCCCTGGTCCCGCTGCCCGCGGTCTCCTCCGAGCACGACGGTTCGGAGACCGGCCTGCTGGCCGACGCCCTGCTGCGGGCGGTGCGCGAGCCGCTGTCGGCGGGCCTGGACGACGACGGCCGGCTCACCCTCGGCGTCAGCGCGGCCGTGCACTCGGCGGAGGGGCTGCGCGGCGCCCTGGAGGAGGCCCGGCACGCCCGCCGGGTGGCCGCGGCCCGCCCCGGCCGGGTCTGCGCTGCGGGCCACCAGGAGCTGGCGTCGCACGTCCTGCTCCTCCCCTTCGTCCCGGACGACGTCCGCCGCGCCTTCACGGCCCGTCTGCTGGACCCGCTCAAGGACTACGACCGCCGCCACCGGGCCGAGCTGATCCCGACCCTGGAGGCGTTCCTGGACTGCGACGGCTCCTGGACCCGCTGCGCCACCCGGCTCCACCTGCATGTCAACACGCTGCGCTACCGGGTGGGCCGCATCGAGCAGTTGACGGGACGGGACCTTTCGCGCCTGGAGGACAAGCTGGACTTCTTCCTCGCGCTGCGGATGAGCTGAGGTCAGCGGGGGCGCGCGTGGTCGAACCGGGTCACGCCCGCGCCCCACCACTTTGTGAAATCTTTCACCCACCCCCTTGGCCCGGCCCGGCGATTGGTGCTGGAATGCCGCCACCACTCATAGCTCGATGGCGTGCTCGGGGAGGGCAACGTGGCGTACTCCGCCATGTCCGGCAACGGAACGACCGCCGGTGACGATCCGCTCCAGACCGCGGTGTGGCGGTTGCGCTCGCGGGCCTGCTGGACCGATGCGGCGGCCCTGTTGCCCCGGGACACCCCGAGAGCGGCCCTGCAGCGGGCCGTGCTGATGATCGAGCGGTGTCTGTACACCGAGCGGGGCTGGGCTGAGGCCGAGGACGCCCTGCGCACGGCGGAGGCGCTCGCGCACAGCGACGAGGAACGCGGCGCCGCGGCCTGCGAGCGCGGCCAGCTGGCCTACGCGGCCACGCTGCACGGCGTACGGGACCGGGCGGACGAGGCACGGGCCGCGCTCGGCCGGGCGGCGGCGCTGGTCCCTCCCGGGACGCCGGGCCGGGCCCTGCTGGACTTCCGCCGGGGCCTGCTCGCCGAGAACCTGACCCACTCCCCGCAGGCGGCCCGCGCGGCCTACCGCCGCGCGCACGCGGGCGCCACGGCCCATGCCGACCCGCTGCTGCTGTCCTTCACCTGGCGCCACCTCGCCGGACTCGCTCTGCGCGACGGAGAGTTGGCCGAGGCCCGGCACGGGTTCGCCGAATCGCTGCGGATCCGCGAGGAGTTGGGCTACCTGGTGGGTACGGCCCCCGCGCTGGCCTCCCTGGCCGAGACGGAGTCCGAGCCGGAGGCGTCCCGCCTACTCGAGGAGGCTCGGCGGCTGTTCCGTCTGCTCGGCGGCGTACCGACCTGGCTGGCACGCCAGTTGACCCCACCGACGCCGGGGGCGGCGACGGCCTGAGCGTGCTCAGAGGCGCCTGAGAGGTTGCTGTGCGAGTGTGACGCGCCGTTGCCCCCCTCACAGGAACGCGTCTTGGTGATGAATCTCGTCAACGGGCTGCCCGCCCATGTCCTGCTCGTCCATGTCGTCGTCGTGCTGATCCCGATGACCGCCCTCGCCCTGACCGCGGGCGCCCTGTGGCCGCGCGTCGCCCGCCGGCTGGGGATACTGCTGCCCGGGGTCGCCTTCGTGGCCCTGCTCAGTGTGCCGCTGACCACCCACGCCGGTGAGTGGCTCGAGCGGCATGTGGACGACGACCCGCTGGTACGGCGCCACACCGAGCTGGGCGACGGGCTGCTTCCCTGGGCCCTGGGCCTGTTCGTGCTGGCGGCGGTGGTGTGGTGGGCCGCACGCCGCTCCCCGGCCGAGGCCGGCCGCTCCGGCGTCCTGCGCTGGTCCGCCGTTCCGGTACGGATCGTGGTGGCCGCGCTGTCACTGGCCGTGGCGGTGGGCGCGGTGGTGGACGTCTACCGCATCGGCGACTCGGGCGCGAAGGCGGCGTGGCACGACAGTTTCAACAAGAACGGTTCCTGACCGCGCCCGAGCGTCCCGGAGCAGCTCCGGGGCGCTCCGATGTGCGGCCATGTCGATGTGCCGATGTACCGATGTGCCGATGTACCGATGTACCGATCTGCAGCTGCGCCGATGCGCTGCTGCGCCGATGCGCTGCTGCGCCGATGCGCTGCTGGGTCGCGCGGGCGCGGCCGACGGCACGACCGAACCGGGCCTCGGGGTTCGGGACCCGGGCCCGGGACCCGGGGGGCCACACCGCCCGGAGCCCGAGGGGACCGCATCCCCCTACGGCGGGCCGGAGCGGGACACCGCATCCCCTACGGCCCGGGGCGGGGCGATCGCACTCCCACGGCGGGCCCGGGAGGCGACCGCGCACCCTGGGGCGAGCCCCCGAGCAGCTACCGCACGCCCCGCGGCGGGCCCCCGGGACCGCTGCGCGCCGCTCCCCGTCACTCCGCGCCGACGGCTCAGCTCGCGCCGGTGAAGTGCTCGCCCACCAGCTCCCGCACCACGTCCAGATTCCGCGCGATCAGCGCCTCCAGCAGGGCCATGTGTTCCGACGCGTCCGCGACCAGGTCGGCGCGGGCGTGCCGGACCGGGCCGCCGACCAGGGGCCACTGGGCGCGGCGGTGCAGGTCCTCGGCGGTGCGCACGAGCTGTTCGTTGCCCGCGAGGGAGAGCAGCGCGCGGTGGAAGGCCCGGTCGGACTCCGCGTACGTGGCCGCGCAGCCGGAGGCGGCCGCGCGGACCGTCTCCTCCGCCAGCGGGCGCAGTGCGGCCCACCGCTCGGCGGGGACCGTACGGGCGAGCCGCAGCATCACGGGCACCTCGATGAGCGCCCGCACCTCCGCCAGCTCGGCCAGCTCCCGCGCGCCCCGCTCGACGACCCGGAAGCCGCGGTTGGGCACGACCTCCACGGCGCCTTCCAGGGCGAGCTGCTGCATGGCCTCGCGCACGGGCGTCGCCGAGACCCCGAAGCGTTCGCCGAGCACCGGCGCCGAGTACACCCCGCCCGGCTGCAGCTCGCCGGCCACCAGCGCCGTACGCAGCGCATCCAGGATCTGCCCGCGCACCGAGGAGCGCTGCACCGCGGCCCGCGGTCCGGGGATCGCCGGTTCGGCATGCGTGTGCTCGCCCCGCGCGCCGGGCAGGGCGGTCTCCCGCTCCCGCGGGCTCTCCGCACCGGTCGCCGCGCGTGCCTGGGCGGGCACCCGGGCGGCGCCCGATGCCCGGCACTGCGGCGCACCCGCCCCGGCAAAGCCCTGCGTGCCCTGCTTCACGGGTCCTCCTGGCGGCTTGTCGGCACTTGGGTCATTAACGACGGGTTGTTACCTGTCCGTCAAGCACCTTAGGCGCACAACCCGACTGTTCAAACTCACCGGTCGGATTCATCGGAGATGAGCAAGGCCAGGCTTGCCTAAGTGTGCGCCGGGTCCACGCCCCCGCACCGGGCCTTCCGGAGGGGCGCGGGGAAAGGAGCACCACCGCCCGTCCACTAAGATCATCACCGCTGGACCACCCGCCCCGGACCGGGCCCGGACAGGAGATTCACAACTTCCTCACGCGTCACGGGAACTTTCCGAGGAACCATCCGTGCGGGTAGTCTTATTCGAACTCAACTCCCGCCCCTCATGCGGCAGTTCGAGCAGAACGCCGTCCTGGGCATCCCCTTGCACCTCCTTGGCGGCCTCTTGCCCCGAAACCCCCTGAGGGCCATCGGGAGTGGGCCACTATGGCGGGCGTTACGCCCTATCCCAATGCAAGGGACCCCTGATGAGACTGACCGACATATCGCTGAACTGGCTGCTTCCGGGCGCCGTACTGCTCCTGGGCATGCTGGCGGCGGTGGCGGTGCTCGCGCGCGGCAAGCGCTCCTCCGGGGAGAGCACGAGCGCGGACGACTCCTGGGAGCGCAGCGAGGAGCGCCGGCGGCGCAAGGAGGCCATCTACGGCACGGCCTCGTATGTGCTCCTGTTCTGCTGTGCGGCGGTCGCCGCCGCCCTGTCCTTCCACGGCCTCGTCGGATTCGGCGAGCAGAACCTGGGGCTGACCGGCGGCTGGCAGTACCTGGTGCCGTTCGGCCTGGACGGCGCGGCGATGTTCTGTTCCGTCCTCGCCGTGCGCGAGGCCAGCCACGGCGACGCGGCCCTAGGCTCCCGGATCCTCGTGTGGATGTTCGCCGCCGCGGCGGCCTGGTTCAACTGGGTGCACGCACCCCGGGGCGCCACCCACGCGGGCGCTCCCCAGTTCTTCTCCGGCATGTCGCTGTCGGCGGCCGTCCTGTTCGACCGCGCCCTGAAGCAGACCCGCCGGGCCGCGCTGCGCGAGCAGGGCCTGGTGCCGCGTCCGCTGCCGCAGATCCGTATCGTGCGCTGGCTGCGGGCTCCCCGTGAGACCTACAAGGCCTGGTCGCTGATGCTCCTGGAGGGCGTGCGCAGCCTGGACGAGGCCGTCGAGGAGGTCCGCGAGGACAAGCGGCAGAAGGAGGAGACGCGCCAGCGCCGGCGCGGTCAGCAGCGCATCGAGCGTGCCCAGCTGAGGGCCATCAGCCGGGGTCACCGCGGTTTCGTCGGGCGCGGTACCGGCCGGCAGGTCGAGGTCGAGGTGCAGGCGGTGGAGCGAGCCCCCGCCCAGGCGACCGCGGAGCCTGCCATATCCGGCGCGGAACAGTTGCCCGTACGCGCCCGTCCCTCCCTGCAGCCGGTCCGCAGCGGCTCTGAGCCGGTGGCCGTGGACCTCACGGCCGAGGACGACACCATGGCCCTGCCGCGCCTGGACTCCCTGGAGCGCAAGCTGAAGGACCTGGAGCAGCAGTTCGGCTAGGACCACTGCCACGTGCGACGGGCCGGGGGCGTGACCGAGCGGGTCACGCCCCCGGCCCGTCGCACGCCGCCCCCGCCGTCACACCGCCGCCCTGCCCCCCGCCGCCGTGCCGCCGTTCTCACGCCGCCTCGGCGCCCAGTTCGAACCACACCGCCTTGCCCACGCCGTGCGGCCGTACGCCCCAGGCGTCCGCGAGGGACTGCACCAGCACCAGGCCCCGCCCATGGGTGTCGTCGTCCGTGTCCGGGCCTCTCAGCTCCGGTCTGCGGCCCACGAAGTCCCGTACCTCCACACGCAGTCCGCCCGGCTGTACGACGGCCGTGAGGACCGCGTCGTCGTCGGTGTGGACGAGCGCGTTGGTGACCAGTTCACTGGTGAGCAGTTCGGCGATCTCCGAGCGGCCCGGTTTGCCCCAGTGCCGCAGCAGTTCGCGCAACTCCCGGCGGGCCTCGGGCACCGCCCTGAGATCCGCCCGCCCCAGCCTGCGCCGGAGCCGGTGCGCATGTTCCGTGGTGGTGCCGGCCTCTTCCCCCGTCGTGTCCGTGGCGCTCCCGACGACCATGGGACCGCCCCCTCGTGCCTGCCTCTTCATGACCCCCGCCCGCACGATGTCTGACCCTGCCCCTCCTGGTCGAACACGTTCACGGGGGATGCTTGCCCAGCAGGATCCAGGGCAGTCCTGGCACCCGCCCGAGCACCGCTGTTCGGCCACGGCCGTGCGGCGGGCCGTCCGCCCACAGGAGCGGGCCGCACCCGCCCGACCGGCTCCCCGGAAGGCGCTGGGCGCCACGGACACCCCGGGACGGCGGGGCAGGTGCGCCCGGCACCGGCCGTCGGCACACCGTCACACGCCGTGAAACTGGCCGAAATCAGCCCCTCCGGTCCGCTGTTTCCGCTACGGGCGAGGCATGTTGCGGAGGTTGGAGCGGGCCATCTGGAGCATCCGGCCGACGCCGCCGTCCAGCACGATCTTGGAGGCGGACAGGGCGAATCCGGTGACCATCTCGGCGCTGATCTTCGGCGGGATGGACAGTGCGTTGGGGTCGGTGACGATGTCCACCAGGGCCGGTCCCTTGTGCTTGAAGGCGTCCTTGAGGGCTCCGGCGAGCTGCTTGGGCTTGTCCACCCGCACGCCGTGGGCGCCGCAGGCCCGGGCGACGGCGGCGAAGTCGGGGTTGGTGTTGGTGGTGCCGTACGAGGGCAGTCCGGCGACCAGCATCTCCAACTCGACCATGCCGAGTGCCGAGTTGTTGAACAGCACCACCTTGACCGGAAGGTCGTACTGGACAAGGGTCAGGAAGTCGCCCATCAGCATCGAGAAACCACCGTCGCCCGACATGGACACCACCTGCCGGCTCCGGTCGGTGAACTGAGCGCCGATCGCCATGGGCAGCGCGTTCGCCATCGATCCGTGCGTGAACGAACCGATGATCCTGCGGCGCCCGTTGGGCGAGATGTAGCGCGCCGCCCACACGTTGCACATGCCCGTGTCGACCGTGAACACGGCGTCGTCGTCCGCGACTTCGTCGAGTACGGCGGCCACGTACTCGGGGTGGATCGGGATGTGCTTGTCGACCTTGCGGGTGTAGGCCTTGACCACGCCCTCCAGCGCGTCGGCGTGCTTCTTCAGCATCTTGTCGAGGAAACGCCGGTCGGTCTTCTCCTTGACCCCGGGGATCAGACAGCGCAGCGTCTCGCGCACGTCGCCCCACACGGCGAGGTCGAGCCGGGAGCGGCGGCCGAGCACCTCGGGCCGTACGTCGACCTGCGCGATCTGCACGTCGTCGGGCAGGAAGGCGTTGTACGGGAAGTCGGTGCCCAGCAGGATCAGCAGATCGCACTCGTGGGTGGCCTCGTAGGCGGCGCCGTAGCCGAGCAGCCCGCTCATGCCGACGTCGTACGGGTTGTCGTACTGGATCCACTCCTTGCCGCGCAGGGCGTGACCGACCGGCGACTTGATCCTCCCCGCGAACTCCATGACCTCGCCGTGCGCGCCGGCCGTGCCGCTGCCGCAGAACAGGGTGACCTTCCCGGCCCGGTCGATCATCTCCACGAGCGCGTCGATCTCGGCGTCACCGGGGCGGACGGTGGGCCGGGAGGTGACGAGGGCACTCTGCGCGGACCTCTCCGGGGCTGGTTCCGCGGCGATGTCACCGGGCAGCGAGACGACACTGACGCCGCTCTGCCCGACCGCGTGCTGGATGGCGGTCTGCAGCAGCCGGGGCATCTGCCGGGGGTTGGAGATCAGCTCGCTGTAGTGGCTGCACTCCTGGAACAGCCGGTCGGGATGGGTCTCCTGGAAGTAGCCGAGCCCGATCTCGCTGGAGGGGATCTGCGAGGCGAGGGCGAGCACCGGGGCCATCGAGCGGTGCGCGTCGTACAGGCCGTTGATCAGGTGGAGGTTGCCCGGGCCGCAGGAACCGGCGCAGGCGGTCAGCTTCCCGGTGATCTGGGCCTCGGCGCCGGCCGCGAACGCGGCGCTCTCCTCGTGCCGTACATGGATCCAGTCGATCGCGGAGTTGCGCCGCACGGCGTCCACGACCGGATTGAGGCTGTCGCCGACCACCCCGTACAGACGACGCACGCCGGCGCGGGCGAGGATGTCGACGACCTGCTCGGCAACATTCTGTTTGGCCATGTTCTCTCGTCTGCCCCTTCGGTGGTCCCGGATACCTCCGTGGTTCTCGGTTCCATCAATCCACAGGGCGGACGGTTACGCCTCCCACACGGCCGCGGCCGTACGGTCGTCGGCGTAACCCTTCACCCGTACCTGGGCGTCGGCGAGGAACGCGGCGAGTCCCGGTGGCGTACGACCGGACCAGCGGCGGGCCAGGTAGGCGCACAGGGCGGGCTCGCCGCGCAACGGATCGGCCAGGCCCGCGCTGCACATCACCAGAGCGTCACCCGGGCAGGCGACCGAGGCGCGGAACCGGAACGGCTCACGCGGCGGCTGCGGGGCCGGCTCGAAGGGGCTCGGCGGGGTCGGTATGCCGAGATCCATGGTGAACCGGTCGCCCTCGGGGCTGTCGGCGAACGTCTTCGCGGGCTGCGGACCGAAGCCGATGACCGGATCGCCGTGGCTGTCCTCGGGCGTGACCTCCGGCTCGATGTCCTGCCAGGTGCCGTCCCGCAGCCGGAACAGCCCGCCGTCGCCGACGCCGAAGAACACGCGTGTACGGCAGTCCGGGTCGGCGGGCAGCAGCAGACAGCGCAGGCTCGCCGTGTACTCCTCCGGGTCGACGCCCTGCTCGGTGGCGCCGGCCCGCAGTCTGCCGAGGCTGCGGTCGGTCAGCCGGTGCAGACCCGACTTCAGCTCGCCGCGCCGGGCGGCCCGGATGTCCTCGACGAGCTGGAGGTGGCTGCGGCCCACGGCCTGCCCGATCCACCGGCACGCCTCGGCCGCCGCCAGGTGCGCACCCGGCGTGGCGCGCGCACCGGTCGCCACCGCGACGAGCACCAGCGCCTGCTCCCCGGCCCCGAACCGGGCGGTGAGCAGCGCGTCCCGGCGCGGCTCGCCCCGGTAGCGCGCCGAGTCCCCGCGCAACGACACGGCCCGCAGGGTGCACGATCCGTACCGCGCCCCGTCCAGCACGGTGTCCGCAACAAGCTCCCCGAGACCGTCCGGCTCGGCCGCGGGCAACGCGGTGGGCTCGGGTTCGTAGGTGGGTGGTCCGGAGCCCACGTAGTCGACGGCGGAGGGGGGTGGGGCCGGGAGCGGAGCCGGGGGCGCGAGCGATTCGGCACCGGGAGCCGAAGGCGGACGGTCCCAGGCAGTCCGCTGCTCGGGCAGGGGGACAGAGGTTCCGGAATCAGCGGGCGGCGCGACGGACGTCGTCAGGGACCCGGTTGAGCGCCGGGACGGCGACGTGGCTGCCGCACCGGTTTCCTCGGGTGCCGTTCTCCCCGGCTCGTCGCCATCCACGCTCGTGGCGCCGTCGGCCCTGCCCGCGTCGCGCCCGCCGCCCCGGCCGCTCGCCCCCGTCCGACCAGGGCCTTCCCGATCCGCCGGGAGGGCGTCACGTGGCGGCGGGGCCGGACGGCCCGTCACCGTGGTCTTCACGGAGGCGAACCGGTCGTCCAGGGAATCGGGTGCGGCCGTGGGCCCCGTGTCGTCCGTGGAGTCGTCGTACAGCTGCCCCCACCAGTCGTCCTCGTGACCGGCGGGCCTTCCCCCCTGCTGGCTCATGCCCCTGATTGTCCACCGCGCGGGCAGGATGAAAACGGGGCATCGGGAAAATCGGGCACGCCCGGTCGCACCGAACAGCATGTCGAGTGAGGCGGTGAACAGCCGTACGAGGAACGGCTGATGGTCGCCGGACGGCCCCACCCCCCACGGGAGGACCGCCCGGCGACGTCCGCAGTGGCCCGGCCCCGAATCCCCTCCGCGTGTCTCGCACGCGTACGGGCCCGGACCACAGTCCGCGCGGCCGGGCCGTGAACGGCGCCGGTCGGATGGCCGGATTGTGGCTTGGTTTCCTGAGACGAAGCTGTGAATCACGATCGCGACCACGCGTCTCCGGTACCGCCACCTTGGCAGAGTCCCCTCCGGTACGGCGATGATGTTCCGCGGCGGGTTTGCGCCGTGGCCGGTTTACGCCAGGCCGGGTTCGCCGCGGCAGCTTGTCGGTGGCTTGTTCTCGGGCCCGGGTTCCGGGTCCGACCGGGTGGGAGGGGCGAAAGGCCGATGCTGGCAGCGATAGGGCTGGACGACACGCACGAGGCGGCGTACCGGGTGCTGGTGTCCGTCGGCGCGGCCGATGTACCCGACCTGGCGCGCCGCCTGACCCTGGCCGAGCCGGACACCGAGCGGGCGCTGCGCCGGCTGGAGCGGCAGGGGCTCGCCGCGCAGTCCCCGGCCCGGCCGGGCCGCTGGGTGGCGGCCCCGCCCGGAGTGGCGCTGGGCGCACTGCTAGCCCAGCAGCGGCACGAGCTGGAGAAGGCGGAGCTGGCGGCGGCGATGCTGGCCGAGGAGTACCGGGCGGCGGCGGCCGAGCCGGCGGTGCACGACCTGGTGGAGGTGGTCACCGGTGCCTCGGCGGTCGCCCAGCGCTTCCTCCAGCTCCAGCTGGGCGCAACGACGGAGGTGTGCGCGCTGGTCACCGACCGCCCGACGGTCGTCTCCGGCATGGAGAACGAGGCCGAGGAGCAGGCGGCCTCGCGGGGGGTCGCCTACCGGGTGGTCGTGGAGCGCGCGGTGCTCGACCTGCCGCACGGGCTGACCGAGCTGGCGGCCGCGCTGGGCCGCGACGAACGGGTGCGGGTGGTGGACCGGGTGCCGACCAAGCTGGTGGTGGCAGACCGCTCGCTTGCCATGGTGCCGCTGACCTCGACGACGGCGGAACCGGCCGCGCTGGTGGTCCATGCAAGCGGGCTGCTGGAGCTGCTGTGCGGCCTGTTCGAGTCGGTGTGGCGGGAGGCGCTGCCGTTGCGCCTCGGCGCGTCGGGGGCGGCCGAGGAGCAGCCGGACGGCCCGGACGGCACCGACCTGGAGGTGCTGTCGTTGCTGCTGGCCGGGCTGACCGACGCCAGCGTGGCCAAACAGCTCGACCTGGGCCTGCGCACCGTGCAGCGCCGGGTGCGGCGGCTGATGGAGCTGGCCGGCGTCACGACACGGCTGCAGCTGGGCTGGCACGCGTACGAGCGGGGCTGGGTGACCCGGTCGTAGGCGGGCCCGGTCGTACGCGGGCCCGGGTGGCCCGGCAGCGGGGTGCGACCGACCGGTCACCGGCCTGCCGCGCGGTGGCTTCTCCGGCACTCTGGGCAGATGGGAGTGTGGGAACTCCTGCTGGTCGGCGTGGTCATCGTGCTCGGCCTGTGCGGAGTGCTGGTGCCCGGGGTGCCGGGGTCGTGGCTGGTGTGGGCCGCGGTTCTGTGGTGGGCCCTGACGGATCCGCAACCGGTGGCCTGGGGTGTCCTGGTGGGCGCCACCGGAGTGCTGCTGCTGTCGCTGGCGGTGCGCTGGGCGCTGCCGCCACGCCGGCTGCGGCAGAGCGGCGCCACGCCCCGGATGGGGGCGTACGCGGGCGCCGGGGCCTTGCTCGGCTTCGTGCTGCTGCCGGTGCTGGGCGCCCTGCCGGGCTTCATGGCCGGGATCTATCTGCACGAGCGGCTGCGCCTGGGCCGTCACGGCGAGGCGCTGGCCGGCCTGCGTACAGTGATGCGCTCGGGCGGTTCCAGTGTGCTGGCGGAGCTGTTCGCCTGCCTGGTGATCGCGGGGGCGTGGGTGGGGGCGGTGCTGTGGGGCTGACCGCCGCCGGAACCTGGGGGCCGGTCAGCCGGTCAGGGCCTTCAGGACGGTGTCGGCCACGGCCGCCATGCCGGCGTCGTCGAAGTGCAGATGGTCGCCGGGGTCGTAGGCACGCAGGATGCGGGAGGGGTCGGCGGGGTCGCGTACGGCGGCGTCGGCGTCGGCGACCGTGTCGAACGCGCCCCCGGTACGGATGAACGCGTTCACCTGTTGCCGCACGGCCTCGCGGGCGTCCGTGTAGGCGGAGAAACCACGGAACGGGGTCAGGGTGACGCCGACGACCCGGACCCCGCGGGCGTGCGCGCGGGCGACGAGCGTGCGATAGGCGTCGGCGTAGGCGCTGACGTCGTCGGCCACGGGGACGCCCTTGATGTCGTTGATGCCCTCCAGGACCACCAGGACCCGTACGCCCGCACGGTCCAGGGCGTCCGGGTCGAGGCGGGCGAGGGCGCTCGGCCCGGTGCCGTCGTGCAGCAGGCGGTTTCCGGAGATCCCGGCGTTGAGCACACCGAGCCGGTCGGTGCGCAGATACGCGGCGAGCCGGTCGGGCCAGCGGTGGTTGGCGTCGGGGGTGGAACCGTTTCCGTCGGTGAGGGAGTCGCCGAACGCGGCGACACTGCCGGCGGCCTCGCCGAGGACGTCGACGCCGGTGACGTAGTACCAGCGGCTGATGACGGTCGTGTAGGCGCTGCCGGCCTCGTCGGTGGCCCGGCCCGCGCCGGCCGGGGCCAGGTAGCTGGTCTGCAGGGCGGTCTCGTGGGAGGTCGCCGGTCCGCTGCCGTCCGGGGTGTACACGGTGACGAGGAGGTCGGCGGCGGCCGGTACGGGCAGCGGCACCGGGTCGGTGACCAGGTCCTGGCCCGGCGGGACGGTGACGGACCCGGCGCCCTGGAAGGTGGCGGTGCGCAGGGTGCCGGGCAGGGCGCCCGGTCCGGCTCCCCCGCGCAGCGCCACGGTGACCGCGCCGAGGTGCAGGGGCGCGGTGCCGAACCGGTTGCTGAGCCGTACGCGCACGGCGGTGCCGCCGATGCTGAGGTGGACGACGTTACGGATGGCGGCACCGGGCCGGGCGGCGGAGGTGCCGGACGGCGCGGTCTCCCAGCTGCCGGTCCACTGCGGCGGCGGTCCCGGCTCGGGGTGGGCGACGGCCGGCGTCGTCAGGCCGGGCAGCGTCGCCAGCAACAGCACCGCGAGGATCCGTCCGACCTTGGCCATGTCCGCGCCCGCCCTTCCCCGTGGCTCGTCGCAGGTGACGGTCCCACACGGCCGGCCCGCACAGCCGCAGCGTCGATGGAGGTCCACCCGCTCGGCCTAACGGGGCCGGGAGCGTGGCCCGCGGCGCACCGCACAGGTGGCCGGCCGCAGTTCATTGCGCTGCGGCATCGGGAGAACGCGGCCTCGGGCGTCAACAGCCCTGCACCGCGCGGCCCTCGAGGTCCGCCAGTGCCCCCTCCAGGGTCAGCAGCCTGACCTTCCGCTCGACTCCTCCCGCGTACCCGGTCATCGAGCCGTTCGCGCCGATCACCCGGTGGCAGGGGCGCACGATCAGCAGGGGGTTGGCGCCGATCGCCCCGCCGACGGCGCGAACGGCCGCGCGGGACGCGCCGATGCGCGCGGCGATCGCACCGTAGGTGACGGTCGCGCCGTACGGCACCTCGTCCAGCGCGGCCCACACCCGCTGCCGGAAGTCGGTGCCATGGGCGGCCAACGGCAGCCGGAACACGGTGAGTTCACCGGCGAAGTAGGCGGCGAGCTGTGCTCCGGCGGCGCGGAACGGCCCGGCGTCGCACCGCCACCCCTCCTCGACGCCGCGCCCGCCCTTCTGCCCGGGCACGGACAGCGAGGTGAGCGCCCCGTCCGCGTCGGCGGTGAGCAGCAGCGCTCCCTCCGGGGAGTCCAGCCGCGTCCAGTACGTGTTCGTCATCGGCTCAACTCTCCTGCCACACGCAGATGTTGGACGGCGTACGAGCGCCAGGGCCGCCAGGCGTCGGGTACCTCGGTGCCGGGCGGGACGACGTCCGGATCGCCGAGGGCGCGGACGCGCACGGTGGCCACGGCGGCCGGGTCCAGGCCGGGCAGGGCGCGCAGGGCCGCCCCTGCGTCGTCCCGGTCGGCGCCCGCGTCCAGCCGCAGGGTGCCGTCGGCGAGGGCGGCGGCGAGCGCGCCCAGCGGGCCGCCGGGTTCTGCTTCGGCGAGCACGGCGGGCTCCGGGAAGAGGTGGGTGAGGCCGGCGCAGGGAGCGTCGAGCGCCTTGCCGTACCGGCGCACCAGCGGCTCGGCTCCCGCCCGGCCCACCAGCGCGCGCACGGCGGCCTCCAGCGGGTCCACGGCGCCGGGCGAGCGCAGCCCGGGCCGGGCGGCGACCAGCGGGGCGAGGCGCGGGTCGGCGCCGAGCCGTTCGTCGACGGCGTACGGGTCGGCGTCGAGGTCGAGCAGCCGCCGCAGCCGCTGCACCGCGGTGGTCAGGTCCCTGGGGTCGGTGAGGTGCAGCCGCGCGTCGAGCCAGCCGCCCGGTCGGGTGCCGGTGCTGGTCCTCGGCCCCCGGGTGCGCTCCTCGACGGCGACGATCCCGGTGCCGTACGGCAGCCGCAGGGTGCGCCGGTAGGTACGGCCGCCCCGCGGGCCGGACAACTCCTCGACACCGGTCACCGCCTCGGCCGCCAGCTGGTCGAAGACTGCGGCGGCCTGGTACGGGCCCCGGTGGGCGAGCCGCAGCGGGATCCCGGTGCCCGGGGCTGCCCGCCGTCCGCCCCGGCCCCGGCCCCGGGGAGCGGCGGCCCGCACCTCGGTCGGTGTCGAGGCGTACACCTCGCGGACGGTGTCGTTGAACTGCCGCACACTGGCGAAGCCGGAGGCGAAGGCGATCTCGGTGATGGGCAGGTCGGTGGTCTGCAGCAGCACCCGCGCGGTGTGCGCCCGCTGGGCCCGGGCGAGCGCCACGGGTCCGGCACCGAGTTCGGCGGTCAGCTGCCGCTGCACCTGCCGGGCGCTGTAGCCGAGCCGGGAGGCGAGCCCGGCGACGCCCTCCCGGTCCACGACACCGTCGGCGATCAGCCGCATGGCCCGCCCGACGACGTCCGCGCGCACGTTCCACTCCGCCGACCCCGGCACGGCGTCCGGGCGGCACCGCCGGCAGGCCCGGAAGCCACAGCCCTGCGCGGCGGCGGCCGTCGCGAAGAACCGCACGTTGTGCCGCTTGGGCGTCACCGCCGGGCAACTGGGCCGGCAGTAGATCCCGGTGGTCTCGACGGCGAAGAAGAACGCGCCGTCGAACCGCCCGTCCCGACTGCGCACCGCCTCGTACCTGGTGTTCTCGTCCATCACGTGTTCCAGTGTGGGCCGCCGCAGGGGGCGGGGCCAGCGGAAATCGGACGTGACGTTCGCGGCTCCCCGCGCCCCTTCGGGAGCGCGGGGAACCGTGCGACCGGCCGCACCGGGCCCGCAGCCGCGTACGGGCTCGTCCCGCCCCGGCGGGCGGGCGTCGCTACTGAAGCCGGCCCCGCTTGATCTCCATCGCGGCCTTCCCGGCGGCGCCCTTGCGCTTCCAGTCCCGTCGAAGCTCCGCACGGACCCGCGCGTCGGTCTTCGCGACGATCCACTGGTTCTCCCGGACGAGCTTGCGGTAGCTCTCCAGCCGTCGCTCGGACAGTTCCCCGCTCGCCACGGCGGAGCGCACCGCGCAGTCCGGCTCGGTGTGGTGGGCGCAGTCGTGGAAGCGGCACTGCTCGGCCAGTTGCTCGATCTCGGAGAACACCTGGCCGACCCCGCCCTCGGCGTCGTACAGCCCGACACCGCGCAGTCCGGGTGTGTCGATCAGGACGCCTCCGCCGGGCAGGGCGAGCAGATTGCGGGTGGTCGTGGTGTGCCGCCCCTTGCCGTCGATGTCCCGCGCGGCCCGTACGTCCATGACGTCGGCGCCGACGAGGGCGTTGGCCAGCGTGGACTTGCCCGCACCGGACTGGCCGAGCAGCACGGACGTACCGGAGCCGACGAGCGCGCGCAGGACGTCGAGGCCGTCGCCGTGCAGGGCGCTGACGCCGAGCACGGGCACCCCGGGCGCGCTCGTCTCGACGTCGTGGACGAGGTGGGCGAGGGTGACCGGGTCCGGGACGAGGTCGGCCTTGGTGAGGACGACGACGGGCTGGGCACCGGACTCCCAGGCGAGGGCGAGGAAGCGTTCGACGCGCCCGAGGTCGAGTTCGACGGCGAGGGACACGGCGACGACGGCATGGTCCACGTTGGCGGCGAGGATCTGTCCGTCGGAACGCTTGGACGAGGTCGAGCGCACGAAGGCGGTACGGCGTGGCAGCAGTGTCCGCACGTACCGCGGGTCGCTGCCTTCGGGGTCGACGGCGACCCAGTCCCCCGTGCACACGACCTTCATCGGGTCACGGGGAACGACGAACTCGGTGTCGGCGCGAACGATGCCGACCGGGGTGACGACGTCGCACTGGCCCCGGTCGACCCGCACGACACGGCCAGGCAGAAAGCCCTGCCCGGCATAGGGAGCGAACTCGGCTTCCCAGCCCTCGTCCCAGCCGTACGGGGCGAGAGGATGCAAGGAAGGCGAGGACGAACCCACGAGAGAAGAGAAAGACAAGGGAGGACCCTTCACAAGGGTGGCCTCGGCGCCGCGCTCACGGGCGCGGGAGAAGAGTGAGGTCAGCCGGAGACCACGGAGGTGGACTGAATGAACTTCCGAATGCGGGCAACGCCCGTCTCAACGACAGCCATCGGTCACACCTCCCGTTCTCCGCACGACTGACCGCGGCAGCCAACGGCCACCGCGAGGAGCAGGCTCCACTCTAGGGGGGCTCGCTCTGCGGCACCACGGAATTTCCCCCGTCGTTCCTCGATGGGACGGCCAGGCCGCCTCCGGTGGACGACGGGCTCGGCACCCCATGCGCCGCCGGCCTCCTGGAGTCGCGCTATCAGCCCCCCCGTCGTGAAGCGCCGCCATGACCGGCCCGGCTGCGGCCCGGAAACAGCGGAGACATGTGTCAGAGTGGAGAGGCGAGACGACGACGTCCGCGGACGGAGGAGACAGGAGAGGGCGTCCTGTCATGTCCATATATTTCGATCCCCACAGTTCGGCCATGGCCCGCTCTGTCCCCATCGACCGGCGGAGCGAGGAGTACGCGGACCTCTTTGGGCAGGCCCCGGTGATCTTCGCTGCGCTCAGAGGCCCGAGACACCTGCTGGAAGTGGCGAACTCGGCATTCTTCGAGGCCATGGGGTGCGACCGCGGGCGCGTCGGCGAGCCGGTCGGAGAGGTGATTCCGGAATTGGTTCCGCAGGGCGTCCTCGACCGGCTCGACGAGGTCTACCGCACCGGTGTCGCATACCGGGCCCGGGACGGGCGGCTGATGCTGGGAGAGCCGGGCCGGCAGCGGGAGGGGTTCTTCGACTTCACCTACGAGCCCCGTTGGGACGGGGCCGGCCGGATCGACGGGGTCGTGGTGATCGCGGTCGAGACCACCGCGTACCACGACGCGCATCTCCTGGCCTCGGAGCAGCGCGTGCTGCTGGAGCAGATCGCACGCGACGCCCCTCTCACCGAGATCCTCGACGGCATGGTCACGGCAATCGAAGAGTTCTCCCCGGACATGACCGTCTCGGTACTGCTCGTCGATCCCGACGGACAGCACCTGCGGCACGGCACCGCCCCACACCTGCCCGACTTCTACAACGAGGCGATCGACGGGACACCCATCGCCGATGGTGCCGGCTCGTGCGGCACGGCCGCCTTCCGGCACGAACCCGTGATCGTCACGGACATCGCCACCGACCCCCTGTGGAAGGACTACCGCGACCTGGCGCTGCGGGCCGGGGTCGCGGCGTGCTGGTCCACGCCGATCCAGGACGCGGACGGCCGGCTGCTGGGCACCTTCGCGATGTACCACAGCACTCCCAAGACTCCTGCGGACAGGGATGTGAAGCTCAGCGTCGCGTTCGCACGCATAGCCGCGCTGGCCATCGAGCGCCACTGTGCGGTGGAGGCGCGGCACGCCGCCCAGGAGCGTGAGAAGGCAGTCCGTGAGGATCTGGCCTTCCTGCTGGACGCGAGCACCGCCATCACGGGCGAGACACACTATTCGGAGAGCCTCCAGTGCATGGCCAGGCTGACTGTTCCGGCCCTGGCGCCGCTGTGTGCCGTCCACGTGGTCGAGCGCGGACGGACCCGCCGCATCGCCGTCGCCGCCTCGACCCGGGAGGGGGAACAGCTCCTCTCCTCCCCCGCGCTGTGCGACGACGTGGACGCCGCCGTCGCCCGCGTGCTGGCCTCCGGCGCCATCGAGACGTCCCCCACGGGCAGCTCCTGCGCGCAGTTCGGCGTCACGGGTTACGTGTGCGTACCGCTGGCCACCCGGGGCCGTACCTTCGGCACGCTGACTCTCCTGGCCACCGCCCTGACTCTGGACGGCCACACGATCGCCCTGGCCCAGGAACTCGCCCGCCGGGCCGCTTCGAGTGCCGACAACGCCCACCAGTTCACCGACCGCGTCCGGCTGGCCCACGACCTGCAGGCAGGCCTGCTGCCTCCCGAGTTGCCCAGGATTCCCGGCGTAACCTTGGCCGCCTCGTACCATCCGGCCGGGGAAGGACTCGACGTCGGCGGCGACTTCTACGACGTCTTCCCGCTGTCCGGCGACCGCTGGGCGTTCATGATCGGCGATGTGTCGGGGCGCGGCGCACTGGCGGCCACCACCACCGGAATGGTCCGCCACACCGCACGCGCCGCCGCCCGCCTCCGGAACGACCCGCCCGCGGTGGTCGCCGCCATCAACGACGCGTTGACAGCAGGCATCGCCGATGAGGACCAGTTCGTTTCACTTGTCTACGGCGAGCTGCGGCACTCCCCGTCTCGCCTCGCGCTCAGCCTGATTCGAGCGGGCCACGTACCGCCCCTCGTGCGCCGGGCCGACGGTACGGTCGAAGAACTCACGCACCCAGGCCTGCTGTTGGGCATCCGTCCCGACCCCGCCTTCTGCCCGTTCGACATCGACCTGCGCCCCGGCGACAGCCTGGTCCTGGTCACCGACGGCATCACCGAGGCCCGCTCCGCCGACGGCGAACTCTTCGGCGAGGACCGCCTGGCCGACGCGCTCGTCGCCGACGGGACCACGACACCCACCGCCCCCACCCTCATCGAGTCCATCACCGCTGCAGTCACCACGTTCGCGGGCGATGCCACCCTCGACGACCGGGCCGCGCTGGTTGTCACCGCCACCTGATGGTCACGATGGCGCAGCAGCCATTGCCGCGCTCACAGCGCGCAGCAGGCAGAAAGTTCAGCCGGAGACCGCAGGTGGAGCGGATGAACTTCCGGATACGGGCAGCGCCCGTCACAGGCCGTGCTGGTCAAGGAGCCGTATCAGGTTCCGCTTGCATTTCTGGCCGGCACGCAGAGCGGCGAGGCACGCGGTGAACTCGCCGTCGGTGCCCAGGCAGTGGTGGCAGTCGCGCATGCTCAGCAGCAGGCTGGTCAGCTGCTCGTAGACGGCATTGCCCTTCTGCTTCATGTCTTCAGCACCCAGCCGGACGCACCCAGCTCCTGGGCACGAGACCTGGCCCGGCCGCGCTGCTTCGGCACCGCCTCCGGCTCGCCGAGCATGATCAGGCCCAGGGCGACCAGGTGCTTGCAGAAGTTACCCTCCATGGCGTACCGGCAGTCGCGCTCCCCTGCGAAGCCGTCGGGCCCGCCCAGGGTCAGCTCGGCCTGGTAGGCGTCCGTCCCGTGGACGGTGGCCGTGATCCAACCGTCGCCGACCTCCACCGCGGTCACCGCGGCCAGGTAATTTCGGCCCCGCTCGAAGGAGCGTGACCCGGCCGGCGTCCGCAGGTCGTCTTCGTCGAAGTCCAGGTCCTGTGCCACATGGGCATTCAACCGGAGGAGCGGAGCGACGGGCTCTGCAGTACCCGTATCGCTGTGTTGGCGGGCGTGCACGCCCACATCTACATGTCAGGCAGCCGCGGTTCACGACAGCGACGAGGTCCAGCCACCGACAGGCCGGACCTCGCACTCACGCATTGAGCCCTACCGACGTCGGACAGGAAGCGGAACACAGTCGCCCTCCGGGCCGCACCTGAAGCTGTTGGCCCAGGAGGTGAGCGGGAGACGCGGGCGATCGTACGGGCCTCCCGCGACATCCGGCACAGCCGTGCGCCGGCCGCCGAGGCCCACTCTTCGTCCCCTTGTCCGGTCGAAGACGGCCCATCTCGAACCCATCGCCACCGCACGGGGGGGAGCCCGTCGCCCTGCTCGCAGCCACATTCGACCGATCCGATCCACTGCATGCCTGAATCATTACATTTGCATCATCGAGTTGATCACTGTGCGTACGAGGATCTCGTTGATCACAGACCGTCGGCGCCTTCGCCCGCCTCGCAGGCCGGGGATTCCGCATCCCGAACCCGGTGGATACACAGAAGTGCCCAACTCATGTCTTCTGCACGGCACTTGCGGTCGACTATGTTCGAGACCGAGTGGTGTGGGCGCCGTCGAGCAGGGGGTTTGGAGTGGCACAGGAACCGTGGGCGGAGCTGGGCGAGACGGTCGGTGCGATCCGCGCCGGACTCCAGAGCGCCATGCGGGAAGGCCAGGGCGAACCCCTGAAATTCAGGGTCGGTCCAGTCGAGTTGGAGTTCACGGTGGCCGTGCGGAAGGAGGCCGGGGCCCAGATCAAGGTCTTCGTCCTCCCCTGGACCGGTGAAGCCAGGGGCACGCTGAGTACGGACCGTACGCACCGGGTCAAGCTCACGCTCCAGCCTGTTGACGCCGACGACGAGGACGCCAAGATCTCCGGCACCGTGGGCGAACTGCCGGAGTAGACCGATGGACCGTGCACGGGTGGTGGAGATCTGGAATTCCGCCCGGAAGGAGGACAACTTCGGGACCGGCTACCTGATCTCCAGTCACCTTCTGCTCACCGCGTACCACATCGTCGGGAGAACGGATGTGGCCGACGGCGCGGTCAAGGTCCGCCGCCTCGATCAGGCGGGCGGCTCCGAATGGATGAACGCCGAGCTGATATGGCCCACGCAACTGGTCGACATCAAGGCTCACCCCGAGCGGGACGCCGCGCTGTTCCGGATCACGGACGCGAGCGGGCGGGCGCCTCGGTTGACTCCCACGCGGCTGGGCCGGATCCTCGGCGAGGACCGCGTCCCGTGCCTGGGCCTCGGCTTTCCGGACGCCGCCGTGGACCGCGACCGTCCGAGACGGCGCGACACGATGGCGGTGCGGGGGCATGTAGATCCGTTGCATGCCATGAAGTCCGGCATGCTCACCGTCCACGTCGACTCCGGGGTCGTCCCCAAGCGCCTGTCCACGGGGTCGAGTTGGTACGGCGCTTCGGGAACGGCCATGTTCTGTGGGCCGTTCCTTGTTGCAGTACTGGCCACCGACAAGAAGATCTCCGACACCGCGAACGTCCTCGACGCCGTCCCCGTCACGGCGCTGGCCGCGCAGCCGGGCTTCGCGGAGGCTCTGGCTGAACACGGGGTCCACTGCATCGTCGAGGACGTTCCCGTGCAGCGGCCGGACGAGCATCCGGACTCCCCGTACTCTTCGATCGCCATGACACAGGCGTCCCGAGCGCAGCGGGTCCGGTTTTCGCTCGGCATCGCCGCCGCGAGCGGCCTGCTGGCGTTGCTGAGCGCCTTCACCTTCCCCTCCGCGCGCCACTCGATCGTGGCCGCCCTGGCCGCACCGGTGGTCGGCGGCATGCTGGGGGCGTGGGGCGGCTCGCAGTTCCGCCGGCCCGGGCGCTCCGGATCGTCACGGGAGGCCAGCCGGCTGGACCTGCTGGAGAGCGTACGGCAGCAGGCGAAGCAGCGGCGTCGGCAACTGCTCGGCGGGGACACGATGGCCATCAACATCACCTACGAGACGCTCCCCGCCCCGGGCCGGGGAGCGGAAACTGCCCCACCGCACGGCGACTTCCTCGGGATCGCCCGGTTCGTGGACGACCTGCGGCCCAAGCGGCTGGTCATCACAGGCGGCCCCGGGTCGGGGAAGACGCTCCTCGCCAACGAGTTCGTCCACCAAGTCCTCGCCCGTGCCTCCTACGCCGGGCCCGTGCCCCTGCCGGTCGGTCTCGCCGGGTGGGACACCGACGTCCCCTTCACCGACTGGCTCGGCGGCGTTCTGGCCGCGGGCTACCTCGGCGGTTCCGAGGCCAAGGCCCGCGATCTCCTCGCGTCGGGCCGGATCATGCCGGTGCTGGACGGCCTGGACGAGATGGACGAACCAGGCTCCGACCGTCGTCATGCCGTCGCCGCACTCGCGCAACTGAACCGTTTCGAGGGGCCATTGGTGATCACCTGCCGGACCGAGGACTATGCGGGGCCCGGCGGCGACAACCGGCTGCTGGACTGCGCGACGATCCTGATCAGCGATGTGTCCCCGGCGGACGGCTGGCACTATCTCGACCAACGGGCCTACAACAAGGAGCGGATCACGTGGCTGGAGGCGGAACTGGCCGACCCGGCAACGGTCCTGGGCGACCTCCTCACCTCCCCCTGGATGCTCACCCTGGCGTCGGTCACTTCCCAGTCCGACGCCGGGGCGGCGGCACTCCGCTCGTACATCGGCATGCCCACGTCCGCAGAGGCGCTGCGAGCGCTGCGCGCCGAACTCCTCGACCAGCTCGTCCCGACGTTGTGCAGACCGGACCCCAGGGGCGTGCCGCAGCGCTACGCCGACCCCACGGCCGTGACTCGTTGGCTGCGACTGATCGCCGCCAATCTGCACGGAGGTACAGCGGCACCGGGCGGCGCAGGGACCGGCCGCAACCTGGCGGTCCACCTTCTGTGGCCGCTCGCGGGCCCGCGCGCCGCCCGCTACACCGCTGCCGGACTGACCCTGGCGTGCTGGCTGCCCGCCCTCGTCCTGCTGACCGTCTGCCTGAGGCAACGCAACGAACTCCCCTTCCCCGGACTACCGTTGCTGTTACTCCTCGCTCCGGCGCCGCTGCTTGCCGCCTGGAACGCGCGAGCGCCGTACATCCAGCCCCGGCGCATCCTCTTCCAGCGCCTGCGCAGCAGGCTCGGCTGGGGCAGGGTCGGTCTCGGCGCACTGCTCGGCTGGGCGCTGGTGCTGCCGCTCACGCCGCTGTTCGGGGCAGGGTACGCGCTCGCGGCCGGCATCGCCTCCGCGTCGGTCTTCGGCTTCGGCCTCGCCCTGTCGGTACGGGCGGACATCGACCGTCGGCACCTGATGGTGGGCGCGCTGCCCACGGCGTTCGTCCTGGCCGCGGCAGCCGGGACCTTCGCCGGCACACTCGGCGACTTCGTCGGGGTGATCGCGGGCTGCGGCGCGGGGACGCTGGCTCTGGGAGTGGGCGTCCCGCTGGGACTGCGGGCCGCCCGGCGCGGCAATGGTGGCGACCCCGACCCCGATCCGCCGGGCGTGCCCACCCCCCTCTCACCTCTGCGCAATGACGTGACGGCCGGGCTGATCGCCGGCCTCATCGTGACCGGCCTGACGCTGTACGCCACGCTGGACGTCGAGTGGCTCCAGGTGGACTGGCCGCTGGCCGTCGCCACCTCACTCGCCTGTGGCCTGGCCGCCGGGCCGGGCTTCGTGGCGGTCGTCACCCGGCAGTACACGGGAGTCGTCCTGGCCACTCGCGGCAGACTGCCGTGGCACCTCGTCGGATTCCTCCGCTGGTGCCTCGGCGTCGGTCTGCTGCGGTCGGCAGGCACGGTGTACCAGATCCGCCACGACGAGTTGCTGACCTGGCTCCGGAGCTGAGCCCCGCCGACGTCTCCCGACCGCCGAGGGGGCTCAGCTCCCCGTACACGGTCGCCGGCGCCCGGACTGCAGCCGAAGCACGTCCGAGAGCCGGACCGCGATCGCGGTCCGGCTCTTCGTTTCGGCAGGGCCGCTGACCGCTCTCCTCAACAACTTCTAACCTCTCCTCAACGTCTTCGGCCGAAGCCTCGCGCAGGCTGGTCGAGGCCAGCGCCTGCTTCGCTTCCGTCGCTCCGTCGTCAAGGACCCACGGTCTTACGTGGAGGGGCGAACACGGCGGGTTTGTCACATGTTCAGATTCCAGATGTTGTCAGGACAGAAGCGACCGTTACTCATACCCCGGTATCGCTGCCCTCGTCATCAGTAGCAACTGGAGTGAGTTGTGACCCGCCGAACCATACGACTGGCCGCCGCCCTCGGTGTCGCCACGACCCTCGCCGGAGGCTCGCTCGCCGCGGCGTCGGAAGTCACCGGTTCCTCCGCCGCGCGGCACAAGCCCGCAGCCGCCAAGCACGTTCTCCTGCTGTCCGTCGACGGTCTGCACCAGTCGGATCTGGCCTGGTACATCGCCCGCCACCCCGGCTCCCCGCTGGCCCGGCTGGTGAACGGCGGCGTGCACTACACCAACGCGCGCACCACCAACCCCTCGGACTCCTTTCCCGGCATGACCGCCCAGGTCACCGGCGGCGGCCCGGGCACCACCGGCATCTACTACGACGACGTGTACAACCACGCCCTGCTCCCGGCCGGCACCACCCACTGCAAGGGCGTCAAGCCCGGCGCCGAGGTGGACATGACCGAGGACATGGACAAGAACAAGGCCTCCCTCGATGCCGGACAGGGCCTGAAGAACCTGCCCGGCGGCATCCTGCAGATGACAGGCCGGCCGCAGAGCCTGCTCGACCCGAGCAAGCTGCCGGTCGACCCCACGACCTGCAAGCCGGTCTACCCGCACTCGTACCTGCAGGTGAACACCGTCTTCAACGTGGCCCGCACGGCCGGTCTGCGCACCGCCTGGTCGGACAAGCACATCGCCTACGACGTCCTCAACGGCCCCTCGGGCACCGGCATCCAGGACCAGTTCTCGCCGGAGATCAACAGCGACGCCAACGGCTACCCGGCCGGGAACGACTGGACCACCGACAACAAGGCGACCGAGCAGTACGACAGCTACAAGGTCAAGGCCGTACTCAACGAGATCGACGGCTACGACCACAGCGGCAGCCACAGGGTCGGCACCCCGGCGATCTTCGGCATGAACTTCCAGTCGGTCTCCACCGCGCAGAAGCTGCCCTCCTCCGAGGGCCTCAAGGGCGGCTACACCTCCAAGGGCGTCCCCGGCCCGCTGCTGCAGAAGAACCTCGACTACGTCGACACCGAGGTCGGCTCGATGGTCAAGGAGATCCAG
The DNA here is from genome assembly GCF_009796285.1 of Streptomyces broussonetiae. Classification (NCBI taxonomy): domain Bacteria; kingdom Bacillati; phylum Actinomycetota; class Actinomycetes; order Kitasatosporales; family Streptomycetaceae; genus Streptomyces; species Streptomyces broussonetiae. The sequence continues at coordinate 7,224,339 of NZ_CP047020.1, read as the reverse complement.
GCCAAGGGCCTGGCCTCCAGCACGGACATCGTTCTGTCCGCCAAACACGGCCAGTCGCCCACCGACCCCAAGGCCCTGACCCGCGTCGACGACGGTCCGCTGCTCGACGGGCTCAACGCCGCCTGGAAGAAGAAGCACCCGGGCGCCGGCGATCTCGTCGCGCACTCCGTGGACGACGACGGCATGCTGCTGTGGCTGAACGACCGCTCCGCCGAGGCCACCTCGTTCGCCAGGCAGTACCTGCTGTCGCAGAGCGGCACGGGCACCGACATCAACGGCAAGCCCACCAAGTCCTTCACCAACAGCGGGCTCAGCAGGGTCTACGCGGGCAAGGAGGCGGCCGCGTACTTCCACGTCAAGCCCGGTGACGCCCGGGTCCCGGACCTGTTCGGCATCGCCAGGTACGGCGTGGTCTACACGGGCGGCACCAAGAAGATCGCCGAACACGGCGGCGCCCACGCCGACGACCTGAACGTCCCGCTCGTCATCTCCGGTGCAGGCACCCCCGCGGGCGTGACCAGGTCCGCTCAGGTCGAGACCACCCAGATCGCTCCGACGATCCTTTCCCTCCTGGGCCTGAACCCCCACGACCTGCAGGCCGTCCGGAAGGACCACACCCAGGTCCTGCCGGTCCGTTGACCCTCGGCAACCCTTGAGCCCGGCGCGGGTGGGCCGCACGCAGAACAGCGTGCGGCCCACCCGCGCTCATGCGCGCCGTCCGAAACCCCCGCACAGCGGCGGCCCCGGCCGCGCGAGCAGGCGCCGAGCCCGGAGCGGCACACGTGTGAGCACCACTGCACTACGGGCCGCCCTCCCGCGGGGACGACCGGACGAAGGCATGGTCGTCGAGGCGAAGCTCGTCCGCGCATCGGCCTCACGGGCCACCGCGCGCCGCCCACTCCTGGCCCTTCCCAACCTATAGTTGACGACGCGTTGGTCGGAACACGTCGAAGCACCTGCCGGGTCTGGTGCCTTGAACGCGGTTTCCGGGGTGTGGTCGGGGCAGGGTGAGGAGAACGGATGACGGGGTGGATCACACGATCCGCCACAGGAGCGGGCACCAGGGTCCTACGAGCAGGCCCTCTGGTCACGCACCGGGCAGGGCTCCTGCAACCGGGCGCCGCACCCGCTGTCCCAGGCGGAGGGGAACGAGGATGCAGCCGATCGTGAGGACGGGCCGTCGGCGACCTCAGTGGCCGCCACGCTGGATCGGCACGGTCAGGGAAGAGTTCGCCATACGCCGCGAAACCCATGCGGCTGCCCGGCAGATCCGCAAAGACCTGGGCCTCTCGAGCGTCCAGAGCATCGACGGTCTGGTGCAGCTCGTCGCCGAACGACGTGGCAACCCCATCTCTGTACTGTACATCGACATGCCGCCCACCGTCAGCGCGTTTTCTCTCGCCACCCCGGACGGGGACTACATCGCGGTCGACGAGTACGCCAGCGAGCTGACCCAAGTGAACTCCATCGCCCATGAATTGGGGCACTTCCTCTTCGACAGGGCGGAGGATGTCAGGGTGCCCGTCGGAGCGGACAGCGGCAGTCCGCTGTCGAGAGAACTGGCGGTTCAGCTCACACCGGCGCTCAACCCCGACACGGTCACCGCCTTCTTCCAGCGCTCCCACTACGACTCGCCGGTCGAGCGAAAGGTCGAGGCCTTCGCCACGGTGGCTCTGGACCGCAAGATCGCGCTGCTCGAGTCCGACGCGCATGGCTTCGCCTTCAGCTTCACCCACCGGAGGACTGGTGTCTGAGAACGGCGCGACCACCGTCTATCTGGTCATCGCCTCACTCCATCTGACGATCGCCGCCTGGAAGGCCTCGGCCCTCCTGCGTACCCCTTCTTTCGCGCTGGGTCTGCAGGTTGCCACCCACGGACTGGGCGGCATCGTCTATGTGGTCGCCTCCCCCCTGGGATACCGGAGTCTCGGTTCGGCGTCCGGTCAGCCGTGGCTCCCGACACTGCCGATCTACCTGGGCATCCTGCTGTGTTTCGGAACGCAGCACCTGCTGACGATCGTGTGGACCCCGTCCGGGTCGGACCGGCCGTGGCGGGTCCGGCGGCAGATCAAGGCCTGGGCGGTCGCCTACGGCATCTCCTTCGCGGTCATGGTCGTCACGTTCCTGACCACGGATCTCGGCGGATCGGCCGACCCGCTCAAGTTCAACACCGCGCAGGTGAGCCATCCGCAGGTGCAGGTCTTCCTCAGCGTGTTCCTGACCATGCTCAGCTGCGGAACGGTGCACACATGGCGTCGCACGCGACGTGCACGGGCCGACGACAAGGCGATCATGCACTCCGTCCGCTGGTACGGGCGCAGCATGCTCGTGACGTCCGGGTACGTGATGTGTTCGGCGCCCGCAGCCGCGGCCGCCGCCCTCGGGCACCACCAACTCGACGACGTGGGGGTGCTGGGCTCCGCCTTCGGAGTCGTGGGATCCATCATGACGTGCTACGGAGTCTCCGGAGCGGCACTGAGCAAGTGGCTCGGCGAACGCCGGGACATCGCGGTTCTGCAGCCGTTGTGGGATCTCGTCGTCGCGGGGGTCGACCAGGAGCTGTCCCTGGGCTCGGGACACTCCCGGCCGGATCACCGCGACCAGCCGGCATCGGCCGGTCCACAGCAGTCCAGGCCGAATCGCGTCTTCAATGTCCGATGGACCCTTCATCGACGGGTGATCGAGATCCTCGACGGAATCCGGCAGCTGGAACGGCGCGCCTGGATCAGCGACTTGCCGGCGAAGGCGATCACGGACCTGCACGGCGAGGCCATGAAGACCGACGCCCTCCGAAGCCGTCTGGGCCTGGGGAAGAAGGGCCTTGCTCCCCACGAACTCGAAGCCGCCGCCACGGCCGCTGTCCTGCGTGACGCGGTCGAACGCCTCCAGGCGGCAGGCGCCGACGGCACGGCACCGGCCGCCTCCGCCGGTCCCACGCTGTTCGCCCCGGGAAAGAACACGCCCGCCGCCCAGGAGAGAACCCGCCTGGTGCGCGTGGCGCGAGCACTCCGCTCCGCCCTGGTGGACTCGTCTCTCCAGGTGGTCCGCTCCGCCCGGGACGGCGACGGGACGCCCCGGACTCGCGCAGCGGCACTGTAGTGTCCCGTCCGGTCGCTCTTCTCTGTGACATTCGAACGGAGTTGGGCCGTCACGAGCTGGGAGGGGAGCCCTGTGCAGCGGGCAGTTGTACTTGGTGGAAGCTACGCCGGCCTGTTGGCGGCCCGCGTGCTGAGCGACTTCGCCGAAGAGGTCGTCGTCGTGGAACCGGACCTTCTCGACGGTGCGGGCACCGGCTCGGGCGCACCGCACCGGCACCAGTTGCACGCCCTGCTCGCGATGGGGCATGCCCAACTTGAGCGCTGGTTTCCCGGCATCACCGGGGAGTTGACCGCGGGGGGTGCCCTGGTCGGCAGCGGCCGGGCGGTCCGGTTCTACGTCGACGGCAGGCCCCGCCCGCCCCTGGACGACGTCGAAATGCTCGGCGCCACACGCCCGTTCATCGAGCGCACCGTACGACGGCGCACGCGGGACCTGGCCAACGTGCGCTTCCTCGCCGGTCGCGGCCAAGGACTACTGGTGCGAGGCGACCGCGTGTGCGGTGTCCGCTGCGCCCCGGCCGGTCACGAGCACGGGCACGAGACGACGCTCGCCGCCGACCTCGTCGTCGATGCCATGGGCCGGTCCAGTCGCCTGAGCAGCTGGCTCGGCCAGGAGGGGTGGCCCGTGCCGCCCGTGGAGCGGATGCGGATCGACCTCGGCTACGCCACGGCCAGCTTCCACCGGGGCAGCGAACTCCCGGGGACAGTGATCGCGCACTCCACCCCGGGACCCGACAGCGGCTACCGGCCCGAGCGCTGCGAACCCGGGGCACTCGCGGCGGTCGAGAACAACCGGTGGACGGTCGTCCTGGCCGGTTACGCCGGTCGCCGCCCCACCGGGGACCCACAGGAGTTCGTCGCCAGAATGCGACGTTGCGTCCCCCCGCTGCGGGAGGTCGCCGAGCACTGCGCGCTGCAGGGCGATGTCGGCACGTTCCAGTTCCGCGAGAGCCGGCGTCGCCTGTTCCGCGCGACAAGCCGCTTCCCGGGGGGACTGGTCGCGGCGGGCGATTCCATGGCCTCCGTCAACCCGGTCTACGGACAGGGGCTCACCCTCGCGGCCCTGCAGGCCGGCGCGCTCGCCACGTACCTGCGCTCCGGAGCCGCGCCACATGCTCCGGCCTGGGACTACTTCCGTCGCGCGGACGTCTTCACCGACGCCGGGTGGAAACTGTCGACGACCGCCGACCTGGCCCAGCCCCATGTCACCGGCCCCTACCCACGCGCCTATCCCCTGATCCGCTGGGTGGGCGACAAGATCACCCAGGCATCGGTCCGGGATTCCGAGATCAACCGCGCCTACATGGACGTCGTCCACATGCGACGGCCTCCGCGAACCCTCACCCGCGCCCACGTCCTGCTGCGCACGGCCCGCGTCCTCCTGGACCACTGACCGTCCGTGCCCGTACCGGAACCACCAACCCAAGGAGAGCAGTGCCCCGATGGTCCACGGCCCTGACCGAGGCCGGCATCACTGACCCGACACTGCGGCGAGCCTACGACGCCCAGCGCGACCTGGTACGGAAGTTCGCCGTCCACCAGTACCTCGCCGCCCGGCTGCTGCTCCCCGGCAAGCTCCATGCGTCCGTCGTCGCCCTGGTCGCCTTCATGCACGAGACCGACGAGCGAATCGACGCCGGAGAGGTCGGCGCCCGTAAGGAGGCACTGGGTTCCTGGCACCGTGAGGTCGGTGCGGCGCTCGATGCCGTCCCCGGCCCACAGGATCCCGCGTCCGCTCTGCTCCGGGCGCTCGCCGACACCGCACGCCGATGCCCGCACACGGCTGCGCGCGTGCACGAGTTCCTGGACGGGGCACCCGTCGAGGCCGAGTGGACCGGCTTCGACAGCGAGGCCGACTACCAGGCCTACATCGACAGTTACTCGCTGCCCGCCCTGATGCTCACCGCGTCGCTGCTCGACCCGGCGCCGACGGCAGGTGGCGACGGGCTGTTCCGCCAGGGATGCCGAGCGCTGATCGAGGGGTGGCAGCGCATCGATTTCCTGGCCGATCTCGCCGAGGACGCCGAGCAGGGCCGCATCGGCATCGCACGCGAGGAACTGGACCGGTACGGGCTGACCGTCGAGGACCTGCGAAGCAAGTCACCGGCGTGCGTTCCCGCTCTGGGGCGGCTGGTCGGCGCGCAGGCCGATCTCGCCGAGACCGCGCTCACCACGTGCCGGAGACTGCCCGGTCTGGTCGACGCGCCCTACCGGCCGTTCCTGCGAGCCCTGATCTCGCTTCAGGTTCTCCACCTCCAGGCCGTACGGCGCAAGGGAGGTTCCCTCCTGCACGGCGGGGCGCGACCGTCGATCCCGGCCGCCCTGCGCGTCCTGGCGCGGGAGTATCACGCTGCGAGAGGCGTGCGGCGCCCGTCGAGGTGACGGACGGTCCGCCCGGGGCCGTGCGGGCGCCACGAGGCCGCGGACGGCATCGGGAGACTGTCGTCAGTCGTCGTGCTTGGCCAGACCTACCGCGCTCCTGAGGATGCCCATCACGCTCCTGCGGTGTTTGGCCGGCAACAGGCGCATCGTGGCGGCGATTTCGCTGAGTTCGGGGTCCTCGTCGCCACCGGCCGCCGGCTCCTGGGAGGCGCGCTGGGCCGTCTCGACCACCTGGTGGATCGCCGCCTGCAACTGCCGTGACAACTGTTCGCTGCCGACCGACACGCTTCCCCGCAGAGCCACACGCTCCACCCGCCGGCCCTTGAGTTCGGCGATCAGCCGTGCCTGTTCCAGGACGGGCTCAAGGGCCGTCAGGAGTGCCGCCCTCGGTCCGAGCGTGAAGAAGCCCGGGGCGTCGAAGAACTCCGCCAGGTCCTTGCTGACGTCGAATCCCGGGTTGCGCGAGCCGTTCAGCAGGTTGGTGATCGTCGACTTGGCCACACCGACGGCGTCGGCGACCTCCTGGAACGTGTGCTTGCGCCCGTTCTCCTTGAGCCTGGTGTCCAGGAGGAAGCGCAGGCGGTCCTTGAAAGGCAGGTCGACCTCGTCGGGGGCGACGGGGTCCCCTGCGAAGAGTCTGCGGACCGTCGCCTCGGCGATGCCCGTCTCGTGGGTGAGCCGATCGAAGTTGATCACCTCGATGGTGTGGCCCAGTTCCTCGAGCTCCGCCTTGATCGATGCCAGGGCTGCCGCGACCTCCTCCACCCCGGTGGTGTTCTCCATAAACAGGCGGTCTCCTGCTTCGTCGTCGGTAAACCCGCGCGGACGGCGCACTGAAGGTTAGCGCCAGCAGGGCGCACCCCGCACCAGAGGGGCCACATTTGTAGCCCGCCGAGAGCTACGGTAGTCGCCCTGGGCGCCAATTGACATCCGCGAGTGGGTGCAGCATGATCCCTGTTCGTGATGAAGTCCCCGCCTCCACAGGAGACATGAATGAGCGTCACATCATCACGTCCCTCATCTCTCACCGATCACCAGAGCACCGGCGCGAAGCCATCGACCGTCCCGGCCCGTTGGTCATGTGCGGTCACAAGACGGCGTCGAGGCCGCTAGCAGGGCGAGACACCGCCGGACCACGGCACGCCACGGGTACGTCGCCGGCCGCAGACCGTGATGACGAGAGCTTCCCGGTGCCACCTCTGCCCCCGCCGGGGCCGTCGGCGCCACAGCGCGTTCGGGCACACCTGTCCGCACCTCCCGCACCAGAGTCCCGTGAGCCGGCCCCTCAAGCTCCGACGGTCACACCGCCACAGGGGAGCGGTGTGGCCGTCGGTTCGTCCGAGTACGCCGGCCCGACCTCGGCGACACGGCTCGACAGCACGCCAACCGCATCGTTCCTGCCGCACGCGCAACCGTCCCGCCGGTGGACACGCGGGAGTGAGGTGCGGCTCCTCGGCCATCCGCGCACCGCACTGGCGTACGACCACGGGTACGGCACCCTCGGCCGATCTCCGCGGACCCGGCCGGGATCTTCGGCCGCGGGCCGTGGGACCGATGACCGACGGCTGCCGCAGCATGACGGTCCAGGCCGAGGAGTCCCGGCGCTCGACGCGCTGATCACCACGGTCCACCGAGCTGTGCTAGGCTCTCGGTGTTGCAGTTGTGGTACCCATGAACCTATGTGCGCCTGACAGGAATGTTTTTCCCTTCAGGCGCATTATTTGTTTTTCCGGCATCTCCGGGTGGGGCCTCTGCCTACAGATCGGAGAAGGTCATGGCACAGGGAACCGTGAAGTGGTTCAACTCTGAAAAGGGTTTCGGCTTCATCGCGCAGGACGGCGGCGGCCCCGACGTCTTCGCCCACTACTCGAACATCGCGACCCAGGGCTTCCGTGAGCTGCAGGAGGGCCAGCGGGTCTCCTTCGACGTCACGCAGGGCCAGAAGGGCCCGCAGGCGGAGAACATCCTCCCCGCCTGATCGCCGGACGCGTATCCGCTCACCGGGGTCCGCACCGAACTGGTGCGGACCCCGGTTTGTGCTGTTTCCAGGAAGGCAAAAAGCTGCATGTCCCGCAGGTCTCAGAAGCCGAACCGGCGCACCTCGTCACCCTCGCCGTCCGCGTCGTCCCCCCAGGAATTCCGGCTGCCGGAAAGCACGACACCCGCGCTTCCCGCCGTCGAGGACTTCGCCGGTCTGGAGATGCCCGCAGGGCTGCTGAAGACCCTCGCCGCGCAGGGCGTGACCACCCCTTTCCCCATCCAGGCCGCCACGCTGCCCAACTCGCTCGCCGGCCGTGACCTGCTGGGGCGGGGACGCACCGGCTCCGGCAAGACGCTGGCGTTCGGGCTGGCGCTCCTGGCCCGTACGGCAGGCCTGCGCGCCCAGCCCAAGGGCCCCCTGGCCCTCGTGCTGGTACCCACCCGGGAACTCGCCCAGCAGGTGACCGACGCGCTGACCCCCTACGCGACGGCGGTCAACCTCCGGCTGGCCACCGTGGTCGGCGGGCTGTCCATCACCAAGCAGGCCGGTGCGCTCCGGCGCGGTGCCGAGGTGCTCGTGGCGACCCCCGGCAGGCTGAACGACCTGGTGGAACGCGGCGACTGCGTGCTCGACCAGGTACGCATCACCGTGCTGGACGAAGCCGACCAGATGACCGACATGGGCTTCCTGCCGCAGATCACCAAGCTGATCCAGCAGGTACGGCCCGACGGGCAGCGCATGCTCTTCTCGGCCACCCTGGACCGCAACATCGACCGCCTGGTGCAGCGGTTCCTGACCGACCCCGTGGTGCACTCCGTGGACCCGTCCGCAGGAGCGGTGACCACCATGGAGCACCACGTGCTCCACGTGCAGGACGAGACCGACAAGAAGGCCGTCACCACGCGCATCGCGGCCCGGGACGGCCGGGTCATCCTCTTCCTCGACACCAAGAGGTCCGCCGACCGGCTCGCCAAGCGGCTCCTGGCCGTCGGTGTCCGCGCGGCGGCACTGCACGGGGGCCGCTCCCAGCCGCAGCGCACCCGGACCCTGGAGCAGTTCAAGAACGGCCAGGTGACCGCCCTGGTGGCGACGAACGTCGCGGCCCGGGGCATACACGTCGACGACCTCGACCTCGTCGTGAACGTCGATCCCCCCACCGACCACAAGGACTACCTCCACCGAGGCGGCCGTACGGCCCGCGCCGGCGGCTCCGGCAGCGTGGTCACCCTGGTCCTGCCCGACCAGAAACGGGACGTCACCCGGCTGATGTCGGACGCGGGCATCCGCCCCCGAACGGCCCGGGTCACCTCCAGCGACGCGGAACTGGCCACCATCACCGGCGCCCGCGAGCCCTCCGGCGTGGCCGTCACCATCGAGGTGCCCCAGCCGGCGGCACCGACGGCGTCCCGCCCGGCCCGGAAGAACGGCACCGAGCCCGGCAGGCGATCCGGCCGCCGCAGAAACGGCCGCGGGACCGGAGCCGGGACGGACACCGCCTCCCAGCAGGGGGGCCGCCGCGCGGAGCGCCCGGGCACGACCGGGGCAGCAGCGGCTGCCGGCACTCCCGCAACCGGCAGGCGCGAGTCCGCCCGCCGCGCGGGAGCCGACAAGGCCACGGGTGAGACCGCCGGCGCGGGCGAGCGCAACTCCAACCGCCGGGCCACGGCCCGCGCGGCGACCGGCGCCGCCAAGGTCGTCCGTCAATCCGGCCGACGCACGGCGGCCGACGGGACCACGAGGAGCGCCGCCGGCTCCGGCGGCTCCGGCGGTCGCGGCTCCGAGCGCCGAGGCGGCCGCCGCACCTCGGCCACCTGACACCATCTGACGTCCCGCCAGATAGGGGCGTACCTTGCGGGTCAACCGGCCGTGCAGGAGGCCCCGTTGAGCGCGAAGGCGTACGGCGCCCGGTTGCGGCCATGCCAGGTGGCGATGAAACCGAAGGACAGGGTGCCGTGTGCGGCGACGGTCCTGTTGTAGTCGGCGGCGTCGGCGGTGACGCGCGAGCCGTCCTGGTGCACGGTGGCATCCCACATCTGGCCGACCTGCTGGTCGTCGCGGAAGGTCCAGGACACCTGCCAGTCGGTCAGCGGCCGGTCGGTGGTGACGGTGACGGTGGCCTGGAAGCCGTCGGACCACTGGCTGACCAGGTCGTAGGCGGCCCGGCAGCCGGGGGCCGCGGTGGCGGAGCCGGTGCCGCCGGGCTGCTGCGGGGCCGAGGAGGTGCTGCCCTGCGGCTCGGGATCGGGCCTCGTGGCACCGGGGCCCGCCGTCGTACCGGTCGCGGAGGGGGCCGGCGAGGGGGTCACGGAGGGCGTGGCGGCGGTGGGGGCCGAGGGCGAGGCGGGGCGGTCGGAGCTGCGGCCCGCCGCGCGGGAGACGCTGGGGTCGGCGACCGGCTGGCGGTCGTCGCGGCCGGCGGCCTTGTCGTCACCGGAGCCGCCGAACGGCATCATCGACACACCGAGCGCCAGTGCCGACAGGAGCACGGCGGCGGCGAGCAGGCCGCCGCGCAGCATCCGGCTGCCGCCACCGCCCTCCTCGGGGGCGCCGGCAGCCGGATCGGCGCCGCCGGGGCGGCCCGCGCCGAGCCGGACCTCGGCGGCCCGCCTGCGGCGTTCCAGATAGGCGAGGCCGCCCCAGCCGATCACCCCGCCGGCGAGCGCGGCGGGCACGGTGCCCCCGTGCAGGCGCAGACAGGCGGCGGCCTCGGCGCAGCGCACGCAGGTGGCGAGGTGCCGGGAGAGGTCCTCGGGGGCGTCGGCGGCCGGGGAGCGGGTGACCGCGTCCAGCAGCCGGGCGTATGAGCGGCACTGCGCGTCCATCGGGGTGTCCAGGTGGGCGCGGTGGCAGCGGTCCCGGAACAGGGTGCGGACCTGGTCGAGTTCGCCGCCGACGGTGGCCGGGTCCAGGCCGAGCCGACGGGCGACGGTGGGCAGGGGCAGTGCCTCCACCTCGGCCAGCCACAGCAGCGAGGCGTCCGCCTCCTGCATGTCCCGCAGGCCGCGCAGCGCGATCGGGCGCTCCAGCGGCGGACCCGAGAAGCGGCCCGCTCTGCCGGAGTTGAGCCAGAGCCTGAGGTCGGGGTCGAGCCTGTGCCCGGTGCCGTCGGCCTCCCAGCCGGCGGCCGTGTCGCGTACGGCGGTGAGCAGCGCCGGGATGGTCGGCAGCCGTGACGAACGCCGGCCGGCGCCGCGCACATGGGTGCGCTCGGCGGCACGGACCTCGCGCACCCCGAGCGCGAACGCCTCGGTCGCCAGCTGATGGGCCGTCAGGGAACCGGAGGTGCACAGGTCCGCAAAGCTGAGCACCGCGTCCCAGCCTTCCGAGAACAGCGCGGCCTCGGTGGCGTCCTTGGGGGTCGGCAGGTCGGGCATGGGACTCCTGCATCCACAAGCGAGGTCAACTCACTACAGAAAAAGAGGAGTTCGGGGAAACCTCGCGGCAGAGCACCGAGCCTTTCACGACCTCGACACAACTGACAAGCGGCCTGTTCACATCCGGTGACGGATGGTGGCGGGACGGATGCGCGGCGCGACAGGCCCCCAACTCCGTTCCCTGGTACGGACGCGGGTGCCGTTTCGCTCACCACCCCGCCGCCCGGACCGTCCGTCGCGCCGGGCGGGGCGGGGCGCAAGATCACACCTCGGCCGGTGCCTGCTCCGGTTCACCGGCGGGCTCGGCCGCGGGCAGGCTGTCCATGAAGGAGCTGACCGAGAAGACCGCGCGGCCGGGTCCGGGCGGGCCGTAGCCGGGCGGGGAGGAGAGCCCGAAGTCCTCCATCGTCCGACGGTAGGCCTGCAGCAGCCGGATGTGGTACTCCAGCGGCGCGCCCTGCGGGTTGGCCTTGCCGAGCGGGGTGGTGGGCTCGGGGCACCAGGTGGTGAAGCGGGGCGTGATGCCGTGCGACATGAAGAAGCGCAGGCCCTCGGTGGTCGACTCGATGGCCTCGTCGACCGTCGTGAAGCCGAACGGCTCGGCCATCTCCACGCCCGCCACGAAGTTCGGGATCACATTGCGCGCGCCGAAGACCTCGGCGGAGTCCAGGATCCGCTTGTGCCACTCGTCACGGCCGACGTAGCGCTCCTTGCCGGGGCAGTACAGCTCGAACAGCCGGCGGTCCCACACCTCGAAGTTGGGGTGGTAGATCTGCACGCCGTAGTCCTTGAACCGCTGCACGTCCGCCTTCGGCAGCGCCTGTGCGACGACCTTGCCGATCCAGCGGCCCGGGAAGCGCTCCTCGATGGCCTTGGCGTAGTGGCCGTAGAAGTCGGCCTCGTCGCGCCCGGCGACCGTCTTCGTGATCGCGCCGCCGGTGAGCGTGTACGCGGTGGAGGCCTTCTGGGTGTCGTACCGGTCGATGATCTCGAGGGCCTCGAGCACCTCCTCGACGTCCTTCACCCCGGTGTAGGGCCGCCCGGCCGCCTTGTGCTGGCGCCAGTTGTGGTTGATGTCGCAGTACTGGCACTCCTCCTTGGCGCCGAAGTACTGGCAGACCCGGAAGACGGTGAGATAGATCAGGTAGCCCCACTGGATGGTCGGGGCCACCTCCATCACGGACTTCCCGTTGGACAGGGTGTGCCGGTAGTACTCCGGCATGGGCGGCACGCCGACGTCCGCGACGCGCTTGCCGTCGAGGTAGAGGCCGAGCTGCCCCTCCTCGTCGGCGGCGACCCGGTACGGCGAGGTGGGATTCACCCGTACGGAGACGACGGTCCGGCGCAGGTCGTACGGGCCGCCGGTGAGGATGATCTCCTCCGGCGGGCGCCTGAGGGCCGCTTCGCCCAGCTCGGGCAGGGTGCCGTGGTCGAAGGAGAAGATGAAGTACGACTTCGGCTTGACCTCGCCACTCTCGTTGTCACTGAGGGCGGACGGGTCGAAGGCGACGCCGCCGCGGAGCAGGTCCTCCTTGAAGACGGCCTCCCGCGGCACATGCGGGAAGCGCTCCATCAGATCCTCGACCAACGCTGTACGACTGCCCATCCGTCTGTCTCCTCCCGGCTCAGGCATACAGGTCTCACCGTATGCCCCCGCCCGGGACTCAGCCGTGCCGGGTCCCCGCACGACGCGCGATGTGTTCCGGTACGGCGATGCCGGGCGGCAGGGCCGGGTCGGGCTCCGGGGTGCCCCACAGCGTGGTCAGCGGCAGGACCCCGGCCCACAGGCCGAGCGCCGCGTCGGGTCCGTCGCCGTCCTCCGGGGCGCCGGTGCGGATCTTGACGGAGGCCTCCTCGAGGGACAGCGCGAGGAGGGTGGTGGCGGCCAGCTCCTTACGGCTGGGGCGGCGGGCGTACGACCACTGCCCGGGCGTCGCGTGCTCGGTGATCCTGCGCAGGCCCTCGAGCTTCTCGTCGGCGTCGATGACCTTGCGGGCGGTGCCGTGGATCATGGCGCTGCGGTAGTTGACACCGTGCTCGAAGACGGACCGGGCGAGCACCAGTGCGTCCACGTGCGTGGCCGTCACGCACACCGGGGTGTCCCCGGCCAGGCTGCGGCCGGCCACGGAGCCGTGCAGGTAAAGCGTGCGCGCGTCACGCCCGTACACGGTGGGTACGACGACCGGCCGTCCGTCGACCACCACACCGAGGTGACAGACGAACCCGGCGTCCAGGACCGCCTCCAGCTGTGGCCGCTCCAGGCTCCCCTGCTCGCGCAGCCGGCGGTGCCGGGTGCGGTCGGTGACGGGCAGCCGGTCGGGAAGCGGTTCTTGATGCATACGTCCGAAGGTACTGATATCGCATGGATGCGCCAGCAGAATTTCGCATGCACCAGTCCAGGGGGCGAATCGCGACGAAATCCGTAGCAGATCTCTGTTCGACCCTCGGCGGGTGAGAGGGTCGGAGTCGGCGCACACACTCTCCTGGAGGGACGCACCGATGACAGGCTCGGCGAAGACCGCGGGGACGGTCACCAACTGGGCGCGCACCATCACCTACCGCGCGCGGGAGTTCCACCGGCCGGACACGATCGACGCCCTCGCGGCGCTCGTGGCAGGCAGTGCGCGGGTGCGGGCACTGGGCAGCGGGCACTCCTTCAACCGGATCGCCGACCCCGGCACGGACGGGATGCTGCTGTCCACGGCCGGTCTGCCGCCCGTGATCGAGGTCGACACGACGGCGCGCACGGTCCGGGTGTCGGGCGGGGTCCGGTATGCCGAACTGGCCCGCACGGTGCACGCCCGCGGCCTCGCCCTGCCCAACATGGCCTCCCTGCCGCACATCTCGGTGGCCGGTTCGGTGGCGACCGGCACCCACGGCTCGGGCGTCGGCAACGGCTCGCTGGCCTCGTCCGTACGGGAGGTGGAGCTGCTGCTCGCGGACGGCTCGACGGTGACGATCGGCCGGGAGGACCCCCGCTTCGACGGCGCCGTGACCTCACTGGGCGCACTGGGCGTCGTCACCGCACTCACGCTCGCCCTGGAGCCGGCGTACGAGGTCGAGCAGCATGTCTTCGCCGAACTGCCGCTTGAGGGACTGGACTTCGCCGGGGTGGCGGCGGCCGGGTACAGCGTGAGCCTGTTCACCGACTGGCGCGCGCCCGGCTTCCGGCACGTGTGGGTCAAGCGGCGCACCGACCGGCCGGCGGTGGACTTCCCGTGGGCGGCGCCCGCGACCGGGCCGGTGCACCCGGTGCCGGACATGCCCGCGACGTACTGCACCGAGCAGCTGGGCGTGCCGGGGCCGTGGCACGAGCGACTGCCGCATTTCCGGGCGGAGTTCACACCGAGCGCCGGGGAGGAGATCCAGTCGGAGTATCTGCTGCCGCGGTCGACGGCCGTCGACGCGCTGCACGCCGTCGACGGCATCCGGCCGGCGGTCGCCGGTGTACTGCAGATCTGCGAGGTGCGGACGGTCGCCGCCGACAGCCAGTGGCTCAGCATGGCCCACGGACGGGACTCGGTGGCGCTGCACTTCACCTGGGTTCGGGACGAGGCGGCCGTCCTGCCGGTGGTGCGCCGACTGGAGAAGGCGCTGGATCCGTTCGATCCGCGTCCGCACTGGGGGAAGGTCTACGAGATCCCGCCGGCGGTCGTCCGCGGACGGTATGCACGCCTCGGCGACTTCCGCGCTCTGGCCCGCACCCTGGATCCGGCCGGGAAGTTCACCAACGACTTCGTCCGGGATCTCCTGGACGGCTGACGTACCGGACTTCCTCCAGCCCCTTTCCTAACCCCTTGTCGAAAGCCGCTCGCGCCCCATAGCCTGACGACCGCGCCGGTGCCGTGCCGCTCCGGTCCGGACGGGATGGAGGGGACAGCCGCGTGAAGCGCACATCACGTGACATCCGCACCGCGAACCGCTACGAGGTGTTGCGCCAGATCATCGCCGAGTCTCCCACCTCCCGGCAGGAGTTGGCGGTCGCCACCGGGCTGAGCCTGGCCACCGTCGCCACCCTGGTCGGCGAGCTGCTGGACCTCCGCATGATCACCGAGGTCGGGTTCGAGGACTCGGCGGGGGGCCGGCCCCGGGGCCTGGTCGCCGTCAACGCGTCGGGCGGCGCGCTGATCGGCGTCGACATCGCGGAGACGTACGTCCACGTCGAGCTGTTCGACCTCGCGCTGAACGTCCTGGCCCGTGCCGACGAGGACATGCGGCCCGGCGAGAGCCGCCCGGAGCACGTGGTCGGCCAGGTCGCCGCCGTCGTCGGCTCGGTGGTGGCGCAGGCCGGGATCGAGGCGGCCCGGGTGCTCGGAGTCGGGGTGAGCGTACCGGGCCAGGTGGACCGGGACAGCGGCGTCGCCGAGTACGCGCCCAACTTGGACTGGCACGACGTACCGTTCCTCGATCTGCTCGCCGAACACGTCACCCACCCCCTGTACCTGGACAATCCGCTGCGCGCCTGCACGGTGGCGGAGCTGTGGTTCGGCGCCGCGCGGGGCCGCGGGGACACGGTGGTGGTCAATCTGGGCACGGGGGTCGGCGCCGGTCTGGCCCTGGGCGGCGCACTGCACCGGGGCGTGAGCAACAGCGCCGGCGAATGGGGCCACACCACCCTCGTGCTGGACGGGCGGCTGTGCCACTGCGGCAACCACGGCTGTGTCGAGACGTACGTCGGCGCCCCCGGCATCATGCAGAACCTGCGTGAACTGAGCCCGCGCTCACAGCTGTTGCACCCCGAGGACCAGACGGCCACCATCGACGCGCTGGCCGGTGCGGTCGCCGCGGGCGATCCGGTGGCGCTCAAGGTGGTCCAGGACACCGCCCGTTACCTCGGCGCCGGCATCTCCGACCTGATCAACCTGCTCAACCCCGAGGTGGTCGTGCTCAGCAGCTGGGTCGCCGCCCGGCTCGGCGAGCCGCTGCTCGACGAGGTCCGCCGGGCCGTCGCCCGGCACGCGCTGCGCCGCCCGCTGGCCGCCACCGAGATCGTCCTCTCCCCCATCCCCACCGACCCGGTGTCCCTCGGCGCGGCCACGTTCGCGCTGGAGGGGGCGTTGCAGTCCGTCGGCCCCAGGACCGGCACCGCCAAGCGCACCGTCCTCGCAAGGAGCCGTACCGCACCGCCTTCATGACGACGGAAGGGATGCACGTGTCTCACCCCCGCAAGAGATCCCTGCTGCTCACAGCCTCGGCCGCGCTGGCCGTGGGCGCGGCCCTCCTCACCTCCCCGTCGGCGAGCGCCACCGCCGCCCCGGCCACCGCCGCCCCGGCAGCCGCCGAGGTCTCCCCCCATGCCGCGCAGACCATCGACGACATCGGCGCCTCGGGTGCCTGGTGGGTCAACGACCTTCAGCACTTCGCCCCCGAGGTGCAGGCCCGCGTAGCCCGGCTTCTCTTCTCCGAGCAGGGCCTGGACCTGAGTTCGTACCGGTACAACATCGGCGGTGGCGGCACCGGCGTCACCACGCCGGCCCGTGCCGCCGAGGACTTCCTCGGCTCCGGCGGTTCCTACGACTGGAGCCGGGACAAGGGCGGCCGGACCTTCCTGAAGTACGCGGCGCAGTACGGGGTCAAGGACCTGATCGGATTCGTCAACAGCGCGCCCGCCCGGTGGACGACCAACGGCAAGAGCTGCGGCGGCCGGTTGAAGACGGAGAACGAGACCGACTTCGCGAAGTACCTCGCCGACGTCACCGGTCACTTCGCGCGCCAGGGCGTGCGGCTCGGTTACATCAGCCCCTTCAACGAACCGGACAACAGCTTCGCCGACTGCGGCCAGGAGGGCATGCCGGTGCCGGTCGACCAGCGCGACGACATCGTGCGCGCGCTGGGCGCCGAGCAGCGGGCCCGGCACCACAGGACGTCGATCATCGCCGACGAGTCCAGCAGGACCACACAGTTCAGCAGTGAAGTACCGCAGTGGATGGCGCAGCCCGGCACCGCCCAGTACGTCGCCGAGCTGGCCCACCACACGTACGACAACCCCGACGACGGGCAGCTCGGCAACGTCTACGAGACGTCGAGATCGGTCGCCAGGACCTCCTGGGCCACCGAGATCTGCTGCTTCGGCAAGGGCACCACGGGCTGGAACCAGGAGTACGACCCGGGCATCGACAACGCCCTGCTGATGTCGAGAATCATCTACAAGGACTTCGCGACCTCCCACGATTCCGCGTTCCAGTGGTGGGTGGCGCTCGCCAGCGGCTACGGCACCGATCCGACGGCCAGGAACGACGAGGGCTGGAACGACGGCCTGATCTACTACGACCCCGACTACGCGGCGAACGGCAACCAGCAGCTGTACTTCACCAAGCGTTACTACGCGCTGGGCCAGTACAGCAAGTTCGTCCGGCCGGGCGCCCTCGCGCACAACGTGACCGGGGCGCCGGACGGTGTGGAGGTCTCGTCGTACGAGCGCGGCGGCCGGTGGGTGGTCGTGGTGAACAACCACAACACCACCAACACCGCGCTGAACCTGCACTTCAACAGCAGGACGCCGGTGCGGGCGACCCGGGCGGTGCGGACCTCGGCGGACGAGAACTGGGCGAACGTCGCGCAACCGTCGGTCACCGGCACAACCGTCTCCGCCACCCTCGCGCCCCGCTCGATCACGACGTACGTCTTCGACCAGAAGGGCCACGGCAGTTCGGCGCTGACCGGCGCCCTGGCCGACAAGCAGTCCGGCAAGTGCCTGACCGCCGATGCCGCGGGGGCCGCGGTCGTCCCGTGCACGGGTGCGGCGGACCAGTCGTGGTCGTACGCCGCGAACGGCACCCTGAAGAGCGCGAACGGCTATCTGACGGCGGGCGGTTCGGGTCCGGTGGCGTCTGCCGCGGCCACGGGTGACGGCACCCGGCGCTGGCTGCTGAACGGCAACGGGCAGATCGTGAACGAGGCGTCGGGCAAGTGTCTCGACGTCGCCGGGCAGGCGACCGCGGACGGCAGCAAGGTGATCCTGCACAGCTGCAACGGCGGCGCCAACGAGTCCTGGTCCAGGCCGGCCCCCACTCCAGCAGTCCCCCGCTGAGCCAGGAGACGGATGTCCATGAGCACACCGACCGACACCGCCTACGTCGAGCACTTCTCCCCGGGCTCCGGCGCGCTGCCGCCTCGCGCCCGGTACCCGCACTCGGACGCGAAGTCCCTCTCACTGAACGGCACTTGGCGCTTTCGGCTGTCCGGGACGGCCGACGCCGAGGACGACTCCTTCGCCACGCAGGGACGCTACGACGGCGACTGGGCACAGATCCATGTCCCCGGCCACTGGGTCCTGCAGGGACACGGTTCGCCGATCTACACCAACCACCTCTTCCCGTTCCCGATCGACCCTCCGCGTGTACCGACCGAGAACCCGACCGGCGACCATCTGCGCGTCTTCGACCTGCCGGCCGACTGGCCGGACCTCGCCGAGGGCGGCGCGGTGCTGCGGTTCGACGGGGTGGAGTCCTGTGCGCGGGTGTGGCTGAACGGCACGGACCTCGGCGAGTTCAAGGGCTCCCGACTGCCGCACGAGTTCGCGGTCGGCCCTCTGCTCAGGACCACCGGCAACGTACTGGCGGTCCGCGTCCACCAGTGGTCGGCCGGCTCCTATCTGGAGGACCAGGACCAGTGGTGGCTGCCGGGCATCTTCCGCGACGTCACCCTGCTGCACCGCCCGGCGGGCGCCGCCCTCGACTTCTTCGTCCACGCCTCCTACGACCATCTCGCGAGCACCGGCACCCTGCGGGTCGACTCCGACGTGGCGGGCCGGGTGACCGTCGCCGAACTCGGCATCGACCTCGCGACCGGCGAGAGCGTGACCGTGCCGGTCGACCCGTGGTCGGCGGAGACGCCCCGGCTGTACGAGGGCGAGCTGTCCACCGCGGGCGAGCGGGTGCCGCTGCGCATCGGGTTCCGCAGCGTCGAGCTGTCGGACGGCCTGATCAAGGTCAACGGCCGGCGGGTGCTCTTCAGGGGGGTCAACCGGCACGAGTGGCATCCGCAGCAGGGCCGCGCCCTCGACCTGGAGACCATGCGTGCGGACGTGCTGCTGATGAAGCGGCACAACATCAACGCCGTCCGCACCTCCCACTACCCGCCGCACCCGGCCTTCCTCGACCTGTGCGACGAGTACGGCCTGTGGGTGATCGACGAGTGCGACCTGGAGACGCACGGCTTCACCGAGCAGGGCTGGCGGGACAACCCCGTCGACGACGACCGCTGGACCCCGGCCCTGCTGGACCGGGCCTCCCGCATGGTCGAACGGGACAAGAACCACCCCTCGGTCGTGATCTGGTCCCTCGGCAACGAGGCCGGCACCGGCCGGGGCCTGACCGCGATGGCCGAGTGGATCAAGGGCCGGGACTCCTCCCGGCTGCTGCACTACGAGGGCGACCTCGGCTGCCGCGACACGGACATGTACTCGCGGATGTACGCCTCCCACGCCGAGGTCGAGCGGATCGGCCAGGGCCTGGACGGCGGCCCCCGCAAACGGCGTGACCTCCCCTTCGTCCTGTGCGAGTACGCCCACGCCATGGGCAACGGCCCCGGCGGACTCGCCGACTACCAGCGGCTGTTCGAGTCCTACGACCGGCTCCAGGGCGGCTTCGTCTGGGAGTGGATCGACCACGGCATCGCGCATCCGGAGCTGGGCTACGCCTACGGCGGCGACTTCGGCGAGGAGCTGCACGACGGAAACTTCGTCTGCGACGGCCTGCTCTTCCCGGACCGGCGGCCCTCCCCCGGCCTGGTCGAGTACAAGAAGGTGATCGAACCGGTCGGCATCACCGGTGAGGCCGGCGACGGCACGGTCCGCATCACCAACAAGCACGACTTCGCCGACCTTTCGGCGCTGGCGTTCTCGTGGTCGTACGAGGTCGAGGGGGACGCGGTGGAGTCCGGCACCCTGACCGTGCCCGTGCTGGCCCCCGGCGAGTCCGCCGACGTCAAACTGCCCGCACCGCCGGCCACGGCACCCGCCGGCGAGGCCCACTGGACGGTCCGGGCGGCGCTTGCGGCCGACACCGCGTGGGCGGCGAAGGACCACGTGGTCGCCTGGGGCCAGGTCCCGGCGGCACCGCGCCGGGTGCCGCCGCTCGCGCCGACCGCCCGCCCGGTGCCGGGCGACGGGGTGATCACCCTCGGCCCCGGCACCTTCGACGCCCGCACCGGCGCCCTGACGGCCATCGGCGACGTACCGGTCCGCGCTCTGCGGCTGGACGTGTGGCGGGCCACCACCGACAACGACGACGGTGCGTCCTGGCAGGCCGACGAGCGCTTCGGCCTGGTGTGGCGCACCCTCGGCCTGCAGCGGATGCGGCACCGGCTGGACGCGGTGGAGACCGGGGAGAACGCGCTGACGGTCCGCACCCGGGTGGCGCCGGCGGCGCGGGACGTGGGACTGTCGACGGTCTACCGCTGGACGTCGAACGGGGACGGCCTGCGGTTGACCGTGTCCACCGTCCCGGAGGGTGACTGGAGGGTCCCGCTGCCCCGGCTCGGCATCCGCTTCGGGCTGTGCGCGGCGGACGAGGTGCGCTGGTTCGGCGGTGGGCCCGGTGAGGCGTATGCCGACACCAGGACGGCGTCGGCGGTCGGCCGTTGGCACTCGACCGTGGACGAACTGCAGACGCCGTACCTTCGTCCGCAGGAGAACGGCGCCCGCATCGACGTCCGCTGGGCGGAGCTGGGCGGTCTGCACATCGAGGGCGACCCGGCGTTCCTCCTGACCGCCCGCCGCTGGACCACCGAGCAGCTGGACGCCGCCACCCACCGCACCGACCTCACGCCCGGCGACACGGTCTGGGTCAATCTCGACCACAGCCAGCACGGCATCGGCTCCCAGTCCTGCGGCCCGGGCCCGCTGCCCCAGTACCACCTGCGGGCCGAACCGGCGGAGTTCTCCTTCGTGTTCTCCACCGTCCCGGATC
Organism: Streptomyces broussonetiae; assembly: GCF_009796285.1. NCBI lineage: Bacteria > Bacillati > Actinomycetota > Actinomycetes > Kitasatosporales > Streptomycetaceae > Streptomyces > Streptomyces broussonetiae. The sequence goes on along the minus strand of NZ_CP047020.1, from coordinate 7,203,593 downwards.
CGCGGACCCACTGAGAGATCCGGTGCCGAGCCCCGCCGCGGCCGACGCGGCGGGGCCAGCCCCGAACCTAGATACCCTAGGATCCAACCTAGGTATCCAAGGAGGGGATGTCGGATGGCCCGTGCGGGACTCACCGTCGACCGGTTGATCGCGGCGGCGGCCGACCTCGCGGACGAGGCGGGGTTCGAGAACGTCACCCTGTCCGCGCTGGCCCGCCGCTTCGGTGTGAAGGACGCAAGCCTGTACTCGCACGTCAGGGGCCTGGAGGACCTGCGTACACGGCTCGCCCTGCACGCGGGCGGCGAGCTGATCGACCGGATCGCGATGGCCGTGGCCGGCCGGGCCGGCAAGGACGCGCTGACCGCCTTCGCCGGGGCGTACCGCGCGTACGCCCTGGAGCACCCGGGCCGGTACGCGGCCACCCAGATCCGCATCGACCAGTCACTGATCGCCGACTCCCCCGCCATGCGCCGTACGGCCGACATCACCTACGGAATGCTGCGCGCCTACGGCCTGGACGAACCCGATCTGACCGACGCCGTACGCCTGTTGCGCAGCACCTTCCACGGCTACTGCGCCCTGGAGTCCACGGGCGGCTTCGGTGCGGCCCGTGACGTGCAGGCCTCGTGGGCCAAGGCCGTCGACGCCCTCCACCTCGCCCTCACCCACTGGCCCCGGGAGACGAAGAACGATGACTGAACCGCTTCCTCACGACGTGACCGGCAGCGGTCCCGTGCTGCTGGTCGTGCCGGGCGGCGCCGGACACCCCATGGGGCTGCAGCCGCTGACCGAACGGCTGGCGCGGCACTTCACCGTGGTGACGTACGACCCGCTGGGGCTCGCCCACGGGCGGCTCGGCCTGCCGGTCCCGGACCAGCGTCCGGCGCACTGGAGCGACGGGGCGCACCGGGTGCTGGAGGCCGTGCTGCCGCCGGGCGAGCGGGCGTTCGTCTTCGGGACCAGCTCCGGCGGCATCGCCGTCCTCGACCTGCTCGCCCGGCACCCGGAGCGGCTGGCAGGCGTGGTGGCGCACGAGCCGCCGTGTGTGACGGTGCTGCCGGACGGGGCGGAGCGACGGGCCGAGCTGCTCGGGCAGTTCGACGGGGTCGGCCGGCCGCCGGCCGAGGGCGGGTCGGCGACCCCGATGGGCGTCTTCCTCGCCCATGTCCTGCACCCCTTCACCGCGTACGTCCCCTCCCTCCGCGGCGCGGGGCCGCGCCTCACCCTCGCCGCCGGGGCCGACTCGCGCGGCCAACTCCTGCACCGCACCGCCGTGTTCCTCGCCGACCGGCTCGGGGGCGCCTTCGCGGAGTTCCCGGGCGGGCATCTCGGCACCCTGGATCATCCCGAGGACTTCGCCTGCCTGCTCACCGGGACGTTCCTGTCCGGCACGCACACCTCGGCGTAGGAAGGCGTCGTACCGCCCGGCACCCGCCCGGCCGCGATGTCGGCGACCGCGTCCAGGGCCGCGCCCAGCGCACGCCGGTAGAGCAGGGAGCCGAGGCTGACCCGGGCGACGCCGAGGTCGGCGAGGCGCAGGACCGTGGGGCCGGTGGGCGAGTAGAGGACGTTGAGCGGGGCGTCGGTGTACCGGACGAGGGCGCCGATCCGGTCCGGGTCGGTGAGGCCCGGCACGAACAGCCCGTCGGCGCCCGCCTGTTGGTAGGCGTCCAGGCGGCGCAGGGTGTCCGACTCGTCGCCGTCGCCCAGCCAGTGGGTGTCCGTGCGGGCGTTGACGAACAGACCGGGCACGGCGGCCTTCACCGCGGCGATCTTCGCCGCGTGCCGGGCGGCCGGTCCGAGGCCGTCCTCCAGGTTGATGCCGACGGCTCCGGCGGACCACAACCGGCGTGCCAGCTCGGCGACTTCGTCCGGATCGTCGGCAAAGCCGTCCTCCGCGTCGACGGAGAGCAGATAGGGCTCCGGGCCGAGGGTGAGGGCGAGGCCCAGGGTCTGCTCGCGGGTCACGCCCCGGCCGTCGGGCAGCCCGGCCGCCGCCGCGACGGCGAGGCTGGTCGTGGCGATCGCCGCGAACCCCCGGGCGGCGAGCGCGGCGGCCGAGGCGTGGTCCCAGGCGTTGGGGAGCAGCAACGGCTGTCCGGGGCGGTGCAGTGCGGCGAACGGGGTGGCGGCGTGCTCTGCGGTCATACGCCCACGCTAGGCCCTGGACGGTTCGGCGCACGCCGAACCGTGGACGCCCGCCCTGCCCTCCCGCGGCCAGGCGGCCGTCGGGGACTCCACGCCCACCTGGGCCTCCGCCCCCGTCACCCCGCCTCGCACCGCCCCGCTCACCGAGGCGTCACCGACCACGACGAACCTGCGGATCGCCCGGCCGAAGCCGTGAACCGGAAGACCCTCCTGGCGCCGGACGCCCAGCGGGCGCTCACCTCGTACCCCTGGTCCACCTCGTGATCATCTTCGGCTCGGACGGACACCAGGTCGGCGAGGGGCCGGGGGTCCGGTTCGCCGGTCAGCCGGGCGAGTGCGACGAACAGCGTGACCTCGCCCGGACCCGTCCGGCCGGTCAGGTCCTCCGACAGGCCGCGGACCGGGAGGAGTTCGGCGCGCAGCCCGTCCCGTGCCGGCCAGCCGGTGATCCGGACCGGCGTCCCGGGCTCGGCCCCGGCGACGAGATGGGCCCGGACCTCGGCCGCGCCCTCGGCGAGCACCAGGCTGGTGACGGTGATGCCGTCGCGCACGGTGTGCCGGGAGGCGATCCAGCCTTCACCGGTGCCGAGCGGCTCGATCCGCGTCCGGTCCGGGGCACTGCCGACGATCACGCTGTTGTCGGGAGCCGCCCGGTCGGGCGTGGTCGCGGTCGAGTAGGCGAACCGGGTGTAGTAGGGGTCGTAGCGGACGTCCTCGCTGCCGTGGTTGTGCAGTCGGACCAGGCCGTCCGAACGCGTGCTCTGGATCAGCCAGTTGGGGGTGGCAACGGGTCTGACCTCGTCGGCGCGGTCGGCCGGGCCGGGGTCCTCGGTCGCCGTCCACACCGGGTGGTCGGCGGGCAGGAGCAGGCCGAGGAAGCCCTTGCTGGCCCAGTACGGGGAGGAGGGTCCGGAGTAGCTCTGCACGAGCGACTCGTCGGGGCCGAGCCAGCCCAGCGGGAGCAGGCCGCGCTCGTCGACCGCGCCGCCGTCGAGGAAGTAGCGCAGCGTGCCGGAGGCCAGGCGCCGGGTTTCGCCGGGGGTCAGCGGGGTGTGGCCGGTCAGCGCGCCGAGCCAGAACGGGGCCGTCGTGGCGAAGCGGTAGGTCAGGGAGCGGCCCTGGTGCAGGGGGGCGCCGTCACGGCCGAACAGACGGGCGTAGTCGGCGAGGTGGGCGGACAGGCGCCGGCCGTACCGGGAGAGCAGTTCGCTGTCGTCCGCCAACCACGCGTGGACGACCGTGTACAGATGCATCGCCCAACCGTTGTAGTAGTCGAACTTCCGTCCGCCGCCGTCAGTGTACCAGCCGTCGCCGAGATACCAGCCCTCGACCCGCTCCAGACCGCGGTCGATCGCCCGGCGGGCGGCCTCCGGACGGTGGCCGATCTCCTGGAGGAAGCCGCCGACGGTGACCGGGAACAACTCCCAGTTGCACGGCCAGGGTCGGGCGGTGAGCGCGTCGGCCAGCCATGCGGCGGTGCGCTGCCGCACGGGGTCGTCCAGCCGGTCCCACAGCAGCGGGCGGGTCAGCCGCAGGGCCAGCGCGATGGAGGCGGCCTCGACGAGCGGCTGGCTGCGGTCCTCGATCCGTGGCCAGACGCCGCCGGGCCCGGCCGCGAGGCCTTCGGCGTAGCGGCCGAGTGCGGTCTCGTCGCGCCGGAAGGCGGCCAGCAGCAGCGTACGGGCGTACCCCTCCAGGCCGTCGGAGAGCCGGCCGGCGCGGCTGACGTGGTCACCGGGAAGGTGGTAGAGGGCGCGGTCGGGGGTGGCGCGGGGGGCGACGGCGGCCAGCAGGGCATCGGCGGCGGCCTCCCAGTGTGCGCGGGTGTACCCGGTGTACGGGCTCGACCGGCGGTCGTCGGCGGGCAGTTGGATCACGGCGGTGGCGTTCCTTCCTGGCGGGACCCGGGGCGCCCCGGTTCCGGTCGGGGCACCCCAGGACCTCGTCCCACCCGCACCAGGGCCTCGGGGACCGGATGCAGGGCGACGGGTGCGTCACGGGCGAGGCCGGCGTGGACGGTCACGTCGTGCACGCAGGTGTGGGTGTTGTCGCGTACGTCATCGGTGATCCTGAACGCCGAAAAGGTAAGGGTGGACGGCTGTGGGGTCAATGGGTCCGGCGCGAAGGGGGGAAAGCCCTTTCGGCAGCGGCTTCGGCGGGCCGGTGAGCGTTGCCGGCCGCGTCCGGGGACGCCCGGCCGCCGGACACCCGTGCCGGTGCGGCTCCTGCTTCGACTAGCGTCGTGACATGACCACCAGCCCCACCTCCCCCGACCTCGCCGACGCCCTCGCCGCCGGCACCGTCGTGCTCGACGGCGGCATGTCCAACCAGCTGGAGTCCGCCGGGCACGACCTGAGCGACGAGCTGTGGTCGGCGCGGCTGCTCGCCGAGCGGCCGGAGGCGATCGCCGAGGCGCATCTCGCCTACTTCCTGGCGGGCGCGGACGTCGCGATCACCGCCAGCTACCAGGCCACCTTCGAGGGCTTCGCCCGGCGCGGCACCGGTCACGACGAGGCGGCGCGGCTGCTGGCGCTGAGCGTGGATCTCGCACGTACGGCCGCCCGGCGGGCCGGGGCGGCGGGTGTCGAACGGCCGCTGTGGGTGGCGGCCTCGGCCGGGCCGTACGGGGCGATGCTCGCGGACGGTTCCGAGTACCGGGGACGCTACGGGCTGAGCGTGGACGAGCTGGAGCGATTCCACCGGCCGCGCATCGAGGCACTGGCCGCGGCCGGCCCGGACGTCCTCGCGCTGGAGACGGTGCCGGACGCCGACGAGGGCGCCGCGCTGCTCAGGGCGGTGCAGGGGCTGGGGGTGCCGGCGTGGCTGTCGTACACGGTCGACGGTGTGCACACCCGTGCCGGGCAGCCTCTGGAGCAGGCGTTCGCCCTGGCCGCCGGCGTGGACGAGGTGATCGCGGTGGGTGTGAACTGCTGCGCGCCGAAAGACGCGGGGCCCGCCGTGGAGATCGCGGCGCGGGTCACCGGCAAACCGGTCGTGGTCTATCCCAACAGCGGGGAGGCATGGGACGCCGGGGCGCGGGCCTGGACGGGACGGACGAGGTTCGGCACCGGGCAGGTGAAGACGTGGCGGGACGCGGGTGCGCGGCTGATCGGGGGGTGCTGCCGGGTGGGGCCGGAGGCGATCGCGTCGATCAGGCAGGCGTTGGACGCGGCCTGAACGCGGGCGGGGCGACCCGTTCGCGCCCGGTCAGCGCCGCCGTGCCCCCACCGACCGCCGCAACCGCCGTACGGCCGCCGCCCACTCCGCTCCCGGGGCCCGGATTTCCGCGGCGGGGTCCGGTGGCGGGGCGGTGGAGGTGGTCGACCAGAGGGCGACCTCCGTGTCCCGTGGGCCGTATGCGGTGCGCGGTTCGCCGTCGCCGAAGATCCGTACGGGGTGGGTCGCGTCCCAGGCCTGCCAGCCGGGGTCGCCGGTCGTGGCGAAGCGCACCCAGGCGCCGTGCATCGCCTCGCACAGTGTGTGCGGGGCACCCTCTCCGGCCAGTCTCTTCGATGCGGGGGTGTCCCCGCTGTCGAAGACGAAGCCCAGTTCCAGGGCGTGGCAGGCACCGAGTCCGGGCAGGCGGGACGGCCAGGCGAACTCGTAGAGGTGACAGGCGCCGGGGCGCGCGTCGGCGAGGCGGTGCAGGGGAACGCGCAGCAGGTGGTCGGTGACCATCTGGCCGACGATCTCGGCGGCGCCGGCGTCGGGGTGCAGGGCGCGGTAGCCGCGGGGCACCTCGTGGCCGGTGTGGCAGCGGGCCATCGCGCCGGCGAGGGCGACGGGGCCGAGGCGGTCGACGTGCTCCATCAGCCCGCCGGGGACGAGCCAGAGCCGGTATTCGTCGCGGGTCCAGCCCATGAGGAGGTCGACGCCCCGGGCGCTCTCGCCGTCGATCAGGGTCTTGAGCGGGTCACGGGGTACGAGGTCGCCGTCCACGACGATGCCGAACGCGGGGCCGCCCAGGACCGGGCTGCCGAGCCGGCCGACCTCGGCCTGCGTGCGCAGCAGCAGGTCGCGGTCGACGGCGGCGAAGGCCTCGGCGGTGGCGGGGATCTTCAGCCGCATGGCCATGCGGCGCACCATCCGTCGCACCTTGTCGCGGTCGGACGCCTCCGGCGGTCCGCTCTGCAGGACCGCACGCCGGATCAGTCCCCGGGCTGCGGGTGCGGCGAGCAGGGCACCGACGCTGATGGCGCCGGCCGACTGGCCGCACAGCGTGATCCGGTCCGGGTCGCCGCCGAAGGCGCCGATCGCGTCGTGCACCCACTGCAGGGCGGCGAGTTGGTCGCGCAGGCCGGGGTTGGGCGGAGCGTCGGGGAACAGTCCGTAACCCTCGACGCCGAGGCGGTAGTTGACGGAGACAAAGACGACGCCGTCGCGGGCGAAGCCGTATCCGTCGTAGACGGGTACGGCGGAGGATCCTCTGGTCAGGGCACCGCCGTGGAGCCAGACCAGGACGGGAAGGCGGGCGCCGGGGTCGGGCGCGGGGGTCCATACGTTGAGGTTGAGGCAGTCGTCGCCGGGGATGTCCGGGTCGGACAGGTACTGGGCGAAGGCCTCGGAGTACGGCGGCTTGGGCGCGGTGGGTCCGAAGGCGCCGGCGTCGCGCACCCCGTCCCAGGGCTCGGGCGGCCGGGGCGGGCGGAACCGGCGGGGGCCGAAGGGCGGTGCGGCGTAGGGGATGCCCCGGAAGACCGCGACGCCGTGTTCGTACCGGCCGCGTACGGCCCCGTACGGCGTCCTCGCCTCGGGCCCGGTCTCGGGGTTCGCCTGGTCTGCCGTCATCGCCCACCAGCCCTTCGCCGCCGCGCACGCATGCACCGTGCACCAACAGAGCACCACAGGAGCGTCCGGTATTCCGGTGCACGGGCACGGGGGAGGGCCATTCGGGCCATGACGTCACGGTGAATAACGGGTATGTCACTTTGCGTACACCGGGCGAAGAGGTCGCAGAAGGCGCTTTCCGAAACCGCGTTCCCACCGTTGTCCGCCAGACTCGTCGTCCACCCGGAGAGCCCGTCGTTCGTCAGGAGAGCCATGCCCCCCAGCCCTAGGCCGCCGCGGGCCGTGTTCGCGATGGATCCGGTGCACCTCCCGTTGCTTTTCCCCCCGCCGCTCATGACCCGGCTGGGGCGCACGGCCGACCTCGACGCGGCTTTCGTCGTACGGGACTTCGCCGATCCGGCGGCGGCCGACGCCCTGGCCCGGGCCGAGGTGCTGATCACCGGCTGGGGCTGCCCGCACCTGGACGCCGGTGTCCTGGCCGCGGCTCCGAGACTGCGTGCCGTCCTGCATGCGGCGGGCTCGGTCCGCTCCCTGGTCGGCGAGGCGGTGTGGAAACACGGCGTCACCGTCTCCAGCGCGGCCACCGGCAACGCCGTGCCGGTGGCCGAGTACACGCTCGCGATGATCCTGCTCGCCGGCAAGGACGCCTTCGGCCACCGCGAGCGCTACCGCCGCACCCACGTCCGTCCGACCTCCGCCGAGACCGTGACCACCGGCAACCTCGGCCGCCGCGTCGGAGTGATCGGCGCCTCCCGCGTGGGCCGCCGCCTGACGGAACTGCTGCGGCCGTTCGACCTCACGGTCCTGCTGCACGACCCCTACGTCAGCCCCGCCGAGGCCGCCGCCCTCGGGGCCGAACTGCTGGGGCTGGAGGACCTGTTGCGGCGCAGCGACATCGTCAGCCTGCACGCCCCCGACATCCCCGAGACCCACCGCATGCTCGACCGCGACCGGCTCGCCCTCCTCCGGGACGGCAGCGTGCTGATCAACACCGCGCGCGGTGCGCTGGTCGACCACGAGGCGCTGACCGAGGAGCTGGTCTCGGGCCGCCTGCGCGCGGTCCTCGACGTCACCGAACCCGAGCCGCTGCCCGCAGGCTCCCCGCTGTACCGGCTGTCCAACGTCTTCCTCACCCCGCACATCGCGGGCTCGCTCGGCAATGAGCTGGAGAGACTGGGCACGATCGTCGCGGAGGAACTGGAGCGGCTGGCCGCGGGCCTGCCGCCGCTGCACGAGGTGCGGCACGCGGATCTGGCCCGGATCGCCTGACGACCGTGGCGGGGGCGCCTTGCGCAGGCCCACCGGTCCGCAACGGCGGATTGCGCGGGGTAGCCCGGGCCGCCGCAGGAGTGCCGAGGGCGAGCATCCGGTGCCGGGCATGCACCCATGCCGTCGTACGCACCTCGGCGCGGCCCCTTCCCCCGTCGTCCGCGGACGACGCCCGGCCCCCGTACGCCACCCCGCCGAGCCCTTGGGGCACACCGGTTGCGGCGAGGCGGTCGCCCGGGGCGCACGTACGAGCTGCCGGGCCTGCCCCGGGGCCCGTTGATGCACGGCGGGAGCCCGGCCGTCTCGCCCGTGGAGCGGCCAACCGCGTGACATGGCACGCCCGCTCGGACGCAGGACGGTGACTGCGCCACGCTCAAGATCGTTTCCCGGGCATGATCCTTACCACGCGTACCGCAGCGGCCCTGGCCGTGCTCGCAGTCGCTCTGGTCGCCGCCTACGGCACGGCTCACGCCGCCTGCCGCACCCTCGCCCCCGGACAGCACCGCACCGCCGTCTCCACACCCGGTGACGGCCACGACCCCAAGGAGGACGTCGAACTCGACGAGAACGGCCGCCCCGACCTCGGCGAGGACTGAGCCGCGGGCCACGGCCCGATCCGGGCCGTGAGACGGCGACGGCCGGGTGCCCCGCACGGGGCGCCCGGCCGTCGCCGCCGAACGGTCGTGCTTCAGCGAGCGGCCCCCGGGGGAACGGCCGTCCCCTCGGCCGGCCCGTCGTCCCAGACCTCCCGGTGGTTGGGGCTGCCGCCGACCAGGGCCTCGATCGCGTCCACGGCGCTGCCGTCGTGGTCGCTCCCGGCCGTGCCCTTGCCGGTCTGGACGTTGGCCGTGCGGTCGACCTCGATCCAGGAGTCGGCGTGGGAGTTGTCGATCACGGTGATCAGGCTGTCGGACGCGGCCGCGGGTGCCGTGCCGACGGCGAGCGCCGCGGCGGCGAGGACCGCCGCCCGCCCGATCCGGGATGCGGCACCGTTCACGCGCCCACGCCCTCGGGCGCGAGCCGCTCACGGGCGATGTTGCGCTCCAGCAGGCTGGTGGCGGCCTTCACGCCGACACCGCCGGCCGGGTCCACCTCGGGCAACCGGCCGTCGGCGTCCTTCAGTTCGGCGAGCGCGGAGTCCATCGCCTCGTGCGCGGCGAACAGACACGGGGTGCTGTAGATCGCGACGTCCACACCCAGGTCGGTCAGTTCACCGAGGGAGAGTCGGGGTGACTTGCCGCCGGCGATCTGGTTGAACAGCAGCGGCTTGCCCCCCACGACCTTGCGGATGCGCTTGATCCACTCGACGCTGCGCACCCCGTCGACCAGGACGACGTCGGCGTCGGTGGCGGCCAGCCGCTCCGCGCGGTGCAGGATGTCGTTTTCGTCGGTGGCGTCCGTACGGGCCACCACGACCAGGTTCTCGCGGGCCTCGAGGACCTTGTTGAGCTTCTCCAGGTACTCCTCCAGCGGCAGCACCTGCTTGCCGTCGGCATGGCCGCAGCGGCGGGGCCGCTTCTGGTCCTCCAGGATCACACCGGAGGCACCGATGCGCTCCAGCCCCTCGACGACATGACAGGCGACCTCGGGGTCGACGTACCCGTCGTCGATGTCGACGAGCAGATGGTGGTGCGGGAAGGCGCCCCGCAGCCGCTGGACGAAGGCCACCATGTCGGGCCAGGCGATGAAACCGATGTCGGGCAGTCCGTAGTACGACGCCGCGAATCCGAAGCCCGAGACGAACATGCCGTCGTAGTGCTTGGCCGCGATCGACGCCGAATACATGTCGTACACGCCGATCAGCGGTGTGGTCCCGGGCCCGGCGATGCGCTCGCGCAGCTGATTACCGTGAATCAAGGTCCGGCTCCTCCTGTGGGTGGGTGACACGGAGCGAATGGGCTACCGCGCCTGACGCCCTTTGCCAAAACAAGAGCATCTATAGAAACTCACATGACGATCCATGTACGCGAGCTTTACTCACCCCAATGGTGGAGCCGGTTCACCGCAGAAACGTTCCTGAGCGGCTCGAGTCCGGCTCCACTCGCTTGAAGCGCGGGTCCGGTCACCGTAGCCTCGCCGGGCATGAACGCCGTTCCCCCGCTCCTGGACCATCTCGTCCTCGCCACGCCCGATCTCGCCGCGACCGTCGGCGACTTCACCCGGCGCACCGGGGTGGCCCCCGCGCCCGGCGGTGTCCATCTGGGGCTCGGCACCCGCAACCACCTGGTGGGGCTGGGCGGCCGAAGCTATCTGGAGATCCTCGGGCCCGACCCGGAGCAGCCGGAGCCCGCCGGACCGCGGCCGTTCGGCGTCGACCAGCTGACCGGGCCGCGCATCCTGACCTGGGCGATCAGCCCGCCCGACCTGGACTCGGCGATCATGACGGCCCGCGCGCGGGGCTACGACCCCGGGCCCGTGCGCCCGATGAGCCGCCGCACCCCCGACGGCACCGTACTGCGCTGGCGGCTGACCGACGGCGACTGCGCGCACCCCTCCGGTCTGGTGCCGTTCCTGATCGACTGGGGCGACTCCCGCCACCCGGCCGTCTCCGGCCTGCCCGTCACCCCCCTGCTGGAGGTGACGGCCACGGTGCCCGACCCGAAGGAGGTGCGCGGGCCGCTGGCGGCCCTGGGCACGGAGCTGGCCCTGGCCGAGGGCCCGGTGGCGCTCAAGTGCACCGTGGACACCCCGAACGGCCCGGTTACCCTCGGCTGAGCGGCACAGCGCCGGAGGCCTGGAGGCTCGCGGTTGCCGGGGTGGCCGATTCCTTCAAGACCGGCCCGCCGCCGCCCTCCTACGGTGATCCCATGACTGCACGATTCGCCGTGATCGGCGTGGTGGCCGGGGACCTGACCGCCTCGCTCGCCTTCTACCGCCGCCTCGGGCTGGTCTTCCCGCCCGGGGCCGAGGAACAGCCTCATGTCGAGGCCGAGCTGCCCGGCGGGCTGCTGCTCGCCCTGGACACCGAGGAGACCGTCCGCTCCTTCCACCCCGGCTGGCGACCCCCCGAGGGCGGCGGGCGCGTCGGGCTCGCCTTCCGGTGCGGCTCGCCCGCCGAGGTCGACGCCCTGTACGAGGATCTCGTGGGCGCCGGGTACCACGGTGAGCTGAAGCCGTGGAACGCCTTCTGGGGGCAGCGGTACGCCACCGTCCACGACCCCGACGGCAACGGGGTCGACCTGTTCGCCCCGCTACCCGCCGCCGAGTAGCTCCCCGAGCGGCCGGCCCGCCAACTCCCGCACCTCGCGGGCGAGATGGGGCTGATCGGCATAGCCCGCGCGGATCGCCGTCTCGGCGTACGGCAGCCCGGAGCGTGCCAGCTTCAGCGCGCGCTGCAGGCGCAGGATGCGGGCCAGCGTCTTGGGGCCGTAGCCGAAGGCACTCAGGCAGCGGCGGTGCAACGTACGGACGGCGATGCCGAGTTCGGCCGCCGTCGCGGACACCGGGCGGCCCTCGTCCAGACGCTCCACCAGCCGGCGCAGCAGCGGATCGGGGTCCGCCGCCCGCGCGGCCAGGTCCAGGGCGATGTCCTCCAGCGCCGCCGCCGGATCGGCCGCCGCCTCGATGCGGTCGAGCAGCCGGCGGACCCGGGCGGCGGGCCACAGGTCGGCCGACTCCACGCGCAGGTCGCGCAGTTCGAGCGCCGGTACGCCGAGCAGGGCGGGCGCGGTGCCGGGGAAGAAGCGGATGCCCGCCCAGATGCGGTCCGGGCCCTCGGGGACGTAGGCGCGGGTGTCGGGTCCCGCGACCAGCAGCCGGCCCTCGCTCCACAGCAGGTCCATGCAGCCGTCCGGGAGGACGCCCCGGGCACCGGCCCCGGCCGGGGTCTTGGTCCACACGACGGCACCGGTCAGCCGGGACGCCCGTTCCGTGTACACGGGTGCCAGCGTACGTCGCGCCGGGGTGTGCGTCGCTGCCGTCGGGGGCGCCGAGGCGCGGGAGGCCGTGCCGGGTACGGACGCGCCGGGCACTTGCGGCGGTGGCTGCGGCCGTGAGGGCGAACAGAGCCTGGGCCCGACACGGGCGAGCGGGGCGAGCAGGGCCGGGGTCCTCTGCCGCCGTTCCCCGTTCACCGGGCCGGTGGAGGTGTGCTCCCGTGGTCCTTGGGCGTGTCCCCGTTGCCGTTGTGGGCGTGGTGGTGGTGATGCGGGTTCTTCGCGTGGGTGCGCAGGCGGGCCGTGACGTCCTCCGGGGGCAGGAACCGGGACCAGCGCTCGGGGAACTCGGAGGGCATGTCCGGGTCGTCGGGATCGGCCTCGCGCGCCGCCGCCCAGGCGACGTACTCGGCGACCTGCGCCTCGCGCACCCGCTCGTTCGCCTCGCGGGCCGCGGCCGTGGCGGCGGCCGGCCAGACCCGGTCGATGGCCGCGTTCACGGCCGCACCGACAAGGACGGCGAATGCGGACACACCGATCCACAGCAGCACGGCGACGGACGCGGCCAGGGAGCCGTAGATCGTGGCGCCCTCGATGGTGTGCACGAGGTAGAGCCGGAGCAGGAAGCTGCCGAGGACCCACATGGCGAGTGCGACGAGGGCGCCCGGGACGTCCTCGATCCACGGGGAGCGGACCGGCACGGAGACGTGGTACAGGGTGGTCAGGAAGGCGATGGACAGGACGATGACGACCGGCCAGTACAGGACCTGCACCACCGTCTCCGACCAGGGCACCACCCGGACCACCGCGTCCGGGCCCGCCACCATCAGCGGCAGCGCCACCGAGCCGATCAGCAGTGCCACGATGAACAGCGCGAACGACATCATCCGGGTCTTGACGATGCCCCTGACGCCGTCGAGGCCGTACATGACGGTGATGGTGTCGATGAAGACGTTCACCGCGCGCGATCCCGACCACAGGGCGAAGACGAACCCGATGGAAATGACGTCCGGCCGCGTCTTGAGCACGTCGTGCAGGATCGGCTCGGCGATCTCCTTCACGCCCTTGTCGGACAGGACCGTCCGCGAGGCGTCGAGGATGTTGGTCTCCAGGCTCTGGATGGTGTGGGCGCCGGTCCAGCGGTCGACGTAGGCGAGCAGCCCGATGAGGCAGAGCAGCAGCGGCGGCACGGACAGCAGCGTGAAGAAGGCCGCCTCGGCCGCCAGGCCCAGGATGCGGTACTCCATGCACGAGTTGACGGTGTCCTTGAGCAGCAGCCAGGCGGTCCTGCGCTTGGAGACGTTCCGATAGAGGGCTCTGGCCCGGTGGAGGCGACCGGCGGGCCGCGCGGGGGGTTCACTTGCTGGCTGCACGCCCCAACGGTATCCGCCGCACCGGACCGTCCTCACCTTCCGGGGCGGGTGAGCGGGTCCGGCCTCCCGGACCGCGCCGCTGTGCCACGCTGGAGACCATCATCACCACCGTCCCGGGCAGGTTCGCGATCATGGCAGGCACCCCCACCCACACCGTGACGAACCAGCCGCCCCCGCTGGCCGGCTACGACCTCTTCACCGCCGACCGGGCTCTCGTGGACGCCGTCGAGCGGTACACCGGTCCGGACGTGCTGGAAGAGGTGCGCGCGGAGCTGTCCCTGCTGGGCCGCTCCGCGGGCTCGGCGCAAGTACAGGAGTGGGCGGCGCGGGCGAACGAGAACCCGCCGCGGCTGCGCACCCACGACCGGTACGGCCGCCGGATCGACGAGGTCGACTTCGACCCGGCCTGGCACCGGCTGCTCGGCAAGGGCGTCGGGGCGGGGCTGACGGGCGCCTGGACGCGGCCCGCCGGGCATGTCCGCCGGGCGGCCGGGTTCCTGATCTGGACGCAGGTCGAGGCGGGCAACTGCTGCCCGCTGTCGATGACCCACGCGGCCGTGCCCGCGCTGCGGGCCGACCCGGAGCTGGCGGCCGAGTGGGAGCCGCGGCTGACGTCGATGATCTACGACCGCGAGCTGCGGCCCGCGGCGCTCAAGGCCGGCGCCCTGTTCGGCATGGCCATGACGGAAAAACAGGGCGGCAGTGACGTACGGGCGAACAGGACCGAGGCCCGGCCGCTCGCCGAGGCCGGCACGTACGCACTGACCGGGCACAAGTGGTTCTGCTCGGCGCCGATGTCGGACGGATTCCTGGTGCTGGCCCAGGCCCCTGGCGGCCTGACCTGCTTCCTGGTCCCGCGCGTCCTCGCGGACGGCACCCGTAACGTGTTCCTCCTCCAACGGCTCAAGGACAAGCTGGGCAACCGGTCCAACGCCTCCGCCGAGGTCGAGTTCGACGGGACCTGGGCCCGCCGGGTGGGTGAGGAGGGGTGCGGGGTGCGGACCATCATCGAGATGGTCGCCGCGACCCGGCTGGACTGTGCGATCGGCTCGGCGGGCCTGATGCGGCAGGCGGTGGCGCAGGCCGTACACCACTGCGCGCACCGGGAGGCGTTCGGCGGGAAGCTGATCGACAAGCCGCTGATGCGCAATGTCCTCGCCGACCTCGCGCTGGAGTCCGAGGCCGCGACGGCGCTCGCGCTGCGGCTGGCGGCCGCCTACGACGACGACGGCGAGCGGGAACGCGCCTTCCTGCGGCTCGCGGTGCCGGCCGCCAAGTACTGGATCACCAAGCGCTGCGCGCCCGTTGCGGTGGAGGCCGCAGAGTGCCTCGGCGGCAACGGCTACGTCGAGGAGTCCGGGATGCCCCGGCTGGTGCGGGAGTCGCCGCTGAACTCCGTGTGGGAGGGCGCCGGGAACGTGCAGGCGCTGGACGTGCTCCGGGCGCTGCAGCGCGAGCCGGGCGCGCTGGACGCCTGCCTGACCGAGATCGGCCGGGCGCACGGCGCCGACCACCGCCTCGACCGCGCGGTGAAGGACCTGTTCACCGAACTGGCCGACCTGGACGGCATCGAGGGCCGCGCCCGCCGCCTGGTGGAGCGGCTCGCGCTGGTCCTCCAGGGCTCCCTGCTGGTCCGGCACGCCCCGCCGGAGGTCGCCGACGCGTACTGCGCCTCCCGCCTGGGCGGCGACCACGGCGCGAGCTTCGGCACCCTGCCGACGGGCCTGGATCTGGAAGCGGTGGTGGAACGAGCACGCCCTGTGCTCTGAAACCGGGGCCGATCCGACCGGCCGCAGGGCGCGCCGCCGCGAGACAGCCACCCCGGGGTTGGACGGGGTGGTGCTGCGCCGACACGGCACCACCCCGGGGGGCAAGTCTCGGCCAGGCCCGATAAGTTCACCAGGGTTGCAGGGGGTTGCAACTTGTTTGGGCCCAGGTGTGCGGAGTGTGCGCCTCCGCCCGGTCCGGACCGGCAGTATGTGAGGCACAGCCGGGCCGGAAACCGCCGCGGGTCGGCTTGACAAGAATGTTCGATGTCCTTTCCTGGGAGGACCCCAGTGGTGAACCCGCCGATGAACGTGGCGCGCCTGGCCGCCGTGGACGCGGCGCAGGCGGCGCGGGTGTTGAACCAGGTACGTGAGGCCACGCTCGCCGGTCGACGTGCGCGGATCGCGCCGCGGCCGGTGATCGAGCAGTCCTGGGGGCGCATGCTGCGCAGTGGCGTGGACCCCGACCACGACTTCAGGTCGGGGCTGCTGCCCTCGGACGAGGTACGGCGCCGGCGTGAGGAGTCACCGCTGCGGCACGTTCTGCCGGTGCTGCGCGAGGGTCTGCTTTCGGTCGCGGACGTGGCCCAGCACATCATGGTCGTCGCCGACGCCGACGGTCGCGTGCTGTGGCGTGAGGGTGCCTCACCGGTGCTGCGCAAGGCCGACGGTCTGGGGTTCGAACTCGGCGCGGACTGGCGGGAAGACGTCGTCGGCACCAACGGGGTGGGCACCCCGGCGGTCGTGCGCAGGCCCGTACAGGTCTTCGCCGCCGAGCACTTCGTCCGCTCGCACGCCTCGTGGACCTGCACGGGCGCCCCGATCACCGATCCCAGGGACGGCCGGCTGATCGGTGTCGTGGACGTCAGCGGACCGCTGGAGACGATGCATCCGGCGACCCTGGCCTGGGTGGACTCGGTGGCCAAGCTGGCCGAGGCGCGGCTCAGGGAGGTGCACGTGGACTCGCTGGAGGGGCTGCGGTCGGTGGCGGCGCCGGTGCTGGCCCGGCTGAACGGACGGGCCCTGGTGGTGGACCGGGACGGCTGGTCGGCGGCCGTCTCCGGAATGCCGTACGTACGGCGGGTCGCCCTGCCCAAGTCGCTCTCGCCGGGGCTGAGATGGCTGCCGTCACTGGGGTCGTGCGCGGTGGAGCCGCTGGGCGGGGGCTGGCTGCTGCGGGTGGCCGAGGAACCGCCGGGCAGGGCCGCCCGGGTCGTGCTGGATCTGGCCAGGTCGGGCCGCAGCACGCTGACGGTGACCGGATCGGCGGGTTCCTGGTCGCGTGAACTCAGTCCGCGGCACGCGGAATTGATCTATCTGCTCGCCGAGCACCGCTCGGGCCGCGGTGCGGCGGCGCTCGCCGGTGATCTGTTCGGGGATCCGTCACGCACGGTGACGGTGCGAGCCGAGATGTCGAGGGTCCGGCGGTATCTCGGGGAACTCCTACAGCATCGACCGTATCGTTTCTGCGAGGATGTGGAGGTCACGGTACTGCTCCCCGACGACCCCCGTGACCTGCTGATTTCCTCCACTGCGCCGGCGATCGCGGGTCGCCGGACGGTGCCGCACGGCGACGGGCCCGGCGCCGACTGACCGCGCGTTCCGGGTATTTGCGGGGTCTTCGCCCTGCGCGGGCCGTTACTGTCGTAGCATCCTTTGAGGGCCTCCACAGCCGTGCCACAGGTCAACATCCGGACCACCAGGCACAGTTGGCCCGCCTCGGCCCGCAGGGCCGCCCGGCGGCGACGGAGCCCCGGAAGAGGGGACGAGATGAAGCATCGCGGCCGACACCGGCGGCGCAGACGGGGCGCCGCGCTGCGCGCCGTCCTGGCCGGGACCGCCCTGGCGCTCACCGCGACCGCCACCCTGATCAGCGTCTCGCAGGCGGACGTCACCGACAGTCCCGGTGCGCTCAAGCCCCTCTCCTCGCCGGCGGACACCGGCCGGCTGCGGCTCCAGGAGCAGCTCTTCCCGACCTCCACGCTGAACCGGCTGTCCGCGGCGATGGGCGGCACGGTCGGCGTGGACGACGTACTGGCGAGCGCCGACCGCACCATGCACGAGGGCGACGACTGCTCCTCCGCCGACCACACGTCCCTGCCCGTCGCCCCGGCCGCCACCCGCGCCTACTGCTGGGACCCGGCGGACACCGCCACCACGACCTGGCGGCCGGCGTCGGTGACCGGCTCCGGGGACGCCGACGACGACGGCACCTGGGGCACGCACCGGGTGCTGCTCGCCGGCTGGACCCACAGCACCACCGCCGGCCGCACCGCCGAGCGGGGCCTCGCCCGGGTCGCGTTCGTGAACGCCGACGACCCGGCCCGCCTCGCCTATCGCTGGGTGCTGCTGGTGGTACCGACCGACGGCGGCCGCGACTACCGAGGCCTGGTCTCCGGGGTCTCCGGGATGGCCTGGTACCAGGACAAGCTGCTGGTCACCACCAGGGCCGGCAGCGCCGACGCGCTGTACGTCTACGACCTGCACCGCATCCAGCGCACCACGGTCAGCGGGCCCGCGATCGGCCGCGTGTCCGGCGGCTGGTCGGCGGACGGCTATCAGTACGTGATGCCCGCGGTCGGCTCGTACCGCTTCACCGGCGGCCGCTGCGCATCCTCCGGGCCGCCCTGCCCCGGCGCGCTCGCCCTGGACCGCAGCAGCGTGCCGGACAGCCTGGCCGCAGCGGAGTGGACCGCACCCGGCGGCGACCGCACGGCCCGGCTGTGGCGGTACGCGTTCAGCACGGCCCCCGGACGCGGCGGGCTCCTCGCCACGGACGCCGCGGGACGGGCGAGCGCGGTGGAGGAGTACCGCACCCGGGCCACAGGGATCCGGGGTGTGCTGTCGTACCAGGAGGCCGGCGCGGACCATCCGTCCTGGTATGTGGGACATCTGCCCGGCTCACAGGACGGGCACGGCGGGCTGTGGCGGCAGGACGGCACGGGGGCGAAGGCGGCCCGCTGCGGGTCCGACGCCTCGCACCGCTGCTGGGCCGAGTCGGCGGGCTCTCTGTCGTACTGGCGGCAGACCGGCGAGGTGTGGTCGCTGTCGGACCGGATGCTGTTCGCACTGCCGCTGGCCGAGCTGGACCACGCGCTGGACTGAGCCGCCGTCCGGGCCGGGCCCGGGGGAATCCGGCCGATCGACAGATGCGGGCCGGGATGGTTCCCTGGCCCGCATGAGCAGCGTCCCTGTCACCACCTGGTCCCTGGAGCAGACGTCCCCGGCCGACCTTCTGCCCGCCGCCGCGCCCGAGGGCGACGTGCGGATCGTGCGCGCCGAGGACCCCTCCCCCGAGTTCAGCCGCTTCCTGTACGCCTCGGTCGGCGGCGACATCCGCTGGACCGACCGGCTGAGCTGGACGTACACCCGGTGGCAGGAGTATCTGCAGCGGCCCGGCGTGGAGACCTGGGTGGCCTACGACCGCGGCACCCCGGCCGGCTATGTGGAGCTGGAGGCGCAGGACGAGGGCGTGGTGGAGATCGTCTACTTCGGTCTTCTCCCCGCCTTCCGTGGCCGGCGCATCGGCGGGCACCTGCTGGCGTACGGCGCGGCCCGCGCCTGGGACCTGGCCGAGCGGTGGCCGGAACGGGCCCCGACGAAGCGGGTGTGGCTGCACACGTGCAGCAAGGACGGTGAGTTCGCCATGGCCAATTACCAGAGGCGGGGATTCCAGTTGTTCGAGACCAAGGTGGAGCTGGAGCCGGACGTCGCGGCGCCCGGGCCGTGGCCCGGGGCGCATTCCGCCTGATACCCCGCCCGACCTGCCGGGACAAGCCATCGGCAGCGCATGTGAGCGACGACACCCTTGTTCCACATTCCGGGACAAGGGTGTCCACATGATGGATAAAGCTGGACTGTGTCCAGATCGCCGTGACACGCTTCCGTCATGTCTGGAACTGGAATTGCCTTGGTGAGTCGGCGGCACGTCGACCTCGGCCGCATGTCCAGCGCCATCTGTCCGGCGAGCTGAGCCCACCAGCACCGCCGCACTCCCCACACCTGATCTCTGCCGCGCAATGCTGCGCAACCATGCCCGCATGCGCTTGCATGCGCAGGTCAGAGCCTCTTTCCGCCTGTCCCGAAGGACGTAGAACCATGGCCGCCTCCCCACAGAAGCCCGCCACCTCCGCGCCCCAGCGCAAGGTAAGCCGTCACCGCGGTGAGGGTCAGTGGGCCGCGGGACACTTCACCCCGCTCAACGGCAACGAGCAGTTCAAGAAGGACGACGACGGTCTCAATGTGCGGACACGCATTGAGACGATCTACTCCAAGCGCGGTTTCGGCTCGATCGACCCCAACGACCTGCGCGGGCGCATGCGCTGGTGGGGCCTGTACACCCAGCGCAAGCCCGGCATCGACGGCGGCAAGACGGCCGTCCTGGAGCCGGAGGAGCTGGACGACGAGTACTTCATGCTCCGCGTGCGCATCGACGGCGGCGCGCTCACGACGAGGCAGCTGCGGGTGATCGGCGAGATCTCCCAGGAGTTCGCGCGCGGCACCGCGGACATCACCGACCGGCAGAACGTCCAGTACCACTGGATCCGGATCGAGGACGTGCCCGAGATCTGGGAGCGGCTGGAGTCGGTCGGACTGTCCACCACCGAGGCCTGCGGCGACACGCCCCGCGTGGTCCTCGGTTCCCCGGTCGCCGGGATCGCCGCGGACGAGATCATCGACGGCACCCCCGCCGTCCAGGAGATCCACCGCCGGATCGTGGGCAACAAGGCGTTCTCGAACCTGCCCCGCAAGTTCAAGTCCGCGGTCTCCGGTTCCCCGCTGCTGGACGTCGTACACGAGATCAACGACGTCGCCTTCGTCGGCGTACGCCACCCCGAGCACGGGCCGGGCTTCGACGTGTGGGTGGGCGGCGGCCTGTCCACCAACCCCAAGCTCGGTGTGCGGCTCGGCGCCTGGGTGCCGGTCGACGAGGTCCCGGACGTCTACGAGGGCGTCATCTCGATCTTCCGTGACTACGGCTACCGCCGGCTGCGCACCCGGGCCCGGCTGAAGTTCCTCGTCGCCGACTGGGGCGCGGAGAAGTTCCGGCAGGTGCTGGAGGACGAGTACCTGCAGCGCAAGCTGGTCGACGGGCCCGCTCCCGAACAGCCCGCGCAGCAGTGGCGTGACCACATCGGCGTGCACCGGCAGCAGGACGGCCGGTTCTACGTCGGTTTCGCCCCGCGCGTCGGCCGCGTCGACGGTGCCACGCTCACCAAGATCGCCGATCTCGCTGAGGCGCACGGCTCCGGCCGGGTGCGCACCACCGTCGAGCAGAAGATGATCGTCCTCGATGTCGAGCAGGACCAGGTCGACTCGCTGGTGGAGGGCCTCGAGGCGCTGGACCTCACCGCGCGGCCGTCCTCCTTCCGGCGCGGCACCATGGCCTGCACCGGCATCGAGTTCTGCAAGCTCGCCATCGTCGAGACCAAGCAGCGCGGCTCGACGCTGATCGACGAACTCGAGCGCCGACTGCCGGACTTCGACGAGCCGATCACCATCAACCTCAACGGCTGCCCGAACGCCTGCGCCCGTATCCAGGTCGCGGACATCGGCCTCAAGGGCCAGCTGGTCCTCAACGACCGGGGCGAGCAGGTCGAGGGCTACCAGGTGCACCTCGGCGGCGCGCTCGGCCTGGAGCCGGGCTTCGGCCGCAAGGTGCGCGGCCTGAAGGTCACCGCGGAGGAACTGCCCGACTACGTCGAGCGGGTCCTCAAGCGCTTCCAGGCCGAACGCCAGGACGGCGAGCGGTTCGCCACCTGGGCGGCCCGGGCTTCCGAGGAGGCTCTGTCGTGAGTGAGCGTGCCGCGCCTTTCTACTGCCCCTACTGCGGTGACGAGGACCTGCGTCCGCACGAGGAGGGTCACGGTGCCTGGGAATGCGGGGCGTGCAACCGCGCATTCCAGCTGAAGTTCCTCGGGCTGCTCGCCCGGGGGCTGCAGCGAGCCGACAACGGAGGGGATGACCGGATATGACGACGGCTCAGGAACAGCGTACGACCGAGGAGTTGCAGGCGCTCGCCGAGCAGGCGGGCCGTGAGCTGGAGGAAGCCTCCGCCCTGGAGATCCTGCAGTGGGCGGTGGACACCTTCGGCACGAAGTTCTGTGTCACCTCCTCCATGGAGGACGCCGTGGTCGCCCATCTCGCCTCCCGGGTACGCAGGGGCGGCGGCGAAGTCGATGTCATCTTCCTCGACACCGGCTACCACTTCCCGGAGACCATCGGCACCCGGGACGCCGTCGAGGCCGTGATGGACGTCAACGTCATCACGCTCACGCCCCGGCAGACGGTCGCCGAGCAGGACGCGGAGTACGGCCCCAAGCTGCACGACCGCGACCCCGACCTGTGCTGCAGACTGCGCAAGGTCCAGCCGCTGGAAGAGGGCCTGAAGGGCTATCAGGCCTGGGCGACCGGGCTGCGCCGCGACGAGTCCCCGACCCGGGCGAACACCCCGGTCGTCGGCTGGGACGAGAAGCGGCAGAAGGTCAAGGTCTCCCCGATCGCCCGCTGGACGCAGGACGACGTGGACGCCTATGTCACCGAACACGGCGTCCTCACCAACCCGTTGCTGATGGACGGCTACGCCTCCATCGGCTGCGCCCCGTGCACCCGCAGGGTCCTCGAGGGCGAGGACGCGCGGGCCGGCCGCTGGGCGGGCCGGGCCAAGACCGAGTGCGGGCTGCACGGATGACGACGAGCACAGCCGCTCACACGGCGGCCGCAGCTTCGGCTGCTACGGCTGTGACGGAAGCGAACAATGCGACCCAGGAGAACCACGTGACGACCGGAGCCACCGTCTGGCTCACGGGTCTGCCGAGCGCCGGCAAGACCACCATCGCGTACGAGCTGGCCGGCCGGCTGCGCGACGAGGGCCACCGCGTCGAGGTGCTCGACGGCGACGAGATCCGCGAGTTCATCTCGGCGGGCCTCGGCTTCAGCCGCACGGACCGGCACACCAACGTGCAGCGCATCGGCTTCGTCGCCGAACTGCTCGCCCGCAACGGCGTCAAGGCGCTGGTGCCGGTGATCGCGCCGTACGAGGACAGCCGGACGGCGGTGCGCGAGCGGCACGCGGAGAACGCCACGCCGTACCTGGAGATCCATGTGGCGACGCCGGTGGAGGTGTGCAGCGTCCGCGATGTGAAGGGGCTGTACGCCAAGCAGGCGGCGGGCGAACTGACCGGGCTCACCGGGGTCGACGACCCGTACGAGGAGCCCCGCACCCCGGACCTGCGGATCGAGTCCCAGAACCAGACCGTGCAGGAATCCGCGGCGTCCGTGTACGCCCTGCTGAGCGAGAGGGGACTGGCATGACGACCGTCGCCAGGTCCGCGACCGGCGACGAGGGTACGGACAGCCCGTACGCCCTCTCGCACCTGGACGCGCTGGAGTCCGAGGCCGTGCACATCTTCCGTGAGGTGGCGGGCGAGTTCGAGAACCCGGTGATCCTGTTCTCCGGTGGCAAGGACTCCATCGTCATGCTGCACCTGGCGCTGAAGGCGTTCGCCCCGGCCGCGATCCCCTTCTCGCTGCTTCATGTGGACACAGGACACAACTTCCCCGAGGTGCTGGAGTACCGCGACCGTGTGGTGGACGCACATGGGCTGCGCCTCCATGTGGCCTCCGTCCAGGACTACATCGACCGCGGTGTGCTCAAGGAACGTCCCGACGGCACCCGCAACCCGCTGCAGACGCTGCCCCTGACGGAGAAGATCCAGAGCGAGAAGTTCGACGCGGTCTTCGGCGGCGGCCGACGGGACGAGGAGAAGGCCCGCGCCAAGGAGCGGGTGTTCTCGCTGCGCGACGAGTTCTCGCAGTGGGACCCGCGCCGCCAGCGCCCCGAGCTGTGGAACCTCTACAACGGTCGGCACGCCCCCGGGGAGCACGTCCGTGTCTTCCCGTTGTCCAACTGGACCGAGCTGGACGTGTGGCAGTACATCGACCGTGAGGGCATCGAGCTTCCGCAGATCTACTTCGCGCACGAGCGCGAGGTGTTCGCCCGCAGCGGCATGTGGCTGACCGCCGGCGAGTGGGGCGGCCCCAGGGACGGCGAGAGGGTGGAGAAGCGGCTCGTGCGCTACCGCACCGTCGGCGACATGTCCTGCACCGGCGCCGTCGACTCCGACGCCACCACGCTGGACGCCGTGATCGCCGAGATCGCCGCCTCCCGGCTCACCGAGCGGGGCGCGACCCGCGCCGACGACAAACTGTCCGAGGCCGCGATGGAAGACCGCAAGCGCGAGGGGTACTTCTAGCCATGAGCACGACCACGACCGAGGCACTCTCGGCCACCACGCTGCTGCGGTTCGCCACCGCCGGCTCCGTCGACGACGGCAAGTCCACGCTCGTCGGGCGGCTGCTGCACGACTCCAAGTCGGTCCTCACCGACCAGCTGGAGGCGGTGGAGCGCGTCTCCGCGAGCCGCGGCCAGGACGGCCCGGACCTCGCACTGCTCACCGACGGCCTGCGCGCCGAGCGCGAGCAGGGCATCACCATCGACGTGGCCTACCGCTACTTCGCCACGCCCCGGCGCCGGTTCATCCTGGCCGACACGCCCGGGCATGTGCAGTACACGCGCAACATGGTCACGGGTGCCTCCACGGCCGAGCTGACGGTGGTCCTGGTCGACGCCCGCAACGGCGTGGTCGAGCAGACCCGTCGGCACGCGGCCATCGCCGCGCTGCTGCGCGTGCCGCACGTGGTCCTCGCGGTCAACAAGATGGACCTCGTCGCCTACGAGGAGCGGGTGTTCGCGGCGATCGCCGAGGAGTTCACGGCGTACGCGACCGAGCTGGGCGTGCCGGAGGTCACCGCGATCCCGATCTCGGCGCTCGCCGGTGACAACGTGGTGGAGCCGTCCGCGAACATGGACTGGTACGGCGGCCCGACCGTCCTGGAGCACCTGGAGACCGTCCCGGTCAGCCACGACCTCGCGCACTGCCACGCCCGGCTGCCCGTGCAGTACGTGATCCGGCCGCAGAGCGCCGAGCACCCGGACTACCGGGGCTACGCGGGCCAGATCGCGGCCGGCACCTTCCGGGTCGGCGAACAGGTCACGATCCTGCCGTCCGGCCGGACCACGAAGATCTCCGGCATCGACCTCCTGGGCGCGCCGGTCGACGTGGCGTGGACGACGCAGTCGGTGACCATCCTGCTCGAGGACGACGTCGACGTCTCGCGCGGCGATCTGATCGTGCCGACGAAGGACGCGCCGGCCACCACCCAGGACGTGGAGGCGACCGTCTGCCATGTGGCCGACGCCCCGCTGACCGTCGGGCACCGGGTGCTGCTCAAGCACGGCACCCGCACGGTCAAGGCGATCGTGAAGGACATCCCGTCCCGGCTCACGCTGGCCGACCTGTCCCTGCACCCGCACCCGGGACAGCTCGTCGCCAACGACATCGGCCGGGTGAAGATCCGTACCGCCGAGCCGCTGCCGGTCGACTCCTACGCCGACTCGCGCCGCACGGGCTCCTTCATCCTGATCGACCCCGCCGACGGCACCACGCTCACCGCTGCCATGGTCGGCGAGTCCTTCGCGACGCCCGAGCCGGTCAAGGACGCGGCCGACGACGACGGCTGGGACTTCTGAGCATGAACCCGACCGATGCCTATTCGACGTTCGCGAAGGAGGGCGGCCGCATCGGCAGCGGCGCCCTCGGCAGCGGGCAGGGCGGAGTGGCCCGATGTGTGCGCTGACGTACGCGCACCGCATGCGCGCCCTCACCCCCCACCGCCGTAGACGAAGACCTGCCGATCCCCCGGCCACGACCTGAAAGACCGTGACCGCCGGGCCAACGAGAGGAAGACCTCCCGTGCCTGCCACCCGCTCCAAGCTTCTGCGTCGCGGGACAGCCGCGCTCGCCGCGCTCCCGCTGCTCACCCTCGCCGCCTGCGGTTACGGTTCCGACGCCAAGAACGACGACACCGCCAAGATCGCCACCGGGGCCAAGAAGATCGACGGCCTCGACAGCGTGAAGATCGGCTACTTCGGCAATCTGACCCACGCCACCGCGCTGGTCGGCCGTCAGCAGGGCCTCTTCCAGAAGGAGCTGGGCGCCACCAAGGCCGACTACGCGACCTTCAACGCCGGGCCCTCCGAGATCGAGGCCCTCAACTCCGGCTCCATCGACATCGGCTGGATCGGCCCCTCCCCCGCGATCAACGGCTACACCAAGTCGAACGGCAAGAGCCTGAAGATCATCGGTGGTTCGGCGTCCGGCGGGGTGAAGCTGGTCGTGAACCCGAAGAAGATCACCTCCCTCAAGGACGTCAAGGGCAAGAGGATCGCCACCCCGCAGCTGGGCAACACCCAGGACGTGGCCTTCCTCAACTGGGCGGCCGAGCAGGGCTGGAAGGTCGACCCGGAAAGCGGCAAGGGCGACGTCACGGTCGTCCGCAGCGACAACAAGGTGACGCCGGACGCCTTCAAGTCCGGCTCCGTCGACGGCGCCTGGGTGCCGGAGCCGACCGCGTCCAAGCTGGTCGCCGAGGGCGGCAAGGTGCTGCTCGACGAGTCCTCCCTGTGGCCGGACAAGAAGTTCGTGATCACGAACATCATCGTGCGCCAGGCCTTCCTCAAGGAGCACCCCAAGGCGGTCGAGGCCGTGCTGAAGGCCTCGGTCGAGGCCAACAAGTGGATCAACACCCACTCCGACGCGGCGAAGGCCGCGGCGAACAAGCAGCTGGCGGAGGACTCCGGCAAGCCGCTGCCGGCGAAGGTCCTGGACCCGGCGTGGAAGTCCGTCCAGTTCACCGACGACCCGCTGGCCGCCACCCTCGACACCGAGGCGCAGCACGCGGTCAAGGCCGGTCTGCTGGCGAAGCCCGACCTCAAGGGGATCTACGACCTGACGATCCTCAACAAGGTGCTCAAGGCCGAGGGTGCGAGCCCGGTCGACGCCGCCGGTCTCGGCGCCGGCTGACCCCCTTCCCCGATGACTTCCCAGGAGGTGACGACCATGGCCACGACCTTTGCCAAGGCCGCCGAGTCGGTCGAGTACGCCGCACGCCTCGAGCACGTCTCGAAGTCCTTCGCGGGACCGGGCGGGCAGCAGCTCGTCCTGGACGACATCAGCCTCGATGTCGCGCCCGGTGAGTTCGTCACCCTCCTGGGGGCCTCGGGCTGCGGCAAGTCCACCCTGCTGAACCTGGTGGCGGGCCTCGACCTGCCGAGCGCCGGGTCCATCACCACGGACGGCCGGCCGGCGCTGATGTTCCAGGAGCACGCTCTGTTCCCGTGGCTGACCGCGGGCAAGAACATCGAACTCGCCCTCAAGCTCAGGGGCGTTCCCAAGCCCGAACGCCGCGGCAAGGCCGAGGAGCTGCTCGAACTCGTCCGGCTGGGCGGCGCGTACGGCAAGCGCGTGCACGAACTGTCCGGCGGCATGCGCCAGCGTGTGGCGCTGGCCCGCGCGCTGGCGCAGGAGAGCAACCTGCTGCTGATGGACGAGCCGTTCGCGGCTCTGGACGCCATCACCCGCGACGTGCTGCACGACGAGCTGACCCGTATCTGGTCGGAGACCGGGCTCTCCGTGCTGTTCGTGACGCACAACGTGCGTGAGGCGGTACGGCTCGCGCAGCGTGTCGTCCTGCTGTCCTCCCGTCCGGGCCGGGTGGCCCGGACGTGGGAGGTCGACATTCCGCAGCCGCGCCGCATCGAGGACGCGCCGGTGGCGGAACTGTCCCTCGAGATCACCGAAGTACTGCGTGGGGAGATCCGCCGCCATGGCCAGCACTGAGACGACGAGCGCCCCCGAGACGGGGAGCGTGGAGGCGGGCCTCGACGCGCTGGAGACCGCGCAGCCGGGCCGTACGCCGTTGCGCAGGACCTTCGTCGACAAGATCGTCCCGCCGATCACCGCGATCGTCGTGGTCCTGGTGATCTGGCAGGGCCTGATCACCCTGAAGATCGTCGACGATCCGAGCAAGCTGCCCTCGCCGGTGGACGTCTGGCACGCCTTCCACAACGACTGGCTGCAGGGCAAACTGCTCGGCTACATATGGACCAGTGTCTCGCGCGGTCTGCTCGGCTTCTGCTTCGCCCTGGTCATCGGCACCCCGCTGGGACTGCTGGTGGCGCGGGTGAAGTTCGTGCGCGCGGCCATCGGCCCGATCCTGTCCGGACTGCAGTCGCTGCCCTCGGTGGCGTGGGTGCCGCCCGCCGTGATCTGGCTGGGTCTGAACAACTCGATGATGTACGCGGTGATCCTGCTCGGTGCCGTCCCGTCCATCGCCAACGGCCTGGTGTCCGGCGTGGACCAGGTGCCGCCGCTCTTCCTGCGGGCCGGCCGCACCCTGGGCGCCACCGGACTCAAGGGCACCTGGCACGTGACCCTGCCCGCCGCCCTGCCCGGCTATGTGGCGGGCATGAAGCAGGGCTGGGCGTTCTCCTGGCGCTCCCTGATGGCCGCGGAGATCATCGCCAACTTCCCCGACCTCGGCACGGGCCTCGGCCAGCTGCTCGAGAACGCCCGTACCGCCAGCGACATGGCCATGGTGTTCGAGGCCATCCTGTTGATCCTGTTCGTCGGCATCGCGATCGATCTGCTGATCTTCAGCCCGCTGGAGCGGTGGGTGCTGCGCAGCCGCGGCCTGCTGGTGAAGGGCTGACATGCGCGCTCCGGTCCTTCTCGTCATCGCCCACGGCAGCCGCGATCCGCGGCACGCCGCGACCGTGCACGCCCTGGTGGAGCGGGTGCGGTCGCTGCGGCCGGGACTGCGCGTGGAGACCGGGTTCCTCGATTTCAACGTGCCGTCCGTGCACGGGGTGCTGGAGTCGCTCGCGGCGGAGGGGGTCCGGGACGTCGTCGCGCTGCCGCTGCTGCTGACACGGGCGTTCCACGCCAAGGCCGACATCCCCGCCGTGCTGCGGGACGCCCCGCCGCGGCTGCGGATCCGGCAGGCGGACGTGCTCGGCCCGTCCCCGCTGCTGCTGCGGGCGCTGGAGCGGCGGCTGTACGAGGCGGGGCTGGCCCCCGCCGACAAGTCCTCGACCGGGGTCGTACTGGCCTCGGCGGGGTCCTCCGACCCGGAGGCGATCGCAGTGATCGCAGACATCGCGCGGGAGTGGTGGCACACCGGTTGGTGCGCCGTGCGGCCTGCGTTCGCCTCCGCGTCCCTGCCGCGCACCGAGGACGCCGTGGCCGAGCTGCGCGCGCTCGGCTGCGAGCGGGTCGCCGTCGCGCCGTACGTCCTGGCCCCCGGCTTTCTGCCGGACCGCATCACGCGGGGCGCGGCCGGGGCGGACGTACGGGCGGACGTGCTGGGCCCGGCGCCCGAGGTGGCGCGGGTTCTGCTGGAGCGCTACGACGCGGCCCGCCGCCCCGCCCTGGCGGCGCTGGGCGCCTGAGCACACCGGCCCGCCGCGCGAGGTGCCTCGGACCCGCCGGCGGCGCTCCGGCCGGTCACAGGTCCAGGGCGTGCAGGAGCTGCCGGGTGAAGGTGAGGCTGCCGGTACCGGCGCCCGCCACGATGGCGACCTCCTCCAGCGCGGTGCGGATCTTGCCCCGGTTGGGCGGCAGCCCGTCCTCGGCGGACTCCTCCAGCTGGCGATGGACGGTCTCGCCGTACGCGACGAGCGCCGGGTACTCGACCCCGAGTGCCTCGGTGAGCCGGTCCGCGACGGCCATGAGGGTCTCCAGGTCCGGCGGGCCGTTGCCGATACCCATGCGGCCGAGGTCGCCGAAGTCGTAGGTACTCATGTCCTGTCCTCGCTTCTGGCCCGAAAGGAGCCATGGGGGCTGGGGGTGGGGTGCGGGACCGCTGACGTTACCGACCTCGCGGAGGCGCGTGTGCGGCCGTACGGTGCGGCTGCGGGCCGCTGCGGGGCGACTGGGGGCCCGGGCGGTCACGACGGCGCCGAGTGGGCCGAAAATCGCCACCCATCCGGGTGATCGGCGCCCGTTGACCGGGCCCGGTGGGCACGGGGCGCGCAAGCGCCGGGTGCGGGCCACGGGGCCGGCGCCGGGTCTCGGGAGCGGGGCGGTCGGACGGACACCGGGGCACCGTGCCCGCGCGGCGGTGCGGCAGTCCCGCCCGCGCCCTGTCCGTCGCGCTCATGCGTCCCCCTGTCCGGCCCGTCCGTGCTGTCGACCCTAGGGACAAGCGGAGGATGTTGTCGCGAGGTTCGGCGAGCCGCACCGCCGGGGGGCGGCAGCGTGGTACAGGGCCACCGGGTCCGGCGCTCCCCTGTGCCGTCGGACCCGGTGGCACTTCGTTCTGCGCCGGGTGCCGCCCGTATGTCACTGGGAGAACGAACTCCGCGCACAGCAGGGGCGTTTATCGGCCAACCGGCCCGCGGGCCGGTCGAAACGGAGGGTTGGGGGGCAACCCGGCGGTCCGTCAGCCGGCCCGCCGCGCCGCTTCCTCGGCTTCCTCGGCCCTGCGCACCAGTTCCCCGACCGGCATCGACCCGGCGGCCCGGTGCTCGCTCGCCAACCGGTTCGCGAGGTCCTGGAGGAGTTCGTTCAGCGGGGTCGGTACCCCGTGCAGCCGGCCGAGCAGGGCGATCTCGCCGTTGAGGTAGTCCGCCTCGATGGTGCCGGTGCCGCGGGTGAGGGACTGCCAGGACGAGCCGCCGCCGCGCGGGGCGCCGTCCAGCGGCACCAGGGTGATCTTGTCGCCCCGGGCCGCGCGCTGTTCCTCGGCACTCGTGTATACGATCCCGGCGGCGTCGAGGACGGCCTCGCCCTCGGCGCGCACACGCGCGTAGAGCGCCTGGGCGGCCTCGTTGTCGAGGGGGCCGCTCACCGCTTCGAGGGCGTTGCCGAGGTTGGCGAGCAGCTTGGCGTACTGCCAGCGGGCCACGTCCGGCACGACCGGTGCCTCGAAGCGGGCGCCGGACAGGTCGGCGGCGATCCGGCGGGCGGTGTCGTCGGTGCCGTGCGGCAGCCGGCCCAGGTGCAGGACGCCGGTGAGCGGGCTGCCCGCGGCGGAGACGACGCCGGGCTCCAGGAAGGCCGAGGGCAGCCAGACGCAGACGCCGTACACCTGCCGGAAGCGGCGCAGGGCCAGCCGTCCGCTCTCCACTCCGTTCTGCAGGCAGACGAGCGGCAGTTGCTCCGCCGCACTGCCGCCGCCCGCTACGGGCACCTGCGCCCAGGTCTGCAGCGCGGAGACGGTGTCCTGGGTCTTGACGGCGAGGACGAGGACGTCGTCGGCGCGCAGCTCACCGAGCGGGCCGGGCCCGTCGACGGCGGCCAGCCGGTACGTCAACTCACCCTCCGGGACCCGCAGTCGGAGCCCGTGTTCGTCCAGTGCCGCCAGGTGTGTGCCGCGGGCCACGAGGACGACCTCGTGCCCGGCCTGGGCGAGACGTCCCCCGACGGACCCGCCGACGGCCCCCGCCCCGATGATGATGTAGCGCATGGGGCGAGCCTCGCACACGCGTGCCCGCTCGCGTCACTCCTCCTCGGCCGTCAACTCCACCAGCTTGAGCACGGTGTTCCAGTTCCGGCTCGTGGCGATCAGTCCCCTGGCCGGCTGCCGGCCCAGCCTCTCGGCGAGCTTGGATCGGCCGACGCCGTCCGGTGCGTAGAGGTACAGGCAGCGGTCGCCGAGGCGGAACTCCTCGGGCAGGTGGGCGGCTTGGTCGATGTCCGCGTACCGGTCCGGGGCGACGGCCGCGGAGAAGTACGTGATGTGCAGCTGCCTGGGCTGGAGTTCGGCGGCCGGGAAGGGGCAGGCCTCGGCCACGGCGCGCAGATAGGCGTGGTCGCGCACGAGCACGTCGACCGGGAAGCCGAAGCGCTCCTCGACGGCCCGGCTCACCTCCGCCGCCAGCGAGTCCTCGTCGCCGTGGTCGCTGCTGAACACGGCCTGGCCGCTTTGCAGATAGGTCCGTACGCCGGTGTGGCCGAGGCCGGCGAGCAGGGTGCGCAGGTCGGCCATGGGCACCTTCTTGGCGCCACCGACGTTGATTCCGCGCAACAGCGCCGCGTAGGTCGTCATCCGGCCAGCCTAGAGGGGCCGTCGTGCCCCGTGGGGGCGGGCACGACGGCCGGGCCCGCGTGGGGCGGGTTGCGCGAAACTCTGTCCGATGGGCAGGGGCCGGATCAACCTCTCCACGCAGCTGTGACTTGTTCAACAAGCTTTTGTAATCACAAACCGGCGCGCTGACGGCGGAACGGACATCCCTTGTCCCGGTCGCACCCGCGGCCGGCGAACCGGCACCCCGAGACGCGTCTGGGAGATGTCCCGATAGATGTAAGGGGCCGCCGTCCTTCCCAGTACGGAGGGGCGGGCCGCTCACTTCACCGGGCAGCACGACGAGACGTCTTTGCCCGGCCCATACGGTCGATGCGGAGCAAGCGCACAGGTGGCGGCAGGGGGCTGCCACCGCACACGAGGGGGCAGACCCGTCATGGGGAACACACAGGTGCGGGTGCGGGGGCTGGCCGCCCGCGCGGGCGGCTGGAGCGCCCGGCACCGCTGGGCGGCCGTCGGCATATGGGTGCTGTTCGTCGTCCTGGCGCTGGGAGTCGGTTCGGCGACGGGCCGGGTCGACGTGAACGAGGGCGACCAGCTCAAGGGCGAGACGCACACCGCAGCACGGATCATCGACGACGCAGGCATCAAGCAGCCGGCCGGCGAGACCGTCCTGATCCAGTCGAAGGACGGTGCCGGGACGGCGACCGGGAGCGGCTTCCGGGCGGCCGTCACCGACGTGATGGAGGCCGTCGGAGGCACCGGCAAGGTCACCGGCGTGACCTCGCCGTACACCACGCACACCATCTCCCGGGACGGCCGCAGCGCGCTGGTGCAGTTCGACCTGCGGGGCGACGCCAAGACGGCCGTCGACCGGGTCGAGCCGGTGCTGGACGCCGTCGCCGGGGTGCAGAAACGACACAGCGGTCTGCGGATCGAGGAGATCGGCGCCGCCAGCATGCAGAAGCAGTACAAGGACGCCTTCGGCGACGATTTCCAGCAGGCGGAGTACTCGGCGGTGCCGGTGGCCCTCGGCATCCTGCTGATCGCTTTCGGCGCGCTGGTGGCCGCGCTGCTGCCGGTGGCCCTCGCGATCACCGCGATCATGGCGACGATGGGCCTGATGGGTGTCGTCAGCCATCTGCAGCCTATGAGCGACACCGCCAACTCCGTGATGCTGCTGGTCGGTATGGCCGTAGGCGTCGACTACTGCCTGTTCTATCTGCGCCGCGAACGCGAGGAGCGGCAGGCCGGCCGGGACGCGGGCACCGCCCTGCGGATCGCCGCCGCCACCAGCGGCCGGGCGATCGTCGTCTCCGGGATCACGGTGTGCGTGGCGATGGCGGGCATGCTCTTCACCGGGCTCGCCGAGTTCGAGGCGATGGGCCTGGCCTCGCTGATGGTCGTGGCGGTCGCCATGGTCGGGTCGGTCACCGTACTGCCCGCGCTGCTGTCGCTGCTCGGCGAGCGCGTGGAGAAGGGCCGGATCCCGTTCCTCGCCCGTCCGCGCCGCCGGCACGGCGTGGACGAGGGCAGCCGGTTCTGGTCGGCGGTCCTGCGCGCCGTGCTGGCCAGGCCGCTCGTCTCGGTCGCCGTGGCGGCCGGCACGCTGTTGGCGATCGCCGCGCCCGCGCTCGGCATGAAGACCCAACAGCTCACCCTGGACCAGGAGTTCGGCAGGTCGCTGCCCATCGTGCAGACCTACGACCGGGTCAACGACGCCTTCCCCGGCGGCAGCGAGCCGGCTCAGGTCGTCGTCAGGGCCAGGGACATCAACGCCCCCGACGTACGGCAGGCGCTCGCCGAGTTCAAGCAGCGGGCGATCACCTCGGGCGCCTCGCGCGGCCCGGTCGGCGTCCGGGTCTACGGCACGCAGAACGTGGCCCTGATCTCCGTACCGCTGGTCGGCGGCTCGGACATGGACAAGGCCGTCAAGAGCCTCGGCATCCTGCGCGACGAGGTGCGGCCCGCGACTCTCGGCAGGATCGACGGCCTGCAGGCGCCGGTCACCGGACAGGTCGCCGGCAACCACGACTTCAACGACCAGTTGCTCGGCTCCGTCGCCCCGGTCTTCGCGTTCGTGGTCGTGTTCGCGTTCCTGCTGATGCTGCTGTCGTTCCGCTCCCTGACCGTCGCGCTCACGTCGATCGTGCTCAACCTGCTGTCGGTGGGCGCGGCCTACGGCGTCCTCGTCGCCGTCTTCCAGCACGGCTGGGGTGCCTCGCTGGTCGGTGCGGCGGGCGTCGGCGCGATCGTGACCTGGCTGCCGCTGTTCCTCTTCGTGATCCTGTTCGGGCTGTCGATGGACTACCACGTGTTCGTCGTCTCCCGCATCCGCGAGGCCCGTATGCGCGGCCTGGACACACGGGACGCGATCCGGCACGGCGTGGTCACCACGGCCGGTGTCGTCACCAGCGCCGCGGTCATCATGGTCGCCGTGTTCGCGATCTTCGGCACGCTGTCGATGCAGTCCATGAAGCAGATGGGCGTGGGCCTGGCCGCGGCGGTCCTCATCGACGCCACCGTCATCCGCGGGGTGCTGCTGCCGGCCGTGATGGCGCTGCTCGGCGAGCGCAACTGGTACCTGCCCAAGTGGCTGCACCGGCTGCCCGACCTCACCCACGACGAGCCGCCGCAGCCGCCTGTCGCGCGCCCCGCGCGCGAGGAGGGCGAGCGGCTGCCGGTCTGATCCCGCACCGCCGACGAGGGTCCGCCGACACCGGGGTGTCGACGGACCCTTCGTCAACTCGCCTCATCCTCGGCCGTGCTGGGCCAACTCCGCCTCGATGAGGTCCGCCGCTCGACGGGTGCCGCCCTCCTGGGCCATCCCTGCCTGGATCGTCTTGAGACGGCGGGCCGCCTCCGGGTCGTCCACCAGGGCGAGGGCGGCCTCGCGCAGGCGGTCGGCGGTGGCCTCCTCGGTGTCCAGCCGGCGGGCGACGCCAAGGCCCTCGAGCATGTCGGCGTTGCCGAACTGGTCGACGGCCTGCGGTACGGCGATCATCGGCGTGGCCGTGGCGAGGCCCTCCTGGCTGCCGCCGGCGCCCGCGTGCGTGACGAACAGGTCCGCCTGCTTGAGGATCGCCAGCTGCGGCACCCAGCTGTGCACCTCTACATTGCCGGGTACGTCGCCCAGCTCGGCGGCCGGCACATGGCGGCCGACCTGGAGGACCAGGTGCCAGCCGGGCAGGTCCCCGAAGGCGCGGACGCACTGGCGGTAGAAACCCGGCTGCTTGGTGAAGGCCGAGCCCAGGGACACCAGCACGACCTTGTCGG
Source organism: Streptomyces broussonetiae (assembly GCF_009796285.1). Classification (NCBI taxonomy): domain Bacteria; kingdom Bacillati; phylum Actinomycetota; class Actinomycetes; order Kitasatosporales; family Streptomycetaceae; genus Streptomyces; species Streptomyces broussonetiae. The sequence goes on along the minus strand of NZ_CP047020.1, from coordinate 7,169,171 downwards.
CATCGGCCGGCCGCTGCCAGTCGCCCTGCTCGGCGCGGTCCCCCTGACAGGCACCGACGAAGGAGTGGACGCTTTCGTCGACCCGGTCGGCCTGCGGCTGGAGTGCCTTGGGGATGAGGACGATCGAGCGGGCCGGGAGACCGGCGAACGCGTCCGGGTGCCGGGTGATCCCGTTCTCCGCCAGCCAGGCCTCGAACCGGGCGTAGTACGCCTGCCCGCGCGCCGTCTTCTTCGGCTCCGCCCACATCGGCTCGGCGACCTCCTTGTCGTACCCCTCCCAGGCGACGAGGTTCGGCGAGAGGGAGATCGCCGGTACGCCCCAGCGGTGGGCGAGCACGCGGGCCGGGTAGGAGGAGATGTCGTGCAGGACGAGGTCGGGTTCGTCGCCGGCGTAGGCCTCGACGAGCTGCGGAAGCGCCTGGATCGCGTCGGCCAGGAACGGCTCGACGTTGTCCAGCAGTGTGCTCCCCCAGGCATCCGGGTCGGCGTCGGGTCCGGGCAGCGTGGAGGTGTACGGCACGGGCCGGGCCCCCGTGGCCGCCACCTTCTCGGCGAACACCGGCGGGATGGCGTACGTCACCCGATGGCCCCGGGCGACGAGTTCACGGATCACCTCCAGGTTGGGGTTCACATGGCCGTGCGCGGCGATGGAGAACATGGCGATATGTGCGGGGCTGGTCATGCATACGAAGCTAAACGAGACGAGACGTCTCGTCCAAGTGTTTTTCCGTCCACGCCTCCTCAGGGACGTCTCTCCTCAGGGAGGCCTCCCCTCAGGGACGTGGCCGCCCTGACGACCACGCTGCACCCCGGGGCGTCTGCCCAGGTCGGTGAGGACCTCGTTGAGGATGCCGGCGTCCGGGTTGCAGACGAGCCGCCACATGATGCCGACGACGACCGCGGGCATCGTCCAGGGCGAGGGCGCGGGCCGGCCGGCGCAGCCGCAGGTCCTCCTTGAGGAGCAGGGCGAGGCCGAGTGCCGGCAGGAACTGGGGCAGGGTCACGCCGATCGCCCGGAGCAGGCCGATGCGGAACGACTCCCGGAAGGGCGTGTCGTGCAGCAGGTCCCGGAAGTTCAGCACGTCGATCCACCGGGTGGCCCGGGTGCGGCCGGACCGGACGCCGGTGAACGCGAGCAGGATGCCGTACCGCAGCGGGCCCACGCCGAACAGCAGGATGGGGATCAGGGCAGGCAGAACGAGGAACCACGTGCCGTGATCGGCGGCACGGCGGCCGCTCGGCCGTTGCGCTTCGGCCACCGGCATGCAAGGAATCAGCCCCTTTGCCGACCTTGGTGGACGTGCTCATGACCTTCAAGGTCCGGTACCTCGCCAAGGGCCCTCGCACACGGCCCGACCTGTGCGAATGCAAGACTGGCAAGGGAGATCCGACCGCACGGAGGCACGATGGACGAGGCACGGGCACGGGACGTACTGGCCGCGGCGGGGGTACTGCCGGGACCGGCCGGGGACGCCGGGCTCCTCGCCCTCGGCGAGAACGCGGTGTTCGCCGCCGGTGGCCTGGTGGTGAAGGTGGGCCGCGACGCCGAGTTGCTGGAGCGGGCTCGGCGCGAGCTGGACATCGCCGGCTGGCTGGCCGAGGCGGGCGTGCCGGCGGTACGGGCTGCCGAGGCGAAGCCGCTGCTGGTCGACGGACATCCGGTGACCGTGTGGCACCGGCTGCCGGAGCCGGTACGGCCCTCCGAGCCGCGCGATCTGGCGGAGCTGCTGCGGATCGTGCACGCACTCCCCGCTCCTCCTTTCGCTCTGCCGCCCCGCGAGCTGCTGGGCGGTGTGGAACGCTGGCTGCGGCTCGCGGGCGACGCCATCGACCCCGACGACGCGGCCTACCTGCGCGCCCGCCGGGACGGATTCGCCGCGGCCGCGGCCGCGCTGACGCCCCATCTGCCACCGGGGCCCATCCACGGCGACGCGCTGCCCCGCAATGTGCACATCGGGGCGGACGGGCCGGTCCTGGTCGACCTGGAGACGTTCTCCAGCGACCTGCGCGAGCACGACCTGGTAGTGATGGCCCTCTCCCGCGACCGGTACGGGCTGCCCGCCGAGTCGTACGACTCCTTCACCGAGGCCTACGGGTGGGACGTACGGGAGTGGGACGGCTGTGCGGTGCTGCGCGGCGCCCGCGAGACGGCCAGCTGCGCCTGGGTGGCCCAGCATGCGCCGAGCAACCCGAAGGCACTGGCCGAGTTCCGGCGGCGGGTGGCGTCACTGCGGGACGAGGACGAGACGGTGCGGTGGTATCCCTTCTGAGCCGCGACGGGCCTGTGGACGCGGGCTGCTAGGCGGGTCGGCTCCCGGCCGGCTCCCTCAGGGGCCATGCCCCGTCCACCACCGCCGCCGCGTCCCCCTTGCGGCGCAGGAACGCCTGGAAGTCCGCCGCCCAGTCCGCGTACCACCGGATCTGGCGGTGGTGCAGTTCCGCCGGGCTCAGGGACGCGATCTTGGGGTGACGCTCGGCTATCGCACCGGCCAGTCGCGCCGCGGCGAGGGCGTCGGAGGCGGCGTCGTGGGCCGTTTCGAGGACTATGCCGTACTCGGCGCAGACCGCTTCCAGGTTCCGCTTGCCGCGGCGGTAGCGGTCGGCCCAGCGGTCGATGGTGTAGGGGTCGACGACCGGGGCGGGCGGGGCGCCGTCCAGCCGGTCGGAGAGGGACGGCAGGCCGTGCCGGCGCAGTTCGGCGGAGAGCAGGGTGAGGTCGAAGGCCGCGTTGTAGGCGACGACCGGGACGCCCGCCTTCCAGTACCCGGTGAGGGCCTCGGCGAGGGCGTCGGCCACCTGGTCGGCGGGCCGGCCCTCGGCCGCCGCGCGTTCGGTGCTGATGCCGTGCACCGCGACCGCGTCCGCCGGGATCTCCACGCCCGGATCGGCCAGCCATTCCCTGCGCCCCACGGGCCCGGCGGCCCTGACCTCGATCACCGCGCCGGTGACGATACGCGCCTCGTGCGGATCCGTGCCGGTCGTCTCGAGGTCGAAGCCGATCAGCAGCTCACGGTGCCAGCCCATGGCAGGCCCCCCTTCTCGGTGGTGCTTTCCCCCAGTGGCCTCCACCCTCGCACGCGGCACTGACAATCCGAGGACGGCGTTCCGCTTGTGCCGGTGGACCGTTCAGGACACAGGGCGCGAATCGACCCAAGTCAGCTCGAATTCCTCGCGGTATGTCGGAAAGAGCCCGGATTCACTCGCGTCGCTCGACTTGACGAGCTTGTTGCCGTTGCGCAGCACCAGCACCGGTGACTCCATCCCCCGCGCACCCCGCAGATAGGACTGCACCACGGCGATGCCGTCGGCGCCGTCGCCGTCCACCAGGTAGGCGGTGAAGCGGGGGGTCTCGTCGTACACCTGGATCTCGAAGGCGCCCGGGTCGCGCAGCCGGGAGCGCACCCGGCGCATGTGCAGGATGTTCATCTCGACCGAGCGGCCGAGCTCGCCCCGCTTCATGCCCAGTTCGCGCTCGCGGCGCTTGACCGCACTGGAGGCCGGGTTGAGGAACAGCAGCCGTACCCGGCAGCCGGACTCGGCGAGGCGGATCAGGCGGCGTCCCGAGAAGTTCTGCACCAGCAGGTTGAGACCGATGCCGATGGCGTCGAGGCGCCGGGCACCGGCGAACAGGTCCTCGGCCGGGAACTGGCGCATGAGCCGCACCCGGTCGGAGTGAACGGCGACCACGTCGGCGTACCGGTCGCCGACCAGGTCCTCGACCGCGTCGACGGGCAGCCGGCGCGCGGAGGGGACGTCACCGCCCGCGCCGAGCATCTCCAGCAGCCGTGCCGAGGCCCGCTCGGCCTGGCTGAGGACCGTCTCGGACAGGGCCCGGTTGCGGGAGACGACGTTACGGGTCACCTCCAGCTCGTCCAGAGCCAGTTCGAGGTCGCGGCGCTCGTCGAAGTACGGCTCGAAGCAAGGCCAGTGCTGGACCATCAGTTCACGCAGCTGAGGCAGGGTCAGGAAGCTGAGCACGTTGTCGTCGGCCGGGTCGAGCAAATAGCCCTTGCGGCGACTGACTTCGCGCACGGCGACCGCGCGCTGCACCCACTCCTGCCCGGCCGGGCCGGCCGCGGCCACCACCCAGTCGTCGCCGTGGACGGGTTCGTAGATGGGGCGCAGGACGGCGGCCACCACCGTGCGCAGCCGCTGCTCCACGAGGTTCAGCCAGATGTAGGCCCGGCCGGCCCGCTGGGCGCGGGTGCGCACCTCGTGCCAGGCGTCGGCGTCCCAGTCCAGCTCCGGCCCGATGGACCCCGCATCCATCGGCCGGGCCAGGGACACCGCGCCGGGCGGGACGTCTGTGGAGTTCCCCTCGTGACCCTCGTCACCAGGGGGCAGCTCCAGCCCTCCCGAGCCCACCCGTGCACCGCCTTCCGCCCCGGGGCCTTTCCCGTCTCAACGATCAAGGAAGGGTACTCCGGGAGCGGTCGGCGGTGCAGCCGGATGGACAGGTCGGTTGTCCAACTGTTTTCCTCAACTCGGCCTGTGTCCGGGGCCGTTCTGCGCGGCCATGTCACGCGGAGTGAGCGGATTCATAACGCCGGAGATTTACGGGGTGCCGCCCGGGCCCCGCCGAGTCTCCGCCGGGCCTCCGTCGGGGCTGGTGAGGGGCTTCCGGGGCGGGTACCGGCAGGCCCTGGAACCGCTGGCGGGCCCGGGAGGTTTCGTCACTTTCGCAAGACTCGAAAGCCGACGCGGCCCCGGGCGGGCGGCACACCTGTCAGAGTCGTCTCCATGCAGGTCTGGCCTGGAGAGGCGTATCCGCTCGGCGCCACCTATGACGGCGCCGGAACCAACTTCGCGGTCTTCACGGAGGCCGCGGACCGAGTAGAGCTGTGTCTGCTGCACGACGACGGCTCGGAGACGGCGGTGGAACTGCGGGAGAGCGACGCGTTCGTGCGGCACGCGTACGTGCCGGGCGTGATGCCGGGACAGCGCTACGGGTTTAGGGTGCACGGTCCGTACGACCCCGCGCGCGGGATGCGCTGCAACTCCGCGAAGCTGCTGCTCGACCCCTATGCGAAGGCGGTCGGCGGTTCGGTCCGGTGGGGCGAGGAGGTGTACGGCTACCACTTCGGCGCCCCGGAACGGCGCAACGACCTGGACTCGGCGCCGCACACCATGACGTCGGTGGTGATCAACCCGTACTTCGACTGGGGCGACGACCGGCCGCCGCGCACCGAGTACCACCACACGATCATCTACGAGGCGCACGTCAAGGGCCTCACGATGCGTCACCCGGGGCTGCCGGAGGAGCTGCGCGGCACGTACGCGGCGCTCGCGCACCCCGTGCTCCTCGAGCACCTGACCGAACTGGGCGTCACGGCCCTGGAGCTGATGCCCGTACACCAGTTCGTCAACGACCACCGGCTGGTGGATCTGGGGCTCAACAACTACTGGGGCTACAACACCATCGGCTTCTTCGCCCCGCACAACGCGTACGCCTCCTGGGGCGACCGCGGCCAGCAGGTACTGGAGTTCAAGTCCGCCGTCCGGGCGCTGCACGAGGCCGGGATCGAGGTCATCCTGGACGTCGTCTACAACCACACGGCCGAGGGCAACCATCTGGGACCGACGCTGTCCTTCAAGGGCATCGACAACCCGTCGTACTACCGGCTCGCGGACGACCCCCGCTACTACATGGACACGACGGGCACCGGGAACTCGCTGCTCATGCGGTCACCGCACGTGCTCCAGCTGATCATGGACTCGTTGCGGTACTGGGTCACCGAGATGCATGTCGACGGCTTCCGCTTCGACCTCGCGGCGACGCTCGCCCGGCAGTTCCACGAGGTGGACCGGCTGTCGTCGTTCTTCGACCTGGTGCAGCAGGACCCGGTGGTCTCGCAGGTGAAGCTGATCGCCGAGCCGTGGGACGTGGGCGAGGGTGGCTACCAGGTGGGCAACTTCCCGCCGCTGTGGACGGAGTGGAACGGCAAGTACCGCGACACGGTGCGGGACCTGTGGCGGGGCGAGCCGCGCACGCTCGCGGAGTTCGCCTCCCGGCTGACCGGCTCCTCCGACCTGTACCAGGACGACGGCCGCCGCCCGCTCGCCTCGATCAACTTCGTCACCTGCCACGACGGCTTCACCCTGCACGACCTCGTCTCGTACGACCAGAAGCACAACCAGGCCAACGGCGAGAACAACCGGGACGGCGAGAGCCACAACCGGTCCTGGAACTGCGGGGCGGAGGGCGAGACCGACGACCCGGACGTGCTCGCCCTGCGCACCCGCCAGATGCGCAACTTCGTCGCCACGCTGATGCTGTCCCAGGGCGTGCCGATGATCAGCCACGGCGACGAGTTCGCCCGCAGCCAGCGCGGCAACAACAACGCCTACTGCCAGGACAACGAGCTGGCGTGGGTGCACTGGCCCGACGCCGGGAGCAAGGCCGACAGCGAGCTGCTGGAGTTCACGCGCGCGATGGTGTGGCTGCGGCGGGACCACCCGGTGCTGCGGCGGCGGCGCTTCTTCCACGGACGGCCGGTGGAGGGCACGCACGACGCGCTGTCCGACATCGCCTGGTTCACCCCGGAGGGCGGTGAGATGACCCAGCGGGACTGGGACTCCGCGCGGGCGTCCGCGCTGACGGTGTTCCTCAACGGCAACGCCATCTCCGAGCCCGGCCCGCGCGGGGAACGCGTCACCGACGACTCGTTCCTGCTGATGTTCAACGCCTCCCCCGGACCGCTGGAGTTCCTGGTGCCGGTCGACCACGGCCGGCAGTGGCAGGTCGTGGTCGACACGGCCCACCCGGAGGGGGTACCGCAGGGCGGCGGGGCGAAGGTCGGGGCGGGCGACCGGATCACCCTGCCGGACCGCAGCCTGACGGTGCTGCAGCGGCCGGCCTAGGCTCCGGCGCCTCAGGACGTCGTACGGGCCGGCTCGTCCTTCACGCGCGCGTGCGGGTCGTGTCCGGCCCGTCCGGAGTGCACCGTCGGACGGGCCGTCAGGGCGATGACGAAGGTGAGCGCGGCCGCCGTGCTCGCCACCGCGAACGCCGCCGTGGGCCCGTAGGCCTCGGTGAGGCGGCCGGTCACGGCGACCGAGAGGGCCTGGCCGCCGACCAGGGCGCTGGTGGCGAGCGCCATCGCCTCGGCGAGCCGGGCGGGCGGCACCGCGCGTTCGGTGAGCGCGAACACCGTGATCAGGTGCGGCGCGTAGGCGACCCCGAGCACGGTGACCACGGCGTACAGACCGGGCAGACTCGTGATGCGCAGCAGCGGCAGCGACAGCACGAGGGCCGCGGCCGTGGCCAGCCGCCAGCGCAGCGGCAGCCCGAGACGGGCGGGTACGGCGGCCATGGCGAGCCCGGCCACGGCGCTCATCACGCCCATGGCGGCGTACACGAGCCCCGCCTGGTTCTCCTGTCCGAGCCGGGTGGTGAGCGCGGTGATGCCGGACTGGCAGGCGCCGAACATGACTCCCTGGAGGGCGAGGGAGGCGCGCAGATGAGGGACACAGCTGGGCATGGGGGCGGGCGCGACCGCGGCACGCGCGCGTGCCGGGTCCCCTTCCTCGCGCGCGGGCGCCACGGCCAGGGCGGTCGGATGGAGGGCGAAGGCGCTGCCGCACACGGCCACCAGCACGGCCGCGCCGCCCATCGCGTACGCCGGATGGGCCAGGACCGAGGCGAGTCCGACCAGGGCCGGACCGAGGACGAAGGACATCTCGTCCAGGGTGCTCTCGAAGGACAGCGCGGCACCGACGGTGCTCTCGGGGGCGCCGGCCCGGCGGGCGAGCGCAACCAGCCGGGCGCGGGCCAGCGGGCCCACGAGGGGCACGGTGCCGCCCGCGGCGGCCCCCAGGAGGGCCAGGACGGCCATGGGCAGGCCCGCGAGGGCACCGGCCACCAGGGCCGCCACCGCGAGCGCGTTCGCGAGCGAGAACGCGAGCACGACCCTGCGCTGCCCGTGCCGGTCCGCGAGCCGGCCCACCAGCGGCCCGCAGACCACCTGGCCGAGCGCGAGCACCCCGCCGGTGAGTCCCGCGGCGGACAGGGAGTCACTCGTCCGGACGACGAGCAGCACGCTGCCGAACTGGACGGTCGCCGTCGGCAGCCGCCCCAGGAACGACACGCCCGGCAGCAACGGCCCGGTCAGGGCGATCACCTGACGGTAGGTGTCCCGTGTGCGGTGCCGGTCCGGCTTCCTCGTCGTTCCCATTGCCCGAACGTAGCCATGCGTGTGGGAGCGCGTGCAGGGACCGATGACACGAAACCGGGCGGGCTGGGTACGTAGGTTTCCATGACGTCTGCGCAACCCGGTCCGGGGGTGCCCACGGCCACCTACCGGCTGCAGCTCCAGCCCGCGTTCCCGTTCGCCGCCGCCGCGGCGGCCGTGCCGTACCTGGCGTCGCTCGGCGTCTCGCATCTGCACCTGTCCCCCGTTCTCGAGGCCGTGCCCGGCTCCGCGCACGGCTACGACGTGGTGGACCACGCGTGCGTGCGTGCCGAACTGGGCGGCGAGGAGGGCCTGCGGGCGCTGGCGCGGACCGCGCGGGAGCACGGGCTGGGCCTGGTGGCGGACATCGTGCCGAACCACATGGCGATGGCGCCCCGGCACAACCACGCCCTGTGGGATGTGCTGCGCGAGGGCCCTTCCTCGCCGTACGCGCGGTGGTTCGACATCGACTGGGAGGCGCAGGGCGGGCGCATGCTGCTGCCCGTGCTCGGCGGCCCGGTGGGCGCGGAACGCGACCGGCTCGTGGTCGACGGTGACGTGCTGCGCTACCACGAGCACGCGTTCCCGCTCCGCGCGGGCACCGAGGGCCTGCCCCTTGCCGAGGTGCTGGACGCCCAGTGGTACCGCCTGGCGTGGTGGCGGCTGGCCCGCACCGAACTGAACTACCGCCGTTTCTTCAGCATCTCGGAGCTGATCGGGGTGCGCGTGGAGGACCCCGAGGTGTTCGACGCCACCCATGCCAAGATCCTCCAGCTGCTGGCGGAGGGCGTGCTGGACGGACTGCGCGTCGACCATCCCGACGGGCTCGCCGACCCCGACGGTTATCTCGCGCGGCTGCACGAGGCGAGCGGCGGGCGCTGGACGGTGGTGGAGAAGATCCTCGCCGACGGCGAGCGCCTGCCGCCGTCCTGGCCCGTCGCCGGAACCACCGGATACGACGCCCTGCGCCAGGTCGACGGCCTGTTCACGGACCGGGTCGGCGCCGGTGAACTCCTCGCGGCCTACCGGCGGTTCGCGGCCCCGCAGACCGACCGGGGCGGGGACTGGGCGGCCACGGTTCGCCGGGCCGCCTACAAGGTGCTCGCGCACGAGCTGGCCGCCGAGACGGACCGGCTCGCCCGGGTGGCCGCCCGGCTGTGCGCGTCCTCGCCGGACCTCGCGCTGCGCGACCGGGCACCCTGGGCCCTGCGCACCGCCCTGGTGGAGCTGCTGGTGCGGATGCGGGTGTACCGGCCGTACGCCTCGGGCGACGCCGCCGCCGTCGTCACCGAGGAGGCCGCCGAGCAGGCCCGGCATGCCTTCCTCGTGCCCGAGGAGGCCGGGGCGGTCGACGTCGTGCGGCGGTTGCTGGTGGAAGCGGACGGGGCGGCGGACGGTGAGCTGCGCACACGGTTCGCGCAGACCGCGTCGGCACTGCGCGCCAAGTCGGTGGAGGACACGGCGTTCTACCGCTACGTGCCGCTGCTGTCGACGACCGAGGTGGGGGGCGATCCGGGCCGGCCAGGGGTGTCCCCGGAGGACTTCCACGCGTACTGCGCGCGCGTGCAGCGTGACTGGCCGCTCACCGGCACGGTCGTCTCCACGCACGACACCAAGCGCAGCGCCGACGTCCGCGCGGCGCTGGCCGTGCTGACCGAATGCCCCGAGCGGTGGGCGCGGTTGCTCGCCGAGGTGACGCTGCCGGAGGAGGGCGTGCCGGACGGGCAGCTGGCCTGGGCGGCCTGGCAGACGGTGTTCGGGCTGGGGCCCGCCGACGAGGAACGGGTGCAGGGGGCGCTGCTGAAGCATGTGCGCGAGGCGGGCCTGTACACCAGCTGGACGGAGCAGGAGCCGCCGTACGAGGAGGCGGTGGCCGCCTTTGTCGCCGTCGGGCCGTGCGGGCCGCCCGGCGGGCGTGTGACGGCGTTCCGCAAGGAGCTGGAGCCGCACGTCCGGGCCAACGTGCTCGGCACCGCACTCGTCCATCTGACGATGCCGGGGGTGCCGGACGTGTATCAGGGCACGGAGGGCGAGTACCGGACCCTGGTGGACCCGGACAACCGGCGGCCGGTGCCGTTCCCGCCCGAGGCACCCGGCGAGAAGGACACGCTGACGGCGGCGGCACTGCGGCTGCGCGCCCGGCGGCCCGCCGCCTTCGGTACGACGGCGACGTACACCCCGCTGCCCGCCGACGGCCCGGCGTCCGCGCACTGCGTGGCCTTCGTCCGCTCCGGCGAGGTGGTCACGGCGGTGACCCGGCTCTCCCTGCGCCTGGCGGAGGCGGGCGGCTGGCGGGAGACCCGGCTGGTGCTGCCGCCCGGCCGGTGGGCGGATGTGCTCACGCCGGGACGGGAGTTCACCGGTTCCGTGCGCGTGGCGGAGGTTTTCGAGCGGCTGCCGGTGGCGTTGCTGGAGCGGACGGGTGCGGGGTGAAAGAGGCCGGAGCTGCTCAGTCGGGGTGTGGTGTGCACAGGGCGGGGACCGGGGTCGGCCAGGTGGTGCGCAGGAGGTCGACGAAGGCCTCGGCGGCGCCGACGGGCGGCACGCGCGCGTAGACGGCCAGGGGCCGCCTCCAGGCCGGGTCGGGGGTGAGGATCACGCAGCCCTCGCCGACGGCCCCGCGCACGACGTCGGCCGACGCGACGCACACGCCGACCCCGGCCGCGGCCATGCGCACCGCCGTCGAGGAGTGCTCGGTCCATACGGCGGTCAGCGGCCTGAACCCGGCTTGCGCGCAGGCCCGGTCGAGGAAGCGCTCGCCGTGCACGACGGGTTCCAGCGCGCAGCGGACCCAGGCGCGGTCGGCGAGTTCCGGCAGCCGCACCGTCGTACGGCCGGCGAGCCGGTCGTCGAACGGAACCACCAGGACGAGTTCCTCCTCGCCGACGGGGACGACGGTGCCGGGCGGGTCGGCAGGGGGCGGGCCGAAGGCGAGGTCGGCGGTGCCGCGCTGCACGGCCTCCTCCAGCGCCTCGGCGGTGGCGTACTCGTGGAGCCGCAGCAGGACCCGGGGGTGGGCCGCACGGCAGCGCGCGAAGACGTCGGGCAGGACGCCGACGGCCAGCGAGTGCAGGGTCGCCACGTGCAGTTCGCCGCCGTCGGCTCCGGCGGTGGCGCGGGCGGCTCGGCGGGCCCGCGCGGCGCTGCGGACGGCGAGTTCGGGTTCGTCGTACCGGCCGACTGGGACCGGCTGGAGACGGCCGTACCGGGCGTCCACGTCGTCGGGGACCTGCTGCCGCCGCCGTCCCGCGGCCTCGCCCACGCCTCCTTCGCAGAAGGCCTGCTGGTCGCCGAGACCCTGGCCGCACTGCCGTCGGCGCCGGTCGACTACGCGGCCGTGCCCCGGGTGACGTCCTCCTCGCCGCAGACCGCCTCGGTGGGGCTGAGCGAGGCGGAGGCACGCGCGCGTGGGCACACGGTCGACGTCAACACGATGCCGCTGACGGCCGTGGCCAAGGGAATGGTGCACGGCCGGGACGGCATGGTGAAGGTCGTCGCCGAGGCCGGCGGCGGACAGGTGCTCGGCGTACATCTGGTCGGTCCACAGGTGTCGGAGATGATCGCCGAGAGCCAGCTGATCGTCGGCTGGGACGCCGAACCCGGGGACGTGGCCCGGCACGTGCACGCGCACCCCACGCTGTCGGAAGCGGTGGGCGAGGTGTTCCTGACCCTCGCGGGACGCGGCCTGCACCAGCAGTGAGCCCACGGCACGCAGGGGCCCGGCCGCACACCGGGACTTGCGTCCGGGCGCCCCCTCGTAGCCTCCCCGCCGCATGCTTGACAGTTCACCCATCCCGTGCGGGACTTGGAGGGCGAAGCCGGGCGGACGAGTCGGGGGTGAGTTTCCTGCCGGAGCTGCGCTATCCCAGCGTTCCCGAACTGATCGCCTCCGCACAGGCGTTGGCCGCTCAGGAACCCGGGCTGTGCTCGCTCAGGCGGGTGGGCGTCTCGCGCGCGGGAAGACCCCTGCACCTGCTGTCGGTGGGGCATGCCCGGCGAGCGGTGCTGGTGGTGGCCGGCGCGCACGCCAACGAGCCGACGGGGGGCTCCACCCTGCGGGTGCTGGCCGAACGCGTCCTGGCCGAGCGGGAGTTGCGGGCGAACACCTCCTGGCACTTCCTGCTGTGCGCCGATCCGGACGGCGCGAGTCTGCATGTGACCCCGGCGCCGCGCAGCCTGTTCGACTACCACCTGGGCTTCTACCGGCCGACGGGCGCGGAACAGCCGGAGTGGTCGCCGTCCGTGCTGCCGCCGGACCGGCTGCCGCCCGAGACACGTGCGCTGACCGGGGTGATCGACGAGCTGCGCCCGTACCTGCAGGTGACGCTGCACGGCACTGACCTGGGCGGCAGCTGGGTGCAGTTGACCAGGGACGTGCCGGGGCTCGCCGAGCCGTTCGCGAAGTCCGCCGCGCAGTTGCACATCCCGGTGGAGACGGGCGCCTCGGACGCCGCCGGCTGGCCGGCCGCCGGCCCCGGGGTGCATGTCATGCCGGGCCCGGAGACCGGCGTCGCCTATCCGAGCATGCCGGACGACGCACGGCACAGCACCTGGTACCACGCGCACCGGTACGGCGGTCTGACGGCCGTCGTGGAGGTGCCGATGTGGGCCAGCGACCTGGTGGACGACCGGGCTCAGCACCCGGCGCCCGCGGCGGCGATGCGGCGGCTGGCCCGTCGGCTGACCGGGGACGCGCGGGAGGTGGAGCGGATACTGGCCGAGGCGCAGCCCCGGCTGGACGGCGTGGACGGACCGCTGCTGCGGGCCTCGCGCTGGGTGCTCGGGCTGATCCCGGGTCTGGCCGAGGACTGGATCCACACCCCGCCGGCCGGTACCACGATGGCGTACGTGGGCAGTGTGGACGCCTTCGGGCGACGCCTGCCGCTGCGCGCGGCGGCGATGCTGCTGCGGGTGCTGCGGCAGACCGACGACCGGGCGGCGCCGCGGCTGGAACAGCTCGTCGCCGACTGGTGCGACGCCTTCGCGGTGCGCTTCAGGGCGCGCTGGGTGCCGTTGGAGCACCAGGTGGAGCATCAGTCCCGGACGGTGCTGGTGGCGGCGCAGCAGGCCCGGGAGCGGGCCCTGTGAGCCGTACCCGCCGACACCGGCCGTGCACGCACCGGCCGCGCTGCGGGCCACCCGGCCCCGCCCCCGCCGGCTGCCCCGCTCAGGCGTCCAGGGCGAAGACCGCTCCGGTGCGCGCGTTCATGACGCATGTGTTGGTGTAGGTCTGCCGGAAGTCGACCGGCCGTCCATTCCAGCGCCCGCGCGCGCGGGCGTTCACCGGGGCGTAGAGGGCCGGGCAGAACACTCTCCTGGCCGGGATACGGCCGATGTCTCCGTCCGCGGTCGTGAGTTCGGCGCACGCCTCGGCCGCCCGTGCGTGGCCCCTGGGCGGGTCGCACAGCAGCGTGGTGCCGCGCACGTCACCGGACGGGGTCTCGCCCCTGGTGACGGTCAGGCGGAGCCAGTTGCCGGAATCCTGGTCGTGGGGCGCCGCGTGGGCCGGGCCCGCGGCGAGGAGCCCGGTGGCCGCCAGCAGGGCTCCGGCCGCCACGGCCGCTCTGGTGAGGTACGTCATGCCCCCAGCATCGGCACCTGGGCCCGCGCTCCGCAGTCCGGCTCGTCCGGCTCACTCGAACGGGACGGCACCTGCGCGCGGGAGAGCATCCGTTCGAACACGACCGGTCGCCTCGTCGCCCCGTGCGCGCTCTCAGCTCAGGGCGAGCCGGAACCCCATGCGGCCGAAGGCGACCAGATCACCCTCGCGGACGACGACCGCACCGGTCACCCGGCGGCCGTTGACAGTGGTGCCGTTGGTGGAGCCGAGGTCCTTGAGGACCCACATGCCGCCCTCGCGGAACAGCTCGGCGTGCACACGGGAGACGGTCTCGTGGTTCAGGCGCAGCCCGTTGGCCGGGTCGCGGCCTATGCGCAGCGGGTGGGTGTGTCCCGGATGCGGCAGCAGCAGCTTGGGCAGCCGCTCGGCCTGCCAGGCCCGGCGCAGCCGTACGGTGAACCCGGAGACGGCCTCGACAGTGCCGAGGACCGCACGGGAGAGGCGGTTCTCGCGGGGCAGGTCGGCGACGAGGGAGGCCAGTTCGTCGGCATGGCGGGCGGCGAGCGCCAGCTCCATACGGCGCACGAAGGTGTCGTGCGACAGCCGGCCCTTGGCGACGCCGTCACGGAGCACCTGAAGCGCCTGGTCGCGCTCCGCGTCGGACAGCCGCGCGGGGTACGTGGAGAACTCGAAAGACGACGTCACGCTGGTGATTGTCGGTCAGCGAACCCCGGGTGTCCAGAAAACGGGGAATCGCCGCTCACGCGTGCGTGGGTTCCGCGACACCCGCCGGGGAAGGCCGAATTCGAGAGCTTATTGATCGTCCGGACGGCACGATGGGGGCCGCGGGACATCGTCACGGTGAGCAGACGAAGGGGAACCGTCCGTGCAGTTCGAGGTGTGGGCACCGCAGGCAGAACGAGTGACGCTCCATTGCGAGGGCGCCACGCGCGCGTTGGCGCGCGATCCCGATCGCACGGGATGGTGGACGGGAGAGGCCGAGGCGGCCGACGGCGCCCGGTACGGGTTCGCGCTGGACGACGGCCCCGTGCTGCCCGACCCGCGCTCGCGCCGCCAGCCGGACGGACCGGACGGACCGAGCGCGGTCGTGGACCACGGGCGGTACACGTGGCGCGCCCGGTGGCGGGGACGGAGGCTGCCGGGTGCGGTGCTCTACGAGCTGCACGTGGGCACGTACACCCCCGAGGGCACCTTGGACGCGGCCGCCGCGCGGCTGGAGCACCTGGTGGAACTGGGCGTCACCCATGTGGAGTTGATGCCGCTGTGCCCGTTCCCGGGACGGCACGGCTGGGGGTACGAGGGCGTGTCGCTGTGGGCGGTGCACGAGCCGTACGGCGGCCCGGAGGCGCTCAAGCGCTTCGTGGACCGGGCACACGAACTCGGTCTCGGTGTCGTGCTGGACGTCGTGCACAACCACTTGGGCCCGTCGGGCAACCATCTGCCAGCGTTCGGGCCGTACTTCACCGACACGCACCACACACCGTGGGGTGCCGCGGTGAACCTGGACGCGCCGGGCTCGGACGAGGTGCGCGCGTTCCTCGTCGGCAGCGCCCTGGCGTGGCTGCGGGACTACCGGATCGACGGGCTGCGCCTGGACGCGGTGCACGCACTGCACGACACGCGCGCGTACCCGTACCTGGAAGAGCTGTCGGCGGCCGTGGACGCACTCGCCGAGGACCTGGGCCGACCGCTGTCGCTGATCGCCGAGTCCGACCTGAACGACCCGCGGTACATCACCCCGCGCGCGGTGCACGGCCTGGGGCTGCACGCGCAGTGGAACGACGACTTCCACCACGCCCTGCACACCGCGCTGACCGGTGAGTCACAGGGCTACTACGCGGACTTCGCGCGCGCCCCGTTGGCCGCGCTCGCCAAGACGCTGACCGGCGGCTACTTCCACGACGGTACGTACTCGAGCTTCCGGGGCCGTCACCACGGCCGCCGGCTGGACCGCGCGCGCGTGGCCGGGCACCGGCTGCTCGGCTACAGCCAGACCCACGACCAGGTCGGCAACCGCGCCCAGGGTGACCGGCTCTGCGCCCTGCTCTCCCCCGGCCTGCTGGCCTGCGCGGCGGCGCTCACACTGACCTCGCCGTTCACGCCGATGCTGTTCATGGGCGAGGAGTGGGCGGCGGGCACGCCGTGGCAGTTCTTCACCGACCACACCGATCCGGAGCTGGCCGAGGCGGTACGGCGGGGCAGGCGCCGGGAGTTCGCGGCGCACGGCTGGGCCGAGGAGGACGTACCGGACCCACAGGACCCGGCGACCCGGGACCGCTCCGTCCTGGACTGGTCCGAACCGGAACGCGAGCCCCACGCGCGCGTGCTGGCCTGGTACCGGCGCCTGATCGCGCTGCGCCACGAACAGCCCGACCTCACCAACCCCGGCCTCGCGGACACGAAGGTGGCGTACGACGAGGAGGCCCGCTGGCTCGCCTTCCGGCGCGGTGACGTACGGGTGGCCCTGAACCTGGGCAAGGCACCGGTGGCGGTCCCGCTCGGCACCGGCCGGGGCGAGGTCCTCGCGGCCTGGGAACCGGTCGAGACCCCGGGCCCGAACGGCCTGCTCCACCTGCCCGGCGAGTCCTGTGTCGTACTGACCCAGGCCTGAGGCCGCGAAGGGGGCGGGGCCAGGATCGGGGACCCGGCGCCGCCCCATCTCACCGCCCCGCCCGCTCCTCCCCGCCCCGGCCTCCCCGCTGCTCGGGCGAGGTCCGGCGCGACGGCGCCGGGAATCCGTCCGGATTCCGGAGCCCCGGGACGGAAAAGGCCCTGACACCGTCCGGTCGGGCGGCCCTGCCCGTGCGCGGCCCCGGGCGGGCGGTGCCTCCGGGGCTCGGTCCGCCAGGTGTCGGGCCTACAGCTCCGAGTCGCCCTCCTTCAGGTCCGTCACCCGCTCGAGCAGGATCGGCTCCCAGGCGCGGCGCAGCTGGGTGCGCAGGAGCGGCAGGGGACTGTCGTCGCGGCCTTCCAGGCGGTCGGTGAGGCGGATGACGGTGTCGCAGCGGGCCAGCCACAGGCCGCGCAGGCAGGGGCGGGCACCGTAGCCGGCGAGGGTGGCCGCGCGGACCGCCGCCCCGGAGCCGACCGCGATGACGAGCCCGGCGATGTCCTCGGCGGGATCGCCCACCACCGCGTCCGTCCAGTCGAGGACGCCGCGCACCCTGCCGTCGGCGCTGACCACCAGATGCTCGCCCTTGAGGTCGTGGTGGACGAGCACGGAGGTGCCGGGCTGGGCGGCGAGCTGGGCCGCCCCGGGCGCGGTGAGCTGCAGCAGGCGCGTGGCGTCGAACTCGTCGTCGGCGGCGAGGCGTTCGGCCGCGTGCACGGCCATGCGGCGCAGCGCCTCCAGGGAGCGCGGGGCGGCGCGCGGCACTCCGAGGGTCTCGGCCTGCCGCACCGGCACCGTGCGCAGCCCGGTGAGCAGCCCGGCCAGGTCGGCCTCGCCGATGGCCGAGACGTCGTGCTGCTCGGCGGTGCCGCCGGGGATCAGGGTGTCGAGCGTGTAGGTGAGACCCGGCGCCCAGTCGCCGTGCGCGACACTGGCCGGGACGGCGACCGGGACGTGCGGCCGTACCAGGTCGCGCAGGCGCAGTTCGCGGCGCTGGCGCACGGACGCCTCGCGCTCGGGGGCGAGCCGCAGCACATGGCGGGTGCCGACCCACCAGGTGGAGTGCTCGCCGCCCTCCGTGACGGGCCGGACGTCGGGTCCCGCGCCGCCTGCGCCACCGGCCGCGCCTTCTTTGAGCAGCGAGCGGACCAGTCGGCGGACGGTGTCCGCGGTGGGTGTCGGTGCCTGGGTCATGAATCGCGCCGTAGCCGTTCGGGGAAGGGGTCGAGAGGGATCTCCCTGGGCCGGTCAGCCCACGATGACCATCTCGCGGGTGGTGTTGTTGAAACGACGGCCGCCGTCCTCGGTCACCGTGACGATGTCCTCGATGCGCACCCCGAAGCGGCCGGGCAGATAGATGCCGGGCTCCACCGAGAAGCACATGCCGGGCACGAGGGGCTGTTCCTCGCCCTCGATCATGTACGGAGGCTCGTGCGTGGTGACGCCGATGCCGTGTCCGGTGCGGTGGATGAAGTACTCGCCGTACCCGGCGTCGGTGATCACCGCGCGGGCGGCACGGTCGACCTCCTGGCAGGCGACGCCCGGCCGTACGGCCGAGAATCCCACCTCCTGGGCCTCGCGCACGATGTCGTGCACCCGGCGCTCCTCCTCGCTCGGCTCGCCCACGTGGACCGTGCGGGTGGTGTCGGAGCCGTAGCCGTCCTTCAGGCCGCCGAAGTCCAGGACGACCATGTCACCGTGCCGGATGACACGGTCGCCGACCTCGTGGTGCGGGTTGGCGCCGTTGGGGCCGGAGCCGACGATGGTGAAGTCGACCTGGGAGTGCCCGAAGCGGCGCAGCAGGCCCGCGAGGTCGTGGCCGACCTCGGACTCTCGACGGCCGGCGAAGGGAACCTTCCGGATCTCCTCGAACGTTGCGTCTGCAGCGGCTCCGGCCGCCGCGAGGAGTTCCAGTTCCGCCGCGTCCTTGACGGCGCGCAGCATGGGGAGGGCGTCGGTGAGAGCGGCGTAGGAGGTGTCGGGCAGGGCCCGCTGAAGGCCCAGCAGATGCATCGCCCAGGTGTTGTCGCTGATCCCGAAGCGGCCACGGCCCTCGAGCAGGGCGGCGGTGACGGCGTAGGGGTCCTTGCCGTCGGTCCAGTCGCGCAGGGTGAGCGCGGACGCGCCGACCGCGTGCTCGGCGTCCGGTGCCTCCAGGGTCGGTACGACGAGCACGGGATCGTGCCCGGGGGTGAGGACCAGCACCGTGAGCCGTTCGGTGACGGCGGTGGGCGTGTAGCCGGTGAGCCAGACCATGTCGGGTCCCGGCGCCACGAGCAGCCCCGCAAGACCGGCGTCGGCCGCGGAGCGCACGGCACGCTCCATACGGGCCCGGTGGTCGGCGGCGGTGAAGGGCTGGGGCGTGCTACCGGTCATCCGGTCCTCCGAGCGCGAGTGAGGGACGGGGCGATGCCTTGTCGTGCACCATCCTGCCTGGCTTCTGGTGCAGCAGCCTGCCCGGCCCGCCAGGGCCGCGCGAGCCGGTCGCCGACGCGTTTAGCGTGGTGCGGTCACGGCGGACGAGGCTCGGCATGGGGTCATCATGACGCGCGGGACGGACGGCGACCAGTGGGTTTGCGGGGGCGCTCGGGTGATGCGGGCTCGCCTGCGGTGCCGATCAGGTCACCACGCCCGGAACGACCGTCAACTGCTGGTATCCCCCACTGCCGTGACGCACGGTGAGGAGCACCGCCCGTCCCGGTCGGGCCCGGGCGACGGCCCGGGCGAGGTCGGCAGCCGTGTCGACGCGGGCCGGGCCGCACTGCAGCAGGATGTCGCCGCGGACCAGTCCGGCCGCGTAGCCGGGTCCGGGCACGTGCACGCCCACGACCAACGCGCCCACCTTCCCGGCGTCCACGGCCTCCACGCCCAGGGTCGCCCCGGCCGCTGCCGGGGCCGGGCTCGGGGTGGCGGCGGGGGTGGCCCTGGCCGAGGGCGCGGACGGCGGGGCCTGCTGCCGTAGTTCGGCGAGCTTGCTCATGCCGATCACCGTGGCACCGACCGTGCCGACACCGACGCCGGAGAGCACCAGCAGGGTGCCGGTGCACACACCGAACAGCAGGGTCCGCAGCCGCCGTCCGCGCCGGCGCGCGGCGTGCGGGCGGCGGGCGGAGCCGGGGCCGGTGGCCGGGCCGGCGCCCTCCCGCGGGTCCTGTCCGGGCATGGGCTTGGGACGCAACGCAGTCTGTTCCATGGTTCGCTCGCCTCCGGGTGATGCTCTACCCGGGACAGCGGGCCGCGACGAGACACGAACGAGTGAGACTGGCCGAAGGCCGACGCAGTGGTCGTCACACCCAGCCCCCGCCTCCCAGCCCCCAGCTCCTCGGACCTTCGTCCCACCGGCCCCTGCCTCTCACCCCGCACGCGACAGCCCGCTCACGCCCCGCCCGTCAGGCTCCGCGTGACGGCCGCAGCCGCTGCCCCTGGAGTTCGCGCGCAACGTGTGCGGGCTGACCGGGGCGGCACACGCCGAGAACGACCCGGACGCCACGGACCCGCTGATCGAGCCGCTGGCCTGCTCGCTGGTGGGCCACGAGGCGGCGGTGACGATCGGGCCGGGCTCGCTGGCGGAGTCCGTGATCGGCGCGCGGCGCACGGTCGAGCGGTACTTCTGCGGGTACGGCCCCACCCGCCACCTCGACACGCTGAGCGCCCACGGGCTGCGGTTCTCCGGGCACGACGAGGACGGCAACCCCCGGCTCGCCGAACTGCCCGGCCATCCCTTCCTCCTGGCGTCCCTGTTCCAGCCGGAGCCGGCCGGCGACGGCTCGTGCCCGCACCCGATGGTCCGGGCGCCGGCGCGAGCCGCGGTCGAGCACGCGAAGTCCGCGCTTGCCCGGCCGGCCTGAGACCCGACGCGCACGAGCCACCCGCCGACTCGGAACCCCGCTCAGCCCATGTGTCCCTCGTGGCCGCCGTGCCCGGCGCCGTGGTCGAACTTCATCGCCTCGGCCGGCATGACGACGAAGGGTCGCATCATGCCCATGTCCTCGTGCTCCAGCAGATGGCAGTGGTACATGAAGCGGCCGTACGCCCCGTCGAAACGGCCCATGACCCGCAGCATCTGACTGCCCGGGACCCGGAACACGTCCTTGTGTCCTCGCTCGTTGGGAGCGAGCGGGATCGTCCGGGCGGAGTCGTGGCGCAGCGGCGTACGGGTCCCGCCGACGGCCGGGTCGAAGCCCGAGACGTCGTAGGCGTCCCGGCCGAGCAGCTGGAAGTCGGCCAGATGGATGTGCATGGGGTGCACGATGGGCGCGAGGTTGAGGAAGCTCCACTGCTCGTAGCCACCCTCGGCGACGGTGAAGCCGAGGGCGTCGTTGAACGTCCGTGAGGTGCGCCGGTATGTCTTCGTACTGCCGTCTGGCCCGGTGACCTGCACGATGCCGTCGGCCGGAAGCTGCAGCCCGCCCGGGTCCGCGACCTCCGTCAGCTCCCAGATCTCCGGGTGGCCGCCGGCGCCCTTGGTGGCCGGCGGGGTGAGCAGAACCAGGCGGTGGCCGTGCGGCAGGTCATGGGTCAGACGGCGGAAGGAGCCGGAGAGCACCGCGGGCAGTTCGAAGGTGTCCTCCCCCGCGCACGACTCGCCGATCCGGAACTCCATCACCGCCGGGTGGCGCACGTCACCGGCCGGGTCGGGCACGCCCGCCGGCTGGTTCGGGCCCTTGTTCACCAGCCGCAGGGTCCGCCCCACGAGCGCGCGGAAGTCGACCAGCAGGTCGAAGCGCTCGGCCGGCGCGGCGGTGAGCGTGGGCAGGTCCGCGTCGAAGTCGACCGGCACCGGGCGGGGCAGGAGCCCGCCGTCGCTGCCGATCTGGTGCACGACGCCCGGCACCGGCTTGCCGTGCTCGTCGATCAGGACCAGCTCGAAGATGCGCGCGTTGGACGCGTTGACGAGCCGGAAGCGGTACCAGGCGGGGTCCACCTCGGCGTACGGCCAGATGCGGCCGTTGACCGTGGTGTACGGGCCGGTGAAGGGAATGGAGACCGGCTCTCCGGTCTCCGGGTTGCTCTGCTGGACGATCACCGTCTTGTGCAGCAGCCGGCCGTTGAGACGGCCGTCCTCGTCCGTGTCGAGGTTGCGGTCGGCGAGCAGCAGCGGGATCTCCCGCTCCCCGGACGGCAGATGAAGGGCGTCCTCCTCGTCGTCACGCAGGAGGTAGGTGCCGTACAGGCCCGCCATCACGTTCCACCGCGTGATGTTCATGGCGTGGTCGTGGTACCACCACTGCACCGCCTGGTGGTCGTTGGGGTACTCCGACAGCTGGGCGTCGCCGTGGCCGACGGCGTTGTCCGCCCAGCCGTCGTTGCCTCCGCCGGTCCGGGCGCCGTGCAGATGGGTCACCGTCCAGGCGGGCAGGGCGGCGACGTCCTTGTCGGGCTCGACGCCCGCGCGGCCCGGCTCGGTGCTGGGCGCCGGGGTGCCGGGCGCACCGGCGGGCACCTCGACGGAGGTGACCGGGTACTCGGCGTCCTTTGGCACGCGGTTGGTCCAGGCGATGCGGATGCGCTGTCCGCGCCGCACCTCGATGGTCGGACCCGGCACATGCCCGTCGTAGCCCCACATCAGGGTCGGCGGCAGCTGCGGGTGAAGACGCACCCAGGTCGGGCGCACGGCGATCTCGGTCTCACGCAGGACGTCGTCCGCGGCGGGACGCAGGACCGGCGGGACGGTCAACGGCATGGCGTACGGCGTCAGTTCACCCGCCACCGGAGCCTGCTGCCGCGTGGTCCCCGCGGCGAGCTTCTCCAACGCCTCGATGATCTCGGTCAAGTTCGAACACCCCCGTGTGTCCTTGACTCGTGCTGTTCCCCTTACCTCTCAAGACACCGCAAGGCACGCAAAAGTTCCCTGAATACCCTGATTCCGTACGGCAACGATTCCGGGTCCGCCGACGGCCGGTCCGGCACGGCCGTCGGCGGGCGCGCCGGTCAGGCCGGCGACAGGGTGCGCACGGCCGCCGGCAGAGTCGGCGCGGCGGGCGTGCGGCCGGGCAGGAAGCCGTGGGCGCGGCGGGCCAGCCAGTCGGCCCTGTAGCGGTCGACGGACCGGTGCCAGTGCAGGATTCCGGCCAGCCAGTTCTGCAGGTCGAGAACGTAGGCGTCCACGGCGGCTCGGGCGTCGGCGGACAGCTCGAAGTCGTCGCACAGCACCGGCAGCTCGTGCGCGATGACGTGCTCGAACTGCTGCATCCGCTGGGTGGTCAGGTCGTGTACGACGCCGAGGGCGGTCGGTCGGTCCACGCCGAAGAAGTTCTGCACGACCAGGATCGCGTTGTGGATCTCGCCCTCGTACTCGATCTCCTTCTGGTACGAGAAGATGTCGTTGAGCAGGCACGCGTAGTCCATCGCCGCGTTCTCCAGGGACCTGACCGGGCCACTGCGGTACACCTCGGGCGGGATCGCGGGGCCCTGCCCCCTGCGGCACAGGTTCAGGGTGAGGTCGGAGCCGAAGGTGTCGCGCCGCATCTCCAGGTAGTCGACCGGGTCGGGGATGCGGTTCTGGAACTGGTTGGACAGCTCCCACATCCAGCTCGCGGTCATCACGTCCACGGAGGCCCTGAGGTTCCGCCGCTGCTCGGCGTCCAGGCCGGCAGCGGTACGCGTCCACAGGTCGCTCAGCCCGCGCTCCATGGCGTTGCCGGGGACGACGGCGGCCGCTCCCTCGAGGGGCATGCACTGCGACAGCCGGGCCGTGCTCAGCCGAGCGGCGCCCAGGTCGCGCCGGTGGCCGTACAGGAGCGGGTAGCAGTCGTCGGCGTACGTGCCCCAGGCGAGCCACTGGGCGCCGAGGTCGAGGGCCTCGGGGCTCGCGTCCGGGTCGAGGCCCGCCGCGCACAGGGCCAGGTCGAAGGCGGCGAGCTTGTCCTCGTCCCAGACGCCCTCCTCGAGGATGCCCATGCGGTGCGACCAGGCGAGGAGACTGCTGCGGGCGCCGTCCAGGTGGGGGCTCAGGCTCAGTTCGTACGGCATGTGGAACTCGGGCAGCACGGACGGGCCCACCTTCTGGTACGGCACGTGCGTATAGGCGCGCAGGCGCTGCTGAGCGGCGCAGGCCAGCAGGGCGCCGACGTCCGCCGCCGAGGTGCCGGGACCGCTCGGCAGCTGCCAGGGCGAACTGCTGCGCGCGCCCTCGTTCATGTAGCGGCTGGAGCGCAGATGCCATTCGTGGCCGCCGGACTGCCAGTCCTGAAGTCCCTTGGTGTAGAGGGCGACCGCGGCGGCCTGGTCCGGAGTGAGTCCCTTCTCCAGAGCTACGGCGGGGACCTCGGTGAGAGCGGTGTGCTCGAACTGGTGCAGGCGTGAGGTGAGGATGTCGTTGACGGTGTCGGCGGCCTCCTGGGTGGTGCAGCCGAAGAACTTCTCCAGGACGAGCACGCCGTTGCTGTTCTCGCCCTCGTCCTCGACCTCGCGCTGGTAGGAGAACAGGTCGTTGCGCAGGTGGACGGCGTCGGAGAACGTCTCCATGAGGACGCGCAGCGGCCGGGTGCCGGCGACGGCGGCGGGCACCTCGGCGGTCGCGTACTCCACGAGCCCGGCCGACCAGGGGGCGCCGCCCACCTTGCGGCGCATCTCGATGTACTCGACGGGGTTGGCGATCCGCCCCTCGTTGATGTTCGACAGCTCCCACATCGACTCGTTGAGCAGATGCTCGGTGGCGACGGCGAACCGGCGGCGCCAGTCCACGGACATCGACGGCACCGTGCGCGCCCAGAGGTCCTTCAGCCCCGCCTCGACCGGGTTCTGTGGCTCTGGCACCTCGGTGGCGAGGTCGAGCGGCATGAACAGCGGCAGGCGGTCCAGGTGGGCCTTGCCGGCCGCGCGGTCCGGGGTGCGCTTGTACATGTCCAGGAAGTGGTCGTCGAAGAAGAAGACCCACACGTACCAGTCGGTGATCAGCGACAGGGCCGGGCCGTCGCAGTCGGGGTGGGTGTAGGAGCACAGGAGCCCGTAGTCGTGCGCCTCCAGGTCGGCCTGTTCCCAGACCCCGGAGCCTTCCAGCATGCCCATCTCGCGGGCCCACGCGGTCGAGTGGGCCCGCGCCTCGTCGAGGTGCGGATTGAGCCGCGCGGGATACGGCATGTAGAAGTGCGGGAGTTCGAACGGCTGCGTCATGGCCCGGCCCTACCCGGGGCCGCCAACGCACATCCGCGGTGGGGCACATGATCACACCATCGCGTGAACGGCCCCCGAAACCATGACCCTCCCAAGCCTCGTGTGAGTGCCCACGGCCGCTCTTGCGGGCGTACACGGCGCAGCTCCCCCCGAGGCCCGGTCCGGCGGGCCGCCGGGGCACGCGCCGGTGCGCCGGGCCCCGGTGTCTCCCCGCTGACCGCCACAACCGCCGTACGACCGTGGGCTGTTCGTCGCCAAGGTGGCCCTGGCCGGTGACCGAGGCGCCGACGCCAGAAACTTGGCAGTGCCCGGCCGGTGGAGGCGACCGCGATGCGCGGACGGCCGCCTCTGCTCGGTACGGGCCCGCCGTACGGCCACGGCACCACCGGCGGCCCCACCCGTATGCCAGCGCCCGCACCCTTGCCGCGTTCCCGTGCGCGGGTCACGGTAGGCGCATGACCTCCTTCGTACTGCCCCATGAGGTGCACGGCGACGGCGCCCACAAGGTGTTCGCCGTGCACGGCTGGTTCGCCGACCGCTCCGCCTACGCGGCCGTCCTGCCGGATCTCGACCGGAGCGCCTTCGCCTACGCGCTGGTGGATCTGCGCGGGTACGGCGAGGCACGGGACGCGGCGGGACCGTACACGACGGCCGCGGCGGCCGGGGACCTGCTGGAGCTGGCCGACCGGCTCGGCTGGGCCCGGTTCTCGGTGGTCGGGCACTCCATGGGCGGTGCGGTGGCCCAGCGGCTGGCGGCACTCGCCCCGCACCGGCTGCGCCGGATCGTCGGTGTCTCCCCGGTGCCGGCCTCGGGGCTGCCGCTGGCCGGCGAGCAGGCCGCGCTGTTCACGGACGCGGCGGACAGACCGGCGAACCGGCGGGTGATCATCGACGTCACCACCGGGGGCCGGCGCCCGGCCGCCTGGCTGGACCGGATGGTCGCGCGCTCGCTGCAGCGCAGCGACGCGAGGGCGTTCAGGGCCTGGCTGGACTCGTGGGCGGGCGAGGACTTCCACGCCGACGTCGAGGGCTGCGCGGTGCCCGCACTCGCGGTGGCGGGCGAACTCGACCCGGCGCTGTCGCCCGCGGTCATGCGGCAGACCTGGATGTCCTGGTTCCCGCGCGGCGAACTCGTCGCGCTGTCGGGCGCCGGGCATTACGCCATGGACGAGACCCCGCTGGAACTGATCCGCACGGTCGAGAGCTTTCTCCGCGCCGATGTCGACGCCGCGCCGGAAGTCGAGGAGTTGGCGTGATCCTCGGTGGTGTGCCGCCGGTTCCGGACGTGTTCGACCCCCGCCGGTACGCCGCCGGGGTGCCGCACGACGACTACCGCGTGCTGCGCGACCATCACCCGGTCGCCTGGCAGGAGGAGCCGGAGGTGCTGGGCTGGCCGGCCGGACCGGGCTTCTGGGCGGTGACCCGGCACGCGGACGTCGTACGGGTGCTGAAGGACGCGGCGACGTACTCCTCGTACGTCGGCGCGACCCAGATCCGCGACCCCGATCCCGCGGATCTGCCGTTCATCCGCTCCATGATGCTCAATCAGGATCCACCGCAGCACGGCCGGCTGCGGCGCCTGGTGAGCCGTGCCTTCACGCCCGGGCGCATCGACCGGTTCGCGGCTCTCGCCCGGGAGCGGGCCCGCACGCTGCTCGCCGCCGCGTCCAGGACGTCGCGGGAGGGGGACGGGACGGTCGATCTGGTGGCCGCGGTCACCGACGAGTACGCCCTGCTGAACCTGACGGATCTGCTGGGCGTGCCCGAGAGCGACCGGGGCCTGCTGCTGCACTGGACGCAGCGGGTCATCGGATACCAGGATCCGGACGAGGCCGGTGCCCCGGCACTGGACGAGGCGGGCAGGCCGGCCGATCCGCGCTCCCCGGCGATGCTCAAGGACATGTTCGACTACGCCCGGCAGCTCGCGGCGCACAAACGGCGCCACCCGGCGGACGACGTGCTGACCACGCTCGCGCACGAGGCCGAACTCGCCCCGGCGGAGCTGGAGATGTTCTTCTTCCTGCTCACAGTCGCGGGAAACGACACGGTACGCAGCGCGGCGCCGGGAGGACTGCTGACCCTGGCAGAACACCCGGATTCCTACGCGGCGTTGCAAACCCGGGAACTCGAAGTCGCCCCTGCCGTCGAGGAGTTGCTGCGCTGGCACCCGCCCGTGCTGTCGTTCCGCCGGACCGCCGCACGGGACACCGAGCTGGCGGGCCGCCGGATCCGGGCCGGCGACAAGGTCGTGGTCTTCCACGCCTCGGCCAACCGGGACGAGCGGGCCTTCTCCGACCCCGGTCGGCTGGACCTGACCCGCTCCCCCAACCCGCATGTGTCCTTCGGGGACGGACCGCACGTCTGCCTGGGCGCCCATTTCGCGCGCCTGCAGCTACGGCTGCTCCACGACGAGGTGCTGCGCGCGCTCCCCGTGCTCCGGCTCGCCGCACCACCCGCACGGCTCGTGTCGAACTTCATCAACGGCATCAAGTCACTTCACCTGAAGGTCACTTGAGACCTGGATCAGCGCGTGCGTGCCGTTCGTGCGCCAGCGTTGTGCCTCCGCGGCGACGAGCGCGGCCTCGGTCGCCGCGGACAGGCCGGTGACGACGTCGGACTTCAGGGTGCGCAGGGCGGCGACCGGGCCGGGGAAGTAGCCGGTCACCTCCGCGAACGGTGTGGTCGGCGGCCACATCCGGTCGCCCACCAGACGGCGGTAGTTGAGGTCGCCCTTGAAGACGGTCAGCGTGGCCGCGGCGAACTCGGCGCGCAGGTCCTGCGGCATGTCTCCGTACGGCAGCGGGGCGCACGAGAAGGGGTGGGCGCGCACGGTGAGGCGGCCGTCCGCCAGGGCCGACCAGAGCACGCGCCCGTACTCGGCGGCGGCGCCGCAGGCGGCGCGCAGCCGGTGCAGCGCGTCGACGACGTCGGCGGTCGTGGCGTCGGAGACGTAGTACGGGTGCGGTTTGACGTGCAGCACCGCCCGCGCGGCCCGGCCCTCGGCGAGGAGGTGGGCGATCAGCAGCAGGTCCGGGACGAGTTCGCGGCCCGCGTTGTCCGCGACCAGGACCAGGGTGCCCCTCCCGGCGGGCGGCAGCAGCGACCACAGGGCCTCGCTGTCGTCGTCGACCAGCGCCGGGGCCGGGTCCCGGGCCTCGGCGCCTTCGGCGGAGAGCCGGAAGCCCAGGTCGGCGCGGTTGCCCCACAGCGAGCCGTGCAACAGGGCGCGCGCCCTCTCCTGCTCCGGCAGGTCGCGCAGCTCGTCCAGCGCGGCCAGTTCCTCGTCGGTCTGCGGGGCGTCCAGTTCGGCGCGCTTGAACGGGCGGAAGGGGTCGATGCCCTGCCAGGCGCCGGGGCCGAACCAGCCGACCGCGTCGAGCAGTCGGCGGTAGAACCAGCTCTCGGACCACAGCCAGGGCACGTCGTACCAGGACCGCCCGGCATACGCGGTCAGGCCCCAGGCCTGCCACAGGTCCCGGTCCGGGGCGTCGGCGGGAAGCGGCTCGACCGTCCCCTCGGTGCAGTTCTTCAGCAGCTCGTCCAGCGCCCGGTGCTGGGCGGGGCCGTACGGGAGGGCGCCCTGGACCTGGCGGATGATCGCGGGGTGCCGTTCGGCCAGCACGCTGTGCGGGAACGAGCCGGGTTCGTCGCCGAGGATCACGGGTGCGAACGGGGTGTCGGGCATGTCCGTCACGGTATCGCGCGGGTCAGGCGGTTCTGATCTCCCGCTCCAGTTGCGTGGCGAGGGTGACGTAGCGGGGGCGGCGGTGCACCGGGACCAGGCCCCGGATCACCAGGTGCCACATCTCGGCGACCCGGCGCGGCAGCCGGGATACCGGTTCGAGCGAGCGGCCGGCGACTCTGGTGCCGACGTAGAAGGAGACGAGGGAGTGCGCCACGGCGCCGACGTCGAGTTCGCTGTGCACATCGGCCTCCCTGACGGCCCCCTGGAACTTCCGGGTGGCGAACTCCAGCCACTCGACGAACGGGTGCCTGAGCGGCTGCCGTACGGCGATGTCGGCGGTGGCGAGGCGCAGTGCGGCGCGCGGTACCGGGTCCTCCACGGCGAGCCGGGCGATCCCGAACGTGGTGCGCATCAGGGTCTCCAGCGAGGAGTGGCCGCGGCTCTCGACCTCGGCGACGAGTTGCCGCGCGGCCTTGTCGTTGAGTTCCAGGATGGCCTGGGCCAGGTCCTCCTTGGCGGCGAAGTGGAAGTACAGCGCCCCCTTGGTGACCTTCGCATGTGCGACGATGTCGCTCAGGCTGGTGGACTCGTAGCCGTGCCGGTCGAACAGGTCGGCGGCTGCCGTGATGATCGTCGCCCGGGTCTGCTCGGCACGTAACTGCCTCGCCATCGTCGGTTCTCTCCTCGCGCCAAACGAACGGGACATGCGGTTTGTTTCTAACACCCTGCACACGATAACTCACCGAACGGCATCGGGAGCCGGGCGTGCGGGCCTGACGGGACGACACGTGTCACCCATGGATCCGGCATCGGACGTCCCTGGATCAGCCCATGATCGGGCGAGATCAGAGCAGCTCCCCCCTTTCTGGCCCGATGGTTGCCGGCGGCCGTGGGGCGACGAGCGACGCCCCCATGATCGCCACGATACGAGGCCGACACCCGACTCCTCAACGGGGGCTCATAGGAGGCGCGAAACAGCCGAACCGGTCGGTGCTCTGCGCCCCCCCGTTATCTTCTTCGCGGTTCCGCAACGGGACCGCTGGCCTCCGGGCCCGGCATGACTGTTCCCCCCTGTCGAAGAGATGACCTGGGGGGTGGTGTCACCGGGCCCGGGAGGCGCCGTTGGAGACGCTGATGAGAGGTCCGACTACCGCCTGGCCTGGTGCAATGCCCGGCCGCTTGCGGGCGGCAGGTCTGCATAACGTGGATGCGCGCATACGACGCCAACGCCCTGGCCAGCACCGCACGAACCCCGTTCGGGAGGATGGGTTGGACGACATCGACGACGTGGGCGTCTTTCTCGGTCTGGACGTCGGCAAGAGCGCCCATCACGGGCACGGGCTGACCCCGGCCGGGAAGAAGGTCTTCGACAAGCAGCTGCCCAACAGCGAGCCGAAATTGCGGGCCGTCTTCGACAAGCTGGCCACGAAGTTCGGCACCGTGCTGGTGATCGTGGACCAGCCCGCCTCGATCGGAGCCCTGCCTCTGACGGTCGCCCGGGACGCCGGCTGCAAGGTTGCCTACCTGCCCGGACTCTCGATGCGGCGGATCGCCGATCTCTACCCGGGCGAGGCGAAGACCGACGCCCGCGACGCGGCCGTGATCGCTGACGCCGCGAGGACGATGCCGCACACCCTGCGCTCGCTGGAACTGACCGACGAGATCACCGCCGAGCTGACCGTGCTGGCGGGCTTCGACCAGGACCTGGCGGCAGAGGCCACCCGCACCTCCAACCGGATACGCGGCCTGCTCACCCAGTTCCACCCCAGCCTGGAACGCGTCCTCGGGCCGCGTCTGGACCACCCGGCCGTGACCTGGCTGCTGGAACGCTACGGATCTCCGGCCGCCCTGCGAAAGGCCGGTCGTCGCAGGCTGGTTGAAGTCATCCGGCCCAAGGCCCCGCGCATGGCTCAGCGACTGATCGACGAGATCTTCGACGCCCTCGACGAGCAGACCGTCGTCGTCCCCGGGACCGGCACGCTCGACCTCGTGATCCCGTCGCTGGCCCGCTCGCTAGCGGCCGTCCACGAACAGCGACGAGCTCTGGAAACACAGATCGGGCAACTGCTGGAGGCTCACCCTCTTTCCGCGGTCCTGACCTCGATTCCGGGGGTCGCGGTCAGGACCGCCGCCACTTTGCTGGTCACCGTCGGCGACGGCACCAGCTTCCCCACCGCCGCCCACCTGGCCTCCTACGCCGGCCTCGCACCGACGACGAAGTCGTCCGGGACCTCGATCCACGGCGAACACGCGCCCAGAGGCGGCAACCGGCAGCTCAAACGCGCGATGTTCCTGTCCGCATTCGCCGCCCTGCACGATCCCGCCTCCCGCACCTACTACGACCGCTGCCGAGCCCGCGGGAAGACCCACACCCAGGCACTTCTCCGCCTGGCACGCCAGCGGATCAACGTGCTGTTCGCGATGCTCCGCGACGGCACCTTCTACGAACCCAGAACCCCACGCCTCGCTTGACGAAATGTGAGTCTTCATCTGGCTGGTCCGGGACCGGCTGGCAGGGTTGACGTCGGTCGCCTCGTCGTAGTCGTGACTCGTGACAAAAGTGGCCCCCACGGGTGCCTTGCCTATGAACTGTCCGACTATGGCGGGCGGTCGGCGCCGACCCGGCCCACCTCGGTGGCCTGATAAGAAGCCTGCCCGGCCCCAAAGGGCCGTGGCCCGTCACAGTTCTGCCTCGAAGTGACCTCTCCCGGGCACGGCGCCGGTCCGCAGCGACCGGGACCACCGCCTCACGGAGAGGAACCCTGATCGCGTGAACACCATTGTCGCCCAGGCGCATTCATTCATCATCGGCGTCGACACCCACGCCAAAACGCACACTTACGCCGTGCTCGCCTCCAGTGGTGAGCACCTGGGCACGGAGGCATTCCCCAACACCCACGCTGGCAGGGCACGAGCCATCAACTGGGCTGGACGTCGCACTGGTGGAGACCTCGGTGCTCTGTGGGTGATCGAGGGGGCGGGCAGTTACGGAGCCCAGATCGCCCGCCAGACGGCACGCGCCGGCTACCAGGTGGTTGAAGCCGCCAGAATGGGCCGCGCCGGCCGCCGCGGCATCGGCAAATCCGACCCGATCGACGCCCGGCGGATAGCCGCTGCCGTGCTTCCGCTCCCCGAAGAACAGCTGCGCACTCCACGAATGGACGAGGGGGTTCGGGCGGCAGCACAGATCCTCCTCACCTCCCGGGACGAGCTCACCAGCGAGCGGACCAGGGCCGTGAACGCCTTGACTGCCCTTGTGCGCATCGCCGACCTCGGCATAGACGCCCGCCGTCCCCTCAGCGCCAGGCAGATCGGCGAAATCGCCCGCTGGCGCCCCCGTGAGGAGGACCTCGCCGCCACGACGGCCCGCACCGAGGCCGTCCGTCTGGCCAAGAGGATCCTCGCCCTTGACACGGAAATCGCGGACAACATGAACCGGATAGGCGAGCTCGTTGACGCCAGCCCTGCGGCCGGCCTCCCCGAGGAAACAGGGATCGGCCCCGTCACCGCTGCCACCGTCCTGGTCGCCTGGTCCCACCCGGGACGGGTCCGTGACGAGGCCGCGTTCGCCGCCCTCGCCGGAGTGAGCCCCATACCCGCCTCCTCGGGCAACACCACTCGCCACCGCCTCAATCGCGGCGGCGACAGGCGTCTCAACCGAGCTCTGAACGTCATCGCGATGGTCCGCATGGTGCATCACCCGCAAACCCGCGCCTACGTTGACCGACGGCGGGCCGAAGGCAAGACAGACCGCGAGATCCGCCGCTGCCTCAAGCGCTACCTCGCCCGACGCCTCTACCGTCATCTCAACAACGCCGCCGCGGCCGAATTGGGGGTTGACGGGACATAGAAGCTTCATAGAGGCACCCCCCCCCGATCACGGGCGCGCCGGCCCGGCCGGACGGGCGGGAGGTCCCCGTCACACCGCACACCGCAGACCCCGTACCCGCGTCCGGCACCCGGGACGCCCCCCGACGGCGAGGACACCCTCACCGATGGCAGGGGTGAACGAGGACAGCGGCATCGAGGGGCCCGAGCCGCCTGTACCGGCTCGGGCCCCTCGATGCCGCTGATGACGGGCGGCGCCGCCACGGTGCTGGTGCTCACCGGGGGCGCCGCCCTCGCGTCGCGTCAGGCGCGACGCTCAACTCCGTTGTGTTTAAGCTCAGTTGACGTAGACCCGGGCGCCGCCGTCCGCCACGGGCGCGTACTTGGCCGTGAAGTAGCCGCTGGCGAAGCACAGCGACGAACCGGAGGACTTGGTGAACTGCTGATTGGTGAAGCTGATGCTGCTGTCGCTGTTGTCGGCCTTCCCGGTCAGGCCGGACGCCTGGTAGACGCAGGTGATGCTGCCCAGCAGGGTCTTGAGCTTGACCGTCGTCTGGATGGTGGAGCCGCCGGCCGGGGCGACGGTGAGGGTGCCACCGGAGGCGACCGACGCCGTGTAGGGCAGGTTGTCGACGGTGATGCTGCTGACTCCGGTGACACCGACGACGTTGCTGGTGCAGGAGCTGGGGTCGAAGGTCTGGCCGGTCACGGACTCGGTGGCCGTGCCCGGAGCAGCCGGATTGGCTGTCACGCTCGCGGTGAACTGGGAGGACGTGCAGGTGACACCGCTGGTGCCGGTCGCGCTGGAGTAGAGCGTGGCGGAGGTGCCGGAGGCGAGCGGCGCGGTGAGGGTGTCGCCGACGGCCGCGGCCGTGCCACCCGCGCTGCCGGTGGTGAGGACGGCGCCGTCGGCGGAGGCGGGGGTGGCCACCGCGAGGGCGAGGGCGACGGAGGTGACGGTACCGGCGAGGGCGAGGACGGATCGCGTACGCATGCGGGTGCCTCTTTCCTGAGTGGGGGTCGGTCGAGGTGAGGTGGGGGGTGGCAAGCCGAGCGGGTGATGCGTCACACGGATGGCGCGGGGCGCCGGTGGCAGCGACGCGAGGGGTGCGTGACGCGGGTGGTGCGCGGTGCCGCCGACGCGGTCCGTCGCGCCTTCTCCCTGCGCGGCGGACCGGCGACGGCGGCGGACCGGACTCCGGCCGGAGGTCTCGGGGGCAGGCCTCCGGCCGGGCCGGACACGGCGGCAGGGCACATGGCCCGGGGGGAAGGGACCGTGCGCCGCGCCGGTGTGAGCGGTTGCCGTGAGCCGACATGAGCGGCTGCCGGGAATGGGCCGCGAAACACGGCCGGTGCCGCTCGGCGGATCCGGCGCCACGGATCCGTGAAGCAGGGCAAGTTGTAGACCTGATGAACCGTCAACGTCAAGATGCCGCAAGGGAGTTGTCGATGGTGACCACGACGCGAACAGAGTCGACACCCTTTTTTCACATCTCCCTTGACCCCTCAAAGTAACCGGCAGTAACTTCCTCGGAGGCTACTGCCGCGTAACGAGAAAGCCCTTGCTCCGCCGGGAGCGCGAGGAGGCGTGCGCGGTGGTCGGTCGCTGTCCGCGCCAGGACACCGCGCCACCTGAAGCCCAACCCGCATTGATCCATGCCCATGGGAGCAGACATGGCCTCGTCCCCGGACGTCCCGTCCGACGGCACCACCCCCGAGAACCCGGGAATCGGTTCACCGTCCGAAACACCACAGCCAGCCGGGAGCGTCGCCGACGGCGGTGGGAGACGAGGGCGGGTCCGCGCACGCCGGGCCGCGGTGATGGCGGTACCCGCCACACTCGTCGCCGCCGGCCTCGCCGTCCTCACCGCGCAGGGCGCCCTCGGGGTGCAGTTCGCGATCTCCGGCATGCCGTTCACGGTCACCGCGACCAACCTCGACGGCACCGGGTTCGAGCAGTTCGGCGGGCTCGACAACATGGCGGACGGCAGCCCGAACGCCGGGAACACGGGCGGGCAGGAGCTGGTCGTCACCTCCGCGATCAAGAACGCCACGCTCACCAAGCTGTGCCAGAGCGTCGACCTCGGCGGCACCAACCTGCTGATCACGGCGGGCGGCGGCGACACACCGGTGACCGCGAGCGACCTCACCACCGACTCGAGCGAGCTGTCGGGCAACGCGGCCTTCAACAACATCGAGATCGGCAACGACGCGAGCACGCTGACCAAGGCACGCGTGAAGGGCCCGATCGGGGTCTTCAGCCAGCAGGCCGACACCGTGCACATCGGAAATCTGCGGCAGACCAACTACGCCACCACGGCAGGCGTGTTCAAGCTGCCCGGCCTCAAGCTCCGCTTCAGCGACTCGGGTTGCTGATCACCGTGCCGGAGCGTCCACGTCGGGGGCCGAGGGCGGCCTTCCGGGGCTGGCGGGCCCGCCGACCGTTCTGGGGCGGGCTGCTGCTCGCCCTGGGCGGTGGCGAGATCCTGCTCACCGAGAAGGCCTCGCTGAAAGTCGTGATGCACATCGGCATGCAGGGCCTGGCCGGCTACACGCTGCCGACGGTGATGGTGATTCTGGGCCTGTTGATCCTCTTCAACCCCGCCCAGCGGCTCTTCTACTCCATCATCGGCATCCTGCTCTCCCTGGGCACCTGGCTCACCTCCAACCTGGGCGGCTTCTTCATCGGCCTCCTCCTCGGCGCCACGGGCAGCTGCCTCGCCTTCGGCTGGCTGCCCGACCAGGAGCCGCGGGTCAGTCGCCGCAAGCGCCGCAAGCAGGCCCGGGCCGCGACACACGCGGTACCGGACGGCGCGGAGGGGACGACGGCCTGAGGGCGCACGGGGGCTTCGCGGACCGGCCGAACCGGCGGGCGCGGCCAACTCCCTCACCATGGAAGTGAGTTGCCGCAAACGACCACGTCACCGTCCGAGGTCGCCCCGGATCACAGCCCGCGCAGCAGGCCGGCCGGGGCGGACGCGGCCCGTTCGGACAGCCGGCCGACGAGGAGCCGTACGACCTCCACGACTTCTGCCTGTCCGGCGGTGTCGACGTAGTACACCTGGCGGCGGCCCTCACGGCGGGAGCGGACGAGTCCGGCGAGCTTGAGCTTGGTGAGGTGCTGGCTGACGGCGGGCAGCGCGCCGCCGACCCGCTCGGCGAGCCCGGTGACATCGCTCTCGCCCTGCATCAGCGCCCACACGAGGTGCAGCCGGGCGGGCGAGGCGAGCAGCCCGAAGGCGGCGGCCGCCGCCGCGAGCACCTCGGCGGAGGGGTCCTGGCAGCCGGTAGCGGACGCTGTCGCCACTGTCGTCTCCCTCAGGTTTCCGCCGCGTCGATCCGTGTTCGGCCCGCGTACGGGGAATCAGTTTAGGTCCGGAGGAACTTCCCCGCCGTCCCACGAGTTTCTACGGTGTTGTAGAAGTTGCCGCCGGTGTGCCGTGGGAGCGCCCGGCCGTTGACATGAGGAGCACGCATGGCCCTGTGGGACCGCATCAAGGAGTCGGCGTCGCAGATGCAGACCCAGTTGGAGGCGAAGAAGAACGACCTCAAGAGCGGGGCGTTCCGGGACGCGAGCATGGCGATGTGCGCGCTCGTGGCCGCCGCCGACGGGACCGTCGACCCGTCGGAGCGGCAGCGGGTGGCCCAGCTCATCGCGACGAACGAGGTGTTGCAGAACTTCCCGGCGGACGACCTCAGGCGCCGTTTCGAGGAGAACCTGAACAAGCTCACGGCCGACTTCGCCTTCGGCAAGGTGAGCGTCCTTCAGGAGATCGGCAAGGCCAAGAAGAAGCCGGCCGAGGCGCGGGCCGTCATCCAGATCGGCATCGTGATCGGTGGCGCGGACGGCGACTTCGACAAGACCGAGCAGGCCGTCGTCCGCGAGGCGTGCTTCGCACTGGACCTGCCGCCGCACGAGTTCGACCTCTGAGCCGTACCGTTCCTGTCGACCGGGTGAGGACGGGGGCATGCTCGACAGCGTCGACCGTGCCCCCGTCCCCTGGTGCACGCCATCCCGCGCACCGGCGCTATCACCGCCACCTCCGGCGCCCTGCACGGCTCCTGAGGCGATGAGCAGCCCGGCGAGGGGGTGAGGGCGCAGGGTACGGACACGGCGGTGCACACCGTGTCACGGCCGGGCCCAAGGGGCGGGCGTCAGGCGAGGCCGGCGGACTTGAGCCAGGCCTTGGCGACGTCCAGCGGGTCCTTGTTCTGGGCCTGCA
This sequence comes from Streptomyces broussonetiae, assembly GCF_009796285.1. NCBI lineage: Bacteria > Bacillati > Actinomycetota > Actinomycetes > Kitasatosporales > Streptomycetaceae > Streptomyces > Streptomyces broussonetiae. The sequence continues at coordinate 7,132,957 of NZ_CP047020.1, read as the reverse complement.
CCTGGGTGTCCAGGTCCAGCAGGGTCGCCGTGTCGAGCTTGGCCGAGACCGCGTCGAGCGCGTCGACGCCCTTCTGCGGCAGGGCCTTCTTCTGGACGAGCGGCTGGACGTTCTCGAAGCCGAACAGGTTCTGCGGGTCCTGCAGAACGACGAACTTCTCCTTGGAGATGGTCGCGTCCGTGGTGAAGATGTCCGCGGCCTGCACCGCGTTCTTCTTCAGCGCCGCCTGGGTGAGCGGGCCGCCGGCGTCCAGCGCCCGGAAGGACTTGAACTGAAGGCCGTAGACGTCCTTGAGGCCCACCAGGCCCTGCTGGCGGGTCTGGAACTCGGGCGAGGCGCCCATGACCAGGTCCCCCGCGATGTCCTTCAGGTCGGCGATGGTGGACTTCGCGGTCAGGTGGTACTTCTGCGCGGTGGCCGCGTTGACCGTGACCGAGTCCTTGGACTGCGCCGCGGCGGGCTTCAGCATCGTCAGCTTCGAGTCCAGCTTGGCCTCGATGGCCGCCGTGGTGGCCTCGACCGTCTTGGGCTTCGCCTTCGGGTCGAGGTAGGCCAGCAGCGCCCCGTTGTACTCGGGCAGCACCTTGATGGAGCCGTTCTTGAGCAGCCCGTACGTGGTCTCGCGGCTGCCGATGTTCGGCTTGTACGTGACCTTGATGCCCTTGGCCTTGAGCGCCTCGCCGTAGATGTCGGCGAGCAGGGTGCTCTCGGGGAAGTTGTTGGAGCCGACGACGACGCTGTCGCCGCTCGCCTTGCTGTCCGTCAGGGGGTTGCCCGACTTGTCGCCGCTGGAGGAACAGCCCGCCAGCAGAGCCGTCGCCGCCACGAGGGCGACCGCCGCCGCGCCTCGGTTCCTCCGGATGGACCTGCTGATGCGGTTGTTGGAAGTCACCCACCGATCCAATCCAGCCGGTTCTCGGTCAGTCAAGGGCAACAGATCACCGATTGGCCTCGATCTGCGGTCAGTCGTGCACGCGGGACCGCCTTGGCACCGCCCCCTCAGTGGCTGCGCCGCACCCCCGGCGACACGGTGATCCGGGACACCGCCCAGAACAACACGAGGGTGACGAGGGCCAGTCCGGCGACCAGGGTGGCGCCGCCGACGACCTTCTCGTAGTTCTTCTGGTAGAGGCCGTCCATGATGTACCGGCCGAGGCCCCCGAGGCCGACGTAGGCGGCGATGGTGGCGGTGGAGACGAGCTGGATGGCCGCCGTGCGCAGGCCGCTCAGGATCAGCGGGAGCGCGACCGGCACCTCCACCTGGAACAGCACCCGCGCCTCGGACATGCCCATGCCCCGCGCGGCGTCCACCGGGGACGGTTCGACGGAGCGGACCGCCTCGTAGGTGGTGACCAGGATCGGCGGTACGGCGAGCACCACCAGCGGGATCATCACGGGCACCAGCCCGAAGCCGAGCCAGATGAACGTCAGCACCAGCAGACCGAACGTGGGCAGCGCCCGCCCGGCAGTGGCGATCAGCGCCAGGGTGTTGCCACCGCGGCCGTAGTGGCCGGTGAGCAGGCCGACCGGCAGACCGATCACGGCCGCGATCAGGAGGGCTTCCACCGAGAAACCGACGTGCTCGGCGAACCGGGTGGGGATGCCGTCGTAGCCGTGCCACTGGGCACTGTCGCTGAAGAAGGCGCGTGCGAAGTCGAGGACGTTCACCGGGCGGCACCCTTCCGCGGCATCCAGGGGGTCAGCAGCAGGCGGACCAGGACCAGTACGGCGTCGGCGAGGACGCCCAGCACGCCGATGGTCGCGACCGCCGTCACGGCGAGGGCGGGCCGGTGGTAGGTCTGGGCGTCCCAGAGCATGTTGCCGAGGGCACCCTGGTTGCCGATGAGCATGCCGACGCTGACCAGGGAGATGCTGGACACGGTGGCCACCCTGAGGCCCGCGATGATCGCGGGTACGGCGATGGGCAACTGGACCTGGAAGTAGCGGCGTACCGGCCCGAAGCCCATGGCCTGGGCCGCGGAGAGGGTCTGCGGCGGCACCGAGCGCACGCCGTCCACGATCGCCGGGACCAGCACCACCAGGCTGTACAGCGCGAGCGGGATCATGATCGTGGTCTCGCTCTGGCCGAAGTAGTCGATGAGCACGACGAAGAAGGCCAGCGAGGGGATGGCGTACAGGACGCTGGTGGCGCCGAGGACGGGCGGGTAGATCCAGCGGAAGCGCACACACAGCTGGGCCACGGGCAGCGAGACGATCAGTCCGGCCAGCACCGGCAGCAGGGCCTCGCGCAGATGCAGGCCGACCAGACCGAGGTAGCTGTGCTGGAGGTCGCTCGGCAGGTCGAAGAAGCCGCTCATCGCCCGGCCTTCACGTCGCTCGGCTCCGCGACCCGGCCGTGGGCCGCCCGGATCGCCTCGCCGATGACCTGCTGGGAGACCACGCCGACGGCACGTCCCTCGGCGTCCACCGCGACGGCCCGGCCGGTCGGCGAGAGCACGGCGCCGTCGAGCGCGGTGCGCAGCGAGTCGGTGCCGGGCACGAACGGGCGCCCGTGGTCGAGGAGTCGGGCCGGGTCGATGGCCCCGGCGGTGAGCCGGTCCGGCTCGCCCCAGCCGAGCGGCCTGCCGTCGGCGTCCGTGACGAGGAGGTAGGGGGCGTCGGCCCGGGCGGCGAGCTGCTCCGCGTCGGCGCCGATGCCCACGATCGGCGCGGTGTCCAACTCCAGTTCCGTGGAAGGGAAGAAGGACAGCCGGCGGATCCCGCGGTCGGCGCCGAGGAAGTCCTCCACGAAGGCGTCGGCGGGCGCGCTCAGCAGCTCGGCGGGCGGCGCGAACTGGGCGAGCCGGCCGCCGGTGCGCAGCACGGCGACCATCGTGCCCAGCTTGATCGCCTCGTCGATGTCATGCGTGACGAAGACGATGGTCTTGCCCAGTTCGTCCTGGATGCGCAGCAGTTCGTCCTGGAGCCCCTTGCGCACCACCGGGTCCACGGCCGAGAAGGGTTCGTCCATCAGCAGCACCGGCGGATCGGCGGCGAGCGCCCGGGCGACTCCGACGCGCTGCTGCTGGCCCCCGGAGAGCTGGTACGGGTACCGCTTGGCCAGCGCGGCGTCGAGGCCGACCCGTTCCATCAGCTCGGCGGCCCGGACCCGGGCCTGCTGCTTGGGCGTGCCGAGCAGGCGGGGCACGGTGGCGATGTTGTCGAGGATGGTGCGGTGCGGGAAGAGTCCGGCGTTCTGGATGACGTAACCCATCGAGCGGCGCAGGGTGTTGACCGGCTGCTGCCGGATGTCCGCACCGTCGAGGAGGATGCTGCCCTCGGTGGGCTCCACCATCCGGTTGATCATCCGCAGGGTCGTCGTCTTGCCGCAGCCGGAGGGCCCGACGAGGACGGTGATCGCACGGTCCGGTATCTCCAGGGAGAGTTGATCGACCGCGACCGTGCCGTCCGGGTACCTCTTCGTGACTGACTCTATCTGTATCAAAACGCCGAATACCCTTCGGGTTTGGCAGTTTTCCGCCCTTTTTCGGCCAAGGTCTTAGGTGCGCAGGCCGTTGCGGGGAGAGTCTAGACCGCGAGTGTTTCGGCGTTCCGGCAGGCGAATGGCTGGGCGATGGCAAACCCCGGCGTACGGACGACGCTCCGCTCGGCGTCGACCGCGAACACCTCGCAGCCGGGGCGGGCGGCGGCCCAGGCCGGGCCTTCGGCGCCGAGCGCGAAGGCGGCCGTGGCGGTCGCGTCGGCCTCGGTCAGCGTCGGAGCCAGCACGGTGAGGCTGAGCAGCCCGGTCGCCGGGCGTCCGGTGCGGCCGTCGAGGATGTGGTCGCCGCGCTCGTACCGCCCGGAGGTCGCCACCGCCGCGTCGGTGACCGCGAGGACGGCACAGACCTGGTCGGCCGCCTCCGGATGCCGTATCCCGACCCGCCACGGTCCGCCGGAGACGACCACGTCACCCCCGGCGTTGAGGCAGAACCGCCGCGCCCCGGCCGCCGAGAGCAGCCCGGCCGCCCGCTGCACCGACCAGCCCTTGACCACCGCACACGGGTCGAAGCCCCGCCCGGGCAGCCGTACGTCGAAGGCGCCGCCGGTCGCGGCCCGGTACCGCTCGCACAGGCCGAGGACCTCCCTCAGGTCCGCGCTCAGCTCGCCGTCCGCCAACTCCCCACGCCCGTAGCGGGACACCTCGCTGCCCGGAATGAACGGGCTGAACCGGGCGTCCGTTTCACGCAGCCATGCGAAGACGGCGTCCGCGGCCTCGGTGAGATCGCCCTCGTCGTCGATGCGCAGCGAGACGGGAAAGCCCATGACATGTTCGACACGCTGCACGTCAGGAGGCCTTGGCGTCGATTGCGGCCTGGAGGGACTCCCGGTATCCCTGACTCGTGATCGTGGCTCCGGACACCGAGTCGATGTGGGCGCTCTGCGCCTGCAGCGTCTCCTTGATCAGCTCCGGCACGGCCCACTTGGTCTGCGGATGGTGCGGGGCCTGCAGCATCCGCACGGAGGCGATCCGGTCGCCCCGGAAGGTCACCTCCACCTGGAAGACGCCCTTCACGGTGTCCACCGCGGTGCCCGGGACGACCTTCGAGGCCGCCGAGGACGGGGACGACGAGTGGGCCGAGGCGGCGGGCGAGGGGGCCGTGGAGGGCTCCACGGCCTGCGTCGTCGTGGTCGATGTCCCGGTCGACGGGTGATACCGCCACACCGGAATCAGACCCGCGGCGGTCAGGAGGAAGACGGGAATGGCTCGCTTCACGGTGGGACGCCCTCTCTCAGCCGGCCAGACTGAAACGCTCGAAATGGACCTGCCGCCCCGGCACATCCAGGTCCCCCAGGCTGCGCAGCACGGCGGTCATCATCCCGGGCGGCCCGCACAGGAAGACGTCCCGGTCGGCGATGTCCGGCACCATCCTGGCCAGTTCGCCGGGGGCGAGCCGGTCGGGCACGACGGGCCCGGTCACCAGGTGCAGCTCGGCGCCCTTGGCAAGGGCGAGGTCGCGCAGCTCGTCATGGAGGACGGCGTCCCGGTCGGCGGCCACCCGGTAGATGACCACGGCATGGCCCGCCAGGTCCTCCAGCAGCGCCCGGATGGGGGTGACGCCGACACCGCCGGCGATCAGCACGGCATCCGGGCGGGTGCGGTGCAGCGTGGTGAAGGCGCCGTACGGGCCCTCGGCGAAGACGCGGGTGCCCGGCGCGAGATGGCGCAGGCCGGCGCTGCCTGCGCCCACCGCCTTGACGGTCAGGCGCAGGGTACGGCCGTCCGGCGCGGCCGACAGCGAGAACGGGTTGGCCTGCCACCAGCGGTCCCTGGTGAGGAACCGCCACAGGAAGAACTGGCCGGCCCGCGCGGGCAGCCGGTCCAGGTCGCGGCCGGTGACGTAGACGGAGACGACGTCGTCCGACTCGGGCACGACCGCCTCGACGCGCAGCTGGTGCCGCAGGTTCCGCCACAACGGGAGCACCAGCCGGCCGAGGAGCACCGCGCCGAGGGCCACGCCCCACACCGTGTACCAGTACGTCTTCGCGGTGGACGAGGAGGTGAACGTCGTTCCGGCCGCGACCTGGTGGGTGAAGGCGAGGACCACGGCGACGTAGGTGTACAGGTGGATGAAGTGCCAGGTCTCGTAGGCGAGCCGGCGCCGGGCCCAGCGGGCCGAGACGGCGCCGATCACGACGATCAGCGACAGCGCGACGACGGCCCGCAGGACGCCCTCGGTGGTCTCGGCGAGGTTCACGAGCTGGTTCACCGGTCCCATCGAGGACGCCTGCGCGTAGCCGAAGGTGATGAACACGGCGTGGGTGAGCAGCGTCCACAGCACGCCGAAGCCGGTCCAGCGGTGCCAGGAGGTCAGCCGGTCCATGCCGATCCGGCGGTCCAGCCAGGGCAGCCGGGCCACCAGCAGCAGTTGGAAGGCCATGAGCAGGGCGCCGTACAGGCCGCACAGGCGGCCCAGCACGATCAGCGCGTTCGAGGCGAAGCCCGCCTGGACGAAGAACCAGGCGACCACCGCCGCGTTCGCGGCCAGCAGCGCGTACAGGCCGGTCCGGGCCACGATCCGGGGGCGGATCGTCGCGGGGACCGCGGGGCGGGTCTGGAGGGTCGTCACGGACGGCAGCTCCTTGATCGGGTCCTGGGTGACGAGCTTCGCCCGCGGATACTGTCGTTTTCCTGTCGGACGACTTTCACTTGAGTATCGATGCGACCGGCGGGGACGGGCACCTTGGAGAGAGCCGGACGGGTGCCGCAGGATGAGCGGGTGGAAAAAGTACGGCTGCTGGTCGTGGACGACGACCCGCCGTCGCCGACCTGGTGGCCACGGTCGCCCGGTACGAGGGCTGGGAGGCGCTCACCGCCTGCTCGGGCGAGGATGCGCTGCGCCGTGCCGCCGAGTTCCAGCCGGACATCGTGGTCCTGGACCTGATGCTGCCCGACGTGGACGGCTTCGGCGTGCTGGACCGGCTGCGCCGCTCGGGGACGATGGTGCCGGTCGTCTTCCTCACCGCCCGCGACGGCGTCGCCGACCGGGTCGCAGGCCTGACCCGGGGCGGGGACGACTATCTGGTCAAGCCGTTCGCCGTCGAGGAGCTGATGGCCCGGCTGCGCACCGTGCTGCGGCGCAGCGCCGGGCCCGGCTTCAAGCGCTCCGTCCTGCGGGTCGCCGCACTCACCCTGGACGAGGACACCCGCGAAGTGCGGCGCGGCGAGCGGCTGCTCGCGCTCACCCCGACCGAGTTCGAGGTGCTGCGCCATCTGATGCGCAAGTCGCCGGCGGTGCTGACCAAGGCGCAGCTCCTCGACCATGTCTGGGAGTACGGCTTCGGGGGCCGCTCGAACGTGGTGGAACTCGTGGTCAGCCGGCTGCGCCGCAAGCTGGACGGGCCGGACGAGGAGCCGCTGCTGCACACCGTGCGCGGTTCCGGGTACGTGGTCCGGCAGGCGGCCAGGTGATCGGCCGGCTGCGCGGGGCGTACGGCAGGCTTCGGCTCGGCACCCGGCTGGCACTCGGCCTGGGCGCGCTGTCCCTCGTGGTGTTCGCGGTGGTCGGCACGCCCCTGACCGCCTACATGCGCGGTTATCTGGAACGGCAGCTCGGCGAGCAGATGCGACTGGTGCAGGCCGTACAGACCAAGGACGCCTCCGCGCACGGCACGGTCGAACGCCAGCCGTACTACGGCTGGTACACGGCCGTCTACGACGTCTCCGGCGGCTCGGCGCGCTTGCGCACCCCCGCCGACGTGCCCGCCGACACCGCCCCGCTGAACGCCCTGGCCGAGACCCGCGCGCGCTCGTCGGCGGAGGTCTTCCGGACCGCGACCATCGCCGGCGAGGGCACCTACCGGCTGCGCGCCTGCGAGGTGGAGCCCGGCGTGGTCCTGGTGAGTGCGGCACCGCTGGCCGGCGTCGAGGCGACCGTGCGGCAGCTGATCACGGTCCAGGTGGTGGCGTTCGCGCTGGCCCTGCTCGCGTTCGTGGTCATCGGCCGCACGATGCTGCGCCGGGGTCTGCAACCGCTCAGCGACATGGCGCGCACCGCCCATGGGATCGCCTCGCACGATCTGACCGATCCGGCGGCCCGGCTGCCGCTGCGGGCCGACCGGAAGGGCGGCGGCCCCGAGGTGGAGGAGCTGCGCACGGCCTCCAACACGATGCTGGAGCACATCGACGACTCCCTCGGGGTGCGCGCGGAGGCCGAACAGCGGCTGCGCCGCTTCGTCGCGGACGCCTCGCACGAACTGCGCACCCCGCTGATGTCGGTGCGCGGCTACGCCGACCTGTTCCAGTACGCAGCCGCAACGAGCCGGCCGAACGCGACCGCCATCTGGCCCGGCTGCGCGCCGAGGCCGCCCGGATGGGCGTCCTCCTGGACGATCTGCTGCTGCTCGCCCGGCTGGACGCGGCCGAGGCCGAGGCGCCGCTGCGGTGCGCCGACACCGACCTGACGGAACTGGTGCGCGAGGCCGCGGACGCCTTCCGCGCGGGCCGTCCCGGACATCCGCTGACCGTCGAGACGGGTACCGCTCCCCTGCGGCTGCGCCTTGACCCCGTGCGGATCCGCCAGGTGCTGGACAACCTGCTCACCAACGCGGCCGTGCACACCCCGCCCGGGACGGAGGTGTCCGTGACGGTGGCGTCCGATGCCGCCGGCACGCGTGTGCAGGTCGCCGACACGGGCCCCGGAATCCCGGAGGCCGACCGGGAGCAGGTCTTCGACCGCTTCTACCGGATCGACAAGGCCCGCAGCCGGGACCGGGGCGGCAGCGGGCTGGGGCTGCAGGACGGCACGACGGTCTTCACGGTACGGCTGCCGGCCTGAAGGGCGCGGGCGACCGCGCGCCCCCGCCCACGGCCCCCGGCCCCCGGCCCCCGGCCAACACCCACCCCGCCCCTACCGCGAGGCCGCGTCGGCCGAAGCCGCCCGGCTGTACGGCCGCGCAGCCAGCGCAGCGACGTCGTCCTCCGCATGCCGGGCGTCCAGCCGCTCGAGGATGGTGTCCAGGACGTCGTCCAGCCCGTCCCCCGCGGGGAAGCGGACGGCGGACAGCCGGGCCAGGGAGTCGTCGATGTCCTCGCCGCGGCGTTCCACCAGCCCGTCGGTGAACAGCACGAGGGTCTGCCCGGGCGACAGCCGGTGGGTCGCCGACTCGTAGCCGCCGAGTCCGGTGCCCAGCGGCGGCCCCACGGGAACGGGCAGCAGCATGGCCTCGCCGTCGGTCGCGATGAGCACCGGCGGCAGATGGCCGGCGCTGGCCAGCGTGATCTGGCCCCGGCCGGGGTCGACGCTGGCCAGCAGACAGGTCGCGGGCCGGCGGTCGGCCTCCCGGGAGGAGATCTCGTCCATCTGCCGCAACACCCGGTGCGGGGGCAGGTCGGCGGAGGCGATGTAGCGCAACGAGGAGCGGTAGGCGTTCATGTCGACGGCGGCCTCGAGGCCGTGTCCCATGACGTCGCCGACGACCAGCAGGGTCCGCCCGAAGTGCAGCCGTACGGTCTCGCACCAGTCGCCGCCGACCAGGACACCGCCGCCTGCCGGAAGGTAGCGGATGGCGATGTCGAGGTTGGGGTGCGGGCGACCGGGCTCGGAGAGCAGGGCGCGTTGCAGGTCACCGGCGGTGCGGTTGACGGTCTCGTAGGCGCGCGCGTGCCGGATGTGGGAGGCGGCGCGCTCGGCGAGCAGGCTGAGCAGCTCGGCCTCCCAGGTGCGCAGCGGCTGGCCGGAGCGCGCCCACACCAGGACACCGTAGGTGTCCTCCCCGCTGGTCAGCGGCAGGCACAGGGCGGCCCGGGTGTGGGGTGCACCCGCGTACTCCAGCCAGTGCTGGACGGGCGCGCCGAGCGCCGGTGCACCCGCCTCACGGGCCACCGCGGTGGCCCAGCGGACGTCGGGCAGCGCATCGGCGTCCCCGGCGATCGCCTCGTAGCCGGAGACGGTCTTGTCGCTGCGACGCAGCACGGTGGCGGCGGTCCCGCCGGCCAGCCCCACGGCGGCCCGGGTCAGCTCACCGCAGGTCGTGGCCTCCTCGAGGGTGTTGCCGATCTCCGCCAGCGCATCGCGCAGCGCGGCGAGCCGCGCACCGGCCGTCGGGGCGTCGGTCTGCGCCGCCCGCGCGGCTGCCCCGGTTTTCGTGGACGTCAGAGCCTCCCCATCACCGCTGTCGGCGCGGCGGCGGCCGTCGGCAGCCAGCTGCCTACGGCGAGACTGGATCCAGCGCGCCACACCCAACACCCTCACAGAATCTCAAACTGGAGCAAATAGGGCACCGATCCCATTCCCCCCATCCGTCTCGCAGGGCCCTCAGGGCCCGCTGGTCCCCTCCTACGGCGGCTGTCCACCCCACGGCGGCTCCGACCAGACGCCGTCGGCGTCGGCCCCCTCGGCATACGGCGGAGGCGGTTTCGGCCGACCGTCCGGTTCGGGGGCGCCCGGGCGCTCCGGGTCCGTGATCGGCAGGACCAGCCGTACCGTCTCGTGGTACTCACGGCGCCACGCCCTGGCCCCGGCCGGCCGCACCAGCGCGCAGAAATCGCCCGCGGCCTCGGTGGCGCGGCCCGACCGGCACGGGAACCCGGAGGCCGGCCCCGCCGGACCGGTGCGGCCCGCGTCGGCCTGCTCGCGGAGGGCCACCGCCTGCGTGCGCTTCCCGGCCGCGGCCCGCGGGAAGGCGAGCACCAGGTGCGGGTCGAGGTCGAGGCAGCGGTCGTCCGTCGCGGCCTCGAGGAGGGCGCGGGCCGGAGGTGGGGCGGTCTCGCAGCCCTGGAGCTGCGCGGGGGCTGTGGCAAGGGACCGGGCCACCCGGCCCTTCCCGGCGTGCCGCAGCGCGAGGGCGGGCCGCGCGGCGCCGTCGGCGGCCTTCCGCTCGGGCGCGGCGAGCGCCGCGCCGTCGAACTCGTCCGGCACCGCGATCATCCGGGCCGTCGCCGGCTCCCGTACCCGCCCGGGCTCGTCGGCGGGCAGGGGGCCGTGGGTGCCGGCCGGCGTGGTGCACTCGAGCAGGTCGCCGCTCGACAGCGCGCCGCGGACGAGGACCGGTCCGGGCGCCGGACCGCTCGGCGGCCTGCGGAGCGCCGCGGCGGCCCGTTCCCCCCGTCCCGCGCCCGCTCCGGGGCAGGAGGGGACGACGTCCGGCCGGATCACGGGGTGCGGAGCGAGGTGTTCAAGGCCGCTCGGGAAGGCGTCCGGATCGGTCGGGGCGGGGCGCCACGGCCGTCGGCCGCGCCCACCCGGCAGCCGTAAGGCCTCTCGCGCGGTGCTGGTCTTGCCGACCGACAAGAATCCGGCCGGCACCGGCACTCCTCCGTGTCCCGAGGCCGCGTCCTCGACCCGGACCGCGAGCCGGACCGCGAGCCGGTCGTCGTGCGGCCGGGGGCCATGGCCGGGTAACCGCGGCGCCCGGGGCATGGCGCCGGGCGCACCGCGCGACATCCGCGCGGCTCGGCGAGGTGCGAGCAGCGCGGCGCCCGCATCGTCGTGGCCGTCCGTCCCCACGCCCGTCGCCCCTCCCGCTCCCGCGCCCGTATCCGGCGTTGCTCATCTTCGACCGACCGAAGCCTTTCGGACATGCCTTTTGCAAGATTCGGCGCGTCTGTTGATCCGCTTCATTCCGTGGCGTCACGGGATCGCCACTGTACGGGCGCCGCCGACGGCGCGGCGCCCGGTCGGTCGTGCGCTCTCAGTCCTCGGCGGGCGCCAGGCGCAGCGAGATGGAGTTGATGCAGTACCGCTGGTCGGTGGGGGTCGCGTAGCCCTCGCCCGCGAAGACGTGCCCGAGGTGGGAACCGCAGCGGGCACAGCGCACCTCGGTGCGGACCATGCCGTGGGACCGGTCCTCGACCAGTTCCACCGCCTTGCTCTCCTTCGGGTCGTAGAAGGACGGCCAGCCGCAGTGCGACTCGAACTTGGTGTCCGAGGTGAACAGTTCGGCGCCGCAGGCCCGGCAGGAATAGACGCCTTCGGTCTTGGTGTCCGTGTACTCACCGGTGAAGGCCGGCTCGGTGGCGGCCTGGCGCAGCACGGCGTATTCGTCCGGCGCCAGCTCCGTGCGCCACTGCTCGTCCGGCTTCTCGACGTCGTACGACATGAGCCTCAGCCCCTTTACTGCTGCGACAGGCGGTCCAGAATCAGCGGGCCCAGGTCGGTCACGTCGCCCGCGCCCATGGTCAGAACCAGCTCACCGGGCTTCGCCATTCCCGCGATGACGCCGGGGATCTCGGCCTTGTCGTGCACGGCGGTGACGTCGGCGCCCGCGGCCCGCGCGGCCTCGACGATCAGCTCGCTGGTGACACCCGGGATCGGGTCCTCGCGGGCCGGGTAGATGTCGAGGACCACCGAGGCGTCGGCGAGGGCCAGCGCCTGGCCCATCTCCTTGCCCAGTTCCTGGGTGCGCGAGAACAGGTGCGGCTGGAACACGACGAGGATGCGGGAGTCACCGGCGGCGGCGCGCATGGCCTCCAGGTCGGCGGTCATCTCGGTCGGGTGGTGGGCGTAGGAGTCGATGACCTGGACGCCGGCCGCCTCGCCCTTGAGCTGCAGGCGCCGCTTGACCCCGGTGTAGGCGGCGAGCGCGGGCGCCAGTTCCGCGGCCGGGATGCCGAGGGCGGCACCGGCGGTGAGCGCGGCGACGGCGTTGAGGGCGTAGTGCCGGCCGGGCACGGAGACGGTGAAGGTCAGCTCCTGCCCGTCGAGCAGGACGGTGACCCGGCTCTTGAGTCCCTGCGGTACGACGGCGCTCACGCGCACGTCGGCGTCCTCGGCCTCGCCGTACGTCACGGTCCGCACCGAGCCCGCGAGCCGCCGGGTCAGCTCCCGCGCCCCCTCGTGGTCGCCGGAGATCACCAGAGTGCCGCCGGGCACGATCTTCCCGGCGAAGGTCTCGAAGGACTCGTAGATCTCGTCCATCGAGGCGTAGTTGGCGTGGTGGTCCAGCTCGACGTTGAGGACGATGGCGACCTCGGGCGCGTACTTGTGGAAGCTGCGGTCCGACTCGTCCGCCTCGGCGACGAAGATGTCGCCCGCGCCGTGCAGCGCGTTGGAGCCGGGCACGTCCAGGTCGCCGCCGATCGCGTACGACGGCTTCAGGCCCAGCTCGCCGAGCGAGACCGCCAGCATCGAGGTGGTCGTGGTCTTGCCGTGGGTACCGGCCACGGCGATCGGGCGCAGCCCCTCCATCAGCGCGGCGAGCGCGTCGGAGCGGTGCACCACCGGGATGCCCAGCTCGGCCGCGCGGGCCAGCTCGGGGTTGTCGCTGCGGATCGCCGAGGACACGACGACACAGCTCGCGTCGTCGGCGAGGTGCTCCGCCGCGTGCCCGATGTGCACGGTGACACCGAGCGCCCGCAGCGCCTCGGCGGTCGCCGACTCCTTGGCGTCGCTGCCGGCCACCGCGGCCCCGCGCTGGGCGAGGATCTTGGCGATCCCCGACATCCCGGCGCCGCCGATGCCGATGAAGTGCGGTCGGTCCATGGCGGTAGGAAGGCCGGGTGCCATGCGTTCTTCTCCCAAGTACGGTGCGGGCTGGAGCAGGCCTAGCCTATGCCGACCCGAAGGGGCGCGGGGAACGGCGCGAGCAACCACGACGCACCCGCACCCGCCGACGCGCACCCGCCCCCACGGCACCTAGGCCTTGCTGTGCGAGAACAGCTTCAGCACCGGCACACCCACCTTGTGCCGGGCCCGGGACGCCCAGTCCCGGTGGAAGAACTCCTCCACGTAGTGCGGATCGGTCAGCACGATCACCTCGTCCGCGGACACCTCGGCGACCAGCTCCTTCAGCGCGTCCAGCGGATGGTCCTCGACCAGGCGGCCCTCCGCCCGGCTGCCGGCGGCCCGCAGCGCCTGCAACGAGACGTCCAGGGCCTGCTGTCCGATCCCGCGCGCCTGCTCGCCCTCCGGCGTCTCCCGTTCGCGCACCGCCTCGTCGAGTTCACCGAGCGCGATGTCGTCGATGGCCCGCAGCAGGCGGTCCGCCTGGTCGCCGCGCGGCTGGAGGAGCACGTGAAAAGTGACCTGCTCGTCCCCGTGCAAGGTGGTGACGAAGTCCACGTCGGCGGACGTCAAGGCCTTCTCGATCATCAGAACGCTTGTGAACACCAAACGCCTCTTCTCCTCCGGGGGCCTCACCAGACCCCTGCGGAAACCATCCTGCCCCGTGATCGCACGGATTGTGCCGGACTAAGTCTGCCCCCCGGGAGCAAAGCGGAGCAGTATATTCCGGTTATTTCAGGACCGACGGTATCGGCCGAACAGGAACCCGGCCTCCTCAAGGAGGGACGCGAGTTCGAACCGGCGCGGCACGGCGACCGGCGGGCCCCCGGCGATGCGCTGCGCACTCCCCGCGGTGAGCATCGGCGAGAGGGTCAGACACAGCTCGTCCAGGACGTCGGCGGCGATCAGCTGACCGAGCAGCCGGGGCCCGCCCTCGGTGAGCAGCCGGGTGTGGCCGAGGCCGGCCAGGGCGTGCACCGCGCGCGCGGGGTCGATGCCCCTGCCCGCCCCGGCGACCACCACCTTGGCGCCGGCCTTCTCGGCTGCGGCGACGCGGTCCGGGGCGGCGTCGGCCCCGGTCAGGATCAGTGTGGGCACCAGGGGCGAGGTGAACAGCGGGAGCGAGAAGTCCAGGTCCAGGCTCGCGGTGACGATCGCGATCGCCGGCGCGGGGGCCTGTCCGGCGGCCGCGCGGGCGCCGGCGAACTCGGCACGCGCGCGTGCCGGGCGGTATCCCTCCTGCCGTACCGTTTCCGCACCCACCACGACGACGTCGGCAAGCGCCCGCAGGGTGCCGAAGACGCGCATGTCGGCGGCGCAGGAGATGGGCTGCGAACGCCCGTCGTGCTGGGCGGCGCCGTCCAGGGTGGAGACCATGTTGGCGCGCAGCCACGGCTTGGGTCCGCCCGGCCCGGGCAGCGGATAGGCGTAGGCGGCGGCCAGCTCGGCGAGGGTCCACTCCCGGTCGACGGGCGGGGCGGGCCGATCCGGCCCGGCGGCACCCCCGGTTCCCCCGACACGCTCACCCCCACCGGAGGCCTGGGCTGCTGTTTCGTCGGTCACAGGGAACAGGCGTCGCATGTCGTGCAGTGTGGCACGGCGCTTAGCATGGGTGACCGTGTCGTCCTCCACCGCCGCCCCCGGATCCAGCCCCCTGACCGACGCGGGCCCCCTCTCCCTGTGCGCCCGCGAGCCGTACGTACCCGCGGACCGGCTGGTCGCCGAGATGGTGCCGCCACCGCGCTTCGACTCGGTCCGCTTCTCGACGTACATACCGGACCCGAACCAGCCCAGCCAGACCGAGGCGGTGACGGTGCTGGAGGGCTTCGCCGCCGGGCTCGGCGGGGCGCACGCCTCCGGCGCCGGCAAGCGCGGCTTCTTCGGCTTCGGCAGGACCAGGGCGCCTCGGACGCCGGCCGGCCCGCGCGGGGTCTACCTGGACGGCGGCTACGGCGTCGGCAAGACCCATCTGCTCGCCTCCCTGTGGCACGCCACCCCCGCCGAGCCCTCGCGCAAGGCGTTCGGCACCTTCGTGGAGCTGACGAACCTGGTCGGCGCCCTCGGCTTCCAGCAGACGGTGCAGACCCTCTCCGGCCACAGCCTGCTGTGCATCGACGAGTTCGAGCTGGACGACCCGGGCGACACGGTCCTGGTGTCGACCCTGCTCGGCAAGCTGGTCGAGGCGGGCGTCGCGCTCGCCGCCACCTCCAACACGCTGCCGGGCAAGCTGGGCGAGGGCCGGTTCGCCGCCGCCGACTTCCTGCGCGAGATACAGGGGCTGTCGGCCCGCTTCCGCACCCTGCGCATCGACGGCGAGGACTACCGGCACCGCGGCCTGCCCGAGGCCCCCAAGCCCTTCACCGACGAAGAGGTGACGAAGGCGGCGTACGCCACCGAGGGCGCCTCGCTGGACGACTTCCCGCATCTGCTGGAACACCTGGCCAAGGTTCACCCGAGCCGGTACGGCGCGCTGACCGACGGGGTCCGGGCCGTGTGCCTGACCGGCGTGGAGCCGGTTCCGGACCAGTCGACGGCGCTGCGGCTCGTGGTGCTCGCGGACCGGCTCTACGACCGCGAGGTCCCGGTGCTGGCCTCGGGTCTGCCGTTCGACCGGCTGTTCAGCGAGGAGATGCTGAAGGGCGGCTACCGCAAGAAGTACTTCCGCGCGATCTCCCGGCTCACCGCGCTGGCCCGTGACGCCAAGGGGCTCGTCACCCCGTAGGCAAGAGTCGGATTCCGGCCACGCGACCGGCACTTTTCACGCTCTCTTGCGCTCGTAACGCGCTGTTAACCCTGCAAAGGACTTTGCAGGGTTAACGTGTTTCTTGACCAGTCATTGACCAATGCTTGGCGCATTCGAGAGGCGTGAACTTCCGGAAGGAGGGCGCATGTTCCGAGGTACGACGGCCCGGACCACGCTCGCCTCCCTTGCCGTCACCCTGCTCACCCTGTTGCTCTTCGCGCCTGCGGAAACCTTCACATCCGCGCACACCCTCGGTGAAGCGACGGCCAAGGCCCAGATCGGAACGACGTCGTCCGAACTGCCGGTGCGCGACGAGACGGACACGGTCCTCGGCTCCACCTCCCGCCGCACGCAGGAGCACCCGCTCATAACCGGCCGGGCCGCCGTTACCGACACGCCGGGCACCCCCGGCGCCGTCGACCGGCGCGCCCCGAGACCCTCCAGAGCCCACACCACGGCGGCGCTCCAGGTCTTCCGCTGCTGACAGCCGGTCAGCACCGGCCCGGTCACCGGGCCTTCCCCTCACCACCACGATCCCCCACCACCGTCGTTCAAGTCCGACGCGCCCGTGCAGGCGCGCCAGGAGGAACCCACACACATGCAGCCCCTCATCGACAACGCCCGTACCTTCGGACAGCGCCCTGAGGAGTTCGCCAAGCTCGCCGAGGGCCAGTGCCCGCAGGTGCTCTTCATCACCTGCTCCGATTCCCGGGTCGTCCCGGCCCTGATCACGGGCGCCCGCCCCGGCGAACTGTTCGAGCTGCGCACCGCAGGCAACATCGTCCCCCCGCACACCTCGCAGCAGCCTACGAGCGAGGCCGCCACCATCGAGTACGCCGTCGAGGTGCTCGGCGTGCGCGACATCGTCGTCTGCGGCCACTCGCACTGCGGCGCGGTCGGCGCGCTGGTGCGCGGCGACGACCTGACCGCCGTACCGGCCGTGCGCGACTGGCTCGCGCACGCCACCCCGCGCCCGGCCGGTGCGGCCGAGGACCCGGAGGTCGCCGAGGGCGTGCAGGCCCATGTGCTGACCCAGCTGCTGCGGCTGCGCTCGTACCCGTGCGTCGCACGGAAGCTGACGGAGGGCCGGCTGGGCCTGCACGCCTGGTACTACGAGGTGCACACCGGCGCCGTACGGGCGCACCGCCCGCAGACCGACACCTTCGAGTCCCTGTGAGCGCGCCCATGACCGGCAGGAACACCCTCATATCCCGTTTCCCGTACATGCGGCAGGACTTCGCCGCCTCCCTCGTCGTCTTCCTGGTCGCGCTGCCGCTGTGCGTCGGCGTGGCCGTCGCCTCCGGTGTCCCGGCCGAACTCGGCCTGGTCACCGGCATCGTGGGCGGCCTCGTCACCGGGCTGATGCGCGGCAGCAGCCTGCAGGTGTCGGGGCCGGCCGCCGGCATGACCGTGCTCGTCTTCGAGGCGGTCAAGGAGTTCGGCCTGCCCGTGCTCGGCGTGATCGTGCTCGCCGCCGGGGCGATCCAGGTGGCCATGGGCCTGCTCAAGCTCGGCCGCTACTTCCGTGCCATCTCGGTCTCCGTCGTGGAGGGCATGCTGGCCGGAATCGGTCTGGTGCTCATCGCCGGGCAGCTGTACCCGGCGCTGGCGGCCAAGGCACCCGACTCCGGCCTGGGCAAGATCGCCGGGCTGCCCGGGGCGCTCCGGGACGCCCTCGGCGACGGCACGGGCCTGTCCTCGCTCGCCGTGGCCGCGGGCACGGTCGCCGTGCTGCTCCTGTGGAAGCACGCCCCGGCGGGGGTGCGCACGGTGCCCGGCCCGCTGGCCGCGGTCGGTCTCGCCACCCTGGCCGCGCTCGCGCTGGACCTGCCGGTGGCCACCGTCCAGGTGCAGGGCCTGCTGGGCTCGATCCAGCCGCCGCCGCTCAGTGCCTTCGGTGAACTCGCGGGTGTCGGGGTGCTCGGCACGGTGGTCGCCTTCACCCTGATCGCCTCCGCCGAGTCGCTGTTCAGCGCGGCGGCCGTGGACCGGCTGCACCCGGGGCCGCGCACCGCGTACGACAAGGAGCTGATCGCCCAGGGCACCGGCAACGCGGTGTGCGGGCTGCTCGGCGCGCTGCCGATGACCGCGGTGATCGTGCGCAGCGCGGCCAACGTCCAGGCGGGTGCCCGCACCAAGGCCTCCCGGGTCCTGCACGGTGTGTGGCTGCTGCTGTTCGCCGCGCTGCTGCCCGGCGTGCTGGCCTGGATCCCCG
Source organism: Streptomyces broussonetiae (assembly GCF_009796285.1). Lineage (NCBI taxonomy): Bacteria > Bacillati > Actinomycetota > Actinomycetes > Kitasatosporales > Streptomycetaceae > Streptomyces > Streptomyces broussonetiae. The sequence goes on along the minus strand of NZ_CP047020.1, from coordinate 7,115,055 downwards.
TCCCCGCGCTCGCGGGCATCCTGATCCACTCCGGCGCCAAGCTGGTGCCCGTCCGGGCGCTGGCGGGGTTGTGGCGCGAGCAGCGCGGTGAAGCGCTGGTCCTGGCCGTGACCGCGGTCTCGATCGTGGCGGTCAGCATGTTCGAGGGCGTGCTGATCGGCCTGGCGCTGGCGGTGGTCAAGACCGCCTGGGAGGCCTCGCACGTCAAGCTGGAGGTGATCGACAAGGGGGCGGGCCCGGTCGACGCCCTTCTCTCGGGCAACGCGACCTTCCTGCGGCTGCCGAAGATCCTCGACAGCCTGGAGTCCCTCCCCCAGGACCGCCCGGTCCGCCTCGACCTGTCCGGCCTCCACCACCTGGACCACGCCTGCCGTACGGCCCTGGAGAACTGGGCCGCACGCCACAGCGCGGCCGGCACGGAACCGGTGAAGGTCACGGCGGCACAGGCCGCCTGACCACCACCGCCCAGGCTGTCCGACGGTCACCAAACGGGCCGCCCGACGGCCGCAGTCCCCGGGCCGGGGTGCCGACGCCCCTCGGCATCCCGGTCCGGTCTGCCGGGACCCCTCGGCAGACCGGCCCAACCGGCTTATGGTTACAGCAGCGGACAAAAGCAGACCTCTCCGTGAGGAGGTCACCATGCTCTCGGAGTTGCTGGGCGCCATCGCGGCGGCAGGTTCCGCCGGTGTGATCTATCTGGCGATGGCGGCACGGGTCGTCAAGCAGTACGAACGCGGCGTGCTCTTCCGGCTCGGCCGGGTCGCCGGAGACGAGCGCTCGCCGGGCCTGACCCTGGTGATCCCGTTCGTGGACCGGCTGCACAAGGTCAACATGCAGATCGTCACGATGCCGATCCCGGCCCAGGAAGGCATCACCCGCGACAACGTCACCGTACGGGTGGACGCGGTCGTCTACTTCCGCGTGATCGACCCGACCAGTGCCCTGGTGAAGGTCGAGGACTACAAGTTCGCGGTGTCGCAGATGGCCCAGACGTCGCTCAGGTCGATCATCGGCAAGAGCGACCTGGACGATCTGCTGTCCAACCGCGAGAAGCTCAACCAGGGCCTGGAGCTGATGATCGACAGCCCGGCCGTCGGCTGGGGCGTCCAGGTCGACCGCGTCGAGATCAAGGACGTCTCGCTGCCGGACACCATGAAGCGGTCCATGGCCCGTCAGGCCGAGGCCGACCGGGAGCGCCGGGCCCGGATCATCAACGCGGACGCCGAACTCCAGGCCTCCAAGAAGCTCGCCGAGGCCGCCCAGCAGATGGCCGACACACCCGCCGCCCTCCAGCTGCGGCTGCTGCAGACGGTGATGGCGGTGTCGGCCGAGAAGAACTCCACGCTGGTCCTGCCGATCCCGGTGGAGCTGCTGCACTTCCTGGAGCGCGGCAACAACGCACCGCCCGCGTCGGACAGTGACGGAGGGCCGCGTTCCGGCTAGCGTGCCGGGCATGCGTAAGAGCGTGGCGGCCCTGGTGGCCGCGCTGGCCTGCGTCGCGGGATGCGGAGGCGGGGGAGGCAGGGGTGACACCAGCTCTTCGCCGACGGCCGCCGCCCGCATCACCGTCACGAGCACCGCGTACGCCGACGGCGGTACGATCCCGCGCCGCTTCACCTGCGACGCCGCGAACGTCTCACCGCCGCTCGCCTTTTCCGGCGTGCCCGCGCACACCGCCTCCCTGGCCCTGCTCCTGCAGGACCGGAGCGCCCCGCACGGTGCGTTCACGCACTGGCTGGTGTGGGGCATCGACCCGCACACCACCCGTCTGCCGGCGGGAGGACACCCACCGGGTGCGACCGAGGGCCGCAACGACTTCCGCACACCGGGCTACGGCGGCCCCTGCCCGCCCCGGGGCGACCGGCCGCACCGCTACGTCCTCACGGTGTACGCCACCGACGGCCGCCTGTCGCTCACCGCGCAGGCGAGCCGGGACGATCTCCTTCGTGCCTTGTCGGGCCACACCCTGGCCACGGGAACGCTGACCGGTCGTTACGGCCGCTAGCCGGGTGACCGTACTGCCGCGCCACGCCATACATCGACATATAAGCCTACATTTCGCCGTACGTTCGTACGGTGATCCCACCAGCACGTCGTATCACCGCCGTCTGTGTCCTGGGGGCGGCGCTCGCCGCCTGCGGCAGTGCGGACGGTGCCCGCCACGACCGGACCGAGGCCACCGTCTCCATCTCCCCGCCCGCCCCGCGTCCGCCCGTGCTCGCGCCGGGTCCCGGCGGTCTGACCCCGGTCTTCGAGCACGGCCCGCGCACCCTGGGCAGGACCGTCGCGCTGACCTTCGACGCCGACATGACCACCGCCGAGGGACCCCGTGCCGCCGCCGGCGAGCACTTCGACAATCCGGATCTCATCGGCACCCTGCGCGCACTGAAGGTCCCGGCGACCGTCTTCATGACCGGCCGGTGGGCGGACGAGTACCCGACCGAGGCCCGCAGCCTCGGCCACGACCCGCAGTTCGAGGTCGCCAACCACTCCTACGGCCACAACGCGTTCACCGACGACTGCGACGGCCTGCCGTCCGTCCCCGCCGCCGAGATGCGCTCGGACGTGGCCCGGGCGTACGCCTCCCTGCGCAAGGCGGGGGTGCCGCGCCCGATGCCGTACTTCCGTTTCCCCGGCGGCTGTTACGACCGGCAGGCGCTGCGCGCGCTCAACGAGGTCGGGGTCACCGCGGTGCAGTGGGACGTGGTGAGCGGCGACACGTCCGCCAAGGACGCCGACGCGGTCACCCGGCAGGTGCTGGACGAGGTGCAGCCCGGCTCGGTGGTCGTCATGCACTGCGTCCTCAGCACCGCCCCGACCACCACGCAGGTCGTCCGCACGGTCGTACCGGAACTGCGCAGGCGCGGCTACCGGTTGGTGAAGGTCTCCGAGCTGATCGGGCAGAGCAACGGGCACCGTTGAGCGCACCGCCCGCTCAGGGTGAGCGACGGGCGCTGAGGCCTGCGGCAGTGGCGAAGGCGGCGGCCGTGAGCAGGGCCGCCCCGGCCGGCGGCAGCAGCGGCACCGCGACCCGGCCGGTCTGCGAACCGGTGACCAGTCCGCTGACCGCTGCCTGCGCCGGGGAGCCGGTGAGCACCACCGCCAGCAGGGCGCCCAGGAGCATCGCGGGCACCGCACGGCCGGTGGAACACAGCACCGGCCGGTTGGTGAGCGCGCCGACGGCCGCGCCGAGCAGCGCGCAGGCGAGCGTGGCGGGCAGCCCGGCCGCGGCGGCCTTCAGCGCGGGAACGTGGATGTGGTGGTCGTCGCTCGCCGGGGCGCTGATCAGTGTCACCACCACGGTCGCCAGCACGCCGAGCGCCACCGCCGCGAGCAGCGCGGTCAGCAGACAGGCGAGGTGGGCCCGCGCGGGGCCGCGCGCGGCGGCGACACAGGCGCGGGCCGCGTCCGGCTCACCGGTGACACAGATCCGCACCAGCCAGGCGGCCACCGGGAGCAGACCGGCGGCCGTGTAGCCGAGCGAGCTGAGAACGGGCTGGCCGCTCTGCACACCGATCCCCAGGAACGCGGCGTACAGGATCACCGGCGGCAGCCAGCGCTGGGAGCGCACCAGCAGGTCGGCCTGGTAGCGCAGGAGTGCGGTCATGGGCGGCTTCCGAGGTCGGCCGACGGTGGGTCGTCGTCGGAGGGTGGGGTGACGCTCACCACGTGCCAGGGCGGGCGGGCCGTGAGCAGGGCGCGCAGCAGGACGTCCGAGTGGGAGGCGGGTACGGCGAGACGGTAGCTGCCGGGGGTGGGCTCCTCGGCGGTGGTGACGGTACGGGTCGCGTCGGGCGGCAGCGCCCCGCCGGCCGGCCCCTGCACGGTGACCTGGGCGAGCGGTCCGGCCGGTGAACTCCCGCCGCCCGTACGGCGCTCGAGCCCGCCGTCGCGCACGGTGTACGTGGCGTCCGGTGCTCCGGCCAGCCGGCGCGGGTCGTGGTCGACGAACACCACGGCACCGCCGGCGGCGGTCCGTTCGGCCACCGCCCGCTCCAGCTCGGCCCGCGCCGCCGCGTCCAGGCCGGTCCAGGCCTCGTCCAGCACCAGCAGCTCCGGTTCGCCGAGCAGGGCCTGGGCGACGGCGACCTTCTGGCTGCTGCCCTTCGACAGCCGCGCCATCGGGGTGTCGGCGTGGGCACCCGCGCCGAACCGTTCCAGCCAGGTGCCCGCAGTGCGCCGCGCGGTCGTGCGGCTCAGGCCGTGCACGGTGCCGAGGTGGGTGAGATAGCCGAGGGCCGTGAAGGGCAGCGCCGAGGGGAAGCGTTCGGGGACGTACGCCGTGCGCGGGCGGCCGGTGACCCGGCCCTCCGTCGGCGTGTCCAGGCGGGCGAGGAGGCGGAGCAGGGTGGACTTCCCGGTGCCGTTCGCTCCTTCCATGCGGGTGAGGGTTGCGGGTGCGATGGTGAGGTCGACGCCTCGTAACACCCAGGGGCCGCGGATGCCGTAGCGGCGGCCTACGCCGATCAGTCGTAGGTCACGTTGCATGGGGCGATTTTGTCCGCTCTTGCCGTCGGAGCTGATCAGGGGTCCGGTCCGCAAGACGTTCTCGGCCGGTTGCGCCCTTTAAGGTTGGCTGACGTGAGCCCTGATGCCATGCCCCCGAGTGACAGCCGGGACGAAGCGCCGCAGTTCGTCCTTCCCCTCGTCGTGCGGATCGAGCGCGCTGCGCCGCCCGCCCGCACCGACGCGCTGGAGACGGCCGCCCGGGCCGTGCTCGTGCTGCTCGCGGACGAGCGGGCGGCCGGTGACGGCGAGTGGGCCGAGGCGGTGCGGAACTGGGAGGACGCGCGGATCCGCAAGGTCGTACGGCGGGCCCGGGGCGCCGAGTGGCGGCGGGCCGAGGCGCTGCCCGGGATCACGGTGACCGGGAAGGCCGCGCAGGTGCGGGTCTTCCCGCCGGTCCCGCTGGACGGCTGGCCCAAGGACCTGGCCAAGCTCCAGGTGTCCGGCACCGAGCTGGACGACCCGGAGCCGCCCGTCGCGGCGGAGTCGGCGCAGCCGGTGCTGTGGCTGAATCCTGCTCTGGAGATGTCGGCCGGAAAGACCATGGCCCAGGCGGGGCACGGCGCCCAGCTGGCCTGGTGGGCACTGCCCGCGGCGGAGCGCACGGCCTGGCGGGACACGGGCTTCGCGCTCTGCGTCCGCACGGCGGACCCCGCCGACTGGGCCCGGCTGACCGGCAGCGGGCTGCCGCTCGTGCGGGATGCCGGCTTCACGGAGATCGCACCGGGCAGCTGCACGGTCGTCGCCGACCATCCGGCGTTGCGCCAAGGCGTGTCTGATGGCTGAGGCAGCACATATCCATCGCTGGGGGCTGTTCACGTAGCCGCTTCCAGGAGGCGTCCGGCACAGGCCTCGACAGGACGGGCGCCCGGGGCGAGGGCCGGCAGGGGAAATGGGTCGTCCTCAGGACGCGCCCCGAAACCGATGCGCCCCAGCAGCGCCGGCAGCGGTCTGCGCAGTCGGCGCCGGTCGGACGCCGAGGGCGGCCGCACGGGGAGCGTCGAGGACGGCGACGCGGGGAGCGCCGAGGACGGCGGCGCGTGGGGCACGGGTGTAGAGCCACCCGCGCGTGACGACCGGCTTCAGGCCGTCCGAGGGATCGGAGCGCGACATCGGAGCGCGACGTCGGTGCGGGACGTCGGAGCGCGACATCAGCGCGCGACATCGGTGCGGGACGTCGGAGCGCGACATCGGTGCGCGACATCGGTGCGCGACATCGGTGCGAGACATCGGTGCGCGACGTCGGATCGGCGTTGTGGAGGAGGTTGTAGAGGAGGAGGCCGGCGGGTGCGCCGCCGCTGGTGGCCCTGCGCCACACCTCCGGGGCCCGCGGAAGGCGGCGCGCGCGAGGGTGGCGGGGGCAGACACGCTCCCGGTCGACGCCGCACGGCCGCGGCCAGGGGCCCACTGTCCTGCGTCACGCCCAGTCCATGCTCCCCGACGCCCAGCACCTCTTCGGGGCCGCCGGCCCCGGCGATCCCGGCGTTCCCGACCGCTCCTGGACCTGGTCACCACCGGGGACCGCGACCGGACCACGACGGCCCTGCGTGCGCCGGCGGCGGCGCTGGTCCCCGCACGTCCGTGAGCGGACCGCCGGACCTCCGCTCCCGTCGGCGCAAAGGCCCCGGCCCCGCAGTGCCCGGGCCGCGGACGGCGGGCACTGCGGGAACGGGCACTGCGGGGACGGCCGGTGCGGGTCGGGCGCCCAGGGCGTGGACCATGTTGACGACGGCGGTCATCTGCGGTGCGCTCTTCACGGCGTAGTCGGAGCCGGTGTATCCGAACCAGTCCCAGCAGCCCTGCGGATTGACGGGCCAGACGCTGGAGACGGCCTGCGGGTAGAGCACGACCAGGTTGTTGGTGTCGGCGTAGGTGTCGATGTTGCTCTTCTCGGCGAAGGCCGTGCCCAGGAGTTGCTGGGCGGACAGACAGCCGTGCAGGGCCACCACCAGTTTGCAGGGCGCGCCGTTCGCGCAGGCCGGCGGGAGATAGAGCTGCCCGGTGGAGTCCATGGACAGGGCGCGGGCAGAGCCGCCGGGCGCGTAGGCGTTCTGGTCGAAGTACGTGAGGGTGCCCCTGGGAGCGCCGGTGTTCGGCGGGTTGACCCCGCCGAGCCAGGCAGTGAGCATCTCCTGCTCCGGGTCGTCGTGACAGTTGTTCAGGAACGGCGGCAGAGTGAGGGCGCAGGGGACGACGCCGTCAGGAGTGGGCCACGAGTGTCCGGCCGGGTCCCGGTCGTGGTAGGTGACGTCCGCGCCGAAGTGCTCGTAGAAGTCGACGCCGGCCCGGGAGACCAATGGGTTGACCACCGGGTCGAGAGTGCCGTGGTACGCGTAGACCGGTTTGCCCCGCAGGTTCGCGACCGGGTCGATGCGGCCCTCGGACGCCCAGTCCTCGGCCTGCCGCTCCAGGTCGCCGACGCCCAGGCCGAGGTCACAGGTGACGAACTCGATCACATGCCCCTGGCCGCAGTCGTAAGGCCCGGCGGCGACGATGCCGGCGCCGTCGAAGGTGCCGGAGTAGGCGACCTGGAGCTGGGTGGCCATGAAGCCGCCGGAGGAGACGCCGGTGACGTAGGTGCCGGTGATGTTCAGGTCCGGCAGCGGCGGGGCGGCGGCCCGGGCGGATGCGGCCGGGCCGCCGGCCGCGAGGGCGAGTGCGGCGCCGAGGGCGGCGAGAGCCTGCGCGGCTCTGCGCGGGGAGCGGAATCTCATGGAGCACACTCCGAGGGATGGGTGGAGGGGGTGGGGAGTGCAACCAGGCTGCTGATTCCAACCAATCGATTGGTTGTTTTCTGACGCGTCGTGAGCCACCATCCGGCTTCTGCGTTACGGTGTCAACCAATCGATTGGTTGGAAAATTCGCCGAGTTGGCACCCCGCCGAGCCTTCAGGAGCAGCCGTGGAACTCCCCGCCTGGGAACCCCGCCGGGTCGTCGCCATGGAGGCGGTACTCCCCGAGGGCGTCACGCCGCCCGGAACCCGAGGCAAGATCCTCGAGGCGGGCCTGGAGCTGTTCGCCGAGTCCGGCTTCGCGGGCACCTCGATCCGGCAGATCGCGGGCAAGGTCGGCATCAACTCCGCGACCCTGTACGCGCACTACCCGTCCAAGGGGCACGTCCTGGCCGAGCTGGTACGCATCGGCCACGAGGAGATGCGGACCCGGCTGGCGCAGGCCGCCGCCGAAACCCGCGACACCGGCGCGGCCCGGCAGCTGGCCGCCCTGGTCCGCGCCCATGTACTGCTCCACACCGACCATCCCCTGCTTGCGGTGGTCACCAACGGCGAACTGCACGCCCTGTCGCCCGAACTGGCCACGCCCTCGCTCCAGTTGCGCGAGGAGTGCCGCGGCATGCTCGCCGACGTCCTGGAACGCGGCATCGGCAACGGCGAGTTCGAGCTCGACGATCCGCTGCTGGCGGTCACCGCGATCGGCGGCCTCGGTGTGCAGGTCGCCCAATGGTTCGGCCCCGCCCTCGGCCGGACCCGCGAACAGATCGCCGACCAGTACGCGCGGTTCGCGCTGCGCATCGTGAACGCCGGCCGCTGAGCCGACCGGTGCCCCGTCCCCGCTCTGTGCGCAAGGAGTGCCCATGCGACCGGTCCTCGCCACCCGGCACGGCCTCGCCCGCGGCGTCACCGGCCCTGCCGGAACCGCCTGTTTCAGGAACGTCCCGTACGCCGCCGCCCCCACCGGCCCGCTGCGCTGCGCACCGCCGCGGTCGCCCGCCGCGTGGGACGGGGTCCGTGACGCCGGTGCCTACGGTCCACCGCCCCGCAGGCACCGTATCCGCCGCCGATGGACCGCCTGCTCCCCGAGCGCATCGTCCCCGGCGAGGACTTCCTCAACCTCAACGTCTGGACCCCCGATCCGGCCGGGCGCCTGCCCGTCCTGGTCTGGCTCCACGGCGGCGCGTTCACCAACGGCTCCGGTTCCCTCTCCGGCTACGACGGCGCCGCGTTCGCCCGCGACGCGGTCGTTCTCGTCACCCTCAACCACCGTCTGGGCGTGGAGGGTTTCCTGCACCTCGGCCCCGGCGACACCGCACCGGTGAACCTCGGACTGCTGGACCAGATCGCCGCGCTCGCATGGGTCCGCGACAACATCGCCGCCTTCGGCGGTGACCCCGATCGCGTCACGGTGTTCGGCCAGTCGGCCGGGGCGATGAGCGTCGGCACCCTGCTGGCCATGCCCGCGGCCAAGGGCCTCTTCCACCGTGCGGCACTGCAGAGCGGCGCGGCCCGCCGCGTTCCCCGAAGCGAGCCCGGGCGAGTTGCTCGTACAGATCGCCACCGACTGGTTCTACCGCCTCCCCGCGCTGCGCCTCGCCGAGGCCCAGGCCCAGGCCCAGGCCCGCCATGGTGCTCGCGCCTACGTCTACGAGTTCGCCTGGCCCTCCCCCGCCTTCGAGGGCACGCTGGGCGCGTGCCACGTGCTCGACGTCCCCTTCGTCTTCGACAACCCGGCCGACCCGGCCTTTACGCCCCTGCTCGGAGACTTCCCGCCCCAGGCGATCGCCGACAGCATGCACGCCGCCTGGGTCTCCTTCGCCACCACCGGCGATCCGGGCCGGCCCGCCTACCGTGAACCGCACCGGACCGTACGCCGGTTCGCGGACGCGCCGGCCACCGACCACGACCCACGCGGCAGTCTGCGGACCCTGTGGGACGGCCTGCGCTGACGACGTGCTCCTTGCGTGCGGCCTGCTGGGGTTGTCGGCGTGGGGCAGGGCCTCCCGGGCCAAGCAGTGGCCCGCGTCCGCCGGGCCTGCCGGGTCTGCCGGGTCTGCCGGGTCTGCCGGGTCTGCCGGGTCTGCCGGGTCTGCCGGACCGTAGCCCGCAGTGGTGGCCGGGACTGGGCTGAACCTCAAATGTTGCTCTGAACGCGACAGGCAGGGGATTCGGCTCCGCCCGCCGGGGCCATACCCCCCTCATTCGACGGAGGGGAGGACTCATGCGGCGACTGGGCACGGGGATCGGCTGGCGGCCGGAGATCGCGGACGCCGTGGAGCGGATGCCGGGGATCGACTGGGTGGAGGTCGTGGCGGAGAACGTCTGCCCGGGGCACCTCCCGGAGTCGCTGCTGCGGTTGCGCGAGTGCGGGGTGACCGTGATCCCGCACGGGGTCTCCCTCGGCCTGGGCGGTGCCGACCGCCCCGACGAGGGCCGCTTGACGGCGCTGGCTGAACGCGCGCAGGCCCTCGGTTCCCCCCTGGTCACCGAGCACATCGCGTTCGTCCGCGCGGGCGGTGCGCTCACCGCCTCCCCGCCGCTTGAGGCCGGGCATCTGCTGCCGGTGCCGCGCACCAGGGACGCCCTGGACGTGCTCTGCGAGAACGTCCGTATCGCGCAGGACGCCCTGCCCGTGCCGCTGGCCCTGGAGAACATCGCCGCGCTGTTCTCCTGGCCGGGCGAGGAGCTGACCGAGGGGCAGTTCCTGTCCGAGCTGGTCGAGCGCACCGGCGTACGGCTGCTGATCGACGTGGCCAATCTGCACACCAACCACGTCAACCGGGGCGAGGACCCCGCCGAGGCACTGGCCGCGCTGCCTCTGGAGGCGATCGCCTACGTCCATGTGGCGGGCGGCTTCGAGCGGGACGGCGTCTGGCACGACAGCCACGCCCATCCCGTGCCGCGCCCGGTCCTCGACATCCTGACCGACCTCGCCGCCCGTACCGCCCCGCCCGGGGTACTGCTGGAACGGGACGACAACTTCCCCGAACCGGCCCAGCTGGAACGGGAGTTGGCCCTGATCCAGGAGGCGGTGGCGACCGGCGGCGCCGCTGTCGGCGGCGGTACGGGGGCCACCGTCGGCACCGGGCCGGCGGACGGGGGTGTCGCCGTGCTCACGCGGCCGGCGGTCGGCGCGCGGGAGCGGGTCGGCGTCGCCCAGGCCGCCGTGCTGTCCTCGCTGGTGGCCGGGACGCCGGTACCCGAGGGGTTCGACCGGGCGCGGATGCGGGTGCAGGCCCGCGCCCTCGCGGCCAAGCGGGCGGATGTGGTGGCGAAGGTGGCACCGGAACTGCCGGTGATCCTCGGCGCCGGCTACCGGGCGCTGTTCCTCGCCTACGCACGGGAGCGGCCGATGAGCGGAGGGTACCGGCGGGACGCGCTGGATTTCGCCGGCCTGCTGCTGCGGTCCGGGCGGCCGGAGCGGGCGGAGGCGCGGCGGGAGCTACGGCAGTGGTGGCTGGACCGGACAGGACCGGCACCGAGGCCGACCGGCGGGCTGGTGGCCCGCACGGCCCGCAGAGTCCTGTCAGGGCGCCTGGACTGATCCGACGGTGAAGTCACCCACCTGCGCCCGCCGGGCGCAGGCACCCTGAAGGGGCGCGCAGCCGTACCGATGCGCCGCCCCGCCGCCCGGCACGGTCGGCACCGCCGGCCACAACATGGCCGCCGGCACCGACGCGCCGGAGCGGGACGGCGCGCCGCCGGGAGTGGCGGCCGAAAGGACCGCCGCCAAGGCCCTCCGGCAGTTCCGGTGCCACCTTCGTCACAGCACACCCCCGGGTCGCCGGTCCGCGGGGGCGGGACGGCGGCCCTGTGCCCCTCGCCACGCGCTCAGGGATGCGCGGCGCCAGTAATATGCCAAACCGCACCCACCCCCAGGCACACTCGCGTGCGGTGCGCTACAGGAGGCGCCATGCGACCCCGCCCCCCGATCAAGGGCCGAGGCATATTCAGCGGCACCGGGCTCGTCATCGCGGCGCTCGCGGTGACCGCGGCGGCACTGCTGTACCCGCTGTGGTCGTACGCCGACCGGCAGGACACGGCCGACGCCGGCGTGCTGAGCGCACAGGCCGTCGCGACTCCGTACGGCCCGCTGTCGGCGCAGGACCAGGACTTCATCACCAGGGTCCGGCTCGCGGGGCTCTGGGAGCTGCCCGCCGGCCAGCTCGCGGAGCGCAAGGGGACCACGGCCGCCGTACGCACCGCGGGCCAGCACCTCGTCGACGGTCACACCTCGCTGGACGCGCATGTCCGCACCGTCGCCACCCAGCTCGGCGTCCCCCTGCCGAACGAGCCGAACGCACAGCAGAAGCAGTGGCTCGCCACCCTGAACACGGCGCAGGGAGAGGACTTCGACCGCACGTTCGCCGCCATCCTGCGGCTCGCGCACGGCCGGGTGTTCACGCTGGTCGCCCAGGTCCGGTCCGACACCCAGAACTCCCTGGTCCGCGACCTCGCCGACGACGCCAACGCGACCGTCCTCGATCACATCAAGGTCCTGGAGGCGACGGGATACGTGGACTTCGCCACACTGGCGAGGGACCTGGCCGCCTCGCCCACCCCCGTGCCGACCCCGCCGGCCGTCGCCCCGAGCGCCGCGGTCCCGGTGACACCGTCGCCCGCCGAGTCGTACTCCCTGCCGCCCGCCGCCGCGAGCCCGGCGCCGAGCACCCCCTGACCTCGTCGACTTGGCGATCTCAACAAGACACGGAACGTCATATACCGGCCACACTCCGTCCGGATGGTGAACAAGGCATGGCGCCCACCCGGACCTCTGGCATAGAAAAACGTCATGTTCTGGGTCCTACTGCTGCTCCTGGCCTGGGCTTTCGCCGGTACGGCGTGCACCCGGCTGTGTCTGTCCGCCGTCCATGCGGCAACGCCGGACACGCATGACACGGACACGACGACAGTGGACCGGGGGCACGATCTGACGCTGTACGAGGCGGCCTTCCTCTCCGGCGGTCCCGCCCGGGTCGCCGACGTGGCCATGATCTCGATGGCCCGCCAGCGCCGCCTGCTGCTCGCGCACACCGGCTGGGCCACGGTGGTGGACCCGCGGGGGCGCGACGAGATGGAGCAGTGCGTCATCGGGGCCATAGGGCCGCAGGGCCAGTCGCGGATCCAGCCCGTACGGGCGCGCGCGGCCGGCGGCGAGGCCGTACGGCGGCTCGCCGACCGGCTGGAGCGCGCCGGGCTCGCCGTCCCCGACGGCGCCGGTACGACAGTGGCGGCGGCCGTCCGCCAGGTGCGCGCCGCGGCACTGGCCGCGGCGGTGCTCGGGGTGACCGCACTGCTGCTGCCCATCCAGACCGACACCCCCCGGTCACTGGTCGGCCTGTGGTTCGCCCTGCCTCTCACACTGTCCCTGAGCTGCCTGGCCATCGCCCGGTTCGAGGTGCACCCGTACTCCCGCTGGGCCTCTCCGGCCGGGCTGCGCCTGCTCGGCGCGCTGCCCCGCAAACCGGCCGGGGACGAGCGGTCGTTCCTCGCCTCTGTCGCCGTCCGGGGCATCCGCGCGATCGGCGAGCCGGAGCTGCGTGCGGCGTTCACCCACCGCGACCAGCCCTGGCGGGAGTGATGGCCACCCGAGGGGCGCATCGGGGGCAATGCCGCCGACACCGGCCGGGTGGTGCTTGCCTTCCCTCACCGCCGAACGAAATATCCCTTTTGTTGTCGTCGGGGCGTGGCAGCCGTGCCATCGCCGCCGCGGCACCGAAGGGAGACGCGATGAGAGCTGCCGCCCTGTACTCGGCCGCCGGGTCCTTGTTCCTGACGACCCTGGCCGCCGTCCCGGCCGGAAGCGCCGACGCCGCGCCCGGGGCGCCCGGGGTGCCCGGCTTTGCCGAGCTGCGCGGCACCGCGGTGGCCGCGGCCCGCGCCCGCGCGGCGGGCATCCGTTTCGGCGCGTGCTCCCCCGCCGACGTGCCCAAGGCGCCGAGGAGCCTGCGGTGCGGCACGGTGACCGTCCCGCTCGACTACGCCCACCCGGACGGCGCCCGGATCAAGCTGACCGTCAGCCGGACCCGGGCAACCCAGAAGGACCCGCAGAACAGCAAGCAGCGCGTGCCCCGGCAGGGTGCCCTCGTCTACAACCCCGGCGGTCCCGGCGGCTCCAGCATGATCTTCCCGCTGATCGGCAACACCCCCAAGTGGAAGCGGATCGCCGCCGCCTACGACCTCGTCGGCTACGCCCCGCGCGGGGTGGGCCGCTCGGCGCCGCTGTCCTGTGCGGACCCCAGGCACCTCTCCACAGGGCCCACCGCGGCACCGGAGCACCCTTCGCAGGCGTACAAGCTCCGGCGCATCGCGCAGGCGAAGGCGTACGCGCGCGGCTGCGCCCAGCGCTCCGGGAGCAAGCTGCGCTTCTACACCTCGCTGAACAACGCCCGGGACCTGGACGTCCTGCGGGCCGCGCTGGGTGAGGACCGGCTGACCTTCGTGGGCGCGTCGTACGGCACCTACTTCGGGGCGCTGTACGCAGCGATGTTCCCCTCGCACCTGCGGCGCATGGTGCTGGACTCGTCGGTGAACCCGGCCCCGGAGAAGATCTGGTACCGGTCCAATCTGGACCAGTCGGCCGCGTTCGAGGAGCGCTGGTCGGATCTGAAGGACTGGATCGCCCACCACGACGACGTCTACCGGCTCGGGAACACGGCCGCGAAGGTGCAGCGCAGCTACGACACCGCGCGCAGGCGGCTGGCCAGGAAGGCGGCCGGCGGGAAGGTCGGCCCCGGCCAGCTGCAGAACGCGCTCCTGACGGCCGGGTACTACGACGGCTTCTGGCCGAGCCGGGCCGCCGCGCTCTCGGCCTATCTCAAGGGCGATCCCAAGCCACTGATCCAGTTGGCCGCACCGGCCACGGACCGGGCCGCGGCAGCGGAGGCGGAGAACAGCGACGCGGTGTACACGGCCGTGGAGTGCAACGACGCGCCCTGGCCGACGGACTGGAAGACGTGGGACCGGGACAACACCCGGATCGCCCGGGCCGCGCCCTTCGAGACCTGGAACAACGCGTGGATGAACCTGCCGTGCGCCTACTGGCCGGCGCCCCGGCAGCAGCCGCTGGACGTGCGGACGGGGCCGGGTGAGGTGCCGCCGGTGCTGATCCTGGCGGCCGAACGGGACGCGGCGGCACCGTACTCGGGTGCACTGGAGATGAACCGGCGGCTGGCCGGCTCGGTGCTGGTGACCGAGCGGGACGCGGGCACGCACGGCATCGGGGGCGGGGCCAACGCGTGCGTCAACGACCACTTCGAGGCGTACCTGGTGCAGGGCCGGGTCCCCGGGCGGCGCGCGTCGTGCGCGCCGCACCGGTTGCCTGCGGCGGTTCGGCCGACGAAGGAGTCTCAGCGGGACTCGGTCAAGGGCCGGGGCGGACGGCACTGAGTGCGCCATTGTCGTGCCGCGCTGTGCCGCCGGGCGGCTGCGGGTCCGTCGTGGTCGCTCGCGCGGTGCCCCGCGCCCCCTGACGGGGCGCTTCAGGCCAGCCCGGCCACCAGGTCCGCGATGTCCTTGCGGCGGCCCGTGTAGAACGGGATCTCCTCGCGGACGTGCTTGCGGGCCTCGGAACCGCGCAGGTGACGCATGAGGTCGACGATGCGGTACAGCTCGTCGGCCTCGAAGGCGAGGACCCACTCGTAGTCGCCGAGGGAGAACGAGGCGACCGTGTTGGCGCGCACGTCGGGGAAGCCGCGGGCCATCTTGCCGTGGTCGGCGAGCATGCGGCGGCGGTCCTCGTCGGGCAGCAGGTACCAGTCGTAGGAGCGCACGAAGGGGTAGACGCTGACGTAGTTGCGGGGCGTCTCGTCGGCGAGGAACGCCGGGATGTGCGAGCGGTTGAACTCGGCCGGGCGGTGCAGCGCCATGTTGGACCACACGGGCGTCAGGGCGCGGCCCAGCTTCGTGCGACGGAAGAGGTTGTACGCCTCCTGGAGCTGGTCGCTGGTCTCGGCGTGCCACCAGATCATGAGGTCGGCATCGGCGCGCAGGCCGGACACGTCGTAGGTGCCGCGGATCGTCACGTCCTTGGCGGCGAGCTGGTCGAACAGCTCCTGGACCTCGTCGGCGTAACCCGCGCGGTCCTCGGGCAGTACGTCCTTCAGCTTGAAGACCGACCACAGGGTGTAACGGATGACCTCGTTGAGGTCCTTGGCCAGCTTGCCCTTGTTCGGGATCCTGCCGGGCTCGGTGGTGGGGGCGTCGTCGCTCATGGTCCTATTCTCCCGCTCCGCCGTGGAGGCTTTGCACCGGGTTGGCCGTCAGCTCCCGGATTCCGCTCAGGTCGCCGTGGAGCTGGTCGACGGCCGCATAGGCGCTCGCGATGCACGCCGGGATGCCGACGCCGTCGTACTGGGCGCCGCACACCGCCAGGCCCGGCAGCCCGGCGACGTGTTCGCGGATGCGGGCCACGCGCGCGTGGTGCCCGACCGGGTACTGCGGCAGGCCGTCGCTCCAGCGGGTGACCCGCGTCTCGAGGGGGCGGGCGTCCAGGCCGGTGGCCTCGCGCAGGTCGTGCCGGGAGACCTCGACCAGGGCGGCGTCGGCGCGCTGGAGGATCTCCGTCTCGCCGTGCCGGCCGACCGAGGTGCGCAGCACGACCACGTCCGGGTCCTCCTCGGCGATCCAGCCCCACTTGTGGGAGGCGAACGTGGACGCCTTGATCGTGCGCCCGTCGACCGGCGGGACCAGGAAGCCGCTGCCCTCGGGAAGCGTCACGTCCGCGCGGCGGTAGGCGAGGGTGACCAGGGCCATCGAGGCGTGCTCGATCGCCCGCAGTTCGGCCGCGGCCGCCGGGGATGCGGCGCCCAGCAACTCGGCGGCGGCCGGGGCCGGTACGGCGACGATCACCGCGTCGGCGCGCAGCACCCGCTCCCCCGCGCTCACCCGCCAGCCGCCGTCGGCCTCCCGCGACAGCCGGCTCACGGGCGTCCCGGTGAGGATCTCGCCACCGCGCGCGCGGACGGAGTCGGCGACGGCGAGCGGCAGCATGCCCACGCCGCCCTCGATGCCCATGAAGACCGGGCCGGTCTGCTGGTTGGCCGCCGCCTTGGCCTGGATCTCGCGAACGCCCTCGGTGAGGGAGGTGTGGCTGCGGGCGGCCTGGAACAGCTGGGGGACGGCCGAGCGCATCGAGATGCGGTACGCGTCACCCGCGTAGACCCCGCCGAGCAGGGGCTCGACCAGGCGGTCGACGACCTCGCGGCCGAGCCGGGCGGCCACGTACTCCCCCACCGCCACGTCGTCGCCGACCTCGGTGCGGGGCAGGTCGGCGTCGCGCTCGATACGGGCGAGGCCCTCCTCGGACAGGACGCCGCCGAGCGCGGCGGCGGTGCCGGGCACGCCCATCACATGACCCTTGGGCATGGGCCGCAGGGCGCCGCGGGTCCAGATCGAGGCGCTCGCGGTGGCCGGCGGCTGCAGCCGTCCGCCGAGGCCGACCTCGCGCGCGAGGGCCACCGCCTCGGGGCGGCGGGCGAGCATCGACTCGGCGCCCAGGTCGACCCGTACGCCCGCGATCTCGCCGGGCAGCAGCTTGCCGCCGACCCGGTCCGCGGCCTCCAGCACGGTCACGCGCGCGCCGCGTCCGAGCAGCCGGTGGGCGGCCGCCAGCCCGGCGATCCCGGCTCCGATGACGACGACATGCCCCGTACGCGTACCCGTTGCGCTCATGCACCCACTCTCTCAGACCCCACTGACACTCCCGTCGGGGCCCGTTGATCGCGATGAGTCCGGACCGTGACCGCATCGGGACCGGCACCGTCAAACGCCCCCGCCGGCAACGCCGTCGTAGGAGCGTCACAGCTCACCGATCCCGGGGGTACCGTCCATGCGCGCATCATGTTCCCCACGCCGCCCCGTCCGGCGGCCGGCCGGCCTGCTGCTCGCCGTCTGCCTGGCCCTCGCGGGCTGCAGCGGCGCCGGCGGCCAGGACGGTGCCTCGACGAAGTCCGCCGCCGGCGGCCCGGCACAGCAGCGCGGCGCGGCCGGCAAGCCGGGCACCACGACCAGGTCCACGGGGCGGACGCCCCGCCTCGTCCCGAGCCCCGTCATCCGCACCGCCTCCCTGACCATCGAGGTCGAGGACGTCGCCGAGGCCTTGGCCAAGGCCCGTACGACCGCCGAGAGCGCGGGCGGCCACGTCGGCGAGGAGAGCACGAGCCGGGACGCCGACGGCGATGAGCGGACCCGGGTCGTCCTGCGCGTGCCCGGCGCGAAGTACGACGAGGTCCTCACCGGCCTGCAGGGCACCGGCACGCTCGTCGAGCGCACCGCGAAGACGGTCGACGTCACCGACCGGGTCGTGGACGTGGACAGCCGGGTCAGGTCCCAGCGGGCCAGTGTGAACCGGATCCGTGCGCTGATGGACCGGGCGGCCGGGCTGAGCGATGTGGTCACCCTGGAAGGCGAGTTGAGCAGCCGCGAGGCCGACCTGGAGTCCCTGCTCGCGCAACAGGCGTCGCTGAAGGACCGTACGAGCCTTGCGACCATCACCCTGTCGCTGTCGCAGAAGCCGGTGCGCAGGACCGCCGGGGACGGCACCCCGGGCATCGTGGACGGCCTGTCGGGCGGCTGGCACGTGTTCGTCGCCCTGGTGCGCTGGATCGTCCTCGCGCTCGGTGCCGCCCTGCCGTTCGCGGCCTTCGCCGCCCTGTTGACGATGGCGTGGCTGCGGTTCGTACGGCCCCGGCTCCGGCGCCGCGCGGAGCCCGCGCCCGCGATGACCGCGCTGGGCCCGCTGCCGTCGGCGCGCCCGGCGCCGGACCCGGACGCGCCCGCGACCGGCCGGGAGTGACATGCCGTGGCCCCGTAGCGTGTTCCCATGACCAAGAACGGTGGGCGCGGCGGGACGGAACGGCTGGTCGTGATCGGCGGTGACGCCGCGGGCATGTCCGCGGCGTCCCAGGCACGGCGGTTGAAGGGTCCCGGGGAGCTGGAGATCGTGGCCTTCGAACGCGGCCACTTCACCTCGTTCTCGGCGTGCGGCATTCCGTACTGGGTGGGCGGCGACGTGTCCGAACGGGACGACCTGATCGCCCGTACCCCCGAGGAGCACCGGGCGCGGGACATCGATGTGCGACTGCGCACGGAGGTCACCGGGATCGACGTGGCCGGGCAGCGGGTACGCGCGCGTGACCTCGATTCCGGCGCCGAGTCCTGGACGTCGTACGACAAGCTCGTGATCGCCACCGGTGCCCGCCCGGTCCGCCCGGACCTGCCCGGCGCGGACGCCCCCGGGGTGCACGGCGTGCAGACCCTGGACGACGGCCAGGGTCTGCTGGACACGCTGGCACGCGCGCGTGGCCGCCGGGCCGTGGTCGTGGGCGCGGGCTACATCGGCGTGGAGATGGCCGAGGCCCTCATCAACCGCGGTTTCGAGGTGACGGTCGTGAACCGCGGCAAGGAGCCGATGTCGACGCTCGATCCGGACATGGGCCGGCTGGTGCACCTGGCCATGGAGGGCCTCGGCATCACCATGGTGAACGACGCCGAGGTCACCAAGGTCCTCACCGCGGCCGACGGCACGGTCCGCGCGGTGGCCACGCCGGACGCCGAGTACCCCGCGGACGTCGTGGTCCTCGGCATCGGCGTCCGCCCTGAGACCACTCTCGCCCGGGCCGCGGGACTCCCGCTGGGCAGCCGCGGCGGCCTGCTCACCGACCTCGCGATGCGGGTGCGTGGCCACGAGAACATCTGGGCGGGCGGCGACTGCGTGGAGGTGCTGAACCTGGTCTCCGGTCAGACGCAGCACGTGCCGCTGGGCACCCACGCGAACAAGCAGGGCCAGGTCATCGGCACCAACGCCGGCGGCGGTTACGCCACCTTCCCGGGCGTGGTCGGTACGGCGGTCAGCAAGGTCTGCGACCTGGAGATCGCCCGCACCGGGCTGCGCGAGAAGGACGCGCGCCGGGTCGGCCTGCAGTACGAGACGGCGGTCATCGAGTCCACCAGCCGGGCCCGCTACTTCCCCGGCACCTCCTCCATGACGGTCAAGATGCTCGCCGAACGCCGCACGGGCCGGCTGCTGGGCGTGCAGATCGTCGGCAGGGAGGGCGCCGCGAAGCGCGTGGACGTCGCGGCGGTGGCGCTGACGGCGCGGATGACGGTGGAGGAGATGACGGCCCTGGACCTGGGCTACGCCCCGCCCTTCTCGCCGGTGTGGGACCCGGTCCTGGTGGCGGCGAGAAAGGCGACGGCGAAGCTGCGGGCTTCCTAGGTCCTGGCCGAGCCGCTGATGGCGGTTCCGCTGATCCGCGGCAGCGAGGCCACGGACGCGCTGGAGGAGACCGCGGCCGGCTGCTCCCCCGCGGGCCGCGCGTGCGTGGCCGCGGGGCGGGCGGAGCGCAGGCGGTGGCCGACCGCCTCGTCGAGCGTCACGGGCCGCCCCGTCTGCGCGGCCAGCCGCCCGGCCTCCTGGCCGAGCCGTGCCACGTCCTCCCAGGGCAGCCGTACCACCAGGGAGATCTCCGCCTCACCGTCGGGCAGAGCATGCATCGCCGGAACCTGCGGAGCGTTCGTCATCGCCTGTCCTCACGTCGGTTGAGAACAGATACGCACGGCCGGCCGCCGCCGTTCACCGATTCGCCCGCCGCATCCCGGGCAGTACTCCTGTGTGGTCATCCCCGTCCATGACGTGAACCCGGTGCGCCGCACCCCCTGGGTGACGTACGCGCTCATCGCCGCCAACGTCCTCGTCTTCGTCTCCACGCCCGGCATAGCCGGTTCCGTGGCCGGCGGCAGCGACCTGGCACAGCTGTGCCATCTCCAGGCCTTCATGGACCACTACGCGGCGGTGCCCAGGGAGCTGATCCATCATCAGACGCCACGGTTGGTGCCGACCGGCGAGACGGGCGTGGGCCTGCACGGCCCGGGCTGTGTCGTGCGACCGCCGTCCTACGACAAGTCCCCGCCGCTGTCGGTCTTCACGGCGATGTTCCTGCACGGCAGCTGGCTGCACCTGCTGGGAAACATGCTCTTCCTGCTGATCTTCGGCAACAACGTCGAGGACCGGATGGGACACGTCCGGTACTTCTTCTTCTACGTCGTCTGCGGTTACGCGGCGGGGTACGGCTTCGCGCTGCTCAACGCCGACTCGGGCGACCCGCTGATCGGTGCCTCCGGAGCTATCGCCGGGGTCCTCGGCGCCTACATCGTGCTGTGGCCGAGGGCGCGGGTGTGGGTGCTCGTGCCGTTCCTGGTCTTCCTGCCGCTCAGGCTGCCGGCCTGGCTGGTGCTGGGCTTCTGGTTCGTGCTCCAGGCGGTGTACTCCTCCGGGCACGGTGTCTCCGGCGCCGGCACGGTGGCCTACGCGGCGCACGTGGTCGGCTTCGTGGCGGGCATGCTGCTCGCCTGGCCGCTCAAGCCCGGCACTCCGCCCCCGCCGGAGCCGCGCGGCCTGCTGTTCGGCAGACGGGCGCGGCCCCGCTACACCTGGTGACTCAGCGCGCGGTGCGTGTGTGGACGTACTCCACGAGCCGGGTCAGCGCGTCCGGGTCGGTGTTCGGCATGACGCCGTGGCCGAGGTTGAAGACGTGCCCCTCCAGGCCGGCGGCGGCGTCGAGCACCTCCTGCGCCTTGGCCTCGACGGTGTCCTTGTCCGTGAACAGGACCGTCGGGTCCAGGTTGCCCTGCAGCGCCTTGCCAGGGCCGACGCGGCGGACGGCCTCGTCCATCGGGACGCGCCAGTCGACGCCGACGACGTCCGCACCGGCCTCGCCCATCAGCTTGAGCAGTTCTCCGGTGCCCACGCCGAAGTGGAGGCGCGGGACGCCGTACCCGGCGACGGCGTCGAAGACCTTCGCCGAGGCGTGCATGACCGAGTTCCGGTAGTCGGCGGGGGCGAGCGCGCCGGCCCAGGAGTCGAAGAGCTGGACCGCGCTCGCACCGGCCTCGATCTGCACCTTGAGGAACGCGGCCGTGATGTCGGCGAGCCGGTCGAGCAGGTCGGCCCACAGCCCGGGGTCGCCGTACATCATCGCCTTGGCGTTCTCGTAGGTCCGCGACGGACCGCCCTCGACCAGGTAGCTCGCCAGGGTGAACGGCGCGCCCGCGAAACCGATCAGCGGGGTGGCGCCCAGTTCACGGGTGAGCAGGCCGATGGCCTCGGTGACGTAGGAGACGTCCTCGGGGGTGAGGTCACGGAGCTGTGCGAGGTCGGCGCGGGTGCGGATCGGGCGCTCGACGACCGGGCCGACACCGGGCTTGATGTCGAGGTCGATGCCGATGGCCTTGAGCGGGACGACGATGTCGCTGTAGTAGATCGCCGCGTCCACGTTGTGCCGGCGTACGGGCTGGAGCGTGATCTCGGTGACCAGCTCGGGCTGCATGCACGACTCCAGCATCGGGATGCCTTCGCGCACCTTGCGGTACTCCGGCAGCGAACGGCCGGCCTGCCGCATGAACCACACGGGGGTGTGCGGCACGGGTTCGCGCCTGCACGCCTTGAGGAAGGCGCTGTCGTACGTCGCTGTCGGCTGCATGCTGTCGTTGGCGGTCACGGGGCAAGTTTCGCACGCCGCCGGATCGGGACTTGCGCGGAGTGGAGGCTGCCTGCGCCGACCTACTGTGTCTTGCTCTGCACAAGGCCGCGCTTCCCCTTACTCTTCCCCGCATGGCTGCGGCTCACGGACGAATGTCGGACAGCGCTGACGGAATGGACGACGTGAAGGACACCGAGGGGGAGGACCGGCATTCCGGTAATGGGAGTCCGCCGGCTTTCCGGGCCGCGGTCGAGGCTCTGCACGCCAGCCGGCTGCGCCCGCAGGTCGAGGTGGAGCCGACGCCCGCGCCGCAGCGGCTCGCACCGTACGCGTACGCGCTGGAGGCCGTGGTGGTCGACGGAGAGCAGGAGCTGGCCGACGGGCGTCTGGTGCTGCTGCACGACCCGGCCGGGCACGACGCCTGGCGCGGGACGTTCCGGTTGGTGACGCTGGTGCGTGCGGAGCTGGAGCAGGAGATGGCGGCCGATCCGCTGCTGCCGGAGGTGTGCTGGTCGTGGCTGACCGGCGCGCTGCAGGCGCGCGGACTGGGCTACGGCGAGCCGAGCGGCACGATCACGCGCGCCAGCTCGCACTACTTCGGCGGGCTGGCCGAGCGGCCGGCCGCCTCGCAGATCGAGATCCGGGCCTCCTGGACGCCCCGCGAGGGCCTCGGCGGGATTCCGGACACGGGGTCGCACCTGGCCTCCTGGTGCGACCTGCTGGCCCAGGTCGCGGGGCTGCCGCCGGCCGGTCCGGGCGACGCTTCGGTGGTCACGCTGCCGCAGCGCAGGGGCCCGCAGTCACGGTGAGATGATCACAAGGTTCCCGGGCGTCCCCCTCTTGGACGCCTCATTGACCATCTCTTTGTCGATACGGCCACTTTCAGACCTCGAATCGCACCCGCTTGAACCGACTCGATCTTCGGATGATCGATCGCGTGTCCGAATTGCACAGATTGTTACTCACTAGATCGTGATCATTCTCTAAAGGCGGACGAGTTTGCTGCCGAAGACGACTGTGACCTTCAAAGCACGGTTCGTCCCGGCTTCCTCCCCACAAGCCGGCCCCGTCCCCCCACCCCAGGAGGCCTGGTGTCCGTTCTCCTCGAGCAGCCCGCAAGCCTGGTCGCCTACCGCCCGAACAAGCCGACCGCCATGGTGGTCGTGGCCGACCCCCGCGTCCGTTCCACCGTCACCCGCCATCTGTGGGCGCTCGGCGTGCGCGATGTCATCGAGGCCTCGTCCATCGCGGAGGCTCGTCCCCGCATCGGCAACCCCCGCGACATCTGCGTCGCCGACGTCCACCTGCCCGACGGCTCCGGCCTGACGCTGCTGTCCGAGACCCGCGCCGCGGGCTGGCCCAACGGGCTGGCGCTCTCCGCCGCCGACGACATCGGCGCGGTCCGCAACGCCCTGGCCGGCGGGGTCAAGGGCTATGTCGTCACCGGTACCCGTACCAACATCGGCCTGCCCACCCGGCCCGGCGCCACTCCCCTCGGCGCCGCCCGGATGCACCGCCGCCCCCCGGGTGCCCCGAGCCACCCGGGCGGCTACCGCGAGCTGTCCGGCCGCGAGGTCGAGGTCCTGCGCCTGGTCGCGGAGGGCCAGTCCAACAAGGCGATCGGCGTCTCCATGGGCCTGTCCGCCCTGACCGTCAAGAGCCACCTCGCCCGCATCGCCCGCAAGCTGGGCACGGGCGACCGGGCCGGCATGGTGGCCGTGGCCCTGCGCACCGGGATCATCCACTGAGCCGTCCGGAGCAGCCCCCGGTTCACCCGCTCGGGGTGCATGTGTCCCCGAGCTGACTGATTTACGACCCTCCGGCGCCCGTCGACGGAACGTTCCGTCGACGGGCGCCGTCCATACACGGATACCCTTGACAGGTGACCGACGCCCAAGACACCGCAGCAGACAGCTCCCTGCGCACCACCGGAGGCACTCCTCCGGACGACGCCGGATCTTCTGTGACCGGGGCGCCGACACCGCTGCTCGAACCCCGCGAGGGCATTCCGCCCGTCGTCGCCGACGAGACCGCCCTCGCCCAGGTGATCTCCGCCTTCGCCGGTGGTTCCGGCCCCGTCGCCGTCGACGCCGAGCGCGCCTCCGGCTACCGCTACGGCCAGCGCGCCTACCTGGTGCAGCTGCGCCGCGAGGGCGCGGGGACCGCGCTGATCGACCCGGTGGCCGTCGGCGGCGGCCTGTCCGGACTCGGCGACGCCCTGTCCGGCACCGAGTGGGTGCTGCACGCCGCCACCCAGGACCTGCCGTGCCTGCGCGAGATAGACATGGTTCCGTCCCGGCTGTTCGACACCGAACTGGCCGGCCGGCTCGCCGGTTTCCCCCGGGTGGGCCTCGGCGCCATGGTCGAGAACGTCCTCGGCTTCGTCCTGGAGAAGGGCCACTCCGCCGTCGACTGGTCGACCCGCCCGCTGCCCGAGCCGTGGCTGCGGTACGCCGCCCTCGACGTGGAGCTTCTCGTCGACCTGCGCGACGCCCTGGAGAAGGAGCTGGACCGGCAGGGCAAGCTGGAGTGGGCCCTGCAGGAGTTCGACGCGATCGCGGCGGCGCCGCCCGCCGAGCCGAGGAAGGATCCCTGGCGGCGCACGTCGGGGATGCACAAGGTACGGCGGCGCCGGCAGCTGGGTGTCGTACGGGAGATGTGGGAGACCCGGGACCGGATCGCGCAGCGCCGGGACGTGTCGCCGGGCAAGGTGCTGAGCGACGCGGCCATCGTGGAGGCCGCGCTCGCCCTGCCGTCGAACGTGCACGCGCTGGCCGCGCTGAACGGGTTCGGGCACCGGATGGGGCGGCGGCAGCTGGAGCAGTGGCAGGCGGCCGTCGACCGCGCCAAGGCCCTTCCCGACGGTGCGCTGCCACAGCCCGGGCAGCCGGTGACCGGACCTCCGCCGCCCCGGGCGTGGGCCGACAAGGACCCGGCCGCCGCGGCCCGGCTCTCCGCTGCCCGCGCGGGGGTGACCGCCCTGGCCGAGCAGCTCAACCTGCCTCAGGAGAACCTGGTGTCGCCGGACACCGTGCGGCGTATTTGCTGGGAGCCGCCGAAGCCCGTCGACGCGGGGTCCGTGGAAGCCGCGCTCGTGGGGTACGGCGCGCGGCCGTGGCAGGTGGAACTGGTGACGCCGGTTCTGGTGAAGGCGCTGTCGGCGTAGGGCCTCGGAAGCCGGTCGGAACGTCGAGATCACGCCAAGATCCTGGGACGGCACACCGGGGAACCGGAACGGCGTGCGGAGGAAGGGGCACGAAGCCGTCGTGGACGGCTGCCCCCTGCACGATGACCTGCCATGGGCCGAACCCCGACGGTGTGACGTTCACCGCTACCCCCGGCAGGACTGTGCAGCTACGTTACTCATAAGTAGCATGGGTCCTGAGCGCGCGCTCAGTGCATGCGTGCCGCAGCAGTGCCATCCCGCACCCTGGAGGAGAGCCATCGTGCCTCGTACCGTCAGGGACGTCGTCTTCGTCGACGGCGTCCGCACCCCGTTCGGCAAGGCGGGCCCGAAGGGCATCTACCACGAGACCCGCGCCGACGACCTCGTCGTGAAGGCGATCCGGGAGCTGCTGCGCCGCAACCCCGGTCTGGACCCGAAGAAGATCGACGAGGTCGCCATCGCCGCGACCACGCAGATCGGTGACCAGGGACTCACCCTCGGCCGTACGGCGGGCATCCTCGCGGGCCTGCCGCAGTCCGTGCCGGGCTACTCGATCGACCGTATGTGCGCCGGTGCGCTGACGGCCGTCACCACCACCGCCGGTTCGATCGCCTTCGGCGCCTACGACGCCGTCATCGCCGGTGGCGTCGAGCACATGGGCCGCCACCCGATGGGCGAGGGCGTGGACCCGAACCCCCGGTTCGTGAGCGAGAAGCTCGTCGACGAGTCGGCCCTGTTCATGGGCATGACCGCCGAGAACCTGCACGACCGGTACCCGACGATCACCAAGCAGCGTGCCGACGAGTACGCGGTGCGTTCGCAGGAGAAGGCCGCCAAGGCGTACGCCAACGGCAAGATCCAGCAGGACCTGGTGCCGATCTCGGTCCGCCGCACCAACGCCGAGGCCGGCGAGACCGGTTGGGGTCTGGTCACCGCCGACGAGCCGATGCGCCCGGGCACCACGCTGGAGAACCTGTCCGGCCTCAAGACGCCGTTCCGCGTGCACGGCCGGGTCACCGCCGGCAACGCGGCCGGCCTGAACGACGGCGCCACCGCCTCGATCATCGCGAGCGAGGACTTCGCCCGCGAGAACGGCCTGCCGGTCAAGATGCGCCTCGTCTCGTACGCCTTCGCCGGCGTCGAGCCGGAGGTCATGGGCTACGGCCCGATCCCGGCCACCGAGAAGGCCCTCGCCAAGGCGGGCCTGTCCATCTCCGACATCGGCCTGTTCGAGATCAACGAGGCCTTCGCCGTGCAGGTGCTGGCCTTCCTCGAGCACTACGGCATCGCGGACGACGACACGCGCGTCAACCAGTACGGCGGCGCCATCGCCTTCGGCCACCCGCTGGCCTCCTCCGGCGTCCGTCTGATGACGCAGCTGGCCCGCCAGTTCGAGGAGCAGCCGCACGTCCGCTACGGCCTGACCACCATGTGCGTCGGCTTCGGCATGGGCGCGACGGTCATCTGGGAGAACCCGCACTTCGAGGGGGACAAGTGAGCACCACCGCCGAGCTTCTCAAGCAGGCATCGGACCAGTTCCCCGACGAGGTCGTGACGTCCGCGCACGTACGCCACTTCGACCTCCCGTTCGGCGCCGGCCGCTTCGCGCTGATCACGCTGGACAACGGCCTGGACCACACCAAGCCGACCACCTTCGGCCCGGCCTCGCTCGCGAACCTGAACACCGCGATCGACCAGGTCGAGAAGGAGGCCGCGGGCGGCGAGATCGTCGGCGCCGGCATCACCGGCAAGCCGTTCATCTTCGCGGTCGGCGCCGACCTCAAGGGCGTGGAGATCCTCAAGGAGCACGAGCACGCGCTGGCCATCGGCAAGGGCGGCCACGAGGTCTTCAAGCGCCTGTCGAAGCTGGCCGTTCCCACCTTCGCGTACTACAACGGCGCGGCGATGGGCGGCGGCGTCGAGGTCGGCCTGCACTGCTCCTACCGGACCGTCTCCAAGGCGATCCCGGCGTTCTCGCTGCCCGAGGTCTTCCTCGGTCTGGTCCCGGGCTGGGGCGGCTGCGCGCTGCTGCCGAACCTGATCGGTGCCGACAAGGCCGTCTCGGTCATCATCGAGAACAGCCTCAACCAGAACAAGCAGCTCAAGGGCCAGCAGGTCTTCGACCTCGGCATCGCGGACGCGATCTTCGAGGGCGCCGACTTCCTGGAGCAGTCGCTGCTGTGGACCGCGCAGGTCCTCAAGGGCGACATCGCCGTCGAGCGTCCGGTGATCGACCGCGGTGAGGCCTGGGACCAGGCCGTCGCCAAGGGCCGGTTCATCGCCGACGGCAAGGTGCACGGCGCGGCCCCGGCCGCCTACCGCGCGCTCGACATCATCGCGGCCGCCAAGAACGGCGACCTGCAGCAGGGCTTCGACGCCGAGGACCAGGCACTCGCCGACCTGATCATGGGCGGTGAACTGCGCTCCGGCATCTACGCGTTCAACCTGGTGCAGAAGCGCGGCAAGCGTCCCGCGGGTGCCCCGGACAAGAACCTGGCCCGCCCGGTCACCAAGGTCGGTGTCGTCGGCGCCGGTCTGATGGCCAGCCAGCTCGCGCTGCTGTTCCTGCGCCGCCTGGAGGTGCCGGTCGTACTGACCGACATCGACCAGGAGCGCGTCGACAAGGGTGTGGGCTACGTCCACGCCGAGATCGACAAGCTGCTCGGCAAGGGCCGGATCAACCAGGACAAGGCCAACCGCCTCAAGGCGCTGGTCACCGGTGTCCTGGACAAGGCCGAGGGCTTCTCCGACGCGGACTTCATCATCGAGGCCGTGTTCGAGGAGATCGGTGTCAAGCAGCAGGTGTTCGCGGAGGTCGAGGCGGTCGCCCCGGCGCACGCGATCCTCGCGACCAACACCTCCTCGCTGTCGGTGACGGAGATGGCGTCGAAGCTGCAGCACCCCGAGCGGGTCGTCGGCTTCCACTTCTTCAACCCGGTCGCCGTCCTGCCGCTGCTGGAGATCGTCCGTGGCGAGAAGACGGACGACGCCTCGCTCGCGACCGCGTTCGCCGTCGCCAAGAAGCTGAAGAAGACCGCGGTTCTGGTCAAGGACGCCCCGGCGTTCGTCGTGAACCGCATCCTGACCCGCTTCATGGGCGAGATCCAGAACGTCATCGACGAGGGCACCCCGGTCGAGGTCGCCGAGAAGGCCGTCGAGCCGCTCGGGCTGCCGATGTCCCCGCTGGTGCTGCTGGAGCTGGTCGGCCCGGCGATCGGTCTGCACGTCTCCGAGACGCTGCACGGCGCGTTCCCGGACCGCTTCACGGTCTCCCCGAACCTCGCCGCCGTCGTCAAGGCCGGCAAGCGCGGCTTCTACGTCTACGACAGCGGCAGGCCGGAGCTGGACCCGGAGGTCGCCGCGCTGCTCAAGCAGGGTGACAGCGTCCTGTCCGAGGAGCAGGTGCGTGAGCGCGTCCTGGACGCCGTCGCCCAGGAGATCGGGCTCATGCTCGACGAGGGCGTCGTCGCCGAGGCCCAGGACATCGACCTGTGCCTGATCACGGGCGCCGGCTGGCCCTTCCACCTGGGCGGCATCACGCCGTACCTGGACCGCGAGGGTGTCTCCGAGCGCGTGAACGGCAAGAAGTTCCTGGCCCCGGGCGTGGCGAGCGTCCCGGCGTAACCCGTTCCGTACGGTCGTACGATGCCCGGTGCACCCAGTGGTGTGCCGGGCATCGGCGTCTCAGCCGGCGGCCGGGCGCACGTCCTCGACATGGACGACGTGCGGGTGCCTGCCGTCCTGGTCGCGCTTGGCGCGGCCATGGATCCCGACGGCCAGGTGCGAGGGGTCCTCGGACTCCTCGAGGGCGACGAAGGTGACGACGTCCGGGTGATGGCCCGTCACCAGCCAGCCCTCGTCGTTCTTCAGTTCGAGCACACGGAAGTCGCCCGACGGACCGCTCACGCTCACGGGGCCGTACTCGCGCAGGATCTCGGTGGCCCGGTCGGCGAGGTCCGACTCCGGCTCCTCCAGCACCACGCAGGTGCCGTGCTCGAACAGCACCCACGGCTTTCCGGATCCGGCGAGGAGACGCCGCCAGGCGTCGATGAGTGTCTCAGTGTCCACGCGGGCCATCATGGCGCACTCAGACCGGCCGCCACGCCTCCAGTGCCAGGCCCGGTTCGTGCTTGCGCCGGGTCAGCAGGAGTTGGCCGGTCGACGGGGACAGTGTCGCCGCCACCACCCGGTCGTCCTCGTCCACGGTCAGGAACACCCGTGCGTCCAGAGCGAGTCGGGGCCCCGACTCGGTCCACCAGGCGCCCGCCGACTCCAGCTCGGTCGGATGGGCGGCGAAGGCCACCCGGCCGCTCGACGAACGCTGGGCGAGGAGGGTGCAGTCGTGGCCGTCGAGGTCGCAGCGGACCGCGGCGACCGGGCCGTACCCCGCCGAGGGCAGCACGGTGACCGGCCGGCCGCCGGGGCGCCAGGCGCACAGGTCACCGGAGGTGTCGGTGGAGTAGAGGGTGGTGCTGCCGGGCGAGGTGGCGAGGGCGTAGAGGGTGCCCGGGCGGACCGGGGCCGGCCGGGACTCCGTGAGAACCGGGCGGGCACCCGGCTGCTCCTGGCACCAGTGCAGGACGGCGCCGGGCGCGGCCGCGTACAGCTCGACTCTGCCGGACTCCCCCGTCACCGCCGCGAGACCGTCCTGGACGTCCTCGCCCCCGAGGTCGCGCCAGGGCTCCCAGCCGCCCTTCTCCTTCTGCGCGAGCAGGCTCACGCCACCGTGGGCCCCGCGGACGAAGACGTGGGCGCGGCCCTGTGCGTCCACGGCGAGCGCGGGCGTGCCGGTGCGTTCGCCCTTCTTGTCCGGATGGCCGATCGGATTCCAGTCCAGGGCGGCCAGGCGCGGACGGAAGTGGGTGGAGTGCACCAGGCCCGACTCGCCCTTGGCCGTGGGCCGCCACGCGACCAGGTGGGCGTAGCCGTCGGCGCCCTGGCCGACGGCGAAGACCGGATGGAGCCTCTGCTCACCGCCCACCGTGCGCGGGGTGGTCCACGGACCGCCTGGCTCACGCTCCGCCCGGCACAGGAGAGCGTCGCCGGAGAGCTGGTAGACACTGAGCCGGCCGTCCCGGCCGCGCAGGAGCCGGTCGCCGTTCACCGGTTCACTCCGCGCCCCGGCTCGGGGGCGGTCCGCGCCCGCCCGCTCACAGCCGCTTCGCGCTGCGGAACAGCTTCGCGTAGAAGCCGTTCCCGTCGAGGCGCGAGACACCCCCCTGGTCGCCGATCGTGGGTCCGTTCTGTTCCTTACGGCTGGAGATGAAGACCTTGTGGCCCTCGGTGTCCGGACCGAGGTAGATCGCGGAGTGGTCCATGTGGTTGCCCGTGCGGTGGTCCATCTTGAAGAACAGCAGGTCGCCGGGCTGGAGCACGTCGATGCCCGCGGGACGTTCGTACCAGGGGCCCGGCCCCTGGAGCTTGACGACGTCGACGCCCTCCTTGCCGCGGGCCATGCCGTCGGCGGTGCGCGGCAGCCCGTCGCCGTGGTCGTTGTCGGACATCAGCGGGAAGCGGGCCCGGTAGCCGTAGACCAGGCGCAGATAGCCGGAGCAGTCCACCGAGCGCAGGCGGTCCGACTGCGGGTACTTGGTGACCCCGTCCCGGAAGGTGTACGGGATGCCCAGGTAGTCGTAGAAGTCGGTCTGCTCGTAGCGGTCCACGCCGTCGGCCTTGAGGGGGCCGTAGTACGCGTGGCCGGCGTACTGGATGCCCTGGTCGTCCTTCTTGGCCGGCGCGCCCTGGATGTACTGGAAGGCGAAGGCGAAGATGTCGTCCTCCTCGCTGCCGTAGTACTGCTTGAACCAGTCCTTGAACCACTGCTGCTTCTCGGAGCCCCTCGTCCAGGTCTCCGGCATCATGCGGACCCAGTCGTCGGTGACGACCTTGGTGCTGGTGGTGGCCGGTTCGGCGAACGTCCGCGTCGGGCCCTTGAGGGTGGCGGTGCGGGCGCCGTCGGTGAAGGTGGCGATGACCGCGCCCTTGCCGTCGCGCAGCACCGAGCGGGCCGGGTTGTTCAGCCGCTCCCAGGTCTGCTTTCCGGTTGACTTGCCGGAGTTGTCCAGGTTCTCGGTGATCGTCTGGGCGGCCGGGACCTTCGCCTGCTCGTCCTTGCGCAGTTCGTAGGTGAAGTAGGCGCTGCCCGCGAGCAGCGCCAGGACCGTCGCCGCGTGGACAAGGGGGCGGCCTGTGCGCTTAGGCATGGTGGGGGCTCCAGAGGTGCGTCGAATGCGGGCGGGGTCAGGCGGACGGCATGGCGCCCAGGAGGATTCCGGCGGTCAGGACCACATAGGTGGCGAGGGTGACCGATCCGACGGACAGCAGGGTCGCGCCCTTGGGCTGGCGGACCAGTTGGTAGCCGATCAGGCCCGGCACGATGAAGCCGAGCGTCTGGTTGGCGTACAGCAGCGGGAACTCCATCTGGAGCACGACGATCACGGTGGCCTGGATGAGCACACCGCTGAGCACGACGGCCGCGAACAGCCGCTTGCCGTAGAGGATCACGAACTTCTGCATGAGCAGCGTGGCGAGGTACGTCAGCACGGTCACGCCGACGACCAGCGCGGCTCGCTGCAGGTCCTCGATGAGCGTGAGCGCGAGCCAGCCCGGAGTGATCATGCCGCCCGGCGACAGATTGGTCGTCAGGTAGCACATGAGCGAGAACATCAGCCCCAGGCCGATGCCGATGGCGGCGATCTCGGGGGTGAGGACGGAGGGGATCAACGCTGTGCTCCTGGGCTGTGCCACTGCTGGCTGTCGTCGGCGGGGGGCTGGGGGTGGGCAGGGCGGCGGGGCTCGAACATGCCGCGGGGCTGGGGCTGGAGCTGCGCCTGCGGCGGCGTCTGCGGCTGGGCCTGCGGATGTGGTTGCTGATGCGGTTGCTGATGCGGTTGTGCCCAGGTGCCGTACGCGTACGTCTCGCCGGCGTACGGCTGCGCGTAGCGGGCCTCGTACGCCTCCGGGTAGCCCTGGTACGGGTCGATGTGCGGGGCGTACATCGGTGGCTGGGCCGGCTCGGCGTACTCGGGCACGTCCGCTGTCGCCGCGGGTGCCGGCTCCTCGGCGCTCTCGTCCGGGGGCAGTTCGGCGAGGTGTTCCAGCAGGATCTCGCCCTGGCCGTGGATGTTGCCGATGGCGACCATCGAGGAGTCCGGGCCGAGCATGTCCAGCATCCTGGCCATGAACTCCTCGGGGTCGCGCTTGTCACCGCCGAGGTCCACGGCGCGCGAGCGGAACTCGGCGGGGATGGCGTCGATCGCGGACTTGGCCGGCTGGCCGATGACGAAGACGTGCTCGGGGTCGAGGTCGGGGATGATCTCGCCCATCTGGCCGTTGCGTTCGACGCGGTCGGGGCGGCAGTTGATGACCACGTTGAGCGGGCGGTGGATGGCGCCGAGGTCGAGCAGCTGGTTGATGTTCATCAGCGTCGACTCGGGGTCGTTGGCCGCGAAGACGTTGGCGAAGCGCAGCTTCCTGTCCCCGGGCGTCAGATACCGCTCGACGGAGAGGACACCGGGGTCCGGCGGGGCGTCGTACATGCCCTTGAGGGCCGTCTCGCGGTCCACTCCGAGGAGTTCGGCGACCGCGAGGGCGATGGCCACGTTCTCCTTGAAGGTGAACCAGCTGAAGCCGCGCAGCTCCTCGTCGCTCACCGTCTCGGGATCGGCGTAGACCAGCTTGCAGTTACGGGCGTCCGCCTCCTCCTGCAGGATGTGGAAGCGGTCCTTCTCGGCGGTGACGCAGATGCCGTCCTCGGGCATCGAGCGGCACAGCGAGCGCGCCACGTCGTCCAGGGTGGGGCCCATCTCGGCGAGGTGGTCCTCGCGGACGTTGCACAGCACGCCGATGGTGGAGCGGATCAGCTTGGACTGGTTGATCTCCTGCAGGGCCGGCATGACGGCCATGCACTCGATGACGAGCGCGTCCGGCTTGTAGGCGGCGGCGCGCCGCACGATGCCGATCTGCTCGACCACGTTGGCGATGCCGAACTTGCGGTAGACCGGTTCCTCGGTGGCGTCCGGGTGGATGAACCGGGCGGCGGTGCCGGTGGTCTTGGCGACGGTGACGAGGTCGCCGCCGCGCAGGGCGCCCGCGCACAGCCGGGTGATGGAGGACTTGCCGCGGATGCCGTTGACCAGGACACGGGTGGGGATGTGGTCCAGGTTGGCGAAGTGCCGGCGCTGCTCCACGACGCCCGCGACGAGCAGGATCGCGCAGCAGACGAGCAGCACGGTGTAGAGGAAGAGCACGGGTGATCAGTTCCTTGTGTACTGCTCGGGCGTGTACGGCTGAGGAGTGTGCCGCGGGGGCGGGGTGTGGCGGGGTTGCCGGGCGCGCTGGTCCTGGAGCTGCTGGCGGATGAGTTCCAGGGAGCGGGTGACGGCTCCGACCTCGTCGTGGTGCTGTGGGAAGAGCACGGTCCTGCGGTCTCCGCCGGCCAGTGCCTC
Organism: Streptomyces broussonetiae; assembly: GCF_009796285.1. Taxonomy (NCBI): domain Bacteria; kingdom Bacillati; phylum Actinomycetota; class Actinomycetes; order Kitasatosporales; family Streptomycetaceae; genus Streptomyces; species Streptomyces broussonetiae. Next base: position 7,081,725 of record NZ_CP047020.1, on the reverse strand, counting down.
GGCCCGCTCGGCCAGGGTGCGCAGCGGCCGGGCCACCACGATGTGCAGCCAGCCCAGGCAGGCGGCGGCCGCGGCGGCGCCGAGCAGACCGGCGAGGACGGTGCGGTTCTGGGAGTCGTACTCGGGGATGGCCAGGTGGTCGACCGGCTGCCAGCTGACCACGCTCCAGCCGAGCGACTCGGCCGATCCGCTGCCGGAGAACGGCGCGGCGGCGGCGATCCGGACCCCGTGCTCGCGGTAGAGCACGCCGGCCGGCCGCGGCTTCTTCCCGAGCCGCTGGGCGCTGGCCTCGACCAGGTCCTTGAGGTGCTCGTCGGGCAGCGGCCGGAAGGCGAGGAAGCCGGTGTTGCCGGCGATGATCCGGCTCCGGTCGTCCACGAGCCGCACCACTCCGAGCCCCGGCCGGGTCAGCAGGGCGTTGAGGAACTCGACACGGAACTCGCCGACCAGCTGGGCTCCGTCGCGGCCGGGGATCTCGGCGGCGGCGACAACCACCGGCTCCTTGCCGCCATGGCCCAGCAGCCGCAGGGGCTTGTCCGACACACGGTTCTTCTGGATCACCTTGGGGCTCTTGCCCTCACGGGCCTGGATCGCGCCGGAGGAGTCGACCACGTAGAGCGAGCGGTAGCGCCTGTTCTCGTTGTAGGTACGGGCCAGAACGCTCCGCATGGCCTCGGGTGCGGTCTTGTCGCCGATCAGGGAGGCGACCGACTGCAGGTCGGCGTCGCCCTCGTTGAGCGCGCGGCGTACCCGGTCGCTGAGCGTGTCGGTGCGTTCGCGCTGGTCGTTGACGAGCTGCCGGGGGACGACGGCGGTGCTGTCGGCCCGGTTGACCAGCAGCATCAGCGGGGCGGACCAGGCCAGCAGCAGCACCGCGCAGACCGCGAGGAGGGCGCGGGTGCCCACCCGGCGCGCACCGCTCGGGCGCCGGGCCGGACCGGTGGCGTCGGCGGGCTCGCCCAGCAGTTGGCGGCGCAGCCGTTCCAGGGCGCCGCCGATCCGGTGCGCCTCGCCGTAGCCGGGGACGGTGACGGGCCGGGTCAGATCGCCCCGGGTGAGCCGGCGGGACTCCAGGAACAGCCGGATCAGCGGGCGCTGCACGGTGCCGAGCAGCACGGCCACCGCCAGGGCGCCGACGACGAGCAGCGCGCCGCCCGCCAGCAGGCCGAACACCGGCGACTGGGCGCGGGCGGCGGACTCCTCGGTCACCTTGACCATGGCGACCACGGACAGGCCGAGCCCGGAGGCGGTGGTGTTCTCGCCGGGGTCGGGCGCGGCCGGCGTGGCGTATCCGGCGACGGACCGGTCGCTCAGCAGCATCCCGCCGAGCAGGCTGCCGCTGACGCCCTGGTAGCCGCCGCCGGTGCCGGGCTCCTTGCTGCTGCGGGGATCGCGCTGCGCCAGGCGGGCGGTCCGCTGGGCAAAGTCCTTGAGCTGTTTGCGGGAGGCGGTGATGTCCTGACGGTCGATGCTGTTGCTCGCCGACTCGGGCTCGGCGATGCCGTCGCTGCTGAGGATCGCGCCGGAGGAGTCGACCACGGCGATGGAGCGGAACTGGCCGAGGCTGATGCCGGGGAATTTCAGGTTCCTGGAGGCCACCAGCAGCAGCTGCGGCTTGTCCGGCCAGGTGAGCAGGCCGAAGGAGAGCAGCCGTGCCTCGCCGTTCTTCTGCCGGACCATGCGCGGGGCCAGCCCGTCCGCGCCGCTGAGGGAGGCGAGGTCCACGTCGGTCAGCGGCACCGTCTCGCCGCGGGCCGCGACCAGCTTGCCGGTGCGGACCTCGACCACGGCGGTGCCCATCCATTTCTGGTAGGTGCTGCCGAGCTTGTCGAGGACGGCGTCGCCGGAGACCGGCTGCCCGGCGCTGAACAGGGCGGCGGAGCGGGTGACGTCGGTGACGGACTCGTCGATGGAGGCGCGCAGCGCGACGGCGCCGTCCTCCGCGAAGTGCTGCTGGGAGGTAAGGACCGCCTTGGGCACCCCGGTGTCGTCGACGCGGCCCAGCACGAGTGCCGTGACGGCGGCGAGCGTCAGCAGGAGGGCCGAAAGGACCGCGATCGGCGGGCGGATGCCACCGATCAGCGACATATCGGCTCGTCGGCGGGCCCGGTGGTGGCGCGCCGGGGGCGATGACGCCAAAGGACGGTCCTCTCATGCATGCGAAGTCCGGGCGCCGAAGGTAAGAACGCGCCCGGAAACCTCAGACATGTAAGGGAGAGGTTAAGTTGCAGTAAGTCTGACGTGATCTGGGCAACATCGATCAACCGTCGGACCAGTGCGGACAGACGCAGCCCTGCCACAGGGGACAGATGCCGCCCTGGACACCTATTCGGGCAGGGAGGTGAGGGGTTTGAGGCCGTCCGCGGCCGCGCCCCGGTTCAGCAGGGTGCCCTCGGTACGCTCGAAGGCCAGGCGCAGCCGGGCCCGCTGGGCCTGCGTCAGACCGTGGTCGTCGCGCAGCGCCGCCGGCACGTCCAGCAGGCGGTAGTCCCGTACGTCGTCGTCGGTGTAGGCGGCGGTGCCGCCGTCGCGGACGTTCTCCGCGTCCGGCGGGATCGTCAGCAGCGTCGGCTCGTAGCGCGGCTGGACCTCCCACTGCCCCTTGCCGTGCTCGGTGAAGGTGAACCAGGCGATCACGCCCTCCTCGGTCAGCCCCGTCGGCACCTCGTGCCGGGCGATCTGGTTGCCGAGGCCGTACGCCACCCAGGTCCCGTCGACCTTTTCCATCGGCTCCACTACGTGCGCATGATGACCGATGACCAGGTTGATGCCGGTGTTGCGGGCGATCTGCCGGGCGAAGGAGAGCTGCGAGGACGACGGCTCCGGGTGGTGTTCGCGACCCCAGTGCAGGGACAGGATCACCACCTCGGCACCGGCCTTGCGGGCGCGCTGCTCGGCGGCCTTGATCCGGCCCAGGTCCTGCTGGTTGGCGAGCCACGGCTTGTCCTTGGGCAGCGGGTGCGGCTCGTTGAAGCCGTAGGCGAACGAGATCTGCGCAACCTTGACGCCCTTGACGTCCATGACCAGCGGGGTGAGCGCCTCCTGCCGGGTCCGGGCCGAGCCCGTGTGCTTCAGGCCGGCGGCGTCCAGCGTGTCCAGGGTGCGCTTCACGCCCTCGTACCCGTGGTCGAGGGTGTGGTTGGAGGCGGTGGAACAGGTGCCGTAGCCAATGTCCTTGATCGTCTTCGCCTGCTGCGGTGGCACCTGGAAGTCGGGGAAGCCCTCGAAGGGGCCGTTCGCCGGGCCCATCACCGGCTCGAAGTGACAGATCGCCAGGTCGGCCTTGCTGATCACCGGCTCGATGCCGGCCATCATCGGCCCGAAGTCCAGCCCGTTCACCCCCTTGCCGGTGCGCTTCGCGTCCTTGCGCGCCTGGTCGACCAGTTCGGGGTGCATCAGGATGTCACCGGCGGCCGCGACGGTGAAGGAACGCCCGCCGCCCCGGCCTGCGGCGTCGTCCGAGAGGAGACCACAGCCGGAGACGGCGGCGAGGAGGGGGAGCGGGGTCAGCAGGGACAGCAGGGTCCGGCTACGGCGTCTGTTCACCGGGATATCTTGATACAACCATGAGAGCCCCTCGCTCACGAGCCTTCACGATCGCAATCGGCTTGCTGGTCATGGCCGGTATCGCCGTCGGCCTGACCGCCCTGCTGCGTACGCCGGGCGACGCCCGGGACACGGCCGGCCGACCCTCCCCCAAGAGTGCCGCACAGGTCGACCTGGCGCGCGTGGTGGCGGACTACACAAGCCGTTTCGGCCCCGACCACGGCTACCGGCGGCCCGGCCGGGCCGACCGCGAGGACATCGCCGCGGCGATCGGCCTGCTGCTCGACGGCCGCCGCGAGCAAGCCCGACAACGGCTGGCAGAGCGGGATTTCACGGTGCGAACCGTCATCGACACACCCACCGGCCGCCGCTACGCCGAGGTGGCCGACCGCACCGACACCACCGTGACCCCACGCGGCTGGGGCCGGGTCTACCTCGATCTGGACCACCGCCCGAGCTGGTCCGTACAGGTCCCGCACCCCGTCTTCGACCGGGGCACCGAGCAGTTGGGGGTGCGGGTGCTGCGCGGCTCGCCCGGTGGCGTCCTCGTCATCGCGGGAGCACATCGCAAAGCAGGGATCGGCAATTCCGCGGACGTGGCGCACCGCCGGGACACCGTTTTTCACACCATCTGTGCCGAGCTGGCCCGCCGAGGGCTGCCCGGCATCCAGCTGCACGGCTTCGCCGCCGCCTCCGCCCCCGGCTACGACGCGGTCGCCTCCACCGGCGCCGGAACACAGGGACGCCCGGAGGGCAGCACCCTGGCCACCGCCCTCCGGTCCCACGGCTTCCGGGTGTGCCCGGCCTGGGCACGCTCATGCCCCCTGGAGGGCCGTACGAACATGCAGGGCCGGGCCGCCGACGCCGACGACGTGCCGTTCCTGCACATCGAGTTCTCCCCCACGGTCCGCTCCGGCGGCCCGCCCGCCGAGCGCGCGGTCGCCGCGATCGACGACATCACTCGGGGCTGGGTGCGGACACCGGCGAAGAGCTGAGACCGTTGTCGGTATGACGGACACCACCGGCGCGCCCGACGCGGCGGGTGCGCCCCTTCCGCTGCCGCTCCTCATCGTCGACGGCGCGAACGTCGTCGGATCCGTGCCCGACGGCTGGTGGCGCGACCGCCGCGCCGCTGCCGTACGCCTGCGCGACCGGCTGGTGCCGTACGCGCGATCCGGCGTGACCGGCCTGTCCGGGCCGGTGGAACTGGTCCTCGTCCTCGAAGGCGCGGCCCGGGGTCCGGCCTCCGTACCCGGTGTGCGCGTCGACGAGGCACCCGGCAGCGGCGACGACCGCATCGTGGAACTCGCCGCGGCAGCCGGCACCCGCCCCTGCCTGGTCGTGACGGCCGACCGCGAACTGCGCCGCAGGGTGTCCGAGCTGGGCGCCGAGGTCACCGGACCACGCACGGTGCTGGGCTGAGGCACCGCTGAGGCAACCGCACGCCGTCACCGGGACCGGCTCGGTGAGGCCTCGGTACATGGTGCTGCTGTCGGCCCCGGCTGCGGCCGCATCGCCGCCGGCCGCGGGCCCGGCCGGCGCGGTGACCGCACCGGCGGCCATCACCCTCCACGCACCGGCACCCGTGGCCCTCCGACCGCACCCGCCCCTCCCGCCGGCCCGACTTCGGCCCTGGCCGGCCGCGACGACAGTGCCGTGCTCAGCCTGGACCGAGCCTCGGCCCGGGTGCGGCCGCGCGGACCGGCAGGCGGCCTCCTGCCGGTCCCGGGCCTAGGGCGCGTTCCCTGCGGGCGGCTCCGGGGTCTCCCCGGCCCGGGCCTGCTCACGCAGCGCCAGCCGGCTGTGCGTGCGGCCGTAGAAGAAGTAGACGACGAACCCGATCACCATCCAGATGGCGAAGCGCAGCCAGGTCTCGGCGGGCAGGTTGAGCATCAGCCACAGCGAGGCGCACACGGACAGGACGGGGATGACCGGGACCCACGGGGTGCGGAAGGCGCGGGGCAGGTCCGGGCGGGTGCGGCGCAGGATGACCACGCTGATCGCGACGACGACGAACGCGAAGAGCGTGCCGATGTTCACCAGCTCGGCCAGCTCGCTCAGGCTGGTGAAACCGGCGACGATCGCGATGACCACGCCGAGCAGGACGGTCGGCCGGTGCGGGGTCCTGAAGCGCGGGTGGACGTGGGAGAAGAAGCGCGGCAGCAGGCCGTCGCGGCTCATCGCGAAGAAGACGCGGGTCTGGCCGAGCAGCAGGATCATGCAGACCGTCGTCAGGCCGACGGCCGCGCCGAAGCTGATCACGCCCGCGTACCAGGGGTGCCCGATGGCCTTGAAGGCGTCGGCGAGCGGGGCCTCCACGGACAGCTGGGAGTACTTCTGCATGCCGGTGACGACGACGGAGACGGCCACGTAGAGCACGGTGCAGATGAGCAGTGAGCCGAGGATGCCGCGCGGCATGTCCCGCTGCGGGTTGCGGGTCTCCTCGGCGGCCGTGGCCACGATGTCGAAGCCGATGAAGGCGAAGAACACCACCGAGGCGGCCGTGAAGATGCCGAGCACGCCGAAGTTGGCCGGTGCCCAGCCGAACATCAGCTGGATGAGCGGGGCTTTGAGATTGCCGCCGGCCGGTACCGGCTGGGCCGGCGGGATGAACGGTTTGTAGTTGGCGGCGTTGATGAAGAAGGCACCGGCGACGATCACGATGAGCACGACGATCACCTTGATCGCGACGACGAGCGAGGTGATCCGGGCGGACAGTTTCATGCCCAGGACGAGGATGCCGGTGAGCACCAGCACCAGGGCGGCGGCGAGGATGTCGAAGCCGAAGCCGGTCGCGTTGTCCCGGCCGGAGAGGTAGTCCGGCAGATGCCAGCCCGCGTTGTCCAGCAGCGAGCGGATGTAGCCGGACCAGCCGACCGCCACCACCGCCGTGCCGAGGGCGAACTCCAGGACGAGGTCCCAGCCGATGATCCAGGCGGGCAGCTCGCCCAGGGAGGCGTAACTGAACGTGTACGCCGAGCCCGCCACGGGGACCGTGGACGCGAACTCGGCGTAGCACAGAGCGGCGAGCCCGCAGACCACGCCGGCCACCACGAAGGCCAGGGACACCGCCGGGCCGGCGTTGTTCTTGGCGACCTGCCCGGTGAGGACGAAGATGCCGGTGCCGATGATGACCCCGACGCCGAAGACGGTCAGGTCGAGCGCGGAGAGGGACTTCTTGAGCGAGTGCTCCGGCTCCTCGGTGTCCTCGATGGACTGCTCGACGTTCTTCGTCCTGAACAGCGCGCTGCTCACGTGCCTACCTCCCACGCTTGTGGGTTTCCCGACAAGGCCGGGCACGGCCGGCCGACCGGGAGGGCCAGGACGCGTATGCCCCGGTACGGGCAGGTTCACGCACACGGGCCGGTTCCGCCACCGCAGGAAGTGGCGGAACCGGCCCGTGGGGGCGCGTTCCGGTCAGTCGCGGGCGGGCTCCACCGAGTCCACCTCTGCGGCCGTACGGTCGAAGCGGCCGTCCAGCTTGGAGACCAGCCCGGTGACCTGACGGGCGATGTCCGGGGCGGTCAGGCCGATCTCGGTGAGCACCTCGCCGCGGGAGGCGTGGTCGAGGAAGCGGGGCGGAATACCGAAGTCACGCAGCGGCACATCGACACCCGCGTCGCGCAGGGCCTGGGCGACGGCGGAGCCGACACCGCCGACCCGGCTGTTGTCCTCGACGGTGACGACGACCCGGTGCCGCTCGGCCAACGGGGCCATGGCCTCGTCGACGGGCTTGACCCAGCGCGGGTCGACCACGGTGGTGGAGATGCCCTGCTTGTCGAGCAGGGCCGCGATCTCCAGGCACATCGGGGCGAGCGCGCCCACCGAGACCAGCAGCACGTCCGGCTTGTCGGCGCCGGGCTCGCGCAGCACGTCCATGGCGCCGATCCGGCCCACGGCGGGTACGGCAGGCCCGACGGCACCCTTGGAGAAGCGGACCACGGTCGGCGCGTCGTCCACGGCGACGGCCTCCCTGAGCTGGGCGCGCACCTGCTCGGCGTCGCGCGGCGCGGCCAGCCTGAGGCCGGGCACCACCTGGAGGATCGACATGTCCCACATGCCGTTGTGGGAGGCACCGTCCGTTCCGGTGACGCCGGCCCGGTCCAGCACGAAGGTGACCCCGCACTTGTGCAGGGCCACGTCCATGAGGACCTGGTCGAAGGCGCGGTTGAGGAAGGTGGCGTACACGGCGAAGACGGGGTGCAGTCCGGCGTACGCCAGGCCCGCGGCGGAGACGGCGCCGTGCTGCTCGGCGATGCCGACGTCGTAGATCCGGTCCGGGAAGGTGTCGGCGAACTTCTTCAGGCCGACCGGCTGGAGCATGGCCGCCGTGATCGCCACGATGTCGTCGCGCTCCTTGCCCAGCTCGACCATCTCGTCACCGAAGACGGAGGTCCAGTCGGCGCCGGAGGCCTTGATCGGCAGGCCGGTGTCGGGGTGGATGGGTCCGATGCCGTGGAAGCGGTCGGCCTCGTCCTGCAGGGCGGGCTGGTAGCCGCGGCCCTTCTCGGTCAGGCAGTGCACGATCACCGGGCCGCCGAACCGTTTGGCCCGGGCCAGCGCCGACTCCAGCGCCTCGATGTCGTGGCCGTCGATCGGGCCGACGTACTTCAGGCCCAGGTCCTCGAACATGCCCTGCGGGGCGATGAAGTCCTTCAGCCCCTTCTTCGCGCCGTGCAGGGTCTCGTACAGCGGCCTGCCGACGACGGGGGTCCGCTCCAGCAGGTCCTTCCCGCGGGCGAGGAACCGCTCGTAGCCGTCCGTCGTGCGCAGCGTGGCCAGGTGGTTGGCGAGGCCGCCGATGGTGGGCGCGTACGACCGTTCGTTGTCGTTGACGACGATGACCAGCGGGCGGTCCTTGGCGTCGGCGATGTTGTTCAGCGCCTCCCAGGCCATACCGCCGGTGAGCGCACCGTCACCGATGACGGCCACGACATGGCTGTCGCGCCGCTTGAGCTGGTTGGCCTTGGCGATGCCGTCGGCCCAGCCGAGGACCGTGGAGGCGTGGCTGTTCTCGATGACGTCGTGCTCGGACTCGGCCTGCGCGGGGTAGCCCGACAGGCCGCCCTTCATCTTCAGCCTGGAGAAGTCCTGCCGGCCGGTGAGCAGCTTGTGCACGTACGACTGGTGGCCCGTGTCCCACAGGACCTTGTCCCTGGGGGAGTCGAAGACGCGGTGCAGGGCGATGGTGAGCTCGACCACGCCCAGGTTGGGGCCGAGGTGGCCGCCGGTCTTGGAGACCGCGTCGACGAGGAAGGTCCGGATCTCCTGTGCCAGCTGGTCCAGCTCCTCCAGGCTGAGCCGGTCCAGATCGCGCGGTCCCCTGATGCGGGTCAGCAGCGGCACCCGTGCCTCCTTGCAGTAGAGCTGATCGAGCTTTGCCGGGCTCGCCCGAGTCTAATGTTCTGACTTTGCACAACACGACAGCGCCCGGCACCTTTCAGGCACCGGGCAACTGTTCCTACTTCTTGCTATGCACGACCGGCCGTCTTCTGCGTCTTGCGGGTGATGGAGTCGATCACCACGGTGGTGAGCAGAACCGCGGCGGTGATCATGTACTTCACCGGCTCCGCGATGGACTCCAGCTGGAGCCCGTACTGGATCGAGACGATCACCAGCACACCGAGCAGCGCGTTCCAGGTACGACCCCGGCCGCCGAAGAGCGACGTACCACCGATGACGGCCGCCGCGATGGCGTTCATCAGCAGGTCACCGGTGCCGGCGCTCTGGTTCGCCGACGCGATCTTCGATGCCAGGAACAGACCGCCGATCGCCGCGAAACCGCCGGAGATGGCGAAGACGGAGATCCGCACCGCGGTGACGTTGATACCCGCACGGCGCGAAGCCTCCACGCTGCCGCCGAGCGCGAAGATCTTGCGGCCGTACGACGTGCGCCGCAGCACGAAGTCCGTGGCGACCAGGAAGAAGACGAAGATCACCGTGGCCAGCGGCAGACCCTTGTACTGGTTGTACATGTAGGCCGCGGCGAAGGAGATCACGGCCAGCAGCGCCGTGCGCAGGATCGTGTCGCTGAGCGGCCGGGCCGGCACGCCCGCGGCCTCCCGGCGCCGGTTGCTCAGGAAGGAGGTGAGGAAGAACACGCCGACCACGACGACGGCCAGTCCGTAGGCGGCGGCCACGTCCGAGAAGTAGTACGTGGTCAGCTTGCCGACCAGGCCGTTCGGGTCGAGGTTGATCGTGCCGTCGGCGCCGAGCACCTTCAGCATGAAGCCCAGCCAGAACAGCAGTCCGGCCAGGGTGACGGCGAAGGCGGGGGCTCCGAGGACCGCGAAGAAGAAGCCGTGCAGCGCGCCGATGGCGACACCGGCGGCCAACGCGATGAGCACGGCCGTCCACTCGGGCCAGCCCTGGTTGACCGCGAGGACACCGGCGAGGGCGCTGGCCGCGCCGCTGACCGAGCCGACGGACAGGTCGATCTCGCCGAGCAGCAGCACGAAGACGATGCCGACCGAGATCATGCCCGTGCCGACCATCGTGATCGTGATGTCGTTGATGTTCTGCGCGGACAGGAAGTTGGAGTTCAGGACCTGGAAGATGATGCAGATGATCGCGAGGCCCAGGATGACCGGGAGGGAACCCAGCTCACCGGCCTTCATCTTCCGCTTGAACTCGTGCCAGTAGCCGAGCAGGCCCTCTTGCTGCACCAGCAGGCGCGGGTCGACCGCGGTGACCGCTGCGGCCGCGGCCTCGGGGTTCTCCACGGCGGGCGCGTCCGGCGCCGGGGCCTTGTCGGCGCTCGCGGAGGTCTTGTCGATGCTCACTGGGAAACCTCCCCGGTCGTGCGCGCCGCACGGCGGGTCACGGCGTTGTCGGTGGCGCCGGTGATGGCGGAGATGATCTCCTCCTGCGAGGTCGTCTTGACCTCGAAGACGCCGTTGTTGCGGCCGAGGCGCAGAACGGCGACCTTGTCGGCCACCGCCTTCACGTCCGCCATGTTGTGGCTGATGAGAATGACGGCGAGGCCACGCTCACGCAGCCGCTCCACGAGGTCGAGGACCTGGGCGGTCTGCTCGACGCCGAGGGCGGCGGTGGGCTCGTCGAGGATCACCAGCTTGGGCTCGCCGAGCATGGAGCGGGCGATGGCCACGGTCTGGCGCTGACCGCCGGAGAGCGAGGCGATCGGGATGCGGACGCTGGGGATGCGGATCGACAGCGTGGTGAGCAGCTCGCGGGAGCGGCGCTCCATCTCGACCTCGTCCAGGACGCCCCACTTCTTCAGCTCACGGCCGAGGAACAGGTTGCCGACGACGTCGATGTTGTCGCACAGCGCAAGGTCCTGGTAGACCGTCGCGATGCCCAGGGCCTGGGCGTCGTGCGGCCTGCTGATGGTGACGGCGTTGCCGTCCCACTCGATGGCACCCTCGTCGATCGGGTGGACGCCGGCGATCGTCTTGACCAGCGTGGACTTTCCGGCGCCGTTGTCGCCCACCAGGGCGACCACCTCACCGGCGTGGACCTCAAGCTCTACGTCGGTGAGCGCCTGAACGGCACCGAACCGCTTGGAGACCCCGCGCAACGCCAGCACGGGCGTAGCGGACACGTGAACCATCTCCTTCGCCGCCTGACCCGGCGGGAGGTTGTGCAGAAATCTGGGTGGGTGGGTCGGGAGCAACCCTGGGGGGAATTCCGTCCGGCGCCCCGCGCCGAGCTTGCGGGGCTGTGTGATCGCGGGACGCCGGAGGAGCCTTGGCGGCGTTCAGTCGGCTTCCCTAAGGGCATTCAAGGACGAACACCCGTGTGCGGGAAGGGACTTGACGTCGCTTACTTGAGGCCGAGCTTGTCGCAGGCCGCCTTGTAGTCGGCGGTGCAGATGTCGGCGACGGTGTAGTAGCCCTGCTTGATGACCGTGTCCTTGATGTTGTCCTGGGTCAGCGAGACGACCGGGACGAGGACCGAGGGGACGTCCTTCTGGGAGGTGCTGGAGACCTTGTCCTTGGCGATGGAGTCCAGCGGCTTGCCCTGGGCGAGCGCGACGGCCATCTCCGCGGCGACGTTCGCCTCCTGCGGGTACGACTTGAAGACGCTCATGTACTGCGAACCGGCGACGATGCGCTGCACACCGGCCAGCTCGGCGTCCTGGCCGGTGACCGGGACCTTGACGCCGGCGGCGCTGAGGGCGGTGATGATACCGCCGGCCATGCCGTCGTTGGCGGAGTAGACACCCGCGATGTTGTTCTTGCCGACCGCGGAGATCGCCGCCTCCATCTCGGAGTTGGCGTTGTCCGGCGACCACTCCTTGGTGTCGTACTCCTTGGCGATCGTGACCTTGCCGTCGAGGACCTCGTGGGCACCCTTCTTGAACTGGGCGGCGTTCGGGTCGGTGACGGAGCCGTTGACCATGACGATCTTGGAGGACTTGGTGGCCTTGCTGCCCAGCGCCTTCAGCAGGGCCTGGCCCTGCGTCTTGCCGACCTCTTCGTTGTCGAAGGAGGTGTAGGCGCTGATCGGGCCCTCGGCGAGACGGTCGTAGGCGACGACCTTGATGCCCGCGTCCACGGCCTTCTGCACGGAGTTCTGGATGGCCTTGGCGTCCACCGCGTCCACGATCAGGACGTCCACCTTGTTGGTGATCATGGTGTCGACCTGCTGGGCCTGCAGGTTCGCGTCCTGGCGGGCGTTGTTGTAGTCGATGGTCGCCTTGCCGTTCGTCAGCTCCTTGATCTTCTTCTCGATCAGCGGCCGGTCGAACTTCTCGTAACGCGCGGTCTTGTTCTCCGGAAGGAGCAGTCCGACCTTGATGTTGTCGCCCTTCTTGGCGGACGACGAGGAGGAAGAGCCCCCGCCCTTCGACTCCTTGGCGCTGCCACACGCGGCCAGCGAGACAGCCATCGCACCGGCGGCAACGACAAAGGCGGCACGACGCATACGTGCGTTCACTTCAGAAACCTCCCTGACGAGGCCGCGTCGTTGCGGCCGAGGTGGCTGGAAGTCAACTCGGCCGTTGGTTCGACGTCAAGAAGTAAATCCTTAACGAGATGGCAACGGTGCCATCCGTTATCTAAGTGAAGACAGGGGTGGCCGCGGGAACGGACCCGTCCAAAAGGGTTGAATCGCCCATCTCGCTGAGCGCGAGGGCGAGCGCCCCGAGCACCTCCGCACGGCCGCCAAGTGCCCCTGGAAGCACGGACAGTTGGCGTGCCGCGCTGGGGATGGCATAGCGCCCCACGGACTCCCTGATCGGCCCGAGCACCAGCTCACCGGCCTCGGCGAGATCACCGCCGAGGACCACCCGGCTGGGATTGAGCAGATTGCAGAGATTGGCCACGCCGCTGCCGATGTGGCGGCCGACGTCGGCGATCACCCGACGGCAACCCGGGTCACCCTCCCTGGCCAGCCGTACGACACCCTCGAGCGTGAGGTCGGCGCCGTGGCTGGGCTGGAGCAGCGGCAGCACGTACCGCGCGGCCGCGAAGGTCTCCAGGCAGCCGCGGTTGCCGCAGCGGCAGACCGGGCCGGACTCGTCGAGGGTGATGTGCCCGATTTCACCCGCTGTGCCGCCCGGGCCGCGGTAGATCTTCCCGTCGATCACCAGACCGGCGCCGACACCGCTCGCGACCTTGATGTAGGCGAGGTCGCGCACGCCCTTTCCGCTGCCCCAGACCAGCTCACCGAGGGCACCGAGGTTGGCGTCGTTGTCCACGTGCACGGGCACGCCGAGCCGCTCGCGCAGCTCCTCGGCGGGTTTGGTGCCGCCCCAGCCCGGCAGGATCGAGGTCGATCCCAGCGTCCCCGACTCGACGTCGATCGGGCCCGGCACGCCGAGCCCCACGCCCGCCACCTTGGAGCGGTTCACCCCGGTGGCCGCGATCAGGCGGCTGACCAGCTGCTCGGCCCGGTCGAAGCCCTGCGCGGCGGAGGCGTCGACGTCCAGCGGCTCGGACTCCTCGGCCAGCACCTGATGGGCGAGGTTCCCGATCGCGACGCGCATGTGGGTGTGCCCGAAGTCGACGCCGATCACGATGCCGGCGTCCCCGCTCAAGCTGACGCTGCGGGCCCGCCTGCCGCCCGCCGACGTGGGCGTGACCTCGACGGTTCCGCCGTCCTTCAGCTCCCGCACGATGTTGGAGACGGTCGCGGCGGACAGACCGGTCGTCCGCGCGATCTCCGCCTGCGTGAGGGACCCGGCCAGGCGCACGGCCCGTACGACCCGCTCCAGGTTGGCTCGGTGCAGCGACGACTGCGACCCTGGAGTCTCCACGACGACCTCCTGAGCGCGGGGCCGCTTCGGCGAGGCCCCGCGTATGTCCAACTAGTGAACTCTAAGCTGAGCCGTTCGGGGCGACTTACGTCAAGAGGTTGAACCGTATCGGGGTTCTCCACACAGCGGCGCACGCCGCCCCCGGAAGCCGGAAGCGGCGTGCGCACGGACGGTCACGGGGTGTCACCCCGACAGGTCGGAGTACTACTTCAGCGCCCCCGCCGTCAGGCCCTGGACGACCTGGCGCTGGAAGACGATGTACGCCCCGAGCACCGGCAGCATCGCCATCACCAGACCCGCGAAGAGGCCGGACCAGTCGCCCTTGTAGCCCTGGCTGACCGCCAGCTGGACCAGGCCCTGGGTGAGGACCTTCTTGTCGGGGTCGGTGTTGAGGACCGTGGGCAGCATGTACTGGTTCCACTGGCCCAGGAAGTTGAAGATGCCGACGCTGATCAGGCCCGGCTTGGCCATGGGCAGCATGATCTGGAAGAACGTGCGCGTGTGCGAAGCGCCGTCCACGAAGGCCGCCTCCGCCACCGAGGTGGGCAGGGTGCGGAAGAAAGCGGTCAGGAAGAAGACCGTGAACGGAAGCGAATACGCGATGTAGACCAGGATCAGGCCGTGGATCGTGTTCAGCAGCCCCATGTTGTTCACGACGTAGAACAGCGGGACCAGCGCGAGCATGATCGGGAAGCTCATGCCGCCGACGAACAGGTAGTAGATGAAGCGGTTGCCCGGGAAGTCGAAGCGGGCGAGGACATAGGCCGCCATGGAGCCGAGGACCAGGGTGCCGATGAGCGAGCCGCCGACCACCAGGACGGTGTTGAGGAAGTAGTCGCTCATGTTGGCCTGGGTCCAGGCCCGCGACCAGTTGTCGAAGTGCAGGTGGTCCGGGAGCGACCAGGGCGAGGAGAAGATGGAGCTGTCGGACTTGAAGGACGTCATCACCGCCCACAGCAGCGGCGTGACCACCATGATCGCCCAGATGATCAGCACGCCGTGCGAGAAGACGTTGAGGACACCGCCCTCCCTCTTCTTTCCGGCGGGCCCCGGGACCGGTACGTCGATCTTGGAGACGGTCGCGCCGGACTCGGCCGGCAGCGGTGCGGGGGTCTCGGTCGTCTTCATCTGTCAGAACTCCAGCCGCTCGCGACGGCCCAGCCGCATCACGATCGCCGCGAAGGCGAGCGTGACGACGAGCAGGGCGACACCGATCGTGGTGGCGTAGGCGGCCTGACCGTCCCGGAACGCCTTCTGGTACACGTACAGGACCAGCACTGTGGTCGAGTAGTCGGGCCCGCCCGGTCCGGTCGTCATGATCTGTACGACCGCGAACGACTCGGCGCCGAGCGCGAGGATGCCCATGTAGACCCAGCCGGACTGCACGGTGTCCCACAGCAGCGGCAGGGTGATCCGGAAGAAGGTGGCGGCCCGGCCGGCACCGTCGAGCAGCGCCGACTCGTACAGCTCGGTGGGGATGGAGGCCATGCCCGCCGAGAACAGGACCACGAAGAAGCCGACCGTGGACCAGACGAGCACGGCCATCACGCACCACAGCGCCAGGCTCGGATCGCCCAGCCACAGCGGCTGGACGCTGCCGAGGCCGATGCCCCGCAGGATCGAGTTGATCGCGCCGCTGTCCGGGTTGTACGCGAAGGCGAACAGCAGCGCGACGATCGCGATGGACAGCACCTGCGGGAAGAAATAGACGATCTTGTAGAAGGACGAGCCCCGCACACCCGAGATCGCGGGGCCGCCCCTCCTCCGGCGTCCACCCACATTGATCATGAAGGCGAAGAACAGCGCCAGACTGATCGTCACCAGTGGCAGCACCAGGGCGAACAGCAGACTGTGCTCCAGCGACTTCCAGAAGATGTCGTCGTGGATCATCCTCGTGTAGTTGTCGAAGCCGACCATCTTGAATTCGGGGCTCAGGCCGGTCCAGTCCGTGAACGAGTAGTAAATGGACTGGATGAACGGCCATACCACGAAGAGCGCGTACAGTCCCAGGGGCAATGCCAGAAACCCCACAATGAACCGGTACTTGCCGTGCTGCATCGCCACTCCGGTGTGGTCAGGGGTGCTGTCTACTGGTGCTTGTAGTGCTTGATGGTGGTGTCCTTGGCCGCTTCGTCGGCGAATCCCTGGATCTTCTTGACGGCTTCGGCCGGGGTGAGCCGGCCGGCCATCATCTCGCCGAGACCGGCCACGCCGATCTTCTCCTTCTGCAGCTGCACATACCAGTCCTGAAGCCGCGGGTTCACCACGTTGGACCCGGCCAGCTGCAGCGCCGCCACACCCGACTTCAGCCCCGGCGTGAGCGTGATGCCGGTGGTGCCGCCGTTGTAGGCGGTCAGCGACTTCACCTTGGCCGTGAAGTTCTTCGACGACGCCTCGGAGAGCATGATGCGCAGCTGCTCCATGCCGCCCTCGGGGTTGGCCGCCTTGGCCGGCACGATGAAGGGCTCGCCGCCGGAGGCCCAGATGGTGCCGAAGGGCAGCTTGTCGGAAGCGTCGATGCCGGACGGCGCGGACACGGCGAGATTGAAGTCCTTGGGGATGACGTTGGCCGACTCGTTCTCCACCCAGGAGCCGTTCGGGATGAACAGCGCCTCGCCCTTGGCCCAGGCGGTCTGGGACTGGATGTGGTCCAGGCCCGGGGTGCCCTTGAGGACGTAGCCCTTCTTGTACAGCTCGTAGTACGCCTCGAAACAGGCCTTGACGGCCGGGTGCTTCCAGGCGTTCGGCTCCAGGTTGTCGATGGCGTCGAGCACCTCACGGCCACCGACCTTGCCGATCATCGGGTAGAGCGAGAAGGGGAGGTAGTACGGGTACTTGCCCGCGTACGTCCAGCCCGCCATGCCCTTCTTCTTGGCCTTCTCGCAGACCGCGAGCATCTCGTCCCACGTCTTGGGGTATTCGGCGTCGAGCGAGTCCAGGGCCTTTTGCGAGTACCAGACGCCGTACACCGTGTAGGCGTAGTACATGATCCATACCGGGTTGCCGTCGAACTGGCCCATCTCCACGATGCCGGGGCGCAGGGTGTCGCGGACCTTCTTGCCGGGGTCGTCGTACGACGGCGCGTCCAGCAGCGGAGTGAGGTCGGTCAACTGGTTCTTGCCGACGAGCACGCCCATGTCCATCTGCTCGGCACCGGAGTTGTCGATGAGGTCCGGCGGGTTGCCCTGGTTGAAGCGGGGCTGCAGGGTGGACTGGATCTTCTGGGTGGCGGAGAACTTCACCGTGGCCTTGGGGAAGTCCTTCTGATAGATCTTCACCGCGTCCTGGGCGTACTCCTGGCCGAAACCGCCGTCGAAGAGGACGAATTCCATCTTGGCGGTGTCGTTGACGCCGAGCGGGTTCTTGGCGGTCTTCTTCCCCGCCTTGTCCTTCTTCTGGCCGCCTCCGCCACTGCTCGCACAGGCGGACAGCAGGCCCATGCCCGGGGCCGCGACCAGGCCGAGCGCGGCGGACCGCTTGATCAGATCACGACGGCCGACGCCTTCGGCACTGTTGTTCGAGGTGGATCCCATGCTCAAGTCCTCGCCTTCTCCAGGACTCAGGCGGTGAACCGGATCCTCCCCGGCACCGCTGTCGGGTCAAGCTGGGTGGTGCAGGGTTGTGCTGGAAGTGCCGACAGGTATAGTCCACTTTCGGCTGCCTGAGCAAGATCGAAAGCAGGGTTCCCGATGGGTCTTTTCCGAGTTGAGACCTCGAGGAAATGTGAGCGCCCTGCGGGCGGCTCGACAGAAGATTTCGCGACATAAGCCCCTGAATGCCACACCCAACACCCTTGACATCATGCGCCACTTGACGACCTACTGGTTCCTGCGCCCGGGAAGTTGACAACGTTGTCCGGTGCGGGCGCAGGAGGGGAATCCGTAGATGCAGCGGAGAACTCGTCACAGATGGGGTCCGGCGGCCGTCCTCACGGCCGCCTTTGTCATGGCCGTCGGCGGACAGGGCTCCGCGGTCGCCCTGCCCGCCAAGGCTCCGGCCGCCGCCCGGGAGTTCGCATCCTCGTTCGAGACGGGTGACCCGGCGCCGGACTGGACCGACACCGTCGACACCGGCCCCGACGGCACCAAGCGCGCCTCGGGCGTCGACGGGGGCTACACCACCGGTATCCCCGGCAATGTCACCGACCATGTCACCGACGTCCGCGCGAGCGGCGAGAACACGGGTGCCGGCGAGGTGAAGGAGAACCTGGTCGACGGCGAACCCGGCACCAAGTGGCTGACCTTCGAGCCCACCGGCTGGGTGGAGTTCGACCTCGACAAGCCCATCAAGCTGGTGACGTACGCGCTCACCTCGGCCAACGACCTCGCCGAGCGCGACCCGAGGGACTGGACCCTGCTCGGCTCCACCGACGGCAAGGACTGGAAGAGCGTCGACACCCGCTCGGACGAGAGCTTCTCCCAGCGCTTCCAGACGAAGTCGTACGACCTGGCCCAGCCGGCCGAGTACCAGCACTTCCGGCTGGAGGTCACGAAGAACAACGGCGCCTCGGACATCCTCCAGCTGGCCGACGTGCAGTTCTCCACCGGCGGCGGGGGCGGGCCGGTGCCGCAGGACATGCTGACGCTGGTCGACCGGGGCCCGACCGGATCGCCGACGGCCAAGGCACGGGCCGGGTTCACCGGAAAGAGAGCGCTGCGCTACGCCGGCCGCCACACGGCGGGCGGCCGGGCGTACTCGTACAACAAGGTCTTCGACGTGAACGTGAAGGTCGGCGCCGACACCCGGCTGTCGTACCGCATCTTCCCGTCGATGGCGGACGGCGACCGGGACTACGACGCCACGAACGTCTCCGTGGACCTGGCCTTCACCGACGGCACGTATCTGAGCGACCTGGGCGCGCTGGACCAGCACGGCTTCCCGCTGTCGCCGCGCGGACAGGGCGCATCGAAGTCGCTCTACGTCAACCAGTGGAACAACGTCGCCTCGAGGATCGGCTCGGTGGCGGCCGGCCGGACGGTCGACCGGATCCTGGTGGCGTACGACTCCCCCGACGGGCCGGCGAAGTTCCGGGGCTGGATCGACGACGTGGCGATCAAGCCGGTGGCGCCCGAGAAGCCCAAGGCACACCTGTCGGACTACGCGCTGACCACCCGGGGCACCAACTCCAGCGGCAGCTTCTCGCGCGGCAACAACTTCCCCGCGACCGCGCTTCCGCACGGCTTCAACTTCTGGACCCCGGTGACCAACGCGTCCTCGATGAGCTGGCTGTACGAATACGCGCGTGCGAACAACGACGACAACCTGCCCACGATCCAGGCGTTCAGCGCGAGCCATGAGCCGAGTCCGTGGATGGGTGACCGGCAGACCTTCCAGGTGATGCCGTCGGCTGCCGCCGGCATCCCCGACACCGGGCGCGAGGCGCGCGCGCTGCCCTTCAGGCACGAGAACGAGACCGCGCGGCCGTACTACTACGGCGTCCGGTTCGAGAACGGGCTCAAGGCGGAGATGGCCCCGACCGACCATGCCGCGGTGCTGCGCTTCACCTATCCCGGCGCCGCCGCGAGCGTGCTCTTCGACAACGTCACCGAGCAGGCGGGTCTGACCCTCGACCAGGAGCACGGGATCGTCACCGGCTACTCGGACGTGAAGTCGGGTCTGTCCGCGGGCGCGACGCGGCTGTTCGTGTACGGCACGTTCGACAAGCCGGTGACGGGCGGATCGGCGAGCGGCGTCAAGGGCTACCTGCGGTTCGACGCGGGCGCCGACCACACCGTCACCCTGCGCCTGGCGACCTCGCTGATCAGCATCGACCAGGCGAAGGACAACCTGCGCCAGGAGATCCCGGACGGCACCTCCTTCGGCACGGTCGAGGAGCGGGCGCAGCGCGCCTGGGACCAGTTGCTCGGCAAGGTCGAGGTGCAGGGCGCGAGCGAGGACCAGCTGACCACGCTGTACTCCAGCATGTACCGGCTCTACCTGTACCCCAACTCCGGGTTCGAGAAGGTGGCCGGGAAGGACCAGTACGCCTCCCCGTTCTCGCCCATGCAGAGCCAGGACACCCCGACCCACACCGGTGCGAAGATCGTCGACGGCAAGGTGTACGTCAACAACGGCTTCTGGGACACCTACCGGACCACGTGGCCGGCGTACTCGTTCCTGACACCGTCTCAGGCCGGCGAGATGATCGACGGGTTCGTGCAGCAGTACAAGGACGGCGGCTGGACCTCCCGCTGGTCCTCCCCCGGCTACGCCGACCTGATGACCGGCACCTCCTCGGACGTGGCGTTCGCCGACGCGTACGTCAAGGGCGTGAAGTTCGACGCGCAGGCCGCGTACCAGGCGGCCCTGAAGAACGCGACCGTGGTCCCGCCGATGTCGGGCGTGGGCCGCAAGGGCATGACCACCTCGCCGTTCCTCGGCTACACCAGCACCGACACCACCGAGGGCCTGTCCTGGGCGATGGAGGGGTACGTCAACGACTACGGCATCGCACGGATGGGCGAGGAGCTGTACAGGAAGACCGGTGAGAAGCACTACAAGGAGGAGTCCGTGTACTTCCTCAACCGCGCCCGGGACTATGTGAACCTCTTCGATCGCGGGATCGGGTTCTTCCAGGGGCGCGACGCCACCGGCAACTGGCGGCTGGACGCGTCGAAGTACGACCCGCGCGTGTGGGGTTACGACTACACGGAGACCAACGGCTGGGGCGACGCCTTCACCGTCCCGCAGGACAGCCGGGGTCTGGCCAACCTCTACGGCGGCCGGCAGGGCCTCGCGGACAAGCTGGACACGTTCTTCGCCACGCCGGAGACGGCCTCCCCGGACTTCGTCGGCTCCTACGGCGGTGTCATCCACGAGATGACCGAGGCGCGTGATGTCCGCATGGGCATGCTCGGCCAGTCCAACCAGCCCGCGCACCACATCCCGTACATGTACGACGCGGCCGGCCAGCCCTGGAAGACCCAGGCGACGGTCCGCGAGATCCTCTCCCGGCTCTACGTCGGCAGCGAGATCGGGCAGGGCTACCACGGCGACGAGGACAACGGCGAGCAGTCGGGCTGGTACCTCTTCTCCGCGCTCGGCTTCTATCCGCTCGTCATGGGCAGCGGCGACTACTCCATCGGTTCCCCGCTGTTCAAGCAGGTCACCGTGCATCTGGAGAACGGCCGTGACCTGGTGGTCAAGGCGCCGCAGAACAGCGCGAAGAACGTGTACATCCAGGGCGTGACCTTCAACGGCCGCCCCTGGACGTCCACTTCGCTGCCGCACTCGCTGCTGTCCAAGGGCGGGGTGCTGCAGTTCTTCATGGGCGCCAAGCCGTCGGCATGGGGCACCGGCAAGAACGCGGCACCGGTCTCGATCACCCAGGACGACAAGGCGCCCGCACCCCGGGCGGACGTACTCAAGGGTGACGGGCCGCTGTTCGACAACACCTCGGCGACTCAGGCCACGGTCACCTCGGTGGACCTTCCGGTCGACCATGCCGTGGCGCCGGTCCAGTACACGCTGACCTCCCCGGCCGACCACACCTTGGCGCCGACCGGCTGGACCCTCGAGGGCTCCACGGACGGCACCACGTGGAAGACCCTGGACCACCGCTCCGGCGAGACGTTCGCCTGGGACCGCCAGACCCGGGCGTTCACCATCGCCACACCGGGCACGTACACCAGGTACCGGCTGGTGCTGGACCGTGCGTCGACGCTGGCGGAGGTGGAGCTGCTGGCCTGACGGGGGCGCGGCACCCGGCAGGGGGGCCCATTCGGGTCCGCCCCCCCTTCTGCCGTGTCCGTTCAGCCGGTGGCCAGGGCGAACACGTGCAGACCGGCGTCGTGCGGGAGCCGGACGCTCGCGACGGTCTTCCCGTGCGGGGCCGTGAACGGCCTGGTGGCGAAGACGTAGGCCGCCACCGGGTCCTTGCCGGCACCCGCGGCATTGCGGTACGCCGTCTTCGCCACGACCTCGTTGCCGTACTGGACGCGGCCCCCTCCTCCGCCGACGGTCCAGTCGGTGAAGGACAGGTCGGCGGTGACGGTCGTGCCGTCGGTGCAGGTGACGGTCGCCGTGGACCGCCGGTCGCCGTCGACCGCGCTGCCGATGAACCGCAACCGGCGTACAGGAGTGGGAAGTTGGATGGTCTGACCGGCGGCCGAGGCGTTGTCCGGGCGGCCGTCGGGCGAGTCGGGCCAGACGAAGGCCAGGCCGCCGACCGCACCCTGGACGCCCCCGGTGAGACCGGCCGCCGCAAGGGCCTGGCGGGAGTAGCTCCGGCCGCCGCCGTCGTAGTCGGCCTCGTCGCGCTCGCCGGTGTCGTCGGAGATGCCGCTGTGGTCGTAGGCGGCGAGAAGGGTGCCCGGGGCGGCCACGGCCAGCGTGACCGGCTGCCGGGAGGAGGTGCCGCCCGAGACCACCGTGACCTGGACGTCGGCGAAGCCCTGCGGGACGTCTTTCGCTGCGGTCAGGGTGATCTCCCGGGCGCCGCCGGTGACCGCGCCCTCGGCCGGCGTGGCCGTGACGCCGGCCGGGACCCGCACCGTGAAGCGCGCCTCGGGCCCGGTGGCGCCGGTCATCGACAGCGCCCGGATGCCGACCTTCGTCCTGCCCCCGGGCGCGAGCACGGCCGTGGTGGGGCCGACACCGAGCTGGTACGGCTGCTCGCCCTCACGGAAGGACGGCGGCGCGCCGCCGGTCCCCCAGCCGGGGTCCGGGGTGGTGGACAGGGTGTAGTCGAGGCGGCCGCCGTCCCGGACGAAGGAGGCCGGGAGCCAAGGCCGGTCGTGGACAAGGCCGTTGAGCTTCAGGGAGCGGACGTACGGCGCGCCGGCGGCGGCGCCGGCCGCGCGGACGGAGATGTCGTTGCCCTGCGGGCGGTGGATCTCGATCCGCTCGAACAGCGGTGACGCCAGGACCAGTTCGGCCCGGGAAGGTACCTGTGGGTACATGCCGAGAGCCGAGAAGACGTACCAGGACGACATCGCGCCGAGGTCGTCGTTGCCGGGGATGCCGCCCGGCCCGGCCGACCACAGCTGCCGCATTGCGGCCCGCACCGTCCGCTGGGTCCGGTACGGCGCGCCCGCGTAGTCGTACAGGTAGGGCACGTTGATCGACGGCTCGTTGTCCAGCTCCGACTTGGTGCCGCCGGCGCCGGTGAGGGCCCAGCCGCCGTCGGCCGTGTGGAAGAAGTCGTCCAGCCGGGCGAGCGCCCGCTGTCTGCCGCCGAGCGCGGCGAAGAGCCCGGCGGGATCGTGCGGGACCATCCAGGTGTACTGGGCCGCCGTACCCTCCACGAAGCCGCTGCCGGTGTCGGGGGTGAAACCGGTGACCCAGCTGCCGTCGGCCCTGCGGTTGGCGATGTAGCCGCCGCCCCGGTCGGCGGCCACGTCGAAGGTGTTCTGCCACCACTGGGCGCGGCGGGCGAAGGCGGCCTGTACGTCCTTCTCCCCTGCCGCCGCGGCGAGCCGTGAGAGCGAGAAGTCGGCCATGGACATCTCCAGGGTCTCGGCGGCGCCGCCCCAGGCGTTGGAGGCGCTCGGCATGTAGTGCAGCTTCAGGTACTTGTCGAGCGAGGGCCGCTGGCCGGCGGACAGCACCGGCCTGCCCGCCGGGGAGAGGTCCTGCTCGGTCGGCACGGTGGCCGCCCGCACGAGCGAGTCCAGCGCGCCGCGCAGATCGAAGTCGGTGCCGCCGAAGGCGTGGATGCCGGCCAGCGCGGTCGGCGAGGGGTCGCCGTTCATGACGTGCGTGCCGCTCGCGCCGTGCAGCCAGCGGTCCCAGACCCCGCCGTGCTGCCGGGCCAGCTCGTACAGCGACTGGGCGATGTCGGATCCGGTGCGCGGGTCGAGGAGGGTGAGCATCTGCACCTGGTCGCGGT
Organism: Streptomyces broussonetiae; assembly: GCF_009796285.1. NCBI lineage: Bacteria > Bacillati > Actinomycetota > Actinomycetes > Kitasatosporales > Streptomycetaceae > Streptomyces > Streptomyces broussonetiae. The sequence continues at coordinate 7,058,131 of NZ_CP047020.1, read as the reverse complement.
AGACGTCCCAGCCGGAGAAGGTGCCGTACTGGGCGCGGTGGCCGTGACCGACCCGGTGCACCCGGCCGTCGCTGCCGCGGTACCTGCCGTCGGCATCGCTGATCACGTTCGGGTGGAGCAGCGCGTGGTACAGCGCGGTGTAGAAGGTGGTGCGGTCGGCGTCCGTGCCGCCCGCGACGCGCAGGGCCCCCAGCCGTTCGCGCCAGGCCCGGCGGGCGGCGGACGCGGTCGCGTCGAAGGAGCGGTCCGGTGGGTTCTCGGCGGCGAGGTTGGCCTCGGCGGACTGCCGGCTGACGTAGGAGATGCCGACCTTGACACCGACCGGCCCGGCGCCGGGTGCGAACTCGACGTAACCGCCGGCGCCCCTGCCCGCGACGGGCCGTCCGCCGTGCGCGAAGCCGCCGGTGCCGCCGGACGCGGTCAGGGACCCGGAGTTCAGCCTGTCGTCCCGCCAGGTGCCCACGCTCCGGAAGGCGCGGTCGAAGTGGGCGGTGAAGTACAGGGTGTAGTAGGCGCGCCGGCCTTCGGGGTCGAGGTGGCCGCAGAAGCCGCCGGAGGTGACCGAGCCGGAGACGGTGCGGGTCCTCGGGTCGATCCTCACGGTGGAGTCCTGCGATCCCACCTCGGAGTTGGCGGTGCGCACCAGCAGCGAGGCGGGCTTGCCGGCCGGGAAGGTGAAGCGGGCCGAGCCGGTGTGCGCGGTGGCGGTGAGGTCGGCCGTGACTGCGGAGGCCATGGCGACCTTGTAGTGCCCGGGTTCGGCGGTCTCGTCGCCGTGGGCGAAGTCCGAGGCGTAGACGGCGTCCGGGGTGTCGCCGGCCGGCGAGGAGGTGACCCTGCCGGCGTACGGGAAGAAGGGGATGTCGCCGCTGCCGCCTGCGCAGCCGGTGCCGGACATGTGGGTGAGGCTGAAGCCCCGGATGCGGGTGGTGTCGTACTGGTAGCCGCCGGGCGCGGCGGTCCTGGTGGCGTCGCCGAGGGTGTTCTCCGGGCTCCAGGAGAGCATCCCGAGGGGCACGACGGCGCCCGGGAAGACGTCGCCGCCGTTCCTGGTGCCGATCAGCGGATCGACGTATGACGTCGGGTCCTTCACGAGGCCCGCGGGCGCGGGATCGGCCGCGCGGGCGAGGGTGGCGAGGCCGCCGGCCGCAAGGAGCACGGCCAACAGCAGGGACGTGGGTCTCAGGCGCATGACGCGGCCCTTCCTCCATGCGGTCGGGGCGCGCACCACAGGTCGCACAGGCCGCAGGGACGGTAACGTGCGCCACCCGTACCACGGAAGGCCGCGTGCGCCCCGCAAACGCCCTCTTCGATCACCCGGTCGGGCTACCTCAAGTGGGTTGACGGCGTTGCCGGTTGGGCCGGTAGAGCCATGGACGGGTCATAGACAACGTTGTCGCGAGCAGGATTTCCGTCGATCCCACAAGCCGGCACCACCCGGGCGGGTACGCCCACCCCCCTCACCCGCCCGGCTCGCGGACCCGGTGCACCGACCACCGGGTCCGCCCAGAGCTGTCCTGTTTACGGGCCGGGCATAGCCACCCGGCGAACATGAGTGTTACAAATGCGGCATGCCGGACATGACGGACCGACCCAGTCGTCTCTCCTGGCGCTCTGTGATCGGCAAGAGTCCGCGCAGTGTCGCCGGGCAGGTCTTCGTCCTGCAGGTGGCGCTGGTCGTGGTGCTCGTCCTCTGCGGCGTCCTTGCCCTGTTCCTGCAGTCGCAACGGGACACCGGGACGGAGGCGAGGCGGCGGTCCATCGCCGTCGCCCAGACCTTCGCCCACTCCCCCGGCATCGTGGACGCGCTGCGGACGCCGGATCCGTCCAAGATCCTGCAGCCGCTCACCGAGGCGGCGCGCAAGGCTGCGGGCGTCGACTTCATCGTCGTCATGAACACCCACGGCATCCGTTACACGCACCCGATCCCCAGCAAGATCGGGAAACGGTTCGTGGGCCAGATCGGGCCGTCGCTGGCCGGCAAGGTCTACACCGAGAGCGTCCACGGCCCACTGGGCCACGAGGAGCAGGCCACCGTTCCGATCGACGACGCCCACGGCAAGGTGGTCGGTCTCGTCTCCGCCGGGCTGAAGGTCAAGCACATCACCAACGCGGTGGACCGGCAGGTGCCGATCATCCTGGCGGCAGGGGCAGGAGCGCTCGTGCTGTCGACCGGGGGCACGGCACTGGTGGGCAGGCGGTTGCGGCGCCAGACCCACAGCCTGGCCCCGGACGAGATGACCCGCATGTACGAGCATCACGACGCGGTGCTGCACTCCGTGCGGGAAGGAGTGCTCATCGTCGATGCCGACGGGCGGCTGCTGCTGGTCAACGACGAGGCGAGACGGCTGCTGGACCTGCCCGCCGAGGCCGAGGGCCAGCAGGTGTCCCAGCTGCCGGACCTCGACCCGGACGTCTTGGAACTGCTCTCCTCGGGACGCGAGGCCACCGACGAGGTGCTGTTCACCGGGGATCGGCTGCTGGCGGTGAACCAGCGGCCCACGGACGGGCCAGGAGGCCCCGGCGGGACCGTGGTGACCCTGCGTGACTCCACCGAACTCAGCGCGATCTCCGGCCGGGCGGAGATCGCCCGGGAGCGGCTCAAGCTGCTGTACGACGCGGGTCTGGGCATCGGCACCACCCTCGACGTGCACAGCACCGCGGACGAGCTGGCTCGGGTCGCGGTGCCGCGTTTCGCCGACTTCGTCACCGTGGACCTGGCCGACGCCGTCCTGCGCGGCGAGGAACCCGGCACCACCGCGACGGACCTGCGGCGCATCGTCATGCGGGGGATCCGGGACGACCATCCGCTCTACGAGAAGGACCGGCTGATCGATTTCCTGCCGTCCACACCCCAGGCCCGGGGGTACGGCAGCGGCCGCTCGGAGCTGGTGCCCGACCTGTCCGCCTCGCCGGGCTGGCAGGCCCAGGATCCCGAGCGCTGCCGCGAGATCCTCGAGTACGGCATCCAGTCGTTGATCGTCGCCCCGATCCGGGCCCGTGGTGTCGTGCTGGGCATGGCGAACTTCTACCGGGCCAAGCAGGAACCCTTCGACGAGGAGGACGTGTCGCTGGCCGAGGAGCTGGTGGCCCGCGCCGCGGTGAGCATCGACAACGCCCGTCGCTACACCCGTGAGCACGCGGTGGCGGTCACCCTGCAGCGCAGCCTGCTGCCGCGGGCCCTGCCCGAGCAGAGCGCCCTCGACGTCGGGTACCGCTACATCCCCGCGCAGTCCGGGGTGAGCGGGGACTGGTTCGACGTGATCCCCCTGCCGGGGAGCCGGGTGGCACTGGTCGTCGGCGACGTGGTCGGGCACGGTCTGCACGCGGCCGCCACCATGGGACGGCTGCGCACCGCGGTGCACAACTTCTCCACCCTGGACCTGCCGCCCGACGAGCTGCTGGGCCACCTGGACGACCTCGTCGGCCGGATCGACCAGGACGAGGCCGACGCGGAGGCAGTCGGCGAGATCACCGGCGCCACCTGTCTGTACGCGATCTACGACCCGGTGACGCGCCGCTGCACCATGGCGCGGGCCGGGCATCTGGCACCGGCGCTGGTCCGCCCCGACGGAAGCGTCACCTTCGCCGATCTGCCGGCCGGGCCGCCGCTCGGCATCGGGGGGATGCCGTTCCAGACGGCCGAGCTGGACCTGGCCGACGGTACCCAGCTGGTGCTGTACACCGACGGCCTCATCGAGGACCGCACCCGCGACCTGGACGTGGGCATGGAGTTGCTGCGGGAGGCACTGACGGGCCATCCCGACCGGTCTCCGGACGAGAGCTGCCAGGCGGTACTGGACGAGCTGCTGCCCGGCCGGCCCACGGACGACGTCGCGCTGCTCGTCGCGCGTGTCCAGGGGCTGGCGCCCGACCGGGTCGCCGAGTGGGACGTGCCCCGCGATCCGGCCGCCGTGTCGGACATGCGCCTGGCCGTGGCCGGGAAACTGGACGAGTGGGGCCTTGCCGAGCTGGGCTTCGGCACGGAACTCGTGCTGAGCGAGTTGGTCACCAACGCGATCCGCTACGGATCCGATCCGATCCGTCTGCGGCTGATCCGTGACCGCGCGCTGATCTGCGAGGTGGCCGACGGAAGCAACACCTCGCCGCACCTGCGGTACGCCGCGACGACCGACGAGGGCGGCCGGGGCCTGTTCCTGGTGTCGCAGATGACCGAGCGCTGGGGGGTGCGCTACAGCCCGCAGGGCAAGGTGATCTGGGCGGAGCAGCCACTGCCGTAGGGCGCCGCCGGGCGGGTCGGGCGGGGCTGCGCAGCGGCCCGGACAGCCGTGCCGGCGGCTCTGCCCTCGCGGGCTGCGGCTGCGCCGCGGGCAGCTCGATGCGGAACTCGGTCCGGCCCGGCTCGCTGCGGAGGTCGGGCGTGGGGCCCGGGGGTGCCTGGCATGTACCGATTCTGTGCCGGTTGCCCGGGGGAAGCCTGTGCTCCGTCCGGGGAAGGGCGACGGGTACGGCACGGCACCGGCGCGTGGCCCCGGGTACGGCGCAGGGCCGCACCCCCGGAGTCCGGGGATGCGGCCCTGTACCGCCGGTCCCTGCCGCTTACTTGCGGATCAGGTTGCGCAGCACGTACTGCATGATGCCGCCGTTGCGGTAGTAGTCGGCCTCACCGGGGGTGTCGATGCGGACGACCGCGTCGAACTCGACACCGGTGTCGGTGGTGACCTTGACCGTGCGCGGCGTGGTGCCGTTGTTCAGCTCGGTGACGCCGGCGAAGGAGAAGGTCTCCTCACCGGTCAGGCCGAGGGACTGGGCCGAGGCGCCCTCCGGGAACTGCAGCGGCAGGACACCCATGCCGATGAGGTTCGAGCGGTGGATGCGCTCGTAGGACTCGGCGATGACGGCCTTGACGCCGAGGAGCGCGGTGCCCTTGGCGGCCCAGTCGCGGGACGAGCCGGAGCCGTACTCCTTGCCGGCCAGGACGACCAGCGGGGTGCCGGCGGCCTGGTAGTTCTGCGAGGCGTCGTAGATGAAGGCCACCGGACCGTCGGCCTGGGTGAAGTCGCGGGTGTAGCCGCCCTCGGTGCCCGGCGCGATCTGGTTGCGCAGGCGGATGTTGGCGAACGTGCCGCGGATCATGACCTCGTGGTTGCCACGGCGGGAGCCGTAGGAGTTGAAGTCACGACGCTCCACACCGTGCTCGGTGAGGTACTTGCCGGCCGGGGTGTCGGCCTTGATGGCGCCGGCCGGGGAGATGTGGTCGGTGGTGACCGAGTCGCCCAGCTTCGCCAGCACACGGGCGCCGGCGATGTCGGTGACCGGGGCCGGCTCCATGCCCATGCCCTCGAAGTACGGGGGCTTGCGGACGTAGGTGGACTCGGCGTCCCACTCGAAGGTGTTGCCGGTCGGGACCGGGAGCGACTGCCACTGGGCGTCGCCCGCGAAGACGTCCGCGTAGGACTTCTCGAACATGTCCTCGCCGATGGCGTTGGCCACGACGTCGTTGACCTCGGCCTCGGTCGGCCAGATGTCCTTCAGGTAGACCGGGTTGCCGTCCTGGTCGGTGCCCAGGGCGTCACGGGTGACGTCCACCTTCATGGAGCCCGCGATGGCGTACGCGACGACCAGCGGCGGGGACGCCAGGTAGTTCATCTTGACGTCGGGGTTGATCCGGCCCTCGAAGTTGCGGTTGCCGGACAGGACCGAGGTGACGGCGAGGTCGTGGTCGTTGACCGCCTTGGAGACCTCCTCCGGCAGCGGGCCGGAGTTGCCGATGCAGGTGGTGCAGCCGTAACCGACCAGGTTGAAGCCGAGCTTGTCCAGGTACGGGGTGAGGCCGGACTTCTCGAAGTAGTCGGTGACGACCTTCGAACCCGGGGCGAGGGTGGACTTGACCCACGGCTTGCGGGTCAGGCCCTTCTCGACCGCCTTCTTGGCGACCAGGGCGGCGCCGATCATGACGTACGGGTTGGAGGTGTTGGTGCAGGAGGTGATGGCCGCGACCGTCACCGCACCGTGGTCCAGCTCGTAGGTCGTGCCGTCGGGGGCGGTGACCTGGACCGGGTTGGACGGGAAGCCGTTCGGGTGGACGGCCGGGGCGTCGGAGGCCGGGAAGGACTCCTTGCCCGCCTCGTCTGCGTCATCCACGTAGTTGCGGACGTCCAGCTTGAACTGCTCGGCGGCGTTCGCGAGGACGATGCGGTCCTGCGGGCGCTTCGGGCCGGCGATGGACGGGACGACGGTGGACAGGTCCAGCTCGAGCTTCTCGGAGAAGTCCGGCTCGGCCTTCGGGTCCAGCCAGAGGCCCTGCTCCTTGGCGTACGCCTCGACGAGCGCGACCTGCTGCGCCGTGCGGCCGGTCAGGCGCAGGTAGTTCAGGGTCTCGTCGTCGATCGGGAAGATCGCGGCGGTGGAGCCGAACTCCGGCGACATGTTGCCGATGGTGGCGCGGTTGGCGAGGCTCGTGGCCGCCACACCCTCGCCGTAGAACTCGACGAACTTGCCGACCACACCGTGCTTGCGGAGCATCTCGGTGATGGTGAGCACGAGGTCGGTGGCGGTGGTGCCGGGCTGCAGCTCACCGGTGAGCTTGAAGCCGACGACGCGCGGGATGAGCATGGAGACCGGCTGGCCGAGCATGGCGGCCTCGGCCTCGATGCCGCCGACGCCCCAGCCGAGGACGCCGAGGCCGTTGACCATCGTGGTGTGCGAGTCGGTGCCGACCAGGGTGTCCGGGTAGGCCTTGCCGTCGCGGACCATCACGACACGGGCCAGGTGCTCGATGTTCACCTGGTGCACGATGCCGGTGCCCGGGGGGACGACCTTGAACTCGTCGAAGGCGGTCTGGCCCCAGCGCAGGAACTGGTAGCGCTCCTTGTTGCGGCCGTACTCCAGCTCGACGTTCTGCTTGAAGGCGTCGTTGGTGCCGAACTTGTCGGCGATGACGGAGTGGTCGATGACCAGCTCGGCCGGCGCCAGCGGGTTGATCTTGGCGGGGTCGCCGCCCAGCTCCTTCACGGCCTCACGCATGGTCGCGAGGTCCACGACACAGGGCACGCCGGTGAAGTCCTGCATGATCACGCGGGCCGGGGTGAACTGGATCTCCTGGCTGGGCTGGGCCTGCGAGTCCCAGCCGCCGAGGGCACGGATGTGGTCGGCGGTGATGTTCGCGCCGTCCTCCGTGCGGAGCAGGTTCTCCAGCAGGACCTTGAGGCTGTACGGCAGGCGGGCCGAGCCCTCCACCTTGTCCAGCCGGAAGATCTCGTACGACTCGTCGCCCACCTGCAGCGTGCTGCGGGCGTCGAAGCTGTTCGCCGACACGACAGTCTCCTTCATTGATGTGCGCGTACCACCGTCATCGTGCCGCCACGCCGGTCTGGCCGATCCGCTAAGGTAAGGCTTAGTTAGGTAACCCTTAGTGGAGTGGCGGGTGCGGTGCGCCTGGCAGATATCTCGATGTCGAGATAACTCTAGTACATGGCCGCCGGATGGTCATGCCGGGTCGGGCCGCGCCCTGCCGTTTTTCGGTGGCGTGGACCACAGCACGGGAGTGCGGACCGCGGTGCGGTCCGCTCCGTCGCCGGGAGGATGTGCCACCTTCCCCGCTTTCGTAACTATCGGCGACTAACGGACGAATCGCTCAAGTGCTCGACATTCCCTGCAGAACCACTGGTCATTGACGTGTCATCACCCGAACGGACCCCCCTGACGGGCGTCATCTCATATCTGAGATAGCCTCAGCCTCATGGCAGACGACTACCTCGTACGCATCGGCAAGCTCATCCGTGACGCCCGGCAGCACCGTGGCTGGACACAGACGCAGCTCGCGGAGGCGCTCGGCACCAGTCAGAGTGCGGTCAACCGCATCGAGCGGGGGAACCAGAACATCAGCCTTGAGATGATTGCCCGTATCGGTGAGGCCCTGGACAGCGAGATCGTCTCCCTGGGGTACGCGGGCCCGATGCATCTACGAGTCGTCGGCGGCCGCCGGCTGTCCGGTGCCATCGACGTCAAGACGAGCAAGAACGCCTGTGTGGCGCTGCTGTGCGCCTCCCTGCTCAACAAGGGCCGCACGGTGCTGCGGCGGGTGGCCCGCATCGAGGAGGTGTACCGCCTGCTGGAGGTGCTGAACTCCATCGGCGTGCGCACCCGCTGGATCAACGACGGCGTCGACCTGGAGCTGGTGCCGCCGGCCCAGCTGGAAATGGCGGCGATCGACGCGGACGCCGCCGTGCGCACCCGCTCGATCATCATGTTCTTCGGCCCGCTGCTGCACCGCATGGACCACTTCAAGCTGCCGTACGCCGGCGGCTGCGACCTCGGCACCCGGACCATCGAGCCGCACATGATCGCGCTGCGCCGGTTCGGCCTGGACATCGCGGCCACCGAGGGCCAGTACCACGCGCAGGTCGACCGCACGGTCCGCCCCGTCCGGCCGATCGTGCTGACCGAGCGCGGCGACACCGTGACCGAGAACGCCCTGCTGGCCGCCGCCCGGCACGACGGCGTCACGGTCATCCGCAACGCCTCCTCCAACTACATGGTCCAGGACCTGTGCTTCTTCCTGGAGGCACTCGGCGTCAAGGTCGAGGGCATCGGCACCACCACGCTGACCGTGCACGGCGTGCCGAACATCGACGTCGACGTCGACTACTCCCCCTCCGAGGACCCGGTCGAGGCGATGAGCCTGCTGGCCGCCGCGGTGGTGACCGAGTCCGAACTGACCGTACGCCGCGTCCCCATCGAGTTCCTGGAGATCGAGCTGGCGGTCCTGGAGGAGATGGGCCTCGACCACGACCGCAGCCCCGAGTATTGCGCGGACAACGGCCGCACCCGCCTGGTGGACCTGACCGTCCGGCCCTCCAAGCTGGAGGCCCCGATCGACAAGATCCACCCCATGCCGTTCCCGGGCCTGAACATCGACAACGTCCCGTTCTTCGCGGCCATCGCGGCGGTCGCACAGGGCCAGACCCTCATCCACGACTGGGTCTACGACAACCGCGCGATCTACCTCACCGACCTCAACCGCCTTGGCGGCCGGCTCCAGTTGCTGGACCCGCACCGGGTCCTGGTCGAGGGCCCGACCCGCTGGCGCGCCGCCGAGATGATGTGCCCGCCGGCTCTGCGCCCCGCCGTGGTCGTCCTGCTGGCGATGATGGCGGCCGAGGGCACGTCGGTCCTGCGCAACGTGTACGTCATCAACCGGGGTTACGAGGATCTCGCCGAGCGCCTGAACTCGATCGGGGCGCAGATCGAGATCTTCCGGGACATCTAGGAAACCCACGCCCGGTCCGAGGCCCCACCGCTCCCCGCGTCCCACGCAGCGCGGCGGGGCCTCGTCTCAGCCGGCGGCGCGGACGAAGGACGGGCGGCCGGCGAACAGTCCGAACGTCGTTTCCGGCACCAGGAGGACGAGCAGAAGCAGCAGGGGCATCCGCCGGCCACCGGTGAAGCTGTGCATGAGGCCGGTCACCAGCGGTCCCAGTCCGGCCACCAGATAACCGGTCGTCTGCGCCATGCCGGACAGTTGCACGGCGACGTCGGGACTGGGGGAGCGCAGGCTCAGCAGGGTGAAGGCCAGCGGAAAGGCGCTGCCGGTGGCCACGCCGAGGAAGACGATCCAGAGCCACCCGGCTTCGGGGGCGAGGACGACGCCGGTCAGGGCCACCGCCTTGGTCGCCGCGATACCCGTGATGAGAGGCCGCTGTGTGCTCAGCCGTGCCGCGAGAACGGGTATGCCGAGACCGAGGGGAATGCTGATGATCTGGATGACGGAGACCATCATCCCGGCCTCCGCCTGGTCGTAGCCGTCGGCGTGCATGATCTCGGGAAGCCACGCCATGAGGGCGTAGGACATCAGGGAGACCAGTCCGAGGAATCCGGCCACGGCCCAGGCGAGCGGGGATCCCAGCAGCGAACCCCCGTTCAATGCCCGGGAGTTGTGGGATGCCTGGCGCCCTCGTGCCGCGAGCGGCCCCCATGCCAGTGCGGCGACGAGGGCGGGGACGGCCCAGACGGCGAGTCAGCATCGCAGAGATGCCGGTGATCGCCGCGCGCAGGTTCAGGACGAGGAGCATGAGTCCGGCCAGCGCCCAGAGTCTGGCCACGCGGCGAACGAACGATGAGAGTTTCACTTTCCCCCCGGGAAATGCCGAAGGCTTCCCCGCCGTCGGGGGAAGCCTTCGCTTGCATGGGACGTCCGGACGCCCGGACGGGTACCGCCTAGACGACGGCCGCGGTGGGCGCCGTGCGGTTGTGGAACGGGCAGGCGATCTGATTCGTCTGGCCCTTGGTCAGGGCGCTCGCGCCGCTCGCGGTGGCTCCGCCTCCGAGGAGCTGGAGGATCTCGGTGGACAGCGGGTCCGGCTGTCCCTTGAGGGCGTCGGCGGTGCGCTGGTCGGTTGACATCCAGTCAAACACTGGCCGACGCGCCGTTCGCCCCTTCCCCCATCGGACACGGCGGGTGATGCTCTGCTCACCGGGGGACATCTGGAGCTTCACTACGCACCCACGGAGGACAGCACGATGCCGCTCGGAAGGATCGCCGTGTACAACGACGCGGACGGCGTGGGCATCATCACCGACGAGGACGGCGAACGGCGCCCGTTCTCGGGCATGGAGACTCAGACCGTACGCGAGGGCCAGCGGGTCCAGTTCGACGTCGTCGGCGAGAAGGCCACCAATGTGATCGCCCTCAGGTGAGGCGTCCGCGCACCGCCTCCCTGGCCACCGGGCTGCCGCCGCGGGGGGCGTTTCCGCACGGTCGTGGGAGTCCGCCGCCGGTGCGTGCCCTATGCGTTCTCACGGGCCGGCGCCGAAGCCGCGGCGGCGGACGGTGTGCGGGTGCGGTCGGGCCACGGGATGCGGAACGCCGTCAGCGTGACGATCAGGGCTGATGCGGCGACCGTGGCCATGCCCAGGGTCAGGCTCGCCGCGCTCGCGACGAAGCCGATCAGGGCGGGCCCGGCCAGCAGGCCCGTGGTGCCCATCGCGGCGACCAGGGCCAGCGCGTCGGAGCCGTGGCCGGCGGCAGCGACGTAGACGCACGGCGTGACGGCGGCCGCGCCGAGGCCGACGCAGGCGAAGCCAAGCAGGGTCGGCAGCACCCCGCCGGCGAACAGGGCGAGGGCCAGCCCGGCGGCGGCCACCGCGCTGCCGACCCGGACCACCCGCCCGTCGCCCCAGCGGGTGCGCCAGCGGTCCGCGCACAGGCGGGCCAGGAGCATCATCACGGAGACGACGGCGATACCGAGCGGCGCCACGGTCGCCGAGGCCTTGACGACGTCCTTGAGATAGAGCGTCGACCAGTCGTTCATGGCGCCCTCGGTGATCGTGCCGAAGGCCATGGCGCAGCCCAGGAGCAAGGTGGTGCCGGTGGGCAGGGTCCAACGGCGTTGCTGCTTCGGCCCGTCGGAGGCCGCCGACTCCCGGTGGGTCAGCAGACCGGGGCGGGCGGCGGTGAGCAGGAGCAGCAACAGGGCCCCGGCCACGGCGAAGTGCGTCGGGACCGACCCGGTCAGGGTGGTCACGCCGGAGGTCAGCAGGGCGGCGGCCAGCAGTCCGGCGCTGAACGTGGCGTGCAGCTGGGACATGGCGGTGCGGTCGTACGCCTTCTCCAGAGCGGCACCCTGGGCGTTCATGGCGACGTTGAGGCAGCCGACCGCGACGCCGTCGGCGCACACGGTGGGCAGCGCCAGCAGGTAGTTCGGGACGACGGCGAGTGCGGCCAGGACGGCGATCAGGCATGCGGCCGAGACGAGGGACAGCCGACGGGAGCCCAGGCGCCGCATCAGGACGGCGACCAACGGGAAGGAGGCCGCGGCCCCGGCCCCGCAGGCCATCAGCAGCAGACCCACCTCCCCGGCGCCCAGGTCCAGCCGGGTCTTGAGTGCGGGGAGGCGGGAGACCCAGGTGCCGTACTGGAAGCCGAGGAAGCAGAACAGCGCCGCTGTGGACCATTTGGCCCGGCGAAAGCCGGCGGGGCCGGTCGTGGTGGGCATCAGCTCGCCTCCCGCTGCGCGGCAAGCCGCGCCGACATGTACACCGCGCCGCTGCCGTAGCCCGCCGGCACGCTCGCCTCACGGTGCGGGTGGTAGCCGTTGGCCCGCCAGAAGGGCTCCTTGCCGGCGACCGCGATCAGCGACATGGTCGCGAAACCGCGGGCCCGGGCCACGCCGGTCAGATGCCGGACCATGCGGGTGCCGAGCCCTCGGCGCCGCAGGGGCGCGGTGACGACGAGGTCGTGCAGGTGGAGGTTGGAGGAGTGGTGGACCACCTGCTCGGGCCGGGCCAGGTCCGGGAAGCGGAACCTCGGGTAGGGCAGGGCGAGGAGGTATGCCGCGATCCGGTCGTCGAGGTCCAGGACGAAGCAGGTGCCCGCCGAGGCCCGGGAGCGCAGGGCGGCCTCGCCCTCCGCCAGCGAGGTGTCCGCGTACGCCCCGGCCTCCAGGGCCGCGACCTGAGGCCAGTCCGCCTCGGTGATGCCCCGTACGAGGTCAGTCATGTGGGTGGTGTCCTTCCTGGCCGGGTACGCAGACGCACGGCAGCGGGCGGTGCCGTTGAACCCCTGGGTCATGTAGCTGGTGGCGTAGGCGCCGGCGGACAGGATCCAGACCGGGTCGCCGGAGGTGAGGGCCGCAGGGACGCGGACCGGGTGGCGGCCCTCGCCGTAGGCGTCGTCGCTGTCGCAGGTGGGGCCGGCGACGATCGCAGGGACGTGGTCCTGTGCGTCGAGGTGGTTCGGGAAGACCATCCGGTGTGTCAACTGGTCCATCTCGTAGAGCCCGTTGAACTTGCCGCAGCTCAGATACAGCCAGTGGGCGACTGTTCCGTCCGGCTGCCGGCGCCGGGTCAGCCGGGAGACGTGCGCGCGGACCGCGCCGTGGTCGGCCACCAGATGACGGCCCGGTTCCAGGACGAAGGCGAGCGGGGAGGGGCTCAGGCCGCGCAGGTGGTCCATGCCCTCGCGGAGCACGGCGAGGATCTTGTCCAGGGGCGGGTCGAGGGGGTTGCCGTGGCGGTCCTGGTAGCCGAGCGCGGGCAGGCCGCCGCCGAGATTGAGGTGGTCGAGTACGATCCCCCGCCCGGCCAGGGCCGTCAGGGTCTCGGCGAGGGTGTCCAGGGCCTGCTGCCAGGCCTCGCAGGTCATCTGCTGGGAACCGACGTGCACGGACAGACCGGCCGGGGTGAGCCCGGCCGCGCGGGCGGACTCCAGGACCCGTACGGCGTCCTCGGGTGTGCAGCCGAACTTGCGGCTCAGGCCCCACAGGGCGCCCTCCCCGCTGGTGGCGAGGCGGCAGAACACCCGGGCGCGCGGCGCGTGCGCGGCGATGGCGGCGACGTCCTCGAGGCTGTCGGTGGCAAAGGTGCGGACACCCAGGCGGTGGGCTGCCGCGATGTCGTGGTCGGACTTGACGGTGTTGCCGTAGTGGATGCGGTCCGGCTGCGCGCCGGCGTGGAGGGCTTGGGTGATTTCGGCGGGGCTTGCCGCGTCGAAGCCGGAGCCCGCTGCGGCCAGGCTGTGCAGGACCTCGTCCACGGGACAGGCCTTGAGGGCGAAGCGGACCCGGATTCCGGGCAGTTCGCCGAGCAGCGAGTTGTACTGGTGCTCGATGCCGCTCAGGTCGTAGATGATCCGGTCGGTCTCGGCTGCGGCCAGGGATTCACCGAGTGCATTCATGGCCGGGCCGCCTCGACAAGGGCGGGCCAGGCCTGTGCCAGGTCGGCGAAGTCCTCGATGTCCGACTCCGCCTCATCCAGCAACTGGCCGCGCATGACGGCGAGCCGGTCGGCGAAGGCGGCATATCTGCCGCCGAGCTTCCGGTACGCCGTGTCCAGTCGGTCCAGGCGCCAGAGGTTCTCGGCGCGGTCGAGGGTGGTGCTCTCGCGCAGGAACTCCACGATGGGGTCGGCTCGTACCCGGCGCCGGTCGTCCAGCAGCCGCTCACCCGCCTCGGCCATGCGGCCGTACACGTCGTGGAAGTAGAGCATCGACAGCAGGAACTTCACGAACCGGCGCTGGTAGGCCGGGAAGCCGGTGTCGCTGCGGCGTTCGGGGGTGTGGAAGTTCTCGATGTGCCGGTTGTGCAGGATGCCGGGCAGGCCGGCGTCGTGCACCAGGTGCAGCAGGAAGTAGTCGCTGCCGATGGTGTCGGTGGCGGGCGGCAGCGGGACGCGCTCGTAGACCGCCCGGTCGAAGGCGATGTTGCACATGTCGACGCGCATGGCGTCGACCACGGTGAGGGTGGCACGGTCACCGGTGAACGGCGCCCTGCCCGCGCCGGTGAAGGACTCCTCGACCAGGTCCCGCTTGCGCTCCTCGGGCCAGTCACCGGGCGCCCACAGGCTGACGACGTCGTGGTAGACGCCGTCGTCCAGCTGCCGTATCCCGTCGATGTCGACGGAGAGTTCACCGACGAAGGAGGCGCCGGCCAGTGACACCGGGTGGCCCAGCAGCGCCGCGTCGAGGTCGGTGCGCAGGCCCGAGGCGGCGGCCTCGGCGGCAGGCCGGCCGAGGTACGGCAGCTCGTGGTGGACCGGGAACACCGGCTGTCCGTCGTGGAGTTGGTAGGTGCTGTCGGAGTCCCTGCGGTGCAGGGAGTCGCAGCCGAGGGCGGTGGCCAGCAGGAAGGCACGGTTGGTGCAGGCGCCGTAGGAGACGGCGGGCGGGAGCATGAGGCTCAGCAGGCGGTCGGGGTCGGGCAGGCCCGCGGTTTCGATGGTCCGGCGCAGGAAGACGCGTTGGGCGTTCTCGTCGAGGTGGTGGACGGTGACGTACGTGGTCGGGGGCAGGGCGGCGACGGCCCGCCTGTGCTCGGCGCGGGTGCGCTCGTCGCTTGAGTCGAGGATGAGCAGCTGGACGTCGGCGCCGAAGCGCCCGGCCGCGTAGGCGGCTTCCTGGTGGATCGCGGTGATGGTGGCGGCGCAGGCCCGGTTGGTGGGCAGGCAGAGGCAGATGCGGTTCACTGCGCCTCTTCCGCGGCGGCGGTCCAGGAGTCCAGTCCGAGCAGCTTTCTGCCGAGCGGGTCGAGCGTGGCGGGCCCGTAGCGGTCGGCCTCGGGTTCGCGGGCGTCGCCGAGGAGCGTGCCGTTCCAGTCGGGTGTCGCACGCGTGCGCCAGGAGTCGACCCGGGAGTCGCGCAGGGTGGTGTGCTCCTCCAGGGCGGGCATCATCGACAGGTACTGGACGGCCCGGACACCGTTGTCAGAGAGGTTCGGAGCGACGCCGTGCGCCAGCAGCCCGTTGAAGATCAGCAGGTCACCGGCCTGGAGGTCGGGGCGGATCACGGGGAACTCGGCGCGGTCGGTGCCGGGCCGTATCGGGTCGCGGCCGGGCGGCTGGGCCACGCGCCACTCCTCGAGGCGGCGGAAGAGTTCCGGGGCGCACTGGAAGCCGCCGAGTTCGGGCCGGGTGTCGCCCAGGGCGATGATGCCCTGCACGCGCTGCGGGAGGACGGTGAGAGTGGTGTCGACGTCCCAGTGCAGTTCGATGTCGAAGCCCTCGTCGGTGGGCTCGATCAGGGAGCGGGAACGGGTGCGTATGTTGGGCGGGTTGAGGTTGAGCCGGTCCAGGGTGACCCACAGCTCCTCGCAGTCCCACACGTCCACGAAGGCGTCGTAGACGCGCCGGTTCTGGCGGCTGTCCCAGATGAGCTGGTGGTGGTAGGCCTCGACGAAGCCGTAGATGAACAGGTGCTGGTCGAGTTCGGAGCGGAACGTCGGCTGTACGTACCAGGATTCGGGGTCGTCGGGGTCCAGTCCCTGGAACTGCCAGGCAAAGTCCAGGAGTTGCTTGGCCTCGCCGGGGGTGATGGCCTCGCGGACGACGACGTAGCCGTACGTCTGCCAGAACGCGAAGTCCTCCGGGGAGAGCACCCTGAGAGGCCGGGACTTCTCCAGGTCGCGCAGCGGGGTGAGGGCGAGGTAGGTCTCGCCGTCGGCGCTGAAGTAGGGGCGGTCGGAGGCGGCTCGGTGGAGGAAGGGGTGGGGCGTCTGCATGCGATTCCTCTGGAAAACAAGTGCCGAACACGTGCGGTTGAGATCCGGGAAAAGAGCAAGGTCGAGCAGGCCGCCCGCGCCGGAGGCGGGCGGCCGGTGGGGGCCGCTCGGGTCAGCCGGCGACGACGGCCCCGGCCGCCGCGACACCGCAGACCCGGGCGGCGCCGTAGGTGGCGATGTGCAGGGCGCCGCGCGGGGCGGCCTGCGGCAGGCCCATCTCCACGACGACGGTGTCGGGGCGGGCGGCGAGCAGGGTGTCGAGTGCGGTGCGCATCCAGTCGTGCCGGTGCTCGTCGCGGACGACCGCGACGATCCGGCGGCCGTCGGCCGCGACGAGGGCCTCCTTGCCCGCGCCGTCGCCGGTGAAGGTGCCGGTGGTGGTGCCGGGCAGCAGCCGCTCCAGTTCGGTGGCCACACCCCACGGGGTCTGGTCCCCGACGGCGATGTTGCGGGCCGGTTCGAACTGGGCGACGTACACGGGTGCGGTGAGCGGTGCGGCGGCGCCGGTACGGGTGAGGCGCAGTGCGCGGCGGGCCGCGACCAGGCCGATCTCGGGGTCGGCCGGGGTCTCGGCGGCAGCGCCGCGGGCCCCGGCGGTCCATGCGGCGAGCGCGCGCACCCGGGCGGCGGCGTCGGCGAGGCGTTCCTCGGGCAGTTCACCGGAGCGTACGGCGGCTACCAGGGCGTCCCGGAGCCCCAGCACGGTGCCCTCGTCGCACAGCCCGCCGCCGACGCAGATGGCGTCGGCGCCGGCCGCGATGGCGAGGACCACGCCGTGTTCCAGACCGTAGGTGCCGGATATCGCGCGCATCTCCATGCCGTCGGTGACGATCAGGCCCTGGTAGCCGAGTTCGCCGCGCAGCAGCTCGGTGAGGATGCGCGAGGAGAGGGTGCCCGGCCGGTCGGGGTCGAGGGCCGGGACGAGGATGTGCGCGCTCATGATCGCCCGGGTGCCGGCGGCGATGGCCGCGCGGAACGGGGGCAGTTCGCGGGCGAACAGGGTGTCCGCGTCGACGTCGATGCGGGGGACGGCGTGGTGGGAGTCGACGTTGGTGTCGCCGTGGCCGGGGAAGTGCTTGGTGCAGGCGGCGACGCCGGTGGACTGCAGCCCCTCGACCCAGGCGGCAGTGTGCCGGGCGACCAGGTCGGTGCTCGCGCCGAAGGAGCGGACGCCGATGACGGGGTTGTCGGGGTTGGCGTTGACGTCTGCGGACGGCGCCCAGTCGAAGGTGACGCCGCAGGCGGCGAGCCGCCGGCCCAGCTCGCGGGAGACGGCCCGGGTGAGGTCGGGGTCGTCGACGGCGCCGAGGGCGTGGTTGCCGGGGAAGGCGGAGCCGGTGCGCACGTCGAGGCGGGTGACGTCGCCGCTCTCCTCGTCGATGGCGATCAGCAGGTCGTCCCGCTCGGCGCGCAACTGGGCGGTGAGTGCGGTGACTTGTTGCTCGGTGACGACGTTGCGGCCGAACAGGGCGACCGAGGCGAGGCCCTCACCGAGGCGGCGGCGCACCCAGTCGGGCGCGGTGGTGCCGTCGAAGCCCGGCTGCAGTACCGCGAGGGCGTCCCGGGTGAGGGTGTCGCGCGCGGCGGAGCCGCTGTCGGACGCGGTGGTGGCGCGTGTGGTCATCGGCGGGGTCATCCCTTCACGGCGCCGTCGGTCAGACCGCTGACAGCCTTGCGTTGCAGGAAGATGAAGAGGATCAGGATGGGCAGCGCGAACAGGGAGGACGCGGCCATCGTGGCGCCCCAGTCGTCACCGAAGGCGGTCTGGAACTGCGACAGCCACAGCGGCAGGGTCTGCTTCTCGATGTCCTTGTTGAGGATCAGGACGAGCGGGAACTCGTTCCAGGCGGTGATGAACCCGAACAGCGAGGTCGCCATGAGCCCAGGCGCGAGCAGCGGGAAGATGACCTTGCGGAAGGCCTGGCCGCGGGTGCAGCCGTCGACCATCGCCGACTCCTCAAGCTCCTTGGGCACGGCGGCGATGTAGCCGCGCAGCGTCAGGATCGTGAGCGGCAGCACCATCATCGTGTAGAAGACGGTGAGGGGGACGAGGCTGTCCAGCATGTCGTTGTCGCGCACGATCATGTAGATGGCGATGATCATGACCTCCCAGGGGGCCATCTGCGCCAGCATGAACGTGACGATGAGCCCGCGCCGGCCCTTGAACCGCATCCGGGCGAGGGCGAACGCGGCGAACAGGGCGATCAGGAGCGAGAACACCACCGAACAGACCGTCACGGTGATGGAGTTGAGGACCAGCGTCCAGAAGTGGTCGGCGTGGACGGCCTTCTTGAAGTGGCCGAGGGTGACGTTCGTCGGGAACCACACCGGGGTGTCGGCGATGATGTCGTTGGTCGGCTTGAAGGCCGTCGCGAACATCCAGTAGACGGGGAACACGAAGCCGACGAAGAGGACGACGGCGGTCGCGTTGGGCCAGATACGGCCGAAGAGCGAGCGCTTCACAGCTCGTCCTCCTCTTGCTTGAGCACCATGCGCAGGTAGTACGAGGTCATGACGAGCAGCACCAGGATGGTGAGGAACGAGATCGCCGCGCCGACCCCGAAGTGCTGGTTGCCGACGCCCTCGACGTAGGCGTAGACCGGCAGGGTCTCGGTGAGGCGGTCGGGGCCGCCCTCGTTCATGGCGAAGACCTGTGGGAACGCCTTGAAGACCCAGATGACCTCGAGGAAGGTCGTGGAGTACAGGAACGGCCGCAGGAAGGGCAGGGTCACGGAGGTGAAGCTCTGCCAGGCGCCGGCCCCGTCCAGGGCGGCGGCCTCGTACAGCTCCCTGGGGATCGTGGTGGTGGCGGCGTAGAGGTTGATCGCCACGAAGGGGATCGACATCCAGACGATGAGCAGAGTGATCACGGAGAACGTGGAGAACTGGGTGCCCATCCAGTTGTAGTCGGCCATGGAGTGCCAGCCGAGCTTGTCCAGGACCCAGTTGACGACGCCGTAGCGCTGGGCGAACAGCCACTGGTAGACGGTGGTGGCCGCGATGACGGGCATGGCCCAGGCCAGGACGAGGCCCACCAGGAGGGTGAGTCGCATCTTCTTGCCGAGGCGGGCCAGCAGCAGTCCGATCAGGGTGCCGAACACCATGATCAGGACGACGTTGGCGGCGGTGAAGAAGATCGAGCGCTCGACGACCTTCCAGAAGTCCGAACCGGTCAGGACCTCTTTGTAGTTGTCGACGCCGTTCCACTCGGTGAGGTGCTGGATGAGCTGGCGCGGGTTGAGGTTCTGGAACGACAGCATGCCGTTCTTGACCAGGGGCCAGCCGAGCAGGACCAGGGTGGCCAGCAGCGCCGGCAGCAGCAGGAGGTAGGGGGCGGCGGCGCCGCGGGACGCGGACCCGGAGTCACGGCCCGTACCCCGCGGCGGCCCGGGTATCCGGGCCTTGCGGACAGCGGGCTCCCCGGCCGTGTCCGTGCCTTGGGTCTGCACTGACATGAGTTGCCATCTCTTCCATGGCCGAACCGGCCGTACGAACGACTGAGCCGGGGGCGCCTGCGGGCGCCCCCGGCGCGGGTCATCAGTTCTGCTGGGCCAGGCGCTTGTTGATCTCGCCCTCGACGTCCTTGGCGGCCGCCGCGGGGTCCTTGCCGTTCAGCACGGCGGTCATGTACGACTTGATCGGGTTCGGGGTGTTCTCCACCGCGGCCCACTCGGGGATCAGCGGCGTGGTGCCGCCGACGGCGGCGCCGGGCGCGGCGGCCTCGGCGGCGGCGTTGCCCTGGAGGTTGGTCTGCAGCGACGTCTTGTTCGGGACGATGCCGTTGAGCTTGGCCAGTTCGCCCTCGTTCTGGTCGGACAGCGCGACCTTCAGGAACTCCTTGGCCAGGGACTGCTTCTTGCTGTTCTGGGCGACGGCGAGGTTGGAGCCGCCGAGGAAGACGCCCTCGGGCTTGCCGGCCGTCTCGCCCGGGATGGTGAAGTAGCCGATCTGCTTCTCGATGGCCTTGTTGGTCTGGATGGCGGTGGCGGCCTCCCAGCCCATACCGATGAACGCGCCGGTCTTGCCCTTGGCGAAGATCGTGGCCTGCTGCGGGGTCGCCTCGTCCTTGTCCCTGGGGGCCTTGGAGTAGGAGGCGTACTTCTTGTAGGTCTCCATGGCCGCGGAGACCTTGGGGTCGGCGAGGTTGGAGACGTACTTGCTCCCCTGCTTCTTCACCAGGTCGCCGCCCTGGCCAATGATCAGGCCGTCGAGGAAGTACCAGTTCTGGCCCGGCAGGTAGAGGGGCTCGGCGTCGGTCTTCTTGCCGATGGTCTCCAGGTCCTTGAAGAACTCGTCCCGGGTCTTGGGCGTGGACGTGATGCCGGCCTTCGCCCAGATCGCCTTGTTGTAGATGACGACGCGGTTGGCGAAGTACCACGGGGCGGCGTACTGCTTGCCGTCGAAGACGGAGGACTGCGAGACCGACGGCGTCCAGTCGGCGCCGATCGCCTTCTTGACGTCGGTGAGGTCGGCGAGGCCGCCGGTGGCCGCGTAGGCGGGGGTCTGGGTGTTGCCGACCTCCAGGACGTCCGGCGGGTTGTCCTCGGAGAGGGCGGTGGTGATCTTCTGCTGGATCCCGTCCCACTTCTGGATCTCGAACTTCACCTTGGCGCCGGTCTGCTTCTCGAAGGCGGCCTGGACGTCCTTGGTCCACTGCGGCGGCGCGGAGCCGTCCATGGTCCAGACGGTCAGCGTCTGGCCCTTCCAGCTGTCGGGTCCCGCGTCCTTGGAGTCGTCCTTGCTGTTTCCGCCACACGCCGCAACGGAGACCATCATGCCCGCGATCACGATCGCGGAAGCGAGCTTGCGCTTCACGCCACCCTCCTCAGGGATGCCACTTTCCCCCCACGCCCTCGGCGGTGACCTGCGTACGACGCTGTTGCACGTAGGGCTCGGGACCTGGCCACTAATGGTGTAGACCAGTACGGTGGAGCTTGGCCTAGACCTTTCGGGGTGTCAAGGGTGGTCCGGAAAGCCGGTGGAGGCCGTTACGAGAACGTCACCGGAGCGCCTCCGTCCGCATACGCCCCTTTCGCCCGGCGGTGACCGCCGCGCGCCAGTTGGACTAGACCATAGGGCAGTTGGTCGCTATAACGGGAGCCCACCGACACAGCCGGGAAGGCAGGCATGACCACCGACGTCAGCAGCGCCCAGCCGCACAGGGGGGTGCCCGGCCGCACCGCGCGCGTGCCGAAGTACTACCGGATCAAGCAACAGCTGCTGGCCATCACCGAGGCGCTGCAGCCCGGTTCGGCCATGCCCGCGGAACGCCTGCTCGCCGTCCGGTTCGACACCTCGCGGACCACCATCCGGCAGGCGCTCACGGAACTGGTCGGCGAGGGGCGGCTGGACCGGATCCAGGGCAAGGGCACCTTCGTCGCCCAGCCCAAGCTGTACCGCACCCTCCAGCTGACCTCGCACACCGAGGACATGCGCGCCCAAGGTCTCACGCCCGCCTCGCAGATGCTGGACATCGGGGAGATCCCGGCGGACGAGAAGCTCTCGGGGCTGCTGGGTATCGGGCTCGGCGAACGGGTGCTGCGCGTCGAGCGGCTGCGGCTGGCCAGCGGCGCTCCCATGGCGATCGAGACGACCCACCTGTCCGCCCGCCGCTTCCCCGGCCTGCGCCGCACACTGCGGACGCAGGCCTCGCTGTACACGGCGCTCGCCGAGGCGTACGGCGTGCATCTCGCGGAGGCCGACGAGACCATCGAGACCTCGCTGTCCACCCCGCGCGAGGCGCAGTTGCTCGGCACCGACGTGGGGCTGCCGATGCTGCTGCTGTCCCGGCACTCACGGGACGCGCAGGGCACCCCGGTGGAGTGGGTTCGCTCGGTGTACCGGGGTTCCCGCTACAAGTTCGTGGCCGCCCTGCGCCGGCCCGCGCCGCGGCACACGCAGGAGTGAGCGCGGCGGCTCGGCCGCAGCGCAACCGGGCAGGCCGGGGCGAGGGCCGCCGTGGCACCGGGCGGCCCGCCCCCTGTCCGGGCCGCTCGGCGTACGGCCGGGGTCACTGCTTCGCGAGCTTGACGTCCTGGTCCTTCTCCGCGTGGAAGAAGGGCAGCAGCGGGATGATGCCCTCGGGTCGCATCTCCATGAGGGTGGCCTCGACGTGGGCCGTGCCGGCCTTGAAGGTCTCCGACGAGGTCTTGCCGGTGTTCTGCCAGTGGTGCTCGGCTCCGTCGCACTCGGCGGCGCTGCCGCCGATGCCGTGCTTGACCTGGGAGTCGCCCTGGCTGATCGACGAGGTGACGAACACCGGGCCGGTGCCCTTGGTGCAGCGGTAGGTGCCGGAGAGCGTGACGGTGCCGTCCGAGGCGAGCTTGCCGGTGGGGTCGACCGTGATGCTCTCGGAGGGGTCGGCGCCGGCCGGGCCGGCGGCGACGCACAGCAGGGCGGCTGTGCCGATGGCCGCGGCGAGCGCGGGGCGAACAGGCATGGGGTACCTCCCGGATCCATGGGGTTGAGGGCTCCACTGGTACCGGGCGGCCGTGCCGCAGGGCGTGACCGTCACTCCATCGGTGGCGCGTCATGGAACCGTCCGGGAGTTGTCCGGGTGTTGTCACGCTTCACGGCGATCGGTTCCGGCGCGTTCACGCCGGTCGCATGGTCTGAGTGTGACGGGTGGCGGCCGGACCCGCCGGCCCCCGCACGTTCCGATGTGGAGGTGCGCCATGTGCTCCTGCCGGTCCTCGTACCCCGCGTCCGCCCCGGCCTCCCGGCACCCGGTGGCCGCCCACCCGGAACAGGGCTGGACCCTGCTGTGCGACGGCTCGATCGTCTTCGACGACAGTGGCGAACTGTATCCGGACGGCAGCGTGGTCCCGCCCCGCAGGCTCCCGGCGGAGCGACTCGCCGCAGCGGCCTGAACCACCGCGGCACGGCCCGCGCCGGCAGCAGGGCGGGCCGGCCGTGGCGGTCACGGCGACCGCCACGGCCACGGCGGCTACGGCAGTACGGCGAATCCGTCCAGTTCCACCATCGCCTGCTCGTCCCACAGCCGTACGACCTGCACGACGGCCATCGCCGGATAGTCCCGGCCCGCCAGGTCCCGCCAGATACGGCCCAGTCGGCCGGCCTGGGCGCGGTATGCGGCGACGTCCGTGGCGTAGACCGTGACCCGGGCGAGGTCGGCCGGGGTACCGCCGGCCGCGCGCAGTGCGGTGAGGAGACTGCCCAGCGCCTTCTCGAACTGCTCGGGCAGTGTGTCGCCGGTGATCTTGCCGTCGGCGTCGAGGGCGGTCTGGCCCGCGAGGAACACCACGCGGGAGCCGGACGCGACGACGGCGTGCGAGAAACCGGTGGGCGGGGACAGTTCGGGCGGGTTGACGCGCTCGGTCGTCACCGGTCCTCCTGTTCGTGGGCTTGGGCGTACAACTCCTTGGCGATGATGCCTCGTTGGACCTCGCTCGCGCCCTCGTAGACACGGGGTGCGCGCACCTCGCGGTAGAGGTGCTCGAGGAGGTGGCCACGGCGCAGGGCGCGGGCGCCGTGCAGCTGGACGGCGGTGTCGACGACGTACTGCGCGGTCTCGGTGGCCAGCAGCTTGGCCATCGCGGCGCGCCCCGCGACACCGGGCGCGCCCCGGTCGTACGCCGTCGCCGCCGCGTACACCATCAGCCGGGCCGCCTCGGTGCGCAGCGCCATCTCGGCGACCTGGTGGGACACGGCCTGAAGGTCCATCAACCTGCCCTTGAACGCCTCGCGGCGACGGGTGTGCCCGATCGTCGCGTCGAGCGCGGCCTGGGCCATGCCGACCGCGAACGCGCCGACGCTCGGGCGGAAGAGATTGAGGGTGCCCATGGCGACGGCGAAGCCGCGGTCCCGCTCGCCGAGCAGGTCGTCGGCGGTGACGGGCACGGCGTCGAAGCCGAGGGCACCGATGGGGTGCGGGGAGAGCATCTCCAGTGCGGTGCCGGTGAGTCCGGGACGGTCGGCGGGGACGAGGAACGCGGTCACGCCCCGGGCTTTGGCGTCCGGTGTGGTGCGGGCGAAGACGGTGTAGAAGTCGGCCTCGGGGGCGTTGGAGATCCAGCACTTCTCGCCGGTCAGCCGCCAGCCGTCGCTGCCGTCGGGCTCGGCCGCGAGGGACAGCGCGGCCGCGTCCGACCCGGCCCCCGGCTCGCTCAGCGCGAACGCGGCGACCGTGCTGCCGTCGGCGACCCCGGGCAGCCAGCGCTCGCGCTGCGCCGGGCTGCCGTGGGCGTGCACCGGATGGGTGCCGAGGCCCTGCAGGGCAAGGGCGGTCTCGGCCTCCGTGCAGGCCTGGGCGAGCGACTCCCGCATCAGGCAGAGGTCGAGCGCGCCGGAGGTGAACAGCCGCCGAAGCAGCCCGAGCCGGCCGAGTTCGGCGAGCAGCGGCCGGTTGACGTGCCCCGGCTCGCCCTTGCCGGCGAGCGGGCGCAGCCGCTGCGCGGCCAGCTCCCGCAGCTCGGCACACCAGGCGGTCTGCTCCGGTTCGAGTGAGAATGCGGGCACTGCCGGTCCTCCCTCCGGGGCGGGCCACGCCGGCCCGTTCCCCGTCTCCCTCCGACGTTATCGCGCACAGTTGACTGCCGTCACCAACACGATACGCTCGAGGCGCGAGCCCACCACAGAGTCCGTCTGTCACGGCAAGGGGGCGCACCGCCATGCACCGCTCGGCCCACGTCGACACCTTCGCGCGCGACCACCTGCCCCCGCCGGACGAGTGGCCCGAACTGCGCTTCGACCTGCCGGAACTGGACTACCCCGACCGGCTGAACTGCGCCGCGGAACTGCTGGGCCACACCGCGGCCGACCGCCCGGTCTTCCGCACCCCGGCCGGCCCCGGCTGGACGTACGGGGAGTTGCGCGAGCGCGTCGACCGCATCG
This sequence comes from Streptomyces broussonetiae, assembly GCF_009796285.1. Lineage (NCBI taxonomy): Bacteria > Bacillati > Actinomycetota > Actinomycetes > Kitasatosporales > Streptomycetaceae > Streptomyces > Streptomyces broussonetiae. The sequence goes on along the minus strand of NZ_CP047020.1, from coordinate 7,033,325 downwards.
CGCACGCGCTCACCGGCGACCTGGGCGTGGTCCCCGGCAACCGGGTGCTGCTGCGCGGCCCGACCACGCCCTGGCTCGCCGCCTGCTGGCTGGCCGTACTGAAGGCGGGCGCCATAGCGGTCACCGTGCTGGACCGGCAGCGCCCGCAGGAGCTGGCGACCATGTGCGACATCGCCCTGGTGCGGCACGCACTGTGCGACATCCGGTCGGTGGAGGACCTGGCCAAGGCCGACATACCCGGGCTGCGGATCACGACATACGGCGGTGACGGCCCGGACGACCTGCTCAACCGCCCGGTGCCCGGCACTCCGTACCCGGCTGTGGACACCGCCGCCGACGACGTCGCCCTGATCGCGTTCACCTCCGGCACCACGGGTCGCCCGAAAGGGTGCATGCACTTCCACCGGGACGTGCTGGCGATCGCCGACACCTTCTCCCGGCATGTGCTGCGCCCCCGTGCGGACGACGTGTTCACCGGCAGTCCCCCGCTCGGCTTCACCTTCGGCCTCGGCGGGCTGGTGGTCTTCCCGCTACGGGCCGGCGCCAGCAGCCTCCTGCTGGAACAGGCAGGTCCCCGGCACCTGCTCTCCGCCATCACCGCGCACCGGGTCTCGGTGCTGTTCACCGCGCCGACCGCCTACCGCGCCATGCTGGAGGAGCTGGACGGGCACGACCTCTCGTCGCTGCGGCGCTGTGTGTCGGCCGGCGAGAACCTGCCCGCGGCCACCTGGCGGGCCTGGCACGAGCGCACCGGCGTGCGCCTCATCAACGGCATCGGCGCCACCGAACTGCTGCACATCTTCGTGTCGGCCGCCGACGAACGCATCCGGCCCGGGACCACCGGCGTGCCGGTGCCGGGCTGGCAGGCGCGGGTCCAGGACACGGACGGCCGCCCGGTGGCCGACGGCGAGCCCGGACTGCTGGCCGTGCGCGGCCCCGTCGGCTGCCGCTATCTGGCGGACCCGCGCCAGCGGGTGTACGTGCGGGACGGCTGGAACGTCACCGGTGACACCTACGTCCGCGAACCCGACGGCTATCTGCGCTATGTGGCCCGCGCCGACGACATGATCATCTCCGCCGGGTACAACATCGCCGGACCGGAGGTGGAGGATGCGCTGCTGCGCCATCCGGACGTCATGGAGACGGCGGTCGTGGGCCGCCCCGACGAGGCGCGCGGACAGGTGGCCGTGGCCTACACGGTGCTGCGCGAGGGAGCACCGCACGACCCCGAGGCCCTGCGCACCTTCCTGCTTTCCGAACTGGCACCCTACAAATGCCCGCGCGAGTTCGTCTTCCTGCCCGCCCTTCCCCGCACGGCCACCGGCAAGTTGCAGCGGTTCCGCCTGCGCACCGATGGTGACCAGCAGTGATGCCGAAGACCTAAAATGATCAACGTGTCCGAGCAGCACGCCCCCCGGTCCCTCATCGTCACGCTCTACGGCGCGTACGGCCGCTTCATGCCCGGCCCCGTGCCCGTAGCCGAGCTGATCCGACTGCTGGCCGCGGTCGGCGTGGACGCGCCCTCCGTCCGCTCCTCGGTGTCCCGGCTCAAACGGCGCGGCCTGCTGCTCCCGGCCCGCACGGCCACCGGCGCGGCCGGCTACGAACTCTCCCCCGAGGCACGCCAGTTGCTGGACGACGGCGACCGGCGCATCTACGCCACCGCACCCCCCGAGGACGAGGGCTGGGTGCTGGCGGTCTTCTCCGTGCCCGAGTCGGAGCGGCAGAAACGGCATGTGCTGCGCTCCCGGCTGTCGGGCCTGGGCTTCGGCACCGCGGCCCCCGGGGTGTGGATCGCCCCGGCCCGGCTGTACGACGAGACGGAACACACCCTGCGCCGACTCCACTTGGACCCTTACGTCGACTTCTTCCGCGGTGAGCATCTGGGCTTCGCGGCGACGGCCGAGGCGGTCGCCCGCTGGTGGGACCTGACCGCGATCGCCAAGGAGCACGAGGGGTTCCTGGACAGGCACGCTCCGGTCCTGCGCACCTGGGAGCGCCGCACGGGCACCCCGCCCGAGGAGGCCTACCGCGACTACCTGCTCGCCCTAGACTCCTGGCGCCACCTGCCCTACAGCGACCCCGGCCTGCCCTCCCAGCTGCTGCCCGCGGGCTGGCCGGGCGTGCGCTCGGCGGAGGTCTTCCGCGGGCTGCACGCACGGCTGCGGGACGCGGGGGCGGAGTTCGCCGGGGTGCGAGGGACCGGCCGGGTGTGACGGGCCGGCCGGGCGTGCGGGATCAACCGGGCGTGCAGGATCAGCCGGATACGAGGGGTCAGCCGGATACGAGGGGTCAGACGCAGCACCGGCAGTACAGGTGCGTGCCCGCGCCCCGGGCCCGGCTGGCGAGGCCCGCGAAGCTGCGGATGGTGGCCTCGCAGTCCGGGAAGTCGGTGAAGTCGACCTCCTCTATGTCGTACCACTGGAGCGCGAGCATCGGCACGTGCTCCTCCTCTATGGCGGCGAGCCGGTCCCGCCAGGCGTCGGGCAGCTCGGTCAGGTGCAGCCCCGAGTCCCACGGCGACTCGGCACCGGGCGCCGCGGGCCGCTCGGGGGGCCACTCCCGGGCGTCCGGCCAGAGCAGCTCCGGCCCGGTGCCATGGACGTCGTACGGCCTTCCCTCCGCGAACGCGACGAGTTGCCCGAGGACGACATGGGGGTCGATGCCCTTCATGTCGATCCAGTCCGCGCCCGCCTCGTCGAGGGACTGGCCCTCCGCCAGCCAGTCCCCGCCCGGTCCGATCGCCCAGTCGAGGGCCGTCGGCCGGTCGGCCGCCGCGAAGTAGTCGAACAGCACACCCATGATCGCTCCGTCCCCTTCGCCTCTTGCCTTCGAGTAGAGCAGACGGCACTGACACGTCAGCGATCGAGGGTCAGCCGGGGCTTCGGGGCGTCCGTGCGGCCGGTCTGCGGGGGGCGGCTGCCCGCGCGGTAGGGGGCGGGCCAGCGGACACCCGGGCCGTCGTAACCCTGCTCGGCCGCCGCGTGCAGGGTCCAGTGCGGGTCGTACAGGTGCGGGCGGGCCAGCGCGCACAGGTCGGTGCGTCCGGCGAGGATCAGGGAGTTGACGTCGTCCCAGGAGGAGATCGCGCCGACCGCGATCACCGGCATCCCCGCCTCGTGCCGGATCCGGTCGGCGAACGGCGTCTGGTACGACCGCCCGAACTCCGGCCGCTCCTCGGCCACCACCTGCCCGGTGGAGACGTCGATCGCGTCGGCGCCGTGCGCGGCGAAGGCGCGGGCGATCCCGACGGCGTCCTCGGCACTCGTCCCGCCCTCGGCCCAGTCGGTGGCGGAGATGCGGACGGTCATCGGCCGTTCGGCCGGCCAGACCGCGCGGACGGCGTCGAAGACCTCCAGCGGGAACCGCAGCCGCTTGTGCAGTGAGCCGCCGTAGGCGTCGCTGCGCCGGTTGGTGAGCGGGGAGAGGAAGCCGGAGAGCAGATAGCCGTGGGCGCAGTGCAGTTCGAGCAGATCGAACCCGGCTCGGGCGGCCCGCCAGGCGGCGGCTGTGAACTGCTCGCGAATGTCGGTCAGTTGGGCCCGGGACAGCTGGCGCGGCAGCTGGCTTCCCGGCTTGTACGGCAGCGGGGAGGCGGCGACGAGCGGCCAGTTGCCCTCGGGCAGCGGTTCGTCCATGCCCTCCCACATCAGCCTGGTGGAGCCCTTGCGGCCCGAGTGGCCGAGCTGGACGCCGATCGCGGTGCCGGGGGCCTGGGCGTGCACGAAGTCGGTGACCCGCCGCCATGCCTCGGCCTGCCGGCCGGTGTAGAGACCGGCGCAGCCCGGGGTGATCCGGCCCTCCGCGCTCACGCACACCATCTCGGTCATGACGAGCCCGGCGCCGCCGAGTGCCCGGGCGCCCAGGTGGACGAGGTGGAAGTCGCCGGGGACGCCGTCGGTGGCGCAGTACATGTCCATCGGCGACACCACCACCCGGTTGCGCAGGGTCAGACCGCGCAACCGGAAGGGGGTGAACATCGGGGGCGTGCCGGGCGGGCAGCCGAACTCGCGCTCGACGGCCTCGGTGAAGTGCTCGTCGCGCAGCCGGAGGTTGTCGTGCGTGACCCGGCGGCTGCGGGTGAGCAGGTTGAAGGCGAACTGGCGCGGCGGCTGCCCGAGGTGCAGCCGCAGGTTCTCGAACCACTCCAGGCTGGCCCGGGCGGCCCGCTGGGTGGAGGCGACGACGGGCCTGCGCTCGTCCTCGTACGCCGCCAGCGCCCGCGCCACGTCCGGTTGTTCCTCGAGACAGGCGGCCAGCGCAAGGGCGTCCTCGACGGCGAGCTTGGTGCCGGAGCCGATGGAGAAGTGGGCGGTGTGGGCGGCGTCGCCCAGGAGAACGACGTTGTTGTGGGACCAGTGGTCGTTGACCACCGTGCGGAAGGTCGTCCACGTCGAGTTGTTGGAGTGCAGCGGGCGGCCGCGCAGGGCGTCGGAGAAGATCTTGGCGCAACGCTCGATGGACTCGTTCGGGGTGACGTCGTCGAGTCCGGCCGCCCTCCAGACCTCCTCGCGCATTTCGATGATCACGGTGGAGGAGTCGGCCGCATACGGGTAGCCGTGCAGCTGCATCACGCCGTGCTCGGTCTCGGCGATCTCGAAGCGGAAGGCGTCGAAGGGGAAGTCGGCGCCCAGCCAGATATAGCGGCAGCGGTGCGCCGTCACCTGGGGGTTGAACACATGAGCGTAGGTCTCACGGGTGGTGCTGTGCACACCGTCGGCGGCGATGACCAGGTCGTACTGCGCCGACAGCTCGTCCGGATGCGGGGCCTCGGTGCGAAAGCGGATGTCCACGCCGAGGGAGCGGCAGCGCTCGTGCAGGATCTGCAGGAGGCGGCGTCGGCCCAGCGCGGCGAAGCCGTGTCCGCCCGAGCGGTGGGTCGTACCCCGGTGCACGATGTCGATGTCGTCCCAGCGGACGAAGTCCCGTTGCAGGGCTTCGTAGACCACCGGGTCGGCGTGTTCGATGCCGCCGAGGGTCTCGTCGGAGAGGACCACGCCGAAGCCGAAGGTGTCGTCGGGGGCGTTGCGTTCCCACAGGGTGATCTCACGGGCCGGGTCAAGGCGTTTGAGCAGGGCGGCGGCGTACAGACCACCGGGACCGCCCCCGATGACGGCGACCTTCATGTCACCTCCCCTGCCACTTGGGCGGGCGCTTCTCCGTGAAGGCCGCGTGGAACTCGGCGTAGTCCGCGCCGTTCATCAGCAGCGCCTGGGTCGAGGCGTCCAGTTCGATCGCCGCCGCCAGGGGCATGTCCAGCTCGGCGGTCAGCAGGGCCTTCGTCTGGGCGTGGGCCAGGGCCGGGCCGTCGGCCAGGCGGCGGGCCAGGGCGTGGGCCGCCTCGTCCGCCCTGCCCTCCTCCGTCAGCTCGCTGATCAGTCCGATGCGCTCGGCCTCGGGGGCGCGGACCGGTTCTCCCAGCATGAGCAGGCGGGTGGCGTGGCCGAGGCCGACGACCCGGGGCAGCAGGTAGGCCGCGCCCATGTCGCCGCCGGACAGGCCGACGCGGGTGAAGAGGAAGGCGAAGCGGGCCGAGGGGTCCGCCACCCGGAAGTCGGCCGCGAGGGCGAGCACCGCTCCCGCGCCGGCCGCCACCCCGTGCACGGCGGCGATCACCGGGAAGGGGCATTCGCGGATGGCCCGCACCACCTGGCCGGTCATCCGGTTGAAGTCGAGCAGCTGGGCGGTGTCCATGGCGAGGGTGGCGCCGATGATCTCGTCCACGTCGCCGCCGGAGCAGAAGCCGCGGCCCTCGCCTGCCAGCACCAGGGCGCGCACCGCGCGCTCCCGGGACAGTTCGGCGAGCAGGTCGCGCAGGTCGGCGTAGCCGCCGAAGGTGAGGGCGTTGAGCTTGTCGGGCCGGGCGAGGGTGACCGTGGCGACCCCGTCGGTGAGACGGACCCGCAGATGCTCCCAGTCGGGGGTGCGGGCGGCGGAGCCGGTGAAGGGACTCATGACGTGCGGCCTCCTAGGGCGGCGGTGCCGTACGTTGCTCTGTGTCCCCTGAATTTATCACTCGTTTGTGACTGTCGTCACGAGCACGCGACAAGTACGCGCCGATCGGCCGGCCGGTCACAGCCGTCACCGATCGGCGACAGGGTCGTAACAGCGGGCACGGAGGTGCGAGGCGGGGCGTTCGCCCGGGTAAGCCGCCGGTACCGGGGCCGAAGGTCCCGGGCGAAAGCCCGTCGACCGCGCCTGTGGCCGGGGCCCGTACCATTCCTACAGTCGAAAGCAGGACAGCCTGCTCCATGAACGGACTCGCCTTGCACGAACGCTCCACCGAATCGGCCTCCTGGCGCATCGCGCTGCCGCACACCGCCGCGGCGGTGCCCGTGGCGCGCGCTCTGGTGCGTACGGCGCTCGCCGAGGTGGAGCACGCGGCCGACAGCGACACCGCGGAGCTGCTCACGGCCGAGCTGGTGGCCAACGCGGTGGAGCACACCGCCGGGCGCGGCCCGATAGAGCTGGTGGTGGAGCTGCTGCCGACCGGCTGCCAGGTCGAGGTGCACGATCCGGACCCGGCGCCGCCCGGCCATCTGGCCCGGCCGGTGATCGAGGCGCCCGACCCCTGGCAGGAGGGCGGGCGCGGGCTGCTGCTGATCCGCGCCCTCAGCTCGTCCTGCGGGCACCGCCCCACCCCGTCGGGCAAGGCGGTGTGGTTCACACTGCCTGCGGTTCCCGCTCAGCGCCGGCCGGCGTGACCTCGGGCGGCGCACACGGCGCCGGCCCCATACGAACACCTCGTTCGGAACGCCGGCACCCAGCCGCGTTCACCGATTGGCGGCCAGCACTGCCGCGAGGCCCTCTTTCAGATCTTTGACGAAATACTCGGGAACCTCCAGAGACGGGAAGTGTCCCCCGATTTCGGGCGCCCTCCACCGGACGATCTGCCGGTACCGCTCCTGTGCCCAGGGGCGCGGACACTTCTCGATGTCGCGGGGATACATACTGATCGCCGACGGGACGTCGACCCGAAGTTCGGGGTCCAGCGAGTTGTGGCTTTCGTAGTAGATGCGGGCCGACGATGCGCCGGTCCGCGTCAGCCAATACAGGGTGACGTCGTCAAGAACCCTGTCTCTGGAAATCGTCTCGAACGGGCTGTCCTCGGTGTCCGACCACTCGGCGAACTTGTCCAGGATCCAGGCAAGAAGCCCGACCGGTGAGTCGACGAGCGAGTAGCCGATGGTCTGCGGCCGGGTCGCCTGCTGCTTCGCGTACGCCGCGCGGTGGCGCCAGAAATCGCGGGTCTCCTCGGTCCACTTGCGCTCGACCGCCGTCAGCCCGTCCGTTGTCAACCCGGGCGGCGCCTCCGCGAACGTCGTGTGGATGCCGAGAACATGCGCCGGGAACCTGCCGCCGAGGACCGTGGTGATATTGCCTCCCCAGTCGCCGCCGTGGGCTGCGAACTTGCTGTAGCCGAGCCTTTCCATCAGCTCCACCCATGCGGCCGCGATCCTTTCGGTTCCCCACCCGGTGGTGGCCGGTTTGTCGCTGTACCCAAATCCTGGTAGCGACGGGACCACGACGTGGAACGCCGGCGCTGCGGCGTCTTTCGGATCTGCCAGCTCGTCCACTACATCGATGAACTCGGCAATGCTGCCCGGCCAGCCGTGCGTCAGGAGCAGAGGAGTGGCATCTGCGCGCGCGGATCGGCGGTGCAGGAAGTGGATTCCCAGATCATCAATGGTCGTGCGGAACTGGCCGATACGGTCGAGGCGCTCTTCGAACGAGCGCCAGTCGTACCCGGTGCGCCAGTAGTTCACGACATCGACGAGGTCGGCGAGAGGAACACCCTGTTCCCATCGGCGATGGCCGGGCGCGGCGCGATGGACCGTCTCGGCCTCCGGTAGTCGCGCCACGGCCAGTCGCGCGCGCAGATCGTCGAGGTCGGCGTCAGTTGCGTGGGCTTCAAATGCTTGCACGTCGCTGGTCGGACGGGGCATGAGACCTCCTGACCGTCGTGGAACCGGCTACGGTCCGTTGTGAACCGGCTATGGCGGTTCTAGCAGCCCTCCGAGCCACGACGCAACCAGCTAAGGTGGTTCCATGCCTGCTGCGTTCCCTGACTTCCGCCTCGGCAACGTGCTGGCGACCAGCTTCACGGGGACCCTGTCGGAGCGTCACGGCAACGCCGTGGAGCGCATTCCCACGCCGCACCGACTCGTCGACTGGCTGGCGGTGAACGGCCTCGCCGTGGACTCCTGCACCCCAGCCCAGCTCGACCTCGCCCGGGAACTGAGGGAGTCGATTCACGCCGCCGCGACAGCCGCCGCGATCCAGCACGCTCTCCCCGCGTCCGCTGTCCAGGTCATCAATGACTGCAGCGCTCGGGGTCGGGCCGCGGCGATCCTGACGCCCGAGGGTGAGCGGAAATGGCGGCTCGGCTCGGCTTCCAGCGTGGAAGATGCCCTCAGCGTGATCGCCGCCGACGCGATCAGCATCATCGCAGGCGAACGAGACGGAAAACTGGCCCTGTGTGCATCACCGACCTGCCAGGCCGCCTTCTTCGACACCAGCCGAAGTCGCACCCGTAGATGGTGCGACATGAACACGTGCGGGAATCGCCAGAAGAAAGCGCGCTTCAATGCCAACCAGCGCAAGAAACTCGGATCGGCGCAGTGATCGTCACCCTCGGTACATCCAAGTGGGCCCCACGACTTCCTGCACTGCCCATCCCTGAGACCTCGGTCGCGCCGGCGACCCGCTCCACAACGCCCGCCGCACCCCTGCACACCGCCGCGGGCAGGGGGTGCCGCGAGTGGTTCACACTGCCTGCGGTTCCCGTTCGGCGGCGGCGCCCCGCGTGACCTCGGGAGCCGTCCCGGCCAGCGTGGAGCGACGGCGGCCGTAGGCGACGTAGACCGCGAGGCCCACCACGAGGAACACGGCGAACTGCAGCCAGGTCCGCCAGCCGGTCTCGTACATCAGGTACAGGCAGAAAGCGATGCCGAGCAGCGGGCCCACGGGGTACAGCGGCACCCGGAAGCTGCGGTCGAGGCCCGGCTCGCGACGGCGCAGGGCCATCACCGCGATGTTGACGACGGCCATGATCGCGAGGGTGCCGATGGTGCACAGGTTCATCACGGCGTCCAGCGAGGCGAAGGCTGCCGGGAGCGCGAAGACGGCCGCGACGATCAGGGTGCCCGCGACCGGGGTGGAGGTCTTGGGGTTGACCTTCTCGAAGACGCGCGGGATCAGGCCGTCCCGGGACATCGACATCAGGATGCGGGTCTGGCCGTACATCACGGCGAGGACGACGGAGGCGATGGCGACGACCGCGCCGAAGGCGATCACCGCGCCGCCGACGGTCGAGCCCGTGACCTCGTTGACTACGTAGGAGAGGGCCGCGGGGCGGCCGGCGACCTGCTTGCCGCCGATGGCGCCGGTCGCGGCGAGTGCGACCGCGCAGTACAGCAGGGTGACCAGGCCCATGCAGACCATGATCGCGATCGGGATGTCCCGGCGCGGGTTCTTCGCCTCCTCACCTGCGGTGGTGATCGCGTCGAAGCCGATGTAGGAGAAGAACGCGGCGGTGGTGCCCGCGCCGATGCCACCGAGGCCGGCCGGCGAGAACGGGGTGAGGTTTCCGTGCTTGAAGGCGCTGTAGCCGATGACGCAGAAGGCCAGCAGGATGACGAGCTTGACCGCGGCCATGGCGGCGGTGGCCCGGGCGCTCTCGCGCACGCCGCGCACCAGCAGGACGCAGGCCATGGCGATGACGATCACGGCGGGCAGGTTGATGACCCCGCCGTCGCCGGGGCCGGCGGACAGGGCGGCCGGAAGCTGCAGGCCGGTGAGGCTGTGCAGCAGTTCGTTGACGTACTGGCTCCAGCCGACGGCGACGGCCGAGACGGAGACGCCGTACTCCAGCAGCAGGCACCAGCCGACCAGGAAGGCGGTGGTCTCGCCGAGCCCGGCGTAGGCGAAGGAGTACGAGGAGCCGGAGACCGGGATCGCGCCGCCCAGCTCCGCGAAGGAGAAGGCGGTGAAGACGCAGGTGATCGCGGCGAGGACGAAGGAGACGACGACGGCGGGGCCGGCCTGGGCGACAGAGTCGGACAGGCCGACGAAGATGCCGGTGCCGACGATGGCGCCGACCCCGAAGCAGATGAGCTGGAAGAGGCCCATCGTGCGCTTGAGGCCGTGTCCCTCGCGGTCGGCACCGGATTCGGCGACCAGCAGGTGCGGGGACTTGATGCGGGGAGCGGGCATGCGGGTGGTGCTCGTTTCTGGGCGGTGCAGGCGACCCTGAGGGGGCCGTCGTGGTCGTGCGGGCGACCGGGTGAGGTCGCGGGGGCGGCCCGGAAAGGGGTGTTTCGGGCCGCCTGTCAGGATAAGGCCTGGTAGGGCCGGTCAGGCAACGCTGTGTGACGCACCCGCCAAGGTGGCCACGAGGACCGCCTTGATCGTGTGCATCCGGTTCTCCGCCTCGTCGAAGACGACGGAGTGCTCGGACTCGAAGACCTCGTCGGTGACCTCCAGCTCGGTCAGCCCGTGCCGCTCGTGGATCTCGCGACCGACGGCGGTGCCGAGGTCGTGGAAGGCCGGCAGGCAGTGCAGGAACTTCACGTCCGGGTTGCCGGTGGCGCGCAGCACGTCCATGGTCACGGCGTACGGGCCGAGCAGCGCGATGCGCTCGTCCCAGACCTCCTTGGGCTCGCCCATCGACACCCATACGTCGGTGGCGATGAAGTCGGTGCCGCGCACCCCCTCCCGCACGTCCTCGGTGAGCGCGATCCGGGCGCCGGAGGCGGTGGCGAGCTGCCGGGCCAGCTGGACGATCGTCTCGTCCGGCCACAGCACCCGGGGCGCGACGATCCTCACGTCCATGCCGAGCAGGGCGCCGGTGACCAGGTAGGAGTTGCCCATGTTGTAGCGGGCGTCGCCGAGGTAGGCGAAGGCGACGTGGGCCAGGGGCTTGTCGGTGTGCTCGGTCATGGTGAGCACGTCGGCGAGCATCTGGGTGGGGTGCCACTCGTCGGTGAGGCCGTTGTAGACGGGAACGCCGGCGTAGATGGCCAGCTCCTCGACGACGCCCTGTCCGTGCCCGCGGTACTCGATGGCGTCGAACATCCGGCCGAGGACGCGCGCGGTGTCCTTCACGGACTCCTTGTGCCCGATCTGCGAGCCGGCCGGGTCGAGGTAGGTCGTGTGGGCGCCCTGGTCGGCGGCGGCGACCTCGAACGCGCAGCGGGTGCGCGTCGAGGTCTTCTCGAAGACCAGTGCGATGTTCCGGCCGCGCAGGTACTGCGTCTCCACGCCCGCCTTCTTGGCGGCCTTCAGCTCGGCCGCCAGCTCGACCAGGCCGCGGAACTCCTCGTCGGTGAAGTCCAGCTCCTTGAGGAAGTGGCGGCCGGCGAGGGCGGTCGGGACTGTCGCCATGGGGGCGCTCCGGGGGTACGGGGGGACAGGAACTCTGGAATTCTATACGACATCCTGAATTAATATTCAGCCCCGCACGGTCCGCTTCGTCACACCGGGTCCCGCTCCACCGGGCAGCTCATGCACCGGGGGCCACCCCGGCCCCGCCCCAGCTCGCTGCCCGGGATCTCGATCACCTCGATGCCCTGCTTGCGCAGATGCGTGTTGGTGGTCGCGTTCCGCTCGTAGGCGACGACGACCCCGGGCTCCACGGCGAGCACGTTGCAGCCGTCGTCCCACTGTTCCCGCTCGGCGGCGTGCACGTCCTGGGTGGCGGTCAGCACCCGGATCTCGCCGAGCCCGAGGGCGGCGGCTATGGCGCGGTGCATGTGCTCCGGGGGGTGGTCGGTGACCTTCAGCTCCTTGTCGCCGACGCCCGGCTCGATGGTGTACGAGCGCAGCATGCCAAGGCCCGCGTACTGGGTGAAGGTGTCACCGTCGACCATGGTCATCACGGTGTCGAGGTGCATGAAGGCGCGCCGCTTGGGCATGTCGAGCGCGACGATCGTGCGCGCGGAGCCGGCCGCGAACAACTGGTGGGCCAGCATCTCGACGGCCTGCGGGGTGGTCCGCTCGCTCATGCCGACCAGGACCGCGCCGTTGCCGATCACCAGGACGTCACCGCCCTCGATGGTGGAGGGGTGGTCCGCCTGCCCCTGCGACCAGACGTGGAACGTTTCGTCACGGAACAGCGGGTGGTGCCGGTAGATCGCCTCGAAGTGCACGGTCTCGCGCTGCCGGGCGGGCAGCCGCATGGCGTTGATGGCGACCCCGTCGTAGACCCAGGCGGAGGTGTCGCGGGTGAACAGGTGGTTGGGCAGGGGGCCGAGGAGGAAGTCGTCCAGGTCCATCACATGGAAGCGGACGGACGTCGGCTCCGGGTTCGCCTCGAGGAACTCCCGCTTGGTCATGCCGCCCACGAGCGCCTCGGCCAGTTCCGGCGCGGGCAGGGCCGCGAAGGCCGCGCGCAGATGGTCGGTGGCGAGGGGGCCGTACTCCTTCTCGTGGAAGACCCGGTCCAGGACGAGGGCGCGGGCCTCGGGCAGTTCCAGGGTCTCGGCCAGCAGGTCGCCGAAGAGGTGGACGGCGACGCCGCGATCACGCAGGACGTCGGCGAATCCGTCGTGCTCGGCGCGCGCCCGGCGCACCCACAGCACGTCGTCGAAGAGGAGGGCGTCCTTGTTGCTGGGGGTGAGCCTTTTGAGCTCCAGATCGGGCCGGTGCAGGATCACCCGACGCAGCCGCCCGGTCTCGGAATCGACACGGTATGTCATGCCTCCATCCTGGCCGCAGCCGACCGTCTTCACGCTCTTGTCGGCCGTTTCTGCCACTTCCTGTTCTCGTCCCATTGACGAGAACAGGAATCCCCAGTTATCGTCTCGGTGACGAAAATAAGGGGCGGAAAGCAAGGGGGACCCCATGGTCGACATCACCCGGCGCCTGGGCCTGCGTCACCTGCGGGGGGCGCCGACGGCACACATCCGGCACCACCGCTCGGGCACGCTGGTGCACGACGGGCCCGGGCTCAGCTTCTGGTTCCGGCCGCTGACCGCGGCGCTGTCCGAGGTACCGGTCGACGACCGTGAGCTGGCGATGACCTTCCACGCCCGGACGTCCGACTTCCAGGACGTGTCCGTGCAGGCGACGGTCACCTACCGGGTCGCCGACCCGGCCGTGGCCGCCGCCCGCCTGGACTTCTCCGTCGACCCGGACACCGGCGCCTGGCGCGGCACCCCGCTGGAGCAGCTGGGCACCCTGCTCACCGAGACGGCACAGCAGCACGCGCTCGACGTCCTGGCACGTACGCCCTTGTCGGCGGCCCTGGCCGACGGCGTCGCGGCGGTGCGGCAGCGGATCGCCACCGGGCTCGCCGCCGAGCCACGGCTGCCGGCGACCGGCATCGAGATCGTCGCCGTCCGCGTGATGGCACTGCGGCCGGAGCCGGAGGTGGAGCGGGCCCTGCGCACCCCGGCCCGGGAACAGATCCAGCAGGAGGCCGACCGGGCGACCTACGAGCGGCGGGCCGTGGCGGTCGAGCGGGAGCGGACCATCGCCGAGAACGAACTGGCCAGCCGTATTGAACTCGCCCGTCGCGAGGAGCAGTTGGTGGAGCAGCGGGGCACCAATGCCCGCCGCGAGGCCGAGGAGCAGGCGGCCGCGGACGCGGTGCGTGCCCGGGCCGAGGCGGAGCGCTCGGTCCTGCAGGCCGAGGCGGAGGCCGCACGGTCGGTGAAGCTCGCCGAGGCCGAGGCCGAGCGGTCCATGAGGCTCGCCGACGCCGAGGCGGCGCGCTCGCGCACGCTCGCGGGGGCCGAGGCCGCCACGTCCCGGCAGCTGGCCGAGGCGGAGGCCGAGCGGACAGAGCTGCTGGCCGACGCCGAGGCGGCGCGTGCCGTACGGGCCGCCCGGGCCGAGGCCGAGGGCGCGCGCGAGCTGGGCGAGGCACAGGCCGAGGCCCGGGCCGCCTGGCTGCGGGTGCACGCCGACGCCGGTGTCGACGGGACGGGGACCCTGCAGGCGCTCACCGCGATCCGGCTCGCGGAGAACCTGCCGCGCATCGACAGCGTGACCGTCTCGCCGGACGTGCTGACCGGGCTGCTCGCCAGACTCGCCCCGGGGGCCGGCGGATGAGCCTCGCCCCGCGCGCCGTACTGGTCCACCGCACCACGGAGTACGAGGAGTTGGTGGCCCGGCACGGCACACACGGCCAGGCCGCGTTCTTCCTCGCCTCCCGGGGCCGGGACATCGAAGAGGTCGCCGAACGCCACCGTCGCGCCCGGCGGGCGCTGACCGAGGTGACCGCGGCGGTCGCGCCGACATGGCGTCAGGCACAGGTCGAACGGGGTGACCTGGACCGGTTCCTGTTCGCTCCCGAGGACGTGGTCGTGGTGGTCGGCCAGGACGGACTGGTCGCGAACACGGCCAAGTACCTGACCGGCCAGCCGGTGATCGGCATCGACACCGACCCCGGCCGCAACCCCGGTGTGCTGGTGCGGCACCGCCCGGCGGACGCCGCGAAGTTGCTTGCGGCGATGGGCACTTCGGCCCCGCCCGGATCTTCGGTGGACGAACTCACCATGGTGGAGGCCGTCGCCGACGACACCCAGCGCCTGCTCGCGCTCAACGAGATCTACCTGGGCACACCCGGTCATCAGACCGCCCGATACCGCCTGGGCCTGGAGGGCGACGGGGGTGTCGTCGAGGCCCAGGCGTCCTCCGGGGTGCTGGTGGGAACCGGCACCGGCGCGACCGGCTGGCTCCGCTCCCTATGGCAGGAGCGGAGCAGCCGGATCGCGCTGCCCTCCCCCACCGAGGACCGGCTGGTCTGGTTCGTCCGCGAGGCCTGGCCGTCACCGGCCACCGGTACGACCCTGGTGGCCGGCGAACTCGGAGCCTCGACGGCCCTGACGGTCACCGTCGAGTCCGACCGCCTCATCGCCTTCGGCGACGGCATCGAGACGGACGCGATCCAGCTGACCTGGGGTCAGACGGTCCGCGTCGGGGTGTGCGGGCAGCGGCTGCGGCTGGTCGGCTGACCGGGTGCTCGGCTACAGCCGCGGGTCCACCGGCTCCGACTCCAGCGCCAGCACCCCGAACACGACCTCGTGCACCCGCCACAGCGGCTCGCCGTCCGCGAGCCGTTCAGGGACTCCAGGCCGAGGACGTACTCCCGCAGGGCGAGGGACCGCTTGTGGTTCAGGAAGCGCCGGCGCAGGCGGGTGAGGTTGTCCGGGCGGGTGTACTCGGGGCCGTAGAAGATCCGCAGGGACTCACGGCCCCGGCACTTGATGCCGGGCTGGACCAGCCTGCCGTCCGGGCCCCGGACCAGCGCGCCGACCGGCTTGACCACCATGCCCTCGCCGCCGCGGCCGGTCATCTCCAGCCACCGGTCGACACCCGCACCGAACGAGGCCGGGTCGCCGGTGTCGACGTAGAGCCTTCTGGTCGTCCGGAGCAGTCCGGTGCCAGCGGCTCGAACAGGCGGTGGACGAGGCCGGAGCCGCCGCGCGCGGGCAGCGCGGGCACCTCGACGCGCAACGGCCTCGGCTGTCCCGGGAGTTCCGGGCGGGCGGCGCACACCCCGCGCATGGCGCTGGAGAAAACACCGCTGAGCGCAACCGCGAGCGGCGAGGAGGCCGCGTAGGGGCGGTCGTTGACGTACTGCGCGAGCGCCGCGTCGGGTGCGCCGCCGCGGCCCTTGCCCTTGCCCCGCCGGACCAGCGCCACCGTGTCGATCTCCAGCAGCAGCGCAGCCGTGCAGCGCTGATCGTCCGCCTCGGGGTAGAAGACATGGGCAGTGCCGTAGGACGTGGAGAACTTCTGTGCCTTGCCGGGGTGCTTGTGCAGCAGGAACCCCAGGTCGGTGGCCGGGTGGTCGGCGTCGCCGCGCGTCGAGATCGTCAGGACCACCCGTCCGAGTCTCCCGGGCCCCGACCTCGGTGACCACCGGTTTTCCCACCGGCCGTCCCGGTCAGGCTCCCCCGCCGGAGTCCGTCACGGCACCTGACCGCCGCTCGCCACGGCACCTCTTCGCAGGTCGTCACGGCTCCTTGAGGACGATCGTCCGGGCGTTGCGAATCGCCTGCTTCTCTGCGGCGCGCAGGTCGTCCAGTCTCTGCTTGTTCCCGGCGATGGCGGACTTCTGGGCGCGTACGTCAAGGGAGTGGGCGACCGGGATGTAACCGGTGTCGAGCTTGCATCTCGCGTCGGCGGTGGCCGTCTTCTTCTCCTTGTCCGAGGGTGTCCGGGTCTTGTACCAGGCGAAGTCCACGGCGGCCTTGTCCGGGTCGGCGTAGCGGAAGCCCTTTTTCCGCATGCAGTCCGACCAGGCACGCTCGGCCTTCTTCCAGGCCGGATCCTTACGAGCCTCCTCGTGGGACTGGGACCAGAGTTCCATGGCGAGTGAGTAGTAGCCGCTGAGCTTCACACCGCCGACCTTCGCCACCTCGGGCGGAGCGCCGTAGATCGTCCGGGTCGCCTGCCCCAGGCAGCCGCCCTCGGGGATGCGGTGTCCGTGCGTGCTGCGGCTGTCACCGGAATCGAACTCGCCGGTGAGGGCGACGAACTGGTCCGCGGGCCACTCCTGGCCCTGTGCGGAGTCCTCCGTCCTCCGGTTGTGGTAGCCGTTCTCGGCCGCCAGGTCGGGGTCGTCCACGCCGTACGGGCTGTCGTCGCCGAGCGTGCCGGCGAGGTCGAGCGTGCCCGGCCGGACGGGGTAGGTGGACTCGACGCTCGTGGTGTCGAGCGCCGCGAAACCGGCGAAGCCGAGCCGCACCATGCACTTCTTGGCGAGGATCCACTGGGCCCTGCCGACGGTCTTGCCTTCGGCAGAGGCGGAGTCCGGGAGGTACGCGTGCAGCGGGAACGCCCCCATGGCGTTGAGGCGGTGGGACTCGGCGGTGGTGTCGTGGCCGTCGGCGACCCGGCAGGCCGACACGGCGAAGAGGCCGGCGAGAGCGAGAGGCAGGACTTTGCGCACGGCGCATTCCATCAGGCCCGGACCATGGGCGCCGTGACGGAGCCCACAATTCCGCCACAGGTACCTCACGTTCCTTTCACGGCCGGTCGTCGAGTCCCCGTGCCCGCGTGTTCCCGTGTTCCCGTGTTCCCGTGTTCCCGGCCGGAGTTTCAGGTGAAGTCCGCCCGGGCGAGATGCGTCCCGCAGACACGGCAGCGGAAGAGATACGCGGTCGGCTGCCCGTTCTTGTCGAGCGCCGCGAGGAACCGCTCGACCGGCTCCGCCTCCCAGCCCCACTCGGTGCACCGGCCGCGCAGGTCGTCGAGCGCGTCCGGGTGGGGGCGCAGTTCCCGCGCGCCGGCCGCGCCGAGGAACACCGCACCGTCGCCGCAGTGCTCCGGCCAGCCCCAGTCCTGCCAGGTGACGAAGCCGGGGGTGCGTTCGCAGATCTGCCGCGCCGCCTCGTCCGGCAGTTCGCCGGCCTCGACCTCGTTGAAGAACACACCGTGCCGCTTGGCCGCGGTGCCGGACGCTATGCAGTAGGGGCACAGACGTCCGTCCGGCTCCTCCTCGCCGTAGACCGGGCCGGTGTAGATCCAGCCCTGGTCGTGCCCGCAGCACGCGCACGACTCGTCGGCGGTGGTCACCGCGCCGGTGGCCACCGGATCCGGGTGATAGGGGAACGGCGGCAGCATCGGCCGGCGCCGGGGCTCCGGCCGCGGTCTGACGACCTGTTCGATCGCCTGCCCGGTCAGGGCGGCGGGCGGCACCACGACCGCCCGCACGCGCAGTTCCTCCGGCAGGTGCCGCACGTCCTCCTCGCTGGTCACGATCACCGTCGGATCCGCCAGCAGCACGATCGCCGCACCGGTGCGGCGGGCCAGCTCGGCGATGATGTCGAGCACGCCGGGACCCGGCCGGTCGAACGACACCCCGCGGTGCAGATACACATCGGCGTCGCTGCCGTCGGCCGCCCGCACCCACTCGACCGGCTCGCCTTCGGGCACGTCGTACGGGGCGTACGGCAGCAGCACCTCGCGGACGGCGGCGGCGTCCATCGGCACGGTGTCGCCGTCACGGAACGCGTGGACGTAGATGCCGGTTCCCATGGCCAGTACTCCATCACACACGGGCCCCACCACGGCATCCCCCGGGCACGGCCAGGCAACCGGACGACCGCACGGACCGGCGGACGCGAGCCCGTGAGGGCGGCGACCGCGACGGTACCGAGGGGGTGGCTGGGGCTGGGGCCGAGGATGACGCTGCGGCTGGGGTTGGGGCTGCCGACGGTGCCCTGCGCCATGGGCAGCCCGCACCCGGCTGCCCGGCCCGCCTCGCCTAGCACGACGCCGGACGCCGGACCGGCCGACGGCTCGACGAGACGGCGGCAAGGGAACGGCGGTCCGCGAGGTGGTGTGCGACGGTCTCACCGCACGGAACCTGTGAAGTCCCTCCCCGCCGCGGCAGAGAGGGACCCCTTCACGACGGTTACGACAGCTGCGACTGCACCTGGGCGGAGATCAGCTCCAGGTGGTCCAGGTCGTCGAGGTCCAGGACCTGGAGGTAGATCCGCCGGGAGCCGATCGCGGCGTACCGGCCGATCTTGTCGACCACCTCGGCCGGGGAGCCGGCCAGGCCGTTGGCCTTCAGCTCGTCCACCTGACGGCCGATGGCGGCGGCCCGCCGGGCGACCTCCTGGTCGTCCCGGCCGACGCAGACCACCAGCGCGTTGGAGTACGTCAGGGCGTCCGCGCCCCGGCCGGCCTCCTCGGCGGCGGCCCGCACCCGGCCGAACTGCCGCTCGCTGTCCTCGACCGAGGCGAACGGGATGTTGAACTCGTCGGCGTACCTGGCGGCCAGCCGCGGCGTACGGGTCGCGCCGTGGCCGCCGATGAGCACCGGCACCTTCGGCTGGGCCGGCTTGGGCAGCGCGGGCGACTCGGTGAGGTCGTAGTAGGTGCCGTGGAAGTCGAAGGTCTTGCCGACCTCGGCCGCCCACAGCCCGGTGACGATCGCGAGCTGCTCCTCCAGCCGCGCGAACTTCTCCTTGGGGAAGGGGATGCCGTAGGCCTTGTGCTCCTCCTCGAACCAGCCGGCGCCGAGGCCCAGCTCCACCCGGCCGCCGGACATCTGGTCGACCTGGGCGACCTGGATGGCCAGCACACCGGGCAGCCGGAAGGTGCCGGCCGTCATCAGCGTGCCGAGGCGGATGCGCTTGGTCTCACGGGCGAGGCCGGCCAGCGTGATCCAGGCGTCCGTGGGGCCGGGCAGGCCGTCCGCGCTGCCCATGCGCAGATAGTGGTCGGAGCGGAAGAAGGCGTCGAAGCCGAGGTCCTCGGTGGCCTTCGCCACGGTGAGCAAGGTGTTGTAGGTGGCCCCCTGCTGGGGCTCGGTGAAGATTCGAAGGTCCATACATCCATCCTGCACGCCGCGTCGCGCGTCAACCTCGCCGGTACCGCCAGGTGCGGCCGTCCCCGGTCGGGTGAAAACCGGGCACGGGGCGCGCCGGGCCCCGCCAGGGCCAGTGACCGGCCCAGGTGATGATCGTTGGGACGTCGGAGCCGGAGCGTCCGGCACCCGCGCCGGGCGGAGACTGCCGTCGCGCGTCATGGCGCCGGCCCTGCCGGGCCGAGGGGGCCGGGGAGGCCGTCATGTCCGAAGAGTGTGGCTCCGCCGGTCGGCCGAAGGGGCTGTTGCAGCAGATGGAAGAGCTGATGGCCGCGTTGAACGCGGACCTGTCGGAGCTGGCGGATCTGCACGCCGCGGGACTCGCACCGACTCCGGCGGACGAGGCCGACGCCGGCTGACAGGCGCTACGCCGACCACCGGGGTGCGCGCCAGGGGGCGAGTACCGGGGTGGACTGCTGGAGTGGGGGCGCCGAGACCGACTGCCGGAGCGGAGCCCAAGGCCGAGCGCCGGGGGCGAGCAGGGAAAGCGAGCAGCGAAAGCGCCCCAAAGCGGAGCACCGGGCCGAGCAGCAAGGCCAGCTACCTGCGATAAGCACCAAAGCCGAGCGCCGAAGGCGAGAGCCGGAGCCGAGCGCCGAAGGCGAGGGCCGGAGCCGAGCGTCGAGGTCAAGTGCCCAAGAAGACTGCCAAGGGCGAGCGCCGAGGGCGACTGTCAATGCCGAATGTCGGTGGCGGCTGCCGAGTTCGGTCGCCGTCAGCCGAACTCCCGCTCCGGTAACACCTCCTCACGCGCTGCCAGCTTGCGCAGCATCTCCAGGACGCGGTCGCGCGACTCGTCGGCCGCGTCGATGGCCTCCATGCACTGCCAGTACGTCGTCTCGTCGGCCGCGGAGCTGGCCAGGCCGACCAGGGCGATGCCGACCTCACCGAGCAGCCCCCCGAGGCAGAGGAGGGTCTCGCGGGCGTCGTCCAGCTCGGTGAGCTGAGCGGCGCGCAGATCGCCCGGGTCGAGTTCGGGCGGGTCCAGGACTCCGCAGCCCCGGCCCGCCAGCTCGGTCAGGCCGAGCGCCTCGCCGCGCAGCTCCGGCGGGCCGGAGACCGCGAGCCGGCTGCCGATGGCCTGGGCGAGGGCCTGCGCCTGCCAGACCTCCGCCATGATTTCGCCTGCGTCGGCCCCGTTCGCCAGCGCCCGCCGGCTCGTCAGGATGAGCCGTATCGCATCCATACGTCGCCCCCGTCCCTCCACATGCCTTCTCGCACGTCGGTGTGAACTCCCTTGTTCATTACCCAGAGTGAGGGCGCCTGAGACGAAAAGCCAGAGGTGGGCGGAAATTTGTGGACAACAATTCGGATTCGACAGGCAATTTGACTACGGAGTGTGATATCAGGCGTCAGGAGCCCGGCAGTTGGTCCCGTTCGTCGCCGTCATCCGGCCCCGCGACCGGAAAGCGACGTTCGTTCCGGTCGATCTTGGCGTCCAGAGCGGCCAGGGGGTCGATACCCAGGGCCTCGCAGAACTGCAGGAGATAGGCGAGTACGTCGGCGACCTCGTCCTCGACGCGGGGTGCGGTGCCGGGATCGTCCATCACCCGGGTCGACTCCTCCGGGGTCAGCCACTGGAAGATCTCGACCAGTTCGGAGGCCTCCACCGAGAGGGCGGCGACGAGGTTCTTGGGCGTGTGGTACGGCTGCCAGTTCCGCGCAGCAGCGAACTCGGCGAGCCTGCGCTGGAGTCGGGCGAGGTCGAGTGGTTCCGTCACGCGTCCAGGTGTACCACCGTGACCCCCTCGACCCCGGTGGCCCACGAGGCGTCGCTCACCACGCCCAGGCACCGGATGTGCCCGCGCTCGCCCATCCGGGCCGCCGTCCGCAGCAGCGCCAGGCGCTGGGACGGGTCGAGCGAGCGGTCGAAGCCGTCGGCGAGGACGGTGAGGGCGCGCAGCGCGTCGGGCACCTCGCCCGGGACGTCCACCTCCAGCACACCGGGTCCGGTCAGCAGTACCAACGTCAGTGCCAGGTAGCGCAGTTCGCCGTCGCCGAGCCGGTTCAGCCCGGTGCGGAAGCCGTCGCCGCGGTCGAGCAGCGCGCACACCGTGCCGTCGGACAGCGGTTCGGCGACCAGATCGGCCACCGGCCCGGCGCAGCCCGCGCGCAACGCCTCGACCAGCAGACCGTGCCGACGGCTGCACTCGGCCCGGGTGCGCCACAGCACGTCGGCGAGGTTGTCGCAGCCGGGCAGCAGCCGGCCGGAGCCCGTGGGGACGGGCGTGCGCATGCACTCGGGGCGGGGGTCGCAGGGGAAGACGGAGCGCAGGGCGACCACCATCTGCTCCGCGGCGGCGAGCACACGGCGCTGCCCGTCCGTCTTGCCTGCCACGCGCAGCGGCAGCAGGGCGGTGCCGAGACGGTCGTCGGGCAGCGGGGCGCGGGTCACCGGGGCGGAGCCCGCGGTGTGCCAGGCGGCCTGCACGGTCCGGCGCCCCGGGTCGCGCAGCGCGGTCTGCAGCAGGACGACCCCGCCCGCGGTCAGCCGCTCCCCCACGATCCTGAGACCGGGTTCGGCCTGTACGGCGATGTCGAGCCGGACCGGTCCCTCGGCGCCGTCCGCCGTACAGCCGATCCGAAAGCCCCGCCGTCCTCCGGCGTCGGGGCGCGCCCGCTGCGGCACACCGGCGAGCGGGTCGGAAAAGGCCTCGGCGAGCGGGGCTCCGCCGCCGAGTCGGGCCAGCGCCTCGTACGCCATGAGTGCGGTCGTCTTGCCGGCTCCGCTGGGCCCGGCGAACAGGGTGACCGGCCCGAGCGGGAACCCGGCCCTCCGGTGCCCGGCGAACGCCGACAGCCGCAACTCGGTGATCCGGGCCCGCACATCGAGGAAGCCCCCGGGAGCACTGGATTGCTGGGACGGCACGGGGACGGCGCACGCGTCGCCGGCCTCGCGGGCCTCGTGGGACTGCGCGGGGACGGTCCCGCCGGACGCGGCAGCCGCCGGAGGCCCGGCGGACACGGAAGGCACGGCCATGTCCGGACGGTAGAGCCACAGCGCACCGACGAACCGTTTTGCCCTGCGGACCTTCCCACGATCGGGGGACGCCCGGAAGTGCACCGGCCGCGAGGCCTGCTCGGGGAGCGCTCAGCCCTCCGAGACCCCCGCACCCTCCATCAGTCCGCTGACCTCGGTACCCGGCGGGGTGAGGAGGAACACATTGCGGTCGACGCGGTGCATTCCGCTGCCCAGGCCGAAGACGACGCCCGTGCTGAAGTCGAGGACGCGCTTGGCGACCTCGGTCTCCGCGCCGGACAGGTCGAGCAGGACCGGCGCACCGGCCATCAGCGTCTCGGCGACCTCCCGGGCGTCCGCGAAGACGTTGACGCGCAGGACCACGAACCGGCGCCGGGTCTCCGTCTCGGCGTCCGGCAGCGCGCGGTGGCCCACCGCGGACGGCCAGGCGTCCCGACCCCGCAGCGGCACGACCTGGGCGAGCCCCTCCCACTGTTCATCGGTGACGTCGTAACGGCTCACCGGCTCCCCCCGACCTGACTTGCACTCAATGCCTGCACCGGCCAATTCTTACGCCAAGTCACCCGTTCGGCCCAACAACGACACGGTGTGCGACCGTTCAGGCGACCCCGCCCGCGCGTGACCTGAGTCACATATACGATTACGCCCGCTTCTTACCTCGCTCACACCGGACTCTTCACATGCCGCCACGTCCTGGTCATTTCCCGTCAGTAGCGTCCGGTGCCGTGCACTTGGCAGAAACATCGCAGGTGACACCCGGCCGGCGGACGCAGTCGGCGGTGTCCGCCGTTCCGGGACCACGCGTACAGGCCGCCCCCGAGGCACCCGCGCAGTGGCATCGCGTGTTGACCCTGCTCGCCGACGTCAGCCTGTTCATCGGCACCCGATCGGTCTGGACGCAGGCGGCCACACACCGCCCGGCCCTCGCGGCCGTGATCTCGGTCTGTTACGCCTCGATCCTGGTGACCGGCGTGCTCGCGCTGACGGTACGCCGGGCGCGCTCGCTGGCCCGCCTGGACCTGGTGGTGCTGGTGACCGCGATCGCGCTCGCCCTGTGCACCTGGGCGCTGAACCACGCGGGTGGCGACGAGGCGGTGCTGACCACGCAGGCCGCGCGGGAGATCATGGGCGGCCACCAGGTCTACGACCACCCGTGGCCCTGGCTGTTCCACCTCCCGGGCGTCGCCCTGACGGCGACCACAACCGGCGGCTACGACTTCACTTACGGCTACCCGCCGTTGGCGCCGCTTCTTACCCTGCCCTTCCTGTGGCTCGGTCACAACGGCACCCCGGCGACCCTGGCCGCGACGCTCGTCCTGATCGTGTGCGCGGTGACGCTGTGGCGGCTGCTGCCGACGCCGTGGCGCTCGGCGGCCACGATGACGTGCCTGGGCTTCGGTTTCCTGCCGATGTACGCCCGCCAGGGCTACCCGGCGATCGCCGGCCTGGCCCTGCTGGTGCCGGTGGTGGTGGGCTGGCCGCGGCTGGGGGCCGGAGGGCGGCTCGGCAGGTCCGGGATCGCGCGGGCCGCGTGCCTGGGCGCCGCGTGCGCGGCTCAGCAGTTGCCGTGGTTCCTCACGCCGTTCCTGCTGGCCGGGGTCTACGCCATGCGGCGCGGCGAGCTGAGCGGGCGCGAGGCGGCGCGCGTGGTGCTGCGGATCGCTGGGATCGCGGTCCTCACCTGGCTGCTGATCAACGCGTACTTCATCGTGACCGAGCCCGGCCCCTGGCTCCGGGGCATCGCGCTGCCGCTCACCCAGGGCGCGGTGCTGCACGGCCAGGGCCTGGTGGGCATCTCCCTGTACTTCACCCACGGCAGCGACCGGCTCGACTGGTACGGCCACGCGAGCATGCTGCTCGCCGCGGCTCTGCTGGCGCTGTTCGTCCTGTTCGTCCGGCGGCTCGGCCCGGCCGCGACCGTGCTGCCCTGGTGCGCCTTCTACCTGGCGACCCGCTCGCAGGACGGCTACTACCTGATGATGACGCCGCTGTGGCTCGCGGCGGCGATCACCGTGCCCCTGTCGGAGTTCTCGGGCGCCTGGCAGCCGCGGCCCCGGTGGCTCACGGCCCGGCGCCGCAAGCCGGTGCTGGCCGGAGCCGTGGTGCTCCTCGTACTGCCCGCGCTGGTGAGCGCGACCCTGGCGGCGACGGGCAAGCCGCCGCTCAGGATGGACGTCAAGGCGGCCCGGCACGCCTCGGCGGGCTCGTTGTCCACGCTGACGGTGAAGGTCACCAACACCGGCGCCGACGCGCTCACCCCGCACTACATGCTCACGACGGGTCAGGGCATGAGCAAGTACTGGTCGCTCGCGCACGGCCCGGCCACGATCCCCGCGCACAGCACGGCGACCGTCGTCCTGCGGGCGCCCGGGGGCCAGTACCCCCTGCCCACGAAGAAGAGCACCCACTTCCGGCTGCGTGCCTTCACGGCGACCCCGCAGACGCTCTCCACCTGGGATGTGCAGCGGGCGAAGCTGAGCCTGAAGGGCTGAGCCGAACCCGAAAGGGCGCCGAGCCCACGGGCGGCTTCTCAGGCCGCCGTACGCGTGAAGCGCAGCCTGGCCGTCACCGTGGTCAGGCCGCGCATCATGCCCAGCTGGTTCCAGCCCATGCCGAACTGGGCGCGGTCCACGGTGAACTCGGTCTCCAGGGTGAGCCCGTCCGCGTCCACCGAGGCCAGCCGCGCGGTGAAGGTCTGCGGCCGGCTGACGCCCCGCACCGTCAGCTGCCCGGTGACCCGTACACCGTCCGTGTCGAGGCGGTCGGCCCCGCGAACGGCGAAGGTGATCTCCGGGTGCTGGTCGGCGTCGAAGAAGTCCGCCGAGCGCAGGTGTGTGTCCCGCTTGGCGTGCTTGGTGTCCAGGGAGGCGGCCTCCAGGGTGACGGTGCCGGTGGCCGAGCCGTCGGGCCGCACCTCGCCCCCACCGCTGACCGCGGTGAACGCGCCCTTGACGGTGACCAGGCCCCACATGGTCTTGTGCCGCAGGGACACGGCGGACGCGCTGGGGTCGAGCTGCCAGGTACCTGTTTCCACGGTGACGGTCATGATCGTGCTCCCGATTGGTGATTCAAATTTGGATTACCGATGCCCTCACGCTAGCCGCTCATCCAATTTTGGACAACCAAGTCGTCCAAATTTGCACAATGGGTAGACTTCACATATGTCCGCCGCCGACGCGTCCCCCGCCGACCTGCCCGAATGCCCCATGGCCGAGAGCGGTGACCGGCTGCTCCCGGACGAGCTGCGTGCGTGGATGCTCCTGCTGGCCGCGACCGGGGCGGTGGAACAGCGGCTGCGGTCGGTCGTGAAGGAGACCCTCGACGTCTCCCACGACGAGTTCCTGATCCTGTGCCTGCTGGCCGAACGACCGCGCAGCGGACTGCGCATGACCCAGGTCGCCGACCTCCTGGGCCGCCCCAAGACCCGTCTCACCTACCAGATCGCCTGCCTCCAGCGCGCCGGTCTGGTCAGCCGCCGGTCCGTGTGCGGCGACAAGCGGGGCGTCGAGGTCGTCCTCACCGACAGGGCCCGCGAGCAGTTGCGCGAGACCTCCGTCCTGCTCGCGGGCACCGTCCGCAAGGCCCTCGCCGACTCCATGGGGGCGGAACAGCGCGCGGCCCTGTGCGCACTCGTCCCGGACCTCGACGACTCCTGACGCCTCGCCACGCCTCGCCTCACCGGCCGCGCGAGGCAGCGCCGCGCACCGACGGCGACCCGGATCCGGCGGCGCAGGCCCGGCAGGAGCTGACGGTTTCGCCGTACGGCGCACGCGCTCTGATCGTGGATCAGAGCAGCCTGGCGGGTCCCGCACCCCGACGGTGGAGGCGTCGCGGCGATCCCCCGGCCCCGCGCTTCGCTCTGCCCGTCGCACCCGGAATCCGACACCGCGAACCACCCCGGAAACAACGGGAGAGTCAGGTCACAGCCAGAAGGAGGGCAACGTCACAGCCCTCGCCTTACTGCCACATGAGCGCCCTGCCCTAGCATCCGAGCATGACGGTCCTGCCTGACGACGGGCTCTCACTGGCCGCCGAGTTCCCTGACGCGACGCACGAGCAGTGGCAACGCCTGGTCGAGGGTGTGCTGCGCAAGTCGGGCAAGGAAGTCTCGGGCGCGGCAGCTGAGGACGCCCTGTCCACGACACTGGAGGACGGGCTGCGCACCCGGCCCCTCTACACCGCGCGCGAAGCCGCGCCCGACGCCGGTCTGCCCGGCTTCGCCCCGTATGTGCGCGGTGGCCGCCCCGAGGGCAACGTCGCCGGTGGCTGGGACGTACGGCAGCGGCACACCGCCCTCGCGGAGCACGCCGTCCTGGCCGACCTGGAGAACGGCGGCACCTCCCTGTGGCTGGTGCTGGGCGAGGGCGGCCTACCGGTCGCCGAGCTGCCCCGCGCCCTCGACGGGGTCTACCTCGACCTGGCGCCGGTCGTCCTCGACGCGGGCCGTGACACCGAGGCCGCCGCCGAGGCGCTGCTGCGGCTGTACGCCGGCAAGGGCGTGGCCGCCGAGGCCGTACGCGGCAACCTGGGCGGTGACCCGCTCGGGTACGAGGCCCGTACCGGCACCGCCCTGGACGTCGCGCCGTACGCCGCGCTGGCCGCGCGCTGCGCCGCGACCTACCCGGGCCTGCGCGCCCTCACCGTCGACGCGCTGCCGTACCACGAGGCGGGCGGCTCGGCCGCGCAGGAGCTGGGCGCCTCCCTCGCCACCGGCGTCGCCTACCTGCGCGAGCTGACCGAGGCCGGGCTGACCGTGGAACAGGCGGCCGGGCAGCTGGAGTTCCGTTACGCGGCCACCGCCGACCAGTTCCTGACCATCGCCAAGCTGCGCGCCGCGCGCCGGCTGTGGGCGCGGGTGGCCGAGGTGTCCGGGGCGTCCGGTGCGGGCGCGCAGGTGCAGCACGCGGTGACCTCACCCGTGATGATGAGCCGCCGCGACCCGTGGGTGAACATGCTGCGCACGACCGTCGCCACGCTGGCCGCCGGGGTGGGCGGCGCCGACTCCGTGACCGTGCTGCCGTTCGACCACGCGCTCGGCCTGCCGGACGCGTTCGCCCGGCGTATCGCGCGCAACACCTCCACGATCCTGATCGAGGAGTCCCACCTGGCCCGGGTGATCGACCCGGCGGGCGGCTCCTGGTACGTGGAGCGGCTCACCGACGAACTGGCCCTGGCCGCCTGGGAGTTCTTCCGGTCCATCGAGCGCGACGGCGGCCAGGCGGCCGCTCTGCGCTCCGGCCGGCTGCGCACCGACCTGGCGGCGACCTGGGCCGAGCGGAGCAAGAAGCTCGCCAAGCGGCGCGAACCCATCACCGGCGTCAGCGAGTTCCCGCTGCTGTCGGAGAAGCCGGTGGAGCGCGAGCCCGCGCCCGCGCCGCCGTCCGGCGGGCTGCCGCGGGTACGCCGCGACGAGGCGTACGAGGAACTGCGCGCCCGTTCCGACGCCCACCTCGCGGCGACCGGCGCCCGCCCCCGGGTCTTCCTCGCCACGCTCGGCTCGGCGGCCGAGTACACCGCGCGCGCCACCTTCGCCGCCAACCTCTTCCAGGCGGGCGGCATCGAGCCGGTCACCGAGGGCAGCTTCGAGGACAGCGGCGCCACCGAGGCCGTGCTGTGCTCCAGCGACGCGCAGTACACCGAACAGGCCGAACAGCAGGCCGAGTTGTTGCGCGCAGCCGGTGCCCGGCAGGTGTTCCTGGCAGGCCGGGGGGACTACCGCGGCATCGACGCGTACGTCTTCGCGGGCTGCGACGCCGTAGACGTCCTGTCCACGACCCTCGACCGCATGGGAGTGTCCTGATGGGAATCCCCGACTTCTCCGGCATCGAGCTGGGGACACCCGTCGCCGAAGGCAGCACCGAGCAGTGGCTGGCGGCCGGCGGCGACCGGCCGCTGTGGGAGACCCCCGAGGGCATCGGGGTCAAGCCGCTGTACACCGGCCGCGACCTGGAGGGCCTGGACTTCCTGGGCACCTACCCGGGCATGGCGCCGTATCTGCGCGGCCCGTACCCGACGATGTACGTCAACCAGCCCTGGACCATCCGGCAGTACGCGGGCTTCTCCACCGCCGAGGAGTCCAACGCGTTCTACCGGCGCAACCTGGCGGCCGGCCAGAAGGGCCTGTCGGTCGCCTTCGACCTGCCCACGCACCGCGGGTACGACAGCGACCACCCGCGCGTCACCGGTGACGTCGGCATGGCGGGCGTGGCCATCGACTCGATCTACGACATGCGCCAGCTGTTCGACGGGATCCCGCTCGACCGGATGACCGTGTCGATGACGATGAACGGCGCCGTGCTGCCGGTGCTGGCGCTGTACATCGTGGCGGCGGAGGAACAGGGCGTACCGCCCGAGAAGCTGGCCGGGACCATCCAGAACGACATCCTCAAGGAGTTCATGGTCCGCAACACCTACATCTATCCGCCCAAGCCGTCGATGCGGATCATCTCCGACATCTTCGCGTACACCTCGCAGCGGATGCCGCGCTACAACTCGATCTC
The DNA here is from genome assembly GCF_009796285.1 of Streptomyces broussonetiae. NCBI lineage: Bacteria > Bacillati > Actinomycetota > Actinomycetes > Kitasatosporales > Streptomycetaceae > Streptomyces > Streptomyces broussonetiae. Next base: position 7,004,515 of record NZ_CP047020.1, on the reverse strand, counting down.
CATCTCGGGCTACCACATCCAGGAGGCGGGCGCGACGGCCGACCTGGAGCTGGCGTACACGCTCGCGGACGGCGTCGAGTACATCCGGGCGGGCCGGGAGGCGGGCCTGGACGTGGACGCGTTCGCGCCGCGCCTGTCGTTCTTCTGGGCGATCGGCATGAACTTCTTCATGGAGATCGCCAAGCTGCGCGCGGCCCGGCTGCTCTGGGCCAAGCTGGTCGCGCAGTTCGAGCCCAAGAACACCAAGTCCCTGTCCCTGCGCACCCATTCGCAGACCTCGGGCTGGTCGCTGACCGCGCAGGACGTGTTCAACAACGTCACGCGTACGGCCGTGGAGGCGATGGCCGCGACCCAGGGCCACACCCAGTCGCTGCACACCAACGCGCTCGACGAGGCGCTCGCGCTGCCGACCGACTTCTCGGCGCGCATCGCCCGCAACACCCAGCTGCTCATCCAGCAGGAGTCGGGCACGACGCGGGTCATCGACCCCTGGGGCGGCAGCGCGTACGTGGAGAAGCTGACGTACGACCTCGCGCGCAAGGCCTGGCAGCACATCCAGGAGGTCGAGCAGGCGGGCGGTATGGCGCAGGCCATCGACGCCGGAATCCCCAAGCTGCGCGTGGAGGAGGCGGCCGCCCGCACCCAGGCCCGGATCGACTCCGGGCGCCAGCCGGTGATCGGCGTCAACAAGTACCGGGTGGACAGCGACGAGCAGATCGAGGTCCTCAAGGTCGACAACTCCTCCGTACGCGCCCAGCAGATCGAGAAGCTGCGGCGGCTGCGGGCGGAGCGCGACGAACAGGCCTGCCGGGACGCGCTCGACGCACTCACCCGGGCGGCCGACGGCAAGGAGAACCTGCTGGAGCTGGCGGTGCGCGCGGCCCGCGCCAAGGCGACCGTGGGCGAGATCTCCGACGCCCTGGAGAAGGTGTACGGCCGGCACGCGAGCCAGATCCGTACGATCTCCGGTGTGTACCGCAACGAGGCAGGGGAGTCGCCGTCGGTGGACCGCACGCGTGCCCTGGTGGACAGGTTCGAGGAGGCCGAGGGACGCCGCCCGCGCATCCTGGTCGCCAAGATGGGCCAGGACGGCCACGACCGCGGCCAGAAGGTGATCGCCACCGGCTTCGCCGACCTCGGCTTCGACGTCGACGTCGGCCCGCTGTTCCAGACGCCGCAGGAGGTCGCCCGGCAGGCGGTCGAGGCGGACGTGCACGTGGTCGGGGTGTCCTCACTGGCCGCCGGTCACCTCACGCTCGTCCCGGCGCTGCGCGAGCAGCTCGCCGAGGAGGGCCGCGAGGACATCATGATCGTGGTCGGCGGGGTGATCCCGCCGCAGGATGTGCCGACGCTGATGGACATGGGCGCCGTGGCCGTGTTCGGGCCGGGGACGGTGATCCCGGACGCGGCGTACGACCTGGTGCAGCGGCTGTCGGCCGACCTCGGCCACGAGCTGTAGAGCCGCGATGGCTGCGATCGACCTCGACACCTACGTGAAGGGTGTGCTCGACGGCAGGCGGGCCCTGGTGGCCCGCGCCATCACGCTCGTCGAGTCCACCCGCCCCCAGCACCGGTCGCTGGCGCAGGAGCTGCTCACCGAGCTGCTCCCGCACAGCGGCCGGGCGCGGCGGATCGGTGTGAGCGGGGTGCCGGGTGTCGGCAAGTCGACGTTCATCGACGCGTTCGGCACCCTGCTGACCTCGCTGGGCCACCGGGTCGCGGTCCTGGCCGTGGACCCCTCCTCCACCCGCACCGGCGGCTCCATCCTCGGCGACAAGACGCGGATGGAGCGCCTCGCGGTCGACCCGAACGCCTTCGTCCGGCCCTCCCCCAGCGCGGGCACCCTGGGCGGGGTCGCCAAGGCCACCCGGGAGTCGATGGTGGTGATGGAGGCTGCGGGCTACGACGTGATCCTCGTGGAGACCGTCGGCGTGGGCCAGTCGGAGACGGCGGTCGCGGGCATGGTCGACACCTTCCTCCTGCTGACCCTGGCCCGCACCGGCGACCAGTTGCAGGGCATCAAGAAGGGCGTCCTGGAGCTGGCCGACGTCATCGCCGTCAACAAGGCGGACGGCCCGCACGAACGCGACGCGCGGGCGGCGGCCCGTGAACTCGCCGGTGCTCTGCGCCTGATGCACGGCAAGGACGCCTTCTGGACTCCGCCGGTTCTGCACTGCAGCGCCCGAGAGTCGAGCGGCCTGGACACCGTGTGGGAACGCCTGGAGCAGCACCGGACACTGCTGGACTCCACGGGCCGTCTCACCACCAAGCGCCGCGAGCAGCAGGTCGAGTGGACCTGGTCCATGGTCCGCGACGAACTGCTGGGCCGCCTGCATGCCGCCCCGGCGGTACGAGAGGCCGCACCTGGTCTCGAACAGCAGGTCAGGAACGGCGAGTTGACGGCGACACTGGCCGCCGAACGCATTCTGGCGGCCTTCGAGGGACACACGGCCCCACACGCGGCCCGGCACACGACACCTGACGCGACAACGTGAACGCGACAGCCTGACGCGATCCGCGACCCGGCTTCTCGTACGGCTCCTTGGGCGGACGGCCGAGCCGGGCGTCCGTGGCTTCGCCGGCGCCCGGTGCCGGCGGAGCCACCGCCGTCCGCGCGGGCACCACGAAGTCTCGTCGCCCGTGCCCCGGCCGCTCGGGATTCGGCCGGTTCTCGCCGCGGTCTGCGGCCCTCCCGGCTCCCCCGGCGAAGCGGGCGGAAAGGGCCGTAACCCCGCCGTACGCAAGGCACTTTCTCAGGAAAGTGCTTTCAAGTATGGGTGATCACCTAATTCGCCCCCTGCGAGGATGGGCGCACCACGGCTGGCCGGTTCTTGGCCCTGGCCGGCCATCGAGCGAAGGGGGATCGCTGGGTATGGACACAGGGCTCAAGCGCGAGCTGGAGGAGAAGGTCCGCTGCGGTGAGCGGCTGACCCGTGAGGACGGCATCGCGCTGTACGAGTCGGACGATCTGGCGTGGCTGGGTGGTCTGGCGCACGAGGTGCGGACGCGGAAGAACGGTGACGTCGTCCACTTCAACGTCAACCGGCATCTGAACATGACGAACGTGTGCACGGCCTCGTGTGCGTACTGCTCGTTCCAGCGCAAGCCGGGTGAGAAGGACGCGTACACGATGCGGATCGAGGAGGCCGTCAAGCTCGCCCGGGCGATGGAGTCGGAGAGCCTGACCGAGCTGCACATCGTCAACGGTCTGCATCCGAACCTGCCGTGGCGTTACTACCCGCGTTCGCTGCGGGAGCTGAAGGCCGCGTTGCCGCAGGTGTCGCTCAAGGCGTTCACGGCCACGGAGATCCACCACTTCGAGTCGATCTCGGGGCTGTCGGCGTCGGAGATCCTGGACGAGCTGATCGACGCGGGTCTGGAGTCGCTGACCGGCGGTGGTGCGGAGATCTTCGACTGGGAGGTCCGGCAGCACATCGTGGACCATGCCACGCACTGGGAGGACTGGTCGCGGATCCACCGCCTGGCGCACGAGAAGGGTCTCAGGACCCCGTGCACGATGCTCTACGGGCACATCGAGGAGCCGAGGCACCGGGTGGACCACGTGCTGCGGCTGCGGGAGCTGCAGGACGAGACGAACGGCTTCCAGGTCTTCATCCCGCTGCGTTACCAGCACGACTTCGTGGACATGAAGGACGGCAAGGTCCGTAACCGTCTTCAGGCGCGTACGCAGATGGCGACGGGTGCGGAGGCGCTCAGGACGTTCGCGGTCTCCCGTCTCCTCTTCGACAACGTCCCGCACGTCAAGGTGTTCTGGGTGATGCACGGTGTGCAGACCGCGCAGCTGGCGCTGCAGCACGGTGCGGACGACATGGACGGCTCGGTCGTCGAGTACAAGATCACGCATGACGCGGACAACTACGGCACCCCGAACAAGCTGACCCGCGAGGACCTGCTGGACCTGATCCGGGACGCCGGTTTCCGTCCGGTGGAGCGCAACACGCGCTACGAGATCATCCGCGAGTACGACGGCCCCGACCCGGCCCGCCGCGACTCCCCGCAGCCCATGCGCGTGTGAACCAGCCACCGACCGCCGGGACCGGAAGGACCGCCATGACTGCCCTGACGGACGAGGACGACCTCGAAGTCTGGATCGACCAGGAACTGTGCACCGGAGACGGCATCTGCGTGCAGTACGCGCCGGAGGTCTTCGAGCTGGACGTGGACGGTCTGGCCTATGTCAAGGACGAGGAGGACGAGTTGTGCCTGACACCCGGGAGCGCCGTCCCCGTCCCGCTGCCGCTGCTGCGTGACGTGGTGGACTCCGCCAAGGAGTGCCCCGGCGACTGCATTCACGTACGGCGCCGCTCGGACGGCGTCGAGGTGTACGGACCCGACGCCGACTGACCCGCAGCCGCCCCCTGCTCACCCGCCGCTGCCCCCTGCCCGCCCCTATCGCGCCAAGGAGTCACCCGTCATGGCGGCGTTCCCCGCGACCGTGCATCCGTTGCCGTCCGCGCCCGGGCTTCCCCGGCGCCCGAGGGTCGGCCACATCGGCTTCCTGAACAGCCTTCCCCTGTACTGGGGTCTGGGCAGGACCGGCGGCCTGCTCGACATGGAGCTGGTCTCCGACACCCCGGACCGGCTCGGCAACGCCCTGGTGGCCGGCGAGCTGGACATGGGGTGGATCAGCCTGGCCGAGTACCTGCGGCACGCCGAGGAGCTGGTCCTGCTGCCGGACATCGCGCTCGGCTGCGACGGACCGGTGATGTCCTGTCTCATCCTCAGCGCCGTGCCGCTGGAACAGTTGGACGGCGCGCCCGTGGCGCTGTGTTCCACCAGCAGAACCTCCGTGCTGCTGGCGGAGCTGCTGCTGTCCGAACGGGGCGTCAAGCCGGACTACTTCGTGTGTCCCCCGGATCCGGCGACGATGCTGTCCCGGGCCCGGGCGGGGGTACTCATCGGCGACCCCGCCCTGCAGGCCACACTGTCCGACGCCCGCACCGACGGCGTCGAGGTGCACGACCTCGGGCAGATGTGGCGGGAGTGGACGGGACTGCCGTTCGTCTTCGCCGTGTTCGCCGCCCGACGGGACTTCCTCGCGCGGGAGCCCGGCATGGTCCACATGGTCCACCGAGCACTCCTCGCGGCCCGGGACACGGCGCTGGAGAACACGGAGACGGTGTGCCGGCAGGCCTCGTCCTGGGTGCCGTACGACCCCGGACTGCTCGCCCGCTACTTCACCACCGCGCTGGACTTCCGGCTCGGCCCGCGCCAACTGGCCGGCATCACCGAGTTCGCCCGTCGGGCCGGGGCGAGGCGGCCGGATTCCCCCGTGACGTACGGCTGCGGCTGCTCGACGGCACCGAAGCACAGTGAGCCCCGCCTGAACCCCACCATCATCGCCGAGGCACGAGAAAGGGCGCCGGCCATGTCACGGTCCACCACGGAACTCATCGATCCCACTGCGGTCCTCGACCGTGCCGCCGCCGGTGGGCGGATCACGCCCGAGGAAGCCCTCGTCCTCTACCGGGACGCGCCGTTGCATGCGCTGGGCGCGGCGGCGGACGCGGTGCGCCGTCGTCTGTACGCGGGCAGCGAGCACATCGCGACGTACATCATCGAGCGGAACATCAACTACACGAACGTGTGTGTCACGGCGTGCAAGTTCTGTGCCTTCTACGCGGCGCCCAAGGACACCGCGAAGGGCTGGACCCGCGATCTGGACGACATCCTGCGCCGGTGCGCGGAGACGGTCGAGCTGGGCGGTACCCAGATCATGTTCCAGGGCGGCCACCACCCGGACTACGGCGTGGAGTACTACGAGAAGCACTTCAAGGCCATCAAGGACGCCTTCCCGCAGCTGGTGATCCACTCGCTGGGCGCGTCCGAGGTCGAGCACATGGCCCGGATCAGCGGGGTGTCGGTCGAGGAGGCCATCACCCGGATCCACGAGGCCGGTCTCGATTCCTTCGCGGGCGCCGGCGCGGAGCTGCTCCCCGAGCGGCCCCGCAAGGCGATCGCGCCGCTGAAGGAGTCCGGTGAGCGCTGGCTGGAGATCATGGAGGCCGCGCACCGGCTGGGCGTGGAGTCGACCTCCACGATGCTGATGGGCACCGGCGAGACGAACGCGGAGCGGATCGAGCACCTGCGGATGATCCGGGACGTGCAGGACCGCACGGGCGGTTTCCGGGCGTTCATCCCGTACACGTACCAGCCCGAGAACAACCACCTCAAGGGCCGTACGCAGGCGACGCTGTTCGAGTACCTGCGGATGATCGCGATCGCCCGGCTGTTCCTGGACAACGTCCGGCACATCCAGGGCTCGTGGCTGACCACGGGCAAGGAGGTCGGCCAGCTGTCGCTGCACTACGGCGCGGACGACCTGGGCTCGATCATGCTGGAGGAGAACGTGGTCTCCTCGGCCGGTGCCAGGCACCGTTCCAACCGTCTGGAGATCATCGACCTGATCCGCAAGGCGGGCCGCGTCCCGGCGCAGCGCGCCACGACGTACGAGCACCTCGTCGTGCACGACGACCCGGCGAACGACCCCGTCGACGACCGCGTCGTCTCCCACATCTCCTCCACGGCCATCGAGGGCGGCACCGCCCACCCGGAACTGCGGATCGTCCAGGCACAGCCATCGCCGGCCGCGGCGCCGCACGCCACATCATGAGTTCCACCCCCGCCACCACCAAGCCTCCGGAACCGTCCGAGTTGCGCCGCAAGTGGCCGATTCTCGCCATCTGTTGCACGAGCCTGTTCATCGTGGGTCTCGACACCACGATCGTGAACCTGGCGCTGCCCTCCCTCCAACGGGACCTGCACGCTTCGGCGTCGGGCCTGCAGTGGACCGTGGACGCCTACACCGTGGTGCTCGCCGGTCTGTTGCTGCTGTCCGGATCGGTGGCCGACCGGTTCGGCAGGCGGCGCACCTTCCAGAGCGGTCTGCTGCTGTTCAGCCTGGCCTCGCTGCTGTGCGGGCTGGCGCCGGACACCGGCCTGCTGATCGTCTTCCGGGTGCTCCAGGCCATGGGCGGGGCCATGCTCAACCCGGTCGCGATGTCCATCATCACCAACACCTTTCTCGATCCGCGCCAGCGGGCGCGGGCGATCGGGATCTGGGGCGGTGTGGCGGGGATCAGTCTGGCCCTCGGGCCGGTCGTCGGCGGGACCCTGGTCGAGACGGTGGGGTGGCGGTCGATCTTCTGGATCAACGTTCCGGTCGGACTGGCCGCGCTGCTGCTGACCGTGTTCTTCGTACCGGAGTCGCGTGCGGAGCATCCGCGCAGATTCGATCCGGTCGGGCAGGTCCTGGTCATCGTCGTGCTGGTCGCCCTGACCTTCGGCATCATCGAGGGACCGGCCAGAGGATGGGGCTCGGCGCCGATCGTCGGCTGCTTCGCGGCGAGTGCGGCGGCCTGCGCGGCGCTGGTCGGCTACGAGAGGCGCCGCCATGAACCGGTGCTCGATCTGCGGTTCTTCGCCGACGTCCGGTTCAGCGGCGCGATCGCGTCGGCGGTGTGCGGCTTCGCGGCACTGGCCGGCTTCCTGTTCCTCAACTCCCTCTTCCTGCAGGACGTACGCGGCTACTCGCCGCTGCACGCCGGGCTGCTCACCCTGCCGATGGCCGCCATGACCCTCGTGTGCGGGCCGCTGGCGGGCCGGATCATCGCGGCCCGCGGACCGCGTACGGCACTGATCATCGCCGGCGCGGGCACCGCGGGGTGCGGGCTGCTGCTCCTGGACCTCGCGGCGGACACCTCCGTCTGGTACCTGATGCCGGCGTACGTGCTGTTCGGGGCGGGCTTCGGCATGCTGGACCCCGCCATCACCTATACGGCCGTCTCGGGGATGCCGCGGGCCCAGGCCGGGGTGGCCTCCGCGCTCACCTCCACCTGCCGGCAGATCGGCGCCACCCTCGGCGTCGCCGTCCTGGGCTCGCTCTCGACCGCCCGGGTGCGGGGAACGTTCGCCTCGGGCTTTCCCCGGGCCAGTCACATCAGTTGGGGCGTGATGGCGGGCTGCGGCGCCGCCGTGCTGGTGCTCGCGGTGCTCACCTCGGCGCGCGAGCGGCCGCGGCCGGCCGGCCCGGTCGAGGAGGAGCAGGACGCCGCCGTACGGCAGGCACCGGGCTCCGGGGCCACCGGTCCGGTCCGGCGACCGGCACCCTGACCCGGCCCGACGAGCCGTCCCGCCCCACCCGCCGGCCCCTGCGCCACCACTCACCGCTCTTCTCGGAGGTTCACCGATGACGCACGTGGACGACAACGCGCACCTGGCGCTGCGGCCCTTCATCAAGGCCCACTACCACTTCCAGTTCCTCAGCACCGGGTTCGAACTGGGGATCTTCGCACTGCTGGGCAGAAGTCCCGGACTGACGGCGCAGGAGATAGCGCAGCACACAGGTCTCAACCACCAGCCCACGCGCATCCTGCTGCTCGGCTGCACCGCGACCGGCCTGCTGCGCAAGGAGGGCGACGGCTACCACAACACGCCGCTGAGCGAGCCGCTCAGCGGTGCGCCCGACCAGGCGCCCGCCTCGTACCTGCCCTGGGAGCGGCAGGGCATCTACCGGGCCATCGGCTGGTTCGGCGAGGCGCTCAAGCAGGACACGAACGTGGGGCTGCTGCGGGAGATGCCCGGGACCGCCCCCACCCTGTACGGGCGCCTGGCGGAGAACCCGGACCTGGAGGACCTGTTCCACACCATGATGAGTTCGGTCAGCACACTGGTGGCCGGGGACATCACGCAGAAGCTTGACCTGTCGGCGTACCGCAGCCTGCTCGACGTGGGCGGCGGCGCGGCGATCAACGCCACCAACCTGGCCGGCAGATGGCCGGATCTGTCGGTCACCATCGGCGACCTGCCCAGTGTTGCGGAGAGCGCGCGCAAGAAGGTCGCCGAGACGGGGCTCGAGAGCCGGGTGCACACGGTCGAACTCGACGCCTTCCAGGACGAGTTCCCCGCCGGTCACGACGCGGTGCTGTTCGCCCACTTCCTGGAGATCTGGTCGGCGGACCGGGTCCGCGCGCTGCTCGCCAAGGCCGCCCGGGCGCTGCCCACGGGTGGCGGCGTGTTCGTCGTGACCCCCTTCCAGAACGACGAGGAGACCGGTCCGCTGCGGGCCGCGTACCTGTCGGCCTACTTCCACACCATCGCCTCCGGCGAGGGCATGGTGTACACCTGCAGCGAGTACGAGGGGTGGTTCCGCGAGGTGGGCCTGGAGCCGACGGACCGGCTGATGCTGGGGCCGGACACCGTCGTCGTCTGCGGCCGCAAGCTCTGAGGGGCCACGGCGTTCCATTCGGCTCACGGCCACCAGAGGACAGCACGTTCGAGAGCGGGACCGCCGGTGCGGTCCCGCTCTCGTGTACACGGCCGGACAGCCGAGCGGCACACTGCGTGGTCACCGTCCCCCGGTATTTCCGGGCCGATACCGGCGAGTTGGCCTCTGTTCACACCTTCGTCGGACGGGTGCTGCGCGAGCAGGAGCGCCAGGTGTCCTGGACGGTATGTACGGCCGGGGACGGGGCGCCCGCCGCGGCTGACACGGTGGAGCACGGCCTGACGGCCCGGGCGCACGGATGGCCTCGGCCGATCGGTGGAGCCGAGGATCGTCCCGCGGTCCGACGCCGGGCGACGGGGCCCACGGCGAGAATGACGACCATGCCAATTGCACCCAGGGAACCGGCCACAGGGACTGGAATCCGCGCGGACGAAAGGGAGATCCTCTTCCGGCGGACTGCCATGGCCGCGTTCTTGTGGGCGGTTGTGTTCACAACCGGTCTCGCGGAACGGGGACTGACGAGTCTGACGTACCAGCAGGTCACCGGCGCGCTGTGACGCGGCAAGCGGAATTCGGCCCCGCCGCGCGCCGCTCCGGAATCTGCGAAGCTTGCCGATCACCGCGTACACGGCCGTCGCGGGTCGCGCCGCCGACTCCGTGATGCCGGAGAACCTGGGCGTCGCCGCGGCGATCCACGTGACGGCCTCGGCCACCGGCGCCGGCATGCTCCGTGCTCTGGTACGCGCCCACGTGCTCGACCAGACCGCCTGAACCAGTTAAATCCAGCCAGGTAGTTGATGTCCATGGCCAGAAGGTGTCAGAGATCGGACATGGATCCGGTCGGTCGGCCAGAATAAGACGCATCGCTTGCGATCGGTGGCGGTCTTCACCGGACAAACGGACATCGGGTCCAGCATTCTCACGAGGAGGCACTCTTGGCACCCCTCCTGCGCACCGCCACCGGCTCCCACCACGACACGGCCGAGCCGCCCCCGCGGGTTGGCCTGGCCCATCTCAGCACCACGCTCACGGTGTTGGCCGCCGACGCGTTGTTCACCCGCAGTTTCCACAGCGGCGCGGAGCGGCTGTGGGGCCGTCATCTCTACGATCTGCTGCACCCCAGCGCGGCCCGGGTCCTCGACCGGCAGTTCTCCCGTCTGGCCGACGGCGACCAGGACCACTTCACCGAACGCGTCATCGGACTCGGGTACGCCGGTCTCCCCTTCTTCGCGGACCTCACCGGTACCGCCGCCGAGCACCCCGACGGTGCCCCGGCCCCCGTGACGTACCTCGTCGCGGTGCGCCCGGTCGGGGAGCCGGACCCGTCGCCGCTCTCGCAGCCCCCGGCGCGAGCACTGCTGTCCACGCTGCACGCCCGCATCCTCGAGGGCATAGCGGCCGGCGCGTCCAACATCCAGCTCGCCTCCCGCCTCCATCTGAGCCGCCAGGCCATCGACTACCACGTGGGGCGCCTGCTGCGTCAGCTGCGCGCGCCGAACCGCGCGGCACTCGTCGCCCGCGCGCACGCCTACGGCATGCTGGCCGCCGGCACCTGGCCTCCTCGGGTCCCGCCGGGCTTCCTGGAGGCGGCCCCGGCGCCCGTACCCACGGGCCTCACGAAGCCGGCCGCGCCCGCCCGAGGACGGGCCACCGTGGAGTAGGTCCTGCCCCTGCGGCCGGGGCCGTACCCCGCCGCACCTGCGGGGGCGTCAGCGACCGGTGCCGTCGCGCGGGGTGATGTGGAAGTCGAACGCGACGGTGCCGGGGTCGATGGCCGTGACCCCGCCGTCCACGGGCAGCACCGCGCCGTTGACGAAGGACGCCGCCGGCGAGAGCAACCAGCCGATCGCCTCGGCGACCTCACGCGGCTCGCCCGGCCGGCCCATCGGCACGAGCGCGGTCGCCTGCTGGTAGGCGGACTCGGCGCCACCCTGTCCCAGCTCCGCCTCCTGCGCGAACCGCGCCATGCGCCGGTCGGCCATCTCCGTCCTCACCCAGCTGGGACACACGACGTTGGCCCGCACCCCCTGGCGTCCGTAGTCGACGGCGACCGAGCGGCACAGCTGCAGCAGGGCGGCCTTGGACGTCGCGTAGGGGGCGTTGCCCACGCCGTTGCGCAACGCGGAGACCGACGCGACCCCGACCACCGCTCCACGCGCCCGCACCAGGTGCGGGAGCGCCGCACGCAACAGGAGCATCGGACCGGTGAGGTTGGTACGCATCACGTCGTCCCAGTCCCCCAGCGCCAGGTCGCCGGCCGTACCGCCGCGCCCGATCCCGGCGTTGAGCACCAGCCCGTCGAGTCGCCCGTGGGCGTCGAGAGCGGCTCGGACGAGACCGTCGACGGCAGCGGGGTCGCCGGCGTCGGACGGGTACGCCAGCGCCCCGGTCTCCCGTTCGAGCCGTCGCAACGGCTCGGACCGCCGCCCGGAGACGACCACATGATGACCGCCCTCGCCCAGCAGCCGGGCGGTGGCTTCACCGATGCCCGAGCCTGCACCGGTGACTATGACAACTCGCTTGTCGTTCAAGGCGGTTCGTCCCCCAGTCCGGGATCGCACGGAGATCACCCAACGGATCCGATCCTAGAGCCGCCGCGATCAGCAGGTCGGACGAGCCGGGAGGGCGCGACCGTGCAGGTCCGGAAGACGCCTTTGTCGTCCAGGGTGACGAGGGTGGAGTTGTCGCGGGTGAAGGTCGTCAGCGCGATGGCGTCGGCGGGGCCGGTGAGGGCCGGACCGAGCTGCCGGCGTGTCTGCAGGCCCCAGGGACTCAAGCCGTCGAGGCGCAGGTCCGGGGTGCCGTGCACCAGGAACCTGCCGGAGGGGACCGCCACCGTGCCCAGCAGCGGACTGACGGTCACGGCTTTCCCGTCCGGCCGGAACACCACCGTCGTGGAGATCATGAACAGGGAGGCCTTGAGGGTGAAGTCCATCTTCCGGATCAGCTTCACCGTCCTCAGGTCATAGAGCCTCAGCGAGTTGATGCCGCCTTTCGACCCGATGCTCCTCACCCGGTCATAGGTGGCGTACGTCGTGTCGTCCGGTGAGGAGGCGACCGTGTTCGCGAAGCCGCCCAGGTTGCCGGGCAGGGTGCCGAGCCGGGTTCGCTCGAGCAGGTTCCGGATCTCGACCTTGTCCTCACCGGCCTGAAGCGCCATCAGCCGGCCGTCCGGACTGAGCAGAACGTGGCTCATCGACCCGACGGCCATCGCCGGGGTCGCGGCGGTCCGCCTGCCGCGCGGACGTGCGGCAGGTCCTCGGCAGCGCGCCGCGCCCCACTTCTGCGACCGGGCCGCCCGGATGAGCCGACGGACGGTGCCGACCGTGGCGACGAGGCGGACGTGGAAGCAGGCGGTGACGCCGTTCCCCATGCGCGCGGCTCACCCCTGTGCGCGGCCCACCCCCGCGCGCGGCTCACCCCTTCGCGATCGCGCGCACCGCCGCTTCGGTCAGCGTCGCCGCCGTGCGCACCGCGCTGGCGACGGCGTCATCGGGGCCGAGGCCACACAGATCGGTGAGGGTGAACAGGGCTTCGGCACTGACGACCACGGCCAGGTCCCGTTTGAGCTGGGCGAAGGCTTCGGGGTCCGTCGCCCCCAGCGTTTCCGCCAAGGGGGCGAGCGCGTGGTCGATCAGCCCGAAACGGACACCGGGGCGTGCGGTCGCCGTCTCGGGGCGGGTGACGGTCGCCGCGATCACGGCGCGCACCGCGCCCTGGCGCAGGAGCACGCCGCGCAGCAGGTACTCGCAGGCGAAGGCGACCCGTTCGGCGGGGTCGGCGGAGTCCGCGACCGGTGCGAGCGCCTCGGCGGGCGGCGGCCAGGCGCCCGCCAGAGCCTCGCTGATCAGCGAGGGGAGGTCGGGGAAGTAGCGGTAGGCGGTCGCCTCGGAGACCAGGGCGGCGCGCGCGATCGCGGGCATCGTCACCTCGCCGCCCGAGGCGATCAGCTCGCGAGCGGCTTCGACGAGGGCCGTACGCGTGCGCCTCTTCTGGTTGCTGCGGCCGGTGTCGGTCTGCGTCGTCGCCATCGCTCCATCCCTTTCGCGCCCGTCCATGACATGGCCACTTTATCATCGCCGACTCTCATCATGAGAGTCCACTTGCATAAAGAGGCCTGGCTCTCTACTCTCCTCCGTGAGAGCCGACTCTCACGAAGGGGACTCCAATGAACGAGGCTTCCGTGGTGGGTCCGGACGACGGCGAGACCATCCGCCTGGGACCGGCACAGATCCGCATCCTTGAGGACGGCAGCACCACCGGGCACCGTCTCGGCATCGGCGAGATCACCCTCGCCCCGCATACCCAAGGGCCGCCGCAGCACCGCCACGCCCGGCACGACGAGGGCTTCTACGTCGTCTCCGGCACCGTGCACTTCACCATCGGCGAGACGACCCACGTCGCACCCGCCGGCACGCTCGCGATGATCCCGCCCGGCGCCCCGCACACCTTCGCCAACCCCGGCGACGAGCCCGCGGTGATGCTCAACACCTTCACGCCCGACCTGTACGTGCAGTACTTCCGCGACCTGCGGGACATGATCGCCGACGGCCGGGAGCTGACCCTGCAGGCGACGGTCGAGGTGATGGGCCGGTACGCCACGGTTCCGGCCACCGACTACGCGCACCCGGCTCACGCCACCGACCCCACACACCAGTAACCGATACGGAGACCTCCATGACCAACACCGCCCGCACCCTCACCCTCACCCTCGAATCCGGCGACGTCGACCTGGCCTACAGCGTCGACGAGCGTGGCGAGGGCCGCCCCTTCCTGCTCCTGCACGGCGGCGGCGGTCCGCAGACCGTCGCCGGGTTCGCCGGGTTCCTCGCCGAGCAGCGGCCGGCCCACGTCATCACCCCCGTCCACCCCGGCTTCGGCGGCACCGCCAGGCCCGGCTGGCTGAGCGACGTTCCCACCCTCGCCCAGGTCTACGTACGGCTGCTGGACGAACTCGGCCTGAGCGACGTCACCGTCGTCGGCAACTCCATAGGCGGCTGGATCGCCGCCGAGATGGCACTGCTCGGCAGCGACCGGATCAGCGGTGTCGTCCTCGTCAACGCCGCCGGTATCCACGTGCCCGGCCACCCGGTCGCCGACCCCTTCACGCTGACGCCCGCCGAACTGTCCGCGCTCTCCTTCCACGACGTCGAGACGTTCCGCATCGACCCCAGCACGTTCTCCGACGAGCAGCGCGCGGCGGCGATCGCCAACCGGGCCGCGCTGCAGGTCTATTCGGGCCCGCACGCCATGGCCGACCCCACCCTGCGCGAGCGCCTGGCCAAGGTCACGCACCCGGTCCTCGTCGCATGGGGCGAGAGCGACCAGGTCACCGACACCGTGTACGGACGGGCGTTCGCCGCCGCCATCCCCGGCGCCCGGTTCGAACTCCTCCTCCGCACCGGGCACATGCCCCAGATCGAGACCCCCGGGCAACTGCTCACTGCCATCTGGGACTTCACCGACGCCCACACCGTCAACCGGCCCAACGGCTGAACGGGGGAACCCACATGACCGTGCCCGGGCAAGGACGGCGCGCCCCGGTCCTGGCCGTCTGCTGCCTGAGCGTGCTGCTGGTCGGTCTCGACGTCACCATCCTCAACGTCGCCCTGCCCCCGATGCAGCGGGACCTGAACTCCTCCGTCCCCGGCCTGCAGTGGACGCTCGACGCGTACACCATCGTGCTGGCCTTGCTGCTGACGCTCGCCGGTGCCACCGCCGACCGCGTCGGACGCCGGCGGATCTTCCGCCTCGGCCTCGTGCTGTTCACCGTCGGGTCCGGTCTGTGCAGCCTGGCGCCCACCACGGGGTGGCTGGTGGTCTTCCGTACGGTGCAGGCGGTGGGCGCCAGCATGCTCACTCCGGTCGCCATGGCCATCCTCGCCAACACGTTCACCGCTCCCCGGGACCGGGCACGGGCCATCGGCGTATGGGGCGGGGTCGTCGGGCTCAGCATGGCGGCCGGCCCGGTCCTCGGCGGCGTGCTGGTGGAGTCGGCCGGGTGGCGCTCGGTGTTCTGGCTGAACGTGCCGATCGGGCTGGCCGCGCTGGCACTCACCGCACTGTACGTCCCGGAGTCCCGCGCGGAGCGGGTCGGACGGGCCGACCCGGTCGGCCAGTTGCTGGTGGCCGTCCTGCTCGGCACCCTGACGTACGCGATCATCGAGGCACCTGGCGCAGGCTGGACCTCGCCGCCGATCGTGGCCTGCCTGGTCGCCGCGGCGGGCGCGCTGGCCGCCTTCGTACCGTACGAGAACCGGCGCGCCGAACCGCTGATCGCACCACGGCTCTTTCGCAGCGCACCCTTCAGCGGGGCCACCGCGACAGCGGTGTTCGCCTTCGCCGCACTCGGCGGCTTCCTCTTCGCCAACACCCTCTACCTGCAACGCGTGGTGAAACTGAGCGCCCTGGGCGCCGGGCTCCACCTGCTGCCGATGGCAGTGCTGTCCCTGGTGTGCCCTCCGCTGTCCGGCCGGATCGTGGGCAGCCGCGGTCCGCGGATACCGCTGCTGCTCGCGGGGGCGGGCATCACCGCCAGCGGTGTACTGGCGACAGCCGCCACGCGCTCCGCCCACCCGTCCGACACCCTGCTGTACGTCACTTACGCCCTGTTCGGTCTCGGCTTCGGCTTCGTCAACGCACCCATCACCTACACGGCGGTGTCCGGCATGCCGCGCGCCCAGGCCGGGGTGGCCGCCGCGGTCGCCGCCACCAGCCGGCAGGTCGGCTCCTCGCTCGGCATCGCGGTGATCGGCGCCACGGTCGCCTCCGGTGCCCGCCCGGCCGCCTGGTGGATCATCGCCGGCTGCGGAGGCGCCATCGTCATCCTCGGCACCGTGACCACCGGCCGCCGGGCCGCCGCCACCGCCGAACGCGCCGCCGCCCGCCTCACACCCGACCCACCACGCGCCACGGCGGACGCTCCCGGCTGACCGCGAGCCCCCAGCGCTGCACGAACCCGGCAGGCCGACCGCACACCCCCGGTGCGCAGCGGTCGGCCGGCCCGGCGTCCGTCAACGGCCGGCGGGCGGGGTGAGGACGGTGCGGTCGAACGGCCCGCCGTGCGCGGCGGCGTACGCGACGGCGTCGTTGACGGCGTCGAGAGAAAAGGTACGGACCCGTTCGGGACGGAGATCGAGCGCACGTGACGCGATGAGTCGGATCATGCCGACGTTGGCCGAGCGTGGGCACACCCACTGCCCGCGCACGGTGACCGAGTTGCGCATGATCCACGGGTAGGGAAGAGCGAGATCGGCGCCACCGAGCATGCCGACGCCGCCCATCAGGACGACGCGGCCGTACTCTCGGACGGTCATGGCCGCCGCGCGCACCGCCGAGCTGGGCGCGGCGGGCGGGAGCAGGTCGATCACCATGTCGATCGGGCCCTCGGCCGCGGCGGACACGGCCGCGCGGTCGGCGTCCTCGTCTCCGGTCAGTTCGACCGGAGCCACGCGCGGTCCGAATCGGTCGGCGAGGAGGTCGAGCGCGGCGCGGTTGCGGCCCGGCGTGATCACCCGGCCCGCCCCCGTCGCAAGGGCCACGGCGACCGCGGCGCTGCCGAGGTTGCCGGTGGCTCCGCTGACGACCAGCGTCTCGCCGGCTGCGAGGCGGCCCGCCAGCAGTCCTCCGTAGGGGATGGCGTACATGCCGAGCGAGGACCAGCGCGCCGGATCGTCCTCCGCTTCCCGGGGCAGCGGGTGGACGTTCTCCGTCGGTACCCGCATGAGTTCGGCGAATGACCCGTCGTGCAGGTGCCGGGCGAGCCTGGCGCCGCCCTCGCCGCGGGAGCTCCAGCCCTGCAGCGCGATGTCGGGTGTCAGCGCGTCGTCGCGAGAGCGGACCGTGCAGTCGCACCACACCAGGTCGCCGACGCGCAGCCGGGTGGCGTCCGGGCCGACGCTGACGATCCGTCCGACGCCACCGGTACCGGGGACCACAGGGGGTTCGAGCGGGTATTTGCGCCGGCCGCTGAAGACCTCCTCGGCGTACGGGAAGATGCCGGCCGCCAGGACCTTGACCACCACCTCGCCGCCGCCGGCCACGGGATCGGGGATCTCCTGCACGGTGAGCGGGGCACCGAACTCTGTCAGGACTGCTGCTCGCATCTGCTGGCCTCCTTGATGGTCCGTCTTGAGGCTAGGAGCCCCCAGGGCATGAGCCAAGCGAGCATCTGACATCTGTGGTATGCGTAGTGCGCATGGACTTCTCCAGTACCGCCCTACGGGTCCTGCGGCAGGTCGCCGAGTCGGGGAGCTTCACCGCGGCGGCCTCTCGGCTCGGCTACACCCAGTCGGCGGTCTCTCGCCAAGCGGCAGCCCTCGAACGGAGTGCGGGTGCCGTCCTGTTCGAGCGCCGCTTCGACGGGGTACAGCTCACCCCGGCCGGCCTGACCCTGCTCCGGCACGCCCGCGTGATCCTCGACTCCATCGCGGTGGTCGAGCACGAGCTGGCCGACTCCGCCGCGCGGACGGAACCGGTGCGGCTGGGGATGTTCCCCAGCGCCGGGGCATCGATCCTGCCCGGTGTGCTCACGCGCCTCGCGACGGCCTGCCCGCAGGTGACGGTCACGACGCGTGAGGGCACCACACCCGGCCTGCTCCGGGCCCTGCGGGCGGGGTCGATCGACATCGCCGTACTGACGTCCCGCCCGCCGCACCGGCCGTCGGACGGTGAGTCGCCCCGGCTTCACGTCGAAACGGTCGGGGACACCGAACTGCTCGTAGGAGCGGCGACCACCGGCAGGTTCGCCGGCCGCACCGCGGTGCACGTCGACGAACTCGTCGACGCCCCTTGGATCGACACCCCCTCCTCGGGCGCCGAACCTCTGCTCGGCGTCTGGCCCGGCCTGCCCGGACGGCCACGCGTCGTCCACAGCACGCGCGACTGGCTCACCAAACTGCAGCTGGTCGCCGGCGGTTTCGGCGTGACGACGGTGCCGTCCCGCATGTCGGCGGTGCTGCCACACGGCGTAAGCCTGTTGCGTGTGGACGGAGTACCCACCGAGGTCCGCCGGATCCTCGTGGCGCGGCTTCCCGGCACTCCGGCCCCCGGCGTCACGGCGGCCGTACGAGCGATCACTTCGGTCACCTGACGCATCGCCGGCGCGGCCGACCGGGTACCCCACGGCGTGGGCCGTGGCCCTCACAGGCCTTGTCGCCCGGAGCACCGCGATGCCCGCCCTGGCAGGTGCACGGGGGCTCGCACCGCATGGCGTCGGCGAGTTGTCACCGGTCGTCCGGCCGCGCCGAGGACCGCTGCACGGTCGGGAACCGGCCGCGGGCGACCGCGATCACCAACCTGGCTGTCCGGCTGCCGGTGGAAGGGCGTCCCCGTGACCTTCACACTGCCCCCGACCAGCTTCGCGACGCCTGTGCCCAGTGGACCTGCGATCCGGGCACCGCACCGCAGGCCATTATCTGTCGGGCCAAGGAACGTGCGTGCATCGACCGTGTCCTGCAGCGGACTTCACCGGGATGGGCCCCGGACCGGATCCCAAAAGCGATGGAGGCCGGCGAGGCAACCCGAGTCGGCGGCCTCGTGCCGCCCTGCGCGGGTGCCGTGGCTCAGGCGTCGATGATGACGGGGATGATGAGGGGCTTGCGGCGGTGGGTGCGGAACGCCCAGTTCGCCACGGCGCGGGCGATGAGTTGTTCGAGTTGGCGCGCGTCCCCGACGCCTTCCTCGGCCGCGGTGGCCAGGGTCTTCTCGATGACGGGGACGACCGGCTCGAAGGTGGTGTCGTCGTGGACGAAGCCGCGGGCCAGGAAGTCGGGGGCCTCGGCGAGGGCGCCGGTGTCCGCGTCGACGATCGCCACCACGGTGACCACGCCTTCGGCGGCGAGGGTGAGGCGGTCCTTGAGGGACGCCTCGGTGGCGCCGCCGACTTCCATGCCGTCCACGTAGACGTTGCCGGCGGGGACCTTGCCGGTGATGGACGCACGTCCGTCGACCAGGTCGACGACGACGCCGTCCTCGGCGATGACGACCCGGTCGGGGTCGACACCGGTGCGGATGGCGAGGTCGGCGTTGGCCCGCAGGTGGCGCCATTCGCCGTGCACGGGCATGACGTTGCGGGGTTTGACGATGTTGTAGCAGTAGACGAGTTCGCCGGCGCTGGCGTGCCCGGAGACGTGCACCTTGGCGTTGCCCTTGTGGACCACGTGGGCGCCCCACCGGGTGAGTCCGTTGATCACCCGGTAGATGGCGTTCTCGTTGCCGGGGATGAGGGAGCTGGCGAGCAGGACGGTGTCGTCCTTGCCGATGCGGATCATGTGGTCGCGGTTGGCCATCCGTGACAGCGCGGCCATCGGTTCGCCCTGGGAGCCGGTGCACACCAGCGTGATCTTGTGGTCCGGGAGCTTCTCCAGCTCCTTCGTGCTCACGACCAGACCGGAGGGGACCTTCAGATAGCCCAGGTCACGGGCGATGCCCATGTTGCGGACCATCGACCGGCCGACGAAGGCGACCTTGCGGCCGTGCTGGTGGGCGGCGTCCAGGACCTGCTGGATGCGGTGCACGTGGCTGGCGAAGCTGGAGACGATGACCCGGCGCGGCGCGGTGCGCATCACCTGCTCGATCGCAGGGTTCAGCTCACGCTCGGAGGTGGTGAAGCCGGGTACTTCGGCGTTGGTGGAGTCGGTGAGGAACAGGTCCACGCCCTCCTCGCCGAGGCGGGCGAAGGCACGCAGATCGGTGATGCGGTCGTCGAGAGGGAACTGGTCCATCTTGAAGTCGCCGGTGTGCAGCACCATCCCGGCCCGGGTGCGGATCGCGACCGCGAGGCTGTCGGGGATGGAGTGGTTGACCGCCACGAACTCGCAGTCGAAGGGCCCGAGGCCGCGCCGGTCGCCCTCCCGCACCCGCACCGTGCGCGGCCGGATGCCGTGTTCCTTGAGCTTGGCCTCCAGGAACGCCAGCGTCAGCTTGGAGCCGACGACGGGAATGTCGGACCGCTCGCGCAGCAGGTACGGCACGCCGCCGATGTGGTCCTCGTGGCCGTGGGTGAGGACCACGGCCACGATGTCGTCCAGCCGGTCCCGGATCGAGGTGAAGTCCGGCAGGATCACGTCCACGCCGGGCTGGGTCTCCTCGGGGAACAGCACGCCGCAGTCGACGATGAGCAGCTTGCCCGCGTGCTCGAAGACGGTCATGTTGCGGCCGATCTCACCCAGGCCGCCCAGGGCGATGACCCGCAGCCCTCCTTCGGGAAGGGGCGGGGCGGCTTTCAGCTCGGGGTGCGGATGACTCATGCCCCTGACGGTACCCGGAGAGCCGGACAGGGTGATCCATTACCTCCTCCGAACAGGGGCGGGCACCACAACGGTGTCCGGGGACGATCTGATGACGCCGACGGCCGGACAGGGAGGGGTCAAGGCGGGGTCCAGCCAAGGTGAGCCCAAGCGCCGCCACGAGATGATCTTGGAGTCCTGAAGGCGGCTGGTCAGGATGCGGTAGGCATCGCGCGGGCGAGCGGCGCCAGGTTTCCGTACAGGGCGGCGTGCAGGGCGGCTGCGAGTTCGCGGGCCCGGCTCTCGTCTGCCACGTCGTGCAGTACGAAGCAGACCGGCCCCGCGGAGGAGTCCGAGCGGATCTCGCCGGCGCGGATCATCTGGATGACCGCGGCGCGGATGGCGTCGTACACCGAGTCGGCGACGGCGTACTGCCGGGCGGTGATCATGTCGGCCTTCACCGTCCAGTGCTCGCCCAGAGACTCGATGGCGACGAAGACGGCGTCCTGCTCCTTGGCCTGCCGGTTCGCCGCTTTGAAGGCCGCCATGCCCGTCGCGTCGGGAATGAGGTCGGCGGGGCAGGGAGCCGGCAGCGGCTGCATGAGAACCACGTGCCAGGCACGCGGGACGGCACGGACGTCGACACGCCGGCGTGTGCCTCACCGGGCCTGGCCGGCCGCCGATGGGCAACCGGCGCGCCGGCAGGGCTCCGGCCCGGGACCGGTGGGACCGTCTTGGACAGAGAAGGACCCCAGCGTGGTGATCGCCGGGGTCCTTGCCCTGCGGGAGTCAGGGGCGCTCGTTTCAGGGGCCGATGGTGGGGTCCAGTCGGTGGCGGGCCGGGAGCGTCGTCCGTGTCTTCGTGCCGGCGTCCGGTCAGGCTGAGGTCTTCGACTGCGGCTCGGGGCCTTGTGTGCGCATTTGCTCGTTGATGCGCTGCGCTTCTTCGAGTTGGTCTTCGAGGATGATGATGCGGCAGGCAGCTTCGATGGGGGTGCCCTGGTCGACGAGTTCGCGGGCACGGGCAGCGATGCGCAGTTGGTAGCGGGAGTAGCGGCGGTGGCCGCCTTCGGAGCGCAGAGGTGTGATCAGGCGGTGTTCGCCGAGGGCGCGCAGGAAGGCGGGGGTGGTGCCGAGCATGTCGGCGGCCCGGCCCATGGTGTAGGCGGGGTAGTCGTCGTCATCGAGAGGGGTGACGGCGCGGGAACTGCCAGGGGGCATAGACCTCTTCTTCCGGGGGACGCGTCGGGGGGCCCGGGCGCCGTACTGGCACCCGGGCCCCGAGCTTTCAACACCATCTACCGGCGAACTGCGCCGGCCTCGTATGTCCGCAGGGTCCGCCTGCGAGGGCGGGACTGCGGGGATCGCGGATGCGTGACCGGGGACCACCTTCCAATCCGGGGCCTGCGGTACCCGGGCGGACTGCTTCCTCGCCCGGGCGATCCTGATGGCGTCTCGCTCCTTACCTTCGGTTACTCGGTTGCACTGCTGGATACCGCGGGTACTGCTCACGACCCTCTTGGGCCGTGTCCTGCTTGACCTGCCGGCATGGCAGTTCGTGTCTGCCGTGCCCACTTCGACTTCCTGGGTACGACAAAGACAGTAACCCTGCGACGAGCCAATGTCTACTATCGTAACGACAGGTTTTCTCCATGGTGAGTGTCTGGAGTTCTTCCGCAGATACACTCGGAAGAGTGCTGTCCCGGGTTGCTTCCCGGCTCGGCGACCACATGCTGAGCGTGGCTGATCGCGTCCCTGCCGGTGGAGGAGGGGCTGGGACTGGCGATCGCCAACCGGCTTCGCCGCGCCGCCGGACCCCGGCCCTCATAAGTCACCAGTCGCTTCCCTGGTCGCCGCCTCCGCCGGTGACGGCCGTGGCCGCCTGGGATGCTGTGGGCGCTTCGGCGGTCACGATGCCGTGGTGACGGGTGCGTCGAGGCCACGGGTCGCGACGAGGCGTGCAGTGGCATCGGCCAGGCCGTAGCACAGGCCCACGACGGCGGCGTGTCCGGCGGCGACCTTCTCGGCGAGCAGCCGGGAGCGGTCCAGCAGCAGGTCGACGGTGTGCCGGATGTGCTCGTCCAGGATCTCCTCGCCCTTCACGCGGCCGGCGGCCCGGGCCGACAGCACGCTGGGCGTCACCCGCTCGACGACATCGCGCACGTAGCCGGCCGGGGCCACCCCGTCCTCCAGAGCGGCGCGTGCGGCGCCGACGGCACCGCACGCCTCATGGCCCAGGACCACAAACAGGGGACAGTTCAGTATGTCGACGCCGTACTCGATGCTGCCGATCACTTCCGGTCCCGTGACGTGGCCGGCAGTGCGCACCACGAACAGATCGCCCAGTCCGCGGTCGAAGATGATCTCGGCGGCCAGGCGGGAGTCGGAGCATCCGAACAGCACGGTGAACGGTCGCTGGGACGCGGCGAACTCGGTGCGGCGGGCGGCGTCCTGGTTCGGATGTTCGGGGATTCCCGCGACGAATCGCTGGTTGCCGGCCATCAGCAGTTCGAAGGCTTCACGGGAGGTTGCGGCCTGGGTCTCGTTCATGGCGGAAGCCTGAGGACCGCCCTGCGGCGTCGAGCCGCCAGGTCCGCTCATGCCCGAGCCGAGCGCGTCGCTGCTCCGCACCTCCAGATGCCCCGGCGCCGGGCGATGTCGGCTTCGGTCTGGATCCGCGGCCGGTGGCGGAGCTGGGCAACCCCGTAGGAGCAGGTCCCTGCGTGGAGCGGGGCGAAGATGTCACCGCGGCCGTGAAACCGTCGTTCGTCGTCCGTCCTCACGCATCACCCAACGAAGCCGGCCCAGGTCGGGGTGTACGCAGGCTGAGCGGTGCGCAGCGGCCACCTGACGCCATGAGCGGGCTCGGTGGGCGCGGGAGCTGGGCACTTCGTACATTGGAGGAAGGATCGACTGGCTGGAACGCGTGTGACACCGCAGATCGACTACGTGGCGCTGTTCGCCGCCCTTCCGAGCCCGTGTCTGGCGCTCGGCACGGACCTGGTGATCATTGATGCCAACCCGGCGTTCTGCGAGGTGACCGGACGCAGCCGGGCCGAGCTGCTCGGGCAGTACCTCTTCGACGCCTTCCCGGACAACCCCGCCGATCCGGAGGCCGACGGGGTAGCGACGCTGAAAGCCTCCCTGCACAGGGTTCTGTCCAGCGGCCAGACCGATCACATGGCGTTGCAGAAGTACGACATCCCGGTCGCCGGCAGCCCCGGGGTGTTCAAGGAGCGCTGGTGGTCCGCGATCAACGTGCCCGTCCTGGGCGCGGACGGGCAGGTCGCCTGGATCATCCACCGGTCCGAGGACATGACCGACGTCGTCCGCGTCCGCCGCGCGGCGTACCTGCCGTCGGTCAGCCCTGGCCGGGAAGCCGCCATGGAGGCTGAGCTGTACGCCCGGGCGCGGCAGTTGCAGCAGCTGAACGAGGAACTGCGGCAGGCCCACGCCCGTGAACGACGGATAGCCGTCGCCCTGCAGGAGGCCATGCTGCACATCCCGGACCTGGCCGGGCACCCGAACGTCGCGGTGCGCTACCTGCCTGCAGTGGGAGCGCTGAACGTGTGCGGCGACTGGTATGACACCGTCGACCTGCCCGGGGACCGCTTCGCCGTCACGGTCGGTGACGTCGTCGGCCACGGGCTGATGGCCGCCACCGTCATGGGCATGCTCCGCAGCGCGCTGAGCGCCGCCACCCGCACCGTCCACGGCCCCGCCCAGGCCCTGGAGGTCCTCGGGCTGTACGCCCGCTCGATCGAGGGAGCCCTGGCCGCCACCGCCGTCCAGGTCCTCGTCGACTGCCACAACCACCTGCTCATCTACAGCAGCGCAGGCCACCCCCCGCCCGTCCTGCTGCACCCTGACGGCACCTGCGACCTGCTCGACCAGGCCACCGACCCACCACTGGGCGCCCGCCCCGAACACGTCCCCCGCCCCCAGGCCAACGCGACGTACTGCCCCGGCGACACCCTCATCCTCTACACCGACGGCTTGATCGAACGCCGCGATGAGGACATCGACACCGGCCTGACCCGCCTGCTCTCCACCCTCGCCACCTGCACCGACTTCGGCCCGGAACACCTCGCCGACGCCCTCCTCGCCCGCCTCCACCTCACCGGCGGGGCAGGCGACGACATCGCCATGGTCGTCGTCCGCCTGAACGGAATGACCCGGCCGTCCTGACCGGGGCGCCGCCTTGGGGTCCCGCCGGTAACGCTGCTGGGTTGAACGCCAAGGAGTGATCTCGATCCCTCGCCGGAGGTGGAGATGGCGGCGCTTCAGAACACGATCGAGAACTCGGACGTGCTGCTGAACATGCTGAAGTCGGTGGGCACCCCGTTGGCGCGCAGGCTACGGGCGTAGGTGGCCATGTCGTCGTCGACGACCTTCGGGCGTCCGCCGTGACGGCCGCGCTCGCGGGCGGACGCCTGTCCTTCGAGGGACTTCTCCCGGATGTACTCCCGCTCGGACTCCGCCATGCCGGCGAAGAACGCGAACAGCGCGGCGCCGTGCCCCGAGGGGTCGTACACGCCCTGGAGGGGGCCGGTGAGGAGTTCGAGCTGGCTCTCGTGGTGGCACAGGTCCTCGGTAATGGTCAGCAGTTCGGCAGCGCCGCGTCCCAGACGCTTCATCTCATGGACGGTGAAGATAACGCGCTGGTGGGGGACGGCCTTCTTGATGGTGCGGGCGAAGTCCATCGCCTTGACGAACTCGGGCCGCACCTTGATGCGGGTGCTGATCTTCTCCGAGGAGACCGGATCACGCCCGGCCTCCCCCAGGGCGTCGAGCCGGCTCTGGGAGCTCCTGCTGGGCCGTACTGCAGCGGGCATACCCCACCCTCGTGGGCTTCGTCGCGGCCTCGGGCACCACCGCGTCGATGGTCGGGCCCTTCTCCCAGGCGCGGCCGGGGCCGCGGTCGGCGGGGGTGCGGACTTCGAGTTCGGCGCGGCGCTGGGGGACGGCCTGAAGCGCGGGGTGTGGTACTTGGGGGCGACCTTGCCGCCGCGGGTGCGGCAGGTGGTTCCGGCGGGCACCTCACAGGTCGGACGGTCGAACTGTTCGACGGCGGCGGCCGTCTCGTGCCCCTTGTCGTGGCGACCGGCCTCCGCGCCCTCCTGGTGCGCCTCGCCGCTGGGCCACTCGGTGTACGGCAGTGCCCGCTCGGTGCACAGCAGTGCCGGAGTGCCGTCGGCGCTGTGCGCGAGGTGCGCCCGATCTTGCCCCGGGTGCCCGCCGTCCCGCGACTGGGCGGCGATCACGGCGTCCGTGAAGGCGCGCTGCCACTCGACTCCATGACGGCCAAGGCCGCGGTGACCAGGCAGCCGGGCGTGTGAGTCTCGTCGGCCACGGCGAGACCGGGTACCGGCGGTATCGAGACGGCCCCGCGAGGGCGGCTGTCGAGCCGCTGCCCCGCAGGTACGGGTCGTGGGCGGCGTCACCGGCCCCCTGTGCGCAGGTCAGCACAGTGCCACTGTCGGTGCTCGGGGACCAGGACAGTGCGGCGAGCCCGTGCGCCCACGGGCCCCAGCCCTGCCATTACGAACCCGTCCTCTCGGCAAGGACCAACTGACCGACGCCTCCCACCACCACCGTCCGAGTCGTGCCCGGATTCGTTCGATCACAGGTCGCTGCTCGAACGTCCCGGATTGTTCGGATGCTTGTGTGTGCCGGCTCGGCAGGGGTCAGACACTCGTCCATGCCTCGATGAAGGCGTTACGTCCGGCCGCATCGGGCGACTTGTGGTCCGCATGAAGGACGCGCCAGGCGGTGAGTTCCAGGTCCCGGAGCCAAAGTTCGCCGATGACCTGTGTTTTGAGATCAGGTAGGTGGTCGGACTCGGCGAGCGCCTGGCCGATCACCTCTGCGGCCGCAACGCGCTGGGGAGGCGTCATCTCGTCTACGGCCGAGAGGATCTGTCCGGCCAGACCGGTTCCCTCTCCGGCCAGCGAACGCAGCACCAGGTCCTTGATATTGGTCGGCAGCAGGTAGGCGGTGCCCGAGGATCTCCACAGGTTCGACCAAAAGCGTTCTCCTGCGTCGGTGGGGGCGGGGAGCGCGGCCAGCAGTCCGAGGAGGTGCCCGGTGGCCGCATAGCCATCGGAGTGGGCCGCCGCGAGGACCGCTATGCCGGCGACACGCTCCACGTCGAAACGGCCGGTTTCGAACTGTGAGGGCAGCCCCAACCTTTGTGCCAGCTGATCTGCGAGGGGGGCGGATGCGTGGGAGGGGAACTCGGGAAGCATCGGCGGTCCTTGGGCGTAGGTGGGCGGAGATGCGCGCTCGGGAACCTTGGTCCTTCCCATGGCCAGGCGGCTTACACGGCTTCCGGAGGCCCAGTTGGTGGCGAGTCCGACCTCGACGGACGCTGTCACGGGCAGGCCCTTAGCATGATCGGATGGTTGCCGATGATGCCCAGAAGAAAGGGACAGGACGGGAAGTTGTGTCTGGGGACGCCGTAGCCGGTCTCCCCGGCGGATCACATCATGGCAATGCCGGGGAGGATCTTCACCCGGTTGCAGACCTGGTCGAGTGGGCGGCCGACCTGGTCGAGCCGGTCAAGCCGAAGCTGCGTGGCTGGCTCCATGCCGCGATGGTCCCTGCCTCGGTGAGCGCCGGCATCGTGCTCGTCTGCCTGGCTCGTACCCAGCAGGCGGCCCTGGCCTGCACCGTGTACTCCGTCACCGCCTGGCTGCTGTTCGGGACGAGCGCCGTCTACCACCTGGGTACCTGGGGGCCGATGGGCGAGGCCGGCCTGCGTCGCCTCGATCACGCCAACATCTTCCTGATCACCGCCGGGACCTGCACCCCTCTGGCCGTGCTCCTCCTCCCTCCTGACCGGCGAAACCTGCTGCTGTGGATCGTATGGACGGGCGCGCTGACCGGTATCGCCTTCCGCGTGCTGTGGGTCAACGCTCCCCGCTGGCTGTACACCCCCTGCTACCTGGCCCTGGGGTGGGCACCGGTGCGTTACCTGCCCGACTTCCTGCACACCGGCGGTGCGGCCGTGGTCACCCTGACAGTGACCGGCGGTCTCCTCTACAGCGCGGGCGCGGTGGTCTACGCCGTCCAACGCCCCGACCCCTCGCCCCGCTGGTTCGGCTTCCACGAGGTGTTCCACGCCTTGACCGTGGCGGCCTTCACCGCGCACTACATCGCCATCTCCCTCGCCGTCCACTGACGGGGGAGCCGTTCGGAGGCGAGGATCATCTCTGCGCGCCGCAGCCCGGCCACGCGCGGATGTGACAGCCCGCCGATACCGGCGGGCCCGCTCACCTCAGGCTGCGGCCGATGGACTGGACGATCCGCCGGTGCGGCGGTATTCGGCGTTGATGCGCTGGGCTTCTTCGAGCTGGTCTTCGAGGATGATGATCCGGCATGCGGCCTCGATCGGGGTGCCCTGGTCGACGAGTTCACGCGCGCGGGCCGCGATGCGCAGTTGGTAGCGGGAGTAGCGGCGGTGTCCGCCCTCGGAGCGCAGTGGTGTGATCAGCCGCGCTTCGCCGATGGCGCGGAGAAAGCCGGGAGTGGTACCGAGCAACTCGGCGGCCCGGCCCATCGTGTAGGCGGGGTAGTCGTCGTCGTCGAGACGGCTTAGCGACTCGTCTGCTGTCATCTCACCTCTCTGCGGAACGCGTGGAGGGGCCTTGGTGCCGTTTGGCACCAAGGCCCCGAAGGAACTGCAACACCATCTGCCGACCCTAGTGCTGCGTCGGCCTTCTGTTTCCGCCCAGCCGCCTGATATTCCGACGGGGGTGCGGGGATCGCGGATGCGTGACCGGAGACCACCTACCTATCGATGTCCTGCGGTACCCGGGCTCGCGTCTTCCGCCCGGGCGATCCTGATGGTGCTCGACTCCTCCGTTCTTCCCTCGGAACCAATCACTTGCAAACAGGGACTGCGTACTACTGGTACTGCAACCGCGTCAACTGCGGTCCTGCTCACGGCGGCCCCTCATCACTTCAGGCCACCCGGTCCGGTCGTCAGTCCCGTCGCCGTCGTACAACAACCTGGCTTCGGAACTCCACCACCGCACCGTCATACGTGGAGTGCTGCCCGGCAGTTCGTGTCTGCCGGGCCTTGCTCGATCTCGGCTACGAAAGAAACCATAATCACTGAGACAGCGAATGTCTACTCCAGCGAGCATAGATTTGCTGCGGCTCGGTGATGAGGTATCCCGCTGAGCCGATCTGCGAATACTGGGGGCTGTCCGCAGCGCAGGTCCGACGCACGGATGAGACCCGGAGCCGCCCGCGGAGCTTCCGGTGGCGGCGCCGACCGGCGCGGCGCGTCGACCGCGATTCTCAGCCCCCTCCGGCGAGCACGGTGGCTCGGGTGGGTTGGCGGGCGGGGCGCAGGGTCGGGTAGGCAAGGGCCGGGCATGAACGGTCCGCAGACGAGGGTGACCCTGATGCGTTCGTCGAAGACCTGTGGCAGCCGAACGGCAGCAGACCAATGCCTCGAAGCACGCCCCTGGCTCGCAGCCGCCGCACATGCGCACCCCCGGCGTGTAGTGCGCCACCAGGGGAGCCGTATGCGCCCGTGTCGCCCAATTGCGCCATCGTCCAAGCCGCCCGGGCGGGCCGGTGCATAGAATCCGATCCCATGCCGAAGCCTGACGAGCTGCTCGTTGCGATAGCCGCCCTTGTGGAGTCCGAGCAGAGCAATCAGATGTCCCTGACCGTGGTCACCAGTGGTGCTGTCATCACCGGTCGGCTGGCTCCGGAAGCCATGTGGAGGAAGAGGGTGTCTGAGGTGCTGACGGACTCCGCCGAACTGGGCGAGTTCTCCGCCGTCTTCGACACCCCCGCGAGGAAGGACGGACCGCCCACGCATCTGCATTTCCACGTCGCCCGGATCCTGCAGGGTACGATGGGGATCCCGGAGACAGGCGGGATGTACCGCGTCGCGATCGAGGACGTCAGCGCCTGGACCATGGGCGACTTCAGCTACTCCGACCACTGACTCACCGACCCACGGCACACAGTGAGGCCCCACCGGCACGCTTCCGTTCTAGTGGTCGTCGCAACACCCTGGTTCAAGGGGTGCGATGGACTTCGGGATCCGGAAGGATCGGCGGCCTCAGGGGCTCAGGAGGTTGGACCCTGAGCGGGAGGAATACCTTCGGCTCGTGGATCTTGGAATAGGGAACACGGAAGCCTGCCGGATCAGCTCGGCTATGACGCTGCCTCGACAAGGGGTGGCCGATCGCCACCGGCGCGGTTGAAGGAGCCTGCCGTCATCCGATCGCCGACCGCCTCGGCATCACCGGCGCCCGCTGGGGCCTGCCCGGAGCCGAAGCCGTCCTACGACTGCGTGCCCTCGTCTCCAACGGCGGCCTCGACATCTACTGGCGCTTCCACGCTGCCCGCGAGCACAACGGCCCTACCTCGACCAGCGCGACTACGACCTCACCGCTTGATCGCGGCCTTCACTCGGCACGAGACGCGGACGACTCCGACAGGAAGGAGCTGACGGCCTCGGCGAACTCCGCAGGTGCATCGTGGTGGACGACATGACCGGCCGGAAACTCGACCAGCCGGGTGCGCCCGGCGTGACGGGCGGTCATGTCACGTGCGTGGTCCGCCGCCAGTTCATCACTGCGGATCCCGCGCACCAGCAGGGTCGGGCACGTCACCTGCAGCCAGTCGCTCCAGTGGTCGCCGTTGAGGGCCTTCTGGGACCGGACCGTGTGCTCGAGGTCGAATGAGTAGCCCCAGCCGTGGTCGAACTGGCGGAACGAGCACGCCAGATACGGTGCCGTTGCACCCAGGGCCGACACCAGCTCCTGGCGGGACGGCGCGCTGGGGACCAACCGCTCGGTGAAGGACCAATCGCAGTCCACCACCGCGCCGATGTCCTCGACGATCAGAGCGGTGACACGACCGGGATGTCGCGCAGCGTATTGGTAGGCGTTCACCCCACCCAGCGAATGGCCCAGCACGAACGCCGGTCCCAGGCCCAGGTGACGGTGAAACGCCTCGATGTCCGCGACATAGTCATCCCGTTCGTAGCCCGATGCCCGGTCGGACTCACCGTGCCCGCGCTGATCGAGCGCGATCACCCGCCACCGCGGCGCCAGAGTCTCCGCAAGCGGCGCGAACGCCGACGCCTCGTTGTAGTGCCCGTGGAAAGCCAGCAGCGGAACACCCGGACCACCGAAGTCCACATACGACAGCCGCCGCCCACCCGCCAAGAAGAACGCACGCATGTCCCGCATGCTAAACAGCCGTACCAACACCGAAGTACGGCAGCCCTTGCTCGACCTCACTCAGAACGAGCTACATCCCCTGGAATTCGCCCACGCCGGTGGAGCCTCACTGCTCGGTTCGGCTCACACCTGTCCGTACGTCAGGCGGACAGGGGGAGCGCCGAGCGTTGCGGAAGCCGGCCCGTACGGGCCGGCCAGGGGCGCAGATGCGGCGGTAGGGCGGGTGCGGCAGGTGAAGCCGAGTTGGGTCATGGCCCTGAGGACTTCACCGGTGCTGAAATCACGCCGGTCCTGGCGGGTGACGACCTGGCCGACCTGCTTGGCGGGGTAGTGGCGTCGTCCGATGATGACGAACTCACCGGTGACCAGCTCAGGTGTGACGCCCTTCATCGATTCCACCACGCCGCTCTTGGTCAGGTCGAACGGGAAGCGGGCGATGACACAGCGCATGATGCCTCCAGGGAGAAGAGAAGACGGGCCCGGACAGGGGTGACGGCGGTTCAGCGGGAGAGGGCGAGGACGCCCGGAGCGTTGCCGTGTCCGTCGACCACGGGTGGGGCCCCGAGCCGGCGGCAGTGCATCGCACGTTCGGCTTCGGCCCTCGTGGTCAGAGGTGAGGCGAAGGGCCTGATGACGTCGGCGACGTCACGCAGGCGGATGCGGTCCGTGTATCCGGAACCGTCACGAACAGCCGTGAGCCGGGCCCGGGTGACCAGGCCGGTGCACAGACCGTCCTCGTCGCAGACGACCAGATGACCTGTACGGGCGGCGGCCATCACGGACAGTGCCACCTCCACGGTCATGTCCTCCCAGACCTGCGGTCCGGCCGCGTCCGCGGGATCGGCCGCCGTCTGCACGGCGTTGGTACGTGTTGAGCGGAACTGCGTCCGGTCCAGTGTCAAAGGGTGCCTCCTGCGAAGTTGGGCGGGCTTCCTGACACGAAGGTTCTATGCCGCCGCACCGGCGGTGGACTGCCGTACGGGCGCGCGGCGGGCCGCCGAGACGGGGCGGCGCCGACCGCGTGAGGTGGCGCCGCGCTTCTTGGGCCGTTCGACCACCGGTGCGGTGATGACGACCGGGATGCCGGAGGGAGCCTGGGCGCCGGTGATGCGGTGCAAAGCCTCTTCGCCGACGCGGACCTGGGTGGTCTGCGGGACGATGCCGGCCGCTGCCATGAGGCGGGTCATGCCGCGGCGCTGGTTGGGAGTGACCAGGGTGACGACGCTGCCGGACTCTCCCGCGCGGGCGGTACGGCCGCCGCGGTGGAGGTAGTCCTTGTGGTCGGTCGGCGGGTCGACGTTGACGACGAGGTCGAGGTTGTCGACGTGGATGCCGCGCGCCGCGACGTTGGTCGCTACCAACACGTTGACGTGTCCGGTCTTGAACTGTGCCAGCGTGCGGGTGCGCTGGGGCTGTGACTTCCCGCCGTGCAGGGCGGCGGCCCGTACCCCGCTGTTCAGGAGGTGTTCGGTGAGGCCGTCGACGGCGTGCTTGGTGTCGAGGAACATGATCACGCGGCCGTCGCGTGCGGCGATCTGGGTGGTTGCCGTGTGCTTGTCGGCGCCGTGAATGTGGAGCACGTGGTGCTCCATCGTCGTGACCGCGCCGGCCGAGGGGTCGACGGAGTGCACGACGGGATCGCTGAGGTAGCGGCGCACGAGCAGGTCGACGTTGCGGTCGAGAGTGGCGGAGAACAGCATGCGCTGGCCTTCGGGGCGGACCTGGTCGAGGAGGGCGGTGACCTGCGGCATGAAGCCCATGTCGGCCATCTGGTCGGCCTCGTCGAGGACGGTGATGGAAACCTGGTTCAGTTGGCAGTCGCCACGGTCGATGAGGTCTTTGAGGCGTCCCGGCGTGGCGACGACGACCTCGGCGCCGGCGCGCAGCGCGCTCGCCTGCCTGCCGATCGGCATTCCGCCCACCACCGTGGCCAGCCGCAGCCTCACGGAGCGGGCGTACGGGGCGAGCGCGTCGGTGACCTGCTGCGCCAGCTCACGCGTGGGTACGAGGATCAGCCCCAGCGGCTGCCTGGCCTCGGCGCGCTGCCCGGCCGTACGGGCCAGCAGCGCCAGCCCGAAGGCGAGGGTCTTGCCGGAGCCGGTGCGGCCACGGCCCAGTACGTCCCGGCCGGCGAGGGAATTCGGCAGGGTCGCGGCCTGGATCGGGAAGGGTACGGTCACGCCTTGCGAGCTGAGCGCGCCCAGCAGCGCCCCGGGCATGTCGAGATCGGCGAAGCCCTCCACGGCGGGGAGCGCGGGAGTGATCGTCCTGGGCAACGCGAACTCCCCCTGGACCGCGGCGGGCCGGCGGCCGTAACCACCGGAACGGCCCGGCCCGCCGGAGCGGCTCCTGGCCGACGAACCGAATCGGCTGCCGGCCCTTCCGGATTCGGCACTGCCGTTACGGATGCGGGTGAAGCGGTCGTTCGTGCGTGTGCGGTTCATGCGGAACCTTCCTCGATGCGGCACATATCAAGGAATTCCCGCAGCGATCACAGCACAGAGAATTGCAAGAATGGACCAGTTGAATGGGAAAGCGAATCTGACCGACGAAAAATCCGTGCGGCACAGGAGCTGGAATGAGTGGCGCGAAGCGGGACGCAATGTTCGGGCGTCCACCGCGATGAAGCCATGAAGGGATGCGTGCGCCCCTGAAGGATGCCCCGTATGCGGTAAGCCTACGGGTTTCCTGGTTGTCGTCCGCAGGCGAAACCACTGCGGAAGAATGCGAGTAGCTGGGGCCCGCACCCCGAAGGACGCGGGTCCCAGCTACAACTACGCGACAGTCAGCGTCAGGCGAGAACGATGTTCTCGGCCGTCGGGCCCTTCTGGCCCTGCGCGATGTCGAAGGTCACCTTCTGGCCCTCCAGCAGCTCACGGAAGCCCTGGGCGGCAATGTTCGAGTAGTGGGCGAACACATCAGCGCCGCCACCGTCCTGCTCGATGAAGCCGAAGCCCTTTTCCGCGTTGAACCACTTCACAGTACCAGCAGCCATATCATTTCTCCTTTGGGGCAGTGCATCGGGATCCGCACTGCACGGACCCGTGTCGCCGCGATGATCACCCCGCCCGGAAAAAGACCGGATAACAAAAGTGCTTCCAGTGGCACAGGCGCCGCCCGGAGGGCACTTGAAGTTTTGGGAACCACAACTGCAACTGAGATCGACAGTAGCACGCCGCAGCGGCCTGTGTACGGTAAAGAATCACACCCCACTTAATGCGGTAGAGAATCTGCCTGCCTGTCCCGTTGAAATCTCAGCTCGCGGGCACAGATATTGACCCAGCCGAAGCGTAACGTTTCGGGAAGCATTGGGGGCGCGCCCAGCGTAAGGGCTGCCCCCCAAGGGATGGTGCGGGCGGGCGTGGAGATCAGGGTGGCTCCGGCAAGCGTCACGGCCCGTCTCCGGCGCACGCACGGGAGCGGCCGTATCGAAGACCATCAAGGACCAACCGTCGATCAGCTCGGTGGAAACAGCAGCATCCTGGTGCGGCAACGCCGTGAGCACGATCTTGGGGAAGCGTACGCGGACGGTGGTCGCTGTCGGGGCCGACAGGCTGCTGTCGAGGAGTTGGCGTACGAGGAGCCATACCCGTCGACATCGGCCTGCGACTCGTCCGATCACGGGTCGAAGTTCATCGACCGTCAGCCCGGAGTCGTGCCGTCCGGTCAGCCAGATCGTGTAGCTGTACAGCAGGGCGTTGTCGGAGGTGATCATCTTGCTACTGCGGAAGCCGGCCGCCGAGCCCATCCTTGGCAGCGTCCGACAAGGGCTGGCCGCCGGCCTGGTCGAGCCGTTGGAAGAACTGCCGGACGGTCGGCTTGTAACCGCCTTGGGCCCAGCGCGCGGTGATGTCCGGAATGAAGTGGGCGTCACGCTCGATCGCCGCGTCCGTGACCTCGAACGTCTGGTCCTCCGGGTGGAACGCGATGCGAACGTTGATCTCGTCGAAAGACTTGGTGACGATCTTGCGCCCGGTGAGGACGGCGTACAGGGCGGTGAGTCGCTGCTGCCCGTCAACGACCAACAATTGAGGTGCTCGATCGCGGGTCTTCGCCGCGGACCAGACGAACGGGCGTTGAATGTCTGGTAGTCCGATACGACCTTCTACCACGCGGACAGGTGGCATCGCCGGGCCGATTGGAAAGATGTCGACCTGAGCGATCTTCGGAAAACCCGAGGTCGGATCCCATTTCTCGGCCCATCGCCATGCATGGGGGTGCCCAGGGCGTCAAACGAGCGTCACGGCCGACTGTCCGTCCCTTCAACCCGGTCGCTTCAGCCTTCGCCAACACCCTGCTCGACGCGACCGGCGTCCGCCTCGACCAACTCCCGCTCACGCACGACCGGGTGTGGCCGGGGCTGCGAGACGCGGGCCTGACGGATCGGTAGGTGAGCGACTCGGGGTGGAACGCCCCCCGCCAGCCGGCCTGCTGCACCATGATCGCGTCGCCCACCCGGACCGTCCCGGCTTCAAGGACGTCCAGGTGGACACCGAGGCACGAGAGCCGCCCCAGGTCGAACACGGGGACGCGGTGCTCGCGGGCGACCCCACGCATGGTGCCGGGATCCGCCGGGAGTTCGTGGACGGTCGAAGTACGCGTCAGCTGACCCGAAGACCGACCGCCAGCGTCAGTTCAAGGACCCGGTGTGGCGATGCGAGATCCGGAAACAGCTCCCGCAGCTGCGACATCCGGTACCGGACTGTCTGGGGATGGACGTACAACGCTGCCGCCACCTCGACCCGCCTGCCCTGGTGCAGCAGCCACGCCCGCAACGTCTCCTCCAGCCGCCGTGCGGTCGCGACAGGCAGGGTGTGCAACGGTGCGAGGGCTCGGGCACGCAGGTCTGCCAACGCGTCCACGTCGGCGCTCAGCACCAGCTCGGGCAGGTGGTCCTCGGTGTCGCGAATATCGGAGGAGAGGGAGCGCGCGCGTACGGCTCGTGCGTACGAGGCGGACGCACGAGTCCATGGCCGGGCCGGGCCGACCACTGCGGTGCGGTCGGTCAGCTGCCGCAAGAGATGTGATCGGTCGGCATCGGGGACGAGCAGCACACCGGTGGCGTCCGGCAGATCGTCGAGGACGAGGGTGCCCGGGTCGAGCGCGCGGTAGGCAGGCCGGGCCTGGGCGGCGGGCAGCAGGACCGCGGTCACCGAAACCGGAGGCTGCCATCCGGCCCGTTGAGCAGAGGCCAGCAACACGTCCGGGCTCGCGCCGGCGAGGAGGTCGCGGGCCAGGTGTTCCAGGTGGCGCTCGTGGGCCCTGCCCCGGGCGGCCAGTTCGTCGGCGTGGCCCGCGGCGCTCGCGGCGGAGAGCTCGTCGATGTAGGCGAAGGTCAGCTCGGCGAACTTGGCCACCTCGGCGGCGGGCAGACCTGCGGGTACGGCACCCGCTGCCAGGCATCGCCAGGCCACGCGGGCGCCGACGCGGTAGGCGCTGAGCAGGGCGTCCATCGAACGGCCGTCGCGCACCTCGCCGCGGCCCAGCTCGTAGGCTGCGTCACCGGCGTCGCCGCCCGTGGCGTTCCCGCTCGCGAGGTCCAGGTAGTGCCCCAGGGCGGTGCGGACGGCTCGGCGGATGGTGGCGCCCATGTGGCCCGACAGGGCGTTGGCGTAGGAGGGGACTTCGTCGATGATCGCCTGGACGACCTCGTCGGCGGTGGTCTTCAGCGCGGCCCTCAGTGCGGTGACCGTCGTCTCATCCAGGGCCAGTTCGCTGGCCCTCCGGATTGCATGACTCACGTTTTTGTTCCCTGCGAACAATTCAGCCGACCAGATTTAACGTCCTGCGGTCAGGACTTTACGCCTTGAGGCGCAGCAAGCTGGAGTCATGACGAGTGCAACCCTCCGCAGCAGGGCGTGGAAACTGCTGGAGATGGTCACGACGCCGCTGCTGCCGTCGGACTACCTCGACCTGGTCAGCCCACTGCGTGCGGGCGCTGACCTGCGTGGGCGCATCGAGGCCGTGCACCCCGAGACGGGTGACGCCGCGACTGTCGTGATCAGGCCGGGACGGGGCTGGCGCGGCCACACAGCCGGTCAGTACGTGCGGGTCGGGGTCGACGTCGACGGGGTGCGCCTGTGGCGTGCCTACTCCATCACCTCGCCGACAAACCGCCAGGACGGCCGCGTCACGATCACCGTGAAGGCGATCCCGGACGGCAAGGTCAGCAACCACCTGGTCCGCAGGGTGAAACCGGGCATGCTGATCCAGCTCGACCAGGCGACCGGTGACTTCGTACTGCCGCAGGCCAAGCCCGCCAAGGTGCTCTACCTGACGGCCGGAAGCGGCATCACGCCCGTGATGGGCATGC
Source organism: Streptomyces broussonetiae (assembly GCF_009796285.1). Taxonomy (NCBI): domain Bacteria; kingdom Bacillati; phylum Actinomycetota; class Actinomycetes; order Kitasatosporales; family Streptomycetaceae; genus Streptomyces; species Streptomyces broussonetiae. The sequence continues at coordinate 6,967,513 of NZ_CP047020.1, read as the reverse complement.
TGCGCGACATCGAGTTCGACGACGTCGTCATGGTCCACTGCGCACCCCAGCCGCAAGACGTGATCTTCCGCAGCGAGCTGCACGACCTGGTCGCGGCCGAGAAGCTGCGGCTCACCGAGGTGCACACCGCCACGGACGGCATGCTCGACATCGCCCGTCTCGACGAACTCGTGCCCGACTGGGCCGAGCGCGAGACCTGGGCTTGCGGGCCCGCGGGCCTGCTCGACGCCGCCGAAAAGCACTGGAGCGAGCACGGCGTACAAGAGCGCCTGCACACCGAACGCTTCCGCCCCAGCATCGTCGTCGCCGGCGACGGAGGCGAGGTCACCTTCAGCGCCACCGGCAAGACCGTCGACGCGGACGGCGCCACGCCGTTGCTGGACGTCGGCGAGGAGGCCGGCGTGCTCATGCCCTCCGGGTGCCGTATGGGCATCTGCTTCGGCTGCATCACGCCGCTCAAGGCGGGCGCCGTCCGCGACCTGCGCACCGGCGAGATCACCGAGGCCGAGCCGGGCGTCCTCATCCAGACCTGTGTGTCCGCCGCAGCGGGCCCCTGCGACATCGAACGGTAGGAGCACTTTGACCGCCATCGACCCCACCGACCACCTGACCGCGGAGCAGATCGAGGAGCTCGGCCGTGAGCTGGACGCGATCCGCGACGAGGTGATCGCCGACCGCGGGGAGAAAGACGCCGCCTACATCCGTAAGGTCATCTCGGCGCAGCGCAAGCTCGAGCTGGTCAGCAGGGGCGTGCTGCTGTTCTCGATCTTCCCGCCGGCCTGGCTGCTCGGCACCGCCGGTCTGTCCGTGGCGAAGATCATGGACAACATGGAGATCGGCCACAACATCCTGCACGGCCAGTGGGACTGGATGCGGGACCCGAAGATCCACTCCACCACCTGGGAATGGGACCACGTCTCGCCGGCCGAACAGTGGAAGCACTCGCACAACGAGCTGCACCACACGTACACCAACGTGATCGGCAAGGACAACGACCTCGGCTACGGCATCATGCGCGTCGACGAGGACCAGAAGTGGCACCCGTTCCACCTCGGCCAGCCGCTGTGGAACTTCATCAACGCCTGCTTCTTCGAGTACGGCATCGCGGCGTACGACCTGGAGCTCGGCAAGAACCTGAACAAGCGCCGCCGCAAGAACCCGGAGTTCCGCGCGCGGGCCAAGGCCGTGGGCCGCAAGATCCGCAAGCAGGTGCTCAAGGACTACGTGATCCACCCGCTGCTGTCGGGCCCGTCGTTCCTCCCCACGCTCGCCGCCACGTTCACCGCGAACCTGGTCCGCAACATCTGGTCCCACTCGGTGATCATGTGTGGGCACTTCCCCGAGGGCGTGCAGGTCTTCGAGCGCCGGTCGATCAAGGGCGAGACACGCGGCCAGTGGTACCTGCGCCAGATGATGGGCTCGGCGAACATCAGCGGCAACAGGGCCGTGCACTTCATGACGGGCAACCTGTCGCACCAGATCGAGCACCACCTGTTCCCGGACCTGCCGAGCAACCGGTACGCCGAGGTCGCCGTGAAGGTGCGCGCGCTGTTCGAGAAGTACGAGCTGGAGTACGTCACCGGACCACTGCCCAAGCAGGTGTTCTCCGCGTGGCGCAAAGTCTTCCGGCTCTCGCTGCCGAACAAGAAGCCCGAGGTCAGAACGCCGGACCGCGAGCAGGAGCTCGTCGCGGCCTGATTCCCGGTACTGGTTCAGATCTTTCGGCCGTACCGGCGGCACCGCCGGGTTCGGTGAGATCCGTAGCGGACGGTGGGCGACCGCGACATCAGACCGTACGACACAGGATCCGCGGCAGCCCAATGTCCGGCTGCGCTGCCTGACGTGCGCCAGGAACTCAGCACACAGCCCACGGCGAGGTGTTGTAGTGCGCTGCCCTGTCACGGTCGGCGACGGCAGATGTCCCGTCAGACGTTCCCCGGCGGGTTCGCCGTATCACCCGCTACGGCACAGCTGTCACGAGCTGGGCGGATCCTCCCGGAGGAGAGGGCCCTGACCTGCGGTTTCATGCCCGCGCTGGAGTAGCTGCACGCCCATGGACGCTCTCTGCAACCTGGCCCTGGTCAACAAGTAAGAAAGACACGTAAGGCTTGCGGACGGGCGGCACCGATGCCGGTGGCGCCGCCCGAGCCGCACCACGTCCTTGCCCGGCAACCCGTCTTGAAGGCAGGCAGGAGCGCCTCCGCGGACATGGCTGTGTCCCAGGGCCCGCGCCAGGACCTGACGTCTCATCAGCGCGAGCGTCACGTGAGCGTCAGGGCTGCCCTGCGCGGCCCCGGCGACGACCGGGGGCACCACACGCGCCCGTCTTCCCGGCAATGACCGGAACAGCAGGTCAGAGGCGGTCGTACGGCATGCGGCGTGCTCCACCCCTTGCGCCCAGGCAAACGGGTCGACCCGACCCGCCAAGACCGACCTCATCCGCAAAAGAGCAGGTCAGGAGCCCTTCTGGGCGGGCTCGAGAATCGCCACGCACTCCACGTGATGCGTCATCGGAAACAGATCGAACGCCCGAAGCGTCCGCACCCGGTACCCACCGTCCCGGAAGTACGCCAAGTCCCGGGCCAGCGCGGCGGGATCGCAGGCCACGTAGGCGATGCGGCGGGCGCCGAGGGAGGAGAGGTGGGCGACCGTCGTGCGGCCCGCGCCGGCGCGGGGCGGGTCGAGGACGATGAGGTCGACCTCGGTGATGCCCGTGCGCGGCAGGACGGACTCGACCTTGCCCTGTTCGATGCGGACGCGCGGGAAGTCGGTGAGGTTGTGCCGTGCGTCCTCGACCGCCCGCTTGCCCGACTCGATGCCGAGGACCGCGCCCTCCTCGCCGAGGCGGTCGGCGAGGGCGCCGGCGAAGAGGCCGACGCCGCAGTAGAGGTCCAGGGCCATCTCGCCCTTGCGGGGCAGCAGGCCCTGCATGACCGCCGTCACCAGGGTGTCGGCAGCCTTCGGGTGGACCTGCCAGAAGCCGCCGTTGCCGACGCGGTAGGTACGGCCGTCGGCGCGTTCGCGGACGAAGGGACGGCCGTGGACGCGGTGCACGCCGCCCGACTTCTCGTCCACCCGCAACACCGACACCGGCTTGTCCAGTTCCACGAGCGGGAGGCGTCCGCCCGGCCGCGGGGTCAGGATCACCTGGCGGTCCTGGGAGCCCGTCGCCGCGATCGCCTCCACCGACTCCATGCCGGTCCAGTCCCGCTGCTCGATGCCCAGCTCGGACACCCCGGCCGCCGCGATCATGCAGTGGTCGATGTGCTCGACCTCGTGCGAGCGGTGGCGGCGCAGGCCCGCCTCGCCCGTCGAGGCGTCCACGGCGTACTGGACTCGGGTACGCCACTGCGGGACCTGGCCCGCGGGCAGCTTGTCGCCCTCCGCGGGCATCACCGTGCCGTCCCAGCCGGCTTCCTCGGGCGTGAGCCCCGCGAGCCGCTTGAGCTGCTCGGCGATCACCTCGCCCTTGAGTCGGCGCTGGGCGCCCGGCTTGGCGTGCTGCCAGTCGCAGCCGCCGCAGCGGCCGGGTCCGGCGAAGGGGCAGGGGGCCTCGACGCGGTCCTTGGAGGGCTCCAGGATCTCGACCGCGTCGGCGCGCAGGAAGCGGGCGCCCTCCTCACCCTCCGTCACCCGGGCCACGACCCGCTCGCCGGGCAGCGCGTGCCGGACGAACAGCACCTGACCCTCGGCCGTACGCGCGACGCAGTGGCCGCCGTGGGCGACGGGGCCGATCTCGACCTCGTACTCCTCGCCCACCAGAGACTTCGTCGGTTCTGCCTGCATGGTGGGGTGACTCCAGATCGAGAAAGTGAGAAATCGACTAAGGACTGTCGCCAAGGTCCGGTGACGAGGGCCGGCGATGAGGACTGCGGGCCGGTGGGCTCGACAACAGCCCACCAGTCTACGGCCTCACCGGCCCGCCTCAGTCATGGGGCGCCGACGGCTCCTTCGCCCGCTCCGCCGCCGGACCGCGCCGGACCGCGCCCGGTGCGCTCCACTCCTGCCGCCTGCGGGCCCGCACCTTGGCCGCCTCGGAGGACGCCAGCTGGTAGGGGACGGAGGTGACCATCACGCCGGGCGTGAAGAGCAGTCGGCCCTTCAGGCGCAGGGCGCTCTGGTTGTGCAGCAGGTGCTCGTACCAGTGGCCGACCACGTACTCGGGGATGATCACGGAGACCGCGTCGCGCGGGGACTCCTTGCGCAGGCTCTTGACGTACTCGATGACCGGCCGGGTGACCTCGCGGTACGGCGAGTCCAGGACCTTCAGCGGTACGTCGATGCCGCGCCGCTCCCACTCCTCGCGCAGCGCCTTGGTCTCCGCGGCGTCGACGTTGACCGTGAGCGCCTCCAGGCCGTCCGAGCGCATCAGCTTGGCATAGGCCAGGGCCCGCAGGGTGGGGCGGTGGATCTTCGAGATCAGCACGACCGAGTGGACGCGGGACGGGCGGACCAGGTCGTCGTCGTCCGGCTCCTCGGGGGCCGCGATCTCCTCGGCGACGCGGTCGTAGTGCTTCCGGATCGCGGTCATCGTCGCGTAGAAGATGCACATGCCGAGAACGGCCACCCAGGCGCCGTGCGTGAACTTGGTGACCAGGACGACGACCAGCACCAGGCCGGTCAGGAACGCCCCGAACGCGTTGATCGCACGGGAACGCACCATGTGGCGGCGCTTGGCCGGGTCCCGCTCGACCGCGAGGAGCCGGTTCCAGTGCCTGACCATGCCGGTCTGGCTGAGCGTGAAGGACACGAACACGCCGACGATGTACAGCTGGATCAGCCGCGTGGAGTCCGCGCCGTACAGGACGGTCAGCAGCGCCGCGGCGCCCGCGAGCAGCACGATGCCGTTGGAGAAGGCGAGGCGGTCGCCCCGGGTGTGCAGCTGGCGCGGCAGGTAGCGGTCCTGGGCGAGGATCGACCCGAGCAGCGGGAAGCCGTTGTACGCCGTGTTGGCCGCCAGGAACAGGACCAGCGCCGTCGCCGCCGCGAGGACGACGAACAGGAAGCTGCCCTTGCCGAAGACGGCCTCGGCGACCTGGGAGATCACCGGGTTCTGGACGTAGCCGGAGCCGAGCGGGTGGCCGTGGTTGATCAGGTCGGTGGCCGGGTTCTCTGCCATACGGACCTTGGTCGTCATGGCGAGGACGATGATGCCGCAGAACATGGTGACGGCGAGCAGGCCCATCATGGCCAGCGTCGTCGCCGCGTTCTTCGACTTGGGCTTGCGGAAGGCCGGGACGCCGTTGGAGATGGCCTCGACACCGGTCAGCGCGGCGCAGCCGGAGGAGAAGGCCCGCAGGAGCAGGAAGACCAGCGCGAAGCCGGCGAGGCCCTGGTGCTCGGCGTTGATGTGGTAGTCGGCGCTCGGTGCCCGCATGCTGTCGCCGAGGACCAGGCCCCGGACGGCGCCCCAGGCGATCATGACGAAGACACCGCCGACGAAGACGTACGTCGGGATGGCGAAGAGCTTGCCGGACTCCTTGACGCCCCGCAGGTTCATCAGCGTGAGCAGCACTATCACGGCGACCGCGCACAGCACCTTGTGCTCGACCACGAAGGGCACCGCGGAGCCGAGGTTCTCGATGCCGGAGGCGATGGAGACGGCGACGGTCATGACGTAGTCCACGAGCAGGGCGCTGGCGACCGTGAGGCCGGCCCGGGGGCCCAGGTTGGTGGTGGCGACCTCGTAGTCGCCGCCACCGCTCGGGTAGGCGTGGACGTTCTGCCGGTAGGAGGCGACCACGGTGAACATCAGCACCACGACCGCGAGGGCGATCCAGGGGCTGAAGTGGTACGCCGACACACCCGCGATGGACAGGACCAGCAGGACCTCGCCCGGCGCGTAGGCGACGGAGGACAGCGGGTCGGAGGCGAAGACGGGGAGTGCAATGCGCTTGGGCAGGAGCGTTTCGCCCAGCCGGTCACTGCGCAGTGCGCGCCCGATCAGGATCCGTTTGGGCACGTCGGTCAGTTTGGACACGACAGAGGATCGTAAAGGTTCGAACAGTCAGCCGCCCACCCGGCGTCGGGGATCTGCCTCATGAGTGAAATCACGGGCGCATGCGACTACGGATTCCGTGCTTCGCGCGCTCCCCGTGTCTAGATGGCAAACCCCGCCTGTCATCGCACTTCGGAGGTTCCATGCCCGCGACCGCGGAGCTGATCGGGGCGACGGTCGCCCTCGTCGGCGTCGGAATCCTGACCCTGTGCAGCGTGCGCAGCATCACTCGCCGGCGCCCGCGTCCGGCGACCGCCGACGCGGAGCACTGACCCGTGCAAGCGTGCTCCGGACCCGTGGATGCGTGAGCACGCCGCCGCGCCGGCCGTCGCCGCCTGCCCGTGCACGTGTGGGCGCCGTGCGCCGCGGCGAGCCGATCGCTGACCCTGCTCACGCGCGTGATCGCGGACGGTCGTCACCGCGAACCCCGGCACAGGGGTGCCCGCCCCCGGGCGCCCGTGTGTAGCTTTGGGCGTCGGTCTGAGACCCTGATGCTGAGCAGTAACTTTTGGACACCGGAAGGACGGTCGTGCACATCGTCATCATGGGCTGCGGAAGAGTGGGTTCCGCTCTCGCCCAGACCCTGGAGCAACAGGGCCACACAGTCGCCGTGATCGACCAGGACCCCACCGCCTTCCGCCGGCTCGGCCCGGGCTTCGGGGGCCGTCGGGTCACCGGTGTCGGCTTCGACCAGGACACCCTGCGCGAGGCGGGCATCGAGGAGGCCGGCGCCTTCGCCGCCGTCTCCAGCGGTGACAACTCCAACATCATCTCCGCGCGCGTGGCCCGCGAGATGTTCGGCGTGGAGAACGTGGCCGCCCGCATCTACGACCCGCGCCGTGCCGAGGTCTACCAGCGCCTGGGCATCCCCACCGTGGCGACGGTCCGCTGGACCGCCGACCAGATGCTGCGGCGTCTGCTGCCCTCCGGCGCAGAGCCGCTGTGGCGCGACCCCACCGGTGGCGTGCAGCTCGCCGAGGTGCACGCCTCCGCGAAGTGGGTCGGCCACAAGATCAGCAGGCTCCAGGAGGAGACGGGTGTCCGCGTGGCGTTCCTGACCCGCCTGGGAGAGGCCATCCTGCCGACCTCACAGACGGTGCTGCAGGAGGGCGACCTCGTGCACGTGATGATGCGGGCGGACGAGGTGGACAAGGTCGAGGCGGCGTTCGCCCAGGGCCCGGAAGAGGAGAGCGGTCACTGATGAGGGTCGCCATTGCCGGAGCCGGCGCCGTCGGCCGCTCGATCGCGGGCGAACTGCTGGAGAACGGCCACGAGGTCCTGCTCGTCGACAAGGCCCCGACCGCCATCTCGGTGGAGCGGGTGCCGCAGGCGGAGTGGCTGCTGGCCGACGCCTGTGAGATCACGTCCCTGGACGAGGCGGCGCTGCAGCGCTGCAACGTCGTCATCGCCGCGACCGGCGACGACAAGGTCAACCTGGTGGTGTCGCTGCTCGCCAAGACGGAGTACGGCGTCCCGCGTGTCGTCGCCCGCGTCAACAACCCCAAGAACGAGTGGCTGTTCAACGAGGCCTGGGGCGTGGACGTGGCCGTCTCCACCCCTCGACTGATGTCCGCCCTGGTCGAGGAGGCGGTGAGCGTCGGTGACCTGGTCCGGCTGCTCCGCTTCAGCCACGGCGACGCCAACCTCGTCGAGCTGACCCTGCCCGAGGAGTCGGCCCTGGCCGGCACTCAGGTCGGCGACGTCCAGTGGCCGGAGGACACCTCGCTGGTCACGATCATCCGCGGCACCCGCGTGCTCACCCCGTCCAAGGAGGACTCCCTGGAGCCGGGCGACGAACTCCTCTTCGTGGCCGCCCAGGCCCGCGAGGAGCAGCTGGAGGAGCTGCTGTCGGTGCGCCGGGAGAGCTGAACCCACGAGGAAAGGGCGCCCTTGATGCCAAGGGCGCCCTTTTCGTCGTACGACGGCCGTGTGCTTTATCGGACGACGGCCGTGTGCTTCGTCGTACGACGGCCGTGTGCTTCGTCGCGTACGCGACAGCCGTCCTCGTCTATCGGCGGTGGCGTCCGCCCGCCTGCTCGCCGCCCTCGGCGGCCAGCGCGGCCTTCCTCTCCTCGGCCGCCTTCTCCTCCGCCTCCATCTCCGCGAACACGTCGATCGGCGCGGGCGCCTTCACGAGGAAGACCCAGGTGAGCCAGACCGCCAGCAGGAACGGCGGGATCTTGAGGGCGACCAGGACCCAGCCGAGCTTGGTGGTGTCGGACCACCAGTACAGCGGGAAGAGGATCGCGCACTTGGCGAGCAGGATCAGGCCCCAGGCCCAACTGGCCTTCGCGTAGGCCTTCTTGCGGCCGGGGTTGCGGGTGCGCCAGGAGAGGTTCTCCTTGAAGACCGGGCCGAGGATGAGGCCGATCAGGGGCACACCGGCGAGGGTGGTGATGATGTACGCCAGCGCCAGGCCCAGCGTGTAGAGCATGCCGGGGAGGTAGAAGTCCTTGGCGTTGCCGGTGAACATCGCGAAGACGACACCGAAGACCACGCCGAAGACACCGCTGAAGGCGTGCTTGACGGTGTCCTTCATGACGAGCCGGACCACGACCAGGACCAGGGAGACGATCAGCGCGGCGATCGCCGAGACGTGCAGGTTCTTGTTGACCGTGAAGATCGCGATGAAGAGCAGGCCCGGCACGACCGTCTCGACCATGCCGCGAACGCCGCCGAACGCCTCGAACAGCGCGGCCTCGGTCACCGCCCTGGCATCGTCGGCCTGCCGCTGACCGGCGTCTTCGGTCGGCTTGTCGAGGGACGTCACCGGCTACTCCCGTCCGAGGGGTCGCAGTTCGTATTTCGGGTTGAACAGCACGCGGCGGCCCCGGCTCAGCGAGATCCGGCCCGATGCGATCAGCCTGCGCCCCGGTTCTATGCCCACGATGGAACGCCTGCCGAGCCACACCACGTCCAGCGCCGCGGAGCCGTCGAACAGCTCCGCCTCCAGGGCCGGCACTCCGGCGCGCGGACGCAGGGTGACCGTGCGCAAGGTACCAGTTACCGTGACGATCTGCCGGTCCTGGCAGTCGCCGATCCGGGTGCAGCCGGCAGTCTCGGCGTCCTCCCGCAGCTCCTCCGACTCCAGGTCCTCCTGCGACGAGGAAAGCCGGTCGAGCATGCGCCGGAACCGGCCTGCCGGCTTTTCGGAACGAGGAACAGCACTCATACCTGAAGCGTACCGGGGCACCCCCACAGAGCCGTAGCCCCGCTCACTTCTCGAACCGGTACCCCATTCCCGGCTCCGTGATGAAGTGCTTGGGGTGCGAGGGGTCCGTCTCCAGCTTGCGGCGCAGCTGGGCCATGTACACACGCAGGTAGTTGGTCTCGGTGCCGTACGACGGCCCCCACACCTCCTGCAGCAGCTGCTTCTGGCTGACCAGCCGGCCGGTGTTGCGGACCAGGACCTCCAGGAGGTGCCACTCGGTCGGGGTGAGCCGGACGTCCCTGCCCGCGCGGTTGACCTTCTTGGCGGCCAGGTCGACCGTGAAGCCCTCGGTCTCCACGGTCGTCAGGTCCTCCTCGCCGGGCCCGACCGGCTCGGCCCGGCGCACGGAGGCCCGCAGCCGGGCCAGCAGCTCGTCCATGCCGAAGGGCTTGGTGACGTAGTCGTCGGCGCCGGCGTCCAGCGCCTCGACCTTCTCGTCGGAGGAGTGGCGGGCGGACAGCACCAGGATGGGCACACGCGTCCAGCCGCGCAGGCCCTTGATCACCTCGACGCCGTCCATGTCGGGCAGGCCCAGGTCGAGCACGACGACGTCGGGGTGGCGGGAGGCGGCGAGTTCGAGGGCGGTACGACCGTCGGGGGCCGCGTCGACCTCGTACTTGCGTGCCTTGAGGTTGATCACGAGGGCGCGCACGATCTGCGGCTCGTCGTCGACCACGAGCACCCGGGTCATAGGGTCTGCCTTTCTGGTTCTGCGATGTCCTCCCCGGCGGGGAGGGACTCGGGACGCGATCCTGCCGCGCGGAGGCTGAGGACCATGGTGAGTCCGCCGCCCGGCGTGTCCTCGGCGTTGAGGGTGCCGCCCATGGCCTCCGCGAAGCCCCGGGCTACGGCGAGACCGAGCCCCACCCCGGCGCCGCGCGGGGCGTCACCGTACCGCTGGAAGGGCTCGAATATCCGGTCCTTCGCATCGTCCGGCACGCCCGGCCCGCGGTCCACCACCCGGACCTCGACACGGTCGGCTATGGCGCTCGCGGAGACCAGCACGCGCTGTCCGCGGGGGCTGTACTTGACGGCGTTCTCCACCAGGTTGGCCACGGACCGCTCCAGCAGCCCGGGGTCGACCGCGACCATGGGCAGCGTCTCGGGGACCTCCAGTTCGACGCTGTCCTCGGGCACACCGACCAGGGCCATCGGGACCACCTCGTCCACGTCGATCTCGCGGATGATCGGTGTGACCGTGCCGGTCTGCAGACGGGACATGTCGAGCAGGTTGCCCACGAGGTGGTCCAGCCGGTCGGCGCCCTCCTCGATGCCCTCCAGCAGCTCCGCCTGGTCCTCCTCGGACCAGGCGACGTCGTCGGAGCGCAGCGAGGTGACGGCGGCCTTGATGCCGGCCAGCGGGGTGCGCAGGTCGTGGCTGACGGCGGCGAGCAGGGCGGTGCGGATGCGGTTGCCCTCGGCGAGCGCGCGGGCCTGGTCGGCCTCCTCCTGGAGGCGCCGGCGGTCCAGGACGACCGCGGACTGCGCGGCGAAGGCGGCGAGCACCCGGCGGTCCTCGGCGGGCAGGACACGGCCGGTGAGCGCGAGGGCCATGTGGTCGCCGACGGGCATGTCGACATCGGCGTCCTCCGGCCGCTGCAGCGGGCGCCCGAACCCGGCGCGCCCGGCGCAGGTCCACGGCTCGACGTCGCTCGCGCGCTCCAGCAGCGCGGCCGACTCCATCGCGAAGGTCTCCCGGACCCGCTCCAGCAGCTCCTCCAGGCTGGTCTCGCCGCGCAGGACATTCCCGGCGAGGAAGGAGAGGATCTCCGACTCGGCGCGCAGCCGGGCCGCCTGGTGGGTACGCCGGGCCGCGAGGTCCACGACCGAGGCCACGGACACGGCGACACACAGGAAGATCGCGATGGCCACGATGTTCTTGGGGTCGGCGATCGTCCACTTGTGCAGCGGCGGCGTGTAGTAGTAGTTCAGCAGCAGCGAGCCGAAGGCCACCGAGGCCAGGGCCGGCAGCAGGCCGCCGAGCAGGGCCGCCGCGACCGTGACGGCCAGGAACAGCAGCATGTCGTTGGCGAGGCCGACGTCGATGGTGTTCAGCAGCACCGCGAGTGCGGCCGGGCCGCCGAGTCCGGCCAGCCAGCCCGAGATGATCCGGGCCCGCCCGAGCCGGGCGCCCCGGGCCACGGGCAGTCCGCGGCCCTTGGCGACCTCCTCGTGGGTGACGATGTGGACGTCGAGGTCGGGGCCGGAGTCCCGGGCGACGGTGGTGCCGACGCCGGGTCCGAAGACGTACTGCCAGGCCTTGCGGCGCGAGGAGCCGAGCACGATCTGGGTGGCGTTGACGCCCCGCGCGAAGTCCAGCAGGGCGGCCGGTATGTCGTCGCCGACCACGTGGTGGAAGGTGCCGCCCAGGTCCTCCACGAGGGTGCGCTGGACGGCCAGCTCCTTGGGCGAGCCCGAGGTCAGACCGTCGCTGCGGGCGATGTACACGGCGAGCACCTCGCCGCCGGCGCCCTTCTCGGCGAGCCGGGCGGCCCGCCGTATCAGGGTGCGGCCCTCGGGGCCGCCGGTCAGCCCGACCACGATCCGTTCGCGGGAGCCCCAGATCTTGGAGACGCGGTGTTCGCTGCGGTAGGCGGTCAGGTACTCGTCGACCCGGTCGGCCACCCACAGCAGGGCCAGCTCGCGCAGCGCGGTGAGGTTGCCGGGCCGGAAGTAGTTGGACAGCGCCGCGTCGACCTTGTCCGGCTGGTAGATGTTGCCGTGCGCCATACGGCGCCGCAGCGCCTGCGGGGACATGTCGACCAGCTCGATCTGGTCGGCCCGCCGTACGACCTCGTCCGGCACGGTCTCGCGCTGGCGCACGCCCGTGATCGACTCGACCACGTCGCCGAGTGATTCCAGGTGCTGGATGTTGACGGTCGAGACGACGTCGATCCCGGCGGCGAGCAGTTCCTCGACGTCCTGCCAGCGCTTGGCGTTGCGCGAGCCGGGGACATTGGTGTGGGCGAGTTCGTCCACCAGGGCGACGGCGGGCGCCCGGCGCAGCACGGCGTCGACGTCCATCTCGCCGAAGACGGCGTCCCGGTAATCCAGTTCCCTGCGCGGGATCTGCTCCAGGCCGTGCAGCATCACCTCGGTGCGCGGCCGGTCGTGGTGCTCCACGAAGGCCACGACACAGTCGGTGCCACGCTCCACGCGGCGGTGTGCCTCGGAGAGCATGGCGTAGGTCTTGCCCACGCCCGGTGCCGCGCCGAGGTAGATCCTGAGCTTGCCGCGTGCCATGGCTCCATTGTCTTCTGGTGACTACTGCCTACGCAGCGTCGACCTTACGGCCAACGATACGGACAAAGGGGACGAGGCCCGGCTCAACGGGTCTCTTTGACGCAACTCTGATGGACAGCGCCGCGCAACGCGAGGAACCGCGGGACCAGGCACGACGGACCGTCGGCCGGTGAACGACACCCGCCCGCACGGCCCGAACCCCAACGACCCGCGGACCCGCACCCCAACGAAACGGGCCGCACCCCTCAAGGGCACGGCCCGTGCAACTGCTGCTGAACCCGGCGGAGCGCTCAGCGAACCTCTGTGATCTCCGGTCCCCGCTGCAGCTGGTCCACTCCGCCGGAGAAGCGGGACTCCTCCTGCGTGACGCCCTCGGGAACCATCTGGGCGTCGTTGGGCAGCTTGAGGACGATCGGGTCACGGGGCGCCATCGGGCCCTCACCGCGGACCACGACGGTGTCGCGGAAGATCTGCTCCAGGAGCCCGGCGGCCTGCGGCTGCACGGCTCCCTGGCCGGAGATCACACCGCGCAGGAACCAGCGCGGGCCGTCCACGCCGACGAACCGCACGACCTGGAAGCCGCCCGTGCCGTCCGGCAGCTGCACCGGCACCTGGGCCCGCAGCTCCCAGCCGAGCGGGCCCTCGACCTCGTCGACGATGCCACCCTGCTGGGTGATGCCGGCCCCGATCTCCTCACGGACCTCGCCCCAGATGCCCTCGCGCTTGGGCGCGGCGAAGGCCTGCAGCTGGATGGCGCTGTCGCGCAGTACGACGGTCGCGGCGACGATCGCGTCACCGGCGACCTCGACCCGCAGCTCCATGCCGTCCACGCCCGGGATGAACATCCCGCCGAGGTCCACGCGGCCCTCGCCCGCGTCCTGCACCTCGGTGCTGTCCCAGGGCCCGTCGGGCCGCGGCCCGGGCTCCAGCCGGACGCGCTCGCGCTCGGCCTCTTCCTCTACCTCGTCCGCCTCGGTGCCGACGCTGTCGACGACCTGCTCGGTCTCGCCGGCCGCGTCCTCGGCGGCACCCTTCTTGTTGCGACGTCCGAACACGTCACTGTCCTTCCCGGTCGGATACGACCGAAGCGTATCGATTCCCACCCGTCGGACCGCCTGCGGCGGCCTGACCGCTTGTGCCGCTCTCGCCGCCCACCGCGGCATGGCCACCGGTGGACCCGAAGCCCCCTTCGGCCCGCGCCGAGCCGGGAAGCTCCGCCACCTCATGGAAGCGGACCCTCTCGACCTGCTGGACGACCAGTTGGGCAATCCGGTCGAAGCGCTCGAACCGCACGGACTCGCGCGGGTCGAGATTCACCACGATCACCTTGATCTCCCCACGGTACCCGGCATCAACCGTCCCCGGGGCATTCACGAGGGCGACACCGCAGCGGGCGGCGAGACCGGAACGGGGATGCACGAAGGCCGCGTACCCCTCCGGCAGGGCGATCGACACCCCGGTGGGCAGCACGGCCCGCTCACCGGGCGCCAAGAGGCACGCCTCGGTGGTACGCAGATCGGCTCCGGCGTCTCCGGGGTGCTCGTACACCGGAAGGGGTACGTCGGGGTCGACGCGTCGGAGCATGACGTCGAGGGGGTTGGGGCTCACGGGTTCACCTCGAAGGCGCGGGCGCGCCGGATCTGGTCCGGGTCGCTCATGGCGGCCTGGATCTCCTCCTTGCGGCCATGGTCGATGAAGTGGTCGACCTTGACCTCGACGAAGAGGGCGTCCGCGCGGACGGCGACGGGCCCGTCGGGGCCGCCGATGCGTCCGGTGGCCCGGGAGAAGATCTTCCGCCCGGCGACGGCGGTGACCTCGGCCTCCAGGTACAGCGTGGTGCCCACCGGCACGGGCCGCACGAAGTCGGTCTCCAGCCGGCCGGTGACGGCGATGGTCCGCAGCAGCCAGTTCAGCGAGCCGAGGGTCTCGTCCAGGGCCGTGGCCAGTACCCCGCCGTGCGCGAGACCGGGGGCGCCCTGGTGGGCGGACCGGACGGTGAACTCCGCGCTCAGCGAGACGCCCTCGCCGGCACGCGCCTGCAGGTTCAGCCCGTGCGGCTGCCCCGGGCCACATCCGAAACAGTGTTCGTAGTGGGCACCGAGGAGTTCCCCGGGCGCGGGCGCGTCGGGGTGCCGTACCGGTTTCACCGCGTCGGCAGGAGGCTGAAGGCTTGCGGAACTACCACTCACAGGCGCAGACCTTACCCGCCCGTCCGTCACCCACCACCGCCCTGCCCGACAGCGCTTCACGCCGACTCCCCCTGACATCGGCGCGCCAGGGATCCCGTGCCAAGCTTGGCCCATGCAGCTCTCCGCCACCCCGTACGAAGAACGCCTCACCGCCCCCCGCTCGTGGTGGTTCATCAGCTTCCTCGTGGGCGTCTCGTTCGCCCTGATCCTGCTTCCCTTCGGCACGCTGCCGATGCTCGGCGGTCTGGTCGGCGGTACGGCGGCGGCGGCGGTGGTCGCCAGTGCGTACGGCTCGCTGCGGATCCGCGTGGTGGGTGACTCGCTGATCGCGGGCGAGGCGAAGATCCCGGTCTCGGCGCTCGGCGCGTCGGAGGTGCTGGACGCGGAGGAGGCGCGCGCCTGGCGTACGCACAAGGCCGACACGCGCGCGTTCCTGCTGCTGCGCGCCTACATTCCCGGGGCCCTGAAGGTGGAGGTCACCGACCCCGAGGACCCGACGCCGTACCTGTACCTGTCGACCCGCGAGCCGGAGCAGCTGGCGGCGGCGATCGAGGCGGCGCGGAAGGCGAACGCCTAGAACTCTTCGGGAAGGCCGCGGATCTCCAGGGGCTCCGCCGACTCCTCCAGGGGCGGCAGCTCGGGCAGTTCGTCCCAGGGCACCTGGATCTTGCGCAGGTCGCTGCGGATACGGGAGGCGAGCTTTCTGGTGTCCCGGCGGTTCATGACCGCGCCGACCGCCGCGCCCACCATGAACGGCATGAGGTTGGGCAGGTCGCGGACCACGCGCTTCATGATCTGCTGGCGCAGTTGGCGTTTCATGCGGCCGCTGAGGGCCGCGTCGTACGTCGACGGCTTCAGCACGTCGATCCCGCGCTCCCCCGACCAGGAGGACAGATACGCGGTGCTGCGGGTCTTGAGGCCGCCCGGCGGCCGTACGCCGTAGACCTCGTGGAGTTCGGCGACGAGTTTCAGCTCGATCGCGGCGACCCCTGTGATCTCCGCGGCCAGTTCGGTCGGCATGGCCGGCGGCACCGGCAGCATCGCCGCAGCACCGATCCCGGCTCCGACCGTCGAGGTCCCGGCCGCCGCCCCCGCCACGAGCTTGTCGGCGAGTTCTTCGGGCCCCAGGCCCGGGAACTGCCTGCGCAGGGTCGCGAGGTCGCGTACCGGCACACGCGGGGCGATCTCGATGATCCGGTCCGCGAGGTATGCCAGCCCCGCGCGGGCGCGGCTACCGCCCTTACGTGCCCCTTCCCGGGCCATGTCCCGGGCCTTGTCACGCATCACCGCGACCCGTCGCCTCGCGACGGGCGCGGGCTGCCGCGCCGATGCCGGGTGGTCGGCCCGGTCGTCCACGGGTGCGAGCGAGGCTCCCCTGCCGGACGAGCCCCGCCCTCCTTCACGCGCGCCGTGCGGGCCGTCCAACGGCCCTGAGTCCGCTTTCCGCACAGGGAAGCGGCGCTTCCGGGGAGGGGTCGAGCCAGTCATGGCCGACCCGTCCTCAGTCGCAGTCGCGGCAGATCGGCTGACCGTTCTTCTCCCGGGCCAGCTGGCTGCGGTGGTGCACCAGGAAGCAGCTCATGCAGGTGAACTCGTCCTGCTGCTTGGGCAGCACCCGGACGGCCAGCTCCTCGTTCGAGAGGTCGGCGCCGGGCAGCTCGAGGCCTTCGGCGGCCTCGAACTCGTCGACGTCCACCGACGAGGTGGACTTGTCGTTGCGTCGGGCCTTCAGCTCTTCAAGGCTGTCGGAGTCGACGTCGTCATCGGTCTTGCGTGGAGTGTCGTAATCGGTTGCCATATCGCTCTCCCCCTCTGGGTGTCTGCGGTGTCTCCAGCGCACGTAACGCGTGAGAGGCCGGACTTGTGCCCGACCTGAGGCGGAGATTTTGCCTCACATCAAGGTCTGTTACTCAATCGACACCCAACCCGACCCCTCAAGAGTGATCGGCTTGGCTGGCGGTGAGGACCGTACACGGTTCGAATGCGACACCTCAAAGTCGCCTCACCGTGTACTTCCCGTGATCAAGAGCCCCGAAAACCCGGACTTTCCCGGCTTTCCACCTTGTGTCATGATCACGGAGCGTACATGGCCGAAAATCCGCCCATGTGATTGATCACACAGCGAGAACCACATCGGGGGTCGTGAAAATTCCGCGCAAAGCGAACATCCCCCGCGAGTGTCGGTGGATCACAGGGGCAGGGTGACACGCATCACCAGACCACCGCCCTCGCGGGGGCGCGCCACGATGTGACCGCCGTGCGCCCGGGCCACGGACCGGACGATGGACAGGCCGAGGCCGACCCCCTTGTCGCTGCCCGTGCGCTCCGTGCGCAGCCGCCGGAAGGGCTCGAAGAGGTTGTCGATCTCGTACGCCGGAACCACCGGCCCCGTGTTCGAGACCGTGAGCACCGCCTGCCCGTGCTCGACCTCCGTGGCCACCTCGACCCAGCCGTCCTCGGGCACGTTGTAGCGCACCGCGTTCTGCACGAGGTTCAGCGCGATCCGCTCCAGCAGGACGCCGTTGCCCTGGACCACTGCGGGCTTGCGTCTGCCGCGGATCTCCACACCCTTGGCCTGGGCCTCGGCGTGCACCTGGTCCACGGCCTGGGTGGCGACCTCGGCCAGGTCGACCGGCTTGCGCTCGACGATCTGGTTGTCGCTGCGGGCGAGCAGCAGCAGGCCCTCGACCAGTTGTTCGCTTCGCTCGTTGGTGGCGAGCAGGGTCTTGCCGAGCTGCTGCAGTTCCGCCGGCGCGTTCGGATCCGACAGGTGCACTTCGAGGAGCGTGCGGTTGATCGCCAGCGGGGTGCGTAGCTCGTGGGAGGCGTTGCCGACGAAGCGCTGCTGGGCGGTGAAGGCCCGTTGCAGCCGCTCCAGCATGTCGTCGAAGGTGTCGGCCAGCTCCTTCAGCTCGTCGTCCGGGCCGTCCAGCTCGATCCGGCGGGCCAGGTCCGAACCGGCCACCTGGCGGGCGGTGCGGGTGATCCGGCCGAGCGGGGACAGCACGCGGCCGGCCATCGCGTAACCGAAAGCGAAAGCGATCACGGCGAGGCCCAGCAGAGCCAGCAGCGAGCGGCTGAGCAGGTCGTCCAGAGCCGCCTGGCGCTGGTGGTCCACGCACTGGCTGATCGCGTCGTTGAACTCCTGGAGCGACAGGCTGGTCGTGGTGATCGCCGGGCAGTTGTCGCTGGAGACCCTCAGGCTCTGGAAGCTGACGATCTTGAACAGCGGCTGGTTGCCCGTGCTGATCGCCTGCGCGGCCAGCAGGTAGATGATCGACAACAGCAGGATGCCGGCGATCAGGAACATGCCGCCGTAGAGCAGCGTGAGCCGTATCCGGATGGTGGGGCGCAGCCAGGGGAAGGGCGCCTGTGGTCTCCTGGGGTCCCAGGTGGGCTTCGGTGGCGCCTGAGCCGGCGCGGGTGTCGCGGCCACGGGATCAGATCCGGTAGCCGGAGCCGGGGACGGTGACGATGACCGGTGGCTCGCCCAGCTTGCGGCGCAGCGTCATGACCGTGACGCGTACCACGTTGGTGAACGGGTCGGTGTTCTCGTCCCAGGCCTTCTCCAGCAGCTGCTCGGCCGAGACGACCGCGCCCTCGCTGCGCATCAGGACCTCGAGGACCGCGAACTCCTTGGGCGCGAGCTGGACCTCCTTGCCGTCGCGGAATACCTCGCGGCGGTTGGGGTCGAGCTTGATGCCCGCGCGCTCCAGGACGGGCGGCAGGGGCACGCTCGTACGACGGCCGAGGGCGCGCACACGCGCGATCAGCTCGCTGAAGGCGAAGGGCTTGGGCAGGTAGTCGTCGGCGCCGATCTCCAGACCCTCGACGCGGTCGCTGACATCGCCGGACGCGGTGAGCATCAGCACGCGCGTGGGCATGCCCAGCTCGACGATCTTGCGGCAGACGTCGTCGCCGTGCACGAGCGGGAGGTCGCGGTCGAGGACGACCACGTCGTAGTCGTTGACGCCGATGCGCTCCAGGGCGGCCGCACCGTCGTACACGACGTCGACGGCCATGGCCTCCCGGCGCAGTCCGGTGGCCACCGCATCGGCGAGCAGTTGCTCGTCCTCGACGACGAGTACGCGCACGTCGCAAGTCCTTCCTCTGTCCGCCCGCCGTCGCGCACCGTGGGCGCGAACGGGCAGGGGTGTTCGTGGGGTGTGACCTCCATCCTGCCCTTTTCGGCCGTAAGTCGGCTGTAAGGCGGGTTGCGGGCCGCAGGGACCGGCTTCCGGGCCGGGAATACGAGATTTTCTCTTCCGGTTGAGGTTTCCGGCTGAGGGAGCGGGGGGAGGACGGCTTTACACCCCGCGATCACGCTCTGCATGTGCCGCAGCACCATGCGGTACTTTGCCGCCGCTTCCGCAGAGCGGACGTGGATGTCCGGCACCGTCGCCGCCCGGCTGGGCAGCGCTGGGCACCCACGAGGGCCGTGATCGCCCCTTTCCCACCCCGGCACGTCCCCGTGCCACCGACCCACGACCCAAGGACGAGGGGGCGCAGCATGGACGCTTTCACCGCAGGACTTCTGCAGCGCATAAGGACGACCGAGTCCGACCTGTCGCGGGCTCGTGACGAGGGCGACGACTTCCTCGTCGAGGTGGAGCAGGCAGAGCTCGACGACCTGCGACGCCTCGCCGCCGAACACGGTGTGGAGGTCGGCGCGTCACGCGTCTGATCGGCCCGGCAGCGCAAGGAGGGACCCCGGCGAATCCAGCGCCGGGGTCCCTCTGCGTTCTCGGCCCAGGGGCGGCCGTACTCAGTCGTGCCACGCCCCGAACTCCTCCAGCAGGCCCTGGAGCGGCTCGAACACCCCCGGCGAGCCGGCGACGGTGAGGTCCCGCGAGGGCAGTTCTCCGCGCCGCCCACCGACCAGTGCGCCGGCCTCCCGCGCGATCAGGTCACCGGCGGCGAAGTCCCATGCGTTGAGCCCGCGCTCGTAGTACCCGTCCAGTCGGCCGCAGGCCACGTCGCACAGGTCGATCGCGGCCGAGCCGCTGCGCCGGATGTCGCGCAGCAGCGGGATCAGCCGGGCGGCCACCTCCGCCTGGTGGGCGCGGACCTCGGTGACGTAGTTGAAGCCGGTGGAGACCAGCGCCTGGTCCAGCGGGGGCGCGGGGCGGCAGGCCAGCGACCGCTCGCCCGCCCAGGCGCCGGTCGTCCAGGCGCCGCCGCCGCGCACGGCGTGGTACGTCTCGCCGCGCATCGGCGCCGCCACGACCCCGGCGACGGTCTCGCCGTCCTGCTGTGCCGCGATGGACACGGCCCAGGTCGGCAGGCCGTACAGGTAGTTCACGGTGCCGTCGAGCGGGTCGATGACCCAGCGGACGCCGCTCGTGCCCTCGGCCGAGGCGCCCTCCTCCCCGAGGAAGCCGTCGTCGGGGCGCCGGCCCGCGATCAGGTCGGTGATCAGTTTCTCGGCCGCGATGTCCATCTCGGTGACGACGTCGATCGGGCTGGTTTTCGTCTTCGCCACGGCCAGGTCGGCCGGGCGGCCGTCGCGCAGCAGCTCTCCGGCGCGGCGGGCGGCCTCCTGGGCCAGTTCGAGCAGGTCCCGGTGGAGTGCGTCGGTCACGGGGCTCCTTACGCGTAGGGGCTGTCGGCGCCCGCGGCGGCCGGGTGCGGGGCGCGGGCCGGGCAGCAGCCGACGGGGCAGAGGTCGTGGCTCGGGCCGAGGGCCCCCAGGGCGCAGGGGGTGACCTCCTGGCCACGCTCCACGGCGGCGCGCTCCATGATCAGCTCACGGACGGCGGCGGCGAAGCGGGGGTCGGCACCCACGGTGGCCGAGCGGCGCACCGGCAGGCCCAGTTCCTCGGCCTTGGCCTTGGCCTCGGTGTCGAGGTCGTAGAGGACCTCCATGTGGTCGGAGACGAAGCCGATGGGGGCCATGACCACGGCCGGGGCGCCCGCGGCGTGCTCCGCCTCCAGGTGGTCGCAGATGTCCGGCTCGAGCCACGGGATGTGCGGAGCGCCGGAGCGCGACTGGTAGACGAGCCGCCAGGGGTGGTCCACGCCCGTGCGCTCGCGGACGGCGTCGGCGATCAGCTGGGCGACGTCCAGGTGCTGCTCGACGTACGCGCCACCCTCCCCGTGGGTCTCGACCGGCCCGGAGGCGTCGGCGGCGGAGGTCGGGATGGAGTGCGTCGTGAAGGCGATGCGGGCACGTGCGCGGACGTCCTCGGGGAGGTCGGCGAGGGAGCGCAGCACACCGTCGACCATGGGCTCGACGAAGCCGGGGTGGTTGAAGTAGTGCCGCAGCTTGTCGATCTTCGGCAGCTCGAGGCCCTCGGCCTGAAGGGTGGCCAGCGCGTCGGCGAGGTTCTCGCGGTACTGACGGCAGCCCGAGTAGGAGGCGTAGGCGCTGGTGGCGAGGACCAGGATGCGGCGGCGGCCGTCGGCGACCATCTCGCGCAGGGTGTCCGTCAGATACGGCGCCCAGTTGCGGTTGCCCCAGTAGACCGGCAGGTCCAGGCCGTGCTCGGCGAAGTCCTTGCGCAGGGCGTCCAGCAGGGCACGGTTCTGGTCGTTGATCGGGCTGACCCCGCCGAACAGGAAGTAGTGCCGGCCGACTTCCTTCAGGCGTTCCTTGGGGATGCCCCGCCCGCGCGTGACGTTCTCGAGGAACGGGACCACGTCGTCCGGGCCTTCGGGGCCGCCGAAGGAGAGCAGGAGGAGGGCGTCGTACGGGGTGGCATCGAGCGCGTCTGGCATGGCTTGATCCTCCCACCCGGTACTGACGGCCGGGAAACGACAGGGTGACGAGTCGGGCTCCAGTGGGTTTAGGGCGGTTTATCCCATGGTCGATCAAGGTTCCCTTAGGGTTGCCTAACTCGTAAGCTGTATGAGCTGCATTCGCGCCTTACCGAGCCGTCCCGGAGACCACGTGCCCAGCCCCTACAGAGCCCTGTTCGCCGCGCCCGGCACGAAGGCGTTCTCCGCCGCGGGTCTCCTCGGCCGGATGCCACTGTCCATGATGGGCATCGGCGTGGTCACGATGATCTCCCAACTGACCGGGCGGTACGGCCTCGCCGGAGCACTGTCGGCCACCATCGCGCTGTCCGCCGCGGCGATCGGGCCGCAGATATCCCGGCTGGTCGACCAGTACGGGCAGCGCCGGGTGCTGCGCCCGGCCACCCTGGTGGCGCTCGCGGCGGCGGCCGGGCTGCTGCTCGCCGCGCACGGCGGGTGGCCGGACTGGGTGCTGTTCGCGTGCGCCGCCGGCATCGGCTCCGTGCCGAGTCTGGGCGCGATGATCCGGGCCCGCTGGGCGGCCCTGTACCGGGGCACGCCGAAGCTGCACACCGCCTACTCGTTCGAGTCGGTCGTCGACGAGATCTGCTTCATCTTCGGCCCGATCATCTCCATCGGGCTGTCCACCGCCTGGTTCCCGGAGGCCGGACCGCTGCTGGCCGCCTGCTTCCTGGCCGCCGGCGTCTTCTGGCTGACCACCCAGCGTGCCACCGAGCCCGAGCCGCACCCGCGCGAGCACCACGGCGGCGGCAGCGCCCTGCGCTCGGCGGGGCTCCAGGTGCTGGTGGCCACCTTCGTGGCGACCGGCGCCATCTTCGGGGCGGTGGACGTGGTCACCGTGGCCTTCGCCGACGAGCGCGGCCACAAGGGCGCGGCGAGCCTCGTGCTGGCGCTGTACGCGGCCGGTTCCTGTGCGGCCGGGGTGGTCTTCGGGCTGCTGCGGTTCGCCGGGGCGCCGGAACGTCGCTGGCTGCTGGGCGTGGCGGGGATGGCCGTGAGTATGATCCCCCTCCTACTGGTCGGAAACCTGCCGCTTCTGGCCGTGGCGCTGTTCGTTGCGGGGTTGTCCATCGCACCGACGATGATCACGACGATGTCCCTCATCGAAGAGCACGTACCTCGCGCGAAGCTCACCGAGGGCATGACCTGGGTGAGCACCGGCCTCGCGGTCGGCGTCGCGCTCGGCTCCTCCGCGGCCGGCTGGGTGATCGACGCAGCCGGGGCGCGGGCCGGGTACGGGGTTCCGGCCGTGTCCGGGACCGTCGCGGTCGCGGTCGGTTTCCTCGGGTACCGCCGGCTGCGCAGGCCGGCCGCGGGTCGGGGAGGCACCGTTGAGCAGCACAGCGAGCGGGAAGAACGGCACCTGGCGTAACTGGGGCGGGAACGTCTCCGCCCGGCCCGCCCGGCAGGTCGTGCCGGCCTCGGTGGAGGAGCTGGCCGAAGCGGTGCGCCGGGCCCGGGAGGACGGCCTGAAGGTCAAGGCGGTCGGTACCGGGCACTCGTTCACGTCGATCGCGGCCACCGACGGTGTCTTGATCCGCCCTCAACTGTTGACGGGAATCCGCACCATTGACCGGGAGTCCATGACCGTCACGGTGGAGGCGGGCACCCCGCTCAAGAGACTCAATGCCGCTCTCGCGCGCGAGGGCCTGTCGCTCACCAACATGGGCGACATCATGGAGCAGACCGTCTCCGGGGCCACCAGCACGGGCACGCACGGCACGGGCCGGGAGTCCGGCTCGATCGCCGCCCAGATCAAGGGGCTCGAACTCGTCACGGCCGAGGGCTCGGTGCTGACCTGCTCCGAGAAGGAGAACCCGGATGTCTTCGCCGCGGCCCGAATAGGTCTCGGCGCCCTCGGCATCGTCACCGCGATCACCTTCGCCGTGGAGCCGCTGTTCCTGCTCACCGCGCGTGAGGAGCCGATGCCCTTCGAGCGGGTCCTCGCCGAGTTCGACCAACTCTGGGCGGAGAACGAGCACTTCGAGTTCTACTGGTTCCCGCACACTGGCAGCACCAACACCAAGCGCAACAACCGCAGCGCGGGCCCCGAGCGGCCGGTGGGACAGCTGGCCGGCTGGTTCGAGGACGAGTTCCTCTCCAACGGCGTCTTCCAGGTGGCCCAGTGGGTGGGCCGCGCCGTCCCCGCCACCGTTCCGACCATCGCCCAGGTCTCCAGCAAGGCCCTGTCCGCACGGACGTACACCGACATCCCCTACAAGGTCTTCACCTCGCCGCGCCGGGTGCGCTTCGTGGAGATGGAGTACGCCGTGCCGCGCGCGGCCCTGGTGGAGGCACTGCGCGAGCTGAGGGCCATGGTCGACCGCTCGGGCCTGCGGGTCAGCTTCCCGGTCGAGGTGCGCACGGCACCGGCCGACGACATCGCCCTGTCCACCGCCTCCGGCCGGGACAGCGCCTACATCGCCGTCCACATGTTCCGGGGCACGCCGCACCAGGCCTACTTCACCGCCGCCGAGCGGATCCTGACGGCGCACGAGGGCCGGCCGCACTGGGGCAAGGTGCACACGCGGGACGCCGAGTACCTCGCGCGCATGTACCCGCGCTTCGGCGAGTTCACTGCGCTGAGGGACCGCCTTGACCCGGATCGGCTGTTCCAGAACGACTACTTGCGGAGGGTTCTGGGGGCGTAGGCATGGCGGCGGAACCACTGGGGGCGGGGGTCGGAGTGGCCGGGTCGCCGCTCGGCTCCCCGCTCGGGGAGTCGCCGGGCATCGGGGTCGCGCCGTCCGTCGCACCCCCGCCGGTACCGGGCACGTGCCCGCGGGACGGCGTGCCCGAAGGGACCTGACCCTCACGGGACTTCGCGGGAGGACCGGGCCTCTCGGAGGTCGCGGAGGATGAGCCCCGGCCGGTGACGGCGTCGCTGACCGTCGTGCCCCCGCCGCCGCTGAAGCTGCTGCCGGAGACCAGTTCGTACGTCGTGATGCCGGCCATGGTCACGCCGAACACGAGGGCGGCCGCGACGGCCGGCCGCCGCCAGCTCTTCACCCGCGCGCGGTAGACCGTCCCGTCGGTGAACTCACCCGGCGCCGGCTGCGCTTGCTCCCTGGGACGGGCCGTGACCGTCGCCTCCCGCAGCTGCTCCCCGGTCCGCCTGAAGAAATGCTGGAACACCGTGCCGCCGCACGTCGCGACGATACTGACGACGCCCGCGCCGAGGATCGTGCCGTACACCCCGAAGTAGGACGCCAGTTTGGCCGCCACGACCGCCGCCAGGGCGCCGCCCGCCACCTGGGGGACGTTCAGGTCGATCCGCCTGCGACCCGAATCGGGTGTTTCGCGCATACCCGGAACTTTCCTGCCTTTCTCATGCTTGATCACACACTTGACGCCATTGACGACATTGACCGACCGACTGCATGAGATAGGGACGTACAACAGAAACCATTAGTTCCGTTTCTGCAGATTGCGTGAACTTCGCCACGTTCATGATCGGCAAAACCGGTTGCCGAGCGCCAAGTCGCGCCCCTTGCGAGAAGTTGGGCGGCGCGCCCATCCACGCACATGGTCCAAATGGAGTACTGTTGCGAGCCCTGGGCCCGGTCTCCTACCAGGGTGTCCCGGGCCATGCAGGACCGCCGGGAGGGGGCTAGTTGCACAGGGTGACGGATTTGGTCACTTAGCGTTGCGAATAGGTCACCGTGCCATAACGGCGACCCAGGGCCCGTGCCCGACACGCCGGGCAACTCGGCAAGGTTGTGGCAGGCTGCACCCGGGCAGGCCACACTCGACTAGCGGAAGCAGCGACGCACGTGACGTCGGCAGGCACCACCCGGGAGGTCCCCATGCCCGAACTGCGTGTCGTGGCCGTCTCGAATGACGGCACACGGCTGGTGCTGAAGGCTGCCGACGCAACGGAGTACACCCTTCCGATCGACGAACGGCTGCGCGCCGCCGTGCGCGGCGACCGGCCACGCCTCGGCCAGATCGAGATCGAGGTCGAGAGCCATCTGAGGCCCCGTGACATCCAGGCGCGGATACGCGCTGGTGCCACCGCGGAAGAGGTCGCGCAACTCGCCGGCATCCCCGTCGACCGGGTGCGGCGCTTCGAGGGGCCCGTACTGGCCGAGCGTGCCTTCATGGCCGAACGCGCCCGCAAGACCCCGGTCCGCCGCCCCGGCGAGAACTCCGGTCCGCTGCTCGGCGAGGCCGTCCAGGAGCGGCTGCTGCTGCGCGGTGCCGAGAAGGACAGCGTGCAGTGGGACTCGTGGCGCCGCGACGACGGCACCTGGGAGGTGCTCCTCGTCTACCTGGTCGCGGGCGAACCGCACTCGGCCAGCTGGACGTACGACCCGCCCCGGCGGCTCGTGCAGGCCGTGGACGACGAGGCGCGCTCGCTGATCGGCGAGTCCGACGATCTCGCCGTACCGGAGCCGAGCTTCCCGTTCGTGCCGCGCATCGCACGCCTGCCGCGCGAGCGTTCGATGGACCGTGCCCTGGACCGCGGCGAGCGCGAGCGGCCGAGCCCGCCCGCGCAGCCGTCCGAGGCCGCCGAGGAGTCCACGGGTGAACGCGACTCGCTGACCAGCCTCCTGGAGGCCGTGCCGAGTTTCCGGGGCGACCTGGTGGTCCCGGAGCGCCGGGAGGAGATCCCCGAGGAGCCCGTCGAGGAACCGGCGGAGGAGGAGCCGCCGGCGCCCGCGGCCTCGGCCGGTTCGGCCTACGCGGACGTCCTCATGCCCCGCTCCGTCGGCAGCCACCGCGACCGGCTCATCGGCGCCACCGACCGTCAGGCCGAGGCCGACGGCGTCCGCCCCGGCCGCCGTGCAGCCGTACCGAGCTGGGACGAGATCGTGTTCGGCACGCGCCGCAAGAAGCAGGAGTAACCGGCACTACCGTACGGAGAAGTGGGGGCACGCGTGCGTGCCCCCACTTCTCGGTGTCCCGAGGCTCTCCCCGGTGTCCGCTACCGGGGATCGGCCCCGACCGCGACCGGACGGGACGGGTCGGAGGACCACTCCGACCAGGAACCCACGTACAGGGCCGCCGGGACGCCCGCCACCGCCAGGGCGAGTACCTCATGGGCGCCGGAGACGCCCGAACCGCAGTACACGCCGGCCTCGGCGTCCGCCGTGACCCCCAGGGCCTTGAACCGGTCGCGCAGTTCGGCCACGGGCAGGAACCGGCCGTCGGGGCCCACGTTCTCCGTCGTCGGTGCCGACACCGCGCCCGGGATGTGGCCGCCGACCCGGTCGATCGGCTCCACCTCGCCGCGGTACCGCTCCCCCGCGCGCGCGTCCAGCAGCACACCCGTGCGGGCCAGGGCGGCGGCCGCGTCGGCGTCCAGCAGGCCCGTGGCGGCCGGCTCGGGCCGGAAGTCGCCCTCCGCCGGATCCGGTACCTCGGTGACCAGTGCGCCCTCCCATGACGGCAATCCGCCGTCGAGGACACGCACGTCCGGGTGACCCGTCCAGCGCAGCATCCACCACGCGCGCGCGGCGGCCCAGCCCTGGCCGCCGTCGTACACGACGACCGGCCGAGCGGCCGACACGCCCGCACGGCGCATGGCCGCGCCGAACTCCTCGAGATCCGGCAGCGGATGCCGACCACTGTCCCCGGGCTGTCCGGCCAGCTCCCGGTCCAGGTCGACGAAGACCGCACCGGGGATGTGGCCGGCCGCGTACTCGGCCCGCCCGTCGAAGGCCGGCGCGCCCGCCGCCTTCGCCACGCTGAGCTGCCAGCGCACGTCCAGCAGCACCGGCGGGCGGTCGCCGGTCAGCTCGTGTGCAAGATCGGTTGCGGTGATGATGGCGTTCATGGCGTCCATGCATACGCCAGGGGTGGCCGCGGCGTCCAGGTCCGGCTACTCTGCTCGGCCGGACAGGGTCGATCACGAGGCGTATGGGGTCGAGCACGTGCTGTACAGCCGGTGGACACCCGCCGGCCACCGCCAGGAAGCGCCGAAAGACGGCAGTTCGGGCATCCTCCCGGAGGTGTCGCCGAGCGGCGGCGCGGCGGGGCCCGCTGCGGCGTGGAGGATGCGGGCACCGGCACGGGCTTGCCCGCCGCCGGCGTGGACACCCCTTCCGGGGAGCGGAAGCGACACGGCCACCGCGAGGGGCCGGGGAGAGAGTGATCGATGACCGAGGCACGGGAGTCGGCCGGTCCGCACGCGCGGCGCGCGCCCGGCACACCCTGCTGGGTGAGCCTGATGGCGCATGGGCTGGCCGCCACCGAGGAGTTCTACGGCGAGCTGTTCGGCTGGGAGTTCCGGCCGGGACCGCAGCAGCTCGGCCCATATGTGCGGGCGCTGCTCGACGGACGTGAGGTGGCGGGCATGGGCCAGCTGCCGCCCGACCACCGGCTGCCGATCGCCTGGACGCCGTACTTCGCCTCGGACGACGTGGACGGCACGGCCGACACGGTACGGCTGTGCGGTGGCACCGTGGCGGTGGGCCCGCTCGACGCCGCCGAGGCCGGGCGGATGGCCATCGCCGCCGACCCCTCCGGAGCGGTGTTCGGCATCTGGCAGGGTTCCGCGCACTTCGGCACGGCGGTCACCGGGGTGCCCGGGACGCCCGCCTGGAACGAGCTGGTGACGTTCGAGACCGAGAGCGTCGCCAAGTTCTACACCACCGTGTTCGGTTACGAGGAGGAGCCGGTGGTGTCCGCCGGTTTCGACTACGTGACCCTGCACCTCGACGGCCGTCCGGTCGCCGGACTGCACGGTGTGGGCCACGCCCTGCCGCGGGACCGGGGGCCGCACTGGCAGACGTACTTCGAGGTCTCCGACACCGACCTGACCCTGCGGCAGGTCACGGAGCTGGGCGGCCGGGTCGTCAGGCAGGCGCACGACAGCCCGCACGGGCGCGTGGCGACCGTGGCGGACCCGGAGGGCGCGGAGTTCTCGGTGATCCAGGAGCCGCGCTGAGTCCTGGGAGGTCCAGGTGCTCTGAGAGGTCCGCTGCCCCGGGGTGCGCTGCCCCCGGAGTGTTCCGTTGCCCCGGGGTTCAGCCGGACGAGACCGGCAGGACGTCCGGGGACAGGGCCGCCGCGCGGGCCGACGCGGCGGTCATCCGGCGCCGGTGGTGACGGCGGCACAGCACCTCGTAGCCGACCTCGCCCGTGGACTGGTCCACGTCGCCGACGACGACCTGGGCGCCCTCGACCACCATCTCGCCGCCGATCGTGCGGGCGTTGTGCGTCGCACGGGCGCCGCACCAGCACAGTGCCTCCACCTGGAGCACCTCGATGCGGTCGGCCAGCTCGACCAGCCGCTGCGAGCCCGGGAAGAGCTTGGAGCGGAAGTCCGTGGTGATCCCGAAGGCGTACACCTCCAGACCGAGATCGTCCACCACGCGCGCGAGCTGGTCGATCTGCACGGGCGCGAGGAACTGCGCCTCGTCGGCGATCACATAGTCCACCCGGCCGCCCTGGGAGAGGTGGTCGACGAGGTACGCGTACAGATCCTGGTCGTCCGCGACCTCCACCGCGTCGGTGACCAGGCCGAGCCGGGAGGACAGCTTGCCCTCGCCCGCGCGATCGTTCCGGGTGAAGATCATCCCGACCAGGCCCCGCGCCGAGCGGTTGTGCTCAATCTGCAGAGCCAGGGTCGACTTCCCGCAGTCCATCGTTCCGGAGAAGAACACCAGCTCGGGCATGAGGAGTTGAGCACCTTTCGGTGAGTAGTCACAGGGGAGGGCGTCAGGAGCGTACTTCGAGCAGCGGCACGAACTGCTCGGCGGGCGTCATCGAACCGTGGTTGCCGACCAGGGCCGACTCCTTGGGCTCCCGCTCGGTGGCGATGATCAGGACGTCGTCGTACGCGGCCGCGATCACGTCTCCGAGCCGTGGGTGGACCCGCTCGTCGACGTACGGCCCGAACCAGCCCGCCGCGATCGCCTCGTCGCGCGAGGCCACCCAGAACTGCTCGCCGAGCACCTCGCGCCAGCAGGTCAGTACGTCGTTCTCGGCGCCCGGCACCGCGTACACGTGCCGTGCCCGGCCCTCGCCGCCCAGCAGGGCGACCCCGGCCCGCAGCTCCCAGTCCGTGTCGAAGTCGAAGCGGTGCTCGTCGTCGAACGGGACGTCGACCATGCCGTGGTCGGCGGTGACATAGAGCGCGCTGCGCGGGGGCAGCTGCTCGGCGAGGCGCTGGGCGAGCCGGTCGACGTACATCAGCTGACCGCGCCAGGTGTCGGAGGCGACGCCGTAGCGGTGCCCGGAGCCGTCCAGCTCGGAGTAGTACGTGTAGACCAGCGAGCGGTCCCCGGCGGCCAGTTGCTCGGCGGCCAGGTCCATGCGCTCCTCGCCGGTCAGCCGGCCGTGGAAGGTGCCGCCGCTGAGCGCGATCTTCGTGAGCGGGGTGTGCTCGAAGGTCGGCGAGGACACCTGGGCGGAGTGCACCCCGGCCTCGTGGGCCAGCTGGAAGACGGTGGGGTAGGGCTGCCAGGGGCGCGGGTCGGTGTACGGCTGGAAGCGGAGCTGGTTCATCAGCTCGCCGGTGGCCGGGTTGCGCACGGTGTAGCCGGGCAGGCCGTGGGCGCCGGGCGGCAAGCCGGTGCCGACGGAGGCGAGGGACGTCGCGGTGGTCGCGGGGTAGCCGGCGGTGAGCGGACGGCCCGTGCCGCCGCGCGAGCTGCCGAGCAGCGAGGTCAGGAAGGGCGCCTCGTCGGGGTGGGCCCTCAGCTGCTCCCAGCCGAGCCCGTCGACCAGGAAGACGCAGACGCGGTCGGTCGCGGTCAGTTCCGGGATCGTCGGGGTCAGACCGGGGACGCCCATCCCGGCGGCCAGGGTGGGCAGCAGGTCGGCGAGGGAGCCAGTGCCGTACTCGGGCAGCGGCGCGGTGTCGAGGGCGAGTGGTTCCGGGTGGTCCCAGGCGGAGAGCTGGGACATCAGCGCGTGAGGTCCGCGGTCGCCTCCGAGATGGACTGCGCGAAGGCGAGCGCCTGGCGCACCGTCTCCGGGCCGTCCCCGGCCTCGCTGACCCGCAGGCTGAGGTCGTCCGCCGTGGAGCTGCCCGTGTAGCCGTGGTCGGCGTCACAGTTGGGATCGCCGCAGGCGGCGGGCTCCAGGTCGATGCGGTTCACCGCGCCCCAGCCGATGGTCAGCACCACCTCACGGGGCAGCGTGCCCGGCTTGTACTGCTCGGGGTTCGCGACCACCCGGCTGACCACGACCGAGGAGATCCGGTCGAGCTTCACGGACTCGGTGGAGGTGGTGGCGTACGGCGTCGGGGAGGTGCTGTCGGCGGCCTGCTCGTCGGTGTGGCTGACGATGAAGCGGTTGCCCGTGAGGACCAGCACCGTGACGTGCCGACGCACCTCGTTCTGGTCGAAGGTGGTCTCCTGGTGGACCAGGTACGACCGGATGGGCTCGCCGCCCACTGCGGCCTCCACCGCCTCGGCCACGAGGGCCGGGTAGTAGCCGCTGCGCTCGATCGCCGAGCGCAGCCCCTGGGTCGTCGTACTGGTCTTGGCCATGGCGTCCATCCTAATCCGTGGGCAAGGGCGCTCCGGGCCAGTCGCGGCGACCGGGAACGGCCTGCGCACGCGCGCGTGGGCGCCTCTGGACGAACTCCGGCACGATGTCCAACCGCTCGGCGGCGGGCTCGCGGAGGACGGGGTCCCGGAGCACCTCCGGGCCGTGGTGGTACGAGACGGCGTGCCCGACGGGATCCAAGGTCCCCCTCCGTTCGCTTGAGCAGGCCGGCGTCGTGTCAGTAGGCCGGCATCGTGCGCGGGCCGAGGTCGTCGCGGGCGGGCGGGGGCGCGAGCCGCACGGTGGCGCCCAGGACGCTCACGCCGTGCTGCGCGACGACGACCGGTTCCAGGGTGACCGCGACCACCTCCGGGTGATCGTCGACCAGCCGGGAGACCCGCAGCAGCAGCTCCTCCAGCGCGGGGGTGTCCACGGGCGTGGAGCCGCGCCAGCCGAACAGCAGTGGGGCCGTACGGATCGAGCGCACCAGGGAGGTCGCCTCCCGCTCGGTGACCGGGACCAGCCGGTGCGCCATGTCCCCGAGCAGCTGGGAGGCGGCCCCGGCGAGGCCGAAGGACAGCACGGCACCGGCGGCGGGATCGATCACCGCGCGGACGACCGTGTCGACTCCTCTGGGCGCCATGCCCTGCACCACCGGCCGCAGTTCCTGCGGCGCCCCGAACAACCCGGTCAACTCACCGTACGCGCGGCGCAGTTGCTCCTCGTCCGCGAGGTCGAGGCGTACGCCGCCCAGGTCCGCGCGGTGCCGCAGGTGCGGGGCGGTGGCCTTGAGGGCCACCGGGTATCCGAGGGTGCGGGCGGCTTCGGCGGCGGCCTCGGGGGTCGGCGCGGGCAGGGCCCGGCGGACGTGGACGCCGTACTTCCCGAGCAGCTCACAGGTCTCGGCGGCGGAGATCGTGAGTCCCTCCCCGCGCGCGAGCAACTCACCGATCAGCCGCGCGGCCCCCTTCTCGTCGATGTCGTCGTACTCCGGCACCTTCCCGGGATCGGCCGACTCCCGCCGCCACTGGCCGTACTTGACGGCTTCGGCGAGGGCCCGCACGGCGCGTTCGGCGGCGGGGTAGGCGGGGATGAGGTGGGTGCCCTCCGGCGGAGTGGCCGCCACCGGAACGGGCGGTCGTTCCGCGGCGCGGGACGGGTGGGCGCCGCCTGCCGCGCCGGGCGGCTTCTCGGCCGCCGCGGGCGCCGTGCTGGCCGCAGCCGACAGCGCCTCCGCCAGCCCTCCCAGCTCCACGTGGACGACGAGGACCGGCTTGCCCGGAACGGCCGCCGCGGCCGAACGCAGTGCCTCCGCCAGCTCCGCGTCTCCCGGCGACCCCTCCCCGATGGCGGGGATCGCCGTGACGACTACGGCATCACTAGTGTCGTCGGCCAGCGCGGCGCCCAGCGCCCGGTGGAAGTCCTCCGCCGTCGCCCCGGTCGTCAGGTCCAGCGGCGGCGACGGCCGCAGCCCCTCGGCGACGCAGCGGTCGTACGCCAGCACGCCCAGCGACTCGGAGTTGCCGAGGATCGCCACCCGGGGCCCGCTCGGCAGCGGCTGCCGGGCGAGCAGCAGACCCGTGTCGACCAGTTCGGTGATCGTGTCGACCCGGAGCACCCCGGCCTGCCGCAGCAGTGCGGAGACGGTGGCGTGCGGCAGCCGGGTCGCCCGTACCGTGTGCCCCTGCGGCGCGGAACCCACCCCCTCCACCACGACCAGCGGCTTCGCCGCCGCCGTCCGCCGCGCGAGGCGGGTGAACTTGCGCGGGTTGCCGATGGATTCCAGGTACATGAGCGCGACGTCGGTCTCGGGGTCGTCGTACCAGTACTGGAGGACGTCGTTGCCGGAGACGTCGGCGCGGTTGCCCGCGGAGACGAAGGTGGAGACGCCCGTGACCCCGGTGACCCCTGCGCCGCGCCGGTGCAGCCGGGACAGCAGCGCGATGCCGATGGCCCCGGACTGGGCGAACAGTCCGATGCGGCCGGGGCGGGGCATCTCGGGGGCGAGGGAGGCGTTCAGCCGGACGTCCGGCGCGGTGTTGATGACCCCGAAGGCGTTCGGGCCGATGATCCGCATGCCGTACGCGCGCGCGTGCCGTACGAGGGCCCGTTGCCGCTCCCGGCCCTCTGGGCCGCTCTCGGCGTATCCGGCGGAGAGCACGACGAGCCCCTGCACACCGTGCTCTCCGCACTCGGCGACGACCGCGGGCACGTGATCGGCCGGTACGGCGACGACGGCGAGGTCCACCGGGCCGTCGATGTCGCGCACGGACCGGTGGGCCGGCACTCCGTCGACCTCCTTGAGGTCCTCGGGGAAGGCCTGGTTCACGGCGTGCAGCCGGCCGTCGTAGCCGCCGTCCCGGATGTTGCCGAGGACGCTGCGGCCGACGCCGCCGGGGGCGCGGCCGACGCCGATGACCGCCACCGAGCCGGGCGCGAGCAGCCTGCGCACCGAGCGGCCCTCGGCGCGCTGCTCCCGCGCGCGCTGCACGGCGAGCGAGCGGTCGGTGGGCTCGAGGTCGAACTCCAGGCGGACGACCCCGTCCTCGAAGCTGCGCTCCTGGGTGTACCCGGCGTCCGTGAACACCTTGATCATCTTGGTGTTGGCGGGCAGCACCTCGGCGGCGAAGCGGCGGATGCCGCGCTCGCGCGCGACGGCCGCGATGTGCTCCAGCAGGGCGGAGGCGACTCCGCGGCCCTGCTGGGCGTCCTGCACCAGGAAGGCGACCTCGGCCTCGTCGGCCGGTGCGGAGGCGGGCAGGCCGTCGGCGTTGATGCGGTCGTAGCGTACGGTGGCGATGAACTCGCCGCCGATGGTGGCCGCGAGTCCCACCCGGTCCACAAAGTCGTGGTGCGTGAAGCGGTGGACGTCCTTGGCGGACAGTCGTGGGTACGGCGCGAAGAAGCGGTAGTACTTCGACTCGTCCGAGACCTGCTCGTAGAAGCTGACCAGGCGGTCGGCGTCATCAACGGTGATGGGCCGGATGCGCGCGGTGCCACCGTCGCGCAGCACCACGTCCGCCTCCCAGTGGGCGGGGTACTCGTACCGGCCCTGCCGGTCCGCCGAGCTCTGCATGGGCCCCAGAGTACGGCTCGCGTCCGACAATGGCGCGAGGCAGTCTGTGGGGGGACGGAAGCCGGATCGAGGCCGCGGTCCGGCGTCACACGGGAGGGGGCGAAGGTCCGCTCCCGGGCATGCTTCGCGATATGGGAAACTGGTCTAGACAACCCTGAACACCGAAGGGCAGCAACACATGGCTGAGCGCCGCGTCAACGTCGGCTGGGCCGAGGGCCTCCACGCCCGCCCCGCTTCCATCTTCGTCCGAGCCGCCACGGCCGCAGGCGTCCCGGTGACGATCGCCAAGGCCGACGGCAACCCCGTCAACGCGGCCTCCATGCTGGCCGTCCTGGGCCTGGGCGCCCAGGGGGGCGAGGAGATCGTCCTCGCCTCCGAGGCCGAGGGCGCGGACGCCGCCCTGGACCGGCTGGCCAAGCTGGTCGCCGAGGGCCTCGAGGAGCTGCCCGAGACCGTCTGAGCGCCACGCACAGAACGGCGAAGCCGCGTCGCCCTTTTCGGGGCGGCGCGGCTTCGCCGTTTGCGCGGTCTTTTACGAATGCGCGGGCACACCGAAATTCGGGCAGTGGAAATACACCGCCACCGAATTACTCTTCTTTGTATACGGCGTCCGTGTTAATGCCGCAGGCTCGACATGTTTACGGCGTGTTGCGAAGTCCTCACACGCTCGCCGGAACCGGGAAAGCGAAGCCGGTGCGCGGCCGTGGCGCGCTCGCCGTGCAGTGCGGTGAGCGCCCGCGCGCGCTCACCGTCGCCGCGCGCCACCGCGTCCACGATCGCGGCGTGCTCCGCCCACGACTCGGCCGGACTCGGCGTCGCCTCGACCGTGTACATCCAGGCGATCTTGTGGCGCAGCTGAGTCAGCATCGAAGTCAGCGAGGGGCTGCCACAGGCCTGGACGAGCGTCTCGTGGAACCAGCCGCCCAGGGCGCGCAGATCCTCGCTGCCGCCCCGCCTGGCCCGTTCCTGACCCAGTCTGACCAGGCCCCGCAGCACCTTCAGATGCGCCTCCGTGCGCCGCTGTGCGGCCCGGGCGGCCCCGAGCGGCTCCAGCAGCAGCCGCATCTCCAGCAGGTCGGCCGCCTCGTGCTCGGTCGGCTCGGCCACGCACGCGCCCGCGTGCCGGCGCGTGACCACGAAGCCCTCCGCCTCCAGGGTGCGCAGCGCCTCGCGGACGGGGACGCGCGAGACGCCGTAGCGGCGGGCCAGGACTTCTTCGGTCAGGCGGCCGCCGCGCTCGTGGACACCGGCGACGATGTCGTCCCGGATCGCCGTGCATACCGAGTGCGCCGGAATGCGCATGACACCTCCGCATTAATCCCCGTGAGACGTCGACGATGGACGCGTGTTCCGTGACTCTATTGCAATGAGCCGGAATTTCCGACGGCGGGCCGGAATCCATGGATATTTTTTGGCCAGCGACCGACGCGGACATCCGCCGGGCACCGTGAAAAATGTCGAAAGCCCCGGCTCGGTGAGCCGGGGCCTTGGATGCCGTTCGCCGTATGCGTCAGACGTTCACGCCGTGCTTGCGGAGATAGGCGACGGGGTCGACGTCCGAGCCGTAGTCGGGGGTCGTCCGGGCCTCGAAGTGCAGGTGCGGTCCGGTGACATTGCCGGTCGCGCCGGACAGGCCGATCTGCCGGCCAGGGGTGACCTGCTGGCCCACCGTGACACCGATGGACGACAGGTGGCCGTACTGGGTGTACATGCCGTCGGCCATCCGGATCACGATCTGGTTTCCGTACGCACCGCCCCAGCCCGTGGAGACGACGGTGCCGGAGCCGACCGCCAGGACGGCGGTGCCGCTGGCCGCGTGGAAGTCGATACCGGTGTGGGAGCCGGAGGACCACAGCGAGCTGCTGGCCTTGTAGCCCGTGGAGACGTACGAGTTCGAGATCGGCGCGACGAAGCGGTTCAGGCGCTCGCGCTCGGCCTCGCGGGCGGCGCGCTCCTTGGCCTCGCGCACCTCCTTGGCGCGCTTGGCCGCGACCTGCTCGGCCACCTTCTGCTCCGCGGCCTGCTTCTGGGCTGCGGCCTGTTCATCGATGTGCTCGGCGATGTCGTCACCCACGGTGATCACCGGGGTGAGGCCGGTCTGCTCGGCGGAGTTCTCGGCGGCGAACGCCGGGGCGGCCGCGAGGGTGCCGATGACGCCGGTGGTGGTCAGGGCCGCGATGCCGGCCGCCTGAGCGGTGGTGCGCTTGACCCGGCCGGGCTTGCGGTGCTTCCCGGTGGCGCACATGAACGCCATGAGGTGGCTGGTCCTTTCCTTCCCTCTCGCCTACCGGGTTAGCTGACGGGTTCGGAGCAGGAAGGTCTCCTACGGACCCCCTCGCTCGCGCGCGGGCGGTCCGATTCACCCCAGGGACTGCGGTTGGGTCCCCGGCTCCCCTGACTCGCGCCGTACGGGGACTCGGCGATGACTGCCCGGTGCCGCGGGTGCGGCGTATTGCCTGACGGACAGCCCGGACGACGCTAGGCGGGCCCGCCGTCAATCCCCAAACCGATCCGGAATTTTGTAGCGCATCCCACAGAGCAGACGGGCAACCTCCGCCTCAAATCGGGCATCTGGGGAAGGGAGTGGAACAGCAAAGGGCCCTGACGACCCGTAGGCCGTCAGGGCCCCACGCGCGTGCGTGGCGCGTGTGCGCCTCGTTCTCCCGCGCGTGCGTGCCGCTTGCGCGCGTTGTGCCTCTACGCGTTTCGCCCGTACGCGTTCCGCACACGCCTTGTGCGCGTTACCGCATCACTCCGCGGCGACGACGGTGACCTCGCCGATACCGAGCGCCTCCACGGGCGCCTTGATCTGGGCGGCGTCACCGACGAGGACGGTCACCAGGCGGTTCACCGGGAAGGCGTTCACGACGGCCGCCGTGGCCTCCACCGTGCCCGTCGCGGCCAGCTGCTGGTACAGCGTCGCCTGGAAGTCGTCGGGCAGGTGCTGCTCGACCTGGTCGGCCAGCGTGCTCGCGACGGCCGCCGCCGTCTCGTACTTGAGCGGTGCCACCCCGACGAGGTTCTGCACGGCCACGTCCCGCTCGGCGTCGGTCAGGCCCTCGGCCGCGAGGGTGCGCAGCACCTTCCACAGGTCCTGAAGCGCGGGACCGGTGTTCGGCGTGTCCACCGAGCCGCTGATGGCGAGCATCGAGGCACCCGAGCCGTCCGGGGCGGACCGCAGGACCTGCCCGAAGGAACGCACCCCGTAGGTGTAGCCCTTCTCCTCGCGCAGGACGCGGTCCAGGCGGGAGGTGAGGGTGCCGCCGAGGCAGTAGGTGCCGAGCACCTGGGCGGGCCACACGCGGTCGTGCCGGTCGGGGCCGACGCGGCCGATGAGCAGCTGCGTCTGGACGGCACCGGGCCGGTCCACGATGACCACGCGGCCGGTGTCGTCGGCGCTCACCGGCGGCACGGGCCGGGGCTCGCCCGGGGTACCGCTCCAGGCGCCCAGGGTGTCGCCGAGCAGGGCGTCCAGGTCGATGCCCGTGAGGTCGCCGACCACGACCGCGGTGCCCGTGGCGGGGCGGACGTAGCGGTCGTAGAAGGCGCGTACGGCAGCCGCGTCGATCTTCTCGACCGTCTCCTCGGTGCCCTGGCGCGGGCGCGACATGCGCGAGGTCGACGGGAACAGCTCCTTGGAGAGTTCCTTGGCGGCCCGGCGGGAGGGGTTGGCCAGCTCGTGCGGGATCTCGTCCAGGCGGTTGCGGACCAGCCGCTCGACCTCGCTCTCGGCGAACGCGGGCGCGCGCAGGGCATCGGCGAGCAGGCCGAGGCCCTTGGCCAGGCGGGAGGCGGGAACCTCCAGGCTGAGGCGGACGCCGGGGTGGTCGGCATGCGCGTCCAGCGTGGCGCCCGCGCGCTCCAGCTCGGCGGCGAACTCCTCGGCGGAGTGCTTGTCGGTGCCCTCGGAGAAGGCCCGCGCCATGATCGTGGCAACGCCGTCCAGGCCGGCCGGCTCGGCGTCCAGGGGGGCGTCCAGCAGCACCTCTACGGCGACGACCTGCTGGCCGGGACGATGGCAGCGCAGCACGGTCAGGCCGTTGTCGAGCCCGGTGCGCTCCGGGGCCGGGAACGCCCACGGCCTGGCCTCGCCGGGCTGCGGCTGGGGGTGGAAGTCCATGGTGGCGAGCTGGGTCACTTGGCCGTCTCCTCGTTCTCGTTACCGGCCTCTACGGTCGCTTCCTGCTCCGGGTCCTCGGGCACGTCGGCGTCCGGGGCCTCCTGCGGAGACTTGGGTTCGTAGACCAGCACCGCGCGGTTGTCGGGCCGCAGACGGGCCTTGGCGACCTCCTGGACCTCCTTCGCGGTCACCTCCAGGACGCGCTTCACGGCGGTGAGGGCGAGCTGCGGGTCGCCGAACAGGACGGCGAACCGGCACAGTTCGTCGGCACGGCCGGAGACCGTGCCGAGCCGGTCCAGCCACTCGCGCTCCAACTGGGCCTGGGCGCGCTCCATTTCCTCCGGCGTGGGGCCCTCCTCGGCGAACCGGGCCAGCTCCTCGTCGATGGCGGCCTCGATCACCGGCACCTCGACGTCGCCGGAGGTCTTCACGTCCAGCCAGCCCATCGAGGGCGCGCCGGCGAGGCGCAGCAGGCCGAAGCCGGCCGCGACGGCCGTACGGTCACGGCGCACCAGGCGGTTGTACAGGCGGGAGGACTCGCCGCCGCCGAGGACGGTCAGGGCGAGGTCGGCCGCGTCGCACGCGCGCGTGCCGTCCTGCGGCAGCCGGTAGGCGGCCATCAGGGCGCGCGCCGGGACCTCCTCGACGACGACCTCGCGCTTCTGCTCGCCGATGATCTCCGGCAGGGAGCCGTCGCGCGGCGCGGGCTTGCCGTCGTGGGAGGCGATCGACCCGAAGTACTTCTCGATCCAGGCGAGGGTCTGCCGGGGGTCGATGTCGCCGACCACGGAGAGCACCGCGTTGTTCGGCGCGTAGTACGTGCGGAAGAACTGGCGGGCGTCCTCCAGGGTGGCCGCGTCCAGGTCCGCCATCGAGCCGATCGGCGTGTGGTGGTAGGGGTGGCCCTCCGGGTACGACAGCCCGGTCAGCTTCTCGAAGGCGGTGCCGTAGGGGACGTTGTCGTAGCGCTGGCGGCGCTCGTTCTTGACGACGTCGCGCTGGTTCTCCATGGACTCGTCGTCCAGGGCGGCCAGCAACGAGCCCATGCGGTCGGCCTCCAGCCAGAGCGCCAGCTCCAGCTGATGGGCGGGCATGGTCTCGAAGTAGTTGGTGCGCTCGAAGCTGGTGGTGCCGTTGAGCGAGCCGCCGGCGCCCTGCACCAGCTCGAAGTGACCGTTGCCCTTGACCTGTGCCGAACCCTGGAACATCAAGTGCTCGAAAAGGTGAGCCAGGCCGGTACGCCCCTTGACTTCGTGGCGGGAGCCGACGTCGTACCAGAGGCAGACCGCCGCCACCGGGGTCAGGTGGTCCTCGGAGAGCACCACGCGCAGACCGTTGGCCAGCCGGTGCTCAGTCGCTGTCAGGCCCCCGGAGCCTGCCTCGGCTGTGGTCGTGTGACCCATGGGCATGTACGTCCCTTCGCAAGCGGAGGCGGTTGTGCAAACCGCGGTTTTCCTGCCGTTCCTGCCACTGTATGCAAAGCGCGCGGGACCTCGGCGAAGTTCCCGCGAGGCGTACGCCGACAGCGGATCCCGCAATCCGCTGCGGCGTGCCCCACCGCGGCTCGCGGCCCGGGCAGGGGCCGCTTCCTGAGGTGCGCGAGGCCGTGCACACCGGGTCGTGGCACGGGTTGTCGGTGCCGCGGTCCACAATGGTCGGCGTCAGATCAGTCAATCGCTTCAGCAAGGAGCCGGCAGCGATGGCCCGCCGCAGCACGAAGACCCCGCCGCCAGACGACTCGTACGAGGAGAGAATCCTCGACATCGACGTCGTGGACGAGATGCGTGGCTCCTACCTCGAGTACGCGTACTCGGTCATCTATTCGCGCGCCCTGCCGGACGCCCGCGACGGCCTCAAGCCGGTGCACCGCCGGATCGTGTACCAGATGAACGAAATGGGCCTGCGCCCCGACCGCGCCTATGTGAAGTGCGCGCGTGTCGTCGGCGAGGTCATGGGCAAGCTGCATCCGCACGGCGACGCGTCGATCTACGACGCGCTGGTGCGCATGGCCCAGCCGTTCTCCATGCGCATGCCGCTCGTCGACGGCCACGGCAACTTCGGCTCACTGGGCAACGACGACCCGCCGGCCGCCATGCGGTACACCGAGTGCCGGCAGGCCGAGGCGACGAGCCTGATGACCGAGTCGATCGACGAGGACACGGTCGACTTCACGCCCAACTACGACGGCCAGGAGCAGGAGCCGGTGGCCCTGCCGGCCGCCTTCCCGAACCTGCTGGTCAACGGCTCCTCGGGCATCGCGGTCGGCATGGCGACGAACATGCCGCCGCACAACCTCGGCGAGGTGATCGCGGCCGCCCGCCACCTGATCCGGTACCCGAACGCCGACCTGGAAGCGCTGATGAGGCACGTCCCGGGCCCCGACCTGCCCACGGGCGGCCGGATCGTCGGCCTGGACGGCGTCCGGGACGCGTACGCGACTGGCCGCGGCACCTTCAGGATCCGTGCCACGGTGTCGGTGGAGACGGTGACGGCCCGCCGCAAGGGCCTGGTCATCACCGAACTGCCCTTCACGGTCGGCCCCGAGAAGGTCATCGCCAAGATCAAGGACCTGGTCAACGCGAAGAAGATCCAGGGCATCGCCGACGTCAAGGACCTCACCGACCGCGAGCACGGCCTGCGCCTGGTCATCGAGATCAAGAACGGCTTCGTGCCGGAGGCGGTCCTGGAGCAGCTGTACAAGCTGACCCCGATGGAGGAGTCCTTCGGCATCAACAACGTGGCGCTGGTGGACGGCCAGCCGCTCACGCTGGGCCTGAAGGAGCTGCTGGAGGTCTACCTCGACCACCGCTTCGACGTGGTCCGGCGCCGCAGCGAGTTCCGCCGTACCAAGCGCCGCGACCGGCTGCACCTGGTCGAGGGCCTGCTGACCGCGCTGGTCGACATCGACGAGGTCATCCGGCTGATCCGCTCCAGCGACAACTCCGCGCAGGCCAAGGAGCGCCTGATGGAGCGCTTCTCGCTGAGCGAGATCCAGACCCAGTACATCCTCGACACGCCGCTGCGCCGGCTCACCAAGTACGACCGCATCGAGCTGGAGGCGGAGAAGGAGAAGCTCACCGCGGAGATCGCGGAGCTGACCCGGATCCTGGAGTCCGACGCGGAGCTGCGCAAGCTGGTCTCGGCCGAACTGGCCGCAGTGGCGAAGAAGTTCGGCACCGACCGGCGTACGGTCCTGCTGGAGTCCGCGGGCGCCCAGGTGGCGGCCGTGCCGCTGCAGGTGGCCGACGACCCGTGCCGGGTGCTGATGTCCTCGACCGGCCTGCTCGCCCGTACGGCGACCGACGAGCCGTTCCCGGAGGAGGAGGCCGAGGCCAAGCGCGTCAAGCACGACGTGATCGTCTCGGCGGTCCAGGCGACCGCGCGCGGCGAGGTCGGAGCGGTGACCTCGGCGGGCCGGCTGCTGCGGATCAACGTCGTCGACCTGCCCCAGCTGCCGCCGACGGCGACCGCGCCGAACCTCTCCGGGGGCGCCCCGCTCGCGGAGTTCGTCTCCCTGGAGGACGACGAGACGGTGGTCTGCCTGACCACGCTGGACGAGTCGTCACCGGGTCTGGCGCTCGGCACCGAGCAGGGTGTGGTCAAGCGCGTGGTGCCCGACTACCCCTCCAACAAGGAGGAGCTGGAGGTCATCACCCTCAAGGAGGGCGACCGGATCGTCGGCGCGGTGGAGCTGCGCACCGGCGAGGAGGACCTCGTCTTCATCACCGACGACGCACAGCTGCTGCGCTTCCAGGCCTCCATCGTGCGCCCGCAGGGCCGTCCGGCGGGCGGTATGGCGGGCATCAAGCTCACCGACGGCGCAAAGGTGATCTCCTTCACGGCGGTCGATCCGGCCGCCGACGCGGTGGTGTTCACGGTGGCGGGCTCGCGCGGCACGCTGGACGACTCGGTGCAGACGACGGCGAAGTTGACCCCGTTCGACCAGTACCCGCGCAAGGGCCGGGCCACGGGCGGCGTGCGCTGCCAGCGGTTCCTCAAGGGCGAGGACTGCCTGTCGCTGGGCTGGGCAGGGCCCGTTCCCGCGCGCGCGGCCCAGAAGACCGGCACCCCGGCCGAGCTGCCGGAGCTGGACCCGCGCCGCGACGGCTCGGGCACGTCGCTGCCGAAGACGGTGGCGGTGGTCGCGGGGCCGGTGTTCTAGGCCCCGTACGGCGGCTCGTTCGACGTCTCGTACGCCGCCGCGTACGCCGCCGCGTACGTCGCCGCGTACGTCGCCTCGTACGACTCCGGGCCGGGCTCCTCCTCGGAGCCCTGGACGTACCGCAGGACGCCCCACATGCCGTGCTCGTCGGCGTGTGGGGCGTCGTTCTCGCACGCCTGAAGCTCCTTGCCGAGGGCCTCGGTGTCGATGCCGGAGCCGATCAGCACGAGCTGGGTGAGCCGGGCCCCGTCCGCGCCCCAGGGCTCGGGGTAGAAGCGCAGGAACCGGCCGACGGCGTGCACGGCGTACCGGTTGCGGGTGTCGTACGGCCCGAAGTCGACGTACCCCTTGATCCGGTACAGCCCCTCGGGACGGCCGTCGAGGAACCGCATGAGCGCGCGGGGGTCCATGGGCACGCCGGAGGTGAAGGGCAGGCTGTCGTAGCCGCTGTGCAGATGGCCGGCGTGGGCGTCGTCCTCGGTGTGCTCGTGGAGGTCGTCGAAGGACAACTGCCCGATGCGTTCCTCGCCGGGCCTGCAGTCGAAGAGGAACTCCGGGTCGATACGGCCGTAGGTGGCGGGTACGACGGCGGCGCGGTCCGCGAGGGTCCGCACGAGGCCGAGCACCCGCTCACCGTCTTCGGCCCGGTCGAGCTTGTTGACCACCACGAGGTCGGCGAGGGCGAGGTGCCGGTCGAGTTCGGGGTGCCGGGCCCGGGTGTCGTCGAACTCGGCGGCGTCCACGACCTCGACGAGGCCGCCGTAGACGACTCTCGGGTGCTCGCTGGCCAGCACCATCCGCACGAGTTCCTGCGGCTCGGCGAGTCCGCTGGCCTCGATGACGATCACGTCGATACCGGTGCCGGGGTCGGCGAGCCGGTCGAGGTAGAGATCGAGTTCGCTCGCGTCGACGGCGCAGCACAGACAGCCGTTGCCGAGCGAGACGGTCGAGTCGCCGAGGGCGCCGGCCACGGCCATCGCGTCGATCTCGATGGCCCCGAAGTCGTTGACGATCGCCCCGATCCGGCTCCCGCCGCTGCGGTGCAGGAGGTGGTTGAGGAGCGTGGTCTTTCCCGAGCCCAGGAAACCGGCGAGCACGACGACCGGGATCTGCTGCGGGGTGTTGCTGTTGCCCAACGGGCGCCCTCTCTCACGTGGACCG
Source organism: Streptomyces broussonetiae (assembly GCF_009796285.1). Lineage (NCBI taxonomy): Bacteria > Bacillati > Actinomycetota > Actinomycetes > Kitasatosporales > Streptomycetaceae > Streptomyces > Streptomyces broussonetiae. The sequence continues at coordinate 6,924,156 of NZ_CP047020.1, read as the reverse complement.
GCTGCCGGACCAGGATAAGAGCCGGGTGCCCCGGAGCGGACTCACGGCTGCGCCGGCACCGCCACCGGCGGCTCCGGGCCGACATAGCGGGCCACCGGGCGGATGATCTTCGAATCCGCCGCCTGTTCCAGGATGTTGGCGCTCCAGCCCACCACCCTGGCCGCGGCGAAGGTGGGCGTGAACATCTCCCGGGGCAGGCCGCACAGTTCCATGACCACGCCGGCGTAGAACTCGACGTTGGTGTGGAGTTCGCGGCCGGGCTTCAGCTCGGCGAGGATCGCCTCGACCCGGCGCTCGACCGCCACCGCGAAGTCGACACGCGGACCGCCGAAACTCTGGGCGACCTCCCGCAGCATCCGCGAACGTGGGTCCTCCGTACGGTAGATGGCGTGCCCGAATCCCATGATCCGGTCGCCGCCGAGCACCCGCTCCCGGATCCAGGCGTCGATCCGGTCGGGGGTGCCGATGGCGTCGAGGGTGTCCAGGGCCCGGCTGGGCGCACCGCCGTGCAGCGGCCCGGACAGTGCGCCCACCGCTCCCGTCAGGCAGGCCGCCACGTCGGCGCCCGTGGAGGCGATCACCCGGGCCGTGAAGGTTGACGCATTGAATCCATGGTCAATGGTTGAGATGAGATATTGCTCGACCGCACGGGCCCGCCGCGGCTCGGGCTCCTCGCCCGTGAGCATGTACAGGTAGTTGGCCGCGTAAGCGAGGTCCTTGCGCGGCTCCACCGGCTCGAGGCCCTGACCGAGCCGGTACAGCGCGGTGAGCAGCGTGGGTACGGCCGCGCAGGCGGCCAGGGTGTCGGCTCGGCGCCGGTCCGCGTCGATGTCGTACACCGGCCGCATGCCCCGTGACGCGCCCAGCAGCGACAACGCCGTACGCAGCCCGGAGAGCGGGCCGGAGGCGCGGCTCGCTGCGGCGATCGCGGGCAGCGCGGCGCGGACCTCCTCGGGCAGCCGGCGCAGCGCGGCGGTCTCGGCCGCGAAGGCGGCGCCGCGCTCGGCGTCCGGGAGCGTGCCGTGGACCAGGAGATGCCAGACGTCCTCGAAGCCGCGGGTTCGCGCGAGTTCGACGGCCGAGTACTGGCGGTAGTGGTAGAAGCCCTCCCGGCCCCGGACGTCACCGATCTCGGTCTCGGTGACGACGACGCCCGCGAGGCCGCGCGGTGCGTCGACGAGCGGGGTGGCGTTCCTGTTGATGGACATGGTTCTCCTCCCTGGACTTGATCCGACTGTCCATGCTTGACTGATTTCTTGTCAATATTGACTGAATCAATGCATGGCAATCAAGATATACAGAGGCGGCTACGGTGACCCCCATGCGCGATCACGAACCCGCTCCCCACCGCCCCGGGCGAAGGCTGACCACCAGGGAGACCGCCGAACTGCTCGGCGTGAAGCCCGAGACGGTCTACGCGTACGTGAGCCGCGGACTGCTCAGCAGCAGACGCGAACCCGGTGGCCGGGCCAGCACCTTCGAGGCGAAGGAGGTCGAGGCCCTCGCGCGGCGCAACCGGCGCGAAGCCGCCGCCGGCCCCGCCGCCGGCACGGACCTCTCGGTCCGGACCCGCATCACGCTGATCGAGCAGGACCGGTACTTCTTCCGTGGCGTGGACGCGGTCGAGCTGGCCACCCGTCACTCCTACGAGGAGGTCGCGGAGTGGCTGTGGACGGCCCGGCTGACCCCGGGGGTCACCTTCTCCGCTCCCGCCCCCACCGTCGGGGTCGCCTGCCGCGCGGTGAAGGCCCTGTCCGAGCACGCCTCCCCCATGGACCGGCTCCGGGTGGCGGCGATCGCCGCGGCGGCGGAGGACCCGCTGCGCTTCGACCTGTCCGACGAGGCAGTGCTGAACACCGCGCGGATCCTCATCCCCACGCTTGTCGCCGCACTGCCGCCGGTCCGGCACGACCACAAGGACGACGGCCCGCTGGCCCACCGCCTGTGGGGCCGGCTGAGCGGCCGCCCCGCCGACGCGGCCTCCCTGCGTGTCCTGGACACCGCGCTCGCCCTGCTCGCCGACCACGACCTGGCCGCCTCCACGCTCGCCGTCCGGGTTGCCGCCTCGGCCCGGGCACACGCCTACGCGGCCGTCTCGGCCGGGCTCGGCGTCCTGGAGGGCCCACTGCACGGCGCTGCGAGCGGCAACGCCCATCGCATGCTGCTGGACGTCCTCGACCAGGGCACGGCCGTCCCGGTGATCGCCGACGAACTGCGCGCAGGCCGCCGTATCCCCGGTCTCGGCCACCGGCTGTACGCCGGCGAGGATCCTCGCGCGCGCGTGCTGTTCGGCCTCCTGGAACAGGTGCCGGGCGCCGAGTCCGCCCTGCTCGCGGCCCGGGACATCGTCGCCACGACCGCCCGGCACACCCCGCTGCACGCCAACGTCGACCTGGCCCTGGCGGTGTTCACGGCGTCCAGCGGCATGCCCGCAACGGCCGGCGAGACGATCTTCGCGGTCGCCCGGACGGCAGGCTGGATCGCCCACGCGCTGGAGGAGTACGGCGAGCGCCCGCTGCGCATGCGCCCCGTGGGGAACTACGTCGGACCACGACCGCCGCAGCCCCTGCCGGAGTAGGACGCGGCAACGGCCGGAAGTCGCCCCGCGCAGAGTCAGGTTAGGCTCACCTCTGTGAGTAGGTGCGCGACCGTCTCCCGGAGCCTTGACGAGCCCGTTTCCGGCACGGCGGCCACGGCGACGACGTGGCTGCTGCTGGAACAGCCCGGTCCGTGGGGTGTCCACGCGCTCACTTCGAGCCACCTGGACCCCACGCTGGGCCGTGCCCTGGAGCGGGCCGCCGAGGGAACGGGCGTACGCGTCGCCCTCATCCGGCGTCCCGGGCGCCATGCCGACCCCGGCACGCCGCCACTCCGGCAGGTGTACGCGGCCCACACCGTTCCCGGAAATGTGTGGCTGCATGCCGCCACCGTCCGCAATCCGAACCGACTCCTCGACCTCGACCTCGCCGCCCTCGGCGCGGGCGACCACCGCTCCTTCGGTGCCGCGCTCGACGGCCGACCGCACACGGGCGGCCCGCTCGCGCTCGTGTGCACCAACGGCAAGCGCGACCGCTGCTGCGCCCTGCTGGGCCGTCCGCTCGCCGGCGAGCTGGACGCCTCGGGGGTGCGCGGGGTCTGGGAGGTCACCCATCTGGGTGGACATCGCTTCTCGCCGACGGTGCTCGTCCTGCCGTACGGCTACGCCTATGGCCGCGCCGAGGCGCACACCGTCGAGAAGGCCCTGCACGGCGCCCAGGAGGGGCGTGTGGTGGTCGAGGGGTGCCGGGGGTGTTCCGCCTGGGAGCGGCCCGGACAGGCGGCCGAGCTGGCCGTCCGGTCGGCAGTGGGCGAGGACCGGGCGGGTGTGCTGAGCGTCGTACGGACCGACGGCGCGGCCCCGCACTGGGAGATCACCGTCGCGCACGCCGACGGACGCCTGTGGCGGGTGACGGTGGCGCAGGCCGCGGGACTGCCGCCACGCCCGGAGAGCTGTGGCGCGGCCGTACTGGGCACGCCCGCGCGGATGGATGTGACGGCCGTGCGCGAACTGAGGCCGACCGCGCTGGCGAGCTGATCCACCGCGTCGTTCAAGAATTGGTCAAGAGATGACCATCACATCCCCTGGGGCACACCCGGACTTCCCACGTACCGTCATGCCATGAGTCCCCCTCTCCCCGCACGCCGTCTGCGCCTCGGCATGCCCCGGCGGGTGTTCTCACAGGTGCTGCTGATGCAGGTGACCATCGCCGCGGGAGTGGCGGTACTGGCGACCGGGCTCTTCCTGGCCCCGCTGAGCAAGCAGCTGGACCACGAGGCGATGCGCCGCGCGCTGGCCATCGCCCAGACCACGGCCCAGGACCCGCAGATCGCCGAGGGCGTCCTGGCCACCTCGCCGACCAGCGACGGCCCCGTGCAGAGGGAGGCCGAGCGGATCCGGCGGGCCACCCACGCCGAGTACATCGTGGTGATGGACACCCGCTGGGTGCGCTGGTCGCATCCGACGGCCTCCGAGATCGGCCGCCGCGTCTCGACGGACCCGACCGACGCCCTGGCCGGCAAGAACGTCATGGAGATCGACAAGGGCACGCTGGGGCGCTCGGCCCGCGGCAAGGTACCGCTGTACGACGCCGGGCACCGCATCGTCGGGGCGGTTTCGGTCGGCATCGCCTACGACAGCGTGCGCGCGCGGCTGATCAGCGCGATCCCGGGGCTGTTCGCGTACGCCGGCGGGGCACTCGCGGTGGGCGCACTGGCCGCCTGGCTGATCTCCCGCCGGGTCCAGAGGCAGACCCGGGACCTGGCCTTCTCCGACATCTCGGCGCTGCTCGCGGAGCGCGAGGCGATGCTGCACGGCATCCGGGAAGGCGTGGTCGCCCTCGACCACGCGGGCCGTGTCCGCCTGCTCAACGACGAGGCACGGCGGCTGCTGGGCATCGGTGACGAAGCGGTCGGCCGAACCCCCGACGAGGCGCTCGGCGAGGGTCGTACGACCGACGTCCTGGCCGGCCGGGTCACCGGCACCGATCTGCTCACCGTGCGCGGACAGCGTGTACTGGTCGCCAACCGCATGCCCACCGGCGACGGCGGCGCCGTCGCCACCCTGCGCGACCGCACCGAACTGGAGCAGTTGGGGCGCGAACTCGACTCCACGCGCGGGCTGATCGACGCCCTGCGTGCCCAGGACCACGAGCACGCCAACCGCATGCACACCCTCCTCGGGCTGCTGGAGCTGGAGATGTACGACGACGCCGTGGAGTTCGTCGGCGAGGTGGTCGGCGACCACCGGGTCACCGCCGAGCAGGTCACCGAGAAGATCCAGGACCCGCTGCTGGCCGCGCTGCTGGTCGGCAAGGCGACGGTGGCGGCCGAGCGCGCAGTCGCCCTGTGGGTCTCGGAACGCACCCGGCTGCCGGACCGGCTGATCGATCCGCGGGGCCTGGTCACGGTCGTGGGGAACCTGGTGGACAACGCCCTCGACGCGGTCGCGGGCACGCTCCACGCGCGCGTGGAAGTCGAATTGCGCAGCGAGGGCCGCACCGTCGTGCTGGGGGTGCGCGACACCGGCCCCGGGATCCCCGTGGACCAGCGGGAGTTGGTCTTCACGGAGGGCTGGTCCACCAAAGAGCCACCCGCCCACGGCAAGCGGGGCATCGGGCTCTCGCTGGTGCGCCGGCTGGCCGAACGGCAGGGCGGCAGCGCGACGGTGGGAGCCGCGGACGGCGGCGGCGCGCAGTTCACCGTGGTGCTGCCCGAGGCACTCACCGAGCCGGAGCTGGAGCCCGCGGTGTTCGACGAGTCCCCCGGGTCGACCGCCGCCCCCAATGAGGAGGCACGATGATCGAGGTCCTGGTCGTGGACGACGACACCCGCGTCGCCCGGGTCAACGCCGCCTATGTCGAGAAGGTCCCGGGGTTCCATGTGGCCGGCGAGGCGCACAGTGCGGCCCAGGCACTGCACCAGGTGGCGACGCTGCCTCGGCTGGACCTGGTCCTCCTGGATCACTACCTGCCGGACGACACCGGTCTCGCGGTCGTCCGGGAGATACGACGGCGCGGCCACCAGACCGACGTGATCATGGTGACGGCGGCACGGGACGTGTCGACCGTGCAGGCGGCGATGCGGCACGGGGCGCTGCAGTACCTGGTGAAGCCCTTCGCCTTCGCCGGTCTGCGGGCCAAGCTGGAGGCGTACGCCGAGCTGCGGCGCACCCTGGACGGCGGCGGCGAGGCCGAACAGGCGGAGGTGGACCGCATCTTCGGGGCCCTGTCCGCGCCGTCGGAGCCCGGCCTGCCCAAGGGGCACTCCCCCACGACGGCCGAGCTGGTCCGCCAGGCGCTGATGAACGCCCAGGGTCCGCTGTCGGCTCAGGAGATCGCCGAGCGGACGGGAGTGAGCCGGCAGACCGCCCAGCGCTATCTCAAGCTCCTGGAGCGCACGGGACGGGCCCATCTGACCCTCAGGTACGGCGACGCGGGCCGCCCGGAACACCGTTACGTGTGGGCGACCCGCATCTGAACGGACAGGTCCTGTGCGCTATTTGGCGGCCTCGACGAACTCGGTGGTGTACGTCCTGCCCAGGTCGACCTCGGCGTTCTTGATGTCGGGGTGGAACGACTTGAGTACCTTCTCCACGGTCTCGGGGCCGCCCTGGGGCATCATGCCGTCGTCGGTGAACATCGGCAGGGTGCTCTTGACGGCCTGCGCGTAGAGCGTCTTGTTGCCCTGGGAGTAGTCGGCGGGCATCTTGGCGGCGATCTCGTCGGCACTGTGCGTGGACATCCACTTGAGTGTCTTGACGAATGCATTGACCAGCTTCTGGACAGTGTCCTTGTGTCCGTTCACCCAGTCCGTCTTCATGTACATACTTGACGACGGGTACGGGCCGCCCAGCGCCTCCCGCGAGCCCTCGGGGGTGCGCATGTCGAGGAGGACCTTGCCCGCCTTCTTGTCCAGGATCGTCGCGACGGTCGGGTCGGTGGTCATGCCGCCGTCGATCGCACCGTTCTGGAGGGCCGCGATGAAGGTCGGCCCGGCGCCGACGGAGACCGGCGTGAACTCGCTGACGTTGACGCCGTTCTTGACCGCCAGGTACTTGGTGAGGAAGTCGGTGGAAGAACCGAGGCTGGTCACGCCCAGCTTGCGGCCCTTGAAGTCCTTGGGCGACGTGAGGCCGCCCGCCGCCTTGTCCGAGACGACCTCGACCTCGCCGGGGGCTCGGGAGAACTGCACGACCGACTCCACCGACTTGCCCTTCACCTGGAGGTCGAGGGTGTGGTCGTAGAAGCCGACCGCCCCCTGCACCTGGCCGGAGACGAGCGCGGTCTCGGCCTGGACCCCGGCGGGCTCACTGAGCAGCTGGACGTTCAGTCCCTCGGCCCGGAAGTAGCCGAGGCGCTGGGTGAGCATCGCAGGCAGATAGATGACCTTGTCCAGGCCACCGACCATGATCTTGACGGACTCGCCCTTGCCGCCCCCGCCGCTGCCGGTGTCGGCTGTGGAGCCGGCCGCGTCGTTGGCGCAGGCGGTGAGCGAGGACAGGGCGAGCAGGCCGGCGGCGGCCAGGGAGGCGTGTCTGGCGGTCTTGCGCATGGCGGTTCACGTCCTTGTGAGAGGGCGGTGCGGGAAAGGCGTGGGGGGCTGGTCCGCGGTGGGGTCGGTCAGTCGTCGGAACCGGCGGGCTTCCAGCGGAAGATGCGGCGCTCGGCGAAGGTCAGCAGTCCCTCCGCGACGAGGGCGACTACGGCGAGGATGACCATCGCGGCATAGACGCCGGCCGCGTTGAAGGTGTTCTGCGACTGCGAGACGAGCAGGCCGATGCCCTTGGTCGCGCCGATGTACTCGCCGACGATGGCGCCGATGAGCGCGAAGCCGAAACTGACGTGGAGGCTGGTGAAGATCCACGAGGTCGCCGACGGGATGACCACCTGGAGAGTCACCCGGCGGTCGCTGGCGCCCAGGATGCGGGCGTTGGCCACCAGGTTGCGGTCCACCTCGCGGGCGCCCTGGAAGGCGTTGAAGAACACCGGGAAGAAGACGAGCACCACGGCAGAGGCGATCTTGGAGGAGGGGCCGAGCCCGAACCAGATCAGGAAGATGGGCGCAAGGACGATCCTGGGGATGGAGTTGAGCACCTTGATGTATGGGCCAAGGACCTCGGCGAGCAATCTGATCCGGCCGAGCGCAATACCGAGCAGGACACCGGCGATCACACCGAGGACCCAGCCGAGCAGTGCCTCGTAGAGCGTGTACCAGATCTGCTCACCCAGGGAGCCGAGCGCGGTGCCGTGCGTCACCCACGTCCAGATCTGGTCCCAGATCTTCGTAGGCATGGAGAAGTTGAACGGGTCGATGACCTTCGCCCGGGACAGTCCCTCCCACAGACCGAGGACGGCCACGAGCACCACCCCGCGCGCGGCGTTGACGAGGAGCCTGCGGCGGCGCGCGGCCCGGGCGCGGGACCGCGCACGATCGGAGACCTTGCCGGTGTCGATCACCGGGGTGCTGAGAACCTCAGGCGACATGGGCCGCACCCCTTTCACGGGTGATGCGGACCTCTTCGCCGAGCGACTCCCAGATCTCGCGGTATATCTCGATGAACCGCGGCTCGAGGCGCACCGATTCGACCTTGCGCGGTCGCGGCAGGTCGATGTCGAAGACCTGCTTCACGGTCGCGGGTCCGGCGGTCATCACGACGACCCTGTCGGCGAGCGCGATGGACTCCTCGAGGTCGTGGGTGACGAAGACGACCGAAGCGCCCGTGCCCTCCCACAGTTCCAGCAACTCGTCGGACATCAGCGCCCTGGTCTGCACGTCGAGCGCGGAGAACGGCTCGTCCATCAGGAGGATCTCGGGGTCGTTGACGAAGGTGGCGGCGAGGGCGACGCGCTTGCGCTGTCCGCCGGAGAGCTGGTGCGGATAACGGTCCTCGAAACCGGCGAGTCCGACCCGGGCCAGCCAGTCCCGCGCCTTCTCCTTGGCCTCCGCCTTGGGCAGGCCACGAAAGCGCGGGCCGGCCATCACGTTGGACAGCACCGTCCGCCAGGGGAACGTGGCGTCCTGCTGGAAGACGAAGCCGACCTTGTCGCCGACGCCGCCGACCGGACTCCCGGCCACCAGCACCTCGCCCTCGGTGGGCTCCTCCAGACCGCTGACCAGTGTCAGCGTGGTGGACTTGCCACAGCCGGTCGGTCCCACGACAGCCACGAACTCGCCGCGCCCGACGGTGAGGTCCAGGCCGCGCACGGCCGTATGCAGTCCCCCTGACGGGGTTCTGAAGGTCTTGCTCGCGCCCCGCAGCTCGATGGCGGGGCTGGTGTGTGCGCTCATGGCCCGGGACGGTAGGTGTCGCCCCGGCCACAGCAGGAGTCTTGTGACCACAAGCCGTTCTTTTGCTCGCAAGAGCCTGTTGTGCTCATTTTGCCCGCGCTACAACTGCGGAGCCGAAACACGGGCTTGACGCCCGTCGGCCTTGAAGGAGAGGCCTGATGATTGACGTCCTGGTCGTGGACGACGACTTCCGCGTCGCAGAGATAAACGCCAAGTACGTGGGAAAGGTTCCCGGTTTCCGGGTGGCCGCCCGCGCACACAGCACCGCCCAGGCCTTGGCCACCGTCGAACGCGGCACCGTCGACCTGGTCCTGCTCGACCACTATCTGCCCGACGGGACCGGCCTCGACCTCGTCCACCGTATGCGGGAACAGGGCCACAGCACGGACGTCATCATGATCACGGCGGCCAGTGAGGTGACGACCGTCCAGCAGGCGATGCGCCTGGGCGCCCTGCACTATTTGGTCAAGCCGTTCACCTTCGCCGCCCTGCGGACCCGCCTCGAGTCCTACGCCGCCCTGCGGCGCACGGTCGACCGCGTCGGCGGCCGGGGACTGACGGGCCAGGAGCAGGTGGACCGTATCTTCGGGGCACTGCGGACGGCTCCCGCGCCCTCGGCGCCCGGCCTGCCGAGCGGTCACTCCGAGCCCACGACGGACCTGATCTGCGGCGTCCTGCACCGCGCCGACCAGCCGCTGTCGGCCCACGAGGTGGCCGTGCGGACCGGCCTGAGCCGCTCCACGGCCCAGCGCTACCTCCGCCATCTGGAACAGGTCGGCCGACTGCGGCTCTCCCTCAAGTACGGCGACACCGGGCGGCCGGAGCACCGGTACGCCTGGGTTGCGCCTTAGGTCCTGTCGGCAAATTCCCACCGTCCGCCCGTAGGGCGGGCCTCGCGGCGTCAGGTGCGTGCTCTCGGCGTGCCGGGCCTTGGCCCGCGTACGGGACGTACTCGGGCCGGGGCCGGGGCCGGTGCGGCGAGTGAGGGTGCCCCCGCCGGGGGAGCGTGCAGGCGTCGCGGGGCAGGTGGGAGTCTGACGACAGACCCAGGCGAGCAGACCTTGGCCCGCGCCCTTGCTACACGGCTCCCGCTCCGGTCAGTGACCGCACCTCGGTCTCGGCGAACTTGGCCTCGTCGGCGACCTCGTCGGAGGTGACCGTGCCCAGCCAGCCGGCCAGGAAGCCGAGCGGGATGGAGACGATGCCCGGGTTCTGCAGCGGAAAGTACTGGAAGTCGGCGCCCGGGAACAGCGAGCCCGGGCTGCCGGAGACCACCGGGGACAGCGCCACGAGGCCGAGCGCCGGAATCAGCCCGCCGTACACGGCCCACACGGCACCGCGGGTGGTGAAGCCGCGCCAGAACAGCGAGTACAGCAACACGGGCAGGTTCGCCGACGCGGCGACCGCGAAGGCCAGGCCGACGAGATAGGCGATGTTCAGGTCGCGGGCCAGCAGGCCGATCGCGATCGCCACGACGCCGATGCCGAGCGCCGCGAAGCGTGCCACCGCGACCTCGCTGCGCGCCTTGCCGTGCGGCCGCCGCAGCGATGCGTACAGGTCGTGCGCCACCGACGCCGACGATGCAAGCGTGAGACCGGCGACCACGGCGAGGATCGTGGCGAAGGCGACGGCGGCGACGATCGCGAAGAGAACCGTTCCACCAGTGGAGCCCGCGCCGCCGCCCAGGTCGAGGGCGAGCAGCGGCACAGCCGTGTTCCCGGCCGCGTTCGAGGCGCGCACCGCGTTCGTCCCGACCACCGCCGCCGCCCCCAGGCCGAGGACGATCGTCATCAGGTAGAAGCCGCCGATCAGTCCGATGGACCACACCGCGGAGCGGCGTGCGGCCCGCGCGGTGGGCACGGTGTAGAAGCGCGACAGGATGTGCGGCAGTCCCGCCGTACCCAGCACCAGGGCGAGGCCCAGGCTGATGAAGTCGAGACGGGCGGTCCAGTTCCCCCCGTACTTGAGGCCCGGCGCCAGGAACGCCCTGCCGTGACCGCTGCGTTCCGCCGCCGCGAGCAACAGCCGGTCGAAATCGCCGTGGAAGCGCAGCAGGACAAGCACGGTCAGCGCGACCGTCCCGCTCAGCAGCAGCACCGCCTTGACGATCTGAATCCAGGTGGTGGCCCGCATCCCGCCCAATGACACATAGATCACCATGAGGGCACCGACCCCGATGACCGTCCAGGCCTGGGCCGCCTCGCTCGTCCGCCCCAGCAGCAGCGCCACCAGACTGCCGGCGCCGACCATTTGCGCCACCAGATACAGAACGGACACCGTGACCGAGGAAGTTCCCACCGCGATCCGCACCGGCCGCTCGCTCATTCGCGCCGCCACCACGTCGGCCAGGGTGAACCGCCCGCAGTTGCGCACCAGTTCGGCCACGAGGAACAGCACCACCAGCCACGCCACCAGGAAGCCCACGACGTACAGCAGCCCGTCGTAGCCATAGAGCGCGATGAGCCCGGTGACCCCGAGGAAGGAGGCCGCCGACATGTAGTCACCAGCGATGGCGAAACCATTTTCCATCGGGGAGAACAGTCTGCCGCCCGCGTAGAACTCCTCCGCCGAACCGCGCCGCCGACGGCTCACCCACGTCGTGATCCCGAGGGTGACGGCCACGAAACCGCTGAACAGGAACAGCGCCAGCGTCTGATGCTCACCGGTCACAAGGCGCCTCCCTGCGCTCCGCGAGCCAGCTCCTGGGTGTCCCAGCGCAGCTCCAGCGCCGCGCGGTCCCGGCGCAGCCGCGCGTGCCTGGCGTAGGCCCACGTGAGCAGGAACGTGCTGAGGAACTGGCCGAGCCCGGCCAGCATGCCCACGTTCACCGCTCCCGCCACGGGCCGGGCCATAAGTCCTGGCGCCGTCGTGGCAGCGATCACATATCCCACGTACCAGGAGAGGAAGACGGCGACTCCAGGGACGACGAACCGCCGGTACCTGCTGCGCACCTCCTGGAAGGCCTCGCTGCGCTGCACCTCGACGTACACGTCGCGTGCACGGGCCCCCGGTCCGCTCCGCTCCTCGCGAGCGGACGGCACCACCGGCACCGGCATGCCGACGCCGTCCCGCTCACCCCAGCCGGAGGCCGGCGCGTCGTACCAGGGATCCTCGTACGTCACATCGTGCGCGGGCGCACCGTGATCTTCCCGGTTCCCGGCCGAACTGTCGGGATCGTCCCCCGCTCCGCGGGCACGACCGTTGCTTGACTGCATGCCCAAGGATGGACAGAACGGGAAGATCCCTGACTCTTCTTCTCCCGGCTCTTCACCCCATCAGGTGACTCACTGCGCGGGCGGTCTCACCAGCCCCTTGCTGTAGGCGTAACGCACCGCCTGCGCCCGGTCCTTGAGACCCGTTTTGGAGAAGAGATTGTTGATGTGTGTCTTCACCGTCGCGGTCGACACATGCAGGCTGCGGGCGATCTCCTGGTTGCTGAGCCCCTCGGCGATCAACCGCAGAACCTCGGTCTCGCGCGCGGTCAGCCCGTCGGGCGGAGTCTCGGCGGCCGGCTCCGGTCTGGGCTCGGGCTGCGACAGCCGCTCCAGCAACCGGCGCTGGACACTCGGCGACAGCCCCGCGTCCCCCGAGAGCACGCTCTCCACCGCACGCACGATCTCGTCGCCGCCCGCGTCCTTGGTCAGATAGCCCCGGGCGCCGGCCCGCAGCGCGGGGAACAGCGACTCGTCGTCCGCGTACGTCGTGAGCACCACGACCTGGGTGCCGGGATACTGCGCCCGGATCCTCCTAGTGGCCTCGACTCCGTCGCAGCGGGGCATCCTGAGATCCATCAGGACAACGTCCGGGGCGAGTTCCGCGACCAGTTGCACCGCTTCCTCTCCGTCTCCCGCCGCACCGACGACCTCCACTCCGGGCAACAGGCCGAGCAGCATCACGATGCCTTCCCGCACCACGGTCTGGTCATCGGCGACCACCACCCGCGCGGGCTTCTTCTCCTCCTCCGCCTCGGTCATACCGGCACCTTCAGCGTCACCACGAACCCCTCCTCGCCCGGCCCCGCCTCCAGCGAGCCGCCCAGCAGCTCGGCCCGCTCGCGCATACCCAGCAGACCGTACCCGCCTCCGGACCCCGTGAGTTCGCCCGGCAGTCCACCCGAGTCCCGTACGTTCAGCGTCACTTCGTGGTCGCTGTAGTCGAGACCCACCTGTACTTTGGCGCCTTGGGCGTGTTTGCGGACGTTGGTGAGTGCCTCCTGCGCAACCCGGCGCACGGCCTGGGAGGCCTCGGCCGACAGGGGCCTGCGTTCACCCGTGACGGTGACCTCGGCACCGTCGGTTCCGCTGAGGAGTTCACTCAGGAAGTCCTCCAGCGGGGTCAGCTCACCCCGCAGCGCGGACAGCGCCTGCCGGGTCTCCGCCAGCCCGTCGCGGGCCATGCCCCGCGCGGCCACCACCCGCTCCAGGATCCGTTCACGCTCGGCGCCGTTCTCGATCAGCAGCCGGGCGGCCTCCAGGTGCACCAGCTGCGCCGAGAGGCTGTGGGCCAGCACGTCGTGGATCTCGCGGGCGATCCGGGCCCGCTCTGCCAGCGCGGCGGACTCGGCCTCGGCGGCTCTGGCCGCACGCTCCTGGGCAAGGAGCCGCTGCGCGCTCCCCCGGGCTTCCGCGTCCAGCCGCAGGACGTATCCGGCGAGGGCCATGCCCGCCACCGTGGCGGCCGTGGTGAGCCACACGTCGCTGTTGAACGCGGAGAATGAGGCCAGTGCCACGGATGTCACGGGTACGGCCGCGGCAAGCGGCAGCCGCTCCAGGGCGCTGATTCCGCATCCGCACCAGATCACCAGGGCCGGTCCTGTGAACCCCGTGGCCTCAGCGGCTACCGCGATGCCCAGGAGCACGCTGATGAGCGTGAGCGAGGACACCAGCCGGTGCTGGTAGGTGGTCCGGAAGAAGGCCCAGGAGACGACAGCGGCGAGGAGCACCCCCACTGCCGCGAGGAGCCCTCCCTCGATGCCCACGCGGTTCTTGCTGAACGCACCCCACAGGAGCATCGCGAGCACGACCAGCCTCACGGCCCAGGCGAGCATGCGTCGAGGCCGGCTGATTCCCTCGCGGGTGAGCGCCTCTCTCGACGGCCAGCGGGTCCAGAGGTTTTCCGTCACACGCGCTCCTTCCGAGCCGACCGCATGCCGTCACCGTACGCCGGGGCAGGACGGTTCGCGGTGCCGAGAGACTGGGCCCGCCAGACGAGGATGCCGCCGCGGACCAGCAGGGTGCCAGCGAAGCCGAGCATGAGGGCAGCGCTGTCCTGGTGCAGGCCGAGCCCGCGTCCAAGAGCGAAGAGCCCGATCCGCAGGGCTATGCCCACGACCCATACGGCGCCGCTCGCCTTGGTGCTCTTGGTCCACACAACACCGTCCTGAGCCGTCCAGATGCGGGTCGTCCAGGCCCAGCCGGCACCCATGGCAAGACCGATGAGCAGCTCCACCACGAGCAGTACGGCGGACTCGGCGCGGTGGTGGGCGTCGAGAATGCCGGGCTCGCGCAGCGCGACAACAGCAAGGATCACGGGCAGCAGCCACCAGCGCCGGTCAGTGTTGATCGCGCGGGCACGGAACTGCCGCGCTATCACTATGGCGGCGACGGCCACGATCACCAGCGCGTTGACGAGCCCGGACATCAGAGCCTCCGTGAGCGAGAAGAGCGAGAAGGTGGTGCCGGAGCAGGCGCTGCCGACACTTCGAAGCTACGGAAATTCCCAGGTCCGGAGATCGGAGCGGAGGTGGATCACGGGTGGAAACCTCGAGCTGCTCGTCTCCACCCACGGGTGTAGACGCCGGGCGCGGGGACGCGGGGGCCTGAGGCCATGGGGGCGCGGGAGGGGCGCCGGACCACAGTGGGACGCTCAGCGAGTCCGGGCCCAGGCCCAGTCGCGGGCCCGGGCCCGAGCCGCAAGCGCGGGCGCGGGCGCGGGGCGAAAAGCCAAACCCTGCTCGGAGCGGCAGAGGTCGCTGGGAGCGGCGACGGACACGCCTGGACGGCGACGACCTGCCTGAACGACGACCTGTCGTAGGCGTAGGACGCCGAGCAGCCGAGCGCTGCGGCTGCGATCGGCTGGGGTGGCGATCGGCTGAGGCCGGTCAGACGGCCGACCACCTCAGGAAACCAACACCCCCAGTCTCCCTGCCTGGGCTGGCGTAACGCCGACCAGCCGGGGCGGGTGCAGCAACGGCCGGTTCAGGGCAGCTGAGGTCCTGGCCTACCCGGACACTCCGACGCCCACCGGTGACCGGCGCAACGGCAGCCACGCAGACGTGCACCGCCCTCGTCACCGTCCGCCCGGATGGGCTGCGGATCGCCCCCGCCGGCCTGGTCAGGCGCCCTACGACCACGGTCGGTCAAGGTCCGTACCCGGCGACCACCATCGGCCTGGGTCCCCGTCCCCTCGCCCCTGTCGGACCCGGTCCGCACCGATGCCGCTGCCGGCCCGAACGCGCATCCCATCGCGACCGTACCGCACTCGCGCCGAACCGAGCCCGGCGCGCTGGGCCGGCCGTCGCCCCGCCGACCGAACCAAGTCTGCCGGGCCCGGCGCACCCCTTCCCGCGGGCAAACCCGGCCAGCCGCGACCGGGGCGAACCGCCGGCCGGCCGAAGCCCGCCGCAGCGGCTACGCGTCGATGCGCGACCGGTCCAGCGTCGCCGCCGAGCTGGAGATGAACTCCTTACGGGGTGCCACGTCGTTGCCCATCAGCAGGTCGAAGACCTGCTCCGCGGCCTCCAGGTCGGAAAGGTTGATCCGGCGCAGGGTGCGGTGACGCGGGTCCATCGTGGTCTCGGCCAGCTGGTCGGCGTCCATCTCACCCAGACCCTTGTAGCGCTGGATGGAGTCCTTGTACCGAATGCCCTTGCTCTGGAACTCCATGAGCTTGTCGCGCAGCTCGCGGTCGGAGTACGTGTAGACGTACTTGTCCTGGCCCTTCCTGGGCTGGACGATCTCTACCCGGTGCAGCGGCGGCACCGCGGCGAAGACCCGGCCGGCCTCGACCATGGGGCGCATGTAGCGCTGGAACAGCGTGAGCAGCAGACAGCGGATGTGGGAGCCGTCGACATCGGCATCGGTCATCATGATGATCTTGCCGTAGCGGGCCTGGTCGATGTCGAAGGTTCGGCCCGAGCCCGCTCCTATGACCTGGATGATCGCGCCGCACTCGGCGTTCTTGAGCATGTCGGTCACCGAGGACCGCTGCACGTTGAGGATCTTGCCGCGGATCGGCAGCAGGGCCTGGAACTCGGAGTTCCGCGCCAGCTTGGCCGTACCCAGCGCGGAGTCGCCCTCGACGATGAACAGCTCGCTGCGGTCGACGTCGTCACTGCGGCAGTCGGCGAGCTTCGCCGGCAGGGACGAGGACTCCAGGGCGGTCTTGCGCCGCTGGGCGTCCTTGTGCTGGCGGGCCGCGACGCGCGTGCGGGCGGCGGCCACGACCTTCTCCATGACGACGCGGGCCTGCGCCGCGGCGTCGCGCTTGGTGGCGGTCAGGAACGCCTTCAGCTCCTTGGCGACCACGTTGTTCACGATGCGGCGCGCCGCCGAAGTACCCAGGACCTCCTTGGTCTGGCCCTCGAACTGCGGCTCGGCCAGGCGCACGGTCACAACGGCGGTGAGCCCCTCCAGGGCGTCGTCCTTGACGATGTTGTCCTCGGCCACCCGCAGCAGCTTCTTGGCTCGCAGCACATCGTTGAACACCGCCGTCACGGACTGCTCGAAGCCGGAGACGTGGGTGCCGCCCTTGGGGGTGGCGATGATGTTGACGAAGGACCGGAGGGTCGTGTCGTACCCCGTGCCCCAGCGCATCGCGATGTCCACGCCCAGTTCACGGGTGACCTCGGTGGGAGTCATCTGCCCGTGCTCGTCCAGGACGGGGACGGTCTCCTTGAAGGTGCCCTTGCCCGAGAAGCGCAGGACGTCGCAGACGGGCTTGTCGCTCGCCAGGTACTCGCAGAACTCACTGATGCCGCCGTCGAAGCGGAAGGACTCCTCACCCTTGCTGCCACCCTCGCCCAGGCCGAGTTCGTCGCGGACGACGATCGTCAGGCCCGGCACCAGGAACGCGGTCTGCCGAGCACGCTGGTGCAGGTTGTCCAGGGAGAGCTTGGCGTCCTTGAGGAAGATCTGCCGGTCGGCCCAGTACCGCACGCGCGTACCGCTGCGGGTCTTGGGGACCTTCTTGGTCTTGCGCAGGCCGCTCTTGGCCTCGAACTTCGCCTCGGCACCATCGGCGGCGAAGGCGCCCGGCACACCCCTCCGGAAGCTGATGGCGTGCGTGTGGCCGCCGCGGTCCACCTCGACGTCGAGACGGGCGGAAAGGGCGTTGACCACGGAGGCACCCACGCCGTGCAGACCACCGGAGGCGGCGTACGAACCGCCGCCGAACTTGCCGCCTGCGTGCAGCTTGGTCATGACGACCTCGACGCCGGACAGGCCGGTCCTGGGCTCGACGTCCACGGGGATGCCCCGGCCGTTGTCGCGCACCTCCACGGAGCCGTCGTCGTGGAGGATCACCTCGATGTGGTCGCAGACACCCGCAAGGGCCTCGTCCACGGAGTTGTCGATGATCTCCCAGAGGCAGTGCATCAGACCACGGCTGTCGGTCGAGCCGATGTACATGCCCGGGCGCTTGCGCACGGCCTCGAGGCCCTCGAGGACGAGCAGGTGCCGCGCGGTGTAGTTGGAACCGTCCCGGTCTGCTCCTGCCAGCAGCGCTGTGGACGGCACGGACGTATCGGCGGTCACGCGGTTCGCTCCTCGCTGAATTTCAGTTGACCCCTGTTGGGTAAGGGGGCGGCTTCGGTCGCCGCTCAGAGGGTACCGAGGCCTGGTAGAGCCGGTGTAACGCCACCCTCGTCACAAACTCAGACTAGTCCAGGTTCGCATGCATGTTCGATCCCTCGATGGAGTGAAGCACACATCACGTTCCATTGGAGGCATGAACCATTTAGGCTCCGGGCACGTCCTCATGAACAACCGGCAACCCGGCCGGGAGGACCTAGACACAACACTGCGCGAAACCGTAAGCACACAAAACACGCACTACGGCACATTCGCCGCCAACCGGCAGCAAACAGCCGCCCCGGAAGATTTTTCGAGGAAAAGCCACGAGCGGGAACGTTTTCGGGCTGGTTGGATGTTGACCCTGGTACGACAGCTCGTCGAGCTAGAGAAGAGGCGACGTGACTACTGTTCTGACCCCCGCGAGCCCCCTGACGGCCGCCGATCGCTGCGACCGCTGCGGCGCCCAGGCATACCTGCGCGTCGTCCTGCTTAGCGGCGGAGAACTGCTCTTCTGCGCCCACCACGGTCGCAAGTTCGAGCCGGAACTCAAGAAGATCGCCGCTGAAATACAGGACGAGACGGAGCGGCTGACGTCCGTTCCCAACACCACTTCCGACGAAGAACGCTGAATCTCGCACACACGACGAGCCAGCCCCGGCACAGGCCGGTGTACGGGCGGCCGCTCCCGGTTCGGGAGCGGCCGCCCGTACGCGTACCCGCTGTCAGGCCCTCAGTGGGTCCCGTGGGAGCGCTTCTGGCCGCCCGGGGCCGCATCCAGCGTGCGCACGATCTCGGAGACGCGCGTGTAGACCCCTGGGTTCCCGGCCCTGCCGCAGCCGCCTCCCCATGACACGAGCCCGATCAGCCGCCCCGCTGCCACCAGCGGGCCACCACTGTCACCCTGGCACGCGTCCGGGCCGCCGGCCGCCTCTCCGGCACAGAGCATGCTGCCCGCCCGGTAGGTGCCGTCGGGACCGCCCGGGTAGGCGCGTGCGCACAGGTCGTCCGGCAGCACGCGCACGTGTGCGGCGTGCAGACGACGCGTATAGGCACCGTCTCCGGTCGTGTCACCCCATCCCGAGACCAGGGCCTGGGTGCCCGGCGTGTAGGCCGGGTCGCCCGCGTCAGCCATGGCGACGACCGCGCTCCGCGGCAGCGGCTCGGCGAGCGTGAGAACGGCGAAGTCGCCGGCGTTGGTCCCGCTGTCGTACCCCGGGTTGATCCGGACGTCCCGTACGGCGACCTCCTCGCCCCGGTCCGCCAGCAGGTCCGTACGGCCCGCGATGACCCTGAAGTCGCGCACCCGGTTGGGTGGAGACCCGAGGACGTCCTCGGCCAGGCAGTGGGCCGCGGTGAGGACGGTGGTCCGCGCGATCGCCACACCGCCGCAGAACTGCCCCGCCCGCGTACCCCCGAACCGGTCACGGCTCGACAGCGCGACCGTCCACGGAGCCTGTGAGACGTCTATCGGAAACCCCCCGACCACCACGCTGTCGGCGGCCACGGGGGCCGTGCTGGCCAGGGGTATGGCGGACGTGGCGGCCGCCAGGACCAGCGGCCGGATCAGCGCCCGGGCAACGGAACGGAGCATGGCGGATCCTCACTCTCGGGTGGTGCCGGAGAACCCAGAGTGATCCACCTTGCGGCTGCGCGCAGCCCGAAGGCCCGGCTCCCGCGCGGGGAACCGGGCCTTTCGGTGTCGTACGGATGCGACCTAGTCGAGGTAGTCGCGCAGCACCTGCGAACGCGACGGGTGGCGCAGCTTCGACATGGTCTTGGACTCGATCTGGCGGATGCGCTCACGCGTCACGCCGTACACCTTGCCGATCTCGTCGAGGGTCTTCGGCTGACCGTCGGTGAGGCCGAACCGCATGGAGACGACGCCGGCCTCGCGCTCGGACAGGGTGTCCAGAACGGAGTGCAGCTGCTCCTGCAGGAGCGTGAAGCTGACGGCGTCGGCGGGGACGACGGCCTCGGAGTCCTCGATGAGGTCACCGAACTCGCTGTCGCCGTCCTCGCCCAGCGGGGTGTGCAGCGAGATGGGCTCGCGGCCGTACTTCTGGACCTCGATGACCTTCTCCGGGGTCATGTCGAGCTCCTTGGCCAGCTCCTCCGGGGTGGGCTCGCGGCCCAGGTCCTGGAGCATCTGGCGCTGCACGCGCGCGAGTTTGTTGATGACCTCGACCATGTGCACCGGGATACGGATGGTGCGGGCCTGGTCGGCCATGGCGCGAGTGATGGCCTGACGGATCCACCAGGTGGCGTACGTGGAGAACTTGTAGCCCTTGGTGTAGTCGAACTTCTCGACGGCGCGGATCAGACCGAGGTTGCCCTCCTGGATGAGGTCCAGGAAGAGCATGCCGCGGCCGGTGTAGCGCTTGGCCAGGGAGACCACCAGACGGAGGTTGGCCTCCAGGAGGTGGTTCTTGGCGCGGCGACCGTCCTCGGCGATGATCTCCAGCTCGCGCTTGAGCTTCGGCGCGAGCTTGTCGGCGTTGGCCAGCTTGTCCTCGGCGAACAGACCCGCCTCGATGCGCTTGGCCAGCTCGACCTCCTGCTCGGCGTTGAGCAGGGGAACCTTGCCGATCTGCTTCAGGTAGTCCTTGACCGGGTCGGCAGTGGCGCCGGCCGCAGCGACCTGCTGCGCGGGCGCGTCGTCCTCGTCCTCGTCGGACAGGACGAAGCCGGCGCTCTCGGCACCCTCGGGCTCGTCGGCGACCTTGGTGTCCTCGAGAACCTCGTCCTCGAGAAGCTCGACGTCGTCCTTCTTGGCCGTGGTCTTCTTGGCGGCCGCCTTCTTCGCGACGGCCTTCTTGGCGACCGCCTTCTTGGCAGTCGTCTTCTTGGCGGCGACCTTCTTGGCGGGTGCGGCTTCCTCTGCGGAATCGGCTGCGACCTGGGCAGCAGGCGCCGCGGGGGCGGCCGTGGTGGCGGTGGCCTTCCTGGTCGTCACCGTCTTCGCCGCAACCGTCTTGGTGGCGGTGCGCTTGGCCGGGCTCTTCGCTGCGACGCTCTTGCGGGTGCGCTTGGGCTCTGCGGCACTGACCATCAGCGTCACACCCTCTTCCTCAAGAATCTGGTTGAGGCTGCGCAGTACGTTCTTCCACTGAGTGGCCGGAATCTGGTCAGCTTCGAAGGCCCGACGCACATCGTCGCCGGCGATCTGCCCCTCAGCCTTTCCCCGCTCAATGAGCGCCATGACAGAGACGGACTCGGCGATCTCCGGCGGGAGCGTACGGGATGTGCTGGCCGACACGAACAACCTCTCGGAACGTTGGAAAACGGCTTCCGGCACCGTCCACTGCGGACAGGAGCCGACCACCGGCCTGGGGATGGGCCGACGGCGCGGGCGGGGGCCGGGAAGATGCACAGCGCCTGTCATGGCGTCCGTATTCCTTCCGCGGCTGTCACCTCTTAGGTCATCGCGCTGTTCCCACGAGCGTTACGCCCAATCTGCGTGGCCCGAGTCACACCCCGTAAGCGGTCAAAAACGGTCAGACACGGACAGAGGAGATCACCCATGCCCTCGCCGACAGACGCCAACGAGGCTACGGTGGCCCGTCGCACCGCCGGACCCCGCCGATCCGCACAGGATCCGGCGGGGTCCGGCGGCGGCCGGTACCCGAGCCCGGCGTCGACACGAGAACCACGAGAACCACGCTGACGCCGCACACCGGCGACCCCACCGCCTTCGTCGCTGAGGTCAGTGCTCGCGCGGGGCGGGTACCACGCGTTCGACCTCGGGGTGGACGGTGAGCAGTTGGCGCATGGCCGCCTCCGCCGCCGCCCCGTCGCCGGTGCCGATGGCGTCGACGATGCGTGCGTGCTGCGCGAGGGACGTCTCGTTCGGCCGGTCGCATCCCGTGACCGGGCCGCCCGACACCTGGAGAGCCGCAGAGACAATCCCGGACAGGTGCTCCAGCATGCGGTTGCCGGCGATCTGGATGAGCAGTGCATGGAACTCGTTGTCGGCGCGCGAATAGGTCAGCGCGTCGCCCTGCGCCATGGCGTGGCTCATGATCTCTACCATGTCGGAGAGGCGCTGCTGCACCTCTTCACGGCCATGTCCGGCGGCCAGGCGGGCGGCGAGCGGCTCGATGGTCCAGCGCAGCTCGCTCAGCTCACGACGCTGGTCGTCACGCTGCGGCCCGAAGGCCCGCCACTCGATGATGTCCGGGTCGAGCAGGTTCCAGTCGCTGACGGGACGCACGCGCGTGCCGACGTTCGGGCGGGCGCTGACCAGGCCCTTGGCCTCGAGGACACGAAGGGACTCACGGACGACGGTGCGGGAGACTTCGAAGCGCTGGCCGATCTCCTCGGGCACCAGCGGGCGGTCCGCGCCCAGGTCGCCCGAGACGATCATCTGCCCCAGCTGCTGGACGAGTTGGCCGTGCAGTCCGCGTCCGCGGCTGCCCGCGGCACGCCTGCCGACACGGCCCAGTTCGGGGTCGGCGCTCTCCCAGGAGGGTGCTCCGACCCGATCGGCCACAGGGGCCTCGGAGTAGGGGTAGCGGTCGAGTTCGCCCGGGCCGGCCAGACCGGAGTCTGAGGAGCGGGCGGCGGTCATCATGGTGTGCGCAAGGGTACTCACGGAACCTTTGTCGGCGCCGTCTCCAACTCCCTTGAGGTCTTTGGTGAAAAGCACACGAAAGGGTGATCGCTCACGCCGTCGCAATTGACGCCTTATCGGAAAGAAATGGGCTTTCTACGGGGAGTTGCGCGCAGGGCAGGATCGGAAGCGGACGCACGCCGTCACCGGAACCGGGTGCGCAGCATGGAGAACAGATACGCGCCCAGGAGCGCCGACAGCGACAACGCCAGTGCGCCGCCGACCGGTTGGGCGACCACCCGGGCCAGCGCGAGCAGATATCGGTCGCCCCCGAACGGCCACTGCAGCAGGAACGCCTCCCGCATCCGCTCCGGAAACCCGGCCATCAAGCGCTGGGCGGGCCCCCGTGTCGCCGCGCGGACGAGCGGGACGACGACCACGGGCACGGCGAGTACGGCAGCCAGGCCGCCCGTGGTGGACCGGAAGACACCGGCTGCCAGGACACCGGCCCAGGCGCAGCCCACGACGAGTCCGAACCAACTCACGCCCAGCGAAAGCCAGTCCGCGGGAACTCGTGTCAGCTCCCGTCCGTAGACGATGTAGAGAGCTTCGGCGTCGCAGCCCACGGCGAGGAAGGCGAGCAGCGCCGCGGTGGCTCCGGAGACGAACAGTTTCGCGGTCAGCAGCCTCAGCCGCCGGGGCACGGTGCTGCGGTCCACCGCCAGGGCGGGGTGGCGGAACTCGTCCCCGAAGGCCAGCGCGCCGAGCAGCCCTGTCGCGAGCGCTGCGGGCGGCAGCGGCAGTTCCCGCGGCCACGCGGCGAACAGCCGCTCCTGCGGAGTGTGGCCGAGCCGGGCCAGCAGCACGGCGGTGAGTGCGGACAGCGCCAGCACGACTCCGCAGGTGACAAAGCCGACGCCGATTCCGGTGGCGCGCCGGATCTCGTAGCGCAGAGGGCGGAGGGGACTGGGGGCGAGGCGGACGGAGATGGGGGGCGGGAGGGGGGAGAGGGCGTCGAGGGTGCGGACGCCGGCGGGCTGGTCGGCGCGAGCGGTCCGCGGACGGCGGATACTGGGATTCCTGGCTCCGGGAAGGCGGGCGCGGAGCGCCGAGATGCCCGCCGCGGAGCTGCTCGCACCGCCGGCCTGCAGCTCCCGGGCTGCCGCGACCGTGCCCTGCGACGGGCGGGAGGCCGTCACGTCGGCGGTCCGGCCTGCACCGGCTCCCGCGAGCAGCTCCGCGGGAACCGCGCCTTCACTTCCGTCGGGCGTGCCCTGGCGGCCCGGGCTCACGACACCGTGTGCCGCTCCGTCGGCTCCGGGGAGCGCACCGCCCGGCCAACCGATCTCCGCCAGGGCGTCCGACCGCAGGCAGGGCACCTCCCCGAACGTGGGCAGTTCACCGTCGGCCGCCCGTGCTCGTCGCTCCCCCGCCGCGAGAGCAGACACGGTCTGCGCATCCTCGCGCGAGTAACGACCGGAGATTGCCGACTCCGGCGTCGGCCCATCCACCGCCGTGCCCTCCCCTACCGGGAAGTTCGCTGACGTGGCGCCCCGTGCTTCTGCCACGACGCCCGACGCCGTGGTCTTCGACGCATTCGACGAAAAACCGAAGGACACGGCGGCCTTCCTCGGGCCAGGCGAGTCGGACGCCGCGATGGCCGGCGCCGACGAGTCGAACGCCGAGGTTCCCGACTCCGCCGCCGGCAGGTCGGGCGCCGAGGTCTCCGGCCCC
This sequence comes from Streptomyces broussonetiae, assembly GCF_009796285.1. NCBI lineage: Bacteria > Bacillati > Actinomycetota > Actinomycetes > Kitasatosporales > Streptomycetaceae > Streptomyces > Streptomyces broussonetiae. The sequence continues at coordinate 6,900,255 of NZ_CP047020.1, read as the reverse complement.
GGCGTCACCGACGCGCCGGGGGCATCTGGTGCGCACCGCGCGCGGGACTCGTCCACCGCAACCTCGCCCGCCCCCTGCGACGAGCTGTCGGACCCGGCACCGGCAGTCGGCACCATGTCGCCTACCTCGTCGGCGAGTTGATGCACCAGGATGCCGTTACGGAAGGCCGTCTCGCCGATGTCGGCGGTCGTGGAGCCGTACACCGAGAGGAGGTTGCCGCCTTCCCGTACGACCTGCACGGAGCGGCGCGCGGTCCGGGCCTCTTTGGTGAGCAGGGCCGCGAGGCGCGCCGCGTGGGGGCTGCGGACGGCGACGCGCGGGCGCAGCCGGGTGCGGGCGAAGTCCTCGGCATCCTGGTCGGCCCTGAGCCGGCCGCCGTCGAGGGTGACGACACGGTCGGCCGCGCGCGCCGCCTCTTTGGGATCGGCCGTGGTGAAGAGCACGGTGCCACCCTGCTCGGCGTGGGCGCGCAGCATGTCGTGCAGCCACTGCGCCTCACCGGTGGACAGACCCTCGGCGGGGTCGTCCAGGACGAGCGTGTGCGGATCGGGCAACAGGGCGCAGGCCAGACCGAGGCGGCGGTCCATGCCGCGCGAGAGCGCCCCGAGGCGCTCGTCGCGCAGGCCGGCGAGGCCGACCACTTCGAGGACCTCGTCGGCACGTCGTGCCGGGACACCCGAGGCCGCGCACAGCATGCGCAGATGCCCCCGGACGGAGCGGGCCGGGTGTCCCGGTACGTCGCCGAGGAGCAGGCCCACTTCCCGCGTCGGATGGGCGATCCGGTGCAGGGGACGCCCCCGGAAGTAGGTGATGCCATGCCCCTGTTGGAGTTCGAGCATCAGTCTGAGCGCGGTCGTCTTGCCCGCGCCGACGCCTCCTTGGAGCGCAGTGACATGTCCGGCACGCGCTTCGAAGGACACGTCGTCCACGGCGGGCCGGTGCGCCTTGCGGGGATTACTGGTCAGTCCGAAGGCCTCGATCACCTGCAGCAAGATAGCGTGCTATGCCCGTTTTTTCGTGCATTATCAGATCTGTCCCGGATGCGCGCTGCGGCCAGGCTGGATTAATGTCCGCCGTTCGATGGAGCCGGGACTCCAATTGGACAGCCTGTCCCCGGCTGCCTACCGGCCGGTCTCCATGCCGCTCAGACCTCGGGGCGCAGCATCGGCGGATTGAGCAGGGTGGCGCCGCCGGCCCGGAAGAGCTGTGCCGGCCGACCGCCCTGGCGCGTGGTCGTTCCTCCCGTGGGAACGAGGAATCCGGGGGTGCCAGTGACCTTGCGATGGAAGTTGCGGGGATCGAGCGCCACCGCCCACACCGCCTCGTACACCCGCCGCAGCTCGCCGACGGTGAACTCGGGCGGACAGAACGCGGTGGCCAGCGAGGAGTACTCGATCTTGGACCGGGCCCGCTCCACGCCGTCGGCGAGGATCTGGGCGTGGTCGAAAGCGAGCGGCGCCACCGGCTCGCCGTCACGGCCGTAACCTCCCTGCTGGAGCAGCTCCTCGACCGGTGCCCAGCGCGCGTTGCTCGCGTCGCCTCCCGCGCGTGGGGCGGGCAGGTCGGGAGCGAGCGCAAGGTGAGCGACACTGACCACCCGCATACGCGGGTCACGCTTGGGATCGCCATAGGTGGCGAGCTGCTCGAGATGGGCCCCGTTGTCCTGGGCCGGAGCCGCGGGATCATGTGCCCTCAGCCCGGTCTCCTCCACGAGTTCGCGCGCGGCCGCCTGCGAGAGGTCCTCGTCGGCCCGTACGAAGCCGCCGGGCAGCGCCCAGCGCCCCTGGAAGGGGGGCTCGCCCCTGCGTACCGCCAGCGCGCACAGGGCATGGCGGCGCACGGTCAGCACGACCAGGTCCACGGTGACGGCGAAGGGCGGAAAGGCTGACGGGTCGTAGGGCATGCCGCGATCATAGTCGTCTGCCTGACGATAAACACGCCCTTCGTCGGCCGCATCAGTGGTGGCCACGCTTCGTTCCGGTATGGGGCGCAGGGTCGGCTCCGTTTCTTTGGTCTGTCCCGTCGTACAAGGTCACACTCCCAGTTGCAGGCCGTCCGCCGCCTCCTCGACCATGGCCAGACCCAGTCGGCTGATCCGCACGGCGAAGGGGGCACCGGCGACGCGCAACCCGGTGAGGACGAGTTCACCGAGCGGGGCGCTGCGCACGGGACACAAGGTGACCGTTCGGGCGGGGATGTCGGGGCGAATACCCGCGAGGGCGATGAGCACCATGATCGCGGAGGCTGCGGCGGTGGCCGCCGGGCGGCAGGCCGCCGGGTGCGGGACGGGGGCGCTCCCCGCGGAGCGCTGTTCCCCTGCGAACATCTCCGGCAGCCGGTGGCCGAAGTGTTCCGCCGCTTCCAGCAGGCCTCTCAGCAGGCCGCCTGCTTCCTTCTCGTAGCCGACGGCGGCCAGACCGGTGATGGCGAGTGCGGTCTCATGAACCCGGACGGCTCCACTCCGGTGGCCGAACGGGTTATGTCCGGGCTCCTTGACGCTGAGACTTCGCAGTCCCCAGCCCGCGTCCAGGGCGGGGGTGCCGAGCAGCCGGGCGAGGTGTTCGGTCTGCACCTGGTCGAGGAGGCCAGGGGCGAGACGGCCGGAGCCGAGCAGGCCGGTGTCGAGGAGGTGCACGGCGGCGGAGCCCAGATGGGGCACGGGACGGCCGTCCGCGGTCAGGGCCGCGGCCGGGCGGCCACCGCCGTGGTCCTCGAGCCAGAAGTCGGCACGGAACGCTGCCCGCAGGACCTGGGCCCACTTGCGCAACTCGTCGGCGCCGGGCCGGTCGTAGGCGTCGAGGAGATCGGCGCCGAGCAGGGCCGCCCGGTGCGCGTGGGCCTGTGTTTCGCAGCGGACAGGACCTTTGGGTCGGAAGTCGGGGAGATAGGTGCTGTCGCCGACGGCCGTCCGCAACCAGGCGAGGCAGCGCTCCGCGGCGGGCAGCAGTTCCCTCACCTCCTGCTCGGGCAGACCCCAGCGGCGGGCCTCGGCGAGCAGGACGGGAAAGAGCAGCGTGGCCTCCGTTCCCGTGCAGCTCGGTGGGAGGATCGGGCCGGCGTCGCGTCGTGGTCCCGGGATCAGGCTGGCCCGTGGATCGGCGTCCCGGAGCTGAGTGCGGGCGAGGGTGCGCAGTGTGCCTGTGGCGAGCCGGGTGCCCAGGGGCAGGGACATGCGGGCTGCGGCGAGGGCTTCGGCGGGCGCCAGACCACAGCGCCAGGGCGCACCTGCCGCGAGATGGGTGTCGGAAGGATGGGCGGGGTCGCGCAGGAGCAGGGCCTGGAGGGCGGCGACGGCCTCGTGCAACAGCGGGCCGACCCGAGGGTCGTCGCCCGTCGCCCGGGCGGGTGCGAAGGGGCTGGTCGTGGTCTGGCCCGCGGATCGCAACGGGCCCGCGCGATCGAGCCGTACCCGCAGTTCCACGGTTGCCGTCCCGCCCGGCGGCAGTTCCAGTTCCCAGCGCAGCAGTCCGGCGGACGCCAGAGCGTCCGAGGGCGGCGGGTCGGCAGTGACGCAGGACGCCACACCGGCTCTGGCCCAGCGCAGACCCGAGTCGTGGACGGTGGCGGGGAGTTCGGGGCCCGTGGTGCCGGAGGCGATGGTGCCCAGTTCCGCGAGATCGGTGCCGAGCGCGACCTCGACGGGCAGCCTCAATGGTCGTGCCGCGGCGTTGCGGAGGGTGATCCGTTCGGTTCCCTCGGCACGACGCGTTCGCTCGACCACGACATCGGGATCGGGGCCCGCCGCAGGGGAAGCCCGCAGGGTGCCGATGAAACGGGCACTGTCGGCTCCCGTCATCCTGGCCTGCACGGCGAGCGGTTCGCGGCCTGCCACGCGGACCTGGCACCGTGAGAGCAGGCGTCTGCCCCCTCGGTAGAACCCGTCCAGTCCACGGCCCGCCAGTTGTCCCAGCTCGCCGGAGATGGCGAGGCCGGGCAGGGCGACGCAGATCAACGCCGCATGGGTGGGCGGCAGTTCGGGCGCCGGACGGCCGGCTGCCGCTGTGCGGGGTGGCGGGGCCGGGATGGGCCGTCGGATGCGTTGAGGAGCCGGGGGCAAAAGCCCGCCGGGGCCGGCCGGGAAGGGCGAGCGGGGATCGAAGGGCGGCGAGGCGGCGGTGGGCGCCGCTGCCCACGCGGCAGTGCCGTCCGGCTGGAACTGCACGGGCCTGCCCCAGGGCGGCCGCGCGGCGTCGGCTGCGGAGGGCGAAGTCGACTGCTGGTGCATGGCATGGCTTCTTCTGCGCTCGGTGTGCCTCGGACGTGCTGGGCGACCGGTGGGGTGCCCCGGGAGACGACGGTCGTACGGCGGCAGGGCCCGCCCAGGTGTTCCGCCACTCAGGTGAACGCCAAGGGCCTCGTCCGGGTCACGGCCCGGCTCGCAGAGGCCGACCGAACGGTGGTGTGACGGACCGGCGAGGGCGCCGTTCAGTACGCTCGCGGCCTTGCGCCACCACCGGGCGCGTGGGGCTCCCGGGCGTGCTCCGGGGGCACGCCGGCGTGTCCGGTGCGCCAGGCCTGCCAGGCGACCGAGGACCGCACCGGCGCCGCGGCGGCACAGTCGGGATGCCCTCGGCCGGGCCGGGAACCGGTAGGCGCGCAGGCTTCGCGGGCGCCCACCCCACGCCGTTTGCGCCGGTGCGCCGCAGGATCGCGCTGCGCGGGCCTGCTCGGCCAGGGACCAAGCGCTCATCCGTCCCCCTCGGACTCGCGAAGGCCGTTCGCCGACTGCGCGGTGCTCGTCGTGTCCCGGTCCGACGCACGCGGGCGCGTGCCACCGGGCCCGCGCATGCCGGGCCGGGAGGGTTCGGCCGCGGATGACCGGGGGCGGGAGCCGGTCGGCCGCCGTCGGCCGCCCCCCGACCGGGCCTCGCGACGACCTTCGTTGCCGTCCGTGGGCCGCATGCGACGGCGTCGGCGTGCCCCCGTGGCCGAGCCCGGTCCAGCCGCCCGGTCGTCCAACTCCGCAGTCGCTCCGGGTGTCGCGCCGTCGGTGGCCGGGAGCCCGGACCGGGCCGACTCCTTTGCCGGATCCGGCTGTTGCGTGGTCTGCGCCGACGCGGGGTCCGTGCGACCCGCGCGCAGGCAGCGGCGGATCGCTTCGGGGTCGAGCCCCTCGTTGCAGGCCTGGTGCAGCAACCGCGCGAACAGGTAGTCGGGATCCGCACCCAGGGCCATGGCCAGCGCCTCACGGGCCTCCAGTTCGTCGCCCGTCGACCAGGCGACCCAGCCGACCAGGGTCAACGGGGCCGCGGCGTGCTCGCCGTACGGACGGACACAGCGGCGTGCGACGGCGCGCCAGAGACGGAGAGCCGGGCCGGCCTCTTCGCCTTCCATCCAGGCCGCCGCCCGGTCGCGGGTCGTGCGGTCCTGGAGACCGAGAATGAGCGTCGCCGCCTCGTCGTGCGCGAGCAGGTCGTCGTCACGCAGATCCGCCGGATGCGCGCCCGAGACGGGCGCTGCCGCGGCGAGCCGACGCATGACCCGCTCGGCGAGGGCGATGGTCTCTTCGGCCACTTCGGCACGGGACGTCTCATCGAGGATGCGGGGCACCTGGGTCATCCCCGCCGCATCCAGCGCGGCCTCCTGCTCCAGGACCGCGGTGGTCTCCCAGGGCTGCAGCCTGGCACGCAACTCCCTGAGAGTGCCGCGCACCTGGATACCGGCGTAGGTGGCCGCGGCTGCCAGCACGGAGGTACCGGGAAGGCCCATCGGCGAGCCGTCCTCGGGGCAGCAGCCCTCGATCGGACAGCAGTACGACCAGTAGCGGCCGTCCGAGATGCACAGCGCTTCAATGACCGGCACGTCGAGATCTCCGCACTCGGTGCGCAGCAGCTGGGCCAGCCGCTCGAGCCGTCGTTTGACGTCCCGGCCGGACTCTCCCGGGGCCGGATCCTGGCAGACGTAGGCCACCATCTGCTCCGGGCGGGAGCTCCGCCGCTCGCTGCCCCTGACCAGTCCCTGGGCCAGCTGGCGTGCGGCTGCCGCCCAGTCCTCCTCGTGCGCGGGGATGCCGAGGCGGGCCCGGCCGCCGAACCGGCCGCCGCCTTCGCGGTCGTGAAGGGCGACCAGCACCATGCTGTCCTCCGGGCGGTAGCCGAGCAGATAGGGCAGGGCGTCGGCCAGCTCGGCGGGGGTGCGTAGAGTGACCTGCGTGTCGTGCGCGGACTGCCCGGTGAACGGGTCCTGTCCGGAGATGTCGCCGTTTTCGATGGGTCCGGTGGTTTCCCCGTGATTCGTCATGCGGAGACGATCTCGCGGATCTCGCGATCCCGCTTGCGCCTGTGGATAAGTCAAATCAGGGACATGACAAGATCATCGCGGTTGTCCACAGCCTCGGCCCGGGCTCACCCGGTTGTCGGTCCCGTCCTGTTGTATGGAACGCATGGAGCACACGAGCAACGCGGATCTCCGGGCGCAGGCGGACGCCGTCCTCGCCCGGCTCGTCGGAAACGCCACGGGCGGGGGCCGGCTGCGCGAGGACCAGTGGCGGGCGATCGAGGCACTGGTCGCCGACCGGCGCCGAGCCCTGGTCGTACAGCGCACGGGCTGGGGCAAGTCCGCGGTGTACTTCGTGGCGACCTCGCTGCTTAGGGCCAGAGGGAGCGGGCCCACCGTGATCGTCTCGCCGCTGCTCGCGCTCATGCGCAATCAGGTGGAGGCGGCGGCCCGGGCCGGTATTCACGCCCGGACCATCAATTCCGCGAACACCGAGGAGTGGGACGCCGTCCAGGCCGAGATCGCGGCCGGCGAGGTCGATGTCCTGCTCGTCAGCCCGGAGCGGCTGAACAATCCCGACTTCCGCGACCAGGTCCTGCCCAAACTGGCCGCAGCGACCGGCCTGCTGGTCGTGGACGAGGCCCACTGCATCTCCGACTGGGGCCACGACTTCCGCCCCGACTACCGGCGGCTGCGCACCATGCTGGGCGATCTGCCGCCCGGTGTGCCCGTGCTGGCCACCACCGCCACGGCCAACGCACGGGTGACGGCGGATGTCGCCGACCAGCTCGGGACGGGCAGCACGTCGGACGCCCTGGTGCTGCGCGGGCCGCTGGACCGGGAGAGCCTCAGCCTCGGGGTGCTGCGGCTGCCGGATGCCGCGCACCGGATGGCCTGGCTCGCCGACCATCTCGACGACCTGCCGGGCTCCGGGATCGTCTACACGCTCACCGTCGCCGCCGCGGAGGAGGTCACCGCCTTCCTGCGGCAACGCGGCCACGCCGTCGCCTCGTACACGGGCAAGACGGAGAACGCCGAACGACAGCAGGCCGAGGACGACCTGCTCGCCAACCGGGTCAAGGCGCTCGTGGCCACCTCGGCGCTCGGCATGGGCTTCGACAAGCCGGATCTCGGATTCGTTGTCCACCTCGGCTCCCCCTCCTCCCCCATCGCGTACTACCAGCAGGTCGGCCGGGCCGGCCGAGGTGTCGAGCACGCCGAGGTGCTGCTCCTGCCGGGCAGGGAGGACGAGGCGATCTGGGAGTACTTCGCCTCACTCGCATTCCCCTCCGAGGAGCTGGTGCGGCGCACCCTGGACGTCCTCTCCCGGGCCGACGGGCCGCTGTCGCTGCCCGCCCTGGAACCCCTTGTCGAACTGCGCCGCTCCCGGCTGGAGACCATGCTGAAGGTCCTCGACGTGGACGGAGCGGTCCACCGGGTCAAGGGCGGTTGGGTCGCGACCGGGCAGCCGTGGTCGTACGACGCCGGGCGGTACGAGTGGGTGGCCCGGCAGCGCTCGGCCGAGCAGGAGGCCATGCGGGCCTATGCGTCCACGACCGAGTGCCGGATGGAGTTCCTTCAGCGCCAGCTGGACGACGAGGGCGCCAAACCCTGCGGCCGCTGCGACAACTGCGCGGGGCCGCGCTTCACCGCCGACACCTCCACGACGGCGGTGGACGCCGCGCGCAGTGATCTCGACCGGGCCGGGGTCGAGGTGGAGCCCCGCCGCATGTGGCCGACCGGCCTGCCGGCCATCGGCATCGCGCTCAAGGGGCGGATTCCGGCCGGTGAACAGGCCTCGCCGGGGCGTGCGCTGGGTCGACTGTCGGACATCGGCTGGGGCAACCGGCTGCGTCCGCTCCTCGCGCCCCAGGCACCGGACACTCCGGTGCCGGACGACGTGGCGCGGGCCGTGGTGGGTGTCCTGGCGGGCTGGGCGAAGGGCCCCGGTGGCTGGGCCCCCGGTGCCGCCGACGCCAAGCCCCGACCGGTGGGCGTCGTCACCGTCGCCTCACGGACCCGGCCCCGATTGGTCCACTCCCTGGGAGCCCGGATCGCCGAGATCGGTCGGCTGCCCCTGCTCGGCACCGTGGAGTACGTCGACGATGTGCCGCGGGTGCCGCGCAGCAACAGCGCACAGCGACTGAAGGCCCTCGACGGCGCGTTGACAGTGCCGCCTGCCCTGGCATCAGTACTCGCCGAAGCCGACGGTCCGGTTCTGCTGATCGACGACTTCACCGAGACGGGCTGGACCCTCGCGGTCGCGGCACGACTCCTGAGAAAGTCCGGAGCACGCGGGGTGTTGCCGCTGGTCCTGGCCGTCCAGGGCTGACCACGGTCCGGCCGCCGCCCCACGCGGGGCGGCGGCCGGACACGTCAGGCATCACCAGCCGAAGCTTTGGGTAGGGATATAAGCCACACACCTCCAGATAACCGCCGGTGGCCCCAATTGCTCGTTGCCGCATCTCAGTTCGACAGGAAGAATTGAGGTCCGCTCCCCGCACGGCTCGCCCGTGATCCGGTTGGGCTTTGCTGCGGTGCGCGCTCCCGAATCCGACCTCGCCCGCAGTATGGGCGCGTAGCCGAAGGGAGGAACGTGACCTTCGGATTCGCCTCGTCCTCGGCGGCATCGTTGTCGACCTCCGCGTCCGCCGTTTCTGCCAGCCGCCTGCTCGAGCCGGCTGAATGGGCTTCTGCCGGAATCCCTCTGCTGCGCAACCCCCGTGAAGTCGTCAGCGGGCTTCATGCCCGCCACCACCCGAAGCTGTCCACGGCGGTCGTGGCGGTGCTGGATCCTGACGAGCGGCTGTGCGCCAGCGCGTCGTTCAGCCGCGGTCCGGCGCCGGCCGACGGATGGATGTTCCGCAACGCGCTGCTCGCCCAGTTGCGCCGGGTCATTCCACATGACCTGAGACGCCGCACTCCGGTGCGCACGGCCGTGCTGCTCTACTGCCGTGAGGGCGACGCACGCTGGACGGAGGAGGACGGCGCCTGGATGTGGGGACTGCGCGATGCCTGCACGCTGCACGGGCTGCGCTGCGGGGCGTACATCACACTGACCCACGACGGCTGGCATGTGCTCGGCGAGGGGCGCGGCGGACGCCGCCCCAACGCCGACTCCGCTCCGGAGCCGTTCGCCCTGTCGGAGACACCGCCACTCATTCCACGCACCGGCGGTCCGGTCTCGGAGGTCCTGCGACGCGCGGCGGCCCGCTGAAGGTCACGGCGCCGGACGGGACCGTGCGCCGCGGCCGTATGCAGTCCACCGGGCCCCGACCACCCGGTCCGCGCCGGACGGCGGACCAGTCGTGCGCCACCCGCCACCCGGCCTGGGCCTCGGCCGGGCGGACAGAGGTGCAAAGGGAACAGGCTGCCATCCGCGCCGCACCCGACGGCCGTACGAGATCCGCTCCAGGGGTGCGCTCATACGGCCGCTCGCCACGGCTCGCGGGCCGGCACCGCGGACGCCACTGCGGTGACGGTCCCTGGGCCGGCCCGACCTGTCGATCGACGCTCTGCCCGCAACGCGGGCCGGGAGGCCGCCAGCGGGCGGAAGACCGTCCGTCGTCCGGGCACACCAGAAGTCACTCCGTGCGGATTCCGCCGGAGTGACTCCTGTGTCACCCCGGTGGCCCGAGGCGCCGGGCGCGGCTCAGACGCCGGCGCCCAGCACCGTGTTGATCTGCTGCGGATCGCCGCAGACGATCAGCAGGGCACCGGCCCTGGAATGGGCCAGCGGAAGGGCGGAGGCAGCGGCGGAGGCCGGGCCTCCGTTGACGGCCACGACCACCACGGGGCGGGACGCGGCACGGGAGGCGATGGCGGCGTCCGTGTAGAAGACGTCGTCACCAGCGTCGTGCTGCGCCCAGTAGGAGGCTTCGCCGAAGGACAGCTCGTGCTCCGCCCACGGGTGCTGGGCACCGGTGGTGATCACGAGCACGTCGCCCGGGGCTCGGCCCGAGTCAAGGAGCAGATCCACCGCCTCCTCGGCGGCGTCGAGCGCACCCTCGGCCGAAGCCGGGATCAGCTGGATCTGCGGGGTGACCGCCGAAGCGGCGGGAACGGCCGGGCCGGAGGGGCCAGGCTTGGCCGGAGCCACGTCACGGGGCGTGCGCTGCACCGGCGCCGCGGGCCGCAGAGGGCCGGGACGACCGGGGCGGGGCGGAGCCGCGGGGCGGGGGCCGGGTACGGGGCGGGGGGTCGGCGCGGTACGGCCGCTGGCCGGCGTAGCGCGGGGACCCTGGGCACTCTCGTGAATCTGAGGCTCCTCGGGAATGAGAGGCATGAGCTGATATTTATCAAACATTGGTGCGGCGCGGGTGACCGGGTGGCACATCAGTGCGATCGGAACCGTCAGAAATCGAAGCCGAGCTGACCCTCGATTTCCGGAACGCCTCCGTCCGCCCAGCTGCGGACCTTCTTGAGGTGCCGCCACTGAGGCAACGCATCAAGATACGCCCACGACAAGCGGTGGTGCGGGGTGGGCCCCCGCTCCTCCAGTGCGGCCTTGTGCACGGGCGACGGATACCCGGCGTTGTCCGCAAATCCGAAGTCTGCATGGTCGATACCCAGTTCGGCCATCATTTTGTCGCGCTGAACCTTCGCGATCACCGACGCCGCGGCGACGGCCACGCACGACCGATCGCCCTTGATCACCGTGCGGACCCTCCAGGGGGCACCGAGATAGTCGTGCTTCCCGTCGAGGATGAGGGCGTCGGGGCGGACGGGCAGCGTGTCCAGTGCACGGACCGCGGCGAGCCGCAGCGCGGCCGTCATCCCCAGGGTGTCGATCTCCTCGGGGGAAGCATGCCCCAGCGCGTAGGCCGTCACCCACACCCGGAGGACCTCGGCCAGTTCTGTACGACGTTTGATGGTCAACAGTTTGGAGTCGGTCAGACCGTCGGGCGGGCGACGCAGTCCGGTGATCGCGGCACACACGGTGACCGGTCCGGCCCAGGCGCCTCGCCCCACCTCGTCGACACCGGCGATGACCTTCGCTCCGGTCGTGGCGCGCAGGGAGCGCTCGACAGTGTGAGTAGGTGGTTCGTACGGCATGGCGCCCTTAGCCTACGCCGCCGGGATCATCCTGCGACACCCTGGTCGCCCGAGCGCCACGCAGACTCACCGCGGCACGGGATCAGACCCCGTGGGGCCGCAGCAGCGGGAGCATCAGCTGATCGATCATCTCCTCGAGATCACCGTCACTCCATTCGCTCCCGCACACCTTGGAGCGGTACATCATCATGGCCGGGATGGCGTCGAAGACATAGCCGTTGGCCGCGTCCGAGCGAACCTCTCCTCGCTCTATTCCATGAGCGATGACCTCACGGAGCAGCATGACGGTCGGCTCGATGACGCCTCCGACGATCACGTCCTGGAAGCGCTCCGCCTGCACATCGTCGCACTCGTGAATCACCGCACGGAGCGCGATCCCAGGAGGCGAGTACATGATCTCCCGGACCTGCCGGCACAGGGCGAGAAGGTCCTCGCGCACACTGCCGAGGTCCGGCGCCGTTTCGACCCGGGGCAGTCCGGCCACCAGCGCGTCCGCGACGAGGTCCTCCTTGCATGGCCAGCGGCGGTAGACCGCGGCCTTGCCGGTCTGGGCACCGGCCGCGACGCCTTCCATGGTCAGGCCTTTCCAGCCGACCGTGCCGAGCTGCTCCAGAGCGGCGTCCAGGATCGCGCGCTCCAGCACCACTCCGCGCCGACGGGGGAGAGCCGTCCGGGAAGGGGCGGCCGTCCAGCGCGAGGTAACCATCTGTGTCTCTCCAACGTGCAAGGAAAGCGGGGGTTCTGGGGCAGGGCGCCGCGCCGCAGCAGCGGGGGACACGAGGCGACGCACCTGATTAAGTGAACGCTTGCGTTCACTCTTGGGGACTCACTACCGTGGAGGCGACAGTGAACGCGAGCGTTCACTAACGCCTTTATGGGGGACCCATAGTGACGACCTCTCAGCTGCTTCAGGATCCGAAACCGGGCATGGCCCGCCGGGCGGGGCATCCCGGCATCGCACTCACCGTCATCGCGGCCTGCCAACTCATGGTGGTACTCGACGCGACGATTGTGAACATCGCGCTCCCACACATTCAAGATGCGCTCAAGTTCAGCACGACCGACCTGACGTGGGTCGTCAGTGCTTACACACTCACGTTCGGCGGCCTGCTGCTGCTCGGCGCGCGGGCCGGTGACATCCTCGGCCGCCGCAGGGTGTTCATCACGGGCATCCTGCTCTTCACCTTCGCCTCGCTGCTGGGCGGCCTCGCCCAGGAACCCTGGCAACTGCTGGCCGCACGGGCATTGCAGGGGGTGGGCGGCGCGATAGCGTCGCCCACGTCGTTGGCACTGATCACCACGACCTTCCCCGAAGGCCCGGAACGCAACCGGGCCTTCGGCGTGTTCGCCGCCGTCTCGGCGGGCGGCGGCGCGATCGGTCTGCTTGCGGGCGGCATGCTCACCGACTGGCTGGACTGGCGGTGGGTGCTCTTCGTCAACGTGCCCATCGGTGTGCTGATCGCCGCGCTCGCGCCGCTGTACATCAGCGAGTCCGAGCGGCATCCGGGGCGCTTCGACATCACGGGCGCGATGACGTCGACGCTGGGCATGGCCGCGCTGGTGTACGGGTTCATCCGCGCCGCGGAGGACGGCTGGCGGGACAGGCTCACGCTCGGCTCCTTCGGCGCGGCCGTGGTGTTGCTGCTCGCTTTCATCTTCACCGAGACGCGGGCGAAGGAGCCGATCACCCCACTCAGGATGTTCGCGGACCGCAACCGCTGGGGCACGTACGTGATCATGCTGAGCCTGTCCGCGGCGATGTTCGGCATGTTCTTCTACATCGTGCTGTTCGTGCAGGACGTGCTGGGCTACAGCGCCATCAAGGCCGGTGTGGCGTTCCTCCCGGTGACGGTCGCGATCGCGGTCGGTGCGGGCCTTTCGCAGGCCTTGCTGCCGAAGCTCGGCCCGAAGCCGTTCATGACGGCCGGCACGGCGCTCGTGGTGGTCGGGCTGTCCTGGCAGGCGTTCATCCGGCCGGACAGCTCCTATCTCGGCGGGGTGCTCGGGCCGATGCTGGTGTTCGGTCTCGGCATGGGGCTGAACTTCGTGACGGCCACCGTGACGGCGGTGTCGGGCGTCGCCCAGCACGAGGCCGGTGCGGCCTCCGGTCTGCTGAACGCAATGCAGCAGGTGGGCGGTTCGCTGGGGCTGTCCATCCTGACCACCGTCTTCGGCTCGGCCAGCAAGGACGAGGCCAAGAAGCAGCTGCCCAAGTTCCTCGCCGGCGGCTCGCCGGAGCAGAAGGCGCAGTTCGCCAAGACGCATCAGCTGCCCGCGCCCTGGGGACACGACGTGCTCGCCCATGGCATCTCCACCGCCTTCGTACCGGCCGCCGCGATGGCCGCGCTGGCGTTCGTCACCGCCTGGCTGGTGCTCAGGGTCCGCAAGAGCGATCTCGATTCCCTCTCCGGCATGGCGGGCCCGGGCATGGGCTGATCGCCACTGGACCGCGCGGAGCCGCAGCCGGCCGGACCGTCGCCCGGGGACGGGCAGCACACGCGTCGATCCGGCCGGCCCCACCACGGCAACGAGCGCCCGCACGGCGAGCAGAAGACACACCAACACGGGAAGCAGCTTCCGCGGCACCGACACCCTCACACGCTCCCTTCGAACCGCGCTCCGATCCGCGCCCTGCGACACACCGCCGGACCGGTCTTCGAACGGCGCGGCACACGCCGGATACGGGAAGAACGGGCGGTCGTCACGGAGAGTTCCCGACAGACACGGAGAGTCTTCGCGGGCGCTCGTGCAGCATCACGAACAGGCCTTCACCGCCAGGAAACGGGCCCTGACCGACCTGGAAACCACATACGACCGGCCCGGCACCACGCAGTCACCGACCCCGGTATGCGCACCCGTCAGAACGCGGTCGGCACCCAGTCCGGCAGCGCCTCGGCCCGCTCCACCCACTCGGTGGGCGGCGTCCCCGCCTTTCCGGCGGCGAGCACGCCGCCCACGATCGCGCAGGTCGTGTCCACATCGCCGCCCACCTGGGCGGTCGTCCAGAAGGCCGCCTCGTAGTCCCCGAGGCTGCGCGCGGCGGACCAGAGGGCGAAGGGGACGGTGTCATGGGCGGTCGTACGGCGCCCGCATCCCAGGACGGCCGCGACGGTGGCCGGGTCGCCGTAGTCGAGCATGTCCCGGGCACGCCGGAGCCCCTGGCCGACCGCGCTCTTGGGTACCAGGGCGATGACGCCGTCAAGGAGCGCCTCGGGGCTGGGCGGCCCGTCCGGCGAGCCGGCCAGCGCCGCCGCGGCGGCCACGGCCATGGCGCCGACCACGGCCTCACGGTGCTGGTGAGTGGGATAGGCGGAGATCTCCGCCTGGTGGGTCGCCTGCTCCGGGTCGTCCGCGTACCAGGCGCCCAGAGGAGCGATCCGCATCGCCGCTCCGTTGCCCCAGGACCCCCGTCCGTCGAAGAGACCAGCGGCCAGCTCACGCCAGTCCCCGCCCTCCCGGACAAGTCGCAGCAGTCGGTTGACCGCGGGTCCGTAGCCCCGGTCGAAGTCGTGGTGGCCGGCGAATGAGCGGGCCAGTGCGTCCTGGTCGATGCGCAGGTGGGCGGCGAGGACGGCGACCACGGAACAGGCCATCTCGGTGTCGTCGGTCCACTGCCAGGGGCCCTCGGGCAGCTCGCGCCGCTTCAGCAGAGCGTAGTGCGCCGGAACGAAGAACTGGGAGCCCAGGGCGTCTCCCACGGCCAGTCCACGCAGGCTCGCCAGGGCACGCCCAAGGCGACCGGAGGAAGAGGAGTCAGCGGTCATCGCTCTGTCACTCTATCCGTTCACCCAGTACGAGAGCGGCTTGCGCCAGCGCTCGAAGGGCCGGTCGAGCGTGTACTTGCCGTCGTCTCCGAGAACGAGCATCCGCATCTCCGCGTTCCCGGGATTCGACAGTGACTCGAATTCCGCGACGGTCCAGTGGAACCAGCGCATGCAGAACAGCCGCATCGCGAGCCCATGCGTCACCAGGAGCACGTTCGGCGGGTGGTCGGGGGCTTCGAAGCTGCGGTACAGGCTCTCCAGGAAGCCGCCGACCCGGTCGTACACGTCGGCACCGGACTCCCCCTGCGGAAACCGGAAGAAGAAGTGGCCGTAAGCGTCCCGGTAGGCCTTCTGCAGACGGACGTCGTCGCAGTCCTGCCAGTTGCCCCAGTCCTGTTCGCGCAGCCTCGGCTCCTCCCGGATGCGTATGAGGTCGGGGTCGAGGTGGAAGGCGCGGAGCGTCTCGTGCGTACGACGGTACGGGGAGACATACACACTGACGCGTTCCTGGCCGAAGAGTTCCCGCAGTTTCTTGCCGGTCTCCTCGGCCTGTCTCCAGCCGCGGTCCGTCAGCGCGAGCGCGTGGTCGGGTTCACGCTCGTACACGGAGTCGTCGACGTTGCCCGTTGACTCGCCGTGCCGGACAAGGACGATGCGCCGTGGTCGTACCATGCCCAAACCCTAGATCGAGTCAGGGAGAGTCGAGCACTCGTACGGGCTCCATACGGCGTAGGTCACACGAATTCGTCGTCCCGGGCGGCTCCCGGGCTCGTTGCACGGCGTCTTCAGGGCGCCTTCAGCACGCCTTCCGGGCGTGAGTTTGACTTTCAAACCTAAGCACCCTGTGTGCTCACACCGTCCAGGACGGCTCCATGTCCACGATGTCACCGGAGAGCGACGCGATGTCGGCCTCGGTCTGCGCGCGCAGGGCGAGGCGCTCCACGCGCTCGGTGCGGTACTTGCCGTGCTCGGCCGCCGACCGCCACATCGACAGGACCAGGAACTCCTGGGTGGAGGCCTCGGCGAACATGCCACGGATCATGCCGGGCGAACCGGCCATCGCCGGGTTCCAGACCTTCTCCTGCATGAGGGTGAAGTGGTCGACTCGCTCCTCGCGGACCTGGCACAGGGCCACCCGGATCAGATCGGCGTCGGTGAAGCGCGGCTCGAAGCCCGTCTTCACGTCGAAGCGGTACTCGAAGAGCTTGACCTGGGCGTCCTTGAACGTGCCGGACTGGGCGGACGCCAGGCGGTCGTGCGAGCGGGCCATGAAGGAGTCGTAGAAGGCGCGGCTCTCCCAGAAGGTGAAGACGTGCGCCACTCCCGGCCGCTGCCGGCTCCATCCTCCGCCCTGTCCCCGAAATCCCGGCTCACCCAGAAGCCCCGCCCATTTCCGCTGCCCCCGCTCGAAGCCGCGGCGGTCCACCACGGTGCAGCGAATCCACTTGACCAGCACCGCGCCATCGTAAGGCCACCGGACGTGGCGCCGGTCACGCTCCGGCGGAGATCACCCGCGCATGCGCTCCGCACGCGTGGCACGATGGACAAAGAGCCCTGGCTCCAGGGGAGTTGGGGACGGAGCAGTCACAGGGGGAAGGGGAAGCCCGTTGTCCGGCTTCAGCAAGGGAATCAACAAGGTCGAGGTCGCGCTCAAGTGGGACCCGAGCCCGGCGGGTGAGGCGCCCACCGATCTCGACATCATCGCCGCGACGTTCACCTCGGACGACGCCTACGGGGCTCCGGCCTATCTGGTGCACTTCGACAGCCGTTCACCGGACGGCACGATCTTCCTCAACCGGGACAGCACCGACGGCAGGGGCTTCGGCTGGGACGAGGTCATGACGCTGGAGCTGGACCGGCTCGACGGCCGATACGCGCGCGTGGTGGTCGGTGTCGTCATCCAACAGCAGTTCGGCCGCCGGACGTTCGCCAACGTGCTGAATCCGGCCATGCGCATCCGGGTGGACCGCTACACCGTGCTCGCCCAGGACGACTTCGGCTCGGTCCTCGGGGCGACAGCGGCCACGATCGTGGAATTCGTCCGTGACGACTCCGGGGAATGGGCTTTCCGTCCCGGCGTGCACGGCTTTGAGGAGGACCCGGCGACCTTCACCCGGGTCATGGGCAGGGCGCAGTAGCGGCAAGGGGCGCCGACCTCGGCCGGCGCCCCTTGCTTCACTTCACAAACCGTGTGTCATCAGCTGCAGCCGCTGGTCGAGCCGCAGCCCTCGCAGATGTAGCAGGAACCGGCCCGCTGCATCTTCGTACCGCAGGAGAAGCACAGCGGGGCGTCGGCCTGGATGCCCAGCTGCATCTCCACCAGCTCCGCGCTGGTGTGCGCCTGCTGCGGGGCGGGCTTGGCCGCCTCGGCCTGGGGAGTGACGACCGCCTTCAGCTCCTGGGCACGCGGTGCCGACTGGGCCAGGCCCTCGACGTCGACCTCGTCGTCGGCCGGCTCGTAGGAACCCGTCTCCAGGTGACGCTGGCGCTCCTCGGCGGAGTGGATGCCGAGCGCGGAGCGGGTCTCGAAGGGCAGGAAGTCCAGCGCCAGGCGGCGGAAGATGTAGTCGACGATCGACTGCGCCATCCGCACGTCCGGGTCGTCGGTCATGCCGGCCGGCTCGAAGCGCATGTTGGTGAACTTCGAGACGTACGTCTCCAGCGGCACGCCGTACTGGAGGCCGACGGAGACCGCGATGGAGAAGGCGTCCATCATGCCCGCGAGAGTCGAGCCCTGCTTGGACATCTTCAGGAAGACCTCGCCGAGACCGTCGTCCGGGTAGGAGTTGGCGGTCATGTAGCCCTCGGCGCCGCCGACCGTGAAGGACGTGGTGATGCCGGGGCGGCCCTTGGGCAGGCGCTTGCGGACCGGGCGGTACTCGACCACCTTCTCGACCGCGGTGCGGATCGTCTCCTCGGCCTTCTCGGCGATCTCGGTCTTCTCGTCGCCCTTCTTCTTGGCGGAGAGCGGCTGGCCGACCTTGCAGTTGTCGCGGTAGATCGCGAGCGCCTTGACGCCGAGCTTCCAGGCCTCGTAGTAGATCTCCTCGACCTCCTCGACGGTCGCCGTCTCCGGCATGTTGACCGTCTTGGAGATGGCGCCGGAGATCCACGGCTGGATCGCGGCCATCATGCGGACGTGGCCCATCGGGGAGATGGCGCGCTCGCCCATGGCGCAGTCGAACACCTCGTAGTGCTCCGGCTTGAGACCGGGGGCGTCGATCACGTTGCCGTTCTCGGCGATGTGGGCGACGACCGCCTCGATCTGCTCCTCCTGGTAGCCCAGGCGGCGCAGGGCCTGCGGGACGGTGCCGTTGACGATCTGCATCGAGCCGCCGCCGACCAGCTTCTTGAACTTCACAAGAGCGAGGTCGGGCTCGACACCGGTGGTGTCGCAGGACATCGCGAGACCGATGGTGCCGGTCGGGGCGAGGACGGACGCCTGGGAGTTACGGAAACCGTTCTTCTCGCCAAGACGCAGAACGTCCTGCCAGGCCTCCGTGGCGGCGGCCCACACCGGGGTGTCCAGGTCGTCCATGCGCACGGCCGTGCCGTTGGCGTCGGCGTGCTGCTGCATGACGCGCTTGTGGGCGTCGGCGTTGCGGGCGTAGCCGTCGTAGGAGCCGACGACCGCGGCCAGCTCGGCGGAACGGCGGTACGCCGTACCCGTCATCAGGGAGGTGATCGCGCCGGCCAGGGCGCGGCCGCCGTTGGAGTCGTAGGCGTGGCCGGTCGCCATCAGCAGGGCGCCGAGGTTGGCGTAGCCGATGCCCAGCTGGCGGAACGCGCGCGTGTTCTCGCCGATCTTCTGGGTCGGGAAGTCCGCGAAGCAGATCGAGATGTCCATCGCGGTGATGACCAGCTCGACGACCTTCTGGAAGCGCTCGGCCTCGAAGGACTGGTTGCCCTTGCCGTCGTCCTGCAGGAACTTCATCAGGTTCAGCGAGGCCAGGTTGCAGGACGTGTTGTCCAGATGCATGTACTCGCTGCACGGGTTCGACGCGGTGATCCGGCCGGACTCGGGGCAGGTGTGCCAGGTGTTGATGGTGTCGTCGTACTGGATACCCGGGTCGGCACAGGCCCACGCGGCCTCGGCGATCTTACGGAAGAGCGCCTTGGCGTCGACCTCCTCGATGACCTCACCGGTCATCCGCGCGCGCAGACCGAAGTTCCCTCCGCTCTCGACCGCCTTCATGAACTCGTCGTTCACGCGGACCGAGTTGTTGGCGTTCTGGTACTGGACGGAGGTGATGTCGTCGCCGCCCAGGTCCATGTCGAAGCCCGCGTCGCGCAGGACGCGGATCTTCTCCTCCTCCTTGACCTTGGTCTCGATGAAGTCCTCGATGTCGGGGTGGTCGACGTCGAGCACGACCATCTTGGCGGCGCGGCGGGTGGCACCGCCGGACTTGATCGTGCCGGCGGAGGCGTCGGCACCGCGCATGAAGGAGACCGGGCCGGAGGCGTTGCCGCCGGAGGACAGCAGTTCCTTGGAGGAACGGATCCGGGAGAGGTTCAGGCCGGCCCCGGAGCCGCCCTTGAAGATCATGCCCTCCTCCTTGTACCAGTCGAGGATCGACTCCATGGAGTCGTCGACGGACAGGATGAAGCAGGCGGAGACCTGCTGGGGCTGCGCGGTGCCCACGTTGAACCACACGGGGCTGTTGAAGCTGAAGATCTGGTGCAGGAGGGCGTACGCCAGCTCGTGCTCGAAGATCTCGGCGTCGGCGGGCGAGGCGAAGTACTTGTGGTCCTCACCGGCCTTCCGGTACGTCTTCACGATGCGGTCGATCAGCTGCTTGAGGCTGACCTCACGCTGCGGGGTGCCGACGGCACCTCGGAAGTACTTGCTGGTGACGATGTTGACCGCGTTCACCGACCAGAAGTCGGGGAACTCGACGCCACGCTGCTCGAAGTTCACCGAGCCGTCGCGCCAGTTGGTCATGACGACGTCACGGCTCACCCACTCCACCTCGTCGTACGGGTGTACGCCGGGGGTGGTGTGGATGCGCTCGATGTGCAGTCCCTTGTTTCCCGTCTTGCCGCCCTTGGCTCGGGAACCTCGTGCCGGACCGCTCGCCGTCTCTGTCATGCCGCCTCCCTCTACGGGCAAAAACGCCCTGAAGTGCCCCGTTTGTTCCCGTGGCACGGTGTTCTGTCGTGTGTTGCGGGCACCCTCAGCTGCCACCCGCAACAGGTCTTGGTTTGCCGCCTACGGCCGGAATCCGGTTCTCCCCCCGGTTTCCGGCCCGCCCGGTCAGTCGGCGGCGCGGGCGGGCTCGGGGACCCGATTGGTCCCGCCGGGCCCGCGTTCGTCTTCCTGGCTCCCCGCTCCCGCGTCGTCGTCGCCCACGGCGGGGCCTCGCGTCGCCTCCCTCAGCTCCGCGATGGCGGCCTCGAAGTCCTCGAGCGAGTCGAACGCCCGGTAGACGGAGGCGAATCGCAGATAGGCGACGAGGTCGAGTTCCTGCAACGGGCCGAGTATGGCCAGACCCACGTCATGGGTGGTCAGCTCGGCACTTCCGGTGGCCCGCACCGCCTCCTCGACCCGTTGGCCGAGCTGGGCGAGTGCGTCCTCGGTGACAGGCCGCCCCTGGCACGCCTTGCGCACGCCATTGATGACCTTGGTACGGCTGAAAGGCTCCGTGACTCCGGACCGCTTGACCACCATGAGCGAGCACGTCTCCACGGTCGTGAAACGACGGGAGCAGTCGGGGCACTGGCGGCGCCTGCGGATGGACGTGCCGTCGTCGGTCGTACGACTGTCGACCACGCGGCTGTCGGGGTGCCTGCAGAAGGGGCAGTGCATGATCTCCAACCCTCCTCACAGCAGACTCAACAACCTCGCCGAGCCCCATGAGCCCCGCGAAGCAGCCCTAAGCATAGGCGATCGTTGAGCCGTCTCAGACCCGGGGGACCACAACTTGTGGGCTGCTGTAGCCATCCAACCACTAGATGTGGGGGATCAACTCATTCATCGAGGCAGACGCGCGTGTCGCGGCGGATCGGCCGGCGACACCGACACGACCGGTGACCGCCCGGGGACACGCGGTCGAAGAGCAGAGCCGTCACGGCACTTACGGAGATACCGTGGGCGCCGCACGGAGGACGCGTGGGACTCCGGCACAGAAGGCACCCTGCTCCCGGCAGGCCGGGTTCCGGATGGCAGACTGGGGATACGGCCCACGAGGCCGGAACCCCGGCGGCGAAGGGTACAACAATGGTCGCTTTTGTCCGCCGGGTGGCGCGTTAGCCATACACCCACATTCATGATCACGTCAGGTGGACTACACTTTTTCACTCGAACGTGTGTTTGGCGCAACCTTTCGAAAGCAACTACCGTTGTCCAGCAGGGAGACCATCGAGAGGGGCAGCCGTGACCACCACCGCAGACAGTGCCACCATCACCGCCCAGGACCGCTCCCAGGGCCGAGTCGAGCCGGTACACGCGATGAACGAAGCCACGAATCCCGAGGCACACAAGCGCTCCCTGCCGGGCCGACCTCCAGGAATCCGGGCGGACAGCTCCGGACTCACCGACCGGCAGCGCCGGGTGATCGAAGTCATCCGGGATTCCGTACAGCGCCGGGGCTACCCGCCGTCCATGCGAGAGATCGGCCAGGCCGTCGGCCTCTCCAGCACCTCCTCCGTCGCCCACCAGCTGATGGCGCTGGAGCGGAAGGGCTTCCTGCGCCGCGACCCGCACCGCCCGCGCGCGTACGAGGTCCGCGGCTCCGACCAGGCCGTGAGCGTGCAGCCCACGGACACCGCCGGCAAGCCCGCCGCGTCGTACGTCCCGCTGGTCGGCCGTATCGCCGCCGGTGGTCCCATCCTCGCGGAAGAGTCCGTCGAGGACGTGTTCCCCCTCCCCCGCCAGCTCGTCGGTGACGGTGAGCTGTTTGTGCTCAAGGTGGTCGGCGACTCCATGATCGAGGCCGCCATCTGTGACGGCGACTGGGTCACCGTGCGACGCCAGCCGGTCGCCGAGAACGGTGACATCGTGGCTGCCATGCTCGACGGCGAGGCCACCGTCAAGCGCTTCAAGCGCGAGGACGGCCACGTCTGGCTCCTCCCGCACAACGCGGCCTACGAGCCCATCCCCGGTGACGACGCGACCATTCTGGGCAAGGTCGTCGCGGTGCTGCGGCGCGTGTGACGACTGCGGCGGGCAGGCCACTGGGCCGGTTCGCTCCCTGACCGGGCCCCGGGACCCCTGCGCCGGTTCCGGGGCCCCGCTGTGTCCGGGGTGGCTCCCAGCGCGTTCCCATCGCGGGGTAGCCTGACCGGCGCCGGTCAGGCTACCCCGCGATCACACCGCCTCCGCCGTCTCTGCCTCCGCCGTCTCTGCCAGCGCCGTCTCTGTCTGCACCGTCTCCGTCTGTTTCGCCGCCGCGTCGATCGCCGCGAGCGATTTACGCACCTGGTTTCGGTCCGTGGTGTACCAGAAGTCCGGCAGTGACGCCTTGAGATAGCCGCCGTAGCGCGCGGTGGCCAGCCGCTGGTCCAGAACGGCGACCACGCCCCGGTCGCCCGTCGCACGGACCAGTCGGCCGGCACCCTGGGCCATGAGCAGGGCCGCGTGGGTGGCGGCCACCGCCATGAAACCATTGCCGCCCGCGTCCTCGACCGCCTTCTGCCGGGCGCTCATCAGCGGGTCGTCAGGGCGGGGGAACGGAATCTTGTCCATGACGACCAACTGGCAGCTCTGGCCCGGGACGTCGACGCCCTGCCACAGGGACAGCGTGCCGAAGAGACAGGTCTTCGGGTCGGCGGCGAAGTTCTTGATCAGCTCGCCGAGGGTCTCCTCGCCCTGGAGCAGGATCGGGAACTCGGGGATCCGAGAACGCAGTTCCTCCGCAGCGAGCTGAGCTGCCCGCATGGACGAGAACAGCCCGAGGGTGCGGCCGCCCGCCGCCTGGATGAGTTCGGTCAGCTCGTCGAGCATGTCGGAGCGCTCGCCGTCGCGCGCGGGACGCGACAGGTGCTTGGCGACATAGAGGATCCCCTGCTTGCGGTAGTCGAAGGGGGAGCCGACGTCGACGCCCTTCCACTTGGGCAGATCCTCGCCCTCGGTGCCCTCGGGGCCGAGCCCCAGGGAGGCACCGACCCCGTTGAAGTCCCCGCCCAGCTTGAGGGTCGCGGAGGTCAGGACGACGGCGCGGTCCGCGAAGAGCTTCTCCCTGAGCAGGCCCGAGACCGACATGGGGGCGATCCGCAGGGACGCGCCGAAACGGTCGTGCCGTTCGTACCAGACGACGTCCCACTCCGAACCGTTCAGGACACGCTCCGCCACGTCGTGCACCGTCTCCACCGAAGCCAGTGCCTGCTTGCGGACCGCGTTCTCGTCCTGCACCGACTTGTCGCGCGTCGCGCCGATCGCGGAGATGACCGTACGGGCGGCGTCCCGCAGTGCCATGAGGGCGTAGCCGAGATCCTCCGGGACCTCCTCCAGGCGGCCCGGCAGGGCCAGCTCCATCAGCCGCTCGAAGCCCTCGGCGGCGGTCTGGAGCTGGTCGGCGGCCTTCTCGTTGACGAGCTTGGCGGCCCGGCGCACGGCCCGGTTGACCTGGCCCGAGGTCAGCTCGCCGGTGGCGACGCCGGTGACCCGCGAGACGAGTTCATGGGCCTCGTCCACGATCAGTACCTCGTGCTGGGGCAGCACCGGGGCGCCTTCGATGGCGTCGATGGCGAGCAGGGCGTGGTTCGTGACCACGACATCGGCGAGCTTGGCGCGCTCGCGGGCCATCTCCGCGAAGCACTCGGCTCCGTAGGCGCACTTCGTCGCGCCCAGGCACTCCCGCGACGACACCGACACCTGTGCCCAGGCCCGGTCCGAGACACCCGGGGTGAGATCGTCCCGGTCGCCACTCTCGGTCTCGTCCGTCCAGTCGCGCAGCCGGAGCAGATCCTGGCCCAGCTTGCTGGTGGGCGCGGCCGCCTCGAACTGATCGAAGAGGCCGTCTTCCTCGTCCTGCGGCATGCCCTCGTGCAGACGGTGCAGGCACAGATAGTTCGACCGGCCCTTGAGCATCGCGAACTCCGGGCGACGGCGCAGCAGCGGGTGCAGGGCGTCGACCGTACGCGGCAGGTCGCGTTCGACGAGCTGGCGCTGCAGCGCCAGCGTGGCCGTGGCGACCACCACCCGTTCCCCGTGCGCGAGCGCGGGCACGAGATAGCCCAGGGACTTTCCCGTGCCGGTGCCGGCCTGGACCAGCAGATGGGATCCGTCGTCGATCGCCTCGGCGACCGCTTCGGCCATGGTCACCTGGCCGGCGCGCTCCGTGCCGCCGACAGCGGCGACAGCGGCATGGAGGAGTTCGGGGAGAGAGGGCTTCGTCATAGGCCGACCACCCTACGGCCCTGCACTGACAAACGGGCGGTCAAGGCGGGACTGGGGGGCGCGGTCACGCGGGCTCCTCGTGTTTCTCGGCTGTCCCGGACTTCTCGGATGCGTCGGTCTTCTCAGCCTTCTCGGACTTCTCGGTCTTCGTGGATTTCTCGGCCTTCACAACTTTTTCGGATTTCTCGTAACGAACGGGAACCTCGCCCGTCCGTGCGACGTTCAATCCGTGTACGCATCGTCACTCAGCGCTACAACACATCACGCAGGACCCGGTCCCGGATCATGAGGGCGGCCCGCTTGCCGGGCAGGTCGACCTCGGCGGCGAACCGGAAACCTGCGCTCAGGAACGCTGCGACGGAGGGGGTGTTGTGAAGATCAGGTTCCGCTACGACCCGTGCGCACGCCGGGCGCCGGTCGAGGACGAGGTCGGCCACGGCTCGCAGCAGGATGGATCCGAGCCCCCGCCCGCGATCCGCGGCCCCACCGACGAGGAGGTGGATCCCGGTGTCGTGGGGGCGGGCCGGGTAGTGACGGGCCAGCGGGTCCAGATCCGCCCGGTAGATCTCCCAGTAGCTCATCGGCGTGCCCTCCAGCACGCCGAGACACGGCACGCTCCGCCCGTCGCCCTCGAGCTGAGCCCGCAGGTGGTCCTCCGTCCGGCTCTGGGGCCCGGCCAGCTCCCAGAACCGCGCGACGGCGGGGTCGTTCATCCAGCGATGGACGAGCGGCACGTCCTGTTCGAGGTGTACGGGCACCAGGTGGAAGGAGCCGGCAGGAGTGGCGACAGGCCCCCATGTGGAGAGTTGGTCCAGGAGATAGGCCGTCCCTCCGACGAAGCGGGCCAGGAAGTCGGCGGGCAGGTGCAGGTCGAGCGTCTCCTCGCCGTCCTCCTCGTCGCCCTCGACGGTGAAGCCGTTGAACGGCGCGTCCCGGCTGCCCGCGTCGTCCGCTCTGGGGCCGGTGGGGCCAGGGTCGACGGGCGCGCCCGCGTGAACCGGGGCAGGGTTGCTGCCGGCGTTCGCGTCGGTGGGAGGCACGGTGCGCTCCTCTCGGGAGACGGGTGGGTCATGGTCCCCGGATGCTTCATCGGGTGATGCGGTGTGTTCAGGAATGAAGGGGGTTGGTGATGGTGACGTAGACGGACTGGGTGTCGACCGAGCCCACGAGTTCGTCCAGGCCGCGCAGCCGGGTCAGCAGGTTGGCCTTGCAGCGCAGGACGGGTGAGTCGAGCAGGTGACGGGGCAGGGGGGTGCGCAGTGCGGTGGGACCCGAGGCGAGATCCGAGAGGAAGCGGCGGAAGGCGGCGAGGAGCAGGCGTTCGTCGGCGAGGTGCTGGGAGCCGAAGGCGCCGATCAGTCCCAGCACATTGTTGATGGCGAGGTAGTAGGCGAAGCGTTCGTCGGTGACCTCGTCGGAGACGAATGTGTCGCTGTGTTCGCCGATGCCGGGCAGCCGGGCGTCCAGTTCGGCCCGCCGGGACTCGCGGAAGTAGTACCCCTGGTTGTCGCGGTAGCGGCCGCCGGCCGGCCAGCCGTCGCGGTCCAGCAGGAGCAGGGTGTTCTGCTGGTGGGCTTCGAGGGCGATGCCGGCCTCCCCGTCCAGCCAGAGCACGGGCCGGACGACCTGCTCCAGGTACCGGAGGAACCACTCCGTGGCCACGGCTCCGACGGGGCGGCCGGTGCGTGCTGCGAGTCGCGCCACCAGCTGGGCCAGGCGGGAGCGCATCGGCCGGGCGGAGTCGGGCCGAGACGGGGCGCCACCGGGCTCGGCGACGGGCCGGGGCGAGGCGAGTCCGGCGACACAGCCGACGTCGTCGGACGGGGCGAACGGGTTGTGCCGGATCATCACGTCGAGTCCGGGCACGGGTAGTCCGCCGGGGTCGTCGACGGCCAGCCAGGCCGGGTCGCGGACGATGTCGAAGCAGGGGTGGGCCTCCCGCCACCGCCGGGACAGGCCGGTGCGCAGCAGCCGGTGCACCTCGACTCCCCGGTGCAGTTCCTTGCGCAGGTTCTCGCGGCGGGAGTTGGTGATACGCAGGCCCAGCGACAGCTTGAGCATCGCGGGGGCGCCGGACCGGTGGACCGTTCGCAGGGAGGAGGTGGGGTGCCAGGCGGTACCCGAGGGGCCGAGGTCGCGCAGCAGCCCGGTGTCGAGCAGGGCGGCGACGGAGGCACGGAGGCGCAGCTCGCGGGCCTGCCACGGATGCAGGGGCAGCGCGGCGTACCCGTCGGGCAGGGGAAGTTCGCCTCCGGCGAGGCGTCGGGTGAGGTGGTCGGCGGGGACGGGACGGCCACGCTCGGTCCACGCCGAGTCGGTCGCGAGAAGAGAGGGGGAGACAGCCATCCAGTGCAGTGGGAAGGAGCCGTGCACCTCGGGTGAGTACAGGCGGGCTTCGGCCTCGGTCAGGCCCTCCCGGCTCTTGGGGGTCGGATGCAGGGGGTGGCCGAGGAGGAGGGCCTGTTCGGCGCCGAGGAAGAGGTCGGCGGCCTCCACCGGGTGCTCGCGGCGGTCACGGACGAAGGCCGCGGTACGGCGCAGTGAGTCGGCCACCCTGGCAGCGAGTTCGCCGTCGTCGCCCGGGCCGGAAGTCGTGGAGGGAGCCTGGGCGTTGGCCGTGCCGGCCGGGGCGTGGGCCGGCTCGCGGGCCAGCAGGGCTGCCAGGGTGACGGCGTCGACGGGCGGGGCGGACTCGGGTGCGCCGATGAAGCGGGGCGGACCGAAGCGGTGCCAGCCCGCCGGGGACCAGTAGCGGACGGGCACGAGGAGGGAGGTGCCGCTGGCGGGCAGCGGCAGGCGGAGGGTGCCGCTCGTGGGAGCCGCGAGGTCGCTCTCACGCACCCAGCAGCGCAGCAGGTTCTCCGTGGCGGCGCACTGGGCCGCGAGGTGCGGGTCGGGGTCCTCCAGCAGGTCGGCGCCGGGCTCCGTCACTCGGGTGAGATCCGCGGTGCGCCTTTTTTGCTGGGGGACCGACTCGGCGAGCGGAACGGAAGCGGGCGGGGTGCCGGAGTCTCCCTGTTCGTCGGGGGAACCGGAGCTGCCGTCGGGGCTGGGCGTGGCGTTCATGACGGCTCCTCTGGGCTGGCGGTAGGGGTGCGGGGCTGGTTCGGGCGCTCGGTCGCCGTTCCCGGGCGGCTGCCGGTCGCCCCGGCGGCACGAGGGGCTCGCGCCGGCGAGGGCTCGCTTCGGCGGGGAGAGGGAGGCCGGGCGGTGCCGGTGCGGGTGCGGTGCTCAGCCGGCGCGCTGGGCAGGGCCCTGGGGCCGGGTGCGCTGTGGGCCGTGCTCCTCGTGGCGGCGGGCCACCGCGGCGACCGCGTCCGCCAGGCGGTCCAGCACCGCCGCCGCCTGCTCGTCGCTGATCGTCAGCGGGGGCAGCAGCCGGACCACGGCGGCATGCCGGCCGCCGAGTTCGACGATCAACCCGCGCTGGAGACATTCGCGTTGGACGGCCTCGGCAAGTTCGGGTGCCGCCGGACGCGGAGTGCTGGTGGGTTCCTGACCGGTGGGTGCGGAAGGCCGGTCGTCGGACACGGTGTCGCCGTCCGGGTGCACCAGCTCGACCCCGATCATCAGTCCGCGCCCTCGGACCTCTCCGACACACGCGAACTGACCTGTGAATTCGTCGAGTTGGGTCAGCATGCGGGTGCCGAGGCCGGCGGCTCGTTCGGCGAGGCCGTTCTCACGGACGTGGGCGAGGGTGGCGGTGCCCGCGGCCATGGCGAGCTGGTTGCCGCGGAAGGTGCCCGCGTGGGCACCGGGTTGCCAGACGTCGAGGTCGTCGCGGTAGACGATGACGGCCAGCGGAAGGCTGCCGCCGATGGCCTTGGACATGACCATCACATCGGGGGTGATGCCGCTGTGACCGACTGCCCAGAAGGCGCCCGTCCGGCCGACTCCGGTCTGGATCTCGTCGGCGATCAGCGGGATGGAGCGGTCCGCCGTGAGCTGCCGCATGCGGCGCAGCCACTCGTCCGGCGCGGGGATCACCCCGCCCTCGCCCTGGACGGGCTCGAGGATCATGCCGGCCGGCAGGGGTACGCCGGACCTGGGGTCGTCGAGGAGGGACTCGGTCCAGCGGGCGGCGAGTTCGGCGCCGCGCGGGCCGCCGACGCCGAAGGGGCAGCGGTAGTCCTGCGGATAGGGCAGACGGGCGGCCTGGAGATCGCGGGCACCGCCGGAGACGGCCAGGGCGCCGGCGGTCATGCCGTGATACGCGCCGGTGAAGGCGAGGATGCCGGTGCGGCCGGTCGCGGCCCGGACGAGTTTGAGGGCGGCCTCGACGGCGTCGGTGCCGGCAGGACCGCAGAACTGGACGCGGGCCCGGTCCGCGAGGCCGGGCGGGAGGGTGCGGAACAGTTCGGTGATGAAGGCGTCCTTGACGGGGGTCGCCAGGTCCAGGACGGAGAGGGGCGCTCCGGAGTCGAGGACCTTGCGGATGGCCTCCAGGACCACCGGGTGGTTGTGACCCAGGGCGAGGGTGCCGGCGCCGGAGAGGCAGTCCAGGTAACGGCGGCCGTCGGCGCCCTCGATGGTGAGGCCACGCGCCCTCACGGGCACGATGGGCAGGGCCCGGGCGTAGGTGCGCGCCGAGGATTCCCGCGCCGACTGGCGTCTCAGGATCCCCTCGTGCACACCACGCGCCTCCCCGTGCGCACCTGAAGCCATCGACTCCGTAACGGCCACGGCTTGCTGTCCTCCCGCTGCTCAGAGGCGTGTTGATCCAGGGGGACCGGAAGGCAGGCAGCTGGCCCCCCACCGCTACAACCTCGGACCGCCCAGCGGGTTACGGGTTCCGGGAAGATCATTGCCCAGTCCTGACGGGCAGGCGGGGTGAAGGTGCGTCAAATCAGCACATCCATGGATGATTGACCAGGTCAGACGGCTTGTAGCCGAACCGTTGCCGTTCCGTCGGAACTCCCCCACAGCCACCGCATAGTGTGGGACGCCGTTCCAAGAACGTCGTGAGACCGGCATGAACTCCTCATGAGTTGTACGTCGGTGGCGCGGCACAAGCGCCGAGTTCCTTCACCACAGGGGGAGTCACAAGCATGCGATCCATACGGCCGTCGTTCACCGTTCGGCGAGGGAGGGGCACCCGCCGTACCTCCAGCTCGCTCGCGGCGGTCGCCCTCGTCTCGGCGCTGGCGATGACCGCCACCGCCTGCAACGGCGACGGTAACGCCGACAGCAACCCCACCGCCTCCGCGGCCGCGGCCGGCGACGGCAAGATCAAGATCCCGGACGACCTCAAGCAGAGGCTCAAGGAGCACGGGATCGACCTCGACAAGTGGAAGAACGGCGCCTGGAAGAACTGGGACAGGAAGGACTGGCTGCGCGAGGCCAACGACTTCGTCAACCCGATCATCAAGGGTCTGTGGGACCCGGACCGGATGCGTCACGCCAACGACCCGAACAAGGGCGTCAACGACAACGACATCTCCGGTGACCAGGGCGTGACGGACCCGACCCCGCAGCCGGTGAAGGCGCAGGCGGTGGCGGCGCCGTACCACGTCAACGCGGCGCCCTCGGGCAAGGTGTTCTTCGACTCCCCCGAGGGCCACATGGTGTGCTCGGGCACGGTCGTGGAGGACCCGGCGCACCCGGGCAAGTCCAACCTGGTCTGGACGGCGGGGCACTGTGTGCACGCGGGCAAGAGCGGCGGCTGGTACCGCAACATGGCCTTCGTGCCGTCGTACAACAACTCCGCCAAGTCGCTCGACCAGCTGCAGAACGCCGGCAAGTCCGAGGTCGCGCCGTACGGCGTCTGGTGGGCCGACGCGGCGCAGACCTCGCAGCAGTGGATCGACCAGGGCGGTGAGACCGGCGGCAAGGGGGCCTCGTACGACTTCGCGGTGATCCATGTGACGCCGGAGCAGGGCAACGGCGGCAAGTCACTGGAGGAGACGGTCGGCGGGGCACTGCCGGTGAATTTCGGCGCTCCGGCAGTACCTAAGGTCAGCAGCATCACCGCGTCGGGTTACCCGGAGGCGGCTCCCTTCGACGGGCAGCTGCTGTACCAGTGCAAGGACAAGCCGGGCCGGCTGTCGCTCAGCCAGTCGGACCCGACGATGTACCGGATCGGCTGCACGATGACGGCGGGCTCCTCCGGCGGTGGCTGGGTGGAGACGGGCACGGACGGCAAGCCGGCGCTGGTGTCCAACACGTCGATCGGTCCGGTGACCTCGGGCTGGCTGGCCGGGCCGCGGCTGGGTGACGTGGCCAAGGGTGTGTACCAGTCGGTGAGCAGGAAGTTCGCCGGGCAGTGAGGGCGGTCGCAGGCACCCCCTCGCCGTAGAGGATGCTGTGCCCCGGCGGCCGACGGTCGTGTGTGGCTGATCTCGCTCCTGCGGCGGAGCCGCATGCCGGTACCGGCCGCCGCCCCGCGCAAGACGCTGAAGGCCCACTCCCTGGTGGCGCTTTTCAGGGGGCGTCGCAACACGTGGCCGGTTGATCAGGCCGCGAGCAGTTCATGCAGGCGCTCGGCCGGGTTTGCCGGCCGAGCGTTTTGCATGGGCGGCCGTCATGCCTTGCCGCGCAGGCGGGCGATCTGTTGCCGGGACAGTTCGACGGTGCGCTGCATGTGCCGGTACAGCAGGGCGCGCTCGTCCTCGGTGTAGTCGGCGAACATCGCCCGCCATCCCTGGCTCAGCTCGGACCACAGCTCCGTGAGATCCCGCATCGCCTCCGGGACAGGCTCCACCCGGACCCGACGGCGGTCGGTCTTGTCGCGGTGCCGGACCACGTAGCCGGCCTTCTCGAGACGGTCTACCAGCCGGGTCGCCGATCCGCTGGTCAGGCCGGTGAGTTCGGCGATCCGGCCGGTGGTGAACGGGCCGGGCTCGGCGGTCAGCAGGTTGAGGCACTGGACGTCGGTGGGGTGCAGCTTGAGATGGTCCGCGACTGCCTGGTTGAACATGACGTATGAGGCCAGGTAGCGGCGTGACTCCTGCTGGAGATCGTCAATCAGCATGCGCACCTTCCAAATTATCTGCGTAACGCAGTAACTGTGTCGTACGGTAACCGCATGACAAAGGAATTCTATCGGCCCCTGGTGGCCGTCGCCGGAGCGACCGGCGCCCAGGGCGGCGCGGCCGCCCGCTCGCTTCTCACTCAGGGCTTCCAGGTCCGGGCCCTGACCCGCACTCCCGACTCGGCCGCCGCACACGCACTCAAGGGGCTCGGCGCCGAGGTGCACGCGGCCGACTTCGACGACAGCAAGTCGTTGGAGGCCGCCCTGAGGGGCGCCGACGCATTGTTCGCGATGTCCACGCCATTCGGCTCGGACCCGGAGACCGAGGTCCGGCAGGGCATCGACCTGCTTCAGGCCGCCCGTGGTGTCGGGCACATCGTGTTCACCTCGGCAGCGCACGCCGACCGCGGCACGGGCATCCCGCACTTCGAGAGCAAGCACCGCATCGAGCGGCACCTGCGAGAACTGGGTGTGCCGTGGACGATCCTCGGTCCGGCCGCCTTCATGGACAACTACACGGTCGAGTGGTCGCTCGAGGGTCTGCGTAAAGGCCGGTTCGTGCTGCCGATGCCGGCCGACAGGCCGTTGACGTTGATTCCCGCGCGGGACATCGGCACCTTCGCAGCCCATGTTCTTGCGCGGCCGCAGGAGTTCGCAGGTCGGCGCATCGACATCGCTTCCGACAAGCTGACCTGCCTGGAGATCGCGGAAGCACTGACCGGTGTGTCCGGCCGGCCGATCGTCTTCGAGCGGCTGCCGATCGCCCACGTCGAGGGGTTCTCGGCCGACCTCGCCGCGATGTTCCGCTACTTCACCGAGGTCGGCCTCGATGTGGACGTGGACGCACTGCGGCGCGACTTTCCGGAGATCGGCTGGCAGCGCTTCGGCACCTGGGCGGCCGAGCGCACCTGGCCGATCAGCTGATTCCACGCGGCCGGCACCTGGCCGGGCTCAGGCCGCGAGCAGTTTGTGCAGGCGTTCGGCCGGGGTTTCCCAGCCGAGCGTTTCGCGTGGGCGGCCGTTGAGTTCGGCGGGGACGGCGGCCAGGTGCTCACGGGCGTGGACGGACAGGTCGGTGCTCCTGGGAAAGTACTGCCGCAGCAGCCCATTCGTGTTCTTGTTCGAGCCGCGCTGTCAGGGGCTGACCACCTGGACCCACGGTGGGGCCCGGAGCAGATCTGCCAGGCTCTGCGCGCCCTCTTCCCCCGACGGCCGGAGATGCACGTGGTCCACGAGACCGTCCACCAGGCCCTCCATGTCCAGGGCCGGGGCGAACTGCGTCGCGAACTGGCCCAAGCTCTGCGCACGGGCCGCGTGCGGCGCAAGCCCCGCCGTCAGGCTCAGCAGCGGCAGCCCCGCTTCCGCGACCCGATGGTGGTGATCAGCGAACGGCCGGCCGAGGTGGAGGACCGGGCCGTGCCCGGCCACTGGAAGGGCGACCTGATCATCGGCAGGGACGGCGCCTCCGCCATCGGCACCCTCGTCGAGCGTGCCACCCGCTACGTGATGCTCCTGCACCTGCCCAATGTTCTGGATGAAGTCCCGCAGCTCGGGGTTCTGGCCGATCTTCCCCGGCTTCGGTCCGGGTCGGCGTGCGTCGGCGCGGGCCTGAGCTGCGTGCGGGCGGTAATGCCACTGGCCCCGGGTCCCGACGGTCCGGTTGCGGCGTACCTCTCTGCTGATGGTCGAGGGACTGCGGCCCAGTTCAGCAGGTATCGCGCGGATCGTGGCCTTCCCCCGCAGCCGGTCGGCAAGGTAGATCCGGTCGTCCTCCCGCAGGTACCGGGACATCCCAGAAGGCGGCACTGCCGGTCGAACCGGGTGTGCCGCCTTCTGCTTGCGGTCGGCGTTGCGACCGTTGCGCCCATCGTCGGCCGGTCTTGGGATACCGACGATCTGGCACGCCTTGTTGTTGCTCAGGCCCTGCTGCATGAGCTGGAAGTTGCCTCCCGCTCACGCAGCAGCTTCCTGCGGCCCTGGACTACGGTCCGCAGCTCCCGGATCGTGAAGTCCATCGCATCCCCTGAACCGGGGTGTTGCAACGACCACTGGAACGGGAGCGGGCCTTTCGTGCGGTCGTCGGTCAGGCCGCGGAGACCGGTACGTACGGCGCCAGGTCCGCTGCCAGTTCCTCGTGCACCCGGACCTTGAGCAGGGTGCCCTCCGCGGTGTGCTCCTCGGAGATCACCTCGCCCTCGGAGTGGGCGCGGGCGACGAGCTTGCCGTGGGTGTACGGCACGAGCGCCTCGATCTCGACCGCCGGGCGGGGCAGATCGTTGTCGATCAGGGCAAGCAGTTCCTCGATGCCCAGGCCGGTGCGGGCCGAGACAGCGAGGGAGCGCTTCTCGTTGCGCAGCAGCCGCTGGAGGACCAGCGGGTCGGCCGCGTCCGCCTTGTTGATCACGACGATCTCGGGCACGTCGGTGGCGCCGACGTCCCGGATCACCTCGCGCACGGCGGCGAGCTGCTCCTCCGGTACCGGATGCGAGCCGTCCACCACGTGCAGGATCAGGTCGGAGTCACCGACCTCCTCCATGGTGGAGCGGAACGCCTCGACCAGGTGGTGCGGCAGGTGGCGCACGAAGCCGACCGTGTCCGCCAGGGTGTACAGGCGCCCGCTCGGGGTCTCCGCGCGGCGGACGGTCGGGTCCAGGGTCGCGAACAGGGCGTTCTCGACCAGGACACCGGCGCCCGTGAGGCGGTTGAGCAGGGAGGACTTGCCGGCGTTGGTGTAGCCCGCGATGGCGACGGACGGCACCTTGTTGCGCCGGCGCTCCTGGCGCTTGATCTCGCGGCCGGTCTTCATCTCCGCGATCTCCCGGCGCATCTTCGCCATCTTCTCGCGGATCCGGCGCCGGTCCGTCTCGATCTTGGTCTCACCGGGACCACGAGTGGCGAGGCCGCCGCCCTTGCCGCCGCCCATCTGGCGGGACAGCGACTGACCCCAGCCGCGCAGCCGCGGCAGCATGTACTGCATCTGCGCGAGCGCGACCTGCGCCTTGCCCTCTCGGGACTTGGCGTGCTGGGCGAAGATGTCCAGGATCAGGGCCGTACGGTCGATGACCTTGACCTTGACGACGTCCTCCAGCTGGATCAGCTGGCCGGGGCTCAGCTCACCGTCGCAGATGACGGTGTCCGCGCCCGTCTCGAGGACGATGTCGCGCAGTTCCTGGGCCTTGCCGGAGCCGATGTAGGTGGCCGCGTCCGGCTTGTCGCGGCGCTGGATGACGCCGTCGAGCACGAGCGCGCCCGCGGTCTCGGCCAGGGCCGCCAACTCCGCGAGGGAGTTGTCGGCGTCCTGGACGGTACCGGTGGTCCACACGCCGACGAGCACGACCCGCTCCAGACGGAGCTGGCGGTACTCGACCTCGGTGACGTCCTCCAGCTCGGTGGAAAGACCTGCCACACGGCGCAGGGCCGCGCGCTCGGACCGGTCGAACTGGTCGCCGTCCCGCTCGCCGTCGATCTCGTGGCTCCAGGCGACGTCCTCTTCCATCAGGGCATCGGCCCGAAGACCCTCGGGATAGGTGTGCGCGAGGCGCTTGGTGTCCTGGGAAGAGGAAGAAGAGGAGGTCATTGGATCCTTACGTCGATGGGATGGCCGCTACGGCGTCGGTGGTGTGGCCTTGCGGGGCTACACGTCCGGTCAACGTACGAGTACCCCGGGAGATTCCCGTGTCCCGTCTCGCGCCGACTCCAAGATGGTCGCACGAGGCGGCTCGTCTCGTCACCGTGTTATCGCGCGCTGCGCGACCCCACGCCCCCGGCGTTCCCATGCGCCCCGGACCCCGCGGGCCGGGCGTTCGCGCCTGCTCCGCGGCCCTTGGCCCCGGCCCTGTCGTGGGCTGCGTGGCCCTGCGGGCCGGTCGATGAGGCCGGTGCCTGGGACTTCCAGTCCGGGTGACCGGGCATCGGCGGGGTCTTCTCGCCGTACAGCCAGGCCTTGAAGAAGCCGCTCAGGTCACGGCCGGAGATCGTCGAGGCCAGCTGGGCGAAGTCGGCGGTGGTGGCGGTGGAGTCCCGGTGGACGCGGACCCAGACCCGCTCGAGCCGTTCGAAGGCCTGGCGGCCGATCTCCTGGCGCAGGGCGTAGAGCACGAGGGCGGCGCCGTCGTAGATGTTCGGGCGGAAGATGCCGATCTTCTGTCCGGGCGCGGGCGCCTTGGGCAGCGCGGGCGGGCCGCCGGCCTCGCGCCAGCGGTCGGACGAGGCGTAGGCCAGCTTCATCCGGTCCTCCATCGGGCGGTGCGCCTTCTCCTCGGCGTACAGCGCCTCGTACCAGGTGGCGTGCCCCTCGTTCAGCCAGACGTCGGACCAGGTACGCGGGCTGACGCTGTCGCCGAACCACTGGTGGGACAACTCGTGCACCATGACCGACTCGACGTACCACTTGGGGTAGGCGGGCTCGGTGAACAGATTCTTCTCGAACAGGGAGAGGGTCTGTGTCTCCAGCTCGAACCCGGTGGAGGCCTGGGCCATGAGCACGCCGTAGGTCTCGAACGGGAACTTCCCGACCTTGCTCTCCATCCAGGCGATCTGGTCGGGCGTCTTGGCGAGCCAGGGGTCGAGGGCCTTCTGGTCGGCGGCCGGCACGACGTCGCGCACCGCGAGCCCGTCCGGCCCGTCGTGGTGGACCACGGCCGAGCGGCCGATGGACACCTGGGCCAGCTCGGTCGCCATGGGGTGCTGGGTGCGGTAGGTCCAGGTGGTCGTGGAGGCGCCCCGGTCCGCTCCGGCCGGCAGGCCGTTGGCGACGACCGTGTAGGCGTTCGGGGCGGTGACGTGGAAGGTGAACATCGCCTTGTCGGACGGGTGGTCGTTGCACGGGAAGACCAGGTGGGCGGCGTCGGCCTGGTTGGCCATGGCGAGTCCGTCGGACGTGCGCACCCAGCCGCCGTCCTGGTCCTTGGCGGGGACGGGGTCGCTGGTGTGCCGCACGGTGATCCGGGTCCAACTGCCCTCGGACAGGGGGTGGTCCGGGGTGACGACCAGGTCCTCGCCGGCGCTGGTGAAGTCCGCCGGGTGCCCGTCGACCTCGACGGAGCGGACGGTGCCGTGCGCGAAGTCGAGGTTGATGCGCTCCAGGTCCGCCGTGGTCCGGGCGTCGATGGTGGTGACGGCCTCGAGCGGCTTGTCGTTTCTGCCGGGGTAGGTGAAGGACAGGTCGTACGACGCCACGTCGTAGCCGGGGTTGCCCAGGTACGGGTAGAGGCGGTCGCCGACGCCCAGGGGCTCGGCCGGGGCCGCGGCGGCGAGGAGGCAGACGGAGACGGCGGAGGCGAGCAGGGCCGCCTTGTGGTGCCGGGAGATCCGGGGCATGCACCGGGAACGGGGGGTGAGCAGCATGCATCACCGCTACCAGTGCCCCGCCGGGCTACGACGGCGACGCGCGCCCGGCCCACCCGAACGGGTTGGCCTGCCGGGACCTTCTGGCCACGCTCCGGTCGCGATGCCCGTCGCTGCAGCTCGGCCACGGACCGTCGCTGCGCCTCGGCCACGGGCACCCTCGGAGCCGTAGGAGTCTCAGGAGGCGGGGGCCTGGTGCGTGGCGCGGGCCACGTCGTAGACGCCGGGCACGTCCCGCATGGCGCGCATCAGGGTCGGCAGGTGGGCGGCGTCGGGGAGCTGGAGCGTGTATGTGTGCCGTACGCGCTGCTGGCTGGGCGGTTCCACGGTCGCCGAGACGATGTCGACGCCGGTCGAGGAGATCGCCTCGGTGAGGTCGGCGAGCAGATGGGGTCGGCCGAACGATTCAGCGACCAGCGTGACCCGGATGTCGGTGGTGTCCCCCCAGCGCACGCCGATCTCCGCACGGCCCCTGCCCTTCATGTGCGTCACCGTGGCGCACTCGACGCGATGCACGGTCACGACTCCCCCGCGCACGGCGAAGCCGGTGATCTCGTCCGGTGGTACGGGCGTGCAGCAGCCGGCCAGCCGTACGGTGGCCCCGGGCCGGTCCGCGAGGACGTCCGCGCCCCGAGGACGGGCTGTGCTCTGCCGGGCTGTGCTCTCCTGGGTGGTGCCGTCCTCGGGGACGCCGTCCGCGGGGCGCGTCTGGGCGGTGCCGTCGGCCGGTACGGGGCGGGACTCGGTCCCCTCCTCGGTCCCGGTGCCGCCACCGGGGTGTGTGGCCAGCCAGCGCTGGATGGCGATGCGGGCGGCCGGGGTGTGCGCGTGCTCCAGCCATTCCCGGGAGGGCTCGGAGGCCGGGTCCTGGCCCATGAGGAGCTGGACGGTGTCGCCGTCCTTCAGGACGGTGCTGAGGGTCGCCAGGCGGCCGTTGACGCGGGCGCCGATGCAGGCGTGGGCGTCCTCGCCGTACTGGGCGTAGGCGGCGTCCACGCAGGTGGCGCCCTCGGGCAGGCCGAGGGTGCCGCCGTCGGGGCGGAAGACGGTGATCTCCCGGTCCTGGGCGAGATCCTCACGCAGGGTGGACCAGAAGGTGTCGGGGTCGGGGGCGGCCTGCTGCCAGTCGAGGAGGCGGGAGAGCCAGCCGGGGCGGGTGGGGTCGGCGCGCTCGCCGTCGCCCGGGACGTCGGGGGCCGGAGCGTCGGAGGCGGGGGCGTACGGATTGCCGAGGGCGACGACGCCGGCCTCGGCGACCTTGTGCATCTGGTGGGTGCGGATGAGGACTTCGACGACCTGGCCGTCCGGCCGGGCGACGGCGGTGTGCAGCGACTGGTACAGGTTGAACTTGGGTACGGCGATGAAGTCCTTGAACTCCGAGACGACCGGCGTCATACAGGTGTGCAGTTCACCGAGGACGCCGTAACAGTCGGCGTCCTCGTTCACGAGCACGAGCAGGCGGCCGAAGTCGCTGCCGCGCAGCCGGCCGCGTTTGCGGGCCACCCGGTGGACGGAGACGAAGTGCCGGGGGCGGATGAGGACTTCGGCCTGGATGCCGGCCTCGCGCAGCACCCCGCGCATCTCGTCGGCGACCTCGGCGAGCGGGTCGTCGGGGCGGGCGGCGTTCTCTGCGATGAGTTCGCGGGTGTGCTCGTACTCCTCGGGGTGGAGGATGGCGAAGACCAGGTCCTCCAGTTCGGTCTTCAGTGCCTGGACGCCGAGACGCTCGGCGAGCGGGATGAGGACGTCGCGGGTGACCTTGGCGATCCGCGCCTGTTTCTCCGGGCGCATCACGCCGAGCGTGCGCATGTTGTGCAGCCGGTCGGCGAGTTTGATCGACATCACGCGGACGTCGCTGCCGGTGGCCACGAGCATCTTGCGGAAGGTCTCGGGCTCGGCGGCGGCACCGTAGTCGACCTTCTCGAGCTTCGTCACACCGTCGACCAGATAGCGCACCTCCTCGCCGAACTGCTCACGCACCTGGCCCAGTGTCACATCGGTGTCCTCGACGGTGTCGTGGAGCAGGGAGGCGGTCAATGTCGTGGTCTCCGCGCCGAGTTCCGCGAGGATCAGGGTCACGGCGAGCGGGTGGGTGATGTACGGCTCGCCGCTCTTGCGCATCTGGCCGCGGTGCGAGGACTCCGCGAGTACGTAGGCGCGACGCAGCGGGTCGAGGTCCGCGTCGGGGTGGTGGGCGCGGTGTGCCTCCACGACATGGCCGATGGCGTCGGGCAGTTTGCCGCGGACGGCCGGGCCGAGCAGTGCGGCCCGGCCGAGTCTGCGCAGGTCGATCCGGGGCCGGGACTTCCTGCGGTCCGCCCGGGGCACCGCGGGGGCGGTGGCCGCCGCGGCCACTGTGGGCGCTGTGGGCGCTACCGGGCCAGGGGTCGCAGGGTTCGTGGCCTCCGCACTCATGGGCACCTCCGGCTCGTGGACCGGCGGACGGGGCTCCAGGGCGTACGCGGCTCAGGGATGGCGACGTTCCCCCGTCCGTGCCGGTGCTTGATGCTACCGAGCCCACCACGCGCGACCGACCGCCTCTCGCCGAGCGTGAAACGGATCACCCATTCGAGCTACGGAAACAAGGTTTAGGTTTGCGCCACGCGCCCTGGGCTCGGCCGTCGTGCCGAACGCCCCCCGGCCACCGGAAACCGCAGATCCGGGCACCAACCGGCGTTCATCGCATGGTTACGCCGCGTCAACTGACGGCGTTTTCCAGCCATTCACCATCGATCTCGCCCTCGGCGACGATCACAGCGGGTCCGGTCATCTCGATCTCGCCGTCGGGCCGCTCGGTGATGACGAGACGGCCCCCCGGCACGTCCACGGTGTACGTGGCCGGGGTGCCGGTGACGGCCGGGTCGACTCCGTCGCGCCGGGCGGCGGCCACGGCGACGGCACACGTGCCAGTGCCGCACGAGCGGGTCTCGCCGGAGCCGCGCTCGTGCACGCGCATGGCGACGTGGCGGGGGCCGCGGTCGACGACGAACTCGACATTCACACCGTCCGGGTAGGCCGCCGCCGGGCTGACCGGCGGCGGGTCGAACAGTCGGCCCGCGTGCCCGAGGTCTTCGACGAAGGCCACCGCGTGCGGATTGCCCATGTTCACGTTGCGCGCGGGCCAGCTGCGCTCGCCGACGGTCACCGTGACCTCCCCCTCGGGGAGGCGGGCCCGGCCCATGCCGACCGTGACGTCGCCGTCCTTGGCGAGGTGGACCTGACGTACGCCCGCGCGCGTGGCGATCGCGAAGTCACCTTCGGCCACATGTCCGGCGTGCTGGAGATAGCGCGCGAACACACGGACGCCGTTGCCGCACATCTCGGCCACCGAGCCGTCGGCGTTGCGGTAGTCCATGAACCACTCGGCCTCGGCGGCCATCGCCCTCGCCTCCGGGTGCGCGGCCGAGCGCACCACGTGCAGCACCCCGTCACCGCCGACGCCGGCCCGGCGGTCGCACAGGGCGGTGACGGCTGCCGGGGTCAGGTCGAGGGCGTTCTCGGGGTCCGGGACGATCACGAAGTCGTTCTCGGTGCCGTGACCCTTGAGGAAGGCGATCCGCGTGCTCATTCTTCGATCGTACGGGGTGGGTACGACACTCCCCGCGTCGGCCGTGACCCGCGGGCCCTAGCGCAGCCGGGCCACCCGCCACACCGCCAGGACCACCACGACGGCCACCAGCAGGACGTACGCGAGGACGACCCGCCAGTCGACCCTGCGGCCGGAGCCGCGCGGGGGCAGGCCCGGCCAGGTGTGGCCCACCCGGCGGGCGGCCATCATGCCCCAGCCCGCGGCGCAGGAGCAGATCAGCAGGCCGAGCATGGCGATGACGGCACCGCTGTCGCCGAAGTCGAAGGCGAGCGGGAAGGCGAACATCAGGGAGCCGACCGCGGACAGTCCCACGATGGGCGCGAGCTGCCAGATGCGCAGCCGGCGCTGCGGGCGCAGCTCGACCTCGACCTCCGGGCCGCCCCCGTACATCTCCTCGGGTGCCGGGCCGTCGGCGGTCACACCGTCCGGCGACTCGTCGGGACCGTCGTCGGCCAGGCGGCCCTCGGCCAGACCGTTCAGCCGGTCGTCGCTCGGGCGGTCCGTTTCC
Organism: Streptomyces broussonetiae; assembly: GCF_009796285.1. NCBI lineage: Bacteria > Bacillati > Actinomycetota > Actinomycetes > Kitasatosporales > Streptomycetaceae > Streptomyces > Streptomyces broussonetiae. Next base: position 6,859,470 of record NZ_CP047020.1, on the reverse strand, counting down.
CGGCGGTCGTCGGCCGGTCCGCCCTCGGTCGGACGGTGCCCGGCCGGAGCCCGCTCACCGCCATGGGCGGTGACGTGCTCGGCACCGTGTGCGGTGTCGCGAGGGCCGGCCTCCATCGCCACGCGCCCTCCCAACTAGGCTCCACTTGGTCGATCGAAGCTCGATGATGGCACGGCGCCGAAGGCCTCGATGACCGGCGGCGCATCCCGATGCCATCACGTGATCAGGCTGTAACCGGTCGTTCGACCAACGCCAGGGCCTGGTGCGGAAGTTCCCCGCGGTCCACCGCGGCCCCACTCAACCAGTGCACCCGGGGATCGCGCCTGAACCACGAATCCTGACGGCGCGCGAAGCGCTTGGTCGCACGGACGGTCTCGGCCCTGGCCTCCGCATCGGTGCACTCCCCGGCGAGCGCCGCGAGCACCTGCTGGTAGCCCAGCGCCCGCGACGCCGTGCGCCCCTCGCGCAGGCCCTGCGCCTCCAGTGCGCGCACCTCGTCCACGAGGCCGGCCTCCCACATCCGGTCGACGCGGTGCGCGATGCGCTCGTCCAGCTCCGGGCGGGCCACGTCGACGCCGATCTGGACGGTGTCGTAGACCGAGTCGTGACCGGGCAGGTTCGCGGTGAAGGGCCGGCCGGTGATCTCGATCACCTCCAGCGCCCGGACGATACGGCGGCCGTTGCTGGGCAGGATCGCGCGGCCGGCCTCGGGGTCGGCGGCGGCCAGCCGGGCGTGCAGCGCGCCCGAGCCGCGCAGGGCCAGCTCCTCCTCCAGGCGGGCGCGGACCTCGGGGTCGGTGCCGGGGAACTCCAGATTGTCGACGGCCCCGCGGACGTAAAGGCCGGAGCCGCCGACCAGGATCGGCCAGCGACCCTCGGCCAGCAGGGCGTCGATCCGGGCGCGGGCGAGCCGCTGGTACTCGGCGACGGAGGCGGTGACCTGCACGTCCCAGATGTCCAGCAGGTGGTGCGGGATCCCGCCGCGTTCCTCGGGCGTCAGCTTGGCGGTGCCGATGTCCATCCCTCGGTACAGCTGCATGGAGTCGGCGTTGACGACCTCGCCGCCGAGTTGGTGGGCCAGGAAGACGCCGAGATCGGACTTTCCGGCCGCGGTGGGGCCGACAACGGCGATGACGCGGGGGGTGGGGAGTGCACTGCTCACCGCACCAGTTTCGCAAACCTCCCGGTGAGGTCTCGAACGAGTTACGTGACGGGCGGGATCCCGCGTCGTTGCCCGTGCGAGGTTGCGCCGTCCGGCCTAACCGTAGGTGGTGACCCGGCTGGCGCAACCATACGCACCGGGTGACGCGGGAATTCCCCCGCACGAGTACCGTATGGAGTGGATATGGGCGTGTTTGCTCGAATCTTCAGCAGGTCGAAGGCGACTGCTGAGGCGTCGGCCGCCGAGGCACAGAACGGCACGGAGCCGGAGGGTGCCGAGGCGGAGGCAACGGAGCCGGCGGCTGAGGAGGCCGCTCCGGCGGAGGCGAAGGGTGCGGCCGGGGACGGGCGCGAGGAGGTGGCGGCCCGGTCGGACGTCGGCGCGGACGACGCGTCCGAGGGTTCCGGCATCCCCAAGCAGCAGTCCGCCGAGGAGGCTGCCGACAGCGCGGCCGGCGAGGGCGCACGCAGGTAACTGTCCCGCGAGGGAAGGTGGACCATGGGTCTGTTGGACAACATGAAGGCCAAGCTCGGCCCGGCCAAGGACAAGGTGTCGGACCTCGCGCGGCAGCACGGGGACAAGGTCCAGCACGGCATCGACAAGGCCGCGAAGGCCGTCGACGAGCGGACCAAGGGCAAGTACAGCGACAAGATTCAGGCGGGCACGGGCAAGGCCAAGGAGGCGATGGACCGCCTCGCGCACAAGGAGGGAACCGGCCCTGAGACGGCCGGCACCGACCCGGCGACGCCCACCGGCCCGCAGGAGCCGCCCTCGGCCTCCTGAACGGCTCAGGGCTCGCTCCCTGAGCCGTTCCGGGCTCTCCGCACGGCCATGGTGGTCGTCGGACGGCCGTGCAGCGCACCCGCGCCACGGCCGTCCGCCGTCTGCGTGCCCTTTCGTGCCGTGCGCCGTGCGCGCGCCTGTCGTGCTGCCGTGCGCCGAGGTCGCGCGGGGCCGGGTCCGCTAGGACCAGGCGGCGACCACGTATCCCACGCCGTAGGGCGCGTCCTCGTACAGCAGCGTGCCGCTGAGGTCCGCGCCCTCGGCGGCGCCGGCCAGGAGCTGCCAGGGGGCACGGCCGGACGCCTTCAGTTCGTGTGCCAGTCCGGGGTCCAGCGCCTTCACGGCCGCCACGTCCGCGGCACCGAGCGCCCGCGCGACCTCTGCGTCGAAGGGCGCCGCCCGCTCGTCCAGGTAGCCCGGCGCCTTGAGCGTGCGGCAGGCACTGGCGTCCCCCATCACCAGCAGCGCGACCCGTCCGGCCCGGGCGCCGATCTGCCGGCCGGCGTCGACGCACCGCGCGGGCTCGAGGGATTCGCCGACGCCGAGTCCCTCGATCGGGGCGTCCGCCCAGCCGGTCCGCTCGAGCAGCCAGGCGCCGACGGCCAGCGACGACGGCAGCTCGCGCCCGGGAACGGCATCCCCGACAGGGCCCAGGTGTACATCGACGCCGGCCCCGAACCCGCGGAAGGATCCCGGGCTGCCCTGCGGAAACGTTCCGCGCCCGCTCCGCCCGGCGGGTCCGACGACCACCAGGAGGTCCGGGCGGGCGGCGGCGAGCACACCGAGGGCGTCGGCGCAGGCCGAGCGCGCGGCGTCCATCTCGGGTGCGGCACCCGCGGCGACCTCGGGGACCAGCAGCGGAGGGCAGGGACAGACTGCGGCGGCGACAAGCATGAGCGGCAGAGTAACGCCGTACGCGGGCCGAGTCGCTCCGAGTCGCTCCGGGTCGCTCCTCGGCCCGTCCATGGCGGGACCTCAGTCGCAGCCGCACCCACTCGCCACGACCGGCAGCGGCTCCGGCACGCCGATCTTCGGCAGGCCCAGCATCACGCCCGCCGGCTTGGCCGCCTCGGCGGCGTTGCGCTTCTCCCAGGCGTCGCCCGCGCGCGTGCGGCGCGTGGCGAGGACGGGGCCCTCGGCCAGGAGGTGGTGCGGGGCGGCGTAGGTGATCTCGACCGTGACCACGTCGCCGGGGCGGACCTGCGCGTCCGGCTTGGTGAAGTGCACCAGTCGGTTGTCGGGCGCGCGGCCGGACAGGCGGTGGGTGGCGCCGTCCTTGCGGCCCTCGCCCTCGGCGACCATCAGCTCCATGGTGCGGCCGACCTGCTTCTTGTTCTCCTCCCAGGAGATCTCCTCCTGCAGGGCGACGAGACGCTCGTAGCGCGCCTGGACGACCTCCTTGGGGATCTGGTCGTCCATGGTCGCGGCCGGAGTGCCGGGCCGCTTGGAGTACTGGAAGGTGAACGCCTGCGCGAAGCGGGCCTCACGGACGACGTGCAGCGTCTGCTCGAAGTCCTCCTCGGTCTCGCCGGGGAAGCCCACGATGATGTCGGTCGTGATCGCCGCGTGCGGGATCGCGGCCCGCACCTTCTCGATGATCCCGAGGTAGCGCTCCTGCCGGTAGGAGCGGCGCATCGCCTTGAGGACCGTGTCCGAGCCGGACTGCAGCGGCATGTGCAGCTGCGGCATCACGTTCGGGGTCTCGGCCATGGCCGCGATCACGTCGTCGGTGAAGTCACGGGGGTGGGGGGAGGTGAAGCGGACGCGCTCCAGGCCCTCGATCGTCCCGCAGGCGCGCAGCAGCTTGCTGAAGGCCTCGCGGTCACCGATGTCGGAGCCGTAGGCGTTGACGTTCTGGCCGAGCAGCGTGATCTCGGAGACGCCCTCGCCGACCAGCGCCTCGATCTCGGCGAGGATGTCGCCGGTGCGGCGGTCCTTCTCCTTGCCGCGCAGGGCCGGGACGATACAGAACGTACAGGTGTTGTTGCAGCCGACGGAGATCGACACCCAGGCCGCGTACGCGCTCTCGCGCCGGGTCGGCAGCGTGGACGGGAACGCCTCGAGGGACTCGGCGATCTCGACCTGCGCCTCCTCCTGCACCCGTGCGCGCTCCAGCAGGACCGGCAGCTTGCCGATGTTGTGCGTGCCGAAGACGACGTCCACCCAGGGCGCCTTCTTCACGATGGTGTCCTGGTCCTTCTGCGCCAGACAGCCGCCGACCGCGATCTGCATGCCCGGCCGCGAGACCTTCTTGGGCGCGAGGCGGCCGAGATTGCCGTACAGGCGGTTGTCTGCGTTCTCCCGCACGGCACATGTGTTGAAGACCACGACGTCCGCGTCGCCGTCGGAGCCCTCGGGGGCACGCACGTACCCGGCCTCTTCGAGCAGGCCGGACAACCGCTCGGAATCGTGGACGTTCATCTGGCACCCGTAAGTGCGAACTTCGTAGGTCTTGGGTCCCTGAACGTCCACTTCGAGGCTCCGGTCACTGCTGCTGGTCATGCTTCAAGGGTAGGCGGTTCCCGGAGAGCCTCCGCCCGCGAGGTGCTCCGGCAGGCCGCCGGCGGGCGTCAGGCCGCCGGGGTGACCGACAGGGAGTGGTGGAAGCAGCCGGTCGGGTCGTAGGCGTGCTTGACGCGGCGCAGGCGAGCCAGGTTGTCCTGGTAGTACAGGGTCTGCCAGGAGACGCCGGAGCGGTTGCGGGCGGGGTCCTTCAGGTCGGTGTCCGGGTAGTTGATGTAGCAGCCCTCGTACTGGTCGCCCGGTACCGGGGCGCCCCCGGCGTCGTGCAGGAACTCCTCGTAGACACCGCGGGCCCAGCCGAGGCCGGCCGCATCGCCCGAGGCGTCGGCCCAGAACGTCTGGAAGAGCATCTTGAACACCGAGCGGCGCTGGGAGTTCGCGGTGGCGTCCTGGGCGACGGCGTTCACCCGGCCGCCGAAGGAGAAGAGGACGACCATCGTGTCCGGGTTGGCGTACTGGGGCGAGGTCAGGTGCCGGTAGAGGACGTCCGTGTGGTGGTCGGTGAAGTTCCGGCGCAGGTAGGCGGACTTGTGCGCGCCGCGCAGGCCGGGATGGGTGATCGTCGGGTTGTTGGTGCCGACGAGCTTGGTGGCGTTCAGCCAGGGCATACGGCGCGGGGCGGCCAGGTGGGGCATCGCGGCCAGGTCACCGGAGCCCTTCGTCAGCGCCGTGGCCGTCAGGCCGGTGCCTGCCGTGAGTGCCGTGAGGTAGTCGTCGAGCAGCCGCTCGGCGTTCGGTGCGCCGGCGTCGACCTGCGTGAACATGTCCAGCGTGCCGTGCGCCTGGTGGCAGACGTTGAAGACGGTGCTGATCGCCGTCCCCGGCGAGTCCGGTGCGCTGTTGTGCTCGTGCCAGGCGCCGAAGTTCTTCAGCAGCCGTGCGAAGCGACGCTCGTCGAGGTCCTGCCACGGGAAGGACAGGGCACTGACCAGGACGGTGGACGGCGGCCGGACCAGCTGGCGGGAGGGTTCGGTGCCGGTGGCGTCCGGGGAGCGGAACCAGTAGCGGGTCACCAGCCCGAACGTGCCGCCGCCCCCTCCGGTGTGGGCCCACCACAGATCGCGGTTCGGGTCGTCGTCCTCGCGGGTCGCGACGACGGTGCGCACGGTGCGGTCCGCGTCCACCACGACGACCTCGACGGCGTACAGGTGGTCGACGACCAGGCCGTGGGCCCGGGACAGCAGCCCGTATCCACCCCCGGCGACGTGGCCGCCCGCGCCGACGCTGTAGCACATGCCGCCGGGGATGGTGACGCCCCAGCCCTTGTACAGGGTCTCGTACAGGTTCAGCAGCCGGATGCCCGGCTGCACCGTGAAGGCCCGGAACCTCTCGTCGTAGCCGACCTCGGTCATCTCCGACAGGTCGAGGACGACCTCGACGTCCGGGTTGCAGACCAGGTCCGCGAAGCAGTGGCCGCCGGAGCGGACCGAGATGCGCTTGCCGGTGGTCACGGCCTCGCGCACCGCGCGTTCCGCGTCCGCGGTCGAGCGGATCATCCGCACGTACTCGGGCGAGGCCACGAACCGCTGGTTGTTGCCCGTGGTCAGGAGCGGGAAGCGCGGGTCGTCGGGACGTATCGTGTCGCCCGCCGGGTACCCGGTCGGAGCGGCAGTGGCGGTGCTCTGTGCGAGCGCCGTGGTGGCCAGGGCACCCCCGGCGACGGCGCCGGTACGGGCGAGCAGGGACCGGCGGTCGATCACGCTCATGGGTCGGACTTCCCCCTTCGTGGACGTGCTGCGGTGGCGGTGAGGTGCAGTGGAGTGGAGTGGGTGTGCATGCGACGGGGCGCGGGCGGCTTACGGCGCCGTCGGCGCGCCCAGGTACGGGAAGGCGGGCACCGGGGTCCGGGCCGGGCCGAACCACCGGGTCAGTGCGGCGGCGAGCGCCTGCGGCACGGCGTCGGACGCTGGCGCGGCCCACGCGGTGTAGCCGTCCGGCCGGCAGACCAACGCGTCCCAGCCGAGCGGCTCCTCGCCGTCGGCCCGCACCACCAGCAGGCGGTCGGACCAGCCCGCGGCGGCCTCGGCCAGGGCCGGGTCGGCGCGCGGGGTGAGCAGCAGGAGCGGGAAACCGTCGGTGAGGAGTTCCGCGGTGGTGCGCGGTCCCACGTCGGTGCGGAAGCGGTGGTTGGGCAGGAAGCGGCCCTCGAACGCCGACTCGGCGTCCCGGGTGTACGCGACGGACTGGCCGCTGATCTCGTCGGCGACCTCACGGCCCACCCGCGGCTGCCGCAGCAGCTCGCGGGTGCGGGAGCGCAGCGGGTCGTACTCCGGTCCGGGCCGCATCAGCGAGGCCTGGGTGCGGGTGTTGGCGATGACCTTGGCGGCGACGGGCAGCCGCTCGCGGGTGTAGGTGTCCAGCAGCGCGGGCGGGGCGTCCGCCCTGGCCACCAGGGCGAGCTTCCAGCCGAGGTTGAAGGCGTCCTGCAGACCGGTGTTGAGGCCCTGGCCGCCGAGCGGGGCGTGGACGTGCGCCGCGTCGCCTGCGAGCAGGATCCGGCCGCTGCGGTAGGTGTCGGCGAGCCGGGTGAAGTCGCTGAACCGGGAGAGATACGTGGGCCGGTCCATCGGGACGGGCCGGCCGAGGATGTGCTCCGTGGTGCGGCGCAGCTCGTCCAGGTGCGCGGGGGCGCGCCGGGACGGCAGCGGCCGGCGGAAGTCGTGGGTGATCACGCGGCTGTGGCCGTGCGGGTTGACGTTGAGCAGCGTCCAGCCGTCCCGGCCGTGGGTCCAGCCGGGTGGGACGCGGTGCGGTTCGAGCAGCCGTACCCGGCCGATCAGGGCGCTGAACGTCGGGGGTGTCGTGGTGCTCTCGATGCCCGCCTCCTCGCGGACGGTGCTGCGCGCGCCGTCGCATCCGACGACGTACGCGGCCTCCACCACGTACCGTCCGTCCGGACCGGCGACCTCGGCCTGTACCGCGTCGCCCCGCGGCCGGAGCCGCTCGAAGCGCAGTCCGCGCCTGACGTCCGCGCCGAGGGCGCGGGCGCGGGTCTCGAAGACCTGCTCCAGTTCCTGCTGGGGGCGGTTGAGGATCGGGACGCCCTCGGCGGTCGGCGCGGAGATCTCCAGGCCCGGCTGGCCGCCGAAGTGGAAACCGACGGTGTGACAGGTCGTCAGACTGCCGTGGAACGCGGTGTGCAGATAGCCGCGGCGCAGCAGGGACTGCACGCTGCGGGCGTGCAGGGTGCCGGCGCGCGGCACGTCGGGCGGCTCGGGGTGCTGCTCGATCACGATCGTGTCGATGCGCTGCTGGGCGAGTTCGGCGGCGAGCAGCATGCCGACGGGACCGCCGCCGGCTATGAGGACGGTGGTCCGCTCGTGGGGATTCATGGACTCGGCTCCTGGACACAGGCCCGGCACAGCGCTTGACGGCACGGCTCAGCGGTGTGCGGCGCGGGAGAGCGGTACGGCGGTCTACGGCACGGCGGGGCCGGGCGCGGCGAGCGCGCCCGGCCCGTGGACCGCTACTTGTCGAAGCTCGCGAAGTAGCCGGCCGCCATGTCCTTGTCGCCGTGGCCGAGTTCGGAGGCGCGGGCGAAGCGGGCGCGGCCCGCCTCCACGGTGTCCATCCGGACGCCTGCGCGCCGGGCGGCGTCGAGTACCAGGCGTGCGTCCTTCTCGGCGTTGTCGACCGAGAAGGCGGTGGTGTAGTCGCCGTTCAGCACGGCGGCGGACTTGCCCTGGAAGTAGCCGTTGTCCATCGGACCGCCGGTGACCACGTCGACGAAGTGCCGGGGGTCCACGCCGAGCCCCTTGGCGAGGGCCAGAGCCTCGCCGACGCCGTGGGTGAGCGCGACCACCCAGGTGTTGAGGACGAGCTTGAGCCGGCTGGCCGCGCCGGTGCCGCCGTCCTCGGCCACCCACAGCGTGCGCTTGCCGATGGTGTCGAAGACCGGCTGCACGGTGTTCCGCACTGCCGGGACGCCGGCCGCCATGACGATCAACTGGCCCTGTTCGGCGGGCTGTCGGGTGCCCTGGACCGGGGCGTCCACGAAGACGAGGCCGTGGCCGCCCGCGAAGGCGGCCAGTTCGTCCACGGCGTCGCCCACGGTGCTCAGCTGCACCCAGACGGTCCCCTCGGCCAGGCCGCGGGCCGCCGCCTTGACGGCGTCGAGGACGGCGGGGCCGTCCTTGAGGACCGTCAGCACGATCGCGGCGCCGGCCACCGCTTCCGCGGGCGTGTCCGCGACCTGGACGCCGTCGGCGGCCAGCGCCTCGGCCTTGGCCCGGGTGCGGTTCCAGGCGCGTACCGGGAAGCCGGCCCGGGCCAGGTTGCGGGCGACCGGGGCACCGATGATGCCGGTGCCGAGGACGGCGACGGTCGGCTGCGACGGTACGGATTCCACCATGACGAATTCTCTCCTCAGTGAACGAAGGGGGTGAAGAAGGGGGTGAAGAAGGGGGTGAAGAAGGAGTGAAAGGGATGAAGGAAACGAAGGGGGTGGGGGGTCGGCGGGAACGGGGCGTGAGAAGGGGCGTGAGGGCGGGGGTCAGGCGACCGTGGACGGCTGGGCCGCGTCCTCCTGCCGCTGCCGCACGCCGCTCTCGGCGAGGTCCGCCCGGCGGCGCAGCAGCCCGGAGGTCACGGCCGCGACCAGTCCGGCCGCCGCGAGCAGGGCGGCGGCGCGGGAGGGCGCGGTGAAGCCGAACCCGGCGTCGATGACGCTGCCGCCGATCCAGGGTCCGATCGTGTTGCCGAGGTTGAACGCCGAGGTGTTGGTCGTGGTGGCCAGCGTCGGCGCGTCCCCGGCCTCACGCATCACCTGGGCCTGGAGGGCCGGGTTGATGGAGAAGGCCGCCACACCGAAGGCGGCGATCGCGACCACCGTGACGGCCTTGTGGTGGGCGGCGAGCGGAATCAGCACGAGGACGACACCCATGGCGGTGATGCCCGTGTACAGGTTGGGCAGCAGATACCGGTCGGCGAAGCGGCCGCCGACGACGCTGCCCAGGAAGCAGCCGGCGCCGAACAGGGCCAGCAGCAGCGGCACCACGTCCTCGGAGAAGCCGGTGACGTCGGTGAACAGCGGTGACAGATAGCTGAAGCAGCAGAAGACGGCGGCCTGGGTGAGCATGGAGGTGCTCAGGGCGACCCAGACACGGGGGTTGCGGAACGCGCGGAACTCGGCGCCGATGCCGACGTACGGCGCGGTGGGACGGCGCGGGACGAGTACCGCGACGCCGAGCAGGCCCACTACCGCGAGCGCGTCGACGGCCCAGAAGCTGACGCGCCAGCCGGCGTGCTGGCTGAGGAAGGTGCCCGCCGGTACGCCGACCACGTTGGCCACGGTCAGCCCGGCGAACATGATGGCCAGGGCCCTGCCGCGGCGTTCGGGACCGGCGAGGTCCACGGCCACCACGGATCCGATGCCGAAGAAGGCGCCCTGGGCCAGGGCGGCGACGACCCGTCCGGACATGAGGACGTCATAGCTCGGCGCCAGGGCGCAGACCGTCTGACCGGCGACGAACAGGGCGAGCAGGCCGAGCAGGGAGGTCTTGCGGTTGACCCGGAGCGTGGCCAGCGTCACGGCGGGTCCGCCGACCACCACACCGAGCGCGTAGCCGGAGATCAGCCAGCCGACAGCGGGGATCGACACCGACAGATCGCCCGCCAGGTCCGGCAGCAGTCCGGAAATCATGAACTCGGTCGTCCCGATGCAGAACACGGTCAAGCCGAGGACATAGACCGCGATGGGCATGGCGTCTCCTCGATCGCTCGAATTGGAACGTACGTTAAAAAATCAGGGCATGCGGAACCGGGCCGGCGGACGGCCGGACCTCTGCTTCCCCCGCGCCGCATCACCGCAACGGCGCCGGACTCACAGCGTCGAAAGTGTGGTGTCGACGATGCCGGTGAGCGCGGCGCGGTCGGCCGTCTTGCCCAGCACCCGCAGGCCGTACAGGGAGTTGAGGACGAACAGGGCCAGGGCCCGGGGATCCTTGTCGGGACCGATCTCGCCGTCCCGCCGCGCCCGGGCGAGAGCCGTGTACAGCGCCCGCTCCACGCGTTCGAAGATGTGGCGCACCTGGGCGGTGACCTCGGGGTCGAGGCCGGCCAGTTCGACGGCGGCGTTGACCGCCAGGCAGCCGCGGGGGCCCGGAGTCCGCAGGGACTCCTCCTCGACCACCGTCATCAGCACCTGACGGATCCGCTCCCGGATGTCACCCGGCCCGTCCAGCACCGCCTCCTGGCGGGTCGTCCACTTGTCCTCGTACCGCCTGAGCGCCTCCTGGAAGAGGCGGTGCTTGCTGGAGAACGCGTTGTACAGGCTCCCCCGGCCCAGCCCCGTGCTGTCCACGAGGTCCTGGGCCGAGGTCGCCGCGTAGCCCTTGCTCCAGAAGGCGTCCATCGCGGCGTCGAGGACGTGATCGGGATCGAATTCCTTCGGCCGTGCCATACAAGGAGCATGGCAGATTATGGAACGATCAGTCAAATACTTGCCGGGTCTAATTGCCCGGGGCCTACTTGCCCGGGCTCACGAGGTCACCCGTCCGCCCGGCGTGAAGCCGTGCCGGCGGGCCGTCTGGACCACCACGAGGGCGATCAGCGCCAGGGCCAGCAGGACCCACGGGAAGGAGGTCGCCCCCGCCGCGCCCAGCAGCACACCGCCCACCAGGCCGCCACCGGCGACCGCCAGGTTGAAGATGGTGACCAGCATCGACTGGGCCACGTCCGCCCCCTCGCCGGCGGCGTCGGCGATCGCCGTCTGCAGGAGCGTGGGCGCGCCGCCGAAGGTCAGGCCCCAGGCGACGATCCCCAGGAAGACGGCGACCTGCGAGGAGTGCCCGATGCCGAGCACCAGGGCCGCCGCCGCGAAGACCGCGAGGCTCACCAGCGTCACCGCACGCAGCCGCCGGTCCACCAGCAGTCCGGTGGCCCAGATACCCACGATCGCCGAGGCGCCGAAGACGAGCAGCGCGAGGTCCACGCGGCCGCCGAGTCCCGCCTTGTCGAGGAACGGCGCGATGTACGTGTAGAGGATGTTGTGCGCGAGGATCCAGAAGAAGACCACTGCCAGTACCGGCCGCACACCCGGCGTGGTGAAGATCGCCCGGATCGGCAGCCGTTGTTCCGCCTGCTGGCCGGGCTGGTCGGGGACCAGCGCACGTACCCAGACCATCAGCGCGAGCGCCACCGCCGACATGATCCAGAAGACCCCGCGCCAGTCGAACAGCGACCCCAGCCAGGTGCCGAGGGGCACACCGAAGGTCAGGGCGATGGGCTGTCCCACGCCGACCACGGCGAGCGCCCGCCCCTGGAGCGCGGCCGGGACCAGGCGCCGGGCGTATCCCGCGAGCAGGCCCCAGATCACGCCGGACGCCATACCGGCCACGAACCGGGCGACCAGCGTCAGCGGATAGCTGTCCGACAGCGCCGTCACGGTGTTGAAGACGAACAGACCGCCCACCGCGTACAGCAGCAGCGGCCTCCTGCGCATGCTGCGCGTGGCGGCGATGACGGGGATCGCGGCCACGGTCGAGCCGATGGCGTAGAGCGTGACGAGCTGGCCCGCGAGGGCCTCCGACACATTGAGGCCGTCACCGATCTGCGGCAGCAGACCCGCGGGCATCGTCTCGGTCATGATGGCGAGGAAGCCGGCCGTGGTGAAGGCCAGCAGGCGCCACACGGGCAGTCGTTCCTCGGCCCGAACCCGGTCCGGGTTCAGGACAGTTGCTTCAGTGCTGCCAGCACTGGTCACGGAGAATCTCCCCCTTGGTCGTCGCGTGCGATGGCTAGTGCCGGGCCAGCAGGGAGCCGAAGCCGTGCACCTGGTCCTCGATGCCGCTGCTGCGCAGGGCGTGCCAGTACAGGACCGCGTTGTTGGAGATGACGGGCTTTCCGGTCCAGGCCTCGGCGGCGGTCGCGAAGCGCACCATGGGCACGTTGGTGCCGACCTGGACGATCGCCTCCACGTCCGGGCCGTCCACCTCCCGTACCGCGTCGCGCAGTTGCTCCTCGGTGACGTGGGAGATCTTCGCGGGGCTGGGCATGCCGAGACCCTGGATGCCGACGACGTCGTATCCGCTGTCCTTGAAGAAGCGGCTCACGGAGTCGTCGCCGAGGGGCAGGTAGGGGGTGATGACCCCGATCCGGCGGGCCCCGTAGGCGGTCAGCGCGGCCTTGATGGCGTCCGGGCTCATGGTGACCGGACGGCCGCCGGCCGCCGACCGCATCGACTCCAGCACCCGGGCGTGGGAGCCCGGGCCGTCCCAGTAGCTCTCCGGCGAGACACCGATGATCACGACGTCGGGGTCACAGCTGACGACGCTCTCGATGGCGGGGTGGGTGGAGTTCCTGATGCTGTGCATCACGTGGTCGAAGCCGGGCTCGTCGGTCATGGAGTCGTCGTTGATCACCATCCGGCCGGTGTGGTTGGTCACGCCCACGGGCCTGAGCGCATCCATCTCGGGCTGTGCGGAGGTGTTGGTCGACGGGACGACGACGCCGACTTTCAGGCGCGGGCCGAGGAGATCGGTCATCTGGTGCTCCTTGTGAGGGTGGCGGGACCCCCGCCCGCGGTGAACGGGCGGGGTCGTGCAGGGGGTTGTGGGACCGGCGGTCACGCCGTCCGGTAGTGCGGTTCCTTGATCAGCAGCTCCGCCTTGCCCTGGACGTCCGGGACGGTCACGCGGGTCTCCCAGGCCTCGGGGGCGACCGGCTCCAGGGCGATCGAGACGGCCCCCTCGTAGGTGCCGAAGTGCTCCACGACGACGGTCGTGACGGCCTCGGCCAGGCGCTGCCTCTGCTCGTCGGTGAGGTCCTTGGGGAAGTGCTTGATGTGGACGTGCGGCACGGGTGCTCCTCGAAGTGGTGGGATGCGCGGGGGCGTTCAGCGGGCGAGGCGGGCCTGGATGGCCGAGACCAGCTCGGCCACGCCGTGCGCCTTCAGCACTCCGTAGTGGTCGCCGTCGAGGCCGACCACGGTGGCGGGGGCGGCGGAGTAGCCGGTGCTGCCCTCGATGAACGAGTAGTCGTCGCCGGTGGCCTTGAAGATCGTCACCGGCGTGTTCAGCCGGCGCTCGGCCAGCTCGCGGAAGCTGTACTCGAACTCGTAGGTCTCCCCCACGATGCGGGTGATCCGCCGGACCAGCTCCTCGTCCAGGGCCGGGAGCAGCCCGCACACGAAGGACACGAACGCGGACTCGTCGCGCACCGTCGCGAGGCACTCGTCCAGCTCGGGGCCGCTGATGGAGCCGGTGAACACCGAGAAGAGGATGGTCACATAGGCCGGGTTGGCGTAACTGGCCTCGCGGCCGAAGCGGTCGGCGTCGGCGGCGCGCACCTGGGGGTTGCCGGGGCAGATCAGCAGCAGGTTCTCCACGCGCTCGCCGAGCTGCTCCAGCTGCCAGGCCGTCTCGAAGGCCACCCGGGCGCCGAAGGAGTAGCCCCACAGCGTGTACGGGCCCTCCGGCTGGCGGCGCCGGATCTCGGCCACGTCGGCGGCGGCCATCTCGCGGACGGTGGAGTAGGGCGTCTCGCCCGGGTTGATGCCGTGGGCCTGCACTCCGTAGAACGGCCGCCCGAGGTCGGTCTCGTGCGCCAGCAGGCGCAGGTTCATCGGATAGCCGCCGAGGCCGGGCCAGCAGAACACCGGGCGGCCCTCACCCTCGGCGACCAGCGGCACCAGCCGGGACACCGGCGCGTCGGAGTCCTTCGCGATCCGCGCCGCGAGGTCGGCCAGCCTGGGCGTCTCGAAGAGGACCTGGAGCGGCAGACCGGTGCCGAACTCGCGGTTGATGCGGTTGACCAGGGCCACCGCCGTCAGCGAGTTGCCGCCGGCGGCGAAGAAGCTGTCCTCCACCGACACGTTCTCGTACTTGAGCGCCTTGCCCCAGGCCTCGGCCAGCCACCGCTCGTGCCGGGTGGCGGGAGCGACGTAAGGGGTGTCGCTCTCGGCGGACAGCACGGCCTCCGAGGCGGCGAGGGCCTTGACGTCGACCTTGCCGTTCGCGGTCAGCGGCAGTTCGTTCAGCACCAGCACCCGGCCCGGGATCATGTAGTCGGGCAGGATCTGGGCCAGCTCGTCCTTGATGATCTCGGCCGGGCCCTTCATGTGCACGCTGTCCTCGTACATGCCCTCGCTGCGCATCTGGTCGTCGCCGACCTTGCCGCCGAGGAAGAAGTACGAGGCCGACGTGGCGATCCCGCGGGAGGCGAGGATGTCGTCCACGCGCCGTGCGGCCGGCAGCGGATGCCCGGTCTTGGAGCTGTAGCCGGAGGACATGAAGCCCAGCGAGAGTCCGTTGCGCTGCAGGTGGTGCAGCTTGGCGCCGAGGCAGACGTACTCCAGCCACGCCTCGCCCGTGCGGCTGACCGCGGTGATGCCGAAGGAGGCGCGCTCGTAGACCTGCTGGTTGATGGCGATCACGTGCTTGGGCAGGACGAGTTCGTCGGATATTCGCTCGAAGTCGCCGTCCCGCCAGCGGTACTGGCCCTGCGGCAGGCCCTCGACACGGCCGGCGTGGGCCTGGACGAAGATCTCGGTGGGGTCCGGGTCGGGGGTGCCGTCGTGGCCGCGGATCTCGAACGTGCCCAGGTAGTAGTCCTCGTCGGCCACCGCCAGCCGGTCCCGGACGGCCGGAGTGTGGGCCAGCGGGCGGATGGCGAGGCCGTACTCCGGCAGCATCTCCTCGAAGACGCCCAGCATATGGCCGGTCTCGAACTCCAGGACTTCCTGGATGTTGTTCTTGTAGACGGGCTCGATGGCCTGCTTGCGGCCGGTGAAGTGCACCAGCAGCGCACCGGTGGCGGCGTCCGCGGCATCCGCGATCCGCACCAGGGTGTGGTCGGCCGGGTGGTAGTAGTACACACCGGCGTCCAGGCCGTCGATACCGCCGGTCTCCAGGTACAGCTGCGTCGCGTAGAGCGCGCCCGGCGAGGCGTAGGCGTACTTCGGCAGCAGCCGTTCCTCGCTGTGGTACTGGCCGAACCAGCGAAGCAGGACGCCGAGTTCACCGTACGTCAGGTCGGCGGGCCGGCGGGACAGGGCGCCGGCCGGACGCGGTGCGAGCAGCGCGCGCAGGTCGTCACGGGTGACCGGGCCGCCCTCGTAGAAGCGGTAGGTCTTGCGGGCGAAGACCTCCCGGCGCTGCCGCTCGGACTCCTGCCGGCCCGGCAGTTCCAGCACCGGTAGGCCGCGCAGCTCGTCGGCGGACCGGATGCCGGGGTTGGACAGCTGCGTGCGCACCTGGAGCCGGCTGGACTTGGACTGGTGGTGCGCGCCGTGGTTGCCCTGGTCCATCAGGGCTGCTTCCTTGGGGTTCAGCTCGACGCAGGCGACCAGGTTCTGGAAGCCGGTGCGCGCGTCGTCGGTGACGACCGCGGCGGCCCGCCGTACCCAGGTGTGTTCCTCGATCGCCAGGGCGATCTCGTCCAGCTCGACCCGGTAGCCGCGCAGCTTGACCTGGTTGTCGGCGCGGCCGGTGAAGTGGATCGTGCCGTCGGGGTTCCAGTACGCGAGGTCCCCGGTCCGGTACAGCCGCTCGGTCGGCACGAACGGCGAGGGCACGAAGCGCTCTCGGGTCTGCTCCGGCCGGTGCAGATATCCGCGCGCGAGCTGGACACCGCCGATGTACAGCTCGCCCGGCTCACCGATGTCCACGGGAGCGAGCTGCTCGTCGAGGATGAAGCACTGCGTGTTGTCGACGGGCACGCCGATCGGTACCGCGCCCGCGCCCTCCTCGAGGGCGTCCGGGTCGACCAGGTACGCGGTGGCGTTGATGGTGCACTCGGTGGGGCCGTAGAGGTTGACCAGGTTCGCCCACGGCAGGGCCGCGCCGAGGGCACGGGCGAGCTGCCGGGAGAGCGCCTCGCCGCCCGAGAACACCTTCCTCAGCGAGGTGCAGGCGGTCAGCCTGTCGGTGTCCAGCAGCGCCTGGAGCAGGGTCGGCACGCACTGGAGCGTGGTCACCTCGTGGGCGAGGACGGTCTCGATCAGGGCCTCGGGGTCACGGTAGACACCGGGCGCGCCCACCACGACCCGGGCGCCCGCGGCCGGAGCCAGGATCTCCCACTGGGCGGCGTCGAAGCTCATGGGCGTCTTCTGCAGCACGGTGACACCGGCGTCCAGATGGCCGCACAGGTGCATCCAGCGCATCTGGGACATGATGCTGCGGTGCTCGATCATCACACCCTTGGGCCGGCCCGTGCTGCCGGAGGTGTAGATGACGTAGGCGAGGGAGTCGGGACGGGGACCCGGGGGGACGGCGCCGCTGTGGCCCCGGGCGTCGTCCAGGGTGACGACGCGGACGTCCCGCGGTGCGAGTCCGGTCAACCGGGCCTTCAGATGGGGCTGGGTCAGGATGATCCGGGTGCGGCTGTCCTCGATCATGTACCGCAGCCGGTCCTCCGGGTACTCCGGGGACAGCGGCAGATAGGCGGCCCCGGCCGCCAGGACGCCCCAGACACCCGTCATCAGGTCAAGGGACGGTTCGACGTACAGGCCGACGCAGTCGTCGGTCGCGACACCGAGATCGTGCAGGAAGGCCGCCAGTTCGCGGGAGGTCTGCCTCAGCTCCCGGTAGGTGAGCCGCTCCTCGTCGTGAACGACCGCGACGGCGTCGGGGCGGGCGTCCGCCTGCTGGTCCAGCAGTCCCGGAAGGCAGGCGATCGGACGGATGTCGTGTATGCGCGGGGCGGACGGTGCGATCGGTGCGGTGGTCATGTCATCCCCCATGAACATGCGTGTGCGTTCCCGGGTCTCGGGGCGCACGAAGGCCACTCGGCGAATCGGAATCTGACGGGTAACGGCTGGATACCGGAATGAGAAGAGAGATGCACAGACGGCTGGATTTCCGGTGGGCCAGCCCGTCTGACTTGATCTAACAATTCGGCGAGCAACCCTGTCAAACCCCTAGAGAGCGCCTCTGACCTGCACTTTCTCGCACCACGGGAAAACTCGTGATCATTCGTGTATGTGACAAAGGCCTCCTTTCTCTCCAGCTGAGAAAGGAGGCCTTCGGGTGGCACTGAAATGGAGATGACAGTGAGCGCCCTATTAGCGTAGGGCAAACGAAGCGGAGTCAGGGGGAAAACATGTCGGGAAGGTTTCCGTCATGCGCTCTTCGCCGTGACGCCTTCCGTTTCGGGGGCGAGAACCAGCCGCTGCACCTCGTGCGCCGCCGTGCACACCGCGGCACTGTACGGCC
This sequence comes from Streptomyces broussonetiae, assembly GCF_009796285.1. Classification (NCBI taxonomy): domain Bacteria; kingdom Bacillati; phylum Actinomycetota; class Actinomycetes; order Kitasatosporales; family Streptomycetaceae; genus Streptomyces; species Streptomyces broussonetiae. The sequence goes on along the minus strand of NZ_CP047020.1, from coordinate 6,841,851 downwards.
GGCACTCCGGGAGCGTCAGGGTCCCAGGAGTCAGGAGGGTGACCGCGCCCACGACGAGGTCGCCCCAGAACACCGGCGCGGCGAAGGAGTCCCAGCCCGCCGCGCACTCCTGCAGCCCGACGGCGTAGCCCCGCGCCCGGATGCCCGGCAGCGAGGCGAGCATCCGATCGCCGTCACGATAGGCGCCCGGGCCCATCCCGTCCGGGATCCGCTCGGTGGCCACCTTCCGCTGGACCGCCTCGGGCAGATGCGCGAGGATCGTCCGCCCCGACGCGCCGATCCGCAGCGAGCGGTGGGAGAACATCAGCTCACGTGGCGTCAGCCCGATCTCCGAGAGGTCGGAGCAGCCTACGGCCATCTCGACGCACTGGCGCTGCACACCGCCGAAGTAGCTCAGACCGTACAGGAAGACGAGGGCGCCGTCGGCCGCCTCGCGCAGCCGGTCCAGGCAGGCGCGCAACGCCTCGTCGTCCAGGGCGTGTTCGAGTGCCTCGATGCCGAGCTGGGCCGCCTGCGGGCCCAGCCGGTAGCGTCCGCGGCCCACTTGGAGGAAGGTGCCGTGCTCGACACCCGAGCGAAGTATTCGATGCACGGCGGAGTCATCGATTCCCGAGGCCCGCGCCAGCTCCGCGAGTCCTTGCGCACCGCCGCCGAGCTGCGCGAAGGCCTGCTGCACCCGGAAAACGCGTTCCGCGTGGCTGGTTCCGCCAGTGCGTCGCGTGATGCCGATCCGTCGCGTCGTGGTGTGCTGTGCAGTGATGGACATGCGATGAACTCTCCCCCTGTCCTACGGTCGAACCGGTCGTGGTGCCGGTCGAGTTAACGGACACTTAACAATGAGAGCGCTCTCCATGCGTGATCCCGAAACTAACCGTGCGTAAGCGAACCGGTACTGCCTTCTTACCTGAGAAACGCTCGAGCCGCCGTGAGTGACGTCACAACCGCCCCTGCCGATCGAGTGGTTTCCGCAGGTGGCAGAGGTGTCCGGCGGTCGCCGGGGACGTCGTGGGCTTCGGGGGCAGAGGGGGTGGCTGCTTCTCTCGGGGCCGACGGCCCTAGGTGTCGGCGACGCGTACGACCGCCAGTGTGATGTTGTCGGGGCCGCCCGCCTCGATGGCGGCCTTCCACAACTCGAAGGCCGCCCGGCCGTCGTCGCACTCCCGCATCACCTCCTCGAGCACCTCCGGCGGCACGGGATCGGTCAGGCCGTCGGTGCAGACGAGGTACCGGTCGCCGTCCGACAGGGACTCGGCCGTCACACGGGGGTGGACGGCGCGGTACGAGCGGCTTCCGCCCAGGCACTGGGTGACGATCGACGTGGTGCGCTGCCCGGGTTCGAGCGGGGGGCTGTCGTCGGTGCTCACCAGCCGCAGCCCGTCGCGGGAGGCCGCGTAGACCCGGCTGTCGCCCACGTTGAAGGCCAGCAGCGAGTCGGGGCGTACGACGGTGCCGGCGACCGTCGTACCCATGGTGGCCAGCTCACTGCCCGTGTCGCCGGCACCGGCGTCGTACACCGCGCGGTTGCAGGCGTGCACGGCGTCGCGAACGGCCTCCTCGCTGCTCAGGACGGGGCCGACGGACGCGATCCGGCGCACGACCAGGGCGCTGGCCACCTCGCCCCCCGGATGCCCGCCGAGCCCGTCGGCGACAGCGACGACCAACGGCGTCCCGAGCGGGAAGACCAGGGACTGCGGACTCTGCGTCACCGTGGCACACAGGGTCCACGGCCCGACCACCAGACTGTCCTCGTTGCGCTCGCGAAGCAGTCCGGGATGGCTCAACGCGCTCACCGTCACGTACCGCATGGAACGCCACCGCCTTCCCGCACGGGCCGCAGCGGTCGGCCGGCTCCTGGCTCAAGCGTAGGCGAACCGGCCTGCGCCCGCCGCGTTCGCCCAGGTCAGACAGCCATGACGGCGTCACAGTCGGGACAGACCACGGACGCGTGTTCCGTGGGATACCAGGGCGCTCCGGGATGCTCGGACGGCTTCCAGCGGGCCGTGTCCATGGCGAAGGTGTCCTTGCCGCACAGGGTCCGCGGTCCCGTGGCGTCGAGCCTGCCCGGGGCGGTGGTCGCCGCGTGCACCGCGCGGACGCCGCGGTCCGCTCCGCCGCTGGCTCCAGGCCTGTCGAGTTCGTACACGACGACGATCTCGGTCATGCCCCTACCGTAGGCGATCACCTGGCGGCGGTGCAGGAAGCGCGAAGGGCCGCGAGCGCAGCACGCTCTCCGCGAGGGCGCTGCGCGCGGCGTTCGCGTCCGCGCACTGGTCCGGGGAACTCCGGCCCGGGGTACTACGGGCCCGGGCGTCGCCCGCCGCCCGCCCGGGCACGGGAGGGCGGGCGTACCCCGGCCGGGCACGGGAGAGCGGGCGTACCCCGGCCGGGCACGGGAGAGCGGGCGTACCCCGGCCGGGCACGGGAGAGCGGGCGTGCCCCGCCCGGGCACGGGAGAGCGGGCGTGTCCCGGCCGGATTCCGGTTGTCGTGCGGGAGCCGACGGACACGTGGATGCGAAGAGGCTCGGGGGCTGTTCTCAGGCCTGCCCACCCGGCCGCGCGGACCGCCGCGGCCTCGGCGCAGGACCGGCCGGGCCCGGAAAACCCGGTGGAGTCGACGCGCCCGCTGTGCCTATGGTCGCGGAATGAGTACCCGTACCTTCCGCATCACCGTCCGCGGCGCCTTCGACGGTCTCACCGACACCCAGCGGGCCGCGCTGCTGGCCGACGCCGCCGAACACGACGTGCTGCAGGCCGCGTTCACCCCCGAGGGCAGCCTCACCTACGACATCGCCGCCCGTCCCGCCTTCGTCTTCCGCTTCTGCGACACCGGCGAGGAAGAGGAGGACGTCCTGGAGGCGACCGAGCGGGCCGAGGAGGCCGCGAGGGCCTGGCTGACCGACCGCGGCTACGGCTTCAAGAACCTCCGCGCCAGCGCCGAGGACCTCTCCCAGGCCCCGATGGGCAAGCGACAGCGCCGAGCGGCGCGTTCGCAGGACGCATGAACACGGCACATAAACTTGAGTACTCAAGGATGCAGCAATGAGTGACACCCTCGACGCGGCCCTGCGACTGGTACGCGCACAGACGGCACTCGTACGGCGCTTCGACTCCCGGCTGAGCGGACTGCACGGGGTCAGCCTCGCCGACTTCACCCTGCTGCTGCGGCTGGGGCAGGCACCCGGCGGACGGATGCGCCGGGTCGACCTCGCCGAGGCGCTGGGCCTGACCGCCTCCGGAGTCACGCGCGGGCTGGCCCCCCTGGAGCGCATCGGACTGGTGACCCGCGAAACCGACGCCAGGGATGCGCGCGTGGCCTATGCATCCCTGACCTCGACGGGCCGGCGGCGCCTGGCGGAGATGCTCACCACGGCCGAGGAGACCGCCACCGAGGTCTTCGCCGCCCCGGCCTGGAACGCCGAGGACGTCACCCTGCTGTCGGGCCTGCTGAGCCGACTCGGCGGAACCGGTCTCAACCGCCGCTGAACTCCGCCCGCTTACGGGTGAACCCGGACCGCCGTCCCCGTCCGGGCGGCGGCCGACCCGCACATACCCCGGCACGCGGTTCACTTCGGCCGGGCGTGGCCCGAACTCGCCGTGTCCCAGCTCACGTTCACTTGTGGCCGGATGGTGAGGGAACGATGGGTGCCGCGTGACATGCTCAGGACTCATCCTCGAGTTACCAGTCGGTTCTACTTTCAAGTAGCCATTTCGTCGGTACCTCTCCGCCACCCCCCACTTCACACTGGACCCGACCTTGCGCAGACGCATGAGGCACAGGCGTGCCCTGCTGCCCGCCCTCGCCGTGACCACCCTCTTCCTGGCCTCGGCCTGCTCCTCGCCCGCCGCGCCCGACCCGGACGCGAAGCCGCCGGTGAGCGAGGGACAGGGACAACGGCTCACGGTCACCGAGCCGCCCGCCGGCGGCGCGGACCACTCGCTCACCGTGGCCGCTGCTCCCGCCACCGCCACGACCGCCACGGCGGACTCGTCCGGTACCGGGCGGCGGGCGCACCGGACCACGCTCGCCGTCCACTCCTACGACGGCCGCACCCGACGGGCCGTCCTCTCCGACAGGCCCGCGCACCAGGGAAGTTCGCCTGCTTCCCCGTCCCCCTCCCCCGCCGCGCGCCGGGCCGCCGTCGGCGAGGTGATCGCCAGTGCGCCCGCGCCCGGGGCGCCGCACGGACTGCTCGCCAAGGTCACCAAGGTGCTCGGCGAGACCGACCGCGGCACGGAGGTCCAGACCGAACCGGCCACGCTCAACGCGCTGCTCGGCGCCGACACCGCGAAGGATGCCGTGCCGGTCGACCCCTCGTCGTTCGCGGTCGACAAGCTGCTGCCGGATGTGAAGGTGTCCTGGACGAAGGCCGGTGACATCCATGCCGGGCCCAAGGGCGCGACCGTACCGCTCGGCAGCCTCCGGCTCGACGTGGACGCCGGGATACCGATGGCCAAGGGCGCCCCGGCCTCGGCCACGGCCTCGGTGCACGGCTTCGTCCAGGTCGCCCCGCGGGTGGACTTCGCCTACGGCGGCACCGGCCCCGACGCGGCGCCCGGCTCGGCGTATCTCGGTGTCTCCGGCACCTGGACCTCGGGCTGGGCGGTCCGGGGCCGGGCCGCCGCAACGACGGGCGCCCCGCTGCGCATCCCGTTCGCCAAGCTGCACGCCGACCCCGTCCTCCAGGTCGGCCCCGTCCCGGTTGTCGTCAACCTCGATCTGACCGCCTACGTCCAGGTCAGCGGCGACGGCCGGGTCACCGTAGACGTCGAGCAGAACCTCAGGGGCGCCTTCAGTGCGGGCGGCGCCTTCGGACCGGGCCGGGGCTGGACGCCGGTCAGTTCCTCGGACATGAGCGGCACCCCCGTACGCGCCTCCGTCACCGCCGACGGCAGTGTGCAAACAGCACTTGGTGCCGAGGCCTCGGTCGGTCTGTACGGCACCGTCGGCGTCACCGCCGACCTGGCCCCGTACCTGCGCGGCGAGGCCACCGGCACCATCACCGGCTCCCCCGGCCGGGGCGGGGCGAAGGCCGGGGGCACCTGGGGCGTGTACGGCGGGGTCGACCTGTCCGGGACCCTGCGGCTCCAGCTGTCCGTCTTCGGCACACCGGTCGTCCGACGGGACATCCCGCTGGGCGCGCTGCACCGCGAGTGGCGGCTGGCGGGCGGCACTCTCCGGTCGCTCTAGCCGCGCGGACCGGAAGCGTCCTCGCGCGGGCCCGAAGCATCCTGCCGCGCCGCCGGTATCCAGCCCTGGCGGCGCAGCACGGCCGACACGTCCGGGGCCCGGTAGTGCTCCCCCTTGAGGACCTTGCCGTCGGTCCGGCGGGCGACCTGCCCGTCCGGGCCGAGCTTGCTCATGTTGGCCCGGTGGATCTCGGCGATCACCTGATCGAGGTCGATGCCGTGCACCAGAGCCGTGCCGTAGGCGACGTAGACCACGTCCGCCAGTTCGTGCGCGAGCTGGTCCAGCGGACCGTCGACCGCGACCTCGGCGACCTCCGCGGCCTCCTCGGCGAGCAGTTCCCCGCGGTGCGCGGCCAGTTCGGGACCCACCTCGGTCGGCGTGCTGCGGGCGTCCAGGCCGAAGGCGTGGTGGAACTCTCGGACGAGGTCTGCGGGCGATGTGCTCATGCAGACGACTCTAACGGCCACCACTGACAGCGCCCGTGGCCGTGGCGCGCCGCCTCAGTGACCCCGGCCCTGGTCAGCGCCGCGCCCGGGCTGGCAGGATCGCCGCATGTCGAAGGTGTTCCCCCGGATCGGCGGGCGCCGCGCGCCGGCGGCCGTCGCGGCCGGTGCCGTGGTGCTCGGGCTGCTGCTGTGGTGGCTGCTGCCGCTGGGCGAGAAGCCGCCGAGCGGGACGATCGTCTTCAGCACGGGCACGTCCTCGGGGGTCTACCAGGAGTACGGCGAGCGGCTGCGGACCGAACTGCGCAAGGACATGCCCGGGCTGAAGGTGAAGCTGCTGGGCAGCGCCGGTTCGCAGGAGAACGTCCAGCGGGTGGCGACCGGCAGGGCCGACTTCACCATCGCGGCGGCCGACGCCGTGGAGACGTACGAACTGGGGCACGGCAGTGGTGCCGGACGGCTGCGCGGGGTGGCCCGGCTCTACGACGACTACGTGCATCTCATCGTGCGCAGCGACTCGGGCATCCGAAGCGTCGCGGACCTGCGGCACAAGCGGGTGGCGACCGGGCTGCCCGACTCCGGGGTGCGGCTGATCGCCGACCGGGTGCTCAAGGCCGCCGGCATCGACCCGCACAGGGACATCACGCCGGTCGGCGACGGCATCGACACCGGGCCGGAGCGGCTGCAGCAGGACAAGATCGACGCCTTCTTCTGGTCGGGCGGGCTGCCCACCAAGGGACTGCTCGCGCTGGCGAGGAAGTCCGCCTTCAAGTTCGTGCCGATCGACGGCGACCTCGTCACCAAGCTGCACAACCAGGGCCAGCAGGCCCGCTACTACCGGGCCACCAACATCCCCGAGTCGGCGTACCCGGCCGTACAGCAGGGCAACGAGGTCCCGACGATCGCCGTCTCCAACATCCTGATGACCCGTACGGACATGGACCCACGCCTCACCGAGTGGGTGACCCGCACGGTCATCAAGAGCCGCGACGGCATCGGCGCCCACGTCCACTCCGCCCAACTCGTGGACCTGCGCACCGCGATCTACACCGACCCCCTGCCCCTGCAGGAGGGCGCCCGCCGCTACTACCGCTCGATGAAGCCCTGAAGGAGCGGGAGGGACCCGTCCCGCACGGCGCCCCGCACCACCCGCGCCGTCAGCGCTCCCGGTGCCGCGGCACCGTCACCGTCACCCGCAGCCCGCCCGGCTCGTGGTGGCCGTAGGCGATCGAACCGCCGCCCGCCGCGAGCAGCGCGCGCGTGATGGACAGGCCGAGACCCGAGCCCTTGATGTTCTGGTGGCGGCCGCTGCGCCAGAAGCGGTCGCCCACGCGCGCGAGTTCCTCGTCGGTGAGGCCGGGTCCGGTGTCGGTGACGACGATCGTGGAAGTGTCGCCGTCGGCGGCGACGACGACCTGCACGGTGCCGCCCTCGGGGGTGAACTTCACGGCGTTGTCGATCACCGCGTCCAGAGCGCTGGACAGGGTGATCGGGTCCGCCCAGCCGGTCGTGGGCGGGCAGCCGCCGGTCAGCCGGACGCCCTTGGCGTCGGCGGCCGGTGACCAGGCTGCCAGCCGCTCCTCGGCCAGTGCGCCGATGTCGGTCAGGCACAGGTCCGCCGCGGCGTGCTCCGCCAGCGCCAGGTCGAGCAGGTCGTCCAGGACCTGCGCGAGGCGCTTGCCCTCGGTGCGGACCGAGGCGATCTCCTCGTTGCCCTCGGGGAGTTCGAGGGCGAGCAGTTCGATGCGCAGCAGCAGCGCCGAGAGCGGGTTGCGCAGCTGGTGGGAGGCGTCGGCGACGAAGGCGCGCTGCTGCTCCAGCACATCCTCGACGTTGTCCGCCATCTCGTTGAACGAGCGGGCCAGCCGCCGGAGTTCCGGCGGGCCGCCGGCCGCCGCGACCCGGGACTTCAGGCGTCCGGTGGCGATGTCGTGGGTGGTGGCGTCCAGCACGCGCACCGGTCTGAGCACCCAGCCGGTCAGCCGCAGCGCCGCGCCGACGGCCAGCAGCATGGCCGCGCTCTCGCCGGCCCCGATCAGCAGCCAGCCACGCAGGGTGCGTGAACGCATCTGCCCGGTGGGCGATTCGGTCACCACGACCGCCACGACGTCCCCGTCCCGGATCACCGGCGAGGCGACGACCAGCCGGCTGCGCTGCCAGGGCCACACCTGCCGCGGGTCATGGCTGCGCCGGCTCAGCAGCGCCTCTTCGAAGGCGCCCCGGACCTCCCCCGTCCGCGGTACGAACCAGTCGGCGGGGGCGTTGGCCATCGCCGAGCCGTTGCGGTAGAAGACGCCCGCGTTGATGCCGTAGACGCCGTAGTAGCTGTCGAGTTCGCTGCGCAGGGCCTCCAGACGCTCGTCAACGCTGGTGCGGCGGGAGCCGCTGGGGCCGTCGGTGACGAACTGGGCGAGCGCGGCGAAGCGTGCCGTGTCGTCGATCCGGTCGACGACGACCTTCTGCTGCTGGGCGGCGGCCACGCTGATGGCGAGCGGCAGGCCGAGCGCGAGGAGGACGGCCGCCATCAGCACGATGAGCAGCGGCAGCAGGCGAGCGCGCACCCGGCCCCGCTAGGCGGCCGGAGCGACGAGCCGGTAGCCGACGCCGCGTACGGTCTCGATCAGCGCGGGCATGCGCAGCTTGGCACGCAGGGAGGCGACATGCACCTCCAGGGTGCGGCCGGTGCCCTCCCAACTGGTGCGCCAAACCTCGCTGATGATCTGTTCCCGCCGGAAGACGACGCCGGGGCGCTGCGCGAGCAGGGCGAGCAGATCGAACTCCTTGCGGGTCAGTTGGATCACCGAACCCTGCACCGTGACCTGCCGGGTGGGCAGGTCGATGCGGACCGCACCGAGCCGCAGGGAGCCGTCGCCGCCGGAGCCCGCATCCTCATGGGCGGTGCGCCGGCTGACGGCGTGGATACGGGCGAGCAGTTCCCCGGTGTCGTAGGGCTTCACCACGTAGTCGTCGGCGCCCAGGTTGAGCCCGTGGATGCGGGAGCGGACGTCGGAGCGCGCGGTGACCATGATCACCGGGGTGCTGGTGCGTTTGCGGATCTTGCCGCAGACCTCGTATCCGTCCTGGTCGGGCAGGCCCAGGTCGAGCAGGACCACGCCGAAGCCGTCGCCCTCGGGGACGAGTGCCTGCAGGGCCTCTTCGCCGCTGCGCGCGTGCGTGACCTCAAAGCCGTGCCGGGCGAGAACGGCGGACAGGGCCGCGGCGACGTGGTTGTCGTCCTCGACGAGCAGCAGTCTCATCCCGGCCCCCTCCGGTTCAGCGGTCGTACGGTGTCAGTTCTCATGCGTCTTGTAGCTGCACGCGCGCGTGCACCATGGAAGTGACGCCGATGGACAAGGACGGCGTCAAGAGGGTTCTGGTTGCCCGTCGCTTCCGTTATCCGGCCGATACGCGCACGGGCGCGAAGTGCTACGACACGTGTCCGATTGCTATCGGATCGTGATGCTCAGATCTCCCTCAGATGTGATGACGCAGGTCACAGCCGCTCATTACTGTCCTCCGAAACCGAGGAGGACGGAGCCCGAGAGCGATGACCAATGTATCGGTGACCAAGGAAGACGCGGTCACGTCCGACGAACTGGTCGTCCTGAAGAGCGTCAACAAGCACTTCGGCGCGTTGCACGTGCTCCAGGACATCGACCTGACGATCGCCCGCGGCGAGGTCGTCGTGGTCATCGGGCCCTCCGGGTCCGGAAAGTCGACCCTGTGCCGCACCATCAACCGTCTGGAGACGATCGACGCGGGCGCCATCACGATCGACGGCAGGCCCCTGCCCCACGAGGGCAAGGAGCTGGCCCGGCTGCGGGCCGACGTCGGAATGGTCTTCCAGTCCTTCAACCTCTTCGCGCACAAGACCGTGCTCGAGAACGTGATGCTGGGCCAGCTCAAGGTCCGCAAGGCGGAGAAGAAGCAGGCCGAGGAGAAGGCCCGAGCCCTGCTCGACCGGGTCGGGGTGGGCACCCAGGCCGACAAGTACCCCGCCCAGCTGTCCGGCGGCCAGCAGCAGCGCGTCGCGATCGCGCGGGCGCTGGCGATGGACCCGAAGGTCATGCTCTTCGACGAGCCGACGTCCGCCCTCGACCCCGAGATGATCAACGAGGTCCTCGAGGTCATGCAGCAGCTCGCCCGTGAGGGCATGACGATGATCGTCGTCACCCACGAGATGGGGTTCGCGCGTTCGGCCGCGAACCGGGTGGTCTTCATGGCCGACGGCCGGATCGTCGAAGAGGCCGCGCCCGAGCAGTTCTTCAGCAACCCGCGCAGCGACCGGGCCAAGGACTTCCTGTCCAAGATCCTGCACCACTGACGGCAGCGCCCCCACCGCACCACGGGTCGCCTTTTCCAACGGACCTCGTTCCGCACCATTTCCGAAGGATGTTCAGCATGAAGCTCCGCAAGGTCACCGCCGTCTCGGCCGTCGTCCTGGCCCTCACCGTGTCCGCCACCGCGTGCAGCAGCAAGAAGAACGACAGCGGTTCCTCCGGCGGTGGCAAGACGATCGCCATCGGCATCAAGTACGACCAGCCGGGCCTCGGCCAGAAGACCCCGCAGGGCTACGCGGGCTTCGACGTGGACGTCGCCACCTATGTCGCCAAGAAGCTCGGTTACAGCTCCGACCAGATCGAGTGGAAGGAGTCGAAGAGCGCCGACCGCGAGACCATGCTGCAGCGCGGTGACGTCGACTTCATCGCCGCCACCTACTCGATCACCCCGAAGCGTCAGGCGAAGGTCGACTTCGCCGGCCCGTACCTGCTGGCCCACCAGGACGTGCTGGTGCGCGCGGACGACAGCTCCATCAAGTCGCCCGCCGACCTCAACAACAAGAAGCTGTGCTCGGTGACCGGCTCGACGTCGGCACAGAACGTGCACGACAAGCTGGCCCCCAAGGCGCAGCTCCAGCAGTACCCGACCTACTCCGCGTGCCTGACCGGTCTGCAGAGCAAGGCGATCGATGCTCTGACCACGGACGACTCGATCCTCGCCGGTTACGCCGCCCAGGCCCAGTTCAAGGGCAAGTTCAAGCTCGGCGGCTTCAAGATGACGAACGAGAACTACGGCATCGGCGTCAAGAAGGGCAGCCCCCTCAAGGACAAGATCAACAAGGCTCTTGAGGAGATGGTCGCCGACGGTTCCTGGGAGGCGGCCGTGAAGAAGAACTTCGGCCCGGCCGACTACAAGAACGAGCCCGCCCCGAAGATCGGCGACATCAAGAGCTGAGGCAGGGCCCGGCCGGTGCGCCGCCCGCGACGGCGGCGGCGCACCGGGGGCATCCCTACACGCGGAAGCGCGGGAGATCGTGTTCGACTTTCTTGACAAGTACGACGTGCTGGGCGCCTTCTGGACGACAGTGCAGCTCACGCTGCTGTCGGCCGTGGGCTCCCTGGTCTGGGGCACTCTGCTGGCCGCCATGCGGGTGGGCCCGGTGCCGCTGATGCGCGGTTTCGGCACCGCCTACGTGAACATCGTGCGGAACATCCCGCTCACGGTGATCATCCTCTTCGCCTCGCTCGGCCTGAGCAACACGCTGGGCGTCACCCTGGGCTCGGACAAGGTCGACACGACCAACTTCCGGCTGGCCGTGCTGGGTCTGATCGTCTACACGTCGGCCTTCGTGTGCGAGGCGATCCGCGCCGGCATCAACACGGTGCCGGTCGGCCAGGCCGAGGCGGCCCGGGCCATCGGCCTGAGCTTCACCCAGGTGCTGGGTCTGGTCATCCTTCCGCAGGCCTTCCGCGCGGCCGTCGGCCCGCTGGCCAACGTGCTGATCGCGTTGACGAAGAACACGACGGTGGCGGCCGCGATCGGCGTGGCGGAAGCGGCGCTCCTGATGAAGCAGATGGTGGAGAACGAGGCACAGCTGCTGGCGATCTCCGCGGTCATCGCCTTCGGGTTCTGCTGCCTGACGTTGCCGACCGGTCTGATCCTCGGCTGGGTGGGCAAGAAGGTGGCGGTGAAGCGATGAGTTCGGTCCTGTACGACGCCCAGGGGCCGCGCGCCAAGCGGCGCAACATCCTCTACATGGCGGTCTTCCTGGTCGCCCTCGCGGCCCTCGCATGGTGGGTGTACACCTCCCTCGACGACAAGGGCCAGCTGGAGTGGGCGCTGTGGAAGCCGTTCTTCAGCGGCACCGAGGCCTACTCCACGTACATCTGGCCCGGTCTGCAGAACACGTTGAAGGCCGCCGCGCTGGCCATGGTCATCGCGCTGCCGCTGGGCGCCTTCTTCGGCATCGCCAGGCTCTCGGACCATGCATGGGTGCGGATACCCGCGGCCATCGCGGTCGAGTTCTTCCGCGCGATCCCGGTGCTGGTCCTGATGATCTTCGGAATGGCGCTGTACAGCCAGTACACCAACGTGAGTTCCGATGACCGTCCGCTGTACGCGGTCGTCACCGGTCTGGTGCTGTACAACGCGTCGGTGCTCGCGGAGATCGTCCGCGCGGGCATCCTGGCCCTGCCGAAGGGGCAGTCCGAGGCGGCCATGGCGATCGGCCTGCGCAAGGGGCAGCTGATGCGGCTCATCCTGCTGCCGCAGGCGGTCACCACGATGCTCCCCGCGATCGTCAGCCAGCTCGTCGTGATCGTGAAGGACACCGCGCTCGGCGGCGCGGTCCTCACCTTCCCCGAACTCCTGTCGTCGGCCAACACGATGAGCGGCTACTACGGCGCCAACGTCATCGCGTCCTTCACGGTGGTGGCCGTGATCTTCGTGGTCATCAACTTCTCGCTGACCTCGTTCGCGAGCTGGCTGGAGCGACGGCTGCGGCGGGGCAAGAAGTCGACCGGCGCGGTGCTCGGGGCACAGGACGTGGCGAACGTCGCGGGCACGGCGGCGACCGGCGCCGAGCGCTGACACTCGTTCAAACCCGAATGCATCACCCGGAGGCAGTGGCGTGATCGCCACTGCCTCCGGTCGCTTGACGCAAACTCTGCCAATGGGTTGCATACGTTCTGTGATCGTGCACCCGGCTCCACCTTCTTGTTCACCGTCATCCGCCGAGGCACCGCTGCGGACAGGGGGCGGCACGCCGTGGACCCGGTGATCGTCGTCGGTGCGGGGCCCGTCGGGCTCACGCTCGCCCTGGCCCTGGCCCGCCAGGAGGTGCCGTCCGTCGTCCTGGACGAGGGCCCCGGCAAGGACGAACAGCGCCCGGCGCGCACCGTCGTGCTGCGCGAGGACACGGCCGCCCTGCTGGAGCGGCTGACCGGGGCGGCGCTCGGCGAGTACGGGGTGCGCTGGGCCGGATGGCGGTCCCTGAGGCGCAAGCAGGTGATGAACGAGATCACCTTCGACGAGTCCGGCCCCGCCGCGCCGCTGCACATCGCCCAGCACGTCCTCACCGGCGCCCTGCGCGCCGCCGTCGCCGACGAGCCGCTGGTGAAGTTGGCCGTGGACAGCCGCCTGGACGCGGTCGAGCAGGAGCGTTCCGGCATCACCGCACACACCCGGGGCCCCAGGGGCACCTGGTGGCGCGGCAGCTACCTGATCGGCTGCGACGGCCCCCGCTCCACCGTCCGCAAACTCCAGGACATCCGCTTCCCGGGCCGGACGGCCGTGGAGCGGCACGCGGTCGCCGCACTGCGGGTGGAACTTCCGTGGGAGGGCCGGGCGTTGCTCCATCGGATGCCGCCGTGGCGGCAGTCCGGGCCCTCGGCCGTGGAGGTGACCGCCCGTCCCCTCCCGGACGGCGTATGGCGCCTGGACTGGCTGCTGCCACCGGGCAAGGACCTGGTCACGCCCGAGATCCTGGTGACCCGGATCCGCGAGACCCTCGCGGGCTGGACGGACGGCTCCACACCGGCGTACGACCTGCTCGACACCGGTGTCCACGTGGTGCACCACCGGCTGGCCCGCCGCTGGCGCGCGGGCCGGGTCTTCCTCGCCGGGGACGCGGCCCATCTGCTCGGCGCACTTGGCACCCAAGGACTCGACGAGGGCCTGCGGGACGCCGACAACCTCGCCTGGAAGCTGGCCCCGGCCTGGCACCACGGGCACCACGAAGCGCTGCTGGAGAGCTACCAGACCGAGCGCCGGGCGGCGATCGCCGCCCGGCTGCGCGCCGCCGACCAGGCGCTGCCGGTGCTGCGCGGCGGCGGCGGACTGCGCCAGATGGTGCCGGGCACGGCGCGGGGCCACGACGCGCTCCTCACGGAAGGTCACCTGGGGCGCGGGCCGCTCGGCGCGCCGGGGGGGTACGCCGACTCGCCGCTCGCACCCCCTCCCTCCGAGGGCGAGATCCAGGTCGACACCGCACCGGGCTCGCCGGTCACCGACGTACGGGTCACCGCGGAGGACGGCACCTTCGTCCGGCTGCGCGACCGGCTCGGCCGCGGCGCGCTGCTCGTCGTCCTGATCGCGCCGGGCACCGGCGTGTGGGACCGCAAACACTGGGTGTCCGCCGGGGTGATGCCCCGGCTCGCGGCGGCCGTGACCGCGCTGCCGCACCCGGCCGAGCTGCTGGTCGCCGAGGACTACCCGGGTGCGCCGGCGCACAGCGTGCTGCTCGTACGCCCCGACGGCCACCTGGTCACGGCGCTGAGCGGGGTCCGCCCGGCCGAGCTGTACGCGGCGGCGCAGGCCGCGGTGGGCGGCGCGGCGAAGGAGAAGGCCGAGGCAGCCTCCAGCGCGCGCTGACCCGCGCTCCGGTCACCCTCTGTCCACATGGTGACGGTGAGTTGACCGCGGTGCACGCACATGCTGTACTCCCGACCATGACCGACACCTGCGTTCGCCTGTGGCGGAGGGTCCACATGGACCTCGTCCGCTACGCGGGCTGTGTGTGTCGTCCGTCCTGCTGAATTCGCATCCCCTTCCCTCGCCGGGCGCCCCCGTGCGTCCGCTCCGCGAACATTCCTCAGGACGGTGCACGTGTCTGTCTCCCCTGCTTCCGTGTCCCCTGCCGTCGGCTCCGCGCCACCCACGCAGGCAGACCTCCTCGACTTCGCCCGGCGCACGGCCGCCGACACTGAGCTGGTCGCCTCCCTTCCGCTCGACCCGGAAGGCCGCACCTGGGTGCGGCTGGACGGCCCGGGCGGCAGCGAGGCCTGGCTGATCGGCTGGCCACCGGGCAGCGGCACCGGCTGGCACGACCACGCCGAGTCGGTCGGCGCCTTCGTCACGGCAGCGGGCGCGCTCAAGGAGAACTCGCTCGCCGCCCGGCTCCCGACCGACGGCTGGCAGACCCTGGAACTCACCGAGGGCGTCGACCGTGAACGCCGCCTCGCGGCCGGCAAGGGCCGCTCCTTCGGCCGCCACCACGTCCACGAGGTCCTCAACGAGTCCCGCGCCGAACACGCGATCTCCGTCCACGCCTACTACCCACCCCTACCGCGCATCCGCCGCTACAGCCGTACGGGTCAGGTGCTCCGCCTCGAGCAGGTCGAGCGCCCGGAGGACTGGCAGTGAGCGCCGGCCCGGCGGACAGGCCCGTGCAGGTCACGGGAGCGGTGGTCGGTCACGCGGGCGAACGGCCGGCCGGCATCGACGCGTTGCTGGAGCGGGTGCGCGCGGGCTACCGGCGCATCGAGGCGCAGGAGGCGTACGAGGCGGCGCGTACGGGCGAGGCCCTGCTGGTCGACATCCGGTACGCGGCCCTGCGCGAGCGGGACGGAGTGATCCCCGGCGCCCTGGTCATCGAGCGCAACGAACTGGAGTGGCGCCTCGACCCCCAGGGCAGCCACCGTGTCCCCGAAGCCACCGGCCACGACCTGCACATCGTGGTGCTCTGCAACGAGGGCTACGCCTCCAGCCTCGCCGCCGACTCCCTGCACCAACTCGGCCTGCACCGGGCGACGGACCTGGTGGGCGGCTTCCAGGCATGGCGCACGGCAGGACTGCCGGTGGAGCCTGTGCGGCCCTGAGCGGAGCGGGGGACCGGACGGAGCGGGGCCCGAGCGGAGATGGAGCCCGGACGGAGCGGAGGCCCAGGCGGAGCAGGGCGGCACAGGCGGAGCAGGGCCCGAGCGGAGCAGAAGCCCGGGCGGAGCAGGGCCCGAGCGGAGCAGGGGCCCGGACGGAGCAGGAGCCCGGGCGGAGCAGGGGCCCGGACGGAGCAGGAGCCCGGGCGGAGCAGGGGCCCGGACGGAGCAGGAGCCCGGGCGGAGCGGGGGCTCGGGCGGAGCGGGGCCCGGACGGAGCAGAGCGGCACAGGCGGAGCAGGCGCCGCAAGGCGGAGCAGGCGCCGCCGTTGCCCCCTCGCCCTCCGCGCCTCCCCACCCTCCGCTACTCCCTCGCCGTCGCCACCGTCACCGCCCGTACCCGAAGCGCCGCCCGCCCGGGCACCGCACCGGCCGCCAGCGCGAGGAGTCCGGCGATCCCGACGACGGTGACGTAGAGCAGGGGCGTGACCGAGGGCGCCGCCCGGCCCGTCATCCCGATGCTGAACGCGGTGAGCACGGCGAGGGCGATACCGCTGCCGAGCGAGACGGCAAGGAACAGTACGGACAGCACTTCCGTGCGCAGCATGCGCAGCACCTGACGGCGGGTCGCACCGGCGAGGCGGAGCAGGGCGAACTCCCGGACACGTTCCGCGACCGACATGGCGAGCGTGTTGACGGCGGCGATGGCGGTGAAGGCCAGCACCAGCCCCATGGCCAGGTAGTTGACCTCGGCGTTCGTCTGCTGCCGATCGGCCCGGAGAGCGTCGGCGGCGGCCGGGGAAAGAATGCGGAGCCCCGGGAACTCACGGAGTGTAGTCGCGAGTTGTGTCTGTGTACGGGTCGTGCTGACGAGGACGGAGGAGGCGAGCGGGTTGTCGACGTGCCGGGCGAGGAGGTCGCGGGCGAGGGTGAGATCGCCGAAGCCCAGGCTCCGGGCATAGACGGCGGCGACGGTGAGCGTGGCGGGCGTCCCGTCGCCCAGAGTGAGTTTCAGGATGCTGCCGGGCCTCAAGCGGTGCTGATCCGCGGCCAGTTGACTGACGGCGACCGTGCTCGGGCCAAGCCGGTCGAGGGAGCCGGCGGTGACCTGCGGGTCCCAGGTGCGGGTGAGGCCTGCCGGGGTGACGCCCTGCGCGGGGTACTTGTCGAGGCCGACGCGGACGGTCGTACGGACGACCTCGGTGGCGGTGTCGTGCCGCGCACGCAGCCGCGGTGCGGCTGCACCGGGGACGCCGGGCCCCTGCGCGGTGACGACCCAGTCGGCCCGGACGCCGTCCCGGATCTGAGCGCGGGCCGCGTCGCCAAGGGTGGACTGGACGAACAGCACGGTGCAGGTCATGCCGACGAGCAGGGTGAGAGGGGTGACGACGGAGGCCATACGGTCGGCGTTGCCGCGCAGGTTGGCAATGGCGAGACGGCCGCCGTGCCCGGTGAGCCGGAGCGGACCGGCGAGCAGCAGCGAAGCCGCCCTGACCAGCACAGGACCGAGCAGGGCGACGGAGGCGGACAGAACGACAACGGCGAGGAAGGTCACGGGGGTCGAGGCGGGTTCGGTGCGCAGGGAGGTGAGGACGACGACGAGGACGGCACCGCCGGTCAGGAGCAGCAGTCCGGCGGCGATCCGGCCCCACGCGGGACGGCTGGGCTCGGTCCTGGCCTCGGCCAGGGCCTCGGTCGGGCGGATCCGGGCGATCCTGCGGGAGGCGATCCGGGCCGCGGCCCAGGCACCGAGCAGAGTCGTGGCAAGTGCGGCGAGCGGCGGGAAGACACTGACAGTGTGATCGAGCGTAGCGGGTACGGCGCCCAGGGCGACGAACCTGGAGTACAGCCAGGATCCCAGCGGCAGCCCGAGGAGCGCGCCCGGGGTGCCCGCCACCGCGCCGACGATCAGCGCTTCCCGGCCGAGCAGTATGCGGATCTGTCCCGAGGTGGCGGCGATGGCGCGGAGCAGGGCGAGTTCCCGGTGGCGCTGCCGCACAGTGAGCGCGAACGTGCCGACGACCACGAGCACCGCCACCAGCAGCGAGGTCCCGCCCATGGCGCCGCCCATGCTGACCAGCCGGGTGCGGGCGGTCGCCGCGTCCAGGAACTCGACGGGGCCACGGGCGGATCCGGAGCTGACCTGGGCGGTGGTGCCGTGCAGCGCCCGCGCCACGGCCTGCCGCACCTGCTCGGGGTCCGCTCCATGGGCCGGCAGCACACCGAACGCGGTGACCTGCCCGGGATGCGCGGCCAGACGGCGGGCCTCGGCGGCCGAGAAGAACAGGGACGTCTGGTGGCGTACGGCGGTGGCCGGGGCGGCGATACCGGTGACGCGATAGCTGCGCGGGGCCTGCGTGGACTGCACGGTGAGCCGGTCGCCGGGGCGCAGCCGGGCCCGCGCGGCGAGATAGCCGTCGACGACCAGATCACCGTCGGACCGTGGCGGGCTGCCCGTGGTCAGTCGGTACGGCGTCAGCGCTGCGGAGTCCCAGGCGTGCCCGTAGGCCGGGCGACCGCCGGTACCGGTCGGTGTCAACGGCTGGGCGAGGAAGGTGAGTTCGGGCACGACCCGGGCCACACCGGGAACGTGGGCGAGTCGGGCGCGCAGCCGCTGCGAGAGCCAGGCGCGCTCGGCGACGGGCTTCGCCTTGTGCTTGACCTTGGTCGTGCCCTTCCTGTGCTCGACGGTGGTCCGGTGGACGTACTGGTCACCGGAGATCACGACGGGCGCGGCCGCGTAGCGCTCGGTACGGATGGTGCCGCGCAGGCCGGTGTCGAGAAGGGTGCCACAGGCGGTGATCAGAGCGGCCGCACACATCAGCGCGAGGAAGGCGCCCAGAAGACCCGCCTTCCGGGCGCGGACTGTCCGCAGGGCATATCGCAGCATCATCGGGCAGGCTCTCTTCTGTTGTACGCGTCGGCTGGTCGTATGCGGCCGGCCTCGGCTGTGTGCGTGCCGTGGTCCGGAGCGTGCGTACAGACTCGCCCGCGTGCGACAGGAAGAGCACTGCGGTGGCCCGGCGTCTTCGGTGGGGGTTAACCCCACCGCGGGCGCGGGAAGTTGAGGGAAGCCCGGCGCCCCCGGCCCCGAGGACTCAGAAGTTCTTTCTCCGAGACTCAGCAGTCCCCTTCTCCGAGACTCAGTAGTCCCCTTCTCCGAGGTACTCCGTGTCCTCGCCCTCCTCCTCCAGTGCCCGGCGCACGACGCGCAGGGCCAGGCCCTCGGGGTAGCCCTTGCGGGCGAGCATGCCGGCGAGGCGGCGTAGCCGCTTTTCGCGGTCGAGGCCGCGGGTGGCGCGCAGCTTGCGGGCGACCAGCTCGCGGGCCGTGGCCTCCTCCTGCTCGGAGTCGAGCTGGGAGACGGCCTCGTCGATCAGCGCCGAGTCGACTCCCTTGGTGCGCAGCTCTTGGGCCAGAGCCCGGCGGGCGAGTCCCCGGGCATGGTGCCGGGACTCCACCCAGGCGTCCGCGAACGCGCCGTCGTCGATCAGCCCGACCTCCTCGAACCGCGACAGCACCTCCTCGGCCACGTCCTCGGGGATCTCCCGCTTGCGCAGGGCGTCGGCGAGCTGCCTGCGGGTGCGCGGGGTCCCGGTGAGCAGGCGCAGGCAGATCGCCCGTGCCCGCTCAGCCGGGTCCCCTGAAGACTCCCCCCGCTCGGCCCTCGACGAGGAAGGGGCGTCTTCGTCCTGCCCGGGCGCGTCCCCGAAGCCGTGCCCTCGGCCACGCCCCCGACCGCCCCGCCGTCCGACGCCGCCACCGGAACCACGGCCCCGTGCGCCGCCCCCGTACGGCCCATCGGTCGCGCCGCCCGGGTGGGCACCGGCGTCACGCGCGGTTCCGCGATCGTCGTCACGCCCGTCGTAGCCCCCGCGGGCCTCATGGGCCTCGTAGGCCTCATAGGCCTCGGCCGTGAATCCGTCGCCACCGCCCGGGGCGGAGTCCGGGTAACCCCCGGTGCCCCTCCCCCGTGGGGCACCGGGGGTGGCGTACTCGTACTCGGCCCAGTCGGTTCGTCGTGTCATGGGTCAGCTCTTGGCTGCGGCGGCCTTGGGCTTGGCGGCCTTGGCGGCGGCCGGGGCGGGCGCCGTCTTGGCCTCGTCGTCGGCCGCGGTGGTGACCGCCGCGTCCGCGCCGGGCTCGGCGGCGGGCTCCTCCGGACGGACCCCCACGCCCAGCTTCTCCTTGATCTTCTTCTCGATCTCGTTGGCCAGGTCGGGGTTGTCCTTGAGGAAGTTGCGCGCGTTCTCCTTGCCCTGGCCGAGCTGGTCGCCCTCGTACGTGTACCAGGCGCCGGCCTTGCGGACGAAGCCGTGCTCCACGCCCATGTCGATCAGACCGCCCTCGCGGCTGATGCCGTGGCCGTAGAGGATGTCGAACTCGGCCTGCTTGAACGGCGGCGCGACCTTGTTCTTGACGACCTTGCAGCGGGTGCGGTTGCCGACCGCCTCGGTGCCGTCCTTCAGGGTCTCGATGCGGCGGATGTCGATACGCACCGAGGCGTAGAACTTCAGCGCCCGGCCACCGGTCGTGGTCTCCGGGGAGCCGAACATCACACCGATCTTCTCGCGGAGCTGGTTGATGAAGATCGCGGTGGTCTTGGACTGGTTGAGCGCGCTGGTGATCTTCCGCAGCGCCTGGCTCATCAGCCGGGCCTGGAGACCCACGTGGCTGTCGCCCATCTCGCCCTCGATCTCCGCGCGCGGGACGAGCGCGGCGACGGAGTCGATGACGATGAGGTCGAGGGCGCCGGAGCGGACCAGCATGTCCACGATCTCCAGGGCCTGCTCGCCGTTGTCCGGCTGGGAGAGGATCAGGTTGTCGATGTCGACGCCGAGCTTCTTCGCGTACTCGGGGTCGAGGGCGTGCTCCGCGTCCACGAACGCGACCTGGCCACCGGCCTTCTGGGCGTTGGCCACGGCGTGCAGGGTCAGGGTCGTCTTACCGGAGGACTCCGGTCCGTAGATCTCCACGACACGGCCACGCGGCAGGCCACCGACGCCGAGGGCGACGTCGAGCGCGGTCGACCCGGTCGAAATGACCTCGATGGGCTCCTTCGACCGCTCGCCCATGCGCATGACCGCGCCCTTGCCGAATTGCCGTTCAATCTGCGCGAGCGCGGCGTCGAGCGCCTTCTCGCGGTCGGTTCCTGCCATGGGTTCCACCCGGTTTGCTTGAGTCGATCGCTTCACGTCAAAGACGCTAACGCCTGCCACTGACAATGCGCCCCGACGCCGGCCTGGCCTGTGGATAACCCCGGGACATCTTCGTGCAAAACGGGACGAAATCCACCACCCGAAGCCTTGCTTGAGCTTCCATAAGAATGGATGTTCGATTTGTGTGTCAAGCGCATCGCGCGACGCGGCGGCGCGATCGGCTCCGGCGACCTCGGCGCGGGCGATCCGGCCCGCAATCCCGCCGCCTGCTCATCACAGAGGCCGGCGTCCGCGGCCGCCCGGACCGGGGCCCACCCGGGGTCCATACACCCGGACCCCGATGCTGATGATCTTGTTCGTACCCGGGAACGATCACGTCCGCCCCTGGGATACACCCGGCCCGGCCGAGGGATGCGGCAACGGCCATGAACCGCACGG
The DNA here is from genome assembly GCF_009796285.1 of Streptomyces broussonetiae. NCBI lineage: Bacteria > Bacillati > Actinomycetota > Actinomycetes > Kitasatosporales > Streptomycetaceae > Streptomyces > Streptomyces broussonetiae. Next base: position 6,820,747 of record NZ_CP047020.1, on the reverse strand, counting down.
CCTTGCGAACCGATCACCCGATGGTGCGCCCGGCGACGATTCCGCCTGCCCCGCACGCTCCGGGCCATCATGCTCGGGGCATGACACAGCAAGCGGGGCGCCGTGGCGGCCTGGACGAACAGGCCGTGCTGCTGGTGGCGGGCGTGGCGGATCTGACGGTGAGCACACTGGGCTCGGCCCTGACGACGGTACGGGGGCTGCTGCGCCGCTCGGACGCCGCGGAGCTGGCGTCGGCGGCCGAGCAGGATCTGGTGGCCCGCGGCCGGCTGGCACTGGACCGGTGCACGACCGTGCCGCCCGCCCATCTGGAGATCCTCGCCCGGCACGCGCTCGCCCGCCGGGGTACCGATGGCGGCTGAGCGGTGGGACGCGGCCGCGTTCCGGACCCGCGTCGACCAGGTGCTGCACGAGTACGTGGCCCAGGAGGCCGATCTGCTGGCCGAGATCGATCCGGCCCTGGGCCCTGTGGCCGACCAGTTGGAGACGGCGGTCGCGGACGGCAAACGGCTGCGGGCGGCGTTCTGCTACTGGGGCTGGCGCGCGGCCGGCCAGCCCGACAGCGACGCACTGGTGCGGGCCGCCGCCTCCATGGAGCTGGTGCACGCCGCCGCGGTCGTCCACGACGACCTGATCGACGACAGTCCCCTGCGGCGTGGCCGGCCCACCGCACACCTGGCCCTGCGGGGTGCCGTGACCGGGCATCCGCGTCCCGGCACCGCCGCGCGGTCGCTGGCGATGCTGGCCGGGGACCTGCTGATGTCGCTGGCCGGGCAGTTGTTCGCCACCTGTGGTCTGCCCGCCGCGTACCTGGCCCGCGCCCGCCCGCTGTGGTCGCTGCTGGCCCGGGAGCTGATCGCGGGCGAGTGCCTGGAGATCCTGCACACCGGGGCCGTCCCGGACACCACGGCGTCGCTGAAGGTGATCCGGTACAAGACCGCCAAGTACACCGTCGAGCAGCCCCTGTTGATCGGCGGCACGCTCGCCGGGGCCGGTGAACGGCTGCGGGCGGGCTACTCGGCGTACGGGCTGCCGCTCGGCGAGGCCTTCCAGCTGCGCGACGACCTGCTCGGCCTGTTCGGGGACCCGCAGCGCACCGGAAAGGCCGACTCCGACGACCTACGCGGCCGGCGCCCCACCGCGCTGCTGGCGGAGGCCTGGCGCATCGCCGGCGCGGCCGAGCGGGAGCGGCTGCGAGCCCTGCTGGGGCGGGGCGAGCCGGACCGGGCGAGCCTGGACGCCGTACGGGAGGTGATGCGCCGGCTCGGGGCTCCGGAGCGCGTCGAAAACATGATCTCCGCGCGCGTGGCTGAGGCGCTCGACGCCCTCCACCAACTGGATGTGTCCACGCCCGCCGCCCACGCCCTGGCCGAGCTGGCGCATGCGGCGACGGTCCGCCCGTACTGACCGAGCCGCCTGCCCCGTACAGCACGGTCCGCCCACGACCCGAGCCTTTGATTCCCTCCCCCATGACTCCCCCGACAAGGAGCCCCTGCCATGACCTTCACCGAGGCATCGATGGACGCCCTGCGGGAGGCCGGCGACGAACTCGCCGACGCCACCGTCGCGACCCTCTTCGCGCGCGGGGAGGTCGGCACCTTCAACACCCTGATGCGGTACGTCTCCACCGCCGGCGCTCCACTCCCGGACGGGCTGCCCGACGTGGCCCGCGAATACCTCCGGGCGACGAGCGCCCCGCCGTCCTGGGTGGACTGGGGCGAGATGGAGAGAGCGCGGCTGTTCTTCATCGACAACAGCGTGCACATCTCCACGGCGCTGTCCTTCGCCTCCATGCCCGCCTGTTACGTCGTCCCGCACGTGGCGAAGCTGCTGTCGGCCACGCACTCGCTCAAGTACCCCTCCAAACGGATGGCGGAGACCGGCCAGTTCACCGTCTACCTGATGCGGCCCGACGCCTTCGAGGCGGGCAGCCGTTTCGTCCCCGCCGCCCAGAAGGTCCGGCTGCTGCACGCGTCCATCCGGCACCACCTGAAGCGCGAGGACCGCTGGGACACGGCGGCCCTGGGAGTGCCGATCTGCCAGGAGGACATGATCGGCGGGCAGATGTTCTTCTCGCTGCTGGTCCTCGACAGCCTGCACCGGCTGGGCATCCACATGACCACAAAGGGCGCGGAGGCCTACTACTACGCGTGGCGGGTGGTCGGCGCGATGCTCGGTGTCGACCAGGAGGCCGTGCCGAAGACCCTCGAGGAGGCGCGGAGTTTCCTCGACCTGTACATGCTCCGTCACATGGGCCCCTCCGAGGAGGGTGCGGAGCTGACCCGGCAGCTCATCGACCTCTACGAGGAGGTCGTGCCCGGCACCCTCTTCGACCCGGTCGTCTCGGCCCTCGTCCGCCATCTGGTCGGCGACACCTGCGCCGACTGGCTGCGCGTGCCCCGCACCCGCTGGGACACGCTGGTCAAGGCCGTCCCGCACCTCCTCGGAGTACTGGAGACCATCGAGGACCGCTCCCCGCTCGGCGCCTGGGCCCTGGACCGGCTCGGCCATCTCACGACGGTCCTAGAACTGTCGTCCCTCACCCGCGGGCGCGTGATGCACTACGCGATCCCCGAGCATCTGAAAAAGGACTACGGCGTCACGGACTCGGTGCCCCGCACCAGGCGCTGGACCCCACCCGCCGCCACGGTCTCCCCCTGACCCCTGCTGCCCCCTGCCGACCGGGCGCCGCCCGCGGCTACTCCCGGCGGCGTACGGCGGGTGCCTTCGGCCGGACGACGACCGCGCGGGCAGTTCCCGGGAGCCTTGGCCCATGAGCACTGCGCGCCCTGTCGAACGCCTCTGTCATACGACAGGGATGTTTCTCGTCCTGTCCGGTCTCGTGCACCTGGGGGTGTTCGCGGTGGACGGCGGCCCCTGGTACGGCCCGGTCTCCTGGCGCAAGCCGTTCACGTTCGGGCTCTCCTTCGGGCTGACGCTGATCGCGATCACCTGGGTCACGTCGTACGTGCGCGTCGGGGATCGGCTGCGCTCGGTCCTGCTGTTCGTCTTCGCCGCCGACTGTGTGGTGGAGGTCGGCGGTATCACCCTCCAGGCCTGGCGCCGGGTGCCCTCGCACCTGAACATGCAGACGCCCTTCGACACGGCGGTGTCCATGACGCTCGCGGTGGGCGGCGGCGTGCTGGTGGTCGTGCTCACCGTCTTCGCCGTCGCGTCCTTCCGGCACCGGCCGACGGGCCCCACCGGCATGCCGCTCGCCGTCCGCTCCGGGTTCGCCGTCCTGCTGGTCGGACTGGCCTCGGGTGCGGCGATGATCGCGCGCGGGGTCGTGCTGACCCGGACCGGCCACCAGGAGGCCGCCTACCACTCGACGGCCCCTCTCAAGCCGCTGCACGGCGTGAGCCTGCACGCCGTCCTCGTCCTGCCGCTGCTGGCCTGGCTGCTGTCCCGCTCGTCCTGGAGCGACCGGACACGCCGGCGGATCGTGGCCACGGCGACCGGCTGTTACGCGGTGGCCGTCGCCGGGGCGGGCGTGTGGGCGGCACTGACGTGTTGACGTGGCCAGGGATGTCCGAGCCGCGACGAGGCTCAGGGGAGTTCCGGGCCGCTGACGGGGCCCGGAGATGTCCGGGCCGCAGGGAACCGGCGTACGAGGACGCCCTCTACGACGCCTCCTCGGGCTCGGCCGCCCGCGGCCGGCGTATGCGCGCGAGCGGCCCGGAGACGCCCGGACCCCGGCCGCGGTGCCCGTGCACACGGGGGTCGTCCGTCACGGCGTACCGCTTCACATAGGCGCCCAGGAAGGCCTGGAGGGTGGCCACCGCCGGGATGGCGATCAGCGCGCCGACGGCACCGAGCAGCGCGGTGCCCGCGATGACCGAGCCGAAGGCGACCGCCGGGTGGATGTCGACCGACTTGGCGGTGAGCTTGGGCTGGAGCATGTAGTTCTCGAACTGCTGGTAGATCACGACGAAGACCAGCACCCACACCGCGTACCAGGGGGCGACGGTGAACGCGATCAGCATCGGCAACGCGCCCGCGAGATACGTCCCAATGGTCGGTATGAACTGCGAGACGAGCCCCACCCAGACGCCGAGCACGGGCGCGTAGGGCACGCCCAGGGCCTGGAGCAGGATGTAGTGCGCGATCCCGGAGATGAGCGCCATCAAGCCGCGCGAGTAGAGATAGCCGCCCGTCTTGTCGACGGCGATCTCCCACGCGCGCAGCACCTCGGCCTGACGCGCGGGCGGCAGCACGGAGCACAGTGCGCGGCGCAGCCGGGGACCGTCGGCGGCGAAGTAGAACGAGAACAGGGCCACCGTCAGCAGCTGGAACAGCCCCCCGAGCACCTGCTGGGACACGTCGAGGACACCGGCCGCACTGTTCTGCGCGTATGTGCGCAGCCAGTCGGAGTGGAGCAGGCCCTCCTGGACGTCCACGCGCTTGAGGTCCGCGTGGAAGGAGTCGTTGATCCAGCGGATGAGGGAGTCGAGGTAGCCCGGGAAGCCCTCGACCATCTTGATGATCTGTCCGGCCAGCATGGAGCCGAGCAGGGTGACGAACCCGGCGACGGCGGTCGTGAGTGCCAGGAAGACCAGGAAGGTGGCGAGCCCGCGGCGCATTCCGCGGGCGGCCATGCGGCTCACCGCGGGCTCGATGGCGAGGGCCAGGAAGAACGCGATCAATATGTTGATCAACAGTCCGGTCAGCTGGTGGAAGGCCCAGGTGCCCAGCTGGAACACGGCGATCAGTGCGAGCGCGAGCACCATGGCGCGCGGCAGCCAGCGCGGCATGCGGCCGCCCGGAACGGCGGCGCCGGGGGCCGGGGGCCGCTCGGGCGCTGTCGTACCGGTGGATGCCGTGTGCTGGGTCAGCGGCTCGTTGTCCTCGTCAGTGCGTGCCACGAGCCCCAGTCTCGCCGACGCCACCGACAACCGGCGCCCACCTGCGCTTTCGTGACCGATCAATGCCGTACCGTCACTGCTTTTATGGGCAATTCCGACATATTGAATGGCAGGGCGGCGGACCATACGGGCAACGCGTCAGCGGTGCTCACCCGGCACGTCCATGACCGTGCAGACCACCCGCCACACGTCCTTCGCCGCCCAGCCCGCGTCCAGCGCCTCGTTCACCGTGCGTCCGCCCAGCTCCGCCATGACGTGATCGCGCGCGAAGGTGTCGGCGTACCCCGGACCGAAGTGTTCCGCCATCCGCTGCCAGAAGACCGTCAACCGCATGACTCCAGTATCCCGCCCCTGGGGGTGGGCCCCGGCCGGGAGGGCTTGCCGAGACCGCTTTCCGTCCTACGGTCTGACGCATGGCCGACACCGGAGCTTCCCCACTCCCCTCCACGCCCCAGGCGCGCTCCCCGCTGTTCCGCGCCGAACAGTTCGTCTGGCTCACCGCGCGCGTGCTGGAGCAGCGCCTCTTGGCGTACCACTTCCTGCACGGCACTCCGGACGCGGTGGAGGCGGCGCTGGACGCCTACCGCAACGAGGACGGCGGGTACGGGCACGCCCTGGAGCCCGATCTGCGCGGACCTGTGAGCCAGCCCCTGCACGCCGCGCACGCGCTGCGCGTCCTCGACGCCATCGGGCGCTGCGGCGGGCAGCGGGTGGAGCGGGTGTGCCGCTATCTCACCTCGGTCTCCACCGCGGACGGCGCCCTGCCGGCGATCCATCCCAGCCAGCGCGGCTATCCGGCGGCCCCGTCCGTGCCGGTGCTCGACGATCCACCCAGCGAACTGCTGGTCACCGGGCCGGTGGTCGGGCTGCTGCACCGCAACGAGGTGTGGCATGCCTGGCTGTTCCGGGCCACCGACTTCTGCTGGCAGGCCGTGGAGTCCCTGGAGAAGTCCCATCCCCACGAGGTGCAGGCCGCCGTGGCCTTCCTGGACTCCGTTCCCGACCGTCCGCGCGCGGAGGCCGCCGCCGACCGGCTGGGCCGCATGGTGCGCGAGCAGCGACTCGCGGCACTGGACCCGGACCGGCTCACCGCCTACCCGGTCGCGCCCGGCTACGCTCCGGCCGAGCACCACTTCCCGCACGACTTCGCCAGAAGCCCGGACTCGCTCGCGCGCGCGTGGTTCACGGACGACGAGATGGCCCGTTCCCTGGACCACCTGGCGTCCGAGCAGCAGGACGACGGAGGCTGGCCGATCCGCCGGCGCTCATGGTCCCCGGCGCCCGCCCTGGAAGCCCGCCCCATGGTGACGATCGCGGCCCTGCGCACCCTGAGGTCGTACGGCCGCTTCGTGGGCTGAGCCGGGACCCGCCCGGAGCACTCGGCACCTCACCGGGCCGTAGCGTCGCCGACGGCGCAGGCCACCGGCCCTCCGGCCCTCCGCACTGCCGAGCCCGGCACGTGCGTCGGCCGCGTCCGTCCCGCACCACAGCCTCACCGCCTCGGCTGCCGCGACGGCCACCGGGATCGACGCACACAACATCGACTCGACGCACACAACACGGACACCACGGCGCCGGCTCGGTGGCGCCCGCGGGCTCCAGCAGTCCGACCGCGGACGTACCGGGCCCGTGGCGGCTCCATACCGGGCGTCTCCCCGACCGCCGGTGTCGCCGCCACCCCGCCGACCGGCCCGCCGCCGACCGGCCGCCACCGGTCGGCCCGCCGCCGGTCGGCCCGGCCAGCCCGACCAGCCCGGCAGACGGCATTTGCGCAGGTCAGCGTGATTGTCAGTGGTCGGGTGCAGGATGGACGCATGGTCAGCTCCGCACACCGAGCCCTCGACGGCTTCTCACCCGCGACCCGCGGCTGGTTCACGGGGGCGTTCTCCGCGCCCACCGCGGCCCAGGCGGGGGCGTGGCAGGCCATCGGCGCGGGCTCGGACGTGCTGGTGGTGGCCCCGACCGGATCGGGCAAGACGCTGGCCGCGTTCCTCGCCGCTCTGGACCAGCTGGCCTCGACCCCGCCCCCGGCGGACCCGAAGAAGCGCTGCCGGGTGCTGTACGTGTCACCGCTCAAGGCCCTCGCGGTCGACGTCGAGCGCAATCTGCGCAGCCCGCTGACCGGCATCCGCCAGGAGTCCGTTCGACTGGGCCTGCCCGAGCCCGAGGTCACCGTGGGCATCCGCTCGGGCGACACCCCCGCCGCCGAGCGCCGTGCGCTGTCCACGCGCCCGCCGGACATCCTGATCACCACGCCCGAGTCGCTGTTCCTGATGCTGACCTCGGCCACGCGCGACGCCCTGACCGGCGTGGAGACGGTGATCCTCGATGAGGTGCACGCGGTCGCGGGCACCAAGCGCGGCGCTCATCTCGCGCTCTCCCTGGAGCGGCTGGACGAGTTGCTTCCGCGGCCGGCCCGCAGGATCGGCCTGTCGGCGACGGTCCGTCCGGTGGACGAGGTCGCCCGGTATCTCTCGCCGCGCCGCAAGGTGGAGATCGTCCAGCCCAAGTCCGGCAAGGAGTTCGACCTGTCCGTGGTCGTCCCGGTGCAGGACATGGGCGAGCTGGGCGGCTCTCCGGCGGCGGACGCGGCCGAGGGCGGGGAGCGGCCGTCGATCTGGCCGCATGTGGAGGAGCGGATCGCCGATCTGGTCCAGGCCCACCGCTCGACGATCGTCTTCGCCAACTCGCGGCGCCTCGCGGAGCGCCTGTGCAACCGGCTGAACGAGATCGCGTACGAGCGTGCGACCGGCGAGACCCTGGAGGAGCACCACGCCCCCGCCCAGCTGATGGGCGGCTCCGGCGCAGCCCAGGGCGCGCCCCCGGTGATCGCCCGCGCGCACCACGGCTCGGTCTCCAAGGAGCAGCGCGCCCTGGTCGAGGAGGATCTGAAGGCCGGACGCCTGCCCGCGGTGGTCGCCACCTCCAGCCTGGAACTCGGCATCGACATGGGCGCCGTGGATCTCGTCGTCCAGGTCGAGTCCCCGCCCTCGGTCGCATCAGGCCTCCAGCGCGTCGGCCGCGCGGGCCACCAGGTGGGCGCCGTCTCCACCGGTGTCGTCTTCCCCAAGTACCGCGGCGACCTCGTCCAGGCGGCCGTGGTCACCGAGCGGATGCGCTCGGGCTCGATCGAGTCCCTGCGGGTGCCGGCGAACCCGCTGGACGTGCTGGCCCAGCAGCTGGTCGCGATGACGGCGCTGGACACCTGGCAGTTCGACGACCTGCTCGCCACGGTCCGCCGCTCGGCGCCCTTCGCCTCCCTGCCCGAATCGGCGTTCACGGCGACCTTGGACATGCTCGCGGGCCGCTATCCGTCGGACGCGTTCGCGGAGCTGCGCCCACGCGTGGTGTGGGACCGCGTGACCGGCGAGATCACCGGCCGCCCGGGCGCGCAGCGCCTCGCCGTCACCTCCGGCGGCACGATCCCGGACCGGGGCCTGTTCGGGGTCTTCCTCGCCGGTTCCGACCCCAAGAAGGGCGGCGGCCGGGTCGGCGAGCTGGACGAGGAGATGGTGTACGAGTCCCGGGTGGGCGACGTCTTCACCCTGGGCACCAGTTCCTGGCGCATCGAGGACATCACCCGCGACCGCGTCCTGGTCTCGCCCGCGCCCGGTGTGCCCGGCCGCCTCCCTTTCTGGAAGGGCGACCAACTGGGCCGTCCGCTCGAACTGGGCCGAGCGGTGGGCGCGTTCCTGCGCGAGGTCGGCTCGCTGCCCAAGGACAACGCCCGGCTGCGCCTGCTGGCGGCGGGCCTGGACGCGTGGGCGGCGGACAACGTGCTGTCGTACCTGGACGAGCAGCGTGAGGCATGCGGCCATGTTCCGGACGACCGCACGATCGTCGTGGAGCGCTTCCGCGACGAGCTGGGCGACTGGCGGGTGGTCGTCCACTCCCCCTTCGGCGCCCAGGTGCACGCCCCCTGGGCGCTGGCGCTCGGCGCCCGGCTGTCCGAGCGGTACGGCATGGACGCGCAGGTCATGCATGCCGACGACGGCATCGTGCTGCGCCTGCCCGACGCCGACCTGATGGGCCTGGACCTGCTCGACCAGGAACCCATGAAGGCGGGCACCTCTTTCAGCACGGCGGTCGACGGCGAGCAGGCGCCCGTGGGCGCGGCGGACGTCGCCTTCGACAAGGGCGAGGTCGACCAGGTCGTCACCGACCAGGTCGGCGGCTCGGCCCTGTTCGCTTCGCGGTTCCGTGAGTGCGCCGCCCGCGCGCTGCTGCTGCCGCGCCGCAACCCCGGAAAGCGCACCCCGCTGTGGCAGCAGCGCCAGCGCGCGGCCCAACTGCTCCAGGTGGCGAGCGAGTTCGGCTCGTTCCCGATCGTGCTGGAGGCGGTGCGCGAATGCCTGCAGGACGTCTTCGACGTCCCCGGGCTCGTCGAGCTGATGGGCGACATCGAGGCCCGCAAGGTGCGCCTGGTCGAGGTCACCACCCCGGAGCCCTCCCCGTTCGCCCGCTCCCTGCTGTTCGGGTACGTCGCCCAGTTCCTGTACGAGGGCGACTCCCCGCTCGCCGAACGCCGCGCCGCCGCGCTGTCCCTGGACTCCCGGCTGCTGGCCGAGCTGCTGGGCCAGGCGGAGCTGCGCGAGCTGCTCGACGCCGAGGTGCTGACCGAGCTGGAGCGCGAGCTGCAGTGGCTCACCGAGGACCGCCGGGTCAAGGACGTGGAGGGCGTGGCCGACGTGCTGCGGCTGCTCGGCCCGCTGACCGATGCCGAGCTGGTCGCGCGGGGTGCGGATCCGCACTGGGTGCGGGAGCTGGCCGGGGCACGCAGGGCCATCAAGGTCCGCATCGCCGGCGCCGACCACTGGGCGGCGATCGAGGATGCGGGCCGCCTGCGTGACGCGCTCGGCACGGCGCTGCCGGTTGGCGTGCCCGAGGCCTTCACCGAGCCGGTCAAGGACCCGCTCGGCGATCTGCTCGCCCGCTACGCCCGTACGCACGGCCCGTTCACGTCGGCGACGGCGGCGGCCCGTTTCGGCCTGGGCGTCGCGGTCACCGAAGGCGCTCTGCACCGGCTCGCGGCGGGCGGCCGAGTCGTCCAGGGCGAGTTCCATCCGGCGGGCATCGGCCAGGAGTGGTGCGACGCGGGCGTACTGCGCCGCTTGCGCCGTCGCTCCCTGGCGGTGCTGCGGCACGAGCTGGAGCCCGTCCCACCCGCGGCTCTCGCCCAGTTCCTGCCGCAGTGGCAGCACATCGGCAAGGGCCACGGACTGCGCGGCATCGACGGACTGGTGCGCGCCGTAGAGCAGTTGCAGGGTGCCTCCGTGCCTGCCTCGGCGCTGGAGAAGCTGGTCCTTCCCTCCCGTGTGGCGAACTACACGCCCGCGATGCTGGACGAACTGACCGCCGCCGGTGAGGTGGTGTGGGCCGGCGCGGGCGCCCTGCCCGGCAAGGACGGCTGGGTCTCCCTCTACCTGGCGGACGCGGCCCCGCTGCTCCTCCCGCCACCGCACCCGCTGGAGCTGACCGCGCTGCACCAGTCCGTGCTGGACGCGCTCTCCGGTGGCTACGGCCTGTTCTTCCGCCAGATCGCCGACCAGGTACGGGCCACCACCCACCCCGACGTCACCGACCCGCACCTGGCCGACGCACTCTGGGACCTGGCCTGGTCGGGCCGGCTCACCAACGACACCCTCGCCCCGATGCGTTCGCTCCTCGGGTCCGGCCGCACGGCAGGTTCCACGGCCCACCGCGCCAAGCGGGCCGTCCCGCGCGGGCGTTACGGCTCCCTGACGGCCGCCGCCCGCCCCGCGTCCCGCTCGGGCCCGCCGACCGTCGCCGGCCGCTGGTCGCTGCTGCCCACGGTCGAGCCGGACGCCACGGTGCGCGCCCACGCACTGGCCCGCACCCTTCTGGACCGGCACGGCGTGGTCACGCGCGGGGCCGTGGCGGCGGAAGGCGTCGAGGGCGGCTTCTCGGCGGTGTACCGGGTGCTGTCCGCCTTCGAGGAGAGCGGTCAGGCGCGGCGCGGTTACGTGGTCGAGGGCCTGGGCGCGGCCCAGTTCGCCATGGACGGCGCCGTGGACCGCCTCCGTGCGGTGTCCAACGCCCGCGACCGGAGCGAGGGCCTGCCCTCCGCGGCCCACCAGAACGACCCCCTCCACAACGGCTTTCCAGCTTTCCCGAACGGCTTCGGCGGCGACAACGGGCCGCACGGCCACGCCCTCCCCGGTGCCTCCGAGGTCTCGGACGGCGGGTTCGCCCACCCCGGCCTCGACGACGACTTCACCTGGCCCCCGGCGGACCTGCCGCCCGCCCCCGGTGACCACGTCTCCCCCCGCGACCTCGCCGACCCCTTCGCCTCCCCCGGCTTCGGCGGCCCCCGAGGAGGAGACGCCACCACTTCCGGCTCCCGGGCGCGCCAGGGCCGCGGCAGCGGTCGTACCGGCGCGGCGGCTCCCGACCCGCGTGCCGTCGTCCTCGCCGCGGCCGACCCCGCCAACGCCTACGGCGCGGCCCTGTCCTGGCCGGAGTCGCCCACCGGGGCCGGGCACAAACCGGGCCGCAAGGCGGGCTCGCTGGTCGTCCTCGTGGAGGGTGAACTGACGCTGTACATGGAGCGCGGCGGCAAGACTCTGCTGGCCTGGCCCACCACACCGGGCGCCCCCGCTCCGGAGGACCCCCGCCTCCGTACGGCCGCCGAGGCCCTGGCCGCGGCGGCTCGCGCGGGCTCCCTCGGCACGGTCACGGTCGAGCGGATCAACGGCACCCAGGCCCTGACCTCCCCGGTGGGCACGCTGCTGGAAGGAGCGGGTTTCGTGGCGACACCGCGCGGCCTGCGCCTGAGACCCTGACGCCGGCTGTGCTCCCGCCCCACCCCGCCGTGGCACCCTGGACGCATGCCCGAAGGTGACACGGTCTGGCAGGCCGCGCGGCGGCTGCACGAGGCCCTCGCGGGCAAGGCGCTGACCGTCAGCGACTTCCGGGTGCCGAAGTACGCGACGGTCGACCTCACCGGTCGTACGGTGCTCGGTACGATCCCGCGTGGCAAGCATCTGCTGACCCGGTTCGAGGGCGGCCTGACCCTCCACACCCATCTGCGGATGGAAGGGGCGTGGAAGGTGTACGGCGCGGACGAGCGCTGGCGGGGCGGACCGGCGCACCAGATCCGGGCGGTCCTGGGCACCGTCGACCGCACGGCTGTGGGCTACCGCCTCCAGGTCCTGGAGCTGCTGCGCACGCTCGATGAGGAGCGGGTCGTGGGCCACCTCGGCCCCGACCTGCTCGGTCCGGACTGGGACCCCGAGCGTGCGCTGGCCAATCTCCTCGCCGATCCCGCCCGCCCGCTCGGCGAGGCCCTGCTCGACCAGCGCAATCTGGCCGGTATCGGCAACATCTACAAGAGCGAGCTGTGCTTCCTGCTCGGCGTGACCCCGTGGCTGCCCGTCGGTGCCCTGCCCGCGGACCGTGCCGAGAAGCTGCCGGCGCTCGCCAAGAAGCTGCTGGAGGCGAACCGCGACCGGCCGGTCCGCCAGACCACGGGCCTGCACCGGCACGACCTGTTCGTCTATGGCCGCGCGCCACGCCCCTGCCTGCGCTGCCACACCTCCGTCCGCATGGCCGACCAGGGCGACGGCTCCCAGGACCGTCCCACCTACTGGTGCCCCGCCTGCCAAAGGGGCCCCGTGCCGGCCTCCGGCGCGCCTCACCGCCGGCGAGACCACCGTCCCCGCCGTCCCGCCTGACGCCACACCCGCACTCCGCCGGCACCCGCCCAGGCGCCCGAGCCGACCGATGCGATCCCGCACCACGGGGCCCTGTCCATCCCCGGGACCAATCGCCACCCTACTAATTGACGACCCGTCAGAAACGCTCGTACGGTCACTGCATGCCCCTCATGGCGTACGACCTCACCGGACGCACCGCATTCGTCACCGGAGCCGCCGGCGGTATCGGCCGGGCCTCCGCCGTCCTGCTCGCGCAGGCGGGCGCGACGGTGCACTGTGCCGACCGGGACGCGGACGGTCTGCACGGCACGGCCGCCCTGATCAAGGACCACGGGGGTACGGCCGTCGCGCACGTCCTGGACGTCACCGACCGGGCGCGGCTTGCCGAGGCCGTCCGCTCCTGCGCGCGCCTGGACGTGATGGCGGCGATCGCCGGGATCATGCACAGCAGCCCCGTGCTGGAGACCCGCGACGAGGATCTCGACCGGGTGCTGAGCGTCAACTTCAAGGGAGTGCTGTACGCCTGCCAGGAGGCGGCGCGCCTGATGCTCGCCCAGGACACCCGGGGCAGCATCGTCACCATGGCGTCCGGCGCGGTCGACACGGGCGGACCCGGGCTGCTGTGCTACGGCGCGGCGAAGGCCGCAGTGGTCCAGCTGACCAAGACCCTGGCCACCGAGGTCGGCCGGCACGGCATACGGGTCAACGCGATCGCACCGGGCTGGATCCGTACCCCCATGACCGAGCGCCACGACCGCGAGGCTCAGGCGCACACCGAGGGCGTGATGGCGCGGATGGCACCTCTCGGCCGGGTCGGCGAGCCGGACGATGTCGCCCACGCGGTGCTGTATCTGGCGTCGGACGCGTCGGTGTTCACGACGGGTCAGATACTTCGCCCGAACGGGGGCGTGGCGATGCCCTGGTGACCTCGCCGGCCCGCCAGGCCGCGCCCCAGCGTCCCCTCGGCAGCGCCCCGGCCGCCCGCCCCTTGGGCACACAGTGCACCGGCAGCACGCTCAGTCCCCATCCACCGGCCACGACGGCCCCTTCCAGCACACCGGAGCCCTGACCCAGAGCGAGGCGCAGCACGGCCCACCACCACACGGCTGTGAGCCCCAGCCCGAGCGCCCAGCGCACTATTCGCGCCACCATGGCCGCCACCACCTCCTGCGGGACGCTAGACCCCCGCCTGCCCGACGCGGAAGGCGCGCTGAGGGCTCACCGGTGCAGCGCCCCGCACGACACGCCCGGCACACGGCGACCACGCAGCACACGGCACCGACCCCGGCCGAACCGCTTACGCGTTCTCCGCCTGGAACATCCAGTGATGCTTCTCCAGATCCGCGGTGATCCCGATGAAGATGTCCTGGGACACCGGATCCGGCTCTCCCGTCGCGTCCACCCACTCACGCATCCGGGTGATCACCGCGCCGAGCGCGTCCACCATCACCCTGACCGCGTCCCCGTCCTTGATCCAACCCGCCGGTGTGGCGCCGATGCCGCTGCTCGAGGCCACCGTGCCGGCGCGCCCGTCGGGCGGGACGCCCAGCGCGGAAGCGCGCTCGGCCACCGTGTCGGAGTGGGTGCGCGCGGAGGCGACGACCTCGTCGAGCTGGAGGTGGATGGAGCGGAATCGGGGACCGACGATGTTCCAGTGGATCTGCTTGGCAACCAGCGACAGGTCCACCAGGTCGACCAGGGCGCCCTGCAGCGCCTCGGACACGATCTTGAGATCCGCGTCGGCCAACGGGCTCTTCACGACGTACATCCGTTTTCCTCCGGTACTTCGACGCCGTCACGTCCCTCCACCATGACCGCGCCACACAGACCCGGCAAACGGACGCATACCCGGCAGGGTTCCCGACGGGAACGGCAGAAGCCCCGGGACGGCGCCCCAGGTCTTCCTGGAGCGGCCGACCGGGGCTTCACTCGTATCGGATCATCAGGCCGCGCGCGCGAACCTCACGCGGCGACCACGTCCACAGCCTCCGCGGGTGCCTTGATGGTCACCCGTTCCGGTGGCACACCGGTCACCGACACCGAACCCAGCATCGGCCGGACCGGCGTGGGCACAGGCCCGGAAGCCGCAGCGGACTGGGCCAGCTCGGCGAGCGCCAGCTCGTCGCTCACTTCTCGCATGAGTTCCGACATCCGTACGTCCAGCGCGTCGCAGATGGCGGCGAGCAGCTCGGAGGAAGCCTCCTTCTGCCCCCGCTCCACCTCGGAGAGATAGCCGAGTGAGACTCGGGCGGACGAGGAGACTTCGCGCAGAGTACGGCCCTGGCGTTGGCGCTGCCGACGCAGCACGTCACCCAGCAGGCGACGGAGCAGAATCATCGGTGGCTCCCTCCTCGGACCGCGTAGCCGCATCCTTCTCGCCCCACCGTACCGCCTCGCGCCGCGGCCGTGCGGGGAGCGATGTCGTGTTCACTCAGGGCTGCAAACATCAAAACCCCCCGTTCTGTTCCGTATCCTGTGCCCGCTCATTCCCGGTCTGTTCGCCCGCAAGCTGCTCCAGGAGACTTGCGAGTACGCTCCGTACACTCTCCATACGGATTTCCGCACGGCTGCCGTTCAACCGCAGAGCCTTCACTTTTCCGCCACCGGCGGAAGCAGAGCGGTCGGTGAACGGCCCGTCGACGGCCACGAACACCGTCCCGACAGGCTTGCCGTCCTGCGGGTCGGGACCGGCGACCCCGGTGGTCGCTATGCCCCAGTCGGCACCCAGAGCCTTGCGTACTCCGGCCGCCATCTGGGCCGCGACCTGCGGATCCACCGCTCCCTGTCGCGCCAGCAGCGCTGCGTCGACGCCCAGCAGCTCGTGCTTGAGTTCCGTGGCGTAGGCGGTCACCGAGCCTCGGAACACCTTGGACGCTCCGGGGACTTCCGTGATCTCCGCCGCCACCAGACCACCGGTGAGCGACTCGGCGACGGCGAGCGTCTCGCCCCTCACACTCAGTAGTCGCACCAGTTCGGTGGCCGTGGAACTCACGCTTCCTCATCCTCCAACGCCGCCGCGCGCTCGGCGATTCCCCGGCGGCGCAGCACAATGGCCTGTCTTACGTAGTCGAGGCCGGTGACGACGGTGAGGACGACCGCCACAGCCATCACCCAGAACCGCAGAGTGGCCAGCCACCCCGTCAGTGCCAGGACATACATCCCGACGGCCACGCCCTGGGTGAGCGTCTTGAGCTTTCCGCCCCGGCTCGCGGGGATCACACCGTAGCGAATGACCAGAAAGCGCAGCAGCGTGATACCGATTTCCCGGCCGAGGATCACCGCCGTGACCCACCACGGCAGATCGCCCAGCGCCGACAGACAGATGAGCGCCGCCCCCATGATCGCCTTGTCGGCGATGGGGTCGGCGATCTTCCCGAAGTCGGTGACCAGGTTGTAGGTACGCGCCAGGTGCCCGTCGAACAGGTCGGTGATCATGGCGATGGCGAAGGCCGCCCAGGCCAGCGAGCGCCAGGCCGGGTCGTAGCCGCCGTTCGTCAGCATCAGCGCCACGAAGCCGGGCACCAGGACCAGCCGCAGCATCGTCAGCAGATTGGCGACGTTCCAGACGCTGGCCTGGTTGACGGCCGCGGCAGTGATCTTCCCGCCGCGCGGGGGCTTGCCACCACTGCCGTTGCCCGCGTCTGGAGCGGAACCGGAGACCTCGGACCGGGCGCCGTCGGAAGCGGCGGCGGAACCACGCGCGCCGTGCGCGCCGGAGGAGCCGCCCGCTGCGGACGCCGGGACTCCGGTCATCTGCCCGCCTCCTCGCTACACGCGGGCGAGCCGCCCAGCGGCTCGGCCACCAGGTCGACACCCTCCGTACCGACCACCTTCGCCTCGACCATACGTCCGACGCTCAGGCCTTCGCCGCTCGTGAGCAGCACCTGGCCGTCGGTCTCCGGAGCCTGGTGCGCGGCGCGGCCGTACACGCCCTCTTCCTCGTCGACGGACTCGACCAGGACGTGCACGGTCTGCCCGACGCGCTCCTCGGCACGCTGCGAGACGAGTTCCTCGGCCAGCCGGGACACCCGTGCCAAGCGCTCGGCCACGACGTCCTCGTCCAGCTTGTTCTCGTACGACGCCGCCTCCGTGCCCTCCTCGTCGGAGTAGCCGAAGACACCGATGGCGTCCAGGCGCGCGCCGGTCAGGAAGCGCTCCAGCTCGGCCAGGTCGGCCTCGCTCTCACCGGGGAAGCCGACGATGAAGTTGGAGCGCACACCGGCCTCGGGCGCCTTGGAGCGGATCGTGTCGAGCAGCTCCAGGAAGCGGTCGGTGTCGCCGAAGCGGCGCATGGCGCGCAGCACGTCGGGCGCGGAGTGCTGGAAGGACAGGTCGAAGTACGGGACGACCTTCGGGGTGGCGGTCAGCACGTCGATCAGGCCGGGACGCATCTCGGCGGGCTGGAGGTAGCTCACCCGCACCCGCTCGATGCCGTCGACCTCGGCCAGCTCCGGCAGCAGGGACTCCAGCAGGCGGATGTCGCCCAGGTCCTTGCCGTAGGAGGTGTTGTTCTCGGAGACCAGCATGATCTCCTTCACGCCCTGTTCGGCCAGCCAGCGCGTCTCGTTCAGCACATCGCTCGGACGGCGTGAGATGAAAGAGCCGCGGAAGGAGGGGATGGCGCAGAAGGAGCAGCGGCGGTCGCAGCCGGAGGCGAGCTTGACCGAGGCGACCGGGGCTCCGTCCAGGCGTCGGCGCAGCGGCGCGCGCGGGCCGGAGGCGGGCGCGACACCCTCCGGGAGGTCGGCCGGGCCATGGCCTGGCAGTGCGACGGCGGCGGCCGATTCCTGCCGCTCGGCCGGGCTGATCGGCAGCAGCTTGCGGCGGTCGCGCGGGGTGTGGGAGGCGTGGATGCCGCCGGACAGGATGGTCTGCAGGCGGTCGGAGATGTCCGCGTAGTCGTCGAAGCCGAGTACGCCGTCGGCCTCGGGCAGCGCCTCGGCCAGCTCCTTGCCGTACCGCTCGGCCATGCAGCCCACCGCCACCACGGCCTGGGTTCTTCCGTGGTCCTTGAGATCGTTGGCCTCGAGGAGGGCGTCGACCGAGTCCTTCTTGGCGGCCTCGACGAAGCCACAGGTGTTGACCACGGCGACATCGGCGTCGGCGGCGTCCTCGACGAGCTGCCAGCCGTCCGCCTCCAAACGGCCTGCGAGCTCTTCGGAGTCCACCTCGTTACGAGCGCAGCCGAGAGTGACGAGTGCGACGGTACGGCGTTCAGGCATGGGCTCAAGACTACTTTGTCTCACTGACAGCCCACGTCGACGGGGTTGGCCGATCTTGGCCGACCCCGTCACACATGCGCTCCCCGAGGGGCCGGTCAGCCCGCCACCGGGTCGCCCTTCGTGTAGGTGAGGCGCTCCACCTGACCCTGCTGGAAGTTGTCGTCGATCTTCTTGCCGTTGACGTACAGCTCGATCGCGCCGGCGTCACCGAGGATCAGGTTGATCTTGGAGCTGTCCTGGAAGGTCTTGGACTCGCCCTTCTTCAGCAGCCCGTCGTACAGCATCCGGCCGTTGTGGTCCTTGGCCGAGATCCAGCTGCGCCCGTTCGGGGCACTGACCTGGACGGTCACCTTGTCCTGGGGAGCCGCGGCGATGGCGCTGTCGGAGGGCGCGGTGCTGGGCGAGGCGGGCTTGGCCTTCGTCGGCGAGGGCGAGGCGGACTTGGTGGTCGAGGTCGCGCCCTCGGCGACCTGCGCCTTGGAGTCGTTTCCGCCGTGGCCGCTCTTGAGCGCGGTGAATCCGACGAAACCGATCACGACGACGATCGCGGCGACCATGGCCGCGGTCCAGTTCGGCCCGCGCCGCTCGGGGCGGATCCGCTCCGCCTCGAAGAGCGGCGCCGCCGGGGTGGGCGCGGGACGACCGCCGTGCTCGGCGTCGTACTGGGCGATCAGGGGCGCGGGGTCGACGTGGACGGCCCTGGCCAGCGTACGGATGTGCCCGCGCGCGTACACGTCACCGCCGCAGGGGTCGAAATCGTCCGCCTCGATGGCGTGCACGATGGCGATACGGACACGAGTGGCACTGCTGACGTCGTCCACGGTGAGCCCGGCCGCGATCCGCGCCTGCTGCAGCGCGCGGCCCACGGAGACACGGGCTTCCTGGGACTCGTCTGAGAACGGACGCTCGTCTTCAGGGGAGTTGCCGATGGACACGGGGGCGCCTTTCGAGCGTATAGCCACCTGTGCTGGAAGCTCAGTCTAGGGGGGGTACGAAAGGGTGGGGCAACCGGGCGGCGGGACTTTGTACACCATAGGAATGGCCGGACATTCCTATAGTTCGACAGGCAGGTACCCCATGGTGGGACGCCCAACTGTCCTTTCGCTCAACTGGACGTACGACGGAGGGAAACGGTTGCTCGCCGATCTCTAACGGGTGGATCACGGCGACGATGCCACCCGGCGTACCCGGCGTCCGCCGGACGGCTCTTCGCCCTACCCGTCAGACTCCCCGCGGATCAACGCGAGCACGCCGTCCAGCTCGTCAGGTTTCACAAGAACGTCACGTGCCTTGGAGCCCTCGCTCGGTCCCACGATGTTGCGGGACTCCATCAGGTCCATGAGCCGCCCGGCCTTGGCGAAGCCGACGCGCAGCTTGCGCTGGAGCATGGAGGTCGACCCGAACTGGGTGGAGACGACCAGTTCGGCCGCCTGGCACAGCAGGTCGAGGTCGTCGCCGATGTCCTCGTCGATCTCCTTCTTCTGCTTGGTGCCCACCGTGACGTCGTCCCGGAAGACCGGCGCCATCTGGTCCTTGCAGTGCTGTACGACGGCAGCGACCTCGGCCTCGGTGACGAACGCGCCCTGCATACGGGTGGGCTTGTTCGCCCCCATCGGCAGGAACAGGCCGTCTCCCTTGCCGATCAGCTTCTCGGCGCCGGGCTGGTCCAGGATGACCCGGGAGTCGGCGAGCGAGGAGGTGGCGAAGGCGAGGCGGGAGGGCACGTTGGCCTTGATCAGACCGGTGACCACGTCGACCGAGGGCCGCTGGGTGGCGAGCACCAGGTGGATACCGGCCGCGCGCGCGAGCTGTGTGATGCGCACGATCGAGTCCTCGACGTCGCGCGGGGCGACCATCATCAGGTCGGCCAGCTCGTCGACGATCACCAACAGATACGGGTACGGCTGCAGCTCGCGCTCGCTGCCCTCCGGGGGCTTGACCTTGCCGTCGCGGACGGCCTGGTTGAAGTCGTCGATGTGCCGGTAGCCGTAGGCCGCGAGGTCGTCGTAGCGCAGGTCCATCTCGCGCACGACCCACTGCAGCGCCTCGGCGGCCCGCTTGGGGTTGGTGATGATCGGGGTGATCAGGTGCGGGATGCCCTCGTACGCGGTCAGCTCGACGCGCTTGGGGTCGACCAGGATCAGCCGGACGTCCTCCGGGGTCGCCCGCATCATCACCGAGGTGATCAGGCAGTTGATACAGGACGACTTGCCGGAGCCGGTGGCGCCGGCGACCAGCATGTGCGGCATCTTCGCCAGCGAGTGCATCACGTACCCGCCCTCGACGTCCTTGCCGAAGGCGACCAGCATCGGGTCGTCGTCCTCGGCGGACTCCGCGAGCCGCAGTACGTCGCCGAGGTTGACCATCTCCCGGTCGGTGTTGGGGATCTCGATGCCCACCGCCGACTTGCCGGGGATGGGGCTGATGATCCGCACGTCCGGGCTGGCGACCGCGTACGCGATGTTCTTGGTCAGCGCGGTGATCCGCTCGACCTTCACGGCGGGGCCGAGTTCGACCTCGTAGCGGGTGACCGTCGGGCCGCGGGTGAAGCCGGTGACGGACGCGTCGACCTTGAACTCGGTGAAGACCTGGGTGAGCGAGGCGACGACCGCGTCGTTGGCCTCGCTGCGCGCCTTGCCGGGACCGCCGCGGGTGAGCAGGTCCAACGACGGCAGCGAGTAGGTGATGTCCCCGGAGAGCTGGAGCTGCTCCGCGCGCGGGGGCAGGTCCCGGGGCTCCTCGGGGGCCTTCTTGGTGAGGTCGGGGACGATCCCCGTCGTGAGCTTCTCCTGCTTGGGGCGCGCGGCCGGCACCGGCGAGGGCACGGGAGCCGGCTCGGGCTCGGGCTCGGCGCCGAGAGGAGGCTCGGGGGTGGGCGTCGGCACCGGGGTGGTCTCTTCACGCCCGCCGATGCCGACTCCCTGGGTGAGGTCGGCGACCAGCGGGGACGGCGGCATGCCGTGCAGCACCGCGCCGTCCAGCGCTGCGGCGGCCGCCGCAGCGACGTCCACGGCGTCCATCTGGCGCTGCGGGTCCGGCTGGGGCACCGCGGAGCGCCTGGGACGGCCGCGGCGCTGCGAGAGGGCCTCTTCCTCGGCGCTGCCGGGGTCGTACGCCCGGGGGTCGCTCGAACGCCTGCGAGGGCGCGCGGGCAGCGCCTCGCGCCACTGCTCGTCGTAGCGCTCGTCGTCCTCGGTGCTCTCCGCGGCCTCGTGGTCGTGCAGGACGCCCAGGCGCATGCCGAGCGCCCGCAGCCGCTGCGGGATGGCATTGACCGGCGTCGCGGTCACCACGAGCAGACCGAAGATCGTCAGCAGCACCAGCAGGGGTACGGCGAGCACGTCGGTCATGGTGTACGTCAGCGGGGTCGCCGCCGCCCAGCCGATGAGGCCGCCGGCATCCCTTATCGCCTGCATGCCGTCGCTGCGCGCGGGCGAGCCGCAGGCGATGTGGACCTGCCCGAGCACGCCGATGACGAGCGCGGACAGACCGATCACGATCCGCCCGTTGGCCTCCGGCTGCTCCGGGTGCCGGACGAACCGTACGGCGATCACCGCGAGCAGGATCGGGACCAGCAGGTCGAGCCGGCCGAAGGCGCCGGTGACGAGGATCTGCACGAGGTCGCCGACCGGGCCCTTGAGGTCGGCCCAGGTACCGGCGGCGACGATCAGCGCGATGCCGAACAGGAGCAGGGCGATGCCGTCCTTGCGGTGGGCCGGGTCGAGGTTCCTCGCGCCCTGCCCTATGCCGCGGAAGACGGCACCGACGGCGTGCGCGAGGCCGAGCCAGAGGGCGCGCACCAGCCGGTACACGCCCCCGGTGGGGCTGGGTGCCGGCTTGGGCGGCGCGGCCTTCTTCGCCGGTGCCTTCTTGGCGGGTGCCTTCTTGGCGGGCGCCTTCTTCGCTGCGGCCTTCCTCGCCGGAGCCTTCGCGGGAGCCGCCGCCTTCTTCGCGGGCTGCTTCTTGGCTGCGGAGGGACGTGAGGCCATGTGTGTGAGGTTACCGGGGGAGACGACAGCGGACACGTGTGCCCACAGCTTCACCCGTTCGTGTCGCCCTTGCGGGGACCCGGAACTGACGCCCACTCATGGGCAACCGTCACACGGCCGTAGGTCAGTTCTGCGCCGGCACCGACGAACCACCGGCCCCGGCGCCCGGCTCCAGGGCGTCCAGCGCGCGGCGCAACCCGGTGAGTTTGCGCTCCAGATGGGCCGCCGTGGCCACCGCGGCCGCGTCCGCCGAATCGTCGTCCAGCTGCTTGGACAGCGCCTCGGCCTGCTCCTCGACCGCCGCGAGCCGCGCGGACAGCTCGGCGAGCAGCCCGGCCGACTCCTTGCCGCCGACCGCGCCCTTGCCGCCGCCCTCCAACTGCAGCCGCAGCAGAGCCGCCTGCTCGCGCAGCTGGCAGTTCTTCATGTACAGCTCGACGAAGACCGAGACCTTCGCACGCAGCACCCACGGGTCGAACGGCTTGGAGATGTAGTCCACCGCGCCCGCCGCGTAGCCGCGGAAGGTGTGATGCGGGCCGTGGTTGATCGCCGTGAGGAAAATGATCGGGATGTCCCGGGTCCGCTCGCGCCGCTTGATGTGCGCGGCGGTCTCGAAACCGTCCATGCCCGGCATCTGGACATCCAGCAGAATGACCGCGAAATCGTCCGTGAGCAGTGCCTTGAGCGCTTCCTCCCCGGACGATGCCCGCACCAGCGTCTGATCGAGCGCCGAGAGGATCGCCTCCAGCGCCAGCAGATTCTCCGGCCGGTCATCGACCAGGAGGATCTTGGCCTTCTGCACCATGGCCCGCCCTCCTCGCCCCGGCGGTACACCGGGCGCCGCCCCAGGGGACGACTCCCTTTCGCCGCCCGTCCTTGTGCCGGTCATCGTAGCCGCACCCCGCCCGTCGCCACACCCTGTCACCGCGATGTCACTGTGCACGTAGCGGAAACGCCGCAGGAGACCTGATGGTTCCCGGAATACCGCATTCCCATACGTGCGCAGCGCCCCTTGAATCGTACGTTCGCAGCCATCTCACATGGGCAACTCCCGACGCCCGCCGGAGGTTCCCCGGGTGTTCACATCATCCCGGCGTGCCGCGGCCGTCACTCCCCGCCCATCCACTGCTGCATCACGGCCAGCAGATGATCCGGGTCGACCGGCTTGGTCACATAGTCCGAGGCGCCCGACTCGATCGCCTTCTCCCGGTCGCCCTTCATCGCCTTCGCCGTCAGCGCGATGATCGGCAGCCCGGCGAACTGCGGCATCCTGCGGATCGCCGTGGTCGTCGCGTAGCCGTCCATCTCCGGCATCATGATGTCCATCAGCACGACCGCCACGTCGTCGTGCTGCTCCAGCACCTCGATGCCCTCACGGCCGTTCTCGGCGTACAGCACCGACAGCCCGTGCTGCTCCAGCACGCTGGTCAGCGCGAAGACGTTGCGGATGTCGTCGTCGACGATCAGCACCTTCTCCCCGCCGAACCGCACCCCGCGCGCGAGGTGCGCCGAACTGTCCTGCTCGGGGGCCGCCGTCCACTGCTCGGACCGCGGCTCGCCCTGCGGCAGGCTGCGGCGCCGGCGCCGGAAGAGCGCCGCGGGGCCGTTCTGCGTCTCCCGGTACGACTTCACCTCGGCCGGGGTCTCGACCTCCACGGCGGACAGCTCCATGGACTGCCGCGCCTCGGAGGCGAGCAGTTCACCGGCCTCCAGCTGGGGCACGGGCTGCTGGTAGCCCTGCGGCGGCAGTTCGCTCGCGTGCACCGGCAGGTAGAGCGTGAACGTCGAACCGCGGCCCGGCTCGCTCTGCGCGTGGATCTCGCCACCGAGCAGCTGTGCGATCTCCCGGGAGATCGACAGGCCGAGGCCGGTACCGCCGTACTTGCGACTGGTCGTGCCGTCCGCCTGCTTGAACGCCTCGAAGATCACCCGCATCTTGCTGGCCGCGATGCCGATGCCCGTGTCCGTCACCGAGAACGCGATCAGCGGCGCGTCCGGATCGGTCAGCGAACCGGTCTCCAGCAACTGCTCCCGGATGCCCACCGGGACGTCCCCACCGGCCGGCCTGATAACCAGCTCCACCGAGCCGGAGTCGGTGAACTTCACCGCGTTCGACAGCAGGTTGCGCAGCACCTGCAGCAGCCGCTGTTCGTCGGTGTGCAGGGTGGCGGGCAGCTCCGGAGAGACCCGTACGGACAGGTCCAGGCCCTTCTCCGCGGTCAGCGGCCGGAAGGTGGCCTCCACGTAGTCCACGAGCTGGACGAGCGCGATACGCGTCGGGGAGACGTCCATCTTGCCTGCCTCGACCTTCGACAGGTCGAGGATGTCGTTGATCAGCTGCAGCAGGTCGGAGCCGGCGCCGTGGATGGTCTCGGCGAACTCCACCTGCTTCGGCGAGAGATTACCCTCGGCGTTGTCGGCGAGCAGCTTCGCCAGGATCAGCAGCGAGTTGAGCGGGGTGCGCAGCTCGTGCGACATGTTGGCGAGGAACTCGCTCTTGTAGCGCATCGACACCGCGAGTTGCTCGGCCCGCTCCTCGAGCACCTGCCGGGCCTCCTCGATCTCGGTGTTCTTCACCTCGATGTCACGGTTCTGCCGGGCCAGCAGCTCGGCCTTCTCCTCCAGTTCGGCGTTGGAGGCCTGCAGCGCCCTCTGCCGGTTCTCCAACTCGGCGGACCGCTCGCGCAGTTGCTCGGTCAGCTCCTGCGACTGCTTGAGCAGCAGCTCGGTCTTGGTGTTGACCGAGATGGTGTTGACGCTGGTCGCGATCATCTCGGCGATCTGGTTGAGGAAGTCCTTCTGGATCTGCGTGAACGGCGTGAAGGAGGCCAGCTCGATCACCCCGAGCACCTTGCCCTCGAAGAGCACCGGCAGCACGATCACCTGGGCGGGCGGGGCCTCGCCGAGCCCGGAGGAGATCCTCAGATAGCCACTGGGCGCGTTCTCGACCAGGATCGTGCGCTTCTCCTGGGCAGCCGTGCCCACCAGCGCCTCACCGGGCCGGAAAGACGTCGGCATGGAACCCATCGAGTAGCCGTACGAGCCCAGCATCCGCAGCTCGTAGTTGTCCTCGCCGTTGCCCAGGCCCTTGCCCTCGACCATCGGCATGGCCAGGAAGAACGCGCCGTGCTGGGCGGACACCACCGGCGTCAGCTCGCTCATGATCAGCGAGGCGACGTCCTCCAGGTCGCGACGGCCCTGCATCAGCGCGGAGATACGGGCCAGGTTGCCCTTGAGCCAGTCCTGCTCCTTGTTGGCGATCGTGGTGTCACGCAGGTTGGCGATCATCTTGTTGATGTAGTCCTGCAGTTCCTGGATCTCGCCGGACGCGTCCACGTCGATCTTCAGGTTCAGGTCGCCACGGGTCACCGCGGTCGCCACGCGCGCGATGGCACGCACCTGCCGGGTCAGGTTCCCGGCCATCTCGTTCACCGACTCGGTCAGGTCCCGCCAGGTGCCGTCGACGTCACGCACGCGTGCCTGGCCGCCCAGCTGTCCCTCGGTACCCACCTCGCGCGCGACGCGCGTGACCTCTTCGGCAAAGCTTGAGAGCTGATCAACCATCGTGTTGATCGTCGTCTTCAGCTCAAGGATCTCACCGCGCGCGTCAATGTCGATCTTCTTCGTCAGGTCACCCTTGGCGATGGCCGTGGTGACCATGGCGATGTTGCGCACCTGACCGGTCAGGTTGGAGGCCATGCCGTTCACGGACTCGGTGAGGTCCTTCCACGTACCGGCCACACCCGGCACGTGCGCCTGACCGCCGAGGATGCCGTCCGTGCCCACCTCGCGGGCCACCTTGGTGACCTGGTCCGCGAACGAACTCAGCGTCTTCACCATCGTGTTGATGGTGTCCGCGAGCTGGGCCACCTCACCGCTCGCCTCGATGGTGACCTGACGCGTCAGGTCGCCGTTGGCGACGGCCGAGGCGACCTGGGAGATGTTCCGCACCTGCATGGTCAGGTTGTTGGCCATGAGGTTCACGTTGTTGCTGAGGTCCTTCCAGATGCCCGTGACACCCGGCACGTTCGCCTGGCCGCCCAGAATGCCCTGGGTGCCCACCTCGCGCGCCACCCGGGTCACCTGCTCGGCGAAGCTGGACAGTTGATCAACCATGGTGTTGACCGTCGTGACCAGCTCAAGGATCTCGCCCTTGGCGTCAACAGTGATCTTCTTGGACAGGTCGCCCTTGGCGACCGCGGTCGTGACCTCGGCGATGTTGCGCACCTGGATCGTCAGGTTGTTCGCCATGAAGTTCACGGACTGCGTGAGGTCCTTCCAGGTGCCGGAGACACCCTGCACCTCGGCCTGGCCGCCGAGGATGCCCTCCGTACCCACCTCACGGGCCACCCGAGTGACCTCCTGGGCGAACGACGACAGCTGGTCGACCATCGTGTTCAGGGTGTTCTTCAGCTCCAGGATCTCCCCGCGGGCGTCCACGGTGATCTTCTGGGAGAGGTCACCGCGCGCCACCGCGGTGGCGACCTGGGCGATGTTGCGCACCTGGGCGGTGAGGTTGCCGGCCATGCCGTTCACCGAGTCGGTCAGGTCCCGCCACACACCGGCCACACCCGGCACCTGCGCCTGACCGCCGAGGCGGCCCTCGGTGCCCACGTCCCGGGCCACCCGGGTCACCTGGTCGGCAAAGGCCGACAGCTGATCAACCATCGTGTTGATCGTGTTCTTCAGCTCAAGGATCTCGCCGCGCGCGTCAACGTCGATCTTCTGGGACAGGTCACCACGCGCCACGGCCGTCGTCACCTGGGCGATCTGCCGCACCTGCGAGGTCAGGTTGCCGGCCATGAAGTTGACGGAATCCGTCAGCTCCTTCCACGTGCCCGACACGCCGTCCACCCGGGCCTGCCCGCCGAGGCGGCCCTCCGTGCCCACGTCCCTGGCCATCCGCGTGACCTGGTCGGCGAAGCTCGACAGCTGATCAACCATGGTGTTCACGGTGTTCTTCAGCTTGAGCATCTCGCCTGAGACGTCGACGGTGACCTTCTGCGAGAGGTCGCCGTTTGCCACCGCCGTCGTCACCTGGGCGATGTTGCGCACCTGACCGGTCAGGTTGCGAAATGCGGTGTTGACGGAGTCGGTGAGGTCCTTCCAGGCGCCGGCCGCGCCCGGCACCTGCGCCTGACCGCCCAGCTCGCCCTCGACACCGATCTCCCGCGCCACCCGGGTCACCTCGGCACCGAACGCCGACAGCTGGTCCACCATCCCGTTGACGGTGTTCTTCAGCTCCAGCATCTCGCCGGCCACGTCCACGGTGACCTTCTGCGACAGATCACCGCTGGCCACGGCGGTCGTCACGGCGGCGATGTCACGCACCTGCGTCGTCAGGTTCCGGAAGACCGTGTTGACCGAATCCGTCAGGTCCTTCCACGTACCGGCCGCGCCCGGCACGTTCGCCTGCCCGCCGAGCCGTCCCTCCGCACCGACCTCGTTCGCCACCCGCGTGACCTCGTCCGCGAAGATCCGCAGCGTCTCGGTCATCTGGTTGATCGTCTCGGCCAGCTGCGCGACCTCGCCACGCGCCGGAACCGTCACCTTCTGCGACAGATCACCATTGGCCACAGCCGTCGTGACCTGCGAGATCCCTCGTACCTGCGCGGTCAGGTTGCCCGCCATCGTGTTGACGGAGTCGGTCAGCTCCTTCCACACGCCGGCCACCCCGGGCACCTGCGCCTGGCCGCCCAGGATGCCCTCGGTGCCCACCTCACGGGCGACACGGGTCACCTCGACGGAGAAGGACGACAGCTGCTCCACCATCGTGTTGACGGTGTTCTTCAGCTCGAGCATCTCGCCCGCGACGTGGACGGTGACCTTGCGGGACAGATCACCGCGCGCGACCGCCGTCGTCACCAGCGCGATGTCACGCACCTGTGCGGTCAGCCGGTTCGCCATGGTGTTGACGGACTCGGTCAGGTCCTTCCAGGAACCCGACATACCGCGCACCCGGGCCTGCCCGCCGAGCTTGCCCTCCGTGCCGACCTCACTGGCCACACGCGTGACCTCGTCGGTGAACGTCGACAGCTGGTCCACCAGGTTGTTGACCGTACGGCCGACCTTCAGGAACTCGCCCCGCAGCGGATGCCCGGTCCCGTCGTCCGGCGCCTGTGTCCGCAGCTCCATCCGCGGCGACAGATCGCCCTCGGCCACCGCCGTCAGCACCCGGCTGACCTCCGACACCGGCCAGACGAGATCGTCGACCAGCGCGTTGGAAGCGTCGATGGCGGTCGCCCAGGAGCCCTCGCAGGCACCCGTCTCCAGCCGTTCCGTGAGTTTTCCCTCACGTCCCACCATGCGCCGTACCCGGGACAGCTCACCGGTCAGATGCATGTTCCGGTCGGCGACCTCGTTGAAGACGGCCGCGATCTCCGACATCACGCCGTCCCCGGACACCGTGAGCCGCTTGCGGAAGTTCCCGTCACGCATCGAGACGAGAGCTGCCAGCAGCCGGTTCAGGGCAGCCGTGTCCACCGTGGTGGTGCCGCCGTTCCTGCCCAGGGACGGTCCGCCTTTCGCGCGCGTCTTCGTGCCACGCGTCGCCGCGCCAGACTCCACTGTGTCCCTCCCGGAGGGGTAGACCGCTACTGCCGTGCTCTGCCACTTCGGCTCAGCGTGCCGGTCATCGGCATACCTGATGCTTCCGCGTACCCGTTACTGCTGCGTATTTGTGCCAGACGAGATCCGGCCACACCAGAGGCTGCTGCCCGCCGTGCACGGAACACACCCAACCTGACCCGACCTTCATCAGAATCTTGCCCAGTGTTTCACCCAGGCCGTACCAGGCCATAACAGTTCGGCAGCTTCGCACATCGCCCGCACACCGTGAGGGGTAAACACCGTCGACCGGCATCAACTCGGACGGCGAAGGTAAGTAACCTTGCATGCGGCTGTCCAGCCGCACCGGTCCGACCGGTCTGGGCGGTGGCACGAGAACGAGCGGGCATCGGAGGGGCGGCCGCAGACAACATGACCACCGGAGTCATCCCCGGGGGACAGCCCCCGGAGCCACAGCCGACCGGCAAGCCGATGCCGCACCAGCGGAGCGAGCCGGCCGGTCACGCAGCCCTGCACGTCGACAACCGGCCGAGGAGTTCTGTGATCACCGCGCGCGCGGCCGCCACCTTCGAGCCCGTCGGGCGGTCGGTCGCGACCGCCCGGTCCTTCGTCCGCGACACCCTCCAGGGCTGGGGCTTCGCCGACATCGTCGACGACGCCGTCGTCCTCACCAGCGAACTGGTGACCAACGCAGTGGTGCACGCGGGCACACATGCGGACGTGCTGTGCCTGCGCGCCGACGACGGCGTACGCATCGAGGTCTCCGACCGCTACCCCGAGCGCGAGGTCCCCCTCCAGGGTGCCGCCGCCACCATGGGCAGCCCCGACCGCGAAGGGGGTCGTGGCCTCCAGCTGTGCGCGGCCCTGGCCGCCCGCTGGGGTGTGGACTACACCCCCACCCACAAGAACGTCTGGTTTCAGCTCAACCTCCCCCAGCGCCCGGTAGGTACCCGCACGGCCGGCCCGTCGCTGCCCACCGAGCTGCTCCCGCTGGCCGACGGCCGGGTCCGGGTCGCCGTCCTCCAGGTCGACCGCAAGGGATCCATCACCGCCTGGAACGAGGACGCCGAGGAACTCTTCGGCTACGCCCCGCCCGAGGTCATCGGCAGAACGCTCACCGAACTCGCGGCCTGGCCGCACACCCCCGGCACCAGCACCGGCGTCGCCGAGGCCCTCCAGCTCTCCCGCTGGGAGGGCAGCTACGGCATCCGCGGCGCCGACGGCCGCGTGGCCCCGGTCTACGCCTCTCACCTCAGGGTCCGCGACACCGGCGGCGAACCGTCCACGGTCTGTCTCCTGGTACGGGACCACGAGCGCGCCGTACTCCAGACGCCGCCGCGCGTCCCGGCCGGCGACCAGAGCCAGTCCTCCGACGGCCAGAGCGCCGACCCGTTCGAGGTGTTCATCGGCTCCCCCGCCCCGGACGACCTCGACGGCCTACTGCAGCGCACGGTGGAACGCGCCCGCGACATGCTCGACGGCGACTCCGCCTTCCTGCTGCTCGCCACCGACGACGAGACCGAGCTGGAGGTACGCGCCTCCACCGGGCTGCCCTCCGCCCGCCAGCGCTTCGCGCGCGTGCCCGTCGAAGCGGGCCCCGGCCGCTACGGCTCCGCGCGCATGCCCGCCGTCCACGACGACCTGACGGCCGTGCCCGGCGCCGTACCACTCCTGTCCGGTACCGGCATGCGCTCGGTCGTCACGGTCCCGCTGAAGGTCGAGGGCCGCCTCACCGGCTCGCTCGGCGTCGCGGCCGAGGGAGCCGGCCGGTACTCCAACGAGGAGGCGCTGCGTCTGCAGTTCGCCGCCGACCGCATCGCGCTCGCCGTCGAATCGGCCCGCCTCGGTGAACTGGAACGCCTGCGCCGCGGCTCCCTCAGCTTCCTCGTCGAAGCCTCCGACCTGCTGGCCGGCACGCTGGACCGCGACCAGACCCTGGCCCTGATGGCTCAGATGACGGTCCCGACCCTGGCCACCTGGTGCGCCGTCTACACGATCGCCGACCAGGCTTCGGATCCCTACCTGTCGTACGTCCTGCACGAGGACGAGGAACTCATCGACGGCATCAAGTCGTTGCTGTCGAAGATCGCCCCGCCCGACCCGGTGCCGACCCCCGGCGCCCGCGTGTGGACCGTCCCCGGCGAGGTGGCCCACCAGGCGGCGCTGCGCACCTCCATGCGCACCCTCGGCCTGTCCGGCGGCCCCACGCACCGGATCTCCCAGGGCATCGGCCCGACGCTCGCCACTGCCTCCGCGGTCGGCGGCGAGATCGTCGTCCTGCCGCTGGTCGCCCGCAACCGCGTCATCGGCATGCTCGTCCTCGGCAAGCCCACCGACGAGCACTTCCGCCAGGAGATCCTGGAACTGGCCGAGGACCTGTCCCGCCGGGCCGCACTCGCCCTGGACAACGCCCGCCTGTACTCCGAGCGCACGGCCATCAGCCAGGCCCTGCAGCGCAGTCTCCTGCCGCCCGGCACCCCGCACATCGACGGCGTCGAGGTGGAGGTCATCTACCGCGCGGCCGGCGAGGGCAACGAGGTCGGCGGTGACTTCTACGACCTCTTCCCGATCGGCAACGGCGCCTACGGCTTCGCCATCGGCGACGTCTGCGGTACGGGCCCCAACGCGGCGGCGGTCACCGGCCTCGCCCGGCACGCGCTGCGCCTGCTGGCCCGCGAGGGCCTCTCCGGCCCGGCGGTCCTGGAGCGTCTCAACTCGGCCATCCTGGACGAGGGCGACCGCAGCCGCTTCCTGACCCTCCTGTACGGCGAGATGCGCCCCCAGGAGGACGGCAGCGCCGAGCTGAAGGTGGTCTGCGCCGGCCACCCGCTCCCGCTGCGCCTGCGCCAGGACGGCACGGTGACGGCGGCGGCCGAACCCCAGCCGCTGCTGGGTGTCATCGAGGACCTGGAGCTGTACGAGGAGACGGTCACTCTCGACCCGGGCGATGTGCTGCTCTGTGTCACGGACGGCGTCACCGAACGCCGTGAGGGCACGCGCATGCTGGGCGACGACGGCCTTGCCGACGTTCTCACGACGTGCACGGGTCTGACGGCGGGCGCGGTCGCGGCACGCATCATGCGCGCGGTGGAACGCTTCGCATCCGACGCCCCGTCGGACGACATGGCGATTCTGGCCATGCGGGTCCCGGGAATCCACCAGGACGCCTGAAACCGGCGGAGAAAAAGGAGAAATGAGAAAGGCCCCACCCGAGAGGGTGAGGCCTTTCTGTCGGAGCCCCCAAACGGAATCGAACCGTTGACCTTCTCCTTACCATGGAGACGCTCTGCCGACTGAGCTATGGGGGCCTGTCGTTCTTGAGGTTTCCCTCGCGGCGACGAAGAAACTGTACCCCGAACTGGGCCGGGTTCCCAAATTCGTTCGGGCGCCGGTCAGAAGGCTGGCTGGAGCAGTCCCCCGAGCGCGTTGCAGGCGGAGACGATGCGCTGCATCTCCCGCTTGGTGAGCGTGGCGTCGACGGGCAGTGCGAGTGTCTCGTCAGCGGCCAGCTCGGTCTCGGGCAGCGACACGCACCGGCGGAACTCCGGCAACCGGTGCACCGGCGTCTTCACCGGCACCCGGCACTCGACTCCCCTGGCCCGCAGGGCTCGTGCGAAGGCGTCCCGGTCCGGGCGGCCGTTCCCCGGCACGCGCACCACGTACTGCTGGTACGTGTGCCCGTCCCCGCCGTCCGGCGTGCGTACGCCCTTGAGCTTGGCGTCGAGGTACGCGGCCCGCTCCCTGCGCTGCGCTATCTCGTCGTGCGGCGCCTCGGACTCGCCCTGCTCCAGCACCAGCAGCCCCTCCCGCTGGCCCAGCGCGTGCAACCGCCCGATGTCCGCCCGCCGTCCGAAGCGGTGCACGGCAATGACCGCGGCAGTACGGGCAGTTACGGCTGCCTCGACAGCGCCGGGGGCGAGGCAGTAGGTCACCGGGTCTATGTCGGCGAACACCGGGAGCGCACCGGCCAGGGTCACGGCCTCGGCGACTTCGCTGTTCCCGAAGGCCGGCACGACGACCTCGTCACCGACTCCGACGCCGGCGGCCCTGAGCATTGCAGCAGTACCCATGTGTGGGATGCTCGGCGCGCAACGTGAACGACACGTTAAGGAGAACGTAAAAAGGTCGGACCCCGAACCGAAGTTCAGGATCCGACCTTTTCAGAAGAATTGTTCGGCGGCGTCCTACTCTCCCACAGGGTCCCCCCTGCAGTACCATCGGCGCTGTGAGGCTTAGCTTCCGGGTTCGGAATGTAACCGGGCGTTTCCCTCACGCTATGACCACCGAAACACTATGAAACTGTCGAACCATGCCACACCACGCTCTGTGAAACGTGGGGCTGTTCGTGGTTTCAGAACCAACACAGTGGACGCGAGCAACTGAGGACAAGCCCTCGGCCTATTAGTACCGGTCACCTCCACCAGTTACCTGGCTTCCAGATCCGGCCTATCAACCCAGTCGTCTACTGGGAGCCTTACCCCATCAAGTGGGTGGGAGTCCTCATCTCGAAGCAGGCTTCCCGCTTAGATGCTTTCAGCGGTTATCCCTCCCGAACGTAGCCAACCAGCCATGCCCTTGGCAGAACAACTGGCACACCAGAGGTTCGTCCGTCCCGGTCCTCTCGTACTAGGGACAGCCCTTCTCAAGACTCCTACGCGCACAGCGGATAGGGACCGAACTGTCTCACGACGTTCTAAACCCAGCTCGCGTACCGCTTTAATGGGCGAACAGCCCAACCCTTGGGACCGACTCCAGCCCCAGGATGCGACGAGCCGACATCGAGGTGCCAAACCATCCCGTCGATATGGACTCTTGGGGAAGATCAGCCTGTTATCCCCGGGGTACCTTTTATCCGTTGAGCGACGGCGCTTCCACAAGCCACCGCCGGATCACTAGTCCCGACTTTCGTCCCTGCTCGACCCGTCGGTCTCACAGTCAAGCTCCCTTGTGCACTTACACTCAACACCTGATTGCCAACCAGGCTGAGGGAACCTTTGGGCGCCTCCGTTACTCTTTAGGAGGCAACCGCCCCAGTTAAACTACCCATCAGACACTGTCCCTGATCCGGATCACGGACCCAGGTTAGACATCCAGCACGACCAGACTGGTATTTCAACGACGACTCCACAAACACTGGCGTGCCTGCTTCAAAGTCTCCCAGCTATCCTACACAAGCCGAACCGAACACCAATATCAAACTGTAGTAAAGGTCCCGGGGTCTTTCCGTCCTGCTGCGCGAAACGAGCATCTTTACTCGTAGTGCAATTTCACCGGGCCTATGGTTGAGACAGTCGAGAAGTCGTTACGCCATTCGTGCAGGTCGGAACTTACCCGACAAGGAATTTCGCTACCTTAGGATGGTTATAGTTACCACCGCCGTTTACTGGCGCTTAAGTTCTCAGCTTCGCCTGGACGAATCCAAGCTAACCGGTCCCCTTAACGTTCCAGCACCGGGCAGGCGTCAGTCCGTATACATCGCCTTACGGCTTCGCACGGACCTGTGTTTTTAGTAAACAGTCGCTTCTCGCTGGTCTCTGCGGCCACCCCCAGCTCGAACAGCAAGTGTTCTCACCAGGCGTGGCCCCCCTTCTCCCGAAGTTACGGGGGCATTTTGCCGAGTTCCTTAACCATAGTTCACCCGAACGCCTCGGTATTCTCTACCTGACCACCTGAGTCGGTTTAGGGTACGGGCCGCCATGAAACTCGCTAGAGGCTTTTCTCGACAGCATAGGATCATCCACTTCACCACAATCGGCTCGGCATCAGGTCTCAGCCGTATGCAAGGCGGATTTGCCTACCTTGCGGCCTACACCCTTACCCCGGGACAACCACCGCCCGGGATGGACTACCTTCCTGCGTCACCCCATCACTCACCTACTAACCGCTTGGTCCGGCGGCTCCACCACTCCCCTCAACTCCGAAGAGATCAGGGCGGCTTCACGGCCTTAGCATCACGATGCTCGATGTTTGACGCTTCACAGCGGGTACCGGAATATCAACCGGTTATCCATCGACTACGCCTGTCGGCCTCGCCTTAGGTCCCGACTTACCCTGGGCAGATCAGCTTGACCCAGGAACCCTTAGTCAATCGGCGCACACGTTTCTCACGTGTGAATCGCTACTCATGCCTGCATTCTCACTCGTCAACCGTCCACGACTACCTTCCAGTGCCGCTTCACCCGGCAGACGACGCTCCCCTACCCATCAACACACCCGTTGGGGCTATATATGTCAATGACACGACTTCGGCGGTACGCTTGAGCCCCGCTACATTGTCGGCGCGGAATCACTAGACCAGTGAGCTATTACGCACTCTTTCAAGGGTGGCTGCTTCTAAGCCAACCTCCTGGTTGTCTGTGCGACTCCACATCCTTTCCCACTTAGCGTACGCTTAGGGGCCTTAGTCGATGCTCTGGGCTGTTTCCCTCTCGACCATGGAGCTTATCCCCCACAGTCTCACTGCCGCGCTCTCACTTACCGGCATTCGGAGTTTGGCTAAGGTCAGTAACCCGGTAGGGCCCATCGCCTATCCAGTGCTCTACCTCCGGCAAGAAACACACGACGCTGCACCTAAATGCATTTCGGGGAGAACCAGCTATCACGGAGTTTGATTGGCCTTTCACCCCTAACCACAGGTCATCCCCCAGGTTTTCAACCCTGGTGGGTTCGGTCCTCCACGAAGTCTTACCTCCGCTTCAACCTGCCCATGGCTAGATCACTCCGCTTCGGGTCTTGAGCGTGCTACTGAAACGCCCTATTCGGACTCGCTTTCGCTACGGCTTCCCCACACGGGTTAACCTCGCAACACACCGCAAACTCGCAGGCTCATTCTTCAAAAGGCACGCAGTCACACCAAAGTGCTCCCACGGCTTGTAGGCACACGGTTTCAGGTACTATTTCACTCCCCTCCCGGGGTACTTTTCACCATTCCCTCACGGTACTATCCGCTATCGGTCACCAGGGAATATTTAGGCTTAGCGGGTGGTCCCGCCAGATTCACACGGGATTTCTCGGGCCCCGTGCTACTTGGGTGTCTCTCAAACGAGCCGCTGATGTTTCGACTACGGGGGTCTTACCCTCTACGCCGGACCTTTCGCATGTCCTTCGCCTACATCAACGGTTTCTGACTCGTCCTGTCGCCGGCAGACAACAGAAGAGAGATCCCACAACCCCGTATACGCAACCCCTGCCGGGTCTCACACGCATACGGTTTGGCCTCATCCGGTTTCGCTCGCCACTACTCCCGGAATCACGGTTGTTTTCTCTTCCTGAGGGTACTGAGATGTTTCACTTCCCCTCGTTCCCTCCACACTGCCTATGTGTTCAGCAGCGGGTGACAGCCCATGACGACTGCCGGGTTTCCCCATTCGGAAACCCCCGGATCAAAGCCTGGTTGACGACTCCCCGGGGACTATCGTGGCCTCCCACGTCCTTCATCGGTTCCTGGTGCCAAGGCATCCACCGTGCGCCCTTAAAAACTTGGCCACAGATGCTCGCGTCCACTGTGCAGTTCTCAAACAACGACCAGCCACCCATCACCCCACCAGACAAACCGGTGAGTTCACTGGGGCCGGCGACCGAGAGACAGACCATACGGCCGTGCCCTCAGACACCCAACAGCGTGCCCGGCCCACTCCCGTCCGGAGATCATGCGTTCCACGCTCTGACGAGCAGTACTAGCAGCCCCCGACCCGAGGTCTGGACCGAATAGTCAACGTTCCACCCATGAGCAACCAGCATCGGACATTCGCCGATGTACTGGCCTCTGACCAACCGGAGTTGGTAAGAAGTGCTCCTTAGAAAGGAGGTGATCCAGCCGCACCTTCCGGTACGGCTACCTTGTTACGACTTCGTCCCAATCGCCAGTCCCACCTTCGACAGCTCCCTCCCACAAGGGGTTGGGCCACCGGCTTCGGGTGTTACCGACTTTCGTGACGTGACGGGCGGTGTGTACAAGGCCCGGGAACGTATTCACCGCAGCAATGCTGATCTGCGATTACTAGCGACTCCGACTTCATGGGGTCGAGTTGCAGACCCCAATCCGAACTGAGACCGGCTTTTTGAGATTCGCTCCACCTCACGGTATCGCAGCTCATTGTACCGGCCATTGTAGCACGTGTGCAGCCCAAGACATAAGGGGCATGATGACTTGACGTCGTCCCCACCTTCCTCCGAGTTGACCCCGGCGGTCTCCTGTGAGTCCCCATCACCCCGAAGGGCATGCTGGCAACACAGAACAAGGGTTGCGCTCGTTGCGGGACTTAACCCAACATCTCACGACACGAGCTGACGACAGCCATGCACCACCTGTACACCGACCACAAGGGGGGCACTATCTCTAATGCTTTCCGGTGTATGTCAAGCCTTGGTAAGGTTCTTCGCGTTGCGTCGAATTAAGCCACATGCTCCGCCGCTTGTGCGGGCCCCCGTCAATTCCTTTGAGTTTTAGCCTTGCGGCCGTACTCCCCAGGCGGGGAACTTAATGCGTTAGCTGCGGCACCGACGACGTGGAATGTCGCCAACACCTAGTTCCCACCGTTTACGGCGTGGACTACCAGGGTATCTAATCCTGTTCGCTCCCCACGCTTTCGCTCCTCAGCGTCAGTAATGGCCCAGAGATCCGCCTTCGCCACCGGTGTTCCTCCTGATATCTGCGCATTTCACCGCTACACCAGGAATTCCGATCTCCCCTACCACACTCTAGCTAGCCCGTATCGACTGCAGACTCGGGGTTAAGCCCCGAGCTTTCACAATCGACGTGACAAGCCGCCTACGAGCTCTTTACGCCCAATAATTCCGGACAACGCTTGCGCCCTACGTATTACCGCGGCTGCTGGCACGTAGTTAGCCGGCGCTTCTTCTGCAGGTACCGTCACTCTCGCTTCTTCCCTGCTGAAAGAGGTTTACAACCCGAAGGCCGTCATCCCTCACGCGGCGTCGCTGCATCAGGCTTTCGCCCATTGTGCAATATTCCCCACTGCTGCCTCCCGTAGGAGTCTGGGCCGTGTCTCAGTCCCAGTGTGGCCGGTCGCCCTCTCAGGCCGGCTACCCGTCGTCGCCTTGGTGAGCCATTACCTCACCAACAAGCTGATAGGCCGCGGGCTCATCCTTCACCGCCGGAGCTTTCCAACCTCCAAGATGCCTTGGAGGCTCGTATCCGGTATTAGACCCCGTTTCCAGGGCTTGTCCCAGAGTGAAGGGCAGATTGCCCACGTGTTACTCACCCGTTCGCCACTAATCCACCCCGAAGGGCTTCATCGTTCGACTTGCATGTGTTAAGCACGCCGCCAGCGTTCGTCCTGA
Organism: Streptomyces broussonetiae; assembly: GCF_009796285.1. Lineage (NCBI taxonomy): Bacteria > Bacillati > Actinomycetota > Actinomycetes > Kitasatosporales > Streptomycetaceae > Streptomyces > Streptomyces broussonetiae. The sequence continues at coordinate 6,783,128 of NZ_CP047020.1, read as the reverse complement.
GCCAGGATCAAACTCTCCGTGAATGTTTACTCGGCCGGAAAATTAATTCAGCCGGTGCAACACCACGAGAGCGGAACCACCGGAGGAATAATCCGATGGTTCACAGCGTCCTCGCTGTGTTTTTTCAAAGGAACCTCGACCATCGGAATGTTCCGACGGACGGGGTATCAACATATCTGGCGTTGACTTTTGGCACGCTGTTGAGTTCTCAAGGAACGGTCGCTTCCTTTGTACTCACCCTCTCGGGCTTTCCTCCGGGCTTCCCTTCGGTGTTTCCGACTCTATCAGATCTTTTCTCGATCCGATTTCCTCGGTGCTTTCCAGGTTCCCGCGTTATTTCGCGGTTCCTTTCCGGCGGTTCCGACTTTATCAGAAGTTCTGAGTCGGTTTTCCCACCCGCTCCGGTCACGTGTGTCCAGCACGTGAAGTGCTGGGGTTCCCGGTTGGGCGGAGCCGTAAACGTACTGGAGCGGGGCGCCTCGATGCAAATCGAGGCGCCCCGCTTGGGTCAAGCTCCGACGAGGCGTCAGACCTCCACGACCACAGGGAGGATCATTGGCCTGCGGCGATAGGTGTCCGAGACCCACTTGCCCAGGGTGCGCCGAATGAGTTGCTGGAGCTGGTGAGGCTCCACGACACCGTCCTGGGCGGACTTCTCCAGCACCTCGGTGATCTTCGGGAGGACGTCGGTGAAGGCCGAGTCCTCGATGCCCGAGCCGCGGGCCTGGACGTGCGGACCGCCCGTGATCTTGCCGGTGGAGGCGTCCACGACCACGAAGACCGAGATGATGCCCTCGTCGCCGAGGATCTTGCGGTCCTTGAGGGCCGGCTCGCCGACATCGCCGACCGAGAGACCGTCGACGTAGACGTAACCCGCCTGGACCTTGCCGGAGATCTTGGCCTTGCCCTCGACCAGGTCGACCACCACGCCGTCCTCGGCGATGACGATGCGGTCGTGCGGGACACCCGTCAGAGCACCCAGCTCCGCGTTCGCCCGCAGGTGACGCCATTCCCCGTGCACCGGCATCAGGTTCTTCGGGCGGCAGATGTTGTAGAAGTACAGCAGCTCGCCGGCCGAGGCGTGGCCGGAGACGTGCACCTTGGCGTTGCCCTTGTGGACGACGTTGGCGCCCCAGCGGGTCAGGCCGTTGATCACCCGGTAGACCGCGTTCTCGTTGCCGGGGATGAGGGAGGACGCCAGGATCACCGTGTCGCCCTCGACGATCCGGATCTGGTGGTCGCGGTTGGCCATCCTCGACAGGGCCGCCATCGGCTCGCCCTGGGAGCCCGTACAGACCAGAACCACCTTGTCGTCGGGAAGGTCGTCCAGCGTCTTGACGTCGACCACCAGGCCCGGCGGGACCTTCAGGTAGCCGAGGTCGCGGGCGATGCCCATGTTGCGAACCATGGAGCGGCCGACGAAGGCGACCCGGCGGCCGTACTCGTGGGCAGCGTCCAGAATCTGCTGGATGCGGTGGACATGGCTGGCGAAGCTCGCCACGATGATCCGCTTGCGGGCGCCGGCGAAGACCTGCCGCAGGACGTTGGAGATGTCGCGCTCGTGCGGGGTGAAGCCCGGGACCTCGGCGTTCGTGGAGTCGGTGAGCAGGAGGTCGATGCCCTCCTCGCTCAGCCGCGCGAAGGCGTGCAGGTCGGTGAGGCGGTTGTCCAGCGGGAGCTGGTCCATCTTGAAGTCGCCGGTGTGCACCACCATCCCGGCGGGGGTGCGGATGGCGACCGCCAGGGCGTCCGGGATGGAGTGGTTGACGGCGATGAACTCGCAGTCGAAGGGGCCGATGCGCTCGCGGTTCCCTTCCGCCACCTCAAGGGTGTACGGACGGATCCGGTGCTCCTGGAGCTTGGCCTCGATCAGGGCGAGGGTCAGCTTGGAGCCGATCAGCGGGATGTCCGGCTTCTCGCGGAGCAGGAACGGGACACCACCGATGTGGTCCTCGTGACCGTGGGTGAGGACGATGCCCTCGATGTCGTCGAGACGGTCCCGGATGGACGAGAAGTCCGGCAGGATCAGGTCGATTCCGGGCTGCTCCTCCTCGGGGAAAAGCACTCCGCAGTCGACGATCAGCAAGCGGCCGTCGTACTCGAAGACCGTCATGTTCCGGCCGATCTCGCCGAGACCGCCGAGCGGGGTGACCCGCAGGCCGCCCTCGGTGAGCGGCGGAGGCGGGCCGAGTTCAGGATGCGGATGGCTCAAAAGACTCTCCTCACCACGCACGCCACGTACCCGGTGAGGCACGTGGCGCGCATGACGTTCGTGCATAAGCAGTTGTCGTTGTGGATGTGCGGGCACCGGTGGCCCGCTATGCGGTTGTCTCTTCAGTTGTGAAGTCTGTGGAGCCCCGGGGAGCTGGGTGGTGCCAAGTCTGTTGTCAGAGCTGTACCCCGCCGGCAGCAAGATCGATCTTGAGCTGGGCGATCTCCTCGGGCGAGCACTCGACCATGGGCGGGCGCAGCGGTCCGGCGGGCAGGCCCTGGAGGGCGAGCGCGGCCTTGGTGGTCATGACGCCCTGGGTGCGGAACATGCCGGTGTAGACCGGGAGCAGCTTCTGATGGATCTCCGTGGCCTTGACGACGTCGCCCGAGGTGTACGCGTCGACGAGGGCGCGCAGGTCGGGGGTGACGAGGTGGCCGACGACGGAGACGAATCCGACCGCGCCCACGGAGAGCAGCGGGAGGTTCAGCATGTCGTCGCCGGAGTACCAGGCGAGACCGGACTGGGCGATGGCCCAGCCGGCGCGGCCGAGGTCGCCCTTGGCGTCCTTGTTGGCGACGATCCGGGGGTGCTCGGCGAGCCGGACGAGCGTCTCGGTGTTGATCGGGACGCCGCTGCGGCCGGGGATGTCGTAGAGCATGACCGGCAGGCCGGTGGCGTCCGCGACGGCCGTGAAGTGGCGGTACAGGCCTTCCTGCGGGGGCTTGTTGTAGTACGGCGTGACCACCAGGAGGCCGTGGGCGCCGACGCGCTCCGCCTCGCGGGCCAGCTCGAGGCTGTGGTGGGTGTCGTTGGTGCCGACTCCGGCCACGACGTGGGCGCGGTCGCCGACCGCCTCCAGTACGGCTCGTACCAGGTCCACTTTCTCCGCGTCGGTGGTGGTGGGGGACTCGCCGGTGGTGCCGTTGACGATCAGGCCGTCGTTGCCTGCGTCCACCAGATGCGCGGCGAGTCGCTGCGCGCCGTCGAGGTCGAGTGCGCCGTCCGCCGTGAAGGGCGTGACCATGGCGGTAAGGACCCGCCCGAAGGGGGTCTGCGGAGTCGAGGTCGGAGCCATGGGTAACACGCTACTCGGTGCTCCGTGCGTGGTCTGCCCTCGGGGGGCGGGGAAAGTCAGGACAAATAAGGAGCCCGGCACTGCCTGCTCGGGGGTTCAAGCAGTGCCGGGTCCGTTTGATCAGGCTAGATGAACTTCTCTAAATGCCGCAATACGGACACTTCGCCAGGCTGATCCGTACATCCGTTCCGGGTTGGGGGAACAGGGCTTCGCACACCTTGCTTCGGGGCCACCCGCTTGTCAGGGGGCCACCCGTCCATTGGCGTTGAAGGCGTCGTACGTCAGCGGCATGAGCTTGGCCCACTCCGCCTCCATCTTCTCGCCGACCATCTCGATCTCCCGCTGCGGGAAGGACGGCACCTTGGCCAGCTCGTGCTGGGTGCGCAGGCCGAGGAAGTGCATCAGGGAGCGCGCGTTGCAGGTGGCGTACATCGAGGAGAAGAGGCCGACGGGCAGGACCGAGCGGGCGACCTCGCGGGCGACGCCCTCGGCCAGGAGCTTCTGGTAGGCCGCGTAGGCCTGCTCGTAGGACTCGGTGAGGGTGTCGCTCACCGTCTCGTACTGGGCCGGGGTGCCCTCGACGAAGACGTACTTGCCGGGGCGGCCCTGCTGGACGAGCTTGCGGTCGGTGCCGGGGACGTAGAAGACGGGCTGCAGCTCCCGGTAACGGCCGGACTCCTCGTTGTACGACCAGCCGACGCGGTGCCGCATGAACTCGCGGAACACGAAGATCGGGGCGCTGATGAAGAAGGTCATCGAGTTGTGCTCGAACGGGCTGCCGTGCCGGTCGCGCATCAGGTAGTTGATCAGGCCCTTGGAGCGCTCGGGGTCCTTCTTCAGCTCGTCCAGGGACTGCTCGCCGAGCGTGGAGACGCGGGCGGCGAAGAGGACGTCGGCATCCGACGCGCTGGACTTCACCAGCTCGACGGTGATGTCACTGCGCAGAGTGAGCGACTCGGGGGTGGTCACGGGGGTCCTTCCCATCACTTCTTCAGGTTCGCGCCCACTGTACGGGGCACCTGTGACAGTCCCGCACAGTGACCTTGTCGAGGATTTTTTCGGACATGGGCACCTTTTGTGTCACTAGAGCGTCTGTATCGGTGAGACCCGAAAATTCGTTCTCATGAGGAGAGGTACCTGCCATGTTCCGTCGGCGCGAGCCCGTGCCCTTCGCCTTCCTGGCCGAGGCGGACAGGTTCCGCAGCAATGTCGCGCCCCCGCCGCGCCAGCGGTCGTCGATCGGGCAGATAGCCGGGCGCTGGCTGCTGGGGCTCACGATCGTCGCCGGGCTCGCCGGCTCGCTGGTCCTCGGCACGCCGGCGCTGTCCACTCCGTCCGGTAAGCCGGTGGAGCAGCCGCAGGCCTCCCAGGGGCGCTGACCCTTCCGGCCCTCCCCGGGTGGTGAGCGCCAAGACAGGCGGATAGCCTCACCGGGCACAGCCCACGCAAGGATTGAGTGAGGACCAGCCGTGCCCCTGCCCTTCCTGACGGCCGACCGCACCTTCGAGGCAGCGTTCGACACCGCGCTGCCGTACGACGACCGTGAGCGCTGGCGGCGGCCCTACCGTCCCGGGCCCTGGCGGGTGGGCGTGGCCGCGCTGATGCTCCTGCTCGCCTCCTTCGTGCTGTTCGCCGCGGTCGCCACCGCGCTGACCGGCTCGGTGCCCTCGGCAGCAGTGGTCCTCGGCGCGGCGCTCGTGATCATCGCGGCGGCGCTGCGGATGCTGCGCATGGGCGTGTGGGTGAGCGGGCGCGGGCTGCGTCGCACCGGCTTCTTCGCGACGCGTACGACGCCGTGGGCGCGGGTGGTCTCGGTGCGGACGCTGCAGCAGCCGGTGCGCTGGCTGGGGCTGCCCCGGACGGTGCAGGGCCAGGCGCTGGCCCTCGTGCGCGAGGACCGGCGGGCCGAGGACACACCGCCGCTGCTGACCTCGCACACGCTGGACTTCCTGCGCCGCCCGGCCGCCTTCGACCGGGCCGCGGACGCCGTGGAGGCGTGGGCCGCGGAGTACGGCAGCGGGCGCGACTGACCGCCGTCGGCACGCCGAAGGGGCCGGTCCCGCTGGGCTGCGGGACCGGCCCCTTCGCTGTGCCTGGCGTTCGTGCGGTTCGGTGCCGTTCGGCTCAGCTCCGGACCGGTCTGCCCTCGTGCAGGGCGATGGCCCGCTGCATCGCCTTGCGGGCACGCGGGGTGTCGCGGGCGTCGTGGTAGGCGACGGCGAGCCGGAACCAGCAGCGCCAGTCGTCGGGGGAAGCCTCGGTCTCGGCCTTGCGCTTGGCGAAGACCTCGTCGGCGGAGTCGCGGTCGATGCGGCCGCTCGGGGTGCGCCGCAGTTCGTCCACGGGCAGTGCGCCCTCGGCGTCGAGCTGTGCGGCGAGCTGGTTGGCCCTGCGGACGAACTGGGTGTTCTTCCACAGGAACCACAGGCCGATGACCGGCAGGATCAGCACCGCCACTCCGAAGGTGACGGTGAGGAGCGTGCCGGACTGGATGAGCATGATGCCGCGGCTGCCGACCAGGACGAAATAGAAGACCAGGACGGCGGCCGTGACGAGGTAAGTGATCTTCGCGCGCATCGCAGGGACTTGTCTCAGCTCAGGTCGAGGAAGTGTTCCAGGCCGAAGGTCAGGCCCGGAGTGGTCACCACGCGGCGGGCGCCGAGCAGGATGCCCGGCATGAAGCTGCTGTGGTGCAGGGAGTCGTGACGGATGGTGAGGGTCTCGCCCTCGCCGCCGAGGAGCACCTCCTGGTGGGCCAGCAGGCCGCGCAGGCGGACGGCGTGCACCGGGATCCCGTCGACGCTGGCGCCCCGCGCGCCGTCCAGGGCCGTCTCGGTGGCGTCCGGCGCCGGGGCCGTACCGGCGGCGCGGCGGGCCTCGGCGATGAGCTGGGCGGTACGGGTGGCCGTACCGCTCGGGGCGTCGACCTTCTTCGGGTGGTGCAGCTCGACGACCTCGACCGACTCGAAGTACGGCGCGGCGATCTGCGCGAACTTCATGGTCAGGACGGCGCCGATGGAGAAGTTCGGCGCGATGAGCACACCGGTCCGCGGGGAGGCGGCGAGCCAGCCCGTCAGCTGCGCGAGGCGCTCCTCGGTCCAGCCCGTCGTACCGACGACCGCGTGGATGCCGTGGCGCACGCAGTAGTCGAGGTTCTCCATGACGGAGTCGGGGGTGGTCAGCTCCACGGCGACCTGGGCGCCGGTCTCCGCCAGGGTCTCCAGCTTGTCGCCCCGGCCGAGGGCGGCGACCAGCTCCATGTCCTCGGCGGCCTCGACCGCCTTGACCGCCTCGGAGCCGATCCGGCCCTTGGCACCGAGGACCGCCACGCGCAGCTTGCTCATCTCTTGTCTTGCTTCCTTGTCGAAGTGACCGGGAGTGTTCAGGCGACGGCGTCGTGCAGCCGTGCGGCCTGCTTGTCCTTGAGCGGGCCGATGACCGACAGCGACGGGCGCTGTCCCAGGATGTCGCGGGCGACCGAGCGGACCTCGTCCGGGGTGACCGCCGCTATCCGGTCCAGCATGTCGTCGACGGACATCTGCTCGCCCCAGCACAGCTCGCTCTTGCCGATACGGTTCATCAGCGCACCGGTGTCCTCGAGGCCGAGGACGGTGGAACCGCGGAGCTGGCCGACGGCGCGGGCGATCTCGTCGTCGGTGAGGCCGTTGGCGGCGACGTGGTCGAGTTCGTCGCGGCAGATCCTCAGCACGTCGTGCACCTGGCTCGGCCGGCAGCCGGCGTAGACACCGAAGAGGCCGCAGTCGGCGAAGCCCGAGGTGTACGAGTACACGCTGTAGGCGAGGCCGCGCTTCTCCCTGACCTCCTGGAACAGGCGGGAGGACATGCCGCCGCCGAGGGCGGTGTTGAGCACGCCCATGGCCCAGCGGCGGTCGTCGGTGCGGGCGAGGCCCGGCATGCCGAGGACGACATGCGCCTGCTCGGTCTTGCGGCCGAGCAGCTCGACCTTGCCGGAGGTGCGGATCCTGCGGCTGCCGTCGCGCGGCGCGATCGGCTGTGCGTCGGCGTTCTTGAAGGCGCCCGCCTTCTCGAAGGCCGCGCGGACCTGTCGTACGACCTTGTTGTGGTCGATGTTGCCGGCGCAGGCGACCACGAGGTGGGTCGGGTCGTAGTGCTTCTTGTAGAAGCGGCGGATGCGGTCGGCGGACAGGGCGTTGACCGTGTCGACCGTGCCGAGGACCGGGCGGCCGAGGGCGTTGTCACCGAACATGGTGTGCGCGAACAGGTCGTGCACGCAGTCGCCCGGATCGTCCTCGGTCATCGCGATCTCTTCGAGGATCGCGCCGCGCTCGACGTCGACGTCCTCCTCGAGGATGAGCGAGCCGGTCAGCATGTCGCAGACGACGTCGATGGCGAGCGGCAGGTCGGTGTCGAGCACGCGCGCGTAGTAGCACGTGTACTCCTTCGCCGTGAACGCGTTCATCTCGCCGCCGACGGCGTCGAGGGCGGCGGAGATGTCGAGCGCGCTGCGCTGCCCGGTGCCCTTGAAGAGCAGGTGCTCCAGGTAGTGCGTGGCGCCGTTCAGGGCCGGGGTCTCGTCGCGGGAGCCGACGTGCGCCCAGATACCGAAGGTCGCGGAGCGGACCGAGGGCAGGGTCTCGGTGACGATGCGCAGGCCGCCCGGGAGGGTGGTCTTGCGGACCGTGCCGATGCCGTTCTGGCCCTTGATGAGGGTTTGGGTACGGGCGACGGCCCGCGCCTCCGAAGAGGGGCGGGCCGTCACCTTGGAGCTACGGGACGTCACTGCTCGGCGTCGTCCTTCTCCGACTCGTTGCCTTCCTCGCCCTCGATCACCGGAACGAGGGAGAGCTTGCCGCGGGAGTCGATCTCGGCGATCTCGACCTGGACCTTCTGGCCCACACCGAGGACGTCCTCGACGTTCTCCACGCGCTTGCCGCCGGCCAGCTTGCGGATCTGCGAGATGTGCAGCAGACCGTCCTTGCCGGGCAGCAGGGAGACGAACGCACCGAAGGTGGTCGTCTTGACGACCGTGCCCAGGTAGCGCTCGCCGACCTCGGGCATCGTCGGGTTGGCGATGCCGTTGATCGTGGCGCGGGCGGCCTCCGCCGAGGGACCGTCGGCGGCACCGATGTAGATCGTGCCGTCGTCCTCGATGGTGATCTCGGCGCCCGTGTCCTCCTGGATCTGGTTGATCATCTTGCCCTTGGGGCCGATGACCTCGCCGATCTTGTCGACCGGGATCTTGACGGTGATGATCCGCGGCGCGTGCGGGCTCATCTCGTCGGGCCGGTCGATGGCCTCCATCATCACGTCGAGGATGTGCAGGCGGGCGTCGCGGGCCTGCTTGAGGGCCGCGGCCAGGACGGAGGCCGGGATGCCGTCCAGCTTGGTGTCGAGCTGGAGGGCGGTCACGAAGTCCTTCGTGCCGGCGACCTTGAAGTCCATGTCACCGAAGGCGTCCTCGGCACCGAGGATGTCGGTGAGGGTGACGTAGTGCGTCTCGCCGTCGATCTCCTGGGAGATCAGACCCATGGCGATACCGGCGACCGGGGCCTTGAGCGGCACACCGGCGTTCAGCAGCGACATGGTGGAGGCGCAGACCGAGCCCATGGACGTCGAACCGTTGGAGCCGAGGGCCTCGGACACCTGACGGATCGCGTACGGGAACTCCTCGCGCGCCGGCAGCACCGGCACGAGCGCGCGCTCGGCGAGGGCGCCGTGACCGATCTCGCGGCGCTTGGGGGAGCCGACGCGGCCGGTCTCACCGGTGGAGTACGGCGGGAAGTTGTAGTTGTGCATGTAGCGCTTGCGGGTCACCGGCGAAAGGGTGTCCAGCTGCTGCTCCATGCGGAGCATGTTGAGGGTGGTGACGCCCAGGATCTGGGTCTCGCCACGCTCGAACAGCGCGGAGCCGTGCACCCGCGGGATGGCCTCGACCTCGGCGGCGAGGGTACGGATGTCCGTCACCCCACGGCCGTCGATGCGCTTCTTCTCCTTGATCACGCGCTCGCGGACCAGCTGCTTGGTGAGCGAGCGGTACGCGGCGGAGATCTCCTTCTCGCGCCCCTCGAACTCCGGCAGGAGCTTCTCGGCGGCCAGACCCTTGACGCGGTCCAGCTCGGCCTCGCGCTCCTGCTTGCCGGCGATGGTGAGCGCCTGGGCCAGCTCGGGGCGGACGGCGGCCGTCAGCGCCTCGAACACGTCGTCCTGGTAGTCCAGGAAGATCGGGAACTCGCCGGTCGGCTTCGCGGCCTTGGCGGCGAGGTCGGCCTGGGCGCGGCACAGCACCTTGATGAAGGGCTTCGCGGCGTCCAGACCCGCGGCGACGACCTCCTCGGTCGGCGCCTCGGCGCCGCCCTCGACGAGCTTGATGGTGCCCTCGGTGGCCTCGGCCTCGACCATCATGATCGCGACGTCGCCGTCCTCCAGGACACGGCCGGCGACGACCATGTCGAAGACGGCGTCCTCCAGCTCGGTGTGGGTCGGGAAGGCGACCCACTGACCGCGGATCAGCGCGACGCGGACGCCGCCGATCGGGCCGGAGAAGGGCAGGCCGGCCAGCTGCGTGGACGCGGACGCGGCGTTGATCGCCACGACGTCGTACAGGTGGTCGGGGTTGAGCGCCATGATCGTGGCGACGACCTGGATCTCGTTGCGCAGGCCCTTCTTGAAGGACGGGCGCAGCGGGCGGTCGATGAGGCGGCAGGTGAGGATGGCGTCCTCGGAGGGACGGCCCTCACGGCGGAAGAAGCTGCCGGGGATCTTGCCGGCGGCGTACATCCGCTCCTCGACGTCCACCGTCAGCGGGAAGAAGTCGAGCTGGTCCTTGGGGTTCTTGGAGGCGGTGGTGGCCGACAGCACCATGGTGTCGTCGTCCAGGTACGCCACGGCAGAGCCGGCGGCCTGCTTGGCCAGGCGGCCCGTCTCGAAGCGGATGGTGCGGGTGCCGAAGGCGCCGTTGTCGATGACGGCCTCGGCGTAGTGGGTCTCGTTCTCCACTAGCGTTTTCTCCGTTACGTATCGTCTTTCGTCCCTTGGCTGCCCGTGTGGCAGGGGGACGGTGGCGGAGAAGCGCGCCGTCTGGTGCGGGCCGGTCTTCGATCGAAGCACCCGGGGCTCACTTCCCCCGGGGGCCACTACCGAGGACCGGCGGCGGCGAGGTGCGCTTCTCCTCGTTCTTTCGTCGTGCGTTCCGTGTCGTGCGTAGAGCGTTGTGCTACCACACTACAAAGCGTGTGTGACACTCCGCACGTTTCCCCGCGTACGGCAAAGGGAGCGGTCCCCGAGTCCTTCGGGAACCGCTCCCTTCACGGCGTCTTACTTCGCGCCCGCCGCACCACGGCGGATGCCGAGGCGGTCGACCAGCGCACGGAAGCGCTGGATGTCCTTCTTCGCCAGGTACTGGAGAAGGCGACGGCGCTGACCGACGAGGATCAGCAGGCCACGACGGGAGTGGTGGTCGTGCTTGTGGGTCTTGAGGTGCTCGGTCAGGTCGGAGATCCGACGGGAGAGCAGAGCGACCTGGACCTCGGGGGAGCCGGTGTCACCCTCCTTGGTACCGAACTCGCCGATGATCTGCTTCTTCGTAGCGGCGTCGAGCGACACGCGTACTCCTCATAGTCTGTTGAATGCCACCGAGTGCCCCCGGTCTACGTCTCGGGGAAGCTTCCGTTACTCGGGAGGCGGGGATCCGCTGGGCGCGGCCACCAGAGCGCAACGGCTCCGAAGGCGCGTACACAAACGGCCGTCAGCCAGGGTACCAGGAGGTGGCGGGCACCTTTCCCCCGGTCCGCGAACCGCCGAGGCGGGACGCCGGGGGCCACTAGGGTGAGCGCCGGGAGACAGACCGTACGCCGGGAAGGGGTCGCTGCACGATGGCGGAGACGGAAGCGGAGATCAAGGCGCGCAAGGAGCGGGAGCGGGACGAGCTGTACGCGCTCGACATCTCGGGCATCGAGTGGCACTGCGCTCCGGGCACCGAGGAGCACGAGGAGCGGGTCGAGATCGCCTACCTGCCCGAGGGGGCGGTGGCGATGCGTTCCTCCCTCGATCCCGGCACCGTGCTGCGCTACACCGAGGCGGAGTGGCGGGCGTTCGTGCTGGGGGCGCGGGACGGGGAGTTCGACCTGGAGCCGGCTGAGGGGGACGGGGGGCTGGGGGCTCGGTGAGCCGGCCGTGAGCGGAACGCGGGAAAGGGCGGCACGCACGCGTGCCGCCCTTTTTCGTGTGCCTGCACCCGGCCGGACCTTCCGTGGTGCCGGTCTCTAGCTGGTCATCGCGCGCGCCCGGGCGTACACGTCGAACACGGCCAGGGCCAGCGGGATCAGCGTGAGCAGGACGAAGCTCTCGGCGATCTCCAGGAAGCGTCCCCAGAAGGGGGTGAGACCGCGCCTCGGGGTGATCAGACCGATCGCGGTGACCAGGGCGGTTGCCGCACCGACCGCCGCGGCGAGCCAGATGCTGCGGATGTCCAGGGAGGTGGTGTCGCCCTGGAGGGCGTCGATCAGATATCCCTTGGGCGGGTTCAGGGCGAGCCCGAGCCCGAGGAAGACGATCGCTGCCAGGCCCGCGGCGAGGGCGGCGCCGACCTGCGCCGTGTAGCGGAACAGGTGCGCCCGCATCAGCATCGCCATGCCGGTCGCGAGGGCGAGGAGCTGGGCCCAGATGTTGCTGGAGAAGCCGAGAACGATCGACGCGCCCACGGCGACGAGGGCACAGCCCCCGACGAGACCGACGAGCAGTTCGTGACCGCGCCGGGCCTGGGCGGCGACGCGCTCGATGTCCACCGGCTCCTGCGGCGCGGGCTCACCGCTGTCGTAGCCGCCACGGGACGGGTTCGGTGGTTCGAATCCGATGGGCAGCCGTGCGAAGCGCATCGACAGGCCGGGCAGGAAGGCCAGCGCCACGACGGACAACGGAGCGCAGACGGCGGCCGTCTCGATGGGCTTCAGGTCGGTGAGAGTCGCGATGAAGGTGGTGACCAGGCCGATGGTCGAAGCGAAGAGAAACGCCACGAAGGGTCCGTCACCGCCCGGCGACACCAGGGTGAGCGCGAGAGCCGCGACGAGGACCGCCGTGCAGGCGAGCAGGAATTGGAGCCGCCCGACGCCCTCGCCCGAGGAGAGCGGCAGCAGCCCCGAACCGGCTACGGCGACGTTCGGCAGGGCGCCGAGTCCCAGCGCGACCGCGGAACCCCGGTCGTCGTACACACGCGCGCGTACGCAGGCAATGGTGACCAGCAGGATGCCGGTGACACCCGCGACGATGCCCTGGAGGCTGTGCATGTCGTGGCGGACCTGGGAGCTCCACGCCACGAACGCGAGCAGCGCGGGCAGGATGCCGCCCGCGACTAGGCCGGCGGCCCGGGTGAGGTCGCCGCTCCACAGGGTGCGGTCGCGGGTGACCGCGGAGGCCACCGCCTCCGAGACGTCATCGAGGACGGCCGGCGGCAGCGACTCGGAGAACGGGCGCAGGGTGAGCAGCTCGCCGTCGAGGATGCGCTGGGCCGTGAAGGACCGGGCGCCGTCGAGGACGGTGCCGTCGCGCCGTACAAGGTGGTAGCCGACTGGCGCGCCCTCTGCGGGACTCTGCTGGGACAGGCGCAGGATCTCCGGATACAGATCGGCGACCGGGACGTCGTCGGGCAGCGCCACGTCGATACGGCTGTCGGGCGCCACGATGGTGACCCGGCAGAAACCGAATCCCATGCCTGCCCCGGAAGGGGCTCCGCCCGAGCCACCGGTCGCGCCGGCAGGCGCGGAGGCCGTCATGCTCACCTGCTGTTCCCCCTCGTCGGTGGTGGGGCGGCCTGCGGTGCCGCCGCGCACACTTCCGTCCGTAAAGATCCTGTGTAGGTTGCGCGCCGCCACACGCTCCACCGGCCGACCGAGCGGTCGCAGCCGGGGTTCACGGGGAGGCGCTACTTTCGAACCGCCGCGGAATGCCCGGGTTTTCCCGGAACGATTCGCAACTGCTCACGCGTCTCACCGGCACCCTACCGCCCACCGTTGTCCGTGGTTGTCAGTAGGATCGCGCTTCGCGATCGACGTTCGCCTGACACGGGGCGGCGGACGAAACATCTCGGTCCGGCAAGGGAATTGGTGCGTAGTGAGCCACATCGTCGTCAAGCGCCCACCGCGGGCACTGCCGAAGGAAGTGCCCACGGACGAGGTCGTACTGCAAGCACCGCCGGAACTGCCGCGTGGCCAGCAGGAAGGCGCTTGGATGCAGCTCCTGCCCATGCTGGGCATGGGCGGATCCGTGGTGTTCTTCTTCAACCCGCAGGCCCAGCCCTTCATGAAGATCATGGGCATGGTGATGGTGGCGTCGACGATCGCCATGGGCATCTCGATGCTCGTCCGCTACCGCCGTGGCAACCAGGGCCAGATGGCCGACATGCGCCGTGACTACCTCCGCTACCTGTCGCAGACCCGGCGCGGCGCCGTGGACGCCGCAAAGGCCCAGCGTGACGCCCAGTTCTATCTGAACCCTTCGCCGGAGCAACTATGGGCCCTGGTCGCCGAGGGAAGCCGGGTGTGGGAGCGGCGTTCCGGCGACGAGGACTTCGGGCAGGTGCGCGTGGGCCTCGGCCCGCAGGCCCTGGCCACTCCCCTGGTCCCGCCGCAGACCGCCCCGGTCGACGAGCTGGAGCCGCTGACCGCGGGCGCCATGCAGCGCTTCCTCGCCACGCACGGCACCATCGACGCCCTGCCGATGGCGGTCTCGCTGCGGGCCTTTTACCACGTGACGATCAGCGGCGAGCCGGGCACCGTGCGCGGCACCGCCCGGGCCGTCGCCGGTTCCCTCGCTTCCCTGCACTCCCCCGAAGACCTGGTCATCGCCATCGTCACCGGACGCGGGTCGGTACCCGAGTGGGAGTGGGCGAAGTGGCTCCCGCACGTGCAGGCCCCGGGTCTCGCCGACGGCGCCGGCAGCGTCCGTCTGATCACCACGGACCCGGTGGAGCTGGAGGACCGGCTCGCCTCCCGGCTCGAGGGCCGCCCGCGCTTCCACCCCGCGGGGGCACCGGTTCCCGAGCAGCCGCATCTGGTGGTCGTGCTCGACGGCATCTCCCTGCCGCCCACGTCACTGCTGGCCAACCCCGAGGGCCTGCAGGGCGTGACCGTGCTGGAGGTCGTGCCCGGCGACCTGACCATGGGCCGCGGCGACCTGTCCGTCGTCGTACGGCCGAAGGAACTGCGCCTGGAGTCGGCACACGGCATGGTGTACGAGGGAACGCCCGACGTCCTGTCGTACGAGGCCGCGGAAGCGCTCGCGCGTCAGCTCGCGCCGCTGCGTATGGCGTCGGGCGGGGACGACGACGAACCGCTGCTCGCCAATCTGGAGTTCACGGATCTGCTCAACCTGGGCGACGCAGCCTCGGTCGACCCCAAGCGGACATGGCGGCCGCGCTCGCAGTCGGAACGACTGCGCGTGCCGATCGGTCTCGGCGAGGACGGCCGACCGGTGATGCTCGACCTCAAGGAGGCGGCCCAGGAGGGCATGGGCCCGCACGGCCTGTGCGTCGGCGCGACCGGTTCCGGCAAGTCGGAGCTGCTGCGCACGCTGGTGCTCGGCCTCGCTGTGACCCACTCCTCGGAGACCCTGAACTTCGTCCTCGCCGACTTCAAGGGCGGCGCCACCTTCGCGGGCATGGCCCAACTGCCGCACGTGGCCGCTGTGATCACCAACCTCGCGGACGACCTGACTCTGGTCGACCGCATGGGCGACTCGATCCGCGGTGAACTCAACCGCCGCCAGGAGATGCTGCGCGACGCGGGCAACTACGCCAACATCCACGACTACGAGAAGGCGCGTGCGGCGGGCGCCCCGCTCCAGCCGATCCCGTCCCTCGTCCTGGTGATCGACGAGTTCAGCGAACTGCTGACCGCGAAACCGGACTTCATCGAGATGTTCGTGCAGATCGGCCGTATCGGCCGTTCGCTGGGCGTGCACCTGCTGCTGGCCTCGCAGCGTCTGGAGGAGGGCCGCCTGCGCGGCCTGGAGACGTATCTGTCGTACCGCATCGGTCTGCGTACGTTCTCCGCGGCCGAATCCCGGGCCGCCCTCGGTGTCCCGGACGCCTACGAACTCCCCAACGTCCCCGGGTCCGGCTTCCTGAAGTTCGGCACGGACGAGATGGTCCGCTTCAAGGCGGCGTACGTCTCCGGGGTGTACCGCTCCGGTTCACAGGCGGCCGCCGCGCTCGGCGGCCGCCTGCCCGTCGACCGTCGGCCGGTCCTGTTCACGGCGGCCGAGGTGCCGGTGCAGTACGTGCCGGTCCCGCAGCAACGCCAGGCGGTGGCCGAGGAACGGCAGGACGACGCGCTCGCCGACACCGTGCTCGATGTGGTCGTGCGGCGCCTGGAGGCCCAGGGCCCGGCCGCTCACCAGGTGTGGCTGCCCCCGCTGGACAGCCCGCCGTCGCTCGACGCGTTGCTGCCGGGGCTCGCGCCGGTACCCGGCCGAGGCATGACACAGCCCGGCTACGAGGGAGCGGGCCGGCTCGTCATCCCGGCCGGCCTCATCGACAAGCCGTACGAGCAGCGCCGCGACCCACTGTGGATCGACTTCGGCGGCGCGGCCGGCCACATGCAGATCATCGGCGGCCCGCAGTCCGGCAAGTCGACGCTGCTGCGTTCGATCATCGCCTCGTTCGCGCTCACGCACACTCCGTCGGAAGTGCAGTTCTACGGCCTGGACTTCGGTGGCGGCGGTATGTCCGCGGTGGCCGGCCTGCCGCACGTCGGTGGGGTCGCCTCACGTCTGGACCCCGAGAAGGTCAGGCGCACGGCGGCCGAGGTGTACGGCGTGATGACCCGCCGCGAGGAGTACTTCCGCGCCACGGGTATCTCCTCCATCGCCGAGTTCCGCTCGCGTCGCGCGCGCGGCGACATCTCGGTGACCGACCAGCCCTGGGGTGACGTCTTCCTGGTCATCGACGGCTGGGGCAACTTCAAGACGGACTACGAGGCCCTGGAGCCGATGGTCCTGGACATCGCCGCGCGCGGTCTGGGCTACGGCATCCACCTCGTCCTGACCGCGTCGCGCTCGATGGAGGTCCGGGCGAACCTCAAGGACCACCTGATGAACCGCCTCGAACTGCGGCTGGGTGATCCCATGGACTCGGAGGTCGACCGCAAGGTCGCGGCCAACGTGCCCACCGGGGTGCCGGGCCGCGGTCAGACCCCGCAGAAGCAGCACTTCATGGCGGCGGTTCCGCGTATCGACGGCCTGTCCTCCGACACCGATCTCGCCGAGGCGACGACCGCCCTCGCGGCCGAGGTCACCCGCCACTGGCAGGAGCCCGGCGCGCCCCAGGTGCGCCTGCTGCCCCGCGAGTTCGCCGCGGCCCAGCTTCCGCCGGGCGACCGGTTCCCGAACCGCGGCGTCTCCTTCGCCCTGGACGAGGACAACCTCGAGCCGGTGTTCGTGGACTTCGAGCAGGACCCGTTCTTCCTGGTCTTCGGCGAGAGCGAGTCCGGCAAGTCGAACCTGCTGAAGTTGCTGATCAAGCGTCTCACCGAGCGGTACGACGGTCACGCCTGCAAGCTCTTCGTCGTCGACAACCGCCGCTCGCTGCTCGGGGTGACCCCGGACTCGCACCTGGCCGAGTACATCCCCATGTCGAACCAGATGCAGCACCACATGGACGCGCTGGCCGACCTGATGCAGCGCCGCACGCCCACGGCCGACGTGACCCCGGAGCAGTTGCGCAACCGCAGTTGGTGGCGGGGCCCGACGGTGTACGTCGTCATCGACGACTACGACCTGGTGTCCACTTCGAGCGGCAACCCGCTGGCGGGCCTGACGGACATGCTCCCGTTCGCCCGCGACGTCGGCGTCCGCTTCATCATCGCCCGGTCCACGGCCGGCGCCGGCCGCGCCGGTTACGAGTCCTTCATGCAGCGCATCAAGGAACTCGGCGCCCAAGGCGTGGTCCTCGCGGGCGACCCGGCCGAGGGCGACCTGCTGGGCGGCGTCCGCCCGCGGCCGATGCCGGCGGGACGGGGCACCTTCGTGTCACGGAAGAGGGGGAAGCCGATGGTGCAGATCGGACTCGTAGAGTCCTGACTCCCCAAAGCCGTTCCCCGTTCCCGTAACGGCTCCTCCCCCACCAGGATGCCGCGGACCATGCCGGTCCGCGGCATCCTGCCGTTGTGTGCAGGGGGGAGGTGGAGGCCTTGTGCGCAATCGGGATTGCTGCTGTGCTCATGCACCCGTGCTGCTATTTTTACCTGCGCTAGAGGATCATTAGGAACACCAGACATTCCGCTTGGAAGTGCTAGACCATCCACATGGAAGGCGATGACCGAGCGGACATTGCACGGGGGTGATCACCATGGCGTGGGACGAATGGGAGCAGCTCAAGGCGGACGCGCAGTCACGTCCGCAGGGCGGGACGCATATGCAGCTCAACCACCTGCCGGACGGTCCCGGAGGAGGCTCACCCACGCTGCCCAGCCGCACCGGTGACCTCAAGGTCAGCCAGCACGACCTGGCGAAGATCGGCAGTGCGGCCCACACCCTCTACAACCACCTGTGGGACAAAGCCCGACTGTCCAACACCAATGTGGACTCGGCCGCCGACGACCTGACAACGCAGGGCTTCGCTCTCGGCCCGGGGCTCCAGCACGTGTCAAACCAATGGGACACGCAACTCAACTCACTCATGGACGCGTGCGCTCAGATCTCCAACCACATGCAGGCCACCAAGAAGATCCACGCGGGTGACGACGCGTACATCCAGCGGCAGATGAGCAGCATCGACACCCTCGACGCCGGCTTCGACGAGCGTGTCGGAAAACCGGGAGACCACAACCCGGTCTACGCCTCACCGGGCTCGAAGAAGAACTGATCACCACGCACAACGGGGACGCCCACTCATGGATCTCGACGCTCTGCGCTTCGCCAATTTCAAGCTGCTCGACGACGCCGTCGAGGACTGGGGACATATCGTCCGGAACCTGAAAGACCTGGTGGAGGACGCCGAAAAGGGCCTGCACCAAGCCGCGAACAAGGCCAACTGGGCAGGCATGAACAGTCAGGTGACCAAGGAGTTCATCGGCAAGACGGCCGGGGAGTTCCAGGACGCCCACACCCAGGCCGAGACGATCCACAACATCCTGAGCGACACCGCCGGAGAGCTGAAGGGCTACCAGAAGCAGCTCAACGGGGCGATCGAACGTGGGTTGAAGAAGAACCTGACGGTGATGGACACGGGCAAGGGCACCTTCACCGTGACCATGAACGTCCACCCCGATCGTGCCGCGTCCGGCTACACGCCGCCGGAACACGACGAGCACGACGTCACCTCCCTGCGCGAGGAGGTCGAGAAGATCCTCAGCAAGGCCACCGAGAGCGACAACTCGGCGAAGACGGTCCTCACCGCCCTCGTCGACCAGACCGACTACGGCTTCACCGACGCGAGCTACAAGGACCGCGACGCGGCGTACGACGCCGTCAAGGCGGCGGACAAGCTGGCCTCCCTCGCCAAGAAGGACCCGGAGGATCTGACACCTGAGGAGTTCGACCAGCTCAGCGCCGGGCTGAAGGAGCACGCAGGCGACCCGCTGTTCGCGGAGCGTTTCGCGACCGATCTCGGTCCCGACAAGACTCTCGAGTTCTGGGCCGGCATCAATGATCCGCACAAGGCAGCCGAGTTGGGGCATGAGCGGGTCGACAAGTACGGCGAACTCCAGCGCAGCCTGAGCCTGACACTCGCGACCGCTTCGCAGAGCGACTCGGTCGGCATGGCCGAGTGGAAGGGCCGGATGATCGCCCTCGGCGACCAGCCGATCGGCGGGCAGATGGGCCCTATGGGCTTCCAGGTCATGAGCAACCTCATGCGGGCGGGCGACTACGACGACCAGTTCCTCAAGAGTTACGGCACCGCTCTGATGTCCACCGAGCGCAAGCTCAGCGGCAACGGCGAGCACGCCAACCTCGCCTGGCAGCACATGGGCGTGGACCCGTGGCTCAACCGCATGGGCGACGACAGCGGCGACGACCCGTTGACCGGATACCTGAAGGCGCTGTCCAGCAGCCCGGACGCGGCCACGGACTTCTTCAACGAGGAGTACCTGCCCAAGGACGGAGACCACAAGGAGGCCGTCTCCAACTTCAAGTACCTCTTCGAGGACCGGGAGTGGCCAAAGGAGACCGACCTCAAAGGCGACGACATCCACCCAGGGCAGAACAACCTGGCCATGGCCCTCGAGGCAGCCGCGACCGGGCACCCCGCGGGAGAGCTGCCGACGACGGACACCCCGGCACACAACGATCAGCAGGCCAAGCTCATGGCGAGCGTCGTCGCGTCCATCAGCGACGACCCCGACCGCCTGACCAAGAACGGCTACATGTCCGACAGCATCGGCCAGATGGCGTCGGAGTACCTTCCGGACATCAACCGGGCGACGACCGATGTGAAGCCGGACGAGAACTCCAAGGACTGGCAGCAGATCGAGAGGCTCTTCCCCATCAGCGGTTCCTCGGCGCACATGAATCACGCCGACGTGTCCCGCTTCCTGATCGCCGTCGGGCAGAACCCTGAGGGCTACTCCGCCGTGGAGGTCGGCCAGAAGAACTACATGGCGAACCTCATGGATTACCACATGAATCCGGACCTGCCCGCGGACCAGCGCTACGGGCAGGACATGGAGAACACCGTCAAGGAAATCTCCCGGCGCTCCGCGGAAGTCGGAGGCTGCCTGTCCATCGGCCGTCAGGAGGCCGTACTGGGTCCTGCAAAGGAAGCGGACGAGGACTACAACCACGCTGTCTCGCAGTGGCAGAACGTGGCAAACGGCGTCATCGGCACCGGCATCGGAGTGGGGACCAGCTTCATCGCGTCCCCTGCCGGGGGAGCCGTGGTCGGCGGTATCGCCGGCACCGTCAGCGGCGTCGTTCTTGGTGAGCTGTTCAACGGCGTCGAGGGCAGCAACCTGGAGGACAAGGGCCTCACCTCCGCGCAGCTCTGGGAGGACAGCCGTGACCGCAACATCGCTTTGGCGCAGAAGGCCGCCACCGAGGCGGCCAGGGCGCACCGCTCACCCTATGCCGACCAGGTGGGCGAATGGGCGCGTTACGGCACCCAGGACGGCTTCAACGACGCTTCCACGGACGGGCGACGCATGGCCGACGACCTCCAGACGGAAATCTCCTAGCGAGGAATCGAAACCAATGTCGCACATCCGCCTCGGCTCCCCCTTGGTCCACATCTCCGGCTTTATTGCCGTCAGTCTGGCCCTGGCAAGTTGTTCTTCGGGAACTTCGGAGGACAAGCGGGATTACTCCGTTCCGTCTTCGCTGTGCGGAACGGCCATGTCCACGTCAGCCCTCAAGCCGCTCCTGCCCGCGGGGAAGAAGATCTCGTCCCGGCAGAGCGGCTCTACCGGCTACGTCCGGTGCCAGGTCTCGGTGGACGGTCAGGTCGTCCTCTCAAGCATCATCGAACGCTGGAAACCGAAGACCACACTCACCGATGTCGCCTTCGGCACCTACGGCCTAACCTCTGACAACGTCAAGAAAAAGAAGGAGAACTACATCGTTGCCGACACCACGGCAGTTGGGCACGTGACATGCAGGGCCAAGCGGAAGGACGGCGCGGAAGTGTTTACGGTGATCAGAAAGGAGCACGGCTCAGTCGACGTGGCGGCGATGGAAGAAGCCATCACCAAGTTCACCGATGCAGTGTCCACATCAAAACAGTGCACCGAATCCAACGCCTGAGCCGCGCTCAGAACGTCGAAAGGGCGACGACCGAGCTGTCGTGCATGACGAAGACTCGGTTTCCGGCGGCGGCCAGGCGGGCGTAGTCGGGAGCGGGGACCATGTAGCTCCGTGACTTCTTTCCGTCCGAGGCCCGCACGGCATTGATCAACAGTTGGGGCCCATACCCGTTGCTGGCGCTGCCGAACGTCCAGACGCCCTGACCCTGCCGGGCCAGAGGGCTCCCGTCATTCGCGTTCTGGAACGCCTCCCATCGCACCTTGCCGCTGTCCTTGGCCAGGCACCTGGTGCTGTCACCCGCGTTCGTGTAGACCGCGTCCGCGTAAACCTCGGCTGGGCCCCACTTGTACCCATCGGTCCCATAGTCGTCGAGCTTGGTGTTCCAGATCCTCGTTCCGTCGCTGAGCCGACGAGCGTCCATGGACTTGCCGTTGATGTACACCGTGTCGTCGTAGACGGCCGGGCTGACCGTAAGGTCCTCGTCCTGGTCGAGGCGGGTCCATGCCGTGCTGCCATCGCTGGTGTGAACGACGAGTACGGTGCCGTCCGCTGCCGATATGACCAACCTGCCCTGGGCGGCAACGGCAGGGGCGAGCAGATTCCCGCGGAACTTCGTGGGGACGACAGCCGTCCAGCGGATCCTGGCGTCGGAGCGATTCACGCTGCGCAGCCTGTGGTCCTTCGTCACGAGGTACACCGCCTCGTCGTCGGCCGCGAGCAGCGCGGCCGTCTCCGCTGCCGGGCAGGTCCACTTGGGTTCGCCCGTGGCAGGTACGAAGGCCCGGAGAACGCCCCTGTCGTCGGTGCCGACGACCAGCCGGCCGGAGAGCGACAGATAGCCGCTCTTCGTTCTGAGGTGAGGCGCGCTCCAGCGGCGCTTACCGCTGGTGACGTCGAATCCCGCGATTCCGCCGGTCGCGACTCCAAAGACAATGACGTCCCCGATCGGCAGCAGCGTCCGGGAGTAGGCATCCGCCTGCCCGTGCACCTCCCAGAGGACCGTCGGCTGAACGTCATCGCCAAAGGGGTCCTTGACGCCCTTGTCCAGCTTCTGCACGGGAACGGGCACCGCCGGAGGAATGTCGAAGGGACCGCTCTTCGTGGATCCGCCCCGCCGTCCGAACCACCATGCCGCCGTGCCACCCCCGCCCGCCAGGACCACAGCTCCGGCGGCGAGCCCTGTGAGCAGACGCCTGCGAGTGACGGACGGAGCCGCCTCGACGGTCACCGGCGCGGTCAGCCGCCGAGCCGCGGCCTCTCGCTCTCTGATGGCGTCGGCGACCGGTCCGCGCCGCCACACCCGGTCGGCCCCCTTGGACGCCGCCATTGCCTGGACGATCTGGGGCGGGGTGGGCCGTGCGGCGGCGTCCTTGGCGAGACACGGCGCGATCAGAGCCCGTATCCCCTGGTCGATGCCGTCGAGTCGGGGCTCCTCGTGCACCACCGCGTACTGCACGGCCGCGACATGGGAGCCCTCGTACGCCCGTCTGCCGGTGGCTGCGTAGACCAGCACCGCGCCGAGCGAGAACACGTCCGCCGCCGGGGCCACACGCTGTCCGAGAACCTGCTCGGGGGCGCCGTACCCCGGAGTGACGGGCACCTGCCCGGTCGTGGTCAGGGTCAGCCCGTGCTCGGGCCGGGCGATGCCGAAGTCGATGATGCGCGGCCCGGCCGAGGTGAGCACGATGTTGGGCGGCTTCAGGTCTCGGTGGATGAATCCGGCAGCGTGGATGTCGGCCAGCGTCCGCGCCAGCGCGGCGGCAAGGGCACGCAGAGCCGGCTCGTCGAGCGGTCCGTAGGTGTCGACTGCCTGGTCCAGGGTGAGCCCCGCGAGGAACTCGGTGGCGATCCACGGCCGTCCGCCCTCGGTCCAGGCTCCGAGCACGTTCGCGATGCCGTTGCTCTGCACTGCCTGGGCGGCCTGCGCCTCGCGCACGAAACGCTGGGCGAGGTTGGTGTCGTGGGCAAGCTCGGGCCTGAGCACCTTGACGGCGGCCAGGCTGCCGGCGCTGTCCTGACCGACGTAGACCTTGCCCATGCCGCCTTCGCCGAGAACACCGAGAACGCGATAGGGGCCGAGGCGGATTGGGTCGCCGGTACCGAGGGGTTTCATGGGGGTCCTTCTGCCCGGGGGGAGGTGGGTGGGAGCGGCCGGGCGGACAACCGGCGCCGTGTGCCGTTCCACAGGGCCGGTGTTCCGCCGCTTCGAGGTCACTTCACTGGAGGGGATAAGCGGTCATGCCCGCGCCGTCCACGGCGAGGACCAGCTTCGCGTCCGAGTCCCCGTAGAACTGCTTTCCGCTGGTCTGGTACGTCAGCGAGGTCGTGTGGTCCGACAGGCTGACCGCACGCAGCAGGCTCCCGTTCTTGTAGTACGCGTAGCGGGTACCGAGGATGGGCGGCCCGCTGGTGGACGCCTCGCCCACCTCCCCACCTCGCTCGGTCCAGAGCATCCTCCCGCTGCGTGCGTCGACCGCCGTCAGACCGGCGCCGTCACCCACGGCGTACAGGATGCCTTCCCTGAGCACCGGCGGTCCGTACGCGTGCTCCGTCGAGGTCTGCCACGTCGCTGCCCCGTCACTCAGCCGCAGCGCCCAGAGTCGGCTGCCGCCGAGATACAGGTGATCGTTGTCCGCGGCGATCCCGCACCTCAGGATGTCCGGGTCGTCGATGTCGTACGACCGCTTCCACAGGACGGCTCCCGTCGAGGCGGCCCACACGACGATGTGGACGGTCCCGTCCTCCAACTGCTGGAGTGTCACCAGACGGCTGCCCACGGTCTTCGCTGCGAGGAAGTGCAGCCTCGAACTCAACTCGAATCGTACGGGCAGTGGTTGCGACCACAGGAGTTTGCCGGTCTCGATGTCGGCAGCACTCAGAGTATCGGTCTCTCCTGCGGAGAAGGTGCCGCCCCCGTCGTACTTCCCCTTGCCCACGACGACGTACGCGACGCGGTCCGTGATGCAGAGGAGTTGGTGTGTGGGAAGCTCGTCATTGGTGCCCGCGAACCGGATCAGGGTCTTGATCGTTTTTCCGTTCTTGGGATCGAGGGTCTGGAGCCTGACGGCGGACCCGATCCCGTCACTGGTCTCCTCCCCGATCCAGAGCCGGTAGAGCCTGCCACCCGTCACGAGCGTCTGCCAAC
Source organism: Streptomyces broussonetiae (assembly GCF_009796285.1). NCBI lineage: Bacteria > Bacillati > Actinomycetota > Actinomycetes > Kitasatosporales > Streptomycetaceae > Streptomyces > Streptomyces broussonetiae. Next base: position 6,758,987 of record NZ_CP047020.1, on the reverse strand, counting down.
TACTTTCTCCCGAGAGGCCGTTCCCGTCCCATGCGTGGACTCCGTTCGTCGCACGGACGGCTTCGGCCCCGCCGCCCGCGGCCACGATGATCATTCCGCCGAGCCCCTGAGGGACGACCGAGCCCAGCTGATCCGTGACCACGGCGCTGAACGTATAAGTCCACAGCGGCTCGATGTTCCGCGTCTTGTCTGCGTCGCCCTTCGCGGTCGTACCCCCACCGCCCCGCGCATCGGCGCGCCCCTGCCACCACCACGCGCCTGCGCCCGCCGCCGCACCGACGGCGAGTGCGCCGCCGACGGCGAGGAACCTGCGGCGTGACGGGCGCCGGGCGGCCGGGCCGGTGACCGCCGCGGCCTCCGGCCCGGCCGCGGGCGCCGGCAGCCGCTGTGGCACGAGCCGCCAGACATCGGCCGCCCTGCGCCCGATCTCCGCGAGCAGTTCGTGCGGCAGATGATCGGCGAACTCACCCGTGCCGTCGTGAAGTTGAGCGGCGAGCCGTGCCATGGTCGGCCGTTGCCCCGGATCCTTGGCCAGGCACTGGGCCAGTACCGGAGCGAGGGCAACAGGTACACCAGTGAGGTCCGCGTCCGCATACCGCACCCGGTACAGAAGGTCCGCCGCCTGCCCGCTGCCGAACGGTCCGCGCCCGGTGGCCGTGTACACCAGCACGCCGGCCAGCGCGAACACGTCGCCGGCGGCGCCGTGCTCCTGCCCGGTGGCCTGCTCCGGGGACATGAAGGCCGGCGTACCGACGGCGGCACCGGCCCGGGTCAGCCGCTCGTCGCCGATGGCCCGCGCGATGCCGAAGTCGATGACCTTGGGCCCGTAGGCCGTGAGGAGGATGTTGGACGGCTTGAGGTCACGGTGCACGACGTCCGACCGGTGCAGCTGGCCAAGCGCCGAGCACAGGGCCGCGCCCAGGGCGCGTACGGACTGTTCGGGCAGCGTTCCTCCGGCCTCGACGGCCTCGTCGAGCGGGGGCCCGAGTACGTACTCCGTGGCCAGCCAGGGCGTCTCCGCCAGCGGATCCGCGTCCATCACCCGCGCCCCGAACCGGTCGCCGATGACGCGGGCGGCGTCCACCTCGAGCCGGAACCGGGTGCGGGCCGCCGGATCGGTGGCGATGGCGGCATGCATGGTTTTCAGGGCAACGGTACGTCCACCGGTGGACCGTGCGACGTAGACGGTGCCCATGCCTCCGCTGCCGAGCCGGGCGATGAGCCGGAACGGGCCGAGTGCGACGGGGTCGTCGTGGGTGAGAGGAGTCGGCATGGGGATTCTTGTGGTCAGTGAGTGCGATGGGATTCCGGGGCCCCGGACGGCACTCGGCCGGGCGTCCAGGACGCATGGACAGGTGCCTGCGCCTGCACCGGGAACTGCACCTCCGCGGCCAGCACGGACGCCGACTGATGGACGATGGCGGCGACGAGCCGGGCCGACAGCCAGCCGGGGCCGAGCAGTGCGTCCGCACGTGTGGGCGCGGCGAAGCCGGCGGGGGCGTCCGGCTGCTGGCCTGACGTCAACTCATCGACGATCTCGACGAGTTGGGGCCGACGGGCCGGATCGCGGGACAGGCATCGGGTGATCAGCGAGCGCAGACCGGTCGGTAGCTCTTCCCGTTCCGGCATGCTGTAACCCGTGGCGGCGTAGGCCAGCGTCGCACCGAGTGCGTATACGTCGCCCATCGGGCGCGGCTGCCCGCCCGCGGCCTGCTCGGGCGGCAGGCTGCCGGGATCCAGCCCGGGCGCCTCCTGCCGCGCGACACCGTCCGGCGCTGCGGCCCGAACGGCCCCGAAGCAGGTGAGCCGGGGACCGTCCGCGGCGATCAGCACGGCGGACGGGCAGAGCCCGGCATGGGTCAGGCTCTGCCCGTGCATGACGGCGAGGTTCTCGGCCAGCGCGACGGCGAGCGCCCTGACCGTCGGCTCGGGCAGCGGGCTTCCGTGGACGGCGAGGGCGACGGGCAGTGGAAGCGCGGGCAGGTACGGACGCGCATGCCAGGGCTGTTCGCCGGAGGCGGCGAGTTCGACGGCGGGCAGGACCCAGCTCCCGAGAAGATAGCGAGAGGCCTCGGCCTCGGCCATGAAGCGCTGGGGGTCGACGCCTGCCAAGGGCCTGCTGAGCAACACCGTTCGGTCGCCGTCGGCGCTGCGGGCGATGAAGCGATGCTCGGAGACCGGGGTGTGCACCGGGACACCGGCATCGAGCCGGGTCACCACCGTGTACGGGCCGATCTGCTGCGTGCCCCGGGTACCCGGTCCGGCACCTGACACGCGCATGCTCCCTCTTCGTCCCTCCGGCGTGCTTCCGGCTCAGCTCCACGGCTCGGCACAACAGCAGGGTGGGCGCCTCCCGCGCGCGCCCACCCTGGAGTTGGTTCTGCGAGCCTTCTCCTACTGGAAGTAGCTGGCCGCCTTCTTGTCGCCTTCCATGTACGTACCGCCGGACTGGCCGACGACGTGGCCGATACCCCGCAGGGCCTGGTGGATGTCGTTGGCTTCCTTGTCCCAGCGCTGCAGCTTCTCGTGGAAGGTTCCCTGGGCCTGGCCCTCCCAGTACTGCTGGCTCTTCACGACCATGCGGCGGAGTTCCGCCAGGTCCGACTCGAGCTGGCTCGCCTGGTTACCGATGTTGGTTGCGGCGTGGTCGAGCCCGTCATAAGTGACGGACAGCCCATCAGCGTTGTTGGCCATGCCTGTTACCTCGTCTCGCTGGTGTGTACGTGATGAGTGCGCCGGCTTCCCGGCGGATGTTCGCTGTCTCGCTCGACTCAGTAGGAGCTGAGGGAGGACGTCGGAACGGTCGGAGCGCCGTCCTGGAGGTCGATCTTGTTGACCGCCGCGCGGACTTCGTCTTCCTTGCTGTCCTTGATGTGGCGCGTCGTGGTCATCGCCTCGATGACGTCACCGAGGATGTTGCCGATGTTCCGCAGCGACTGGTTGATCTCGTACTGCTTCTTGTCGAACGCGGCACGGCCGATGCCGTGCCACTGACCCTCGAGGCCGTCGATGACGCCCTGAAGGGCGTGCACGCGCTTCTGGATGTTCTCGTACTTCTCGACCATCTGCTTCTCGAGAGTTACTACTGCGGCATCTTCGAGCTTCTGCTTTCCGCCGGCCATGATCGGCCCTGCCTTTCGTGTGTCCGTTGTTGATCTGTTGGTTTCGGCTCACCGCTGTTGGCTGTCGCTCCCAGCGGGGAACACGCAGTGCCTGCCGTGGACGAACTGCACCGGGCCGCTACGGGCTACGGCTGTCGACGGCCGAGGACGTCACCTGGCGCGTCGTGCCCGCGCGAGAGCCCATGCGCCACCGCCGATCACGACGACCACACCGACGGCGCCCAGCGCGATCCAAGTGGTGTTGCTGCTACCGCCATTTGACGACCCGGCGCTCGATCCTGCCGCCGAGGTCCCGCCGGTGGAACCCTTTTGCTGGGCTTGTGACGGGGCTGATGCAGAAGGAGAGGAAGAGACTTTGGGAGCCACGGGGGCCACGCTCGCCCACTCCTGACCGTCCTGTTTCTGGAGCGGATCGACATTGGCGGGACCGGGGTCGTAATTCTTGTCCGCCAGGACCACGCGGGGACGGATGACTCCGTAGCCGAGGTACTTGCTCGGCTTGTCCTTCGGCCAGGTGCGTCCAGCGGTGTCGAGGAGGGCTCGTTCGACCTGATAGACAGTCCAGTCGGGGTGTGCGGACCAGATCAGAGCGGCAGCGGCTGAGGTGAGTGCGGTGGCCGGGCTCGTACCCTCACGGTTGTCGCAATAGCGGACGGTGCCGCCCTCGCAATAGCCTGGATATCCCTCGCCGGGAGCTGCCAGGTCGGCATGGCCTCCACTCGAGGAAAAGCTCGACACTGTCAGGGACTTGCCGACGGAGGCGACGCCGAGGACGTAGGGGTAGGAGGCGGGGTAATCGGCGTGGCCGTTCTTCCCGTCATTACCCACTGCTGCGATCAGTAGCTTGCCCTTCGAGAGCGCATATTTGACGGCAGCCTCGTCCTCGTCGAGGCTCATCCCGCCGAACGAAATATTGATGATCTTCACGTCAGTGTCGGCGGCAGCCCTCAGCGCCTGCGCCGGCTCCGGAGTCCTGGCTTCTTCCTTCGCCCCTTTGATGCCCTCGAGCTTGACGCGGTAAGGGACGATCTTCGCGCCCGGTGCCAGCCCCTTCAGTCCACCGCCTGCCCCGGTACCTGCGATCAACTCGGCCATGCTCGTGCCGTGGCCCGCATAGTCATCCGTCGGATGGTAGGCCACCGCCTTGGGGACCTCATCGGTCAGTACCTGCCCCTTGAGCGACGGCACATTGGCGTTCACACCAGAGTCGATGACCGCGATCTTGACACCCTTCCCCGTGCTCACCTTCCACATCTGTTCGGCTTGCATGGGGCCCAGGTACCACTGCTTCGACTGCTCGTCGGACGCAGCGGCACCGGGCGCCAAGCCCACGGTCACAACGGTCAGGGCGCCGACAACTGCACCCACCGCGCGCACTCGTCTTCCGCGGTGCACCCTGCGGAGCTCAGCCTGCTCGGCTCGTCGGCTGATCCCTGACTTCATGGCGTTGAATATCCTCGCTCGCGTTCAGTTGATAACCGGCGGCACGTCGCGCCGGGGGCTGTTCGACAGGTGTGTCTGTTCGTCTTCGACCAGATAGTCGGGCCGCGATGTCCTGTCCGTCTTCCGCTCCTCGCCGGGCCGTCCTTTGTGGCCTGCGCCGCGTGTGAGACCGGCACCACCACGGGTCATGCCGTTGCGCTCCGCTCCCGCCTCGGACGTGCGTTCACTCGGCCGTCCGGTGACGGCCTCGGACGCTCCCGCGCGGGCGCCAGAGCCAGGCCGCACCGTGGACTCGGACTCGGGCGTGCCGAAGACACCGCGCTGGCCCAGGCGGCCAGTCGTGGGGCGGGAGTTGGCCTCTTCCTCGCCGCCGATGACCGTGCCACGCGGAATCCTCGACCCGTTCTTCGACGAAGGATTCGTTGTGGAGGGACGTCCCCCGACAACTCCGTTGTTGCGGCCGGCGCCGGTGGTCGGCCCGTTCGTCGCGCGTGATGCCGCCGTGCCTGCGGGGCGCGGCGTACCGCCCGTGACTCCTCGACCCATGGGAGAGGACGCCCTCGGTCCGGAACCGGCACCCTTGACACCGGACTGACCAGTTGATGTGGCGCGGCCCATCTGGTCCGTGGGCCCTCGCCCTGTCGAGCGCTCGGAGCCCGGATTGGTCAGCTCGGACGTACCCGCTCGCCCTTGAGCGGTCGGAGGGTTACGGAACCCGCCGGCGCCGCTCAAGCCCCGACCCGAGGTGGCGTTGGGCATGGGCAGCCTGAAGCCACCACCATCGAACACACTGGGTTGACTGCCAGTCGTGGGGGGAGTGCCCGTGACCGGCGGAGTGTGGCTGGGCCCGGGTGTCGTGGTAGTGGGCGGCGGAAGCGTGCCGGTGGTGTCGATGTGTGTACCGACCGGCGCCTCAGGGTGCCTGACTGGGGTCGTGGCATGGTGTACAGCGACCGGCGTGCCGCTTGTGTCAGGCACAACTGCGTGACGCGTCGGCTCCACCGTCGTGTGATGCCCCCCGACTGCGCTCGAGCCCGTGCCTTGGTAACCGTGCGAAGCAGAACCAGACGGAGAGGGATCGTCGTATTTCATCGGCCTGGGCACCCCGACGCTCGGGAGGTTACCGAAGTCAGGCGCGCTTTTGTGCAAGTCCTGCAGCGACTGGGTCGACACCGCGTAGTACGACGCCAACCGGTTCATCTGGTTGACCGCCTCCTGGCGGTGCTTCTCCACCTTTACGGCAGTGGCATAGCCCTCTTTGTCCGACACCTTCTCGGCCGCCGTGAATTTTTCGGGACGCGTTGAAACCGGTCTCGTATCACGCGGCATTCGCATTGCGTTGCGAACAGACGCCAGCCCCTCTGCCGCAGCAGCGATCGAGTCACCGGCTCCGCCCGCGAAGTCGGCGAGCCCATGTGCGTGTGTGACGAGATTGCCGCCCCACGTGCGGAAGTCGTCACCTGCCTTGCCGACCCAGGGGACCGTGTCGAACTTACCCTTGAGCGTTTCAGCCGCCGCTTTGATGGCATCGCGCGCGTCCCAGAGGGCCCGACCGGACGACTCCAGGTCCTCCGGGTTCGTCTGCTCAACCAGGTCGATCATTGCGTTGAGGTCATAGTTGTCGAATTCCGTACGCTTGACCATGGCCTGCCCATACGGGGTGGCCTTGGCCATAGAGCGAAGGATTTCGACAGGATTGAAGAAGAGACCGCCACTGCTGGGCTGATCCCCAAGGCCCCGGGCGACGTCGGTGAAGCCGTTCTCCGCGGAGACCCGATCCATGTCCGCCTTGTGCTTGTCGGTCATCGTCAGATCCCTCCCTTCTCGCCACCGCCGGTGTTCGTGTCGCCCTGCTTCCCGCCGCCGACGTTCTTGTCGCCCTGCGAATCGAGTTGCTTGATCTCCCACTCGATCTCGTAGAACCTGCGCCGCTGGTCTTCCTCGAGGTCGTTGAAGGTGCCGTTCGCACCCTTGACAGCGATACCGATCGCCTCGATCTGCAGATGCAGGGTCTTGGACAGGTTCGTGAGAGCCTGGTGGACCTCGTTGAACGTCCCGTACAGGGCATCGGCCTCATGGAACCCGGCAGACCCGCTGCGGAGCGACGTGTGCCGGATCGTCTGCTCTCCGACTCGCGTCGGATTGCCGGCCGACTTCTCAAGATCCAGCAGAACGCTGTCCACCGTGTTGACGAACTTTGTCAGAGCGTCAGCGCTGACCTTGAGGTTCGCCGCCGACTCGCCCCCGCTCATGTTCCTCCCCGTTTCCCCGTACATCATCGACCCGCGACCGGAGCGAGGCGGGCCGTCCACCCGCCGTACGAACGCATCGCAAGCCGCGTTTCAACGCACCTGACCACTGTAGTCAACCTGCTCAACGGGTCCAACCGGCATATGTATTGGCTCGGTTACGACACTGGGCCGGAGGCAGCGGTTTGCCGGATTTACGCGTGCACGACCGGAGGATGAGTGGGCCACCAGCCATGCGCACCTCAGGCGGGAGCCGATCCTGACGCGATCAGCCAGACAGGGTGACTTCACTTGAACCTTTGCAGAACTTCCACACGCGGCAGATCTGGGCGCTACGTCAGCGGCCGACCAGCGGCCGAACCTCGACTCAGGCTTCAATGCCCACGTCCAAGTACTACAGCCGGAGATCTTGAGGATCGGTGATGGGTGAGGTCGGCCGGTGGTGGGCCCAGAGCTGGAGGCGGTCCGGGGGAACGGGTCTCCGCGGTGCGCTGGGCGGCGACGCCGACGGGTCGGGCAACCGGCCGGGCCCGCGCTCAGCGGCGTCCGTGGCGGCGCTCGGCCCGGTTGCGGGGCGGGAGCGGTCGGGCGGCCTCGGCCCGGTCCTCCTGCTCACGCACCCGGCGCTCGTAGTCCTGGCGAGCGCCGATCTCGGCGGCGGTGCGGCGCGCGAGCGCCGGGGCGGCCCAGGTGCCGATCGCCCAGGCGACGATTGCGGGCAGGACGGGCGCGAGGAGCAGCAGCGTCCAGCGGCCACCGACGGCCGAGGCGGCGTTCCTGCGCTGCCGGGAACGGTGCTCCCGCCATGCCTGTTCGGGGGTGGGGATCTCCACCGGTGCGCGCCGGGTGCGCACGAAACCCGCGACGAGGCTGAGCAGGCAGGCGACCGCCGTCACCGCGTACACCGCGGTACGTGCGGAGCGGGGCACCCCCACCGCTTCCCAGAACCCCGCGTAGAAGGCGGTCACGACGAGCCCGGCGAACAGCAGCAGGGCGAGCTGGAAGCAGCCATGTGCGATCCGGCGCAGCCAGTACCCGGCGCCCCGGTCGAACCAGGTGGTGCCCAGGCGCGGAATCGCCTCCGGCTCCACCTGCTCCGTGGGGACGCCGTCTGCCGTACTTTTCATGTCGTCCCCACCCAACATCAGAAGATCTTGTGCCACAGCGCCTTGGACTTGTCGCCGATCCAGTGGCCGGTGCCGGTCACCATACCCTTGCCCGTGTCCCACGCCTGGGCCCCGGAGTGGCCGATGCCGTACAGCGTGCCCACGACCGGGCCGTGGTCGTCCCAGTCCTCGTGCCAGTGCTCGTGGAACAGCTTGTCGGCGAAGGTTCCCACGCCGACGACGACCGCGCCGCCGACCGCGGCCGTGGCGACCACCCCGTCCACCGGGATCGAGGCCGCGAGACCGACACCGGCACCGAGGGCCACCAGGCCGCCGCCCACGTCGACGAGCGCCGAGTGGCCCCAGGACCAGCCCTCGTCGTGGTCCTGCTTGGCCTCCAGACCGCCGGCGGCCACCGTGGCCGCGACGTCGATGACCGGGATCTCCTTGAGGAACCGGGGAGCGCCCTCGGCGAGTTCACTGCCACGCAGGACGTCCGCCATCTTGTAGTTGAGGTACCGGTCGTACGGCATATGGGAGCTGCCGTTCTCCAGCCCGGCCAGCCGCCCTTCCAGGCTGTCGAGTTGATCGGCGGCGCCCTGCCACTCCCCGCGCAGCTTGAACGCCTTGGGGAGGTTGGCGTCCGCCGTCCGGAACTTGGCCTCCTCGTCCTTCAGCGCGGACAACGCCTTGTCGTGCTCCTCCTGGGCGTGCTTGATGTCGTCGGCCATGTCCAGGCCGAGTGCCCGGTCGCCCTCCGCCCCGGCAGTCCACAGGCCGCGCAGGTAGTCGGCGACCACGATCTTGTCGCCCTTCTGCATCGGCTCGCTGGGGTCGATCTCGGCGTAGAGCTGGCCGATACGCTTGGCGGCGAGGAGCCGGGCACGCTGGGCCTGGTGCATCAGTTCCGTGTAGAGGGTGGTGTAGTCGTTGTTGTCCTTTATCGCCTGCTCCTCCTTCGCGGAGGGCGGGTTGTTCGTCGCGAGGGGGATGGGTTCCCCCTTCGGCCCCATGGACACGCCCTTCTTCTGGGCGACATGGGCGGCGTTCTGCAGTGCCGTGTTGGCCGAGGACAGGTTGGTGGACAACTCGGTGAGTTCCTTACCCACCGCGTACACCAGTTCGGCGAAGCCGCCGGCGGTCATCGCGTCCTTGGTCCAGGCGGCCTCGAACTTCGAGGCGGCCTCGCCCTTCCAGCCCGCGTCCTTGACGAGCTTGTCGACTCCCTTGCTGAGCGGTTTGACGATGTCGTCCAGGTGCTCCTTGGCACCGGTGAGGGCGGTGCCCATGGCGGCCAGACCGTCGATGTCGCCGCCCACCCAGGAATCCGTCACAGCTTGTGTCCCCCGTCTCGCTATCCCATCAGGTCTTCGAAAAGCCCGTGCACGTCGATGTCGCGGTGCGTCAAGTGCTTGACCGCGGCGTCAAGGAGATCCCCGTGCTCCTCGATCCGGCCGGCGAGTCTGGCATGCAGACCGGAGATCGCGTCCATCATCGACCCGATCGTGTGGTCAAGACCGTCATCGCCCGACTTTGCGACGGCGGGGCTCACGGAGATATGGAGTTTCGCGTAGGACTTGGCCTCCGTGTGAAACGTGGACGCCATTTCCGTCACGTCCGACGTCACGATTTTCAGGTCGGTCACTGGACTGCCTCCGTGTAGGTTCTGACGTCCTCGGCGCTCCAGACCCGTACGCCGGGCGGGAGTTGCGGGTCGACGCGAACCGGGCCGAGCCCGTTGTCGTGCATCACCCGGGCGAACCATCCGACGGGCACCGCCACCCACGGTTGCGCGTCGCCGAGCGCGGCGACCAGCTTCGCAGGGCTGGTGAACGCCACCGCCACCGGGTTTCCGTCGGCCCCCTGGAGGAGTTCGAAACCTATCGCGGGGCGGCGCCCTGGATCCGCGGCGTACCGAGGGTGTGCGGGGACGAGTACCTCCGTGTCCGGTTCGATCGGTGCTTTCGGACGCTCGGCGGGCGGCGTCAGATTCCGGTCGTAGCCATCGAACGGAGAGGAATATGAAGTAGACATGCGCACCTGGGATCGACACCGGCCGTCGGTGTGATTACGGAATTCCGACGGCACCTTGTCACTTTACGTGCAGTCGAGCACCAGGGGAACGCGAGACAGCGCGACAACCCATCAAGGTTTACTAAAAAGCGAGTTGACGGCGTCCTTTTGCCCAGACAAGTCCATCCGTGCCATTTTTCCCACTGATAGGCAATCCGCCGGAAAGAGCGTGTATCGCATTTTTTGCCCTGCCGAAGCAGGCCGGCCGGAGATCTTGTGGCAGAGCCTTCGTGGTGCCGTTGACCGGGCGTGATGCTGGGTGTGACGGCTGAGCGGACAGCCGGGTGGGATGCCGAACTGTCCTCACTGACTGGTTCGTTGGGAACTTGTTCAACCGGCCGGAGCCGCGGGCGGTGTTTGCGCAGTTCAATGGGTGGCTGCTGGCAGAGCTGCCGAAGAAGAACCGGCTGGACGCTGTCGGAGCGTGCCGGGCATGTGACTGCGGACCGGTTGCAGTGGTTGCTCAACGGATCGGTGTGGGACGCCAACCGGTCGCGTGACGCTGTCCGCGATTACGTCATCACGCATCTGGGCCGCGAAGACGCTTCACTCGTCATCGGGCAGCAAGCAAGCCTCCGGCAGCGGCCTCGGCGAACCGTGACCAAGCGTTGCGCCACACGGATGTGTGCACCAAGTCCGGATGCCTGGAATCACGCATGGCAATGAGTTGTCCTTTTTCAGCTGTCTCAATGCAGTTGTTGCCGGATGCCTCCGAGAAGGACGACTTGATCCACTTGAGCTGGGACAATGTGTGCCTCCCCTACAGGTCTTTGATGATTTCGAGGACGAGGTCTCGCGACCGCTTCGGGTTCAACGCTACTTGTCCGACTGCGTCCAGGCGTCGACGGAAGCCGGCCAGTTGGGCCGGTGAATCGAAGAAGACGGCCCCGATCGGTGTGCCCACCTGAGTGGTGTCAAGATGCGGGCTACTGACCGCTGCGCACAGGACCGAGTCGCCGGCCATCGGAAACCCGCCGGCACTGAACGGAATGACGATCAGGCTCACGTTTTCACGCTCGCTCTCCTCAAGGAGGCGATTGAGCTGTTCCTTCGCCACCCCTCGTCCGCCCACACACATGCGCAGCCCAGCTTCGTGAATGAGGCCACGGTATGTCACTGGCGGAGTCTTGGTGATCACGGTGTGACGCGCCAGGCGCTGAGCGATGCGAAGTTCGACCTCAAGGCGCGGCAGCGCAGGGATGAACATGTCGAAGAGGGCACGAGCGTGGTCTTCGGACTGCAACATCCCGCGGACGTGGGCTGTCTGCAGGGTCCTGAGGGACGTCGCATGGTGTTCGAGCTCGGCGACGTCGAGGAAGTCGGCCGGTACTTTGCCGCGGTATTCGTCCCACCAACCCGAGTCGCGGCCACCCGTCATCGTTGCCAGGGCATCGATCAGCGTCGGACTTCACCTGGTCGCCGCCCTGTCATGGCGTTGGGGCTGGCACCGGACGGGCTTCGACGAGAAGCACGTGTGGTGCACCTTCGCTCCCGGGCCTGCGATCGGCGTCGGGAGCGGCAGGTGACGGTGCCCAGGGCTGTGCCGTTGAGTTGTTCGACGGACGTACGGCCCCCGGCCTTCTCGGTGGTCTTAGGTGGGAAGACCCATGACCTCGTCCAGTCGCCGAAGCCCTGGGCGGCCGTGCAGGCGCCGATACCGGACATGGTCACGAGGACGACGCGTGCGACGGCGAAGGCGGAGTCGGGGACCTCCGGGGCCGACGGGTTGGTGCTCTCGCGCAGGCACGCACCCGGTCCGCCTTGACGCCGGCCATCGCCGGGAGCGCGGCGGCCCCGATCAGGAGCAGGACGTTCAGTTTGTCCAGGGTGTTCATCAGCCGGTCTTCAGCGGCCCCCCGCGGCGGCGTCGCGCGTCGCGGACCGCGACGGCCGTGCCGCTCAGGGCCGCCACCACGACGAGGCTTCCGACCACCACGTAGGTGGACATACGGGTGTCCCGTTCCTGGGCCGTCTCGCCGATGTGCAGGGGCGTGACGGATGGCGCCTCGCCCCTGACCACGCCGTCCTCGGGTGAGGGGGATGCCACGGGGTGTTCCGGGTCGACGTCCGTCAGCGCCTTCACGGGGTCCACGACGCCCCAGCCCACCAGCCGGTCGTGCCCCGGGATGGAGCGTTCCGCGGTCTGTTCGATCTGGGCGACGACCTGCTGGGCCGACCAGTTCGGGTACTTGGACTTGAGCAGGGCCGCCACGCCCGCCACGTACGGCGCCGAGAAGCTCGTGCCGTTGTCCGAGCAGTGACCGCCACCGGGAACGGTGGAGATCATGTCGACACCGGGAGCGGCGACCCCCACGAAATCTCCCGACTGTGAAAAGGGAGCCCGTTCGTTGTTGCGGTCGGATGCCGCCACCGCCAGGACACCTTGGTACGACGCCGGGTAGGTCACCTTGACGTTGCCGCCCAGGCCGTCGTTGCCGGCGGAGGCCACGACGACGACCTTGTGGTCCAGGGCGTTTTTCACGGCGTCCAGCAGCGTCTGGCCGCCCGCGACCGCGTTGGCCGTGTCCTGGGAGATGTTGATGACGTCCGCGCCCTTTCTGACCGCGTCCGTGATCGCCTGGGCCAGCGTGTCCGTCGTGCCGTCGCCGTCCGCGTCGTTCTGCTTGATCGGGATGATCATCGCGTCCGGGGCCAGGCCCACGAAGCCCGTGCCCGACGCCTTGCGGGCGGCGATGATGCCCGCCACACGGGTCCCATGGCCCACCGTGTCCGTGGTTCCCGAATTGTTGCCGCGGTCGATCTTCTCGCCCTTGGAGTTCTTGTCGTGCAGCAGGTTTTCGCCCTCGGCCACATCCACGGCCTTGCTGAGCTGCGGGTTCTTGACGTCGACCCCGGTGTCGATGACAGCCACCTTGACGTTCTTGCCCGTCGAAACCGCCCACAGCTCGTCCAGGTTGACGCGTTGCAGCGCCCACGGTCGGCCGGAGTAGTTCTTCGACGGGAACGTGCACTGGCCGTCGTCTGCCCGGGCCGGGGTGGCGGGGAGCGCGATCACGGTGGTCGTCGCGGTGAGGGCCACCGCGGCGGCCGTCACCGCAGTACGAACCGCCGCCGTACGGGCCACCACCGTACGAGCCAGTACCGCGCGGGGCACCGTCGATCCGGCCGTCGCCATGGGCTTGCCGGTCCCCGACATCCTTGCCTTCAGCATGAGTCCGCTCTCCTCCGCCGCCCCGCCGTCACGAACCCTGCGGCTGCCGTGCCGCCGCCTCGGACAGGCGCGGGCCCGTCGGCAGGAACGTCGACCACGCCATGGGGATGGGGGCGGGGGTCACCTTCTCGTAGCCGAGCCGGATCTGGGCGATCCTGGCCTCGCTCAGCTCATCCTTGCGCTGCTGGGCGGAGGTGCCGATGCCCTTGTCGTCGGTGGCGCTGTCGCTGTTGGACTGAAGGGCGTAGCGCAGGCCCGTGTCGGTGACCAGGAAGACCCCGCCGACCGAGGTCTCCGTGCCCTGGAACTGGCGGTAGAGCTGGCCGGAGCCGGGCGTGGCGTACGCGCTGGAGGAGCCGGTGGGCAACTGGGCGGGGAAGTCCGTGCCGACCCAGGTCGACAGGGTGGTGCTGCCGTCGGTGCCGACGGAGTTCAGGACGTTGCAGATCGTGTTGCGACCGCTGGTGGTGTGCGAGCCGTCGTTGACCATGCGCGGCTTGTACGTCGGCCAGTTCTGCTGCTCCGAGAACGTCGCGCTGTCGGCGACGGCGGCGGGGGCGACCTGCTGTGCCTCGCCGGCCTGGCCGGTGCCGCCGAGGGCGCCGCTGTTGAGGAGCAGTGTGGCCGTGAACTCGGAGATGCCGGCCACCTTGCCCTGGAGCACGACGTAATAGCGCATCGTCTGGCCGTCGTACGCCTTCACGACCTCGCCGACCTTGTCGTACTCGCCCAGCAGGCTGGAGGCGTTCGCCTTCTGGCCGGGCTTGCCCTGGATGGGCGGGATCGCGATCGGGGAGCCCTTGTGCAGGGTGTCGAGCCAGTCCTGCGAGACGCGCTGCGGGGCGCGGCCCTGGGTGTCGAGGGCCCGCAGCAGCTCCCGGTTGTCCGCGCCGCCCGACTTCTCGATCTCGTACGCCGTGCCCTGGGCGTCCACGACGTACTGGGTCTTGCCGTCCGGGCCGACGACGTACATCAGGTCGCCGCCGGTGAGCTTGGCGGACCCTTCCGTCTTGGACCATTCCTTCTTCGCGAGGACGAACGCCGCCTTCTGGATGGCCCGGCCGCCGTCGCCGGGGCGCTCGCAGACCGCCCAGCGCTTGGCGGCCGACGCCTCGTCCGCCGAGGGCAGGCGGTCGGGGGCGTAGGGGATGCCGATGGTCGCGCCGTGCGGGGGCTTGCCGCTGTCGAGGATCTCCTCGTCGACGGTGATGACGCTGCCACTGTCCGGGGCCAGCAGGAGCTTGGCCGACGCCATGTTGAGGACCGGGTGCAGCTGGGCCTGCTTGCCCGTCTTCAGCACGACGTACCGGGTGGTCGACTTGCTGGCGACGATGACGTGCGCTCCCGGTGTGTCCCAGCCCTTGGGTGCGGTCGGGCTGAACATGCCGATGCCCCCGAACACCGCGAGGACGACGGCGCCGACGACGAGGCCGGGCACCAGTGCGCCCAGCGGCTTGGGCGCACCCTCCTCGGAGCCGGTGGGAGAAGGCTGGAGAAAAGACGCGAGCATACGGCGCTTCGCGAAGGTGTAGGCGTTGAGTTCGTCCCGCCGTGATGCCATCTGTGTCCGCTCTCTCCCCGTTGCGGAGCCGTGGGGAACCTGTGAAGATCCGTCCCCCGCCTCGGTTACCTCTGGTGCCTCAACTGTCAGACCCGCCCCCTACTATGCCTGTTGCGCGGACGTGCTGGTGGCACGGGTAGGGTGCACACGGCTTGCAGGGACCGGAGGGCAAGGGCTTCCGGGAGAGTTCGGGGGTTTTTGACTGATGGCTTCCGCAACGCGGACGCGATCGCGATCGCAATCGAGGTCCCGATCGGGCGGCACCCGCCGGGCGGGCGGCGCGTCTTCCTCCCAGCCGCCGGCCCAGCAGGCACGCACGCCGTACCAGGGCACCTTCGCGCCTCATCCGGAGTCCCGCTCGGGGCGCGGCGGTTCGTTCGCGCTCCAGCGGCTGGTGCTCCTGGAGATCGCGTGCGCGCTCGTGGTGTGCGGCTGGCTCGTGGGCACCATGGCACTGATCGCCACCGCCCCGTTCGCCCTGCTGTTCGTGGTGCTCGCCGTCGTACGACGCCGGGGGCGCTCGCTGCCGGAATGGCTCAGCACCCTGCTGGCTCTGCGCGCCCGCAAGCGGCGCGCGGCGAGCACACCGCTGCCGCCGGGCACCGACTCCGGCCTCGCGCCCGCCGTGGAGTGCGACCCGAGCCTGCGCACGTACAGCTACAGCCGCGGCGACGACCGCGACCAGCGGCCCATCGGCATGGTGGGCGACGGCGGCTTCCTGACCGCCGTCCTCCAGGTGGAGTCCGACGCGGACGCGCTGCGCGCCGAACGCAGCCGCAGGCCGCTGCCGGTCGCCCTGGTCCGGGACGTCCTCGAAGTGGACGGCATCCAGCTGGAGTCGGCGCAGATCGTCGTGCACACCCAGCCCGCTCCCGCGCTGCACCTGCCCCAGCAGTCGGTCGTGGTCAGCAACTACGCGCCCTTGCAGGCCGAGACCGGCGCCCCCGCGGTGCGCATCACCTGGATCGCGCTCAAGCTCGATCCCGAGCTGTGCCCGGAGGCGGTGGCCGCGCGCGGCGGCGGGCTGCTGGGCGCGCAGAAGTGCCTGACCCGCTCCGCCGAGCATCTGGCCAGTCGCCTGACGGGCGCCGGCTTCCGGGCCAGCGTGCTCACCGAGGAGGAGCTGACGGCGGCCATCGCCACCTCCGCGTGTGCGAACCCGATGGTGACGGCGCAGGCCGCCCAGGCCGGGCGGGGCGAGGCGCCGCAGCGCCGCACCGAGGAGTCCAGCCGCAGTTGGCGCTGCGACAACCGTCGGCACACGACGTACTGGGTGCGCCGCTGGCCCCAACTGGGGGGCTCCGGCAGCTCGCTGGCGCACCTCGTGGCGAAGCTGACCGAGGTGCCCGCGCTCGCGACGACCTTCAGCCTGACGCTCGCCAAGGGAGCGCAGCAGGACGTGTCCATCACCGGACATCTGCGGATCACCGGCCGCAGCAACCAGGAACTGACCGACGCGCGGCGCGATCTCGAGCAGGCGGCGCGACGGGAGCGGGCCGGGCTCGCGCGCCTGGACCGCGAACAACTCCCCGGCGTCCTCGCCACCCTGCCGCTCGGAGGTGCGCGCTGATGACCATGACGACATCGCCCACACCGGCGGGCCGGACGTCCTCGGCTCCGGGTCTCGGCGAGCGGCTGCGCACGGGTTTCGGCCTCCTCGGCCCCCGCCACTCGCGGCACACCCTGCCCGTGGAGCAGGCCGACGCACTGTCCCTGCCGATGGGCGACGACGGCGTGGTGGTGGGCGTCAACGCCGAGGGCCAGCCCGCCGTGCTCGGGGTGAACCGCCCGACGCCGTACGACATCGTGCTCATAGGCGGCCTGTGGACCGCGCAGGTCATGGCGCTGCGCGCGGCGGCGACGGGTGCGCGGGTGGCCGTGGAGACCGGCCGAGCGCAGGCCTGGATGCACATGGTGCACGCCATGGGCGGCGGGCAGAACGGCCTGGCGGTGTACGACGTCGGCCGGGTGCCCCCTCAGGGTGCATCGGCCGGGACGCCGGTGCTGGTCGTGCGCGACTGCGGCATGCGGCCGCCGCGCGGGCGCGTGGTGTCGGCGCCGTGGCAGTCCGTCCTCACGCTGCTTCCGTATCTGAGCCCGGTGGCGCCCCGCTTGATGCGCCAGGCGCGGCTGGTGGGCGTCCAGCGGGTGTCGCCGGACGAGGCGGCCGAGATCGGGCGGGTGATGGGGCTCCCGCGTCCGGACCTCGACACGCTGCCCACGCTGCCTGACGGCGTGACGCTCTGGTGCACGGAGCGGGACCGGCAGTACGTCGTGACGCGGGCGACCGATGCCGAGACCGGACTGCTGGGCGTGGCTCGCCGGATGGACTGACGCGCGCCCAACTTCGCCCGATTTCAAGGCAACTGGAGTGAAGTAAGGGAACCGCGTGAAATGTCACCTCTATTCACCCGCCATGGGCGACCGGTCGAGATGTGCTTGCGTCACGTTTTGGTGTACGTCCGCCTACGCCGGGGCTGCCTCGGGCCCGATGTGACGCGTCGTACGGGCACGAAGGAGCGGCCGGGCCTGCCAGCCCCCTCGCTTTGGTGATTAGGCTGGGTCCGGGCACGTCGCGAAATCCCGCGCGCGAGTTGCGCGCCCCGCGGCAAAGGGGCCAGCGGCCCAAGGGGGAAGCCCGGCGAATCGTACGACAGGAACGGTCGCCCCCGGCACGGCATGAGGGTGTTCGACCACACCAGGAGGAACTGTGAACAGCGATCGGGACGGGATCCGCGGGGGCTGGGACACACCCGACGACGACCAGACCGACGCGGAGTCCGCCATCGAGATGACGGGCGAGTTCACCATCGACTACGCGCCGCCCGCCTGGTACACGCAGAACGCGTCCGGCTCCGCCGGTACGGCAGGCGGTCCGGGCGATGCGAGCGGCGCGAGCGGATTCGGTGGGCCGGCCGGCTCGGGCGAGACGGGCGCTCCGGCCGCTTCCGCTGTTCCGCCGTTCCCGTCGAACGCACCGGCTCCCGGGCCGACTCCGGCGCCGCCCACCACCCAGCCCGCAGGCACTCCGCCGCAGGGCACCCCGTACCCGCCTGCGCAGGGCGCTCCGTACGCACCTCTGCAGGGCACCCCCGGTATGCCGTACACGCCGCCGCAGGGCGCCCCGGGCACCCCGTATGCGCCGCCGCAGGGCACCCCGCCCCAGGGCGCTCCGTACGCACCCCCGCAGGGCACCCCGTACGCTCCGCCGCCTCCCCCTCCGCCCGGGCCGGTGCAGGGCGCTCCCTTCCCGCCGCCCGTGCAGCCCGCGCCTCCGGTCGGGAGCCCTGTGCCGATGCCCCAGCTGCCGCAGGGCTTCGAGCCGCAGGAGCCGCCCGCCGCCCCGCAGCCACAGTCCGCGGCGGCCCCGGCCCCGGACCAGCCCGAGGCACCGGCACCGGCTGCTGCCGTGCCCGAGCCGGAGACGAGCAACGGGGATCTGGAGAGCGGGGCCACCATGCGGTTCTCCGCCGTGATCCTCAAGCGTGAGATGGCCGAGATCGCCGAGCGCGCGGCAGCCGTCAGGAAGGAAGCCGAATCCGTCGGCGAGGCCTCCGCGGAGAGCACGGGCACCGGTGAGGCCGGGGGTGCGTCGCAGGCCGTGGCCGTGCCGGAGGACTCCGCCGAGGGCGCCGAAGGCGAGGCGACCGGTGAGGAGGCCGGGAAGTCCGGGGAGCCCGGCGAAGGTTCCGCGGCCCAGGGGGACACCGTGGGCGAGAACGCCGCCTCCCACACCTCCGACGCCTTCAATGTCTCCGACGCCTCCACCGGCGCAGACGACGTGGAGGACGAGGGCGAGGCCGTGGACGAGGGCGCCCCTGCCGCCGAGACCGGCACCACGACCGGGCCGGACACGGAGACGGAGTCGGAGATCGAGGCGGCCGGGCAGACGGCCATCGCACCGCCGGTTGCCGCCGAGGCCCCCGACCCCGGTGCCCCGCAGTCCACGAACGCCCCCGTGTCGGAAGCTGCCGCACAACACGGCGCGAGCCCGCAGGACAGCACGCCCCAGCCGGGTGTGCCGGACGACGGTGCCCAGCCGGACAACGGTGCCCAGCCCAACGCCACCGCGCAGACCGGCGCCCCTCAGGACGCCGTACCGCCCGCTCCCCAGAACCCTCAGGACGCCATACCGCCCGCTCCCCCGAGCCCCCAGGACGCCGTACCGCCCGCTCCCCCGGTTCCCCAGGACACTCCGGTCGGCTGGGCGCCGCCGCCCGCGCCGCAGAGCGGAGTGCCGCCGCTGCCGCCTTCCTACCAGCCCGCTGCCCCCGCTCCGGCGGCGCAGTGGCCTGGACAGCCCGGCCAGCCCGTGCAGCCTGGGCAGCCGCACCCCGGCCCCCTGCCCGGTCAGCAGCCGCCGTTCCAGCCGCACGCCCCCCAGCCCGCGCCCGCCGCCTGGAACCAACCGGGCGAGCAGGGCCGGCAGGGACAACCGGGCCAACCAGGCGTACCCGCCGCGCCGCAGCCGTTCGCGGTGCCGGCGCCGCCCGCGCCGCCGGTTCCCGGAGTCCAGCCCCCGCCGCAGCCGACGGGCCCCGTCGCGCCCGGCGGTTACGGCTTCCCGCCACCCGGACCGCAGCCGGGCATCAACCCCCAGGCGCAGGTGGGTGGTTACGGCTTCCCGCCGCCGCACCCCAACGGCCCGGCCTCGCCCGGCGGTTACGGCTTCCCCCAGCCCGGGACCCCGGACTCGCCCGCCGAGTCCGGCAGTCACGGCTTCCCGCAGCCCGCGGCGAACCCGTCGCCCGCGGCCGGCGCCGGTCCGACCCCGCCCGGTGGGTACGGCTTCCCGCAGCCGCAGGGCACGCCGGCCGCACAGGTCCCGCAGGCGCCGGTCGATCCGCGGTCCGGTGCCGCGTGGCCGCAGCCCATCCAGCACGACCAGCGGCAGCCCACCAACCCCGGTGCCGCGCCGCTCGGTTACACGGCCGCGGTGGAGCTTTCCGCCGACCGGCTGCTCAACAACAAGAAGCAGAAGGCGAAGAGCGGGCGGCCCACCGCGGCGGCAGGCCGCTTCAAGATCGGCGGTAAGAAGGAGGAAGCCGAGCGGCAGCGCAAACTGGAGCTGATCCGCACGCCGGTGCTCTCCTGCTACCGGATCGCGGTCATCAGCCTCAAGGGCGGGGTGGGCAAGACGACCACGACCACCGCGCTCGGCTCCACCCTGGCCACCGAGCGGCAGGACAAGATCCTCGCCATCGACGCCAACCCGGACGCCGGTACGCTCGGCCGCCGGGTCCGTCGCGAGACGGGGGCCACCATCCGTGACCTCGTCCAGGCGATCCCGTACCTCAACTCGTACATGGACATCCGCCGGTTCACCTCCCAGGCGCCCTCCGGTCTGGAGATCATTGCCAACGACGTCGACCCGGCCGTCTCGACCACGTTCAACGACGAGGACTACCGCCGCGCGATCGACGTGCTCGGCCGGCAGTACCCGGTGATCCTGACCGACTCGGGCACCGGCCTGCTCTACAGCGCCATGCGCGGCGTGCTCGACCTCGCCGACCAGTTGATCATCGTCTCGACGCCGTCCGTGGACGGTGCGAGCAGTGCCAGTACGACGCTGGACTGGCTGTCCGCGCACGGGTACGCCGACCTGGTCTCCCGGTCCCTCACGGTGATCTCCGGCGTCCGCGAGACCGGCAAGATGATCAAGGTCGAGGACATCGTGGCGCACTTCGAGACCCGCACTCGCGGGGTCGTGGTCGTGCCGTTCGACGAGCATCTGGCCGCCGGTGCCGAGGTCGACCTCGACATGATGCGGCCGCGCACGCGCGAGGCGTACTTCAACCTCGCCGCGCTGATCGCCGAGGACTTCGTACGTCACCAGCAGTCGCACGGGCTGTGGACCAGCGACGGCAACCCGCCGCCGGTGGCCGCCCCGCCGATGCCCGGTCAGCCCATGCCCGGTCAGCCCATGCCCGGTCAGCCGATGCCGGGTCAGCCCATGCCCGGTCAGCCGATGCCCGGTCAGCCGTACCCCCAGCAGGCGCCGGGCCAGCCGATGCCGGGCCAGCCGTATCCCCAGCAGGTGCCGGGCCAGCCCTACGCGTCCCACCCGTACCCCGCCCCGCCGGCCCAACCGCTCCCGCAGCCTCCGGGCCAGGAGCTGTACACCGGCCCGCCGCAGCCGCAGTCGCCTGCGCAGCAGGACCAGCCGCAGCAGCACGGTCAGGCGTACGGCTACCCCCAGCCCCCGCAGGGGCAGCAGCCGCCGCAGCAGCAGTGACCGAAAAGGGCGGCCGGTGCTCAGCGCACCGGCCGCCCTTTCGTGTCGTCAGCCGCACAGCAGGCGGCGGCAGTGGGCTACTCCTGCTCCGCCGCCACGATCTCCCGGCACCGCTTCACATCCGCGGCCATCTGCTCGAGCAGGGCCTCCAGGGAGTCGAACTTGGCCTGGCCGCGGACGTAGGCGAGGAAGTCGACGGCGACGTGCAGGCCGTACAGGTCGAGGCCCACGCGGTCGATCGCGTATGCCTCCACCGTGCGCTCGGTGCCGTCGAACTGCGGGTTCGTGCCGACCGAGATCGCGGCCGGCATGGCTTCGCCCTCGACGTGCAGGTAGCCGGCGTACACGCCGTCGGCGGGGATGGCGGTGTGCGGGAGGGTCTCGACGTTGGCGGTCGGGAAGCCCAGCTCACGGCCGCGCTGGGCGCCGCGCACGACCACGCCCTCCACGCGGTGCGGACGGCCCAGGATCTCGCGGGCGCCCTCGAGGTCGCCCTCGGCGACCAGGCACCGGGTCAGCGTCGAGGAGAACGGCTTGCCGCCGCCCGCCTCACCCGTGACGTACAGGTCCACGACCTCGACCTCGAAGTCGTAGGTCTTGCCCTGCTCGGTGAGGAACGCGACGTCGCCGGCCGCCTTGTGGCCGAAGCGGAAGTTCGGTCCCTCGACGACCGCCTTGGCGTGCAGCTTGTCCACCAGGACCTTCACCACGAAGTCGGCGGGCGAGAGCTTCGAGAACTCGGTGGTGAACGGGAGGACGAGCACCGCGTCCACGCCCAGCTCCGCCATCAGCTCGGCACGCCGGTGGTGCGCAGCGAGCAGCGGCGGGTGGCTGCCGGGGCGCACGACCTCGCTGGGGTGCGGGTCGAAGGTCACCACGACGGCCGGGACGCCCAGCTCGCGGGCGCGGTCCACGGCATGTCTGATGATCAGCTGGTGGCCGCGGTGGACGCCGTCGTAGGAACCGATGGTGACGACGCTGCGCCCCCAGTCCTGGGGGATGTCCTCCAAGCCACGCCAGCGCTGCACTGTGACCGCTCCTCGAACCCGTGTCCGTGTCTACCTTGACCTCTTGTGCAGGTCTAAGGGTGCCATGCCGGGTGCCTCTGTCCGGCATCGGTATCGGGGCTGTGACCGGGCGCACGTTCAGCGCCATGTCTTCGGTGCCGCTCAGGCGGGCACGCGGACGCCCGCCAGGTTCTCCAGCGTGCGGCGGGTGCTGGGGCCCACGACGGCGGCCCAGTCGTCCGGGGTGTCGGCGAGCCAGCGGGCCATCAGCACGGCGAAGCCGGGGACGTGCCGGCCCAGCTCGACCAGGCAGCGGTCGAAGCGGGTGGCCCCCTCGGGCGTGCGGACCAGGAGCAGACCGGTGCGGCGCACGAGCCCGCGGGCCTCCTCCTCCCGGCGGTCGCCGTGCTCGGCCGCGGCATGCAGGACGGCGGCCAGGACGGACGGGGCCTGTTCGCCGGTGAACAGGACCTCCAGCAGCTCGCGGCGCAGTGGGCGGGAGGCGGGGCTGCCCGCGGCGGAAAGGACGGCGGCGAGGGCCGCGCGCAGTGGTTCGGGGCTGTCGTGGAGCAGTCCGATGACCAGGGGCAGCAGGACGGGGCGGGCCGTCGGGCCCTGCTCGAGCCGGTGGTCGACGTGGGCGGCGAGCTGTCCCGCGGTCTCCGGGTGCTGTCGTACGGCCTCCCGGGCCAGGGCAGCGACGTCATGGGCGAGGGCCGGGGTGGTGGCGTCGGCGAGGACGCGCAGGGTGAGCGCCGCGTCCGCGCCGTGCAGCCGGGGGCGCAAGGCCGCCAGGACCGCTTCGGGATGGGTGGCGAGGGCAGGGGCCAGGGCGCGGGGCGTCAGGTGCGGGTCGCCTTCGGCGAAGGCTCGTAGCGCCGCGGGCAGGTGCGGGCCCCGGGTGTGCGGATCGTGGATCAGCAGGGCCAGGGCGCCGCCGTGCAGGGTGTCGTCTGCGGGGCGGGCGAGCAGGGCGAGGGCGGCACGGCGCAGCAGCTCGCGGTCGGCCTGTGCGCGCGCCTGCGGGGCCGCGTGCAGCCCGAAGGTCACGGCTGCCGCCCGGCGGGCGGGGCGCTCGTCGTGCGCCCAGCGTTCGACGGCCCGGCAGAGCGCCGACGGCTCGTCCTCGGCGAGCGTGGTGAGCAGTTCGTGGGCGCGCCGGTGGGCGCTCGCCACGAGGATGTCGGTGAGACCGTCCAGCGCGCCGTGCCGGTGGGTGTGCAGCAGCGCCTGCGCGGCAGTGGCGACGGTGGCGTGCGGGGTCGCGGGCAGCGGCCGTTCGTCGTCGAACCAGTGCGTCAGCTGCGGCTGTACGGCGGCGGGCGCGGCGGCGAGCAGCCGGGCGACGGCGTCGAGATAGCGCTCGCCGGGCTCCGGTGGCGCCTGGTCGGCCAGGACGAGCCCGCGCAGCAGGGCGAGCCGCTCGGCGTCGGGCAGGGGCAGCTCGGTCCAGAAGGCGGGCCCGAAGTCGGCCGGCACCTCTCGCCGCGCCCGGCGCAGGGCCACGATCCGGTCGGCGAGCAGCCGCAGCACCTCGGTGTACGGCGTGGCGTCCGGAACCTGGAGCAGGGTGCGGGCGAGCAGCCGGGCGGCCCACCAGGAGCCGGGGTCCCGCTCCAGGGTGTCGGTCAAGTCCCTGAGCCTGGCGGTGAGTTGACGGGATCCGCGCTGCCGGGCGAGGAACAGCAGGGCCTGTACGACGGGCCCGACCCGGTGGTGCGGCACCGGGTCGGGAGCGGGCTCCCGCGGGGCGTGGGGGCGGTGGACCAGGGCGTGCAGGGCCTCGTCCAGGTCGAGGTGCATGCCCTGGATCCAGTCGGCCAGCTCCTCGTGCGCGAAGCGGTAGCCGTCGCCGGCCGGGACGAGGAGGCCCTCGGCGAGTACGGCGGACGCCCAGCCGGTGCCGCCGCCGAGCCGGGCCGGGGCGAGCCCCCAGGGGAACACCGTCTCGAAGGACTCCCGGTCCAGCTCGCCCTGTCCGGGCCCGAGACTGCGCCGCGCGGCCTCGTGCACCTGTCCGGCCACCCGGGCGGCGAGCCGGCGTACGGCCGTGCCGCGCAGACCGCTCTGGACGGCGAGGCGGACCGCGACGCGCAGACACATCAGGTCGAGGTACGCGGCGAACACCTCGTGCCGGTCGACGGGCCGGGCCGCCGGGGCGTCCGGCGTGGCGGCCCGGACCTCGGACAGCAGCCGGAGGGTGAGCGGATGCCGGGCGTCCCGCTCGACGAGGGCACCGTCCGGGATGCCGAACCGGGCCCGGGCCCGCCGCGCCTCGTCCGGGCTCAGGGCACCGAGCCGGACACAGGGCGGCAGGTGAGGAGTGAAGGCACCGGGGGCGGTGGGGGTGGTGAGGGCGAGGGGGGCCGTGGGGGCGGCCGGAGCCGCCTGCGCGGTCGAACGGGCCGGGGTCGCGTGCAGCAGGTCCGCGGGGAACTCCGCCCCGGCCCG
Organism: Streptomyces broussonetiae; assembly: GCF_009796285.1. NCBI lineage: Bacteria > Bacillati > Actinomycetota > Actinomycetes > Kitasatosporales > Streptomycetaceae > Streptomyces > Streptomyces broussonetiae. Next base: position 6,734,568 of record NZ_CP047020.1, on the reverse strand, counting down.
CTCCCAGTACTCCTCCCGGCAGGCCACCACCAGCCGTGCCCCGGTTGCGCGCAGCCAGTCGGCCGTGCCCCTGGTCCACTCGCTCGTCCGGTGGGCGAGCAGGGGCGGCATCTCCTCGGGGCCGTCGAGCAGGAGCAGCAGCGGGCGGCCGGCCCGGGCGGCCTGGCGGGCCAGCCACTCGGGGGTGACGTCGCCGAGGTCGTCGGGGTGGGCGCTGCGGGCGGCGGCCACGATCCGGGCGGCCCGGTCCAGGGTGCGGCGGGCGGCGTCGGCCACGGAGCCGTCGGCCTCCTCCAGGTCGGCACCGCGCAGCCACAGCGTGGGCGCGGGCCGCTCGGCGCGGGCGCGGCGCGCGGCGAGGGCGGTGAGCTGGGTCGTACGGCCGCTGCCCGGGGCGCCGACGAGCGCGAGCACGGCCCGGTCGCCGTGCTCGAAGGCGGCCAACTCCCGTGCGGGATGGGCGCGTTCGACCGGCTCCGTGGCTGCGCAACGCCTGCCGTGCGAGCCGTCCTGGCCGACCGAGGTGGCGGTGAGTTCCAGGATGCCGGCCAGGTTGAGGTCGGCGCCGTAGGCGGGCACGGTGGCCGCGTTGCGGGCGAGCAGTTCGGCGAGGGGGCCGTCGGCGGGCCGCAGCGGGACCGCGAAGCCCGCATCGCGCCGCGCGGAGTGCAGGGCGGTGCCGAGGACGCCGAGGACGGCCCCGGTCCCGGCGTCCAGCACCGGTCCGCCCGCGGCCCCGCCGCCGAGCCGCAGCGCGTCCCGGCCGGCGGTGCCGATGGCCAGCTCCAGCGCGTCCTCGAGGAGGTGGAAGCGGTCGGTGGCGGTGTATGTCGCCTCGATGGCGGCGAGCACCCGCGCCTCGCGCCAGCAGCCCGCCGGGATCCGTACATAGGTCCCGGCGTCGACGCGCTCCCGCACGGTCAGCGGCAGCGGGGCCAGGCCCAGCCCCTCGGTGCGGACCAGGGCCAGGTCACGGGCGGGCAGCGGGACGACGGCGCCGGCGTCGACCACACAGACGCGCTCGCCCGCCCGGTCGTCCGCCGCGTGCAGCACGAGCCGGGGCAGACCGTCGACGGTCTCATGGCTGGTGAGCAGGGTGCCGAGGTGATCGGCGAGGAAGCCGATGCCGCGGGGGCGGCCGGCCAGGTCGCGGATCTCGACGAGGGCGGGGAGCGGGGGCCGGTGAGGGGTGTCGTACGGCTGGGCGGGGGCTGCCGCGCGCGTGGTGCCGACGGTGCGCGGGGCACCGTCGGCGCGGCACGCACCCTGCCCGGAGGCTGCGTCCGTACGATCCCCCTGGCCCCGGTGGACGGCGTCCGCCGTCTGCCGGCGACCGCTTCCGGTGCGCGGGCCCCGTCCCGCCATGGCCGTACCTCCCCGCCCTTACCCCCGTTTGCCCTGTCTTCGACGGTAGGCGCGCGGTGATCGGCGGGACAGATCGCGTGGCAAACGCGCCCCCGTCCGCTCCCCCGGTTCACTCCGAGCGCCTGCCCGGACGGGTGAATAGTCGGGTGCCGCTGGATAACCCTAGGGATGGGGGAACCGAGGGGGGACCGTGGAGCGGCGGCAGGGGCCCACCCCGTGGCCGGCCGTCGCTCCACGGACGAGCGTTCGCTTGTGCGCGCGGCGACAAGCGCTCGCCCGTGTGCTCGGCTCAGCCGAAGACGGCCAGGCTCTTGGCCTTGCCCCGCTGCTCCTCGACCAGCGCGAGGAAGCGGCCCTCGGCGTCGAAGACGGCGACGGGACCGGCGCCCGCGTACTCGCCGGGCATCTCCAGCCGGACGCCGTTGAGCAGCAGCCGGGCCCGCCTGGCGTCCACCTGCCAGCGGCGGAACGCGGCATCCGCGGCCTCGGCGATCGGCAGCACGGTCAGCTCCTGCTGCAGCTGGTCCAGCGTCTTCGCCGCGTCCAGCTTGTACGGCCCGACGCGCGTCCGGCGCAGCGCGGTGAGGTGGCCGCCGACGCCGAGGTCGGCGCCCAGGTCACGGGCGAGCGCGCGGATGTAGGTACCGGAGGAGCAGACGACGGAGACGACCAGGTCGAGCACCGGGGTGCCGTCCTCGGCGACCGCGTCCCGGACGTCGTACACCGCGAAGGAGGAGACCCGTACCGGGCGGGCGGGGATGTCGAAGTCCTCGCCCTTGCGGGCCCGCTTGTACGACCGTACGCCGTCGATCTTGATGGCGCTGACCTTGGACGGCACCTGCATGATGTCGCCGGTCAGCTTGGCGATGCCGGCGTCGATGGCGTCCCGGGTCACCTTGCCGGCGTCGGTCGAGGAGGTGATCTCGCCCTCGGCGTCGTCGGTGACCGTGTTCTGGCCCAGGCGGATGGTGCCCAGGTACTCCTTCTCGGTCAGTGCGAGGTGTCCGAGGAGTTTGGTGGCGCGCTCGACCCCGAGGACCAGGACACCGGTCGCCATCGGGTCGAGGGTGCCGGCGTGGCCGACGCGTCGGGTCCGGGCGATCCCGCGCATCTTGGCGACCACGTCGTGCGAGGTGAAGCCCGACGGCTTGTCGACGATGACAAGGCCGTCGGGCGGAGTGGGCTTGCTGGTCATTCGGCGCTGTCGTCCGTCTCCTCGTCGGATCCCGGCTTCTTGTACGGGTCCGCCTCGCCGGCGTACGCGGCACCCGCGGACGCCTCGCGCACCGCGGCGTCGGACTGCCGGGCCCGGTCGAGGAGGTCCTCGATGGTCCGGGCGGTGTCCGGCAGGGCGTCCGCGACGAAGGTCAGGGTCGGCGTGAACTTCACGCCGGCCGCACGGCCGACCTCGGAGCGCAGGATGCCCTTGGCGCTCTCCAGGCCCGCGGCAGCGGCGTTCCGCTCCTCTTCGTCCCCGTAGACCGTGTAGAAGACGGTCGCCTCCCGCAGGTCACCCGTGACCCGGGTGTCCGTGATGGTGACGTGCGAGCCGAGCCGCGGGTCCTTGATCCCGCGCTGCAGCTTCTGGGCCACCACCTCTCGGATGAGGTCCGCCAGCCTTTTCGCCCGCGCGTTGTCGGCCACTGGTCCGTCTCCCGTTCTTTTTCTTCTTCTCGTGTTGCTGTGGTCTGGTCGCGTCAGTCGTCTTCGCCGTGGAAACGGCGTCGGACCGACAGCAGTTCCACCTCGGGGCGGCCGGCGACCAGCCGTTCGCACCGGTCGAGTACGTCACTCAGGTGCCCCGCGTCCGAAGAGACCATGGCGAGGCCGATGACCGCTCGCCGGTGGAGGTCCATGTGGTCCACCTCGGCCGCGCTCACCGCGTACTTCCGCTGGAGCTCGGCGACGATCGGGCGGACGACGGAGCGCTTTTCCTTCAGCGAGTGGACGTCGCCGAGGAGGAGGTCGAAGGACAGAGTCCCCACATACATGTTGTGTGCCGGGTTGACCCGCCGGTACGGGATCGATGGCCTGGAGCCACGGTACCGCTTGGGTGCCAGTGGCTCGACCGGGTTTTCCGGGCGCCGTCGACTGCAGCGCTTCCCGGGGGCGAGACCCCCGGGAACGGCGCGCTGGCCGGCAGAACCCGAGTTCCGCCGGCCAGCACGAACCGTGGGCCGTTACACCCGCGGCTTCTCCCGCATCTCGTACGTCGCGATGACGTCGTCGACCTTGATGTCGTTGAAGTTGCCGAGGTTGATACCACCCTCGTAGCCTTCGCGGATCTCGGTGACGTCGTCCTTGAAGCGACGCAGGCCCTCGATGTTGAGGTTCTCCGCGATGACCTTGCCATCGCGGACCAGGCGCGCCTTGGTGTTGCGCTTGACCTCGCCCGAGCGGATGAGGACACCGGCGATGTTGCCCAGCTTGGACGACTTGAAGACCTCGCGGATCTCCGCCGTACCCAGCTCGACCTCTTCGTACTCCGGCTTGAGCATGCCCTTGAGGGCCGCCTCGATCTCCTCGATCGCCTGGTAGATGACCGAGTAGTACCGGACGTCCACGCCCTCGCGCTCGGCCATCTGCGCCGCGCGGCCGGCCGCGCGGACGTTGAAGCCGATCACGATGGCGTCCGAGCCCATCGCCAGGTCGATGTCCGACTCCGTGACCGCACCGACGCCGCGGTGCAGGACGCGGATGTCGACCTCTTCGCCGACGTCCAGCTGGAGCAGGGAGGACTCCAGGGCCTCGACGGAACCAGAAGCGTCACCCTTGATGATCAGGTTCAGCTGCTGGACCTCGCCGGCCTTGAGCACCTTGTCCAGGTCCTCGAGCGAGACGCGGCGCGTGCGCTTGGCGAAGGCCGCGTTGCGCTCGCGGGCGGCGCGCTTCTCGGCGATCTGGCGGGCCGTACGGTCCTCGTCGACCACCAGGAAGTTGTCGCCCGCACCCGGGACGTTGGTCAGGCCCAGGACCTGGACCGGCGTCGACGGGCCGGCCTCGGCGACGTTGTTGCCGTTGTCGTCGAGCATGGCGCGCACACGACCGTAGGCGTCGCCCACGACCATCGTGTCGCCGACCCGCAGCGTGCCTCGCTGGACGAGGACCGTCGCCACGGCACCACGGCCGCGGTCGAGGCGGGACTCGATCGAGATGCCCTGCGCGTCCTGGGCCGGGTTGGCCCGCAGGTCGAGCGAGGCGTCGGCCGTGAGGACCACGGCCTCCAGCAGCGAGTCGATGTGCAGACCCTGCTTGGCGGAGATGTCGACGAACATCGTGTCGCCGCCGTACTCCTCGGCCACCAGGCCGTACTCGGTCAGCTGACCGCGCACCTTGGTCGGGTCGGCACCCTCGACGTCGATCTTGTTGACCGCGACGACGATCGGGACGTCGGCCGCCTTGGCGTGGTTGAGCGCCTCGACCGTCTGCGGCATGACGCCGTCGTTGGCCGCGACGACCAGGATCGCGATGTCGGTCGACTTCGCACCACGGGCACGCATGGCGGTGAACGCCTCGTGACCCGGGGTGTCGATGAAGGTGATCTTGCGCTCTTCGTCGTTGACCTCGGTCGCGACCTGGTAGGCACCGATGTGCTGGGTGATGCCACCGGCCTCGCCCGCGATGACGTTCGTCTTGCGGATGGCGTCGAGCAGGCGGGTCTTACCGTGGTCGACGTGACCCATGACGGTGACGACCGGCGGACGGACCACCAGGTCCTCCTCGTCGCCCTCGTCCTCGCCGAACTCGATGTCGAAGGACTCGAGCAGTTCGCGGTCCTCCTCCTCGGGGCTGACGATCTGAACCGTGTAGTTCATCTCGTCGGCGAGGAGCTGCAGGGTCTCGTCGGAGACGGACTGCGTCGCGGTGACCATCTCGCCGAGGTTCATCATGACCGCGACGAGCGACGCCGGATTGGCGTTGATCTTCTCCGCGAAGTCGGTGAGCGACGCGCCGCGGGAGAGACGGATGGCCTCGCCGTTGCCGCGCGGCAGCATCACGCCGCCGACGCTCGGGGCCTGCATGGCCTCGTACTCCTGGCGCCTCTGCCGCTTCGACTTGCGACCGCGACGCGCGGGACCACCGGGACGGCCGAAGGCGCCCTGCGTGCCACCGCGGCCACCGGGACCACCGGGACGGCCACCGAAGCCGGGACGGCCACCGCCGCCACCGCCGGGGCCACCGCCACCGGGACGGCCGGCGAAACCGCCGCCACCGCCACCGCCACCGGGACCACCGGGACGACCGGCGAAGCCGCCACCGCCGCCACCGGGACGGGCGAAGCCGCCGCCACCCGGACGACCGCCACCGCCACCGGGACGACCGCCGCCACCGGGACCGCGGCCACCGGGACCACCGCCGCCAGGACGCGGACCGGCAGCCGGACGCTGCGGCATCATGCCGGGGTTCGGACGCGGGCCGGCCGGGCCGGGACGCGGACCACCCTGCGGGCGGGGCATGCCGGACGGGGTCGGACGCGGACCGCCGGGACCCTGGGGACGCGGACCGCCGCCCTGGCCACCGGGAGCCTGCGGACGGGGACCGGCGCCGGGGGCACCGGCACCGCCGTGACCGCCGGGGCCACCGGGACGCGGACCGCCCTGCGGGCGCGGGGCCTGCGGGCGGGCCATGCCGGTGGAGCCACCGGAGGTGAAGGGGTTGTTACCCGGACGCGGACCGGCCGGACGGGCACCCGGACGCGAGCCCTGGCCACCGGGACGCGGGGCACCCTGGCCCGGACGGGCCTGGCCCTGACCGGGACCACCCGGACGGGCGCCGCCGGGCTTGGGACCAGCCGGGCGGGCGCCGGGACGCGGACCCTGCGCGGCCGGGGCCTGCGGGGTCTGAGCGGCCGGGGCAGCCGGCGGAGCGGTGAACTCCGGGGCGGCCGGAGCCGGACGCGGCGCGGGCTTGGGACCCGGCACCGGACGCGGGCCGGAGGCCGGCGCGGGTGTCACGGGGGCCGACGGGGCAGCGGGCTGCTGGGCAGCGGGCGCCGTCGGAGGCTTGGGGGCCGCCGGCTTCGGGGCAGCCGGACGTGCCGCCTGCGCCGGGGAGGGCCCGGCGGGCCTGGGGGAAGCCTTGCGCGGGGCGGGCTTACCGGCGGACTTGCCGTTGCCACCGCCCTGGAAGGCGTCGGTCAGCTTGCGTACAACCGGCGCTTCGATGGTCGAAGACGCCGAACGGACGAATTCACCGAGTTCCTGGAGCTTGGCCATGACGACCTTGCTCTCGACACCGAACTCCTTGGCGAGTTCGTAGACCCGGACCTTAGCCACTTCGCTCCTTTGAGGTCCGGGTGAAGCCGGACCGTCGCTACTTCATGGGCGTACTCATCGCGTGCTCATCGAGTGCTCATCGCAATCTCGACCTACTTCCAACTCGCGGGGTACCTGGCCACGCGGACGGTCCGCGCGCCACTTCCTTACGGTGTTGCCTGTTCAGCAACTGTTGTCTGCTCGACGTATCGGCGCAACGCCTTTGTGTCGAGCGCTCCCGGGGCGCGCAGCGCCCGTGAGAACGCCCGGCGGCGTACCGCCTGGTCGAGACAGACCAGAACGGGGTGTACGTAGGCACCCCGGCCGGGCAGCGTACCGCGGGGATCGGGGGCGCATGCGTCCTCGATCCTCACGATCCGCAGGAGATCGTTCTTGGCCGCACGCTCCCGGCACCCCACACAGGTACGTTCTGGGCATACTCGGGCGTCCGTCCGGCCAGACACGGTTAAGTCTACCTCCCCGTATCGGCCTCACCCCTTCGGGGCAAAGATCGAACGGCTGTTGTCGTGAAACGAAGCCATCTGCGGCTTGGATCTATTCCCCGAGTCACGCCCGGGGCGAGCGACCGGTTACTTGTTGCGTTCGCCCGGTTACTCGCCACGTTCCGGCTGCTCGGCGGGCTGCTCGGTGTCCGGGCGGATGTCGATGCGCCAGCCGGTGAGCCGGGCGGCGAGGCGGGCGTTCTGCCCCTCCTTGCCGATCGCGAGCGACAGCTGGTAGTCCGGCACGGTCACCCGGGCGGAGCGGGAGGCGAGGTCGACGACCTCCACCTTGCTCACCCGAGCGGGTGACAGGGCGTTGGCCACCATCTCCGCCGGGTCGTCCGACCAGTCGACGATGTCGATCTTCTCACCGTTCAGCTCACCCATCACGTTGCGCACCCGGCCGCCCATCGGGCCGATGCAGGCGCCCTTGGCGTTCAGACCCGAACGGGTGGACCGTACGGCGATCTTGGTGCGGTGGCCGGCCTCGCGGGCGATCGCGGCGATCTCCACGGAACCGTCGGCGATCTCCGGCACCTCCAGGGCGAACAGCTTCTTCACCAGGTTGGGGTGCGTACGCGAGAGGGTGACCGACGGACCGCGCACGCCCTTGGCCACCCGGACGACGTAGGAGCGCAGACGCATGCCGTGCGGGTAGGTCTCGCCGGGCACCTGCTCCTGCACCGGCAGGATGGCCTCGAGCCTGCCGATGTCCACGAGCACGTTCTTCGGGTCGCGGCCCTGCTGGACCACACCGGTGACGATGTCGCCCTCGCGGCCCGCGTACTCGCCGAGGGTCGCGTCGTCCTCGGCGTCGCGCAGCCGCTGCAGGATCACCTGCTTGGCGGTGGTGGCGGCGATCCGGCCGAAGCCGGACGGGGTGTCGTCGAACTCGCGGGGCTCCTGGCCCTCCTCGAGGTCCTCGGGGTCCTCCTTCGCCCACACGGTCACATGCCCGGTCTCCCGGTTGAGCTCCACGCGCGCGTGTCGGCGGCTTCCCTCGGTGCGGTGGTAGGCGATGAGGAGGGCCGACTCGATCGCCTCGACCAGCAGGTCGAAGGAGATCTCCTTCTCCCGAACCAAGCCCCGCAGGGCGCTCATGTCGATGTCCACGGCTACGCCTCCTCCTCTTCCTTCATGTCCTTCTTGTCCTTGCGGTTGAACTCGACCTGCACGCGCGCCCTGTCGATCTCCGGGAAGCCCAGCCGACGGGTGGTGGCCTTGCGGCCCTTGACCCCGGGGACCTCGACGTCGAGACCGTCCTCGTCGACCGTCAGGATCCGGGCGGTCAGCTCGCCGTCCTCGGTCAGCTGGAACTTCACGAGCCGGTCCGTGGCGCGCACGAAGTGCCGGTGCTCGGTCAGGAGGCGCTCCGCGCCGGGGGTGCCGACCTCCAGGTCGTACGCCACGTCGCCCATCACGTTGGTCTCGTCGAGCTTCGCCGAGAGCGCACGGCTCACATCGGCGATGGCATCCAGATCCGCACCACTGTCGGAGTCGACGACCACACGCAGCACCCGCTTGCGTCCTACGGAGTCCACGTGGATCTCTTCGAGATCCAGCCCCTGAGAGGTGACGAGCGGTTCCAGCAGCTCTCGCAGCCTCTCGCTCTGGGTGGTGCTCATCCGGGTGACTCCTCGGCCGCGTGTGCTGTTGTGGGATGGGTCGCGTGTCTGGTCAAAGGGTATCCGGTCGCGGGGTGTGTTGCCGTCCACCTGTGGACAAGTGGGGACGAGCCCGGTGCCCAAGAGGCCGATCGGTGCCGGTGAGTGGCGTGGGACGGGTGCGCGGGTACCGTGATCACGGGCGTGCCGCCCGCCGCCGTGCTTCTTGTCGTACGAGTTCCCCGAGGACGTCTGCAGTGCCGTACCCCCCGCCGCGCACCCCCTCGGGGCCGCGCAGAAGATCCGTGCTCGCCTCGGCCGCCGGTGCCGCCCTGCTCGCGGGCTGCACCTCCGGTCCCCACTCCCGTGACAGCGGCACCTCGTCGGTGACCGCGCGGGCACGCGCGCGTGCGGCCCGGGACAGTCAGGAGCTGCTGGCGCGCTACGACGCGGTCCTCGCCGCACATCCGCCGCTCGAGAACCGGTTGCGCCCGCTGCGCGCCCAGGTGGCGGCACACGTGGAGGCCCTCACGGACGGCACGACGCCCACACCCGCGAAGTCCTCGGTGTCCTCGGCTACCCCGGCCACCCCGTCGGCCGGTGCGGCAGCCTCCCCGTCCGCCGGTGCGGCCGTCCCGGTCACCGAGAAGGACGCCCTCGCCGCGCTGGCCGCAGCCGAACGCACCCTCGCCGACCGGCGCGCCAAGGCCCTGCTGGACGTACCGGGCGAACTGGCCCGGCTGCTGGCGTCCGTCGCGGCGGCCGGCGCCGCGCACGCGTACCTGCTGACGGCCGAGGGGGCCAAGTGAGCGACAAGGACCCCGGGAAGGCCGAGTTGACCGCGCTTCAGTCGGCGCTGGCGGCGGAGCACGCGACGGTGTACGGCTACGGCGTCGTCGGCGGCCGGATCGCCGAGGCGCGCCGCGACGAGGCACGGGCGGCCTGGAACGCCCACCGGGCCGACCGGGACGCGCTCGCCCGTGAGGTGCGCGACCTGGGCGGCGAGCCGGTGGCCGCCAACGCCGCGTATGCGCTGCCGTTCCCGGTGTCCGACTCGGCGGCGGCGCTGCGCCTCGCCGCACAGCTGGAAGAGCGCCTGGCCGGGGTGTACGCGGATCTGGTCCGGGCGGCGACGGGCGCGCGGCGCGGCTCGGCGGCCGGGGCGCTCAGGCAGGCCGCGGTGCGCGCGGTGCGCTGGAGCGGGGAGAGCGTAGCCTTCCCTGGGCTCGCCGAGCGGGCCGCCGAGGGGACCGGCGCGGCCGGTACGCCGCTGCGCGGGACACCGTCGGCCTCCGCCTCGGCAACGCCGTGACCCGGTATCCCCAGGCACGCGCCCCACGACACGACCCGGACTGGAAGGAAACGCTCGCGCATGGCTTTCGAACCGCCGCCGCGCCTGGTACGGGCGCTCGGTGAGACGGCACCGGACGGCGACGCCTGGCTGGCGCAGCTGCCCCGGGCCGCCGAACAGGCTGTGGCCGAGCGGGAGTTGACCGTGGAGCGGGTGCAGGTGCCGGGCGGGCGCAGCAGCCTGGTGGTCCTGGTGCGGCGGGCCGACGGCACCCCGGCCGTGCTCAAGCTGGCCCCGCCCAGGGCCCGTCCGGCCGGCGAGCGGGCGGCGCTGGCGCACTGGGGTGGCCTGGGCGCCGTACAACTGCTGGAGACCGGTGGCGAGGAGGGTGTGCTGCTGCTCGAACGGCTGCACCCGGATGTGTCGGTGCGGTCGCTGCCGGAGGCGAAGGCGCTGCTGGAGGCGGCGGGAACGCTGCGCCGGCTGTGGGCCGAGCCGCCCGCCGAGCATGTCTTCGAGACGGTCGTGGAGCGCACCGGGCGGCAGGCGGCGGCGATGCGGGCGGGAGCGGACGCCGATCCACAGGTGGCACCGCTGGTCGACGCGGCGCTCGCGGCCCGCGAGGCACTTGTGGCCGCACCGCCCGAACACCGGTTGCTGCACGGCACGTTCCGGCAGAGCAAGGTGCTGGCCGGGGAGCGGATGCCGTGGCTGGCCGTGGGTCCGGATCCGGTGGTCGGCGAGTGCGCCTTCGATCTGGCGCGGCTGGTGCGGGACCGGGTGGAGGACCTGATCGCGTCGCCGTCCGGTGCGGCGATCGTTCGGCGGCGGATCAAGCGGCTCGCCGAGTCCCTGGAGGTCGACCAGGAGCGGCTGCGCGGCTGGACGCTGTTCCGGGCGGTGGAGTCCGGGGTGCGGGCGCTTCGCGTGGGGCGGCCCAAGGACGGGGAGCTGCTGCTGGAGTTCGCCGGCTGGCTGTGAGCGCGAAGGGAAGCCCCCCGAGACCTCTGCGGGATCTCGGGGGCTTCTCCTGTGCCGAGGGGCTTGCCCCGTTACGCCGTCAGACGGGCGATCGCGTCCTCGACGGACAGCTCCTCGCGCTCGCCGCTCTTGCGGTCCTTCAGTTCCAGGACGCCCTCGCCGGAGCGGCGGCCGGCGACCAGGATCTGGGGGACGCCGATCAGCTCGGCGTCGGTGAACTTCACGCCCGGGGAGACACCGGCCCGGTCGTCGACCAGGACGCGGACACCCGCGGCGGCCAGCTTCTCGGCGACGTCGAGGGCCAGCTCGGTCTGCAGGGCCTTGCCGGCGGCGACCACGTGCACGTCGGCCGGGGCGACCTCCTTGGACCACACCAGGCCCTTGTCGTCGGCGGACTGCTCGGCGAGCGCGGCGACGGCACGCGAGACGCCGATGCCGTAGGAGCCCATGGTGACGCGGACGGGCTTGCCGTTCTGGCCGAGGACGTCGAGCTTGAGGGCGTCGGCGTACTTGCGGCCCAGCTGGAAGATGTGGCCGATCTCGATGGCGCGGTCCAGCTTCAGGCCGGTGCCGCACTTGGGGCAGGGGTCGCCCTCCTGCACCACGACGACGTCCACGTACGCGTCGACCTCGAAGTCACGGCCGGCGACGACGTTCTTCGCGTGCATGCCGTCCTTGTTGGCGCCGGTGATCCAGGAGGTGCCGGGGGCCACGCGCGGGTCGGCGATGTAGGTGACCTTCTCGCCCAGGCCCTGCGGACCGACGTAGCCGCGGACCAGGTCGGGGCGGCCGGCGAAGTCGGCCTCGGTGACCATCTCGACGGCGGCCGGCGCGAAGTGTGCCTCGACCTTGTCCAGGTCGACCTCGCGGTCGCCGGGCACGCCGACGGCGACGATCTCGCCGTCCACCTTGACCAGCAGGTTCTTCAGCGTGGCGGAGGCCGGGACGCCGAGGGAGGCGGCCAGGGTCTCGATGGTGGGGGTGTCCGGGGTCGGGATCTCCTCGAGCGCGGGCACGGCCGAGCCGTCGACCGGCTTCAGCTCGTACGTGATCGCCTCCGTGTTGGCGGCGAAGTCACAGTTCGGGCAGTCCGCGAAGGTGTCCTCGCCGGCCTCGGCCGGGGCGAGGAACTCCTCGGACTTGGAGCCGCCCATGGCGCCGGCGGTGGCCGCGCAGATGCGGTAGTCCAGGCCGAGGCGGTCGAAGACGCGCTGGTAGGCCTGGCGGTGCAGGGCGTAGGACTGGGCGAGGCCCTCGTCCTCGGTGTCGAAGGAGTACGAGTCCTTCATCAGGAACTCACGGCCGCGCAGGATGCCGGCGCGGGGGCGGGCCTCGTCCCGGAACTTGGTCTGGATCTGGTAGAGGATCACCGGCAGGTCCTTGTAGGACGTGCACTGGTCCTTGACCAGGAGGGTGAAGATCTCCTCGTGGGTGGGGCCGAGGAGGTAGTCGCCGCCCTTGCGGTCCTTGAGCCGGAACAGCTCCTGGCCGTACTCGTCCCAGCGGCCGGTCGCCTCGTACGGCTCCCTGGGCAGCAGGGCGGGGAGGGAGACCTCCTGGGCGCCGATCGCGTCCATCTCCTCACGGACGATCCGCTCCACGTTGGCGAGGACCTTCTTGCCCAGCGGCAGCCAGGACCAGATGCCGGCGGCGGTACGGCGGACGTAACCGGCACGGACGAGGAGCTTGTGGCTGAGGACCTCGGCGTCCGCCGGGTCGTCGCGCAGCGTCTTCGCCATCAACTGGGACATGCGCTGGACCGGTGCGTTGGCCATGGTTCTCGTACTCCTGCCGGGTAAGGGTGATGGCATAGGAGGTTAGCCGGGCCGCCTGTGCGGGCGGAAATCGGTCAGCGCCCGCGCAGCGGCAGGGGGGCACCCATCACGGCGTACGGCCGGGGCGCGCTCGGGAAGTGCACCTGGCGGGCCAGGTCGACGTACCCGAGGGAGAAATACAGACCGCGGGCCGGGCTGTCGGTGTCGATCGCGGAGAGGATCGAGCGGGGCTCGGCCGCACTGTCGGTGATCGTGGTGATCAGCCGCCGGCCGATGCCGCGGTTCTGGTGGCCGGGGTGGACGTGCAGTTCGGTGATGACGAAGGAGTCGTCCAGCCAGGAGTCGTTGCCGTTCGCGCGGAGGTAGGGCTCCACGACCGTGGACCACCAGTGGATGCGGGAGTTGGGCATGCCGTAGACGAAGCCGACGAGGTGCCCGCCGACGGTCGCGCCGAGGGCCCTCGCACCCCGGTACTGCATGTGCCGCTGGACGATCTGACGGCGTACGGCGACTTCGTCCGGGCCGAGCCCGAAGGCGACCGCCTGGACGGCCAGGGCCTCGTCGACGTGGGCGGAGAGGTCCAGGGGGCCGATCACGAGGTCCATGCGGGGAGCGTACAGGGGGGCCGCCCACGGCCGGGCGGGGCGAAGGGGCGGACCGTACCCGTCCGACCGCGGTCCTAGGCCCCGGGTACGCACCCGGCTCGACCCCACGGCCGATGAACCCGCCCCGACGCTCGCCTAACGTCGTGGTCATGGACGCTGAGAGCACGCTCGACGAGGCCTACGAACGACTGCACCGGACCGGGCCCGAGTTCGAGGGATGGCTGAGCAATCACGGTCCGATGGCCGTGGAGGCGCTGGTCCGCCGTGGGCACGCAGGCCATGTCCACCGCTGGCTGGACCGCTACATGGAACGGCTGGACGAGCTGCCGCGCGGTCTGTCGCCCCTCGCCGCCGAGGACTGGCGCGCGGCGCTCGGCGAACCGCGGCGGCTCGGTGACTGGCTCGCCTTCTTCGCGCGGGAGGTCGAGCAGCGCCCGTGGCGGACCGTGCTGGAGACGTGGTGGCCGCGGCTGCTGCCGGGGATCGCGGCGGGCGCCACCCACGGGGTGATCAGGACCGGCCACGCCGTGCACGCCCTGCTGGAACACGAGGACGCGGCCCGGCGGGCCGAGCTGGGCCAGGCCCTCGGCTACTGGGCGGCACGCTGGCAGCCGGTCCCGCTCACCGCCCCGGCCGGCACGGCCGGGCCCGCCGCCGCGCTGGCCGAAGTGCCGCGGGTCCCGGACCAGAGCGCGGGCATCAACCACCGGCTGGACCAGCTCTCCGGCCTGGCCGGCTGGCCCCTCGCACTGGCCGCCCTGCGCCCGGCCGCCGACGCCGGGCAGGCCCGCGACCTGCTGGCGGAGGTCATCACGGCGGCAGCGCTGAACTACCTGCCGAACGCGCACGGTTCACCGGTGATGCTGGTGCACTCGGCGACCGCGCCCATGGCCGTCCTGCGCACTCTGCCGGCGTTGCCCCGCACCCTGTGGGTCGGCAGTCTGCACGCGGCATGGGCGGCGAGTGCGGCCGTGACGGCGGCGTACGCTCCTGCCGAGCCCGCCCCGCCCGGCGATCTGCCCGCCGCGCCCGGATCGGCGGACGAGGTGTTCGAGCTGGCCTCCCGGCACGGGGACGAGCACGTCATCAAGCTCGCGGACACCTGCCTGGAGGTGTACGCGCACACGGGCCGCCCCGAGGCGCTCGCGGCGGTGGTCCGCTCGGCCGCTCTGATCGAGCAGCTGCCGGTCTGACCGAGCAGCCGGCGATCCGGGCACAGCGGCCGGTGCGGCCGGTGCGGCTGTCAACCAGAACAGCACGTCTGGAACAGCTCGCCTAGAACAGCACGCTCATGAAAGCGCCGGTCTCCTGGAAGCCCACGCGCCGGTACGTCCTTCTCGCCGCGGTGTTGAAGTCGTTCACGTACAGGCTGACGACCGGGGCCACGTCCGCGAGGGCGTAGCGCAGGACGGCCGCCATCCCCGGTGCGGCGAAGCCTCTGCCCCTGTATTCGGGGGCCACCCAGACGCCCTGGATCTGGCAGGCCTGGTGGGTCGCGGCGCCGATCTCGGCCTTGAAGACGACCCTGCCGTACTCGTCGATGCGGGCGAAGGAGCGGCCGGCGCCGACGAGTTCGGCGACGCGGGCCTGGTAGAGCAGCCCGCCGTCCCCGGCGAGCGGCGAGACGCCGACCTCCTCGGTGAACATCGCCACGCACGCCGGCATGATCCTTTCCATCTCGTCCTTGCGGACGCGGCGGACGTAGGGGTCCGGGGCGATGTCGACGGGCATCCGGTCGGTGACCATCAGGGGCTGGTGGGCTCGGATCTCGCGGGCGGGGCCCCAGTGGGGCTCCAGCAGGCGCCACAGGGCGGCGGTGGCGTCGGCGGGCCCGACGAGGGAGGAGCAGCGGCGGCCGGCCCTGCGGGCCCGGTCGGCGAAGGCCCGTACGGCGCGCGGGGTGGCGCAGATGGGCACCAGGTTCGCCCCCGCGTAGCACAGGGACGTGAGCATGCCGTCCTCGTACCAGCCCCACATCTCGCCGCCGAGCCGCCACGGGTCGAGGCCGGCGATCCGGACGCGCGAGGTCACGAAGGCGTTCGCGACCGGCTCGCGGTCGAGGACGGCGAGCGCGGCGTCAAGGTCGCTCGGTTCGAGCACCCGTGAAGTGGTCTGGGTCAACACGTGCGGGGCCTCGGGGCTGGGGTTCTGCTGATCCTCCGCACTGTACCCCGAGCGGTCGTGAAGCGCTTAGTGGTGCGGAACAGGGGGTCCGGGGAGAGATCTGCGGTGGTCTATGAGCGCAGAACTTCGCTGCGCATCGCCTCCTCGACGTCGGGCGGGCACAGCAGCACGACGTCAAAGGTGGTCTTCTGCTGCCCCGGCAATTCTGGTTTCCCGGCCCAGAACTTCACTGTGTCATTCATCGCACGCCAGAGGATGTCGCGTTCTTCAGGCGCTTCCGACAGCACGGCATCGGCTTTTTCGATGACGAGAAGGAAGTGTGCGGCATGGATCCACTGAAGATCACTCAGGCAGTCCCGCAATGCGTTCCAGTTCCAGCCGAAATGGTCGGGGAGCCGCAGCGCCTCGTAGAACTCCGTGAACACCCCGTCCGTATCGCGCATCTCCTCGCCCTGCATCCGGGCCGAATGGATCAGGCCGGCGGGAGGGAGGGCACGGCTGACAGAGAGCGTGGCGTCGGCCGATGTGACACGAACCTCGGCTTCTCCCTCCGCACGTGGCCACCAGAGGGTCTCGTTCACCGGCCGGTCTCCATGACGATGTATCTCTGATGGTGGGTCGGAGTGCAGTAGGCGGATCCGTCGGAACCGGTAGCAATTCTCTCGCCACCCCGGCTCGGGTTGTCGATCGACCGCGCCGTTCCCCATTCCGTATATTTGATCGGATTCCCATGGCTATCGAGTTCGGGAGGCCTTTGGCCGTCGCCCTTTCCGCTGTTTTCGAACGGGGCCGCGCCCGCGAGGTGCAGAGCCGTGACCCGCTCTCCGCCCGTGGTGATCTTCAGGTGGTGGCCGACGGAGGAAGTGATTCCGACCGGTATGCCGTGAGGATGGTGGATGGGCAACGCCGGGGCATCGGCCCGCGGATGGAGGTAGGTGGGGAGAAGGCCGTCCTCGGTGGCGGAGACGACACCCTCGGTGTCCACTGCCAGATGCTGGTCCAACGTGGAGGACCAGGCCGGACCGAACCAACGGCCCAGGCGGTGGCCCGACTCCACACGGCGCGTGAAGACCAGAGGGAGCGCGGCGGGCAGGGTGAGGGTGGGGCGGTCGTGACTCCGAGCGGCTTCACGCCACCGCCACCACCCATGACCTCCCGTCCACCCAGTCGCTTGCGCGGGAGGGCCTACTCCGTCACGAAGCCGATGAGGGGCGTAGGCCTCCGCTCGACGCAATACACCTGCCCTGCTCGAACGACGCGAAGGTCGCCGCCGAGCTGGTCGCGAACGCCGTACGGCACGGGCGCGTACCGGGGCGGGACTTCCAGGTCCTGCTCACCGATGCCGCTGCTGGTCTAGGCGCTCGCCGACAAGGGGGGCCATGCCTCGGCAGCCGGGGACATCCGTATGGGCAGAGGTGTGACTGAGTCCCGCCACCGAGCCGTGACGGGACTCACCGACGCGAGGAGGGGGTCAGCCTGCGACCGACACCGACGGCTCGCCCGACTCCGCACCCTCGTCCTGCATCTTCTCGGCCAGCTTCATGGCCTCCTCGATGAGGGTTTCGACAATCTTGGACTCCGGGACGGTCTTGATGACCTCGCCCTTGACGAAGATCTGGCCCTTGCCGTTGCCGGAGGCGACACCGAGGTCGGCCTCACGGGCCTCGCCCGGGCCGTTGACCACGCAGCCCATGACGGCCACGCGGAGCGGGACCTCCATGCCGGTGAGGCCCGCGGTGACCTCTTCGGCGAGCTTGTAGACGTCGACCTGGGCACGGCCGCAGGACGGGCAGGAGACGATCTCCAGGCCGCGCTGGCGCAGGTTCAGCGACTCCAGGATCTGGATGCCGACCTTGACCTCCTCGGCGGGGGGAGCCGAGAGGGACACCCGGATCGTGTCGCCGATGCCCTGGGACAGGAGGGCGCCGAAGGCCACCGCCGACTTGATCGTGCCCTGGAACGCCGGGCCCGCCTCGGTGACGCCGAGGTGGAGGGGGTAGTCGCACTGGGCGGCGAGCTGCTTGTAGGCCTCGATCATGACGACCGGGTCGTTGTGCTTCACCGAGATCTTGATGTCCCGGAAGTCGTGCTCCTCGAAGAGGGAGGCCTCCCAGAGGGCCGACTCGACCAGGGCCTCGGGCGTCGCCTTGCCGTACTTCTGGAGCAGGCGGCGGTCCAGGGAGCCGGCGTTGACGCCGATCCGGATCGGGGTGCCGTGGTCCTTGGCCGCCTGGGCGATCTCCCTGACCTTGTCGTCGAACTGCTTGATGTTGCCGGGGTTGACGCGGACCGCGGCGCAGCCGGCCTCGATGGCGGCGAAGACGTACTTGGGCTGGAAGTGGATGTCCGCGATCACCGGGATCTGGGACTTCCTGGCGATCGTGGCGAGGGCGTCGGCGTCGTCCTGGGTGGGGCAGGCCACACGGACGATCTGGCAGCCGGACGCGGTCAGCTCGGCGATCTGCTGGAGGGTCGCGCCGATGTCCGACGTACGGGTCGTGGTCATCGACTGGACCGAGACGGGTGCGTCTCCACCGACCGCCACACTTCCGACCTGGATCTGCCGGCTCTTGCGGCGCTCGGCGAGCTTGGTCGGAACGGACGGCATGCCGAGAGAAATCGCAGTCATCTGCTGTGCAACCCCAAGTCGTGGATCAAGGTCCGGTCCCGTAACGGCGGGCTCCAGGCTTCGAGATTACGGCACCGGGCCCGGCCGGAGCACATCCCGTCCGGTAAACCCACCTGATGGATGGCGGCCCGGAAGATCACCTTCCGGGCCGCTCCCAACGCCGTGCGGCTAGGAGATTTTCACCGGGTTAACGACATCCGCCACGAGGACCAGGACCGTGAAGCAGACGAAGATTCCCGCCACCACGTAAGCCACCGGCATCAGCTTCGCCACGTCGAACGGACCGGGGTCCGGGCGGCGCAGCACGCGGGCCACGTTCCGGCGCAGTGCCTCCCACAGGGCACCCGCGATGTGCCCGCCGTCGAGCGGGAGCAGCGGGAGCATGTTGAACAGGAACAGCGAGAGGTTGAAGCCGGCGAGCAGCATCACGAACATCGCCACCTGCTGTGAGGCGGGGATGTCGAGGGTGGCGATGTCGCCGGTGATGCGGGCCGCGCCGACGATGCCCACCGGGGAGTCCGGTTGGCGCGGGCCGTCGCCGAAGGCGGCGTTCCACAGCGCCGGGATCTTGCCGGGCAGCGCGGCGAGGGAGTCGACGGCGTCGCCGACCCGGTCGGTCATCCAGGTCACGGAGTCGCCGAAGCCCAGGTGGACGACGCCCGTGGCGGAGCTGAAGCCGAGGAAGCCGGCCTTGACGTACTTGCCCTGGACGTACTGGCCGCTGGAGTCCTTCTTGGCGACCAGGTTCGTGGCGATCGTGGCGTGGAGCGTCAGCTGCTTGCCGTCGCGCTGGACGACGATCGGTACCGTCTTGCCGGCACTGTCGCGGATCAGGTCCGACAGCGTGTTCCAGTCCTTGGTGCGCTTGCCGTCGAAGGAGACGATCTTGTCGCGCTTCTGGATGCCGGCGGCCTGGGCCGGGGACGCGGGGTCGGACTTCTTGCAGCTGTCGCGGTTCTCGCTCTGGGCGATGACGCAGGGCGAGACGGAGGCGACGCTGGTGGTCTGCTGCTGGATGCCGAAGCCCATGAGCACGGTGAAGAACAGGGCGACGGCGAGCACCAGGTTCATGAAGGGGCCCGCGAACATGACGATGACGCGCTTCCACGGCCTGCGCGTGTAGAACATGCGCGTCTCGTCGCCCGGCTGCAGTTCCTCGAAGGCGGCCGAGCGGGCGTCCTCGATCATGCCGCGCCACGGCGAGGTGGAGCGGGCGGAGACCCGGCCCTCCTCGTCGGGCGGGAACATGCCGATCATGCGAATGTACCCGCCGAGCGGAATCGCCTTGAAGCCGTACTCGGTGTCGCCCTTCTTCCGCGACCAGACGGTCGGGCCGAAGCCGACCATGTACTGCGGCACGCGGATGCCGAAGAGCTTGGCCGTGGACAGGTGTCCCAGCTCGTGCCACGCGATCGAGACGAGCAGGCCCACCGCGAAGACCACTATGCCGAGGATGAACATCAAGGTCGTCATGCACGCGCCTCCGCGCTCGCCGTCGTGGCTGTGAGTTCACGGGCCCGGGCACGGGCCCAGGTCTCCGCTTCGAGGACGTCCGACACCGTAAGTGAAGTTCCCATGACCGGGGTGCCGTGCTCCTCGACGACCCGGGTGACGGTCTCCATGATCCCGTTGAAGGGCAGCGCGCCGTTCAGGAAGGCCTCGACGCACTCCTCGTTGGCCGCATTGAACACCGCCGGGGCGGTGCCCGCGAGCTGCCCCACGTGCCGGGCGAGGTCCACTGACGGGAAGGCCTCATTGTCCAGCGGGAAGAACTCCCAGGTGGAGGCCTTGCTCCAGTCGAACGCGGGCGCCGCGTCCGGGACCCGTTCGGGCCAGCCCAGACCGATGGCGATGGGCCCGCGCATGTCGGGGGGCGTCGCCTGGGCGATCGTGGATCCGTCGGTGAACTCGACCATCGAGTGAACATACGACTGGGGATGCACGACCACCTCAATGCGGTCGAAGGGAATGTCGTAGAGGAGGTGCGCCTCGATGACCTCCAGGCCCTTGTTGACGAAGGTCGCGGAGTTGATCGTGATCACCGGGCCCATGGCCCAGGTGGGGTGGGCGAGCGCGTCCTCGACGGTCACGTCGTCCAGCTCGGCCTTGGTACGGCCGCGGAAGGGGCCGCCGGAGGCGGTGACGACGAGCTTGCGGACGTCGGTCCGGTTGCCCGAGGCGAGGGCCTGGAAGAGCGCGGCGTGCTCGGAGTCGACCGGGATGATCTGGCCGGGCTTGGCGAGCCCCTTGACCAGCGGGCCGCCGACGATCAGCGATTCCTTGTTGGCGAGCGCGAGGGTCCGGCCCGCCGCGAGGGCGGCGAGGGTGGGCGCGAGGCCGATGGAGCCGGTGATGCCGTTGAGGACGGTGTGGCACTCGGAGGCGGCGACCTGGGTGGCCGCGTCCGGTCCGGCCAGGATCTCGGGCAGCGGCTCCCCGGCGCCGTACGCTGCGGCGAGCGCCTCGCGCAGGGCGGGTACGGCGTCCTCGCGGGCGACCGCCACGGTCCGTACCCGCAGCCGGTGGGCCTGCTCGGCGAGGAGGGCCACCCGGCCGCCGTTCGCGGAGAGTGCGGTGACCCGGAAGCGGTCGGGGTTGCGCAGCACGAGGTCGATGGCCTGGGTGCCGATGGATCCGGTGGAACCGAGGATCACCACGTCCTTGGGACCGTCGCCCGCGAGGGCGTCGTAGACGAGGTGCGGGTCGGCAAGGGGTGCCGGACGGGCGAGGCTGTCGGTCATCTCTCCATTGTTGCCGCATCGGGCAGTGCTCCGGACAGCGCATCCCCCGGGCGGGTGCGTTAACAGGTTTCGTCGCCGGATGGAGCGATTTTCCCGTTGTGAAGTACCGGTGAAGATCACGTGATAATACATCAGGGATGTGGAACATACGGCTTCGCGCCGCCCTGCCCGCCCTCGCCGGCGCGGCCCTGCTCACCGGCACCCTGCTCACCGCCCCCGCCCAGGCGGCCGGAGGCGTATCCATTTACCACGTCTGGTACGACAGCCCCGGCAAGGACGACCGCTCCGACAAGAGCCTCAACGCCGAGTGGGTGCAGATCCGCAACACCGGCGGCTCGACCGTCTCGCTCAAGGGGTGGGTGCTGAAGGACGCCTCCAACCACCGTTACGTCTTCAAGAACGTCAGCATCGGCGCCGGGAAGTACATGAAGATCCACACGGGCCGGGGCTCGGACACCGCGACGGACAAGTACCAGGGCCGCCGCGCGTACGTCTGGAACAACGACCGGGACACGGCCACGCTCACGCGGGCGAACGGGGCCAAGGTCTCGTCGTGTTCCTGGACGAAGCCGGGCGCGGGTCACAAGTACTGCTGACGTAAGTGCTGCTGACGTAGCGCGAAATCGTGCACGTCCGGTCGCGGATCATGGCATCCTTCCCGTTGACGCCCGTCAAGTAGGGCGAAACGGGGAGGAGTCACCACCATGAACCGCATGCGTACGACCACGGCCGTCCTGGCCACGACCGGCCTTCTGGCCGCCGCACAGCTGGGTCTCGCGGGCGGCGCGTTCGCCGCTGCGCAGACGCCGAAAGCCACCGGCTGCCCGATCGACATCGTCTACCCGAGCCGCTTCTACATCGGCTCGAACCACTGGGTGACCAACGGCGGCCTGTACTTCGGTATCAAGAGCAGGACCGCGACCAGCTTCAAGAAGGTCACGTTCACCGTCACGGACAGCAAGAACCTCCGCTTCGGCAAGGCCAAGCCGACCGGCGGCCGGATCACCCACAACTCCTCGACGTCGGTGTCCGTCTACGCGGGGACCCTCAAGGGCAAGGCGAGCCTTGGCATGAGGATCCCCACGCATCTGCTCAACACCCGTGCCTACGCGGTGAAGTTCACCCTCCACGGATCGGGCTGGAACTGCGCCGTCAACCAGGGCACCTGGGGCAACTGACCTCAGGAGCCGAAGGGGCGCCGCTCGCTCTCCCGTCCGGACGGTCCCGGGGTCGCGTCCGCGATCCAGGGGCCGTCCCCGGAGGGGTCGACGATGCCTTCCTCCAGCCAGGTGAAGGAGCCGGCGAGGACGGCCTTGACGACCTTGCGGTCGAGGTCGTCGGTGTTGGTCCACAGCCGGTCGAAGAGTTCCTCGACGCGGATGCGGGCCTGGCGGCAGAAGGCGTCGGCGAGCTGGTAGGCCTCACGGCCGTGCTCGCCCCGGCCGCGCAGCAGTTCGGCCCGTACGCAGGCCGCGCTCATCGCGAACAGTTCGGCGCCGATGTCCACGATCCGCCCGAGGAAGCCCTGCTTGGTCTCCATCCGGCCCTGCCAGCGGGACATGGCGTAGAAGGTGGAGCGGGCCAGTTTGCGGGCGGTGCGCTCGACGTAGCGCAGATGCCCGGACAGATCGACTCCGTTGTTGAACTTGCCGTAGGCAGTGGGCAGTTGACCGGGCCCGGCGACAAGCCTGGGCAGCCACTTGGCGTAGAAGACGCCCGCGCTCGCGCCCGCCTTCGCCTTGTCGGACAGGGACTTGTCGGGGTCGATGAGGTCACCGGCGACCGAGAGGTGGGCGTCGACGGCCTCGCGGGCGATCAGCAGGTGCATGATCTCCGTCGAGCCCTCGAAGATACGGTTGATGCGCAGGTCGCGCAGGATCTGCTCGGCCGGGACGCCGCGCTCGCCGCGCGCCGTGAGCGACTCGGCCGTCTCATAGCCGCGACCGCCGCGGATCTGGACCAGTTCGTCGGCCATCTTCCAGGCCATCTCGGAGCCGTAGAGCTTGGCGAGGGCGGCCTCGATGCGGATGTCGTTGCGGTCCTCGTCGGCCATCTGGGAGGAGAGGTCGAGTACGGCTTCGAGGGCGAATGTCGTGGCCGCGATGAAGGAGATCTTCGAGCCCACCGCCTCGTGCAGCGCGACCGGCTTGCCCCACTGCTCGCGCTCCGCCGACCACTCGCGGGCGATCTTCAGGCACCACTTGCCGGCGCCCGCGCACATCGCGGGCAGCGAGAGCCGGCCGGTGTTGAGGGTGGTGAGCGCGATCTTCAGGCCCGCGCCCTCGGGCCCGATGCGGTTGGCGGCGGGCACCCGGACCTGGTGGAAGCGGGTGACGCCGTTCTCGATGCCGCGCAGGCCCATGAAGGCGTTGCGGTTCTCGACGGTGATGCCCTCCGAGGCCGCCTCGACCACGAACGCGGTGATGCCGCCCTTGTGCCCCTCGGATGCGGGCACCCGCGCCATGACCACGAGCAGGTCGGCGACCACCCCGTTGGTCGTCCACAGCTTCACTCCGTCGAGGACGTAGGTGTCCTCCCCGTCGGGTACGGCCGTGGTGGCGAGGCGGGCCGGGTCGGAGCCGACGTCCGGCTCGGTGAGCAGGAACGCGGAGATGTCGGTGCGGGCGCAGCGGGGCAGGAAGGCGTCCTTCTGCTCCTGGGTGCCGAACATCTTGAGCGGCTGCGGTACGCCGATCGACTGGTGGGCGGACAGGAGCGCGCCGACGGCGGGGCTCGCGGAGCCGACCAGGGCGAGGGCCTTGTTGTAGTAGAGCTGGGTGAGGCCGAGGCCGCCGTACTTGGGGTCGATCTTCATGCCGAGGGCGCCGAGTTCCTTCAGGCCCGCCACGACCTCGTCGGGGATGCGGGCCTCGCGCTCGATGCGGGCGGAGTCGATCGTGGACTCGCAGAAGGCGCGCAGTTCGGCGAGGAACTCCTCGCCGCGCCGGACCGCCTCGTCGTCGGGGAGCGGGTGGGGATGGATGAGGTCGAGCCGGAAGCGCCCGAGGAACAGCTCCTTGGCGAAGCTGGGCTTGCGCCAGTTCTGTTCCCGGGCGGCCTCCGCCACCTGACGGGCCTCGCGCTCGGTGACAGTGGTACGGGGGGTGGTGGGGGCGGACATGAGGCTCACCTCGCCGCGAAGAGGGATGATTGCTGACCGTTCGCTACCGACCAGTGCTACTGGATCGTTGGTACCCGAAACGGGCCGACCCCACCACCCCTCGCGCGTCCGTTCAGCGGATACCCGGCCGATACCGACGAAGCAGGACGTCGTGTCGGAGGGCTCCTGCGACCTCTTGTCCCTCTTCACCTTCTTCGCCCTCTCCGCCTTCTTCCTTCGCCAGGAGCGGTCTGCGGTGTGGCGTCGGGGGTTCTTCCGGGGGGACGGTTCGTGTACCGCACCTCCGTGGCCGCCGTACGGCAAAAGCTGTCGAAGCGCTTCGACATCCTCTGGACACCTCACCTCGGCTGCAGCTAGTGTCCATCCAACTCTCAGCCCGGTCTGTCGGCTGAGCGTCCTGTCGAAGCGCTTCACAAGCTTGGAGAGCCGGATGGTCACCCTCGCCGAGGTCGCCCAGCACGCCGGAGTGTCGGCGAGCACGGTGAGCTATGTCCTCAGCGGCAAGCGGTCCATCTCCGCGACCACCCGGCAGCGGGTCGAGCAGAGCATCCGGGAACTGGGCTACCACCCGAACGCCGGCGCCCGGGCCCTGGCCAGCAACAGGTCGAACATCATCGCGCTGATGATCCCGCTGCGCACCGACATGTACGTGCCGGTGATGATGGAGATCGCCATCGCGGTGGCCACCACGGCCCGTACGCACGGCTACGACGTCCTGCTGCTCACCGGCGAGGAGGGGCCGGACGCGGTGCGCCGGGTCACCGGCAGCGGTCTCGCCGACGCGATGATCCTGATGGACGTCGAGCTGGAGGACGAGCGGCTGCCGCTGCTGCGGCGTGGGGGCGCCCCGACGCGAACAGAGCCGAGAGCGGGCGACGACCAGCCCTCGGTGCTGATCGGGCTGCCCGCCGACACTCGCGGCCTGACCTGTGTGGACCTGGACTGGAGTGCGACCGGCGCGCTGTGCGTGGAGCATCTGGCGGGGCTCGGCCACCGTGAGATCGCTGTCATCGGCGAGGCCCCGGCCGTCTACGAACGGCACACCGGTTTCGCCGAGCGCACCCTCGAGGGGCTGCGCTCACGGGCCCGCGAGTCGGGCGTCCGCGTGCTGCACCGGCCCTGCGAGGGCGGGTACGACGCGATGGCGCTCACCCTGGCCCGGATCTTCGACGAGCGCCCGGGGACCACCGGGTTCGTGGTGCAGAACGAGTCGGCGGTGGAGCCGCTGCTCGCGCTGCTGCGCCAGCAGGGCCGGGCGGTGCCCGAGGACGTGTCCGTGGTGGCCATCGGCCCGGACCAGGTCGCCGTTCAGGCCTCGGTGCGGCTGACCTCCGCCGCCATCCCGGCACAGGAGATGGGCCGGCGGGCCGTGGAGCACCTGGTGGCCAAGCTGGACGGGCGGGGCGGCGAGGAGGTCGTGCTGCTCGCGCCCGAGCTGACCGTACGGGCGAGTTCGGGCCCGGCGCCGACCGCGTCCTGACACCCGCCGCGCACGCCCTGTCCGGGGCAGACCTCTGCCTGCTTCCCCTGTCTGCACTCCTTACGTCGGGAGCCGCCGTGAACCAGCCCGCCGGTATTCAGCCTGTCCTCCAGCAGCCCAGGGTCAGTCTCGCCCAGTCCTCCCCCAGGTCTCGGCAGTCTCCTCCACCGCTCCACCCCCCTGGAGGGCCTGTACGAGCGGTTCGGCGCCGAGCGCGTGGAGTTCGCCGAGGGAGTGGACCGCGTCCGGCTGCGCACCGCCACGGGTGCGTTCCTGCACGTGCCGCCCGCCCACGCGCCGGACGAGGTGCACGGCGCCGAGGGCGCGCTGGACCCGGCCCTGCTCACCGGCCGTACCGACCTGCCGCCGCTCACCACGGATCCGACCGGCACCGAGTTCGCGCTGGTGGACTGGGGCGAGGGCGTGCTGACCCTGCGCGCACCGGACGGCCGGTACCTCTCGGTCGCCGAGGACGGCCGGGTGCGCGCGTCCGCCGACCGGCCCGGCGGCTGGGTGGTCCAGGAGACCTTCCGTCTCGAACCGCACCACAGCGGTCACCTCCTGACACATCTGGGCACGGGGCGCCATGTCCGTGTTGCCGCCGACGGCGTGCAGGTTGCCGGGACCGGGGACGTCTTAGAGGTGATCACGGTCGAGCGGGGCGAGCAGGCTGTGGCCCGGGTCGCGCGGGGCGCGGACGTCGTCCTGGTGGTCGCGGGCAACGACCCGCACATCAACGGCCGCGAGACCGAGGACCGTACGACCCTCGAACTGCCGCGGCACCAGCGGCGGCTGCTGCACGCGGCCCGGGCCGCGAACCCGCGCACGGTGCTGGTGCTGACCTCGGCCCATCCGTACGCGGTGGACGTGAAACAGCTGCCCGCGGTGCTGTGGACCGCGCACGGCGGCCAGCCGGCGGGCACGGCCCTGCCCGGACCCTGGCGGGCGACGTCTCCCCCGCGGGCCGGCTCCCGCAGACCTGGTACGCCCGCGACGCCGACCTGCCCGGCCTGCTCGACTACGACGTGATCGGCAGCCGCCAGACGTACCTCTACTTCGAGGGCACCCCGCTGTTCCCCTTCGGGCACGGCCTGTCGTACGCGTCCTTCCGTTACGGCGCTCTCGTGGTCGGCGTCGCGCACGGCGCGCTCCGGGTCGCGTGCGCGGTGACGAACACCGGGGACCGGGCGGCGGACGAGGTGGTCCAGCTCTACGTGCGGGCCCTCGACCCGTCGGTGGCGCGCCCGCGCCGGGAACTGCTGGCGCTGCGCCGGCTCACCCTCTCGCCCGGCGCGACGGCGGAGGTGGAATTCTGGGACGTGGCCCTGGGCGGGCCGAGGCTGGAGAGGGGTCCGTACGAGCTGCTGGTCGGCGCCTCCAGCGAGGACGTCCGGCTGCGCAGGACCGTCCGGCTCGACGGCAGCGCCGCGGCGCCGCGCCCGGTGGTCCGGCGCGGCCTCGAGGGCGCGGACTTCGACGAGCAGTCCGGCATCGCGATCGTGGACCGGGCACGGGCCGCGGGCGACGCGGTGACCCCGGCGCACGGCGGAACCGGCGAACTGGTCTTCCGTTCCTGTGACTTCGGCCCGGGCGTGACCGGGCTGTCGGCCCGGGTGTCGGGCGAGGGAGTCCTGGAGATAGCGCTGGACGGCGGCCGGGTGCTCGCGTCCCTGTGCCTGCGCACCCCCACGGCCGGCCCCTACGCCTACACCGCCCTGAGAGCCGCCTTCGCCGCCGAGGGCGTGCACGACGTCCGCATCAGGCTGCGCGGCCCCTTGCGGCTCGCGCACGTCGGCTTCTCCGGTTGAGGGTCCGGGGAGGACGGCGACCTGAAGGGGTCCGGCACCGGAAGGCAGCGGTGCCGGACCTCTTCACCGGGGCGGGCCGCCACACCAGCGTGTATGAAAATGGTTCCCATCTGTCATGCCTGTCGTGCACCCGGCCGGGCAGGCGAACGGCCCCGGGTCCGGGACCCGGGGCCGTAGCGGCTGTCGCTCAGGGAGCGGGGGTCAGCCGTGGCTCGCCTTCGCCAGGGCCGGCACGAAGGTCAGGGCGTTCAGCGTGCCCACACCCGTGGCCATGTCGTAGCCCTTGACGGCCTTGTAGCCCTGCACACCCTGGTAGGAGTTGTCGGTGCCGTCGTTGACGTCGACGACGCCGGAGCCCCTGCGGCCCTCGAGGGCGTAGAGCGCCTGGTGGATGTCGCCCACCCGGTGGCCGCCCGCCTGGTCGGCGAGGGCGATGATGCCCGCGAAGAGGGGGCTCGCCTCGCTGGTGCCGCCGCTGACGTCCCAGCCGGTGGCGGTCGGGTCGTAGCTGGAGTAGACCCAGGCACCGCCGTTGACCGCGGCGGCCATCGAGATGTCCGGGGTGCCCCGGCGGGTGCCGACGACGTTCTTCACGCCGTTCTGGAAGGCCGGCCGGGTGAAGACGTGGGACTGGCCGCCGCCGCCCGCGCCGTTGTCGTTGTAGACGCTGTCCGGCTTGACGCGCTCACCCTTGTCGTTCAGGTGGAGCTGGGTGCCGCCGATGGAGGTGACCAACGGGTCCGAGGAGGGCCAGGAGTTGACGCGGTACTTGTAGTAGCCCTTGCCGTCCGCGGTGCTGTCGGTGGCGCCGCCGTCGCCGGAGGAGGCGAGGACGGTCACGTGCTTGCGAGCGGCGTCCTGGAAGGCGTAGCGCAGCTTCTTGATGCTGGAGAAGTCACCCTTGTCGAAGCCCGGGAAGGTGTTCTCGGTGGCACCGAAGCTCTGGCTGATGACGTCGCCGACACCGTGGTCGATCATGTACTTCTCGGCGTCCATCATCTCCGGCAGACCGGTGGTGCCCTCGGTCTCGGCGACGGCCGTCTCCACCAGCACGATCTTGGCGTCCGGCGCGACGGCGTGGGCCATCTCGACGTCGAGGGTGCTCTCGCCGGCCCAGCCGGTCATGTCCGAGTTCTTGGGGTCGAACGGGGGCACCTTGCCCCACTTGACCACGTTGACCTTGGTGCTCTTCAGCCCGAACTGCTTGCTGTAGACGTCGAGATCGTGCTGGATCGTCGGCGAGCCGAACGAGTCCACGATGACGATCGTGCGCCCCTTGCCCGTGACGCCCTTCTTGTACAGCGCGTTGAGGTTGTACGCGGTTCTGTACTGGAGCGGGTTGTAGCAGTTGATGTGCCACTTGGCCTGGCACTGGGCGATGGGGAGGGGGCTGGCCACGCCATGGACGAGGCCGTGCCCCGCAACGGCCGGAGCCGCGAAGGTGTGCGGTACGGCGGCGGGCGCGGCGGTCGTGGCGCCGGCCGAGGAGGTGGTCGCCAGCGCTGCGGCGACGAGTGCGGCGGAGGCGACGGCCGAGGCCGCGACGCCGCGCCCGGTACGGGCTATGTGCATACGTTCCCCTGAGTGATCCTGACACGTCCGTTGTCGGACGAAGTGGTCAGGCGCATCCCATCGGGAGAGTCATGGACAGATCAAGACACTGCGCAGCACTCTTGAACTGCCGATGCCGAATCCTTTACTTGAGAACAGAAATGACCGTCGGCACACGGAAACGGCCGCAGCCCCCGCACAGTGGGCTGCGGCCGTTCCGGCTGACCTGTCCGTGGCAGGTCAGAGCGCGAGACCGGTGAGAACCAGCACGCGCTCGTATGTGTAGTCGTCCATCGCGAACCTGACGCCCTCGCGGCCCACACCGGACTGCTTGGCGCCGCCGTACGGCATCTGGTCGGCGCGGTAGGACGGGACGTCGCCGATCACCACGCCGCCGACCTCGAGGGCACGGTGGGCGCGGAAGGCGACCTGCAGGTCGTGCGTGAACACGCCTGCCTGGAGGCCGTACTTGGAGTCGTTGACCGCGGCGTACGCCTCGGCCTCGCCGTCCACCTTCTGCACGCTGAGGACCGGCCCGAAGACCTCCTCGCGGGCGAGGGTGGTACCGGCCGGCAGGTCGGTGAGCACGGTCGGCGCGTAGGCGGCGCCGTCGCGCTTGCCGCCGGTGAGCAGCTGGGCACCGGCCTCGACCGCCTCCGTCACCCAGGACTCGACGCGCTTGGCCGCGTCCTCGCTGACCAGCGGGCCGACGTCGGTCTTGTCGTCGTTGGGGTCACCGGTGTTCTGGGCCTCGACGGCGGCGACGATGCGCGGCAGCAGCCGGTCGTAGACCGACGCGTCGGCGATCACGCGCTGCACGGAGATGCAGGACTGGCCGCCCTGGTAGTTGGAGAAGGTCGCGATGCGGGTCGCGGCCCAGTCCAGGTCGGCGTCGGAGGCGTAGTCGCCGAGGACGACGGCCGCGCCGTTGCCGCCCAGCTCCAGCGTGCAGTGCTTGCGCGGCACCGAGTCCATGATCGCGTAGCCGACCTTCTCGGAACCGGTGAAGGAGATGACCGGCAGACGCTCGTCCTGGACGAGGGCGGACATCTTGTCGTTGGCGACCGGCAGGATGCTCCAGGACCCGGCCGGCAGGCCCTCGGTCTCGGCGAGGAGGTCGCCGATGATCAGGCCGGAGAGCGGGGTGGCGGGCGCCGGCTTGAGGATGATCGGCGCGCCGGCCGCGATCGCCGGGGCGATCTTGTGGGCGCACAGGTTCAGCGGGAAGTTGAACGGCGCGATACCGAGCACGACACCCTTGGGGAAGCGGCGGGTGAGCGCCAGCCGGCCCTGGCCGCCCGCGTCGGTGTCCAGACGCTGGGCCTCGCCGCCGTTGAACCGGCGGGCCTCCTCGGCGGCGAACCGGAACACGGAGACGGCACGGCCGACCTCGCCGCGGGCCCACTTGACGGGCTTGCCGTTCTCGGCGGAGATCAGCTGGGCGATCTCCTCGGTGCGCTCGGCCAGTCGCCTGCTGACGTGGTCGAGCGCGGCGGCGCGCACGTGCGCCGGGGTGGCGGCGAACTCGTCCCGCACGGCGTACGCCGCGGCCACGGCCTCCTCGACCTGGGCGTCGGTCGGCACGCTGACCTTGCCGACGAGCCGGCCGTCCCACGGGGAGGTGACGTCGAAGGTGTCCTCACCGGTGGCCTGGCGACCGGCGAGCCAGAAGGCGTGGGTGGCCCCCACAGTGTTTTCCTGGGGCATGTGCGAGTCCCGGCCCTTCCGCGTTGGGGGTGTACGTGGTCTTCGTGGTCCACGGTAGGACGCGGGCGGCCAGGGGTCGTTTGTCCGAGCCGTAGCAGTGGGCGCAACGGACGCTACTGTTTGGACTACTCGGTGGAGGTCGCCTTCAGCGCGAGCCACAGCTCCATCCGTACGTCGGGATCGTCCAGCGACCGCCCCAGGATCTCCTCGACCCGCCGCATCCGGTACCGCAGCGTGTGCCGATGCACCCCGAGATCCGCCGCGGCCGCGTCCCACTGCCCGTGCCGGGACAGCCACGCCCGCAGCGAGGCGACCAGGTCCCCTCGCCCCGTCGCGTCATGCTCGTGCAACGCCCGCAGCAACCCGTCGGCGAACGCCTTCACCGCGTCGTCGGCCAGCAACGGCAGCACCGACCCGGCGGCCAGCTGCTCGTGCTCCACCAGCACCCGTCCTCGCCGTCGCGCCACGGACAACGCCTGCTCGGCCTGCTTGTAGGCCGCCGCGGCGGCGATCGGGCCGGCCGGCGCGGACAGCCCGACGACCAGCTCCTCCTCGTCGCCCCCGGCCGTCTGCTCGGGCGCCGCTCGAGCCGCCTCCAGCGCGGCCGCGTACTGCGTACAGGCGGCCACGGCCGCGCCCGAGTCGGCGGCCAGCACCACCAGCCGCTCCCCGTCGGGCACGACCAGTACGGCCTCACCGGAGCGCATGGCGGCGGCCTCGACGCTCTCCGCGAGCCCGTCCAGCGGATCAACGCCGGCCTCGGTGGCGGGGGCGGCGCCCGCGGACACCGACCTGGCGATGTGGCCGTGGGCATCCGCGTGCGCCCGGGCGGCGGAGCCGGACGCCGACTCGGCGACGATCATCCGGAACGGCGCGTCGAGCAGCCCGCCGTACAGGTCCCCGGCGACGGCCCGGGCGTGGTCGGGCTCGCCTGCCAGCAGCATGCGCAGCACGGCCGCACCGATGCGCTGCTCGGCCGCGTGCAGGGAGCGGGAGCGTTCGGTGGTGAGGGTGAGCAGGGCGATGGCGGAGTGCACGGCGTAGCGCTCGGCGGTGCCCAGGGCGGCGGCCGTGCCCACGGCGAGCGCGGCACGCGGGCGCCGCCCGGTGCCGAGGGAGTGCATCTCGACCCGGTCCTCGTGATCGGGCCCGCCGACGACGGAGGAGGCGGGGGCGGGCCGCTCCCGCAGCCGTTCCACCTCGGCGGTCAGGCGCGCCGCCCGGCGGCCCGCCCACTCCGGCGCGGCGGCGACGACGGCACCCGAGGCGTCGTACAGCGCGGCCCACCCGTCGACCTGCGCGGCGAGCGCGCCGAGCAGCCCCTCCGGGCCGGCGTTGAGGGCCTGCTTGGTCAGCTCGCGCTGCGCGGCGAAACCTGCCGTGACGGCCCGGTACTGGTCGGCGGCGATGGCGGCCGAGACGGCCTTGCTGATGGCGAGGAAGGGGGTGCGGCGGGGCACCTCGAGCAGCGGCAGCCCCTCCTGCCGCGCGGCCTCGACGAGCGCCTCGGGAATGTCCTCGTAATTCACCCCGACGGCGAACCCGAGCCCCACGACACCGGCCCCCACCAGCCGCTTCACATAGCGCCGCATGGCCTGCGGGTCCTCCGCGTCCAGCTTGAGCGCGGTGATCAGCAGCAGCTCGCCGCCCTCCATGTACGGCACGGGGTCGGCCAGCTCGCTGACGTGCGCCCAGCGGACGGGCACGTCGAGACGGTCCTCGCCCGCGCGCACGGTCAGCTTGAGCGCGGAGTGCTGGACGAGCGAGGCGAGGGTAGGGGGCATGGGACCTTCAGGGTGAGGGGGATCCGCTGATCACAACGACACGACGGGGACGACGACCAGGACGACGACCACCAGGACGACGACGAACCCGCCGATCAGACCGAACACGCCGATCAGACCGATCGCGCCGAACCCGCTGATCGCACGGCCCCGGCGATCTCTTGGCCGCCACGTATGAACGGCCTACCCCGATTCTGCCTCACCGTACGATCCCCCGCGTCCCCCTCACCCCCTCAGATCCACCAACAGCGGCGGCGCGTGCTCCCCCCGCACACTCGTCAACGACAACACGGCATGCCCCGCCGGCACCCCATGAGCCAACTCGGAGGCAGACCAGCGCTCCCGCTCGACTTGGCGGACGGTGACGGCCTCCGTCGTCACCGCTTTGCCGGTCACCAGCTTGCGCAGGGCATGGATCGCGCGCGTCATGGGCTGGTTGGCGAAGACGGTGTGGCGAGCCACGTCCCGGGTCTCCACCCATTCGGTGCCCCACGCCTCCGCGAACCTGCCGCCGTCCCACGTGGCCACCCCGGAGAACGCCATCCGGCAGCCGACGGCCGCGTACAGCGGACCGTGCAGCGCCTCGGGGACGTCACCGACCGTGCGCAGGGCGAGCACGACGCCCGCGTTACGGGAGCGCAGCCGCGGGATGCGACGGATGGACTCGGTCGTCACCGCGCCGGTGGCGTCGTCCAGCACGAGGCCGACGAAGTGGGACCGTTCGCCGACCGACGCCACGGCGCCGAACTGGGCCAGTACCAGCCGGGTGACGATCCGTGATGCCTCTTCGTGTCCCCGCTCGGGCAGGTCGATGCGCACCCTCAGCGGATGGTGGGCGACGGCGCGCAGTGAGAAGGGGCGTGCGCCCGCGCCGTCCGTTCCGAAGAACTCGGCGAATACCGGCCGGTCCAGCACGGCGAGCCGGTCCGCCAGGGCCGGGCCGGGATCGCCCGCGCTGCCCGACTGCCGGACGCGCGCCTCGAGTTCGCGGCGCATCCCGCCGTGCTCGTCCCCCTCCAGCGCGCCGCGCAGCGACGCCAGGGCCGACGGCTCCCCTTCCAGCAGTTCGCGCAGCGCAGGCAGTGTCGGGAAGCGTCCGTACGCCGCCCGGTAGGGCCCGAGGAGCTGGGCGAGCGCGGTGACCGCCCGTTGGCCGCCGACCGTGTCCAGGTCACCGGCCAGCCCTTCCGCCAGGAAGGCGGCCGCCTCGTCCGGGTCCTCGGACTCCGCGTACGGGTCGAGGTCGTGAACGGACGCGGGGTCGCCGAGGCGTACGACGACGTCGTAGGCCGAGTCGGGTCCGAGCGGGGTGCCGGCCGCGCAGACGGCGACGACGGCGCACTGCCCGGCGAGCGCCTGCAGGCCGAGGGATTCGACGACCGGTCGGATCAGGTGACGCGTCTTGCCCGAACCGGAGGGTCCGACGGCCAGCAGCGAGGTGCCGAGAGTGCCCGGCGCGAGGGCGGCCCCCGCGCCGCCGAATCCGGTCGGGGTGCGGTCGCCCGCAACCCACTGCCCGATGCGCACCTGCCCGGCGAGCAGATCGTGCCGGGCGGCACGGCCGGGCAGGTCCCGGTGGCCGGACGGGTGGGTCCCGGCGGCGGCGCCCTCACGCAGGACCAGCTCGGAGAAGGACGAGACCCGGGCCCGGGCGCGGGCCACGGTCCACATGTGGCCGACCCTCGCACAGTCCACGTCGTTCATCCGGCCGGCCTGCACCTCAGCGGCGAGCAGATCGGCGGCCTGGTGCTGACCGGCCTCCCGCAGCTCGGGCCACTGGGACGGCCGCCGGTCCACGGCCGGCTCTGCGGCCTGCTGCGCCTTCGCCCGCCCACGCGCGGCGAGCGCCTCGTTCGCGACGGACCACCAGCCGCCGATGCGGGCGAACGGCCACAGCACCAGCAGGGTGATGAGCGCGTACAGCCCGTCCGTGAGCGGCTCCGACGCGAACACGCCGTAGTCACCGGTGATCAGGACGATGAGCGAGAACACCGGATCCTGGACGGGCAGGGCGTTCCAGCCGAGTCCGAACGCGCTCGGGAAGACGAAGGCGATCGCCACCAGTGCCCCCAGTGCGGCGATGAGGGCGCGAGCCGGTTGTTCACGGCGGGTGACGACGTGCCGGATGATGTCGGCCCAGCTGCCCAGGCGCGCCATGCCGTAGACGAGGATCGCGAAGACCACGCCGTCGGCGACCGTGATGGCCTCGGCTCCCTTGTAGCTCTTGGGCGTCGTGGTGCCGCCCCACCACCAGCCGTCCGGAGTGAGCAGCTTGAGGACGGTCCACTGGTAGGGAAGACTGCCGTGCCGCCACAGTGACCACAGAAGCAGTCCCGCCACGAGCGGCACGACGAAGCCGACGATGGTGACGGGGGCGAGGCGCTGGCCCTGGCGTGCGACTTTGGGCACCTGGTAGCCGTAGCGCCAGATACCGGGCGCGACGGCCGGGCGCGGCTGGTCGAGCCAGTCGGCGACGGGTGAACGGGCCTGTGAGGTGTGGGGGGCGTACGAGGGAGGCGCGGCCGGGGGCGGCAGGTCCGGCGCGCGGGTCGGCATCGGCGGCACCCCCACCCCCTCCACCGGTGGAGCAGGGCGGGGTACGGGATTCGTGTGCGTGCCGCGTGGGTCGCGCGTGCCGTCGCTGTCCATCGCCCTGCCCCCTGACCTGCCGTTCCGTCCACCGTCAGCGAGCCAATCTAACGCCCCGGCAAGGGGAGTTCACCGCTTACACGGCCGAGAGGGCCCGCCGACTGGGCGTACCGCGGTCACTCGACTATGTCCACGGCGGACAACCGGCGTCGCCGACAACGCCCACATGGAGCATGCCCACCCCCTGTCCCCGGCCCTAGCCTGCGAAGAAAGATAGGTAAGCGGCCGAAAACACACCGCCCGGAATCACCCGGGACGCCAGATCAGACCGCAGATCAGACCGCCCGGTACGCAAGAGCATCAGGAGCCCTCATGACCGCACTTCCGCAGGAGCGCCGCGTCGTCACCGCCATCCCCGGACCGAAGTCGCAGGAGCTGCAGGCCCGCCGTACCGCCGCGGTCGCGCAGGGCGTGGGCTCCACGCTGCCGGTCTTCGTCACCCGCGCCGGCGGCGGCGTCATCGAGGACGTCGACGGCAACAGCCTCATCGACTTCGGGTCCGGTATCGCGGTGACCTCCGTCGGCGCCTCCGCCGAGGCCGTCGTACGCCGTGCCTCCGCCCAGCTCGCCGACTTCACCCACACCTGTTTCATGGTCACCCCCTACGAGGGCTACGTCGCCGTCGCCGAGGCGCTGGCCGAGCTGACCCCCGGTGACCACGCCAAGAAGTCCGCGCTGTTCAACTCCGGCGCCGAGGCCGTCGAGAACGCCGTCAAGATCGCGCGTGCCTACACCAAGCGGCAGGCCGTGGTGGTCTTCGACCACGGGTACCACGGGCGGACCAACCTCACCATGGCGCTCACCGCCAAGAACATGCCGTACAAGCACGGCTTCGGGCCGTTCGCGCCCGAGGTGTACCGCGTCCCGGTGGCCTACGGCTACCGCTGGCCCACCGGCCCGGAGAACGCCGGTCCCGAGGCCGCCAAGCAGGCCATCGACCAGATGAGCAAGCAGGTCGGTGCGGACAACATCGCCGCGATCATCATCGAGCCCGTGCTCGGCGAGGGCGGCTTCATCGAGCCGGCCAAGGGCTTCCTCCCGGCGATCCGCCAGTACGCCGCCGACAACGGCATCGTGTTCGTGGCCGACGAGATCCAGAGCGGCTTCTGCCGGACCGGCCAGTGGTTCGCCTGTGAGGACGAGGGGATCGTCCCCGACCTGATCACCACCGCCAAGGGCATCGCCGGTGGTCTGCCGCTCGCCGCCGTCACCGGGCGCGCCGAGATCATGGACTCCGCGCACGCCGGTGGCCTGGGTGGTACGTACGGCGGCAACCCCGTCGCCTGCGCGGGTGCACTCGGCGCCATCGAGACCATGAAGGAGCTGGACCTCAACGGCAAGGCCAAGCGCATCGAGGAGATCATGAAGGGTCGCCTCACCGCCATGGCCGAGAAGTTCGACGTCATCGGTGAGGTGCGTGGCCGCGGCGCCATGATCGCCATCGAGCTGGTCAAGGACCGCACCACCAAGGAGCCGAACCCGGAGGCCACCGCCGCGCTCGCCAAGGCCTGCCACGCCGAGGGCCTGCTGGTCCTGACCTGCGGCACCTACGGCAACGTGCTGCGCTTCTTGCCCCCGCTGGTCATTGGCGAGGACCTGCTGAACGAGGGCCTCGACATCATCGAGCAGGCGTTCACGCGCATCTGAGCGGCCCGCACGCACCGCTGACGTGGCGTACGGCAGGCCGTGTGAAGAACGTGTGCGAGGTGGATGGCGGGACGCGATTCCGCCTGCCCAACCGCCTCGGCCTGCCGTAGGTTCTACGCAGATGAGAGATACACCCCGCCCACAGGGGACTGTGGGCGGTCTCAGGCCGGGGCCTCCCCAGCTTCGACCTGGTCGTGCCCTCGCGCACACAACCGGCGCCTGACGGCTCCGGGATCTCCTCACCGATCGGACGGTCGCCGCCCCAAACCCCCCGGGGCGCGCGACGTTCCGATCCGGACGGCCGCCTCGGAACCACCCCCCCTGTTCCGGGGCGGCCGACCTCCTTCCCCGCGCATCCGCGTATGTCTGCCAAGCTGGGCGCCGTGTCGACCGTAGTCCGCCGTGCCCCGCTCCTGGTCCTCCCGGCCGTCCTCTTCGCCCTGTGCACCTGGCAGGTCCTGGCCCACGGCCCGCTGCTGCGCCTGGACGCCCACCTCAGCCGGACGCTCGTCCATCCGGACCGGTTCTCCGAGATCCTGTCCGACCTGGGCAACATCGAGGTCGCCGTCCCGGTCCTCGTCCTCGTCCTTGGCTACGTCCTGTGGCGCGGCCGGGCCGCCGGCGCGCCCCGCTGGTGGTTGCCGCCCGCCGCCGCGGCCGTCCTGATGGCGCTCGTCCCGGCGGTCATCGTTCCGCTCAAGGACTGGACCGCACGGCCGGGGACCCCCGTGGTGCCCCCGGCCGTCGGCTACTTTCCCTCCGGGCACACGGCGACCGCGGCCATCGCCTACGGCTCCGCGACCCTGCTCCTGATCCCCTGGCTCCGCTCCGCCCTCACCCGGCGCCTCCTGGTGACCGGCTGCGCGCTGCTGGTCCTCGGGGTGTCGTACGGCCTGGTCCGCCACGGCTATCACTGGCCGCTGGACGTGGCGGCCAGCTGGTGTCTGTGCACCGTGCTGCTGACCGCCCTGTCCCTCGTGCCCGGTGCCGTCCGGGACGACGGCCTCACCCGAAGTACGCGTCGAAGTTCTTCTGGAACTCCCAGTTCGAGTAGCGGTCCCAGTTCACCGACCACGTCATCAGACCCCGCAGGTCCGGCCAGGTCCCGTGGGTCTGGTAGGAGCCGCAGTTCGTCTTCTTCGTCAGGCAGTCCAGAGTCTTCGTGACCTCGGACGGCGCGACGTAGCCGTTGCCCGCGTTGGTCGACGCCGGCATGCCGATCGCCACCTGGTCCGGGCGCAGCGGCGGGAAGACGTTGTTCGGGTCGCCCGCGACCGGGAAGCCGGTGAGCAGCATGTCGGTCATGGCGATGTGGAAGTCGGCGCCGCCCATGGAGTGGTACTGGTTGTCCAGGCCCATGATCGGCCCCGAGTTGTAGTCCTGGACGTGCAGCAGGGTGAGGTCGTCGCGCAGGGCGTGGATGACCGGGAGGTAGGCCCCGCAGCGCGGGTCCTGGCCGCCCCACTTCCCGGTGCCGTAGTACTGGTAGCCGTTCTGCACGAAGAAGGTCTCCGGCGCCATCGTCAGCACGAACCTGGAACCGTACTTGGCCTTCAGGGTCTTGAGTGCCGAGATGAGGTTGACGATCACCGGTGTGGTCGGGTTCCTGAAGTCCGTGTCGTTGGTGTCCAGGGACAGCGAGTGGCCCTCGAAGTCGATGTCCAGGCCGTCGAGGCCCCAGGTGTCGATGATGTTCGAGACCGAGGAGACGAAGGTGTCGCGGGCCGCGGTGGTGGTCAGCTGGACCTGGCCGTTCTGACCGCCGATCGAGATCAGCACCTTCTTGCCGGCCGCCTGCTTGGCCTTGATGGCCGCCTTGAAGTCGGCGTCGGACTCGGCGTTCGGGCAGTCGGTGACCGGGCAGCGGTTGAAGTGGATGTCGCCGGAGGTGGGCGAGGTCGGCTCGCCGAAGGCCAGGTCGATGACGTCCCAGCTGTCGGGGACGTCGGCGAGGCGGGTGTAGCCGGACCCGTTGGCGAAGCTCGAGTGGAGATAGCCGATCAGGGCGTGGGTCGGCAGACCGGTGGAGCCGCCGCCGCTGCCCGAGCCGGTCGTCGCCGTCACGACCGCCGATTTCGCGGACTCCCCCGCGGCATTGCTCGCGGTGACCTGG
This sequence comes from Streptomyces broussonetiae, assembly GCF_009796285.1. NCBI lineage: Bacteria > Bacillati > Actinomycetota > Actinomycetes > Kitasatosporales > Streptomycetaceae > Streptomyces > Streptomyces broussonetiae. The sequence continues at coordinate 6,695,835 of NZ_CP047020.1, read as the reverse complement.
AAGCTGTACGCCGTCGCCGCCGAAAGACCCGTCACGGTGGCCGAAGTGCCGCTCACGGTCTGGGACTTCACACCGTCGCGGTAGACCGTGTAGCTCGTCGCACCGGTCACCGCCGACCAGGACAGGGCCACGGAGGACGAGGTGACGGACCCGGCGGTCAGGCCCGCGGGCGCGGCGGGCGGCTGTCCGGTGCCGGTGCCGCTGCCACCGGGGCCGACGAGGGAGATGTCGTCGGCGTTGTAGGCGCCGGTGCCGTACCAGCCGTGGGTGTAGACGGTCACGTGGGTGGTGGCGGCGCCGGTGGTGAAGGTGGTGCTCAGCTTCTGCCAGTCGGGGGCGGACTGGGTCCAGGTCGAGACGTCAGTGGTGCCGGTGCCGTTCGCGCCGAGGTAGACGTAGGAGCCGCGGACGTAACCGGACAGCGTGTACGTCGAGTTGGGCTGGACGCTCACCGTCTGCGTGCACTGGGCGTCGTCGTTGCCCGCCGGGGTCGCCTGGAGTGCCGAACTCCCGCTGTGCACGGGCGAGCCGACGGTCGTACCGGCCGTACAGCTCCAGCCGTCGAGGCCGGATTCGAACCCGCCGTTCGTCATGACGTCCGCGTCGGCCGCACGGGCGGCCGACGAGAGCGCGGTGAGGCCGGGCACGGCCAGCAGTGCGGCCGTGAGCAGCGCGACGAGGGATCTGGGAGGTCTGGCGCGGTCCACAAGGGCCTCCGGTGCCGGGGGAGTTGGAGGGTGGGGCGTGGAGCATGGAGCGCACTCAACTTGGTCCAGACCAATCCTCTTGTCAAGGTGTCCGGGCACGCCCGCGGCAGGACGTCCGCCCGCAGGACCTACCCGCCCTTGCCTCCACCCCCGACCGGCCCCGCCGCCGCCTCGTGCATCGCCAGCTCCAGCAGCGCGGCGTCCGTCAGCGTGCCCGAGCCGTCCGGCGGCACCAGCCAGCGCACTCCCCGGGTCGTCCGGCCCGGGTGCGGCACGACGATCCAGGTGCCGGACCCGGCGGCGCGGATGCCGGTGCCGACCCAGCGGGCCGCAGTGCCCGGGGAAACGAAGAACCCGACCCGGTTGTCACCGAAGTCGGCGAGCACCGGGCCGGGCCGGTCGAGGATCCGGGTGAGTACGTCCAGGGTCGGATAGCCGAGGTCACCGGGCAGGATCAGCACGTCCCAGGCCCTGCCGGCGGGCAGCAGCGCGACCCCGAGGGGACTGCGCTCCCATGCCCAGCGGCAGGCCTCGGGATCCGGTGCCACGGATGCCAGCCATTCGACGGCCGTCTTCGCCCCAGTCATCAGAAGGCCTCCCTCTACTCCTGTCGACGCGGTCGCGTCAGCAGGAGAGAGGGAGGCCTTCCGCGGGCATTACGCGGGTTCCGCACGCCTCGTCGAGTGAGCTGTATCACACAGCGGCCCGGCGGCGACGGCCAAGACGGGACACCTCAGCTGTCGAAGCCCAGCCCCAGCCGGTCCATCGTGCGCAGCCACAGATTGCGGCGGCCGCCCTGCGCGTCCGCGCGGGCCAGGGACCACTTGGTGAGGGCGATCCCGGTCCAGGCGAACGGCTCCGGCGGGAACGGCAGCGGCTTCTTGCGGACCATCTCCAGCTCCGTCCGCTCGGTGCGCTCCCCGTCCAGCAGGTCCAGCATCACGTCCGCGCCGAAGCGGGTGGCGCCGACGCCGAGCCCGGTGTAACCGGCCGCGTAGGCGACCCTGCCCTGGTGCGCGGTGCCGAAGAACGCCGAGAAGCGCGAGCAGGTGTCGATCGCGCCGCCCCAGGCGTGGGTGAAGCGGACGCCCTCCAGTTGCGGGAAGCAGCTGAAGAAGTGCCCCGCGAGCTTGGCGTACGTCTCCGGGCGGTCGTCGTACTCGGCGCGCACCCGGCCGCCGTAGTGGTGGACCGCGTCGTAGCCGCCCCACAGGATGCGGTTGTCGGCGGACAGCCGGAAGTAGTGGAACTGGTTGGCGCTGTCCCCCAGCCCCTGTCGGTTCTTCCAGCCGATCGAGGCCAGTTGGCCGGCGTCGAGCGGCTCGGTCATCAGCGCGTAGTCGTAGACCGGCACGGTGTAGGAACGCACGCGGCGCAGCAGGCTCGGGAAGATGTTCGTGCCGAGCGCCACGTGGCGGGCGCGGACCTGGCCGTACGGGGTGCGTACGGCCATACCGGCGCCGTAGCTCCGCAGGGTCAGCGCGGGCGTGTGCTCGTACACCCGTACGCCGAGCTTCTGGCAGGCCTTCTTCAGGCCCCAGGCCAGCTTCGCGGGGTGCAGCATGGCCACGCCCCGCCGGTCCCACAGGCCCGCCTGGAAGGTGGGCGAGTGCACCTCCTCGCGCACGGCGTCGGCGTCCAGGAACTCGACGCCGTCCGCGAGGCCCTTCTCCGCCAGTTCCCGGTGCCAGTCCTTCAGCTCCCAGGCCTGGTAGGTCTCGGTGGCGACGTCGATCTCGCCGGTGCGCTCGAAGTCGCAGTCGATGCCGTGCCGGGCGAGCGCGGCCTCGATCTCGTCGAGGTTGCGCCGGCCCAGCTCCTCCAGTTTCCCGATCTCGTCGGGCCAGCGGGTCAGGCCGTTGGGCAGGCCATGGGTGAGGGAGGCGGCACAGAAGCCGCCGTTGCGACCGGAGGCGGCCCAGCCCACCTCGCGGCCTTCCAGGAGCACCACATCACGCTGCGGATCGCGCTCCTTGGCGTTCAGCGCGGTCCACAGCCCGCTGTAGCCACCGCCGACGACCAGCAGATCGCAGGTGTCGGTGCCGGTGAGGGCCGGCGCGGCGTGCGGCTTTCCAGGGTCTTCCAGCCAGTACGGGACCGGCTGGGCTTCGGAGAGAGAGGCGATCCAGTTGTCTTTGCCACGGCTCATGGCGCTTGGGGCCATGATTTCAACTCCCTACGAGGGCTTTCCTGAAAAGGCCTATGCCTTTTGCTTGTTGTTACGGCGATTACTGATGAGCATCGAGGCCAGCGTGATGACGACCGCGACGAGGAACATGGCCGTGCCGATCACATTGATCTGGACCGGGGTTCCGCGCTGCGCCGAACCCCAGACGAACATGGGGAAGGTGACCGTCGAGCCGGCGTTGAAATTGGTGATGATGAAATCGTCGAAGGACAGCGCGAAGGACAGCAGCGCGCCCGCGGCGATTCCGGGTGCCGCGATGGGCAGGGTGACCCGCACGAAGGTCTGCACCGGGCCGGCGTACAGGTCCCGGGCGGCCTCCTCCAGACGCGGATCCATCGACATCACACGGGCCTTGACCGCGGTGACGACGAAGCTCAGACAGAACATGATGTGCGCGATCAGGATCGTCATGAAGCCGAGCTGGGCGCCCATGTTGAGGAACAGGGTGAGCAGCGAGGCGGCCATGACGACCTCGGGCATCGCCATCGGCAGGAAGATCAGCGAGTTGACGGCGCCGCGGGCACGGAAGCGGTAGCGGACCAGCGCGAAGGCGATCATCGTGCCGAGGATCGTGGCACCGATCGTCGCCCAGACGGCGATCTGGAGGCTGATGGAGAGCGAGCCGCACATGTCGGCGACGCCGCACGGCTGCTTCCAGGCGTCCAGGGAGAACCGCTGCCACTCGTAGTTGAAGCGTCCCTTGGGTTTGTTGAAGGAGAACACCGTCACGATGACGTTGGGCAGTAGCAGATAGGCGAGCGTCAGGAGCCCGAATATGACGACGAGTTGACGCTTGAGCCAGTTGGCGAAGGGCATTTAGACCAGATCCTCCGTCCCGGCCCGGCGGATGTAGATCGTGACCATGGCCAGGATGGCAGCCATGAGGATGAAGGACAGGGCCGCGGCCGTCGGATAGTCCAGAATGCGCAGGAACTGCGTCTGGATGACATTGCCGATCATGCGGGTGTCGGTGGAGCCGAGCAGTTCGGAGTTGACGTAGTCACCGGCCGCCGGGATGAAGGTCAGCAGCGTGCCGGAGACCACGCCCGGCATCGACAGCGGGAAGGTCACCTTGCGGAAGGTGGTCCAGGGCCTCGCGTACAGGTCGCCGGCCGCCTCGTGCAGCCGTCCGTCGATCCGCTCCAGCGAGGTGTACAGCGGCAGGATCATGAACGGCAGGAAGTTGTACGTCAGTCCGCACACCACCGCGAGCGGTGTGGCGAGGACGCGGTCGCCGGCCGTCCAGCCGAGCCAGTTGGTGAGGTCCAGGACGTGCAGCGAGTTCAGGGTGTGCACGACCGGGCCGTTGTCGGCGAGGATCGTCTTCCAGGCCAGCGTGCGGATCAGGAAGCTGGTGAAGAACGGCGCGATCACCAGGATCATGATCAGGTTCCGCCAGCGGCCGGCCCGGAAGGCGATGAGATAGGCCAGCGGATAGCCGAGCAGCAGGCACCCGATGGTCGCGGCTGCCGCGTAGAAGACCGAGCGCAGGAACTGCGGCCAGTACTCGCTCAGCGCGCCCCAGTAGGTCGCGAAGTGCCAGGTGACCTTGTAGCCCTCCTCCAGGGAGCCCTGCTGCACGGAGGTGGAGGCCTGGTAGATCATCGGCAGCGCGAAGAAGACGACCAGCCAGAGGATGCCGGGGAGCAGCAGCCAGTACGGCGTGAACCGGCCGCGCCTGCGCGGCGGCTTGGCCCCCGGTTCGGCTGCGGAGGACAGAGGCGGAGGCGCCTCGGTTTCGGTGAGTGTCGACATCAGGCGGCCGCCTCTTCCTCGGTGCCCGCGTCGATGTCCTGGGCGGCATCCAGGCCGAAGGTGTGCGCCGGGCTCCAGTGCAGGACGACGTCGGCACCGGGCACGAGGCGGCGGTCGCGCTCCACGTTCTGGACGTAGACCGCGAGTTCGTCGCAGACCGGGCTGTCGATCACGTACTGCGTGGAGACACCGATGAAGCTCGCGTCGGCGATCTTGCCGGTGAGGCGGTTGCGGCCCTCGGGTATCTCGCCCGCGTCGTCGGCGTGGGTGAGGGAGATCTTCTCGGGGCGGACGCCGACCAGCACCTTGCCGCCGGTCTTCGTGTGCGCCGAACATCGCGCCTTGGGCAGCACCAGCTTGCCGCCTCCGGCCTTGAGGACGATGTCGTCCCCGTTCTCCGTGTCGACCTCGGCCTCGATGAGGTTGGAGGTGCCGAGGAAGTTCGCGACGAAGGTGGTGTTCGGGTTCTCGTAGAGGTCGGTCGGTGCACCGAGCTGTTCGACGCGGCCCGCGTTCATCACGGCGACCGTGTCGGCCATGGTCATGGCCTCCTCCTGGTCGTGCGTGACGTGCACGAAGGTGATGCCGACCTCGGTCTGGATGCGCTTGAGCTCGAGCTGCATCTGGCGGCGCAGCTTGAGGTCGAGGGCGCCGAGCGGCTCGTCGAGCAGGAGCACCTTGGGGTGGTTGATCAGCGCGCGGGCGACGGCGACGCGCTGCTGCTGGCCGCCGGAGAGCTGGTGCGGCTTCTTGCGCGCCTGCTCGCCGAGCTGCACGAGGTCCAGCATGTCCTCGACCTGCTTCTTCACGCTCTTGATGCCGCGCCGGCGCAGACCGAAGGCGACGTTCTCGAAGATGTCGAGGTGCGGGAAGAGGGCGTAGGACTGGAAGACGGTGTTCACCGGCCGCTTGTACGGCGGCAGGTGGGTCACTTCCTGGTCGCCGAGGTGGACGGCGCCCGTCGTGGGCTCCTCCAGGCCGGCGATCATGCGCAGGGTGGTGGTCTTGCCGCAGCCGGAGGCGCCGAGCAGGGCGAAGAAGGAGCCCTGCGGCACGGTCAGGTCGAGCGGCTGTACCGCGGTGAAGCCGTTGTCGTAGGTCTTGCTGATACCGGAGAGGCGGACGTCGCCGCTGTTGTCTGGTGTCGTCATCGTCGTCGTCACGCCCCTGTGAGCTTCGAGAACTTCTGCTGGTAGGCCGTCTCTTCCTGCTGCGTCAGAGCACGGAAGGCATGGCCCTTGGCCTGCATGGCCTTGTCGGGAATGATCAGCGGATTCTTCGCCGCCGAAGCGTCGATCTTCGCAAGATAGGGCGCCACTCCGGCGACGGGGCTCACGTAGTTGATGTAGGCGGCCAGCTCGGCGGCGGGCTCGGGCTCGTAGAAGTAGTCGATGAGCCGCTCGGCGTTCGCCTTGTGGCGCGCCCGGTTGGGGATGAGCAGGTTGTCCGTCGACGTCATGTAGCCGCTGTCGGGGATGACGTAGCCGACGTCCGGGCTGTCCGCCTGGAGCTGGACGATGTCGCCGCCCCAGGCGAGACAGGCGGCGAAGTCGCCCTTGGTGAGGTCGGACGTGTAGTCGTTGCCCGTGAAGCGGCGGATCTGTCCCTTGTCGACGGCCTTCTGGAGGCGGGCGATCACCGCGTCGTAGTCGTCGTCGGTGAACTTCGCCGGGTCCTTGCCCATGTCGAGCATGGTCATGCCGATGGTGTCGCGCATCTCGGTCAGGAAGCCGACCCGGCCCTTGAGCCCGGGGTTGTCGAGCAGGTCGGAGACCGACTTCACCTCGATGCCGCCGAGCGCCTTCTTGTTGTAGGCGATGACGGTCGAGATGCCCTGCCAGGGGTACGAGTAGGCGCGGCCCGGGTCCCAGTCGGGGGCCCGGAACTGGTCCGACAGGTTGGCGAAGGCGTGTGGCAGGTTGGACGCGTCCAGTTTCTGGACGTAGCCCAGCCGGATCATGCGGGCGGCCAGCCAGTCGGTGAGCACGATGAGATCGCGGCCGGTGTCGTGGCCGGCGGCCAGCTCGGGCTGGATCTTGCCGAAGAACTCGTCGTTGTCGTTGATGTCCTCGGTGTACGTGACCTGGATGCCGGTCCGCTTGGCGAACGTGTCGAGCGTGGGATGGCGTTTGCCGCTCTGGTCCACGTCGATGTACTCGGGCCAGTTGGAGAAGTTCACGATCTTCTCCGTGGCCGAGTGGTCGTCGGCGGAGACGCCGCCCTGGTTCTTGGCCGCCGCGGGGATCCCGCAGGCGCTCAGCGCCCCGAGTCCGCCGACCGCGAGCGCGCCGCCCGCCGAGGCACGCAGCAGCGACCGGCGGGTCATGGCCGTGCGGACGCCGCGCGGACTGCGCCACGTGGCAGCCGCTTCGGCCGGGTTCAGGCGGTGGGGCTCGTAGTGCTCCATGCGCGTGGGTGACCTTTCGGGAGGGGTCGGCCTTGTCGGTGGCCGGGCGGTTGCTAGCGGTCCCCGAAAACGGTGCGGTGCCAGTCCTTCGCGGCCACCGCGGTGTTGTCGAACATTACGTGCTTGACCTGCGTGTATTCCTCGAAGGAGTACGCCGACATGTCCTTGCCGAAGCCGGAGGCCTTGTATCCGCCGTGCGGCATCTCACTGATGATCGGGATGTGGTCGTTGATCCACACACAGCCCGCCTTGATCTCGCGGGTGGCGCGGTTCGCACGGTAGACATTGCTGCTCCAGGCGGAGGCGGCGAGGCCGTACGGGGTGTCGTTGGCCAGCCGGATCCCGTCGTCGTCGCTGTCGAACGGCAGGACGACCAGGACCGGCCCGAAGATCTCGGACTGGACGATCTCGCTGTCCTGGGCCGCGTCGGCGATCAGCGTCGGCCGGTAGTAGGCGCCGCTCTCCAGCTCGCCCTTGGGGGTCTCGCCGCCGGTCACCACGCGCGCGTAGCCACGCGCCCGGTCCACGAAGGCTGCGACCCGGTCCCGCTGGACGTGGGAGATGAGCGGCCCGAGGTCGGTGCCGGGAGCGAAGGGGTCCCCCAGCCGCACGGTCTCCATCAGGGCGGCGGTCCGCTCCACGAACGCCTCGTACAGCGGGCGCTGCACGTACGCGCGCGTGGCGGCCGTGCAGTCCTGGCCGGTGTTGATGAGCGATCCGGCGACGGCGCCGTGGACGGCGGCCTCCAGGTCGGCGTCGTCGAACACGACGAAGGGGGCCTTGCCGCCCAGCTCCAGATGCAGGCGCTTGACGGTGGCGGTGGCGATCTCGGCGACGCGCTTGCCGACGGCCGTGGACCCGGTGAAGGACGTCATGGCGACGTCGGGGTGGCCGACGAGACGCTCCCCGGCCTCCCTGCCGGTACCCGTGACGATATTGACGACCCCGTCCGGAATTCCGGCATCGGTGGCGGCCTGGGCGAACAGCAGCGAGGTGAGCGGGGTCAGCTCGGCGGGCTTGAGCACGATGGTGTTGCCCGCGGCGATCGCCGGGAGGATCTTCCAGGCGGCCATCTGCAGGGGGTAGTTCCAGGGGGCGATGGATCCGACGACGCCGATGGGTTCCCTGCGGACGTAGGAGGTGTGGTCGCCGGAGTACTCACCCGCGGACTGTCCCTGCAGGTGCCGGGCGGCGCCCGCGAAGAACGCGGTGTTGTCGATGGTCCCCGGCACGTCGAACTCACGGGTGAGCTTCAGCGGCTTTCCGCACTGCAGGGACTCCGCGCGGGCGAAGTCCTCGGCACGCTCGGCGAGCACGGCGGCAAAGCGGTGCAGGGCGTCGGAGCGCTCGCCCACCGTGGCCGAGGACCAGCCGGGGAACGCCGCGCGCGCCGCGGCCACCGCCGCGTCGACGTCGTCGGCGCCGGCCAGCTCGTAGGTGTAGACCTCTTCACCGGTGGCGGGGTCGACCACGGCATGGGTGCGGCCCGAGGTCCCCTTGGTCAGCCGGCCCGCGATGAACTGTGCGCCATCGGCGAATCGGTCCTGTGCGGGGAATCGTTCCGGGGTGGCAATGCCCGGGTTGTGCATGTCGCTCTCCTCCGCCGTGCGCCCCGTCCCGGGGGGGTGGGTGGCGTAGCTCCAGCTCGATTTGAGTGCCGATCCTGACAGAGCAAGTGGACTCCAACAAGTGATTCCGTTGTTGCCTTTTGGTTACGCGACGAAATCTGTCGACCAGGTGTCGAGTCGGGGTGGAAAAGGACGGACGGAGTGTCAGTGGTGCGTGCCAGACTCGCGTGCATGGGGAAGATCGACGGGGTGGAAGCCCTGATCAGCGAGGTCCGGGCGGGGACGCACATCAGGTACCTCCACTTCTGGGGGCACCGCCCGAGGAAGGACGGCAGCATCGGTCCGGGCTGCCTGAGCCAGTGGTGGCCGTCACCGTTCGTGGTCGACGGTGTCGAGTACGCGACGGCCGAGCACTGGATGATGGCGGGCAAGGCCAGGCTCTTCGAGGACGCGGAGGCCGAGCGCGGGGTGCTGGCCGCAGGGCATCCCGCTCAGGCGAAGAAGGCCGGGCGGCTGGTCCGGGGGTTCGACGAGGAGATATGGCAGCGCGAGCGGTTCCGGATCGTGGTCGAGGGCAGCGTGCACAAGTTCGCGGCCGACGAGGCGCTGCGCGGGTTCCTGTTGGGCACCGGTGAGCGTGTGCTGGTGGAGGCGAGCCCGGTGGACCGCGTGTGGGGGATCGGGCTCGCGGCGACGGACGAGGCGGCGCTGGATCCGCAGCGCTGGAAGGGGCTGAACTTGTTGGGGTTCGCGCTCATGGAGGCGCGGGACCGGCTGGCCTAGATCGGGAACGGCGGGCCCGGATCGGAGCCGGCCTGCCTGGACCGGAACCGGTCCGCATGGATGCGGCCCGGCGCCGCTGTCGGGCGGGGCGCGCTCGGGTCGGTGGCGTTCAGACCGATCGCGCTGAGGCCGGTCACGCTCAGGTCGAACGCGCTCGGGCCGGTCGCCCTGGGGTTGCTCACCTATGGACAGCGATGAAGAAGGCGAACAGGCCCAGCACCAGCACGATCCCCACCGCTCCGCAGATCAGCCCCGCCAGGGCCGTCCCGGCGTTCGTGGCCTCGCCCCGCTTCGCCTTGCCGCGGCCGACCGCGCCGAAGATCACCGCGAGGACGCCCAGCACGAGGGCCACCGGCCACAGCAGGAAGCCGACCGTCGACAGGATGCCGCACACCAGGGCGGCGGTGCCCATGCCGTTGCTCGGGAGCGGCTGTATACCGGGCCAGCCGTAGCCGTACCCCGCCGGGTACCCGGCGGGGTACGGCTGCTGGAGCCCGCCGCCGGGGTAGCCGTGGGCCGGCGCCATGCCCGGGTAGCCGTACGGCACCTGACCGGGGCCGTCGGGGCCGATCGGCGGCGGGGGCACGGGCTCCGGACCGGGGTGCTGTCCGACGGGCGGTGCGTAGGGGTTCGGTGGGGCGAACGCGTTCACGGCGGCGGTCGGCGGGGCGTACGGGTGCGGGGGCGGGGTGCTGGACGGAGGAGCGAAGGCGTCCGTCGAAGGGGGGAAGGGGGCCGCCGGGGGTGCGAACGGGGCGGCCGGGGACGCGGTGCCGGTGGTGGGCGGGGCCCAGGGTGAGGGGACGGCGTCGGTGGACAGGTTGGCCCACGTCTGCCGGTGGTGGACCGGGCCGGGGCCGGTGCCCGGGCTCGCAGCCGGGTCCTGCGGGGACGCCGGCTGGGCGTCCGCGGTCTTGCCCAGGGACACCCGGGGCGAGGCGGGCCGGTCACCTGCAGGGCGCTGCTCCGGTGGCAGGGACGACGGCACCTCGTCGGACATGGTGAAGGACCCCTCTGCTGGACGTGCCGTCATGCTACGGGCAGCCCGGACCGGGCGGCCCGGGGCCTACGATGATCCGGCGCAACCGATCAGCCGATCACTCCGCCCGCACCACGGACCCGGTTCCGCGGGCGCCCGTCCCGGGGAGGACCCCTTGACCGACCACAGCACCGCACCCGCCTCCGGGGTGGCCGACCGCGATCTGCGGACCTTCATCGCCGGCCTCCCCAAGGCCGAACTGCACGTCCACCACGTCGGCTCGGCCTCCCCGCGTATCGTCTCGGAACTGGCCGCCCGCCACCGCGACTCCAAGGTCCCCGCCGACCCCGAGGCGCTGGCCGAGTACTTCACCTTCACCGACTTCGCGCACTTCATCGAGGTGTATCTGTCGGTGGTCGACCTGATCCGCACCCCCGAGGACGTCCGGCTGCTGACCTACGAGGTGGCCCGTGACCTGGCCCGGCAGCAGGTGCGGTACGCCGAGCTGACCCTCACCCCGTACTCCTCGACCCGGCGCGGGATCGACGCGCGGGCCTTCATGGCGGCCATCGAGGACGCCCGCAAGGCGGCCGAGGCCGAGTTCGGGACCGTGCTGCGCTGGTGCTTCGACATTCCGGGCGAGGCCGGTCTCGACTCCGCCGAGGAGACGGCGCGGCTTGCCACCGACGACCGGTTCCGGCCGGAGGGCCTGGTGTCGTTCGGGCTCGGCGGGCCCGAGATCGGCGTACCCCGGCCCCAGTTCAAGCCCTACTTCGACCGGGCCATCGCCGCCGGTCTGCACTCCGTGCCGCACGCCGGGGAGACGACCGGACCCGAGACCGTGTGGGACTCGCTGATCGAGCTGCGCGCCGAGCGGGTCGGGCACGGCACCAGCTCCGCGCTGGATCCCAAGCTGCTCGCCCACCTCGCCGAGCACCGGATCGCGCTGGAGGTCTGCCCGACCTCCAACATCGCCACCCGCGCGGTGCGCACCCTGGACGAGCACCCGGTCAGGGAGTTCGTCGAGGCCGGAGTGCTGGTCACGATCAACTCCGACGACCCGCCGATGTTCGGCACCGACCTCAACAACGAGTACGCGGTGGCCGCCCGGCTGCTGGACCTGGACGAGCGCGGCATCGCCGACCTCGCCAAGAACGCCGTCGAGGCGTCCTTCCACGACCCGGCGGGCAAGGCGCGGATCGCGGCGGAGATCGACACGTACACCACCACCTGGCTCGCCCGCTGACCCTGCGGCCCCGCCACAATGGGGCCATGCAGACCGTGACCGCCGTGGCCCATCGCGGCGACCCCTACCGCTTCCGTGAGAACACCGTCGACTCACTGCGTTCCGCGCTCGACCAGGGCGCGGACGCGGTCGAGATCGACGTACGGCTCACCCGTGACGGTGTCCCCGTGCTGTTGCACGACGAGACGCTGAAACGGCTGTGGGAACTGGACCGGCCGCTGGCCGCGCTGTCCGCCGAGGAACTGCGCGGGCTCACGGCGGGCGGGGTGCCGACGCTCGCGGAGGCGCTGGCCGCGACCGGGGACAGCCGGGTGATGGTGGACCTGTGCGGGCGGGTCGAGCGGCGGATGGTGGACCGGGTCATGGACGTGATCCGGAACAGCGGGGCCCAGGACCGCGTCCACTACTGTGCGGGCGCCGAGGCCATGCTCGCCGTACGTGCCGCCGACCCGGCCGCCGAGATCGCCCTGACCTGGACGACGCTGGCCCCACCCCGGCCCGCACTGCTCGAGGCGGTCCGGCCGCGCTGGCTCAACTACCGTTTCTCCCTGGTAGGCAGGGAGTTGGCGGCCCGCGTCCACCACGACGGCTACCTGCTCTCCGTCTGGACTCCGGACACCCGCCGCGCCATGCGCCGCCTGCTGGACCTGGGCGTCGACTCGATCACGACGAACCGGGTCGACGCCCTGCACGCACTGCGCTCCCGCTAGGTCCTCCGGCGCCGGACAGGTCACACGGTCCGGTCCGGACGCCGGGGCGCTGCGGGCCGCGCCCACCGGTCTGCGGGCGCCGACGCGCCGACGGCGCGGATCCGGGTCGACGCCAGCGGCGGAGGCCGGCGGGGCGGCCGTGCACGACCTGGCGAGCGGCCGGGCGGCGGCCCTGACACGGGTCCAGCGACGGCGCCGGGCTGCAGCGGTTTCACCTACGAGGGCGCGGTCTGGCGGGCCAAGTCCGGTGCACGGCAGGGGTGTTCCACCGGGATCGCTGCGACGCTCGGCCTCGGCCTTACTCTCATCCACCGGGTCGGCTCCACGGACGCCAAGGGCGAGGGGATGAACCCGATGAACCCGGTCGCCGAGAGCATCGCCACAGCCGCCCTCAAGCAGCCGGAGCGGGCACTGGCCGCGAGGCGCCGCCGAGCGCCTCCAGCCGCTTGATCTTCTTCCGTACGACGTACAGCGGGATGACACCGAAGACCCCGAAGGACATGTCGATCAGGCTCCACCAGAAGGGGATGCCGCGGATCGGTCCGCAGACCAGGGCGAGCGGGATGATCCCGGCGCAGGCGATCATCCCGAACTCCACGACCCAGATGTTGCGGACGGGATCGCGGTACGGCCCGTAGAAGGCGACCGCGATGACGAGGTGGGCGAAGGCCAGCCAGTCGGTGCCGTAGAGGAGGAACGGGTAGTCGGCGTCGGCGGTGTCGAGCCCGTGCCGTACCCGCTCGATCCAGTGCATCAGCCCCGGCAGTTGCTCGGGCACGGACAGCGCACGCAACGCGCTCTCGGTCCAGCGCAGTTCGTGCACCAGTGGAAAGGCGGTGGCCCCGCTGAGCACGAGGCACACGACGAAGAGGACCAACCAGACGCGAATGCCCTTGAGGAGGGCGGCTCTGTCGCTCATGAGATGAGCGTACGCCTAGAGTTGAACGCGTTCAAAAAGTTCCCGCAATGCGCGCTCCACCAGACCCCGGAGTCCACCGCGCCCGCCACCGGCGCACCATCGTGTTGACGAACGTGCCGTTCATCCCGATCGTCATCTCGCCACAGGTAAGCGCCTGTTCGGACGGGAACCGCGCAGAGAACAGCTGACTCCGCGCTCACAACCCCACGATCTTGTTCCACCGCTTCGCGAACTCCACCCGCTCGGTGGAGGTGATGTCGCGGGCGATGGCGAGACGGCTGCGCATCGTGGTGTCCGGGAAGATCAGGGGGTTGTCGGCGAGGGCCGCGGTGTCCTTGTCCTTCGAGGCCGCCAGGACCTCCTTGGCCGCCGGGACCGGGCAGACGTAGTTGACCCAGGTGGCGAGCTTCGCGGCGACCTCGGGGGCGTAGTAGTAGTCGATCAGGCGCTCGGCGTTGGCCTTGTGGCGGGCCCGGTTGGGGATCATCAGGGAGTCCGACCACAGCTCGGCGCCCTCCTCGGGGACGACGAAGCGGATGTCGGGGTTGTCCGCCTGGAGCTGGATGACGTCGCCGGAGTAGGCCTGGCAGGCGAGGACGTCACCGCTGACCAGGTCCTTGGTGTAGTCGTTGCCGGTGAAGCGGCGGATCTGGCCCCGGTGGACCTGTCGCTCCACCTCGTCGCAGACGTTGTGGAAGTCGGTGGCCTTCCACTTGGTGATGTCCACGCCGTTGCCCTGCATGAGCAGTGCGAAGGCCTCGTCCAGGCCGGACAGGAGGGTCACCCGGCCCTTGAGGTCGCCCGCCCACAGGTCCTTGACGTGCTGGATGTCCCGGCCCAGCTTCTTGCGGTTGTAGGCGATGCCGGTGATGCCCGACTGCCAGGGCACGGTGGAGAGCCGGCCCTTGTCGAAGGCCGGGGAGCGGAGCAGCGGGTCCAGGTACTTCGCGACGTTCGGCTGGTGGGCGCGGTCCATCTTCTGTACCCACCCGAGGCGCACGAACCGCGCGCACATCCAGTCGCTGACGACGATCAGATCGCGGCCGGTCGTCTGATGGTTCATCAGCGCGGGGCTGATCTTGCCGAAGAACTCGTCGTTGTCGTTGATCTCCTCGACATAGTCGACCTTGATCCCGGTGCGCTTCTCGAACGCCTCCAGCGTGGGCCGCCGGTTCGGGTTCTTGTCGTCGGTGTCGATGTACAGCGGCCAGTTCGCCCAGGTCAGCTTCCTGTCGGCCGTGGACTCGTCGGCGGCGGCCCGGTCGCCGGGCGCGACATAGGCGGCGGGCACCCCGCAGCCGGCCAGGGCACCGAGCGCGGCGGTGCCGCCGAGGGCGCGCAGAAGGGAGCGGCGGGACATGGCGGACGTACGAGAAGTCTGGGGCACCCCGGAAGGATGCCCGTCCGGCCGTCGAACGGACAATCGACGCTGCGTCGAGCATGCCCGCGCCTGTCCGACACCTTGTCGATCGGTGGCGGTCATGCCCCCGTCATGCCTCGGACAGCCCCGCTTCCCACGCGCCCGGGCGCCTGTGCCGGGCCGCGCACCGCACTGCAACGTTCCGCACCGCACGGCACCGCACCGCACGGCACCGCACCGCACGGCACCGCACTGCACTGCACTGCATGCGGCCGGAGACCGTACGGATACGGAGGAGAAGGTGCACGGGTTCACGCGCGAGCGGGTCGACTCCCTCGACCCGTCCGACCGGCGGCGCACGGTACGACGACGGCCGCGACATGACGAAGAGCGGCTCCGGTCAGGGAGGTGACCTGTCCGGAGCCGCTCTCGGTGTCGGTGGTGCTTACGCGTCCAGCGACGTCATCACGTGCTTGATCCGCGTGTAGTCCTCGAAGCCGTACGCCGACAGGTCCTTGCCGTAGCCGGACTTCTTGAAGCCGCCGTGCGGCATCTCGGCGACCAGCGGGATGTGGGTGTTGATCCACACGCAGCCGAAGTCCATCTTCTTGGACATGCGCATCGCGCGCGCGTGGTCCTTGGTCCACACCGAGGAGGCCAGGGCGTAGTCCACGCCGTTGGCGAACTCCACCGCCTGGTCCTCGTCCGTGAAGGTCTGGACCGTGATGACCGGCCCGAAGACCTCCTTCTGGATGATCTCGTCGTCCTGCTTGACGCCGGAGACGACGGTCGGCGCGAAGAAGTAGCCCTTGTCGCCGACACGCTTGCCGCCGGCCTCCACGCGCGCGTGGGCGGGCAGCCGCTCGATGAAGCCCTCGACCTGCTTGAGCTGGTTGGGGTTGTTCAGCGGGCCGAAGAGGACGTCCTCGTCGTCCGGCTGACCGGTCTTGGTCTCCTCGGCGGCCTTGGCGAGCGCGGCGACGAACTCGTCGTGGATGGACTCGTGGACGAGGACGCGGCAGGCGGCCGTACAGTCCTGGCCGGCGTTGAAGAAGCCCGCCACGGAGATGTCCTCGACGGCCTTGGCGATGTCGGTGTCCTCGAAGACGACGACCGGGGCCTTGCCGCCCAGCTCCAGGTGGACCCGCTTGAGGTCCTTGGACGCGGACTCGGCCACGGACATGCCGGCGCGCACGGAGCCGGTGATCGACGCCATCGCGGGGGTGTCGTGCTCGACCATCATGCGGCCGGTGTCGCGGTCGCCGCAGACGACGTTGAAGACGCCCTTGGGCAGGATCGAGCCCATGATGTCCGCGATGAGGACGGTCGACGCCGGAGTGGTGTCCGACGGCTTCAGCACGACCGTGTTGCCCGCGGCGATCGCCGGGGCGAACTTCCACACGGCCATCATCATCGGGTAGTTCCAGGGCGCGACCTGGGCGCAGACGCCGACCGGTTCACGGCGGATGATCGAGGTCATCCCCTCCATGTACTCACCGGCCGAGCGGCCCTCGAGCAGCCGCGCCGCGCCCGCGAAGAAGCGGATCTGGTCGACCATCGGCGGGATCTCCTCGGAGCGGGTGAGCCCGATCGGCTTGCCCGTGTTCTCCACCTCGGCCGCGATCAGCTCCTCGGCGCGCTCCTCGAAGGCGTCCGCGATCTTCAGCAGCGCCTTCTGCCGTTCGGCCGGGGTCGTGTCACGCCAGGCCGGGAAGGCGCGGGCGGCGGCCTCCATGGCGGCGTCCACGTCCGCCTGCCCGGACAGCGGCGCGGTCGCGTACGCCTCGCCGGTCGCGGGGTTGACCACCTCGGTGGTCCGTCCGTCGGCGGCGTCCCGGAACTCACCGTCGATGTAGTTGCGCAGACGACGCAGCTCGGTGCTCACTGCCGGCCTCCTGATTCAGGTACTCGCTGTTACTCGCTGTCCGATTACTGAGACACCCACCCTAGTCGTCAGGCCCACGTTTTCAACACCCCCACCGCCACTAGTTCTGCGAAATCCGCAAGACTCGGAGTCCCAAACAACGAATTTCATCGCTGGAGGGTTGCGAAACTGTCGAGACGTCGTGCACAGTGAGGTCGTGGCCAGTCGAAGCGCAGACCAGAGGGACTCCACCCGCGAGTCCAGGAACGGCAACAGCCCCCAGCTGGACGCCGTCTCCCTCGCCATCATTCAGCAGCTCCAGGAGGACGGCCGCCGGCCGTACGCCGCGATCGGCAAGGCCGTCGGCCTGTCGGAGGCGGCCGTGCGCCAGCGCGTCCAGAAGCTGCTGGACCAGGGCGTGATGCAGATCGTCGCCGTCACGGACCCGCTCACCGTGGGCTTCCGCAGGCAGGCAATGGTCGGCATCAACGTCGAGGGCGATGTCGAGTCGATCGCGGACGTGCTGACTGGCATGTCGGAAGTCGAGTACGTGGTGATGACCGCGGGCTCGTTCGACATCCTCGCCGAGATCGTCTGCGAGGACGACGACCACCTGCTGGACGTCATCAACAAACGCATCCGGGCCCTGCCCGGAGTGCGCTCCACCGAAAGCTTCGTCTATCTGAAGCTGAAGAAGCAGACCTACATGTGGGGAACCCGATAACCGTGACCCAGAAGGACCTCAGCCGCACCGCGTACGACCACCTGTGGATGCACTTCACCCGCATGTCCTCGTACGAGAAGTCCCCCGTCCCGACCATCGTCCGGGGTGAGGGCACCTACATCTACGACGACAAGGGCAAGCGCTACCTCGACGGTCTCGCGGGCCTCTTCGTGGTCCAGGCCGGTCACGGCCGCACGGAACTCGCCGAGACCGCCTTCAAGCAGGCCCAGGAGCTGGCCTTCTTCCCGGTGTGGTCCTACGCCCACCCCAAGGCCGTCGAGCTGGCCGAGCGGCTCGCCGACTACGCCCCGGGCGACCTGAACAAGGTCTTCTTCACCACCGGTGGCGGCGAGGCCGTCGAGACCGCCTGGAAGCTCGCCAAGCAGTACTTCAAGCTGCAGGGCAAGCCGACCAAGTACAAGGTCATCTCGCGTGCCGTCGCCTACCACGGCACCCCGCAGGGCGCCCTGTCCATCACCGGCCTGCCGGGCCTGAAGGCCCCCTTCGAGCCGCTGGTGCCGGGCGCGCACAAGGTGCCGAACACCAACATCTACCGCGCCCCGCTCTTCGGCGACGACCCGGAGGCCTTCGGCCGCTGGGCCGCCGACCAGATCGAGCAAGAGATCCTCTTCGAGGGCCCGGACACCGTCGCCGCGGTCTTCCTCGAGCCCGTGCAGAACGCCGGCGGCTGCTTCCCGCCCCCGCCCGGCTACTTCCAGCGGGTGCGCGAGATCTGCGACAAGTACGACGTGCTGCTCGTGTCGGACGAGGTCATCTGCGCCTTCGGTCGCCTGGGCACGATGTTCGCCTGCGACAAGTTCGGCTACGTCCCGGACATGATCACCTGCGCCAAGGGCATGACCTCGGGCTACTCCCCGATCGGCGCCTGCATCGTCTCCGACCGCATCGCCGAGCCGTTCTACAAGGGCGACAACACCTTCCTGCACGGCTACACCTTCGGCGGCCACCCGGTCTCCGCGGCGGTGGGTCTGGCCAACCTCGACCTGTTCGAGCGCGAGAACATCAACCAGCACGTGCTGGACAACGAGGGCGCCTTCCTGCAGACCCTGCAGAAGCTGCACGACCTGCCGATCGTCGGCGACGTCCGCGGCAACGGCTTCTTCTACGGCATCGAGCTGGTGAAGGACAAGAACACCAAGGAGTCCTTCAACGAGGAGGAGACCGAGCGCGTCCTGTACGGCTTCCTCTCCAAGGCGCTGTTCGACAACGGCCTGTACTGCCGTGCCGACGACCGCGGCGACCCGGTCATCCAGCTCGCCCCGCCGCTGATCTCCAACCAGGAGACCTTCGACGAGATCGAGCAGATCCTGCGCGCGACGCTGACGGAGGCGTGGACCAAGCTCTGAGCCTCCCCAGACAGGTCTGATCATCCGACTGGATGATGCTCCCGGCCCCGGCGCGGTCCGTTCGAGTGAGAACGGCGGCCCGGGGCCGTGTGCTGTCCGGCCTCCCGGTACCGGCTGCCTAGCGTTCCAGTGACCGATCGCCCCAGCTGTCGTTCGCCCGTACGGGGGAACGGTTGCGGGAAAACGGATCAGAACCGAGGTGTACGCCCATGGAGGCCCCGCCGGACAACGACGTGCTCTGGGCACGCTCGCTGCACTTCAGTCACCCCGACGGCTCCCCCGGGCTCACCGGGGTCTCGCTCGAGGTGCGGCAGGGCGAGATCTTCGCCGTCACCGGCCCCCGCGGCAGCGGCAAGACGACCCTGCTGCGCTGTCTGTCCGCACTGGTACCCGTGCGCAGCGGCGAGGTCTGGTTCAACAGCGCGCCCGTGCACACCCTGGGCCCGATGGCCCGGGAGCGGCTGCGCCGGGACCGGTTCGGCTGGATCGACCCGGCCCCGGTCCTGGTCCCCGAACTGAACGTCTGGGAGAACGCGGCGCTCCCCCTGATGCTGCGCGGCACCGGCCGGCGCAGGGCGAAGGTCGCCGCGCTGGAGTGGCTGGAACGCCTCGACGTCGGCGACAAGGCCCGCACGCGCCCGCGCGACCTCCAGCAGGCCGAGCGCCAGCGCGTCTGCATCGCCCGGTCGCTGGCCTCGGGTCCCACGATCCTCTTCGCCGACGAGCCGACGGCCCCGCTGCACCGCGCCGACCGCACCCAAGTGCTGCGCATGCTGACCTCGGCCGCCCGCTCGCACGGCATCACCGTCGTCCTCGCCACGGCCGACCCCGACACCGCGGCCCTCGCCGACCGCACCGCGGCCCTGCTGGACGGCCGGCGCGTGCGCACCGTGCACCTGCCGGACGCACCCGAGACGGAAGGCCGGGCCGCGTGGTCGCTCTCCGTCTGACCCGCGCCACCCGGCCCACAGTCCAGCTGCGCCGCCTGCTGGTGGCCGCGGCTGCCGGTGGCACCGGCTTCCTGCTGCTGGCCTGCCTCGGCTACGCCCTCGACCACCCGCAGCAGGCGGACGCCGCCGCGCTGCGGCTGGCCTGGTGCGCGGTACCGCTCGCCGCCGCGGTGCACCTCGCGCTCGCGGTCGCCCGTACCGACCCCGGTACCCGGCCACGCCCCGGGCTGTCGGCCGTGGGCCTCGGCCCGGCCCGTCTCATGGCCCTCTCCGCGCTGACCACGGCCCTGTCCTGCGCCCTGGGTTCGGTGCTGGCCCTGCTGGTCTTCCTCCACCTGCGCGGCGATCTGACGGGCATGCCCTTCGACGGCGCGGCCTCGGACTTCCTGGCGGCCGACCAGCCCCTCCCGATCCCGGCGACCCTGACCCTGCTGGGCCTGGTCCCGGCCACCGCAACGACGACGGTGGCCCTCGCGCTGCGCCCGAGAGACCCGCGCCGCGCCGCCCCTGGTCCCCGCGGATTCGGCCGCTTCGGGGCGTACGGGCGCTCGGCGGCACGGGAGACGTTCGGGGCGTACGGGAGGTTCGGCGCGCGGCGGGGCAACGTGCCGGCCGCCGGCCGGCCGGCGGCGGACGGCGCCCAGCCCACGGACGGCGCTGCCGCCGGGGCGGCTCCGGACCCCGAGCGGAGCGGCCACGGCACGAGCGGCCACGGCACGGCGCCGGGGACCGACACCGAGACCAAGACCCAAACCGAGGCCGTGGCCGAGGCCGAGGCCGAGACAGGGTCACCGGCCCCGGAAACCGCCTGGACCGACGGCAGCCGGCGGCCCTCCAAGGACACCCCCGTCGGCCTCCCCTGGGGCATCACCCTCGTCACCGCCGGTCTCGCGGTCCACGCCTACGCCGAGCGGCAGGCCGGCGCCGTGCTGCTCGGCTGGTTCCTCATCGCCACCGGTCTCGTCCTCGCCTCCCCCGGCCTCACCCACCTGTGCGGCCGTCTCCTGCAGTCCACCCGTCCCGGCGCCCTCCGCCTCCTCGCCGGCCGGGTCCTGATGGCCGAAGCCACCCGCCTCGGCCGCCCGCTGGGTGTCGTCTGCGCGGTCGTGACCGCCGGCTACGCCATGACCACGCTGTACGCAGGCTCGGCACCGGCGTTCGGCCCCCTGACCACCCTCGGCGCGCTGCTCGTCACCGGCTGCACGGTCGCCACGCTGCTCACCGCGGCCGTCGAGACCCGCCAGTGCCGGGCCGACACCACCGCCACGCTGCTGCGGCTCGGCGCCCCGGCCGCGATGCTGCGGGCGGCCGCGGCCCTGCGTGCGGCGGCCCTGCTGGTCCTGTTCGGCCCGCTCACGCTCGCCGTCGCCGCCCTGGCGGCCCTCCCCGTGGACCGCTGAAGAGAATCTGTCGAAAAAAGATCTCCGGTCGCCGATGAGTTCGAATCGGGCCCCCGGTCTACCCACCGAACGCACCGGACACCGGCACGAACCCCTGACGGGAGAGCCCCTCATGTACCAGCAGATGATCTTCGTGAACCTGCCCGTGAACGACCTCGATGCCTCGAAGAAGTTCTTCACCGAGCTGGGCTACACCATCAACCCCCAGTTCAGCAACGAGCAGGCGGCCTCCGTGGTGATCAGCGACACCATCGTCGCGATGCTGCTCACCAAGCCGTTCTACGCGACCTTCACCAAGAAGGAGATCGCCGACGCCACGAAGACCAGCGAGGTGCTGGTCTGTCTGAGCGCGCAGAGCCGCGCCGAGGTCGACGAGCTGGTCGGCAAGGCGGTCGCTGCGGGCGGCACGGAGACCGGCCCGACCCAGGACCACGGATTCATGTACGGCCGTGTCTTCGACGACCTCGACGGCCACACCTGGGAAGTCATGTGGATGGACCCGGCCGCGGTGCAGGGCTGACCGTTTCCGGCCGAACAGCCGCGCCTGGCACGGGCGGGTGGATCCGGCACCCGCCTCCGCCAGGCGCACCGCGGCGCCCGCGTCCACTACAGGCCCACGCCGCCCACGAGGGCGGCCCGCCGGCCAATGGCGTCCCGTATGGCCCCGGTTGACCGGATCGAGCAGGTGCGGGACACGATCAAACGTCTCAGCAGTTAATAAGAAGGCAAAGGCAACAACCGCTGACGGCATATGCATTGACACTGCTTACGGAGCGCTTATAGACCTGTGAGCCTCCTGGGGAGGCTGGGGCCTCACCTCATCTGTCGCCCCAACTCCTCTTCAACCCCCCGCAGTTGTGCACTCTGTAAAGGACAAACGTGTCCATAACTCGCCGCAGCGCACGCCGTTCCGTGCGCATCCTGGGTGTTGCCTCCGCCTCCGCCGCCGTAGTGCTGGGCCTGTCCAGCTCCGCGCTCGCGTGCAACATCCGTGACTTCAAGGCCGAAGCCAAGTGCGACGGCGACAAGGGCATCATCGTCGTCACCGACACCGACGCCTCCGGCACCCCGGCCACCATCACCGTGTTCCTCAAGAACAACGGCGGGGTCGAGACGCAGATCGGCAAGCAGGAGGTCAAGGGCTCCGCCGAGGGCGCTCCGGTCACCTTCTCCGAGGACTGGAAGCCGAACGCGACGTACCGCGTCCACGTCAAGGCAGCCAACATCGTCGACGAGGACATCGAGAACGGCCTGACGGCGCCGTCCGCCGCCTGCAAGACCGCCGGCTCCACCCCGACCCCGCCGGCCTCCTCGACGCCGAAGCCGTCACCGTCGAAGTCCGCCCCGGCCCAGTCGCCGACCCCGACGCCGTCGGACTCCGCCTCCAACTCCGCCCCGGCGAGCGCCGCCCCGAGCAACGCGCCGTCCCCGGCGGCCGGCAGCTCGAACCTCGCCGAGACCGGTGCGAACTCCAACACCGGCCTGATCGCCGGCCTCGCGGGCGCGCTGGTCGTCGTCGGCGGTGGCGCCGTCTTCTTCGGCATGCGCCGTCGCGGGGCGCGCGGCGACAGCTGACCCCTCGCTCCTCCGCTCGCTTCCGCGGCCCGTTCCCCTGTCCCCAGGGGACGGGCCGCGGTCGTGTGCCCGAAGATCGATCAGCCGAACGTCGAGCGTTCCAGCCAGAACTCCAGCAGCTCGCGCTCACCGAGGACCTCCAGCCCGGGGGTGTCCAACGGCAGCCGGCGGTAGAAGGCGAGGAGTACGGAGGTGAGCGGGCCGCGCAGGGCGACCGTGGCCTTCTCGTGTCCGCGCCGCCAGTCGATCACCTCCCCGTCCAGGTCGATGAGCCACTCGGCGTCCAGCGCCGGCCCGGTGTCGGTGGCGTGCAGATGGATGCTGGCGCCCGGCCGGCGCAGCTCCCGCACCGGGTCCTTGGGCAGGGTCCGCTGCGCCCACTGAACGATCTGGAGCCACTCGTCCACCGCGTCCGCGGCGACGTCCGGCGCGACCTCGTACGGCAGCCCGGCCGCCAGCGTGGCGTCGGCGCGGTGCACGGTGATCTCGTGGGCCATCCGGCGCGCCCAGAACCCCGCGTTCGACACTCCGGCCCAGGCCCACACGTGGGCGTCCGGCCCGGCCTCGCGCAGCGCGCCGACGACCAGGTCCCCGGTCTGCGCGAGCCACTTCTCCAAGGCGGCCGCGTCGCCCCGCTCCTCCGGTCCACCCGCCAGCGGGATCCGCTCGGCCGGGATGTTCTCCTGCGCCCTGCTGCGCACCAGGGCGTCGACCCAGCGCAGGGCACCCCCCATATGCCGTACGAGGTCTTCCAGCGACCAGTCCGGGCAGGTCGGCACCGTCGCGGACAGGTCGGCGCCGGAGGTCACCACGGACCTCAACTGCTCGACCTGGTGGGCGATTTCATCACAGTAACGGTCATGCGCAAGCAAAGTCATGGCCCTCACCCTAAGCCGCCGTTGATCAGCCGAGCACGACGATTTCGGCCGCGTCGAACTCCACGCCGACCTCGTCCCCGACCTCGGGCGCGTCCCGCAGTGCACAGGCGGCCTCCAGGCGCGGCTGCCCCTCCCCCGGCTGGAGGTGGACGGCCACATGGGTGCCCTTGAAGGTGCGGGCGGCCACCGTGCAGGTCAGGCCCGTGTCGGCCGCCACGAGCCGTACACCGGCAGGCCGGACCAGCACGGTGCGCGCGCCCTGCGCGGAGCCGTCGGGCACCGGCAGTTTGCCCCAGGGGCCGTCGGCGGCCGTGCCGGTGACGGTCGCCTCGACCAGGTTGTCGAAGCCGAGGAAGCGGGCCACGAACGCGTCGGCGGGCCGCTGCCAGACGTCGAGCGGGGTGCCGGACTGGGCGATCCGTCCGTCCCGCATCACCACCACCCGGTCGGCCAGCGCGAACGCCTCGCCCTGGTCGTGGGTCACGGCGAGCACGGTGGTGCCCAACCGGCCGAAAAGTTCCCGCAGTTCGACCACCAGGCGTTCCCTGAGCGAGCGGTCGAGCTGGCCGAGCGGCTCGTCCAGCATGAGCAGCCGGGGTCTCGGCGCCAGCGCCCGGGCGAGTGCCACGCGCTGCTGCTCGCCGCCGGACAGGGAGGCCACGGCCCGCCGTGCCGCCCCGGGCAGTCCGACCAGCTCCAGCAACTGCCCGACCTCGGCGTCCCGTTCCCCCTTGGCGATGCCGTGCATGCGCAGCCCGAAGGCCACGTTCGCGCCGACATCGCGCTGCGGGAAGAGCTGGTGGTCCTGGAACATCAGGCCGACGCCCCGCTTGTGCGCGGGCCTGCCCGACTGGTCGTGGCCGTCGAGCAGCACCCGTCCGCCGGACAGGGGCTGCAGCCCGGCGACCGCCCGCAGCAGGGTCGACTTCCCGCTGCCGCTGGGCCCGAGCACGCACACCACCTCGTGCTCGGCGACGCCCAGATCGACGGTGTCGAGGACCGCCCGCCCGCCGAGGCGCACGGTCGCGGCATCGAGGCTGAGCAGCATCTAGAACTCCCCCGTCCGGTCGGTGCGCAGCCGCTCCAGGAGGAGCAGGGCGGCGGCGCACACCACCATCAGAATGGTCGAAAGGGCCATCGCCTGGCCGTAGTTGAGGTCTCCGGGGCGGCTGAGCAGCCGGGCCACGGCGACCGGGAGCGTGGGGTTGTCGGGCCGGGCGATGAACACGGTCGCCCCGAACTCGCCGAGCGAGACGGCGAACGCGAACCCGGCCGCCACCAGCAGTGCCCGCCGCACCAGCGGCAGGTCCACCTCGCGCCACACCCGCCAGGGCGAGGCTCCGAGCACGGCCGCGGCCTCCCGCAGCCGGCCGTCCACCGCACGCAGCACGGGCAGCATGGTCCGTACGACGAAGGGGGCACCGACCAGCGCCTGTGCGAGCGGGACCAGAATCCAGGACTGCCTGAGGTCCAGCGGCGGCTTGTCGAGCGCGATCAGGAAGCCGAAGCCGACGGTCACGGCGGACACGCCGAGCGGCAGCATCAGCAGCGCGTCGAAGCCGCGGACCAGCCGTCCGGCGTCCCGGCGGGCGAGCGCGGCGGCGGCGAGCCCTCCGATCACGACGGCGATGGCGGTGGCGGCGGCGGCGTACTGGAGGGAGGTCCACACCGCGTGGATCGGCGCCACCAGGAACGTACCGCCGTCGGAGTCCGCAAGCGCCCGGTAGTAGCCCAAGCCAGGTGCGTCCAGCGAGCGTTGGACGAGAACGGCGAGCGGCAGTACGAGGAGCAGCGCGATGGTGACGAGCACCCCGGCGAGCAGCGCCCACTGCCCGGAGCCGCGCGGGCGGCGGGTGGTGACCTTGGGGTCGACGAGTCGCAGGGTGCTCTCCCGGCGCCGTACGGTCCACGCGTGCACGGCGAGGATCGCGCCGACGGCGGCGAACTGCAGAAGGGTGAGGACGGCGGCCGTGGAGAGGTCGAAGATCTCGGAGGTCTGCCGGTAGATCTCGACCTCGAGGGTGGAGAAGGTGGGCCCGCCGAGGATCTGGACGACGCCGAAGGAGGTGAAGGTGAACAGGAACACCATCAGCGCGGCGGCGGCCACGGCGGGCACGAGCGCCGGCAGGGTGACCTTGCGCCAGGCGCCGAGCGGCGAGGCGCCCAGCATCCGGGCGGCCTCCTCCTGCCGGGGGTCGAGCTGCGCCCACAGTCCGCCGACGGTCCGTACGACGACGGCGTAGTTGAAGAAGACGTGCGCCAGCAGGATCGCCCACACCGTGGTGTCCAGCCGTACGCCCCACAGGTCGTCCAGCAGGCCGCCCCGACCGACCAGGGCGAGGAAGGCCGTGCCCGCGACGACCGTGGGCAGCACGAAGGGGACGGTGACGACGGCCCGCAGCACCTGTTTGCCGGGGAAGTCCAGGCGCGCGAAGACGTAGGCGGCGGGCAGGGCGAGGAGCAGGGTGAGCGCGGTGGAGGCGAGCGCCTGCCAGGTGGTGAACCACAGCACGTGCCGGATGTCCGGCTGCGTGACCACGTCCGCGACCCGCCCGAACTGCCAGGCGCCGTCCACCTTGAGGCCGCGCGCCACGATCGCGGCCACGGGCCATGCGAAGAACAGCGCGAAGAACGCGACGGGCAGGGCCATCAGCCCGAGCCGCGCCGCGTTTCCCCGCCGCGATCCCGCTACTTCAGGACGAGTGACGTCCACGACCTGACCCACTGGTCCCGGTTGGCGGCGATCTTCTCGGGGGCCATGGTCTCGGGGTGCCGGGCGGCCGGCCCGTACTCGGTGAACTCGGCGGGCACCTTGGCTCCCTCCAGCACCGGGTAGACGTACATGTTCAGCGGCATGTCCTCCTGGAACTCCTTGGAGACCAGGAAGTCGATGAACGCCTTGGCGCCCTTGGGGTTCTTGGCGTTGCTGAGCAGCCCGGCGAACTCGATCTGCCGGAAGCAGGTGCCGCTCGCCACACCGGTGGGGGCGGTGCCGGGCCGCTTCTTGGCGTAGATCACCTCGGCGGGCGGCGAGGAGGCGTACGACACCACGAGCGGCCGGTCGCCGCCGGCCTTCCTGCCCTCGGAGGAGCCGGAGAACTCCTGGTAGTAGGCCTGCTCCCAGCCGTCGACGACCTTGACACCGTTGGCCTTGAGCTTCTTCCAGTAGTCCGGCCAGCCCTGGTCGCCGAACTGCGCGGCGCTGCCCAGCAGGAAGCCGAGGCCGGGCGAGGAGGTGGCGGCGTTCTCGGTGACGAGGAGGTTCTTGTACTGCGGCTCGGCCAGGTCGGCGAAGGACTGCGGCGGGGCCAGCTTGTGCTTGCTGAAGTACGCCTTGTCGTAGTTGACGCAGATGTCGCCGTAGTCGACCGGAGTGACGCGGTGCTTGTCCTTGTCGAGCTGGTAGGCGGAGCCGACCTGG
This sequence comes from Streptomyces broussonetiae, assembly GCF_009796285.1. Lineage (NCBI taxonomy): Bacteria > Bacillati > Actinomycetota > Actinomycetes > Kitasatosporales > Streptomycetaceae > Streptomyces > Streptomyces broussonetiae. The sequence continues at coordinate 6,669,034 of NZ_CP047020.1, read as the reverse complement.
TCGAGCGCCTTGGCCCGGTACGGCTGGAAGAGGCCGTTGTCGAGGGCGCGGGAGAGCAGGGTGTTGTCGACGCCGAAGAAGACGTCGCCCTGCGGGTTGTCCTTGGTGAGGATCGCCTTGTTGACGGCCTGCCCGGCGTCGCCGTCCTTGAGGACGTGGACCTTGTACCCGGTCTTCTTCTCGAAGTCCTGGAGCACGTTCTTGGACACGGCCCACGAGTCGTGGCTGACGAGGGTGACGGTCTTGGAGTCGGCGGCCGACGTACCGCTGCCGGATCCGCATGCGGACAGGCCGACCAGGCCGAGGCCGACCGCGACGGCCACGAGGGTCTTGTTGTGCACTGGATGTCCTCCTGGGGTTGGCCAGGAAGAACGCGGCCCCGCCCGGGCCTTCGGCGGGAAGGACCCGGGCAGGGCGCAACAGCTCGAGTGATGACCGAACTTCCTACCCAGAATGACCTGGGCGAGGTTCAGAGGGTCTGCGGCCCGGTTGCCGCACTCTCAGCGCTGTGGCGCTCCCCTGTCGGAATATGAAGATGTCGATACGAAACAAGATGTCGATATGAAGATGTGAGTGACGTGGGCCAGATTACCGCTCGGTGGCCGCGAGCTGACCACAGGCTCCGTCGATCTCCTGGCCCCGGGTGTCCCGGACGGTGACGGGCACGCCGTGGGCGGCGATGGCCTCCACGAACGCCTTCTCGTCCTCGGGCCGGGAGGCGGTCCACTTGGAGCCCGGCGTCGGGTTGAGCGGGATCAGGTTGACGTGCACGGGCTTGCCCCGCAGCAGTCGGCCGAGCCGGTCACCGCGCCAGGCCTGGTCGTTGATGTCACGGATCAGCGCGTACTCGATCGACAGCCGGCGCCCGCTCTTCTCCACGTACTCGAACCCGGCGTCCAGCACCTCGCGCACCTTCCACCGCGTGTTCACGGGCACGAGGGTGTCACGCAGCTCGTCGTCGGGGGCGTGCAGGGAGATCGCGAGCCGGCACTTGAAGCCCTCGTCGGCGAACCGGTGGATGGCCGGCACGAGCCCGACGGTGGACACGGTGATCCCGCGCTGCGAGAGCCCGAGTCCGTCGGGCGCGGGGTCGGTGAGGGCGCGAATGGCCCCCACGACCCGCTTGTAGTTGGCGAGCGGCTCGCCCATGCCCATGAAGACGATGTTGGACAGCCGGGACGGGCCGCCCGGCACCTCGCCGTCCCGCAGCGCCCGCATCCCGTCCACGATCTGGTGGACGATCTCGGCGGTGGACAGATTCCGGTCCAGCCCCGCCTGCCCGGTGGCGCAGAACGGGCAGTTCATGCCACAGCCCGCCTGCGAGCTGATGCACATGGTGACCCGGTCCGGATACCGCATCAGCACGGACTCGACGAGCGTCCCGTCGAACAGCCGCCACAGCGTCTTGCGCGTGGTCCCCTGATCGGTCGACAGATGCCGGACGACCGTCATCAGCTCCGGGAACAGCGCCTCGCGCAGCCTCTCGCGCGATCCGGCGGGGATGTCTGTCCACTGCTCCGGGTCGTGCGCGTACCGCGCGAAGTAGTGCTGCGAGAGCTGCTTGGCACGGAACGGCTTCTCACCGATCTCGGCCACCGCGTCCTTGCGCTCGGCGGGCGTGAGGTCGGCAAGGTGCCGCGGCGGCTTCTTGGCTCCGCGCGGGGCGACGAAAGTGAGTTCTCCGGGCTTAGGCATAGCTCTCCCAGTGTCGCAGATCCACTTGGGTGACCTGGGGCTGGTGGTCGCTATGACTGTCGTTAGCAGTCGTTACCGGTCGCCGCTGAGCGGCGTCGGACGGCCCAGGGACGGCCCAGCCGATGAGGCCGCGGCCCTGGCCGGGCCGCCACTGTCTCGGGACCCCTCCAGACCCGCGGGACCTTGGCCGTCCATGATCGGCGCATTCCGCAGGGTGGGTTTTCTCCCTGCCTCAAGGGGCACACGGCCGGTGAGACTGTGCGGAGGTACCGAGATGAGTGCCGGAGAACGGGCCAAGGCCAAGGCAGAACAGGTCGTCGGAAAAACGGTACGGAAGGCGGCCCACGCGATGCACCAAGAAACCCTCGCGGCGAAAGGCGCCGCTCTTGAGGCACGGGGCAAGATGCGGGGCACGAAAGAGCAGGCCAAGGGCTCCTTCAAGCACTGACAAGGTCTTGTCACCGGTGCACCGTGGTCGTGTGGCAGTGGCCATCCGTCCGCAGTACGGCGCGGCGCATTGCTCACGATGGAACGGCCCCAGGAACCAGGCCCGACACAAGGCGGCGCGCCTGCGCCAGGAGGCCTTGGAGCAGGGCACGCAACTGATCGCCGAGCTTCGCGCTGAGGGCCTGCGGGAACGCGAGGCGATGCTCGTGGAGGCTCAGGCACGGCTCGGCCGATCGCGTCATGGCGGAGACGGAGCTGCGGGGAGACGTCGTGTCCTTGGCCACGGAGCTGGCCAGTCGGATGGTCGGCGAAGCTCTCGAAGGTGTCGCCAAAGCGAGATCGTGGACCGCTTCTTCTCAGACCTCGATGCCCGTGACGACCGGTGACACCTGCTGGGGACGGTCGTGGCGCGGCCGGGGGAGCCGGTGGTTGCGCCTGCTAACCGGAGGGGCACCCGTATCCACGGAGTGTGACAGCTCGGGTGCAGTCGGCGAGGTGTGAAGTTCTGCTGACGAACGGTCGGGTTTCCTGGTCGGCCCTTGTCCCGCCCTTTGCCGTGCCGTAACAAATGGCGCCATGAACCTTTTCGGCCGCAATTCCTTTCACCGGCGCGCGCAGCCTTCCGCCGCGCCCGTGGCGACCGCCGCACCGGGGGCCGGTGCCACTGCCACCGCCGTACTGCCCGACCCCGCGCTGGCATCCCTCACCGGCGAGTGGCTGATCGATCCCGCGCACAGCAGGATCGGGTTCTCGGTACGGCACGCGATGGTGACGACGGTGCGCGGCGCCTTCCCGCAGTACGAGAGCCGGCTGTACTTCGACGGCCGCGAACCGTCCCGCTCCCGGGCCGACCTCGTGCTGTACACATCGAGCGTCGACACCGGTGTCGAGCAACGTGACGCGCATCTGGTCGGCCGCCAGTTCCTGGACGCCGCGACGTATCCGCGGATGACCTTCACGAGCACCGCCGTGCGGCTCGTCGACAAGGACGTCTACCGCATGACCGGCGACCTCACCATCAAGGAGACGACCCGCCCGATCGACCTGGACCTCGCCTACATCGGCCATGTCACCGACGCGTTCGGCGACGAGCGGGTCGGCTTCGACGGCACCACCACGATCAACCGCTCCGACTGGGGCCTGAGCTACGACGCCAAGCTGGCCCAGGGCGGGGCCATGGTGAGCGAAACGGTCCGCCTCCAGTTCGACATCGCGGCGATCCGCAACACGGCGGGGGTCTGAGCCGGGCGCACACGACTGTGCCCCCGCCCTGAACACGGGGCGGGGGCACAGTCGTACGACTCCTCGGCTCACGGCCGTACGGCCTCGGTTCACGCGGAGCCGACGAAGATCACCAGCAGCAGCCAGACCACGGGCGCCGTCGGCAGCAGCGAGTCCAGGCGGTCCATGATGCCGCCGTGGCCCGGGAGCAAGGTGCCCATGTCCTTGATGCCCAGGTCGCGCTTGATCATGGACTCGCCGAGGTCGCCCAGGGTGGCACTGGCCGCGACCGCGAGGCCGAGCAGCAGTCCCTGCCACCACCTGCCGTCGTCGATCAGGAACTGCATGCACAGCGCACCCGCGACCATCGCGAACAGCACCGCACCCAGCAGGCCCTCGCGGGTCTTGCCGGGGCTGATGCGCGGGGCCAGCTTGTGCTTGCCGAAGCGCCAGCCGACCGCGTAGGCGCCGGTGTCGCTGACGACCGTCAGGAGCAGGAAGGTCAGGACGCGCCAGGGGCCGTCGGCGGCGGTCAGCATCATCGCGACGAACGTGGCCAGGAACGGCACGTAGAACGCCGCGAAGACGCCTGCCGTGACGTCCTTGAGATAGCCCTCCGGCGGTTCCGTCATACGCCAGACCAGGGCCGCGAGGGCTGTCAGAGCCATGGCGACCCAGGCCCCCTCGGCGCCGCGCACATACCCGGCGACCACCATCGCCGCCCCGCCCACCGCGAGCGGCACGAGAGGTGCCTTGATGCCCTTGCGCTCCTGCAGCCTGCTGGTCAGCTCCCACAGGCCCACGACCACGGCGACCGCGATCACGCCGACGAAGACGGCCTTGCGGATGAACAGGGACGCGACGATCACCACACCGAGTCCGACACCGACCCCTATGGCCGCGCTCAGATCACGGCCCGCGCTCTTCTTCTGCGGCGCTGGCGCCGGCTGGGGGGCGTCGGGCATGGGCTCCGGATTCTGGTTCTCGGCCGGGAGAGACCGGGCCGGTGAGGGCTCTGGGCGGACCTCGTTGTGGAACAAGGGGCCGCTCGGCGAAGCGGCCCCCCGGTCGTTGTCCTGGCCCCCGCCGTAGACGGGTTCGTCGGGCACGATGGGCATGGGGCGGGTCTGCTGCGCCTCAGGCGCATGGTACGCGGGACCCGTCGGGGCGGCTCCCTGGGCAGGCCCACCCCCGGTGAGCCCCCAGTAGCCGGCCTGACCCGCCGCCGGCGGCGCCCCCCAGGAAGAGTCGCTCATCAGACTTCGAGCAGCTCCGCTTCCTTGTGCTTCAGAAGCTCGTCCACCTGCGCGACGTACTTCGCCGTGGTGTCGTCCAGCTCCTTCTCCGCGCGGCGGACCTCGTCCTCGCCGGTCTCGCCGTCCTTGACGAGCTTGTCGAGCGCGTCCTTGGCCTTGCGGCGCACGGAGCGGATGGACACCTTGGAGTCCTCGGCCTTGCCCTTGGCGACCTTGATGTACTCGCGGCGCCGCTCCTCGGTCAGCTCGGGGAACGTCACCCGGATGATGTTGCCGTCGTTGCTGGGGTTGACGCCCAGGTCGGAGTCACGGATCGCCTGCTCGATGTTGCGCAGCGCGCTCTTGTCGAACGGCGTCACGACCGCCATGCGCGGCTCCGGCACGGAGAACGAGGCCAGCTGGTTGATCGGCGTCAGGGCGCCGTAGTAGTCGGCCACGATCTTGTTGAACATCGCCGGGTGCGCACGGCCGGTGCGGATCGCGGCGAAGTCCTCCTTGGCGACCACGACGGCCTTCTCCATCTTCTCCTCGGCCTCGAGGAGGATCTCTTCGATCACCACTTGCTCCTGTGTCTTGAGTAAGGCCCGGCTGCGGTTCCTCGGCGGGGCGGCGGCCGGCTGCGTCGCGTCTTCTTCCTGCACGGTTCCCGACGTGCAGGACATTGTCCATCCCCCGGCCTGGGTCCGGCCCCCTTACGGGGCCGTGCACCACCGGCCGGGTCGATGCCGGGTCAGTCCCGGCTGCCCTGGTCGCCGACCAGCGTGCCGATCTTCTCACCCTTGACGGCCCGAGCGATATTGCCCTCCGCGAGCAGCTCGAACACGAGGATCGGAAGCTTGTTGTCGCGGCACAGCGTGACGGCGGTGGCGTCGGCGACCTTGAGGTCGCGGGTGATGACCTCGCCGTAGCCGAGGGCGTCGAACTTGACCGCGTCCGGGTTGGTCTTCGGGTCGGAGTCGTAGACCCCGTCCACGCCGTTCTTGCCCATGAGCAGCGCCTCGGCGTCGATCTCCAGGGCGCGCTGGGCGGCGGTGGTGTCGGTGGAGAAGTACGGCATGCCCATACCGGCACCGAAGATGACCACACGGCCCTTCTCCAGGTGGCGCACGGCGCGCAGCGGGATGTACGGCTCGGCGACCTGGCCCATGGTGATGGCGGTCTGCACCCGGCTGTCGATGCCCTCCTTCTCCAGGAAGTCCTGGAGGGCGAGGCAGTTCATCACGGTGCCGAGCATGCCCATGTAGTCCGAGCGTGCCCGGTCCATGCCGCGCTGCTGGAGTTCGGCGCCCCGGAAGAAGTTGCCGCCGCCGATGACAACCGCGACCTGCGCGCCGTCCCGGACGACGGCGGCGATCTCGCGAGCGATCTTGTGCACCACGTCCGGGTCCACGCCCAGGCCGCCGCCGCCGGAGAAGGCCTCTCCGGACAGCTTCAGCAGAAACCGGCCGCGTACTTTGCCGTCGTCGCTCTTCTGGGCCTTGGTGGTCATGGGAGATCCCGCCTCTTTCACGTGTTGCACATACGAAGAAGGCCATTGCCGGTGGGGTCGCTTTTCGCTCCCATGCGCGGCAATGGCCTCCTCGTCAGATCTGCTGCCGTCCGCCTCACGCCGGGGTGTGGCGGTGTACACGGACGACTGCTTACGACCCTATCGGGAATTCTCCCCGGTTTTCTCTGTGGGCCGTGAGTCGATCGCGGTACGGACTCAGATGCCGACCTTGATGCGCGTGAAGCGCTTCAGGGTGACACCCGCCTCGTCCAGGACCTTCTGGACCGACTTCTTGTTGTCCAGCGCGTAGGGCTGGCCGAGCAGCGTGGCGTCCTTGAAGAAGCCGTTGAGGCGACCCTCGACGATCTTCGGCAGGGCGGCCTCGGGCTTGCCCTCGGCGCGGGTGGTCTCCTCGGCGACGCGGCGCTCGGACTCGACGACCTCGGCCGGCACGTCCTCCTTGGAGAGGTACTTGGGCGCGAAGGCGGCGATGTGCTGGGCGATGCCCTTGGCGACGTCGGCGTTCGGCTTGTCCAGCTCGACCAGGACACCGATCTGCGGGGGCAGGTCGGGCATGGTGCGGTGCATGTAGGCGAGCACGAAGCCGTCGGAGAACTGCGCGAAGCGGTCCAGGACGATCTTCTCGCCGAGGTTGGCGTTGGCCTCGTCCACGTACGCCTGGACGGTCTTGCCGGCCTCGATCTCGGAGGCCAGCAGGGCCTCGATGTCGGCCGGGCTCGTCTTGGCGACGTGCTCGGCGATGGCCTTGGCCACGGCCTGGAACTTCTCGCCCTTGGCGACGAAGTCCGTCTCGCACTTGAGCTCGACCAGGACGCCGGAGGAGTTGTCGTCGGCGATGATGGAGACCACGGCGCCGTTCTCGGCGGAGCGGCCCTCACGCTTGGCGACGCCCTTCTGGCCCTTGATGCGCAGCGCCTCGACGGCCTTGTCGACGTTGCCCTCGGCCTCGTCCAGCGCCTTCTTGCAGTCCATCATGCCGGCGCCGGTGAGCTCACGGAGCTTCTTGACGTCGGCGGCGGTGTAGTTCGCCATGAGTCTGTGAGTCTTTCTCGAAGTCTGGAAGATCTTCAGATCCGCACGGTTTGCGCTCCACATATAGGCGCGGACCGCATACGGCGTACTGACCTACGGGTGAACAGCGGGGGCGGACTTGTCCGCGCCGGAGGCGCTGCTGGATCCAGTACCGCCCCCGCCGTCAACGCCTGAGTCAGGCCTGCTCGCCCTCGGCGGGCTTCTCCTCGGCCGGAGCGGCCTCGGCAGCCGGCGCCTCGGCGACCGGAGCCTCAGCAGCCGGAGCCTCGTCAGCCGGAGCCTCGGCTGCCGGAGCCTCGTCAGCCTTCTTCTCACCCTCGAGCAGGTCGCGCTCCCACTCGGCGAGCGGCTCGCCCGCGGCCTTCTCACCCTTGTCACCGGTGGCGACGCGAGAGCGGGAGATGAGGCCCTCGGCGACGGCGTCGGCGATCACACGGGTGAGCAGGGTGACGGAGCGGATCGCGTCGTCGTTGCCCGGGATCTTGTAGTCGACCTCGTCGGGGTCGCAGTTGGTGTCGAGGATGGCGACGACCGGGATGTTGAGCTTCCGGGCCTCGCCGACCGCGATGTGCTCCTTCTTGGTGTCCACGATCCAGACGGCGCTCGGCACCTTCTGCATCTCGCGGATACCACCGAGGGTCTTCTCCAGCTTGGCCTTCTCGCGCGAGAGCACGAGAAGCTCCTTCTTGGTCAGACCGGACGCGGCGACGTCCTCGAAGTCGATCTGCTCGAGCTCCTTGAGGCGCTGCAGACGCTTGTAGACGGTCGAGAAGTTGGTGAGCATGCCGCCCAGCCAGCGCTGGTTGACGTAGGGCATGCCGACGCGGGTGGCCTGCTCGGCGATGGCCTCCTGCGCCTGCTTCTTCGTGCCGACGAACATGACCGTGCCGCCGTGGGCGACGGTCTCCTTGACGAACTCGTAGGCGCGGTCGATGTACGACAGCGACTGGAGCAGGTCGATGATGTAGATGCCGTTGCGCTCGGTGAAGATGAAGCGCTTCATCTTCGGGTTCCAGCGACGGGTCTGGTGACCGAAGTGGACGCCGCTCTCCAGCAGCTCCCGCATCGTGACGACGGCCATGGCCGTATCTCCTTGAGTTTCTCGGTTGTGCCGCGGATGCCGGACGGCTTCCGCGCCTGACGCCCGCGTGCGCCGTGCCGCAAAGGACCGAGGAGCGCTGACACCGGCCGGTGAACGGCCCGATGTCGGGGCGTGCGAAGTCGACCCGGTGACCCGGATCGCCAGAAGAAGTGTACGGGACCGCCGAGGCACCGGGTGACGCCGCTGTCCACAACCGGCGAGTGGTCCACAGACTCCGGCCATGATCTTCGGCAGTGCGGGACGGTTGCCGCATGCGACGAGCGATGCGTTGTGTCTCGGTATGTCCGGTGATGGTGCTGCTGCCCCTGACGATGGCTCTGTTACTCCTGTTGACGGCATGGGCCTGGGCGGACCCGCCTCCCCCGGCCCCGCCCCCGCCTCCTCGGGCCCCGGTGCCGGCCCTCGCGCGCACCTGGCCGGTGGGTGTCCGCCCGCTGGTGGTACGCGGCTGGGAGCCACCGGCGACGGCGTACGGCCCCGGGCACCGGGGCGTGGACCTGGCCGCACCGGTCGGCTCCGCGGTACGGGCGGTCGCCCCGGGCCGGGTGTCCTTCGCCGGGCGGGTGGCGGGACGGGGTGCGGTCTCGGTGGAGCTGACAGGCACGGACCTGCGGACCACGTACGAGCCGGTGACCCCCTCGGTGACGAAGGGCGAGGCGGTGCGGGCGGGGGACGTGGTGGGCGCGGTCGAGGCGACGGGCTCTCACTGCCCGGCGACGTGCATCCACTGGGGGCTGCTGCGGGGCGACACCTACCTGAACCCCTTGGACCTGCTGCCGCCGTGGCTGCTGGAGAGGGGGCCGTCGAGACTGCTGCCGGTGCTGGGAGTACCGCTTCCGGAGTAGCCGCCGCGGCTGCGGGACAGCCGTACCGGGCTCAGCCCCGCACGCCCCGCAGCACCATGGCCACCGCGGCATCGGTCACCACAGCGGGGTCTTCCGCCGCCCCCAGCTCGATCCTGCGCACCGCTGCATCCACGACCCCCTGCAACAGCATCGCCGCCAGCCGGGGCTGCTCGTGCCCCATCTGCCCGAGCGCCTCGGCGATCATCGCGACCAGCCCGCCGTGCGCCGCCCGGATCTTCTCCCGCGCGCCTGCGTCCAGCTCGCTCGCGGAGATGGCGACCACTGCCCGGTGCCGCCGGTCCCCGACCAGCGCCAGCTGCCGGCGCACATACGCCTCGACCTTGCCCTCGGCCGACGCCTCCCGCTCCATCGCGGCGGCCACCTCCGCCGCCCACAGCGGAAAGTCGACCTCGCACAGCTCCTCGACCACGGCGGCCCGCGACCGGAAGTACTCGTACACGGACGACCGCGCGAGCCCCGTCCGCTCGGCGAGGGCCGGGAAGGTCAGCGCCTCCGTCCCGCCCTCGGACAGCAACGACCGAGCCGCGTCCAGCAGGGCGGCTCGCTGCATCGACCGGTGCTCGGCCACGGAGGCCGCTCGAATCCTTGGCACGTCGACCACTTTACGGACGCGCCGACACGAACGGGAGAGCCACTCGACCGCGCGAGGTCACCCGCACGACACCCGCCTCACCGTCCGAAGCTCGCCAGTTTGGCCCGCAGCTGGAGCACCGACTTGGTGTGGATCTGGCTGACCCGGCTCTCGGTGACCCCGAGTACGTTGCCGATCTCGGCGAGGGTGAGCCCCTCGTAGTAGTACAGCGTGACCACGGTCTTCTCCCGCTCGGGCAGCGTGTTGATGGCCCGGGCCAGGAAGCGCCGCAGCTCGCGGTCCTCGGCCACCTCCACCGGATTGTCCGCGGCGGTGTCCTCCAGCGTGTCCATGAGGCTGAGCCGGTCCCCGCCCTCGCCGCCGACGTGCAGCAACTCCTCCAGGGCGACCACATTGGCCAGGGACAGCTGGCTGAACACGGCATGCAGTTCGTCGACCTCCATGCCCAGTTCGGCGGCAACCTCTCCCTCGCTCGGGGTGCGCCGCAGCCGTGCCTCCAGCGTGGCGTAGGCCCGCTCGACGTTCCGTGCCTTCTGCCGCACCGACCGCGGGATCCAGTCCAGCGCCCGCAGTTCGTCGATCATGGCGCCCCGGATCCGGGTGATCGCGTACGTCTCGAACTTGATCTCCCGGTCGATGTCGAACTTCTCGATCGCGTCGATCAGCCCGAAGACACCGGAGGAGACGAAGTCGGCCTGCTCGACATTGGGCGGCAGCCCGACGCTCACCCGGCCCGCGACGTATTTCACGAGCGGCGAGTAGTGCAGGATCAGCTGCTCCCGCAGCCGGTCGTCCCCCGTCGCCTTGTACGACCGCCACAGCTCGTCGAGCGTCGAGGGAGCGGGCGGCCGCATGCTGCCACCGTCGCGGGCGGCTGGGGGGATCGCCGCCCGGTCGGACCCGGAGGTGTGCTGGGGCATTCGTCGCCTTGTGCCGTTCTGCCGTGAAGTGCCGTGAAGTGCTGTGAAACGCCGTGAAACGAGGAGAGGCGGGAAGAGGTGGAATGGGAGGGTTTGGTGGGCGAATGGGCTGCCTGGGTGAGCTGTCGGTCTGGTGTCCAGTTGACGCGATCTGTGCGGGCGCTGTCGTGAGCGTAGCGTGACTGGGCTGTCGCGGTGTGCGAACAGCGAGGCTCCACCCGCGCGCGGGCCCCTCCGGCCGGCCCCGCGAACACGCTCCGCGGCTCACTCCGGGTGACCGGCCGGTGGCGCCAACTCCGGGAAACGTCAAGGGCGTCGGGGATTCCCCCGGACGGCCGAACACCCTGGGTCAGGAGGGGTCGCGACCGGCGCGGACCGACATCACCGCCTGGCGTGTCAACTTCCAGCCGTCGCCGTGTCGTTCGACGTAACCAAGTGCTCGGAGTTCGTACAGTCTCGCGATCGCCTCGTCCCGCGTGGTGCCCGCGCCGAGCGCGATCTCGTCGGCGGGGGCCGCTCGAGCGCCCGGCAGGGCGGCGAGCACGGCCCGGACGGCAGGGTCCAGCAGATCGCGCGGGAGCACGGGCCCGCGCCGCTGCGGTGCCAGCTCACCCATGTCGCCGACGAGTTCGATCACCTCCGCGGCATCGGTGACCAGGGTGGCCTCGCCGCGCAGCAGCTCGTGCACCCCGGCGGAGAGGGCGCTGGTGACGGGGCCCGGCACGCCCATCGCGAAACGGCCGAGGCGCTGTGCGGTCCGTGCGGTGGACAGGGAGCCGCTGCGGCCGGCGGCCTCCACGACGACCGTGCCACGGGTCAGCGCGGCGATGACCCGGTTGCGCAGGATGAACCGGCTGGGTGTCGGATGGTCACCCGGCGGCAGTTCGCCCACCACCAGTCCCTGCTCCGCGATCCTGGCAATCAGCGCGGTGTGCCCCCGGGGGTAGGACCGGTCGATGCCGCAGGCCAGCACCGCGACGGTGGCTCCGTGAGCGGCAAGAGCGCCACGGTGCGCGGCGCCGTCGATCCCGTACGCCCCGCCCGAGACCACCACCCAGCCCCGCTCCGCGAGCCCGCCGGCGAGGGTGGCCGCCACGTGGGTTCCGTACTCGGTGCAGGCTCGCGCGCCCACGACGGCGACGGACCGCAGCGCCCACATCCGCAGGCTCGGCCGCCCGCGCACCCACAGCCCGAGCGGCCGGGCATCCCCGAGGTCATCGAGCTGCCGGGGCCACTCCGCGTCACGGGGCCCCACGAACCGCGCACCCACCGCCTGGGCCGCCTCGAGATCGCGCTCGGGCTCGGCCCGCGCGGCCCGCGCGACCAGCCCCGCCCACCGCACCCGGCTCACCCCCGGCAACGCCTCCCCCTCATCCCGCAACCGCCGCACCACCTCCCCCACCCCGAACTCCCGCACCCATCGACCGCCGACGTCGTCCCCCGGCTCGACGACCCGGGCGAGGAAGACCCGCCCGAGCAGGTCGTCGCCCGGATCCCCGTCCGCGGTCATACCGGCGCCCCGATCGCCATCGGCACCCCGCGCGGGACTCCGGTACGCAGTTGCAGGGCCAGGGCGACGTCGGTCGCGTCCGGCCGGCCGTGCCCGACGAGGTCGGCGACCGTCCAGGCGACCCGCAGCACCCGGTCGATCCCGCGGACGGTGAGCACACCCCGCTCGAGGTTGCGCTCGGCCTCGTGCATCGCGCCGGGCGCCGCCTGGTAGCGGCTGCGCAGCTCCCGGCCGGGCACTTCGGCGTTGGTGCGCCACGGGGTCCCGGCAAGGCGGGCCGCCGCCCGCTCCCGGGCCTGCCGAACCCGCCCGGCCACGGTCGCCGTGGACTCGCCCCGGGCACCGGGCTCGGTGAGCTGGGCCCGGGTGACGGGATCGACCTCGACGCGCAGGTCCACCCGGTCCAACAGCGGGCCGGAGAGCCGGGACTGGTAGCGGCGGACGAGCGACGGCGGGCACTCGCACAGGGAGTCGCGCTGCGAGAAGCGCCCGCAGGGGCAGGGGTTGGCCGCCAGCACCATCAGGAAGCGAGCCGGGAACCGGACGACGCCCGCGCTGCGTGCGATCACGACGTACCCCGACTCCAGGGGCTGTCGCAGGGCGTCGAGGGTCTGGCTGTGGAACTCGGGCGCCTCGTCCAGGAAGAGCACGCCGCGATGGGCGAGGGACACCGCTCCGGGCCGGGCGATGCCGGGGCCGCCGCCGACGAGTGACTGCATCGTGGCCGAGTGGTGCGGGGCGCAGTAGGGGGCGACGTCGACGAGCGGCTTGCCCGGCGGCAGCAGTCCGGCCACCGAGTGCACGGCCGTGACCTCCAGTGACTCCTCTCTGGCGAGCCGGGGAAGAACGGCGGGCAGCCGTTCGGCGAGCATGGTCTTGCCCGCGCCGGGCGGCCCCTCGAGGAACAGATGGTGTCCGCCGGCCGCGGCCACCTCCAGGGCCGTACGGGCCGAGGTCTGGCCGACGACGTCCGCCAGGTCGTGATCGTGGTCGTGCTGTGCGGCGCCGACGCTGTGGATGCCGGTGGCCGCGCCGGCGCCGGGCATGCGCAGACCGGCCAGGAGCGGGTCCGGGCGGCCCTGGCCGTCCGGTTCCTCGTCGGGAACGGGCTCCTCGGTGAGGACCGCGACGAGCTGGCGCAGGCTGCGGACGCCGAGTACGGACACCCCGGGGACCAACGAGGCCTCCGCGGCGGCGCATTCGGGTACGACCACCTGCTCGTAGCCCGCGTCGGCCGCTGCCAGCACCGCGGGCAGGATGCCGCGCACCGGTCGCACCCGGCCGTCCAGGCCCAGCTCCCCGATCATGACGATGTCGGCGAGGACGCGCGGGTCGATGCGTTCGGCGGCGCCGAGCACCGCGCAGGCGACGGCCAGGTCGAAGCCGGAGCCGGCTTTGGGCACGGATGCCGGGCTGAGGCCGACGGTGAGCTTCTTCTGCGGCCACTCGCCGCCCGAGTTCACCACCGCCGCCCGGACCCGGTCCCTGCTCTCCGTCAGGCTCTTGTCCGGGAGGCCCACCAGGGTGAAGGCCGCGACGCCGGGTTCCAGGTCGGCCTGGACCTCGACGACCACTCCCTCGACGCCGACCAGGGAGACCGAGCAGGTGCGGGCGAATCCCATTCAGGCCACCCCCCGCGCGTGCTCGACGGACGGGGCGCCACGGCGGGGCAGCAGGACGCCGATCAGGTCGATGCGGACGCCGCCCGGTGGGGCGCCTCCGTGGGCCTGGATCCAGTGCGCGGCCAGCTCGCGCAGCCGCGCCGCCTTGTCGGGGGTCACGGCGGCCATCGGGTGTTCGTAGCCGCCGCCCCTGCGGGTCTTGACCTCGCAGACGACGACCGCGTCGCCGTCCCGCGCCACGATGTCGATCTCGCCGGACCGTCCGCAGCGCCAGTTCCGCTCCAGGATCGTCATCCCGGCCGCGGCGAGCCGCCGGGCGGCCAGGTCCTCGCCGTACTTGCCGAGTGCTGCTCGTGCGTTCATGTCGGCACCACCTCCGGCGCCAACGGTCACGCATCCAGCATCATGTTGTTGATCTTGGTGAGCTACTCGGCGGTTGTGGAAAACCTCATCACTCTTTCGAGTGAACCTGGCGCCGTCGGCCGTCAGCTGTCATCCGCCAGGAAGCTCCAGGTCGCTCTTGTTCAGCTCCTCGATGTTCACGTCCTTGAATGTCAGTACGCGAACCTGTTTGACGAAGCGAGCCGGCCGGTACATGTCCCAGACCCAGGCATCGGCCATGGACACTTCGAAGAACACCTCGCCCTGGACCGAGTGCACCTGCATCTCGTAGTCATTGGTGAGGTAGAAGCGCCGCTCGGTCTCGATCACGTATTTGAACAGACCGACGACGTCTCGGTACTCCCGGTAGAGCTTCAGCTCCATCTCGGTCTCGTACTTCTCGAGGTCCTCGGCGCTCATGGCATGTTCCCCTTCAGCCGTGCGATCCCACCATTGTGCGCCAGTCCCGGGAGCCCTCAGACGATTTCCGTGTCGAGGGTCTCGGGCCCGGCCGGGGGACCTTCGTCGAGCAGCCGCTGGAGCAGCTCGGCGAGTCTGGTCGGATACACCGTCTCATGTGCCCGGGTCAGTTCCTGGCACGTCCACCAGCGCGCTCCTGCGACACTGCGCCGCTCCAGCTCCGTCAGCGCGACCGGCGCGGTGGCCGTCTGCGTCGTACGGGCCAGGTAGTACCACTCGTCCTGGTCCCAGCGGCGGCCCGCGAAGGGAAAGGAGCACGTGCGCCGCCACAGCACCGGGCCGAGTTCGACGTCGGTGATGCCGGTCTCCTCGGCCAGCTCCCTGAGCGCGGCCTCCGCGCGGGTCTCGCCGCCCTCCAGCCCGCCGCCGGGGGTGAACCACCAGTCGTCGGACGGATCCTCCGGCTCATGGCCGTGCAGCAGGAGGATGCGGTCGTCCGGGTCGAGGAGGACCACCCGGGCCACCTTGCGCAGCCCGCCCTCGTACGCCTCCTCGCCGGTCCGCGTGGTCTCAGCGGGCACCGGCCGCCTCCGGAGCGACGGTACGCGCGCGGGAGCGGCCCGTGCGCTTGGCGATCGGGCCGTAGGCGCCGCCGCCCAGGACCAGGACGGCGCCGGCGCCGATGAGCAGCTCGATGCTGCCCAGCGGGCCGGGCTGGGACAGGGCGCCGAGGGCCTCGAATCCGGTGGGGCGCTTGAGCATGCCCTTCCAGGGCCAGACGACCGCGTCCACGCGCGCGGAGACGGCGTCGCGGGAGACCGTGCCCTTGGCCGCGTCGGTGAGGTGGGCGGTGGAGTCCAAGGAGCCCTGGCGCTCGTCGCCGAGGAGGAAGAGCCGGCCCTGGGGCACGGTCACGGTCGGGAAGTTCGTGATCTCGGCCAGGCTGCCCTTGGGCAGATACGGCTCGTCGATCTGCTTGCCGTTGACGGTCAGCTTGCCGTTCGTGCAGCAGGAGACGGTGTCGCCGCCGACCGCGACGACCCGCTTGACCACCTTGGAGTTGGTGACCCACGTCTTGTCCTCGAAGACGACGACGTCACCGCGGCGTATGTCGTCGCCGTGGACGCGCTGCGCCAGGACCCGGTCGCCGGCGTCGATCGTGGGGGTCATGGAGCTGGTAGGCACGGTGTACGGCCGGTAGCTCACCGCCGCCCAGGCGAATCCGCCGAGGAACAGCACCAGACCGAGTGCGACGGCCGCCCCGGACAACCGCTGTCCGAGCCGGCTGCCGCCGGCCTGTGCCGTGCCTGTCCCGCCGCTGCGCGGGGCCGTACGCGTCGTGCTCTCGCCGCTCATGGACCCGCACCCTACCCGGCGGTACCGCGCGGGGGCAGCCCCTGTCGCAGGCCCGCAGACAAAGGCCCACCGCCGCCGGACTCAGAGGTTCCGTATGCCTCGTCCAGGTCGGCACCGTACGAGGCCCGGCGGCTCGCCGAGCCGTCGTCGGGCAGCGCCGGGCCCTCGCCGGTCACCTGCTGCCCGCGGGCGACTTCCGCTCGATCTTGGACTCGAGCCGGTCCGAGCGCCTGCGCCGCCACACCACCACCGGCAGCACCGCCGCGATGGCCACGCCCTGCGGAGCCACCGTCAGGGCGGCGGACGCCGTGGACTGCTGGGAGATGCCGGGCTGGTCGAAGGTGTCCGGGACCGGCAGGGTGCCCCAGCGGTTGATCGGCCAGGCCTTGACGATCGCGCGGCCCACGACGTCGTCGACCGGAACCATGCCGTGGTTCTTGTCGGTCTGGTTGTAGCGCGAGTCGCGGGAGTTCTGACGGTGGTCACCCATCACCCAGATGTAGCCCTGAGGGACCGTCACCTTGAACTGGCCGCCCTGGTCGTCCACGCTGCACGGGGTGTTGCCGGGGTAGACGTACGGCTCGTTCAGGGCGTGGCCGTTGACCAGCAGCGGGCCCGAGTTCTTGCACTCGACCGTGTCGCCGCCGACCCCGATCACACGCTTGATCAGGTCCTTCTCCTCCGCCGACGGCATCAGGCCGATCCAGCTGAGGACCTTCTGCACCGGGTTCGGGTTCGGCGTCGGCTCGCCCGCCAGCCAGTTGTCGGGGTCGTGGAAGACGACCACCTCGCCGCGCTCCGGCTTGGAGCCGAACCACGGCGTGAGCTTGTCGACCAGAACGCGGTCACCCTGCTGGAGGGTGTTCTGCATCGAGTCGGACGGAATCGAGAATGCCTGCACCAGGAACGTCTTGATCAGCAGCGCCAGGACCAGCGCGATACCGATGAGGATCGGCAGCTCCTTCCAGAAGGAGCGTGGTTTCCTCGGCGGGTGGGCGCTCTCGCCCTCACCCGCGCCGTCGGCCGAAGGCCGCTGCTCGTCGTCCGGCGTGCCGTCGTCGCCTGCCACTGGGTCATTCCCTGAGGTCAGGGCGCCGTCCGGGCTGGGGGCGTTCGCTTCCACGGGGTGCCCGCGGTGCTCTTCGCCGTCGTGTCCCGACCGTGCGCCAACCGCCACATCCCCCACGCCAACTCCTTACTCTGTGCCGCCGCCCGCCCGTGATACGGCGCAGGCCCACCACTCCCATAACGAGCGGGAGTTCCGCAGGGGTCGGGAGCCGAGTGATTCCGTTCGGATTCTCGGAGGCAACCCTATGCGACAGCCGCGTAGCGGCGGTCGTCCCCGACACGGAGCCGGAGACGCTTGCAAAGGTTTTAGGTTCCTGAAGGCGAGTCCAGTGGCCGATCGGCCAGCCGATCACCATGGCCCGGCCGACGACAGAATTCTCGGAGACCGTACCGCCATACGGTGTGTTCTGGTGGGCGCGGGAGTCCGCGGAGTTGTCCCGGTGGTCGCCCATCACCCACAGCCGGCCCTTGGGGACGGTGATGTCGAAGGGAGTGGAGGACGGCGCGTTCCCCGGGTAGAGGTAGCCGCCCTCGGTGAGAGGGACCCCGTTGACGGTGACCCGGCCCTGCGCGTCACAGCACTTGACGTGGTCGCCGCCGACCCCGATGACCCGCTTGATCAGGTCCTTCTCGTTGTCGGAGGGCAGCAGACCGATGAAGGTGAGACCTTCCTTGGCCTGCTTGATGACGACGGGATCGTTCTTCTTCGTGGTCTGCTCGTCCGCCAGCCAGCCTCCCGGGTCGTGGAAGACGACGACGTCCCCGCGGTGCGGCTTGGCGCCGAACCACGGGGTGAACTTGTCGACGAGGACGCGGTCGCCGATCCGGATCGTCTGCTCCATGGAGCCGGACGGGATCACGAAGGCCTGGAGGAGGAAGGTCTTCAGGACCAGCGCGATGAGGACGGCGACACCCACCAGAAGGGGGATCTCCCGCACGGCCGAACGCCTGCGCTTGCGCTTGACCTTGCGCTGGAGTTTGCGCCGCTCCGCTCGCGTGCGGCCGCCGCCGGGCGCGGAGGTACGTCGCGCGCCGGTGGGCAACAGATTGTCGGCGGGGTCACCGGACACCCCGCGCGGTTTGCCGCGGTTACCCATGCGCACCGTCCGGGGCGGGCACGCGCGCGTAGGCGTCAGGACGCGTCAGGTGCGTCCAGTGGGCGTACGGCCAGACGATCCAGTCGGCGCGGCCGATCACGTCGCCGACCGGGATCATGCCGCCGCCGGGCGAGCCGAGGTGGTCGCGGGAGTCGCTGGAGTCGCTGCGGTGGTCACCGAGGACGAAGAGGGTGCCGGGCGGCACGACGACGTCGAAGGGCACGCTGGATGCGGTGTCACCGGGATAGAGGAACGACGACTCGTCCACCACGCGGCCGTTCACCTCGATCCTCCCCTTCTTGTCGCAGCAGACCACATGGTCGCCCCCCACCCCGGCCACCCGCTTGACGTAGTCGGCGTTTCCGAAATACCCGGTGCCGTCGAACACGATCACATCGCCGCGGCGTGGCTGGGCACCGAAACGGTACGCCAACTTATTTACGAGAACGCGGTCCCCGATCCTCAAGCCCTGTTCCATGGATCCGCTCGGAATCTGGAACGGTTGCACCACGAAAGCGTTGAGGAGCAGCAAAAACACCAGGCAGACGAAGAGGGTGAGGGTGATCCGTCCGCCCGGCAGCCACTCGGTGATCCGCGACACCAACGCGAAACGCGACCGTCCCTCCGGCCCCCGGGAATCCGGGTGGGAGGTACGGTCGCGTTCCGTCGGCTGTGCTTCGGTGTCCATCGGGGCGAGATGCTATCCCGCCCCGCTATGGGCGCCTCGAGAGCGCTCAGCTCTCGCGCTTCTCCTTGATCTTCGCGGCCTTGCCGCGCAGCTCACGGAGGTAGTACAGCTTGGCGCGGCGGACGTCACCACGGGTGACCAGCTCGATCTTCTCGACGATCGGGGTGTGCACCGGGAAGGTGCGCTCGACGCCGACGGAGAACGAGACCTTGCGGACCGTGAAGGTCTCGCGGACACCGGAGCCCTGGCGGCGGATCACAACGCCCTTGAACTGCTGCACACGGGAGCGGTTGCCCTCGATGACGCGGACGTGGACGTTGACGGTGTCACCCGGACGGAAGGCCGGGATGTCGCTGCGCAGCGACGCGGAGTCGACGGTGTCGAGCAGGTGAGACATTTCGTCTGCTTTCTTCGCTGATGCCACAGGTCATCAACGGAAACTAGGTGTACAAGAGGTCTGCCGTGCGGGTCGGGACGGGCGTCGTGTCCCCCTGTGGCAGGGGCGCACACCGGACGGACGCACAACAGCGGTCTATTCTTCCATGCCCCCGGCCCGCCGCCAAAATCGGCCGAACGGCTCACCCTCGGGGTCCGGTTCCCAGCCCAGGATGGAGAGCATCTCGCGGTCCTTCTTGTCGAAGGCCTTGGGGTCGCAGCGCTCGATCAGGTCGGGCCGGTTGACGGTCGTACGCTTCAGGGCCTCGTCGCGGCGCCAGCGGGCGATCTTGCCGTGGTGGCCGCTGAGCAGCACGTCGGGGATGTCCCGACCGCGCCAGACGGGCGGCTTGGTGTACACGGGGCCTTCCAGGAGGCCGGCCATGGCGCCGGGCGCGAAGGAGTCGTCGCGGTGGGACTCGGCGTTGCCGAGGACGCCGGGCAGCAGCCGGGCCACGGCCTCCGTGACGACGAGTACGGCCGCCTCGCCGCCGGCGAGGACGTAGTCGCCGATGGAGACCTCGTAGACGGGCACACGGGTCGCGTACTCGTCCATCACGCGCCGGTCGATGCCCTCGTAGCGGGCCGGCGTGAAGATCAGCCAGGGGCGCTCGGAGAGTTCGACGGCCAGCTCCTGGGTGAAGGGGCGGCCGCTGGGCGTCGGCACGATGATCGCGGGGGCCGTGGCGCCGGTCTCGTAGCCGTCGGCGAGGACCGTGTCCAGGGCGTCGCCCCAGGGGTCGGTCTTCATGACCATGCCGGGGCCGCCGCCGTACGGGGTGTCGTCGACCGTGTTGTGCCGGTCGTACGTCCACTCGCGCAGGTCGTGCACCTGGACGTTCAGCTGCCCACGCGCGCGTGCCTTGCCGACGAGGGAGACGTTCAGGGGCTCGAGGTACTCGGGGAAGATCGTGACGACGTCGAGCCTCATTCGCTGTCTTCCCTCGAAGAGGCGATCTCGGCGCGGTCGTCGATCAGGCCGGGCGGGGGCGCGATGACGGCCCTCTGCTCCTCCAGGTCGATCTCGGTGACGATCTCCTCCACGAAGGGGATCAGCACCTCGCTGCCGTCGGGTCGCTCCACGATGAACAGGTCCTGGGAGGGCAGGTGCGAGATCTCGGTGATCCGGCCGACCTCCTGCCCGTCCTCGGTGACCACGTCCAGGTCGATGAGCTGGTGGTCGTAGTACTCGTCCTCGCCCTCGGGCAGTTCCTCGGGGTCGATCTCGGCGATGAGGAGAGTGTTGCGGAGGGCTTCGGCGGCATTGCGGTCGGCGACGCCCTCGAAGCGCAGGAGGAGGCGGCCACTGTGGACGCGCCCCGTCTCGATGGTCAGCGGTCCCGTGGAGGCGGGATCCGTGGCGAGTACGGCGCCGGGCGCGAGCCTGAGTTCCGGCTCGTCGGTACGCACCTCGACGGTGACCTCGCCCTTGATGCCATGGGCACGGCCGATCCGTGCGACTACCAGCTGCACCTGTCCAAATCTCCTGTCATACGACTGCGGGCCGGGGACGGCCCAGTGGCCCTCCCCGGCCCGAGCCGGTTGCGTTGAAGCGTCAGCGGACGTGGTCCACGTCGACGAGGTCGACGCGGACACCGCGACCGCCGATGGCGCCCACGACGGTGCGCAGGGCGCGCGCGGTACGGCCGTTGCGGCCGATCACCTTGCCGAGGTCGTCGGGGTGCACCCGGACCTCCAGCACGCGCCCGCGGCGCAGGTTGCGCGAGGCGACCTGCACATCGTCAGGGTTGTCGACGATGCCCTTCACGAGGTGCTCAAGCGCCTCCTCGAGCATGCTGCTCAGGCCTCGGTCGACTCGGACTCAGCCGCAGCCTCGTCCTTCTTCTCAGCCTTCTTCTTCTGGGTGATCGCCTCACCCTTGCCCTCGTCGTCACCGGCGAGCGCCTCGAACGAGGGACGCGCGGCCTTCGGCTCGGCGACGAGCAGCGGCGCCGGGGCGGGCTCGCCCTTGAACTTCTGCCAGTCGCCGGTCTTCTTCAGGATGGCGAGCACGGGCTCGGTCGGCTGCGCGCCGACACCCAGCCAGTACGCCACGCGGTCGGCGTCCACCTCGATGACCGACGGGTTGTAGGTCGGGTGGTACTTGCCGATCTCCTCGATCGCACGGCCGTCACGGCGGGTGCGGGAGTCGGCGACGACGATGCGGTAGTGAGGCGAACGGATCTTGCCCAGACGCTTCAGCTTGATCTTGACTGCCACGGGAGTGGGTTCTCCTGGATTTGACGTGGTTGGGCACGGCGGGACTGCCGCGTGGGGTTGCGGTACCCGAGTGCCCGACGGACGCGTCAGCCGGAGGAGAGAGGGGTCCTGTGCGGCTGTCGAGTACAGCTAGCCATTGTGCCACACCCTGCGGGTCGCTTTTGGCCGAGGGGGCGTGAGCTGCATCCGGGCATGCCGGAGAGGCACCCGGCGTGGAGGTGAGGTCACGTCGGGTGCGCTGCCCCGTGCTGTCGACGACCGGCCCGCTTCCGGCACCCACGAGATGCCGGCTCTCGCGGCCCGCGTCACGCTGCTCCCGCGACCTCCGGGATTCTGAACGGCTTGCCGCAGCCGCCGCACACGATGGGGGCCTGGGCCAGGACCGAGGGGACCACGCGGACGTTGCGGCCGCAGTCGCAGACCGCCTTGACGCGGACTCCTCCGCCGGAGGAGCCGTGCCGGGCGGCCGGGCCGCGGAAGGAACGGGTGGTGTCGGACGACGTGGCCGCCGTGTGGGCCTTCAGCGCGCGCTGGAGCCGCTCGATGGTCGGGCGGTAGCGCCGCTTCGCCTCGGGGTTGAGCGTGACCAGGGAGAAGCCGCTGCTCGGGTGCGGCTCCTCGGGGTGGTCCAGGCCCAGCTCCTCGGCGATCGTCAGGAAGCGGCGGTTGTGATATCGGCCGGCGCGGGAGGTGTCGCGGATCCCACGGGCGGCGGCGATGCCGTGGACTGCCTCATGGAGCAGTCGCTCGAAGGAGAGTTCGTGACCGCACGCGGACGACGACTCTCCGATCAGTGATTCTGGCGCGGCGAGATCCGGCAGTTCGGGGTGGTACCGCTGAATGTCGGCCCACGCCTGTGCCAGCTCCGCGGCGAGAACAGGTGGTGTCTGTGTCGTGCTCACGTAATGACAACGAGCGGGGGTGCCGCTGTGTTCCTATTCCGGGGCATCCCAAATAATTTGCACTTACCCGTCAGTTGCCACTGATGCGTCCTGACGAGGGCGGGTGCGCTGATCTGCGGAGAAGCTTCACAGCTCGTACCAAGCCGGTGCGTAGTCCGCCGTACGACCCTACGCGTAGTGTCCCGCACGGCCGGGGCCGACGAATACGCAAGAGATGTTTCGGCCGCACTCGGTGCCGAGTCCCCTCGTGCGCCGCGTCCGTGACGGTCGTGACCCTACCGCGCGCCGCCCGGCCCCCTGGCAACCGGCCCGTCTTCGGGAACGGACACCCTGCGGCCATCCAGATTGCCGGGATGTGAAATCTCGCCACAGACGCGCCCGCACCCCAAGCGGGGCTCTACGACCCCTGGACGCCACCGCGAGCCGGGAGTTACCTGACATACGTGGGAAGTGCGCGCGCACGGCACGGGGGCCGCGCAATCGGGCACAGCGGCGAACTGTCGGCGGATTGGGGCGCTTACCTATGACACCTACGCTCGTGCGGCCGCACGCGTCTCACGCGGATTCCGCACCCCGCGAGGACCTGTGCGCACGCGCGCGTGACTGGTCCGAGATCCAGGAGCGGATGCTGGTGCCGCTCTACGAAGCCGTCTACGAGCGTCTCGAAGTGGGCCCCGCCACCCGGCTGCTGGGCCTGCGCTGCGGCTCGGGACTCGCCCTGCTGAGGGCCGCCGCCAGAGGTGCCACGGTCACCGGCTGCGACGCCGCCTCCCCCGAGCGCCTCGCCCTGGCCCGCAACCGCCTGCTGCCGCACGCGGCACGCGAAGCCGGGGCATCCGCCGAGAGCGGCGGTGTGCCCGCTGCGCGCGGCGGCGGGCGCGGCGAAAACAGCGGTACGCGTGCGCGTGCCGGTGCGGAACTCGTCGCCGGGCCGCCCGCCGATGTGGTCGGCGCGCCGGCGGGCGGGTACGACCTGGTGACCGTCTTCGAGCCGGTCGGGTGTCTCGCGGGTGACTCCGAGGGGCTCGGGGAGCTGCTGGCCCAGGCTCTGCCGGTGGCCGGGCGGCGGGCCGCCGTGGTGCTGGCCGGCTGGGGGCCGCCGGAGCGCTGCGCCACCTCCTCGGTGCTGCGGGTGGCGACGAAACTGGCCGATCCGCTGCGCAGCGCGCGCAGTTGGCGGCCCGCCCGGCGGGACGACCTGGAGGAGGTCGCGCAGCGGGCCGGGCTCAGGCCGGACGGCTCGGGGCGGGTCGCCTGCCCGTTCGGGTACGCCGGCCTCGACAGCGCCGTACGCGGCCTGCTGTCGACGGGGCTGTTCGACGCGGCGATCGCGGCGACGGACGCCAAGCAGGTCGACAAGGAGCTGACCGAGGCCCTGCACCCGTACCGGCGCCCGGACGGGACGGTGTGGATGCCGAACGTGTTCCGGTACCTCGTCGCCCGCGTGCCCTGACCGTCCGCTACGAGTCGAGGTCCTTGGTCAGGCGGGTGATTCCGGCGATCCGGTACGCGTCCGCCTCCTCCAGCGTCTCGTTCTGCAGCAGCGCCTGCGCAAGGGCGTCCAACTGGCCGCGGTGCTCGCGGAGTTTGCGGCACGCCTCCTCGTAGCACTCGTCCACGATCCGGCGCATCTCGGCGTCGATGACGTCCAGGGTCTGCGGTGCGGCGGCCAGCCCGTAGGCCTGCTGGGCGTCGTTCGGGAGCGCCGAGAGGCGGCCGACCTCCTCGCTCATGCCCCAGCGGGACACCATCCCGCGCGCGATGTTGGTGACCTGCTCCAGGTCGCTCTCGGAACCGGTGGTGATCACGTCGTAGACGACGTGCTCGGCCGCCATGCCGCCGAGCGCGCCGATGATCCGGCCGCGCAGGTACTCCTCGGTGTACGCGTACTTGTCCGCGTCCGGCGTCGACAGCGTGACGCCGAGGGCCCGGCCGCGCGGCACGATGGTGATCTTGCGGACGGGGTCGGCGCCCGGCTGGAGCATGCCGAGCAGGGCGTGCCCGCTCTCGTGGTAGGCGGTGCGCCTGCGCTCCTCCTCCGGCATCACCAGCGGGCGTTCCGCGCCGAGCTGGACCTTCTCCAGCGCGTCGGAGAGGTCGGACTGGGTCACCGCCTGCTGCTGGCGCTTGACCGCGAGCAGGGCGGCCTCGTTGGCGAGGTTGGCCAGGTCGGCGCCTGTCATGCCCGGGGTCGTACGGGCCACCTGGGCGAGGTCGACGTTCTGGGCGAGCGGGATGTCCCGGGTGTGGATCTCCAGGATCGCCTCACGGCCGCCGCGGTCCGGGGGCGAGACCTGGACGATCCGGTCGAAACGGCCGGGGCGGGTCAGGGCCGGGTCGAGGATGTCGGCGCGGTTGGTGGCCGCGATGACGATGACGCCCTCCGAGCCGGAGAAACCGTCCATCTCGGTGAGGATCTGGTTCAGGGTCTGCTCGCGCTCGTCGTGCCCGCCCATGGACGCGCCGCCGCCGCGGGCCCGGCCGATGGTGTCGATCTCGTCGATGAAGATGATCGACGGGGCGACCTTGCGGGCCTCCGCGAACAACTCCCGCACGCGCGAGGCGCCCACACCCACGATCATCTCGATGAACTCGGACGCGGACGCGGAGAAGAACGGCACGCCCGCCTCGCCGGCGACCGCACGCGCGAGCAGCGTCTTTCCGGTGCCGGGCGGCCCCGCGAGCAGCACGCCGCGGGGCATCTTGGCGCCCATGCGGCGATAGGCGTCGGGGTTCTCGAGGAAGTCGACGACGTCGTTCAGCTCGCCCTCGACCTCATCGATACCGGCCACATCGGCGAAGGTCGTGCGCTTCTCCCCCGGTACCAGCTCGACCGGCTTGGGCGGCGCCTTGCGGCCCAGCATCCCGCCCGCGCCGCCGAGGCCCGCGCTCATCCGCCGCGCGACGAAGATCCACACGGCGATGAGGATCAGCATGGGCGCCAGCGAGATCAGCAGATTGGCGAGAAAGCTGCGGTGCTGGACGACGGGTTCGGCCGTGACGGTCACGTTGTGTTTGGTCAGATTCGACCAGAGACTGTCGTTCGCCCAGGACGGCCGCTCGGTGTTGAACTTGGTGTACTTCCCGCCGCCCTCGGGGTTCGTCTGCTCCTTCTTGAGCTGCCCCTGGATCGAGTCGCCCTTGGCGTAGATCTTGGCGACATTGCCGCCGTTGACCTGCTTGCTGAACTCGGTGTACGCGATCGTCGGCTCGGTCTCCTGGTCGAAGTACGACAGCACCAGGTTCGCGATCAGGTACACGATCAGCGCGGTGAAGATCAGCCGCCACCAGCCGCCACGCATCCTCGGCCCGCCCGACGGCGGCTTCGGCGGCTCCTCCGGAGCACCCTCGGTACGCCAGGGCTGGTCGGGCGACTTACGTGGCGGCGCGGGGTTGGTCATATCCGGACCGTACGACAATGACCAACCCCTGGCATGCCCAGCGGTGAACCCGGGGACGAACTCAGCCCATGAACTTCTTGAACTCGTCCGGCAGCTCGAACTCCTGGCCACCCTGCTGCGGCACCCCGAAGGCACCTCCGCCCTGGGCCGCCGCCTCGCGGCGCTGGGCCTCCTCCAGCTCCTGCTGCTTGCGCTTCATCGGGTTGCCGGAGCGCTGCTTGCCCTTGGCCTTCTTGACCTGCTTCTTCTGCCGGCCGGGGCCACCGCCCATGCCCGGGAGCCCCGGCATGCCCGGCATGCCGCCGCCCTGCGCCATCCGGGACATCATCTTGCGGGCGTCGAAGAACCTCTCGACCAGGTTCTTCACCGCGCTGACCTCGACACCGGAACCCTTGGCGATACGGGCGCGGCGGGAGCCGTTGATGATCGTCGGGTCCTGGCGTTCGCCCGGCGTCATCGACTTGATGATCGCGGCGGTGCGGTCGACGTCACGCTCGTCGATGTTCTGGATCTGGTCCTTGATCTGGCCCATGCCCGGGAGCATGCCGAGCAGCTTGGAGATGGAGCCCATCTTCCGGACCTGCTCCATCTGGGCCAGGAAGTCGTCCAGGGTGAAGTCCTGGCCCTTCTTGGACGCCAGCTTCGAGGCCATCTTGGCGGCCTCTTCCTGGCTGAAGGTCTTCTCGGCCTGCTCGATCAGGGTGAGCAGGTCACCCATGTCGAGGATGCGGGAGGCCATGCGGTCCGGGTGGAACGCGTCGAAGTCGTCCAGCTTCTCGCCGTTCGACGCGAACATGATCGGCTTGCCGGTGATCTGCCGGATCGACAGGGCGGCACCACCGCGGGCGTCACCGTCGAGCTTGGACAGGACCACGCCGTCGAAGCCGACGCCGTCGCGGAAGGCCTCGGCGGTGTTGACCGCGTCCTGACCGATCATCGCGTCGACGACGAACAGGATCTCGTCCGGGGAGACGGCGTCGCGGATGTCCGCGGCCTGCTGCATCATCTCCTGGTCGATGCCGAGGCGGCCGGCGGTGTCCACGATCACGATGTCGTGGACCTTGGACTTCGCGAACTCGATGGAGTCCTTGGCGACCTTCACCGGGTCGCCGACGCCGTTGCCCGGCTCGGGCGCGAAGACCGCCACGCCCGCGCGCTCGGCGACGACGCTCAGCTGGTTCACGGCGTTGGGGCGCTGGAGGTCGGCGGCGACCAGCAGCGGGGAGTGGCCCTGCTCCTTCAGCCAGCGGCCGAGCTTGCCCGCGAGGGTGGTCTTACCGGCACCCTGCAGACCGGCCAGCATGATCACGGTGGGCGGCTGCTTGGCGAAGCGCAGACGCCGGGTCTCGCCGCCGAGGATGGTCACCAGCTCGTCGTTGACGATCTTCAGGACCTGCTGGGCCGGGTTCAGCGCCTTGGAGACCTCGACTCCGAGCGCCCGCTCCTTGATGTTCTTGATGAACGTGCGGACGACAGGGAGGGCGACATCCGCTTCGAGGAGCGCGATACGGATCTCGCGCGCGGTGGCGTCGATGTCCGCCTCGGAGAGCCGTCCCTTGCCGCGCAGGTTCTTGAAAGTCGCTGACAGGCGATCGGAGAGAGTGTCGAACACGGCGCTCGCGGTCCTCGGGGTCGGTGACGGTCTTGGTGGGAATCGCCCTCCAGGGTATCCCGGCGCCGAAGTCACCGGGGCAGGATCGTCCCCCGGTTCATCCGCGCAACGTCTCCTCCAGGGTCCGGGCCAGCGACGAGGCGTCCCGCGCGGGCAGCTGGGCCCCCGTGCCGGTCGTGACGTAGAACGCATCCACCGCGTTCGAGCCCAGTGTGCTCACGTGCATGCTGCGCACCCGTACCCCCGCCTTCTCCAGGGCCATGCCGATCCGGTGCAGCAGGCCCGGGGCGTCCTGGGCGCGGACCTCGATCACCGTGGCGTGGTGGGAGGCGGCCGGGGCCACCGCGACGCGGGGCGGCGGGGCCGTCCGGCCGCGGCGCCTCGGATAGGCCGCGTCCCGTTCGGCGAGGCGGCCGGCGATGTCCAGGGAGCCGTCGAGGGCGCGCACGAGATCGGCGCGCAGCCGGGTGGCCTGGGG
Source organism: Streptomyces broussonetiae (assembly GCF_009796285.1). NCBI lineage: Bacteria > Bacillati > Actinomycetota > Actinomycetes > Kitasatosporales > Streptomycetaceae > Streptomyces > Streptomyces broussonetiae. The sequence continues at coordinate 6,641,203 of NZ_CP047020.1, read as the reverse complement.
CAGGGAGCCGTACTCGGCGGCGACCCGCCAGGCGAGCAGCAGGACCGAGCCCTCCTCGACGTCGTCCGGCAGGCGCAGGGCGCGCAGCTCGGCCGTGCGGACGGTCAGGCGGTGCACGGCGAGGACACCGGCGACCGCGGGGAGCACGGCGGGCTGGTCGGGTACGGCGATGAGCAGCTCGACACCGAGGGGTTCCTGGGCGTGCTCCTCCTCGGTGACCGGTTCGGTCTGCGCGCGCAGGGCGAGGACCGGGCTTCCGGTGCGGAACGCCTCGATGGCGAGGCGCTCCTGCTCGGCCGTGGGCGCGGCCGGCTCGGGTTCGTCGGGGGTGTCCCCGGCGAGCACCGCGGACACCCGCCGGACCAGGTCGGCGACGAGGGAACCGCGCCAGGAGGACCAGGCGGCCGGTCCGGTGGCGAGGGCGTCGGCCTCCGTCAGCGCGTGCAGCAGCTCCAGGGTGCCCTGGGTGCCGACGGCCTCGGCGACCGAGCGGACGGTGGCCGGATCGTCCAGGTCGCGGCGGGTGGCCGTCTCGATCAGCAGGAGGTGGTGACGGACGAGGACGGACAGCACCGTCACGTCCGCGCGGTCGAAGCCGATCCTCGCCGCCACGTCCTTGGCGATGATCTCGCCGGCCACCGAGTGGTCGCCGGGCCAGCCCTTGCCGATGTCGTGCAGCAGCGCGGCGACCAGGAGCAGGTCGGGGCGGCTGACCCCGCGGGTCAGCGCGGAGGCGCGCACGGCCGTCTCGATCAGATGCCGGTCGACCGTCCAGACATGGACGGCATTGCGCTGCGGACGGCAGCGGACCCGCTCCCAGTCCGGCAGCAGGCGGCTGATGAGGCCCTCGGCCTCCAGCGCCTCCCAGACCTCGACGGTCGGGCGGCCGGAGCCGAGCAGGGTGACCAGTTGTTCACGGGCCTCGGCGGGCCAGGGCGTGGGCAGGGGGCGTGTGGTGGCGGCCAGGCGCCGTACGGCGTGCAGAGAGAGCGGGAGGCCGGCCTGTGCGGCGGCGGCCGCGGCCCGCAGCGGCAGCACGGGGTCGCGTTCGGGGCGCGCGGCCCGGGCGAGGACCACCTCCCCGTCCTGCTCCACCACGCCCTCGGCGAGCGGGGAGCGCTCGGCAACGGGCTTGCCGCCCCCCAGCATGGCGCGCAGACGCGGCCGGACAGCGCGCGAACGCAGCACGCGCCCCACCTCGCGCCAGGTGACGTCACTGGCGTACGAGATCACGCGTGCCGCCTCGTAGACCGTCCGCAGCAGCGTGTCGGCGTCCAGCAGGCCCAGCTCGGCCGCCACCTGGTCCTGCTCCTGGAGCGCGAGCCGGTCGGTGGCACGGCCCGTCGTCAGGTGCAGGGCGTCGCGTACGTCGAGCAGGCGCCGGCGGGCGTCCGCGAGGCCCTCGCGCGGGGCGTCGGCGAGCCAGGAGGCGGCGACGGCGCGCAGCGCGGTGGCGTCGCGCAACCCGCCGCGCGCCTCCTTGAGGTCGGGTTCCAGGAGGTACTGCAACTCGCCCTGGCGTTCGGCGCGTTCGACGCACAGGGCCTGGAGTTCGGGGAGGCGTTTGGGGGCCTGGTTGCGCCAGTCGGCGAGGACGGCCGTACGCAGCCCCGCGGTGAGGCCGAGGTCGCCGGCGAGATGGCGGGCGTCCAGGAGGCCGAGCTGGGCCTTCAGATCGTCCCCGGCGGTCCTGCGGGTTTCGGCCAGGGTGCGCACGGAGTGGTCGAGGGCGAGGCCGAGGTCCCACACCGGGTACCAGATGCGGTCGGCGAGGGCGGCGACCGCGCCGGGGTCGGAGCCGTCGTGCAGCAGCAGGAGGTCGAGGTCGCTGCGCGGGGACAGCTCGCCGCGGCCGTAGCCGCCGACGGCGACCAGGGACATGCCCTTGACGTCCCCGGCGGCCGCGGCGAACAGCCCGCCGAGCCAGTTGTCGGTCAGTTCCGCGAGGGCGGCACGGCGCGGCGGCCCGGACCGCGCCCCCTCGGTGAGGAGGCGCAGCCGGGCCGCCGCGTAGCCGCTGGGTCCCGAGTCCTCTGCTTCCGTACGCACGTCCGTTCCCGTCACCCAGTGGCTCCCGTCTTGCCGTGCCGTCGTCTCAGAGCGCGTCGGGGCCGCGCTCGCCGGTGCGGACCCGTACGGCCGTGTCGACCGGCAGGGCCCAGACCTTGCCGTCACCGATCTTGCCGGTGCGGGCCGCCTTGACGATGACCTCGATCAGCTGCTCGGCGTCGTCGTCCTCGGCCAGTACCTCGATGCGGATCTTCGGGACCAGGTCGACGGTGTACTCGGCACCGCGGTAGACCTCGGTGTGGCCCCGCTGCCGACCGTAACCGCTGGCCTCCGTGACCGTCAGGCCGTGGACGCCGAATGCCTGAAGGGCCTCTTTGATCTCGTCCAGCCGGTGGGGCTTGACGACGGCGGTGATGAGCTTCATGCGTCCACCTTCCTGGTCTGCGCGGCGGCCAGGGCCGGGGCGTGGGCGGCGGAGCCGAGGACACCGCCGCCGGTGCCGCTGAAGTCGTAGGCGCTCTCGGCGTGTTCGGCCTGGTCGATGCCGGAGATCTCCTCGTCCTCGGTGACCCGCATGCCGATGGTCTTGTCGAGGAGGAAGGCGAGGACCGCGGAGACGATCAGCGAGTAGGCGAGGACCGCGCCGACACCGGCGCACTGCTTCCACAGCTGGGTCCAGGTGTGGTCGCCGTAGAAGACACCGGTCGCGGTGGACTGGCCCTTGCCGGTGGCGAAGAAGCCGATCAGCAGGGAGCCGATGATGCCGCCGACCATGTGGACGCCGACGACGTCGAGGGAGTCGTCGTAGCCGAACCTGAACTTCAGACCGACGGCGGCGGCGCAGGCGACACCGGCGATGGCGCCCACGGCGATCGCGCCGAGCGGGGAGACCGCGCCGCCGGACGGGGTGATCGCCACCAGACCGGCGACCGCGCCGGAGGCGGCGCCGAGCGTGGTGAACGCGCCGTGCCGGATCTTCTCGTAGGCGAGCCAGGCCAGCATCGCGGCGGCCGTCGCGACCTGCGTGTTGACGAACATCAGCGCGCCGACGCCGTCGTCGTTGCCGAGCCAGGAGCCCGCGTTGAAGCCGAACCACCCGAACCACAGGAGCCCTGCGCCGAGCATGACCAGCGGGAGGCTGTGCGGGCGCATCGGGTCCTTCTTGAAGCCGACGCGCTTGCCGATGACGAGGATGACACCGAGGGCCGCCGCACCCGCGTTGATGTGGACCGCCGTACCGCCCGCGAAGTCGATCACGCCGAGCTTGAAGGCCCAGCCGTCGGCGCCCCACACCCAGTGGGCGACCGGGACGTAGACGATCGTGGCCCACAGGGTGATGAACAGGCACCAGGCCGAGAACTTCACGCGGTCGGCGAGCGCGCCGCTTATCAGGGCCGGGGTGATGATGGCGAACATCATCTGGAACACCATGAAGACGAAGACCGGGATGGTGTAGCCGGGCCACAGCGCCGTCAGGCCGACGTGGCCCATCCCGAACCAGTCGGAGTTCCAGCCGATGAGGCCGTTGTGCTCGCCGAAGGCGAGGGAGAAGCCGTAGAGCACCCAGAGGATGGTGATGATGCCCATGCTGATGAAGCTCATCATCAGCATGTTGAGGGTGCTCTTGACCCGGACCATGCCTCCGTAGAAGAAGGCGAGACCCGGCGTCATGATCAGCACCAGGGCGGAGCAGATGAGCATGAAGCCTGTGTTCGCGGCAGACAGCTTGGGTGCCTCCGCGGCAAGCGTGATGGCTGGGGCCATCGGCGTCTCCTCGTCGGTTTCTGCGGCCCCGTGCGGGCGGTGCCTGAGCGGTCCGGTCGGTTGCGGTCCGATCGGTTGAGGGGTGGGCCGGTTATGCGCCAGAGACTGGCGCAGCGCGGTTTCGGTGAGGGCCCCTCGTTGTTTCGCCGGGGTGACGAAGGCACCGTACGTGTTACGCATGCATGAACAGCCGGATCTCCGGCCTGCCGGTCGCCGCGTGGCGCAACCTGCCGAGGAGGAGTTCCCGGCGCAGACAGGCCGGCCGCGGCGGGCCTCTCCGATGACCTGGCGCGGGGGAGCCGAGTCGGGCAGTTCGGGAGGACCGGCCGCGGCCGGGGCTCGGGATGCCGGGGATGGTCAGACGGCCTCGGCGGTCTCCGGGAGGTCCACGGCGAGCTGGTCGGTCAGGTCGGTGACGGTGGCGAGGTCGCCGTAGTCCCGCACGGCCGTGTCCACCGTCTTTCGGATACGTGTGTTCACCCGCTCGGAGCGGACCTTCTTGGCGATCTCCATGGCCTGGGAGGCGTAGGCCGTGCCCAGCTCGGGCTCGCGCTGGAGCAGGTGCACGGTGGCCTTGCCGATCAGGTTGAGCGCATACGACCGCTGGTGCTCCGGATCCTTGGCGAACAGCTCCACCGCCCGCTGCATGAGCGGCTCGGCGAGAGAGGCGTAGGTGGGACTGCGACCGGCGACATAGGCGAGGTCACGGAAGGAGTGGGAGTTCTCGCCGTACAGCTCGGCCTCGGAGAAGAAGCGGATCCAGTCGGGGTCCGGCTCGTCCCACTCGTCGGCCTCCGCGAAGGTGCTCTCGGCCATGCGGACCGCGCGTTTGGTCTTGCCGGGCTGGCCCATGTTGGCGTACGCGCGGGCCTCCATCGCATACAGCATGGCCTGGGTGCGCGGGCTGGCGCAGTCGCGGCTGCCGTACTGGGCGAGGTGGAGCAGCTCCAGGGCGTCGTCGGGCCGGCCGAGGTGGATCATCTGGCGGCTCATGCTGGACAGGATGTACGAACCGAGCGGCTTGTCACCGGCCTCCTTGGCCGCGTGCAGGGCCAGGACGAAGTACTTCTGCGCGGTGGGCTGCAGGCCGACGTCGTACGACATCCAGCCCGCCAGCTCGGCCAGCTCGGCGGCGACCTTGAACAGGATGCGGGTGGTGGCCTCGGGCTGGGGCTCCTGGAGCAGGTCGGTGACCTCGTGCAGCTGGCCGACGACCGCCTTGCGGCGCAGGCCGCCGCCGCACTGGGCGTCCCACTGGCGGAACATCCGGGTGGTGGACTCCAGCAGGTCCAGCTCGGGCTTGGACAGGCGGCCGGGGCGGCGCTGGTCGAGGAGGGGCTCGGGCTCGGGCGGGACCGGGGAGGCCGGGCTCGGCACGAGCCAGCGCTGCATGGGCTCGATGAGGGACGGGCCGGCGGACAGCGCGAGGGAGGTGCCGAGGAAGCCGCGCCGGGCGAGCATCAGGTCGCTGCGCGAGAACTCGCTGAGCAGGGCGACCGTCTGCGGGCCGGTCCAGGGCAGGTCGACGCCGGTCGCGGAGGGTGACTGGCGGGCGGCGCGCAGGCCGAGGTCCTCGATGGAGACCACACAGCCGAAGCGCTCGGAGAACAGCTCGGAGAGGATGCGCGGGATCGGCTCGCGGGGATTCTCCCCGTCCAGCCAGCGCCGTACGCGCGAGGTGTCGGTGGAGATGTGGTTGGCACCCAACTGGCGTGCCCGGCGGTTCACTTGGCGGGCCAGCTCGCCCTTGGACCAGCCGCTGCGCACGAACCACGAACCGAGCAGCTCGTTGGGGCGCTTGTCAGCGTTCGTCCCGCTACCGCCGTTGCCGCTCACTGGAACGCCCCCATCCCTGAGACCACTTGTCGCCGCGTGCGCCAAGCCCTATCAGAATGCCGGTAAATACGGCCTCTCGTCCGCCGGTTGCCACCCTTCGAACGAGTTGGCGACTCGCCTCCGGCATACCCACGGATACATATGCCTCCAGGACTCGCACACTCACAGTAATCCTACGATCACCGGCCCAGCCATGGCGATCCATGAAACGCCACCATTCGCCACCCCTTCGAATGAACTCACGGTGGCCTGCGCACGATTCACTTGACATAGGACGGCCGGAAGTGGGCGGAGTGACGCAGCCAGGGGCGCGCAGACCCCGACGTGCAACCCGAAGCGCTTCATGGCGCCTCCTTGACCTCGCGCTTGACCCCGGGCCGGCGCGGGAAGGCGGAGCCATGGCGCTACGGTCCGCTTTCGTCTCGTTCCGTGTCGTAACCACCGGCGCGCCGGACCCGTTGGAGGGGGCATGGGCTTCACGATCGGCGGCATTCGCGAGATCCGTTCCGGCACGCGTCGGCGTGGCCGCTCGTCGGAGTGCACCGCCGTCGCCGAGTTCACCGGGCTGTGGGGCTGGGACGTGGTGCCGGGCGCGCGGGCCGCGGCGGGCGCCTGCTCGTGCGGACGCGCCGACTGCCCGGCGCCGGGGGCCCATCCGCTGGAGTTCGCGCCCCAGGTGTCAGCCGGGGCCACACTGGACGAGGCGAGCAAGGCCTGGTCCGAGTTCCCGGGGGCCGCGGTGATGCTCCCGGTGGGCCAGGCGTTCGACGTGATCGACGTCTCCGAGGCGGCCGGCCGGCGCGCCCTGGCCCGCCTGGAGCGCATGGGCCTGCCCCTCGGCCCGGTCGCCGCGCCCCCGGACGGCCGCGCCCACTTCTTCGTCGCGCCCGGCGCCGCCGCCGAACTGCCCCGGCTGCTCTACCGCATGGGCTGGGACGACCCCACCGCGCTGGACCTGCAGGGCCTCGGTCCCGGTACGTACATCACGGCGCCGCCCTCCGACCGGGGCGGCCTCGGCCCGGTGCGCTGGCTGCGCCCGCCGGCGCTGGACTCCGCGACGGCACCTCCGGCGGCCCGGCTGCTGCTGGGCACGCTGGCGTACGTGGCCCACCGGTCGCGGGCGCGGGCGTAGCCCCGCGAGCAGGCCCGCACAAGGCGAAGCGCCCGCCCCCAACTGCACCTTGGGGCCGGGCGCTTCTCGCGCTCGGACAGTAAATGTGCGACCTTGTCAGTCACCGATCAGCGCGTCCACGAACGCCTCCGGCTCGAACGGTGCCAGGTCGTCGGCGCCCTCGCCGAGGCCGACGAGCTTGACCGGGACGCCCAGCTCGCGCTGGACCGCGACGACGATGCCGCCCTTGGCCGTGCCGTCGAGCTTGGTCAGCACGATGCCGGTGATGTCCACGACCTCGGCGAAGACCCGGGCCTGCACCAGGCCGTTCTGGCCGGTGGTGGCGTCCAGGACCAGCAGCACCTCGTCCAGCGGCGCGTGCTTCTCCACGACCCGCTTGACCTTGCCCAGCTCGTCCATGAGGCCGGTCTTGGTGTGCAGGCGGCCGGCGGTGTCGATCAGGACGACGTCGACCCCCATCTCCTTGCCTTCCTTGACCGCGTCGAAGGCCACGGAGGCGGGGTCACCGGCCTCGGGGCCGCGCACGGTGTAGGCGCCGACGCGCTCGCCCCAGGTCTGCAGCTGGTCGGCGGCGGCGGCACGGAAGGTGTCGGCGGCGCCGAGCACGACGGTACGGCCGTCGGCGACGAGCACGCGCGCGAGCTTGCCGGTGGTGGTGGTCTTGCCGGTGCCGTTGACGCCGACGACCATCACGATGCCGGGCCTGCGGTCCTCGGGCTCGGTCTTCACCGTGCGGTCGACGTCGGTGCCGACCAGCTTGAGCAGCTCCTCGCGCAGCAGGACGCGCAGTTCCTCGGGGGTGCGGGTGCCGAGCACCTTGACGCGCTCGCGCAGGCCCTCGACCAGCTCCTGGGTGGGCTGCACGCCGACGTCGGCGGTGAGCAGGGTGTCCTCGACCTCCTCCCAGGTCTCCTCGTCCAGGTGCTCGCGCGACAGCAGCGTGAGCAGGCCCTTGCCGAGGGCGTTCTGGGAGCGGGACAGGCGGGAGCGCAGGCGGACCAGGCGTCCGGCGGTGGGCTCCGGGATCTCGATCTCGGGCGCCTCGACGGTGGCAGGAGGTTCCTCCACGGCGACCGGTGCCTGGCCGACCGGGAGATCCACCTCCTCGATCGTCCGGCGCGGTTCGTCGCGCGGCGTCTCGGCTTCGTCGCCGACATGCGGCTCGGCCGGGGGCGCGGTGATGTCGGGCGTCCTCGGGGGCGGCGCAGGCAGCGACTTCCGGCGCCGGCTGCCCACGACCAGCCCGCCGAGCGCGCCGAGCACGATCACGGCGATGACTACAGCAAGGATGACGGTTTCCATAACCCGTCCAGTATCAGTCATGGGGTATGGCGGGAGGCTGTTTGTGGCTTCCTCCGAGAGACAAACGCCACGTAAAGCAAGGAGTCGGAGCAAAGTACGATGGTGACGACTCAGTCGACGCGCGTAGAGTCCGATCGTCCCTGTCCCCCCACGTCTGGCCCCTTTTTCATGAGCAAAACCGTCGAGACCGAAGGCGCTCTCGAGACCCGTGGCATCGAGCAGGTCCCGGATCACGAGCGCACCGCGAAGACCCGGGAGCTGTTCCCCACGTGGGTCGGCGCCAACATCAGCGTGCTGCTGCTGACGATGGGCGCGAGCCTCGTGGTGGCGTACCACCTGGACATCTGGCAGGCGCTGGTGGTGGCAGTGGCCGCGCCGGTCGTGTCGTACGGCCTGGTCGGGCTGATCGGCATCGCGGGCAAGCGGGGCGGCGCGCCCGGCATGGCGCTGTCGCGCGCGGTGTTCGGCCAGCGCGGCAACCTGCTGCCGGGTTCGCTGATCTGGGTCGCGCGCTGGGGCTGGGAGACGATCAACGCGGTCACGGGCGCCTACGCGATGCTCACCATCGTGGACATCCTGTTCGGCCTCAAGGCGAACAGCGTGCTGGACATGGTGATGCTGCTGATCTTCGTCGTCGCGACCTTCGCGATCTCGGGCCTCGGCATCAACGCCGTGCAGAAGTGCAACAAGTACGCGACGTACCTCTTCGGCGTCTTCTCCGTGCTCGTCCTGGTCTACCTGGCCGTGAACACGAACTGGTCGAAGGTGGTGCACCACAGCGCGGGCTCCACGGCCGCCGTGATCACCGGCATCGGCATGATCGCGGCCGGTGGCGTCAGCTGGATCCCGACCGCGCCGGACTTCACCCGCTATCTGCCGCGCACGGCCTCGTCCAGGGCGATCGTGGGCACGGCGGTCGGCGGCGCCGGTGTCGTCGTCCTCCCCATGGTCCTGATGGGTGCGGTGATGGCGGTCTCCACGCCGGACCTGGCCTCGGCGACCGACCCGGTCTCCTTCCTCGGCGAGATCCTGCCGACCTGGATCGCGGTGCCGTACCTGTGCATCGCGCTGATCGGCATGCTGCTGATCAACTCGATGTCGATGTACTCGGCGGGCTTCACCGCACAGACCCTCGGCTTCAAGGTGCCGCGGCACTGGGCGGTCTCGGTGAACGCCGTGATCTCGCTGGTCTTCGGCGGGGTGCTGATGCTGGTGGCGACGAGCTTCATGGGCTCCTTCATCGCCTTCCTGTCGCTGCTCGCGGTCGCCTTCTCCGCCTGGGTCGGCGTGTTCGGCGCGGACATGCTGCGCCGTACGGAGTACGACGGCCGGGCCATGGCCGACACCACGCGCACCAGCGCCTACTGGTACAAGGGCGGCTTCTCCCCCGCGGCCGTCGCCGCCTGGGCGATCGGTCTGGTCTCGGGCCTGATGTTCACGACCTCGGACTGGTTCACCGGCCCGCTCGCGAAGAACAACGTGATCGGCGAGTACGGCCTCGGCTGGGTCGCCACGATCGTGATCTCGGGCCTGCTGTACATGGTGCTGCCGAAGCCGGCGGTCGTCGCGCCGCAGCAGGAGGACGCGCCCGCCGCGGCCGGCGAGGCCAAGGAGTCCGCGCCTCTGGCTGTCTGACGCCTCGTCAGCTACCGTCCCCCTCCACCGAGTCGTACCGGAGGGGGACTTCCCATGCCCGTCACGGTCGTCCGTTTCAACCTCGTCGCTCCCGGCGCCGCCCCCGCCGCCCTCTCCGCCCGCTACCGGGCGGCTCTGGAGATGGCCGCGTACGCCGACGAGCACGGCATCAGCACCGTGCAGACCGAGGAGCACCACGGCGCCGAGAACAACTGGCTGCCGTCGCCGTTCGCCTTCGCGGGCGCCGTGTTCGGGGCGACCCGCCGGATCGCGGTGACCGTGTCGGCGGTGATCGGCCCGCTGCACGATCCGCTGCGGCTGGCCGAGGAGATCGCCGTACTGGACCTGCTCAGTGGCGGGCGGCTGGTGACGGTGGCCGGGATCGGCTACCGGCCCGAGGAGTACGCCCTGTTCGACGTGGACTGGAAGCGCCGAGGCCGGCTCCAGGACGAGTTGCTGGAGACCCTGCTGAAGGCGTGGTCCGGTGACGCGTTCGAGTACCGGGGCCGTACCGTACGGCTCACCCCGCGCCCGTTCACCGATCCGCACCCGCTGCTGCTGGTCGGCGGCTCCTCGAAGGCCGCCGCCCGCCGGGCCGCCCGGCTCGGCCTGCCGTTCTTCCCGAGCGCGCACCTGCCGGAGCTGGAGGCGTACTACAAGGAGAAGCTCACGGAGTACGGCACCGAGGGCTGGGTCATGATGCCCGCCGCCGAGACCCCGCTGCTCCACATCGCCGAGGACCCGGACCGGGCGTGGGCGCACTACGGCGAGCACTTCCTGCACGAGGCACGGACCTACGCGTCCTGGCAGTCGGGGCAGGTCCGCTCGGCGGTGAAGTCGGCGGCCAGGACGGTGGCGGAACTGCGCGCGGAGGGCGTGTACCGCATCCTCACGCCGGAGCAGTGCGTGGCGCAGGGGCTGGACAGCCTCGTGCTGCATCCACTCGCGGGCGGGATGCCGGTGGAGGAGGGGTGGCGCAGCCTCAGGCTGCTGGCGCAGCGGGTGCTTCCGGCGCTGGAGGGCTCGGCCGCGGGCATATCCGGTGGTCCGGCCGGGGCCGAGGGTGGTCCACTGCGGACATGAGCCTGTTGGTGGAGGTGTTCGTCCGCGAGCCGGACGGCCGGATGCGCATCCTGGACGTGCCGGACGACGTGTACCAGTCCGGTGGTTTCGAGTCGTGGCGTACGACGGTGTGGGGGTCGCCGACGGTGCGCTCGCTGGGCGCTCGCTTCCTGCCCCTGCTGGCCGAGGACGACCTCTGTGTCGAGCCCGCGCAGGTGTCCGGCCTCCACGACGAGGTCGCTCTGCTGGGCGCGCGCCTGGACGACATCGCCCGGGGCACCGGAAGCCCCCGGCACCAGATCGGGCTCAGGTTGCGGATCATCGAGGAGAGCTGCCGCACGGCGCTGGAGGTCAAGGGCGGCGTCCTGATCTGGTGAGCGGACGTCAGGACACCGCCGCCCCCGGTCCGGGCAGTGGCCGGAGCGGGGGCGGCGGGTGATACGAGGAGAGGGGCAGCGGGGTCTTGGGCCCTTCTCCTCGGTCTCGGGGGGGTGTCCCGTGCGGGTCAGCCCATTTCCTCCAGCGCCTTGCCCTTCGTCTCCTTGACGAACTTCAGGACGAACGGGATGGAGAGCGCCGCGAAGACGGTGTAGATGATGTACGTGCCGGACAGGTTCCAGTCGGCCAGCGACGGGAAGCTCGCGGTGATGGCCCAGTTGGCGATCCACTGCGCGGAGGCGGCCACGCCCAGGGCGGCGGCGCGGATCCTGTTCGGGAACATCTCGCCGAGGAAGACCCAGACCACCACGCCCCACGACAGGGCGAAGAAGAGGACGAAGATGTGCGCGGCGATCAGGGCGGTCCAGCCCTGGGTGCTCGGGAGCTTGCCGTCGACCAGGTGGTAGCTGAACGCCCAGGCCTCCAGCGCGAGGCCGACGACCATGCCGACCGAGCCGATGAGGGCGAGCGGCTTGCGGCCGATGCGGTCCACGAAGATCATCGCGATCACGGTGCCGATGATGTTGATGATCGACGTCGTGAAGGAGTAGAAGAACGACTGCGTCGGGTCGACACCGACCGACTGCCACAGCGTCGAGGAGTAGTAGAACGCGACGTTGATGCCGACGAACTGCTGGAAGACCGACAGGCCGATACCGACCCAGACGATCGGCTTGAAGAAGAAGGAGCCGCCGAGCAGGTCCTTGAAGGTGGACTTGTGCTCGCTCTTCATCGCGTGCTCGATCTCGGCGACGCGGCCGTCCAGGTCCACGCCCGTGCCCTCGACCTCGGCGAGGATCTCCTTGGCGCGCTCACGCTTGCCGATGGAGAGCAGGAAGCGCGGGGACTCGGGGATCGCGAAGGAGAGCAGCCCGTACAGGACGGCCGGGACGACCATCACGCCGAGCATGACCTGCCAGGCCTCCAGGCCCATCAGGTGGCCGCGCTGCTTGCCGCCGGCGGCGTTCAGCAGGCCCCAGTTGACCAGCTGGGAGATGGCGATGCCGACGACGATCGCGGCCTGCTGGAAGGAGCCGAGCCGGCCACGGTAGGCGGGCGGGGCGACCTCGGCGATGTACGCCGGGCCGATGACGGAGGCCATACCGATGGCGAAGCCACCGATGATGCGCCAGAGGGCGAGGTCCCACAGCGCGAACGGCAGCGCGGATCCGACGGCACTGATCGTGAAGAGGACCGCGGCGATCTGCATACAACGGATACGGCCGATCCGGTCGGCTATGCGGCCGGCCGTGGCGGCGCCGATGGCACAGCCGATGAGGGCGATTGCGATGACCTGGGCAAGACCAGCGGAGCCGATGTCGTAGCGGTCCCGGATGGCCTCGACCGCGCCGTTGATCACAGAGCTGTCGTAGCCGAAGAGGAAGCCGCCCATGGCGGCAGCCGCCGCGATGAAGATGACGTGCCCGAGATGCTCGGGATGAGCCGATCTGGCTCCTGACTGAGGTGCCTGCGCTGTGCTGGTCACGTAAATCTCCTCGGGCCGCGGCAACGCTGCCGGGTGGGGGGGCGAGCCCTTCCAGGTGCTTCCAGTGGCGCATACGTTCACACCGCTTACACCTGAAGGTAAAAGCAACGTTGCAGAGACTATGCCTTCAAGTTTCGAAGTCAATAGTTCAACAGCTGTGACTTTTTAGATATGCCCCTGCACCTCGTGTTCACTTCTTGAACACGAGGTGGGTTGATCACCTAGTGGATCTTGAAATGCGGGCTACCGCAGCCGCTGGGAGATCACCTTCGACACGCCGTCGCCCTGCATGGAGACGCCGTACAGCGCGTCGGCAACCTCCATGGTGCGCTTCTGGTGCGTGATCACGATCAGCTGCGAGGCCTCCTGCAGCTCCTGCATGATCCGGATGAGCCGCTGCAGGTTGGTGTCGTCGAGCGCGGCCTCGACCTCGTCCATGACGTAGAACGGGCTCGGCCGGGCCTTGAAGATCGACACCAGCAGCGCGACGGCCGTCAGCGAGCGCTCGCCACCGGAGAGCAGGGAGAGCCGCTTGACCTTCTTGCCCGGCGGGCGGGCCTCGACGTCCACGCCGGTGGTCAGCATGTTGTCGGGATCGGTCAGGATCAGTCGCCCGTCGCCGCCCGGGAAGAGCCGGCTGAAGACGCCCTCGAACTCGCGGGCCGTGTCCCGGTAGGCCTCGGTGAAGACCTGCTCGACGCGCTCGTCGACCTCCTTCACCACCTGGAGCAGATCGGCGCGGGTCTTCTTCAGGTCCTCCAGCTGCTCGCTGAGGAACTTGTGCCGCTCCTCCAGCGCCGCGAACTCCTCCAGCGCCAGCGGGTTGACCTTGCCCAGCTGCTGGTAGGCCCGCTCGGCGGCCTTGAGGCGCCGTTCCTGCTCGGCCCGGTGGAAGGGCCTGGGCTGGTTGCGCGGGTGCTCCGGGTCCTCGGGCAGCACCTCGTCGTCGGCGGGTGGCGAGGGCGGCACGGGCTGGTGCGGGCCGTACTCGGCCACCAGCCCCTCCGGCTCGACACCCAGCTCCTCCAGCGCCTTGGCCTCCAGCTGCTCGATCCGCAGCCGCTTCTCGGCGCCGAGCACCTCGCCGCGGTGCACCGAGTCCGTCAACTTGTCGAGTTCCGACTTGAGTTCGCGGCCGGCGGTGCGCGCGGCGGTCAGCTCCTGCTCGCGCCGCGCCTTCGCGGCCTCGGCGGCGGAGCGTTCCCGCTCGGCACGGGCGAGGGACACCTCGATGTGCGCGAGCAGCTGCCGGGTGCCCGAGGCCACGGCCTCGGCCACGGACGCCTCGTGCCGCAGCCGGGCCCGGCGCTGCTCGGCACGCGCGCGTGCCTCGCGTTCGGCGCGGGCCGCCCGGTCGAGCGAGTCGGCCCGCCCGGCGAGCCCCTTGACCCGCTCCTCGTGGGTGCGGACCTGCAGCCGGGCCTCCATCTCGGTCTGCCGGGCGTTGGCCCCGTCGGCGGCCAGCCGGTCGCGCACGGAGGTGTCCGGCTCCTCCTCGACCGGCATCTCCTCGGCCACGGCCATCCGCTCCGCCAGTTCCTCGGCCTCCTGTACGGCCCTGTCCAGCGCCTCCTGCGCCCGGGCGGCGGCAGCGGCGGACCGCTCGGCCTCCCCGGCCGCACCGCGTGCCTGTCCGGCGAGCCGCCCGAGCTGCTGGGCCACGGCCGACTTCTCCCGGTCGGCGGCCCGGCGCCGCTCCCCCAGCTCTTCCACGAGACCGGCGGCCTGCGTACGTCGCTCGGCCGCCGTGCGCTGGGCCTCGGTGAGTTCCGCGCAGCGCAGCGCCAGCTCCTCCAGCTCGGCGCCGGCCTCGTCGACGGAGGCCTGCACCTCCAGCAGGCTCGGCGCCCCGGCCGAGCCGCCGTGCGCGAAGTGGGCGCCCAGGAGATCGCCTTCGGTGGTGACGGCGGTGAGTTCCGGATGCGCGTAGACCAGGTCCTCGGCGTCCTCCAGGGAGCCGACGACCACGATTCCCCGCAGAAGGCGGTGGACGGCGGGCATCAGCTCGGCGGGGCCGCGGACCAGGTCGGCCGCGAAGCGCCCACCGGGGGGTGCCGTGCGCTCCGCGGGGAGGGCGGTGACGGGCGGCACGGCGTCTGCAGGTACGGCGTCTGCGGGTACGGCGTCTGCGGGTACGGTGTGGCCGGTCGCGCCGTTCCCCGTGCCCCTTCGCGGTGCCTGCCCTGCCAGCAGAAGCGCCGCCCTTCCCCCGTCCTGTTTGCGCAGCAGGCGGATTGCCTCGGCCGCCGCCGCGGGGGTCGAGACGGCGACGGCGTCCGCTGCCGCGCCGAACGCCGCCGCCAGCGGGACTTCATGGCCCGGGGCGACCGTGAGGAGTTCCGCCGCCGGGCCGAGGACTCCCGCCAGGCGCTCCCGGGCGCCCAGCAGTATCCCGGTGCCGTCCTTTCGCCTGAGGCCCAGGGCGAGGGCCTCCTGGCGGGCCTGGGTCGCGGCGCGGCTGCGTTCGGCCGCGGTGAGCGCCTCACGGGCCGCGCTCAGGGCGGAATCCGTCTCGGCGAGCCGACGCCTGGCCGCGTCGTGCTGCTCGGCCAGGTCCGCGTCGTCGGCGTCGAGTCCGTCGACCTCCGCCTTGAGGGCCTCGTACTCCTCCTGCGCCTGAACGGCCCGTTCCTGTGCCTCGTCGCGCGCGGTGGCCAGGCGGTCGATCTCGGCCTGGGCCGAGGCGGCACGGGAGCGGGCCGCGTTGACCTGGCCGGTCAGCCGGGCCAGCCCCTCACGGCGGTCGGCGATGGCGCGGGCCACGTCCTTCAGCCGGCGTTCCTCGACGGCCAGCTCCCGCTCCAGCTCGGCCCGGTGGGCGACCGTGTCGTCCAGGGCGTGCTGGGCCGCGTCGAGGGCGGCCTCCAGCTCGGCCTCCTGTTCACGGATGCGGGCGGCCTCGCGCTCCAGGTCCTCGGGGTCGCGCCCGCGCCGCTCCTCGGGGGGCGCGGAGGTGGCGCTCTTGATGCGGGCGTCGGCCAGCGAAATCGTGCCCCGGACGCGTTCGGCCAGCTGGGACAGCTCGTACCAGGTCTGCTGGGCACGCTGGAGGCGGGGCGTGAGCTGCCGTACCTCGTCCTCCAGCAGGCCCTCGCGGTGCAGGGCCTTCTTCAGCTGCTGCTCGGCCGCCTCCTTGCGCTCCTTCAGGGCGGCTTCGTCGGCGATCTCGGTCCTGAGGGCCTGACGCAGGCGTACGAGGTCGTCGGCGAGCAGGCGCAGGCGGGCGTCCCGCAGATCCGCCTGGATGACGGCGGCCCTGCGCGCCACCGCCGCCTGGCGGCCGAGCGGCTTGAGCTGGCGACGCAGTTCGTCGGTGAGGTCCTGCACGCGCGCGAGGTTGGCCTGCATCGCGTCCAGCTTGCGCAGGGCCTTTTCCTTGCGCTTGCGGTGTTTCAGTACACCCGCGGCCTCTTCGATGAAGGCGCGGCGGCCCATGGGATCGGCGTGCAGGACGGAGTCGAGCTGCCCCTGGCCGACGATGACGTGCATCTCGCGGCCGATGCCGGAGTCGGAGAGGAGTTCCTGGATGTCCAGGAGACGACAGGTGTCGCCGTTGATCTGGTACTCGCTGCCGCCGTTGCGGAACATGATCCGCGTGATGGTGACCTCGGCGTACTCGATGGGCAGCGCCCCGTCGGAGTTGTCAATGGTCAGCGACACCTCGGCGCGGCCCAGCGGCGGGCGGCCGGTGGTGCCGGCGAAGATGACGTCCTCCATCTTGCCGCCGCGCAGCGACTTGGCGCCCTGTTCGCCCATGACCCAGCTGAGCGCGTCCACGACATTGGACTTGCCCGAACCGTTCGGGCCGACGACACACGTGATGCCCGGTTCGAACCGGAGTGTGGTCGCCGAGGCGAACGACTTGAACCCACGGAGGGTCAGGGCCTTGAGGTGCACGCCGCTGGACTCTACCGGGCGCCGCTATCTCACTCCATGAACCCTCGCAACCGCGCGGTTTCGCCAGTGAACATGCAGGGCACACCGTACGTTGAAGAGGGTGAAAGGATGCGCGGGGGAAAGAACGAAGGGACGCCGAAGCGTCCCTTGCAACTCTGACGACTGGGTTTCAGCCGTCCGATCAACTGAGCGGTTGATTACGGCAGCCCGATCGCTGCGACTGCTGTCGTGGAGCAATGCAATGATCAGGTGAGCGCAGGCTCCGCCTGGTGTGCGTCGATGCTCTCCATGATCCTGTCCTGAGAGGCGGCAGCCGTCAGCGCGTCGTTTTCCGCCTGGATCCTGACCAGCTCGGACTCCAGGTCCTGGACACGCTGCTGCAGCCGTCGCATCTCGGCGAGGAGTCGAGGGTCGGAGCCGCCGACGTAACCGAGAAGCGCCTTTGCCATGATGGATGGTCCTCCACACTGAGTGACCGACCGATGCGGTGTGGGTCGTGAGGGATTCGCACCCGCGGTGCTTGGCACATCCGGGTGTTGCTCTGCTGTTGCTTCATGCCAAACAGCTAAGGTGCGCGGGGCTTTCAGCGTCTCACCAAAAAGTTTGACGGTCAACACGATCACGCCCCGTATTGGCGGGCGAACCGGGGGCACGCGGCCGGGAAATCGGCGGCGTTGCGACTCTTCCGGTGCCTCGGGGCGTGACGATCAGATGTATCAGCGGAGCCTGCCACGCCGGACAGTTCTTGGCAACCACCAGGCCATTTCTGCCGTACGCCCACACCCCCGGCGGCCCGCCGCGCGCCGGTCGTACGGCTGCGTCCGGTCCGGCTCAGCGGATGGCGAAGCCGTCGTAGCCGCCGCGTGGTGTGTCCCAGATCTCGGTCACGCCCTCCACGCGCCCGGGCGTGTCGCTGCCCTGGAGCCATCCGAGCAGCCCTTCGCAGCCCTCGCGCGGCCCCTCCGCGACCACCTGGACGCGGCCGTCGGCCAAATTGAGAGCAAAACCACTCAGGCCCCCGATCTCCAGCGCCTTGGCACGTGTGAACCACCGAAAACCCACACCTTGCACACGTCCGCGCACCCAGGCGACCAGTCGTACATCCTCGCTCATGGGTGCAACCTAACCGGCCGATGTCGCTCCGGACACGCCGCGCCCCAGTGGCATGGGGTACCGTCCCGACCCAATGAATCTCATATGAAACTCACTCGATCGAGTGAGTCGGGTTGGCCGGGGGGAGTCACTCGCCACACGCATGCTCCGGGTCAGACCGCGAGCGTGAGGAAGAGGGCAAGGACATGGGACGGCACCGACGCTCCGCCAAGGGCCGCGCCGGCGAGGCCACACCCACGAACGGATCCTCCGTCGGGAGCAACGGCCCGCACACCTCGTACCCGCAGGACTCATACGCACGGGACCCGTATGCACGGGAGCCGTATGCGCGGGACCCGTATCTGCCGGAGCTGTACAGGGGTGACCCGTACGCCCAGGACGCGTATGCGCGGGACTCGTACGCCGAGGACTCGTACGCGCGGGACCCCTACGCGCTCGAGCTGTACAGGGGTGACCGGGTGCCCCGGGGCATCGCCCCGTATCTGAACCCGCAGGCCTACGCCGACGCGAACGCCAAGGCCCATGCCTATCTGTTCGCGGCCGACGACGGCACGGGCTCCGCCGGCGGGTTCGCGCCGGGCGGTGACTCGCCGAGGCGCCGACGCCAGCGCCGCAAGAAGGTTGTGCGCCCGGTGCGCGCGGGCCTGCTCGGGGTGACCGCCGCGGTCGCGCTCGGCACGACCGCGGTGGCCACGGGTGTGGTGCCGGGCCTGGAGCACTACAGGCTCGGCGGCGGCACGGACACCACCGGTAGCGAGCAGGTGCAGGTGGCGGACTCGCCGAGCAACACGGCGACCGAGCAGGGCGGTACGACGGGCAGCGCCGACAGCCCCGAGGGCACCTCCGCAGCCGGCCCGGCCTCCGGCGACCCGCAGTCCTCGAGTCCCTCCGCGTCCGCCTCCGTGTCGGCCTCCCCGACGCCCACCGCGTCGCAGACGTCCCCGCAGCCGACGCCGACGGTCACCGCGTCGAAGCCGCGGAGCACCCCGTCGCGTACGGCGGCCAAGGCACCGGCCGCCGCGCCGATGACAGTGTCGGCGCAGGCCGCCGCCGAGGCGGAGGTGCTCAAGCTCGTCAACGAGGAGCGGGCGAAGGTCGGATGCAGCGCGCTGTCGGCGAACTCCTCGCTGACCAAGCTGGCCGAGGCCTTCAGCAACGACATGGCCGCGCGGGGCTTCTTCGACCACACCGACCCCGACGGCAGGTCGCCGTGGGACCGGGCGGACGCGGCCGGCATCACCAACCTCGGCGGCGAGAACATAGCCCGCGGCCAGGCGGACGCGGCGGCCGTGATGCAGGCCTGGATGAACAGCCCCGGCCACAAGGCCAACATCCTGAACTGCGACTTCAAGACCCTCGGCGTCGGCGTCCACCTCGGCCAGGGCGGTCCTTGGTGGACGCAGGACTTCGGCTACTGACGCTCGGCGCTCACAGGCCGCGCCGGTAGGTCAGTCCTGGGCGGCCGCTGAGCCGTGTACTGCCGACGACGACGAAGCCGGTACGGGCGAGCACGGCCTGCGAGGCCGCGTTGTCGAGGGTGGTGGCGGCCCTGAGGACGCTCAGCCCGTACTGCTCGGCGGCGCGTGTGCACAGCTCCTGTACGGCCCAGGTGGCCAGCCCCCGGCCGGCGGCACGCTCGGCGATGCGGTAGCCGAGGTCGGCACCGCCGTCCGCCACCTCGGTGAGGTTGACCCGCCCGAGCAGCTCGCCGTCGGCGCCCGTCACCACGTGGAAGAAGCCGACGCCCGCCGCCTGCTCGGCGAGCAGGGCGTGCAGCCGCTCCTCGAAGCGGGTGAAGTACTCCTCGCCCCGGTCCGGGATCGACGCGGCGAAGTACGCCCGGTTCTCCCGTTCGAAGGCGAGGAGTGCGGGGGCGTGGTCCGTGCGGAGCAGGTGCAGCTCGGGCATACCGGGACCGTACACAGTCCGGCATGCCCGAGTCCCCCGCTTTTCACCGGCTTCAGGCCGCGGCCCGGCCACGGACGAGGACCAGCGCCGTCTCCGTCACCCGGCGGCCCAGGTGCTCGGCAGTGGCGATGTCCGCCTTGTGGACACCCTCGGGGCCCTGGTCGTTGTTGCTCTGCGCGGCGGCGCCGGAGAAGAAGCCGAGGCGGTTGAGGTCGTTCTCGGAGGCGGTGCTGGCGTTCCAGCCGGGGAGCAGGCCCAGGTTGACCCAGGTCATGCCGTGCTGGGCGGCGAGCGTCTGGAAGAACTGCAGCGTGTGCAGCTTGTCGCCGCTCTTGGAGGCCGAGTTGGTGAAACCGGCGGCCAGCTTGTCCTGCCAGGCGCGGGTGTACCAGCGGCCCGCGGTGCCCTCGGCGAAGACGTGGAAGGCACCGGAGGCAGTGCCCATGTAGGTGGGCGAGCCGAAGACGATCGCGTCGGAGCGGTCCAGCGTCTCCCACTGCTCGTCGGTGATCTCGTCGACCTTGATCAGGTGCACCTCGGCGCCCGCGTCGGCGGCACCGGCACGGACGGCCTCGGCCAGGACGGCGGTGTGGCCGAAGCCGGAGTGGTAGGCGATGGAAACGACAGGGGTGGACACAACAGACTCCTCGATCGGACAGCCCGGAAGGCGAGTGGGCAGCTCAAAAGCACTGACCACAGGTAAGCACTAACTTTTGGTTAGTGCAACCTCGCGGTTAGCGCTGCGTCGGCGTACCCTTGCGGTCATGACCGCCACCACCCAGGACCTCGACAACCTCGCCTACGACGTCTTCGCCAAGGCCTGCCCGTCGCGCGGAACGCTGGAGCACGTCACGGGCCGCTGGGGCGGGCTGACGCTCGGCGCGCTGTACGAGGGGTCGCTGCGCTTCAACGAGCTGCGCCGCCGGGTCGACGGGGTGAGCGAGAAGATGCTGTCCCAGACGCTGCACGCGCTGGAGCGCGACGGCCTCGTGCACCGCGAGGCACAGCCGACGAACCCGCCGCGCGTGGACTACGACCTGACCCCCCTGGGCCGCCAGGTCGCCGAGCGCCTGCTGTCGCTCATCCACTGCGTGGAGGGAGCGATGGACGACGTGCTGGCGGCACGCGCGCGTTACGACGAGACGCGCGGCGCCCTCTGACACTTGGGGCAGAAGTAGCTGGACCGGTTCATCCAGGGACGGCGGCGCATCGGCGTACCGCACCGCCTGCAGGGCTCGCCCTCGCGGCCGTACGCGTCCAGGGACCGGTCGAAGTAGCCCGACTCGCCGTTGACGTTGACGTACAGGCTGTCGAAGCTGGTGCCGCCGACGGCGAGGGCGGCGTTCATCACGTCCCGGACGTGGCCGAGGAGTTCGGCCGTGACCGGGCGGGTGAAGTTCGCCGTCGGGCGCTCGTAGTGGATGCGGGCGCGCCACAGCGCCTCGTCCGCGTAGATGTTGCCGACCCCGCTGATCAGCGACTGGTCCAGCAGGGCCCGCTTGATGGTGCTGCGCTTGCGGCGCAGCGCCTGGTGGAAGGCCTCGTCGTCGAACAGCGGGTCGAGGGGGTCGCGGGCGATGTGCGCGATGACGTCGGGCAGGCCGTCGGGGGTGTTGTCGTGCAACGACAGCCCGCCGAAGGTGCGCTGGTCGACGAAGCGCAGTTCGGTGCCGAGGGAGTCGGCGAACCGCACGCGGATGCGCAGGTGCTTCTCGTCCGGCGCCTCGTGCGGCTGCACCAGCAGCTGGCCGCTCATGCCGAGGTGGGCGAGGACGGACTGGTTCGTCTCCTCCAGCGGCAGCCACAGGTACTTGCCGCGGCGGCTGGGGGTGCCGATGTGATGTCCCTTGAGGCGGTGCGCGAAGTCTTCGGCGCCCGCGATGTGCCGGCGTACGGCGCGCGGGTGCAGCACCTCGACCTCGGCGACGGTGCGATGGGCGACCCAGCGTGCCAGGCCGCGCCGGACGACCTCGACCTCGGGCAACTCGGGCATCGAAACCCCCGTACGGAGTGGTCGTACACAGCGGTGGACGAGCCGAGCGCCCGCCCCGTCGTCGGTGGCGGGGCGGGCGCTCGGTACTGCTGTGGGTCAGGCGGGCGCGGACGACGCCTCGCCGTCGGCGGCGGCGGCCTCGTCTGCTTCCTTGGCGGCCTTCGCCGCCTTGGCGCGCTCGTCCGCCGCAGCCCGGATGGACCGCCAGGCGGACTCGGCGGCCTGCTGCTCCGCCTCCTTCTTGCTGCGGCCGGTGCCGGTGCCGTACGAGACGCCTCCGACGCGGGCGGCAGCAGTGAAGGTCTTCTCGTGGTCGGGGCCGGTCTCCGTGACCAGGTACTCGGGCACGCCGAGCCCCTCGATCGCGGTCAGCTCCTGGAGACTGGTCTTCCAGTCCAGGCCGGCACCGAGGTTGGAGGACTTCTCGATCAGCGGGTCGAAGAGCCGGTGCACCAGCTCGGACGCCGCGTCGAGGCCCTGGTCGAGATAGACCGCACCGATCACCGCTTCCAGGGTGTCGGCGAGGATGGACGCCTTGTCCCGGCCTCCTGTGCCCTCTTCACCACGGCCGAGCCGGATGAAGGAGCCCAGGTCAAGGCCACGGCCGACCTCCGCCAGCGCACGCGAGTTGACCACCGCGGCCCGCAGCTTGGCCAGCTGGCCTTCGGGCAGGTCGGGGTGGGTGCGGTACAGCGTGTCCGTGACGACGAGGCCGAGCACGGAGTCCCCGAGGAACTCCAGCCGCTCGTTCGTCGGCAGACCGCCGTTCTCGTACGCGTAGGAACGGTGGGTCAGCGCGCGCACCAGAAGGGCGGACTCGAGCTGATAGCCGAGCCGCCCTTCCAGAAGCGTGTGGGACGAGGCCTGGTTGTCCGCAGAGTTCTTCTTCGGCGTGGACACAGTGCCTCTCACCAGCCGCTCAGACCTCGAGGACCTGGCGCTTGTTGTAAGTGCCGCAAGACGGGCACGCGATGTGCTGCTGCTTGGGCTCGTGGCAGCGCTCGCACGCAACCAGGGTGGGGACCGCAGCCTTCCACTGCGACCGGCGGTGGCGCGTGTTGCTGCGCGACATCTTCCGCTTCGGAACAGCCACGGCTACTTCTCCTGCTTCTCGTCGGCGCGTGCTGACTGAGGCGCGCCGCCGCTCATCTCGTCCTTCTCGCCGTCTTCGAGTGAACCGGCGAGTCCCTGCAAAGCCGCCCAACGGATGTCGACGGCGTCGTGGTGGTGGTCCTGGTCGTCCGCGAGCCGCGCTCCGCACTCGGAGCACAGACCCGGGCAGCTTTCCTGGCACACCGGCTGCATCGGCAGTGCGAGCACCACCGCATCGCGCAGCAGAGGTTCGAGGTCGAAAAGTCCGTCCTCGAGGAAGAACCTGTCCTCGTCGTCCTCGGCGTCGTCGCCCGGTTCCGCGATCACGCGGCCCCGGTCGTCGGCGTCAGGGTACGAGAACAGTTCCTGGAAGTCCGCTTCGAGCTCCAGCTCGACCGGCTCCAGACACCTTACGCACTCCCCCTCGGCCTGTGCACGGGCGGTGCCTGTGACGAGCACCCCTTCCATGACCGACTCGAGCCGGAGCTCCAGCTCCACCGGCGCGCCCTCCGGCACTCCGATGACCCCCTGGATGCCGAGATCCACGGGAGCGTCGATCGTGCGGGTCAGGCGCTGCAGCGCGCCAGGACGCCGCCCCAGCTCGTGTGTGTCGAACACGAGAGGATTGCGGTGGTCGAGGCGGGCGTTGGGAGCCATTCCTGCTTTCGATCTTTGAACTCGGAGGGACGCCGCCCGTCGGTGTTCCGGGCAGCGGTGACCGCGGGTATACGCGCGACCGAAGAGCCAGGATACTGGACCTTTCGCTCTCGGCCCAATCCGGTGGTCGCAGGGCGGTGTCCCCCGCCCGCTACAGACCCCGGCCCTGTTCGTACGCCCTCAGCTGCTCCGCGCTGATCATGCCGGTGTCGAAGAGGCTGGTCTCGTCGAGGGCGTAATCCTGGTGCACCTGGTGCTGGTGGGACTGCTGGTGCGCCTGCTGCGGGTCGTAGCCGCCCTGCTGGGGGTCGTAGGAGCCCTGGTAGGCGGCGTAGGGGTCGGCCTGCTGGTAGCCGTAGGCGTCCTGCTGGCCGCCGTAGCCCTGCTGCTGCGGGAAGCCCGCGTACGGGTCCGGCTGCTGCTGGTAGCCGTAGGCGGGCTGCGGCTCGTACGACGGCTGCGGCTGCTGCGGCTGTTGCGGCTGCGCCGACCGGTCCGGGCGTTCGGCCGGGGCGTCCTGCTCGGCGAGAGCCGCGAGGTCGGCGAGGTAGTCGGCGTCGCTGGAGTGCTGGAAGGTCGTGGTGTCGTCGGCGAGGGCGCCGAGGTCGTCCGTGGCGATCCGGCCGTGCAGCTTCTGCCGGCCGCGCCCGACCGCCTCCAGGGTCTTGGCGAGGACCGCTTCGAAGGCACCCAGCTTGGCGTCGACGTACTGGTCGGCCGTGTGGCGCAGGGTCTCCGGATCGTGGCTGCGCTCGGGGGCGTCCTCGTCCTCGTAGCCGTTCTCGTCCAGGCCGGGGCCGGTGCCGAGCAGCTTCTCGCGGCCGCGGCCGACCGAGCCGAGGGTCTTGGTGAGGACGACCTCGAAGTTGGCGAGCTTGGAGTCGACGTAGTCGTCGGCCTCGGCGCGGACCTCCTCGGCCTCCTGGCGGGCCTCGGCGAGGATCCGGTCGGCCTCGCTCTGGGAGCGGCGGGCGATCTCGGTGTCGGAGATCAGCGAGCCGCGCTCGACGTGCGCGGTCTCGATGATCCGCTCGGCCTCCTGCCGGGCCTGCTCGACCATCTGCTCACGGCCGCCGATCAGCTCCTGCGCCTGCGCGAGGGAACCGGGCAGGGCCTGGCGCACCTCTTCCAGCATCGCGAGCAGCTCGGCGCGGTTGATCACGCACGACGCCGACATGGGCATGGCCCGGGCGCCGGCGACCGCGGACACGATCTCGTCGAGCTTCTTCTGCACGTCCACCTGTGCTCGCCACTCTCTACAGCCGGGTTGGAGACGGACGGGACGACTGTAGTCCCATCAGTCCTTGCGCAGGCGCTTGTTCAGGGCCTCGAGCACCGGGGCGGGCACCAGGTGGGAGACGTCGCCGCCCCAGGCGGCGACCTCCTTCACCAGCGAGGAGGAGAGGAAGCTGTAGGTGGGGTTGGTGGGCACGAAGAGCGTCTCGACGCCGGTGAGGCCGATGTTCATCTGGGCCATCTGCAGCTCGTAGTCGAAGTCGCTGACCGCACGCAGGCCCTTGACGATGGCGGGGATGTCGCGCTGCTTGCAGAAGTCGACGAGGAGGCCGTGGAAGGCCTCGACCCGGACGTTGGCGTAGTCGGCGGTGACCTCGCGGATCAGCTCGATCCGCTCCTCGATCTCGAACATGCCCTTCTTGGACTTGTTGATCATCACCGCGACATAGACCTCGTCGTACAGACGGGAGGCGCGGGCAATGATGTCGAGATGTCCGTTGGTGATCGGGTCGAACGACCCGGGACAGACGGCGCGGCGCACTTGTGATCCCTCGCTCTCCGGTCCGGTCATCGTGCGTCTTCGCACGTAGAGGCGGCGCGACCGTACCAAAACGTTCCCTCGCCGTAGCGACGGGACCTCAGTGGTACGAAGCCGTCGGGCCAGCGGAATTCACCGCCTCTGGTGCTGCGCTCCACGGTGACGAGGGCTTCTTCGGCGAGCCAGCCCTCCGAGCGGAGTGTGAGCAGAATCTCGCGAAGATCGTCGTCCGTGACGGCGTACGGGGGGTCGAGGAAGACGAGGTCGTACGGCTCGCCGGGTGGTGCGGTTCTGATGACTTGTTCCGCTTTGCCTGCCCGCACTTCGGCGCCGGGGAGGCCGAGGTTCTTCACGTTCTCGCGGACGGTCCTCGCCGCACGCGGGTCGGCTTCGACCAGGAGAGTGTGGCCCGCGCCCCGGGAGAGGGCCTCCAGGCCCACGGCGCCCGAGCCGGCGTAGAGGTCGAGGACCCGCTCGCCGTCCAGGGGCCCGCCCCACAGCGACTGCCAGGTGGAGAAGAGACCTTCGCGTGCACGGTCGGAGGTGGGGCGGGTGCCGGTGCCCGGCGGCACCGCGAGGCGACGTCCGCCGGCTGCGCCGGCGATCACGCGGGTCATCTTCGGTCCTTGGTCGTGGGGTGCGTTCCGTCCTAGTGTGGCTGGTCGCGCAGTTCCCCGCGCCCCTGGGTGGGGTCACGTCATCCCTTTTCCAGGTACTGCTCCCTCTCCTCGTCCAGGAGGGCGTCCAAAGCCGTGCGCAGCCCCGGGAGCTGCTCCAGCTCCGGATCCGCCGTCACCACCGCCGTCGCCTCCTCCCTCGCCTCCGCGATGACCTCCTCGTCCTCGATGACCGCCAGGACGCGCAGGCTGGTGCGGGCACCGGACTGGGCCTGGCCGAGGACGTCGCCCTCGCGGCGTTGCTCGAGGTCGATGCGGGAGAGTTCGAAGCCGTCGAGGGTGGAGGCGACCGCGTTCAGGCGCTGACGGGCCGCGGCGGCCTCGGGCATCTCGGTGACCAGGAGGCACAGGCCGGGGGCCGAGCCGCGGCCGACACGGCCGCGGAGCTGGTGGAGCTGGGAGACGCCGAAGCGGTCCGCGTCCATGATCACCATGGCCGTGGCGTTGGGGACGTTGACGCCCACCTCGATCACGGTGGTGGCGACCAGGACGTCCGTCTCGCCGGCCGCGAAGCGGCGCATCACCGTGTCCTTGTCGTCGGGGTGCATACGGCCGTGCAGCACCTCGACCCGGAGGCCTCGCAGGGGGCCCTTGTCCAGCTGGTCGGCCACCTCCAGGACCGCGAGGGGCGGGCGCTTCTCGGCCTCGTCCTCGGGGGACTTCTTCTTGCCGGCCTTTTTCGCGTCGGCGTCGTCGAGGTCGTCCCCGATGCGGGGGCAGACGACGTACGCCTGGTGGCCGTTAGCCACCTCCTCACGGATCCGGTCCCAGGCACGGGCGAGGAAGTGGGGCTTGTCGGCGGCCGGGACGACATGGCTCGCGATGGGTGAGCGGCCGGCCGGGAGCTGGTCGAGGACCGAGGTCTCCAGGTCGCCGAAGACCGTCATCGCGACCGTGCGCGGGATGGGGGTGGCCGTCATGACGAGGAGGTGCGGGGGTTGTTTGCTCTTGCCGCGCAGGGCGTCGCGCTGTTCGACGCCGAAGCGGTGCTGTTCGTCGACGACGACCAGGCCGAGGTCGTGGAACTGGACCTTGTCCTCGATGAGCGCATGGGTGCCGATGACGATTCCGGCCTCGCCGGTGACCAGGTCCAGCAGGGCCTGGCGGCGGGCGGCGGCGCCCATGGAGCCGGTGAGCGCGACGACCTTGGTGGCCTGCTCGGCCCCGCCCAGCATGCCTCCCTCGGCCAGCTCGCCCATCATCTCGGTGATCGAGCGGTGGTGCTGCTGGGCCAGGACCTCGGTGGGGGCGAGCATGACCGCCTGGCCGCCCGCGTCGACCACGGCGAGCATGGCGCGCAGGGCCACCATCGTCTTCCCACTGCCGACCTCGCCTTGCAGCAGCCGGTGCATCGGGTGTTCCGTGGCGAGGTCGGCGAAGATCTCCTGGGAGACCTTCTGCTGGCCCTCGGTGAGGGTGAAGGGCAGGCGGTCGTCGAAGGCGGCGAGGAGGCCGTCGGCCTTAGGCCTGCGCGGGACGGCCGGGAGTTGGGCGTCCGCGTGCCGGCGGCGGGCCAGGGCCACCTGGAGGACGAAGGCCTCGTCCCACTTCAGGCGGGCGCGGGCGTCGGCGATGTCGGCCTTGGTGTGCGGGCGGTGGATCTTGAGCAGGGCCTCGGGGAGCGGGACCAGGCCGCGGCCCTCGCGCAGGGCGGGCGGCAGCGGGTCGAGGGCTTCCTGGGCGGTGGGCAGCACCGTCTGGACCGCCTTGCCGATCTTCCAGGACTCCAGCTTGGCGGTGGCCGGGTAGATGGGGATCAGGGCGCCGGCCCAGGCCTCGACGCTCTCCTCGCCGTCACCTCGCAGCAGCTCGTAGGCCGGGTGGGCGAGTTGGAGGCGGCGGTTGAAGACGGAGACCTTGCCGGCGAACATCGCGCGCGTGCCCGGCAGCAGCTCCTTGTGGGGCTTGTGGACGCCGTTGCCGAAGAAGACCAGCTGGAGCCGGCCGCTGCCGTCGGTGATCGTGACCTCGAGGCGCTGACCCTTGCCGCGCGGGGCCTTGGCGGAGGCGAAGCTGTGCAGGCGGGCGTCGGCGACCTGGGCGACCACCGTGACGTGCTCGTCCATGGGGAGGTCGGCGAGGTGGGTGAGCTGGCCGCGCTCCTCGTATCTGCGCGGGTAGTGGTGCAGGAGGTCGCCGACGGTGTGCAGGCCGAGGTGCTCGGCCATCACCTTCGCGGTGGCGGGGCCGAGCACTGACTTCAAGGATTGCTTCAGTGGTTCTTCCAGTGCGGGCACGAGATCCATTGCACACCACAGCACTGACAATGCCGTAGCGCCGCCCGGCACGGACGGCGTACGCGCTGCCCTGCGGATTCGTCCCGCGGTGTCGTCAAGATCCGGGAAACCCCTGGTCAGGTGGGCTGATCCGGCCCTAGGATGGCGCGCTCCGGCCATCCTTTGCGGTCACCGCCCCATCCGGGACCGCCCGACCCCGCGCCGCACGCGCTCCCCCCTCCGGCGCAGTGACGATGGACTCCCAGACCTCCCAGGCATCCCAGTCACCCCATCCACCCCACACTTTCCAGGTCGACCTGCGTGGCCTGGTGGACCTGCTCTCCCATCACCTCTACTCCAGTCCCAAGGTGTATCTGCGCGAGCTGCTGCAGAACGCCGTCGACGCCGTCACCGCCCGGCGGGCCGCGGAGCCGGACGCTCCGGCGCTGGTCCGGCTGTACGCGTCGGACGGCGGGCTGCGCGTCGAGGACAGCGGCATCGGGCTCACCGAGTCGGACGTGCACGAACTGCTGGCCACCATCGGGCGCAGCTCCAAGCGGGCCGAAGGCCTGCGCGAGGCCCGGGCCGGCTTCCTCGGCCAGTTCGGCATCGGCCTGCTCGCCTGCTTCGTCGTGGCCGACCGGATCCGCGTGGTCAGCCGCAGTGCCCGTACGCCCGCGGCACCGCCGGTCGAGTGGACGGCGCGCGAGGACGGGTCGTACACCGTGCGCACGCTGGACGGCTCGGCGCGGCCCGAACCGGGCACCACCGTGTACCTGACCGCGCGCCCGGGCACCGCCGAGTGGCTCGCGCCCGAGCGGGTCCTGGCCCTGGCCCGGGACTTCGGCTCGCTGCTTCCCTACGACGTCCGGGTGGGCGCGGAGCCGGTCACCGATCTGCCCGCGCCCTGGGACCGGCCGTATCCGAGCCCCGCGAGCAGAAGGGTGGCGCTGGCCCGGCACTGCCAGGAGCTGTTCGGGTTCGCGCCGCTGGACTCGATCGACCTGGACGTGCCGCTCGCCGGGATCCGCGGGGTGGCGTACGTGCTGCCCTCCGCCGTGAGCCCGGCGCAGCGGGCGGGGCACCGGGTGCATCTCAAGGGCATGCTGCTGACCGAGCGGGCCGAACAACTGCTCCCCGACTGGGCGTTCTTCGTCCGCTGCGTGCTGGACACCGACAGCCTGCGGCCGACGGCCTCGCGCGAGTCGCTGTACGAGGACGAGACACTCGCCGCCGTACGGGACGCCCTGGGGACGAGGATCCGGTCCTGGCTGACCGGGCTCGCCGCCGGTGACCCGGAGCGGCTGCGGGCCTTCCTCGCCGTGCACCATCTGGGCGTGAAGTCCCTCGCCCGGCACGACGGCGAGATGCTGCGCACGATGCTGCCCTGGCTGCCGTTCGAGACGACCGACGGACAGCTGTCCCTGGAGGAGTTCGCGCAGCGCCACGCGGTGGTGCACTTCACGCGGACCGTCGAGGAGTACCGGCAGGTCGCGCCGATCGCGTCCGCGCAGGGCATCGGCGTGGTCAACGGCGGCTACACCTACGACAGCGAGCTGGTCGAGGCGCTGCCGTCGGTGCGGCCGGGGACACCGGTCGCCGAGCTGGACGCGGACACCGTGACCGCGCACCTGGACGCGGTGGACCCGGCCGAGGAACTGGCGCTGTCGGGCTTCCTGGCGGCCGCGCGGGCGAAGCTGGACCCGCTGGGCTGTGACGTCGTCCTGCGGGCCTTCCACCCGCTGTCGGTCCCCGCCCTGCACCTGGACGACCGGGCGGCCCGGCACGAGCAGGCGCGCGCGGCGGCCGAGGAGCGGGCGGACGACCTGTGGGCGGGCATCCTGGGCTCGCTGCGCGGCAGCGCCCCGCGCGCGCGTCTGGTGCTCAACCACCTCAACCCGCTGGTCCGCAGGATCGGTTCGCTGGCGGACCCGGAGCTGATCGGCACGGCCACCGAGTCGCTGTACGGGCAGGCTCTGCTGATGGCGCAGCGCCCGATCGGGCCGGCCGACTCGGCGCTGCTCAACCGGGCGTTCATCGGCCTGCTGGAGTGGGCCACACACGGCGAGTCCACGCAGGGGGAGAACGGTCGCTGATGGGTGACATCACGGACTTCGACGCACTGCGCCGGGCGATGGCGGAGAACTCCGAGCAGCCGGAGGGGCCCGCCCGCAACGCGCGCGCGGAGCAACTGCTCGCCGACGCCGAACGGCTGGACGTCCCGCCCGCCGTGATCGAGGCGCTCGGGCACCAGCTCAAGGTCTACAACTACAGCTCCGAGAAGGACAAGATGTTCGTCCCGTTCGCGCGGCTGCTGCGCATGTGGGACGAACGGCCCGAAAACTTCGACGCGTACGAGGCGCACTCGCTGCACTGGGTCTTCAAGTGGATGTCGGCGGGCATGCTGGACCAGCCGCACGTCCCGCTCGCCTCGATCGAGAAGTGGCTCGCCGAGATGGCGCACCGCTACCGGCTCGCCGGGCACTCCGAACGTGCCGTGCGCAGCGCGGAGTTCAGCGTGGCCGCGCACATCGGCGACCACGCGCGCGCGGAGCGGGCGTACGCCGCCTGGCTGGCCGCCGACCGGGACGAGATGGCCGACTGCCACGCGTGCGAGCTGCACGGGCAGGGCGACTGGCAGGTCACGCTCGGCCGGGACGCGCAGGCGCTCGAGCTGTGGCAGCCGGTACTGGAGGGCGAGTTCGCCTGCGCGCACGAACCGCACACCGTGCTGGCGTCCTCGCTGGCCCCGCTGCTGCGCCTGGAGCGGGTGGACGAGGCCCGCGCGAACCATCTGCGCGGCTTCCGGCTGGTGCGGACCATGGAGAGCATGCGTAGCGCGTACGCCGACCATGTGGAGTTCTGCGCGCTGACCGGCAACGAGGCCCGCGGTCTGGAGCTGCTCGCCGAGCGGCCGGCGTACTTCACGGACACCGGGCATCCGTGCAGCCGGCTCGACTTCATGGCCGTGGTGACCCTGCTGATGGACCGGCTGACCGAGCTGGGCCTCGACGGCCGGCAGGTGCCGGGGCCGGCCGGGCGGAGCTGGACGGCGGGCGAACTCGCCGTCCACGCGCGCGCGCAGACACTCGAGCTGGCCGAGCGGTTCGACCGGCGCAACGGCACCTCGTACGTCGGCGAGCGGGCACGCGCGCGCATGGCCCAGCGACCGCTGGTCGGCCGCCTGCCGCTGGGCGTGCGCACGGTGCGCACGGCACCGGCACCGGCGGCCCCGCCACCCGCGCCCGCGGCCTGCGCCGCCACGGACCTCGCCGCTCTGCTCGCCGAGGCACGACGGCTGTCGCAGACGCTGCAGCCGCATGCACTGCAGGCGTGGGCGGCGGTGGCACAGGCCGCGCAGGGCGCGGAGCTGGAGCCGCGCGACCGCGCGGAGATCACCGACCACGAGGCGATGGCCCGCGGCCCCGAGGGCATCGAGCTGTTCGAACGGGCCGCGGTGCTGTACGCGCAGGCGGGCGACCCCGGCGAGGCACTGGCGGCACGCGCGCGCGGGGCGTACGTCCGCGCGCTGACGGGCGAGGTGGACACCGCTCTGACCACGGTCACGGGCCTGTACGACGAGATCCTCGCCCTGTATGCCGACGAGGGCACCGGAGTGCGGCAGACGGCCTCGGTGGTGATGAGCCGGGCCCGCGTCCTGATGCGCCGGGTGCACGACGGGGCGGTGCTCGACCGTCCCGCGCCCGACGGGACCGTACCGGAAGGTGCGGGGCCGGATCGGGCGGCGGCCGGGCGAGGAGAGGCCGGGCCGGTCCCGGACGGGGCAGTGCCCGGGCCGTGGGAGCCCGGCGAGCCGGCGTGGCACGGTTCGGGCCCGGCCGCGGCGGACTCCGCGGCTCGGTCGGCGGCGGCCGAGCGGGCCGTGCGTGAGGTGCTCGCCCTCGTCGACGGACGGTGTGCGGACGATGTGCGGCTGGCGGCCCGGGCCGCGGAGGCGCGGGCGATGCTCGCGGAGCTGGCGGGGCTGCGCGGGGACGCCGGGCAGGCCGCGGAGCTGTTCCGACGGGCAGCCTGCGACTACGTGGACGCGGGACTCGCGTGGTTCGCCGTGGAGTACGAGGTGCAGGTCGCGGCCCTGGCCCAGCAGGCCGGTGACCTGGCCGGGGCCGAGCGGGCCCTGCGCCGTGCCGTGGAGCACGGCGGGCCGTACGTGGAGCCGGTCGGGCGGGCCCAGCTGCATCTGCAGCTGGCCGAGGTGATCGGCGGCCGGGGTGAGTCCGTCGAGGCCGCCGAGCACGCGCTGCAGGCCGCGCACTGGGCCGACGAGGCGGGCGAGAGCGGCACGCTGGGCGCTTGGGCGCGCCAGCAGCTGGGCGGCTTCCTGCTGCGCCAGGGCCGCTGCGCGGAGGCCGCGGAGGTGCTGGAGTCGGCCCTTGCCGATCTGTCCGCCCGGACGCACGGCGACGGGGCCGTCGTCCAGGCGCTGTGGTGGCTCGGCGACTGCCTGAGCGAGCTGGACGATCACCGGGCGGCGGCCGAGCGCAGGCTGCAGGCCGCCGAGATCGCCCGGCACTGGCCCGAGCAGCAGGACCACGCCACGCTCGCCCACCTCGCCGCCGAGTCCCTGGGCCACGCCGGTCTGCCGGCCGAGGCGGAGCAGGCCTACGCGCGCGCGGGCGAGTTGTGGCGGTCGCTGGGCAACCCGCACTTCCTCGTCCGCTCCTTGCGCGCACGCGCGTGGCTGGCGCTGCGCGGGGAGTCCGGCACGGAGGGCGCACGCGAGCTGATGGTGCAGGCGGTGCACACCTGCGAGAGCGCCCTTCAGGCCGCGGCGGACCCGGTGGCCCGGGAGCAGCTCACGGCCGAACTGGGCGCCACCCACCGTCAGTTCGGCGATCTGCTGGCCCGCTCGGCGACCGAGGAGGCCGAGGACGGTGTGATCCAGGCCGCGTTCGAGGCGGCGTTGGTCCGGATGGAGCGGGCGGTCGCGCTGTTCGGCTCGCTGGGCGCGGACGGGCTGCACAGCCGTACCGGTGCCGAACTCGCCGCGGGCTGGCTGGAGGCCGACCTGGGCCGGCCCGCCGAGGCGGCCGCACGCGCGCGTGCCGTGCTCGCGGCCTACGAGGACGCGGGCGACGAGGACGAGACCGTACGGCAGCGGCGGGCGGAGGCCGCCCAGATGCTCGAGCCGGACCAGTGAGGCCCGCGCTCGCCCGCTCCCCCGGCGCTCACCGCCTGCCGTTCATTCGACGCCGATGAGCAGCAGCGCGCCCTGCCGGCCGCCCCGGTACACCACCGTGTCCACGGCGAGGTAGGACTCCCGTACCTGGGCCTCCAGGTGCTCGGCGACGGTCCCGGGGGCCTCGTCGCCGACGACGAGGGTGACCAGTTCGCCGCCGGCCTGGAGCATGCGGTCCAGGACGGTGACGGCGGTGGCGGTGACATCGGGGCCGATCACCGCCACGTCGCCGTCGATCAGCCCGAGGACGTCCCCGGCCTGGCAGATGCCGGCCGTCGTCCAGGACTCGTGCTCGGCGACGACGACCTCGGCGTACCGGGTGGCACCCGCCGCCGAGGTCATCTGGACCACGTCCTCGTCGAACCGGCGCTCGGGCTCGTGCACGGCGAGCGCCGCGATGCCCTGGACCGCCGAGCGGGTCGGGATCAGGGCCACGCGGATGCCCTCGGTACGGGCCTGCTCGGCCGCCGCGGCGGCCGTGTGGCGCAGGTCGGCGTCGTTCGGCAGCAGGACGACCTCGCGCGCGTGGGCGCGCCGCAGGGCCTGCACCAGCTCCCCGCTGGCGGGCGGCTCTCCGGGGCGCGCGAGGACGGCGGTGGCACCGGCCTCGGCGTACAGCCCGGCGAGGCCCTCCCCGGGCACGACGGCGACGACGGCCCGCTGGACGCGCTCGCGCGGTGGCCGCCCGCGCCCGGTGTGCACGTCCCCGAGCCCGAAGTGCGTGATCCGGATCCGGTACGGCCGCCCGGCCTCGACGCCCGCCTCCACGGCGGCACCTGCGTCGTCGACGTGCACATGGACGTTCCACAGCCCGTCGCCGCCGCCGACGACCAGGGAGTCACCAAGGGCGTCGAGCCGTCCCCTGAGCCGGTGCACGGCCGTGTCGTCGGCCTCCAGGAGGTAGATCACCTCGTAGGCGGGCCCGTCGGTGCCGGCCGCGTCAACGCACGGACCGGTGCCGGAAGCAGCCCCCACGCGCGCGTGCGCCTGAAGTCCGGAAACGGCCTTCGGACGTCGGGAAACGGTCTCCGCACGCGCGTGCCCTTCAAGAACGGTCTCTGCACGCGTGTGCCCCTCGAGCACACCGCCCGAGGCCCTCGGGTTCTCCCGGACCGCCTCCCGTACGGCTTCGCCGGTGAACGCCTCCACCAGGGCCCCCAGCACCGCCACGAGGCCGCGTCCGCCGGCGTCGACCACCCCGGCCCTGCCCAGCACCTCCAGCTGGTCCGGAGTCGCCGCCAGGGCCGCACAGGCGCCGTCGTAGGCCGCCCGCGCGACCGCCCCGCAGTCGCCCTCGGCCCCCTCGGCGGCGTCGGCCGCGGCCGAGGCGACCGTCAGCACCGTGCCCTCGACGGGGTGGGCCACGGCCTCGCGGGCGGAGTCGGCGGCCTGCCGCAGGGCCAGCCGCAGCCCGGACCCGTCGACGCGAGAGGCCCCGCCCTCCTGTGAGAGCACCTGAGCCATGCCGCGCAGCAGCTGCGCGAGGATGGTGCCGGAATTGCCCCGGGCCCCGATGAGCGCCCCGTGGGCCATCGCGTGCACGGCGTCCGCGAGGGACGGCTCGGCGGAGCCGGTCCCGTACCCGGCGAACACGGCCTCCACGGCCGTCGCCGCCGATTCCAGGGTCAGGTAGAGATTCGTGCCGGTGTCCCCGTCGGCCACCGGATAGACGTTGATCGCGTCGATCTCCTCGCGGGCCCGCCCCAGTGCGCCGAGCGCCAGACCGCACCAGGTGCGCACCGCGAGAGCATCGAAGAATGTCTGCGGCACCTGCGCCACCTGCGCCTCCCTGAGCCGGCCGTACGTGGGACGCAGCGTAGACCCCGAACGGGTGGCCACCGGAAGAGGGCCGGGAGCGGGGCCCTGAGCTGCCATGGTAGTTTCGTTGCACGGACGCAGTCGTTGTATGCTGCTCCGGTTGCCCGATCCACATCGGGCCATTCCCCTGGCACCGCCACTCAAGATCTCAGGTCTTAGGATCTCGATCCCGGCATGCCGGGATCAACCGTAAGTGCATCTGAAGTCTTTGGAGTGACCCGTGGCTGCCAACTGCGACGTCTGCGGCAAGGGGCCGGGCTTCGGCAACAACATCTCGCACTCGCACCGCCGTACGTCTCGCCGCTGGAACCCGAACATCCAGCGTGTGCGTACCGTGGTCGGCGGGACGCCGAAGCGCGTGAACGCCTGCACCTCGTGCATCAAGGCCGGCAAGGTCTCGCGCTGACGCCAACAGCTGAGCGCGCGGCCACTGCTGGTTCGCTGCACTGAGCCGGTCCACCTCAGGGTGGACCGGCTTTTTGCCGTACCCGCGCATCGGGCCCGCACAGCCGTGCAGTCCCGCGCATCAGGCCCGGAAGCGCCAGCCGTGGTCCACCGGGCCGATCCCCGCACCCAGCGCGAACCCGGCCGCGATCGCCCCGGTGACGTACTCCTTGGCCTCGGTGACGGCCTCCGGCACGCTCAGCCCCTTCGCCAGCCCCGACGCGACCGCGGAGGCCAGGGTGCAGCCCGTGCCGTGCGTGTGCCGGTTGTCGTGGCGGGGCGCCCGCAGCCAGTGCTCCGCGGAGCCGTCCGTCAGCAGGTCCACGGCGTCGCCCGCCAGGTGGCCGCCCTTGATCAGCACCCAGCGCGGCCCGTGGGCCAGCACGGCCTGCGCGCTCCGTCGTAGATCGCCCTCCGACTCGACGCGCACCCCTGTGAGTTGGGCCACCTCGTCGAGGTTCGGGGTGGCGACCGTGGCCACCGGGAGCAGCTTCGTACGGACCGAATCCAGCGCCGTGGCGGCCAGCAGCGGGTCGCCGTGCTTGGAGACACCGACCGGGTCCACCACGACCGGGACGTCGGTACCGGAGATCAACTCGGCGACCGCCTCGACCAGTTCCGTGGAGGCCAGCATGCCGGTCTTCACGGCCTGGACCCCGATGTCGTCCACGACACTGCGGTACTGGGCCCGTACCGCCTCCACGGGCAGTTCCCAGGCGCCCTGGACGCCCAGGGAGTTCTGCGCGGTCACGGCCGTGATCACGCTCATTCCGTGCACGCCGAGCGCCAGCATCGTCTTGAGATCGGCCTGGATGCCCGCGCCTCCGCCGGAGTCCGAGCCCGCCACCGTCAATACGCGAGGGATCATGACTCGATGTCCCCGAAGTGGTCCCAGCCGCCCTTGCTGGTCCAGGGCGCCCCGTCGACGGTCACCTGGGGCAGCGCGGAGGGGTTGAGGACCTCCCCGATGACCTTCCAGCGGGCCGGCAGCTTGGTGTCCGGGTGGAAGGTCGCCACGATCGCATGGTCCTCTCCCCCGGTCAGCACCCACTGCATCGGGTCCACGCCGACGGCCTGGCCGATGTCGTTCATCTGGGTCGGGATGTCGATCGAACCGGAGCGGATGTCGATACGGACCTTGCTGGCCTCGGCGATGTGCCCGAGGTCGGCGATCAGCCCGTCGCTCACGTCGCACATCGCGGTCGCACCGAGCGCGGCGGCGGCCGGGCCCGCGTGGTACGGCGGCTCGGGACGGCGGTGGGCCTCGACGAAGGCGCGCGGCGAGCGGAAGCCCCGGGACAGGACCGCGTAGCCGGCCGCGGACCAGCCCAGCCAGCCTGTGACGGCCACCAGGTCGCCGGGCTGGGCACCCGCGCGCGTGACGGGCTCCTGGTTGCGCAGATCGCCGAGCGCGGTGATCGACACCATGATCGTGTCGCCGCGCACGACGTCCCCGCCGACCACGGAGGCACCCGCCACCTGGCACTCGTCGCGCAGCCCGTCCATCATCTCGCTCGGCCACGTCACCGGGAGTTCGGCCGGGACGACCAGGCCGAGCAGCAGCGCGGTCGGTACGGCGCCCATCGCGGCGATGTCGGCGAGATTCTGTGCGGCGGCCTTGCGGCCGACGTCGTAGGCCGTGGACCAGTCGCGGCGGAAGTGCCGGCCCTCCAGCAGGATGTCGGTGCTCGCCACCACACGCCGGTCGGGTGCGGCGACCACCGCGGCGTCGTCGCCGGGGCCGATCCGGACCGCCGGGGTGGTGGTGAGACGGGAGGTGAGCTCCCTGATGAGCCCGAACTCCCCTAGCTCACCAACAGTGCCCTTCATTTCCCTTGGCTCCCCTTCTCTGCTGTGCCGCGCCCACTCGCGCGACATCAGTGTCCCCGATACGGTCGAGATGACCGTCGTTGCGGTCGGGATGACCGTCCGTCGTGGTCGAGAACGACCGTCAACCTCCGTCGTGCCTGCACCCTGGCGCGCAAGCCCGGTTCCCGCAGGTCTCCCCCAGGGGAGCGGCGACGCGATACCGTGGCGTTCCTTTTCCCCACATGATCCTCGTGGCCGCCTTGGAGGTTCCGTGGTACAGGCGTACATCCTGATCCAGACGGAGGTCGGCAAGGCGTCGACCGTCGCCGAGACCATCAGCAAGATCCCTGGAGTGATCCAGGCCGAGGACGTGACAGGTCCGTACGACGTCATCGTGCGCGCCCAGGCCGACACGGTCGACGACCTCGGTCGCATGGTGGTCGCGAAGGTCCAGCAAGTGGACGGCATCACGCGCACCCTGACCTGTCCGGTCGTGCATCTGTAGCCCCCGTCTACGCTTGGCCGGTGAACATCTTCCGCCACCGGCCCTTCGCCGTGCTCGCGCCCGCGCTGTTGATCGCGGTCGCGGGCTGTTCCTCGGCAGACGACAGCGCCGCGGTGGCGGTTCCCAGCCCCGACGCGAAGACGGCGCCGGTGTGCCGGGATCTGCGTCCGGTGCTGCCGCAGAAGCTCGACGGACGGAGCCGCAACGACCCCGAACCCCGGTCCGCCTACACGGCGGGCTGGGGAAGCCCGGCGATCATACTGCGCTGCGGTGTCGTACGGCCGCCGAAGATGATCGATCCCAAGGTGGCCGAGGGCGGTGACCCCGACGCCATCGCGGGCGGGGTCGACGGCGTCGACTGGCTGATGGAGAAGCAGAGCGACGGCACCTGGCGGTTCACCACGGCGGGCCGCGCGGCCTATGTGCAGATCAGTCTGCCCAAGGGGATGTCCGCGCAGGACGAGGGCACGGGAATCCTCACGGATCTCGCGCCGGCCGTGAAGAAGGCGATCCCCACGGGGATCGCCTCCATGCGCGGGTGACCGGCCGGCCGCTCAGCGAAGGCCGGTCGAGCGGCGCAGCGCCGCCTGCACCAGGCGGTCGATCAGCTCGGGGTAGCCGATGCCGCTGGCCTGCCACATCTGCGGGTACATCGAGATCGGTGTGAAGCCGGGCAGGGTGTTGACCTCGTTGATCACGAACTCGCCGTCCTCGGTGAGGAAGAAGTCCGCGCGGACCAGCCCCTCGCAGGAAACGGCCTCGAAGGCCTGTACCGCCAGCTCCTGCACCTGCGCCGTCTCCTGCGCCGTCAGCGGCGCGGGGACGATACCGGGCGTGGAGTCGATGTACTTGGCCTCGAAGTCGTAGTACGCGTGCGCGTCCGGCGGCGGGATCTCGGCCGGTACGGAGGCGCGCGGGCCGTCCTCGAACTCCAGCACGCCGCACTCGATCTCGCGGCCCCGCACGCCGGCCTCGACCAGGATCTTGGGGTCGTGGGCCTGCGCGGTGGCGATCGCCTCGTCCAGGCCGGACAGGTCGTCGACCTTGGTGATGCCGATCGACGAACCCGCGCGTGCGGGCTTCACGAACAGCGGCCAGCCGTGCTCGCCGGCGAAGTCGACGATCTTCTTACGGGCGGCGGACTCGTCCTGCGCCCACTCGCGCGGCCGGATCACCATGTACGGGCCGACCTTGAGCCCGTAGGACGTGAAGATCCGCTTCATGTACTCCTTGTCCTGGCCGACGGCCGAGGCGAGCACACCGGCGCCCACGTACGGCACCCCGGACAGCTCCAGCAGGCCCTGGAGGGTGCCGTCCTCGCCGTACGGGCCGTGCAGCACCGGGAAGACCACGTCGACCTCGCCGAGCGCCTTGGGCACGGAGCCGGGCTCGCTGTAGACGACCTCGCGGTTCGCGGGGTCGACGGGGAGCACCACGCCGCCTTCGGCCGACTCCGCCATGTCCTCGACGGCGGGCACGCGCCGGTCGGTGATGGCCATCCGCTCCGGCTCGTCGGCCGTCAGCACCCAACGGCCCTCGCGCGTGATACCGATCGGCAGCACGTCGTACTTCGTCCGGTCGATGGCGTTCAGGACGGCGCCCGCGGTGACCGTGGAGATCCCGTGTTCGGAGCTGCGCCCACCGAACACGACGGCCACGCGCGGCTTCCGCGACGGCTGCTCAGGGCTCTGGGGAAGGTTCTCGGTGCTCATATCGCGTTGAGAGTACCCGTTGGTAGAGCCCGGAGACAGCGTCGGCTCCGGCCCGGAACGAACAAAGGCGAGCGCCTTCGCTCAGCGTCGTTCAGGCTTCGCGCTGCGCGACATCAGTTCCTTGACGGCGGCCACGGGCGACTTGCCCTCGTGCACGATGGCGACGACCGTCTCGGTGATCGGCATGTCGACACCGTGCCGGCGGGCCAGATCCAGCACCGACTCGCAGGACTTGACGCCCTCGGCCGTCTGCCTGGTGACCGCGATGGTCTCCTGCAGGGTCATGCCCCTGCCGAGGTTGGTGCCGAAGGTGTGGTTGCGCGACAGCGGCGAGGAGCAGGTGGCCACCAGGTCGCCGAGGCCCGCGAGCCCGGAGAAGGTCAGCGGGTCGGCGCCGAGCGCGACGCCGAGCCGCGCGGTCTCGGCGAGGCCGCGGGTGATCAGCGAGCCCTTGGCGTTGTCGCCGAGCCCCATGCCGTCGGCGATGCCGACGGCGAGCCCGATGACGTTCTTCACGGCACCGCCCAGCTCGCAGCCCACCACGTCGGTCTCCGTGTACGGCCGGAAGTACGGCGTGTGGCAGGCGGCCTGCAGGCGCCGGGCGACGGCCTCGTCGGTGCAGGCGACGACGGCGGCGGCGGGCATGCGGGCGGCGATCTCACGGGCCAGGTTGGGCCCGGTGACGACCGCGATGCGATCGGCGCCGACCTTGGCGACGTCCTCGATGACCTCGCTCATCCGCATGGTGGAGCCGAGTTCGACGCCCTTCATCAGGGAGACGAGGACGGTGTCCGGGGCGAGCAGCGGGGTCCACTCGGCGAGGTTCTCGCGCAGGGTCTGGGAGGGGACGGACAGGACCGTGAAGTCGGCGCCGGCCGCGGCCTCGGCGGGGTCGGTGGTCGCCCGGACGTTCTCGGGAAGTTCGACACCCGGCAGGTAGTCGGGGTTGGTGCGGGTGGTGTTGATCGCCTCCGCGACCTCGGCACGCCGGGCCCACAGGGTGACCTCGCACCCGGCGTCGGCGAGCACGATGGCAAAGGCCGTGCCCCACGAACCGGCGCTGAAGACCGCCGCCTTGACCGCCTTGCTCACTTGCCCTGCCCTTCCGGTTCCTTGCCCTGCGTCTGTGCCTGGGTGCGGCGGCGCTGCTCGATGCGCTCGCGGCGCGGGTCGTAGGGCGTCTCGGGCGCCTTCTCGCCGCGGATCTCCTCGAGCTGGCGGGTGATGGCCGCCATGATGACCTCGGTGGCCTCCTTGAGCAGGTCCGGGGTCATCTCCTTGTCGTAGAAGCGCGTGAGGTCCACGGGCGGGCCCGCGAGCACGTGATGGGTCTTGCGCGGGAAGAGGTTCGGCTTCCTGGCGTACGCCGGGAGCAGTTCGTTGACGCCCCACTGGGCGACCGGGACGACCGGGCACTTGGTCTGCAGGGCCACGCGCGCGGCGCCCGTCTTGCCGGTCATGGGCCAGCCGTTCGGGTCGCGGGTCAGGGTGCCCTCGGGGTAGAAGGCGACGCACTCGCCGCGCTCCACGGCGTCGATCGCGGCCCGGAAGGCGCTGAGCGCGTCGGTGGACTCGCGGTAGACGGGGATCTGCCCGGTACCGCGCATGGCGGCGCCGACAAATCCCTTCTTGAAAAGCCCGCTCTTCGCCAGGAATCGCGGAACCCTACCGGTGTTGTACTGATAGTGCGCGTACGCGAAGGGGTCCGCGTGGGAATTGTGGTTCACCACGGTGATAAATCCGCCCTCGGCCGGAATGTGCTCCATTCCGCGCCAGTCCCGCTTGATCAGAACCACCAGCGGCGGTTTGCAGATCACCGCGGCGAAGCGGTACCAGAAGCCGATTCTGCGGCGGGGCACAAGGACACCTTCCTCTAGGGACGCCACCCCGGCGGGGGCCGCACAAGTCTCGCCCCGGGCCGCCGGTCTGTCGAGAACACGGTACGCCCCACCTCCCGTGTCCCCGGATGCGCCGGGTGACAATGAGCGCGACAAGAGAGGGACGGTACGCCGGTGCAGTGGACCTTGGTCATCCCGCTGAAGCCTCTGGCGCGGGCCAAGAGCAGGCTGTCGGACACGGCCGCGGACGGGGTGCGTCCCGGGCTGGCCCTGGCGTTCGCCCAGGACACGGTGGCCGCGGCGCTGGCCTGCACGACAGTGGCGGGTGTGGCGGTCGTCACCGATGACGAGTTGGCCGGGCGCGAGCTGGCGGCACTCGGCGCGCGGATCGTCCCGGACACTCCGGCAGGCGGCCTGAACGCCGCTCTGGCGCACGGCGCGGCTGCCGTGCGTGCTCTGCACCCCGGCGCGGCCGTAGCGGCCCTGAACGCCGATCTGCCGGCACTGCGGCCCGCGCAGCTGGGCCGTGTGCTGGCCGCTGCCGCGGAATTCCCGCGCGCTTTTCTCGCGGACGCTGTCGCGATCGGTACGACACTGCTGGCAGCGGGCCCGGAAGAGGAATTGCGGCCGGCCTTCGGCATCGATTCCCGTATCCGCCACAGGGCCTCGGGCGCGACGGAACTGACGCTGGCGGATGTGGATTCGGTACGACAGGACGTCGACACCGGGGACGATCTGCGCGCGGCACTGACCCTGGGGGTGGGACCGTATACGGCCGCGGCTTCGGCCGGTTTGCTGATCCCGGGTTCCTGAAGCGCCCTCGACGGACGCGGGGAACTGCGCCCGCAGCCGCGGCCGACCCGCACCGGGCGACGTGGCACAGGCCCCACGGCGAGGCCCCTCACCGCGGTCGGCATTAGGCTGGCCGTCATGCAGGCCACGGCATACAGCTACGACCCGGAAACCCGCAGCGGCCAGGTGCTGCTCGACGACGGCACCCCCGTGCCGTACGACACCGCGGCGTTCGACGCCGGAGGCCTGCTGCTGTTGCGTCCCGGGCAGCGGGTGCGGATCGAGACCGAGGGCGAGGGCGACGCCCGGCGGATCACACTCGTCACCCTGCAGACCCTGTGAGCGGGCAGACCCGGTAACTGCCCCGAGAGCCCCCCGCACACGCCGCGGGCCGGGCTCCCCAGGGGAGTCCGGCCCGGCGCGTCAGTGCCCGGCGGCGGCCTACGACGCCTTGCGGGCGGTGGCCTTCTTCGCCGTGGTCTTGCGGGCCGTCGACTTCTTGGCCGGCGCCTTCTTCGCGGTGACCTTCTTGGCCGGGGCCTTCTTCGCGGTCGCCTTCTTGGCGGCGACCTTCTTCGCCGCGGTGGTCTTCGCCGCCGCGGTCTTCTTGACGATGGCCTTCTTCGCCGCGGCCTTCTTCGCGGCGGCCGTCGTCTTCTTCGCCGGAGCCGCCTTCTTGGCCGTGACCTTCTTCGCGGCCGCCTTGGTGGTCTTCTTCGCCGCGGCCTTCTTGACTGTCGCGGCAGCGCCGCCGGTCAGGCTGCCCTTGGGCGCCTTCTTGACCGCGACCTCGCCGCCCCGGGGCAGCTTCTTGGAGCCGCTCACCAGGTCCTTGAAGCCCTGACCCGCACGGAAGCGCGGCACGGAGGTCTTCTTGACCCGAACCCGCTCGCCCGTCTGAGGGTTACGGGCGTAACGGGCGGGGCGGTCCACCTTCTCGAAGGACCCGAAGCCGGTGACCGAGACCCGCTCGCCCGCGACGACCGCGCGGACGATGGCGTCCAGGACATGATCGACAGCATCGGCAGCCTGCTGGCGGCCACCCATCTTGTCGGCAATCGCTTCTACGAGCTGCGCCTTGTTCACGTCTTCCCCTTCGGAGACATCGCCAGAACGAAAGTGTTCAAGCTTTTTCGCACGTTAGGCAGATATATACCGCAAATCAAACACGAAACGGGCTTATCACCCTTGTGCCGCAACGGACTCGACGGTCCCGGGCTGTTCAGCGGTCCTCTTCGGGGATCCGCCCCTCGTCGAGGTCCGCATTGAACCGCTCGAGTCGCCTTGCCGCCGCGGCGAGATCGTGCTTGGCCGCGGCCGTAATGACCAGCAGCTTCCGGGTCAGCGCCATCCGTACGCCCTCCGGGACTTGCAGTGCGCGCACCCTTGCATGCGCTTCCTTGAGCTGGTTCGCGACCGCCGCATAGAGCTGGAGTTGGCCGTCGTGTTCCATGCACAGATTGTGCCATCTGGGGCGAGTTGTCGCCTGCGCAGGGTGTAACTGCCGCCTCAAATGGCCTTCCAGGCACTTGCGGAGGACGCGATCACTGCACTCACCTACCCCGTCAACGCCTCGCCTAACGTGGGAAGTTGAGCGCCGTCCAGGAGGTGCGCAGGTCCGTCCGGGGCCAGACATGGCTGTACCCCCAATCGTGGCGATCGGGGGTACAGGCGGGGTGTTGCCGTGGCCGAAATCAGACCTGGAGCGTCCGCGGCTTGTAGGACGGCCGCTTGGCCTCGTAGGCGGCGATGTCGGTGTCGTTCTGGAGCGTGATG
The DNA here is from genome assembly GCF_009796285.1 of Streptomyces broussonetiae. Lineage (NCBI taxonomy): Bacteria > Bacillati > Actinomycetota > Actinomycetes > Kitasatosporales > Streptomycetaceae > Streptomyces > Streptomyces broussonetiae. Next base: position 6,597,317 of record NZ_CP047020.1, on the reverse strand, counting down.
GAGATGTCGTCCAGGCCGTTCAGCAGCCGCCAGCGGGAGTTCTCGTCCAGCTCGAAGGAGGCGGTGACGCCCTCGGCGCGCACCTCGCGGTTCTGCAGGTCGACGGTGATCTCGGCCTGCGGGTCCGACTCGGTCAGCTCCCACAGCGCGTCCACGATCTTCTGCTCCAGGACCACCGTGAGCAGGCCGTTCTTCAGCGAGTTGCCCCGGAAGATGTCGGCGAATCGGGAGGAGATCACGGTCTTGAAGCCGTAGTTCTGCAGCGCCCAGACGGCGTGCTCACGGGAGGAGCCGGTGCCGAAGTCGGGCCCGGCGACCAGAACGGTCGCGCCCTGCCGCTCGGGGCGGTTGAGGACGAACTCGGGGTCCTTGCGCCAGGCCTCGAACAGCCCGTCCTCGAAACCGTCCCGGGTCACCTTCTTGAGCCAGTGAGCAGGGATGATCTGGTCCGTGTCGACGTTGCTGCGGCGCAGCGGGACGGCCCGGCCGGTGTGCGTGGTGAATGCTTCCATGGCTGATCAGACTCCAGCGGGCGCGGCGGCGGTTACGTCGGTCAGGTCGGCGGGCGAGGCGAGGTGGCCCAGAACGGCCGTGGCGGCCGCGACCTGCGGCGACACCAGGTGCGTACGGCCACCCTTGCCCTGCCGGCCCTCGAAGTTGCGGTTGGAGGTGGACGCGGAGCGCTCACCGGGGGCCAGCTGGTCGGGGTTCATGCCGAGGCACATCGAGCAGCCCGCGTGCCGCCATTCGGCGCCGGCCTCCTTGAAGACCACGTCCAGGCCCTCGGAGACGGCCTGCAGACCGACCCGCGCGGAGCCGGGCACGACCAGCATCCGTACGCCGTCGGCGACTTTGCGCTCCTGCAGGACCGCCGCGGCGGCGCGCAGGTCCTCGATGCGGCCGTTGGTGCAGGAGCCTACGAAGACGGTGTCCACCTTGATGGAGCGCAGCGGCTGGCCGGCCTCCAACCCCATGTATTCCAGGGCCTTTTCGGCGGCGAAGCGCTCCGATGCGTCTTCGTACGAAGCCGGGTCGGGGACGGACGCCGAAAGCGGCGCGCCCTGGCCGGGGTTGGTGCCCCAGGTGACGAACGGCGACAGCGCGGCGGCGTCGATGACGACCTCGGCGTCGAAGACCGCGTCCTCGTCGGTACGCAGGGTCTTCCAGTACGCGACGGCGGCGTCCCAGTCCTCGCCCTCGGGGGCGTGGGCGCGGCCCTTGATGTACGCGAAGGTGGTCTCGTCCGGGGCGATCATGCCCGCGCGGGCGCCGGCCTCGATCGACATGTTGCAGATGGTCATCCGGGCCTCCATCGAGAGCTTCTCGATGGCGGCGCCGCGGTACTCCAGGACGTAGCCCTGGCCGCCGCCGGTGCCGATCTTCGCGATGATCGCCAGGATCAGGTCCTTGGCCGTGACACCCTCGGGCAGCTCGCCCTCGACGGTGATGGCCATGGTCTTCGGGCGGGCCATGGGCAGCGTCTGGGTGGCCAGCACGTGCTCGACCTGCGAGGTGCCGATGCCGAACGCCAGCGCGCCGAAGGCACCGTGCGTCGAGGTGTGCGAGTCGCCGCAGACGACCGTCGTACCGGGCTGCGTCAGACCCAGCTGCGGGCCGACGACGTGCACGACGCCCTGTTCGACGTCGCCCAGCGGGTGCAGCCGTACCCCGAACTCCGCGCAGTTCTTGCGCAGCGTCTCCAGCTGGGCGCGGGAGACGGGGTCCGCGATGGGCTTGTCGATGTCGAGGGTCGGGGTGTTGTGATCCTCGGTCGCGATGGTGAGGTCGAGACGCCGCACCTGGCGACCGCTCTTGCGCAGCCCGTCGAAGGCCTGCGGGCTGGTCACCTCGTGCAGCAGGTGCAGATCGATGTAGAGGAGGTCGGGCTCGCCCTCGGCGCGCCGGACGACGTGGTCGTCCCAGACCTTCTCCGCGAGTGTCCTACCCATCGCTTTCCCTCCGGCCGGCAAAGCTCCGCCGGCACAACTAGAGATCTTGAGGAGGAGACGCCCGCGCCCCAGGTGTGTGTTCGGACGTCCACCACCGGGCCCGTTGGTCTGCGGGCCGCCTGTGTGGTTCCAGAGTGGCGCGTTCCACGGAAAATTGAACTTGCGTTTCACAGAGTGAGACGTGAGTATCGTTGCATGGACAACAGTAGCGGCGTCGGCGTTCTGGACAAGGCGGCCCTCGTCCTGAGCGCTCTGGAGTCCGGTCCGGCCACCCTCGCGGGTCTGGTCGGCGCCACCGGACTGGCACGACCCACGGCCCACCGCCTGGCCGTGGCCCTGGAACACCACCGCATGGTGGCACGCGACATGCAGGGCCGATTCATTCTCGGCCCGCGTCTTGCGGAGCTGGCGGCTGCGGCCGGCGAGGACCGCCTGCTCGCCACTGCCGGCCCGGTGCTCACCCACCTCCGCGACGTCACCGGCGAGAGCGCACAGCTCTACCGACGCCAGGGTGACATGCGTATCTGTGTGGCCGCGGCGGAACGCCTGTCCGGACTGCGGGACACGGTCCCGGTCGGTTCCACACTCACGATGAAGGCCGGCTCCTCGGCGCAGATCCTCATGGCCTGGGAGGAGCCGGAGCGCCTGCACCGCGGCCTGCAGGGCGCCCGCTTCACGGCGACGGCACTGTCGGGCGTACGGCGGCGCGGCTGGGCCCAGTCCATCGGCGAGCGCGAGCCGGGCGTCGCCTCCGTCTCCGCGCCCGTCCGCGGCCCCTCCAGCCGCGTGGTGGCCGCGGTGTCCGTCTCCGGTCCGATCGAGCGCCTGACCCGCCACCCGGGCCGTATGCACGCCCAGGCGGTCATCGACGCCGCCGGCCGCCTCTCCGAGGCCCTGCGGCGCTCGGGCTGAGCCCCGCTTCCCGGAATACGAGAGAGGGCCTGCCTCAACGCCGCGGCAGGCCCTCTCTCGTCCCCCGACCCCCCTCGGTCAGCCGGTCTTCTCGGCCTTCGGCGCCCGCCCGGAGCGGTACGCGAACCGGTCCGTCGCCCGGCGGCCCCGCTCGGCGATCGGCACCTGCCCGTGCGCGGCGGCCAGCCCGAACGCCGGCATGTCGCCGTAGATCGACTCGTAGGAACCCTCCGGCACGATGTAGGTCTCGTGCCAGATGCCCACGTGTCCGCGCACCTTCCCGGCCCGCTCCTTGCGGTTGACCAGCGCCCAGGCACGGTGGTGCAGGGCGTCGGGTGCGGTCGCGTAGGCGTACAGCTTCTCCTTGGACTCCCAGTACTGGACGACGTAGTACGTCCGCGGCGAGGCCGTCAGCAGCACGCGCCCCAGCAGCCCCCGGCTCCTGTCGCGGGCAAGCTCCCCCAGCATGCGGAACATCGACAGCATCACCGGGAGCCACTGGTGCACCGCCCAGAAGTGATTGACGCGCATGCCGATCAGGAGGACCACCACATCACCCTCCGCCGCCGCAGTGGTGCGGCCGGACACCGGTTGGGCGAACATCGCGACCCCCTCGTCCTCGATCGGATAGCGGTGCTATCCATCTGGGCAATGATTGGATAGTGGCACTTCCCAAGGAGAGGCGCAAGAGATGCGGCTGGCGGAGTTGAGCAGACGCAGCGGGGTGTCCACCGCGACGATCAAGTACTACCTGCGCGAAGGGCTGTTGCCGTCCGGCCGCCAGATCAACACGACGACGGCGGAGTACGGCGACGAGCACCTGCGCCGGCTGCGGCTGGTGCGCGCGATGATCCAGGTCGGCGGACTCCCGGTGGCCACGGTCCGGGAGGTGCTGGGACATGTCGACGACGAGTCGCTGGGCCGGACGATCCGCATGGGCGCGGCCCTGTGGGCGCTGCCGCAGGTGCCGGAGCCGGACGCGCAGGACGAGTACGTGCAGGCCGCACATCGCGAGGTGGACCAGCTGCTGGAGGAGCTGGGCTGGACGAACGCACAGGCACTGGTGACCATTTCGCCCGCGTACCGCTCGCTCGTCGTCGCGGTGGCCGCGTTCAGGCGGCTCGGCTACGACTGGACCTCTGAACGGATGGTCGCCTATGCCGAGTTGATGCACCGGGCGGCGGCGCTCGACCTGGACTTCGTGGAGACGCACTCCTCGGAGGCCGAGAAGGCGGAGGTCGCGGTGATCGGGGCGGTCCTCGCCGAGCCGATGCTCCAGGCGCTGCGCCGGCTGGCGCAGGAGGAGGAGTCGGCGCGGAGGTACGGGTTCGAATGAACCCGGAGATGCAGCGAAGGCCCTTCGCTGAAGCGAAGGGCCTTCGTCTTGTACCCCCGACCGGATTCGAACCGGCGCTACCGCCTTGAGAGGGCGGCGTGCTAGGCCGCTACACAACGGGGGCCTGGACACTGCGTTTCCGCAGGTCCGAGCTGGTCTACCTGGACTCGAACCAAGACTAACTGAACCAGAATCAGTCGTGCTGCCAATTACACCATAGACCAATGATGGTTTAGACCAGTCGTACCCCCGACCGGATTCGAACCGGCGCTACCGCCTTGAGAGGGCGGCGTGCTAGGCCGCTACACAACGGGGGCCCTAGCGATCCCGACAAGTTCAGGATCAGTACCCCCGACCGGATTCGAACCGGCGCTACTGCCTTGAGAGGGCAGCGTGCTAGGCCGCTACACAACGGGGGCTTTGCAGATAAGCTCTGCGAGCTGGCCTACCTGGACTCGAACCAAGACTAACTGAACCAGAATCAGTCGTGCTGCCAATTACACCATAGGCCACTGGAACTCAAGCCCCTGCGGGGTTCTCGTTCTAGCGTGCTCCTTGAGGTTCCGGCCTTCCGGCCCGCTCCCCTCGGCGCAGGAAGAACATTACCCGAAGGTGGACGGGGCTCCAAAACGGGTATCCGCGTGGACGAGCGCGGGGAGTTCGGTGAGGGTCGTGATCCGGTGTGCCACGACCGGCTCGCCCGTGTCCCGGTGGGCCGTCCCGCGGTCGATCCATACGGACAGCAGCCCGGCCTCGGCGGCACCCCGCCCGTCGATCTCCGGGTGGTCGCCGACGTACGCCACCTCGTGCGCGGGCAGGGCGAGGGCCTCGCAGACCGCCAGGAAGGCCCCGGGGGCCGGCTTGGAGACCCCCAGCTCGGCGGCGCACAGGACGGTCTCGAAGCGGTCGCGGATGCCGAGCGTGCGCAGCTTGTGCTCCTGGACCGCGATGCTGGAGTTGGACAGCACCGCGTGCCGGTGGCTGGCGGCGAGGGCGTCCAGCGCGGGCACGGCGTCCGGGAACAGCCGCCAGGCGGCCTGGTAGTGGCTCAGGTAGCGCTCGAACCAGGCGTCGGCGTCGGCGTCGCCGAGCGGCTCGCCCAGGAAGTACCGGACGCGTTCGCGCCGCTGCCCCTCGAAGGTGTTCTCGCCCGCCGCATACCGCGCCCACTGCCGGTCGGTGCACTCCCGCCACCACTGGAGCGCCTCGTCGGGCCCGCCGTACCAGGCGAGCAGCCCCTCGGACGCGAGATGGGCGCGCATGCCCTCCCGGTCCGCTGCGGTGTAGTCGAACAGGGTGTCGTCCACGTCCCAGACCACGGCTCTGATCGTCATGATTCGAACCTATCCCGTGAGGAACACGACAGGGGCGGCATCCGGACACTTCCGGATGCCGCCCCTGCGGTTGCCGGGCGGTTACGCGGCGAGCCTGGCGAGGGCCGCGTCGATGCGGGCCAGCGTCCTCTCCCTGCCCAGGACCTCGAGGGACTCGAAGAGCGGCAGGCCGACCGTGCGGCCGGTGACGGCCACACGGACCGGGGCCTGGGCCTTGCCCAGCTTGAGGCCGTGCGCCTCGCCGGCGGCGAGAACGGCCTCCTTCAGCGACTCGGCGGAGGTCCAGTCCGCCGACTCGAGCTTCTCGCGGGCGGTGCGCAGCAGGGCGTCGGAGCCCTCCTTCATCGCCTTGGCCCACGAGGCCTCGTCCTCGGCCGGCTGGGCCAGGAACAGGAAGTCGACGTTGTCGGTGATCTCCGACAGCACCTTCAGACGGGTCTGGGCGTGCGGGGCGATCGCCTCCCACTTCGCCTCGTCGAAGTCCTCCGGCGCCCAGGGGGCGAACGGGGCCCTCAGCCACGGGCGGCAGCGCTCGGTGAACTCCTTCACATCCAGCATGCGGATGTGGTCGGCGTTGATCGCCTCGCACTTCTTCAGGTCGAAGCGCGCCGGGTTGGGGTTCACGTCGGAGATGTCGAAGGCCGCGACCATCTCCTCGATCGTGAAGATGTCCTGGTCCGCGGAGAGCGACCAGCCCAGCAGGGACAGGTAGTTGAGCAGGCCCTCGGGCAGGAAGCCCTGCTCGCGGTAGAGGTTCAGCGACGCCTGCGGGTCACGCTTGGACAGCTTCTTGTTGCCCTCGCCCATCACGTAGGGCAGGTGGCCGAAGGCGGGGGTCTGCTTGGCGATGCCCAGCTCGGTCAGCGCCTTGTACAGGGCGATCTGGCGCGGGGTGGAGGAGAGCAGGTCCTCGCCGCGCAGGACGTGGGTGATCTCCATCAGGGCGTCGTCGACCGGGTTGACCAGCGTGTAGAGCGGGGCGCCGTTCGCGCGGACGATGCCGTAGTCCGGCACGTTCTCGGGCGTGAAGGTCAGCTCGCCGCGCACCAGGTCGGTGAAGGTGATCGTCTCGTCGGGCATCCGGAAGCGGACGATGGGGGTACGGCCCTGGGCCTTGTACTCCTCCACCTGCGCGGCGCTCAGGTCGCGGCAGTGGCCGTCGTAGCCGGAGGGCTTGCCGGCGGCGCGGGCGGCCTCGCGGCGGGAGTCCAGCTCCTCCTGGGAGCAGTAGCAGTGGTAGGCGTGACCGGCGTCCAGAAGCTTGGCCGCGACATCCTGGTAGATGTCCATGCGCTGCGACTGGCGGTACGGCGCGTGCGGGCCGCCGACCCCGGGGCCCTCGTCCCAGTCGAAGCCCAGCCAGCGCATCGCGTCGAGCAGCTGGTTGTACGACTCCTCGGAGTCGCGGGCCGCGTCGGTGTCCTCGATGCGGAAGACCAGCGTGCCCTGGTGGTGCCGGGCGAACGCCCAGTTGAACAGGGCGGTGCGGACCAGGCCCACGTGGGGGTTACCGGTGGGCGAGGGACAGAAACGGACGCGTACGGGAGAGCCGGATGCGCTAGCCACGCTTGACAACCTTGTTGGTGAGAGTGCCGATGCCTTCGATGGTGACGGCGACCTCGTCGCCGACGTTCAGGGGGCCGACCCCCGCGGGGGTGCCGGTGAGGATGACGTCGCCGGGGAGCAGGGTCATGGCCTCGGAGATGTTGACGACCAGGTCCTCGATGGGGTGGATCATCTCGCTCGTGCGGCCCAGCTGGCGCTGCTCGCCGTTGACGGTGAGCTGGATGGTCAGATCGTTGGCGCGCCTGAGGTCCAGGTCCGTCTCCACCCAGGGGCCGAGCGGGCAGGAGGTGTCGAAGCCCTTGGCCCGGGCCCACTGCTTCTCGCGCTTTTGCACGTCGCGCGCGGTGACGTCGTTGGCGCAGGTGTAGCCGAAGATCACGTCTTTGACGCGCTCGCGCGGGACCTCACGGCACATCCGGCCGATGACGACGGCCAGCTCGGCCTCGTAGTGCACTTCCTGCGAGAACGACGGGTACTGGATCGCGTCGCCGGAGGCGATCATCGAGGTGCTCGGCTTGAAGAAGGCGAACGGCGCCTCGGGGACCTCGTTGCCCAGCTCCTTCGCGTGGTCCGCGTAGTTGCGCCCGAAGGCCACGATCTTGTTGCCGATGACCGGGGGCAGGAGCCTGACCTTGCTCAGCGGGACCTTGACACCGCTCAGCTCGAAGTCCACGCCGTAGGGAATGCCCTTGATGATGTCCAGGACAAGTTCGTCCTGCTTGTCGCCCTCGACCGCGCCGAAGGCGACGTTCCCGTCGATGGAGAACCTGGCGATGCGCACGGGATCCTTGCGCCCCTCACACTTGAGAACCGGCGTACTGACGCCCCAGGTTAACCGGTGGATGGGCCGGATTCCTCCCGGAAATGCGGTCCGCCGAATTCCCCGGTGCCCGGAATTCAGCGGAATAGGTGAGCGTCGGTCGGCTACTCTGCGGCGACCGCCGGAGCCGGGACGTCCACCAGGACGGTGCGCCTGGGGTTGGCCGTCTGCATCGGAAGGTCGAGGGAGTGCTCCGGCAGCTCCGGCGTCTGCAGTTCACCGGCGTCCTTCAGGTGCGCCAGGGTCGTGCGCCGCGGGTTGGCGATCTTGTGGAACATCATCGTCGTCTTCACCGTTGTCGTCCTGTGCCCTCTGGTCGAGTGGGTTTGCAGAGTCGTCCCTCTTGTAAAGCGTCAGGCTAAACATCCGATTCCCCGCCGATGACGCCAACTGCGCCTGTGGTGCGTGTGAGTTTGCTCACGACGTCGCGGACAAAGAGGTCATATCCCTCCGGCAAACCGCCCTAACGAAACGGACATTGACCACCTGAAGCCATCATTCCGCTCCTGATCATGGCGACTGGGACACCTGGCGTCGACCGGTAACTCGCAGGGATACGCCCGTTATGCACGGGATAAGCCTCCACGGCTGGTGACACGGCCCTCACAGCCCGTCACCTAGGTCACGGCTCGGTCCACGGCCCTTGTTGGAGATCCGGCACTGTGCTGGAATTCCACGGACCGCCGCAGGATCGAGCCGGCGCACAGGGGGCGCGACGCAGCGCCGAGCGGCGGCGAGATAGGGGGAACCAGCGCCGGTCACTCAAGACCATCGGGGGGCGTTTTCAGGGCGCTCTCCACACGCCGACACCGTGTCCCGCCGTTCGCGCGGAGGGGCGCCTGGTCCAGAGGTTGCGACGCTAGTGCAGGGACGTTTCAAGAGGGATGGCAGCGCTTCGGCGGAGCCGGAGCCGCACGACGGGACTGGCCCCATGAAGGGCAGTTCCTCGCCCCAGCACGCCCAGAACCCGGGTTCGGCCTCGTCCGGCGACGGCGGTGAACGCGGCGGGCGCCCCGGCCTGTCCGGACCGGCCTCCTCGCCGACGGCGTCGGCCGCCGGTGGGACCAACACCCCCACACCCGCCGTGAAGCCCGTCAAGGGACCCAGCGGCCCCGGCTCACGCATGGCCCTGCGCAACTGGCGCATCTCCACGCGTCTGGTCTCGCTGCTCGCCCTCCCCGTGGTCGCGGCGACCTCGCTGGGCGCGCTGCGCATCGACCAGAACATCACGGACATCCAGCAGCTCGACAACATGAAGCTGCTGACGGACATGACCAAGCAGGCCACCGAGCTGGCCGCCGCGCTCCAGGAGGAGCGCGACCAGTCCGCCGGTCCGCTGGCCCACGGCCTGAAGGCGACCGACTACACGGTCAAGGGCTACCAGGAGAAGACCGACCGGGCCCGCGAGAACTTCCTCGACGCCTCCGAGCAGATCGACGCGGCGAGCAAGGACGGCAACCTCCAGGGCGTGCGCGACGCGCTCGTCGGCCTCGCCAACCAGCTGGACGACCTGGCCAAGATCCGCCGGTCCGCCTACCAGGCGCAGGGCAACTCGACGCAGACCATCGAGTCGTACCACCGCCTGATCACCCAGCTGATCAGCCTCTCCCAGGACATGGCCGAGGCGTCCAGCAACCCGGAGATGATCTCCCGCACCCGCGCCCTGGCGGCCTTCTCCACCGCCAAGGAGTACGCCTCGGTCCAGCGCGCGACGATCGCCGCCGCGCTGCCCGCGACCACCTCGTCCAAGGGCGACCTCTCCGACAACGACCGCCTCTACGGCGAGTCGGCGTACGAGAGCGAGAACTCCGAGCTGGCGATCTTCCGCAAGATCTACGCCAGCCAGAACGCCGAGGAACTCCTCAAGCCGATCGACGAGGGCAACCCGACGATCGAGGCCGCCGACACCTACGCCAAGCGCGCTTTCGAGTCCTCCACCGGTATGCAGCAGCTGCCGGCGCGGTCCTACCGCGACTGGGTGGACGACAGCTCGACCAAGATCGAGCAGATGAAGAAGATCGAGCACACGCTGCTCGAGGAGATGGAGCAGAAGGCCCGCGAGCTGAAGAGCGCCACCCAGCAGGACGCGATCATCTCCGGTGCGCTGATCCTGCTCGTGCTCGGCGTGTCGCTGGTCGGCGCGTTCGTCGTGGCCCGCTCCATGATCCGCTCGCTGCGCCGGCTCCAGGAGACCGCCACCAAGGTCGCCCAGGACCGTCTGCCCGAGCTGGTCAAGCAGCTGTCCGAGTCCGACCCGCAGGACGTCGACACGTCCGTGGAGTCGGTCGGTGTGCACTCCCGGGACGAGATCGGCCAGGTGGCCGCGGCCTTCGACGACGTGCACCGCGAGGCGGTCCGCCTCGCCGCCGAGCAGGCCCTGCTGCGGGGCAACGTCAACGCGATGTTCACCAACCTCTCGCGCCGCTCCCAGGGCCTCATCCAGCGCCAGCTGTCGCTCATCTCCGAACTGGAGTCCCGCGAGGCCGACCCGGACCAGCTGTCCTCGCTGTTCAAGCTGGACCACCTCGCCACGCGTATGCGCCGTAACGGCGAAAACCTGCTCGTCCTCGCCGGTGAGGAGCCCGGCCGGCGCTGGACCCGTCCGGTCCCGCTGGTCGACGTGCTCCGTGCCGCCGCGTCCGAGGTGGAGCAGTACGAGCGCATCGAGCTGGCCTCGGTGCCCACCACCGAGGTCGCCGGCCGCGTGGTCAACGACCTCGTGCACCTGCTCGCCGAGCTGCTCGAGAACGCCACCTCCTTCTCCTCGCCGCAGACCAAGGTCAAGGTCACCGGTCACGCGCTGCCCGACGGCCGTGTGCTGATCGAGATCCACGACACCGGTATCGGCCTGTCCCCCGAGGACCTCGCGGCGATCAACGAGCGGCTCGCCTCGCCGCCCACCGTGGACGTCTCCGTCTCCCGGCGCATGGGCCTCTTCGTGGTCGGCCGGCTGTCCCAGCGGCACGGCATCCGCATCCAGCTGCGCCCGTCCGACTCCGGTGGTACGACCGCGCTGGTCATGCTGCCCGTGGATGTGGCCCAGGGCGGCAAGAAGCCCGGTCCGGGCAAGCCCGGCGGTCCCGGCGCGAGTGGTGGCCCCGCCGCCGCGCAGGCCGCCGCGGGTGCGGCCGCGGCCCGGCGGCAGGCCGGCAACGCGGGCGGCGGCGCCCCGGCCGGCGGCGGTCTGCTCGGCGCCGGTCCCGCCCCGCGCGGTCAGGTCGGTGCCGGCCAGGGTCCCCGGGCGGCACTGCCCGGCGCCGGCCAGGGCGGCCGTCCCGGTGCGCCGGGCGGTGCGCGTGGCCCCCAGGGCGGTCCCGCTGGTCTCGGCGGTCCGCAGCAGGGCCGGCCGGTGCCCGCGGGTTCCGGTGCGGGCGGCTTCGGCGGTCAGACGCCGGGCGCCCCGCAGGGCCTGCAGGCCGCGAACCCGGCCGGGCCGCAGCAGGACGCCTTCGGCGGCCGTGGCCCGCAGCGCCCCGGTGCCCCCTCCGAGCAGAGCCGTCAGCCCCAGCTTCCGCCGCGCGGCGGTCCGCGGGCCGAGCTGCCCGGCGGCGACCCGCAGCCGCGCACCCCTGGCTGGAGCGACTCCGGGGCACCGCTGTCGCGGGCCTCGCTGGACACCCCGCGCGGCCACGACGAGCAGGACCCGGCGCACACCGCGCGCATGCCGCGCGTCGACGACCGGCAGGGTCCGGGCTCGACCGCGGAGATGCCGGCGATACCCCGGTTCGACGACCACGGTCCGTCCGCCACGGGCGAGTTCCCGCGTGCGGAGCTGAACGGCATGGGCGGCTCCCCGGGCACGGGCCAGTTCCCCCGGCCCGACAGCCCGCAGCAGACCGGCCAGTTCCAGCGACCCGAGGCTCCGCAGCAGACGGGCCAGTTCCAGCGACCCGACAGCTCCCAGCAGACCGGCCAGTTCCAGCGACCCGACAGCTCCCAGCAGACCGGCCAGTTCCAGCGGCCCGAGGCTCCGCAGCTGCCGGGCCGGTTCGACGCTCCCGACGGCCGCGACGGTCAGCAGGGTGCCGGGCAGCAGTTCGTCCGCTCCGACGTCTTCGGCACCCCGGGACCCGAGCGGCAGGACGACAGCGCGCAGAACACCGGACGGTTCGCCGCTCCGCAGGCGTACGACGGCGGCTTCGACGGGGGCTCCACCGGGCAGCACGCCCTGCCCGGGCGGCCGAACCCGGGGCACACCGGCCAGTTCGAGCGTCCGCAGCCGGCCTCCCGGGACGACTTCGGCGCCCCGCGCCCGCCGGCTCCGCAGGCCCAGCCTCAGGCTCAGCCGCAGCGTCCGGTGCACCGTGAGCCGGAGGCCCTGCCGCCGGCCAGCGGCCCGGTCGACGGCCGTACCCCGCTGTACGACACGCTGGAGACCAACTGGTTCCACGGCGGTCCGCAGGAGAGTGCACCCGCGCCGCAGCAGCCGCAGGCACCCGCCCCGGCCCCGCAGCGCGGTGTCGGCGGCAACGCGGACGGCAGCAGCGCCAACAACAACGGCAGCGGCAACGGTCCGGCCACCGGCTCGTGGCGTACCTCGCCGAACGACGAACTCGTCCGCCAGGCCGAGCGCGTGCGGCAGCCCGCCGCCGGTGGTGTCACCACCTCCGGCCTGCCGCGCCGGGTGCCCCGGGCGAACCTCGTCCCGGGTACCGCCCAGCAGCAACAGCACCAAGCCGGTCCGCAGGTCTCGCGTGCGCCTGACGACGTACGCGGGCGGCTGACCAATCTCCGTCGGGGTATCGCTCAGGGCCGTCAGGCCGGCAGCGGCCAGACCGGCAGCTACCCGAGCCCCACTCACCAGCAGGAGCGTTAGTTGAGTCCGATGAGCCAGGCGGCACAGAACCTGAACTGGTTGATCACCAACTTCGTGGACAACACCCCGGGGGTGTCGCACACGGTGGTGGTCTCCGCCGACGGCCTTCTGCTGGCGATGTCCGAAGGTTTCCCGCGGGACCGCGCCGACCAGCTGGCGGCCGTCGCGTCCGGACTGACCTCCCTCACGGCCGGGGCGTCCCGGATCTTCGAGGGCGGCACCGTGGCGCAGACGGTCGTCGAGATGGAGCGCGGGTTTCTCTTCCTGATGTCCATTTCGGACGGGTCGTCCCTCGCGGTCCTGGCCCACCCCGAATGCGACATCGGTCTCGTCGGCTACGAGATGGCACTGCTCGTCGACCGCGCAGGGGCGGTCCTCACCCCGGACCTGCGCGCCGAACTCCAAGGCAGTCTGCTTCACTGACCGCCCCCGGCACCACCCACCTCACCAAACCACCGTCCGGCCGCCACAATCCCCCCACCGGCCCCCGACAGACGGCTTGACCGACCGACCTGCTGTCCCGCCCGGAGGATTCATGACCCCGCCCACCGCCCATCACGATCCGTACGCGGAACCGTACGGGGACGAGGGCGACCAGCCGCTGGTCCGTCCGTACGCGATGACCGGCGGCCGGACGCGGCCGCGCTACCAGCTCGCCATCGAGGCGCTGATCAGCACCACGGCCGACCCGGCAGCGCTCATGGGGCTGCTCCCGGAGCACCAGCGCATCTGCCACCTGTGCCGTGAGGTCAAGTCGGTCGCGGAGGTCTCCGCGTTGCTGGCCATGCCGCTCGGTGTGGCCCGGATCCTGGTCGCCGACCTCGCCGAGGCCGGCCTGGTCGCCATTCACCAGCCAGGTGGCGACGAGAACAACGGCGGCGCTCCGGATGTGACGCTGCTCGAAAGGGTGCTCAGTGGACTTCGCAAGCTCTGACGCGGGCCGGGCCACCACCTCCGCGAAGATCGTGGTGGCGGGCGGCTTCGGCGTGGGCAAGACCACGTTCGTCGGCGCCGTCTCGGAGATCAACCCGCTGCGCACCGAGGCCGTCATGACGTCCGCCAGCGCCGGCATCGACGACCTCACCCACACCGGAGACAAGACCACCACCACGGTGGCCATGGACTTCGGCCGCATCACCCTGGACCAGGACCTGATCCTGTACCTCTTCGGTACGCCCGGTCAGGACCGCTTCTGGTTCATGTGGGACGACCTGGTACGCGGTGCCATCGGCGCGATCGTCCTGGTGGACACCCGGCGCCTGGCCGACTGCTTCCCGGCCGTCGACTACTTCGAGAACAGCGGCCTGCCCTTCGTCATCGCCCTCAACGGCTTCGACGGCCAGCAGCCCTACAACCCGGACGAGGTGCGCGAGGCGCTCCAGATCGGGCCGGACGCCCCGATCATCACGACGGACGCCCGCCACCGCGCCGATGCCAAGAGTGCGCTGATCACGCTGGTCGAACACGCCCTGATGGCGCGCTTGCGGTAGTTCGCACATACGTACCGAAGTACGACGTGCCGTACGGCAGTTGCCGTAAACGGACCGGAGTCGACTGTGGCCTTTGACACGGTCGGCTCCGGTGTTCATAACAGTTCGGCAGAGGAATCCCCGGGTATCACCACGCGACGCGTTCGAGCAGTACCGCTGCGCTCACAAACGCCCCGCCTTTTGGCGGGGCTCGCTCTTTATGACCGTTTTATCTAGGGCTTACATCAGCCCTCTTCAGAGGTTTCCGCTGTTTGGAAGTGCACTGGTCCACGTGCTGGAATGCCTGAACTGCCCAATGGTCAAAGACGTACTCAGTGGTCGATGACGAACCGGGCTCTGAGAGACTCTGCGGCACGACGTAGGTGCCGACCGCCGAGAGGTTGTTGGTCGAGTGAGGCGAAGCAAGAGCGGTCCCGAGCCGTCGGCGCGGGGCAACTTCACCCCGCCGCCGCGCGCTGCGGCGCCCACCCCCGTTACCGGTGCGGAGCCGGCGGCCCCTCAGGCGCCGAGCGGCGGCCGTTTCTCCCCGCGCAACTGGCGCGTACCGACCAGACTGAACGCGATCCTGCTCATACCCGTGGCGGTCGGTCTCGTCATGGGCGGCTTCCAGGTGAAGAACTCGATCGACACCTGGCAGCAGGCCCGTGACGCCGAGAGCACCGCCCGCCTGGTGCGCGCCTCGCTGTCGTACGCCGATGCCCTGTACAACGAGCGCGACACCACCACGGCTCCGTTGCTCAAGGGCAAGCTCGCCACCGCCCAGGACAAGGCGACCATCACCGCGGCCCGCGCCGCGACCGACAAGGCCGCCGACACCTTCGACCAGGCCGCCCAGAGCATGCCGCACAAGTCGGGCCTGGAGCGCCGGCTGAAGCTGTTCCGTGAGGCCGAGCCCTATCTGCAGACGCTGCGCACCGGTGCGTACTCCACCAAGTTCCCGGGCGTGCAGACCGAGGAGGGCTACGTCAAGGTCGCCCACCCGCTGATGGAGTTCGCCAACGAGCTGGGCCTGGGCACCGGCAACATCACCTCCTACGGCCGTACCGTCTACGCCATCTCGCTCACCAAGGCGGCCCTGTCGCTGGAGCGCTCGATCGGCATGCACATCCTGGTCAAGCCGGGTCCGGACGCTCCCAACCTGGCCAGCCAGCGCGTCGCCCTCTCCTCCTACGCCTACCTGGAGGGCATCGCCGTCGAGGAGTACATCGGCGGTGGCACCCAGGCGGACGCTGACAAGCTGGACACCGAGAAGAGGGACATCCAGGCCCAGGCCGCGGCGATGGCCCAGCAGGCCAAGGGCAAGGACCCGAGTTACATCCCGCCGCCGTCCGACCCGCAGAAGATGGTCACGGCGCTCGCCACGCTCGACTCCACCGACCCCGCCGCGCGTGGGTTGCTCGCCCAGAAGGGCGTCACCGCCGAGAACTGGTGGGCGGTCAACACGCTCAAGTTCAACGCCTACCGCCAGATCGAGTCGGACATGGCCGACAAGGCGGTGAACGAGGCGTCGACCATCGCCGACGACGCCAAGACCTCCGCGATCACCACCGGTGCCGTCGTCGTGGTCGCGCTGCTGCTGGCCTTCATCCTGGCCGGTGCCGTGGCCCGCCAGATGAGCCGCTCGATGCGCCAGCTGCGCAACGCCGCCTTCGGCATCGCCGAGCAGCGGCTGCCGATGCTGGTCGACCAGCTCTCGCGCACCGACCCCGGCCGGGTGGACACCCGGGTGACCCCGATCCCGATCACCACCAAGGACGAGATCGGCGAGGTCGCCCGCGCCTTCGACCAGGTCCACCGCGAGGCGGTCCGGCTCGCCTCCGAGCAGGCCCTGCTGCGGGGCAACATCAACGCGATCTTCACCAACCTGTCGCGCCGCAACCAGTCGCTGATCGAGGGCCAGCTGACCCTGATCACCGACCTGGAGAACAACGAGGCCGACCCGGACCAGCTGGAGAACCTCTTCCGGCTGGACCACCTGGCCACCCGTATGCGCCGCAACGGCGAGAACCTCCTGGTCCTCGCGGGCGAGGAGCCCGGCCGCCGCTGGGACCAGCCGGTCCCGCTGGTCGACGTGCTGCGCGCCGCCTCCTCCGAGGTGGAGCAGTACGAGCGCATCGAGCTGTCCGGCGTCCCGGAGGCCGAGATCCACGGCCGCGCGGTCACCGACCTCGTGCACCTGCTCGCCGAGCTGCTGGAGAACGCGACGACGTTCTCCTCCCCGCAGACCAAGGTTCGCGTCACGGCCACCCGTCTCCCCGACGGTCGGATCATGATCGAGATCCACGACAAGGGCATCGGCCTGACCGCCGAGGACTTCGCGGACATCAACCACAAGCTGGCCAACCCGCCGACGGTGGACGCCGCGATCTCCCAGCGCATGGGCCTGTTCGTGGTCGGCCGGCTGTCCGACCGGCACGGCATCCGGGTCCAGCTGCGCCCCTCGGGCGAGCAGGCCGGTACGACCTCCCTGGTCATGCTGCCGGACGCGATCACGCACGGCGGTGGCGGCGAGGCGCCGCTGGACCGCGAGGAGTTCACCGTCTCGCAGATCATCCCGGAGCAGCAGTTCCAGGGTGAGAGCTTCGGTCAGGTGCAGCCGATGCGCACCGCCGCCGAACTCGGCTTCGACGACAGCCAGTACACGGAGGTCCCCGACGACATCCGCGATCTGGACCCGGTCGGCCGGTCCCTCATGCGTGAGGAGCGCCGCGCCGCCCTGGAGGCCCAGACGCACGGGCAGCCGCAGGCCGAGCCGCAGGCGGAGCCCGAGGCACCCGCCGCCTACGCCGACCCGCTGTTCGACGGCCCGCACGCCTTCCAGGAGCAGCCGCAGCAGCCGTACCAGGAGCGGTCGTACGAGGAGCAGCAGGTCTCGTACGAGGAACCGCAGCAGGCTCCGTACGAGGAGCGGCAGCACGGCTCGTACGAGGAGCAGTACTTCGCGCCGAACGGCTCGCAGCCGCAGGGCGACCGCTTCTCCGCCAACGGCGGTTACCCCGATCCGGCGTACCCGGAGCCGGCCCAGGCGCACTCCTACCAGGACGACTGGCCCCAGCAGGACGGCTACCAGAACGGCTATCCGGCCCAGTACGCTCCGGAAACGCAATCCCCGCAGGCCGCTGACGCGAGTGAGCGGAACCGCGTAGGCTTCGACCGTCCGGGACCGGCCTCTCCCGCCGGCCACGGGCTGACCGACGCCGGGCTGCCCCGCCGCGGTTCCACCGCGAGCGGCCCCAACGGCTCGAGTGCTGCGAACGGCACGGCGCGCGTGCAGCAGGAAGCGCCGGCTCCCGCACCGGGCAACGCTCCGGCGGCGGGTGGCAACGGCGACTGGCGCTCGGCGAACGACGAGCGGTGGCAGCAGGCCGCGCAGCTCCGCAAGCCCAAGGCCGGCGGGGTCACCGCCTCCGGCCTGCCGCGGCGGGTACCCAAGGCCAACCTGGTCGAGGGCGCCGCCGAGAGCACCCCTCAGGGAGGCCCCCAGGTCTCCCGCGCCCCGGAGGACGTCCGGGGCAGGCTGAGCAACCTGCGACGGGGCGTCCAGCGTGGGCGCAGCGCAGGCAGTGAAACGAACGGCCAGGGCTTCGGTCCTGACAGCACCTACAACCAGGAGCGTTAGTGTGAGCCCGATGAGCCAGGCGGCACAGAACCTGAACTGGTTGATCACCAACTTCGTGGACAACACCCCGGGGGTGTCCCACACGGTGGTGGTCTCCGCCGACGGACTCCTTCTGGCGATGTCCGAAGGCTTCCCCCGCGATCGCGCCGACCAACTCGCGGCCGTCGCCTCCGGTCTGACGTCTCTGACGGCAGGCGCCTCCCGGATCTTCGAGGGAGGCGCTGTGAACCAGACGGTTGTGGAGATGGAGCGGGGATTCCTCTTCATCATGTCCGTATCCGACGGTTCCTCGCTCGCGGTTCTGGCCCACCCGGAAGCGGACATCGGCCTCATCGGGTACGAGATGGCCCTTCTGGTGGACCGCGCGGGCACGGTCCTGACCCCGGATCTCCGTGCGGAGCTTCAGGGGAGCCTTCTCAACTAATAAGCGGACGGTGTGTATTCGCGTCCCGGGGCCGTAAGGTTTCGGGACGCGGCTCCACAGCGATGGGTGCCCGGCACAGTCGGAGGAGGAGAAAGTGGCAACACCCCCAGGCGGTTCGCATTCGGGAAACTGGTCGTACGGCCCTGCCCAGGGCCAGGGCGACGGTTCGGCGAACCGGTACAACTTCCCCTCCGCCCCGAGCCACCGGCAGCCGTACGCACCGCAGGGCCCCGGTCCCTCGCCGTACGACCAGCCGCCGGCGCCGCGCATCCAGCCGGTGCAACCGCAGCGTCGCCCCGAGCCCGCGCCCGCGTCCGCATCGAACAACCCCTTGGTGCGTCCGTACGCCATGACCGGCGGCCGGACCCGCCCGCGCTACCAGCTCGCCATCGAGGCACTGGTGCACACCACCGCCGCTCCGCACCAGATGCAGGGCCAGCTGCCCGAACATCAGCGGATCTGCAACCTGTGCCGGGAGATCAAGTCGGTCGCCGAGATCTCGGCGCTGCTGACGATCCCCCTCGGCGTGGCCAGGATTCTCGTCGCCGACTTGGCGGAGGCGGGCCTGGTCGCCATCCATCAGCCCGGCGGCGACGAGAACGCCGGTGGCCAGCCAGACGTGACACTGCTCGAAAGGGTGCTCAGTGGACTTCGCAAGCTCTAGCGGCGGTCCTTCCCGCTCCACCACCTCCGCCAAGATCGTGGTGGCGGGCGGCTTCGGCGTGGGCAAGACCACGTTCGTGGGTGCCGTCTCGGAGATCAACCCGCTGCGCACCGAGGCCGTCATGACGTCCGCCAGCGCGGGCATCGACGACCTCACCCACACCGGAGACAAGACCACCACCACGGTGGCCATGGACTTCGGCCGCATCACCCTGGACCAGGACCTGATCCTGTACCTCTTCGGTACGCCCGGTCAGGACCGCTTCTGGTTCATGTGGGACGACCTGGTACGCGGTGCCATCGGCGCGATCGTCCTGGTGGACACCCGGCGCCTGGCCGACTGCTTCCCGGCCGTCGACTACTTCGAGAACAGCGGCCTGCCCTTCGTCATCGCCCTCAACGGCTTCGACGGCAACCAGCCGTACAACCCGGACGAGGTGCGCGAGGCGCTCCAGATCGGCCCCGACACCCCGATCATCACGACGGACGCCCGCCACCGCGCGGACGCCAAGTCGGCGCTGATCACGCTGGTGGAGCACGCGCTGATGGCGCGCCTGCGCTAGGGCTCCGCGCCGTACCACCGGATTCGGCCCCCGCCTCTCTTCCCGGGAGGAACGGGGGCCGTCGGCATGTGTGGACGCGCCGACGCAGAGGCGGTGGCTCCGACCGACGCGAACGGCCCCACCCTCCCGAGGGGAGAGCGGGGCCGTTCGCGTACGGAAGGGCTGGAAAGGCTCAGTGCCAGCTGTGCGGTGCCCGGAAGCCGCCCTCGCGCTCCAGGCGGCGCCAGCCGGCCCTGGCGCGGCGTCGGTGGGTCGGGCCGTCGGTCGCCGTCCGGGCGGCCGCGCGGGCCATGAGGACGGCCGTGATGGCGGCGACCTCCTCGGGCTCGGCGTGGCCCTTCTCGACGCGGATGTCAGGAGTGCTCATGGGTGTCAGTCTCCGTGGAAGAGAGGTCCGCGGGGTTGCCGCGGCGGGTCCGCTCGGTTACTGCGGGGGGTTGCCGTGCTTGCGGGACGGCAGGTCGGCGTGCTTGGACTGGAGCATGGCCAGGGACTTGGCCAGGACCTCGCGGGTCTCGGCGGGGTCGATGACGTCGTCCACCAGGCCGCGCTCGGCCGCGTAGTACGGGTGCATCAGCTCGGCCTTGTACTCCTTGACCATCTTCTGCCGCATGGCCTCGGGGTCCTCGGCCCCGGCGATCTGCCGGCGGAAGATGACGTTGGCCGCGCCCTCGGCGCCCATCACCGCGATCTCGTTGGTCGGCCACGCGTAGGTCAGGTCGGCACCGATCGACTGACTGTCCATCACGATGTAGGCACCTCCGTACGCCTTGCGCAGGATCAGCGAAATCCTCGGCACGGTGGCGTTGCAGTAGGCGTAGAGCAGCTTCGCGCCGTGGCGGATGATTCCGCCGTGCTCCTGGTCGACTCCGGGGAGGAAGCCGGGGACGTCCAGGAAGGTGACGATCGGGACATTGAAAGCGTCACACATCTGGACAAAGCGCGCAGCTTTTTCGCTGGCCTCGATGTCCAGGACACCGGCGAGGACCTGCGGCTGGTTGGCGATGATGCCGACCACCTGGCCGTCCACGCGGGCCAGCGCGCAGATGATGTTCCGCGCCCAGCGCTCGTGGACCTCCAGGTACTCGCCGTCGTCGACGATCTCCTCGATGACCTTGGCCATGTCGTACGGCCGGTTGCCGTCCGCCGGGACCAGGTCGAGCAGGACGTCGCTGCGGCGGTCGACCGGGTCGGAGGGCTCGACGCGCGGCGGGTTCTCGCGGTTGTTCTGCGGGAGGAGCGACAGGAGGTAACGGACCTCGGCGAGGCAGGTCTCCTCGTCGTCGTACGCGAAGTGGCACACACCGGAGGTCTCGGCGTGCACATCGGCACCGCCCAGGCCGTTCTGGGTGATCTCCTCGCCCGTCACCGCCTTGACCACGTCCGGACCCGTGATGAACATCTGCGAGGTCTCACGGACCATGAACACGAAGTCCGTCAGGGCGGGGCTGTAGGCCGCACCACCCGCACACGGACCCAGCATCACCGAGATCTGCGGGATGACACCGCTCGCCCTGGTGTTGCGCTGGAAGATACCGCCGTACCCCGCGAGCGCCGAGACACCCTCCTGGATACGGGCACCCGCGCCGTCGTTCAGCGACACCAGCGGCGCACCGGCCGCGATGGCCATGTCCATGATCTTGTGGATCTTCGTCGCATGGGCCTCGCCCAGCGCACCGCCGAAGATCCGGAAGTCATGGGCGTAGACGAAGACCGTACGGCCCTCCACCGTGCCCCAGCCCGTGATCACACCATCGGTGTACGGCTTCTTCGCCTCCAGCCCGAACCCGCTCGCCCGGTGCCGGCGCAGCTGCTCGACCTCCTGGAAGGACCCCGGGTCCAGGAGCAGCTCGATCCGCTCCCGCGCCGTCAGCTTGCCCTTGGCGTGCTGCGCCGCCGTCGCCTTCTCACTGGGGCCGGCCACGGCCCTGGCACGGATCTCGTGCAGCTCGGCGACCCGTCCGCGCGCGTCCGCCGGTTCGCCGGTCGGCTCACCCGTCGTCTCTTCCAAAACGGTCATGTAGCGACCTTACGAAGGACACCCCGGAAAGCGAGCCGTCGACTCCGTACAGTCTCCGGCCCGTTTTCCTGGTACCAGTGAACAGAACCAGGGCCGCGTGCAGCCGTTCCGACTGTTCAGAGGGCCTCGCAGTTGTGGAGAGGCAACAAAGCAGTCACCTGAGAGCCACCTCACATTCGCGGCCGGAACATGCCATCCCCGGAGTGACACGCAGCCTCAGACGGCGGTCCGCCGCGAGAATCCCGACACCTTCTCCCGCGCGGAGCACGGCACGCACCGGGCGGTCCCAGACGATCTCCAGCGGTTCACCGGTGCGCGGCGGCTCGCTGACGCACAGGACGGCGGTCCGGCCCCGGCGGACGATCAGCACGCTCGCCCCCGCCGAGACGCTCAGGTCCCCCACCGTACCGGCCCGCCAGAAGTTCGCGCCGGTCAGCCCCAGCCGGGGCACGGCGACGGCCTGCCGGGCGCCGTCGTTGGCGAGGACCGACAGCCAGTGGCGGTCGGCGGCCCGCGCCTGGGTCTCGGCGCGGGAGGCGCCGGGGAGCAGGACGTAGCGGTAGCAGGCCTCGGCCGGGTCGGTGCCGTGGTCGAGCCACAGGGTCTGCCAGCGCCGGGTGCGCCGCTCCCGGGTGCCGCCCTCGTTGATGTCCGACCAGGCGCCGGTGCGGTCCTCGCGCAGGGCGTGCAGTGCGCCTCCGCAGGGCAGGATCCAGCCGCCGTGCCCCTCCAGGTGCGCCCAGTGCCGGCCGCGTACGAAGGCCTGGGTGCCGTTCTCCCCCAGGTTGCGGTTGTCCACGACCGTCTCGACCGGGACGCCGTCGGCGCAGCTGATCCCGGCACCTAGACAGACCACGGCGTCGTCGAGGAAGAACCAGGACTTGCGGGCCTCCAGGGTGGAGCCGAGGCCTTTGAGATGCTGCCCGACGGCCGCGTACGTGCCGTCCGTCGCGCCGCCCACCCAGCGCACGTCCGGCTTGGGCGCGCCCCATTCCCCGCCGGCACGGTCGGCGAGGCGCTTGGTGGAGACGGTGGTGCCCGGCAGTCGGTACCAGTCGACGGTCGGCCAGAACCAGTCTGTGTACTGATCGGACCGGTCGGACCGGTCTCCGCGGCCCTGCGGCCACCAGTACAGCATCCCGGAACCGGTGTGCCAGCCGCGCGGGTTCTCGCCGTTTCCGCACTCGTAGTGGGCGATGCGGTCGCTGGCCATGGACAGGGCGGCGGTGAAGCGGGAGCCGCGGTGGACGGCGCGGTCCATGGCCGGGAAGAGCCGGTGCCCGAGCGGTTCCGGGGCGGGCGGGACGGACGATGCGGCGACCGCGTGCAGCCGCGCGAGGTCGGCGACATCGAACTGCTGCGCCGTCAGGACCGGTGCCGTGGTGTCCCGTTGGATCCACCCCTTCACCAGCCCGTACCACCTCTCCCGCTGCTCCTGCGCCGCCCCGCCCGCGAGCAGCGCGACGGCGGCGATCAGCGCCCGCCCGTGGAAGTGGTCGCTGCGCATGAGGTGGAGGTCGTCGTCCTGCAGGCAACCCCGGCTGATGGCACGGCCGTTGACGCAGTCCATGACCAGCCCGTCGTGGATCAGGGGCGCACAGGCGTGCTCGACACCGTCCAGGATGTTCTGCCGGGCCGGGTCGGTGACCTCCCAGGGCGAGCCGGCGAGCAGGGCGAACAGCCGTCCGAGGCCGTCGAGCAGGACCTGGCCGTACGTTCCCGAGTAGGCGACCCACATGTGCTGCACGAAGGAACCGTCGGCGTAGAGGCCGTCCCCCCGGGCGACGTACGGGAAGACGGGCGAGAGGGCGTCCCGGGCCAGGGAGATCCGGCCGGCGTCGCGGCCCAGGATCCCGCGCAGGGCGACGGAGCGGCACAGGTCGACGCGGTTGGCGCCGGTGGAGGTGCCGGAGTAGTCGGTGAGCATCGCGTCCGGGACGAAGTGGCCCACGGCCGCGCAGGCGGCGGCGATCCGGTCGGCGCCGAGCCGCTCGTACAGGGCGGCGGTGATGTCCATGAGCAGCCGGGGGCTGCCGATCTGCCACTCCCACCAGTTGCCGTAGCGGCTGGTGGAAGGGTTGTAGACGCGGACGCGGAGATGGTCGAGCCCGCGCAGGACGGCGTCGAGCAGCGCGGGGTCGCCGGTGGCGCCGGTGCCCGGCTGGGCCCAGGCCTGGGCCATGGTCCACAGCCGACCGTAGCTGAAGGTGATGCCGGCCGGCGGGTCGAAGGGGTGCCCGGGCCAGAGGGAGTCGGGGGCGGGCGCCATGGTGCCGCTGAACTCGCGCGCCTGGACGCCGAGTTGGCCGAGTCGCAGGGCGTACGGTGCCGCGCCCGGGTCGTAGCCCGTGCCGAGCGCGATGTCGAGCCAGCGGCGGCGCAGGGTGTCGTAGGGATCGGGACCGCCGGCCGCCCGGGCACCGGAGGCCAGGGCCGGGACGAGGGCGGCGGCCAGCAGCAGCGTGCGCCGGGGCGGGCGCGGGAGTCCGGACACCGCTCTCTCCCCTCCGTCCGGTCTCAGCAGCCACCGCAGTTGCAGCGGAGGGCGTCCCAGTGGCTGCCCTCGTCGGCGTAGATGTGCCGGAACCGGACTGCCACTGCGGGGAGCCGTCGCCGCGCGGACCGATGCAGGTGAAGTTGTTCTTGATGTACGACGGCTGTGCAGGCGGTACAGGGAGATGGTGCCCGAGTGCGGCACGCGTCCACCAGGGGCAGAACGGCACCACTGTGCGTAACGGTGAAAACACTCTGCGGATGATGTTGAAACCTGAACCGAATGGGTCTACCTTCGAAGTCGACGAGTTCGTTTAACGTTCAACCGATACTTCTCTGGAGCACGACATGGGCATCTTCAGCCGCAAGGACAGCACCCCCACGACCACCGTCACGGGCCCGGACCTGACCTCGCTGACCGGTGACTACACGATCGACCCGGCGCACACGACGCTCGGCTTCGTCGCCCGGCACGCCATGGTCACCAACGTCAAGGGCACCTTCGGGGACTTCACCGGCACCCTGCACCTGGACGGCGCGAACCCGGCCGGGTCCACCGCCTCCCTCGACGTCAGCATGGCGAGCATCGAGACCGGCAACACCGACCGTGACGGGCACCTGAAGTCGTCCGACTTCTTCAAGATCGACGAGTTCCCGACCATGACCTTCCGCTCCACCAAGGCGGAGGCCCTGGGCGGCGACGACTACCGCATCACCGGCGACCTCTCCCTCCTCGGCGTGACCAAGTCGATCACCATCGAGCTGGAGTTCAACGGTGCCGCGACGGACCCGTTCGGCAACGAGCGCGTCGGCTTCGAGGGCAAGACCGAGATCCTGCGCTCGGAGTGGGGCCTGACCTGGAACGCCGCGCTGGAGACCGGCGGCGTGCTGGTCTCCGACAAGATCAAGCTGAACTTCGACATCTCGGCGATCAAGAACGCCTGAGCCTGCGGCCGTCGGTCGGCCGTACAGCGGTGGCGCCCGCTCCCCCGGCAGGGGAGACGGGCGCCGCCGCTTTTACCCTCCACCGCCGGCCCGGGCCGCGCCCCGACCGGCCGGCTCCCGGCATCCGCCCCCCGGCGCCCACCGGAAGCAGCCACCAGGCCGACGCGATGCTGTCGCTCACCGAGGCGGGGCAGCGGACGCCGGAGCGGGACATGACCGCGCGGGACGCCCGGCTCGCCGGGGCGCCGGGCGCGCTCGGCGAGACGGAACGCGGGCTGCCGGCGCGGGCCGCCACGGTGCTGGAACGGCCGGGATCCCCGGAGAGCGAGCGCGAGAGCGCGAGTGACAGCGCGGGGTGACGGGCCCTCAGGAGCCCCCTTCCCCTTCAGAAACCTCCGCCGAAGTCACCGCCGCCGTCTCCCCCGCCCCCGCCGAAGTCACCGCCGTCCCCGAATCCGCCCCCGAAGTCCCCGGCGTCGAAGTCCGTGCCGGTGACGTCGCCGCCCTCGTGACCGCCGTCGTAGTCGCTGTCGTGGCCGGGGCCGAAGTCGCCGTATCCGGCGCCGTAGTCGGCCGCGTACGACGGCGTGGCCATCACGCTGCCGAGGAGCGTGCCGACGAGCAGACCGGGCAGGATGCCGCCGCCGAAGTAGCCACCGGCCCAGGGGCCGTAGGCCGGGCCCGCGTCCCAGTAGGGGCGGCGGCCGTACTCCGTGTCGACCTCGCGGATCACCGGGTCGCGGCCGTCGGCCAGCCGGGTGGCGTCGGCCGCGCACACCGGCACCCGGCGCGGGGCGCCGCCGGGCGGGGTCCAGTCGGCGTCGGAGACCGAGGGGCCGTGGCGCGGGTCGAAGAAGCAGGGCGGCCGGCGTTCGGGCAGCGGGCGGCCCTCGCGGCGGGCGGCGAGCTGGACGAGTGAGAAGCGGCCGTCCTCCAGGGCCTCGGTGACCGTGCGGACGTGCTCCGGGCGGCGCGCGGCGGCCATGCGCCGCTTGGCGGTCTCGTAGGCGTCCAGGGCGCGCTCGTAGTCGGCGCGCATCGCGTCGTCGGCGCCCTGCTCGGCCGGATGGAAGTCGAGGCGGTCCAGTTCCTCACCGAAGGCCGTGATGTCCTCGTCCACGACCACCCGCAACCGGCCCAGGGCCGCCCGCTGCTCCTCCTCGCGCCGCCGCCGGCCGCGCCGGACCAGTGTGTACGCGCCCACGCCGGCGGCCACCAGCACAGCGCCCGTGACGACCACCGCCGTACCGGACACCCGGCCGCCGGAACCGGACGAGGCGCTCCAGCTCCTGGGGGCGTGGCCGCCGATGGTGGCCAGGGCGCGGTCGGTGAAGTCGGTGAGCTGGGTGGCGGCGGGCTCGCCCCGGACGCTCGACACCAGGTTCTGCCGGGCCGTCGCCGAGATGACGGAGGAGTCGCCGCGGGCGTCGAAGCGGTCGCCCAGGCGGATTCCGTACAGACCGGTGACGCCGGTCGCCGCGCGCAGGTCCGCGAACAGTCCGCTGGTCGGATAGCCGGCCGGGAGCACCGCGATGAACAGCGGTTTGTTCGCGGCCCTGATCCGTTTCGCAAGGGCGTCGGCGTCCGCCTTGGGCAGCTGGGAGGCCGCCGCCGGGTCGACGTAGACCGGGCCCTCGTGCAGCGCGCGGGCGATCGTGGAGATGCTCGTGTCCGCGCTCGCCGCCGGGGCGAGTGCGGTCGCCAGGACCAGGGCGAGAGCGGCCAGCAGGAGGGCGGGGAGGCTGCGGGCCCACGGGACGGCCTTCATGGTTCGAAGTTACCTGAAGCACAAGGAATCGGGGCATAGCGGCAGGGCGGTGAGCGGAACCGTTCTTGGTATAGACCTCACCCGCCACCCGTGGTTCACTCATGACTTAGCTCACGTCGTGAGTTAACTCCGAACTCACGGCTCCCAGTCCCGTCGACCCGAGAGGAAGGGCGACGCACCATGTGGAGAACCCGGAGAACCCCCCGCGCGGTCCGGCTGCTGCTGGCCGGACTGCTCTCCGCCGCCGGCGTCACCGCCGCCGTACCCCCCGCGCACGCGGCCGGTGAACAGGTCACGGCCTGGCTCACCACCACCGACGACACCGCCGGCCGGCATGTCGTGCGCGGGCTGCAGGCGCAGACGCCGTTCGCGTTCCAGTCCGGAACGGGTGGCGGCGGCACCAACATCACCGTGGACGAGAACACCCGCTACCAGACCTTCACCGGTGGCGGCGCGTCCTTCACCGACACCGCGGCCTGGCTGATGAACAGCAGCGGAGCCCTGTCCCAGACGACCCGGGACGCGACGATGCGCAAGCTGTTCTCGCCGACGGACGGCATCGGGCTGTCGTTCCTGCGCAACCCGATGGGCGCCTCGGACCTCGCGCGCTACGGCTACACGTACGACGACGTGCCGGCCGGGCAGACGGACCCGAACCTGAACAGCTTCTCCATCGCGCACGACCTCGCCGACGTCGCACCGCTCACCAGGCAGGCGCTCCAGCTCAACCCCTCACTGACCGTCATGGCCTCGCCATGGACGGCCCCGGCCTGGATGAAGGACAGCGGCTCCCTCAACGGCGGCTGGCTCAAGGCCGAGGACTACGGCGCGTACGCCTCCTACTTCGTGAAGTACCTCCAGGCGTACGAGGACCAGGGGATCAACGTCTCCTACGTGACCCCGCAGAACGAGCCGACCTGCTGCTCCGGCTATCCGTCGATGAGCTGGAACGCCTCCGGCCTGCAGTACTTCCTCAAGAACAACCTGCTGCCGCAGCTGCAGTCGGCGGGCCTCGCGACCAGGGTCCTCGCGCACGACTGGAACTGGGACGTCTACGACTCCTACGCGTCCGCGCTCGTCGACGACGCGACGATCCGCAACCACCCCAACTTCGGCGGGATCGCCTGGCACGGCTACGGCGGCGACGTCTCCGAGCAGACCACCGTGCAC
The DNA here is from genome assembly GCF_009796285.1 of Streptomyces broussonetiae. Taxonomy (NCBI): domain Bacteria; kingdom Bacillati; phylum Actinomycetota; class Actinomycetes; order Kitasatosporales; family Streptomycetaceae; genus Streptomyces; species Streptomyces broussonetiae. The sequence goes on along the minus strand of NZ_CP047020.1, from coordinate 6,569,429 downwards.
AACCAGTACCCGAACCTGGACGCCTTCGGCACCGAGCACTCAGGCGGCACCTGGGTCGCCGACCAGCAGCGCGAGGACATGTCGAACATCATCGACTACACGCGCAACTGGGCGAAGTCGGTGACCAAGTGGTCGCTGGCCGTGGACCAGAACATGGGCCCGCACAACGGCGGCTGCGGCACCTGCACCGGGCTGGTCACCGTGCACAACGGGGACGGGCAGAGCGGGACGGTGGACTACACGGTCGAGTACTACGACATGGGCCAGCTGACCAAGTTCGTACGGCCGGGCGCCCAGCGGATCGCCTCGACGGCGTCCACCACGGTGCCGAACGTGGCCTGGCGCAACCCGGACGGCAGCAAGGCGCTGATCGCGTACAACGACTCCGCCTCGGCACAGAACGTCACCATCAACTGGGGTGCCGAGCATGCCACTTACTCGCTGCCCGGCCAGACCTCGGCGACCTTCACCTGGTCCGGCACCCAGTCCGACGGCGGCAGCCGGTCCGGCTCCTTCGTCGGCCTGGCGGGCAAGTGCCTTGACGTGGCGGGCGGTTCGAGCGCCAACGGGACGGCCGTGCAGCTGTACGACTGCAACGGCTCCGGCGCCCAGCAGTGGACCGTGATGGCCGACGGATCGGTCCAGGCGCTCGGCAAGTGCCTCGACGTGACGTCGGCGTCGACGGCGGACGGGGCGAAGGTGCAGCTCTACGACTGCAACGGCACCGGCGCCCAGCAGTGGTCGTACGACGCCGCCACGGACGACGTGGTGAACACGGCCGCGAACAAGTGCCTCGACGTCACGGACAACTCCTCCGCGAACGGGGCGCGGGCCCAGATCTGGTCGTGCACCGGGGCCGCGAACCAGAAGTGGCACTTGCAGTAAAACCCCGTGCGCCGTGCTGCGCGTCGGCCCTCCCCGGGGACATGGTGGGGGGTATGACCACACCGCAGGATCTGTTCCTCGTCAGCCTGGACGTGCCCGGTGAGCACCCCGTCGAGCAGGGCGACCTGTCACTCGCGCTCGCCGGCGCCGAGCTGGTCGACCTGCTCGGCGCGCGGGCACTCACCCTGGCCGGCGAGCGCATCGTGCCCGGTCCCGAGCTGACCACGGGCGACCGGATGCTGGACGAGGCCGGGGCGGCGCTCGTGCGGCAGGAGCCGTACGAGACGGTCGAGGACTGGCTGTGGCGCCGGGGCCGGGGGCTGGCCGCCGCCTACCGCGACGCACTGGAGTCGGCGGGGCAGCTCACCGGGAAGCGCCGCCACTGGCTGGCCCGGCGCCCGGCCGGCGGCGCCCCGGCCGACACCCTGGCCCGGCAGCAGGCGGCCGACCGCTGGTGGTCCCGCGAACCGGTCCTCGCCGGCCTCGCCGGCACCCTCGGCATCGAGGACGACCACCCGGCCGAGGCCCCCACCGACGAGGCCGTGCTCACGGTCCTGGCGGCGGTGGGCGACGCGGTGAACGAGCTGGAGGGCGTCCGCACGCGTCGCCGTATCGAGAACGCGGCGTTCGACAACATCTGGCGAGCGCCCTGAAACGTCCGGCGAGCGCCCTGAGCGCCGTCGTGCGCCGTGACTACCTGACCAACTCCCCGATGCCCAGCAGATTCCCCTCGCTGTCCCGGAACCAGGCGCCCCGCTCCCCCCGCGCGCCCTTGCTCGGGTAGTTGCCCTCGATCTCGGCGATGCCGTCCCGGGTGCGGAACCCGGGTGCGTCGACGTCCTCGAAGGCCACGCCCCGACGCTTCAGCTCGGCCACGGCCACCTCGATGTCGTCCACCTCGAAGGCCGTCTGGGTAAAGGTGCCGGGCGAGGTCCCCGTCGAGCGGAACACGACGAAGTCCACGCCCCGGCATCGGTACAGCAGCCCGCCGGGGCGTTCGTCCACGGGTTCCAGGCCGAGTGCCCCGGCGTGGAAGCGCCGGGCCCGGTCGAGGTCCCCTGCGGGCAGCCGGGTGGCGACACGGGCCCCGGCGAGGGGCCCGCTCTCGTGTGAGGTCATGCCTCCACTGTGCCTACTGCGCCGGCTCGACACCCGCACGCAGCAGGCCGTACGTGTACGCGTCCTCCAGGGCCTGCCAGGAGGCGGCGATGACGTTCTCCGCCACGCCGACCGTGGACCACTCGCCGGTGCCGTCCGAGGTGGAGATCAGCACCCGGGTCGTGGACTGGGTGCCGTGCTTGCCCTCGAGGATGCGGACCTTGTAGTCGACCAGCTCCAGTGCGGCGAGCTGCGGGTAGATCTTCTCCAGGGCCACGCGCAGGGCGCGGTCGAGGGCGTTGACCGGGCCGTTGCCCTCGGCGGTGGCGACGATCCGCTCGCTCTTGGCCCACAGCTTCACCGTGGCCTCGTTCGCGTGGGTGCCGTCGGGCCGGTCCTCGACGATGGCCCGCCAGGACTCGACGTCGAAGTACTTGAGCGGGCGGCCCTCGACCTCGCCGCGCAGCAGGAGTTCGAAGGAGGCGTCGGCGGCCTCGTAGGTGTAGCCCTTGAGCTCGCGCTCCTTCACCCGCTCGACCACCCGGCCGACCAGCTCGCGGTCGCCGCCGAGGTCGATGCCCAGCTCCTTGCCCTTGAGCTCGATCGAGGCACGGCCCGCCATGTCGGAGACCAGCATCCGCATGGTGTTGCCGACCAGTTCGGGGGCGATGTGCTGGTACAGGTCCGGGTCGACCTTGATCGCGGAGGCGTGCAGGCCGGCCTTGTGGGCGAAGGCCGACACTCCCACGTACGGCTGGTGGGTGGAGGGCGTCAGGTTGACGACCTCGGCGATGGCGTGCGAGATCCGCGTCGTCTCGCGGAGCTTCCCGTCGGGCAGCACCTTCTTGCCGTACTTCAGCTCCAGGGCGGCGACGACCGGGAAGAGGTTGGCGTTGCCGACCCGCTCGCCGTAGCCGTTGGCCGTGCACTGCACGTGGGTGGCGCCCGCGTCGACGGCGGCGAGGGTGTTGGCGACCGCGCAGCCGGTGTCGTCCTGAGCGTGGATGCCGAGCCGGGCGCCGGTGTCGGCGAGCACGGTGGCGACGACCGCGTGGACCTGGGCGGGCAGCATGCCGCCGTTGGTGTCGCAGAGGATGACGACGTCGGCGCCGGCCTCGGCGGCGGTGCGGACGACGGCCTTGGCGTACTCGGGGTTGGCGCGGTAGCCGTCGAAGAAGTGCTCGCAGTCCACGAACACCCGGCGGCCCTGCGCGCGCAGGTGGGAGACGGTGTCGCGGACCATCTCCAGGTTCTCGTCCAGGGTGGTGCGCAGCGCCAGTTCCACATGCCGGTCGTGCGACTTGGCGACCAGGGTGATCACCGGGGCGCCGGAGTCCAGGAGCGCCTTGACCTGAGGGTCCTCGGCGGCCCTGGCGCCGGCGCGGCGGGTGGCGCCGAAGGCGACGAGCTGGGCGTGACGGAAGTCGACCTCCGCCCGCGCCCGGGCGAAGAACTCGGTGTCCCGGGGGTTCGCGCCGGGCCAGCCGCCCTCGATGAAGCCGACGCCGAAGTCGTCCAGGTGCCGGGCGATGGCGAGCTTGTCCGCGACGGTGAGGTTGATGCCCTCGCGCTGCGCGCCGTCGCGCAGCGTGGTGTCGAAGACGTGGAACGAGTCGTCTGGCTCGCTGGTTGCCGTCTCGGTCATGGTCTCAAGGCTCCTGATTGTGGATCTTCGGTCTTACCGGAATGACCGGCTCCACCGTCCCCCCAATGGTCCCTCGCACTGTCGCTCCCGGCTGAAGGTGGGCCGGAAAACGAAAAAACCCCTCGCGGGTGCGAGAGGTCTGCGCGCGGGTCGAGGACGACGATGGCCACCCGTACCTGGTCGTACGTGTGGTCACTGCGGACCGGCGCGCCTGCTGCCAATAATCATGGCGAACGAGAGCACGGAGGCAGTTTGGCACACCCCAGCCCCCGACTCACGGACCGTCTCAGGATGCGGTCGGCACGCTGGACTCCCCGGCCTCCTGAACGGCCTTCACCCGGGCCAGGTCCAGGTCCTTCGTCTCGCGCATGGCGACGTACACCACCAGCGACACGGCGGCACATCCGGCGACGTACCAGAAGAAGCCGGACTCGAGGCCGGCGTTCTTGAACCACAGCGCGACGTACTCCGCCGTACCGCCGAACAGGGCGTTGGCGAGGGCGTACGGCAGGGCCACGCCCAGGGCGCGGATGCCGGTCGGGAACAGCTCGGCCTTCACACAGGCGTTGATAGAGGTGTAGCCGGTGACGACGACGAGCGCGAGCAGGGCGAGGCCGAGGGCGGACCAGTAGCCGTTCGCGTGCCCCAGCAGGGTCATGATCGGCACGGTGAGGACGGTGGAGCCGACCGCGAAGGTGATCAGCAGCGGACGCCGGCCGATCCGGTCCGACAGACGGCCCGCGAGCGGCTGGAGGGCGGCGAAGACGATCAGCGCGGTGAAGGAGACGAGCGTCGCCGTCTGCTTGGACAGCCCGGCCGAGTTGGACAGGTACTTGGTCAGATAGGTGGTGTACGTGTAGTACGCCACGGTGCCGCCCATGGTGAGCGCGACGACCAGGAACGCCTCCCGCCTGTGCTGCCACAGGGCGCGCAGGGTGCCGCGTTCCCCGGCGCGCGAGGTGTCCTCCTCGTACACCTCGGTCTCCAGCATGCTGCGGCGCAGGTAGAAAATGATCGCCGCGCCGAGCGCGCCCACGACGAACGGTATGCGCCAGCCGTAGCTGTGCAGCGCGGAGTCGGACAGGGTGCGCTGGAGGATGATCTGCAGACCGAGGCCGAGGATCTGGCCCGCGGTCATGGAGACGTACTGGAAGCTGGAGGCGAAGCCCCGGTTCTTCGGGTCCGAGGCTTCTGTCAGATAGGTGGCGCTGGCCGCGTACTCGCCGCCGACCGACAGGCCCTGCAGCAGGCGGGCGACGAGCAGCACCAGGGCGCCGCCGTAGCCGGCGACCGCATAGGTCGGGGCGACGGCGATGAGGACGGCCGACGCCGACATCAGCGTCACGGTCAGCGTCAGCGCCGCCTTGCGCCCCTTGCGGTCACCGACCCTGCCGAGCAGCCAGCCGCCGACGGGCCGCATGAAGAAGCCCACCGCGAAGATGCCGGCGGTGTTCATGAGCTGGGCGGTGGGATTGCCGCTCGGGAAGAACGCGCCGGCGAAATACGTGGCGAAGCTCGCGTACACGAACCAGTCGAACCACTCGACCATGTTGCCCGCAGAGCCGACCCAGATCTTCTTCCAGTGTTCTCGTCCCATGCGGCGTTACCTGCCCGGTGGCGGAGGAAAGGATTCCTTTACCCGCGCCTCGAAGGGCGCGGGCCACCGTGCGAGCGGGCACGACGATGCCGGGGTCAGGGCGCCACAAGCGTCTGTGCGATGAACTCCCGTACATGTGTGAGCACTTGCTCGCGATCGGTGCCACGCAGCCCGATCGCCACATGGATGGAGAATCCGTCGAGCAGCGCACGCAGCCTTGCCGCGAAGCGGTCCGCGTCCACCGGGCGGAACTCTCCCCGGGAAACCCCCTCGGCAACCAGCGCGACCAGGTCGCGGTGCCACGCGCCCTCGATCGCGGCCTGCCGGATGCGGGCGTCCTCGTCGGCGTTCTGCGAGCGGTTCCAGACCTCCAGCCACAGCGTCCAGTGCGGATCACGGTGGCCGTCGGGGACGTACAGGTCGACGTACGCGGCCAGCCGCTCACGAGCGGTCCCGGGGCGGGTGAGCAGGCGGCCCCGCTCGGCGCCCAGCCGCCCCTCGCTCCATTCCAGGGCCTGCAGCAGCAGTTCGTCCTTGGAGCGGAAGTAGTAGAGGAGATGGCCGCTGCTCATGCCGACCTCGCGGCCGAGCGCCGCCATGGTGAGCTTCTCCAGACCGCGCTCGGCGATCATGTCCATGGCGGCGGCAAGGACCTCCTCGCGCGGCGGGGCGGGCGTGCGGCGGCGGGGGGAAGGGGTCGCGCTCATGCCGGGACCGTCCGTACGACGTCGGGGACGAACCGGGTCGCGTACTCGCTGGTGCAGTCCGCGGCCGCGATCACCACCTCCGCACCACAGGGGCACAGCCGGTTGACGCCGTGCTCCCCGTCCGGGCCACAGCAGCCGACGCTCCGCATCACGTCCGGGTGGAGGCCGAGTCCGACGACGTCGAGCGGGTGCAGGACGCGGGTGCCGCGCGGGCCTGCGGAGACGCGGAACCCGCGCTCGTCGGACATCCACCTCCCGCCGGGCACCACTGCGTCGTACTCCTCGCCGTCCGGGGCGGGGACGAAGGGCGCCCCGTGCGGGAGCGGGTCCACGGCATACGTGCCGCGGGACAGCAGCGCCGGGGGCCGCAGCGGTCCGTCGGGGCCGGACAGCCCGTCCCGGCCGGGGCCCTCGGGCATCTCGTCGAGACGGCGGACCGGTTCGGTCGGCCGACGGCCGCACGCGGCGCAGAGCAGTACATCCACGCGTATGTTCTACCTGAACGCGGACGTCACCGGACCTTCGGCTGCTGCTGGGTGATGCAGTGGATGCCGCCGCCGCCCGCAAAGATCGTGCGCGCGTCCACCAGGGTCACCGTCCGCTCGGGGAAGAGCCGGCGGAAGATCCCGGCGGCGATCTCGTCGCGCGGGTCGTCGAAGCCGCACAGCACGACGCCGCCGTTGCAGAGGTAGTGGTTGATGTAGGAGTAGTCGGCCCAGTGGCCGTCGGCCTCCAGGACGGTCGGCGCGGGGACCTCGACGACCTCCAGCTTGCGTCCGCGCGCGTCGGTCGCCGACTTCAGCAGGCCGATGACCTCCTTGGTGACCTCGAAGTCGGGGTGCGCGGGGTCCGGCTGGTGGTGGGCGACGACGACGCCGGGGCGGGCGAACGCGGCGACGATGTCGACGTGGCCGAGGGTGCCGAAGCCGTAGGGCGGGTAGTCGCCGGTGAGGCCGCGCGGCAGCCAGATCGCCTTGCTGGTGCCGAGGTGGGCGTGGATCTCGGCCTCGACCTCCTCCTTCGACCAGTGCGGGTTGCGCTCGGGGCCGAGCTGCACGGTCTCGGTGAGCAGCACGGTGCCCTCGCCGTCGACGTGGATCGCGCCGCCCTCGTTGACCAGCTGCGAGGCGTACGTCTTCGCGCCCGCGAGGTCGCTGACATACGCGGCGATCTTGGAGTCGTGCTCCCAGCGGGCCCAGTCCTGGGCGCCCCAGCCGTTGAACGTCCAGTCCACGGCGGCCAGTTCACCTTCGCCGTTGGTGAGGAAGGTGGGGCCGATGTCCCGCATCCAGGCGTCGTCCAGGTCCCGCTCGACGGTGGTGACGGCGGGACCGAGGAGCGCCTGCGCCTCGGCCGACCGGCCGGGGCCGCACACCACCGTCACCGGTTCGAAGCGCGTGACGGCACGGGCGACCGACGCCCAGGCGGCTCGGGAGGCGGCGAGGTCCTCGGGGTCGTCGAAGGTGGGGTTGGGGCCCGGCCACGCCATCCAGGTGCGCTCGTGCGGGGTCCATTCGGCGGGCATGTGGAAGCCGTCGGCGGCGGGGGTGGTCATAGGGGTTCCCGGGTTCTCAGAGGAAGTAGAGGCGGTTGAGGGAGACGGAGTCGGCGGGTGCGGAGCGCAGGGGGTCGCCGTCGAGGGTGACCAGGCCGGTGGCCTGGTCGACGTCGACTGCTCCGGTGCGGGCGTTCAGCCGCAGGTCGGCGGGGCCGATGCCGCGGGTGCCGCGCACGGCGACGCGGCGGCGGCGGGTGGGCATCCGGTCGTTTCCCTGCTCGAGGGCGGCCCGGGCGACGAAGGCGACGGAGATGTCCGCGGCGGTTGTGCCGTAGGAGCCGAACTGCGGGCCCAGGACGAGGGGTTCGCAGGTGTCGGTGGCCGCGTTGGGGTCACCGACGACGCCGTATGCCGGGAAGCCGGACTTGAGGACGAGCTGGGGTTTGGCGCCGAAGTACTCCGGACGCCACAGCACGATGTCGGCGAGTTTGCCGGCCTCGATCGAGCCGATCTCGTGGGACAGGCCGTGTGCGATGGCCGGGTTGATGGTGAGCTTGGCCATGTAGCGCAGGACGCGGGCGTTGTCGTCGCTCTCGCCGTCGCCTGCCAGGGGGCCCAGCTCGGCCTTCATCTTGCCGGCCATGGCGAAGGTGCGGCGCACGGTCTCGCCGGCGCGGCCCATGCCCTGGGCGTCGGAGGAGGTGATGCCGATCGCGCCCAGGTCGTGCAGGACGTCCTCGGCGCCCATGGTGCCGGCCCGGATCCGGTCGCGGGCCATGGCGGCGTCGCCGGGCAGGTCGGGCTTGAGGTCGTGGACGGAGACGATCATGCCGTAGTGCTCGGCGACCGCGTCCCGGCCGAAGGGCAGGGTGGGGTTGGTGGAGGAGCCGATGACGTTGGGGACACCGGCCATCTTGAGCACGTTGGGCACGTGCCCGCCGCCGCAGCCCTCGATGTGGAAGGCGTGGATCGTGCGGCCCTCGAGGACCCTGAGGGTGTCCTCGACCGACAGGCACTCGTTCAGCCCGTCGCTGTGCAGGGCGACCTGGACGTCGTGTTCCTCGGCGACCCGCAGGGCGGTGTCCAGGGCGCGGGTGTGGGCGCCCATGTCCTCGTGGACCTTGAAACCCGAGGCGCCGCCCTCGGCGAGGGCCTCGATCAGGGGAGCGTCGTCGGAGGACGAACCCCGGCCCAGGAAACCGATGTTGACGGGCCAGGCGTCGAAGGCGTTGAAGGCGTGGCGCAGCGCCCAGGGCGAGTTGACGCCCACGCCCCACACGGGGCCGAACTCCTGGCCGATGACCGTGGTCACACCGGAGGCCAGGGATGCCTCCATGATGCGCGGGGAGAGCAGGTGGACGTGGGTGTCGACCGCGCCCGCGGTGGCGATCAGGCCCTCGCCGGACACGATCGAGGTACCGGTGCCGACGACGACGTCGACCCCGTCCAGGGTGTCCGGGTTCCCGGCCCGCCCCACGGCGCAGATACGCCCCTCACGGATACCGATGGACACCTTGCGGATGCCCTGCACCGCATCGATCACGACCACGTTGCTGATGACCACGTCACAGGTCTCGCGCACGGCGGCGGCCTTGAGGTGCAGACCGTCACGGGCGGTCTTGCCGAACCCGGCCAGGAACTCGTCGCCGTAGCGCTGGGAGTCGCACTCCACACGGATGGTGAGTCCGGAGTCGCCCAGGCGGATGCGGTCACCGGCCCGGGGGCCGTGGGTGGCGGCGTAGGCGTGCGGGTCGACGTGGATCGCCCGGCTCACCTCGCGTCCCTTCGAGCGGCTCATCGCTCCTCGCCTCCTTCCGGCACGGTTCCCAGATAGCCGCAGGCAGCGGCCCTGCGCAGGGCCTCCTCCTTCGCGCCGGGCGCGTCCAGCGGCCCGTCGACCAGCCCCGCGAAACCGATCGCGATCCGCTCACCGCCGATCGGCACCAGCCCGACCTCCTCGCTCTCACCCGGCCCGAACCGCACCGAGGACCCGGCGGGTACGGCCAGACGCATGCCGTAGGCGGCCGCGCGGTCGAAGTCCAGGCGCGGGTTCGCCTCGAAGAAGTGGAAGTGGGAGGTCACCGAGACCGGCACGGCCGCGGTGTTGGTGACTCCGAGCCGCACCACCGCCGCGGGCTCGGCGTGCCCGGGGCCGGGCAGCAGCGCGCCCGGACCCCCCTCGCCCAGCCCGCCCCCGCCGATCGGGGCGGAGACCACCGCCAGACGCGAGCCGTCGTCGAAGACGGCCTCGACCATCACCTCGGTGACCACGTCCGCGACACCCGGCAGGACGTCCTCGGGACCGAGCACCGAACGGGCCGCCTCGATCGCCTCGGCCAACCGCCTGCCGTCCCGGGCCGCCTCACACACGGCGTCCGCAATCAGCGCCGTCGCCTCGGGCACATTCAGCCTCAGACCACGCGCCCGGCGGGCCCGGGCCAGCTCGGCGGCGCCGAAGAGCAGCAGCCGGTCACGTTCCGTAGGGGTCAGTCTCACGTCCCGACGCCTCCTTGCCTTCCACGATTTAGAGCATCACTCTAAACGCAAGATTCATGAAACGGAAACATTGACATCCGGAATCCGGTCACCCAGATTGAACGTCGCTCTAACTCTCACGGTGGCCGTCGAAGGAGACCCAGCCATGCCGATAGAACAGCGCGGAGTCGACACGATCCCGGACGAGGAGCGGACCAGCGGGCCGCGCGACCTCGTCTCGATCCTGCTCGGCTCCAACCTCTGCCTCGGAGTGATCATCTTCGGCTGGCTGCCGCCGTCCTTCGGGCTCGGCTGGTGGGCGTCGGTGAGCGCGATCGTGGCGGGCACGGTGATCGGCACGCTGTTCACGGCGCCGCTCGCGCTGGTCTCGCTGCGCACCGCGACCAACCTGTCCACCTCCTCCGGCGCCCAGTTCGGCGTCCGGGGCCGGCTGGTCGGCTCGGTCGTCGGCCTGCTGCTCGCCCTCGGCTACACGGCACTGACCGTGTGGATCGGCGGGGACGTGATGATCGGCGTGCTCGGCCGGATGTTCGGACTGCCCTCGGACGGGATGTCGTACGCCGTCGTCTACGCGGTGCTGGCGGCGGCGACCGTCGCGGGCGCGGTCTACGGCTACCGGGTGCTGCTCGCCATGTCCCGCGTCCTCGCGATCGGCATGACGGCCCTGCTGATCCTCGGGATCTTCGCGTACGCCCCGCACTTCACCACCGCGGCGCTGCCCGGCGCGGGCGGCTATCTGCTGGGCTCCTTCTGGCCGACCTGGTTCCTGGCGGCCGTGGCGGCGGGCCTGTCCGGCCCCATCGCCTTCATCACGCTCCTCGGCGACTACACCCGCTACATCTCCCCCCTGCGCCACCACAGCCGCCGGGTGCTGCACTCCACCTGGCTCGGCCTGGTCCTCGGCCTGCTGGTGCCGCAGCTGTTCGGCACCTTCACCGCGTACGCCGCCCACGCGGCCACCGACTACGCGGGCCCGCTGGTCAGCGCCTCCCCCACCTGGTACCTGGTGCCGCTGCTGCTGTCCGCGTCCGCGGGCTCGGTCGGCAACGCCGGTCTGATGCTGTACTCCATGGGCCTGGACCTGGACGCAATCCTGCCCAGGGCCTCCCGCGCCCGCGCCACCCACACGGTCGCCATCGTCGCCACTGCCTGTGTCTTCGTCGGCCACTACGCCTGGAACGCACAGTCCGCGATGACGTCCTTCGTGCTGCTGCTCACCGCGATCGGCACCCCGTGGGCCGTCATCACCCTCATCGGCTTCGCCCGCTGCCGGGGGGTGTACGACGCCGACGCCCTGCAGGTCTTCAACCGCCGCTCACGGGGCGGGATCTACTGGTACCGGGCGGGCTGGAACATGCGGGCGACCGTCTCCTGGGCGCTGGGCGCCGGGGTCGGTCTGCTGGCGGTGTCCCTGCCGACGTACCAGGGTCCGCTGCTGCACCTGACCGGCGGCGTGGACTGCAGCTTCCTGCTGTCGGGCGCGGTCGGCGGCCTGGCGTACCTGCTGCTGACGTTCCGCACGGAACAGACGGGGGCCGCCACGGAACTCGACCACGAGTCCGAGGCGGCCCTGAGCGCGTAGCGCGAAGGGGCGCGGGGAACTGTGCGACCAGCCGCGACGGGCCTTGGGACGACCCAAGGCCCGTCGCGGCGGTTCCCGCTGAGCTGTCGGCGTCAGCCGATGCGGTGCATCCAGCCGTGCTTGTCCTCGGTGGTACCGCGCTGCAGGTCGAGCAGGGCCTGGCGCAGCCGGAGGGTGACCTCGCCGGGCTCCCCGCCGGACTGCTTCCACTCGGCGCTGTCGCGCTTGACCGTGCCGACCGGGGTGATCACGGCCGCGGTGCCGCAGGCGAAGACCTCGGTGAGGCTGCCGTTCTCGGAGTCACGCTGCCACTGGTCCACGGAGACGCGGCCCTCCACGGACTCGTAGCCGAGGTCGCGGGCGACGGCCAGCAGGGAGTCACGGGTGACACCCTCCAGGATGGAGCCGGTCAGGGCCGGGGTGACGATCTTGTTGCCGTACACGAAGTACAGGTTCATGCCGCCCAGTTCCTCGACCCAGGTGTGCTCGACGGCGTCGAGGTAGCAGACCTGGTCGCAGCCCTTGGCGGCGGCCTCGGCCTGGGCCAGCAGGGAGGCGGCGTAGTTGCCGCCGGTCTTGGCGTCGCCCATGCCGCCGGGGACGGCGCGGACACGGTCCTCGGAGACCCAGATCGACACCGGCTTCACGCCGCCCGGGAAGTACGCGCCGGCCGGGGAGGCGATGACGATGAACAGGTACTCGTTGGCCGGCTTGACGCCCAGGCCGACCTCGGTGGCGATCATGAACGGGCGCAGGTAGAGGGATTCCTCGCCGCCGTGCGCGGGCACCCAGTCCCGGTCCTGCTGGACCAGGAGGTCGCAGGCCTCGACGAACGTCTCGACCGGCAGCTCGGGCATGGCGAGGCGCTTGGCGGAACGCTGGAAGCGCCTGGCGTTCTGGTCGGGGCGGAACAGGGCGACCGAGCCGTCGGGCTGGCGGTAGGCCTTCAGGCCCTCGAAGATCTCCTGGGCGTAGTGCAGGACGTTGGTCGCGGGATCGAGAGGGATGGGCGCATACGGAACGAGCTGGCCGTCGTGCCAGCCGCGGCCTTCCGTCCACTTGATCGTCACCATGTGGTCGGTGAAGTGGCGGCCGAACCCGGGGTTGGCCAGGATGGCCTCGCGCTCGGCGGCGGCGAGGGGACTGGCGGAGGGCTTGAGCTCGATCGTAGGCGTCGTCATGAGTGGTTGTCCTTCACCGGTTGTAGTGACCGGGCCGCGCTCACGCCCGTACCGGCTTCTCAGTCGGTGCTAGGACGTCCGAGCTTTCCCTCATACCGCGGCTCCGCGTTCGATTATCGCGCGGGGACTGCGGCGGACGGAATCGGGGTGAAGGCGGCCCGAGGGTTGATGGTGGCACCCGGCGGGGACATGCGAAAGCCGCCGGGTGGTCGTCCGACCCGGCGGCTTCCCTTGGTGGAGCGGCCGGGTCAGCCGGCTACTCGCCCGGCGAGCGCGTCGCCGATCTGTGCGGTGCTTCGCGCGCCCAGCGTGGCGCGCTCGGTCAGGTCCGCCGTGACGGCCGCGTCGATACGGTCGGCCTCGGCGTCGTAACCGAGGTGACGCAGCAGCAGGGCGACGGACAGGACGGTGGCGGTGGGGTCGGCCTTGCCCTGTCCGGCGATGTCCGGGGCCGAGCCGTGGACCGGCTCGAACATGGACGGGAAGTCGCGGCCGGGGTTGATGTTGCCGGAGGCGGCCACGCCGATGCCGCCGGAGACGGCCGCGGCGAGGTCGGTGATGATGTCGCCGAAGAGGTTGTCGGTGACGATCACGTCGAACCGGGCCGGGTCGGTCACCAGGTAGATCGTGGCCGCGTCGACGTGGATGTAGTCGGTGGTGACCTCGGGGAACTCCGTGGCCACCTGGTTGAAGATGTTCGTCCACAGGTGGCCGGCGAAGGTCAGCACGTTGTTCTTGTGGACCAGCGTGAGCTTCTTGCGCGGGCGGGCCTGGGCCCGGGCGAAGGCGTCGCGGACCACGCGCTCGACACCGTAGGCGGTGTTGACGGAGACCTCGGTGGCGACCTCGTGCTCGGTGCCCTTGCGGATGGTGCCGCCGTTGCCGGTGTACGGGCCCTCGGTGCCCTCGCGGACGACGACGAAGTCGATCTCCGGCTGGCCGGCGAGCGGGGTCGCCACGCCGGGGAGCAGCTTGCTCGGCCGGAGGTTGACGTGGTGGTCGAAGGCGAAGCGGAGCTTGAGCAGGAAGCCGCGCTCCAGCACACCGGACGGCACCGACGGGTCTCCGATGGCGCCGAGCAGGATCGCGTCGTGCTGCTTGAGGGCGTCGAGGTCGGCGTCGGTGAGGGTCTCACCGGTGGCGTGGTAGCGCCGGGCGCCGAAGTCGTACTCCTTCGTCTCCAGCTTCACGTCCTGCGGAAGCACCGCGGAGAGGACCTTCAGCCCCTCGGACACGACCTCCTGGCCGATGCCGTCACCGGGGATCACTGCGAGATTGATGCTGCGAGACATGCGGGCACCCTACTCCTCGTCCCAGGTGATGACATGGCGTGTCCGCCATGCGGACACGCCGGTGCATCCTGCCGGGGCTCTCAGTGTCCGGTCTCGCCGCCGTTGTCGCGGCGGTCGAGGGCGCGCTGGAGGGCGGCGGCGGCGTTCTTGCGGTCGGCCTCGCTCGTGCGGGACACGTGGCGGACACGGCGGCGGACGGTCGTCTCGGCCATGGGGATCGACTCCTTCGGCAAACGCGAAGCACACAGAGGGATTTCGAGACGCCTCAGGGGCGGGGAGCCAGGGGCCGCAGGGGTTGCCTGCACAGGCCCGGCTCACGACCGCCATTCGCTGGATCGAGCGATGCGTTCGGCTCCTACAAAACTAAGGGAGCGCCCCGCTTCTGTCTGCACAAGTACTCGGACTTCCTACTATCTGAGACGCCGACTCGTGTCACACCGCTCTGAGCTGGGCCTTCGCGCGTTCGGGGGTGGGCGGTTCGAGCGAACGCAGGGTGCGGATCAGGGCCCGTACGGTGGCGGTGGCGGCCAGTTCCTGGGTGCTGACGTAGCCGACGCAGCGGTACGGCCGTTCCGGTCCGAGATCGGTGATCTCCACGGTGTCCGGCGCCCCGGTGAGGGAGAGCGCGGGCATGATCGCCATACCGAGACCGCTGCCCACCATGGACAGCACCGCGCCGTCGTCCTCGGCGCTCACGGTGGCGGCGGGGATCCAGTCCTGGGCGGCCCACCAGGCACGGGTGTAGGAGCCGCAGTTCTCCGCCCAGTCGACGAGCGGGAGGGCGCGCGGGTCCGGACGGCCCGCCGGATGCACCAGGAAGTACGGCTCCCGCAGCAGTTCCCCGCCGACCAGTCCGGCCGGCGGCGGCCCGCTCAGGGTGGCGATGCCGAGGTCGGCCCGCCCGGCGGCGACCTCGCCCGCGGTGCCGGCGCCGAGTTCCCGCACGACGGTGACGGTCACGTCGATGCCGGGGTGCCGCGCGGCGAGCCGCTCCAGGGCGGGTGGCAGCAGATGCAGGGCCGCGCTGCGGAAGGCGGCGATCCGCAGCGGACCGGAGATCTCGCCGGTGTCCGCGGCGCGGACGTCGGCGGCCAGCGCCTGGAGCATGCGCAGCACCCGCCGGGCGTGGGCCGCCGCCCGCTCCCCCGCGGGGGTCGGCCGGGCACCGAACCGGCCGCGCTCGAAGAGGACGGCACCCAGCTTGCGCTCGATGCCGCGCACGGCGTGCGAGACGGCGGACTGGGTGGTCCCGAGCCGGTCGGCCGCGGCGGAGAAAGCCCCCGCGTCGGCCACGGCGACCAGGGTCCTCAGCTCCTGCGGGGCAAGGTCGGCTGCGGTCACTCGGGGCTCCCACCTGTGTGTATGAGGCCGCTTCATGGATCGGCGCGTTCCATGAGCCCAACCCCCTGCCCGCACCCGGCATTCCTGCCTAGCGTCCCCTGTCATGACCGAGACCGCGCTCACCGTGCAGCAGACCGCCCGCCCCGCCGGCTTCCCCACCGCGGACCACTTCCGCTTCGCCGAGTCCCCGGTGCCCGAACCGGCACCCGGCACGGCCCTGGTGCAGAACCTGCTGTGGTCCGTGGACCCGTACCACCGCGAGATGATGGACGCGGACTTCGCGTTGAACGCCCCGCTGGAGGGCCGCACGCTGGGCAGGGTCACCGCCTCACGGACACCGGAGCTGCCCGAGGGCGAGATCGTCTTCCACCGGCAGGGCTGGCGCACGCACGCCGTGCTCCGCCCCGAGGAGGTACGCCGCCTGCCCCACCATCCGGGCGTGCCCCTGTCGGCGTATCTGGGCGTGCTGGGCGGCACCGGCCTGACGGCGTACGTCGCCCTGACCCGGATCGCCCGGCTGCGCGCGGGCGAGGACGTGTTCGTCTCCGGCGCGGCGGGCGGGGTCGGCACGGCGGCGGGCCGCTTCGCCCGGCTGCTCGGCGCGGGCCGGGTGATCGGCAGCGCGGGCACCCCGCAGAAGGTGACGTACCTGACGGAGCAGGTCGGTTACGACGCGGCGTTCGACTACCGCACCGGCCCGGTGGCCGGTCTGCTGTCCGCCGCCGCCCCCACCGGCATCGACGTCTTCGTGGACAACGTCGGCGGCGGCCACCTCGGCGCGGCGGTCGGCGCGCTGCGCGGGCGGGGCCGGGTGGTGCGGGTGGGCACGATCAGCCAGTACAACACCCCGGACGCCCCACCCGTCCTGTTCGACCACGCGGACGTCGTGGAGAAGAGCCTGCGCATCGAGGGCTTCCTGGTCAAGGACCACCTGGACGCGCAGGAGGAGCTGTACGACTTCGCCGTGCCGCATCTGCGCAGCGGAGCGCTGACGTCGGACGAGACGGTGATCGACGGCTTCGAGCGGATCGTGGAGGCGTTCCTGCTGATGCTGCGCGGGGGCAACACGGGCAAGATGCTGGTTCGCGCGCCGAGTTGACCGTGTCGGGCGACGTTCCCGTCCCGCCAGTCCAGGACGAACTCACCGGCGGGATCGAGCGGCCCGGCGAGCGTGGGCCACACGTACATGTCCCCTTCCTCCTCCGGTAGCCGTACGACCCCCTGCGGCGACAGGCCGTGCACCCGACCGCGCCACTGCTGCCGGCCCCGGGCGGTGTACAGCGGGGCTCCCTGCGGGCTCGCCGAGAGCGCACCGAGGTCGTAGGCCCGCTCGATCACCCGCGCCGGCTCGCCCAGCACCCGCCCGCCGTGGTCCTGGCGCCGCGCGTCGGGGCGTACGGCGACGGCCTCGACGTATCCGGTGCGCAGCCGGCGTCCCCGGTGCCGGATGCGCCGCTGCACGACCGAGCGTGGGCGGCGAGCCCGGCGTCGTCGTGGACGAGCACGTGCAGGCCGCCGAGCCCGTGGTCCCAGTCCTCGGCGGAGAACCGGCCGTCGAAAGCCGCGTCCAACACCGCTCGGGCGGCGCGGAGTTCGCCGGGGTCCAGGTCGGCGGTGCGGGCGCGGCGCAGTCGGATGGTCATGGGCCCGGTGTGGCCGACGGGGAATGGGAACGGGCCGGGAAGCCCGCCTGTACGGCAGCTTCCCGGCCCGTGTTCGCGGGGGCTGGTCAGCCCATGTGCGGGTACGCGTAGTCGGTCGGCGGGACCAGCGTCTCCTTGATGGCGCGGGTCAGGGTCCAGCGCAGGAGGTTCTGCGGGGCACCGGCCTTGTCGTTGGTGCCGGAGGCGCGGCCACCGCCGAAGGGCTGCTGGCCGACGACGGCACCGGTCGACTTGTCGTTGATGTAGAAGTTGCCGGCCGCGTAGCGGAGCTTGTCCATCGTGTACGCGGCGGCGGCGCGGTCGCCCGCGATGACCGAGCCGGTCAGGGCGTAGTCGGAGACCGACTCCATCTGCTCGAGCATCGCCTCGTACTGGTCGTCCTCGTAGACGTGGATGCCGAGGACCGGGCCGAAGTACTCGGTGCGGAAGACCTCGTTCTCCGGGTCGGTGGAGACGATGACCGTCGGGCGGACGAAGTAGCCGACCGAGTCGTCGTAGCTGCCGCCCGCGACGATCTCGCAGGTCGGGTCGGACTTCGCGCGGTCGATCGCGGCCTTGTTCTTGGCGAAGGCGCGGTCGTCGATCACGGCGCCGATGAAGTTCGACAGGTCGGTGACGTCACCCATGGTGAGGTAGTCGACCTCGGCCGCGAACTCCTCCTTGAAGCCGGAGTTCCAGATGGAGGCCGGGATGTAGGCGCGGGAGGTGGCGGAGCACTTCTGGCCCTGGTACTCGAAGGCACCACGGGTCAGGGCGGTCTTGAGCACGGCGCGGTCGGCGCTCGGGTGGGCGACCAGGAAGTCCTTGCCGCCGGTCTCGCCGACCAGACGCGGGTAGGTGCGGTACTTCTCGATGTTGGTGCCGACCGTCTTCCACAGGTACTGGAAGGTCTTGGTCGAACCCGTGAAGTGGATGCCCGCCAGGTCGCGGTGCTCGAGAGCGACCTTGGAGACCTCGATGCCGTCACCGGTGACGAGGTTGATGACGCCCTTGGGGAGACCGGCCTCCTCCAGCAGCTGCATCAGCAGCACGGCGGCGTGGGTCTGGGTCGGGGACGGCTTCCAGACCACCACGTTGCCCATCAGGGCGGGGGCGGTGGGCAGGTTGCCCGCGATGGCGCTGAAGTTGAACGGCGTGATCGCGTAGACGAAGCCCTCGAGCGGGCGGTGGTCCATGCGGTTCCACACGCCCGGGGAGTTCGCCGGGGGCTGCTCGGCCAGGATCTGGCGGGCGTAGTGGACGTTGAAGCGCCAGAAGTCGACCAGCTCGCAGGGGGTGTCGATCTCGGCCTGCTGGGCGGTCTTGGACTGGCCCAGCATGGTGGAGGCGGCGATCGTCTCGCGCCAGGGGCCGGACAGCAGCTCGGCGGCGCGCAGGATGATCGCGGCGCGGTCGTCGAAGGACATCGCGCGCCAGGCCGGCGCGGCGGCCAGGGCCGCGTCGATGGCGTCCTGGGCGTCCGCCTGGGTGGCGCCTCGCAGGGTGCCGATGACGGCCTTGTGGTTGTGCGGCTGCACCACCTGGAACGGCTCGCCGCCACCCATCCGCTTCTCGCCGCCGATGGTCATCGGCAGGTCGATCGGGTTCTCGGCCAGCTCCTTGAGCTTGGCCTCGAGCCGGACGCGCTCGGGCGAGCCGGGGGCGTAGCCGTGCACCGGCTCGTTGACGGGGGCGGGGACCTGGGTCACAGCGTCCATGAGATCCTTGACTCCTTGATCGTGAGCGGGTGTTCGGTTCAGCCCTTGCTGACCATCGAGCGCAGGAAGAAGCGCAGGTTGGCCGGCTTCTCCGCGAGGCGGCGCATGAAGTAGCCGTACCAGTCGGTGCCGTAGGCGGTGTAGACGCGCATCCGGTGACCCTCGGCGGCCAGCCGGAGGTGCTCGTCGCCGCGGATGCCGTACAGCATCTGGAACTCGTACTCGTTCAACTTGCGGCCGGCCTGGTGGGCCAGCTCCTGGGCGATGGCTATGAGGCGCGGATCGTGGGACCCGATCATCGGGTACCCCTCGCCCTCCATCAGGATGCGCAGGACGCGCACGTACGCCTTGTCGATCTCGTGCTTCTGCTGGTACGCGACCTCGGCGGGCTCCTTGTAGGCGCCCTTGACGAGGCGGACGCGGCTGCCGGCGGCGGCGAGGCGGCGGGCGTCGGCCTCGGTGCGGAAGAGGTAGGCCTGGATGACGCAGCCGGTCTGCGGGAAGTCCCTCCGCAGCTCCTCGTGGATCGCGAACATCGAGTCGAGGGTGGTGTGGTCCTCGGCGTCCAGCGTCACGGTCGTACCGATCGCGGCGGCGGCCTCGACGACCGGGCGGACGTTGGCGAGGGCCAGCTCGTGGCCGCCTTCCAGCGCCTGGCCGAACATGGAGAGCTTGACCGACATCTCGACCTTCTCGCCGAGCCCCAGGTCCTTGAGGTGGTCGATGAGCGCCAGGTAGGCGTCCCGGGCGGCGGTGGCCTGCCCGGGGGTGGTGATGTCCTCGCCGACGACGTCCATCGTCAGCTCCAGGCCCTTGGCCGTCAGGTCCTTGATGATCGGGACGATGTCGTCCACGGTCTCGCCGGGGATGAAGCGGTCGACGACCTGCTTGGTCACCGGGGCCGCCGAGATCAGGCGTCGCATCCGGTCGCTGCGCGACGCGGCGAGAATCACGGGACCCAGCACGGGGCACCTCCACAGACAAGCATCAAATGGGCCGTGACCCGACGATTCGGGTACGGCACGGAGAACCACCGTGAAACCTAAGGATCCCTCCGATCGTGAGCCATCGACAGCTGTCACGCATCCGTGCACTGGATCTCAGACAGATGTATGAAGACGGCCGGAAAATGAGGGAGAATGCCCGAGTGGCGGCGGATTTCAAAGCTTTCAAGGGCGACTACCAGGAACTGGTGGACGAGATCTCGGAGCTGCTGGGCGTCCCGGCGACCCTGGAGAACCGCGACTTCGAGCTGATCGTCTTCGGCGCGTACGACAGCGACGACGAGCTGGACGCGTCCGCGCTGGACCCGGTGCGCACCCGCTCGATCCTGACCCGGCGTTCCACGGCGACGGTCCGGTCCTGGTTCGAGGGCTTCGGCATCACCCGAGCGACGGGCCCGGTGCGGATCCCGCCGAGCACGGAGGCCGGGGTGTACCGCGGCCGGATCTGTCTGCCCGTGCGCCATCGGGGTGTCGTCCTCGGCTACGTCTGGCTGCTGGACGGCGATCCGGGGCCGACGGACGCACAGCTGGCCGCCGCGATGGAGGTGGCCGGCCGGATCGGCGCGCTGCTCGCGGACGAGGCGGAGGCCGGGGCCGGGCTGAGCCGGGAACTGCGGGCGGTGCTCAGCGCGGAGCGCGGCTGGCAGCGGGACATGGCGGTGGCCGAGCTGCGCACCGCCCTCGGTCCGCGCGCCGACGGCCCGCACACGCTGGTCTGTGTCGCCCCCTGGCCCTCGGCCGACCCGGACGACGCCCCCGCCGCCCGTACGATCCCGCACGCCCTGGCGCTGTGCACGCTCCCCTGGGGCACATCGGGCCAGAGCCTTGCGCTGCTGGTCCGGCTGCGGACCACGGAGGTGGGCACCCCCGCGCTGGCGGCGGCCACACGACTGCTGAAGGAGACCGAAGGGGCGCGCGGGGCGCGGGCGGCCGCGGCGGGCGGTACCGGATGCGCCGCCGGAGTCGGTGAGCCCCGCACCGGCCTCGCCGAGCTGGGCACGGTCTGGGAGGAGGCGTCCGCCGCCGCGCGTGCCGCGCTGGCCGAGCCGCGGCTCGGACCGGTCGCACAGTGGGCGCACATCGGCCCGTACCGGCTGCTGACGGCGCTGCCGCCGCAGGCCGCGCACGATCCGGTGGTCGGCCCACTCCTGTCCCCCGCCCACCGGGAGCTGGCCCGCACCGCCGAGGTCTACCTGGACTGCGCGGGCCAGGCCGGCCGCGCGGCCGCTGCGCTGGGCATCCACCGGCAGACGCTGTACTACCGCCTGTCCCGGGTGGAGCAGCTGACGGGCCTCGACCTGGACGACGGGGAGGACCGGCTGCTGCTGCACATGGCGCTCAAGGGGGCGCGGCTGTGAGCGGTCACCGCCCGGCGAGGTGGGCGACGAACTCCGTCCAGGCGCGGGAAGGGAGGAGAAGGGCGGGCCCGGCGGGGTTCTTGGAGTTGCGGACGCCGACGTGGGGGTGGAGGGGGGGCCACTTCGACGCAGTTCTGGCCGGGGTCACTGTAGGAGGACTTGAACCAGGCAGGGTCGGGAGCGAGTTCGGTTGCGATGTGGCGCGGGGTCATGGACCTACAGCTCTAGTCGTAGTCGATGCAGGAAGTCGGGCGTGTCCTCGGGAGGCAGGGCTGATGCTGCCATGGCGTCGAACCGGCGGTGGAAGCGGTCCACTTCACGGGGCTTGTCCGAGGTGGACCGGACCCGGTGCGGGCGTTTCCCGAACCGGGCCGCGAGCACGCCGGAGGCGAACGCGGCCGGGGACTCCTGGTCGTCGCCCACCTCACGGAGGAGCTGGACTGGTTCCTGAGGACGGAGGTCGGCAAGACGGTACGGGCGCGGCTGGGCGCACCCGACCCCGTCAGGCAGGTGCCGGCCCTGCCCCCTCGATGATCTGCCGGAGGCCCTCGGTGAGCGCGTCCCCGTCCGGGGCCGTCTTCGCGTCGAACGTCCACTGCGCGATGAGCCCGGTCATCAGCGTCATGTAGAAGCGGCCGAGGGTGTCGGCCGTCTCGTCGGAGACCTCCTCCTCCGGCACGCCCTGGAGGACGGCCACGAGGCCGCGCCCGCCCTCGCGCTGCGCGTGGGACAGGTGCTCGCGCACCTCGGGCATGTCGATGGTCATGACCTCCATGCTCAGGCGCCACATCGAGTCCGGCTCCCGCATGGTGGCGACGATGTTCGACCACACCCACCGGAACCGCTCCAGCGAGCCGGGCGCGCCCTCGATCGCTCCGCCCTCGCCCCCGTCGAAGGCACCGGACATGTTCTCCACCATCGCGATGTAGGCCTGCGCGAGGAGTGCGTCCTTCGAGCCGTAGTGGTAGCCGATCGAGGCCAGGTTGGTCCCCGAGGCCTTGACGATGTCGCGCGCCGTCGTGCGCGCGAACCCCTTTTCCAGCAGGCAGCGCTTGGCGCCTTCGAGCAGATCCTCACGGTGTCCCATGCCGGTCAGCCTACCCCGCGATCCATACACGTGTCCTAGACGCATGACTTACACAATCGTTCTAGACAAGCGTTTAAGACGTGCGTACATTTCTCGGCATGACGAACCCGACGAGCACCGCCCCCACCGTCCGCGCCGAAGGCACCCGCGCCGGACGCCGCGAGTGGACCGCCCTCGGCGTGCTGATGCTGCCGCTGCTGCTGGTCTCGATGGACGTCTCCGTCCTGTACTTCGCGACTCCCGCGATCAGCACCGATCTGCACCCGAGCGGCACCCAGCAGCTGTGGATCTTCGACGTCTACGGCTTCGTCCTGGCCGGCCTGCTGATGACGATGGGCTCGCTCGGCGACCGCATCGGCCGCCGCAAGCTCCTCCTCACGGGCGCCGCCGCCTTCGGCGGAGCCTCGCTCCTCGCGGCCTACGCGAACAGCGCCGAGACCCTGATCGCGGCCCGCGCGCTCCTCGGCATCGGCGGAGCGACCCTGATGCCGTCCACCATGGCGCTGCTGCGCACGATGTTCACCGATCCCGCCCAGCGGGCCAAGGCGATCGGCCTGTGGTCCGGCGTGATGACCGGCGGTATCGCACTCGGCTCCGTGATGAGCGGCATCCTCGTCGAGCACTTCTGGTGGGGCTCGGTCTTCCTGGTCAACCTGCCCGCGATGGCGCTGCTGCTGCTCCTCGGCCCGGTCCTGCTGCCGGAGTCGCGCAACCCCGGGCCCGGCCGCTTCGACTGGGTGAGCGTCCCGCTGTCGATGGCCGCCGTACTCCCCGTGATCTACGGCCTCAAGGAGATCCCCTCCGAGGGCTGGCACCCGCTGTACGTCGTCTCGATCACCGTCGGCCTGCTCTTCGCGGCCCTGTTCGTCCGCCGCCAGCGCACCGCGCCCTCCCCGCTGATCCCGCCGGCCCTGCTGCGGGGCCACGGCTTCGCCCCGGCGCTGGCCCTGAACCTCGTCGCCGCTTTCGCGATGTTGGGCTCGGCCATCTTCACCACGCAGTACCTGCAGTCGGTTCTCGGCAAGAGCCCGCTGTCGGCGGCCCTGTGGAGCCTGCTGCCCTCGGTGTTCATCGGCTTCGCCGGTCCGGTCACCGCGCAGCTCGTGCAGCGGGGGGTCAACCGGGGATACGTCGTCGCCGGCGGCTTCGCGGCCATGGCGGCCGGGTTCTCGATGCTCGCCCTGCTCGGCACCGACTCGCTGTGGCCGGCGCTGGCCGGGGCCGGCGTCCTCGCCTGCGGGATGGTCGCGATCGCGTCCCAGCTGGTGGACCTCGCGATGAGCAGCGCTCCGGTGGAGCGGGCGGGCACGGCCTCTTCCCTGCTGGAGACCAGTACCGAGTTCGGCGGCGCCCTCGGCATGGCCGTCCTCGGCTCCATCGGTACGGCGATCTACCGCCACGAGATGCCGGCCACCGCCCCGGCCGAGGCCCGCGAGACCCTCGGCGGCGCTCTCGCCACGGCCGCCCGGCTGCCCGGCGGGGCCGGCCGGTCCCTCGTCGCCACCGCCCGGGAGGCGTTCACCACCGGAATGAACGGCGCGGCGATCGCCGGGGCGGTCATCCTCGTGGTGGCCGCGGTGGGCGCGGCGCTGAGCCTGCGCAGGATCGGGGCCGGGGACACGGAGTAGGGCCCAGAAGAAGAACGCCGGGCGGGCTGACGAGAGTCAGCCCGCCCGGCGTTGCCCCCTCTGGGGGTCGAGCACAGGCTCAGCCCTTGGGCCCACCGAGTCCGGTGGGCGGGAGGGCCGTCAGACCAGGTTCACCGAGCGGGCGGAGGTCGCACCGATCTCGGCGGCGACCTCGGCCAGCACGGCGGCGGTCACGGTGTCGTCGACGGTCAGCACGGCCAGCGCCTCGCCGCCCACACCCGCGCGGGCCACCTGCATGCCGGCGATGTTGATGCCCGCCTCACCGAGGATGCGGCCGACGGTGCCGACGACTCCGGGACGGTCCTCGTAGCGCAGGACGACCATGTGGTCGGCGAGCGCGAGGTCGACGTCGTAGTCACCGACCGCGACGATCTTCTGGAGGTGCTTGGGACCGGCCAGCGTGCCGGAGACCGACACCTCCTCGCCGCTCGCCAGGGTGCCGCGCACGGTGACGACGTTGCGGTGCTCGTTCGACTCGGAGCTGGTGGTCAGCCGGACCTCGACACCGCGCTCCTGCGCGAACAGCGGGGCGTTGACGTAGGAGACCGTCTCGGCGACCACGTCCTCGAAGACGCCCTTGAGCGCGGACAGTTCCAGCACCTTCACGTCGTGCTGGGTGATCTCGCCGTACACCTCGACGTCGAGACGGTGGGCGACCTCGCCGGCGAGCGCGGTGAAGATACGGCCGAGGCGCTCGGCGAGCGGCAGACCGGGCTTGACGTCCTCGGCGATGACACCGCCCTGGACGTTGACCGCATCCGGGACCAGCTCACCGGCGAGCGCCAGGCGGACGGACCTGGCGACGGCGATACCGGCCTTCTCCTGGGCCTCGTCGGTGGAGGCACCCAGGTGCGGGGTGCACACGACCTGGTCCAGCTCGAAGAGCGGGGAGTCGGTGCAGGGTTCCTGCGCGTAGACGTCGAGGCCCGCGCCGGCGACCCGGCCCTCCTTGAGCGCCGCGTACA
Organism: Streptomyces broussonetiae; assembly: GCF_009796285.1. NCBI lineage: Bacteria > Bacillati > Actinomycetota > Actinomycetes > Kitasatosporales > Streptomycetaceae > Streptomyces > Streptomyces broussonetiae. Next base: position 6,544,683 of record NZ_CP047020.1, on the reverse strand, counting down.
GCGCCTCCTCGTCCACGATCCCGCCGCGCGCGGCGTTGACGATGCGCACGTTCGGCTTGACCTTGTGCAGCGCGTCCTCGCCGATCAGGCCCAGGGTCTCGGGCGTCTTGGGCAGGTGGACGGTGATGAAGTCGGAGACCTCGAGCAGCTCGTCCAGGGAGAGGACCTTGACGCCCATCTGCGCGGCCCGGGCAGGCTGCACGTAGGGGTCGTAGGCGACGACCTTCATGCCGAAGGCGGACATGCGCTGCGCGACCAGGGCGCCGATGCGGCCGAGACCGACGACACCGAGGGTCTTCTCGGCCAGCTCGACGCCGGTGTACTTGCTGCGCTTCCACTCGCCGTTCTTGAGCGCGGCGTTGGCCTGCGGAATGTTGCGGGCGGTGGCGAGGAGCAGACCGCAGGCCAGCTCGGCGGCGGTCACGATGTTGGAGGTCGGGGCGTTGACGACCATCACGCCGGCCTTGGTGGCGGCGGAGACGTCGACGTTGTCCAGGCCGACGCCGGCGCGCGCGACGACCTTCAGCTTCTTCGCCGCGGCGATGGCCTCCGCGTCGACCTTGGTGGCGGAACGGACCAGGATCGCGTCGACGTCGGCGATGGCCGGGAGCAGTTCGGCGCGGTCGGCTCCGTTGGTGTGCCGGATCTCGAAGTCCGGGCCGAGTGCGTCCACGGTCGCGGGCGACAGCTCTTCAGCGATGAGTACGACAGGTTTCGAGCTCACGTGAGGTCCTCACAAGTCCAATGCGGACGGCCGTCCCGACGGCCGCTGGCGGTGGAGGGAGCGGCGCCGGGGAATTTCCGCGTGGGGCGTGCCGGAAATTTCTCGGGGTCGCTTTGCCGCGGAAGACGCACGACGCTGTGGGCCTGACGCGTGTTGTGCAGCAGTGTAGTGGCGCCGCCGAGACCGTCTTACGCCTCTGCGGAAGGATCACCCGTCCGGCGCTGGACGGGGTGGACAACAGATGGACGACGGGGGCCGGAGCATCATGCCCCGGCCCCCTGACGTGAGGCTTACGCCTCCTCGTTCACCCAGCTCATCAGCTTGCGCAGCTGCTTGCCGGTGGTCTCCAGCAGGTGCTCGGAGTCCTGCTTCTTGTACTCGTCGTACTTCTTCAGACCGCCGTGGTACTCGTCCATCCAGTTCTGGGCGAAGGTGCCGTCCTGGATCTCGGCGAGGACCTTCTTCATCTCGGCCTTGGTGGCGTCGGTGATGATGCGCGGGCCGGTGACGTAGTCGCCCCACTCGGCGGTCTCGGAGATGGACCAGCGCATCTTCTCCAGGCCGCCCTCGTACATGAGGTCCACGATCAGCTTCAGCTCGTGCAGGCACTCGAAGTAGGCGATCTCCGGCTGGTAGCCGGCCTCGGTCAGGGTCTCGAAGCCCGCCTTGACCAGCGCGGCCGTACCACCGCACAGGACGGCCTGCTCGCCGAAGAGGTCGGTCTCGGTCTCCTCGGTGAAGGTCGTCTTGATGACGCCGGCGCGGGTGCCGCCGATGCCCTTGGCGTAGGACAGGGCGAGCGCGAAGGCGTTACCGGAGGCGTCCTGCTCGACGGCGGCGATGCACGGAACGCCGCGGCCCTCCTCGTACTGGCGGCGGACCAGGTGGCCCGGGCCCTTCGGGGCGACCATGCAGACGTCGACGCCGGCCGGGGGCTTGATGAAGCCGAAGCGGATGTTGAAGCCGTGGCCGAAGAACAGCGCGTCGCCGTCCTTGAGGTTGTCCTTGATGGACTCCTCGTAGACCTGGGCCTGGATCGGGTCCGGGACCAGGATCATGATGACGTCGGCCTCGGCGGCGGCCTCGGCCGGCGTCACCACGCGCAGGCCCTGCTCCTCGGCCTTCGCCTTGGACTTGGAGCCCTCGTGCAGACCGACACGGACGTCGACGCCGGAGTCACGCAGCGACAGCGCATGGGCGTGGCCCTGGCTGCCGTAGCCGATGACCGCGACCTTGCGGCCCTGGATGATGGACAGGTCGGCGTCAGCGTCGTAGAACAGCTCGGCCACTTTGGGTTCTCTCCTTGGTGTGCAGGTTGTGCGTCCCACCGTATGCCGGTGAGGGGAAGGGAAGTCTGCGGGTCTCGGGATACGGGCGGGCGGCGCGGCGCCGACCGCCCGTTTCCAGCCTTACGCGGATCGGTCCAGAGCGCGCAGCGAGCGGTCCGTGATCGAACGGGCGCCGCGGCCGATCGCGATCGTGCCGGACTGGACCAGCTCCTTGATGCCGAACGGCTCCAGCATCTTGAGCATGGCGGACAGCTTCTCGCCGGATCCGGTGGCCTCGATGGTCACGGCCTCCGGGGAGACGTCCACGGTCTTGGCGCGGAACAGCTGGACGATCTCGACGATCTGGGAGCGGGTCTCGTTGTCGGCGCGCACCTTCACCAGAACGAGTTCGCGCTGAACGGCCGAACCGGGTTCCAGCTCGACGATCTTCAGCACCTCGACGAGCTTGTTGAGCTGCTTGGTGACCTGCTCCAGCGGCAGTTCCTCGACACCCACCACGATGGTGATGCGGGAGATGTCGGGGTGCTCGGTGACGCCGACCGCGAGCGAGTCGATGTTGAAGCCGCGGCGGGAGAACAGGGCGGCGATCCGGGCCAGGATGCCCGGCTTGTTCTCCACCAGGACGGAGAGCGTGTGCTTGGACATTTCTCGTTCGTCTCTCTCGCTCAGTCGTCTTCGTTGTCGCCGAAGTCGGGGCGGACGTCCCGGGCGGCCATGATCTCGTCGTTGGAGGTGCCGGCGGCGACCATCGGCCAGACCATCGCGTCCTCGTGGACGATGAAGTCGACGACGACCGGGCGGTCGTTGATGGAGTTCGCCTCCGCGATGACCTTGTCCAGGTCCTCCGGGCGCTCGCAGCGCAGACCCACGCAGCCCATCGCCTCGGACAGCTTCACGAAGTCCGGCACGCGCGTGCCCTTCGCGTCCGGGTTGATGTCCTCCGGACCGCTGTGCAGCACGGTGTTGGAGTAGCGCTGGTTGTAGAAGAGGGTCTGCCACTGGCGGACCATGCCGAGGGCGCCGTTGTTGATGATGGCGACCTTGATCGGGATGTTGTTCAGCGCGCAGGTGGTCAGTTCCTGATTGGTCATCTGGAAGCAGCCGTCGCCGTCGACCGCCCAGACGGTCCGGTCCGGCTGCCCGGCCTTGGCCCCCATGGCGGCCGGGACCGCGTAGCCCATGGTTCCGGCGCCGCCGGAGTTCAGCCAGGTGGCGGGCTTCTCGTACTGGATGAAGTGCGCGGACCACATCTGGTGCTGGCCGACGCCCGCCGCGAAGATCGTGCCCTCGGGCGCGAGTTGGCCGATCCGCTCGATGACGGCCTGCGGGGACAGGGAGCCGTCCTCGGGCTGGTCGTAGCCGAGCGGGTAGGTCTCGCGCCAGCGGCTCAGGTCGCTCCACCATGCGGTGTAGTCGCCCCTGTGGCCCTCGCTGTGCTCCTTCTGCACGGCCTGGACCAGGTCGGCGATGACCTCGCGGGCGTCACCGACGATCGGCACGTCGGCGGCGCGGTTCTTGCCGATCTCGGCGGGGTCGATGTCGGCGTGGACGATCTTGGCGTACGGGGCGAAGCTGTCCAGCTTGCCGGTGACGCGGTCGTCGAAGCGGGCACCGAGGGCGACGATCAGGTCGGCCTTCTGCAGCGCGGTGACGGCGGTGACCGCACCGTGCATGCCCGGCATTCCCACGTGCAGCGGGTGGCTGTCGGGGAACGCGCCGAGCGCCATCAGGGTGGTGGTGACGGGCGCGCCGGTGAGTTCGGCGAGGACCTTCAGCTCGGCGGTGGCCTGCGCCTTGATGACGCCGCCGCCGACGTAGAGGACGGGCCGCTTGGCGGCGGTGATCAGCTTGGCGGCCTCGCGGATCTGCTTGGCGTGCGGCTTGGTCACCGGGCGGTAGCCGGGCAGGTCCATGGTGGGCGGCCAGGAGAAGGTGGTCCTCGCCTGGAGGGCGTCCTTGGCGATGTCGACCAGGACCGGGCCCGGACGGCCGGTGGAGGCGATGTGGAAGGCCTGCGCGATGACCTGCGGGATGTCCTCGGCCTTGGTGACGAGGAAGTTGTGCTTGGTGATCGGCATGGTGATGCCGACGATGTCCGCCTCCTGGAAGGCGTCCGTGCCGATCGACTTCGAGGCGACCTGGCCGGTGATCGCGACCAGCGGGACGGAGTCCATGTGGGCGTCCGCGATCGGCGTGACCAGGTTGGTGGCGCCGGGTCCGGAGGTGGCCATGCAGACGCCGACCCTGCCGGTGGCCTGCGCGTAGCCGGTGGCTGCGTGGCCGGCGCCCTGCTCGTGACGGACCAGGACGTGGCGCACCCGGGTCGAGTCCATCAGCGGGTCGTACGCCGGCAGGATCGCGCCGCCGGGAATGCCGAATACCGTGTCCGCGCCGACCTCCTCGAGGGAGCGGATGAGGGACTGCGCACCCGTGACGTGCTCGACGGGGGCGGACTGCTGTCCTCCGGATCGGGGCCGCGGCTGCGGATGGGCCCCGGTGGCCTGCTCGGTCATCGGCATTCTCTTCTCGATGCTGAGGGTTTTTGCGAGGTTTGTGCGGAGTTCAAGCGCTGCACGATCGGTGCTCGTGCAACAAAAAACCCCTCGTGCCGAAAGGCAAGCGAGGGGAGCGCGCCGGTGAGGTCGCTGGGGATTCCGGATCGTCCTCCGGTGGGTCCCAGCTCAACCGACGCGCTGTCCAAGTACGAGAATTCGGGTGCGCATGGAACTGACCCTCCCCCCGGCGCACACCACGTGTCAAGTGGGTGGGACGCGAGTCTCAGAATGTGGGCGAAGGGCACGGTCGCCTCCCAAGACAGCGGGGAACACCCCCTGTCTACACCCCCGTGCCCCTCTCCACTACTCGCTCACCTGCGCGGCCCACCGGTCGGGGCCGGGGCCACGACCGCGCTCAGCCCTTCGGGCCTCAGTACGGCCGCGCTCTCGACGCCGACCCGCCCCTGCGGCTCGCGCACACCGCCCGCGAACACCGGCGCCGCCGCTGCGTGCGGCACCGGATAGTGGCCGGATCCGAGCGCCCGGCGCAGCCGGTACTCGTCCACCGCTCCCGCGAACGCCATGCCCTGCCCATGGGTGCAGCCCATCGTGCGCAGCGCGAGGACCTGCTCCGGCAGGTCCACGCCGTCGGCCACGGACTGCAGCCCGAGATCGCCGGCGATCCGCAGCAGACCGCTCGTGATCTTGTGCAGCCGCGCGGACTCCACGACACCCTCGACCAGGCTGCGGTCGAGCTTGAGGACGTCGACCGGGAGCCTTCTGAGCGCCGTGATGGCCGCGTGGCCGTTGCCGAAGCAGTCCAGCGCGATCCGCACCCCGAGCCGGCTGAGCGCGGCCAGGCGCCGCTCCAGCTCGTCCAGGGAGATGCGCGGATCGGTGTCGGACAGCTCGATGACCAGCGCGCCGGGCGGCAGCCCGTGCCGGGTCAGCAGCGCCTCCACGGAGCCGAGCGGCACCGAGCGGTCCAGCAGCCGCCGGGCGCTCATCCGGACGGCCACCGGCATGACGAGCCCGGTCGCGGCCCGTTCGGCCGCCTGCTCCACGGCCTCCTGGAGGATCCAGCGGTCCAGCTCGGCGGTCTTGTCGCCGTCCTCGGTCACCCGCAGGAACTCGGCCGGGGTGAACAGCACCCCTTGCGAGGAGCGCCAGCGCGCCTGTGCGGAGACCGCCGTGATCCGGCCGCTGCCCAGGCACACCACCGGCTGGTGCAGCAGCGCGAACTCGCCGTCGTGCAGTGCGGCCCGCAGCCGCGTGGCCAGTTCCGCCTTGCGTACGACGTCCTGCTGCATCTGCGGTTTGTACAGCTCCACGCGGCCCTTTCCGGCCGCTTTCGCGCGGTACATCGCGAGGTCGGCGTTGCGTAGCAACTCGCCCGCACCCAGGCCCGGTTCGGCGAAGGCGACGCCGATGGAGGCGTTGACCCGGACATCGTTGCCGTCGATGGCGTAGGGCTGGGAGAGGGTCATCCTGAGGCGGTCGGCGAGCTCCAGGATGTTGCGCTCCCGGGCGGCACGGTCGCGGGTGCCGTCCCCGACGATCAGGGCCGCGAACTCGTCGCCGCCCAGCCGGGAGGCGGTGTCCCCGTGCCGGACCGCGTCCTGGAGTCTGCGGGCGGCCTGGACCAGCAGCTCGTCCCCGGCCTGGTGCCCGATCGTGTCGTTGACGGCCTTGAAGCCGTCCAGGTCGATGAAGAGCACCGCCGTGTTGCGCAGGGCGGCACCCCGGTCGGTCGCACGGCGGCCGGACAGGGCCTGCTGGACGCGCCGGGTGAACAGCGCGCGGTTGGGCAGGTCCGTCAGCGGGTCGTGCTCGGCGTTGTGCTGCAACTGCGCCTGCAGGCGGACGCGTTCGGTCACGTCCCGGCTGTTGAAGATCAGCCCGCCGTGGTGCCGGTTGACGGTCGACTCGACGTTGAGCCAGCCGCCGTCGCCGGAGCGGAAGCGGCACTCGATACGGGTGGTGGGCTCCTCCAGCGGGCTGGCGACGAGGAAGCGCCGTACCTCGTGCACCACACAGCCCAGGTCCTCAGGATGGATGAGAGCGGCCAGCTCGGTGCCCACCAGTTCCTCGGCGGGCCGGCCGTAGACCCCGGCGGCGGCCGGGGAGACGTACCGGAGCATGCCGTTGGGCGCGGCGATCATGATGACGTCGCTGGAGCCCTGGACCAGGGAGCGGAAGTGGTTCTCCTTCTGCGCCAGTTCCTGGGTGAGGGTGATGTTGTCCAGCAGCATGATGCCCTGCCGGATCACAAGCGCGAGCACGACCGCGCCCGCCGTGATCAGCACGACGTGGTCGGGCCTGCGGCCGTTGAGGACGTTGTACAGAATGCCCAGGGTGCACACGGCGGCGGCGAGGTACGGAGTGAGCGCGGCGAGGGATCCGGTGAGCGGCCGGCCGGCCGGATAGCGGCCGTGCTCACCGCTCTGGGCGGGCGCCGGGTGCCGGCCCGTGCCGCGCTGTCCGGGCACGTGCTCGTGGACCACGCGCGTGTGCCCGTCCGGAGCGTGCGCCTCCTGCGCACCCTTGCACCGGGGTGCGGCCCAGGGGGCGTAGGCGAGCAGCAGCGAACCGGCGAACCAGCCGGCGTCCAGCAGCTGACCGGAGCGGTAACTGCTGTGCAGCAGCGGGGAGGTGAACAGCGCGTCGCACATCACGGTCAGCGCGAGCGCGCCGATCGCGGTGTTCACCGCCGTACGACTGCCCGGGGCCCGGCGGAAGTGCAGCGCGAGCACCATGCTGACGAGCGCGATGTCGAGCAGCGGGTACGCCAGCGACAGCGCGGTGTGCTCCACGCTCGGCCCGTCGAAGCGGGCCGCCTGGGCGAGCGCGAGGCTCCACGACAGCGTCAGCAGCGAGCCACCGATCAGCCAGGCGTCCAGCCCCAGACAGATCCAGCCGGCCCTGGTCACCGGCCGTTTGGCCAGCACCAGCAGGCCCACGATGGCGGGCGGTGCGAAGCACAGGAAGAACAGGTCGGCGTAGCTGGGCGTGGGCACGGGCCGGGCGAGCACGACCTCGTACCACCCCCAGACCGCGTTGCCGAGGGACGCCATCATCGACGACAGGGCGAACAACAGCCAGGCCGACCGGAAGCGGACGCGCGGGCTGCGGGCGTACAGGAAGCAGGAGACGGCGGCGGTGCCCGCAGCCGCGGCCAGCCCGAAGTCCCCCATGATCAACGCCACTTCGTTCGCACCCCAGTCGAACGCGGCCCCGACGGCGTAGGCTGCACAGACCAGGGCGAGGACGAGTTGCTCCGTCCCGCGCGAGCGCTCGCCGACGGCCGGCCGGCAGGGCGGCGGCGCCTGCTGCGGATGCGGTGCGCGCACCGCTTCTTCCGGCACGGTCGTCACAGAGAGCGGCGCAGTCACCGGGGCCTCCCGGTCCGCGCCGCTCCCCGGCCCCGACGGTCCCGGTGCGCTGGGTGCGCATGCCTCCTGCGGCCGCTGTGCCTGCGCTGGTGATGGCTGTGATGGCCGGTGTGGTGGCCGCGTCTGCGCGTGGCCGTGCGCCAGGGTCGCCGTCGGCGGCTCCGCCGCGTCGGATCGTTCGTCCATAGGCCGTGCATCGCCCGTCGCCCCCCTCACAAATCTGAAATGTCCATCCCCGGCGCCGTAACGGTCAGCGGCGCAGCCCCTGTCGGGACGATACACCAGGATCGTCACTCAGGGACATAGCTTCTCTACGCTCCGTGACGACCAGCGGGGATGCGGGTACGGGCCGCGTCCGAGGGGTTGCGGAGGGTGCCGAAAGGGCCCCGCTCGAGTCGGAACGAGGCGGAAAGGATCAGTGCCCGCCCGCTCCTGCCGTCTCGGCGCCCGTCGTCAGGATCACGTTCCGCAGCGGCTCCCGGTTCACGAACCGGTGCAGCTGGTCGGCGAGCAGCCGCTCGGCGCGGGGCCGGAAGGCCGAGGAGGGACCGCCCACATGGGGGCTGATCAGCACACCGGGCGCCTGCCACAGGGGATGGTCCGACGGCAGCGGCTCGGGGTCGGTGACGTCCAGGGCGGCGGAGATCCGGCCGCTGTTCAGCTCGGCGAGCAGCGCCTCGGTGTCCACCACGGGACCGCGCGCGACGTTCACGAGCAGCGCCCCGTCCTTCATCCGCGCGAGGAACCCGGCGTCGACGAGATGGTGTGTGGCCTGAGTGAGGGGAGTGGAGACGATGACGACATCCGCGTCCGGAAGCAGTGAGAGCACATCGGCGAACGGATGCACAGGACCGCGCGCCGTGGTGCGCCCCTCGCGCGCGATGCGCGCCACCCGCGCAACTTCGAAGGGCGTGAGCCGGTCCTCGATGGCGGCGCCGATCGAGCCGTAGCCGACGATGAGGACGTTCTTGTCGGCGAGCGCGGGGTGGAACCCGCTCTCCCAGCGCCGCTCCTGCTGGGCGCGTACGAAGCCGGGGATGCCGCGCAGGGAGGCGAGGGTCAGGGTGAGGGCGAGTTCGGCGGTGCTCGCCTCGTGCACACCGCGCGCGTTGCACAGCGCGACGCCCGGCACGATGGCGTCGAGCCGCCCGGTGATGTCGTCGACGCCCGCCGTGAGCGTCTGGATCAGCCGCACGTGGGTCAGGTGCTCCAGCGGGCGCACCCGGACCGGCAGCGGCTTCATGTACGGCACCACGTAGACGGCACAGTCCGCGGGATCGCCGGGAAACTCCTGTTCACCGTCCTCACCGCCGTCCCAGAACAGGTACCGGGGCCCCTCGGGAAGCCCCTCGATCTCCTTCGGCGGGATGGGAAGCCACACGTCCGTAGTCATGGCATGGAGGCTATGTCAGGGGCGTGCGGGCACAGAGGTTAGGTTGGGGAGCAGGAGAGGGAGGTTCACGACCAGGTGGAGCGCAGGACGATCGGCGCGGGAGCACTCGCGGTGGGGGCCGTCGGACTCGGATGCATGCCGATGAGCTGGGCGTACAGCGCCTCGCGGCGGCGCGGCGAGGAGTCGCTGAGAACCGTGCACCGGGCGCTGGACCTGGGCTCGGGTCTCCTGGACACGGCGGACATGTACGGCCCGTTCACCAACGAGCTGCTGCTCGGCCGGGTACTCAGGGAGCGCCGCGGGGACGCCTTCGTGTCCACGAAGGCGGGGCTGCTGGTGGGCGAGCAGCACATCGTGGCCAACGGCCGCCCCGGCTATGTGAAGCGCGCCTGCGACGCCTCGCTCAGGCGCCTGCAGACCGACGTCATCGACCTCTACCAGTTGCACCGCGCGGACCCCGAGGTCCCGATCGAGGAGACGTGGGGCGCGATGGCGGAACTGGTACGGGCCGGCAAGGTACGGGCACTGGGGCTGTGCGCGGTCGGCGCGCGCGGCGGCCGGCGCTCGGGCACCGGGCTGTACGACGCCACCCTGCGCCAGTTGCGGCGCGTGCAGCAGGTCTTCCCGGTGGCGGCGGTGCAGGCGGAGCTGTCGGTGTGGTCGCCGGAGGCGGTGCAGGGGCTGCTGCCGTGGTGCGAGGCGCGGGGCGTGGGGTTCCTTGCGGCGATGCCGCTGGGCAATGGCTTCCTGACCGGCACGCTGACGCCCGGCGAGGGCTTCGAACCGGACGACCTGCGCGCCCGCCACCCCCGTTTCACGGCCGAGATGATGGCCGCCAACCAGCCGATCGTCGCGGGCCTGCGCCGCATCGCGCACCGCCACGGCGGGGACGTCACCCCGGCCCAGGTGGCCCTCGCCTGGGTCCTCACCCAGGGCCGCCATGTGATCGCCGTACCGGGCACGAAGCGGGAACACTGGGCATCCCAGAACGCGGCGGCAGCCGCCCTGCGCCTGACCGAGCAGGACCTGACGGAGATATCCCGTCTGCCGGCGGCCCAGGGCTCGTGGGACTGACCGGCAGTACGGCCGGGAGGACGAGCGTGCACCGGTTCGCCGGGGCAGGGTGGGCGTGATGTGGGTAGGAGAGGGTGAGGGTGAGGATGCCGAGACCACTGCCGGCCGAAGGGGACCGATCGTGCAACATCGCGCCGTGACAGCCGTGTTGGCCGCCGCCCTGCTGCTGACGGCCGGCTGCTCCTCGGGCGGGAACGGCTCCCCTGGCGGGCGCCTGCCGCTCGACGGCGGGCTCACCCGGTCGAGCGGCGCCGCCCCCTCCGGACGGTCCGCCGACCCGGCGCCGCCGGCCAGGGGCTCGGCGAAGGTGCTGCGCACGGTGGCCGAGGGACTCAAGACGCCCTGGGGACTGGCCCCGCTGCCGGGCGGCGGCCTGCTGGTCTCCTCCCGCGACGACGGGACGATCACCCGGATCGACGAAAACACCGGCAGGAAGACCGAGTTGGGTACGGTCTCCGGGGTCTCCCCGGCCGGGGAGGGCGGCCTGCTGGGCATCGCCCTCTCCCCCGGCTACGCCTCGGACCACATGATCTACGCCTACTTCACCTCCGCCTCGGACAACCGCATCGTCCGCATGCTGTACGACGAGCGAAAGCCTGCCGGTGAGCAACTGGGCGCTCCGGACACGGTGTTCAAGGGCATTCCCAAGGGCGCCGTCCACAACGGCGGCCGTATCGCGTTCGGCCCGGACGGGATGCTGTACGCGGGCACCGGCGAGAGCGGCGAGCGCGGCCTGGCCCAGGACAGGAAGTCCCTGGGCGGCAAGATCCTGCGCCTGACCCCCGAGGGCGATCCGGCGCCGGGGAATCCCTTCCCCGGTTCACCGGTGTACTCGTACGGCCACCGGAACGTGCAGGGCCTGGCCTGGGACGGCCGACAGCGGCTGTTCGCCTCGGAGTTCGGGCAGGACACCTGGGACGAGCTGAACGCGATCAAGCCCGGCGGCGACTACGGCTGGCCTGCCGCCGAGGGCAGATCCTCCGACGCCGCCTTGCAGAACCCGCTCGCCCAGTGGCACACCGGCGACGCCTCCCCCAGCGGCATCGCCTACGTCGACGGCGTGATCTGGATGGCGGGCCTGAAGGGCCGGCGCCTGTGGCGTATCCCGCTGCAGGGCACGCAGGCCGCCGCGGCCCCGCAGGCCTTCCTCACCGGCGAGTACGGCCGCCTGCGCACGGTCGTCGCGGCAGGCGGCGACAGGGTCTGGCTGGTGACGAGCAACACGGACGGCCGGGGCCGGCCGGCGAAGGGAGACGACCGGGTGCTGGAGGTCCGGGTGCGGTGACGACAGGGCCTAGTCGCCCTCCGCGGCCGCCTCCTGCGCAGTCCTCCCCTCCATGGCTCCCCCGGCTTCCGCTTCCGCAGCCTTCCCTTCCGCCGCTTCCTCTTCCGGGGGCGGCGCCGTGCGCGGGCGTACGACCACCTTTCCCGAAGCCAGATCTATCGGCCCCCGGCCGGGGTCGGTGTCCCCGACGTCCTCCCGGGTCAGCTCCAGACGGTTCTGCTCTTCATGGGTGTGCTTGCGGCTGGGCGCGAACAGTTCCTCGAAGGCGTTGAACACCGCTTCTCCCCCGCTTCCTGCCTCTGGCCCGTTTCCTCCAGCGTACGAGTCACCCCGCCGTGGGGGCAGTGGCCGTCTCGGCCGGGAACAGGCCCAGCCGGTGCGCCACGGCCGCCGCCTCCCCTCTGCCCGAGACGCCGAGCTTGCTCAGGATGTTGGAGACGTGGACGCTCGCCGTCTTGGGGGAGATGAACAGCTCCTCGGCTATCTGGCGGTTGGTGCGGCCGGCCGAGACGAGGCGCAGGACGTCCCGCTCCCGGCTGGTCAGGCCCAGGGACGCGGCCGGGTCGGCGGCGGCGAGGGCCTGGCGTGGCGCGTGGGTCAGGCTGAGGCGGGCGCGCTGGGCGAGCCGGGTCACCTCGTCGGCGAGGGGACGGGCGCCGAGGTGGGCGGCGACCGCCCCGGACAGCCGGAGCAGGTCCACCGCGCGGTCGCGTTCGTCCTCGCCACCGGCGGCGAGGAGTGCCGCGGCGAGGCGGTGGCGGACCCGGGCGAGGTCGTAGGGGCGGTCCAGGCACTCGAAGGCGGTGACCACCGGTGACCAGGCGTCGGTGGTGTCCGTGCCCTGTGCGCGCAGCAGCTCGGCGCGGGTCCACTGGTCGTAGGCCTGCCACAGCGGGACGCCGGTGGTGAGTTTCCGTACGGCCTCGATGAGGCGGCCGAGGATCTCCTCGCGGCCGGGCCGGGCGGCGGGCAGGGTGCGGGTGTCGGCCTCGGCGGTGGCGGCCGCCAGCAGCAGCGGCCAGCCGTAGCGGTGGGTGCCGGGCGGGAACCCGGTGTCCAGGGCCCGGAGCAGCTCGGCGCGGGCGTCGGCGATGCGGCCCTCGGCGGCGGCGAGGCCGAGGGTGATGCGGGCCAGCGGCAGGGAGTGCTGGGGCATGGGATCGTGGGTGCCGTAGTGGGCGCGGGCGGCGGCGAGGTGCCGGCCGGCCTCGGCCAGATCGCCGCGGGCCAGGGCGAGATAGGCCAGGCGCAGGGCGCCCTGGCCGCGGGCCTTGACGCTGTGGGCGCCCCTGGCCCCGTGCATGGCGGACTCGGCTGCCTCCGGCCACTGGCCGAGCGCGTAGAGCGCCTCGGAGAGGTTGCCCCGTATCCAGCCCTCGGAGTCCAGCAGCCCGTGCGCCCGGGCGAAGGCGATGCCCTCGTGCAGCAGGGGGACGGCCTCCCGGTCGCGGCCGACGCTCTGCAGCTCGGAGGGCAGGTTCACATAGGCGCGGCCCGCGACCTGGCGCACGCCCTCGGCGAGGGTGTCCCGCAGCACCTGCCGCATCTCCGCGAGGCCGGCCTCGGTGTCGCCGGCGTCGACCTTGAGACCGCCGAGGGTGAGGCGCGCATGCAGTTCGATGTCGCGGACGCCCACCATGCGCGCGTACTCCACGGCTCGCTCGGCGGCGGCGAAGGCCTCGGGGCCCGGCCGGTGGAGCATGGACCAGCCGGCCACGTTGGCCAGCACGTCCGCGTGCACCTCCGAGGGCGGCAGGCCGCGCACCAGGTCCTGGGCGGTGGCCAGTTCCTGCCAGCCGTCGCCGCGGGCCAGGGCCTGGACCAGGCGGGAGCGCTGGATCCAGAACCAGGCGGCGCGCAGCGGGTCGGGGTCGTCCTCCAGCAGGCGCAGCGCGCGCTTGGTGATCTTCAGTGCCCGTTCCCGTTCACCGCCGAACCGGCCCGCGACGGCAGCCTCGGCCATCAGGTCGAGATAGCGCAGCGGGGTGGTGGCCGGATCGCAGCCGCACGGAGGGTAGTCCTCGGTGTAGTCCACCGGGCGCAGGACCGAGCGCACCTCCTCGGGGACGCCGTCCCACAGCTCCATCGCCCGCTCCAGAAGCTCCAGTTGCTCGGTGTAGGCGTGCCGGCGGCGGGCCACGACGGAGGCGTCCAGGACGGCGGGCAGGGCCTTGGCGGCGTCGTGCGCGTGGTACCAGTAGCTGGCCAGGCGCATCACGCGCGCGTCGGCCGGGACGAGCGCGGGCTCGGCCTCCAGGGCCTCGGCGTAGCGGCGGTTGAGCCGGGAGCGCTCGCCGGGCAGCAGGTCGTCGGCGACGGCCTCGCGGACCAGGGAGTGCCGGAAGCGGTAGCCGTCGCCGGCCGGGGTGACGGTGAGGATGTTGGCGCCGACGGCGGCCCGCAGCGCCTCGATGAGGTCGTCCTCGGCGAGCTGGGCGACGGCGGCGATCAGCCGGTACTCCACGGTGGAGCCGCCCTCGGCGACGATCCGGGCGACCCGCTGGGCGGTCTCGGGCAGCCGCTCCACCCGCACCAGGAGCAGATCGCGCAGGGAGTCGGTGAGACCGGTGCAGCGCCCCTCACAGCCCGCGACGGCGAGTTCCTCGACGAAGAAGGCGTTGCCGTCGGAGCGTTCGAAGATCACGTCCACCCGGGCGGGGTCGGGTTCGGCGGCGAGGATGCCGGCGATCTGGCGGCCGACCTCCTCGTGGGTGAAGCGGGCGAGTTCGATACGGCGGACCGTGCGCAGCCGGTCGAGTTCGGCGAGCAGGGGGCGCAGCGGGTGGCGACGGTGGATGTCGTCCGATCGGTAGCTGGCGAGGACGAGGAGCCGGCCGGCGCGCAGGGTGCGCAAGAGGTAGGCGAGGAGGTGGCGGGTGGAGGCGTCGGCCCAGTGCAGGTCCTCCAGGACGAACACGACCGGCTGCTCGGCGGCGACGCGCTCCAGCAGCCGGGCGGTCAGCTCGAACAGGCGGGCCATGCCCTGCTCGTCATGGCGGCCGGTGCCGGCCTCGCCCAGGTCGGGCAGGAGGCGGGCCAGCTCCTCCTCCTGTCCGTGCGCGGCGGCGGCGAACTGTTCGGACAGGGCGTCGCGCAGGGCGCGCAGTGCGGTGGAGAAGGGGGCGAACGGCAGCCCGTCCGCACCGATCTCGACGCAGCCGCCGACGGCCACCACCGCATGCCGGCCGGCGGCCGCGGCGAACTCCTCGACGAGGCGGGTCTTGCCGACGCCGGCCTCACCGCCGAGCAGCAGCGCCTGCGGCTCGCCGGCTGCGGCGCGGGCGAGCGCTTCGTTCAGCGTGTCCAACTCGTCGGTGCGGCCGACGAACACGGGACTGACGGACCTGGTCTCCACGGGCCCGAGCATCGCACGAGGCCCGGGGAGTGGGGCAGCGGTTTTCCACAGACCCGGTGCGATCTTCGTACCGACGGCCTGGAGGGTCGTGGCACGGGACGGACGGCGGCCGACCCCCGTACGGCCCCCCTCCGTCCCGCCCGGGCCCGCCGGGGCGGTGGTCACGCGGCGCGCGGGAGCCGGTGCCGGTGGGGCCGGTCGGTATGGGACTCGGCACCCATGCCGTCGTGGCCGGCCGGTTGCGGGTCGCGGGCGGTGCGGCGGGCCCGGGTGACGGAGCGGGCCAGCCGCTCCTGCTCGGCCTCGCGGATCAGCTGGGCGGCACGGGCCTTGTGGTACTCGATCTCGAGCATGGCGTTTCCTTCGGAGAGAGCCGGTGTCGTGCTTCGCGTTCTGCGATGCCTCCACCGTCGTCCCCGAGGGGGATGTGCCGCATCGGGAGAGTTCCGTATCTTCGTGCCGCCCGCGGGCGGCACGCGCGCGTAAGGGGCCTCAGGGCATCCATAAGGGGGGGCATGGACGACCTAAGGCCCCGGGGACCTGCGGTTCCTCAGCCCGTCGAGGGCAGGCCGAGCAGCGCGTCGGAGTACTTCAGCCCGGCCAGGACCAGGCCGATGACACCGAGCGAGACACCCGCCCAGGCGACCGACTTGATCCACGGCGCCTGCGGACGGCCCGGAACGCCGAACGCGGGGCGGGCGAGCACGACCACACCGGTGAGCAGCGCGGCCAGCGCGAACAGGCCGGCCCACAGGGCGGTGCTGTGCCAGGCGTCGCCGTAGACCGCCTTGATCTGCTTGGCGACGGTCGCGGTGGAGGAGGTGCGCAGCTGGCCGATGAGCTGCTGGCGGGCGCCCGCGACGGTGCCGATCCAGCCGCCGCTCAGCGAGACCAGGCCCAGTGCGGCGGAGACGACGGCACCGGCGCCCTGACCGACCCCGGAGGGCACCTTCTGCGCCGCGGGTTCCTGCTCCGCGCCGTCGTCCTCCTCCTGAGCCTCGTCCTGCGTGGCCTCGTCGTCCTCCAGGGTCTGTTCCTCGACGGCGTCCTCGTGCCCCGCGTCCTCCTGCGGAGCCTGCGTGGCCGCCACGGCCTTCTCGTCGGTCTGTGCCTCGGTGCCGGGAGCGCCCGTCCCGGCGCCTTCGTCTGTCTTCGTAGCCATGCCCGGCACCGTACGGACGCTGTCTGAGAGGTCTCTTAATGATCGAATGTCAGGGAGCGGCGTGCGCGGTACGCGCGCGTGCCTCACGCCACTCGGGGCCGAGGACCGACCAGATCTCGGTGCTGGTGCGCTCGCCCCGGTGCGGGTAGTTCTCGCGGAGCACGCCCTCGCGGGTCATGCCGAGGCGCCGGGCCACGTTGATGCTGGGCTCGTTCGCCGAGGAGACGTGCCACTCCACGCGGTGCATGCCGCGCTCCTCGAAGGCCCAGTCCAGCAGCGTCCGCATGCCCCGCGTGACCAGTCCGCGCCCGGCCGCCGCCGGCTCCAGCCAGCAGCCGGCCTCGCACACGCCGCTCGGGGTGTCCCACACGCGGAACAGCAGCCCGCCGACGAGCGTCCCGTCCAGCCAGATGCCGTGCAGACTGCCTCCGTCGGCGGCCCGCTTCTCGGCGTACGACGTCAGCCACCCACGTGCGCCGTCCAGGTCGGACACCACGTCCGGCAGCCCGACGTGCCGGCCGATGAACTCCCGTCCCCGGTCGATGTTGGCGAGGACCTCCTCGGCGTGCCAGAC
This sequence comes from Streptomyces broussonetiae, assembly GCF_009796285.1. Lineage (NCBI taxonomy): Bacteria > Bacillati > Actinomycetota > Actinomycetes > Kitasatosporales > Streptomycetaceae > Streptomyces > Streptomyces broussonetiae. Next base: position 6,527,940 of record NZ_CP047020.1, on the reverse strand, counting down.
CTCGAGGGGTCGCAGTTCGGCGCCGTCATCGCCCAGGGGTATCGCGTACATCGTGCTCCTGTTCATCTCCGAGCTGTGCCATCGAGACGTTCCCGAGCCTCTCATGTGCGCTCCGGCACTCGGGCGGCTCGATGCTGATGCGCGGCAGTCGGCGCTCCAGCCAGGCGGGCAGCCACCAGTTGGCGGCGCCCAGCAGGTGCATCAGCGCGGGTACGAGCAGTGTGCGCAGCACGAACGCGTCGAGGGCGACGGCGGCGGCCAGCGCGATGCCGAACATGGCGATGACCCGGTCGCCGCTGAGCACGAAGGCGAGGAAGACCGAGATCATGATCACCGCGGCGGAGTTGATGACCCGGCTGGTCTCGGCGAGGCCCACCCGGACGGCCCGGCGGTTGTCCCCGGTCTCCAGCCATTCCTCGTACATCCGGCTGACCAGGAACACCTGGTAGTCCATGGAGAGGCCGAAGAGGACCGAGACCATGATCACAGGCAGGAAGGGCTCGATGGGCCCGGCCCGGCCGAGGCCCAGCAGTTCACTGCCCCAGCCCCACTGGAAGACGGCGACGACGATGCCGAACGCCGCAGCCACGGCGGCGATGTTCATCACGGCGGCCTTCGCCGGGATGCCGAGCGAGCGGAACGCGACCAGCAGCAGGAAGCAGCCGAGCCCGACGACCACGCCGACGAACAGCGGGAGTTTGCCGACGATCACGTCCGCGAAGTCGTCGTAACCCGCAGTCACCCCGCCGACCTGGATGTCGAGGGAGGTGCCGGTCTCGGCGCGAGGCAGCACGTGCTCGCGCAGCCGGTCCACGAGGTCGCTGGTGTGCTGCGACTGGGGCGCGGAGGCGGGGACGACCGTGAGATAGGCGGTGTCGCCGCCGGTGTTGTAGGTGACCGGGGTGGCGGAGGCGACGTCCCGGGTGGCGCGCAGGGTGGTGTCGAGGTTGTCCAGGGCGAGCCTGTCGGCGGCGCCGTCCACCCGGGTCACCAGGGTCAGCGGCCCGTTCACACCGGGGCCGAACCCCTCGGCGAGCAGGTCGTAGGCCTTGCGGGTGGTGGAGGTGCGCGGGTCGTTGCCCTGGTCGGAGGTGCCGAGGTGCAGCGAGAAGGTGGGCAGGGCGAGGACGGCGATGACGGCGAGGGCGAGCGCGCCGAGCAGTTTGGGGTGGCGTTCGACCAGCGCGGACCAGCGGGCGGCGAACCCCGTGGGCAGCTCCGGGCTCGGCCCGTGCGCGGCCAGCCGGCACCGCTCGCGGCGGCTGAGGGCGCGCGGTCCGATGTACGACAGCAGGGCGGGCAGCAGCGTGACCGAGGCCGCGACGGTGAGCACCACCGTCAACGAGGCGGCCACGGCGACCCCGTTGAGGAAGCCCAGCCGCAGTATCAGCATCCCCAGCAGGGCGATGCACACCGTCGCACCCGCGAAGACGACGGCCCGTCCCGTGGTGGCCACGGCGTTCACGGCGGCCTCGGTGACGCTCAGCCCGCGTTTGAGACCGCGCCGGTGTCTGGTGACGATGAACAGCGCGTAGTCGATACCGACGCCGAGCCCGATCAGCATGCCGAGCATGGGCGCGAAGTCGGCGACGGTCATGGCGTGTCCGAGCAGCCCTATGCCGCCGTACGCGGTGCCGACGCCGACCACCGCGGTGGCGATGGGCAGCAGGGAGGCGGCGAGCGAACCGAAGGCGAGGAACAGCACGGCGGCCGCGACGAGCACGCCGACCAGCTCGGCGGTGTGCTCGCGCGGGGACGCGGTGAGCCCGATCGCGTCGCCGCCCAGCTCCACCTGGAGCCCGTCGCGTTCTGCCGCCTTGGCGGTGCGTACCACGGCCTGCGCCTCGGACTTGCCGATCTCCCCGGAGGGCCGGGCGAACGTGACGGTGGCGTAGGCCGTACGGCCATCGGCGCTGATCCGGTGCGCGCCCTCGCGGCCGTACGGGCCCGACACCGAGGCCACGTCGGGCAGGGCGGCGATCCGGTCGAGGGTGCGGGTCATGGTCTGCTCGACGCCGGTGGCGCGCACGGTGTCGCCGCCGGTGTGCCAGACGACGGTGTCACTGTCCCCGCCCAGGCCTGGGAAGCCCTGCTTGAGCAGCTGCTCCGCCCGGCCGGACTCGGTGCCCGGGACCTCGTAGTTGTTGGAGTACGACGTACCGGCGAGCGCGGCGACGGCGCTCACCCCGCCGAAGGCGAGCAGCCACAGCAGCACGGCCATCAGCCGATGCCGGACACACCAACGAGCGAGGTCTGCCACGGACGCGCTCCCAGGATGACGATTTGTGGATCTTTGGCCGGGAACGATCGTCCATAAACTGAACAGCCCGCAAAGAACGGATGAGCAATCGCAAGACACTCTTGCAGGCGAACGTGATCGTTTGCCCTGTTCGTGGGCTTCTTCACACGAGTGGGAGGGACGTCACAGACAGTTCCGCGAACTCTGTCGCCCGCGCGGTCACTTCAGTCGGACTGGTCCCCGAGCGCCATGACCATCGCCCCGACGATCATCAGCCACAGGGCCCTGCGGGTACGGCCCCGGGCGCCCAGCAGCGCGGCGAGCGCGCACACGGCGGCTCCCAGGGCGTAGGCGGCGCAGACGCGGGCGGGGGCGGACGCGGTGAGCTTGAACAGGGAGGCGGCGAGCCCGGCGAGGGTCAGCAGGACGCCGGTACCGGTAGCGAGCCAGCGGGCCCGGCGGGCCTCTGTGACCTGGCCGGTCAGGCCCTGCGCGGCACCGACGGTGGGTTCGGCGTCCTTGGCGGATCCGGTGTCTATGGCGGGCTCGGTGCCGGAGTCGGTACGTCCACTCATGGCGGGCGAGCGTAGTGCCTTTGGCCGGGAGGCGTGCGTACGGCCCCGGAGGAGATGCCTCCGGGGCCGCACGGAGCCCGCGGGCTCAGCCCTCGCTGACGCCCAGCTTCTGCAGGATCAGCTCCTTGACGCGGGCCGCGTCGGCCTGCCCCCGGGTGGCCTTCATGACGGCGCCGACCAGGGCGCCGGCCGCGGCCACCTTGCCACCGCGGATCTTGTCCGCGATGCCCGGGTTACCGGCGATGGCCTCCTCGACGGCGGTGGTGAGCGCGCCCTCGTCGGAGACGACCTTCAGACCACGCTTGTCGACGACCTCGTCCGGGGTGCCCTCGCCCGCGAGGACGCCCTCGATGACCTGGCGGGCCAGCTTGTCGTTCAGGTCACCCTTCGCGACCAGCTCGGTGACCCGGGCGACCTGCTGCGGCGTGATCGCCAGCTCGTCCAGGGACGTACCGGACTCGTTGGCGCTGCGCGCCAGTTCGCCCATCCACCACTTGCGGGCGGAGGCCGCGTCGGCACCGGCGTCGATCGTGGCGACGATCGGGTCCAGCGCACCGGCGTTGAGGATCGCCTGCATGTCGGTGGCCGAGATGCCCCACTCGGCGAGCAGCCGGGTACGGCGGGCCAGCGGCATCTCCGGCAGCGCGGCGCGGATCTCCTCGACCCACTCGCGGGACGGGGCGACCGGCACGAGGTCGGGCTCCGGGAAGTACCGGTAGTCCTCGGCCTCCTCCTTCACGCGGCCCGAGGTCGTGGACCCCGTGTCCTCGTGGAAGTGCCGGGTCTCCTGGATGATCGTGCCGCCGGAGGAGAGCACGGCCCCGTGCCGCATGATCTCGAAGCGGGCCGCACGCTCCACGGACCGCAGCGAGTTGACGTTCTTCGTCTCGCTGCGCGTGCCGAACTTCTCGCTGCCCTTGGGCATCAGCGACAGGTTCACGTCGCAGCGCATCTGGCCCATCTCCATGCGGGCCTCGGACACACCGAGGGCACGGATGACCTCGCGCAGCTCACGGACGTACGCCTTCGCCACCTCGGGGGCGCGCTCGCCGGCGCCCACGATCGGCTTGGTGACGATCTCGATGAGCGGGATGCCGGCGCGGTTGTAGTCCAGCAGGGAGTGGGACGCGCCGTGGATACGGCCGGTGGCGCCGCCGACGTGCGTCGACTTGCCGGTGTCCTCCTCCATGTGGGCACGCTCGATCTCCACGCGGAAGGTCTCGCCGTCCTCCAACTGCACGTCGAGGTAGCCGTTGAAGGCGATCGGCTCGTCGTACTGGGAGGTCTGGAAGTTCTTCGGCATGTCCGGATAGAAGTAGTTCTTCCGGGCGAAGCGGCACCACTCGGCGATCTCGCAGTTCAGCGCGAGGCCGATCTTGATCGCGGACTCGACCCCGATCGCGTTGACGACCGGGAGCGCGCCGGGCAGGCCGAGGCAGGTCGGGCAGGTCTGCGAGTTGGGCTCGGCACCCAGCTCGGTCGAACAGCCGCAGAACATCTTGGTCTTGGTGCCGAGTTCGACATGGACCTCAAGGCCCATGACGGGGTCGTACGACGCCAGCGCGTCCTCGTACGACACCAGGTCGGTCGTGGTGGTCACGGTGAAACTTCCCTCTCAGCCCAGCAGGACGTCGTCGTCGCCCAGCCGCTTCAGCTCGCGGTAGAGGATGGCGAGGCCGGTGACGATCGCGACGGCGGACACGGTGGCGTCGATCAGGCGCAGCGTGTCGTGCTCGGCGCGGGCCTTCTTGATCTGCTTGGCGACACCGATCGCGCCGAACGCGGTCGTGCCCATGGACAGGTACGTGCCGGACTTCGACTTCTTGAAGCCCTTGGCCTTCGACAGTGCGTTGCTCACAGCGACGGAGCCTCCTCCAGCAGCGGGTGTCCCCACTTTTCCACGAAGGCGGCCTCGACGGCGGCGCCCACCTTGTACAGGCGGTCGTCCTGCATCGCCGGGGCGATGATCTGCAGGCCCACCGGGAGGTTGTCCTCCGGGGCGAGGCCGCAGGGCAGGGACATGGCCGCGTTGCCCGCCAGGTTGGTCGGGATGGTGCACAGGTCCGCGAGGTACATCGCCATCGGGTCGTCGGCGCGCTCGCCGATCGCGAAGGCGGTGGTCGGGGTCGTCGGCGAGACGATCACGTCGACCTGCTGGAAGGCCTTCTCGAAGTCCCGCGTGATGAGCGTGCGGACCTTCTGCGCGGAACCGTAGTAGGCGTCGTAGTAGCCGCTCGACAGGGCGTACGTGCCGAGCATGACGCGGCGCTTGACCTCCGGGCCGAAGCCCGCCTCACGGGTGAGGGAGGTGACCTCCTCGGCCGAGTGGCCGCCGTCGTCGCCGGTGCGCAGGCCGTAGCGCAGGCCGTCGAAGCGGGCGAGGTTGGAGGAGCACTCGGAGGGGGCGATCAGGTAGTACGCCGACAGGGCGAGGTCGAAGGACGGGCAGTCCAGTTCGACGATCTCGGCGCCCAGCTCCTTGAGCAGCTCGACGGACTCGTCGAAGCGCTGGATGACACCGGCCTGGTAGCCCTCGCCGCGGAACTGCTTGACGACGCCGACGCGCATGCCGGCGACGGAGCCGTTGCGGGCGGCCTCGACGACGGCCGGGACCGGGGCGTCGACGGAGGTGGAGTCGAGCGGGTCGTGCCCGGCGATCACCTCGTGCAGCAGGGCCGCGTCCAGGACCGTACGGGCGCAGGGACCGCCCTGGTCGAGCGAGGACGAGAAGGCGACCATGCCGAAGCGGGAGACCGCGCCGTACGTCGGCTTCACGCCGACCGTGCCGGTGACGGCGGCCGGCTGGCGGATGGAACCGCCGGTGTCGGTGCCGATGGCGAGGGGCGCCTGGAAGGCGGCCAGCGCGGCCGAGGAGCCACCGCCGGAGCCGCCGGGGATCTTGGTGAGGTCCCAGGGGTTGCCGGTCGGGCCGTAGGCGCTGTTCTCGGTGGAGGACCCCATGGCGAACTCGTCCATGTTGGTCTTGCCGAGGATGACGACGTCGGCGGCCTTGAGGCGCTTGGTGAGCGTCGCGTCGTACGGCGGGATCCAGCCCTCGAGGATCTTCGAGCCGACGGTCGTCGGCACGCCCTCGGTGGTGAAGATGTCCTTGAGCGCGAGCGGGACGCCGGCCAGCGGGCCGAGCTTCTCGCCGCGGGCCCGCTTCTCGTCCACGGCACGGGCCTGGGCGAGGGCGCCCTCACGGTCGACGTGCAGGAAGGCGTGCACCTTCTCGTCGACGGCGTCGATCCGGGCGAGGTGGGCCTCGGTGACCTCGACCGCCGTCAGCTCGCCGGAGGCGATCTTCTCGGCGATCTGCGCGGCCGTGAGCTTGATGATGTTGCTGTCCGTCATGGTGGTCACTCCTCCCCCAGGATCTGCGGCACCTTGAAACGCTGCTGCTCCTGGGCCGGGGCGCCGGAGAGCGCCTGCTCGGGGGTGAGCGAGGGACGGACCTCGTCCGCGCGCATGACGTTCGTCAGCGGGAGCGGGTGCGAGGTCGGCGGTACGTCTTGGTCGGCGACCTCGCTGACGCGGGCGACCGCGCCGATGATGTCGTCGAGCTGTCCCGCGAAGTGGTCGAGTTCTTCGGGCTTCAGCTCCAGACGCGCCAGCCGGGCGAGGTGGGCGACCTCCTCGCGCGTGATGCCAGGCATGCAGCGATCCTCTGGGGTGAGTGTGTTTGGTTTGGGCTCAATCCTATGGGGCGGGGCCCCGTGCCCGTGAAACGGTTTCCCGGGCCCCTGTTCCCGGCCCCCCGTCCTCACCGGCGCCGCCCGGCCCAGGCGTCACTCTTCAGGAAGTGGTTGTCGTACAGCTCCTGGACCTCCAGCAGGCTCTCCCGGGTGACCTCGCCGAGCCGGATGCGCTGGAGGTGGCGGAAGTACTCGAAGCGCTCGACGCCCGGGGTGATGACGATCAGGATGTCGGCCGGGCTGCCGGGCGCGGCGGCGAAGGCGTGCGGCCGGTCCGGCGGGACGACGATGAGGTCGCCGGGCGCGGCGCAGACCACGTCGTCACCGGAGAGGAACTCGGCGGCCCCGTCGAGCAGGAAGAACATCTCGGCGGAGTTGTGGTGCACATGCGGGACGGCACCGTCGGCGCCCTCGGCGAGGGTGACCCGGACCGTGGAGAGCGCGCCGCCGCTGGCACTGCTGTCGGCGAGCAGCTTGACGGTAGTGGGCGCCCGGCCGACGACCTCGGCCTCGGCGTCCCGGACGACCACGGTGTCGTCGAACCTGGGCACGAACAGCGACATGACACATTCCCCTTGTCCGCCAGTCAGACCGCGAAGAGCAGTCCGGCACTGATCAGCACAACGACCGCGGTGGCGAAGTGGATCCCGAACGCGACGGCTTTCGTGCCGCCGTTGCGCAGCACTGTCAGCGTGTCGCCGAGCGGCACGAGCGCCACGGCGACCATGAACCACGCCTCGGCACGCACACCGGCGAAGGCCAGCAGAACCAGGCCCAGCACCCCGAAGGTGCCGTCCCTGAGCCCCTTGATCGACAAATAGGCGCGGGCGTCACCGCGCGGGTCGGCCGGGACTCCGTAGCCGGCCGCGGCCGGGCCGGGCCGGAACAGGAACCGGTAGCCGAGGAACACGCAGAACAGGTCGAGCAGGACGGCGAGCGTGTACGCGGTGACAGTCATGCCGGACTCCTTGGGCTCTTCTTCGACGACCTCGATTGCTAGCAGCGCTAGCGGTGAGAGCGAAGCTACCAGAGCGTCGACAGAATGACTAGCGTTGCTAGAATCCAGACATGACGACCCAGACGCGCCGGGAGCGCGAACGAGCGGAACGCGAGCGGCTGATCGTGACGGCCGCCCGGGAACTGGCGGAGAGCGAGGGCTGGGACGCGGTGACCACACGCCGGCTGGCCGCCGAGATCGAGTACAGCCAGCCCGTCCTCTACAGCCACTTCAGGGGCAAGGCCGCGATCATGGCGGCGGTCGCGGTGCAGGGGTGTGCCGACCTGGCGACGGAGCTGCGACAGGCGCGGGCCTGCGTGCGGGGCACCCGGGAGGCGCTGACGGCGGTGGCGCAGACGTACACGTCCTTCGCCCGCCGCCGGCCCGCCCTCTACGACGCGATGTTCACGCACTTGGTGGACCTTCCCTTCGCGACCCCCGAGGCTCCGCCGGCGCTCAAGGACGCGTTCGAGCAGTTCCTCGTGGCGGTGGAGCCGATCGCGGCAGAGGGCGACGACCCGGGCCTGCTCGCGGAGACCTTCTGGGCGAGCCTGCACGGTCTGGCGACCCTGATGCGGAGCGGGCGGCTGCCGCAGGACGGGCATGAACGGCGCCTGGCTCTGCTGATCGGCCACTTCGCGGGGGCGGCCTGAGGAGCGCCCCCGCAAGGGGAGCGGGGAACTGCGCGACACGCCACGGCGAACGCGCACCCCGCGAATGGCGACCTGTCGGCACGGCAAAGGCCCACCACCGCCCGACCGCGTCGCACGGGCGGGCGGGAGAACTACTCGGCGGTCGGCAGCGCGGCCCGCGGCCGCTGCCATCCACGGGTGCCCCGGGCCCGCAGCCACGCCGTCGCCTCGTCCGGAGGCATCGCCGCGGCGACCAGCCACCCCTGAACGGCGTCACACCCCATGTCTCGCAGCCGCTCCCACGTCTCGTCGTCCTCCACGCCCTCGGCGACGACGAGCAGCCCCAGCGAGTGCGCCAGGTCGACGGTGCAGCGCACGATCTCCGCGTCCTCGGCATCGACGGCCAGCCGGGCCACGAAGGAACGGTCGATCTTCAGCTCGCTCACCGGCAGCCGCCGCAGGTGCACCAGCGAGGAGTAGCCGGTGCCGAAGTCGTCCAGGGACATCTTCACACCGTGCCCGGTGAGCCCTGCGAGGGTGTCCGCGGCCCGCTGCGGGTCCTCCAGCAGCACATGCTCGGTTATCTCCAGCTGCAGGGCGCCCGCGGGGACCCCGTGCCGGGCCAGCCGCGCGGCCACGGACCCGGCGAAGCCGGGCGTGTGCACATCACGCGGGGAGACATTGACGGCGACCGGGACCCTGAGCCCCTGCGCGCGCCACTTGGCGACCTGTCCGAGCGCGGTCTCCAGGACGTACTCGGTCAGATGGGGCATCAGCCCGGAGGACTCGGCGATCGCGATGAACTCGTCCGGCGGCACCTTGCCGCGCTCGGGATGCACCCAGCGCACCAGCGCCTCCAGGCCCGCGACCTGGCCGTCGAAGCGGACCTTGGGCTGGTAGTGCAGCTGCACCTCGTGCGCGTCCAGCGCCCGGCGCAGGTCGCCCAGCAGGCCGAGCCGGTCGGGGGTGTTGGAGTCCCGCTTGGACTCGTACACCTCCACGCCCGTACGGTCCCTTTTCGCCTGGTACATCGCCACATCGGCCCGGCGCAGCAGTCCTTCGGCGTCCAGGGCGTGGTCGGGGAAGACGGCGACGCCGGCGCTGGCCTCCAGGACGAGCGTGAGGCCTTCGAGGTCGAGCGGGGAGCTGAGGGCGGCGACGAGGCCGCGGGCGACACGCGTGGCCGACGTGGTGGAGTCGGCGACGGGGAGTAACACGGCGAACTCGTCGCCGCCCAGCCGCGCGGCCTCCGCTCCGCGCGGCAGGGCGAGCCGCAGCCGGTCGGCTATCTGGAGCAGCAGCCGGTCACCGGCGAGATGACCGAGGGTGTCGTTCACCGACCGGAAACGGTCGAGGTCGATCAGCATGAGGGCGGAGCGGGCGCCGATGCGTTCGGCGTCGTCGAGGGCGGTCCAGATCCGCTCCAGCAGCCACTGCCGGTTGGGCAGCCCGGTCAGCGGGTCGCGCAACTGCTCCTCGGCGCGCGCACGGGCCATCCACAGCGTGGAGTCGAGGGCGATGAGCGGGATGGCGAACAGCGGCAGCAGGATCGGCTGGGCGTCGGCGACGACACACAGCAGGGGTGCGATGCCGAGCAACGCGACGGCGACCAGGCCCTGTCTGATCAGGGCGGCACGGTCGACGGCGGGCAGCTTGCCGTCGCGCGGGGTGTGCAGGTACCACAACAGGCCGCGGCTGACCGCGAGGTAGGCGGCGGCGACCATGACGACCTCGGGGGCGGTGGCGAAGCTCCAGCTCCCGGGCCGCCAGGGCGTCTCGACGCTCGGGACGCGACCGCACGCGCCGAGCAGCAGGGCGCCGGTGGCGATGCCGAGGATGTCCACCGCGCCGTGCAGGACGCCCTGCCGCCAGCGGTGACGCCGGGCGATACCGACCAGGACGACGACGGTGAGGCTGACCATGCCGGCCGGCACCCAGCCGTACAGCAGCAGGACGGCCAGGGTCAGGGCGGCGCCGGAGCCGGTACCGCCCCACCAGCGGGCGCGGCCCAGCATGACGAGGTGGCCGACGATGACGCCGGTGAGCAGGGCCAGGGACCAGCCGACGGCGCCGCCCGGGAAGAGGGCGTGGTGGCCGGTGAAGGCGCGGTAGAAGCCGACGCCCAGGACGAATCCGGCCGCGGCCACGACGGCCGCGGGCAGCGCGGGCCAGGACAGATGCCGGTCGGCGTCCGAATCGGTGCCGGCGCCGGTCAGGCCGCGGGCGGGCTCGATGGCGGCCAGGGGTATCGGCGGATGGGCCTCGGCGACGGTGCCCGGTCCGGCCGGGCGGGCCCGGCCTGATGCGCGCCCTGCGCCCCGTCCCGTCCACCGGGTCCCCCGCCAGGCACCCGCGCGACGGCGCAGGCGCAGCCGTGAGTCCGGGGCGACGCTCTTGGTCGGTTCCATTCCCGTCCCTCTCACACCCGGCGGTGCCCACGCCACGCGGCCCGATGTCCCGTACTCACCAGCGGCTCCGCGTTGAAGAAACGTTCCCCGCACCTTGAGAGCGCACGGAGATGCCCCGACCGCAGCTGGGCACGGCAGGCGCACACCTCAACAGTAGGCCGCGGAAGGCTTCCACGGGCACCGGTCGTCAACGGTTGCCCGAATGCGCCCGGGCCACCCGTATGCATCTGATATGCGCCGATCGGGTGGCCTTCAACCGCTACTCCTCGGTCGGAAGCGCGACTTCGGCCGCGGCGTCCGGGCCCTGCTCCAAGAGGACTCCGAAACCGTCCTCGTTCAGGACCGGAACCTTCAATTGCATGGCCTTGTCGTACTTTGATCCGGGATTGTCACCCACAACGACGAACGACGTCTTCTTCGACACCGATCCGGTCACCTTCGCTCCCCGGCTCTGCAGCGCGTCCTTGGCGCCGTCCCGGGTGAACTTCTCCAACGTGCCGGTGACCACGACGGTGAGCCCCTCCAGCGGGCGCGGACCCTCGTCGTCGCCGGTCGACACGTCCTCGAGCGGGACCCCGGCGGCCTTCCACTTACGGACGATCTCGCGGTGCCACTCCTCGGCGAACCATTCCTTGAGCGCGGTGGCGATGATCGGGCCGACGCCGTCGGTGGTCGCCAGCTCCTCCTCGGTGGCCTGTTCGATGCGGTCGATGGAGCGGAACTCGCGGGCGAGGGCCTGTGCGGCCACCGGTCCGACGTGCCGGATGGACAGTCCGTTGAGGAATCTCGCCAGCGGGCGCTGCTTGGCCGCCTCGATGTTCTCCAGCAGGGCGAGGGTGTTCTTCTTCGGCTCGCCCTTCTGGTTCGCGAAGACCGTGGCGACCTTCTCCTCGCCCGTCCTGGGGTCCCTCTTGGGCAGACCACTGTCCGGGTCGAGGACGTAGGCCTTGATGGGCAGCAGCTTCTCCACCGTCAGGTCGAACAGGTCACCCTCGTCCACCAGCGGCGGGTCGGTCGGCTCCAGCGGACGGGTGAGCGCGGCGGCGGCCACCGCGCCGAAGCCCTCGATGTCCAGGCACTCGCGGCCCGCGAGGTAGGACACGCGCTCGCGCAACTGGGCCGGGCAGGTACGGGCGTTGGGGCAGCGCAGGTCGATGTCGCCCTCTTTCATGGGCCGCAGCGGCGTGCCGCACTCGGGGCACTGCGCCGGCATCACGAACTCCCGCTCGCTGCCGTCCCGCAGGTCGACCACCGGCCCGAGGATCTCCGGGATGACGTCACCGGCCTTGCGGATGACGACCGTGTCCCCGATGAGCACGCCCTTGGCCTTGACGACCTCCTGGTTGTGCAGGGTGGCGAACTCGACCTCGCTGCCCGCGACCGTGACCGGCTCGACCTGCGCGTACGGTGTGACGCGGCCGGTGCGGCCGACGCCCACCTTGATGTCGACGAGCTTGGTGTTGACCTCCTCCGGCGCGTACTTGTACGCGATCGCCCAGCGCGGTGCCCGCGCGGTGGAGCCGAGGCGGCCCTGGAGGCGGATCTCGTCCAGCTTGATGACCGCACCGTCGATCTCGTGCTCCACGGAGTGGCGCATCTCGCCGTCGTAGTGGGCGATGAACTGCCGTACGCCGTCGAGGTCGTCGACCACCCGGTTGTGCGTGGAGGTGGGCAGGCCCCAGGTCTTGAGCAGGTCGTACGCCTGGGAGAGCCGGGTCATGCCGGTGAAGCCCTCCAGGGCGCCGATGCCGTGGACCACCATGTGCAGCGGGCGGGTGGCGGTGACCCGCGGGTCCTTCTGGCGCAGTGAACCGGCGGCGGCGTTGCGCGGGTTGGCGAACGGCTTGTCTCCGGCCGCGACCAGGCGTTCGTTCAGCTCGAGGAACTTCTCCATCGGGAAGTAGACCTCGCCGCGGATCTCCACCAGGTCGGGGACCTCGTCGCCGTGCAGACGGTCCGGGATCTCGGCGATCGTACGGACGTTGGGCGTGATGTCCTCGCCGGTGCGGCCGTCGCCGCGGGTCGCCGCGCGGGTGAGCCGGCCGTGCTCGTAGGTGAGGTTGACCGCGAGGCCGTCGACCTTCAGCTCGCACAGGAAGTGGTACTCCTGGTCGCCCAGTTCGCGTGCGATGCGGTCGGCCCAGGCGGCCAGTTCCTCGTCGTTGAAGGTGTTGTCGAGCGAGAGCATGCGCTGGCGGTGCTCGACCGCCGTGAAGTCCGTGGCGTACGACCCCGCGACCTTCTGGGTCGGCGAGTCCGGGGTGCGCAGCTCCGGGTACTGCTCCTCCAGGGCCTCCAGAGTCTTGAGGAGCTTGTCGAACTCGGCGTCGCTGATGACGGGAGCGTCCTTCACGTAGTACCGGAAGCGGTGCTCCTCGATCTGCTCAGCGAGCTGCGCGTGCTTCTCCCGTGCCTCGGCGGGCACTGCCGTCTCCGCCTGCTGCTTGTCGCCGGCCACCGTGTTGTCCTCCCGTTACTCTGGGTTGTCCGCGAGGGATCTCGCCGCCCGGACGCAGTGGGCGAGCGCCTGGCGTGCGTAGGCGGGGGAAGCGCCCGCCAGACCGCACGCCGGGGTGAGGGTGACCGCCTCCGTGAGCAACCCCGGATGCAGCCCCAGCCTGCGCCACAGCGTCCTGACACCCATGACGCTACCGGCAGGGTCTGACAATGGGCCGTCCGTGCCCGGCACGACACCGGCGAACAGGCGCGTGCCGCCCTCGACGGCCTCGCCGATCGCGTCGTCGTCACGCTCGGTGAGAAGCGAGAAGTCGAAGGAGACGGCCGCTGCGCCGGCCCGGCGCAGCAGGGCGAACGGCACGTCGGGGGCGCAGGAGTGGACGGCCACGGGTCCACCGCCGTGTACGGCGATGACGTCCCGCAGCGTGGACTCCACGACCTGCCGGTCCACGGCGCGGTGGGTGCGGTACCCGCTGGCCGTACGGACGTGGCCGCGCAGGACGGCGCTGAGCGAGGGCTCGTCGAGCTGGAGGACGAGGCGGGCGCCGGGAATGCGGCGCCGTACCTCGGCGAGGTGGAGCCGGAGGCCCTCGGCGAGGGAGGCGGCGAGGTCGCGGCAGGCGCCGGGGTCGGAGAGGGCCGCCTCGCCGTTCTTCAGCTCCAGGGCGGCGGCGAGCGTCCAGGGCCCGACGGCCTGCACCTTGAGATCGCCCTCGTATCCCTGGGTGAACTCCTCCAGGGCGTCCAGGTCCTCGACCAGCCAGGAGCGGGCGCGCTTGGTGTCGCGGCCCGGCCGGTCGCCGATCCGCCAGCCGCTGGGCTCCACGCGCGCGTACAGCTCGACGAGCAGGCCGGCGCTGCGGCCGATCATGTCTGCGCCGGGGCCGCGGGCGGGCAGCTCGGCGAGGTGCGGGAAGTCCTCGAAGCTGCCGGTCACTGTCTTGGCCGCTTCCCTGGCGTCCCCGCCGGGCATGGATCCGACGCCGGTGGCCGCCGGGAACCTGAACTGGTTGCTCTCACTCACTCCGGCAGGGTATGCCGTGGGCGCCCGGGTGGCTCCGCCCCCGGTCCCCGGCCCATGCCCACCCGTCCCCCGAAACCGTCGGGCGAACCCGGACCTCGGCACTCCGCTGCCCGAACGGCCGGTCGTGGACGGGGTCTTCGACCCGGCGGCCCTGACGGAACTGCGCGCGCACCGCCGCCGGGGGGTTCACCGGTACGGGCGGCCTCCACGGCGGCGGCATTTCCCGGGAGCGCGCCCAGGATCAGCGCCGCCTCGCTGCGTGACCGGGCTCGCGTCGGCCGGGCCCGGATCGTGGCGCCGTCCGTGCCGTCGGCGCTCAGCGCCCCGGCCGCACCGTCAGGTCGTTGACCTCGGCGTCCGCAGGCAGGTCCAGAGCCATGAGGATCGTGGTCGCGACCGACTCGGGGTCGATCCACTGTCCGGCGTCGTAGTCCTTGCCCTCCTGCTGGTGGACCTTGGCCTGCATGGGGCTTGCGGTGCGCCCGGGGTAGACCGAGGTGACCCGGACACCGCCCGCGTGCTCCTCCTGGCGCAGCGAGTCCGCCAGGGCCTTCAGGCCGTGCTTCGAGGCGGCGTACGCGGACCAGTTGGCGTGCGCGCTGAGACCCGCACCGGAGTTGACGAAGATCACATGTCCGCGGGCCGCGCGCAGCTGGGGCAGGAAGTGCCGGGTCAGCTCGGCGGGGGCGATCAGGTTGACGTTGAGCTGGTGGTGCCAGGACTTGGGGGTCAGCTCGCCGACCCCGCCGAGGTCGACGACTCCGGCGATGTGGAGCAGGCAGTCCACGCGGTCCGGGAGGGTCTGGTGCGAGAACGCCCAGGAGAGCCGGTCCGGGTCCGCCAGGTCGCCCACGAGGGTGCGGGCGCCGGGGAACTCGGCCGCCAGCTCCTTCGCGCGGCCCGCGTCCCGCGCATGCAGGACGAGTTCGTCCCCGCGCGCGTGCAGACGACGGGCGACGGCGGCGCCGATGCCGGAACCGGCGCCGGTGATCACATGAGTAGCCATGCCCGCCATGCTCGCATCAGCGGTGGCCCAGTGACTCCTCCAGGTAGGCCAGCGCGCCGACCGGCTCCTGGGCGAAGAACACCAGCTCGGACAGCGGGCGCGGCAGGAAACCCTCGACCTCCATGCGGCGGAACTGCTGCTCGAGGCCGTCGTAGAAGCCCGCGGTGTTCAGCAGGACGACCGGCTTGTCGGTGCGGCCGTGCTTCTTCAGCTCCAGGATCTCGGTCGCCTCGTCCAGCGTGCCGGTGCCGCCCACCATGATCACCACGGCGTCGGCCTTGTCCAGCAGCAGCTTCTTGCGCTCGGCGAGGTCCGCGGCGATCACCATCTCGTCGGCGCCGGGCCGGGCCTTGCTCGCGAGGAACTCCACGGACACGCCCAGCAGCCTGCCGCCCGCCTCGTGCACCCCGTCGGCGACGACCTTCATCAGCCCGACGTTGGAGCCGCCCCAGACCAGTGTGTGACCGGCCTTGCCGATCAGTTCCGCGAACTCGCGCGCGGGGCGTGTGTACCGCTCGTCGAGGTCGGCGGCGGACAGGAAGACGCAGATGTTCATGGCGCCCACCGTACGCGGGAAGAACCGGGCGCCTTCCGGTGCTCTCCTCATATGGCCGAAGGACACACGATCACCATCGACAAGAGTGAGCAGCACGTGCGCGTGATGCACGGCGACCAGGTGCTCGCGGAGACCGACCGTCCCCTGCTGCTGCGCGAGACGGGCTGCCCGGTGCGGTACTACATCCCCGCCGAGGACGTCCGTCTCGACCTGCTGACCCCCTCCGGGACCCACAGCGTCTGCCCGTTCAAGGGCACGGCGTCGTACTGGTCGCTGCCGGACGCACCGGACCTGGTCTGGGGGTATCCGGACCCGAAGCCGGGCGTCGCGGAGATCAAGGACCACTTCTGCTTCTACGAGGTGGAAGTGTCGTGATCTCGCGCGGCACCGACGTGTCGTGAGCGATGAGTCCATGCCGGTACGGCAGTCTGCACCGGCATGGACAAGAAGACGACTTCCCGCGACGGCACCGCGCTGGCGTACGCGATGACCGGCCGGGGGCCCACGGTGATCCTGGTGTGCGGCGCGATGTCCACCGGGGGCACCATGGCGCCCCTGGCCGAACGGCTCGCGGAGCGCTGCACGGCCGTCGTCTACGACCGCCGGGGCCGCGGCGCGAGCGGTGACACGGCGCCCTACGCGGTCGCGCGCGAGGTCGAGGACCTGGCGACGCTGCTCGACGCCGTGGGCGGCGACGCGGCGGTGTTCGGGGTGTCCTCGGGCGGTGCGCTCGTGCTCGAGGCGGTGGCGAGCGGGCTGCCGGTGCGCCGGGCGGCCGTGTACGAGGTCCCGTACGCCGACGCCCTCGAGGGCGGGGCCGAACGGGAGGCCGTGTACAAGGAACGGCTGACCGAGGCTCTCTCCGCGGGCCGGCGCGGGGACGCGGTGGAGCTGTTCCTGCGACTGACCGGACTCGGCGAGGAGGTCATCCGCGGCGCCCGCCAGTCACCGATGTGGGCCGGCATGGAGGCGGTCGCGCCCAGCCTGGCCCACGACGACACGGTCATGGGCGACGGGCTGCTCCCCCGGGACCGGCTCACGACGATCTCCGTGCCGGTGCTGTCGGTCGCGGGCGGGGCGAGCCCCCGGTGGATGCGCGACGCGGCCCGCGCGGTCGCCGACTTCGTGCCCGAGGGCACCTACCGGGTCCTGGAGGGGCAGACCCACATGGTGGAGCCGGAGGTGCTGGGGCCGGTGCTGGCGGACTACTTCACGGCCCGGCCGTAATCCTCCGACCGGCGTGGTCCCGCCCGGCCATACTCCTGCCCGGGCGCAGCCCTTGCGGGCCGTGTCCTGCGCGGGCGTGGTCCCGGAGAGCTACAGCGCGGCCGTCGTCGCGCGCGTGGTCGTCGCGATCGTCGCCGAGCCCACCACACGGGTGCCGTCGTACAGGACGATCGCCTGGCCGGGGGCGACGCCTCGGACCGGCTCGGTGAAGGTCACCCGCAGCTCGCCGTCGGCCGGCTCCGCGGTGACCTCGGTCTCGCCGCCGTGGGCGCGCAGCTGGGCGGTGTAGGTGCCGGGGCCGGAGGGGGCGGTACCGCACCAGCGGGGCTTGATCGCGGTCAGGGCGGTGACGTCCAGCGCGGTGGCCGGGCCGACGGTGACCGTGTTGTCGACCGGGGAGATGTCGAGGACGTAGCGCGGCTTGCCGTCGGGGGCGGGCGTGCCGATCCTGAGCCCCTTGCGCTGGCCGATGGTGAAGCCGTACGCACCCTCGTGCGTGCCCAGCCTGGTGCCGGACTCGTCGACGATGTCGCCCTCGGCCTTGCCGAGCCGCCCGGCGAGGAAGCCCTGGGTGTCGCCGTCGGCGATGAAGCAGATGTCGTGCGAGTCGGGCTTCTTGGCGACCGCCAGGCCCCGGCGCTCGGCCTCCGCGCGGATCTCCTCCTTGGTGGTGACCGTGTCGCCGAGCGGGAACATCGCGTGGGCGAGCTGCTTGTCGTCCAGGACACCCAGGACGTACGACTGGTCCTTCGCCATGTCGGAGGCGCGGTGCAGCTCGCGGGAGCCGTCCGCGCGCACGATCACCTTGGCGTAGTGGCCGGTGCAGACCGCGTCGAAGCCGAGGGCCAGTGCCTTGTCGAGCAGCGCGGCGAACTTGATCTTCTCGTTGCAGCGCAGGCACGGATTGGGGGTACGGCCGGCCTCGTACTCGGCGATGAAGTCCTCGACCACGTCCTCGCGGAAACGGTCGGCGAGGTCCCAGACGTAGAAGGGGATGCCGATGACGTCGGCCGCGCGGCGGGCGTCGCGCGAGTCCTCGATGGTGCAACAGCCCCGCGCACCGGTGCGGAAGGACTGCGGGTTCGCGGAGAGCGCGAGGTGGACGCCGGTGACGTCGTGGCCGGCCTCCGCGGCGCGCGCGGCGGCTACGGCGGAGTCGACTCCGCCGGACATGGCGGCGAGGATGCGGAGGGGGCGCTGCGGGGTCTCAGTCATAGCGTTTCCAGGGTACGGGGCCGCGTCAGGACACGGGCGCAAAAAAAATCATGATTTGACCGGTTCCGTGTCGGAAAGAACGTCCTATTCTGGTATCAGACCTACGAGACGAGTGAGGGAGTCCAAGCGGAGTAGCCGACTTCAGCGAGAGAGAAAGGATCTCCCTTCACCGAGAGGTACGAGATCTCCGCTGGTGCCGACGTCGACGCTCGGGCTGAGAGGCCAGAAGGTCGCAAGGACTGGACCGGAAGGCGACCCCCAGCTACCTGATCCGGACAATACCGGCGAAGGGAACCCGCCTCGTAGGTCGCTTCGTGTCTCAGCTCAGGCCCGCGGCGCGCGCGCGTTCCACCGCCGGGCCGATCGCCTTCGCGACCGCCTGCACGTCCGCCTCGGTGGAGGTGTGGCCGAGGGAGAAGCGCAGGGTGCCCCGGGCCAGCTCCGGATCGGTGCCGGTGGCGAGCAGCACATGGCTGGGCTGGGCGACGCCCGCGGTGCAGGCGGAGCCGGTGGAGCACTCGATGCCCTGGGCGTCCAGCAGGAGCAGCAGGGAGTCGCCCTCGCAGCCGGGGAAGGTGAAGTGCGCGTTGGCCGGCAGGCGCCCCTCGGGTGCCGGGTCGCCACCGAGGAGGGCGTCGGGTACGGCACGGCGCACGGCGGCGGTCAACTGGTCGCGCAGCGCGCCGATATCGCGGGCGAACTCCTCGCGCCGCTCGGTGGCGAGCCGGCCGGCGACGGCGAAGGACGCGATGACGGGGACGTCGAGGGTGCCGGAGCGCACGTGGCGCTCCTGGCCGCCGCCGTGCAGCACGGGGACGGGGGTGTACTCGCGGCCGAGCAGCAGCGCACCGACGCCGTACGGGCCGCCGATCTTATGGCCGGAAACGGTCATCGCGGCGAGGCCGGAGTCGGCGAAGCCGACCGGGACCTGCCCGAAGGCCTGGACCGCGTCGGCGTGCATCGGGATGCCGAACTCTGCGGCCACGTCGGCGAGTTCGCGGACCGGCAGGATGGTGCCGATCTCGTTGTTGGCCCACATCACCGTGACCAGGGCGACGTCGTCGGGGTTGCGGGCGACGGCCTCGCGCAGGGCGTCGGGGTGGACCCGGCCGTAGGAGTCGACGGGGAGGTACTCGACCTTGGCGCCCTCGTGTTCACCGAGCCAGTGGACGGCGTCGAGGACGGCGTGGTGCTCGACGGGGCTGGCCAGTACCCGGGTGCGGGCCGGGTCGGCGGCGCGGCGGGACCAGTACAGGCCCTTGACGGCGAGGTTGTCGGCCTCGGTGCCGCCCGAGGTGAAGACGACCTCGCTGGGGCGGGCGCCCAGCGCTTCCGCGAGGGTTTCGCGGGACTCCTCGACCGTACGGCGGGCGCGGCGGCCGGATGCGTGGAGGGAGGAGGCGTTGCCCGTCATGCTCAGCTGGGCGGTCAGTGCCTCTGCCGCCTCCGGGAGCATCGGGGTGGTCGCGGCGTGGTCGAGGTAAGCCATGGTGTGCCCGATTCTACGGGCCCCCTGTACGTGGCCATGGCCCCGGATGCGCCTTCTGCACGCAGCGGGCCGCCGGTCACAGGCTCCAGGAAATCGTGTGGCTCAGCTGCATCGACAGCACCAGGACCGCCAGGTCCGCGACGCCGAGGGTGAGGCCCAGCCAGGCACGGCCGCGGCGGGTGGTGCCGCGCCAGAGGGAGACCGCGGCCAGGACGATGGCGATCGGGCCGAGGAAGATGTTGAGGACGAGCAGGCCCAGCAGACCGAGGATGAACGACGCCACGGCCATGCCGTCGGCGTCGCGCGGACCCTGACGGGTGTCGGTGCCGCTGGTGACCGGTGCGGTGAGGTGCATGGTGCTCAGCTCCAGGGAAGTAGTGGCGGACGGTCAGTTGGCCTGGGTGCGGCGTCGGCGGCCGAGGCGCTCGCGGATCGCGAAGACGGCGAGCCAGACGGCGATGACGGCGGCGATGAGTGCGGTGACGGTCAGCGGCGCGTGGGCGACGGTGCCCAGCACGACTCCGAGCAGCATGAGCGCGGCGACGAGGAACAACATGGGATCAGATCCCCCCTCCGGGATACCTCGTGTCGGCCCGGGTGTGGGCCGTTGTGAAGTTTGGGTGAACAGTTGTAGTAACACTTGTTCACTGACTTTGAGTCTAGCGCGTCCCACGGCTTTTCAATTCCAGAGAACAGTTGTTAACTGGATGACATGAGTCACACCCTCGGCATCCGGCAGGCGCAGAAGCAGAAGACCCGTCAGGCGTTCCTCGACGCCGCGCTCGCACTGCTGGAGGAGCAGAGCCTGAGCAGCCTGGGTCTGCGCGAGGTCACCCGGGCCGTGGGCGTCGCCCCGACCGCCTTCTACCGGCACTTCCGCTCCACCGCCGACCTCGGCGTGGCGCTGGTCGACGAGGCCCTGGGCAGCCTGCACCCGATGGTGCGCACGACGGTGTCCACGGCGGGCGGCAGCGAGGAACGCATCACGCGCGCCATCGAGTTGATCTCCCATCACGTGGACACCCATCCCGCCCACGTCCGCTTCGTCGCGCGCGAGCGGCACGGCGGGGTGCAGCCGGTACGGGAGGCCATCCGCGACCAGCTCGCGCGGTTCGCCGAGGAGGTGAAGGCGGAGCTGGCCAAGGACCCGGAGGCCGAGGGCTGGGACGACGACGACCTGCTGATGCTCGCGCACCTCTACGTCGACCAGATGCTCATCACCGCCTCCCTGTTCCTGGAGGCGCAGGAGGCTCCGGCCGAGGAGCGGGAGCGCGTCACCCAGCTCGCCAGGCGGCAGCTGCGGCTCATCACCGTCGGCCGCAGCCACTGGCTCGACTGAACCGCGTACGGACGACGGCACGGGCGGCACGCACCGGGCGTGCCGCCCCTGCCGTCCGCCTCGCTGCTCCGTCGGCTCCTCTCGGGGACCGGCGCGTGCAGGTGTCCCGCGGTCCGGCCGGTCCGGGCGGTGCCGGACCAGGCCCTCTGCCGCGGTGTCGTGCGGGCGGGTGTGTGCGGATGCCCGGTGGCCGGCTGGGCCGGGAGGCCGGGGCGGACCCGGCGGCGGGCGGCGCGGCGGCTGCGGCGGACCGGGTGGTGGCGGGGCGGGCGGAACCGCTGCGGCCGGGCCAAGGGCCGGGCCCCGCAGAACCGACCGTGCGGCAGACGGTCGTACGCAGACCGATCAGCCCGGCCCGGCTCCCGCCGACCCACCCGGCAGCCGCACAGCCCCACGCCGCCCGAGCCGCCGGGTGTCCACGGCCGCTTCCCGCGCAGGAGCGGGCAGGCCGTGGCGGCCGGGGCCGGGGCCTGTCAGGGCAGTCTCACCCGGGCGAGTTGGCGGGACTGGGCGACCAGGCGGTCTTCGGTGTCCCAGATCTCGGCGTCCTCCTCGAGGAAGCCGCCGGCCAGGTTGCGGGTGGTGATGGAGACCCGCAGCGGGCCGGGGGCCGGGCGGTGGCGGACGTGGACGGTGAGTTCCACCGTGGGGACCCAGCCCTTGAGGCCGATCTCGAAGGCGGTGGGCGGCAGGGCGTCCACCGCCAGCAGGAGCGAGAGGGGGTCCGCGTCACGGCCGTCCGCGAGGCCGAACCAGGCGCGCATCTCGCCCTTGCCGGAGGGCGCGCCGAGCGCCCAGCCCACGGTCGACGGGTCCAGCCTGAGCATCAGCCGGCCGGCGATCGCCGAGACGCCGTCGACCGGGGAGGGGTCGTCCTGCGGGCCGAAGCACCGGTCCAGCGGCGGGATCGGCGGCGGGGTCGCCGTCGTGCGGACGTCGTCGGGGAGGTCTGCCAGGTCGCCGTAGGACGCGAGGACGCGGATGCGTTCCACCTCGTTGCCCTCGTCGTCGTACTGGTGGAGCGAGGCCTGGCCGGTGGAGAGGGTGCGGCCGGTGCGGACCTGCTCGGTGCGGATCACCGCGGGGCCCGGCCGGGACGCGGTCAGGTAGTGCGCGGAGATGGTGAAGGGGTCCGGGTGCGGCAGCGTGTCCGCGAGGGCCCGGCCGAGCACGGCCAGCAGGTACCCGCCGTTGACGGCGCCGAGGATGGTCCAGCCGGCCGAGAGGTCGAGGTCGTAGACGCCGGGCTCGCGCCGCGTGACCGCGGTGTCGCGGTCGAACTCGCTGTCGCCGATCACGGCCCGCGACGGAGGTCCCCCCGCTCGAGCGAAGCCGAGAGCGGAGGAGGGTGCGGAAGCTGCTTCTGGCATGAGTGAACGGTACAACAGGAAACTACTAAGCGGTAGCTTTTTGCTTGCGACCCTTCCGGTTACCCTCTCAGGACGCCCACCGGGTAGGCTGCGGATCGGCCTCCCGGGTGAGGTTCCGGCAATTTCTAGGTAAGTGTCCCGACACGTCCACAACCTAGAACCCTCGATTCCCCTCTATGGGGACATGAGCCTCACCGGGACTCCGTTCCTCTACACGACCATCGTGCTGGCCGTGGTCGCATTGATACTGCCGCTCGCCCTGTGGTCGCGGGTGCGCGGGCCCAAGGCCCTGCGCACCGTGGCCCGGGTGCTGATGCTGTTCTTCGCCCAGGGCACCGCCATCACTCTGGTCTTCGTGTTGGTCAACAACTCCAACAACCTCTACGACAACTGGGCCGACCTGCTCGGCACGGGCAACCACGTGCAGCAGGCCGCGAACCTCGGCGCCGACGGCACCGGCGGTATCGCCTACAAGCGGCTGCCCAAGGTGCCGCAGAAGTTCACCCAGGCCGACGGTCCCGGCATGCACGCGGCAGGCGGAGTCAAGGTCACCCAGCTCAAGGGCCGGGTGTCGGGCGTGAACGCGGAGGTCTACGTCTGGCTGCCCCCGCAGTACAACGAGCCGGCGTACAAGAACAAGAAGTTCCCGGTCGTCGAGCTACTGTCGGGCTACCCGGGCTCGGCGAAGGCCTGGTTCGGCTCCCTGAAGGTGCACGAGCAGCTCGAGCCGCTCATGAGGAGCGGCCAGGTCGCCCCGTTCATCCTGGTGTCCCCGCGCACGAACCTGATCGCCAAGATCGACACGGGGTGCGCCAACATCCCCGGCACCGTGAACGCGGACACCTGGCTGAGCATCGACGTGCCGAAGATGATCACGGACAACTTCCGCGCGGAGTCGGCGCCCGACGGCTGGGCCGCGGCCGGCTACTCGGCCGGCGCCCACTGCGCGGCCAAGCTCGCCGTCGCGCACCCCGACCGCTACCGGGCCGCCATCAGCCTCTCCGGCTACAACGACCCGATCGGCGAGCGCAACTCGCTGGCCGCGGGGAGCATCGAGCTGCGCCGGGCCAACAACCCCTACTACATACTGAAGAACTCCCACACCCCGCCCAAGGTCGCGCTGTACGTCTCCGGTGAGAACGGCGACGGCTACCAGGCCGGTGTGGCACTGGAACAGATCGCGAAGCCGCCGACGACCGTGCGGGTGGTGTTCCTGCCGCGCAGCGCGGGCGGGCACTCGATGGCGCTGTGGAGGCCGCAGGTGCCGACGGTGTTCGAGTGGCTGACCCTGCAGATGACGGGACACGGCAGCACCGCCCGGCACACCCACACGCCCACCCCGCTCACTCCTCTGTCACCGTCGACCGGCGGTTCCACGCGCGCGGAGCTCGCCAGTGGAAGCGCATCGCGAGCAGGCGGAGCGCGAAAGCCGTGACCACCGCGAGCCCGCTCGTGAACGGAGTCAGGGCGTGGTAACGGATGCACAGCACCACCATCGTGGCGCCGACGATCGCTGGGACCGCATACAGATCGCGGTCCCAGCGCAGCAGTGACGGCACCTCGTTGGCGAGCACGTCCCGCAGCACGCCGCCGCCCACGGCGGTCGCGAGGCCCAGCGTCGCCGACGCGGTCAGGCCGAGGCCGTGGCTGTACGCCTTTGTCGTACCGCTGACACAGAACAGACCGAGGCCGGCCGCGTCGAAGACGAGCACCGCCGACTGGATCCGCTCCACGTGCGGATGCAGGAAGAAGACGACGAGCGCGGCGGCCAGCGGGGTGACGAAGTACCCGAGGTCGGTGAAGGCGGCCGGGGGTACGGCCCCGATGACCAGGTCGCGGAACAGCCCCCCACCCAGCGCGGTCACCTCGGCGAGGACGGCGATGCCGAACACGTCGAAGTTCTTCCGGACGGCCAGCAGCGCGCCGGAGATCGCGAACACGAAGATGCCGATGACGTCGAGCGTGTGCTGGACGGACGGGGCGAAGAGAGGCTGAAGCACCCCACATTCTTACTCGGCGGCGGTGGCCCGCCCTGCCTGGCAAGGCGGGCCACCGCCGCCGAGTGCTGCCGGCCCCCGCCCTCCGGGTCGGGGGCCGCCCCTGGTGCACGAATTCGCCGACTGGTCACTCGGCCGTTCATTCGGGGGCGCTACGCATACATTCGGCGCGGAATTCGGACGGATCGCCCACCATACGAGTTGCGCCACCGAGCGATCAGAACAAGACACTCGATAACCGATTGACAGCAAAGGGTGATGGACATCACGCTTTAAATCGGACCAAATGGCGCGCTTCGCACTTAGGAAACCCTTGCCAGGGCCATCTCGATTGAGTAACTTTCAACCAGGGAGAACCTGGAGGCGGCCATCAATCGGAACCAGCCCGTAACAAAAATTACACATTCACCTCCCGATCCCGTAGAACACGCGTTACTGCAGGCGCGTAATCTGATCGATTCGGCCGTTATTGAATTCCGTTCGCTGCCCGCGTCGCGCTTCGTCGAACTGTCCGCCGACCGGCGGCAGGAAGCCCGCGGCGACACCATGACGGAGCTGACCGCCCAGGCCCGGCGCACCGTGCTGATCTCGCTGTCCGGCCAGAGCGAGCAGCTCGCGGCCGTGCGCTCCGTGCTGGGTGACCTCAGAGCCCGGGGCACGGCCGGCCCCGGCGGGGTCACCGTGCGCGTCCTCGGGCCCGCCGCCGCACTGCGCGAGCTGCCGGCCTGGGCGGACGACGTGACGGAACTGCGGGTGACCGGCCGTCCGCTCGCCGAGTCCCTGGTGACGGACGGCACCGAGGCGCTGACCCATGCACCGGGTGACGCCGCGGGTGACCTGCTGGTCCGGGACCGGGCCGCGGTCCGCGTGCTGACCTCGCTGTTCATGGCCGCCTGGGAGGCCTCGCTGCCCTGGTCGGAGTGGTTGCGGCTGGACGCCTATCTCACCAGCGACACCGCGCGCGGGGTTCTGGACCGGTTGAGAGCAGGCGTCACGGACGCGATCGCGGCCCACGAACTGGGCCTTTCCTTGCGCACGTACCGTCGGCACGTCGCCAGAATCCTGGAGTGTCTGGGAGTCAGTTCCCGCTTTTCCGGTGGTACCCGAGCAGCCGAATTGAAGCTGTTTGACATGCCTTGAAAGGAATCGACGTGTTGCCGACCACGGAAGTTCTGGAGCAGGATCTGCTCAAGGTCCGGGGCCTGGTGGAATCAATGGCCGCACAACGGCGCAACCAGACGGCGAACGACTCCCTCGTCACCCAGCTCTCACTGAACCCCGAATCCCTGGAAGAAGCGGCACAAAACCTTATGTCGCAGGCTTCGGAAACCCTCTGTCTCATCATCGGCGAGCGCTCGGAGACGGCCACCGCGGTCATCTCCGCCTTTCGCCGTATCGCCCCCGTACTGGCCCCACAGGTCACGGTACGGGCGCTCGTCCCACCCGTCACCCGGACCCGGGAAGCGCTCGCCGCGCTGTTTCCGGAAAGGGCACAAGTGCGTCTCGCCATGCTCTCGGGTCTGACCGCGGTCGTCTCCGACGCGAAAACGACCCTGGTGTCGAACACCCCGGGCGATCCCTCACTGATACACAACTCGTCCGTCGCGACCAACCTGCGCGCGCTCTTCGACACCGTCTGGCCCACCGCGCAGGTGCTGGACCAGCACCTGCGCCTCAGAGAGCAGAGCCATGCCGAGGAACTGCGCCGCGTCCTCGGCTGCTTGCAGGAAGGGCTCATCGACGACGTCGCGGCCAGGAAGGTGTCCATGTCCGTGCGCACCTACCGCCGCCACGTCGCCGACCTCATGGCCCTGCTGGGCACCAGCTCCCGGTTCCAGGCCGGTGCCAGGGCCGTCGAGACGGGCCTGCTGCCACGGCGGTCGACGCGCGTAGCGGCCAGGCCCGTCCCGGCGGACATCGTCAGCCGCGTATCTCCAGAGTGCAGCACTTGACGCTGCCGCCGCCCTTGAGCAGCTCGGACAGGTCGAGGCCGAGCGGCTCGAAGCCCCGCTCCCGCAGCCGGCCGCTCAGGTTCTGGGCGGCCTCGGGAAGCACCACGTGCCGGCCGTCGCTGACGGCGTTGAGTCCGAAGACCCCGGCGTCCTCGGGCCCGACCAGCAGGGCGTCCGGGAACAGCCGGCGCAGCACCTCCCGGCTGCCCGGCGTGAACGCCTCGGGGTTGTACATGATCTCGTCGCCGTCCAGCACGGCCAGCGCGGTGTCGAGGTGGTAGTAGCGCGGATCGGTCAGTTCCAGGCCGATGACCGGGCGGCCGAAGAACTCCTGTGCCTCCCGGTGGCCCTCGGCGGTGCTGCGAAAGCCCCGGCCGGCCAGGATCCAGCTGCCGGTGACGAGGAAGTCGCCCTCCCCCTCGTTGATGTGCTCGGGGTCGTGGGTCTCGCCGAAGCCGTGGGACCGGAACCACTCCAGATAGGCCGGACCCTCGGCGGCGCGCTCCGCGTTGCGGAACCGGGCGCCCAGCACCTTGCCGTCCACCACGGTGGCGCCGTTGGCCGCGTACACCATGTCGGGCAGGCCGGGCAGCGGGTCGATGAGGTCGACGGTGTGACCGAGTTCGCGGTACAGGGCGTACAGCGCCTCCCACTGGGCGACGGCCAGCTCGGCGTCGACCGGCTTGGTGGGATCCATCCAGGGGTTGATGGAGTACGTCACCTCGAAGTGGACGGGTCGGCACATGAGGTAGCGGCGGGGACGGAAGGTGCGCTCAGGGGTGGCGGGCGCGGTCGTGGACGTCATGTCGCTCCTGTTTCGGGGTGTGCGGAACTGACCGGGGGTGCGCGGCACGGTGGTGCCGGGCACCCCCGGGAGCGGGGGGAAGAGGGCCTGCGGGTCAGCGGGCCGCGGTCAGCAGCTCTTCCATGTGCGGGAAGCGGGACGCGATCGGATCGCCGGTGAAGGCCTCGTCCCAGTCGGTCTCGGCGACGTAGATGTGCAGGGCGGCGAAGTCGGGCGTTGCGCCCATGTCGAACCAGTGCCGCACGCCCTTAGGGGTGCACACCAGGTCGCCCGGCTCGGCGATCAGCACATGCACGGTGTCGTCGCCGGCCAGCCGCAGATAGAAGCCGCAGCGGCCCTGGGCGAAGAACCAGACCTCGTCCGAGCGGTGGGTGTGCTCGTTGAAGTAGCGGTCCCGGGACGCGCGGGCCTCGGTGGCCCACTGGGGGTCGGAGTCGTCCGGTGCCATCCGGACCACCTCGACGTGACCCAGGCCGGTCTCGGCCGAGAAGCGGTCGGCCTCGGCCCGGTACGAGGCGAGCACGTCCTCGTCGCCGAAGCCGGCCGGCAGGTCCTTGAGGGGCCACCGCTCGAACCGGGCGCCGTGCGCGCCGAGTTCGGCCGCGATGCGGTCGGGGTCCTGGGTGGTCAGCAGCGGCTTCGCCTCGCCCGTGGCCGGCAGAACCTGGAGCAGTGTCATGACAGTTGCCTTTCGGGGGTGCGGACGTACGGCGCGGGGCCCGGTCAGTGGCTGGGCTCGAAGTGCAGCTGGCTGAGGAAGCAGTCCCGCGGCTGGCCCACCGCGAAGGTGACGCACTCCGCGACGGACTGGGCGGTCAGGGTGTCCTTGGCGGTGCGCGAGGCGCCCTCCCACTCGGGCGACAGCGGGTCGACGTTGTCGAAGTCCGGCGGGAACAGGGAGATCACGCGGATGCCCTCCGCGCGCAGCCGCTTGGACAGGATGCCGGTGAACGCGGCCTGGCCGCCCTTGGCCGCGTAGAACGCCTCGTGGCCCGCGCAGCCGGTGTAGTTCGGCGTCGCCGCAGCCGAGACCAGGGTGACGATGTCGGGCCGCTGGGAGGCGCGCAGCAGCGGCAGGAAGTGCTTGACCATCAGGACGGTGCCGCCGGCGGACGCGGTGGTGGCAAGGATGTCGATGTCGTCCGCGGTGGTGAGGTCCTCGCTCTCCAGCCAGTTGGCGCCGTTGTTGAGGAGCACGTCGACGGCACCGGCCCGTTCCCGCACGCCCTCGGCGAAGGCGCGTACGGACTCGGGGTCGGTGATGTCGCAGGCGAACGCGTGCACCCGGTCGTGGCCGAGGTCGCGGATCTCCTGCTCGGTGCGGCGCGCGCCGTCCAGGCTGCGCGCGGAGAGGAACACCTCGGCGCCCTGCCGGGCGAGGACGATGGCCAGGGTGCGCCCGAAGTCCCGGGCGGCTCCGGTGATGACGACGCGGAGGTTCTCCATTGCAGGGGGTGCCTTTCGGATCGCGAGCGGACGTCCGCTCGTGCGGAGGGTGGGCTTCGCGGGGCGGCGGCCCCGGATCGGCCGCGGGTGGCCTTCGCGGGGCGGTCGGCGCCCGGGTCAGCTGCGGTGTGGTGAGGTGTCGGTGGCGGGCGCCGGCGCCCGGGGTGGTTCGCGGTCCGCTCCGGCGGCCTGCCGGACCCCGGAGAGGCTGCCCCAGAGGATGAAGCCGGTCAGCAGCAGCACCCCGATCAGGGTGTGCACGGACTGGTCGATGCGCGGGTCGAAGAACTGGATGGCGAACGTCAGGATCAGATTGCTGCCGAACAGCAGGGACACCGTCATCGGCTCGGTACGGGTGATGCCCACCTGGAGCAGCAGCAGGGTGCCGGCCACGCCCAGGCCGAGCACCAGGAACAGCGTGACGTTGACGGCGGAGTAGGGGGCGGCGCTGCCCCGGACGAGGAAGAGCACGAGGGTGGAGACGAGGAGCAGCGGGAAGCGGCAGGCCATCATCTGGCCCGGTTTCATGCCCGCCTCGCCCAGGCGCTTGGTGTAGAAGGTGTTGCCGGCCACCGCCGCCGCGGTGACCACGCTGGCCACCACGCCGAGCACGAATCCGCCGGCGGAGACGGACCCGGTGCCCGAGGAGCCGGTCAGGGTCATCGCGGCGAGGTAGCCCATGGAGGCCAGCACGCCCAGCGAGGAGAGGACCTCGGTACGCGAGGGACGGGCCTGCGGGCGCAGCCGGCCGCCGATCAGGATGGTCAGGACCGGCACCATGCCGACGATCAGCGAGTTGGTCACCGCCGGCTCGAACACGCGCAGCGCGTAGAGC
The DNA here is from genome assembly GCF_009796285.1 of Streptomyces broussonetiae. Taxonomy (NCBI): domain Bacteria; kingdom Bacillati; phylum Actinomycetota; class Actinomycetes; order Kitasatosporales; family Streptomycetaceae; genus Streptomyces; species Streptomyces broussonetiae. The sequence continues at coordinate 6,498,676 of NZ_CP047020.1, read as the reverse complement.
ACCGCCACCCAGCTCAGGGTCGTCGTCACGTTGTAGGCGAGGACGTCCGGCAGACAGCGGCGTACGGCCGCGAGCAGCGCCCGGTGGTCCCGGCACAGCGCCAGGTAGAGCACCTGGATGACGAAGAAGGCGTTGAACGCGTAGAACTCGGGGCTGATGTCCTGCACCAGCCGGCCCTCGACCACCGACTTGACCGAGTTGGCCACGCAGTAGCTGAGGACCAGCAGCGGTCCGACGAGCGTTCCGGCCCGCCGGGCCGGGTCAGGCGATGTCATAGAACCCTTCCCCGTCCAGGTAGCGCACCGTCGCGTAGTCGCGCAGGACCACGTCCTGCACGGGGTGCGCGAGGTCGACCAGCATCGGCACGCTGAAGTCGTCGACGCTGCGCCGGATCGCCTCGCCCGCGTTCACGGAGATCTTCGCCTCGTGGAAGCTCTCCAGCGCCTTGACCTGCTCCAGCCGTGGGTAGCTGAGCAGGGTGCCGGAGCGGGGTGCGATCAGCGACATCGAGGAGACGTACTCACGGATGGCGTACGGCTCTCCGGCCCGGGCCCGGAAGCGCTCCGGTTCGGTGTAGGCGTCGGCCGTCCAGTCCAGCTGGCTCTCCCCCACCGCCTTGCGCACCAGGCGGGGCAGGTCGCCACCGCACAGCCGGGCGCCGGTCTCGATCAGACACGGGCCGTCGGGGGTCAGTTTCAGCTCGGTGTGGGCGGGGCCGTGCCGGATGCCGAGGGCGTCCAGGACGGAGAACGCGTACCGGGTCAGCTTCTCCTGCAGCGGGCCGTGCCGGTCCAGCAGCCAGGCGCCGTCGAGCAGGTCGCGTACGCCGTTGGCGTTGATGTGGCTGGTCCTCCAGATGTCGCAGACCTGGTGCACACCGTCGAGGCTGACCGTGTTGACGTAGTACTCGCCGCCGAACAGGTACTCCTGGGCGAGCACTTCGTCGTTGCGGATGGCCAGCGCGCTGTCGGTGCCGAGCACGGAACGGAAGGCGGCACGTATCTCGTCCGGGCCGTCGCAGAAGAACACCCCGTCGTTGCCCGCGCTCTTGACCGGTTTGAGCACCACCCGGGCGGGCCGGCCGTCGCCCGCGCGGGCCCGTATCTCACCCTCGTACCAGGCGAGCAGTTCGTCCTCGTCGGCGGTGAGGAGCTGCCGGGCCGCCCGCAGCCCGGCCGCGCGCACGGTCTCCCCCATGCGGTGTTTGTCCCGGCGGGCGGAGCTGAGCTGTGTGCCGTTGGTCAGCAGGCCGAGGGCCTCGCTCAGGGTGTCGGCCAGTTCCACGCCGCTCTCGATGCCGGCGATGAGCGCGACCGGCTCGTGCTCGGCGACACGGGCCGCGGTCTCCCCGGGATCGCCGCCGTGGACGACCTCCGCCTCGAAGTCGCCCGGTACGAAGGAGGGCGCGTACACCGCGGGCACGACGGGCGTGCTGCGGATGTGGACGCAGGAGAAGCCGCGTTCCCGGAACAGGGGGGCGAGCCGGCGCCCGGAGGAGTAGGCGTCGACGATGGCGACCCTGCGGCGTGCTGACATCTGGGTTACTCCCGTCGATTACGTGTGGGGTGGAGGGACCGGAGGCCGTCAGGGGGTGACGGAGAAGACGCCCGCGCGATTGCGTCGCTGGCAGAACTCGACGTCGGCGAGCAGCACTTCCTCGTCCCGGTGCCTCAACAGGATGGCGCCCGCGCCGCCTTCGCCGGTGGTTACGGTGATGGTCTCGCCCGGAGTTGGCAGGAATATGTCACCCGCGTAGGAGGGCAACGCCCGTATCTCGTCGAGTCCTTCGAAACGGACCAGCCGGCCGCCCACGCGGGCGACGAAGGCGTAGTCGGCGACGAATCCGGGTGCCTGCGGGCGGTCGGCGAGGGTCTGCGGGCCGCCCGCAAGTGCGGCCGCCTGGTCGGGCAGGCCGAGCAGGGAGCACAGGTGCGGCAGCGGGTGGCCGGCCGCCCGGGCGGCGAACTTGACCACCTTCACGGTCCCGTCCGCGTCCGTGACCGCCTCGAACGTGACGGGGCCTTCCGTCAGGCCGGCGCTGTTGATCACGGGCGCGAGCCGACGGGCCAGCTCGCGCTCGCGCGCCGAGCCGGGTGCCAGGTTCACCACACTGGTCAGCAGCGAGCGGGGGCCCTCCTCCAGCGAGAAGCAGCGCCATACGTCGGTGAGGCGCAGCGTGCCGTCGAGGACGACCCCGTTGACGAAGCACGGGGTCCCCGGCACATGGTCGTGTGCGACGATCCGTCCGCCCCGCTCCCACAGCCTGCGTATCTCGGGCTCCGGAAGCGCGGCACCGGGCCGGACCAGCACGGCGGAGCCGGTGTCGTCGGAGATCTCCGGCCGCAGGACGACCGTCCGGTCCCGGCGGGCCGCGAGGTGCGCTGCGAGTTCCGCCGGGCCGGACAGTACGTGCAGGTCGAAGGCGAGGTCCGGGTCGGCGGCCGCGATGGCTTCGTGCTGGCGGATCTTGCTGGACCAGGGGCCCGCCACAGCGGCTTTCGGCACGGTCGTCTCCTTCGGTTCGGTGTGCGGATCGCTTCACGGGGTGGCGCATCGGGCCGTTCGGCGGCTACGGACCGGTTTCACCGGCCGCGCCCACCCGGCGGTGGCCGTATGTCGGCACGGCACCGCGCCCCTTGGGGGCGCTCACGCCCAAGGCGACGGAACAGTCAGGGAAGCCCCGTTCGGCTCCTTGGGTACGTCGTTGAGCAGGTAGTCGGCAGCCACCCTCGCCCACTCCTGCGGGCCCGGGTACTCGGTGTGTTCGTCCGGCAGACAGGTGGCGAGCATGTCGGTGTCCACGCCGCCGCCCGGGTCCACGGCGACGGCGGTGACGCCCGGCAGCAGTTCCTCGGCCTCCTGGGCGATGGCCTTGGTGAAGCCCTCGACGGCGAACTTGCTCGCGGTGTAGGCGGCCAGCCTGCCGCGCGGGTTGCGGCCCCAGCCCGAGGAGACGGCGACGAAGGTGCCGCCGGCCGCGATGCGGGGCAGGAAGGCGCGGGCCAGGGTGTAGACGCCGACGACGTTGACGTCGACGGTGGTGCGGAAGTCCGCCGGGCTGGTCTCCCACACCGGGGTCTGCGGGCTGATGTACCCGGCGTTGGCGACGACCAGCGCGGGCGCGCCGAGTTGCCGTACGGTCTGCTCGGCCCAGGTCTGGACGGCGTCGGCGTCGGTGACGTCGGCCACGGTGATCAGGTGGCCCGCGCCGAGGTCGGCGCGGAGCAGGTCCAGGGCCGCGCGGTCGCGACCGCAGCCGGCGACGGGGTGGCCCAGTTCGGCGAAGCGGCGGGCCAGGGCGGCGCCCAGGCCCCGGCTCACGCCGGAGACGACGACGGGCGTGCTGGTGTTGAGGGAACCCATGGTGTTCTTTCAGACGGTCTGTTCGAAGTGGAACGCCTTGATGAAGCAGTCCCGTGGCTGGTCGATCGCGAACATGACGCACTCCACGAGGGAGTGGGCGGTGAGCTTGTCGCCGGCCCCGCGGGGCGTCGTGTCCCAGTCGGGGCCGAGCGGGTCCGGGTTGCTGAAGTCGGGCGGGTACAGCGAGATGACCCGCACGCCGTGCGGGCGCAGCTGGGGCGAGAGCAGATCGGCGAGGCCGGCCTGTCCGTGCTTGGCCGCGTAGAACGCGGCGTGGGCCTGGGTGCGGTGGTTCCCGGTGAGCCCGGCCGACGAGATCAGGTTGACCACGTCGGGCCGTTCGGACTTCAGGAGCAGCGGCAGCAGGTGCTTGGTGACGAGGACGGTGCCGGTCACGGTCGAGGCGACCGTGGCGGCGATGTCCTCGTCCTCGGCGGAGGCGAGGTCCTCGCCGGGCAGCCAGCGGGCACCGTTGTTGACCAGCACGTCGACGTGGTCGGTCAGCGTGGCGATCTCGTCGGTGCAGGAGCGCACCGACGCCGGGTCCGCCAGGTCGCAGCGCAAGGCGTGGACCTGGCCGTGCCCGAGGCCGCGGATCTCGTCGGCGACCCGCTCGGCCGCCGTCAGGTCCCGTGCGCAGAGCAGGACTTCGTCTCCCCGGCGGGCGAAGAAGAGGGCGAGCGTTCTGCCGAAGTCCCGGGCGGCTCCGGTGATGACCACGCGCCGGGCGCCGTGCTCCCGGCCGGTCCGGTTGCCGTTCTCAAGTGTCACTGTGGGGTTTCCGTGTTCGCAGTCGGGTCAGGACGTACGGGGCGGGCTCTGCCGCCCCCGCAGGGGGCCGGAGGTCAGCGCCCCGCACGACCCTCGTACGCCACTGTGCCGGTCAGCAAGCCGCTGGGGTCCAATCCGGCCGCCACCAGCGCATTTTGCCCGTCCGCGCCGTCGAGCACCTGGGCCGGCGGGAAGAATCCGTGCCCGGTGACGAGCACGAAGCCCATGCCGACTGCCTGGGCGGCGAGCAGGTCCTGGCGCGAGTCGCCGAGCAGGACCGCCTCGCCGGGCGCTGCGCCCTCGGCGCTGAGCGCCGCGGCCAGGCGCCGCGCCTTGGGTTCCTCGCCGCCGAGCACGGCCCGGAACTCGCCCACCAGCCCGTGCCCGTCCAGGACCCGTTCCGCCTCGGCGGTCAGGGTGCCGGTGGCCACGTACAGCGGCAGTCCGCGCGCGGACAGGGCGCGCACCAGCCGGTCGGCGTCGGGGCACAGCGGTGCCTTGGGGTAGCGCTCGGCGAGCAGTTCGGCGTAGCCACCCGCACAGCGCTCGTAGAACGTCTCGAATCTCTCCCCCGTGGCCTGTTCTCCGCCCAGATGGTCCTGGTGGAAGGCGAGGAAGTGCTCGCGGCGGGAGCGGCCGAAGGTCCGGCGGAACTCGTGGACGTAGGGGTCCACGAGTTCCGGACCGAACTCCGCCAGCGCCTCGCGCATGCACTCCACCTTCAGCTCGTTGGAGTCCACGAGCACACCGTCGAGGTCGAACACGACGAGGCGGTGAGTGGCCAGCGCCTGCTCGAGGCGCGTGCCGGCGTGGTCAGACAGCGGCATGGCGGAGTGCGTCCTCCAGCGACGCCGGGGCGAACGACGTCTTGCGGTTGCGGGCGAGGAAGTCCAGGGCGCGCAGTTTGACCTCCACGTCCCGCTCCAGGCTCTCCTCCAGGCGCTGGACGTAGGTCGGGTGGATCCGGCGCATGCCCGCGATGGCGTACAGGGCGCTGGCGCCCCAGCGGTACTTCGTCATCAGCGGTTCGAAGCGACGGGCCACCAGGTCCAGCATCGGCTGCAGCGCCTGCTGGTCGGTGCCGAGCGCGGCCAGGAGCTGTTCGGTCCTGGTGTTGCCCGCGCCCCGGCCCATGCCGAGGACGGTGGCGTCCAGCCAGGTGGCGCCCGCCTGGGCCGCGGCGAGGGTGTTGTGCAGCGCGAAGCCCTGGTTGTCATGGCCGTGCAGACCCACGGGGGCGGTCTGGCCGACCTTGAACTGGTCGACCAGTTCGGCGATCCGGGGCGCGTGCAGGGAGCCCAGGGAGTCGGCGACGTAGACCGACTCCAGCGGGCCCATGCCGGCCACCAGGCGGACCAGTTCGGCGACTTCGGCGGGGGTCGCGAGGTCGACCTGCATGAGGTTCAGGCAGACCCCGAAGCCGGCCCCGCGCAGCGATTCGACGGCGTCGGTGACGCCGGCCGTCCTGCTGTGGTGGACGGCCACCCGCACCAGGTCGACGGGCAGCGGGCCGTCGGCCAGCAGCCGGCGCAGCCGCGGGCCGGCCTCGGCCGCCGGGACCTCGGCCAGTGCGGTGGCGTCCAGCATGACGGCGAAGCGCAGGCCGTGGCCGTCGGGCAGGGCGTCGCGCAGGGCGGGGGTGCCCCCCGAGGGGTAGCGGCCGTAGGCGCCCCGGTCGCTCGGGGTGAACTGGGTGTAGCCCAGCTCGACCACGTCCACGCCGGTGGCCGCGCAGGCCTTGAGGTACTCCTCTACGAGGGCGTCCTCGAACTCCCAGTTGGTGTAGTAACCGCCGTCCCGCAGTGTGCAGTCCAGGACGGTGACGTCCGTGCGGGCCACGGCGCTCACTTGTCCTCCAGGTCCGGCAGCGTGTTGGTGAAGTCGACGTGGTGGATGCGGCGCATCGGCGCCCAGTTGAGGCGGCCGTCGTTGCCCGGGTGGCGGACCAGGAGGCTGCCGCCGCCGTCGTGCATCATGTCGTCCCACTCCTGGACCCGGGGGTGCAGGTCGTTGGCGCGCAGGAAGTCGCGCACCGGCTCGAAGTGGTCCTCGGCCTCGACGTACATGAAGAGCGTGAGCGGGTCGATGTGGAAGATCTGCAGCTTGCGGACGCCGATCGTCTCCAGGGCGCCGCCCGGTCCGACGATCTCGGGCCACACCTCCTTGTGCAGCGCGATGTACTTCTCCGCAGCGGCCTCGTCCCGAAGGCGGATGGTGAAGGCGTGGTTCTTCATGGGGCGAGCTCCTCGGCAAGGGTGAGCAGGTGCTGGTACGTGCGGTTGACCTCGGTCCAGGACTCGTCGTCGAGGACGTGGCGGCTCGGACCACGGACATGGGTGGTCTTGATCAGGCCGCGTTCTTTCAGGAAGCGCTTGGCGATCGACAGGTAGTAGTCGGTGCTGTTCATCATGTGGCACATGAGGTACGACAGCGGGTGGGCGAGCCGTTCGGCCTTCTCCCGCTCGCCGGCCTCCAGGAGCCGCCACAGGGTCACCACGATCTCGGCGATCTCGGTGGCGGGGATCGTGCCGGCCAGGCCCCGGCTGTGACAGTCGAGGAGCATCATGCCGCCGTCGCCCTCGAAGATGCGGGCCCGGCCGCCGGTGGCGTCGCGCAGCTCGCTGACCTTGGGCGGGGACGGCTGGGCCTCGGGCTTGAACAGCACCCGGTCGGGGCCGTACTTCTCCAGCATCCGGGCCTGGGCGCCGATGGTCAGCGGCTGCTTGGCCAGGCTCTTGGCGTGGTGGATGATCACGGGGATCCGGACCGACTCCACGACCCGCGTGAAGTACTCGACCATCCCGCGCTCGTCCAGCGGGATCGTGGCCGGGTGCATGACGAGCAGGGCGTCCACGCCGACGGACTCGGCGTGCCGGGAGTACTCGACGGCCGCCTCGGGCGTCTCGGCGCCCGTGCTCATCACGGACACCCCGCGCCCGGCGGCGCCCTTCGCGCACAGCTCGGCGACGCGCAGCCGCTCGGTGTGCGTGAGGCGCAGCACCTCGGAGACCTGGCCGACCACGAACCCGTCGCAGCCGACGTCGAACATGTGCTCCGTCTGGGCGAGGAAGTCGTCCTCGTCGAGGGCGCCGTCCTCGGTGAACGGCATGATGACGACCGGCAGAACCCCCTTGATCTCCCTGGTTCCGTCGGGCCGTTGCTGACTCATCGGTTCTCTCCGTTCCTGTCGCGCCGCCCCTGCGGCGTCGTCCGGGTGGTCATGCCAGACCGGTCAGGCGGGCGATCTCGACGGCGGCCCAGGGCGCCATCTTGAATCCGCCCCCGTTGAACCCGGTGGCCAGCAGCAGCGCGGGCTCGTCCGGGTGCGCCGTGACACGGGCCCGGCCGTCCGGGGCCCAGCACTCCGCGGCACGCAGCCCGCCGAGGTGACGGCTGCCGGGGAACCATCCCCAGCGTCGGGCGGCGGCCGTGGCGGCCAGCTGGGACTGGGCCGCGTCCACCGGCTCCCGGCCGGGCGGCGAGGGCAGCCGGGCCCCCGTCGGATGTCCTACGTACACCCCGCCGGAGTCCGGGTCGGGCCTGCCGTTGACGTCGAACTCGTCGTCGGTGTAGGCGGGTTGGCCGGCCACGGGCGCGTCGGGCCGGTACAGCTCGACCTGGACGGCCTGCGCCCACAGGTCGTGCTGCAGTCCCCAACTGGTCAGCAGGTGCGGGGTGGTGGCGCCGGTGGCCAGGACCACCCGGTCGGCCCGGACCGCTCCGGAGGTGGTGCGCACCCCGGCGATCCGGCCGTCGGCAGCGCGCAGCGGGCTGTGCACGGCGACGCCTTCGAGGACCGTGCCGCCCCGGCGCTGCCCGGCGCGCAGGAAACCGCGGGTCACCTCGGCCGGGTCCAGCCAGCCGGACTCCGGCTCCCACACCGCTCCACCGCCGGGCGCGCCTGCCAGCAGGTGACCGAAGCGCTTGGCCACCTCCTCGGCCTCCAGCCAGCTCACGGGCAGCTCGCCGCCGAGCCGGACGGCCTCCGCGCGGGAAGGGTCCACGCGCTCGGGGGCCGGCAGGTACAGGAACCCGCTGGTGTGGAAGGCGGCCGGTTCACCGGTGTGCCCGGTGAAGTCCCGGAAGTAGCGCCAGCCGGCCGCCGCCCGGTCGGACAGGGCCGGGTCGTCGTGGTAGCAGCGCACGATGCCGCCGCTCCAGGCCGTCGTACCGAGCCCGGCGCGGTCCCGCTCGACCAGGGTGACGCGGGCGCCGCGGGCGGCCAGTTCGTGGAAGACGGCCGTACCGATCACACCCGCGCCGACCACGACCACGTCGGCCCGGTGGACGGGGTCAGTCATGCGCCGCGCCTTCCAGGGCGAGCGAGGCGTCGTCGCGGTACTTCGCCGCGTCCCGGTGCTCCAGCACCGAGCGGAGGATCTCGCCGGAGCGGACCGCGACCATCGACAGCAGCGAGGAGGTGATGCCGTGCGTGTGCTCGGTGCCGCCCTGGACGTAGATCCCGGCGTCCCCGAGGCCCTCGACGCTCAGCCGGTAGTCGCGGCCGACCCGCAGCCGTCCGTCGGTGTCCCGGGAGACGTACGGGGCCAGGGGGCCGAGCAGCGGCACCGGGTCCTGTTCGTCGTAGCCGGTGGCGAAGACGGCCGCGTCGGCGGTGACCGTCTCCTCGGCGCCGGTGGCCTGTGAGCGGATCCGCAGGGTGACGCCGGTGCCCTCGTCGCGCACGTCGGTGACCTCGCTGACGCCGCGGATGTGCAGCCGGGCGTGGCCGCGCACCTTCTCCTGGTACGCGCGCCGGTACAGCTCCTCGATCAGATCGAGGTCCACCACCGCGTAGTTCGTGTTGCGGTGGTACGCCATCAGCCGGTCCTTGGCGGCCTGGTCGGCGTCGTAGTAGACGTCGACGGCCTCGGGGTCGAAGACCCGGTTGGCGTACGGGCTGTCGTCGGCCGGGCTGTAGCCGTAGCGGGCGAAGACCGCCTCGACCTCGGCCTGCGGATAGGTGCGGTGCAGGTACTCGGCCGCCTCCGCGGCGCTCTGCCCGGCGCCGACCACCACGAACCGGCGGGCCTGCGCGCTGCGCCCGGCGAGCCGGTTCAGCAGCTCGCTGCTGTGCCAGACGTTGGCGCCGGCCTTCACCCCGTCGGGCATCCGGGGCTGCAGCCCGCAGGCGACGACCACGTTGCGCGCCCGGTGCACGGTGCTGCCGCCGGGGCCCTGGACGACCACTTCCAGCAGGTCGCCGACCGCACGGACCTCGGTCGCCTCGCTGGAGTAGGAGACCAGGTGGTCGACCCCGGCCGCGGCCCACTCGAGGTAGTCGTGGAACTCCTCACGCGTGGGGTAGAGGATCTTGTGGTTGATGAAGTCCACCAGCCTGCCGCGTGCGTGCAGATAGGGGACGAACCCGAAACGGCTGGTCGGGTTGCGCAGGGTGGCCAGATCCTTCAGGAACGACACCTGCATCGTGGCGCCGTCGATGAGCATCCCCCGGTGCCAGCCGAAGGCCGGCTGGCGCTCCAGGAAGAGTGCGGTGACCGCCTGGTCGCGTGGCGCGCTGTCGTCGTGTTCCTCAAGGGCGATGGCCAGGGCCAGGTTGGCCGGCCCGAAACCGATTCCCACGACATCGTAAACCGGCGAGAAATTGTCGCGCGGATTCCCCATCAAGACATTTCCCTTCCCGTCGGGCCGTTGTTTCGATATGCCATTGCCCGAGGCGAGTTCGAAGCTATCCCGGATTTCGGCCGAGCAGCCGCCGGGCAGCGGAGCGTGGCAGCGGGCTGCCACTCGACACGCGTCACACCCTGCCAACTTGCCCGACATCACAGGTTATTTCGGTCTATGCCGCTGGCACCTTCCTGCAGGGTCGGCCGGATCGCTCTGGCTCGGCACCCGGGCGGCCACGCACAGTTGAGAGGGGCAGGAAATGGCATGTGAATTACCCTGGCCCACCGGCCGAGCGACCCTTTTCGGGATATGGATAGCGCATGATCACCAAGTTTCGGATACATGAAGGCGCCGCCGAGAGCGAGTTCGGCATGGCGTGCCAGCGGATCATTCCCTGGCAGACCCGGGAGGGCCAGGAGGGGCAGCAGAGCCAGGAGGAACCGCCGATCGGCGGTATGGCCTGCTTCCTGCCGGCCGGCGCCTCCTCGGACCCCGACTGCCACGACCAGGACGAGGTCATGGTGATCCTCTCCGGCTCCGGCAGCCTCGACCTCGCCGGTGAGAAGGCCGAGTTCACCGTCGGCGACGTGCTCGTCCTGGCCCGCAACAAGGAGCACGTCGTGCACAACCCGACCGCGCAGACCCTGACCTGGCTCTCGGTCTACTGGCCGCTGCACGAGCCCCGGCAAAACGAGGGCACGGAGGTGAGCGCGTGAACGCTCCGGTCTGGATCACCGCCACCCCGCCCACGCCCAACGGCGACCTGCACGTCGGCCATGTCGCCGGGCCCTACGTCGCCGGTGACGTGCTGCGCCGCTTCCTCCTGGCCGACGGCGTCGACGTCCGCTACACCACCGGCCTCGACGACCACCAGAGCTACGTCCCGGTGCGCGGCCTCAAGGACGGCGGGCGCACCGGCGACGAGGTCGCCGACGGCTACGGCGAGTCCATCGTCCGGGTCTGGCGGCAGGCCGAGGTCGGCTTCGACCGGGTGGTTCACCCGCGCAAGGAGGACGGCTACCGCGCCCACGTCCAGGACTTCCTCGAGCGGCTGTACGACGCCGGGCACGTCGTCGCCCGCACCCGCCCGCTGCCGTACTGCACCCCGTGCGAGCGCTGGCTGTACGAGGCGTACCTGACGGGCAAGTGCCCGCACTGCGGCTCCTCCTCCAACGGCAACGCCTGCGAGCCGTGCGGCCGGCCCAACGACTGCGCCGACCTCGCCGACCCGCACTGCACGGTGTGCGGCACCCCGGCCGAGGTCCGTGACGCCGCCCGGCTGTACTTCCCGCTGGCACCGTTCGCCGACCGGCTGAAGGCGTTCTGGGCCGAGGTCGACATGCCGCCGCATCTGCGGGTCCTGTGCGACCGGATGCTGGCCGACGGGCTGCCGGAGATCGCCGTGAGCCACCCCGGCGACTGGGGTGTGCCGGTGACCGTGCCCGGGTTCGAGGACCAGCGGGCCTATGTGTGGTTCGAGATGGCCCCGGGCTATCTGTGGGAGCTGCCCGAGGCGCAGCGCACGCAGGAGAACTGGCCGGCGCCCGTGCAGTTCTTCGGCTTCGACAACGGCTACTTCCACGCGGTACTGTTCCCCGCCCTGTACGCCGCCCTGCACCCCCGGGCCGCACTGGCCCGGGCCTTCGTGGTCAACGAGTTCTACCAGCTGGAGGGGCTGAAGTTCTCCACCAGCCGGCGGCACGCCATCTGGGCCCACGAGGCGCTCGCCGAGGCGGGCTCCGACGTCCTGCGCCACCATGTGCTCGCCGACCGGCCGAACGGCCGCCAGACCAGCTTCACCCGGGCCGACCTCGAGCGCACCCGGGCCCTGCTGACCACCCGGTGGAACGGTTGGCTGGAGCGGCTGTTCGCGGCCGTCGCCCGCGACAGCGACGGCCGGGTCCCCGAGGAGCGGCCCACGGGCCCCGCCTGGCAGCGGCTGCACGCCCGCCTGGAGCGCATCGTGGCCGAGCTGCGCGAGGCGTACGGCGTCGAGGGCTTCGACACGCGCCACGCCGTCGCCCTGCTGGACGAGGTCGTCGCGAGCGCCGACGACTTCGGTTTCGTCCACGCGCACGAACGCGACCGCTCGCTCCGCGCCCACCGGGCCGCCCTGACCGCCCAGCTCACCGTCGCCGGCGCCCTGTCGGCGTGGGCCGCTCCCGTCATGCCGGCCGGCGCGGCCCGGCTCGCCGCGCTGCTGGGCGAGGAAGCGGACCGCGCGGTGAACGCCGCCGCGCTGACCCCGCCCCCGGCGGGCCGGCCGCTGACCGTGCCCGACCGCCCGGTCTTCGGTGACTGAGGTCATGGCGCGACAGGACCCCCGGGCGGTGCGTGTCGCCGTCGTCGGCCCCTTCAGCGGGCCACGGGCGGCCTGGGGCGAACTGCTGACCCGGGCCGCCGCCGGCCACACCGATCCGGGTTTCGCCTGGGAGTTCCACGACGACCGGGGCGACGCCGAGGAGGCCGAGCGGGTCGCCCGCGCCCTGACGGCGGACCCCGGGGCCGGCGTGCGCGCCGTCGTCGGCCACTTCAACAGCCTGGGCGCGGCACGGGCGTTGCCCTGGTACCGGCAGGCCGGACTCCCGTTGCTCCTGCCCCTGGCCACCGACCCGGACCTGCTCGCCCGGGGCGGCGGCGGGGCGCTGCGCTGGTGCCCGCACGACGCGGGCCAGCCGGGGGCGATACGGCGGGCCGCGCAGGACCTGGGCATCGCCGTGCCGGCCGTGGTGGACGACGGCAGCGCCTACGGCCGCCGTCTGGCGGAGCGGTTCGGTGCCGGCTCCGGAAAGGCGCCGCCGGCACCCGACGACCCCCTCGTCGTCTGCGGCACCCACCACGGCGCCGCGGCCACCGCGCACCGCCTGCGCGCCGAGGGCCGGCAGGGCCCGCTGTTCTTCACCGACGACTGCGCCGTGCCCGAATTCGCGGACCTGCTCGGCGAACTGGCCGATGCCGCCCGGGTCGTACGACTGCGCGGCGGTCCGCAGCGGCAGGTCGACGCGGCCTTCGCGGCACTCGTAGGAGCCCTGCGCACGGACCCGGCCGCCACCGGTGACCGGCTCCTGACCGCCGTACGCGCCGCCGCGGATCTCTCCTTCGACGCCGACGGCGATCCCGTCGACGCGGACGACGCCGCCGGCTGGGAGGTCGTACCGGTCACCCGGCTCACGGCCCCGGCCGCTGCGGCGGTCACCGGATACGACGTGGTGGTCGTCGGCGCCGGCGTGGTGGGCGCCGCCACCGCGGCCGAACTGGCCGCGACGGGCCTGTCCGTGGCGGTCGCCGACCCCGGCCCGCGGGCCGCGTCGGCCACCCGGTTCTCCGGGGGCCTGGTCCGGGCGTACGAGCCGGAGCCCGTCGTACGCGCCCTGGCCGTGCGCAGCCACCAGCTGCTGTGGGGCACCGCGGCCCCGCCGCGGTCGGCCGGCCTGCGCCGCACCGGCTCGGTGGTGCTGCTCGGCCCGGACGACGTCGCCGAGGCCGAACGCGGGGTCGGCGAGCTGACCGCGGCCGGGATCAAGGCGGATCTGCTCACCCCCGGCGAACTGACCGGGCGGTGGCCCGACTTGACGGCGAGCGGCGTCGCGGCGGCCGTCTGGGAACCGGGCGGCGGCTACGCCGACCCGGCCGGTACCGCCGCCCTGTATCTCGCCCGGGCCGTGCGGCACGGGGCCGTACTGCTGCCGCCGGGGTCCGTGCCGGCCCTGGAGCCGCACCGGCGCGGGGTGCGGGTGAGCACCCCGGCGGGCTCGGTGACCGCACGGTGTGCGGTGGTGGCCGCGGGCAGCGGCACCGCCGCCCTGCTCGGCGACCGGCTGCCGCCCCGCCCGGGCGGCCCGGCCCCGCGCACCAAACGCATCCGGTACGCCTTCTTCCGCGGCCCCGGCCGGCCGCTGCCCGCGGTCAGCGATCTGACCTCGGGCATCTGGGGCCGCCCGCAGCTCGACGGGCCGTACGCCGGCGGCCATCTGACCGGCAGGCCGGTCGACGAGTGGGACGTACCGGCCGAGGGCGGTGACACCCTCACCGACGAGCAGGTCGCCCACATTCGTGCCGGGGTCGGGCACCGCTGGCCGTGGATCGCCCAAGTCGCCTTCCAGGGCGGCCGGTTCGGCACCGACCTGTACCATCCGGACGGGCCGTTCGTGGGTCTTCTTCCCGGCGAGCCCCCGGTCGTGGTGGCCGCGTGCTGGTCCGGAGCCGGTTTCAAGACGGCGCCGGGCGCCGCCGAAGAGGCGGCCGGCGCCGTGCGGTGCCTGCTGCAGTGGCAGGGCGCCACGCCGTGACCGCTCCGCCCCCGGCACACACCGAAGGTGACACCTTGAGCACTGCCCCCCGCCAGCCCCTCGCAGACCGGCTCCCGGTCACGGACCGCACGCGGCTGCGCCGCATGAAGGAGAAGGGCCGTACCGACCGCGCGGACCTGGACGCCGTCCTCGCCTCCGGGTTCGTCTGCCACCTCGGCGTCGTCGTCGACGGCACCCCCGTGGTCGTACCCACGGTGTACGGCGCCACCGCGGACACCCTGTACGTCCACGGCTCCGTCGCCGCGCGCAGCCTGACCTCGGCGCCCGAGCAGGCCGTCTGCGTGACCGTCACGCATGTGGACGGGATCGTGCTGGCCCGCTCGCTGTTCGAGCACAGCATCAACTACCGCAGCGCCATGATCTACGGCGTCCCGCGCCGGGTCACCGACCCGGAGGAGACCCTGGCCGGACTGCGCCTGATCGCCGAGCAGGCCCAGCCCGGCCAGTGGGACTACGCCCGCCGCCCCAGCCGCAAGGAACTGGCCGCGACGACGCTGCTGGCCCTGAGCCTTCAGGAGGCGTCGGTCAAGGTCCGCACCGGACCGCCGGACGACGGCGACAGCCCCGACGCCGCACTCGGCCTGTGGGCGGGCGTCGTCCCCGTGAGCCTGGTGCGGGGCACCCCGGTGCCCGACCCAGCGCTCGCACCGGACATCCCGCTGCCGCGCCACCTCGGCTGAGACCCCGCCCGGGGTCCGAGACGTAGTACGACGACACACAGAAAGGCGAAACGCCATGTGCGGTCTGACCGGTTGGGTCTCCTACGGACGAGACCTGACGAGGGAGCGGGAGCAGGAAGCGGTCGCCGCCATGACCGCGACCATGGCCTGCCGCGGCCCCGACGACTCCGGCGTGTGGACCCGGCCGCACGTGGCGCTCGGCCACCGCCGGCTCGCCGTCATCGACATCGAGGGCGGCCGCCAGCCGATGTCCTACGACACCGGCGGCGGCGAGGTCGCCCTCGCCTACACCGGCGAGATCTACAACTTCGTCGAGCTGCGCGACGAACTGCGCCGCCGCGGCCACACCTTCCGCACCCGCAGCGACACCGAGGTCGTGCTGCACGCCTACCTGGAGTGGGGCGAGGCGTTCGCCGAGCGGCTGAACGGCATGTACGCCTTCGTCGTCTGGGACGGCCGCACCGAGCGGCTGCTGCTCGTCCGCGACCGCCTGGGCGTCAAGCCGCTGTACTACTACCCGACCGAGGACGGGGTGCTCTTCGGCTCCGAGCCCAAGGCCGTTCTCGCCAACCCCGAGGCGGAGAAGGCCGTCGACCTCGACGGGCTGCGGGAGGCGTTCTCCTGGATCCGCACCCCCGGACACGCCGTGTGGCGCGGCATGCGGGAGGTCCGGCCCGGCACCCTGGTCACGGTCGACCGCGGCGGCGAACGCACCCACACCTACTGGAAGCTGGAGGCCACCGAGCACACCGACGACACGGCCGCCTCCGTCGCCCGGGTGCGCGAGCTGCTCACCGACATCGTGCGCCGCCAGCTGGTCACCGACGTGCCGCGCTGCACCCTGCTCTCCGGCGGCCTGGACTCCAGCGCCATCACCGCCTTCGCCCAGCGGGAACTGGGCGACCGTGAGCAGATCCGCAGCTTCTCCGTCGACTTCGCCCGGCACGAGGAGAACTTCGCCGCCGACCCGTTCCGCGCCGACGCCGACGCCCCGTTCGCCATCGAGACCGCCGCGCACTGCGGCACCGCGCACGAGAACCTGGTGTTCGAGGCCCAGAGCATGGCCGATCCTGCGGTACGGCGCGCGGTGGTGGCCGCGAAGGACCTGCCGGCCGGGTTCGGCGATGCCGACAACTCCCTCTATCTGCTCTTCAAGGCCATCCGGGAACGCTCCACCGTCGCCCTGTCCGGGGAGTCCGCCGACGAGGTGTTCGGCGGCTACAAGTGGCTGCACCAGCCCGAGGCCCAGCAGGCCGACACCTTCCCCTGGGTCGACCACACGCATGTGACCAGCCCGCACACCGGCACCGGGATCTACGACAAGGGCCTGCTGGCCGACCTCGATCTGCCCGGCTACATCCGCGGGCGGTACGCGGAGGCGGTCGCACAGGCCCCCAGGCTGGCCGGCGAGGACGCGTTCGAGGCACGGATGCGGCTCGTGTGCTACCTGCACCTGACGCGGTACCTGCGCATCCTGCTCGACCGCAAGGACCGGCTCAGCATGGCCGTCGGCCTGGAGGTCCGGGTGCCGTTCTGCGACCACCGGCTGGTCGAGTACGTCTTCAACACGCCGTGGTCGATGAAGACGTACGACGGCCGTGAGAAGAGTCTGCTGCGGGCGGCCTCCGCCGATCTGCTGCCGCGGTCGGTCGTGGAGCGCCGCAAGGCGCCCTACCCGTCCACCCGCGACCCGTTCTACACGGCCGCGCTCCAGCAGCACGCCAAGGAGCTGCTCGCCGACCGCGGGCACGCCGTGCACGCGCTCACCGACCAGGAATGGCTGCAGCAGACGGTGTCCCTGGCCGCCGCCGACGTCGACGGCGCGGCCCGCACCGGTCTGGAGCGCTGGCTCGACCTGGCGACCTGGCTGGAGATCCACAACCCCCGGCTGGTGCTCACGCACTGACACACCGATGCCCCGCCCTCCGTACGACACGGAGGGCGGGGCATCGGCCTTGCTGGGGTCGGTCGTCAGTCCTCGGACGCCGCGGGCTTCTCGGCGACCGCGGGCTTCTCGGCGACCGCGGGCTTCTCGGCGACCGCCGGCTTCTCCGCCGTGGCCGGCTCCTCGGGAGCCTCGGCCTCTTCGTCCGCCTGTTCGGAGGACTCCGACGCCTCCGGCTCCTCGGAAGCCGCGGACTCGTCGGAGGCCGCAGCCTCCTCGGAAGCACCCGCCTCCTCGGTGCCTGCGTCCGCGGAAGCCGTGGCCTCCTCGGTGCCCACCTCGCCCTCGGCCACCGCCGTGGCCAGGGCCTCCGAGGTCTGGGCCGACTCGGCGAGCACCTCGTCGGCGACCAGCTCGGCGGCCTCCTTCGCGGCCGACAGCAGGACGGTGTCCTGGGGTGCCTGGTCCTCGAAGTTCTCCGGGTGGTGACAGGCGACCTGCTGGCCGGGCCGCAGCTCCACGAGCGCGGGCTCGGTCGTCCTGCAGATCTCCGTGGCCTTCCAGCACCGGGTGTGGAACCGGCAGCCGCTCGGCGGCGAGATCGGCGAGGGCACGTCGCCCTTGAGCAGGATGCGCTCGCTCTTGGCGTTCTTCCGCTTGGGGTCCGGGATCGGCACCGCGGACATGAGCGCCTTGGTGTACGGGTGCATCGGCGTCTTGTACAGCAGGTCCCGGTCGGCGAGTTCGACGATCTTGCCGAGGTACATGACCGCGATCCGGTCCGAGACGTGCCGGACCACCGAGAGGTCGTGCGCGATGATCACGTACGTCAGGCCCAGTTCCTCCTGGAGATCGTCCATGAGGTTGACGACCTGGGCCTGGATCGACACGTCCAGCGCGGAGACCGGCTCGTCGGCGACGACCAGCTTGGGCTTCAGGGCGAGCGCGCGGGCGATGCCGATGCGCTGGCGCTGACCGCCGGAGAACTCGTGCGGATAGCGGTTGTAGTGCTCGGGGTTGAGGCCGACCACCGACAGCAGCCGCTGCACCTCCTTCTTGATCCCGCCCTCCGGCTCGACACCCTGGAGCCGGAAGGGGGCTCCGATGATGGTGCCGATGGTGTGGCGCGGGTTCAGCGAGGAGTACGGGTCCTGGAAGATCATCTGCACATCGCGGCGCATCGGGCGCATGCCCGTGACGCCGAGGTGCGTGATGTCCTTGCCCTCGAACTCGACCTTTCCGCCGGTCGGTTCGAGCAGCCGGGTGATCAGCCGGCCCATGGTGGACTTGCCGCAGCCCGACTCGCCCACCACGCCGAGCGTCTCGCCCGAGCGGACCTCGAAGTCGAGGCCGTCGACGGCGTGCACGGCCCCGACCTGCCGCTGGAGCAGACCCTTCTTGATCGGGAAGTGCTTCTGCAGGCCGGTGACCTTCAGCAGCACCTCGCCGTCGGCGACGCGGCCGTTCTCTTCGCTCTGCCGGGGAATCGACCCTGCCTTCTCGGCTGTTTCGTCACTCACAGTTTCGGCGCAATCTCTTCGGTCCAGATCCGCTCCCGCTGCTCCTTGGTCAGGTGGCAGGCGGCCCAGTGCCGACTGCCGATCTCGGCCAGTTCGGGGCGGACCGTGCGGGTGACGTTGTCCTTGGGCAGGTCGGCGTACGGGCAGCGCGGGTTGAAGGCGCAGCCGGACGGGACGTTGATCAGGGACGGCGGGGAACCCTTGACCGGGATCAGCCGCTCCTGCTGCTCGCGGTCCAGGCGCGGCATCGAGCCGAGCAGACCCCAGGTGTAGGGGTGGCGGGGCTCGTAGAACACCTTGTCGGCGGGACCGCGCTCGACGCAGCGGCCGCCGTACATCACCAGGATGTCGTCGGCGAGTTCGGCGACGACGCCCAGGTCGTGGGTGATGACGATGACCGCGGAGCCGAACTCCTTCTGCAGGTCGCGGATCAGGTCCAGGATCTGCGCCTGGACGGTGACGTCGAGCGCGGTGGTCGGCTCGTCCGCGATCAGCAGTTCGGGGTTGTTCACCAGCGACATGGCGATCATGGCGCGCTGGCGCATACCGCCGGAGAACTCGTGCGGGTAGTTGTCCACCCGCTTGTCGGGCTGCGGGATGCCCACCCGGTCGAGCATCTCGACCGCGCGCTTCTTCGCGGTCTTCTTGTCGACGTCGTGGTGGATCCGGTACGCCTCCACGATCTGCTGGCCGATCGTGTAGTACGGGTGCAGCGCGGACAGCGGATCCTGGAAGATCATCGCCATCTGGCGGCCGCGCAGCCGGCGCACGTCGTCGGGGTTGGCGGACAGCAGCTCGGTGCCGTCCAGCCAGATCTCGCCGGAGATCTGAGCCTTGCGCTTGCCGTACTGGCCGGCGGTGTGCAGGCCCATGATGCCGAGCGAGGTCACCGACTTGCCGGAGCCCGACTCGCCCACGATGCCGAGGGTCTTGCCCTTCTCCAGCTGGAAGCTGAGCCCGTCGACGGACTTCACCAGGCCGTCGTCGGTCGGGAAGTGCACCTTCAGGTCGCGCACTTCGAGGAAGGAGGACGGCGTGGGCGAGGAACCGGTGGGTTCACCGACGGCCGCCCCGCTCTTGCTGAGGTCGGTCATGAGAGCCTCACCCGGGGGTCGATCACGGCGTAGAGGACGTCCACCAGCAGGTTCGCGACGAGCACGGCCAGCGACGTGATCAGGACGACGCCGAGGATGACCGGCAGGTCCTGGTTGCGGATCGCGTTCAGCACCGCCTGGCCGAGGCCGGGGAGGCTGAACGTGGTCTCGGTGAGGATCGCGCCGCCGATCAGGGCGCCGAGGTCCATGCCGAGCATCGTCAGGATCGGGGTCATCGTCGAGCGCATGGCGTGCTTGCCGATGACGACCGGCTCCTTCAGGCCCTTGGCACGCGCGGTGCGGATGTAGTCCTCGCCGAGGACCTCCAGCATGGTGGCCCGGGTGATCCGGGCGTACATCGCGGCGTACAGGAAGGCGAGGGTGATCCAGGGCAGGATCATGCCGCCGAGCCAGCCGCTGAAGCTGTCGCTGATCGAGACGTACTCGCCGTTGAACAACTTCAGTCCGAAGACGAAGATCGCCGAGGCGAGCAGACCGGTGAAGTAGATGGGCAGGGAGACACCGGCGAGGGCGATGACCATGGCGCCGCGGTCCCACAGGGTGCCCCGCTTGAGCGCGGAGAGGACACCCGCCGCGACACCGAAGACGAGCCACAGCACGGCGGCACCGAGCGCGAGTTCCAGGGTCACCGGAAAGCGGCTGGTCAGGACGGGCCAGACGGCCTGCTCGCTGCGGAACGAGTAGCCGAAGCACGGCGCCGAGCAGTGGGTGACATCGCCGCCGGCCGCGTAGGTACGGCCCACGAAGATGCCCTTGAAGAAGTGCCAGACCTGCGCGTAGATCGGGTCGCTCAGACCCAGCTTCGTACGCACCGCCTCGACGGAGGCCGGGTCGGCCTGCTTGCCCACGAAGCTCAGGGCCGGGTCGACGCCTGCCCACTTCGGGACGAGGAAGAAGATGCAGAAGACCACCACGACGGTGACCACCAGCATCACTGCGGCAGCGAACAGCCGCCTGATGAGGTAAGCGAGCACAGCGTACGGCCCGCCGCGGACCGTGGGCCGCCGGATTGTGTCCAGCGGCCCACGGTCACACCGCGCCGGCCTTCACCTGCCTTTCGTGCTGTTCAGCGGGTGTGCCGGGTTACTTCGCCGACTTCAGACCGAGGTTGACGAAGTCGTACATACCGTTGTACGCGTCGGTCGTGTAGACGTTCGCCAGGTTCGAACCGCGCCAGTTCAGGAACTTCTCGAAGGTGAAGGGCAGGTAGTACGCGCCGTCCATCACCTTGTGGTTGATCTGCGTGGCGAGGTCGGCCTTCTTCGCGTCGTCCAGCGTGGTGCTGTACGTGTCGAACAGGCCGTCGATCGTCTTGTCCTTGATGAGCGCGTAGTTGTTGTTACCGCTCTGCTGGATGAAGTGGCTGTCCCACAGCGGGGCGCCGTAGCCCTGGACGGTCGGGTAGTCCGGGCCCCAGCCCATGATGATGATGCCGTAGCCCTTCTTCTGGACGTTCGAGGGGCTGCCGATGATGCCGGTGGTCTGCGAGCCGTCGTACTGGTCGATCTGGGCGTTGATGCCGACCTTCTTCAGCGACGCCTGGAGCGACTCGGCGGTGGCCACCTCGGCGGGCTTGTTGTTGCGGACCGCGATGGTGGTGCTGAAGCCGTTCGGCTGGCCGCAGGCCTTCAGCTCGGCCTTGGCCTGGTCGACGTTGCCGTTCTTGTTGGCACCGGCGATCTGGTACGGGTCGTACTTCTGGCCCTCGGCGCCGGCGACGGCGGGCGGGAGCATGTTGGTGCCGATGTCACCACCGGCGATCGGGCCGCCGCGGGCGGTCTGGATCGACACGTGGTCGGCGCCGAGGATCACGGCCTTGCGGCAGTGGATGTTGTCGAATGGCTTGACACTCTGCGGGAAGACCGCGTAACGGACGTAGCCGGAGATCGGGTTGTCCAGGTTGCCCTTGTCCTGCTTCAGCGCCGTCTGGCGGCCCTGCGGGGACAGACCGGTCTGGGTCATGTCCAGCTGGTAGTCGCCGTTGATCAGACGCTGGTCGAGGTCGTTGGCGTTGGTGAAGAACTTGATGCTGATCTTGTCCGGGTACGCCTTGCGGACCGGGTCCGAAGAAGCGTTCCACTTGTCGTTGCGGACCAGGACCAGCGACTTGCCCGGGTCGTACGACTGGAACTTGTACGGGCCCGAGGAGAACGGGTGCAGGGCGTACTTGGACTTGGTGTCCATGTCCTGGCGGACCGGGGACGCCGCGGGCAGCGCCAGGATGTCCTGGAAGTCGGCGTTGGGCTTGGGCAGGTGGAAGACGATCGTCTTCGCGTTCGGCGTCTCGACCGCCGACAGGCCCAGGTGGTCCTTGCTGCTGTCCTTGTAGGGGCCCTGGTACTTGCCGTCCGGGTCCAGGGTGTCCTTCAGGTACGTCGGGCCGCCGGAGAGCACGTCCTGCGCCCAGTCGCGCTCGATGCCGTACTTGATGTCCTGGGAGGTGATCGGCTTGCCGTCCTCCCAGGTGATCCCGTCACGCAGGGTGAACGTGTAGGTCTTTCCGTCGGCCGAGACCTTGCCCGTGTCGGTGGCCAGGTCGGGGACGACCTTGCCGCCGTCCTTGCCCGGCTTGGTGTCGAAGGTGACCAGCTGGCGGGCGTAGTAGCGGGAGAAGTTCCACATGAAGCCGTAGTAGCCACGCGTGGTGTCCCACGAGTCGGCGTCCTGAGCGGACGCGAACTTCAGCTCGCCGCCCTTCTTGGCCAGCGAGGCCTGGGCAACCTTGTTGTTGGCCGCGTCGAAGCCGGCAGCGCCGTCCTTCGAACCGCTGCCATTGCCACCGCCGCACGCCGCCGTGGTCAGCAGCCCGGCGACCACTGCGGCAGCGGCAAGGGCCTGCTTGCGCCGCCCTGAGGTGCGTTGGGTAGTCACGATCTCGGATCCTCCGGAATTGATGAGAGACCCCGTGGCTGTGCTCACGGGACGCTTGGGGTGCGGCAGTTCAGCGGGAGCCCTTGGGGTCGAGCGCGTCGCGCACGCCGTCGCCGAAGAGGTTGAACGCCAGTACGGTGATGAAGATCGCCACGCCCGGGATCACCATGTACATGGGGTCCGAGTCGTAGTAGTCGATCGCGTTCGAGAGCATCTGGCCCCAGGAGGGGGTCGGCGGCTTGACGCCCACGCCCAGGAAGCTGAGTGCCGCCTCGGTGAGGATGTTGGTGGGGATCATCATCGTCGTGTACACGATGATCGGCGCCACCAGGTTGGGCAGCAGCTCCTTGAAGAGGATGTAGAAGCGCCCGGCGCCCAGCGAGCGGGCGGCCTCGACGTACTCGCGTTCGCGCAGCGAGAGCGTCTGGCCGCGCACCACGCGGCCGATGTAGGGCCAGCCGAAGAAGCCGATGACCAGGATCATCACGAACAGCCGCACGCCGGTGCCGGACAGCCCCAGCATGTTGTTCGGCATGACGGAGACCAGGGCGATGATGAACAGCAGCTGCGGGAAGGCGAGCAGACCGTCCATGACCCGGCTGATGACCGAGTCGACCCAGCCACCGAAGAAACCGGCCAGGACGCCGAGAATCGTGCCCAGCACGACGGCGACGAGGGCGGACAGGAAGCCGACCAGCAGGGAGACCTGAGACCCGTAGATGATGCGCGCGAAGATGTCGCGGCCGTTGACCGGTTCGACACCGAGCAGGTGGTCGCCGCTGATGCCGCCCAACGACGCCTTGGGGGTGCTGAACAGCGGGTCGATGAGGTTCTCGTGGTAGACGTCCGGGTCCTGACCGACCAGGTTGGTGATGACGGGCGCGAGCAGCGCGATCACGATCAGGACAAGCACGACGACCCCACCCGTCAGGGCGAGTCTGTCCCGCTTCAGGCGCTCCCAGGCGATCCGTCCCAGGGAACGGCCCTGAACGGCCTTCGCGTCGGCGGCGGCGACCGCCGCTTCCTCGGCCGCGCCCGGGACCGCTTCCGCGGCCGGCTCGTGCAATGGTGCCGTCATTAGGCTGGGACCCCTCTCAACCGGCGGTAACCGGCCCGCACTCGCCGCTGGTAGCGGCATCATTCAGTCCGTCGTACACAGGGGCGAGCCCCTTGAAGGGGGAGTCTTCAACGCGCCGGTGATGAGCCGCCAGCCTTGGCGGAGAATGGATGCGCAACCGTGATGCAAGCTGGCGTTTCCTGTTATCCGGACAGGAAGTTGCGCCGACCGGACGTCCACCGGTGGGTGGGCGGGTCGTGGAGTGCGGAAAAAGCCCGGGTCAGCGGCGTGGGTCAGTAGCCGCCGGACACCGGCGGATAGCCGTAGCCGGCGGCCGGGGCCTGCGGCTGGGGCGGCAACTGGAGTGGGGGCTGGGCGTGGGGTGCGGCCACGACCGCGTGGGCCTCGCGGTCGTAGAACGGGCGGGCGTTGGCCCGCATCCACATCACGACCGGGTCGTAGTCGTCGGTCATCGCGACCGTCGACACCGGCAGGCCCTCGGGGACCGCGCCGACGGACTGCAGCATCATCGCGCGCACCGAGTCGACCGCGGCCGGGGAGGTGTCGTAGACGTCCAGGCCGAGCGCGAGGTAGGGCGCCCCGAGCGCGGGCTGCACCCAGGCGCGGCGCAGGGAGCGCAGGGCCGGGGTGTGGTGGGCGTTCTGCGCGAGCAGGGCGTAGAACTGCGGGATCTCGATACCGGGCGCGGTGAGCCGCAGGGGGCCGGCGGGCTGGCGGTCCAGGCCCGTGGCGATGCGCCGCAGGTCCAGCCAGGGGATGCCGACGCCGCCGCCCGGGGCGTGCGGGTTGAGCCAGAGGCCGTAGTGGTCGGGATAGAGGGTGCGGGCCACGTCGAGGCCGTCGACGACCTCGTACGAGCGGTTCCAGCCGCTGGCCGACAGCTCCTGGGCGGAGGTGACGCAGGGGGCGTACTGGAAGCCGTCGACCTCCATGTTCCCGTACTGGGCGTCCGGGGAGCCGGCCTGGCCGTGCCACAGCAGCATCCAGATCTGGCCGGAGGACGGGGTGGCGAGAGAGCGCAGCAGGGCCTCGTAGGCGTCGTAGCGTCCGGGCGTGACCTGGCGCAGCGTGTGCTCCACGCTGCCGCTGTGGCTCGCGCTCACCTGTCGTGCCCTTCTCTATTCCGTGCCCCGTGTTGGGAGACAGCTTATGCGCCCACCGGGCTGTCACCCCGGGTCCGTGCACGCGTGCGGGAGCATCGTGGCCGGTCGCGCAGTGCCTTGCGCCCCTTGAGGTGTTTCAGTGACCGGATTGATAGAAGGGACGCACGTTCGCCCTCAGCCATTCCGCCACCGGGTCGTCCGTCACGTCCAGCAGGACCAGGCTGACCGGCCAGGCGACCGGGACCTTGCCGAGGGCTCTGCCCAGCGCCTCCATGGGAAGGGCGCGCAGGTCGCCCTCCCACTGGGCGAGTTCCACGCCCACGAACAGCACCGGGTCGGCCGTCTCGACGGCGGCCAGGCAGCGGCGGGCGGTGCGGACCACGCCGGTCTCGGCGAACTCGGCGGACGCGGCGGAGAGGAAGTCGACCGGGTCGTCCTGCCAGTCGGGCTCGAAGAGGCGGACCCGGCCCCCGGTGCTGGGACCGTCGAGGGGGGTACGGCCCGCACGGCACAGCTCGGCCACCGCGGCCGGCGGGAGCGGGACACCGACCAGCGCGTCCGGGTTCACCACGATGCCGACCTGTGCGGGCAGGCCGCGGGCGAACTCCACGGCCGGGGCGATGGTGTAGGACATGTGGGAGCCGGTCGCCTGGTGCAGCTGCTCCGCGGAGCTGAACACCGGGACGTAGGCCTGGCCGTCGATCTCCAGGGTGGGCAGGTCGAGCGGGCCGCTGCCGGGGCCGCCGCCGTTGGGCAGCGGGATCCACAGGAAGCTGCGGCCCAGGACCTCGATGATCCGGCCGGCCGCGGCGGGTATGCCGAGGGAGGCCGAGAGCACCTCCTCCAGCTCGTTGCCGGGCCAACCGCCGTGCGGGTGGGGATGCGTCTGTGTCGGGAAGTCCGCGGGAGTGTCCGCCGGGAAGTCCATCTGCCTACCGCCTGCTGGGAACAACTGCTGTGACCATGAAGGCTAGCGGGTTGCCGTGACACTCCCGCCCCTGGTGAACCCGATCCGGTGCAGGGCGTCCGCCGCGGCCCGGTCGAGCACCACCGCCGAGCCGCAGCCTGCGGGCGGCTCGCCCTGCTCGACGGCGGCGAGCAGCCGGGCGGTCGTACGGCGGTGGCGGGTGAAGGCGTGGCGCGAGACGCCCCGGCCGCGTGCGCGCTGGCCCTCGCGGGCCGTCTCGGGTGGCACGTCGAGCAGGAGCAGGTGCAGCGTGCCGCCGCGGCGCCGGGCCGCGCGGACGAGCCAGCCGCGCACCCAGCTCCGGGTGCCGCAGTCGTGCACGACGACGCCCTCACCGGTGCGCAGGGCGCGGCGCAGGGCGGCGTAGTGGACGAGGCGGACCAGGGGGCGGTAGAGCGTGTAGGGGACGAAGCGGGGGATGCGGGCGTCGAAGCGGTCGCGGGTGTCCTGCGAGTCGATGCGGCGGCCCTGGACCGCCCGGTGCATCAGGGTGGACTTGCCGCTGCCCGGCAGGCCGGTGATCACGACGACGTCCCGGGGGCCGAGGATCAGGGCGCGCGGGCTGCGGCCCTCCCGGTCGCGCAGGTCGCGCACGACGGGGGCCGGGGCGCGGCGCTGCTTCGGCACCGTGATGCCGCTGGTGACGGTGGCGTACACCGGGGTCCTGTTCACCGTGATCGTCCTCCCCTGTCCATTCGGTAATGGCCATGCCCGAAAAACGTAAAGAGAAGGTAATGGGTGGAGGTCGGCGATACGGTCCGCGCCTTGCCACAGGCCGGTTACAAAAGCCCGCTCGGCGTGCAATGATGTGGCCGCCAACTGCATACCGGCCGCTTGAATCCGCGCGGGAGAGTCCCCAGCAGCCTTCGCTGGGGCGCCGAAGGAGCAAGTCCCTCCCTTGAATCTCTCAGGCCCCGTTACCGCGCGGGCGAGGCACATCTGAAAAGCGGGCCGCTCGTGACAGTGGCTCCACCCAAGGTGCAAACCGTGGTCGTCCCCGTGGCGGTCGCGGCGAACCTCTCAGGTTCCGATGACAGATGGGGAGGAACGTTCCTCGCCCGTCCGCCTTTCCTGGGAGCCGACCGACCGATGAGCAGCACTGAACTCCGTCACACCGCGCTGGATGCCGTGCATCGCGCGCTCGGTGCGACGATGACCGACTTCGCCGGCTGGGACATGCCCCTGCGCTACGGCTCCGAGCGCGACGAGCATGTCGCGGTGCGGACCAAAGCGGGTCTGTTCGACCTCTCCCACATGGGCGAGATCACGGTGACCGGCGCCGGGGCCGCCGCCCTGCTGAACCACGCCCTGGTCGGCAACATCGCCTCCGTCGGCGTCGGCCGCGCCCGCTACACCATGATCTGCCAGGCCGACGGCGGCATCCTGGACGACCTGATCGTCTACCGGCTCGCCGAGACCGAGTACATGGTCGTCGCCAACGCCTCCAACGCCCAGGTGGTGCTGGACGCCCTCACCGAGCGCGCGGCCGGCTTCGACGCCGAGGTCCGCGACGACCGGGACGCCTACGCGCTGATCGCCGTCCAGGGCCCTGAGTCCCCCGGCATCCTCAAGTCCCTCACCGACGCCGACCTGGACGGGCTGAAGTACTACGCCGGCCTGCCCGGCACCGTCGCCGGCGTCCCCGCGCTCATCGCCCGCACCGGCTACACCGGCGAGGACGGCTTCGAGGTGTTCGTGAAGCCCGGGCACGCGGTCGAGCTGTGGCAGGCGCTGACCAAGGCCGGCGAGGGCGTCGGTCTGATCCCGTGCGGCCTGTCCTGCCGGGACACCCTGCGCCTGGAGGCGGGCATGCCGCTGTACGGGCACGAGCTGACCACCTCGCTCACCCCCTTCGACGCCGGGCTCGGCCGGGTGGTGAAGTTCGAGAAGGAAGGCGACTTCGTCGGGCGCGAGGCGCTCCGGCAGGCCGCCGAGCGCGCCGCCTCCGAGCCCCCGCGGGTGCTCGTCGGGCTGGTCGCCGAGGGCCGCCGGGTGCCGCGCGCCGGGTACGCCGTCGTCGCCGGCGGCCGGGTGGTCGGCGAGGTCACCTCCGGCGCTCCCTCCCCCACCCTGGGCAAGCCGATCGCGATGGCCTACGTCGACGCGGCGCACGCGGCGCCCGGCACCGAGGGCGTCGGCGTGGACATCCGAGGCAGCCACGAGCCGTACGAGGTCGTGGCGCTTCCGTTCTACAAGCGCCAGAAGTAGAGACTGGGCGCGATCACGTCCTGTGCGCGGCCGGTCCCGCGACGGCACGTGAGCCTGCGCACATTCGCCTGGTCACCAGCAGTTTTCGCAGTCCCCCTTCAACAGCACTCCCGCTCGTACAGGAGAATTCAGGCCATGAGCAACCCCCAGCACCACCGCTACAGCAAGGAGCACGAGTGGCTGTCGGGCGCCGAGGACGGCGTCTCGACGGTCGGCATCACGGAGCACGCGGCCAACGCGCTCGGCGATGTCGTCTTCGTCCAGCTCCCCGAGGTCGGCTCCACCGTGACCGCGGGCGAGTCCTGCGGTGAGCTGGAGTCGACCAAGTCGGTCTCCGAGCTGTACTCGCCGGTCACCGGCGAGATCACCGCGATCAACGAGGACGTGGTCGACGACCCGTCGCTGGTGAACTCCGAGCCCTTCGAGGGCGGCTGGCTGTTCAAGATCCGCGTCACGCAGGAGCCGGCCGGCCTGCTCTCCGCCGCCGAGTACACGGCTTTTGCCACCGGCGAGGAGGCGTAACCGCATGACCGTCCTGAACACGTCCCTGCACGAGCTGGACCCGGAGATCGCCGCCGCGGTCGACGCCGAGCTGAGCCGCCAGCAGTCCACGCTGGAGATGATCGCCTCCGAGAACTTCGCGCCGCTCGCGGTGATGGAGGCGCAGGGTTCGGTCCTCACCAACAAGTACGCCGAGGGCTACCCGGGCCGCCGCTACTACGGCGGCTGCGAGCACGTCGACGTCGCCGAGCAGATCGCCATCGACCGGGTCAAGGAGCTGTTCGGCGCCGAGTACGCCAACGTCCAGCCCCACTCCGGCGCCTCCGCCAACCAGGCGGCCCTGTTCGCGCTGGCCCAGCCCGGGGACACCATCCTCGGCCTGGACCTCGCCCACGGCGGCCACCTGACCCACGGCATGCGGCTGAACTTCTCCGGCAAGCAGTTCAACGTGGTCGCCTACCACGTGGACCCGGAGACCGGCCTGGTCGACATGGCCGAGCTGGAGAAGCTCGCCAAGGAGCACCGCCCCAAGGTGATCATCGCGGGCTGGTCGGCGTACCCCCGTGAGCTGGACTTCGCCGAGTTCCGCCGGATCGCCGACGAGACCGGGGCGTACCTGTGGGTCGACATGGCGCACTTCGCCGGTCTGGTCGCGGCCGGACTGCACGCGAACCCGGTGCCCTACGCCGACGTCGTGACCTCCACCACTCACAAGACGCTGGGCGGCCCGCGCGGCGGCATCATCCTCGCCAAGCAGGACTTCGCGAAGAAGCTGAACTCCTCCGTCTTCCCGGGCTTCCAGGGCGGCCCCCTGGAGCACGTGATCGCGGCCAAGGCCGTCTCCTTCAAGGTCGCGGCCTCGGAGGACTTCAAGGAGCGCCAGCGCCGTACGGTCGAGGGCGCCCGCATCCTGGCGCAGCGCCTGACGGCCGCCGACGCCCGCGAGGCCGGGGTGAACGTGCTCTCCGGCGGTACGGACGTGCACCTGATCCTGGTCGACCTGCGCGCGTCCGAGCTGGACGGCCAGCAGGCCGAGGACCGGCTCCACGAGGTCGGCATCACGGTCAACCGCAACGCCGTCCCGAACGACCCGCGGCCCCCGATGGTCACCTCGGGCCTCAGGATCGGCACGCCCGCCCTCGCCACCCGCGGCTTCACGGCCGAGGACTTCACCGAGGTCGCGGACGTGATCGCCGAGGCGCTCAAGCCGTCGTACGACGCCCAGGCCCTCCAGGCCCGGGTGAAGGCCCTGGCCGAGAAGCACCCGCTGTACCCGGGTCTGAACAAGTAGGACACCTTTCGCGGGGCACCGCGCACACTGGGAGTACCGGCGTGCGCGGTGCCCGCACCCCCGTACCGCCCTTTTTCGCACCACCCCCGTCTTGAGGAGTCGTCCGTGGCCATCTCGGTCTTCGACCTGTTCTCGATCGGCATCGGACCGTCCAGCTCCCACACGGTCGGCCCGATGCGCGCGGCGCGCATGTTCGCCCGCCGGCTGCGCAACGAGGAGCTGCTCGGCCCCGTCGCGGCCCTGCGCTGCGAGCTGTACGGCTCGCTCGGCGCGACCGGACACGGCCACGGCACCCCCAAGGCGGTGCTGCTCGGCCTGGAGGGCGCCTCGCCGCGCACGGTGGACGTCGAGACCGCCGACGAGCGGGTGGAGGCGATCAAGGCGTCCGGCCGTCTGAAGGTGCTGGGCGAGCACGAGATCCCGTTCTCCTTCGACGACGACCTGATCCTGCACCGCCGCAAGGCCCTGCCCTACCATGCCAACGGCATGACCATATGGGCGTACGACGCGTCGGGCGAGGAACTCCTGTCCAAGACGTACTACTCGGTCGGCGGCGGCTTCGTCGTGGACGAGGACGCCGTCGGCGCGGACCGCATCGTGCTGGACGACACGGTCCTGAAGTACCCCTTCCGCACGGGCGACGAGCTGCTGCGCCTGACGAAGGAGACCGGTCTGTCGATCTCCTCTCTCATGCTGGAGAACGAGCGGGCCTGGCGCACCGAGGAGGAGATCCGCGCGGGCCTGCTGGAGATCTGGCGGGTGATGCGCGAGTGCGTCCAGCGGGGCATGTCCCGCGAGGGCATCCTGCCCGGCGGCCTCAAGGTCCGCCGCCGCGCCGCCGTCACGGCTCGCCAACTGCGCGCCGAGGGCGACCCGTTGGCGCACGCCATGGAGTGGATCACGCTCTACGCGATGGCGGTGAACGAGGAGAACGCGGCCGGGGGCCGGGTCGTCACCGCCCCCACGAACGGCGCGGCGGGCATCATCCCGGCGGTCCTGCACTACTACATCAACTTCGGGGCCGGCGCAGCCTCCGAAGGAGAGAAGGAAGACGGCGTGGTCCGCTTCCTGCTGGCGGCCGGCGCGATCGGCATGCTCTTCAAGGAGAACGCCTCCATCTCCGGCGCCGAGGTCGGCTGCCAGGGCGAGGTGGGCTCCGCCTGCTCCATGGCCGCGGGCGCACTGGCGGAGGTCCTCGGCGGCAGCCCGGAACAGGTGGAGAACGCGGCCGAGATCGGCATGGAGCACAACCTGGGCCTGACCTGCGACCCGGTCGGCGGCCTGGTCCAGATCCCGTGCATCGAGCGCAACGGCATGGCCGCGGTGAAGGCGGTCACGGCGGCGAAGATGGCGATGCGCGGCGACGGCTCCCACAAGGTGTCCCTGGACAAGGTCATCAAGACCATGAAGGACACCGGCGCGGACATGTCCGTCAAGTACAAGGAGACGGCCCGGGGCGGGCTCGCGGTGAACATCATCGAGTGCTGAGGTGAACCGCGTGGCGGGTGGGGCAGCGGCGGGTGAGGTGACGGGCGAGGCGGCACGGGTGCGGGTGCCCGTGGGCGAGGGCGCGGAGCGCTGGGTCACGCGGGTGGGCTGTCGTCGGGTCCTGTTCATCGTGCACAACGTGACGTCGGCGACGCGGCTGCTGGACGTTCTCCCGCTGTTCTCCGGCGACCTGCGCGTGCAGATGTTCGCCACCTGCACGGGCTCGTCCCCGTTCCTGGCCGGAGTGCCCGAGCTGCTGGCCCGGGCGGGGCTGCCGGTGCTGCCCTGGGAGCAGGCCAGGGACACACCGTTCGACCTGGCCGTCTCGGCCAGTTACGGTGGCGAACTGAGCGCACTGCAAGGCAAGTTGGCCGTCCTGTCACACGGTGTTGGCTATAATAAGAGGCTCGCAACACCGGACAACACCGGACAACACCGGACAACACCGGACAACACCGGTCTTCGGTCTGTCTCCTGACTGGCTTCTCCACGACGGGCGCCCCCTGGCAGACGCCACCGTCCTCTCCCACCCCGAGCAGCTGGACCGGCTGCGCTCGGCCTGTCCGCAGGCGGCTCCCACGGCCGTGCTCGCGGGTGACCCCTGCTACGACCGCATACTCGCCGCCCTCCCCCAACGCGCCCTGCTACGCCGCGCGTTGGGCGTGGGCCCCGGCCAGCGGCTGATCGTCGTCAGCTCCACCTGGGCCCCCCGCTCCCTCTTCGGCGGGGACTGGGAGCCGGCGGCGGACGATCTGCTGCCCTGGCTGCTGTCCCGCCTCTCGGCGGAGCTGCCGGCCGACGAGTACCGGACCGTCGCGGTGCTGCATCCCAACATCTGGTACGGCCACGGGCCCGGACAGGTGCGTGCCTGGCTGGGCAACGCACGGCGGGCCGGCCTCGACGCGATCCCGCCGCTCGACGGGTGGCGCCAAGCCCTGATCGCCGCCGACTGCGTCCTGGGCGACCATTCGAGCGTCACCTACTATGCGGCGTCGATCGGCGTCCCCGTCCTGCTCGGCGCGTTCCCTCAGCAGGACCTCGACCCGCTCTCGCCGGTCGCCGCCCTCGGCCGCAGCGCTCCCCGTCTCGTCCGCCGGGGCAGCCTGCGTGCCCAGATCGACCGGGTCATGGCGGCGCACGATCCCGGCCGGTACAAGGAGCTTGCGGAGCAGACCAGTTCGGCGCCGGGCGAGTCGGCCGCTCTGCTGCGCCGCCTGTTCTACGGCCTCATGGGCCTGCCCGAACCCGCGGCACACCCCGCGCTGCTCGACCCGCTGCCGCTGCCGCCCTACCTGCCCGCCCGCCGTACCGCCCCGGTCCGTGTGCTCAGCGGCGTCATCGGCACCGCTCCGCCAGAGGTCTCCGTCGTGCGCCACGCCGTCGTGAGTGACGGGCCCGACCCGGCGGACGACGCGGCACCGTGGGTCGACTCCGCCCACACCGTGGTCGACGAGGAGACACCGCAGACCGGCCGGCTGCGGATCGCCGATGTCGTCGTACGGTACGCGGCCGGGGACGACCCGCGTCTCGGGCCGCCGGCCGCCTGGACGGCGGAGGCGCTCGACCGCTACCCGTACTGCGGGCTGACCGCCTATGTCGACGGACCGGACCGCTGTGTCGTCCGCACCCGCGAGGGGGACCTCGTACGGCTGTCCGCCGCCGCGGGCCCCGACGGGCGGGCCGACCTGTGCGATCCCGCCGCTTACGCCTCCGCCCTCCACGCCTGGCTGACGAGCGGCCGTGACCTGGCCGACGCCGTGCCCGGGATCACCGTGCGCACGGGTGACACCGTGCACCACGTCACCGTGGACCCACTCGCCCCGCTCGCCCCTGTCACCCCGCTCACCTCGGGCGCACCGTGACCCGGGATCCCAGGCACCCGCCGACACCCCAGCTCGCCGACATCCCGTGACAGGACCTCACCCTCACCCCCCGTCGAGCCACTCACCCCGAGCCCTCCGCAGGGCCGGGGCCTCAGACATCCGCCGACAAGCCACTCGCCCGGCACGGCGCCCACCCGACGCCCCGCTCGCCCGACATCACACTCACCTAAGACCCCGTGACGTGGCCTCCCCGGCCGGCCACTCACCCTCGGCGCGCCCCGCAACCGGGCCTCAGCGCTCCAGTTCGGCCAGGCGCGTCCGTACGCGGGTCAGGCCGATCCGGTCCTCGTTCGCCTCGTAGCGGGCGGCGGCGGTGCGCAGGTCCTGCGCCTCCTCGGCCGGGCGGCCCGACAGGCGATGGCAGCGGGCCCGCGCCTCGACGGCGTCGGCCAGTTGGAGCCCCGCGCCCGCCTCGGTCATGGCCATGACGGCCTCGTCCAGGCACACGCGCGCCTGCTCCGCGTCTCCGGCGTCCAGATGGGCGTCGCCCAAGCTCATGTAGACGCGGCCGGCGTTGTAGGTGTCCCCGCCGCCCGGCAGCCGACGGAACTGTGCGAGGGCGTCGTTCAACCGCGCTACGGCGGCCGGGAATTGCCGCTGCTTGGTCTGGGCGCGGCCGATGTGGTGCGCCAACAGGGCCGTGGCGCGCGGCACGTCCGCCCAGCCGTCCTCACCCGGACCGATACGGCGCAGCACCTCCTGCGCCTCCTCGAAACACCGCTGGGCCGCCGCGAACTCCCACTGTTTGAGGCGGAGCAGCCCCAGCGCCTCGACGGCGGTCGCCTCGCCCCGGTGGTGACCGCAGCCCCGGTCGGCGGCCCTGGCCTGCGCGAGGGCGTCCGCGGCCGCACTCGCCCGGCCGGCTCCCATGTACCCGAAGGCGAGTTGCGTCCACATGCGGCCGACGGCACGCGGGTCGCCGAACTCCTGCGCGCCGCGCCGGGCCGCCTCGACGCCGAGGAGGTGGGTGTCGATCCACTGGGCATGGAAGCCGAGCAGCAGATGCAGGCTCCACATGGCCTCGCACAGCTGCCACACGAGGTCGTCGAAACCGTGGTGGGCGGCGGCCCGGACGACGGCCGCGAGGTTCTCACGCTCGGCGCGCAGTTCGGCGAGCGCGTGCTTGCCGTCGGCGCGGTCGCGGTGTTCCGGCAGGGCGAGTCCCCGATAGGCGGGGCCGAGCCGCCAACGCAGCGGCATGACCCGGAAGTCGGCACCGGCCGCGAGGCGCAGGTGCGCGACCGCCACCCGGCGGACGGCGGCGGCCATCCGGCCGTGCCCGTCCTCGGTCTCCGCGAGTGCGTGGGCGTGCGCCCGGGTCAGGTCGTGAAACCGGTAGCGCTCCTCCTCGGCCTCCTCCAGCAGATGCGCCCGGGCCAGTTCCTCCAGCAGCCCCCGCGCCGCGTCCTCGGAGACTCCCGCGGCGTGCGCGGCGCACAGGACGGTCACGGTCGGCCAGGGCCACACCGCGACGGCGCGGTAGAACGCGGCGCGGTCGGGGGCCAGTTCGGCGTAGGCGGCGTCCTGGACCAGTCGGACGGGATCGGCCGCCCCTTGCCCGTCCGCTGCGCGCACGGCGGTGCCTCCCTGGTCGTGACCCCTGTTCCGGGCGGAGAGCTGCTGCGCGACACGCTCCCAGGTCAGCTGGTGCCGTACGGCGAGGCCGGCGCCCGTGGTGCACAGCGCGAGCGGAATCCCTCCCGTGCCGTCCACCACGGCCCGAACGACCGCGTCGGGAGCGGTCGGACGGTCGCGGCCGGCGACCCGCCTGATCAGGGTCACCGCGTCCTCGGCCGACAGCGGCCCGAGCGGATACGGCCGGGCACCGTGCTCGCCCACGAGGCGCCCGGGGCGGTGCCGGCTCGTCACCAGGACGAGGCACTGCGGCGAGGCCGGGAGCAGCGGGACGACCTGGGCGTCGTCATGGGCGTTGTCCAGAACGACGACGATGCGCCGGTCGGCGGTGCAGTCGCGGTAGAGGTCCCGCTGCCGTGCCTCGTCGCCCGGCACCATGGCGGGCGGCACCCCGAGCCGTTCCAGGAAGCGTGCGAGCACGTCGGACGGCTGGAGTGCCGTGGCGGCCGAGGCGCCTTTCAGGTCCGCGAACAGCACCCCGTCCGGAAACCGCTCCCGCAGCTCGGTCGCGCAGTGCACGGCGGCGGCGGTCTTGCCGATGCCGCCCGGGCCGGTGAGGACGGCGACGGCGGGTGCGCCGGGCGGGCGGCCCTCCTCGTCCAGCAGGGCGGTGAGCCAGGCGAGCACGTCCGCGCGGTCGGTGAACACCGCCGTCGTCGGCGGCAGCATCCGCGGACGGGATGCGCCGTGCGCGACGGCGGGTACAGTGCGCGGCGACAGCCACGAGGCCTCGCGGACCCACTCGGTCACCTCGCGGGCGAACTCCGGTGAGCTGCGGGCGAGTTCGAGCAGGTGCCGGGCCGCCGCCGTCCGCTCGGGCCCGGTGACGGGAAGGGTGGGCCGAGTGGAACCGCTGTCGGCCGAACCGGAGTTGTCGCCGCCGCGTCCTCTGCTCAGCAGGTCGTAGAGCCGCTCGGAGAGCCGTCTGCCCGCTTCACCGCCCGCTCCGGACAGGGCGCCCGAAGCGACCGTGCCGACAGCCGAGAGCGCCATGCCCATCAACGGTTCCACCCGGACTCCCCCAACTCGGTTCCCGCCATCGTATCGACGCGTCGAGGAACAGGGCCGGGACGACCGGCGGTGGGTTCAGGTACCGGCCGGCAGCAGACCCTCCCCCGTCGACGGGCGCAGGCCGTCCGGGCGGCCGGTGAAGTACCGCTCGGCGAGGGCGGCACCCGAGACGTGCCGGACGTCCCTGGACCCTGCCGCGCGGGCCGGCTGCGGCATCTCCGGCCCGGGGGCGTCGTCGATGCTTGACATCCTCGCCACCCACACCGCCGAGGCCGGCTTGCCGGCAATCCGGCAGTGCGCGAGCCACGAAAATCAGATCAGTCACAGAAAGTCGCCAAAACGGCACATACCGCTACCATCGGTTTGGTGAACGACCTGCATGCCGCGCTCTGGGGCCTGCTGGGCAGCAGCGTGGCCGAAGCGCTCAACCTCTCCGCGCTCATGCGCCCGAGCGGTCCACGCAGCCGCTGGCGCTGGCCGTGGCGCAACCGCGCCGACCGCCCGGTGATGCTGGCCGCCATCAGCCTGCGGCTGTTCGCAGGCCTCGGCCTCACCGCGGCGCTGGGAAACTCCGGTCAACTACCCAACGCGACCGCGGCGTTCGCCGTCGGCGTGACCACCCCGCTCGTCGTGGCCAGGTTCTTCCAGTCCATCCCGGTCAGCGGCCCTGGCGTGCCGCAGCCCCCGGAGCCCCCACTGCCGGCCGCACGGCAGACGGGCGAGGACACCGAAGAGGCGCTGTCCCGGCCGAGGGGATCCAATGCTGCGAGCTGATACCTTCTTCGGCCGCCTGATCCTGGCCCTCGCGGCCACCCCGCCGGATACGACCGCGCCGGGACCGGACCGGCCCGGCGCTCGATGGGTGACGGCACTGGCGGCACGACCGCTGTCGCCCGAGTTCCCCTCGGTCCGGCCGGCACGTCCGCGTCCGCCCCTGCGCCGGACGTCGCCGCGGGCGAGATGGCTGCCCGTCCTGCTGACCGGCGTACTGGTGGTGCTGGCCTGCCTGACGGCGGCGGCCGTGCAGAGCGTACTGCCGGCGCCCTGGCAGAACGAGGTTCCGGAACAGGGGGTCGCGTTGCGGCCGGAGCAGTGGCGGGCGGGCGCCGGTCCGCTGCGGCGGGCCGGCACTGCGGCGTTCGCACCGGACGGTCGGACGCTCGTGACAGTCGCCGGTTCCACTACGGAACTGTGGGACACGACAACACCCGATCGGCCGGAACGCGTCGCTTCCGAGCGGGGCGCGGCGGGAGTGACGGCTCTCTCCGTCAGCCCGGACGGGCAGGCACTCGTGACCGCCGGGACGCAGGGAGTGCGCGCACTGGCGCTGGCATCAGGACGACCGCTGTGGTCCGTCAACGGCATTGCCGGGCAGGTCAAGGCTCTGCTGGTCACCGAGCGCGGTGTACTGCTGGCCGCCTCCCGCGCGAACGGCACCACGGAGTTGACGGAGGTACCCCTCGGACACGAGGGACCACTGGCCCCCATCGCCCTGAGCCGTCTGTCCGGCTCGGCGCGGTCGGCGCAGTTCACCCCGGACGGGCGGCTGCTCGCGCTCGCCGAAACCTCCGGAGCCGTACGTCTGTGGAACCTCGCGGACCCGCGGCATCCACAGGCGGCAGCACCCCCCTTCGCGTCGGGGAGCAAGGACACCGGCGCCCTCGCCTTCAGCCGGGACGGCCGCATGCTGGCCACGGTGAACGACGGCAGGACGGTATGTCTGTGGGACGTGTCCGACCCTGCGCACCCCCACCGCCTCGGACACCCCTTGACCGATGGCGAGCGGATCACCGGCATCGCCTTCAGCCCCGACGCCCGGCTCGTGGCCACCGTGAACGCCAACGGGACAGCGAGCCTGTGGAAACGCAGGCCCTTGACCGGAGACTGATGTTCCCCCAGGGGCTACCGCGCAGTAACCGCTTGCCCCTACGCTGCGGCCAACTCGACCGCAGCGTAAGGGAGTTCGGACATGCGGGTGATGAGACGGCTGGCGGCACTCGTGGGAGCGGCGGCTGTGCTGGTGGTGGTGCCGGGCAACGCGCACGCGGCGGCGGAGAAGGTGTCCGAGACGACCGCCATCGGCACGCACAACGCGTACGACAAGTCCAAGTACACGTACTTCGCCCAGGCGCTGGACTCCGGTGCCTCACTGCTCGAGATCGACGTCTACGCGGACAGCCTGAGCAGGCGGTGGCGGGTGAGCCACAGCAACCCGTTCGGCAACGACAACAACTGCGAGGCCGCCAAGACGCCGGGCGAGCTGTACAGCAAGAACCGCGACCAGGACTTCGGCAGCTGCCTGGACAACATCGCGGCCTGGAACCAGCTCCACCCCGACCACCCGCCGATCGTCTTCAAGATGGAGATGAAGGTCGGCTTCAACAACAACGTGGGGCTCGGGCCCGACGAGTTCGACACCCTCATCGACCAGAAGCTCGGCAGCAGCGTCTACAAGCCGTCCGACCTGCTGGGTTCGTCGTACTCCACGCTGGACGCGGCAGCGAAGGCGAACGCCTGGCCGAGCCGTGACTCACTCAAGGGCAAGTTCCTCTTCGAGGTGATCCCGGGCACCGTGGAGATGAACAACCCGTTCGACCACTACTGGACGGACCAGGAGTACGGGGACCATCTGCGCGACCTCTACGCGGCCGGGAACATCGCGCAGGCCGAGGCCTTCCCCACGGTGCTGGGCGCGGCGGGCGGTGACCCGCGGGCGAGCAAGTGGACCTCCGACACCTCGATCCGGCCCTGGTTCGTCTTCTTCGACGGTGATGCGGCGACGTACGTCAACAACGGCTACGGCACGTCGTTCTACTCCACGAACCACTACATGCTGATCATGACGGACGCCTACAACGTCGCCCCGGCGATCTCCTCCACCGCCCCGTCGGATGCCGAAGTCGCCGCCAGGCTGGCACTGCTGGCCGGGGACCACGCGAGCATCATCACCTCGGACTGGTCCTCGAAGTCGGCTTCGGTACTCAGTTCGGTGGTCACCCGGAGCTGACGTTCCCCCGGCGCGGGACGGATCGGGCGTGCCATCGTGGGGCATCACTCAACCAGCAACTCCCGCTCCTTACCCCCACCGGCACTTCGAGGAGTCCCCACATGCTCCGCGGCATCGATGTCAGCGCGTTCCAGTCGTCCTCGTACGACACGAGCGGCCTCTCCTTCGCCTTCGTCAAGGCGACGGAGGGCCATTCGTACACCAACCCCCACGCAGCCGCCCAGGCGAAGACCGCCCGGGACGCCGGACTGGTCGTGGGCTTCTACCACTTCCTGTGGCCCGGCAACCTCACCGCCCAGGCCGAGTACTTCGTCGACCAGGCCCCGTCCAGGGCGGGCGACGTCCTCGCCGTCGACTGGGAGACCACGGGCGACGGCACCCACGCGAGCAACGCGGAGAAGGACACCTTCATCAAGAAGGTGAAGGCCCTGCGCCCCACGCACCGGGTCATCCTCTACACCAACCGCGACTTCTGGCTCACCGTCGACAGCACGTCCTACGCGGGCGACGGTCTGTGGATCGCGGACTACGTCACGGCCGGCCACCCGCGCATCAAGGCGCACTGGCGCTTCCACCAGTACACCAGCGATCCGTACGACAAGGACGTGGCGAACTTCTCCAGCCTGGCCGCACTCAAGAGCTGGGCCGACGGCTGAGGAACGGCGCGCCACGGTCCGCGGTCCGTGGTGCGCCGTCGGTGCGGCCGGGCCCGTCGGTCAGCCACGGAAGTCCGCCGGGCGCTCCTGGGACGCCTCCGCCAGGGCCTTCTCGACCGCTTCGGTGCCGGCCTGCAGGCCGTAGACCGGGGTGCCCGGCTGCTGGCGCCAGGAGTCGTCGATGCCGCCCGCGTCGACGGTGTCGAAGCCGAGTTCGTCGATCAGGGCGCGGACCTTGGCCTTGGCGGCCGCGTCGTCGCCGGCGACCGGGAGCGCCATGCGGTCGGGCGCGCCGGCCTCGCGGGGGCGGTCCAGGATGTCCTGGGCGTAGGTGCCGTTGAAGGCCTTGACGACCGGGTGACCGAGGTGCTGCTCGGTCCAGCGGCTCTCGGTCAGCCCGTCGTCCTCGATCGCCGCGATGCGGCCGTCGCGCTGCTGCGGGTAGTAGTTGCCGGTGTCGATCACCGCCGCGTCCTTCGCCGCGCCGTCGAGCACGCCCGCGGGGAGGTTCGGGACCGCCTTCAGCGGGACCGTGACGACCACGATCTCGGCGCCCCTGGCCGCCTCCTCGACCCGTACCGCGCTCGCGCCGGTCTGCGCGGCCAGCTCCCCGAGCGTCTCGGGACCGCGGGAGTTGGCCACGGAGACGTCGTGGCCGAGGGCGGTGAGGCGCCGGGTGAGGTTGCCGCCGATGTTGCCCGCGCCGATGATGCCGATCTTCATGACACGCCTTCCGGGGTAGTTCGATGCATGTGCATACTTCGGATACCCCCGACAACTCCTCGGGTGTCGGTGCTATTCCGGGATTGCGGCAATGGCGTGAATCCGCTCAGAGGCGTACGACGATCTTGCCCATGTGGCGGTCGGACTCCAGGAGCGCGAGGTCGGTTCACGGGCACGCTCGCCTCGGGCGACGGCCTCGAAGGCACCGGTGGCACCCCGCTCGTGGCCTGTGCGCAGGCACTCGCGGGCGCCGGGCACCCGGTGAGGTACGGGGCGTGGTGGAGCAGCCGGACGTGGACGGCGAGGTGGTCGCCTACGCCGAGTGCCGGGTCGGCGACCGGGTCCTGTGGGGCGCGGGCCGGGGCGCCCGCGGTCCCGAGGCCTCGGTGCAGGCGGTGCTGTCCGCGGTGAACCGGGCGGTGGCCCGGTGAGCGAGGTGCTGCGCGCGCAGAGAGGGGACCGCAGAACGAAGGGGGTGCCCCGCCGCCGGAGGATTCCGTCCGGCCGGGGCACCCCCTCGGGCGCGTCACCTGCGCGTCACTTGTTCAGGTAGGCCCAGAACTCGTCGAACGACAGGACCTTGTCGCCGTTCAGGTCGCGCTGCTTGATGAGGGACTCCGCCACCGTCTCGGTGACGTTCCAGTCGCCCCCCTCGGCCAGGGCCTGCTTGAACTCGGCGGCGGTGATGAATCCGTCACCGTTCGCGTCGATCCGCTCGAACTGCTTGCGTGCTTCCTCGATGTCCGCCACCGATCCGCCCCTTTTGCTCGTGTTTCTCATGCCGTGCTGGCGTACTGACGCTGGTCAGATTAACGGCCCGGCCAGGCCCTCAGCGCCGCGACCACCCAGCCGACCTCCTCCTGGAACCTCGGCGGCTCCGACTCGCCCTTGATC
The DNA here is from genome assembly GCF_009796285.1 of Streptomyces broussonetiae. Classification (NCBI taxonomy): domain Bacteria; kingdom Bacillati; phylum Actinomycetota; class Actinomycetes; order Kitasatosporales; family Streptomycetaceae; genus Streptomyces; species Streptomyces broussonetiae. Next base: position 6,458,088 of record NZ_CP047020.1, on the reverse strand, counting down.
ACGGCCGCCAACTCCCGGTAGCGGGCCACCTCGTTGCCGAGGTCGATACGGCGGAGCACGGCCGCACGGTCGGTGCCCTCGCCGAGCAGTTCGGTCAGGACCGCGTCCGCCTCGGGCGACTCGGGTGCCACGCCCCGCTCCCGTGCCCCACCGGCCAGCTCGACCAGCCGCTTGAAGAACGTCGCGGAGGCGCCGGCCGGGGTGTCCGGGGTGCGATCGGCGGCGTTGTACTCGATCATCCGGCGCATCGCGGCCCGGAAATCGGGGTTCTGCAGCAGTTCCGCCAGCTCCACCCAGGCGTCGACCTGCTGCGGTGTCGGGTCGTCGGGCAACTGCACGCCGATGCTGCGGGTCCGCTCGCGGATCCACGGGTCGGCCGTGTCCAGCCCGTGGAAGATCTCCTCCACGAAGTCGTCCACGATCTGCTGCCGCTGCGCCGCGGACAGCCGGGCGAGCTTGTTCATCAGGGTCATCTCCTTGGCCGTCGAGCCTCTCCTGGCGACCGTCGACAGCACGGCCCGGGTCACCTTCAGCGCCCTGATCTGCGCGTCCAGCGCCACCACATGCGTGGCCGCCACCTCGGCCACCGAACGCTCCCCGGCCAGCACCCGGCGCACGTCCGCGAGGCCGAGCCCCAGCTCGCGCAGCGTGCGGATCAGCTCCAGGCGGGCCACACAGGCGGTGTCGTAGAGCCGGTAGCCGCCCGAGGAACGGGCCATGGGGGTGAGCACGCCCTCGTCGGACCAGTAGCGGATGGTGCGCACGGTCAGCCCGGTGACCCGGGCCAGCTCGCCGATGGTGAGGAGTCCGGTGCCGTCGTCGGTCATGTCTGGGAGTCTGGGCCTTCCAGTGGGTGGAGACTCAAGGAGCGGGCGCCTGTGACCTTGCGGGACATTCTGGATGCGGCGGCGCGGGGCGTCTTCCCGCCGGCGGACGGCCGTACGGTGGTGGTGCCGCAGCCGTCGGCCCGGGACGCGGGGGCGCTGTCCTTCACGGCCCACGCGGTCGTCTTCACCGACGAGGATCCGGCCTGGGTACGGGCGACACTGCGCGCCCTGGACGGCGACCCCCTGTCGGCGGCGACGAGCCCGCGCTTCCTCTGCGCCCTCATGGACCGCACCGGCCGTTCCTGTGACGTCGTCGACGCGCTGCTGGTGGCCGACCCGCTGCAAGGCCGGCCGCCGCTCGCGCTGCGGGAGATCGAGGACCCCGGCCATCCCCGCGTCGCCTACGCCCGGGCCCGGCGCGACGAGGTGCGCGTCTGGCAGGCGCGGGGCGGGGTGCTGGTCCTCGGGCGCGGGGTCGCCGGGCGGCTGGAGGTGTCGGTGGAGGTGGACGAGGGGGTACGGCAGCAGGGCCTGGGGCGGCGGCTGGTGACGGCCGCGCGGCAGCTCGCCACGGAGCCGCTGTGGGCGCAGGTCTCACCCGGGAACGCCCGCAGCATGCGGGCGTTCCAGGCGGCCGGCTACCGCGCGGTGGGCGCGGAGGCGCTGTTGCTGCAGCGGGCGCTCGCCCCGCGTCAGCGGAAGACGCCGGTGTGGCCGAGCGAGTAGCGGCCCGGCTGCGGGTAGACGGCGAGTCCGTGCGGGCCGCTGCCGACCTGGATACGGGCGAGCTGCTTGCCGGTCTTCGTGTCGATGGCGTACACCTCGGAGTTGTAGCGGCCGGACAGCCACAGCACCTTGCCGTCGGCCGACACACCGCCCATGTCGGGGCTGCCGCCACCGGGCAGCCGCCACTTCTTGGTGAGCTTGTCCAGGGTGAAGTCGAAGACGGAGATGGTGCCCTCGCCCCGGTTGGAGATGTACATCTCGCGGGAGTCGCGGCTGATGTAGAGGCCGTGGCAGCCCTTGCCGGTGTAGAGGAAACGCGGCCTGGTGAAGTTGTCGCCGTCGAGGATCCACAGACCGTCGGCGACCATGTCGGCGATGTAGAACAGCTTGCCGTCCGGGGAGATCTTGACGTCCTGCGGCATCGCTCCGCGGTACGGCAGCTTCCGGTGGTCGACGACCTCCATCTTCGCGGTGTCGACCTTGAGCAGCTCACCGCTGAACTCGCAGGAGACGATGAAGTAGCGGCCGTCCGGGGAGAAGTCGGCGTGGTTGACGCCGTAGCAGTGGACCGGCACGGCCTTGACGACCTTCATGGTGTGCGCGTCACGGAAGACCAGCTGGCGGTCCATGGAGGCCATGACGACGGCGTACTTGCCGTCGGGCGTGAAGTACAGGTTGTACGGGTCGTGCACGGCCACCGCCTTGCCGGCCTTGCCGGTCTTGGGGTCGATGGGCGTGAGGCTGTTGCCGAGATCGTTGTTGACCCACAGGGTCTTGAGGTCCCAGGACGGTACGACGTGCTGGGGCTGGCGGCCGACCGGGATCGTGTCGATGACCTTGTAGGTCTCGGGGTCGATGACGGTGACGGTGTTGGAGTTGGTGTTGGGGACGTACACCCGGGAGGGGAAGTCCTTGACCACCGGGGAGAGTTGGCCCGGTCGGTCGGCGCTGTAGAGGTCCTCCGGGTTCTCCACCGGCGGCATCCCGGGCAGCACGTTCACCCGGTTCTGCCGCACCTGCGGCTGGACCGGGGGCTTGCTGCCGAGGTCCTGGTTCTCGCCTTTCGAGGATCCGGAACTGCACGCGGACAGCAGCGTCAGGGCGGTGAGGGCGGCGCCGGCGGCCAGCAGCCGGGCGGCTTTCGTGGTTCGCATCAGCTCAGCAGCTCCGTGGTGGTGACCGCGCGCAGGGCACGGCGGTCGAGTTCGTGGAGGACGTCGGGCAGGGCGGCGACGGTGCCCGGGTACCCGAAGTGCATGCTCACCACCGACCCGTTCCTGACTTCGGCGAGAACCTTGCGGGTGACGGCGGCGGCGCCAGGGCTCGTGTAGTCGAGCGAGTCGACGTCGTACGACAGCACGTGCGGGTAGCCGGCCTCGCGGGCGAGCCGGGCGACCAGCGGCGAGGCGACCGGGGACCGGGAGGGGCGGAACCAGGTCCCGATGGATCCGGTGAGCTTCTTCAGGCGGTCCGCGCAGTCGGTGATCTCCTTGCGGGCGGCGGCCTCGGGCATGGCGTTGACGGAGATGTGCCGCTGGGTGTGGTTGCCCAGGTCGTGGCCGCCGTCGAGGATCCGGCGGGCGACGTCGGGGTGTTCGTCCAGCCAGGTACCGACGGCCAGCACGGTGAGGTGGGCGCCGTGTCGTTCGGCGGTGCTCAGCAGGGAGTGGGCGATACCGGGATCGCCCTGGCCGTGGAAGGTAAGGGCGACCTGGGGGCGGGTGCGCGGGCCGTGGGTGATCTGGGCGGGCAGGCCGGGATAGGCGCGGGGGGCGGGGGCCGCCTGGGCACCGGCCGACGGGTGGCCGGCGGCGCGCGCGGTGGACGGGGACGGGGAAGCAGACGTGGAGCCCGCGGTGGCGGGTGGTCCGTCCTGGCCCGCACCGCAACCGGCGGCGAGCGCGCCGCCGGCGACGAGTCCGGCGCCCGCACGCAGCACCCCGCGTCGGTTGGTGTTGGTCACCCGGTCCATTTAAGGCGCGTTTGGTAAGAAAACCGCCGATTACCCCGAACGAGCGATGATTTCGGGTCGCCGTGAGAATGCCGCAAGGACAGCGCCATGTCCCCGCTACCGGTCGGCCACCCGCATCTCGAACCATGTCGTCTTGCCCCGCGGCAGCAGGTCCACGCCCCAGCGGTCGGAGAGCTTGTCCACGAGGAAGAGTCCGCGGCCGCTGATGTCCATCTCCTGAACCGGCATCAGACAGGGCAGCCCGCGCGAGGGATCGCGGACCTCGACCCGGATCCGGCCGGGGCGGCAGCGCATCCTGAGGCCGAAGACCCGGGCGCCGGTGTGCCGTACGGCGTTGCCGACGAGTTCCGACACGAGTAAGACCGTGTCCTCGGCCAGTCTGGGGGTAAGCCGCCAGGTGCGCAGCACGACGACCTGGGTGAGCCGGCGGGCGGTGGCCGCGGATTCCGGGCGGGACGGCAGTGGCACCTCGATCTCCGCCGGGTTTCCGAACAGTTCGAGCGCCTTCAGCGCCTGCTCGTCCTCGACCCCGGGCGACCAGCGTGCCGCGGCCGCACGACTGTGTCCCCGTGGCTGTTCGATGCCCTCCAGCCCCGCCATGCCCCCATGATGGCCGTCCGGAGGCGTCTTGGGGGCCGTTCCGGAGGAATACGCCCCCCGCACGCCCCCGCGCCCCACTCCGCGCCCGGCATATGCCGAGGGCACGCCGACGTCCGATGCAACCCGGTTGACCTGCGCGGACGGCTCGCTTCCGGGCAATCGACAGGCTTCCTCGACAGAGCAGGTTTAAGGCTGCATTAAGGCTCCCATAAACCGCTCCATCGAGGGACCCGGATGAGACGACGTGTCAATTGCAAGACGACGCACGCAAGTTGCGGGGAGGATCACACCGTGGCGCTCAGCGGAACTTGGCCTTGCCCGGCCCCTCCTCCACGAAGCTGCGCATGCCGATCTCGCGGTCCTCGGTGGCGAACAGGCCTGCGAACCAACTGCGTTCCACGGTGAGCCCGGTGTCGATGTCGGCCTCCAGGCCGGCGTCGATCGACTCCTTCGCGGCACGCAGGGCGATCGCCGGGCCCTGGGCGAGCTTCGCGGCCCACGCGCGCGCCTGCTCGTACACCTCGGCGGCCGGGACGACCCGGTCCACCAGGCCGATCTCCAGGGCCTCGGCGGCCTTGACCTGACGGCCCGTGAAGATGAGGTCCTTGGCCTTGGAGGGGCCGATCAGCCGGGGCAGCCGCTGGGTACCGCCGGCGCCCGGGATCAGGCCCAGCAGGATCTCGGGCTGGCCGAGCTTGGCGTTGTCGGCGGCGATGCGGAAGTCGGCGCACAGGGCCAGTTCGCAGCCGCCACCGAGGGCGTAGCCGGTGACGGCCGCGACGACGGGCTTGGGGATGCGGGCCACGGCCGTGAAGGCGTCCTGCAGGGCGCGGGAGCGCAGGACCATCGCGGTGTGGTCCATGTTCTGCATCTCCTTGATGTCCGCGCCCGCCGCGAACACCCGCTCGCCGCCGTAGATCACCACGGCGCGCACGTCGTCGCGGCGCGTGACCTCCTCGGCGAGTTCCTTCAGCCGGTCCTGGGTGGCGACGTCCAGCGCGTTCATCGGCGGCCGGTCGAGACGGAGGGTACCGACGCCTTCGGCGACTTCGAGATTGACGGTCATGGAGGCAGGTTAACGGGGACTAACGCGGGCGGGCCCGGTGCCGTCCGTCACAGCACCGGGCCCGCACCTCGGCGGAAGGTCACTTCTTCCAGTCGGCCCACGACATGTTCCACCCGTTGAGCCCGTTGGACGGGTCCACCGTGCGCTCGTGCGCGTGCTGGACGACGACCACGTCTCCGATGAGCGAGTGGTTGAAGAACCAGGCCGCGGGGACGGAGCCGTCGTAGCCGCCGCGCACGTCGCGCAGGCCCACGCAGCCGTGGCTGGCGTTGTAGTTGCCGAAGGCGTCGCCGCCCCAGTAGTTGCCGTGGATGAAGGTGCCGGACGTGGTCAGGCGCATGGCGTGCGGGACGTCCTTGATGTCGTACTCGCCGCCGTAGCCGACCGTCTCGCCGTTCATCCGGGTCACCGAGAGCTTCTCGCTGATGACCATCTGGCCGTTCCAGGTGTCGTAGCCGGGCTTGCCGGTGGTGACGGGGAGGGTCTTGACGACCTTGCCGTCCTGGGTGATCTTCATCGTGTGCTGCTTGGCGTCCACGACGGAGACCTGGTTGCGGCCGATGGTGAACTTCACGGTCTTGTGCTGCTTGCCGTAGACGCCGGAGCGGCCCTCGACGCCGTCGAGGTCGAGGTCGACGGTGACCTTCGTGCCTTCCTTCCAGTACTTCTCGGGGCGGAAGTCGAGGCGGTCGTTGCCGAACCAGTGGCCCTCGACGTCCACCGCGGGCTGCGTCGTGATCCTGATGGCCTTCTCGACGGCCTGCGGCTGGGTGATGCCCCGGTTGAAGTTGATGGAGAACGGCATGCCCACGCCGACGGTGGATCCGTCCTCAGGGGTGAAGTAGCCGAGGAAGGTGTTCTTGGGGGTGAGCGTGGTGAAGGTGGAGTCCTCGGCGCTCTCGCGGCCCTCGGAGTCCTTCGCGACCGCGTGCACCGTGTACTTGGTGGCGGCGGCCAGATGGGTCGACGGCGTCCAGGACGCGCCCCCGCCGGTGATGCTGCCGTCGATCTTCGTGCCCTTGCCGTCCTTGACGGTCACCTCGGTCAGCTTGCCCCGGGCGGCGTCGACCTTGAGCGCGCCGCTCGTGTCGACGCCGGTGGCGCCGGACCTGGGCGAGATGGTGACGGCTGCCGTCGACTGCTGCTTGCCCTGCTGGGTAACGGCTCCCTTGCCGTCGTCCGCCCCCTTGCCGCCGCCCCCGCCGCAGGCCGCGAGCGACAGCACCAGGGCCCCGGATATCAGCGCGAGACCCGTACCGCCCCGCCGTCCCCCACGGCCTCGCCGCCCCGTCGCCGACGCCCCCGATATTGGCCGCACGTTCAAGTCGTCTCCCCTCGTCGGGCCTGGCCTGGCCCGCTCCCCACCACACTGGTGCGCGCATATTAGCCGCCTGGTTTTGAGCAGGGTGTCAGGCGAATGTCACCGTTGCGTCGCAACTTCCGCCCGCCACCGCGGCCCCGGCCCAAGGCCCCTCACCTGGTTACTTCACCGCGCTGCCCGCCTTCCACTCCTTCCAGGTCATGTTCCAGCCGCCCAGGCCGTTGTCCGCGGCGACCGTCCTGTCGTTGCTGCCCACGACCTCGACCACGTCACCGACGAGACTGCGGTCGAAGAACCAGCCCGCGGGCGTGTCCGAACTGCCGCCCTTGACGTCCATGAGACCCACGCACCCGTGACTGACGTTGACGTGCCCGGGGGCGTCCGGCGACCAGTAGTTGCCGTGCACGTAGGTCCCGGAGTTGGTGAGCTTCATGGCGTGCGGGACGTCGGGAATGTCGTACTCGCCGCCGAAGCCGACCGTGTGGCTGTTCATACGGGTGATGTCCTGCATGTCCATCACCACCATCCTGCCGTTGTACGTCGGGTGCTGCGGGGCGCCCGCGGTGATCGGCACGGTGGCGAGCAACTGGCCGTCGCGCCGCACCGACATGGTGTGCCTCCTGGCGTCCACGACGGAGACCTGGCTGCGGCCCACGGTGAAGGCGAAGGTCTTGTCCTGCAACCCGTAGACACCGGGCGCCCCTTGGACGTCCCGCAGGTTCAGGTCGACGGTGACCTCGGTGCCGGGTTTCCAGTACTGCTCCGGGCGGAAGTCCAGACGGCTCCTGCCGAACCAGTGCGGGCGGATCTCGACGGGCGGCTGCGCGCTGACACGGACGGCGCGTTCGACGGCGGCACGGTCGGCGACCTCCCCGCTGAAGGAGAGGGAGACGATCACGCCGGTGCCGACGGTGGCGCGGTTCTCGGGCGTGACGTAGGCGATGAACCGCCGGTCGGGGACGAGGGTGGTGAAGGTGGTGTGCCGGGCCGTGCGGCGGCCGTCGGCGTCGTCCGCCACCACGTCGACGGTGTACTTCGCGGCGAGCGCGAGCCGGTCGTCGTCGGGCTGCCAGGTCTGCCCGTCGGTGCTGATGCGGCCGGGGACCGCGGAGTCCTGTGCGTCCTGCGACTTGACGACGAGCACCTTCTCCAGCCGCCCGTCCGGCACCTCGATGCGCAGCCGCTGGTCCGGGCGGACGTCCTTGCCGCCGTCGTCGGGGCTGATGTGGATGACGTCCCCGGGTGCGGGGGGATCACCGAACGTCCCGCCCGGGCCGAACGGGTCCTTGGTACAGCCCGCCAGCAGTGCCGCCCCTGTCAGTACCGCGGCCAGCGCGGCCCCCGCGCGCCGTGCGCGTCCTTGTACGTGCCTCACGCAGGACTCAACGACCGGGCCCGCTCGGGGGAAACGTGAGTGCGACGCACGCGCTGGGCAGAAAAGAGGGAAGGACGACACGTTGGGGAGCCGCCGCGCCCGCACCGGAGCCGTAAGGGGCGCAGCCGTACCGGAGAGCCGAGCGTGGCTGCTCTCCGGTACGGCGCACTGCGCCGCCCCCGGGCTGAAAGAGGGACCGACAGGTGACGAGCGCAGCAAAGCGGCGGGCACCGGCCGGGGACCCGGCCGTCGGGAGCGGCCGGCAACCGGCCGTGGTGAACGGCACCCGGCACGCCGTGCCGCCGGTCCCGATGGTCTGGCCGGGCGCGCCGACGCCGCTGGGGGCCCGGTTCCGGGTCGGCCCGGACGGGGTCGCGGGCACCAACTTCGCGCTGTGGGCGGCCGGGGCGGAGGCGGTCAGGGTGTGCCTGTTCGACGAGCACGGCCGGGAGACCCGGATCCGGCTGGCCGAACTGACGCACGAGATCTGGCACTGCTTCGTGCCCGGGGTGATGCCGGGCCAGCGATACGGCTACCGGGTGGACGGCCCATGGGACCCGTGGACCGGCGCGCGCTGGAACCCGGCCAAGCTGCTGCTGGACCCGTACGCGCGCGCGGTGGACGGCGCCGCGGGCAACGACTACAGCAGCCTGCCGCCGGAGGTGTACGGGCACGTGCGGGACTGGCCCGAGCAGCATGTCGCCGACACCGTGCGCGACGACCGGGACTCGGCGCCGTACGTGCCCAAGGGCGTCGTCGTCGACGATGACGACGACTGGGAGGACGACCGGCGGCCCAAGACCCCGTGGGCCGACTCCGTCATCTACGAACTGCATGTGCGCGGCTTCACCAAGCTGCACCCCGCGGTTCCGCACGAGCTGCGCGGCACCTACGCCGGCCTCGCGCACCCCGCCGTCCTCGAGCACCTGGTGAAACTGGGCGTGACCGCCGTGGAACTCCTCCCGGTCCACCAGTTCGCCCACGAGGACCACCTGCTGCGCAGGGGCCTGCGGAACTACTGGGGCTACAACTCCATCGGCTACTTCGCCCCGCACGCCGGCTACGCGGCCTCCGGTACGACGGGCCAGCAGGTCGGTGAGTTCAAACGGATGGTGCGCGCGCTGCACGCGGCCGGCATCGAGGTGATCCTCGACGTGGTCTACAACCACACGGCGGAAGCGGGCGAGTTGGGGCCGACCCTTTCGCTGAAGGGCATCGACAACCGCGGCTACTACCGCCTCCAGGACGACGCCCGCCGCTACGCCGACTACACCGGGTGCGGCAACACCCTGCACGTCGTCCAGCCCCAGGTGCTGCGCCTGATCACCGACTCGCTGCGCTACTGGGTGACCGAGATGGGCGTGGACGGCTTCCGCTTCGACCTCGCGGCGGCGCTGGCCCGCTCGATGCACGACGTCGACATGCTCTCCCCCTTCCTGGCGGTCATCGCCCAGGACCCGGTCCTCAGGCGCGTCAAGCTGATCGCCGAGCCCTGGGACATCGGCTCGGGCGGCTACCAGGTGGGCGCGTTCCCGCCGCTGTGGACCGAGTGGAACGACCGCTACCGGGGCGCCGTCCGCGACTTCTGGCGGCACGCCCTGCCCGACGTGCGGGAGATGGGCTACCGCCTGTCCGGCTCCAGCGACCTGTACGCCTGGGGCGGCCGGCGCCCGTACGCCTCGGTCAACTTCGTCACCGCGCACGACGGGTTCACCCTGCGCGACCTGGTGTCGTACGAGCGCAAGCACAACGAGGCCAACGGCGAGGACAACCGCGACGGCAGCGACGACAACCGCTCCTGGAACTGCGGGGCGGAGGGCGAGACGCGGGACGAACGGGTGCGCGCCCTGCGCCGGCGCCAGTTGCGCAATCTGCTGACGACACTGCTGCTGTCCACCGGCGTGCCCATGCTGGTGGCGGGCGACGAACTCGGGCGCACCCAGCGCGGCAACAACAACGCCTACTGCCAGGACAACGAGGTCGGCTGGGTGGACTGGTCGCTGCTGGCGGAGCCGGGCTGGCGGGCGCTGTGCGACCTGACCTCCCGCCTGATCGCCCTGCGCCACCGGCATCCGGTGCTGCACCGCCGGGCCTTCTTCTCCGGCCGGGCGCACTCGGACGGGCTGCGCGATCTGGCCTGGTTCACCGCACGGGGTGCGGAGATGACCGAGGGCGACTGGTACGCGCCCGCGGCCACGCTCGGCATGTACCTCTCGGGGCAGGACATCCCGGGCCGGGACGAGCGGGGCGCGCCGGTCCTGGACGACAGCTTCCTCGCGGTGCTGCACGCGGGCGAGTCACCGACGGGGTTCGTGCTGCCGGGCCCGCCGTGGGCCGAGCGGTACGAGGTGGTCGTGGACACCTCCCGGGAGGACCAGGCCGAGCCGCCGGGCACGGTGCATCCGGCGGGGACGGAGATCACGGTGCCGCAACGGTGCGTGCTGCTGCTGCGGGTGCGGTGAAGGTGAGCCGGGGGCGTCCGAGCCCGTGTGAGGCCTGCGCGTGACACGGATCACGCCCGCCCGGTGCAGCACCTCCGGAAGCCCAGGGCCCGTGCAGTGCACGCTGCTCGGTATCGCGGCCGTCGCCTCCGGGTCGTACGCGGGGTACGTGCTGTTCGAGCTGGGGGTGCCGTGATCCTGAGGGCCCGTTCCGGGCGACGGCCGCACAGGAGGGGCCGGTTCCGCGCGGAGGAGGAACCGGCCCCTGCGTGTGGGGTGCGGCTCAGCTCAGGCCGAGGCTGGACAGGGCGGTCGTCCAGTCGGTCATCATGGCGTTCTGCGCGTCGGTGAGGCCGACCTGACCGGCGCAGACGGCCTTCTTCAGCTTGTTCTCGACGGTGTCCTTGTCCATCGAGGTCTCATTGCCGTAGTGCGGCTCGGGCCAGAGGTTCTGCTCGCTCCTCGGGGCGCCGCCGAGTTCGAGCGGGACGAAGTGGTCCTCCTCGTAGTCCGAGAGGCTGGTGTCGGAGTAGCCGTACTCGACGATCTGCTTCTTCTTCAGCGCGGTGGTGTAGGAGCTGGGCGGCCGCACGGTCGCGGTCCAGCCGGAGACGCAGATGGTCGAGCCGATGGTGCTCTGGGTGACGTCGGGGTTGAGGGCGCCGGGCGTACAGACCGGATCGGGCAGGGGGAGGTAGGCCTGGCTGCAACTGGCGGCGTGCGCGGAGCCGGTGGTGACGGTGAGGCCCGCGGCGGCGAGGGCGAGGCTCGCGAGGGCGGTCGTCAGGGGCCGCGATATTCGGGACATGTGGGGGTCTCCCGGTGGGGGTGCCCGGCAGAAGTCCGGGCGGTCGTGAGCATGACAGCACCGGGATCATCTATGCGGGTAGACCTCTTTGCCCGACCGAGGGCCCCTTTGGTTGAACGTTTGTCCACACGGAAGCAGTGAGTGGAGAAGCCTTGACGCGGACTTGACGGCGCGGCCGAAGAGAGGCCCCTCAGGCGCGGCCGAGGCCGCGTGACGTATCGTCAACCACCCACCATAGCCTGCGTGAACGCCCACTGAACAGAGTGGCCCCGCCGCCCTCGGGCCACCCGTCCGCCACCCTCAGGCCAGGCTGTCCCGCCACGCCTTGTGCAGGCCTGCGAACCGGCCCGTGCCGGCGATCAGTTCGGCCGGGCGGCCGTCCTCGACGATGCGGCCGTGTTCCATCACCAGGACGCGGTCCGCTATCTCGACCGTGGACAGTCGGTGGGCGATCACCACCGCCGTACGGCCGCGCAGCACCGTCGCCATCGCCCGCTGGACGGCCCGCTCGCCCGGGATGTCCAGGGAGCTGGTCGCCTCGTCCAGGATCAGTACCGCCGGGTCGGCGAGCAACACCCGGGCGAAGGAGACCAGTTGGCGCTGCCCGGCCGAGATGCGCCCGCCGCGCTTGCGCACGTCGGTGTCGTAGCCGTCGGGCAGGGCGCGGATGAACTCGTGGGCGCCGATCGCCTCGGCCGCCCGTTCGATCTCCTCGCGGGGGGCGTCGGGCCGGCCGAGGGCGATGTTGTCCGCGACCGTCCCGGAGAACAGGAACGCCTCCTGGGTCACCATGACCACCCCACGCCGCAGTTCGGGCCCGGACAGCTCGCGCAGATCGACCCCGTCCAGCAGGACCCGGCCGTCGGAGGGGTCGTAGAAGCGGGCGAGGAGCTTGGCGAGCGTGGACTTGCCCGCGCCCGTGGCGCCGACCACGGCGACCGTCTGCCCGGCGGGCAGGGTCAGATCGAAGCGGGGCAGCACCTCACCGCCGGTGCGGTAGCCGAACGCGACCGCGTCGAAGACGACCTCGCGGCCCGGCAACCCGCCCTTGAGCGGCGGGAGTTCACGGGGCGCTGTCGGCTCCGGGACGGACGGGGTCCGGGCCAGCAGCCCGGCTATCTTCTCCAGGGAGGCGACGGCCGACTGGTAGGAGTTCAGGAACATCCCCAGCCGGTCGATCGGGTCGTACAGCCGCCGCAGGTAGAGCACGGCGGCCGCGAGGACGCCCAGTTCGAGCGAGCCGCTCGCCACCCGGTAGGCACCCCACAGCACGATCCCCGCGACCGCCGTGTTGGCCACCAGCCGGGAGCCGACCACATAGCGGGCCATCTCCAGCAGGGCGTCGCCGTTGGTGCCTGCGTGGCGCCGGTTCAGGACGGCGAACTCGGCGTCGTTCACCGCCTCCCGGCGAAACGCTCGCACCGGGCGGATGCCGTTCATCGTCTCCACGAACTTCACGATCAGCGCGGCGATCGCCGTGGACCGGGCACGGTAGACCCGGCCCGCGCGCCGCTGGTAGCTGCGCACCAGCAGGTACAGCGGCACGAAGGAGGCCACCGCGACCGCGCCCAGGCCGAGGTCGAGCCACAGCAGCAGCGCGCAGATGTAGACGAAGGACAGGACGACGGTCACCAGTTCCTGGAGCCCGTCGTTCAGCAGCTCACGCAACGACTCGACGTCCGTCGTGGCACGCGAGATCAGCCGGCCCGAGGTGTAGCGCTCGTGGAAGTCGACGCTCAGCGCCTGCGCATGCCCGAAGATCCGGCCGCGCAGGTCCAGCAGTGCGTCCTGGCTGACCCGGGCCGAGGTCTCGATGAACGCACTCTGCAGTGCACCGGAGAGCAGCGCGCACAGCAGGTAGCCGACGGCCACCGCGATCAGCGGGCCGTGGCGGTGCTCGCGGAAGGCGGGTACGGCGGTGTCGATGGTGTACGCCACCAGCAGCGGGCCCGCCTGCACCGCCGCCTGCTGGAGCAGCAGCAGGACCGTCGTCCACACGGCCCGGCCCTTCATGGGCGCGAGCAGCGAGCGCAACAGGGCGGCCATGGCGCCGGGTTCGGTGGGCAGCAGGTCCCGGTCGAAGACGTCGCCGTCCTCGCCGTGGCCCTCGCCCCGGGGGCCGGGACGTGCGCCGTCCTCGGCCGCGGGGCTGGAGGCGGTCGTGGTGGTCAACGGGAGTCCTCCGTGTCGCCAGGGTCTGCGGCCATCAGATGCGCGTACTCGGCGTTGGTGCGCAGCAGTTCGTGGTGCGTGCCGACGGCGGCGATCCGGCCGCCCGAGAGCAGGGCGACCCGGTCGGCGAGCAGCACCGTGGAGGGGCGGTGGGCCACGATCAGCGCGGTGGTGTCGGCGAGAACCTCGCGCAGCGCGGCCTCCACGGCCGCCTCCGTGTGCACGTCCAGGGCGGACAGCGGATCGTCCAGCACCAGGAACCGCGGTCTGCCGACCACCGCGCGGGCCAGTGCGAGCCGCTGGCGCTGGCCGCCGGACAGACTCAGGCCCTGCTCGCCGACGCGGGTGTCGAAACCGTGCGGGAGGGCGTGTACGAAGCCGGCCTGCGCCACGCCCAGCGCACGGTCCAACTCTGCCTGGCCGGCGCCCGGTCGGGCGCCCATCAGGACGTTCTCGCCGACGCTCGCCGAGAAGAGGGTGGGCTCCTCGAAGGCCACGGCGACCTTGGTGCGCAGCTCCTGCCTGGCCATCTCGGCGATGTCCACGCCGTCGAGGGTGATACGGCCCGAGGTGACCTCGTGCAGCCGCGGTACGAGCGCGGTGAGTGTGGTCTTGCCGCTGCCGGTGGCTCCGACGAGGGCCATGGACTCGCCGGGACGTATGTGGAGGTCTATGCGGGTCAGCAGGGGCGGGGAGCCGGGAGGCGCGTCGGGGTAGCGGAACTGGACGTTCTCGAAGCGGAGTCCGGAACCCCGACCGGGGGCCGCCCCGGAACCCGGACCGGGGGCCGCCCCGGCGGCACGACCGCCCGCGGCCGTGCCGGCCTCCGGCACCTCGTCCATCACCTCGAAGAACCGCTCGGTCGCCGTGGCCGCCTCCTGGCTCATCGCCAGCAGGAAACCGATGGAGTCCACGGGCCACCGCAGGGCGAGGGCCGTGCTCAGGAAGGCCACCAGCGTTCCCGCCGACAGCCCGCCGTCGGCCACCCGCACGGCGCCCAGCACCAGCGCCGCCCCGATCGCCATCTCGGGCAGGGTCACGATGACGCCCCAGATGACGGCCAGCAGCCGCGCCTTGCGCAGCTCGGTGCCGCGCAGGGTCCCCGACAACTCGCGAAACGCCCGCGCCTGGCTGCGGTGGCGGCCGAAGCCCTTGATGACGCGGATGCCGAGCACGCTCTCCTCGACCACCGTCGTCAGGTCGCCGACCTGGTCCTGTGCCCGCCGCGACACCGCTGCGTAGCGCCGCTCGAAGACCGCACAGGTCCACATCACGGGGATCGCGGGCCCGAGGATGACCAGCCCCAGCACCCAGTCCTGGGCCAGCATGATCACCACGCCGACCAGGATGGTCACGCCGTTGACCAGCAAGAACACCAGCGGAAAGGAGAGGAACTGGCGCAGCAGCATCAGGTCCGTGGTGCCCCGGGACAGCAGCTGGCCCGAAGCCCAGCGGTCGTGGAAGGCCACCGGCAGCCGCTGCAGATGCCGGTACAGCGCCGCCCGCATGTCCGCCTCCACCTGCGACAGCGGGCGGGCCACCAGCCACCGGCGCAGGCCGAACAGCAGCGCCTCGGCGATGCCCAGCAGGAGCAGGTAGAGGGCGCCGAGCCACACCCCGGCCGGGTCGCGGTCCGCGACCGGTCCGTCGACCATCCACTTGAGCACGAGCGGGATCACCAGGCCGGTGCAGGAGGCGACGATCGCGACGAAGGCGGCGGTGAACAGCCGTGCTCGCATGGGCCGTACGTACGGCCACAGCCGCAGCAGCGTGCGGACGGCGGAACGTTCCTCTGTGGTGGCACGTGTCGTGGGCATCACCGCGAGCGTACGGACCGGCACCGGCGACGCCCACCGAGTTTCGGCCGGACCGGGCTCCGTCGCCGGTCCTACGACCCGGGCAGGCCCGAGGGGTCGTAGGGCGGCATCAACCGATCGGCTGATGCGGCTTCGAGCGGGCCGGCCGATGTGCCGGAGGGGGCCGGAGCGGGATTCTCGACGCATGCCATCCGTCATCGAAGTCACCGATCTGCGCAAGTCGTACGCCGGCCGGGCCGTCGTCGACGGCGTCTCCTTCACCGTCGAGGAGGGCGAGATCTTCGGGATCCTCGGCCCGAACGGCGCCGGGAAGACCACCACCGTGGAGTGCGTCGAGGGGCTGCGGGTGCCCGACGCGGGCCGCATCCGGGTCGCCGGCCTCGACCCCGTCGCCGACCACGACGAGGTCGCGCGGATCCTCGGCGCCCAGCTGCAGCAGAGCGAACTGCAGCCCAAGCTCACCGTGCGGGAGGCGCTGGAGCTGTACACCGCCTTCTACCCGAACCCGGCCGACTGGCGGCCCCTCGCCGAACGCCTGGGCCTCACGTCCAGGCTCGGCACCCGGTTCGGCAAGCTGTCCGGGGGCCAGCAGCAGCGCCTGTTCATCGCGCTGGCGCTCATCGGCAGCCCTCGCGTGGTGGTGCTCGACGAGCTGACCACCGGCCTCGACCCGCGCGCCCGCCGTGACACCTGGCAGCTCATCGAGGACGTGCGCGCGAGCGGCGTCACCGTGCTGCTCGTCACCCACTTCATGGAGGAGGCGCAACGGCTCTGCGACCGCATCGCGGTGATCGACAAGGGGCGGGTCGCGGCGCTGGACACCCCGGCCGGTCTCATCCGGCGCTCCGCCGGCGCCACCGTCGTGTCCTTCACCCCGTCCGCACCACTGGACGAGCGGGAGCTGTCCGGGCTGCCCGCGCTCGCCTCCGTCGAGCGCAAGGACGACCGGATCACCCTCACCGGCACCGACGAGACGGTCGACGCCGTCATCTCGCTGCTCGCCCGCCACCACATCACCGCCCACCAGCTGCGCGTCACCGACGCCACCCTGGACGACGCGTTCCTCGACCTGACCGAAGGCCACACCAAGGAGGCCGCGGCATGAACACCGCCGTGCTGCGCACCGAGTTCCGTCTCTTCCGCCGCGAACCCGGCGCCGTGTTCTGGATCTTCCTGTTCCCGACGCTGCTGCTGGTGATCCTCGGCTCGATCCCCTCGTTCCGTGAGGTCGACAAGTCGATGGGCGGGATCCGGCCGATCGACGCCTATGTGCCGGTGGCCGTACTGATCGCCCTGATCATGTCGGGGTTGCAGGCGCTGCCACAGGTCCTCACCGGCTACCGGGAGCGGGGCATCCTGCGCCGGATGTCCGCCACCCCGGTACGGCCCTCCGCCCTGCTGACGGCACAGATGCTCGTGCAGGGCGTGGGTGCCCTGGCCTCGGCGCTGCTCGCGATCGTGGTCGGCCGCGTCGCCTTCGACGTGACGCTGCCGCAGCAGCCGGCCGGCTATCTGCTCGCCCTGCTGCTCACGGCGGCGGCCGCGCTCGCCCTCGGCAACGTCGTGTCGGCGCTGTCGCGGACCACGAAGATCGCGAGCGCGATCGGAACGGCGGTGTTCTTCCCGATGATGTTCTGCGCGGGTGTCTGGCTGCCCATCCAGTCCATGCCGCACGCACTGGCCCGGGTGATCCAGCTGACCCCGTTCGGCGCGGCGGCCCGCGCCCTGAACGAGGCGGCCGCGGGGCACTGGCCGGGATGGGCGCACCTGGGCGTGCTCGCGCTGTGGACGGTGCTGCTCACGGCCGGTGCCGCGCGCTGGTTCCGCTGGGAGTGAGCGAGCCGTGCCGGAGACTGGGGGCATGTCGAACACCCCGCTCCACCAGTACCGGGCCTCTTTCGACACGTGGGGGCCCTGGGCACTGCTGGGCGCCGGTGTCGTCACGGGGACGCTCTCTGCCCGCCTGATCGGGATGGACCGGCCCGGGATCGTCGCCACCGCCGTACTCGTGCCCGCGGCCGTCGTACTGCAGCTGTACTGGGGAAGGGTGAAGCGGAAGCGGCCGGGCCCGAGCCGGACCGGTGCCTGCCTCTACCTGCTGCGCTGGGCCATCGCCTTCGTGCTGACCTGGGCCAACCCGTTCTTCGCCTTCTACGCCGTGACCGGCTACTACACCGCCGGCCGCGAGCTGTCCCGCCGGCTGGTGGTGCCCGGTCTCTTCCTGACCGCCGTCACCATGGCCGGCAGCGAGATCGGCGGCTGGCCGCCGCACGGACTGGTCCTGTGGCTCGGCTTCTTCCTCGTCCTGGCCATCAACATGGGCATGGTCAGCGTGTTCACCCGGTTCGCCGAGCAGGAGCAGACACGGCTCAGCGTCCAGGCCGACACCATCGCCGAACTGGAGCGCACCAACAAGGCGTTGCAGCTGGCCCTGGACGAGAACGCGGCCCTGCACGCCCAGCTCCTCGCGCAGGCCCGGGAGGCGGGCGTCGCCGACGAGCGCCGCCGGCTCGCCGCCGAGATCCACGACACCATCGCCCAGGGCCTGACCGGGATCATCGCCCAGCTCCAGGTGGTGGCGAACGCCCCCGACCTGGACACCGCCCGCACCCACCTGGAGCGCGCCTCCACACTCGCCCGGCACAGCCTCGGCGAGGCCCGCCGCTCGGTGCACAACCTCGTGCCGGTCGCCCTCGCCGCCGACGGGCTGCCGCAGGCGCTGACGCAGACGGTCGCCGAGTGGGGCGAGCGCACCGGAGTGCGCGCCGAGTTCACCGTCACCGGCACCGCCGAGCAGCTGCACGACGAGATCTCGGCGACCTTGCTGCGCATCGGCCAGGAGGCCCTGTCCAACGCGGCCCGGCACGCCCGCGCCACCCGGGTCGGTGTCACCCTGTCCTT
The DNA here is from genome assembly GCF_009796285.1 of Streptomyces broussonetiae. Taxonomy (NCBI): domain Bacteria; kingdom Bacillati; phylum Actinomycetota; class Actinomycetes; order Kitasatosporales; family Streptomycetaceae; genus Streptomyces; species Streptomyces broussonetiae. The sequence goes on along the minus strand of NZ_CP047020.1, from coordinate 6,440,062 downwards.
CATGGGCGACGAGGTCACCCTCGACATCCGCGACGACGGCACCGGCTTCGACCCGGCCGCCGTACCGCCCCGCACCCGCGCCGGCGGCTTCGGCCTCGACGGCATGCGGGCCCGTGCCGAACGCGTCGCGGGCTCGCTCACGCTGGAGTCGGAACCGGGGCACGGCACGGCGGTGTCTGCTCGCGTACCGTTGGTGCGCGATGACCGCTGAACCCACCGTCTCCCTGCTGATCGTCGACGACCACCCGGTCGTCCGCGACGGCCTGCGCGGCATGTTCGACTCCGCCCCCGGCTTCACCGTGCTCGGCGAGGCCTCGAACGGCGTGGAGGCGGTCGACCGGGCGGCCGCCCTGGACCCGGACGTGATCCTGATGGACCTGCGGATGCCCGGCGGCGCCGGCGTCGAGGCGATCCGCGAGCTGACCCGGCGCGGCGCCCGTGCCAAGGTCCTGGTCCTCACCACGTACGACACCGACTCCGACACCCTGCCCGCGATCGAGGCGGGCGCGACCGGCTACCTCCTCAAGGACGCCCCGCGCGACGAGCTGTTCACCGCCGTCCGCGCCGCCGCCGAGGGCCGTACGGTCCTCTCCCCGGCCGTCGCCTCCCGCCTGGTGCACGCGGTCCGCACCCCCCGCCGGCCCGGCGCCGAAGCCCTGTCCGCGCGCGAGCGCGAGGTGCTGCTTCTGGTCGCCAGGGGCACCTCGAACCGCGAGATCGCCCGCGAACTGTTCATCAGCGAGGCGACGGTCAAGACCCACCTCACCCACCTGTACGCCAAGCTCGGCGTCAACGACCGGGCGGCGGCGGTGGCGGCGGGGTACGACCGGGGGATCCTGGGCTGAGGCCCGCCCGGCGCCCGCCCGCCCGGCACTGGCCCGCCCCTTGCCCGCCCGTCCGTTATTCGATGGAGCGTGTCTCCCGGGCACCGATAGGTTCGACGTTTCCCAGCGGGGGCGAGCCGAGCGGGGGATGCATGATCGACGCCTACGAGGATCCGGGTGTGCCCGATACGCGGGGCGGGTGGTGGTACCTGTGGTGGCTGGTGTGGCGGCAGCCCTGGCGGTCGGTGGGCGGGGCCGCGCTGGCCAGTGTGTGGATGGTGCTGCTGGCCGCTCAGCCGTACATGATGGCGCGGGCCGTGGACGACGGGCTGGTACCGGGGCGGCTGGGGGTGCTGGCCGCGTGGACCGGGGTGATGTTCGTGGTGGGGGCGGTCAACGCCTGGCTGAGCATCATGCGGCATCGCACCATGACCCGGGTGCGGATGGACGCCAACTTCCGCACGGTGAAGGCGGTCGTGGGACATGTGGTGCGGCTCGGGGCCGCGCTGCGGCGCCGGTCGGGGGCCGGGGAGGTCGTGACCATCGGGGTCGGCGACGTGCAGACGCTCGCGCAGGCGCTGACCGTGGTCGGGCCGGGTGTCGGCTCGATCGTGGTGTACGCGGTGGTGGCCGGGCTGCTGCTCGCCGTCTCGGCGCCGCTGGCCGCCGTCGTGCTGCTCGGGCTGCCGCTGCTGGCGCTGGTCACCGGACCGCTCACACTGCGGCTGCAGGGCGCGGAGAGCGAGTACCGGGAGCGGCAGGGGGTGCTGACCGCGCGCATCGGGGACCTGGCCGGAGGGCTGCGCGTCCTCAACGGGCTGGGCGGCAAGTCGCTGTTCGCCGATGCCTTCCGCACGGACTCGCAGGCGCTGCGGACGCAGGGGTACCGGGTCGGCGCGGTGACCAGCTGGGTGCAGGCGCTCGGTGTCGGGGCTCCCACCCTGTTCCTGGCCGTCGTCACCTGGCTGGCCGCCCGGCTCACGGCCCAAGGGGCCATCAGCATCGGTCAGTTGGTGTCGGTGTACGGCTATGTCGCGGTGCTGATCGGGCCGGTGGCCTTCATGGTGGAGATGGCCTACGGGCTGAACCGTGGCGTGGTGGCCGCGCGCCGGGTCGTACGGCTGCTGCGGCTGGAGCCGGATCCGGACGAGGGCACGCTGCCCGCGCCACCGGGACCGGCCGAGCTGTACGACCCGGCGTCCGGGGTGCGCGTCGCGCCGGGCCGGCTGACCGCGCTGGCCACCGCCCGGCCCGCCGAGGCCGTCGCGGTGGTCGACCGGCTCGGCCGCTTCGGGCCGACCGACGCGACCTGGGGCGGGGTCCGGCTCGACGCGATCCCGCTGGTGGACGTACGCGCCCGCGTGCTGGTCGCGGACAACGAGGCCGATCTGTTCGCGGGTCCGCTCAGGGAGGTGGTGGCCGCCGAGGGCGCGGTCGCGCAGGAGGCACTGCGGCGGGCGCTGTACGCCGCGGCGGCCGAGGACGTCGTCCGCGGGCTGCCGGACGGGGCGGACTCGGCCGTCGCCGGGCAGGGGCGCAGCCTGTCCGGCGGTCAGCGGCAACGGGTGCGGCTGGTACGGGCGTTGCTCGCCGACCCGGAGGTGCTGCTCGCCGTGGAGCCGACCTCGGCACTGGACGCGCACACGGAGGCGACGGTCGCCGAGCGGCTGCGGGTGGCGCGTGAGGGCCGTACGACGGTGGTGACCTCCACCTCACCGCTGGTGCTGGACCGCGCGGACACGGTCGTGTTCCTGGTGGGCGGCAAGGTGGCGGCACACGGCCCGCACCGGCGGCTGCTGGCCGAGGAGCCGGGATACCGGGCCCTGGTCGCCCGGGACGTGGAGGAGCCGCGGGACGCGCGGGAGGACGCCGAGGGGGTCGTACGGTGACGGCGGGTGAAGGGTTGCTGCCGGTCGCGGACCGGGGGCAGGTGCGGCGGGCCGCGGTGCGGCTGGTGCGGGCGGACGGGCGGGCGTTCGGTGCCGCGCTGCTGCTGAACGCGCTGGCGGCGGGGGCCGGACTGGCCGGGCCCTGGCTGGTCGGGCGCATCGTCGACGAGGTGCGGGCCGGGCACGGGGTCGGCGCGGTGGACCGGCTGGCGCTGTGGATCCTGGTGTGCTCGCTGGCGCAGCTGCTGCTGGCCCGCTGGGCGCGCTACGTGGGCTACCGGTTCGGGGAGCGGACGCTGGCCCGGGTGCGCGAGGAGTACGTCGAGCGGGTGCTGGCGCTGCCCGCGTCCGTGGTGGAGCGGGCAGGCACCGGCGACCTGACCGCACGGGGCACGGCGGACGTGGCGACCGTCGGTACGACACTGCGGGACGTCGGCCCGGAGCTGCTGGTCAACTCCGTGCAGCTGGTGTTCGTGCTGGTCGCGGTGTTCGCGCTGGACCCGCTGCTCGGGGCGTTCGGGGTACTCGGTCTCGCCCCGATCTGGCTGGCGCTGCGCTGGTACCTGCGGCGGGCCCGGGACGGCTATCTCGCCGAGGGCGCGGCCACGTCGCAGATCGCGGAGATCGTCGCCTCGACGGCGGCCGGAGCCCGGACCGTGGAGGCGTTCCGGCTGCGGCAGCGGCGGACCACGGCGAGCCGGGACGCGCTGGAGGCCTCTCGCCGTACCCGCTTCTACACGCTGTTCCTGCGGACGGTGTTCTTCCCGGCGGTCGAGGTGACGTACACCGTGCCGGTGGCGGGCGTGCTGCTGCTCGGCGGGTGGCTGCACGAGCGGGGTGCGGTCGGCGTGGGCGCGGTGGTGGCCGCGGCGCTGTATCTGCGGCAGTTGACCGAGCCGCTGGACCAGATCCTGATGCGGGTGGAACAACTGCAGTCCAGCGGAGCCTCGTTCGCCCGAGTGGAGGGCTTGGCACAGGCGCCTCGCGCAGACGGCGGGGCGGCCGGCTCCCCGCTCCCGGCGGACGACCGGATCGACGTGCGCGATGTGCACTACGCCTACGAGCGCGGCGGCGAGGTGCTGCGCGGGGTGGATCTGACGGTACGGCCCGGGGAGCGGCTTGCGGTGGTGGGACCCTCCGGCGCCGGCAAGACGACGCTCAGCCGGCTGCTCGCGGGCATCGACCGGCCCGGGGCGGGCACGGTGACGGTGGGCGGGGTGCCGGTCGCCGAGCTGGCGCCGGAGCTGCTGCGCCGTCAGGTGGTGCTGGTCACGCAGGAGCACCACGTCTTCCTCGGCACGGTCCGCGACAACCTCCTGATCGCCGAGCCGCAGGCCACCGACGACGACGTGTGGACGGCGCTCGCGGCCGTGGGCGCCGACGACTGGGTCCGCGAGCTGCCGGACGGCCTGGACACCCGGCTGGGCCCGGACGGTACGGCCACCGACGGCTCCCGGGCCCAGCAACTGGCTCTGGCCCGCGTGGTGTTGGCCGACCCGCACACTCTCGTCCTCGACGAGGCGACGGCCCTGCTGGACCCCGCCACGGCCCGCCACACCGAACGCGCCCTCGCCGCCGTCCTCGAGGGCCGTACGGTGATCGCCATCGCCCACCGGCTGCACACCGCCCACGACGCCGACCGGGTGGCGGTCATGGAGGACGGCCGCCTGACGGAACTGGGCACGCACGAGGAGCTGGTGACGGCGAACGGGGCGTACGCGGCGCTGTGGCGGACGTGGCACGGGGACGCCGCGGAGCACTGAGCCGGTCCGGCACCGCCCGGGCGCCCGGCGCACCCCTCAGCGGCGCCGCAGCCGCACGGCGGGCGCCGGGGCCCACAGCCGGCGACGCCCTCGGGACCGGCCCACGGCATCGGCGCTGTGCACACCCGCCACCACGGCCATCACCGGCCACAGCACAACGGTCACCGGGAACTCCACAGGACCCGCGCCCGTGGCCACCGCGACGACCAGGATCTCGACGGGGTGGAGCAACGCGACCAGCAGCGCCCCTTCAACCGCCAGTCCGCGGGTCCCGGTGGACGCGCGGGCCGCGAGGGACAGCCCGCCCGCGAGGACCGGTCCGGTCAGCACACCGACGAGCGCACTGCCGCCGACGGGGAACGCGAAGAACCACAGCGTGCTCCGGACATCTGCGCCGTCGGCTCCCTCGACCAGCATGACCGCGCCGACCGGCAGCGGGAGGACGGCCCAGGGCAGCGCGGGGTTCGCCCGCCACCACCAGACCGATCCACAGCCCGCGCCGCAACACCCCTTGTCCGCGCGCGCCTTCCGCCCCTGCCCCGCCCGCGGGCTCACCCTGCCCGGAGCCCGACGCCCCCTGGGAGCAACGCCTCGCCGCCCTCAGCCAACGGTCCGCATACCGAACATGAACATCCGGTCAACGACCGTTTTCCGGCCAAGTTTGTGACGCGGTCCTGACAGGCACGCCGGTCCCCTGCCACTCTTCCCAAGCCGACTCACAGCAACCCCACAACTGCTCGCGCACGCGAGTCGGCTCGCACGTGGTTCCGCGCACTTCCTGTTCTGCCCGGACGCCCCAACCCACCGTCCGGCTCCCCCTGGCCGCGCGAGAAGCGGCCACGCAGAAGGAGTCAGTGTTGAGACGCAATACCTCTCGCGGACGCACCTCCCACACCCCGCAGCCCCACACCGCGCACCGCCGTACCGCAGCCGTCGCCCTCGCCGGTGTCGCCGCGCTGATCGCCGTCGCCGCCCAGTCGGGCGTGGCCGGCGCCGCACCCGCGAAGCCGCAGCCCGGCAGGATGAATCCGGCCCATGCGGCGGTCGGGCTCACGCCCTCGCAGCGCGCCGAGCTGATCCGCCACGCCGACACCGCGACGGCCGCCACGGCCCGCTCACTCGGCCTCGGCGCCCAGGAGAAGCTGGTCGTCAAGGACGTCGTCAAGGACGCCGACGGCACCGTGCACACCCGCTACGAGCGCACCTACGCCGGCCTGCCGGTGCTCGGCGGCGACCTCGTCGTGGACACCGCCAGGTCGGGCAGGACGACGGGCGTCATCAAGGCGACCCGCGCCACCGTGAAGGTGGCCGGGCTCACCCCGGCCGTGTCGAAGGCGGCGGCCGAGAAGCAGGCCGTGCAGCAGGCGAAGGCGCGCGGCGGCAACCGGTCGGCGGCCGACTCCGTGCGCAAGGTCATCTGGGCGGCGAGCGGCAGGCCCGTCCTCGCCTACGAGACGGTCGTGGGCGGCTTCCAGGACGACGGCACCCCGAACCAGCTGCACGTCATCACCGACGCCACCACCGGCAAGAAGCTCTACGAGTACCAGGGCATCGAGACCGGTATCGGCAACACCCAGTACAGCGGGCAGGTGAACCTGACCACGACCCAGTCGGGTTCGACGTACACGCTGACCGACGGGGCGCGCGGCGGCCACAAGACGTACAACCTCAACCACGGCTCCTCGGGCACCGGCACCCTCTTCTCGCAGAACAACGACACCTGGGGCAACGGCACCACGTCGAACGCCGCCACCGCGGGCGCGGACGCCCACTACGGCGCACAGGAGACCTGGGACTTCTACAAGAACACCTTCGGCCGCAGCGGCATCAGGAACGACGGTGTCGGCGCCTACTCGCGCGTCCACTACGGCAACGCGTACGTGAACGCGTTCTGGGACGACAGCTGCTTCTGCATGACCTACGGCGACGGCTCGGGCAACAACGACCCGCTGACCGCCCTCGACGTGGCCGGGCACGAGATGAGCCACGGCGTCACCTCCAACACCGCGGGCCTCGACTACAGCGACGAGTCCGGCGGCCTGAACGAGGCCACCAGCGACATCATGGGCACCGGCGTGGAGTTCTACGCCAACAACAGCTCCGACCCCGGTGACTACCTCATCGGCGAGAAGATCAACATCAACGGCGACGGCACCCCGCTGCGCTACATGGACAAACCCAGCAAGGACGGCTCCTCCGCCGACTCGTGGTACTCGGGCGTCGGCGGCCTCGACGTGCACTACTCCTCGGGCATCGCCAACCACTTCTTCTACCTGCTGAGCGAGGGCAGCGGCGCCAAGGTCATCAACGGCGTCAGCTACAACTCGCCGACCTCGGACGGTCTTCCGGTCACCGGCATCGGCCGGGACAAGGCGCTGCAGATCTGGTACAAGGCGCTGACCACCAAGTTCACGTCCACCACGAACTACGCCGACGCCCGCACCGGCACCCTCGCGGCGGCCGGCGAGCTGTACGGCACCTCCAGCGCCGAGTACGCGGCGGTGCAGGACGCCTGGGCGGCCGTCAACGTCGGTTCGCGCTCCGGCGGCGGTGGCGGTGGCGGCACCGGCTCGACGTACGACAACAACACGCAGATGGCGATCCCGGACAACGGGCCCGCGATCACCTCGGCCATCACCGTCTCGGACCGGAGCGGGAACGCGCCGGGCAACCTCCAGGTGAGCGTCGACATCACGCACACCTGGCGCGGCGACCTGGTGATCGACCTCATCGGCCCGTCCGGCAAGGCCTACCGGCTGAAGAACTTCAGCTCCTCCGACTCGGCGCACAACGTGAAGGCGACCTACACGGTCAATGCGGCCACCGAAACCGCCAACGGAACCTGGAAGTTGAAGGTGCAGGATCAGGCCAGTCAGGACACGGGCACGCTCAACGACTGGAAGCTGACCTTCCCGTAAGCCGCATGGCACAGGCCTGGCAACACGGCGCCGTCCGGGGGTTCGACGCCCCCGGGCGGCCCCGGTTCACATGCCTGAAATGTTTCCCCGGTGGTCGAGTTCCGGCCAACATCACTTCAAGGTCCTGACATGTACGCGCCCTTGATGTCACTCTCTCTCCACCCGCCGCAGCAGCACAGCAACTTCACAACCCCACACAGCCGGGTCGGTAACCCCACACTGCCCGGACTCCCCACCTGAAGGAGCTTCGAGTGAGCCCCCGCTACGCGCGTCACAAGCGCACCACTCTGGCCGTCGCCACCGCTGTCGCCGCCGGAGCCCTGCTCTCCACCGGCGTGACCACCACCGCCTCCGCCCAGCCCACGGCCAAGACGCTGCCCGCCGCGCCCGCCGCGCTGTCCGCCTCCGCCCGCGCCTCCCTGGTCCAGCAGGCGCAGGACAACGCCGCCGCCACCGCGCAGCAGATAGGCCTCGGCACCAAGGAGAAGCTGGTCGTCAAGGACGTCGTCAAGGACGCCGACGGCACCGTGCACACCCGCTACGAGCGCACCTACGCCGGCCTGCCGGTGCTCGGCGGCGACCTCGTCGTGCACACCGCCAAGTCGGGCAGGACCGAAGGCGTCACCAGGGCGACCACGGCGGCCATCAAGGTGGCCTCGCTCACGCCCAGGATCACCCCCGCCAAGGCCGCGCAGCAGGCGGTGTCCGCCGCCAAGACCCTCGGCTCCGCCAAGAGCACGGCGGACGGCGCGCGCAAGGTGATCTGGGCGGCGAACGGCAAGCCCGTCCTCGCCTACGAGACGGTCGTCGGCGGCCTCCAGGACGACGGCACCCCGAACCAGCTGCACGTCATCAGCGACGCCGCGACGGGCAAGAAGCTCTTCGAGTACCAGGGCATCGAGAACGCGACCGGCACCGGCAAGACGCTGTACTCGGGCACCGTCAGCCTGACCACGACCCAGTCGGGCTCGTCGTACAACCTGACCGACGCCTCCCGCGGCGGCCACAAGACCTACAACCTGGCCCGCAAGACGTCCGGCAAGGGCACCCTGGTCAGCAACTCGACCAATACCTTCGGTACCGGCACCGCCTCCACCTCCTCGTCCGACCAGACCGCGGCCGCCGACGCCGCCTACGGCGCGCAGGAGACCTGGGACTACTACAAGAACGTCTTCGGCCGCAGCGGCATCAAGAACGACGGCGTCGGCGCCTACTCCCGCGTCCACTACGGCAGCAGCTACGTCAACGCCTTCTGGGACGACAGCTGCTTCTGCATGACGTACGGCGACGGCTCGGGCAACGCCGACCCGCTGACCTCGCTGGACGTGGCCGGCCACGAGATGACCCACGGCGTCACCGCCAACACCGCGGGCCTCGACTACAGCGGCGAGTCCGGCGGCCTGAACGAGGCGACCTCCGACATTCTCGGCGGCGTCGGCGTGGAGTTCTACGCCAACAACGCCAAGGACCCCGGTGACTACCTCATCGGCGAGAAGATCAACATCAACGGCGACGGCACCCCGCTGCGCTACATGGACCAGCCCAGCAAGGACGGCTCCTCGGCCGACAGCTGGTCCTCCTCGGTCGGCGGCCTGGACGTCCACTACTCCTCCGGCGTCGCGAACCACTTCTTCTACCTCCTGTCGGAGGGCAGCGGCGCGAAGACGGTCAACGGCGTGAGCTACAACTCGCCCACGTCCAACGGATCCAAGGTCACCGGCATCGGCCGGGACAAGGCGCTGCAGATCTGGTACAAGGCGCTGACCACGTACTTCACCTCGACGACGGACTACAAGGCCGCCCGCGCGGGCACCCTGAACGCGGCCAAGGACCTGTACGGCTCCGGCAGCACCGAGTACAACACGGTGGCCGCGGCCTGGTCGGCGGTCAACGTCAGCTGAACCGGACGTAGGTGACAACGAGGCGGCACCCGGTGGGAGGAACCCCCGGGTGCCGCCTACGCTTGTGACCCATGTCCTCGGCGCCCTTCACCTACGAGCCGGTCGGCGCGACCCGTGACGACCTGACGTACTGCCCGCCCGGCTTCCACCCCCTGCACGTACGCACCCGCCTCGGCGAAGGCCAGAAACTCTTCGAACGGGCCGCCGAGGCGGTCCTCACCTGGGAGATGCACCGCGCCCTCGGCGTGGGCATCGACACCACGGCCGACCGCGCGGCCCCCGGCGTCGACGTCACCGTCACCCTGGCCGCCCTCATCAAGGCCCCCTGCCGCATCATCTGGACGGCCGAGGAGCCCCGCCGGGCCGGCTGGGCCTACGGCACCCTGGAGGGCCACCCCGAGTGCGGCGAGGAGGCCTTCCTGGTCGACCGCACCGGCGACGGCACGGTCTGGCTGACGATCGCCGCGTTCAGCAGGGCGGCCAAGTGGTACACCCGAGCGGGCGGCCCGGCGGCCCGGGGGCTGCAGCACGCGTACGCGCGGCGGTGCGGGGCGGTGCTGCGCAGACTGTGCGCCGAGTTCGACGAGGCCTGAGCTTCCTCGCTCGGCGAGCGGGTGGCGCCAGAAGTACTGGATCGCGGTCATCAGGTCCCTCCACATCTGCTTCGCCCGGGGATCGGTCAACGCCTTCGTCAGCAGCGTCGGATCCTTCTGGAAGATCCGGTGCAACGCCTCATGCGACGAGCCGACCGTCAGTTCTCCATTCGTACGACGTTCGTGATCAACGAGCTACGCCGTCACAAGTTCGCACCACACGTACTTCCCCCGGTCCCCGAACCTGGCCGACGGCTGCCACCCCCACTCCTGCGCGCACGCCCTCACCAACCCCAGCCCCCGCCCCTCCTCCAGCTCCACCACCTGCTCCAGCACACACGGCGGATCCGGCGGCGCCGGATCGGTGTCCCACGCCCCGATCCACACCACCCCCTCCCGCGTACGACGCACCCTCAGCGCCGCCGGGCCCTTCGTGTGCCGCACCGCGTTCGACACCAGCTCCGCCGCCAGCAGCTCCGCCGTGTCCACCAGGCCGATCAGACCGTGCAGGGTCAGGATCAGACGCAGGGTCCGGCGGCACACCGTCACCGCCCTGAGATCGTTGGGGACGTAGAGCGTGTAGTCCCAGGGTTCGTCTTCGGGCATGCGTCATCAACTCCGGTGAGGTGAGGGGTTTTCGCGCAGGGTGGCATTGCCGCGCATGCGGTGCACTTCCACTGCGTGAGCGGTACGTCACCGACAGTAGGGCATAAATTTCATTCACTGCAAGCGAGTCGCGTAACCTGACACCGAACGAGTCGCCTCACCAGGGCCGTTGAGGAAAGAGGGACGCTGTGCCAGCACGACGGCACCCCACCGCACGACAGGTACGCCTGGGCGCTGAGCTACGCAGGCTGCGAGAGGCTGCCGGGCTCAAAGCGACCGAGGCAGCGAGCCTGCTGGGTACGAACTCCGTCCAGATGAGCCAGATCGAGTCCGGGATCGCAGGCGTAAGTGAGCAGCGAGTGCGTCGACTCGCCGCCAACTATGCGTGCTCGGACACAGAGTTGATCGATGCGCTCGTCGGCATGGCGACCGACCGTACGCGCGGGTGGTGGGAGGCATACCGGGGCGTCCTTCCTGCCGCCTACCAGGACCTCGCCGAGCTGGACCATCACGCGACGTTCCGCAACGACGTGGCAGTCATTCACGTACCGGGGCTCTTCCAGACGGAGGACTACGCCCGAGCCCTCTTCGCCCACATGAACCCCGAGTTCCCGGACAGCGAAGTGGACCTCCGCGTGGAGCACCGGATGGGGCGGCGCGTCGTCATCGACGGGCCCGACCCCATCCCGTACGAGACCTTGATCCACGAGGCCGCACTCCGCATCCGCGTGGCCGGCCGGGCCGCGTCCCGGGCCCAGTTGAGCCGCATCCTTGAGGTGTGCGAGGCCGACCACGTCACCGTGCGGGTCGTTCCCTTTGCTCTGGACGACTTCGCGGGAGCCGGGAGCACCATGGTGCATCTGGGTGGAGTGGTCCCCCGGCTGGACACCGTCGTACGCGACGCTCCGCATGGTACGGCCTTCGTCGACTCAGAAGCCCAACTGGAGCACTTTCGAACGCTCTTCCGTAAGGTGAAGGAAAAGGCGCTGTCCCCCGAGCAGTCGCGGGACCTCATCCACCGGTTGGCCAAGGAGCTGTGAGGACCAGCATGAGCATCCCCACCTCGTGGAAGAAGTCGTCCTTCTCCGGTGGAGGCGAGGGGAACGACTGTGTCGAAGTCGCCGACCTCGACACCCACATAGCCGTCCGAGACTCAAAGGTTCCGCAGAGAGCCACCCTCACCTTCCCCGCCGGATCCTTCACCCTCTTCGTCAACGCCCTGAAGAAGACGCCGTAGAGCGATCCCTACCGCAACAGAACACCCGCTCCCTTCACCCCCTCCCCCGACGGCACAGCCAGCAGTCCCAGTTCCGCGCTCGATGCCAGCAAGCGGTGGGCGGGCAGGACGCGGACCGTGTAGCCGTAGGGGCCCGTGCGGTCGAGGGAGAGGGGGCCCTCGTAGAGGAGGCGGCCCTCCAGGTCGGGGGTGCCCGTCGGCTTCAGCGGGACGACCGTCGCGTCCGTGATGTGGTCCTCCGCGTCCACCCGGCCGGAGACCGCCTGGACCTCCACGTCGTCCGGGGTGAGGATGCCCAGTGCCACCTGGACGCGCAGGCCCACGGTCGCGCCCAGCTCCGCCGTGGCCGTCGTCGCCGTCGTCTCGACGTGGTCGACGCTCACCCCGGGCCAGGCCGCCCGTACCCGTGCCTTCCACCCCGCCAGTTCCCGCGCGCTGTCCGGGACCAGCGCACGGTGGGACTGGGCGGCCGGGGCGTAGAGGCGCTCGACGTACTCCCGGACCATGCGCCCGGCCAGCACCTTCGGGCCGAGCAGGGTGAGGGTCTGGCGGACCATCTGGATCCAGCGGTCGGGCAGGCCGGCGCGTCCGCGCTCGTAGAAGCGGGGGGTCACCCGCTGCTCCAGCAGGTCGTACAGGGCCGCCGCCTCGATGTCGTCGCGCCGGTCGGCGTCGGTGCCCGCCCCGTCCGCCGTCGGGATCGCCCAGCCGAAGTCCGGCTGGAACCACTCGTCCCACCAGCCGTCCAGGACGGAGAGATTGAGACAGCCGTTCAGCGCCGCCTTCATCCCGCTCGTACCGCAGGCCTCCAGCGGGCGCAGCGGGTTGTTCAGCCAGATGTCACAGCCGGGGTAGAGCTTCTGCGCCATCGCCATGCCGTAGTCGGGCAGGAACACGATGCGGTGGCGCACGCGCGGGTCGTCGGCGAAGCGGACCAGCTCCTGGACGAGGCGCTTGCCGCTGTCGTCGGCGGGATGGGCCTTGCCGGCGACCACGAGCTGCACCGGGCGGTCCGGGTGGAGCAGCAGTTCCATCAGGCGGTCACGGTCGCGCAGCATCAGCGTCAGGCGCTTGTACGACGGGACCCGGCGGGCGAAGCCGATCGTCAGCACGTCCGGATCGAGCACGTGCTCGACCCACCCCAACTCGGCGTCCCCGGCGCCGCGTTGACGCCACGACGCACGCAGCCGCTCCCGCACCTCCAGCACCAGCTGTTCACGCAGGGTGCGGCGCAGCTCCCAGATCTCCTGGTCCGGGATGTGCGCGACCGGGTCCCAGCGCTCGGGGCCGCCGACGGTCAGCGCGTCCTCGGCCCGCTGGGCGCCGACCTCCCGGGCCCCGAGCCGCAGCACCTCGGGGGCCACCCAGGTCGGCGCGTGCACCCCGTTGGTCACGGAGGTGATCGGCACCTCCTCGGCGTCGAATCCCGGCCACAGCCCGGCGAACATCTCCCGGCTGACCTGCCCGTGCAGCAGCGACACCCCGTTGGCCCGCTGGGCCAGCCGGAGCCCCATCACGGCCATGTTGAACAGGTTCGGCTCGCCGCCCGGGTACGTCTCCATGCCCAGCGCCAGGATCCGGTGCACCTCGATGCCCGGGAGTTCGGCGTCGGACCCGAAGTGCCGGGCGACCAGTTCCCGGTCGAAGCGGTCGATGCCGGCCGGAACGGGAGTATGGGTGGTGAAGACCGTGCCGCCGCGTACGGCCTCCAGCGCCGCGTCGAAATCGAGCCCCTGCTCGCACAGTTCGGCGATCCGCTCCAGGCCGAGGAAGCCCGCGTGCCCCTCGTTGGTGTGGAACACCTCCGGCTCCGGGTGATCGGTGAGCCGGCAGTACGTCCGCACCGCCCGCACACCCCCTATCCCGAGCAGCATCTCCTGCAGCAGCCGGTGTTCACCGCCGCCGCCGTAGAGCCGGTCGGTCACCCCGCGTTCGCCGAGGTCGTTCTCCTCCACGTCCGAGTCGAGCAGCAGCAGCGGCACCCGGCCGACCTGGGCCAGCCAGATCCTGGCCCGCAGCGCCCGGCCGCCGGGCAGCGCGAGCGAGAGCCGCGCCGGGGTGCCGTCGGGCTCCTTGAGCTGGGTGAGGGGCAGCTCGTTGGGGTCGAGCACCGGGTAGTGCTCCTGCTGCCAGCCGTCGCGGGACAGGGTCTGGCGGAAGTAGCCGTGCCGGTAGAGGAGGCCGACTCCGATCAGGGGTACACCCAGGTCGCTGGCCGCCTTGAGATGGTCGCCGGCGAGGATGCCGAGACCGCCGGAGTACTGGGGCAGGGCGGCCGTGATGCCGAACTCCGGGGAGAAGTAGGCGACCGCGGCGGGCAGCCCGTCCGCCTGGGACTGGTACCAGCGCTCTCCGGTCAGGTAGTCGTCGAGGTCGTCGGCCGCGGCGGTCAGCCGGCGCAGGAACCGCCGGTCGCCCGCCAGCTCGGCCAGCCGCACCGGCCGCACCCGGCCCAGCAGCCGCACCGGATCGCCCTGGGCGGCGGCCCAGGCCTCGGGGTCGACGGACCGGAACAGGTCGCGTGTTTCCGCATGCCAGGACCAGCGCAGATTGCGCGCCAGGTCGCTCAGCGGCCGGAGGGGTTCGGGGAGAACGGGACGGACGGTGAACCGACGGATCGCCTTCACACTTCCACCTCGGACGCGTCGCGGGGAGAGACGTACGGCGCCGTACGTCTCGTCGTCACTGTCGACGGTAGTGGTTACCGGGGGGTCGGTGGGGACGTGCCGGGCGGGGTGTCGGGGCGTGCGGAAGCGGTCGTGGGGTAGCCGGGAGAAGGAGGCCGGTCCGACGGGTGGACATACGCGCGAGTAGTTAACAAAGTGCCGGATTGCCCACCCGAACACGGTGGGAAGGCTCCTCCGGTACACACCCCACAGGCGCACCACAGCACGCCGCAGGACCCACCTCCCCACATCCCTCCGCCCACACCCACGTTGACGCGGACAGGAGCGGTCATGCCCGCCACGCAGCACTCGTCAGGACCCCCGACCAACAGCAGGACCCCGGCGGCCGGAAAGAAGGCGACGGCCAAAAAGCCGGTAAAACCCGCCGCCGGGAAGCAGTCGCCACCACAACCGGCCCCCGCCCTCGGCCGGATCCCCGTCCTCGACGTCCGCCCCGTGGTCCAGCACGGGCGCCGGCCGGCCAAGGCGGTGACCGGTGAGTCGTTCGAGGTGTCGGCCACCGTCTTCCGGGAGGGCCACGACGCCGTCGCGGCGAACGTGGTGCTGCACGACCCGGCGGGCCGGCCAGGGCCCTGGACACCGATGCGGGAACTCGCCCCGGGCACCGACCGCTGGGGCGCCACGGTCACCGCCGGCGAGCCCGGCCGCTGGACGTACACCGTGGAAGCCTGGTCCGATCCGCTGGCCACCTGGTGGCACCAGGCGCGGATCAAGATCCCGGCCGGCCTCGACACCGAGCTGGTCCTGGAGGAGGGCGCCCGGCTGTACGAGCGCGCGGCGGCCGGGGTCCCCAGGGCGCACCGGCCGCTCGTGCGGGACGCGGTGGCGCTCCTGCGCGACGAGAACCGCCCGGCCGCCTGGCGCCTTGCGGCGGCACTGGCGCCGGAGGTGCGCAGGGTGCTGGAGCGTCATCCGCTGCGGGAGTTGGTGACCGCGTCCGAGGCGATGCCGTTGCTGGTGGAGCGGGAGCGGGCGCTGTACGGCTCCTGGTACGAGTTCTTCCCGCGTTCGGAGGGCACCGCCGGGCAGCCGCACGGCACGCTGCGTACGGCCGAGCGGCGGCTGAAGCCGATCGCGGACATGGGCTTCGACGTGGTCTACCTCCCGCCCGTCCACCCCATCGGGACGACCTTCCGCAAGGGCCCGAACAACACCCTCACCGCCACCCCGGACGACGTGGGCGTGCCGTGGGCGATCGGCTCGCCCGAGGGCGGGCACGACGCGGTCCATCCCGCGCTCGGCACCCTCGAGGACTTCGGTCATTTCGTGGCCCGCGCAGGGGAGTTGGGTCTGGAGGTCGCCCTGGACCTCGCCCTGCAGTGCTCTCCGGACCATCCCTGGGTGGAGAAGTACCCGCAGTGGTTCCACCACCGGCCCGACGGCACGATCGCCCACGCGGAGAACCCGCCGAAGAAGTACCAGGACATCTACCCGCTCGCGTTCGACGCGGACATGGACGGGCTCGTCGCGGAGACGGTCAGGATCCTGCGGCACTGGATGGGGTACGGGGTGCGGATCTTCCGGGTCGACAACCCGCACACCAAGCCGGTCGTGTTCTGGGAGCGGGTCATCGCCGAGATCAACGACCGGGACCCGGACGTGATCTTCCTGGCGGAGGCGTTCACCCGCCCGGCGATGCTGCACACCCTGGCCCAGATCGGCTTCCAGCAGTCGTACACCTACTTCACCTGGCGTAACACCAAGCAGGAACTGACCGAGTACATGGGCGAGTTGACGGGTGAGGCGGCGGCGTACATGCGGCCGAACCTGTTCGCCAACACCCCCGACATCCTGCACGCCTACCTCCAGCACGGCGGACGTCCCGCCTTCGAGGTGCGTGCCGTGCTCGCCGCCACCCTCTCCCCCACCTGGGGCATCTACAGCGGCTACGAACTGTGCGAGAACACCCCGCTGCGCGAGGGCGGCGAGGAATACCTCGACTCCGAGAAGTACCAGCTCAGGGCCCGGGACTGGGCGGCCGCCGAACGCGCGGGCCGCAGCATCACGCCCCTGATCACCCGCCTCAACACCATCCGCCGCCGCCACCCCGCACTCCAGCGCCTGCGCAACCTGCACTTCCACCACGCCGACAACGACGCCGTGCTCGCCTACAGCAAGAGCACGGGACCGGACACGGTCATCGTGGTCGTCAATCTCGACCCGCATCACACCCAGGAGGCCACGGTCTCGTTGGACATGCCGCAACTCGGCCTGGACTGGCACGAGTCCGCGCCGGTGCGCGACGAGCTCACCGGTGAGACCTACTACTGGGGCAGGACCAACTATGTGCGCCTCGAGCCGGGCCACAGGCCCGCGCACGTCTTCAACGTCCTGCGACCGTCCACCCCGCAGATCGGAGGGTCACCCACCACATGATCGTCAATGAGCCCGTTCCGGACACGTTTGAGGACACTCCCGTCAAGGACCGGGACCCGGAGTGGTTCAAACGCGCGGTCTTCTACGAGGTCCTGGTCCGCTCCTTCCAGGACAGCAACGGCGACGGCGTCGGCGACCTCAAGGGCCTGACCGCCAAGCTGGACTATCTGCAGTGGCTCGGCGTGGACTGCCTGTGGCTGCCGCCGTTCTTCAAGTCCCCCCTCAGGGACGGCGGTTACGACGTGTCCGACTACACCTCCGTACTCCCCGAGTTCGGTGACCTCGCCGACTTCGTGGAGTTCGTCGACGCCGCCCACCAGCGCGGCATGCGCGTGATCATCGACTTCGTCATGAACCACACCAGCGACCAGCACCCATGGTTCCAGGAGTCCAGGCGCGACCCGGACGGTCCGTACGGGGACTACTACGTCTGGGCCGACGACGACAAGCAGTTCCAGGACGCCCGGATCATCTTCGTCGACACCGAGGCATCCAACTGGACGTACGACCCCGTACGCAAGCAGTACTACTGGCACCGCTTCTTCTCGCACCAGCCGGACCTCAACTACGAGAACCCGGCGGTGCAGGAGGAGATGATCTCCGCGCTCAAGTTCTGGCTGGATCTCGGCATCGACGGGTTCCGGCTGGACGCCGTGCCGTACCTGTACCAGCGGGAGGGCACCAACTGCGAGAACCTGCCCGCGACCCACGAGTTCCTCAAGCGGGTGCGCAAGGAGATCGACGCCCAGTACCCGGACACCGTGCTGCTGGCGGAGGCCAACCAGTGGCCGGAGGACGTGGTCGACTACTTCGGTGACTACGCCGCCGGCGGCGACGAGTGCCACATGGCCTTCCACTTCCCCGTCATGCCCCGCATCTTCATGGCCGTGCGCCGCGAGTCCCGCTACCCCGTCTCGGAGATCCTCGCCAAGACCCCGGCGATCCCCTCCAACTGCCAGTGGGGCATCTTCCTGCGCAACCACGACGAGCTGACCCTGGAGATGGTCACCGACGAGGAACGCGACTACATGTGGGCCGAGTACGCGAAGGACCCACGCATGCGCGCCAACATCGGCATCCGCCGGCGCCTCGCCCCGCTCCTGGACAACGACCGCAACCAGATCGAGCTGTTCACCGCCCTGCTGCTCTCCCTGCCCGGCTCGCCGATCCTCTACTACGGCGACGAGATCGGCATGGGCGACAACATCTGGCTCGGCGACCGCGACGCCGTGCGCACCCCCATGCAGTGGACCCCCGACCGCAACGCCGGCTTCTCGTCCAGCGATCCCGGACGGCTCTTCCTGCCGACGATCATGGATCCCGTCTACGGTTACCAGGTCACCAACGTGGAAGCCGCGATGTCCTCGCCGTCGTCGCTGCTGCACTGGACCCGCCGCATGATCGAGATCCGCAAGCAGAACCCTGCTTTCGGCCTCGGCTCGTTCACCGAGTTGCAGTCCTCCAACCCGGCGGTGCTGGCCTTCCTGCGCGAGGCCCCCATGTCGGAGGACGGAGGTGACGACCTCGTGCTGTGCGTCCACAACTTCTCCCGCTTCGCCCAGCCCACCGAGCTGGACCTGAGCCGGTTCGGCGGGCGGCACCCGGTCGAGCTGTTCGGCGGGGTCCGCTTCCCGGCGATCGGCGCGCTGCCGTACCTGCTCACCCTCGCGGGCCACGGCTTCTACTGGTTCCGCTTGCGCCGGGACGCCGTCTAGACCGCAACGTTCCAGCCAGGTGGGGCGGTGGCGCGTTTCCGCCGTCCCACCCGGGGCACGCAAAAGAAACACCCCCGACGACCCGGGGAAAGGACGTGACGCCCATGGCGGAAACGGTCACCCCCTTCGGCACCGCCCCCTCGCTCCTGGACTCCCTCGACCCCTTGCTGCGCGCGTGGCTGCCCAGGCAGCGCTGGTTCGCGGGCAAGGGGCGCCCGGTCACCGGCTTCACGCCCGTGGCCGTCACCGAACTGCTCCCGCCCGACGGCCGGCTGGGCCTGTACCACCTGCTGCTGCGCGTGCACCAGCCGATCACGCCGGGCCCCGGCGACTGCTACCAGCTCCTCATAGGCGTGCGCGAGGCGCTGCCGCCCCGGCTGGCGCCCGCGCTGATCGGACACCTGGACCAGGGGCCGCTCGCCGGACGCACGGTGTACGAGGCCCTGTACGACCCCCGGCCCGCCGAAGTGCTCCTGGAGGCCCTGCGCACCCAGGCCCGCATCGGCGGGCTGCGTTTCGAGCGGGACGCGCGCCAGGAGATCCGCACGGGTCTCGTGGCCCGGCCGCTGACCGCCGAGCAGTCCAACTCGTCGGTGGTCTACGGAGATACGTTCATCCTGAAGTTGTTGCGCCGGGTGGTGCCCGGCGTCAACCCCGACCTGGAGATACCGCTCGCCCTGGCCCGCGAGGGCTCCCCTCGGGTGCCCGCTCCGACGGCCTGGGCGCGTGCCGAGATCGACCGGGAGCCGTATGTCCTCGCCGTGCTCCAGCCCTTCGTCCGCGGCGCCGCCGACGGCTGGGAGCTGGCACTGCGTGAGCTGGCCAAGGGCGAGGACTTCGCCGCCGAGGCGCGGGAGCTGGGCCGGGCCACCGCCGAGGTGCACACCGCGCTCGCCCGCGCCCTGCCGACGGTCACGCTCGGGCACGCCCAGCTCGAGGCGCTGGCCGGCGGCATGACCGAGCGGCTGGCGGCGGCCGTCCAGGCGGTGCCGGCGCTGCGGCCGTACGCCGGCGGTCTGCGGCAGGCCTACCGGGATCTGGACCGGCTCGCCGTCGGGGGCCGTACCTGGACGGCCCAGCGGATCCACGGCGATCTGCACCTCGGGCAGTGCCTGCGCTCGGCGTCCGGGCAGTGGTCGCTGATCGACTTCGAGGGCGAGCCGGTCCGGCCGCTCGCCGAACGGCGGTTGCCGCAGTCGCCGGTGCGGGACATCGCGGGGATGCTGCGCTCGTTCGACTACGCGGCCCACTCGGTCGCGCCGCCGGCCCCGCAGTGGGCGAGCGGCTGCCGGGCCGCCTACTGCTCCGGGTACGCGCAGGTGGCCGGTCGCGACCCGCGCGCCGATCCGGTGCTGCTACGGGCCTACGAGACCGACAAGGCCGTCTACGAGGTCGTGTACGAGGCCCGGCACCGCCCCGACTGGCTCCCCGTACCGCTCTCGGCCATCCGCCGTCTCGCCGCGTGAAGACCAGGAGGCTCGTCCGTGACGAACAAGCCGATCCCATCCGCCGCCCCGGGCGCCGCCGACCGCGAGCGGCTCCTGCACGGCACCCATCACGACCCGCACGCGGTCCTGGGCGCCCATCCCGTGCCCGGAGGCGTCGCCTTCCGGGCGCTGAGGCCGTACGCGCGCTCCGTCACGGTCGTCGTCGGTGAGCTGCGGGCCGAGCTGCACGACGACGGGGACGGCTTCTTCACCGGCCTGCTCCCGCTCACCGAGGTTCCCGTGCACCGGCTGCTCGTGGCCTACGAGGAGGCGGTCCTGGACACCGAGGACCCCTACCGCTTCCTGCCCACGCTGGGCGAGCTGGATCTGCATCTGATCGGCGAGGGCCGGCACGAGCAGCTGTGGCAGGCGCTCGGCGCGCATGTCACCGTCCACCAGGGCGTGCCCGGCACCCGGTTCGCGGTGTGGGCGCCCAACGCGCGCGGTGTACGTCTCGCGGGCGGCTTCAACCACTGGGACGGCACCGGGTCCGCGATGCGCTCGCTGGGCTCGTCCGGGGTGTGGGAGCTGTTCGTTCCGGGTGTCGGTGAGGGCGAGCCGTACAAGTTCGAGATCACCCGCCCGGACGGCTCGCGCACCCTGCGCGCCGATCCGCTGGCCCGCCGTACGGAGGTCCCGCCCGCCACGGCGTCCCTCGTGACCGCCTCGCACCACGAGTGGGGCGACGCCCAGTGGCTGGCGCACCGCGGCGACACCCCGGTGCACGAGGCACCCCTGTCCGTCTACGAGGTCCATCTCCCCTCCTGGCGACCGGGCCTGACGTATCGTCAGCTGGCGGACCAGCTCACCGCCTATGTGAAGGAGACGGGCTTCACGCATGTGGAGCTGATGCCGGTCGCCGAGCACCCGTTCGGCGGCTCCTGGGGCTACCAGGTGACCGGTTTCTACGCCCCCACGGCCCGGCTCGGCACCCCGGACGACTTCAAGTACCTGGTGGACCGGCTGCATCAGGCCGGCATCGGGGTGCTGATGGACTGGGTCCCGGCCCACTTCCCGCGCGACGACTGGGCGCTGGCCGCGTTCGACGGGCGTCCGCTGTACGAGCACCACGACCCGCTGCGGGCCGCCCACCCGGACTGGGGGACGCTGGAGTTCGACTTCGGCCGCCGCGAGGTGCGCAACTTCCTGGTGGCGAACGCCGTGTACTGGTGCGAGGAGTTCCACATCGACGGGCTGCGCGTGGACGCCGTGGCCTCGATGCTCTATCTGGACTACTCGCGCGAGCCGGGCCGGTGGACGCCGAACGAGCACGGCGGCCGGGAGAACCTGGACGCGGTGGCCTTCCTGCAGGAGATGAACGCCACCGTCTACCGGCGCTGCCCGGGGGTCGTCACCATCGCCGAGGAGTCCACCGCCTGGGACGGCGTCACCCGCCCCACCCACCACAGGGGCCCGAGCGGCTTCGGCGGGCTCGGCTTCGGGCTCAAGTGGAACATGGGCTGGATGCACGACTCACTGGAGTACGTGCAGAAGGAACCGGTGCACCGCAAGTACCACCACCACGAGATGACCTTCTCGATGGTGTACGCCTACAGCGAGAACTACGTCCTGCCGATCTCGCACGACGAGGTCGTGCACGGCAAACGGTCCCTGGTGTCGAAGATGCCCGGCGACTGGTGGCAGCAGCGCGCCGACCACCGCGCCTACCTCGGCTTCATGTGGGCCCATCCGGGCAAACAGCTGTTGTTCATGGGGCAGGAGTTCGCACAGGGCGCCGAGTGGTCCGAGGCGCACGGACCCGACTGGTGGCTGCTCGACCCGGCGTACGGCGCCGAGGCCGACCACCGGGGCGTACGGGACCTGGTCCGGGACCTGAACGCGCTCTACCGCGCGACCCCGGCGCTGTGGCAGCGGGACACCGACCCGGCGGGCTTCCAGTGGATCACCGGGGACGCGGCCGACGACAACGTCTTCGCGTTCCTGCGCCTGGACGCGGACGGCGACCCGCTGCTCGCCGTCTGCCACTTCTCCCCGATGGTCCGCCACGACTACCGCCTCGGTGTCCCCGAGGACGTACCGGCCTGGCTGGAGGTGCTCAACACCGACGCCGTGCGCTACGGCGGCAGCGGCGTCACCCACCCGGACGCGCTCAAGCCGGAGCCGCAGGGGGCACACGGCCGCCCTGCGAGCATCAGGCTGACGCTGCCGCCGCTGGCTACGGTGTGGCTGCGGCCGGCCTGAGCGCCTCGGGCAGGTCACCGGTGTACAGCACCCCGAGCCGCTGTGTGGCCCGGGTCAGGGCCACGTACAGGTCGCTGGTGCCGTACCGGGCCGGCTCCACCACCAGCACCGAGTCGAACTCCAGGCCCTTGGACTGCCGGGGGTCGAGCAGGACGACCGTCCGGGTCAGGTCGGGTTCGGCGCCGGCCGTGACGCCGTCCAGGCGGGCGGCCAGGGCCCGGTGCAGCTCGCGCGGGGCGATCACCGCCAGCCGGCCTTCGGCGGGGGTGAGTTCGGCGACCGCCTTGACCACGGCCTCGGGCAGCTCGCCCTCGGCCTGGCGCACCCATGGCCGTACACCCGTCGAGCGGACCGAACTGGGCGGCTCGAACCGCGGGTTCTCGGCACGGACGACGGCCGCGGCCAGCTCCATGATCTCGGCCGGGGTGCGGTAGTTGACGCCGAGCCGGGTGTGCTCCCAGCGGTCCTCGACGTACGGCGCGAGGATGTCCGCCCAGGAGCCGACACCGGCCGCCTCCGCCGTCTGGGCCGGGTCGCCGACCAGGGTCATCGAGCGGGTCGGGCTGCGCCGCATCAGCAGCCGCCAGGCCATCGGCGACAGCTCCTGCGCCTCGTCCACGATGATGTGCCCGAACGCCCAGGTGCGGTCGGCCGCGGCCCGCTCGGCGGCGCTGCGGTGGTCCGCCTCCTCGTGCCGCTCGGCGAACCGTTCGGCGTCGATGATGTCGTGGGCCGAGAGGACTTCGGACCCGTCCGGGTCACTGTCCTCCTTGTCCTCGAACTCGTACGTCCGGGAGGCGTACGACACGTCCAGCACGCCCTGCGCATAGGCGACCTGGTTCTCGCGCTCGCGCTCGGCCCGGGCCCGTGCCGAGCGGTCGTCCTCGCCGAGGAGTTCGGCCGCCTCGTCCAGCAGGGGGACGTCGGCCACCGTCCAGGCGCGGGTCACCGGGCGGCGGATGGCGGCCGCGTCCTGGTCGCTCACATACCCCTGCGGCTCCGCCAGGAAGTCGGCGACCAGCCGCTGCGGGGTGATCCGGGGCCACAACTGGTCGATGGCGGACCAGACTTCGGGGTTCTCGGCGAGTTCGTCGCGGATCTGGGTGATGTCGGAGGCGTCGAGCAGGCTGCTGCCGTCGTAGGGGTCGGTGCCCACGCGCTCGGCGTACAGCTCGGTGAGGGTGTTGAGGACGTGGCCCTCGAAGTACTCACGGGCCGCGTTGTGCGGCAGCTTGGCGGCGCGGGTGCGCTCGCGGGCGACGCCGACCAGACCGTCGTCGAGCATCAGCACCTCGCGGTCGTGCTCGATCGCGATCACCGGGTCGGGCAGGGCCTGCCGGTCGCGGACGACGGCGGCGAGCGCGTCGGCCATGTCGGCGCGGCCCTTCACGGCCGCCGCCTCGGGGGTGTCGGCCGCGGTCGCCTTCACCCCGGGGAACAGCTCGCCGACCGTGGCGAGCAGGACGCCGGTCTCGCCGAGCGAGGGCAGCACCTCGCCGATGTAGCCGAGGAAGGCCGGGTTGGGGCCGACGATCAGCACGGCCCGGCGGGCCAGCAGCTCGCGGTACTCGTAGAGGAGATAGGCGGCGCGGTGCAGCGCGACCGCCGTCTTCCCGGTACCCGGGCCGCCCTCGACCACCAGCACCCCGCGGTGCGGCGCCCGGATGATCTCGTCCTGCTCGGCCTGGATGGTCTGCACGATGTCGCTCATCCGGCCGGTGCGCGCCGAGTTCAGCGCGGCCAGCAGCACCGCGTCCCCGTTGTGGTCCTCGTAACCGGTGCGGGTCGCGTCGCCGAGGTCGAGGATCTCGTCGTGCAGCGAGGTCACGGTCCGGCCCTCGGTGCTGATGTGCCGGCGGCGGCGCAGGCCCATCGGGGTGTACCCGGTGGCCAGGTAGAAGGGACGCGCGACGTCGGCCCGCCAGTCGATGAGGACCGGGGTGTGCTCGGCGTCGTCCTCGCGCAGACCGATCCGGCCGATGTGGTGGGTGGTGGCCGATGGGGGTCCCCCCGCTCGAGCGGAGCCGGTGGTGGGGGAGAAGTCGATCCGGCCGAAGCAGAGCGAGCCGTCGACGGCGTTCAGCGCGGCGAGCAGCCCCGAACGCTCGGCGACCAGGATGTCCCGCTCCAGCCGGGCCTGCATGGGCTTGTCGCCCTGGGCGAGCGCGTCCGACACCGAGGACTCGGTCTCACCGCGCAGCGCGTCCACGCGCGCGTACAGTCCGTCGATGAATTCCTGCTCGCGGCGCAATTCATCGTCTGGAAATTCGCTGTTTGACAATTCCGCTCCCGCCCGGATATACTCTGCTCAGTGAACTTCTCCGCAACTCGAATCGAATTCAAGTTGCGAACCACTGAATATACGCACAGAAATCCCCCGAGCGCAATTGCTCGGGGGATTTTTGCTGGGCGGTTCCGCTTTACAGCACGTCGGCCAGCTCCTGCAGCAGCCGCCGCTTGGGCCTGGCCCCCACCATCGAGCGCACCGGTTCGCCGTCCCGGAAGACCATCAGGGTCGGCGTCGCCAGCACCCCGTAGGCGATGGTCGTCTGCGGATTGCGGTCCACGTCGAGCTGAACGATCTTCAGCCGGTCGCCCTCCTCGAGGGCGATGCCCTTCAGCACCGGCGCCAGCTGCCGGCACGGCCCGCACCAGTCGGCCGTGAACTGCACCAGCACCGGCAGCTCCGAGTCCTTCACCTCCGCCGCGAAGTCGGCGTCCGTCACCTCTGCCAGTCCGCTCACCACGCTCATCGCGCAAGCCCTCCCAGTTCGCACACGGGCTCCGGACCCCCCGGAACCAGCGCCTCGGCGGCCAGCGCCGCACGCGCCTGCTCGGCCCGCGCCAGCTGCCCCGCGACCGTCTCCCGCACCGCCGACAGCTGCCCGACGAGCGCGTCCAGCTCGTCCAGCTTGCGCCGGTAGACCGCGAGCGAGGCCGGGCAGGAGTCGCCCTCCGGATGCCCGGCACGCAGGCACTCCACGAAGGGCCGCGTCTCCTCCAGGCCGAACCCGAAGTCCTGCAGCGTCCGGATCTGCTCCAGCAGCCGCAGGTCGGCCTCGTCGTACGTGCGGTGTCCGTTGCCGTCACGCCGGGCCGGCAGCAGCCCGCGGGTCTCGTAGTAGCGCAGGGTGCGGGTCGTGGTCCCGGCCCGTGCGGCCAGCTCGCCGATTCGCATGCCTACGACCGTAGGTGTTGACGTCGGCGTCAAGGCAAGCGAGGCGGGCCGGGAGCACGGTTCCGATGTCCGCGTGCGTCGTCCGGGTCTCTCACGTCACCACGACTGGATCTCGCCCATCTCGCCACCCCCCTTCAGGACGCCGCCGGCCTGGACCGTGACCCCCGCCGACTCCTCGACCTCCATCAGGGAAGCGCTCTGCCGCTCCTCCTCGAAGGCCCTGCGGCCACCGCGCAGACCGAACAGGCGCTTGGCCACGGCGATGTAGAGGACCGCCAGGATGTTGAGGGCGAGAGTGGCGATCTTCAGATAGCTGACCTTTTCGGTGAGTTCGTAGATCTCCAGCGGGAGAAACGCGGCCGTCGCCACCACCGTCAGGTATTCCGCCCAGCGCTTGGCGTACCAGAGTCCGACCGCCTCGACCAGCTCGATCAGGGCGTAGGCGAGCAGCAGAGCGGCGACCAGGAGCAGGGTGGAATGCTTGTACCCGAAGACCTTCTGTATGGAGCCGACGACGGGTGAGTGGTCGAGGTCGTAGTGGAAGTGGCGGAACACCGGACGGAAGACGTCCAGGTATTCGTTGAACAGCCGTCGCACCGCGTCCTGGCTGTTGCTGAACTTCCACACCGCCACGGCGACGAGGACGATGAACACCCCGCGCACCAGCCGCTCGATCGCCAGGAAGCGCAGGATGAACAGGTCACGCAGGACCTTGCCGCGCGGCACCAGCGGGGCCTCGACGGCCGGCCCCGCGCCGTGCGGTTCACCGAGCACGAAGTCACCGCAGCGCAGACAGCGCCACACCTCCCCGACCGCGGTCTCGGCATGCAGCCGCAGGCGCAGCCGGGGATCGTCGGGCGCATAGGTCACATGCCCCTTGCGCGCGCAGGTCCGCCGGTTCCAGTCGATCTTCATTCCCCCGTGCCTCCATACACGTACTGACTTACAGGTACGGACGCCACGCACGAACGTGCCGTTCCGAGTGATCCGGAGCGGCACGTTAGTGGACGGGGCAGAAAAATGCTCAGCCGGCCGCGCTGTCCGCCAGTTCCTTCTCCTGCGTCTTCACCTCCGGTGCGGGGGCTTCACGGCGGGGCAGCAGGACGGCCACCAGGACGGTGCCGATGCCGAGGATCGCCGCGCCGACCAGGCTGGTGTGCGCGACGGCGTCGGAGAAGGAGGAGCCGACCGCGTGGGCCATCTGGCGGGCACCGGCGGCGAGTTCGGCGGCCTGCTGCTTGAGCTGCGCCGCCTGCTGCGGGTCCGACGCCTTTGCCGCCTGCGCGGCCAGCGCGTGCGCCTTGTCGCTGATGCCCTGGGCGACCGCGTAGCCGGCGCCCACCGAGTCCTGTGCCGTGTCCAGGGCGCTCGCCGGGAGCTTGCTGCCGGCGGTGGCGTCGCGCAGGTGGTTGCTGTACGACGTCGCGAGCAGCGAGCCGAGGATGGCGATGCCGAGCGAGCCGCCCAGTTCCAGCGAGGTGTCGTTGACGGCGCCGCCGACGCCCAGTTCGGATTCGGGGAAGGCGCCCATGATGGCGTCGGTGCAGGGCGAGAGGGCGAGGCCGATGGCGAGGCCCAGGATGATCAGGGGGGCGAGGAAGTCGGTGTACGTCGAGCCCGCGTCGACCCGGGTGAGCAGGGCGAGGGCGGTCGTGCCGCCGACCATGCCCGCGCCGACGGTCCACTTCATCCCGACCCGCGGGGTGAGCCATCCGGTCAGGGCCGAGCCGACGAAGACCGCGCCGGCCAGCGGCAGCATCCGTACGCCGGTCTGCAGGGCGTCGTAGCCGAGGACGAACTGCAGGTGCTGGGTGAGGTAGTAGAAGGCGCCGAAGACGGCCAGGAAGAACAGGGCGACGGCCAGGTTGGAACCGGCGAAGCGGCGGTTGGTGAAGCGGCGCACGTCCAGGATCGGGCGGGGGTGGCGCAGTTCCCAGGCGATGAAGGCGACGAGGCCGACACCGGCGACGACCGCGGCCGTGATCGCCTTCGCGTGCCAGCCGAAGTGCGGGCCCTCGATGATCATGTAGACGAGCGAGCCGGTCCAGATGACCGACAGCAGCCCGCCGACGTAGTCGATGCGGTCGTGGTGGCCCGCCCTGGACGGCGGGATGAGCACGAGGGCGCCGACGATCGCGACGGCCGCGACGGGCACGTTGATCAGGAAGGTGGAGGACCAGCCGTGGTCGCGCAGCAGGGCGCCGGCGACCACGGGTCCGGCGGCGATGGCGAGGCCGGCCGTCGCCGTCCACAGGACGATCGCCTTGGCCCGCTCCTCGCGCGGGAAGGTCGCGGCGAGCAGGGAGAGCGTGGCGGGCATGATCAGTGCCGCGCCGAGACCCATCACGGCGCGGGCGGCGATGACGGTCGAGGAGCTGTCGGCGAGGTAGCCGAAGACGGCGCCGCCCCCGAAGACGAGGAGACCTAGGACGAGCGCCCCGCGCCGGCTGTACTTGTCGCCGATCGCGCCCAGCAGCAACATCAGCGCGGCGTAGGGCACGGTGTAGCCGTCGATCACCCACTGCAGGTCGGCACTGGAGAGGCCGAGGTCCTTGGTCATGTCGGGCGCGGCGACCGTGAGGGCGGTGTTCGCCATCACGATGATCAGCAGGCTCAGGCAGAGCACCAGCAGCGCCCACCAGCGCCGGGCGTAGGGGCGCTCCATCTTCTCGACCGGTTCGGTCATGACGAGTCGCATGGCAGGGGTCGCCTTCCTCAAATGCGCGACGGGAACTCCGGGGGTTGCACACTCAGGACTTGCACAGCACCGTGCAATTGCACAACCATGTGCAATGTACGCCGATTGCACAACCCTGTGCAAGTCGATCGGGGGAGGCGGAGGGAAGGCAGAATGACCGCCATGACCACGGGTAACACCAGCCGCGCCGACGCCAACCGGCGCCGCATCCTCGACGTCGCCCTCGCGGAACTGCTGCGCGATCCCGACGCCTCCATGGACCAGATCGCACGCGCCGCGGGAGTCGTACGACGGACGGTGTACGGCCACTTCCCCAGCCGCGAGACGCTGATCAGCACACTGGTCGACGAGGCGGTGGGGGCCCTGGCGCAGGCGGACGCGACGGTGCGCGAGGGGGTGAGCGACCCGGCCGAGGCGGTGGCACGCTCGGTGCTCGCGATCTGGGAGACCGCCGACCGTTACCGGCTGCTGATCGCACTGGCCCAGCGCACGGTCACCGTGCAGGGCATCCGCGAACGCCTCGCACCCCTGCGCGAGAACAAGATCCGCATCCTCCGACGAGGCCTGGACGAGGGCGTGTTCAGCTCACCGCTGCCGGCGCCGGCGCTCGCGTACGTGCACGAGCAGATGATGTTCGCGGTGATGGAGGCGGTGAACGACGGCCTCCTGAGCGCGCAGGAGGCGGGCCGCTCCGCCGCGGCCACGGTCCTGACCGCGGCGGGCATGCCCGCCGCCGCGGCCACCGCGCTGGTGGCCGAGGTGAGTACGCGGCCGTAGCGGCGTCGCGCACGAAGCCGGATGCCCGGCCCCGGTTCAGGCAGGGCCGGACATCCGGAGACTGCGGGCGGATCAGGCCTTGGCCAGCTCCCTGTCCCCGGGCTCGGGAACCTCGGCAACCGTGCCGTGCCCCTCATCCATCAGGGTGGACTCGTCGAACGGCAGCTCCCCGGCGAGCACCCGCTGCACCCGGTCCTTGTCGATCTCCTTGGTCCACGTGCCCACCAGCACCGTCGCCACCGCGTTGCCCGCGAAGTTGGTCAGCGCGCGGGCCTCACTCATGAAGCGGTCGATGCCGACGATCAGGCCGACACCGTCCACCAGCGCGGGCTTGTGCGACTGCAGGCCGCCGGCCAGGGTGGCCAGACCGGCGCCGCTGACGCCCGCCGCGCCCTTGGACGCCAGCAGCAGGAACAGCAGCAGCGGGATCTGCTCGCCGATCGACATCGGGGTGCCGAGGGCGTCCGCGATGTACAGCGACGCCATGGTCATGTAGATCATGGTGCCGTCGAGGTTGAAGGAGTACCCGGTCGGCACCGTGATGCCGACGACCGGCTTGCTGACCCCCAGGTGCTCCATCTTCGCGATGAGCCGCGGCAGCGCGGACTCCGAGGAGGAGGTGGACAGGATCAGCAGGAACTCGCGCGCCAGGTACCTGCACAGCGAGAAGACGTTCACCCCGGCGACGATACGCAGGACTGCGCCGAGCACCACGAAGACGAACAGGACACAGGTGATGTAGAAGCCGAGCATCAGCACGGCGAGGCTCTTGAGCGCGTTGACGCCCGCCGAGCCGGTCACGGCCGCGATCGCGCCGAACGCGCCGATCGGCGCGGCCCACATGACCATCGCCAGGATGCGGAAGACGAGCCGCTGCAGGTGCTCGATGCCGCGCAGCACCGGCTGCCCGACCGGGCCCATGGCCTGCAGCGCGAACCCGGCGAGCAGGGCCACCAGCAGCGTCTGCAGGACCTCGCCCTGGGTGAAGGCGGAGACGAACGTGGCCGGGATGACCGACAGCACGAAGTCGACGGGGCCCAGCGCCTTGCTGTCCACCTGGGCGTGTCCGGTCTGCTTGAGCGCGTCGGTCAGATGCAGCCCGTCGCCCGGGTGCAGCACATTGCCGACGACGAGGCCGATGGCGAGCGCGACCAGCGACATCACGAGGAAGTAGCCGAGGGCGATACCGCCGACGGCACCGACCTTGGCGGCCTTGCGCACCGACCCGATGCCGAGCACGATCGTGCAGAAGATGATCGGCGAGATCATCATCTTGATCAGGTTCACGAAGCCGGTGCCGAGCGGCTTCAGCTCGACCGCGACATCGGGCCAGATGAGCCCCACGGCGATGCCGAGCGCGACCGCCGCGATGACGGCGATGTACAGGTAGTGGGTCCGGTCCCGCTTCACGCGGGGTACGGCTGGTGCCGTATCAGGGGTGCTGGCGGCCACGGCTGCCCTCCTTGACGTCTTCGTCGGCATCACCGGCGTGCGGCTCACGTCCGGGGGTTGTGGGGGTTGCCGTGACTATCTCCTGGCCTGTGAGGGCGGTCACCCTTCCGTTCATTTAGTTCACACTTAACCGACGAGGCACACTGCTGACATGCGCGTCCCCTCCCTCCCCCGACCACGCAGCCTGGCGGGCCAGCTGTTCGCCGTGCAGGCCGTGCTGATCGCGCTGGTCGTGGCCGGGTACGCGCTGTTCACCTACGTCAGCGACCGGCAGCAGGCCGAGGACGCGGCGGTCCGCCAGGTCACGGCCGTGGCCCGGTCGATCGCGGACGCCCCCTCGGTGCGCGCGGCGATCCACACCTCCGATCCCTCGGCCGTGCTGCAGCCGTACGCGCTGCAGGTCACCCGGGACGCGGACGTCGACTTCGTGACGATCATGAACACGGACGGCATCCGCTGGACCCACCCGGACCCGAAACAGATAGGCAGACGTTTCCTCGGTCGTATCGGCCCCGCCGTGCACGGTCACACCTTCACCGAGACCTACACCGGCACGCTCGGGCCCTCCGTGCGCGCGGTGACTCCGGTCGAGGACAACGGCCGCGTCGTCGGCCTGGTCAGTGCCGGCATCAAGGTGGAGGAGATCAGTGCCCGGGTCCGGGGCCAGGTCACGGCCCTGCTCGGTGTCGCGGGCGGCACACTCTTGCTGGGCGCGGTCGGCACGTACGTCATCAACGCCCGGCTGCGCCGCCACACCCACGGCATGAACGCCGCCGAGCTGAGCCGGATGCACGACTACCACCAGGCGGCGCTGCACGCGGTCCGCGAGGGCCTGCTGATGCTGGACGGGCAGTACCGGGTGGCGCTGATCAACGACGGCGGGCGGGAGCTGCTGGGGGTGGGCGCTGAGGAGGACGTGGTCGGCCGCTCGGTGGCGGACCTGGGCCTGCCGGGCCCACTGACCGGGGCGCTGCTGTCCTCCGAGCCGAGGGTGGACGAAGTGCACCTGACGGCGACGCGGGTGCTGGTGGTGAACACCTCCCCGGTGTCGGGCGGAGAGCGCCGCGGCAGCGTGGCCACCCTGCGCGACGTCACCGAACTCCTGGCCCTGACGGGCGAGTTGGACTCCGAGCGCGGTTTCACCCAGGCACTGCGCTCGCAGGCGCACGAGGCGGCCAACCGCCTGCACACCGTGGTGTCGCTGATCGAACTGGGCCGCGCCGAGGAGGCGGTGGCGTTCGCCACGGCGGAGCTGGAGCTGGCCCAGGCCCTGACCGACCAGGTGGTGGCGGCCGTCCGCGAACCGGTGCTCGCGGCCCTGCTGCTCGGCAAGACGGCCCAGGCGAACGAGCGGGGCGTGGAGCTGGTGGTGTCCGCGGACAGCCGCCTGGACGACGGCCTGCTGCCCGAGGAGCTGTCCTCGCGGGACCTCGTCACCATCCTGGGCAACCTGATCGACAACGCGGTGGACGCGGCGCAGGGCAGCGCCGGGGCGCGGGTGACGGTGACGGCGTACGCCGCTGACGACGAGGTGGTCCTGCGGGTGCACGACACCGGCCCCGGTGTCGACCCCGCCCATGCCGACCTGGTATTCCAGCGGGGGTTCACCACCAAGCCGGCCGGCCCCGGCGGGCGGGGGCTCGGGCTGGCCCTGGTCCGGCAGGCGGTGGCCCGCCACGAGGGCACGTTGACGGTGACGGAATCCGGCAGGAACGGCGCGGACGGCGAGGGCGGAGCGGTGTTCGAGGTGCGGTTGCCGACGCGCGCGGCTTCCCCGGTGCCGGGAGGCGACGCGGTATGACGGATGCACCGGCGATCAGGGTGCTGGTGGTCGAGGACGACCCGGTGGCCGCCGACGCGCATGTGATGTACGTCGGCCGGGTGCCGGGGTTCGTCGCGGTCGGCAAGGCCCACACGGGTGCGGAGGCACGGCGCGTGCTGGACCGGGTGCCGGTGGACCTCCTTCTGCTGGACCTGCACCTCCCGGACGTGCACGGCCTCCAGTTCGCCCGCTCCCTGCGCGCGGCCGGCCATCACGCGGACGTGATAGCCGTGACGTCGGCCCGGGACCTGGCGGTGGTCCGCGAGGGCGTCTCCCTCGGCGTCGTCCAGTACGTCCTCAAGCCCTTCACCTTCGCCACCCTCCGCGACCGCCTGGTCCGCTACGCCGAGTTCCACGCGGCGGCCGGCGAGGCGAGCGGCCAGGACGAGGTCGACCGCGCCCTGGCGACCCTGCGCGCACCGACGCCGGCGGCCCTGCCCAAGGGGTTGAGCGCGCCGACGCTGGAGCGGGTGACGACAGCTCTGCGGGAGGCGGAGGAGGGGCTCACGGCGGCGGGGGTCGCCGAGGCGGTGGGCATCTCGCGGATCACCGCCCGGCGGTATCTGGAACACCTGGTGGAGGCGGGCAGGGCCGCACGCAAGCCGGTGTACGGGCAGGTGGGACGGCCGGAGCTGGTGTACCGGTGGGTGCAGGCGGCGGCGCCGGGACGCTGAGGCCACGGCGGTGGCCGGGCAACGGCCGAACCCAATCCCGCGCACACGCATTGACCTGACTAGACCACTCCTCTTACCTTCACACGGCAGTCATCTCCGCGCCACCCCCACGTGTGCTCAGGAGGTCATGCCCGTGCGCCCCACCGCCGCCCTCTCCGCCCTCCTCACCGCCGCTCTCGCCGCCACCGCGCTCAGCGCGTGCGGCAGCGGATCCGGAAGCAGCCCGAACACGCTCAAGGTGTCCTACAAGCAGTCGACCGACAACTCCATCAAGGTGATGGACACCTATCTCGCCGGGATCAAGAAGGAGTTCGAGAAGAAGTACCCGGGGAAGAAGGTCGAGTTCGTGCCGATCAAGGCACCCGACTCCGAGTACTACACCAAGGTCCAGCAGATGATGCGCTCGCCGAGGACCGCACCGGACCTGGTCTACGAGGACACCTTCCTCATCAACTCCGACATCACCAGCGGGTATTTGAAGCCCCTCGACTCCTACCTCTCCCAGTGGCCGGACTGGAAGCAGTTCATCGACACCGCCAAGGCGTCGGCGCGCGGTGAGGACGGGAAGACCTACGGCGTGCCGGACGGGACCGACACCCGTGGGCTGTGGTTCGACAAGCGGGTGTTCCGAAAGGCCGGACTGCCGGTGAACTGGCAGCCCAGGACCTGGGACGACATCCTCGCCGCCGCCCGCACCATCAAGCAGAAGGTCCCCGGCGTCGTCCCGCTCAACGTCTACACCGGCAAACCGGCCGGTGAGCGGGCCACCATGCAGGGCATGGAGATGCTGCTCTACGGCACCGGCGACGGAAAGTCCGATCCCCTGTACGACGGCGGCAGCAAGAAGTGGATCGCGGGGAGCCAGGGGTTCACGGACTCGTTGAAGTTCGTCGAGAGCGTCTACAAGGAGAAGCTCGGGCCCGACGTCTCCGATGCCCTCGATCCCAACTACACCACCACCGTCGTGGGCGAGTTGCTCCCCCAGGGCAAGCTCGGCATTGATCTCGACGGCTCGTGGCTGCCGCAGAACTGGCTGCCGGGCAGCGGCCGTGACTGGCCCGACTGGTCCAAACAGCTCGGCCTCGCGTACATGCCGACCGAGCACGGGCAGGCGCCCGGCAAGGTGAGCATGTCCGGCGGGTGGACATGGGCCGTCCCGGCCAAGGCCGCCCACTCCGACCTCGCCTTCGACTTCATCAAGACGATGCAGACGGAGGCCAACGCCAAGAAGTGGTACATCGCCAACTCCGGTATCGCGCTGCGCAAGGACGTCGCCGCCGACCCGTCGTACGCCACCGCCCAGCCCGGCATCAGGTTCTTCACCGATCTCGTGTCCAGCACCCACTACCGGCCCGCCTATCCGGCCTATCCCAAGGTGTCGACCGCCATCCAGGAGGCGATGGAGAGCGTGACCACCGGTGATGCCTCCGCACAGCAGGCGGCCGGTACGTACGACTCGACGCTCAAGGACGTCACCGGCGGCCAAGTGGTCCAGAAGTGAGGCGCTCCCCCGGCCAGGCCCGCCGGTTCGCCCGGGCGTTCCCCCTCACCCCCGCCGTCGTCCTCATCCTGCTCTTCCTGGCCGGGCCCATCGCCTACTGCGTCTACATCGCCTTCACCGACCTGCAGTTGACGGGACAGGCGCACTCCTCGTTCGTCGGGTTCGACAACTTCCGGCGGGCCTTTCGGGACAGCGAGTTCCTGAACGCCGTATGGCTGACCCTGGTGTTCACCGTGCTGTCCGCGCTCGTCGGACAGAACACCCTGGGGCTCGCGCTGGCCGCGCTGATGAAGCGGGCGTCGAAACCGGTACGGACCCTCACCGGCGGGGTCGTCGTGACCGCCTGGGTGCTGCCCGAGGTGGTCGCCGGGTTTCTGCTGTACGCCTTCTTCCGGCGGGAGGGGACGCTCGACGCCATCCTGGCCTGGCTTCATCTGCCCCGGCAGAACTGGCTGTTCACCCTCCCCATCCTCGCCGTGTCCTTCGCCAACGTCTGGCGCGGTACGGCGTTCTCCGTGCTGGTCTACTCCGCCGCGCTCGACGAGATACCCGCCGAGATCACGGAGGCCGCCGAGGTCGACGGGGCCGGCGGATGGCGGCGGATGTGGCACATCACCCTGCCGATGATCCGCCGGTCCATCGCCACCAACCTCATGCTCAACACGCTCCAGACGCTCTCCGTGTTCGGGCTGATCTGGGTGATGACCCGGGGCGGCCCGGGGAACAAGAGCCAGACCCTGCCGCTGTTCATGTACGAACAGGCCTTCCAGAACAGCATGATCGGGTACGGCACCGCGGTCGCCCTGCTCCTGCTGCTCGTCGGATCCCTGTTCTCCGTCGTCTATCTGCGCCTGCTGCGGACGGAGGTGTGACACCGCGATGCCCCGCAACCGCACCTCGCGCCGGCTCGCCGCCGACACGGCCCTGCTGGTCGTGGCCGTCGCCTTCGCGCTGCCCCTGGCCTGGGTGGTGCTGTCCGCCGTGGACCCGCACGCGAACCTGCGCGTCCGCATCCCCGACGGGCTCACCTGGGACAACTTCCATGCCGTCCTGACCCCGGACATCACCTACACCCCGCTGCTCAACAGCCTGGTCCTGTGCGGCGGCGGCACCGCGCTCACCGTCGTCTGCGCCGCCCTCGCCGCGTATCCGCTCTCCCGGTTCCACTCCCGGCTCAACCGGCCGTTCCTGCTGGCGATCCTGTTCGCGACCAGCCTGCCGATCACCGCGATCATGGTGCCGGTGTACGCGCTGTTCGTCCGGGTGAACCTGATCGACACCCTCCAGGGCACGATCCTCTTCTTCGCCGCCTCCCAACTCCCCTTCGCCATCTGGCTGATGAAGAACTTCATGGACGGCGTGCCCAAGGAGCTGGAGGAGGCGGCCTGGACCGACGGGGCCTCTTCGCTGCAGTCGCTGGTGCGGATCGTGCTGCCGCTGATGGGGCCGGGGCTCGCCGTCGTCACCGTGTTCTCGTTCGTGATGATGTGGGGGAACTTCTTCGTCCCCTTCATGCTGCTGCTCACCCCGGACCAGATGCCGGCCTCGGTCAGCATCAACGACTTCTTCGGCAACCGGGGCATGGTGGCGTACGGGCAGCTCGCCGCGTTCTCCGTGATCTACTCGACGCCCGTGATCCTGCTCTACGTCCTGGTGGCCCGCAGACTCGGCGGAGGTTTCGCGCTGGGCGGAGCGGTTAAGGGATGAGCGGGACTCAGGGGATGAACCGGGCCGTCAAGAGAGCTGCGGGAGAGGTGTTCCGTCCGTTACATACCGAACGGCCGGAACTGTACGTTCCGACAATCCGTGATCCTGTCCGAACAGACCGTAGCCATCGCGCCACCGCACCCTTAGCTTGTGCGAGGTGCGCCAACCCTCAGCTCCTCCGTTCAACGCCCAGGCCGCCCGCAGGCTGCGCGCTGCGCTCGGCATGGGCCCCGAGCATGTCGCCTACGGCATGCGGGTGTCGTACGGACTGCCGTACGTCACCCCCGACCTCGTGATCGCCTGGGAGCGGGGTGCGGCGGTGCCGTCCAGCCCCGAACTCACGGCTCTCGCCGGAGTGTTGTGGTGCTCCCCCGGCGAACTGATCGGAAGGCCCCGCACCCTGCGCGAGCACCGCATCGCCCGCGCCGTCGCCGCCGAGGACGTCGCCCACGCCGTCGGCATGGACCTGCCCGGGTATCTCAAGACGGAGGAGAGCGGACGGTGGCGGGGCAACGAGCGCCAGTCGCTCGCACTGGCCGAGGTGCTCGGCCTGGCCCTGCCGGACTTCGTGGCCGTCACGGGGCGCGAGGACAAGCTCGCCGACCTGCTGCACAGCGCGGTGACCACCCGCTGGCAGGCCTATGTGCGGCCGGTGCAGAAGCTGGCCCCGGTGGACAGGGACGTCCTGGAGAAGGTCCTGCAGTCGCTGTACCAGGACTATCAGGGGCACATGGCCGCGACCCTCAGCTGGGGTGGCGGCACCCGCAGCGCCAGCGAGGCCGGCCAGGAGTTCCTCGACCGGATCGTGGACAACTTCTGGACGGCCGTGACGGACCGGACCGGCTAGAAGACCGACTCCGCCTCGTCCATCCGGTCCTTGGGGACCGTCTTCAGCTCGGTGACCGCCTCCGCGAGCGGCACCATCACGATGTCGGTGCCGCGCAGTGCGGTCATCCTGCCGAACTCGCCGCGGTGCGCGGCCTCGACGGCGTGCCAGCCGAAGCGGGTGGCGAGGACGCGGTCGTAGGCGGTGGGTACGCCGCCGCGCTGGACGTGGCCGAGGATGACCGGCTTGGCCTCCGTGCCCAGGCGCCGCTCCAGCTCGTAGGCCAGCGCGGTGCCGATGCCCTGGAAGCGCTCGTGGCCGTACTGGTCGATCTCGCCCTTGCCGTAGTCCATGCTGCCCTCGGCGGGGTGGGCGCCCTCGGCGACACAGACGACGGCGAACTTCTTGCCGCGGGCGAAGCGCTCCTCGACCATCTTGACCAGGTCGGCGGGGTCGAAGGGGCGCTCGGGCAGGCAGATGCCGTGGGCGCCGGCGGCCATGCCGGACTCCAGGGCGATCCAGCCGGCGTGCCGGCCCATGACCTCGACGACCATCACCCGCTGGTGGGACTCGGCGGTCGTCTTGAGCCGGTCCATCGCCTCGGTCGCGACGCCCACCGCCGTGTCGAAGCCGAAGGTGCGGTCCGTGGAGGAGATGTCGTTGTCGATGGTCTTGGGGACGCCCACGACGGGCAGGCCGGCGTCGGAGAGCATGCGGGCCGCGGTCAGCGTGCCCTCGCCGCCGATCGGGATCAGCGCGTCGATGCCGAACTCCTCGACCATGTCGGTCGCCTTGTCGCAGGCCTCGCGCAGCCGGTCGCGCTCCAGCCGGGAGGAGCCGAGGATCGTGCCACCGCGGGCCAGGATGCCGCTGACGGCGTCCAGGTCGAGGCCGCGGTAGTGGCGGTCGAGCAGACCGCGGTAGCCGTCCTCGAAGCCGATGACCTCGTCGCCGTACTGCGCCACGGCCCGGTGCACGACCGACCGGATCACGGCGTTCAGGCCGGGGCAGTCGCCGCCTGCGGTGAGAACTCCGATGCGCATCGTGCTGTGTCTCCTGCTCGCTGTCGGTGCCGGTGAGCCAGTCCCGATTGTTCCACGTCCGTCGGGACACTGAGCCACTTGACGGGCGCCTTATCCGGCAGCAGGGGTATTGTCAAGAGGGTTCTGCTCACCTTGGTGGGCGATTTTTATGCCACCGATGCCACCTTCGAGGCAGTGCACCGGCATATCGGACACACGACATGAGGAACGGAGTGGACGCGTGACGCGCAGCGTGTACGTGACCGGGATCGACCGCGGTGACGGCCGCCAGGTCGTGGAGCTGGGAGTCATGGAGCTGCTGACCCGGCAGGTCGACCGGGTGGGGGTCTTCCGTCCACTCGTCCACGACCGACCCGATCGAATGTTCGAGCTGCTGCGCTCGCGCTACCGCCTCTCGCAGGACCCGGCGACCGTCTACGGCATGGACTACCACGAGGCCTCCTCGCTCCAGGCCGAGCAGGGCACCGACGAGCTGGTCTCCACGCTGGTCGACCGCTTCCACCTGGTGGCCCGGGACTACGACGTCGTCCTCGTCCTCGGCACCGACTTCGCCGACACCCAGCTGCCGGACGAGCTGTCCCTGAACGCCCGCCTCGCCAACGAGTTCGGCGCGTCCGTCATCCCGGTGGTCGGCGGCCGCAGGCAGACCACCGAGTCCGTGCTCGCCGAGACCCGCAACGCCTACCGCGCCTACGAAGGCCTCGGCTGCGACGTGCTCGCCATGGTCACCAACCGGGTGGCCCGCGAGGACCGCGACGAGATCGCCGAGCGGCTCGCGGACCGGCTTCCGGTGCCCTGCTACGTCGTACCGGACGAGCCCGCGCTGTCCGCGCCGACCGTCGCCCAGATCGCCCACGCCCTGGACGCGAGGGTGCTGCTCGGCGACGACTCCGGGCTCGCCCGGGACGCGCTCGACTTCGTCTTCGGCGGCGCCATGCTGCCCAACCTGCTCGGCGCCCTGACACCGGGCTGCCTGGTCGTCACGCCGGGCGACCGGGCGGACCTGGTCATCGGCTCGCTGGCCGCGCACAGCGCCGGCACTCCGCCTATAGCCGGCGTGCTGCTCACCCTGAACGAGGTGCCGCGCGAGGAGATCCTCACCCTCGCCGCCCGCCTCGCCCCGGGCACCCCGGTCCTCTCCGTGACCGGCAACAGCTTCCCCACCGCCGAGCACCTGTTCTCGATGGAGGGGAAGATGAACGCGGCCACCCCGCGCAAGGCGGAGACCGCGCTCGGCCTGTTCGAGCGGTACGCCGACACCGCCGGGCTGGCCCGCCGGGTCTCCGCGCCGAGCAGCGACCGGGTCACCCCGATGATGTTCGAGCACAAGCTGCTCGAGCAGGCCCGCTCCGACCGGCGGCGGGTCGTGCTGCCGGAAGGGACCGAGGAGCGGGTGCTGCACGCGGCCGAGGTGCTGCTGCGCCGGGGCGTGTGCGACCTGACCCTGCTCGGGCCCGAGGACCAGATCCGCAAGAAGGCCGCCGACCTCGGCATCGACCTCGGCGACACCCGGTTGATCGACCCGGCCACCTCCGAACTGCGCGACGCCTTCGCCGAGAAGTACGCGGCCCTGCGCGCCCACAAGGGCGTCACGGTCGAGCTGGCCTACGACGTCGTCCGCGACGTCAACTACTTCGGCACCCTGATGGTCCAGGAGGGCCTGGCCGACGGCATGGTCTCCGGCTCGGTCCACTCCACGGCGGCCACCATCCGCCCCGCCTTCGAGATCATCAGGACCAAGCCCGACTCGTCCATCGTCTCGTCGGTGTTCTTCATGTGCCTGGCCGACAAGGTGCTGGTCTACGGCGACTGCGCGGTCAACCCGGATCCGGACGCGCAGGCGCTCGCGGACATCGCCATCCAGTCGGCGTCCACGGCCGCGCAGTTCGGCGTGGAGCCCAGGATCGCGATGCTGTCCTACTCGACCGGTACCTCCGGCTCCGGCGCCGACGTCGACAAGGTGCGCGAGGCGACCGAACTGGCCCGCTCGCGCCGGCCGGACCTGAAGATCGAGGGACCGATCCAGTACGACGCGGCCGTGGAACCGTCGGTCGCCGCCACCAAGCTGCCGGAGTCCGACGTCGCCGGACAGGCCACGGTGCTGATCTTCCCTGACCTCAACACAGGTAACAACACGTACAAGGCCGTGCAGCGTTCGGCCGGCGCGATCGCCGTCGGGCCGGTCCTGCAGGGTCTGCGCAAGCCGGTCAACGACCTGTCCCGGGGCGCGCTCGTCCAGGACATCGTGAACACCGTCGCCATCACGGCGATCCAGGCCCAGACGCCCGCCAACTGAGTACAGAGAGTTCTTGAACACCGTGACAGAGACTCGCGCGGCGCACCGCGTCCTCGTCCTCAACTCCGGCTCCTCGTCGGTGAAGTACCAACTGCTCGACATGCGCGACGCACAGCGGCTGGCCGCCGGCCTGGTGGAGCGCATCGGCGAGCAGACCTCCCGGCTCAGGCACACCTGCCTCACCACCGGCGAGACCCGTGAGCACACCGGTCCCATCGCCGACCACGACGCCGCGCTGAAGACGGTCGCCGCGGAGCTGGGCCGGGACGGCCTGGGCCTGGACTCGCCGGAGCTGGCCGCCATCGGGCACCGGGTGGTGCACGGCGGGCTGTTCTTCACCGAGCCGACCGTCATCGACGACGAGGTGATCGCCGAGATCGAGCGGCTGATCCCGGTCGCCCCGCTGCACAACCCGGCCAACCTCACGGGAATCCGCACCGCCCGGGCGCTGCGCCCCGACCTGCCGCAGGTCGCCGTCTTCGACACCGCGTTCCACACGACGATGCCGGAGTCCGCGGCGCGCTACGCGATCGACCCGAAGATCGCCGACCGGCACCGCATCCGCCGCTACGGCTTCCACGGCACCTCGCACGCGTTCGTCTCGCGCGAGACCGCCCGGCTGCTGGGCAAGGACCCGTCCGAGGTCAACGTGATCGTGCTGCACCTGGGCAACGGCGCCTCGGCCTCGGCGGTCGAGAAGGGCCGGTGCGTGGACACCTCCATGGGCATGACGCCGCTGGAGGGGCTCGTGATGGGCACGCGCTCCGGTGATCTGGATCCGGCCGTCATCTTCCATTTGGCACGTGTTGGCGGAATGTCCATGGACGAGATCGACACTCTTCTCAACAAGAGGAGCGGTCTGTTCGGGCTGTGCGGGGACAACGACATGCGCGAGATCCGCCGCCGCATCGACGAAGGTGACGAAGAGGCCGCACTCGCCTTCGACATTTACATTCACCGGCTCAAGAAGTACATCGGCGCCTATTGCGCCGTTCTGGGCACGGTGGACGCGGTCGCCTTCACCGCCGGGGTCGGCGAGAACGCCGCGCCGGTCCGCGAGGCCGCGATCAGGGGCCTTGCGGGCCTGGGCCTGGCGGTCGACCCGGAGCTGAACGCGGTGCGAGCGGACGAGGCCAGGATGATCTCGCCGGAGGATGCGCGTGTCGCGGTCGCGGTGGTGCCGACGGATGAAGAACTGGAGATCGCGACCCAGACCTACGCACTGGTCGGAAAGAACTACTGAATAGCACCTGAGCGGTGTGGCACTCATTTGTATCTTCCGCCAGACGGAATATTCCGTAGCGAAACAAACCGATAGGATCGCCCCATGCGCCGTTCGAAAATCGTCTGTACTCTCGGCCCCGCGGTCGACTCCCACGAGATGCTCGTCGCCATGATCGAGGCGGGCATGAATGTGGCCCGGTTCAACTTCAGCCACGGCACCCACGCCGAGCACCAGGCGCGGTACGACCGCGTCCGGGCCGCGTCCAAGGAGACCGGCCGGGCCATCGGTGTCCTCGCCGACCTGCAGGGCCCGAAGATCCGCCTGGAGACCTTTGCAGAGGGTCCGGTCGAGCTGGAGCGCGGTGACGAGTTCGTCATCACGACCGAGGACGTCCCGGGCGACAGGAACATCTGCGGTACGACGTACAAGGGGCTGCCGGGCGACGTCTCGCGCGGCGACCAGATCCTGATCAACGACGGCAACGTCGAGCTGAAGGTCCTGGACGTGGAGGGCCCCCGGGTCAAGACGATCGTCATCGAGGGCGGTGTCGTCTCCGACCACAAGGGCATCAACCTGCCCGGCGCGGCCGTCAACGTGCCCGCGCTGAGCGAGAAGGATGTCGAGGACCTGCGCTTCGCCCTCCGCATGGGCTGCGACATGGTCGCGCTGTCCTTCGTCCGGGACGCCAAGGACGTGCAGGACGTCCACCGTGTCATGGACGAGGAGGGCCGTCGGGTCCCGGTCATCGCCAAGGTGGAGAAGCCGCAGGCGGTGGAGAACATGGCGGACGTCGTCGCGGCGTTCGACGCCGTGATGGTGGCCCGTGGCGACCTGGCCGTCGAGTACCCGCTCGAGAAGGTCCCGATGGTGCAGAAGCGCCTGGTGGAGATGTGCCGGCGCAACGCCAAGCCGGTGATCGTGGCGACCCAGATGATGGAGTCGATGATCACCAACTCCCGCCCGACCCGCGCCGAGGCCTCCGACGTGGCCAACGCGATCCTGGACGGCGCGGACGCGGTCATGCTGAGCGCCGAGTCGTCGGTGGGCGCCTACCCGGTCGAGACGGTCAAGACGATGTCGAAGATCGTCAAGGCGGCCGAGGAGGAGCTGCTCTCCAAGGGCCTGCGGCCGCTCGTGCCGGGCAAGAAGCCGCGTACGCAGGGCGGTTCGGTCGCACGTGCCGCGTGCGAGATCGCGGACTTCCTCGGCGGCAGGGGCCTGATCGCCTTCACCCAGTCCGGTGACACCGCGCGCCGGCTGTCCCGCTACCGCGCGACGCAGCCGATCATCGCCTTCACCACGGACGAGGGCACCCGCAACCAGCTCACCCTCAGCTGGGGCGTGGAGTCGCACATCGTGCCGTTCGTCAACACCACCGACGAGATGGTCGACCTGGTGGACCAGGAGGTCGCCAGGCTGGGCCGCTTCGACGCGGGCGACACGGTGATCATCACCGCCGGCTCGCCCCCCGGCGTCTCCGGCACCACCAACATGCTCCGCGTCCACCACCTGGGCACGCAGGGCAACTGAGCAACCGGCCGTACGGGGCCCGCGCGGGCCCCGTACGGCACCGAGGGCGCCCCCTGGGATCCAGGGGGCGCCCTCGGCTTTTGCGCGGCTCCCGAACGGGCTTGTGCGACCGGTCAGTTGTCGGTCGTGTAGACGTGCATCCCGGGCACGTGCAGGTTGCCGCCGAACTGCCCGGCCTGGACGACCTTCACGTTGGTGAAGTAGATCAGCGGAAGGTTCAGCGGGGGCGGGCTGTCGGGCGTGAACGTCATCGGGATCAGACCGAAGAGGTTGCCCGAGATGCTCTGGGTGTACATCGTGGTGGAGCCGCCCCGGATGGTGGACGTCGACCCCTTGGCCGCCTGCACGTGGTAGGTCTTGCCGGACAGCGAGTCCTTGACCGTCTGGTGCAGGTCACCGATGTCCGTGCCGTCGGAGATGACGTACTTGAGCACCTTCTTGGTGGTGCCGGACGCCGTCTTCACCTCGACGATGCCCTGGTAGTCGGCACCCTTGAGCAGCAGCGAGCTGGCGTTGAGGTACCAGGGGTCGTCGGCCACCGCCACCTTGTTGTCCACGCCGCTCTGGTCGGTCGTGGCCGCCGGGCAGTTCCCCGCCGCGGTGCTGGAACCGGCCGACGGGCTGGGCGTCGCGGACGCGGTCGCGTCCTTGGCCGCCTTGGCCGCGCCGTCGACCGTCTTGGACACCGTGCCGGTGGTGTTCTGCACCGTGTCCTTGACTGCCTGACCGGCCTTGGAGACCGTGCCCTTGACGGCGTCGGCGACCGTCGACCCG
Source organism: Streptomyces broussonetiae (assembly GCF_009796285.1). Lineage (NCBI taxonomy): Bacteria > Bacillati > Actinomycetota > Actinomycetes > Kitasatosporales > Streptomycetaceae > Streptomyces > Streptomyces broussonetiae. The sequence goes on along the minus strand of NZ_CP047020.1, from coordinate 6,396,361 downwards.
GCGGAACCGGTGGCCGAGGACGACGCGGAGTCCGGCTTGGCCGACGCGCTCGCCGACGGAGTCGCGGACGGCGTGGGGCTCGCGGAGGAGCTGCCGGAATCCTTGGTGACGCCGAGGATGCCGCCGAGCGTGTCGCCGATGGAGCCCAGCAGGCCGCCGCCCTTGGACGCGGACGGGCTCGGCGTGGCCGTGGCACCGCCCGAACCCGAGGAGCCGGAGCCCGAACCCGAGCCGGAGGAGCCGGAGGTCGCGGACGGGCTGGGCGTGGCCTTGTCGCCGGACCCTGGATCCGGTGAAGAGGTCTTGCCCGAGTCCTTCGCGCCCTTGCCGTCGGCGCTCGCCGACGGCGACGGCGTGGCCTTGTCGGACGCGCTCGCCGAGGCGGACGGCGACGGCGAGGCCGTACTGTCCTTGCCGTCCAGCTGCTTGACGCAGTCCTTGTACTCGTCGGCCGTCAGGCTCTTGGACGTGGTCGACGGGGACGGACTGCCGCTGCTGTCGGCGAGCGCCAGGGTGGACGTGAAGCCCATGCCCATCAGGACCGCGGTCGGCATCGCCACGGAGGCGATCGCCTTGCCGGCAGGCATGTGGAACCTGGTGAACAGTGGCTTTCTGGGAGCCGCGTGGCGGGGCCCGGTTCTCGCGCGAGACCCGTCCACATCGGTCTCGTGGGTCACCTCGTCAGCCGGCACTGTGCCTCCCGTTCGCCCCGTTGGCCGGGCTCGTTCCTGACAGGTCGTTCTCCCCGAACCCCGGATAGGCCTGCGAGGGGCCCTGGTCCACGCTCTGCTCCGGCAGTGGCGCGGCCTGCGGGGCACCGCCCTCGCCCGGCGCCGCCTCGGCCGGCGGGGGCGACTGGGGCGGCGTGCCCGGCGCCCAGGCCACGGCCATCGCTCCGCCGATCAGCGAGAGCAGGAAGCCGACGATGAAGCCGCCGATGTTGGACAGCGGAATGGACACCAGCGCCAGCAGAATCGCCGCGATACCCGCGAAGACCCGGATGTGCCGCTGGAACCAGAGGGTGATGCCGAGGACGATGAGCAGCACACCGATGATCAAGGAGCTGGAGCCGCCGGGTGTCCCCATCGTCATCGAGAGGTGGCCCAGCTGCAGGTGTGCGTACGGAAAGTACAGGATCAGAAAGCCGCCCAGCATGACGAGCAGTCCGGCCCAGAACGGACGCGAGCCCCGCCAGGCGCGGAACTGCAGCCTCCGGTGGGTGAACTGGCCGGGTGCGGCGGCAGGAGTCTCGGCGCTCATGGAAAACAGCTCCCTGGTGCGGCGTTGCTGTGGTGGTGATGTGTGCCGCGCGTGAAGTGCGGCCGGAGAGTGGACGGGCGGGGGTGCCATCGGCTCCCCCGCCCGCTACCGAGTGCTTAGTAGCACTCCTTGACACCCGTCGACAGCGACATGTGAAGGCCGCTGAGCTTGAAAGTGCCGGCGGTGGTCGCCCACGCCGTCTGCTTCACGTTGTCCAGCGTGGCCGTGTCGGCCTGCTGGGCGAAGCCGTACGGGTTCGTCTGCTCACCGCTCTTGATGCCCGGACCCTTGCCGGCGTCCTTGGCTGCCACACCGATGTCGATGTTGTTGAAGGTCGCGTCGGCGTTCAGGTCGGCAACATCGATGTAGATGTTGTCGGCCTCGACCTTGTCGTGACCCGCGCCGCCGGCCCGCAGGATGAGGCTGACGTTGCCGAAGATCGGCACGTCCGGCGTCACCACGGACTGGCACAGGTTGGTGATCTCGGCGTGCTTGAACGCCGAGACGGCCACCGGGTGACCCGTCTTCTGGCCGTCCAGCGTGTAGCCGCTGTCAATGGCGCCGTACTGCTCGAAGCCGGTGCCCACGAGCTGGTCGGCGGACACCTTGAACGACTGGCCGGACACGCTGAACGAGGCCGCGAGAGCGCCCTGCGCGAGCGCGACACCTATGCACGCCGTGGCGGCCACGCTGGGCACCATGACCACAGCGAACCGCTTCCATCTGGTCCCGCCACGCACCTGGGACTCCATATTTCCTCCTTCTCGGACGTACATCTCCTGGCCCGGGCTCGCCCCCAACGGCGGCTCAGCCGGGCAGGGATGGGAGAAGTGCTACGTCCTCGGAAGGGGAGCGCCTGCGCTCGTCAGGCGCGAACCGCACCTCGATCACCGGCGATCACCCCCGAGCGACAACCACTGGTCGCGCCTGACACGCATCACGCACAACCTTGCTGGACAGGCTTCGCCGACCGGCGAAGACCCCCCTGCCCTAGAGCCGGCGCCACTGCCGCCGGCTCTGCTCGGTGGGGACCCAGAATCTCCTGTGACCCGACCGGGTGCCGGGGTACGGGAATGGACCGAGCGTCGCCGATCGTGGTGCATTCTCGGCCGGGACACAAGGGGCTTCGTTACTGGGTAGTAACGGCGGGATAACCGAAGGACGACCCATCGGTCTCGGAGTGCGACGCTCGGTCGCATCCCGGGGCAGAGCAAAGCCGTTGATCCCTGGACGAATCCAGACAGACCAACGGCCTTGATTTACTCGGAGTAACAGCAACCGCGATTACCAAGATTTGGTAAAGCGCGGTCGCCCTGACGCCTCGTCGGCAAATCTTTCACCTCGGCATCACAAGCCGTGGCGTTTAGCGACTGGTCAGAACAGCGCCCGCGCCAGCGCCCTGCGCGCCCCGACCACGCGCGGATCCTCGGGACCCACGACCTCGAACAGCTCCAGCAGCCGCAGCCGCACCTTGTCCCGCTCGTCACCCGCCGTGTGGCGCACCGCGTCGATCAACCGCCCGAAGGCGTCCTCGACATGGCCGCCCACCAGATCCAGGTCGGCGGCGGCGATCTGCGCCTCGGCGTCGGCCGGCCTGTCGGCCGCGTCCTGGCGCACCTTCTGCGGGTCGAAGCCCTGCACCCGCTGGAGCAGCTCGGCCTGTGCCAGGCCGAGTTGGGCCTCCGGGTGGGCCGGGTCGTCGGCCAGCACGTTCTTGTAGGCCTGGATGGCTCCGGCCAGGTCACCGGCGTCCAGGGCCTCGGCGGCAGCGTTCAGCGTCGCGTCGTACGGTCCGGCCTGCGGCGCGGCCTGGGCGACGGCGCCCGGCTCCGCGTCCGGGTCGACGGTCAGGCCGGTCAGCCCGAACCGCTGCTCGGCGACCTCGATCAGCTGGTCGAGGGTCTGCCGGATCTGCTGCTCCCCGGCCGCGCCCTGGAACAGCGGCAGTGCCTGGCCCGCGACTACGGCGAACACCGCCGGGATGCCCTGCACCCCGAACTGCTGCATCAGCATCTGGTTGGCGTCGACGTCGATCTTGGCGAGCAGGAAGCGCCCGTTGTACTCGAGGGCCAGCCGCTCCAGGACCGGGCCCAGCTGCTTGCAGGGCTGACACCATTCGGCCCAGAAGTCGATGACGACCGGGACCTCGGCGGAGCGCTGGAGGACATCCCTCTCAAAGCCCGCCTCATCGACGTCGATGACGAGATCGGCCGGGGCGACGGCCCCCGTGCCACCCTGCCGGGCGGCCTCGGCGCGCGTCTGCTCGGCCTTGGCCTTGGCCTCCTGGGCCGCCTTCACCGCGGCGAGGTCGACGACGCCGCTCATGGACATGTTCCGTGGCTGCATGCGTCTATCCTCCCCCGTTCCCGCGCCTGAATGAAAAAGTCGTGCGCCGGGGCGCCGGGTCCCCACCCCACGCCTCTTCGGCCGCGCCCGTGTACGTCCTTCACGAGCTTTCGCTACGACTCGTAGCGTAATGCCATGGGGACCCCGCGCGACACCACCCCCCGGTGATCTGCCTCACGACGCCACAGGATCCGCCGGTTATGGTCAAGGGATGCACAGCCACACCCCCGCCAGCCGTACCGGGCGCCCGCGCAGCGCCGCCGCGGACACCGCGATCCTGGCCGCGACCAGGGAGGCGCTCGTGGAGCTGGGCTGGTCCAAGCTCACCCTGGGAGACGTGGCGATGCGGGCAGGGGTTGCGAAGACGACCCTCTATCGCCGCTGGGCCGGCAAGAACGAACTCGTGGTCGACGCCGTCGCGGAACTCTTCGACGAGCTGGAACTCCCCGACCGCGGCAGTCTGGCCGCCGACATCGAGGGCGTGGTGCTGCAGTTCGCGGCGATCCTCGCCCGCCCGGAGGCCAAGAGCGGCCTGATGGCCGTGGTCGCCGAGGCCACCCGCGACGACGCCCTGCGCGAGCGCATCCGCCGCTCCATCGTGGAGCGCCAGATGGGGCTGGTCCTGCAGGGCCGGGCCCGGGCACAGAAACGGGGCGAACTCCCGCCGGAACCCGATCCGCAGGAGGCCGCCCGCACGGTGGACCTCATCTTCGACGTCGTGGCGGGCGCGGTGGTGCACCGCACCCTGGTGAGCGGCAAGGCGGCGGACGAGGAGTGGGTGCGCAGCTTCACGCGCGTCCTGATCGGTGGGCTGGCCTCGCCCGCCTGAGCCCGCTCAGAAGCCGGCCGGCTCCGTGTACACCCCCCACTCGTCCCGCAGTACGCCACAGATCTCGCCCAGCGTCGCCTCGGCGCGCACGGCGTCCAGCATCGGCCCGATCATGTTCGAACCGTCCCGCGCGGCGGCCAGCATGGCGTCCAGCGCGGAGCGCACCGTGGCCTCGTCCCGGGCGGACCTGCGCGTGCCGAGCACCCGCACCTGCTCGCGCTCCACCTCGTGGCTGACGCGCAGGATCTCCAGGTCCCCGGTGACCGAGCCGGTGTGGACGTTGACGCCCACGACCCTCTTGTCGCCCTTCTCCAGGGACTGCTGGTAGCGGAAGGCCGACTCGGCGATCTCGCCGGTGAACCAGCCGTCCTCGATCCCGCGCAGGATGCCGGAGGTGACCGGCCCGATCGGGTGCCGCCCGTCCGGGTGGGCCCGAAGGCCCCGCTCCTTTATCTGCTCGAAGATCTTCTCCGCGTCGGCCTCGATCCGGTCCGTCAGCTGCTCGACGTACCACGAACCGCCCAGCGGATCGGCCACGCTCGCGACCCCGGTCTCCTCCATCAGCACCTGCTGGGTCCGCAGCGCGATCTCCGCGGCCTGCTCGCTCGGCAGCGCGAGGGTCTCGTCCAGGGCGTTGGTGTGCAGCGAGTTGGTCCCGCCGAGCACCGCGGCCAGCGCCTCCACGGCCGTACGCACCACGTTGTTGTACGGCTGCTGCGCGGTCAGCGAGACACCGGCGGTCTGTGTGTGGAAGCGCAGCCACTGCGCCTTGTCGCTCTTCGCGCCGTACACGTCCCGCATCCAGCGGGCCCAGATGCGGCGCGCGGCACGGAACTTGGCGATCTCCTCGAAGAAGTCCACGTGCGCGTCGAAGAAGAAGGAGAGGCCGGGCGCGAAGACGTCGACGTCCAGGCCGCGGCTGAGCCCCAGCTCGACGTAGCCGAAGCCGTCCGCCAGCGTGTACGCCAGCTCCTGCGCGGCCGTCGCCCCGGCCTCACGGATGTGGTAGCCGGAGACGGACAACGGCTTGTAGGCGGGGATGCCGGCCGCGCAGTACTCCATCAGGTCGCCGATGAGGCGCAGATGCGGCTCGGGCTGGAAGAGCCACTCCTTCTGCGCGATGTACTCCTTGAAGATGTCCGTCTGGAGCGTGCCGTTGAGGACCGCCGGGTCCACGCCCTGGCGCTCGGCGGCGACCAGGTACATGCAGAAGACGGGCACGGCGGGCCCGCTGATGGTCATGGAGGTGGTGACGTCGCCGAGCGGGATGTCCTTGAACAGGACCTCCATGTCGGCGGCGGAGTCGATGGCGACGCCGCAGTGCCCGACCTCGCCGAGCGAGCGGGGATCGTCGGAGTCGCGCCCCATGAGCGTCGGCATGTCGAAGGCGACGGACAGACCCCCGCCGCCGGCGGCCAGGATCATCTTGTAGCGCTGGTTGGTCTGCTCGGCGTTGCCGAACCCGGCGAACTGCCGGATCGTCCAGGTGCGCCCGCGGTAGCCGGTCGGATGGAGCCCGCGCGTGAAGGGGTACTCCCCGGGCCACCCGATCCGCTCGAATCCCTCGTACGTGTCGCCCGGTCGGGGCCCGTACACCGGCTCCACGGCGTCGCCGGAGAGCGTGGTGAAGTCGGCGTCCCGCTTGCGGGCCGCGTCGTAACGGGCCTGCCAGCGTCGGCGGCCCTCCTCGATGGCGTGAGCGTCCATGCCATCGAATTTACTAGGACGTCCTAGTAAATGTCGATGGGCGACCGCCGCACGGCGCCCGTACGGCGGTGGAGGCGGGGGCGGGCTACGCCTTGGCGACGGCCGGGGCCCGGTCGGTGACCTTGGACTCCAGCTCACGGGTGAGCTTGCGCTCTACGAAGAAGGCCGCCGTGGGAATCGTGCCCGCGAGCAGCACCCACAGCTGCCGGCCGACCGGCATCTTCGCCTTGGAGCCCAGGTCGAAGGCGACGACGAGGTAGACGACGTACAGCCAGCCGTGGGCGATGGCCACGACGCGCGTGACGTCGGCGGCACCGCTGATGTCCAGCCCGTACTTCGCGATCATGCTCAGGCACAGCAGCACCAGCAGGACACCGGTCGTGTAGGCCATGACGCGGTAGCGGGTCAGCACGCTCTTCTTCATGGAGTCGAGCGTAACCACCCGTTCCGGGAGATCTTGGCCGGGGTCGGCCCTGGCCTCAGTCGTCGTCGAAGTCGTGTGCCGCGATCCGCAGCGGCCGGAACATCGCGAAGATCTCCTTGCACTCCTCCGTGTCGTACGCGCCGAGCCCGAAGTCCATGGCCATCAGGTCGCGGGTGGCCGCGTCGACCACCTCGCGCCCCTTGTCGGTGATCACGGCGAGCGTGCCGCGGCCGTCGTTGGGGTTGGGCCGCTTGGCCACCAGTCCGGACTTCACCAGCCGGTCCACGGTGTTCGTCACCGACGTGGGATGCACCATCAGCCGCTCACCGATCTTGGACATCGGCAGCTCGCCGGCCTTGGAGAAGGTCAGCAGTACCAGGGCCTCATAGCGCGCGAACGTCAGTCCGTACGGTTTGACCACCGCGTCCACCTCGGCGAGCAGGATCTGCTGGGCCCGCATGATCGAGGTGATCGCGGCCATGGACGGCACGTTTCCCCAGCGCTGCTTCCAGAGTTCGTCGGCTCGGGCGATGGGGTCGAAGGGAAGGCTGAGAGGCTTCGGCACGTCATCAGACCCTACCGGCCGGTCATATTCCGGGCAGCCCCGTCTCGTCCCTCGGTCGCCCGGACCGCCAGGGCCAGCCCGCAGCAGCACAGCACGCCGAGCACACCGGCCCCCGTCACCGCGGCCCGTACCCCGGCCGCCTGCGCCGCCACCCCGGCCAGCGCCATGCCCACGCCCTGGACGGTCATCAGCCCGGCGCTGAGCACGGTCATGGCCCGCCCGCGCAGTTCCTGCGGCACGGCCCGCACGAACCACTGGTCCAGGCCGAGGGTGTACGCCGACCCGGCCCCTGACACCAGCAGGAGCAGCAGGGACACGACGAGCCCGGGGCGCAGGGCGAAGCCGAGGTACGGCAGCAGGGTCAGGCACAGGAGCGGGAGCGCGACGCGTTCGCGGGCCGCGGGCCGCAGCCGCGCCCCGGCGAACAGTTCTCCGGCCACGGTGCCGACGGGCAGGGCGCACATCAGCAGGCCGAGCCCGGCCGAGCCGCTGCCGAGCGCGTCGGCGTAGGGCGCGGCCAGTGCCTCGGGGACGACGGAGAAGGCCGCCGGCAGCCAGAAGACGAGCAGCAGGACGAGGATCCGGCGGTCCCCGGCCAGCCGGCGCAGTCCGGGCGGGGCCTGCGCACGGTCGCGGGTGCGGGCGGGGCGGTCCCGGGTGCCGCAGCGCAGCAGGGCGGCGGAGGCGAGGAAGGTGGCGACGGTGATGACCAGGGCGTGGCGGGGCGGGACGACGGCGAGGAGCAGCCCGCCGAGTCCGTAGCCGACGAGCAGGGCGCTCTGGGCGACGATCCGCAGCAGGGAGCGGCCGAGCACGAACAGGTCGCCGTCACCGAGCACGTCGGCGAGGGTGGCCATGCGGGTGCCGGAGAACACCGGGGAGACGACGGCGAGAGCGCAGCGCAGCGCGAGCAACAGGCCGATGCCCGCGCCCGGGACGGTCATCACGGCCACGCACCCCGCGCACACCAGGTCGCAGCCGACGAGCACGCGCCGGGCCGGGAGGCGGTCGGCGACGGGCGCGAGCAGGGCGCCGCCAACGGCGTACGGCAGGAAGCCGAGGGCGAAGGTGAGCGCGCTGAGCAGGGGTGAGCGGGTGAGGTCGTAGACGAGGACGGACAGCGCGATCTCGCTGACGATCACGCCGAGCATGGACAGCACATGGGCGGCGAAGACGGCCCGGAACTCGGGCACGGCGAAGACACGGCCGTAACCGGCGGGTGCCGGGGCCGTCTGCGGTGGAGCGGACATGCGGCGAGCGTGCCCGGAAGCGGGCGGGGAGCCGTAGAGTTTCGGCTCCAGCCGAATCTTGCCGTGTCCTTCCGAGGGGGGTGCCTGTTGCCGTCACGTCTGTACTTCGGTGACGAGGACTTCCTGCGCTGCCGGTTCGCGATCTCGCCGATGTGGGAGACCCAGGAGGCGGTGCGGACGCTCAAGCGGCCGGACCGGCACGGCTATCACGCGCCCTGGCTGCGCCGGATCCGCGAGGCTGCGGCCGGGCTGGACCTGGCTCCCCTGTGGCTGCTGATGCCCCGCCGGGGCCACACCCCGGACTGGCTGGGGCCGCCGCCGATCGGACCGGCCGCCACGTTCGAGGAGGAGATCGCGGCCGTACGGGCCTCGGACCCGCAGGCGGCCCGCGAGGACACCGCCCTGTCCCTGGCCTGTACGCCGGGTGCGCTGCGGTCGCCGCGTGGCCGGGCCTGGCTGGCGGATCCGGCGCGGATGGTCGAGGAGCTGGCAGACGCCATGGAGGCGGCCTGGCGCGCGCTGATCGAGCCGGACTGGCTCCGGCTGCGGGCCCTGCTGGAGGCCGACGTGGCCCACCACTCACGCCGGCTGGCCGAGGTGGGCCTCGGCACGCTGCTGCCGGAACTGGACCCGAGGCTGTCCTGGGACGGCCGCACGCTCACGCTGGCCCAGCGGATGGAGTACGCCCGCGACCTCGCCGGCCAGGGCCTGGTCCTGATGCCGAGCGTGTTCTCCTGGCCCGACGTGATCACCGGCTTCGAACCGCCGTGGCAGCCCACGCTGGTCTATCCGGCGCGGGGGCTGGGCGGCCTGTGGACCGACCCGGGCGAAGGGGCGGCGCAGGCGCTGGTACGCCTTCTGGGCCGCAACCGGGCGGCCGTCCTGACGGCTCTGGCCGAGCCCGCGACGACCACGGCCCTGGCCCACCGGCTGCGGCTCGCCCCGTCCTCGGTGTCGTCCCACCTGACGGCCCTGCGGGACGCGGGTCTGCTGACGGCGCGCAGGTACGGCCATCAGGTGCTGTACGAGAGGACTCCGCTCGGGGTCGCGCTGGCTTGCGGTGGCTGAGCCCGGGCCGTCACCCGTACTGCTCGAGCATGCGCAGCACCCGGGGCGCCCGGACCTCGCCGGTGGACTCCCGCAGGCACCTGCGCGCCGCCGGCGTGCAGGTGAGCGGAGCCTTGAACAGCGCAAGGGAGATCGCGACGACCAGCAGCAACGGGCACAGATACGCCATGGTGTCCGCGAACGGCCCGAACAGCCGCAGCAGCGACTCCAGCCCCAGCCCGGTGAGACACACGGTGAGGACCATCGCGCGGACCACCAGCTCCGCGAGCCAGTTGGCCAGGGCCCGCTCAGGGGTGATGCCACGCTCCAGCCAGAGCCGGAGCCGGTCGAGGGACCAGGCGGTGGCCCAGCCGGTCAGCGGGCGGAACAGCACCCGGTCGGCGACCGCGCCGAAGGTGCCCCAGCGCGGGCGGTAGTCGAAGCCGGTGAGCAGGCGGACGCCGTGCGCGTCGGGCACGTAACGCCAGTAGCCGCTCGCCTCGGCGATCAGGGAGAGCGGGTGCGGGGAGGAGAAGCGCACGGCGGAGGTACGGGTGCCGTCGGGGCGGTCGGTGTCGTCCGCCGCGTACCCGGTGCCGGAGACGGTGAGAAACGGCAGCACGTGCGCGGTGCAGGAGAACCGCCGCGGTTCGCCCTCCGCGCCGGGCAGCTCCTCGATCGCGGTGAAGCGCAGGTCCCAGCGCCGGTGGGCGTCGGGGTCCTGGGTGCGCGCCCACAGCGTGTCGAGGTCGGCGCGTATGTGTGTCTCTATGCCGAGACTCATGGTGTTCCCCCAGGCCAGAACGTGCTCCGAATGATCGATCAGAGCATCGGGAGGGGAACGTACAACGCTGTGGGCCGGCGCTCCAAACGAGGGTGCGGCTACCCGGCGAGGTGCCGTTCGACGGTCTCGACCTTGGCGGTGAGCCCGTCGGTCACGCCGGGGCGGATGTCGGCCTTGAGGACGAGCGACACGCGCGGGGCGCGCTCCTCCACGGCGGCGACGGCGCGCTTGACGACGTCCATGACCTCGTCCCACTCGCCCTCGATCGAGGTGAACATCGCGTCGGTGCGGTGGGGCAGCCCCGACTCACGCACCACGCGCACGGCGTCGGCGACGTACTCCCCCACGTCCTCGCCCACGCCCAGGGGCGTCACGGAGAAGGCGACGATCATGCGCCCACGACCCCTTCCTTGCGGGCACGGGCGGCGATGACCTCGTCCTCGGCGGCGCGCTTGAGCTTGCGCTCGGCGAAGAAGCCGCCGGTGGGCAGCACGGACAGGACGAAGTAGAACGCGGCGGTCCTGAGCGGCCAACTGGTGCGGTTCCAGGCGTCCGCCCAGAAGATCACGTACAGGATGAAGAGGACGCCGTGGACCGCGCCCATGACGGGTACCGCGTTGAAGTCCGTGGTCCGCTTGAGCACCGAGCAGACGAGGAGGATCAGGAAGGACACGGCCTCCGGGGCCGAGACCAGGCGGAGGCGGCGGAGGGCGGTGGCGGTCTTGATGTCCACAGGTCACCTTCGGTGGGAGAGTCGTCGACAGTTTGTGAACGCAAGCACAAACGTTCAGCCATTGTGGCAAACGGCTGCCGTAGGGGTCCGCTCAGGGTCGGTTTCCACCCAGGGGCCCTGTTCCGCCCACCCGGGCCGCCGCTACTTTCGCTGCGTGGCGATGTTCCGACTTCAAGGCAGCAAGGTGCTCGCCGTCGACATGACCGGGGATGCCGTGAAGGCGAAGAACGGCTCGATGGTCGCGTACGACGGGCGGATGGCCTTCAAGAAGCTGACCGGCGGCGGCGAGGGGCTGCGGGGGATGGTCACCCGCAGACTCACGGGCGAGCAGATGACGGTGATGGAGGTGAAGGGGCACGGGACGTGCTGGTTCGCGGACCGCGCCTCGGAGATCAACCTGGTGAGCCTGCAGGGCGACAAGCTCTACGTGGAGTCGAGCAATCTGCTCGTGACGGACGCCGGGCTGCGCACCGGGACGACCTTCACGGGGCTGCGGGGCGCCTCGCAGGGCAACGGACTGTTCACGACGACGGTCGAGGGGCACGGGCAGGCGGCCCTGCTGTCCGACGGCCCGGCGGTGGTGCTCCGGGTCAGCCCGCAGTACCCGCTGATCGTCGACCCGGGGGCGTACATCGCCCATCAGGGCAGCGTCCGCCAGTCCTTCCAGTCCGGTGTGACGTTCCGCACGTTCCTCGGGGAGGGCGGCGGTGAGGCCTTCCAGATCCGGTTCGAGGGCGACGGGCTGGTCTACGTGCAGCCGAGCGAGCGGAACACGATCGCGGGGGATCTGTAGAGATGTCGTTCCAGGAGATCAACTCCAAGATGGTGGAGGCGACGGTGCTGCCCGGGCAGCGGCTGTACAGCCAGCGCGGCGCGATGCTCGCCTACCGCGGGGACGTGTCCTTCACGCCGAGCATCCAGGGCGGTCAGGGCGGGCTGATGTCCATGATCGGGCGCAGGGTGGCGGGCGAGGCGACCCCGCTGATGACCGTCGAGGGCAGCGGCACGGTGTTCTTCGGGCACGGCGGCCACCACGTGCACGTCATCCACCTCACCGGCGACACCCTGTACGTCGAGGCCGACCGGCTGCTCGCCTTCGAGGGCACGCTCCGCCAGGGCACGATGTTCATGGGCTCGCAGGGCGGGGTGATGGGCATGGTCCGGGGCCAGGTCACCGGCCAGGGCCTGTTCACCACCACCCTCCAGGGTCAGGGCTCGGTCGCCGTGATGGCGCACGGCGGCGTCTTCGAGATCCCGATCACCCCGCAGCACCCGGTCCATGTCGACCCACAGGCCTACGTCGCCCACCACGGAGAGGTCCGCAACAAGCTGTCCGCCGCGCTGGGCTGGCGCGAGATGGTGGGCCGGGGCTCCGGCGAGGCCTTCCAGCTGGAGCTGAGCGGCAGCGGCACGGTGTTCGTCCAGGCCTCGGAGGAGAAGCTGTGAGCACCTACGGAACTCCGGGCGCCGGACCGGGCGGGCCGGTCGTCCACGACCCGATGACGCTGCCCGCCGACGACAACGTGAACAAGTACACGTTCTGCGTCGAGCTCAAGAGCGGGGAGTGGTTCCTGCAGAAGGGGAAGATGATCGCCTACTACGGGGCGATCGAGTTCAACGGCATCGGGCATGGTCGACTCGACCGGCTTGTCCGTACCTCGTTCCATTCGCCACTGCACGCGAGCGACTGGGTCGTGGCACACGGCTCGGGCAAGATGCTGCTCGCCGACCGGGCCTTCGACGTCAATTCCTATGACCTGGACGACGGGAACTTGACCATTCGCGCGGGCAACTTGCTCGCTTTTCAGCCAAGTCTCGCGCTGAAGCAATCGATCGTGCCGGGTTTTCTGACCCTTATCGGAACCGGAAAGTTTGTCGCCGCGTCTAACGGTCCGGTGGTGTTCCTGGAACCTCCGATCCGGGTCGACCCGCAGGCGCTCGTCGGGTGGGCCGACTGCCCGTCACCGTGCCATCACTACGACCACGGGTACCTGACGGGTGTACTGGGCGGTCTACGTGCGATGACAGGCCTGGGCGGGGCGTCCGGCGAGGAGCACCAGTTCGAGTTCGTGGGCGCCGGGACGGTCCTGCTGCAGTCGTCGGAGACCCTCATGGAGGAGGCGGCGACGGGGGTCGTTCCGTCCGAACCGGGCGTGCCCGGCGGTGGCGTTACGGGGTCGGGTGGACACGGTCCGCAATCGTCCGGCGCACCGCGCCTTCCCGGACAGCTGGGAGACCTCCAGCGTCGCTTCGGGCTGTGAGCGGTAGTCTGCGGAGTGTGACGTCGAACGCGTGCGCACAGTCACACCACCCGAAGTAGTTCGCCATTCAACTTCTTAGGTAGACTTCATTCATGGAGACCGAGACGGCCACGCGCTGGCTGACCGATGCGGAGCAGTGCGCTTGGCGCACCCACCTGGAGGTCAACAGGCTGTTGACGTACCAGCTGGAGAAGGATCTGCAGCCGTTCGGCCTGACGATGAACGACTACGAGATTCTCGTGAACCTGTCCGAGTCGGACGACGTACGGATGCGGATGAGCGACCTCGCCTCCGCGACACTGCAGTCCAAGAGCCGGCTCTCGCACCAGATCACACGGATGGAGAACGCGAATCTGGTGCGCCGTGAGAACTGCGAGTCCGACCGGCGGGGACTGTACGCGGTGCTGACCGAGCACGGCCTGGAGACGATGAAGAAGGTGGCGCCACATCATGTCGCCTCCGTGCGACGGCACTTCATCGATCTGCTGTCGTCGGAGGCACTGACGGAGCTGGACAAGGCCCTGAAGCCGATCGCCGACCACCTCAGAGGGCAGCGGGGGCGCCCCTGAGCTTCGGCCTGACAGCGGGGGGTGCCGCACCTTCCCGGAGCGGCGGGGAACTGCCCGATCCGCCACCCGCCGTCCGCAGCCTCGCGGCAGCGGACGGGGCGGCGGCGACGACCGGTGCCGCTCCCCCGGCCGGTACGCAGCACACACCAGCGGCAGGCGGCCGATCAGCGGGCACGTCACCGGCGCCCCTGCCGAACTCCCCGCACTCACCGTCGCATTCACCCAGGGTGCCCGCCTGCGTGCGAGTGCCCTGGGCTGCCGACTGGTCGGCCGGCGGATGCGCCGTCGCGCAGTGGACCGTCGGCCCCGGCTGCAGCCCTGCCCCACGGCATATCCGCACAACCGCTCCCGGCCGGCGCCCGGCCTCCGCGCTGCGAGGCGAAGGCCGTCGGAGCTGCCCCCGAATCAGCCCTGCGTCAGCCCCGCCACCAGCTCGTCCGCAGCACGGTACGGATCCAGCTCGCCCGCGACGATGCGCTCCGCGAGCGCGCTGAGCCGACGGTCGCCGTGCAGGTCGCCGATGCGCTCACGCAGGGCCGTCACCGCGATGGTCTCCACCTCGCGGGCCGCACGGGCCCGGCGGCGCTCGGCGAGCACGCCGCGCTCCTCCATCCAGGCGCGGTGCTTCTCCAGGGCCTCCATGACCTCGTCGACCCCCTCGGCGCGGGCCGCGACCGTCTTCACGATCGGCGGGCGCCAGTCACCGGGGCCGCGCGACTCGCCGAGGCCCAGCATGTGGTTCAGCTCGCGGGCCGTGGCGTCCGCCCCGTCCCGGTCCGCCTTGTTGACGACGTAGACGTCGCCGATCTCCAGGATGCCCGCCTTGGCCGCCTGGATGCCGTCGCCCATGCCGGGGGCAAGCAGGACGACGGAGGTGTCCGCCTGGGAGGCGATCTCCACCTCCGACTGGCCCACGCCCACCGTCTCCACCAGGATCACGTCGCAGCCGGCCGCGTCCAGCACGCGGATGGCCTGCGGGGCTGCCCAGGCCAGGCCGCCCAGGTGGCCGCGCGTGGCCATCGAGCGGATGTAGACACCGGGGTCGGAGGCGTGGTCCGACATGCGCACCCGGTCGCCGAGCAGGGCGCCGCCGGAGAACGGCGACGAGGGGTCGACGGCCAGGACGCCGACCCGCTTGCCCTGCTTGCGGTACGCCGTGACGAGCGCGGAGGTCGAGGTGGACTTGCCGACGCCGGGCGAGCCGGTCAGGCCCACCACATAGGCGTTGCCGGTCAGCGGGGCCAGCGCCGCCATGACCTCCCTGAGCTGCGGGGACGCCCCCTCCACCAGGGAGATCAGCCGGGCCACGGCGCGCGGCCGGCCTTCCCTGGCCTGGGCCACCAGAGAGGAGACGTCCTGCATCAAACAGCTCCGTTCACTCGGGTCACTCGGGTCACTAGGAAAGTACTGCTCAGGCCTTCGGTACCCGCACCATCAGCGCGTCACCCTGGCCGCCGCCACCACACAACGCGGCCGCTCCTACCCCGCCGCCGCGCCGCTTGAGCTCGAGCGCCAGGTGCAGCACGAGACGGGCGCCGGACATACCGATCGGGTGGCCCAGCGCGATGGCGCCGCCGTTGACGTTCACCTTTTCCGTGGACACGCCGAGGTCCTTCATTGACTGCACGGCGACGGCGGCGAAGGCCTCGTTGATCTCGATGAGGTCGAGGTCGGAGACGCCCAGGCCCTCCTTCTTCAGGGCGTGCTGGATGGCGTTGGACGGCTGGGACTGCAGCGAGTTGTCCGGGCCGGCCACATTGCCGTGCGCGCCGATCTCGGCGAGCCACTCAAGACCCAGCTCCTCGGCCTTGGCCTTGCTCATCACGACCACGGCCGCCGCACCGTCCGAGATCTGCGAGGAGCTGCCGGCCGTGATGGTGCCGTCCTTGGTGAACGCCGGGCGCAGCTTGCCCAGGGACTCCACGGTGGTGTCGGCGCGGATGCCCTCGTCCTTGCTGAAGACGACCGGCTCGCCCTTGCGCTGCGGGATCTCGACCGGGGTGATCTCGGCCTCGAAGACGCCGTTCTTCTGCGCGGCGGCGGCCCGCTGGTGGGACAGCGCGGCGATCTCGTCCTGCTCGGGGCGGCCGAGGCCGAGGCGGGTGTTGTGCCGCTCGGTGGACTCGCCCATCGGGACGTTGTCCCACGGGTCGGTCAGGCCGTCGTGGGCCATCGCGTCGAGCATCTCGATCGCGCCGTACTTGAAGCCCTCGCGGGACTTGGGCAGCAGGTGCGGGGCGTTGGTCATGGACTCCTGGCCGCCGGCCACGACGATGTCGAACTCGCCGGCGCGGATCAGCTGGTCGGCGAGCGCGATGGCGTCGAGGCCGGACAGGCACACCTTGTTGATGGTGAGCGCCGGGACGTTCATCGGGATGCCTGCCTTGACCGCGGCCTGGCGCGCCGGGATCTGTCCCGCCCCGGCCTGCAGCACCTGGCCCATGATCACGTACTGCACCTGGTCGCCACCGATCCCCGCACGGTCGAGGGCGGCCTTGATCGCGAGGCCGCCGAGGTCGGCCGCGGAGAAGGACTTGAGGGAGCCCAGGAGTCGTCCCATGGGCGTGCGCGCGCCCGCGACGATCACAGAGCTGGTCGTTCCAGAAGGCATGAGCTGCGATCCCCTTACCGGCCTGCGCGGCCGAGGAGTGAACGAGGGTTTACTTCGAATGTACTGATGGCACTCCGTGCCGTCATCGTCCCGTCGGTGTGATCGCGCGCACGTTGCGTAACCATCCGCGGAGCGCTGCACTGAACCCATGCTGACGCGAATCGACCACATCGGGATCGCCTGCCACGACCTCGACGCGACCGTCGAGTTCTACCGGGCCACCTACGGCTTCGAGGTGTTCCACACCGAGGTCAACGAGGAGCAGGGCGTACGCGAGGCCATGCTCAAGATCAACGAGACGTCGGACGGCGGTGCCTCCTACCTGCAGCTGCTCGAGCCGACCCGCGAGGACTCCGCGGTCGGCAAGTGGCTCGCGAAGAACGGGGAGGGTGTCCACCACATCGCCTTCGGCACGGCGGACGTGGACGGCGACGCCGCGGCCGTCCGGGACAAGGGCGTCCGCGTGCTCTACGAACAGCCGCGGATCGGCTCCATGGGGTCGCGGATCACCTTCCTGCACCCCAAGGATTGCCACGGCGTCCTGACAGAACTGGTCACTTCGGCCCCGGTTGAGTCCCCTGAGCACTGACTGCCGTACATAAGGGCCGGTAGGGTTGGGGGCGGTCGTCCCCGCACACGGGGGACGACCGCATGCCGGGGTCCGGGTTTCGGGGGACGAGCGTCGGGGCAGCAGCCCGTGCTCCGCCGTTGATCTGACACCATTTCCCCGGGGGCCCCGTTCGGCGGATGGACGGAGCTCGTTGCAGAAGCTGACCAGGGGACGGATGGGACCGCGCAGTGCGGGGCTACGAGAGCCAGGAGCGAGAGCCGGCGGCTGACGTCGACCACCTCTCTCGGTTCGAGGCCGAGATGAAACGGCTGAGGACCGAGCGGGAAAAGGCGATCCAGCACGCCGAGGACCTCGGCTACCAGGTCGAGGTGCTGCGCGCCAAGCTGCACGAGGCGCGCCGCACCCTCATGACCCGGCCCGCCTACGACGGCGGTGACATCGGCTATCAGGCCGAGCAGCTGCTCCGTAATGCCCAGATCCAGGCCGACCAGCTGCGCCAGGATGCCGAGCGGATGGCCGCGGAGGCCCGGGCGCAGACCCAGCGCATCCTCCAGGAGCACGCCGAGCAGACGGCCCGGCTGCAGGCCGAGCTGCACCAGGAGGCGGTGACCCGGCGCCAGCAGCTGGACCAGGAGCTGGCCGAGCGCCGCTCCACGGTCGAGTCGCACGTCAACGAGAACGTGGCCTGGGCCGAGCAGCTGCGCGCCCGCACCGAGCAGCAGGCCCGCCGCCTGCTGGACGAGTCCCGCGCCGAGGCCGACCAGGCGATGGCCACCGCCCGCGCGGAGGCCGAGCGGCTGACCCGGGAGGCCCGCGAGCGGCTGCAGAGCGACGCCGAGGCCGCCCGCGCGGAGGCCGAGCAGCTCCTGCGCCGCGCCCGCGCGGACGCCGAGCGGCTGCTGAACGCCGCCTCCACCCAGGCCCAGGAGGCCACCGACCACGCCGAGCAGCTGCGCTCCGACGCGGCCGGCGAGTCGGACGCGGCCCGCCGGCAGTCCGCCGAACTGAGCCGGGCCGCCGAGGAGCGGATGGCAGCGGCCGAGGAGGCGCTGCGCAAGGCGCAGTCCAAGGCCGAGAAGCTGGTCACCGAGGCCGAACAGGCCGCCTCGAAGGCCCTGTCGAGCGCCGAGGCCGCGAACGAGACGCGCACGCGTACGGCGAAGGAGCAGGTCGCCCGGCTGGTCGAGGAGGCCACCAAGGAGGCCGAGGCCACCAGGTCCGAGGCCGAGCAGCTGGTCGCGGACGCCCGCGCCGAGGCCGAGAAGATCGTCACCGAGGCCGGTGAGAAGGCCCGTACGATCACCGCCGAGGAGACGGCGAGCCAGCTGGCCAAGGCGGCCAAGACCGCCGAGGACGTGCTCAACAAGGCGTCCGAGGACGCCCAGAAGACCACCAGGGCCGCCACCGAGGAGGCCGAGCGGATCCGCACCGAGGCCGAGGCCGAGGCGGACCGGCTGCGCGCCGAGGCGCACGACATCGCCGAGCAGCTCAAGGGCGCGGCGAAGGACGACACCAAGGAGTACCGCGCCAAGACGGTCGAGCTGCAGGAGGAGGCCCGCCGGCTGCGCGGCGAGGCCGAGCAGCTGCGCGCCGACGCGGTCGCCGAGGGCGAGTCGATCCGGGCGGAGGCCCGCCGGGAGGCGGTCACGCAGATCGAGGAGGGCGCGAAGTCCGCCGAGGAGCTGCTGGCCAAGGCCAAGGTGGACGCCGACGAGCTGCGCAAGAGCGCGACCGCGGACAGCGAGAAGGTCCGCACCGAGGCCATCGAGCGGGCCACCGGCCTGCGCCGGCAGGCCGACGAGACCCTGGAGCGCAGCCGCACGGAGGCCGAGCGGCTGCGTGCCGAGGCCGAGGAGCAGGCCGAGGCGGTCCGCAGCGGCGCCGAGACCGCCGCGCGCGAGCTGCGCGAGGAGACCGAGCGCGCCGTCGAGGCCCGCCGCGCCGAGGCCGCCGAGGAACTGACCCGGCTGCAGACCGAGACGCGGGAGCGGCTGGACTCCGCCGAGCAGGCGCTCGGCGAGGCCCGCGAGGAGGCCGCCCGGATCCGCCGGGAGGCCGCCGAGGAGGCCGAGCGGCTGCGCTCGGAGGCCGCCGAACGGATCCGTACGCTCCAGCAGCAGGCCGAGGCCGAGGCCGAGCGGCTGCGCGACGAGGCCGCGGCCGACGCGTCCGCCTCCCGTGCCGAGGGCGAGTCCGTCGCCGTACGGCTGCGCTCGGAGGCCGCCGCCGAGGCGGAGCGGCTGAAGACCGAGGCGCAGGAGACCGCCGACCGGGTGCGCGCGGAGGCGCAGGCCGCCGCCGAGCGGCTCGGCACCGAGGCGTCCGAGACGCTGGCCGCCGCGCAGGAGGAGGCCGCCCGGCGCCGCCGCGAGGCCGAGGAGACCCTCGGTTCCGCGCGGGCCGAGGCCGACCAGGAGCGCGAGCGGGCCCGCGAGCAGAGCGAGGAGCTGCTGGCCTCCGCCCGCAAGCGGGTCGAGGACGCGCAGGCCGAGGCGACCCGGCTGGTCGAGGAGGCCGACCGGCGCGCCACCGAGATGGTCTCGGCCGCCGAGCAGCACGCCCAGCAGGTGCGGGACTCCGTCACGGGGCTGCACGAGCAGGCGCAGGAGGAGATCACCGGGCTGCGTTCGGCCGCCGAGCACGCGGCCGACCGTACGAGGCGGGAGGCCGAGGAGGAGGCGGACCGGGTCCGTGCCGACGCCTACGCCGAGCGGGAGCGGGCGAGCGAGGACGCCTCGCGGATCCGGCGTGCGGCGAACGAGGAGGCGGAGGCCGCCAAGGCGCTGGCCGAGCGTACGGTCGCGGAGGCGATCGGGGAGGCCGAGCGGCTGCGCGCGGACACCTCCGAGTACGCCCAGCGGGTGCGCACGGAGGCCTCGGACGCGCTGGCCGAGGCCGACCAGGCGGCGGCCCGTACCCGGGCGGACGCCCGCGAGGACGCCAACCGCATCCGCTCGGACGCGGCGACCCAGGCCGACACCCTCATCACCGAGGCCCGCAGCGAGGCCGAGCGGCTGCAGACCGAGACCGTCGCCGAGGCCGACCGGGTGCGCACCGAGGCGCTGGCCGAGGCCGAGCGGGTGCGCGCGGAGGCCCTGGCGGCCGCCGAGCAGCTCCTCGGGGAGGCCACCGGTGACGCCGAGCGGCTGCGCGCCGAGGCGGCGGAGACGGTCGGCTCGGCCCAACAGCACGCCGAGCGGCTGCGGGCCGACGCCGAGCGGCTCAAGGCGGACACGGAGGCCGAGACCGAACGGCTCGTCAACTCCGCGCGCGAGGAGGCCGAGCGGACCCTGGACGAAGCCCGCAAGGAGGCCAACAAGCGGCGTTCGGAGGCGGCCGAGCAGGTCGACACGCTCATCACCGAGACCACGGCCGAGGCCGACAAGCTGCTCACCGAGGCACAGGCGCAGGCCCTCAAGACCACCGCGGACGCGGAGTCGCAGGCCGACACGATGGTGGGCGCGGCCCGCAGCGAGGCCGAGCGGATCGTCGCCGAGTCGACGATCGAGGGCAACTCGCTGGTGGAGAAGGCCCGTACGGACGCGGACGAGCTGCTGGTGGGCGCCCGCCGGGACGCGACCGCGATAAGGGAGCGCGCTGAGGAGCTGCGCGACCGCATCACGACCGAGATCGAGGAACTGCACGAGCGGGCCCGGCGCGAGGCCGCCGAGACGATGAAGTCCACCGGCGACCGCTGCGACGCGCTCATCAAGGCCGCCGAGGAGCAGCTGGCCAAGGCGGAGGCGAAGGCGAAGGATCTGGTGTCGGAGGCCGATTCCGAGGCGGGCCGGGTGCGTATCGCCGCCGTCAAGAAGGCGGAGGGGCTGCTCAAGGAGGCCGAGCAGAAGAAGGCCAGCCTGGTCAAGGAGGCCGAGGAGCTGAAGGCCGAGGCGATCCGGGAGGCCCGGCGCACGGTCGAGGAGGGCAAGCGCGAACTGGAGATCCTGGTGCGTCGGCGCGAGGACATCAACGCCGAGATCTCCCGCGTCCAGGACGTGCTGGAGGCGCTGGAGTCCTTCGAGACCCCGGCGGGCGGCAAGGACGGCACGGTCAAGGCCGGCGCGACGGTCGGCTCCCCCCGTACGGGTGGCAAGGCGTCAGACGGCTAGCGTGTCCGGCACGTTCCGGTGTCTTCTGGGGCCTTTGCCCGGGTCTTTGGCAAGCCTTCCGGCCGTCGGCCACTCAAAAGGGGTCTCATTCTCCAGATCAAACACGTATCCGCTCGATGACACACCGCTTCGGCCCCTAGGATTCCACCTATCACCTCACCGGTCTCATTCGACAGGAACCCCATGAGCGACACTTCCCCCTACGGCTTCGAGCTTGTGCGGCGTGGGTACGACCGCGCTCAGGTGGACGAACGTATCTCCAAGCTCGTCTCCGACCGTGACAGCGCTCTCACCCGGATCACCGCCCTGGAGAAGCGCATCGAGGAACTCCACCTCGAAACGCAGAACGCCCAGGCCCAGGTCACCGACGCCGAGCCGTCGTACGCGGGTCTCGGCGCACGGGTCGAGAAAATCCTGCGGCTGGCCGAGGAAGAGGCCAAGGAGCTGCGTGAGGAGGCCCGGCGGGCGGCCGAACAGCACCGTGACCTCGCCGAGTCGGCGGCCCAGCAGGTCCGCAACGACGCCGAGTCCTACGCCGCGGAGCGCAAGGCCAAGGCCGAGGACGAGGGCGTCCGGATCGTCGAGAAGGCGAAGGGCGACGCGTCCCAGCTGCGCTCCGAGGCGCAGAAGGACGCGCAGTCCAAGCGCGAGGAGGCAGACGCCCTCTTCGAGGAGACCCGCGCCAAGGCCGCGCAGGCCGCCGCCGACTTCGAGACGAACCTCGCCAAGCGCCGCGAGCAGTCCGAGCGCGATCTGGCCTCGCGTCAGCAGAAGGCCGAGAAGCGCCTGGCGGAGATCGAGCACCGCGCCGAGCAGCTGCGCCTGGAGGCGGAGAAGCTGCGCACGGACGCCGAGCGCCGCGCCCGTCAGACGGTGGAGACGGCCCAGCGCCAGGCCGAGGACATCGTGGCCGACGCCAACGCCAAGGCGGACCGGATCCGTTCGGAATCCGAGCGCGAGCTGGCGGCGCTCACCAACCGCCGCGACAGCATCAACGCCCAGCTGACGAACGTCCGCGAGATGCTCGCCACGCTGACCGGTGCCGCGGTGGCTGCCGCCGGTACGCCGGGTGAGGACGAGCCCATTTCCCGTGGGGTGCCGGCGCAGCAGACGCGGTGACCGATGGGCCGTGGGGAGCTGCCGGTCCGTTGTGGTTGATCGCGTGGTTCCCGCGCCCCGTCAGGAGCACGGTGCGAGGCCCTCTGCCTTCAAGTGGCAGGGGGCTTCGGCTCGTCTTAGCGTGGCCGCATGATCGAGCTGGTGAGGCTGACCAAGCGGTACGGGGAGAAGGTGGCGGTCGACCATCTCACCTGCACCGTCCGGCCCGGCATCGTCACCGGGTTCCTCGGACCCAACGGGGCCGGGAAGTCCACCACCATGCGGATGATCCTCGGGCTCGACCACCCCACCGCCGGTGACGTCCGGATCGACGGCAGGCACTACGACCAGCTCAAGGACCCGCTGACGTACGTCGGGGCACTGCTGGACGCCAAGGCCGTGCACGGCGGGCGCAGCGCCTACAACCATCTGCTGTGCCTCGCACAGAGCAACGGGATCTCCGCGCGCCGGGTGTCGGAGGTACTGGAGACCGTCGGGCTCACCGCCGTGGCGAGGAAGAAGGCCAAGGGGTTCTCGTACGGCATGGGGCAGCGGCTCGGGATCGCCGCCGCGCTGCTCGGCGACCCTCGGATCCTGATGTTCGACGAGCCGGTCAACGGGCTCGACCCGGAAGGCATCCACTGGATCCGCACCCTGATGAAGTCGCTGGCCGCGCAGGGGCGGACCGTGTTCGTCTCGAGCCATCTGATGAGCGAGATGGCGCTGACCGCCGATCATCTGGTGGTCATCGGGCAGGGCCGGCTGCTCGCGGACACCTCCATGGCCGACTTCATCCGGCAGAACGCGCGGTCGTACGTGCGGATCCGCTCACCGCAGCGCGAGCGGCTGCTGGACGTGCTGCACGAGGCGGGGATCACCGTCGTCGAGGCGGGCGGGAGCGTGCTGGAGGTGGACGGGGGCGAGAGCGAGCGGATCGGCGAGCTGGCGGCGGGGCACGGGATCGTGCTGCACGAGCTGAGCACCCAGCAGGCCTCACTGGAGGAGGCGTTCATGCAGCTGACGGAGGACGCGGTGGAGTACCACGCGCAGGCCGGGCCGGAACCCGCCCCGCAGGAGTGGGGCGCCGCCTGGAGAGGGGTGTGACACCCGTGGCAGCCGGTCAGGTCATCCGCTCCGAGTGGACCAAGATCCGGTCGGTGGCGTCCACGGTGTGGACGCTGTCGGCGGCGGTGGTCGTCACCATCGCGGTCGGGATCCTCATCTCCGCGCTGTCCCGGAGCCAGTTCGACTCGATGCCGATCACGGACCGGCTGTCGTTCGATCCGACCTTCGTCTCCTTCGCGGGCATGACACTCGGCCAGCTCGCCATGATCGTCTTCGGTGTGCTGGTGGTGTCGAACGAGTACAGCACCGGCATGATCCGGGTCTCGCTGGCGGCCGTGCCGCGCCGGGCCACCTTCCTGTTCAGCAAGGTCGCGGTGGCCACCGCGCTCGCGCTGGTCGTCGCCATGGCGACCAGTTTCGCCACGTTCTTCCTCGGGCAGGCGGCGCTCGGGCCCTACCGGGCGCGGATCGGCGACCCGGGGGTGCTGCGCGCGGTGGTCGGCGGCGGGCTGTACATGACGCTGATCGCGGTGTTCTCCATGGGGGTCGCCACGATGCTGCGCTCGCCGATGCTGTCGCTCGGCATCCTGATGCCGTTCTTCTTCCTGATCTCCACCATCCTGGGCAACGTCGACGCGACGAAGAAGATCGGCCGGTTTCTGCCGGACCAGGCCGGCAGCCGGATCATGCAGGTGGTGCCGAGACTCGGCGACGACCGGCCGAACGGGCCGTGGGGCGGGCTCGGGATCATGGTGCTGTGGGTGATCGCCGCGCTCGTGGGCGGTTACGTCCTCCTCAAGCGCCGGGACGCCCAGTAGGCCTCGGGCACACGCACCGCAGTACTTTGGCTTTACTTTCTTTTGGGCGGAACCGTCAGCGCCTCGATATCCTCCTAACCCTTACGGGGGCGTGTGCCCCGCTGTCCTGAACCTTTCGATGGGTGCGGAGCATGATCGAGGCTGTCGGCCTGACCAAGCGCTACGGCGACAAGACCGCCGTGTACAACCTTTCCTTCCAGGTCCGGCCCGGAGCCGTGACCGGCTTCCTCGGGCCGAACGGCTCGGGCAAGTCGACGACGATGCGGATGATCCTCGGGCTGGACAACCCCACGGCCGGCTCGGTGACCATCGGCGGCCACCCCTACCGCAGGCTGCCCAACGCGCCCCGCCAGGTCGGCGCGCTGCTGGACGCCAAGGCCGTGCACGGCGGCCGGAGCGCCCGCAACCACCTGCTGAGCCTCGCCCAGCTGTCGGGCATCCCGGCCCGGCGCGTGGACGAGGTGCTCGGCGTCGTGGGCCTGCAGAACGTGGCCAAAAAGCGCTCCAAGGGCTTCTCGCTCGGCATGGGCCAGCGCCTCGGCATCGCCGCCGCGCTCCTCGGCGATCCGCAGGTGCTGCTGTTCGACGAGCCGGTCAACGGCCTCGACCCCGAGGGCATCCTCTGGGTCCGCAATCTGATGAAGGCACTCGCGGCCGAGGGCCGTACCGTCTTCGTCTCCTCGCACCTGATGAGCGAGATGGCGCTGACCGCCGACCACCTGATCGTCATCGGGCGCGGCCAGCTGCTCGCCGACATGAGCGTGACGGACTTCATCTCGGCCAACTCCGCCGACTTCGCGCGCGTGCGCACCCCGGACACCGAGCCGCAGCTGCGCGAGAAGCTGACCTCCGCGCTCACCGAGGCCGGCGGCCACGTCCTGCCGGAGCAGGACGGCGCGCTGCGCGTGACCGGCCTGCCGCTGCCCCGGATCAGCGACCTCGCGCACGGGGCGGACGTGCGGCTGTGGGAGCTGTCGCCGCACCAGGCCTCGCTGGAGGAGGCGTACATGCGGATGACGCAGGGCGCCGTGGACTACCGCTCGACCATCGACCAGAAGGCGGGCCTGCAGCAGCCCCTGCCGCCCGGTGCGCAGCCGCCGATGCCGGTGCCCGGACAGGGCCAGCCGGGCTGGTACGCCCCGCCGCCGCCCCAGCAGGGCGCCCAGCCCGTCCCCGGCGGGCCGGCGGCCCCGTCCGGCCCGGCGGCCCCCGCAGGCCCGTACGGCGCCGCCCAGCCGGGTCCGTACGGCGCTCCGGGCACTCCGGGCGCCCCGGCTGCCAACCCGTACGCCCCCCAGCAGGTCCAGACGCCGGGCACCGCCCCGCAGGCCGCCCCTGCCCCGCAGGGCCAGGCCCCGGGCGCGGCCCCGGCCGCACCGCCCGTCCCGCAGCAGGCGCCCGCCGCCGCTCCCGCCCCCGCCGACCTGACCAAGCCCGAGGACGCCCGATGAGCACCCCCCAGCCCCCGATGCCGCAGGCCCACTCCGCGCCCGGCTGGCAGCCGGTGCCCGGCGGGCCGTACCCCGGTTACACCTCGCCGATCCCGGTCGTGCGCACCCACCTCGGGCATGCGCTGACCTCCGAGTGGACGAAGATCAAGTCGGTGCGGTCCACGATGTGGACGCTCGGTGTGTTCGTGGTCCTCGTCGTCGGCATCGGCCTGCTGGCCGGCGCCACGGTCAGCCACTCCTCCTCGCAGATGGACGACCAGAACCCGCTGCAGCTCGGCTTCTTCGGGCTGCTGCTCGGCACCATCTGCATCATCACGCTCGGCGTGCTCACCACCGCCTCCGAGTACGGCACCGGCATGATCCGTACGACGATGACGGCGTGCCCGAGCCGCGGCCGGGTGCTGGCCGCGAAGGCGATCGTGTTCTTCGCCCTCGCCTTCGTGATCACGCTGGCCGCCGCGTCCTTCGTGGCCATGGTCCAGAACTCCATGGTGCACGGCAACGGCGCGCGCACCCCCACCGGCAGCGAGTGGTTCAAGGCCACCGTCGGCGTGAGCCTCTACCTGGCCCTGCTCGGCCTGCTGTCGCTGCTCATCGGCTCGATCCTGCGGCACTCGGCGGGCGCCATCACCATCATGATCGGCGTGGTGCTGGCCCCGCTGGTGATCGCGCTGTTCATGTTCTCCGCGTCGCTGCACAAGGTGCGCGAGTGGCTGCTGGAGTACTCGATCCCGAACCAGATGAGCGTGTTCTACGCCAACTCCCTGAGCAACTCCGGCCCGTCGGGCTGGGAGCCGCTGTGGATCATGCTCGGCGTGACCGCGGCGGCCGGCGCGGGCGCCTACGCGCTCCTGCGCGGCCGGGACGTGTGACGCGGGGTTCTCAGAACTTCGGCGCGTTACGGGGCCGCTGCACCCGCGTGGTGCGGCGGTCCTTCGCGTTCCAGCACGCCTTGTGCCAGTGCCGGCGGTCGTCCACGCCCGCGTACTCGGGCCAGGCCACGACGTGCGGGACACCGGAGGCGATCAGCTGGTCGCAGCCCGGGCAGCGGTAGGTCTTGCCCTGCGCGCTCGCCCCGGCGACATGACGCACGCTCCACTCCTCGCCCTGCCAGCTCTCGGTCGACTGCCACCCGCCGTACCGGCCGGCGGGGTCGTCCTCGGCGCTGCGACCCGACGAGCCGGCTGCCTTCGGTCGGTTGCGACGCGGGGACACGGGACACCTCTCGGGGCTGTACAGGAAGCAGGGGCTGCATCCAGCGTACGCGCCGCCGAGTGGGGTACGCGTAGGGCACCAACCCACACAAGTCCCCCTCCGGGACCTGCGATTCTGCAGACAATCCGCAAATCTCTCCGCCAGGCCGTGTCCTGGGCACGTGTCAGACGGTTATGCCGGGCGGGGGAGCTCCGGGTCGGAGCCAAGGAAGCAGGAAATGCGATGTACGTAGGAAGCTTTGTGCTGGGCGCCCAGTTCCCGGGTCAGGGCCCGGGAGAGGCCCTGCACCGGGCGGTCCGCTCGGCGGAGGTCGCCGAGGAGGCGGGGCTGGACGCGGTCTGGCTGGCCGAGCACCACTTCGTGCCGTACGGCACGTGCCCGTCCGCCATCACGCTGGCCGCGTATCTGCTCGGCCGCACCCACCGCATCCGGGTCGGTACGGCGGTCAGCGTACTGCCCACCGCGCACCCGGTGGCCCTCGGCGAGCAGGCCGCGCTGCTGCATCTGACGAGCGGCGGCCGGTTCACGCTGGGCGTGGGCCGCGGCGGCCCCTGGGTGGATCTGGAGGTGTTCGGCACGGGCCTCGGGGCGTACGAACACGGATTCCCGGAATCACTCGATCTGCTGCTGCGCTGGCTGCGCGAGCCGCGCGTGGCGGCCGACGGCGAGCGGTTCCGCTTCCGCGAGGTCCCGGTCGTGCCCCGTCCGTCGGAGGCCCTGACGGAGGCGCCCGGCCCCGAGGTCGTCATCGCCTGCACCTCCCCGGCGAGCGTGCGGATGGCCGCCGAGCGCGGGCTGCCGATGCTGCTCGGCATGCACGTCGGGGACGAGGAGAAGGCCGAGATGGTCGCGCTGTGGCGGCGCTGCGCCCGGGCGGCGGGCTGGCCCGAGGAGCAGATCACCGACGCGGCCCATGTCTCGGCCGGGGTGTGCCAGCTCGCGGACCGGCGCACGGACGCGGCGGAGACCCTGCTGAAGGCGATGCCGGGCTGGCTGAAGCAGGGCCTGGAGGCCCATGTGACGGTGGACGGGCGGGCGCGCACTATGCGCGATCCGCACGCCTACACCGAACTGCTCTGCGGGCTGCACCCGGTGGGCACCCCGAGGCTCGCCGCCGACCGGCTCGCCGCCACCTCGGAGCGCACCGGCATCTCCCGCTTCGCTCTCCTGGTGGAGGGCTCGGGGGATCTCGCCGCGACCGAGGAGAACCTCCGGCGGCTGGGCGCCGAGGTGCTGCCCCAGCTGCGCTGACCCGACCGGCCCGCGCGCAAGCCACCTGGGGGGCTTGCCGCCCCAGTACTGAATGCACCTCCCGCAGATGGAGCGGCAAGCCGGCGGCACACAATGTCTGCCGATCGGGACTGCCCGTCAGCAGTCCCGAAGCTCCGGCGACTGGTTCAGCAACTGACTGCGCACCGACGTGAAGCGGGTCAACGTCTCGTCCACTGCGGGGTCGAGCGGGAACACCGCCACACGGTGGCAGTTCTGGAAGGCCAGCCGCACACCGAAGTGCCGCTGCAGGGCGCCGCGGATGGCGTCACTCGCGAGCGCACGCAGCAGCTGACCGCGTGCCTGCTCGTCCGGCGGGGGCGTCTGGTTGTCGGCGAAGGAGCCGCCGTCGACCTTCAGCTGAGCCACCAGGGAGCTGATCATCTCCCATGCGTAGGGCAGGGAGGTCCGGACGCAGTCGACGAATTCTGCTTCGTCGACCTCGCCTCGCTCGGCCTTTTCGAGTAGGGCCGGTGAGACGTCGAGCGACATGGGTTCTCCTCTCGCACCCCCGTGGAACAGGGGTTGCCGGACAGGTCAGGGAGTTCGCGATGTCGAACACGCACCGTGCATACGTCGCAACCTCCCGTTCCCTACGGTAGGCAACGGTCGGTGACCACACCAGCAGAATGCGTATATGGAACGGTCTCCTCTGGCACACAATCGGCCAGGGATGAACAAGAGTTTCCAGGGACAATTGGGGCGATACACAGGGAGCGGGTTGGGCGAATCGCGCACACCGGCGCGCGTCGAGTAGCGTTGCCGACCATGCGTCTCGTCATTGCCCGATGCTCGGTCGACTACGCCGGCCGGCTCACCGCCCACCTGCCCTCGGCGCCCCGCCTGATCCTGGTCAAGGCGGACGGCAGCGTCTCCATCCACGCGGACGACCGGGCCTACAAGCCCCTCAACTGGATGTCGCCGCCCTGCACGCTGAAGGAAGGCGGCGGCGAGGAGGAGGGCGTCTGGACGGTCGTCAACAAGGCGGGCGAGAAACTGATCATCACCATGGAGGAGATCCTCCACGATTCCTCGCACGAACTCGGCGTGGATCCGGGTCTGATCAAGGACGGCGTGGAAGCGCACCTCCAGGAACTGCTCGCCGACCGCATCGAGACGCTCGGCGAGGGCTACACGCTGATCCGCCGCGAGTACATGACGGCGATCGGCCCGGTGGACATCCTGTGCCGGGACGCCGACGGCGCAACGGTCGCGGTGGAGATCAAGCGCCGGGGCGAGATCGACGGCGTGGAGCAACTCACGCGCTACCTGGACCTGTTGAACCGCGACCCCCACCTGGCCCCGGTCCGCGGCGTCTTCGCCGCCCAGGAGATCAAGCCCCAGGCCCGCGTCCTCGCCACCGACCGCGGCATCAACTGCCAGGTCCTGGACTACGACGCCATGCGCGGCATCGAGGACGACAAGCTCCGCCTGTTCTGACCGCCCTCCGCCCTCCGCCGTCCCCCTCCCCTGCCGGGAAGAGGGACGGCGGACGCGTGTCAGGCCACCGTTGCGGAGGGCTGCGGTGCGCTCTGGGACGCCGACGCGCTGCTCGCCGTGGTGCCGGTCGTGCCGGTGGGGCCGCTCGTCGTGCTGCCGCTCGTCCCGCTGCTCGTACCGCCGGTGGTGCCGCTCGTGCCGCCGTTCGTGGCCCCGCCCGAGGAACCGCCCGTGGAGCCTGTGCCGGTGGTCCCGCCCGAGCCACCGCCCGTCGGGCTGCCGCTGGAGCCGCTGGTCGTACCGCCGGTGGAGCCGCTGCTCGTGCCGCCCGTCGGGCTGCCGCTGGACCCGCTCGAGGAGCCTCCCGCGCCGCTGCCGGACGTACCGCCCGTCGGCGAGGTGGCGGAACCCGACGGCTTGGGCGACTTGGACGGCGGGGACGACGTCCGGCCGGGGCCGGACGGGCTGATGCTCTCCGACGGCCGGGCCGGGTCCGTCGACGACGGCGCCGGGCCGCCCGTGGCGCCGTGGGTGCCACCCGGGCCCCGGTTCGTCGGCCGGCCGCTCGCCGCACCCGTCGTGCCGCCGCTGCCCTGGTTCGGGTCCGCGCCCAGGGTGCCGTCGTCCGTGCCCTGGCTGATCGACGGGTTGACGTCGACCTTGCCGGCGGGGTTCTTGTCGGCGTTCTCGTGGGACGTCATGCCGAGCGTGACGACCGTACCGAGCACCGCGGCGAGCAGCGCCCCGGAGCCGGCCGCCACCAGGTTGCGGCGGGCCAGCCGCCGCAGGCCCCCACCACCGCCGTCGGTCCCGGTCGGGGCCGGGGTCACCGGGAACTGACGCGTGACCAGGGGGTCGCCGAGAGGGACGTACGGCGGCGGCGCCGACTCCTCGTGCCGTGCATCCGGCCGCTCCTCCCCCGCCGTAGCCGCCGTCCCGGGCAGCTCGCCGGAGCGGTCGGCGACCAGCGCGAGGGCCCGGCGCCCGGCGACGGTGCCCCGCTTGTCGGCGAGCGCACCGCGCAGCCCGATGGACGCCTCCAGTTCCGCACGCGCCCGGTCGAGCTGTCCGGCGCAGAGTGCGAGGACTCCCAACTCATGGTGAAAATAGGCCTGTTCACGTACCTCGCCGGCCAGCCGGGAGGCTTCCGTACCGGCCCGCAGCGCGCGTTCCCAGGCGCCCCAGTGCAGTCCGGCGGCGAAGGCGGGCGCGGCCGTCCGGGCGAGCCGTACCGCACAGCTCTCCTCGCCCTCGGCCGCCGGCGCGGTGTGCGGGAGGACGGCGCCGAGCGCTGCCAGGAGCGCGTCGGCCTCCGCGCCCACCCGCTCCGGGGTGACCGAGGGATGGCCGGACCACCAGGTGTAGTGCCCGGCTGCGGTGAGCGCACGGTCCCCGGCGTCGTCGGCGTACCCGGCGGCCTCCAGCTGGGCCGGCACCCCGGCCGCGAGGCGGTAGCGGGAGCCGACCGGGGAGACCAGTCCGCAGGCGATCAGCTCGCCGAGGGCGGCGTCGGCGTGGGTGTCCCCGACCAGCGCCGGCAGATGTGCCTGGTGCGGCACCTCGCCGCCGAGCGCGACCGCGAAGCGCAGGGTGGCTCGGGCGGAGGCGCTGAGCCGGGAGGCGAGCAGCGGGGCGGGCGCGGCGGCCTCGCCGAGCGAGGGCAGCGGGACGGCCTCCGCCTCCGGCGCGTCCGGGGCCGCCTCGTGGCGTACGTCCTCGAAGACGCCGTACTCGTCCACCGCTCCGGCGCCGGCCCGCAGTTCGTCGCGCTGCCGGAGCAGGGCGCCGGCCTGGACGAACCTGAGCGGCAGCCCCTCGGACTCGAACCAGAGATCGCCGGCCCAGTTGGCCTCCTCCTCGGTGAGGACGCGGCCGACGGTCCGCTCCAGGATCTCCACGCCGCCGGCGCGGTCGAGGCCGGCGAGGAAGACCTCCTCGACCTGGGACTCGGCGGAGGGCGCGGGCACCTCGGGGGTGGCGCCGATCAGGAACGCGCACTCCCGGGCGATGTCGAGCAGTTCGTCCAGGGCGGTGCCGCCGAACTCGATGTCGTCCAGGACGACGACGGCTCCGATCTCGGCGACGAGGGCGTGCAGATCGTCGCGTTCCGGGCGGTGGCCCGGGGCGTCGTAGACGGCGTGGCAGAGGTCGTGGAGCAGTTCGCCGGCGGTGCGGTGGAAGCCGGAGAGCCGGATCACGCCGTCGGGGGCGAGGTCCAGGCAGTCCTCGGCGACCAGGTCGAGCAGGGCGGTACGGCCGCAGCCGCCGGGGCCGGTGAGCCGGACGGAGCGTCCGCGGGCCAACAGCCGGACCAGGCGTTCGCGTTCGTCCTGCCGCTCCAGCAGGGACGGCGCGGGCTGGGCGGGGCCGGCCGGCACGGGCGGCCGGGCGGCCCGCTCGACCTCGGCGCGCTCGGCGGCGGTTCGCTTGCGGGGCCTGCCGGGGCGCTGGGCCGGCGGACAGGGCTCTATCTCGCTGCCGTCGACGGGGTTGACGGTCAGCAGCAGATCGCCGGAGACGACCTGCGCCGTACGGGCGAGCGCGGGCGTGCTCTGGCCGAAGTCGGAGGTGAGGGATTCCCGGGGCGGGCGGCGGCTGTGCGCCTGACCGTACTCCTCGGGTCCCGGGTCGATCGGGTCCGTGGGTTCCCTGGATTCCATGGGATTCAAGCCCCCCCAAAAGCGTCGTGTGCCCGGATTCCGGCCCCTCCCGGCCTTGTCGCACACCGCGCTGTCGCTTCTGGTCCGGGCCCGCTCGGTCGAGGGTTGCGAGGCGGCGGGCGACCGAACCCTAAACCTTCGCTCAGTATCTCCGACAGGGCGGGGTGCCGTACGGCCCGTGACGTCACAGTCTCATGAGGATTGCCCCCGACGTGCGGTTCGGCGACTGTGCCCCGGCCCGTCCCGTCCCGCGGGTCACACCCGGGGCAGTGACTCCACCCCGATGCCGCCCTCGATGGCGAGGATGCGGTGCAGCCGGGTGGCGACCAGCAGGCGCTGCATCTGGGGCGGGACACCGCGCAGCACCAGACGGCGACCGCAGCGGCCGGCCCGCCGATGGACACCCATGATCACCCCGAGGCCGGTGGCGTCCCAGGAGTCCAGTTCGGACAGGTCGAGCACCAGGTCGCCGACTCCGTGATCGACGGCCAGGTGCAGGGCCGTACGGGCGTCCGCCGCGCTGCGGACGTCGAGGCGGCCCCCGACGACCAGCTCGGCGTGGTCGCCCCTGATGTGCATATGCGCTCCCCGTTGAGTGCGGTTGGCGTACTCCGTGTCGGTGCTGTGCCCGGTCTGACTGTGCGAGTGGTGGTGCGGTTGCTGCTTGTAAGCGAACCGATACCGAATTCACCCCGGGGAGTGATGTTCCCGGGGTGGATGTCCGGCTTGGGTGCCTGGGGCGGGATTTCAGTACGTGTAGAAGCCCTGCCCGCTCTTGCGGCCGATGTCACCGGCGTCCACCATCCGGCGCATCAGCTCCGGCGGGGCGAACTTCTCGTCCTGGGACTCGGTGTAGATGTTGCTGGTGGCGTGCAGCAGGATGTCGACGCCGGTGAGGTCGGCGGTGGCGAGCGGCCCCATGGCGTGGCCGAAGCCCAGCTTGCAGGCAAGGTCGATGTCCTCGGCGGTGGCGACCCCGGACTCGTAGAGCTTGGTGGCCTCCACGACGAGCGCGGAGATGAGCCGGGTGGTCACGAAGCCGGCGACGTCGCGGTTGACGACGATGCAGGTCTTGCCGACGGACTCGGCGAACTCCCGTGCGGTGGCGAGGGTTTCGTCGCTCGTCTTGTAGCCGCGCACCAGCTCGACCAGCTGCATCATCGGCACCGGCGAGAAGAAGTGGACGCCGACGACGCGCTCGGGGTGCTCGGTGGCCGCCGCGATCTTGGTGATCGGGATGGCGGAGGTGTTGGAGGCGAGCACCGCCCCGGGGCGCACGATCTTGTCGAGCGCACGGAAGATCTCGTGCTTGACCTCGAGCTTCTCGAAGACGGCCTCGACGACGACGTCGGCGTCGGCGGCGGCGTCCAGGTCGGTGGTCGCGGTGATGCGGGCCAGGGCGGCGTCGGCGTCGTGCGCCTCCAGCTTGCCCTTGCCGACGAACTTGTCGTACGAGGCCTTGATGCCGTCGGTGCCACGCTTGAGCGCCTCGTCGGTGACGTCACGCAGGACGACGTCCCAGCCCGCCTGCGCCGCGACCTGAGCGATGCCGGACCCCATGAGACCGGCTCCGATGACGGCAAGCTTCCGTGCCACTGACGACTCCCTCGAACGCGCTCCAAGTCTGCTTCTCCGGCGGACCATAGCGCTCCGGAGCCGCTGTGTGACCGGTAAGTAACGCGCGTCACGTCTCACTTGACGGACATCACACCGGCAGCGGTACGAGCCCCTCGATCGTGCGGCCCCCTCCAGGGATGTTGCTTCAGCACAGGGGGCCGCACGGTTTCCCAGTGCGGTGTCGAGTGGCGCCTGGGGCTTTCCAGGATGGCGGCGTACGACACGGTGCGTGAGCGGAAGTCGCCTTTCCCCCTCAATAGGTTGAATCGCTGTCATTCTCCCGTCGCGCCAGGGGTGGCGCCGGGTAGCGCGGGCCGGCCCTTGGGGTCATTGTTCCGTAACTCCATGATCACGTGGCGTGGTGGACAGGGGCGGGGCCATGCTGGCTCTCCCTTCCGATGGCGCTTCAGCACCGCCTGACGGAGGGGCAGTTGGAGTGAGACCCGCTCACAGAAACGAAGTGCGTGATGTCGAGTGAGAAGGTGTGGACCGTCGCCGTCCTGGTGACGGTCCTCACGTGGAGCACGGTGATGACCGTGCTGGGACAGGTCGCCGCCATGGCCACCCTGCTCCCGTCCCTGGGCCTGCTCGTGCAGCAGATGGTCCAGGCCCTGACCGGCCCCGGCAGTCCCCGGGCAGCCGCCGACCCCACAGCCACGACCACCGCCGCCGGGGAGGAGCCACCCCGATGACCGAGCCCCCTGGCACAGGCCGCCCCGCTTCCCCGGAGCCCGCCGGCACGGGCCGCCCGGTTCTCCCGGAGCCCGCCGGCCGGCGCGGCCGCAAGCCGGCCCCCATCTCCGCGGCTGCGGGTCCGGCGCACCGGGCCTGGCTGGAACCGGTCCGCCGCCACGTCTTCACGAGCGGTATGACCCTGGACGACCTCGTCCACCGCTCCGGCTACTCCAAGACCCGGATCAGCGAACTCCTGCGCGGCAACGGGTACTACCCCACCTGGGAGATCACCTTCAGCATGATCCGTGCGCTCGGTCTGCCGGTGCGGCCGATGCGCCGGCTGTGGACCGCCGCGGCGCGCGAGGCCCGCAAGGAACGGTGGTGGATCGAGCAGTGCATCGAGCAGGTGGCCTGCGAGGCGGAGCCCCCGCCCCTGGCCCACCAGGCCTTCATCGAGACGATGCGCGCGCCCTACACCGCCTACGCCCGCGCCTTCCTGCTGGCCGAGGACCGCGTCCGCTGGGCGGTGGGCGAGACCTTCGACCTGCTGTGGCTGTCCTGGAGCACGGTCGCGAGCAGCGAGAACGTCCGCCGCAACGCCTGGCTGCTGCTGCGCACCCGGGTCCTGGCACGCGCCGCCCACCGCGACGGCCGCCCCGACCTGCGCGCCGCCGTCTTCTCCACCGAGGAGGTCGGCGACAGCGTCCCGGGCCACCTCGTGGTGATGACCGACCTGGTGGACCTCTTCGACGCCATAGCCCGCCTGCCCCAGGACCAGATGGACGTGGTCGTGCTGGGTCACCTGTGCGGACAGGATCTGGCGGAAACGATCCCCTACGTCACCGGCCTGAGCCCGGCCATCACCCACGCCGTCGACCACCACGCCCGCGCGGCCCTCGAAGACCTGCTGCGCCGTACCGGCTCCCGGGAGTGAGCCCCACCGCCATGACAGACACGACAGACATAGACGCCCTCCTCGCACGCGCCCGGCTGCGCCGCCGCCCCGAGGTCCCCGCCGACACCGTCCCCTACGAGGACAGCGCCTACCCCGGGTACGCGGAGGACGTGGCCGACGTCGCCGGCGCCCGCCCCGCCGACCCGGCCGCGATCCACGACCTGCGCACCCTGTGCGACTCCCTGCTCGGCGCGCTGGCCCCCGGCACGCTCCACTTCCTCACCGACCAGCTGCCCGAACCCGAGTGCGCCTGGCTGCTCGGCTGCGCGCTGCTCGTCGCCGGCATCGACGAGGGAGCCCGCTTCTGGTGGCAGTACGCCGGCGGCGCCGGGCACGCTCCGTCCGCGTACTGCCTCTCCCTGCACCACCGCGCGCGCGGCGAGACCCATGCGGCGGCCTTCTGGTACGACCAGACCGGCCTGGAGACGGTGACCGCCGAGCACGACACCATCCCGGTGATCGGCCTCCGCCCGCCCGTCGACTGCACCTTCGACGCGTCCGTGCCCACGGTCCTCAGGGTCCTCAGCCGACTGACCTCGCCGGGCGCCCGCAGACGTCCCCGCCGCGCGGAGGTGATCACGTCCTACGTCGCCCACGCCGTGACCCGCGGCTACGCCCGCCATCCCGGGGTCGAGATCCCCGTACCGGGACCGTGCTTCGCGGATCGGGTCAGCTCTCTCCTGACGGAAACGGCACGGTGATCACGACGGCGTCGATACGCTGCGTGCTCAGTCCGTTACATGTCCGCTTCGGGGGTTTGCCATTTCGACTGAGGCGCCCGAGGACTTCGTGCCGGCCGCGGGCTGCTGGGCGCAGACGGTCCAGAGTCGTTCGTGTGCTCCAGCGACTGGCGCCGGTCGTCGACGCTGACGGGGGCGACGTCCGGGAAACCGGCCTCGCCCGCGGTGGACTTCGCCATGTTCAGCCGCAGTCCGACGAGTTGGGGCACCGCCGTGCCGTCCGGGGCTGCCTTGTACGTTTCGCCGCAGGCGGTTGCGAGCAGCGCGAGGACGGTCAGAGTGACGGCGGCGGAGACCGGATGCCGGGGCCGCACGACGGACACCTCTGCCCTGTGACGGTGACCGGCGGCCCTAGCCGACCCACTCCCGCAACAGCGCCTCCCGCTCCGCCGCCCGGGGTGAACCGCCCTCCCGGGCGCGGCCCCACTCGGACATCGCCGCGAGGGTCGTCGCCATCGTCGCGGCGCCGTCCGTGAGGCGGGCGAGGAGGGCGCGGGAGAGGTCGACCTCGGTCCGGGAGTAGCCGACGGCCGCCGCGACGTAGGCCGCCAACTCGTGCTCCCCGTCGGACGACTGGACGCGCACCGTCATGAGCGGCGGAGCCTCCTGGCCGTACCCCGTGGTCAGGACCAGCTCCGTCATGCCCAGGGCCAGGTCCGCGACCGCACCCAGCTGCCGCTTCAGGGACTTCTCGGGGACGTCCGCCACCGTCAGCGCGGACACGTCCTCCCACAGGTGGAGGCCGGACCGTCCGTCGCCGAGGGCCATCACGCCCTCGGACGTCAGGCGCACCCCGGGGGCCAGGCCGGCCGGCTTGGCGCCCACGTACACGTCGCCCTCGGCGATCCAGAACAGGCCCACCATGGCCATGGTCAACCCACTTCCCCGACGGTCAGATCGCCCTTCGCAACGCGCGAAGGAACCGGAAGGTTCCCGCTCGGAGCGTCAACGCGTCTGTGCTCGCACCGCGTAGCCGAGGACACGCTCGCTCAGCAGGTCCTCGATGTCGTCGAGGAGGGCGAGCACCTCCCGGGAGACCTCGGCAGGTCTGCGGCCGGCGAGCATCTCTCGGCTGATGGTGACGAAGACCGACTGGTGGATCCAGCAGATCTGGCCGGCCATCAGGTCGGGCAGCGGGTCGCCGGGCTCGGCGCCGGTCTCCTCGCGCAGGGCCGCCGTGACGTTGTCGTGCACCTCCTGCTGGAAGGTCCACAGCCGGGAGCGCAGCGCCGGCGCCTCGTGGATGACGCGCATGAAGCGGTCGTAGCCCTCCATCAGGCCGACCCGGGGCGAGACGGCCTGGACCTCCTCACGCAGCTCGCGCAGCACGGCGCTCGCGGCAGACTCCCCCGCGTCGCGGCTGCGGATCCAGCGGGCGAGCCGGTCGACCATGCCGGCCGAGCGGTCGAAGAAGAGGTCCTCTTTGGCCGGAAAGTAGTTGTAGACCGTGTTGACGGAGACGTTGGCCGCCTCGGCGATCTCCGCGACGGTCACCGACTCGAAGCCGCGCTCCAGGAACAGGCCCGTGGCGACATCCGAGATGTACTGCCTGGTCTGCCGCTTCTTCCGTTCCCTGAGTCCCTCAGCCATGCCCGCATCGTAGCTTCGCTGGACCCACTGGAAAGTTGGTGACATATAAAACTTGGTGTCGTTGCAAAATTTCAGAGACTCTGTTTTTCTGTGGGGCATGGCATCAGTCATCAGTGCGGCGGGCCTCGCCCGCACCTTCCAGAGCAAGTCCGGCCCGGTCGAGGCCGTCCGGGGCATCGACCTCACCGTCCGCGCGGGCGAGATCCTCGGCTTCCTCGGGCCCAACGGCGCCGGCAAGACGACCACCCTGCGGATGCTCACCACCCTGCTGAAGCCGACCGGCGGCGCGGCCACCGTCGCCGGGCACGACCTCGCGACCGACCCGGCCGGGGTGCGCCGGGTGTCCGGGTACGTGGCCCAGTCCGGCGGGGTCGATCCGCAGATCAGCGTGCGGGAGGAACTGGTCACCCAGGGCCGGATGTACCGTCTGACCAGGGCGGAGGCGGCCGGGCGGGCCGAGGAACTCGCCCGCGACCTGGACCTCGGCGACCTCCTCGACCGCAGGACGGCGGCGCTGTCCGGCGGCCAGCGCCGCCGCCTGGACATCGCGATGGCCCTCACCCACCGCCCCGAGGTCCTCTTCCTGGACGAGCCGACGACCGGCCTCGACCCTGCCGGCCGCGCCGAGCTGTGGGACCTGGTGCGCCGGCTGCGCGACGAACACGGCACGACCGTGTTCCTGACCACCCACTGCCTGGACGAGGCCGACGCCCTCGCCGACCGCCTGGTGATCGTCGACCGGGGCACGGTCGCCGCCGAGGGCACACCGAGCGCGCTCAAGCTGCGGCACGGCGGCTCGCTGGACGCCACGCTCCAGGACACGTTCCTCGCCATCACCGGCCGCGGTCCCGCCCCGGCCGACACCACCCCCGTAGCCGTCTAGGGATCCCGAGAAGATGCTGCTGAACGACACGGCCCTCATCTACGGCCGCTATCTGCGCCAGTCCCTGCGTTCCCGCTTCGCGCTGCTCTTCGGCGTGCTCACCCCGCTGCTCTACCTCCTCTTCTACGGCCCGCTGCTCACGCATCTGCCGCTGGGCGGGGGCGGCAGCTCCTGGCAGGTGCTCGTGCCCGGCCTGCTGCTCCAACTGGGCCTGTTCGGCTCCCTGTTCGCCGGATTCACGGTCATCATCGAGAACGGGCAGGGGGTACTGGAGCGGATGCGGGTGACCCCGGTCAGCCGGCTCGCCCTGCTGCTCGGCCGGGTGCTGCGCGACACCACGGTCTTCGTCTTCCAGGCCGTGCTGCTGGTGCTGGCCGCGCTGGTGATGGGGCTGCGCGCGCCGCTCGCGGGCATCCTGATCGGCTTCGCGTTCGTCGCCCTGCTCACCCTGTCGCTGGCCTCGCTGTCGTACGCGCTCGGGATGAAGGTCCGCACCCCGCAGGAGTTCGGCCCGCTGGTCAACATGGTGTCGATGCCGTCGATGCTGCTGTCCGGCCTGATGCTCCCGATGACCCTCGCGCCCACCTGGCTGGACGTGCTCTCGCACTGCGTCCCGTTCCGCTATCTGGTGGACGCGGTGCGCGACGCCTACACCGGCCACTACGCCGACGCGCACATGCTCCACGGCGCCCTCGTCGCCGTCGGCTTCGCGGCACTGGCGGTGACGGTGGGCACACGGGTGTTCCGGACGGCCGGAGCATAACTACGCTGGTCACATGGTCAATCTGACGCGCATCTACACCCGGACCGGGGACAAGGGCACCACCAACCTCGGTGACATGAGCCGGGTGCCCAAGACGGATCTCCGTATCTCCGCCTACGCCGACGCCAACGAGGCCAACGCGGCGATCGGCACCGCGATCGCGCTGGGCAACCTGGACACGGAGGTCGTCCAGGTCCTCTCCCGCGTCCAGAACGACCTGTTCGACGTAGGTGCGGACCTGTCGACGCCGGTGGTGGAGAACCCCGAGTTCCCGCCGCTCAGGGTCGAGCAGTTCTACGTCGACAAGCTGGAGGCGGACTGCGACCGCTTCAACGAGCAGCTGGAGAAGCTGCGGTCCTTCATCCTCCCGGGCGGCACCCCCGGCGCGGCCCTCCTGCACCAGGCCTGCACGGTCGCCCGCCGGGCCGAGCGCTCCACCTGGGCGGCCCTGGAGGCACACGGCGAGACGATGAACCCGCTCACGGCCACGTACCTCAACCGGCTGTCCGACCTGCTGTTCATTCTGGCGCGGATCGCCAACAAGGAGGTCGGGGACGTGCTGTGGGTCCCTGGTGGGGAGCGCTGAGCGCACCCCACCAGGTCACCGGTCCGCGTTGCTCGTCGCGTCCTGGTCGGCCGCCGCGGCGGCGGACTGGGCCGCGTTCACCTTCTGCTGCATCTGCGCGTACCCCGAGGGCGTTGCGGAGGGGGCCGGTGCCCCCGAGGAGGCGCCGGTGTGGTGCGCGCAGCCCGCGGTGAGCGCCACGAGCAGTGCCACCGCGGGCAACGCGGCGTGCCGGACCCGCATCAGCCCGCCGCCTTGGCTCCGCCGTTGCCCGCGGCCTTGCCCATCCCGTTGTCCTTGCACCAGGCGGAGACGGCGACGAGGTCCTTCTGCCGCTGCTTGAGGTTCGTCACCAGGGACTTACGGAGGTTCAGCCGGTCCTGGAGATACGTGGCGATCTGGGTGTGGCCCGCCTTCTTCGCGTTGTCCACCCGCTGCTCGAGCCGGGCGACCGAACCGCGCCGTGCGACCCCGGCGTCGAGCCGCTTGAGGGCCCGCTCGATGCGGCGGTCGAGCTTGGGCACCCGCTTGCACAGCGCCTGCGCGCCGTCGCCGGTCGGGCCCGGCCCGGGGGTGCTGTCGGCCGCGGCTGCCGTCCCCGCCGTGCCCGCCAGCACGGCCGTCACGGCGAGCCCCGCGAAGAACGTGCGCGCGCGTCGTCGTAGGTACATGTGCCTCTCCGTTCACTTCCGTTCACGTCCGGAAGGCCGGCATCGGCCCTCCGTCGTCCCGGACGCTAGGCGGAGTCCTTGGGGAAACTCTGTGACCGGTTTGCCCCGGCTGTGCCGATCAGCCAGTCCCGTCGGCCGGGCAGGTCGCCACCGTCCGAGGGCAGCCGTACGGCACAGCGGGCGCCGATGCCGTCGGGCCCGTCCGTGACCGTGGCACTCCCCCGGTGCAGCGCCGCCTGCTGGGCGACGAGGGTGAGGCCGAGGCCCGAGCCCGTACTGTCCGGGCCCCGCTGGAAACGCTCGAAGATCCGGGCGCGGGCCTCGGCCGGAACGCCCGGGCCGTGATCGTCCACGGTCACCAGCACCTCGCCCGGGGCTTGGCCCCGCACGCCGACCCGCACCACGGCCCGGCCCTCGCGGTCCCGGCCGTGGGCGAGGGCGTTGGCCAGCAGGTTGTCCAGCAGCAGCCGCAGGCCCGGCTCCCAGCCGTGCACGGTGAGCCCCGGCGCCGCGTCCAGGGTGATGTCCGCGTCCGGGGCGCGGCGCCTGGCCTCGGCCACGGCCGCGTCGGCGACCTCGGTGAGATCGACGGGGCCGAAGGCCTCCGCCTCCACCAGGTCACCACGCCCCAGGGCCCGCAGCATCACCAGCAGTCCCTGCAGCCGGGCGTGTTCGCGGCCCAGGTCGGCCAGCACCTCGCTGCGGTCCGGCTCCGGCAGCCCGGGGTGGGCGGCGAGGATGTCGAGGTTGGTGCCCATGCTCATCAGCGGGGTGCGCAGTTCGTGCGCCGCCGCCGCGGAGAAGGAGCGGGCGGTGTCCAGCGCCTGGCCGGTGCGGGCGGCCTGCTCGTCGTAGCGGGCGAGGACGGTGCGCAGCGTGGCGGCCAGCTCGTCGACCTCCCGCACCCCGGTGCGCTCCTCGGGCAGCCGGGCCGCGCTGGTGCGCGGGTCGAGTCCCGCGGTACGGCGGGTGAGCCGGCGCAGCGGCACGCTCGCCCCGGCGGCCAGGCCCCAGGCGAGCAGCCCTGACAGCGGTGCGGCGAGCAGCGCGGTGCCGAGCACCCGGCGGCGCACGAGCGGGATCTGCACGCGGTCGGCGGTGTCGGGCGAGAAGAGCCACAGCGTGCCGGAGGCCGTGCCGCCGTGCACCGGCCGGGCCAGGGCCCGCCAGCTGCGCCCGCCGCCGTGCACCGTGACGATCCCGGCGGTGCGGTCGGGCAGCCTCACCGCGGGGCCGGGCTGGGGGCCGCCGCTGAAGGTCGTGTCCGGGCCCACCACGCGTACGCCGACGTCGAGGGCCGCGTCGAACAGCTGCCGTTCCCGGGTGTCGGCGGCCTTGGGGTGGTCGCCCGCCGCGGCCCGCAGGAGCGCGCGGGCGTCCGGGGCGACGGCCGTGGCGCGCCGG
Source organism: Streptomyces broussonetiae (assembly GCF_009796285.1). Lineage (NCBI taxonomy): Bacteria > Bacillati > Actinomycetota > Actinomycetes > Kitasatosporales > Streptomycetaceae > Streptomyces > Streptomyces broussonetiae. Next base: position 6,354,416 of record NZ_CP047020.1, on the reverse strand, counting down.
CGCAGGTGCTGGTCCTCGGCCCGGTGCAGGTCGCGGCCGACCAGGTGCAGCAGCAGCCAGCCGCCGGCCAGCACCAGCAGCGGGACGGTGCAGCCGACGGCGAGGCCGATGCGGGCGGAGAGTCTCATGGCGTGTCCCGCGGTTCGCGCACGTCCCGCAGGACGAAGCCGACGCCCCGGACCGTGTGGATCAGCCGGGGGCGGCCCTGCGCCTCCAGTTTGCGCCGCAGGTAGCTGACGAAGGTGTCGACGGTGTCGGTGCGCACGTCGAAGTCGTAGCCCCAGACCCGGTCCAGCAACTGGTCGCGGGTGAGGACCAGGCCGGCGTTGCGGACGAGGACCTCCAGCAGCTCGAACTCGCGCCGGGTCAGCTCGAGCGGGCGGCCGTCGCGCTCGGCGGTGCGGGCCGCCGGGTCGATCACCAGGCCCGCGGCGCGCAGCGGCTCCGTACGCCTGCTGTCGGCCGGCGGGCGGCGGCGCAGCAGGGCGCGCAGCCGCAGCACCAGTTCCTGCAGGGCGAACGGCTTGACGAGGTAGTCGTCGCCGCCCGCCTGGAGCCCGGCTATCCGGTCGGCGGTCTCGTCCAGCGCGGAGAGCATCAGCACGGGCAGGTCCAGGCCCTCGTCACGCAGCCGGGTGCACACCTCGATGCCGCTCATGCCGGGCATCGACACGTCGAGCACGAGGACATCGGGCGGGGCGGTCCCGATCGCGGCCAGTGCCTCCGGGCCGTCGGCGGCGGTGCGCACCGCGAAGCCGCCGAGCCTGAGCCCGCGCTCCAGCGAGCGCCGGATCGCCGCGTCGTCGTCGACGACCAGCACCGCGCCGCCACCCGCCCTGTCACTCATGCGCTCTCCTCATCGCCCGGCCAGCGTACGACCCTCCGTCTCACGGGTGGCAGTGCCGGCCGGGGGCTTCTTGGGCCACAGCAGATAGGTCAGGGCGATGACACCGTGGATCGCGACGATGCGCAGTGCGCCCCACTGCCAGGACCGCAGCGGGCCGGTGGCGGTTCCGTCGCCGACGTACCAGATCGCCGCCTGGAGCAGGGCGAGGGCCACGGCCGCGGCCAGCAGCGTGCGCAGCCACAGGCGTCCCTCGTACCGGGCGCGGGCGAGCCCGTACCGGGGCGGCTTCGGGGGCCGGGGTGCGCCCGCGAGGCGATGGGCCGCGTGGCCGTCCAGCCGGCCGATCGTGTAGTGGCCGTAGCCGACGGTGAAGCCGATGTAGAGCGCGGCCAGGCCGTGTTCCCAGCTCGGCCGGGCGCCGTTTCTGAGGTCGACGGCCGTGGCGACGAACAGCACGACCTCCAGCAGCGGCTCGCACAGCAGCAACGCCACGCTCGTACGGCGCCACTTGAGCAGGTAGCGGACCGCCAGCCCGGTGGCCAGCAGCACCCAGAACGCCACCTCACACGCGATGATCAACCCGACGACCACGACTCGCTCCTTTCGTCGCCTTTACCAGGCTGGCCGCCGTGCCGCCCGGTTTCGTCGTCACCGCGGGCGAACTCGCCGTAAGCGAAAGTTGCAGGACGAGACCCTTCCCGGGGAGCAGGCGGGTGCGTCCACGGCCGTGTTGGATGGGCGCATGGCTCCCGCACTCCCCCGCCCCCACCGTGACGACCTGCGCATCGCCCTGGGCGGGCTGCTGGGCGGGGTGCTGCTGTGGGCGCTCGGGATACATCCCCGGGTGCCCTCCGACCCGTTGGTGCAGTGGCAGGCGTCCTGGGCCCCGCTGCTGCCGCTCCTCGCGACCGCGTTGTGCGAGCCGCTGCGCCGGATCCGGCCCCGCGTCGGCCTGCTGGTCGGCACGCTCGCGCTGACCCTGGACACGGTGACCCTGGGCAACGTCGTCACCCTCGTCCTGTACACCGACCTGATGTACGCGGCCGTCCTGTACGGCACCCCCGCCTCGGCCCGCCGGATCCCCTGGGTCACCGGGATGCTGACGGTGCTCGGCGGTGTGGTGCCCGCCGCGCTCTGGCGCGATCCCCAGGGCCTGCTGATCGGCGTGGGCGTGGGTGTGCTCGCGTTCGCGCCGGCGGCGACGGGCCTGGTGGTGCGCAACCACCGTGACGCCGCCGAGACGGCCCGGCTGCGCGCCGAACAGACCGCGCTGCTGGCGGAGATGGACCGGGCACAGGCGGTGACCGCCGAACGGGCCCGGATGGCACGGGAGTTGCACGACATGGTCGCCAACCATCTGTCGGCGATCGCCATTCACTCCACGGCCGCGCTCTCGCTCGACGATCCGCAGACCTCCCGGGACGCCCTCGTCGTGATCCGCGAGAACAGCGTGGAGGGGCTGGCCGAGATGCGCCGGCTGATCGGTATCCTGCGGGACAGCAGCGGCGACCGGGAACCGGCCGCGACACCGACGCTCGACGGCCTGGCCGCCCTGGTCGACAGCGCCCGCGCCAACGGGCTGGAGGTCCTGCTCGAGGACGGCCACGACCGGGTGCCGGCGCCGGTCGAGCTGGCCGCCTACCGGATCGTGCAGGAGTCGCTGACCAACGCACTCAAGCACGCGGCCGAGGGAGAGGTCCGGGTCACCCTGCGGCAGCAGGACGGCACCCTGCGCATCCGGGTGACCAGCCCGTACCGGCCCGGCGACAGCCCGCGCGCACCCGGTTCGGGCGCCGGGCTCGCCGGGATGGGGGAGCGGGCCGCGCTGCTCGGCGGCAGCTTCGAGGCCGGGCCCGAACCCAGGTCCGAGGGCGCCCGGTGGGCCGTGTGCGCCGCTCTTCCGCTCGACCAAGGAGATTCCGCATGACCCCCGCCATCCGGGTCCTCGTCGCCGAGGACCAGTCCGCCGTCCGCGCCGGGCTCGTGCTGATCCTGCGCAGCGCACCCGACATCGAGGTGACCGGGGAGGCGGCGGACGGCGAGCAGGCGGTGGAGCTGGCCCGGGAACTGCGGCCGGACATCGTCCTGATGGACGTGCAGATGCCGCGTCTGGACGGCGTGTCGGCGACCCGGCAGATCGTCGCGGAGGGGCTCGCGGACGTGCTCGTGCTGACCACCTTCGACCTGGACGCGTATGTGTTCGGGGCGCTCAGGGCGGGAGCGGCCGGGTTCCTGCTGAAGAACACCGAGGCGCGCGATCTGCTGGAGGCGGTACGCACGGTGGCGCGCGGTGAGGGGATCGTCGCCCCGGCGGTCACCCGGCGGCTGATCACCGAGTTCGCCGCCACGCCGGTGCGCGGGCCGAAGGCCGATCCAACGGTGCTGGAGGGGCTGACCCCGCGCGAGCGCGAGGTGCTGTCCTGCATCGGCGAGGGCCTGTCGAACGCCGGGATCGCCGAGCGGCTGCACATGGCCGAGGGCACGGTGAAGACGCACGTCAGCCGGTTGCTGGCCAAGCTGGGGCTGCGCAGCCGGGTCCAAGCGGCCGTGCTGGCTCAGGAGTTGGGGATCTAGCGGGCACTCCGAGGCGAGTGGTCCAGACCTATTGACCCGTGGTCCAGACCTTTCTACTCTCGCAGCACCGTGAGCGTGAAGGCTCAGTCATGCCCACGACACCCCACTCCTAGATGAGGGAGGCGCAGCATGCGCTTCAGACACAGAGCCGCGGCAGCTCTCGCGACCCTGTTGCTCCCCGTGGCCGGTCTCGTCGGTCTCGCGGGCCCCGCACAGGCCGCGACGAACGCGACGGCGAGCTTCACCAAGACCACCGACTGGGGAACCGGCTTCGGCGGCCAGTGGACCATCAAGAACACCGGTAGCAGCAGCATCAGTTCCTGGACCGTCGAGTGGGACTTCCCCTCCGGAACGTCCGTCACCTCCGCCTGGGACGCGGACGTCACCAGTTCCGGCAACCACTGGACGGCGAAGAACAAGTCCTACAACGGCACCCTCGCCCCGGGCGCCTCGGTCTCCTTCGGCTTCAACGGCGCGGGCCCCGGCGCCCCGTCCAACTGCACGCTGAACGGAGGCAGTTGCGACGGCGCGACGGTCCCCGGTGACAGCCCGCCGAGCGCACCCGGCACCCCCACCGCCTCCGGTGTCACCGACACCTCGGTACAGCTCAGCTGGGGCGCGGCCACCGACGACAAGGGCGTCAAGAACTACGACGTCCTGCGCGACGGCAAGGTCGTCTCCACGGTGGCCACGACCTCGTACACCGACACCGGCCTGAGCGCCGGCACCGACTACTCCTACACCGTGCAGGCCCGCGACAGCGCCGACCAGACCGGCCCGGTCAGCGGCGCGGTCGCCGTGCACACCACCGGCGGCGGCACCACGCCCCCGCCCACCAGCGACAAGGTCAAGCTCGGCTACTTCACCGAGTGGGGCATCTACGGCCGCAACTACAACGTCAAGAACCTGGTGACGTCCGGCTCGGCCGCGAAGATCACGCACATCAACTACGCCTTCGGCAACGTGACGAACGGCCAGTGCGCGATCGGTGACGCCTACGCCGACTACCAGAAGACGTTCACCGCCGACCAGTCGGTCAGCGGCGCCGCGGACACCTGGGACCAGCCACTGGCCGGCAACTTCAACCAGCTGCGCGAGCTGAAGGCCAAGTACCCGAACCTCAAGGTGCTGTGGTCCTTCGGCGGCTGGACCTGGTCCGGCGGCTTCGCCCAGGCGGCGGCCAACCCCACCGCGTTCGCCGACTCCTGCTACAACCTGGTCAACGACCCGCGCTGGGCCGACGTGTTCGACGGCATCGACATCGACTGGGAGTACCCGAACGCCTGCGGCCTGTCCTGCGACACCAGCGGGGCGGCGGCCTTCAAGAACGTCATGGCCGCGCTGCGCGCCAAGTTCGGCAGCAGCAAGCTGGTCACGGCCGCGGTCACCGCCGACGGAACCTCCGGCGGCAAGATCGAGGCCGCGGACTACGCGGGCGCCTCCCAGTACGTCGACTGGTACAACGTGATGTCGTACGACTTCTTCGGCGCCTGGGACGCCCAGGGGCCGACGGCCCCGCACTCCCCGCTCACCTCGTACTCGGGCATGCCAAAGGCCGGTTTCGACACCGCCGACGCGATCGCCAAGTACAAGTCGGTCGGCGTCCCCGCGTCCAAGCTGCTCATCGGCATCGGGCTCTACGGCCGCGGCTGGACCGGTGTGACGCAGGACGCGCCGGGCGGTACGGCCACGGGTCCGGCGGCGGGCACGTACGAGCAGGGCATCGAGGACTACAAGGTGCTCAAGACGTCCTGCCCGGTCACCGGCACCGTCGCGGGCACGGCGTACGCCCACTGCGGCAGCAACTGGTGGTCCTACGACACCCCGTCGACCATCGCCGGGAAGATGAGCTGGGCCAAGTCCCAGGGCCTGGGCGGCGCCTTCTTCTGGGAGTTCAGCGGCGACACCAGCGACGGTGAACTGGTGAACGCGATCAGCAGCAACCTGTAGTACCTGCAGGTGTCCTGAGCGACGTTGGCTCTCCCCCGGACTCGTCCGGGGGAGAGCCAACGTGGCTACGCCACATTCACTCTCTGACCGGGTGGGGCTGCCTCCAGCCACGCGAGGAATCCGGTCAGCGCGTCCTCGCTCATCGCGAGTTCGAGGCGCGTGCCCCGATGCATGCAGGCGAGGATCACCGCGTCGGAGAGCAGCGCCAGCTCCTCCTCGCCCTCGGGCAGCCGGCGCCCGGCCACCTCGATGGCGGCGCGCTCCAGGGTGCGGCGCGGGCGGAAGCCGTAGGAGAAGACGCGGTACCACTCGATGCGGTCGCCGTTGTAGCGGGCGACACCGTAGGACCAGCCCTTGCCACTGCTGTCCGGTTTCTCGGCCACGTCCCAGCGCAGCGAACAGTCGAACGTGCCGCCGGAGCGCTGGATCAGTCTGCGGCGCAGCCCGAACAGGAACAGCCCCACCACCACGAGCGCGACCACGACCCCGCACACAGTCAGAGCGAGGACCATCGGCACCGACCTCCTCGTCTCCTAGGTAGGGGAACTGCTTCTGTTACTGAGTAATGAAACTTAAAAAACACCCACATCTGCCTCAGCCGCGACCGGCACCGGATTGCTCCGGGCCGACCGCGGCTGAGTGACGTCATACGGCAGACGAGCTATGGGCTCAGCTCGCCGCCGCCGCACGCAGGCGGACATCCGCGCGGCGCTCGGCGGCGGCGTCGCCCTCCGCCTTCGCGCGCTCCAGCTCCCGCTCCGTGCGCTGGACATCGATCTCGTCCGACAGCTCGGCGATCTCGGCCAGCAAGGACAGCTTGTTGTCCGCGAACGAGATGAAACCGCCGTGCACCGCGGCGACGACCGTTCCACCATCACTCGTACGGATGGTCACCGGGCCCGACTCCAGCACACCGAGCAGCGGCTGGTGACCGGGCATGACGCCGATGTCGCCGGACGTGGTGCGCGCGACGACCAGGGTGGCCTCGCCGGACCAGACCTGGCGGTCCGCGGCGACCAGCTCGACGTGCAGCTCAGCAGCCAAGGGTGGCTCCTCGGGTCACCACCCGGCAGGGGCGCCGGGTGTTGGGGTCAATTCTAGAGGGCGTGGCAGAGGGGGCGGGACGCGCCCGCCCCCTCACACGAGCACGGGGGCTCAGGAGACGCCCAGCTCCTTGGCGTTGGCCTTGAGGTCCTCGATGCCACCGCACATGAAGAACGCCTGCTCCGGGAAGTGGTCGTACTCGCCGTCGCAGATCGAGTTGAACGCCGCGATCGTCTCGTCCAGCGGGACGTCCGAACCGTCCACGCCGGTGAACTGCTTGGCGACGTGGGTGTTCTGGGACAGGAAGCGCTCCACACGACGGGCACGGTGGACGACGAGCTTGTCCTCCTCGCCCAGCTCGTCGATACCGAGGATCGCGATGATGTCCTGCAGGTCCTTGTACTTCTGCAGGATGTTCTTCACGCGCATGGCCGCGTTGTAGTGGTCCTGCGCGATGTAGCGCGGGTCCAGGATCCGGGACGTCGAGTCCAGCGGGTCCACGGCCGGGTAGATGCCCTTCTCGGAGATCGGACGGGACAGAACCGTCGTCGCGTCGAGGTGGGCGAAGGTGGTGGCCGGGGCCGGGTCGGTCAGGTCGTCCGCGGGGACGTAGATCGCCTGCATCGAGGTGATCGAGTGACCGCGGGTCGAGGTGATGCGCTCCTGGAGGAGACCCATCTCGTCGGCCAGGTTCGGCTGGTAGCCCACCGCGGAGGGCATACGGCCGAGCAGGGTCGACACCTCGGAACCGGCCTGCGTGAAGCGGAAGATGTTGTCGATGAAGAACAGCACGTCCTGCTTCTGGACGTCACGGAAGTACTCGGCCATGGTCAGGCCGGCCAGCGCGACACGCAGACGGGTGCCCGGGGGCTCGTCCATCTGACCGAAGACCAGCGCGGTCTTGTCGATGACGCCCGAGTCGGACATCTCCTCGATCAGGTCGTTGCCCTCACGGGTGCGCTCACCGACACCGGCGAACACCGAGACACCGTCGTGGTTGTTGGCGACACGGTAGATCATCTCCTGGATGAGCACCGTCTTGCCGACGCCGGCGCCGCCGAACAGGCCGATCTTGCCGCCCTTGACGTACGGGGTGAGCAGGTCGATGACCTTGACGCCCGTCTCGAACATCTCGGTCTTGGACTCGAGCTCGTCGAAGTTCGGGGCCTTGCGGTGGATGCCCCAGCGCTCGCCGTCGTACGTCTCGTCGACGTTCAGCACCTCACCGAGGGTGTTGAACACCTTGCCCTTGGTGAAGTCGCCGACGGGCACCGTGATGGAGTTGCCGGTGTCGGTGACCGGGGCCTGGCGGACCAGACCGTCGGTGGGCTGCATGGAGATGGTGCGGACCAGGCCGTCACCCAGGTGCTGGGCGACCTCCAGGGTCAGCGTCTTCTTCTCGCCGGCGTTGGCCGGGTCGGCCACGTCGACGTGCAGGGCGTTGTAGATGTCCGGCATCGCGTCGACGGGGAACTCCACGTCGACGACCGGGCCGATGACCCGGGCGACGCGGCCCGTAGCCGTCGCGGTCTCAACAGTGGTGGTCATTATCGGTCACTCCCCGCGGTCGCGTCGGCCAGGGCGCTCGCGCCACCGACGATCTCGCTGATTTCCTGGGTGATTTCGGCCTGGCGGGCCGCGTTGGCAAGACGGGAGAGCGTGTTGATCAGCTCGCCCGCGTTGTCGGTGGCCGACTTCATCGCGCGCCGCGTGGCGGCGTGCTTCGAAGCGGCCGACTGGAGCAGCGCGTTGTAGATACGGCTCTCCACGTAGCGCGGCAGCAGGGCGTCGAGGACGTCCTCCGCCGAGGGCTCGAAGTCGTACAGCGGCAGGATCTCGCCCTTGGGCACCGCCTCCTGCGCAACCTCTTCGAGACGCAGCGGAAGGAGCCGGGCGTCCAGCGCCGTCTGCGTCATCATCGAGACGAACTCGGTGAAGACGATGTGGAGTTCGTCCACGCCGCCCGCGGCCGTGTCCTTCTCGATGGCCTCGATCAGGGGTGCCGCGACCTTCTTGGCGTCCGCGTACGACGGTTCGTCCGTGAAGCCCGTCCACGACTCCGAGATCTTGCGCTCACGGAAGTTGTAGTGGGCGACACCACGGCGGCCGACGATGTACGTGTCCACCTGCTTGCCGTCGCGCTCCAGGCGCTCGGTCAGCTGCTCCGCCGCCTTGATGGCGTTGGAGTTGAAGGCACCGGCCAGACCCCGGTCGCTCGTGAGGAGCAGGACCGCGGCACGGGCCGGGTTCTCCGTCTCCGTGGTGAGCGGGTGCTTGGTGTTCGAACCGGTGCCGACCGCCGTGACCGCGCGCGTCAGCTCGGTCGCGTACGGCGTGGAGGCCGCCACCTTGCGCTGCGCCTTGACGACGCGCGAGGCGGCGATCATCTCCATCGCCTTGGTGATCTTCTTGGTCGCGCTGACGGATCGGATGCGACGCTTGTAGACCCGGAGCTGGGCTCCCATGAGTCAGGTCCCTTCCTTACGTCACTTGGCGGCAGCGGCAGGAACGTCCTCGCCGAGCAGCTTGCCGTCCGAGGTCTCGAACTGCTTCTTGAACTCCGCGACGGCGTCGTCGATCGCCTGGATGGTGTCGTTCGACATCTTGGCGCCCTCCTTGATGGAGGTCATCAGGCCCTGGTGCTTCCGGTGCAGGAAGTCGATCAGTTCCTTCTCGAAGCGACGGATGTCCGCGACCGGGACGTCGTCCATACGGCCGTTGGTGCCGGCCCAGACGGAGACGACCTGGTCCTCGGTGGCCATCGGCTGGTACTGGTCCTGCTTGAGCAGCTCGACCATGCGCGAACCGCGCTCAAGCTGCGCCTTGGAGGCCGCGTCCAGGTCGGAACCGAAGGCGGCGAACGCCTCCAGCTCACGGAACTGGGCGAGGTCCACACGGAGGCGGCCGGAGACCTGGCGCATCGCCTTGTGCTGCGCGGAACCACCGACTCGGGAGACGGAGATACCGACGTTCAGCGCGGGGCGCTGACCGGCGTTGAACAGGTCCGACTCCAGGAAGCACTGGCCGTCGGTGATGGAGATGACGTTGGTCGGGATGAACGCCGACACGTCGTTGGCCTTGGTCTCGACGATCGGCAGACCGGTCATCGAGCCGGCGCCCATGTCGTCGGAGAGCTTGGCACAGCGCTCCAGCAGACGGGAGTGCAGGTAGAAGACGTCACCCGGGTAGGCCTCACGGCCCGGCGGGCGGCGCAGCAGCAGGGACACGGCGCGGTAGGCGTCGGCCTGCTTCGAGAGGTCGTCGAAGATGATGAGGACGTGCTTGCCCTCGTACATCCACTGCTGGCCGATGGCCGAACCGGTGTACGGCGCAAGGTACTTGAAGCCGGCCGGGTCGGACGCCGGGGCGGCGACGATGGTCGTGTACTCCAGGGCGCCGTTCTCCTCCAGCGCGCGGCGCACGCCGGCGATGGTGGAGCCCTTCTGGCCGATGGCGACGTAGATGCAGCGGACCTGCTTCTTCGGGTCGCCGGTGCGCCAGTTGTCACGCTGGTTGATGATCGTGTCGACGGCCAGGGCGGTCTTGCCGGTCTGGCGGTCACCGATGATCAGCTGACGCTGACCGCGGCCGATCGGGGTCATCGCGTCGACGGCCTTGTAGCCCGTCTCCATCGGCTCGTGCACCGACTTGCGCTGCATGACCGTGGGGGCCTGCAGCTCAAGGGCACGGCGGCCGGACGTCTCGATCTCGCCGAGGCCGTCGATCGGGTTGCCGAGCGGGTCGACAACGCGGCCGAGGTAGCCCTCGCCGACCGCGACGGAGAGGACCTCACCGGTGCGCTGCACCGGCTGACCCTCCTCGATGCCGCTGAACTCACCGAGGACGATGGCACCGATCTCGCGCTCCTCGAGGTTGAGGGCGAGGCCGAGGGTGCCGTCCTCGAACTTCAGCAGTTCGTTGGCCATGGCCGAGGGAAGACCCTCGATCTTCGCGATGCCGTCGCCGGCAAGGGTGACCGTACCGACCTCCTCGCGCGAGGCCGCGTCCGGCTTGTACGACTGGACAAAGTTCTCCAGCGCGTCCCGGATCTCCTCCGGCCGGATCGTGAGCTCCGCCATCTGGGTTCCCTGCTCTCCTTGTTGGGCCCGAAGTTTCACTTGGGGGGGATGGGGACTCCCCCCTGAAAGAGGTGAATCCTCTGCACGGCCCAACCAGGGCCGTAAGTACGTACTGCTGTTCTCGACGTATCGAGTTGCTGCTAGCTCGCCATGCGGCGGGCGGCGTCGTCCAGCCGGTCCGCGATCGAACCGTTGATGACCTCGTCACCGACCCGCACCCGGATACCGCCGACGACCTCGGGGTCCACGTCCAGGTTGAGGTGCATCCGCCGGCCGTAGAGCTTGGCGAGGGCGGCGCCGAGGCGCTGCTTCTGGCCGTCGCTCAGCGGCACCGCCGAGGTGACGACGGCGACCATGCGGTCCCGGCGCTCGGCAGCCAGCTTGGACAGGGACTCCAGTCCCGCTTCCAGGCTACGTCCACGCGGCACCGTCACCAGGCGCGCGACCAGGCGCTCGGTGGCGGGCTTGGCCCGTCCGCCCAGCAGCCGGTGCAGCAGCTCGGTCTTGGCCTGGCCGGTGGCGGTCCGGTCGGTCAGCGCGGCGCGCAGGTCCGTGCTCGAGGCGACGATCCGGCCGAACCGGAACAGCTCGTCCTCGACCTCGTCGAGGTTGCCCCGCTTCTCCGCCGCGGTGAGGTCGGCGATGTCGGCCAGTTCCTCCAGCGCGTCGACCAGGTCGCGGGGCTGCGACCAGCGGGCGCGGGCCATCCCGGACACCAGGTCGGCGGTGGGACCGCTGACCTGGCCGCCGATCAGACGCTGGACCAGCTCCGTCTTGGCCTCCGCCTGCTGCGCCGGGTCGGTGAGGACCCGGCGCAGGCCGGCCTCGCGGTCGAGCAGCGCGGTGACGGCCGTCAGCTCGTCGGCGAGCGATGCGGCATCCACGGACGTGGAGTCCGTCAGCGCGTCGAGACGCTCACGTGCGGCAGCCAGGGCCTCGCGGCTCGCTCCGTTCATCGCGTGGCCTCGGCCTTCTCCTCGAGCTCGTCGAGGAAGCGGTCGATCACACGGCTCTGGCGGGCGTGGTCCTCGAGGGACTCGCCGACGAGCTTGCCGGCCAGTTCGGTGGCGAGCTTGCCCACGTCCTGGCGAAGCGTCTGCGCGGCAGCCTTGCGGTCGGCCTCGATCTGGGTGTGACCGGCGGCGACGATCTCCTCGCGCTGCCGCTGGCCCTCGGCCCGCATCTCGGCGATGAGCGCGGCACCCTGCTCCTGCGCCTCCTGGCGCAGGCGCGCGGCCTCGTGCCGGGCCTCGGCGAGCTGAGCCTTGTACTGCTCAAGGACGCCCTGGGCCTCGACCTTCATGGCGTCGGCCTCTTCGATACCGCCTTCGATCGCCGCGCGGCGCTCCTCCAGAACCTTGTTGATGTTCGGAAGCAGCTTCTTCCAGAAGAAGAAGAACACGATGGCGAAGGCGATGGTGCCGATGAGCAGCTCGGGGCCGGCCGGGACGAGCGGGTTCTGCTCGGTCTCGGAGGCCGCCAGCTGTGCCAGGTTGGCGATCACATCAGTGCCTTTCGTCGTTTCGTGTCGGGTAAGGGGTGATTACTTACCGAACACGAACGGCATAACGATGCCGATGAGGGCGAGCGCCTCACAGAAGGCGAAGCCCAGGATCTGGTTGGCACGGATCAGACCGGCGGCCTCGGGCTGGCGGGCCAGGGCCTGGGTGCCGTTACCGAAGATGATGCCGACGCCGATGCCGGGGCCGATCGCAGCGAGGCCGTAGCCGATCGAGCCGACGGAGCCGTGGACACCAGCGGTGGCGGCGAGGGTCTCAAGAGCAGCGGACATGCCGGTTCTTCCTTCTCTTTCATGGACCGGTGGGGGTTGGCCACCGGACGTCTGGGGGTTGGCGGGGTGGTACGGCTCAGTGGTGCTCGGCGAGAGCGCCCTGAATGTAGGAGCAGGCCAGCAGCACGAAGACGTACGCCTGGACGGCCTGGACGAAGAGCTCGAAGAGGATCATGGCCATCGTCATCACGAAGGAGACGCCGGCGCCCACGACCAGCCAGCTGTTGAGCAGGTACCAGGAGGCCACGGTGAACATGACCAGCATCAGGTGACCGGCGAACATGTTGGCGAAGAGTCGCACCGCGTGCGTGAACGGGCGGACCAGCAGGTTCGAGAAGAACTCGATGAGCATGACCAGCGGCAGGACGGCGCCGAGCGACTTGTCGTAGCCCGTGACGTTCTTGAAGAAGCCGACGAAGCCGTGCTTCTTGAAGGTGAGCGCGACCCAGGTGATGTAGACGATCGCGGCCAGCACCATCGGGAACGCGATGACCGAGGACACCGGGAACTGTGCCAGCGGGATCACGGACCAGACGTTCATGAGCCAGACGAAGAAGAAGAGGGAGACCATGAGCGGCACCCACTTCTCGCCCTCGCGCTTGCCGAGCGTCTCGTAGACGATGCCGCGGCGCACGAAGTCGTAGCCGGCCTCGCCGATCATCTGCAGCTTGCCCGGGACGACCCTGGCCTTGCCGAAGGCGGCCGAGAAGAAGACGACGATGACCAGCGTGGTGACGAGCGCGAGCAGCATCACCTTGTTGAACTCGAAGCCGCCGACCGTGAAGAGCGGCTTGAACAGGAAGGAGTTGAGGCCCGGGGCCGGGAAGCCGCACCCGTTGTCGGACATGACCCGACAACTCCAGTCAAAGGCGAGCTGGGTCTGGTCAGCACTCACCGCGGGCTCCTTCGGCATGACGCATGGGTACGGCAACCTCGTTGTGTCGGCGCGGCACACGGCCGCGGATCGGCACCGGACTGGTGTTACGGATGTGGGGGCGGCTGGGGGCCCTCGAGCCTCGCCATTGAGCAGGCGTCAGCTCAGATGCCCGCGCCCGCGATGCCGCAGTTGGCACCGGACGATAGCAGGAGATCTCACAAGCCTTTATCCCGCCCCTACCCCTCACGACGACGGCCCTGTCTTCTCGGGCTTCTCGCTCTTCTCGGAGTCCGGGTCGACGTAGAAGATCTTGGCCTTCATGTGTGCGCGAGCCTGCGCGGCCATCCACACGACGGTCGAGACGACGAGCGACACGGCGAACGTCTTCGGGTTGAAGAGGGAGGTGTCCTTGAAAACAGCGACGAAGATCAGGAGGAGCAGCAGCTGGGCGACGTAGAGCAACAGGCCCATCATCTGGAACAGCTGCGGGAGCGTTTTTGCCGTCCACTGCAGCACGTAGAGGCCGACTCCCATGAACAGGACGGCCAGCACCGTGCCGACGGCCGCGCCGAGCGCACCCTTGCCCCCCGCGACCGCGGCGCTCACGGCGACAGCGATCGCGCCTGCAGCCGCTGTGGGCACAGCGATCCGCAGAAGGTTCCGGGCGTCTTTGGACGGCATGGCGGCAACTCCGCTTTCACAAGGGGGCAGGGTGTCGTCATGGACGAGCGTAGTCCCGGGCTGAGTGATCGAGACCTCACACCAATGGACCGTCGCACTACGGTCCTTCGGTTCTATCCGGGGTTCTCGTGAACCGTATCACAAACTATTTGATGAGGTCTTTACCTGCTAGGTGTGCTTGCTGTCACACATGAGAGTGACAGTGCGCGTCTGTGCAATTGCCGTGCCCACTTGTCTGGTATTAGGGGACTTTGCTCCCCCACGAGTTGGCAATGCTCTAGTCAGATTCTTACCTTGTTCGTCTCAGTGACGATCAACAAAACGCGATCGGGGGCCAATGGCCGTCGCCCCGTTGACGCCCGAGATCCCCGCCGCGACCGGCGCCCGTCCCGCGGTCTCCCCCGCCTCGGCGGCCTCGGGGGCCACAGCGGCCCGAGCCGCCTCGGCCGCGCGGCGCCGCCGGTAGCGCGGCGGCACGAACCGTTGCGCCCACACCGGCACGCGCGGGGTGAAGCGCGGGAGCAGCAGCAGGACCAGCCCGACCGCGCTGAGGAAGACGATGCCGAGCACGATCCACATGGACGCCGAGTTGACCGAGTACGCCAGCGCGCCGAAGGCGATCAGGGCCGACCAGAAGTACATGATCAGCACGGCCCGGCTGTGCGAGTGGCCGATCTCCAGGAGCCGGTGGTGCAGATGCCCGCGGTCGGCGGCGAACGGCGACTGACCGCGCCAGGTACGGCGCACGATCGCGAGGACCAGGTCCGCGGCCGGCACCGCGATGATCGTCAGCGGGAGCAGCAGCGGGATGTAGACCGGCACCGTCTGGTGCACCGCCGCCTTCTCCGAACCCGTGAACAGCGCGAGCGCGTCCGGGTCCACCTGGCCCGTGATCGAGATCGCGCCCGCCGCCAGCACCAGGCCGATCAGCATCGAGCCCGAGTCGCCCATGAAGATCCGCGCGGGATGCATGTTGTGCGGCAGGAAGCCCAGGCACATACCCATGAGGATCGCCGCGAACAGCGTCGCCGGGGCGGCGGCCTCGATGCCGTACGAGTACCAGATCCGGTACGAGTACAGGAAGAACGCCGCCGCCGCGATGCAGACCATGCCGGCCGCCAGGCCGTCCAGACCGTCCACGAAGTTCACGGCGTTGATCGTGATCACGACCAGTGCGACGGTCAGCAAAGTGCCCTGCCACTGGGTCAGCGCCACATTGCCGACGCCCGGGATGGGCAGCCACAGGATCGTCAGACCCTGCATGACCATCACGCCCGCGGCGATCATCTGGCCGCCCAGCTTGATCAGCGCGTCGATCTCGAACTTGTCGTCCAGGACGCCGATCAGCCAGATCAGGGCGGCGCCGGAGAGCAGCGCCCGCGGCTCGTTCGACTTCGCGAAGACCTCGTTGAGGTTCGTCAGGTGGTCGGCGACCAGCAGCCCCGCGCACAGGCCGAAGAACATGGCGATACCGCCGAGACGCGGAGTGGGCTCCCGGTGCACGTCACGGGCCCGGATCTCCGGCATCGCCCCGGCCACGATCGCGAACTTCCGCACCGGCCCTGTCAGCAGGTACGTCACCGCGGCCGTGATGCAGAGCGTCAGCAGGTATTCACGCACAGGCTTCCCCACAGGTCTCGCTGGCCATCACAGCCCCACACCCTAGCGATGGACGTATATGGATGGGGACTTCCGGGTAGCCACGATGGTTGCACGGGTAGCTGTGGAGCACGGTCGGCATCAGGGTGGTCGGGGCATCTCCTGTCCCTGTTCAGCCCGGATACGGCGGAAAATCACCTGTCAGTTCGCGCACGTCCTCCCGGGCCCGAGCCGGTTCGGTCACACCGCGCAGCACGGCCGTCATCATGGCGCCGATCCGCACCATCTCCTTCTCCCCCATGCCCTGCGTGGTCACCGCGGCCGTGCCCAGGCGCAGGCCCCGGCCGTCGCCGTGCGGCAGCACACAGCAGTCCAGGACGAGCCCGGAGGCGGCGAGCCGGCCACGCGCGGTGCGGCCGTCCACGCCGAGCGGAGCGGGGTCGGCGGTGATCAGATGGGTGTCCGTGCCGCCGGTGGTGACGCCGAACCCCTCGGCGGCCAGGTGACCGGCCAGGGTCCGGGCATTGGCGACCACCTGATGGGCGTACGCGGCGAACGCCGGTGTCGCCGCCTCGCCGAACGCGACGGCCTTGGCGGCGATGGTGTGCATCTGGGCGCCGCCCTGGGTGAAGGGGAACACGGCCCGGTCGATCCGCTCGGCCAGGTCGGCGGAGCCGCACAGGATCATCCCGCCGCGCGGCCCGCGCAGCACCTTGTGGGTCGTCGCGCACACGACATCGGCGTACGGCACCGGGTTCGGCGCCGCTCCCCCGGCGACCAGCCCGATCGGATGCGCGGCGTCGACGATCAGATAGGCCCCGACCTCGTCGGCGACCTCGCGGAAGAAGGCGTAGTCGACGTGCCGGGGATAGGCGATGGAGCCGCACACCGATCGCCTTGGGCCGGTGGTTGCGCGCCAGATGCCGGACCTGGTCGTGGTCGATGAGACCGGTCTCCGCGTCCACCCCGTACCCCACGAAGTCGAACCAGCGGCCCGAGAAGTTCGCGGGCGAGCCGTGGGTGAGGTGGCCGCCGTAGTGCAGGCCGAGGGCGAGGACGGTGTCGCCGGGGCGCAGCAGGGCGGCGTAGGCGGCCAGGACGGCAGAGGAGCCCGAGTGGGCCTGGACGTTGGCGTGCGCGGCGCCGAACAGCGCCTTGGCCCGCTCCACGGCGAGCCGCTCGGCGACGTCGACCAGTTCGCAGCCGCCGTGGTACCGGGCGCCGGGATAGCCCTCGGCGTACTTGTTGGCGAGCGGCGAGCCCAGTGCGGCCAGCACGGCGGGCGAGGTGAAGTTCTCGGCGGCGATCAACTGCAGTGAGGTCGACTGCCGTCGCAGCTCACCCAGCAGGATCTCGGCCAGCTCGGGGTCCTGCCGCCGCAGGACATCGGTCGAGAGGGTAGGGGTGACCGACATGGCGGGCTCCCGGGCGGTCGACGGTGACGTATCCCCAATGTAGGCCGGGCCCGCGCCGCACGCGCGACCACCGCACCGGGATATGCGCCTTATGCCCGGGCGGCTACGCCGGTCAGCGCCGTCACCACCGGATCCAGCGCCTGGTGTATCTCGCCCCCGACCGACCGGAAGAACGTCAGCGGGGCGCCGTACGGGTCGTAGACCTCGTCCGCCTCCGCCGTGGGCGCGAGCAGCCAGCCGCGCAGCGCCGCCGCCGCGCGGACCAGGGCGCGGGCGCGCATCACCACGCCGTCCTCCAGGGGCGGCAGCGTGGCGGGGTCTATCGCGCGGACCAGGCGGGTGAACTCCTTCAGGGTGAAGGTGCGCAGTCCCGCCGAGTGGCCCATGGAGATGACCTGGGCGCGGTGGTCGCGGGTGGCCGTGAGCACGAGGTCGGCCCTGATGACGTGCTCGTCCAGCAGCTCCCGGCCGACGAAGCCGGTGGCGTCCGCGCCGAACTCGGCCAGCACGGTCTCCGCGTTGGCCTCCATCGGCGCGCCCTCGTGGCCCCAGGTGCCCGCGCTCTCCACGATCAGACCGCCGCCGAGCATGCCGAGCCGCTCCGCGACGAAATGGCGGGTCAGCCGCTCGGTGATGGGCGAGCGGCACACGTTGCCGGTGCTGACGTGGAGGATGCGGAAGGTGTCGCGCGGAAATCCGAAGGTCGTCGTCTCCTCCGCGACACGCTCCCCGATGCCTATGCCACGCCCCGCTTCAGGGGCCGTCAATTCGCCACCTCGAGGTCGGGTACCACCTTGCGCAGCTCCTCGGCGGACAGGGCACCCTCGCGCAGCAGCACGGGCACGGAACGGCTGACGTCCACGATCGACGACGGCACGATACCGGGGGTCGGGCCGCCGTCGAGGTAGACGGAGACGGAGTCGCCGAGCATCTCCTGGGCGGCGTCGCAGTCCTCCGGCGCCGGGTGCCCGGTGAGGTTCGCCGACGACACCGCCATCGGGCCGACCTCGGTGAGCAGCTCGATCGCGACCGGGTGCAGCGGCATGCGGACGGCCACCGTGCCCCGGGTGTCGCCGAGGTCCCACTGCAGCGACGGCTGGTGCTTGGCGACGAGCGTGAGGGCGCCCGGCCAGAACGCGTCGACCAGTTCCCAGGCCATCTCGGAGAAGTCCGTGACAAGGCCGTGCAGGGTGTTCGGGGAGCCGATGAGGACAGGGGTGGGCATATTGCGGCCCCGGCCCTTGGCGGCGAGCAGGTCGGCGACGGCCTCCGAGGAGAACGCGTCGGCACCGATGCCGTACACCGTGTCGGTCGGCAGCACCACCAGCTCGCCCCGGCGGACGGCGGACGCGGCCTCGCGCAGACCCGTCGCGCGGTCGGTCGCGTCGTTGGTGTCGTATCGCCGTGCCATGTCTAGCGGGCCTCCTCGTACACGTACTGCGGGACTTCGGAAAAGACTGCCTGGTGGGTGCTCACGGCAGCGCCTTGCGGGCGGTCGCGAACCGGGGGCGGTTGTTGAGGTCGGGGTGGTCGGCCGCGTCGGCCCAGCCCCGCTCCTCGGTGAAGATCCACGGCACCTGGCCGCCCTGGGTGTCGGCGTGCTCGATCACGACGACGCCGCCGGGGCGCAGCAGCCGGTGTGCGGTGCGTTCGATGCCACGGATCAGGTCGAGGCCGTCCTCGCCGGAGAACAACGCCAGCTCAGGGTCGTAGTCACGGGCCTCGGGGGCGACGTACTCCCACTCGGTGAGCGGGATGTACGGCGGGTTGGAGATCACCAGGTCCACCTGGCCGTCGAGGTCGGGGAAGGCCTCCAGGGCGTTGCCCTGGCGCAGGTCGACCCTGGAGCCCGCCACGTTCTTGCGGGTCCACACCAGGGCGTCCTCGGACAGCTCCACGGCGTGCACCCGCGAGCGCGGCACCTCCTGGGCGAGGGCGAGCGCGATGGCGCCGGAGCCGGTGCACAGGTCGACGATGCACGGCTCGACGACGTCCATGGCGCGCACGGCGTCTATGGCCCAGCCGACCACGGACTCGGTCTCCGGCCGGGGCACGAACACCCCCGGCCCGACCTGGAGTTCCAGGTACCGGAAGTAGGCCCGCCCGGTGATGTGCTGCAGCGGCTCGCGCTGTTCGCGCCGGGCGATGACCTCCCAGTACCGGGCGTCGAAGTCGGCGTCCTTCACGGAGTGCAGTGCGCCGCGCTTCACGCCGTGCACGAACGCGGCCAGCTCCTCCGCGTCGTTGCGCGGCGAGGGCACGCCGGCGTCGGCCAGCCGCTGGGTGGCCTGGGCCACCTCTGCGAGCAGCAGGTTCACGCGAGTCCTCCGTGTCGTGCCCGTACGTGTCGTGCCCGTACGTGCGTACGTGTCTTACGCGGCGGCGAGCTTCGCCGCCGAGTCGGCGTCGACGCAGGCCTGGATCACCGCGTCGAGGTCGCCGTCCAGGACCTGGTCCAGGTTGTACGACTTGAAGCCGACGCGGTGGTCCGAGATGCGGTTCTCCGGGAAGTTGTAGGTGCGGATCTTCTCGGAGCGGTCGACGGTGCGGACCTGGCTGCGGCGGGCGTCGGCGGCCTCCCGCTCGGCCTCCTCCTGCGCCGCGGCGAGCAGCCTGGAGCGCAGGATACGCAGGGCCTGCTCCTTGTTCTGCAGCTGGCTCTTCTCGTTCTGGCAGGAGGCGACGACCCCGGTCGGCAGGTGCGTGATGCGCACGGCGGAGTCGGTGGTGTTGACGGACTGACCGCCCGGCCCGGAGGAGCGGTAGACATCGATGCGGAGGTCGTTCGGGTTGATCTCCACGTCCACCTCCTCGGCCTCGGGGGTCACGAGGACACCGGCGGCGGAGGTGTGGATACGGCCCTGGGACTCGGTGGCCGGCACGCGCTGCACGCGGTGCACACCACCCTCGTACTTCAGCCGGGCCCACACGCCCTGGCCGGGCTCGGTGGCGCCCTGGCCGCCCTTGGTCTTCACGGCGACCTGGACGTCCTTGTAGCCGCCCAGCTCGGACTCGGTGGCGTCGATGATCTCGGTCTTCCAGCCGACGCGCTCGGCGTAGCGCAGGTACATGCGCAGCAGGTCGCCGGCGAACAGCGCCGACTCGTCACCGCCCGCGCCCGCCTTGATCTCCAGAATGACGTCCTTGTCGTCACTCGGGTCGCGCGGGACCAGCAGCAGGCGCAGCTTCTCGGTCAGCTCCTCGCGCTGCTTGTCCAGCTCCTTGACCTCGGCGGCGAAGTCGGGATCGTCGGCGGCCAGCTCACGGGCCGTCTCCATGTCGTCGCCGGACTGCTTCCAGGAGCGGTACGTGGCGACGATCGGGGTCAGCTCGGCATAGCGCTTGTTCAGCTTGCGCGCGTTCGCCTGGTCGGCGTGGACCGACGGGTCGGCGAGCTTCTTCTCCAGATCGGCGTGCTCGGCGACGAGTTCCTCGACGGCCTCGAACATCTTTCGGCTCCTGTACAGCGGTGAAGGGAAGGGCGGGCGACCAAAAACGCCGGTCCCGGGCACACCCGGCGGGGGTGTGGCCGTGGACCGGCGAATGGGGGCTCGCTACTTCTTGGAGCCGGCGGCAGCCTTGCCGAAGCGGGCCTCGAAGCGGGCCACACGGCCACCGGTGTCGAGGATCTTCTGCTTGCCCGTGTAGAACGGGTGGCACTCGGAGCAGACCTCGGCCCGGATGGTGCCGGACTCGATGGTGCTACGGGCGGTGAACGACGCGCCGCAGGTGCAGCTGACCTGCGTCTCGACGTACTCGGGGTGGATGTCGCGCTTCAAGGTGTCTCCTAGGTTTCGGGAGGGCGCCGGGTCGCCGCCCGCGGGGTGCGGGAGCGTGAACCGGAGCCGACGTACCAGTCTGCCAGGACTGGCGCCATCCCCCAAAACCGGGGGCGACTGTCATCTATTCCCCGAGGTGGTCGCCCCCGGGAAGCCGCAGCTAGGAACTCACCACGCCCTTGGCCTCGCCCATGGCCGTGCCCTCGGTCGCCGACCTCGGAATGGGCCGGTCGTGCTTGAGCGCGTCCCACACCAGCTGGGCCTTGGTGGTCTGCATGACCACGCGGTTGGGGTTGGCCGGGTCGTACTGGACCGGCATGGTGACCATGGTCATCTTCTTGGCGCCGATGCCCTTGAGGCCGTCCGCGAAGTCCATCAGGGAGTTGACCGAGTCCAGGTCGGAGTCGGTGGTGACGGTCTTGGTGGCGGTGTCGGCGAGATCGTACAGCTTCTTGGGGCTGGTGAAGATCCCGACGTGCTCGACCTGGTTGATCAGCGCCTTGACGAAGGCCTGCTGGAGCTGGATACGGCCCAGGTCGGAGCCGTCGCCGACGCCGTGCCGGGTGCGGACCAGACCGAGGGCCTGCCGGCCGTTCAGGGTGTGGGCGCCGGCCTGGAGGCTCAGGTGGCTCTGCGGGTCGTCGATGTTCTTCGTGGTCGTCACCGGGACGCCGCCGAGGTCGTCGATGAGCTTCTGGAAGCCCTCGAAGTCGACCTCCAGGTAGTGGTCCATGCGGATGCCGGTGAGGGACTCGACGGTCTTCACGGCGCAGGCCGCGCCGCCGGTGGAGTAGGACTCGTTGAACATCACGCCGGTCGCGGCCGGGTGGGTGGTGCCGCCGGTGTCCGTGCAGGCGGGACGGTCGACCAGGGTGTCCCGGGGGATGGAGACCACGTCGGCCTTCTTGTGGCCCTTGTAGACGTGGACGATCATCGCCGTGTCGGAGCGGGCACTGCCGTCGTCGGTGCCGCCGCCGAGCTTCTTGTTGGAGCCGGAACGGCTGTCCGAGCCGAGGACCAGGATGTTCTGGGAGCCGTTGTCGATCTTCGTGGGCCGGTCGGCGCCGAGGGCCTGGTTGATGTCGACGCTCTTGAGGTTGCCGTTGAGCTTGAAGTACACGTACCCGGCGCCGGTGCCGCCCAGGACGACCACCCCCGCGGCGGTCCAGGCCATGACGCGCAGAGCCTTGCGGCCCTTGCTGGGACCCTTGCGGCGCCGTCCCCTGCCCTGGTGGGGTGCGCTTCCGTCCGGCTCGGGTATGACGGGCTCCGGCGTGCTCTGGGCGGACACATCGCTCCTAGGTCTCGTCGGTCGGCTTACCCCCTGCTTTCAGGGTCGGGAACGGTCGTGACCGCTCCATCGTCGCTCCGTACGGTCAGACGGAGAAACTCGGGAAAGAGTTGCACAACGCTAAGTGCTCCTCCCGTGCGGCGATGGACACCGTGTGTAGTCGACCGTGCGAGGGTCGCCTCGCTGACCTGCGGGTTCAACCCCGGATGCGGTACGCCTGGAAACCGGTACCTAAGGCAACTCTTGTGGCAAAGATCTCGCTTGTGGCCTTTCCGGTGTGCTTGTGCAGATGTGCCAAAGGACCGCCCCCCGTCGCTGACGGACAGGGGGCGGCCCCGGTGAACCTCTGGATGAAGTCCCTTGCGACTAGTCGCCGTTGCCCGGCGTCGGCGTCGTCTTCTGGATCTGCATCAGGAACTCGACGTTCGACTTGGTCTGCTTCATCTTGTCGAGCAGCAGCTCGATCGCCTGCTGCTGGTCGAGCGCGTGCAGCACGCGGCGCAGCTTCCAGACGATGCCCAGCTCCTCGGCACCGAGCAGGATCTCTTCCTTACGGGTGCCGGAGGCGTCCACGTCCACGGCCGGGAAGATCCGCTTGTCCGCGAGCTTGCGGTCGAGCTTCAGCTCCATGTTGCCCGTGCCCTTGAACTCCTCGAAGATCACCTCGTCCATGCGGGACCCGGTGTCCACGAGAGCCGTGGCCAGGATGGTCAGCGAGCCGCCGTCCTCGATGTTGCGCGCCGCACCGAAGAACCGCTTGGGCGGGTACAGCGCGGTCGAGTCGACACCACCGGACAGGATGCGGCCGGAGGCCGGCGCCGCCAGGTTGTAGGCACGGCCCAGACGCGTGATGGAGTCGAGCAGGACGACCACGTCGTGGCCCAGCTCGACCAGGCGCTTGGCGCGCTCGATGGCCAGCTCGGCGACCGTGGTGTGGTCCTCGGCCGGGCGGTCGAAGGTCGAGGAGATGACCTCGCCCTTGACCGACCGCTGCATGTCGGTGACCTCTTCCGGACGCTCGTCGACGAGGACGACCATCAGGTGGCACTCGGGGTTGTTGTGCGTGATCGCGTTGGCGATCGCCTGCATGATCATGGTCTTGCCGGTCTTCGGCGGGGCCACGATCAGACCGCGCTGCCCCTTACCGATCGGCGAGACGAGGTCGATGATGCGGGTGGTGAGCACGCCCGGGTCGGTCTCCAGACGGAGCCGGTCCTGCGGGTAGAGCGGGGTCAGCTTGTTGAACTCCGGGCGGCCACGGCCGTGTTCGGGCGCCATGCCGTTGACGGAGTCCAGACGGACGAGGGCGTTGAACTTCTCGCGGCGCTCGCCCTCCTTCGGCTGACGGACCGCACCGGTGACGTGGTCACCCTTGCGCAGGCCGTTCTTGCGGACCTGGGCGAGGGAGACGTACACGTCGTTCGGACCCGGGAGGTAGCCGGAGGTCCGGATGAAGGCGTAGTTGTCGAGGATGTCCAGGATGCCCGCGACGGGGATCAGGACGTCGTCCTCGGCGAGCTGCGGCTCGACACCCATCTCGTCACGGCCACGGCGGCCACGGCGGTCGCGGTAGCGCCCGCGACGGCCACGGCGGCCACCCTCGAAGTCGTCGTCGTCCTGCGGGCCGTTGTCGCGCTGGCGGTCCTGCCGGCCGCCGCCCTGCTGCTGGCCGCCCTGCTGCTGACGCTGGCCGCCCTGCTGGTCGTCGCCCTTGCCCCGGCGGTCCCGGTCCCGGCCGCGCTCGCGGCGGTCGCGGCGGCCACGGCCCTCGCCGTCACCGGCGTCACCCCTCGCCTCGCCCTGCGCCTGCGGCTGCTGGGCGGGCGCCTCGGCCTTGGCCTCGGCGGCGACGGTCTCGGCGCTGCTCGCGGAGGGGCTGCCGGCCTCGGCGGTGGCACGGCGGCGACGGCGCTCGGTCGGCGCATCGTCGGAGGCCGGCTGACCGGGGATCTCGATCTGCTGCTGGGCCGCGGCCTTGTCGGCCGGAGCCTCGGCCTTCTTCTCGGCGTCGGCGGCGGCCTCACCCGTACGGGCCTTGGAGGTGGCGCGGCGCTTGGGCTTGGTCTCAGCGGCGTCCCCGGCGGGGGAAGACGCTGCCTTGGGGGCGGCGCCCCCGGCGGCCTGCGCCTCCTTGATGACCTCGATCAGCTGGCTCTTGCGCATCCGCGCGGTGCCCCTGATGCCCAGGCCCGAGGCGACCTGCTGCAACTCGGCCAGCACCATGCCCTCGAGGCCGGTACCGCGGCGCCGCCGGGAGCCGGCACCGGTGGCAGGCGCGGAGGCGTCCGTGGCGGGCGCGGCAGCGGTCTCCTCGACACGTGCGCCCATCAGATCGGTGGTGTCGCTCACGAAGGGTCCTTCCCTGGAGCGGACGTCGGCCTGTCTGGCTCGGCGACCGGTTGTGCTGTCCGGCTACGGTCCTGTCTTCTGTGAACCGCGCCGGGGCGGTGGTCCGCCAAAGCGGCGGAAGAAATGTGCGGTGATGGCGCTTCCGCGAGCCGTGGCACCCAGTGTCACGTGGCGTGGTAGCACCTGTTCCGAAGCGTGCCCGGCGGCCCGCTCAATGCCCACATACGACGTACTGCCCAGGTACGAAGCAAGGAACACGGAGTGGCGTGGGAGGCTCCCGGAAGAATGTCTGTCCCGGACGGGGACACGAGGCACCTCGCCATGGTGGGGTCGGGTGCAGACTTGAGGTTAACACTACCGGATCCAACAAACATTCCCCCTCTCCAAATCCGGCAACCGGGTGTCAGGTCGCAAGCGGCAGCACGCTCGCTCCCTGCACGTCCAGGTCCAGCCGGTTGGCTGCCCAGCCCTCACCCGCGAGGTGAGAGACCTTGTCGGCGCTGTCGGTGTCGGCCAGGGCCATGACGGTGGGCCCGGCGCCCGAGATGACGGCCGGGATGCCGTCGGCGCGCAGCCGCTCCACCAGCGCGGCGCTCTCCGGCATGGCCGGGGCGCGGTACTCCTGGTGAAGGCGGTCCTCGGTGGCGGGCAGCAGCAGCTCGGGGCGTCTGGTCAGGGCCTCGACGAGCAGGGCGGCACGGCCCGCGTTGGCGGCGGCGTCCACGTGCGGCACGGAGCGCGGGAGCAGGCCGCGGGCGGTCTCGGTCAGGACCGGCTTTCCGGGGACGAAAACCACCGGAACGATGGAATCATCGGGGTCCATCCTGATCGCCCGGGCGGCGCCGGACTCCATCCAGGACAGGGTGAAACCGCCGAGCAGACAGGCGGCCACGTTGTCCGGGTGGCCCTCGATCTCGGTGGCCAGCTCCAGCAGGGCGGTGTCGTCGAGCCTGGCCTCCCCGCCTATGGTCACGGCGCGGGCGGCGACGATGCCGGCACAGATGGCGGCGGAGGAGGAGCCCAGGCCACGGCCGTGCGGGATGCGGTTGGCGCAGACGATTTCCAGCCCACGGGGCTGTCCGCCCAGCAGATCGAAGGCGGTACGCATCGAGCGGACGAGGAGATGGCTCTCGTCACGCGGGAGGGTCTCGCTGCCCTCGCCCGCGATGTCGATGTGCAGCCCGGAGTCGGCCACCCGGACGACCACGTCGTCGTAGAGCCCCAGCGCAAGGCCGAGGGCGTCGAAGCCCGGCCCGAGATTGGCGCTGGTGGCGGGAACGCGCACCCGGACGGCGGCGGCGCGGAACGCTGGACCGGCCATCGCTCGTTGACTCTCCTTGAGCTGCGTGACGGTCGAACGAGTTCGAAGGACTCGATGGACATTCGACCGATGTTCGGTGGACATCCGATGACGTACGAAGACCCGTCGGGCCGCGGAGACGGTGCGGCGCCGTGCCACACGCCTGGGCATATGCGGTGGACGGGTTCAGTACAGCCTATCGAAGGAAGGTTCTGTGGCGACATAGGGCGCACAGGAGGCGCACGATGCGTGTCGTAAGCCCCCTGTGCACCCTGTCAGGGGTTTCCCGGGATCGGGCGGGTCGGGCGCGCTCAGGCCAGACCGAGGCGCTCGGCCGCGGTGGCCGCGTCGACCGGGACGGTGACCGGCTGCGGGGCGCCGGCGACGGCCCAGTCCGGGTCCTTGAGACCGTTGCCGGTGACCGTACACACGATCGTCTGGCCCGGGTCGACCCTGCCCTGCTCGGCGGCCTTGAGCAGACCGGCCACGGAAGCCGCGGAGGCGGGCTCCACGAAGACACCCTCCTGCGCGGCCAACAGCCGGTAGGCGCGCAGGATTTCACGGTCCGTCACCTCGTCGATGGCGCCGCCGGACTCGTCGCGGGCCTGCAGTGCGTACTGCCAGGAGGCCGGGTTGCCGATACGGATGGCGGTGGCGATGGTCGAGGGATCCTTGACCACCTCTCCGCGCACGATCGGGGCACTGCCCGAGGCCTGGAAGCCCCACATGCGAGGAGTCCCCGAGGCGATGCCGTCGGCGGCGTACTCCTTGTAGCCCTTCCAGTAGGCCGTGATGTTGCCCGCGTTGCCGACCGGCAGGACGTGGATGTCGGGTGCGTCGCCGAGCATGTCCACGATCTCGAAGGAGGCGGTCTTCTGGCCCTCGATACGCACCGGGTTGACCGAATTGACCAGCGCCACCGGGTAGTTCTCGCTCAGGTCGCGCGCGAGGGTGAGGCAGTCGTCGAAGTTGCCGTCGACCTGGAGGATCTTCGCTCCGTGCACGAGGGCCTGGCCCATCTTGCCGAGGGCGATCTTGCCCTGCGGCACGAGGACGGCCGACACCATGCCCGCGCGTACCGCATAGGCGGCCGCCGAGGCGGAGGTGTTGCCCGTGGAGGCACAGATGACGGCCTTCGCCCCTGCCTCCTTCGCCTTGGAGATGGCCATGGTCATGCCGCGGTCCTTGAAGGACCCGGTGGGGTTGGCACCCTCGACCTTGAGGTGGACCTCGCAGCCCGTGCGCTCGGAGAGCACCTGCGCAGGCACGAGGGGCGTGCCGCCCTCGCGGAGCGTCACGACCGGCGTGGTGTCGGACACCGGCAGCCTGTCCCGGTACTCCTCGATGATTCCGCGCCACTGGTGGGTCATTGCTGGTTACTCTCCTTCAACCCGCATGATGCTGGCGACACCCCGCACGGTGTCGAGCTTGCGCAGCGCCTCGACGGTCCCGGACAGGGAGGCGTCGGACGCCCGATGGGTGACGACGACGAGGGAGGCCTCGCCGTCCTTGCCCTGCTGCCGAACGGTGTCGATCGAGACGCCGTGCTCGGCGAAGACGGTGGCGACCTGGGCGAGCACGCCCGGCTTGTCCGCCACGTCGAGGCTGATGTGGTAGCGCGTGACGACCTCGCCCATGGGCGAGACGGGCAGGGCGGCGTACGCCGACTCACCGGGCCCCGTTGCGCCGTTGAGCCGGTTGCGGCAGACGGCGACGAGGTCGCCGAGCACGGCGGAGGCGGTGGGGGCGCCGCCCGCACCGGGGCCGTAGAACATGAGCTGGCCGGCGGCGTCGGACTCCACGAAGACGGCGTTGTACGCGCCGCGCACGGAGGCGAGCGGGTGGCTCAGCGGAATCATGGCGGGGTGCACGCGCGCGGTGACGGAGCCCCCGTCAGCGGCCCGCTCGCAGATGGCGAGCAGCTTGATGGTGCAGCCCATCTCCTTGGCGGAGGCGAAGTCGGCTGCCGTCACCTCGGTCATGCCCTCGCGGTAGACGTCGTCGAGACGCACGCGCGTGTGGAAGGCGATCCCGGCGAGGATGGCGGCCTTGGCGGCGGCGTCGAACGCCTCGACGTCGGCGGTCGGGTCCGCTTCGGCGTACCCGAGCGCGGTGGCCTCGTCGAGCGCCTCCTGGTACCCCGCCCCCGTGGAGTCCATCTTGTCGAGGATGAAGTTGGTGGTGCCGTTGACGATGCCGAGCACCCGGTTGACCTTGTCCCCGGCGAGGGACTCGCGCAGCGGGCGGATCAGCGGGATGGCACCGGCGACGGCGGCCTCGTAGTACAGGTCCCGGCCGTGCTCCTCGGCGACGGCGTGCAGGGCTGCCCCGTCCTGGGCGAGCAGCGCCTTGTTGGCGGAGACGACCGAGGCGCCGTGCTCGAAGGCGGTGGTGATGAGGGACCGGGCGGGCTCGATCCCGCCGATCACCTCGACCACGACGTCGATGTCCCCGCGTTTGACGAGAGCGGTGGCATCGGTGGTGACGAGGCCGGGGTCGATGCCCTCACGCACCCTGCTCGGGCGGCGTACGGCCACCCCGGTCAGTTCCACCGGGGCGCCGATCCTCTGGGCGAGGTCGTCGGCGTGCGTCGTCATGATGCGCGCCACCTCTGAGCCGACAACCCCACAGCCCAGCAGCGCCACCTTCAGCGGACGCGTACGCATCATCCGACCTCGTTTCCTCATACCGTCTACGGTTGGACCAGTCTCACTCACCGGACGGGAGTTTCTACCCTTGGTCCGGATCGTGAGACATGTATTTCATTTGTACGGGGCCGGAAGACAGGAGATCTTCCAGCCCTTTTCCGTCGGGGCTTCTTTTTGGCTAACCGACGTCGAGACGCAGAAGGTCCTCCTCCGTCTCACGCCGGACGATCACCCGGGCCTCGCCGTCCTTCACCGCGACGACGGGCGGCCGGAGAACGTGGTTGTAGTTGCTGGCCATGGACCGGCAGTAGGCACCGGTGGCGGGTACGGCGATGAGATCGCCCGGCGCCAGGTCGGCGGGCAGGAACGCGTCCTTGACCACGATGTCCCCGCTCTCACAGTGCTTGCCGACCACGCGGGCGAGCATCGGCTCGGCGTCGGAGGCGCGGGACACCAGGGCGACGCTGTACTCGGCGTCGTACAACGCGGTGCGGATGTTGTCGGACATACCGCCGTCGACCGACACATACGTCCGCAGCCCCTCGAGCGGCTTCACGGTGCCGACCTCGTAGAGCGTGAAGGCGGTCGGCCCGACGACGGCCCGGCCGGGCTCGACGGAGATCCGAGGCGTCCGCAGCCGGGCGGCCTCGCACTCCCGGGTGACGATCTCGGTCAGGGCCTTGGCGATCTCGTGCGGCTCGCGCGGATCGTCGGCACTGGTGTAGGCGATGCCGAGCCCGCCTCCCAGATCGATCTCGGGCAGCTCCACACCGTGCTCGTCACGAATGTCCTTGAGCAGTCCGACCACACGATGGGCGGCGACCTCGAACCCGGACATGTCGAAGATCTGCGACCCGATGTGGGAGTGGATCCCGATCAGCTCGAGCCCGTCGAGCTGAAGAGCGCGCCGCACCGCTTCCGCCGCCTGACCCCCGGCGAGCGGAATCCCGAACTTCTGGTCCTCGTGGGCGGTCGCGATGAACTCGTGCGTATGCGCCTCCACCCCGACGGTGATCCGGATCTGGACCCTCTGCCGCTTGCCGAGGGACTGCGCGACATGGGCGACCCGCACGATCTCCTGGAAGGAGTCGAGCACGATCCGCCCGACCCCGGCCTCGACGGCGCGACGGATCTCGTCCGTGGACTTGTTGTTGCCGTGGAAGGCGATGCGCTCGGCGGGCATGCCGGCGGACAGGGCGGTCGCCAGCTCCCCGCCCGAGCACACATCGAGGTTGAGCCCCTCCTCGTGGAGCCACCGCACGACGGCACGCGAGAGGAAGGCCTTTCCGGCGTAGAAGACATCGGCATCGGGACCGAAGGCGGTGCGCCAGGCACGCGCCCTGGCCCGGAAGTCGGCCTCGTCGAGGATGTAGGCGGGCGTGCCGAACTCCTCGGCGAGCCGGCCCACGTCGACTCCGCCGACGGTGACGACCCCGTCGGCGTTGCGCCCGACGGTCTGGGCCCACACCTTGTGGTCGAGGACGTTGAGGTCGGCGGGCGGCGCGGAGTAGTGCCCCTCGGGCAGGACGTCGGCGTGGCGGGGCCCGGCGGGGTGGGCGGAACGGCTCATGACGGTGGCTCTCAGACTCTCTGTCTCTCTCCGGGGCGTCCTCGGCGAGGGGCCTCAGAGGTGTTCGGGTGCGTCGATACCGAGCAGGGACAGGCCGCCGGCCAGCACCGTCCCGGCGGCTTCGGCGAGCGCGAGCCGGGCACGGTGGGCGGCCGAGGGTTTCTCCTCGCCGCTGGGCAACACGCAGGGCAGAAAGGGCAGCACGGCATCGGCGACGGTGACGAGATGCCGGGCAAGCCGGTCCGGGGCACGGTGGGTGGCGGCCGCGGCGAGGATGCGGGGATGGTCGGCCAGGGGGGTGAGAAGGTCACGGGAGGCGGCGACGGCTTCATTGCCGGCATCGGTACGGGTACCGGCGCCCGTGACGGGCTCGAGGGGACCGGACTCGAGGGGACCGGACTCGAGGGGACCGGGCTCGGCGGTGAAGCCCAGGCGGGCGGCATTGCGGCTGACGGAGCGGACGCGGGCGTGGGCGTACCGCACCCGGAACAGCGGATTACCCTCCCGCTGGACGAGGTGGTCGGCGGTGATCCGGGGCCGGTCGTGCGGGGCGGGATGGAGCAGGGCCCACTGCACGGCGTCCGGCCCGAGCGGCGCCGGGTCCTCCGGCGCGGGCACAGGCCGCAGAGTGACAGGCTCGCCGTGCTCGACGGTGGCCCGCCCGCCCTGCGCGGCGACCAGTCGTACGACGGCGTCGGCGACGACCTCGGCCCGGACCTCGTACGGCACCCGCAACGCGACGACCTGCCCGGCGAGCGCGTCACCGTGGCCGTACGCGGCACCGCGGGCGCGGATCTCCCGGACGACGGCGGTGACGAGGCCGGCCTGCGCCTGCTCGGCGAGGCTGATGTTGAGGAATCCCGGCCCTGTGACGACGACCTCACGGATGCCGTCGGCGTCCGCGAGCCGCAGCCGCAGGATCTCGGCGACCCGACGCGGCGGCTGCCCGGCCGGCCGGGCGAGCTGGAGGGCGATGGTGGTGGCGTAGTCACCGCACCCCCCGGCCCCCGGCTCGGTCACCACGACCCGCTCGGGCACGGTCACCCTCAGCTCCCCGTCATCGACAGCACGACGCACCGCGTGCAGCACGGTGCGGGACAGTTCGACGGGGGTCACGGGACAAGCGTAGGGGAGGACGGGACGGGTAGGTGAAGCGGTTCTCACTGTGGGACGGGGGACGACACGGTCCGCCTCGCGGGGCGGGGGGACGGTGGGGACAGTGTTGATGGCGCGGCCAGCTGCGCCGATGGTGCCGCTGGCGCCTGACGCTGGTGCAACTGGTGCCGCTGGTGCGCTGGTGCCGCTGATGCAATGACCGCAGTAGGTGCCGCCCCGAGCCGCCCGCCGCCCGGCCGGCCGGGCCTGTGGCGAAACCGCCCTGACCTGCTGTGCCTGACCGGTGCGCCAGACCACCATGCCTGACCACCGTGCCTGACCACCGTGAGGGATCAGGAGCGATGCGCTGCGCTATCCGCCGTAGGAGATCCGGCCGGGAACGCCGTCGACGAAGCCGTCACCGACGCCACCGTCATCCCCACAGCCTTCCCCTTCCCCTTCCCCTTCCTCTTCCCCTTCTCCGCACCCGTCCCCACCGTCGTCGCTCCCGTCACCCTGACCCCCTCCGTGTCCCCCAGGCCCTCCGCGGCCTCCCGCGGAGCTGTCGGCACGCTCGATCAACTGCTTGACGAGCCGCACCAGTTCGGCCGGTTCGAAGGGTTTGGCGAGGAAGGCGTCGACGCCGACGTCGAGACCACTGTCGACCTCGTGCTGTGTGCACGCGCTGATGATGGCGAGAGGGAGGTGGTGTGTACGGGGATCGGCACGCAGCCGTGCGGCGGTGCGCAGGCCGTCCAGCCGGGGCATGACGACATCGAGCGTCACAACGTCGGGCCGCACCTGATGCACCACGTCCAGACACTCGGCACCATCGGCCGCGGTCACGACCTCGAGCCCTTCCAGCTCAAGATTGACCCTGATCAACTGCCGGATGACCTTGTTGTCGTCCACGACAAGGACCCGACCCGAGGCGCCTGGCACACGTCGAGAGTAGGTCCGGACCGGCCATCGCGTCCGGGTTTTCCCCACTTCCGCCCCGTACAGGGGACCCGTACCGCCCTGCCTGCTCCCCCACCCCGACAAACGGGTTCCTGATCATCCCGCCGGACCTGCTAGTGTTCTACCCGTCGCCGCGAGCAACAGCTCAACAGCCGACACGCCCCCGTAGCTCAGGGGATAGAGCAACGGCCTCCGGAGCCGTGTGCGCAGGTTCGAATCCTGCCGGGGGCACTCGCCGGTCAGAGACCCAAAGCAACGGTCTGACCAGGGCGGATGCCGACAGAAAAGGGCGGGAGTCAGTCTCACTGACTCCCGCCCTTTCTCACTCTCTCTCACTGATCGTGCGTGAGGAGTGCGTGAGCCACGCACGGCTCACCCAGCATCCGGCGGCTCCCATCCCATGGCCTTCTCGATCTTCTTGTTGTTCTCCTCCTCGCTGTTGTCGAGACAGCCCGCGTAGTGGCGGTCGATAACCTCCGGGGAGGTGCCCGCACGGCGGGCCACCTCCGCCACAGGGAGGCCGGAGCGGAGCCAGTCCGTGATGCACGTGGCCCGGCCGTCGTACGGCTTCCTGGCGAGTGGGGACGCGACCTTGTACGGCGGGAAGGCGAAGGGGCGAGCCTCCTGCCAAACGCGCCAGTAGCTGGAGGTGCCTACCAAGCCGCCTCGCTCGTTCTGGAACAGCCGGCCGTCGGCTGCGGTGCCGAACTCCTTCACGTGCGCCCGGAGCATCGCGACCAAGATGGGCGGAATCGGCACCGGACGATCCGCCTCGGGGTCTCGCATCTTGAGCCCCCGTTTGTCATGCCGCTGCCCTGAGTCGGTCCATTTCTTGCCCGATACGGGACGCGTCTCCCGAAGGGTGAGCACGCCCCATCCCTTCTCCGGCAAGTGGCAGTCTGCCAGTCTCAGCCCCACGACTTCCGCCGGGCGCATCGCGGCGTAGAGGATGCAGCCGAAGAAAGCGACCAAACGTCTTCCCCGGTTTCGGTGGACCGATCCAACGTACGAGACGGCCGTCAGGAATTCGCGCCCCTGTACTGCGTTCATCAGTACGCGCGGATCGATCGCGCCATGGCTTGCAGTGGCGTAACGCTCCAACCCATCGATCGGGTTTTCGTCCAGATACCCCTTCTGTATCGCGTAAGCCATGGCTGCATTGAAGCTGCGCCGACGACGCTTGTACGTGTCCTTAGCGGCCAACTTGCCATCCAACTTGTAGGCCAGGCGATAATGGACATCCTCGGCGACGCCAGATTCCCTCAGAGCAGAAAGCGGGAGAGCGTTCTCCGCGAGCCATGCGCAGACCTTTTCGAGGTCCGGCGGGGGCTCTTCATTCTCGTGAGCCGGTACGACGGCCCACCTCACGGCTCGTCGTACAAGCCGGAGGTTCGGGGCATCTGGCTTGTCACCCATCATCCCCAGAGATGCGGATGCAAGGCTGTCGGCGAACCCCTCCCGCGTCTTCGCTGCCGCCGTACGCCAACGACGCTTCATGAACTCCCGCGAGAACTCCCACCAAGTGGGGTCCGGCCTTTTCTCAGTCTGAGCAGCCTCCGCTTCCGCCCGCCGAATTTCCGACTCGGGCAAACCCGATTCCACATCGAATGCTTCGCCTCTGCGCATGGCCTGGCGCAATTCTGAACGGCGATTGTCGGCAAGTGTGGAGGTGGCAAACGATGCATAGCAGCGCTTGCCCGCAACGGCCCAACGGAGCTGATATGGGGCGCTCTTACTCCTTACCTTGCTGACACCCCATACACGGACGTCATTGGAGAAGACGCGTTCCTTGCTGCCCCCAGGGCGCCCACTTCCGTGAGCGCCCTGAGTTGCACCGGTCGTGCGGTTGTTCACGCGGTTTCCTCCAACGTGGCAATCCAGCGGTCCAAGTCGGAGCGACGAATCCGTACGGAGCCGTTCGGGAGCTTGATTGACCTCGGCCCTTTCCTCAATTGGCGCCAACGGTGGAATGTCGACAGAGGAACGCCGATTTCCTCAACAACGTCGGAGATGGTGAGCATTTCGTCACGCGCCACGTTCGACTCCCTTCCAGGATTCGTTGGCGGACCGAGAGTCGGACAGTCGGACACTGGGGGCTTGGGGGTGTCCGGTCTGTTCGCGCAGGTCAGATCGGGTGATCGGACAGTCGGACACCTAGGACACCCCCGGGGTAAGGCTGTCCGGGTAGTAACAACCCCCGGCGCCCTTGGTGAGCTGCCCTGCCTCTGCCATGCGCGAGCAGTAGCGGCGAACGGTGTCCGCGTCGATGTCCGGCAGCGCGGCCACGATGTCCCGCGGCCGAACGCCGGGGTTCTCCCGGACGTACCGCAGGATCGCGGCGCGGGTGTCGCCAATGGTGTGGTCCGAGACCGGCCCATCGAGCATCTGCCATGCACCGGAGGCAGCTTGGAAGCTGAGCGCGTATTCGGCTTCGTCGACGTCGCGTCCGGTGGCGTGCAGGATCCCATCTGCCTGCCCACGGGCCCGCTTCAGTACGAGCGTGGCGTCAGCGGCCCCAGCGATGCCGTTCGTGCCGGACACTTCCGTGAGGAAGTCCTCGGACCCCGCCTTGCGGACGTGGTGGACAAGGACCACGGCAATGCCGTAGTGGTCGGCGATCCGTTTCGCGTAGCCGACGGCGACGTAGTCCGCGTCATAGGCGGATACGCCCTGCGGGGCGGGGCCGCGCATCTTGGCGAAGACGTCGATGACGACCAGGCGGGCGTCCGGGTTGCGGTCCAGCCATCCGGCGATGGCGTCGCTGCCGCCCTGAGGGAAGGGCGGGCATTCGGTGACCAGGGTCAGCCCGGCCGGGGCCGCCTGCCCTCCCAGGATCTTGCCCATGCGGGTCTGGAGACGGCGCGGGGTGTCCTCCAAGGCGAGGTAGAGCACGGGTCCGCCCTGGACGGGGACGGAGTCGAAGGCGTGACCGCCGGCCGCGACCGCGAGGGCCAGACCGAGGGACAACCACGACTTGCCCACCTTGGGCGGTCCGGCGAGCAGGGTGACGCCCTCGGCGAGGATGCCGGGCACGGCCCACTTCGGCTCCGGGAAGTCCGCGGCCATGAGCTGATCCGCGGTCCACGCCGTGCGCGGACGCTCCCGCTTCGGCAGCTCCCGGGGGCCCGCCTCGGGGTCACTGGGCACGGAGTAGAGATGCAGCGGGGGAATCGCGTTGGCGCTCATGCAGCGACCTGCCGGGGGCGGTTGGCACCGGCGCGCAGGCCGGAAGCGATGGTGCGGCGTGCCTCGCGCTCGCCTTGGCCGACGCTGAGCGCTGCCTCGGTGAGCTTCTCGGTCACCTCGTACGTGTCCAGCTCTCCCCCGGCGACCAGCTGTCCGAGGGCCACGGATGCGCGGTAGAGCGCGTTGTTGTGCTCGTGCGGGCCGGAGCCGGTGACGCGGGCCAACTCGCCGTTGAGCGCGGCGCTGAGGAACTTGCCGCGTCGGTCGCCGGTGGTCAGCGGGACCGTGACCGGTCGCTGCGGCGGCAGGGGCGCCGGGCGCAACAGTGTGGCGAGCCAGTCGGGCAGGGGGGCCACGGGGGCGTAGTGAATGGTGGCGTAGGCGCGTCCCATCGCGGTGCTGCCCGCAGCGACGACGTAGCCGCCTGCCGCGCGGGTGTCGACCTTCCAGCCGAGCCCGTTGCCCTTGTCCCCTGCGGTGTTGCGCAGGGGCTCGCCGTCGGTGGGGGCGGTGAAGTACAGGTGCAGACCGCCGCGGCAGGTGCGCACGGTGTGGGTGTCGCAGGGGAAGGGCTGGCCGTGGCGCTCGCACAGCACCGCGAGCACGTCCGCGCCGTCACTCACGCCGGGCAGGGCCCACGCGGCCGGCGGCGTGTCGTCCGGCGTCTTGGGGGTGTCCAGGTCTACGACGACCAGCCGTGAGGGGCCAGCGGCGATCCCGACGTTGTATGCGCCGTGCGTCCAGCACCGGGTGATGCGGTCCAGGTCGGTGGTGGCGCGGTTCTCCCAGTCGCGGACGGCGGGGCGCTTGTCGCCGGGGATGAGGGGGAAGACGTGCCAGCCCCGCGACGCGGCGTCGAGCGCAGAGACGAGCTGGTCGTGGGGGCGCGGTTGAGTCATGCTGGTGGTTCTCCTTGTTCCTTGGAGGGACGAGGGAAACCGGGGTGGGTGCAGGCTTTGGCGAGACGGCACCCACCCCGGGCGCATCTAGAACGGCGGCTCGTCACCGGTCGACGGCGCGCCCCAACCGGACGTCGCCGGAGCCCCGGGACTGGTCGACCAGCCACCGTTAGACGGGGCCGGGGCGGCGCCGTTGGTGCGCTGGACGCGGGTGACGGTGGTGGTGGCGAAGCGCAGGGACGGGCCGATGTCGTCCACCTCCAGAGCGAGCATGGAGCGGTTCTCGCCCTCCGGGGTCTGCCAGTTGTGCTGGCGCAGGCGGCCGGTGACGACCACGCGCATGCCCTTGGTGAGGCTGTCGGCGATGTGCTGGGCAAGGTCGCGCCATGCGGTGCAGCGCAGGAACATCGCGGTGCCGTCCTGCCACTGGCCGGATGTCTTGTCGTAGCTGCGCGGGGTGGAGGCGACGGAGAACTTTGCCATGGCCACGCCGCTGGGGGTGAACCGGAGTTCGGGGTCGTCGGTGAGGTTGCCGACGATGGTGAGCGGGGTCTCTCCCACGGACATGTGGATCACTCGCTTTCGGAGTCGGTGACGGGCTCGTGGTCAGGGCTGGGGTGACGGGGGCAGGAGCCCTCGCCGATGCCGTCGCAGACGCACGTGATCCAGCGGGCGTACTGCTTGCGGACGTAGTCGCGGGGGTTGTCCGTCACGTCCGCTCCGTCCAGGGCGATCAGGGCGCGGGCGACGTAGACGGCCTGTTCGTCAGGGTGGAACCGGTCGGCGAGGGCGGCGCGGCGCAGCCACCAGTTCCGGTCGCACCTGCCGGCGTTGGACTCGGCAATCAGCCAGTCCAGCTCGGTGCGCTGGTCAGGTGCGCCGATGTAGGCCGCGTGGTTACGGGCGCGCTCGTGTTCAACCAGGTCGGGGCACGGGCTGCGGTGGTCGGCGGTGACGTACAAGCGCCGACGCTTGCCGTCGCGGGTGGGGTAGTCACGCACAGCGCCGGTGTCGAACGCGGCATTGAGTGCGGTGGCGACGCGGTCCGTGTCGGCCGGGTCGCAGATGACGCGGATCTCGAACGTCACCGGCCCTCCCGCGCGGCCGGGAGCTCCGGCAGCCCTGCGGCTTCCAGGGCAGTGGGGTCGAAGCCGGGCAGCGTGGCGCGCGTGATGAGTGCGGAGGCGAGCTGTTCGGCGTAGGCGGTACCGGCGCGGGCCATCTCGATCTGTGTTTCGGCGCGGATGGTCTCGACGCGTTCGAGGTGGGCGTGTTCCTCGCGTCGCTCGCTCAGGTGGCGCTGGTGGTCGAGGGCGTCGCGGCGGTCCTGGCGCCAGTGGCGGGCGGTGAAGCAGTAGGTGAGCACGGTGGCGAGCGCCCACAGCAGCAGCGGCAGGGACAGGCCGTCGGAGTATCCGGCGACGCCCGCGAGGGCGAGGCTGCCGGAGACGGCGTAGCCGGTGGCGGCGAGCACGGGTTCACCGGCGCGGGCCAGGGAGGCACCTCCGGCTGCGGCTCCGGCGGCGAGGACGGTCATGAGGGCGGCGTTGCCGACGGAGTGTTCTGCGCCGTTGGCGTTCCAGATCCGGGCGAGGGCGAGCACGGTCGTGGTGGCGACGGCGGGCGCGGCCTTGGGTGCGGCGGTGATAGCCCAGTGCCGTACGACGATGGGTTCGTTCACGGGATGCCTCCGGTCAGTGGCCGAGCTGGGTAAGGAACCGGGCGAAGGACGCCACCAGGTCGTGAATCGGGCCGTAGGCGCCGGTCCCGGCGGTGAAGAACCCGAAGAGGAACAGCAGCACCGCGGCGCCCGCGCCGGTGGACCTGGTCTTGACGGCGACGGCGGAGGCGAGACCGAAGAGCAGCACGGCCGAGACGGTGAGGGTCATCGGCCGGCCTCCGGGCGCGAGCCGAGGTGGGCGGCGCGGGCGCGCATCTCGGCTATGAGGCGGCGGAGTTCATCAAGGGTGACCGGCGGCTCGCCGGACAGAGAGCGTTCGGCGCGGGCCAGGTTGAGGAGGTCCGCGGCTTCGTCGTGGACGATGACGATCGGGGGCGTGGTGGGCTCGGGGTTGTGGGTCATGGGTGGTCCCTTCGTGGTCAGTCGGCGGTGCCTGCGCGGTAGATGCGGGCCCAGCGGTTGTAGAGCCAGCGGCCGGCGCGGATGCGCTTGCCGGTCGCGTGGCAGCGACGGCAGTCCTTGCCGCGCTTGAGCCGTCCCTTGCGGTCGGTCTTGAGCTGGTGGCCCATGCCACGGCACTTGCGGCAGTTGCCGAACGGCGAGGCCGCACACAGCCCGCCGTAACTCAGAGTGACTATGGACAGGCAGGCCACAGCAAGGAGGATGGGGGTCACAGGGGCCCTTCCCAGGCGGTTTTCAGGGGTTTCCGCAGGTGGGCCGCTAGCTACTAGCGGCCTGATCAGAGCGCGGATGGGGCGATAGGTGCGGTGCTAGGTCTAGCGGCGTGTGCCGCTAGACCTAGCACCGCGTGAGGGTCAGCCCGCGTCCCGCTTTTCGTCACGCTCCGCAATCGCAGCCGTGATGCGGGCCCGCTCGATGCCGCGCCGGTTGGCGCCCTTGCCGGACTCCGTCTTGCCCCACACCTGCAAGGTGGGCACACCGTGCGGCTTGAGCATGTAGGCGAGCTGTTCGGGCTCCCACCCGGCGTAAACGTCGGGCCGCAGCTCGCCGAGCCGGGCGACGACCGTTTCGGACCACACCTTGGGTTCCTCGGCCGGGACAACGGCGAGG
Organism: Streptomyces broussonetiae; assembly: GCF_009796285.1. Classification (NCBI taxonomy): domain Bacteria; kingdom Bacillati; phylum Actinomycetota; class Actinomycetes; order Kitasatosporales; family Streptomycetaceae; genus Streptomyces; species Streptomyces broussonetiae. The sequence continues at coordinate 6,315,729 of NZ_CP047020.1, read as the reverse complement.
ATGTCGGCGAGCAGGTCGTACCGGGCCGACTCGCTCACCTCGGGCTCGTGTCCGAGGGCGTATCCGGCGAGCGTGCCCGCCGTCTCCCGCGCGGCGCGGGCGCGCAGGGCGATGGTCTCTGCGGCCACCGCGTCTACGAACACGGAGCGGACGATGCGGGCGTCCGCGCCTTCGCCGACGAAGTAGCAGATGCCCTTGTCGGCCCAGCTGAACATGGTGGCCCGCACGCCGCGCTTGTAGCTGGACGTGCCGAGCACCATGTCGTTCTCCAGCTGGCCCATGACCTTCAGGCACCAGCGGGCCGACGCGTTCGCGGAGATGCCCGTGGGCAGCGACTTGGCATCCGGGCGCTGCGTGGCCAGCAGCAGCACGATCCCGGTCGCCGGGCCGCGCTTGACCAGGTCGGTGCAGATCTCCTCGAACTCCGCCCCGTACTTGGGGTGTTCGAACCACTTCTGGCACTCGTCCACCCCGATCACGATCGGGTGCAACCCGAGCGAGGGCATGTTCGCCAGCTCGGTGGTGACCTTCGACTCCGGGCAGATGTCCCGGGGCAGCGAGCGGATCACCTTCGCGCGGCGGCGCAGCTCACCGCGGACCTCGCGCATGTCGGCGAGCGCGTACTCGAAGTCCTCCTCGTCCTCGCCGGCCCGGTGCCGGTAGGACACGGCGTCGCCGACCGGGTCCAGGTCACCGGTGCCCTTCATGTCGTAGGTGTGCAGCTCAGCACGCGGGTCCAGAGCGGCGATCAGCATGAGCAGACGCAGCAAGAACGTCTTGCCCATGCGCGGGATCGCACCGATCACGCCCGCGATGTACATGAGCGTGACCTCGACCCAGCGTCCGCGCTGGTCAGTGGCGAACGCGGCAGGCTTGAACAGGTCCACCGCACCCGACCTGGCCAACGGCCACACCGGCGCCGGGGTCTTGGACATGTCCTGATCGCCCACCCACAGCACCAAGCGGCCGGTGTGCTCGTCCGGGACCGACTCCGGCCACACGCACCCCAGCGGACGGCGAAGCCCCGACGCGAGCCGCTCGCGGCGGTCCATGACGTCGGTGACGGTCACGCCGTAGGGGAGGTCACCCTCCGCGCGCCACCCGGGGCCGTCCCGGGTGATCGGAGCGGTGAAAGCGAAGCCGTCCCGGCCCTTGCCTTGCGCCTGGTTGATCGCCGGAATACCCAGCGCACCCAGTGCCCGCAGCACGATGTCACTGGTGAGCTTGGGCGCGTCCGGCAGTTCCACAGCCTTGTGGATAACCGGGGCGTCCGCCTTACGGCCCGCGTAGCCGAGCGCCATCACGACCGCGCTCACCGACACCGCTTGAAGCCAGTCGGGGGCCAGCACGTAGATGGCCAGGGCCGCGCCGACCCCGATGAACAGGGCCAGCACCGCCACCAGGGTCCGCAGCCGGACCCGGCCGTCGCGCTGCCGCGACAGCTTCAGGTACTCGGCCGCGTCCTCGCGGCGGACCGCGGCCAGGCGGACCGGCTCGCCCTCTCGGTCGGCCACCCACCGCATGGTGCCGCCGATGAACCGGGCGGTGCCGGTCGGCGCCTGGAGGGTGAGGCGGGCGGCGTAGACCGGGGCGCGCAGCGCGTGGTACCCGGCGGTGTGCGCGTAGTGGCGGGCCACCCACCCTGCGGCCGTGCGCAGCTCGGCCACCGAGCGCAGCCACACCGGGACGACCGCCCGGCGCCGGGCGCCCGCGAGCCGACCGAGGTAGCCCGGACCGGTGGCGGTCGGGGTCGGCTGGTCGACCATCACACGGACGGTCGGGTCGCCCGACTCGTAACCCGCCCGGCCCGCGCCGGAGTCGGGCGACCGGTCGACATCCGGTCGGGCAGTCGGATCGGCCGACTCGGAGCGAGCCGACCGGGCCTTGTCGAGGTCGACCACCTCACCGCCCGAGTCGGGGCGGGAGTCGGCGGCCATTTCGGCTTCGAGTCGGTTGAAGAGTTCGTTGTCGTCGTCGGGGTGCTTCACTGAGGGTCCTTCCACAGGGAGGTGTGACGGGGCCCGGCCGCTGTCTTGGTCGGTCGTGACCGGGCCCCGTCGGTGCAATGGTGAGCCCGTGGAATCGGCGCAAGTGCTACAGCTTGTAGCACTCCTCGCCGTTGACACGGGCCGCTTGGCTGCTACAGGTCGAACAGGCCGCACTGGTCGTCGGGCGCCGCGGGCAGGCGCTTGCGGGCGAGCCGTGCGGTGGCGGCGTGGCAGTCGGGGCACCAGGCCCGCAGCTCACCGGGCGGCAGCGTGACTGCCTTCACCGGCGAGACACGCAGGTCGGCGGGCGCGGCCATCAGGCGGATGCGGTGGCCGCGCTTGCTGGTGTAGCCGTCGTGCTCGCGCGGGCAGCGGCCCTCGGTCTTGGCGTGCGGGTTGCCGCACTCGCCGGTGCACTGGCAGCGGTAGCCGGCCGTCTCCATCACGGGCAGCCAGACGTCAACTGCGGCGAGCGGTGCGGACTTCATGCCGCCACCCCCACGACCAGGGCGTTCGTGCGGGCGCCGGTACGGCCGGCGCGGCGTCCGGCGAGGGTGGCGAACAGCCGTCCCAGGCCCGCGCGGCGCGTTCCCGCGCGGGCCTGTTTGGCGGCGTACATCGCTTCGTCCGCCCGCCGCAGCAGGGCGGACAGGTCCTCGCCCGGGAAGTCCGCCGCGCGCACCCAGCCCAGGGAGACGGTGGTGCGCACGTTCGGGTCCTGCCCGTCGACGGGACGGGCGAGGACACCGTGCAGGACGGCGAGCCGGTCACCGCCGCTACCGTGGTCATCGAGCAGGACGGCGGCGAACTCGTCGCCCCCGAGCCGCCCGGCGACACCGCTGCGGCCGGCATGGTGGGCGAGCCGGTCCGCAGTCGCCTTCAGCAGCGCGTCTCCGGCGGCGTGCCCGTAGGCGTCGTTGATCCGCTTGAACTTGTCGACGTCGGCGAGGACGACGATGGCGCGCGGGTCCTTGAGCAGGGCCGTGGCGCGGCGGGTGAAACCGTCCCGGGTGTGCAGGCCGGTCAGTGGGTCACGGCGGGCCGTGTCCAGGGTGGAACGAAGCCGCCACGCGTGGACGGCCCACCCGCAGGTGAGCGGCAGCGTGGACGATAAGACCGTGGCCAGAGTGTTCACGCCGCTACCTCCTCGCGAGCAGCACTGGACGCGTCGGTGTCGACGGGGCGAAGGGCGTGGCCGTCGGTCCGCTCGGCGAGCAGGGCGTCACGCACCTGCCGGGCCGGGGCGGAGCCGCAGTGAAGCGCCCTGCGCAGCGCTTCGGCGTTGACCTCGGCGTCCTTCCAGTCGGCCGTGACCGTGCGCGCCTCGGCGAGCAGTTCGGCCGTCGTGCGCTGCGGCGTCTTGGCCTTGCCCTTGGCGGGCCGCTTGCGGGGCGGCTTGGGCGCCTCACGCTCCGGCTCCTCCGGGGCCTGCTCCGGCCCCGGGGCCTCCGACACGTCGACGCCTGTGGGGGCGAGTTCACCGATGCGGAGAAGCACACGCTCACGGCGCGGGGTCTTGCGGCGCCAGCCGCGGCCGTAGCGCTCGCGCAGGTCCGCGCGGGCCAACAACCGCTCCCGCTCACGAGCGAGCGCATCCGCGTAGGCGGTGACCTCCCACAGCGTCATGCGCCGCCACAGCAGGAACGTGGACAACGGGGCCAGCAGCCAGCGGGAGACGCGGATCTTCTCCATGCGGCGGCCGGTGACGGCTCCGATGCGGACGGCGTAGACGTGCGCGCCGATCTCGGAGAACACCACCCACAGCAGCGGCATCGTCCCGTGCGCGACCTTCGCCCACAGCGAGTGGCCGGCCGCGATGTTCAGCCCGCACGTGACCAGAGTCAGCGCCCAGGGCACGAACCGTACCCACGCCAACCCCATGTCCAGCCGGATCAGCAGCAGGTTGGCCAGGGTGAACACCGGGATCGCGATGTCGATCGCGATCGGCAGGGTGTGCGGGTTGCTGAACCCCCACCGGGCGGCAGCCAGGGACACCGCGTCGAAAGAGGAGTACAACCCGAGCGCACCGACCGCGGCGGCGGCCAGCGCCCCCACCCCGGCCAGCCCCATCTCAGGACGGGTCAGCGGCGGCACCGAAGCCGTGGACGGGATGGTCGTACCGGCGTCCTGCGGCAGGGGCGTGGTGGTGTGGTCCACGCTCACCACCACCCCGAGGACTTCTTCGCCGCCTTGTCCTTGGCGGCGGCAGCGATGATCCGGTCCCGCTCCTTCTCCAGCGCGGAGACCTCCGCGCCCAGCCGCCGCTCAGCCCCGCTCCACGCCCTTTCGAGGTTCCGCTCGGCGCGCGCCGGAGTCTTGCCACGGACGATCTTGATCGCACCACCGGCAGCGGCGGACAGGATCGCCCGCTTCTCAGCGCCAGTCAGGGGCCACAGCTCACGCTCGCGGACCGCTTCGAGCTTGCGGTTCGCCTGCGAGATCTCACGGTCCAGACGGCGGGTGTTCGGCTTGCTCATCGCTGACCACCGCCCCGGCCCTGCTCGGAGCGCTTGTTGGCGTCTTTGACCTTCTGCGACAAGGCCTTGTGCTCTTCCTCGGTCAACTGCGTGATCACGCCGCCACTCCCTTCCGGGACGGCCGGCGGCGCCCGGTGGGGCGGGCCAGCGGGATGACGTCGAACAGCTCCGGGTGCTCCTGGACGATCCCGGCCGCCAGGCGGATCAGGTCGTCGGTCATCTCGGGGTTGTCGGCGAGGATGTCGCGCGCGGCGTCCTCACGGGCCGCGCGCTCTTCGTCCGTCTCGCCCTCCACCCCGAGCCACAGCTCGGGCGGGGTACCGAGGGCGAGTTCGGCGAAGTCGAGATCGGTCACCGCCAGATGGCGGCCGACGTAGGAACGCATGATGGCTCCTGGCTTGGAGGGACAGAAAGCCGGAGCAGTCGCAGGCTTTGGCGAGACGACGACTGCTCCGGGAAACACCGGGCCGCGGGTGCGGCGGGGTGAGTGCCCCGGGCCGGATTCGATCCGGCGCCCCTCACGGCTGAATGCCGGGGCGGTGGTGTTAGCGGCCGTTGACGTCGGAGATCTTGACGTTCTTGCCGTAGCCGTCGCGAAGACGGACGAGCTTGAAGTAGCTGCCGCCGACGTCCGTGATCCGGTGCGGCTCGCCCTCGTACTCGACGTCCGTGCCGACCTGGTTCACGTTCGGGTGCTTGGGGTTGGTGATTCGGCGCATGGCTTCTCCTCTCGTGTGCGGCGTACCGCACAGGGCGTGTGGATCGGAGGGGCAGGAAGCGGAGGGGCCGCAGGCTGTTGGCGAGACGACAGCCACTCCGGAGAGCAGGAAGCGAACTAGTCCCGGCTCCCCTCGGCGCTGCTCGTTCGAGACGAGCAGCGGAGGCAACCGGCCGCGGCATGCGTGAGTGCGCCGCGGAGAGGTCGAAGAGTGCGCGGGTCGTTCTCCGCGCGGGCCGCCTTCTTGATGCTGAGGACAGGCGGTAGTTCCTCGGTCCACTGTTCAGTTCTCAAGGCACTGGCACTCCCCGACGAGCGCGGTAACCCCCGGGAAAGGGGCTCCCGTGGCCTCACGGCCACAGGACTCGCCGGACGTGCATCGGTGCTGCACACTCGCTCAGTGCGTGGTGTGTATTACCTACCACTCACGTTGGCAGACGAGTTCCGCGTCGTCAAGCGCTCTCGCTTTTTGATCTCGGCTCGCCGTCTGCCCTGTGGCGATGACTCAACTGTCGCCAAGGTGAACGTCGTTCGGGAGCGTCCACTTGGGGGTGCACTCGTGTGGAGGGGGGTGTAAACCCTCTACACCCCCACCCTGACCTGCGTAGAGTGGTGCTGCGCCACAGCGAGGCTCCGACCGCACCCAGGGGGTGTGATGGCAGACCAGAACGGCAAATTGGCTGCACTCATGGAAGAGAGCGGCTTCTCACACAAGGCTCTGGCCCGTGCCGTCGTTGCCGCTGCCGCGCGGGCCGGCAAGGACATCAAGTGCGATCACACGTACGTGAGCCGGTGGTTGAAGGGGGCCATCCCCCGCGGCGATCTCCCGCACTACGTAGCCGACGCGTTGAGCCGCAAGGTGGCACGGTCTCTCACGCTCGATGACATCGGCATGGGTGCGGCCTCGACCGCTGCGGTTCAACCGGACGTCGGGCTGGACTTCACGGACCGGCCGGACGACGCGGCCAAGACCGTAGCCGACCTGTGGCGCGCAGATCTCGCGGAATCTGAGCTACTGGTCAAGGCCAAGCCGGACTCCGTCGCATGGCATGAGGCGTCCGTACGGTTTCTCGTCGCCCCTCCTGACGCCCAGCTCACCCGATCTGGAACCAGGGCTGTTGGCTTGGCCGATGTTGAGATGCTTCGCTCTACGGCCGACATGTTCGCGAGGCTCGATGGGCAGTTCGGCGGAGGCCACGCCCGGCGCGCGCTGATCCAATACCTGCACTCGGACGTCCGACCCATGCTTGACGGCCAGTACTCGGATGATGTCGGCCGGCGGCTTCACAACGCCGTCGCCGAAGCCCTGCTGATCGCCGGATGGATGACGTACGACAGCGGCATTCACGGAGCCGCTCAGCGCTACTTCATTCAGGCGTTGCGCATGGCTCAAGCCGCAGGTGACAGGCTCTTGGGCAGCAGCATCCTTTCCGCAATGAGCCACCAAGCAACCTTCGTCGGGAACTATCGGGAAGCCGCGACGCTGGCCCGCGCGGCGAGCATGGGACCAGCGGCGAGCCTCACCCCCACCCTGGCGGCACAGTTCCGCGCCATGGAAGCTAGAGCCCTTGCCCGCCTGGGTGACGCGCGAGGGTGTGACCTGGCACTTGCCGAAGCCGAACGACAACTCAGCCTGCGCACGCCGGACAGCGATCCGCCATGGATTGCGTACTTCGATGAGGTAGAGCTTGCTGCCGAGTTCGGGCATTGCTTCCGCGACCTGGGCCGATCCGTCGAAGCCACGGAGCGCGGGGCAGGGTCCATCGTCGGCGACGGCTTCAACAACCGCAGCGACTTTTTCGCAACCATGGTCCAAGCCGAGTCGTACATCGCTCAAGGCGAGATAGGCCGTGGCTTCGAAATCGCCCTTACGGCTCTACAGCTCGGCGAGACCCTGAAATCCGCACGATGTGTGCAGTATGTAAGGGAATTCCAAGGACGCGTCACCCCGGCCATGAGGCGGGCCGCAGAATTCGGTGACTTCACCGAACGGGCCCACGGCTTCCGCCTATGGCAGCAAGCTTCTTGACGTCCTAGAAAGGCGCCCAGTCTCGACGGGAGCCCCCTGAGCGCAGGGTATCAACGCGCTTCTCAACTTCCTCAGCTGCGCGCGGGTTCATGCCAGCATTCTGCGAAAGCCAAGTGACCATCAACAGTTCTCGCACGCCACGAAGGACGGCGTACCCGGACCATTCCCGGACGTCGAATCCATAGCCATCCACAAAGTCGACGTATTCGGCCTCTGTATGCCATCCGAAGCTGTCGTAGTACATGGCCGTCTGCATCAGGTCCCACTCGCGCGGACCGATGACGAAGCCGTCCAGGTCAATGACCTTCGGGTGTCCCGCAGCATCACGCAGGACATTTCCGACGTTGAAGTCTCCGTGCAGGTGGCCGGTCGGCAAGGCGAACGATAGCCGGTCGTACTCATCCGCCAACTCGTCTGCCAAGGAGACGAGGTAGGCCCGGGTGCCCGACGGGATCACGGCACGCTGCAACCGCTGCCTCACCTTGTCGAAGGGTCGGAGTTCGGGAAGTGAAAAAGTCGGCGGCTCCAATTCATGGAGTCGCCGAAGCAGTTCACCCATCTCTCGCGTGCTCGCATACGTGTCGCCGTCGCCCAACCCTTCCCAGAAGGTCACGGGATGGCCGTCGACCACGACGGGCTGTTCGGCTTTCGTGACGAGCCGGGCAGCCGGATACGCCTCGGTCGCCAGCCACTGAGCTACGGCTACTTCTCGGCGAACGGACGACAGGCGGTCTGGGCTCCGGCCGACGCGCGAAATGATCCGACCGCCGTCGATACGGAAGACAGCATGGTCGCCAAACCGCTGCATCGCGATACCGTCCGGTTCCACGTGGGCGACATCGCACGCCCTTCGCAAGAGGTCCTCGGCCGCCACTGCATCGAATTCCGTACGCTCGCTCGTCGTCATGCCCTGGGGTCCCCCTGCCCAATAGGAAGCGCGTGGACTTCTCGCCCACGCGTCGTTCCCTTGCCGATGAGCCCTTGTCCTTCCATCTGCGCGATGGCAGAGCGGATCGCCGTCCGCGAAGCCTCGAACCGCTCGCACAGTTCCTTCTCGGTGGGGAAGGGATCCCCAACCTTGACTCCATCGGCCCGCAAGAGGTCCGTCACTCTCTCCACGAGCGGGCGCCGGTCGCCTGTCCCGACCACGTACCAGCCAGCCCCCTGCACGGACTCGATCACGCCCTTGCTCTTGAGGTCACCCAACGCGCGCTCGATGGTGCTGCGGCTGACGTCGTAGAGCTCCATCAGCTTCGCCTGAGACGGCAGCTTCTCAGTGATCTTGCCCTTCTCGATCTTCTGACGCAGAGAATCCGAGACCTCTAGGTACGTGTCTCGCGGACTGGCCGGCGGCACCTAGCCTCCCCTTCGATAGTCTCGCTTGGCAGCGGCTCACAGCTTCCAGCTTCCCACGGTGGCCCTTGGCTGGCGTAGGGCGCCATAGGGAGTGTCCCACGTGTCCGACTGTCCGGTTAGAGCGCTGACCTGCACGAACTAACCGGACACCCCCTACAAGCACGTGTCCGGGTGTCCGGGGTTCGAGGCTGCAACACCGGGGTGTTACAGCGCTCCCCACGCCGACAGCACACAGGCAGATGTCGGCGGAGGCACACGGCGCGTGCGTGAGTGGTGCGTGAGATTCGGGACCGAGGAACCTTGGTTGTACGTCCGCGCAGGTCACAGCCACAATCACGCACGCCATTCGAACGTTCTCCGGAGCCGTGTGCGCAGGTTCGAATCCTGCCGGGGGCACCCAGCATGAGGTGCCCAAAGACCCCGTCACCAGCGGAAACGCTGAGGCCGGGGTCTTCGCGTTTGTGCAGGCGTGTGCAGCACTGAGCGGCCCTCGGACGGGATCTATGCACTACTGACAGGATCTTGGGGCATTCGCCCTGGTCAGCCCCGGCGTCTTCCGAGTGCCCGTCAGCCGGCGTCCGGCCATTGCGCAGGGGGCGGAGGCGGCTCCGGCTCGTCCCGTTCGGTCTGCCGTGCGTTCTCCCCTCGCAGGGCCGTCAGCCACGGCCACAGATCCGGCAACGGTTGTGCCGGGCAGGCCAGGCGGTGTTCGATACGGCACCGCTGGAACTGATCCGGCGGACAGACCCCGTAGACGGTCACCCGTCCGTCGGACAGTTCGATCCACCGGTGCTCCGCCGGCACTGTGTGGGCGAGTGGAGCCATGTCCGGTTCCAGCATCACCCAGTCGTACTCGAGCGTCGCCACCCGATCTTGCGGTAAACCGCAGTACGGGCAGCGCAACTGTCCGCTACCCAGCCGGCGTGGTGTCTTCTCCAAAGCCCCCATAGGGCGAGGGTCGGCACCTCGGCGGCCCATGCGTAGAGCGCGAACCAGCCGGGACGCCTGGGGCAGTCGAGCACTGATGGATCGGGATACGACGCGGCAGGTGCAACTGGCAACCACCAGCCGAGGAAACGCGGCCGAGACACGACGAAGCTCCTGCTGCCGGACACGTCGTGAGCGGGCCGAGTCGGACGCGAGCCTCCGCACAGAGAGCCGACGGGGGCCGAGCGCCGCGGGGCCAGGGCATGGCCGGCGCCATCGCCCACCCGGTCGTCGCCCACGGCAGGGATCAGGGCCGCACCGTACCCGCAGAGCTGTCCGCAGATACCCGATGGGTGGGCCATCCGTCGCGGTCGCATTCCCCCGCCATCTCGTCGGCATGGAACTCGGGCGCCTCGGACAAGGCAGGGGAGTGGGTGTCCGACGGCTGCGAGTTGATGGCGAAGGCCCGGCCTCCCACGTGAAGCCGTGCCTCGTGCATGCTCAGTCGTATGAGCGCCTACAGCAGCGATCTGGATCTGCATGTCACTGACGCCAACGGCAACGACATCGAGGTGGACGTGGCAACGAACCTGCTGACCGGCGCCGTGCGGCTGTCGGTGCTGTGGGCCCAGGAGATCCATCTGCCCCCTGACGACGCCGAACGGGTAGGCCGCTCGCTGTTACGTGCTGCCGAACACGGCCGTCGCATCGCACGGACCGAAGGCTCGGGACCGGGTCGAAGCACCGGCCCCAGCCAGTGAGTTACAGCCTTCTCTGCTGGCTTCAAGCGCACGGTCCGAGCCGTGGCAAGCATCCCGAGGTCACTCCACTCCCGGGGCACAGACTTACGCCCGTGTGAGCCGGCTTCCGTCAGTAAGCTTACTCGCAAGCAGATAGAAGATGATCAAGATGCGGCCGGGGGCCGTATGTCCTCGAGCGAAACTGCACGCGTCCCAACAAAGGACCATCCTTGCTGTCTATTGACCCCAGCCTCGGGAAAGACCCGCAGATCCTCCTCGCTTACTTTCGCGATGAATTCTCCAGATCGACAGCCCGCCTGGACTCCGAATACAAGAACTCGCAATACAAGCAGCATGCAGCCGCATTCAACCAATCCGCGGCCAAAATCATAAGCAGCGTGAAGCAGACCATTGACGGCGCCGCTCGCAGTCAGAACTGGACGGGCGCGGAACGGCTATCAGCACTCCTCATGGCCCACTATACCGGCTGCGTCAGCATGATTGAAGGAAGGAATGCAATATGGCCGTATGAGTACATGGCCTTTTCGCGGCGCATGGGAGAACTGTGGCAGGCATTCTGCCAGTTGGCCTTTGAGCACCCGTTGGGAAAACTGGAGCTGATCGATCCACCGGCGTTCCAGGACATCAGGTCCGGACTGCAGCGGGAGCTTGCCGAATATGTAGCGTCACTCGACCTCGATACGCCCGCAAAGAATGAGCTTCACGGCTACTATGATAAAATCTGGCTGCTTGTGGACTCAGGCCAGATAAAGATGGATCTCGATCTTCATTTTGAGCAGCAAGGCCAGAAAGTGGTAGTCGACTTCAAGAGCGGATTCGGGTCCAACGAGAAGGGCAATACCAATCGACTGCTACTGGTGGCCACCATATACAAAACGCTGGTCGAAGACTACCGCTGCCTACTGCTGGTTCGTTCGCCCGAGGATCGAAATAACCACTACTTCAGAACGCTTCGGGACTCCAAGGTCTGGGAGGCTTATTCGGGAGCCGAGGCGTATGAAAAGATCGGGGAGTTCACTGGATTCGGCTTGCGGAGCTGGATCGATTCTCATGTCGACTGGCTGGGACACCTCAATGACGAGACCGCGCGCCTGATCCAAGGCTCGGGCATGAACGGGTACACAGAGTGGTAACGCAGAACAAGAAGCGATTTCAGGAATACTATACGACCTCTTCTCCCATCGTGGAGTACATGAGCCGCATGCTGCTGCTCGAGGCCGGGGACCGGGTGCTGGAGCCATCAGCCGGACAGGGTGCACTCGTTGATTCGGTCATCCGGGCCGAGCCGTGCCTCACTGTCGACGCATACGAACTCAACGAGGAATCAGTACTCCACCTCAAGAACACATATGCCGACGACAACAGAGTTAACGTGACTCACGCGAACACGTTGCTCCAGCAGTCCTTTGGCGAGGAGGGCAGGTCTTCCGGAATCTACGACAAGATCATCGGCAATCCGCCGTACGGCGCCTGGTTGGACTACGACGAACGAGCCGATCTGAAGAATTTGTTCCCGGGCATGTACGTGAAGGAGACGTACGGCCTTTTCTTGGCTAAGTGTATTGGGCTGCTCAAGCCGGGTGGGCGACTGGTCTTCATCATTCCTGAGACCTTCCTCAGTCTGCATCGGCATCAAAACCTGCGACGCCTGGTCCTGGAGACCTGCGCAATTCACGAGATCTCGATCTTCCCCTCCTCCTACTTCCCAGGCCTTAAATTCGGTTACGCCAAGCTGTGCATCATTTCGCTGGAGAAGGCGAGGACTCCAGGTAACCTTCCGGATCATGAGGTTTCTGTCCGATACGGCTTTTCGGGCGCCCACGAACTACTGGAAGGTGCTTCGTTCTCGGGCACCAGGGTCCTGCGTAAGCAGAGGGACATCTACGACTCGGCCGACCATGCCCTGCATCTTCACAGCACCCCGGGTGTCGTCGAACTCATCGGCTCGACAACCACACGGCTGGGCGACATCGCAGACTGCGTTACCGGGTTCTACTCCGGCAACGACCTCCGGTTTCTTCGCCACAACTGTCCTGGCGCACGAAGCGCCAAGCGGTATGAGCACATCACCGAAGAACTAGTGACTTCCTCACCGGACGGCGAAGAGAGGACACTCGGGATCAACGGGCCTCGACGCTACGTTCCAATCCGTAAAGGCGGGTCGGCGGAGTACGTGGCCCTGGAGAAGTGGTACATGGACTGGTCGCCGGCTGCCGTGCACCACTACAAGACCGACAAGAAGTCTCGTTACCAGAACTCTCAGTACTACTTCCGTAACGGGATCGGCGTGCCGATGGTTTCCTCGAAGAGGATCAAGGCCGCACTGATCCAAGAGGAACTGTTCGATCAGTCAATCGTCGGCATCTTCCCGAGGGACGAAAGACTTATCCCGTACCTGCTGGCCTTCTTGAACTCGGCAACCGGGAATACTCTTGTCAGGGCGATCAATCCGACGGCGAACAACTCCGCAAACTACTTGAAGAAAGTTCCGGTGATCATTCCGGAAGCCCCTGTACTCGACCGGATCGGTGAACTCGTCTCTCGTACTGTCGGCGCACTTTCCACAGACCCCTCGTCGGTAGTTCTGAGTTCGGTTCGCGATGAAGTCGATTCCATTTTCAAGGATATCTACGGCTTCTGACCGCCGAATCGAGCGGTGGTCGCATCGCCAGGTCGATGCGCGCGGGACGCGAGCGAGGGCCGTGCCCAGGGTTTCTCCGGTGTCCGGTACCGGGGCGCCCAGTTGTGTCAGCCATGAGATGACCTGAGCGAGGGTCGTCTTCCTGTCGCGCGGTGGACCAGGTGCTGCAGGGAGACCTCGCTGTCTCCGAGGTAGTGATCAACCGTCTTGCTCACGAGAAGCAGGTCGAGCGTGCGGCTGAAGGACAGCCCGTCCGGCAGGTCGGGGCAGGAGGGCGGCACACCGTAGGACGCGAGTCTTTCCGCCAGTTCCCGTGGACTGCGGTGGAGGTCCCGCGCGGCTACGACGATGTGGGCGAAGGGCATCGCGTCACCCGTGGCCACGCCCCACCAGGAACAGGGCCCCATGGCATCGAGGAGCTGTCCGTCCAGGTCGTCCTGATGGGCGGGGACGCGCAAGGAGACCGGAAACCCGCGGTCCTGCAGTCGGGAGCAGACTTCGGGCACACGCAGTCCCGGTTCGACGGCGGCCTCGGCGATCCGTCCCGGCGGTACGATCTCGCCCGGTCCGAGCCGGCCCGCTTCTTCGTCCTCGAGATCCCACAGCAGAATCAGGTCCCCGGTCGCGGCCGGGAGCGCCACGTCGATCACCTCGTCCGGTACCTCGACGCCCAGTCCACGCCATACGGCGGCGAGTTCGGTGATGCTCGTGTTCGAGGACTCGGCCTGCCGGCGAGGTCCGGTCGCCGTGGGCACGTGACTCCGGCTCGGGATCCCGCCGTAACCGCGCCGGACCGGAGCCGGATCGGCTTCGGAGACCACCGGGCCTGCTGGTTACGGACCTCACCCTGCCCCATGCCGAACGCCCGCCCCTGCGCCGTCCGCAGGCGCGCCCTTCCGGCGGCCTTCTCCGGCTCCGCTGCCGGTCCGCCCAGCAGGGCACCTCGCCACAGACGCCACCCGCGTCCTGGCCGAGCCCCCGGGACCGGCGGCCGGGCGTCAGCCCCGGCTCATGCCCATGCCCATGCCCAAGGGGCCGAGAATCCCACGACCAGGAGGGCCGGGTACGAGGGCCGGGTACGAGGACCGGGAACGAGGACCGGGAACGAGGTCCGGGTACAAGGTCCGGGTACGACGGCTTCGCCGGGGTGAGGAGTGAGGAGCAAGCGGGTCACCCCGGGAGCCGGTTCAGTGGTCGTCCGGTGGAGTCCATGCGGTGACCAGGGCCAGCAGGCCGGGGAAACGGGCGTCCAGGTCGGCGACCCGGACGTGGCTGCGGCGCTCCAGGCCGTACTGGCGCTGTCGGGTGATGCCGGCCTCGCGCAGGGCCCGGAAGTGGTGGGTCAGCGAGGACTTGGGGCGGTCCAGGCCGAACCAGCCGCAGCTGTGGTCGAAGTCCTCCGACTCCAGCAGCAGCTTGCGGACGATCCGCAGGCGCAGCGGGTCGCTGAGCGCGCCCAGGACCGTCTCCAGGCGCAGCTCCTCGACGGGCGGTTCGGGCAGTGGGGCGGGCAGGTCCGGGGGTTCGGGCAGCGTCTTGATCGCGGTTCCGGTCATCTGCGGCTCTCTCGCATCGGCTCCTTGTACGACTTTGATCGTACTGCATGCTAACTTCGTCTCCACTCGTACAAGTACGACTGAACTCGTACAGCCTCTCGGGAGGGACTTCGTCATGCCCGGAACCGGAAACGGAACCGACCCGCGTACAGCCCGCACATCACCACCGGTCCGGCGTACCGCCGAGGTGCCCGCGCGCTGGATCTGGCTCGCCGCCTGGCCCGTGACCGCCGTGTTCGTGCTGTCCAACGCGGCCACCCCGCTCTATGTGCTGTGGCAGCGCGAAATGGGGTTCGGCAGGGGCACCCTGACGGTGGTCTTCGCCTGCTACATCGCGGGGCTGCTCGGCTCGCTGCTGGTGTCCGGTGTCGTCTCCGACCGGCTCGGCCGCAAGCCCGTGCTGCTGCCGGCGCTGGGGCTGGCCCTGGTGGCCTGCCTGGTCTTCGCGACCGCGGGCGGCGTGGCCGCGCTGATCGCCGCCCGGCTGTGCACCGGCATCGCGGTCGGGGCGGTGGTCTCGGCCGGTATGGCCGCGGTGACGGACGTCGCCGGACCCGGACGGCGGCCGCTCGCCGCGCTGCTGGCCTCCTGCGCGATGGTGCTGGGGGCAGGGACGGGGCCCTTGCTCGCCGGGGTGCTGTCAGAGACGCTGCCCGGGCCGACCGTGACCGTGTTCGCGGTGGAGGCGGCGCTGCTGGTGACGGCGGTCGTGGTGGTGCTCCGTATGCCGGTACGGCGTCCGGCCCCGGCCCCGGCCGGCGCCGGCGCCGGGGTCTGGATCCGGGTGCCGGGCGTGCCGCGCGGCTCCGGGCGGCAGCTCGCCCTCGGTATCGCGGTGTTCGCGCCCGGCATCACCGCCACGTCGTTCGTGCTCTCGCTCGGGCCGTCGCTGCTGTCGGGCCTGCTGGGCACCGGGAGCCGCATCGTCTCCGGAGGGCTGGCGTTCGCGATGTTCCTCTGCGCGACGGGGGTGCAGTTCGCGGTACGACGGCTGCCGCGACGTACTGTCCTGGTCGCCGGGGCCGGTGCCACCGCGCTCGGCATGCTCGCGCTGATCACCGCCGTGCACACCGGCTCGGTGCCGGCGCTGGGCGCCGCCGCGCTGCTGGCCGGGGCGGGGCAGGGCATGGGGCAGCTGGGGGGTCTGTCCCTGCTGAACTCCTCCGTGCCGGCGAGCCGGCTGGCCGAGGCCAACGCGGCCCTCAACGTGGGCGGTTACCTTCCCGCCGGGCTCCTTCCCGTCGCCGTCGGCTATCTGAGCGACGCGGTGGGGCTGACGACCGGCACGACGGCCTTTGGCGCGGCGCTGGCGGTCCTGGCTGTCGCCGGGGGCGCTCTGGCGCTGTTCGGGCACCGGGGCCGGGAGTTCCCGAGCAGTTGAACGGCGGCGTGACGAAGTCCCCGGTGCCCCGGCTCCCGACCAGGGACGGGCTCGGGGAACGGCCCGACCGGCCCACCGCCCGGCCCACCCACCGCTCGACCAGCCCACCGCCCGACCGACCCACGACGCGACCGACCCACGACGCGACCGACCCACCGCCCGCCCGACCCACGGCGCCTCCGAGCCCGGCAGCCGGACGGACACCCTCCGGCCCCTGAGGGACCCCGGCCCCGGACGGGCACGTCTCGGTGCCGGGCTCTCGCCCTCAAGCCGTCCGCTTGCGGGACGTGGCCCTCTTCTGCGTCGCCTTCTGTGTCGCCTTCTGCGTCGCCTTCTGTGTTGCCTTCTGCCTCGTCTTCTGCGTCGTCTTCTGCGCAGCGGACTTGGCCGAGGCCGCCTTGTCCGTGGTCGCCTTGGCCGTCGTCGACTTGGCCGTCGTCGACTTCTTGGCCGCCGCCGTCTTCTTCGTACCGGCCGTCTTCTTCGCGGCAGCGGCCTTCTTACGGGGCAGCCGCCGGACCTCGGCCTCGCCCTCGGGGGGCGGTGCCTCGCCACGGGACTCCCGGGCCGCGCGGACGCTGCTCTCCAGGGCCGCCATCAGGTCGAGAACCTTGCCGCCGGTGGCCGGGGCCGGGGCCTCGGGCGGGACCTCTCCGGTGGCCTTCGCGGCGATGACCTCCTCCAGCGCCTCCCGGTACTCGTCGTGCAGATCCGCGAGGTCGACCTCGCCCAGGGTGTCCATCAGTGCGTCGGCGAGGTCGAGTTCCTTGTCGCGGACGGTGACGTCGGTGTCCGGGGCGACGCCCTCGGGGGCGCGTACCTCGTCCGGCCAGAGCAGGCCGTGCATGGCGATGGCGTTGTCGACCACCCGCAGCATGCCGAGCCGTTCACGGCCGCGCAGCGCGTACTTCGCGATGGCCACCTTCTTGCTGCGCTTGAGGGCCTCGCGCAGCAGGACGTACGGCTTGGCCGCAGGCGCGCCGCCGGCCGCGAGGTAGTACGCCGCGTCGATCTGGAGCGGGTCGATCCGGTCGGCCGGCACGAAGGCCACGATCTCGATGGTGCGGGCGGTCGGGATCGGCAGGTGGGAGAGGTCCTCGTCGGTGATCGGGATGATCGTGCCGTCCGCGTCCTCGTACCCCTTGCCGATCTCGGCCTGGCGGACCTCGCGGTCCTCCAGCTCGCAGACCTTGCGGTAGCGGATGCGGCCGTTGTCCTCGGTGTGGATCTGGCGGAAGGAGATCGCGTGGCTCTCCGTGGCGTTCACCAGCTTGATCGGGATGCTGACGAGCCCGAAGGAGATGGCGCCGTTCCAAATCGACCGCACGTGCCGCACCCTTCCTCTGCCGATGGCCTTGCCGGTGGCCTTGCCGGCGAACTTGCCGATGAGCTTGCCGATGGCCTTGCCGATTCCACCGATTTGGGCGGTTCTTCTGGGATTGTCATCCTATGACGCCTATCACCGAGGTGGAGGGGCGGCGGGTCCCGCTCAGCAACCTGGACAAGGTGCTGTATCCGCAGACCGGCTTCACCAAGGCGGAGCTGGTGCACTACTACGCGACCGGCGCCGACGCACTGCTGCCGCACCTGCGCGACCGGGCCGTGTCCTTCCTGCGCTATCCGGACGGCCCGGAGGGCGAGCTGTTCTTCACCAAGAACGTGCCGCCGGGTACGCCCGAATGGGTCACCACCGCCGAGGTGCCCCGGTCGGAGGGGCCGGCCCGGATGGTCGTCGTACAGGACCTGCCGAGCCTCGTCTGGGCGGCGAATCTCGTCGCCGAGTTCCATACGCACCAGTGGCTCGTACAGGACCCGGACCAGGCCGACCGGCTGGTATTCGACCTCGATCCGGGGGCGCCGGCGCATCTCGTCCACTGCTGCGAGGTGGCGCTGTGGCTGCGCGAACGGCTCGCGGCCGACGGGATCGAGGCGTACCCGAAGACGGCCGGGTCGAAGGGGCTGCACCTGCTGGCCGCTGTACGGGGCTCGTCGTCGGAGCGGACCAGCGAGTACGCCAAGGCGCTCGCCGTCGAGGCCGAGCGGGCGCTGCCCCGGCTGGTGGTGCACCGGATGACGAAGAGCCTGCGGCCGGGGAAGGTGCTCGTCGACTGGAGCCAGAACGCCGCACGCAAGACCACGGCCGCGCCCTACACCCTGCGCGCCCGCCCGGCCCCGCTGGTGTCCGCCCCGCTCACCTGGGCGGAGGTCGCGGCCTGCCGCAGCCCGGCCGAGCTGGAGTTCCAGGCGCGGGACATCGCCCCACGGCTGCAGGACCTCGGGGATCTGATGGCACCTTTGCTGGACCCGCAGGCAGCGGCGCGCCTCCCCTGAGCTACAGCCTCCCCCACGTGTTCCGGTCCCGGGCCATGCCGTGCAGGGCCTCCACGTCCGCCGGCTTGAGCACTCCGCCCGAGCGGGCCAGGCCCGCCAGCTCGGTGTCCTGCAGGATGCGTACCGCGCGCGGCGGGGCGGTCGCCGTCACTTCGGCGGGACCCGCCAGGGCCAGTACCGGGCGCACCTCGGCGGTCAGGGCGTAGGAGGCGCGGTCTGCGTCGGCGCGCAGCCGGCGCAGCAGCGGCTCGGCCTCGCGGCGGCCGACGGTGACCATCGGGTCGGCGACCAGGATCCGGGTCTTGCGGGCGTACAGGGCGTGCACGGCGAACACACCACCGGGACCGAGCAGCAGATGGTGGATGCGGTCGCCGCCGGGCAGCGGGACGGAGTGCAGGGTGTGCCAGCCGGCTCCCTCCAGGCGGTCCAGGGCCTCGCCGACGGTCTGCTCGGCGGTCAGGGCACGGCGGCGCGGGTCGGGGCGCAGCCGGTGGGCGGGTCCGGGGTCGCGGTCGAGGGCGACGAGCAGGGCCTCGCCGGGGCGGTTGGGCGCCAGGTCGTCGTCCGGATGCAGGGTCAGCCGGGCCAGTTCCGCAGGGGTCGGGACCGAGGGCGGCCCGACGGTCACGGGGCCGGTCAGAAAGGGTTTCAGGGCTTGGAGTACATCGTCTCTGCTGTCCTCGCCGAGCAGGTTGACCCGGGCCGCCTCCCGGTCGTACCAGGCGACGTTGCTGCCGTCCGGGCGGCAGACGTACAGCCGTTCCCGGCCGTGCCGATAGGCCGGCACCACGCGCAGTGCGTTCATGCGCCATCACCCCTCGACCATGGGAACAGGCGGGGTGCTCCCGGGGCAAGACCGGTTACCTTGGAGGACGGCCCCGCGAGGGGGAGTTGGGGAGGCGCCGTTGCGGATCCGCGGAGAGCAGCCCGACGTACCGGCTCCGGAGCGCCCGTGGAACGAGATCGTGCCAGGCCTGTGGATGGGCGGGCACGAGGTCCGCGGCCGTTACGGGCAGGTGGAGCCCGTCGTCGTACGGGACCAGTTCGATGTGGTGCTGTCGCTGTTGCGGCTGCCGGGGTACGGCCCCGATCCGGGCATCGAGCACCACGTGTGGCCGATTCCCGACGGTCCGCTGGACGGCACGCAGCTCGCCGGGGTGATGCGGCTGGCCCTGACGGCGAACGAGGCACTGGACGTGGGGCTGCAGGTGCTCGTGCGCTGCTACCACGGGTACAACCGCTCTGGCCTGGTCGTCGGGCACGCCCTGGCCCAGCGCGGCCATTTTTCGCCCGACGAGGTGATCCAGCTGATCCGGGCCCGGCGCTCGGCCTGGGCGCTGCACAACGAGCTGTTCGTGGAGTACCTGCGTGCGGGGCTGCCGACCGTTCGGCTGCTCGAGGAACTGGCCGAGTAGCCTCTCTCCCAGCGCCTCCCCCAGGGCGCAAAAAGGACTTCCCTACGAAACTAAGAACAATAAGAAACTACGAATAAGGTGTACGGGGTCCCGACCGGCCCCGACGCCCCAGGAGCACCGTGCCAGCCCGCCGTCCCGCGCGCACCGCCCTCACCGCGGTCCTCGTCGCCCTGCTGTCGGCGACGGCCGCGGCCTGCGGGGACCGCGGCGGGCTGCGAGCCGCCGGGCCGACGCAGACCGCGGTCAGCCCCGCCAAGCTCTGGCCCGACCTGCGTCCCGCCTCCAGCCCGGCCTACCCCTACGCCGTGTCGACCCGGGTGGTCGTCAAGGGCATCACCGTCCCCGGTGGCGACATCCACAAGGTTGACCCGGTGGCCGTGGTCGAGGCGGAGATCAAGGCGGAACCGGACGACTACGGCTCCAAGGGGGCGTACCACGCGACCGTGGACCGGCTGAAGGACTGCCGGGCCGGCGGTGACAAGGCGCGCTGCCCGCTGCTCAAGCCGTACTACCGGGACCTCACGGGCGACGGCCGGGACGATCTGACGCTCGGCTTCCGGCTGTATCCGACCAACCAGACGGGGGTGCGGGTCTACACCGTCGAGAAGCACAGGCTGGTGCAGGTGCTGGCCGACAACGACGCGATCCTCGGCGTGGAGCTGGCCGGCCGGTCGCTGATCGAGCGCTCGCCGGCGGACATCTCCGGCTACGAGTACCGCACGACCTGGGTGTGGGACCCGGGGCAGCGCGCGATGGTGTTCTCCCGCGACGAGTATTTGCACACCGGTGACGGCCGCAAGCCCACCAAGCCCACCAAGCCCACCAAGCCGACCCGGTCCGCCTCCCCGGCCCCCTCCACCTCCGCGGCCCCGTCCTCGTCCCTGTCGGACACCTCCTCGGCGAGCACCCCGTGAAGCCCGTCCTGCCCCGGTGGGCCGGTCCGCTCGCCGTGAAGGCGGCCGTGTTCATCACGGTGATGTGCTGTGCGCTGGCCGCGCTGCTCGGTGTGCTGGTGCACGTCTCGGTGACCAACCAGACCGTCGGCCAGGCCCGCGCCCAGGCACTGTCCCGCCTGGGCGACGCGACCGAGGCGTACGAGGCCGGGGACACGCTGCTGCCGGGCGCCGGAGTGGACCCCGAGGGGCTGCCCGCGTCGCTGCGGTCCCTTGCGGCCTCCGGTCGGCGCGGCACGATCGTCTCCCGGCACCGGGGGCGCCCGACCATGTGGGCGGCGGGCCCGGTGGCCGGGCACCGGGCGCTGGCCGTGGAGGTCGACTACTCCCAGCAGTCCCGCACCATCGCCGGGCTGGACAACTCGATCCTGTGGTCGTCGGGGCTCGCGATCGGAGCGACGGTGCTGGTCGGCGTGTTCGCGGTGACCCGGGTGACCCGGCGGCTGCACGCCACCGCGCGCGTGGCCCGGCGGATCAGCGCGGGCGACCTGGACGCGCGCGTGGACGACCCGCTGACCAAGGACCCGTCCCGGCCGCAGGACGAGGTGGCCGCGGTCGCGGCGGCCCTGGACACCATGGCCTCCACGCTGCAGAGCAAGCTGCTGAGCGAGCAGCGGTTCACCGCGGACGTGGCGCACGAGCTGCGCACCCCGCTGACCGGGCTGCACGCGGCGGCGGAGCTGCTGCCGCCGGGCCGGCCGACGGAGCTGGTGCGGGACCGGGTGGCGGCGCTGCGCACGCTCACCGAGGACCTGCTGGAGATCTCCCGGCTGGACACCGGCCGGGAGAGGCTGGACGTGGGCACCGAGGAGCTGGGGGCGCTGGCCCGGCGGGTGGTGCGGGCCTCGGGCACCGACACGGAGGTGCGGATCGTCCGTGGCGCGCGCGTGGAGACCGACCGGCGGCGGCTGGAGCGGGTGCTCGGCAATCTGGTGGCCAACGCGCACAAGCACGGCCGGGCGCCGGTCGTGCTCACCGTGGACGGGGCCGTGGTGACCGTGCGGGATCGCGGGGAGGGGTATCCGGGGTATCTCGTGGCGCACGGTCCGCAGCGGTTCCGCACGGAGGGCGGGGCGACCGGGCACGGGCTGGGGCTGACCATCGCGCTGGGGCAGGCGGAGGTGCTGGGGGCGCGGCTGGTGTTCGCCAACGCGGTGGACGGGGGCGCGGTCGCCACGCTGGTCCTGCCGGTGGTCCCGCCCTCCGCGCAAAAGAACGACGAATCTCCACGCCTCTAGACGAGCGTCGCGGCGGGCTTGGGCCGAATCTCCCTCCTAATCTGGCAATTGGTCAGATTCCGCCTGTTTTCTGGAGGTTCCCCATGACCCTGCGTCATCCCCTTGCCCGCTCTCTCGCCCTGGTGGCCGCCACCGGGGCCCTGCTCGCCACCGCCCTTGCCGTTCCCGCGACCGCCGGCGGGCAGGGCAAGGAGCACGGACTCGGACAGTACAAAGGGGTCGTCACCGCCCGGGACGGCATGTGGCTGCGGGACCGGTCGGACCGCAGCAGCCGACGCGTGCGGTTCGTCGCCAAGGGCAAGGAGGTCACCATCTACTGCAAGATGGCCGGCGGTGGCGTGCTCGGCAACCAGGTCTGGTACCTGCTGACGGACGGCACCTGGGCCTGGGGCTCGGCGCGCTACATCCGCAACGTCGGTCCCGCGCCACGCTGGTGTTAGCGGGCACGACCCACAAGACGCCCCATTTGGGTAGGTTCCGGGCATGACCAAGGCCGGAACCACCCTGGCGGCGGCGAAGGCTCCCGCAGCCGTCGTACGCCTCCCCCGGCGCCGTGGCATCGAACTGGCCCTGCTCGTGCTGGCCGTCCTGCTGTGCGTGTACGGCTACTGCGCAGTGGGGTTCGCGCGGACCGGTAGCGTCCCGCCCGGCGTCGCCGGTTACGGCGCCGGGCTCGGGGTGCTCGCCCTGTGCACGCATCTCGCCGTGCGCCTGCGGGCGCCGTACGCCGACCCGCTGCTCCTGCCGATCGGGGTGCTGCTCAACGGGCTCGGCCTGGTCCTGATCTACCGGCTGGACCTGGAGACACCGCACAACCGGGCGGCCCCCGCCCAACTGGTGTGGTCCACGCTCGGGGTCGGGCTGTTCATCGTCGTCGTCCTGGTGCTGCGCGACCACCGGGTGCTGCAGCGGTACGCGTACCTGTGCGTGGCCGTCGCGCTCGCCCTGCTGGCGCTGCCGATCCTCTTCCCGGCCGTCAACGGCGCCCGTATCTGGATCCGGATCGCCGGATTCTCCATCCAGCCGGGCGAGTTCGCGAAGGTACTGCTCGCGGTGTTCTTCGCCGCCTACCTGGCCGCCAACCGCAGCGCGCTCGCGTACTCGGGCCGCCGGCTGTGGCGGCTGCAGTTCCCGACCGGGCGGGTGCTCGGTCCGATCGTGACGATCTGGCTGCTGAGCGTCGGCGTGCTGGTCCTGGAGCGGGATCTGGGCACCTCGCTGCTGTTCTTCGGGCTGTTCGTGGTGCTGCTGTACGTCGCCACCGGGCGGACGGGTTGGATCGCGGTCGGCCTGGCACTCGCCGTCCTGGGGGCCGTCGCCGTCGGACGGCTGGAGCCGCATGTGAACCAGCGGATCGAGGACTGGCTGCATCCGTTCGCGACCATCGACGCCGGCCGGGGGCCCAACCAGCTCGCCCAGTCGCTCTTCGCGTTCGCGGCCGGCGGGATGCTCGGCACCGGGCTCGGTCTCGGGCACTCCGTGCTGATCGGCTTCGCCGTGAAGTCGGACTTCATCCTGGCCACGGCGGGCGAGGAGCTGGGTCTCGCCGGTCTCGGCGCGATCGTCCTGCTGTACGCGCTGCTGGTGGAGCGCGGCTACCGGGCGGGCCTCGCCCTGCGCGAGCCGTTCGGCCGGCTCCTCGCCGTCGGGCTCGCCTCGATCCTGGCGCTGCAGGTGTTCGTGATCGCGGGCGGGGTCACCGGGCTGATCCCGCTGACCGGCATGGCGATGCCGTTCCTGGCCCAGGGCGGCTCCTCGGTGGTCACCAACTGGGCGATCGTGGCGCTGCTGATCCGGGTGAGCGACTCGGCACGCAGCCAGTACGACGGGCGGGAGGCCCCATGAGCGAGTACGGCGGCTTCCCCGACGGCGGGCGGCCCATGGCCCGGTACATCCGGCACGCCTGCGCGTTCTGCGCCCTGCTGCTGGCCGCCCTGTTGGTCAACGCCGCCCGGGTCCAGGTGGTGCAGTCCCGGCTCTACGACACCAATCCGGCCAACCGCCGTGCCACGATCGCCCGTTACGCCCAGCCGCGCGGCAACATCCTGGTCGGCGACGAGCCGGTCACCGGCTCCACCGACACCGGCGAGCCGCTGCGCTTCGAACGCACCTACCGCGACGGCCCGTTGTACGCCCCGGTCACCGGTTTCGCCTCGCAGACGTACGGCACCACGTTCCTGGAGCACGCCGGGGACGGGGTGCTCGCGGGCACCGATCCGATGCTGGCGCCGCTGCCGCTGTGGAACGACATGACGCGCAGGCCCCCTCCGGGCGGGAACGTGGTGACCACCCTGAACCCGGGCGCGCAGCAGGCGGCGTACCGGGGGCTCGCCGGACGCAAGGGCGCGGTCGCCGCGATCGAGCCGGCCACGGGCCGCATCCTGGCGCTGGTGTCGAGTCCGTCGTACGACCCCGGGCAGCTGTCCGGCAACGGGGAGGCGGTGGCGTCGGCGTGGGAGCGGCTCAACCACGACCCGGAGAAGCCGATGCTCAACCGCGCGGTGCGGCAGACCTATCCGCCGGGCTCGACGTTCAAGGTGGTCACGGCGGCAGCGGCGCTGGACGCGGGCGTGGTCACGGACCTGGACGCGCTCACCGACTCCCCCGACCCCTACCGGCTGCCGGGCACCACGACCCGGCTGACCAACGAGGCCGACGGCTGCGGCGACGCCTCGCTGCGGTCGGCCTTCGAGTGGTCCTGCAACACGGTGTTCGCCAAGCTCGGGGTGGACGTCGGGGTGCAGAACATGGTGGCCATGGCGCAGGCCTTCGGGTTCAACGACACCGGGGTGCGCATCCCCTTCTCCGTCTCGCCCAGCACCTTCGACCCGCACGTGGACCGGGCCCAGCTGGCACTGTCCTCGATCGGGCAGTACAACACGCGGGCCACGCCGTTGCAGATGGCGATGGTCGCGGCGGCCGTCGCGGACGGCGGGCAGCTGCGCTCGCCGTACCTGGTGGAGCGCACGACCCGGCGCACCGGTGAGACGGTCGCCGCGAGCGGGCCGCATCCGATGCGGCAGGTGATGAGCCCGGCGACGGCCGTGCGGCTGAAGGAGCTGATGGCGAACGTGGTCCAGGAGGGCACCGGCACCCAGGCGGCCATCCCCGGCGCCCTGGTGGGCGGCAAGACCGGCACCGCTCAGCACGGGGTCGGCAACTCCGGTGTGCCGTACGCCTGGTTCGTCTCCTGGGCGCAGGCCGACGACGTCCTGGAACCGCAGGTGGCGGTCGCGGTGGTGGTGGAGGACGCCTCGGCGAACCGGGGCGAGATCAGCGGCGGCGGGGATGCCGCGCCGATCGCGCGGGACGTGATGCGAGCGGTGCTGAACCGCTGAGCGGGGTCAGCCGATAGGCTGGACCGCCTCG
This sequence comes from Streptomyces broussonetiae, assembly GCF_009796285.1. Taxonomy (NCBI): domain Bacteria; kingdom Bacillati; phylum Actinomycetota; class Actinomycetes; order Kitasatosporales; family Streptomycetaceae; genus Streptomyces; species Streptomyces broussonetiae. Next base: position 6,290,589 of record NZ_CP047020.1, on the reverse strand, counting down.
GTGCGGATCTGCCGGGTCTTCTTCGCGAGCGCCTCCAGGTCCACCTCCGACGGGCTCTGCGAGAGCAGCGGGGTGTTCACCTCCGCGACCGTGGCGCCCGTGTTGCCGTCGGCCCAGGCGCACATCGGCACGGTGATCTTCGTACCCATCTGCTCCTGCGTCACCACCTCGCAGGTGATCGTCACACCGTCGAGGGCGAAGTCCTTGGGGGCCACCGCGACGGTGGCGCCGTTGCCCTGGGCGGCGCCCTTCATCATGTTCCTGCGGGCGGCGTCGCTGTTCTTGAACCGGCCGTACATGCCGGACAGCGCCAGGGTGCCCTTGGCCGCGTCACCGTCCAGGTTGTAGCTGCCGACCACGCCGTGGATGTCCTTGGCGTCCCAGGCGCCGTCGGCCTCGTCCTCGATCTTCTTGCCCTCGGAGTCGGAGAGGTCCCGGGCGAGCCTGTACTTCCCGTCGAGCAGCGTCCCGGGCAGGGTGAGCTTGTTCTTCGCCTCGGGGAAGCCGCTGCCGGCCACCGCGCCGAGCAGGACGAACCCCACGACGACCAGCGTGACGACACCGCCCACGATGCCGAGCACCAGCCCGACCCGGCGCTTCTTCGGCGGCACGGGCAGGGGCGGCGCGCCCCAGCCCGGATAGGGCTGCTGCGCCTGCGCGTAGGGCTGGGGCGGGTACGGCTGGGCCTGCGGGTACGGCGGGCCGTACGGGCCGGGGGCAGCGTGCGGAGGCGGACCGTACGGAGGCTGCTGGCCATAGGGAGGCTGCTGGCCGTACGGCGGCTGCGGCTGCTGCGGTGGTGGAGGCATGGACACGCCAGCACGCTACTGCACCTGGGTGAACGGCCCGCCACCGCGCCCGGGGACCCCCCTGCACAGCGGGCCGGTGGCGGCCCTCGACCGCCCCGGCCCCGTACGGCCTCAGCCCTCGGCCGCCCCCGCCTCGACGGCCTCCTCCACCTCGGCCACCCGTGCCCGCTCCTCGGCGGCGAAGCGCTCCTCGTCCAACTGCTCGGCGAGTTCCTCGTCCTGGGCCATGAGCAGGTCCAGGCTGGCGTCGCCCAGCTCGAAGACGCCCATGTCCACATAGGCCCGCTGGAGCCGTTCGCCCCACAGGCCGATGTCCTTGACACAGGGCACGATGCGGCTGAACAGCAGCCTGCGGAACAGCTGGAGGAACTCGGAACGCTCGCTCAGCTCCGCCGCCTCGGCCTTGGGGACGCCGAAGTTCTCCAGCACCTCCTCGCCGCGCAGCCGGTCGCGCATGAGATAGCAGCCCTCGATGACGAACTCCTCGCGCTCGCGCAGTTCGGCGTCGGTGAGCTGCCGGTAGTAGTCCCGCAGCGCCATCCGGCCGAAGGCCACGTGCCGGGCCTCGTCCTGCATGACGTAGGCCAGGATCTGCTTGGGCAGCGGCTTGGTCGTGGTGTCCCGGATCATCCCGAAGGCGGCCAGCGCGAGGCCCTCGATGAGCACCTGCATGCCCAGGTACGGCATGTCCCAGCGGCTGTCGCGCAGCGTGTCCCCGAGGAGAGACTGCAGATTGTCGTTGATCGGATAGACGAGCCCCATCTTCTCGTGCAGGAAGCGGCCGTAGATCTCGGCGTGCCGGGCCTCGTCCATCGTCTGGGTCGCGGAGTAGAACTTGGCGTCCAGGTCGGGCACCGACTCCACGATCCGCGCCGCGCAGACCATCGCGCCCTGCTCACCGTGCAGGAACTGGCTGAACTGCCAGGAGGCGAGGTGCCGGCGCAGTTCGGCCCTGTCCCTTCCGGTCATCTTCTCCCAGTACGGGGTGCCGTACAGGGCCATGGACTCGTCGGGGGTGCCGAGCGGGTCGTAGGGGTCGACCTCCAGGTCCCAGTCGATGCGCTTCTGCCCGTCCCACTGCTTGTCCTTGCCCTTCTGGTACAGGGCGAGCAGACGGTCACGGCCGTCGTCGTACTCCCAGTTGAACCGGGCCGCGCCGCTCGCGGGCACCTGCCAGAGGGAGTCTCCCGGATCGTTGGCGTACAGGTCATGGGTCGGCATACCTCGCAGGCTCACACGTAGACGCGCAGTCAACAAGTCATGTGCAAGGGATTGACGCCCTTGCTGACAGGCAGTCTCATAAAGGCAAGACGACGTACCCCCCGGTAACGAGGTGAGGGAGCCATGACGACGCTGACGGAAGCGGACGCGCTGGAAGGTCTGCGCGACGCGCTCGGCCTGCTCAAGGACCGCGAACAGGTGGCCGAACGGCTGCTCGTCTCCTCTGCCAAGCACTCCTTCGACCCGGACACGGAGCTGGACTGGGACGCGCCCTTCGAGGAGGGCAAGTGGTTCTGGCCGCCGGAGCTGGTGTCCCTGTACGGCACGCCGATGTGGAAGCGGATGAGCGAGGAGCAGCGGATCCTGCTCTCCCAGCACGAGGCGGCGGCACTGGCCTCGCTCGGCATCTGGTTCGAGATCATCCTGATGCAGCTGCTCGTCCGGCACATCTACGACAAGGCGGCGACGAGCGCGCACGTGCGCTACGCGCTCACCGAGATCGAGGACGAGTGCCGGCACTCGAAGATGTTCGCCCGCCTGATCTCGCACGGTGGCACACCCTGGTACCCGGTGAGCCGGGCCCACCTGAACCTCGGCCGCGTCTTCAAGACGATCTCGACGACCCCGGGTTCCTTCACGGCGACGCTGCTCGGCGAGGAGGTCCTGGACTGGATGCAGCGGCTGACGTTCCCGGACGAGCGGGTCCAGCCGCTGATCCGGGGCGTCACCCGCATCCACGTGGTCGAGGAGGCGCGCCATGTCCGGTACGCCCGTGAGGAACTGCGGCGCCAGATGATGACGGCACCCAAGTGGTCCCAGGAGTTCACCCGGATCACCTCGGGCGAGTTCGCCCGCGTCTTCTCGGTCGCCTTCGTCAACCCCGAGGTCTACACGAACGTCGGCCTCGACAGGCGGGAGGCGATGGCCCAGGTGAAGGCGAGCGGACACCGACGGGAGGTCATGCAGACGGGAGCGAAGCGGCTGACGGACTTCCTGGACGACATCGGGGTGCTGCGGGGGGCCGGGAGGCGGCTGTGGAGGTCGTCGGGGCTGCTGGCGTAGCGGACGAGGGCGATCCGACCCGAGGCCGGGCAGCGGGCCCCGGGCCGCCGAACTCCCGGGTGCGGGCTATGTCCTGGTCTGGAAGGATTGCTCCTGGTGCGGGGCGGGGCACACGTGGAGCAGGCGTTACCGGTGTGCCCGGATGCCCACCTCGCCGACCTGGGCTGTGGGGGCTGCGACGGGAAGACCATGACTGATCAGAGCAAAGGCGTGGCGGTCGTCACGGGCGCCAGCCGGGGCATCGGCGCGGCGATCGCCGAACGGCTGGCCGGCGACGGCTACGCCGTGGTCGTCAACTACGGGGTCGACGCCGAGGGAGCCGAGTCGGTGGTGGCCGCCATCCACGCCAAGGGCGGCCGGGCCGCGGCCGTGCGTGCCGATGTCGCCTCGGAGGGCGAGGTGTCGGACCTGTTCGACCGGGCACGGCAGATGGGGTCGCTGGCCGCACTGGTCAACAACGCCGGCACGGCCGGCCTGCGGGTCCGCCTCGACGAGCAGCAGACGGACGGGCTGACCCGGCTGATGCAGGTCAACGTCGTGGGGCCCATGCTGTGCGCCCAACGCGCCGTCCGGGCGATGTCGACCGCTCGCGGCGGCACCGGCGGATGCATCGTCAACATCGCCTCGATCGCCGCCAAGGCGCCGGCCGACTTCTCCGGGATGACCCCCTACGCGGCGAGCAAGGGCGCCCTGGTGACGTTCACCCGCGCGCTGTCCAACGAGGTCGCCGCGGAGGGAATCCGGGTCAACAGCGTCTCACCGGGGGTCATCGAGACCGGGTTGATCACTCCCAGGGACCAGGAGATGGGCGCGCTCAGCCCGCAGGGTCGCACGGGCCGGCCCGAGGAGATCGCGGCTGCCGTGTCGTGGCTGATCTCGCCGGAGGCGTCGTACGTCACCGGCAGCGACATCACCGTCTCGGGTGGGCGCTGACCACAGCCGACGTGGAGCCGGCCAGGACGGCGATTAGGCTGCCGTCCATGACCCCGTCCGCCACCCCCGCCTACCGTCGGCTCAGCGTCGAGGAGCGGCGAAGCCAGCTCCTCGACGCCGCCCTGAACCTCTTCGCGCACCGCGCGCCCGAGGACGTGTCGCTGGACGACGTGGCAGAGGAGGCCGGAGTCTCGCGCCCCCTGGTGTACCGGTACTTCCCGGGCGGCAAGCAGCAGCTGTACGAGGCCGCGCTGCGCTCCGCCGCCGAAGAGCTGCAGCAGTGCTTCGACGAGCCCCTCGAGGGCCCGCCGCTGCGCCGGCTCTCCCGCGCCCTGGACCGCTACCTGGCCTTCGTCGACGAGCACGACACCGGCTTCAGCGCACTGCTGCAGGGCGGCAGCGTGGTGGAGACCTCCCGTACCACCGCCACCGTGGACGGGGTGCGCCGGGCCGCCGCCGAGCACATCTACCGCCATCTCGACATCGCCGACCCCGGCCCCCGGCTGCGCATGACCGTGCGGACCTGGATCACGGCCGTCGAGGCGGCCTCCCTGATCTGGCTGGACGAGGACAAGCAGCCTCCGGTGGAGGAGCTGCGCGACTGGCTGGTGGAGCAGTTCGTGGCCGTCCTCACGGTCACCGCCGCCCGGGACCCGCAGACGGCCGCCCTCGTCGGCACGCTCGCCGAGGATGGCTGAAACTGAACCCGTGAAGAGCCAGGACACCCCCTTCGAGGGCGGCCCCATGGACGGGCGCGTACTGCCCGTCGTGCTGGGCCCCACCGGGCACCCCCCGAAGACGTACCGCATCCCCGTCCCGGACCCGGACGGCGGTCCGCCCACGGTGCTCGTCTACCGGCGGGTCCCGCGCGGCCACAGCAGGCGACTGGGTCTGATCCAGGGCTGGAAGTACAGCTACGACCCCGACGACGCCTCCGCCGGAAAGCTCAGGTGGCCCTGGTCGAAGCCACAGGCCGGGCCGCCCGGCGGGCCCCGCGACACGAACGGGTGACAGGCATCGGCCGAAACGCCCGCACGCCGCGCGCCTTGCGCCGACTCATCCGATAATCGCGGTGCCATGGGAGGTGAACCGCCCACCCTCCCCGCACCCGAGGTGATGACGTGTCAGGACGGCTTCCGCGCCTGGCCTGTACGGCGGCGCTGGCGGCCCAGGCCGTCCTCGCGCCCGTGCCCGCCGTGGCCGAACCGGCCCCCCAGCGCTCCGTCTCCCAGCTGCTGACCGACCTCCAGCAGCTGTACCGGCAGACCGAACAGGCCACCGAGGCCTACAACACCACCACGGACAGACTCAGGCGGCAGCGCGCCGAGGTGTCCCGGCTGGACGGCGAACTGGCCCGCTCCCGCCTCGCCCTCCAGGACAGCCGGGCCGACGCCGGCCGGCTGGCCCGCGAGCAGTACCGCAGCGGCTTCGGCCTCGGCCCCTACGCCCGCCTGCTGCTCGCCCCCGACCCGCAGCACGCCCTGGACGAGGGCCATGTCATCGCCGAGCTGGCCCGCGAACGGGCCCGGACGGTGGACCGGCTGACCACCGCGGAGCGGCGCACGGACGTCCTGGCCCGGGCCTCCCGCAGGGCCCTGGACACCCAGCTCGCGCTGGCCGGCCGGCAGAAGAGACAACGCGACGCCGTCCGGGCCGGACTTGCCGACGTGGAACGCCTGCTGACCGGCCTCACCCCGGCCCAACTGGCCGCGATCGCCGCTCTGGAGCAGCAGAGCGTCACACAGGCCCAGCAGCGGCTCACCACCGCGGGTGCGCTGCCCACGGACCGCTCCGCCTCCCCCGCGGGCGCCCGCGCGGTCCGCTTTGCCATGGAGCAGCTGGGCAAGCCGTACCAGTGGGGCGCGCAGGGCCCGGGCTCCTACGACTGCTCGGGCCTGACCTCCCAGGCCTGGCAGCACGCGGGCACGCCCATCCCGCGCACCAGCCAGGAGCAGTGGCGACGGCTGAGGAAGATCCCGCTGAACGGACTGCGGCCCGGCGACCTGGTGGTCTACTTCCCCGACGCGACCCATGTGGCGATGTACATCGGGGACGGCAGGATCGTGCAGGCACCGAGACCGGGAGAGGACATCAGGGTGTCGCCCCTGGCGTCCCTTCCGGTACTCGGTGCCGTACGTCCGGATCAGGCTCCGGCGACCGCAGCCAGGTAGGCGCCCGTCTTCTCCGGCTCATAGAAGCAAGCCAACGGCCCCGCAAGGGTCTGCTGCAGGTTTGGGTGCGGCTGAACGCATCCAGGACCACCGCGCAGTACACCCGCCCTTCCCTGGTGCGGTGCTGCGTGATGTCGGTGACCCACAGCTCGTCGGGACGCAACCGATGAAACGTGCGATTGACCAGGTCCTCGGCGGTGACGATGCCACGCAGCCGCTTGATGCGCACCGGTCCGGGCAGGCCGCGGATCCCGGCCGATCACCCCAGGGCCATGGTTCCCAGCCGCACGGCCAAGCAACGCCTTCGGATCGGCTTCAGCTGACACTCCGCGGCGAAGGACAGCACCCGCGAAGAACCGATTGGGGGCGGATACTTCGATCACGCGGGGGACCTATGCGGGCCGCAATGAGGAAGGGGAGCCCTTCCAGCAGGCACTCAACCAACTGCGCCGGCCTGGGCCTCACCTGGTGGGTCGGCTGCGTCCCGCACCCGGACGCCGGCTCGGCCAAGTCGCACCGCGCAGCCCTAGTGCAAGGTTCTGCGGTGCCGCAAACTTCGCGCCAAGAGCGAAACCGACAAAAGGAGAAGGGCCCCTTCGACGGCCAGGCTGACCAGCCCGAGCGGTTCCGTCCAGTTGCCGATGTCGTCGCTGTAGTTGGGCAGTCCCGGGCCCCTGGAGAGGATGTATCCCAGCAGGGGGCCCGCGGCGACCCCGACCGCCAGCAGCCACCCCGGTCGGACGATGCCGGAAAGAAGCAGCGCGGCAGCGACCACGGCCACGATCTCGAGGACGTGGTAGGCGACACCGATGTAGCGGGGATCCCTCGTTGTCGTGACGCCGCCTTGATCTTTGACATGGATGACGGCCACCGCGAGGCACAGTAGGGCCCCCGCCGACCTGGCCACCCACGTGGCCTCCGGCCCCCTCACAGCGCGGTGTGACATGCAACGGCACCTCTTACTTCCATCGGCAGTGCGTGTCTGAGGCGCCGCATCCAAGGCCGTACGGTCGGGCTTGAAGATCGGCAACGCGCCGCACTTGTGTCATGTCCAGCCTCGGCGGACTGATGCTCGCTGTCGCCCCCGACGACGCAGACGGGTGACGCAGAAGGAGCGCGTTCTGACATCAACGCCTGACACCAACAGGCGCGAACGCCAGCGGTCAGTGGCGATCTCCAGCACACGCCCCCTGGATGCCCCGGTCGGTTGGTGGACGTCAGGGCGGGCCGTGATCGACCTGATAAAGATGAGGGCAGACCTCAAAGCCTGCGGCCGGGACGGCTCAGAGCACTGAGTGAGAGCGGAGGCCCAAGGCAGGCTTGGCGGCGCAGGAGGGCTGAGAACGCGGCTTGACCAGGGCGGAAGACCTCAGCGACCTTACGTGCCCGTAGTTCGCACCGAGGGGCTGAGTCCCCGTGCGCCGCCAACGGCCCCGGCAGCAAGACCGGGGCCGTCTCCGGGCCGTCCGAGGGCGACCAGCAGCGACCAACGACGACAGGTGACGGTGGTCGAACTGCCGGTCAGAAGCCCGTCACGCTCCGGCGACCGCAGCCAGGTAGGCGCCCGTCTTCTCCGGCTCGTAGAAGAAGTTCTCGAAGTCGGCCGGGTCGTTGAAGGCGTTGGCGAAACGGTCCGCCACCGGCTGCAGCTGACCGGCCGCGCCGATGAGGTTCAGGATGTGCTCCGGCGGCGGGGCGAGCATCGCGTTGGTCCACTTGGTGACGTGCTGCGCGGTGTTCCAGTAGCGGTCGAACGTCGCCTGCATCCAGGCCTCGTCGAACTCCCGGTCCCCGTGCTCGAGGATCGAGTCGAGGTAGGCGGCGGCGCACTTGGCCGCCGAGTTGGAGCCCTGGCCGGTGATCGGGTCGTTGGCGACGACGACGTCCGCGACGCCCAGGACCAGGCCGCCGCCGGGGAGACGGCCGATGGGGTTGCGGACGGTCGGGGCGTAGCGGCCGGCCAGCGTGCCGCCGGCGTCGGTCAGTTCGACCTTGGTCGCGCGCGCGTACTCCCAGGGCGTGAACTTCTCCATGAGTTCCAGGGTCAGGGAGAGGTGCTCCGCCGGGTCCTTGACGCCGTTGAAGACGTCGAGCGGGCCGCCGGGTATGCCCTCCCAGAACAGGATGTCCGCGCGACCGGAGGTGGTGAGGGTCGGCATGACGAACAGCTCGCCGACGCCCGGCACCAGGTTGCAGCGCACGGCGTCGAACTCCGGGTGCTCCGGACGCTGGCCGAGCCCGTGGACGTACGCCACGGCCAGCGCCCGCTGCGGCTCGCTGTACGGGGAGCGCGAGGCGTCGCGGCCGAACATCTGGACCAGCTCGCCCTTGCCGGCCGAGACCAGGACGAGGTCGTAGGCGCGGGAGAAGTAGTCGAGGTCGCCGACCGCCGCGCCGTGGATGACCAGCTGGCCGCCGCGCTGCGCGAAGGTCTCCATCCAGCCGGCCATCTTCACCCGCTGGTCGACCGACTGCGCGTACCCGTCCAGCTTGCCCACCCAGTCGATCGCCCGCTGGGTGGGGCCCGGGTCGTGCGAACCGGGGGCCGCGACCGAGACACCGAGCCCCTCGATCTTCGGGGCCTGGGACTCCCAGAAGTTCAGCTGGAGATCGCGCTCGTGCTGCAGTGCCGTGTGGAACATGCACTGCGTCGACATGACCCGGCCGGTGCGGATCTCGTCCGCGGTCCGGTTCGACATCAGGGTGACCTCGTAGCCGTGGGACTGGAGGCCGAGGGCGAGCTGGAGGCCGGACTGGCCGGCTCCGACGACGAGTATCTTCCGCATGCGGGTGGTGCTCCTAACCGGGACTACTCGGGGGTTTCGTCCAGCGCGTGGCCGACCAGGGCGAGGAGTGTCTCGATGGCCGAAATCCGACGCCGCGCATCCATGATCATGACAGGGATGTGCGCGGGTATGGTCAGCGCCTCCCGGACGTCCTCCGGCTCGAACAGCTCGCTGTCGTCGAAGTGGTTGACGGCGACGACGTACGGCAGCCCGCAGCTCTCAAAGTAGTCCAGTGCCGGGAAGCAGTCCTTCAGCCGACGGGTGTCGGCCATGACGACCGCACCGATCGCGCCCCGCACCAGGTCGTCCCACATGAACCAGAACCGCTGCTGGCCCGGCGTGCCGAACAGGTAGAGCACCAGGTCGTCGTCGAGCGTGATGCGGCCGAAGTCCATGGCCACGGTGGTGGTGAGCTTGTCCGGCGTGGCGGTCAGGTCGTCGGTCTCCTCGCTCGCCTCGGTCATCAGCGCCTCGGTCTGCAGGGGCGTGATCTCCGAGACGGCGCTGACCAGCGTGGTCTTGCCGACGCCGAAGCCCCCGGCCACCACGATCTTCGTGGCGACGGGAGCCCGGGTGCGGTCCGTCTGCCAGGACTTCAGGTCCTCGTCGGGCTCGGTGAAACCGGCGACGAGGGGAATGCCTCCGACCGCGGAGGCGGCGGCGTCAGAGACGACGGAGTCCACCGAGCACCCTTTCCAGCAGAGCGCGGTCCGGACGGCCGGTGCCGTGACCGGTCCCGGTGCCGTACACACGGATCTTTCCCTGGTCCGCGAGGTCGCTGAGGAGCACGCGGACCACGCCGAGCGGCATCTGCAGCAGCGCGGCGATCTCGGCCACCGTGCGCATACGGCGGCACAGTTCGACGATGGCCCGCATCTCCGGCATGACCCGGGTGTTGAGGGAACCATTCGCCAGCTCCCTACGCTCCTCCGGGGCTTCGAGCGCCGCGACGAACGTCTCCACGAGGAGGACGTGGCCGAAGCGGGTACGGCCGCCGGTGAGCGAGTAGGGGCGGACGCGGGCGGGTTTGCGTTCGCCGCCGCGCACGGGGAGCCTCTTGGGCGTGCCGCTCATCGGGTGCTCCCCACCGACTCGGCTTCCAGGGACTTTCGCAGCTCGCTGCGGAGTTCGGGGGTCAGGACGTGCCCGGCGCGGCCGACGAACAGGGCCATGTGGTACGCCACCACGCTCATGTCGCACTCGGCGGAACCGTGCACTCCGAGCAGTGAGCCGTCACTGATGGACATCACGAACAGACTGCCCTCCTCCATCGCGACCATCGTGTGCTTGACCCCGCCGAACGCCATCAGCCGGGCGGCGCCCACGGTGAGGCTGCCGATGCCGGAGACGACGGTGGCGAGGTCCGCGGAGGAGCCACGGGGCCCTTTGGCCGGGCGGGCCCGGCGGGTCTGCTCGGTGTGTCCGGGGTCGGACGAGAGCAGCAGCAGGCCGTCCGAGGAGACCACGGCAACCGATTCGATGCCGGGTACTTCCTCCACCAGGTTGGTCAGCAGCCAGTGCAGGTTGCGGGCTTCACTGCTCAGTCCGTAGGTACTGGGCGCGGTCAACTGCTTGCCTCCTCGGCTGTGCCCCCCGTGGATTCTTCGGCGTGTACGTATGCGGCCGGGCGCTGGTGGCCGGCGGTCTGTTCGGCGATCTCGGCCTCCACCTCGCGGTAGCCGGCCTGGGCGCCGCTGCGGAACCCGCCGAGCCTCCTGCGGAGGGCTTCGGCGTCCACGTTGCCGCTGCGCTGGCGGGGCGGGGCGGCGGGTGCGGTGATCCTGGGTGTGCGCTTGGGGAGCCCCTTGCTGGTGACCCGCTCCGCCGCCTCGGGTTCGCCGCCGTCGGCGGCTGCCGGAGCCGTGGGCGCGGCCGGGGAGTCGGGCACTGACGGATGTGCGGGGGCCGACGAAGCGGTGAAGGCGGCGTCCCGCTCGGTGGCTGCTTCGGTCGCTGCTCCGGTCGCTGCTTCGGTGGCCGGCTCGATCACCGGTTCAGTGGCCGGTGCGGTGCTCGGCGGGTCCTGGCGTACGTCCGGGAGTAGCAGTTCCATCGTCGACTCGGCGTAGGTCTCCGCCGGGGCCTTGGGACGGGTCTCCGCCTGCTGCGCGGCGGCCGGGGCGGCCTGCTCGTGGACGGCGGGCTCTTCGGTCTCGGCGGCAGAGGCGTCCGCGCGGGCAGGACCGGCGGTGGCCGCCTCCGCCCGTACCGCCTCTTCCGCCAGGGCGACCAGGGGGTCCGTGTGCTTCGTACGGCCGTGCAGGACGTTGGAGTTGACCTCGGCGTCGGCGCCGGGCAGGGAGAAGGTGCCGGTGCCGCTCATGGATGTGGTCTGCGGGGGCATGGCCGTCGGCGGGGCCTCGGTGAGCAGGGTGGCGGGCAGGACCACGACCGCCGCGATGCCGCCCTGCTTCTGCTCGCGCAGCTGCACGCGGACGCCGTGGCGGTGGGCGAGGCGCGCGACGACGTACAGGCCGAGGCCGAGACCGGCGTCGCCCTCGTGGTCGTAGTGCGACTCGGGGTCGAAGCCGGCCAGGCGGGCGTTGAGGTGCTCGAGGCGGTCGGTCGCCATGCCGATGCCCTCGTCCTGGACCGAGAGCATCACTTCGCCGCTCTCCAGCAGCCAGCCGGAGACCTCGACCGGCAGGTCCGGCGGGGAGAACGACGAGGCGTTCTCCATGAGTTCGGCCAGCAGGTGGGAGAGGTCGTCGGCCGCGAAGCCCGCCAGGTGGGCGTGCGGGGGCAGCGCCGCGATACGGACGCGTTCGTAGCGCTCGATCTCGCTGACCGCCGCGCGGACGACGTCGACCAGCGGGACCGGGCCGTGGTGCTGCTGGACGTGCTCGGTACCGGCGAGGACCAGGAGGTTCTCGCTGTGCCGGCGCATGACCGTGGCGAAGTGGTCCAGCTTGAAGAGCGTGGCGAGCCGGTCGGGGTCCTGTTCGCGCTCCTCCAGGCCCTCGATGACGGCGAGCTGGCGCTCGACCAGGCCGAGGGTGCGCAGAGCGAGGTTGACGAACGTACCGCCGATGCTGCTGCGCAGCCGTTCCAACTGGGCTGCTGATTCTGCGAGTTCGGAGCGCAGTTCCTCGCGGGCGTCGGCCATCTTCTGCCGCTGTCCGACCAGGTGCTTGCGGTCGGTCTCCAGCGTGGCCACCCGCTCGCGCAGGGCCGCCGCGTGCGTGTGCAGGGCATTGACCGAGCGGACGACCTGGGCGAACTCGTCGTTGCGACCGGTGAAGGCGATCGGCTCCTGGGTGCCCGGTTCCTCGGACTCGGCCAGCCTGGCCGAGCCGCGGCGCAGCACGGACAGGGGACGGGTGAGGGTGCGGGCCAAGGCCGCCGCGATGCCCACGGCGACCAGCATCAGAGCGCCGAGGACGGCGATCCGGATCTCCAGGGTGGTGACGTCGTCGTCCCGGAGCGTGGCCAGGGTCTTGGTGCGGTGGTCGTAGAGGGCCGATTCCGCGCCGCGCATCAGGTCGACGCGGGCGGACAGGACCGCGTCCAGCTTCTTGGCGCTGGTGGCCTGCTCGCTGTCGGTGAGGGTGGGCTGCGCGGTGAGCGTGGCCAGGTACTTCTCCGCCGAGTTGACGTCCGGACCCGTGACCGTGGTGTCGTAGGACTCGACGGAGGCCTGGGGGGCGGTCTCGCGGAAGTCGGCGAGGGCCGCGTCGGCGCGCAGCCGGGCCTGCTGGGCGGCGGCGGACAGGGCGTCGCGCTGCCTGCTGTCGGCCCGCGAGGCGGTGGAGGTCGTGACGGGCAGGCCGGTGACCGGGTTGATCACCGTCCGGGTGACGGAGGGCACGTTCAGCGCGGCCAGCAGCAGACCGCGGGCGGCGGCGGACTGCTGGACGGCGGTGTCCAGCTCGGCGAGCGCGTGGGCGCCGGAGCCGGCCCGCGCGGTCGACTGTTCGGCCAGTTGCTCGGCGACCAGGTGCAGGGCGGTGATCGTCGCCGAGTACGCCTCGTGGGCCTGCAGGGCCGTGGTCTTGCCGGTGAGCGCGTCGTGCCGGACCGCGTCGATGCCGTCGAGGGTGCTGCGCAGGCTCGCCGGGGTGTCGGACTCGGCGCGCAGGTCCTCGACCTCGCGGTCGACGCGGGCGCTGCGGTCCTCGGAGGGAGCCTCGGACTTGGGACGCCCGGCCGCGATGTAGGAGGTGACCTCGTCACGCTCGTCGGCGAGGGAGTTCGCAAGGGCGAGCGCGTCCTGGGTGCGGGTGGCCAGCGTCACCAGGTCCTGGGTGTCACTGACCTGCTGGGAGGCGCTGAGCAGGGAAGGCGCCCCGGCGCCGGCGATCGCGGCGGCCACCACGGCGACGGCGACGATCAGCCGGGTGCGCACATGAGTGGGGCGGCCGTGGCCCACGGAAGTCTGCCGGGCGGCCCCCGTGAGGTCCGTCTGCCTGCCTGTGCGCCGAGGCCGCTTTTTCTGCACCGGTGCTCGCATTCCTGAACTCGTCTACCCAGGGGCCCGGGTGGCGCCCCGTCATTTCGGTGCCAAGTGGTGCGTACACCCGGTTCGTACGGTTCCCGACCCTCCCAGTGCCGGTGGGCGGTGGTCGCGCATCACCTGACCCGCCACCCGAAGGAGTGAACATCGGAGGGGAGTTGGCGGGCAAGTTCCTGCGGCCCGTACGCAGCCCCCGTGGGGCACGCCGGTTGGACGCACGCGGCAGGCTTTGGCAGTATTCGCCGCTCGCGCCTTCCCGGAATGGGCCATTCCGCCGCAAAGCGGACGTCCGACCTGCTGGATCGCATCAATTCGAGGGCGCTCACCAGCCTTTGGCGGATCCCGTGAAGGCCTCGTGCAGACTGGCCCGATGCGAACTGATCTCGTTTCGGAGCCCGGCGAGGCCAACCGCCCCAACGAAGACTTCGCCGGTGTCGGACTACCCGCCTCCGGACAGGGCGGTTGCGTGGTCGCCCTGGACGGGGTGACGCCGCCGAGGGGTGAGACGGGGTGTCTGCATTCCGTTCCCTGGTTCACCACACGGCTCGGCGGCGCACTGACCGAACTGACCGTTTCGAGGCGAGATCTGACGCTCCCGGAGATTCTCGCGCGGGCGATCGCCCGGACCGCGGAGGCCCACGTCCAAACCTGTGAGCTTTCTCACCCGCGAACCCCTCAGGCAACCGTGGCCCTGGCCCGCTGGTCGGCCGACACGGTCGAGTATCTGGTGCTGGCCGACGCCGCACTGTTCCTGAAGGCTCCCGACGGCACGCTCACCCCGGTCCTGGACGACCGGCTGGCCCGGCTGCCGCGCTCCGCGCTCGCCACCGAGGCCCTGGTGGACGCGAATCTCCGCAACAAGGAGGGCGGCTTCTTCACGGCCGCCGCCGACCCCTCGGTGGCCGCCCGCGCGGTCGCCGGCACCGCGCCGCGCGAGGCGGTCCGGGCCCTGGCCGCGCTCACGGACGGGGCGACCCGCTGGACGGAGAAGTTCCACGAGGGCGACTGGGCCGCCCTGTTCGACGTGGTCGAGAAGGAGGGCGCCCGGGCACTCGTGGACCGGGTGCGGGAACGGGAGACGGCGGACCGGGAGGAGCGGGCGTTCCTGGGGCGCAGCAAGACGCACGACGACGCGACGGTGGTCTACGTGGAGCTGTGACCGGTTCCCCGTGCGCCACCGTCGGGCCTACTTCTCCATGACGCCGTTCAACTGGTGCAGCAGCCGGGCCAGTTCCGCGACCTCGCTGCGGTCCCAGTGGGCGAGCTGGCTGACATAGCGCGCGCGGCGCGCCTCGCGGACCTTGCCGACCCGGCCGCGCCCCTCGCCGGTGAGCGTGACGAGCCAGGCGCGGCCGTCGGCGGGGTCGGGCTCCCGGGCGATCAGTCCCAGCTCCTCCAGGGCGCGCAGCTGGCGGGACATGGTGGCCTTGCCGACGCCGATGTAGGCGGCGAGTTCCGTGGCCCGCTGACCGCCGCACTCGTCGAGCCGGATGAGCAGCCCGTACGCGGAGGACTCCAGGTCGGGATGGACCTCGCGGGCCATCTCGCCCTGGTTGGCCCGGGCGCGCCGCAGCAGCACGGTCAACTCCCGCTCCAGCGCCAGGAATTCCTGGTCTGCACCACTGGGCGTCATCTGCCCGGCTGCTCGATGTGCGCCATCGTTTCCGTCCTCGTGCACGTCAGCACCCCTACCCGGTTTCGCGATCCTGAAAGTTTCTGCCAAAAGTCGTCATTGCCGCAGCTCCGTAAGTATTTCGCAGGCGTAGACCAACGGCGGCGTCCGGACCCCCTTCCCACGCCGTCATCTACGTGCGTAGCTTCTTTATCAGGCAATGAATGGCATGCCCACGCCAGTGGGACGGACCCCCCACATTCTCGCCCCCACCTCACTTTCCGGAGGCACGTCATGCCCGTGCACAGACCCGGCTCCGACCGCACCCCCCACACCCCTCGTTCCCCGCGTCCACGCCCGGCCGCCGTCCTCGTCACGGCCCTGTTCGCGGCGCTCTGCCTCAGCCTTCCCCTAGCCTCCGCCCAGGCCACGACCACGCCCGGCCGCGGCTCCGCCCACATGGGCATGGGCGTCCTCGCCCACGACGGCCAAAGCGGCACGCCCACCACGGGTGACGCCACCCAGACCGAGGGCGTGGACGTCGCCGGCTACCAGGGCAACGTCGCCTGGTCGACCCTGTGGAGCAGCGGGGTCAAGTGGGCGTACACCAAGGCCACGGAAGGCACGTACTACACGAACCCGTACTTCGCCCAGCAGTACAACGGCTCGTACAACGTGGGCATGATCCGCGGCGCCTACCACTTCGCCACCCCGGACACCACCAGCGGCGCCACCCAGGCCAACTACTTCGTCGACCACGGCGGCGGCTGGTCCAAGGACGGCAAGACCCTGCCCGGCGCCCTCGACATCGAGTGGAACCCGTACGGCGCCGAGTGCTACGGCAAGTCGGCCGGCGCGATGGTCAGCTGGATCGCCGACTTCCTGAACACGTACAAGGCGCGCACCGGCCGGGACGCCGTGATCTACACGGCGACCAGCTGGTGGAGCGACTGCACCGGCAACTACGGCGGCTTCGCGGCGAACAACCCGCTGTGGATCGCCCGCTACGCCTCGGACCCGGGGACGCTGCCGGCCGGCTGGTCGTACTACACGATGTGGCAGTACACCTCCTCCGGCCCGACCGTCGGCGACCACGACAAGTTCAATGGCGCGCTGGACCGGGTGCAGGCGCTGGCCAACGGCTGACGCCCGGGTCAGGACCGCGGTGACCTCTGCCGGGCGGCAGGGGTCACTGCGTTGGTGCTCCAAGCCGCCCCGGACGATGCTGGTCAGGGAGAGCCTGCCGAGCAAGGGCGAGATGAGCGGCGATGGAGCGACAGGAGCGGCAGTCGACGTACACGGCCACGGCCACCATCGATGAGCAGGGCGTCCTCACGGGCTGGAGCGAAGGCGCACGGCGGCTGCTCGGCTACGACTCCCCCGCTGTCGTCGGCCGCCCCGCCACCGCCCTGCTCGCCGCCGACGGCGGACCGGCCCGCCGGATGCTGGCCGGACGGCAGCGCTGGAGCGGCATCGTCCCCCTGCGCCACCGCGACGGCCGACTGCTGGAACTGGGAGTGCTCGCGCACCGCCGGACCTCGGCCACCGGGGTCTCCGACTGGCTCGTGGTGAGTGCCGTACCGGCCCGCGCGCGACCGCCGCGAGGCGAGCCGCTGGAGGAGTGGACGTTTCTGCAGTCCCCGTTCCCGCTCGCCATCTTCGACGCCGAGCTGCGTTTGGTGCGCGCCAACCACCGGATGGAACGCGCCCTCGCCCTGCCCGAGTCCACGATGCGCGGGCTCGGGCTGCCGCACATCGTGCCCGGCGCCGCGAGCGAGGAGGCCGACCGGTCCATGCGACGCGCGCTGGACTCCGGCGAGGCACAGGAGACCCGGGTCCGGCTCGGCCCTGAGCTGGACCGCGGCATCGTGCTCACCCCGCTGAAGGACGCGGGCGGCACGGTGCGGGCCGTCTGCCTGTCCACCCGGCCCCCGGTCGCCCCGGACTCCCCGGGCGCACCGGAGTCGGCAGGCGCACCGGAGTGGGCAGGCGCACCGGGCGAGAGCGGCGCACGGGCCGGCACGGCGGCGGACCAGGCACGGGCCGCGCAGGAACTCGGCGAGGTCACGGTCCCCCGGCTCGCCGACGTCATAGTGGTCGACCTCCTCGACGCCCCGCCCACGGAGGCCGAGGACTCCGCCCCGCTGCCGGGCCCTGTCGTGCTGCGCCGCGCCGCTCTGCGGGCCGTACCGGACGAGGCACGGCCCGGGCCCGGCGCCGGCGTGGGCGAGACGGTCGTGTGCCCGCCGGACTCCCCGCCCGCCCAGTGCCTGGCGGCCGGCCGGCCGCTGCTGTACGACACGGTGGACCCGATCGTCACCGAGTGGGCCGCGCTGGACCCGGGCGCGGCCTGGCTGCGGGCGTCCGCGACGCGCTCGCTTCTGGCGGTGCCGCTGCTCGCCGAGGGCAGCCTGCTCGGCGTGGCCCTGTTCGGCCGGCTGCGCGAGCGGCAGGCGTTCGGTCCCGAGGACCTGCGGCAGGCCGAGGAGTTCACGGCCAGGGCCGCGGCCGGCATCCGGCAGGCCCGCGACCGTTCCGGCGCCCGCACCACCACGGTGGCCCTGCAGCGCAGCCTGCTGCCGCACACCCTGCCCGACCAGGCGGCCCTGGAGGTCGCCTCCCGCTATCTGCCGACCGCCACCCGGGCCGGCGTGGGCGGCGACTGGTTCGATGTGATCCCGCTGTCCGGGGCCCGGGTGGCGCTCGTCGTGGGTGACGTCGTCGGGCACGGCATCCGTGCCTCGGCCACCATGGGCCGGCTGCGCACCGCGGTGCGCACCCTGGCCGACGTCGACCTGCCGGCCGACGAACTGCTGACCCACCTCGACGACCTGGTCCTGCGGCTCGCCGCCGACGAGAGCAGCGCGGACCCGGCCGGCGACACCGCGGGCGGCATCGGCACCACCTGCCTGTACGCGGTCTACGACCCGGTGTCGCGCCGGTGCACCCTGGCCCGGGCCGGGCATCCGCCGCCCGCCCTGGTCACCCCGGACAGCGAGGTCCGCTTCCTCGACGTGCCCGCCGGGCCGCCGCTCGGGCTGGGCGGGCTGCCCTTCGAGGCCGTCGAGACCGACCTGCCCGAGGGCACCCTGCTCGCCCTGTACACCGACGGGCTGTTCGAGGCCCGCGAGCACGACATCGACGAGGCGCTGGACAAGATGTTCGCCGCGCTCGGCCGGCCCGCGCGGTCGCTGGAGGCGGTCTGCGACCACGTGCTCGCCGCACTGGTGAGCCACCGGCCCGACGACGACATCGCCCTGCTCGTCGCCCGCACCCGCGCCCTGCACGAGGACCAGGTCGCCACCTGGGAGCTGGCGGACGACCCCGCGACGGTCGCCCACGCCCGCCGCCTCACCGAGGAGCAACTGTCCGCATGGGGTCTGCCGGACGCCGCGTTCACCACGGAGCTGATGGTCAGCGAGCTGGTCACCAACGCCATCCGCTACGGCCGTCCGCCCATCCGGCTCCGGCTGATCCACCACGACTCGACCCTCATCTGCGAGGTGTACGACGCGAGCGGCACCACCCCGCACATGCGCCGCGCCCGCATCTTCGACGAGGGCGGCCGGGGCCTGCTGCTGGTCGCCCAGCTCGCCGAACGCTGGGGCACCCGCCACGACCGGGTCGGCAAGACGGTGTGGGCCGAGCAGTCGGTGCCCGCGGCCACCGGCTGAGTCGGCCGCGGCCACCGTCGCCGCCGTTGGCGCCGACGCGGCCGGATCCACACCCGGCCGGGCGTCCACCAGGGTCGGTGCACGGCGGCGGGGGCCCGGCCGGCCGACGGGAGACGCGGCTGCTGCGCACCGACGGCGCGCGGCGGCTCGTACCGGCGCGCCCGCAGCAGTTCCAGGGAGTGCTCGAGGGGCACTCGCGGCGCCTTTGCGGGGGCATGGCGAAGGCCCGGGCCTCCCTCACGGGAGCCGGGCCCTCGTCCGTCCGGACCCCGCGGGCGAAGCCCGCTGAAGGGCACC
Organism: Streptomyces broussonetiae; assembly: GCF_009796285.1. Classification (NCBI taxonomy): domain Bacteria; kingdom Bacillati; phylum Actinomycetota; class Actinomycetes; order Kitasatosporales; family Streptomycetaceae; genus Streptomyces; species Streptomyces broussonetiae. The sequence continues at coordinate 6,271,571 of NZ_CP047020.1, read as the reverse complement.
GTCGTCACGCCGCGACCGGAACCTCCGGCGCCGCACCGTTCGTGGCGGGCGCGAGCGCCAGCTCCAGGACCTGTCGGACGTCGGTCACGGTGTGGACGTCGAGCTTGTCCAGCACCTCGGCCGGGACGTCGTCCAGGTCGGGTTCGTTGCGCTTGGGGATGATCACGGTGGTCACCCCGGCGCGGTGGGCGGCGAGCAGCTTCTGCTTCACGCCGCCGATGGGCAGCACCCGGCCGGTCAGCGAGACCTCACCGGTCATCGCCACGTCCGTGCGCACCAGCCGCCCGGACAGCAGGGAGGCGAGAGCGGTGGTCATGGTGATGCCCGCGCTCGGCCCGTCCTTGGGGACCGCGCCCGCCGGGAAGTGGATGTGCGCGCCCCGGTCCTTCAGGTCGGCCACCGGCAGCTCCAGTTCGGCACCGTGGCTGCGCAGGAAGCTCAGCGCGATCTGCGCCGACTCCTTCATCACGTCACCGAGCTGACCGGTCAGGGTCAGGCCCGCCGCGCCCGTCTCCGGGTCGGCCAGGGACGCCTCGACGAAGAGGACGTCTCCGCCGGCGCCGGTGACCGCGAGACCGGTCGCCACGCCCGGCACGGCCGTACGGCGCTCGGCCGGGTCCTGGGCGGACTCGGGTACGTGGTGCGGGCGCCCGAGCAGAGCGCGCAGGTCCTCGTCCCGGACCGTGAACGGCAGCTTCCGCTCGCCGAGTTCGTGCTGGGCCGCGACCTTGCGCAGCAGCCGCGCGATGGACCGCTCCAGGGTGCGCACGCCCGCCTCGCGCGTGTACTCGCCGGCCAGCTTGCGCAGCGCGCCCTCGTCGATCGTGACCTCGTCCGTGTTCAGACCGGCCCGCTCCAACTGGCGCGGGAGCAGGTGGTCGCGGGCGATGACGACCTTCTCGTCCTCGGTGTATCCGTCCAGCCGCACGATCTCCATACGGTCGGCGAGGGCCTCCGGGATCGCCTCCAGGACGTTGGCGGTCGCGAGGAAGACGATGTCGGACAGGTCCAGCTCGACCTCCAGGTAGTGGTCCCGGAAGGTGTGGTTCTGCGCCGGGTCGAGGACCTCCAGCAGAGCCGCCGCCGGGTCGCCCCGGAAGTCCGAGCCCACCTTGTCGATCTCGTCCAGCAGGACCACCGGGTTCATGGACCCGGCCTCCTTGACGGCGCGCACGATCCGGCCGGGCAGCGCACCGACGTACGTACGGCGGTGGCCGCGGATCTCGGCCTCGTCGCGGACGCCGCCGAGGGCCACGCGGACGAACTTGCGGCCCATCGCGTGCGCCACGGACTCGCCGAGCGAGGTCTTGCCGACGCCGGGCGGTCCGACGAGGGCGAGGACGGCACCGCCGCGCCGCCCGCCGATGACGCCCAGGCCCCGCTCACCGCGCCGCTTGCGCACCGCCAGGTACTCGGTGATGCGCTCCTTGACGTCCTGAAGGCCCGCGTGCTCGGCGTCCAGGACCGTCTTGGCGCCCTGGATGTCGTACGCGTCCTCGGTGCGCTCGTTCCACGGCATCTCGAGGACCGTGTCCAGCCAGGTGCGGATCCAGGAGCCCTCGGGGGACTGGTCGCTGGACCGCTCCAGCTTGTCGACCTCCTTGAGCGCGGCCTCGCGGACCTTCTCGGGCAGGTCGGCGGCCTCGACACGGGCGCGGTAGTCGTCGGACTCCTCGGCCGAGTCCCTGGAGCTGTCGCCGTTCAGCTCGCGCAGTTCCTTGCGGACGGCCTCCAGCTGACGGCGCAGCAGGAACTCCCGCTGCTGCTTGTCGACGCCCTCCTGGACGTCCTTGGCGATGGTCTCGGCCACGTCCTGCTCGGCGAGGTGGTCGCGGAGCTGCTGCGCGGCGAGCTTGAGCCGGGCCACCGGGTCGGCGGTCTCCAGCAGTTCGACCTTCTGTTCGGTGGTGAGGAACGGCGAGTAACCGGAGTTGTCGGCGAGCGCGGAGACGTCCTCGATGGCCTGGACCCGGTCCACGACCTGCCAGGCGCCGCGCTTCTTCAGCCAGGTGGTGGCGAGCGCCTTGTACTCCTTGACGAGGTCCGCGACCTGGCCGGGCAGCGGCTCGGGCACGCTCTCCTCGATCCGGGCGCCCTCGACCCACAGGGCGGCGCCGGGGCCGGTGGTACCGGCGCCGATCCGCACCCGGCTGCGGCCGCGGATCAGAGCCCCCGGGTCGCCGTCGGCCAGCCGGCCGACCTGCTCGACCGTGCCGAGCACACCGGTCTTGGCGTACGTGCCGTCGATGCGTGGCACCAGCAGCACCCTGGGCTTTCCGGACGCCGACCGGGCGGCGGCCTGTGCGGCCTCCACCGCGGCCCGCACCTCGGCGTCGCTCAGGTCCAGCGGAACCACCATGCCGGGCAGCACGACCTCGTCGTCGAGCGGCAGCACGGGCAGGACGAGCGTGAACGCCGTGGACTCAGCAGCCATGATCTCCCCTTCGGCAGTCAACTTGAGCTATGCCGACTCAACCTCTGGGCAGGGGCCGGTGTTCCCCGCACTTGTTCGCTGTGAGCGATCAGGGGATGACGCAGAGATGGGTGCAGGCGGGAGGGTCAGGCAGCGCGCGCCCAGCGACGCACGAGGGGCCAGCTCGCCACCCCTATGGTGAGCGCGATCAAGTGGCCCCAGTCCGTCATCGGGTCCACGAACTCGGCCAGATCGTTGAGCAGCAGGCCGGCCACCACGGTCAGCAGGGGCCAGCGCAGCCAGGGGGCGAGCAGGCCCGCCAGGGCGCCGATACTGGCGGCAACGCCGAAGCTGATGCCGTAGTCGAGGCGGTGCAGCGAGCTGGTGGGGAGATGGCCGAACAGGACGGCGAAGCCCACCGGGATCTCGGTCGCGAGCGTGGCCAGGACATGCCCGGCCAGGAACACGCAGGCCGCCCGCGCCCCGCCTATGCGCCGCTCCAGCGCGGTGAGCACCAGCACGAAGGCGGCCGTGTACGGAGAGAACACCCCGCCCGCGATCCACAGGGCGCTCGCCAGCAGCACCTGCACGGGCATGCACACCAGGTGGGCCACGTCCGTGCTGGAGTTCTCGTAGAGCGTGCGCAGCAGCCCGGGGGCGGCCACGGCCGCGATCGCGGAGGTGGCGGCCAGCACGGCCGCGTAGGCGAAGGTGAAGGGCGTGCCGGCCGGGGTGGGCAGCAGCCGCCACAGCCGCGCCCCGAACGGGAGCGGGCGCACCACGACGGGGACGGGAGCGAGAGGCGTGGTGCCGCGCTGGCGCGGCATGCCGTCCAGCAGGGCGGGGAACACGGCGGTGGTGCCGTCGGACAGGGGCGTGCCCGCCGGGGGCGGGGACGCGGCCGTCGCAGGGCCCGTCGCGGTCCGTTCCACGATGAGGCGCTCCTTCCGTCGCGCCCCACCATTGGGGCTCGAAGGCCTGTGTGTCTATGACCGACGCCACGCGAGAGCCGATTCACAGCAACCTCTCACGCTGCGCCGGCGTCCGCACCCCGCCGCACCCCCGCCGTACTCCCTCGGAACCCGCGTCGCACGAATGGGTACATCGCGCCACGCTCCCCCCTCGCCATCCGTAATTCCCGCGAACGACAAGGCGTGTTCAAGCAGGATGGAAGCATGACTGCCGCACATGACGCCCCCGTGGTCCTCGACCGGCGCGACGGCCCGTACGGCGAGGTGGTGCTGCGCAGGCACGGTGAACTGCTCCAGATCATCGCCAACGGGTGTTTCCTGATGGACACTTCCGACGGCCGCTCGGAACGACTGCTGGTCGACGCGGCGTACGACACGCTGGACGGCCGGCCGGAGCCATCGGTGCTGATCGGCGGCCTGGGGGTGGGATTCTCGCTCGCACACGCCGCCGCGGATCCCCGCTGGGGGCGGATCACCGTCGTGGAGCGGGAGCCGGCGGTCATCGACTGGCACCGGGACGGCCTGCTGGCGGAGCTGTCCGCCGGGGCGCTCGGCGACCCGCGCACGCAGGTCGTGCACGATGATCTCGCGGCCTACGTCCATGAGACTTCGGACACGTTCGACGCATTGTGCCTGGACATCGACAACGGGCCCGGCTGGACCGTCACGGAGGGCAACGCCGGACTGTACTCTCCGGCCGGACTGGCCGCCTGCGCAAGGGTGTTGAAGCCCGGCGGGGTGCTCGCGGTGTGGTCGGCCGAACCCTCTCCGGATTTTGAAGGAACCTTGCGGAATGCCGGGTTCCGGCAGGTGCGTACCGAAGAGGTGCCGGTTGCCCGGGGCGTTCCGGACGCCGTGCACCTCGGGGTCCGCCCTGGATAGCGACAGCGCGGTGGATCCCCGTAATGTGCTGCCCTGACGCGGATCATTCAAGCGTCAATCGCAGACATGGGATCACCCCACTGATTCCGGAAAGCAACAAGCAGGGGCGGGCGATGGAGCAGACACACACCTCCCAGAGCGGCGCGGCGACGAGCACTCCCGGCGCCCAGCGACGGGTGCTGGTCGTCGAGGACGACCCCACGATCGTCGACGCCATCGCGGCCCGGCTGCGCGCCGAGGGGTTTCTCGTGCAGACGGCGTCGGACGGTCCGGCGGCCGTCGACACGGCGGAGGCCTGGCAGCCCGACCTGCTGATCCTCGACATCATGCTGCCGGGCTTCGACGGCCTGGAGGTCTGCCGTCGGGTGCAGGCACAGCGGCCGGTACCGGTGCTGATGCTGACCGCGCGCGACGACGAGACGGACATGCTGGTCGGGCTCGGGGTCGGCGCGGACGACTACATGACCAAGCCGTTCTCGATGCGGGAGCTGGCGGCGCGCGTGCACGTGCTGCTGCGCCGCGTGGAGCGGGCGGCCCTGGCCGCCACCACGCCCCGCTCCGGCATCCTGCGCCTCGGTGAGCTGGAGATCGACCACGCGCAGCGCCGGGTGCGGGTGAAGTCCGAGGACGTCCACCTGACACCGACCGAGTTCGACCTGCTGGTGTGCCTGGCCAACACCCCGCGCGCGGTGCTCTCCCGTGAGCAGCTGCTGGCCGAGGTGTGGGACTGGGCGGACGCCTCCGGGACCCGTACCGTCGACAGCCACATCAAGGCGCTGCGCCGGAAGATCGGCGCCGAGCGGATCCGTACGGTGCACGGCGTGGGCTACGCCCTGGAGACACCGACGCCATGAGCGACGGCGGGCGCCCGGCCGCACGGAGGAGCCCCGGGGAGGACCCCTGGGGCGGCGTACGCCCGTTCTCGATCAAGACCAAGCTCGGCGCGCTCGTCGTCATCGCGGTGCTGATCACCACCGGACTGTCGATCGTCGCGGTGCACACCAAGACCGAGCTGCGCTTCATCACGGTCTTCTCGATGATCGCCACCCTGCTGATCACGCAGTTCGTGGCGCATTCGCTGACCATGCCGCTGGACGAGATGAACGCGGTGGCGCGGTCGATCTCCCAGGGCGACTACACCCGCCGGGTGGGCGAGGGCCGCCGGGACGAGCTGGGCGACCTGGCCGAGACGATCAACGTCATGGCGGACGAGCTGGAGGCCCAGGACCGCCAGCGCAAAGAGCTGGTGGCGAATGTCTCGCACGAGCTGCGCACGCCCATCGCCGGACTGCGTGCGGTGCTGGAGAACATCGTCGACGGTGTCACCGAGGCCGACCCCGAGACCATGCGGACGGCCCTGAAGCAGACCGAGCGGCTCGGCCGGCTCGTGGAGACCCTGCTGGACCTGTCCCGGCTGGACAACGGCGTCGTCCCGCTGAAGATGCGCCGCTTCGAGGTGTGGCCGTACCTGTCGGGCGTGCTCAAGGAGGCCAACATGGTGGCCTCGGCGCGGGCCGGCATCGCCTCCGGCTCCGGCAGCCACACGCGCACCGACGTCCATCTCCACCTGGACGTCTCCCCGCCGGAGCTGACCGCGCACGCGGACCCCGAGCGCATCCACCAGGTCGTCGCCAACCTGATCGACAACGCGGTCAAGCACAGCCCGCCGCACGGCCGGGTCACGGTGAAGGCGCGGCGCGGGCCGCAGCCGGAGTCGCTGGAGCTGGAGATCCTGGACGAGGGTCCCGGTATCCCGCGCTCGGAGTGGCACCGGGTTTTCGAGCGCTTCAACCGCGGCGCCGTGACCCGGCCGCACGGCCCGGGCAGCGACGGCGGTACGGGCCTCGGGCTCGCGATCGCCCGCTGGGCGGTGGATCTGCACCGTGGCCGGATCGGCGTGGCCGAATCCGAGCGCGGCTGCCGGATCATCGTCACCCTTCCGGGACTGACTTCCGCATCAAGTTGACGTAAAGTCCGAACCGGAAGCACAAGATCCACGACAGTCGCTGCCCCTCCGCGCAGCTGGACACGTGTGATCAGGAGCAGGCCCGCGCCACCCTTCGAACGAAGGGGCGCCGGGCCGGGTCTGTGCACCTTCTCACATGTGGAACCACGCTTGTTTCCCGCCATATCAAGCCCTGAAACAAGATTTCCGGTGTGACTTACGCGACGATGACCTTGCTCGACCTGACCTTCACGGCTGTGGAGGCGTAGCCTTTATTCCCGCTGTCCATCACCTTGTGAAGCGGAAGAGGGCGGTTGCCGCCGTGTCGCCACAGTCCCCCAGTAACCCGAGCGTCTCAACCGACGACCAAGCCGGGAAGAACCCCGCTGCTGCGTTCGGTCCCAACGAGTGGCTCGTCGACGAGATCTATCAGCAGTACCTCCAGGACCCGAATTCGGTAGACCGTGCCTGGTGGGACTTCTTCGCCGATTACAAGCCGGGAGCACCTGCCACCCCGGCTGCGGCGGGTACTGCGGCCGCGGGGGCCGCAGGGACCACCTCCACGGCCCCGCAGGCCCAGCCCGCGGCTCCGGCCGCCCCGGCTGCCGCCGCGCCGGCTCAGGCCGCCCCGAAGCCCGCCGCGGCCCCTGCCCCGGCGCCGGCTCCCGCAGCCCAGGCCGCCCCGGCCCCGGCCAAGCCGGCGCAGCCCGCACAGGCGCCCGCTCAGCCGAAGCCGGCGCCGGCCGCCAAGGCCGCGCCCGCCGCCGCGGCTCCCGCGGCCCCCGAGGGGCCCGAGCTGGTCACGCTGCGTGGCCCGGCCGCCGCGGTCGCGAAGAACATGAGCGCCTCGCTGGAGCTGCCGACCGCCACCTCGGTCCGCGCGGTCCCGGTGAAGCTGCTGTTCGACAACCGCATCGTCATCAACAACCACCTCAAGCGCGCCCGCGGCGGGAAGATCTCCTTCACGCACCTGATCGGGTACGCGATGGTGCAGGCCATCAAGGCCATGCCGTCGATGAACTGGTCGTTCGGCGAGAAGGACGGCAAGCCGACCCTCGTCAGGCCGGCCCACATCAACCTCGGCCTGGCCATCGACCTGGTGAAGCCCAACGGCGACCGCCAGCTCGTCGTGGCCGCCATCAAGAAGGCCGAGACGCTGAACTTCTTCGAGTTCTGGCAGGCCTACGAGGACATCGTCCGTCGTGCTCGTGACAACAAGCTGACGATGGACGACTTCACCGGTGTCACGGTCTCCCTGACCAACCCCGGCGGCCTCGGCACCGTCCACTCCGTGCCGCGTCTGATGCCCGGCCAGTCCGTGATCATGGGCGTCGGCTCCATGGACTACCCGGCGGAGTTCCAGGGCACCAGCCAGGACACCCTGAACAAGCTCGGCATCTCGAAGGTCATGACGCTCACGTCGACCTACGACCACCGGGTGATCCAGGGCGCCGCCTCCGGCGAGTTCCTGCGTGGCGTCGCGAACCTCCTCCTCGGCGAGAACGGCTTCTACGACGACATCTTCGAGGCCCTGCGCATCCCCTACGAGCCGGTCCGCTGGCTCAAGGACATCGACGCCAGCCACGACGACGACGTCACCAAGGCCGCCCGTGTCTTCGAGCTGATCCACTCCTACCGGGTCCGCGGCCACGTCATGGCCGACACCGACCCGCTGGAGTACAAGCAGCGCAAGCACCCCGACCTGGACATCACCGAGCACGGGCTCACCCTGTGGGACCTGGAGCGCGACTTCGCGGTCGGCGGCTTCGCCGGCAAGTCGATGATGAAGCTGCGCGACATCCTCGGCGTGCTGCGCGACTCGTACTGCCGCACCACCGGCATCGAGTTCATGCACATCCAGGACCCCAAGCAGCGCAAGTGGATCCAGGACCGCGTGGAGCGCCCGCACTCCAAGATGGAGCGCGAGGAGCAGCTGCGCATCCTGCGCCGGCTGAACGCGGCGGAGGCCTTCGAGACCTTCCTGCAGACGAAGTACGTCGGCCAGAAGCGCTTCTCGCTGGAGGGCGGCGAGTCCGTCATCCCGCTGCTGGACGCGGTGATCGACTCCGCCGCCGAGTCCCGGCTGGACGAGGTCGTCATCGGCATGGCCCACCGCGGCCGCCTGAACGTCCTCGCCAACATCGTCGGCAAGTCGTACGCGCAGATCTTCCGCGAGTTCGAGGGCAACCTCGACCCCAAGTCGATGCACGGCTCCGGCGACGTGAAGTACCACCTGGGCGCCGAGGGCACCTTCACCGGCCTGGACGGCGAGCAGATCACGGTCTCGCTGGCCGCCAACCCGTCCCACCTGGAGACCGTCGACCCGGTCATCGAGGGCATCGCCCGCGCCAAGCAGGACATCATCAACAAGGGCGGCACGGACTTCACGGTCCTGCCGGTCGCGCTGCACGGCGACGCGGCCTTCGCGGGCCAGGGCGTGGTGGCCGAGACGCTGAACATGTCGCAGCTGCGCGGCTACCGCACCGGCGGCACGGTCCACATCGTCATCAACAACCAGGTCGGCTTCACCGCGGCCCCCGAGTCCTCGCGTTCCTCCATGTACGCGACGGACGTGGCCCGCATGATCGAGGCCCCGATCTTCCACGTGAACGGCGACGACCCCGAGGCCGTCGTGCGTGTGGCGCGGCTCGCCTTCGAGTTCCGCCAGGCGTTCAACAAGGACGTGGTGATCGACCTCATCTGCTACCGCCGCCGCGGTCACAACGAGTCGGACAACCCGGCCTTCACCCAGCCGCTGATGTACGACCTGATCGACAAGAAGCGCTCGGTGCGCAAGCTCTACACCGAGTCCCTGATCGGTCGCGGCGACATCACCCTGGAAGAGGCCGAGCAGGCCCTGCAGGACTACCAGGGCCAGCTGGAGAAGGTCTTCACGGAGGTCCGCGAGGCCACGTCCCAGCCGGCCTCCGGTGACGTCCAGGCCCCGCAGGACGGCTTCCCGGTCGCGGTGCCGACCGCGATCTCCTCGGAGGTCGTCAAGCGGATCGCCGAGTCCCAGGTCAACATCCCCGAGACCTTCCACGTGCACCCGCGTCTGCTGCCGCAGCTGCAGCGCCGGGCGACGATGGTCGAGGACGGCACGATCGACTGGGGCATGGGCGAGACCCTCGCGGTCGGCTCCCTCCTGCTGGAGGGCACCCCGGTCCGTCTGTCCGGCCAGGACTCCCAGCGAGGCACCTTCGGCCAGCGCCACGCGGTGCTCATCGACCGTGAGACGGGCGAGGAGCGCACCCCGCTCCAGTACCTCTCCGAGGACCAGGCGCGCTACAACGTCTACAACTCCCTGCTGTCCGAGTACGCGGTCATGGGCTTCGAGTACGGCTACTCGCTGGCCCGCCCCGACGCGCTCGTGATGTGGGAGGCGCAGTTCGGCGACTTCGTCAACGGCGCGCAGACCGTGGTCGACGAGTACATCTCGGCGGCGGAGCAGAAGTGGGGCCAGACGTCCGGCGTCACCCTGCTGCTCCCCCACGGCTACGAGGGCCAGGGCCCGGACCACTCCTCGGCCCGCGTCGAGCGCTTCCTGCAGCTGTGCGCCCAGAACAACATGACGGTCGCCATGCCGACCCTCCCGTCGAACTACTTCCACCTCCTGCGGTGGCAGGTGCACAACCCGCACCACAAGCCGCTGGTGGTCTTCACCCCGAAGTCGATGCTGCGCCTGAAGGCCGCGGCGTCGAAGACGGAGGAGTTCACCTCGGGTCAGTTCCGTCCCGTCATCGGCGACTCCACGGTGGACCCGGCGGCGGTCCGCAAGGTCGTCTTCGTGGCCGGCAAGCTGTACTACGACCTGGAGGCCGAGCGGATCAAGCGCGGCGTCACGGACACGGCGATCATCCGCATCGAGCGCCTGTACCCGCTGCCGGGTGCCGAGCTGCAGGCGGAGGTCAACAAGTACCCGAACGCCGAGAAGTACCTGTGGGCCCAGGAGGAGCCGGCGAACCAGGGTGCCTGGCCGTTCATCGCGCTCAACCTGATCGACCACCTGGACCTCGCGGTCGGCGCGGACATCCCGGCCGGCGAGCGGCTGCGGCGCATCTCGCGCCCGCACGGCTCGTCCCCGGCGGTGGGTTCGGCCAAGCGTCACCAGGCGGAGCAGGAGCAGCTGGTGCGGGAAGTCTTCGACGCGTAAGGCTTTCCCAAGGGGCCCGGTGCCGAGTTCTTGCTCGGCACCGGGCCCTTCGCCTGCCCAAGGGACCGGTCAAGTCCGTTGGCGACTGCGGGTTCGTCGTGGCTTGTCGCGCAGTTCCCCGCGCCCCTTTGCGGCGCTTCAGCCCAGGTATGCCTCGAAGTCCCAGTAGGGGCGCACCCGTTGGCGGGCCGAGATGGTGTGGGGGTGTTGGGCGCCCAGGGTGCGGGTGAGGGTGAGCAGGGCGTCCTCCTCCAGTTTCCCGGCTTCCTCGCGTTCGTTCACGCCCCTCAGATCCGCGGCGAGTGCGACCTGGGCGGAGAGGGTGAGCGGGTGCTCGTGGCCGAGGACCCGCCGGGCCCGGCGCAGGGTGTCCCGGCTCAGCTCGGCGGCCTCGGCGAGGCGGCCGGTGAAGTTGCGGGCGGCGGCCGTGTTCAGGGCGCAGCCGAGGACCCAGGGGTGGTCGGCGGTGAGGGTGGAGCTGAGCCCGGCCAGCGCGGCCTCCGACATGGCGAGCGCGTCGGAGCGGTCACCGGCGACCTGCATGACGAGCGCCGTGTTGGAGAGCATGCCCGTGGCCACCGGGTGGGCGGGGCCGAGCAGGGCGCGGTAGCCGGCCTCGGCCTCCTCGATCAGCTCCCGGGCATGGCTCAGATCGCCGTGTTCGCGCAGGTAGTTGCCGTAGTCGGTGAGGAACGCCAGGGTGCGGTAGTGCTCCCTGCCGTGCAGCTGGACGAGTTGGTCGAGGAGGTCGGCCATCATGGCGCCCACGTCCTGGCTGTAACCGCCCTCGCGGCGCCGGCACAGGGCCATCTGGACCCGTGCCGCCACCGTCTGCGGATGCTGCGGGCCGAGCACCTGCACATGGAGGCGGACCACCGGTTCCTGGCGGGCCAGCGCGTCCCGGTAGCGGCCCAGGAGGCGCAGGTCGTGGGCGACGGCGCTGGCCGAGTGGAGCGTGCTGATGTGCCGGGCGCGCAGCACGTTCTCGCGCCGGGTCAGGGTCTCCAGATCGAGTTCGTACGCCTCCGCGTAGCGGCCGAGCAGCCGCAGGCTGACGCCCAGGTTGTGCCGGGCGATCAGCGTCGCGACCTCGTCGGGGCCGAGCAGCCGTTCGTTGCCCTCCCACACCCGGACCTGAAGGGCGTGCGCCTCCTCGTACCGTCCGAGGTAGCGCAGGTCGCTGGCGACGGAGCCCTGGGTGATCAGCTCGGTGAGTTCGTCGCTGCGGGGCGCGGCCTGCTGGCGCTCCAGCAGCCGGCGGTCCAGCTCGTGCGCCTCGCGGAACCTGCCGCTGGAGCGCAGGATGTAGCTCTCCTGGTAGGTCAGGTCGAGCATGCTCTTGTCCAGCGGGTCCATGGTGTTCGACCAGCGCTCGCGGATCTTCTGGGCCAGTTCCAGGCCGCTGTTGTACTCGCCGCTGCGCAGGCAGTACTGGAGGCAGTTGAGGACCGTGGCCCGTACCCTCGGCTGGCCGCTGCTGAGCGCACCGGAGGGTTCCAGGTGGGGCAGCAGTTCGGCGTAGCGCGGCCAGTTCCTGCTGTCCACGGGGTTGCCGGGGTCCGCCTCGGCGAGCAGGGTGCGCACCGCCCGGCGGTGCAGGGCCCGGTTCTCCTCGCTGGTCAGCTTGGAGACGATGTCGTACACCAGCCGGTGCATGTGCACGGACTCCTGGTGCGGGCCCATCTCGGCGCCGAGCGGGCCGCGGGTCTCGCGGGTGAGCACCGAGTAGTTGACGAGGGTGTCCAGGGCGCGGGTCCAGGCGGGCAGGTCGGTGACCATCCAGCGCAGCTCTTCGGGCAGGTCGGCCTGCGGGTAGGCGCGGATGAGTCCCAGGGGGATGCGTCCGGGCGCGAAGGACGTGCACAGCCCGAGGACGTCGATGGCCTGGGGCTGGGAGCGGCGCAGCCGGTTGAGCAGTATCGACCAGGAGGTCATGGAGGACTGCGGGAAGCCCTCGCCGGTGGCGGGCTCGTCCACGGTGGAGAGCTTGCGTTCCCGCACCATCCGCAGGTACTCGGGCACCTCCATGCCGGACTCGCCGAGCCAGGAGGCGGCCTGAACCAGCGGCAGCGGTACGTCACCGAACTCGGCGGCGACCTCGTCGGCCTCGACCGCCGTGATGTGGGGGGCGCGGCGCAGCAGATAGCCGGTGGACTCGGCGCGCAGGAAGGCCGGCACCTCGAGGACGTCGGTGTACTCGGTCCAGGCCCGGCTGCGGGAGGTGACGAGGACGTGGCCGGAGCCCTGCGGGAGGAGCGCGTTCATGCCCTCGGAGTCGTCCCAGCCGTCGAAGATGACCAGCCAGTTGGCGTACGGCTCGCCCCGGCGCAGCGCCTCCCGGACGGCGCGGATGCGCTCGCCGGGCTCGCCGCCGATGGGCAGGCCGAGTTCGACGGCGAGTTCACCGAGGCGGTCGCGCTGGACGTTGCGGTCGTCGGAGTTGACCCACCACACCAGGTCGTAGTCGGTGCTGAAGCGGTGCGCGTACTCGGCGGCGAGCTGTGTCTTGCCGATGCCGGACATGCCGAGCAGAGTGCAGGCCGAGGCACCGCGCTCGGCGTCGGACAGGCGCTCGTGGATCTCGTTGAGGAAGTCGTCGCGGCCGGTGAAGCGGGGGTTGCGGCGCGGCACCTCGCCCCAGATCTCGCAGCGCAGCTCCGGGTAGCGGGCCGCGCCGGGCAGGACCCGCGGATTGCGCCGGCGATCCAGGCCGAGCCGGCTGAGCAGGCGTTCCTCGGCGGCCTCCGCGCCGAGCGCCCACAGGCTGGCCGGTTCGAGGACGGCGGTGGCGGGCAGCAGCGGGCGGTTGGTGAGGTTGACGGCGGCGAACCGGTCGGCGTGGTGGGCGACGAAGCCGCGCAGCACGTCGTTCCACTCACCGGCCGGACGCGGACCGAGTTCGAAGAACCAGTCGTTGAGCACGAGCAGCACCCGGCCGCTGGAGAGCAGCAGGTCGCCGAGCGAGTCCTCCAGCGGGACCTCACGCGGTGGATCCCAGCGCTGCAGGGTGGCCCGGTGGCCGTGGCGTTCCAGGGTCTGGGCGATCCAGGCCGCCCAGGAACGGTGATAGCCGGGGAAGACCACCAGGAAGTGCTGCGCCCCGTTGGTGTCCGACCGCCGTTGTTCCGCCATCGCCGCTCCCTGCCTTCCGCACCCGGCTCACGGGCGAGCGCCCGCACCACGTAGCGCAATACACCATGTACGACCTGTCACCCGGGACTTCGGGCCGCCACGCCGAGATCTGTGTGCCGCCGTTCCATCTCCTGGACGAACTCCCGCCCGGTGAAGGTCAGTTCATCGGATTCACGGAGGATGGACAAGGCTTCGCCGACCTGATCCCAGGAGACCTCGAACTGGCGCCCGGCCCGGGTGCGCCAGTCGTCCGTCCCGGCCGGCCCGGCGCGGGCCCGCCGCCACAGGTCGGCCAGGGCCAGATGGGCGTACGCGCCGTGGAGCACCCCGGGGACGGGGCGCGGGTCGGTCCGCCAGCCCACCCGGTACCGGGCGCCGCCCGGCCGGTACAGCGGGACGAGTTCGTGCAGCGCGGCCAGCTTGGTGTGCTGGGTCTCGTGCACGAGCACTTCGGCCAGGCGGTCGGCCTCGCCCGGCAGCTGGCTGAGCAGGGCGCCGGGCGCGGCCCGTAGGGTGGCGCTCATCGGCGGGCCGTGCCTCCGCCCCGACGGCGCGAGGGGCACCACGGCCCGCAGCACCGTCCCGGTCTCCGCCACCCGGCCGGGATCGACGGCCGCGAGCAGCGCCCGTGCGGCCCGCCAGCGTTCGGCCCACCGGCCGGGGGTGGACTGCGGGCGCCCTGCGGCGGGCAGCGCCTCGGGGCCGATCCCGTGGGCCGGTACCCGGTGGGGGTCGAGGTCGTCGAGGAGTACGGCGCTGCCGGGCAGTGCGCACAGCCCCGACCAGCCGGTGCCGCTGCCGACCGGCCGGCCGCCGGGTCCGCCGCGGGCGAGCAGCACCTCCGTCCGCCCGGCGCCGTCGCCGATGCGCACCAGGCGCGGATCCCCGTCGACCAGGACCCGGCCGGACGGGCAGCGCAGCACGCCGAGGCCCGGCAGCACGAGCACGCCCGAAGGCACCGCCCACTCCCCCGACACGGCACACCCCGCGCGTACGGCGGCAGCCAGGGCGACGCCGCCCAGCCGGGCCAACTGCCCTTCCCACGCGGGCCCTCGAGGGGCGGCGAGCGCGGCGGTGAGCCAGGCTCCGGTCATCGGGTAGTCGAGGAGGGCACGGACCGCCACCGGGTCGGCGTGCTCGGCCCTCTCCAGCAGCGCCCAGTCGGTCTCGAAGCGGCTGCGGGCGGCCGGTGCGAGCAAGCCGCCCTCCCGCTCGGCCCGGACCAGGAGGGCCTTCAGAAGCAGCATGCGACGCGCGTGGAGTGCGGCACGCAGTGCCACCGTCCCCGCGGGCGCGGGCCGGGTGGTGGCGAGTTGCCTGATGGTCTCGGCGGGAACGGTCGCCGGGATCATCCCCCGTCGTCCCCATCGGTGGCCGACGCGCCTGGTCCGGCCGGAAACGTACGGTCCCCGGGCCAGGGTGACACCCCGGGCGGCCGCGGGGGCGGGTCGTCGTTCACGTACCAGACCTCGCCCTGTTCCCGGGACCGGCACAGGACACCCGCCACCGCCGCCATCAGACCCGGATCGTCCATGGCGCGCAAAGTCCGCAGGTCGACGTCGGTGAGATCGGGCGGGAACGCGGCCCATCCGCCGTACTCCCCGGGACCGGCCGCTCCTTTCCTCTGCTCCGCCACCTCGGCTCCTCCCTGCCCAACGCCCGCCCCGCACGGCCATATCGGCTGCCCAGTTCTTCCCGAGGTGCAGGAAGGAGAAACCCTGAATCGATCAACTCCGGTCAACCGCCGACCAGTTCTCCCGCTCCTCGGTCCATGGCCACCAGGGCGGAGCTGTTTCCCGCCACTGGTCCTCCGGCATCCGGCGGCCGGCGCCGGCCGCGAGTGCCGCGGACCCCTCCTCGGCCCGCCGGGTCAGCTCGACATCCGCCCAGTCGACCTCGTACAGCGTGGCGAGCAGCCGCTGCCACTGTTCGCGGGCCGCCCGGTAGGCGCCGCGGGCCGCGCCGGGCCGCTCCATCAGCGCCAGCACCGTGCCGGTGGCGTGCCGGGCCCGCGCGGCCGTGACCGAGCCGGGGTCGCCGCCATGCGCGGACCGCGCCTCCCGCTCCGCGCTCTCGTACGCCTGCAGCGCCTCCATCAGCGCCGGCGCGCCCGCGTGGTACCAGCCCTCCAGCCGCACCCGCCCCAACTGCAGCCACGCCTCGGCCCGTACGGCCGCGTCGACGGCCGCGCGCACCGCCTGGCCGAGCAGGTGCCGGCTCTCGAACAGGTCGGGCAGGAAGCCGAGATGGCGAAACCGCTGGGCGAGCGCGCTGCCCACCAGGCCCTGGAGCCGGCCGCGCTGGGCCGAGCGGGCCGGCAGCGCCTTGAGCGCCTCGCGCAGCACGTACTCGGCCCGGTCCACGATCTGCGCGCCACCCTGCGCCGAGGCCCGGCGCAGCAGCGACTCGCCCCAGCCGGTCAGCAGCCGGCAGCGCAGGGCACTGTCCGCGGGGGCGAGCAGCACGGCCCGCTCGTAGGCCGTGTCGGCCTCGCCGCTGTGCCCGGTCTCGTCCTGGAAGGCGGCCAGCGCGGCCAGGCAGGGCAGCAGCAGGCGGGGCTCGTCCCCGGCGGCCCGCTCGGCCCGCTCGAGCGCCCGGCGGATCTCGGTGTCCTCGGCTCCGGCGGCCCGCAGCGCCCGCGCCAGATCGAGCAGCGCGGGCGACCGCACCGCGCCGGAAGCCTCCTGGAGCGCCAACAGCTCGCAGCCTTCCCTCAGTTCGGGCACCGCGGCACCGGCATGCCGCAGGTCCAGCAGAATCCGGCCGCGCAACAGCAACCGGGCGCGGTGCACCCCGACGGCCCACAGCACGTCCCCACCGCCCGACGCGTCCCCGGGGCCCGACGCGGCCGGTCCGGCCCCGCCTCCCGCGGTGGCGCGGTCGCCGCCCACGGCACCGTCGTCCGGACGGTGCAGACGTGCCCACGCACGTGCCTGCTCGGCCGGCCGCACCCAGGGGGCACCGTCCGGGTCGAGGACCGCAAGGGCGGCCGAGAGCTGGTCGGCCTGCGCCGTCAGCTGCCACAACTCCCGCTGACAGGCGGCGAGTTCGAGGGCGGACTCGGCGTGCTCCCGGCTGTCGGCGCGGGCCGCCCCCCGGGCGAGGGCGAGTTCGGCCACGGCCTGGCGCAGCAACACCTCGCGCCGGCCGGCCGCGCGGACCGCCGCCGTACCGGCCTCGGCGCGCAGCACCCGGCCGAGCAGCAGCCGGGCCCGTACGGCGGTGACCGGGGCGTCGTCCGAGCCGCTCGCCGCCGTACGGGCGAGGTCCCGGGCCTGGCGCAGCACCTCGGGATCGCCCCGTCGCCGCCACTCCTCGAGCAGCCGGACGCCCTCGGCGAGCGGGTCGACCGCCGGGCTCTCGGGCTGGTAGAAGCGCAGCACGCGGGCCGGGATCCGGGCGAACAGCTCGGCCTCGACACTGCCGCCGTCCTGCACCCCGGCGTCCTCGGCCGGCGCCGCCGCGCCGCCCGCCGGGTCGTGGTCGGTGAGCCGGGCCGCGGCGAGGGCGGCGAAGTTCCGGGTCCCCCGGCCGAAGTGCCGTTCCACATAGGCCGAGCAGTGCTTGAGGACGAGGCCGGCGGTGTCCTGGTCGAGGGAGGCGAGCAGCAGGTCCTGCACCCGGCCCGGATAGACGAAGCAGGGCTGGTCCTCGGTGCCGGGCAGTTGCCGCAGCAGTCCGCCGAGCAGCACCTCGGCCAGCTCCATGGGCCCGGTGTCGGGCAGCATGGCCCGCTGCACCAGCTGCATCACGGGCAACGTGAGCGGGGCCGCGGCGAGGTAGACGGCGAGCCGCAGGGCACCGGGCGAGGCGCCGGCCCGGAAGGCGCGCAGCAGCGCGTCGTCACCGGGCGGTCCGGCGGCGGCCGGCGCGGGCGCCGGGTCCGTATCCGCTCCCGTGACCGCGGCCCAGGCCCGCTCGCTGGTCGGGCCGGTGCCCGCGAGCAGCCGGGCGAAGGCCTCGAAGGCGTCCGGGGTGGGCTGCAGGACCGGCACCGGCCGGGCGTCCGGGGCCGGTTCCTCCCACGGCTCGTCGTCGGGGACGAAGACGAGGCGCCCGCCGACCTCGGCGCCGCGTACCAGCACCCCGGGCTCGGCGGGCAGCGCGGTACGGCCCCACAGACGGGGCGGCAGCGGCTGGACGACGGCGAGCGGGGCGGTGCGCGGCCAGCTGTGCAGCAGCCGCTGCGCGCTGCCGTTCTGCCACAGCGGGCCCACGCAGTCGCTGATCACGAAGGTGACACAGCGTCCGGTGGGGTCGTGCAGCTCGTCGGCCGGGCGCAGCCGGGTGCGCCGGCCGGGGCCGGCGGTCGTACCGACGAGCGGGATGCCCGAGTCCCCCGCGTACAGGTGGTGGACGCGGACCGAAGCGAACGCGCCGGACTGCTGGCAGGCCTGGCGCAGTTCCTCGACCATCCGGCCCCAGACGGCCATCGCGGGACCGGTGTCCATCAGGAGCTGGACGTCGCAGCGCCGGCGGCGCCCGGGCCGGGTGACGGGGAGCAGGATGCCGCCGGCGGCGGCGCGGTCGGCGGTGGCCTCCTCGTCGATCCGCTCGTCCTGGCCACGGGCGGAGCCGGTGCGGTAGCGGCCGAGGGATCGCAGCGCCTTCTCCAGGCCGAGCAGGCCGGGCAGGGCACCGGCGGCGGGAGCACGGACGGGGAAGGCGCCGGGGGCGCCCTCGGCGGCCGGGCGCCCGGGGGCGGCGCTCGTGGTGCGCGTGTGCAGCGGGACGGAGGCGGTGGCGGACTCCGGGCGCGGCGGCAGCGGGTGGGCGGTCTCCGGATCCGACGGAGTGGCGGAAGGGGCGGCCTGCTGCGGCCCCGGCGGGACGGCCGCGGGCGGGTGGACGGGTGGGTCCGTGCGGGGCCCTGGTGCGTCGCGCGCCGGGCCCGCGGCGAGCCGGCCGGCCAGCCAGAGCGCGTCGGCCACGTCCTCGGGGGTGAGGTCGAGCCCGCCCTGGCGCAGCTTGCCGATCAGCTCGTCCAGACCCATGCCGGGCATCGGGCCATCACCTCGTACGGTCGAGCGGCTGCATGAGCATCTCGGCGATGCGCTCCCGTGTGAGGCTCTGTGCGCGCGGGTCGTGCCGGGTCAGGAAGAGGGCGTTGAGGAGCTGGTCGGCGGCGAGCACCTCGCCCGGCTCGCGCCCCAGGAACCTGCGGATCAGGTCCGTGCCCGCGGCGACGCCCTCCGGCCCCAGGTGCGCCTCGACCATGGCGGTCAGCTGCTCCTCGCCGGGCGCCTCCAGCTCCAGCTGGATGCAGCGGCGCAGCAGCGGGGCGGGGAAGTCGCGTTCGCCGTTGGAGGTCAGGACGATCACCGGGAAGGCGGTGCAGGCGACCCGCCCGCCGCGCACGGCCACCCGCTCGCCGTCGTGCGTGAGCACCTCCACGACGGGCTC
Organism: Streptomyces broussonetiae; assembly: GCF_009796285.1. Classification (NCBI taxonomy): domain Bacteria; kingdom Bacillati; phylum Actinomycetota; class Actinomycetes; order Kitasatosporales; family Streptomycetaceae; genus Streptomyces; species Streptomyces broussonetiae. The sequence goes on along the minus strand of NZ_CP047020.1, from coordinate 6,252,672 downwards.
GCGGACGGCCAGCCGCTCCAGCTCGGGGATCGCGAACTCGCCCTCCTCCAGGGTGTTCAGCAGGTCGTTGGGCAGGTCGAGATCGCTCTTGTCCAGCTCGTCGATCAACAGCACGCGCGGCTCGTCGGCGGGCAGCAGCGCGGTGCCGAGCGGCCCGAGCCGGATGTACGACCCGATCCCGGAGGCACTCGCCGGGGCCTCGTCGCCGCTGCGGGCGCGCTCCAGCTGGACGTCCTGGAGGCGGCCTATCGCGTCGTAGCGGTACAGGCCGTCCTGCAGCGCGGTCCGGCTGACGATCGGCCAGCGCAGCACCTTGCCGAGGCCCAGTTCATGGGCGATCGAGTAGGCCAGGGTCGATTTCCCGGTGCCCGGGTTGCCGGTCACCAGCAGCGGCCGGCGCAGATACAGGGCCGCGTTGACGGCGTCGACCTCGGCGGGCCGGGGCGCGTAGTTCTCGACCATCCGGCGGCGCACACCGAGCCGGCGGGCGCTGCTGGGGTCCTCCGGGCCGGACTCCTCGCTCTCCCGTGACGCCGCGAAGTCACGCCAGGGCGGCGGCGCCGGCAACCGCCGTACGCCGTCGTGCGGCTGGCCCACTCCGCGGTAGATCCGCCAGTCGTTCACCTTGGGCTCCTCCCGGCTCTGGTGATCATGCAGCGGGTCCCGGCCGTCCGGCCTATGAGGCTACCGCCAGCGGGCCGTGCCTGCCGAGTTTCAGGGACGCCCCGCCGTTCACTTCCGGCCGGGCGAACGCCCCGGCGGATCAAGCATGTTGACGAGGCGTCCGATCGCGTACCGGCCCGAGGCGGGGGTCAGCCGGCCGGCGCGGCCGGCGGCGGCGGACGCATCGCCTCCGCGCCGTACGGCGGCCGGTCCGGCGGATCGAACAGTACGGCGATCTTGCCGCGCAGTCCGTGGGCGCGGGCGGTGTCGGGGTCGGCGAGGCGGATGCGCAGGTCACGCACCGGACCGTGCAGACCGCTCGCCCGCCGGGCGGCCGTCAGCAGCTCGGCGGCCTGCCGGTGAAAGGCCCCGCACTCCTCGTGGTCGTGCCCGTCCCGGCGCCACAGCACCACCGCGTGCCCGGCCATCAGCGCGTCCCTCATCGCGGCCTGTCCCTCTCCGCCGCCGACGGGCCCGCAGTAGACGGGGACGCCGGCGTCGCCCAGTGCGGTCAGCCCGCCGTAGTACGCCAGGCGGCCTGCGGGGCGGGCACCGGGCGGATGAGCTGCACCCGGCGGCCGGCCGTGCAGCGTCCCGGCGGCGAGCGGCCCGTCCTGCACGCCGTTCCAGCGCCGACGCCACTCCGGGGAGGGCGGTGACGCGTTGCGCCGCATGTCCCGCACGACGACGGTCCGCCGCATGCCGAGGGGGATGGCCCGCTCGTCCACGAAGTCGTCCTCCTCGTCGTAGGCGTCGTAGGCGTCGTGGCCTTCCTCGCCGCCGGGCCGCTCGGGCAGCAACTGCCATTCGTCCACGGGCAGATCGAACAGCTTGCGCGGCAGGAACACCTCGATCGCGGCCAGGTGCTCCCCGTGGTCGCCCTGCCTGAGCGCCCGGGCCAGCGGTTCCCGCAGCGCCCGCACCAGTTCCTCGGCCCGCACGCCCCGGTCGTCGGCGGCGACCGGGGTGACGTCCCGGCCGTCGTAGATCAGCTGCACGCTCCAGGGGTAACGGCCGTCGTACATGGCGGCGCAGACCTTGACGAGGACGTCGGTGCGCGAGGCGCCGGGGGCGAGTGCGGGCGCGGGGACGGGCGTGGGCCCGGGTACGAGTGCGGGTGCGGGCTGGGGTGCGGGTGCGGGTTGGTGTGCAGGCCGGGGCAGCGAGCCGCCCTCGAACGCCAGGAGCGCCCGGATGGCCTCGCCGACCGCCCAGTTCCGGTGCCCGGCGGCCTGTCCGGCGATCCAGCCGGTGAACGCGCCCAACCGGTCCGGATCCACCTCCCCGGCCCGCTCCGCGGCGATCGTGCGGGCCACCTTCGCCGCGTAGAGCAGGACGGCGTCCAGATCGACCAGCGTCCCGCCGCCGCCCGGCTCCAGCGTGCGCAGCCCGTACAGCAGTCCGGCGCCCTCGCGCCAGGTGCGTGCGGTGTGCAGCACCAGCGACGGCAGTCGCTCGCCGCGCACCTGTTCCTTCACGTCCTCCACGAGGTGGACGACCTCGCCCGGGCCGACCGGCGGCGGCAGCTGGGCGAGGTGGCCGTGGAGCCGGGTGCGCAGCTCGGCGGTGATGCCGGTGACGGCGGGCGCGTGCCCGGGCAGCCCGGCCTGGTACGAGGCCCAGTCGGGGTACGCCGGGAAGTCGGCGGACGCGGTGGAGGGCGAGGAGGCAGCAGCAGCGGCGTCCAGGCGGCGCAGGTGATGCAGGTCGTGCGCGCGCAGCGCCTCGCGCACCGCCGGGCCGCCGTCGCGCAGGTCCAGCAGCTCGTACAACGCCGTGACCGGGACGGCGACGCCCTCCTCCGGTCGCCGCCCTTTGATCACACCGACGACCGAGCCGTGCCGCAGGTCGATCACCGGGCCGCCGGAGAGTCCGCCGACCGGCAGGCTCCCGGCGAGCAGCAGGGCCTGGGCGTCGGACCCGGCGAGTTCGCCGTCGCCGTGCCGGATGCCCAGCTCACCGGTCTGCACGGACCAGCCGTAGAGCCCGACCGGGGTCCGCGGGCCCGCCTCCCGGTCGGCGAGCCACAGGCAGGGCACGTCGTCGGCGCCGACGACCCGGACGAGCGCGAGGTCGGGGAACGGCCAGCGGTCCCGCGGTGCCTGAGCGGCTTCGGGGCGGGGGGCGACGAGTACGGCCGTACCGGTGCCGGTGCGCTCCGCCCAGCCGTCGCCTGCGGAGCGCTCCTGCCAGGTCACGCTCATGGCGCTCTCCCCTCGGCACACCGCGGCGCCTCCCCTCCCCACGACATGCGCGCACGTCAGCAGCCAGCCGGGAGCGATGAAGAACCCCGATCCCCAGTACGGGTCACGGTCCGTTGCATACCCATCACCCGGTGCGCCGACGCGTGCCAGGCAGGGGCGCACCATCGCAGCGAAGGTGCTCATTCGGCGCCAGGGGCCGTCGCCTGCGGCGGTACGGCCGGGCCGGCCGGCATCGCGGGATCCGTGCCGCCCGCCACGGTGGCGGGTTCGGTCCAGCTCAGGGACACGGTGAGGGACGACTTGCCGCCGCCTTCCGCGATGGCGCTCACGATCTTGCCGGACTGCGCCGTCAGTTCGATTCCGAAGCTGACGCTGACCTCCACCGGGGCCGGGGTGTCCAGACCGGCGCGCAGGGAGCGCACGACCCCACCGACCGTGCCGGCCAGTCCCCCGGCCATGTCGATGACCCGATCCCCGAGCGAGGTGTCCGCGTACCCGCCCTCGTACCCGCTCTCGCTCCCCGCACCGATCCTGGCCCAGACGACGGTCCCGTCGTCCAGCCGTATCCGTTCGACTCCCGCGGCCATGACGCCCCCCGTTCCCCGATGGGAGGAGAAGGCTAACGCCAGGGGAAAGGGAGAGGGAGGGGCAACGAGCGATACGGCTGATGATCGCCCCCGCTCATGAGCCCGCCGGGCGCGCGGCTCACCGGTCGCGCGGTCGCCTACTCGTCGTCCTCGTCGTCGAGCCGCGCGAGCCAGGTGGCAAGGCGCTCGACGGGCACCTCGAAGTCGGGATTGAGATCGACGAACGTGCGCAGCTGCTCGGCGAGCCACTCGAAGGTGACCTCTTCCTCGCCACGCCGTTTCTCCAACTCCTCGATCCCGCGGTCCGTGAAGTACATGGGGTGCGTCTCCTGCATCTGCATCAAGGCCGACAGTGCCTGCACAGACAGCCTATGCAACGTACGGACCTGCTCGGGCGCAGCCGTGCGGGGACCCACGGTGGGGCCGCGCAGCCGGCACCCGCGGACACGGGCGAGCGCCCCCGCACCTTGCCGCGCGCCGTGTGCCGTGTGCCGTGTGGCGTGTGGCGTACGCCGTGAGCTGTGTGCCGTGCGCCGTGCGCCGTGAGCTGCGTGCCGTGAGCTGTGTGCCGTGTGCCGTGAGCTGTGAGCACCTCCCAGCCGCACCCCCATCGCACGACTCCGGCCACTGCCCCGGCGCGCACGCTCGCCCGTGCCGGCGCATCTGCTCGTACGCCGTCCCCAGCGCCCCGTGCGCCAGAAGCAGCGCCCCGCACACACCATCACGCGGCGACCGGCACCCCCAACGCCACCTGCGCCATCCCGAGCCGACGGGCCCGCGGATCCCCCGACTCGCCCTTACGGCGCCCGACGCGCGCCCCCGATGGGCTCGACCTGCACCTCGGCGCACGCGAGAGGCACCCTGGCACCCTCGGCACGCCTGCTCACTCGAATGAGTGCCTTGACTTCCGGCGGCCACGATATATCGTGTTTTACGCGAGACGCGATATGGCGCGTTGTGACCGTGTCCGGCCAAGGAGGCCCCATGTCCGAGTGGTCCGTCACCGAGCCCCAGAAGCTGACCTTCGACGCCGGCGTGAACGACCTCCAGGTCCGCATCGTCAGCGGAACGGTCAACGTGGTGGGCACGGAAGAAGGTTCCGCCCGCCTCGAGGTCTCGGAGATCAAGGGCCCGCCCCTCGTGGTCACCCACAAGGGCGGCACCCTCACGGTGGCCTATGAGGACCTGCCCTGGAAGGGGCTGCTGAAGTGGCTCGACCGCAAGGGCTGGCGGCGCAGCGCCGTCGTCTCCCTGGCGGTCCCGGCCGACACGCGCGTGGAGGTGGGCGTGGTCGACGCCGGCGCGGTCGTCTCCGGGATCCGCGGCCCCGCCGTGGTCAAGGGCGTGACCGGGGACACGACCCTGGTCGGCGTCTCGGGCCCGGTCCACGCGGACACCGTGTCGGGGAACCTGGAGGCCCAGGCGGTCACCGGAGACCTGCGGTTCAAGTCGGTCTCGGGCGACCTCACGGTGGTCGCGGGCTCCGGCCGCACCGTCCGGGCCGACTCCGTCAGCGGATCCATGATCGTCGATCTGGACCCGGACGGCCCCACGGAGGTCAGCCTCACCAGCGTCTCCGGCGAGATCGCCATCCGCCTGCCGCACCCGGGAGACGCGGAGGTGGAGGCGAACACGGCGAGCGGCACGATCTCCAACGCCTTCGACGGACTGCGGGTGCACGGCCAGTGGGGTGCCCACAAGATCACCGGTCGGCTGGGGGCGGGCACCGGCCGGCTCCGGGCCACCACGGTCTCCGGCTCGATCGCCCTGCTGCGCCGCCCGCCGAGCGAGCACGAGGACCACACCCCGTGGGAGTCCGAGCCGCCACGGCGCCCGGACACCGCCCCCGCCACCGGCGCCCCGGCCGCCCCGGGAGACAATTCCGTCTCCGACCAGGGCTCCGAGTCCACAGAGGCCACCGACGCCCCGGCCGACGGTACGACCGACAAGAAGGTGCTCTGACATGCCCCCCGTCTTCGCCCACGGGCGCCTCCGCCTGTATCTGCTCAAGCTGCTCGACGAGGCCCCGCGCCACGGCTACGAGGTGATCAGGCTCCTCGAGGAACGCTTCCAGGGGCTGTACGCCCCCTCGGCGGGTACGGTCTACCCCCGACTGGCCAAACTGGAGGCCGAGGGCCTGGTCCGGCACACCACGGAGGGCGGCCGCAAGGTGTACGCCATCACGGACGCCGGACGCGCCGAACTGGCCGACCGCCGCGGCGAGTTGGCCGACCTGGAGCTGGAGATCCGCGAGTCGGTCGCGGAACTGGCCGCCGAGATAAGGGCCGACGTGCGTGGCGCGGCCGGCGACCTGCGCCGCGAGATGCGCGCGGCCGCCTCCGAGGCCCGCCTGGGTCCCAAGACGGGCGCGTCGGCCGGGGAGTACGGCGACCTGGGCGACGACAAGGAGTCCTGGCGAGCCGCCAAGGAGGAGATGCGCCGGGTCAAGCAGGAGTGGAAGGAGCAGGCCCGCCGCGCCAAGGACGAGAGCCGCCGGGCCCGCGAGGAGGCCCAGCGGGCCCGCCGCCAGGCCCAGGAGGCACAGGCACGGGCGCGGGCCCAGGCCCAGGAGGAGATGCAGCGCATCGCCCGGCAGGTCCAGGACCGGGTCCAGGACCACTTCACGCGCGGCGACTGGCCGACCGGCGTCCGCGAGGGCCTGACCGAACTGGCCAAGGAATTCGGCGATTTCGGCAAGGACTGGGCCAAGGGCCGGGGCAGGGACCGGAGCTTCATCCGCACCCCTGAGGACGCGACCGCACCGTCCACCCCCACCGAAGCCCACTACGTCCCGCCCACCGAGGACTTCCCCGTCGAGTACGAACCCTCCTGGGCGCACGAGGACTTCACCGGAGACCCTGCCCGCGACCTGGACCGTCTCCTGGACCGCTTCCGCGACGACATCCGCGACGCGGCCCGCGACCACGGAGTCACCCCCGGCCAACTCCACGAGACCCGCCACCACCTGTCGTCGGCGGCGGCCCGCATCGCCGCGCTCCTGCGACAGCCGAAGGTCTGACGGGGCCCGCCCGGGCGGCCGGGTTCCGCGCGGGAAGAGGGCGGGCCGGGAACACCCCGGACCCGCCCGAACGACCCAACCACCCTGCGAACCTCAGGAGTTGGTGAGCACGATCTTCCCGAACTGCTCCCCGGACGCGAGCCGCTCGAAGCCCTCGCGGGCCCGGTCCAACGGCAGTTCCTCGTCGATGACGGGCCGTACGCCCGTGGCCGCGCAGAAGGAGAGCAGATCCTCCAGCTCCTCCTTGGTGCCCATGGTGGAGCCGACGACCTTCAGCTCCAGGAAGAAGATCCGGGTCAGCTCGGCGTGCGAGGGCCGGTCGCCGCTCGTCGCCCCGGAGATGACGAGCGTGCCGCCGGGCCGCAGCGACTTCACCGAGTGGGACCAGGTGGCCGCACCCACCGTCTCGATCACGGCGTCCACCCGCTGCGGCAGCCGCGCTCCCGGCTCCACGGCCTCCACGGCCCCCAGTTCCAGGGCTCGCTTCCGCTTGGCCTCGTCCCGGCTGGTGGCGAAGACCCGGAGCCCCGCGGCCCTGCCGAGCACGATCGCGGCCGTCGCCACGCCACCGCCGGCGCCCTGCACGAGGACCGAGTCACCGGGGCGTACCCCGGCGTTGGTGAACAGCATCCGGTAGGCCGTCAGCCACGCGGTCGGCAGACAGGCGGCCTCGGCGAAGGACAACTCCTTGGGCTTGGGCAGCACGTTCCAGGTCGGCACGGCGACCTGCTCGGCGAAGGTGCCCTGGTAGCGCTCGGTGAGGATGGAGCGCGGCTCGTTCGGGCCGACACCGTGGCCGGTCTGGCCGATGACGGAGTGCAGGACGACCTCGTTGCCGTCCGCGTCGACCCCGGCGGCGTCGCAGCCGAGGATCATCGGCAGCCGGTCCTCGGGGAGGCCGACGCCTCGCAGGGACCAGAGGTCGTGGTGGTTGAGGGAGGCGGCGCGCACATGGATCGTGCTCCAGCCGGGCCGGGCCTCGGGAGCCGGACGCTCCCCCAACTCAAGGCCGGTGAGCGGCTGGTCGCGGTCGATTCGGGCGGCGTAGACAGCGAACATGGGCCCGACGATAGGTGCGCGGGTCGGCCGACGGAACCACGGCGGCCTGTGACACATGCCCTCTTGCACAAGGGCACCCATGCGGCCCAGCCCGCCACAGGCCCCCTCAGGGGCACCCCTGCAGCGCCCGCGTCGGGGGCAGGCGGGGGAAAGAAAATGGCCCCGCCTCAGCAGGCGGGGCCATTCGACCGACTCAGCGGCGCGCAACCCCTTCGGCCCGCGCGGCAGCCGCGACCGCCGCCGTCACCGCAGGAGCGACCCGCTCGTCGAACGGCGAGGGAATCACGTAGTCGGCGGCGAGGTCGTCGCCCACCACGGCCGCCAGCGCCTCCGCCGCGGCGATCTTCATGCCCTCGGTGATCCGAGAGGCCCGCACCTGCAGCGCGCCCGCGAAGATGCCCGGGAACGCCAGCACGTTGTTGATCTGGTTCGGGAAGTCGGACCGCCCGGTCGCCACGACCGCCGCGTACTTGTGCGCGACGTCCGGGTGCACCTCGGGGTTCGGGTTGGCCATCGCGAAGACGAAGGCACCCTTGGCCATGGAGGCGACGGCCTCCTCCGGGACCGTACCGCCGGAGACGCCGATGAAGACGTCGGCGCCCGCGAGGGCGTCCTCCAGCGTGCCGGTGATGCCCGCCTTGTTGGTAAAACCGGCCAGCTCCCGCTTGACGGAGGTGAGGTCCTCCCGGTCTGCGGACACGACGCCCTTGCGGTCCGTCACGGCCACGTCCCCGATGCCGGCCTCGACCAGCATCTTGGCGATGGCGACACCGGCCGCGCCGGCACCCGAGATGACGGCCCGCAGCTGCCCGATCTCGCGCCCGCTCAGCCGCGCCGCGTTGCGCAGCGCCGCGAGCGTCACGACGGCCGTACCGTGCTGGTCGTCGTGGAAGACCGGGATGTCGAGGCGCTCCTGGAGCCGGCGCTCGATCTCGAAGCACCGGGGTGCCGAGATGTCCTCCAGGTTCACTCCGCCGAAGGACGGGGCGAGCCGGACGACGGTCTCGACGATGTCGTCCACGTCGGTGCAGTCGAGCGCGATCGGGACCGCGTCGACGCCGCCGAACTGCTTGAACAGGATCGCCTTGCCCTCCATGACGGGGAGGGAGGCCTGGGGACCGATGTCCCCGAGTCCGAGGACGGCCGTACCGTCGGTCACGACGGCGACCACGCTCGACTTCCACGTGTAGTCGTTGACCAGCTCCGGCTGCTCCGCGATCGCGGTGCACACGCGCGCGACGCCGGGCGTGTACGCGAGGGAAAGGTCGTCCTTGTCACGGACCGGCACGGTGGCCTGCACGGCCATCTTGCCGCCGCGGTGCAGCGCGAACACCGGATCGAAGGAATCGAGGGGCTCGGCCCCGCCGTCCTGGTCCGTTGTGCTGTCGCTGCGAGGATTGACGATCTCCGCTGCCACTTTGTCTTACCCCTTAGGTATGCATGGTTTGAGGGTCGACCACTCCTGGTGAGGGGTGGGCGGGCACCGCGCAGGACCCGATTGCTGATACGTACGAGCATCTGCGCGACGGGCGCGCCGCACACGCGCCCTGAGCCCCGGATGAGGGGTGTAAAGAACCTTCTTACCGGACGGACGGCGCCCACGACGAGTCCATTAGGTCCAAGGTCACATCCGGCGACTAGAGAGCCACACGCGGATGACACGAGGCTGACGTCCACGCCGAGCGCGGACAGCCATGGGTACGCGCGTAGATGCGCTGACCACATCGTGAGACGAGCCGAAGATTTTCCGGCCGGAGTACCGCATTCCCGCAGATGGTCCGGTGGTCAAGGACCGTTGTTTCACCGACTGATGCGGTTCGGGGGATCACCCGTTATGCGATTTTGACATAGTCACAACCCTGAATGGCGTAGTCCGAATGGCAAGATGCCGTAAACCCACGAGGTCGCGACACCCGAAGGTGTGTGTTCCCGTCGACCCCATCGGAAAATCTTCCCCATCCGCCGGAGGAACCACGATGACCGCAAGCTCCACCCGTCGTACCACCGCCGCGCACTCCCGTCTGGCCGCGGTGGGTGCGATCGCGGTCGCGGGCGCTCTCCTGCTCACCGGCTGCGGTGACCAGACCAAGACCAAGAGCACCGGCTCCACCGGCTCCACCGGCGGCGCCCCGCTCGCCGGCAAGCTCCCGGCCGACATCCGGAGCAAGGGCGAGATCAAGGTGGGCTCGGACATCGCGTACGCCCCCGTGGAGTTCAAGGACTCCTCCGGCAACGTCGCCGGCCTCGACCCCGATCTCGCCGCGGCCATGGGCAAGCAGCTCGGCGTGAAGCTGACCTTCGAGAACGGCACCTTCGACGGCCTGCTCACGGGCCTGCGCTCGGGCCGCTACGACATCGCGATGTCGGCGATGACGGACAACAAGAACCGCCAGGAGGGCGTCGACCCGGACACCGGCAAGAAGGTCGGCGAGGGCGTCGACTTCGTCGACTACCTGACCGCCGGTGTCTCGATCTACACGCGCAAGGGCGACACGCAGGGCATCAACGGCTGGTCGGACCTGTGCGGCAAGAAGATCGCCGTCGAGCGCGGCACCGTCTCCGAGGACCTGGCCAAGCAGGAGGCCAAGAAGTGTCCGGGCGGCAAGAAGCTCTCCATCGAGCCGTTCGACGACGACCAGCAGTCCCAGACCCGGCTGCGCTCGGGTGGTGTGGACGCCGCCTCCTCCGACTTCCCGGTGGCCGCGTACGCGGTGAAGACCTCCGGCGGCGGCAAGGACTTCCAGGTTGTCGGCCAGCAGGTCGAGGCGGCCCCGTACGGCATCGCCGTCTCCAAGAGCGCCACCCAGCTGCGCGACGCGCTCCAGGCCGCGATGGACGCGATCATCAAGAACGGCGAGTACGAGAAGATCCTCGAGAAGTGGGGCGCCCAGGACGGCGCCGTCAAGCAGTCCGTCATCAACGGCGGCAAGTGACCCGCGTCCGGCAAGCGGCCACCGAGAGGCAACACCCGTGACTGACAAGGACAAGACGGCCGGGCAGACACCGGCCCAGGAGACTCCCCCAGCCCGCCCGGAGGCCATCAAGGCCATCCCGGTCCGGCACTACGGACGCTACGTCTCCGCCGTCATAGCCATCGCGATCCTCGTCGCGATCGTCTACGCGTTCGGCCAGGGCAAGATCAACTGGCACGCGGTGCCGGAGTACTTCTTCGACCACCGGATCCTGACCGGCGTCAGCAAGACCCTCCTGCTGACCGTCCTGTCGATGCTGATCGGCATCGTCGGCGGCATCGTCCTCGCGATCATGCGCCTGTCGAGGAACCCCGTGACCTCGTCGATCGCCTGGTTCTACATCTGGTTCTTCCGCGGCACGCCGGTCCTGGTCCAGCTGTTCCTCTGGTTCAACCTGGGCCTGGTCTTCGAGTACATCAACCTGATGCCGTTCTACAAGGACTACTGGTCGAACTTCATGACGCCGCTGCTGACGGCGCTGCTCGGCCTGGGTCTGAACGAGGCGGCGTACATGGCCGAGATCTGCCGGGCGGGCCTGCTCGCGGTGGACGAGGGCCAGACCGAGGCGGCCCACGCGCTCGGCATGAGCCACGCCAGGACCCTGCGCCGGGTGATCATCCCGCAGGCGATGCGCGTGATCGTGCCGCCGACGGGCAACGAGGTCATCAACATGCTCAAGACGACCTCGCTCGTGGCGGCCGTCCAGTATCCCGAGCTGTTCCGTTACGCCCAGGACATCGGCCAGAACTCCGGCGCCCCGGTGGAGATGTACTTCCTCGCCGCGGCCTGGTACCTGATCATGACCTCGGTCCTGAGCGTCGGCCAGTACTACATCGAGCGGTACTACGCCCGCGGCTCCAGCCGCAGCCTCCCGCCCACCCCGTGGCAGAAGGTCAGGTCCCACCTGACGACCTTCTCGAGCAGGAAGGTCACGGCATGACCGAGAAGCCGAGCAGGACCCAGGACGCTCCCGCGAAGGGCACCGTCCCGATGGTCAGGGCGCAGGGCGTCCACAAGTCCTTCGGCCACGTCGAGGTGCTCAAGGGCATCGACCTGGAGGTGAAGCCGGGCGAGGTGTTCTGCCTCATCGGCCCCTCCGGCTCCGGCAAGAGCACGTTCCTCCGGTGCATCAACCATCTGGAGAAGATCAACGCCGGCCGGCTGTACGTCGACGGTGAGCTGGTCGGCTACCGCCAGCAGGGCGACAAGCTGTACGAGCTGCGGGACCGCGAGGTCGCCCTCAAGCGCCGGGACATCGGCATGGTCTTCCAGCGCTTCAACCTGTTCCCGCACATGACCGCCATGGAGAACGTCATGGAGGCGCCGGTCCAGGTCAAGGGGACCGGCAAGGCGCAGGCCAAGGAGCGGGCGATGCAGCTGCTGGAGCGCGTGGGGCTGGCCGACCGGGCCGGGCACTACCCCTCACAGCTCTCCGGCGGCCAGCAGCAGCGCGTGGCGATCGCCCGGGCCCTCGCGATGGACCCGAAGCTGATGCTGTTCGACGAGCCGACCTCGGCCCTGGACCCGGAGCTGGTCGGCGACGTCCTGGACGTCATGCGAGACCTCGCCGAGTCCGGCATGACGATGGTCGTCGTCACCCACGAGATGGGCTTCGCCCGCGAGGTGGGCGACAGCCTGGTGTTCATGGACGAGGGCGTGGTGGTCGAATCCGGACATCCACGGGACGTCCTGACGAATCCGCAGCACGAGCGGACGCAGTCGTTCCTGTCCAAGGTCCTCTGAGGTCCTTCGACCGGGTGACGCACGAGGGGCGGTACGGACTTCCCGTACCGCCCCTCGCCCTTCCATGCCCGTCCGTGCCGGGCCACGACCGTCCACAACCGGCCACGACCGTCTGCACCCGGCTACGACCGGCCACGACCGTCTGCACCCGGCTACGACCGGCTCATTTCACCGCCAGCAGCATCGTGTCCGACGGCGAGCACCACACCGGCCGGGCCTCGCCGAAGCCCTTCTCGCGCAGCACCCGCGCGTGCCAGGCGGCCGAGGGCATGTCCCCGTCGGCGTGCTCGCCGTAGATCTCGAAGCGGCGGGCGGTGGGCTCGGCGAGGACCGGGTCCTGCGCGGCGAGCTGCCACCACTCGGTCCAGTCGACGGCGCCGTCCCGCTTGGCCTGATCCATCCGGGCGTGCCTGAGGGCGCGCTCCGCCTCGTTGATCCGTGGCGTGCTGTCGTCGATCATGTGGTCCGCGTTCATGAAGACACCGCCGTCGCGGACCAGTTCCGCGACCTGACCGTAGAGGGCCGCGAGGGGTTCGCTGTGCAGCCAGTGCAGGGCCGTGGCGGTCAGAACGGCGTCGTAGGTGCCGTAGGGCAGTTCCGCCCGCCAGCCGGGGTCCTTGAGGTCGGCGGTGACGAGGGAGACGCGGTCGTCTCCTTCGAAGGTGCCGCCCGCGATGGCGAGCAGGGCCGGGTCGAGGTCGACGCCCGTGCTGGTGGCCTCCGGGAGGCGGGCCAGCAGCCGGGCGGTGACGGTGCCGGTGCCGCACGCGAGGTCGAGGACCCGCGGGGCAGGTCCCACCAGTGCCTCGACCATGTCCAGCATGATCCGGAACCGCTCCTCGCGGTCCGGCATGTACCACTCCTGCTGCCGGTCCCAGCTCTCCTGCCACGCTGCCCAGTCGGTTCCGGTACTCGTGGTCACGGCACCTCATCTCCCCTCGCGACGCGTAATACCCTGGAAGCACGACCGGCTGTTACCCGACCGCAGACACGACCATAAAGCGCCCCCGTAAGGACTACAAGTGGAACTGGCCTATTACTCGGATTACGCCGTACGTCTCGTCAACAGCGAGGAACCGGCCCGGGGCAAGGACTCCCTGACGTCGGTCGAGGCCGTCCGTGATCTGTTCGGCGCCAACGCGTCCGCGGGCCGCCGTGCCACCGACGCCGACGTCACGCGCTTCCGCTCGGTACGGGCGAGGCTGCGCGCCGTCTTCGAGGCGGCGGACAAGGGCGATGAGACGCTGGCCGTGGACCTGCTGAACTCACTGCTCCTGGAGTTCCCGGTCAGCCCCCAGATCTCCGGTCACGACTTCCGCGACGAGGACGGCCGCCCGCTGTGGCACATGCACCTGGCCGACCACCCCTCCAACGCCACCGCCGGCTATGCGGCCATCGCGGCGATGGGCCTGGCCTTCCACCTGACCGAGTACGGCGTCGACCGCCTGGGCCTGTGCGAGGCGACCCCGTGCCGCAACGCCTACCTCGACACGTCCACCAACCGCTCCCGACGCTACTGTTCGGACCGCTGCGCGACCCGGGCCAACGTGGCCGCCTACCGCGCCCGCAAGCGCCTGGAGGCCGACCGGTCGGGCAGCAGTGGCCGCGCGGCCGAGAGCGCCCAGCGTGCCAGCGCCAGCGGCGAACGCTGACCGACCGGCCGCGGCCGGTACCTGAAGTACGCCTTGCCCAGGACCAGTTCGTCCGGTACGACGCCGTAGTCGGTGCTGTCCCCGCCCGCGTACGGATTGTCCCCGAGCACCCACCAGCCGCCCTCCCGCCGCTCCACGGCGCGCTTGACGACCAGCAGGTCCTGCTGGAACGGATGGCGCAGGACGACGACGTCCCCCGGCCGGACCGCTCCCCCGTACCGCAGCAGCAGCCGGTCCCCGTGCCGGAGCGTGGGCACCATGGACGGGCCCGTCACCTCGGCCAGCCCGAACGGCGCCACGGCCCTGCCCCGCTCGGTCTCCTGCGACAGTTCCGGCATCCCCGGCACCTCCCCGGTCCGTTCCTCCACCAGTCTCAGTCTCACCCTGGACTTTTGTCCTAAGCCCTAGGGGGCACCCGAGAAATCGTGTTCCTCAGGGAGTAATGTCGCACCTGAGAAGACGATCACGAGGAAGGAATGCTCCATGCTTTCCCGCCTGTTTGCCCCCAAGGTCAAGGTCAGCGCCCACTGCGACCTGCCCTGCGGCGTCTACGACCCGGCCCAGGCCCGCATCGAGGCGGAGTCGGTGAAGGCCGTGCAGGACAAGATGGCCGCCAACGACGACCCCCACTTCCAGGCACGCGCCACCGTCATCAAGGAGCAGCGCGCGGAGCTGGCGAAGCACCACGTCTCCGTGCTCTGGAGCGACTACTTCAAGGCTCCGCACTTCGAGAAGTACCCGGAGCTGCACCAGCTGGTCAACGACACCCTGAAGGCCCTCTCGGCCGCCAAGGCGTCGACCGACCCGGCGACCGGCCAGAAGGCTCTGGACTACATCGCCCAGATCGACAAGATCTTCTGGGAGACCAAGAAGGCCTGATCTTTACGCCTTCTGACCTGCGATTTGTTTGGTTGCAGCGTCTCCCTGTCCGCACCCGGTCCGCAGGCCGCCGAGCACGGCGTCCATGGCGGATCGGGTGCGGTCTTCTTCACCCGGCCACAGGTGCGCGTAGATCCGCAGCGTGATGACGGCGGACGCGTGGCCGAGGACGAGCTGGACCTGCTTGACGCTCGCTGCGCCCGCGATGAGCGCGGAGGCAAAGAAATGCCGTGGTGGGTCACCATGTGCGGCAGCTCGACGGGCTTGCGCTCCTCGCGCTCGGCCGCCTCGTTCTCCGCCTTCTGCAGCGCCTTGCGGGCGCACTTCCACTCGGTCTTCCAGCGACTGTAGTTGAGGGGCTCCCCCTCCTCCATCGTGAACAGCCACTCCTTCGAGGGCCGTGCGGCGAGGTGCGCGAGGAGGGTGTCCGTGACGACCTCTCCGACCGGGACCGTGCGCCGGGACTTGGCGGTCTTCGGCGGGCCGATGAGGCCGGACTGCAGCCGCTGCCGCTCGATGCGGATGGCACCCCGCTTGAAGTCGACGTCCGGGACCTCCAGGCCGAGCAACTCGCCAATGCGCAGTCCCGATCCGGCCAGCACGACGATCGCCGCGCGAAGGTACGGCGGCATGACGCCGGCCATCGCCTCGACCTGTGCGACGGTGGGCGGCGTGACCTCCTCGTCCGAGAGTGCCGTTCTACGCCGACCTGGCCGACAGCGTGCGGCAGCATCTCGATCACCTCAGCTGAACGTCTGCGGCGTCAGCGCGACCGGGGCGGAACGTGGTCGACGGGTGCCGGTCGCCCGCCGATCTCCTCGACCCGGGCGCGTAGCTCTGATCAATGGGCGCGTCCGGGGCACTGCCCTGCACAGGTGATCCAGCGCCGTAACAGGGGACACCGATACCGCCGAGTCTGCGCCGGGGCATTTGCGCGGCCCGCGCCGCCGCTCACCACACGCCTAAGGCGTCGCCGTGGCCCGTTCGGTGGTCAGGCGGGCCCGCCAGTCACGGACGTAGTCATGGGACATAGAGGCCAGGCGGGCTATCTCCGCGTCGTCGCGGCCGTCGGCCCACGCCAGGATCCGGGTCACGGTGCGGTTCCGCGCGGCGCGGAAGTCCCTGAGCATGCCTTCGAGACGTTCGACCTCCTCGCCTTCGTAGACAAGCTGCCGGTCGACGGAGGCCCGTTCGTCGGCGCGCAACCGCTGCAGATAGGCGGACAGGCCCGTCAGGACCAGCCCCTCCTCGTGCGCGGCGCTCTGGAAGCGTTCGGCCAAGGCCGCCAGCACACAGTCCGGCACATCGGCGAGCGTGGCTCCGGGGGGCTTGGCCGCCTCCCAGGTGCCCCTGCCGGCCTCTGTCGTCTCCAGCCAGGTGCGGGCCTCCGTCGGGGAACGGTCGCCGCACGCCCGGGCGCGATAGGCGTACAGGGCGGCGCGGTGGCCGTAGAAGGTGAAACCGTCCTCGATCTGCCGGTCGGCGGCGCGGCACATCCGCCCCGGGACACCGCCGTAGCCCGAGTCGGGCCGGTAGTCGGCGTAAGCCTCCAGTTCCGCGTCGGTGGCCACTCCCCAGGACGGGTCGCACAGGTCGGGGTTGCTCGCGAGGAACGCGTCGACCTCGACCCGCCACGCGGGGACCGGGCTCATCCGGAGCCTGGGCCAGACGACCGCTCCGGAGGGAGCGAAGGTGTAGGTGGCGGCCTGCTCGATGTCGTCCCAGGCGGTGGCGGCCTCGGCGGACCACTCCAGTTCGCCGGCCGGTCCCGTACGGTGTATCGAGTCCACGAGCCGCTGTACGGCGGGGAGTATGCGCAACGCGAGCGCGTGCAGTTCCTCGGCGGTGAAGAAGCGCCAGGAGTAGCCGCGCTGCTCGTCGTGCGCAAGGTGGGTCAGCAGGTACACGAGAACGCCGGGGGCCGGCAGCGTCCCGTCGCCGAGTGCGCTGCGCGGGACACCGGGGAGCTGGCGCTCCAGGTGCTCGCGCGAGGCCCGCCAGTCGACGTCCCCGAACCAGACCGCACCGCTCTGCGCGTCGACGGCCAACCATTGGTGGTATCCCACGCCCGGGCCGTACCGCTCCTCTTGCTGCTCGGCGTCTTCGTCGTGCCAGACGTATTCGGCGGGGGGCGGGTTCAGCTCCACGGCCACGAAGCCGTCCTCCGGGCGGTAGCCGGTGAGGATGCGGGCCGTGATCGGTGCGCTGTCGGCGGCGGTCATGAGGGGTTTCCTCTCGGTGGAACAGCAACCGCCGCAAACCGTAGTGCGCCCGTCGACCATTAGTTCAATTTTTAGTCATTTGCGCCTGGCCCGACACGGCAGGCGGGCACCGCCGGGGCCTCGGTGTCACGCGAGGTTTACGCGCGTGCAAGCGGCCACCAGGTTGGCCATATTTCACATGGCCTCCATGTTTTGCTCACTTCACGGGATGCTTCCGCGGCCCACCCCCGGTCGATTCGAAGGCATGTCAGGCGTATACGGCCACATTGAACACCGGACGCCAGGCCGGACCTGATAGTTTAATATTCTACTACTTACCAGGGGTGCGGCACGCTCCCCACGAACGCGACGTGCTCGACGCCAGCCGCCGCCGACCCGGCGCGACCTTTCACCACCGGCATCCCCCGAAAGGCTCTGGCCCTGAACACCGCACTCGCAGAAGCCTTCTCTGTCGCCCTGCTCCTAGCGGTGCCGGCCTGCGCGGTGATCCGGCCGTGGGGGTGGCCGGAGACGATCGTGGCCGTCCCTGCCGCCGGAGTGGTCATCGCCACCGGTGCGATCTCCCTCGACCATGCGGCGGCCGAGGTCATCCGACTGGGCCCGGTGATCGGCTTCCTCGCGGCCGTCCTGGTCCTGGCCCAGCTCTGCGACGACGAGGGCCTCTTCCACGCCTGCGGTGCCTGGATGGCCCGCAGAGCGGCCGGCCGCCCCCGTCGCCTGCTGGTGCTGGTGTTCGTGGTCGCCTCGTTGATCACCGCGGTGCTCAGCCTGGACGCCACGGCGGAAGGACGTCGCCCTTGACGACGGCGAACACGCCGGCGGTGGGGTCCGTGACGACGGTCCGACTGTCGCCCCTGCAGATCCTCACGCGCGATGCCGAGCGCACCGCACGGACCGTCCTACGCCGCGCTCGGCGGTGCCGGCCGGGTGCGGTGCCTGCGTGCGCGCAGGACGGCCACGGCCGCGCCGACCAGCAGCGCGAGCAGGGCGCCCGCGCCCGCGGGTGAGAGCGGGAACAGCAGTGGCACCGTCATCTGCACCGCGGTGGGCAGCAGAGCCACCGCCAGGCCCGCGGGAGCCCGCCGGTCCCGCCCACTGAAGAGCAGGGCGACGGCGAGGACCCCGGCCCAGAGCGTGTGCACCGCACGGGGTCCACCCGGCAGGGCGTGGTAGATGCCGAAGAGCTGCGCTCCCCACAGCAGGACGGCCAGGGCCCCGGCGCCCGCGATGGCGGCGTGCTGTGACCGGGAGAGCCCGAGCAGGTCCCTGGGCGCGGCGAGGACGACGGCGCCGGTGAGCAGCGGCACGACCAGGCTCAGCACCGCGGCCGACTGGGCAAAGGGGCCGCCGGGGTGGGCGAGCAGGAGGAGAGGGACATCGGCCAGCCGCAGCACCGTCGCCGGTACGGCCAGCGTCCCTGCCGCGGCCCAGCGCCCGGTCCAGACCGCCGCGAGCGCCACCAGCCAGAGCAGCGGCACGAGAACCTGGTCGGCAAGGACGACCACGTCCGGGAACGAGGACCACGACAGGGTCCGGACGCCGGGGACGAAGAGCCACAGCATGTTCACCACACTGCCGCCCGCCGCGACGGCAACGGCCGACGGAGCCGCCTGGGCCAGGACCTGACCGGCGGTCCGGTCGGACCCCAGCCCGGTACGCCGGCGCAGCCCGTGCCCGGCGACATCGAGCGCCTCGCGCAGCCGGCCGAGCGGGCCGGCGCCCTGCGTAGCCTCGGCGTAGATCGCGGTCAACTCGGCTTCGTGCCGGGCGCGATAGGCGGCCGGGTGACAGCGCAGGGCCCAGCGCAGGGCGCGCGGCGGATGCTGCTCCCTCATGCCAGGGCCCCCTTCGGGCGGACGGCGAGGACGCGGCGGGCGGCCAGGCGGCGCTCGGCCTCGGCGACGACGGTACGCAGCCGCTCGGTCTCGGCGGCCAGGGCGGCGCGGCCGGCCTCGGCGAGCGCGTAGACCTTGCGGGCCCGGCCGTCGACGACCTCCTCCCGCTCCACGCGGATCAGGCCCTGTTGCAGCAGCCGGTCCAACGCGCCGTAGAGCGTGCCGGTGCGCATCCGCACCCGGCCCTGCGAGATCGCGTCGATCTCCTGGATCAGTCCGTAGCCATGCCTGGGCTCGTCGGCCAGGGCAGTGAGCAGGAGCAGCGTAGGCTCCTGAAGCGGTCGGTCACTCATGCCGCCTATATATATCGGTGAACGACATATGCTGTCGAGCGACTTATTGAGCCAACGAAGATCTTTCGACGCATGCGACGAGCAGGGGCCCGACCGGTTCACCGGTCGGGCCCCTGCAGGTGTTCCACCGCGCAGCGCCGCCGCGGTGTGCTGCCGCCGTCAGTGGAACTGCGGCACGATCAGGTAGATCCCGTACGCCACCACCGCCGCGCAGGCGAGGAAGGACAGCGCGGCCTGGGCGCGGCCGGACGTGCCGGTACCACCGTCACGGGCGGCTTCCGCGCGGGACAGGCCGAGGACACCGAAGGTGAAGACGGCGACCACGGCGACCGTGGTGCCGAGGCTGACCGCGGCGACGCGGCCGAGGGCGGACCAGTCGACATGCATGCGGGGCTCCTCGAAGCTCAGGCGGCCTTGCCGACGTTCGCCGGGGCCGGGGTGCGGAGGCTGACCTCGTGGTGGTCGTTGACGTTGTCGGCGCGCACGGGGTTGCGGCGGGACGCGGCCACGATGACCCCGGCGAGGGCGAGAGCCACCAGCGCGATCACGGCCGTACCGGCGTTGCCGCCGTGCTTGACCACACTCGCGGCGAGGCCGCCCACCAGCGCCGCCGAGGGCAGCGTGATCAGCCAGGCCAGCACCATCCGGCCGGCCACGCCCCAGCGGACCTCGGCCAGCCGCCGGCCCAGACCCGCGCCGAGGATGCTGCCGGAGGCGACCTGGGTGGTGGACAGCGCGAAGCCGAGGTGGGCGGAGGTGAGGATCACCGCCGTGGACGCGGTCTCGGCGGCGAAGCCCTGCGGGGACTGGATCTCCGCCAGGCCCTTGCCCATGGTGCGGATGATCCGCCAGCCGCCCAGGTAGGTGCCGAGCCCGATGGCCACGCCCGCCGTGCCGATCACCCAGACCGGCGGTCCCGCGTCGCGGTGGAGCGCGCCTGCCGAGATCAGGGTCAGCGTGATCACGCCCATGGTCTTCTGCGCGTCGTTGGTGCCGTGCGCGAGGGAGACCAGGGAGGCGGAGGCGATCTGCCCCAGCCGGAAGCCCTTCGCGACCGAGTCCTGGCGGGCGCGGGCGGAGAGCCGGTAGGCGAGGTAGGTGGCGACCAGGGCCGCCACGCCAGCCACCACGGGAGAGGCGACGGCGGGGATCAGCACCTTCTCGACAACCTTGTCGAAGTGCACACCGTGCGAGCCCGCACCGACCCAGACCGCGCCGATCAGACCGCCGAAGAGGGCGTGGGAGGAGCTGGAGGGCAGTCCGGCGAGCCACGTCACCAGGTTCCACAGGATCGCCCCGACCAGCCCGGCGAAGATCATCGCCGGGCTGACGAGTGTGTCGTCCACGATGCCGCCGGAGATCGTCTTGGCGACCTCGGTGGACAGGAACGCCCCGACGATGTTGAGGACTCCGCTGACCAGGACCGCTGTCCGCGGCTTGAGCGCCCCGGTGGCGATGGAGGTGGCCATCGCGTTCGCGGTGTCGTGGAACCCGTTCGTGAAATCAAACGCCAGTGCTGTGACGATGACGACCGCCACGAGGAACGTGATGTGGTCCATTCCCCAAGGCAAGCAAGGGCAGGCCAATGCGCGGAGAACTGAAGGCTAACGGCGTGTCGAAGATGGGGAAGTCTGTTGTGCGTTCCTGTCGGAAAACGTTTGGGCAGCGCTCGAGGAGACGTTTGGGCGGCGCCCAGGCAGGCCGTGCGGGACGGCGCTCGGGAAGACGTCCCCTCCTCGGTGTCAGTGCCCTGTGCCAAGCTGTCGGCGTGACCCTGGAGGACCTCAGACGGCTGCGCCGGGTGCGTGACCGGATGGACCGCGAGTACGCCGAGCCGCTCGACATGACCGAGCTGGCCCGGGGCGCCCACATGTCCCCCGGCCACTTCCAGCGCAGCTTCCGCAAGGCCTTCGGGGAGACGCCGTACAGCTATCTGATGACCCGCAGGATCGAGCGGGCCAAGGCGCTGCTGCGCCGGGGTGATCTCACCGTGACGGAGGTGTGTCTCGCCGTCGGCTGTACGTCGCTCGGCTCCTTCAGCTCCCGCTTCACCGAGCTGGTCGGAGAGACGCCGAGTGCCTACCGGGCCCGCGACCACCGGGAGAGCGCGGTGATCCCGTCCTGTGTGGCCCGTACGTTCACCCGCCCCCGCCGTCGCCCCTACTGAACCCGTCCCTACTGAACCCGTCCCTGTTGAGCCCGTCCCTGTTGAGCCCGGCCCTGTTGGCTCTCGACCGACTCGCGCGCGCCGCGGTCCGGATGGGCCTAGCGTGAGCCTATGGACGTGAAACTCAAGACCTGCTTCATCGCGGTGGACGACCATGACAAGGCGCTCGCCTTCTACCGCGACGTGCTCGGCCTCGAGGTCCGCAACGACGTGGGCTTCGAGGGCATGCGCTGGGTGACCCTGGGCTCGCCGCTCCAGCCGGACGTCGAGATCGTGCTGGAGCCGCCCGGCGCGAACCCGGACGCCTCACCCGCCGACCGGCAGGCGATGGCCGAACTGCTCGCCAAGGGCATGCTGCGGGGCGTCCTCTTCACGACCGAGGACTGCGACGCGCTGTTCGAGCGGGTGCGGGAGTCCGGCGCCGATGTACTCCAGGAGCCGACGGACCAGCCGTACGGCGTGCGCGACTGCGCCTTCCGGGATCCGGCGGGCAACCAGCTGCGATTCCTCCAGCGGCCCGCCGAGTGACGCGTGCCGTGAATTCCCGGCGGTCTTCCGGCGGTTCGCGCCTACACTCCGGGGCGTGACCATTCGCTGGACGTACGCCTTCGCCGACCGCCCCGCCGACCGCCTGTCCGAGGCGAGTGCCTTCTGGACGACGGTCACCGGCACCCGGGCGTCCGAACCCCGGGGCGAGCAGGGTGAGTTCATGACCCTGGTGCCCGACGCGGCCGACTGGGCGGATGCCTGCGTGAAGCTCCAGGGGGTCGCCGAGGGGGACGGCGGCGCCCATCTCGACCTGTGCACCGAGGACGTAGGGCAGTTGGCCGGGGCCGCCCGCGGACTCGGCGCGGATCTCGTGGCGGACCACGGCGACTGGGTCGTACTGCGCTCTCCCGCAGGGCAGTTGTTCTGTGCGGTGCAGTGGCACGGCGAGGCGGTACGGCCGCCCGTGGTGGCGGGCAGCCGGCTGGACCAGGTGTGCCTCGACATCCCGCCGTCCGCGTACGCCCCCGAGTCGGAGTTCTGGGCCGCTCTCACCGGCTGGGACCGGCTCACCGGGTCCCGGCCGGAGTTCGAGGTGCTCAGGCCGCCGGCCGCGCTCCCCGTACGGATCCTGCTGCAGCGGCTCGACGCCGAGCGCCCCGCCTCCGCCCATCTCGACCTCGCCTGCGCGGACATCGCCGAGGTCCGCGCCCGGCACGAGCGACTGGGGGCCGTCGCCGTGCACCACGGCCCGCACTGGTCGGTGATGCGCGACCCGGCAGGCGGCGTCTACTGCCTGACCGGCCGGGACCCGCAGACGGGCGGCCTGCCGAGCACCGGTCGTCGGCCCGGCGGTCACTAGGTCCTGCCGTCGGACTCCCGCCGTCCGCCCGGAGGACGGGCCTCGCGGCGTCAGGTGCGTGCTCCCGGGGTGCCGGGTCCCGGCCCTCGTGCTGGACGTACTCGGGCCCGGGCCCGGTGCGGCGAGAGGGCGTGCACGGCGTCGCGGGGCAGGCGGGAGTTCGACGCCAGGGCCCAGGCCGGCATCGGGCGACCGCTACGCGCGAGACGCGACCGGCCCGCTCACTTCCAGGGCTCCACGTCCACCACGGCGTCGGCCGGGACCGGCCCGTACACATGCGGGAACTCCTCCCCGCCGGGCTCCACCGCCTCGTACTTCACCGGCGCGCCGACCAGGGCCGGGTCCACGACCAGTACGACCAGTTCGTCCGGGCCGTCGTAGTCGCCGTAGAGGAAGGCGGCGATGCGCGGGAGCTGCTCGCGGGTGGAGAAGTGGATGAAGCCCTCCTCCTGGAGCGTGCGGCCGCGTGTCGACAGCTCATAGGTGCCGCGCGCACGAGCCGCTTCCCACAGGGAGCGTTCGGTGATGTGGAAGATCCGGGGCAGTTTCGGCATGCGCCCACGGTACGGCGCCGGCGGCGGGCTCAGCGCTTCCTTTTGTACGTCCGCACGATGGCCCCGTTGGTGAAGGTGCGCACCCCTTCGAGGCCGAACTCCTTGATGTCGAGGCCGGTGCCGAACATCGGCATGCCGGTGCCGTAGACGATCGGGTAGCTCTTGATGACGAGTTCGTCGATCTCGTCCAGCAGTTCACCTGCGATGTGCGAGCCGCCGCACAGATAGATGCCGAGGCCGCCCTCCTCCGCCTTGAGTGCGCGGACCCGGCCGGTCAGGTCGTCGGCGATGATCTCGACGTTCGGGTCCGGGGACGCGCCGAGCGTGCGGGAGGCGACGTACTCGCGCAGGTGGGCGTAAGGGCTGGTGACGCCCTCCTTCAGGGCCAGGTCGTAGCTGGCCCTGCCCTGGATGAGGGTGTCGAACCGTTTGTTCTCCAGGTCACCGAGGCCGAGCGCCGCACGGGCGTGGGTGGGGATGGTCTCCGGGAACTCGGTCTTCAGGAAGTCGAGGTACTCCTCGTCCAAGAAGCGGAGCATCGCGGAGCCGTCGCCGTGCTCGTCACCGATGAAGCCGTCGAGCGAGCAGGCGATGAAGTAGGTGAGCTTGCGCAAACTGATCCCTTTTCTGCAGGACTTGACGGGATGCGGCGCGGCGTCCGGGTGGCCGAAGACCTGACCACTGCATCTGTAGTGGTTCAGTTGTAGTGACAGGGAGGCTGCGACCGCAAGGCATTTCGGGGGACGCGTTCGGTACGGCCTCAAGTGGGAGGACGGCTTCCGAATCCATGCAAACGGCGGGCCTCGCACACTGTGGGGATGTGCGAGGCCCGCCTGGCCGGAGCCCCCGTGACCGCGCGGGGTCAGGAGCCGCGCGGGTCCGGGGACTCCGGATTCCTCCCGGCCGCCGTTTCCGGCAGCCGTCAGCTGCTGCGCCGGGTCACGAACTCGGCAAGGGCCAGCAGTCCACCCGCCGCCTCGGGGTCGGGGACAGCCCGGGCCAGCTCCTGCATCACGCGGGCCATCCGGTCGGCCGCCTCGGCCTGCGCCCAGTCCCGGCCGCCGGCCCGCTCCACGGCCAGTGCCGTGCGCGCGATGCCCTCGGCGTCCCCGGCGACGTACGGCTTCCCGTACAGCTCGGCCAGCTCCGCCGCCGCCTCGGTGCCGGACGTGAGCGCCGCCACCACCGGCAGCGACTTCTTGCGGGCCGCGAGATCCGCGCCGGCCGGCTTGCCGGTGCGCTCCGGATCACCCCATATCCCGATGACGTCGTCGATCAGCTGGAAGGCGAGCCCCACCTGGCGGCCGAAGCCGTCCAGCGCCGCCACCTCCTCCGGCCCGGCGCCCGCGTACAGCGCGCCGAGGGCGCAGGCGCAGCCCAGCAGCGCGCCGGTCTTGGCCTCGGCCATGGCGAGCACCTCGTCGAGGGTGACCTCGTCCGGGGCGCGGTGCTCCATGTCCGTGTCGGTGTGCTCTCCGGCGCACAGCTCCACGACGCAGTTCGCGAGCCGGGCCGCGGCCGGTCCGCCGGCCGGGTGGGCGTCCTCGGCGAGCAGTCGCAGGGCCAGCGCCAGCAGGGTGTCCCCGGCGAGGATCGCGTCGGTGTCACCGAACACGGTCCAGGCGGTGGGCTGGTGCCTGCGGGAGGTGTCGCGGTCCATCACGTCGTCGTGCAACAGCGTGAAGTTGTGGACCAGTTCGACCGCCACCGCTGCCCCGACGGCCGCCGCTCGGGCCGCCGGGCCGCCGAGGGCCTCGGCCGCGGCCAGGACGAGCGCGGGCCTTATGGCCTTGCCGGCGTTGCCCGCCGCCGAGGTGCCGTCGGCGTTCTGCCAGCCGAAGTGGTAGAGCGCTATCCGGCGCATGGAACCGGGCAGCGACTCCAGGGCCGCGCGCAGCTCCGGGTCGACCAGGGCCCTGGTGCGCTCCAGCAGGGCCAGTGCCTCCTGCCCCTCGGCCGGCTCTGTGCCGTCGCCGTCCGGCGCCCTCTGCTCCTGCTCCGGCCTGCCGGTACCGCCCCGCGCGTCCCCCGCCGCGCCCGGACGGGGCACGGCGGGGGACCGCTGTTCGCTCTGCGTCGTCTCCGTCATGAACTCGGCCATGTCTCCCCCTTGCCAGGTCCGCGCACGCCGGTGTCACCGGCCCGCCCGGACACGTGTGCCGAGGGTCTACCCGCCCCGGCGGGCGAGAACACGGCCGCGAAGTGCGGAAACGTCACCTCCACCGGCCGATCTCGACGTTCTCCAGCACGCCGAGCGCGTCCGGCACCAGCACGGCGGACGAGTAGTAGGCCGTGACGAGGTAGTTGATGACTGCCTGTTCGTTGATGCCCATGAAACGGACCGACAGGCTCGGCTCGATCTCGTCCGGGATGCCCGACTGCCGCAGGCCGATGACGCCCTGGTCCTGCTCGCCGGTACGCATCGCGATGATCGACGTCGTGCGCTCCGGGGTGACCGGGATCTTGTTGCAGGGGTAGATCGGCACACCGCGCCAGGTCGGGATGCGGTTGCCGCCGATCTCGACGGTCTCCGGTACCAGGCCCCGCTTGTTCAGCTCGCGGCCGAACGCGGCGATCGCGCGCGGGTGGGCCAGGAACAGCTTGGTGCTGCGACGGCGGCTGAGCAGCTCGTCCATGTCGTCCGGGCTGGGCACGCCGTCGTGCGGCTGGATCCGCTGGTCGTACTCGCAGTTGTGGAGCAGCCCGAACTCGCGGTTGTTGATCAGCTCGTGCTCCTGGCGCTCCTTGAGCGCCTCGACCGTGAGCCGCAGCTGCTGCTCGGTCTGGTTCATCGGCTGGTTGTACAGGTCGGCCACGCGCGAGTGGACGCGCAGCACGGTCTGGGCGATGCTCAGTTCGTACTCGCGGGGCCGCGCCTCGTAGTCCACGAAGGTGTGCGGGATGTCGGGCTCGCCGGAGTGGCCGGCCGCCAGCTCGACTTCCTTCTCGCCGTACTTGTTGGTCGCCTGCTCGGGGATCGAGCGCAGTTGCTCGAGGTGTGCGCGCAGGGAGTCCGCGCGCTCGGCGACCTGCTGGAAGTCCTGGCGGCTGAGGATCAGCACCGTGGTCGCGGTGTCCGCGCGGGCGGTGAACTCCCAGATGGCGTCCGGGTCGAGCAGGGCCTGCTCGCCGAAGTAGGCGCCGTCGGCGAGGACCCCGAGGACGGCGTCGTCGCCGTACGGGCCCGTGCCGATCTTCTCGACCCTGCCGTGCGCGAGCAGGTAGACCTCATTGGTCTGGTTGCCGAAGTCGGCGATGACCTCTCCGGGAGCGAAGTCGCGCTGACGGCAGCGCCGGGCCAGCTCCGTCAGCACTTCCTCGTCCTCGTAGGCGCGCAGGGCCGGCAGCTCGCCCAGCTCGGCCGGGATGACCTCGACCTGGTCCCCGGTCTTCACGAAGGTGATGCGGCCGTCGCCGACGGCGTACGTCAGCCGCCTGTTCACGCGGTACGTGCCGCCCTGTACATCCACCCACGGGAGCGTGCGCAGCAGCCAGCGGGAGCTGATCTCCTGCATCTGCGGAACGGACTTGGTGGTGGTGGCCAGGTTCCGCGCGGCCGCTGTGCCGAGGGACTGCTGGGGCTTGCCCTCGTCCGTGCGGACCTCTTCGCCTACCGACATAAGGAAATGTCCTCCCATGTATGCCCGGTGCCGGATCGCACGCGCACCGGTCTCGAGGCCGAGCCTTCCATCACGGAACGCGCCGTCGCCATTACCCGAAAGAGCGGGAATGGATCATTGAACTCCTGGGCATAAAGGGGGACTTCGTACAGACCCCACGGGGCCGCCGACCCACGCCACCTGGCCGGATCGGCTCGCACGGCGTGCGAACCAGGTGGTCCGGGACGCCTGCTTTTCGGTAGAGGTTCGCTGCGGGACGAGGCGCGAGTGAAGGAGACGGCATGGCCCCACCCATGTCCGCGAGCACGTTTCTGGACGTTCTGCTGGCGGAGGGCGTCAGGGTCGCCGAGGCCGGCGACTGGCGGCACCACAACCGCAACCACAAGGGGCCGTGGGGACCGGTGCACGGCGTGATGGTCCACCACACGGTGACCCTGGGCGGCGCGCGCACGGTCCAGGTCTGCCGGGACGGCTACGAGGGGCTGCCGGGCCCGCTGTGCCACGGTGTGATCACCAAGGACGGCACGGTCCACCTGGTCGGCCACGGCCGGGCCAACCATGCCGGGCCCGGCGACGACGAGGTCCTGCGCGCGGTGATCGCCGAGACGGGGCTGCCGCCGGACACCGTGGCGGACACCGACGGCGACCGGCACTTCTACGGCTTCGAGTGCGAGAACCTGGGCGACGGCGTGGATACCTGGCCGAAGGCCCAGCTGGAGGCGATCACCCGCGCCGCGGCGGCGGTGTGCCGCCGGCACGGGTGGTCGCAGCAGTCGGTCATCGGCCACCTGGAGTGGCAGCCGGGGAAGGTGGACCCGCGCGGCTTCGACATGGCCTGGCTGCGGGAGCGGGTCGGAGCGCGGCTGCAGGGGTAGTACCACCGCGGCCGGGCACCCGGGCCGGGCGACAATGGAGCGTGACCAGCCTCGACGCCCTCGCTCCCCGGCTCCCCTCGCCCCTGCAGGAGGTGCGGGACGAGCGGTTCGGGCGGCGCGGGCTGCGGCTGCTGCTCAAGCGCGACGACCTCGTCCACCCGGAGCTGATCGGCAACAAGTGGCGCAAGCTGGTGCCGAACATCGCGGCGGCGCACGGCCGGCCGCTGGTCACGTTCGGCGGGGCCTACTCCAACCATCTGCGGGCCACCGCCGCCGCGGGCCGCCTCCTCGGGCTGCCGACCACCGGCGTGGTCCGCGGCGAGGAGCTGGCCGGCCGTCCGCTCAACCCGTCCCTGGCCCGGTGCGCGGCCGACGGCATGCGGCTGCACTTCGTCGACAGATCGACGTACCGGCGCAAGACCGAGCCGGACATCCTGGCCGCGATCCTGCGCGCGGCCGGTGTCGAGGAGGCGTACGTCGTCCCCGAGGGCGGCAGCAACAACGCGGCCGTGCGCGGCTGCCGGGCCCTCGGCGAGGAACTGCGCGGGCACGCCGATGTCGTGGCCGTCGCCTGCGGCACCGGTGGCACGCTCGCGGGGCTGGCCGCGGGTCTGGCACCCGGGCAGCGCGCGCTCGGCGTACCGGTCCTCAAGGGCGGCTTCCTGGAAGCCGACATCCAGGCACTGCAGGAACGTGCCTTCGGCCGTCGTACCGGCTCCTGGTCGCTGGAGGAACGCTTCCACTTCGGCGGGTACGCCCGTACGACCCCCGCACTGCATGCGTTCGCACGGGACTTCGAGGACCGCCACGGGCTGCTCGTCGAGCGTCTCTATGTCGCCAAGTTGCTCTACGGACTTGTCACTCTCGCGGAAGAAGGCGCCTACGCGCGCGGGACGACGATCGCCGCCGTGGTCACCGGTCGGCCGTTCCCTCAGGCCTGGCCCGCCTCCCGGTAGGCCGCCGCCTCCTCCAGGTCCAGACGTCTGAGCAGGACGCGCAGCATCTCGTCGTCGAGGTAGCGGTGGTCTCGGAGCTTGACGAAGACCGCGCGTTCGGCGCTGATCATCTCGCGGGAGAGGCGGCGGTAGGTCTCGTCGACCGACTCCCCGGTGACGGGGTTGGTCTGGCCGAGCCGCTCCCAGACGGCGTTGCGGCGGCGCTCCAGGACCGTGCGCAGGCGGTCGGCGAGCGGCGGGGGCAGATCGTTGCGCTCGTCGCAGAGGAGTTCGTCGAGGCGTCTTTCGGCCGCTCGTGACGCCTGGGCCTGGGCGTTGGCCTCGGCGAGCGTCTCGGCCTGCCGGTCCCGGCCGGGAAACCGCATCAGGCGGATCAGCGGCGCGAGCGACAGGCCCTGCACGACCAGGGTGCCGATGACCGTCGTGAAGGTCAGGAAGAGGATCAGGTTCCGCTGCGGGAAGGGAGCGCCGCCGTGCACCGTGAGCGGGATCGAGAACGCGATGGCCAGGGACACCACCCCGCGCATGGCGGCCCACCCCATCACGACCGGTGCCCGCCACGTGGGGTTGTCCTCGCGCTCCCTGATCCGGCGGAAGAGCGCGCGGGGCAGGAAGGTCGCCGGGAACACCCACGCGAAGCGGGCCGCGACGACCACGGCGAAGACCGCGAACGCGTACCAGGCCGCGTCGGCCCCCTGGTACGCACCCAACCCCTTGAGCACGGTCGGCAGCTGCAGGCCGATCAGGGCGAAGACCGCCGACTCGAGCAGGAAGGCGACCATCCGCCACACCGCGTCCTCCTGCAGCCGGGTGGCGAAGTCGACCTCCCACGCGCGGTGCCCGAGATAGACGGCGACCACCACGACCGCGAGGACGCCGGAGCCGTGCAGCTGTTCGGCGACGCCGTAGGCGACGAACGGGATCAGCAGGGAGAGGGTGTTCTGGAGCAGGGCCTCCTTCAGGTGCGTGCGCAGCCAGTGGATCGGCACCATGAGCACGAGTCCGACGAGCACACCGCCGACCGCGGCCCGCAGGAACTCCTCGATGCCGCTCGCCCAGGTGGCGCCCTCGCCGACGGCCGCGGCAAGGGCCACCCGGTAGGCGGTGATCGCGGTGGCGTCATTGAGCAGGGACTCGCCCTGGAGGATGGTGGTGATCCGGGACGGCAGGCCGACCCGGCGTGCGATCGACGCCGCCGCGACCGCGTCCGTCGGCGCCACCACGGCGCCCAGCACCAGCGCGGCGGGCAACGGCAGCCCCGGCACGACGAGATAGGTGACCCAGCCGACGACGAAGGTCGCGAAGAGCACGTACCCGATGGACAGCAGCCCCACGGGCCGCATCTGGGCCCGCAGGTCGAGGTACGAGCTTTCGGTGCCCTCCTTGTACAGCAGCGGGGGCAGCACCAGCGGCAGGACGATCGCCGGGTCCAGCGTGTAGTGCGGGATCCCGGGGACGTACGAGACGGCCAGGCCCACCGCGACCAGCAGCAGCGGTGCCGGCACCGGTGTGCGCCGGGCGACCCCCGCGATACCCGCACTGCCCGCCACCAGCAACAGCAGCGGCATCACGTCCATGGTCCTCGCCCACCCTCGTTTTTCGCGCGGCCACCCGCACACCCGTCGTAATCTGGCAATCATGAAACAGTGCACGCACTCCGACGCACTACCGCGCCCGGAACCCGAGCCGCTCAACCCGACCTGCCCGGAGTGCCTGCGCGACGGCACGCACCCGGTGCAGCTGCGGCTGTGCCTCAGTTGTGGTCACGTCGGCTGCTGCGACTCCTCGCCGGGGCAGCATGCGACGGGGCACCACAAGGAGTCCGGACACCCGGTCATGCGAACCTTCGAGCCCGGCGAGGACTGGCGGTGGTGCTTCGTGGACCACATCCTCGTCTGAACGGCCTGCCGCGCCGACGGCTTCCCGCCCGGCCGCAGCCCGGCTGCTCGGCGTCCGGGTGCGTTCTCGTGTGACACTGCATGCGGTAGCGGCCGTACGACGGTTCGAGCGTCGGACGCCTGGGTACGTCAACCCGGCGCGCGCTCTTCCCTTTTGGGCCCGCAAACCCTCTAGACACGGAGCGTATCCACAGCTTTACTGTGAGTGACGCCAGGGGGTTGGGGTCCCGGGGACAGGACCGATCGGAGCGCGATAGCGTCACCGCGGAACCACGTACGCGTTACCCCGGGGGGCGACCCTCGGCCCCGTAGAGCTTGTACCACCATGGAGGTGAGGGTGTCCCAGATCGCAGGCGAGCCCACGGCGAATCAGGACTTCGTGGAAGTCCGGCTGCCGGCCGCGGGTGCCTACCTGTCGGTGCTGCGGACGGCCACGGCCGGTCTCGCGGCCCGCTTGGACTTCACCCTGGACGAGATCGAGGACCTGCGCATCGCCGTGGACGAGGCCTGCGCGATCCTCCTCCAACAGGCCGTGCCCGGCTCCGTGCTCAGCTGTGTCTTCCGGCTCGTCGACGACTCGCTGGAGGTCACGGTCGCGGCGCCGACCACGGACGGACACGCCCCCTCGCGGGACACCTTCGCCTGGACCGTGCTCTCGGCCCTCGCGGGCAAGGTCTCGTCCGCCGTCGACGAGGACAAGACCGTGTCGATCAGCCTCTACAAACAGCGCGGCGCGGGCCCCGGCCCGGCGTGAGGAACGGGGACGGTCCGGTGCGGGACGAAGAGCGCGGCACACGGGAGCTGCCGGCCGGGGACGGGGGTGCCCCCTGGCCGAGCGCAGGCGGGATCTCCGGGGAGCCCCCTCGGGACGGTTCGCGGCGCATGGCGGACGGCATCGACAGCATCCCCGAGCAGGCCAGACCGCACCCGGAGGACGACTCCGTGCGGGCCGGCGACGGCGGCGCCGTGCTGGGCGTGCCGCCGAATCGGCCCGGCGGCGCCGAATCCGCCGTCCGCGCAGGTGCGAGGGCTCGGGGAAGGGCTACGGGCGGGACGATGAGCGAGCACGAGCGATACGCCGGGGACGAGGCGCTGGGCGCGGAGGCCGTGCAGGCCGTACAGCACGGCCCCCAGGACCGCAGCGGGGCGCGGGCGATGTTCGTCGAGCTGCGCAAGCTGAACGCGGGCAGCCCGGAGTACGCCGAGCTGCGCAACCAGCTGGTCCGTATGCATCTGCCGCTCGTGGAGCACCTGGCGCGCCGCTTCCGCAACCGCGGCGAGCCGCTGGACGACCTCACCCAGGTCGCCACGATCGGCCTGATCAAGTCCGTCGACCGGTTCGACCCGGAGCGCGGCGTGGAGTTCTCCACGTACGCCACCCCGACCGTGGTCGGCGAGATCAAGCGGCACTTCCGCGACAAGGGCTGGGCGGTGCGCGTGCCGCGCCGGCTGCAGGAGCTGCGGCTCGCGCTGACCACGGCGACGGCCGAGCTGTCCCAGCTGCACGGCCGCTCCCCCACGGTCCACGAGCTGGCCGAGAAACTCGCGATCTCCGAGGAGGAGGTCCTGGAGGGCCTGGAGTCCGCCAACGCGTACTCCACGCTGTCCCTGGACGTCCCCGACACCGACGACGAGTCACCGGCGGTGGCCGACACCCTCGGCGCGGAGGACGAGGCGCTGGAGGGCGTGGAGTACCGCGAGTCCCTCAAGCCGCTGCTGGAGGATCTGCCACCGCGCGAGAAGCGCATCCTGCTGCTGCGCTTCTTCGGGAACATGACCCAGTCGCAGATCGCGCAGGAGGTCGGCATCTCCCAGATGCACGTCTCCCGCCTGCTGGCCCGCACGCTGGCCCAGCTGCGGGAGAAGCTCCTCGTCGAGGAGTGAGCCGGCGGCTCTATTCGCTCCGGCCCGGACCCTTGATGCCGAGGGCCCGGGTCGTCGCGGGATTGACGAGGAGCACCAGCCCCAGCACGGCGACGGCCGCGAGGGCGATGCCCGCGGGGATGGCCATGCTGTCGGCCTTGAGCAGGCTGTAGGCCACCGGAAGCGCCATGAGCTGGGTGATAACCGCCGGGCCCCGGCTCCAGCTGCGCCGCAGCAGCAGACCGCGCGCGGCGAGCAGCGGCAGCAGCGCGAGCACGACGAGGGTGACACCGAGGGACACACCCTGCTGCCGGCCGGAACCGCCGCCGGTGATCCCGAGGACGAGCATCCACAGGCCGCCGACCACCAGGGCGACGCCCTCCAGCACGGCGAGCGCCGCCGCGTACGTCAGCCGGCGCGGGCGCGGCTCGGCGGCGACGGCTTCGGTGGTGTCCGCGGCGCCCTTGGCGGGCTTCTGCTCACTGCTCACCTCAGCAGGGTAGCCGCCGCCCCACGGCCGCAGTTCCGCGCCCCGAGAGCCCGTGGAGTGTCCAGGCTCACGCCCCCCTCTCTTACCCGATCCCTACCTCGGCCTTCGTCGGGTACCCCCCAGTAGGTACGCTGCCATCCATGCGTGCACTTCTCGTGGTCAATCCGGCGGCTACCACCACAAGCGCACGCAGGCGTGACGTCCTGATCCACGCGCTGGCGAGCGAGATGAAGCTGGAGGCGGTCACCACCGAGTACCGCGGCCACGCGCGCGACCTCGGCCGGCAGGCGGCGGACAGCGACGACATCGACCTCGTGGTGGCCCTCGGCGGCGACGGCACCGTCAACGAGGTCGTCAACGGCCTCCTGCACGCCGGTCCCGCCCTGGACCGCCTGCCCGGTCTGGCCGTGGTGCCCGGCGGTTCCACGAACGTCTTCGCCCGCGCCCTGGGCCTGCCCAACGACCCCGTCGAGGCCACCGGGGCCCTGCTGGACGCGCTGCGCGAGAGCAGGGAGCAGGTCGTCGGGCTCGGGCTGACCTCGGGCACGCCCGGCACCGAGGACGAGGCGGTCCCCAAGCGCTGGTTCACCTTCAACGCCGGGCTCGGCTTCGACGCGGGTGTGGTCGGCCGGGTCGAGCAGCAGCGTGAGCAGGGCAAGACGTCGACACACGGGCTCTACGTCCGTCAGGTGATCCGGCAGTTCCTCGGCGAGTCGAACCGCCGGCACGGCGCGATCACGCTCGAACGGCCCGGCGAGGACCCGGTCCAGGATCTTGTGCTCGCCATAGTCTCGAACACGGCCCCTTGGACGTATCTCGGCAATCGCCCCATGTACACGTCGCCTAAGGCCTCGTTCGATACCGGCCTCGACGTACTCGGTCTCAGCCGCCTGTCGGCGACCGCGGTTGCCCGGTATGGCACCCAGTTGCTCACTTCGTCCCCCGAGCGCGGCCCCCATGGCAGGCATGCCCACTCACTGCACGATCTGGACCAGTTCACCTTGCATTCGAAGGCGCCTCTGCCCCTCCAGATGGACGGCGACCACCTCGGGCTGCGTACGAGCGTGACGTTCACAGGCGTACGCCGTGCACTGCGTGTGATTGTGTGAGCGGAAGGGGCCAAAGTCCTTTCACTCGAACGTTTAGGCCAGGATCCACCCCATGGAAGTACGGCTGTGACCTAGTCGACACCGAGGAATCAAAAAAAACTTTCCGGAAGGGGTTGTATCCGCCGCTGAGGTTTGCGAGTCTCTACGTGTCGATCGGGACGGCCCGCAACACCGGCCTCCGCTGATCGACAGAACCCCTCTTCAAACCCAGGACCACGCCGGGAAGATCTCGGCGGTCGGCCCTTCACTTGTTGAGGGATTCGTGAAAGCGTTCACATTCACAAGCACCCAGCACGTAATACCAAGGAGAGGTAGCAGCCATGGACTGGCGTCACAACGCCGTTTGCCGCGAGGAAGACCCCGAGCTCTTCTTCCCCATCGGCAACACCGGTCCTGCGCTGCTGCAGATCGAGGAAGCCAAGGCCGTCTGCCGTCGCTGCCCGGTGATCGAGCAGTGTCTGCAGTGGGCGCTCGAGTCCGGTCAGGACTCCGGCGTCTGGGGTGGTCTCAGCGAGGACGAGCGCCGCGCCATGAAGCGCCGCGCCGCTCGCAACCGGGCTCGTCAGGCCTCCGCCTGACATTCCCACCCCTGCTGACAGCCTGAGCTTGGCGGCGCGTGCACCACGTACGCATCTCCCGCCCCCGAGCCGCAGCGCGCAGTATCCCCCGATGCGCTTAGCGATAGAAGCAGAGCAGCAACGAGCACAAGCCTCGGACCCATGGTGGTCCGGGGCTTTTTGCTGTGCTCAGCAGCGCCGGCCCATGGCCCGCCCCAACCCGCTTGTTCCGCAGGGCCGTTGGCTATTTCTGCGCCCGCACCGGAATGTCGAGGATCACCCGGGTCCCCCGCTCCGGCGCCCTGACCATGTCGAACGAGCCGCCCAGCTCGCCCTCCACCAGCGTCCTGACGATCTGCAGGCCGAGGTTGCCGGAACGGTGCGGGTCGAAGTCCTCGGGCAGGCCGACGCCGTCGTCCTGGACGGTGACGAGGAGGCGGGCCTCCTTGGTCGTGCCGCCGCGGACCGCGGAGACCTCGACCGTGCCGGTGTCGCCCTCACGGAAGCCGTGCTCCAGGGCGTTCTGGAGGACCTCGGTGAGGACCATGGACAGCGGGGTGGCGACCTCGGCGTCGAGGATCCCGAAGCGTCCGCTGCGCCGACCGGTCACCTTGCCCGGCGAGATCTCGGCGACCATGGCCAGCACGCGGTCGGCGATGTCGTCGAACTCCACCCGCTCGTCCAGGTTCTGAGACAGCGTCTCATGCACGATCGCGATCGAGCCGACCCGGCGGACGGCCTCCTCCAGGGCCTCCCGGCCGCGCTCGGAGTCGATGCGCCGGGCCTGCAGGCGCAACAGGGCAGCGACCGTCTGGAGGTTGTTCTTCACCCGGTGGTGGATCTCCCGGATGGTGGCGTCCTTGGTGATCAACTCACGCTCACGGCGCCGCAGTTCGGTGACGTCCCGGCACAGCACCAGCGAGCCGATCCGGGTGCCCTTGGGCTTGAGCGGGATCGCCCGGAACTGGATCACCCCGTCGTTGGCCTCGATCTCGAACTCGCGTGGCGCCCAGCCGCTGGCCACCTTGGCCAGCGCCTCGTCCACCGGTCCGCGCGTCGGGGCGAGTTCCGCGGTCGTCCGCCCGAGGTGGTGGCCGACCAGGTCGGCGGCGAGGCCGAGGCGGTGATACGAGGACAGGGCGTTCGGGGAGGCGTACTGGACGGTGCCGTCCGCGTCGAGCCGGATCAGTCCGTCGCCGACGCGCGGCGCGGCGTCCATGTCGACCTGCTGGCCGGGAAAGGGGAAGGAACCGGCCGCGATCATCTGCGCGAGGTCGGAAGCGCTCTGGAGGTAGGTCAGCTCCAGCCGGCTCGGGGTGCGCACGGTGAGCAGGTTGGTGTTGCGGGCGATCACGCCGAGGACCCGGCCCTCACGGCGTACGGGGATGGACTCGACCCGTACGGGGACCTCCTCGCGCCACTCCGGGTCGCCCTCGCGCACGATCCGGCCCTCGTCCAGGGCCGCGTCCAGCATGGGCCGGCGGCCGCGCGGGACGAGGTGGCCGACCATGTCGTCCTGGTAGGAGGTGGGGCCGGTGTTGGGGCGCATCTGGGCGACCGAGACGTACCGGGTGCCGTCCCGGGTGGGGACCCACAGAACCAGGTCCGCGAAGGAGAGGTCGGAGAGCAGCTGCCACTCCGAGACCAGCAGGTGGAGCCACTCGAGGTCGGAGTCGTCGAGGGCGGTGTGCTGGCGGACCAGTTCGTTCATGGAGGGCACGTCTTGGAGCGTACCCGCACGTTTGAACGTGGCTGAAAACACCCGCGGGCCGCGGCGCCTGGAAGGGACCCTCAACCCTCCCGGCACCGCAGCCCGGAGCATCATCGGCCGTGGGGTGTGCGGTCCCGGTCGGCCGAAGGTCGAGGAGCCGGGGCAGTCAGGGCAGAGAGCTCCGGTTCCTCGATCCGCCTTCCTGTGCGGGGAAGACGGAGGCTTGTGTTCTCTTGGAATTGTGGACTAGACCACAAGGATGTGTCCATGGTCTTGTCGGCATGTACGAGGACCGCGTACGCACAGGCCACCGGCACAAGGCCGCGTACATGAAGCCGCCCGCACGAGGCGCGTGCACAAGGCCGCGTGCACAGAACCTCACGCACAAGGTTGATGGCACTCGATGCCATGCAGCACGCAGCCTAGCCCGCCGGGCTCACTCATGGGGCCAGATGGCCATGGCAATTTCCGCGAGGGCCTCCAGATCCTCCCGGCTCGCCCCGTCCCGCGCCTGCTGGGACATGCCCTGGATCATCGCGCCAGTGTGCCGGGCGAGGGCGCCTGCGTCGGTGCCGGCCGGGAGCAGCCCCGCCGCGACGTCCGCCCGGATCCGGGTGGCGAAGGCGGCGATGTTGGCGTTGCGCCGCTCGCGCAGCAGCCCCTCCACCTCGGCGCTGGAGCAGTTGGTGGCGGCGTGCACGACCAGGCAGCCGTAGGGGTGGGCGGGGTCGGTGTACTCGGCGGCGGCCTCGCGCAGCATGCGCTCCACGGCCGCGCGGGCGGTGGGCTCCTCTGCGAGGGCGCGGTCGCCGAAGGCGCCGTGCGTGTCGGTGTAGACCCGGACGACCTCCTCGAACAGGCTCCGCTTGTCACCGAATGCCGCATACAGACTGGGGGCCCCGATGCCCATGATCCGGGTGAGGTCGGAGACCGAGGTGGCCTCGTAGCCGTGTTCCCAGAAGGCCATCAGCGCCTTCTCCAGTGCGGTGGCCCGGTCGAAGGAGCGCGGTCGGCCGCGCGTCCGGCGGGCGCCGTCCTGCACTGTCGTGTCCTGCCCGTTCACCATGAGGTTCATTTTATAGCGGACCCTAGAAAAATACCGGAGGGATGGTGTACGGTTTTTGTGTAGCGACCGCTAGACAAATGTGAAGGGATGGCGGGGATGGGTGTGCTCACGGGGAGGACGGCGCTGGTCACGGGCGCGAGCCGGGGTATCGGACGGGGAATCGCCGAGCGGCTGGGGCGGGACGGGGCCCGGGTGGCGGTGCACTACGGCAGCGACGCGAAGGCCGCCGAACAGACGGTCGCGGCCATCGAGGCGGCCGGCGGCTCGGCGTTCGCGCTCGGGGTGAGGCTCGGCGAGCCGGGGGACGCCGCGCGCCTGTGGGAGGAGTTCGACCGGCACGCGGACGGCGTGGACATCCTCGTGCACAACGCGGGCATCGGCACCTCCCGCCCCTTCACGGAGATCGACGAGGAGGAGTACGACAGGCTCTTCGCGGTGAACGTGAAAGCGCCGTTCTTCCTCACCCGGCTCGGGGCGGACCGGCTGCGCGACGGCGGACGGGTGGTGAACATATCGTCGGGGCTCGCACGCAACGCCGCGATGCCCCAGTTGCTCGCCTACGCGATGACGAAGGCCGCACTGGACGTCTTCTCGCGGGACCTGTCCAAGCTGCTCGGCCCCCGCGGCATCACGGTGAACTCGGTGGCACCGGGCATCGTGGACACCGACGTCAACGCCGACTGGCTGCGCGGGAGCGAGGAGGCACGGCAGGGTGCGGCGGCCTACTCGGCGCTGGGGCGGGTGGGCGCGCCGGCGGACATCGCCGACGTGGTGGCCTTCCTGGTCTCACAGGACGGCCGTTGGGTGACGGGCCACTGGCTGGACGCGACGGGCGGCTCCCTCACCTGACCATTTCCCGGGCTTTCCCAAGGGACCTTTCCCTCTCCTTGGCCACGCCCACGAACGTCGATTCTGTTAGATTGGTCTAAACCACATAGAGACGCACAGAGCCCACTTCAGAACGGCAGGCCCAGCGTGGAAGTTGTCATCGTTCCGGACGCCGCGGCGGGCGGCGAGCTGATCTCCGAGGCCATGGCCAAGCTGCTGCGACGCAAGCCCGACGCCCTGCTCGGCGTGGCCACCGGCTCCACCCCGCTGCCCATCTACCAGGCACTGACCGCGAAGGTGCGTTCCGGCTCCGTGGACACCTCGCGGGCCCGGATCGCCCAGCTCGACGAGTACGTGGGGCTGCCCGCCGACCACCCCGAGTCCTACCGCTCGGTGCTGCGCCGGGAGGTCCTTGAGCCGCTCGGCATCGGCATGGACGCGTTCCTCGGACCCGACGGCACCGCCGAGGACATCCAGGCGGCGTGCGAGGCGTACGACCGCTCGCTCGCCGAGGCGGGCGGGGTGGATCTGCAACTGCTCGGCATCGGTACCGACGGGCACATCGGCTTCAACGAGCCGTGCTCCTCGCTCGCCTCACGCACCCGGATCAAGACTCTGACCGAGCAGACCCGCGTCGACAACGCCCGCTTCTTCGACGGCGACATCGAGCAGGTCCCGCACCACGTCATCACCCAGGGCATCGGCACCATCCTGGAGGCCCGGCACCTGGTGCTGCTCGCGACCGGCGAGGGCAAGGCGGACGCCGTCGCCGCGACGGTCGAGGGCCCGGTCGCGGCCGTCTGCCCGGCCTCCGCGCTCCAGCTGCACCCGCATGCCACGGTGGTCGTCGACGAGGCGGCCGCGTCCAAGCTGAAGCTCGCCGACTACTTCCGGCACACCTACGCCAACAAGCCGGACTGGCAGGGCATCTAGCCCGGGGCGTCGGTACCGATACGCCGCTGCCCGTGCCGTTGCCCATACCGGTACGGGCAGCGCACACCGAGCCCGATGGACTAGACCAACCTGGAGTGCGACGGTATATAGAGGAGATCACGGAGCGTGCGGGTGGACTCCGGACACACAAAGCCGTGCCACGATGTGAGCCGTGGCCGATGTCAGCCGGTCGCTTTCGGCATCCGGAGCCGGGAAGGCAGAGCATGAGCACCGACGTCAGCAGTGCGGAGAACGAGGCCGGCACGACCGTCCGTACGGCTCGCGTGCCCAAGTACTACCGCCTGAAGAAGCACCTGCTCGACATGACGGAGACGCAGGCCCCGGGCACGCCAGTGCCGCCCGAGCGCACGCTGGCCGCCGAGTTCGACACCTCCCGCACCACCGTCCGCCAGGCCCTGCAGGAGCTGGTCGTCGAGGGCCGGCTCGAGCGCATCCAGGGAAAGGGCACC
The DNA here is from genome assembly GCF_009796285.1 of Streptomyces broussonetiae. NCBI lineage: Bacteria > Bacillati > Actinomycetota > Actinomycetes > Kitasatosporales > Streptomycetaceae > Streptomyces > Streptomyces broussonetiae. The sequence continues at coordinate 6,213,039 of NZ_CP047020.1, read as the reverse complement.
TTCGTCGCCAAGCCCAAGGTCTCCCAGGCGCTCCAGCTCACCTCCTACACGGAGGACATGCGCGCCCAGGGCCTGGAGCCGACCTCGCAGCTGCTGGACATCGGGTACATCACGGCCGACGAGCGGCTCGCCGATCTGCTCGGCATCTCGGCCGGCGGGCGCGTGCTGCGCATCGAGCGGCTGCGCATGGCCAACGGCGAGCCGATGGCCATCGAGACCACCCATCTGAGCGCCAAGCGCTTCCCGGCGCTGCGCCGGTCCCTGGTGAAGTACACGTCCCTCTACACCGCCCTCGCCGAGGTGTACGACATCCACCTCGCGGAGGCCGAGGAGACCATCGAGACCTCCCTGGCCACCCCGCGCGAGGCGGGCCTGCTCGGCACCGACGTGGGCCTGCCGATGCTGATGCTCTCCCGCCACTCCCTGGACCACGAGGGCAGACCGGTGGAGTGGGTGCGGTCGGTGTACCGCGGGGACCGCTACAAGTTCGTGGCCCGACTCAAGCGGCCTGCCGAGTAGAACAGTCCGGGACTCGTCCCCGTACTCGGCCCCCGTGCTCGGCATCGACTTGCGACGGACGCTGATTGAGTGGGGCCCGACGGTGCGCCACAGCTTTCCGAGAATGTGGAGAGCTGAGTGACCCCGCCCTGCACGCCGAGGCGCTCGGTCTCCTGCAGGAGCATCCGGCGATCGACACGGCCCGCGCGGAAGTGCGGAAAGGGGCGAACATCACGCTGCGGGAGATTCGGGATCCACCTGGCTGTCCGGCTCGCGAAGTCTTCGCGGCACTCTGCGACTTCGTGGTGACCGAGCCGCTGAGAGCCCACCGCGGCCGTACCGGGGAACCCGCGATCCGGAATCCGGACGAGGTCTTCCGCTGGGGTCCTGCGTCACCTAGATTGCCTGCGCATTACACAGGTGATCGCATTACCCGGGTGATCAACGAGGGGACGGAGTCGCGGCATGTCCGATACACCAGAAGTGAGACCACCGGTCGTGACACCGGTCCGCGTGATCATCGGCCTGTGTCTCGTCGCACCCTTCGTGGCGATGCTGTGGGTCGGCTCGTACGCCAAGACGGATCCCGCGTTCATCGGGATCCCGTTCTTCTACTGGTACCAGATGCTCTGGGTGCCGATCTCCGCCGCACTCACCATGACGGCGTACAAGCTGTGGCAGTACGACCAGCGCTCCCCGACCGCGCCCCAGGGCGGTGAGGCGAAGTGAAGAACGGGGTCAACGGCGTCGCGCTCGGCGTCTTCATCTTCTTCTTCCTGGCCGTCACGGTCATGGGCTTCCTCGCCGCACGCTGGCGCAAGGCCGAGAACGAGCACTCGCTGGACGAATGGGGCCTGGGCGGACGGTCGTTCGGCACCTGGATCACCTGGTTCCTGCTCGGCGGGGACCTGTACACGGCGTACACCTTCGTCGCCGTGCCGGCGGCGGTCTACGCGGCGGGCGCGTCCGGCTTCTTCGCGGTGCCGTACACGATCCTGGTCTACCCGCTGATCTTCACCTTCCTGCCGCGCCTGTGGTCGGTCTCGCACCGCCACGGGTACGTCACCACCTCGGACTTCGTCCGGGGCCGGTTCGGCTCGAAGGGCCTGTCGCTCGCGGTGGCGCTGACCGGAATCCTCGCGACGATGCCGTACATCGCGCTCCAACTCGTCGGCATCCAGGCCGTGCTGGACGTGATGGGGGTCGGCGGCGGGGACAACACCAACTGGTTCATGAAGGACCTGCCCCTGCTGATCGCCTTCGGCGTGCTGGCGGCCTACACCTACTCCTCCGGCCTGCGCGCGCCCGCCCTGATCGCGTTCGTCAAGGACGCCCTGATCTACATCGTCATCGCGGTGGCGATCATCTACATCCCGATCAAGCTGGGCGGCTTCGACGACATCTTCGCCAAGGCGGGCCACGCGTTCAGCCAGGTCAGCCCCGCCACCGGCAAGCCGCGCGGCGCGCTCGCGCCGCCGGAGGCGGGCCAGTGGACCTACGCCACCCTGGCCCTCGGCTCGGCCCTGGCCCTCTTCATGTACCCGCACTCGATCACCGCGACCCTGTCGTCCAAGAGCCGTGAGGTGATCCGCCGCAACACCACGATCCTGCCGCTGTACTCCCTGATGCTCGGCCTGCTGGCCCTGCTGGGCTTCATGGCGATCGCGGCCGGCGTGAAGGTCACCAACGGCCAGCTGGCGATCCCGCAGCTGTTCGAGGACATGTTCCCGGACTGGTTCGCGGGCGTGGCCTTCGCGGCGATCGGCATCGGCGCGCTGGTGCCGGCGGCGATCATGTCGATCGCGGCGGCGAACCTCTTCACCCGCAACATCTACAAGGACTTCATCAAGCCGGACGCCACGCCGAGGCAGGAGGCCCAGGTCTCCAAGATCGTCTCGCTGCTGGTGAAGTTCGGCGCCCTGCTCTTCGTCCTGACCATGGACAAGACCGTCGCCATCAACTTCCAGCTGCTGGGCGGCATCTGGATCCTGCAGACCTTCCCGGCCCTGGTCGGCGGCCTGTTCACCCGCTGGTTCCACCGCTGGGCGCTGCTCACCGGCTGGGCGGTCGGCATGATCTACGGCACGGTCGCCGCGTACGGTGTCGCCTCCCCGACCCAGAAGCACTTCGGAGGCTCGTCGAAGGAGATCCCGGGCATCGGTGAGATCGGCTACATCGGCTTCACGGCGTTCGTGCTCAACGTGGCGGTCACGGTGGTCCTCACGCTCGTCCTGCGGGCCGTGAAGGCCCCCGAGGGCATCGACGAGACCAGGCCGGAGGACTACACGGCGGACGCGGGCGACCAGGGTGTCGAAACGGAACTGGTGGGCGTCGCCCACTGACGCACGTCGTACGCGGCACACCACCACAGCGGGCCGCCGGGGGACGAACCCACGGCGGCCCGTTTCGCATACCTCCCGTCATACACAAGTTGACGCTCTGAAGCCAGCGCAACACACAACAGACACAACATCTGGTGGTGCCACGACAGCCCGGCACTAGATGTATGCTCATCCTCGCTGTCGTCGCAGGGGAATCCGGTGTGAATCCGGAACTGTCCCGCAACGGTGTACTTGTGCGCGTATGCGCCCAGGAGTCAGTCCGAGGACCTGCCGGCAGCGTGCGCCCGGCCGTCCGGCCCGGGTGCCTTCCGACGTCCGGGCCTCGTGGAATGGGCCGGTGGACGCCACGCGTGTGCGCTCGTGGCTGCCCCCTGCCCTCCGCAAGGCCCCCGTGCCGAGCGAGGGAGAGCCCCACGTGACCATCGCGCCAGCAGATCCGGCTTCAGCCAGCGGCCTGGACACCGACGGTCCCGGTACCGCGTTGCTGCGGACCCTGACCGAGCTGACCGCCGACCTCCCCGACGCCGACCCCGGCCGGGTCGCCGCCGCCGCGCTGCGCGGCCGGTCCGCCCGGGCCGACGAGGCGGAGTTGCGCGAACTGGCCACCGAGGCCGCCGCCGGGCTCATCTCCGAGGACCCCGCCTACTCGCGGCTGGCCGCCCGGCTACTGACCCTCTCCATCCGCGCCGAGGCCGGCTCGCAGGGCGTGACGTCCTTCACCGAGTCCGTGGCCGTCGGTCACCGCGAGGGCCTGATCGCCGACCGCACCGCGGAGTTCGCGCGGCTGCACGCGGCCCGCCTCGACGCCCTGATCGACACCGGCGCCGACGACCGCTTCGGCTACTTCGGCCTGCGCACCCTGCACAGCCGCTATCTGCTGCGGCACCCGATCACCCGCAAGGTGATCGAGACTCCGCAGCACTTCATGCTCCGGGTGGCCGCCGGACTCGCCGAGGACGACACCGCACGCTCCGTCGACGAAGTCGCCGCGCTCTACCGGCTCATGAGCCGCCTCGACTACCTGCCGTCCTCCCCCACGCTCTTCAACTCCGGTACGCGGCACCCGCAGATGTCGTCCTGCTACCTGCTCGACTCCCCGCTGGACGAGCTGGACTCCATCTACGACCGCTACCACCAGGTTGCCCGGCTCTCCAAGCACGCGGGCGGCATCGGGCTGTCGTACTCCCGTATCCGCAGCCGCGGTTCGCTGATCCGGGGCACCAACGGGCACTCCAACGGCATCGTCCCGTTCCTCAAGACGCTGGACGCCTCGGTGGCCGCCGTGAACCAGGGCGGCCGGCGCAAGGGTGCCGCGGCCGTCTACCTGGAGACCTGGCACTCCGACATCGAGGAGTTCCTGGAGCTGCGGGACAACACCGGTGAGGACGCCCGCCGTACGCACAACCTGAACCTCGCGCACTGGATCCCGGACGAGTTCATGCGCCGGGTGAACGCGGACGCCGAGTGGTCGCTGTTCTCCCCGGCCGACGTGCCGGAGCTGGTGGACCTGTGGGGCGAGGAGTTCGACGCCGCCTACCGCAAGGCCGAGCAGGCGGGCCTGGCGAAGAAGACCATCCCGGCCCGCGAGCTGTACGGCCGCATGATGCGCACCCTCGCGCAGACCGGCAACGGCTGGATGACCTTCAAGGACGCGGCCAACCGCACCGCCAACCAGACGGCCCTGCCCGGTCACGTGGTCCACTCCTCCAACCTCTGCACGGAGATCCTGGAGGTCACGGACGACGGCGAGACGGCGGTCTGCAACCTGGGATCCGTGAACCTGGGTGCCTTCGTCGACGCGGCGCGCGGCGACATCGACTGGGAGCGGCTGGACGAGACCGTCCGCACGGCCGTGACCTTCCTCGACCGGGTCGTGGACATCAACTTCTACCCGACCGAGCAGGCGGGCCGCTCCAATGCCAGGTGGCGTCCGGTCGGCCTCGGGGCGATGGGTCTGCAGGACGTCTTCTTCAAGCTGCGTCTGCCCTTCGACTCCGCCGAGGCCAGGGCCCTGTCGACGCGGATCGCCGAGCGGATCATGCTTGCCGCGTACGAGGCCTCCACCGACCTCGCCGAGCGCAGCGGCCCGCTGCCGGCCTGGGAGAAGACCCGTACGGCCCAGGGCGTGCTGCACCCGGACCACTACGACACCGAGCTGACCTGGCCCGAGCGCTGGGACGCGCTCCGCAGGCGCGTCGCGTCCGTCGGCATGCGCAACTCGCTGCTGCTCGCCATCGCCCCGACGGCGACCATCGCCTCCATCGCGGGCGTGTACGAGTGCATCGAGCCGCAGGTGTCGAACCTGTTCAAGCGCGAGACGCTGTCCGGTGAGTTCCTGCAGGTCAACTCGTACCTGGTGCAGGACCTGAAGAACCTCGGCGTGTGGGACGCGCGCACCCGTGAGGCGCTGCGCGACTCCAACGGCTCGGTGCAGGGTTTCGTGTGGATCCCCGAGGAGGTGCGGGCGCTGTACCGCACGGCGTGGGAGATCCCGCAGCGCGGCCTGATCGACATGGCCGCGGCCCGCACCCCGTTCCTGGACCAGGCGCAGTCCCTGAACCTGTTCCTGGAGACGCCGACCATCGGCAAGCTCTCCTCGATGTACGCGTACGCCTGGAAGTCGGGCCTGAAGACGACGTACTACCTGCGCTCCCGCCCGGCGACGCGGATCGCCCGCGCGGCCCAGGCGCAGAGCACCGCCGGCATCCCCGTCCAGCAGGCCGCCGACCCCGACGCCGTCGCCTGCTCCCTGGAAAACCCCGAGTCCTGCGAGGCCTGCCAGTAATGAGCACCACCACCCGTAACGCCAACCTGCTCGACCCGGGCTTCGAGCTGACTCTGCGCCCCATGCGCTACCCGGACTTCTACGAGCGCTACCGGGACGCGATCAAGAACACCTGGACCGTCGAGGAGGTCGACCTCCACTCGGACGTCGCCGACCTCGCGAAGCTGACGCCCGAGGAGCAGCACCTCATCGGCCGGCTGGTCGCCTTCTTCGCGACGGGTGACTCGATCGTCGCGAACAACCTGGTGCTGACGCTGTACAAGCACATCAACTCCCCCGAGGCGCGGCTGTACCTGAGCCGTCAGCTCTTCGAGGAGGCCGTGCACGTCCAGTTCTACCTGACGCTGCTGGACACCTACCTCCCCGACCCGGAGGACCGGGCGGCGGCCTTCGCGGCGGTGGAGAACATCCCGTCCATCCGCGAGAAGGCCGAGTTCTGCTTCAAGTGGATCGACTCGGTGGACAAGATCGACCGGCTGGAGACGAAGGCCGACCGCCGCCGCTTCCTGCTCAACCTGATCTGCTTCGCCGCGTGCATCGAGGGCCTGTTCTTCTACGGCGCCTTCGCGTACGTCTACTGGTTCCGCAGCCGGGGTCTGCTGCACGGCCTCGCCACCGGCACCAACTGGGTGTTCCGCGACGAGACCATGCACATGTCGTTCGCCTTCGACGTGGTCGACACCGTCCGCAAGGAGGAGCCGGATCTCTTCGACGACGAGCTGCAGCAGGAGGTCGTCGACATGCTGAAGGAGGCCGTCGAGGCCGAGCTGCAGTTCGCCCGCGACCTGTGCGGTGACGGCCTGCCGGGCATGAACACCGAGTCGATGCGCCAGTACCTGGAGTGCGTTGCGGACCAGCGCCTCACGCGCCTCGGCTTCGCCCCGGTGTACGGCTCGGAGAACCCGTTCTCCTTCATGGAGCTGCAGGGCGTTCAGGAGCTGACGAACTTCTTCGAGCGCCGTCCGTCGGCGTACCAGGTCGCGGTCGAGGGCACCGTCGACCTGGACGAGGACTTCTGATCCTGCTCTCTTCCCGCTCTCTTCCCGGCCTCCCTGAGCTGTCGGTCGATGCGCCGTTCGCGCACGGCACCGACGGCGGAGGGGAGGACGAGGAGGAGCAGGATTCCGAGGGTGAGCACCATGCCGATGAGGCCTTGGATCTGGTTTCCGTTCATGACACCACTGTCGCGCCCGACACTGCTGACCGGCAGTGGCAGGACTGCCGGACACCCTCGAAATACTGCCACTGACGAGGCACACTGGCAGCATGCTGAAGAACGTGGCCGCCGTATTGCTCGAGGGGGTGCATCCCTTCGAACTGGGCGTCGTGTGCGAGGTCTTCGGCATCGACCGCCGGGACGAGGGGCTGCCGGTCTACGACTTCGCCGTGGTCTCGGCCGAGGGGCCGACGCTCGGCACCCGCTGCGGGTTCACCGTGTCCACGCCCTACGGGCTGGAGCGGCTGGAGGAGGCCGACCTCATCGCCGTACCGGCCGGTGACTCCTACGTCGAACGGGACTATCCCGAGGAGCTGCTGGACGCCCTGCGGCGGGCCGTCGGGCGGGGCGCGCGGGTGCTGAGCGTCTGCTCAGGGGTGTTCCTGCTGGCCGCCGCGGGGCTGCTGGAGGACCGGCGGTGCGCGGTGCACTGGCATCACGCCGAGCAGCTGGCCCGGCGCTATCCGCGGATAGCCGTCGAGCCGGATGTGCTGTACGTCGACGAGGATCCGGTGATCACGTCCGCCGGTACGGCCGCCGGGATCGACGCCTGCCTGCACATCGTGCGCAAGGAGCAGGGCCCGGAGGTCGCCAACAAGATCGCCCGGCGGATGGTGGTACCGCCGCACCGGGACGGCGGGCAGGCACAGTACATCGAGCGGCCGCTGCCCAGAGGCTCGTGCGACACCGTCGGCGAGGTGCTGGTGTGGATGGAGGAGCACCTCGAGGCGGAGGTGACCGTCGAGCAGCTCGCCGCCCGCGCGCACATGTCGCCACGCACCTTCGCCCGCCGCTTCCAGCAGGAGACCGGGACCACGCCGTACCGCTGGATTCTGCGCCAACGGGTGCTGCGCGCCCAGGCGTTGCTGGAGGGGACCGACGAGACCGTGGACGCGATCGCCTGGCGCACCGGGTTCGGTACGGCGGCGGCGCTGCGGCATCAGTTCGTCCGGGCGCTCGGCACCACCCCGAACGCCTACCGGCGCACGTTCCGCGGCCCCCACGCCGCGTGAGCGCACGCCGGTATCAGGTGTGGCCCCCTGGGTCACCAGGGCATCGGTCGCAGCAGCAGGTCGTGCGGGCGCAGCGTGATGCCCACCCGGGTGCTGTCGTTGGACCCGGTGACCTGCTCGAAGCGGTACTTCGCCGAGATCGCCGCGGTGATCAGGGTCAGCTGGGTCATGGAGAAGTGGTCGCTGGGGCACTTGCGGTTGCCCGTGCTGAAGGGGCTCATGGCGTGCTTGGGCACCTGCTTGGCCCGCTCCGGAAGCCACCGGTCGGGGTCGAAGTCGAGGTTGCGGTCGTAGGAGCGGGCGTCGCGCTGGATGGCGTACGGGCTGTAGACGATGTCCGCCCCGGCCGGAATGCGATAGCCGCCGAGTGAGGTTTCGGTCACCGCGCGCCGCGTCAATATCCATACGGCCGGCCTGAGCCGCATGGCCTCGACGACGACATTGTTGGTGTGGGTGAGTGCGCGGACGTGCTCGAATGCGACGGGTCGACCACCGGTCACGGATTCGACCTCGGTCCGTACCTTCTCCGCGTGTTCCGGGTGCGCGGCAAGGACTTGGAGCAGCCACATGATCGTGGAGGCCACCGTTTCGCTGCCCGGGGTGACTATCGCGACGACCTGATCGTGGATCTCCTGTTCCCCGATGGGGTCGCCATTGTCGTCCTTCGCTTCCAGCAATGCCGTCAGCAAATCGTCCGGCTTTTGACCAGATGCCCTCCGCTCGGCCACGATCTCGTCGACCAGGAGATGCAAATCGGCCAGGGCCCGGTTGAATTCGCGGTTGGCCGGAAACGGCAGTCGGTACAGCGGTCCGAGCGGGACGACCATCCGGCGGTACATGCCGCGGAAGACCGTGGCGAGGTCCGCGCTCAACCGCTCGGCACGCTCGTCCATGTACTCGCCGCGCAGCAGGCAGCGGGCGGCGATGCGCACGGCGACCCGGAAGGACTCCGAGGTGCAGTCGACGGTCTCACCGGGTTTCCAGCGCTCGGTGAGCCGATGCGCCTCCTCCTCCATGATCGGCCCGTAGCCGGGGATGGCGTCGAGCCGGAACGCGGGCTGTATGGTGCGTCGCTGGCGGCGGTGCCGGGGACCGTTGGCGGTGGCCACGCCCTCCTTGCCGAGCAGCCCCTCGAGGGACTCCCACAGCGGGCCGTCGATCTTGAAGTCGGGGCTGAGCGCGAGCGCACCGGTGAGCGCCGGCGTGGTGACGGCGTACACCGTCTTGGGGCCCAGTTTCAGGCGTACGACGTCACCGTGGTTCCGCAGGCCCGACATGAAGGCGAGCGGGTCGCGGACGAGCTTCAGGCCGTGCCCGAGGACCGGCACGGCACCGCCGGCCAGCGGCGGCTCGCGCAGCTCGGCCGCCTCGGTGGTCACGGGCTCCACAGAGTCGAGGGTCATTTCTCACCTACCGCTTCGTTGGTGACGTACGGGGGCGTGGACTGGTCGTCCCAGCTGTCGACCATGTACCGGCCGGACTCGTGGTGGAACCAGTAGACGGAGCTGAACCAGTTCCGCATATTGCCGACGCTGTCTCGCACCGCAGTGCTCAGTTCCTTTCCCCGGATGCTTCCGTCGGCAATTGCGTCGGCGAATTGCAGGGCTTCCTGCTCGGCCTCGATGAAGTCTCGGATGCACTCCTCCACACGCCGCCTCACTTCGTCGACGGCTTCTTCGAGAGTCAGTCCCTCGTGGCTGATGAGGCAGATGCCGAGATTGTGGACCTCATCGCCCGCTATTTCTTTCGGCAGCGAGCACAGATCGTTGTACCAGGCGGCGAATTCCTGGGTGAGCAGTGCGGCCCGGCGAAAGGCCGGGTTCTTCCGCACGGCGTCCGGGAGTTCGCATCCGGCGCTCACCTCGAGCAGATCCGTCCATATCCAGTGGGCGAAGGTGTGCCGACGCAGGGCGAGATATTCCTCGACGCCCGGCACATATCCCTCGGTTCGATTGCGGAATTCCCGGTCGTAGGCCTCGATCACGGTATGGAAGTGCCGGGAGAACCGCTGGTTCCAGGTGCGCGGCAGGAAGCCGTACAGCCGCAGCACACTGTCCGCGAACCCCGCGACCAAGGGGTCCGGATGGTGCAGATGGTGCCTGGGTGCGTCGAGGGCCGCGTGCAGGCGGTAGCGCAGCCGCCGCCAGTCGCCCACCCGGCCGTGCACGATGTCGCGATCATGGCGGTCGTCCCAGACGAAGAACCATGCGCTGTAGTCGGCGATGGCTTGCAGGACCTCGTCGGCGGCGTTCACGTAGAAGCCCGCCATCAGGTCGGTGTAGCACAGTCCGTCGGCATATTCCTGCACCTTGCCCGCCGGCATGAGCCGCTTTTCCAGCAGCCAGAGCCGTGTCTTCTCCTGGAGCTGCGGCCAATACGGATGCAGTTGCCGGGGAAAGGCGGACTCGATCACCGGGAGTGCCAGTGAGGGTGGTACTACGACCGCCGTCGGTGTCGCTGTGGTGCTGTGTGGGAAAGCTTGCACGAACAAACCCCTCTCAGCCGCCAGGAGCGCACACCCCTCCTGTTGTGCCGGGCGTGCGCCGTTGCGTATCCCCGCCGCTCCATTCAGCACCACAACTGACCGTCATGGGAACGGATTTGCTCCACTCACTACCCCAAGGTGCCGAGAATCCCCCCTTGCGTGACCGGTTAGGGATCACTAGGGGGCCGGACGGGATCAGTTGTACGACGCACGGATGAGCGAAGCCCGGCCATACGAAGGACGCCCGACCGGGAGTGATCCCGGCCGGGCGTCCCAACGGCTCGATGGGGCCTAGTCGTTGGCGATCACCGGATAACGTGGCTCGTTCTCGGCCATCTGGCGCAGCGCGTCCTTGCGGTCCCGCTTGGACAGCCGGTCGATGTACAGGTAGCCGTAGAGGTGGTCGGTCTCGTGCTGCAAACAGCGCGCGAAGTAGCCGGTGCCACGGACCTTGATCGGGTTGCCCCGCTCGTCCTGGCCGGTCACCTCGGCATAGTCGGGACGCGCGAGCGGCGCGTAGGCGCCGGGCACGGACAGGCAGCCCTCGTTGCTGTCGTCCAGCCGGCGCCTGTCGGCCGCCAGCTCGACCAGCTTGGGGTTGCACACCACACCGGTGTGCCGGACACCGTCGTCGTCCGGGCAGTCGTAGACGAAGACCTTCAGGTCGACACCGATCTGGTTGGCGGCCAGGCCCACGCCCTCGGCGGTGCGCTGGCTCGCGAACATGTCCGCGACCAGCTGCTGCAGCTCGTCGCCGAACTCGGTGACGTCCCTGCACTCCTTGTGCAGCACCGGGTTGCCGACGACCGTGATCGGCCGCGAGGCCCCGCGCTCCCGCCAGGCCTTCTCGCGCTCCTCGCAGTCCTCCGTGTCGACGACATAGCCCTCGTCGTCGACGGGGAGCACGCCCGCGTGCTGCTGATCGGTGTCCTGCTGCGCCATGACCGACGTACGCCTTCCTGCAACCTTGGAAAAGTCCCGAGCGAAAAAGTCTCGAGTACAGACTAAAGGTGGCTGGTCATCGGCGGCTCAGCAAACCTCTTCGAGATCCCGCCAGTCCCTGGAGTCCGGGCTGTCCGCGATCCACCCGTCCAGCAGCCCCCGCACGAGGGAGGCCGGCGCCGCGACCCCGCACTCCCGCTCCGGCACCCACAGCTGCCCGTCCGTCCGGTGGCCCAGCGGGCCGGGGTGACCGGGCTCGCTGTGGTCGTGCGGATCCAGATGCACGCCCTCGCCCTCGTCGGAGGGCATCCGGGACTCCGAGCACATCCGGCACAGCAGCCGCACCGAGGAGGACCAGTCCTCCGCGGCGAACCCGGCGTCGGCGGCCAGCTGCTCCAGCGCGTCCCGGTCCGCCTCCGTGGCCGCCTCCAGCAGGACCACCCAGGTCGGCACGGGCGAGGGCGCCCACAGCTCGATCTCGTCGAAGACCGGGTAGGCATGGCCGGCGGACGTCGTGCGCTCGCCGTGCGGGACGCCGTCGTGCAGCACGACCTCGCCCCAGCGTCGTCCGGAGGAGGGAAGCGGGATGGACAGCACCTCGATCCGCGCCGGGTCCAGCCTGCGGCCCCACACGACCTCGGCCTCGCCCTCCGGCGAGAGCCGCACGGCCGCGCTGCCCAGCTCCATGCCGGCCGGTTCCCCGGCCGTGGTGGCACCGCCGGGCACCTTCAGGCCGTACGCCTGCCAGGCGCGGCGTGCCAGCGGCCAGTCCTGCAGGGCGGTGGCGGCGATGCCGACGTTCCACCAGTCGGGCGTTCCGGTCTCCCGGTCCAGCAGGGCGACGGCGCGCAGTCCGGCCGCGCGGGCCTGCTCCCAGTCGTGCCGGAACTTGTGCAGCAGGGCAAGGTTGAACCACGACTCCGACAGCCAGGGTTCCAGGTCGGCGGCCCGCGTCAGCAGCTCGCCCGCGTCCTCGTAGCGGCCGTCTCCGATGAGCGTGAACGCTCGGTCGGTGGCCTGCCGCCAGGAGGCGGAGGGCCGGTGCCGTCCCTTGCCGAAGATCCTCACGATTCCCGCCTGCCAGTTCCAGTTCCGCACAGTGGGCTGGCTTGTGCCCCCGGACACCCTCTCCCTCGCATCCAACCACGTACGGTGGGAAAGGCGCTCATTACCCATGGGTTACCCAGCCGAGGGTGGGGTCAGACAGTGCCGTATGTCTCCCGTCCCCTTGCGCCGGCGCGGTCCGGCACCAGCCACGCGGCTGGGCCAGCACCCGGGCGAGTGACTCGACCACCTCCGGTGCGTAGTCCCCGGCGGCGGTGAGCCGCAGCTCCTCCAGTGCCCGCAAGGGGCCTTCGGGGCCGGCGTCCCGGGTCTTCTCCTCATAGGCGTTCACGGCCCGGACGATCCGCGCGGCCAGGGGCTGTTCCCGGCACGGGTCGGCCTGCCGCTCGACCACGACGGCGACGGCCGCGTCCACCCCGGTCTGCCGGACCACGGCTCCGCCGAGCAGCGCGATCCGGCGCTGCTGCGCCGGCGGCAGCCCGGCCGTGGCACCGGCCGGGACCGGGTCGACGAGGCTGAGCTGGCCGATGTCGTGCATGAGGGCCGCGTACTCCAGAACGGTCAGTTCGCCTCCGGCCAGCCCGAGATCGCGGCCGACGGCGAGGCTGAGCGCGGCGACCCGGCGGGCGTGGCCCGTGGGGGTGCAGCCGGCAATCTCGGTGGCGCGGGCGAGGGAGGCGATGGTCTGCCGGTAGGTGGCGCGGACGGCGGCGTACCGCCGCACGGACAGCTGGGTGAGCAGCAGGGGCAGACAGAACACGGGCAGCGCCCACAGGCCGACGACGGCGACCGCGAGCGCCATCACCGCGCCGGTCGCGCCGACGGCGGAGCCGATCCCGAGCAGTCCGCGCAGTTCCTCGCGCAGCAGCGGGGCGAACGGCCAGTGGGTGCGGCAGTGGGCGAGGGCGGCGGCCAGGACCGCGTCGCACAGGCCGGTGAGGCCGAGCAGGGCGATGAGGAGCAGGGCGTAGGCGGGGCCGTTCCAGGAGGCGAACAGGCGCTGGTTGTACAGGGGTTGGAAGCAGACGGCGGCGAATCCGACGGTGAGGACGCGGCGGGCGAGGTGGTCGAGGGTGGGGGTGCGACCGGACCAGATGTGCGGGACGGCACCGAGCACGGAGGCGACGAGGACGACGGTGACGACCTGGTCGGCGTGATGTCCGGTGGGCCGTCCGGCGTCGTCGCCGAGCAGGGCGTACGCCAGCGAGCCCGCGGCGGCCAGCGGCGCGGCCCGGCCCGCCTCGGCGTCGCTCCACCGGGTCAGCTCACCGACGGCTATGAGCACCCCGAAGGCGAGCGCGACGCCCCGGCCCGTGAGTCCGGTGCCGAGAGTGGCGGCGAGGGATCCGGCCGCGGTGAGGGCGGCGGCGCCGTGGATCAGCCGCAGGGCGGTCACCGGGGTGTCCCGGTGCCGGCCGCCCGCTGCCGGGGTGCCGTCTCGTGCGCCGGTTCGTCGGCGGTGACCGTGGGATGCCAGCCCTGACGGCGCAGGGCCCGGGCCAGCGCCTCGACCATCCGGGGGTCGAACTGCGTACCGGCGCAGCGCTCCAGCTCGGCGACAGCCGTCTCGACGGGCCGGGCCCGGCGGTAGGAGCGGGTGGAGGTCATCGCGTCGAAGGCGTCCGCGACGGCGACGACCCGGGCGCACTCGGGGATCCCGGAGCCGGCGAGGCCGTAGGGGTAGCCGCTGCCGTCGAGGCGTTCGTGGTGGTGCAGGATCGCGGCGCGGGCCTCGCCGAGGAAGGAGATCCCGCGGACCATCTCATGGCCGTACTCGGGATGCAGTTCGATGATCCGGCGCTCCTCGGGAGTCAGCGGCCCCTCCTTGCGCAGCAGCCGGGTGGGGACGCCGAGTTTGCCGACGTCGTGCAGGATGCCGGCGAAGCGCAGCACCTCCACGCGGTCGTCGTCCATGCCGAGTTCGCGCGCGATCAGCACGGAGGCCTGGCCGACGCGTTCGCTGTGGCCGCGGGTGTAGCCGTCCTTGATGTCGACGGCCTGTACGAGGGCCCGGATGGTGGCCTGGTGGGCGGCGCGTTCGCGGTGGTACTGGGCGAAGATCCACCAGGAGACCCACATCGGCAGCAGTACGAGCAGCGCGGCGACCGGGCCGTACGGGCTGCGCCACAGCACGGCCATCATCAGCCCGGCGAGTCCGTGCACGGCGACCGGCGCGAGCGAGCGGGACAGCAGCCCGCGCCAGGCCCGGCGCAGGGGTACGCGTTCGGCGAAGGCGAGGATGCCGCCGTCGAGGACGGTGAGGATCAGGCAGAAGGCGAGGACGGCCGCGCCTGCGGGCAGCAGGGCGTAGGGGAAGTCGGAGCCGACGACGGCGTCCCGGCCGCCGAGCGTCCAGTGCACCTTGGCGGCGCCCCACACGGCGAGCGCGGGCCGCGCGGCCCGCCACAGCCGCCGCAGCAGGGCGGGCCGGTGCTCGACCGGGCAGAGCAGGGCGGCGGGCAGCGGAACGAGCGCGGCAGCCGGCGCGGGCAGCAGGAACGCCGCGGCGAGCAGAACGGGGTGGAAGGTGGAGCCGAAGCGACGCCGTACGGCGTACTCGCAGGCGGCGTAGAGCGCGGTGAGCAGGCCCAGCGCCCACCACGGGGTGCGTACCGTCGGCAGCGGCAGCAGGCAGAGCAGCGCCAGCACCGCGACGGCGGCCACATAGCCGCGCGCTCTCGCCGGAACCGCCTCCATCGCGCCCCTCCCCGACCGTGGACCGTGCCTGTCCAGGCTCGGAGCCTAGGGCGGGAACGGCGGGGCAGGGGGCTTATGACCTGAGGATTAGCACGTTCGGGTGATGACCGGGGCGGTCCGCGCTCCGGGAGCGGGCGCTCAGCCGTCCTGGGCCGTGGCGGTGACGTCGTGTTCCGGCACGGCCTGCCCGGAGCGGATCAGGTCGATCCGCCCCATGACCTTGGCGCGCAGGTCCGCGGGCACGTCGTCGTGCCCGCAGCACCGCTTGACCAGCTTCTTCACGGCCTGCTCCAGGCCGTACTTCTCCAGGCACGGAGAGCACTCCTCGAAGTGGTGCTGGAACTTGTCGCGATCGACGTCCGGCATCTCGCTGTCGAGGAACTCGTACAGATGGTCGAGGACCTCACTGCAGTCCGTCTCGTGCGACTCTCCGCAGCTCATGAGCCCGAGCCTTTCGCTTCGTCCGACTCCCCGGCGCCCGCCGGTACCAGCCCGCGGTCACGGGCATAGTCCTCCAGCATGCCGCGCAGTTGACGGCGGCCCCGGTGCAGCCGGGACATCACCGTACCGATGGGTGTCCCCATGATGTCCGCGATCTCCTTGTACGCAAAGCCCTCTACGTCCGCGAGATAGACGGCGATGCGGAACTCCTCGGGGATCGCCTGCAGCGCTTCCTTCACATCCGAGTCGGGCAGGTGGTCGAGCGCCTGCGACTCGGCGGAGCGCAGACCCGTCGACATGTGCGACTCGGCGCGGGCGAGCTGCCAGTCCTCGATCTCCTCCGCGGCGGAGCGCTGCGGCTCGCGCTGCTTCTTGCGGTAGGAGTTGATGAACGTGTTGGTGAGGATCCGGTACAGCCACGCCTTGAGGTTGGTGCCCTCACGGAACTGGTGGAAGGACGCGTACGCCTTGGCATACGTCTCCTGCACCAGGTCCTCGGCGTCGGCCGGGTTGCGCGTCATGCGCAGCGCGGCCGAGTACATCTGGTCGAGGTATTCGAGCGCGTCCCGCTCGAAGCGCGCACTGCGCTCCGTGCTGGACTCGGAGGCCGCCTCCGCGCCCACGCCCCGGCCCTCGGGCTGCTCCGCCTGGCCGTTGTCGGTCCCTGCGTCGGTACCGGTGACCGCACCCACCTCCTCAAGATCCCGGGCAGGACCGAGACCGGTCCCACTCGATTCGGAGGATAGAACACGACCGGTGCCTGCCGCCGCTCGAATAGGTGCCGTCTTGGCCGCCTGCAGCACCGTCCAGTCCAGGTCAGTACTGCTGCTGCGGGCCGGGCAGATGGTCGAACCCATGCGGCGGACTTCCTTCCCTACGACGTCGGTGCCGAGGCCTCAGCACTTCTGTCCGCCACAACAGTGGTGTGTCACGCAACATTCCCGGCCGTCACCCGAGTGACGCGGCCCACTTCACGACACCGTCGGTGATGATCTCCAGGGCCCGCTCCTGGGTGATCTCCGCGCGCTTGGGCACCGCGAACCCGTGATCGCCGTACGGCACCTCGATCAGTTCGTACGAGCCCCTGGGGAACTCGGCCGGCCGGCCGAAGGGGTCGTTGCCGCCCTGGACGACGAGTGTGGGCACCCCGGTCCCGAGCAGCTCCTCGGCGCGGGACTTCTCCGGCTTGCCCGGCGGGTGCAGCGGGAAGCTCAGCGCGAGCACGGCGTGCGCGCCCAGCTCGGTGGCGGTACGGCAGGCGACCCGGGCACCGGCGCTGCGGCCGCCGGAGATCACCGGCAGCTCCATCCCGGCCAGCGCGGGCCAGATCCCGCGCCATCCGGTGTCCAGCGTCCTGGGGGCGGGCGCGACCTTCCGGCCCGCGACCCGCCAGGGCTGCTCGACCAGGGCGACGGTGACGCCGTGCGCGGGCAGGGCTGCCGCGAGCGCCATCAGGTCGCGGGCCTCGATGCCGCCTCCCGCGCCATGGCTCACGGCAAGGACGAGTGCGGGCCTCTTCGCCTTGTGCCAGGTGATGCGTGCGGTCCCGGCGTCGGTCTCGACAATCTCGATCACGCTAGAAGAGTGTGCCCTCTTCCGGCGCCTCAAGCTCCTTCAGCAGCTCCGCGCCGTTGTTGCGGACGTTGCTGACGGCCGTGGAGACCGGGTAGGCGCGCAGCAGACCGGGCGGGGGCGGGGCGAGCAGGTCGCGCAGGGCGTCGGGGTCGGTGCGGGCCGGGTCGAGCCAGGCGTCCCAGCGGTCCGGGGTGAGCATCAGCGGCATCCGGGGGTGGATCTCGGCGAGCGTGCCCGGGCCCTGGGCGGGGGCCACGGCCAGCGGGGTCCGCTCGGCCTCCGTGGTGATCACCGAGCAGGTGGCCCACCAGGCCTGCGGGTGGTCGTCGGGCAGGGTGCGGTCGCGCCAGAACTCGTACAGCCCGGCCATCGCGAACACCGAGCCGTCGGCGGGCAGCACGAAGTACGGCTGTTTGCGGGGCCGCTTCTTCTTGCCCTCGACCTCCAGATCCCGTTCCTGCGTCCCGGTGACCCACTCGTAGTAGCCGTCGGCGGGCAGGATGCAGCGCCGGGCGGCGAAGGCGCGCCGGTAGGACGGCTTCTCGTGCACGGTCTCCGCGCGCGCGTTGATCATCCGGGCGCCACCCTCGGGCGTCTTGGCCCAGGACGGCACCAGTCCCCACTTGAGCTTGCGCAGCTGGCGAACCGGACGCGGGGAGTCCGCGTCTTTCAGGGGACGGTCGAGGACGGCGTAGACCTCTTTGGTCGGCGCCACGTTGTAGTCGGGCTCCAGAGTCTCCTCGGGATCCCACTTCTCGACCTCGAAGACTCCTGCGAGATCCTCGGGCCTACGACTCGATGCATACCGTCCGCACATACGTGCCACACTGCCAGGCCCACCCGTCACCCGACCACCACCCCACGACGACGGCGCTTCGCGCCGACTCCTCTCCGATCACGACGACAGGGAGCCACCACCGGAATGGACAGCCTCGCCGCCACCTCGCTGCCCGGCCTCTGGGACCGGCTCACCGGCACCCAGCCCGACCCCGACCTGTGGGTGGTGATCGCGACGCTCGCCGCCGCGCTGGCCGTCGTCGCCCCGCACCCGGTGTGGCGCATATCGCGCAACGCGGTCACCATCGCGCACGAGGGCGGCCACGGTCTGATCGCCCTGCTCACCGGCCGGCAGCTCACCGGCATCCGGCTGCACTCCGACACCAGCGGCCTCACGGTCAGCCGGGGCAAGCCGTACGGGCTGGGCATGATCCTCACGGCGGCGGCGGGGTACACCGCGCCTTCCCTGCTGGGACTGGGAGGAGCCGCCCTGCTGGCCGCCGGCCGGATCACCCTCCTGCTCTGGGTCGCGACGGCCCTGCTGGTGACGATGCTGGTGATGATCCGCAACGCGTACGGCGTCCTGACCGTCGTCCTGGCCGGGGGCGCCTTCGTGCTGGTGTCCTGGCTGGCGGGGCCCCAGGTGCAGGCGGCGTTCGCCTACGCGGTGGTGTGGTTCCTGCTGCTCGGCGGGGTCCGGCCGCCCTTCGAACTGCAGGCGAAGCGCACCCGGGGCGGGGCGGGCGACTCGGACGCGGACCAGCTGTCCCGGCTGACGCACGTCCCCGCGGGACTGTGGCTGTTCCTGTTCCACGCGGTGTCGGTGTGCTCGCTCATCGGCGGGGGGCGCTGGCTGCTGGAAGGTTGACGGCCGACCCTCCTTATAAAGTGGGCCCATGGCCCCGAACACCGCCCTTCCCGCACTCTGGCCCGCCCCGCACGCGAGCGGAGCCGTCGACGCGACGGTCCACGTGCCGGGGTCCAAGTCGGTCACCAACCGCGCCCTCGTCCTCGCCGCCCTCGCCTCCGAGCCGGGCTGGCTGCGCCGCCCGCTGCGCTCCCGCGACACCCTGCTGATGGCGGGCGCGCTGCGGGCCATGGGCGTGGAGATCGAGGAAGGGGTCGGCCCCGACGGCACGGGTGAGGCCTGGCGGGTGCTGCCGACCGGCCTGCACGGCCCGGCCACGGTCGACGTCGGCAACGCCGGCACGGTGATGCGCTTCCTGCCGCCGGTCGCCGCACTGGCCGACGGTCCGATCCGGTTCGACGGCGACCCGCGGTCCTACGAGCGCCCGCTCAGCGGTGTGATCGACGCGCTGCGCGTGCTCGGCGCCCGGATCGATGACGACGGCCGGGGCGCGCTGCCGCTGACCGTGCACGGCGGCGGGGCACTGGACGGCGGCCCGGTGTCGGTCGACGCCTCCTCGTCCTCCCAGTTCGTGTCGGCTCTCCTGCTCTCCGGCCCGCGCTTCAACCAGGGCGTCGAGGTCCGCCACACCGGCGCGACCCTGCCCTCCGTGCCGCACATCCGGATGACCGTGGACATGCTGCGCGCGGTCGGCGCCCAGGTGGACACCCCGGAGTCCGGCGGCGAGCCGAACGTGTGGCGGGTGACGCCGGGTGCGCTGCTCGGCCGGGACCTGACGATCGAGCCGGACCTGTCCAACGCCCAGCCGTTCCTGGCGGCGGCGCTGGTGACCGGCGGCAAGGTGGTCGTCCCCGACTGGCCGGAGCGGACCACGCAGCCCGGTGACCGGCTGCGGGAGATCTTCACCGAGATGGGGGGTTCCTGCGAACTCACCGACTACGGGCTGATGTTCACCGGTTCGGGTGCCATCCACGGGATCGACGTGGACCTCGGCGACGTCGGCGAGCTGACCCCCGGCATCGCGGCCGTGGCGGCCCTCGCGGACTCCCCCTCCACGCTGCGCGGCGTGGCCCATCTGCGACTGCACGAGACGGACCGGCTGGCCGCGCTCACCAAGGAGATCAACGAACTGGGCGGTGACGTCACGGAGACGGCCGACGGTCTGCACATCCGCCCGCGCCCGCTGCACGGCGGGACCTTCCACACCTACGAGGACCACCGCATGGCGACCGCCGGCGCGATCCTCGGCCTGGCGGTCGAGGGCGTGCTCATCGAGAACGTGGCGACGACGGCCAAGACCCTGCCGGACTTCCCCGAGCTGTGGACCGGGATGCTCGGGCAGTAGGGACGTACGCCATGCGCCGCTACGGCAAGCACACCGACGAGGACGACATCCGTACCCGTCCCAACCGCAAGGGCAACCGGCCGCGGACGAACATCCGGCCCAAGCACGAGGACGCGGCCGAAGGAATGGTCCTCACCGTCGACCGGGGCCGGCTGACCTGTCTGGTCGGCGACCGCACGGTCATGGCGATGAAGGCCCGCGAACTGGGCCGCAAGGCCGCCGTGGTGGGCGACCGGGTGGCGCTGGTCGGCGACCTGTCCGGCAGGAAGGACACCCTGGCCCGGATCGTGCGCATCGAGGAGCGCGCCTCGGTGCTGCGCCGCACCGCCGACGACGACGATCCGTACGAGCGGGTGGTCGTGGCGAACGCCCACCAGCTGGCCGTCGTCACGGCGCTCGCCGACCCCGAACCCCGCCCGCGTCTGATCGACCGCTGTCTGGTGGCCGCCTTCGACGGCGGCCTGGAGCCGCTGCTGGTGATGACGAAGTCGGACCTGGCTCCGCCGGACAAGCTGCTGGAGCTGTACGGCGACCTCGACATCCCGTACGTCGTCACCAGCCGCGAGGAGCTGGAGAACGGGGACGCGGCGGACCGGGTGCGCGCGCATCTGGACGGCCGGATCACCGCGTTCGTCGGGCACTCGGGCGTCGGCAAGACGACGCTGGTCAACGCACTCGTTCCGCAGGAGCGGCGGCGTACGACGGGACACGTCAACGCGGTCACCGGCCGCGGCCGGCACACCACGACCTCCGCCCTGGCCCTTCCTCTCGGCGGGGACGAGGGCTGGGTCATCGACACCCCGGGCGTACGTTCCTTCGGGCTCGCGCACATCGACCCGTTCCGGGTGATCCACGCCTTCCCCGACCTGGAGCCGGGCACGGCGGGCTGCCCGCGCGCATGCAGCCACGACGAGCCGGACTGCGCGCTGGACGCCTGGGTCGAGGAGGGGCACGCGGACCCTGCGCGGCTGTATTCGCTGCGTCGGCTGCTGGCCACCAGGGAGCGCCGGGAAGGGGACTGACGCCCGCGTTGTTTGCCGGGGCGTACGGCCGGTAAGTGCATAATCGCACCGAGCCGGTGATCCGGATCAACGGGAGGACAGCGCATGGCGTGGCTGCTGGTCGTCGTGGCCGGGATTCTCGAGACCGGTTTCGCCGTCTGCCTGAAGCTCTCGCACGGATTCACCCGCCTGTGGCCGACGGTCGCCTTCGCGTCGTTCGCCCTCGGCAGCTTCGGCCTGCTGACCCTGTCCCTGAAGAAACTGGACGTCGGCCCCGCGTACGCGGTGTGGACCGGCATCGGCGCCGCGGGCACCGCGATCTACGGCATGGTCTTCCTCGGCGACCTGGTCTCCACGCTGAAGATCGTGTCGATCAGTTTCGTCATCGTCGGAATCATCGGTCTGCAGCTGTCGGGTTCAGCGCACTAGCTCTGCACGGCGGCGAACCGCTCGGCGGCGAGGCCGTCTGCCAACTGCCTGGATCCTCATGGCAGTTCCGTGATCCGTGTGGCGGTCCTGTGGTTCACGCCGCCTGCCGAGGAACCACCGCGCGGACCAGTTCCGCCATTCCGCCCTCCCCAGGCGGGGCCGCGACGCAGGACAGCGCGAGGCGTACGACCAGTTCGCAGGGGTGGGCCAGATCGGCGGGGTCGACGGCGGTGGCGGTGGGTCCGGCCAGGGCGGTGACCGCGCGGTCCCGCACGATCCGCAGGAAGTCGTGGGGCGTCGGCAGCGGCCCGTCCGCCCGGCGCTGTGCGGGCACCGCGGAGGAGGACGGCACGGCGGCGAGCGGCGGAGCGGGCAGCCGCTCGCTCCAGCAGCCGGTGAGCAGGGCCCGGATCAGCACGTCCTCCTGAGCGGCCCATCTGGTCCACTCGGCGACCGCGGTGAGCCGCTCGCAGGGCTCGACGGAGCCGGCGAGTGCCCGCTCGACGCCGGCGAGGTAGCGATCGGCCGCCCGCCGCACCAGCGCCCGGGCCAGGCCGTCCTTGCTGCCGAACTCGTTGTACAGGGTCTGCCGGGACACCCCGGCCGCCGCGGCCACATCGACCATCCGCACCGCGGACCACGGCCGGCGCGCAAGCGCCGTGAAGGCGGCGTCCAGTAGGGACTCCCGGGCAGCAGGCATCAGCGCCTCCCTGGGCCAGACCAGTTCTGCGCCCAGATTTGACGCGCCGGTAGGCACTGTCAAGGGTTCGCGAGCGCACGCACGGTTCTCCCGGCCTCTTGGGAACCTCCGCGGAACCTCTCGTAACTTCTCGGGAAACCCCAGTGCACCGTGTCCACGCTGGCCCCGACCCGACCTTGGCCGATACCGTTCCCTGTATGCCGGACTATCTGGACGACCTGCGCCTCGCCCACGTCCTCGCGGACGCCGCCGACGCCGCCACCATGGACCGCTTCAAGGCCCTCGACCTGAAGGTGGAGACGAAGCCGGACATGACTCCCGTCAGTGAAGCGGACAAAGCGGCGGAGGAACTCATCCGCGGCCAGCTCCAGCGCGCCCGCCCCCGGGACTCGGTCCTCGGCGAGGAGTACGGCACCGAAGGCACCGGACCCCGCCGCTGGGTGATCGACCCGATCGACGGCACCAAGAACTACATCCGCGGTGTCCCCGTCTGGGCCACGCTCATCTCCCTGACGGAGGCGGGAGAGGGCGGGTACCACCCCGTCGTCGGCCTCGTCTCCGCCCCTGCCCTCGGCCGCCGCTGGTGGGCCGCGAAGGGCCACGGCGCCTTCACCGGCCGAAACCTCACCGCCGCCAGCCGTCTCCACGTCTCCGGCGTCGGCAAGCTCTCGGACGCCTCCTTCGCCTACTCCTCCCTCTCCGGCTGGGAGGAGCAGGGCCGGCTGGACGGCTTCCTGGACCTCACCCGCCAGGTGTGGCGCACGCGCGCGTACGGCGATTTCTGGCCGTACATGATGGTCGCGGAGGGCTCGATCGACATCTGCGCCGAGCCGGAACTGTCCCTGTGGGACATGGCGGCCACCGCGATCGTCGTCACCGAGGCCGGCGGCGCCTTCACGGGCCTCGACGGCCGCCCGGGTCCGCACAGCGGCAACGCGGCCGCGTCCAACGGCCTGCTCCATGACGAGCTGCTGGCGTATCTGAACCCGCGTCACTGAACAGCAGGGGAACCCGAGCAGCACCAGGAGTAACCCGGGCGCGCCCTCAACTCACCACGCGCGCCCTCTTGTTGACCCGGCCTTTACCTGTCACTCTGGCGCTACCCCACTTGTGAACTTGTGAATCCACGTCGTGCGGATTCCTAGGAGGTGGCCCATCCATGCTGGTCCGTGACGCCATGAGCACGGTGATCCTCACCCTCGGCCCTGCCCACACACTCCGCCAGGCGGCCACACTGATGTCCGCCCGCCGCATCGGCGCCGCCGTGGTCTTCGACCCGGACGCCGGCGGCATCGGCATCCTCACCGAACGCGACATCCTCAACTCCGTCGGGCTCGGCCAGAACCCGGACACGGAACGCACCCACGCCCACACCACCACCGACGTAGTCTTCGCCGCCCCCACCTGGACCCTTCACGAGGCCGCCCGCGCCATGACCCAAGGCGGCTTCCGGCATCTGATCGTCCTCGACCACGGCGAGGTGGCCGGCATCGTCTCGGTCCGCGACATCATCCGCTGCTGGCTCCCCGCCCGCGAGCCCGCACCTGCGCTCTAGGCCCGGCTCCGCTCCGGGCACGGCTCGGCTCAGGGCACGGGACGGGGCTCCGCTCCGGGCACGGCCCGACTCCGGGCACGGCTCGGCTCCGGGCACGGCCCGGCTCAGGGCACGGCCTGGCTCAGGCGTGGCTTCGCTGCGGACATGGCCTCGCCACGCTCCCGGCACGGCTCGGGGCAAGCGGAACGGGCCGGACCCCGAGCACCGTGGGGTCCGGCCCGCCCTGGGGCTCCCCCAGGACCTCGAGGCACTGGCCGCGGCACGGGCAGTGCCGCCGGCCAGTGGCGCCGACTCAGCCGCGCAGCGCCTGCACCGCCGCCTCCAGCCGCTTGCCGAAGTCGGCGTCGGCGCTCGCGAAATTACCGATCGCCCGCGCGACGATGTCCTCGCGCGAGACCGGCGCGAGCGCCCCCGCCAGGTTCGCGACCAGCCGCTCCCTCTCCTCCTGCGACATCAGCCGGTAGAGGTTGCCCGCCTGGACGAAGTCGTCGTCCTCGGCGTGCACCGGGGTCGGGTGGTTGCCCGTGAGGCCGTCGACGGAGGTGGACCGCCACAGCGCACGGCCCGTCTGCTGCGGACCGCCGAAGCTGTTCGGCTCGTAGTTCTTCGCCCCGCCGTGCCGGCCGTCGTAGAGGAAGCCGTCCCGGGAGTTGGTGCGCGCCTCGGTGGCGTGCGGGCGGTTCACCGGCAGGTGGTCGGCGTTGATGCCGACGCGGTAGCGGTGCGCGTCGCCGTACGCGAAGAGCCGGCCCTGGAGCATCTTGTCGGGCGAGGGGCCGATGCCCGGCACGAAGTGCGCGGGCGAGAAGATCGACTGCTCGACCTCGGCGAAGACGTTCTGCGGGTTGCGGTTCAGCTCCAGCTTGCCGATCTCGATCGGCGGGTAGTCCTCGTGCGGCCACACCTTGGTGAGGTCGAACGGGTTGAAGCGGTACGTCGCCGCGTCCGCCGCCGGCATGATCTGCACCTGCACGGTCCAGGTCGGGAAGTCCCCGCGCTCGATCGCCTCGCGCAGGTCGCGCTGGTGCGAGTCGGGGTCCTTGCCCGCGAGCACCGCGGCCTCGTCCGCCGTGAGGTTCTTGATCCCCTGATCGGTCTTGAAGTGGTACTTGACCCAGAAGACCTCGCCCGCCCCGTTGCTCCACTGATAGGTGTGCGAGCCGTAGCCGTTCATGTGCCGGTACGACGCCGGGATGCCGCGGTCGCCGAACAGCCAGGTCACCTGGTGGGTCGACTCGGGGCTGAGCCCCCAGAAGTCCCAGACGTTGTCGGCCTCCGTGGAGCCCGTGTACGGGTCGCGCTTCTGGGTGTGGATGAAGTCCGGGAACTTGATCGCGTCCCGGATGAAGAAGACCGGGGTGTTGTTGCCGACGAGGTCGTAGTTGCCCTCCTCGGTGTAGAACTTCAACGCGAAGCCGCGCGGATCTCGGACGGCATCCGCCGCGCCGAGGTTTCCGGCCACGGTCGAGACGCGCAGGAAGACCTCGGTCTCCTTGCCGACCTCGGAGAGGAAGGCGGCGCGCGTGTACGGCGTGACGTCCGCCGTCACCGTGAAGGTGCCGTACGCACCCGCACCGCACGCGTGCACGACGCGCTCGGGGATGCGCTCCCGGTTGAAGTGGGCGAGCTTCTCCAGCAGCAGCTGGTCCTGGACCAGGACCGGCCCGCCGACGCCCGCCGTCTCGCTGTTCTGGTTGTCGGCGACCGGAGCACCGGCCTCCGTGGTGAGCGGTCCCTGCGTCACGTGCGCCTCCTGCGTCATTCCTGACCAGTCCTGTCCCAGTCCTGTCCTGTGGCCAAAGCCGTTCTCGATCCTACATTGGACTAGATCTAAGTCAAACAGTGTTCCAATCTCACACCTATTCCCGTCCTGGTGCTCCCTGCTGTTAGGCTGGTAGCCATGAGCGACCTTCTGGAACGGCTGCGTGGACGCGGATGGCGGATGACCGCGCAGCGACGCGTGGTGGCCGAGGTCCTGGACGGCGAGCACGTCCACCTGACGGCCGACGAGGTCCATGCGCGCGCTGTCGCGAAGCTCCCGGAGATCTCCCGGGCGACCGTCTACAACACCCTGGGTGAGCTGGTCTCCCTCGGCGAGGTGCTGGAAGTCTCCACGGACAAGCGCGCCAAGCGGTACGACCCGAACGCGCACCGCCCGCACCACCACCTGGTCTGCGCCCGCTGCGGCTCGATCCGCGACGTCCACCCGACGGGCAACCCGCTCGCCGACCTCCCCGACACGGAGCGCTTCGGCTTCACGGTGTCGGACGTCGAGGTGACGTACCGGGGGCTGTGCCCGGACTGCGCGGGCGCGTAAGCCGCACGCCGCACACCGCGAGCAGGAGGGGGCGCAAGCCCCCTCTTTTTGTTTGCCGGGTTCTTCTCGCGGTCCGGAATCTTCTGGCGGCCCGGATGTCCGAAAACGACTGAGGGCCGGAATCCATCTCTGGATTCCGGCCCTCGGCCTTGAGTAGCGGGGACAGGATTTGAACCTGCGACCTCTGGGTTATGAGCCCAGCGAGCTACCGAGCTGCTCCACCCCGCGTCGGTGAACACGACATTACGTGAGGGAGGTGCGTGCAGGCAAATCAGTCGGCGGCGACGTGGCCGGGCTCACGCCGACAGCTCTTCCCGCAGGGCGTCTCGCAGTCGCCCCGCGCGCTCCGCGACCTCCGCCGGCCCCAGCGCCACCGCCCGGTCGGCCCAGCGCTGCCCCTCCGCCAGCTCTCCCCGACGCGCGTAGACAAGGGCCAGCCGGAGCGCCGCCCGGCCGTGCCCGGCATCCGCGGCCCGGGTCCACCACACCGCCGCCTCGGGCCCGCTGCCCTCCCGGGCCAGCAGCAGCCCCAGATTGAACGCGCCGTTGCGCGACCCGGCCTCCGCCGCCATCCGGTACCACCTCGCCGCCTCGACGACGTCGCCCCTGGCGGCGGCCAGCATGCCGACCCGCACCTGGGCGCGCCGGTGCCCCTGAGTGGCGGCACGCTCGTACCACTCCTCGCACTCGGTCTTCTCGTGCACGATCTCGCCCAGCTCATGCGCCGGCT
Organism: Streptomyces broussonetiae; assembly: GCF_009796285.1. Lineage (NCBI taxonomy): Bacteria > Bacillati > Actinomycetota > Actinomycetes > Kitasatosporales > Streptomycetaceae > Streptomyces > Streptomyces broussonetiae. Next base: position 6,186,258 of record NZ_CP047020.1, on the reverse strand, counting down.
CCGGCGGGCGGCGCGCGTCCAGCAGCGTGGCCAGCCGGTACGCCGCCTCGGCGCTGCCACCGCCCGCCGCACACCGCAGATGCCGCTCGGCCTCCTGCTCCTCGCCCGCGCGCAGCCGGGCGATGCCGACCTGGAGCGCGGCCTCGGTGTGCCCGGCGGCGGCGGCCCGCTCGTACCAGCTCAGGGCCATCTCCGCGTGCTGCCCGGTGCCGCGCCCGGCGTAGAGGATCCCGAGGTTGAAGGCGGCGTCCACGCTCCCGGCCTCGGCGGCCTTGGAGAACCACGGCTCGGCGCCGGTCGTGTCACCGCCCTGGAGCAGCAGGATGGCGAGCGCGTTCGCGGCCTCCCGGTGCCCGGCGTAGGCCGCGCGCCGGTACCACTGCTCGGCCTGCGCGGTGCGCCCCTGCTCGGCGCAGAGCAGCCCGAGGTTGTACGCCCCGTTGTCGTCGCCCGCGTCCAGCGCCGCCCGGTACCAGCGCTCGGCGGTCTGTGTCTCGCCGCGCTCGGCGTGCAGCGCGCCGAGCGCGTTGGCGGCGTTGCCGTCGCCGTCCTGGGCGGCGCGCAGCCACCACACGGCCGCACTCTCGGTGTCCCCGGCGTCGCGCAGCAGGAAGCCCAGCGCACAGGCGGCCCGGGCCTCGCCGTCCTTGGCCGAGGTCAGATACCAGCGGCCGGCCTCCTTCAGCTCGCCCCGCCTCTCCAGGATCGCCCCGAGGTGCAGCGCGGCCCGGCGGTGACCGCGCGCGGCGGCCTGCCGGTACCACTGCTCGACCTCCGCGACAGCGTTGTCGGACCCGGTCCCCTCCTCCGGGCCGGCCTTGCGGTCGAGGGCGCGCGCCAGCCGGTACGCCGCCTCCCGGTGGCCGCGTTCGGCGGCGGCCCGCATCCAGTGCTCCGCGGCGACGTCCCCGCGGTGCTCCAGCAGATCGGCGAGCGCATAGGCGCCGAGGACATGGCCCTGCTCGGCGGACTGGCGCAGCCAGTACTCGGCGGCCGGCTCGTCCCCGCGCTCGCGGTGGTAGCGGCCGAGCGCGTGCGCTGCGGCGGCGGATCCCGCGACGGCGGCGATGCGCCACCACCCGGCCGCCTCCTCGGGGTAGCCGCGCTGGTGCAGGAGGACGCCGAGGTTGTTGGCGGCGGCCCGGTCGCCGGCCGCGGTGGCGGCCCGCAGCTGGGGTTCGGCCCCGTCGAGGTCGCCGCGGCGCAGCAGCATGGCCCCGAGGACGCTCGAGGCCTCGGTGTCACCGCTCTGCGCGGCGAGACCGAGGCGTACCTCTTCCGCCGCGTCCCCCGTCTCGGTCAGCTCGTCGCGGGTCGGCTCCTCAGCGGAAGGCTGCACAAATCGCCCTGACTCGAACAGAGTTGCCTTGTCCCCCATAACGTCCATCGTCGCACCACCTGCAACCTGGGTACACCCGGTATACCGCAGCCCGTGAGGTCACTTCAGCGTTTTGTCGACATGCCCACAGGGCGACAAGTCAAACACACATCGACCAACTCCCCACGGCGGCGCGGCCGTACCTCCCCTCCGTATTTGAGTTCGCACACCACGAAGGCCCGGATCCCTTGGGAATCCGGGCCTTCGACTGCAGTAGCGGGGACAGGATTTGAACCTGCGACCTCTGGGTTATGAGCCCAGCGAGCTACCGAGCTGCTCCACCCCGCGCCGTTGCTCGGCAACCATATCACGGCGCGGGGGGCCTTGATCAACTCCCGTTCTTGCCGCCGTTCTTTCCTGCGTTCCTGTCGGCGTTCTTGCCGTTTCCGCCGGACTGGCCGGCCTTGGCCTGGGCCTCTTCCGCCCGCTTCAGCGCGGCCTGCAGGTCCTTCTGCGCCTTGTCGTACGCGGTCCAGTCCGGGCCGTTCGTCCCCCGTAGGGCCTGTTGTCCCGCGTCGAACGCCTTCTGGGCGTCGTCCAGGGCCTGTTGGACGGTCGGATTACTGGACGTCGGCGGATTGGCGGTCCCGGTGTCCGGTGGCGTGGTGGTCGAACCCTGCACCCCGAAGACCTTGTTCAGCGCCTCGTCGAGGGTGTTCTCGAACGCCGTGGCGCCGTTGTAGCTGACCAGCACCTTGCCCAGCAAGGGGTACTTGAGCTTACCGCCAAGGACGTAGACCGGCTCCGCGTACAGCAGTCCGCCGTCGAGGGGGACGGCCAGCAGATTGCCGTACTCGATCTTGGAATGCCCGCGGCTGAGCAGGCTGATCGTCTCCGCGATGTCCGGCCGGGAGTTGAACTGGCTCTGCACCTGTTTGGGACCGTCGACGGTCGTACTGGTCGGCAGTTTCAGAATTCTGATCTTGCCGTAGTCGCTGGCGCCCGGGTCGGAGTCGACCGCCATGAAGGCGCTGAGGTTGTCCCGCCCGTTCGGGGTGAACGTCGTCGTCAGCGAGAACGACTGCGCGCTCTGGTCCGGCATCTTCATACTCAGGTAGTACGGCGGCACCGCACTGCCCGAGTCGTTGGTCGGGTCGTCCGGCACCTGCCAGACCTCACTGCCGGTGAGGAAGGTCTGCGCGTCCGTCACGTGGTAGCGGGTGAGCAGCTCGCGCTGGACCTTGAACAGGTCCTGCGGATAACGCAGATGGGACAGCAGGTCCCCGGAGATGGCGCTCTTGGGCTTCACCGTGCCGGGGAAGGCCTTCATCCAGGTCTTGAGCACCGGGTCCTGGGTGTCCCACTGGTAGAGCTTGACCGCGCCGGTGTACGCGTCGACGGTCGCCTTCACCGAGTTGCGGATGTAGTTGACCTGGTTCTGCTGAGCCACCACCGCGCGGTTGTCGTTGCCGGCGGTCAGCGAGTCGGCCGTCGTATCGCCGAGGGTCGTACGGGAGGAGTACGGGTAGCCGTTCGACGTCGTGTAGGCGTCGACGATCCACTGGATGCGGTGGTTGACGACCGCCGGGTAGGCATCGCCGTCGATGGTCAGCCAGGGGGCGACCGCCTCCACGCGCTCCTTGGGCGTGCGGTTGTAGAGGATCCGCGAACCCTTGCCGATCGCGCCCGAGTAGAGGATCTGCGGATCGTTGAACGCCACCGCGTACGCGGCCCGGTTGACCGGGTTGTCGAGGTTGACCCCGCTCTTGCCCGTGTAACTGGTGGTCTCCTCGTCGCCGTTGTTCGCCGAGTAGTCGACCTCCTTCTGCGGCCCGCCGACGATGGAGTACGTGGTGGTCTTCTCGCCGTAGTAGACGCGCTGCTCGTACGTGCCCAGGTCGCCCTTGGACGGCAGGTCGGACTCGGTGAAGACCGGCTGTCCCTGGGAGTCGGCCTCGGTGCCCTTGGCGGCGACCACGCCGTAGCCGTGCGTGTAGCGGAAGTGGTCGTTGATCCAGTTGTTCTTGGGGATGCCGTCCAGGTTCAGCTCGCGCAGGCCGATGACCGTGTCCTGCTCCTTGCCGGTCTTGTCCTTGTAGCGGTCGACATCCAGGTTGGTCGGGAATGCGTAGTAGTTCTTCATCTGCTGGGACTGCTGGAACGTCGGCGAGACGACGTTCGGGTCCATGATGCGGATACTCGCCGCGGCGTCCGCGTCACCGCGCAGTCTGGTCTTGTCCGAGGTCGTGGACTTGCCGTCGTACTCGGTGACCTTGGTGTCGTCGATGCCGTACGCCTCGCGGGTCGCCGTGAGGTTCTTCTGGACGTACGGGGCTTCCTTGGCCTGCTCGTTGGGCTGGACCTGGAACTTCTGCACGATCGCCGGGTACAGCCCGCCGATCAGGATCGCCGACAGGACCATCAGGCCGAAGCCGATGACGGGCAGCTGCCAGGTGCGCCGCCACAGGGTCGCGAAGAACAGCAGCGCGCAGATGACCGCGATGCAGAACAGGATGGTCTTCGCGGGCAGATAGGCGTTGGCGTCGACGTAGCGCAGGCCGGTCCAGTTGCCGGTCGCCTTGAAGTCGCTGGACTTGACGGCCAGGCCGTACCGGTCGAGCCAGTAGGCGACGGCCTTGAGGGCGACGAAGATGCCGAGCAGGACCGACAGATGCCCGGTGGCGGCGGCGGTGGCCCGGGCACCCGGGCTGGTCACGCGCAGCCCGCCGTACAGGTAGTGCGTGAGCGCGGCGGCGATCAGGCACAGGATGGCCGCGGCGAAGCCGAAGCCCAGCAGGAAGCGGTACCAGGGCAGGTCGAAGGCGTAGAAGGAGACGTCGAGGTGGAACTGCGGGTCCTGCTGGTGGAAGGGCACACCGTTGACCCACATCAGCCAGAGCCGCCACTGGCCGGCCGCCGAGGCGCCCGCGATCAGTCCGACGAGGGCGGTGACAGCGAGCAGCAGCCACGTCTTGTACGGCGCGATGCCCATGCGGTAGCGGTCGAGGCTCTGCTGCTCCATGGACATGGCACTCAGCGGGGGCCGCAGCCGGTGCGCGATCCAGATGTTGACCCCGACCGCGACCGCCATCAGCAGGCCGAAGACGAAGAACAGCCCGATCTTGGTCCACAGCGTGGTGGTGAACACCGACGAGTAGTGCACCGACCGGTACCACAGCCAGTCCGTCCAGAAGCCCGCGAACATGGTGAACGCCATGCCGAGGACGGCCAGGACGCCCAGTGTCATGAGCAGGGTCCGAGCCCCGCGGGACGGGCGGCCCGCTCTGATCCGTGGCCCCGTCGGGCCTCCGCCACGGTCCGGCATCTGGAAAGCCAAGGTGCGCACCTCGAAGTTCGCTGTCGATCCGTCAGGCCCTCGTGTTCGCGGGCCCGCCGTGGCCCCCCGTGATCGCGGACCCACACCTATGCAACTTACTCACGGTTTGCTCGGTTCCCGATTCCGGCCCTGAACGAGGCAGGATTGTGACCATGTCCAACACTCCCATGGCAGCGAACCCGCTCACCCGGGCCGTACTCGAGATCGACGAGTACGTCTCCGGCCTCGGCTGGGACCAGCCCGCTCGCCTTTTCGCCCTTGTCGACACCGCACGGCTGCGGTCCCAGGAACCCTCGCTCGCGGCCCAGCTGGGTCTCGAGAACGAGTCCGAGACCACCGGTCTCACCCCGATCGAGCAGGACGAGCTTCCGGCCGGCAAGCCGCTCGACGACTTCCTCGGCACCATCGCCTGGCCCGACGCGGTGGCCGGCTGCGCGCTGTCGGTGGAGCGCCTGATGCTGCCGCCGTCCGCCGAGGCGCAGGTCCCGCAGAACCTGAGCGACGCCAAACTGGCCCAGTGGGTCGCGCAGCACCCCGAGCGTCAGGAGGTGCGCATGACGGTGGCGGTGCTGCGCGACGGCAGCCGCGAGTCGGCGCTGCGCCTGCGCGAGAAGGACTCCCCGTCGGAGGTCCTCACCGGCCCGGACCTGGTGCCCGGCCTGGCGGACGCCCTGTCGGCGACGTTCGCGGACTAGCCGTTCGAGGTCCGGACGGACGAGGACGGGACGGACGAGGACTGGGCCGACGAGGACTGGCGGCCTCTCCGGCTCTCCCCAGTACGGCGATGGGGGTGCCCCTGCACCGAGGGGCACCCCCAGCCGTGCCTCACGGGCCGCTCAGCCCTTGGTGGTGCACTTGGGCAGCGCGCCGGTGTTGCCGCTGCGGATGTCCTTCAGCGCGCTGAGCGCGTCGCCGATGTTCTTCACCTTGACCAGGGTGAGCCCGCCCGGGGTGTCCTTGGCGGCGGCCGCGCAGTTGTCGGCGGGCGTCAGGAAGTACTGGGCGCCCTTTTCGCGCGCGCCGATGGTCTTCATCTCGACACCGCCGATCGGGCCGACGGTTCCGTTGTCGTCGATCGTGCCGGTGCCGGCGACGAACTTGCCGCCGGTGAGGTCGCCCGGGGTGAGCTTGTCGTAGATCCCGAGGGCGAACATCAGGCCGGCGCTGGGCCCGCCGACGTCGGCGAGCTTGATGTCGATGGTGAACGGGAAGGTGTGGTCGGTCCCGGCGGAGATCCCGACGATGGCCCGCTTGGGGGCGCTGTCGTCGGACGTCCTGGTGGTGATGGTGACGTCCTGGGTCGCGGTCGCCGTCCGGTGCGCCTTCTCGGCGGCGGCCTGTTCCTTGACGGGGACGACGGTGAAGACGACGTTCTGCCCGGGCCGGTGCTTGGTGACGAGCTTGGCGACGTCGGACGGATGCTTGACCGCCGTACCGTCGATGGCCTTGATCACGTCTCCGGCGTGCAGCCTGCCCTCGGCCGGTGAGTCCTTGACGACGGTGGAGACGATCACCCAGGACTTCACCGGGATGCCCAGCTCCTTCAGGGCGGCGACCTTGGCGCTCTCCTGGGACTGGCTGAACTCCTCGGCGTTCTGCTGCGAGGACTGCTCCTCCGTCGTGCCGGCCGGGTAGAGCGTGTCGTGCGGGACGACCTTGGTGTCGGGATCGAGCCAGCCGTAGACGGCCTCCACCAGGTTCATCCGGAAGTCCGCGCTGGTCACGCGGACCGTGGTCATGTTCAGGTTGCCGCCGGCCTGGTACGTCTTGTGCCCGGTGATCTGCAGCACCGGCTCGCCGCCGTGCTCCCCCAGCGTGTTCACGGTCGGGCCGGGAGACATCTCCGCGTACGGCACGGGGATGAGCACTCCCGCGCACAGGAGCGCGATCAGCATCAGGGTGGAGGCGAGCATCGTCGCGGTGCGGCGTGGCATGCCACGACAGTACGTGACGCCTCTGTCAGCGGCCCGTCAGGGCACCCCTGTCAGGCCTCCCCGGCGCCCGTGTGGGACTTCTCCATCGCCGCACGGAACCGGGCATAACCATCCAGTTCGGGCCCGTCCCCGCGCACCTTGCGGGTCCGGTTGGCCCAGCTGCCCCAGAGCCCGCCACCGATCGCGGCCAGTAGCGGAATCAGCAGCCAGACAAGCGCCCCCATGCCGACCTCCCAATGCCAAGAGCGTCTGCAACTGACTGATCAGCAGATTAACCATCCGCACGGACAACGCTCACGCGAGGGGGCGGGTTACGCAACCGGAGGGACAGATGTGCTCCAGATGACGGACATGAGCAAGCCCCCACCCCGCCCTCCCGTCACCCGACCGCCACTCCGACGACGGCGCTACGCGCCCACCCACTCCTCGGTGCCGTCCGAGAACTTCTGGTGCTTCCAGATCGGCACCTCGCGCTTGAGGTCGTCGATGAGCTTGCGGCAGGCGTCGAAGGCCTCGCCGCGATGCGGGCAGGCCACCCCGACGACCACGGCGATGTCCCCGACCGCCAGGTCCCCCACCCGGTGCACGGCGGCCAGCGCCCGCACCGGATACTGGGCCGCCACCTTCTCGGCGATGCGCCGCATCTCGGCCTCGGCACTGGGATGGCAGGAATAGCCGAGCGCGTCCACGTCGGCGCCCGCGTCGTGGTTGCGCACGGTCCCGACGAACAGCGCGATACCCCCGGCCGCCTCGTCCCCGACGGCGCGGAGCACCTCGTCCACGGAGAGGGCGGTCTCCCGGACGGCGATCAGCTTGATGGGATCCCGCGCCGCCTGCTCACCGGGATGCTCGTTCGCATGTGCCATGCTCCCATCGTGCCGCACGCCTGTGACAACGGGGAATACGAGATTCACCAGGCACGCGCGTGGAGCGCTTTGGATGCTCCTACAGCCACCTTCCGGTCTGCGGTCCCGGCCGGGGTCTCACAGACGCCGCCGAGCCTTGCGGGCCCGCCGTACGACAGCCGCCGCGCCCAGCAGGGCGACCGTCGCGCCCGCGGCGCCCGCGGCCGTGGCGTCCTTGCGCCCGAGCCGCCGGCCGGCCACCGTGTGCCGCCCGGAGACCTCCTCCAGCAGCTCCGCGAGCACCTCCTCGTTGGTCCACAGCGGCCGCCACCCGGCGTCGTGCAACCGGCTCCCGCTGACCACCCAGGGATACATCGTGTACGCGAGATCCCCGGCCGGGGACGGCGTGAGCCCGATCCGGTGCAGCCGGGCCGCGGCGCCGAGCGCGACCGCCGACGGCAGCTCCATCCGCCGGATCCCGGTCAGCTCCTCGACCTCCTCCTGCTCCAGCCACCCGTCGCAGCCGACGGCCAGTTCCCCGTCGACCTTCTCCAGGACGGCGTACTCCAGCGCGCTGCACAGGTCCTCGACATGGCAGAACTGCCACGCGGGCCGCGACCCGGCGACGACGAGCAGCCGCGGCGACTCGAAGTACCGGGTCAGCGCGGTGTCCGTGCCTCCGACCAGCACGGCGGGCCGCACGACGGTGACGTTGAGCCCGGGATGCGCGCGCGGCGCCCGCCGGGCCAGCCGCTCGATCTCCAGCAGGTCGCCGACCCCGGTGGCCTCGGCGGTCGCGCGCAGCTCGGCGTCCTCCGAAAGGGGCAGCTCGTTGTCCGGCAGGGCGCCGTAGACCATCGACGACGTGCACAGCACCACCCGGTGCACGCCGGCGGCCGCCGCGGCCGTGAGGACGGTCTGCGTCCCCCGGACGTTGTAGGCCGTGCGGGCGGCCGGATCGGTCTCCAGATCGAGGTCCAGCGCGAGGTGGACGACGACGTCGGCGCCGCGCAGTTTGTCCGCGATGGCGGGGTCACGCACGTCGAGGATGTGCCACTCGGCGTCGGCGCACTCCCCGCGCCGCTCGTCGATGGCGACGACCTGCCTGATCTCCCTGGAGGCGACCAGCCGCTCGGTGAGCAGGGCGCCGACCCCACCGGCGGCGCCGGTGACCGCGACGACGGGCCCGCGCACGGCGGACTGTGCGGACGGGGTGGAAAGGTTTCGCGCTGCGCGAACCTGCGGATCTGGGGAACTCACCGGGCGTCTCCAGCGGTTGTCTTCCATACGGGCGCGAGTGACGCGTACGTACCAGGTGCATCCATCCTGCCGCAGGCCTTGCGTGGGCGAAGCACCGAGGCCCGATCGGGTCCGGGTGTCTACGCTGGGTGGTGTTGTCGGGCAGCCGCGCCGCCGGAGACAGACCGGTGGCCTTACCAGCCGAGGAATCCCGTGAGTGACACCCCATTCGGTTTCGGCCTTCCGCCGGAGGAGCCGGAGGACGGCGACGAGGGCAAGAAGAAGGACCAGCAGAGCGGTGGTGGGCAGGGACCGGCCAACCCGTTCGGCTTCGGCGGCCTGCCCGGAGCCGGAGGCTTGGGCGGCCCCGGCGCCGACAATCCGCTCGCAGCGATGTTCGGGTCCCTGAACCCCACCGACCTGGGCGCCGCCTTCCAGCAGCTGGGCCAGATGCTCTCCTACGAGGGCGGTCCGGTGAACTGGGACATGGCCAAGCAGATCGCCCGCCAGACGGTCGCCCAGGGCACCCCGGACGGCACGAAGGACGCCAGCGTCGGCCCGGCCGACCGCAAGGCGGTCGAGGAGGCCGTCCGCCTGGCCGACCTGTGGCTGGACGACGCGACGTCCCTGCCGTCGGGCTCCGCCTCGGCGGTGGCCTGGTCCCGCGCGGAGTGGGTCGAGGCGACCCTGCCCGCCTGGCAGGAGCTGGTCGACCCGGTCGCCGAGCGGGTCGGCGCGGCCATGGGCGACGTCCTGCCGGAGGAGATGCAGGCCATGGCGGGCCCGCTGATCGGCATGATGCGCTCGATGGGCGGCGCCATGTTCGGCACGCAGATCGGACAGGCCGTCGGTGTGCTCGCGGGCGAGGTCGTCGGCTCCACCGACATCGGCCTGCCGCTGGGCCCGGCCGGCAAGGCCGCGCTGCTCCCGGCCAACGTGGAGGCCTTCGGCAAGGACCTCAGCGTGCCGCAGGAGGAGGTGCGGCTCTACCTGGCCCTGCGCGAGGCCGCCCACCAGCGCCTGTTCGCGCATGTGCCGTGGCTGCGCTCGCACCTGTTCGGCGCGGTCGACGGCTACGCGCGCGGGATCAAGGTCGACACGGCCAAGCTGGAGGATGTGGTCGGCCAGTTCGACCCGCAGAACCCCGAGCAGCTGCAGGACGCGCTCCAGCAGGGCATGTTCCAGCCGGAGGACACGCCCGAGCAGAAGGCCGCCCTGGCCCGCCTGGAGACCGCTCTGGCGCTCGTCGAGGGCTGGGTGGACGCGGTGGTCCACGCAGCCGCGAAGCCGCGTCTGGCGTCCGCGGACGCCCTGCGCGAGACCCTGCGCCGGCGCCGCGCGACCGGCGGCCCCGCGGAGCAGACGTTCGCCACGCTGATCGGCCTGGAGCTGCGCCCGCGCCGGCTGCGCGACGCCTCCCGCCTGTGGGCCTCGCTCACGGACGCGCGCGGGGTCGACGGCCGGGACGGCCTCTGGGCGCACCCGGACATGCTGCCGACCGCGACCGACCTGGACGACCCGGACGGCTTCGTGCACCGCGAGCAGCTGGACTTCTCCGAGCTGGACAAGATCCTCGGGGAAGCGGCGGGCGGCTCCCAGGGCAAGCCCGACCTGCACAAGAAGGACGACGAGGCCAAGGGCGACGAGGCCGAGTGAGCCTGTACGACGACGCGGTCCTCGTACTGAAGGCGTACGAGGACCAGGGCGACCTGCGCCAGGCCTATGTGGACCATCTGGCAGCCCACCCGGACGGCATGTGGAAGGCCTGCGGGGCCGGGCACATCACGGCGAGCGCCCTGGTGATCGACCCGTCGCGCGCGCGTGTGCTGCTCACCCTCCACAGGAAGCTGCAGATGTGGCTCCAGATGGGCGGCCACTGCGAGCCCGAGGACACCTCGCTGCGGGCGGCGGCGCTGCGTGAGGCGACCGAGGAGTCCGGTGTCACCGGGCTGACGCTGCTGCCCGGCGGCCCGGTCCGCCTGGACCGGCATCCGATCCCGGCGCCCTGCCACTGGCACTACGACGTCCAGTACGCGGTGCTGGCCCCGCCCGGAGCGGTGCAGGCGATCAGCGACGAGTCGCTCGACCTGCGGTGGTTCGCCTACGACGAGGTGGCGGGGGTGGCCGACGAGTCCGTCGTACGGCTGCTGGAAGCGACCCGCGCAAGGCTGTGAACGGGTAAGGGGCGCCGCACATTGCGGACGCCCCTTACGTTGGCCGACCGGACGCTCAGTTCCAGACGTTTCCCTGGTTCTGGCCGCGCGCTCCGTGCTGTCCCATGCCGAACTGGGCGGCGAGGCCCTGCCCGATCACCGCGTTCTGCGGCGGCAGCAGCTCGCTGGGCTGGACCAGCGCGAACCCGGACCCCATGAAGCTCAGCTCCCAGCCCTCACCGGTGTTGCCACGTCGGCGCCACACCCCGGACGAGTGCGTCTGGGCCTGCATCTGCACGCGCAGCCCGGCGGACCAGGCGACGATCGCGTCCGCGTCGCAGTTGACGTACCGGTCGGGCGTGACCTGCATCAGCAGCGGAGCGCCGGAGGTCATCAGGGCGACCTTGCCGCGTCCGGTGATGTTCAGCTGGTACTTCCCGGAGCCGGAGATGCCGTAGAGGCTGTCGACGGCGACGACCTCGTAGTGGAGCGAGGAGTCCATGGCGAGGACGTAGGAGTTGTCGACGGTCAGCCCGTCCTGCTCGACGTCCATGATGTGCACGTGCTGGGCGAGGTTGGCGAGATACACCGTGCCCTGTCCGTGGCAGCGCATCAGGTCCAGGCCCTCGCCGGTGTACGCACGCGCGCGTGCCTGGTTGTTGTTCTGGTACTCGGCGTCGAACTCCATCAGCCCCTGGTAGGCGACCATGGTGCCCTTGCGGGCGAGGATGTCGTCGTGGCCCTCCAGGGTGACGCGGAGCAACTGCGCGTTCTGCAGGCTCCAACGCTCCTGCGTCTGGAGGTCGTTGTGCGCGAAAAGCGGGCTCTGCATGACGTTCTGACTTCCCCTCAGCCCCGGATCCGGAGGCGGTCGGTGCTGTCCTCGCTGGGCTGGACGACGACGATGCCCTGGCCGGAGAAGGCCATCTGGTAGGCCTCGCCGCTGCCCCTGCCGATCAGCGACTGCGCCTTGAAGCTGCGCTTGCCCTTCACCTTCAGGTTCGGCGACCAGGCGACGAGTGCGTCGGGGTCGACGTACGTCTCGTCCTCGCCACCGCCGCAGTCGACGACGATCGGCGTGCCCCGGGAGGTCAGCGCGACCCAGCCCTGCCCCGAGATCCTGGTGTTCCACAGGCCCTGCCCGGCGAACTTGGCGAGCCCCTTGACCCGCTCGACACCCCAGCTGAGGTGGGCGTCGAAGGCGAGCAGGTTGGTGGCGTTGACCGAGATGCCGTCGCCGTTGAGGTTGACCACGACCACGTTGGCGCCGTAGTCGGCGAGGTAGAGCAGCCCGTCGCCGGAACACTTCATCAGGGGCGCGCCCTCGCCGGTGATCCAGTCGCGGGCGATCTGGCGGACGGCCGGCGGGTTCGGCTCGTACTGGACGAAGCCTTCGTAGGCGACCATCGACCCCACGCGCGCGAGAAGGTCGTTTCCGGTCTGCATGGCGACCTTCAGCATGTGATGGCCGTGGTTCTCCATGCGCGCGGTGACGGGTGCGGGGGCGAAGCCCGCGAGCGGCTGGTTCATGACGGGCTCCCTCAGACCTCGTACGGCTGGACGACGATGAAGTTGCCGGGCGCGCCCCGGAACTGGAGGTTGACGCTCTCCCCGGTGTCGCCCGGGTACGCGTTGCGGCGCATGCGGACCTGGCTGGAGACGATCACCTGGGAGGCGGCCGACCAGGCGACGACGGCGTTGCAGTCCGCGAAGGTCGTCGGTGTGACCGGCAGGACGACGGGCGTGCCGTGCGTCTTGACGACGACCGTCCCCGTGCCCTGGAACTGCATCGTGAACAGCGCGCCGCCGGGGATACCGTGTCCCTCGATCCGGCGGACCTCGTGGTGCAGGCCCTCGTCGAAGGCGAGCACGTTCTCCGCGGACACGCAGATGGCGTCGCCCTGCAACTCGATGGCGTGCAGCTGGGTGGCGTTCTCGGCGAGGAACACCTGGCCGTTGCCGGTGCAGCGCATCAGCTGCATCTCCTGGCCGGTGGCGTGACCGACGATCCGCCCGGCGAACCCGGCGCCCTTGTAGCCGAAGTCGACCTTGCCCTGGTAGAGCACCATGCTGCCCTGCCGGGCCAGCACGGGCTGTCCGCCGATGCCGAGATCGACCCGGACGAGCTTCGTGTTCTGCAGCGTCCAGCGCTGCCCGGTGGGCGTCTCCTTGTACATCTGGAGCGCGGCCGTCACACCGGCACCGCCCTGCGGGGCTCCCTGCGGCGCCGCGTAACCGGCGGTCTGCTGGCCGGGGATCTGCCCGTAGGACGGCTGCTGGCCGTATCCCGGGGGCATGGGGGCGGCCGGCTGACCACCGTAGGAGGGCGGCTGCTGGCCGTGTCCCGGTGGCACCGGCGCACCCGGCCGGCCGCCGTACGACGGCTGCTGCTGCTGCGGCTGGCCGTAGGGCGAGGGAGCCGGCGCGGGCGGGGGGACCATGCCGGCGGCCTGCGCGCCCAGGGGTGCGATGACCGTCGGCGCGGCGTGCACGTTCGGCGCGGGAGCGGGGGGCGGAGGCGGGGTCTGGCCGGGCGGGGTGTGGCCGGGCTGCGGGGTGAAACCCTGTGGGGGCGTGCTCCCGGCCGGAGGGGGGAAGCCCTGCAAAGGAGTGCTTCCGGACGGAGCCGCGTAGCTCTGAGCGGCGGGCTGCGGGGCGGGGTTCGGTGCGGGAGCGGCGGCGGGGGCCGCCGGGGCGGCGAAGGCGGGCGGGGTCGTGGCCTGGGCGGGCGGGGCGAATCCGGGGGCGGCGCCGGTCTGCGGCGCCTGCGGGGCGGCGGGCGGCTCCTCCTCCAGCACCTCGCCGCCGAAGTTCTTCAGCAGCGCCTCCAGTCCGCCGTCGAAGCCCTGTCCGACGGCGGCGAACCGCCACGCGTCCTTGAAGTAGATGTCACCGAGCATCACGGCCCGCTCGGTGGAGAACTCCGCGCCGTCGAAGGAGTACCGCGCGACCTCCTCGCCGCCCGCCACGATGCGCAGGTAACCGGGGGCGATCTGCGACATCTGCCCGGCCCCGTCGACGGTCGCCGTGAAGGACAGCTTGCGGATGTGCGCCGGGATGCGGTCCAGAGTGACCCGGAACGACTCCGTGTCGCCCGCCTGGGCGCCCAGCAGCTGAAGGGACTCCTCCGGGGACTTCGGCTGGTTGAAGAAGACGAAGTACCGGTCGTCCGAGAGACGCTCGTCGCCGTCCAGACCGAAGCAGCTGATGTCGAAGGTCAGTCCGGGGGCGGAGATCTGCACCCCTACGTACAGATCCGTGCCCGCCGTCAGGTCACTGATCCTGGCCTTGTGGCCGCGTTGGAATTCCCTGGCCATGCGTTACGACCGTCCCCCATCCCGAATGCGAGTGCGTCGCGTCAGGCTAACGGCAAAGTCCGACAACGGGCGCAGCCGGTACAGAGCCGGTACACAACCCGCGCAGGGGACGGACGTACGGCGTCCCGGCTCACTCCCCGCGCGCGCCGGGCACATGCGGCAGCCGGTCGGCCGCCACGACCCCCTCGAGATAGCCGCGGGCCCGCTCGGTGCGCGGATAGGCCTCCAAGAGCCGCCAGAAGTCCGGCCCGTGACCGGGCACCAGCAGATGCGCCAGCTCATGGCAGAGGACGTAGTCGATGACGTAGTCGGGCGTCCCCTGCAGCCGGTGCGAGAGCCGGATGCTGCCCTCGGCCGGGGTGCACGAACCCCAGCGCGTGTTCTGGTTGGTGACCCAACGGACGGAGGCGGGACGCGCCCGGCCGTCGAAGTACTGGGCCGACAGCCGCTCCGCACGCTCGGCCAGCTCGGCGTCGCCGAGAACCCGTTTGCTCTCCTGGGCGGCGAGTTTGTCGAGCATGACGGTGACCCAGCGCTGCTCCTCCGCCTTCGACATGCGGGCGGGGATCAGTACGACGGTGCGATCACCCTCGCGGTACGCGGAGACCGTCCGGCGACGCCGGGCACTCCTGCGGACCTCGATCGCGCTCGCCTTTGAGCCGCTGGGCGGCTGGCTCGTCGTGCTGCGCTGTGGCTTTCCGGCGCGGTGCAGTGGGTCGGCGGGCACGCCCCGACGTTACCCGGTGGGCACGGCCAAAGTCCCGGCTCCGGAACGGTTCCGTGCCGATCCCCCACCATGCGTTTGATTCCTATGATTCCTCCGACTGATCCGCACATCCGGTTTCCGTGACTCTGCCCGAGTGATCCAACCGACTTCGCCCGACTGCTGTTGGTTATTTTCGATCGAACAGGACGATTTCACCCACCCAGCTTGTACGACAAATACCCCCACCCTGTGGATAACTCTCGGCAGCGGACGGCCGGGCACGGCATGCTGACAGGCATCGGCGGAGCGCTACCGGCTGCCACCGACGACGAGGATGTTCCAGGGGGGTACGGGCGATGCTTCAACGGACGGGGGGTCAGTCATGCATCCGGTGATGAAGCCCGCGCTGCGGCGCGGCTGGCGTGATCGCGACACCGTGCAGTTCGGGATGACCGCGGCGCACGCACAGACGCTGGGACCGATGGATCCGGCGACACGCGACTTCCTCGACCTGCTCAACGGCACCCGCGGGCTGCCGCTGCTGCGCGAGGAGGGCCGCCGCATGGACCTGCCGGCCGACCGGGTCGACACGCTGCTGGAACGGCTCTCGCGCGCGGGCCTCGTCGACGACGCGCGCGGCGGCGGACCGGCCGCCGACGCGCTGCGCGCGCGGGACGACGTCCTGCTGCGGCTGCGCCCCGACCTCACCTCGCTGTCCCTGACCACGGCCGAGCCGGGCGGCGCGCTCGCACGGCTCGCCGCCCGCCGCGCGCTCAGCGTGCGGGTGGAGGGAGCGGGACGCGTCGGCGCCGTGCTGGCGTCGGTGCTCTCGGGCGCCGGCGTCGGCGAGGTCGACGTACGCGACACGGGACGCGTGGAGCCCTGGGACGTGGCCCCGGGCGGCCTGCCCGCCGATGCGCTCGGCGAGCGCCGGGACACGGCGGCGCGGGCCGCGGTCCGCCGCGCGGCACCGGACCACCCTCGACGCCGCGCCCACCGGCCGGATCCCGGTACCCCGGATCCCGGGCTCTCCTTGGTGATCCTCACGCCCCGGGACGACGTGGCCGTGCACGCACCGGACCCGGTCGCCGCCGAGCCGCTCATGGCCTCGGGAACGCCCCACCTGTACGCAGGTGTCGTGGAGAGCACCGGGGTCGTCGGCCCGCTCGTCCTGCCCGGCGAGACCGGCTGCGCCCGTTGCCTGCACTTTCACCGCACGGACCGGGACCCGGTCTGGCCCCGGCTGATCGCCCAGTGGCGCTGCGCGAGGTCCCGTCGGGTCGGGGCCTGCGATCTGACGCTGGCCACAGCGGTCGCCGGTTTCGCCGCGGCGCATGCGCTGGCCTTCCTCGACGGGGAGTCACCGTCCGGCGCGGGAGCCCGCTGGAAGGTGTCCGCACCTGGCCTGAACTGGTCCTCCCGACCGGTCCTGCCGCATCCGGAGTGCGAGTGCGGTGCGGCCCGGCAAGCTGCGAGAAAAGCCAAGGGGGAGCACTCCTCAACCAACGGGGAGCCTCGCGCGACAATGGCGGTGCAACGGCCGCCGACGGAGCGACGACGCACAGCAGGCGCGGCGCGGCCGACTGGGACTTGGAGGGCGCATGTCTGATCTTCCCCGGAAGGCGGTCACCCGTACCGCCAAACTCGCCGCGCTCCCGCTCGGCTTCGCCGGCCGGGCGACCTGGGGGCTGGGCAAGCGGATCGTGGGCGAGTCCGCGGAGATCGTCGGCCGTGAGCTGCAACAGCGCACGGCGGAGCAGTTGTTCAAGGTGCTCGGCGAGCTGAAGGGCGGCGCGATGAAGTTCGGGCAGGCCCTGTCCGTCTTCGAGTCCGCGCTCCCCGAAGAGGTCGCCGGCCCCTACCGGGTGGCCCTGACCAAGCTCCAGGAGGCCGCACCGCCGATGCCGACCCGCACGGTGCACTCCGTGCTCGAGAAGCGGGTCGGTCCGGACTGGAGGGAGCTGTTCGAGGAGTTCGAGGACAAGCCTGCCGCCGCGGCCTCGATCGGTCAGGTGCACCGGGCAGTGTGGCACGACGGCCGCGAGGTGGCGGTCAAGGTGCAGTACCCGGGCGCCGGCGAGGCTCTGATCTCCGACCTGGGCCAACTGAGCCGTTT
The DNA here is from genome assembly GCF_009796285.1 of Streptomyces broussonetiae. Lineage (NCBI taxonomy): Bacteria > Bacillati > Actinomycetota > Actinomycetes > Kitasatosporales > Streptomycetaceae > Streptomyces > Streptomyces broussonetiae. The sequence continues at coordinate 6,169,293 of NZ_CP047020.1, read as the reverse complement.
TGCACGCCTGTTGGGGCCTCTCATCCCCGGCATGGACATCAAGCCGCTGATCTCGGAGCTGAAGGACCGCGTCTCCGAGGAGCTGGACTACGGACTGGAGGCCCAGGCCCAGGCCGTGCACGCGGAGGAGTTCGCGGGCGACCCGGACGTGGTGGTCCCGGCAGTGGTGCATCAGTGCGAGCAGGTCCTGGTGACCGAGTGGATGGACGGCATCCCGCTGGCCGACATCATCACGGACGGCACCCCTGAGCAGCGCGACCGGGCCGGGCAGCTCCTGGCCCGCTTCCTCTTCTCGGGCCCGGCCCGCACCGGCCTGCTGCACGCCGACCCGCATCCGGGAAATTTCCGTCTGCTGCCCCCGGGCCCGTCCGGCGAGGACGACTGGCGGCTCGGGGTCCTGGACTTCGGCACGGTCGACCGGCTCCCCGGCGGCCTGCCGACACCGATCGGTGTCTCCCTCCGTATGACGCTGGACGGCTATGCCGAGCCGGTCTACGAACTCCTCTGCGAGGAAGGGTTCGTGAAGGAGTCCATAGAGCTGGACCCCGACGCGGTGCTCGACTACCTGCTGCCGATCATCGAACCGGCCCGAGCGGAGGCCTTCACCTTCACCCGCACCTGGATGCGCAGCCAGGCCGCCCGCATCGCCGACCCCCGCTCCCCCGCGTACCAGCTGGGCAAGCAGCTCAACCTGCCGCCGGCCTATCTGCTGATCCACCGGGTGACCCTGAGCACGATCGGCGTGCTGTGCCAGCTGGGCGCCACGGTGCGCCTGCGGGAGGAACTGGAGGAGTGGCTCCCGGGCTTCGTCTCCGGCGCCCTTGATGACGAACTGGCCGAGGAGGAACCGGCGGCGGAGGCCTGAGCCGTCATTTTCGGCCGACGGTGGCGGAGTACGCAGCGATCACCTGGCGGCGGGAGGGGTACTCACCACCACGCCGAGTCAAGCCGTCCCTCGATCGCCCGGAGGTTCTCACGGGAGCAGGTGTCGCAGAAGTACTGGCGGGTGCCGTTCTCCACGGAGCAGGTCCAGGTGGCCGGCTGGGGGCCGTCGGCAGGGGTGCCGCAGCGGGCACACACGAGGGGAAGCCGGGGCTCCGTGCTGGAGCCGCCCTGATCACTGCCTCGGGGAAGACTCGTCACCTGCTGACCATAACTCCCGGACCGGCCGATCGCCGTGCACAACGCACCGCGGGGGCCGGTCCGTTCGGCCGGACCGGCCCCCGCAGGGAAGGTTTCGCCTCCCTGGGCCGGGAGGCCACCGCTTCTCGGGTGTGATCGTTACTGCATGACGGCCATGGCGAGCGCGCGGCGGGCGCGGAGCGAGGCCCGCTCGGCCCGGCGCTGCATCCGCTGGGCGACCACCAGGCGCAGGGCCCGGCGCTCTCTCCCGGCGTCATGAAGTCGCTCGTGCATATGCGCACGAGCCAGGGCTTCTTGCATGAGTTGCATCTCACGGTTCCTGTTCTGGCGCGCTTCGGTCGCGCCGGTGGTGGTGAAGTCTGTGGTTGCGGAGCCGGCGGGCTCGCTGGTGGACGGCTTCATCGGGGCCTGCTTCTGGGGGTCGTGCGTGAGGGGGCGATCGATCGTTCCTGCGGTGTTCATGCCGTGACCGGGTTCTTCCGCGGGCGACCACGCGGCCGCTTCCGGGCGACGACGACACCCTGGACGAACAGCTCGCCACCCCAGACGCCCCAGGGCTCACGCCGCTCCTTGGCGCCGGCGAGGCAGGCCTCGATCAGCGGGCAGGTGCGGCAGAGGGACTTGGCGTACTCGACGTCCGCCGGCGACTCGGCGAAGAAGACCTCCGGGTCGTAGGAGCGGCAGGGGACGGGTACGCCGAGGTTCTCGATGGCGTCGTCGAGCGCGGTGAGCGCAGTGAGGGGGATCAAGGTGGAGTCCTCCGTGAGGCCGGGCGGGGGGATCGTTTGCGAAGGCGGTACGGACGGGGCGTGCGCTTCGAGTTGCACGGTTGGTCTTCCTCGTCTGGTCGTTCCGGCCGGTTGACCGGGTGTCGGCTGGTACCGGGTTCTTTTCTTGTCCCGAGGCCCCTTCGGCTTCGTCTTCCCGCTTGAGGGAAAACAGAAGGGCCGCGGATCCCGGTTGGGGTTCCGCGGCCCTGAAGGCGCCGGCCTGATCGGCTGTCAGGCTGGATCACTCCAGGGTTTTGGCCCACGGAAGGCCCACATCTGGTGGTGCTGCGTCGTCTGCTTCCGGAATCCGGCACCGGCCGCCGCAAAGACATAGGCATGTGCCTGTGCCGCTACCGCTTCCAGTGCCTTGGTCGGTCGCTCATTGCGCTCACGAACGGGAAGACCCGCGAGAGCAAGGGAGGACGCCGGACGGGCGGCACGGATGCCGGACAGACCGGTGCCCTGGTTCGAGGCGCCGAGCATGCACGTGGAGACGGTCGAGCGATCGGTCAGTTTGGCCGCGCTGATGTTGCTGATGTTGATGCTGATCACTGGACTCGCCTCCTCTCGGCGTCTTGGGGACTGGGGCGAACCAGTCCGTTCGGATATGCAAGTACATCACGGAGCCGCCGCCTTCGAGAAGGCCGCTGCTTCCGTGCCTAGAACCTATGGGGATTGCTGGGGCATGCGCAAACTATTTTTTCGACGAGTTCGCATCAGTCGCCCCCGGCGGCCTCGCTGGCCTCCTGGCCTGCACAGATGGCCAGAACTTCGCCTCCATAGCTGCGCAGCTTGCGGCTGAGGACACCAGGGATGCGGGAGAGCTGGGCGGAGTTCTCGGGCCGTGCCTCGGCAATGGCCATCAGGGTCCGGTCGGTGAAGACGCAGAAGTCCGGCTGCCCGCTGCGCTCGGCCTGGACCGCCCGCCACTCGCGGAGCCGTTCGTAGAGCCCTTCGTCCATGTCGGACGGGCAGTCCTCACAGCGCATCAGCTTCATCTCGCCCGCCTCGGTGAGCGTCCGGCCGCAGACCCGGCAGCGGGCGGGGGTGCGCTGGGCACGCCGGGGCACGGCGGTGGTGTCGCGGCCGGTGCCGCGTTCGACGCCCGCGCCGGTGCCGCTACTACTGCGGCCGACGGCGGCGGCGGTGCCCGGGCGCAGGCCGTCGAGGAAGCGGCTGGGTCTGCGGTTGGGGCGCCCGCCGGGCGAACGGGACAAGGCCCAAGAAATGTGGAGCCGTTCCCGCGCACGGGTGACGCCGACGTAGAGAAGCCGGCGTTCCTCCTCGATCTGCTCGTCGCTCTTGGCGTAGGTGATGGGCAGCATGCCCTCGGCGACGCCGACCAGGAAGACGACGTCCCATTCCAGGCCCTTGGCGGCGTGCAGGGAGGCGAGGGTGACGCCCTGGACGGTGGGGGCGTGCTGGGCACCCGCCCGCTCGTCCAGTTCCGTCACGAAGTCGGCGAGCGTGGCCTTCGGGCTGGCCGCGGCGAGGTCGTGCGCCAGGTTGACCAGGGCGGCGAGGGACTCCCAGCGCTCTCTGACGGCGCCGGAGCCGGCCGGGGGCTTGCTGGTCCAGCCTTCCCCCGACAGGACGGCACGGACCTGGGAGGGGAGGTCGACGGCGTCGTCCAGCAGGGAGTCGTTGCCGCCGAAGCGTGCCGCACCGCGCAGGGCGATGCCGGCCTTGCGGATCTCGGGCCGGTCGAAGAAGCGCTCGGCGCCACGCAGCTGGTAGGGGACACCGGCGTCGGCGAGTGCCTGCTCGAAGGTCTCGGACTGGGCGTTCGTACGGAACAGGACGGCGATCTCGGCGGCCGGCACGCCCGCGTCGATCAGCTCGCGGATACGGCGGGCGGCGCCTTCTGCCTCGGCGGGCTCGTCGGTGTACTCGGTGTGGACGGGCTCGGCGCCGGGGGCACGCTGGGAGACCAGTTCCAGCCGGTGGTCGGCGGCGCGACCGCGGGCCTGGGCGAGCAGGCCGTTGGCGAGGTGGACGACCTGGGGGGTGGAGCGGTAGTCGCGGACCAGCTTCACGACGGTGGCTCCCGGGTGTCTGGTCCGGAAGTCCAGGAGGTGGTCGGGGGTTGCTCCCGTGAACGAGTAGATGGTCTGGCTGGCGTCGCCGACGACGCACAGATTGTCGCGGTCGCCGAGCCACAGCTCCAGCAGCCGCTGCTGCAGCGGGCTGACGTCCTGGTACTCGTCGACGACGAAGTGCTGGTACTGCGCGCGAACCTGTTCTGCGATGTCGCTGCGATCCTGGAGGATGGCGACGGTCAGGAGCAGGACATCTTCGAAGTCGATCACCGCGCGGTCGCGCTTGAGGTCTTCGTAGGCCGCGTACAGGTGGGCGATCTCGGCGGGGGCGCGAGGGGCTTCGCGACCGGCCTTCGCGGCCGCGTACGGGTAGTCGGCGGGGACGGTCTGGGTCACCTTGGACCATTCGATCTCGGCGGTGACGTCCCGCAGCTCACCGCGGTCGAGCCTGGTGCCGCAGGCGGCGGCAGCGTCGGCGACGAGCTGGATCTTGCGGTCGACGAGCCGGGGCATGCCGCCACCGATGGCTTTCGGCCAGAAGTACTGGAGCTGGCGCAGCGCGGCGGAGTGGAAGGTGCGGGCCTGGACGCCCTGCGCGCCGAGCTGGCGCAGTCGGCCGCGCATCTCCCCCGCGGCGCGGTTGGTGAAGGTGACGGCGAGGACGCTGGAGGGTTGCAGGATGCCGGCGCGCACCCCGTAGGCGACGCGGTGGGTGATCGCCCGGGTCTTGCCCGTGCCCGCTCCGGCGAGGACGCACACCGGGCCGTGCAGGGCGGTGGCCACCGCGCGCTGCTCGGGGTCGAGCCCTTCGAGCACCGCGTCGGCAGAGTCCGGTGCCTGCGGGAAGAGGGTGGAGTGCGTTGCTGCTGTCACACCGCAATGCTGCCAGGTCCCCCGGGGCTGCCGTGGCCGTTGTCCACAGGCGGGCATCTCTTGTCGTACTAATGCGGCAAGCGTCACAGCGGCTGTGGACAACCAGGGTGAGAAGGTGCATACCCCTGGCGGGAATGGCGGGCCTGCCGCGTACGTTCTCCCCGCGGACGAACTTTTTCGAGCTGCCTGAGGAGCGCGAGAGACATGCAGGGCACTGTGACGATGTACAGCACGACTTGGTGCGGTTACTGCCGGCGGCTCAAGAGCCAGCTGGAGCGGGAGGGCATCGCCTACACCGAGATCAACATCGAGCAGGACCCCGAGTCCGCCGCGTTCGTGGAGAAGGCGAACGGCGGAAACCAGACGGTCCCGACCGTGCTCTTCGCGGACGGCAGCACGCTGACGAACCCGTCGCTGGCCCAGGTGAAGCAGAAGATCAGCGCGTGACGCGCCGCGGGTCCTCCGCGGTGACCACAGCAGGGCGGCCCCTGAGGGACCAGGGGCCGCCCTGCTGTGTCTTGTCCCGGACCACGGCGCAGCGCCACGGCAGCCGGCGCCGGTAGCCGCAACCGCAACCGGGCAGCATGCGCTGGGCGGCCTCGCGGGCCCCGCCCCCCATGCGCGGGCGGGGCACTTCAGGGGCGTGCCGGCCGGACCACGCTTGCCGACGCGCGGTCGCGCAGTCGCATGCAGAGGGTCAGGGGACTCGGGCTCGGGCTCGGGCTCGGGCTCGGGCTCGCCGGATCATCTCCGGCGAGCGGTCCACGCCCACGACCGACTCCGCGCGGGCAGCGAGCCGGTACGGGTCGCCCCGCACCCGGTACAGGTCTCAGACGAAGCTGCGTGTCGGCAGCGGCTTGCCGTACCACATCTCGATCAGGCGGGCGGCGATGGAGATGCCGTAGGGCGGCATGACCTCGCCGGACTCGAAGGCCTCGTGCAGCTCCTCACGGGAGAACCAGCGGGCCTCGTGGATCTCGTCGCCGTCGACGTCGATCTCGGTGGACGTGGCGCGGGCCATGAAGCCGAGCATCAGGCTGGACGGGAAGGGCCAGGGCTGGCTGGCCACGTACTCCACGAAGCCGACGGTGACGCCGACCTCCTCGAACACCTCGCGGCGCACCGCCTGCTCGATGGACTCGCCGGGCTCGACGAAGCCGGCGAGCGTGGAGAAGCGGCCCTCGGGCCAGTGGACCTGGCGGCCGAGCAGGATGCGGTCGTCCGCGTCGGTCACGGCCATGATCACGGCCGGGTCGGTGCGCGGGTAGTGCTCGGCACCGCAGGCCTGGCAGCGGCGGATGTGGCCGGCCGCGGCGATGACCGTGCGCTCGCCGCAGCGCGAGCAGAAGCGGTGGGTGCGCTGCCAGTTCTCCAGACCGACCGCGTGCACCATCAGGCCCGCGTCGCGCGGCGACAGCAGCAGACCCGCCTCCCGCAGGCCGGCGGGGCGCGCGGACTGGTCGATGCGGCCGGGCAGCGCGTCCTTCTGGAGCGCGAAGTAGCTGACGCCGTCCTCGTCGATGCCGAGGAAGTAGCGGTGCGCCTCGGTGAGCGGGGCCTCGAAGGAGGGCGTCATGACGAGTTCGGTCCGGCCGTCCGGGGTCTCGTCGATGAGCACCTGGCCGCCGGAGACAACGAAGCAGCGGGTCGTGGGGTGGCTCCACGCCGCCGCGAGCCAGGCCTCGTCGAGCCGGTGGTGGGCGGCGCGGTCGATGCCGCTCGGGGCGGTCAGTGAGATGGGTCGGTCGGCTGTGTCGTCGGTCCAGGTGGTCACGGGTGCTTCCAACTCCCCCAGTGCAGCGGTTCGTTCAGCGGGCGGTTCGGCGGGACGTACGGCGTGGGGCACCGGGCCGGGCGGGGGCGGGCGTGCGGGGCGGTTCTTCCAGTGTGCCCCGCGCGCGGTGGCTTCCCGTACGGCGCGGTCCGGTCAGGGCGTGGGTCGCCAGTTCTCGGCCAGGTCACCCCACAGGTAGGCGCTGGTTTCGACGCCCTTGAGGAGGAGGTCCAGCTCGACCTTCTCGTTGGGGGCGTGCCAGCCGTCGGAGGGGACGGAGATGCCCAGGAAGAGCACGGGGGCGCCGAGGACTTCCTGGAGGTCGGCGGCGGGCCCGGAGCCGCCCTCCCGGGTGAAGCGGACCGGTCCCTCGAAGGCGCGGCCCATGGCGCGGGCCACGGACTGCAGCGCGGGATGGTCGAGCGGGGTCAGGCACGGGCGCGTGGCCGAGCCGAAGTCGATCTCGCAGCGGATTCCGGCGGGCACCTGCTCGGCCGCCCAGGCGCGCACGGCCTTCTCGACGTGGTCGGGGTCCTGGCCCGCGACCAGCCGGAACGACAGCTTCACCATGGCCGAGGACGGGATGATCGTCTTGCTGCCGGGGCCCTGGTAGCCACCCCCGATGCCGTTGACCTCGGCGGTCGGGCGGGCCCAGATCCGCTCGAGAGTGGTGTGCCCGGCCTCGCCGTGGGTGGCGCGGGACTTGGCGGTGCTCAGCCAGCGCTCCTCGTCGAAGGGCAGCTCGGCGAAAAGCTCGCGTTCGCGGTCGGTCAGCTCGACGACGCCGTCGTAGAAGCCGGGGACCGCCACGCGCGCGTGCTCGTCGTGCAGGGCGGCGACCAGGCGTGCGGCGGCGGTGGCCGGGTTCGGTACAGCGCCGCCGAAGGAGCCGGAGTGGATGTCCTGGTCGGGGCCGTACAGGCGGATCTCGCACTCGGCGAGACCACGCATGCCGGTGCACACGGTCGGGGTGTCCTCGGACCACATGCCGGTGTCGGAGACGATCACGGCGTCGGCGGCGAGCCGCTCCGCGCGCTCCTCCACGAGGGCGCGGAAGTGCGGGGAGCCGGATTCCTCCTCGCCCTCGACCAGCAGCTTCAGGTTGACCGCGGGGGCGGTGCGGCCGGTGGCGGCGAGGTGGGCGCGGACGCCGAGTGTGTGGAAGAACACCTGGCCCTTGTCGTCGGCCGCCCCGCGCGCGTAGAGGCGGTTTGCGCGGACGACCGGCTCGAAGGGGTCACTGTCCCAGCCGTCCTCGCGTGCGGCGGGCTGTACGTCGTGGTGGCCGTAGACGAGCAGGGTGGGGGCCTCGGGGTCGCCCGAGGGCCACTCGGCGAAGACGGCAGGGGCGCCGGGGGTCTGCCAGACCTCGACCGTGGGGAACCCGGTCTCCTGCAGCTTGGTGGCGAGCCAGTCGGCGCTGCTCCGTACGTCGGGCGCATGGTCGGGCTGTGCCGACACGGAGGGGATGCGCAGCCAGGCCGCGAGGTCGTCGAGGAAGGTGGCGCGGTGCTGCTCGATGTACGTGCGGACGGCGCTGTCCGGGGTCTGGCTCATGTTCACGAGCCTATCGGCCCGCACCGACATCCTCGGCGGGCGGTTCGTCACACTCAGTCCGCGCTGTGTGCCGTTCCGGCGTCTTCCGTGAGGAGCCGTTCCAGGGCTGCCCGGTCCGGCAGGTCCGTGGGCCGTACGACCTCGCCGGTGCGCACGTACAGGAAGGCGGCCGTGACCGACTCGGCCGGCACGCCCTGCTGCTCGGCCCAGGCCAGCCGGTACACCGCGAGCTGGAGCGGGTCGGCGGCACGTGTGCGGCTGGTCTTCCAGTCGACGATCTCGTACGTCGTCCCGGCGCCGTCGCCGGATCGGTAGACCGCGTCGATGCGGCCCCGTACGACGCGGCCGGCGAGGGTGAGCTGGAAGGGGGCCTCGACCCGGTAAGGGGTGCGCTGGGCGTAGGCGCTGCGTTCGAAGGCTTCCTTCAGTGCCTGAAGGTCCTGTTCGTCGGCGATCTCGGCGTCGCTGCCGGGCAGCTCGTCGGGTTCGAGCAGGGGCAGTGTCAGCTTCTCGAAGCGGGCTTCGACCCAGGCGTGAAAGCGGGTGCCCCGGCGTGCGGCCGGTTGTGGTGGGCGCGGCATGGGGCGCGCGAGTTCCTGCGCGAGCCCGTCGGGGTCCTCGGCCAGAAGCATCAGCTGGGACGCGGTCAGCGTGGCGGGCAGGGGAACGTCCGTGACGGCCTGCCGGGCGCGCAGCAGCTCTCCGGTGAGCGCGTCCAGGTCGCGGTCCCAGGAGGCGATGGTGCGGGCCTCCTCCGGGGTGAGGTGCTGCTGTGGCTCGGCGGGGTGGGGGCGGTACCGGGGGGCGGGCGCCTGGCGGGGGCCGGTGGGCCCGGCGGCGTCCCAGGTGTCCCGGTCGGCAGGGGCGTCGGGTGCGGGGCCGTCCGCCTCGTACGGCGGTTCTCCGTCACCGAAAGGGTCCTCGTCGTAGAGGAAGTCCGCTCCGGGGTCGTCGTACGGCTCTGCCCCGTAGGTGTCCTCGTCCGGTGGCGTGGGCCAGTCCGGGTCGTCGAAGGCGGCGGGGTCGTAGGCGGCCGGCTGGTGGCCGGTGTCCTGGGCGGTGAGGCCGTCCAGGTGGGCGAGGACGGTCTCGGCTGCCGCGCGGCGGCGGGCCAGGGCGGCGTCGTCCAGCGGGAGCGGCCACACCTGGTCGGCGGTGGCCGCGTGCAGGGCCGGGTTCGCCTCGTCCTGGGCGGGCTCGTCCGCCCATGCCTCGATCTCGCCGTGACCGGCGGCGCAGTGGTCGTACAGGGCCTGCAGGAAGCCGGACGGGCCGCGCGGCTTCTTCTGGCTGGGCCCCCACCAGTGGCCGGAGCCGAGCAGGAGGGAGCGGGGGCGGGTGAAGGTGACGTAGCCGAGGCGCAGCTCCTCGGTGTGCTGGTGGTCCTTCATGGACTCGTGGAAGGCCTTCATGCCGCGCGAGTCCCAGCTGCCGACGTCGGGCAGGGTGTCGGCGTCGCCGCGCAGGGCGTGCGGCACCACCTTGGCCTGCGCCGTCCACTTCTCGCGGCCCTGGGCGCTGGGGAACGTGCCCTCGACCAGCCCGGGGACGGCCACGACGTCCCACTCCAGGCCCTTGGACTTGTGGGCGGTGAGCACCTTGACGGTGTTCTCGCCGCCGGGCAGGGCGTTGTCGAGGCCCTTCTCGTACTGCGCGGCGGTACGCAGGAAGCCGAGGAAGGCGAGCAACGTGGCCTCGCGGTCGCTCGCCGCGAAGGAGGCGGCGATGTCGAGGAAGTTGGACAGGGTCTCGCGTCGACGGGCGGCCAGGGCGTGCGGCGACGCCGACAGCTCCACCTCCAGACCGGTGACGGCAAGGACGCGGTGCAGAACGTCCATCAGCGGGTCGGACAGGGAACGGCGCAGGTCACGCAGTTCGGTCGCCAGCCGGGCGAAGCGCACGCGCGCGTCCGCGGAGAACGGCAGCCCGTCGTCGGCGTCTTCCGCGAAACCTCCCTCCAACGGTGTCTCCAGGAAGGTGTCGAGGGCGTCTGCGAGCGATATCACCTCGGACGGGTCGACGCCCTCGACGGCCGCGGCGAGACGGCGGTCCGGGTCGTCGGTGTCGCCCACGCGCGCGTGGGCGACCAGCAGGCGGGCGCGGCGGCCCAGCAGGGCGAGATCGCGCGGGCCGATGCGCCAGCGCGGCCCGGTCAGCAGGCGCACCAGGGAGGCATTGGCGCCGGGGTCCTGGAGCACCTCGCACACGGCGACGAGGTCGGCGACCTCGGGCAGGTGGAGCAGCCCGGACAGTCCGACCACCTCGACGGGGATGTCGCGGGCCACGAGAGCGCCCTGGATCTCGGCGAAGTCGGTCGCCGTACGGCACAGGACGGCGATCTCGCCGGGGGCCGTGCCGGTGCGCACGAGGTGGTCGATCGAGCCGGCCAGCCAGTCGATCTCCTCGGCGTGCGTGGGCAGCAGGGCGCAGCGGACCGTGCCGTCGTGCTCGGCGCCGGGGGCCGGGCGGAGTGCCTCCACGCCCGCGTGCATGGCGCGCAGGGGCTCGGCGAGGCCGTTGGCGAGGTCGAGGAGGCGGCCACCGCTGCGGCGGTTCTCGCTGAGCGCCTGCCGGGTGGCGGGACGGCCATCGGCATGCGCGAAGTGTGCGGGGAAGTCGTCCAGGTTGGCGACGGAGGCGCCGCGCCATCCGTAGATGGCCTGGCAGGGGTCGCCGACGGCGGTTACCGGGTGGCCCGTACCGCCGCCGAACAGGCCTGCCAGCAGGACGCGTTGGGCCACGGACGTGTCCTGGTACTCGTCCAGGAGCACCACGCGGAACTCCTCGCGCAGCAGGCGGCCCACCTCGGGCACGCGCGCGAGGCGGGCGGACAGGGCGATCTGGTCGCCGAAGTCGACCAGGTCGCGGTCGCGTTTGGCGGCCCGATAGCGCTGGACGAGGTCGGCGAGTTCGCGGCGGGCGGCGGCCGTCTCGGGAACCCTGCGCAGATCGGCGTTGGTGAGCTTGGCGCCCTCAAGGGTGCGCAGCAGGTCCGCGTCCCAGGCGCGCAGCTTTTCGGGGTCGACGAGGTGCTCGGCGAGTTCGGAGTCGAGGGCGAGCAGGTCGCTGACGAGGTCGGCGAAGGAGCGGGTGAGCGCGGGATAGGGGCCGGGAGCCTCGCGCAGCACACGCGCGGCGAGCTGGTAGCGGGTGGCGTCGGCGAGCAGCCGCGAGGTGGGCTCCAGGCCGATGCGCAGGCCGTGGTCGGTCAGCAGCCGGCCCGCGAACGCGTGGTACGTCGAGATCACCGGCTCGCCCGACGGGTTGTCCGGGTCCCACCGGGCGGGGTCGGCGCGAGGCGCTGTCGTCGAGGGGTGGTGGTCGGCCGGCGGGAGGGCTTCGGGGTCGGTGACGCCGGCCTTGACCAGCGCCTTGCGGACGCGTTCGGCCAGCTCGCCGGCGGCCTTGTTGGTGAAGGTCAGGCCGAGGACCTGTTCGGGCGCGACCTGTCCGGTGCCGACCAGCCAGACCACCCGGGCCGCCATCACGGTGGTCTTGCCCGATCCGGCGCCGGCCACGATCACCTGCGGGGCGGGCGGCGCGGTGATGCAGGCCGTCTGCTCCGGGGTGAACGGGATGCCGAGCAGCTCCTTGAGCTGCTCGGGGTCGCTGATACGGGCTGGCATGTCGGAAAAGGCTAGCGGCGGGCACTGACAGCCGAGGACGAATCAACCGCGCGATGAGGAAGAAACGCAGGTCAGCGCCTGTGGTGCCGTGCGTCACTCCTGCCCCGCGGAAGGTTCACTCCACCACGTGCCGTCCCTCGGGCCGGGCACTGCACGAGGCCCGGAACGCGCAGTGGGTGCAGTGCTGGCCGCTGCTCGGTGTGAACCGCTCGTCGAGGACCTTCCCGGCGGCGGTGGCCAGCAGTTCGCCGACCCACTCGCCCGACAGCGGCTCCTGGGTCTGCGTCTTGGGCAGGCTGTCGCCTCCGTCGCGCTGGGCGGCGCCCTGCCTGAGGTGCACCAGTTCGGCGCCGCCCGGTTCGGGGCGTACGCCGTCGAAGGCCTCGTCGGCGGCGCCTTCGCGGACGGCGAGCTGGTAGACGGCGAGCTGGGGGTGGCGGGTCACCTCGGCGGCGGTGGGCGCCTGTTTGCCGGTCTTGAAGTCCACCACGTAGGCGCGGCCCTCGCCGTCCGTCTCGACGCGGTCCATCTGGCCGCGGATGCGGACGTGGTAGTCGCCCGCCTCCAGGGTGACGTCGAAATCCTGCTCGCTCGCCACAGGGGTGCGCCCGGTGCGGGCCAGGACGTGCCAGTTCAGGAAGCGTTCGAGCGCCACGCGCGCGTTGTCCTTCTCCTGCCTCGACTTCCAGGGCGCGTCGAAGGCGAGCGCGTTCCACACGGAGTCCAGGCGTTCCATGAGGACGTCGAGGTCGGCCGGGGTACGGCCGGAGGCGACCTCGTCGGCGAGGACGTGGACGACGTTGCCGAAGCCCTGTGCGGTGGTGGCGGGGGCGTCGGCCTTCACCTCGCGCCCCAGGAACCACTGCAGCGCGCAGGTGTTCGCGAGCTGGTCGAGGGCGCTGCCGGAGAGCACGACCGGCTGGTCGTGGTGGCGCAGCGGCACCTTGCTCTCCGTCGGGTCGTACATGCCCCACCAGCGGTAGGGATGCGCCGAGGGCACCAGCGGGCGGCCGTCCTCGTCGGCGAGGGCGGCGAGCCGGGCCAGGCGTCCGGCGGCGGCCTCCCGCAGGGGGGCGGACACGCGCGGGTCGACGGTGGTGGCACGCAGCTCGGCGACGAGTGCGGCCACGGACAGCGGGCGACGCGGGCGGCCGGTGACGTCCCGTGGCTCGACGCCCAGTTCCGTCAGGAACCGGGACGGCTGGTCGCCGTCGTCGGCCGGTGCCTTCACGGCGGTCACGACCAGGCGCTCGCACGCGCGCGTGGCGGCGACGTAGAACAGCCGGCGCTCCTCGGCGAGCAGCGCTCCGGGCGGGAGCGGTTCGGCGAGTCCGTCGCGACCGATACGGTCGGCCTCCAGGAGGGAGCCGCGGCGGCGCAGGTCGGGCCACAGCCCCTCCTGGACTCCGGCGACGACGACCAGGCGCCACTGCAGGCCCTTGGCGCGGTGGGCGGTCATCAGACGGACGGCGTCGGGGCGTACGGCGCGGCGCGCGAGTGTGTCGGCCGCGATGTCCTCGGCCTCGATCTGCTCCAGGAAGTTCAGGGCGCCACGGCCCCCGGTGCGCTCCTCCGCGCGCGCGGCGGTGGCGAACAGCGCGCACACGGCATCCAGGTCACGGTCGGCGTTGCGGCCGGCCGCGCCGCCGCGCCGGGCGGCCCGCTCCAGGCGGGCCGGCCAGGGAGTGCCCTCCCACAGGTCCCACAGCGCCTCCTCGGCCGTACCGCCGCCCGCGAGGCGTTCGCGGGCCTTGCGCAGCAGCGCGCCGAGGCGCTGCGCTCCGCGCGCGTACGCCGGGTCGTGCACGGCCAGGCGCTCGGGCTCGGCGAGCGCTCGCGCGAGCAGTTCGTCGGACGGGGGCGGCAGCGGGTTGCCTGCCGTGCGTTCTTCCTCGCGCAGCGCCCGCCCGAGCCGGCGCAGATCGGCCGCGTCCAGGCCGGCGAGAGGGGAGGCGAGCAGGGTGAGAGCGGTCTCGGTGCCGAGCCAGGAGGTGTCAGAAGTCGGCACTTCGCCGTCTTCGGTGCCTGCGCTGTCCTCGCTGTCCTCGCTGTCCTCGCTGTCCTCGGGGGCGGCGTCGTCGGCAGCGGTGTCCGCGACGACGGCCTCCTCGGCGGCGCCTTCAGGGAGCGCTTCTTCGGTAACGGCTTCTGCCGAGGGCGACTCACCCTCCGGAGTGCGCCCGTCGGCGGTCTGCTCGCGGGGCCGGGCCTCCGCCGTGGCCACCGCTCGCAGGGCGGTCAGCAGGGGAGCCACCGCCGGCTCGTGCCGCAGGGGCAGGTCGTCACCGTCGATGTCCAGTGGTACGCCGGCCGCGGTGAGGGCGCGGCGCAGGGTCGGCAGGCGGGATCCGGCGCGTACCAGGACGGCCATGTCACTCCAGGGGACGCCGTCCTCCAGGTGGGCGCGGCGCAGGACGTCCGCGATGTTGTCCATTTCTGTACCGGGCGTCGGGTACGTGTAGACCTCGACGCGGCCGCCGTCCCGTACGGCGGCCGGTTCGCGGTGGGCGCGCACCTTCCCGGCGGGCAGCCGGGTCAGTGGCATGCGCTGGGTGATCAGGCGGGTGGCGGCCAGCAGGGCGGCGCCGGAGCGGCGGGCGGTGCGCAGCACCTCGACAGGGGCGGGACGGCCGTCCGCGCGCGGGAAGGCCGCGGGGAAGTCGAGGATGCCGTTCACGTCGGCGCCCCGGAAGGCGTAGATCGACTGGTCGGGGTCGCCGAGCGCGACCAGGGTTCGTCCACCGCCGGCCAGGGCGTGCAGGAGCCGTACCTGGGCGGGGTCGGTGTCCTGGTATTCGTCGACGTACACGGCGTCGTACCGGGCGGCGAGCCGACCGGCGGTGTCGGGGCGGCGGGCGAGCAGGACCGCGCGGTGGACCAGTTCCGCGTAGTCGATCACGCCCTGGAGGTCGAGCACGTCCAGGTACTCGGCGAGGAAGGCGGCCGCGGCGCGCCAGTCGGGGCGGCCGGTACGGCGGGCGAAGGCATCCAGGGCGTCGGGGCCGAGGCCCAGCTCGCGGCTGCGGGCGAGGACCGCGCGGACCTCGTCGGCAAAACCGCGCGTGGTCAGGCAGGCGCGCAGTTCGTCGGGCCAGCGCACATGGGTGAGACCGAGCCGCTCCAGCTCGGGCTGTCCGGCGAGCAGCTCGCGGACGGCGACGTCCTGCTCGGGGCCGGAGAGCAGGCGCAGCGGCTCCACGAACCGATCACTGTCCTGGTGGGCGCGGACCAGGGCGTAGCAGTACGAGTGGAACGTGGTCGCCCGGGGCGCGCGGGCGGCGCCCAGGCGCAGGGCCATGCGGTCACGCAGCCCGACGGCGGCCTTGCGGCTGAACGTCAGCACCAGGATGCGCTCCGGGTCCCCGCCGCGGGCGATCCTTGCGGCAACGGACTCGACCAGGGTGGTGGTCTTGCCGGTGCCCGGGCCCGCGAGGACGAGCAGCGGTCCGGACCGGTGGTCAACCACGGCGCGCTGTGCCGCGTCCAGTCGGGGGGGATCCACCACGGCCGGCGGGGTACGGACCAGCCGGTAGGCGCCACGGCTCCCCTGCCGCACCTGGGGGTGCGGCAGGCGTCCGGTGAAGGAGGAGGAACTCACGTGGTTGGCCGGTCCTGGTGGTCGTGCGGGTGGGCGTGCGGTCACGCGCGCGAGGCGGTGGCCGCGGGGTGAGGGGGACGGGTGCAGCCGACGCTACGCCGTCGCTCCGGGCGGAAGCAGGGCTTCCGCTTCTTCCCTCGCGACGCTTGCGTCACGCGCGTCCCACTCCTGTCGAACGTACGTCATGCGACGAACGTCCCCCCTGTCCCCCGTACGGGCCACAGGCTCTCCCCGAGGGCGTCCGATGGCGGAAGCTGTCAGGTGTGACCGTCCGCCCCCGCCCCGCCGTCCCATCGGGCCCGCCGCATGTCGAGCCGCGGCAGATGCCCCTCGGCGCTCCTGGCCGCCTCTTTCAGCGGCGTACCTTCCGCGCGGTAGTGGTCGAGGGCGCTCAGTTCGTGCCCGGGCAGCAGCGTGCCGTCGGCGCGGACGACCCGCCACCACGGGACGGCGCCGCCATAGAGGGCCATCACCCGGCCGACCTGGCGCGGCCCGCCCTCCTCGAGCCACTCGGCGACATCGCCGTAGGTCATCACACGTCCCGGCGGAATCCGCTCCGCGACCTCGAGGACTCGCTCGGCGTACTCCGGCAGCGCTTCCGCGTACCCTTCATGGGTGTCCTCGGCAGGGCTCTGCTCGCTCATTCGCCCCATCCTGCCGCACTGCGCCGACATCGCGGCGCGGACCGCGGGGACGGCCCTCTCGCTCCTGGACGGTGCTTCGGGCAGACTGTGCGCCCGCGCATCCGCACCCTGATGCCCCCGTGTGCCGGTGGGGCATGCCACCATCGTGCGGGCGGTAACTGGTGATACGAGACCAAGAAGAGACCATGAATCAGCAGGGCGTGCACCCCGAAGGCGCGGCGGGCACCCCTGACGCCACCGCGCGCCCCGGCGCCGCCGGCGCCGGCGCACACCAGGAAGACACCGATACACCCAAGGACGACGCCACGCGCGCGCGTGGGACTCGTGGGAACGGCGCCGGGGATCGGAAGAGCGACGGCACACACACGCGTGCCGACGACAACAACGACACCGAGGGGGCGCACGTCTCTCAGAACACGCCCCCAGACCACGGTCCCGACGACGAACCGCACACCGACGAGGTGGAGGGCGACGAACCGCTGCTCCCCGCGCGCGTGCACCGCCCTTCCGATCTCATGCGGCTCCTGGTGGGCGTGCTCGCCATCGCGGTGCTGCTCGCGATCGCCGCATTCGCGCACGGCACCACCTCGGGCCTCGAGCAGGACATCAACAAGGGCACCGGCCAAGCGCCCGACCTGCTGATCAGGTTCGCGGGGCTGGCATCCAGCATCGCGATCCTGCTGGTGCCGGTCGCCTTCGCCATCGAGCGGCTGATCAAACGCGACGGGCTGCGCATCGCCGACGGTGTCCTCGCCGCCGTCCTCGCCCACGGGGTGACCCTGGCGACCGACCTATGGGTGGCACGGGCCGCGCCGGGTTCGATCCAGGAAGCGCTCACCCAGCCCTCGCCGGGCGACATCCACGCCCTGACCGACCCCGTACACGGCTATCTGGCACCCGTGATCGCCTACATGACGGCCGTCGGCATGTCCCGCAGACCCAGATGGCGTGCCGTGCTGTGGATCGTGTTGCTGCTCGACGCGTTCTCGATGCTGGTCACCGGCTATACGACGCCGTTCTCGATCATCCTGACGGTGCTGATCGGCTGGACCATCGCCTACGGCACGCTGTACGCGGTCGGCTCCCCCAACATCCGCCCCACCGGGCAGACCCTGATGGCGGGCCTCAGGCACGTCGGCTTCCACCCCGTCGCCGCCGCGCGCGAGGAGGCCGTGGAGTCGGAGAACGGCGACCGCGGCCGGCGCTACTTCGTCACCCTGGAGGACGGCCCGCCGCTGGACGTCACGGTCGTCGACCGGGAACAGCAGGCCCAGGGCTTCTTCTACCGGGCGTGGCGCAATCTGACCCTGCGCGGCTTCGCCACCCGCTCCAGCCTCCAGTCACTGCGCCAGGCGCTGGAACAGGAAGCCCTGCTGGCGTACGCGGCGATCGCGGCCGGTGCCAACGCGCCCAAGCTGATCGCCACCTCCGAACTCGGCCCCGACGCCGTCATGCTCGTCTACGAGCACACCGGCGGGCGCACGCTGGACTCGCTGGCCGACGAGGAGATCACCGACGAGCTGCTGCGCAACACCTGGCACCAGGTGCAGGCGCTGCAGTCGCGGCGTATCGCGCACCGCAGACTCGCAGGTGACGCGATTCTGGTGGATCGTTCCGGCAAGGTGATCCTCTCCGAACTGCGCGGTGGCGAGATCGCCGCCGGCGAGGTGCTGCTGCGCCTGGACGTGGCCCAGCTGGTCACCACGCTCGGTCTGCGGGTGGGCGCCGAGCGGGCGGTGACCTCCGCGGTCGGGGTGCTCGGCCCCGACTCGGTCGCCGACTGCCTGCCCCTGCTCCAGCCGATCGCGTTGACGCGCTCCACGCGCGCGACGCTGCGCCGGCTGGCCCGGGAGCGTGCCCAGCGGGAGCGGGACGCGGTCCTGGAGGCGTCCCGGCAGGCGAAGCAGGCCCGCTTGGAGGAGGCGGCCGAGACGGACCGGCCCGCCCTCGAAAGGCCCGACAAGAAGACCGTCCGCGCCGAGCAGCGTGCGGAGCGGCAGGCCATGGACGACGCGCTCGAAGAGGCACGCGAGGAGGACCTGCTCACCCAGATCCGGCACCAGGTACTGCGGATCAGGCCGCAGGCTCCCGTTGAACCGGCCCGGCTGGAGCGGGTGCGGCCGCGCACGCTCATCAGCTTCATCGCCGGCGCGATCGGCGCCTACTACCTGCTGACGCAGCTCACCCACATCGAGTTCGGCACGCTGTTCGCCCAGGCCCAGTGGGGCTGGGTGGTCGCCGCGGTGGCGTTCTCCGCGCTCAGCTACGTCGCCGCGGCGATGGCGCTACTGGGCTTCGTACCGGAGCGGGTGCCGTTCCTGCGGACGGCGGCGGCGCAGGTCGCCGGGTCCTTCGTGAAGATCGTGGCGCCGGCCGCGGTCGGCGGTGTCGCCCTCAACACGCGCTTCCTGCAGCGCGCCGGCGTGCGCGCGGGCCTCGCGGTGGCGAGTGTCGGCGCGTCGCAGCTGTTCGGGCTCGGCTGCCACATTTTGATGCTGCTGACCTTCGGGTATCTCACCGGCACGGAGAAGACACCGTCGCTGTCGCCGTCCCGGACGGTCATCGCGGGTCTGCTGACCGTGGCGGTGCTCGTGCTCGTGGTGACCTCCGTGCCGTTCCTGCGGAAATTCCTCGTCACGCGCGTGAGGTCGCTGTTCGCCGGTGTCGTTCCGCGCATGCTCGACGTGCTCCAGCGGCCGCAGAAGCTGATCACCGGTATCGGCGGCATGCTCCTGCTCACCGCCTGCTTCGTGATGTGCCTGGACGCCTCCGTCCGCGCGTTCGGCAACGGCACGGCCTCACTGAGCATCGCCAGCGTCGCCGTCGTCTTCCTCGCCGGCAACGCACTCGGCTCCGCGGCACCCACCCCGGGCGGCGTCGGTGCGGTCGAGGCGAGCCTCACACTCGGCCTGATCGCCTTCGGCCTGCCCAAGGAGGTCGCCGCCCCGGCCGTTCTGCTGTTCCGGCTGCTGACCCTGTGGCTGCCGGTGCTGCCGGGCTGGTTGGCCTTCAACCAGCTCACCCGCAAGGGAGCCCTGTAGGACCGCGGGCCGTACCTCGTACGGCCCGCGCCCCGCGCGCCGCGGCGTGCACGCCCCCAGGATGAGGGCATGGCGAACCCCTCCTGGCTGCGCGCGGCCGTCCTGACCACCACTGCCGTGCTGCTGTCCACACTGCTGGCCGGATGCGGCGGCGGCGCCAAGGACGGGGATCTCAGGGCGCAGAAGCTGGACTGGAAGGACTGCCCGGCCCCGTCCGAGGCCGAGGGCGGCGGCAGCGCGCCGTCCCCGCTGCCGAACGGCGGCACATGGCAGTGCGCCACCATGAGAGCGCCGTTGGACTGGGGCAAACCCAAGGGGGACACCATCGGCATCGCCCTGATCCGCGCCAGAGCCAGCGGCCCCGCGAGCGAGCGGATCGGTTCGCTCGTGTTCAACTTCGGCGGCCCCGGCGGCAGCGGCGTGAGCACGCTGCCCGCGTTCGGTGAGGACTACGCCGCCCTGCGCACCCGCTACGACCTGGTCAGCTTCGACCCGCGCGGGGTCGGCAGCAGCACGCCGGTGAAGTGCGAGAACGACTCCCAGCTGGATGCGTACTTCCAGCAGGACGGGACCCCCGACGACAGCGCCGAGCGCACCGCGCTGCTGAACCGCACCAAGCAGTTCAACGCGGCCTGTGAGAAGAACTCCAGGAAGATCCTGCCGCACGTGGCGACCACGGACGCGGCCCGCGACATGGATCTGCTGCGTCAGGTCCTCGGCGATGACAAGCTGCACTACTTCGGCATCTCCTACGGCACCGAACTCGGCGGCGTGTACGCCCACTTGTTCCCCAAGAACGTCGGCCGGGCCGTCTTCGACGGCGTCGTCGACCCCACGCAGAACCCCGAACAGGGTTCACTCGGCCAGGCCCGGGGCTTCCAGCTCGCGCTCGACAACTTCGCCGAGGACTGCACGTCGAAGACCACGGAGTGCCCGATCGGCAACACCCCGCAGGAGGTGAAGGACCGCATCGCGAAACTGCTGACCGACCTGGACAAGAAGCCGATCTCCGGCATCCCGCCGCGCCAGCTCACCGAGACCGCCGCGACCAACGGCATTGCGCAGTCCTTGTACTCCAAGGATTTCTGGGAGTACCTCACCGAGGGCCTGGAGCAGGCGTACGACGGTGACGGAAAGATCCTGCTGCTGCTGTCCGACTCGTTGAACGGCAGGAACGAGGACGGCGAGTACAACAACCTCACCGCGGCGAACACCGCCATCAGCTGCGCCGACCAGAAGCCGAGGTACACCGCCGACTACGTCCAGCAGAAGCTGCCCGAATTCCGGGCCGCCTCACCGCTGTTCGGGGACTTCCTGGCCTGGGGCCTGGTCAGCTGCACCAACTGGCCCGTGCCGGGCGCCGCCGACCATCCCGACGTCAGCGCGCCCGGATCGGCGCCCATCCTCGTCGTCGGCAACACCGGCGACCCGGCCACTCCGTACGAGGGCGCGAGGAAGATGGTCGACGCGCTCGGCAAGGGCGTAGGAGTCGAGCTGACATACAAGGGCCAGGGGCACGGTGCCTACGACAGCAAGGACAAGTGTGTGCAGAGCGCGGTGAACAGCTACCTGCTGGAGGGCAAGGTGCCGACGAGCGGCGCGGTCTGCACCTGAACCACCCCTCCGCCGAACCATCCTTCAGCCGCCTAGAACTCGCAGGTCAGAGGGTTATCCACAGGCCGCCACGGCCACGGCCCGACGGATCTACCATGGCCTCAACGCCCGGCGCGGCACGACGCGAAGGGCCTGCGAGGGGGGTGCGCATGAGGCAGTTCCTGTGCTGGACGGCCGCCGTGACCGCGGCGCCGGCCATGCCGTCCGGCGCCCGTCCGCACGAAGCGGCAACCGGTCGGGGCCGCACAGATCCCACCGGCGTTCGGGGGCTTCCTCTTGGGTCGGTACACAGCCGGCTGGTGCCACGACGGGCCTGTGCCCGGCCCGTTCGGCACACCACGACCCGGCCGACGCGTGCGGGGGCGGTGACGCGGACGGGGGCTCCGGGCGCCGTACGCACCCGAAGCCCCCGCCACCCACATCAAGGAACCGGCTCAGTAGACCGGCTTGTCGGGTTCGATCTGGTTGACCCAGCCGATGACACCGCCGCCCACGTGAACGGCGTCGGCGAAGCCCGCGGACTTCAGGACGGCGAGGACCTCCGCACTGCGGACACCCGTCTTGCAGTGCAGGACGATCTTCCTGTCCTGCGGGAGGCCCTCCAGGGCGCTGCCCATGAGGAACTCGTTCTTGGGGATCAGCTTGGCGCCGGGGATCGAGACGATCTCGTACTCGTTCGGCTCGCGGACGTCGATGATCTCGATGTTCTCGCCGTCGTCGATCCACTCCTTGAGCTGCTTGGGAGTGATCGTGGAGCCGGCGGCCGCCGCCTGGGCCTCCTCGGACACGACGCCGCAGAAGGCCTCGTAGTCGATGAGTTCGGTGACGGTCGGGTTCTCACCGCAGACCGCGCAGTTCGGGTCCTTGCGGACCTTCACCGTGCGGTACTGCATCTCCAGGGCGTCGTAGATCATCAGGCGGCCGACGAGCGGCTCTCCGATGCCCGCCAGGAGCTTGATGGCCTCGTTGACCTGGATGGAGCCGATGGACGCGCACAGCACGCCCAGGACGCCGCCCTCGGCGCAGGAGGGGACCATGCCCGGGGGCGGGGGCTCCGGGTAGAGGCAGCGGTAGCAGGGGCCGTGCTCGGACCAGAAGACGGACGCCTGGCCGTCGAAGCGGTAGATCGAGCCCCAGACGTACGGCTTGTTCAGCAGCACGCAGGCGTCGTTGACCAGGTAGCGGGTCGCGAAGTTGTCGGTGCCGTCGACGATCAGGTCGTACTGGCTGAAGATGTCCATCACGTTGTCGGCCTCGAGCCGCTCCTCGTGAAGGATCACGTTCACGTACGGGTTGATGCCCTTGACGGTGTCACGGGCGGATTCGGCCTTGGAGCGGCCGATGTCGGCCTGCCTGTGGATGATCTGGCGCTGCAGGTTCGACTCGTCGACCTCGTCGAACTCCACGATGCCGAGGGTGCCCACGCCGGCGGCGGCCAGGTACATGAGCGCGGGCGAGCCCAGGCCGCCCGCGCCGACACACAGCACCTTGGCGTTCTTCAGCCGCTTCTGCCCGTCCATGCCCACGTCGGGGATGATCAGGTGGCGGGAGTACCGGCGGACCTCGTCTACGGTGAGCTGATCAGCTGGCTCGACCAGGGGTGGCAGCGACACGGGGACTCCGTTGGTCGGTCAATCACTACAGTTGTTCTCCCCGTAACACTGCCACGCCCTTCTTCATTCCGAGACACCTGTTCCGACACGCGAGACGATGTCGTCCCAGTAGCCGGGCATGGTCTCCCAGGGGTCGGCACGGCCGCCGCGGTCCGTGCGGTCGGTGAAGTAGATCGTCGCGGCTCCCTGCCAGCGGGCGATGCGCAGCGCCTCGTCCAGGTGGCCGTGGGGTACGCCGTGCACGAAGTGGCAGAAGCGGTCCGGCGGATAGTCGGCGGTCCACTCGGCGGCCTGCGACCAGCGGTAGTCGGACCAGGAACCGCAGAAGGTCACCAGTTGGTCGGCGTTCTCCGCGTAGCCGGGGTGCGGGTGGCTGCCTTGGCCGAGGACGATGTGAGCGGCGTCATAGATCGTCCGGAGTGTGGTGACCACGCGGCGGACATCGGGCAGCGCACCGCGCTCGGCGGGGCAGCGGTCCAGCAGGAATCCGTCGGCGCGGTACCAGTCGAGGTGGCGGTGGGCGTCGGCGAGCAGGTCGCCGAAGGCGCGGGCGCCGTACGCGAGGTCCAGGTGGCCAAGGACGCGGACGCCGGCGCCCCGCAGCCGGCCCGCGGCTTCCAGACAGTGCGGGTCGGGGCGAGTGCCGGGCCCCGCCGCCACGTTGAGGACGACCCAGTCCAGCGGGATGCCCGGGCGGGTGAGTTCGCCCCACTGGGCAGGGGCGACGAGCGGATGGGCGTAGCCGGGGACGCCGAGCGCGGTGCGCAGGCCGGTGCTCGTGGTGCTCGCGGTGCTGCTGGTCAGATGCGGCATGCCGCCTCCATCCAGATGTCTGCCAGGGATTCTTCGAGATTGATGCGGGGCCGCCAGCCGAGCCGGTCACGCGCGGTGCGCACGTCGGCCTGCTGCCAGCTGCCGCAGCCGTCCGGGTACGGGTACGCGACCGGGGCCACGTGGTCGGAGTCGGTGCGGGGATGGCCGATGGCGTTGCGCAGCGGGCCGGGCGGGGCGTCGAGTTCGTGCAGCGCGCCGCCGTACCCGGCGACCCGGGCCAGCACGGCGGCGGCGTCCCGGAGTCGTACGGCGCGGCCGGAGCCGATGTTGATGACGCCCTGCGCGGCGGAGAGCGAGGCGGCGTGCACGGCGCGGGCGACGTCGCGTACGTCGACGAAGTCGCGCTGGACGCCGAGCCCGCCGAGTTTGAGTTCGCCGTCTCCGGACTGCATGGCGCGGCGCATGGCCTCGGCGAGGCGGCCCAGCGGGGAGCCGGCCGGGGTGCCGGGGCCGGCCGGGGAGAAGACGCGCAGCACGACGGCGTCCAGGCCCGAGCCGAGGACCAGTTCGGTCGCGGCGAGCTTGCTGACGCCGTACGGGCCGCCGGGGCGGGGCACGGCGTCCTCGGCCGTGGAGGAGCCCGGCTGGCTGGGGCCGTACTCCGAGCCGCAGCCGACCTGCACGAGACGGGCGCCGCAGCCGCTGCGGCGCAGGGCCTCGCAGACGGTGGCGACGGCGACGGTGTTGTGCCGGGTGAGGTCGCGGGCGCCGCCGCGGGTGGCACCGGCGCAGTTGACGACGACGCCGGGGTGGACCGCGTCGAGGAAGCGGGTGAGTGCGCCCGGGCTGCCGGAGGCGAGGTCGAAGCGGACGTCGGCGTCGTCGCCGCGGCCGAGCGCGGTGAGCTGGACGGCCGGGTCGGCGAGCAGGCGGTCGGCGACGAAGCGGCCGATGTATCCGTTGGCTCCGATCAGCAGGACCCTCATCGTGCGGCTCCCGGGGTGTGCGCGCCGACGGAGCCGGCCGTGGCAAGGGCTCCGGTCGCTGCGGGCGCTCCGGCGGTTCCGGTGGCTCCGGACGCTCCGGGTCGGGAGGTGGTCATCTGGTGTTCTCCTTCAGAGGGGTGGCGCGGGTGCCTGCGGTGGCGGGCCGGGGGCGGAAGGTTCACTCGGGGGCTCCCGTGGGCGCGTGGGCCGAGGCCCGGGTGAGGGCGCGGCCGGCGTGGACCAGCAGGGCCAGGGCCGCGCAGCCGCAGGCCAGGGCTGGTACGGCGGCCGTGCCCCAGGTGTTCGCGAGGGTCCGGACGGGAGCCGCCAGAAAGGCGCAGCCGGGCAGCCGGCCGGCCAGCGGCAGGGCGAGGGCCGCCACCTCCGTCGCCGCCGCGGCGCTCAGCGCGAGAGCGGGCGCGTGCCGGTGGCGGTGTACAACGAGCAGACGGGCGAGCAGGAGCAGGGCACCCAGGGTGAGGGCCTGCGGGTAGGCCGCGGGTTCGTGCAGGAGCCTGCCGCACAGCAACAGCAGTACGGTGAGCGCGCCCACGAACAGGGTGAAGGTGCCGAACAGCAGCGGTTTGGCGGCGGACGTGAAGTCCTCCAGCCCCCGGCTGCCCGCCAGCCTGCGGCGGGCACCTGCGCTGAGCAGGTGGGCGCACCAGGCCGCCGGGGTGCAGGCCAGGGTGAGGGCCAGGGCGGGGGCGAGGGCCGTGGGCCAGGGGCCGTCCGGGGCGCCGGTCGGCAGGGCGTCGGGGCCGCCCGTCAGGACGGCCCCGAGGAGCCCGTCGCCGAGGAGGGCGTAGCCGAGCAGCCAGAGGGTCCACGCGCGCGTGCCGGTCCCTGTGCGCCACACCCGCGTGCGGGACGGGCCCGCGAGCGGGCCGCGGCGCAGCACCGCGCGGGCGGCGAGGGCAAGGGCGAGGACGCCGCCGAGAGCGGTGAGAAGACGCAGGTGTCCGTGGGTGAGGCGCAGTCCGGCCGCGGTGGCCGCACCGAGCGCACCGGGCAGGAGGGCGAGCAGGGCCCAGTCGGCCCGGACGCGGGGTACGGGCAGGGGGTCGGGCTCGGGACGCCCCTCACCACCGCTGCGCGGCACGCGCGCGTACAACTCCTCGGCCAGCGAGAAGACATCGCGATGCCGGAACCGGGCCGCGGCCCGGTCGGTGATGCCGTGCGCCTCCAGCCCGGCGGCGATCTCCAACGGATCCACCGCCTGCTCGCACAGCTCACGGTGCCGGTGCAGCAGGGCCTTCACGGGGTCGGCGGCACCGCGTCGGGGCGCGGTGCGCGCCGTCGGACCGGGGACGCTTGCGCCGGTCGGCGACGCACAGTGCCCGGGAACCTCCGGCACGGTCCTCGCGGATGCTTGTGGCTCCCTTGCCCCGAACCACTCCCCCGGCCGTGCGTCCCACGGTTCGGCGCCGCTGGGCATTGCGGGACGGTCGGATCTGCCGAGCCCGCCCTCGCTTCCGCGGTCGTCGTCCTGTACGCCCATCACGCCCCCTCCGCAGCCGCCAGTGGTGTCGCGCGGACCGGTGCGGTCGTGGCCCAGCCGGGGGCGGTCCGGGGCAGAACGCGGGCCGCGGGCCCGGTCCAGCGGCCGGGGACGCGGGACTCGGCGGGGGCGGCGAACGGCAGCGGTTCACCGGTCTCGTCGAGCACGACCCGGCGGACCGGGCAGTGCGAAACGATCTGCAGGTAAATGCCGTGAAATGCCGTGACGTTCTGCTCGACGGTGAACAGTTCGAGAGCGCGGGCGCGCGCGGCGGCGCCGAGGCGCTCACGGCGCTCGGGGTCGCGCAGCAGTGCCACGCACGCCTCGGCGAGCGCCCGTGGATTGCGCGGGGGCACGACGAGCCCGGTGCCGCCGATGACCTCCACCACCGCGCCGACGTCCGTGGACACCGTGGCCCGGCCGCAGAGCATGGCCTCGGCGAGGCCGATGGGGAAACCCTCCACCACGCTGGACAGCACGACGACCGCTCCGGTGGCGTACGCATCGGGCAGCGTCGGGGCCTCGGGTCCGCCGATCTCCTCGAAGGAGACCGGGTTGTCGCCGACGGCGTGCGCGCCGTCCGCCTCGTCCGGGAAGAGCTGCGCGGCGAGCGCCCGGCAGTGACCGAGGTAGACAGCGCCCTCGGGACCTAAGGGCGCGCCGACGATCCTGAGGCGCGCCTTGGGCTCCTCCTTGCGGACCTCCGCAAAGGCGTGCAGCAGCGAGATCAGGTCCTTGGCGGGTTCGACGCGCCCGACCCACACCAGGGTGTCGGGGTCGGCGCGGTCGGGGGACTCACCGACCTCGGCGAAGCGGGTGGCGTCCATGCCCGGGTAGACCGTGCGGATCCTGGCCCGGTCGGCGCCGCACCGTTCCTGCCAGCGGCGGGCGTGCGCGTTGCCGGGTGTGAGGATCTCGGCGCGCCGGTAGACCTCGGCGGCGAGCCGGCCGTGGAAGGCGCCGAGGAGCGCGCGTACGGCGGGGGCGGCGGCGTCGGGGCCGAGGCCCAGGTAGTGCGAGCGCAGTGGCACGCCGTACTCGGTGACGAGCAGCGGTACGCCGCACAAGTGCCGGGCGAGCAGCCCGGGCAGGGCGGCAGGGCCGCCCGCGGTGGCGTGGCAGAGGTCGGCCGCGCCGAGGCCGTCGTCGCCGTACCAGTCGAGGGACAGGGGCCGCAGGGCGCGTTCGAGGTGTGCGGTGACGGCGAGCAGGTCGGGGACGCGCGCCTCGCGTGCCGTGCGCAGCGCGCCGGGGGCGCGGCAGGCTCGTTCCAGGGTGCGCACGGCGGCGTCCGAGCGCAGGGCACCGACGAGTCCGGCCTTTTCGCGGGCAAGTTCGGCGAGTCCGTACAGCGCGCTGCCGAAACGGTCCGCCAGATCGGCGGACCCACCGCCGGCCCCCTCTCCCGAGGCGTCCGCCGACGCGCCCTCGCGCGCGCCGCCGGCTTCCGGAGCGGCTCCGGCGCACACCGTCGCGACCAGTTCCCCGTAGCACTCGGTGAAGCGCCGTCGCGCGCGCCACCCGTATGCGGCCCCGTCGTCGGCCGTCCACAGCGGCGCCGTACGCACACGGCTCACCTGGGGCGGGAGCTGGACCCAGCCCTCGTCCTCCTGGCGCCGGCTGCGGCTGAGCGCGTAGATGTCGAACTCGTGCTGCTCGAGCCCGCGCACGAGCCGGTCGCACCAGAGTCCGGCGTCACCGCTCACATACGGGTAGCCACCCTCCGTAAGCAGTCCGATGCGCACGTGTGCACCCCCGATCTCCCTTCTGGGGAGCCGCCGTTGTCCCGGCGGCTCGCAGCGGGACGAACGTAAGCGGACAAGGCGGTGGCGCGACGGACGGTTGTCCATCGCGCCACCAAAAGGGGTGAACGGTCGTAACTTTCGCGTGCAGGTCGCGTTCCGTCGCGCTATGAGTTCAGAGCGTCATCGCTCATGCGCGAAACGTTACGCCAGGCCCACCCCGCTGCCCGACCGTGTCACGCCGCTCCCCGACCGCGTCACGCCGCGGCAGGTTCGCGCCGGGCCGCGCGCCGCTGGGCCGCCAGCTCCGGATCGAGCGCGGGTACGGCGGCCAGGAGCTGCTGGGTGTACGGCTCGCGCGGGCTGTCGTACACCTCGTCGGCCTGCCCGTACTCGACGACCCGGCCGCGGTGCATCACCGCGACCCGGTCGCTGACCTGCCGTACGACGGCGAGGTCGTGCGCGATGAAGACCAGCGCGAGGCCTAGTTCCCGCTGCAACTCGCCGAGCAGGCCGACCACCTGGGCCTGTGTGGTGACGTCGAGCGCGGAGACGGGCTCGTCGCAGACGATGACGCGCGGCTCGGCGGCGAGCGCCCGGGCGATGCCGATGCGCTGGCGCTGGCCGCCGCTGAACTCGTGCGGGTAGCGGTCGTAGTGCGCCCTTTCGAGCCCCACGCGCTCCAGCAGTTCCGCCACACGCCCCCGGATGCGCTCCTCGTCCCGGTCTCCACGCGCGCGCAGCGGGTCGGCGACGGACTCGCCCACGCTACGACGGGGGTTGAGCGAGGAGACCGGGTCCTGGAAGACCATCTGGACGGCCGGGTTCACCGTGGTGTGTGCGCGGCCCTCGTAACGGATCGCGCCGGCCGTCGGCTCGAGCAGACCGACGAGCATCCGGCCGAGCGTGGTCTTGCCGCTGCCGCTCTCCCCGACGACGCCGAGGGTCTCGCCGCGGCGGACGGTCAGCGAGACGTCGTCCACGGCCGCGAACGCCTGCCTGCCGCGCCCGAACTCGCGCCGCACCCCGGTGGCTTCCAGCACGATCTCGCCGGTGGCCCCGGAGCCGGTGCGGCGGGTGTCCACGCGCGGGACGGCGTCGAGGAGTTCGCGGGTGTACGTCTGGGCGGGCGCGGCGAGGACGGTGCCGACAGGGCCGCGCTCGACGGCCCTGCCGTGCCGCATGACGAGGATGTCGTCCACGCTCTCGGCGGCGACGCCCACGTCGTGGGTGACGAGCAGCAGGCCCATGCCCGTCTCCTCGCGCAGTGTGTGCAGCAGATCGAGGATCTGGGCCTGGACGGTGACGTCGAGGGCGGTGGTCGGCTCGTCGGCGATCAGCAGGTCCGGCTCGCAGGCGAGGGCCATGGCGATCAGGGCGCGCTGGCGCATGCCACCGCTGAACTCGTGCGGCCGGGACCGGGAGCGCCGTACCGCGTCCGGAATTCCCACTCTGTCCAGCGCCTCCACCGCACGCGCGCGTGCGGTACGACGCGTCACGCGCGTGTGCACGCGATAGACCTCGGCGATCTGGTCGCCGATCGCGTAGTACGGGTCGAGCGAGGACAGCGGGTCCTGGAAGACCATGGCGGCCTTGGCACCGCGCAGCCGGCGCAGTTCCTCGTCGGAGGCGTCCTGGACGTCGGTACCGGCCACATGGACCGCGCCGGCGACCCGCGCCCCGGTGCCCCGGTGCAGGCCCAGCAGGGCGCCCGCGACCGTGGACTTGCCGGAACCGGACTCGCCGACGAGGGCGAGGGCGGCGCCCTTCGCCAGGCTGAAGGACAGCCCGTCCACGGCCCGCAGGGAGCCGAACTCGACGGTCAGGTCCGTCACTTCCACCAGGCTCATGCGAGCACCACCCGTCGGTCGGCCACCGCGTACAGCACGTCCGCGACGGCGTTGGCGAGGACCACGAAGAAGCCGATGACCAGGACCATGCCGACGACCACCGGCAGGTCCACGACCTTCACCGCGTGGACCAGCTCCTGGCCCACGCCGGGCAGCCCGAAGAGGGTCTCGGTGAGGACGGCGCCGCCGACGGCCGAGCCGAAGGTGACGGCGTTGAGTGCGATGACGGACGCGGTCGCGCCGCGCAGCGCGTGCCGGACGATCACCGCGCGCTCGCCGACGCCGTACGCGCGGAAGGTGCGGATGTGGTCCTCGGCGAGGGTCTCCAGCATCGACGCCCGGGTGAGCCGGGCGAAGCTCGCCGCCTCGATGAGGGCGAGGGAGAGCCAGGGAAGCAGCAGGTTCCACGCCCACTGCTGGGGGTCGTCGGTGAAGTTCACGTACTCCGGGAAGGGCAGCAGCTGCAGCTCGCCGCAGACGACGATCATCAGCACCAGGCCGATGACGAAGACCGGCGTGGCCGTGCCCGCGAGGGTGATCGCGGTGAGTACCCGCTCGCTGAACCGGCCGCGCCGCCACGCGGACAGCACACCGGTGCCGACGCCGAGCACCAGCCAGATCACCATCGCGCCGAGCACCAGCGAGAAGCTCACCGGAAGCCTGGTCAGGATGATGTCCGTGACCTGCTGGTCGCTCTGGTACGACTCCCCGAGGCAGGGCGCCGAGCAGTGCTCGACGCCGGTGCCGGTCGAGAAGTCCTGGCCGGCGAGGATGCCCTGCAGGAAATGCCAGTAGCGCACGTACAGCGGGTCGTCGAGGTGCAGCTGCTGGGCGACCTGGTGGACCTGTTCCGGGGAGCAGCGCGGGCCGCAGGTGATCTGGGCGACGTTGCCGGGGGTGACGTAGAACACGACGTAGATGATCACCGAGAGCGCGAACAGGGTGACCGCGGCGCCGATGACACGGCGCAGGACGAAGCCGGTGAGGCCGCTCATGCCCGGTCCTCCTTCTTCCCTGCAACTGCGTCGTTCTGCATTGCGACCGCGTCCGCCTTGTCCGTTGCCGGCACGCCCTTGTCCGCGCGGGCCTCGAGCCTGCGCCCGGTGCCGATGCGCAGGCGCGAGGCCGCGCGCGGGTCGAGGGCCACGCGGACGCCGTCGCCGAGGACGGTCAGCGCGAACACGGTCACGAACAGGGCGGCGGCGGGCAGCAGCAGGTACTGCGGGGCCGCCTGGTACCAGACGTCGGCGGAGGTGAGCATCTGTCCCCAGGAGGGCGTCGGGGGCTTCACGCCGACGCCGAGGAAGGACAGGGCCGCCTCGGCGCTGATGTTCGAGGGGATCAGCAGCGCGGAGTACGTGATGACGGGCGCGGCCAGGCCCGGAAGGAGTTCGCGTACGGCGGTGCGCCAGGTGCTCCAGCCACTGAGCCGGGAGGCGGCGACGTAGTCGAGGTTCTTGAGGGTGAGGGTCTGGGCCCGCACCATCTTCGCCGTCGTGCTCCAGCCGGCGACCAGGGCGATGATCAGCGCGACGAGGACGGGCCGCGGGAAGCCGCTCGGGACGACGGCGAGCAGCGCAAGCGCCATGATCATCAACGGCATCGAGACGAAGATGTCGGTGATGCGGCTCAGGACCTGGTCGACCCAGCGGTTGCCGAGGCCGGAGGCCACGCCCATGGCGACGCCGAGGACGACCTGCAGCACCGTGGCGGCCAGCGCGACGCCCAGGGACACCTGAGCCCCGTAGACGAGCCGGGCGAACATGTCACGTCCGGTCTGCGGTTCGACGCCCAGCCAGTGGTCGGCGCTGATGCCGCCGAAGGAGCCGATGGGCACGCCTCCGCGCGCGGAGTCGACCAGGGACGGGTGGTACGTGGTGGGGTCCTGGCCCTCCAGGGCGGTGAGCAGCGGCGCGGCGAGCGCGACCAGGACGAGCAGCGCGACGACGGCCGCCGCGACCAGGGCGGCACGCTGCGCTCGCAGCCGCCGCCAGAACTGACGGGTCCCCGAGGCCGCCGGGACGGGCGCTTCCGTCCCGGCGGTCTCGACGGTGACAAGTGCCTCGCTCACGGCGCTACTTCACCGCGACCTGGGAGATGTCGAGGACGCCGGTCCAGTCGCTGATGACGATGTTCTTGACGTCCTTGCCGTACAGGCGCTTGTAGACGGGGTGGAACAGCGGCACGACGAGGGCCTGCTCACCGATCTTCTGGTCCAGTGCACCCCACCGCTTGGCAGCAGCGTCAAGGTTGGTCAACTTGTTGATCGCGTCAATCTCGTCATTGACCGACTTGTCATTGAGCAGACCCGTGTTGAAGTTCGCGCCGTCCTTGACGATCTGGCGGCCGTCGAAGATCGGGGCGAGGAAGGGACCGCCGGAGGGCCAGTCGGCACCCCAGTGGGCGAGGAAGAAGCCGGGCTCGGTCTTCACGCTGTGGATCGTGTCCCGGTAGTCGTTGTCCTCCAGCCCCTGCAGCTTGACCGTGACGCCGGCCTTCTTGAGCGCGTCCTGGACGGCGGTCGCGATCTCCGGGCTGGTCTCGAAGTCCTTGGCGTTGGAGTGGGTCAGCGTGATGGTGAGCCCGTTCTTGTAGCCGGCCTGCGCGAGCAGTTCCTTGGCCTTGGCCGGGTTGCCGGTGGCGCCGGCCGGGAACGGGTCGTAGGGCGTGTAGCCGAAGGACTTCTGGTTGGGCAGGAAGGTGGTCGCGGGCTCGGCGAGCGCGCTGCCCCCGGCGGCGTTGACCACCGAGGACCGGTCGACGGCATAGGCGATCGCCTGGCGCACCTTGGGGTTGTCGAACGGCTTCACGGTGGGGTTGAACGCGATGTAGTTCGTGTAGCCGAAGTGTCCGGTGCCCACGCGCGCGGCGAGGTCCCTGTCGCCGCTGACCTTGGCGAGTTCGGCCGGGCCGAGGTTGGTGTCCGTGGTGACCGCGGCCGAGTCCGCGCCCTGGGACGCGGACAGCCGCTGGTTGATCACGGAGGAGTCGAGGCCGGAGCGGACGTCGATGGTGTCCGGGTAGGCCTTGCGCTCGTCGTCGGTGGCCGCGGACCAGTACGTGTTGCGCGTGAGGACGACGTGCTCGCCGTCGTTCTCGTTCTTGACGACCTTGTACGGGCCGGACGAGACCGGGTGCTCCTCGTACTTGGTGCCGGTGTCCTTGCTCCTGGGCACCGGGGCGAACTGCGTCTGCGTGGCCAGGAACGGGAACTCGCCCTCGGGCTTGTTCAGGTGGAAGACGATGGTCCGGGAGTCCGGCGTCTCGATCGCCGGGAGCCCCTTCTTGTCCTTGTACGGCCCCTGGTAGTCGGCGGCACCGACCAGCCAGTCCCGCAGGTAGGGGGCGCCGCCGGACAGTTCGGGGGCGAAGGAGCGCTCGATGCCGTACTTGATGTCGGCCGAGGTGATCGGCGTGCCGTCCTCGTACGTGAGCCCCTTCTTCAGGGTGTACGTCCACACGGTCGCGTCCTTGCTGGGGCGCCCGGTGTCGGTGGCGAGGTCGGGGACGACCTTGGCGCCGGCCGCACCGTTCTCGCGGTTGCGCGTGGTGAGGGTGCGGAAGACCAGCGAGGGAACGTTGCCGCCGCCGGAGGTGTAGAGGCGGGCGGGGTCGAAGTCGGTCTGCGGCTGGGAGTTCAGCACCGTCAGGGTGCCGCCCTTGTGGGGCGTGGAGTCGCCACCGGAACCCTTGGCATCGTTGTCCTTCGGGCCGCAGGCGGCGGCGCCCGCTGCCACGACCAGGCTGACGGATGCCGCGGCCACGCGGCGCGCTATGACGGACGGTTGACGCATCGGAATGACGACCTCTCGGGGAACTGATCGGGCTCTGATCGAGGATTTCTCGAAGAGTGAGACATGTGGACGAGAAATGAGACGCCTGCGAGCAGACGTCGGCCTCGGCGCCGGGTCGTCGAAAAGCCCGTACCAGGGGTACGGACGCAGAAGGAAAAAGAAGAGTCGCGACGCGAACGCCGAGGAGGCGGCGTCAGCGACAGTGGATGTCGGCCACGCAAAGTGCGGTCACGCCGATGAGCGCCAGCTCGATGGCGGCGCTCCCGTGGGCGGCATGACTAGACCACATGCGCAGAAATATGAACGAACTTGCGACTCATGTCAATGTGACATAAGCGCTCCCGAGGCGACTGCCGTCAACTCCCGGGATACGGCCATGGATTGGGCAGACAGTGGATTCCGTCATGGTCGAGGAACTTGGTCTGCTGTTGCATGACGGGGGCGAGTTCGCCGCTCTTCTGGCACGCCACATGGCCGTAGCCGAGCCGGTGGCCGACTTCATGGTTGATCAACATCTGCCGGTAGGGGTAGATCTTGTCCCCATATGTCTTGCTGCCCTGGGCCCACCTGTATGCGTTGATCATCACTCGTTCGGTGGACGCCGAGTCGCAGGAGACGTTGTCTTCGGTGGTGTCCAGCCCGGACTTCGAGCACCAGGCGGCGGTCGTACCGGGGCTGGCCAGCGTGATCACGAAGTCGGGCTTGCCGGAGGAGATCCGCTCGAAGGTACGGGCACCGCCGTGGGCCCAACTGCGGTCGTCGTTCAGGGTCTTCTGCACGGCCTCGGCGAACAGCCTGCCGTCCAGCCCCAGCCCCTGCTCGACGTCCACGCGGTAGGTGTACTTGCGCCCGGCGCCCGGCGCCTTGTCGAACCCGGGCACGGCGTCGAACTTCCCCGAGCCCTTCAGCGTGGCGCCGAGCGGGTACTTCCGGCCCATCGCCTGCTCGTACGTCAGTGCCACCGCGCTCGCCGAGGCGGAGGGCGCCGACTCCCCCGGAGTGCGTGCGTCACGAGCCTGGTCGGGGGCTGAGCGCGACTGTGCGGCGCCGTCGTCGCGCCGCCCCTCGGTCACCTGTCCGGCGACGACCACCGCGAGCACGGTGGTGACGGCGGCCGCCGCGACACCGGTGAAGGCCCGCCCCTTGCCGCCCGAGCGCTGCGCGGGCAGCCCGGCGGGAGGCTTCTCGTTGCCGTCCGCCTCGGGCGCCGCCTGCGGCGACTGCGTCTCGGTGCCGGCCGGCCGTGTGTCGCTGCGGCGCGGCCCACGCGCGCGGGGCGCGAAGACGTCGACGTCGTCCTCGAGGCCCGCGCCGCCGTCACCGGTCGCGCCGAAGGCGTCGAGGTACTCCTGCCGGGGCCCGCCTGCCGGGCCTGCCGGGCCCGCCTGCCCCACCTGCCCTGCCTGTCGCTGCCGCGGAAGCACGACACCGGGACCGCCGCCGGGACCGGACCGCCCCGCGAACTCCCCCCAGCCACCCCCGCGTTCCCGCTGCTCGGGATGGCCGCCACGCACGGGTGCACCCGCACGGAAGTGCGGCACCTCGTGAGCGGGAGTGCCGTCGGACGGCGTCGGCACACCACGTGCGGGCGTGCCGTCGGGCGGCCCGGGCACGCCTTGCGCGGGTGTGCCGTCCGGATGCCTGGGCACCTCGCCCGGGAGTGCGCCCTCCGCAAGCCGCGGGACCCCACGCGCGGGTGTACCCCGCCGTTCCGCCCGCTCCTGTTGCCCCTCTTGCCCTGCCCGCTCCACCCGCCCTGCTTGCTCTGCCCGCTCCACGCGCCTGGCGGCTACGTCCGCGGCCTCGCCCTTGGGGGCCGGTCCGCGGCGGCTGTGGCGTCCCACGCGGGCCTCAGCTCCCCGCGCCCGGGACGGTCACGCCGTCCACGCCGGACGCGCGCGTGGCGCCCGTACCGGCCTGCGCGGTGTCGGACAGCAGTTCCCGGAACGCTGCGGCCACCACCTCCGGGTACTCCATCATCGCCACGTGCCCGGCGTCCGGCAGGGACAACAGGCGGGAGTCACGAAAGGAGTGGGCGGCCTTGCGGGCCATGCGGAAGGCGACGAGTTGGTCGCGGCCTCCGTAGATGAGCAGGGTCGGCGCGAGCACGCGCTCGGCCTGGCGCCACAGCCCGTGCTGCCCGCCGAGCGTGTAGGCGTTGACGATCCCGCGCGCGGAGCGGGCCATCGCGTCCCAGAAGTACGGCAGCTGCAACCGCCGCTCCAGTTCCTCGACGGCGTACTGGAAGGCCTCCGACGACACGCGCGCGGGGTCGCCGTAGCACAGGCCCAGGACCCCGCGTACGCGCTGCTCGGCCGTCCACTCCTTGGTCAGCCGGGTGAACAGGGCGGCGACACCGGGCACGCCGAGCAGTGCGGTCGGCGCCGCCGTGCGCTGGATGCGCAGCTCGGGCAGGGCGGGCGAGACCAGCGTGAGCGTACGGACGAGGTCGGGGCGTACGGCGGCCACGCGCGTGGTGACCGCGCCGCCCAGCGAGTTGCCGAACAGGTGGACCGGGCCCCGGCCCGCCGCGTCGAGATGGCGGATCACCGCGCGCGCGTGCCCGGTGACGGAGTAGTCGCCGTCGTCCGGTGGCGGGGAGTCGCCGAAGCCCGGCAGGTCGAGCGCCTCGCTGTCGACGGCGCCGTCCAGCTGGGCCATCAGCTCCGACCAGTTCTGCGACGAACCGCCGAGCCCGTGGACGTACAGCGCGGGCGGCAGGCCCTCGCGCGCCGGGCGGCGGGAACGGATCGACAGGGTGACGCCGGGCAGGCCCACGGACCGCAGCCGCTCGCCTTCGCCGACCCGTACGGGCGCCACCTTCGGAAGCACGCTGGCGGCCGGCACGGACGGCGACTCGGTCGAGGACATGCGGCAATGTTACGAGGTGATCACGTCGAGGTTCATGTGTTCGCCGTCACAGCGTGAGGACGTCGTCACCGTGTGAGCCGGGCGTGTCCGGTGAAACGGGAGGCGAACGGGCGTCATGGCATGGCGTCCGGTTCGGCTCTCTCCTAGGCTCGTACACAGGGCACCCGAATGTGGCCCCTGCTGCCCTGCTGCTTCCGGGGACTTTCGTAGGAAGGGAGCCCACCATGCCCCATGACCCCACAGAGCCCTACACGACCGACTACCTGGAGAGCGAGACGGCCGCGGAACTCGATGTCGAGGCCCCCGAGGTGGACGCCGCCGAGCAGCACACCGACCTCGCGCCGCAGCGCGACGACCCCCTGACGGAAGTGGACCCGGACCGGGCCGCGAACGAGGCCGATCAGCTCGAACAGGCACATGTGGTCACGCTCGACGAGGACGACTACCGCTGACCCCGGCGGACCGCCCGGCCGGCTCCTGCGGCCGGGCAAGGGGCTGATCAGAGAGCGATCGCGGCTTTCGCCACCGTCCGGTACATGAAATTCTGCGCTCGCACCGCGCACACCACGGTTACCGAAAAGTACGATGGCCGCGCGGCCGACACCGCATGTGGACGACTTTGGGAGGCGGCGTGACAGCCATCGAGCAAACTGAGGCGGCACGCCCACGTGGCACCCGTCTGCCGCGCCGAGCCCGGCGGAACCAGTTGCTGGGCGCCGCCCAGGAGGTCTTCGTCGCGCAGGGCTACCACGCGGCGGCGATGGACGACATCGCCGAGCGGGCCGGTGTGAGCAAGCCGGTCCTGTACCAGCACTTCCCGGGCAAGCTCGACCTGTACCTCGCCCTGCTGGACCAGCACTGCGAGTCCCTGATCCAGTCCGTGCGCACCGCGCTCGCGTCCACGACGGACAACAAGCAGCGCGTGCGAGCCACCATGGACGCCTATTTCGCCTACGTCGAGGACGACGGCGGCGCCTTCCGGCTGGTCTTCGAGTCGGACCTGACGAACGAGCCCGCGGTGCGCGAGCGCGTCGACAAGGTCACGAACGACTGCGCCGAGGCGATCTGCGAGGTCATCGCGGAGGACACCGGTCTCTCACGCGCGGAGTCGATGCTGCTCGCCTCCGGGCTCGGCGGCCTCGCCCAGGTGGTGGCCCGTTCCTGGCTGCACAGCGACCGCAGTGTCCCGCGCGACCAGGCGGTGCAGCTGCTGGCCTCGCTGGCCTGGCGAGGCATCGCCGGATTCCCGCTGCACGGCACCGAACACCACTGACGGTCGTTTGTTCCCGGAGGCTGTTCGCTGTTGGCGTTCCTGCCAGCAGCGTGTACGTCCCCTCACCGGGCTAATGTGTGCTGCGTACGGCGCGGAAGATCGCGCACATCACTGACCGTCGGAGGGACATAGCCGTGGAGGTCAAGATCGGCGTGCAGTACGCGCCCCGCGAGATCGTTCTGGAGAGCGGTCAGAGCGTCGAGGAGGTCGAGCGCCTGGTGAGCGACGCGCTGGCCGGAAAGACGCAGCTGCTGAGCCTTCAGGACGAGAAGGGCCGCAAGGTCCTGGTGCCGACGGACCGCCTGGCGTACGTGGAGATCGGCGAGCCGACCGTGCGCAAGGTGGGATTCGGCACGCTGTAGGCCGACCTCGCAAGAAGGGCCCGGCGGCCGAGTGCCGCCGGGCCCTTCTGTGTGGATTGTGCACACGGACGGAGCACAAGTCCCGCACAGCGGAGGGTTGCAGTCCGCAGGTCACGGGTATGACGGGCTACGACCGTCAAGGGCAGACGTGCCGTGGGAGGGACCTCGAGATGATTCTTGAAGCGCTCGGATCCGCTGTGCTCGGTCTCGCACTCGCCTGGGCGGCGGTGCACCGCCTGTCCCACCGTCTGCCGGCCCGCCCGCTGGTGTTCTCGACGGGCATCGCCGGAGCCCTCTTCGGCGACTTCGTCACCCACACCGCACTCGGCCCCGGCGTCGCCTGGCTGAGCCTCGTGGGAGCCGCGGTCATCTCGGCGGCGTCCCTGTCCCTCCTGCTCCGCCCGGCAGGCAGGCTGCGCCGATCAGCCACGGCATAGAAGATCAGCCACGGCATAGAAGCAGAAAGCGCCCCGAGGGGCGCGGGGAACTGCGCGAGCAACCACGACGGACCCGCAGCCGCGCGACGACAGCACCCGCCCCCACGGGGCGTACCGTCTCTCAGGCCGCGAGGCCCAGCGCAGCCATCCGCTTCGTGTGCGCCTCGGTGATCCGCGAGAACATCCTCCCGACCTCCGCGAGATCGAACCCGTCGGCGACCCCGCCCACGAGCATCGTCGACAGCGCGTCCCGGTCGGCGACCACCCGCTGGGACTGCGACAGCGCCTCGCCCATCAGCCGTCGCGCCCACAGCGCCAGCCGGCCCCCCACGCGCGGCTCGGCGTCGATGGCGGCCCGCACCTTCTCCACCGCGAACCCGGCGTGCCCGGTGTCGTCGAGGACGGCGAGGACCAGCTCGCGGGTGTCGGAGTCGAGCCGGGCCGCGACCTCCCGGTAGAAGTCGCTCGCGATCGAGTCGCCGACGTACGCCTTGACCAGGCCCTCCAGCCAGTCCGAGGGCGCGGTCTGCCGGTGGAACCCGTCGAGTGCGGCGACGAACGGGTCCATGGCGGCCGTCGGCTCCTCGCCGATCTCGGTCAGCCGGTCCCGCAGGCGCTCGAAGTGGTGGAACTCCGCCGAGGCCATCTTCGCCAGCTCCGCCTTGTCCGAGAGGGTCGGCGCCAGCTTGGCGTCCTCCGCGAGCCGCTCGAACGCCGCCAGCTCCCCGTACGCGAGCGCACCGAGCAGGTCCACGACCGCGGCGCGGTACTGCGGGTCGGCGGAGGCCTGCGTCCAGTCCTTGGCAGCGATGCCCGTGGGTGCGACGGAGTCGTTGTCAGGCTTGTCAGAGCTAGTCATGAGGCGCACAATAGCCCGCTCGCGCCGCCCCGGAAGCGCCCAGTCGATCAGTGTGACCACGACTACGTGACCAAATCGGCCATCGCGTGTGCGCCAATCCGGGGTATGGTGGTAATGCGCCTGCCAGAGTGCGTCGACGGTGTTCGACGTCTCCCGACAGGGCGCACGCATGAGGATGCCCGGTCGGTGGCCCGATCGGCTCCGACCCGACAGCCCTCCCTGGCCGTGCGGCTCAGTACGTACGACGACCGGAGGGACACCCTCAGCGGTACGAGCGCTAGAGCGTCGGCAGAGGTCCCGTGTCTTACGGCTTGCCCGAGTGGTTCGCCCGTACGGCTAGCCGACGTCCCCGGCACGGTCAGACATGACCCCCGCGCTCGCCTCGCACCGCGCCACACAGAAGAGGCAGCACCCTGACTACGACGTTTCGAGAACTCGGAATCCTTCCCGAGACCGCCGAGGCCCTGGAGGCCGTCGGCATCATCACCCCCTTCCCCATCCAGGAGATGACGCTCCCGGTCGCCCTTTCCGGCACGGACGTCATCGGCCAGGCCAAGACCGGCACCGGCAAGACGCTGGGCTTCGGTCTCCCGCTCCTCGAGCGGGTCACCGTCCCCGCCGACGTCGAGGCCGGCCGCGCCGCTCCCGAGGCCCTCACGGACGCCCCGCAGGCGCTCGTCGTCGTCCCCACGCGCGAGCTGTGCACCCAGGTCACCAACGACCTGCTGACGGCCGGCAAGGTCCGTAACGTGCGCGTGACCGCGATCTACGGCGGCCGGGCCTACGAGCCGCAGGTCGAGGCACTCAAGAAGGGCGTCGACGTGGTCGTCGGCACCCCGGGCCGTCTGCTCGACCTCGCGGGCCAGAAGAAGCTGAACCTGAAGCACGTCAAGTGCCTGGTCCTCGACGAGGCCGACGAGATGCTCGACCTGGGCTTCCTGCCCGACGTCGAGAAGATCATCGACATGCTGCCGGTCAAGCGTCAGACCATGCTGTTCTCGGCCACCATGCCGGGTGCGGTCATCGGCCTCGCGCGCCGCTACATGTCCCGGCCCACGCACATCCGTGCCACCGCGCCGGACGACGAGGGCGCGACGGTCGCGAACATCAAGCAGTTCGTCTACCGCGCGCACAACATGGACAAGCCGGAGATGGTCGCCCGCATCCTGCAGGCCGAGGGCCGCGGACTGGCGATGATCTTCTGCCGTACGAAGCGCACGGCCGCCGACATCGCCGAGCAGCTCCAGCGCCGTGGGTTCGCCTCCGGCGCGGTCCACGGCGACCTGGGCCAGGGCGCCCGCGAGCAGGCCCTGCGGGCCTTCCGCAACGGCAAGGTCGACGTCCTGGTCTGCACCGACGTCGCCGCTCGCGGTATCGACGTCGAGGGCGTGACCCACGTCATCAACTACCAGTCCCCCGAGGACGAGAAGACGTACCTGCACCGGGTCGGCCGCACCGGCCGCGCGGGCGCCAAGGGTACGGCGATCACGTTCGTCGACTGGGACGACATCCCGCGCTGGCAGCTGATCAACAAGGCGCTGGAGCTGGACTTCAACGACCCGGTGGAGACGTACTCCAGCTCCCCGCACCTGTTCTCCGACCTCGGCATCCCCGAGGGCACGAAGGGCGTCCTGCCGCGCGCGGAGCGGACCCGCGCGGGTCTGGACGCCGAGGAGCTGGAGGACCTGGGCGAGACCGGCGGCCGCGGTGCACGCGGTCGCGGGGGCCGGGGCGGTCGCGCCGACTCCGGTGCCGCGCCGGCCGAGCGTGAGCGTCCGTCCCGTACGCCGCGCCGTCGCCGCCGCACGCGCGGTGGCACCGCGCTGGACGCCGCCGCTCCTGCCGCACCGGCCGCCACGACGGCTCCGGCCGCCGAGTCCGGCTCGGCGGAGGACTCCGCGTCGGCGCCGCGCACCCTGCGCCGCCGTCGCCGTACGCGCAGCGGGGCACCTGCGCAGCCGGTTCCGGCCGCCGAGACCGTGGTCGAGACGGTGGCCCCGGCCGCCGAGACCGTGGTCGAGGCCGTGGCCCCGGCCGAGGTTCCGGCCGCGCCGGACACCCTGGAGAAGCCGCGTCGGCGCCGCACCCGCAAGTCGGCCGAGCCGGCCGTCGTGACGGCTCAAACGGCGCCTGTCGCCGAGCCGGCGGCCGAGACGCCGGTGACGGTGGCGCAGACCGTGGCCGCGTCGGACCCGGTGACGGTGGAAGCACCGGAGGCGAAGCCTCGCCGCCGTACGCGCAAGACGGCCGCGTCCGCCGCCGAGTCGGCCGTCGCCACGGCCGAGAACGCCGGGAACGCCGGGAACGCCGGGAACGCAGACAACACGGCCGAGTCCGCCCCCGCGGCGAAGCCGCGCCGGACCCGGAAGACCGCCGCCGCTGCCGTCGAGACCGTCGGGGCCCCGGAGGCCGAGGCCGAGGTCAAGCCGCGCCGGACCCGCAAGACGGCCGCCGCCGCCGAAACCGCCGCCGACACGGCGGAGGCCACGGAGGCCAAGCCCCGCCGTACGCGCAAGACAGCTGCCGCCGCCGAAACCGCCGTAGAGACGGCGGAAGGCGCGGAGGCCAAGCCCCGCCGTACGCGCAAGACAGCTGCCGCCGCCGAAACCGCCGTAGAGACGGCGGAAGGCGCGGAGGCCAAGCCCCGTCGGACCCGCAAGACCGCGGCAACCGCCGAGGCCCCGGAGACCGAGGCCGAGGCCAAGCCCCGCCGGACCCGCAAGACGGCCGCCACCGCCGAAACCGCCGCCGACACGGCGGAGGCCACGGAGGCCAAGCCCCGCCGCACGCGCAAGACGGCCGCCGCGGCACCGGAGACGACCGAGGCCCCCGAGGCCGAGGCCAAGCCCCGCCGGACCCGCAAGACAGCTGCCACCGCCGAAACCGCCGCCGACACGGCGGAAGGCACGGAGGCCAAGCCCCGCCGGGCCCGCAAGACGGCCGCCACCGCGCCCGACGGCACGGACGAGGCCGCCCCCGCGACCAAGCCGCGCCGCACGCGCAAGACGGCCGCCGCCGTCGAGGTGGACGGCGCTGCCGAGGTGGCCGCGCCCAAGGTGCGGCGGACGCGCAAGGCCGCGGCCGTTGCTCCGGAGATTCCGGCGCAGGCCGCCGAGGAGCCGGAGGCCAAGCCGCGGCGTCGGACCCGCAAGGCCGCCGCGGTCGTCGAGGCCGTCGAGGCCGTCGAAGGCTGATCCGGCAGCACCCGTCACCGACGGCCCGGCCCACACCCGTGGGCCGGGCCGTCGCGCGTTGGGCACGCGAGAGCGCCTGCTGCGCCGAGGAGACTGAGAAGACCGTCGGCCGCCGCCCGATCCTTCTGTCCCTGGCCCCGCCCGATAGCCTCTTCCCATGAGCAGGCCCGCCACCTTCGTCCCGCCCCCCGGCGCCCGCGCGTACGCGCTGCCCACCGCGCGTGGGGAGTTCGCCGTCGTCGACGCTCCCGTGGCCGACGGGGTCGAGCCCAAGGGCGTGGCGCTGTTGCTTCCGGGGTTCACCGGGAGCAAGGAGGACTTCAATCCGCTGCATGTGCCGCTCGCGCTGCGCGGGTACCGGACCGTGGCCGTGGACGGGCGTGGCCAGTTCGAGTCGGACGGGCCCGAGGCCGACGAATCCGCCTATGCGCAGGAGGAGTTGGCGCGCGACGTGCTCGCCCAGGCGGAGGCGGTCGGGGCGGGAGCGCCGGTGCACCTGCTGGGGCACTCGCTCGGCGGGCTGATCTCGCGCGCGGCCGTGCTGCTCGACCACATGCCCTTTCGCTCGCTCACCCTGATGGCCTCAGGCCCGGCGCACATCTCGGAATCCCAGCAGCAGCGCGTCAAGCTGCTGCGGGACGCGCTCGCGGTGATGGACATGGCGGCGGTCTGGGAGGCGATCCAGGCCATGGAGACGCCCGAGGAGACCGAGACGGCCGCGCTCGACGGCGGGCTGGACGACCGGGACGACCTGCGGCGCCGCTGGCTGGGCACCCAACCGGCCCAACTCGTCGCCACAGGGCACCAGTTGTGCACGGAGCCGGACCGGATCGCCGAACTGGCCGCCGTACCACTGCCGTTCCATGTCCTG
Source organism: Streptomyces broussonetiae (assembly GCF_009796285.1). Classification (NCBI taxonomy): domain Bacteria; kingdom Bacillati; phylum Actinomycetota; class Actinomycetes; order Kitasatosporales; family Streptomycetaceae; genus Streptomyces; species Streptomyces broussonetiae. Next base: position 6,126,487 of record NZ_CP047020.1, on the reverse strand, counting down.
TCGGGCGACAGGGACGACACCTGGCCGCTGCCCCTGCTGGACGACATGGCGGTACGGCTGCGGGCGCGGCGCACGGTCATCGCGCGCGCCGAGCACTCACCCAACACCGACCGGCCGCGCGCCACCGCCCACGCGCTCGCCGACTTCTGGGACGACGCCTCCGCCCACCCGGCGCCGGTGCACCGCTAGGCGGTCCAGGTGGCGTGGACGGCGGAGACGCTGAAGCCGGGGCCGTAGGCGACGATCAGGGCCTTCTCACCGGCCGTCGGGGGCTTGTCGTGGGTGCGCTCGAGAACGCGGAGAACCGATACGCCACCGAGGTTGCCCTCTTCCCACAGGGTGTCGAGGGAGTGCTGGGCGTCGTCGTCGGCGAGGCCGAGCGCGGCTGCGGTGTCCTGGATGATCGGCCGCGAGCCGGGGTGTATGACGGGGACGGTCACGGCGCGGCCGTCGAGCCACCCGAGGACCGCGGGCATGACGGTCTTGGCCCCGCCCATGGCGGCCTTGGTGGAGTCGAAGTGGAAGCCGTGGGAGTCGATGCGGCCGGCGTAGTAGCGCAGGGAGCCCGGGAGGGCGTACTCGAAGAGGCCGTCGGGGCCTTCGATGGTGAGGCCGGGGCCGAGGGGGTCGCTGCTGACGATCGTGGCGGCCGCACTGTCGCCGAACAGCGCCTTGTAGATCATGTGCTCGATGGCGGTGTCCGTGTGGTTGTACACCGAGGAGGGGACTTCGGCGGCGACGACGAGGACGCGGGAGCCGGGGTGGAGCAGGGCCTGCTCGATCGCACGGACGAGGGCGGTGGCGCCTCCCACGCAGGCCCCGGTGGTGAGGGCGATACGGCGGACGGTGGGGCGCAGGCCGAGCCGGTCCACGAGGTGGACGTCGAGGTTCGGTACCGACCAGCCGGTGGAGTGGGCGGTGATCAGGCCGGTGATGTCGCCCGGTTCGAGGCCGTGGCCCCGGAGTGCGGAGCGGGCCGCGCTCTCGGCCAGGACCAGGGCGTCGGCGAAGGCTTTGGGCGCGCGTTCCTCGATGGGGGCGGTGCCGTTGATGGTGGGCGAGTTCAGCGGCTGGGTGAAGTACCGGGTCTGGACACCGCAGTTGCCCAGCACGCGGAGGATCGCTCCAAGGCGCGGATGGTCGGGATGGTGGGTGCGGATGTCGTCGGCTATCTCGCCCGTGGTGACCTTGTGCGCGGCGAGGGTGGTGCTCGGACGGGCGATGTGGACGGGCATGGGTCCCCCCTAGGACACGTAACCTGATGGAGGTCAAGGTACGGCAAAGTTGGCTGATTCGATTCCCTGCCGTCCCGGACATGCTCTCTCATCGTCCGTCACTCTCGGGCAAAGAGGAGGGCCCTGGGCCCGACCAGTCGGCCTGAAGCATGGGGGGACGCTGACTCGGTCGCCGTGGACCTGGCCGAAAAATGAGGATCGTGAACCGTGACCCGGGGGCCGCCATCGGCTGCGCGACACACATCCTCGCCCAGCCCGAGCCGTCGGCCGCGTGCCGGATCGGCCGCTCGTCGCCGTCGGGGTGGATCCAGGCGCCACCCAGCTCGTACAGCGATCGGGCGAGGGGGTCGTCGAGGAGGTCCTGCTCGATCTGCCGGAGGACCTTGTCGTCGGGGCGCTGCGCGAGCGCGGCCTGGAGCTGGGGCATGACGAGCGGCGCCCAGGCGCTCGCCCAGTCGGTGAGCTGCTCGCGGCCGTCGATCAGCATCCAGCGCATGGTGTTCTCGGGGGCCTGTCCGGACTCGAAGATCCGATGGAACGGCTCGTTGCAGGTGACCAGGTTCCAGGAGGCGTCGGTGACGTAGGCCGGGTGGGTCACGCCGGCGACGGCGTCCTCCCAGACGGAGGGGACGGCGTGGCCGCTGGTGTCGTAGAGCGGGCTGGGCGGGTCCTCACCGCGCGCGTAGCGACACAGTGAGATCCACTCCTGCTCGTTGAGGGCGAACAGGCGGGCTATGTCGCGCAACAGGTCGGCGGGCGCGTTGGGATAGGTACCGGACTCCAGGCGGTGGTAGGTGCCGTAGGCCCGGTTCAGCAGCTGGTCGACCTGGAGCTGGGACAGCCCGGGGGCGCGCCGTCCGGGCCCGGTCGGCCGGGTGAGGCCGTGGGTTTCGGGGGCTATGAGCGCGCGTCGGTCCTTGAGCAGGGCTTTCAGGGCTCGTTTGTTCACTGGTGCGGATCCCCCAGCGTTGTTGACGGTCGGTCAGTCTATTTAATGGCGTCGGCTTTAATCCGAAAGATCTCCCGTAGAAAGCGTGCAGGTGTGTCCTGCATGCTCGGTGGTGCGTGGCGTCGGCCTGCCAGTGTGCTCTCCGGTGACCACGTGGACACACCCCTTCGCGGGCGTCGGCCGGGAATCCTCGAAATACCGACCGGTATCTGCGAACGGGGCCACCGGGACAAAGCCAGGTCACGTACCGGTCCCCTCACCGCTTCCCGCAAGGGAAGCACAGTGCGGGATCCGGGACACCGCCGGTACTGCGCTGGCGCAGCTCCGGCGACCGGGCTGCGGCCGGTGCCCTCCCGCCCCACACCAGGGGCCTCGGCACCGGCCGCCGACGCGTTTCCGGCGGCGAACGCCGTGCCCGACGCAGGAGTTGGCATCCGGGTACCCGGCTAGTACTGCGCCTGCAGGTGCTCCCAGAAACCGTCCCTGAGGGAGCGGCGCAGGTCCGCCTGGCCGCGCAGGGAGTACTGGAGCAGGCCCTCGGCCTCGACCAGCAGGTCCTGGTCGACGGAGCCGGGCAGGTAGGGGTGGCCGGGGAGCAGCTCGACGAGAGCCTCGCGCCCCCGGGAGGCGAGCCATTTCGCCGCGATCTGGGCGCCGACGAAGCGGACGTCGTCACGGCTGGGCCGGGCCCCGGCGCCGGCCTCGTAGGCGACGGCCGTGCGGCGCGAGACGTAGGGCTTGAAGAACTCCAGATCCAGGGTGCGCTGACTGTCGACCTCCCAGAGCAGGGGCTCGGCCTGGTTGCGGCCCTCCGGCGCCTCGATGCCCCACAGGTGGACCCGGGCGCCGTAGCCCTGGGCCGCCTCGACCGCCGAGACCAGGTCCTCGTCGCCACCGAGAAGCACCGCGTCGCTGATGGCCCGGTGCCGGGCCAGTGACTCCAGATCCGTGCGGATCAGCGAATCGACGCCCTTCTGCTGGTTGTTGGCGTTGAGGTTGCCGAGGCGGACCTTGACATCGGGCAGCTCGGCGATGGACTGCTGCTCGGCGGTGTGGATGCGGCGGCGGGCGCCGTCGTACCAGTAGACGCGCAGCAGGCGGCTGTCCGCGAAGATCTGGCGTGCCTTGTCGATCAGTGCCTCGATCAGCCCCTCGGCGTCGAGGTCGAAGGCCCGGCGGTCCTCGGTCCCGGCGACCAGCCGGCCCGCCGCCGCGTACAGATAGCCCGCATCGACGAAGATCGCGTGGGTGGAGGGCGTCTTCGCCACCTCGGCGAGCATGCGCAGCAGCAGCTCGTTCGTGCGGTCGATGCGGGCACCCAGGGCCACGAGGTCGTCGTTCATCGGTTCCATTGTCCCGGTGCTCACGCTGCGGACACAACCGGTCCCGGTCGGTTCGCCGGGGGCCGCGGCGACGGCGCCTACCGCCCGGTAGTTAGTTGTTCGAAAAATTTCTTTAGCGTAGGGAATGTTTGTAACACGAAGCTCGTTGGATACCTACGACAGCACGTCGCACCAGTAGTTCTCCGCAGGAGGATGACCAGACGAAGGGAGAAGCCCGTGCGCTTCGAAATCAGGCGACTCGACGAGGTCGACGGCACCACCGTGGACTGCACCGTCGTGGACGCCGCCTCCGTCAACCGGATCGTTCAGCAGGCCGCCGCCGTCGGGCAGCGCCTGTGGATCCGCCCGGCCGAGGCCCCTGCCTCGTAACGGGAGCCCCCACTCAGGCCTTCCGGGGGAGCCGAGCCGAGTCGCTCAGCTCCCCCGGATCACTTGAGTGATCCCGTTGATGATCTGCTGCACGGCGATCGCGGAGAGCATCATGCCCGCGAGGCGCGTCACGAGGACGACGCCGCCGTCCTTGATGACCCGGATGATCAGCAGCGAGTAACGCATCACCAGCCACAGCACGACGTGGATCGCGAGGATCGCGGACCACACCGAGACCTGCGTGGCCACACTGCCGGCCTTCTGCACGGCCAGGATCACGGACACGATCGCACCGGGCCCGGCGAGCAGCGGCATGCCCAGCGGTACGAGCGCGACGTTCACGTCCTTGGTCTGCTTGGGCTCGTCCGTCTTGCCGGTGAGCAGGTCGAGCGCGATCAGCAGGAGCAGCAGACCGCCCGCGATCATCAGCGCGGGGATGGAGACGTGCAGGTAGTTCAGGATCTGATGGCCCAGGACGCCGAAGACGGCGATGACCCCGAACGCCACGCAGACGGCCTGGAAGGCCATCCGCTTCTGCACCTTGGCCGGCCGGCCGGCGGTCAGGGCGAGGAAGATCGGGGTGATCCCGGGGGGATCCATGATGACAAAAAGGGTCAGAAACAAAGAGCCGAAGACGGCGAAGTCGAACATGCTGAAGCAGGCCTTGCGGAAAGTAGTGATACGGGCGTGAGTCGGTGAGGCCGGCCGGCCTCAGGCTCCACCGGCTCCCGGCACCGGGAACGCGCCAGTGGCTCGCCGGGTGATCTCCCCGTACACCTCGGGGTCGGTCGTGTACGTGCCCAGCGACACGGTCTTGCGGCTGCCGTGGTAGTCCGAGGAGCCCGTGACCAGCAGGTCCAGCTCCTTCGCAAGGCCCCGCAGCCGCTCGCGCGCATCGGCGTCGTGGTCCACGTGATCGACCTCGATGCCGTCCAGGCCGGCCGCCGCCAGCTCGGCGATGCGTGTCTGCGAAACCGTCCGGCCACGCTTGGCGGCGGCCGGGTGCGCGAACACGCAGACCCCGCCCGCGCCCTTGACCAGCCGGATCGCCTCGAAGGGGTCGGTCTCGTGCTTCTCCACGAAGGCCCGCCCGCCGTCGGCCAGCCACTCCTCGGTGAACGCGTCGCTCACCGTCGGAACGACGCCCAGCTCGACCAGCGCGCTCGCGACGTGCGGGCGCCCCACCGAGCCACCGGCGGCGATCCGCTCGACCTGCTCCCAGGTGACCGGCACACCGAGCGCGTTGAGCTTGGCGACCATGGCCCGGGCCCGCGGCACCCGGTCGTCCCGCACCAGCTCTCGCTCGGCGAGCAGCGCGGGTTCCTCGGGGTCGAAGAGGTAGGCCAGCATGTGCATGGACACACCGTCGACACGGCAGGACAGCTCGGCCCCGGTGACCAGCGTCAGCCCCTCGGGCAGCGCGGCGATCGCCTCGCCGTACCCGCGCGTGGTGTCGTGATCGGTCAGCGCGACGACGTCCAGCCCGGCGGCGGCAGCGTTGCGCACCAGCTCGGCCGGGGTGTCCGTACCGTCGGAGGCCGTGGAGTGGCAGTGCAGATCAATACGCACAAGGGCTCCAGACACCGACGATTCAAAGGGGGACACTCGATAGTACCGGTATTTCCAACCCCCTGAGGGGCGCGGAGAACGGTGCGAGCAACCACGACGCGACCCGCATCCGCCCCCGCATCAGCACCCGGCACCGCATCGGCACCCGGCACGGCAGTGGGCGCTACGGCCGGAGCAAGCGCGGCGACAGCGCTCCGCAGGGCACCAGGTCCAGCTCCGCCCCCGCCTCGCGCAGATCCGTCAGCACCAGTTCGTCGTACATCAGCAGTCCGGACTGCTCGGGCCACATCACCGCCCACAGCCACATGCCGAGCGCCTCGCCGGCGAAGACCGCGCGGTCCTCGGGGGTGCGGAAGACGTGCCAGAGGGGGGTCGGGCGGCCGGCGGCCAGCACCTTGACCTCGGGCGGCTTCTCGATGTTCATGTACGACCCCGGGTCCGGGCCGTCGATGCCCGCGTACCGCGCGCCGAGGCCGACGCCGAGTTCCTCGGCGACCAGGATCAGCTCCCCCATCCCGCCGAGCGGGCCGGGTCCGGAACAGGCGACCGCGGTCGCACGGCCGCCGCTGCGGTCGTCGCCCGCGTAGGCCACACCGGTGAAGAGCCAGCCGACCGGCAGCGGCCAGGGCATCCACACCGGGACCTGGGTGCGCTGCACGACGACGGCGAGGGCTTCGACGCTGGGCGGGATCACGGGCTGCAGCGGATACACCGTGCCGTGCACATCGCACTGCCACGAATCGGCGAAGAGACCGGGAGCCCTGACCCGGCCACCACACCTCGGGCAACTGGGTTCGCCCCTCATAGGGCTCCACGGTCCTACCCCTGCCCGCCCACGTCAAGGACGATCACCCGTCCGGACCGAACCCCACCAAGCAGAACTAGGTGCATCTTGCATTAATTAGCTGCTCTAACTTACTATGTGCATACGTCAACTAATTCTGCTCGAGAGCGGAGGACGCATGGACGACCCATTCGACGCGGGAGCCGGTGGCCTGCTGCGACAGCCCAAGGCGGTCTGGGCCACGGCCGGCGCCTCCGTCGTCGCCTTCATGGGCATCGGCCTGGTCGACCCGATCCTGCCCTCCATCGCACAGGGCCTGCACGCCACGACCAGCCAGGTGTCCCTGCTCTTCACCTCGTACTTCCTGATCACCGCGGTCGCGATGCTGCTCACCGGCTTCGTCTCCAGCCGCATCGGGGGCCGCCGGACCCTGCTGCTCGGCCTCGCCTTCGTCGTGGTCTTCGCGGGCCTGGCCGGCACCTCCGGCTCGGTCGCGCAGCTCGTCGGCTTCCGGGCGGGCTGGGGTCTGGGCAACGCCCTGTTCGTCTCCACCGCCCTCGCGGTGATCGTGGGCGCGGCGGCCGGCGGCAGCGCGGCGGCGATCCTGCTCTACGAGTCCGCGCTCGGCCTCGGCATGGCCTGCGGTCCGCTGCTCGGCGCGGTACTCGGCAACCTCAGCTGGCGCTACCCCTTCTTCGGCACGGCCACACTGATGGCGATCGGCTTCCTGTGCATCACGGCGTTCCTGAAGGAGCAGCCGAAGCCGGCCCGCAGGACCTCGGTCCTGGACCCGATCAGGGCACTCGGCCACGGCGGCCTCGCCTCGGCCGCGGTCTCCGCCTTCTTCTACAACTACACGTTCTTCACCGTGCTGGCCTTCACGCCGTTCGTGCTGGACATGACGCCGTACCGCTCGGGCGCGGTGTTCTTCGCCTGGGGCGTGCTGCTCGCCGTCTTCTCGGTGATCGTGGCCCCGCGCATGCAGGCGCGCTTCGGCTCGCTGAAGGTGCTCGGCGGCTCCCTGGTGCTGCTCGCCGCGGACGTCCTGGTCCTCGGCTACGGCAACCACACCACGGCCGTCGTCTGCACGGTCCTGTCCGGCGCCTTCATCGGCGTGAACAACACCGTCTACACCGAGCTGGCCCTCGGCGTCTCCGACGCGCCGCGCCCCGTGGCGAGCGCGGGCTACAACTTCGTGCGCTGGTTCGCCGCCGCGGCCGCCCCCTACTTCGCGCCGAAGATCGAGGAGTGGACCGACATCCACATCCCGTTCGTGGTCGCGGCGCTCACCGCCCTGGCGGGTGCCGCCGTGGTCGCCGTCCGGCGCGAGGCGCTGACCCACGACGCCGAGGAGCTGGAGGTGGCGCACGCCACGGAGGACGGCGTCAACGCCCTCGCCAACTGACCGGATCCCGCCCCGCGTTGGTGAGATCAGTCACGTCGGCTCAGTCGAGCGGGACGGATCTGCGGGCGGGATCCCTCAGGTCCGTCCCGCTCGCCAGCCAGCGTTCCTGGAGGGCCTGGGCGCCGTGCACCCGCTTCCAGGCCGCCTCGTTCGGGGTCATCGGAAGCAGCGGCAGGAACCGTACGGGATCCATCGGGTCGTCCAGCTCCAGATCCTCGACCAGGCCGCCGGGCTCGCCCACCAGGACCGAGGTGAAGGGAGCGCCGGGCCACAGCGGGTCGCCGGTGTCCAAGGAGGCGCCGGGAGCCACGACCAGACCCTCCACCTGCGGGGACGCGGCCAGGACGGCCAGCGGCCGCAGCACCTTGTCGGTGTCGGCGAGGCCCGCGCGGACGGAGAGGACCAGCTCGGCACGGGGACCCTTGACCGGCTCGGCGAGCATCGCCGTGGGCTCGGTCATGGGGTGCTGGGACATGCCGAGGGTGGCGTAGCGCAGGAGATCCCCCTCCTGGAAACGGAGCACCTCGATGCGGTCCGTACCGAGGAAGGTGACGGCGGCGCGGGCATCCGGTTCACCCAGCGCAGTGCTCAACCGTGCCTCGACAAGAGGAAGAACATCAACCATCCCGTGAGCATAGAACCCGTCAGCAGCGGGCAAAGCGTCGCCTTGACACCGAGGGCGGCTGCTACTCTGAGCCGGTGGTTCGGGGCAGCACGCACAAGCGTCGCTCCAAGTCCCGACGCCGATTGGGACTCCCTTACGAGGGACCGGCCGGAGGAGGTGGGGCTGTCATGGATCGAAGTCGACCTGGTAGTACCACTCGCTCTTCCGACCGCTGATCTGGTCGCTGGCTGAATCTCTGGCTGTCCGCCGCCTCCCGTGCGCGCTGCCGTCCGGATGATCCGGAAGAGCACTTCGTTTCGCTTTGCCTGATCCGCCTGATCACCGTCAGTTCTGCATCAGCAGCGAAGTCCCCACCGCAACGGTGCGGTGCTCCCCGCTTTGTGGACGTGCCAAACATCCGCAGTCAGGACCGTCCTCATTCCGGGTAGTTCCACCCGTCGCCGTGTGCTCTCGCTGCCTGCCTGCGAAGGAGCCTGCCCATGTCGATGATCCGCGACCTGCGCGCCGTGGTCCGCCCGTCCCGTCCCTCGCTGCGCAAGGACACCGCCGCCTCGTACGACACCACCCGTGACCCCGCCACCCCCTCGGCCGTCGTGGACTGCGCCGTCTACCGCGACGGCGCCCGGGTCGAGAGCGGCAAGCCGCTGAGCCCGCACGAGGCGATGCGGCAGGTACGGCGCGACGGCGGCTTCGTCTGGATCGGGCTGCACGAGCCGACCGAGGCCGAATTCGCCGGTATCGCGGGCGAGTTCGGGCTGCACCCGCTGGCCGTCGAGGACGCGGTGCAGGCCCACCAGCGGCCGAAGCTGGAGCGGTACGACGACTCGCTGTTCACGGTCTTCAAGACCATCCACTACGTCGAGCACGACCGGCTCACCGCCAACAGTGAGGTCGTGGAGACCGGCGAGGTCATGTGCTTCACCGGCCGGGACTTCTTCATCACCGTCCGGCACGGCGGCCAGGGCTCGCTGCGGGCGCTGCGCCACCGCCTCCAGGACGACCCGGAGCTGCTGGCCAAGGGCCCCTCGGCCGTGCTGCACTCCATCGCCGACCACGTCGTGGACGGTTACATCGCGGTCGCCGACGCCGTGCAGGACGACATCGACGAGGTGGAGACCGAGGTCTTCTCGCCGGGCCGGGGCGGAGTCGCGCGCGGTGTGGACTCGGCCCGGATCTACCAGCTCAAGCGCGAGGTGCTGGAGTTCAAGCGGGCAGTGGCCCCGCTGCTGCGGCCCATGCAGCTGCTGAGCGAGCGGCCGATGCGGCTGATCGATCCGGACATCCAGAAGTACTTCCGGGACGTCGCCGACCACCTCGCCCGGGTCCAGGAGCAGGTCGTGAGCTTCGACGAGCTGCTCAACTCCATCCTCCAGGCCAACCTGGCGCAGGCGTCCGTCGCGCAGAACGAGGACATGCGCAAGATCACCGCCTGGGCCGCGATCATCGCCGTACCGACGATGGTGACCGGTGTGTACGGCATGAACTTCGACCACATGCCGGAGCTGCACTGGAAGTACGGCTACCCGCTGGTCCTGAGCGTCACCGTCGCCGCCTGTGTGGGCATCCACCGTGTGCTCAAGCGCAACGGCTGGCTGTGAACCGGGCCGGACGGGACGGCCGGCCGTGCGGGCGGCTGGATAGGCTGGGCGCATGACAAGCGAGCTGCCCGGCCAGGCCCTTTTCGACCGGGCCCTCATCGAGGAGAGCGTGAAGAAGTCCGGCCTCGTCTGGGTCAGGGGCGCCGGCGCTCCGGCCGCGCGCGCACTGTGGCACGTGTGGCACGAGGGCGCGGTGTGCCTGGTCGGCGACGGGCCCGGGGAGCAGCCGCTGCCGGCGCTGGTCGACGGCGGCCTCGCCGAGGTGACCGTGCGCAGCAAGGACAAGGGCGGCCGGCTGGTGACGTTCCCGGCGACCGTGACCGAACTGGCCGCGGGCTCGGCCGATTGGGAGACGGCCGTCGCCGAGCTGAAGGGCAAGCGCCTGAACGCCCCGGACGGCGAGGAGATGCCGGGCCGCTGGGCCCGCGAGTGCCGGGTGCTGCGCCTGACTCCGGACGGGTCCGTGGCGCCGTTGCCGTCGGGCAGCCTGGCCGAGGTGCCGGTGCCCACGCCGGCGACCACGCGGCAGCCGATTCCGGCGGGGCTGCCCAAGCTTCTTGCCAGGCGGCGGAAGAAGGAGCGCCACGGGGGCTGAGCCGGGTTCGGCACCGCCCACGCCCCGGTCGGCACCGCCCCCGCCCCGGTCGTCGCCGAGCGCCGCCCCGGCGCCGGGAACGAGCTACGACGCCGGCAGCTGCCTGCCGTAGTCCACCGTGTCGTCCTTCGCCGGCTCGGTCACGGTGAAGTCCTTGCCCCAGTCCGAGAAACGGAGCGTGCCCGCATCGCCGGCGCGGGACAGGAGGAGCGGGTACGGCGTGCCCTGCAACGAGACGTCGAGGGTGCCGCCGGAGCCCTTGTCGCCGGTGATGCGGATGGTGGGGGTGCCCGACTGGTCGTGGTGGCCGTCGGTCGCCAGGGAGCCGTGCAGCGTCAGCAGCCCGTCGAGCAGGACCGACTTGTCGGTGAAGCCGCTGAACTTCTTGTACGCGGGATCCTGCTGCGGCACCTTGACGTACTTGCCGTTCAGCTTGCCTGCCGTGCCGTCGCCGCCGCCACCGTCGCCCGCGTGGCTCCAGAAGTCCGAGTCGGCCTTCAGATAGAGCTGCTGACCGATCCGCAGGAGCTGGAAGGTCGCTCCCTGCGAGGTCACCGATCCGGTGCCGCCGTCGGCCTTCAGCCGCATGTCCAGCTGGTACGTACGGCCGCTGGTGACCACGGTCCCGGCCAGCCGTAGCGCCGAAGCCGTGTCCGCCGCCGCCCGCGTCCTCTCCTGGATCGCGTCGGCGGACAGCTTGCCCACCCCGTTGGTCCCCGCGTCCGGATCGTCGCCACCGCATCCCGCCAGCACCGCCACCCCTGTCACGGCCAGTGCGCACATCGCGGTCATCCGCGTGGTCCGGCGGATTCGGCCCCGGGGAGTCGCAGTCACAGGTGAGGCTGCCTTTCTGACAAGTCCTGAGCGGCGTACGGCAGCGTACCGGTGCCCCGGCCGCCCGGCGGAGCCAGTCCGTCCGGACTCTCCGCCAGCGCGTGTCCGGCCGGTACGGGCTAGCCTGAAGCGCATCCGAAAGGGCAAATCAGAGTAATTCCCCAGCACCGGACAACTCCCGCGCACACAGCAATCCACCGGCAAAGGAAGCAAGGAAGACTGAAGCCATGGCAGCCGGCGCCCCACGGATCTTCGTCTCACACCTCGCCGGGGTCCCCGTCTTCGATCCCAACGGCGACCAGGTGGGCCGCGTCCGCGACCTGGTCGTCATGTTGCGCGTCGGCCGACGGCCCCCGCGGGTGCTCGGGCTGGTCGTCGAGCTGTCCACCCGGCGCCGGATCTTCCTGCCCATGACCCGGGTGACCGGCATCGAGACCGGACAGGTCATCACCACCGGCGTCATGAACGTCCGCCGCTTCGAGCAGCGGCCCACCGAGCGGCTGGTCTTCGGGGAGCTGCTGGACCGGCGCGTGACGCTCGTGGAGACCGGCGAGGAGGCGACCGTCCTCGACGTGTCCGTGCAGCAGCTGCCCGCCCGCCGGGACTGGGAGGTCGACCGCGTCTTCATCCGCAAGGGGAAGAAGAGCGGTGCCTTCCGGCGGGCCAGGGGCGAGACGCTGACCGCCGAGTGGTCGGACGTCACCGGCTTCTCCCTCGAGGAACACGGGCAGGGCGCCGAGAGCCTGCTCGCCACCTTCGAGCAGCTGCGCCCGGCCGACCTCGCCAACGTGCTGCACCACCTCTCCGCCAAACGGCGGGCCGAGGTCGCCGCCGCGCTCGACGACGACCGCCTCGCCGACGTACTGGAAGAACTCCCGGAGGACGACCAGATCGAGATCCTCGGCAAGCTCAAGGAGGAGCGTGCGGCGGACGTCCTGGAGGCCATGGACCCCGACGACGCGGCCGACCTGCTCTCCGAGCTGCCGGAGGAGGACAAGGAACGGCTGCTGAGCCTGATGCAGCCGGCCGACGCGGCCGACATGCGCCGTCTGATGTCGTACGAGGAGCACACGGCAGGAGGTCTGATGACCACCGAGCCGATCGTGCTGCGCCCGGACGCCACGGTCGCCGACGCGCTCGCCCGGGTCCGCAACCCCGACCTCTCCCCCGCGCTCGCCGCCCAGGTCTACGTCTGCCGCCCGCCCGACGAGACCCCGACCGGCAGGTACCTGGGCACCGTCCACTTCCAGCGGCTGCTGCGCGACCCGCCGTACACGCTGGTCAGCTCGCTCGTGGACGACGACCTGCAGACTCTGGCCCCGGACGCCGCCCTGCCCGTCATCGCCGGGTTCTTCGCCACGTACGACATGGTGGCCGCGCCGGTGGTGGACGAGGCCGGGTCGCTGCTGGGGGCGGTGACCGTGGACGACGTACTGGACCACATGCTGCCCGAGGACTGGCGGGAGACCGAGTTCCACCTGGACGAGGGAGAGGGGGCGGCCGCGCATGGCTCCTGAGCGCGAGAGCGGCACCCGCGAGCGCACCCCGACGGGTGCCACGGCGGCCACCCGGCCCCGTACGCCCCGTCTGGACCAGCCGCGCCCGCCCAGGCGCCGGATCCTGCCCGAATGGGACCCGGAGGCCTTCGGGCGGCTGTCGGAGAAGATCGCGCGGTTCCTGGGCACGGGACGCTTCATCGTCTGGATGACGGTCGTCATCATCCTCTGGGTGCTGTGGAACGTCACCGTGCCCGCCGTGCTGCGCTTCGACCAGTACCCGTTCATCTTCCTGACCCTGGCCCTGTCCCTGCAGGCCTCCTACGCGGCCCCGCTGATCCTGCTCGCGCAGAACCGGCAGGACGACCGCGACCGGGTCAACCTGGAGCAGGACCGCAAGCAGAACGAGCGGTCGATCGCCGACACCGAGTACCTGACCCGGGAGATCGCCGCGCTGCGCACGGGCCTCGGCGAGGTGGCGACCCGCGACTGGATGCGCTCGGAGTTGCAGGACCTGATGAGGGACCTGGAGGAACGGTGGCGCTCCGACGGACACGACGGTCATGTCGTATTCCCGGCGGAACGGTCAGAACGGTCCACGGGACGTGACACAGACGACCGCTGAAGGGCATCCCGAAGGCCCCTCGGCGCGCCGTACCATCGTCCTTATGGCTACGGAAGACGCGGTGCGCGAGGCACTGGCGACGGTGAACGACCCCGAGATCAACCGCCCCATCACCGAACTGGGGATGGTCAAGTCGGTGGAGATCGGCGCGGACGGAGCGGTCGCGGTCACCGTGTACCTGACGGTGTCCGGCTGCCCCATGCGCGACACCATCACCCAGCGCGTCACCGACGCGGTCTCCCGCATCGAGGGCGTCACCCGGGTCGACGTCACGCTGGACGTGATGAGCGACGAGCAGCGCAAGGAGCTGGCCACCGCCCTGCGCGGCGGCCAGGCCGAGCGCGAGGTCCCCTTCGCCAAGCCGGGCAGCCTGACCCGGGTCTACGCGGTCGCCTCCGGCAAGGGCGGCGTCGGCAAGTCCTCCGTGACGGTCAACCTGGCGGCGGCCATGGCGGCCGACGGACTCAAGGTGGGCGTCGTCGACGCCGACATCTACGGCCACAGCGTGCCGCGCATGCTGGGCGCGGACGGTCGCCCGACCCAGGTCGAGAACATGATCATGCCGCCGTCGGCGAACGGCGTGAAGGTCATCTCCATCGGCATGTTCACCCCTGGCAACGCCCCGGTCGTCTGGCGCGGCCCGATGCTGCACCGGGCGCTCCAGCAGTTCCTGGCGGACGTCTACTGGGGCGACCTCGACGTCCTCCTGCTGGACCTGCCGCCCGGCACCGGCGACATCGCGATCTCCGTGGCCCAGCTGGTCCCGAACGCCGAGATCCTCGTCGTGACCACGCCTCAGCAGGCGGCGGCCGAGGTCGCCGAGCGCGCCGGCTCCATCGCGGTGCAGACCCACCAGAAGATCGTCGGCGTGGTCGAGAACATGTCCGGCCTGCCCTGCCCGCACTGCGGCGAGATGGTCGACGTCTTCGGCACGGGCGGCGGCCAGCTGGTCGCCGACGGCCTGACCCGCACCACCGGTGCGACGGTCCCGGTCCTCGGCAGCATCCCGATCGACGTCCGTCTGCGCGAGGGCGGCGACGAGGGCAAGCCGGTCGTCCTGACCGACCCGGACTCCCCCGCGGGCAGCGCCCTGCGGGCGATCGCCGGGAAGCTGGGGGGACGGCAGCGGGGCCTGTCGGGGCTGTCGCTGGGGATCACGCCCAAGAACAAGTTCTGACACGGGCCGTCCCGCAGCGGGACGGCCGGGACGAAGGGGCGCCGTCTTCCAGGACGGCGCCCCTTCGTTCGTATGCCGCTCTCTCGCCTTTCTCTGCGATCACGGTCGATGGTCGTCTTCGCGTCCGTTGCCGGGGCACAGGTCGAGCGTGGTGCACAACTGGAGCACCTCGTACGTCGCTGCGCCGCGCTCCGCACCCGGTGGCCCGCCCTCGCCGTGCGGCAGGAAGCGCCACTGCGAGGCCTTGGTGTGCCGGGTGCCGGCCGTCTTCTCCACATGAGCGTGAAGCGTGCGGGCTCTGGAGTCGTTCGTCTCCACCAGGACCTCGTCCGCGGCGATCGGGAAGTGGTCGTGCAGAAGGCACAGGCCGAAACGGTTCAGGTTCCCGTGCTTGGCCAGCACCGCCACCAGATCCCGGACGAACTCCGCGTCCTGGGGCCCGAGCCCCTGGGCTTCCTCGAATCGGGGAAGAGGGTTCCTCGGCACGGACATTGATGTGTCGGTCATGACCCCTCCGTCAATCAGCCGACGGTCATCGGATTCCATTATCAGCCACTGACTGATTTCCTGCACTTCGAAGGCAACGGCCGATGGAGTGGGCCGGTGGTCCTCCGGCCGTGTGTCAGTGAGCGCCGCATATGACACCCGGCTAAATTCCTCGGGGAGGAGGTGCCGGGGCGATGAAGGGGATCCGGTGGCGGCGGTTTTTGCTGTTCCTGGCGTTGGCCGCGCTGTGGTGGGGGTGTCCCGCCGCGCAGGCACAACAGAACAATAGCGTCAATTGTCGGGATAATCAGCTCGATACCAGCACCGTCGACGCCGGGATCCGGTTCGACCAGAATCCCGGCGGAAACTACGTCAGAGTCTATTCCACCGAGAAAATCAAGTTACCCCTGGACAAATGGCCCCTGGCGAGGCAGCTGACGTTCAGCGAAGACTCCCGGGAATACCAGACCGCAATGCACTGCCTGCTGCGCGGGCCGGACAATTCGCTGCACACCGGGGAGTGGCGGACCCAGTCACCGGTCGTGAGCATCACGGGCAAAAGAGTCAGTGTCGAATACGATTCCATCGCTTTGATCAACAGTTACAAACCAATTGTGCTGGGTCCCTGGGAGATCAACCGGGAGCAGGACGAGAGATGGCAGGTTCGGCTCCGTCCGCCGACACTCCAGAAGGCAGGCTGGGAGAAAGTCGAGGCCGACCTGGGCGGCCTGGATTTCAATGACCGCTCCGGACTCGCATTCCGCTCCACGGAGAAGAGACTGGTATGGGAGAACAACCGGCCCACCAGTATCCGGCTCGAGGTCGACCTCCCGTGGCAGCGCTCCTGGGTCCTCAGCTACGGCCAGTCGTTCTGGAGCACGGCAGGAGTCGCGGCCTGGTGGGTGTGCGCTTCCGCCGTGATCGCACTCGCGGCGCTGCGTACCCGGCGGGCCCATCCGGTCGGCGCCGCCGGCAGCGGGCACGACGACAACCCCACACAGGCCGTTCTGCAGTGGGCCGTGCTCAGCGGGGCGGTCGCCCTGATGCTGATTCTGCTCAACTCCCAGAATTCGATCAGCCCGCACGGGTACACCCTCGTCTGCATCGCCGCCGGACTGGCGCTCGTCCTCGTCGCCCGTCCCTGGTGCGGCGGCGGTCCGATCACGACCGCAGGCGGTACGACCGCTAGCGGTACAGCCGCACGCGGTACAGCCGCAGGCGGTACCGCCGCAGGCGGTACAGCCGCAGGCGGTACCGCCGCAGACGGTACGACCGCAGACGGTACGACCGCCGCGTCCGGCCCCTTCGAGGACCGACGGCGTCGCCAGGCGCCCGCCGTCATCGGCACGGCCTCGACGGTGGCCGCGGTCGGCCTGCTCGTGGTCCTGGCACCCGAGCTGTTCGGCCTGCCGCCGACGCTGGTGTCGAAGGTGGCACCCAGCGCCTCCGCCAAGTTCGGGTACGTGCTGATCGACCTGGCCACCGTGTGGTTGTGGCTGGCCGCCATGACCGCGTGGGCATGGCGCTTCGGACGCGAGGGAGCCCTGATCCCGGCCTCCTGGACCGCCCGGTGGGACAAGGCGCCGGTTCGTTGCGTCGCCGTCCTCTCCGCGCTGCTCGGGGTGGTCGCCGCAGGCCTGCTCCTCTACCTCTGCTGGGAAAGCGAGAACCAGTGGAGACGAATCACCTGGCTCACCGGCCAGAACACCGGGGCCCAGCACGGGGCGTACGTCAGCAAGTACCTGGGAGGATTCCCCGGCACCGAGCTCACCTGGGTCTTCTCCTACAGTTGGGTCCTGACGGGTATCGCGCTCCTGGCCCTGTTGCACATTCGCAGCAAAACGCCACGGGTCCGGACCGGCCGTAAACGGAAAAGTACCGCTCTGGGCCCGGAAGGGCCGGACCTGCTGCTCACCGCGGTGGTGTTCGCCTTCACCACGGGTCTGCAGGGCGCCACACTGGCGGGGAACAGCGCCCAGTACAGCCTCTGGCTCATCCTGAACATCGGCTCGTTGTTCGCGGTCCTCGCCGCAGGGCGACGGTGGTCGGTACTGAGCCAGTTGGGCGACGCCTTCTACGTGAAGAGGCTGAGCACCAAGAAGCGTCGCCGTGCGCTGATGGCCAAGGCCCATGAGTACCGCAGCCTCAACCACCAGTTGGGACTGCTGGACCAAGGGCGCGCCGAAGGCGTCACCTGCGAACAACTGGAGGGCCGGCTGCACGGGTTGCGCCGGTGGCTGGCGGACGGCTGCGGCCACAACAACCCGCCCGAGCACATTTCCGTTCTGGAAGCCGCCCTGGCCTGGGGACCGGAAGGCCGCTGGTGGACGAACGCCCTGCGCACCGCGCGGCCGGCCTTCTGCTTCGGGATCCCGGCCAGCGGAGCGCTGCTCTATCTGCAGTTGCACAATCCCTGGAACATGCTGCAACTCAGCTTCCAGCCCACGGGAATTCCCAATGTCGTCGCAAGTCTCATCGCCTATCAGGTGGCCTGGGCCGCCGCCGGGTTCGTCCTGGGCGCGCTCTGGCGCCTGCTCCCCGGCCGTCGCAGCCCCGTTCGCGCCTGGAGCCTCACCTCCGCCTACGCCGTGCCCGCCTGCCTCGCCGTGCTGCTCAACAGGTTCACCGACGTGGACTTCGGCATGCTGCTTCTCTACTCCGTGCTCATGCTGATCATCCTGACGCTCACCAGCATCTGGATGGACACCTCGACGTTCAGGAAGGAACGGCAGTACTGGCCCAGTCGTTTCGCACTACTGCTGTCCGTCTACCAGCTCCGGGGCCTGTCCGGGCACATCACCTGGCTGCTTGCCCAGCTCGCGGCAGCGGCGACCATCTGGCAGCAACTGGCCCGCGGCTAGCGGGCGCGCCCCGGACCGCCGCAGGGCTGCGGCGGTCCGGGGCGCGCCCACCAGGACCTAGGCGGTGTACGCGGCGATGTCCTTGACCACGGCGAACCCGAGCCCGTACGCGCTCATGCCCCGCCCGTACGCCCCGAGGTGCACACCCTGCCCGGTGGAACCGGCGAGCACCCACCCGAACTCCGACTCCCGGTAGTAGAACGAGACCGCGGCCCCGTCCACCGGCAGCGAGAGCCGGGACCACTCCGGCCCTTCGAGATCGTCGGCCAGAGCCCACGCGGTCTCCGTCTGCTGCTCCAGCCAGTCGTCCCGCAGGCTGTGGTCCATCTGCCCGGGCCAGGTGAACGACAGCAGCCCCACTCCGGCCAGCCACGCCGCCGAGGAGACCGATGTCGCCTCCAGCAGCCCCGTACCGTCGGCGCTCCTCCGGGACGGCTGCGCGGCGACGGTGACCACCACCGCGAACTTCTCCCGCGGCTCACCGGCGGCGCCGCTCTCACTCCGTACGGACGGCTCGTCACCGTGCCCTATCGAACCGTGCTCGACGGCACCGTCGGCCGCCGTACCGACCTGCATCAGCCAGCGCGGCCCGGTGAACGCCTCGTCGAGGCCGTACCACGGGAAGGGCGCCTGCAGGTATCCGTCGACCGTGCGCCGGGCGGAGAGAAACTGCTGTCCACCCTCCGCAGCCGGCGCCTGCGCGCCCACCCGACTCGTCGTCTCCATCTGCCCGGACGCCTCCTCGCTCTCGTCGGACCGGGGCGGCCCGCCCCCCTTCGGGCGCACTCGTCCGGTCCGCACAACAACTCGGCAGCATATCCACCCGGCCGAGGGCCGCAGGGCAGGCGCTGGATGCGTGGGTCGCGCGAACGACCTGTTCAAGCCGTGTGCGACGGGGGTGTGCTATGAAACGCGTCACGTGCGCGGCATGCGCCCGCGTGCGCGTGTCGGCGACCGCCGGCCGCGGCCGGTGCGTCGGTGGGAACGCTGGGTCAGGTGGCGTCCGCGTCGAACGGCGGCCGCTCGTCCGTGCCGGGCCCCTCGGGCTTCTTTGTCATGTCGATGCGCCCGCCCGAACCGGAATTTCCGGATCCGGAATTCCCGGAGCCGGAATTCGAGGACGAGGACGACGCGGAAGAAGAGGCCGAGGAAGAAGTCGAGGAGGCAGCGGAAGCCTCACTGTCCCAGCCGTTGACGGCGTCCGTGACCTCGGCCATCTCCTTCTTCAGGTCGAAGCCGTTGCGGATCTCCTTCAGGCCCAGCTCGTCATTGTCCAGCTGCTTGCGGATGAACGTCTTGGGATTGAGGTCCTCGAATTCGAAGTCCTTGAACTCGGGGCCCAGTTCGCTGCGGATGTCCTGCTTGGCGCTCTCCGAGAACTCGCGGATCTTCCGGATCGTGCGCGTCACGTCCTGGATGACCTTGGGGAGCTTGTCCGGGCCGAAGACGAGCACGGCAATGACGACGATCGTCACCAGCTCCAGTGGCCCTATGTCATTGAACACCTGACGCTCCTTGCGTGTCCTCGGTCGCTCAACGGTACCCGGCGTTGCTGTCCGACCGGTACCGTCCCGAGGTGAGACTTGTGTCAGTTCTGCTCCGCCGCGCCGAGCACCAGCGCAATCTCCCGGTCGGTGCCGTCGCGCCGCACCGTCAGCCGTAGCCGGTCGCCGGGCCGGTGGGCACGGATCTTGACGATCAGTTCCTCGGCGGTGTGGACGCGCTCCGCATCGACCTCGGTGATCACATCGCCCGCCTTCAGACCGGCCCGGTCACCGGGGCCGCCCCTGGTGACGGCGGGGCCGCCGCTCGCGCTCTTGCTGTCCACACGGGCGCCGTCGCCGGTGTAGGCCATGTCGAGCGTGACGCCTATGACGGGGTGGGTCGCCCGGCCGTCGTTGATCAGCTCCTCTGCGACGCGCTTGGCCTGGTTCACGGGGATGGCGAAGCCGAGGCCGATGGAGCCGGACTGGCCGGCGCCCGAGTCGGAGCCGTCGTCGGCGGAACGGATGGCCGAGTTGATGCCGATCACCCGGGCGCGGGAGTCGAGCAGCGGTCCGCCGGAGTTGCCCGGGTTGATGGGCGCGTCGGTCTGCAGCGCGTCGACGTAGCTGACGTCGCTCCCGTCACCCTTTTCGCCGCCCGCCGTTATGGGGCGTTCCTTGGCGCTGATGATGCCGGAGGTCACGGTGTTGGCCAGGTCGAAGGGCGCGCCGATGGCGACGACGGCGTCGCCGACCCGGACGTCGTCGGAGTTCCCGAGCGGCAGCGGGGTGAGCCCGTGCACGCCGTGGACCTGGACGACGGCGAGGTCGTAGCCGCTGTCGTGGCCGACCACCTTGGCCCTGACGGTGTCGCCGCTGCTGAAGGTGACGGTGATCGAGCCGCCGGCTCCGGCGGGGGCGACGACGTGGTTGTTGGTGAGGATGTGCCCCTGGGTGTCGAGTACGAAGCCGGTGCCGGTGTCGGACTGGTCGGTCCCGGAGACGTGCAGTGTGACGACGCTGGGCAGCGCGCGGGCGGCGATCCCGGCCACACTGTTCGGTGCCCGCCCGGCGGGCACCGAGCCGGCCTGCGGCAGGTGCACATCGCCGCCGAGTCCCTGCCTCTCGACATAGGCTCCGACGACGCCGCCGACCCCCGCGCAGACAAGAGCGACGACCAGGGTCCACCCCAGCACCAACCGCCTGCTCCACCGCCCGTCCCTCGCTCCGACGGCTCCGGTCTGCTGGAGGACCCCGTGCAGGAGAGCCTGCTCCTGCGCCGACCCGGGAGCCCAGGGGTCATAACGCCCCCAGGGGTCACCCACGGCGTGCGCGGCTTGTGCGGGGAGGGGCACGGGGGCGCCGACTGCGGGGGGCGGGGCAGCGGCGCCGGGACCCTGCGAACCGAGCCCGGGCACCGAGCCCGTCGGCGCGGGAACCCCCGACGCGGAAGCCGGGGTCACGGGCACCGGGGCGGGAGCCGATGGCGTGGGGGTGGGCATGGGGGCCGGAGGTGTGGACCCGGTCATGGGTGCGGGAGCCGGAGGCGCGGGAGCACCGGCGGCCGGGGCCGCAGGCACCGGGGCAGGAGCAGGGGGCGCGGGCGCGGCGGCACCGGGCGCGGGGATGGGCGCGGGCGCGGGGATGGGCGCGGGCGCGGGGATGGGCGCGGGCGCGGCGGCACCTGGCGTCTGAGCCCCCGGCACAGGCGCAGGGGCGCCGGGCGCAAGAGTGCCTGGTGCAGGTGCGGAGGCGCCGGGCGCAAGAGTGCCCGGCGCGGAAGCACCGGCGACCGGCACCGCAGGCACCGGAGCAGGAGCCGAAGGCGCGGGCACCGGCGCGGCAGGCCCGTGAGTGCCCGGCGTGGGCGCGGGAGCGCCGGGTGCCGGTGCCGAGGGGGCGGGGGCTGCCTGGGCCGCGGCCGCTGCCGGGTGCTGGACGGGCGGTGCGGGTGCCCAGGGGCCCGGCTCACCGTAGGGTGGGGTGCCGTAGGGGTCGGGGTCGTGCAGGGGCTTGGGACGCCCTGTGGGAGCCGCCCAGGCGCTGTCGCCGGGCCCAGCCGGTACGTCGGTCGCCGCACCCCTGTTCGCCTCGGCCTCGCCCGCCTCGAAGCCGACGCCGGCGGCAGACGACGGCTTGGCCAGTTCGAAGTCCCCCTCGGCCATGGCCATGGCCGCCGCCTCGGCTCCGTCCGACGCCCCGGAATTCGCGCCCCCGGAACTCTCGGCCCCCGACGCCAGCGCCTCGGGCTCGACCCCCTCGGACGCACCCGCCTCCGGCTCGCCCCCCTCGGACGCACCCGCCTCGGACACAACCGCCTGGGACTCGACCACCCCCGACGCCACCGCATCGGGCTCGACTCCCTCGGACGCCACCGCCTCCGGCTCGCCTCCCTCCGACGCACCCGCCTCGGACACAACCGCCTGGGACTCGACCACCCCCGACGCCACCGCATCGGACTCGCCCCCCTCGGACGCACCCGCCTCCGGCTCGCCTCCCTCCGACGCCGCCGTCCCGGGCCTCTCCGCATTGCCCCCCGTGGCCTCGCGCGTGTCTGCCGCAGGCTCGGTCTCAGGCGTCCCGGACCGCTCGGACGGCTCGCTCCCGGGTCTCCCCGTGCGGGACCGCACGGGCCGGGCCCCCTCGGCCTGCGGTGCTGTCTCCCGGCCGGTGTCGTCCGGTCGGCCGGGCGGCGTCGCCCCCGCCGGTCCCTCCGGTTCCTGCCCCGGCGGGACGCGGTTCCCCTCGTTCATGCTCTCCCCACAGCTGGCCGCGGCCGCACGCTTCGGCGGCGACCGCGGAACGTCGACTACGCCCCCGGGTCATCGCCGCGGGAACGGCCCTCACCGGATTCAACCAGGTTCGCGGGCCGTGGCGCAGTGGCCGGTCAGGGGGTTTGCAAGGGCGCGGAAGGGGACGGCGCGGGTGCGGCGGACGCGGCGGGGGACGTGGGGCTGGGGACGGGGGCGGTCAGCAGGCCGGAGCCGGTCACTCCGGGGACCGTGGACCAGGCGTTGAGCGGGTAGACCACGGTGTCGTCGAGCGGACGTATCAGCGGGGAGATCGCGGCCGCACCGGCCATCACCGGCGCGGCCAGGCCGCGCAAGGCGTCGCCCGGGGTCTGCCCGGTCGCGGAGGGCGGCATGCCGGGCACCAGCGGCGCGGACATCGACGTCGGCGCCGCCGAGGTCTGCCCGAGCAGCGCGCTGCCCTGGACGAGCAGCGGGCCCGTCGAGCGGCGCCGCTGGCCGGTGCTGTCGGGTGTGACCGCACCTGCGCCCGAACCGGCCGAGCGTGCGGGAACGATGCTGCCGGTGCCGGCGCCGCCGCGGGCGTCCGCGGAGGTGTCGCCAGGGAAGGCGGTGGTCACGCCGCCGAGGGCGACCGCGGCCAGTGAGACCGCACCCGCGGCGACGAACGCGAACCGCAGGCCGCGCGAGGCGGAGCGGACCTCGTCCGGACGGCCGACGGGATGGATGCGGAAGCCGCGCTCATGGGCCGCGGGGGCCGGGCCGTGGGGACGGGCAGGCACGTACCCGAACGCGAAACGCTCCCCGCGCCGCGCTCCGAAGACCCCGGAGACGTCCGGTATGCCGGACAGGCCGGACGCTCCACCGAAGCCGTCGCCTCTTCCGGCCGGCTCGTCCTGAGCGTCGTCCCCGAAGAGACCGCCGCCCGGCGGGGACATGCCGTCACCGCCCGCGGGCAGGCCCTGGAGGCGGGCCAGGAGGCTCGCCGAGGGCGGCGGCGGGGCCGCCTCCGCGAACACGTTCTTCAGCCGGCGCTGGGCGTCCGCCTCCGCCTTGCACCGGGCACAGGTGGCCAGGTGCGCGAGGACCCGCTCACGCGACTCATGACCGAGCTCTCCGTCCACCAGGGCGGAGAGTCGGTCTCCCAGGTGCTGCTCTGCGAGGTGCGCCTCCGCAGGTTTCGACCGAGATCCACTCACGCGGTCGCGCCCCCTCCTCCCAGAGCGGGGACACGGGTCATGAAGGAGCGCCGTTCGGCCGCGCGCGCCTCCGGGGACCGGTGCGCGAGGGCCTTGCGGAGCTGCGAGCGGCCGCGGTGGATACGGGAGCGGACCGTGCCGAGCTTCACGCCGAGGGTCGCGGCGATCTCCTCGTACGACAGTCCCTCGATGTCGCACAGGACGACGGCGGCGCGGAACTCGGGCGCCAGGGTGTCGAGGGCCTGCTGGACGTCGGCGTCGAAGTGCGCGTCGTTGAGGAGCTGCTGCGGGGTGGGCTCACGGCTGGCCAGGCGCTCGGCCGCGTCGTCGCCGAGGGCGTCGAAGCGGATGCGCTGCTTACGGCGGACCATGTCCAGGAAGAGGTTGGTGGTGATGCGGTGCAGCCAGCCCTCGAAGGTGCCCGGCGAGTACGTCGACAGGGACCGGAAGACACGGACGAAGACCTCCTGGGTGAGGTCCTCGGCGTCGTGCTGGTTGCCCGTCAGGCGGTACGCCAGGCGGTAGACCCGGGCGCTGTGCGTGCTGACGATCTCCTCCCACGTGGGCGGAGTCCACGCCTGCCCGTCCGCGTCGGTGGAGAAGGTCGCGGTCTGGGCCTCGCCTGCGGCGAAACCGGCGTGGTGGTCAGCAGCGGTGTCGGTCACGGATTTCGGCCTGCCCGCCGACCCGAGGAAGCGCCGCAGCACTCCGCCCCGATCTCCGGGCGCAGCCGCACCTCCCCTGTCGGCTCTGGTGGTGTCCAGTGGAGCCCCTACCATAGCCACCTCGCCCGTTAGCTCCGGATAAGCGGTTTTACGAGAATTTGATACTTGCTGATACGGCTCATGCTGCTGCGTCAGCAGTTGCTCGGTGCCCCGATCCACCTCATACCCCCCGTCGTGCGGCCGGCCACCGTCTCTTCCCCTTAAACGTCCGGTCCCATCTGCGGGTTCCCGACGCCAACGGATACAGTCACGCCCAGGCAACCACGGGGACAGGAGAGGGTCATTACCGGCAACCGGCAGACGAGCTGGGCGTTCGCCGACGCCTACGTCGCCGAGGACGAAGCGCTGCACTGGGCCCGCGACCGGGCCCGCGAGGCAGGGCTGCGCTCGGTGTCGCCCGGCACGGGCGCCGCGCTGCGACTGCTCGCCGCCTCCGTGGACGCCAAGGCCGTCGCGGAGATAGGTACCGGCTGCGGGGTGTCCGGAATCCATCTGCTGCACGGCATGCGTCCGGACGGGGTGCTCACCACGGTCGACCCGGAACCGGAGCACCAGCAGTTCGCCCGGCAGGCCTTCCGCGCCTGCGGCTTCGCCAGCAACCGGGCCCGCTTCATACCGGGCCGCGCCCTGGATGTCCTGCCCCGGCTCGCGGACGCGGGCTACGACCTCGTCTTCTGCGACGGCGACCGCCAGGAGTACTCCGACTACCTCACTGAATCCTTGCGCCTGCTGCGACCTGGCGGCCTGGTGGTCTTCGAGGGCGTCTTCGCGGGCGGCCGTACGGTCGACTCGGGGCCGCAGCCGACGGAAGTGCTGCGGCTGCGCGAACTGCTGCGCTCGGTGCGCGAGAGCCAGGAGCTGGTCTCGTCGCTGCTGCCGGTGGGCGACGGGCTGCTGTGCGCCGTCAAGAAGTGAACGTCCACAGGGCGAGCGTCCGCGCGGGGAACGTCATCGCGCGGTGAGTGTCCGGTCGCCCGGTCCGGGTACGCGGCTGCCCCGGCAGCGCGCGTACGATGCCGGGGCAGCCGCGAGGACTGATTCGCCGACCCGTCAGACGACGACGTTCTTCAAGGCGTCGGCGAGCGCCGCGGCCTCATCAGGGGTCAGCTCGACGACGAGTCGACCGCCGCCTTCGAGCGGAACGCGCATGACGATGCCCCGCCCCTCCTTGGTCACCTCGAGCGGGCCATCACCCGTCCGCGGCTTCATGGCCGCCATGCTCGTTCCCCTTCCTGAAACCAGCTCATCGTCTGCCGAGAGCCCCCGGAGGGCACCCGCGGTTCCCAAACGGACACGCGACACCGGCATCGAACACATTGCTTCCCGGCCATTATCCCGCATCGCAGGACCCGATGACCAACATCAGTCGGCATCGCTTGGGCAACGCGCGCGAGCAAAACCACCCAATTCGGGGATGTGGCTGCGATACTGCGCCTCCGCACGGACATACGCCGACCGGATGCGCTCCGATTTTCTTTGACGCAGGTCACATGACCGGTCCGGCCCTTGGGCGACGATCTCCGCCATGCTGTCCTCGTACATGGACGTACTGAGCGGTACGTCATCCGTGACACCGGAGGGAATGCCCCATGGCCGACACCGTGCTCTACGAGGTGAGCGACGGACTCGCGACGATCACGCTGAACCGCCCCGAGGCCATGAACGCGCTGAACATCGCGACGAAGGCCGCCCTGCGGGAGGCGGCGGAATCGGCGGCCGGGGACACGGCCGTACGGGCGATCCTGCTGACCGCCGCCGGGGACCGGGCGTTCTGCGTGGGCCAGGACCTCAAGGAGCACATCGGGCTGCTCGCCGCCGACCGTGAGTCGGGTGCCGGGCAGACGATGAGCACGGTCAAGGAGCACTACAACCCGATCGTCACGGCACTCGCCGGGGCGCCGAAGCCGGTCGTCGCCGCGGTGAACGGTGTCGCGGCCGGGGCGGGCTTCGGCTTCGCGCTCGCCGCGGACCACCGGATCGTGGCCGACACGGCCGCCTTCAACACGTCGTTCGCGGGCGTCGCGCTGACCGCCGACTCCGGCGTCTCCTGGACCCTGCCCCGGGTGATCGGCCCGAGCCGCGCCGCCGACCTGCTGCTCTTCCCGCGCAGCATCAGCGCCCAGGACGCGCTGGAGCTGGGCATCGCCAACCGAGTCGTCCCCTACGCCGAGCTGCGCGCCGAGGCGGAGAAGGTGGCTCGGGCGCTGGCCGAGGGGCCGACGGTGGCGTACGCGGCGATCAAGGAGGCCGTGGCGTACGGGCTCACGCACTCTCTGGTGCAGACGCTGGCGAAGGAGGACGAGCTGCAGGCCCGGGCGGGGCAGTCCGAGGATCACGCGATCGCGGTGCAGGCCTTCGTCAACAAGGAGAAGCCCAAGTACCTGGGCCGGTGAACGGTCAACGGGCGGGCGGGCTGATACGGCTCACGCAGGCCTCCAGGTGATCGTTCACCAGCCCGCACGCCTGCATCAGCGCGTACGCCGTCGTCGGCCCGACGAACCGCAGACCCCGCTTCTTGAGGGCCTTCGACAGGGCCGTCGACTGCGGGGTGACCGCCGGGATGTCGGCAAGGATCCTAGGGGCCGGGCGGCCGGCCGGGTCCGGGGCGTGGGACCAGATCAGCTCGTCCAGTTCGCCCTCGGACCAGTCGGCGAGCACGCGCGCGTTGGCGAGCGTGGCGTCGATCTTGGCGCGGTTGCGGATGATGCCCACGTCGGCCAGCAGCCGCGCGCGGTCGTCGTCGGTGAAGGCGGCGACCTTCTCGATGCGGAAGCCGGCGAAGGCCGCGCGAAAGCCCGGGCGGCGACGCAGGATCGTGATCCAGGACAGGCCCGACTGGAAGGCCTCCAGGCTGATCCGCTCGAAGAGGGCGTCGTCGCCGTGGACCGGACGGCCCCACTCCTCGTCGTGGTACGACACGTAGTCCTCGGTGGACAGGGCCCACGGGCAGCGCAGGGCGCCGTCCGGCCCGGCGACGGCGGCTCCGTCGGTCATCACCGCTCCTCCTGCTCGGGCTTGGCGAGGCGGGGGTGCGCGGCGGCGGCCCGGGCTCCGGCCAGCGCCGACTCCAGGTCGGCGATCCGGGCGTCCCGCTCGGAGAGCTCGGCGGCGAGGCGGCCGAGGGCGTCGTCGACGTCCGCCATGCGGTAGCCGCGCGGGGCGAGCGGGAAGCGCAGGCTCTCCACGTCGGCGCGGTCCACCGGGCGGTCCGCGGGCAGCGGGTCGTGGAGCCGCTCCGGCGCCGCCTCGGGCAGGGGGGCGCTCTCGCCGCCGCCCACCACGGCGAGTGTCACCGCGGCGACCACGACGGCCAGCGCGACGACCAGGAACAAGAACATCACCATCGCCTTAGGGTCCCCACGCTCGATGCCGGTCGTTGTGCCGGACGCCGAAACTGTCAGAGTCCGATCGTGCCATGCGAGTCTGACAGTCAGGGTCGCAGGCGGCTGCACTGCGCAAGGTACTAGGAGAGGTCACAGCGGATGCTCAGGCTGGGCAGTCGGGAATTCGGGCCCCACGAGCCGGTGATCATGGCGATCGTCAACCGGACCCCCGACTCCTTCTACGACCAGGGGGCCACGTTCCGCGACGAACCCGCTCTCGCGCGTGTGGAACAGGCAGTGGCCGAGGGTGCCGCGATCATCGACGTCGGCGGGGTGAAGGCCGGGCCGGGCGAGGAGGTCACGGCCGACGAGGAGGCCCGACGGACGGTCGGCTTCGTGGCGGAGGTCCGGCGGCGCTTCCCGGACGTGGTCATCAGCGTGGACACCTGGCGGGCCGAGGTCGGCGAGGCCGTGTGCGAGGCGGGGGCGGACCTGCTGAACGATGCGTGGGGCGGTGTCGACCCCGGGCTGGCGGAGGTCGCCGCGCGCCACCGGGTGGGGCTGGTGTGCACGCACGCGGGGGGCGCGCAGCCGCGCACGCGTCCGCACCGGGTGACGTACGACGACGTCATGGCCGACATCCTCGAGGTGACGCTGGCACTGGCGGAGCGGGCGGTCGCGCTGGGCGTGCCGAGGGAGTCGGTTCTCATCGATCCCGGGCACGACTTCGGGAAGAACACCCGGCACAGCCTGGAGGCGACGCGGCGGCTGCCCGAGATGGTCGCGACGGGCTGGCCGGTCCTGGTCTCACTGTCCAACAAGGACTTCGTCGGCGAGACGCTGGACCGGCCGGTGAAGGAACGGCTGATCGGGACGCTGGCGACCACCGCGGTCTCGGCATGGCTCGGGGCTCAGGTGTACCGGGTCCACGAGGTGGCCGAGACCCGGCAGGTACTGGACATGGTCGCCACCATCGCCGGCCACCGGCCCCCTGCGGTGGCGCGCCGCGGCCTGGCCTGACGGCCGTCCCCGGCCCTGCGGGAGTGCGCCGGGATCGCACCGCTCACCGTGCGGTCGCCCCGGCCGTCTCCCGTGCCCTCCGGCCGGCCGGGTCGGGCCGGCCGGAGGTCCGCGTCAGCGGGCCGCCTCCTTCGAGACCAGGGCCACCGCTTCCTCCACCTCGTCCGTGACGTGGAACAGGAGGAGGTCCTTCTCCGTGGCCTTGCCCTGGGCGACCAGGGTGTTGCGGAGCCAGGAGACCAGGCCGCCCCAGTACTCGCTGCCGAACAGGACGATCGGGAAGCGGGTGACCTTCTGGGTCTGGACCAGGGTGAGGGCCTCGAAGAGTTCGTCCAACGTGCCGAGGCCACCGGGCAGGACCACGAAACCCTGCGCGTACTTCACGAACATCATCTTGCGGACGAAGAAGTAGCGGAAGTTCAGGCCGATGTCGACGTAGGGGTTCAGGCCCTGCTCGAACGGCAGCTCGATGCCGAGGCCGACCGAGACGCCGCCCGCCTCGCAGGCGCCCTTGTTGGCCGCCTCCATCGCCCCGGGGCCACCGCCCGTGATCACCGCCCAGCCCGCCTCGACCAGGCCACGGCCGAGCCGTACGCCCGCGTCGTACTCCGGCGAGTCCACCGGGGTGCGTGCCGAGCCGAACACGCTGATCGCGGGCGGGAGTTCGGTGAGCGTGCCGAAGCCCTCGATGAACTCCGACTGGATCCGCAGGACCCGCCAGGGGTCGGTGTGGACCCAGTCGGTGGGGGCGCGCTCGTCCAGCAGCCGCTGGTCGGTCGTGCTCGGTGTCACCTGTCCGCGCCGTCGGAGGACCGGTCCCAGGCGCTGCTCGTCCGGCGGGATCTTCTTTCCCTCGGGGTTGCCGGTAGGCATGGTGCGCTCCCTCCGCTTGCCGGTAGTTCGACCTCAGACTAGATCGCCGCGGGTTACGGAGGGGGGACGTATGCATGTCCGGCGTGCAGCGACGCGCGCCGCGGGGTTACGCCGTGAGCCACTCGCGCAGGCGCTCCTCGCCCGCGAGGATCCTGGCCGTCTCCACCCGCTCGTCGCGCTTGTGCGCCAAGTGCGGGTTGCCCGGGCCGTAGTTGACGGCCGGGATGCCGAGGGCGGAGAAGCGGGAGACGTCCGTCCAGCCGTACTTGGGCTGCGGGGTGCCGCCCACCGCCTCGATGAAGGCCGCCGCGGCCGGATGGGACAGGCCGGGCAGCGCGCCGCCGCTGTGGTCGTCGACCACGAACTCCGTCACCCCGCAGTCGGCGAAGACCTCGCGGACGTGCGCGATCGCCTCCTCCTCGGTGCGGTCGGGGGCGTAGCGGAAGTTGACCGTGACCACGCACTCGTCGGGGATGACGTTGCCGGCCACTCCCCCGCCGATGCGCACCGCGTTCAGGCCCTCGCGGTACTCCAGGCCGTCGATGACGGGGTAGCGGGGCTCGTAGGCCGCCAGGCGGGCCAGGACGGGGGCCGCCGCGTGGATGGCGTTGGAGCCCATCCAGGAGCGCGCGGAGTGGGCCCGCTCGCCCGCGGTCTTCAGCAGCACCCGCAGCGTGCCCTGGCAGCCGCCCTCGACCTGGCCGTCGGAGGGCTCCAGCAGGATCGCGAAGTCGCCCTGAAGCCAGTCGGGATGGGCCTCGGCCACGTGCCGGAGTCCGTTGCGCTCGGCCTCGACCTCTTCGTTGTCGTAGAAGACGAAGGTCAGGTCGCGGTTGGGGGCGGGGACCGTGGCCGCGATGCGCAGCTGCACCGCGACGCCGGACTTCATGTCGCAGGTGCCGCAGCCCCACAGCACGCCGTCCTCGTCGAGCCGCGAGGGCACGTTGCCGGCGATCGGGACGGTGTCGATGTGGCCGGCCAGGATGACACGCTCGGCCCGGCCCAGATTCGTGCGGGCGACCACGTTGTTGCCGTGGCGGTCCACCGTCAGGTGCGGCAGGGCGCGCAGGGCTGCCTCGACCGCGTCCGCGAGCGGCTTCTCGGTCCCGCTCTCGGAGGGGAGGTCCACGAGCTGCGCGGTGAGCGCGGCGGCGTCGAGCGTGAGGTCAAGCGAGGTGTCGGCCATGCCCCGACCCTAGCGCGACGCCCGCCGGGACCCGATCCGCCGCCCGCCGCGCTCCGTCACCCGCCGTACGGCCCTGGGCCTGCTGCTCGCGCTGCCCGGACCCCCCGTGGGGTCGTGACGCGGCTCCAGTACCTTGTAGGCGTGCCAGAGCCGTCCCCCACCCGTCCCAAGCGTCGCGGCCGTCTTCTTCGTTTCTCCGCGGCCCTGTTGGTCCTGTGCGGCGTCGCCGCGTACCTCGTCGTGCAGTACGTCACCGGAGGGCGGCCGCGTGGCTGCACGGTGGTGTCGGCCTCGGGCGACGGGACGTCGTACGAGTTCACACCGGAGCAGGCGGTGAACGCGGCGACGATCGCGGCCGTCGGCACCGGGCGCCACATGCCCGAGCGGGCCGTGTCGATCGCGCTGGCCACGGCCATCCAGGAGTCGGGGCTGCACAACATCGAGCACGGCGACCGCGATTCGCTGGGCCTGTTCCAGCAGCGGCCCTCGCAGGGCTGGGGCACCGAGCAGCAGATCATGGACCCGGCCTACGCGGCGGGCATCTTCTACGCGCACCTGGCGAAGGTGCCGGACTACACCGACCTGCCGCTGACGGTGGCCGCGCAGCGTGTACAGCGCAGCGGCTACCCGGAGGCGTACGCCAAGCACGAGCCGGACGCCACGCTGCTGGCCGCGGCCCTGACCGGGACCGCGGCGGCCACGCTCACCTGCGACGGGCACCCGGACGCCAAGGCCACGGCGACCGGTCCGGACGCGGTGCGGGCCGCGCTGGTACGGGACTTCGGGCGCGACGCGCTCCAGGAGACCGGCGCCGAGGTCGGCGGTACGCCCGTGCCGTCGCCGTCTCCGTCGCCGAGTGTGACCGCGACGGCGCAGGGCCGGACGGTGACCGTGCCGGTGTCGCAGGGCGCGAAGGTGGATGCGACGGGGCGCGGCGAGCAGGAGCGGGGCTGGCAGCTGGCGCACTGGGCGGTCGCGAACTCCTCGGCGCTGCACATCCAGCGGGTGTCGTACGCGGGGCGGCAGTGGACCGCCGGGAGCGACGACGGCCAGTGGGAGAAGGCGGCCTCGGACGGGGCCGACGGGGCGGCGCAGTCCGCGAAGGCCGTCCGGATCGTGACCGGACAGTAGTACGAGGGGTCACTCCGGCGGGTTGTGCGGCGGCGGTTCGTTCCGCCGGACGGGCGCCTTGTGCGCCGATGCCGGAATCCCTTGGAAAATCAAGGGGTGTAAGGATTCTGCGGGATTTCCGGCAGGCGTTCTTTGCCCGTTTTTCTCCACACCTGATAATGCGATGCGTTATCCATTCGTTACCTTCGGCGTCCGCAACCTTCGCGGGCTTCGAGCGGTAGTCACGGCGTCCGAGCCCGGACCCGGACCCGGACACACACCGTTCTCTCCCGTCGAATGGAGCATCATGTCCCTCCCTCTGACCCGCCGGATCGCCCGTACCGCGCTGCTCGTCGCAGCGGGAGCGGCCGCCGGGGTCGGTGCGGCCGGCTCCGCCAGTGCGGCTCCGAGCCAGCCGGCGGCGGCCCCGAACCTGGGCGGCCTGACCGCCCTGGACGCCACGCACGTCGCCGACACCGCCAACAGTGCCGCAACGAACGCCACCTCTCTCGCGGGCAACGCGGGCGGCCGGGTGGTCGGGACGGCGGTGCCGGCCGCGGGCCAGGCCGGCGGCAGTGCCGTGCAGAAGGCGGCGCCGGTGGCGCAGCAGGCCGCGGGCAGCGTCGCCGGGACGGCCGGGAACGTCCTCGGGGACGCAGCGCAGGGCGGCGGCGCGCTGCCGACGTCCAACCTGCCGGTTCAGGGGCTGGGTGGCTGACCGTCCGCTGCGCTGCCGCTGAGCTGACACCGGCGACGGGGTCCAGGGAGTTCCCTGGGCCCCGTTTCCTCGTGTGCGTTTCCCTGTGCGCGCGGCGACCGCCCGCGGCGGTACGGCCCGGGTCAGGCCGACAGGCGCTCCACCGCCGCCCGGATCCGTTCGTCCGTCGCCGTCAGTGCCACGCGTACGAACCTCTCGCCCGCCGCGCCGTAGAAGTCGCCCGGAGCCACCAGGATGCCGAGGCCGGCCAGGTGGTCGACCGTGGTCCAGCAGGACTCGTCGCGGGTGGCCCAGAGGTAGAGGCTGGCCTCGCTGTGCTCGATACGGAAGCCGTGGCCGAGCAGGGCCTCGCGCAGGACCTCGCGCCGGGCCGCGTAACGCGCGCGCTGCTCGTGGACGTGGGCGTCGTCGCCGAGGGCCGCCACGACCGCCGCCTGGGTCGGCGCGGAGGTCATCATGCCGCCGTGCTTGCGGATCTCCAGCAGCGGGCCGAGTACGGCCGGGTCACCGGCGACGAAGGCCGCGCGGTAGCCCGCCAGGTTGGAGCGCTTGGAGAGGGAGTGGACGGCGACGATGCCGTCGTACGAGCCGCCGTTGACGTCCGGGTGCAGCACCGAGACCGGGTCGGCCTCCCAGCCCAGCTCCAGGTAGCACTCGTCGGAGACGACGAGGACGCCGTGGGCGCGGGCCCAGGCGACGATGTCCGTCAGCTCCTCCTTGGACAGCACCTTGCCCGTCGGGTTCGACGGGGAGTTGAGCCAGAGCAGCTTCAGGTTCGTCGGGTCGAGGTCGCGCGGGTCGTCGTAGACCTCGTACGCGGCGCGGGCGAGGCGGGCGCCGACCTCGTACGTCGGGTAGGCCAGACGCGGGTAGGCCACCTTGTCGCCGGGGCCGAGGCCCAGCTGGGTGGGCAGCCAGGCGACCAGTTCCTTGGAGCCGACCACCGGCAGGACGTGGCGGTGGGTGACCCCGCGGGCGCCGAGACGGCGCTCCAGCCAGCGGGTGATCGCGTCGCGCAGCGCCGGGGTGCCCCAGACCGTCGGATAGCCCGGCGAGTCGGCCGCGTCGATCAGGGCCTTCTGGATCAGCTCGGGCACCGGGTCGACCGGGGTGCCCACGGAGAGGTCGACGATCCCGCCTGGGTGCGCGGCGGCCGTCTTCTTGTACGGCTCCAGCTTGTCCCAGGGGAACGTCGGCAGGCGGTCGGAGACTGTGGACACGGTCAGTGGCTCACTTTCGTACGGGGCGGCAAACGCCTCGGTCCCGTGCGGCGGTGACCAGGCGGTCGGGGCCGTACGGGACCGAGGCGGCGGTGCGGGCCGCTTGGGGCGTTACTCGCCGGCCTGCGGCGGCAGGGCGGCGATGAAGGGGTGGTCGCGCTCGATCAGCCCCAGCTTGCTGGCACCGCCGGGCGAGCCCAGCTCGTCGAAGAACTCGACGTTCGCCTTGTAGTAGTCCTTCCACTCCTCCGGAGTGTCGTCCTCGTAGAAGATCGCCTCGACCGGGCAGACCGGCTCACAGGCACCACAGTCGACGCATTCGTCCGGGTGGATGTACAAGGACCGCTGGCCCTCGTAGATGCAGTCGACCGGGCACTCCTCGATGCACGCCTTGTCCTTCACGTCGACACAAGGCTGCGCGATGACGTAGGTCACGCTGTCGTTCCTCCTCGATAGGGCGCTGGCGGGCCTCCTCAGGCTCCGCCGCCTGGCGCGCGGGAGCGCGGCGTCGTCGATGCCCGCCCCTAGTATCTCCGTTCCGGAGCATGATCCGAACAGGAGGGGTGAACTGACCAGTGGAAATCTCGGCGGCAGGACGTCTCGAAGTCCGAATTACCCCTGCTGACGTGGGCAAACGGGTCTCCGTACGGTGCTTGGAAGAGCCTGGAGCAACATCGGAGAAGTTCACCGACACGGTGGGTGTTCTCACATCATGGGATGCCGGCGTGCTCATGATCACGCGACGGAACGGGGAGAGTGTCCGCATCCCGGAAGCCGTCGTGGTGGCGGGGAAGGTCGTCCCGGCGGCGCCGGCGCGCCGCCGGGGGCCCGCGGCCACCTACCAGGAACTCGCGCGCATCTCCTCGCGCGGCTGGCGGCCGGTGGAGAGCGAGCGGCTCGGCGAGTGGGAGCTGCGGGCCTCCTCCGGGTTCACGCGGCGGGCCAACAGCGTGCTGCCGCTCGGCGATCCGGGGCTTCCGCTCGACGCGGCCCTGGCAGCCGTACGACGCTGGTACGGCGAGCGTGGTCTGCCCGCCTATCTGCAGACCGCCACCGGCGCCGAGGGCACACAGGAGCTGCTGTGCGCGGAGCTGGAGCGGCGCGGCTGGGTGCGGGAGGTGAGCGCCGAGGTGTGGACCGGTGCCCTGGCGCCGGTCGCGGACCGGGCCGAGGGTGCCGGTGTGGCCCTCGCCCGGGAGGCGGACGAGGCGTGGCTCGCCCGGTATCAGCGCAAGGGGGTGAGCGAGGTGGCCCTGCGGGTGCTCGGCTCGGGGCCCTCGGTGTGGTTCGCGACCGTGCCGGGGGACGGCGGCGCGCCTCCGGCGGCCATCGGGCGGTGTGTCGTGGACGGGCGGTGGGCCGGGTTCGCCGCCGTCGAGGTGGACCCCGGCCGGCGCCGGCAGGGGCTCGCCACGGAGGTGATGGCCGCGCTGGCCCGCCGGGCCCTGGACGAGGGCGCGTCGGCGGCCTGGCTCCAGGTCGAGACGGACAACGAGGGCGCGCGCGGCCTGTACGCCGCGCTGGGCTTCGCCCCGCACCACGCCTACCACCACTACCGGGCGCCGGACGAGCAGGGCGAACGCCGTGGAAGGGGCTGAGCCCGTCATGCGTCACCCGCATCTGCCGCCCCCGTGTCCGCCACCGCCGGAGCGCTCCGCCGCGCTGCGACGGCGGTTCGCCGAGGAGGCGCGGTCCGAGCGGCCCGATCTGTCGGCGTTGTGTCTGCTGATCGGCGCCGCCGCGGACGGCTCGCTGGACGAGGCCGGGATCGACGCCGCGCAGCTGGAGCTGGACCGGCTGGCGGGCGAGCTGCCGTACCGGCCGGGCGGGCCGCATGCCTGGGCGGAGGCGGTACGGCGGCTGCTGGGCGACCGCTACGAGTTCCACGGCACCGCGGGCGACTACCAGCGGCTGGAGTCCTCGCTGCTGCACGAGGTGCTGCGGCGGCGGCGCGGGCTGCCGATCCTGCTGTCGGTGGTGTGGCTGGAAGTCGCCCGTCGGGCGGGGGCTCCGGTGTACGGGGTCGCGCTGCCGGGGCACTTCGTGGTGGGGTTCGGCGCGGCGGCTGAGCAGGTGCTGGCCGATCCGTTCGACGGCGGACGGGTGCTGACCGGGACCGACACCGAGCTGCTGGTGGTGGGGGCCACCGGGGCGCCGCTGCAGCCGTCCATGCTCCAGCCCGCGGCGCCGCTGGAGGTCGTCCAGCGGATCCTGAACAACGTCCGGGCCTGGGCCACCGCCCGGCCCGAGCGGTCGGACGTGGCACTGTGGGCCGTGGAGCTGGCGCTGCTGGTGCCCTCACACCCGGCCCGGCTGCGTTACGAGCGGGGGCAACTGCTCGTACAACGGGGCGAGTTCGTCTCGGGTGCGGAGGAACTGGACGCCTACGCCGACCTGATCGAGGTGGTGGACGAGTCCGCCGCCCGCACCATAAGGCAACAGGCTCGAACGGCCCGGGCCATGCTCAACTGACCCGTCGGCCGGGCGCTTTCACAGCCAGCCCTTCTCCCGCGCCGTCCGTACCGCCTCCGCCCTGTTGCGAACCGCCAGCTTCTGGATGGCCGTGGAGAGGTAGTTGCGGACCGTGCCCTGGGAGAGGTGGAGGCTTTTGGCCAGTTCGGCGTTGGTCGCGCCGTCGGCCGCCGCGCGCAGTACCTCGCGTTCGCGCTCGGTGAGGGGGTTCGCGCCCTCGGCGAGCGCGGCGGCGGCGAGGGTGGGGTCGATGACCCGCTCCCCGGAGAGCACCTTGCGGATCGCCTCGGCGAGCTGGGCGGCCGGGGCGTCCTTGACGAGGAAGGCGTCGGCGCCGGCCTCCATGGCGCTGCGCAGGTAGCCGGGGCGGCCGAAGGTGGTGAGGACGACCAGCTTGACCCGGGGGAACTCCCGGTGCACCCGGGCGGCCGCCTCGATACCGGTGCAGCCGGGCATCTCGATGTCGAGCAGGGCCACGTCCACGTCGTGCGCTCCGACGGTGGCGAGCACCTGGTCCCCGCGCGCGACCTGGGCGACGACCTCGATGTCGTCCTCCAGGCCGAGCAGCGCGGCCAGCGCCTCGCGGACCATCGACTGGTCCTCGGCCAGCAGGACCTTGATCGTGCTCGTCATGCCCCGGATCCTACGTGCCCCGAAGGAGCCGTGGGGACGCGGGCGACGAGCCGGAACCCATGCTTGATCCGGCCCGCTTCCAGGCTGCCGCCGGCCTGCTCCAGCCGCTCCATCAGGCCGGTCAGACCGTTGCCGGGGACTGCGCCGACACCGCCGGATCCGTTGTCCTCGACGGAGAGTTCGAGGATCGGTCCGTCGAGTGTCTGACGGTGGGCGACCTGGACCAGGCAGCGGTCGGCGCCGCTGTGCCGCACCACGTTGGTGACCGCCTCGCGCAGCGCCCAGGCGAGCGCGGACTCGGCCTCCTCGTCGACCCCGTCGAGGCCGGGTTCGGCGGGCACGTCGGCGGTGACACCGGCGGCGGTCAGGGCGACCTGGGCACCGGCGAGTTCGGCGGCGAACCGGGGGCGCCGGTAGCCGGTGACGGCCTCCCGGACGTCGACCAGCGCCTGACGGCTGACCTGCTCGATGTCGGCGACCTGCTGGGCCGCCTTGTCCGGATGGTCCGGCAGCATCCGGCCGGCCAGCTCGCTCTTCAGCGTGATCAGGGACAGGGAGTGGCCGAGCAGGTCGTGCAGGTCACGGGCGAGGCGCAGCCGCTCCTCGTTGGCGGCGAGGTGGGCGACGGTGGCCCGCGCCTTGCGCAGCTCGACCGTCGTACGGACGAGCTGGCCGACGCCGACCATCGCGAAGCCGATGAGCGGGACGAGGATCAGCGAGTCGTCCCAGCCCTGCTCGCCGTCGTGCACCGCGACCAGGTACATCACCACGGCCGTCGACGGGATCGCCCAGAGTGCGGCCCGGGGCGGCAGGGTGGCCCCGCAGGCGACCGAGAGGTAGACGAAGAGACCGAGCCAGGAGCCGCCGAGGCTGTAGGCCAGGACGGGGGCGAGGACGGTGAGGACCGCCAGCATCGAGATGACGATCCGCGGCGTGAAGGGACGGCCCATGTGGCGGAAGACCAGCGTCAGGTAGGTGCCGACGAAGGCGGCCAGGCCGAGCGCGCCGGCCGCGGTGGCACCCGTTGTGTGGTTTCCCGAGGTCAGGTCGTGGACGGGCGAGCTGAGGAAGACCAGCCACACACCGATCCACAGCGCCTTGACCATCACCTCGCGCCGGTTGCGGGTCGCCTGGCCGATCCTCACCTGGGTCTCCGCCCGCTCCTCGCGGGCCTGCGGGTCTTCCGTCATGGTGCTCACGCCTTCAGCGTGTCCTTCCGGTACAGCCAGGCCGCGCCGCCCGCGAACAGGACGAAGTAGACGGCGAGGACGGCGACGTCCGTCGCGTGCGGGGCCTGGCTCTGCTCGATCGCCCGCCCGAGAGCAGCGTACGCGTGCGTGGGCAGCCACTTCGCGATGTCCTGGAGGATCTTCGGGAACGTCGTGGTCGGCATCCACAGGCCGCCGAGGATCGACAGGCCGAAGTAGATGATCATCGTGATGGGGCGGACGGCGTCCCCGGAGGCGACGTAGCCGATGGCGACGCCGAGCGCGGCGAAGACGAGGCTGCCGGCCCAGATGATCCCGGTCAGGGCGAGCCACTGCCAGGCGTCCAGGCGTACGTGCTTGATCGCGGCGGCGGCCGCGAACACCACGACGATCGACGGCAGGCTCACCACGGCGGCACTGGCGGTCTTGGCGAGGACGTAGCCGCGCCCGGGCAGCGGGGTCAGCCGCAGCTGCCGCACCCAGCCGCTCTCGCGCTCCTTGGCGATGCGCTCGCTGTTGCCCATCAGCACGGCCGTCAGGGCGCCGAAGGAGGCCATGGAGACCATCATGTACGTCGCCAGGGTCAGGCCCGTGCCGTCGACCTTGGTCTTGCTGTCGGCGTTGCCCGCGATGATCAGGAAGAGGATCGCCGGGTAGAGCACCGAGAAGAACAGGAACTTCTTGTTGCGGAAGGCGCGGGCCAGCTCGAGCTTGATCAGGGCGTTCATGACTGCTTGGCCTCCTCGGCCTCCGTGATGGCGACGAAGGCCTGCTCCAGACCGAGGCCGGCGACTTCGAGATTGCGCGGGTAGACACCGAGGCCGTACAGGGCGTGGACGGTGGCGTCGGCGTCGGACGACTGGATGCGGACGGTCTGCCCGGACACGTCGAGGGAGGTCAGGAAGGGCAGTCCGCCGAGGGCGGCCTCGTCGATGGCGCCCTCCAGGTCGAAGGCGATCCGGCGGGCGCCGGCCTTGGCCTTGATCTCCGCGGCGGTGCCGTCGGCGAGGAGCCGGCCGCGGTGCAGCACGAGGACCCGGTCGGCGATGGCGTCGGCCTCTTCGAGGTAGTGGGTGGCGAAGAGGACCGTGCGGCCCTGGTCGGCCTGCTCGCGCATGGTGGCCCAGAAGGCCTGGCGGGCGGAGACGTCCATGCCGGTGGTCGGCTCGTCCAGGATGATCAGGTCGCTGTCCCCGGCGGTGGCGAGGGCGAACCGCACGCGCTGTGCCTGGCCGCCGGAGAGCTTGTTGACCTTGCGGTCGGCGATCTGCGCGATACCCGCGCGGGCCATCACGTCGGCCGCCTTGTACGGCTTCGGGTGCAGCGAGCAGGCCAGCTTGACCAGTTCGGCCACGGTGACCTCGTCCATCAGGCCGCCGCTTTGCAGCATGGCGCCGACGCGCCCGGCGACGATGGCCTCACGGGGGCTGGTGCCGAAGACGTTCACCGTGCCACTGTCGGCGTTCTTCAGACCGAGGAGCAGGTCGAGGGTGGTGGACTTGCCGGCCCCGTTCGGGCCGAGGAGGGCGACGGTCTCGCCGGGGTGCAGCCGGAGCGAGAGCCCGTCCACGGCCCGCACGCTGCCGTACGTCTTGGTCACCTGGTCGAAGCCGACCACCGGGGTGGTGGTGGCCGGTGCCGCAGTCGTTGTCATGCCGTCCATGCTCGCCGAGCGGGCGCCCGGCCCGGCAGTGTCGGCGGTCCTGGGAGCCGGATGACAGATGTCATGCGGATCGGGTGACAGGCACGGCCTGTGGCCCGGCGGCAGCATCGGCGACCGGGGCACCGGGCTGCGCCACCGCTGCGGCCGAGGCCGCGGCGATGCGCGCCGGGCCGGCCCGGCGCGCGGCGGCGCGGGCCACCTCGGCGGGCGCCGGGGGCGGTGAGACCCGTACCGCCGACGGCCGCGCCGGGTGTCCGAGGGGTCAGTTCGGGTTGGTGGAGATGACCGCGACCCGGTTGGTCCTGCTCATCAACGCCTGGCGGAGGGCGCCGTACACGTCCTGCGGGGTGACGGCCGTCTTGCTGCCGTTGCCGCGGGTGATGAGCACGCCGTTGAAGGCCCCGCCGTAGAGCTGCTTGAGGGCGTTCAGGTCGGGCTTGTCGACGAGCTTGCCGCCGACGGGCACCACCCTGAGGAACTTCCAGAGCGACTTCTCCGGGCTCATCAGGACCACGTGCCCCGCGCCCGCCTCCACCGTCACCTTGCCCGACATGGCCGGCTGCGCGAACTGCTTCATCTCGCGGTCGACTTCGGCGTTGGACACCGTCGGCTGCTTGGTGGTCGTCGGGACGGTGACCGCACTGGCCGCGTCCGTCTCCACCAGCGTCCGGTAGGCCTGTTCGACCGCCTGGGTCGACTGGCCCGCGTCGATGGCCTTGCCCGCCTTGCCGTAGACGGCGACGGCCTGGCCGGCCTTGAAGTCGATGCCGCCCTCGACGACCGAGCCGGAGCCGCCGCCGGCCTGCTGGAGGGCGGCCTGCAGTTTCTCCTCGTCGACCGGCATGGACGGCTCGATCACGCGCTTCTGCCCGAAGAGTGAGCCGATGACGTGGACCGGGTTGTAGTCGCTGGTCGCGGCCTTGCTCACGGTGTCCTGGAAGTCGAACTGCAGGCCCGCGTTCTCCGGGGTGAGCGCGACCGTCCTGCCGCCGACGGACAGTTTCAGCGGCTTGTTCACCCGGCCGCCGAAGGCGTCGTCCAGCTTCTTGACGGCGTCGTCGCGGGTGCCGCCGCCGATGTCGACGCCGAGGACCGTGGTGCCCTTGGGGACGTCGGTGTGGTTCATCAGCAGTCCGGCGCAGTAGGCACCGCCCGCGACGACGACCACACCGGCGCCGAGCAGCACCAGCTTGCTGCGGCCCTTCTTCTTGGGCGTGGCCTTGGCCTTGGGCGCAGCCGGCTTGGCCGGGGCCGGTGCGGCCGGGCCGTCGGATCCGGGACCGGCGAACGGGGACGCGCCCGCGCCCGGGACGACCGGGATGCCGCTGGTGACGGTGTGTCCGGAGACGTTGTCGGGGCGGTAGCCGGGCGTGCCCGGCTCGGGGGCCGGCTTCTGCGGGGTGAGGATCGCAGTGTCGTCGCTCATCCCGCCGCCGGGACCGAGACCGGTGGGGCCGCCGACGGGAGCCCCGGGGACCGCGGGACCTTCGAGGTCGGCCAGGTCGGCGAGGGCGCTGCGCGGGGGTGTGGTGCCCCGGCCGCCGGACGTGCCGGGGGCGTTGAAGGCGCTGTTCTGGCCGCCGAAGGCGGCACCGAAGGGGTCATTCGCGTCGAGGCCCGGGCCGCCGGCCGAGGCGGCGAGGGGGCTGTCGCCGGTGACGGGGCCGCCGGTGGGACCGGCCGGGCCCTGCGGGCCCCCGGGACCGCCGTGGCCGTGGGGTCCGTTGAAGCCGCTGGGGCCGCCCGGGCCGCCGGGCCCGTTCGCACCGCTCGCGCCCGCGCCCGCGCCGAAGGCGTCGTGCCCGCCCGTCGCGCCGGGACCGCCGTAGCCGCCCTGGCCGTTCGCGCCGGCCGCGCCCGGGGTGCCGTAGCCGCTCTGGCCGTTCGCGCCGGGACCGTCCTGGCCGCCGGTCTCCGCGAAGTACGGCAGGTCGTCACGGCGTGGCTCGGCGGTGGAGGGGCCGGGGCGGCTGCCGGGGCCCAGCGGGCCCGCGTTCAGCGCCTCGGTCACGTCGAAGGAGCCGGTGCCGCCGCCGTGTCCGGGGGCGACCGGGCCGCCGGTGGCGCCGGGCAGGTTCTTGGCGTTGCCGCTGCCGGAGCGGGAGGCGCCCGGGACGCTCATGGAGCCGACCACACCGCCGGGGCGGCCACCGCCGGAGCGTGCGCCGGTGGTACCGGCCGTGCCGGATGCTCCCGGACCACCCGGACGGGCGCCCGGCGAGCCGGTGGCGGCTGCCGGGGAACCGGCCTGGATCCCGGTCCCGTTGGTGCCGCCGCCCGGACCACCCTTGGGCGCCGAGGACTTGCGGGGCGCGAACCAGGCGCTGGCCTTCTCCTCGCCCGGTGCCCCGGGCGCGCCGGGGGCCTCCGCCGCGGCCGGCCGCTCGGGCGCGGGCCGGGAGTCGGCGGCGGGCGCCTCGTCCCCGGCGCCCTCGTTGTCCCCGACGGGCTTGCGCACGACGACCGGCGGAATGGGCCGGGACCCGGGGATGTTGATCCGGATCCGGGTCGTCAGCGTGGTCTCGGTCTTCTTCTCCTCCGGCTGCGTGCCCGAACGGCCCGCTGCCGCACCGTCGTCGGTAGCCATGGGGGTCCCGTACGGCGGCGTGCCGGAGGGGTATGCGGCTCCGCCGCGCCCGTTGGGCCCGGAGGACGGAGTGTCAGTTTCACGACTCAAGGCAGGTTCTCCCAGTTGGCTCCACCGCCCGTTACGACCGGACTGCTTTGGGGGTCCCCCCAACTCGAGCGAAGTCGAGAGCTCGGGCGGCTCGGCGGCGCGCACCACCATACTGGCCGCCTCTGGCGCTTATCCCATGACCGCTGAGGAAACCCACACCGGACTCGCACGTGCGCCGCACGGCGAAGTGGTACGTCACTTGCCAAGTCGGACAGGATCACCGTGAGGTTGCCGCCCCGCGCCAAGGGTGGCACAGATCACAGCAAGCACCATGCCGCCCAGCAGGAAGAGGTAGGAACCGCCTCCTGCGCCGAACAGGAAGTCGCCTTCGGGGCGCGAGGTGGTGAGCAGTACGACGGCGATGATCCAGCCCGCCACGGGAGCGACGGCCCCGCCCCGGCCGCGGGTGGCATAGGCACCGCCGAGGAACAGCCCGGCCGCGCCCGCGAGCGCGAGGAGCAGTCCGCCGGGGAACCAGGCGGCCTGGACGAGCGTCCCGGCGAAGCCGACGACGGCACCCAGCAGGAAGAGTCCGGCATATGCGGCGATCCGCCCGGCCGAGGGCCGTTGCAGCGGCTGGGCGAGCAGCGAGCCCGGTCCGGTGTTGCTCATGACGTCTCCTCAAGGCCGAGACCGGCGAACAGGTCGCTCTCCCCACTCTCGGCCGTGCCGCGCACCAGTTCGTAGTACTCGGTGGTGAACAGCGGCTGGGCCAGGTCGTTCGAGAGCGCGAAGTAGGGCTCGGCCACGTCGATCTGGGTGACATGGGCGCGCATCGCGGCGGCCTTGGCGGCCGCGTGGGCGGTGCCCTCCACCGCGGTGGTGATCCGCTCGTCGCCCACCACGCCCGGGACGTCGGCCACGGAGGCGCTCTTGTCGAACGGCAGTGCGGGCAGCTCGTCCTGCAGGCGCTCGAAGGCGGCCTCGGCGACGGAGCG
This sequence comes from Streptomyces broussonetiae, assembly GCF_009796285.1. Lineage (NCBI taxonomy): Bacteria > Bacillati > Actinomycetota > Actinomycetes > Kitasatosporales > Streptomycetaceae > Streptomyces > Streptomyces broussonetiae. The sequence goes on along the minus strand of NZ_CP047020.1, from coordinate 6,083,337 downwards.
CGGTACGCGGTTCCAGTAGACCTTGGCGATCCGGTGGCCGCGCTCGGCCGCGAGGTCGACGGCGCGCATCGCGACGCGGTGGGCCTGGATGTGGTCCGGGTGGCCGTAGCCGCCGTTGTCGTCGTAGGTCACGAGGACCTGGGGGCGGACCTCCAGGATCACCTCGGCCAGGTGCCCGGCGGCCTCGTCGACGTCGGCCTGCCAGAAGCAGCCGCGGTCCTCGTTGTCGGGCAGGCCCATCATCCCGGAGTCGCCGTAGCGGCCCGCGCCGCCGAGGAGGCGGGCGTCGCCCACCCCGAGCGCGCGCACGGCGGCGGCCAGCTCGCCGCGCCGGTGCATGCCCAGCGCGGCACCGGTCAGATGCCGCAGCTCGGGCGGAATGACCTCGCCGCGCTCACCGAGGGTGCAGGTGACCAGGGTCACGTGGGCACCCTCGGCCGCGTACCTGGCCATGGTCGCGCCGTTGTTGATCGACTCGTCGTCCGGGTGCGCGTGCACCAGCAGCAGACGACGGGCTGGCAGTTCCGTCATGGGACCCACCCTACGAGGTACCCGCGACAGCGGCCCCGGCACACGCGGCCGTCGAAGGACACCGGCGCAGGCCGCCGGAGACCCGGCAGCGGCGCAGGGCGTCTCAGAACTTGACGCTGCTGATCATGCTGGCCACGCTCGTCGTGAGCTGGCTGATCGTGGGCGCGATGGTCGAGGAGGCGAGATAGAAGCCGAGCAGGACGCAGATGACCGCGTGCCCGCCCTTCAGCCCCGACTTCTTGATCAGCAGGAAGACGATGATCGCCAGCAGCACCACCGCCGAAATCGAGAGTGCCACGGCGGCTCACCTCCAAAAGTCGCCAGATCCGGATCAGTTGACCAAGTCCACGCAGACGCCAGCAGGTTCATACCCACACAGCGGTAGTGATCATAACTATCCGTGCTCGCGCATCGCTCGGCGCACGGCCGCACAAGGGGGCGCATGGCCAATATGGTCGGGGTATGACGACCGAGGCTGACTCCTTCCCCCGACGGCACGCCCGGACACAGCGGTTCACGCTCGGCGCGCCGCGTTCGTTCACCGTGGCGCCCGACGGTTCGCGTGTCGCGTTCCTGCGCTCCGGCTCCGGCACCGACCGGGCCAACTCCCTGTGGATCCTGGACCTTCCGGACGGCACCGAGCGCCCGGCGGCCGATCCGCGCGCCCTTCTCGACGGCGCCCTCGAGGAGCTGTCGGCCGAGGAGCGGGCGCGCCGGGAACGCAGCCGGGAGGGAGGTGCCGGGATCGTCGGCTACGCCACCGACACCGCCCTGGAGTTGGCGTCTTTCGCCTTGTCAGGACGGCTCTTCACGGCCGAGCTGCGGGCCGGCACGACGCGCGAACTCCGCGTCCCGGGACCGGTGATCGACCCGCGCCCCGCCCCCGACGGCCGGCACATCGCGTACGTCGCACAGGGCGCACTGCGGGTCGTGGGAGCCGACGGGGAGCAGGACCGGGCGCTTGCGGAACCGGAGTCGGAGGGCGTCGGTTACGGCCTGGCGGAGTTCATCGCGGCCGAGGAGATGGGGCGTTCACGGGGCTTTTGGTGGGCGCCGGACGGGAGCCGGCTGCTCGTGGCGCGCGTGGACGACACGCCGGTGAAGCGGTGGTGGATCGCGGATCCGGCCCACCCGGAGCGTGAGCCGGTTAACGTCGCCTACCCGGCCGCCGGCACCCCGAACGCGGACGTACGTCTGTTCGTACTGGGCCTCGACGGGCTGCGCACGGAGGTCGCGTGGGATCGGGCCCGCTATCCGTATCTGGCGCATGTGCACTGGTCAGCGGCGGGTGCGCCGCTGCTGCTGGTGCAGGCGCGGGACCAGCGCAGCCAGCTGTTCCTGGCGGTGGACCCGGAGACGGGTGCCACCCGGATGGTGCACGCGGATGAAGATCCGATTTGGCTGGAACTTTTCCCTGGGGTGCCCTGCTGGAGCCCCTCCGGGCAGCTTGTCCGTATCGCGGACGAGGGCGGCGCCCGGGTGCTCGCGGTCGGCGAACGGCCGCTGACCAGCGACCAGTTGCACGTCCGGGCGGTATTGGACGTGGGCGCGGACGACGTACTGGTTTCCGCCTCCGCGGGCGAGGAGGCACATGCCAGGGAAATTGGCGAAGTTCATGTGTACCGCGTGAACGAACTGGGCCTGGAACGTGTGTCGCAGGAGCCTGGTGTGCACACGGCGGTACGAGCGGGCGGTGTGACGGTGCTCGTCTCCGCGACCCTGGACCGGCCGGGCACCCGGGCGCAGGTGCTGCGTGACGGAAAACCGGCGGTCACTGTCCGGTCGTACGCCGAAGATCCCGGTTTGTCCCCCCGGGTGACCCTGATCGAGGGGGGCGCACGTCGAATTCCGTGCGCCGTGCTTATGCCACGGGACTACCCCGACGACACTCCCCTGCCGGTGTTGCTGGACCCCTACGGCGGTCCGCACGGCCAGCGGGTGGTCGCCGCGCACAACCCCCATCTCACCTCGCAGTGGTTCGCCGACCAGGGCTTCGCGGTGATCGTCGCCGACGGGCGGGGCACCCCGGGGCGCTCGCCGGCCTGGGAGAAGTCGATCCGGGACGAGGTCGCGGCCGTCGCCCTGGAGGACCAGGTGGCAGCACTGCACGCGCTCGCCGGGCAGTTCCCGCTGGATCTGGACCGGGTGGCGATCCGGGGCTGGTCCTTCGGCGGATACCTGGCGGCACTGGCGGCACTGCGCCGGCCGGACGTCTTCCACGCGGCGATCGTCGGCGCACCGGTCACCGACCTCAGGCTGTACGACACCCACTACCAGGAGCGCTATCTCGGCGACCCGGAACAGCGGCCGGAGGTCTACCACCGCAACTCGGTGGTGGACGACGCCGGTCTGGTCGACCCCGCCGAGCCGCACCGGCCGATGATGATCATCCATGGCCTGGCGGACGACAATGTGGTGGTCGCCCACTCCCTGAGGCTGTCCTCCGCCCTGCTCGCCGCCGGCCGCCCGCACGAGGTGCTGCCGCTGTCCGGGGTGACGCACATGACCCCGCAGGAGACCGTCGCCGAGAACCTGCTCCGGCTCCAGCTGGACTTCCTGCGGCGTTCCCTTCCCCACCAGGGAAAATGACCGGCGACCGCGTTAACACACAGGCAACTCCACGGAAGCCGGGGCGATATACGGACGCGGAAGTCTGATCAGCGTACGGCCGTGCGGGTGCCGTGAGCGGGCCGGGACGCGCCATGTCGTCCCGGCCCGCAGCCGTGTCCGGCCGCCACCGCCCGCAGCCGTGTCCGGTCGTACCCGCCACTGCCGTGCCCCGCTCACGCGGGCCCGTTGCGCCGCCCGCCCTCCCCCGTGACCGCCTGCCGTTCCGCGGCGAAGTGGCAGGCCGAGTCGTGCGCGGCCAGGGAGCCGGTGCCCCGGAACACGGCGGGGACGGCGAGCGCCGGCACCTCCACGGCACACCGCTCCTGGGCCTTCCAGCAGCGGGTGCGGAAGCGGCAGCCGGAGGGGATGTTCGTCGGCGAGGGCACGTCACCGGTGAGGATGATCCGCTCGCGCCGGTCGCGGGCCTCGGGGTCGGGCATCGGGACCGCCGAGAGCAGCGCCTGGGTGTAGGGGTGCGTGGGGTGGTCGTAGATCTCGGCGTCCCGGCCGATCTCCACGATCCGGCCCAGGTACATCACCGCGACCCGGTCGGAGATGTGCCGCACGATCGACAGGTCGTGGGCGATGAAGACGTAGGAGAGGTCGAACTCCGACTGGAGCCGGTCCATCAGGTTGATCACCTGGGCCTGGACGGAGACGTCCAGTGCGGACACCGGCTCGTCGGCGACGATCACCTCCGGGCGCAGGGCCAAACCCCGTGCGATGCCGATGCGTTGGCGCTGTCCGCCGGAGAACTGGTGCGGATAGCGGTTGACGTACTCCGGGTTGAGGCCGACCACGTCCAGCAGTTCCTGCACCCGGCGGCGCCGGTCGCCCTTGGGCGCGGCCTCGGGGTGGATGTCGTACGGTTCCGCGACGATGTCGCCGACCGTCATCCGGGGGTTGAGGGAGGTGTACGGGTCCTGGAAGACCATCTGGATGTTGCGGCGTACGGCCTTGAGGGCGCGGCCTGACAGCCGGGTGATGTCCTCTCCCTTGAACCGGATGGAGCCGGCGGTCGGGCGCTCCAGGTGGCACAGCATCTTGGCGACCGTGGACTTGCCGCAGCCCGACTCGCCCACGATGCCGAGGGTCTCGCCCTTGCCGAGGGTGAAGTCGACGCCGTCGACGGCCTTCACGGCACCGACCTGTTTCTTGAAGAGGACGCCCCGGGTGAGCGGGTAGTGCTTGACGAGTCCGTCGACCTCCAGGATCGGCTCACTGCTCGGGGCCATGCAGGCACTCCCTCCAGAAGTGGCAGGCGCTGCCCCGGTGTTCGCCGACCTCGTACAGCGGAGGTACCTCCGTGCGGCAGACGTCCCGGGCCATCGGGCAGCGGGGGTGGAAGGCGCAGCCGGGCGGGATGTTCATCAGGTTCGGCGGCAGGCCCTTGATGGCGTACAGCTCCTGGCCCTTCTGGTCGAGGCGCGGGATGGAGTCCAGCAGGCCCCGGGTGTAGGGGTGGGCGGGCGCCTTGTAGATGTCGTGGACGGGTGCGTTCTCGACGATCCGCCCCGCGTACATGACGGCGATCCGGTCGGCCACGTCCGCCACGACCCCCAGATCGTGCGTGATGAGGATCAGTCCCATGCGGTACTCGCGCTGCAACTCCGCGAGCAGGTCCATGACCTGGGCCTGCACGGTGACGTCGAGGGCGGTGGTGGGCTCGTCGGCGATGATCAGCGCCGGCTCCAGGGACAGCGCCATGGCGATCATGATGCGCTGGCGCATACCGCCGGAGAACTGGTGGGGGTAGTCCTGTACCCGCTGGGCGGCGGCCGGGATCCGGACCCGGTCCATCAGCTCGACGGCCCTGGCCCGGGCGTCCCTCCGCGACATCCCGCGGTGCACGACGAACATCTCGCCCAGCTGGTCCCCCACACAGATCACGGGGTTGAGGGCCGACAGCGCGTCCTGGAAGATCATGGCCATCCCGGCCCCCCTGATCTTCCGCCGCTCCTCTTCTTTCAGCCCCAGCAGATCCTGCCCCTGGAAGAGGATCCGCCCCCCGCTGATCCGCCCCGGCGGCATGTCGAGAATCCCCATGACGGCCTGGGCGGTCACCGACTTCCCCGAGCCCGACTCCCCGAGCACGGCGAGGGTCTGCCCGGCGTCGACCTCGTAACTCACCCCGTTGACGGCCCTGGCGATCCCGTCCCGGGTCCGGAACTCCACCTGCAGGTCACGCACTTCGAGCAGCACGACGCGATCACCTCGGCTTGGGATCGAGGGCGTCGCGGACCGCGTCGCCCAGCTTGACGAAGCCGGGGGCAGTGATCGCCGGAAGGACGGCAGGGCCGCACGAGGGCGCGCCCCCGCCCCGGGCTCTCCCACCCCCTCCACCGCCGCTCGCCACCCGGCCCCGCCCCGGGCACGGACCTCCACGCGCTCCCTGCTCTTCAAGGACCGTCACATCCTCACCTCAGCTTGGGATCGAGGGCGTCGCGGACCGCGTCGCCCAGCATGATGAAGGCCAGGACCGTGACGGCGAGGGCCCCGGAGGGCCACAGGAGGGCGTGGGGGGCGTTGCGGACGTAGGGGGAGGCGGCGGAGATGTCGATGCCCCAGGAGACGCTGGGCGGTTTGAGGCCCACGCCGAGGTACGACAGGGTTGCCTCCAGGGCGATGTAGGTGCCGAGCGCGATCGTCGCCACGACGATGACGGGGGCCACGGCGTTGGGCGCGATGTGGCGCAGCAGGATGCGGCTGTCGGAGGCGCCGAGGGCACGGGCGGCCTGGACGTAGTCGTTCTGCTTGGCGGTGATGACCGAGCCGCGGGCGATCCGGGAGATCTGCGGCCATCCGAGCAGCACCATGAATCCGATCACCGGCCAGACCGTGTTGCTCGTCACCACGGACAGGAGGACGAGACCGCCCAGGACCACCGGGATCGCGAAGAAGATGTCGGTGATCCGGGACAGGATCGCGTCCCACGCCCCGCCGAAATAGCCCGCCAGACCGCCCAGCACCGAGCCCAGGACCGCCACCCCCAGCGTGGCCAGCACGCCGACCGTGACGGACGTACGGGCGCCGTAGACGGTGCGTGTGTAGACGTTGCAGCCCTGGCCGTCGTACCCGAAGGGGGCGCCCGGTCCCGAGCCGTCCTGGGCCCTGGCCAGGTCGCAGGTCAGCGGGGAGCCGGAGGCGATCGCCGAGGGCCACAGGGAGATGACGACCAGGAAGACGATGACCAGCGCGGAGAGCAGGAAGACCGGGTTGCGGCGCAGGTCCCGCCAGGCGTCGGACCACAGGGAGCGCGGCTTGGCCGCGGGCCCGGTGCCCTCGGGACCTCCGGGGGTCTTCTCGAGCGTCGTCGCCTCGCTCGCCGCGAGGTCCATCGCGCCGCCCATGCCGGTACCGGCGATCACGCCCTCGGGTTCGTACGGCGGCTGCTCAGGCATAGCGGATCCTCGGGTCGAGTACGGCGTACAGGAGGTCGACGAGGAGGTTGGCGACCAGGAAGACCAGCACGAGGACCGTCACGAAACCGACGACCGTCTGGGTGTTCTGGCGCAGGATGCCCTGGTAGAGCTGGTAGCCGACGCCGTGGATGTTGAAGATGCGCTCGGTGACGATCGCGCCGCCCATCAGCGCGCCGATGTCGGTGCCGATGAAGGTGACCACGGGGATGAGCGAGTTGCGCAGCAGGTGGCGTACGACGACCCGGTGTCTGGGCAGGCCCTTGGCGATGGCCGTACGGACGTAGTCGGACCGCTTGTTCTCGGCGATCGAGGTGCGGGTGAGCCGGGTGACGTAGGCCAGCGAGACCGAGGCGAGCACCAGCCCCGGCACGATCAGCTCGTCGAACGCCGCGGCCGGCGAGACGGACGGCCTGACCCAGCCCCACTCCACGCCGAGCAGCAGCTGCAGCAGCAGACCGGTGACGAAGGTGGGCACGGAGATGACCACCAGGGTGCCGAGCAGGACACCGGTGTCGACGGGCCGGCCGCGGCGCAGGCCCGTCACCACGCCCAGCGCGATCCCGACGACGATCTCGAAGAGGATGGCCACGACGGTCAGCCGGATCGTGACGGGGAACGCCGACGACATCAGCTCGGTGACCTTCTGCCCGTTGAACGCCGTACCGAAGTCGCCGGTGAAGACGTTGCCCATGTAGGTCGCGTACTGCTGCCAGACCGGCTTGTCCAAGCCGAACTCCCGCTTGAGCTGGGCGGCCGTCGCCGGATCGCACGCCCGCTCGCCGCACAGGCCCGCGATGGGATCGCCCATCACGTTGACCATCAGGAAGATCAGCAGCGTCGAGCCGATGAACACCGGGATCATCTGCAGCAGCCGCCGCACGACATAGCGCCCCATGCGGCTCAGCCGACCTTGATCTCGTTGTAGACCGGCACGCTGAAGGGATTGAGCGCCACATGGGACAGCCGCGAGGCGTAGCCGGCGCTGCCGTTCTGGTACCAGAGCGGGATGGCTGCCATGTGGTCGCGGACGACCTTCTCGGCCTGCTGGAAGAGCGCCACGGCCCGGGACCGGTCGGTCTCGGCGTTGGCCCGGTCCACGAGCCGGTCGAACTCCTGGTTCGACCACTTGCCGTCGTTGGACGAGGCGTTCGTGTAGTACAGCGGCTGCAGGAAGTTCTGGATCAACGGGTAGTCCATCTGCCAGCCGGCCCGGAAGGGACCGGTCATCTTGTGCTGCCCGATCTGGTTGCGGAAGTCGGCGAAGGTGCCGACCGGGTTGCCCACGCAGGCCGTGTCGTTGCCGAGGGCGTTGTTGATGGAGTTGCACACGGCGTCCACCCACTGCTTGTGCGAGCCCGTGTCCGCGTTGTAGGTGATCTTCAGTCGGCCGCCGGGGATGCCGCCGCCCTCCTGGATGAGCTTCTTGGCCTGCACCGGGTCGTAGTCGCAGGCGTGGCCGCACAGTCCGGCCTGGAAGCCGCCGGCCGTACCGAGGACCGGGGAGGTCCAGTCGGTGGCCGGGGTGCGGGTGCGGCGGAAGATGGTCTCGGTGATCTGCTTGCGGTTGATCGCCATGGACAGGCCCGTACGGACCTTCTGTGCCCCGCTCGTGTTCCACCCGGGGTCGTAATAGGGGAAGGCCAGGGTCTGCAGGATGCCGGCCGGGGTGTTGATGTAACGGCCGTTCAGGTCGGTCTCGACGTTCTTGAGCTGGGTGGCGGGTACGTCGTCGACCAGGTCGAGGTTGCCGGCCAGCACATCGGTGTACGCGGTGTTGCTGTCGGTGTACACAAGGAGGGTCACCCCGACGTTGCGGGCCGGGTCGGGCCCGGGATAGCCGTCCCATTTCTTCAGGGTCATGGCCGAGCCCTTGGTGTACGAGTCGATCTCGTAGGGCCCGTTGCCGACCGGCTTGCTCAGCCAGGCCGCGTGGTCGGTGAAGAAGGCGCGCGGGAGCGGGGCGTAGGCGACGTAGCCGAGGGTGTCGGGAAAGCTGGAGAACTTCTGGCCCAGCCGGACGGTGAAGGTCCTCGGGCCGGTGACCCTGAGGCCGGACAGGGTGTCGGCGCGCTGGAGGCCGCTGTCGGGGTGGACCTGGTCGTAGCCCTCGATGTAGCCGAAGAAGTAGGCGTTCTTCTGGTTGTTCTTCAGGCTCGCCCCGTAGTTCCAGGCGTCCACGAAGGACCTGGCGGTCACCGGCTCGCCGTTGCTGAACCTCCAGCCGTTCTTGACGGTGATCGTGAAGTTCCGCGAGTCCGGGGTGTCGATGCGCTCGGCGAGCATGTTCTCGGCCTTGCCGGTCCTCGGGTCGTACTTCTTCAGGCCCCGGAAGATCATGTCGAGGACCTTGCCGCCCTGCACCTCGTTGGTGTTGGTGGGCTCCAGCGGGTTCTGCGGATCGCCCCAGGAGGAGGTCAGCACCCCGGCTCCGCCGTATCCGCCGCCGCCCCCGCAACCGGCGGCCAGCACCCCCGCGGCGATCGCGCAGCCGGCCCACCGGACGCGCGTGACTCCACGCATGGCGTGCCTCCTCCGCGGTCGCTGACGCGATACCGGCCGGATAGCGGTCGGATAACGGCAACTATCGGTCGATGCACCGCATATCGCACGCCCGCCGCCGGATTGAAGGGCCTTTAGAGGGACACGTCATCCGATTGCAGGCAGCCATCCGGGAGCGGTCGGACGATCTTGCGGACGAACGCAACAGATCTCTACGCAACGATGCTGAAACGTTGGATTGCGACGTGTCGATGTACGCATGTCGACACACGACCGTCCGCATATCGAACTTGTTGACCGATTCGCGCAGTTGGTCCGATGTGAAGCACGGATTGGTTACAGCGCACTACCCGCGTAGCTACGGAATGGTCAAGCTGGAGTAAAGAAGGTAAATAGGCAACCAAGGCGACCGAGAATTTATTGACCTTGAATGAATTGCGTTGAAAAAGTCCGGCGTAGCCCGTAGGGAGCGCCCTTGCGGAGCCTTGACCCACAAGGCACGGAGCATCATGACCACCCCCTCCCCTTCCCCGGCCGCCCCACTCGAGGTGACCGACGAAGACAGCGCCGCATCGGCGAAGCCCGGCACCCCCAAGGGCTCCGAGAGCCGCTCCCCGGGGCGCCTGGCCTGGATCCGCTTCAGGCGGGACCGGACGGGCGTCATATCTGCCTTTGTGGTGATCTTCTTCTTTGTCGTGGGCATCGGCGCACCGCTGATCGCCAAGCTGTACGGCAAGGACCCGTACACGACGTACGGCATGAACATCCCGGGACTGCTCAACCAGTTCAACTACCCGGTCAAGCCCAACGGCGGCATCAGCTCCGACTTCTGGTTCGGCATCGAGCCGCAGCTCGGGCGGGACGTCTTCACGTTCCTGCTCTACGGCATCCGCAACTCGCTGATGATCGCGACGGCCGCCGCTCTGCTGACGACCGTCCTCGGCGTCGTCATCGGTATCACCGCCGGCTACCTGGGCGGCAAGACGGACTACTTCGTCGGCCGCGTGATCGACATCCTGCTGGCGTTCCCGCAGACCCTGTTCTTCATCGCCTTCTGGCCGGTGGCCATCGCGATCTTCGTCTCTCCCGACGAGAACACCCCGACGTGGCTGACCGTCGTCAGCCTCATCGTGGTGATGACGGTCTTCGGCTGGGCCTCCATCGCCCGACTTCTGCGCGGTGAGGTACTCGCCCTGCGCGAGCGGGAGTTCGTGGAGGCGGCCAAGGTCACCGGCGCCTCCCCGGCCCGCATCATCTTCAAGGAACTGCTGCCCAACCTGTGGACCCCGATCCTCATCCAGGCAACGCTGCTCCTTCCGACCTACGTCACCACGGAAGCGGCTCTCGCCTTCCTCGGCGTCGGGCTCTCGGACCCGACCCCCGACTGGGGCGTGATGATCCAGAACGGCGCCAAGGTCTACCAGGACGACATCACCTTCATGCTCTTCCCGGGTGTGGCGATGGTGCTCTTCGTCGTCGCGTTCAACCTTCTCGGCGACTCGGTCCGTGACGCACTGGACCCGAAGACCAAGCGCTGAGTTCCACTCCGGCCGGGCGACGGGGCCCGGCCGGGGTCAAGCACCTCTTGTCATCCACTAAGAAAACGGGTCAGCCATGTCTCTCTCCCGCAGAAACTTTGTCATCGCCACCTCTGTCGCGGCCGCGGGCTCGACGCTGCTGTCCGCGTGCAGCAGCGGCGGCGGGGGCGGCACCGGCAACACCCCCACCGACGGGGCCACCTCGTACACCGGTGCCAAGGTCGCCATCGGCACCAAGGCCGACTCGACCGGCCCGGCCCCGGAGATCCCCGGTGCGAAGAAGGGCGGCACGATCTACGGTCTGGCGCCGCAGGACTTCTCCCACCTGGACCCGCAGCGCATCTACTTCGCGTACAACTCCTCGGCCGCGCTGCTCCTGCACCGCTGCCTGACCGGCTACAAGGTCGACGCCTCGGGTCACGAGACCCTCGTCGGCGACCTCGCCACCGACACCGGCACGGTCTCCAAGGACAACAAGACCTGGACCTTCACGCTGAAGGAGGGTCTGAAGTGGGAGGACGGCAGCGAGCTGACCGTCGACGACGTCCGCCACGGCATCGAGCGCCTGTGGGCCCCGTTCATCACGGAGAGCGCCACCTACGTCCAGATGGCGCTGACGGGCAAGGGCGCCAAGTGGCGTGACGCGTACGAGGGCCCGTACAAGGGCAAGCACCTCGACTCGATCGTCACCGACAAGGCGAAGCGGACCATCACCTTCCAGCTCGCCGAGCCCAAGCCGGACTTCAACTTCACGCTGGGGATGCACTCCTACGCCGCCACCTCGGTGAAGCTGGACACCAAGGAGAAGTACGACAAGCAGCCGGCCGCCTGCGGTCCGTACAAGATCAAGGCCCACACGACCGACAAGTCGATGGTCCTGGTCCGCAACAAGTACTGGGACCCGGCGACCGACTCGATCCGCAACGCGTACCCGGACGGCTTCGAGTTCACCTTCGGCATCGAGGCCCTGGACTCCACCGACCGCTTCATCGCGGACCAGGGCAACGACCAGTACGCCGTGTCGATCTACAAGGGCGTCCCGGCCGAGCGCATCCAGAAGGTCCTCACCGACCCGGCGCTGAAGGCCCGCAGCTTCAACGGCCTCACCCCGGGCATCTACTACTACGCGATCAACACCAAGCGCGTCACCGACCTGAAGGTCCGCCAGGCCCTGAACTACGCCTGGCCGCTGCAGCAGATCCGGCAGATCTACGGCGGCCCGTCCGCCGGTGACTTCGCCACCTCGATCCTCAGCCCCGACATCATCGGGTACGAGAAGTACGACCTCTACGGCAAGCTCACCAAGCCGCAGGGCGACCCGGAGAAGTCCAAGGCGCTCCTCAAGGAGGCCGGCAAGCTGGGCATGAAGATCGTCTACGCGTACCCGAAGGACCCGACCTACGACAAGACCAAGGTCGTCATCGAGAACGCGCTGAAGGCGGCCGGCTTCACTCCGGTCATCAAGCCGGTCGACAACACCACGTACTACGACCAGATCCAGCAGATCAACAACAGCTACGACGTGACGTGGTTCGGTTGGTCCTCGGACTGGCCGACCGCCTACACCATGATCCAGCCGCTGTTCGACGGCGCTGCCATCGGCAACGGCCAGAACAACATCTCGCAGACCAACATCAGCTGGATCAACGACGGGATCAAGAAGAACGCGGTGATCGCCGACCAGCAGGAGGCGGGCAAGGCCTGGGCCGCGCTGGACAAGCGGATCATGCAGGAGGTCGCGCCGATCATCCCCGAGACCTTCCAGCGCCGCTACTTCCTGTTCGGCTCGAAGGTCGGCGGCGCCCAGTTCGACCCGCAGTTCTCCGCGACCCTGCTGTACAAGACCTTCGTGAAGGCCTGACGTACGACCCCCGGCGGGGCGGCCACCACACCGCCCCGCCGCCTCACCCCCTACGGCATCCCGTCAGGAAAACCCAACTGCCATGCTCCGCTTCCTCATCCGCCGGACCCTCGGCGCCGCTGTGATCCTGCTGATCATCAGCGCCCTGGTGTTCGTCCTGTTCTACGCCGCTCCGCGTGACCCCGCCCGCATCGCGTGCGGCAAGGTCTGCACCCCCGAGACCCTGGCCCTGGTGAAGAAGAACCTGGGGATCGACCACTCGCTCCCCGTGCAGTACTGGGACTGGCTCAAGGGTGTCTTCGTGGGACGTGACTATGCGTCCTACGGGCATTGCAGCGCGCCGTGCCTCGGCTACTCCTTCCAGAACCGCGAGCCGGTCCTCGGCACCATCGAGGACCGCTTCCCGACCACGCTCTCCCTGGCCATCGGCAGCTCCGTGGTCTTCCTGATCTTCGGCGTCGGCACCGGCATGCTGGCCGCGGTCAAGCAGGGCAAGGCCCTCGACAAGATCGCCAGCTCCGCCTCGCTGGTCGCGTCCTCGATGCAGATCTTCGTCGTCGGCGTCTTCGCCACGTACCTCCTCGTGGACCAGTGGCACCTGCTCGACCGGGCCAACTACACGCCGTTCACCCAGAACCCGGGCCAGTGGTTCACCGGCCTGCTGGTGCCCTGGCTGGTGCTGTCGCTGATCTTCACCGCCAACTACACCCGTATGACGCGCTCCCAGATGGTCGAGTCGCTCAGCGAGGACTACGTGCGCACGGCCCGTGCCAAGGGCCTCTCCCGCCGGACGGTGTTCTTCCGCTTCGCCTGGCGCGGCGCGATGGGCCCGATCATCACCATCTTCGGCCTCGACCTCGGCACCCTGCTCGGCGGCGCGATCATCACCGAGCAGACCTTCAGCCTCCAGGGCATCGGCGCCCTGTCGGTGAAGGCGGTCAGCACCAACGACCTGCCGATACTGCTCGGCGTGGTCCTGGTCGCCGCGGCCGCGATCGTCGTCTTCAACATCATCGTCGACGCCGCGTACGCCCTCATCGACCCGCGCGTACGCGTCGCCTAAGGAGAGAGACCATGAGCACTCCCTTCCTCTCCCTGCGCGACCTGCGGGTCCACTTCTCCACCGAGGACGGCATCGTCAAGGCCGTCGACGGGCTGTCGTTCGACCTGGAGAAGGGCAAGACCCTCGGCATCGTCGGCGAGTCCGGCTCCGGCAAGTCCGTCACCAACATGGCGATCCTGGGCCTGCACGACCCGCGCAACACCACGATGGACGGCGAGATCCTGCTCGACGGCAAGGAGCTGATCAGCGCCACCGAGTCCGAGCTGGAAAAGCTGCGCGGCAACAAGATGTCCATGATCTTCCAGGACGCGCTGGCCTCGCTCTCGCCGTACCACACCATCGGCGCCCAGATCGCCGAGACGTACCGCAAGCACACCGGCTGCTCCAAGAAGCAGGCCCGGGACCGCGCGATCGAGATGCTGCGCCGCGTCGGCATCCCGCAGCCCGACACCCGGGTGGACGACTACCCGCACCAGTTCTCCGGCGGTATGCGCCAGCGCGCGATGATCGCCATGGCGCTGGTGAACGACCCCGAGCTGCTGATCGCCGACGAGCCGACCACGGCCCTCGACGTGACGGTCCAGGCCCAGATCATGGACCTGCTCAAGGACCTCCAGCAGGAGTTCGGCACCGCCATCATCTTCATCACCCACGACCTCGGCGTCATCGCCGACATCGCGGACGACGTGCTGGTGATGTACGGCGGCCGGTGCGTGGAGCGCGGCACCAAGAAGCAGGTGCTGAGCCAGCCGGACCACCCGTACACCCTGGGCCTGCTGAACTCGATGCCGAGCCTGGACGGTCCGGTCGACGTGCCGCTCTCCCCCATCCCCGGCTCCCCGCCCTCGCTGCTCAACCCGCCGTCCGGCTGCCGCTTCCACCCGCGCTGCGCGTTCGCCGAGAAGGTCCCGGGCGGCCTGTGCTCCACCGAGCGCCCGAAGCTCGACGTGGTCGAGGGCCGCGGCGCCGCCTGCCACCTCACCCAGGAGCAGAAGCAGGACCTCTTCGCCGACTTCGCCGCAACCCGGCACAACTGACGGACACCAGACGGGACTTCACGACCATGAGCAACACGAACCCCCTCCTGGACGTCTCCGGGCTCACCAAGCACTTCCCGATCAAGGGCGGCTTCCCGATCCGGCGGACCGTCGGCGCGGTGCAGGCCGTGGACGGGCTGGACTTCCAGGTCGCCGAGGGCGAGAGCCTGGGCCTGGTCGGCGAGTCCGGCTGCGGCAAGTCGACGACGGGCCGGCTGATCACCCGCCTCCTCGAGCCGACCGGCGGCAAGATCACCTACCGTGGTCAGGACATCAGCCACGCGGGCCGCAAGGAGCTGGCGCCGATCCGCTCCGAGATCCAGATGATCTTCCAGGACCCGTACGCCTCGCTGAACCCGCGGCAGACGGTCGGCAAGATCATTTCCGGTCCGATGGAGATCAACGACATCAACCCGGAGGGCGGCCGCGAGAAGCGGGTCCGTGAGCTCCTGGAGATCGTCGGCCTGAACCCGGAGCACTACAACCGCTTCCCGCACGAGTTCTCCGGCGGCCAGCGCCAGCGCATCGGCGTGGCCCGCGCGCTCGCTCTGGAGCCCAAGCTGATCGTCGCCGACGAGCCGGTCTCGGCCCTGGACGTCTCGATCCAGGCGCAGGTCGTCAACCTGCTCCAGAAGGTCCAGAAGGAACTGGGCATCGCCTTCGTCTTCATCGCCCACGACCTCGCGATCGTCCGGCACTTCTCGCAGCGCGTCGCGGTCATGTACCTCGGCAAGATCGTCGAGATCGCCGACCGCGACGACCTGTACGACAACCCGCGCCACCCCTACACCCGGGCCCTGCTCTCCGCCGTGCCCGAGGCGACGGTGGACGCGGAGCAGCGTGAGCGCATCCGCCTGGTCGGCGACGTCCCCTCGCCCATCAACCCGCCCTCCGGCTGCCGGTTCCGCACCCGCTGCTGGAAGGCGACGGAGAAGTGCGCGACGGAGGCACCGACCCTGCTCCAGGTCGACGGCAACAAGCCCGGCCACCTGACCGCCTGCCACTACCCGGAGACGCAGGAGACGATCCCTGCTCCCCGGCTGCCCAAGGACGCCCTCTCCAAGGACCCCGAGGCAGCGGCCTGACACACCCCTTTTCCGTCAGCCGCCCCTCGTCGGAACGGACTTTCACCGGCCCATTGACCCGAGCCCCTGAACGTCCGCTTCCAGGGAACGAAGGCCCGCGCCTCCCCAGGCGCGGGCCTTCGGCACACGGCCGAGCAATCATCAAGTACTCCGATCGGGCTGATAGTTGAGAGACCCTCAAGAAGTCCACGGGAACCTGACACACCGTTCGGCATCGTGTGTCACACTGCCGCGGTGGTAGATCACTCGTTCACCGATCTCTCGCTTGCCGCGCTCTACGACAGCCTCAACCCCTGGGGGCCGGGTGACGACTTCTACCTCGGTCTGGTCCGGGAGGCCCGCTCGGTGCTCGACATCGGATGCGGTACCGGGCGGCTGCTGCGGCGGGCCCGGGACGAGGGGCATCCGGGGCGGCTGACCGGGCTCGATCCGGCCGCCGCCATGCTCGTACAGGCCCGGCGGGCCCGTCGGGACGGCGTCGAGTGGGTGCTCGGGGACGCCCGGGTACGGCGCTGGGACGGGGAGTTCGACCTCGTCGTGATGACCGGGCACGCCTTCCAGGAGCTGGTCGGGGACGAGGAGATCCGCAGCTGCCTCAAGGGCGTCCGCGCGGCCCTCGCCGACGGCGGCCGGTTCGTCTTCGAGACCCGCAACCCGGCCGCCCGGGCGTGGGAGAAGTGGACTCCCGAGCGGGTGTACGAGGTCACCGCCGCCGACGGCACGCCGGTGCGCGTGTGGCACGAGGTCCAGGGCGACGGGCCTCGCGCCGGACGCGTGCGGTTCACCGAGACCTATGACGGCGACGGGTGGCCCGCCCCTCGGGTCGGCCACAGCGTTCTGCGCTTCCTCGACAACGAGTCGTTGCACAGCCTCCTCGCCGACGCCGGGCTCACGATCGCAGAGCAGTACGGCGACTGGGCGCGGGGGCCGCTCACCCCCGCCAGTCCCGAGATCATCACCGTGGCCCGGGCGGGCAGCGGGGCGGGGTGAACCCTCGGACGCGGGCCGGGCGCGGCGGGAGCCGCACCTGCCGGTGGACATGGGCCGGGCCCAGTCGTGGGAAGAAGTCGCCTCGGAGACCTCACATTCCAGGAGGCTGCGTCGTCACAGAGGCATGAACGTGAAAGTGACGAGACAGGCCGTGCTGGGTCTGTTCATCGTGGCCGGTCTCTACGTGGGTGTGTGGGCCTACTTCGCGCCGCAGCACTGGTACGAGACGTTCCCCGGGTTCGGCCGTAACTGGCTTCCTCAACTCGGTCCGTACAACCAGCACTTGGCGAAGGACGCCGGGGCGACGTACATGGCGCTGGCTGTGCTCAGCGCCATCACCCTGCGGTACGTACGCAGCGATCCCATGGTGCGGACGACCGGTGCGGTGTGGCTGACCTTCAACGTGCTGCACCTCGTCTACCACATGCAGCACCTGCACATGTACGGCACGACTGATCAGGTCCTCAACGTCGCGGTGTTGTCCGCACAGGTACTGCTCGCGACCCTCCTGCTGCTTCCCCTCTCCCCCGACACACCCTAGGAGCACAGCCCCATGCGTATTGCCGTAGCGGGTGGCACGGGTCTGGTGGGCCGGTACGTCGTCGAGGCCCTGACCGCTGCCGGAGACCAGGCCGTCCTCATCTCACCGTCGCGTGGCGTGGACCTCCTGACCGGCCGGGGCCTGAGCGAGGCACTCGACGAGGTCGAGGCCGTGGTCGACGTGACCAACTCCCCCAGGACGGCGGCCGGGGCGGCAACCGCCTTCTTCGAGAAGGCGGGCCGCAACCTGCTGGCCGCCGAGGAGCGGGCCGGAGTGCGCCGTCATCTGACGCTGTCCGTCGTGGGCATCGACAGGGCCAGCGGGTTCGGCTACTACCGGGCGAAACTCGCGCAGGAAGAGGTGGTCAGGAAGGGGCCGATCCCGTGGACCATCCTGCGGGCCACCCAGTTCCACGAGTTCGCCGAGCAGACCCTCGCCCAGATCTCCGGCCCCGTCGCGATCGCCCCGCGCCTGCGCTCCCAGCCCGTCGCCGCCCGGGAAGTGGGCCACGCCCTGGCCGAGCTGGTGAAGAATGAGCCCCAGGAGTATGCGCCGGAGCTGGCCGGTCCCAGGGAGGAGCAGGTGGTGGAGATGGCGCGGAGCGTGCTGCGGGCAACGCGCAGACGCCGGCTGCTGGTTCCGCTCAGGCTGCCCGGTGCCGCCGGAGCCGCGATGAGCGGTGGAGCGTTGCTCCCCACCGGCCCCGGACCCCGCGGTGTGCAGACCTTCGAGCAGTGGCTGGCCGAGCACCACCACTGAACCCCCCGGCGACGACACGCCTTCTGCTCGCCGCCCCGACAGGAGCACACCATGAGCGCACCCGCCCCGGGAACCGACCCGTCGCTGCACACGCTGTTCGCCGAGCGCCGCAGGCTGATCAACCTCAGTTACCGCATGCTCGGCTCGGTCCAGGACGCCGAGGACGTCGTACAGGAGACCTACATCCGGTGGTACGCCCTGTCCGAGGACGAACAGCGGGCCATCTCCTCACCCATGGCCTGGCTGACGAAGGCCGCCACCCGCATCTGTCTCGACCACCTCGCCTCGGCCCGGGTGCGCCGGGAGCGCTACATCGGCCAGTGGCTTCCCGAGCCCCTGCGCGACAGCGGCACATGGAGCAGTGCCGGCGGTGAAGCGGGGCGGCTCAGCACGCGTGACCCCGGTGACCAGGTCACCCTGGACGAGTCGGTGAGCATGGGCATGCTCGTCGTGCTGGAGTCGATGACGCCGGCCGAGCGCGTCGCGTTCGTCCTGCACGACGTCTTCGGCATGCCGTTCGCCGAGGTCGCCGACACCGTGGGACGCAGCCCGGCCGCCTGCCGTCAGCTCGCTGCCTCGGCTCGTCGGCAGGTGACCCGCGCGCGCTCTCGTACCAACGACGCCTCCCGGCACAGCAGCGTCATCGCGGCGTTCCGTCTGGCGTGCGAGACCGGTGACCTGGATGCACTCATCGACCTGCTCGCCCTCGACGTACGCTCCCACTCGGATGGCGGCGGCAAGGTCCGCGCCGCCGCACGAGCCGTGGTCGGCCGGGACAAGGTGGCCCGGCTGCTCCTCGGTCTCATGCGCAAGGAGCCCGGCATGGACCTGGTCGAGGAGCACGTCAACGGACGCCTCGGATTCGCCGTCCGCCTCGACGGCAACACGATCGCGGTCATCGCCGTCGACGTCGGCAACGACGACAGGGTCACGGATCTGTGGATGGTGCTCAATCCCGACAAGCTCCAGGCGTGGCAGACCGGCGACGAGGCACAGTCCGCCGGCCCGTCGAGGATCCCGCCGCTCGGCAACCTGTGACCCGCCCGGCCGGCCACCGCTTCTCGCGGTGCCCCCCGGGACGCCGGTCCGCTTCCGTCGACCGCGGTCCTGGTGGGCGACGGCGACCGTCGCCCACCAGTCCTCACGCAGAGCGGTCGTTCCCGGCCCGCCGGCCCTTGCACGGTGTGGACGGGAACCCACCAGCCGCGGAGTACTGCTAGGAGGACTCCGCGTTCCCCTCCAGCGCCGCCAGCGCCGGGTCCAGGACGATGTCCTCCTCGCGCTCGGTGGTCGGGTCCTCCGGGAAGTGGCAGGCCGTCAGGTGGCCTTCGTGGTTCCCGGAGAGCCGGACCAGGGGCGGTTCCTCGGCCGCGCACTTGTCCTGCGCCTTCCAGCAGCGGGTGCGGAAACGGCAACCGGAGGGCGGGGAGATCGGCGAGGGGACGTCACCGGCCAGGCGGATGCGCTCGCGCGCGGTGCTGTCCTCCTCCGTGAGGTTCACCTCGGGTACGGCGGACAGCAGGGCGTGCGTGTAGGGATGACGGGGGCGGGTGTAGATGGAGGCGCGGTCGCCCACCTCGATGATCTTCCCGAGGTACATGACCGCGACGCGCTGCGAGAAGTGCCGGACGATCGCGAGGTCGTGGGCGATGAAGACGAAGGCGATGCCCAGTTCGTCCTGGACCTTCTGCAGGAGGTTCACCACCTGCGCCTGGATCGAGACGTCCAGGGCCGAGACCGGCTCGTCGGCGACGATCAGCTTGGGCTCCATGGCGAGTGCGCGGGCCACGCCGATGCGCTGGCGCTGGCCGCCGGAGAACTCGTGCGGGAAGCGGTTGTAGTGCTCCGGGTTCAGGCCCACGATCTCCAGGAGTTCACGGACCCGCTTCTCGCGGCCGCCCTCCGGCTCGATCCCGTTGATCTCCATCGGACCGGAGATGATCTTGCCCACCGTCTGCCGCGGGTTCAGCGACGAGTACGGGTCCTGGAAGATCATCTGGATCTCGGAGCGGATCGGCGCCAGCTCCTTGCGCTTGGCGTGGCTGATGTCCCGGCCGCGGTAGGTGACCGACCCGGCCGTCGGCTCCAGCAGCCGGGTGATCAGCCGGCCCGTCGTCGACTTCCCGCAGCCGGACTCGCCGACCAGGCCGAAGCTCTCGCCCGTGTGCACGGTCAGGTCGATGCCGTCGACGGCCTGCACCGCGCCGACGGTCCGCCGGATCGGGAAGCCGCCCTTGACCGGGAAGTGTTTGGTCAGCCCCGAGACCTGAAGCAACGGCTCCCCGTCCGCGCCCGCGTTCGTCTCGCGCGGTGCCGGGAGGACCAGGTCCTCTTTCATGCCGGTGTCCTCCTAGGACGACGACTGGTGCGACGGTGGCGACCTAGCCCAGTGCGGGCTTGATCTCCTCGATGAAGATGGTCCGCTTCTGGTCCGCGGTGAGATGGCAGGCCGACGCCCGGTCAGGCGCCAGCAGCGGGCGCTCGTGGACACAGCGGCCCGTGCCCCCCACCCGGTCCTGGAAGGTGCAGCGGGGGTGGAAGCGGCAGCCGGACGGCGGGGTGAGCAGCGAGGGCGGCGTACCGGGGATCGGGGACAGCCGGGCGCCCAGGTCGGAGTCCAGGCGTGGCATCGAGTTCAGCAGGCCCCAGGTGTACGGGTGCTGGGGCGAGCGCAATACCTGGTTCGTCGTGCCCCGTTCCACCGCGCCGCCCGCGTACATCACCATGATGTCGTCGGCCATGTCGGCGATCACCCCCAGATCGTGGGTGATGAAGATGATGCCGGATCCGAACTCCTGTTGCAGGTCCTTGAGCAGATCCAGAATCTGCGCCTGCACGGTCACGTCGAGGGCCGTCGTCGGTTCGTCGGCGATGAGCAGGTCGGGGTCGCAGACCAGCGCCATGGCGATCATCGCGCGCTGGCGCATGCCGCCGGAGAACTGGTGCGGATAGTCCTTCGCCCGCTCCCGGGGGTTGGGGATGCCGACCTTGCCGAGCATCTCCACGGCCCGCTCCCAGGCGGCTTTCTTCGAGGCGCCGTTGTGCTTCATGTACGGCTCGGAGATCTGCCGGCCGACGGTGTAGTACGGGGAGAGGGCGGTGAGCGGGTCCTGGAAGATCATGGCGACCTTGTTGCCGCGCAGCTTCTCCAGCTCGGACTCGCGGGCCGTGGTCAACTCCTTGCCGTCCAGCAGGATTTCCCCCTCGACGGTGGTGAACATGGGGTTGTGCAGGCCGAGGATGGTCAGGTTGGTCACCGACTTGCCCGAGCCGGACTCCCCCACGATGCCGAGCGTCCTGCCGCGCTCCAGGTCGAAGGAGAGCCCGTCCACGGCCCGTACGACGCCGTCCTCGGTCTTGAAGCTGACGTGCAGGTCCCGCACGGAGAGAAGGGGGGCGCTCATGGTGGCTGTTTCTCCTTCGGCCTCAGGACAGCCGCACGCGCGGGTCGATGAAGGCGTAGGTGGCGTCGACGACGATGTTGAACAGCAGGATCATGCTGGCCGAGAAGAGCATCACGCCGAGCAGCAGCGGCAGGTCGCTGAAGTTGACGGCCTGGACGGCGAGGTTGCCGAGGCCCGGCAGGCCGAAGGTGAACTCGGTGATGATGGCGCCGCCGAACAGCGAGCCCAGGTCGATGCCGAAGATGGTGACGATCGGGATCAGCGAGCCGCGCCAGGCGTAGCGGAAGAACACGTACTGCCGGGACATGCCCTTGGCGCGGGCGGTGCGGACGTGTTCCTCCTGGAGCTGTTCGATCATCGAGGACCGGGCCATACGGGTGTACTGCGCGGCGAAGATCGTGGACAGCACCACCCACGGGATGATCAGGCCGCTGAACCAGCTGACGGGGTTCTGGGTGATCGGGGTGTAGCCGGGCTTGTCGAACCAGTGGGTCTGGTAGACGAGCAGCGCGAGGGCCAGCGGTCCGAGGAAGTAGATCTGCAGCGAGCCGATGACCATGGAGCCCGCGGTGGCCGCCTTGTCGACCAGCGTGCCGCGCCGCCAGGCGGCGAGCAGCCCGGTGCCCAGGCCGACGAGCAGGAAGCACACGGCCGCACCCAGGGTGAGCGAGACGGTGGTGGGCAGGCGGTCCTTCAGCGTGCCCCAGACCTGCTCGTTGGTGTGGTACGAGTACCCGAAGCAGGGGGCGGGGCAGGGGCCCTGGGCGAACTGGCTGCTGCCCAGGACGAGGTTGTGCAGGAAGATCCAGTACTGCTCGGTGATGGGCTTGTCGAGGCCGAGCACATGGTGGATGTTCGCGATGCTGTCCGGGTTGCAGGTCTTGCCGCACATCAGCAGTGCCGGGTCCCGGGGCACCCCGAAGAAGAGCAGGAAGGCGACGATGCTCAGCAGGAACAGAATGACGACGGCACCGATGATCCGTCGCACGAGGAAGCGCAGCATGACAGGGCAGCTCTCAGACGTCGGCGGCCGGGTCGGTGCCCGGCGCGCCCCGGGGACGCGGGCGCGCCGGACACCGGACGGGGACGGTTACTTGAGGAAGAGTCGGCGCGGGTCGACGCCGCCGATCACGTCGTCGTAGACGAGGCCGCCGACCTTGGAACCGGCGATCTGGGTCTGCTTGTAGTAGGCGGTCGGGACGACGTTGACCACCTTGGTCAGCATGTACTCGTCGAGCTTCTCCCACTCCGTCGCCGCCTTGACCGGGTCGTTGATCCGGTTGATGCGGTCGATCTCGCTGTTCACGTGCGAGTCGTTGATCTGCGAGTAGTTCTGCGCGCCGTTGGCGATCTGCCGGCCGTCGTACAGCGGCGGGATGACCGTGGAGGCGGACGGCCAGTCGGCGCCCCACGCGGTGTGGAAGATGTCGTAGTTGTTGTTCAGCTTGGAGACCTGGTCGTAGTAGGTCTCGGACGGGATCTCCTGGCGCTGCACGTTGAAGCCGGCCTTGCTCAGGCCCGCCGCCATGGCGGTGGAGTACTGCTGCCCCTCGGGGGTGTTGATGTAGCCGAAGGTCAGCTTCATGTTGAGCTTGCCCGCCTCCTGGAGCAGCTTCTTGGCCTTGGCGGGGTCACCGGCGGGGTTCTTCTTCTTGCCGAACGGGTCGAAGGAGGCGTTGTAGCCGGAGACGGTCGGGGAGAGCACGCCGCCCGCGACCTCCATCGCGTCGGTGCCGCCGTAGGCCCGCACGAACGGGGTGATCGGCAGGGCGTAGGCGATGGCCTCGCGGATCCGGATGTCCTTCATCTCGGGCTTGCTCATGTTGATGTTCATCTGGCCGACGTACGGCTGGTAGCCGGAGACCGTGCGGGACTTCATCTTCGGGTCCCTGAGCACCTGGGAGAGGTTGCCCGCGTCCACCTGGTTGCTGAAGCTGATGCCGCTCTGGTCGGGCCCGCTGTCCGCGAGCAGGGCCTTGGTGGAGGTCTCGAACTGCTGGTTGAACAGGATGTTGAACCTGTCCACGTACTGGTGGCGGATCGGGTCCGTCTTGGGGTCCCAGTTCGTGTTCCTGACCAGCACCATCGACTTGCCGGACTGGAACGACTGGATCTTGTACGGGCCGGTCGTGACCGGACTCTTGTCGTACTTCTGCTGGGTGTCGCCCTTGGCGGAGACGACGGAGTAGCCGGCCATCGCCAGGGTGTACGGCAGGTCCGGGTGCGGCGTCTTGAAGTGGAAGATGACGGTCTTCGCGTCCGGCGTCTCCAGGACGCTGTTCGGCAGGTGCTGTCCCTTGTAGGGGCCGTTCGGCAGCAGTTTGCGGTAGTCGGAGCCCGAGGTGTTCGCGAGCCACTGCTGGAGGTAGGCCGGGCCCTGGGTGATGAAGGGCGCGAAGAGCCGCTCGACGCTCTGGCGGACGTCCGCGGAGGTGATCGGGGTCCCGTCGTCGAACTTGATGCCGCTCTTGAGCGTGTACTTCCAGGTCTTGCCGCCGTCGGTGGTGGTGCCGGAGTCGGTGGCGAGGTCGCCGACGATCTCGTGCTGGTGGCCGTCGTTGCTGGTCGTCTTGTAGCCGGTGAGGCCTCTGTGGATCAGCTGGGCCAGGGCCATCTGGTCGGAGACGTAGATCTGGGCGGGGTCCAGGTGGGCGAAGGTGTCACGCTGGAGCACCTCCATGGTGCCGCCGGACTTGGCTCCGGCCACGGCGGCCGCGGGCCCGGTGGAGTCGGCCGCGCCCCCGAACTTGATGGACGCCTGCTGGCTCTTGGCGTTCTGCTGGTCCTTGTCGCTGGTGCCGGTGTCGCTGCCGCCCTTGCTGCAACCGGTGAGCACGAGAGCTCCGGCCGCGAGCACGCTGAGTGCGCCGAATGCGTGGCGCCCGCCCCTACTCATCACGAGGATTCCCACCCATCTGTGAAACTGACGTTCCGTCGGATTGCGGTACGGGGATTGCGGTACGGGGTCAGCGCGCGGTCTTGGGATCGAAGGCGTCTCTGACCGAGTCCCCGAGCAGGTTGAACGCGACGACGAAGATGATCATCGAGATGCCGGGGAAGAACATGTAGGTGATGTCGTTCTCCATCACCAGCTGGGTGGACGCCTTGGAGAACATCTGCCCCCAGTCCGGCGTCGGTTCGACGATGCCCACGCCGAGGTAGGACAGACCCGCCTCGGCGGTCACGAAGTTGGGCAGCAGATACGTCGCCTGCACCAGCAGCGGGGTCACGATGTTCGGCAGGATCTCCTTGCGGATGATCCGCCATGGCGAGGCCCCGCTGACCTTGGCCGCCTCGATGAACTCCCGTTCACGCAGGGCCAGTGCGGTGCCGCGCAGGATGCGGCCGAGGCCCATCCAGCCCAGGAACCACTGGACCAGGATCAGGGCGAGCACCCGGACGTAGGTGGGGGTCTGGTCACGGGGGCTGACGAACAGGGAGACGACGACCGGCATGCTGGCGATGAAGAACAGCTGGGCCGGGAAGGCGAGCAGGAAATCGATGACGCGGCCGATGAAGTAGTCGGTCCTGCCGCCGAGATAGCCGGCCGCGACGCCGAGCAGGATGCCGGTGACGACGACGGCGAGGGTGACGGCGACCGAGATCATCAGCGAGGTGCGGATGCCGTAGATCAGCTTGGTGAAGACGTCGTAGCCGTTGCCGGGCTCGAGTCCGAACCAGAACTGGCTGCTGATACCGCCGTTGGGCTGCACCGGCACGCCGGCACTGTCGAAGAGGTCCGGGCGCTCGTCCGCGTAGACGGTGTACGGGTTCTTGCCGTACAGCTTGGCGATCAGCGGTGCGAGCAGGCCGACCAGGAAGAAGAAGCCCACGACGTAGGCCGAGATCACGCCCGTGCGGTCGCGCTTGAAGCGCATCCACATCAGCCGGCCGGGAGACCGGCCCACGAGCTTGACGGCTTCGCCCTGTACGTCCGGCCCTGGTGCGCCGTCGAGGACGACAGAGGCTCCGCCGCCCTCAATATCGATAGGACTTGTCACGGTTTGTCCGTTTCAAGATATGAGTGACTCCACGCATTCACCAACAGGAAGGGGATTGCGCCTCGCCTCCGACACCCCTGACGGAGGATCAGGCACCCCTTGGTGCTCGCGAGTCGGCGCACTGTCCCCACAGTGCGCGACCCATTGACCCGAGCGCTACGCGGCTAACTATCTGCCATGGGCCCACTACCGACCACTGCCCGTAGATCTCAATTCAGTCACGGCTCGCGGCCAGACCTTTCAAAATCTGGACAAACTGTTCGCCGGAAGAAGGCGCGAAACGGACTTGTTACATGGGTATCGGGCAGCGATCTCCGCAAGTCGGACAAAGGCCTTCCAAAAACGGGTTGCAAAAAGCCCGGGCACCTCCCCTTCGGAGGTGCCCGGGCTCAACTGCCGGTGGATCAGCCGTGCTTGGCGCGGCTCGCGGCGCGGGCACGCTCGCGGGCGTCCAGGTTCACCTTGCGGATGCGAACGGCCTCCGGGGTCACCTCGACGCACTCGTCGTCACGGCAGAACTCCAGCGACTGCTCGAGCGACAGCTTGCGCGGCGGCACGATCGACTCGGCCACGTCGGCCGTCGAGGACCGCATGTTGGTGAGCTTCTTCTCCTTGGTGATGTTGACGTCCATGTCGTCGGAGCGGGAGTTCTCGCCGACGATCATGCCCTCGTACACCTCGGTGCCCGGCTCGGTGAACAGCACGCCGCGCTCCTGGAGGTTCGTCATCGCGAACGCGGTGACGGCGCCGGCGCGGTCGGCGACCAGCGAGCCGTTGTTACGGGTCTGGAGCGTGCCGAACCAGGGCTCGTGGCCCTCGTGGATCGAGTGGCCGATGCCCGTGCCGCGGGTCTGGGTCAGGAACTCGGTCCGGAAACCGATCAGACCGCGGGACGGCACGACGAACTCCATGCGCACCCAGCCGGAGCCGTGGTTGGACATGTTGTCCATGCGGCCCTTGCGGACGCCCATGAGCTGCGTGACGGCGCCCATGTGCTCCTCGGGCACGTCGATCGTCATGCGCTCGACCGGCTCGTAGACCTTGCCGTCGACTTCCTTGGTGACGACCTGGGGCTTGCCGATGGTCAGCTCGAAGCCCTCGCGGCGCATCTGCTCGACCAGGATGGCGAGCGCCAGCTCACCACGGCCCTGGACCTCCCAGGCGTCCGGCCGCTCGGTCTCCAGGACGCGCAGCGAGACGTTACCGATCAGCTCGCGGTCCAGGCGGTCCTTGACCTGGCGGGCGGTGACCTTGCGGTCCTTGACGGCCGACTTCGCGTCGGCGCCCTTGCCGGTGCCGCCGCGGCCGACCAGCGGCGAGGTGTTCGTACCGATGACCATGGAGATCGCGGGCTCGTCGACCGTGATCAGCGGCAGCGGGATCGGGTTCTCGGTGTCGGCCAGGGTCTCGCCGATCATGATGTCCGGGATACCGGCGACCGCGCAGATGTCACCCGGGCCGGCCATCTCGGCGGGCTTGCGGGTGAGCGCCTCGGTCATCATCAGCTCGGAGATGCGCACGTTGCTGATGGAGCCGTCGCGCTTGATCCAGGCGACCGTCTGGCCCTTGCGCAGCTCGCCCTGCTCGACGCGGAGCAGCGCGATACGGCCGAGGAAGTTGTCGGCGTCGAGGTTGGTGACGTGGGCCTGGAGCGGGGCGGCCTCGTCGTAGGTCGGGGCCGGGATGTGCTCCAGGATCGTGGAGAAGAACGGCTCCAGGCTGTCGCTGTCGGCGGGGACCGTGCCGTCGGCCGGCTTGGTCAGCGAGGCGACGCCGTCACGGCCGCAGGCGTAGACGATCGGGAACTCGATCTGGTCCTCGTCCGCGTCCAGGTCCAGGAACAGGTCGTAGGTCTCGTTGACGACCTCGTCGATCCGGGAGTCCGGGCGGTCCGTCTTGTTGATGCACAGGATGACGGGCAGGCGCTGCTGGAGCGCCTTGCGCAGCACGAAGCGGGTCTGCGGCAGCGGACCCTCGGAGGCGTCCACGAGCAGCACGACGCCGTCGACCATCGACAGACCGCGCTCGACCTCGCCGCCGAAGTCGGCGTGGCCGGGGGTGTCGATGATGTTGATGGTGATGGGCTCCCCGCCGTCCTTGGGGTGGTACTTCACCGCCGTGTTCTTGGCGAGGATCGTGATGCCCTTCTCACGCTCCAGGTCGTTCGAGTCCATGACCCGGTCGTCGACCTGGTCGAGCTGGTGGGCGGCGAACGCGCCGGCCTGCTTCAGCATGCCGTCGACGATGGTGGTCTTGCCGTGGTCGACGTGGGCGACGATGGCGACGTTGCGGATGTCGTGGCGCGTGGCCATAAGTTGCCGTACTCCCGGATGGTGAGGAAAGCCTGCGCGTACGTCTGCGTTACGCGGGCCTTGCCGGGCTTGACACGCCACGGCCTCACCCCATGGTACGTGGCCCCGAGGGAGTCGGCCTCCTCAGGGCCATGTGATCATCTCCTCGCGGGCCGCAGCGGGGTCACGCCTTGGGGCTGGCCGCGACCTTCGCCCCCTGCTTCAGAAAGCCCATGTCCTCGTAGACCGGCGTCTGGAACCCGAAGGCGCCGGCGTTGACGAGGTTCCGCTTCACCCCCACCAGCTGGGGCCGCTGGTACAGCGGAATGGATCCGGCCGCCGCCCAGATCCGCGAGTCCGCCTTGCGGATCAGCGAGCGCGCCTCGCCCTCGTCCAGGGTCGCCGCGGCCTCGTCGAACAGCTGGTCCACCTGGTCCGTGCCGACCCGCGTGTAGTTCTGCTCGACGTTCACCGAGCCGTCGGCGGACGGCACCGGCTTCGCGTAGATCGGCCGGGCGTCGGTGGCCGGGAACGCGGACGACGGCCACGAGTACAGCGCCAGGTCGTAGTCGCCGGAGGCGATGTGGTCCTTGAAGTAGCTCTCGTCCGAGACCTTGGTGATCGTGGTCCGGATGCCGACCCGGTCCAGCATGGCCGAGATCCGCTCGGCGACCGCGCTCAGGGTCTCGGAGCCGGGGCCGGAGGGAAGCACGAAGCGCAGCAGCAGCGGCTTGCCGTCCTTGGCGAGCGGTCCGGCCGGCGCGGCGGCCGGGGCGGCCGTGCCCCTGGGGGCGTAGGCCCCGGGGGCTCCCCCGTGCCTGCCCTCCTGTGCCAGGTGCCGGTCACCGCCGTCACCGGGGCTCCCGTTCTTGTTGCCCCCGTCCTTGTTGTCGTCGGTCTTGTTGTCGTCGGTCTTGTTGTCCTCGCCGACGATGTACTGCCCGTCCTTGCCGCCGTCGGACGGCTGCTGTTTGTCGCCCTTGTCCTTCTTACCGCTCTCCGGGCCGGCCGCCTTCCCGGTCTTCTTGTGCTCCTTGACCGGGCCCCCGGCCACCCAGCCGGCGTCCCCGAGCAACGCCGACGCCTCCTTGGTGTCCTCCTCGCCCAGAGCGCCACTGCTGTCGGCGTAGTCGGCCTGCCCGGCCAGGGCGAGGTGGCTGCCGACCGGGACCGCGGGCAGGCCCAGCGGCGTGAGCACCAGCCTGGCCAGTTCCTTGCGGTTCAGGGCGCGGGCGACGGCCCGGCGGACCCGCTCGTCGGAGAGGGGGCCCTCGGAGCCGTTGAGGGCGAGCTGGGTGTAGGCGGGCTCCAGCGACTTGCGGACGTCGAAGTCGCGCAGCGCCTGCTGCTCGTCCAGGTACTTGGCGACGGCCTTGCGCAGCTTCTTCTGGCCGTCCTCGGACTCGTCGGAGTCGATGCCGTGCGCGAGCGCCCAGGAGCGCAGCTTCTTCACCGAGGTCTTGCCGGAGCCCTGCAGCGGGCTCGCGGCGCCCTGGGCGGCGAGCCCGATCCGCTGGGCCTCGGAGGGGTCGAGATCGGCGAGGTCCACACTGCCGTCGGCGAGCGCGGCGGCCCGCTGGTCGCGGGGCACGGCGTGCAGCTCGATCTGGGACAGCTTGGCCGGCTGGCCCCACCAGCGGGGGTTGCGGGTGAGGACGACGTCCTTCGCGGCGGTGTCGACCTTGCCGAGCGCGAAGGGACCGGCGGTCACCTTCAGCTTGCGGCGGGCGCCGTCGTTGAAGGCCTCCGGGGAGCCCATGACGTCCTTCGGGTACAGCGGCGAGAACAGCGATTTCCAGTCGGCGTAAGGGCGGGAGAAGGTGACCCGGACCTGGAGGTCGTTGGCGCCGCGCTCGATCTTCT
Organism: Streptomyces broussonetiae; assembly: GCF_009796285.1. Lineage (NCBI taxonomy): Bacteria > Bacillati > Actinomycetota > Actinomycetes > Kitasatosporales > Streptomycetaceae > Streptomyces > Streptomyces broussonetiae. Next base: position 6,053,842 of record NZ_CP047020.1, on the reverse strand, counting down.
CGATGCGGTCGTAACCGGCGTTGCGGGCGGTCCAGAAGGCGCTGTTCTTGCCGGACAGGGCGCGCCACTGGGCGAGGAAGTCGGCGGCCCCGATCTCCCGGCCGTCGCTCCACACTGCCTGCTGGTTCAGCTTGTACTGCACGACCTGGCGCGGCTCGGTCTCGATGACCTTGGCCGACTCCAGGTAGGCGGGGTTGGGCACGGGCCGGCCATCGGCGTCGAGACGGAACATCGACGGCAGGACTGCCTGGGCGATCCGGGTGGTGCCGGTGTCGGCGTCGGCCTGGAAGGTGTTCAGGGTCTCGGGGACGGCGTCGACGGCCCACTTGAGCGTGCCCCCGTCGGCGACCAGGGCCCGGCCGACGGGGGCGACGTCCTGCCCGACGAGCGGCTTGTTGACCTCGCCGTCGGAGCTGCAGCCGGCCAGGAACGGCACCACGAGCGCGCCCGCGGTGAGGAAGAACGCCCCACGCATGACCGCGCTGGGCCTGGATCCGACTCCGTCGTGGGACATCTCTGCTACCTCCGGAAAGCCGCGAGCGTTATGATCACTTTTGGCGGTATATGGAGCTGATCAGATCTATGCGGCCCACTGAAGAGGAAAGGATCCGGCAACAGAGGGCGACACGGCGACAACGGGTGGTGACCCCACCCGTGTGGCGCAACACCACCCCTGGTACATCCGTACGCCTCCGCCAATCGCTGCACATGCCTTCACACCGGCAGGTGCGGCGCGCAACACTCCAAGGCGCATGACGTTGCCGCCCAAGGCCCGCCGGACCCGCGGAAGTGAGGGCAGATCATGTCCGTGCACGACGACATCACCTCGGTCCAGCGCTCCCTGGACGAACTGAACCGCTCGCTGGGGCGCCTGGAGCACCAGCTCGGCACCAACGGCCTGGAGATGCGCCGCGTCCGGCTGGACGCCGACCATCTGCGTGAGAGCGTCGGGCTGCTGAGGGAGACGGCCGACACCTCCGGCACGCCCCGGCCGCCCGACCTCGTCACCATCTCCGACACGCCGTACGACCGCTCTCTTTGGATCGACACGGACGACGAGGGCCTGGGTGCCCGCGACCGCCGCGCCCCCTGATCCCCGACCTACCGGAGTCCTGCCTTGGCCACTGGTACGGAACCCCAACAGAACAGCGGTGGCGTACGAACCGCTACGCGCGCCGCGATCACAGCACCGCATCTGCGGACCGACCGCTGGTGGCTGGCGCCCGCCGCCACCGCGGCCGGTCTGTTCGCCTTCGTCGTCTACTCCACCTGGCGGGCCTTCGCGAACGAGCACTACTACTCCGCGCCGTACGTCTCGCCGTTCTACTCACCCTGCCTGGCGCAGAACTGCCGGACCATGCACGCCGGCCCCAACGCGGACCTGTTCGGAAGCTGGTGGGGCATCTCCCCCGCCATCATCATCCTGATCTTCCCGCTCGGCTTCCGGCTGACCTGCTACTACTACCGCAAGGCGTACTACCGCGCGTTCTGGGCGTCGCCGCCCGCCTGCGCGGTCGCCGAGCCGCACCGGAAGTACACCGGCGAGACGCGCTTCCCGCTGATCCTGCAGAACGTCCACCGGTACTTCTTCTACGCCGCCCTGCTGGTCGCCGCCGTGCTGACCTACGACACCGTGCTGTCCTTCCGGGACACCCACTACCGCTGGGGCCACATGGGCCTGGGCACCCTGGTCTTCCTGGTCAACATCGTGCTGATCTGGGCGTACACCCTCTCCTGCCACTCGTGCCGGCACATCGTCGGCGGCAAGCTCAAGCACTTCTCCAAACATCCCGTGCGCTACAAGGCGTGGCAGTTCGTCGGCCGGCTCAACGACCGGCACATGCAGCTGGCGTGGGCGTCGCTGTTCAGCGTGTGGCTCGCCGACTTCTACGTCTATCTGGTCGCGTCCGGGGTCTTCGCCGACCCGCGCTTCTTCTAGGAACAGGTGAACCGTCTGATGTCCGTGGTGGACCGGCAGGAGTGGGACGTCGTCGTGGTCGGTGCCGGCGGCGCCGGGCTGCGGGCCGCGATCGAGGCGCGCGAGCGGGGCGCCCGTACGGCGGTGATCTGCAAGTCGCTGTTCGGCAAGGCGCACACGGTGATGGCCGAGGGCGGTATCGCGGCGGCCATGGCCAACGCCAACGAGCACGACAACTGGCAGGTCCACTTCCGCGACACGATGCGCGGCGGAAAGTTCCTCAACCAGTGGCGGATGGCCGAACTGCACGCGCAGGAGGCCCCGGACCGGGTGTGGGAGCTGGAGACCTGGGGCGCGCTGTTCGACCGTACGAAGGACGGCCGGATCTCGCAGCGCAACTTCGGCGGCCACGAGTACCCACGCCTCGCCCACGTCGGCGACCGCACCGGCCTGGAGCTGATCCGCACGCTCCAGCAGAAGATCGTCGCCCTGCAGCAGGAGGACTTCAAGGAGACCGGGGACTACGAGTCCCGGCTGAAGGTCTTCCAGGAGTGCACGGTCACGAGGATCCTCAAGGACGGCTCACGCGTCTGCGGGGTCTTCGCGTACGAGCGCGAGAGCGGCCGGTTCTTCGTCCTGGACGCCCCCGCGGTGGTCGTCGCGACCGGCGGGATCGGCAAGTCCTTCAAGGTGACGTCGAACTCGTGGGAGTACACGGGCGACGGGCACGCGCTGGCGCTGCTGGCCGGGGCGCCCCTGCTCAACATGGAGTTCGTGCAGTTCCATCCGACGGGCATGGTCTGGCCGCCGTCGGTGAAGGGCATCCTGGTCACCGAGTCGGTGCGCGGTGACGGCGGGGTGCTCAGGAACTCCGACGGCAAGCGGTTCATGTTCGACTACATCCCGGACGTGTTCAAGGAGAAGTACGCCGAGTCGGAGGAGGAGGCCGACCGGTGGTACGAGGACCCGGACCACAACCGGCGGCCACCGGAACTCCTCCCCCGCGACGAGGTGGCCCGCGCCATCAACTCCGAGGTGAAGGCGGGCCGCGGCTCGCCGCACGGCGGGGTCTTTCTGGACGTCTCCACGCGCATGCCCGCCGAGGTGATCCGGCGCCGGCTGCCCTCCATGTACCACCAGTTCAAGGAGCTGGCGGACGTCGACATCACGGCGGAGGCGATGGAGGTCGGCCCGACCTGCCACTACGTGATGGGTGGCATCGCGGTCGACTCCGACACCGCGGCGGCGCGCGGGGTGCCGGGGCTGTTCGCCGCCGGTGAGGTGGCGGGCGGTATGCACGGCTCCAACCGGCTCGGCGGCAACTCCCTGTCCGACCTCCTGGTGTTCGGGCGCCGGGCGGGCTGGCACGCGGCCGAGCACGCGGCCCGGCTCGCCGACAGCCGCCCGGCCGTCGACGACGCCCAGGTCGACTCGGCGTCCGCCGAGGCTCTGCGGCCCTTCTCGGCCGAGGCGGACCGGGTGGGCGAGGCGGGGCCGCCCGAGAACCCGTACACCCTGCACCAGGAACTCCAGCAGACCATGAACGACCTGGTCGGCATCATCCGCCGCGAGGGCGAGATGGAGCAGGCCCTGCACAAGCTCGGCGAGCTGCGCGCCCGGGCCCGCAGGGCCGGCGTGGAGGGCCACCGCCAGTTCAACCCGGGCTGGCATCTCGCCCTGGACCTCAGGAACATGCTGCTGGTCAGCGAGTGCGTGGCCCGCGCGGCCCTGGAGCGCACCGAGTCGCGCGGCGGACACACCCGCGAGGACCATCCGGCGATGGAGCGCTCCTGGCGCAACGTGAACCTGCTGTGCGCCCTCGCCGACCCCACCGGCGGGCTAGCGGCGAGCGACCACGCCCGCGGCCAGATCCGCCTGACCCGCGAGACCACCGATCCCATCCGCCCGGACCTGCTCGCCCTCTTCGAGAAGGAGGAGCTGGTCAAGTACCTCGCCGAAGAGGAGCTGTACGAGTGAGCAGCTACGAGGCCCGCTTCAAGGTGTGGCGGGGTGATGACGAGGGCGGAGGCCTCAGGGACTTCACCGTCGAGGTGAACGACGGCGAGGTGGTCCTGGACATCATCCACCGCCTCCAGGCCACCCAGGCCCCCGACCTGGCCGTGCGCTGGAACTGCAAGGCGGGCAAGTGCGGTTCGTGCTCGGCGGAGATCAACGGCCACCCCCGGCTGATGTGCATGACCCGTATGTCGGTCTTCGACCGTGCCGAGACGATCACCGTGACGCCTCTGCGCGCCTTCCCGGTGATCCGCGACCTGGTGACGGACGTCGGCTTCAACTACCAGAAGGCCCGGGAGGTCCCGGCCTTCGTGCCACCCGCCGGTCTGGGTCCTGGCGAGTACCGGATGATGCAGGAGGACGTGGACCGCTCGCAGGAGTTCCGCAAGTGCATCGAGTGCTTCCTGTGCCAGAACACCTGCCATGTGGTGCGCGACCACGAGGAGAACAAGGCCCCGTTCGCGGGCCCACGCTTCCTGATGCGGATCGCCGAACTCGACATGCACCCGCTGGACGCGGCCGCCGAGACGGGCCTCGACCGCGGGCGCACGGCCCAGGACGAACACGGCCTCGGCTACTGCAACATCACCAAGTGCTGCACGGAGGTCTGCCCCGAGGGCATCCACATCACCGACAACGCCCTGATCCCCATGAAGGAGCGCGCGGTCGACCGCAAGTACGACCCTCTGGTGTGGCTCGGCTCGAAGATCAGGAGGAGGTCGTCGTAGCCGCGCGGCCGGGACGCCGGGCCGGCCCCTACAGGCCCGGCCCGGCCATGCGGCAGCACCAGCCGAGCCAGGGCAGGAGGCCGTGGCCACGGGCGAGCGGACCCAGGTAGCGTAGGACCGCACCGCCGGGCCCGCCGAGCAGCGCACACCACCAGGAACATGTGCGTGCCGGCCATGCCCTCACCAACGCCCGGGCCGCCGCCGGATTCCGCTCGGCAGCACGCTCCTGGGCCGGCGCTTCCCGGTCACCGGACCCAGTCGTCCCGGTAGGCGCGCCAGTCGGCCTCCGTCGCCGCGAAGTCGACGTACAGCGCGACGCCGAAGCGGACCCGGTCGGCGTCGGTGCGGGACAGGCCGAGCCGGACACCCCGGACGGCGGCCGGGACGGTCTCCGCGTGGGCCCAGTGGCCGAAACGGTTCTCGTGGTAGAAGGGCAGGCCCATGAGGAGGTCGGTGGTGTCGGGGGTGACCTCCAGGGCGAGGCTCGTCTGCTGGGCCACATAGCCGCCGTACAGGCTCGGCAGCGGCTGCATCGTGTCGTACGACATCACGGCGATCTGGTCCACGCGGCGCGCCACCTGTCCGAAGTAGGCCTGCGACCACCACTTGGGGTGACCGGTGGTCGCGCCCCAGAGGGAGTGGAACGCGGGCAGCGGGTCGATCTGGTGCGCGGCGACGGACAGCAGGGCATGCCGGGCGCGGGTGAGGGCCCGCAGGCCGTCGAGGAGCGAGAGGTAGTGGCGGTCGCCGGAGTGCAGCGGCTCCAGGTCGAAGTGCACACCGTCGTAGCCGGTGGCGAGGACGCGGCGGGCGGAGGCGAGGATCGCGGTGCGGGTGGCGGCGCGCTCCAGGTGCAGCCCGTCGGGGCTCTCGGTGGCCAGCACGTCACCGAGCCAGGCCTGGACGCGTACGCCGGGCAGCTCCCGGTGCACGGCCGCGATCAGCCAACGGGCCCTGGGATACGCCGAGTCGGGCAGGGTGCCGTCGTGTTCCAGCGGGCCGGAGTGGACGTAGAGGTCACGGATGCCGGTGCCCTTCAGGCGCTGGGCGAGTTCGCGCACGTCTTCGTCGGTCTTCCGGCCGTCGACCCAGGCGTGGCCCAGCCAGAGGCCGTCCTGGTGGCGGGTGCTCGCGCCTGCGCCGGGGGTGCCGGCGTAGTTGATGCGCAGGGCCGTCTCGGCGGTGAGGAGAGGGAGGACCAGGAGGGCGAGAACGAGAGCGGTGCAGCGCAGGACACGACGACGCAGCCTTTTCCGCCCCCCGGGACCGCTTGCGTCCCCACCACCCGGACCATCCGGGTCCCCGCCGCCCGGACCATCCGGGTTCCCGCCCTCCGGGTCCGGGTCCGCACCGTCCGGACCAGCCCCAGCCAGATCCCTACCGCCCCCACCATCCCGCACCCCGCCCACCGGACCATCCGGGGCCGCACCGCCCGGACCGCTCGGGTTCCGGCCACCCGGACCGCTCGGGTCCCCGCCGCCCGGACCATCCGGGTTCCCGCCCTCCGGGTCCGGGTCCGCACCGTCCGGACCAGCCCCAGCCAGATCCCTACCGCCCCCACCATCCCGCACCCCGCCCACCGGACCATCCGGCACCCCGCCCCCCGAACCGTCCAGGCTCCCGTCGCCCGCCGCCTTCGCGGGGCTCTCTCCCGTGGGTGCGGGCGGTGTCTGCCGGGTGTCCTCGTTGTCGGCTCCTTCCGGCGGTCGGTCCGTCCGGCGGTCGCTGTCACTGTCCATTTTCTGCCCCCTGTCCCCTCGTCCCCCGCCCGTATCCGCCCCGCTCGCGGAGGGGCCTACCTGCCCATACGCTCCGAAATGTGACGTCCTCCCTGATCCGGGGCCGGCCCCGGCGCGCCAAGGCGCACATACGGATACGGGTGGCGCATGCCGTGCTGGGTGCCGTGGCCGGATTCGGGTGGCTGGTGTTGCCGGTGATGACGGTCGGCGCGCAAGATCCGGTTCCCCTGGCGGACACCGGGACGGTCGCGGGCGCCGCCGCGCCGCAGCAGGGGGGTACGTCCGCCGTGGACCTCGTGCTGCCCCTCGTCGTGGGAGTCGCAGCCGTGGTACTGGCCGGTTACGGCTATCTGCGCCGCACCCGGCGCGCCCGTACCCGTACGACCCCGGGCATCGTCTCGGCCGTTCCGCCCGCCCCCGCCCCGGCCGCCCTGGAACGCCAGGCCCGCAAGGCGCTGGTCCTGGCCGACGACTGCGTCCGCACCAGCCGGGAGGAACTCTCCTTCGTCCAGGAGCGGTTCGCGTGGCAGGACACCGAGGAGTTCACGCACGCCCTGCGGTCCGCGCAGACCGAGCTGGCGGCCGCGTGCGCGATCTGGCGGCGCTACGAGCAGGGGGTGCCGGAGGAGGCCGCGGCTCGGCGGCAGGCGCTGGTGGGGGTGATCGGCCGGTGCGCGGAGGCCGGGCGCCGGCTGGACACCGGGGCGGCGGCGCTGGATCTGCTGCGGGGGCTGGAGGGGCCGGGGCTGGACCGGGCGCTGGAGGTCGCCGAGGGACGGTTCCGGCAGCTGGCGGGGCGGACGGTGACCGCGCAGGAAACCTTTGCGGCGCTGCACGAGCGGTACGCCCCCTCGGCCCTCGACCCTGTCACCGGGTATGTCGAACAGGCCAAGGACCGGCTGGTGTTCGCCACCGCCCGGCTCAACGACGCCCGCCAGGCCGCGGACCGGGGCGACGGCGACCGGGCCGCCGGGCTCCTGCGCGCGGCCGAGGGCGCGGTGGCCCAGGCCGGCGTCCTGATATCCGGGGTGGAACGCCTGGCGACGGAACTGGCCGAGGCGGCGGGGTTGCTGCCGGCCACGCTGACCGGCGCGGAGGCGGAGCTTGCGGCAGCCCGCCAGGAGCGTGGACGCAAGCCGTTGACCAGCGGCGAACTGCATGCCCGGCTGACCCACGCCGACACCGTGCTGGCCGTCGTACGCGACGAGCTGATATCGGGCCCCTACGACCCGCTGGACGCGCTGCACCGGATCGTGCGGGCGGTCCAGCGGCTGGAGGACGGCCGCGCGGGTGTCGTGGCCGCGGCGGCGCTGCTCGTGGCGCGCGGCTCCGTCGCCGGGGCGGACGGGTTCATCACGGTGCACCGCGGCGTGGTGGGCCCGCAGGCCCGGGTCCGCCTGGCCCAGGCGGTGGGCGAACTGGCCGCCGGGCACACCGACCGCGCCGACACCGCGGCCCGCGAGGCCCGGGATCTGTCCGAACGCGACGTACGCACCCACGGCACCCCGTACCCGGCCGCCACCCAGGTCGTCCCGGGCCTGGCCGGTGCGGTCCAGGGCGGCGTACTGCTGGCGGAGGACGACAACGGCGACCCACCGGCAAGCTACGGCGGCCCGGAGACAAGGGGCCGCCGCCGGACGGGGCCCGCCTAGGGTGTGTCGTCCCCTCGCTGCCCGGCGTCGTCTCAGAAGAGGCTCAGCAACGCCTCCGCCGGATCCGTCAGGCCCGCTTCCCCGCCGGGGAGCGGCAGCTCGAACCACACCGTCTTGCCGCGAGGCGTCCGGCGCGAGCCCCACGCCGCGCTGAGCAACCCGACCAGCTGCAGCCCCCGGCCGCCCTCGTCGGTGTCCCGGGCCCGTCGGCGACGCGGCTGGACCAGGCCGGAGTCCCACACCTCGCAGACCAGCGTCCGGTCCAGCAGCAGCCGTAGCCGGATGTCCCCCTCGCCGTAGCGCAGCGCATTGGTGACCAGCTCGCTGACGAGCAGTTCCGTCGTGTCGACGAGCCCCTCCAGGTCCCAGCCGACCAGCTGCGTCCTGGCGTACTCCCGCGCCCGCCCCACGCTCTTGGGCTCGCGCGGCAGCGTCCAGTCGCCGACGGACTCGGCCGGCAGCCCCTGCACCCGCGCCATGAGCAGCGCGATGTCGTCCTCGCCGTGATGGGTGTCGAGGGTGTTGAGGACGTGGTCGCAGACGTCCTCGAGCTGTGGCGCCGGATCGCTGAGCGCACCGACGAAGGCCTGCAGCCCCTCGTCCAGCGGATGGTCACGGGACTCGACCAGGCCGTCCGTGTAGAGGGCGAGCAGGGCTCCCTCCGGCAGATCGACCTCGACCTCCTCGAAGGGTTCGCCGCCCACGCCGAGCGGCATGCCGGGCGGCACGTCCAGCATCAGCGCCGGCTCGCCGGGTTCGACCAGGACCGGTGGCAGATGCCCGGCGTTGGCGAAGGTACAGCGTCTGGTGACCGAGTCGTACACCGCGTACACGCAGGTCGCGAGGTAGACCTCGGACAGGTCGGCGTCGCGCGGCTGGCGGGCCGTGCGGCCGGCCTGCTGGACACCTCCCGGGGTGCCGAGCCCCCGGGCGATCTCGTCCAGCGCCGAGAGCACCTCGGCCGGTTCGAGATCCAGCAGGGCCAACGTCCGTACCGCGGTGCGCAGTTCACCCATGGCCACGGCCGCCCGCAGGCCCCGGCCCATCACGTCGCCGACGACCAGCGCCGTTCGGTGACCGGGCAGTTCGATCACGTCGAACCAGTCGCCGCCCACCTCGGTGGCCGCGTTGCCGGGCAGATAACGGCAGGCGATGTCCAGTCCGGAGGCCTCGGGGTCGCCGGGCGGGAGCAGGGACCGTTGCAGTATCAGCGCCCGCTCGTGCTCGCGCCGGTACAGGCGCGCGTTGTCGATGCAGACGGCCGCACGCGCGGCCAGCTCCATCGCCAGGTCCCGGTCGCGGTCGCCGAACGGCTCGCTGCCCTTGGTGCGGGCGAACTGCGCGAGGCCCACGACGGTGTCGTGCGCGACCATCGGCACGGCCAGCGTGGACTGCACGAGGCCGCCGTCCTCGGCGGGCACGTGCTGCAACCGGGCGGTGCGCAGGGCGTCGGAGCACGGCGAGTTGAAGGGGAAGTGGTGGACCGCGCCGAGCGCGACCGGTTCGCCGCCGCCCTGGAAGGGGGCGCCGGAGACGGCGCTGGCGAAGGCGACACGGCGCAGCTCGGCGCTGCCGTCGGCGAGACCGGGCGGGGTCTCGTCGCCGGTCAGCAGGCCCTGGTAGAGGTCGACGGTGGCGAGGTCGCAGAAGCCGGGGACGACGACGTCGAGGAGTTCACGGGCGGTCGTCTCCAGGTCGAGGGAGTTCCCTATCCGGGCCCCGGCCTCGTTGAGCAGGGCGAGGTTGCGCCGGGCGGCGGCGGCCTCGCGGGCGGCGGCCCGGCGGGCGGTGATGTCGGTGCCGAGCCAGGCGATGCCGATGGGCCGGCCGCTGCCGCCGTGCACCCGGTAGAGGTTGACCGACCAGTGCCGGCGCTCCGCGGAGTCCGGGACATGGCCCGTGACATGCATGTCGGTGATGGACTGGCCGGTTTCCAGCACCCGCCGCAGGGTGGCCGAAACCCGCTCTGCCTCACCGCGCGGCAGATAGTCGTGCACGCCCTTGCCCCGGTGCTCGTCCGGGGTGCCGCCGAAGATGGAGGCGAACCGCTCGTTGGCCCGACGGACCTTCAGATCGGTGTCGATCAGCAGGAACCCGAAGGGGGACTGCCCGAAAATCGCCTGGGACGCGGCGAGGTCGGTCTCGATGCTGCGCAGGGTGCGCACGTCGACGACGATGCAGACGGCGGCCTTCTCACCCTCGGCGGTCCGGGTGGGCATGACATAGACCTCGGCCAGCCCCTCCTCACCGCGTGTGCCGTCGGCCTGGTCCGGCATCCGGAAGGGCACGGCCCCGGTCCACTCCCGCCCGTCGAGGATCTCGGCCATCTTGCGCTGGCCGCGCTCGCGCAGGTCGGGGTCGATGAAGGCCTCTATGGGGTCCATGCCGACGGCGTGTTCGGCGGGGATGCCGAAGAGCTGCTCGGCGCGCAGGCTCCACTGGTCGACCTGGCCGCCGGGGCTGATGGAGAAGGACGCGACCCGGATGTAGTCGTAGATCGAGCCGGGCGGGCTGCTCTGCCACATGGCGTCGCCGGGCGTCGCGGCAGCCTCCTCGGCCTGGTTCCTCGCGCCGTCCGACGGGTCCTCGGACTCCGTGGCCTTCGCTGGTATCTCGCTCACGCGAACCGTCCCCTCCAGCTCACCGCGCCCGGCACCGGTCACCGGGGGCGGCTGCCCGCAGTATCCAGCACTACGGCGCCGCACGACACGGTGTTCACGATCACAGCATGGTCCAGGTGTTTTTCGGACCGCTTCGTGACAACACTTCCACTCTTCTAACCAGGGAACACGCCGTCGAATCACGTACGCCGGGACGGGTCTGGGGTCCGAGGCGCACAAGGGACGACACCTCGCCGGCCGTACACCCCCGTGCCCCCCGAGTGCTCCCGCGTCACTCCCGCTCCCCCGTCACCCGTTCCCATGCGTCACCCGGGCACCGCCAGTTCGAACCAGACGGTCTTTCCGCCGGCGCCGGGCCGGGTGCCCCAGCGGCGTGAGGAGCCGGCGACCAGTTGCAGGCCGCGCCCGCCCTCGTCCTCGGGATGGGCGACCCGCTCGCGCGGCGGGTCCGGAAGCGGGTCGGAGACCTCCACCAGCAGCGTCCCGCCCAGCCCATCAGGGCGTACCAGCCGTACGCCGATGGGTCCGGTGGCATACCGCAGCGAGTTGGTGACCAGCTCGCTGACCAGCAACACGGCCAGATCGGCGAGGCAGTCGAGATCCCAGCCGTGCAACTGACCGCGTACCGCGGCGCGCGCTGTGTGCACGGCGCCCGGTTCCGCGGGAAAGGTCCACTCGGCGCCGTCGCCAACGGTGTCGATCACGCCCGATCACTTCCCAGGACAGTGAGCCCACCCATGTCCGGTTTCGTGGGGTTAATGGGCACATACCCGATATTCAGAGGGCAGTACCGTGCGACGGGGCGCACCGTGGCACGAACGGCGTACGCCCGCTCGGCGGATAGCAGTGACCGGCGCACGCGCGGCTCGGGGGATGCACGCGATGCTCAACGGGTGGCGGCGAGATACGGGGTGACCGCGTGGACGGCGGGGACGTCCTGATCCAGCCAGGGGACGTCCCAGATCTCGGCCGGGGTCAACCAGCGCAGCTCGTCATGGTCCTCCAGGGGCCGGGCCACGGCCGAGCCGGGGCGCAGGCGGGCGGTCCACACCCACAGGACGTACGGCGCACGCAGCGGCCACTGGCCGGGCACCCGCTCGACCGGCTCGGCGTCGACGCCCAGTTCCTCGCGCAGTTCGCGCACCAGGGCGTCCTCGGGGCGCTCGCCCGGCTCGACCTTGCCTCCGGGCAGCTCCCAGCGCCCGGCCAGATCCGCGGGCGCGCTGCGGCGGGCGGCGAGCAGTCTGCCACCGTCGAGCAGGGCGGCCCCCACCACCACGATCCGGTCCGTCCTCGGTGTCATGGGCGTGCTCGGCGTCATGAGGCGGAGCCTACGGGAGGCCGCCGGGGGTCAGTTGCGTGCGCCGTCCCCGTTCTGGCCTATGCGCTCGACCCAGTAGAGCTGCTTGTGCCCCCGGTCGTCGAGGCTGTCGGCGATCTTCTGGGCCTCGGCCCGGGTCGCGTACCGCCCGACGCGGTAGCGATTGCCGTTGTCGTCCTGCCGTATCACGATCCAGGGCAGGGAGACCGTCCCCTCACTCATGGCTCCCACCGCCCCCGAAGCTCCTTCTTGCACCGCCCCACCCGCTTCCTGCCTCGGGCCCCCACCGAGCCCCGCCTAAGGAAACCGCAATCCGCATATGCCCGAGCGTACGCCCAACCTTTACGCAGCGAATACGCCTTTTCACAAAGAGGTACGCAACCAGCCAGAACGCCAGGGGCGCACGCACGCGAACGCGCCGTCGTCGACGCCGTCGGCGCGCGTCGCAGGCATGCCCGAGTGACCCCTGACCACCTGGGAAAACGGCCGGATCGCGGCGGCATGCCGGGGGCCTGCCGCAGGCGCGCGGCCGGACATCCGTCCGTGTACGGCTTCAGGGGTGTGCGCTACCTCACTCAAAGGGGCGCGCGCCACGGGACAGTCGCCCACGAGGACGCCGTACGCCGCCTCACCGCACCGGCAAGTGGTACGCCACCCGGTACCGGTCCGCCGGGATCACCACGTCGGCGGTCTCCACCGCGCGGCCGGAGGCGTAGTACGTGCGCTGAATGACGAGGACCACATGGCCGGGGACCCCGCCGAGCACGTGCAACTCCTCGGCGAGACCGGGACGGGCGCCGACCTCCTCGGTGACGTTGTCCACGATGACGTCGATGGCCCGCATGCGCTCGGCCACACCCATGCCGCCGAGCGGCCCCTCCTCGGGCAGCATCACCGGAGTGCGGCCCGTGACGGCGAGGGGCTCCCAGGAGGTGGAGAGCATCATCGGCTCACCGGCCTCCCGGAACAGGTACCTGGTGCGCATGACCCGGTCGCCGGCCTGGATGGCGAGCCGCTCGGCGATGGCGGCCCCGGCCTCGGCCTGCTCGCTGCTGGACTCCCAGGTGCCGCGCACCGCGGCGTCGGCCTGCTCCTGCCGGAAGGGCGTGGCCCCGCCGGCCGGGCGGTATCCGGACCTGGCCACGCTCCGGGGCACGGGCCGCTCGCGCACGTACGTCCCCGACCCGGAGCGGCCCTCGACCAGCCCCTCGGCCATCAGCACCTTGCGGGCCTCCAGCGCGACCGTGTCCGAGACGCCGTACTCCTCGCGGATGCGCGCCTGGGAGGGGAGGCGGGTGTGGGGCGGCAGCGAACCGTCGGCGATCTTCTTGCGGAGATCACCCGCGACGCGCAGATACGCCGGCTGCTCACCGAAAGTCACTGGCCGCTCCCATCAGGTTGTACAGACAGCAACAGCGTGGCAACCGTGGGTTGTGCCATGCAAGTAAAGGCCAGAGAATCACTCGATGTGATGACAAGTGGCGGGGGAGGGCTTTACCCAGGCACTTTCTCCCCCGTATGGGCGCGCTCACACCTGGCGGCGGCGCGGTCACGGCGCACGGGGGCGCGGCGGGCCGGGGCGTGGGCCCCGGTACGGTGCTCCTGAGCCGGGCATCGGCGGAACGGGGGCGGAATGCGGGCGGGGATCCTGCCGGGAAGCCGGGTGGGCGGCGAGGTCGTACGGGCGGTGAACGGGCTCACCGGGCGCTGGGCGGCGACCGCGCGGGACGGCACGGTCTTCTCGGCGGCCGGTGTGTGGCCCCTGTCGGCCTTCCTCGCCGACGGCGCGACAGGCCCGGCGCGTGCGGAGCCGAGCGAGGCCCTCGGCCTGCCGGCGGATCAGGCGGCGGGCGCGGCACGGCAGTTGCTCGGCGCGCCGGCCGCCCTCCCCGACGTGGACACCACCGTGGGCCTGTGGACCAGGCGGGCGCTCGAGCTGTGTCCGCAGTGGGCGGCGGGACTGCCCGCCGCGGCGCACGGCGTGCCGACCGGGGACCCGAACGACGAACCTGTGAACAACGCGTGGGAGAGCAACGAGTGAGCAAGGTCAGCGCCGAGACGGTCCACCGGGTGAACGGGCTGACCGCCCGCTGGGCGCAGGCCCTGCCCGCGGGCACGGTCTACTCCGCGCCCGGGGTCTGGCCCCTGCTGGGCTTCCTGGCCGACGGCGCGACGGGCCCGGCGCGCGCGGAGCTGGCCGGGGCGCTGGGCGTGCCCGCCGGTCAAGCGGCGGGTGCCGCACGGGAGTTGCTGGCCGCGCTCGCGTCGGTGTCCGGCCTGGACGCGGCGCTCGGCCTGTGGACGCACCAGGGGCTGGCCCTGCACGACGAGTGGCGGGCCGGGCTGCCGGCCGGAACGTACGGGGTGTTCGGCGACGACCTCGTCACGGCGCAGGAGCGGCTGGACGCCTGGGCGGCGGAGCGGACCGGTGGGCTGGTCGAGCGCATGCCGGTGACGCTGACCCGGGACGCCCGGATGGTGCTGGCCGGCGCGCTCGCGCTGCGCACGACCTGGCGGCAGCCCTTCGGCGAACTGCCGCTCAGGCCGGACAACGGCCCCTGGCAGGGCCGGACGCTGCGCGGGCTGCACCGGCGCGGCCCACGGCCCGACCGGGTGGGTGTGACGGGCACGTCCGACGGTTTCGTCACGGCGCTGACGGTCCCCGGCGACAACGGCGTCGACGTCCATCTCGTGCTCGGCGAGGAGCACATGGCGCCGGGTCAGGTGCTCGCGGCCGGGGTCGGGATCGTGGAGCGCGCGCTGCCCCTCACCGGGGGCGGTCTGCTGCCGCACGGGCATGTGGGGCCGGGCCTGTACGTGGAGCAGCAGCCGTCGGTCGCGCCGGAGCCGCCGACGCTGGACGTGCGGACGGTGGCGTACGAGGTGCGCGCGGACCACGATCTGCTCGCCCTGGCCCCCCTGTTCGGTCTGGCGGCGACGACGGACGCCCGCCAGGCCCACTTCCCCGGCATCAGCACCTACCCGCTCGCCGTCGGCGCGGCCCAGCAGTCGGCGCTGGCGCAGTTCGGCCCGCTGGGTTTCCGGGCGGCGGCGGTGACGGCGGTGCTGGCGGCGCCGGGCAGTGCGCCGCCGCAGTACCGCCACGACTACGAGTCGACGGTCGTCCGGGCCGTCTTCGACCGCCCCTTCGGCTTCCTCGCCGTCGACCGTGAGTCCCGGCTGGTGCTGGTTGCGGGCTGGGTGACGGAGCCCGCGCCGGAGCCCGTCATCGGCTTTCCGGGCGCTGTTCCTCCAGGACTCTGACGCAGCGGGCCAGCAGCCCGGTCA
Organism: Streptomyces broussonetiae; assembly: GCF_009796285.1. Taxonomy (NCBI): domain Bacteria; kingdom Bacillati; phylum Actinomycetota; class Actinomycetes; order Kitasatosporales; family Streptomycetaceae; genus Streptomyces; species Streptomyces broussonetiae. The sequence goes on along the minus strand of NZ_CP047020.1, from coordinate 6,038,559 downwards.
GGGTGTCGCGCTCGGCCGCGGTGAACTCCGCGCCGAGGGCCCGCTCGACGCGTACCGCGGCCGCGTCGGCCTCGGCCATGACGGCGCGGCCCGCGTCCGTGAGGCGGGTCTCCAGGACGTTCCTGTGCCACTCGTGCGGGCTGCGGACGATCAGGTCGCGGTCCTGGAGGTTCTTCAGGACCGTGTTCATGGTCGGCGGGGTGACCCCGCACAGCCGGGCCAGGGCCGCCGCGGAGATGCCGGGGTGCTCGTCGAGGTGGAGCAGCGCGGCGTACTGCGCGACGGTGAGGCCCGCCGGTTTCAGGACCGCCGTCTTGGTCGCGTTGAGGGCCTGCTCGGCCCGCTTCAGGTGGGAGCCAAGGCGCTCGGACGCGGGCAGGGAGGTCACCCGGCCCAGGTTAATGCCTGCCCGATGATGCGTACGCCGACGGAGATGTCTGCGCGATCGATAATTAATGCACTGGCGATGATTAGAGTTCTAACCTAGGTTTGCATTCGTCATACCGTGAGCAAGCGAATCGAGAGGCGCTGCCGTGTCCCGTTCGATCCACCGCCGTACCTTCCTGACCGGCACGGCCGCCGCGGCCGTGGCCGTGGCCGCGCCGAGGGCGACCGCGGCCACCGGTCCCCGCATCTCCACCGCCTTCACCCTCCCCGACGACCGGGCCTACCCCGAGGGCATCACACTCGACCCGCGCACGGGCGACGCGTACGTCGGCTCGTTCACCAACGGTGCGGTCTACCGCGCCGCCGCCGGCAGCCGCGCCGCCGAGGTCTTCCTGCCGGCGGGCGCGGACGGCCGTACGACGGCGAACGGCCTGAAGGCCGACCGGGCGGGCCGCCTGTGGGTCATCGACCACACCACCGGCATCGACGTCCACGACCTGCGCACCCGCTCCCTGCTGGCCCGCTTCGAGGTGCCGCAGGGCGACGCGCGCTTCCTGAACGACCTCGTGGTCACCGCGGACGGCACGGTGTACGCCACCGACAGCGTACGGCCGGTGATCTACCGGATCACCCCGGCCGACCTGGCCCGCGCCCGCGGCGGACGAGCGCCGCTGACCGCACACTTCGACCTGAGCGGGGTGGTGCCGCCGCACGGCCCGGACGGCTACGCCCTGAACGGCATCGCCGCCGACCCCACCGGACGCCTGCTGTTCGCCGTCGACATGACCGGCGGCGGCCTGTACCGGGTCGACGTGCGCGACGGCTCGGTCCGCCAAGTCACCCTGCACGGCGGCGACTTGAAGCACGGCGACGGTCTGGAGCTGTCCCACCGCACCCTGTGGGCCGCCCACAACCTGACCAATACCCTCACCCGCTGGCGCCTGTCCGCCGACGGCACGAAGGCCCGCCTGACCCGCACCCTGACCGACCCCGTCCTGCAGATACCCACCACCCTGGCCCACACCCCCCACGGCCTCCTCGTCGTCCGCTCCCAGTTCGACAAGGGCGGCCCCATGGGCCCGGGGACGCCGACCCCGCCGTTCACGGTGGCACGGGTGACGGGGATGTGATCCGGAGGTCCGGCCCTACCCGGCCGGCGTACGTGGGCGGCGCTCGCGCCACCGGGTCACCGCCCACAGCACGCTGACGCCGCCCAGGGCGACCGGCACGGCCGCCGGGTCGGCGTTGCCCGCGAGGCCGTGCTCCGGTCCCACTCCCCGCGCCGCGCGGACCAGCAGGGTGATGGCGATGCCCGCCAGCCAGGCCGTCAGGCGGTGGCGGCGGAGGCGGAGGCGGAGACGAGTTGATCGGACTCGGACGACGGAGCGCACCCCACGGTCGCGGAGGTCACCGATCCGCGCCTCGACCCGGGTGGCGCCGCACTGAGCGAGGCCGGAGCCGAGGGGGAGACGGCTACGGCCGAGCACGCCCTGGCGAGCCACTACCGCACCGCCTACCGCCCCGTCGCGGCCGAGCAGCCGGAAGGGGCACCGACCGCCGCGCAGCCGCTCCCGGAGTCCCGGACGCTGTTCCACGTGCAGCGCCGATGTGGGGGGCACTCACCGTTGTCTCAGGGAATGGCCGACAGCTGTTCGGTGACTGCGCGTACCAGGGCTTCGTGCTCGTCGACCAGGTAGAAGTGGCCGCCGGGCAGCACCTGCAGCTGGAATCCCCGGGGGGCCACATCGGCCCAGGACTCCATGTCGTGGGCCGACATGGACGGGTCCGCGTCGCCCACGTACGCGTGGACGGGGCAGTCGACCGGAGCGGCGTCACGTGGTCCGTAGGTACCGACGACGGTGAAGTCCGCCCGGAGCGCGGGCAGAACGAGTTCGCGCAGGTCCGGGTCGTCGAGCAGTTCGGTGTCGGTTCCACCGAGCCGGCGCAGTTCGGCGATCAGCGCCTCGTCCCCCTGTTCGTCGAGGCGTCGCGGAGTCAGCCGATGCGGAGCCTTGCGGCTGGAGACGTGGAGGGCGGCGGGCCGCACGGAGTGCTCGCTCTGCAGCCGCAGCGTCACCTCGTAGGCGAGCGAGGCTCCCATGCTGTGGCCGAAGAGCGTCACCGGTACGTCCAGGCACGGCAGCAGTGCGCCGGTGACGTGGTCGGCGAGCGCGTCCATGCTGTGGACGCACGGGTCGGTCAGCCGGTCGTGGCGCCCCGGGTACCGTGCCACCAGCACCTCCGTACCCTCGTCGAAGGCGGCGCCCCAGCCGTGGTAGAAGCTCGCGGAGCCGCCCGCGTGCGGAAGGACGACCAGACGGCGGCGCGGCGGTGCCTGCCTGAACTCCCCGTACCTGCGAAACCAGCGAGCGCTGTCGACGCTCGCCTTCACGCTGTCACCCACGTCGTCCCCACCTCGTCGGTACCTGTCTCATCGTATGCCTCGGGCACACCGTTCACGCGGTCTCGTCCAGCGACCAGCTGTGGGTCGCGTCGATGCTGAGGGCCGCCTCGTCCAGGAGTTCCCGTGTGACGGGGCGGCCCACGTTCAGCGCGAGCAGGACCTCGTTCCCGGTGTTCGCCACCGGGGCGCCGTGCGCGATCTGCAGGGCGTCGATGGGCGTCCCGCCGAGCGCCGCGCCTACTGCGCCGACCAGGCTCCGACCGCCCGGGGCACGGAAGAACGCCATGCTCCCGGCGAGCGCCAGGTCCACCTCGAAGCCGCACACCTCCACCAGGCGCCCGCCCGCGCCCCGCCCGGCCAGCGTCCCCGACACGGAGACCACCTCACCGGAGGGCAGCGCGCCGGACACCGTGACAAGGCTGTGGTGCGGCGCGGCACCGGCGTGAGCGCTGAGCAGCTCCGAGCCGACGCCGCGCTCCTGGGCGAGCAGCGGAGCGTTCACATAGGAGACGTCCCCCTGCACCACACCGCTGAGTGCGCCCTTGAGCGCGGCCAGCTCCAGCGCGGTGGTGTCCTGCCCGGTGATCTCCCCCGCCACCTTCACCAGGAGCTTTCCGCGCAGGCCCGCGGCGGCCGCGGTGAGCAACCGCCCCAACTGCTCGGTCAGCGCCAGCCACGGGGCCAGTTCACCGTCGACCGTACCCATGTGCACGTTGACCGCCTCGGGCACGCACCGCCCCGCCAGCACCTGCCGTACGGACTCGGCCACGGCCACGCCGGCGCGTGCCTGTGCCTCGATGGTCCCCGCCCCGAGGTGCGGGGTGGCAACCACGTTGTCCAGCTCGAAGAGCGGGGAATCGGTGCACGGTTCGGTGGCGAACACGTCGAGGGCCGCGCCCGCGACCCGCCCCTCCTTGAGCGCGGCGTACAGCTCGGTCTCGTCCACGATTCCGCCCCTGGCCGCGTTGACCAGGCGGACTCCTGGCTTGACCCGCTGCAGGGCGTCGAAACCGATCAGGCCCGTCGTCTCGGCCGTCCTGGGCAGATGGACCGTCAGGAAGTCGGACTCGGCGAGCAGTTCGTCGAGCCCGGTCATGCGCACACCGGCCTGGGAGGCGTTTCCCGCCCGGACGTACGGATCGTACGCAAGCAGCCGCATGTCGAAGCCCCTCATTCGCTGGGCCACCAGGGACCCGATGCGGCCCAGGCCGATGATGCCCAGGGTCTTGCCGGACAGCTCGACGCCGGTGAACCGGCTGCGCTGCCAGTGACCCTCCCTGAGTGCGGCTCCGGCCTGCGGGATGTTCCGCGCCACCGCGAGCAGCAGGCCGACGGTCAGTTCGGCGGCGCTGACGACGTTGGCCGTGGGCGCGTTGACCACCATGACGCCCGCCCGGGTGGCGGCGGGCACGTCCACGTTGTCGACGCCCACCCCGGCCCGTCCGACGACCTTGAGCCGGGATCCGGCCGCGATCGCCTCTGCGTCGATCCGTGTGGCGCTGCGTACGAGTACCGCGTCGGCCCCGGGTAGCGCCTCGAGCAGCGCGGCCCGGTCGGTGCCCGCGCAGCGCCGGACCTCGACGTCGGGTCCCAGGGCGATGACGGCGGCCGGGGAGAGTTCCTCGGTGATCAGGACGACCGGTTTGTCCGTCGGCTCCGCGGACTGCGTCGACTCCGTTGATGTCTGCGTCGGCTTGTCCATCGCGGTGACTCCTGTCTCGCGTCTCGTGTCTCGCCTCTCGCGGGTGGGGCTGCCCGTCCTCACGGGCGCGCCCGCACGCCCCGGTTCCCGTAGCGGTCGAGCTCGTGGAAGGAGCCGTCGACGATGCGGAGCCGGCCCTCATCCCGCAGTTGGTCGTGCACGTACCTGCCAAGAGCCGTGTCCAGCACGCCGAGGCCTAAGGGGGAGAAGATCACGGGCCGGTCGGCGGGCGGCTCGAGACGGCCTTCCAGGACGTCGAAGAGCGTCCCGTCGAACGGGGTCAGTGGCCCTTGGGCAGCGGCAGGCCGGTGACCGGGTCGCCGAGGACGACCGCGATCTCGCGGTCCCCTTCGTACGGCTCCCTGCTGTGGGCCATCCGCAGGTTGTCCACGACCATCAGGTCGCCGTTGCGCCAGGGCTCGCGGAGGGTGTGCTTCTCGTAGACGTCGTTGATGGTGACCACCGTCTCCTCGTCGAGCCGCGTGCCGTCGCCGTGCAGGCTGTTGAACGGCAGCCCGTCCACCCCGAACTCGAACGTCAGGTACTCCCTGATCGCCGGGTCCAGGGTCCACTCGTTGAGGAAGGCGATCTGGTTGAACCAGCCCCGGCGCCCGTTGCCGGGGTGACGGAGCACGGCGGCGGCCCGCTGCCGCGTGCGCAGCTCGCTGTCACTCTGCCACTCGTACGTGATGCCGCCCGCATCGCAGTAGGCCTCGACGGCTGCCCGGGCCGCGGTGCCGAACGAGTCGGCGAGGCCCACCCCGACGGTGTCCGTATAGGCGCGGGTGAGCTGCCAGCCTTCCTCCTCGAAGCGGGCGACCAGGCCGGCGGGGAGCGCCTCCAACACGGCCTGGGAATCCGCGACGCCGGTCACCCCGCCGGACTCCGGCGCAGTCAGGCAGGCGAAGAGCAGGGTGCCGGGAACTTCGTGGGCGTAGCTCAGCTCGTGGTGCATGCACATCGGCTGGTGCGCGGGCCACTCGGAAGAGGAGTGGACTCCGTCCGCCAGGAGCCGGCGCGGCGCGAAGCCCTCGCGCTCGGTGACGACCCGGTCCAGGTAGGCCCGGCCCACCCGGGCGACGGTGTCCGCGTCGCGCAGGCCCAGACCCCGCACCAGGACGGCCCCGTGCTCGGCCACCGTGGCGCGCAGGCGCGAGCGGTGCTCGGTGACCCAGACAGCGGGGTCGGCGGGTGCCGGGCCGTCGAGGTGGTGTACGGCCGGGCTGCCCTCGGTCCTGATCACTTCGAGCGGCGCGGTCTGCGCCGCCTGCGACGTCACGTCCATCGTCCGGTCATTTCCTTGTCGTCGTTTCGGGGGCTGGCGCACTGCGGGAACGCACTCGCGATCACTTGACGGGCCCAGGGCCCTCGGCGGCCGGTGCCAGAAGTCCGGCGAGGTCGGCGAGCCGGGGGTTGCGGTGTACGTCGCGCAGGGTGAAGGCCCGCTCCATCCGCACGACGAGCTGCACCGCCGAGAGCGAAGTGCCGCCCTGGTCGAAGAAGTTGTCGGTGCGTCCGATCCGGCCCGCGGGCAGCCGCAGGACCTCTTCCCAGGCCGCGGCGAGGCGTCGCTCCGCGCCCGTACTCGGCTCCTCGTACCGCTTCTCCCCGTGCCGCGTGGCCAGTTCCGCCGCCAGGGCGACCAGCGCGCGCTTGTCGGTCTTCCCGTTGGGGGTCAGCGGCAGCGTCGTCAGGCGCTCGAGCCTGCGCGGCACCATGTAGGCGGGCAGTGCCCTCACGAGCCGTTCGCGCAGCGCCTCGGCGGGTTCGGCGGAGCCGGTCTGGAAGCCGACCAGGTGGCGGCCCTCGTCGGGGCTCTCCACGACCACGACGGCGCCATCGCGGACCCCGGGCAGCCGCAGCAGCTGGTTCTCTATCTCGCCGATCTCGATCCGGAAGCCGCGGATCTTGACCTGCGCGTCACGGCGTCCGAGGTACTCGAGCGAACCTCCGGGCAGCCAGCGGCCGAAGTCGCCCGATCTGTAAAGTCGTTGACCGGGTCGGTGCGGGTCCTCGCCGAACGCCTGGGCGGTGCGCTCCGGGTCGTTGACGTAGCCGCGGCCCACGCACACACCCGAGAAGACGATCTCTCCGGGCGCGCCGAGCGGCACCGGGCGCAGTTCCTCGTCGACGACGTACACCGAGACGTTGCCGACGGCCGGGCCCAGCGGGACCGAGTCCCAGACCGGTACCGAGGTCATCACCTCGTGGTTGGTGTCGTCGGAGGTCTCGGTCAGGCCGTAGGCGTTCATCAGGGCGATGTGCGGGAACCGCGCGAACCAGCGCACGGTCAGTTCCTTCTTCAGCGCCTCACCGGTGACCGAGACGCAGCGCAGCGCGGGCAGTTCCCTCGGCCGGGCCTCCAGGCGGGCGAGCACGACCTCCAGGTACGAGGGCACGGCCTGCAGGATCGCGACCTCGCCCTGTTCGACGACGTCGAGGTAGCGGTCGACGTCGAGAATCGACTCCTGCTCGATGATCAGCGTCCGGCCGCCGACGACCAGGGCGGCGACGAGCTGCCACAGCGAGATGTCGAAGGACTGCGGGGCGGTCTGGGCCACCACCTGTCCCGCGCCGATCCCCTGGTCGTCGATCTTGGCGTAGAGATGGTTGACGAAGCCCGCGTGCTCGCACATCGCGCCCTTGGGCTCGCCGGTCGAGCCCGAGGTGAAGTACAGATAGGCGAGTTGGTCGGCCGCGACGGGCACGGCGGGGTTGCTCTCGGCGTGGCCCTCCGTGTACGCATCGGCGACGGTGAGGAGTTCGAGGCCGGCCGGGGCCGCCTGCTCCAGGTGCCCCGGGCCGCCGCCCTCGGTGAGGGCGGCGCTCTCGGTGAGGACGAGCGCGCAGCCGCTGCGCTCCAGCGTCCTGGCCATCCGGTCGACCGGCGCCTGTGGCTCGATGGGCAGATACGCCGTCCCCGCCTTGAGGACGCCGATGACCGCGGCAAGCCAGTCCAGGTTGCGCTCGGTGACCACCGCGACCACCGACTCGGCGGCCAGGCCCCGGCCGAGCAGGGCGTGGGCGACCCGGTTGGCGCGCGCGTTCAGCTCCGCGTACGTCAGACTCACGCCGCCCTGCACGGCGGCGGTCTCCGCGGGCCTGAGCGCGACCTGCTCCTCGAACAGTTCGTGGAAGCGGCGGTCCGGTATCTCCCGCGCCGGCCCGGACAGTTCGTGGATCTGGTGGTGGTACTCGGCTTCGGAGAGCAGGACCCGGCCACGGCTCGGGGCGTCGGGTGTGGCCGCCATCTGCTCCAGCGCTGTCAGGTAGTACCCCGCAATGCGGTCGGCCGCCTCGGCGTCCAGGACATCCGTCCGGTAGCTCAGCAGGAGCGCCGGTCCGTCGGGCCCGTACCGCAGGCTCGTGGTCAGGACGGTGTCCGGCGCGGGCCGCGCCGGGGGGCCGTCGAGGTGACCCAGGTCGAGGACGGTCTCGAAGGCGCCGTCGGCGGGCGTCCCGGCCGCGCGCTCGGACGTGGCGAGCAGCTCGCGCCACGTTGCGTCCTGGAGGGTGAGGGCGCGGGGCTGGGGCGCGCACTCCAGGGCGGAGGCCGGCGGGAGGTAGCCGGTCACCAGGGCGGACTCGCCGCTGAGCGCGGAGAGGACCACTGTGTGGGCGGCGACGAGGGCCGCCTCCCAGCCGGCCGCGGAACGCCTGGCCAGCAGCCGGGTCCGGGCCGCGAGGCGGACGGGGACCTGCCGCGTCAGCTCGGCCCGCTCCGATGCTCCCTCGGGGACACCACCCGGCGGAACCCACCGCGGAATCAGCCGCTGAGGTGCTCCAGTGATCGTCATCGCTCTCTCCTGTGAGGCCGGTCGGCAGGGATCCGGGGAATCGGGGAATCGGAGGTACAGGGGTGTCGGCGGACATCGGCGGACGACGTGGAGCATCAGGGAGGTCAGGGACGCCGGGTCCGAGGGACGGTGGGCGTCGCCGACCCGGGACAGTCCTGTACGACGGGTCCTCAGCGTGTCGCACTCGAAGGACTCGCCGTCCGTAGTGCCGGCGGACGCCGTCGGGCTCCACCGGCCGGCGAGTCCTTCGAGTGCGAGCCTCGCGTTCTTCCCACTCTGGATTCCGGGCGATACCGAAGTCGACCATAAGCACTGGGGTTCACTTCGACAAGGGATTCCGGGCCGGAATATCGGACCACACTTCGAATAATTGAAAGAGGAGAATGGAAGGGCACGTCGCACGGTTTGCAACTCTCGTACACGCCGGGCAACACATGTCAAACCAGAGAGAGTTGGCCACACCCGTCGGCATTCACCTGCCATCCGTCCCACCCGCGCCGCACCTTCACCGGCGCGCACACCGGAGTGATCCCGGCGACGACGCCCTCCAATGGCAGTTAGTGGACATCAGAGAATTCCGGGTCCGGAAATTCACGGTATCCGGCGCATCGCCGTGTACAGGGCCCGCAGCATGAGGATCGCGCTCACCGCAAGCAGGTGGTAGCCGAGGAGCGGGTAGAGCTCCAGTTGCGCGGTGACATGTGGTCCCCGCCGGGTGCCGAACACCACGAGCATCACCCCCATCAGGCCGGTGCAGGCGGCCAGCAGGGTGACGGTCAGCTGGTGCAGCAGGCCCGTGACGAAGCGCCGTTCGCGATCGTCCGCGAAGACGCGCACCCGCACGCCGAGGCGCCCCTCCTCCAGGGCGGAACTGATGCGTTCGACCCGCCGGGGCAGCCGACGCAGCATCGGCAGCATGGAGAGGAACTCGTGAGCCGCGCTCTGCGCGAAGGACGGGAAGCCCGGCAGCGCGAAGCCGTCCTCGCCGACGCCACGGCTGTCGGTTCGGGTCCCGCGCCTACGGAACCGCAGTTCCTCGGTGAGCATCTCCACGGCGAAGCCGCGTGCCTCCGTGAACAGGTCGAAGCCGGGGGCAAGCTGGGCCAGGGTGCCCTCCATGGTGGCCAGGGCCCGGAAGACCGCGGCGACCTCCGGTGGCACGGCGAGCCCGAACCGGGACAGCATCCGGAACAGGGCGGTGTACGCCTCGGAGTCCGGCGGGGTGCCGGCCCCCAGATGCCGGGCCATGAACCTGCCCAGCTCCCGTTCCAGGACCAGAGGGTCGGGATGGAACTCCTCGTTCGTCGTAGCCCGCGTGCCCAGCAGGGCGACCAGGGCGTCGTGCAGCCTGGCCGGGTCGCCACGGTCGACGGCGACGAGGAGTTCCTGGATGGCGACTCTCGTCGGGGGGCCGATCCTGCCCACCGAGCCGAAGTCGATCATTCCGATCCGGCCGTCGTCGAGCAGCAGGGTGTTGCCCGGGTGCGGATCGGCGTGGAAGACGCCCGCCCGCAGGATCTGCCGGAGCACCGCCGCCAGTACGGTCCTGGCCAGGACTTCCCGGTCGAGGCCCTTTCTGCCGGCGACGACCGGGGCTCGGTCGAGGGTGACCCCCTCCAGCCACTCCTGCACCAGAACCCGGGGCGAGGTGTACGCGTCGTACACCCGCGGAATGCGCACGGCCGCGTCGGCCTCGAATCCGCCGCAGGCCCGCGCCACCGCCTGCGAGTTGCGGGCCTCGATACGGAAGTCCAGCTCCTCACGGATGGACTGGGCGAAGCCATCGCCCAGCTCGCGCAGGCCCAGGGCTCGCGCGGAGCGGGCTCTGGCCTGGATGCCCTCGCTGACGGCGATCACGATGTCGAGGTCACGCTCGACGGTCTCCCGAATCCCGGGACGCTGCACCTTGACGGCGACGGTGGGGCCGCCGTGCAACCGCGCGCGGTGCACCTGGGCGATGGAGGCGGCGGCCAGCGGCACGTGCTCGATCCACTCGAAGACGTCGGCCACCGGTTTGCCCAGCTCCTCACGGAGCAGCGCTTCCACCTCCGACCAGGACGCCGGGGGCGCGCTGCTCTGCAGGCGGCTCAGTTCCTCGGTGAAATGGGGCGGCAGGAGGTCCCGACGGGTGGACAGCACCTGGCCGAGTTTGATGAAGACGCCACCGCATTCCTCAAGTGCGGTGCGCAGCGCACGCGCGGACTGCTCGCCGTACTCCCCCGGGCTCATGGCCTGTTCGAGACGGGAGCGGCTGCGCACGAGCCGAGCCAGGCCGTTGCGCATGAAGATCCGGCTGATCTGCGAGTAGCGGCGGGCACGGCCGATCCGCGCGCCCGCACCGCGCAGCAGCCGGAGGGGCAGCGCCCAGCTGCCGCGCGGCAGGAAGACGTCGGCGAGTGCGATCGCGATCATCGCGGCGAACAGGGACAGCGCGATCCGGACCGCTACGAGCATCCCGCGGTTCTCCTGCTCCGGCACCATCTGTCCGAAGAAGGCCAGCGTGCCCAGAGCCACCAGGCAGGCGAAGAGCGCGCGCAGCGGGCCGATCGTGATGCCGAGCAGTTTCCTGGACACCACCCGGACACAGAGGTAGACCCCGCCGAGGGTGGCCACGGTCGTCAGCACGATGACCAACGGCAAAGCCGGACCGGCTATGTCCAGGGCGGCCTGTACGGTCATGAGACGACTCCCTCGGTATGTCGCGGGCCACCCTAGGCAGGGCACCCGCACGTTCCGAGGGATGTGTCAGCTACATGCAACGGCGGACCGTGCGGGGGTGGTCCGGACGGGGGCAGCCGATACGAGGCGGCGCTCTTCCCACCGGAACGGCCACCTTCCTGTCAAGGTCTCCGAAACGACCGGCACCGAACCGACCGGCGCCGAGCTGTCAGCGGTCACGGTCGCGAGGGGCCCGCGGAGAGGGGGCGTACGGCCGTTGCCGGCCCACGGCCCGCCTCTCCGCGGGCTCGCTCACTCGTCGAAGGCGCGACCCGTCAGCTTCTCGCCGACTGCCTCCCCGATCAGCCTGAGGGCTTCGGGGCCCATCAGCTCGTCATGCGTGCAGTCCACCTCGCGGATGTCCATCTTCTCGGTGAGGTACGGCGTCCATCGCTCGGCTTCCGGCGCCGACTGCGGGCGCCCGCGTACCGCCCTGAAGAACAGCACCTCTCCGTCGAAGCCGCCGGGAACGTGCTCGTTGTCGATCACCATGTTGTTACGGGTCACCCGGCCCACCCGCGCCAGTGTCTCGGCGTCGAAGTTCCCGAACAGCCCGCCCTGCTCACCGAGGAGTTCGACGGTGCTGCTCGCGGTCAGCGGACCGGCGGCCGGGTCGGACTCGGCTCCGGCGTACTTCAGCAGTTCACCGAACAGCTGCTCGTCCGACGGCGCCGTGGACGTCTCGCCGCGCTCAGCCGGGTAGGAGTCGAGCATGGCGAGCAGCTCCACCTCCTCACCCTCCTTCCGCAGCCGTACGGCCATGGCGTGTGCGACGACTCCGCCGAACGACCAGCCGAGCAGGTGGTAGGGCCCCGACGGCTGGACCTCGCGGATACGGGCCACGTAGTCGGCCGCCATGTCCTGCAGCGTCCGCGGCAGTTCCTCGTCGCCGCCCATCCCGCGTGCCTGCAGCGCGTAGACCGGGTACTCGGCCGAGATCTCACGCAGCAGCCCGGCGTAGGACCAGCCGAAGCCGGTGACCGGGTGCACACAGAACAACGGTGCCTCGCTGCCCGCCGTGCGCAGCGGCAGGAGTACGTCGAAGGCGCCGCCCTCATCGCCGTCATCCAGCTTCAGGGCCAGCTCCGCCACTGTGGGCGCCTCGAACAGCGCCCGGATCGGCAGCCGTACGCCGAAGACCGACCGCACCTTCGCCAGCATCCTGACGATCATCAGTGAGTGGCCGCCGAGATCGAAGAAGTTCTCGTGCACTCCCACGTCCGGCACGCCCAGTGCCTCCGCGAACAGAGCGCAGAGCAGCTCTTCCTTCGTGTTGCGGACCGGCCTGTCCGCCACCGGGGCGGCGGCGTCCGGTGCGGCGGGGACCCCGGCTTCCGGCGAGGCGAGGCGCGCGGGCCGTCCTTCGATCTCCGGTACGTCGATGCTGCTCATGCGGGCCGTCGGGTCGGTGACCATCGCCTTGAGCACGAGCAGCAGCCGCTGGGTGAGCGCCTCGACCGTGGCCCGGTCGAACAGGTCCAGGCTGTACTCCACCGCGCCGGCCAGCGTCGTGGCCGTCCGGTCGTCGCCGTTGCCCTCGGCCTGGCGCTCGTCGAACACGAAGGACAGGTCGAACTTGGCGGCTTCCAGTGGCACTTCGTACGGCCCTGCCGTGATTCCCGGCAGGTCGATGGTCGGCTCCGAGACGTTCTGGAACTCCATCGTGACCTGGAAGAGGGGGTGGCGGGACAGGGAACGGTCCGGGTTGAGGACCTCCACCAGCCGCTCGAAGGGCACGTCCTGGTTGGCGTAGGCCGCCAGGTCGCTCTCCCGGACCCGGCCGATCAGCTCGGCCACCTCAGGATCACCCGACAGATCGGCGCGCAGCACCAGAGTGTTGATGAAGAAACCGATCAGCCGGTCCAGCGCCTCATCGGTGCGTCCGGCGACCGACGTGCCCAGCACGATGTCCTCACCCGCACCCAGACGGCTGAGCAGCATCGACAGACCGGCCTGGACCACCATGAACACACTGGCCTGCGACCGACGTGCCAGCTCACCCAGACCCCGGTACAACTCGGCATCCACGGTGAAGAGGACTGCGTCACCACGGTACGTGGAGATCTCTGGACGTGAGCGGTCGACCGGAAGTGCCAGTTCCTGCGGCGCACCGGTCAGCTGCTCACGCCAGTACGCAAGCTGAGCGGCGATCGGGCTCTGCGGATCCTCCTCCCGGCCAAGGACCTCACGCTGCCACAACGTGTAGTCGGCGTACTGCACCGGCAACGGCTCCCAGCCCGGAGCCCGCCCCTCGGCCCGCGCCCGATACGCCTGCGAGAAATCAGCAGCCAACGGCGCCACCGACCACCCGTCCCCGGCAATGTGATGCAGCACGAACAACAACACGAACTCATCACCCGGCAGATCGAACAACACCGCACGCAACGGCGCCTCCACCGACAGATCAAAACCACGACCCGCCTCGACCGCCACAGCCGCCCTCAACGCACCCTCGTCCCCGACACGGACGACCGGCACCACAACCTGGACATCACCCACCACCTGGCACGGTTCACCGTCGCCGGCCTCGGCGAAGACCGTCCGCAGGCTCTCATGACGACCCACCACATCCGCCAGCGCAGCCCGAACGACCCCCACATCCACCACACCCGACAAACGCAGCGCACCAGGAATGTTGTACGCCGCCGACTCCGGCTCCATCCGGTTCAAGAACCACAACCTGCGCTGAGCAAAGGACAACGGCACCACACCCGGCCGCTCCACCACCCCCAACGCCCGACGCGCACCCGGCGAACCCGACAACCGCACCGCCAGCTCCGCCACCGTAGGCGCCTCGAACAACGCCCGAATCGCCAACTCCGCCCCGAACGAAGACCGCACCCGCGACACCAAACGCGTCGCCAGCAACGAATGCCCACCCAGATCGAAGAAGTTGTCCTCCACCCCCACCGAATCCAGACCCAACACCTCAGCAAACAAACCACACAGGATCTCCTCCTGCGGACTACGCACCCCACGCCCACCACCCGACAACCCACCAGCCGAGAAATCCGGCACCGGAAGCGCACGCCGGTCCAACTTCCCATTCGGCGTCAACGGCAACCCGTCAAGCACCACCACAGCCGACGGCACCATGTAACCCGGCAGCGAACGACCCACAAACGCACGCACCCCACCACCATCAACACCACCGGCGGAACCAACCACATAACCCACCAGCCGCTTGTCCCCCGGCCGGTCCTCACGCACCACCACCACCGCCTGCCCCACACCAGGAGCAGCCAGCAACGCCGACTCGACCTCACCCAACTCGATCCGGAAACCACGCACCTTCACCTGATCATCAACCCGGCCCACAAACACCAGATTCCCATCAGGCAACCACCGCACCAGATCACCCGTGCGATACATACGCTCACCCGGACCACCGAACGGACACGCCACAAACCGCTCAGCCGTCAGACCAGCCCGACCCCAATACCCCCGAGCCAGACCAGCACCAGCCACATACAACTCACCCACCACACCCACAGCCACCGGCCGCAAACCACCATCCAACACAAACACCCGCGTCCCCACCACCGGACGACCGATCGGCACCACACCACCACCAGCCAACGGACCACTCATCGACACACACACCGTCGACTCCGTCGGCCCATACGCATTCACCATCCGACGACCCACCGACCAACGCTCCACGGCGTCTTCGCCGATCGCCTCGCCGGCGACGGTGAGAGTGGTGGAAGCCGGTATGCCGTCGGAGGGCAGGGCGGCGAGCGCCGCCGGGGTGAGAGTCACATGCGTGACCCTCTGGTCCGCGAGTACGCGGACGAGGCTGGGGCCGGGCAGGAGTTCGTCGGCCGAGGCCAGGACGAGGGCCGCGCCGCTGACGAACGCGGCGCCGATCTCCGAGATCGCGGCGTCGAAGCTGGGCGAGGCCATCTGCAGCACACGGCTGTCCCCCTTGATCGCGAACCCGTCGCTCAAGGCGGTGGCCATGTGGGCGATGCCGTGGTGGGTGACGACGACACCCTTGGGACGACCCGTCGAACCGGACGTGTAGATGACGTACGCCGGGTGCTCCACCCTGAGAGCCCCACCCCGCTCACCATCCACGACATCCGCCGCCGACAGCCCCGCCACCTGCCCCACCACCGCGGGATCATCCACGACCACCACGTCGACACCACCGACGTCACCCACGTCCACACCGTCCAACGTCAGCACCACCACCGGCGCCGCATCAGCCACCATGAACGCCATCCGCTCAGCCGGATACCCCGGATCAACCGGCACGTACGCACCACCGGCCTTCACCACCGCCAACAGAGCCACCACCAGCTCCACCGACCGCGGCATCACCACAGCAACAAACCGCTCCGCACCCACACCACGCCCGACCAGCAACCGCGCCAGACGATTCGCCCGCTCATTCACCTCCGCATACGACAACTCCACACCACCGCACACCAACGCCACAGCATCCGGAGTCAGACCCACCTGACGCTCGAACAACCCGGGCAGCGTGGCCGGCTCGACCACCGCCCCCGTCTCGTTCCACTCCACCAGGACGCGGTGACGCTCCGCCTCACCCAGTACCTCGATGCTGCTCATGCGGGCCGTCGGGTCGGTGACCATCGCCTTGAGCACGAGCAGCAGCCGCTGGGCGAGCGCCTCGACCGTGGCCCGGTCGAACAGGTCCAGGCTGTACTCGATCGTGCCGAACAGCGTGCTGCCGGTCTCTCCGTTGCCTTCCTCCTGGCGCTCGTCGAACACGAAGGACAGGTCGAACTTCGAGGAGTCGGCCGGGACTTCGAAGTTGGTCGCCTCGATGCCGGGCAGGTCGATGCCGGCCTCGGGGACGTTCTGGAAGACCAGCATGGTCTGGAAGAGGGGGTGGCGGGCCAAGGAGCGGTCCGGGTTGAGGACCTCCACCAGCCGCTCGAAGGGCACGTCCTGGTTGGCATAGGCCGCCAGGTCGCTCTCCCGGACCCGGCCGATCAGCTCGGCCACCTCAGGATCACCCGACAGATCGGCACGCAGCACCAGAGTGTTGATGAAGAAACCGATCAGCCGGTCCAGCGCCTCATCCGTACGACCGGCCACAGCCGTGCCCAGCACGATGTCCTCACCCGCACCCAGACGGCTGAGCAGCATCGACAGACCGGCCTGGACCACCATGAACACACTGGCCTGCGACCGACGCGCCAGCTCACCCAGACCCCGGTACAACTCGGCATCCACCGTGAACGTCACCGCGTCACCACGGTAACTCGACACCACCGGACGCGAACGATCCACCGGCAACGCCAACTCCTGCGGCACGCCCGCCAGCTGCTCACGCCAGTACGCAAGCTGAGCGGCGATCGGGCTCTGCGGATCCTCCTCCCAGCCAAGGACCTCACGCTGCCACAACGTGTAGTCGGCGTACTGCACCGGCAACGGCTCCCAGCCCGGAACCCGCCCCTCGGCCCGCGCCCGATACGCCTGCGAGAAATCAGCAGCCAACGGCGCCACCGACCACCCGTCCCCGGCAATGTGATGCAGCACGAACAACAACACGAACTCATCACCCGGCAGATCGAACAACACCGCACGCAACGGCGCCTCCACCGACAGATCAAAACCACGACCCGCCTCGACCGCCATCGAGGCGTACAGGGCCTCCATGTCGGCCACGGGCACGACCGGTACGACCGGCGCCGCGGCGTCCACGTCGATCAGGATCTGGCAGGGTTCACCGTCGCCGGCCTCGGCGAAAACCGTCCGCAGGCTCTCATGACGACCCACCACATCCGCCAGCGCAGCCCGAACAACCCCCACATCCACCACACCCGACAAACGCAGCGCACCAGGAATGTTGTACGCCGCCGACTCCGGCTCCATCCGGTTCAAGAACCACAACCTGCGCTGAGCAAAGGACAACGGCACCACACCCGGCCGCTCCACCACCCCCAACGCCCGACGCGCACCCGGCGAACCCGACAACCGCACCGCCAGCTCCGCCACCGTAGGCGCCTCGAACAACGCCCGAATCGCCAACTCCGCCCCGAACGAAGACCGCACCCGCGACACCAAACGCGTCGCCAGCAACGAATGCCCACCCAGATCGAAGAAGTTGTCCTCCACCCCCACCGAATCCAGACCCAACACCTCAGCAAACAAACCACACAGGATCTCCTCCTGCGGACTACGCACCCCACGCCCACCACCCGACAACCCACCAGCCGAGAAATCCGGCACCGGAAGCGCACGCCGGTCCAACTTCCCATTCGGCGTCAACGGCAACCCGTCAAGCACCACCACAGCCGACGGCACCATGTAACCCGGCAGCGAACGACCCACAAACGCACGCACCCCACCACCATCAACACCACCGGCGGAACCAACCACATAACCCACCAGCCGCTTGTCCCCCGGCCGGTCCTCACGCACCACCACCACCGCCTGCCCCACACCAGGAGCAGCCAGCAACGCCGACTCGACCTCACCCAACTCGATCCGGAAACCACGCACCTTCACCTGATCATCAACCCGGCCCACAAACACCAGATTCCCATCAGGCAACCACCGCACCAGATCACCCGTGCGATACATACGCTCACCCGGACCACCGAACGGACACGCCACAAACCGCTCAGCCGTCAGACCAGCCCGACCCCAATACCCCCGAGCCAAACCAGCACCAGCCACATACAACTCACCCACCACACCCACAGCCACCGGCCGCAAACCACCATCCAACACAAACACCCGCGCATTGGACTGGGGACGGCCGATCGGCACGATGCCGTCGGGGAGTTTCCGGCCGGGTTCGATGCGGAACTCGGTGCAGTTGACCGTGGCTTCGGTGGGACCGTACACGTTGCTGACGACGGCGTCGGGGTGCTGCGCACGCCACTTGTGCAATGCCTCGCTGTGCAGGGCTTCACCGCCGAGCAGCAGGTGCCCGGACGGCGAGTAGTCCGAGGGCAGGTTCTCCAGCAGCGGCAGGTGGCTCGGCGTCGCCTTGAGGAAGGTGTTGGGCGTCTCGCTGAGAAGCGCCGCCGTCTCGGTGTCCTCGTCCTCGAGGCCGGCCAGGACGATCCGGCCCCCGGACACCAGCGGGGTGTAGAGCGCCGTCACGGTCAGGTCGAAGGCGACCGGGGAGTGCACCAGCGCGACGCCCTCGGCAGCGGGGTAGGTCTTGCGGGTGTAGGAGAGGTAGTCCACCACGCTGCGGTGCTCGATGACGACGCCCTTGGGGCGGCCGGTCGAGCCGGAGGTGTAGATGACGTAGACCGGGTGCTGCTCGCGAAGGGAGGCACTGCGTTCGTCGTCCGTGACGTCCGCTGCCGGCTGCTCGGCCACCTGCCGGACCACCGCGGGATCGTCCAGGACCACGACGTCGGTCCCGCCGGCTTCGCCCACGTCCACGCCTTCCAGCGTCAGCAGCGCCACGGGCGCCGCGTCAGCCATCATGAACGCGATCCGCTCGGCGGGGTATTCGGGATCAACCGGCACGTACGCGCCACCGGCCTTGGCCACCGCGAGCAGGGCCACCACCAGCTCCACCGACCGGGGCATCTCGACGGCCACGAAGCGCTCCGGGCCCACGCCACGCCCGATCAGGAACCGCGCCAGGCGATTCGCCCGCTCGTTCAGCTCCGCATACGACAACTCGACGCCACCGGCGACCACCGCTACGGCGTCCGGCGTCAACTCCACCTGTTTCTGGATGAGTTCGGGCAGCGTGGCCGGCTCGACCACCGCCCCCGTCTCGTTCCACTCCACCAGGACGCGGTGACGCTCCGCCTCACCCAGTACCTCGATGCTGCTCATGCGGGCCGTCGGGTCGGTGACCATCGCCTTGAGCACGAGCAGCAGCCGCTGGGCGAGCGCCTCGACCGTGGCCCGGTCGAACAGGTCCAGGCTGAACTGGAGGTGCCCGTTCAGGGTGACGGAGTCATCGGCGGCGCGCGACTCGGAGAAGGTCCACGCGAGGTCGTACTTGATCGAGCTGGACTCGACCGCCTCCATCACGCTGCGTACACCGGGCAGGTCGATGCCGGCCTCGGGGACGTTCTGGAAGACCAGCATGGTCTGGAAGAGGGGGTGGCGGGACAGGGAGCGGTCCGGGTTGAGGACCTCCACCAGCCGCTCGAAGGGCACGTCCTGGTTGGCATAGGCCGCCAGGTCGCTCTCCCGGACCCGGCCGATCAGCTCGGCCACCTCAGGATCACCCGACAGATCGGCACGCAGCACCAGAGTGTTGATGAAGAAACCGATCAGCCGGTCCAGCGCCTCATCCGTACGACCGGCCACAGCCGTGCCCAGCACGATGTCCTCACCCGCACCCAGACGGCTGAGCAGCATCGACAGACCGGCCTGGACCACCATGAACACACTGGCCTGCGACCGACGCGCCAGCTCACCCAGACCCCGGTACAACTCGGCATCCACCGTGAACGTCACCGCGTCACCACGGTAACTCGACACCACCGGACGCGAACGATCCACCGGCAACGCCAACTCCTGCGGCACGCCCGCCAGCTGCTCACGCCAGTACGCAAGCTGAGCGGCGATCGGGCTCTGCGGATCCTCCTCCCGGCCAAGGACCTCACGCTGCCACAACGTGTAGTCGGCGTACTGCACCGGCAACGGCTCCCAGCCCGGAACCCGCCCCTCGGCCCGCGCCCGATACGCCTGCGAGAAATCAGCAGCCAACGGCGCCACCGACCACCCGTCCCCGGCAATGTGATGCAGCACGAACAACAACACGAACTCATCACCCGGCAGATCGAACAACACCGCACGCAACGGCGCCTCCACCGACAGATCAAAACCACGACCCGCCTCGACCGCCATCGAGGCGTACAGGGCCTCCATGTCGGCCACGGGCACGACCGGTACGACCGGCGCCGCGGCGTCCACGTCGATCAGGATCTGGCAGGGTTCACCGTCGCCGGCCTCGGCGAAAACCGTCCGCAGGCTCTCATGACGACCCACCACATCCGCCAGCGCAGCCCGAACAACCCCCACATCCACCACACCCGACAAACGCAGCGCACCAGGAATGTTGTACGCCGCCGACTCCGGCTCCATCCGGTTCAAGAACCACAACCTGCGCTGAGCAAAGGACAACGGCACCACACCCGGCCGCTCCACCACCCCCAACGCCCGACGCGCACCCGGCGAACCCGACAACCGCACCGCCAGCTCCGCCACCGTAGGCGCCTCGAACAACGCCCGAATCGCCAACTCCGCCCCGAACGAAGACCGCACCCGCGACACCAAACGCGTCGCCAGCAACGAATGCCCACCCAGATCGAAGAAGTTGTCCTCCACCCCCACCGAATCCAGACCCAACACCTCAGCAAACAAACCACACAGGATCTCCTCCTGCGGACTACGCACCCCACGCCCACCACCCGACAACCCACCAGCCGAGAAATCCGGCACCGGAAGCGCACGCCGGTCCAACTTCCCATTCGGCGTCAACGGCAACCCGTCAAGCACCACCACAGCCGACGGCACCATGTAACCCGGCAGCGAACGACCCACAAACGCACGCACCCCACCACCATCAACACCACCGGCGGAACCAACCACATAACCCACCAGCCGCTTGTCCCCCGGCCGGTCCTCACGCACCACCACCACCGCCTGCCCCACACCAGGAGCAGCCAGCAACGCCGACTCGACCTCACCCAACTCGATCCGGAAACCACGCACCTTCACCTGATCATCAACCCGGCCCACAAACACCAGATTCCCATCAGGCAACCACCGCACCAGATCACCCGTGCGATACATACGCTCACCCGGACCACCGAACGGACACGCCACAAACCGCTCAGCCGTCAGACCAGCCCGACCCCAATACCCCCGAGCCAAACCAGCACCAGCCACATACAACTCACCCACCACACCCACAGCCACCGGCCGCAAACCACCATCCAACACAAACACCCGCGTCCCCACCACCGGACGACCGATCGGCACCACACCACCACCAGCCAACGGACCACTCATCGACACACACACCGTCGACTCCGTCGGCCCATACGCATTCACCATCCGACGACCCACCGACCAACGCTCCACCACCTCGGCGCTGGTGGCCTCGCCGCCGACGACGAGGCTGCGGAACGCGGGGAGTTCGGCCGACGGGACGCTGGCGAGTGCCATGGGAGAGATCAGCGCGTGGGTGATCCGGGCCTCGGCGAGGAGGGCGCCCAGTTCCTCGCCCGCCAGGACGTCGGTCGTGGGGACGACGAGTGCAGCGCCCGCCAGGAGACTCATGCACACCTCGAGCACCGAGGCGTCGAAGCTCGGTGACGAGAACTGGAGGACGCGGCTGGAGGCGTCCACGTCGAAGCGGTCGATCTCGGAGACGGTCAGGTGGGCGATGCCGTGGTGGGTGACGACGACACCCTTGGGACGACCCGTCGAACCGGACGTGTAGATGACGTACGCCGGGTGCTCCACCCTGAGAGCCCCACCCCGCTCACCATCCACGACATCCGCCGCCGACAGCCCCGCCACCTGCCCCACCACCGCGGGATCATCCACGACCACCACGTCGACACCACCGACGTCACCCACGTCCACACCGTCCAACGTCAGCACCACCACCGGCGCCGCATCAGCCACCATGAACGCCATCCGCTCAGCCGGATACCCCGGATCAACCGGCACGTACGCACCACCGGCCTTCACCACCGCCAACAGAGCCACCACCAGCTCCACCGACCGCGGCATCACCACAGCAACAAACCGCTCCGCACCCACACCACGCCCGACCAGCAACCGCGCCAGACGATTCGCCCGCTCATTCACCTCCGCATACGACAACTCCACACCACCGCACACCAACGCCACAGCATCCGGAGTCAGACCCACCTGACGCTCGAACAACCCGGGCAACGTGCACGGCTCAACCCCCGCCCCCGTCTCGTTCCACTCCACCAGAACACGGTGACGCTCCGCCCCACCCAGCACCTCGACGGCCGCGACGGGCTGTGCCGGGTCACGGATGATCGAGGTGATGACCCTGATGAGGCGGTCCGCGACGGCCTCCACCTCACCCTGGTCCAGGGCACCCGACTGGTAGTTGAACCGCAGGGTGAGCCGCGGGCCGGGGGCCATCACCAGGGCCAGGGGGTAGTGCGTGGCGTCGTGCGGCTCCACCCCGGCCAGGCGCAGCTCGGTGCCGGGGATCGCCGAGTCCAGCTCGTGCGGGAAGTTCTCGAAGACCACCAGGGAGTCGAAGAGTTCGCCCAGGCCGGCGGTGCGCTGGATGTCGGCGAGACCGACGTACTGGTGTCGCGCCATGCGCAGGCTCTGCTGCTGGAGGCGTTCGAGCAGCGACAGCACCTTCTCGTCCGGACGGATCCGTGCGCGTACCGGGACGGTGTTGATGAACAGGCCGACCATGGACTCGGCGCCGGGGACCTCGGCGGGGCGGCCCGCGAGAGTGGTGCCGAACAGGACGTCGTCGCGGCCGGTGTGGTGGGCCAGCAGGAGGGACCAGGCGCCCTGCACCACCGTGTTGGCAGTCAGGCCGTGCGATCGGGCGAACGTGGTGAGTTCTTCGGTGAGTTCGGCCGGGAGCTGGGCGACGTGGTTGCGCGGGGTCTTGTCGGCGTCCGCGGGGACGTCGGGCGCCAGCAGGGTCGCCTCCGTCACGCCGTCGAGGAGTTCGCCCCAGGCCGCCTTGTGCGCCGCCGCGTCCTCGCGCATCAGCCAGGCCAGGTAGCCGCGGTGCGGGACGGGGACCGGCAGGTCGCGGCCGTCGGGGTCGGCGTACAGACGCAGGAGGTCCTCGATGAGCAGGGGCATCGACCACCCGTCGAGGAGGATGTGGTGGTTGGTGAGCAGCAGGACGTGGCTGTCGTCGGTCAGGCGGATCAGGGTGAACCGCAGGAGCGGCGGGACGGCCGGGTCGAAGCGGCAGGCGCGGTCCTCGGCGACCAGGCGCTCCTGCTCCCGGGGGCGGTCCGCCGGGTCCAGGGCACGCAGGTCGTGCTCGGCAAAGGTCAGCGGGACGGTGCGGTGCACCACCTGGACGGGCTCGCCGTCACGGCGGGCTCGGAAGCCGGCTCGCAGGCTGGGGTGGCGCTCCAGCAGCCGGGCCGCGGCCCCGCGCAGGGCGGGAACGTCGAGCGGGCCGCTCAGCGAGAGGGCGAACTGCACGGTGTAGACGTCGGGAGCGGTCTCGTCGTACTGCGCGTGGAAGAGCAGGCCGGCCTGCAGGGGCGAGAGCGGAAGGACGTCTTCGATGCGCGACTGCTTCACTGGGCAATCTCCCATTCTCGGGCCAACTCGTCTTCAAGTGCGTCGAGTTCGTTCTGGCTGAGGGTGTTCAAGGTGAGGTCCGACGGAGTCTGAACGGCCTTGTCCGACTGCTCCGCGCTGGTGATGAGCGCTTCCAGGCAGCGCTTCCAGAGGTCGGTGAGGCGGGTGGCCGCTTCCTCGGTGATGAGGGCCTTGGGCCAGGTCCATCGCGTGATCAGGCGGCGGCCGTCCGCTCCGTCCCGCACCATGACGTTGATGTCCAGCTGGTACGCGGCGGGCATGGCGGGTTCGGTGATCTCGCCGAGGGCCTCGCCGGGCGCGAGGCCCCAGCTGTGCGGGTCGGTGGCGGCGGCGTCGAAGCGGCCGAGGTAGTTGAAGCCCACGTCGGGTCCGGGACGTTCCGCCAGTTCGGCGGCGGTGTCCGGGTTGTGGTGACGCAGCAGTCCGTATCCGATGCCGTCGCCGGGGACGGTGCGGAGCTGCTCCTTGATCTGCTTGAGAGCGTCGTCCGCGGCGGCGCCCCCGTGGTTCGCGGCCCGCGCGACGGCCGGGTCGAGGCCGAGCGTGACCGGGTAAAGCGAGGTGAACCAGCCCACGGTCCGGGACAGGTCGTGCGTCTCGCTGATCGGTACGCGGCCGTGGCCTTCCAGGGCGACGGTGAGCCGTCCGTCCCCGGGCTCGCCCGCGCCGCGCCACTGCGGGACCGCCATCATCAGTGCGGTCAGCAGGACGTCGGTGACGGCTCCGTTGATCCTGGACGGCACCGTGGTCAGGAGCGGTTCGGTCAGGTGCGGCTCGAGTGCGGTGTCGAGGGAGACGAGTTGGGCCACGGTGTCCCGGCCCGGATCGAGCCGGTCACCGGCCGGCAGCAGCGGCGCGGGGCGGGCGAGCTGGGCGGTCCAGGCCGCGAGTTCGGCGACCCGCCGGGGGGAGCGGGCCTCGTCCGCGAGCCCAAGGGCCCAGCCGCGGAAGGAGGTGCCGCGCGCGCCGAGGTCGGGGGTGCGGCCGGCCGCCACGGCGCGGTAGGCGCTCTCGAGGTCGTCGAGCAGGAGACGCCAGGAGACGCCGTCGACCACCAGGTGGTGCAGGACGAGCAGCAACCTGCCGGGGCGTGCGCTTCCGGCGTCGAACCAGACCGCCTGGACCATCACGCCGTCGTCCGGCCTCAGGCGGCCCGCCGCGGCTTCCCTGTGGGTGGCGATGGTGGCGGCCAGGGCTTCCTCGTCGAGGTCCGCGACCTGGACGACGTCGACGACTTCGGCGGGATCAGCGGCATCGGCGGCGTCGGGGACGTGGAGTCGCCATGACGGGGAGCGGTCCAGTCGGGCCCGCAGGACGTCGTGGTGGGTGCGCAGGGCGCGCAGCGCGGTGCCTAGATGGTCTGCACGGACTCCGGCCGGGGTCTGCACGAGGGCGAACTGGCCGAAGCGGTCGATGAGTTCACCACGGTCGCGCAGCCATTCCATGATCGGAGTGGCGGGGACGTCCCCCACCGGAGCCGCCTCGTCGTCGCCGCCCGTCCCGATGGCCGTGGCACACGGCGCGAGCGCCTCGACGGTCTTGCACGCGAAGACGTCCTCGGCGGTGAGGAGCAGGCCGTGGGCGCGGGCCCGGGAGACGAGGCGCATCGCGACGATGCTGTCGCCGCCGAGGTCGAAGAAGTTGTCGGTGACGCCGACGGTCTCCAGGCCGAGCACCTCGGCGAAGGCCCGGCACAGGATCTCCTCGGCCTCGTTGCGGGCGGCGGCCTTCGCGGTGAGGCCGGCGTAGTCCGGTGCGGGCAGGGCACGGCGGTCCAGCTTGCCGTTGGCGGTGGTCGGCAGGTCGGTCATGACCACCACGGCGGCCGGGATCATGTACTCCGGCAGCCGGTCCACCAGCGCGCGGCGCAGGCCGGCGGGGTGTGCCTCGGTGCCGGGTCGCAGGGTCACGTAGCCGACGAGCTGGCTGCCGCCCGGGCCGTCCGGTCGCAGGATCACCGCCGCCTGCGTCACCTCGTCGAGGTCGGAGAGGGCCGCCTCGATCTCGCCGAGTTCAACGCGGAAACCACGGATCTTGACCTGGTCGTCGGAGCGCCCCAGGAAGATCAGGTTGCCGTCGTCCCGCCACCGGGCCAGGTCGCCGGTCCGGTACATCCGTTCGCCGTCGCGGAAGGGATCGGCGACGAACCGCTCGCCCGTCAGCGCGCTGCGGTGGAGATATCCGCGGGCCAGTTGGACTCCGGAGAGGTACAGCTCGCCCGGTACACCCGCCGGCACGGGGCGCAGCGCCGCGTCGAGGACGTAGGCGCGGGTGTTCCACACGGGCGCGCCGATCGGCACGCTGTCGCCCTCGTCGTCCGGCGCGCAACTCCAGGCGGTGACGTCGACGGACGCCTCGGTCGGGCCGTACAGGTTGTGCAGCTCCACCTCCGGGAGTGCGGCGAAGAACTGGCGCTGGGTCTCGCGGGGCAGCGCCTCGCCGCTGCAGACGACCCGGCGCAGGGCGGGGAAGGGCTCGACGAACGGGGCGCGGGCCAGGAACGCCTGGAGCATGGAGGGGACGAAGTGCAGGGTGGAGATCCGCTGTTCCCGGATGATCTCCGCGAGGTACCCGGGGTCCTTGTGCCCGTCGGGCCGTGCCACCACCAGGGTGGCCCCCTCGACCAGCGGCCAGAAGAACTCCCAGACGGACACGTCGAAGCCCGAGGGGGTCTTCTGCAGGATGCGGTCCTCGCCGCCGAGGCGGTACTGCCCCTGCATCCACTGGATCCGGTTGAAGATTCCGGCGTGCGGGACGACGACGCCCTTGGGGCGGCCGGTGGAGCCGGAGGTGTAGATGAGGTACGCCGGGTGGCTCGAACGGAGCGCGGTGGTGCGGTCCCGGTCGGTGGGGTCCGTGCCGGGGTACCGGTCGAGGTCCGTGCGGGTGCCGGGGTCGTCGAGGCACAGCCGCGGGCAGTCGGTCGCGGGCAGGTGCGCGGCGGTGCCCGTGGTGGTGAGGACCGCCACCGGCTGCGCGTCGTCGAGGACGTACTCGATCCGGTCCCGGGGGTGGCCGGGGTCGACGGGCACGTAGGCTGCGCCGGACTTGAGCGTGGCGAGCAGCGCCACGACCAGGTCCACCGAGCGGTTCAGCGCGACGGCGACGCGGTCCTCCGGGCCGATGCCCAGGTCGATGAGCCGGTGCGCGAGGCGGTTGGCGCGGGTGTGCAGCTCCCGGTAGGTCAGCGTCTCGTCGTCGAAGGCGAGGGCTTCGGCCTCGGGGGTGCGGGTCGTCTGGGCCTCGAGGAGGGCGGTCAGGGTAGCGAGATCGCGGCCGGTGTCGTTCAGGCCGTGGACGAGGCTGTCGCGTTCCGCGGGTGTCGCCACCTCGATGCGGCCGAGGGAGCGCTCCGGCGCCGAGCGTGCCAGCTCGGCCAGGAGGTGCTCGAACCGGGCGCCGTGCCGGTCCACGTCCCCGGGCTCGTAGACGTCGCCGTTGGCGTGCAGGTCGATCGCGAGGCCGTGGCGGCCCGGTCGGCCGTCGACCACGAACGTCATGTCGTCGTTGGGGCCGACGGTGAGGCTGTGCGAGACCGTCTCGCAGCCGGGGAGGGAGAAGTCGGTGTCGAACATCAGGAAGTTGACCTGCGGACCGACGAGCCGGCGGTCGTCGCCGAGAAGCTTCAGGTCACGGCGCAGGTCCTCGTAGCGGTAGTGCTGGTGACGCACCGCGCCGTGCATCGCCTCGGCGGCCGCCTCGACCAGCTCGGCCACCGTGCCCGTGGCCGGTACCGGGACGCGCAGCGGCAGGACGTTGGAGACCATGCCCGGGATGCGGCGGGCGGTTCCGGAGCGGCGGGCGGCGACCGGCAGGCCGAGGACGACGTCCGTGGTGTTGGTCATCTTCGCCATGTACAGCGCGATGGCGGCGGCGGTGACGACCGGCCAACTCGCGTTCGTCTCCCTGGCGAGGCGGTGCAGCCCGTCGGTGACCTGGTCCGGGAGGTGGCCGGTGCGCCGGTGGAACGAGGAGGGCATCGTCGGCTGGCCGCCCGAGAGACTGGCGGGCTCCGGGCGGTCCCCGAAGCGGTCGAGCCAGTACTCCCGGTCGGCCGCGAAGCGGTCCGACGCACGGTAGGCCGTCTCGGCCGCGACGAGTTCGGTGAGACTGCCCAACGCCTGCTGGGGGGCGGGGTCCTGGCCGCCGGTCAGTTCCCGGTAGACCTCGGCGACGCGGGTGGCGATCAGGCCGCCGCTGAATCCGTCGAGGACGAGATGGTGGGCGCGGTAGTACCACTGGAGCCGCTTGCCGCCGAGGTCGATGAGGGCGAACAGGTACAGCGGATCCCGGGCGGGGTCCACCGCGGTGCGGGCATCGGCCAGCATCCAGTCGAGGGCGGCCGCCTCCGGGTCCGGTTCGGCGCTCACGTCGACCGTGCGGACCTGGGCGGGCGGGTCCGGGTGCACGCTCTGCACCGGCTCGCCGTCGTGCTCCTCGAACGTGGTCCGCAGCGCCTCGGCCTCGATCAGGACCTGGCGCAGCGCCTCGACGAACGCGACCCGGTCGAGCGGGCCGCGGATGTCGACGTATTCGGCGATGTTGTAGATGGCGTTGTCCGGGTCCAACCGCTGAGCGAACCACATGCCGCGCTGCGCCGCAGTGAGATCAATGGCTTCAGCAGGCACTGCTGACATTGGTGTTCCCCTCCGTTGGTTTCCCGACGCCGGTTTCCGAGGTGTCCTGCTGCACTGGTCCGGGCAAAGTCGAAACCACGGTGGAATTTCTCATCGAAAATACGACGTTCGCCTTTTCCGGCACTCAGCAACACATTCAGATTTCACTGAAAATCATAGATTTCGGCAGCACAGTGAGAATATGCGCTGAGCGCGCGGGGGTCGCGGTTGCTTTCAATACTTCAAAACAGCTCGCCCGAGGGGCGGAGCACGGCGAGGGCCTCGCCGATCTCGGCGACCAGTTCGTCTCCCCGGTGCGTCTGACCGCTCATGATGACGCCGGCGGCCGTGTACTGGTCGATCCGGACGGTGTGCCGCAGCGTGTCACCGGGGTGGACGCCCCGGTGGAAGGTGATGCCGCGCACGGCGGCCAGGATGGGGGCGGTGCCGCCCGGCTGCCCCTTGGCCCGCTCGCGCCGCAGCCACAGCAGGGCACCACCCTGTCCCCAGGACTCGATCAGCAGGGACGGCGGATAGCGCAGGGCGCGCGCTCCCGCGTCGGGCGCCAGCCGCGCGTAGCAGGATTCGCTGCCCGTGATCGCCTTGCTGGTGACGATACGGTCGTAGGGGTCGAGGTCCAGCACCCGGTCGACGAGCAGCATGGGATGGGCGTGCGGGATCGTGCCACGGATCTCGGCGTGTTCGAGCAGCGCCGTCTCAGGGCCGCCCGAACCGGCCCCCGCGCCGGCGCCGTTTCCGTCGCTGACCGCGCCGGTGTCGGTACCGGAGGTGAGCCGGAAGCTCATCGAGACCTTCGCGGCCCGGACGTCCCCCCTGCGGCAGTCGGCGGTGACCTCCAGTTCCTGCGTCCCGTCCGCACCGACGGCCTTGGCCACGCAGTGGATGTCGAGCCGGTCGCCGGGGCGCAGCGCCGCGAGGAAGCGGACGGAGGTGATCCGTGCCGGTTCCGCGAAGACATGCGTGCCGTGGTTCTCCCACACCAGGTGCAGCACCGCCTGGTACACGGATTCGATGACGAACGCGCCCGGATAGATGGTGAAGTCCGGGTAATGGCCCTCCATGTACGGGTCGTCGGCGCGGATGAGCTTGTGGGCGGTGACCTCCGTGGCCGACAGGACGGTGCAGGAGTCGACGGCAGGAAGCGGGACCGCCCGCGCCCGGCGGCCGGCCTCGATGGCAGCGCTGGGCACGGGCGGCGGGGCGACGAGGGTCACAGCACGACTCCGCCGTCCACCCGGATGATCTCGCCGGTGATGTAGCCGGCCCTCTCGGAGAGCAGGAACGAGACGAGGTCGGCGACCTCGTCCGCGCTGCCGTAGCGGCGCATCGGAATGCTCTTCAGCGCCTGGGCACGCACCTTCTCCGAGAGCGCGTCGGTCATGTCGGTCTCGATGAAGCCGGGGGCGACCACATTGACCCGCACGCCGTAGCCGGCCAGTTCCTTGGCGAGCGAGATGCTCATGCCCTGGATGCCGGCCTTGGAGGCGGAGTAGTTCGTCTGCGTGGCGTTGCCGTCGATGCCCGCGACGGAGGACATGTTGACGATCGCGCCCTCCTTGCGCTTCATGAACCCGAAGACCACCGCGCGGCAGAAGTTGAACGTGCCGTCGAGGTTGGTGCCGATGACGGCCTGCCAGTCCTTCGGGTCCATCAGGACCATCGGGTTGTCGCGGACGATGCCGGCGGAATTGACGAGGGCACGGACCGGGCCGACCGCCTTCTCCGCCGCGGCGACGAACTCCTGTACGGCGTCGAAGTCGGACACGTCGCAGGGGGCGTGGTACACCCGCACGCCCGCCTCACGGATCAGCTTCTCGGTCTCCTCGGCCGCCTCCACGCCCGAGCGGTAGCAGAAGGCGATGTTGCGGCCCTCCTGTGCGAGGCGGACGGCCACCGCGCGTCCGATTCCCCTGGAACCGCCCGTGACGACGGTGCATCCCTCTTCGGTCACTGCTCTCTCCTTAGCCGGTACGGCACAACTCACTCCGGCCGGGACCGGCGCTCGGCCGGTCCGGCCGGAGACGGAACATCGGGACGGCTCCTCAGCCGCAGCCGCCGGCGGTGTCAAGGTCCAGGACGGCGACTCGGTCGACGATCTCCTTCGGGACGCCCGCCAGCGGGTCCTCGCCCCACTCCTCGTCCACCAGCGGGTAGACGGCGCCCGACTGACGCGGACCGTCCTGCAGTGCGGTGTTCGTACTCATTGCTCATCACCTTTCCGTGATCTTGACGGTGGCCAGCTGCTGTTCCAGCGCGGCGAGGAACACGCCGAAGGGGTCGTCCAGTTCCCTCGGGACGCTCGCCAGCGGGTCCTCACGCCGTGCCTCGCCCCTCGGCGGGTAGCCGGTGCGCGGCTTGCGCGCACCGTTGGCGCGCGGGGTGCCCACGCCCATGGCTCACTCCTTCGCGGCGGTGACCGCCAGCTGCTGCTCGAGCGCGGTCACGAAGTCGTCGAGGCGGTCCAGACCCCAGAAGCGGTGCCTGCCGAGCCTGAAGTACGGAACGCCGAACACGTCGTCCTCGTACACGTCCATGAGCGCCTGAACGCCCTGCTCCCGGATGGCCGGGTCCTCGGGGGCGGAGACCAGCACGTCGCCGTCCAGGCCCGCCTCGTTGCAGACGCGGCGCAGTTGCTCGCGGTCGCAGATGTCCTCGCCACGCTCCCAACGGGCGGCCATCACCGCGCGGTAGTACTCGCGGTGGACACCGAGTTCACGCGCTTTGAGCCAGCCGAGGTGCGGCAGCTCCCACCACTCGGCGCCGGTGTCGATCGGCCACTTCATCGCGAAGCCGTGCTTCGCGGCCAGGCGCTTGGTGTCGCTGAGGATGTACAGGTGCTTGGCCTTGCTCATGGCGACGTAGTGGAACTCGCCGCCGCGCGCCTTCAGTTCGGTGAGGCTCTGCTCGTCCGGCTCGGTGAACGGCACGTACTCGATGAGCCGGTCCGCGTCGGGCAGGCGCTCCTCCAGCAGGCGCACGGCCATCCAGCTGAACGGGCTGCGCAGCGAGAAGTACAGGCGGGGCGGCCTTCTCATGCCTGCCCCCCGAGCAGTGCCGCCTTCACGTCCTCGTCGAAGAGCGCGACCGTGCCGGCCTTCTCACCCCTGCTGATGGCGTAACCGTGCATGATCGTCGCCGTCGCGGCCAGCTCCAGGCTGTCGTCACGGCGCACGTAGCAGTCCATGCGGGCTGTGTAGACGGTGTCCTTGATGACGTCCTCGACGGTGAAGACCGTGTGCACGGTCTCCTCCATGAAGATGTCGGAGAGGACCTGCACGCGCGCGCGGGAGACGACCGGGATCCAGGCCCGCTCCTCGAGCAGCTTGCCGATGGCGAGGCCCCGGTCGTGCAGGAACCGGTCGACGACCTCCTCGAGCGTGCGCACATAGGCCGAGTGCTGCAGCCGGTCGGAGAAGTGGCAGTAGTAGTACGGGGCCCGCCAGGACCACAGGTGCGCGCCGGAGCCCTCGGGGACGAGGACGTCGGCGACCTCCTGGCCGGGGCCGATGGGCAGGGTCGCGGACTTGGCGTTGGCGAGTGCCGCCACCTCGGGCACCACGAAGGGCTCGAGGATCGCGGGCACCGGCTCCGTCCCCGAGCCGTCCTTGACGGCGACGAGGGCGACCCGCAGCTTGCCCTTGAGAACGGTGACGGACTCGCCGTCGCGTTCCACCGTCAGCGTGACGGTGAACGGCGCGCCCTGCTCCGGCTTGGGCGTGGCCGAGACCACCGTGGCGTAGACGCGGTCGTCGACGAAGAGCGTCGCGGGCAGCTGCACCGAGGAGTCGACGATCTCCAGGCCGAGCCCGTAGCGGTGGTACATGTCACGGGCCCCGACACCACGCTCGCGGAAGTACTCCAGTACGGCCTCCTCGGCCAGGTACATGAAGTGCTTGAACCCGATCCAGGTGCGGATGTTGGCGCCCTCGTAGCGGGGCATGCCGACATAGGTCGTGGGGGCGCCGTCAAGCAGATTCGTCACAGTGCCTTCTTCTTCGAGATCGGATGCGGGTACACATTCACGTGCGGGTGCGGATACGGGTTCGGCGGCGGGGACGGGCGGAACGGACAGGGTTCGGCGCAGGAACGCGTCCGCTTCCCCGGCCAGCTCCCGCGCCTGCATCACATGGCAGAAGTGTCCGTACACCCCGCGCAGCCGCACCGTGGCCGCGGGCATGGCGCGGTCGAGCGCGGCGGCCCGCATCGGGGTGAGCGACTCGTCGTCCACCCCAGCGAGAACCAGGGTGGGGACCTTGATGCCGGACAGGTCGAGCCTTCCGGACGCCTCGAACTCCCGGTGGAAGACGGGCAGTCCGCCGACGACGGCTCGATCGCTCGCCTTCGTGGTCATCGCGGCGATGATCTCCGGATCGATCCGGGCCGCGCGGGGGCCGAGCGCGAGGGTGACTCCCTGACGGATCACCTTGCGCAGCGCGCCCTCCGACCGCAACCGGATCGCGGGGGACACGGCGAAGCCGGCCGGGCGGTAGAACGGCGCTGCGAGCACCGCCGCGTCGATGCCTGGATCGCCCTCGTGCCTGGCCAGGTACTCCAGTACGGCGTTGGCCCCGAACGAGTGGCCC
Source organism: Streptomyces broussonetiae (assembly GCF_009796285.1). Taxonomy (NCBI): domain Bacteria; kingdom Bacillati; phylum Actinomycetota; class Actinomycetes; order Kitasatosporales; family Streptomycetaceae; genus Streptomyces; species Streptomyces broussonetiae. Next base: position 6,006,067 of record NZ_CP047020.1, on the reverse strand, counting down.
ACCAGGGCGGCGGGCCGCTCGGGCACCAGGTCGAGGGCGCGGCGCAGCCACTCGCCCGGCGAGCCCTCGGCCCGCCAGGCGTAGGAGTTACCGCCGTGCCAGGGCAGTTGGAGTGCGTACAGGCGGTAGCCGGACAGCTGCTCCGCGACGTCACGCCAGATGCCCCAGGAGTCCTCGATGCCGTGGGCCGCGACGAGCACGGGGCCCTGCCCCGGGCCGCGCCGCACCTCGAGGCCGTCGGCCCGGGCCACCGTGTCCCACCCGGTCATGCCATGCTGCCGATCGGTTCGAACCGCCTTGCGGTCACGCCGGCCCAGGAGTCCTCGCGGTCGCCGCAGGCCACCGTGAGCGGGCCCGCCACCTGCCCGCCGGCGAGCCGCTCGGCCGCGACCGCGAGGCCGATGACACCGTCGGCGCCGTAGCGGCTGCCCACACCGGGCTCCGCGGTGGCGGGCCGTTCGCCGTGCCGCTCGACGGAGCCGATCGTGACCGCCGCGCGGCCCGGCCATGCGCCGGGCACGCCGAGCAGGACACAGCCGGCCCCCTCGGTCAAGGCGCCGCCGTCCGGGCGCAGTGCCTCAAGGCCGCGCGCCACCGGGTCCGCGGGCTCGACGCCCACGACGACGGCCCGCCGAGCCCGGCCCGCGCGCAGCAGCCGGGTGGCGAGCTGCACTGCGTCCAGTCCGGCGGTGGCGCCGCTGCACACCGCGAGGTTCGGGCCCGTGAAGCCGTAGCGGATCGCGATGCTGCTGGCGATGATGTTGCTGGAGGCGTTGGGCGCGTCCAGGACGCTCACCGCGGCGCCGCCGCCCTCACGCATGTCCGAGACCATCGCGCAGACGGTCTCGGCATTGCCGAGGTTCGAGGCGACGACGACGGCGGTGCCGGCCGCCTGATCCACCGCACCGGGGGCCCGGCCCGCGGGCAGGCCGAGCGCCCGGTGCACCGCGCACAGGGCAAGCCGGGTGGCCGGCTCCTTGCCGAGCAGTCCCTTGCGGCCGAGGACGAGCTTGGCGTCGGCCGCGGAACAGGCGGGCTCCTGCGGGGAGCCGGGCAGCTCGGCGGCCGTCCTGCCGGGCACGTGAACGGCCCAGCCGGCCAGTACGACCTGCGGGTCGCGGTCAGCCATCACTCGCCTCCACAATCGTCACCGCGTTGACCCCGCCGAAACCGAAGGCGTTGATCTGCGCGTGGCGCGGGCTCGCCTGGAGCGGGGCGCCGTGCACGAGGTTGAGCCTGTCGGCCTCGGGCATCGGCGAGCGCAGTCCCACCACCGGCGGGACGGTCCCGGCACGCATGGCGGTGAGCGCGATGAGCACGCTCATCAGCGCCGAGCCGCCCGACGTGTGGCCGATGGCGCCCTTGATGGCCGTGACCGGCGGCCCGTCGGGCCCGAACACGTCGAGCAGGGCCGCCCCTTCGGTGGGGTCGTTGAGGCCGGTGGACGTGCCGTGCGCCACGACCAGGCCGATGTCGTCCGCCGTTATCCCGGCCCGCTCGTGCGCCTGCCGCATGGCCGCGACGATCCCGACCTGGTCGGGCGCGGTCTCGTGGTACGCGTCGCAGGTGAGGCCGACGCCCCGGAGCACGCCGAGGGTGGACCGCCCGTCGGCGACCTCCTCGGGGCGCTCGAGCACCACGGCTGCCGCGCCCTCGCCGAGCAGGACGCCCGGGCGGTCCTCGTCGAAGGGGCGGACCATGTCCGAGGCGCCGGCCGTGACCTTGCCGATGACGGTGAGCATGCTCTCCGTCATCGTGTCGCAGCCCGCAGCGACCACCACGTCGGCGTCGCCCAGTTCGAGGATGTCCGCGCCGAGCGCGAGCGCGTAGCCGGAGGCCGCGCACGCGTTGGCGATGGTGTGCACCTCGGTGACCTCGGGCACCGCCGCCCGCACGGCCTCCCTGAAGTGCAGCTGCGCCAGGCGCAGTGGGGCACCGTCGGCGTGCCACTGCTCGACGCCGCGCAGCTCGCGCAGGCCGGTGCCCACGACCACCGCCACCCGGCGCCGGGCGGGGTCGACCCCGGCGGCGCGCAGGGCCTGGGCCACGCAGTCGGCGAGCCGGCCGCCCGCCAGGCGCAGCTGCGGCCCCGGCCGACCGTCCTGGATCTCGTAGCCGTGGGTGACGCCGAGCTTGTCGGGGTCACCGAGGCGCAGCGGGGCGACCCCGCTGCGCCCTTCCAGGAGGGCCAGATAGGTGGCCTCCAGGTCACCGAGGCAGGTGACCATGGAGCTACCCGTGATGGCCGCCGGCACGGCTCCACCCCCTGATGACCGCCACCCCGGCGGCGCCCTCCGCGGAGCGGGTGGTGATGACCGAGATCTCGCCGTCGCGGCCCGGCTCGGCACGGTGCCGGGCAAGCAGTGCGGCGATCTGGAAGGCCCCGGTGGCGCTGAACGCCTCGCCGGTGGCCTGCGTGACCCGCAGCCGGGGCACGTCCGCGCCGAGCACGGCTGTGACGGCGTCCTCTTCGGCGTCGTCGAGGCGTGGCATGCCGCTCCAGGCCGTGGCCACGGTGGCGACCTCGCCGGGCGCCACCCCGGCGCGGTCCAGGGCGCGCCGCAGACAGGTCTCCAGGCCCGCGGCGAACGCCCCGTCCGGGCCGGGGGGATCGAAGACACCCGCCTCGACGGCCAGCACTTCGGCGTCCATCGCGCGCCCCGCCGCGCGCACCTCCTCGGCGCGCTCGACCACGAACACCGCGGCGCCCTCCCCGGCGGGCAGGTCACCGCCCTCGACGGACTGTGTGAAGTGCGCGGCCCACGCCGTGTGCGGGCTGAACTCCTCCACGGATCCGACGAGCAGGGCGTCCGCGTAGTGGCAGTTGATGAGGTTGCGGCCGTAGCGAAGGGCATTGTGCATCGCCATGTGGCCGCCGGCCACCGTGGCGTTGGGGCCCTTGAGGCCGAACCAGATGCCCGCCTGCCCTGCCGTGCAGTTCATCACGGCGTTGGGGAACAGCAGCGGGTTGACCAGGTAGGGACGGTCCTGCGTGAAGGTGTCCCGGCTGTAGTCGCTGGTCGACTTGGCACTGCCGGTGGTGGTGCCCAGGGTGATGCCGATGCGGTCACGGTTGCCGTCGTCGACCTCCAGGTCGGAGTCGGCGAGCGCGGCCTTGCAGGTGACCAGGCCGAGGGCGGTGGCGCGGTCGAAGAACGAGGTGCCCTTGCGGCCGAGGTGATCGCGGACCTTGAAGTCCACGAGCGCGTGGGCCTCGGGGCGCGGCAGCGGCTCCTCGTACATCTCGGAGGCGTCGCTGGGTTTCGGGTCCGCGAGCGCCGCCGCGAGGGCCTCCGCTCCCAGTCCCGCGCCCGAGAGCACGCCGAAACCGGTGATGGCCAGGGTGCCGGTGGCGGCCGTACCGGGTGTGGTGGCGGCCGCGGCGGTGCCGGTGGCGGTCGTCATGACATCCTCCCGAGGACGACGATGGCGTTGTTGCCGCCGAAGGCGAATCCGTTCACCTGGGCGATCCGGACGTCCGCGTCACGGGCCTGGTTGGGTACCGGGTCGATCGGCGGCAGCTCCGGGTCCGGGGTGCTGAAGTTGATGGTCGGCGGCAGGAAGGAACCGGTGATGCCCAGCACCGAGGCGATCGCGCCGAGGCCGCTCGCGGCCCCCATCGCGTGTCCCAGCATCGACTTGGTCGAGCTGATCGGCGGCGGGTTGTCACCGAAGACGTCGACCACCGCGCTCGCCTCGGTGTAGTCGTTGGCCGGGGTGCCGGTGCCGTGGGCGCAGATGTAGTCCACGTCCTCGGGCCTGATGCCGGCGTTCTTGTGCGCGAGCCGCATGCACGCGGCGATGCTCGCCCGGTCCGGCGCGACCATGTGGCTGGCGTCGCAGTTGAGGCCGTAGCCGAGGACCTCGGCGTGGATGCACGCGCCACGGGCGAGAGCCGAGTCCAGGCTCTCCAGGAACATGGCGGCGCCGCCCTCACCGGTGATGATGCCCGAACGGCCCTTGTCGAAGGGCGAGCACGCCTTCTCGGTGAGCGCGCCGAGCCGGTAGAAGCCGGCGTGCGACCATCGGTGCACCGAGTCCGCGCCACCGGCGATCATGTAGTCCATCTCTCCCGAGCGGATCATGTCGCTGGCGAAGCCGAGGGCGTAGTTGCTGGCCGAGCACGCCGTGGACAGCGTCACCGCGTCGCCGGTGAGGCGCAGTTCGCGGTTGACGGCCTGCGACAGCCGCGCGCTGGACACCTGTCGCACCAGGCGGGCGTCCAGGCCGGCGGGACCGCCGGCGAGGGAGTCGGCGGTGAGCCGCTCCAGGATCTGCGTCTCACCTCCGGTGGTTCCCATGGTGGAACCGGCCCGCGAGGACGCGAGGACGTTCTCGTCGATGCCGGCGTCCGCCACCGCGAGACGGGCGGCGGACGCGGCGAAGAGGCTGGTGCGGCCCCACTCTTCGACAGACAGCCGACGGACCATGTCCTCCGGCCGAAAGTCGTGCACCTCTCCGGCCATGTAGTAAGGGAAACCCGTGGTGTCGAAGCACTCGATGGGCGAGACGCCGTTGACACCTTGTCGCAGCGCCTGCTCGTAGGCGGCTGCTCCGATCCCGATACTCGAGACAGGCCCCAGGCCCGTGATGACTACCCGTCGCATGTGATCAGTCCAGCCAGCCGGCGCGCTCGGCGAGGATCTCGTACACCGCGGTCAGGTTCTCCATCTTCGGGAGGTCCGACTGCGGGATCTCGACCTTGTACTTCTTCTCCAGACGGGCGAGGATCTCGATCGCGCGGAGCGAGTCGGCCTCGTGGTCGTTGGCGAAGTTGCTGGTCTCGGTAATCTCCTCGGGTTCGACCTCGAGCACCTCGGCAACGATCTCGCGGATCTCTTCGAGCTGCTCCTGCTTCATTGCGGTAGGCATTCTCATCCCAATCTTCCAGAAAGGCGAATCTCGCCTTCGATCAATTAGATTAGCGTGTCCCGATCCGGCGCATCCAGCGTTTATAGGGGTTCAGAATTGCGCGGATTCCTGGCCGGAAATCGGTACGCGAAACACGCGGGCGGCGCTTTTTGAAAACGCCCGCGAATTCTTTTGTTTCGATTGACCGGCCGGATCGGCCGGAGCCTGGTACGAAGGTGGACCCGCCGGATCAGCGAGCGGCCGCGGCCTCCAGGGTGTGGGCCGGCTTCACCAGGGTCACAGCCTGGCCGACCGTGAGGACGGGCTCGCCGCCGACCGACGCGCCGCCTTCGAAGAACGTCGCGCCCGCGGTCTGCTGCACCAGCCTCACCTCGTGGCGCACCACGTCACCGGGGTACGCCTGCCCGTGGACCGCCACCTTGGACATGCCGCCGAACAGGACGACGTCCCCCTGCCCCGCACTGCCCTGATCGGTGCAGGCGGCGAGAAGGGCGGCACTCTGGCACCAGGACTCGATCAGCAGGGCGGTGGGATAGGCGTACGCACCGTCCTGCGCACCCTCCGGGATGTCCTGGTACCAGGGTTCGTTGCACGTCACGGCCTTGACGGTGGAGATGCTGTGGCCCGCCACGACCTCGAGCACCCGGTCCACGAGCAGGATCGGGTAGCGGTGCGGAATGAGCGACTTCGCCGTTCCGGGCCCGAACGTAGCGGACATGTGCGGACTGCCTTTCCCATGCGGTTGGTCGGTTGGCGGGCGGGAGCGGTCACGGCTCGCGGTAGCGCAGACGGAAGGTGGCCGCCTTTTCGCCGTCGGCCGTGCAGCGTCCGCTCACCGTCCACAGTGCGTCCTCGCCCGCCGCGAGGGTGCAGTCGACGGTGACCTCGGCGCCCGGGGTGACCGGGTTGAGGAAGCGTGCCGACAAGACGGACTCCAGGCTCAGACGGTGCCCGTGCTCGGCGGCGAAACGGTGCACCGCGCGCTGCGTCAGATCGAGCAGGAACACCCCGGGCAGCAGCGGGAAATGGGGGTAGTGCCCGGCGAACACCGGCGCCTCGGGGTCGACCGCCACGCTCAGAGTGACTCCGGTGTCGTCCAGGCGCCGCAGGATCTCCCCCGGCAGCAGGGTGACAGCGGACATCGTTGCTCCTTCTTCCCGGGCTCTTCCCGGGCTCTTCGGTGTTCTCGGGTGTCTTGGGATCGGGGCGCGCGCAGCCGCTGCACGCCCACGGGTCACAGCCGCAGCGCACCGCTCAGGGGCTTGCCCTCGGCGCCGACGGCGGCCTTCACCCGCAAGGTGCGCGAGGTGTCCGTGTAGGTCATGTGCAGTCCCAGGGAGCGGAACAGCGCGGCGTGCTCCTCACCAGGGACGTCGGGCAACGCGCGCAGTCCGCGGCCGACTTCGTGAACCGCGGCGCGCACGCCCCGCAGCCAGGCCAGCACCGCACCGACGGCCGCCTGCTCCCGCAAGTACACGTTGCGCGGGTGCTCGTCCCGGCCGGAGGCCGGCGCGGAGGCTCCGAGGCGGCAGCGGTAGTAGGACTCGCCGTTGTTGTGGGTGCCCTGCATCAGCCGGTGGCACCAGGTGCAGCGAACCAGACCGCGCAGGACGTAGGTCCGGCCGGACGGCAGGGGCCGGCCCGAGCCCGCCCGGCGGGCCGCGAACAGTTCGGTGACGCGTTCCGCCACCGCGGCCGGCACGATCGGCTGGAAGGCGGCGGAGGGACCGCCCGCGTAGCGCGGGTTCACAAGGATCGACCGCACGGTCCCCTTGGACCAGGCCGCCCCCGAAGCCGGACCGGCCGAGTGGCCGGCTGATTCACCAACCGACTGATGGGCATGGGTACTTGGGCTGCAGATGCCGTCGGCCGTCAGCCCCTCGGCGATGTCCTGGAAGCCCTTGCCGCCGACATACTCGGAAAAGATCCGGCAGACGACGCTCGCGGCGGCCTCGTCGGGAACGACCACGAGCGCCGACCGGTCCGCGCCGGTGGTGACGCGGTAGCCGTAGGGAGGGCGGCCGCGCCAGCCCGCCACCCGTGCGGCCGGGAACGTGGCCCTGGGCGCACACCGCTCCCGTGCCCGTTCCGGCCGTACTGAATGGGTCAGCGTGCCCATACCGTCCTCCCTTTGCCGCGGTCGAGGTCGCCGAGCGCGCCAACGTTAGGCCGGGGTACCCGGCTCAGTCCGATGTCGTGTCCAGAAGGTGCCATCGCGGGTGGTGCCCCGGTCGGCGGCGGGCCGACGGAGCCTGGGGTTTGCCACTCTCCGGGCACCGCGCAACTGAGCGGCGGCGAGCACTCGTTGCTCCCCGAGGGAGCCCGGGCCCGCTCCGCCGAGAGCAGTCTGGACGCCTTCGCGGGCCGTGGGCCACTCCAGTTTCAAAGCCTGAAAGCGCTGCTGACCGCATACGTGGGCCATGACGACACTGGCAAGGCGAGCGCGACAGCTGCCCGCCCGGGCCAGGCCACGGTCAGGCAGCGACGCTCTTGATGCTCTCGAACAGGCTGAGCATGGCGCGCGCCGAGGGCAGGATCATGCGCCCTTCGCGGGTGAGCCGGGCTCCGGTCGAGTCCCGTACGAACAACTTGGTGCCCAGAGCCTGCTCCAGGCACTTGATCTGGTAACTGACGGCAGGCTGGGAATAGCCCAGGCACTTGGCGGCCTGGTCCATCCTGCCTGTTTCCGCGATCGAGACGAAGGCGCGGAGCTCTCGCTCGTGCATGACCAACTCTCCTCAGACAATTCGCTGTCGGGGGACGAGAAAGACTCCGTCCACCGTGTCGACGCCATTTTCACGCCCGAGTGCGCCGGAGGGGCGGTTCGCTGCAGGAACGTGTAGAGATGCTTTCGGCGCGGCCGGAGGGTGCTATAAGCGCGCCCCCGCCACGCCATATCGAAGTATTCACAGTGGATTGGAGAGCGGAGGGCCCACTGCGTACCGTCATGGCCGCCCGCCGACTCGTCGCCGGTGAGGCGTGACCGTCACGGACGGCGTCGATCCGCCGGCTCCGCAACAGCGGACGGACCGCCGCTGGTGTGCGAACGGATCCGGGTCGTTGCATCGATCGAGGAGGCTGGCGTGGAGTACGCCATAGAGACCCACGACCTTTCCAAGAGCTACGAACGTCACAAAGCCCTCGACGGGCTCAACCTCTCCGTGCCGCCGGGGACGGTCCTCGGCCTGCTGGGTCCGAACGGCTCCGGCAAGACCACCACGGTCCGGATCCTGACGACCCTGCTCAGGCCCGACTCCGGCAGTTGCCGCATCGTCGGCCTCGACGTCGTCAGGCAGGCCAAGGAGGTCCGGCGCAACATCGGCCTCGCCGGCCAGTACGCGGCGGTCGACGAGCGGCTGACCGGCCTGGAGAACCTCCGGCTCATCGGGACGCTCTACCACCTCGGCCGCAGCAAGGTGCACGGCCGGGTCGACGACCTGCTGGAGCGGTTCGGCCTGACCGGCGTGGCGGACCGTCAGGTCAAGACGTACTCCGGCGGTATGCGCCGGCGCCTGGACCTGGCGGCCAGCCTGCTCGCCGACCCGCCCGTGGTGTTCCTCGACGAGCCGACGACGGGCCTGGACCTGATCAACCGCATCGCCATGTGGGAGTTGGTCCGCGAACAGACCGCCCAGGGGACGACGGTGCTCCTGACCACCCAGTACCTCGAGGAGGCGGACCAGCTGGCCGACCGTGTCGTCGTCCTCAAGAACGGCCGGACGATCGCCGACGGCACCCCCGACGAGCTGAAGGTCGGCGTCGGCGGACAGCGCCTGGAAGTGACCCTTGCCGATCCTGCGCAGGCCCAGGACGCCGCGCGAGCGCTGCGCGAGTGGGGCGTCGGCACAGGGACCGTCGGAGAGGGCGGCCGACGGGTGACCGTGCCCGTCGACGGCGGCATCGACTCGGTCGCGACCGCTGTCACCGCGCTCAAGGGCGAGGGCGCGCACATCGTCGACTTCAGCCTGCGCAAGCCGTCACTCGACGATGTTTTTCTCAGCCTGACTGGGCACGGAACACCGGCCCAGGACTCGGAGCCGGACGCACAAGCGGGGAACGTGACATGAGCGAGGTAATCGTTGACGGCGTGGCCCTGGTCGGGCGGCACATCAAACACATCCGCCGGGTCCCACAGAAGCTGCTCTCCGTCACCGTGATGCCGGTGACCATGGTCCTTGCCTTCGGATACATCCTGGGCAGCGCCATGGACGTGCCGGGCGTCGAATACCGCAAGTACTTCATGGCCGGCGTGTTCGCCCAGGTCATGGTTGCGGGGATGACCACAACCGGCGTGGGCGTGTGCGAGGACCTCAACAACGGCCTCATGGACCGCTTCCGATCCCTGCCCATGTCCCGCTCCGCCGTCCTGATCGGGCGGACGGTGTCGGACCTGGTGCTCTCGGCGATCGCCTGTGTCGTGATGTCCGTGGTCGGCTTCGCGATCGGCTGGCGTATTCACGGTGGATTCTGGTCCGCCCTCGCCGGGTTCGGCCTGATTCTGCTGCTCGGATTCGTGGCCATCTGGGGTGGAGCGCTCCTGGGTCTGGCGCTGCGCAGTGCAGAGGCGGTGGGCTCGCTCGGGTTCGTGATCGTCATGCCGTTCATGTTCCTCTCGAGCGCCTTCATCCCGCTGAACGGGCTCCCGGGCTGGCTGCGCGCCATCGCCCAGTGGAATCCGCTGACCGCAGTCACCGACCAGTGCCGGCGGCTGTGGGGCAACTCGACCACCGCCCACGGCCACGGGTTCGCCGCTGACCACCCCGGCCTCGTGTCCCTCGTGTCCCTGGCGGTCCTGTTCGTGGTGATCGTCCCGGCCACGGTGCGCAGCTTCGGCCGAGCCGCGGCCCGCTGAATGTCCGCCGAGCAGGGTTACGGGAGCGGTTCCGAGGTGAGCCCCGGGGCTCGTCTGAACGAAGTGATGCCGCAGTGGCACTTCCGCAAGCGCCCGCACCGCGTTCGGATCGACGGGCCGGGCGAGGCGGTCCTCCGGGCGGTCACGGAGGTCACGTGGTCGGAGGTGCCGCTGTTCAGCTCACTGCTGCGGGTCTCGTCGTTCGGCCGCGTGCGCCGTGATCCGGCCCGCGCGGTCCTCGACGAGTTCCTCTCCAGTGGCTTCACGGTGCTCACGCGCACCGACCGGGAGCTGGTGCTCGCCGCTGTGTCGGGCGGTGAACCGTTCCCACCGGAGGACGCGGGCGGGGCACGTGTGGCCTGGTTCCGCGCCTATGCCGAGCCCGCGTCGACCAAGGTGGCCTTCGACTTCCGGTTCGTCGACGGCGTCCTGAGTACGGAGACCCGGGTCCTCGGCGCCGACGAGGCGGCCAGGAACAGCTTCCGCCGGTACTGGACTCTCATCCGGCTGCCCGCCGGGCTCGTCCGCAGGGAGATCCTGAACGCCGTCCGCCGCCGGGTCCAGCCGTGACAGCACGGTCCCGCGGGTCCACCACAAGGACACAGCATGCTGGGAGGGTCCGGATCAGCTCTCGATGAGCCGGTGGAAGAGGACGGTGTCGAAGATGTCCTCCATCCTGACGGCACGGCCGTCCCGGAGTGTCCAGGAGTGCACGAACTTCAGCCGCTGGGTCCGCCCGCTCACCGACGTGACGTCGCGGACGCCGAAGACCACGACGCGGTCGCCGGACTCCACGAACTCCTGTGGATGCAGCCGCATCCCGGCGACGACCGCGGGTACCCGGGCCAGAAACCCCATGACTCCCTGGTGGCCGGTACGGGTGCCGCCGAGGCCGTAGTCGGCCATGCCGTCGGGGTGCACCCACTGGACCTCCGGGTCGAGGATGTCCAGGAGGGCGGCGACATCACGGGCGTGGAACGCCTCGTAGGCCGCCTGGACCAGGATGCGTTGAGGCGAGCGCTCCAGCTCGGCGTCGGGGTTCACGGGATCAGGCTCCTCGGTTGTGGGCGGGCACGCGGACGTGGTCGGGGAAGTGGTCCTGCAGGGTGCGGCGGATGCCGTCCCGCCAGCGAACCGTGCAGGGTCCGGTCAGCGCCCGGCGCAGGGTGGGGTCGAACTGGTAGGTCTCCCTGGTGACCTCGCTGGGTACGAGCTTCGCCTCGACGCCCGTCAGCTTCTCCATGAAGCGGACGCAGTCGGTGATGCCGACCGCTTCGTCGCCGCCCCAGTTGACCAGCCGTGCTGGGACCTCGGCGGCCCGCCACAGCCGGGGGACCTGGGCAACCAGGTCGTCGCTGTGCAGCAGGGAGCACCAGTTCTGCCCCTTGGGGGGCACGGCGATGGGCTCGCCCGCCAGCATGCGCTTGAAGTACAGCATCGGGACGCCGCCGTAACCTCCGGGCCCATAGGCGATGTTCAGCCGGGCGATGGTGGTGGGCAGGCCGAGGACCTGGGCGAAGGCGCGAACCGCTCCCTCGGCCGCGAGCTTCGCCACCGGATAGGCGGGCAGCCAGTCGGCGACGCCGTCGACGGGATCGGTCTCGGTGTAGCGGTGGTCCAGGGTCTGCCGGGCGTACACGGCGCCTGTCGACACGTACAGGAAGGCCTCGGCGTCGCGGCAGTGGGTCATGAGCCGGCCCGCCGCCGCCGAGTTGACCTCGATGGCCGCGTTGAAGTCGCCGTCCTCGCCCCGACGTACGGCTGAGTGCAGGACGTGGGTGAAGTCGTCCGGGACGTCGGCGAGCGCCTTCCCGGACGAGTCCGCCATGTCCCAGTACCGGGTGGTGATGGAACGCGCGTTGAGCACGCGTTCGACGCCGGGGGTGCCGAACCGCCCCAGGCACCACACCTCGTTGTGCTCCGCCAGCGCCTCGGCCACCGGCCGGGCCACCTGGCCGGTGCCACCGGTCACCAGGATCTTCTTGCCTCTCAACGCCGCTGTCCGGTCCTTTTGATGCATGGGCATCGTGTCCCCCCGATGTGCTTCGCGGTCGGTTTCCCGATCGTGGTTCATTGACTGTCCTGAGGTCGACGCGCGGCTCTTTCGGCGGCGGCGCCGTCGGCCTCCTCCAGGGCCCGGTCGAGTTCCCGGCGCAGGATCCCCTGGAAGGCGGCGACGTGCCGGGGTCCCATCAGGGTGTAGTGCTCGCCAGGCACGTCGATGTAGCGGTTCGGCCCGGTCGCGTACTCGTCCCACCGGCGCAGCTCGTCGCGGACCCAGTCCTCCTTCGTGCCACGCAGCGGCGTCGCGCAGAAGACGCTGACCGAGGGCACCTTGCCGCTCGGCTCGTAACCGCGGCCGAGGTCGGTGAGGGAGTCGGCCAGCTCCGCCCAGTTCCCGAACTTCTCCTCGTCCAGCTGGAGGGAGGCGAGGCGCTGTGGGGACGCCACGTCCAGGAGGCGGGCCAGTTGCTCGTCCACCGGCAGGCCGCGCAACCGGGCGGGCAGCTCCAGGGACTGCCGCTTGTCGATGAGCCCGAGGAAGAAGGCCAGGTTGACGGCGGTCTCGGCGAAGTCCAGTTCCTCCATGCGGTACTTGATGTGCGGCGGCAGGTTGAAGCTGCCGACGAAGTCGACCCGCTCCCCCTGGGACGTGAGCCTCTTGGCGATCTCGAAGGCGACGGCGGCGCCGAAGGAGTAGCCGGCGACGGCGTAGGGGCCCTGCGGCTGCCGGTCCCGGATGGCCCGCGTGTAGCAGTCGACCATCTCGTCGAAGGTGACGAAGGGTTTCTCGCCCGCGCCGAAACCGCGGGCGCGCAGCGCGTAGAACGGCCGGTCGCCCACGAAGTACTGGGCAAGACCGACAAACACCAGGACCTCGCCGACGCCAGGGTGCACGCAGAACAGCGGGGTCCTGGTCCCGCCGGTGTGCAGCGGCACGAGGGGGTCGTACTCGGCAGGACCGGGCAGCTCCCGCTCGGTGAGGCCGGCGGCGAGGGCGCGGACCGTCGGGGCCTTGAGGACGCTGACGACTTCCGGGCGGGCACCGCCGAACCGCTCGGCGAGTCTGCTGCACAGACGCAGGATGTCCAGCGACGTCCCGCCCAGGTCGAAGAAGTTGGCGGTGGCGCCGACGGCGCCGGGTTCGATGCCGAACAGCTCCGCGTAGACCTCCGCGACGGCCTGCTCGGCCGGCCCCTCGGGCGTGATGTGGTGGCCGAGCATGCGCGTGGAGAGTTCGGCGACGGCGCGCCGAGCTGCGTCGTACGCGCCGGATGCGAGCCGGTCGCGCATGAGGGCACGCTGGATCTTGCCGAGGCTGGTCTTGGGGAAGGCGTCCTTGGGCAGCGGCAGGACGAGTGCGGGTCTGAACCCCCAGTGGCCGACCACACCGGCGCGTACGGCTGTCAGTACCCGGTGCAGGGCCGCGTCGTCGCCGTCCGGGACCTCCGGATGGAAAGCGACCACCAACTGCTCGGTGTCGCTGCCCTCCGGGCGGACGGGGAAGGCCGCGCAATACGATCCCGCCACGCCCTCCAGGGTCTCCAGGACGCTCTCCAGGTCGTGGCTGAAGTAGTTGACTCCATTGACGATGACGCTGTCCTTGCTGCGCCCCACGAGCGCGAGCCGCCCCTCGTCGATCCGCCCGAGGTCACCGCTGCGCAGCCAGCCGTCGGCGGTGAACGCGTCCTGGGTGGCCTGCTCGTTGTTGTAGTAGCCAGGGGTGATCACGGGTCCGGACAGCTGGAGTTCGCCCACCTGGCCCGGGGGCAGCGCGCGGTCGTCGGGGTCGGCGATCCGGATGTGTACACCCGTGATCGGTGTGCCCAGGCCGGCGAACTCGCGGCCGCGGTCCACGTCGGGCAGGGCCACCCGGGAGTAGATGCTGCCCGCACAGGTCTCGGTCATGCCGAAGGCGGGCCACAGGGCGTCGCGGGCGAGGCCGTGCGGCGCGTACGCGTCGAGGAACGCCTCGGCGGTGGTGCGAACGACGGCCTCGCCACCGCTGATGATCTGGCGCACCGGCGACAGGTCGAGGTGTTCGCCGGTCCGGCTCAGCCGTGGTGCGGCCGCGTTGAGGAGACCCAGCAGGAAGTTGGGAGCGAAGCTCATCGTCACGCCGTGGCGTGCGATGAGCCGGAGGAACTCCAGCGGCTCCCCGAGGACGATCGGCGCCGCCACGTGCAGTTGCCGACTGCCGGTGGAAAGGGGCAGCAGGTGGCACTCGAGAAGCGCCGCCACGTGGTCGAAGGAGACCCAGTTCAGCGTGGTGTCGGCGGCGGTGAGCCGGTGGGTCTCGTTCTTGCCCGCCATCGATGCCAGCAGGTTGGCATGGCTGAGGACGACGGCCTTGGCCGCGCCCGTCGACGCCGACGTCAGCATGAGGACAGCGGGGTCCTGGGGCCGCGCCGTGCACGGGGTGGCGGGCGGCACCTCGGCCGGAAGATCGGACGAGAGGGTCAAGAGCCGTTCCATCGGCGGCAGCTCGACAGCGAGTGCCTCGCTGGTGACGACCAAGGGGTGGTCAAGAAGCCGGTCCACGTGGGCGAGCTGGGCGGCCCAGCGGTCGGGGTCGCCGCGCAGCGGCACCACGGGGCAGGGCACGAAGCCGCCCAGGACGGCGGCCCAGAACGCGGTGAGGAAATCCTGCGGCTCCTCAAGGATCAGTACGACCTTGTCCTGAGCCCGCATGCCCTGCGCGCGCAGCGTGCCGAGCAGCCGCAGGGCGTCGTCGAGCAGTTCGGCATAATTCTGGTCACGGTATTCGGCGACCGAGCCGCCCAGGCAGTAGCGGATACCCGAGTCGGGGTGCTGCCGTGCGGCATGCAGAAGCAGGTCAGCGACATTCTGCGGTGCTGCGGTGCTCAAGGGGTTTCTCCGATTCCTCGGGATGCGGCAAGGCGTGCGGGCCCGGCCGACGTCGAAGGATGGAAAGCGCACAACTTCGATGGAACTGCAACTTCGAATGCGCCGCTTTGACGCAATGATGACCGTCAGGGTTCAACGGTTATCACTCAGGAAATTCTCCGTGAACTGAGTCACGCCGACCCCGGGACTCCGATTTCCATCCGGGCGGTTTGCCGCACAGCGACCGTAACGTCCTGTATCGCCTCCCCATTCGGACGCATGGGCTCCGCCGACACCCGCCGAAAGCTGGACAGAAGGAGCCGTTGCGCTCGGCAAGGGACTCATCAACACGTGGGCACCGTAGACAGGAAGGTGCCGCCGAGGGGCACCACTTGACCCCTAGTGGACATCCGTACAGCAGCAGGTAATGCGGCGATTACGATACGTAACGGAACTGGTAATCCGGTCTGCCGATTCCAGGATTCCAGTGCAGCTTGATGACAGCGACCGACAAGTCCTGACGCCATCGACATGAGTCCCTGTTGAGTCACCGCACATCAGAGGCCCGTCAGTTGTAAGTTGACTGAATCCGATCGCCCGTTCTAGTGTCTGTCCTGTTCGAGCTGAATACTGCCCGCCTAGCGGCGTCCGCGATCCAACTCATTTAATCTGCAACTGGTTTGAGGGCGCCGGAGCGCCCCCGGACGATGTCGAACTGCAGGTAACGCGGAGCGGAAAGCAGCAGGCAGGGTCTGAACACACGGGGGATACACGAATTGGACGTGATAGTTGAACCGTCGGCCCTGAGTACGACGGGCGGCTGGGCCGGAGGCCACGCCGCCCACCTGGAGCAGGCGCTGCTCCAAGCCAGGGCCCTGATCGAATCCACGGTCTCGATGCACCGTGAGCGCGAAGAACTTCCCAGTCCCGTCGCACGCAACGACGTCGCCCATCTCGGCGACGCCATGAAGCAGCTCATCGGCCGCGCCCGGTACTCCGTCGCCGTCGCCCTGACCGGTCCCGGCGAGTTCACGGAATCCGCTCTTCGGCTCTTCGCCGACAGCCCGGCCCGGGCGACCGTCCGGGTACTGTGCACCGCCGATGCCGCGCAGGTCTACGCGGACCGGCTCCGCCGGCTACCGGAAACACGGCTCGACGCACGCGTCACCGACAGCGAACTGCGCAGGGTCCTTGTGGTCGACGGCACGGTCGCGCTCGTCCAGGCGCCCGGTCACGCGGCCGAGGGACAGTTCGCCGTCGTCCACGACGCCGCCGCCGTCCGGGCCCTGGAACTGCTCTTCGCCGGCGCCTGGTCCGCCAGCCGCGGCCTCGCGGACCATCTGCGGCTCAGCCCCCGCCTGCGCAGCGAACTCGTCCAGAACATCCTGGAGCGGCTACGCACGGGCCACACCGACGAGGCGGCCGCCCGCGAGATCAATGTGTCCCTGCGCACCTATCGGCGCTACGTCGCCGAGATCATGCGGGAACTCGACGCCAACTCCCGCTTCCAGGCGGGAGTCCGCGCGGTGGAGTACGGCCTGCTGCCAGCCTGACCAGACGGAGTCAACTCCGGGTGGGCGCCCCTGCGCGGGTGCCCACCCGGATCACGGGGAACGGGGAGAACGAGAAGACGTGTCCCATCGGCGCGAGGACGAACTGGAACAAGCGCTGCTCGAGGTACGGGCGCTCATTGAGTCGTCTGTGGCCATCCACCGCGACCGCAGTGCGCAGGAGCAGCTGATCACCACCGTGGAGAACGACTATGCCGCCGTCCTCGACACCGCCGGCACCCTGATCAAGGGGGCCTCCCGGAGCATCGAGATTGTCCACGCGCGGCAGCCGAGCGCGGCGGACCGGGCCGCGCGCCACTCGGATCGGGCCGAGCGGGATCTGCTCCACAACGCGGCCGAGCGGGTGGCGGTACGCCTGCTCACCATTCCTCCCCTGCTCGACGAGGAGTTCGTACGCGAGCAGTTCGGCAGGGAACGGCCGGTGGCGGTCCGCGTGTCGCGGCTGCCTCCGCTGCAGGCGCTCATCGTCGACGGCAGCGCCGCACTCGTAGTGGCCGACTCCTCCGTCGGCCGCCGCTCCTCGGTGATCCGGGTGCCGGAGGTGCTGCACGCCCTGCGCACCTTCTTCCAGAACGTGTGGAGCGACGCCGTACCCGCGGGCGAGACCATCGTCTTCGACGACCGCGACCGTGCCGCCCTGGCCCAGCGGATCCTGGGCTCCCTGCAAGCCGGGGTCACCGACGAGGTCGCCGCCCGTGAACTGACCGTCTCGGTGCGGACCTACCGCCGTTACGTGGCGGAGATCATGTCGCTGCTCGGCGCCAGCTCCCGCTTCCAGGCCGGGGTGCGGGCCGCCGAACTGGGCCTGATCTCGGCCCCGAGGTCGGCCGGAGCCCGCGGCCGCTGTTGAAATCGGACCGTTGAAGCCGCGATGGACGCCGGGCCGGCAGCCCGGCGTCCATCTTCACGTGGTGCTCGCGTGGCGGGCCGGACGCTCCGTCAGCCCGACTGCTGTGCCATCGCGGCGACCAGGCTCTTGGGACGCATGTCGGTCCAGTTCCGCTCGATGAAGTCCAGGCAGGCCTGCCGGGCGTCCAGCCCGTGCACGGCGGTCCATCCCTGCGGGACGTCGACAAAAGCCGGCCACAGGGAATGCTGGCCCTCGTCGTTCACCAGAACGTAGTAGCTTCCGTCCTTGTTCTCAAAGGGGTTCGTCATGGTCGTTCCGCTCCGTTCTGGTCAGTGCGTGTACTGCTCGTGGTGGGCAAGGCCGTTCACAACGTCCGGCCCATAGAATTCCCGCACCCAATTGGTGTGATAAAGCGTGTCGAGATAGCGCTCGCCGAAATCGGGGGCGATTGCCACCGCGGTGAGTTCGCCCCCGGGCCGGTGCTCCGCGAGCCAGCGGCTCGCGCCGGCGATGACGGTTCCCGTCGAGCCGCCGAACAGGAACCCGGTCCGGGCGAGCCGATGGCAGACCCGAACCGTGTCCGCCTCCGGCACGTGCACGACGTGGTCCACGAAGGACTCGTCGAGCAGCTTCGGCCGAACGCCGGCGCCCAGGCCAGGAATCATCCGCAGGCCCGGCGGCGTGCCGAAGGTGACGGAGCCGACGCTGTCCACCGCCACGATGGTCACCCGGGGGTTGACCTGGCGGAAGTACCGGGCACAGCCCATCAGGGTGCCGGTCGTGCCCGCCCCGATGAACAGCACGTCCAGTTCCGGGAAGCGCTCCGCTATCGCGGGTGCGGTCCTGCGGTAGTGCGCCTTCCAGTTGTTCGGGTTGGCGTGCTGGTTCAGCCAGACGTACCGCGGGTCGGCCTCGCACTGCTTGGCCACGTAGTCCAGGCGGGCACCGAGCAGACCACGCTCCGGGTCCTCTTCGGTGATCACCTTCACACGGCTTCCCATGGCTTCCATCAGGAGCCGGGTGGCCAGGTTGCACCGGGCGTCGGTCACGCACTCGAAGGCGTAGCCGCGGCTCGCGGCGATCATGCTGAGAGCCACGCCCAGGTTGCCGGACGAGGACTCGATCAGAATCGAGTCGGAGTCGAGAAGCCTCTCGCGCTCGGCGGCGTCCACCATCTCGGTGGCCGCCTTGATCTTGATCGATCCCGCGAAGTTGAGGCCTTCGCACTTGAGGTAGACCGGCAGGTCCAGAGTCGCGCGCAGGTCGAGGTACAGATCTTCCTCGTTGAACTGCTCAGGAACGCTGACGATGGGCAAGCCCTCAGCCCCTAGACCCGTAGCGGCTGAGCTCGTGGAAGAAGCCTGGCACCACCGCCAGCTCGCCGGCGGCGGCCACCTGGTCGTAGACGTGCTTGCCAAGCGTGAGGTCCAGGACGCCGAGGCCGAACGGCGAGAACACCAGCGGCCTGCTTCCGTCGTGCCCGGGCGCCCGCCCCGTCAGGACGTCGTACAGGGTGCCGTCGAGGAAGTCACGGTTGCCGGCGAACTGTTCGGCCAGGTGAGGTGAGGTGTTGGCCTTGAGGCAGTGCTCGACGTCGTCGACGATGTTGGTGGAGGCCAGCACGATCTGCGGGGACAGGTCACGCAGCGAGACATGCAGGACCAGCGGGTTGTGGGCGAACCACGCGGGGTCGGTGACGTGCGGGGCACCGGCCACGGTCGCGAACACCACCAGGTCCGACTGCCGGATCAGGTCCTCTGCCCGGTCGTGGATCGTGACCTTCTCGCAGCCGCCGGCGCCGAGGTAGTCGGCGAACCCGGCGGCGTGCTCGGGCGCCAGGTCGTGCACGCCTACCTCGTCGAACGTCCAGCCGTTCGCGGCGAGGTAGGTGTGCACGTACCGCGCGATCAGACCCACGCCGAAGAAGCCGACCCGGCGCGGGCGGCCATGCTCCCGGGTGAGGACGTCGGCCGCCAGGGCCGCCGAGGCGGCGGTACGCGCGGCGCTGATGATGGATGATTCGAGGCAGGCGATCGGGTATCCGGTGTCCTGGTCGTTGAGCAGCAGCACCGCCGAGGCCCGAGGTATCCCGGCCGCCACGTTCTCCGGAAAGCTGGAGATCCACTTCAGGCCGTCCACCCGGGTCTCGCCGCCGATCGACGCGGGCAGCGCGATGATGCGCGCGCTCGGGCGGTCCGGAAAACGCAGAAAGTAGGACGGGGGATTCACCGTGTCGCCCTGGCCATGTGTCCGGTAGGCGGCCTCGATCAGCTCCGTCACCTGCCGCTCGTGCCCGGTGAGCACTCCGTCCACTTGAGCGCCGGAAATCACCGCGAACGGCGGCACGTTTCCTTGCATGGATTCCACTCCATCCTCGCGGGGGCGGTCCGGTCCGTAGCCGACCCGGCAATGGGGATTTCGGACCGGGCCACTGTCATCAGTGCCAGCGATTTCGGTCGACCGAATCGCTTGTCGCCACCGCGGAGTTGAAGTTTGGACCCCGTTCGGTCGACATGGGTCAAACCCTAGATATCAACCGGCCGGAGCGCCCCCGTCCATTGAATACCTCTATACACATGTCAAGGAACTCGTGGAGATCCGCCCGCGTCGGAGGGCCGCCGCCGCTCAGCCGTGCTCAAGTGCCCCTTCCGGAACGAGAGCCGCCACCGTGCGCCGCCGCCGGTGGTACGCGATCGCCGACACGGCGAGAAGTGGGGCCCAGGCGAGCAGCGGGGTGTAGCAGACGACGAGGAGGACCGACTGGGCTCTGCTGTGCGTGAGCACACCGTCCGCCAGGTTGCGGCCCTGGACGAAGCCGACCACAAGGCTCAGGACGAACAGCAGGAACGCCCCGACCAGCGCCGGGACCACCGCCGCGAGCGGGCGCACCGGGCGGCCGCCGATCAGCGGGATCCAGCGCGGCACGACCTCGCCCCACGGCTGCACCAGGCCGAGTGTCAGCAGGGCGAGCCCCTCCGTGACGGCGGTCAGGGTCAGGACATAAGCCACGCCCCAGCCCGTGCGCAGCGGCTCCGATGCCACCGGGAGCCCGGCGGCCAGAGCGAGCCGCCACAGGCCCGAGGGTAACGTGACCAGCGGTACGGCGTAGGCGGCGCGGACCGCCCAGCGCGGCGCGTCCGAAGATGCGTTCCTCAGCATGTGCTCCACTTTCGTCGCTTCCGTACCGCAGCGCCTCAGTCCGTGGGATGATCCATCGCCCCCGCTCGCAGTAGACGGACCGATGTCCCAGGACGACCACATCGGCTGGATTCCGCGCGAGGAGCAGCCAGTGCGCCGCTGACGGCCCTATTGACGGGACCATCAATTCACTGCCGTTGCACAGCCGTCCGAAATCGGCTACGCCGCGCGATGGGCCACCACATCGCACAGCGCGTCCAGAGCCCGTTTCGGCGGCCCGGAGGGCAACCGGTTCAGGGCCGAACGGGCACGCTCAAGACGCCCGTTCATGAGCGCGCGGGCCTGTGCCATGGCCGGGGACCGCCGCAGCAGTTCAAGGGCCCGGTGGTGCGCATCACCCGCCACCCCCGCGGGGGCGTCCAACAGGGCCCGCAGTTCGTCGTCGCGGGGATCCTCACCGGCGCGAGCGAGCAGAACGGGCAGGCAGGACACGCCGACCGCGAGGTCCTTCCCCTGTTCCTTGCCGCTCAAGGCGGACGACGAGGTGATGTCGAGCAGGTCGTCGGCGATCTGGAACACCACGCCGAGGTGTTCGCCGTAGTCCTCGAGTGCGTCGGCCACGGCTGCGGGTGCCCCGGACTGGAGTGCGCCGAGCCGCAGCGCGAGGGAGATCAGTGCCGCCGACTTGTCGGAGACCACGCTGAAGTAGTGGTCCAGCGGGTCGTCGTCCGCGCGCGGGCCGAGCAGCTCCGCCATCTGACCCCGCACCAGCCGCTGGCAGGCCTCGGCGTGCAGCGGAAGGATCTCTGCCACCAGGTCGGCGGAGAGCCGGGCGGAGATCGCGAGCAGCCAGTTGCCCCCCATGACGGCGACGGGGTTGCCCCAGCGCGCGTTGACGCTGGGCACCCCGTGCCGGATGCGGGCCTGGTCCATCACGTCGTCGTGGTAGAGCGAGGCGGCGTGGACCAGCTCGGAGATCGCGGCGGCGTCCACGACGCCCGGAGCCCCGGGGTCCCCGAACTCGGCGGCCACGAGCGTGAGCAACGGGCGCAGCCGCTTGCCGCCCGCCGCCACGAGGTAGCCGACCACCTCGGCCACGCGCGGGTCGGCGGCCCCCGCAGCACACTCCCGGAGCCGCTCCTCCACCCGCCCGAGACCGGCGGCCAGGCTGGATTCCAGTCTGCGCTCCCGTGCGGCGATCCGGGAGAGCACCGAACGGCCGCGCGCCTTCGCGACCAGCGTGGCCACCTGCGACATCTACCCCTCCTCCGGGGCGCGTCTGCGTCGTCACGGCCCACCACGCCGAACCGTAGGAAGGCGGCACCTGGCCGGAACAGGAAATCCACCTCGGCTGTCCGCAAGAGGACAGCAAGGGAACATCCGGCCGACGTACGGCCCTCGGCTCGGGCGATATTCCACCGGAAGTTCCGCTCCGACTGTCAACAACGTGTCGACCAGCCCGCTCGGAGCCTGTGATTCCGGGACGGCGCGGGAGACTTGGCGGGCAGCGCTCGAACCCCGGCCACGACTCGAGCGGCGTGCCCACGTGCCGCTGGGGCCGTGCGCTGCCTCCCACCCCGCGTTGTGTCGCCGCCGTCCGGGCACCGGGCGGCCATAGGTGCTGCCATGCCGCAGACCTGCAGCCGCGCACCACCATCCCTTTCCAAAGGAGCACCATGTTCGGACGGATAGGACGGTTCACCGTCAACCGGCCCTGGCTGGTCATCGTGGCCTGGATCGTTGCCACGGTCGCACTGGCCACCCTGGCTCCCGGACTCAAGTCCAGTACGGACCAGGCCGACTTCCTGCCCTCCCGGTACGAGTCCGCCCAGGTCACGAAGATCCAGGAGAAGGCGTTCCCGCAGCAGGAGACCCCCGCTGCCGTGGTGGTCTTCAAGCGGGCCGACGGCGGCGAGCTGACGACCGCCGACAAGGCCACCGTCACCAAGGTGGCCAAGGAGTTCCAGGCGAAGCGGTACAAGACCTTCGACAAGGTGCTGACCTCGCCCGAGGCGGTGTCCAAGGACGGCAGGATGGCGCTCGCGAGCGTCGTCTCCACCGAGAAGGACCCGACCACCGAGGCGGGCCAGGACTCGGTCCGCAAGCTCCGCGAGGACGGCAAGGACCAACTGCGGGGAACCGGGCTGAAGATGGGGGTCACCGGCCCCACGGCCCTGGCGCTCGACACCAAGGACGCGGCCGGCAACACCGACGCCATGATCATGATGGCCACACTGCTCCTGATCATCGTGCTGCTCGGAGTCATCTTCCGCAGCCCGCTCATCGCGCTGATGCCGGTCCTCACCATCGCGCTGATGTTCATCGTGGCCAACGGCCTGATCGCCACCGCCAGCAATCTCTTCGGCCTCGAGGCGGACAGCAGCAACTCCGCGATCCTGATCGTGGTTCTCTTCGGTGTCGGGACCGACTACATCCTGTTCCTGCTGTTCCGCTACCGGGAGCACCTGCGCGAGGGGCGTGCGCCCAAGCAGGCCCTCATCGACTCCGTCTCGCGGGTCGGTGAGACCATCGCCTCCGCCGCGAGCGCCGTGATCGTCGCCTTCCTGGCCCTGCTGTTCTCCACCATGGGCAACCTGCGCGCGATGGGCCCGTCCCTCGCGATCTCCGTCGCCGTCACCCTCGTCGCGGCGCTCACCCTGGTGCCCGCGGTCTTCTCGCTCCTCGGTACGAAGGCGTTCTGGCCGTCCAAGGCATGGCAGCGGGCCCCGAGGAACCGTCTGGCCGGCAGGGTCGGCACCTTCGCCTCCCGGCGCCCCGGCCTGGTCGCCGCCGCCTCCACGGGCCTGCTCGCCGTGCTCGCCATCGGGGCGTTCGGCTTCAAGCCCGGCTTCGACCAGGAGAGTTCGCTTCCCAAGTCCCTGGAGTCGATCCAGGCCAACGCGGATCTGCAGAAGAGCTTCTCGGCGGGCGAGACCGACCCGAGCCTGGTGTTCGTCACGTCCCCCCAGGGCACGCCGCTCGACAAGACCGCCCTCGACTCCTTCCGGCAGTCCGTCGCCAAGGTGTCCGGCGTCGGCGAGGTCTCCCCGGCCCGCCTCAGCGCCAAGGGCGACGTCGCCCAGTACGACGTGGTGCTGAAGTTCCGGCCCTCCTCCGACCAGGCCATCAACCTGGTCGCCGGTGACCTCAGGGACGCGGTGCACCACAACGCGCCCAAGGGTACGAAGGCGCTGGTGGGCGGAAAGACCGCGGTCCTCGCCGACATCGAGGACGCCGTCAACCACGACTACAGGCTGGTCTTCCCGATCGCCGCGTTCGCCATCCTGCTCATCCTTGGGCTGCTGCTGCGCAGCGTCGTCGCCCCGCTCTACCTGATGCTCGCCGTCGGCCTCGGCTTCGCCGCCACGCTGGGCTCGTCGGTCTGGCTCT
Organism: Streptomyces broussonetiae; assembly: GCF_009796285.1. Classification (NCBI taxonomy): domain Bacteria; kingdom Bacillati; phylum Actinomycetota; class Actinomycetes; order Kitasatosporales; family Streptomycetaceae; genus Streptomyces; species Streptomyces broussonetiae. Next base: position 5,982,546 of record NZ_CP047020.1, on the reverse strand, counting down.
TCCAGAACGTCAAGGGCGAGGACGGGCTGCTGTTCTCGCTGCCCATCGTGGTGTACCTCTTCGTGGTCGCCATCGGCACCGACTACAACATCCTCATGGTGGCGCGGCTGCGCGAGGAGGTGCTCAGCGGCAAGTCGACGGCCGAGTCCGTACGTCTCGCCGTCTCCCAGTCGGCCCCGACGATCGGCTCCGCCGCCGTCATCCTGGCGGGCACCTTCGGCGTCCTGATGCTGGCGGACAACTCGATGCTGCAGGAGATGGGCTTCGCGGTGGCGTTCGGCATCCTGCTGACCGCGTTCGTCATGGCGCTGCTCCTGGTGCCGACGCTGACCGGGCTGATCGGCCCGAAGGCGTGGTGGCCCCGGCACCGGTCCGGGCAGCACCCCGGCCACCCGGGGCAGCCCCTCGCCGGGCCTCGCCAGGAAGGTCAGGAGCCGGTGACCACCGGCAGCCACTCCTGAGCCGGCGCACGAAGAGCCGGGCGCACGAAGGGCCGGGCGCACGAAGGGCCGGGCGGCAGCACCACCCCTCGAGGGAGCGCTGCCCGTCCCCGCGCCGTCCACGCGGCGTGCCGTACCACCCGCCACAGGCGCATCTTGCTGCCACAGAAGGACTACTGGTCCGGCTCGGTGGCTAACCTCCCCGTGGCTTCGGCTCCTCGATGCAGGGCTGTCGAGAGCTGACCGCATCGCTCTCGACAGTTCCCGCAGTGTTACTGACAGACAGTGGCCGACAGGCTGTGGTCAGCGTGACAACGAAAGGAAGTGATGAGAGCAGTGGACCACCGGTGGGTGCCGTCCGGCCCCCCATTCCAGGCAAGGCCCACGGATCGTCATGCCTCCTCCGGAAGTTCGGACGGCGTGGAGCTGCCGGGCGGCGGCGAGGTGGTCATGACCCTGGAGGGCAGTGCCGCGTTCGTCCCCGCCCACGGCCCCGCTGCGGTGCGCGTTCGCGAGTCCCTGTGCGGCGCGGGGCTCACCGCCGGCGCCGGGCCCCGGACGATGTGCCTCTCCTGGCGTACCCACCGACGGCAAGTGGCCGAGGCGGTGGGGACGTTGGAGTCAGGCGTCAGGGCCGTCGAGCCGGGGCTGACGCCCTGGTGTGGGTGATGCGCTCGTGGACATCGATGCATCGGAAGTACGCACGGGGCATGCGTGGGCCGCAGGTCCTACGGGCTCCCGGGCCGTGAAGGACGAGATCGACCGGACCCTCCTCGTGGTGAGTTCTCTGATCGACAACGCCGTGGCCCTGCACAGGGACACGGAAGCCGAGGTGCCGTTGGCGATCCCCGTGGAACCGGACGAGGCGTCGATCACGGCGGCCATCGCGGAACAGATCTGCCAGGCACGGCAGTCGGTGGACATCTGCTTCGCCGAGCACACCACCCGTGCTCGCCGGGTCATAGAGATCCTGCGGGCACGGAACGAAACGGTCCGGGTACGCATCGCCCGCTCCGAGCCCGGCCGGCACAGGGTCCCGGAGCACTGGGAGGACCTCGCGGCGAGCGAGCACATCGAGCTGCGGATCGCCCGCGTACCGCTGATCGACTGCGTCATCGTGGACGGCCGGAGCGCCGTGCTGATCGCCGACTCGGCCCTCGGGCCACAGGCATCCCTCACCCGGTCCGACGGTGTGGCCGACGCACTGCACGCCTTGTTCGCCGCCGTGTGGTGCAGCGCCACCCCGGTGCCGGTCCGGATCGACTGGGACGGTCACGCCCGCGCCACGTTCGTGAAACAGGTCCTCGGCTGTCTGAACTCCGGGATGACGGACGAGCAGGCGGCCGATGAGCTGTCGGTGTCCATGCGCACATACCGGCGCCACGTGGCAAGGATCATGGCGACCCTGGGCGCGAACTCCCGTTTCCAGGCGGGCCTGCGCGCAGCCGAACTCGGCCTGCTGCCCTCCCCGGTGCCGCGAGCGGCGCCGCCGGAGAGTTAGCCGGGGTCCCGCCACTCCGCCAGGCATTACTGGCATCTTCCTGCGAGCAGGCTGGGCCTGCAGGACGAGGCCGCCCAGAATGATCACGGGATTGCGACCCGCCGGTCAGCTGACTGACCGATCCCTCGCGGAGCATTCCTCTCAGGTCGGCCGCGGCACCCCCCGAGGCGGCCGACCGAGCGCGAGTCGGGGACCCGGCACCCTCACTGTGGCCGGGCCCTCGACCTCGCCCACAGTGACGACTGGGTCAGACGTTGAAGCGGAACTCCACGCCAAGGAAGGTGACATGGTGCGCGCCGGGACCGGTGTCTACGGTGACGCGCTCAAGGCGATCGGTGCGCATGACGTGCAGATCATCATCAGGGGTCTGAACCTGGAGCGGTACCCGTCTCGGGCGGAACTGACTGTGCCGCCCCACCAGCGAGTTCTGAAAGATCTGCTGAGCCGCGTCAACGATCGGGCGCGGGCCTACGGGCAGTGGACGCTGATCATCGCCGACGAGATCGACGGGGCGGCCGAGCACCAACCGCACTTCCGCCTCTACCAGCGCGACGGCAGCGACGGGACAGGGTGCGACCGGCTCCCGGAGATCGTCGACACGATCCACTTCGCCCCGTCCCGCGCAAGCCGCCTTCTCCAGGCTGCAGACCTCGTCGCCCACCTGTACCGCAGGCTCGCTTCTGGCCAGGGCTCCGGCCCGCGGGCGCGGCAGACGAGTGAGCGGCCAGCACGGCCCCGGCCCGGCGGCAGTGCGTGTCCCCTCGGCTTTCGGGGGCGCGGCGGCAGGCTGCGACGAGCGTGGGAACCGCGTCTGAGCCGTCGGCCAGGGTGGGCCGGTACAGCAGAGGTGACCCTGTCGGGTGAGAACTTCGTACCGGATCTCATGGAATGAAATCCGGTAGTTTACCAACCCACCCCGCCCCCTACATCCCGCATGGGTAGAGCGATGCGGCTGCCACTAGGCTCGCCGGATGTCTGGGAGTTCTGGGATTGCCTCTGTCGCCGCCCTTGAGCAATGGCTGGCCGGGCTTGCGCCCGAGCGGCTGACGACTTTGCTGGAGGAGCGCGAGCTGCCGCGCGCCGCCGGCTATGAGAGGATCACCGGCTTCGGCGTACTCGCCGCACATCTGCTCACTGATCCGTCGGTTGCGGCCGGGATGCTGTCCCTCGACGCGGCCCATTGGGATCTCCTTGAGGCCGTCGGCACACGCGCCATGGAACAGTACGGGCCACCCCGCAGACCGCCCGCGCAGAACACCTATGCGCCGATGAACACGTATCCGCGGTTCGGCGACGGCGATGAGCGAAGCGGCGGCATCGAGCCGTACGACCGGCTCGTCCCCGAGGATGACCTGCTCAACTGGCTTCAGGAGGGCGGGGCTTCACTTTCCTGGCTGAAGTCGGGGCTCGCGCGGCTGCGGGAGCAAGCCCTGCTGCTGCCCGCCCCGGACGGGCAACTCGCGGTGCCCGCACGCGTACACCGGCTCGCCGCGGGCCAGGTCCACGGGCGTCGCGTGGACGAACTGCTCACCGGCGCCTTCAACGCCCCCGAGGTACGGCGCATCGCGGCCACGCTCGGCCTCGGCGACAAACTCTCACGCGGCGCCGCACAGGAAGGCATCACCGCCGTTCTGGGTGATCCGCAGCGGGTCCGCGCCCTGGTCGAGCAGGCCCCCCGGGAGGCGCACGATCTCCTGGAGCACCTCGTGCCGGGACCGCCCCTGATGCACACCCACTGCTTCGTCTCCCGATACGAGTCCATGGGCATCGCCTCGAACGCCTACGGCAGCACTCGGCGGTGGCATCCCGGCGACAAATTCACCTTCCGTGACGGCGGCAGCGGCGATGCGGGCACGGACTGGCTCGCCGCGCGTGGCATGGTCGTACCCGTCGGCCCCGACCTCGTCGAACTCTGCTACGAAGTGGGACACGCCCTGCGCGGTCCGCAGCCGTCTCCCACCATGCGGACCACTCCGCCACCTCTGACCGCGACGCCGGCGCTGCCCTCGTCCTGGCAGGACGAGGGCAGCATCGCCGCCGGGGCCGCGGCCTGGCGCGCCGAACTCGTCCTGCGGGAACTGGCGACGGCCCCCGTCGCCATCCGCAAGACGGGCGGTATCGCCGTACGGGAGACGCGGCGCCTGGCGAAGGCGGCGGGCGCGAGCGAGGTCGACACCAGGCTCTGGCTCGACCTCGCGGTGAACGCGGGCCTCGCCGCCCCCAAGGCGGACGAGGAAGCGCCCGCGGCACGCGGCCGCGGCCGCCGCACCGCTTCCCGTACGAAACCGTCCGCACGACTGCTGCCCACGTCCGCGTACGACACCTGGGCACGCGCCACACCGGCCGGGAAACTGCTGCCCCTGGTGGCCGCCTGGGCGGTAGTCCCGGAGGTGCTGACGTGCTGGCCGGACGCGGACGAGCCGCCCGTCGCACTCGTCTCCCCGAGCGACGGTTACGCGGTACCGCTGCGTCGCGGCCTGCTCGCCGCCCTCGCCGCACTCCCCGACGGACACGGGACCCAGGCCACGGGGGAGGCACGGCGCGCGCTGCTGGAGTGCGCGGCCTGGTTCCAGCCCGCTCTGTACGACCTCATGACGACGCCGGACGAGCCCGACGCACCGGAGGCGGACGGTCCGTACGGCGCCGGTGACCTGCTCGCCGACCTGACGGACCCGGAGCCACTGGAACAACTCGCCCTGCGCGCCGACGAGAACGGCGTGCCGCTCGGTGACCTCGCCGCGTTCCTGGAGCTCGCGCGGGAGCGCTTCACCACCGACGGGCAAAGTGAGACGCCTGCGGTCGCTGGCGCTGATGAGCACTCGCCCCTGGAGCAGCTCATCACGCTCGCGAAGACGGCCGGCCTGGGCAAGGTCGCCGACCTGCTCGCAGGTCTCGACCTCGACTACGTGGACACCGGAGACGACCACGACACCACCCATGCCCTCCTGCAGCGGCTGCGCGCCACCCTCGACGAGGCCGAACTGCTCGGGCTCATCGCGCACGGAGCACTCACCGACGCGGGCCGCGCCGTACACGCGCTCCTCGAAGCGGGAGCCCACCGGCACTACCCGTCCGTCCCCGGCGCACACGCAGACCCCGCGAGCGAAGGGACCGGCGCCGCGGCCGTCGGCGCCGACCTGGCCGGGCATCCCCACCTGGCCGCGGCCGTGGCCGGCCTCCGCGACAGCCTGCGCGCGACGCTGCCCGAGCCCAGCACCACCGCCCACTTCCAGGCCGACGCCACCGCGACCGTCACCGGAGCACCCGCCACCGAACTGGCCGAACTCCTCACCGCCGTCGGCGACATCGAATCCGAAGGGCACGCCGTGGTCTGGCGCATCACCCCCGCCTCGCTGCGCCGCGCCCTCGACACCGGATGGAGTGCCGACGACATCCTCGAACGCCTCCAAGCCGTGTGCGCGAACGGCACCCGGCTGCCCCAGCCGCTCACGTACACGATCAAGGACACGGCACGCACGCACGGCCGGCTCCGCGTCGTACGCAGCGCCTGCTGCATCCGCTCCGACGACACCGCGCTGATCACCGAAATCACCCGGGCCAAAAGCCTCGCCGCACTCGCACTGCGACGCATCGCACCCACCGTGGCCATCTCCACGGCCCCGCCGGAGACGACGCTCAGCGCACTGCGCCAGGCCGGATACGCCCCCGTACTCGAAGCGGAAACCGGCACCACGGTGATCGAACGCGCACCCGCGGACCGCGCCACCAGCACCGTGCCCACGCTCGACCAGGCACATCCCCAATACGGGCAGCGCACGAAAGGGCTGCCGTCCAGCGCGGCAGAGCTCGCCCAGCAGCTCATCAAGGCCAAGGCACGGCGCTGACACAAGTGCGCAGCCATCGGCGGGACCTTGCAGCCGCGGTTGTCGCCGGACAGTCGGCGCACGAGCCCCTCGCGCGGCAGCCGGTCCGCCCAGTCGGCAGCAGACCAGGGGAAATCACACCGCCACGAGCCGGACCCGATCGCCGCAGAGCTTGGCCATGTCGTCGATATCGGAAGTCAGCATGACCACGGGGCGGTGCTGTCGCAGCGCTGCCTCGGCGACCGCCGCATCGATCGCGTACTTGTGCCCGTGCAAACCGGCATTCATCAGCAACCCCGAGGCTGCCCTCGCCTCCTCGTCGCCCACTGCGACTACGCGCAGCCCGGAGATCATCCAGTTCAGGCGGGACTTGTTCGTGCGCGCGTGCACGGCCTCGATAAGGGTGAGCGCACTGATCACGACCTCCATGCCGCGCGAGCGCGCCTCGGCGATCAGAGCCACCACCTGCTCGTCGTCGGCGAGCAGCTTCGAGAGTCCCTCGCTGTCGAGGACCAGCGTCCCTTCGTGGCTCAGCCTGCGGCGGGCCACTCGGCCTCCTCGGCGAACACCTCGTCGAAGACCTGCCGTGCCCGCTGACGAGCAGGCTCGGAGACCGGTCCCTTGCGGCTCTCGTAGTCCGCCAGGTACTCGTCCAGGACCTGCCCACGCAGCTCACGCTCGACCGCCTCGGCGATGAACGCGGAGAACTCCCGCTTCCCCACCCGCGCCCGGATCGCCTCCGCGGTCCCCTCCGGCAGCGACAGGCTCACCCGCGTCGCCGGGCCTTCCCCGATGCTGTATGTCGTCTCAGCCATGTCCTCGATTGTGTCAAACGAGTAGGAAAGGCGCCACGTATCGAATCTGCACGGCCCCAGGTGGTGAAGAAGTCGTACGGATTGAGCCCCACCCGCCCCCACCTGCGCACCGGGAGATCGCTGCCAGAAACCCAGCACGGGCCTCTCATCCCATCCCGGCACGATCCCAGCACGGTACGGATGACCAGGGATGACGACGGATCACGAGGGGTCAGCCATCCCAGCACCATCCCAGCACGGGAAAAACCAAGGGCCCGACCCCGAAGAGCCGGACCCTCCCTGACCTGCATGTTTACCAGATCAGCGACGTGGTGATACGTCAGCCGCTACACGTTGAAGCGGAACTCCACCACGTCCCCGTCCTGCATCACATAGTCCTTGCCCTCCATGCGGGCCTTGCCCTTGGCGCGGGCCTCGGCCACCGAGCCGGTGTCGACCAGGTCGTCGAAGGAGATGACCTCGGCCTTGATGAAGCCCTTCTGGAAGTCGGTGTGGATCACACCGGCCGCCTCGGGGGCCGTGGCGCCCTTCTTGATCGTCCAGGCGCGGGACTCCTTGGGGCCGGCCGTGAGGTAGGTCTGCAGGCCGAGGGTGTTGAAACCTACGCGGGCGAGGGTGGCCAGGCCGGGCTCCTCGGCGCCGACCGACTCCAGCAGCTCCAGCGCGTCCTCCTCGTCCAGCTCGGCGAGGTCCGCCTCCAGCTTGGCGTTGAGGAAGATCGCCTCGGCGGGGGCGACCAGGGCACGCTGCTCGTTCTTGAAGTCCTCGTCGACCAGCTCGTCCTCGTCGACGTTGAAGACGTAGAGGAAGGGCTTCGTCGTGAGCAGGTGCAGGTCGTGCAGCAGTTCGTTGCGCTCGGTGCCCTGGACGATGCCGTGCGCGAAGAGCGTGTCGCCCTTCTCCAGGATCTCCTTGGCCTCCTCGACGGCCTGGACCTTCGGCGCGACGTCCTTCTTGATCCGGGACTCCTTCTGGAGCCGCGGCAGGACCTTCTCGATCGTCTGCAGGTCGGCGAGGATCAGCTCGGTGTTGATCGTCTCGATGTCGTCCTTCGGCGAGACCTTGCCGTCGACGTGGACGACGTTCTCGTCCTTGAAGGCACGGATGACCTGGCAGATCGCGTCGGACTCGCGGATGTTCGCAAGGAACTTGTTCCCGAGGCCCTCGCCCTCGGAGGCGCCGCGTACGATGCCGGCGATGTCCACGAAGTCGACCGTGGCCGGAAGGATGCGCTCGGAGGAGAAGATCGACGCAAGCTTGGCCAGACGGCCGTCGGGGACGCCCACCACGCCGACGTTCGGCTCGATCGTGGCGAACGGGTAGTTGGCCGCCAGCACGTCGTTCTTGGTCAGGGCGTTGAACAGGGTCGACTTGCCGACATTGGGCAGGCCGACGATTCCGATCGTGAGCGACACGTTGCGACTTCCCGTAGATGAGGTGGGCCAGGGGGTGGGTGCCAGGGGCCGGAGACCGACACTGACCGATCCCCCAGTTTACGGCGTCCCGACCCAGCGGCTCACAGGAGCTTCGAACGTCCGGCCAAGCTCTGCTCACCGGCGTGTCTGATGGGTGATTCGGCACATAAGCAGACCTAAGTTGGACCAGTGGAGCAACACAGATCGCGACCCCCGAACGACGGACCGCGACGCGGCACACCACCGTCCGCGCAGCTGCCCCCGCAGGCCCGGCACCGGCCGGGCGCGGGCCGGCGCGGACCCGGAGCGGGGGTGCGGCGGTCCGGGGGGCAGGGACGGGTATCGCTGGGGCCGCGGCTGCCGAACCCCCGCCTCACCGGGCTCGGCAGCGGGCTGTTCTGCATCGTCGTGATGTTCCTGCTCGGCTGCCTGGACGGGCTGCTGTTCGGCGGGTCCATGACGGCGTACGGCGTGCTGTTCCTGCCGGTGAGCGTGCTGAGCGCGCTGTGGGTGCGCGACGGGGACCTGCTGACCGCGCCCGTGGTGCTGCCGATGGCGTTCATAGGCGGGCTGTTTCCCGTCGCCGACGGCAAGGCAGGGCTGCTCGGGCGGCTGATGGGGGTGTTCACCGGGCTCGCCACCCAGGCCGGCTGGCTGTACGGCGGGACGCTCGTCGCGGGGGTGATCGTGCTCGTACGCCGGGTGCGGTGGGTGCGGCGGCGCCGGCGCCGGGCCTGAGCCCATGAGGCGCCGGGCCCCGGCCGCTACCGCTGCTGTTCGGCCGCACTCATCGCCGCTCCGACGATCCCTGCGTCGTTCTGCAGCTGCGCGGGCACGATCTCGGCTCTGATGCCCTCGATGAAGTGCAGGAACTTGTCCGCCTTGCGGCTGACCCCGCCGCCGATGATGAACAGCTCGGGCGAGAAGAGCATCTCCACGTGGGCGAGGTACTTCTGGACCCGGCGCGCCCAGTGCTCCCAGGTCAGGTCGTGGTCCTCCTTGGCCTTGCTGGAGGCGCGGGTCTCGGCGTCGTGGCCACTCAGCTCGAGGTGGCCCAGCTCCGTGTTCGGCAGCAGGACGCCGTCGACGAAGACGGCGCTGCCGATGCCCGTGCCGAAGGTGAGCAGGATGACCGTGCCCCCGCGGTCGCGGCCCGCGCCGAAGCGCATCTCGGCCACGCCCGCGGCGTCCGCGTCGTTGAGCACCGTCACCGGCAGCCCGCCGAGTCTGCCGCCGAACAGCGCACCCGCGTCCGTGTCGACCCAACTCTTGTCGACATTCGCGGCCGTCCGCACCATGGCGCCGCCGGTGACCACCCCGGGGAAGGTCAGGCCGACCGGGCCGGTCCAGCCGAAGTGGTCCACGACCTGCTTGACCCCGTCGGCCACGCCGTCCGGTGTCGCGGGATGCGGGGTGAGTACCTTGCAGCGCTCCTGGGCCAGGGCGCCCCTGTCCAGGTCCACAGGAGCACCCTTGATCCCGGATCCGCCGATGTCCACGCCGAAGATCTGCATGGCACTACGTTACGACGGACGACTGACAGTCACTCCCCGGCGCTGTCCACCGCGCCGGAACCGCCGCGCTCGGCGACCAGCGCGGCCGCCTCTTCGCGCAGGTCACGGCGGAGTTCCTTGGGCAGCGAGAAGATGATGGACTCCTCCACCGCCTTGACCAGCTCCACGTCGCCGTAGCCGCGCTCGGCGAGCCAGTCCAGCACCTCCTCGACCAGGACCTCCGGCACGGAGGCGCCGGAGGTGACGCCGACGGTCCGCACGCCCTCCAGCCAGGCCTCGTCGATCTCGGAGGCGAAGTCGACCAGGTAGGCCTCGCGGGAGCCGGCCAGCTTGGCGACCTCCACCAGCCGCTTGGAGTTGGAGGAGTTGTGCGAGCCGACGACGATGACCAGCTCGGCCTCGGCACCCATCTGCTTCACGGCGAGCTGGCGGTTCTGCGTGGCATAGCAGATGTCGTCGCTGGGCGGCGAGACGAGTCCCGGGAACTTGGTCTTCAGGGCGTCGACCGTCTCCATGGTCTCGTCCACGGAGAGGGTGGTCTGCGACAGCCAGACGACCTTCGACGGGTCGCGGACCTCGATCTTGGCGACGTCCTCGGGACCGTCGACGAGCTGGATGTGGTCGGGGGCCTCACCGGAGGTGCCGATGACCTCCTCGTGGCCCTCGTGACCGATCAGGAGGATGTCGTAGTCCTCGCTCGCGAACCGGACGGCTTCCTTGTGGACCTTGGTGACCAGGGGGCAGGTGGCGTCGATGGTGGCGAGCCGGCCCTGCTTGGCCTCCTCGTGCACGACCGGGGCGACGCCGTGGGCCGAGAACATCACGATGCTGCCCGGCGGCACCTCCTCCGTCCGCTCGACGAAGACGGCGCCCTTCTTGCGCAGGGTCTGCATGACGTACTTGTTGTGGACGATCTCGTGCCGGACGTAGATCGGGGCCCCGTACTGTTCGAGGGCCTTCTCGACGGCGGTCACGGCGCGGTCCACACCCGCGCAGTAGCCCCGGGGAGCGGCGAGCAGGACACGGCGGCCAGTCGAAGAGGTCATGCGTCCCATCGTAAGGCCGCGTTCGGCTGCTTTCGGCCGCGCAGAGATCGCGTGCTCGGTGCCCCACGGGGAAGACTGGTTGCCATGTCCGACACCGGTACGGCGGCTTGCGCGACCGACGAGCGGCACCGGCTGCGGCGCAGCCTCGGTTTCCGGGACCTCGTGGTCTACGGACTGCTGTTCATCGCGCCGATGGCGCCGGTGGGTGTGTTCGGCACGCTGGACGCCCGGTCGCACGGCGCGGTGGCACTGGTGTACGTGGTGGCCACGGTCGCGATGGCGTTCACCGCGTTCAGCTATGCGCAGATGGTGCGGGTCGTGCCGCAGGCCGGGTCGGTGTTCGCCTACGCGCGCGCGGGGCTCGGCGCAGGGGCCGGGTTCGTCGCGGGCTGGATGGCGATGCTGGACTACGTCCTCATTCCGGCCGTCGCCTATCTCTTCTCCGGCATCGCCATGAACGCGCTGGTCCCTCAGGTGTCCCGCTGGGTGTGGACGGCACTCGCGGTCGTGGTCACGACCCTGCTGAACCTGTGGGGCGTACGGGCTGCCGCGCGCGTGGGCTTTCTCGTGCTGGCCCTGGAGGTCGCCGTCCTGCTGGTCTTCGTGGCGGCGGCGATCGTCGTCCTGGCGTGGGACGGAGCGGCACGGGGGCTGCTGTCACCGCTGTCGGACGACGGCACGCAGGGCGCGTTCGCCCTCTCGGCGGTGCTCGGAGCGGTGTCGGTGGCCGTCCTGTCGTATCTGGGTTTCGACGCGATCGCGACGTTCGCCGAGGAGGTCACCGGGGGCTCGGCGAAGGTGGCGCGGGCGCTGTTGTTCTGCCTGGCGCTGGCCGGCGTGCTGTTCGTCGCGCAGACGTATCTGGTGGCGCTGCTGGAGCCGACGACGTCCGCGCAGCTGGCGGCCGATCCGGCCCGGCAGGGGGCCGCCTTCTACGACGCCGTGGACGCCTCCGTCGGGCGCCGGCTGCACGACCTGGTGGCCGCGAGCAAGGCGATCGGGGCGGCGTTCGCCGCGCTGGCGGGGCAGGCGGCGGCCGGGCGCCTGCTGTTCGCGATGAGCAGGGACCGGCGCCTGCCCCGTGCCCTGTCCCGGACGGACGCCGGGGTGCCGCGGGTCGCGCTGCTGTGTGCCGCGGTGGTCACGCTGCTCGCCGCGGGATGGGCGGCGCGCCGCGCCGACGGGCTGGACAAGCTGGTCTCGGTGGTCGACATCGGCGCGCTCACGGCGTTCACGCTGCTGCACGCGAGCGTGGTGGGGTACTTCGCGGTGCGCCGACCGGGGCGGGAGCCGGTGAGCTGGTGGCGGCATGTGCTGGTACCGGTGGCCGGGGCGGCGATCACGGTGGCGGTGATCGTGGCGGCGAGCGGGGCGGCGCAGGTGGTGGGAGCGGTGTGGCTGGTGATCGGGTTGGTGGTGCTGGTGGGGCAGCGGGGGCGCGTCCCGAACGGCTGACGGCTGCGCTGTCAGTACCCCCCGTTACTCTCGACCGCATGGCTGTGAACACCTCCCCCGAGGCACCGCTCCCCGTCGGCGAGGTCTCCCGGATGATCGGGGGCTGGATCGACCGGCTCGGCGCGGTGTGGGTCGAGGGGCAGATCACGCAGTTGTCCCGGCGGCCCGGTGCCGGGGTCGTGTTCCTGACGTTGCGGGATCCGTCGTACGACATCTCCGTGAGCGTGACCTGTTACCGGCAGGTGTTCGACGCCGTCGCCGACGTCGTCGGGGAGGGCGCCCGGGTCGTCGTGCTCGCCAAGCCGGAGTGGTACGCACCCCGGGGGCAGCTGTCCCTGCGCGCCGCCGAGATCAGGCCCGTCGGCGTCGGTGAGCTGCTGGCCCGGCTGGAGCAGCTGAAGAAGGCGCTGGCGGCAGAGGGCCTGTTCGCTGCGGAGCGGAAGAAGCCGCTGCCGTTCCTGCCGCAGCTGATCGGGCTGGTGTGCGGGCGGGCCTCGGCCGCGGAGCGGGACGTGCTGGAGAACGCCCGGCACCGCTGGCCGGCCGTCCGCTTCGAGGTGCGCAACGTCCCCGTGCAGGGTGTGCACGCGGTCCCCCAGGTCGTGCAGGCGGTGAAGGAGCTGGACGCGCTCGAGGAGGTGGACGTGATCATCGTCGCGCGCGGCGGCGGCAGCGTGGAGGACCTGCTGCCCTTCTCCGACGAGCAGCTCGTGCGGGCCGTCGCCGAGTGCCGTACGCCCGTCGTCTCCGCCATCGGGCACGAACCCGACACCCCGCTGCTGGACTACGTCGCCGATCTGCGCGCCTCCACCCCGACCGACGCGGCCAAGAAGGTCGTACCGGACGTGGGCGAGGAGTCCGAGCGGGTGCGGATGCTGCGCGACCGGGCCCGGCGCTGTGTGCACGCGTTCGTGGAGCGGGAGGAGCGGGGGCTGGCGCACGCGCTGGCCCGGCCGGCGATAGAGGATCCGCACCGGATGATCGACGAGCGCGCCGACCATGTGACCTCCCTCGTCGAGCGCAGCCGGCGCACCCTCGGCCACCTCCTGGACCGCGCGGACTCGGAGCTGACGCACACGCACGCGCGCGTGGTCGCCCTCTCCCCCGCGGCCACGCTCAAGCGCGGGTATGCGGTGCTGCAGAAGGCGGACGGGCACGTGGTGCGGGATCCGGCCGAGGTGACCGGCGGCGAGGCGCTGCGCGCGCGGGTCGCCGAGGGCGAGCTGACGGTTCGAGTCGACGACTAGGGTTGGGTGGATGACCGGCAAGGTGGACGAGGCGCTCTCCTACGAGCAGGCGCGGGACGAGTTGATCGAGGTCGTACGGCGCCTGGAGGCGGGTGGTACGACGCTGGAGGAGTCCCTGGCGCTGTGGGAGCGCGGCGAGGAGCTGGCCAGGGTGTGCCGGCGCTGGCTGGAGGGGGCGCGGGCCCGGCTGGACGCGGCGCTCGCGGAGGAAGAGGAAGACCCGGAGGACGAGGACGAATAGCAAGAGCCGTGCGCTGTGAAGCGGATCACCATGCCCCGATTTTCGTTGAAGCTTAAACCTCATCTGGCGTATGGTCGGTCGCGTCAGCCGGTCCGGCACCCCAGGACCGGACACGCACGTGAGGAAGTCCACGCATGTCTCTCGTTCTTGACCCCGCCGCCCAGGACCTGCTCTTCCGCGAGGCCCGCACCGCGAACACCTTCACCGACGAGCCGGTGACCGACGAGCAGGTCCAGGCGATCTACGACCTGGTCAAGTACGGCCCGACCGCCTTCAACCAGTCGCCGCTGCGCATCACCCTGGTCCGCTCCGCCGAGGCCCGCGAGCGCCTGGTGCAGCACATGGCCGAGGGCAACCAGCCCAAGACGGCCGCCGCCCCGCTGGTCGCGATCCTCTCCGCGGACAACGAGTTCCACGAGGAGCTGCCGACCCTCTTCCCGCACTTCCCGCAGGCCAAGGACGTCTTCTTCGCCGAGCGTCCGGCCCGCGAGGGTGCCGCCGCCCTGAACGCCGCCCTGCAGGCCGCGTACTTCATCATCGGCGTCCGCGCCGCCGGCCTCGCCGCCGGCCCGATGACCGGTCTCGACTTCGCGGGCGTCCAGAAGGAGTTCCTGGACGACGACCACACCCCGCTGATGGTCGTCAACATCGGCAAGCCGGGTGAGGACGCCTGGTTCCCGCGCTCGCCGCGCCTGGCGTACGAGGACGTCATCACGACCGTCTGAGCCATCGCAGACATGACACAGGCCCCCGGCACCGCCGGGGGCCTGTGCTGCATGCGCAGGTCACTTGGTCTTGAGCGCCGCCGCCATCTTCGTCAGGTCGTCGAAGGACGCCGTGCCTGCCACCACCGTCGTGGAGCCGTGCGTGCCGTTCAGGACGAGGGCGTCGTAACGGCCGCCGGTGTAGCGGGTCCAGGTGCGGCCGCCGATCGACTCGGTCCTGCTCGTCGCCGAGGCGCCCTGGCTGGCGTCGTCGACGAAGTCGGCCGGCTTCTGCGTGGACTGCTCGAGCTGTACGTACTGGCCGTCCGGGGTCTGGTAGCCCAGGTGCCAGCGCTGGTACTCGCCGTCGTAGGTCACGGAGGTCGCCTTCCAGGCGCTCGGCAGACCTTCGGGGGCCGCGACCGGGTAACTCGCGGCGCGCCGGGCCGTGATCAGCTCGACCCGGTAGTCGACCCGCTTGAGGTCAGGGGCGTGATCGTCGTGCGGGATCGTCAGGAAGTAGACGATCACCGCCGCGATACCCACCACGCCCAGGGAGAGGATCATGTCCCGGGCGGTCTTCTGCTTGCCTTTGGAACCTGCCACGCCTCCTATCGTCGCAGGTGCCCCAGGCGCTCATCCGTGGGGTCCCCTGCTCATTTTGTCTGCCTAACGATAGAGTCGGGGCCAACACCCTCATCCGGCCGTCGTCGTATCAGAAAGGTGCGCTCCGATGACCGAAAATCATCACCTTCCGTCCGAGCTCGATGTTCCCGCCGAGGCTCCCGACCGCAACCTCGCCCTGGAACTCGTCCGGGTGACCGAGGCCGCCGCCATGGCCGCGGGCCGCTGGGTGGGGCGTGGCGACAAGATCGGCGCCGACGGTGCCGCGGTACGCGCCATGCGCACCCTCGTCTCCACCGTGTCGATGAACGGCGTCGTCGTCATCGGGGAGGGCGAGAAGGACGAAGCCCCGATGCTCTTCAACGGCGAGCGCGTGGGCGACGGCACCGGTCCCGAGGTCGACATCGCCGTCGACCCGATCGACGGCACCACGCTGACGGCCAAGGGCATGCCGAACGCGATCGCCGTCCTGGCCGCCGCCGAGCGCGGCGCCATGTTCGACCCGTCCGCCGTGTTCTACATGGACAAGCTCGTGACCGGCCCCGAGGCCGCCGACTTCGTCGACATCGACGCACCCGTCGCCGTGAACATCCGGCGCATCGCCAAGGCCAAGCGGTCCGCGCCGGAGGACGTCACCGTCGTCATCCTCGACCGGCCCCGGCACGAGGGCCTGATCCAGGAGGTCCGGGAGGCGGGCGCGCGCATCAAGCTGATCTCCGACGGCGACGTCGCCGGCTCGGTGTACGCGCTGCGCGAGGGCACCGGTGTCGACCTGCTGCTCGGCATCGGCGGCACGCCCGAGGGCATCATCTCGGCCTGCGCCGTGAAGTGCCTGGGCGGCACGATCCAGGGCAAGCTGTGGCCCAAGGACGACGCGGAGCGGCAGCGGGCGATCGACGCCGGGCACGATCTGGACCGTGTGCTGACCACCGACGACCTGGTCTCGGGCGAGAACGTGTTCTTCGTCGCCACCGGGATCACCGACGGTGAGCTGCTGCGCGGTGTCCAGTACCGGTCGGAGAAGGCGCTGACCGAGTCGATCGTGATGCGGTCCAAGTCGGGCACCGTGCGCCGGATCGACTCCGAGCACCGGCTGAGCAAGCTGCGGGCCTACAGCGCGGTCGACTTCGACAGGGCCAAGTAGGCCCCGCGGCCGTCGGCGTCCGTTCAGCCGTCAGCCTCTGGCCAAGGGGAGCTGCGCGTCCGCGTCCAAAGGGAGCTGCGCGTCCGCCGGCGAGTGCGGATCGCCCAAGGCCGGCCGCGCAGTTCCCCCCGCCCCTGCTAGCCCGCCATCCTGTTCGCCGCCGTTGCCCGCGCCGCCTTCTTGAGTTCCATCTCCCTGCGGCGGCGCCTGGCCAGGACCACGCGGCGCTCCGCCGCGGTGAGGCCGCCCCAGACGCCGTAGGGCTCGGGCTGGAGGAGGGCGTGTTCGCGGCACTCGACCATCACCGGGCAGCGGGCGCAGACACGCTTGGCCGCCTCCTCGCGGGACAGCCGGGCGGCGGTCGGCTCCTTCGAGGGGGCGAAGAACAGGCCGGCCTCGTCGCGCCGGCACACCGCCTCGGTGTGCCAGGGCGCGTCTTGATCCCTGTCTCGCACTGGCACCCGCTGGGCCGGAACGGCAGCGACCTGCAGGGACGAATGCGGCGGTTGCAGCACGGTCTACTCCTGACGACGGCTTCGCGAGCGAGAGACGATGCAGCAAGGCCTACCCGCTGTGCGCGCGCCTATGCACTGCGTTCCCAACCGCGGGCGCACGACGGCTCGTTCACGCCCCCGAGTGCGCCTCGCAGGAGGACCGAACCCCTCCGGTCGCCGGTGGATTCGCGACTGTCAACGGTCCAGGTGTTTGCGCATCTTCCGGTCGACCTTGTCCTGGACCCGCTCCAGCTTGCGGTCGACCCTGCTCTGGACCCGGTCCAGGATGTCGCCTATGCGCTTGCCGCGCTTGGGCCGCGCCTCCACGTTGCCGAGAACGGCCCAGCCGTCGACGTAGACGACCGGGGCGTCGGACTCCACCGAGTCCAGCGTGTCCACCTCGAAGTTGCCGAGGACGCCGCCGCCGGTGCCACGCAGTGACACGTTCTCCGGCACGCGGATCTGGACGTCACCGAAGACCGAGACGGCCTTGATCACGACCTGCTGGTACTCGAAGATCGCCTCGCTGAGGTCGATCTCGATGCTGCCGAAGACGGAGTACGCGTGCAGCCGGCGCCCGGCGCGCCAGCGGCCGCGGCGCACGGCGCTGCTGAAGACGGCGACCACGTTGGCGTCCGCCTCGTGCGGGATCGCGCCCGGCGTGGGGCGGGGCGGGACAGGGGTGTAGGCGGGGCCGGCCGACTGCTGGTGGGCGGCGGGCAGGTCCCGTATGAAGACCTCCAGCTCGCCCACCGTCTTGGCGGCGAGGACGCCCTCGACCCGCTCGGCGTGCTCGTCGGCGGTCAGGCGCCCCTCGGCAAGGGCCTCGCGGAGGATCTCGGCGATGCGATCACGGTCGGCGTCCGAGGCACGCAGTTCGGAGACGGGTGCTTCGGTGTGCTTCTGAAGGTCCACGACAGCAGCGTACCGAAACGCGATAGATCGCGACTAGGGGTGTGGACAAGTCCGGGCGTGTCGAACTGAGCCTTACCTCACAGGTTCCGTGTCGGCGGCAGGTTCTACGCTGGTGAGGCCCGCCAGCGTCGGCGGGCAGCCGTCCGTCACAGTGAGGAATGGGCTGAGATGCCTGAGTTCGCGTACACCGATCTGCTCCCCCAGGGCGAGGACACCACTCCGTACCGGCTGGTGACCTCCGAGGGCGTGTCCACCGTCGAGGGACCGGACGGGCGGACGTTCCTCACGGTGGAGCCGGAGGCGCTGCGCAAGCTGGCCGAGGAGGCCATCCACGACATCCAGCACTACCTGCGCCCGGCCCACCTCGCCCAGCTCCGCCGGATCATCGACGACCCGGAGGCGTCGGGCAACGACAAGTTCGTCGCGCTGGACCTGCTGAAGAACGCGAACATCGCGGCGGCCGGCGTACTGCCCATGTGCCAGGACACCGGCACGGCGATCGTCATGGGCAAGCGCGGACAGAACGTGCTGACGCAGGGCGGCGACGAGGCGGCGCTGAGCCGCGGCATCTACGACGCCTACACCAAGCTCAACCTGCGCTACTCGCAGATGGCTCCGCTCACCATGTGGGAGGAGAAGAACACCGGCTCCAACCTGCCCGCGCAGATCGAGCTGTACGCGGCCGACGGCGGCGCCTACAAGTTCCTGTTCATGGCGAAGGGCGGCGGAAGCGCCAACAAGAGCTTCCTCTACCAGGAGACCAAGGCGGTCCTGAACGAGGCCTCCATGATGAAGTTCCTGGAGGAGAAGATCCGTTCGCTCGGTACGGCCGCCTGCCCGCCGTACCACCTGGCGATCGTCGTCGGCGGCACCAGCGCCGAGTACGCCCTCAAGACCGCGAAGTACGCCTCCGCGCACTACCTGGACGAGATCCCGGCGGAGGGCTCGGAGCTGGGCCACGGCTTCCGGGACAAGGAACTGGAGCAGAAGGTCTTCGAGCTGACCCAGAAGATCGGCATCGGCGCGCAGTTCGGCGGCAAGTACTTCTGCCACGACGTCCGCGTGGTCCGCCTGCCCCGGCACGGCGCGTCCTGCCCGGTCGCGATCGCCGTCTCCTGCTCGGCCGACCGCCAGGCGGTCGCGAAGATCACGGCCGAGGGTGTCTTCCTGGAGCAGCTGGAGACCGACCCGGCGCGCTTCCTGCCGGAGACGACCGACGAGCACCTGGAGTCGGACGGTGACGTCGTCAGGATCGACCTCAACCAGCCGATGGACACGATCCTCGCGGAGCTGACCAAGTACCCGGTCAAGACCCGGCTGTCCCTCACCGGCCCGCTCGTCGTGGCCCGGGACATCGCGCACGCCAAGATCAAGGAGCGGCTGGACGCGGGCGAGGAGATGCCGCAGTACCTGAAGGACCACCCGGTGTACTACGCGGGTCCGGCGAAGACCCCCGAGGGCTACGCCTCCGGTTCCTTCGGTCCCACGACGGCCGGCCGCATGGACTCCTACGTGGAGCAGTTCCAGGCCGCGGGCGGCTCCAAGGTGATGCTCGCCAAGGGCAACCGCAGCAAGCAGGTCACGGACGCGTGCGACGCCCACGGCGGCTTCTACCTCGGCTCCATCGGCGGCCCCGCCGCCCGCCTCGCCCAGGACTGCATCAAGAAGGTCGAGGTCCTCGAGTACGAGGAGCTGGGCATGGAGGCCGTCTGGAAGATCGAGGTCGAGGACTTCCCGGCGTTCGTCGTGGTGGACGACAAGGGCAATGACTTCTTCACTTCGCGGGAACCTGAGCAGCCGACGTTCACCAGCATCCCGGTGCGGGGCCCCGGCCTGTCCTGAGCCACCCCCAAGCGCCTCACAGACCCCCCGGCGTCGCCGGGGGGTCTGCTGCCGTCCCGTGGGTGGCACTATGAGCCCCCCGCTCCCGTGGCTTGAAGCGCACCCTTGACGCCAGCACGGCAGGATCGGGGGGCCGTGCGTAGAAGTCCGTGCAATCCGCGTGGCCCGGGAGGCTGCTGTGTCGCGTCGGCCCGCTCGTTGAACCAACGGTCCGGAGTCCCGGTCCGGCCTGACCTCTGACCCCGTGAGGCACCACAGGAGCCCCCGGCCGCCGGCCGGGGGCTTCGGCGCGTCCGGGGGCGCTCCGTCGGCACGGGCCGCGCGGTCCGGTCGTCCGGCCCGGATCGGAAGCGGTTCGGAAGCGGTGAAACCGCCTCCAGCCGGGTGGTTGTCGGGCAAGGTAACTCCGTTCGTACCTAAGAGACGAGCGAGACCCGGCGGTCTGCCGGGAACTGCGAGGACCCATGAACCACACCTACAAGCCGCCGAGCTTGTTACCCGCCGCCGGCCAGGAACGCACGTACGCGTTGATCATCGCCGGTGTTCCTCTGCTGCTGATCCTGCTGACCGGTGTCCTGCCCCAGCTGCACTCCGGCAGCGGTGGATCCACGGGCGCGGCCGTGAGCGGCAACGGCGGCTACTCCTACCAGCCGTCCCTCACCGATCCGGCGACGCCGGACACCTCCACACCGGACACCTCCGCATCGGACATCTCCACGCCGGACACCTCCACGACGTACGGCACGGCCCCGCAGACGCCCACCTCGGGCAGCGACGCCACCGGCCTCTCCCCCGGCCCGGCCGGCTCACCGGCCACGGACGGTGCGACCGGCACGGACGGGGCGACCGATCCCGCCTCGACGGTCAAGGGTTACTTCGCGGCCATCAACAGCCGTGATTTCCACGCCGCCTGGGACCTCGGCGGCAAGAACCTCGACTCGTCCTACTCCTCCTTCGTCGCGGGCTTCGAGGGCACCGAACACGACGACGTGACCGTCGAGTCCGTCGACGGCACGACCGTCTCGGTGAGCCTCGTCGCCCGGCAGAGCGACGGCACACAGAAGTCGTACAGCGGCCGGTACACGGTGGCGGACGGAACCATCACCAGCGCCTCGATAACCCCTGCCGGCTGAGCAGAGCGGAGCAGCGAAGACATGGCCAACGACATCCTCTCCCGCTCCGCTCCACCGCCGGAGCCGACCGGGCCCGCCCCGGGCCGCCTGCCCGGGGACGCCACGAGCAACGCCACCCGGCTGCTGTGCGCCGGGACCTACCTCGACCCGGTCTACCGGGCCACCGTCATCCGCGAGCTGCTGACCCACCGGTTCCGGGTCGTGGCACCGTCGTACGGCTACGACGCGGTTCCCGTGCTCGCGCACGCCCTGGCGGCGCGCCGGCTGCACCGCGCCCGGCTGGCCGTCCTCGGCGCGGGCCTCGCCGTGACGTTCGTCCTCATGGGCGCCGGCGTCCTGAACGCGTACGCCGGGTGGCTGACGGCGCTGTGGCTGGTGTGGGTCACCGCGTATCTACGGCGGGTCGTCACCCTGCAGACCCTGATGTCCCGGCTGCGCCGCCGTACCGACCCGGCGGCCCCGGCGAGCGCCTTCGACGGCTCCTACCCCGAGCACCCCCGGCTGACGGCCGAACTGGTGGCCAAGATCGACCGGGAGCAGACGGCGGACGGCAGCCTGGTCCGCTACGGCGGCTACAAGCCGTTCGTCGGCGCGGGCGAGCCGGTGCGGCGGTGGTCGACCGCCGAGCTGCTGACCGGGGCGCCGGCCCCGGTGTTCGAGCAGCACCAGCGTTTCCCGGGCGCGCCCCCGGCTCCCACCGGGAACGGCCAGGAGCCCCGGCGGCAGGAGGTCATCGCCTTCACCGCCGACGAGATCACCGCCTATGTCGCCGAGCGCATGACCGCGGACCTGCGCGACCGGGCACGCGAGCCGGAGCGGATCACCGGACTCGCCGTCGAGCGCAGCACGTTCACCACGGCCGTCACCACGCGGCTCGGCATGTGGCAGCCGGACCCGGCGAAGGCCGACGGCGGCTGGGAGGACGCCTACGGCTCGCAACGCGCGTATCTGTGCGTGCGGGTGGGCACGTGGAACCAGGAGCTGGTCACCACCGCGTTCGTCGGCTTCGACCTCAAGGGGAACACCCTGCACACCGAGTTCTACTCGTATGTGCTGGCGCCGATCCAGGCGAGCTTCCACCTGGTGGACCGGCTCCCCGCCGCGCTGGACGGCCGGCTGCTGCTCAAGGTCGCGTGGCACACGCTGCGGGCCACACCCGAGGCCGCGCTGCGGCCCGCACTCTCCCGGCTGCGCGCCCTGTTGCCGCGCCTGCTGCCCTGGCGGTGGGGAAAGACCCGGATCCTGGTGCTGCAGCCGCCCGACACCAGTGAGTTCCGCCTCGGCCGCTACGCGGACACCGTGCTGAACCGCGGGGCGCTCACCAGCATCCGGGAGATGGCGACCAGCGACGACTTCCACGTCTTCTTCCAGGAGACGGACACGATCAAGTACACGCAGATCGTGGAGCGTCAACTGCTGCAGGTCGTGCGCGACTTCCTGCACGCGCACAACGTGGACCTGGCGGAGCACGAGGCCCGCCAGACGAACATCCTCAACAGCTACGGGGACAACAACAACTTCGTGAACAACAACAACGGCGGCACCGTCAACTCCGGGACACAGAACTTCCATCGGGGTTCCGAGGGCGGGCAGGGGGCGGGTACCTCATGACCAGCAGTCCCGAAGCGGGGCACCACAGCAACTACGTGAGCAACAACAACGGCGGCATCGTCAACTCGGGGACGCAGACCTTCCACGGCGGCACCGCAGGGGCCGCCGCACCGGCCCGGTCGGGTCCCGGCCACGACCCCGGCCACGGCCCAGGCCACGGCCCAGGCACCCGCCCCGGTCCTTCACCGGACCGCAGTCGCAACGTCTTCGTCGTCCACGGGCGGGACGAGGAGGCGCGGCTGAAGGTGTTCGACCTGCTGCGCCTGCTCGATCTGCGTCCGCTGGAGTGGGAGGACCTGGTCAGAGCCACCGGCAGGACGGCGCCGTTCCTCGGCGAGGTCGTCGCGCAGGCACCCGCGCAGGCCCAGGCGGCGCTGGTGCTGCTCACCCCGGACGACGTCGTCCAGCTGCACCCGGACCTGCGGGGCCCGAACGAGCCGCCGTACGAGAGCGAGCCGACCGGTCAGCCCCGGCCGAACGTGCTGATCGAACTGGGCATGGTGCTGATGGCCTACCCGGAGCGCACGCTGCTGGTGGAGATCGGCGGGCTGCGCACGATCTCCGACATCGCGGGCATGAACGTCATCCGCTTCGACGGCTCGGCGACCGCCCTCGGCAAGGTCGTCGAGCGGCTGAAGCTGGCGGGCTGCAAGGTCAACGACACCGGCTCGGACTGGCGCCAGACCTGGCCGTACGCCCATCTGTCGGCGTACGGCCGCTCGGGGCGGACGGTGCCGCCGGTCCGCTGAGCCGCGGTACGGGCCCGATGACAGGGGGAGGGGCCCGTACCGCACCCGCCTCGCGGCGGGTGCCCGGTGTCAGGAGTGACGCCGGGCGCCCGCCGCGAGGCCTGCCAGGAACGCGCCGGCCTCCGGCAGGTCGATCCGCCCCAGTTCACCGGGGCGGACCACCACGTGCAGCTCCCGGCAGACCGTCCGCTCCCACGAGTGCGTGACGAACGACAGCAGGATCAGCCGCAGCAGACTGTCCTCGTCGAGGTCGTGCAGCCGGGCGAGGCCCGCCCCGGTCAGCGGCATGGTGACCCGCTCCAGCTGGGCGTGCCGGTGGACGGCGTCCCACAGCCGGTCCAGGCCGAACCAGAGGTCGTGCACGCTGGAGGAGGCGACACAGTCGTTGCCCATCCGGCTGTAGGCGACGGCGAAGACCAGCCGGGGCCGGTTGCCGAGGGTGGCGACGGTCCCGATCGGATACCGCGCCCGCTTGCCCCGCGGCTTGTCGCGCTCACTCTCCCGCGCCGTCGGGGCCACCCCGTCCAGCGCGGCGGCCAGCTCCGTGTCCAGCCGCGGGGCGTCGCCCGCGTAGCGGCGGGCGAGCAACTGCCCCTGCACACTTGCATCGTTGATGACGACCCCGTCGTCCACAAGGGTGTCGAACGTGTCGGTGAACCCCACGACCAGATGACCGGGCTGGTCGAAGAGGTCGCCCTCCTCGACCACCACCGTCATCCCGGGGCGGCCGAACTCCTGCCGTACCACGGACTGCGGGCGCGCCCGGGCGAGTCCCCAGGCCAGGCACAGGGCGACGGAGGCGGCCAGGACCGGCCCGGGGCGGGCCACGGCACCGGGGAAGAGCTGCCCGACGAACTGCACGACCGCCGAGACGGCGCCGAAGGCCGCGAGCACGCTGCCCGCGAACATCCGCCGCCCGCGCCGCGATCCGGGAAGCCTCGGCCGTAGCCGTAGCCGTAGCCGCAGCCGCAGCCGCAGCCGCAGCCGCAGCCAGGGTCCCGGTCGCGGTCGCACGGGACGGAACGACGGCCGCGAAACGGCCCATCGCAAACCGGACAATCGCATGATTCCCTCCAGGTCCCCTTGGTACGCTGACGCACAGTCACGCGGCAGAGGGGGCGAGGCGCGTGCAGACCCGCACATCGTGTGTACGCGTGAACGTCCTGGGTCCCGTGCGGCTGGAAGTGAACGGCGCTGCGGTGCGCCTCACCCCGCTGACGGCCCGCCTGCTGGTCCGCCTGGTCGCGGCCGACGGCGAGGCCGTGACCGCGCGCCGGCTCTACCGGGACGTCTGGCAGCAGACCGTCGAACTGCCGCGTCAGGAGCTGCGCAACCGCAACGAGGTGCAGAAGCGGATCCTGGAGCTGCGGCGCGCGTTCGACCTCGCCGGGCCGGGCCACGGCGCCCGGATCATCCGTACGGGACAGCTGCCGTCCGGGCGCGGCACGCAGAGCACCTACCAGCTGAATCTGGCCGAGGACGAGCTGGACAGCGCGGAGTTCACCCATCTGGTCGGCGAGGCGCTGCGGGCGGCGCCGGCCTCGGCGGTCCGGCTGCTCGCGGACGCGCTGCGGCTCTGGCGCGGCCGGCCGCTGACCGAGGTGCACGACGAGGAGTTCGCGCTCGTCCCGGTACGGCGGCTGGTCCAGCTGCGGGAGACCGCGCGGCGGGAGCTGGTCGGCGGGCACACCGCGCTGGGCCGCTACGACCTCGCCCTGCCGGTGGCCGAACAGACCGCCCGGGAACGGCCGGGCGACCTCGAGGCCGCCGCCGTCCTCGCGCGGGTCAACGCCCGGCTGCGCGAACGGCACGGCGCCGAGCTGCTGCGCCACACCCTGCGCGGGCTTCGGGTGGACGTCGTCGTGGTGCGCGGCGACCTGTTCGACCAGACGGACGCCAACCTGGTCGTGGGGTTCTCCGACACGTTCGACACCTCCGCCGACGACGTCGTGATCAGCCGGGAGAGCGTCCAGGGCCAGCTGGTGGAACGCCTCTTCGCGGGCCGGCACCGGCTCCTGGACGACAAACTGCGCCGTGGCCTCGGGGAGTTCACCCCGCTGGCCACGGAGAGCGTCCGGGCGAAACGGCGCGGCCGGCGCGTACGTTATCCCATCGGCACGGTGGTGGCGGTGCCCGTCGGCAGGCGCCGCGTCTTCGCCCTGGCCTACTCCCGCCTCGGCAACGATCTGCGGGCCCGCTCCGGACCGGCGGACCTGCGGCTGAGCCTGGAACGGCTGTGGCCGGCGGTCGCCCGGCACGGGCTGTTCAAACCGGTGGCGATACCACTGATCGGCATGGGCCTGTCCCGGATCGTCGAACTCGACCGGACCCAGCTCCTGCTGCTGATCGTCGAGACCTTCACCCAGAGCCTCGGGCAGGATCCCGCCGTCTCTCCCGAGCTGCGCATCGTCATCCGCGCCGACGACCTCGGGCGGACCGATCTGTCGGTCGTCGAGACGTTTTTGCGCGGTGCCGACGAGCGGGGACCCGCGTCCCCGCCCGCCACGGTGTCGTGAACTCCTCACTCCCCCAGCAAAGGCCCGCCCCCGCTTCCGCCGACAGCCGTCACCCGCTTCCGGAACGCTTCCGGTGACCACCCGCCCGGCCCAAGCCCGGAACATCCCCGCCCTCTCGACCGCTATACCGGGCATGAGCGAATACCGCATCGAGCACGACTCCATGGGTGAGGTCAAAGTCCCGGCGCATGCCAAGTGGCGGGCGCAGACGCAGCGGGCCGTGGAGAACTTTCCCGTTTCCGGGCAGCGGATCGAGCGGGCGCACATCGAGGCCCTGGCGCGGATCAAGGCGGCGGCGGCGAAGGTGAACGCCGGACTCGGAGTGCTGGACAAGGACGTGGCCGAGGCCATCCAGGAGGCGGCCGGGGAGGTCGCGGACGGGAAGTGGGACGAGCAGTTCCCCGTCGACGTGTTCCAGACCGGGTCCGGGACGTCGTCCAACATGAACACCAACGAGGTGATCGCGACGCTGGCCGGTGAGCGGCTCGGGCGGGAGGTGCATCCCAACGATCATGTCAACGCCTCGCAGTCGTCCAACGACGTGTTCCCGTCCTCCATCCACATCGCCGCCACCGCCGCCGTCACCCGCGACCTGATCCCGGCGCTGGAGCACCTCGCCGCATCCCTGACCCGTAAGTCCGAGGAGTTCGCCGATGTCGTGAAGTCGGGGCGGACGCACCTGATGGACGCCACGCCGGTCACGCTGGGGCAGGAGTTCGGCGGGTACGCCGCCCAGGTGCGGCACGGCGTCGAGCGCCTGAGGGCCTCCCTGCCGCGCCTCGCCGAGCTGCCGCTGGGCGGGACCGCGGTCGGGACCGGGATCAACACCCCGCCCGGGTTCTCCGCCGCCGTGATCAAGGAGGTCGCACGGGTCACCGGGCTGCCGCTCACCGAGGCGCGCGACCACTTCGAGGCGCAGGGTGCCCGGGACGGGATCGTGGAGACCAGCGGGCAGCTGCGGACCATCGCCGTCGGGCTGACCAAGATCGCCAACGATCTGCGCTGGATGTCCTCCGGACCGCGCACCGGCCTCGCCGAGATCCACCTGCCCGACCTCCAGCCGGGGTCGTCCATCATGCCGGGCAAGGTCAACCCGGTGGTGCCGGAGGCCGTGCTGATGGTCGCCGCCCAGGTGATCGGCAACGACGCCACCATCACCACCGCGGGCGCCGCCGGGAACTTCGAGCTGAACGTCATGCTCCCGGTCATCGCCAAGAACGTGCTGGAGTCCGTCCGGCTGCTCGCCAACGTCTCGCGGCTGCTCGCCGACCGCACGATCGACGGCATCACCGCCGACCGGGAGCGGGCCCGCGAGTACGCCGAGTCCTCCCCGTCCGTGGTCACCCCGCTCAACAAGTACATCGGCTACGAGGAGGCCGCGAAGGTCGCCAAGAAGTCGCTCGCCGAGCGGAAGACCATCCGGCAGGTCGTCATCGAGGGCGGGTACGTCGAGCGGGGCGATCTGACGCTGGAACAGCTCGACGAGGCGCTGGATGTCCTCGGGATGACGCGCCCGTAACCGCGAGCGAACCTTTCCGGCCACCGGCGCGCAACCGTGACGCGCACCGCAGCGTCGTATGCCTACGGCACCTAATATCTGTCCATGACGGACGGCGGAGCGATGACGAGCACGGCAACGGGACCTGCGAGCCACTGGGCTCCCGGGACGCAGATCCTGTGGCGCTACCGGGAGAACGCGGGCGAGCACGTCCACATCGCCCGGCCCGTCACCGTGGTCCGCGACGACGCCGAGTTGCTCGCCGTGTGGCTGGCTCCCGGCACCGAGTGCGTGAAGCCGGTCCTGGCCGACGGCACGCCCGTGCACACGGAACCGCTCGAGTCCCGCTACACCAAGCCGCGCACGGTGCAGCGGGACCGCTGGTTCGGCACGGGCGTGCTCAAGCTGGCCCAGCCCGGCCGGCCCTGGTCGGTGTGGCTGTTCTGGGAGCCGGGCTGGCGGTTCAAGAACTGGTACGTCAACCTCGAGCAGCCGCTGGTCCGTTGGGCGGGCGGCGTCGACTCCGAGGACTACTTCCTGGACATCTCCGTAAACCCGGACCGCAGCTGGCACTGGCGCGACGAGGACGAGTTCGCACAGGCCCAGCGGGACGGACTGATGGACGCGGCGACCGCCGAGCGGGCAGGTGCGGCCGGGCGGGACGCGGTCGAGGTCATCACCGCCTGGGGGGCGCCGTTCTCGCAGGGCTGGCAGCACTGGCGCCCTGATCCGTCCTGGGCGGTACCTTCTCTCCCCGAGGACTGGGACCGTACGCCCGCGCACGTGTCCTCATGAGACCCTTGATGCGCCCCCGGGCAAGAAACGTAGGATCGTCCTCCGCAAGGGCGCATCAGAGCAACTTCCGGCGCATGGACCGGGTCTGACCGAACGTCACCGAGGGGCGGCAGGACGTGAGCGAGGGGTACGACGGCGTAACCACCGCGACCGGTGGCGGCGCAGGAACCATCGGTGAGCACGCAGCAATTCCGTTCCTGGGACACGTATTGCGGGTATCGGGATTCCTGCGGGACCAACTGCGCGCCCGGCGCGCAGCCCCGGACGGATGGATGCGACACGCGTGACGGAGCAGCCCACCTCCTTCGAGCGCCCCCAGGGCGCCGACCCCGCGGAGGCCCGCGGGGCGCTCCTGCGTACCCCGAAGCCGACAGCCACCCCGGCCTTACCGGTACAGGCCCGGGCGGAGGAAGCGCCCTCCGGACCGGGTACGGCCACGCCCTGTGGCCAGGGAAAGGACGGCAAGGGGAAGGAGCCCCCAGTCAACGGCCCCGAGCACTCCCAGCCCGCAGCCGACGAGCCCGTGGGGACACCTCCCGCGCACGGGGGTCCCCCCGCGCGGGCCAAGCCGAGCGTGGGGGAACACCGCCCCCGCCCGGCGCCGGAGGGCATTCCGGCACAGCCCGGTGCCGAGCAGGAACGCACGTCCGGCGGTCAGGAACGCCGTACCGGACGCGGACTGCCGCCCGGCCGGCCGATGCCGATGCGGCGCGACGGGGACCGGCTGAGGTTCGTGGGCGCGGCCACCCGGCGGATCGCGCGCGGCCTCGACCTGGACGAGATCGTGATGGGCCTGTGCCGGGCCACCGTGCCGACGTTCTCGGACGCGATCCTGGTCTATCTGCGTGATCCGCTGCCGGTCGGCGACGAGCGGCCCACCGGTCCGGTGGTGCTGCGGCTGCGCCGCAGCGACCGGATACCGGAGGAGCGGGACACCGACGGTGTGCTGCTGTCCTCGGCCTTCGATCCGGAGCCGGAGCCGAGCGTGCTGGCCGAGCTGTCCTCGCTCACCACCGAGCTGTGCGAGGTACGGCCCGGCGGTGCGCTGAACGAGGTGCTGCGCGGGGTGCGTCCGGTGTTCGCCGACGCGCCCGCCGCCCGGGCCGCGCTGCCGGAACTGCTCGGCGACGGCAGCGAGACGCTCGTACCGTCCGGGCAGCACGCGATTCTCGCCCCGCTGCGCGGCCGGCGCCGGGTGATCGGCGCGGCCCTGTTCCTGCGCCGCCCGGAGCGGCTCGCGTTCGAGGCGGACGACCTGCTGGTCGCGGCCCAGCTGGCCACACACAGCGCGCTCGGCATCGACAAGGCGGTGCTGTACGGCCGGGAGGCCTACATCGCCGACGAGCTGCAGCGCACCATGCTGCCCGAGACCCTGCCCCGCCCGACCGGCGTGCGGCTGGCCTCGCGCTATCTGCCGGCCGCCGAGACCGCCCGGGTGGGCGGCGACTGGTACGACGCGATCCCGCTGCCCGGCAGCCGGGTCGCGCTCGTCGTCGGCGATGTCATGGGCCACTCCATGACCTCGGCGGCGATCATGGGTCAGCTGCGTACGACCGCGCAGACGCTGGCCGGGCTCGACCTGCCGCCGCAGGAGGTGCTGCACCACCTGGACGAGCAGGCGCAGCGGCTGGGCACGGACCGCATGGCGACCTGTCTGTACGCCGTCTACGACCCGGTCACGCACCGCATCACCATCGCCAACGCCGGCCATCCGCCGCCCGTGCTGCTGCATCTGGGCGGCCGGGCCGAGGTGCTGCGGGTGCCGCCGGGCGCGCCCATCGGGGTCGGCGGAGTCGACTTCGAGGCCGTCGAACTGGACGCGCCCGCCGGGGCCACGCTGCTCCTCTACACCGACGGCCTGGTGGAGTCCCGGCTTCGGGACGTGTGGACCGGTATCGAGCAGCTGCGGGAGAAGCTCGCGGCGACGGCCCGGTTGACCGGCCCGGACCATCCGCCGCCCCTCGAGGCGCTGTGCGACGAGGTGCTGGACATGCTCGGGCCGGGCGACCGGGACGACGACATCGCGCTGCTCGCGGCCCGCTTCGACGGAATCGCGCCGAGCGATGTCGCGTACTGGCGGCTGGAGCCGGAGGAGACGGCTCCCGGCCAGGCCCGCCGGCTGGCCCGCCGCGCGCTCGCCCGCTGGGACCTGGAGGACCTGACGGACTCGGTGGAGCTGCTGGTCAGCGAGGTCGTGACGAACGCCGTACGGTACGCGTCCCGGCCCGTGACGCTGCGGCTGCTGCGCACGGACGTGCTGCGCTGCGAGGTCGGCGACGATGTGCCGCAGCTGCCGCGCCTCAGGCAGGCCCGGGCCACGGACGAGGGCGGGCGCGGCCTGTACCTGGTCAACAGGCTGGCCCGGCGCTGGGGCGCGACCCGGCTGTCCACCGGCAAGGTGGTCTGGTTCGAGCTGAACCGGGGCTGAGGCACCCGGCAGGACGAAGGGCGCCCGGGGTCTCCCCGGGCGCCCTTCGTCCTGCGCGCTCCTGCCGGCCTACTGACCGAAGCCCTGGCCGCTGCTTGCGCCCGGATCGAGCGGGTTGTTCGTGATGCCGCCCGTCGGCGTCTGCGTCGGCGTCTGCGTGGGGGTCTGCGTCGGCGTCTGCGTGGGGGTCTGGGTCGGCGTCTGCGTCGGCGTGTGCGACGGAGGCGTGGACGTCGGCGGCTTGCTGCTCGGCGTGTGCGACGGGGTGTTGGACGGCGTCGAGGGGGTCGTCGGCGTGTAGGTCGGCTGGACCGCCGCACCCTGCGTGGTGTCCAGGTCGAACTTGCTGACGTCGCCCATCGCCCCGAAGGTGTACGCGGCCCAGATCTTCGCCGGGTAGCTGCCGCCGTTGATACGCCCGCCGCCCGTGGTGATCAGGCCCGTGGCGCCCGTCAGCGGCACCTGTGCGTGGGTCTTGGCGGACTCGCCGAACAGGCCGACCGAGGTGACCAGGCCGGGCGTGTAGCCGGTGAACCAGGCCGACTTGTTGTTGTCGGACGTACCCGTCTTGCCGGCCACCTGCTGGCCGTTGCGCTCCGGGTTGCTCGCCACCGACTGGTTGGCCGTACCGTCGTCGACCACGCCGGTGAGCACCGAGGTGACCGTGTCGGCCGCGGTCCGGCTGATCACCTGGTCGCCGATCGGGTCCGGCAGGGAGACCGTACTGTCCTTGTGCTGGGCCGACTTGATGATCGCCGGGGTGACCTTCTTGCCGTGGTTGTCGAGGGTCGCGTAGATGCCGGCCATCTCCATCGGGCTCGCGCCCATGGAGCCCAGCGTCTGCGCGGGCACCGCCTCCATGCCCTTGGTGTCCATGCCGAGCTTGCCGGCCGTGGCCATCACCTTGTCCATGCCCACGTCGACACCCATCTGCGCGAAGACGGAGTTGACGGACTGGTTCATCGCCGTCTGGACGGTGATGTTGCCGTAGTCCTGGTCGTCCTCGTTCGGCGGGCCGAAGCCGACCTTGCTGCCGTGGTCGACGACCTGACGGCCGCTCGTGCCGTCGTAGATCGTGCTCGCGCCGATCGCCCGGCCGTCCTGCGTCTGGGCGCCCTCGTCCACGGCGGCGGCGAGGATCACCGGCTTGAAGGTGGAGGCGGGCTGGTAGTCGCGGCGGGTCGCGTTGTTGGTGAAGTGCTTGAAGTAATCCGTGCCGCCGTACATGGCGAGGACCTTGCCCGTCGCCGGGTCGACGGACACGGCACCGGGCTGGACGTCTCCGTCGACCGAGCGCTTCTTCGCGTTCAGCTTGCTGGTCAGCTGGTCCGTGACGGCCTGCTCCAGCCGGCGCTGCTTCTTCTTGTCGATGTTGAGCGTGATGGTCCAGCCGCCCTTCTTCACCAGCGCCTCGGCGTCGCCGATGCTGGCGGCGCTGCCCTGGGCGACCAGTTGCTTCTCCAGGGACGCGTTGGCCGCGTCCACCAGGTAGCCGGTCTGCCCCTTCATGTCGGGGGCCGCCTTGGGTGCCTTGGGCGTCGGGAAGGTCATGGCCTGGCGCTTGCCCGCGTCCAGCCAGTGCTGCTTGACCATGTTGTCCAGGACGTAGTTCCAGCGGGCCACCGCCAGCTTCTTGCCCGTGTCGGTGGCGAGCGCCCAGTCGTACTGGTTCGGCGCCTGCAGCAGCGCCGCGAGGTAGGCGCCCTCCTGGACCGTGAGGTTCTTGGCGTCCTTGTGGTAGTACGCCTGCGCCGCGGCCTGGATGCCGTAGGCGCCGCGGCCGTAGTAGCTGGTGTTGATGTAGCCCGCGAGGATGTAGTCCTTGGACTTCTGGCGGTCCAGCTTGAGCGAGATGACCAGTTCCTTCAGCTTGCGCGTGACGGTCTGGTTCTGGTCCAGGTAGTAGTTCTTGACGTACTGCTGGGTGATCGTCGAACCGCCCTGCGTGCCGCGCCCCATGAGGGTGTTGAGGATGCCGCGGCCGGTGCCCCTGAGGTCGACGCCGGCGTCCTGGTAGAAGGTCTTGTTCTCGGCCGCCACGAAGGTGCGCTGGACGTCCTTGGGGACTTCGGCGAGGTCGACGCTCTCCCGGTTGAGTTCGCCGGTGCGGGCGAGCATCGTGCCGTCGCTGTACTTGTAGATGTTGCTCTGCAGCTGGGCGGTGGCGTTGCCGGCCGGGATGTCGATCGTCATGTACAGCGCGACGAAGGCGCCGATGACGAGCACCACGAGACCGAGGAACGTGCCGAGGATCTTCTTCCAGGTGAAGAGCCGGCGTATTCGGCCCTTGGGACGCTTGCCGGCCGCCGGCGCGGACGGCGAGCCGGTGGCGGTCGCCGTGGGCTGCGAGCGGCGACGCCTGGGCGCCGCGCGGTGGCCGCCGCGCTGTCGCGCTCGTCTCTCTTCCGCTCGTCCCATGCGTCCCTACACTCCGCTTCCGTCTCGGGGTCAGCTCCGAAAGCTAACACCCGCCTATATGACAAAGGGCGTCCGATCCGCTCTTTTACGGACGTGACAATCAGCACCCGCCCCAAGGGAACCGACGAGTAACGAGGCCACAGGGTTGCTTCGGGGAGCCGGGCAATGAACTGCAATCGGCCGGTCCGCCCGTTTCAGAACCGTGACAATCGGCTCCCACCTGCGCCGCCGTACCCCGCGCCATGATCTGCACACTCCGCGTATACATACTGCGTATACACCGTGTGTAGAGTGCTCTGCATGTCCATCGGTCACACCCTGCTGGGGCTCCTGGAGTCCGGCCCGCGTCACGGCTACGACCTGAAGCGGGCCTTTGACGAGAAGTTCGGTCACGACCGGCCGCTGCACTACGGCCAGGTCTATTCCACGATGTCCCGACTGCTGAAGCACGGCCTCGTGGAAGTCGACGGGATCGAGGCGGGCGGCGGCCCCGAACGCAAGCGGTACGCCATCACCGAAGCCGGCATCACCGACGTGGAGAAGTGGCTGGCGACCCCGGAGAAGCCGGAGGAGTACCTCCAGTCGACCCTGTACACCAAGGTCGTCCTCGCCCTGCTGACCCACCGCGACGCGGCCGACATCCTCGACACCCAGCGCGCCGAGCACCTGCGCAGCATGCGGATCCTGACCGACCGCAAGCGCAAGGGCGACCTCGCGGACCAGCTGATCTGCGACCACGCGCTGTTCCATCTGGAGGCCGACCTGCGGTGGCTGGAGCTGACCGCGGCGCGTCTGGACAAGCTCCGTGCGGCGGTGACCCGATGACCGCACCCGCCGGCTCCCTGCTCGCCGCCGAGAACCTGCACAAGGTCTACGGCCCCACGGTCGCGCTCGACGGCGCCGAGTTCTCCATCCACCCCGGCGAGGTCGTCGCCGTCATGGGCCCCTCCGGCTCCGGCAAGTCGACACTGCTGCACTGCCTCGCCGGCATCGTCCCGCCGGACTCCGGCTCCATCCTCTACGACGGCCGGGAACTGGCCGGGATGAGCGATGCCGAGCGCAGTGCCCTCAGGCGCTCGGAGTTCGGGTTCGTCTTCCAGTTCGGCCAGCTGGTGCCCGAGTTGACCTGCGTCGAGAACGTGGCCCTGCCGCTGCGGCTGAACGGCACCTCGCGCAAGCAGGCCGAGAAGGCCGCGCTGAGCTGGATGGAGCGGCTCGAGGTGGACGACCTCAGGGGCAAGCGGCCCGGTGAGGTCTCCGGCGGCCAGGGCCAGCGCGTCGCGGTGGCGCGGTCGCTGGTCACCGGGCCCCGGGTGGTCTTCGCCGACGAGCCGACCGGCGCGCTGGACTCCCTCAACGGCGAGCGTGTGATGGAGCTGCTGACCGACGCGGCCCGCTCCTCCAATGCGGCCGTCGTCCTCGTCACGCACGAGGCCCGGGTGGCCGCCTACTCCGACCGCGAGATCGTCGTACGCGACGGCAAGTCCCGGGACATGGAGCGCGCCCTGTGAGCGCCCGTCGGGGGAACCGCCCGGCTCGGGCGGGGTCGAGAGCCTGGGGGAGGTCCCGGGATCTGGGTATGGGGGTCCGGTTCGCGTTCACCGGTGGGCGCGAGGGCTGGATCCGGGTGCTGCTGACGGCGGTCGGCGTCGGTCTGGGCGTGGCCCTGCTGCTGCTGACGACCGCGATCCCGAACGCACTCGGGGTACGGCACAGCCGCGACGACGCCCGCCTCGACTACACCTACGGTCCGAAGCGGCCGAAGGCCGCGAACACCCTGCTGATCTCCGACTCCGACACCACGTACCACGGCGACGACGTCCGTGGCCGGCTGGTGGAGCCCGAGGGTCCCAAGGCGCCGCTCGCCCCTGGTCTGTCGAAGTACCCGGCGCCGGGCGAGATGGTCGTCTCCCCCGCGCTGAAGAAGCTGCTCGACTCCGGTGACGGCAGACTGCTGCGCGAGCGGCTGCCGTACCGGATCGTCGGGACGATCGGCGAGAGCGGGCTCATCGGCTCACAGGAACTGGCCTACTACGCCGGTGCGAAGAGCCTCGCCCCGCGCATCGACGGATACCGGACGGCCCGGATCACCGAGTTCGGGCGTCCGACCGCGTCGTCGAACACGATGGACCCGGTCCTGATCCTGCTGGTGCTGGTCGTCTTCGCGGTGCTGCTGACGCCGGTCGCCGTGTTCATCGCCACCGCCGTACGGTTCGGCGGCGAGCGGCGCGACCGCCGGCTGGCCGCGCTGCGGCTGGTGGGCTCCGACACCCGGATGACCCGGCGGATCGCGGCGGGCGAGGCGCTCGCCGGATCGCTGGTCGGGCTGGTCTTCGGCACCGTCTTCTTCCTGCTCGGCCGGCAGCTCGCGGGCTCGGTCGAGATCGTGGGCATCAGCGTTTTCCCCAGCTATCTCAATCCCACGCCCGCGCTGGCCGCCCTGGTCGCGGTCGCCGTCCCGGCGGCGGCGGTGCTGGTCACTCTGTTCGCGCTGCGCGGAGTGGTCATCGAGCCGCTGGGTGTGGTCCGCACCGCCAAGCCCACCCGCCGTCGGCTGTGGTGGCGGCTGTTGCTGCCGGTGGGCGGCCTCGCGCTGCTCGCCCCGATGATCGGGCAGGGCCGCGGGCACGGCGACTTCAACCCGTATCTGGTGATCGGCGGCGTCCTGCTGCTGCTCATCGGTGTGACCACCCTGCTGCCGTGGATCGTCGAAGCGGTGGTCGCCCGGCTCGGCCGGGGCGGGCTCGCCTGGCAACTGGCCGTACGACGGCTGCAGCTGAGCAGCGGTACGGCGGCGCGCATGGTCAACGGGATCGCGGTCGCGGTGGCCGGGGCGATCGCGATGCAGATGCTGTTCGCCGGCATCCAGAGCGAATACACCAAGAACACCGGGCACGACACCACTCGCGCCCAGATGCAGGTCAACCTGTCGCGGGGCGTGGACTTCCTCCCGACCGCCGCGAAGTTCTCCGCGACCAAGGGGGTACGCAAGGCGACCGCGCTCGGCAGCACCGACCTGGGCGACCAGGACTGGCGGCGCGGGCCCACCACCACCGTCCCGCTGACGGTCGGCACCTGCGACGCGCTGCGCGAGGAGGCCCGGGTGACCTCCTGCCACGACGGGGACGCCTTCGTGGCCAGGGGCGCAAGCAACGACGCCGACGTGGCCAAGCTCGTCCGGCCGGGCCGCACGCTCCACATCAACACCACCAACGGCATCGGCCCGGGCAACGACGCCCCCTGGACCGTACCGGGCCGTCTGAAGCCGGCCACCGCGATCACCGGCCCGACCGGAATGCGGATGAGTGGTGTGCTGCTGACCCCGGCGGCCATACCCGAGCGGCTGAGCCGTCTGCTGACCGGGGTGGTCTATGTCTCGGTGGACAGGTCGGTGCCGGACGCGCAGGAGCACATCCGCAACACCGCCGCACGGATCGACCCGTTGGCGGACACGATGCTGTGGTCGGCCACCGAGCGGTCGAAGCAGTTCGACTCCATCCGCACCGGTACGTTCGCCGGCGCCATCTGTGTGCTGGCCCTGATCGGCACGAGCCTGCTGGTCTCTCAGCTGGAGCAGTTGCGCGAGCGCAGGAAGCTGCTGTCGTCGCTGGTCGCCTTCGGCACCCGACGGCGCACCCTGAGCCTGTCGGTGCTGTGGCAGACGGCGATCCCGATCGGCCTGGGCCTGCTGCTCGCCACGGCCGTCGGGCTCACCCTGGGCGCGGTGCTGCTGCAGATGGCGGGCGTGTCGGTGGGCGTGGACTGGTCGAGCGTGCTGTCGATGACCGCCGTCGGCGCGGCGGTGGTCCTCACGGTGACCGCGCTGAGCCTGCCGCCGCTGATCCGGATGATGCGCCCGGAGGGGCTGCGCACGGAGTAGTCGCGCACGGAGTCGCCGGTCGGCGCTCCGGGAGGAGTGGCTGCGGGGTGTACGCGGCGCGGACCGGTGGGGCTGGACGCGCGGTGCCCCCGCAGCCCTTCAGGACGCGTCCAGCACCCGTACCGGCAGCGCACCCAGCGCCTCGCGCAACGCCGCGGCCAGCTCCTCGTACTCCGCCGAGCGCGCCGCCCCCGCCCGCATCGCGAGAGCGACCCGGCGGCTCGGGGCGGGCTCGGCGAAGTACCCGGTCAGGAGCTGGCTGCTGCGGGCGGTCTCCAGCTTGAGCGCGGTGCGCGGCAGCAACGTGCACCCGAGGCCGCCCGCCACCAGCTGGACCAGCGTCGAAAGCCCGGCGGCCGTCGTGGTGACCGGCGCGTCCTCGCGGCCGGCCTCCCGGCAGATGTCCAGGGCCTGGTCGCGCAGGCAGTGGCCCTCGTCCAGGAGCAGCAGATTCAGCTCCTTCAGCGCCTCGCGCGGGATGCCCTCGCGCCCGCCGAGCCAGTGGTCGAGCGGGGTGACGAGCGCGAAGTCCTCGTCGAACAGGGGGAGTTCGACGACTCCGGGCACACCGAGCGGGACCGCCAGCAACAGCAGGTCCAGACGGCCGGAGTGCAGGCCGTCGAGCAGGCTGGCGGTCTGCTCCTCGTGCACCTGGAGATCGAGCTGCGGATAGCGCTGGTGCACGAGGCGCAGCACGGTGGGCAACAGGTACGGCGCGACGGTCGGGATCACCCCGAGGCGCAGGACTCCCGTGAACGGCGCCCGGACCGCCTCGGCCTCCTCCAGCAGCGCGCCGACCGCCTCCAGCACCGCCTTCGCCCGTGCGGCCAGACGCTCCCCGGCGGGCGAGAGCAGCACCTTGCGCGTCGTACGCTCCAGAAGGGTCACCCCGAGGGTCTCCTCCAGCGCCGAGACCGCACCCGACAGGGCGGGCTGGCTCATCCCGATCGCGGCGGCCGCGTCGCGGAAGTGCAGATGCTCGGCGACGGCCGCGAAGGCACGCAGCTGGGCGAGGCTCGGCTGCCTGCGCTTGCCGTTACTGATGGTCACTGATAGGTACCTCCGATCAACGAGACCGAGTGTAGCTATTTCACTAATCAATGCACCCTGTGCCACGATCAACGGCGTCCAACCCATACGGGAAGCACCCTCAAAAGGGGTGCTTCTTCGCTGCAAGGAGAGCATGTGCTCACTGTCGGTGACAAGTTCCCCGAGTTCGAACTGACCGCCTGCGTCTCGCTGGAGAAGGGCAAGGAGTTCGAGCAGATCCACCACAAGTCCCACGAGGGCAAGTGGCTGGTCGTGTTCGCATGGCCGAAGGACTTCACCTTCGTCTGCCCGACCGAGATCGCCGCGTTCGGGAAGCTGAACGACGAGTTCGCCGACCGTGACGCCCAGATCCTCGGCTTCTCCGGTGACTCCGAGTTCGTCCACCACGCCTGGCGCAAGGACCACCCGGACCTGACCGACCTGCCGTTCCCGATGATGGCCGACTCCAAGCACGAGCTGATGCGCGACCTGGGCATCGAGGGCGAGGACGGCTTCGCGCAGCGCGCCGTCTTCATCGTCGACCCGAACCGCGAGATCCAGTTCACCATGGTCACCGCCGGTTCCGTGGGCCGTAACCCCAAGGAGGTCCTGCGGGTCCTGGACGCCCTGCAGACCGACGAGCTGTGCCCCTGCAACTGGAGCAAGGGTGAGAACACCCTGGACCCGGTCGCGCTGCTGGCTGGTGAGTGACCCATGTCTCTCGACTCGCTCAAGTCCCGCGTCCCGGACTACGCCAAGGACCTGAAGCTCAACCTGGGCTCGGTCATCGGCAACTCCGGCCTGCCGGAGCAGCAGCTGTGGGGCGCGGTGCTGGCGACCGCCATCGCCTCCCGTTCCCCGATCGTGCTGCGTGAGCTGGAGCCGGAGGCGAAGGCGAACCTCAAGCCGGAGGCGTACCAGGCCGCCAAGTCGGCCGCCGCCATCATGGCGATGAACAACGTCTTCTACCGCACGCGCCACCTGCTGTCCGACCACGAGTACGGCACCCTGCGCGCGGGTCTGCGGATGAACGTCATCGGCAACCCCGGCGTGGACAAGGTCGACTTCGAGCTGTGGTCGTTCGCGGTCTCCGCGATCAACGGCTGTGGCATGTGCCTGGACTCGCACGAGCAGGTGCTGCGCAAGGCCGGTGTGGAGCGCGAGGTGATCCAGGAGGCGTTCAAGATCGCTTCCGTGGTGCAGGCTGTGGCCGTCACGCTGGAGGCCGAGGCGGTTCTCGCCGAGTAGGGCCGTTGTCCGAGGGCCCCGTTCACTCCGCGTGGACGGGGTCTTCGGTGTTCTCCGGCTCGGATGCGGGTGCGGGCGGGGCGGGAGCCTTCTGCTGTTGCAGCTCTTCCGAGTACTGCTTCAGATATCCGACCACCGTGTTCGTCACCGCCACCAGCGGTACGGCCACCACCGCGCCGCCGATGCCGGCCACCATGCCGCCGGCCGCGACGGTGAGGACGACCGCCAGCGGGTGGACGCGCACCGCGCGGCCGAGGATGAACGGCTGGAGCACATGGCCCTCGATCTGCTGGACGGCGAGGACCACGACGAGCGTCATGACGGCCGTGAACACGCCCTGGGTGACCAGCGCCACGATCACGGCGAGCGCGCCGGAGGCGACGGCGCCGACGAGCGGGATGAACGAGAACAGGAAGATGAAGACGGCCAGCGGGACGGCCATGGGCACGTTCAGGAAGTAGATGCCGACGCCGATGAAGGTGGCGTCTATCAGGGCGACCAGGACCGTGCCTCGGACGTAGGCGGTCAGGGTGCGCCAGGCGCGCGGGCCGGCGCCGGCCACGCCCGGGCGGGCCGCGGCCGGCACCAGCTTCAGGAACCACTCCCAGATGCGTTTGCCGTCGTAGAGCAGGAACAGCGTCGAGAAGAACACCAGCAGCAGGCCGGTGAGGAAGTCGACGATGACCTGAACGCCCTCCAGACCGGCGGACGTTATCTGGTCGGTGTTGGCGCCGATCGCCTCACGGAGGTTCTTGGCGATCTGGTTGATCTGCTTGTCGGTGACGTGGAACGGGCTCTTGAGCAGCCAGTTGCGCAGGTCGTCGATGCCGGACTGGATCTGGGTGGAGAGCGTGTCGATGTTCTCCATGACCTGCCAGGTCACGAACCAGCCCATCAGCCCTATGACGACGAAGCCGCTGATGGCGGTGAGCGCGGTGGCGATGCCGCGCGGCACCCCGCGGCGGGTGAGCCGGGCGACGGTCGGCTGGAGCAGCGCGGTGACGAGCAGGGCGATGACGAAGGCGAACACCACCAGCTGGACCGAGCTGATGACCCGCATCAGGACCCAGACCGTGCCGGCGAGCACCAGCAGCCGCCAGCCCGCCTCGGCGGCGACCCGCACGCCCCAGGGCACGGCCTCGGCGGGGTCGGGGCGGGGGGCGGCCGACGGTGCGGACCGCCGGGTGGCAGGCGGGGTCTCACGGACGGGGGGCGGGGGCTCGACAGGGGTGTCCGGCCTCTCGGCGGCGGGGGCCGGGGTGGGAGGTGCGGGCGCGGCGAGCGGGTCGCTGCTCTGCTCGACCTCCACGCGCCGCTCGTCCAGGCGCTCGCTCATCTCGGTGAGACCGGCGCCCAGTCGGCCGAGCCATCCTGGCACTCGCGACATGATTCGTCCTCTTCCCCCGCGTCCCCGCGTGCTCGCCACCTCTCCTCCCCCTGGAGGTATGCCGGGTACGACCGTACAGGGCGCAGCCCCTCCCCCAAGGACGGGGAGGGGCTGCGCAAGGTTGAGAACCGTGGACGGCTCAGTAGTTGCCGTTCGCCTGCCAGTACGACCACGCGTCACAGGGGCTGCCGTACCGCTGGTTCATGTAGTTCAGGCCCCACTTGATCTGGGTGGCCGGGTTGGTCTGCCAGTCGGCACCCGCGGACGCCATCTTGCCGGCGGGCAGGGCCTGGACAAGGCCGTAGGCGCCGGAGGAGGCGTTGACCGCCTGGTAGTTCCACGTGGACTCGTGGTCCACGATGTTGCTGAAGCACTGGAACTGGCCGGCCGGCACGATCTGTCGCGCGATGGCCTGGACCTGCGCCACCGTGTACGAGGACTGCACCGGGAAGGTGGCGTCGCTGCTGTCGCCGCTGCGGCTGGCCGCCGCCTTCGTCTCGGCGCGCTGCTTGGCCTCCTCCGCCGCCTTCTGGGCGGCTTCCTTCTTCGCGTACGCGGTCTCGGCGGCTGCCTTGCGGGCCGCCTCCTCGGCATCCTTCTTGGCGCTCGCGTCCGCGGCGATGGCCTGGGCGTCGGCCTGCTGCGTCAGCGACGCGGACTGGACCTGTGCCTGCTGACCCGCGGGTATGTCTGCGAGGAGCGTGGTGTCGGCTGCCGTCGCCTCGGCGTCGTTGTTGTTCTGCGCGACGCTGCCCGAGGCAACTCCGACGACGCTCCCGACGGCGGTGACCGCGGTGGCCGAAGCCACTGCGAATCCCCGGACCGAAATCCGGCTCACACGGTTTCCTTCCAGCATCGCCCGCTTCGGTGACCCTGGCGGACGCAATCGTGCCCCTGGCACTGGCCTCCCAACTGCGGGGTCACGGGAGGCACGGGCCCGGTGGGCAACTCCCCTCAAGGGAGCGCCGCGTGATGCTCGGGCGGCATACGACGGACGTTATGGAGTTGGTGGTACCTCTGTGGTGCCGTACCGCTGGGGGTACAGGTGTGTCGTATGCGGGGCCTGACAGGACTGAGACTCTGCCGCAACCGGACGCCGGGTGGCAATTCTGCGCCGAGTGTGAAAGCTCACATCCCGTTTGGCTCAGGGGATTTACGGAAAGCTCCACATGCCGAGGCGCCGCCCGGCTAGGCTCTTGGCCTTTGCCGGACGACGCCAATAGGGCTGGGATCAGCGCAGATTTATCAGACGTGGCCCTCTTCGAGCATTTCGGTCACAAGGGCGGCGATCTGGGACCTCTCGGACCGGGTCAGCGTGACGTGGGCGAAGAGCGGATGCCCCTTCAGCTTCTCCACGACGGCCACCACGCCGTCGTAACGGCCGACCCGCAGATTGTCCCTTTGCGCCACATCATGGGTCAGAACGACCCGCGAATTGGCGCCGATCCGGGACAGAACGGTCAGCAGGACGTTCCGTTCCAGCGACTGCGCCTCGTCCACGATCACGAACGCGTCGTGCAGCGAGCGGCCTCGGATGTGGGTGAGCGGCAGCACCTCGAGCATGCCGCGCGCGGTGACCTCCTCGATGACGTCGCGGCTGGTGACCGCCGAGAGCGTGTCGAAGACGGCCTGTGCCCACGGGCTCATCTTCTCCGCCTCGGTGCCGGGCAGATAGCCCAACTCCTGCCCGCCGACGGCGTACAGCGGCCGGAAGACCATCACCTTCTGGTGCTGGCGGCGCTCCAGGACCGCCTCCAGGCCCGCGCACAGCGCCAGCGCCGACTTGCCGGTGCCGGCCCGGCCGCCCATCGAGACGATGCCCACGTCCGGGTCGAGCAGCAGATCGAGCGCGATGCGCTGCTCGGCGCTGCGGCCCTTGATGCCGAACGCCTCCCGATCGCCGCGCACCAGACGGACGTTGCCCTCCGCGGTGACCCGGCCGAGCGCCTTGCCGCGCTCGGACTGGATGGTCAGGCCAGTGTGCACCGGAAGGCCGGAGACCTCCGGTACGTACACGTGTCCTTCCTCGAAGAGGACGTCCACCTGCTCGCCCGGCAGGGTGACATCGGTCATCCCGGTCCAGCCGGAGTTCTCCGTGATGGCGAGTTCGGCCCGGTACTCCTCGGCGAGCAGCCCGACCGAGGACGCCTTGATCCGCAGCGGCAGGTCCTTCGACACGACGGTGACGTCGTACCCCTCGGCCTGCAGGTTGCGGGCCACCGCGAGGATGCGTGAGTCGTTGTCCCCCAGGCGGTAGCCGGTGGGCAGCACGCTGGGGTCCGAGTGGTTGAGCTCGACCCGGACCGTCCCGCCCAGTTCCCCGATCGGGATGGGGGCGTCGAGGCGACCGTGCTTCACCCGGTAGTCGTCCAGCAGGCGCAGGGCCTGGCGGGCGAAGTAGCCGAGTTCGGGATGGTGCCGCTTGGCCTCCAACTCCGTGACCACGACGATCGGAAGCACGACCTCGTGCTCGTCGAAGCGGGTCAGGGCGTTCGGGTCGGCCAGCAGGACGCTGGTGTCGAGAACATAGGTGCGCCGGTCTGGCTTGTGGCGCTTTGTGCTGGTCACCACGGAAGGACGTACCCCCTCGGATGAGGTCGGGGAGCGACGAGGTTGAACTGGACCGGTCGACGGCCCCCGCGCACGGCGGGCCGAGAACCGGCCCTCCGCGGCTGCTTCCGTGCAGAGACCGCACGGTCGGGCTGGTGCAAAGGGCCTCCCGGGCGGACGGCCCCGTGCCGCCCGCTGAGATCCGACGCCCGTGGTTCGGGTGTCGACCTGTCTGGCTTATGCCCTCGAACATGCGCCGCCATGCAAATGCGGCCAACAGCGCGCCGGTGAACTCCTCGTTACGTCCTCACGAACCGCCGCACATGACGACGCCCCGTCACCGGGCGGCGACGGGGCGTGCGACGGGGATCAGCCGCCGTAGCGGCGGTGACGTGCGGCGTAGTCGCGCAGCGCACGCAGGAAGTCGACCTTGCGGAACGCCGGCCAGAACACCTCGCAGAAGTAGTACTCCGAGTGCGCGGTCTGCCAGAGCATGAATCCGGACAGCCGCTGTTCGCCGCTGGTGCGGATGACGAGGTCCGGGTCGGGCTGGGCGCTGGTGTAGAGGTGACGGCCGATCATGTCGACGTCGACGGAGTCGGCGAGGTCCTCCATCGACACACCCCGGTCGTGCGCGTCGAGCATCATGGAGCGCACGGCGTCGGCGATCTCCTGCCGGCCGCCGTATCCGATGGCCACGTTGACCACTATTCCGTCGACGTGGGCGGTGGCCTCCTCGGCCTCCTTCAGTGCCATCCTCATCGGGCCCGGCAGCAGGTCGGGCGTGCCGACGTGGTGCACACGCCAGCGGCCGTCGGCGGCGAGGGTGCGGACCACGTCCTCGATGATGCCGAGCAGGGGGACGAGTTCGTCCTGGGGACGGTCGAAGTTGTCCGTGGACAGCAGCCACAGAGTGACGACCTCGACGTCCGTCTCCGTGCACCAGCCGAGGAACTCCTCGATCTTCTCGGCACCGACGCGGTGGCCGTGGACGGTGGTGGAGCCGGACGCCTTCGCCCAGCGGCGGTTGCCGTCCATGATGACGCCGATGTGCTTGGGCACCTGAGTGTGGTCCAGGTGACCTTCCACCCGGCGTGCGTAGAGCCTGACGAGCAGGCTGCGCAGGTTGTCGCGCAGGTTCACGTGGCCCTCCGGGGGATTGGCGGGGGATAGACGAGTGCCGGAGACGTTGAGCCTACCGTTGCTCGAGGCTTGCTATCGGCCCCGGGGTTTGGGGGGGGTGGGGGGTTCGTTCTGCTTCGTCGGCGGGTGCGATGTCGGATGCGAT
Source organism: Streptomyces broussonetiae (assembly GCF_009796285.1). NCBI lineage: Bacteria > Bacillati > Actinomycetota > Actinomycetes > Kitasatosporales > Streptomycetaceae > Streptomyces > Streptomyces broussonetiae. Next base: position 5,938,795 of record NZ_CP047020.1, on the reverse strand, counting down.
TGCGGGTGCGGGCATGTGCGGCCGGTCGCGGCCACGCGGCGGAGCCGCAAGTCGGGCACGGCCCCGCGCCCCCCCCTCTCACAGGTCGGGACGACGGCCCCTCGCCGGGAGGTTCCGCGGCCCGGGCAGAAAAACGGGCCGGTCCGTGGGGGGGAGACGGACCGGCCCGAGGGGGGTTTCCACCATAACCCTTCGTAAGGGTTCGTGGGTGCATCGGCGTGCCACAACTACTCTCCGAAGTCACCCGGCGACGCCCCGATGGACCCGGAGGGTTGGATTCAGGGGTGATTCCTGGCTGGTTCACAGCGGAATCCCAGGGAAAACCAGCCGGATACGAAGGGATTCGGAAGACTCCGGGCGGTTTGCTCCATATGGGGACTTTTTAGCGACTCGCCCCGGAGGTCCCCCCGACGGGCTACCCGACCGGCGAACGGTGACTTGACGGTTCCGCTACGGGGCCGCACGGGAGTCGAAGGGGTTCACAGCACCGCGCAGCCCCCTCCACTGCGCGGTACCGGTCGCGCAGCTTTGCTCACGCGAATTACCTTGGTCTGAACTTACGTGACAGGTGGGGCCGATGTGAACCAGAGTCGATAACAATGCGGAAACCACGGGTGAACCGCGGCCGAACCGCGCCCGCTTCCTTCCGGTCCACCCGATATGTCGACGCCTCGCTTCACGCTCCGCGCACCGGCTTACGGACATCGAAGAGGTGCCGGGCGCTGTGCGCGACGAAGGGGCCCTCCTGTTCGATCCGCTCGTGCAGCGCGCGGAGTTGGGGCTCGTACGCCTGCACCGTGAAGTCCGGGACCATCCACACCACCTTGCGCAGGAAATGGACAACGGCGGCGATGTCGTGGAACTCCATCCGCAGCCGCTGCGCCCGCAGCGCGACGATCTCCAGGCCCGCCGCCTCGGCCTCGGCCCGCTCGCGCCCGGGATCCCGGCCGGAGCGCACCTCGGCCGGCTGCGGTCCGAGGAAGTACTCGACCAGTTCGAAGACGCTGGCCGGCCCGACGTGCTGGGCGAAATACGTGCCGCCGGGGCACAGCACCCGGGCGATCTCGTCCCAGTAGGGGCGCACCGGATGGCGGCTGAGCACCAGGTCGAAGGCCCCGTCCGAGAAGGGCAGCGGCGCATCGTCCGCAGCGGTGACGACCACGACCCCGCGCGACCGCAGCAGGGCGGTGGCCCTGGCCGCGTTCGGCGGCCAGCCCTCCGTCGCGGCGGTGGACACCGGGCGGGCCGGCTCGGCCCTGCCCAGTGCGAAGTCCAGCACCTCACCGCCGCCGGTCTGGATGTCGAGCGCCGCCCGGGCCCGGGCCAGCCGCTCCCCCGCGGACACGGCGTACCCCCACGACGGCCGCTCCTCGGTGGCCCGCCCCTCGAACCACGAGAAGTCCCACCCCTCGGTCGGTACGGCGACACCCTCGGCCACGAGGTCCTCGAAGGAACGGTTCCCTGTCATGCCCTCGATGATCGCAGGATGCGGCCGCCCGGGCCTGCGGTTTTCCGTCCGGCCGTGTCCGGCCGGACCGGGAGGGAGCACACCGTCCGGGGAGGTGGCCGCGGTGAGGACGGTGCCGTCGGCCCGGGCGCCGGACAGGCGCAGGGTGCGCGGCCCGGTGGCGCCGGGCAGGACGGGCCCGGCCGACTTCGGCGGCCAGTCGAGGGCGACGTCGTCCAGGGTCACGTACCGCCCGCGCACGGTGAGCCGTTCGCCCCGAAGGAGCGCGCGCAGGGCGTCGAGGTGCTCGGCGAGCGGGGTCAGGGGGGATGCGGGGCGGGTGCCGACCTGCCCCATCCACCCCTGCACACCGTGCCCGACGACGAGGGTGGCGCGGCCCGGGAACATCCGGTGCAGGGAGGCCGTCTCCATCGCGGTGAGGGCCACGTTCCTGAGCGGGACGGGCAGCAACCCGACGCCGACGCGCACCCGCTCCGTCCAGGCGAGCGCGGCGGCGGCCGTGGAGATGCCGCCCTCCTGGAAACAGTCCTCCACAGCCACAGTTCCTCGAGCCCCGCCTCGTCCGCGGCACGGGCGACGGCCCGCAGGCGCCCGGGGGGAAGTTCGGGGCGGAACACGACACCGAGTCCAGTCATGTCCGCCTTCCTGGTGGGGAGGAAGGGAAACGGCAACGATTTTACGGATCAGGCGTGTTGAGCGGGAGGGCGGGCCGGGCGATGGGACGAGGGCGCTGGCGGGACGGACGGGGCAGGCTGGTCGTGGGGGCGGGCTCCGGCGAGCCGGTCACGACCGTCCCTTTGGAGATCGCGGCCTCGTACCGGGCCCGGACGAAGGGGCTGCTGGGCCGGGACGCGTTGGACGGGGCGATGCTGCTGACACCGGCGAGCGGGGTGCACACCTTCGGGATGCGCATGCCGATCGACGTCGCCTATCTGAACCGCCGGCTGACCGTCGTCACCGTGCGCACGATGAAGCCCGGCCGCCTGGGCCTGCCCCGGCTGCGTGCCCGGCACGTCCTGGAGGCGGCCGCGGGGACGATGACCGAGTGGGGGCTGCGGGCGGGAGTGCGGGTGGCCGTGGAGCGGGAGGGCGGGGAGGGTGCCGGGGGCGACGGGGCTGCCTAGCCGGGTCACCCCTGGGTGCGGGGGAAGGTGACCTCGACGCGCCGGTTCTTCCTGCGCCCCTCTTCGGTGGAGTTGTCGGCGATCGGGAACTGCTCGCCGTAGCCACGGACCTCGAAGGTGACGTTCGGGTCGTTCAGGTCCTGGTCCAGGACGGCCTGGACGGCGTCGGCGCGCTGTTTGGACAGGATGATGCCGTGCCCGGACGAGCCGAGGTTGTCGGTGAAGCCGAAGACGCGGATCTGGGTCGCGTTCTGCTTCCTGATCTCGTCGGCGATGGTGGCGATGCGGGCCTTGGCGTCGTCGCTCAGTTTCGCGCTGTCCTTGCTGAACAGCACCTCGGCCTGGAGGGCGAAGGTCACGTCCGCGTTGGTGTCCTCGCGGCGTTCGTCCCCGCTCTGGTCCTCCACGACCGACTTGATGTCCAGCACCTTGGGCGCGGCGAGAGTGGCACCTTCGGGGAGCTTGAGATCCGGGTCGGTGGGGTCGATCTTCACGGAGGCACCGGCGGAGGGTGCCGTGTCGGGGGGTTGGGTGGGGTTGTCGTCGGCGTGGGCCTGGGTGGTGGCGAGCAGGAGCGTGACGGCGGTGAGGCCGAGCGCGAGGCGGGAGACGGTCACGGCTGCCTCACCCGGAGATCCGGAGGGTGGCCGAAGAGAACGTCGGCAGCTGGAATTCCACCTGGCCCGTGTTCGCGGGAGGTGCCGGGAACTGCATGAAGACCGCCAGGGTGTCGCCGGCCTTGAGCGTGGAGAAGCCGGTGGTGGTCAGGGGCCTTCCCTCGGTGTCCCGCAGCACGTAGTACCGCTTCTTGCCCTGCGGATCGACGAGCGTGGCCCCGCCCAGGGACTTGCCGTTCTTGATGATCTCGGTCTCGTTGCCACTCAGGGCGGAGGGGATGACCAAGGTCTGCGCGCCGTCGTTCTTCATGATGCCGTTGACGGTGACGAATCCGCCCGAGTCCCGTTGGGCGGAAGTGACCTGGAGGAGCAGGCCGTCCGACCCTCTCAGCTCGGCCAGAGGCTGGTCCGACTGCCCTTCCTGGGCGCTCGGGCCGGAGCCGCTCACCTTGGATGCGGACGGTGAGCTGTCCGGCTTCTTGGTGTCACCGCCGCTTCCCCCGCACCCGGCCGCGCCGAGGGCGAGACCAGCCGCAAGAGCCAAGGCGACCATCCCCCTGCGGGCTTTCGCAGTGAACCGAATGCTCATCGCTCCGCTTCCTTCGTCATTCGTCGTTCGCTTGTCAATCGGCTCAGTCGGCCAGGTGGACGTCGAAGAGGTCTTCGGGCTTCGGCAGCCCCGACGGATCGTCCGGCTTCACCTGCCAGACCTTCCCCTTGCAGGTGAGTTGCGGCAGATCGGCGCCTTTGGCGCCCACGTCTGGGAGCTTGAACTTGCAGAGAGGTTCGATCTCGGCGGTGGCAGACGCCTTCGACTTGACGTTCTCCGTCCCGGGTACGACAGACCGGCCGACGGACTTGTTCGTCTCCACATCGGCCCGGTACTTCAACAACTCCGGTGAAAAACAGGCGCTCAGCCGGGCGTCGTTCTGCCTGGCGAGCTGGACGGCACGCCAGCACGGGTCGTTGATCACCGTCCTGCCGTCGAAGACGTCCTGCCATTTCGTAGGGTCCTGCAGGACTTTCACCCACGCACCCGTGAGCTGGTCACGGGTGTTCTGGGCCGCGGCGAGGGCCGCGGCGTCCGCGGCCGTCTGGGCACCGCTGCGGTTCACCGAGGCCTGGCCGACGGCGAGGTAGGCGAGAGCGAGAAAGAGCAGGCCCGCCACCACCGTGATGTAGATGGGGAAGGCCTGCCCTGCGTCGCTGTGCGGAGAGATCAGCCGCCGGTGACCTGGGAGATCTTGGTCGTGATCGCATCGAAGATCGTCTGCCCGATACTCGTCCCGGTGATCGCCAACACGATCGCCACGACCACCGCGATGATGCCGAGGTACTCCACCGCGGTCTGCCCCCGGTCGCTGCGGGCGGCGCGGGTCTGCAGATACGCGACGGTGGTGTTGAACCATTTGCTCACGGTTTTCCCCTCCAGCTTCGCCTCCGATCCGGGCACCGTACGGCCGGACGCGGCGCTCACCCAAGGGCCCCAGGGCCCAACTCCAGGCCCATTCAGCGGCTTTCCCGCCCCGGCCGTCCCCCCGCGCGCCCACCTCAGGCCACCCCCAGCCATTTCGCGGCCGCCTGGGATCTGGACGTGCTGTGGAGTTTGGCGAAGATGCGGTTGATGTGGTTCTTGACCGTCTTCTCGGAGATGAAGCAGGCGGCGGCGATCTGCTGGTTGGTCATACCGGACGCGATGAGGTCCATGATCTCCGCCTCCCTCGTACTCAGTCGGTACCGGGACCGGGACGACTGTCCCATAGATGATTGCATATGCGAAAGAGGTTGGGGCTTGCTTTCCCCTAAAATAGGCGGCCGTTGGTCGTCGACGTGTGCAGATGCACTTGACTGGAGGGTTTCCAGCAACGCCTTCGCCGCCCCCGGCGTCACATGCGGCCGGCCCTCCCGTACGTCCCGCACGGCGCGCACCAACTGCTCCGTGGTGAACTCGCCGTGCACCAGGTATCCGCCCGCCCCCAGCCGCAGCGCCTCCCGTACGGTCTCCGTCTCGTGGCTGTAGGTGAGCATCATGACCGGGGCCAGCCGTACCAGGTGCGGCAATACCGAGATTCCGTCGACTCCCGGCATACGGACGTCGAGCAGGATGACGTCGGGCCGGTGCCGTAGCGCCGCCTCGTAGGCCTCGTGGCCGTCCGTCGCCTCTGCCACCACCGTGGTGTCCGCACGTCCGGACAACAGGGCCGTCAGACCGGCCCGGACCACCGGGTTGTCGTCGGCCACCAGCAGCCGCAGCGGCGGGGCGGCGGGTCCGTGCGACGGGAAGCGGGTCATCGGTGCCTCTTTTCGGGCTCCCTGAGTGCGGGGGCGGGGTCCGGGGTGACGGCGGGATGGTCCATGGAGGCAAGCCGGAGTTCCACGCGTACCTCCGTGCCGTGTTCCTGGCTCCCCCGCCCGATGCGGATGCGGGCGCCCGCCTGGGCCGCCCGTTCGACCATGCCGAGCAGTCCGAAGTGGCCGGACGCGCGGAGCCGGTCCAGTGTGGTGCCGGGCGGCAGGCCGCGGCCGTCGTCGTGGACCGACAGGCGCAGCAGGCCGCCGTGGACCGCCGCGCGGACCTCCACGTGGGTCGCGCAGGCATGCCGGTGTGCGTTCTCCAGCGCCTCCGCCGTGATGGAGAGGAGGGCACGGGCCTGCGCGGCGGGGAGGGCCGGGGTGTCCGGCGGCGCGAGCGGCGAACACGTGACCCGAAGTGCGGTACGGGCGGTGAAGTCACCCAACTGCGCTTGTAGTTCGTGCCAGAAGTCCGGGTCCGCCGTGCCGTCCGGTGCCGTCTCGCGGCGCAGGTCCCGCAGCAGTTCCCGGGATTCGGCCGCCGCTCTGCGTGCCGAGCGGGAGACCAGGTCGGCCTGGTCCCTGATCCGGGCCGGATCGGGGGCGTCCGCCGAGGCGGTGGCCGCCAGGCCGTCCGCGGCCAGGGCCACGCCGTAGAGGGTCTTGGCCACGGAATCGTGCATCTCGCGGGCCAGCCGGGCGCGTTCCGCGCTCACCGCCTCCGCCGCCGCGAGGCGCGCCTGGACCGACGTCAGGGCCTGGGTCGCGGAACCGAAGCGGAGCATCAGGCCCCGCAGCGTCGACCCCATGGCGCCGGCGATGACGCACAGGCCGGGCAGGAGGAGGGCCTCGGCGACCGGTGCGTGCCGGTCGGCCTTCAGGGTGGCGTGGACCAGCAGCAGGATCAGGGCCTGGAGCGAGGCGAAGCAGGCCGCGCCCCGCCAGCTGTAGACCAGTCCCGCGAGGAGCGGGGTGCAGACGCTGACGTAGGCGAGGGTGGTGTCGGGGCCGGCCGAGACCAGCAGGAGGGAGCCGACGAGGGTGTCGGCGGCGAGGAGGCTGGGGTGGCGCAGCAGGAGGGGACCGAAACGCTCCCAGTCGCGGAACAGGACGTAGGACACCATGAAGGTGACGACCACGGCCACGCCGACCAGGCGGACACCCAGCCCGGGGGCCGCGTGGAGCAGGGCCGCGGGGGCCGCCAGGGCGATCATCGCCAGCCGGAAGCCGAAGACCTGCCGGCACATCGCCTGCAATGCGCTGACCTGGATCTTCATGGAGGGCGCCGCACCGTCGGACGCCTCCGCGGCACCATCGGCCGCCTCCCCCGCCCCGGCGTCCCTCGCCCCCGTCAGCCGTACGACCCGCCCGGCAGTCCCCGTCAGCCACCCACCGAACCGGCCGACGACCCACGTCAGCCACCCACCGAACCGGCCGGCCGCCCCCGTCAGCCACCCACCAACCCCCGTCAGCCACCGCCCGAACCAGCCACCGGCCCCCCGCAGCCGAGCACCGGCCCCCTTCAGCCGCTCTGCGAACCCCCCGCCGGCGGACCCCCCGCTCCGCCCCGTCACCCCGGCCACCGTCACTCCCGCCTCACTTCCCCGTGAGGGAGCCGAAGTCCACCCCGGAGCCCAGCAGGAGGCCCGCGGCCAGCAGGAGCATCGTCGCCGGGACCATGAACGTGGTGATCATCAGCGTGGCCTTGGGCACCGCGCGGGCTGCCTTGCGGCGGGCGTTCTGGGCGTCGGTGCGGCGCATGTCCTTCGCCAGCGAGACCAGCGTGTCCACGATGGGGGCGCCCAGTTCCTCGCCCTGCTGCAAAGCCGTCACGAACATCGCCACCTGCTCGGAGTCGTTGCGCCGGCGCAGTTCCGCGAAGGCCTGGCGGCGGCTCATGCCGAGGTCCATCTGGCGCAGGGTGATGCGCAGTTCGTCGGCCCACGGGCCCTCGTAGTGGGAGGCCACCCGGTCCAGCGCCTGGCGGAAGCCGAGCCCGGCGCTGACCACCACGGCCAGTACGTCCAGGAAGTCCGGCAGGGTGCGCTCGATGACGTCCTTGCGGACGCGGATCGCCGACCAGATGCCGACCTCGGTCCAGAACGCGCCGAACAGCAGGAGCAGGACGGCCACGAACCACTGTCCGCGCAGCAGGAACACCAGGAAGCCCACACCGCCCAGCGCGCCGTAGACCGCCCGGCGGGCCGCGTAGCGGTCTATGGTCAGGCCGCCGGGGTTGCCGGCGAGGTCGATCCTGCGGCGGTACTTGGCGACCAGGCGCGGGCCCATGAGGCGCAGCACGGCAGGGGCGTAGCGCATGCCCATGCGGTCGATGACCGAGCCGACCGCGCCGGTACGGGTGGCGCCGACCTCCAGGGCCACGGCGAGGTCGCCGGGGAGTCTGGCGTCCGCGCGGTACATGTGGATGCCCGCGAAGGCGCCCCAGACGCCGAGGCCCATCAGCAGGGCGAGCAACAATGCCATCGGGTCCGAGCCCTCCTCACACGTCGATCCGGCTCAGGCGCCGGATGAGGACGAAGCCGACCGCGTACAGCGCGAACGCGATGATCACGCAGGCCTGGCCGACCGGTGAGCCGGTCATCCGGGCCAGCGCACCGTCCTTGACGGCGTTCATGAGGAAGAGCGCGCCGACGCCGAGGACGGGGACGGCGAACGACGTCATGGTCACCTGCGAGAGCTGGGTGCGGATCTCGCGCCGGGTCTCCTTGCGTTCCTCCAGGGTCTCGGTCAGGTTCCGCAACGCGGAGACCACCTGGCCGCCGGCCCGGTTGGCGAGGACCAACGTCGTGACCAGGACGACCAGTTCACGTGAGGGCAGGCGGGTGGCGAGTTCGCCGAGTGCGTCGTCCAGGGAGTGGCCGATCGCCAACTGGTCCGCGACCTTGGCCAGTTCCTCGCCCGCCGGTGCCTCCAGCTCCTCTGCGGCCATGCCGATCGCGGTACGCAGGGCGAGTCCGGCCCGGGTGGCGTTGGCCAGGATCCGTGCCAGTTCGGGGAGTTGGTTGATGAAGCGTTCGATGCGTTTCTGGCGCTGCCAGTTGAGGAACTGCAGCGCGGCCCAGACCCCGAGGAGCCCGGCGAGGGGGCCGAAGAAGGGAGCCAGGGTGGCCTGGCCGATCAGCCAGAGCGCGGCCACCGCGGCGAGCATGTAGACGAAGAACTCTCCCGCGGTGACGTCCAGCCCGGTCACGGTCAGCCGCAGGTCCAGCCAGCGGCCGAAGCGGGTACGGCGCAGCCGCCGGTCGAGGTCGCGAAAGCGGCGCCGGCGGCCGGCCGCCGGGAGCGGGCCGGTGTGGGTCAGCCGGTCCACGAGGACGGCGCGCTGGGCCCGGCCCGAGGCGTAGGCGTGCAGTCCGGCCACCGCCAGGACGCAGGCCAGCAGCGTCACGCCGGTGGTGAGCTGGACGAGGGTGTGGAGTTCCATGGTCCTGGTCCTACCTGGCTTCTCGGGTGGTGAGCTGGGCCGCCGTGTGGGCGACGCCGAAGGCCTGTGGGAGGGGCTGGCTCGCCATGTAGAGGCGGTCGGCGGTGCGGCGCGGGAGCGGGAAGTACTGGAAGCTGCCGTGGACGCGGCCGTCGGCGGTCATGGGCTGGGCGTCGAACCGGGCCACGGTCGCGAGCCGGTACGGCTCCCCGCCGTGGCTGTCGAGGAGCGCGATCTCGGTGATACGGCGGGCGCCGTCGGCGAACCGGGTGAGCTGGACGATGACGTCGACGGCGCTGTTGATCTGGTCGTGCAGCGCGACGAAGGGGACCTCCACGTCGGACATCGACGCCAGGGTCTGGAGCCTGGTGAGCGCGTCCTCGGCACTGTTCGCGTGCACGGTGGCGAGGGAGCCGTCGTGGCCGGTGGACATGGCCTGGAGCATGTCGAGGGACTCGCCGCCGCGGACCTCGCCGACCACGATCCGGTCGGGCCGCATGCGCAGCGAGTTGCGGACCAGGTCGCGGATGGTGATCTGGCCCTTGCCCTCGACGTTCGGCGGGCGCGACTCCAGGCGGACCACGTGCGTCTGCTGGAGCTGGAGTTCGGCGGAGTCCTCGATGGTGATGATGCGCTCGTGGGAGGGGATGAGTCCGGAGAGTGCGTTGAGCAGGGTCGTCTTGCCGGTGCCGGTGGCGCCCGAGACGATGATGTTGAACTTCGCCTGCACCAGGCCCGCGAGCAGGTACACCATGTGCTCGTCCAGCGAGCCGAAGGAGATCAGCTCCTGCAGGGTGAAGGAGCGCGGGAAGCGGCGGATGGTGAGGATCGGGCCGGTCAGCGACAGCGGCGGGATGATGACGTTGACGCGCTCGCCGGAGGGGAGGCGGGCGTCCACCATCGGGTTGGACTCGTCGACCCTTCTGTTCACGGTCGACACGATCCGCTCGATGGTCTGCATGAGCTGGTCGGCGGAGGCGAACCGCAGGGGCAACTGCTCGACGCGTCCGCCCCGTTCGACGAAGATCGCGTCGGGTCCGTTCACCATGATCTCGGTGATCGACGCGTCCTCCAGCAGCGGCTCCAGGATGCCGAGCCCGAGCGCCTCGTCCACGACCCGGCGGATCAGCTGCGCGCGCTCCACCGTCGAGAGCACCGGGCCCTCGCGGCTGATGATGTGCCCGAGCACCCGCTCGAGCCGGGCCCGGCGCTCGGCCGCCGCGAGCGAACCCATCTCCGCGAGGTCGATCTCCTCCAGCAGTTTGGCCCGGTAGGAGGCGACCAGATGTCCGTCCTCGCCCCGGCTGCCGTGCTCCTCCGGAGTGCTGATGCGTGCCCGCAGACTCATGGCTCCTCGCTTAGTGGTCGAGCGGCATGGTGGCGGTCCTGGAGGCGGTCCCCAAGTCCCAGACGATCTTCGGGATGTGGACCGTGGCGGTGACGGTCACGGAGTCGCCGCCACCGCCAAAGGCGCAGCTCACCGTGATCCCTGCGCTGACCGCCTGTGCGCACGCCTGCTGGGCGTCCTGCCGCAGGGACGCGGCCCGGGCCCCGGCCCGGGCCGCCGTACCGGCCTGCTCGGCGGCGTAGACGACGGCGCCGATCTGGATGCCGGCCAGGGCGACGATCAGCAGGACGGGAATGAACCCCAGGTACTCGATGGCGACCTGGCCGCGGTCTCGGCCGCGACGGCGGCGGTACGGCAACGCACGGGGAAGCGGCATCTCAGTGCTTCACCTCCTCCACGGCGCCGGCGTGGCCGGTCACCGTGGCCGGGAAGTCGATCAGGCCGGGGAAGAGGACGGGAACGTGCAGCCTGACGTCGGCCGTCACATAGCCGCTGCCCCCGCACGTCACGTCGGCACTCCCCTTCCACGCCTTCGACAGGTGCTTCAGCCCCGCCGCCGAGCAGGCCGCCTGCCGGGCATCGCCCGGGGCCGCCGCCGTACCCGCCCGTACCGCCTCGTCGGCAGCATTCCCGGCGAGCGTGAAGGTGTACCCCACGAGTACGGCCTGCCACACCAGCACCAGGGTCAGGACGATCAGCGGGGTCATCCCGAGGAACTCGATGCTGACCTGCCCCCGGTCACGGTCTGCCTGCGGCCTCATCGCCCGTTCACTCCTTCCGCCGCCGGAATCCGACCGGGCCGCGCCCGCCCCCGCGGTGGGTCCCCTCGGCCGCCTTCGCCAGCCCCAGTTCCCCGGCGAGCGCCCACAGCGCCTGTTTCACCGTGCTCCTGCTGTCGAGTTCATGCACCCGGCCGGCGTCCACGACCGCCTGCAGCTCCTTGAAGTGGGCGGGCACGGTGGTCCGCGCGAGCGCCGTACCGGTGATGCGCTGCACCAGCGCCGGCTGGATCTCGGCGCTGCGGGTGTGGCGGTTGACGACGACCGTCGTCTCCTCGGCCTTGCGGATCTGCAGCCGGTCCCACATCCGTACCGTCCGCTTGGCGCCGCGGACGGCGATGACGTCGGGGGTGGTGAGGAGCAACGCGGTGTCGGCCATTTCCACCGCGGCGGCGCCCGCACCGCTCAACTGGGCGCCGCAGTCCACCACGACCACCTCGTAGCGCGAGCGCAGGGCACTGATGATCTGGCGGGCGGCGCGGTCGGTGACCTCCTCGCCGCGTTCGCCCTCGGCGGGGGCGAGCAGCAGGACCAGGCCGGAGTCGTGGCGGAAGACGGCGTCGGCGAGGACGCGCGGGGAGATGTCGGTGATGGCGGCGAGGTCGACGACGGACCGGCGGAACTGGATGTCCAGGTAGGAGGCGATGTCACCGGCCTGCAGGTCCAGGTCGACCAGGGCGGTGGGGCGGCCGGAGGCCTGTGCGGCGAGGGCGAGCTGAACGGCGGTGAGCGTGGCACCGACTCCCCCCTTGGCGCCGCTGACCGTGACGACCGTACCGCCGACGCCTCCGAACACGTCGGCACCGTGGCCGAGATGGCGGCGCACGCCGGTCGACCACTGGGCGACGGCCTGGACGCGGCTGGCGAGTTCCTCGTACGACAGCGGGAGCGCGACCAGGCCGCGGGCGCCGGAGTCCATGGCGGCGGCGAACAGGCCGGGGCTCGCGTCGGTGGTGACGAGGATGACGCCGACGGCGGGAAAGCGGAGCGCGACCTCGCGGATCAGCTCGAGGGCCGGTACGGGCCCGATCCGCTCATGGACGACGACGACTTCCGGCAGTTCGTCCACGGACTCCGCGGCCAGCCGGGCGAGCCCGTCGACCAGCTGGGTGGAGTCGGCCACCGGCGGCTGCGGTTCGGCGTCGGGGAGCTGGCTGAGGAGGGTGACGAGGGAGCGGACGGCGTCGGGGTCCGCTCCGGCCGGCAGGATCCTGGTGGGCATGCGGGCCGCCTCTCACTTGTCCGTCGCGAGTTCGTAGGTGCGGTCCTTGTCGGGGACACTGGTCTCGCCGCCGGGGGCCACCAGCGCGAGCCGGACGCGCTGGGCGAAGGACTCGGCGTAGGTGATGCGCTGGGCGTCGAGGGTGGACAGCGCGAACGTGATGGGGACGGCCTCGCTGGGCTGCTGCTGGTTCTTGCTGCTGTCGGGGTCGAGGGCGGTGATCCGGCCGACGTCGAGGACCCGGGCGTTGGTCACGATGATCTTCGACTGGTCGGGATCACCGTTGTTCTTCCCGGCGAAGGTGGCGTAGACATCGACCCGTGCCCCCGGAGTGATCTTGCCCGCTACCCCCGTCGCCGCGTCGATCATGATGGCGACCTCCTGCTGTCCGGGCTGCAGGGCGGGCTGGTCCACGACCATGTCGCTCTGCAGCAGGGAACCGGCGTGCAGGGTGGTGACGGCGATCTTGCCCTGGATCTGGCGGAGATCGGTGACGGCGTTGCCCGACAGCCACCGCCTGGGCATCTTGATCTTCTCGAACTGGCCGGTGTCCAGCGCCGTGTACGGCTTCACGTCGGACCTGACCCGGTAGGCGGTGACCTCCGGACCGACCTTGGAATTGACGTCGTGGACGACGGAGAGCACGCCGGCGAACGCGCCGAGAGCGCACAGGACCGACAGGATCAGCAGTATCACGCCGCGGCGCTGACGGGAGTTCATGAACCGTGCAACCTCATTGGGGGATCGGTCGGCGGGATGGGGACTTGTGGGTCGTGACGGGTCCGATCAGGCGGACGCCCCCTGTTCCAGGGCGCGGGGTGCGGAGGGTTCGTGGACGGGCGGGGTGGCCGAGCAGAAGACACAGCGGTCACCGATGACGTCCATGCCGCACCAGTGACAGCTGGTCTGCCGTACGGAGGTGACCAGTTGGTAGAGGACCGAGAGATCGGCGAGGTGGGCGCAGAACTCGATCATGCGGCCGGTGCCCCACCAGACGGGGGACTCGGCGGGCAGCGGGACCTCGCGCAGCCCGTGCACGCTCCACCGCCCGCCGAGTTCGCCGACCCACTCGCTGTGCATCTGCCCTTTGCCGACGAGCATCCAGGTGGTGAACTCGGGCCCCTTGAGAGTGGCCCCGGGTGCGATCTTGACGAGCTGCGGCTCCGGGTGGGCGAGCACGGCGAACTGGCTGCCCGGCACCCATGACCTGGCATGCGCCTTGAGCCCGACCGGCACCCGGTCCAGTCGCGCGACCGAGCCCAGCACCGCCCCGGCATGCAGGTAGTGGGTGAGCAGCCGCCCGGCGGAGGCGAGGACTCCCGGGCTCAGGTCGCAGGAGGCGAGCTGCCGCAGCTGCCGGGCGAGCACGGCGATGCCCAGGGGCGGCAGTTCGGGCCGGAAGAAGGCGATACGGTCGCTCTCGAGCAGCGCGCGCAGGGTGTACAGCCGCTGCAGGACGGGCTCCGGCGTGGCCCGGGAGCAGACGACCACCAGGTACCCGTGCTGCTCGAGCAGGGTGTGGAGTTCGGTGAGCGCGTGCTCCAGGGGCTTGTGCTCGAGGCCGCTCAGCACGACGGCCGGCACGGTCCGTTCGTCCTGGGCCGGCAGCGCCATGTCGGCACTGGTCACGGCAATGGCAGTTGGCACGCGCAGCTCCCCGCTCTTCACACCCGCCGACCGTCCGGGGTAACTCCCGTACGCCGGGACGACTTCACTGCGTGACTACCTGAGCACTGTATCCACGGCCGTATGGCCGGAGAACAGCGTTTGTGAAGCTCGCGTGGAACTCTCTGCGCGCAGGCCCCGAACAAGTCCCGCCAAAACAGGACAGGTTGAGCGACGGCACGCAGAGGATTTTGGTCTGGACCTCTTGACACCCGAATTGGTCTGGACCAACTTGTACGGCACAGCGATGGCCACCATCCCTCTCCGTCCTCCCCCTTTTCCCTCTCCCCTTCTTCCCCCCTCCCCATTCCGCAACGGCATGCTCGCCGAACTCCCCTTCCCCGGAGGCCCCAGTGGACCGCGCACCAGACGCAGGCATACCCAGACACCGGCCCGGCAGACGGCGCATCACCCTGTGGTCGGCCGCCACGGCCCTGGCCCTCTCGGTGGCGGGCCTCACGGCGGCGGCCGCCCCCGCCTCCGCGGCGGACGTGAACAACGTCAAGAACGCGGGCTTCGAGTCGGGCCTGGCCGACTGGACGTGCACGGCGGGCAGCGGCACGACCGTCTCCTCCCCGGTCCACGGCGGCGCGTCGGCACTCAGGGCGACCCCTGCCGGCCAGGACGACGCCCAGTGCACCCAGACGGTCGCTGTCCAGCCCAACTCGACGTACACGCTGAGCGCATGGGTGCAGGGCGGCTACTCCTACCTGGGCGTGACGGGCACCGGTACGACGGACGTGTCGACCTGGACGCCGGACACGTCCGCCTGGAAACAGCTGTCGACGACGTTCACGACGGGCGCGTCGACGACGTCGGTCACGGTGTACACCCACGGGTGGTACGGCCAGGCCGCGTACTACGCCGACGACGTCTCGGTCTACGGACCCGACGGCGGCGGAGGCGGCGACCCGGTGCCCACGGTCCCGGCGACCCCGACGGGCCTCGCCGTGTCGGCCACGACGTCCTCCTCGGCCTCCCTGTCCTGGTCCCCGGCGTCGGGCGCGACGGGCTACAACGTCTACCAGGACGGCACGAAGGTCACGGCGGTGACGGGAACCTCGGCGACCCTGACCGGCCTGTCGGCCTCCACCTCCTACTCCTACCAGGTGACGGCGACGAACGCGGCGGGCGAGTCGGCGAAGTCGACGGCGGTGACGGCGACGACGTCCTCCGGCTCGAGCGGCGGCGGCACCGGCGGAGCGCTGCCCAAGCACGCGGTGACCGGCTACTGGCAGAACTTCAACAACGGCGCCGCGGTGCAGAAGCTGTCGGACGTCCCGTCGTCGTACGACATCATCGCGGTGGCGTTCGCGGACGCGACCTCGACGCCGGGCGCGGTGACCTTCAACCTGGACTCGGCCGGACTGAACGGATACACGGTCGACCAGTTCAAGGCGGACATCAAGGCGAAGCAGGCGGCCGGCAAGAAGGTCGTCGTCTCGATCGGCGGCCAGAACGGCACCATCTCGGTGAGCGACTCGGCGTCGGCGACGAACTTCGCCGACTCCGTCTACTCCCTGATGCAGACATACGGCTTCGACGGCGTCGACATCGACCTGGAGAACGGCCTCAACGCGACGTACATGACGCAGGCGCTGCGCGCGCTGTCGGCCAAGGCGGGCTCCTCCCTGATCATCACGATGGCCCCGCAGACGATCGACATGCAGTCGACGTCGAACTCCTACTTCCAGACGGCGCTGAACGTGAAGGACATCCTGACCGTCGTCAACATGCAGTACTACAACAGCGGTTCCATGCTGGGCTGCGACGGCAAGGTCTACAGCCAGGGCTCGGTCGACTTCCTCACGGCGCTGGCCTGCATCCAGCTCCAGGGCGGCCTCTCCCCCTCCCAGGTGGGCCTCGGCCTGCCGGCCTCGACGAGCGCGGCGGGCAGCGGCTACGTCTCCCCCACCGTGGTGAACAACGCCCTGGACTGCCTGACGGCCGGCACGAACTGCGGCTCCTTCAAGCCGTCGAAGACGTATCCGGACCTCAGGGGCGCGATGACCTGGTCGACCAACTGGGACGCGTCGGCGGGCAACGCGTGGTCGAACTCGGTGGGGGCGCATGTGCATGCGCTGCCGTGAGGTGAGACGCGGCCGATGACCGAGTGACACGACGCCCGGACCCTGGGGGTCCGGGCGTCGTCGTCAGTGGGGTAGGCGGGGGTCGAGCCACCCTCGCCTGTGCCGTCGCCGCCTTCGGGCCCTTCCTCGACGCCCTCAAGGGTGCGCATGTGCAAGGGATCCGCGCCCGGTAGGGGTCCGCCGCCCGCCTCGCTCACTCGGCTTGCGTCCCGGCTTCCTTCGCGGTTTCTTCCGCGCCTTCCTCGAAGTACGCGTCCAGCACCGCGTCCAGCTGCTCGTCCCACTCCTTGAAGCGGGCCTTCGTCGTGGCCTCGATCTCGATCGGGTACCAGCGGCGGTCGGGCGTGTGGACCGTGATCGTGAAACGCCTGCCGAAGCGGGGGGACTCCGTCTCGACCGCCGCGATCTCGTCCCAGCGGAACTCGCAGGACTCCTCGTCCAGGCGAAGGCGGACGCCCTTGCGGTCGGCCACGATCTTCGCGCGGCGGTCGGACGCCTCGAAGACGGGGCCGTCCTCCTGCGCACCCTCGTCCGCGTCTTCGGCCTCCGCGGGCTCCTCGGGCCGTACCGACGCCTCGGCCTCCTCCACCTCCTCCGGCTCCGCCGCTTCCCGCTCGGCGGACGCCGGCTCGGCGGAAGCGGACTCGTCGGACTTCGCCGGGGCCGTGAGCCCGGGGATGAAGGCCGGATCGAAACCGGCGCCCGTCACGGGCTCCGTCTTCAACGGCTCGGCCTTCGACGGCTTGCTGCTCGCTCCTGTGCGCTGCTCCACGGCGGAAGTATGGACGACTTCCCTGTGCCGGAACCAGTCAGCCCGCCCATCCCCGGTTTCACTCACGTCACGTTCACACGAACAAGCTCACCACCGCCGCCACCGCGAACCCCGCCACCGACAGCACCGACTCCAGGACCGTCCAGGTCCTGAGCGTGTCGCGTTCGCTGATGCCGAAGTACTTGGCCACCATCCAGAAGCCGCCGTCGTTCACGTGCGAGGCGAAGATGGAGCCCGCCGAGATCGCCATGATGACCAGGGCCACGAAGGCCTGGGAGTGGTGGCCGGCCGTCAGCAGCGGTGCCACGATGCCTGCCGTCGTCACGATCGCCACCGTCGCCGAGCCCTGCGCCACCCGCAGGACCAGCGAGATCAGGTAGGCGAGCACGATCACCGGGAGGCCCACGCCGTGGAACGTGTCCGACAGGGCCTGGGCCACCCCGCTCGCCTTCAGTACGGCGCCGAAGATCCCGCCCGCGCCGACGACCAGCAGGATGTTGCCGACCGGCTTCAGGGACGAGGTCGACACCGACTCCAGGGACTTGCGGGACCAGCCGCGGCGGATGCCGAGCAGGTAGTAGGCCATGAGCAGCGCGATCGTGAGGGCGACGAAGGGGCTGCCGAAGAACTGCAGGACCGAGCGGGTGGGCGACGGGTCCAGGGCGATCGAGGAGAAGGTCGCGGCGAGGATCAGGACCAGGGGCGTACCGATGATGCCCAGGACCGTGGCGAGCGGTACCGGACTCTCCTGCGGTGCCACGCCCTGCGCGCGCTGCTCCGCCACGACAGCCCGCTTGGCCTCCTCGGCCGCCTCGACCATGTCCTGCGGTACCGCGACGAAGATCCGCCGGCCGATCCAGGCGGAGAAGCCCCATGCGGCCAGGACGGCGGGGATGCCGCAGACGATGCCCATGAGGATGACCCAGCCGAGTTGGACGTGCAGCAGTGCGGCCGCGGCGACCGGGCCCGGGTGCGGCGGCAGGAAGGCGTGGGTCATGGAGAGGCCGGCGAGCAGGGGCAGGCAGTACAGGAGGATCGACCTGCCACCGCGCTTGGCCGCCGCGTAGACGAGCGGCGCCAGGACGAAGATGCCCACGTCGAAGAAGACCGGGATGCCGAAGATCAGGCCCGTCAGGCCCATCGCGAGAGGGGCGCGCTTCTCGCCGAACAGGGACAACAGCCGCGCGGCCAGTACCTCCGCGCCTCCGCTGACCTCCAGGATCGCGCCCAGCATGGTGCCGAGGCCGATGATGATCGAGACGTGGCCGAGGATGCCGCCCATGCCGGACTCGATGGTGGAGACGGCGCTGGAGCTCTGGACGGTGCCGAACAGTTCGGTGACCGAGAGGCCGGCCAGCAGGCCCACGGCGATGGATACGGCGAGGAGGGCCACGAAGGGCTGCAGCCTGACCTTGATGATCAGGAAGAGCAGCAGGGCTATGCCTATCCCGGCGATGGTGAGGAGTCCGGGGGTGCCGTCCAGGAGGAGGAGCAGGCCTCCGGTGTGGGGTGGTGGCGGTGGGGTGGTGGTGCTTGCGGCGGCGTAGAAGGACATACGGGGGTCCTCTTCTTAAATGCATCGTGCTTTCGGGCAGGGGGGATCACGGCACGGCACCCTTGAAGGTGCCGTGCCGTGACGGACGTACGGGGTGAGGAAGGTGAGGGGTCCTCAGCCGAGGACGGCGAGCGCGTCGATCTCGATGAGGAGGCCGGCCGGGAGACCGACGTAGACCGTGGTCCGGGCGGCGGGCGGCTGGGTGAGCCCCTGCTCCTCGAAGTAGCTGTTGTAGATCTCGTTCATCTCGGCGAAGTGGTCCACGTCCGTCAGATAGACGCGGATCATCATCACGTCGTCCCAGCTCGCGCCGCCCTCCACGAGGATCGCCCTGACGTTGGCGAGGGTCTGCAGGGTCTGCTCGCGCAGGGTGGGGCCGGCCGGCGTCGGGGGCTTGCCGTCCTCGGCGGGCAGGAAGCCGACCTGGCCGGCGACCTGGAGGATGTTGCCCTTCTTCACGCCGTGCGAGAACTTCGCGGGCGGGGTGGTGTGGGTCTTGGGGGTGAGGGCGATCTTCTCGGTCATACGGGATCCTTGTCGGTCCTTGTCGGTCATGATCGGTTGCGGCCGGTCATGACGGGTCCCTCGTGGGGTCCGTCACCGGCGTTCTTCCGGAGTACTCGCCGCTGATCGCGTCCGCGGTACGGCGGACCTGCGGGAGCAGGGTGAGGAGTTCCTCGGCGGTGACGACCACGTTCGGCGCGGACACCGACATCGCGGCGACCACCCGGCCGTCGGCGCCGCGGATGGGGGCGGCGACGCAGTTGATGGACTCCTCGTGGCCACCGAGGTCGGTGGCCCAGCCCTGTTCGCGCACCTGCTCCAACTCCCGCAGGAAGGCAGGGGCGTTGGGGGTCGAACGGGCCGTGTACAGGGGGTAGTCGAGCTGGTCCGCGAGGGTGCGGCGCTCGGGTTCGGGGAGGTCGGCGAGGAGGAGCTTGGCCACGGCCGCGACGGTGATGGCGACGGGCTTGCCGATCCTCGAGTACATGCGGACCGGGTAGCGGCTCTCCACCTTGTCGATGTAGAGGACCTCGTTCTCCTCGTGGACGGCGAGGTGCACGGTGTGGCCGCAGGCCTCGTTGAGCCGTACGAGGTGGGGGTGGGCGATCTCGCGGATGTCGAGGTTCTCCATCGCCTCCTGGGCGAGGGCGAAGAGGCGGGCGCCGAGGCGGTAGCGCTGGTCGGACTGGCGGTAGACCAGACCGTGCTCGTGCAGGGTGCGCAGGAGTCGTAGCGCCGTGGACTTGTGGACGCCCAGGCGGTCGGCGACCTGCCCGAGGTCGGCGGGGCCCTCGGCGAGCAGCGGCAGGATGCTCAGGGCGCGGTCGACGGTCTGACTCATGGGGTGTTCGCCTCCTCCTCGGCCACGTCGGCTTGCGTCCAGCCGGGGCCGAGTCGAAGTCTCCCCCATGCGGTGTCGTCGAGGGTGGTCAGGCGGTCGGCGTGGTCCCGGGCGGGGGGTGCGGCCAGGTCGCCGGGGGTGGTGAGGGCCGCCGCGGCGAAGAGGTGGCCGTGGCGGAGGCGGGACTTGAGGGGGAGGTCGCGCAGGGTGCCGGAGAGGAAGCCTGCGGCGAAGGCGTCTCCGGCACCGGTGGTGGCGACGACGTCCACGTCCAGGGCCGGTTCGAAGACGGGCGGCCGGCGCCCGTCGAAGGCCGTCGCGCCGCTCGCGCCCTGCTTCACCACCAGCACCGCCGGCTCCGGCAGCGCCTGCCGGACGGCCCGCGGACCCCCGGTGATGCCCCAGGCCTGGGCCGCCTCGTCCTCGCCCACGAAGACGACGTCCGCCCGCCGGGCGAGGTCCAGCAGCACCAGCGGGCCCTCGGCCGTCCGCCACAGACCCGGCCGGTGGTTCACGTCGAAGGACAGCAGCGGCCGGTCCGCACGAGGCGCCGTCAGCTCGCCCAGCAGCGCACGGCAGTCGGCGGACAGCGCGGCGGTGATCCCCGACAGATGCAGGACCCGCCCCGCCCGTACCGCCGCGAGGTCCACGTTCGCCGCGCTCATCGCCGACGCCGCCGAGCCCGCCCGGTAGTACGCCACCTCGTGCGCGCCCGTGCCCCGGTCGCCGGCCGTGCGGAAGTAGATGCCCGTCGGGCGGGCAGGATCGCGGCGTACGGACGTGACGTCGACGCCGTATGCGGCGATCCGCTCGACCAGGTGGTCGCCGAAGCCGTCCGCGCCGACCCGGCCGACCCAGCGGGCGGTGTGGCCGGCGGCGGCCAGGACGCAGGCCACGTTGGACTCGGCGCCGCCGATCGCGCGGTCGAAGGAGGGCACGTCCGCGAGGCGGCCCGGGCGGCCGGGCAGGAAGGTGACCATGGACTCGCCGAGTGTCACCACGTCCACGGCAGTCGCGCTGCCACCGACGTCCGCGATGTCCGCGCGGTCGTGCGCAACGGTCGAGGCGTAAGCAGCGTCGTTGATGATGACTCCTGTCCGATGCCCGGGTGACGGCTCCGTTGACCCGGTGTCGGCGAGATGTTAGACAGCAGTTAGCAATCCATGCAATGGCTGTTGCAGAGAATGCAACGGCGAGAGAGGGGCTCCATGAGCAGCAGCGAAGCGCTCGCCCGGCTGGCCGAGGAACGCGTCGACCACCGCTTCAAGGGCCTCCCGCCGGACGCCGACGGCCTCACCGTCGGCGAGCTGGCCGCCCAGCGCCGTAACCTCTTCGCCGAGGCCGACGGCTTCGCCTCGCCCGTCCTCGCGCTGTCCGCCGAGCGCCTGGAGCACAACCTGGCACTCATGGAGACGTACGCCGCCCGGCACGGACTCGCCTTCGCCCCGCACGGCAAGACCTCCATGGCCCCGCAGCTCTTCCACCGCCAGCTCGAGCACGGCGCCTGGGGCATCACGCTGGCGGTGCCCCACCAGGTGCGGGTCGCCCGGGCGTTCGGCGTCCAGCGGGTCTTCCTCGCCAACGAGCTGGTGGACGCCCCGGCCCTGCGCTGGATCGCGGGCGAACTGGCCGCCGACCCGGACTTCCGGTTCGTCTGCTACGTCGACTCCGTACGCGGCGTGCAGCTGATGGACGCGGCCCTGAACGGCTCCGCGCGGCCCGTGGACGTCGTCGTGGAGCTGGGCGCGGGCGACGGGGCCCGTACCGGCGTGCGCACGCAGGCCGACGCCCGCGCCGTCGCCGACGCGGTGGCCGCGGCAGCGACGCTGCGGCTCGTGGGTGTCGCCGGGTACGAGGGCGAGGTGCCGCAGGCCGATCCGGAGCGGGTGCACTCGTACCTGCACCGGCTGGTGGCGCTCGCCGTCGAGTTCGACAAGGACGGACGCTTCACGGACGCGCAGGAGATCGTGGTGAGCGCGGGCGGCAGCGCCTGGTTCGACGCGGTGGCCGATGTGTTCGCGCAGATCCCCGAACTCTCCCTGCCCGTGCTCAAGCTGCTGCGCTCGGGCGCGTACGTCTCGCACGACGACGGGCACTACCGCCGGATCACCCCCTTCACCCGGGTCCCCGAGGAGGGCGCCCTGGAGCCCGCCTTCCGGCTGTGGGCGCAGGTCGTCTCCCGGCCCACCCCCGAGCAGGCCTTCGCCAACGCGGGCAAGCGCGACGCCGCCTACGACCTGGACCTGCCGGACGCCCAGGTGGTACGCCGAGGCGGTGTCGAGCGCCCGGCCGACGGGATCACCGTGACCGGGCTGTCCGACCAGCACGCCTGGCTGCGCACGGAGCCGGGCGCCGACCTCGAGGTCGGTGACTGGATCGGCCTCGGTCTGTCCCACCCGTGCACGTCCTTCGACAAGTGGCAGCTGATCCCGGTCGCGGAGGCGGACGGGACGGTCGTCGACTACATCCGTACGTACTTCTAGGAGCCGGTGAAAGGGAGGCGGGACATGGAGGACCTGGTCATCCGGGACGCCGACGTCGTCGACGGCAGCGGTGAACCGTCGTACCGCGCCGACGTGGTGGTCGACGGGGGGCGGATCGTCTCGATCGTCAAGGAGGCCGCGGCGGCCGGCTGCCAGCGCCCGGGCGCCGTACGCGAACTGGACGCGGCGGGCCTGGTCCTCTCTCCCGGCTTCATCGACATGCACGCCCACTCCGACCTCGCCCTGCTGCGCGACCCCGACCACAGCGCCAAGGCCGCGCAGGGCGTCACACTGGAGGTCCTCGGCCAGGACGGACTGTCCTACGCCCCGGTGGACGACCGCACGCTGCAGGAGGTGCGGCGGGCGATCACCGGGTGGAACGGGTACGGCGACGACATCGAGTTCGACTGGCGGTCGGTCGGCGAGTACCTGGACCGGCTGGACCGAGGCATCGCCGTCAACGCGGCCTACCTGATCCCGCAGGGCACGGTCCGCGCGCTCGCCGTCGGCTGGGAGGACCGCGAGGCGACGCCCGAAGAGCTGGACCGGATGCGGCAGTTGGTGGCCGAGGGACTGGAGCAGGGCGCCGTCGGACTGTCCTCCGGACTGACGTACACGCCCGGCATGTACGCCCCGGACGCCGAACTGACGGAGCTGTGCCGGGTGGTGGCGTCGTACGGCGGCTACTACTGCCCGCACCACCGCTCCTACGGCGCCGGCGCCCTGGAGGCCTACGCCGAGATGGTGGAGCTGACCCGGGAGGCGGGCTGCCCGCTGCACCTGGCCCACGCGACGATGAACTTCGGCGTGAACAAGGGCCGGGCGCCCGAGCTGCTCGCCCTGCTCGACCGGGCCCTGGACGCGGGCGCGGACCTCACCCTGGACACCTACCCCTACACCCCCGGCTCCACCACGCTGGCCGCGCTGCTGCCGAGCTGGGCGAGCGCGGGCGGTCCGCAGGAGGTCCTGGCCCGGCTCGGCGACCCGGCGACGGCCGAACGGGTACGGCACGACCTGGAGGTGACCGGCGCGGACGGCTGCCACGGGGTGCCGGTGGAGTGGGAGACGATCGAGATCTCCGGCGTCGCCGACCCGGCGCTGGGCAGGTACGTGGGCCGTACGGTCCTTCAGGCGGCGCGGCTGCGCGACGAAGCCCCCTGGGACACCGCGCGGCACCTGCTCCTGGCGGACCGGCTCGGCACGACGATCCTCCAGCACGTCGGGCACGAGGAGAACGTCCGCGCGATCATGCGGCACCGCGCCCACACCGGCGGCTCGGACGGCATCCTCCAGGGCGCCAAGCCGCACCCCCGGGCCTACGGCACCTTCCCGCGCTATCTCGGCCACTACGTACGGGAGTTGGGGGTGCTGACGCTGGAGGAGTGCGTCGCGCGTCTGACCGCCCGGCCCGCGGCCCGGCTGCGCCTGCCGGACCGCGGTCTGGTGCGTGAGGGGTACCGGGCCGACCTGGTGCTGTTCGACCCGCGGACGGTGGCGCCGGGCGCCACCTTCGCCGAGCCCCGCAGGCTGCCCACGGGGATCCCGTACGTCCTGGTCGACGGCAGGTTCGTCATCGAGGACGGCAGGCGGACGGACGTGCTCGCGGGCCGGTCCGTCCGCCGTACCCCGGTGTGATCGCGGCCGGGCCCCTTACGGCTTGGGCAGGGCGCAGCCGGACGCGCTCAGGTCGAGCTTGTTGCCGGTGGTGAAGCAGGCCGGGATGATGTACGTCTCCTCGGCGTAGTTGATGCCCTGGTGGATGGTGACGTTGCCGTTCTCGTCCACCTCGCAGGGATTGTCCACCGTGCAGCGCTCACCGTTCTCGTTGCCGGTGTTGTTGACGGCGACGACCTTGCCGGTGGCGGTGTCGATCACCGGGGAGCCGGAGGTGCCGCCGATGGTGTTGCAGGCGGAGGTGTAACGGACGGAGTCCTTCCAGGTCCAGTCGCCCTCCTTCAGCTGGTACACGAAGCCGTCGACGTTGCAGCTGTAGATCGTCTTCCAGTAGCCGGAGACGACCTTGATGGCGGTGCCGGCGGTCGGGTGGGTGTCCTGCACGGTGAGCGGGCTGATGCCGTAGTTCTTCTTGATCGCCACGTACGTGGTGGTGGTGCGGTAGATCGTGATGTCCGTGTCCGTCATGGTCGAGTACACGACCTGGTTGGCGCGGAGGGTGGCGACCTTGCTGCCGGCCGAGTTCAGCAGGCCGAAGGTACGGCTGGAGGACTGGCCGGTGATGACCTGGCCCGGGTCCGGGAAGCCGGTCTCCAGGCAGTGGCCGTTGGTGAGGACGAGCGCCGGGTCGGTGTCCGCGGAGTTGGGGAAGCGGATCACGGAGCCGGAGCAGTTGCTGAGCGAGACGGTGCCGGCGAAGTCGACCGTCACCGCGGCCGCCTTGGCGGTGTGCGGTGCGGCGACGGCCGGGGTCGCGCCCAGCCCGGCCAGGGCCACGGAGGAAAGCACGGCAAGGAGAGGCTTGTTCATGTGGGGGTCCCCTCTTACGACTTGGGCGACCGGAGTGTTCCGGCCGCCCGCTCTTTGTCATGCGCATTCTCAATGCGAGAGGGGGGTGTGAACAAGAAGGCGGGACGGGCCATAGGGGTTTCCCTGTGCGGGACCCCCGAGGCAACTCGCCTGTGACGAGGGCGGGTTGACGGTCGAGGAGACCTGGTCGCGGAGGTGTTGCTTCCCGGCCTGCCAAGGCTTCGCGACGACGGCACCGAACAGCGCCAGACCCCTGATGACGACGCGCGGGGCACCGGGCCGCGCCGTTCCACGGCCGCCGCGCCTGCGGAACACGCCGAACAGACCGAGGCCCCTGACCTCGACGTCGATGTTGTCGGGGACGACAAACCCGGTGCCGCCCCAGAGCGCGACCGCCCAGATCCTGGTCTCCCGGGCGGCGAAGCGGGCCTCGGCGAGATCGACCCGGTCGCCACCCCACATCGACCCGACCGCCGCCCCACATCGACCAGGCGACGAACCGCTCCGGGACGACTCACCGGCCCTCGCGTGCGAACCCGCCGAACAGGCCCAGCGCGAAGCGGGAGGTGGGGGCCCGGTCCACGACCAGACAGTCCCGGGGCCCGGGTCCGGGCAGATCGCGCACGGCGACGGCCGGTTCGCCGAGCGTCCGGGCGCCGTGCACCCGTCCCAGCCGGCCGTCCAGCTCGCCGAGCGCCAGGCGGCCGTCCGCCACGGCGGCCCGCACCCGCTCGACGGCCCGGTCGCGGTCCTCGTCGGAGGCGAGCGTGCCTGCAGGGGGCACCGGTCGTCCGGCGGGGGCGGGCCATGGCTGTCGATTCATGCAGCAACTCTCACCCGGCGGGGCGACGGCACCACCCGTACGTCGGGCGAGCGGCGGGAAATCGCCGACGGCTGTCCTGAAGACACCGCCCGGCAGCCGGCGGCTCACCTCGGGCGGTCAGTGGCGATGCCTCCCGGCGCCGTGGCCATGGCTCTGGCCCTGCCCCCCGGGGAGGCCGGACGCGGAAGCCGTCGCGGTGGGTGCGGGTGCGCCGGATGTCGTGGGTGCGGGGGGCGTCGTGGGCGCCGCGGCCGAGGCGGTGACGGCCGGCGCGGCGGGCGCGTGCACCTGGGACGCGCCGACGGCCGGCGAGGCGGCCGAGGGGGACCCGACGGCACCCGCCTCGCCGGGCGCGGCCGGGGAGCCGGCGTCCGTGCGGGGGCTCGCCGTGGCGGAGCCCTCGACGGCGACGCGTCCACCGCCGGAGCCGGACTCGTCCGAGCCGCCCGCGAGCCCGGCGATCACGGCGACCACTCCTGCCACCCCGAGCGCCCCGGCGACGACGGCCGCCCCGCGACGGCCACCCGTGCGCCCGGCCCGACGCCGTGCGGCCCGCCCCTCATCCGCCGCGGGCCGGTCGACCGGCTCGGCCGGCCCGGGCACCGGGGGCAGCTCGCGGGTGTCGTCGTAGGCGTTCTGCCAGCCGTGGGCGACGGCGGGGTCGGCGTACGCGTCGTACGCCGGGGCCGGGGCCTGCGGCAGGTAGACGTTCGGCGACGGCTGCGCAGGGGGTGTGTCCGGCCGCTCGGTACGCCCGTCGTGCGGACCCTTCGTGCCGTACACCCCCGCCTCACCCTCCCATTCGGTGGCCATGGCAGCGGATTCTAGGGACGCAAGCGGCTCCTGAGACAGCCAACGGCGATACCCGGGCAAACTTCCGCGTCCCACGTGGTGGAAAACACGGCCGCGGAAGCGTTATCGGGCCGTAAGCTCACGGACATGCAGGTGATCCAGTCGACCAAGCTCGCCAACGTCTGTTACGAGATCCGGGGCCCGGTGCTCGAGGAGGCGATGCGGCTCGAGGCGGCAGGACATCGCATCCTCAAGCTGAACACCGGCAATCCGGCCGCCTTCGGCTTCGAGTGCCCGCCGGAGATCCTGGAGGACATCCTCCGCAACGTCTCGACGGCCCACGGGTACGGCGACGCCAAGGGCCTGCTGGCCGCCCGGCGTGCGGTCGTCATGCACAACCAGACCCTCGGCATCGAGACCGACGTCGAGCACGTCTTCATCGGCAACGGCGTCTCCGAGCTGATCGTGATGGCCATGCAGGGCCTGCTCGACGACGGCGACGAGGTCCTCGTGCCGGCCCCGGACTACCCGCTGTGGACCGCCGCCGTCTCCCTGGCCGGCGGCACCGCCGTGCACTACCGCTGCGACGAGCAGGCGGACTGGATGCCCGACCTCGCCGACATCGAGCGCAAGATCACCGACCGCACCAGGGCGATGGTCATCATCAACCCGAACAACCCCACGGGCGCCGTCTACGACGAGGCGATGCTCCGGGGGCTGACGGACATCGCCCGCCGGCACAACCTGCTGGTCTGCTCCGACGAGATCTACGACAAGATCCTCTACGACGGCGCCACGCACACCCCGACCGCGAAGATCGCCCCCGATCTGCTCACCCTCACCTTCAACGGCATGTCGAAGGCGTACCGGGTGGCCGGGTACCGGGTGGGCTGGATGGCCATCTCCGGGCCGCGCTCGCACGCGGACTCCTACATCGAGGGCCTGACCGTCCTGGCGAACATGCGCCTGTGCGCCAACATGCCGGGCCAGCACGGCGTGGTCGCCGCGCTCAGCGGACGCCAGTCGATCACCGACCTGGTGCTGCCGGGCGGCCGGCTGAAGGAGCAGGTGGACACCGCCTACGAACTGCTGACGCAGATCCCGGGCGTCAGCTGCGTACGGCCGAAGGGCGCGCTGTATCTCTTCCCGCGGCTCGACCCGCAGGTCTTCAAGATCAAGGACGACCGGCAGATGGTCCTGGACCTCCTGCGCCAGGAAAAGATCATGGTCGTCCAGGGGACGGGCTTCAACTGGCCCGAGCCGGATCACTTCCGCGTGGTGACGCTGCCGACGGTCGGCGACCTCAGGGACGCGGTCACCCGGATCGGGAACTTCCTGGACGGATACAGCCAGCCGTAGTCGACGGGCTTCATTCCGTGATACTGCTCAACTTTAGACGAAATCCAAGCTAGGATGGCTTCCTGTCAGAGCACAGGAGGCCATCCCCCATGTACGAACCGATCCGCAGCAAGTCGGTCCACAGCACGATGGCCGGCACCGCCTCCGACTTCCCCCACCGCTCGCGCGAGGAGGAGTTGGACATCCAGCTCGCCGGCCACCTCGCCGCGCTGCTCGCGGCCACCGACGAACTGCGCGGGCTGACACCCTCGGCCGACCTGGAGGACGCCGCCGAGCGGCTCGCCGAGCAGGTGGCCCGGCTCCGGGGCGGGCGCGCCCCGCTGCGGGCCCAGCCGTCCGCCACCGGTGACCCCGCCGCGCTGCACCGGCGCGCGCACACCCTCGCGGGCCGCGCGCTCGTCGTCGCCGCGTCGCGCGCCGACACGGCGGCGGCGATCCTGACGGCCGAGCGGATGGACGCGCACGCCGCCGCGCTCGCCGACCCCAAGGAACTCAGCGCCGCCCACTGACCCCACCCCGGGTCCCCCGATCGGCCCCGGCCCGCGCGCACCCGCAGCGACGCGCGGGCCGGGAGCCAACCACTGTGCGCAGTTCGGCGCTGGAGGGCGAGCCCGGATGAGACGACGTTGCGCCCTTTTCCCGTTCTCCTCGCTCGCCGCCACGGACTCCCGCACCCGTGCGGAGGTCCGCAGGCTCACCGAGGACCTGCGCACCGACACCGTGCAGAGACTCATCACCGACACCGCCCACCGTCGCCCGGTCGTCGCCTCCGTGGCGCCCGCGGCCGGCCTCGACACCGACCGGCGCCGTGAACTGCCCTTCCCCGGCAGCCAGTCGGTCGCCGATGGGCTGGTGCACGCCTACGAGAACAACGCCGGTGCCAGGGCCGGGGACTTCGACGGCTTCCACCGCTCGCTGACCGGGGCCCGGCGGGACACCCCCGTCTTCCCGATCCTCTTCGGCGACTCCTCCCGCACGGAGCTGCAGCACATCGCCGATCCGACCGCCGGGCGCCTCTTCGACGGCCGGCACGCCTCGCTGGACGGCGCCTTCGAGGAGATCCGGCCCTGGCCCAGGATCCGGAGGGCGTGCACGCCGTCTCGCGTGCGGTGCGGCAGGACATCCCGGAGGCCGTGGACACCTTCGTCCGCACCCGCTGGTGGACCCGGCCGGCCCCGGGCGCAGAGCCGCCCGGACGCCATCTGGAACGCCGGCTCGGCCTGCTCCGCGCGCAGGCCGAGCGCCTGGCCGCGGCCCTGCGGGACGCGGCGGCGCTGCGGCAGGAGTCGCACACCCGGTACCTGGAGGAGCGCGGCAAATGACACGGGTGCCCCGCACGCCGTTGTGCGGGGCACCCGGGGTCGTTCCACGGCCGGTCGTGACGATCGCTGGTCAGGGCACGGCGACCGGCCGTGGAGTCTGCGGGGCGCGGGTCTCAGCCCAGGCGCTCCACCAGCGCGCGGTACTGGTCCCACAGCTCCTTCGGGGTGTGGTCACCGAAGGTGTTGAGGTGCTCGGGGACCAGGGCGGCCTCCTCGCGCCAGACGTCCTTGTCGACCGTGAGCAGGAAGTCCAGGTCGGAGTCGGACAGTTCGAGACCGTCGGTGTCCAGCGCGCCCTTGGCGGGCAGCACGCCGATCGGGGTCTCGACGCCCTCGGCCCTGCCGTCGAGGCGCTCCACGATCCACTTGAGGACACGGGAGTTCTCGCCGAAGCCGGGCCAGACGAACTTGCCCTCGTCGTTCTTGCGGAACCAGTTGACGTAGTAGATCTTCGGGAGCTTCGCCTGGTCCTTGTCCTTGGCGACGTCCACCCAGTGACCCATGTAGTCACCCATGTTGTAGCCGCAGAACGGCAGCATCGCGAACGGGTCGCGGCGCAGCTCGCCGACCTTGCCCTCGGCCGCGGCGGTCTTCTCGGAGGCCACGTTGGCGCCGAGGAAGACGCCGTGGTTCCAGTCGAAGGACTCCGTCACCAGCGGCACCGCGGAGGCGCGCCGGCCGCCGAAGAGGATCGCCGAGATCGGCACGCCCTTGGGGTCCTCCCACTCGGGCGCGATGATCGGGCACTGCGAGGCGGGGACGGTGAAGCGGGCGTTGGGGTGGGCGGCCGGGGTCTGGGACGCCGGCGTCCAGTCGTTGCCCTTCCAGTCGGTCAGGTGGGCGGGCGCCTCCTCGGTCATGCCCTCCCACCACACGTCGCCGTCGTCGGTGAGCGCGACGTTGGTGAAGACCGCGTTGCCCCACAGGGTCTTCATCGCGTTGGCGTTGGTGTGCTCGCCGGTGCCGGGCGCGACGCCGAAGAAACCGGCCTCGGGGTTGATCGCGTACAGGCGGCCGTCCGCACCGAAGCGCATCCAGGCGATGTCGTCGCCGATGGTCTCCACCGTCCAGCCGGAGATCGTGGGCTCCAGCATGGCGAGGTTGGTCTTGCCGCAGGCGCTCGGGAAGGCGGCGGCGACGTACTTCGACTCGCCCTGCGGCGGGGTGAGCTTGAGGATCAGCATGTGCTCGGCCAGCCAGCCCTCGTCACGCGCCATGACCGAGGCGATACGCAGCGCGTAGCACTTCTTGCCGAGCAGGGCGTTGCCGCCGTAGCCGGAGCCGTAGGACCAGATCTCGCGGTCCTCGGGGAAGTGCGAGATGTACTTGGTGGAGTTGCACGGCCACGGAACGTCCTGCTGACCCTCCTCCAGCGGGGCGCCGAGCGTGTGCACGGCCTTCACGAAGAAGCCCTCGTCGCCCAGCTCGTCGAGGACGGCCTGGCCCATGCGCGTCATCGTGCGCATGGAGACGGCGACATAGGCGGAGTCGGTGATCTCCACGCCGAGCGCGGACAGCGGGGAGCCCAGCGGTCCCATGCAGAACGGGACGACGTACATGGTGCGGCCCCGCATGGAGCCGCGGAACAGGCCCTTCTCACCGGCGAAGATCTCCCGCATCTCGGCAGGGGCCTTCCAGTGGTTGGTGGGACCTGCGTCCTCCTCCTTCTCGGAGCAGATGAACGTCCGGTCCTCGACACGCGCGACATCGGTCGGGTCGGAGGCGGCGTAGTAGGAGTGCGGGCGCTTGATCGGGTCGAGCTTCTTGAACGTTCCCTTGGTGACCAGTTCTTCGGCCAGCCGCTCGTACTCGGCCTCGGATCCGTCGCACCAAACCACGCTGTCCGGCTGCGTCAGTTCGGCGATCTCGTTGACCCACGAGATCAGTTCCTGGTGGTTGGTGGGCAGGGGAGCCGCGTTGTCGCGCGCCACGATTGCTCCTAAGTGAGGGATTTTCCCCCTGGTGAGGGATTTTTTTCCTTGGGGCCCCGTGGGGGCTGCGACCCGGATGCTTCGTAGCCGCTCATCCGGTGCCGACCGCACTCATTTGATCATCCGTCGCCGATGCGCATCTGTCCAGGGGGAGTCACAGGTGAGCGGAGTGACCCATGCCACGATTTCCATGATTCTTTGCGTCCATGTTGGATTCAGCTGAAGGTTCTTTTGCGTTCGCCCCGATTTGCACGCTCACCAAGAGGCATTGACTAGCGACTTACGGTGCCGTAGGTACCATTCGCGCATGACTGCGTCCGCCTCCGACGCGCCCATGGACTCGCCGGTCGCCGACCGCGGTCCCGTCGCGCCCTCCGTGCTGCTTCCGGCCAAGCCCCGACTCCGCGGCTGGCTGCACCTCGGCATGTTCCCGGCCGCCCTCGTCGCGGGCCTCGTGCTCACCGCTCTCGCCGACTCGAGCAGAGGCCGTATCGCCTGCGGCATCTACGCCCTGACAGCTTGCCTGCTCTTCGGGGTCAGCGCCCTGTACCACCGGGGCAACTGGAGCCCGCGGATGGACGGCGTCCTGCGCCGCCTCGACCACGCCAACATCTTCCTCATCATCGCGGGCACCTACACCCCGCTGACCCTGCTGCTCCTGCCGGGCGCGAAGGGCGAGTGGCTGCTGTGGGGGATCTGGGCCGCCGCCTCGGCCGGCATCGTCTTCCGGGTCTTCTGGGTCGGCGCCCCGCGCTGGCTCTACACGCCCTGCTACATCGCGATGGGCTGGGCGGCCGTCTTCTTCCTGCCCGACTTCCTGCACACCGGCGGCATCGCCGTCCTGGTCCTGGTGATCGTCGGCGGCCTGCTCTACAGCGCCGGCGGCGTGATCTACGGCATCAAGCGGCCGAACCCCTCACCGCGCTGGTTCGGCTTCCACGAGGTCTTCCACTCCTTCACGCTCGCCGCGTTCGTCGTGCACTACGTCGGCATCTCACTGGTGGCGTACACGCACGGATAGCACACACCGCTCCCGCCGCTCCCACGGCCACGGCTCATCCGAGCCGTGGCCGTTTCCGTTCCCTCGGCAGTCGAATTCGATTGACAGCATCGGTATTTTGAGAGCTACTTTCATTTCATGGTTGATGTCACTGCGAACCCTCGGCGCTGGTGGGCCCTGGGGGCCCTGGTCGCGAGCATGCTCACGCTCGGCTTCGACATGACGATCCTCAATGTGGCGCTGCCGACGATGGCCGGCGAACTGGGCGCCACCACCGGCCAGCAGCAGTGGATGGCGGACGCCTACGTCGTCGTCTTCGCCGCCCTGATGCTCCCCGCCGGCCTGCTCGGCGACCGCTTCGGGCGGCGCAGGATGCTGATCACCGGGCTCGCCCTCTTCCTCGTCGGCTCGCTGATGGGCGCGCTCGCCTCGGACGTCAACTGGGTCATCGCGGCCCGGGCGTTCATGGGCATCGGCGGCGCGCTCGTCACCCCGCTCGCCCTGTCCGTGCTGCCCTCGCTCTTCGGTCCCGACGAGCGCACCAAGGCCGTAGGCATCATCTCCGCCGCCTCCGCGCTCGGCCTGCCGCTCGGCCCGATCATCGGCGGCTGGCTGCTGAACCACTACTGGTGGGGCTCGGTCTTCCTGATCAACGTCCCGATGGCCGCGATCGGCATCGCCGCCTGCGTCTTCCTGCTCCCCGAGACCAGCGACCCCGCCTCCCCCCGGGTCGACCCGCTGTCCACCGTGCTCACCGCGACCGGCCTCGGCGCCCTCATCTACGCGATCATCGAGGCGCCCAGCCGCGGTTGGAGCGACGCCCTGATCCTGGCGATGTTCGCCGCCGCCGCGGTGCTGCTGACCGCGCTGGTGCTGCGCGAGCGGCGGGCCACCCGTCCCATGCTCGACATGACGCTACTGGCCCACCGCGGCTTTCTGTTCAACACCTCCGCCGCGACTCTCGCGATGTTCGTCCTGTCCGGCCTGATGTTCGTGCTGCCCCCGTACATCCAGGCCGTCCTCGGCCACGACGCCTTCGGCACCGGTCTCAGGCTGCTGCCGATGATGGGCGGTCTGATGGTCGCCGCCCGGGGCGCCCAGCCGGTCGTCGCCCGGTTCGGGCCGCGTGCCGTGGTGAGCGCCGGTCTGGTGGTGCTGGCCTTCGCCGCACTGCTCGGCAGCCGTACGACGGTCGACTCCGGCTACGGCTTCACCGCGCTGTGGCTCTCGATCACCGGCGTCGGCTTCGGTTTCTCCATCGTGCCCGCGATGGACGGCGCCCTCGGCACCCTGCCCCGCGACCGGGCCGGCAGCGGTTCCGGGCTGCTCATGACGCTGCGCCAGGTCGGCGCCGCGATCGGCATCGCCCTGCTCGGCAGCCTGCTGGCCGGCATCTTCCGCGACCGGCTCGACGTCACGGGGCTGCCCGGGCCCGTCGCGCACACCGCCGGCAACTCGGTGGTCGCCGCGCACCTGATCGCCCAGAGGACCGGCTCGTCCCACCTCGCCGCCTCCGCCGACGACGCCTACGTCCACGGCATGGGCGTGGTCCTGCTGGTGTGCGGCGTCGCCGCGCTGGCCGCCGCGCTGCTGACCGCGGCCCTGCTGCCGCGGACGGCGCCCGCGCGGGAGACGGAAGGCGGCGCCGACATGGTCGTCCCGGCGGGGGATGCCCGACAATGAACCGTATGACGGCCGCACGTTCCCCCCTCTCCCCCACCGACCTCCCCCGCCTCGGCCTGCGCGAACGCAAGAAGATCAAGACCCGCGAGGCGATCCGCGCCGCGACCTACGCGCTGATCAGGGAACAGGGGTACGACGCCACGACGGTCGAGCAGATCGCCGAGCGGGCCGAGGTGTCGCCGTCGACCGTCTTCCGCTACTTCCCGACCAAGGAGGACATCGTCCTCACGGACGAGTACGACCCGCTGATCGCCGAGGAGTTGCGCGCCCGGCCCGCCGACGAGTCGTGGATGGACTCGCTGCGGCACGTGCTGCACAAGGCCATCGACGCGAACCTGAGCGAGGACCCCGAGGTGCTGCGCCTGCGCACCCACCTCGGGGCGCAGGTCCCGGCCGTCCGCTCCCGGATGTTCGAGAGCATGTCGGAGACCGGCCGGCTGCTCCGCGAGGCCCTCGCCGAGCGGTCCGGCCTGGCCGCCGACAGCCTCGAGATCCGGGTCTACGCGATGTCCCTCATCGGCAGCCTGATGGAGGTCTCCATGTACTGGGCGGAGAACGACTTCGAGGGCGAGCTGCGCGACCTCATGGACCGGGCCCTGGACGTCCTGGAGCACGGCCTGCCCCACGATAACCACTGAGGCGGGGGCAGCCCGGCGTGCGATGCTGACTAGGTGAACGGAGTCGAGATCCACGTCGAAGTCGCCCCCGCGCTCCATCTGTTCGTGCCCCCGCCCCGGCGCCGCGGCGCCACCCCCCTGGCCACGGACGGCGTCTCGACCCTCGGTCATGTCATCGAGTCCCTCGGCGTCCCGCTGACCGAGGTCGGCGCGCTGCTCGCGGACGGCCGCGAGGTGCCGGTGTCGCACATCCCGCAGCCGGGCGAGACGGTGAGCGTACGCCCCGTCGAGCGTCCCCAGCCCGTCCCCGGCGCCCCGCTCCGCTTCCTCCTCGATGTCCACCTCGGCACCCTGGCCCGCCGGATGCGCCTGCTCGGCGTGGACACGGCGTACGAGTCGAGCGACATCGGCGACCCGGCCCTCGCGGCCCGTTCGGCGGCCGAGAAACGTGTGATGCTCAGCCGCGACCGGGGCCTGCTGCGCCGCCGCGAACTGTGGGCCGGCGCCTTCGTCTACAGCACCCGCCCCGACGACCAACTCCACGACGTCCTCGAACGCTTCGCCCCCGAGCTACGCCCCTGGACCCGCTGCACTGCCTGCAACGGCCTGCTGAGACAGGCCACGAAGGAAGAACTGTCCGACCGGCTCGAGTCCGGCACCAGGCGCTCCTACGACGTCTTCGCCCAGTGCACGTCCTGCGGCCGCGCGTACTGGAAGGGCGCACACCACGACCAGCTGGAGGCCATCGTGGAGCGGGCGTTGGGCATGCGCGCCCGGGGGGCCTGAGCACGGAACCGGCTCCCCCCGGGCGCGATGGTCCTCAGCGGCGCGTGACGTCCCCCTTCCCGCACGCCACCCCGTCCCGGTTCGGGTCGAGGCCCAGGGGGTCGTCCCCGCCGTTGACCTTCAGCCGGCCGTAGTCGTTCTGCTGCAGCCAGGCGCAGCGGGCCGCTGTCGTCTTCTTGACCTGCGAGGGGAAGACCGTCGGCACGCACACGTTGATCGAGCCGTAGTGCCGGTCGCAGCCGGAGAGGGTGGGGCTGACCTGCTGCGCCGTCCGCTTCCTGCCGGGCCCCGAGACCTTGCCGGACAGCGAGTCGGCGAAGGAGTGGACGTGCGGGGAAGCGGCGTTCAGGGCCGTCGGGCCCGTCAGGTGCACCCACTGTGCCACCGAAGGCACCCCGTTGGCATCGACCGCGAAGAGCATGTACCAGCCGGGCGGGGCCAGGTTGGGGTTGTTCGTCACGTTCAGGTCGACGTTGTTGCCGTCCACCGAGAGCGGGAGATCCACGAAGCGCTGGTTCGGGTCGGAGGAATGGGTGACCGCGGCGGGGCGGATCAGCTCCGCCTTGGCGATCGGACGGTCGACGGTGATCCGCTGGGTGTCGCCGTACTTCCACTCCTGGCTGATCACCGAGGTGATCGTCGGGCGCGGGCCCTTGAAGAGGTAGGGCGGGGTGTAGATCGACACGTTGTGGTTCCAGCTGCCGTTGCCCGGGTTGTCGCCGGTGGCCATCACCCGGCCGTCGGGCAGCAGGAACGCCGAGGAGTGGTAGCCACGGGCCTGCGGGTCGGCGGTGACCTGGTCGAAGGTGTTGGTGCCGGGGTCGTAGAGCGAGGACTCGTAGACCGGGTTGGCCCGGTTGTGCAGGGCGCCGCCCGTCTCCAGCACCTTGCCGTCGGGCAGCAGCACGGCGGAGACGTACATCTTGCCCTGGTTGCCGGTCTCGGGCACCGGCCCGTTGCCGAGGTCGACCGTGCCCTGCGGCAGCGGCGGACCGGCGACGTACGCCGGGTTGGGCTGCTTCAGATCGATCACGTCGGTGAGGCGGCCCGCGTCGGGGTTGGAGTCGATGTTGCCGCCGCCGATCGTGAGCACCTTCTGGTCCTGCGCCGGCGGCAGCAGCACGCTCGCCGACTGGTCGCGCACGTCCTTGTCCTGCAGGCCCGGGATCTGCGTGATCGTGTTCGCGTTGTAGTCGTAGACCGCCGAGCCGGTGCCGGGGATGTTGTTGCCGAAGACATGGCTGCCCGTGTAGAAGAGGCGGCCGTCCTGCATCAGGACCATCGCCGGGTACAGGCCCCAGTACGACCAGGTCTGGTTGACCTGCGAGGTCGGCAGCCACTGGTTCTGCGCGGCCGAGAACCGCTCCGCGGTCACCGACCCGGTGGAGTCCTCGCGCAGCCCGCCGAAGGTGATGACGTCACCGTTGCCCAGCTCGGTCGCCGAGGGGTACCAGTGGCCGTCGTTGAGGTCGTTGGTCCTGGTGTAGGTCTCGGTCTTGGGGTCGAAGACGTACGAGTCCCTGAACCCCTCGTAGCCGTGAGTGCCGTTCGGGTCCGGGTAGGCCTTGTTGCCGCTCAGCACGAGCACCCGGCCGTCCTGCAGCTGGACGTGCCCGGCGCAGAACATGTCCTTCGGGGTGGGGATGACCTTGTAGGTGCCGTCGGCGGGGTTGTACACCGCGCTCGTGAACGTGCCCGCGTTGAAGGCGTCCTGGCTGTTGCCGGAGCCGGCGATCAGCAGCACCTTGCCGTCGTTCAGGACGACGGAGTGCATGGAACGGACCGGGTTCTGCGTCGGCAGGACGGACCAACTGCCGTTCGTGCACTGGTCGTTCGTACCAGTGCACTGGGCGGGCGGGATCGCGTCCGGGACCTGGTCCATGGTGTAGTCGTCAGTGGTCGCCGAGCCGGTGCCGTAGACCGAGACACCCCAGGTGATGCGGTCGGTGCCGGGCGGGATCTCGGGCGTGCGGACGGTGGCCTGCGTCCAGGCCGAGGCCATGTCGAGGGTCTTGACGTCGGTCCAGTACTGCCAGCCGGCACTCGTGTCGTGCCGGAACAGCGTGACGTTGGCGTCCGGGGTGGTGGTCTTGTACCAGACCCCGAGGTCGTACTGCTTGCCGACGGTCACGGCCGGTGCGCAGTCGGTGGACTCGGTGAGCATCGCCTTGCGGTCGCCGTCGACCCGGCGGGTCAGCGTGACCTTCATGGCCTTCGACCCGGAGTGCGCGTCCGAGGTCGTCTCGAAGCTGAAGTCGTTGTCGCCCCAGCCCGACTTCTCCCAGCAGTACGGCATGCCGTCCGTACCGGCGGTCTCGAAGCCGGGGTTCTTGATCAGGTTGGCGGCCTCGGCGCTCTGCGGCGCGGCGAGGAGCAGCCCGGCGGTCAGGGCGCCCACCCCGGCCAGCGCGGTCCGTCTGCGGTACTTGCTCAAGCGGCTCTCCTTGCTCGGCTCCCCCGGCGGCGGGGGAGGTAGACCAGCGCTTCGGTCCCGGCGAAGCGCACGACGAACGTCATGACCAGCGCGAGCGCGGTCGCGGGCAGCACGCCCATCCCGAACCGGTCCACGAGCAGCGCGATCAGCGGGATGCGCAGCACCAGGTCGGCGTTGGCGAGCAGGCCGAACCGGCCGAGCCGGTCCCACCAGCGGCGGTGCGCCCTCCGGTCGCGGAACAGCAGCTGCTCGATGAGCAGGAAGTTCCAGGCGACGCCGAGCTGGTTGGCGAGGATCTCGGCGGGCACGTAGGGCACGGTGAGTGCGGTGAGCGCCCACAGTCCGACCAGGTTGGGCACGAAGCCGCTCGCGCCGATCAGCCCGAAGCCGGCCAGGCGGGCCGCCGGTGAGGCGGTGCGCAGCCCGGCCAGATGGCGCAGGAAGCGCAGGCCCTCCCGCGCCGTCGACTTGGACTCGCCCGCGAACCGGTCCCGGAAGACGAACGGCACCTCGGCGACCTGCCGGGGCCGGCTGCGCACGGCCAGCTCGAGGAGGATCTTGTAGCCGAGAGGCTTGAGCACCTCGGCCGTGACCGCGCTGCGCCGGATGGCGAAGAAGCCGCTCATCGGGTCGCTGATGCCGCGCAGCCGGCGCGGGAAGAGGGCCTTGGCCAGCAAGGTCGCGCCACGCGAGACGGCCACCCGGTAGCCGCCGGCGAGCCCGGCCCGGCTGCCGCCCTCGAGATATCGGGAGGCGACGACGAGAGCGGCGTTCGTGCGCTCGCCGGCCTCGATCAACTCCGGGACCAGGGACGGCGGATGCTGGCAGTCGCCGTCCATGACGACGATCCACTCCGAGGCCGCCGCCTCGAGCCCCTCGACGACCGCACCGCCGAGCCCGCCGACGGGTTCGTCCCGGTGCAGGACGGCCACCGGGTACGGGCAGTCCTTCGCGGCCTCGCGGACGACCTCGGGGGTGTCGTCGGTGGAGTCGTCCACGAAGAGGACCTCGCACGCCATCCGCGCCGGCACCGACTCGGTGATCTGGTGCAGCAGCCGCCGGACGTTCGCGGACTCGTTGAAGGTCGGTACGACGAGGGTGACGGCCCCGGGTTCCGGGACCTCCACGGCGTCGAGGCCCTGCGCCGGGGCCGTGTGCTCGCTCACCGGCCGCCCCCTTCGGCCGCCGTGCCCCGGATGCGCCGGATCTCGATGCGGTCGTCCCCGGTGCCGAAGGTGGCGACCGCGGTGGAGTGCCGGATCGCGGCCCTGACGTTCGGCAGGTCCTTGGCGTCACGGCGGACGGTGGGTGAGGCGACGACGTAGTCGATGTCGCGCCAGCCGTGCGGCATGGTCCTGGTGACGGCCGGGTCGAGGTCGGCCTTGTAGAACCAGATGGCGCCGAGTCCCGGCCGGTATCCGGCGTGCACGAGATCCAGCCAGAGGGCGTCGTCCACGAGGACCCGGGTGTGCTTCGGGTCGGCCACCTTCGTGCCGAGCCAGTGGGAGGCCTGCCGGTAGGGCTTGTTGGCGTCGGCGGTGACGGCGGTGCGGTCGCCGTCGTACCAGTGCGGTACGACGTAGGCGCAGGCGGCGAGGGCGAGGCCGGTGACGAGCAGGTGACGGCCTGCGGTGACGTACCGCTTCTCGCTCTCGGTCCGCCACCTGCGGACGACCACGTGCGCCACGGACGCGGCGCCGCCGGCCAGCACCAGGGCGAGGAAGGGCAGCGCGCCGATGACGTACATGGCGGGCAGATAGCCGCCCGGGCGCAGCGCGACCAGGGCGAGGACCGCGACGGTCAGGGACGGTCCGGCGAGCGCGCGGGCGGTGACCGACCGGCGCCAGGTGACGATCAGCAGCAGGGCCCCGGCGAGGCCTCCGAGGGGCAGGACCCGGTCGTAGTACAGCCAGGAGTGCAGCACGTCGTACGAACCGGAGCCCCGGTCGAGGATGAACCCGGAGCCGGGCCGGGACATCTGGTAGGTGATGCCGTCCCACAGCGAGACATGTCCCGCGCCCGGGAACAGCTCGCCCTTGAGCAGGGCGAAGAGCGGATAGGACAGGCCGATCAGGGCGCAGGCGGTGACGGCTCCGGTGAGGGCGAACTTACGGGTGTCGCGGTGGCTGTGCCGCCACATGGTGACGAACAGGGCGGGCAGGACGACGAGCATCGTCTCCTTGGTGAGCACGGCCGCGGCGGCGGCGAGACCGGCACCGAAGTGGTGCCAGAGGTGGCGGCTGGGCGAGGCGGCGAGGCAGAAAGCCAGCAGCAGCCACATCACGGCGATGTTGTCGAGGAAGATCTCCCGGCTGAGCACGACCGCGAGCGGCGAGAGGCCGAACAGGGCCATGGCGAGTCCGGCGGCCCAGCGGGGCAGGGAGAGCCGGCGGCCGAGCACGTAGACGAGGACCGCGCTGGCCCCGCTGATCCCGAGCATGGCGATGCGCATGGTTTCGACCGTCATGGAGCCGGGGCTGAGCTTCGAGGGGATCCAGCCGAGCAGGGCTATCTGGATCCAGCCGAGCGGCGGGTGGTCGTACCAGTAGGTGTAGTGGGCGAGGCCCCGGCCCTGCTGGACGGCCCAGGCCTGGGCGAGATAGGTGCCCTCGTCGTCGCTGAGGGTCGGGTAGTCGGTGATGTTCCAGCCCTGGACGACCAGGATCAGCACCAGCAGGGCGGCGCAGAGCAGCAGGTCGGGGCGGGAGGAGCGGAGTCGTACCGGAGGCTGTGTTCGACCGGTCGAACGGCTCGCGGGCGCAGGTTGGCCTGGCGCGGGGACCGTGGCTGCGGTCACCGCGGGAAGAGTGGAGGTCACGCGGGAATGTCCTCTCGGAGGGCCTCGGCCGCGGTGAGGTGCGCGCCGACGTGCGTGGTCAACTCCCAGTCGTTACGGCCGCGTTGCTCGCGCCACACGGCACGGATCGCGGCGCCGGCGAGGAGGACCTGGTAGAAGGGGCCGCCCACGACGAGCTTCACGTAGTGGACGAGGCGGACCCTCAGGTCGTACTGGACGCCGAAGTCGTGCAGGCCGACCACCTCGAAGACGAAGGTGACGGCGGCGGTGACGAGCGGCAGGAAGGTGAGGAAGGCGACGCCGACGGGGACGTCGAGGAAGAGCGCGACGGCCGCGTTGAGCGGGATGATCACCCCGGAGAAGGCCTGCAGGAACGGGGTCATCAGGGTGTAGCGGGCGAGCAGCCGCTGCCCGAATCCCGGCAGTTGGCGCCAGTCCTTCTTCCGGTACACCTGGAGGAAACCCTGGTTCCAGCGGGTGCGCTGCTTGAGCAGCGACATGAGGCTGCCGGGTGTCTCCTCGCGGGTGACCATGTCGGAGTCGTAGGCGACGACGACCTTCCTGCCGACGGACGACAGCCGGACACCCAGGTCGCAGTCCTCCGCGAGGCAGTCGGGGTCCCAGCCCTCGGCTTCCCTGAGCACGTCGGTGCGGACGAAGACGGTGTTCCCGCCGAGCGGGATGAACCCCTTCTGCGCGTGCAGGTGCAGCCGGGAGCGGAACCAGAAGAAGTACTCCAGGCAGTTGCGCAGGCTGTACCAGCTGGAGTGGAAGTTGATGAGCTGGACGCCCCCCTGGACGACGTCCGCCTGTGTGGTCCGAAAGGCGTGGTCGACGTGGGCGAGCAGCTCCGGGTGGACCTGGTCCTCGGCGTCGAAGACCCCGACGACGTCGCCGCGGCAGTGCGGCAGCGCCGTGTTCATGGCCTTGGGTTTGTTCTTCTTCTCGTGGGTGTCGACGACGACCCTGACGCGCGGGTCGCGTTCGGCGGCCGCCTCGGCCACCGCCGTGGTCTCGGGGTCGTCGTGCCCCACGATCACGATGATCTCGAAGTCGGTGTGTGTCGACTGAAGCAGCCGCTGGATGGTGTGGTCGAGCACCGCCTGTTCATGGCGGGCCGGCAACAGCAGTGAGAACGAGACGTGTTCGTCGCCGTCCGGTCTGCCGAACCGGGTGGAGGCGAGCACCTCGGGCGTGCGCCACGCGTGCATCTGCCACCACAGGGTGAAGGCCGCCATCCAGAAAAGGGCAAGCGAGACGGCAGCGATGAAGACAGACGTCAGCAAAAGATCCCCCCAGATCCCCCTGAAACCCCCTGTGCGCACGACGGTGAGTAACATCTGTCGTACGCGCTGTGGAGAGCGTAGGGGGGATCTGTGAAATGCGGGCGCTGTTCCGATAAATAGCTTGTTTCATAACGGTCGTGCGGTAAGCGGTACCTATCCGAACACCTGCTCAGTTTCGGACAGTTGCCGCTTTCCGCCGCCGGGCCGCCGTCACCCCCTCGGCGCCCCTTCCGCGTGCCTTCAGTGGTCGTTCAGGGCCGTGCGCAGCCGCTCCGGATCGGCGGTCGGGGCGTCACAGGTGAAGTTGCGGCAGACATAGGCCGCCGGTCCACCGGCCACCAGAGGCCGGTCGGCCAGGAGCGGGAACTCGTCACTGTCCGGAGCGCCGACGGCGACGACGGCCCCCGGAGCCGTGGACAGAAGTGCCGTGCGGTGCAAGGCGGTTGTCCTGTTGTCGTCCGGGGCGGGGCCCACGACGGCGACCTCCCTCGGTCCGTCGAGGAGGGCCTCGGCGACGGCGAGCCCCCAGCCGATGAACCGCGGCACACGCGGCCCGAGCGTGGTGACGACGCCCAGCGCCCGCTCGGCGGCGGTCCGGTGGGCCTCGGAGCCGGTGTGCGCGGCATAGCCGAGCAGCGCGCCCGCCGCGGCCGTCCAGCCGGAGGGGGTGGCGTTGTCGGTGGGGTCCTGCGGCCGGCGGATGAGCCGCTCGGCGTCGGCGGCCGTGTCGTACAGGGCGCCGGTGTCCGGGTCGGTGAAGCGGACGAGTACGTGGTCGAGGAGCAGCCCGGCGAAGTCCAGCCAGACACCTTCGCCGGTGACGGAGGCGAGCGCGAGGAAGCCCTCGGCGACGTCCGCGTAGTCCTCCAGCACCCCGGCGTTGGGGCCGACACGGCCGTCCTTGCTGGTCCGGGCGAGCCGGGCCTGTTCGTCGAGATGCACCCGCACGAGGAGGTCGGCGGCGCCGAGGGCCGCCTCGATCAGATCGGGCCGCTCGAAGTAGGCGCCGGTCTCGGCCAGCGCGGCGATGGCGAGCCCGTTCCAGGCGGCGACGACCTTGTCGTCCCGTCCGGGCGCGGGGCGTGCGGCACGCTCGGCGAGCAGTCGCTCCCTGATGGAGGCGATCTTCTCCGCGTCGAAGACGCTGCTGCTCTGCGGCAGTTGGAGGACGGACAGGCCGTGCTCGAAGGTGCCCTCGTCGGTCACGCCGAAGTACTGGGCGGCGAGGTCGCCGTCCGCGTCGCCGAGAGTGGCGCGCAGCCGCTCGGGCGTCCAGGCGTAGTAGACCCCCTCGACGTGCCGTCCGCTGCCGTCGTCACTGTCGGCGTCGAGCGCCGAGGCGAACCCGCCCTGCTCGGTGCGCAGTTCGCGCACGAGGAAGTCGGCGCTCTCCAGGGCGACGCGCCGGGCGAGGGCAGAGCCCGTGGCCCGCCACAGATGCGCGTACACGCGGCACAGCAGCGCGTTGTCGTAGAGCATCTTCTCGAAGTGCGGCACGACCCAGTCACGGTCGACGGAGTAACGGGCGAAGCCGCCGCCGAGCTGGTCGTAGATGCCGCCGCGGGCCATGCGCTCACAGGTGTCCCGGGCCATCTGTAGGGCGCCCTCGGAGCCGGTGCGCGCGTGCCGGCGCAGCAGGAACTCCAGCACCATGGACGGCGGGAACTTGGGCGCCCCGCCGAAGCCGCCGCGCTGCGGGTCGTACTCCCGGGTCAGCCCGAGCAGGGCCTGGGCCAGCTCCTCCTCGCCGGGCGTCCGGTCGCCCTGGTGGCTGATCTCCCGCTGGGCGAGGTCGCGCACGATCTTCCCGGCGACCTCCGCGACCTCGTCGCGGCGCGTGTCCCAGGCCTGCCGGACCCCCTCCAGCACCTGCCGGAAGGAGGGCATGCCGTGCCGGGGCGCCGGCGGGAAGTAGGTCCCGAAGTAGAAGGGTTCGGCGTCCGGGGTGAGGAACACGGTCATGGGCCAGCCGCCCTGGCCGGTGGCGGCCTGTACGGCCTCCATGTAGACGGCGTCGACGTCGGGGCGCTCCTCGCGGTCCACCTTGACGCTGACGAAGTGCTCGTTGAGGTAGTCGGCGGTGGCCTGGTCCTCGAAGGACTCGTGGGCCATGACGTGGCACCAGTGGCAGC
Organism: Streptomyces broussonetiae; assembly: GCF_009796285.1. Classification (NCBI taxonomy): domain Bacteria; kingdom Bacillati; phylum Actinomycetota; class Actinomycetes; order Kitasatosporales; family Streptomycetaceae; genus Streptomyces; species Streptomyces broussonetiae. The sequence goes on along the minus strand of NZ_CP047020.1, from coordinate 5,895,144 downwards.
TGCTGTAGCCGACACTCAGCAGGACGGGTCTGTTCGTCTTGCGGGCCTCGTCGAAGGCCTCGGCCGACCAGGGCCACCAGTCGACGGGGTTGTCGGCGTGCTGGAGGAGATACGGGGACGTCTCATCGGCCAGTCGGTTCACCGTTCCACTCTCCCACGGGCTCGGGGGCGGCGTAGAAACGCATCTGCACCGGGCGCGCCCCGGCCGGGGCCTCCTCGCGCGGATGGCCGTAACGGCCGAGCAGCGCGTGGTACTCCCGCATGAAGTCGAGGAGTTCCTCCCTGGTCAGCCAGGTTCCGCTGCGCTGGACCTGGGCCCACCCCTCGGGGCCGCGGTACTCCTGGTGGGCGCGCCGGTACAGGACGGTGTCGAACTCGATCTTGAGATGGGCCAGCTCGGCGGCGGCCGCGTACTCCTCGGGAGCCATTGCGGCGGGGTCGGGCGTGGTGTGGCTGAAGGGCAGCGAACGCCACCAGCGCTCGCGCCCGCCGGATTTCTCCGGGATCTCCTCGATGAGCTTCTGCTCGGCGAGTTTGCGCAGGTGGTAGCTGGTGGTGCCGGAGCTTTCGCCGAGTTCGCGGGCGAGGACGGTGGAGTTGGCCTCGCCGTGCCGGCCGAGGTACTCGAGGATCCGGCGGCGCAGCGGGTTGCCGAGGGACTTGTAGAGGGCGGTGCGCTCCAGGCCGGTCATCTCGGGCATGCCGTCGGTCATGCCGCCACGGTAACCCTGAGGACCCTGAGCCGTCCCCGATATCCGCCGAGATTTCTTTGCAGACTTTTCTCTGCGTTCTACGGTGGAGGCAGTCGGAGGTTCCGGGGAGCAGCCGGTGGAGGCTGCGGGATGGGGGGTGTGATGAGGGCGAAGTGGGCACTGATCGCGCTGGCCGCGGCGGCGGTCCTGCTGGTGCCGTGGATGGTGGTGCTGGCCGTGACACTGCCGGGCAGCACTCGGGTGGACAACTGGCCGCTGGCCTGGATCGGCATGGACGTCCTGATGGCGGCGGGCTGCGCGGCCACGGCCGTGCTCGGCCTGTGCGGCGATCCCCGCTCCCGCCTCACCGCCTCCGCGACCGCCTCGGTGGCGGTCCTGGACGCCTGGTTCGACATAACGACGGCCCGGGCCGGCAGCGCATTGGTCCAGGCTCTGGCCTGCGCGGTGGCGGAGGCGGCCCTGGCCGCGGCGTGCGTGGTGCTGGCGGTGGCCCACCGCGGCCCCGCGAAGCCGCCACGGAACCCTCACCGCACCCGCTGATCGTCGCCCCCTCGCCATCGCGTCCTGCTCGAAGGACACTCGTAGGCACGGCAGTTGCCTGCGGAGGGGACGGGACATGCGGGAGAGCCATCGGACCGAGGCCGAGCGGTTGCTGGCACGGGCCGTGGAGGAGGAGGTACGGCGTTCGGGCGGGCGGATCGACGGGCCGGTGCTGCTGTCGCGGGCACGTAGTGCGCTGGATGCGATGGCACAGGCGGCCGGCGAGGAGTACGAGACGTACACCCACGCGCTGGACGAGGCCGGGGCCGGCCAACTGACCTTCGGGCAGCGCTACGCCCGCGAGGGTGCCGCAACGGCCCTGCTGGTGGCGGTCGTTGCCGCGGTCGCCGCCGCGGTCGCCGACCTGTCCCTGGGCACCGGTGCCGGTACGGCCGTCGGCGCGGGCGTGGCCGCCGGGGTGGCCGGTGCCGCCGCCTCCGTGGCGAAGGCGGCCGGCACCCATCTGCCGGCTGCCCACCACCGAGCCGGCGCGGCCGGGCAGCCCGGTGGCCCGGAGCAGTTGCGGCTGCAGTGGCTGACCGCCCTGGAGGTGCGGGGCATCCGCCCCTTCCTCGACCAGCAGCGGATGCTCAGCGCCTCCACGGGCCCGAAGAAGCCCGCGAGCCCCGCGCTGCGCGGCGCGGACAAGAGCGCGGCGGCCCGCAGGCGCACAGTGCTGGAGCAGTCCTTCGGCCAACTCCCCGATCCGGACGGCCCGTTCGCCGGACGCCGGGCGGAGCTGGCGCGGATCCGGCAGTGGGCGCAGGCGGCCCGCGCGACCACCGAGACCCGGCCGACGGTGGTCGTGCTGCACGGCGAGCCCGGCTCCGGCCGGACCACGCTCGCGGTGCGCGCGGCACACGACCTGCGGGACCACTTCCGCGGCGCGGTGGTCGTGGACCTGCGCGGCGGCAGGCGGGAGGAGACGCCACTGCCCACCCGGGACGCCCTGCTGCATCTGCTCAACCGGCTCGGCGCGCCCCGCGAGCAACTGCTGTTCCGGGAGCGCTCCTCCCCCGACCAGCAGGTCAAGCGGCTCGCCGAGCTGTACCACCGGCAGCTGACCGGTCTGCCGGTGACGATCGTGCTGGACGAGGCCTCGGACCCGGAGCAGGTGCGGGCGCTGGTGCCCGAGCGCTCCGACAGCCTGGTCCTGGTCACCGCCCGCACCGCCCTCGACCTGCCCGCGGACCTGCCGGCCTGGGTGCACCACCTGCCGGTCGAGGCACTGGACGCGGCGGGCGCCGAGGAACTGCTGGGCGCGGCCGCCGAGGACACGACGGGCCCGTACGACGCCGAATCCGCCGACCGGATCCGCGAATTGTGCGGTGGTCTGCCGCTGGCGCTGCGGGTGGCCGGCTCCGCGCTCGGCCCACGCTCGCCCCGGCAGCTCGCGGCGGACCTGAGCGCGTACGGCCCGGTGGAGCCGGTCGAGCGCGCCCTGTGGCTGCGCTACAGCGACCAGCCCGAGCCCGCGCGCCGGCTGTTGCGAAGGCTCGCGCTCGCCGGGCGGGCCTCGCTCGGCACCGCGGCGGCGGCAGCCCTGCTCGCCACGGACGAGGGTGAGGCCACCCGCCGTCTCACCGCCCTCGCCCGGGCCGGCCTCATCGACCATGTGCGCGGCAGCCGCTACCGGCTGCACGACCTGGTGCGCGCGTTCGCCCAGGCCCGGCTGCTGGACGAGGAGGACCCGGCCGAGCGCACGGCGGCGCAGGAACGGCTGATCGTGAACTACGCGGACCTGGCCGACTCGGTGCTGCGCCTGGTCGACGGGAACATGTCGACGCGTTCGCACCAGTTCGGCTCGCACGGCTTCACCTCGCTGGACGAGGCGCTGCGCTGGCTGGACGACGAGTCCAGCTTCATCACGGCGACCCTGCGCCAGTCGGAGGACGTGAACCGGGCGGCGGTGCTGAACCTGCTGGGCGCACTGTGCGACTACTGCCTGCTGCGCGGCGATCTGTACCGGCTCGGCGAGATCAGCGAGCTGGCGCAGGCCGTGGACGAGGGGCTGCTGGTGCGCTCGGTGCAGTGGCGCACCGGTATCGCGGCCCGCCAGCTGGGCGAGCTGGACCAGGCGCGCACCACGCTGGCCTCGGTGGTCGACCTGTACCGGGAGGCGCATCACGACGCGGGGGCGGCCCGCGCCCTGTGCTCGCTCGGCATCACCCTGCACCACCAGGGCCAGCTCACCGAGGCCGCCGCCAAGCTCCAGGAGGCGCTGGATCTGCAGGCGGCGCCGGAGCTGGCGACGGACCGGGCCTGGACGATGCACGCCCTGGCGGCCGTCCAGCGCGACCGGGCCCGGCTGTCGGAGGCACTCGAGCTGCTCACCCGCTCCCTGGTCCTGCACCGCGAGGGCGGCTCGGTCCACGGCGAGGCCTGGGCGCACTTCCAGCTCGGCCAGCTGGCGCTGCGGATGGGCGACGTACCGCGCGCCCAGACGGAGCTGCGCTGCGCCCTGGAGCGGTACGGGCAGACGCACGACGCGCGCGGCGAGGCCTGGGCACTGACCCAGCTGGCCCGGGCCCGGCTGGTGGACGGCGACCCCGCACCGGCCGTCGAGGGTCTCAGGCAGGCCGCCGCCCGGCACCGCGAGAACGAGGACGCGCGCGGCGAGGCATGGACGCTGTACTACCTGGGCCAGGCGCTGGAGGAGTCCGGCGAGCTGGACCGGGCGGTGCGCGACCTGGAGCGGTCCCGCACGATGTTCTCCCGGATGCGGGACGTCTACGGCCTGGCCTGCGCCCGGCACCACTCGGCCCGGGTCACCCGTGACCAGCGGGCCGCGCAGACCGGCTCGCTGCGCAACTCCGGCTTCGCCCGGCAGCTCCTGGTGGACGCCCGGGCCGACTTCCAGCGCATCGGCGTCGCGCACGGCGAGGCATGGACCTGCCTGGAGCTGGCGGTGGTCGACGCGGGCAACGCACGCACGCAGCAGGCGCTGGCCCTGTGCGACGAGGCACGGGACCTGTTCGCCTCCTACGGCGACCGGCGCGGCGAGGACTGGGCCCGCTTCCTGCGCTGCACCCTGCTGCCGTACGCCGCGCCGGGCGGGGTGGAGGTGGGCACGGCGGTCGCCCAGGAGGAGCTGGCCCAGCTGACCCGCGCCACCCATCCCCTACGGGACGAAAAGCTCACCGCCGGCCTCACCGCGTACACCCTGCTGCTGGAGCGGGGCATCAGCCTGGAGGCCGGCTGGCAGGCCTGGCACCTGCGCATGACTCCGGCCCGCCACGCCCGGGAGGTGATGGGAGTGGCGGTACCGGCGGAACGCTGACGTGCGGGGTCAGCCCCGCTGCGCCGCGGCGTCGGCCTTCTGATCGGCCTCCGTGTCCGAGGCTTCCTTGAAGTCGACCTTGTTCATGTGCTTGCTCATCGACTTCATCAGCCCCCACACCGCCAGGGCCATCACCGCGAAGACGATGAAGCCGAGGACACCGGGGGTGACCTTGTTCTCGTCCACCTCCTTGGCGAGGGGGACGAGGTGCGTCACTGCCAGGCTCACGCTTGCGCTCATGTCAGGCATTGTCGCGGATGCCCGCGAAGAGGTCGTCCTCGGGGAGGGAGGTATCGACGTACGACTTCGCCAACTCGTACTCCTCCGTCGGCCAGACCTCCTTCTGCAGCTCCATCGGCACCTTGAACCAGCCGCCGTCCGGGTCGATCTGCGTGGCGTGCGCGATCAGCGCCTTGTCCCGGATCTCGAAGAAGTCCGCGCACGGGATGTGCGTGGTCAGCGTGCGCTCGGCGCGCTCGAACTCGCTCCAGCGCTTGAGCCACTCCCCGTACGGGGACTCCAGGCCGCGCTCGAGCATCGCGTTGTGCAGCGCCTCGGTGCGCGGACGGTTGAAGCCCTGGTTGTAGTAGAGCTTCTGCGGCTGGTGAACAGGCCCGAACTCACCCTCGGGGTACTTCTCCGGGTCCGCCGCGCCCTCGAAGGCCACCATGGAGATCTTGTGGGTCATGATGTGGTCGGGGTGCGGGTAACCGCCGTTCTCGTCGTAGGTGGTGATCACCTGCGGGCGGAAGGCGCGGATCTTGCGGACCAGCTCACCGGCCGCCTTGTCGACGTCCTCCAGGGCGAAGCAGCCCTCGGGCAGCGGGGGCAGCGGGTCACCTTCGGGCAGACCCGAGTCGACGAAGCCGAGCCACTCCTGCCCGACGCCGAGGATCTCGCGGGCCTCGTCCATCTCCTTCTTGCGTACCTCGTGGATGTGCTCCTCGATGTACTTGTCGCCCTGGAGCTTGGGATTGAGGATGGACCCGCGTTCTCCGCCGGTGCAGGTGACCACCAGCACGTCCACCCCCTCGGACACGTACTTCGCCATGGTGGCCGCGCCCTTGCTCGACTCGTCGTCGGGGTGCGCGTGTACAGCCATCAGTCGCAGCTGGTCAGTCAAGACTCGATCCTCGGGTAAGTCGGCGCCCCGCGGCTTGGGGTGCGTACGGCGGCTTCTATAGTGACCGAATCGGGGGGCGAATAATTCCGCGGAGAGGACGATCATGAGTACGGCGAGCACGCGGCTGCCCGAGGGCCGCTATGGCCGCTCCTCGGACGAGCGCGCCGACCGCAAGCTCAGGATCGCCGCCATGGTGCTCGGCACGGCCCTGCTCGTCCTGGTCGGCTACTTCGCCTATCACTACGTCGTCGAGACGAAGATCAGCGCCCAGGTGATCACCTTCGAGGCCTCGGACAACGCGGTCAAGGTACATCTGGAGGTCCACAAGGACTCCGGCACCGACGGCTACTGCACCCTGCGCTCCCAGGCTGCGGACGGCTCCGAGGTGGGCCGGGCGGACTTCCGCTTCGACGGCAAGGCCACGCGGATCGACAAGGTCGTCACGCTCCGTACGACGGCGAAGGGCACGACGGCCGAGCTGCTCGGCTGCCACACGGGCTGATCTGTCGCCCACCGGCTGACACATCACCCGGACCGCCTACGCACTGACCTGCGTTGATGCAATTCTTATGGCTTATGTCCTCCCCCTTTCGCCACTGAATTGTTAGGCTCGTGGTTTCGCCCATCCAAGAGGGAACATTCTTCTGGGTAGGGCGATGCTTTGTATTCCCAGTACCGACGAGGAGCACCCTGTGACCCAGACCAGCGAGAACGTCACCTGGCTGACCCAGGAGGCGTACAACAAGCTCAAGGTCGAGCTTGAGTACCTTACTGGTCCTGCGCGCACGGAGATCGCCGCCAAGATCGCCGCCGCGCGTGAGGAGGGCGACCTGCGCGAGAACGGCGGGTACCACGCGGCCAAGGAGGAGCAGGGCAAGCAGGAGCTGCGTGTGCGGCAGCTGACCCAGCTTCTCGAGAACGCCAAGGTGGGCGAGGCTCCGGCCTCCGCCGACGGTGCCGTCGCGCCGGGCATGGTCGTCACGATCGCCTTCGACGGTGACGAGGACGACACGATGACGTTCCTGCTCGCCTCCCGCGAGTACGCGAGCGCCGACATCGAGACCTACTCGCCGCAGTCCCCGCTCGGCACCGGCGTCATCGGCCACAAGGTCGGCGAGGACGCGCAGTACGAGCTGCCGAACGGCAAGAAGGCCTCGGTGAAGATCCTCAAGGCCGAGCCGTACTCGGGCTGACCCCCGGGACCCTGCCTGGCCTCGAGCCCCCGCTGTCCGCCGAATCCCGCGGACACCGGGGGCTTCGCCGTACCAGGGGTCATGCGGTCGGCAGCGGCTGCTCCGTCCAGACGGTCTTGCCGTCGTGGGAGTAGCGGGTGCCCCACCGCTCGGTGAGCTGCGCGACCAGGAAGAGTCCGCGTCCGCCCTCGTCCGTGCTGAGGGCCCGGCGCAGGTGGGGGGAGGTGTGACTGGTGTCGGACACCTCGCAGATCAGGCAGTGCGTGCGGATGAGGCGCAGGGTGACGGGGCCGGCCGCGTACCGGTAGGTGTTGGTGACCAGTTCACTGGCGACCAGCTCGGTGGTGGAGGCCAGTTCGGTCAGCCCCCACTCGGTCAGCTTCGCCGTGACCAGCTCCCTGGCCCGGGCCGCGGCGGTCGCTTCCAGGGGCAGCTGCCACGAGGCGACGTTCTGCGGGCGCAGCACCCGGGTACGTCCGATGAGCAGTGCGATGTCGTCGAGGGGGAGATGGTCCTTGGGCAGCAGCGCTTCGACCACGGTGTGGCAGATGTGGTCCAGGGGTTCCGTGGTGTGGGTGAGACATGCGCGCAGGTGCTCCAGCGCGGCGTCTATGTCGCCGTCGCGTGCCTCCAGGAGGCCGTTGGTGTAGAGCGTGAGCAGGCTGCCCTCGGGGAGTTCCAGATCGTGCGTTTCGAAGGGCAGTCCGCCGAGACCCAGCGGTGGACCCGCGGGCAGCTCGAGCACGGTCACCTCGCCGTCCGGGGTGGACACCAGCGGCGCCGGGTGGCCGGCACGTGCCAGGGAGCAGTGCCGGGAGACCGGATCGTAGACCGCGTAGAGGCAGGTGGCTCCGAGCACCTGCTCGATCGCCGACCGGTTGCCTTCGGCGTTCGCCTCCAGCTCGGAGGCCAGCAGACTGACCAGGTCGTCCAGCCGCGCCACCACCTCGTCCGGATCCAGGTCGAGGCTGGCCAGGGTGCGCGCCGCGGCGCGCAGACGGCCCATCGAGGCCGCCGCGTGGATGCCGTGGCCGACCACGTCGCCCACCACGAGGGCGACCCGGGCCCCGGACAACGGGATCACGTCGAACCAGTCACCGCCGATGCCCGGTTCGCCGCTGGCCGGGAGGTACCGGCAGGCCGCCTCCACGGCCGGCAGGTCGCATGCCGCGCTCGGCAGCAGACTGCGCTGGAGAGTCAGAGCGGTGCTCTGCTGCTGGGTGAACCGGCGGGCGTTGTCGATGCAGACGGCCGCACGCGAGGCAAGCTCCTGGGCCACCGCCGCATCGTCGTCCTCGAAATGCTCTGAATTGCGCGCCCGCCACAGGCTCACCACGCCGAGGACCAGGCCGCGGGCGACCAGGGGTACCGCGATCAGCGAATGGACGCCGAGCCCCAGGGCGATCTCGATCCGCCGCCGGTCCGGGCGTACCACTCGGGGCGCAGGGACAGCAGCCCTTCGAGAATCGGGCGGCGCTCGGCCATGCACCGCGCCTGCGGGGCTTCCGGAAGCAGCGGGACCGCATCGCCCACCCGGAACGGCACGCGGTGTTCGGGTGGTGAGAAGGCGACCCGGAGCAGCGGACCCGCGGTACCGGGAACCGGTTCGTCACCCAGTGTCACAGGCTTGAGGAGGTCCACCGAGCAGTAGTCGGCGAGGCCGTGTGCGACGACCTCGGCCAGTTCCCGGGCGGTCTGTGTCACGTCCAGCGAGGTCCCGATCCGGGCGCTCGCGTCGTTCAGCAGAGCGAGCCTGCGTCGCGCACGGTGGCGGTCGGTGACGTCCTCGATCGTCTCGGCCACGCCGAGAACCCGGCCCGAGGGGTCTTCCATCCGGAACGCCGAGACGGACACGAACCGTTCCCGACCCGGGTCGTGACGGGCCCGGGCGGACTGCTCCGTGAAGATCAGCGGCTCGCCGGTCTCCAGGACGTGCCGTACCCGTTCCTCTGCCGGACCCGCGTCCTCGTCGACCATGAATTCGCTGGGGCGACGGCCGACCGGCGCCTCGGCCGGGACGCCGCTCGCCTTTTCGACGGCCCGGTTGACCCGGATCACCCTCCTGTCCGGGCCGTGGACGACCAGGCCGATCGGGGACCGGCGGTACAGGCCGTCCAGCAGCGCACGGTCCCGCTGCCAGGCAATGACCTCCGCGGCGGGAGCACCGACCAGGAGCCATTCCTGACCGCCTCCCTCGCGGGTGACCGCACGGACCCGGAAACCCATCTCCACACGGCGTCCGTCGCGGCGCCGGACGGGCAGGACACCGAACCATCCCCCCGCCTTCACGGCGTTCACGGCGACGGACCGCGCGACGGACAGGTCACGGGCGTCGACCAGGAGGTCCTGCCACGCCCGGCCGAGTACTTCCTTGGCCGGGTAGCCGAGCAGCTCCTGTGCACGTGCACTCCAGCCGACCACGATGCCTTGGTCGTCGAGCACGGCCGACGCGCCGTGCCCGAGGGCGAACGGATCCTCGGGGCTCTCGCTGAAATGCATCGACGGCGTCCCCATAGCCACCACCTTGCCTCCGTGACTCCGATGTTCCTCCCCGTGCTCTCCGTCCGCGACTCCCCCGTTCGGCCGGACGGCTCGGTCGTCGTGCCGCGCCCATGAGGGTCGACGCCCCGGTACGAGAAGAGCCCCCTCCGTCCAGGAGAGGGCTCCGCTGCGGGTCGCCGTATCCGGCGGAGCTGTCAGCCGGCCGCCCGGCGGTACTTGCGGACCGCGAGCGTACGGAAGATCACGATGATCACGACCGACCAGATCAGCGAGGCCCACACGGGGTGCTGCATGGGCCAGGCGCCGGACGCGTGGAAGCCCGGGGGAAGGTTGCCGAACAGCTCGCGGGAGGCCTGGACGGTGGCGCTGAACGGGTTCCACTCCGCGATGTGCCGCAGGAAGGACGGCATCTTGTTCGCGTCCACGAAGGCGTTCGAGATGAACGTCAGCGGAAACAGCCAGACCAGACCGCCCGAGGTCGCCGCCTCGGGAGTGCGCACGGACAGGCCTATGAGCGCGCCGATCCACGAGAACGCGTACCCGAGCAGCAGGAGCACGCCGAATCCGGCGAGCACCTTGGCGAGGTTCTCGTGCGTGCGCCAGCCGACGATCAGGGCGACGACGGCCAGGACGACGAGGGTGAGCGCCGTCTGGACCAGGTCGGCGAGGGTGCGCCCGGTCAGGACCGCGCCACGGGCCATGGGCAGGGAACGGAAGCGGTCGATGAGCCCCTTGTGCATGTCGTCGGCGATGCCCGCACCCGCGCCCGCCGTGGCGAACGTGACGGTCTGGGCGAAGATGCCGGCCATCAGGAACTCGCGGTAGGCGTGGGTGGAGTTGGACGCGCCGACCTGGATCGAGCCGCCGAACACATAGGTGAACAGCACCACGAACATGATGGGCTGGATCAGCCCGAACACGAGTATCTCGGGGATCCTGCCCATCCGGATCAGGTTCCGGCGGGCGACGACCAGGGAATCGTTCACGGCGCTCACTTGACGGCCTCCTTGCCGCTCTCCGCGGAGCTGTCGCCCCGGGCGTCCTGGTCGGCGGCCTCGGCCACATGCCCCGTCAGTGACAGGAAGACGTCGTCGAGGGTGGGGCGGCGCAGTCCGATGTCGTCTATCTCGATTCCCCTGGTGTCCAGCTCCCGGATGATCTCGGCGAGCAGCTTGGCGCCGCCCGTGACGGGGACCGTGAGCCTGCGGGTGTGTTCCTCGACGCTGGTGTCGCCCTTGCCGAAGCCCGTGAGCACCTCGGCGGCGGTCGCGATGTGCTCGCGCTCGTGCACCACGACCTCGACGCGCTCGCCGCCGGTGCGGGCCTTGAGCTGGTCGGACGTGCCCTTGGCGATGACACGGCCGTGGTCGACCACCGCGATGTCGTGGGCGAGGTGGTCGGCCTCCTCCAGATACTGCGTGGTGAGCAGCAGGGTCGTACCGCCGGAGACGAGCTGTTTGATGACCTCCCACAGCTGCTGGCGGTTGCGCGGGTCGAGGCCGGTCGTCGGCTCGTCCATGAACATCACCGGCGGCGAGACCACCAGCGCCGCGGCGAGGTCGAGGCGGCGCCGCATGCCGCCGGAGTAGGTCTTGGCGGGGCGGTCGGCGGCGTCCGCGAGGTGGAACTGCTCGAGCAGCTCCGCCGCGCGCGCCTTGGCCGCCTTGGCCCTCATCTGGTAGAGCTGGCCGACCATCTGCAGGTTCTCCCTGCCGGTCAGGTACTCGTCGACCGCCGCGAACTGGCCGGACAGGCCTATGGAGCGGCGCACCGTGTCGGGGTGCCTGAGTACGTCCACGCCCGCGACGACCGCCTTGCCGCTGTCGGGGCGCAGCAGGGTCGTCAGGCACCGGACGGTCGTCGTCTTGCCGGCGCCGTTCGGCCCGAGCAGGCCGAGGACCGTGCCCTCGGGCACGTCGAGGTCGACGCCGTCCAGAGCCTTTACGTCGCCGAAGGTCTTCACCAGACCTTCGGCATGGATGGCGCCTGGCATGTCTTCTCCACGTCGTCAGGGATTCGTAGTCCGGAGTTCTCCGGCACAAAGCTAAGTTGGCGCGCTCGAATACGTCTGCGATTCCACCGCATCGGCGGACGACCCGGCGACCACACGACACACCATAACGCGATGTATCGCGTCCCTCAATGGGTTTGACTCGAACGAGTGAGCGTGGGCGGACCCTGCCAGGCCGGTGCCGGGGTCAGTCGATGACCGTGTAGCCCGCGTCCCGCAGGGCCTGGCCGACCTCGGCGCAGTGCACCGGACCCTTCGTCTCGAGGTGCAGCTCCACCTCCGCCTCCGTGAGCCCGAGCCGTGGATCGGTTCGGACGTGGCTCACGTCGAGGACATTGGCGTCGGCCGCCGACAACACCCCGAGCAGCATGGCGAGGGCACCCGGGCGGTCGGTCAGCCGCAGCCGGACGGCCAGGTACCGGCCCTGTGCGGCCATGCCGTGCCGCAGCACACGCTGCATCAGCACCGGGTCGACGTTGCCACCGGACAGCACCGCCACGACCGGACCCTCGAAGCTGTGCGGTGCGGCCAGCAGCGCCGCCACCGGGCTCGCCCCCGCCGGCTCCACGACCAGCTTGGCCCGTTCCAGGCACAGCAGCAGCGCGGCCGACAGCTGGTCCTCGCCGACTGTGCGCACCTCGTCCACCAGATCCTTGACGATCGCGAACGGCACCACGCCCGGCCGCCCCACCTTGATGCCGTCGGCCATCGTCGCCGGGTTCCGGACCGACACCGGATGTCCGGCGGCCAGCGAGGGCGGATAGGCCGCCGCGCCCTGCGCCTGCACGCCGACGATCCTGACCTCCGGCCGGATCGCCTTCACCGCGACCGCGATGCCGGCCGCGAGCCCGCCGCCGCCGATGCCCACGACGATCGTGCGCACCTCCGGGCACTGCTCCAGGATCTCCAGGCCGACCGTGCCCTGACCTGCGATGACGTCCGGGTGGTCGAAGGGATGAATGAACACGGCGCCCGTCCTCGCCGCGTACTCCTCGGCGGCGGCCAGTGTCTCGTCGACCACCTGGCCGTGCAGCCGCACCTCGGCGCCGTACTCGCGCGTCGCGCTGATCTTCGGCAGGGGCGCACCGTTCGGCATGAACACCGTGGCGTGCACGCCGAGCAGCGCGGAGGCCAGGGCCACGCCCTGCGCGTGGTTCCCGGCGCTCGCGGCCACCACCCCGGCCGCCCGCTCCTCCGGCAGCAGCCCGGCGATCCGCACATAGGCGCCGCGCAGCTTGAACGAGCCGGTCCGCTGGAGGTTCTCGCACTTGAGATGCACCGGCGCGCCGACGAGCTGGGACAGGTACCGGCTGCTCTCCATCGCGGTCACCCGAGCCACGCCCGAGAGCATCTTCTGGGCGCCGCGCACGTCGTCGAGGGTGACGGAATGCAAGGAGTCAGCCGTGCCGTAGCGCATGACTCCAGCATCGCAGTTCACGGTCGTACCCGGCGGGTGTGACCAAGCTCCGAGACCGGTTTGCGCAGCGCCGGTACGGTCCGCCCCCGGGCCGCGTACCCTGTCCCCCAACCCAGCAGCCCTTCATGAAGCGAGCCTCCGGCCATGCCCACAACACCTGAAATGTCGATGGACATGACGACCGTCGGTGACACCGGTCTTCTCGACACCCTCCAGCACGAGGTGGCGGTGTTCGCCCGCCGTGCCGAACAGACGCGGCTGGGCGGTGTCGGGCAGGTGCGCAACTCCATGGACCGCGCGGCGTATCTGCTGCTCAACCGCCTCGACAGGGAAGGCCCGATGGGCGTCAAGGCGCTCGCCGCGAGCATGGGCATCGACTCCTCGACGGTCACCCGGCAGGTGGCCCCGCTGGTCGACACCGGGCTCGTCAAGCGCACGTCGCACCCCGAGGACGGCCGGGCCGTGGTGCTTCAGCTGTCCCCGCGCGGGTCGGCCCGGCTGGAGGAGGTGCGCTGCTCCCGGCGGCAGCTGATGGCGGAGCTGACCGACGACTGGGCGCCGGAGGAGCGCGAGCAGTTCTGTGCGCTGCTGACCCGCTTCAACCGCGCGCTCTCCGCGCGGATGACGCCGGGGACCTCGTCGGCGGACCAGCCGACGGCCTCCTGACCGCGCCGGGCGGCCACCGGCTGCGCAGCTCCGGATCCCCGCAAGCGCCGGTCTGTTCCGGACTCTTGACCCCGGGGCCGCCGCGGGCCTCATATGAGACCGGGTCCTGCGTCGTACGCGGTTCACCTGTCCCGTACCGGACAGGGCCCCTCTAGGGGGAGGCGCGGTGCGTGATCGGCAGGTGGCCCGAAATGCCCGCCGGGCCCGGGAGTTCGAGGCATTCGTCGCGGGCGCGGCCGGACGTCTGCTGCATGCCGCCACGCTGCTCACCGCGGAGGCGCCCGGCGGCAACCCGCGCGCGCGGCGCCTGCTGACGCAGGCGCTCGCCCACACCTACGCGCGCTGGGACCGGCTGCGCGGCGAGGATCCCTACGAGTGCGCCCGCCAGCACCTCGCCGGCCGGTTCGCACGCACGACGTGGCACCGGTACGGCGCCTTCGGCCGCGCCCGGCCGGATCCGCGCAGTCCGCTCGCCGACCTCGGCCCGCAGGAACGGCTCATCCTGGTGCTGCGGCTCTACGAGGGTGTCGCCGAGCAGCAGACGGCGGCCCTGCTGGGCCTGCCGACCGAGCGCGTGCACACCATCTGCGACCGCGCGACCGCCACCCTGCTGCACCCGGTCCGCCCGGCCGCCCCGCGCGCGATGGGCACGAAGGTGGCGCCGTCATGAGGCAGGGCGCCCGTCACGGGTCGGAGGGTGCCGTGGTCAGGCCCACGCGCGCGTGGAGGATGCCGTGAACCGGCCCGAGCGGGAGGCCGCGGTGCGGCAGATCATGGAGCGGGCCCCGGCCGCGGTGCCGCCGGACCTGTACACGGAGGCGGTGCGCCGTGGTGAGCGCCTGCTGCGGCGCAGGCGGCTGGTCCATCGGGTGCTGTGGCTGCTGGCGTGGACCGCGGCCGTCGCCTTCGCCGTGTGGGCGGCCCGCGTGCACCCGTGGACGCAGCCGCCCTCCCGGACGACCCCGCCGATCACCGGATGGTGAGCCCACCGGCCCGGTGATCGGCGCCCGAAGGCCTCAGCCCAGGGCCTGCTGGAGGTCCTGGAGCAGGTCGTCGACGTTCTCGATGCCGACCGACAGGCGCACCAGGTCGGCGGGGACCTCCAGCGCAGAACCCGCCGCCGAGGCGTGCGTCATCCGGCCGGGGTGCTCGATCAGGGACTCCACGCCGCCCAGCGACTCGCCGAGAGTGAACACCTTGGCGCGGTTGCACACCTCGACGGCGGCCTCCTCGCCGCCGTCGACGCGGAAGGACACCATGCCGCCGAACGCCCGCATCTGCTTGGCGGCGACCTCGTGGCCGGGGTGGTCGGGCAGACCCGGGTAGAGCACCTGCGTCACGCGCGCGTGCCGGGTCAGCATGTCGGTGATCTTCGTGGCGTTCTCGCTGTGCCGGTCCATGCGCACCGCGAGGGTCTTGGTGCCACGCAGCACCAGCCAGGAGTCGAAGGGGCCGGCGACGGCGCCCATCGCGTTCTGGTGGTAGGCCAGCTCCTCGCCGAGCGCCTGGTCGGAGACGATCAGCGCACCGCCGACGACGTCCGAGTGACCGCCCATGTACTTGGTCAGGGAGTGCACGACGACGTCCGCGCCGAGCGACAGCGGCTGCTGGAGGTAGGGCGTGGCGAAGGTGTTGTCGACGACGAGCCTGGCGCCCGCGTCGTGGGCGACCTGGGCGACGGCGGCGATGTCGGTGATGCCGAGCAGCGGGTTGGAGGGGGTCTCCACCCAGACGGCCTTGGTCCTGGGGGTGAGCGCGGCCCGCACGGCCGCCGGGTCGCTGGTGTCGGCGACGGACCACTCCACGCCCCAGCGGGTGGCGACCTTGGCGAACAGACGGAAGGTGCCGCCGTAGGCGTCGTTGGGAATGACCACGTGGTCGCCGGGGGTGAGCAGCGTGCGCAGCAGGGTGTCCTCGGCCGCGAGACCGGACGCGAACGCGAGGCCGCGGCGCCCGCCCTCCAGCGCGGCGAGGTTCTCCTCGAGGGCGGTACGGGTGGGGTTGGCGCTGCGGCTGTACTCGTAACCGCCGCGCAGCCCGCCGACGCCGTCCTGCTTGTAGGTCGAGACCTGGTAGATGGGCGGGACGACCGCGCCGGTGAGGGGATCCGCGGTGTTGCCCGCGTGGATCGCAAGGGTCTCGAAGTGCTGACTGATGTGCCTGTCGCTCATGGACACCGAGCGTAGTGCGCTTGGCCGAATGCCGTCGCCCGCCGGGCTCGAGAGGCGCCGGCGGGAGCGTCGGCCCGAGGGTTTTCCCTGTGCAGCGCACGGCCCGGCGTGGACCGACGCGGCCGACCCACCACGTGTCTGTCATGACCAGGACCGGAGTTTTCCACAGCTCGGCGGCGGGGTTGGCCAATTGTCGGCGGCGTCTGGTTCGCTTGACGCATGGCGATTCTCTGGCTGCTGATGGCGCTGCTCATGCTGAGCTTCGTCCTGCTCCCCTTCCTACGGCGCAGGCGCGGAGTGATCGAGCAGGTTCCCCCGGAACACCCGGACGCCGCCGACCCGGCGGCCTACGGCTTCGTGCGCCAGGAGGAGCTGGACATCCGGATGCCCGGCCCGGACCAGGACCTGCTGGACGTGCTGGAGCTGGTCCAGCGCACACAGGACTATCGAGCGGCGGCCCAGCTGCTGGCCGGCACCGAGTCCCAGGGCGAGGTGCGCTGGCAGCGGGTGCAGGCCTTCGCGGGCGCCGCCGCGCTGGAGCTGCAGCAGCGGCCCGGCGGGGTGCACGAGACGCCCGGCGGCCAGTGGCTGCGGGTGTGGCGGGCCGAGCAGCCCAAGGACGCGGGCGGCGCCGCTGTGCACGCGGAGTTCCTGGTGCAGCAGGCCTGGCGTACGTCGACGCCGGGCACGGACGACTTCCGGATCATCATGGAGGAGGCCCGGGAGGCGTGCGGGCAGGCGGCACTGCTGGCGCCCGGCGACCCGGTGCCGTACATCATCGAGCTGTCCATCGCCCGTGGACTGGCCTGTCCGCAGGCCGAGTTCGAGCAGCTCTGGCTGAAGATCCTCGACCGCGCGCCGCATCACATGGGCGCGCATCTGGCCGCGCTGCACTACTGGTGCGAGAAGTGGCACGGCTCGCGCGAGCAGGCGTACGCCTTCGCCCAGGCAGCCGCCGCCCGCGCCCCGCAGGGCTCACTGCTCGCCGCACTGCCGCTCTTCGCGGTCTTCGAGCACCTCCCCGAGGTGAACCTGGTGGCGGGCTTCTACCAGAGCGAGGTCGTCACCAAGGCGATGCACGGTGCCCTGTACGCGGTGCACTCGGCGCGTCCCGACGACCCGATCCTGGCGCACGTGCGCCATCTGCTGGTCTTCTTCCTGGTCCGCGCCGAGCGCTGGGCGGAGGCCGTGCAGCAGCTGATACACGTCGACGGGCACGTCGGCGCGCTGCCCTGGACCCTGTCCGCCGACCCGGCCGCCGAATTCGCCGTCTACCGCGCCCTGGCGGTGGCCGGTTACGAGGCCAACGGCGGCAGCCCCGCGAACCTGCCCGGCTGATGTGCCCCGGCAAGACCCGGGAAGACCCGGGAAGGAATGACATACCGGTGACGGCGAGGCCGGCCGGGCCACCGGGTAACGGATGAGGCACGACGGCTCCCGGCAGCAGCAGGATTCCTACTGTCTTTGGCATGGACGGAATCGATGTAGCCAACGGAGTGGTGGGCGCCGTGCTCGGCATGGTCTGCGCGGTGCTGTTCCAACAGCCGTTACAGGACGCCTGGTACCAGCTGCGCAAGCGCTCCACGACCGCGATCCGCACCATGCGGCGGCAGGAGGAATCGGGGCCCGCATGGCAGACGTTCTCACTCGGGCCCCTGCGGACCTCCGCGTTGATCGTCGAAGGCGACGGAACGTCTCCAGTGCCTCCGGAAGCCATCAACATCCAGGTGCTCGACGATGAGGCGGTGCTGCCACCGGACATGGCCGACTGGCGGGACGAAATCGTCGAAGAGGGCAAGCGGCTGAGGACGCAGGGGCGCACGCCGCTGTGGAACGGCCCTCGCTACGCCGTCGAGTCCTTCGACATCTCCCGTACCCCGCTTGACGAGACGCCCGAGATCCACCTGAGGCTGCGCCCCACCGACTATTACACCTTTCTCGCCGCTCAGCAGCTGGACCGCAGGCTCTCCGACGGCACCACGCCCCGCACCCGCTATCTCGATCCCGATGACCCGCTGACGGCTCCGTCCTTCCTCCAGTGCAGCTTCGCCGTCAACGTCGCCGTGGTCACCGCGGACGACATGCTCGTCGTGAGCCAGCGCAGCAACCGGGTACGCATGGCACCGGGTGTCTGGAACTCCTCTGTGAACGAGGGCCTTTCGAGGCACATCGACTCTTCGGGCAGGAGCGCACCGGACCTGCACGCGGTGGCCCGCCGCGGGATGCGGGAGGAACTGTCCCTGGAGCCCCATGAATACTCCCTCGATCTCCTGGCCTTCGTCCTGGACGTGGACAAGCGCCACTGGAGCGGTCACTTCCACGCCAGGCTGAAGGACCTCTCGAGCGCGGGCCTTCAAGCGCGCATGAGCCGGGGTGTCGCCGATCGCTGGGAGCACCACACCATCGACTACGTTCCCTTCCGGCCGGCAACGGTGGTCAAGTACATGCTGCGGACCAACCGCATCCACCGCTGGGCGCCGTTGGCACCGTCCCTCTTCCACCTCTCCCTCGTGCACACGTACGGCCGCACGCTTGTCGAGCGGGTGGAGGCACAGGTCCTGCGTCGCCTGTAAGAGGCCCGACGGACCCGCCGGGACGGGGGCAAGCTCCAGGTCCTGTCGTCGAACTCCCGCCCTCCGCGCGGAGGGCGGGAGTTCGACGACAGGACCTGGTGGACAGCAGCCGATAACCAGTGGCCGCCTGGACCGGCCACGCCCACGCTGTACGCCATGGCAGAACCACAACGCCGGATCCGCGCCGCCCACACGGAATCCACGGTCACCGTCTACCAGGCGTACTCCCCGGAGACAGGGCTACTCACTGTCCGTGACGGCCGTTTCCCCTCCGTGTGGAAGCGGGACAGGATGACGTGGATCACCAAGGCGCGTTCACAGCCCCATCCGTAGTCGTAAGATCCTCCGCTGGTGGTCGACACAGCTTGTGGGGGCGAACTTGGAGAGACCGGACGACCGCATCGCATCCGTTCTGCGCTTCGCTGCGGAACTCGTCGCCTGGGTGGCCAGTCCCTGGGCCTTGTCCAAGTACTCGTGGCTGCTTGCCGTCTTGGCGGTGGTGGTGCTGATTGGCCTCCCGACCGTCTTCTCCACTCCGGGAGACAAGGCGCAGGTGATCATCCCTGTTCCGGGTACGGTCACGATCCTGCTCGTGCTGCTTCAGCTCGCTGCTGCCGCGATCGCCGCATGGTTGGCGTGGCCCATCTATGCGGCAGTCCTCGTGTCTCTCCTGGTGACCGCCACCCTCGTCACGGAACGTCAACGCTGGCAGTGGCTACTCTCCACGGACCGGCACACCGGCTGAGCTGAGAGAGGGGTGGCACCGGACGGCGTTCGCCCTCCGGGCAGGCCCGCTGCTTCCCGGCCTCATCCTTCAGTGAAGTAGGCGTACGGCGCGACCGAGACTCCTTCGGAGACCGCGCGTTCGTCGTCCTCGCCGGCCTCCGGGTCGAGGTCGCGCGCCCACAACGAATGCATGGACCACACGGAGAAGCCGGCGTGGAAGTCGTGGCCGATGTCTGAGGGTGTGCTTGAGTGCCCCAGGGCGTGGAGGTCCGCGACGACATCATCCAGAAAGCGATGGGTCAGTTGAACCCCGTCGTAGTGTGCTTCGGCATCGCCGCCTTCGCCGCTGTAGCCGATCTCCACGACTCCCCGATCCTGACGAGGGCCACACCTTGTCCTGGAATGATCTCCATGTTGACCATCCTGCCGGCCAGGACACCCACTCGGGAGTCTGCAGAGAAATCAGATCGCTGCCGCTCCCTCCGGCAAAGGTCTGTGAGCACGGCTTGACGTGGATCAAGCCCTCGTTCCTGTGGATGATGTACCGGTGCGGCTGGGGCGCCAAGGAGGGGCAGGAGTCCGTCCTGGCCGTCGAGATCAACCGTGACGGCTCCGAGTGGGCGCTGCGGCAGGCCTGCCTGTCGAGCTACGGCGCGGGGTCCACCCCGACCGGACAACGTGGCAGCGTGAGGTGAAGCGCGCCCACTCGCGTGCAGTGGGACCCCGAGCGGGACCTGCGCCTGCGGCCCCTGCCGTACCGCTCTCTGCAACTCGGCCTCTGCGGTGAGGCCGCACGACGCTCTGCGGACGAGTGGACAGTCGCCATCCGCGACGTGACCCCACTCGCCCACAGGATCCATGCCCTGGTCAACAGGGGTGATCCGGACTCCGCCGCCCGGCTGCTGCCCCGAGAACGCCCCTATCCCGTTGCGGACGAGCTTCTTGCCCACCTGCGCGGATGACGGGGTGCTCCACCCGGCAGCCTGCTCCGGCCCCCTGGGTCATCTGGCAGCACGGGCTCGCCGGTACCGGCGTCTCCCGCCCGAAGACGTGGAGCCCGTCGGCAGGCCCCCGGCCGACCGGCCTCCACCTTCTGCCGGACCCCCTCGCGGTCAGCCCTCCGCGCGGGTGGGCAGCCGCCATCCCGGACGCGGGAAGTGGCAGGTGTAACCGTCCGGGTAACGCTGCAGGTAGTCCTGGTGCTCGGGCTCGGCCTCCCAGAAGGGACCGACCGGCTCCACCTCGGTGACGACCTTGCCGGGCCACAGTCCGGAGGCGTCCACATCCGCGATCGTGTCCTCGGCGATCCGCTTCTGCTCGTCGTCCACGTAGTAGATCGCCGAGCGGTAGCTGAGGCCGATGTCGTTGCCCTGGCGGTTCTTGGTGCTCGGGTCGTGGATCTGGAAGAAGAACTCCAGGATCGCTCGATAGTCGGTCTTCGCAGGGTCGAAAAGGATCTCGATGGCCTCCGCGTGCGTGCCGTGGTTACGGTACGTAGCGTTGGGCACGTCACCCCCCGTGTATCCGACCCGGGTCGCCGTCACGCCCGGAAGCCGGCGGATCAGCTCCTCCATCCCCCAGAAGCATCCACCTGCCAGCACGGCCCTCTGCGTCTGCGCAGCCATTACGGCCCCTCCAATATCTGTTAGCTCGGCCACTCGGGCTGCTCGGCTCGCACTCCACCGGCATCCCCTACCCAGTGTCCTCAACGCAGGAGGGTTCCAGGCGATTCCGTGCCCGCCCGACCCCCGCTGCGTTCACGGGCCGCATCAGGGTTGCCGGCAGTAGGCCGGACCCCCGTGCGGAGGATCTCCCCACTTCTACTCCGTGGTCGACGACGAATTCCTCCGCGGTGATCCCGCTACCGGGTCGGTCGATCACGCAGCCGGTACCCGAGATGTGCCCGGCCCGGCTCCGCCGACTGCCCTGGCCAGGCGCTTTCGCCTCGCCACGGGCCGACGCGAGACAGGACGGGATCGGTGTGAGACTGGGCGCGGAAGGGGTGATCCCCGTGTCGGACCCACCACACGCGTCCTTCGGTCCCGATGTCGCCATCGACGAGAACCGGCTGGAGGAGCTGATCATCGAGGCCCGGACCGCCCTGCCGTTCGCACTGCCCGACCTGGTGAACCGCTGCGCCTCGGCCCTTGTCCTGGGATCCGCGCTGATCTACCTCGTCGACTTGCAGCAGCGGCTGCTCGTCCCACTCGATGAGGCCATGGATCCGCTGCCGGTGGGCGACTCGTCGGCGGGCTGGGCGTACCGAACGGTCTCCTCGCGGGTGGCCGAGGCCGACGACGGCCTGATCGCCGTCCTTGACCACCACGGCAACCAGCTTCGGGACGACGCGACGATCCTGCTCCTCGAATGGCGTCCGCAGCGCCAGCGGTGACGCACAGGCACAGCTCAGTTGCCGCTATGCGTGGCACACACCGTCGTTGACCATCTGGGTGTGGCGTGCGACCACCGGGCGCGCACTCTTGGCCAGGGACTTCACGCTCGGGTTGGTGCCCGAGGCGATCACCTTGTCGATGAGCGCGAGGGTCTGCACGTGGGCGGGGTACTGGGCCTTGAGCCACGCGGCATCGTAAGCGGGCTTCCCGGCGAGGGACTTGAGGGCGGCGGTCTGCTGCAGCTGCGCGCCCGTTTGTCCGGACGGCAGTGTCACACCGAGTTCTGCTGCGGTCTTGACGACACCGGCATCCAGGGCGCGGTGGTCGCGGATGAAGGTGACGGCGACCTGCTTGACGCAGGCGGTGGTCGCGGCGCTCTGAGCCTGCTGACTGGCCGCGATCTCCCACAGGTTGCCCTGGTGGGCCGCGGTCAGGAGCTGCCTGTCCAGGGTGGAGACCGCCGATGTCGAGAACGACGACGCGGCGAGGGCCGGGAGCGACGTGGCACCCAGGACGCACAGGGTGGCGGCGCAGACGGCGGCGGAACGGGCACGGGATCGAGTCGTGTACATGAGTCCTCCGCAGGTCGCACGTGCAAGCCCCGACAAGAACCCCTATGCCATGATTCACCCGGTTGAATTGCTCGGCAACCGAGGACTCCGGCGCGCGTGTCGGCTTCCGGTGGCCGGTCGGCTCGGCTCCGTGCCTCCTGGTCGCCGGCGTGAGCGTTCGGGAGGTCGGGTCCGGCCGAGACGACGAACATGGACTTCATGGGTAGCTGGAACAAACGCGACGACATGCTCGTGCACCAGGACGAGCCCTACAACGCCGAAACGCCTCCCGATGCCCTCGTGGACCGGATCACCTCCCTGGAGGCGTTCTACGGCCGCAACCACGCGCCGATCCCCCGCATCGACTCCGGAAGTTGGCGGCTGCGCGTGGACGGTCTGGTCGGTCGTCCGCTGGAGTTGTCGATGGACGACCTGCGCCGCTTCCGCGAGCGGACGGTGGTGGCGACGCTGCAGTGTGCAGGCAACCGCCGGGCCGATCTCATCGAGGTCCGCGACATACCCGGCCAGGTCGCCTGGGGGCCAGGAGCCATCTCCACGGCGAGCTGGAGCGGGGCAGGGCTGGCAGACGTGCTGGCCGAGGCCGGGATCCGGCCGGAAGCGGCGCACATCGCCTTCGAGGGCGCCGACGAGTCACAGCAGGCCGACCCGCCCCAACTCTTCGGCGGCTCCGTACCGTTGGCCAAGGCCACCTCGAGCGAGGTGCTCCTGGCCTGGTCCATGAACGGCCAGGCGCTGCCTCCCGCGCACGGCGCTCCCCTGCGCGTGATCGTCCCGGGGTGGATCGGTGCCCGCAGCGTCAAATGGCTCCAGCGCATCAGCGCACTGGCCGAGCCGACCGACAACTACTTCCAGACCGAGTACAGCCTCCTGCCCCCCGAAGTCGATCCCAGGACGGCGGGACCGGGCGACGGCATCACCCTCGGCCCGATCGCCATTCACTGCGCCTTCCTGCGGCCCTGCAGGGGTGCCCGCCTGACTGCCGGACCGACCGAGGTCAGCGGGTTCGCCTTCGCCGGGGACGACCGAACCGTGGCCCGCGTGGACGTCTCCGCAGACCGCGGCAGCACCTGGATCCACGCCGATCTCGACCCACCGGCGAATCCCTGGACCTGGCAGCACTGGCGCGCCACGCTCACCCTGCCCCCCGGCGAGGGCGAGCTGGTCGCACGGGCCTGGGACTCCACCGCGGCGGTGCAGACCGAATCTCCGGCGACCGTCTGGAACCCCCGGGGATACGCCAACAACGCCGCTGCTCACCTGCACATCTCCTGCAGCGCCTGACCGGCCCCCGGCCCCCGCTCCAGCGCTCTCGGAGCCGGTGCGTCCCCGCGCACGCTGCTGTCGCCGCTGGAGATCCCGGTGGGTTCCCTCACCGCGCTGGTCGGCGGACCGTACCTGCTGTGGCTACTGGGCCACCGCAGCCGCACCACCACGGCGGACCAAGCGCCCACGACGACCGGCCACCCCGCCACGAACCGCGGTCAAGCCGCCATGGCCGGACCGAATACCACCGGCCGGGCAGGGGCTCCTCGCAGGAGCTGCCTGCCCGGTCATGGCTCAGATCGTGGCCGTGTCGATCACGAAGCGGTAGCGGACGTCGCTGGAGAGCACCCGCTCGTACGCGTCGTTGATCTCCTCGGCGCTGATCAGCTCGATCTCGGCGCCGACACCGTGCTCGGCGCAGAAGTCCAGCATCTCCTGGGTCTCGGCGATGCCGCCGATGCCGGAGCTGCTCACGCTGCGGCGGTTGCCGAACAGGGTCTGCAGGACGATCTGCACCGGCTCCTCCGGCAGGCCCACGTTGACCATGCTGCCGTCGGTGCGCAGCAGGGAGAAGTAGGGCGCGAAGTCCAGCGGGGCCGAGACCGTGTTCAGGATCAGGTCGAACGTGCCCGCCAGCTCCTCGAAGGTCTTGGGGTCGCTGGTGGCGTAGTAGTGGTCGGCGCCCAGCTTCAGGCCGTCGTCCTTCTTGCGCAGCGACTGGGAGAGCACCGTGACCTCGGCGCCGAGCGCGTGCGCGAGCTTCACGCCGACGTGGCCGAGGCCGCCGAGGCCGACGACGGCGACCTTCTTGCCGGGGCCGGCGTTCCAGTGGCGGAGCGGGGAGTAGGTGGTGATGCCGGCGCAGAGCAGCGGGGCGGCCACGTCCAGGGACAGGCCGTCCGGGATGCGGACGACGTAGTCCTGGTCGACGACGATCTTCTGGGAGTAGCCGCCGTAGGTGGGCTGCCCGTCCTTGCCGGTGCCGTTGTACGTCCAAACCGGGCCGCCGCCCGAGCAGTACTGCTCCAGGCCCGCCTTGCAGTTGTCGCACTCGCGGCAGGAGTCGACCATGCAGCCGACCCCCACCCGGTCGCCGACGGCGTACTTCGTCACGCCGGGGCCGACCTCGGAGACGACGCCCGCGATCTCGTGGCCGGGCACCATCGGGAAGGTGCCGGGCCGCCAGCCGTCGCGGGCCTGGTGGATGTCGGAGTGGCAGATACCGGCGAACTTGATGTCGATCAGGACGTCGAACTCGCCGACCGCGCGCCGCTCGATGGTCGTCCGCTCCAGCGGAGCCTTCGCAGCGGGGGCGGCGTACGCAGCAACAGTGGTCATGCCGGGGTTCTCCTAGAGGGTTCAGCGTGTCCGGCTGTCTTCCGCCGGCACGCTTCCAGCCTGCCGCATCTGCCACGGTTCACCCAGGTCACGGCCTTGCGTACGACTGCTGTGCCTACTACTGGCGGGGTCAGGATGCTCTGCGTACGACCAGGAATACTGGACGTATGGAACGCAGGGACGAACGGCCGGAAGCCGCCGCCGGGCACTCGCTGGACCGGCGGGCCGAGCTGAGCGAGTTCCTGCGCAGCCGGCGGGCCCGGCTGAAGCCGGAGGACGTGGGGCTGCCCGCCTTCGGACGGCACCGGCGGGTACCGGGGCTGCGCCGCGAGGAGCTGGCGCAGCTGGCCGGGGTGTCCGTGGCGTACTACACACGCCTGGAGCAGGGCAACGGCCGGAACGTCTCGGCGGAGGTCCTGGACGCGATCGCCCGTGCCCTGCGGCTGACGGACGCCGAGCATGCCCACCTCACCCACCTGGCGAAGCCCAAGTCGCACAAGAAGAAGCCGGCGGCGCGCCAGCAGCAGGTCCGCCCGGCGCTGCGGCAGCTGCTCGACACGATGGCGGGCGTACCGGCGTACGTCGTGGGGCGGCGCTCGGAGATCCTGGCGTGGAACCGGATGGCGGCGGCGCTCTTCGGCGACTGGGCGGAGCTGGCGCCTGCCGAGCGGAACTGGGCGCGGATGGTGTTCCTGCGGCCGGACTACCGTGATCTCTTCGTCGACTGGGAGCAGAAGGCGATCGACATCGTCTGCGCGCTGCGCATGGACGCCGGCTGCTACCCCGACGACCCGCGGCTGTCGGCGCTGGTGGGCGAGCTGTCGGTCAAGAGCGAGGAGTTCCGGCGGCTGTGGGCCACGCATGACGTCAAGGAGAAGAGTCACGGCGTCAAGCGTCTGCACCATCCGCTGGTCGGCGATCTGTCCCTGCACTACGAGTCCTTCCGCCTGGCGGACGACTCGGACCAGTCCCTGATCACGTATCACGCCGAGCCGGACTCCGCGTCCGCCGACTCCCTGCGCCTGCTGGCCAGCTGGGGCACGGACGCGACGCGCACGGCCTCGTCCCTCCCGTGACGACGAGGGGCACACCGGGAGTCGTTCCCCGGTGCGCCCCTCGGTGGTGCACAGAGCGCCACGGCTCACTTGCCGAAGTACGCGTCCCAGATCGTGATCTGCGACGTGTTGCCCTGCTTGTCGGTGATCTGGGCGCGGAGGGTGACGGACCTGCCCTTCGCGGGGTTCTTCACCGTGATCCTGCCGCCGCGGACGTCGACCTTCTTGAAGGTCTTGCCGTCGTAGGAGACGTAGACGGCCAGGGACTCGAGGTTCCTGCCCGCGGCCGAGCCCTCGACGGTGACCGGGAAGGTGACCGCCTTGCCGGCCGCGACGCGGCTGTCCAGACCGGTGTCGATGCCGTAGTGCAGAACGGAGGCCGGCAGCTCGGCGAAGTCGCCCGAGGGCTTCTTGGAGTGGAAGGTCCAGGTCGCGTCGATCCGGGAGGAGGCCCGGGCGACCTCGGCCGAGCGCCTGACCGAGGTGGTCAGCTTGTAGGCGGCGTCACCGGCCGGGACCTTGAAGGTCTTCTCGCCGAACAGCGGGTCGTCGTTGACGGCGACCTTGGTGCCGCCCCGGTACAGGGTCGTGCTCACCGAGGAGAACGCCGAGGACCCGGTGTGCCTGCCGGAGTCGGCGACCAGCGGCAGCGAACCGTAGATCTCGTTGCCGTTGCGGAACAGGCCGAAGCCGCCTCCGACGTGCGGGCCGAAGACCGCGGTGTTGACCGTCTTGGTGTAGGTGCGGCCGGCCTTGAAGGTGAACTCGCCGAGCGTGTACGACGCCTCGGTGATCGGGAAGCCGTCCCGGTCGGTGCCGCCGTCCTGGGCGAACTCCAGCTGCCAGTTCACCCCGCCCGTGGCGGACAGGTGCAGGGTCCGGGTGCCGGGCAGCTTCTGCGGGATGCCGATGGAGGAGGCACCGCTGCTGCCGGGCAGCCATCCGACCGCGTTGACCGAGCCGGTCCTGCCGCTCGCCGAGGCACCGAGCCGTGCCTTGACCGTGGCCAGCTCACTCGCCGTGAAGTGCTTGGTGTAACCGGTGGCGAGCTGCTTGACCGGACCGCCGGCGGTGACGTCGTACTCCTCGCTCGCGCCCTTGGTCCAGTGGCCGTCCCACTGCTGGTACAGCGATCCGGGGGGCAGCTGCGGGCCCAGGTGGAGGGTGCGGAAGTTCTTGTACGAGTCCAGGAACCAGCCGTAGCCGTACTGGCCCTTGCCGACGATGACGTCGTACTCCGGGGCGGCGAACGCGGACTTCACACCCGTGGCCGGGACGCTGATGCCGACCGGCCTGGTCCTGCGCGCGTCGATCGTGATCGTCTGCTTCCTGGCGACGGTCAACTTGGGCTGGGCGATCCAGTCGACGCCCTTGGTGGCGTCGGCCGGGTCCGCGTAGAGGGAGGAGTTGAGGATGTACGTGCCCTTGGGCGCGCGCACCTTCACCGTGCCGGACCTGTCGTACGGGTTGAAGTCCTTGCCGCTCGCGAGGCCGGCGACACCGTTGAGGTCGGCGTTGTAGAACGGAGCCGGCTTGCCGTCGCGCCCGATGAACTTCAGCGTGACGTCGTACGACTCCACTTCGCGCGTCACCGCGGCGGCCGTGCGGACGCTCTGGCCGGCGCCGGTCGCGGTCACGTACGCGGAGTAGGCGCCGTCGAGGGTGCCGCCCAGCCTGGTGTCGACGGTGAGGCCGACGGAGGCCGTGCCGTGCGCCGGGACGGTCACCTTGGTGGCACCCAGCTTGAAGAAGCCGGCCGGGGCCGCCTTGCCCCTGGGGTCGAGGCCGGTGCTGCTCAGGGTGAGCGTGGCGGCCTTGTCACCCAGGTTGCGGTACGTGACCTTCCTGGTGACCGGTTTGTCGTCGGTGTGCGGCCACTGCTGGACACCGAAGCTCAGCGAGACCGGGTCGGCGATCACGGACTGGGTGATGGCCCTGTCCACCGCGATACGGCCCGACCCCTGCTGGAACGGCGTGTAGGCGCCGCCCCTGGCGGAGCCGGTCAGCGCGCCCTTCAGCTCGGCGTAGCCCCAGTCCGGGTGCTCCTGCTTGAGGATCGCGGCGGCGCCGGCGACATGCGGCGTGGCCATCGAGGTGCCGGAGAGGGTCAGGTAGCCCTCGGGCTTCTCGCCGACCTCCTGGTCGATGACGCTGCCCTTGGCCGCGGCGGCGGTGATGTCCACGCCGGGCGCGGTGACGTCCGGCTTGATGGCGCCGTCGCCGACGCGCGGGCCGGTGGAGGAGAAGTCGGCGAGCCTGTCCTTCTTGTCGACGGCGCCGACGGTGAGCGCGGCGTCCGCGCTGCCCGGCGAGCCGATCGAGTCGGGGCCGTCGTTGCCCGCGGCGATCGCGAACAGGATGCCCTTCTCGGCGGACAGCTTGTCGACCTCGGCCTCCAGCGGGTCGATGCCGGGGCTGTCGGTGCCGCCCAGGCTGAGGTTGACGACGGAGGCGCCCTGTGCGGCGGCCCACTCCATGCCGGCGAGGATGCCGGAGTCGTCGCCGGAGCCGGAGTCGTCCAGGACCTTGCCGTTGAGGATCTTGGCGCCCGGCGCGACACCGGTGTACTTCCCGCCGGACTTGGCGCCGGTGCCCGCCACGATGGAGGCGACGTGCGTGCCGTGCCCGAAGTGGTCGGTGGCGTCCTTGGCGCCGGAGAAGTTCCTGGACTCGATCACCTGGTCCTTGAGGTCCGGGTGGCGGGTGTCCACGCCGGTGTCGAGGACGGCGACCTTCACGCCCTTGCCGGTGTAGCCGGCCTTCCACGCGACCGGCGCGCCGATCTGCGGCACGGACTTGTCGAGGGAGGCCTTGCGGACGCCGTCGAGCCAGACGTGCGCGATGCCGGAGGCGGACCTGCCGCCGTCGGTGACGGCGTGCCACAGCGCGGCGGTGTCCTGCACCGGGGCCTGTACGGCGTCGGCGTTGAGCGCCGCGAGGCTGTGGCGCAGGCGGCCCGCGTCCCGCACGTCGGCCCGGGCGGTCGCGGCGGTGCCGCGGTAGCCGACGATGACCTTCAGACCGTTCTTCTGGTCCTTGCGGGTGGCCGCCTTGTTCAGCTCGGTGATGTCGAACAGCCGCTGGTCCAGGGTGCCGGAGGCCACCAGGGGGGCCGCGTCGGCGGGGACGACCAGCGTGTGCCCCTCGGTCCTGCGGACCTGGAAGGGTATGTGCTCGCGGCCCTTGGCCCGCTCCACTCCGACGATCCGGCCCTTGGCGTCGAGGGCGACACGATCACCGGTGATGAGGGTGACACGGGTCTTGGCGCCGAGCACCGAGGCGCCGGACGAGGTGCGCTCCGTGGGCCTCGCCGATGCCGGGCTGGTCATGCCCGCGGCGAGGGCGACGGCTGCGGCCGTTGCCGCACCCGCCGCAGCAGCAGTTTTCACTTGTCTGCGCAAGTTCTCCCCCTGGAGACGGAGTACCGGGCGAATTCCCCGTTCGTCCGGCCGGGGGGAGTGGTCTCGCACGTATGCACGTCACCCCCCGGATCACGCAGTATGCCGGGGGCGATCAGCCGTCTCAACAGATGAAAGGACGGTAAGAGGAAGGTCGGGAAACTGTTACGCGGCGGGCGGGACACCGTTACACAATCGCGAAGTGCCCTATGGAAAAGGGGTGTTGTCCCGCCTCAGACGCACCGTCAGGCGCCGGCGTTCTCCCTTACCGTGATCTTTCCCTTGCGGATGGTGGCCAGCCGCGGGGCCTTCTTCGCGATCGCGGAGTCGTGGGTGACCATGACGAAGGTCAACCCGTGCTCCTTCCACAGGCGTTCGAGTACGTCCATGATCTCGTCCCGCATGCCCTCGTCGAGGTTGCCGGTCGGCTCGTCGGCGAGCAGCACCTTGGGCTTCTTCACCAGGGCGCGGGCGATGGCGACGCGCTGCTGCTGGCCTCCGGACATTTCGCCGGGCAGATGCCCCAGGCGTTCACCGAGACCGACCGAGTGCAGGGCCTCGGCGGCCAGTTCACGGCGCTCCTTGGCCTTGATACCGAGGGGGACGAGTGCCGTCTCCACGTTCTCCTGGGCGGTGAGGGTGGGGATGAGGTTGAACGACTGGAAGACGAAGCCGATGTTCTCGCTGCGGACTCCTGTCAGCCTGGCCTCGCTGAGCTTGGCCAGGTCGGTGCCGTCCAGGATCACTTCGCCGGAGCTGGGCCGGTCCAGGCCGCCGAGCATCTGCAGCAGCGTGGACTTGCCGCCGCCGGTCGGGCCCTGGATGACGAGCCTGTCCCCGTCGCCGATGATCAGGTCCACGCCGTCGAGGGCGTGGACGGTGTCCTTGCCTCTCGTGTAGCGCTTGGTCACGTTTTTCAGTTCGTACATGGTGGCTCCTGGATGAGGGTCGAGGTGTGCGCTCGGGTCGGGCGTCCGTCACTCCACCCGCCTCAGCGCGTCGGCCGGTCGCAGGCGGCTCGCCCGCCAGCCGCCGAACGCTCCCGCGATCAGGCCGCCCGCCACCGCGAGGCCCACCGCGAGGACGATCGTCGTCGCGCTGACCGGGGCCGTGAGGGCCACCTGAAGGGTCTTCGCCGCCTGGCGGCCCGGGCCGCCGAAGCCGCCACCACCGCCGAAGCCACCGCCGCCGGAACCGCCGAAGCCACCGCCACCGGTGCCGCCGCCACCGCCGAGCTGCGCCTGGAGGGTGGGGCTGATGGCCGTGACGACGTAGGCGCCGACCAGGCCGAGGGCGATGCCGAGGGCTCCGCCCACCAGGCCGTTGACGACGGCCTCGCCGACCACCTGCCGGGTCACCCGGCCCGACTTCCAGCCCAGCGCCTTGAGCGTGCCGAACTCGCGGACGCGACGGGAGACCGCGGAGGAGGTCAGCAGGCCGGCCACCAGGAACGCGGCCACCAGGACCGCGATGGACAGCCACTTGCCGACGTTGGTGGCGAGCGAGGAGGCGGTGGACAGCGAGCCCGAGACCGTCTTCGCCAGGTCGGCGGAGGTGGTGACCGTCGTACCCGAGACGTTCTTCTGGATGGCGCTCTTGACGGTGTCGATCTGCTGGGAGTCGGTCGCCTTGACGTAGATCGTGGTGACCTTGTTCGCGTTGCCGCTCAGGCTCTGTGCCTGCTCGAGCGGGATGTACAGATTGGCCGCGGAGTCGCCGCTGTCGGCCGTCGCGATGCCGATGACCGAGTACTTCACGTCCTTGATGGTGACCGTGGAGCCGACCTTGAGGCTCTTCTCCTTGGCGTACGACGCGTCGGCGACGGCGACCTTCGCGTCCGTCTCGGTCGACTTGAAGGCACGGCCGCTGGTGATCTTCGAGGAGGTCAGCGGGCCGAGCGCCGGCTTGGTCACGTCGGTGCCGAAGACCGAGTACTGGTTGATGTCGAAGTTGGCGCCGCCGCCCTTGACCTCACCCTGCGGCCGGCCGCTCTCGCCGCCGCGCCGGAATCCCCCGCCGCCCCCGCCTTGCTGGAACTGGCCGCGCGTGAACTGGCCGCTGACCTTGAGCACCCTGAGGCTCAGCCCGCCCACGGCGGACGAGACGCCCTTCTGGTTGCCGACCTGGGTGACGGTGGAGGAGCCCAGGGTGGTGAAGCCCTGCACCATGACGCGGTCGCTGCTCTGCGTCGAGTTGTCGCCGTTGTCCTTGGCGCCGAACTGGAAGCGCGGACGCTGCGCGTCGCCGGTCTGGGCGTTCGCCGCCTTGGTGACGGTCATGTCCGTGCCGAGGCCGTACAGCGACTGCAGGACCTTGTCCTGGGCCTTGCCCATGCCGTTCGACACGGAGTTGACCACGATGACCAGCGCGATGCCCAGCGCAAGTCCGGAGGCGACGACGAGAGCCGCCTTTCTGCGGCGGCGCAGTTCGCGCCTCAGGTAGGTGAAGAACATGGCCGCAAGCTAGGGACAGACCGTGACGGCACCCTAAGGCCGGCATAAAAGAACCATGAGAAGGCCGTGTCCGGCCCCGGAAACACCGATGCCGCCCCTGGGGGGCGGCATCAGGAAACTGTGGAGAGCCGGGGGTCAGACGGCCGAACCGGCCTTCCACTGCGCCCAGTTCATGTTCCAGCCGTTGAGGCCGTTGTCCGGGGAGACCGTCTTGTCGCCCGTGTTCTGGACGACCACGACGTCACCGACCAGCGAGTGGTCGTAGAACCACGCCGCCGGCGTGCCCTTGTCGCCCGCGCCCTTCACGTCCTGCAGGCCGACACAGCCGTGGCTGGTGTTGACGGAGCCGAAGACGGACGGGGCACCCCAGTAGTTGCCGTGGATGAACGTGCCGGAGCTGGTCAGGCGCATGGCGTGGGGGACGTCCTTGATGTCGTACTCGCCCTTGCCGTCGGAGTCGGTGAAGCCGACCGTCGCGCCGTTCATCCGGGTCTGGGTGAACTTCTCCGATATCACCATCTGGCCCTCGTACGTGGTGTGCTCGGGGGCACCGGCGGAGATCGGGATGGTCTTGATGACCTTGCCGTCCTCCGTGACCTTCATCTGCTTGGTCTTCGCGTCGACGTAGGAGACCTGGTTGCGGCCGATGTGGAAGGTGACCGTCTTCTGCTGGACGCCGTAGACGCCGCCGGCGCCCTCGACGCCGTCGAGTGCCAGCTTGAGGGTGACGGTGGAGCCCTCCTTCCAGTACTGCTCGGGCCGGAAGTCCAGGCGGTTGGCGCCGAACCAGTGGCCGACGACCTCCTGGCCGCTGCTGGAGGAGACCGTGATGCCCTTCTGCACGGCCGCCTTGTTGGTGATCGCCTTGTCGAAGTTGATCGACACGGGCATGCCGACACCCACGGTCGAACCGCTGTCCGGGGTGAAGCTGCCTATGAAGCTGTTGGCCGGCGAGACGGTGGTGAAGGACGCGTTCTCGTGCGCCACGCGCCCCTGGGAGTCCGTGGCCTCGGCGGCGACCTTGTACGTGGTGGAGCGGTCCAGCTGGACGGTGGGCTTCCAGCTGTGCTTGTCGGCGGCAAGCTGACCGGCGACGGCCTTGCCGTCCTCGGTGGTCATCGTGACGCCGGTGAGCGTGCCCTTGCTGACCGTGACGGCGGCGGAGTTGTTGATGGAGGCGTTGTTGGAGCCGTCCTTGGGCGTGATCGTGATCTGCGCCTCCGACGACTTCTTCGCAGCGGCCGCGTCGGCCTTCGCCTGCGAGCTGTCGCCGTTGCCGCCGGTGGAGGCCTTGCCACCGCCGGAACACGCCGAGAGCATCAGCACACTGCCGAGCAGGGCGGACGCGGCCATCAGGCCCCTGCGCCGCTTGCTGTCCGTCATCACAAGCTTCTCCATCGTTGCCGAGTCGCGAATCCCCGAGAATCCCCGTAAGACCAGAACCTTCAACGCTACGGCCCCGCCGTCCCGTTCCGCATCCACTGGATCTGTGGGGCACACCACGTCCGCGGCACTGCGGGTGGTGCGAGAGACGGGCCGTGCGCTCACCGAACCGTGCGCTCACTGAGACGACGAAACCCCGGACGGCGGTTGCCGTCCGGGGTCACTTCTGCCCCGGGACGCTCAGCCCATGCCGTCCGCTCACTCGTCGTCGGCGTCGTCCTCCTCATCTTCCTCGTCGAGGTCCCAGTCGGGCGAGTCGGGGTCATAGTCGACCCGCTCGCTGGACCAGGAGGCCTGCTGCAGCTCCACTCCGGGCACCTCGCTGACCAGGTCGAACGGGTCGACGAGATACGCGAGGGCCTCCGCGGTGTCTTGGGTCACAGCGGCCTCGGCCTGGGCCCGCTCCTCTTCCGGCAGTTCCGGATCCTGGGCGAGCCGGCGCAGCGCGGCCTTGCTCAGCCCGCCCTCGTCCTGGACCTCGAGGACCAGCTCCACGCGAAGCCGTACAAAACGTGATGTCTCTTCAACACTCATGGCGCGAGCGTACGGCCGAAACCTCCCGTGACTTTCCTGTGACCCGCGACTTTCACTAACATCGCCCCACACGGCCAATTCGCCAGCGTCACAAGGGGATCGATATTCCGTGTCATCCGCTCGCCGTCCGCTGCTGACCGCCACCGCCGCGGGCACTCTGCTCTGCGCGCTCTGGTTCGTCCCGTCCGCGAACGCGTCGCAGGACTCCCCGGCCAAGGCCGACGCGGAGACCTCCGCGACGCGTCTGACACAGCAGGCGAGGGCGGTGTCGGCGGCGGCTGCCGAGGACAGCACCGAACTCGCCGACACCGGAAGCCCCGACACCACGCCGTACGTCGTCGGCGGCTCGCTCTTCCTCGCCGTGGGCGCCGGATTCGTGGTGTATTCGGTGCGCCGCGAACGTCTCGGCTTTTAATTTCCCTTGACGAGTCCTTGAACGTGCACAGATAGTGCGCGCATGAAGAGATCATCGGGTGTGCGCCTGTGCGCCGCAGCAACTGTGGGTGCGCTGTCGTTCGCCCTTGTCACGGGCTGTTCCGGCGGGGGATCGGACGAGGGGTCGAAGGATTCCGGTACGGCCGCGAAGGCGCCGAGCGCCGCGGAGTTGAAGAAGCTGATCGTCGCCGACGGCGAGGTGCCCGGCTACAAGGTGGCGGCGGTGCCGGCCACCCGCGCCAAGCCGATCACGACCGACAGCACACGGTGCCTGCCGCTGGCCCGCGTGATGAGCGGGCTCCCGCCGGCCGGGGCGGCGGCGCAGACCGACCGCCTGGCCACGGAGAACCGGCCCAAGAGCCCGTCGGACAAGGCGACTTCCCTGGACGACCTGGCCGACGGGAAGTTCGAGGAAGCGATCCACAAGTCCCTGGACCGGGACGTCACCACGATCACCCTGGCCTCCTACGACGGGGACGGCGCCGGGAAGGCACTCGCGTCGCTCCGCACCGCCGTGCCCGCCTGCGCGAGCGGGTTCCCCGCCGCGCAGGCGGGCACGAAGGTGAGGTTCACCAAGGTCGCCGAGGAGCGGGCCGTGACCACCGGGGGCGGTTCGGTGGCGTTCAGCGCGACCATGGACACCGGCGACGGGGACCCGGCTCCCGTCCACGCCGCGGTCGTACGCACCGGGAACTCCCTGGCGGTCTACTTCACGACGAACCTGGGCGCGATGATGGACAAGAAGGCGTACGTGGTCTCACCGGAGGTCGTCAAGGCCCAGCAGGCCAAGCTGAAGTGATGCGGGAACAGGGCCCCGCACACGGCAGGGGCCCCTGTCTCCTGGTACGACGGTTACTGCAGCGGGCCGGTGACCGACTCCGTCACGGCGACCAGGTGTCCGCCGCGCACGAAGGCGTCGGCGGCGGCCAGGTCGGGCGCGAGGAACCGGTCCGGGCCCGGACCCTGCACACCGGCGGCGCGCGCGGCCTCGATGACGGCCCGGGAGGCGGGTGCGGGGGTCAGGCCCTCACGCAGTTCCACGGCGCGGGTGGCCGCGTACAGCTCGATCGCGACGATCCGGGTCAGGTTGTCGACGGCGGTGCGCAGCTTGCGCGCGGCCGACCAGCCCATGGAGACGTGGTCCTCCTGCATGGCGGAGGACGGGATGGAGTCCGCGGAGGCCGGTACGGCGAGCCGCTTCATCTCGCTGACCAGGGCGGCCTGCGTGTACTGGGCGATCATCAGGCCGGAGTCGACCCCCGCGTCGTCGGCGAGGAACGGCGGCAGGCCGTGGCTGCGGTTCTTGTCCAGCAGCCGGTCGGTGCGGCGCTCGGCTATGGAACCGAGGTCGGCGGCGGCGATGGCGAGGAAGTCCAGGACGTAGGCGACGGGCGCGCCGTGGAAGTTGCCGTTGGACTCCACGCGGCCGTCGGGCAGCACGACCGGGTTGTCGACGGCGGAGGCCAGCTCGCGCTCGGCGACCAGGCGGGCGTGCGTGACGGTGTCGCGGCCGGCGCCCGCGACCTGCGCGGCGCAGCGCACGGAGTAGGCGTCCTGGACGCGCGGGGCGTCGTCCTGGTGGTGCCCGGTGAGCTGGGAGCCCTTGAGGACGGCGAGCATGTTGGCGGCGGAGGCGCCCTGGCCCGGGTGCGGCCGGATGGCGTGCAGTTCGGGGGCGAGCACCTTGTCCGTGCCGAGCAGCGCCTCCAGGCTGAGAGCGGCGGTGATGTCGGCGGACTTGTAGAGGGTGTCGAGGTCGGCGAGGGCCATGATCAGCATGCCGAGCATGCCGTCGGTGCCGTTGAGCAGGGCCAGGCCCTCCTTCTCGCGCAGCTCGACGGGCTCGATCCCGTGCTCGGCGAGCAGCTCGCCGGCCGGCCGTACGACCCCGTCGGGGCCCTCGGCGTCGCCCTCTCCCATGAGGGTGAGGGCGCAGTGGGACAGGGGCGCGAGGTCGCCGGAGCAGCCGAGGGAGCCGTACTCGTGCACGACCGGGGTGATCCCGGCGTTCAGCACGTCGGCCATGGTCTGCGCGACCTCGGGGCGAACGCCGGTGTGCCCGGAGCAGACGGTCTTGAGCCGCAGGAACATCAGGGCCCGGACGACTTCCCGCTCGACCCTCGGCCCGAGGCCGGCGGCGTGCGAGCGGACGATGTTGCGCTGTAGCTGGGCGCGCAGTTCGGGGCTGATGTGCCGGGTCGCCAGGGCTCCGAAGCCGGTGGAGACGCCGTAGACCGGGTCCGGCTTCGCGGCCAGCGCTTCCACGATCTCCCGGGCCGCGGCCAGGGCCGCCACCGCCTGTGCCGACAGCTCGATACGGGCACCGCCGCGCGCCACGGCGAGAACGTCGGACGCCGTGACACCGGACGTCCCCACCACCACAGTATGCATATCCATATTCAGGAGCGTACGCATTGAATGCAGGGATGTCACTAGTGGGAAACGGGAGTGACCCTTACCGGCCGGTGTGGGCTTCGCCTCACGGCCTGCGCCCGCGGAACCGGCGCCGCTCGGCAGGAGCCGGGTGCGGCGGCTCGTCCGCCAGTTGTACGACCGGGTCCTGAGGCCCCTCCCGGCCCGCCACCACCGGCCGCTGCGCGCGCAGGGCCTTGGCCCGGTACTGGGCGGCGTCGGCGAGCCGGAACAGCCGCCGGGCGTCGAGCACCGGACCGATCGGATCCTCGGTCGAGGCGACCCCGCACGCCACGCCCTCCCCCAGCTCCAACCCCCCTGCCCTGCGGCACAGCTCGTCGGCGGCCTCGACGACGTCGTCGGCGGACGGGCCCACCGCCAGCAGGCAGAACTCGTCCCCGCCGAGCCGTGCGGCCAGGGCGCCCGGCACCATCGCCCCGCACAGCGACAGCACCGAGCCGAAGCGTTCCAGCAGGCGGTCGCCGACGGCGTGCCCGAGGGTGTCGTTGACCCGCTTGAGCCCGTTGAGATCGCAGACGACGAGGCTGACGACCACGCTCTCGGTGCGGTGCCGCTCGACGGCCTCCTCCAGGCCGACGTCCACGGCACGGCGGTTGGCGAGCCCGGTGAGCGCGTCGGTGTACGCGAGCCGGCGGGCCTCCTCCAACCGTTCGGTCTGCGCGAGCCCGGCGGCGACGACGGCCGCCAGGACGGTGGCGAAGTCGGCGTCGGCCCGGCCGAACACGGGGGCGCCGGTGGCCCGCGCGACGTACACCTCGCCCCAGGCCCTGCCGTGCAGCACGACCGGGACGACGACACAGCAGCCGCGGCCCCGGCGGCGCAGGGCGGCGACGCGGTGGTGGAAGTAGCCGGGGGTACCGGTGGCGGCGCCCTCGGCGGTCTCCACCCAGGCGTTGGGCCCGCCCCCGCCGGCCCACCGTTCGTGCAGGAACTCGGTGATCTCCGGGAACTGGTACACCGGATACGTCTCGGCCTCGGGGAACTCCTCCTCGTCCGGGCGCCGGTCCCCCACGTTCACCAGGACCCGCAGCCGCCCCAGCTCCCGCTCCCACACCGACAGTGCGGCGAAGCTGCCGTCCAGCGCCCGGCAGGCACCGAGCGCGGCGGCCTGCCAGGACTCCCGCGGAGTGCGTGCCGCCGCCATCCCCTGGGCCAGCGCCACCACGGCGGCGAGCCGCTTGTCCTCAGCCATTACTCCAGGCTAGGGAGAATTTTGGGCAATCGAGACATCGGTACGGCGAACAGGTGGCTGAACCGGGCTACTCGCCCGGCCACTGCGGCCTGCGCTTCTCGTTGAAGGCCGCCACGCCCTCCGCCCGGTCGCCCGAGAAGGCCACCGTGCGCCACGCCGCGTCCTCGACCTCGAGGCCGGCCCGCAGATCGAGCCCGTGACCGAGCCGCAGCGCCCGTTTGGCGGCGCGCAGTCCGACCGGCGAGTTCGCCGCGATCCGCGTGGCCAGCGCCAGAGCCTCCTCGCGGTCCTCGCCCTCGTCCACGAGCCGGTCCACCAGCCCGAGTTCGGCCGCCTCCGCCGCCTCCACCCGCCGCGCCGAGAAGACCAGCTCGGCCGCGCGCGCCGCGCCCACCCGCCGGGGCAGCAACTGCGTACCGCCACCGCCCGGGATCACGCCCACGGACACCTCCGGCAGTCCCACCACCGCCGTACGGTCGGCCACGATCAGGTCGCAGGACAGGGCCAGCTCGAATCCACCGCCCAGCGCAAAGCCGTGCACCGCGGCGACGGTCGGCATCGGCAGCTCCAGCACCCCGGTGTACGCCCCGCGCGTCACCGGCCGCTGCCGCCGCAGATCGGCGTCACTGAAGGAGTTTCGCTCCTTCAGATCGGCCCCGACGCAAAAGGCCCGCTCGTGGGAGGAGGTCAGGACCACCACGCGCGCGTCCCGGTCGGCGGCCAGTGCCGTGCACGCGGCGGCGAGGGAGCGGGCCATCTCCGTGGAGACGGCGTTCATGGCCTTGGGCCGGTCCAGCACCAGTTCCGCGACGTGTCCGTGCCGCCGCACCAGCACGAACTCCCCGAACCGCTCCTCGCTCATGACACCCTCCGGCTCACGCGTTAACGCGGGTTAACTCACTGACGGCCCGATCATCGCAGCCGCACCGATTCCGGGAAACCCCGGGGGGCTACGCCCGTTCGAGTGACATCCCGGCCGTCTCACCCCACATCGCCCACAGGACCGCATAGCGTGCGTCCGCCGCGGCGCACCCGGGGCGCACGGCGGGGAGGGAAGCCATGACACCGATACGCGCACAGGTCCCGGCGGAGCCGGACGAGAGCGTCGGGCCCGGCGGTGTGGGGCGCGGGCGGCACCGCAAACCGCGCCCCCGCAAGGTGCTGCTTGCCGCGGGCGGCCTCGCCCTGGCCGCGGGAGCGCTCAGCCTGGTCCGGGTCGCCGCCCCGGGCCCGGGGGTCGGCGCCCCCGGCACGGCGCAGGCCGAGCCCCGCCTCGGCGTCGGCGGGGGCACCACGGACCACGCGGCGAACACGGCCGCCACGGTCGGCGCCTCCCCGGCCGCCCTGCCCTCGGCGACCTCCGTCATGGGCGGCACAGGCCCCGCCGCGACGGCCACCGGCCCGGCGCAGGCCCGTACGGCCCCGGTCGCACCCGCGGCGGCTCCGTCCGGCCGGACCGCGGCCCCGGGCACCGCACCGGTCATCACCCCGGCGCCCTCGTCGCCGCCGACCGGCGCGCATCCGGACCCGACGACGTCGCGCCCGGTGCCCACCACCCCGGCGCCCGCTCCCAGCGCATCGACGCCGGATCCCGATCCGGGCAGGCTGTGCGTGCCGGTGATCGGCCTGTGCGTGGACCTGCCGGGAGGCGGGTAGCGTCAGGGGCGGCTCTCGCGGCGGTTGAGCAGCCACGGCTCGACCACGCCGAGCCCACGGACCGGGCGCTGCCACATCGGCTGGAGCGCGAAGCGGTACACCGGCGGCTCCTCGCCCTCCTTCTCTGCGGCCGCCGCGGCCTCGGCCGCCTCCGCCTCCGAGGCGGGGGCCTCGCCTGTGCGGATCAGCTCCTCGGCGAAGGCGCTGTCCACGAGCACGGAGTCACGCGGTGCTATCGAGGTCAGCCGGGAGGCCAGGTTCACCGTCGTACCGAACACATCGCCCATACGGGTGGTGACCGTGCCGAACGCCATGCCGACGCGCAGCTCGGGCATCGTCTCGTCGTTCGCCATCGTCTCGACCAGCCGCATCGCGATGTCGGCCGCCGTACCCGCGTCGTCGGCGGCGTACAGCACCTCGTCACCGAGGGTCTTGATGAGCCGCCCACCACGAGCCGCGACCAGGTCGGCGGCAGTGGTCTCGAAGGCCTCGACCAGCTCGCCGAGTTCCTCCTCCTCCATCCGGCGGGTCAGTCTGGTGAACCCGACGAGATCGGCGAAGCCGACCGCCAGGCGCCGGTCCACCATCTCCTCGTCGTCCGCCGACTGCACGACCCGGCCGGCCGAGGCGGCGAGCTGACGGCGCCAGACGTAGACCAGGAACTCCTCCAGCTCGGGCAGGAGCAGCTCGACGATCGGGTACGTCACCTCGGTGCGGGTCATCCCCGGCTCGGGGGGCTCGGTCAGGCCCTCCAGGAAGGAATCCATCTGCCACTCGGCCAACCGGGCGGTGGTCTGCCCCGTCGACCGGGCCACCTGCACCGCCATGGCCTCGCTGAGCAGTCCCGCCTCGACCAGACCGGCGAGGCGGCGCAGGGCCAGTACGTCGGCCTCGGTGAGCGCCTTGGCCTGCCCGATGTCGGCGAAGCCCATGGCCCGCCAGAAGCGTGACGCCAGCTCCATGGAGACACCGGCGCTGCGGGCCGCCTGGAACGGCGTGTAGCGGCGCTCGGCGCCCAGGATGAGCTGCTCCAGGCGCAGGGCCAGCGGGTCCTCGCCGGTGTCGGCGGCGTCCGCGCCCTCGCCGGAGCCCGTGTCGTCGACGGTCACGCCTGCTGCCCTTCCGATCTGCCGCGGTCAGGGATCGACCGGCCTCAACTCTACGGCAGGTGTGCGCCAGCTCACTCCGTTGGGTTTGGCCAGGGGTATGTGCACGATGCCGACCACGCGTCCTTTGCGCCGGTAACGCCCGGGTCCATCGTGCCGCCGGCGCCCGGGTCCTGTGCCCCGGTGACGGCCGAGTCCTGTGTCCCGGTGACGGCCGAGTCCTTCGTGCCGGTGACGGCCGAGTCCTTCGTGCCGGTGGCGGCCGAGTCCTTCGTGCCGGTGACCGCGGGGTCCTGTGCCCCGGTGACGGCCGAGTCCCTTAGACCGCTGGCTGCCGGGCCCTTTGTCCCGATGGCGACCAGGTCCTTCGTGCCGCCGGCCACCGGGTCCTGTGTGCCGGTGGCCGCCAGGTCCTTGTGCAGCGCTGGCGGCCGAACCCTTTGCGCCGGTGGCCGCCAAGCCCTTTGTCCCGGCGGCGACCGGGTCCTTCGTCCTGGTGGCCGCCGACGTGCCCTTGTCGCCCGAGCCCTTTACGCCGATGGCGGCCGAGTCCCCTGTCCCGGTGGCCACCGAGCAGACTCCCCGACGGCCGCCAAGCCCTTTGCACCGGTGACGGCCGAGCCCCGTCCCGGTGGCTACCGAACGGACTCCCCGGCGGCCACCGGGCAAAGCCGGGCGCTCGGCGCCACCGCCCCTACGCAGGCCGCACATGCACGATGTCCCCCGCCCCCACCGGCTCCTGCACGCCCTCCCGCGTGGCGATGACCAGGCGTCCGTCCCCGTCGACCGCTACCGCCTCGCCGACGAGCGCGCGGTCCCCGGGCAGCAGGGCCCGCACGCTGCGCCCCAGCGTCGCGCACCCCGCCGCGTACGCCTCCTGCAGTCCGCAGGCGGCGGGGTCGCCGCCCGCCGCCCGCCACCGCCCGTACCACTCCTCCAGCGCCCGCAGCACCGCCCGCAGCAGCGGATCGCGGTCCGTGCTCGCCGCCCCGGCCAGCGCCAGCGACCCCGCCTGCGGGACCGGCAGTTCCTCCGCCCGCAGGGTGACGTTGATGCCGACGCCGACGACGACACCGTCCTCGCCGGCCCGCTCCGCGAGGATGCCACCGGCCTTGCGCTCCTCGCCGTCGACGGTCACCAGCAGGTCGTTCGGCCACTTCAGCGCCGTGTCCACGCCCGCCGTCCGGGACAGCCCGGTCGCCACGGCGACACCCGTGAGCAGCGGCAGCCAGCCCCAACGGGCCACCGGGACCTCGGCCGGCCGCAGGTAGACGGAGAAGAACAGGCCCGAGCGCGGCGGTGCCGTCCACCGGCGGTCCAGGCGGCCCCGGGCGGCCGTCTGCTCCTCCGCCACCAGCACCGCGCCCTCCGCCGCCTTTCCGGCGACGGCCCGGGCCACCAGGTCGTTGTTGGTCGAGCCGGTCCGCGGCGTGACCTCCACATCGGTCCACAGCCCGCCCTCGCGCACCAGCGCCCGGCGCAGCGCGGTCGCGTTCAGGGGCGGGCGGTCGAGGTCGGACCAGCGGCTGCCGTTGTCGTCTGCTGCATCTCGGGGCGTCATGCAAGCCACCCTAGGTGTGGTAAACGACGCAGTGCTGATCGGTAGGCCCGGCACTACCCTACGGATGAGTAACCGTCCCCCCTTTTGAGCAGGCAGGGAGCCGCATCCCGATGTCCGAGCCGGAAGAGATCGACATTCACACGACCGCGGGCAAGCTCGCGGATCTGCAGCGCCGTATCCACGAGGCGACGCACGCCGGCTCGGCACGCGCTGTCGAGAAGCAGCACGCCAAGGGCAAGCTGACGGCCCGTGAGCGGATCGAGCTGCTACTGGACGAAGGTTCCTTCGTGGAACTGGACGAGTTCGCCCAGCACCGTTCCACCAGCTTCGGCCTGGAGAAGAACCGCCCGTACGGCGACGGTGTCGTCACCGGGTACGGCACCGTCGACGGTCGTCCCGTCGCCGTCTTCTCACAGGACTTCACCGTCTTCGGCGGCGCCCTCGGCGAGGTCTACGGCCAGAAGATCGTCAAGGTCATGGACTTCGCGCTCAAGACCGGCTGCCCGGTCATCGGCATCAACGACTCCGGCGGCGCCCGCATCCAGGAGGGCGTCGCCTCGCTCGGCGCCTACGGCGAGATCTTCCGCCGCAACACCCATGCCTCCGGTGTGATCCCGCAGATCAGCCTGGTCGTCGGCCCCTGCGCGGGCGGCGCGGTGTACTC
Organism: Streptomyces broussonetiae; assembly: GCF_009796285.1. Classification (NCBI taxonomy): domain Bacteria; kingdom Bacillati; phylum Actinomycetota; class Actinomycetes; order Kitasatosporales; family Streptomycetaceae; genus Streptomyces; species Streptomyces broussonetiae. The sequence continues at coordinate 5,852,733 of NZ_CP047020.1, read as the reverse complement.
CCCCGCGATCACCGACTTCACGGTGATGGTGGACCAGACGTCGCACATGTTCATCACCGGCCCGGACGTCATCAAGACCGTCACCGGCGAGGACGTCGGCTTCGAGGAGCTGGGCGGCGCCCGCACCCACAACACCGCCTCCGGCGTGGCCCATCACATGGCCGGTGACGAGAAGGACGCCATCGAGTACGTCAAGCAGCTGCTGTCGTACCTGCCGTCCAACAACCTCTCCGAGCCCCCGGTCTTCCCGGAGGAGGCGGACCTCGCCGTCAACGACGAGGACCACGAGCTGGACACCGTCGTGCCGGACAGCGCGAACCAGCCGTACGACATGCACACGGTCATCGAACACGTCGTGGACGACGGCGAGTTCTTCGAGACTCAGTCGCTCTTCGCGCCGAACATCCTCACCGGCTTCGGCCGGGTCGAGGGCCACCCGGTCGGTGTCGTCGCCAACCAGCCGATGCAGTTCGCCGGTTGCCTGGACATCGACGCGAGCGAGAAGGCCGCCCGCTTCGTGCGCACCTGCGACGCCTTCAACATCCCGGTGCTGACCTTCGTGGACGTGCCCGGGTTCCTGCCCGGCGTCGACCAGGAGCACACCGGCATCATCCGCCGCGGCGCGAAGCTGATCTACGCCTACGCGGAGGCGACGGTCCCGCTGATCACCGTGATCACCCGCAAGGCCTTCGGCGGCGCCTACGACGTCATGGGCTCCAAGCACCTGGGCGCCGACCTCAACCTGGCCTGGCCCACCGCCCAGATCGCGGTCATGGGCGCGCAGGGCGCGGTCAACATCCTGCACCGGCGCACCATCGCGGAGGCGGAGACGAACGGGGAGGATGTCGAGGCCGTGCGCGCCCGGCTCATCCAGGAGTACGAGGACGCCCTCCTCAACCCCTACGTGGCGGCCGAGCGCGGCTACATCGACGCGGTGATCATGCCGTCCGACACCCGCTCCCACATCGTCCGCGGCCTGCGTCAGCTGCGCACAAAGCGGGAATCCCTGCCTCCCAAGAAGCACGGCAACATCCCCCTCTAGGCCCCGCGGACCCCGGGAGTGGTCATGAACATCAAGGTCGTACGAGGCAACCCGACCCCGGAGGAGCTGGCCGCCGCCCTGGCGGTGGTCCGCGCCCGCGCCGTGGCGGCGGCGACCACCCCGCCCGGCGCGGCAGGCCCGAGGGACGCGTGGTCGGACCCGTCCCGCATCGCGGTCCACCACGTCCCGGCCCCGGGCCCGGCGAGCTGGACCCGGACCTACTGGCCGAGCTGATCCTCGAAGGGGCGCGGGAAACCGCGCACAGGGGCACCGCACAGGGCGCCAATTGAGTACCGGTACTCAGGCGCCTTCCGCTGCCGGGCCCCACGCTGGTGGCATGCTGTGGTCGGACCCGGAAGACGAGCCGCCGGAGGACCTGCGCGAAGCGCAGGACATGCTCCGGCGGCTCGGCTTCTTCATGGCCGTGGCCATGGTCCTGGCCATGCTGGTCATCGGCCTGAGGTGAGCCGGGCGGCACCGCGTGGCTAACCTGACCGCATGACAGCAAAGCGCCGCAGGCGACTCGTGCTCGCTTCCCAGTCCCCCGCCCGTCTGGGCCTGCTGAGGCAGGCCGGCCTCGAGCCCGAGGTGATCGTCAGCGGGGTCGACGAGGACGCCGTCACCGCCCCCACCCCGGCCGAGCTGGCCCTCGCCCTGGCCGAGGCGAAGGCCTCCGTCGTGGCGGCGAGACCGGAGGTGCAGGGCGCCCTGGTGATCGGCTGCGACTCGGTGCTGGAGCTGGACGGACAGGCTCTCGGCAAGCCCGCGGACGCCGAGGAGGCGATCGCCCGCTGGAAGGCGATGCGCGGGCGGGCCGGCACCCTCCAGACCGGGCACTGCATCTGGGACACGGAGGCCAAGCGGTACGTGTCCGCGACCGCCTCCACCGTCGTCCGCTTCGGCGAGCCCAGCGACGAGGAGATCACCGCGTACGTGGCCTCCGGCGAGCCGCTCTACGTCGCCGGGGCCTTCACCCTGGACGGCCGTTCGGCGCCGTTCATCGAGGGCATCGACGGCGACCACGGCAATGTGATCGGCATCAGCCTGCCCCTGGTGCGCAAGCTGCTGGCCGAACTGGGTGTCGGCATCACGGAGTTGTGGGCACCGGCCGAGTGACGATCCGGGCCGGCGCGGAGTCCTGCGGCTCGTCGTCGCCGTCCTGCGGCTCGCCGGTACGCGGGGCCGGCACGGCCGCCGTTGCCTCGGCCGTGGCCGGCTCGCCGCCGGCCTCCGGCTCCCCGCCCCGGTCCGGCCTGCCGCCGGAGGCGGCCGGCTGCGGGCCGCCGTCGCGGTCGTACGTCATCAGGAGCAGGACGACGAGTCCGAGCACCACGACCATGAACAGGAACGCCGTCCAGCCGACCAGGCCCCAGGCGAACGCGCCGAGCAGGCCGTGGACGACCGCCACGCTGATCAGCAGGACCCGGCCGAAGCCCGCCGGGGCGCGGTCGCGTATCGCGACCAGGACGGCCACCAGGGCGCACAGGGCGAAGTAGAGGCCGAAGAGCACACCGCCGATCTTCGAGGACGTCGCCATCGTGGACGGGTCGAGGCCGGCCAGGGACATGTCCTGCCGGTCGACGACGACTCCGAGGAACCAGTTCAGCGCTGCGATGAAGACCGCCTCCGCCAGGAGGACGACCGCCACCACGCATGCCACCGGTCTGCGCACCACCGGTCCCCACCCACTCTCCACCCAGCGCCGTGTTACCTCAGGTACGTTCAAGTCATCGCGAACGCTACTAACGGGTAAACCGGGGGACAAGGGTTTGCGCGGCAGCAAAGAATCATTGGGCCATTCGTAGGGACTCCACAAAGAAACAGAGTGGGTCGCAGCACGCTCTCACAGAGACCTTGACCACACGACAGGACTAGGGTTTCCGGGAGGAGCCCTGCGTGCCGAGGTGCGACAAGGGCTTTCGTAGGTCGAGCAAGCCTCGAATCACGCTCCGTGTGGGCAAGCTCACCATTGGGGACGGGTCGAAGTGCCGTGTCGGCAGTCCCTAAACTCGGCTTGTTTCAAGGAGGGAGCCTCAATCGTGCGCAAGGTGCTCATCGCCAACCGTGGCGAAATCGCTGTCCGCGTGGCCCGGGCCTGCCGGGACGCCGGGATCGCGAGCGTTGCCGTCTACGCCGACCCGGATCGGGACGCTCTGCATGTCCGCGCCGCGGATGAGGCGTTCGCCCTGGGCGGTGACACCCCGGCCACCAGCTACCTGGACATCGAGAAGGTCCTGAACGCGGCACGCGAGTCGGGTGCGGACGCCATCCACCCGGGCTACGGCTTCCTGTCGGAGAACGCCGACTTCGCGCAGGCCGTGCTGGACGCGGGTCTGATCTGGATCGGCCCGCCGCCGCAGGCCATCCGGGACCTGGGCGACAAGGTCGCCGCCCGGCATATCGCCCAGCGCGCCGGCGCCCCCCTGGTGGCCGGTACGCCCGACCCGGTCAGCGGTGCCGAGGAGGTCGTGGCGTTCGCCGAGCAGCACGGCCTGCCGATCGCGATCAAGGCGGCCTTCGGCGGCGGCGGTCGCGGTCTGAAGGTCGCGCGGACCCTGGAAGAGGTCCCGGAGCTGTACGACTCGGCCGTGCGCGAGGCGGTCGCCGCCTTCGGCCGCGGCGAGTGCTTCGTCGAGCGCTACCTGGACCGGCCCCGCCACGTGGAGACCCAGTGCCTGGCGGACAAGCACGGCAACGTGGTCGTCGTCTCGACCCGTGACTGCTCGCTGCAGCGCCGGCACCAGAAGCTGGTGGAGGAGGCCCCGGCGCCGTTCCTCTCCGACGAGCAGGTCGCCGAGCTGTACCGCGCCTCGAAGGCCATCCTGAAGGAGGCCGCCTACGAGGGCGCCGGCACCTGTGAGTTCCTGGTGGGCCAGGACGGGACGATCTCCTTCCTGGAGGTCAACACCCGCCTCCAGGTCGAGCACCCGGTGACCGAGGAGGTCGCCGGTATCGACCTGGTCCGCGAGATGTTCCGCATCGCCGACGGCGAGGAGCTGGGTTACGACGACCCGGCCCTGCGCGGGCACTCCTTCGAGTTCCGCATCAACGGCGAGGACCCGGGCCGCAACTTCCTCCCGGCCCCCGGCACGGTGACGAGGTTCGACGCGCCCTCCGGCCCGGGCGTCCGCCTGGACGCCGGTGTCGAAGCGGGATCGGTCATCGGCCCGGCGTGGGACTCCCTGCTGGCCAAGCTGATCGTGACGGGCCGTACCCGCAAGGAGGCCCTGGAGCGGGCCGCCCGCGCCCTGGACGAGTTCCAGGTCGAGGGCATGGCGACAGCCATCCCCTTCCACCGCGCGGTCGTGCGGGATGCGGCCTTCGCCCCCGAACTCACCGACTCCACGGACCCGTTCACGGTCCACACCCGCTGGATCGAGACCGAGTTCGTCAACGAGATCAAGCCCTTCACCGCCCCGGCCGACACCGAGGCGGAGGAGGAGACCGGCCGTGAGACGGTCGTCGTCGAGGTGGGCGGCAAGCGCCTGGAGGTCTCCCTCCCGTCGTCCCTCGGCATGTCGCTGGCCCGTACCGGCCTCGCGGCGGGCGCCAAGCCCAAGCGCCGCGCGGCCAAGAAGTCCGGCCCGGTGGCCTCCGGCGACACCCTCGCGTCCCCGATGCAGGGCACGATCGTCAAGATCGCGGTCGAGGAGGGCCAGGAGGTCAAGGAGGGCGACCTGATCGTCGTCCTGGAGGCCATGAAGATGGAGCAGCCCCTCAACGCCCACAAGGCGGGCACCATCAAGGGCCTCAGCGCCGAGGTCGGCGCCTCCATCACCTCGGGCGCGGCGATCTGCGAGATCAAGGACTGACAGCGCCTGCTGAGCAACGCGCCCGGCAGACCGACTCCGGTCGGTCTGCCGGGCGTTACGCTTTCAGCTCGTGAGGGGCAGCCGACTCAGGGGCCCGGGGCCGTGTCCGATATGCGGCGGAGTCCGCCGGGGCACGGGTGACCACGGCGAACCCGCCCCCGCCGGACCACCAGGCGCCGCACGGCGGCCAGGCACCCTCAGCGCCTGCGAAGGTCGGCCACCCGACCCCGCTCGACCCCTGCCGACTGCTCCCCCAGTCCCGCACCCGACCTGAGCGCCACATGCCCCCTGCGCGGCCCCGGCAGAGGTGCGCGCCGCGCCGGGGCCTGCTCACCCCCCGGAGCGGCTCCGCCCGCCCCGGCCACGGCGATCTGCACCCCCTGGTCGGCAAGGGCCTGCAACTCGGTGGCGGCGCGGTCGTCGTGCCCCGGGGGCTCGTCGGTGACCAGGCGGGTGATGAGGTCCGTCGGCACGGTCTGGAACATGGTGTCGGTGCCGAGCTTGGTGTGGTCGGCGAGGACCACGACCTCGGCGGCGGCCTGGACCAGCGCCCGGTCGACGGAGGCCGAGAGCATGTTGGACGTGGACAGGCCGCGTTCGGCGGTCAGGCCGCTCCCGGAGAGGAAGGCCTTCGACACACGCAGGCCCTGGAGGGACTGCTCGGCGCCGGAACCGACGAGGGCGTAGTTGGAGCCGCGCAGGGTGCCGCCGGTCATCACGACCTCCACCCGGTTGGCATGGGCCAACGCCTGTGCGACCAGGAGGGAGTTGGTGACGACGGTCAGGCCGGGCACCCGCGCGAGCCGGCGGGCCAGCTCCTGCGTGGTGGTACCCGCGCCGACCACGATGGCCTCGCCCTCTTCGACGAGACCCGCGGCGAGATCGGCGATGGCCGTCTTCTCGGCGGTCGCGAGATGGGACTTCTGCGGGAAGCCCGACTCGCGGGTGAAACCGCCCGGCAGTACGGCACCGCCGTGCCGGCGGTCGAGGAGTCCTTCTGCCTCCAGTGCCCGCACGTCCCGCCGTACGGTCACTTCGGAGGTCTGGACGACGCGGGCGAGTTCACGGAGCGACACGGCACCGTTCGCTCGCACCATTTCGAGGATCAATTGGCGACGTTCAGCAGCGAACACGAAACTGACAGTAACCCCAGCGACCGTCTGCTTTCAGCAGTTTGCGCCGAATAACAGAAGTTGTTCGCATGGTGGGGCGGGAAGTGGTATAGGACCTGGCCGCCCCGGCCATGCCGTACGCAGACCCGACAACTCCCCGTGATCAGCGGGGAGTTGGGTCCGCCGTCAGGCCTCCGCGCCCGCCTTGCGCGTGTGGAGCTGCCGGGCCACCTCCGCGATCGACCCCGAAAGGGAGGGGTACACGGTGAACGCGTTCGCGATCTGTTCGACCGTCAGATTGTTGTCGACGGCGATCGAGATGGGGTGGATCAGTTCCGAGGCGCGCGGCGCGACGACCACTCCGCCGACCACGATGCCCGTGCCCGGCCGGCAGAAGATCTTGACGAAGCCGTCCCGGATGCCCTGCATCTTGGCGCGCGGGTTGCGCAGCAGCGGCAGCTTCACCACCCGGGCGTCGATCTTGCCCGCGTCCACGTCCGCCTGCGTGTAGCCGACGGTCGCGATCTCGGGGTCGGTGAAGACGTTGGAGGAGACGGTCTTGAGGTTGAGCGGGGCCACCGCGTCGCCGAGGAAGTGGTAGACGGCGATACGCCCCTGCATGGCGGCGACGGACGCGAGCGCGAAGACACCGGTCACGTCACCGGCCGCGTAGACGCCGGGCGCGGTCGTCCTGGACACCTTGTCGGTCCAGATGTGACCCGAGTCGCGCAGCTTGACGCCCGCCTCCTCCAGGCCCAGCCCCGCGCTGTTCGGGATGGCGCCGACGGCCATCAGGCAGTGCGAGCCGGTGATGACCCGGCCGTCGGAGAGAGTGACCTCGACACGGTCGCCGACCCTCTTGGCGGCGGCGGCGCGGGAGCGGGCCATGACGTTCATGCCACGGCGCCGGAAGACGTCCTCCAGCACGGCGGCGGCGTCCGGGTCCTCGCCGGGCAGCACGCGGTCGCGGGAGGACACCAGGGTCACCTTGGACCCGAGCGCCTGGTAGGCACCGGCGAACTCGGCACCGGTCACACCGGAGCCGACCACGATCAGCTCTTCCGGCAGCTCGGTGAGGTCGTAGACCTGGGTCCAGTTGAGGATGCGCTCGCCGTCGGGCCGGGCGTCGGGCAGCTCGCGCGGGTGACCACCGGTGGCGATGAGGACGGCGTCGGCGACCAGGGTCTCCTCGGTGCCGTCGGCGGCGGTGACGACGACCTTGCGGGAGCCGTCCAGGGCCTGCATCCCGTCCAGCCGGCCACGACCGCGCATGACCCGGGCACCGGCGCGGGTGACGGAGGCGGTGATGTCGTGCGACTGCGCGAGCGCGAGCCGCTTCACCCGGCGGTTGACCTTGCCGAGATCCACGCCGACCACCCGGGCGGTCTGCTCCAGCGGCGGGGTGTCGTCGGCGACGATGATCCCCAGCTCCTCGTAGGAGGAGTCGAAGGTGGTCATCACCTCGGCCGTAGCGATTAGGGTCTTCGACGGCACGCAGTCGGTCAGTACCGACGCTCCGCCCAGACCGTCGCAGTCGACGACGGTCACCTCCGCGCCGAGCTGAGCGGCCACCAGCGCCGCTTCGTATCCGCCGGGTCCGCCACCGATGATCACGATCCGAGTCACGTACTCCATTGTCCCGCACGCTTCAAGGTGCTACTGCCCGGGGGCGCGCCAGACGTACCCCGGGCGCACTCCCGGTACGGAGGGGACAGGAGTTTCCACTGCCGTACCCTCTCTTCATGTCGCTCTATGCCGCGTACGCGGGCAACCTCGACGCAGGGCTGATGTCCCACCGTGCCCCGCACTCCCCGCTGCGCGCCACCGGCTGGCTGAACGGCTGGCGGCTGACGTTCGGCGGCGAGCACCTCGGCTGGGAGGGCGCGCTGGCGACGATCGTCGAGGATCCGCTCGCGCAGGTCTTCGTCGGCCTGTACGACATCGCGCCCCCGGACGAGGAGTCCCTCGACCGGTGGGAGGGCCTCGGCCTGGATCTCTACCGCCGGATGCGGGTGCGCGTGCACACCCTCGACGGCGAGGAGTCGGCGTGGACGTACGTCCTCAACGGCTACGAGGGCGGCCTGCCCTCGGCGCGGTATCTCGGCGAGATCGCGGATGCGGCGGAGTCCGCCGGGGCACCACACGATTACGTGATGGAACTGCGGAAACGGCCCTGCTGACCGGGCACCGACTCTAAAATTGAGTGCACCGACGCGCCAACGGGAGAGCACATGCCCCCCACGACGACCTACGACGTCTACTACACGGTCCAGGCCGCCGCGGCCCGCGACCGCCTTGACGACCGGCAGCGGAACGCATTCGACAAAGGCATGGCCATGCTGGCCCGCGACCCCTTCCTCCCGGTGTCCCGGCCCATAGGCTCCACCGGTGACGACCGTACGATCCGGCTCACCCAGAACATTCTGGTGGAGTACACGGTGAGCCGCGGCCGTCTGCTGATCTTCATCGTCGAGGTCTTCAACGACAAGGACATCCTCATCCCCGAGGAGTGACGGCCCTGGCCCACGGGGCCCGCTTTCGTTGGAAACGACAAGACAACGATCGCCATCCCGTGAGGTCTGTCATCTACGCGCGTAGGCGAAGACGAGCTACCCTCGTCGGCGTGAACGCATCTCTTCTTCCGGACGACATCCAGGGCGACCCGTACGCCGCCGCCGACGCCGCCGCCGCGCGCCTGCGCGAACTCACCGGCGCCGAGACCCACGACGTCGCCCTCGTGATGGGCTCCGGCTGGGCTCCGGCCGTCGACGCCCTGGGCGCACCCGACGCCGAGTTCCAGGTCACCGAGCTGCCCGGCTTCCCGCCGCCGGCCGTCCAGGGGCACGGCGGCACGATCCGCTCGTACTCCTTCGGTGACAAGCGCGCGCTGGTCTTCCTGGGCCGCACGCACTACTACGAGGGCCGCGGCGTCGCCGCCGTCGCCCACGGCGTGCGCACCGCGGTGGCCGCCGGCTGCAAGACCGTGGTGCTCACCAACGGCTGCGGCGGCCTGCGCGAGGGCATGCGCCCCGGCCAGCCGGTCCTGATCAGCGACCACATCAACCTGACGGCCACGTCCCCGATCGTCGGCGCCAACTTCGTCGACCTGACGGACCTCTACTCCCCTCGCCTGCGCACCCTGTGCAAGGAGGTGGACCCCTCCCTGGAGGAGGGCGTCTACGCACAGTTCCCCGGCCCGCACTACGAGACCCCGGCCGAGATCCGCATGGCCCGCACCATCGGCGCGGACCTGGTCGGCATGTCCACGGTCCTCGAGGCCATCGCCGCGCGTGAGGCGGGTGCCGAGGTGCTGGGCATCTCCCTGGTCACCAACCTGGCGGCCGGCATGACCGGCGAGCCCCTCAACCACGAGGAGGTCCTGCAGGCCGGCCGTGACTCGGCATCGCGGATGGGCCAGCTGCTGGCGCAGGTGCTGGGCAGGATCTGAGCAGTTCGCGGACATCGCGGTAGCGCGGAGACCAGGAGAGGTTGATCCCAAAGTGCACGACGATCTGACCGCCCGGGCCAAGGTGTGGCTCGCCGAGGATCCCGACCGGGAGACTCGCGACGAACTGGCCGAGCTGATCGACGCCGGCGACGTGAGCGAACTGGCGGCCCGCTTCAGCGGCACCCTCCAGTTCGGCACGGCAGGCCTGCGCGGCGAACTCGGGGCCGGCCCCATGCGCATGAACCGCAGCGTCGTCATCCGCGCCGCCGCCGGCCTCGCCGCGTACCTGAAGAAGCAGGGCCCAAGCGGCGGGCTCGTCGTCATCGGCTACGACGCCCGCCACAAGTCCGCCGACTTCGCCCGGGACACGGCCGCCGTGATGACCGGCGCCGGCCTGCGCGCCGCCGTGCTCCCCCGCCCGCTGCCCACCCCGGTCCTCGCCTTCGCCGTACGGCACCTCGGCGCGGTCGCGGGCGTCGAGGTCACCGCCAGCCACAACCCGCCCCGGGACAACGGCTACAAGGTGTACCTCGGCGACGGCTCCCAGATCGTGCCGCCCGCCGACGCGGGGATCGCCGCCGAGATCGACGCGATCGCCTCGCTGCACGACGTGCCGCGCCCGGACTCCGGCTGGGAGATCCTGGACGAGTCGGTCCTGGAGGCCTACCTGGCGCGTACGGACGCGGTCCTGGCCGACGGCTCCCCGCGCACCGCCCGCACGGTCTACACGGCCATGCACGGCGTCGGCAAGGACGTCCTGCTGGCCGCGTTCGCCCGGGCCGGCTTCCCCGAGCCGGTGCTGGTCGCCGAGCAGGCCGAGCCCGACCCGGACTTCCCCACGGTCGCCTTCCCCAACCCGGAGGAGCCGGGCGCGATGGACCTGTCCTTCGCCCGGGCCCGCGCCACCGACCCCGACCTGGTCATCGCCAACGACCCCGACGCCGACCGCTGTGCGGTGGCCGTCAGGGACGGCGGCGAGTGGCGGATGCTGCGCGGCGACGAGGTCGGCGCGCTGCTCGCCGCCCACCTGGTCCGCCGGGGCGCGCGGGGCGTCTTCGCCGAGTCGATCGTCTCCTCCTCCCTCCTCGGCCGCATCGCCGAGAAGGCGGGGCTGCCGTACGAGGAGACGCTGACCGGCTTCAAGTGGATCGCCCGCGTGGACGGCCTGCGCTACGGCTACGAGGAGGCCCTCGGCTACTGCGTGGACCCCGAGGGCGTGCGCGACAAGGACGGCATCACCGCCGCGCTGCTGATCACCGAACTGGCCTCGCAGCTCAAGGAGGAGGGCCGCACCCTCCTCGACCTCCTCGACGACCTCGCCGTGGAGCACGGCCTGCACGCCACCGACCAGCTCTCGGTCCGGGTCCAGGACCTCTCGCTGATCGCCGACGCGATGCGCCGCCTGCGCGAGCAGCCGCCGACCGAGCTGGCGGGCCTGGCCATCACGCGCGCCGAGGACCTGACGCAGGGTACGGACCGGCTGCCGCCCACCGACGGCCTGCGCTACACCCTCGACGGCGCCCGCGTGATCGTCCGCCCGAGCGGCACGGAGCCCAAGCTCAAGTGCTACCTGGAGGTCGTCGTCCCGGTCGCCACGCACGCCGGCCTGCCGGTCGCGCACGCCCGCGCGACGGAGCTGCTCACCGCGATCAAGCGGGACCTGTCGGCGGCCGCCGGCATCTGAGCCGTACGACATCGATGGGGTGCCCTGTTCCGGGGCACCCCGTTTTCAAAAGGAGTTTCAGCGGCGGCACGAACGGTGCCCGCCTCGAAACAGCCCCCCGACCGTCCACGTCCGCGACCCCGAGAACACCGCGGGCCCCACTGCCACCCTCGCCCGCCGCCTGGACCGCCTTCGCCCGAAGCGTCGGTCGGACGTGGTCCGCAGTGCGCCCCCTTCACCTCAGTGCACGGCGAACAGAATCACCATCAGCACCGCACCCGCCACCACCGGCGCGGCCACCTCGTACGCCCAGCGCACGCTGATCTCCCCCTGCGCCGACTCGGCCTCGCCGCGCTGCTCCAGCAGCTCGCGCAGGTCGTCCATGGCCTGGTCGGTCTCCGCGCGGGTCGCACCGGTCGGGGTGATGGAGCCGCCAGCGCCGCCCCCGAAAAGGCCCATGCCGCCGGCGCCCAGGCCGCCGAGGCCCCGGCCGGCGGGCCGGTCGCCGCGTGCCGCGTCCGCCGCCGCCCGCGCCTTGCGCGCCTCCGCCTTCTTGCGGCCGCGCAGCGAGACGGGCAGGGCCCACAGCTGGTACTTGCGGCCCGCCTTGTCGACGACCTCGTTGGAGTAGCCGGACCGCAGTGCGGCGATCTCACCCCAGGGAATGCCGATCACCCGGAACGGGTTGCGGATGCGCAGCCGGTCCTCGCCGGCGAAGACCGCCGGGCGGAGCGTGAAGGCGATCACCAGCGGCACCACCAGGATCATCCCGGCGAGCGCCAGCCACGGCGTACGTCCGCGCCCCTGGATCAGGGCGTCGAAGCCCAGCCAGGCGATGACGGCGAGCAGCAGCACGCCGCCCGCCAGTGCCATGGGCGAGCGGTAGATCCGGTCCTTCGCGACGGGCAGCGGGGGCTGCGGCGCGGGTGACTGGTGGTCCGGGGTCGTCATGGTGCCGATTCTCCACGACCGGGACCGCTGTGCCCCACGCGCCCCGACACCGGCGCTCATCCGTGACATCCGGACGAGAGATGAGCAGCCGGGACCATCCCGGGGGTATACATTCGCTACGCGCGTAGATATGCTCGTCTGGTGACCATGCCCACTACCGCACCCACAGCACACGCTCTCGCCGACGTCACCGCGTCCGACAGCACGCTGCGCCGCTTCCTCCATGGGCTGCCCGGCGTCGACGCGGTCGGCCTGGAGGCGCGCGCCGCGTCCCTCGGCACCCGTTCCATCAAGACCACCGCGAAGGCGTACGCCATCGACCTCGCCATCTCGATGGTCGACCTGACGACGCTGGAAGGCGCGGACACCCCGGGCAAGGTCCGGGCGCTCGGCGCCAAGGCGGCCCACCCGGACCCGACGGACCGGACGACCCCGACCACGGCGGCCGTCTGCGTCTACCCCGACATGGTGGCCGTCGCCAAGGAGGCCGTCGCCGGCTCCGGCGTGAAGGTCGCCTCCGTCGCCACCGCCTTCCCGGCCGGCCGCGCCGCCCTCGACGTGAAGCTGGCCGACGTCCGCGAGGCCGTCGCCGCGGGCGCCGACGAGATCGACATGGTCATCGACCGGGGCGCGTTCCTGGCCGGCAAGTACCTCAAGGTCCACGACGAGATCGTCGCCGTGAAGCAGGCCTGCGGCACCAGTGCCCGGCTGAAGGTCATCTTCGAGACCGGCGAGCTGTCGACGTACGACAACATCCGCCGCGCCTCCTGGCTCGGCATGATCGCCGGCGCCGACTTCATCAAGACCTCGACGGGCAAGGTCGCGGTCAACGCCACCCCCGCCAACACGCTGCTGATGCTGGAGGCCGTGCGGGACTTCCGCGCGCAGACCGGCGTCCAGGTCGGCGTGAAGCCCGCCGGCGGCATCCGCACCACCAAGGACGCCATCAAGTTCCTGGTCCTGGTCAACGAGACCGCGGGCGAGGACTGGCTGGACAACCACTGGTTCCGCTTCGGAGCCTCCTCGCTCCTGAACGACCTGCTCATGCAGCGTCAGAAGCTGGCCACCGGCCGCTACTCCGGCCCCGACTACGTCACGGTGGACTGAGACCCCATGAACATGGAAAACAAGCCTTCCGCATTCGCGTACGCACCGGCGCCCGAGTCCCGCTCGGTCGTCGACATCGCCCCCTCCTACGGCCTGTTCATCGACGGCGAGTTCGTCGAGGCGGCCGACGGCAAGGTCTTCAAGACGGTCAGCCCCAGCACGGAAGAGGTGCTGTCGGAGGTCGCCCAGGCCGGTGCCGAGGACGTCGACCGCGCCGTCAAGGCCGCCCGCAGGGCGTTCGAGAAGTGGTCCGCGCTGCCGGGCTCCGAGCGCGCCAAGTACCTGTTCCGCATCGCCCGCATCGTCCAGGAGCGCAGCCGGGAGCTGGCTGTCCTGGAGACGCTGGACAACGGCAAGCCGATCAAGGAGACGCGGGACGCCGACCTCCCCCTGGTCGCGGCCCACTTCTTCTACTACGCGGGCTGGGCCGACAAGCTCGACCACGCGGGCTTCGGCGCGAACCCGCAGCCGCTGGGCGTGGCCGGGCAGGTCATCCCGTGGAACTTCCCCCTCCTCATGCTGGCGTGGAAGATCGCCCCGGCGCTGGCGACCGGCAACACGGTCGTCCTCAAGCCCGCGGAGACCACGCCCCTGTCGGCGCTGTTCTTCGCGGACATCTGCCGCCAGGCGGGCCTGCCCAAGGGTGTCGTCAACATCCTTCCCGGCTACGGCGACGCGGGCGCGGCCCTCGTCGCGCACCCGGACGTCAACAAGGTCGCCTTCACGGGTTCGACGGCCGTGGGCAAGGAGATCGCGCGCACGGTCGCGGGCACGCGGAAGAAGCTCACCCTCGAGCTGGGCGGCAAGGGCGCGAACATCGTCTTCGACGACGCCCCCATCGACCAGGCCGTCGAGGGCATCGTGACCGGCATCTTCTTCAACCAGGGCCAGGTGTGCTGCGCGGGCAGCCGCCTGCTGGTCCAGGAGTCGATCCAGGACGAGCTGCTGGACTCCCTCAAGCGTCGCCTGTCCACCCTGCGCCTCGGCGACCCGCTGGACAAGAACACCGACATCGGTGCGATCAACTCCGCCGAGCAGCTGGCCCGGATCACCGCGCTGGCCGAGCAGGGCGAGACGGAGGGCGCCGAGCGCTGGTCCCCGGCCTGTGAACTCCCGGACAGCGGCTACTGGTTCGCCCCGACGCTCTTCACCAACGTCACCCAGGCGCACACCATCGCCCGCGACGAGATCTTCGGCCCGGTGCTGTCCGTCCTCACCTTCCGCACCCCGGACGAGGCCGTCGCCAAGGCCAACAACACCCAGTACGGCCTGTCCGCGGGCATCTGGACGGAGAAGGGCTCCCGGATCCTCGCCGTCGCGAACAAGCTGCGCGCGGGTGTCGTCTGGTCCAACACGTTCAACAAGTTCGATCCGACCTCGCCGTTCGGCGGTTACAAGGAGTCGGGCTTCGGCCGCGAGGGCGGCCGCCACGGCCTGGAGGCTTACCTCGATGTCTGACCGTCTGAGCGTCTTCAAGACCTACAAGCTGTACGTCGGCGGGAAGTTCCCGCGTTCCGAGAGCGGCCGGGTGTACGAGGTGACGGACTCGAAGGGCAACTGGCTGGCGAACGCTCCGCAGTCCTCCCGCAAGGACGCCCGGGACGCCGTGGTCGCCGCGCGCAAGGCGTTCGGCGGCTGGTCCGGCGCCACGGCGTACAACCGCGGCCAGGTCCTCTACCGCGTCGCGGAGATGCTGGAGGGCCGCCGCGAGCAGTTCGTGCGCGAGGTCGCCGACGCCGAGGGCCTGTCGAAGTCGAAAGCGGCGGCGGTCGTGGACGCCACGATCGACCGCTGGGTCTGGTACGCCGGCTGGACCGACAAGATCGCCCAGGTGACCGGCGGCGCCAACCCGGTCGCGGGCCCGTTCTTCAACCTCTCCTCCCCCGAGCCGACGGGCGTGGTGGCCGTCCTGGCCCCGCAGGAGTCGTCGTTCCTCGGCCTGGTCTCCGTCCTGGCCCCGGTGATCGCGACGGGCAACACGGCGGTCGTGATCGCGAGCGAGAAGTCCCCCCTGCCCGCCCTCTCCCTGGGCGAGGTCCTGGCCACGTCCGACGTGCCGGGCGGCGTGGTCAACGTCCTGTCCGGCCGCACTTCGGAGATCGCGGCTCCGCTGGCCGCGCACCAGGACGTCAACGCGATCGACCTCGCGGGCGCCGACGAGGTGCTGGCGAAGGAGCTGGAGATCGCCGCCGCCGACAACCTCAAGCGGGTCCTGCGTCCACAGGCTGTGGATTACTTCGAGACGCCCGGGACCGACCGGATGACGGCGTTCCTGGAGACGAAGACGGTGTGGCACCCGACCGGGTCGCTGGGCGCGTCCGGGTCGTCCTACTGACAGGACGGCGGCGGGGAACCGCCGCGGTCTGCCGGGTGCGGGTCGCACCCGGCAGACCGCGCGGTTCCCCGCACTGCTTCACGGCGCGCCTTCAGCGGCCCACCGCCCCCAGGGCCTGACCGGCCACGGGCAGGGCGCCGAGAGTCGGGGCCTCGGCGACCGGGGACGTCAGCATCCGCGAGCCGACCGGCTTGAAGTCGGCCAGCTGCGTGCCCACCCCGTTGTCCAGCGGGTCGACGCCCGTGCCCGCCAGGGGGTTGGGCTTGAGGCCCGCCGCCGGGCCCACGGCGTAGCCGACCGTGCCGGGGAGGACCGCCAGGCCCGCCTCAGGGTCGATCCTGCCGAGCGAGGTCGGGCGCCAGGGCACCTGCACGACCGGTGCGGCCGACTCCGCGTACGCCGTGCCGGCGCCCGCGCCCAGGGCTGCCCCCACGGTCGCGACGGCGATCAGGGCGCGCTGGGCGACGGGGTGTTGAGGGGAGGTCTGTCGGGCCATCGCTGGTGCCACCTTATGATGCGCAGGGTAATGATGTCGACACGTAGGGTAGTTGAGGCGGGAGTCACGCTCAAAAGCCGACCCGCGGGGTCGGCAGGCGGCCCACCATGCGTCAAACTGGTGTTCCGTGAGCATTCATCCTCCGTCCCCCGCCCGCGTCGTGCTGCTGTGCGGCCCCTCGGGCTCGGGCAAGTCACTCGTCGCCGCCCGCTCCGGGCTCCCCGTGCTGCGCCTGGACGACTTCTACAAGGAGGGTGACGACCCGACACTGCCCCTGGTGGAGGGGAGTTCGGACATCGACTGGGACCATCCGGAGTCCTGGGACGCGAACGTCGCGATCGAGGCCATCACCCGACTGTGCGCCTCCGGGTCGACGCCTGTGCCGGTGTACGACATCGGGCTGAGCGCCCGCACCGGCGAGGACACCCTGCGCATCGGCCGCACCCCGCTGTTCATCGCGGAGGGCGTCTTCGCGGCGGAGATCGTCGAGCGCTGCCGGGAACTGGGCGTGCTCGCGGACGCGCTGTGTCTGAGCCGCGGCCCGGTGACCACCTTCCGCCGGCGTTTCCTGCGGGATCTGCGGGAGGGCCGCAAGTCGGTGCCGTTCCTGCTGCGCCGCGGCTGGCGGCTGATGCGCACGGAACGGTCGATCGTCGCCCGGCAGGTGTCCCTGGGCGCGTATCCGTGCGATCGCGACGAGGCGCTGGGGCGGCTCGCCGCCGCGGCTGCGGGACGGCAGACCCGGCAGCAGACGGCGGCGTAACCGTCGTACGGAACCTACGGAAACGGAAACGGGACTGGAGAGGCCCCCCGGCCCTCCAGTCCCGCTCCTGTTTCCCCCGTGGACCCACCCCCCAGTGGACCCCGCTTTCCCCCGTTTTCCCCGTCCCCCCTCGGGCCACCCCCCGGTGACCCCGACCTTCAGGCGACCAGTTCGCCGAAGGCGTTCTCCTCGTCACGGCCGAAGCTGAGGACCTCGTCCTCGCGCAGCCGGCGCAGCGAGCGCCAGATGCTGGACTTCACCGTGCCGACACTGATGTCGAGGATCGCCGCGATCTCCGGATCCGTACGGCCCTCGTAGTAGCGCAGGACCAGCATGGTGCGCTGGAGTTCGGGCAGCCGGGCCAGCGCCTGCCACAGGACCGCGCGCAGTTCGGTGCCGCGCATCGCGTCCGTGTCGGAGGGCGTCTCCGGCAGTTCCTCGGTCGGGTACTCGTTGAGCTTGCGGCGCCGCCAGGCGCTGATGTGCAGATTCGTCATGGTGCGGCGGAGGTACCCGCCGACCGCCGCCTTGTCACTGATCCGTTCCCAGGCCTTGTACGTCGAGAACAGCGCGCTCTGCAGCAGGTCCTCGGCCTCGAAGCGGTCGCCCGTCAGGTGGTACGCGGTGGCGTACAGGGAGGCGCGGCGCTCCTGGACGTAGGCGGTGAACTCCGCCTCCGTCAGCGAGCGGCGCTGCTCCCCCGAGTCCTCCCTGTACGCGGATCCCCCGTGCGCTTCCCCCGGGTGCGCGTCAACCACCGACATGTACGCCGGATGCTGACGCCCGGTGCCGCGAGCGCACCCCCGCCCGCTCACGGCACCGGACTTCTCGGAACCGGACCGGTGCACGTCGTGCAGACGCGTGACCACTGCGCTGGTGCTGATGCTGTGCAGCGTGTTCATCTCGCGCTCCCCGTCGTGGACTTCCGGTGGTTCGGTCTTGCCGGGCCGGTTCCGGCTGACCGTCCGGCCCGTGACCAAAAGACTGCCGGGGCCACTTCATGGCCGTGTCCGTCGACTGTCACAGACCTGTCACAGGGGTCCTGCTCAAAGGCGTCACAGGAAGTGCACATGTCGTGGCGGTGGGAAAGGGCTGGTGCGGGCAGGTCGTAGGACGGCCGGTCCATGGGCCAGAATGAGCCCGTGCCTTCCCTGTTGCTGATCGAGGACGACGACGCCATCCGCACGGCCCTGGAGCTCTCCCTGACGCGCCAGGGGCACCGGGTGGCGACCGCTGCCAGCGGTGAGGACGGTCTGAAGCTGCTGCGCGAGCAGCGGCCCGACCTGATCGTGCTGGACGTGATGCTGCCCGGCATCGACGGCTTCGAGGTGTGCCGCCGCATCCGGCGCACCGACCAGCTGCCGATCATTCTGCTGACCGCGCGCAGCGACGACATCGACGTCGTGGTCGGGCTGGAGTCCGGCGCCGACGACTACGTCGTCAAACCCGTCCAGGGCCGGGTGCTGGACGCCCGGATCCGGGCCGTGCTGCGCCGCGGTGAGCGTGAGTCCAGCGACTCGGCGACCTTCGGCAACCTCGTCATCGACCGGTCGGCGATGACCGTGACGAAGAACGGCGAGGACCTCCAGCTGACCCCGACCGAGCTGCGGCTGCTGCTGGAGCTGAGCCGCCGGCCCGGCCAGGCGCTGTCCCGGCAGCAGCTGCTGCGGCTGGTGTGGGAGCACGACTACCTCGGTGACTCGCGGCTCGTGGACGCCTGTGTGCAGCGGCTGCGCGCCAAGGTCGAGGACGTGCCCTCGTCCCCGACCCTGATCCGTACCGTCCGTGGTGTCGGCTACCGCCTGGACAGTCCTCAGTGACGGACGGGCAAGGAGGGCTGCGCGGCTGGGCCGCGGGGCGCAAGGGACATCTGTCGCGGCTCAGGTTCACCAGCCTCAGGCTGCGGCTTGTCGTGGTTTTCGCGCTGGTCGCGCTCACCGCCGCCGTGTCGGCGTCCGGCATCGCCTACTGGCTGAACCGGGAGGCGGTGCTCACCCGCGCCCAGGACGCGGTGCTGCGCGACTTCCGCCAGGAGATGCAGAACCGCGCGGGCGCGCTGCCCTCGCATCCCTCGCAGGACCAGCTCCAGCGCACCGCCGGGCAGATGGCGACCAGCAGCCAGAGCTTCAGCGTGCTGCTGGTCGGCCAGGACGCGCGCGGCAAGACGGTGTACGGCAACTCCGGCGGCATCAACGGCTTCTCGCTGGAGGACGTGCCCAAGTCACTGCGCGCGGCGGTGAACAAGCAGCAGAAGGTCACCGACGCCAACAAGGAGCCGTACCACCTGTACTGGCAGCGGGTCGTGAGCCACGGCACGCCGTATCTGGTGGCCGGTACGCAGGTCATCGGCGGCGGTCCGACCGGCTACATGGCCAAGACGCTGGAGCCGGAGGCCAAGGACCTCAACTCGCTGGCCTGGTCGCTGGGCATCGCCACCGGTCTCGCGCTGATCGGCGCCGCGCTGCTCGCGCAGGCCGCCGCCACGACCGTACTGAAGCCGGTGCACCGGCTCGGGGTCGCCGCCCGGCGCCTGGGCGAGGGCAGACTGGACACCCGGCTCAGAGTCTCCGGCACCGACGAACTCGCCGATCTCTCCCGGACGTTCAACAACGCGGCCGAGGCGCTGGAGAAGCGGGTCTCGGAGATGGCCGCGCGGGACGATGCCTCACGCCGCTTCGTCGCCGACATGAGCCACGAACTGCGTACGCCGCTGACCGCGATCACCGCCGTGACGGAGATCCTGGAGGAGGAGCTGGAGGCGGAGTCGGGCAGCGTCGACCCGATGATCGAGCCGGCGGTGCGGCTGGTGGTCAGCGAGACACGCCGGCTGAACGACCTGGTCGAGAACCTGATGGAGGTCACCCGCTTCGACGCGGGCACCGCCCGGCTGGTCCTGGACGACGTCGACGTGGCCGACCAGATCACCGCCTGCATCGACGCCCGCGCCTGGCTGGACGCCGTCGAGCTGGACGCCGAGCGCGGCATCCACGCCCGCCTCGACCCCCGCCGGCTGGACGTCATCCTCGCCAACCTGATCGGCAACGCGCTCAAGCACGGCGGATCGCCGGTGCGGGTGTCCGTGCGGGAGGCGGACTCCGAGGTGGTCATCGCGGTCCGCGACCACGGGCCGGGCATCCCGGAGGACGTCCTGCCGCACGTCTTCGACCGCTTCTACAAGGCGAGCGCCTCCCGGCCGCGCTCCGAGGGCAGCGGGCTGGGCCTGTCCATCGCCATGGAGAACGCCCATATCCACGGCGGCGGGATCACCGCCGCCAACTCGCCCGACGGCGGCGCCGTGTTCACCCTGCGGCTGCCGCGGGACTCCTCACGGCTGACTCAGGAGGCGGAGGAGGGCGAGCAGGACACCCGGGCCGGCACCGACGATCCCGACGGCACGCACGACACGAACGACACGCACGACAGGAACGCCGGGAACGGCAAGGACAGTTCAGGAAAGGAGGGGTCATGACCGTACGACGCCTGATGGCGCTGCCCCTCCTGGGCCTGCTGCTGTCCGGCTGCGGCATCCGGGCCACTCAGGTACCGACCGACTTCGGACCGGCGCCCTCCCGGGTGCCGTGCTCGCTGGCCGGGCCCGACCTGGCCACGCAGTCCTCGCACGGGGTGCCCGTGCAGGTCTTCCTGCTGTGTGAGGCGTCCCTGGTGACCGTCGACCGTACGGTGCCCGTCCCCGACGGCACGGCCGACGCCCGGCGCCGGGTGATCGTGGCGCAGGGCCTGCTGGACCAGCTCGCGGAGTCGCCCTCGTCCGCGGAACGCTCCGCGGGCTACACGACGTACGTGCCGGGCGGCCTGAGCGTGAGCGGGCCCGGCCCGAACGACCCCGAGGACACCCTGCGCCTGAGCACCGCCCCGGCGCGGCTCACCTCCTACGCCCTGGCCCAGGTGGTGTGCACCCTGTCCGACTCGGCGGCGACGGAGGGCGACGGCTCGGTCATCCTGGCCGGCCCCGCCCCCGACACCCCCCGCCGCTACGCCTGCACGGACGAAGTCCGCAACCGCCCGGGCACCACCGAACCGCCCTCCGGTGACGCGCTGGGCAAGTCCTGACCCCGTGGCCGCGGGCGGTCGCGCCGAGTCGGGGAACCCGATGCGGAACCGATCGTGCCCGGCGGTGCGTCTAGGGGTTCGTGCAGCGTCAAGGCTCCTTCGGCGGCAGTGCCACGATCCGTGTCCGGGCGACAGGGGGTGTGCTCCTCGTCGCCCACCTCGCGCTCGTCGCCTGGCTGACGCTGCGCCCCCTGGACGTGCCCTGGGTGACCCCTCCCAACCTGCACCCGCTGGCCGGTATCCGGGCCGATCTCGCGCTGGGCTGGCCGCAGGCCGCCCACCGCATCGGTGACGGCCTCGCCCTGCTCGCCCCGCTGGGCGTGCTGCTGCCGACGGTGCACGGCAGGCTCACCGTCTCCCCGCTCGCCTCCCTGATCCGTACCGCCGCGGCGGGCGCCCTGATCTCCCTCGGCATCGCGCTGGTGCAGACCGGCGTGCCCGGCAGGGTCGTGGACATCGACTCGCTGCTGCTGAACACCGCGGGCGTCGTCCTCGCCCACCTGGCCGTCGTACCGGCGGGCCGGGCCTGGCTGCGGCGGCGCGACACGCGTGACGCGCGCGAGGACGCCGACGCCGGTGCCGAGTGGTTCGTCACCGTGCAGGAGGAGCTGTCTCAGGGGCGTACCCCGACGATTCCCAGGGTCGGGATCGCCCCGTAGAGCGACGTTTCACCCTCTTCGTCTCCCTACCGTGGAAGAAGGTCGAGGGACGCCACCGGGGCGGCCCAGGCCACCGGCCCGCACGCGGGCCGACGACCACGGAGGAGACCCGATGACCGCCCTTGCCCGCCCCACCCACGGCCGCGTGATCGGCGGAGTGTGCGCCGCGCTGGCCCGGCGCTTCGGCACCTCCGCGACGACGATGCGGGTGATCTTCCTGCTGTCCTGCCTGCTGCCGGGCCCGCAGTTCCTGCTCTATATAGCGCTGTGGATCCTGCTGCCGTCCGAGGAGAAGACCCGCACCGCCTGGTGACACAGGCGGCTCCACCGGCGTCCGCGCACGCCGGTCCGCACGCAGAACGCCGCTGGGGCGCTCCCGGACAGCAACTCCGGGGCGCCCCAGCGGCGTCGTACGACCTTGCGGTGCGGGCCGCGGCCTCGCGCCGGGCGTCAGCCGAGCGGGATCCCGTTCGCCGACATGCCGTGCGTGGGCAGGCCCGTGTGGTGGGTGGGCAGTCCGCCGAGCAGCCCGGCGGCCGGGGCGGTCGGCCCCTTCGCGAGCGCGCTCTGGACGGCCGGCTGCGCGGCGGCCACCCCGGCACCCACGGCACCCCTCCCCTGGGCCAGCGCCGCGGCGGCGCCCGGCAGTGTCTGGGTGACGGAGCCCAGGGCCTGCGTGGCCTGGCCGGTTTGCGGGAGGGCCGGGGCCGCGTTGGCCGCGCCCGCGCCGACGGCGGCGAAGGCGGCACCGAGGGCGGCGACGCCGAGGGTCTTGGCGGCAGACTGCTTCATGGTGAATGCGTCCTTGAATGCGGAGACGGGAGATCAGAGATGATCTGAGCGGTCCACGACCGTAAACATGCAGGACCGCCCCCCGCAAACACCGAAATGCGGACACCCCGTGAAAGCGTGTCCGCATTCCGCGACGACGGAAAGGTGCGATCAGTCCGTCGCGCCGAGAGAACCGCTGGTGGAGGCCGTCTGCTGGAACAGCCATTCGGACTTCAGCTCGGCATATCCGGGCTTGATGACGTCATTGATCATAGCGAGTCGTTCATCGAAAGGAATGAACGCTGATTTCATCGCATTGACGGAGAACCACTGCATGTCGTCGAGCGTGTAGCCGAACGCCTCGACGAGGTGCTCGAATTCCTGGCTCATGCTGGTGTGCGACATCAGCCGGTTGTCGGTGTTCACGGTGGCCCGGAAGTGCAGCCGGCGCAGCAGCCCGATCGGGTGCTCGGCATACGAGGGTGCGGCCCCGGTCTGGAGGTTGGAGCTGGGGCACAGCTCCAACGGGATCCGCTTGTCCCGGACGTACGACGCCAGCCGCCCGAGCCGCACCGAGCCGTCCTCGAAGACCTCGATGTCGTCGATGATCCGCACCCCGTGCCCCAGCCGGTCGGCCCCGCACCACTGCAGCGCCTGCCAGATGGAGGGCAGCCCGAAGGCCTCACCCGCGTGGATGGTGAAGTGGTTGTTCTCGCGCTTGAGGTACTCGAAGGCGTCCAGGTGCCGGGTGGGCGGATAGCCCGCCTCCGCGCCCGCGATGTCGAAGCCGACCACGCCCGAGTCCCGGTGGCGGTTGGCGAGTTCGGCGATCTCCAGGGAGCGGGCCGCGTGCCGCATGGCGGTCAGCAGGGCGCCGACCCGGATGCGGTGGCCGTTCTCCCGGGCGAGCCGCTCGCCCTGCCGGAACCCCTCGCCGACGGCCTCGACCACCTCCTCCAGGGTCAGGCCCCGCTCGAGGTGCTGCTCGGGCGCGTACCGCACCTCGGCGTAGACGACACCGTCCTCGGCGAGGTCCTCGGCGCACTCGCGGGCGACCCGGACGAGCGCGTCCCGGGTCTGCATCACACCGACGGTGTGCCGGAAGGTCTCCAGATACCGCTCCAGCGAGCCGGAGTCCGCGGCCTCCTGGAACCAGATGCCCAGCTTGTCCGGATCGGACTCGGGAAGGCCCGAGTAGCCGGTCTCCTGGGCGAGTTCGACGACGGTGCCCGGGCGGAGCCCGCCGTCGAGATGGTCGTGCAGCAGAACCTTGGGCGCCCGGCGGATCTGGTCCGGCGTCGGAACGTGCGCCGGGACGCTCACCGAGAAGGTCCCGGCCGGTGCAGTCTGGCTCATCATCTCCGCACTCTAGCGCCTACGCGCGTAGAGCATCTGGTGAACGCGACAGCTCTTTCCGGGCACTTTTTCCGTCGATACCCAACGGTGACCGCACGTGAGGGTTTCGCACACCGCCCCTTCTGACACTGTTCTGTCATGGGACAGCAAGCGACGCCGGTCCGAACGGCCGGGCTGGGGAAGGCGGTCGGCCCGGGGCCGACTGCGGTGAGCGGAGCGGTTGTGCTGCTCCCCGGCGGGGAGGAGATCTCCGCCCGCAGGCCCTCCCCCGTACGGGCGGCGATCGCGCTGCGCTCGCTGAGCCGCCGGCTCGCGCGCGCGGGCCGGACGGAGGGACTGGCCGTCCACACCGTCCGCTACCGCTACCGGGGCTGGAACGGCAGCGAGGCACACCTGGCGGCGGACGCGCGATGGGCGGCCGACGAGGTCGTACGGCGCTACGGGGACGTTCCCGTGTGCCTGGTGGGGGTGGACATGGGCGGCCGGGCCGCACTGCGGGCGGGCGGGCACGAGGCCGTCAACTCCGTGGTGGCGCTGGCCCCTTGGCTGCCCGAGGACGACATGGCCGCACCGGCCGAGCCGGTGAAGCAGCTCGTGGGGCGGCGGGTGCTGATCGTGCACGGCACGAACGACCAGCAGACCGACCCCGAGCTGTCGTTCCGGTTCGCCGCGCGGGCGAAGAAGGTGAACCGGGAGGTGTGCCGGTTCGAAGTGCACTCCGACGGGCACGGGTTGAGCGGGCACCGGGAGGAGGTCGGCTGCCTGGCCGTCGATTTCACGCTCGGGGCGCTGTTCGGGCAGCACGTGTCGCGCCCCGTCGAGGACGCGTTGGCCGCTCCGCCACCCATCGGTCTGAGGATGCCGCTGGCAGCGGGGTTCGGTCGGTCGTTGAGACGGTGACAGGTAGGAGGCGGGGACTTCCACCGTCCTCAGGACGCGGGTTCGCCGGGCCGCGGGTTCGTCGGGCCGCGGGTTCGCCGGGACGCGGGTTCGCCGGGACGCGGGTTCGCCGGGACGCGGGTTCGCCGGGACGCGGGTTCGTCGGGCCGCCGTTTCGTCCTGGTGTCTCGCGCAGTTGCCCGCTCCCCTCAGGACGGCAGCAGGTTCCCTCTTCTGGAGAGCAGGAACTTCTTGAACTCCGCCACCGGGGGTGTGTCCGGCCGGTCCGCCGGCCACGCGACACCGATCTCCCGCACCGCCCTCGGAGCCGTGACCGTCAGTTCCACCACCCCCGGCCGCGGGACCGTCGGCGGCGGCAGCAGGGCGACCCCCAGACCAGCCGCCACCAGCCCCCTCAGCGTCTCCGCCTCCTCGCCCTCGAAGGCGACCCTCGGCCGGAAGCCCGCCTCGCGGCACAGGGCGTCGGTGATGCGGCGCAGGCCGTAGCCGGGTTCCAGGCTGACGAAGATCTCCTCGGCGGCCTCGGCCAGGCGGATGCGCCTGCGGGCGGCCAGGGAGTGGTCGGCGGGGACGACCAGACGGAGCTTCTGCTCGTCCAGGCGGCGGGCGACCAGGTCGGGGGCGTCGGGGACCGGGGAGGTCAGGCACAGGTCCAACTCGCCGGCGCGCAGGCCCTCCAGCATGGCCTCGCCGTGGTTCTGGACCAGGCTGAAGCGGACGCGCGGGTGGTCGGCACGGAAGGCGTGCAGCAGGCCGGGTACCGTCTCGGCGCCCATGGTGTGCAGGAAGCCGAAGGCGACCTTGCCGGTGGCCGGGTCGGCGTCCGCGCGCACCTCCTCGGCGGCCCGCTCGACCTCGGCGAGGGCGCGCTCCACCGAGGCCAGGAAGGTGCGCCCGGCGGTGGTCAGGGAGACCGTGCGGCCGTGCCGGGCGAAGAGGTCCACGCCCAGGTCCTGCTCCAGGCGGACCATCGCGCGCGAGAGGGTGGACTGGGGGACGTTCAGGTCCAGGGCCGCCCTGGTCACGTGCTCGGTGCGGGCCACGCCGGCGAAGTACGCAAGGCGGGGAGCGAGCACCTTCGACATCTCGGACATGTCTTCTGTGTCACTGTTCGATGACAGGCGAGCCCGTGAGCTTTGCTGATGCACCATGGGATCGATTATGGCGATTCCGTGCATTGGACGCATGAGGCGGGCCGTACATACGGTCGAGACATGTCTCCCGCCAGTACCGGGGCGTCCACCACCGTGGGCGCCACCTCTCCCGTCCCCGTCGCCGCCCTCCCCGACAACGACTCCCGGCTGACCCCGGGCGGCCCCGGCTACCGCCGGATGAGCTTCGCCCTCTTCCTCGCCGGAGTCGCCACCTTCGCGCTGCTGTACTCCACACAGGCCCTGCTGCCGCTGATCTCCGGCGAGTTCGGGGTCGCGGCGAGCGAGGCGAGCTGGACCGTGGCGGCCGCGACCGGCGGACTGGCCCTGTTCGTCCTGCCGATGAGCGCCCTGTCGGAGCGCTTCGGCCGCCGTACGGTGATGACGGCCTCGCTGGCCGTCGCGGTCGCCGTCGGCCTGCTGGTGCCGTTCGCGCCGTCGCTCGGCGTGCTGGTGGTGCTGCGCGCGGTGCAGGGCGCGGCGCTGGCCGGTCTGCCTGCCTCGGCGCAGGCCTACCTGGCCGAGGAGGTCCGGCCCAAGGCGCTGGTCACGGCGATCGGCCTGTTCGTCGCGGGCAACAGTGTCGGCGGCATGAGCGGCCGGTTGATCACCGGCTGGGTGGCCCAGGAGTGGGGCTGGCGGGTCTCGGTCGGCGTGATCGGCGTGATCGCCGTCGGGTGCGCGATCGCCTTCCGGCTGCTGCTGCCGGCCCCGCGGCACTTCAAGGCGGGCTCGCTGCGGCCCCGCGTCCTGCTGGACACGGTCCGCGACCACCTCGCCAACCCGCTGCTGCGCCGCCTGTACGCGATCGGCGCGCTGTTCATGACGGTCTTCGGCGGCGTGTACACGGTGATCGGCTACCGCCTGACGGAGGCGCCGTTCGGGCTGCCGCAGGGCGTCATCGGTTCGGTCTTCCTGGTCTACCTGGTCGGGACGGTGTCCGCCTCCACGGCGGGCCGGCTGGTGGGCCGCCTCGGCCGCCGGGGCGCGCTGTACCTGGCGGGCGGTACGACGGCCGCCGGTCTGCTGCTCTCGCTCGCGCCCTCGCTGCCGCTGGTGCTGCTGGGCCTGGTGCTGATCACGGCGGGCTTCTTCGCGGGGCACGCGGTCGCCTCCTCGGCGGTCAGCAAGACCGCCACCGAGGGCCGTGCCCAGGCCTCGGCCCTGTACCAGTCGATGTACTACATCGGCTCCAGCGTCGGCAGCACGGTCGGCGCGACGGCCTTCCACGCGGACGGCTGGGGCGGCACGGTCGGTGTGGGTCTCCTCGCGGTCCTCGGCGTCGTCACGATCACCGTCGCCGGCTCGCGGGCGGCCCGGGTGGCGGCCCGGCAGGAGCCGGTCGCGGCGCACTGAGGTTTCGGCGAACCCCCTGCTCAGGGCCCGTTGTCAGTGGGCGCGGATAGCGTCCACCGGTCAACTGGGCCATCGGGCAGGGGGTTTGTCGTATGGACATCCGGATCACGCGCGCGGAGCTGGCGGAGGCGGTGGCCTGGGCGGCGCGGGCGCTGCCCGGGCGGACGCCGGTACCGGTGCTGGGCGCCCTGCTGCTGACCGCCGAGCCGGGGCGGCTGGCGGTGTCGGGGTCCGACCTGGAGACCTCGGCCCGGGCCGGGGCGGACGCCGAGGTGGCGGTGGCCGGCCGGGTGCTGGTCCCCGGGCGCCGGCTGCTGGACATCTGCCGGGTGCTGCCCGACGGCCCGGTGAGCTGCGTGCGGGAGGGGAACCGGCTGACGGTGGAGGCGGGCGGTACGCGCTTCGGGCTGTCGACCCTGCCGTACGAGGAGTACCCGGCGCCGCCCGCGACTCCCCCGGTGTACGGCGAGGTGGACGCGGCCGCGTTCGCGACGGCCGTCGGACAGGTGGCGGTCGCGGCGGGCCGCGACGACACGCTGCCGATGCTCACCGGGGTCCAACTGCGGCTCGAGGGCGAGGAGATGACGCTGTCGGCGTCCGACCGGTACCGGTACGCGGTGCGGCGGCTGCCGTGGCAGCCGCCGGCGGCGGGCGGGAGGGCCGGGGAGGCCGTGGAGGTGCTGCTGCCGGCGCGACGGCTGGCGGAGGTGGCGCGGGCGCTGGGGCGGTGCGGGATGCTGCGGCTCCTGCTGGATCCGGGCGCGGCGGACGGCGCGGGGGCCGTCGGCTTCGAGGGCGGACTCGGGGGGAGGAGCACGCGGGCGCTGCTGCGGCGGCTGGAGGGCCGACTGCCGGGGTACGGGTCGCTGTTCGAGCTGGCGGGGGCGGCCGTGGCCGGGGCGGAGTGCGGGGCGCTGGCCGAGGCCGTGCGCCGGGTGGCCGTGGTGGCGGACGGGCACAGCCCGGTACGGCTGGACTTCTCGGCCGCCGAGGACTCGCTCCTGGTGCGCGCCGGATACGGCGACGACGTGGCGGCACAGCGGCTGCCGGCCGTGCTGCGCGGGGCCGAGGAGGTCTCGGTGGCCTTCAACCCGGCCTATCTGCTCGACGCGCTGAACTCCTTCGAGGGCCCTGAGCTGCGACTGGAACTGCTGGGGTCGGGACAGCGGGTGCTGCTCGGGTCGGGCGCGGGGCACAGCCTGCACCGTCATCTGCTCATGTCTGTGAAGCAACTGGTCTGAGCTGGGCTCTTTCGCACTCCGGGGTCCATTGTCAGTGGGCTGCGGTAGCTTCCGAAGTGCTGGGGCGCGACGGAGCGCGGACAGGTACGGCCACAGGGGTGGGTGGACGATGGGCGACAGCACGGCGACGGCGGATCTCGACGTCGCACTGGAGAAGCACCGGACCGAGCTGACCGGGTACTGCTACCGGATGCTCGGCTCCTCCTTCGAGGCCGAGGACGCGGTGCAGGACACCCTGGTGCGGGCCTGGCGGAGCTACGAGAAGTTCGAGGGCCGCTCCTCGCTGCGCTCGTGGCTGTACCGGATCGCGACGAACGTCTGCCTGGACATGCTGACGGCGGGCAACAAGCGGGCGCGGCCGATGGACCTGACCGAGTCGACCCCGCTCGCACAGGCGGCGCTCTCCCCCCGCCCGGACAGCACCTGGCTGGAGCCGATGCCGGACGCGCGCGTGCTGCCGGCGGTGCAGGATCCGGCCGAGGCGGCCGTGGCCAAGGAGACCGTCCGGCTCGCGTTCATGGCGGCGCTGCAGCAACTGCCGCCCAAGCAGCGGGCGGTGCTGATCCTGCGCGAGGTGCTGGCCTGGAAGGCGAGCGAGGTCGCCGAGCTGCTGGGCACCACGGTCGCCTCGGTCAACAGCGCGCTCCAGCGGGCCCGGGCCACACTCGCCGAGCGCGCCGACGCGGGCCCCGAGGGCATGGTGTCCGACCCGATGGACGAGGAGCAGCAAAAGCTCCTGGAGCGGTACGTCGAGGCCTTCGAGGGCTACGACATGACGGCCCTGACGGCGCTGCTCCACGAGGACGCCATCATGACGATGCCGCCGTTCGACCTGTGGCTGCGCGGTACGGCGGACATCACCGGCTTCATGACCACCCTGGGCGCCTCCTGCGCGAGGTCCCGCCTGCTGCCCGTGCAGGCCAACGGACTGCCGGCCTTCGCGCACTACAAGCCGGACCCGGAGCAGGGCGGGTTCAGCCCCTGGGCGGTGCAGGTCCTGGAGATCTCAGAGGGCCGGATCACCGGTTTCCACTGCTTCCTCGACGTCCAGCGCTGGTTCCCCCTCTTCGGTCTGCCCCTCCGCCTGGAAGGAGAGCCCGGCCAGATCCAGAAGTGCCCCTAGCGCCGGGTCGGGATCCCGCAGCCGTATCCGCCCGCCGGCGCGACGGGCGGTCAGCTCCAGCCGCGCCAGCAGGTCGACGACGGCGAGCCCCGGCGGCCCGAGCCCGCCCACGTCGCACACGACGACCCGCTCGCGACCGCCGCCCTCCAACAGTGCGCGCACGGCAGCACACAGCCCGGCCACCTCGTCACGACGGACGGGGCCGGGCAGCACGAGCACGGCGGGTTCCTCGGTGTCCACGGTCGGTAGACCGGCGGGGCGGAGGGAACTCATCGC
This sequence comes from Streptomyces broussonetiae, assembly GCF_009796285.1. NCBI lineage: Bacteria > Bacillati > Actinomycetota > Actinomycetes > Kitasatosporales > Streptomycetaceae > Streptomyces > Streptomyces broussonetiae. The sequence goes on along the minus strand of NZ_CP047020.1, from coordinate 5,823,100 downwards.
GCACCCGCCGAACCGCCGCAGCGCGGGGCCGCGGCCGTGCCCGGGTGGGGGTCAGTCGACGGGGAACTCGCCGGTGTCGATCGTGACGTCGAACGGGGCCGGGAGCCTGATGGGATCGCCGAACTTCACGGCGCTCAGGACCCGGTAGACATCTCCCTTGGGTTCCCCGTAGAGGGTCGCGGTGGGGCCTCCGGGTGCCCAGCGGTCGATGAGGAGGTAGAGCGGGATCCCTGCGGTGGCGTAGGCGGCGGCCTTGCTGACGCGGTCGTGGCGGGCGTTGGACTTGGAGGTCACCTCGACGACGAGTTCGGCAAGGGCGGCGGGGAGGTAGGAGTCCGTCTCCGGGGGCTCATGTACCGGCACCACCAGCAGGTCCGGGATGAACATGCCCAGCCGTGACGGTACGGCGATGGACAGCGTCTGAAAAACTTCCCATTCATCAGGGATCACGGAGTAGAGGCGACGCTGGACACGGGCCGCGATGATGTTGTGGCGGAACGCGGGAGTGGGTGACACGGTGATGATCCCCTCGATGATCTCCACCTTGCTGCCCTCGGGCCATTCCATCTCCTCCCAGTACCGGACGAGGTCGTCCCAGTTCTGGTCGGGGTCCTGGCTCACGGTGAGTGCGCTCATGGCGGTCTCCTATCGGTGCGTCACCGATCCCAGCATGCCCAAGGGGACCGGCACAGGTCCACCGGTCCCCTTCACCCGAACGTGAAATCCCCTGGTCAGGCGATGCGTTCCAGCACCACCGGCGTGGCCGGGAACTCCGTACCCGGCGCCGCGATGTCGTACGAGCCCTCCACCGCCTGCAGCGCGTATGCGAAGCGCTCCGGGGTGTCCGTGTGGAGGGTCAGCAGGGGCTGGCCCTCCTGTACCTTGTCGCCCGGCTTGGCGTGCATCTCCACGCCCGCCGCCGCCTGCACCGGGTCCTCCTTGCGGGCGCGGCCGGCGCCCAGGCGCCAGGCGGCGATGCCGATGTCGTAGGCGTCGAGGCGGGTCAGGACGCCCGAGGACGGGGCCTTGATCACGTGCTGTTCCTTCGACGTGGGCAGCTCGGCGTCCGGGTCGCCGCCCTGGGCCGCGATCATGCGGCGCCAGACGTCCATCGCCGAGCCGTCGGCCAGCGCCTTCGCCGGGTCGGCGTCCTTGATGCCCGCCGCGTCCAGCATCTCGCGCGCCAGCGCGAGCGTCAGCTCGACCACGTCCGCCGGGCCGCCGCCCGCCAGGACCTCCACCGACTCGCGGACCTCGAGCCCGTTGCCGGCCGTGAGGCCCAGCGGGGTCGACATGTCGGTCAGGAGCGCGACCGTCTTCACGCCGTGGTCCGTGCCGAGGCCGACCATCGTCGACGCCAGTTCACGGGCGTCCTCGATCGTCTTCATGAAGGCGCCGGTACCCACCTTCACGTCCAGGACCAGCGACCCCGTGCCCTCCGCGATCTTCTTCGACATGATGGAGGAGGCGATCAGCGGGATCGCCTCCACCGTGCCGGTGACGTCACGCAGCGCGTAGAGCTTCTTGTCCGCCGGGGCCAGGCCGTCGCCCGCCGCGCAGATCACCGCGCCCGTGGTGTCCAGGACGTTCAGCATCTCCTCGTTGGACAGCAGGGCGCGCCAGCCCGGGATCGACTCCAGCTTGTCCAGGGTGCCGCCCGTGTGGCCGAGGCCCCGGCCCGAGAGCTGCGGGACCGCGGCACCGCAGGCGGCCACCAGCGGAGCCAGCGGCAGGGTGATCTTGTCGCCCACGCCGCCCGTGGAGTGCTTGTCCGCCGTCGGGCGGGACAGCGAGGAGAAGTCCATGCGCTCGCCCGAGGCGATCATGGCCGCCGTCCAGCGGGCGATCTCACGGCGGTTCATGCCGTTGAGCAGGATCGCCATGGCGAGCGAGGACATCTGCTCGTCGGCGACCTCGCCGCGAGTGTAGGCGTCGATGACCCAGTCGATCTGCTCGTCGGTCAGCTCACCGCGGTCCCGCTTGGTGCGGATGACGGAGATGGCGTCCATGGCCATGGCGTTCCCTTCGGAGAATTGCGAAGCGTACGGCCCCTCTGAAGAGGCCAGAGGGGCCGTACGGGCGTTACTTGGTGAGATGGTCCGGGCCGAAGGCCTGGGGCAGCATCTCGGAGAGCGGGAGGATGCCCTCGGGGGTGTCGAGGAGCAGGTCGGGCCCGCCGAACTCGTACAGGAGCTGGCGGCAACGGCCGCACGGCACCAGCGCGGCGCCCTTGCCGTCCACGCAGGCGAAGTGCGTGAGACGGCCGCCGCCCGTGCGCTGCAGGTCCGAGACCAGCCCGCACTCGGCGCACAGGCCGAGGCCGTAGGAGGCGTTCTCGACGTTGCAGCCGGTGACGGTACGGCCGTCGTCGACCCGGGCCGCCACGCCGACCGGGAAGCCGGAGTAGGGGGCGTAGGCGTGGGACATCGCCTCGCGCGCCACCTCCCGCAGCGCCTCCCAGTCGAACTCGGCGGCTTGCGTCGTCACTTGCCCTGGCCCTTCCGGTAGCGCATGCCGTCCGCCTTCGGCATCCGCAGGCGCTGCGCCGACAGGGACAGCACCAGCAGCGTGACGACGTACGGCGTCGCGCCCACGAAGTCGCTCGGGACCTCGTCGGTGAGCAGGTACCAGACCAGGACCAGCGCGGCCGTGCCGGCGCTGATCACGCCCTGCCACACCGCCTTCTTGTACAGCTTCCACCCTGCCAGCGCCGCGAGCAGCACGACCAGCAGGAGCAGCAGCGCGTGCACCGTGACACCGCCGTTGCGCAGCTGGAGCGCGTCGGAGTAGCCGAACAGGCCCGCGCCCATCGCCAGGCCGCCCGGCCGCCAGTTGCCGAAGATCATCGCCGCGAGGCCGATGTAACCGCGGCCACCGGTCTGGCCCTCCAGGTAGGTGTGCGAGGTGACCAGGGCGAGGAAGGCACCGCCGAGGCCGGCGAGACCGCCGGAGACGGCGACGGCCGCGTACTTGTAGCTGTAGACGTTGACGCCGAGGGACTCGGCGGCGGTCGGGTTCTCACCGCAGGAGCGCAGCCGCAGACCGAACGGGGTGCGCCACAGCAGCCACCAGGTGCCGACGAACAGCAGCGCCGCGAGGATCGTCACCACGGACAGGTCCGTGACGAGGCCGCCGAGGATGCCGGCGATGTCGGAGATCAGGAACCAGTGGTGGTTCTCGATCGAGTGCAGGCCGCTGGACAGGCCGGGCACGGTGATCTGGGGCAGCGAGTCGACCGGCGGGGACTGCTTGGGGTTGCCGCCCGCGTTCGCCGCGCTGCCGCTGTTGAAGAACAGCTTGGCGAGGTACTGGGTGGCGCCGAGCGCGAGCAGGTTGATCGCGACACCGGAGACGATGTGGTCGACGCCGAAGGTGACGGTGACGACGGCGTGCAGCAGACCGCCGAGGGCGCCGAAGGCGATGCCCATCAGCAGGCCGAGCCAGGGGTTGGTCTGCCAGCCGATCCAGCCGGCGCCGAAGGTGCCGAGGATCATCATGCCTTCGAGGCCGATGTTGACCACACCGGCCCGCTCGGACCACAGGCCGGCGAGACCGGCGAGACCGATGGGCACGGCGAGACCGAGGGCGGCGCTTACCTGGCCGGCGGAGTCGAGGGAGTCGGAGCCGGTGATCATGCGGACGGCTGCGACGAGCAGCAGCGCACCGGCGACGATCATGAGGATCTGGCCGACGGAGCGGCCCGAGCGCTGCGGCGCGCCCGCCGCCTTGGGCGCCGCGGGCGGCGGCGTGTCGGTCATCGTGGCAGTCATCACGCCACCTCCTGCTTCTTCGTCGCGGCGGCCTGAGCGGCGAGTTCCGCGCCGACCTTCTGCTGCTGGCGCTTGAGGCCGTAGCGGCGTACGACCTCGTAGGCGATCACGACGCACAGGACGATGACGCCCTCGATGACGCCGAGGATCTCCTTGTCGTAGCCCTGGAACTCCAGGTGGTTGGTGGTGCGCTCCAGGAAGCCCCACAGCAGGGCGCCGAGCGCGATGCCGATCGGGCTGTTACGGCCGAGCAGCGCGATGGCGATGCCGGTGAAGCCGATGCCGACCGGGAAGCTGTTGTCGAACTGGTGGCTCTCGTTGAGCAGGGTCGGCATGCCGACCAGGCCGGCCACCGCACCCGAGATGATCATGCTGGTGGCGACCATCTTCTTCACCGACACACCGCTCGCGGAGGCGGCGCTCTCGGACTGGCCGACGGTGCGCAGGTCGAAGCCGAAGCGGGTGCGGCCGAGCACGAACCAGTAGGCGAGACCGACGAGTACGGCGACGACGATGAAGCCGTCCAGCTCACCGGCCGGTCCGGTGTTGATGCTGAAGAAGTACGACGAGGACGGCAGCGGCTTGGTGGAGACCAGGGTGCCGCCCTGCTGCAGCTCGCCGAGCTTTCCGGGCTGCAGCAGATAGGCGATGACGGCGGTGGCGATCGAGTTCAGCATGATGGTCGCGATGACCTCGCTGACGCCCCGGGTCACCTTGAGGATGCCGGCGACGGCGGCCCACAGGGCGCCGGTCGCCATGGCGCAGATCATGATCAGCGGGATGGCGATCCAGCCGGGCACGGTCAGTGCGCCGCCGAGGACGGCGGCGACGAACGCGGCGAGCCGGTACTGGCCGTCGACACCGATGTTGAACAGGTTCATCCGGAAGCCGATGGCCACCGAGACACCCGCGAGGTAGTACGTCGTCGCCTTGTTCAGGATGTAGACCTGGCTGTCGCTGGCGAAGCCGTAGGTCATCATGTCGCTGAACGCGGCGCCCGGGTTCTTGCCGGTCGCGAGGATCACCAGGGTGGTGACGACGAGCGCCGCGACGATCGCCAGCAGTGGTGCCGCGATCCCGAGGAGCAGCCGCTCCCTGTCGATCCGTGAGGTCAGCCTGTTCATCACTCGTCGTCCTCTGTGTGCTCCAGGTGGCCGGTGGCCGCACCCGTCATGGCGGAGCCCAGCTCCTCGGGGGTGATCGTGGCGGGGTCGGCGTCGGCGACCAGGCGGCCGCGGTACATCACCCGCAGGGTGTCGGAGAGCCCGATCAGCTCGTCCAGGTCCGCGGAGATCAGCAGCACGGCCAGGCCCTCGCGGCGGGCCTCCCGGATGTAGTCCCAGATGGCGGCCTGGGCGCCGACGTCCACACCGCGGGTGGGGTGGGCGGCGATGAGCAGCTTGGGGTTGTGGCTCATCTCGCGGCCGACGATCAGCTTCTGCTGGTTGCCGCCGGACAGCGAGGCCGCGGTGACGTCGATACCGGGGGTGCGGACGTCGTAGGCCTCGACGATCCGCTCGGTGTCGGAGCGGGCGGCCTTGATGTCGAGGAGCCCGCCCTTGGAGTTGGGCTTCTCGGTGACGTGGCCGAGGATGCGGTTCTCCCACAGCGGCGCTTCCAGGAGCAGGCCGTGGCGGTGGCGGTCCTCGGGGATGTAGCCGATGCCGGCCTCGCGGCGGCGGCGGGTGGCGGCGTGCGAGATGTCGGCGCCGTCGAGGGTGATCACACCGGCGTCGGGGTCGCGCATGCCCATGATCGCCTCGACCAGTTCGGACTGGCCGTTGCCCTCCACACCGGCGATACCGAGGACCTCGCCCTTGTGGATGGTGAAGGAGACCTGGTCCAGGACGATGCGCTCGATGCCGTCGAGGTCGGTCTGCGCCAGGTGCAGGCCGTCCAGCTTGAGCATCGGGACGTCCGTGACGGTGGACTCCGAGGTCTCCGGGGTGGGCAGCTCGGCGCCGACCATCAGCTCGGCGAGCTGCTTCGGGGTGGTGCCCCGCGGCTCGACCGTGCCGACCGTCGTACCGCGCCGGATGACGGTGATCTCGTCGGCGACGGAGAGCACCTCGCCCAGCTTGTGGGAGATGAAGATGACGGTGAGGCCCTCGGCCTTCAGCTCACGCAGGTTGTCGAAGAGCGCGTCGACCTCCTGCGGCACGAGCACGGCGGTCGGCTCGTCGAGGATGAGGGTCTTGGCACCGCGGTAGAGGACCTTGAGGATCTCCACGCGCTGGCGGTCGGCGACCCCCAGCTCCTCCACGAGCACGTCCGGGCGGACGTTCAGGCCGTACGCGTCGGAGATCTCCTTGATCTTGGCGCGGGCCTTGCCGCCGATGCCGTACAGCTTCTCCGCGCCGAGGACGACGTTCTCCAGCACGGTGAGGTTGTCGGCGAGCATGAAGTGCTGGTGCACCATGCCGATGCCGCGGGCGATGGCGTCGCCGGGGTTGTGCAGGACGACCTGCTCCCCGTTGACCGTGATGGTGCCCTCGTCCGGCTGCTGCATGCCGTAGAGGATCTTCATCAGGGTGGACTTGCCGGCGCCGTTCTCTCCGCACAGGGCATGGACGGTGCCCGTGGACACGGTGATGTCGATGTCGCGGTTGGCGACGACGCCGGGGAAACGCTTGGTGATGCCGCGCAGTTCGACGGCAGCGGGAGGGCTGGACGCGTTGATGGCGCACTCTCCTCGGGGAAAGGGGCTGCGTAGGGGAGGTGGCAGGCGTCGGCGACGCTAGCGCGGCAACTCGACGCTACACGCGTAGAGTTGACACATTGTTATGGCTCGGCGGGGGGCTGCCGAGGGCGCCCCGCGCCGAGCCGTTGTCAGACCTGTCAGGCCAGGGTCACGGGGTGGTCTTGACCTTGATCTGACCGGAGACGATCTTCTGCTTCGCGGCGTCCAGCTTGGCCTGGATGTCGTTGATGAAGCCGCCACTGGTGGCCAGGGAGACACCGTTCTTGGCCAGCGAGTAGACCTGGTTGCCGGCCAGCGGCTTGCCGTCGTGGGCGGACTTGATGAGGTCGTAGACGCCGACGTCGACGTTCTTGACCACGGAGGTCAGGATCGAGTTCTTGTACTTGGCGAGACCCGGGATGTTGTACTGGTCGGAGTCCACGCCGATGGCCCAGGCGCCCTTGGTGCCGTTGACGGCCTCGATCGCGCCGTTGCCGGAGGAGCCGGCCGCGGTGTAGACGACGTCCGCGCCGTTGTCGAGCATGCCCTGCGCGGCCTCCTTGCCCTTGTCGGGGCTGGCGAAGCCGGAGGTGTCCGAGCCGTGGCTCAGGTACTGGGTGTCGACCTTGATCTTGGGGTTGGTGTCCTTGACACCCTGGGTGAAGCCCGCCTCGAACTTCTTGATCAGCGGGACGTCCACACCGCCGATGAAGCCGACGTGGTCCTTCTTCGTCTTCAGCGCGGCGGCGACACCGGCGAGGTAGGAGCCCTCCTCCTCGGTGAAGGTGATGCTGTCGACGTTCTTGGCGTTGACGACCGAGTCGACGATGCCGAAGTTGGTCTTCGGGTACTTCGCGGCGACCTTGGTGATGGAGGGCGCGTAGGCGTAACCGACGGCGATGATCGGGTTGTAGCCGGCGTCCGCCAGGTCGGACAGGCGCTGCTCGCGGTCGGCCTCGGTGTCGGAGGTCTTCGCGGTCAGCTCCTTGACGGAGCCGCCGAACTCCTTCTCGGCCTTGTCGGCACCGCGCGCGGCGGAGTCGTTGAAGGAGCGGTCACCGCGGCCGCCGACGTCGTAGGCGAGACCGATCTTGATGCCCTTGCCGCCACCGGAGGAGGAGGGCGAGCTGGCGTTGTCGGAGGACGTGCTGCCACACGCGGTGGCAGTCACGGCGAGTGCCGCGGTCGCGAGACACGCAGCGGAAAGCTTGGCTACCCGGCGCACGGGAGGCTCCTTCACCTGACCTGAGCGCCGTGTCGGCGCTTGATGGGAGCACCTTGCCAGTGCTCCAGCCCAGACGCCCTGGCGGCGTCGGCTTCGCGGCATCGTAACGCGCGTAGATGTCGCAAAAAACCCCCTCTCGAAGCCGTTATCGATTCGAGGCAAACAGCATCTGAACTCGGAGTCGGGGCCCTTGCACGCCGCCATTGCGGGCGGTGCACGAGTGGCTTACGAGTGTGTTGCGCCGATCAGCGGAACGGCTCTCACCACGGCCGCCGCCCTCGTCCCAGGCCCCGGCCGCCCGTCCCGAGGACACCGACGACAGCCCTTCCGCACCGCGCGGTCGCGGACTCGCAGCGAGACGCGGGCCGCGATCGAACACCCCCTGCACCCACCTGCGCGGTGGCCGGTTTGAGACCGTCGATCTTCGGCCACTGCCCGAGGCCGACCATTTGTTGGTCATTCACGGGGGAACTCTTTGAATTTCCTGGCGACACCCGTTTCGGTGTGCGCCCTCGCCCACAGCACATGGGTAGGGCTGTCCGGTGTGCCACACCGGACAGCCCTACCCATGTGACTCACGGGACTCACGGGGCCCGTGGGGGCCATCGGGTCCGAACGTGGCTCAGACCTCCATGGCAGACATCGTGTCCAGGCAGGCCGCCGCGGTGAACAGCTCCACGCCCACCGTGATCGCGTGCTCGTCGGCGTCGAAGTCACCCTGGTGCAGATCACGCACGGTCCGCTCACCGGGCCTGCGGACCCCGAGCCGGGCCATGGCCCCCGGCACGTTCTCCAGGTACCAGGAGAAGTCCTCTCCGCCCAGGCTCTGCTCGGTGGACTCGACGGAGTCCCGGCCGCGCCGGGCCGACATCGCGCGACGCAGCAGTTCGGTGGACTCCCGGTCGTTGACGACGGGCGGCACCCCGCGGAGGTAGGTGATCTCCGACTTGGCGCGGTGCAGGGTGGCGACCTCGTCGATGGCCGCGTGCACGATGTCGGGGGCCAGCCGCCAGGCCTCGAGGTCCAGGCAGCGCACGGTGCCGGACAGCTCGGCGTGCTGCGGGATGACGTTCGGCGCGTGCCCCGACTCGATGCGGCCCCAGGTCAGCGCCAGCCCGACCCGGGTGTCGACCCGGCGGGCGATCACCGCGGGTACGTCGAGGGCGACCCGGGCGGCGGCGGTGACGAGGTCGGTGGTCAGGTGGGGCCGGGCGGTGTGCCCGCCGGGGCCGTCGAGCGCGATCTCCAGCCGGTCGCAGGCGCTGGTGATCGCCCCGTGCCGCAGCCCGACCCTTCCGGCGTCGACCCGGGGGTCGCAGTGCACGGCGAGGATCCGGCCGACGCCGGCCAGCACCCCGTCCTCGATCGCGTCCATGGCACCGCCGGGCAGCACCTCCTCGGCGGGCTGGAAGATCAGCCGTACGGGGCGGGGAAGCAGTCCATTGGCATGCATCTCGGCGAGTACGAGCCCGGTCCCGAGCACCACGGTCGTGTGCACATCGTGCCCGCACGCATGCGCCCGATCGGGCACGGTGGACCGATAGGGGCAGTCGGTCTTGGTGTCCGGGATGGGCAGGGCATCGATGTCCGCGCGCAGGGCGAGCAGCGGTACGGCCGACCGCTCACCCTCGGTGATTCCGATGTCACACACGAGTCCGGTTCCCTTGCCGAGCACACGGGGCCTCAGCCCGGCCTGCTCCAGCCGCTCCTTGATCGCTGCGGTCGTACGGAACTCCTGATTGCCCAGCTCAGGGTGCATGTGCAAGTCGCGACGGAAGGCGACGAGTTCGGCGTGCAGGGCTTCGCTCAGCGCGCCGGGGAGCACATCCCCCGCGAGGCCGGCCTCGGACTCTAGGGACATCAATTGCTTCACCCTCTGAAGGGTAGGACGCCCGGGTGGTCAACTACCCCTCGATCAACAAAAGTTCAGCCCGTTAGGGGAAGAAAATCTGACCGGCGGACGCTTGGCGGCGGACTCGGATGGGTAAAACCACTGTTTCTCCTTCCACGGATACCATGCCTCGCCATAGTCACGCTCGACTTGTCCAGGAGCCGGACCTCGCAGCGAACCCCTTCCCGGTAGGGTCCGGACCCGTGACCGACGCGACGCAGACGTTCCTGCAGACGACCCGTAGCTCCTACGACACGATCGCGAAGGACTACGCAGCGCAGCACCCGATCGGGCTCGGCCATCCTCTGGACCGCACCTTGATCACCGCGTTCGCCGAGCTGGTCACGGCGGACGGTCCGGCCCCCGTGGCCGACCTGGGCAGCGGCCCCGGCGGGGTCGCGGCGCTCCTGCACGCGCTGGGCGTGCCGGTCTTCGGCGTGGACCTCTCCCCGGCCATGGTCGCGCTGGCCCGCGAGACCCACCCCGAACTGCGCTTCCACGTGGGCTCCATGACGTCGTTGGACCTGCCGGACGCCACGCTCGGCGGCATCCTCGCCCTGTACTCCACGATCCACGTCCCGGACGCACACCTGCCGGCGGCCTTCGCGGAGTTCCACCGCACCCTGCGACCGGGCGGCCACGCCCTCCTCGCCTTCCAGACCGGCACCGAGCCGGGCCATCTGCACCTGGCGGAGCGGTTCGGCCAGACGATCGACCTCGACTACTACTGGCGTACGCCGGAGCAGATGACGGGGCTGCTCACCCAGGCAGGCCTGGAGCTGGTGGCGACGGTGCGCCGGGAGCCGTCCGCCGAGGAGACCAGGCCGCGGGCGTTCGTCCTGGTCAGGAAGGTCCGCTGAGTCAGTCGCCCGGCTCCGCCGCATGCACGATCGGTCGCCGTCGATCTAGGCCGCCACAAGTTCGCACCACACGTACTTCCCCCGGTCCCCGAACCTGGCTGACGGCATCCACCCCCAGTACTCCGCACACGCCACGACCAGCCCCAGCCCCCGCCCCTCCTCCAGCTCCACCACCTGCTCCAGCGGGCGCGGCGGGTCCGGCGGCGCCGGGTCGCTGTCCCACGCCCCGATCCACACCACCCCCTCCCGGGTTCGGCGGACCCTGAGCGCGGCGGGCCCCTTCGTGTGCCGTACGGCGTTCGACACCAGCTCCGTCGCCAGCAGCTCCGCCGTGTCCACCAGGCCGATCAGACCGTGCAGGGTCAGGATCAGGCGCAGGGTGCGGCGACACACCGTGACCGCTCTGAGGTCGTTGGGGACGTAGAGCGTGTAGTCCCAGGTTTCGTTTTCGGGCATGCGTCATCAGCTCCGTTGAGGTGAGGGGTTTTCGCGCAGGGTGGCGTTGCCGCGCATGCGGTGCACTTCCGCTGCGTGTGCGGTACGTCACTGACGGTAGACCTATCTTTTTAAGTTCCGCAAGCCGATCACGTAACCTGACCCTCGAACGGGTGTTACCCGCAAGGGGGTTGAGAGGAGAGTCCATGGCCTTGAGGAGCGAACCAACAGCGCGTCAGATGCGGCTCTCGGGAGAGTTGCGCAGGCTCCGCGACGCTGCCGGCCTGTCGGCCCGCGAGGCGGCAACCCTGCTTGGGGTGAGTTCAGCGCAGATCAGCCAGATCGAGACCGGCCTCACGGGGGTGAGCGAGAAACGGCTGCGCCGCCTCGCCGCCAACTACTCCTGCACCGATGAAGAGTTGATCGGTGCCTTGGTGGCCATGGCGAAGGACCGCACACGGGGCTGGTGGGAGGAGTATCGGGAGCTGTTGCCCACTCCCTTCCTCGACCTGGCCGAGTTGGAGCATCACGCGACGTACCGACGGGACGTGGAGTTCCTTGTCGTCCCGGGCCTGCTTCAGACAGAGAGCTACGCCCGAGCCGCGTTCTCCTCCAGGGTTCCCGAACTCCCAGAGGAGGAGCTGGAGCAACGGGTGCGACACCGGATGCAGCGCAGGGTGATCCTCGACAGGCCTGACCCCGTACCGTACGAAGCCGTTGTCCACGAAGCAGCGCTCCGGATCAAGGTCGGCGACCGCACCATCTCACGAGCCCAGCTCAGTCGCGTCCTGGAACTCTCCGAGGCCGACCACATCACGGTGCGCGTCATCCCGTTCGCGCTCGACGGTTTCGGGGCCGCTTGGTTCCCCGTGATGCTCGCCGGAGGCGCCGTGCCCAGGCTGGACACCGCCGTCCGTGAAGTCCTCGACGGCAGCGGCTTCATCGATTCGGAGGCTCAACTCAACGTATTGCGAACAGTCTTTCGTAAAATGGAAGTGGCGTCACTCGACCCCACCTGTTCGCGCGACTTCATCCACAGACTGGCCAAGGAACTGTGAGGCCCACCATGAGCAGCACTCTCGACACCTGGCGGAAGTCGTCCTACTCCGGCGGCAACGACGGAGCCAACTGCGTAGAGATCGCCACCCGCCCCACCCACATAGCCGTCCGCGACTCCAAGAACCGCACCCTCGGCATCCTCACCTTCCCCGCCGAAGCCTTCACGCCCTTCGTCCGAGCCCTCAAAGACCCAACAGACCGCACTGTTGGATGAAACCGGATGTGACGGTCCGTCGGATCCGCGACATTGGACGGGCCGACATCCGGGAGGAACAGCGTGACCAGAGAACAGCGCCGGCGGATGCTCATGGAGGTCCACGCCGAACGGGACCGGCTGCTCCCGCTCCGTGCGGAGGCGACGCGGACCACGATCGAGATGGTGCGGAAGAACGCGGCGCACGTCGAAGACCCCGACCTCGTGCCCTATCTGAACCTGGCCTACCTGCTCGGGGTCAAGCGCGGCCTCGGCGAGGACGAACTGATGGCCTTCGCCCTGTCGTTGGCGAACTGGACCGTCGCGGCGATCTCCGACCTCGCGAAGTACACCGAACGGACGGTGGAACAGGTCATCGACCTCTACGAGACCGCGATCATGGAAGCGGCGGAAGCCGACGGCGAGGACCCGACCTGACCCACCCGGCCCGTCCGGCACGGCCTAGGCCAGCCTGACCGTCTCCAGCCGGTGCACGTCCCGGGCCGTGCCCGTGACCCCCGACAGGAAGCCCTGGGCGCGCGGGGACGCGGTCTCCGTCAGCCAGGTCGGGTCGATGTCGCACACCGCCACCCGCACCCCCGTGCCCACCAGCGCAAGCGGCAGGGTGTGCACGACCGTGGACGGGAAGCTGAGGACCGTACGGCCGATCGGGCCCCGGCGGGCGATGAGTTCGAGGGGGAGGTCCGGGCGGACTATCTCCAGACCGGTCTCCGCCGCGAGGCGGTGCAGCTTCTCCGCGCTCTCCCTGCGGTGGGCGAAGTACCGCTTCGCGCCATGGGTCTTCGCCAGGTTGCGGACCGCCTCGAGGTAGCGCTCGCCGTCCACGACGCCCGTCTCCACCAGCGAGGTGCCGACCATGTCCGCGCCCTTGGTGATGCGCGGCGGTCCGAAGCGGGAGCGGGTCCAGGAGAAGTCGTTCGTGGTGACCGTGACGCCCTGCGGGGTCTCCGTCACCGGCATCGAGGAGAACACCTCCACCCGGCGGCGGTCGTTCGGCGTCAGCCGGCGGCGGGCCGAGGAGGAGACGGGGGCGAACAGCAGGTCCCTGGGCCCGGGTCGGCCGCCCTTGCGGTGCCAGCGCACCAGGCGTTCGCCGCGTGCGAGTTGGGCGACGAACTCCATCGTCGCCGTGCCGTCGTCCACGACCACGAGGTCCTGGGCACGGGTGATCGTCAGCAGCAGTTGTACGTAACGCGAGAACGGGTCGCCCATGACGACCCGGTCGGCCCGGCGCAGCACGCCCGCCAGGCCGCCGATCGTCGAGAAGGGCGCGGTCGTACCGCCGCGCGCCTCCTCCCAGCGCACCCGGTGCCCCTCGTCCCGCGTCAGGTCCGCCATGCGGCGCAGCTGGCCCCGGGTCATCGGGTCGGTCGGGGCCAGGACGACGACGGTGAGTTCCGGGCCGGCCGGTGGGGGGTCACCGACCACCGTCCGCCGCACCTGCGCGGGCACGGACGGCAGCGGGTCCGGGTCCGTGCCGCGCAGTCCGCGCAGGTGTGTCCACTCCAGTACGTTCAGCAGCTGGACCGGGCTCTCCACGAAGGCGAGCGTGCGGGGAGGGTGGCCGGACTGACCGGCGCGGGGGCTCATCGGCGTACGACCGTCCCGTCGTAAGGGGCTCAAGGGACCAGCGGTCAGACCGTGACGGGCTCGCCGGCCGCCGCCGCGATCTCCGCCTCGGTCACCACACCGGCGACACGGCGCAGCTTCTTCATCGGGCCCAGCTCGGAGTCGTAGACCTTCTTGACGCCGTCGCCGAGGGAGGCCTCGATGGTGCGGATGTCGCGCACGAGGCGCTGAAGGCCCTGCGGCTCGACGGAGGCGGCCTGGTCGGAGCCCCACATCGCGCGGTCGAGGGTGATGTGACGCTCGACGAAGGTCGCGCCGATGGCGACCGCGGCGAGCGTGGTCTGCAGGCCCGTCTCGTGGCCGGAGTAGCCGATCGGGACGTTCGGGAACTCCTTCTCCAGCGTGTTGATCACGCGGAGGTTCAGCTCCTCGGCCTTCGCCGGGTAGGTGGAGGTGGCGTGGCACATGAGGATGTTGTCCGAGCCGAGGACCTCGACCGCGTGGCGGATCTGCTTGGGGGTGGACATACCGGTGGAGAGGATGACCGAACGCCCGGTGGCGCGCAGGGCCTTGAGCAGCTCGTCGTCCGTCAGGGAGGCGGAGGCCACCTTGTGGGCGGGGACGTCGAACTTCTCCAGGAAGGCGACGGCCTCGGTGTCCCACGGGGAGGCGAACCAGTCGATCCCCTTCTCCTTGCAGTACTCGTCGATCTGGCGGTACTCGTCCTCACCGAACTCCACACGGTGGCGGTAGTCGATGTAGGTCATCCGGCCCCAGGGGGTGTCGCGCTCGATGTCCCACTGGTCGCGCGGGGTGCAGATCTCCGGGGTGCGCTTCTGGAACTTGACGGCGTCGCATCCGGCCTCGGCGGCCACGTCGATCAGCTTGAAGGCGTTCTCCAGCTCACCGTTGTGGTTGATGCCGATCTCGCCGCAGATGTAGACGGGCCTGCCGGGGCCGACCTCACGCGAACCGAACGTACGCAGACGGGAGTTGGTGCTCATCAGGGAGATGTCCTTACTTGGGGAGGGAATCGAGAGAGGGGCCGAGGATCCAGCTGGCGATCTCTCGGATCGCGCCGTCACCGCCGGGGACCGTGGTGACCGCGCGTGCGGCGCCGCGTACGACGTCGTGAGCGCTCGCGACCGCCACCGGCCAGCCCACGAGGGCGAAGCACGGGAGGTCGTTGACGTCGTTGCCGACGTAGAGCACGCGCTCCGGCGCGATGCCCTGCTCCTCGCACCACTGCTTCAGCGCGAGGTCCTTGCGGTCGATGCCGTGCAGCACGGGAAGCTTGAGCTTGCGGGCACGGGCGGCGACCACAGGGTTCTGTTCCGTGGACAGGATCAGCATCTTCAGGCCGCTCTTGCGCAGGGCCGCGATGCCGAGTCCGTCCCCGCGGTGCACGGAGACGACCTCCCGTCCGTCGGAGTCGATCAGCACCCGGTCGTCGGTCTGGGTGCCGTCGAAGTCCAGTACGACCGCGTCGATGTCGTCGGCGGTCGGCAGCGAACCGGGGCGGTCCGCGTCGAAGAGGGGCGCCAGCGCCCGGGCCCGCGCCAGGTCGTGCGGGTCGTCGATCTCCAGCACGCGCGCGGGGTCGGTGCGCACGAGTTCGGTGCGGCCGAAGAAGCGGTGCTGGTGCTCGCGGAAGCCGACCGCGTCCATCGCGTAGGCGGCGCCGGTCTCCAGGAAGTCCTGGGGGCGGTCCTGGCGGCGGGGGCGGAAGGACTTGTCGTGGTTGACGCCCACCCCGCCCTCGGACTCCACGTCGGCCTCGCGCCAGACGAAGCCGTGGAAGGGAGCCACGGTGACCGCCGTGTCCGCGCCGTTCTCGGCGACCGCGCCGGCCACCCCGTCGATGTCCTCACGGACGATGAACGGGCTGGTGCACTGCACGAGCAGGACCACGTCGACCGGCGCGCCGTGCAGCGCCTCGTGGGCGTCCATGGCGTGCAGGACGGCGGCCTCGGAGGTCGCCGTGTCCCCGGCGATGACGGCGGGCCGCAGCACGACCTCGGCGCCGGCCTGCCGGGCGGCGGCGGCGATGGCCTGGTCGTCGGTGGAGACGACGACGTCGGTCACCAGCCGGCTCGCCCGGCACTCGCGCACCGCGCGGGCCACCAGCGGGACGCCGCCGACGGGGGCGAGGTTCTTCGCGGGCACGCCCTTGGAGCCGCCGCGCGCGGGGATCACCGCGAGCACCCGGCGCACCGTCGCGCCTGGGCCCGCCTGCGGGTTGGACATGGAGTCTCCTTGGAAGGTCACAGCTCCCCCATCCGCCGGATCACCGGGGCGACCCGCTGGACGCCGTGGCGGTAGGCGCCGCGGGCGGCACGGCGCACGATCTGGCGGACCGCTCCGGGTTCCTTGTCGGCGGCGGGCGCACCGGGCAGCGGGACGCCGTCGGGGCCGAGGTGGTGGCGGGCGAGGATGCCGGGCAGGTATCCGGGCGCCGTCTCGGGGGTGTAGTAGGGGGCGAGGGGTGCCAGCCCGCCCGGGCGCCCAAGCAGCTTGGCGATGCGCTCACGGGCGACGTCGAAGGCCGTCTCGTACGAACCGTCGGCGGCCACGCCCTGGCGGGCCACCCACTGCTCGTCCGGCACCGGCCGGTGCCCGGCGTCGAGCTGGTCCCAGGAGGCGAGGCACCCGGAACCGGTGAAGTGGTGGTTGCCGAGCACCTCACGCACACCGAGGTCGGTGAGGACGACCGTGGGGACCCGGCGGTGCAGGGCCTCCAGGGCGGCCGTGGAGCTGACCGTGACCAGCAGGTCGGTGTGGTCCAGCACCTCACCCATGTGGCCGTACACCAGGCGGAAGTTGGCGGGCACGTCCTTGCCCTGGACCAGCTTCTGGTACGGCAGCTCCTCGATGTGGGTGGTGTGTTCACCCGGCTTGGAGCGCAGCTTGAGCAGCACCTCGCGCTCGGGGTGCTTGCGGGCGTGCCCGATGAGCCGGTTCAGCAGGTACGTACGGTCCTTGCGGCTGTCCGGTACCGACGGCTGGGCCGCGAACACCACCGTGTACGGCTTGTGTTCACCGGTGTACGGCGCCCCGCCGAGGAAGGGCAGCGCGACCTCGGTGACCGCCGAGGCGTCCGCGCCCACACCCTCGTACACGGCGCGGAACCGTTCCGCGTCGTGCCGGGAGTTGGCGAGGACGAGGTCCGCACCGTGCCGCAGCAGCAGTCCGTCGGCGAGCTTCTCGTAGACGACACCGACGTACCCGGTGACCACGACGGGGCGCTCGCCCGTCCCCCAGGCGGCCCGCAGCCCGTGCAGCATCGCCTGCACGCCGCCGCCGACCAGCGCGAGGACGAGAATGTCGTAGGGCTCCTCGGTCATCGCGCGCAGGAACTCCACGCCGGTGACCTCGCGGAGCGAGTCCGCACGGACGCCGACTTCCCTCAGCTGGCGGGCTGTCGGGGTGGCTCGTCCCCTCAGGAGGTAGCCGTCGAGCCGGATCTCGGCATCCGCCGGAAGGAGGCGCTGCGCGGTGAGCGCGCCCCATTTCCACCGGGTGTCGGAATCGGCGAGGACGGCGACCCGCAGAGACTTCGTAGCACTTGCTGGCACGCCGAAGACGCTAGGAAGCCATTCCGAGGTCCCGCCCAACCTGAATACAACAAACGGTTAACAGCACATCGCCGAATGGCGAATCGGGTCGTGAGGGCACGGGAAAAAAGCCCGGTTCACAGCTTCGCCACGTGCCGTTCACTCAGCATCAAGCAAAGCGTCAAGACGAATGACGGGCTTCCCCCTAACGTCCCTGACGTGGTCAAGCTCTCCGTCATCGTGCCGTTCTACAACGTGCAGCAATACGCGCCCGACACGCTCAGGAGCCTGAAGGCGAACGCGCGTGAGGACTTCGAATTCATTCTCGTCGACGATTGTTCTCGCGACGGGACACCAGAGATTCTCGCGCGCGCGGAGCGCGAGCTGCCCGGAGCGGTGTACGTCCGGCACGAGCAGAACGGAGGGCTGGCGACCGCGCGCAACACCGGCATCGACCGGGCGCGCGGCGAGTACCTGACCTTCCTGGACGGCGACGACTGGCTCGCCCCCGGCTACTTCCCGCAGCTCGTCGCGGCCATGGAGGAGTTGGGCTGCGACTTCATCCGCACCGACCATGTGCAGTGCACCGGCCGGTCGCGCCAGGTGTTCCGGGTGCCGGTCGGCCGGCGGGGCGTGGTGCTGGACCCGCGCGAGGCGATCCTGCCCGCCGACCGCTCGACGTCCGTGGACTACGCGTACGCATGGGCGGGCGTCTACCACCGCCGGCTGGTGGACAAGGGCCTGCTGCACTTCACCGACGGGCTGCGCACGGCCGAGGACCGGCCGTGGATCTGGAAGTTGCACCGGGAGGCGGAGTCCTTCGCCGCAGTGAGCCTGCTCGGCGTTTTCTACCGGCGTGGGGTGGCCTCGTCGCTCACCCAGATCGGTGATGTCCGGCAGCTCGATTTCATTCGCGCGTTCGATCAGGTCGTCGCGGAAACCGCACAGGATCCGCAGGCGGATGAACTGCTGCCGAAGGCCGTCCGTACCTATTGCGCCATCATTTCCCATCATCTGGGATCCATCGAGAGGTTCGAGCCAGCGGTGGCGAGAAAACTGAAATCCATGAGCGCCGCGGCCCTGCGGCGCATGCCGCAGGACGTACTGGACGAGGCACTGGACTCCATGGACATCCAGCGCGCCTCCAAGCTGCGCCGGCTGCGCCGCCGTCCGGCCTCCGCGGGAGCCGCCGCGTGACCACCCAGATCTTCCAGGCGTCGACGCTGTACGGCACGGCCACGCTCGCCGCCGCCCTGGACTCCGGCTGCTTCCGCCCGGCCGACCGGCGGATCCTGCTGGTCTGCAACAACTCCGCCACCCCGGAGACGACGCCCGGCCTGGACGAGGCACCCGGCTTCGAGAAGCTGCGCGACCGGTTCGACGACGTGATCTCGTACAACGAGACCATCCACCCGTTCCACCCGGGCGGCTGGGCACCGCGCGTGGACGACATGCCGCTGTGGGAGCGTTTCCTGCGCCACGAGTGGCACCTGGGCGACGAGGACGTGGAGCTGGTCGTCGAGTCGATCCAGGTCAACCCCTCCCTGGCGCTCGGTCAGATCTTCACCGGCGCCCCGGTGACGGTCTACGCCGACGGCCTGATGAGCTACGGCCCCACCCGCAACAAGATCGACCCGCTGGTCGGCACCCGGGTGGACCGGGTGCTGCACCTGGACCTGGTGCCGAGTCTGGAGCCGCTGCTGCTCACCGAGTTCGGTGTGCCCGGCGAGATCGTGCCGACGGCCGCCTTCACCAAGGTCCTCGCCGAACTGGCCCCCGTGGGCGAGGGGTTGCCCGAGATCGAGGAACCGGCGCTGCTGCTCGGCCAGTACCTCTCGGCTTTGGAGATCCTCACCGTCGAGCAGGAGGAGCACCTGCATCTGCGGATGCTCAGGGGCGCGGCCGCGCTCGGGCACACCAAGGTGGTGTTCAAGCCGCATCCGTCCGCCCCGCCGAGCTTCACCCGCTCCCTGGAGAAGGAGGCGCAGCGGCTGAAGGTCGAGCTGACCGTGCTCGACACCACGGTGCTGGCCGAGGTGCTGTACCAGCGGATGCGTCCCGCTCTGGTCGTCGGCTGCTTCTCCACCGCCCTGCTCACCGCCTCCGCGCTCTACGGACTGCCGGCCGCCCGGATCGGCACCGAGCTGCTGCTGGAGCAGCTGGTCCCGTACGAGAACAGCAACCGGATCCCGGTCACCATCGTCGACGCGCTGCTGCCGGAGCTGACCGACACCGCAGCCGTCACCGAGCAGCGTCCGGGCATGGCGGTCGAGGCGCTGAGCGGCCTGCTGGGCGCGGTGGGCTTCGCGATGCAGCCGAAGATCCTGCCGAGGCTGCGCGACGAGGCCGAGGCCTGGCTCGCCAAGAACCTGAACTCCCGCACCCTGCGCTACTTCAAGCGGCGGCGGCTGTCGTCGCTGGCCCTGCCCGGCGGGGTGCCGTCCCAGTTGGCGTTCATCCCCCGCAACGCGACCGTGCGCCGGGTGGCCCGCAAGGCGCGCAGCCTGCGCCGGGGCGCACGGAGTTAGCCGGGCCGGGGCGGCGGGCCGCGCACGGCGGCAGGCCGCACACGGCCGGGTGAGCCGTCACAGCAGCAGGCCGGCCCCACGTGCAGGGAGCCATCCGCAGCCGGTGAGCCACGAGCGGGGCCGGCCGCACAACCGAATCAGGAAGGAAACCGCACATGGCTGCTCCATCCCCCGGCCTCGCCGCCGCACCCGGCCCCTTGATACCCCGCGCGGCCACCGCGCCCGCCCGCTCCGACGGGCGGGGGAGCCGTCTGCTCGCCCTCGACGGCCTGCGGCTGGTGGCCGCCCTGATGGTCTGTCTCTACCACTACGCCGGCCGTGGCGGCCCTGTCTCCGCCTCCTGGCACGGCAGCCCGTCGCACATCTTCCCGACCCTGTCCCGCGCCGCCGTCTACGGCAATTTCGGGGTGCAGTTCTTCTTCGTCATCAGCGGTTTCGTCATCTGCATGAGCAGCTGGGGCCGCACCCTCGGTGACTTCTTCCGCTCCCGGGTCGCGCGCCTGTACCCCGCCTACTGGGTGGCTCTGGTCCTGGTCACGGGGGCGTCCCTCGCCCTGCCCGCCGTCGTCCATGCGGTCCGGCTGGACGAGTTCCTGGTCAACCTGACGATGCTGCAGCAGCCGATGGGCGCGACCCGGGTCCTCGGCGTGTGCTGGACGCTCTGGGTCGAGCTGCGCTTCTACGTGCTGTTCGCACTGCTCGTCGTCCTGCGCGGGGTGACCTACCGCCGGACGGTGCTGTTCGCCTGCGTCTGGACGCTGGCGGCCGTGCTGTGCCACAGCTCCAGGAACGCGCTGCTGGACCAGGTGATCATGCCCGAGTACGCCCCCTTCTTCATCGGCGGTCTGGCGCTGTACCTGATCCACCGCTTCGGCAGCGATCTGCTCACCTGGGGCATCGTCGCGATGTCCTGGCTGCTCGCCCAGCGCGAGGCCACCGTCGGGCTGTGGGGTCCCCACCCGCACCGGAACCCGTACGTCGTGATCCTGATCGTCACCGTCGCCTTCGCGGCCGTCGCCGTCGTGGCCCTCGGCTGGACCCGCTGGGCCTCCTGGCGCTGGCTGGTCACGGCCGGCGCGCTGACGTACCCGTTCTACCTGGTCCACGAGCATCTGGGCTGGTTCGTCATAAGGGCTCTGCACCGGGGCCTGGGCCTCGGTCCGTGGCCGACGCTCGCGGTGACCGTGCTGGGCATGCTGGTGCTGGCGTGGCTGATCCACCGGTTCGTGGAGAAACCGCTGGGGCCCCGGCTCAAGCGGGCGCTCAAGCCGGTACGCATACCGGCGGGCTGATCCCGGTCGGCTCGCACCGGTGAGCCGACCGCGGTGAGCCGACCGCGGTCAGCCGATCGAGGTCAGCCGATCCCGTACCGCGCTCCGATCCCCGCGATCACGACCGCCAGTCCTTCCTCGAACTGGCGGTCGTAGTCGTCGAAGAGCCGTTCACCGGCCGCCGCCGCGAGCGGGAAGTCCGCCAGTCGCCGGGCCCGCTCGTCGATGTCGTACCCCTCCCGGCGCTCGCCCGGCAGGGGCCGTACGCCCTGTTCCTCGGTGACGAAGCCGATGGTGTACACGTTCACCGTGCGGCCCGCGTCGACCGCCTGCGCGAGGCCGAGCCCGGCCTGCGTGAGCAGCCGCAGGTTCGCCTCGAGGGCCGGGGCGTGCTCGATGCCGGTGAAGCGTGAGCCGCTGAAGACCTTGGCGCCGTCGCGATAGCCGAGCAGCGCTTCCCGCAGCCCGCGGCCGACCCGCGACAGCCGCTCCTGCCAGCTGTCGTCCGGATCGAGCACGCTCCCGGCGGTCATCCGCCGGTACATCTCCGTCGCCATCTCGTCGAGCAGCGCCTGCTTGTCCTTGAAGTGCCAGTACAGGGCGGGCGCCTTGACGTCCAGCTCCTTGGCGATGGCGCGCAGCGTCAGCCCCTCCAGGCCGGTCTCGTTCAGCAGGCGCAGCGCCGTGTCGGCGACGCGTCGGCGGTCCAGGGGGGCGCGTTTCTCGGGGCTCACACTTGACAGCTTAACAGCGTTAAGGGCACGCTCATGGGCAACGGCACTTAACGGCGTTAAGGAGAATTCTCGTGGACGTCCTGATCGTGGGCGCGGGCCCGACGGGCCTGACCCTGGGCATCGACCTCGCCCGCCGGGGCGTGGACGCACTGGTGGTGGAGCGGGACGGACGGCTCTTTCCCGGCTCGCGCGGCAAGGGGATCCAGCCGCGCACCCAGGAGGTCTTCGACGACCTGGGCCTGCTGGAGGCGATCCGAGCGGTGGGCGGGCCGTACCCGAACCGGACGGTCTGGCGGGGCGGCGAGCGCGTCGGCGAACAGCCGGTGTTCGACAGGATCGAGGCGGACGAGGGCGCGCCGTACACCGAGCCCCTGATGGTCGCGCAGTGGCGCACCCAGGAGGCGCTGTACGCGCGGCTGACGGAGCTGGGCGGGAAGGTCGCCTTCGGGCGCGAGCCGACCGGCCTGGACCAGGACGCGGACGGCGTGCGCGCCCGCTTCGCCGACGGTACGACACTGCGCGCACGGTACGTCGTCGCGGCCGACGGAGGACGCTCGGCGATCCGGCGCGCGCTGGGCGTCGGCATGGCCGGCGAGACGGTGGACCCGGCGCCGTTCCTGGTGGCGGACGTACGGGTACGGGGCCTGGACCGCAACCACTGGCACATGTTCCCGGGGCCGGACGACACCTATCTCGGCCTGTGCCCGCTGCCCGGCACGGACGACTTCCAGCTGCAGGCACGCCTGCCGCAGGGCACGGAACCCGATCTGTCCGCGGACGGCATCCGCAAGCTGGTCGCCGCGTACACGCACCTCGGCGGGGACGCCGTCACCCGGCTGCGCTGGGCCTCGGACTTCCGCCCGCGCGCGGCGCTGGCGGACCGTTTCCGGGTGGGCCGCGTCTTCCTCGCGGGCGACGCGGCGCACGTCCACTCCCCGGCGGGCGGCCAGGGCCTGAACACCAGCGTCCAGGACGCCTACAACCTGGGCTGGAAACTGGGCGCGGTGCTGCGGGACGGTGCCGCGGAAGCCCTCCTGGACACCTACGAGGAGGAGCGCCGGCCGAACGCCGCCGCGATGCTGGACCTGTCGACCGGGGTACACCGGGGCGAGGTCCGCCGCGGCAAGGCGACGGTCCAACTCGATCTGGGATACCGGGAGTCGTCGCTGACGCGGGAGACCCGTGCGCACCCGGGCCCGGTACGGGCGGGCGACCGGGCCCCCGACGGCACGGTGAACGGCGTACGCCTCCTCGACGCGTTCAGGGGGCCGCACTGGACCCTCCTGGGCGCACAGACCACGGCCGGGGGTCTCAGGTCGCTCCCCGCGGCCCCGGAGTCGTACGGCCCGGGGGTGTTCCTGATCCGCCCGGACGGCTACGTGGGCTGGGCGGGCGAGACGGCGCGAGGACTGCGGGCCTACCTGTCCGGGACCGGTCTTCGACCGGCTACGAACCGGCCAGCGACAGCTTGACCGCGAACCCGAGGAACAGCGCACCGGCAGCCGAAGTGGCCGTCGCCGACAGCCGCTTGCGGCGCCGGAACGCGGTGGCCAGGCGGGTCCCGCCGAATATCAGCGTGCTGAGGTACAGGAAGCTGGCCAGCTGCCCGAAGGCGCCGAGGATGGCGAAGGAGAGGGCCGGGTAGGCGTAGCCCGGGTCGACGAACTGCACGAAGAAGGCGACGAAGAACAGGATCGCCTTGGGGTTGAAGAGGCTGACGACGAGGGCCCGCCTGAAGGGCCGCTCCTCGGCGGCCCGCGCGGGCGCCTCCTCCTGCACGGCCTGCTCCCGCCGCGTCCGCCACAGCTGCCAGGCCGAGCGCAGCATCCCGAACGCCAGCCAGGTCAGGTATCCGGCGCCTGCGTACTTCACGATCCCGAACAGCACGGCGTTGGCCTTCAGCAGGGAAGCCACCCCGGCGGCGGACAACGTCATCAGCACGGTGTCCCCGCAGAACACCCCCGCGGCAGCGGTGTACCCGGCCCGCACCCCGCGCCGGGCGGCGACGGACAGCACATACAACGAGTTGGGCCCGGGCAGCACCACGATCAGCGCGAGGCCGGCCAGATAGGTGGGGAGATCGATGACGCCGAACATGGAAAGGAGTGTCGCACGGAAGCACGAGTGCGGACGGATTCCCGGATTGTCCTGACCCGTGAGTGACGCAATCCCTACCCTGTGTGTCTCACGAGGGACAAAGGAGCCCTCCGGGCGAAGTACAGGGTGGGGGACGGGAATTGGCTTCGACGGACGACGGTCTCGCTGAGGCGCGCGAACGGATCGACGCGTGTCGGGCGACCGAGCGCCAGGTGCTCGACCTCGCCGGGCTCGACCTGACGACGGTGCCGGAGGAGGTGCGCGGGCTGACGCACCTCACCAGGCTCATCCTCGACTCGAACAGCCTCGAAGAGCTGCCCGAGTGGATCGGGGACCTCACCGGGCTCGAGCAGCTCTCCGCAGATCACAACGCTCTCGTCACCGTTCCGGAGTCGGTCGGCGGACTCACTCGCCTCGTCGGCCTGGGACTGGACTTCAACGAGGTGGTCGCGATCCCGGACAGCCTCGGCAACCTGACCCGGTTGAGGCAGCTCCAGCTCTACGGCAACCGCCTCGCCACCTTGCCCGACACGCTCCAGCACCTCACCAGGCTCACGTTCCTCGCACTCGGCGAGAACTCGATCGAATCCCTGCCCGCCTGGATCACGAACCTCACCGAACTCGAAACGGTGTGGCTGCCCGCCAACTTCCTGACCGCCCTGCCCGAGGACATCGGCCGCCTCGCCCGACTCCAACGCCTGGAACTGGCCGGGAACCACCTCTCCGAACTTCCCGAGAGCATGGGCGCCCTCCGCGAACTCCGCTCACTGGGGCTCCACGGCAACCCCCTGACCAGCCCACCCCCCGAGGTGGTCGCCGCCGGCGCGCAGGCCGTCGTCACCTTCCTCGCCGAGACGCAGGCCGACCCCGTGCGCCAGTGGTCGTCCAAGGTCGTCGTGGTCGGCGAGGGCCGCGTGGGCAAGACCTCGCTCCTGCGGGCCCTGCGCGGAGAGACCCACAACCCGAACGAGGACAGCACCCACGGGCTCACCGTCGGCACGCTGGACATGCCGCATCCGCATCCCCCCGCCGGGGAGGACGTGACCATGCGGCTGAGCACATGGGACTTCGGCGGTCAGGAGATCTACCACGCCACCCACCAGTTCTTCCTGACCGACCGCTCGCTCTTCCTGCTGCTGTGGGACGCGCAGATCGGCTGGGAGGGCAGCAAGCTGCACTACTGGCTCGACATGATCAAGGCCAGGGCGCCGCAGGCTCCCGTCGTGCTGGTCGCCACGCATCTCGGGCCGCGGCCCCCTGACCTCCCCCTGGACGAGTTGCAGGAGACGTATCCGGGGCTGATCGTCGAAAGTCTCAGTGCGGACAGCGCGAGCGGTGCCGGTGTCGCGCAGGTGCGCGAGGTCATTCGCCGACAGGTCGCCGGACTCCCCCTGATGGGCGTGACCTGGCCGCGTACCTGGCTGCGGGCCGCGGACACGGTACGGGCGGCCGAGGACAAGCACATCACGCCGGAGGAGCTGAACGAGCTGCTCTCGGCGGCCGGTGTGCGCGAGCCTTCGCACCAGGTCTCGCTCACCGCCGCACTGCACAGCCTCGGCGACCTCCTCTACTACCCGGACGACGAGGAGCTGTGCGATCTCGTCGTCCTGCGCCCCCAGTGGCTGACGGCCTACATCAGCCGGGTGCTCGACTCCGAGGACGTCCTCAACGAGGGAGGCCTGTTCCACCACTCCTTCGGGGCCACGCTCTGGCGGGACGTCGAGCGGTCCATGCGGCGTCACCTCATCCGCATGATGGAGAACTTCGACCTCTCGTACCGGACCGAGGACCAGGCCGCGAGCCTCGTGGTGGAACTGCTGCCCTGGAACCCGCCGCCGTACCAGGACGAGTGGAACTCCCCGGAGCGCCTCGGTCAGCGGGAACTGCGCCTGCGCTACCGGCTGCACACGGTCCCTCCGGGCATCCCCACCTGGTTCATCGCCCGTGAGCACCGGTTCTCCACCCCCGTGCGCTGGCGCTCCGGAGCGCTGCTCCGGCATCCGGACGGTGTGCACGCCGCGCTGGTGACGGTGGACCGCCATGCGAAGACGGCCGAGCTGCGGGTGCGGGGCTCGTACCCGCACGACTTCTTCGCCGTGCTCAAGGACGGATTCGAGCAGACCCTCCAGCGCTATCCCGGCCTCGACATCACCCGCCTCGTTCCGTGCCCGCACCGGTACCCGGACGGCAGCGCATGCCCGCACGAGTTCCGGCACGAGCAGTTGCGGGCCCGGCTCGACCGCCGTCCTCCCCTCGAGACGATCGAGTGCCCGGAGCACCTGGAGGACGTCGAGGTCTCCTTCCTGTTGCAGGGCATCGAACGGCCGGCCGCCGACCGGTCCGAACAGATGACACGCCAGGTCCTCGAGAGACTCGACCGGATGGAGATCATCGGGCAGCGCCGGCACGCCGAGGTGCGGGACGGGATCGAGCAGGCCCGTGCCGAGGTGTCGGCCATGGTGGCCGAGCAGCAGCGGGGATTCCTCGCGCTGCTGCGCCGCGAGCAGAGCCAGCAGGAGGCGATCTGCCCCAGCGTGCTCTGGGTGCGCCGGGTGTCGCGTCGTGAGGCGGGCCACCGGCTGCGGCCCGGGGACGTCTTCCAGCTGCACCTGTGCTGCGAGGCGCCCGGCGAGTGGCACCTGCTGGAGGGGGCCGAGCCGTACGAGCTGCCCGCGAACTCGGAGTTCACGAAGGTCGTGCTGCCGTACGTGCATCTGTCGCTCAAGGTGCTCAAGTACGTCGTCCCCGTCTTCGGTGCGGCCGTCGGAGCGGTGTCCGAGGACCTGAGCAAGGCGATGAAGGACGATCTGGAGCTGATGAAGGCGCTGCTCGACTCGCTTCCCGACGAGACCCGCAGACAGCTGAGCGACCGGGAGTCGCGCTCCACGGTCGTGGCGACGGATCATGCCGAGTACCGGCAGATGTACGCCCTGCTCAAGCAGCTCGACCCGGAGGAGCACTGGGCCGGCCTCAACAAGGTCACGACCCCCGAAGGCCCGGCCTACTGGCTGTGCCGGGAACACGCGCGCTTCTACCGGCAGGGCGTGCTCGGCGCGGGCACCGGGCACGAAGCACTCGCGCTGCCGTCCCAGGCCGGCAACGTCGGTGCCCCGCCTCGGCAGCAGGCCTGAGCCGGGGGATCAGAACGCGTCCGACGGCACATGGCTGCCCCACACCTCCCGCAGTGCGTTGCACACCTCCCCGACCGTGGCCCGGGACCGCAGCGCCTCCTTCATCGGGTACAGCACGTTGTCCTCGCCGCCCGCCGCCTTCTTCAGCGCGGTGAGGGCCGCGTGCACCGCCGTTCGGTCCCGCTCCGCCCGCAGGCGCTCGAGGCGGTCCCTCTGGCGGGCCTCGATCGCCGGGTCCACCCGGAGGGGTTCGTAGGGCTCCTCCTCGTCCAGCTGGAAGCGGTTGACGCCCACGACCACCCGTTCCCCGGAGTCGGTCTCCTGGGCGATGCGGTAGGCGTTGCGTTCGATCTCGGCCTTCTGGAAGCCCTGCTCGATCGCCGCCACCGCCCCGCCCAGGTCCTCGATCCGCCGCATCAGGCCGACGGCCGCCTCCTCGACGTCGTCCGTCATCCGCTCCACGGCATAGGAGCCGGCGAAGGGGTCGACCGTCGCGGTCACGTCCGTCTCGTACGCCAGCACCTGCTGGGTGCGCAGCGCCAGCCGGGCGCTGCGTTCCGTCGGCAGCGCGATCGCCTCGTCGAAGGAGTTGGTGTGCAGGGACTGGGTGCCGCCGAGCACCGCGCCCAGGGCCTGGACGGCGACCCGGACCAGGTTCACCTCCGGCTGCTGGGCGGTCAGCTGCACGCCGGCCGTCTGGGTGTGGAAGCGCAGCATCAGCGACCTGGGGTTGCGCGCCCCGAACTCCTCCTTCATCACCCGCGCCCAGATCCGGCGCGCCGCACGGAACTTGGCGATCTCCTCCAGCAGCGTCGTACGGGCCACGAAGAAGAAGGACAGGCGGGGCGCGAAGTCGTCGACGTCCATGCCGGCCGCGACCGCCGTACGCACGTACTCGACGCCGTCGGCGAGCGTGAACGCGATCTCCTGCACGGGCGAGGCGCCCGCCTCGGCCATGTGGTAGCCGGAGATCGAGATCGTGTTCCACCTGGGGATCTCCGCGGTGCAGTACCGGAAGATGTCGGCGGTCAGGCGCAGGGAGGGGGCGGGCGGGAAGATGTACGTCCCGCGCGCGATGTACTCCTTGAGGACGTCGTTCTGGATCGTGCCGGTCAGGCGGTCCGCCGGCACGCCCTGTTCCTCCGCCACCAGCTGGTAGAGAAGGAGCAGCAGGGCCGCCGGGGCGTTGATCGTCATCGACGTCGAGACCTGGTCCAGCGGGATGCCGTCGAACAGCACCCGCATGTCCTCGACCGAGTCGACCGCCACGCCGACCTTGCCGACCTCGCCGTGCGCAAGGGGCGCGTCGGAGTCGTGGCCCATCTGGGTGGGCAGGTCGAAGGCGACCGACAGGCCCGTGGTGCCGTGCGCGATCAGCTGCCGGTAGCGGGCGTTCGACTCGGCGGCCGTGCCGAAGCCGGCGTACTGGCGCATGGTCCAGGGGCGGCCGGTGTACATGGTCGGGTAGACCCCGCGGGTGAACGGGTAGCCGCCCGGTTCGCCCAGTTTCGTCGCCGGGTCCCAGCCGGTCAGCTCGGCCGGCCCGTAGACCGGCTCGATCGGCAGACCCGATTCCGACTCACGCGCCATGGATGCCTCCGCAGTACGTTCTGTCTCCCCCCTCACCATGCCCCGTAGTTCGGCGGCGGTCACGCGGGGAAACATCCCCGGCATGAGGATCAGGGGTCCGCTCGCCGCCGTACTCACCTCCTGTGCCGCCCTCGCCGCCCTGTGCGGCTGCACCGTGCAGCAGCCGACGGGCACGGACGGCAGACCCGGCCCGCCGGTGCACATCCGGCTGCCGTCGGGCCCGGGGTCCGTCACCACCCGGACGGCCCAGGCCCCGACCCCGTCCGCCCCGGCCCCGACCCCGTCCGCCGCAGCGCCGTCCCGCGTCCTGTGGTCGCTCGGCGACAGCGGGCCGGGGGTGCGGAACCTGCAGGCCCGGCTGCGTCAGGTGGACTGGCTGTTCGACGGACCGACGGGGTCGTACGACGATCTGACCGCGCGGGCCGTCGAGGGCTTCCAGGGCAGGCGCGGGCTGCCGCCCACCGGACAGGCGGACACCGTCACCTGGCAGCGCCTGGTGGCGATGACGCACGCCCCTGGTACCTGGGAGCTGTATCTGATGGGCGGTCAGCCGGCCGGCGCACCCGACCCGCGCTGCCTGACCGGACGCGCGCTGTGCATCGACAAGACGACGCGCACGCTGCGCTGGATGGTCGACGGGCGGACGGTGTCGACCATGGCGGTTCGGTTCGGCACCCAGTACTCGCCGACCCGGGAGGGTGTCTTCCACATCTACTGGAAGGCGCGGACCTGGGTGTCCACGCTCTACCACTCGCCGATGCCGTACGCGATGTTCTTCAGCGGCGGACAGGCGGTGCACTTCTCGTACGACTTCGCTGCGCGCGGTTACGCGGGCGGCTCGCACGGTTGCGTCAACGTCCGCGACGAGTCCGCCATCAGGCAGCTGTTCGCGCAGGTCCAGGTGGGTGACAAGGTCGTCGTCCACTGGTGACGCAGAAGGCGGAGGAGAATGGGCGCGGGCGGGACCGGGGGAACGTGTCCCGCCCGCGCCAGGTGCACGAGCCGTGGGTACGGGGGGAACCCCGGCTCAGTGCGACGGCCGATGACCAGTCGGCTCACTCAGTACTGCGCCTTGGACTTCAGAAACGTCACACCTGACGCCGAAAAAATTTCTCGAACCAACGAAATCGCAGGTCACAGGGGTGCGAGGGGACACCGTGCGTCAGCGGGCGGTGTACGTCGGGCTGGGTGCGGGGGCCGGTGCGGTACCGCTCGTCCGGGTCGGGCGCTCAGGGGTGAAGGCGGAGGGGGCGGGTGCGGCGCCGTCGCGGTGCCGGCCCCTGCCGTGGTCACCGCCGGTGCCGTGGTGGCCGCGGCCCGGGTGGCTGTCGTCGTCGCCCTGGCCCTCGTCGTCACCGCCCTGGCCGTTCCCCTTGCCCCGGTCCCCGCCGCTCCCCTGGCCCTTGCCCTGGTCCTGGCCTTTTCCCGGGTCGTCGCCGCCGCTGCCGTTCGTGCCGCCGATCGCCGAGTCACCGGTGGCCAGGATCACCTTGCAGTAGCGGTTCACCCGTGCGGAGCCGCCGGCCAGGTTCTCCAGCGCGCGCAGCCGGCCGGACTCCGGCTGCCTGCCGTCCCGGATGTCCCGGCAGGCCGTGGTGATGTCCTGCCAGCGGCCGCCCGGCGCCCCTGAGGCGGCGCCGGAGCCCGGTGCGCCGCTCGCGCCCGGGCTGCTGCCCGGTCCGGTGGCCCGGCCGGAGGCACCGCCCGAACCCGCGCCCGTGCTGCCGCTCGGCACGCCCGGACCGGGGTCCGGGGTCAGCGACGGAGAGACCGAGGCGAGCGGCGCGTTCGAGGTCTGACCGGCGGAGACGGAGGCGGCAGGGCCGGGGTTCCCGGAGTCGAACGGTGTGGGCAGCACCCCGCTCCCGACGGCCATGGCGACCCCGCCGAGCATGCCCACGCTCACCCCCGCGGCGAGCGCCAGCCGGGCCGGGCGGGCCCAGCGGGGGCGGCGGGCCGGGGTTCCGCTACGGGCCCCGCGGCCCGGGGCGCCGATGCGGACCAGCCCCGCGTCGGCGGGCGGTTCGGCCGCGCCGGCACGCCGGGCGGAGGCGGCTGTGGCGAGGGCTGCGGCGGTGCGCTCGGCCTCCGCGGCCTCGCGAGCCTTGCGGAACGCGGCCAGGGCGGCCTGTTCGCCGGGGAGTTCACCGGTGGCGGCAGCCGCCTGCGCGGACAGGGCACCGAGCGCCCGGGAGAGACGTTCGGCCTGGTCACGGGCGCCGGCGTCGACGGCTTCCAGTGACTCCCCGCGCAGCAGACGTTCCGCCGTCCTGCGGTTCAGCCACTTGTCGTGCTCGTCGGCCATCACATGTCCTTCTGCGTCCGCGGACGCGTATGCGTCACAGTTGCGGACGACACCGCGCCGTGGCGCGGTTCTCGCTGGGGCGGGAGCGCATCCAGGGCGCCCACCGATTCCGGATCCTGGCCGAGCAGCTCCGCGAGCCGCTTGAGGCCTCGGTGCGCCGCGGTGCGTACGGCACCGGCGCGTTTGCCGAGCGTCTCGGCGGCGCTCTTGGCGTCGAGACCGACCACCACACGCAGGACGACCGCCTCGGCCTGGTCCTGCGGGAGCCGCGCGATGAGGGAGAGGGTGCTGTCGGTGGCCAGGGCCTCGATGGCCTCACCGGCGGTGTCGGACTCGGCGGCCCGTCCGGTCAGTTCCGTCTCGTCGCCGCCTATCGCGGGGCGGCGACCGCGCATCCGTATGTGGTCCAGGGCGCGGTTGCGGGCGATCCGGGCGGCCCAGCCGCGGAACCGGTCGGCGTCTCCGCTGAACCGGTCCAGGTCACGGGCGATCTGCAGCCAGGCCTCGGAGGCGACGTCCTCGGCGTCCGGATCACCGACCAGCGTGCGGACGTATCCGAGCAGCCGTGGGTGCACGGCGCGATACACCGTACGGAACGCGGTCTCGTCCCCGTCCTGTGCCGCACGCACCGCGGCGGTCAGCTCCGCGTCGTCCCCCAGCACCGCACTCCCTAACGCCTGTCTTCGGTCGGCGCGAAAGGCACGTTACGGCGTGAAAGCGGTCCCCGTCCACGTCCGTAGAAGATGCAACTAACTCGTGACCGGCGCCTGGAGTGCGCGGGAGGAGGCCGGCCGCGACCCGGGTGTGACAGAAAACGCACTCACGGCGCTGAAGGAAGTACGGGCCGTGCGCGGCCCGTCCGCGCGACGGCCGGGGCCTCTCCTGTGGGGGGTGGCGGCCCCGGCCGTTGCCTCGGCGCCACCCGCCTCTCCCGCCCGGCGCTACTTCTTCGCCCGGCCGGTCGGCTTCGAACTCGGGGCGACGCCACGGGACTTGACGCCCGAATTGCCGTCTTTGTCACCCTTTTTCTCTTGCCCGCGCTTCCCTTGCGTGCGCTTCCCTTGCGTGCGCTTCCCTTGCGTGCGCTTCTTGCGGGCGTGGTGAGTCGGCGCATCCCGAGCGGCGGCCGGGCGGCGCGGGCGCACGAAGAGGCCGGACGGGCCCGGGGTCACGGACCCGGCGGCCGGAGCCGGGCGGTACGGGGCGCTCACCGAGGGGCGGGCCGGATGCACGGCGCCCCGGCCGGCGTCCGCGCCGGAGCCCGTCGTACCGATCGCCGCGACGGCGACCCCGCCCAGCGCGACGCTCGCGAGCGCCACCGAGAGCGTGCCCCGCAGCGTCAGCCGGGCACGGCGCGGTGCGGCGGGCCGCCAGTCGTCCCGGCGCCGGGCGCGCACCCGGCGCGCGCCGGGCGAAGGGGCGGCACGGGCCGCACGGAAGGCGGCCACGGCCCGGCGCTCGGCCTCGGGATCGACACCGTCGGCACGCAGGGCGGCACCGAACCAGGCCCCAAACCCTGACATTTCAGCCGACTCGGACACACTGGGAGGTACGCGCCGACGGTCGGGCAGCCCGTCGTCGCTGTGCCGTTCGCCCATGTCCGTTCCCGTCCTCGTCCGGTCCACCCGACGCGCCGGATCCACGGGCCCGGAAACAGTGTCTGTGCCGGTGCCGTACGCGGATCCGTACGGCCTTCCATACGGCCCGCGGCCGTCGGCGTTCATTCCGACTCACCCAGCGTCCGCGGGCCCTCATCCGTCACACCCGTGCCACCCTCGCCCTGTGCGCCCAGATGCCGGGCGAGCCGCTTGAGTCCGCGGTGGGCGGCCGTGCGGACGGCGCCGGGGCGCTTGCCGAGGACGCGCGCGGCGGACGGGCCGTCGAGGCCGACGACCACGCGCAGCAGCACGGCCTCGGCCTGGTCGCGCGGGAGGGCGCGCACCAGGTCCAGCGCGCGTTCGGTGGACAGCGACTCCAGGGCCTGGTCGTGGGTGTCGAGCCGGCCGGGCAGCTCCAGCGCGTCCTGTTCGAGGGCCGAGGCCCGGGGCCGCACCCGCAGACGGCGCAGATGGTCCAGGGCACGGTGCCGGGCGATGGTCGCGGTCCAGCCGCGAAAGCCCGCGCCGTCGCCCTTGAACCGGCCGAGGTCCCGGGCTATCTCCAGCCAGGCGTCGGAGGCCACGTCCTCCGCGTCCTCGCCGACCAGACCCCGCAGGTAGCCGAGGAGTCCGGGCTGCACGATCCGGTAGGCCACCGCGAAGGCGGTCTCGTCGCCGTCCTGGGCGCGCGCGACGGCCGCGCCCAGCTCCGCGTCCCGCGGCGGCGGGCGGCGGGGTTCCCCTCCCTGGCCCAAGACGTCCTCGTTCGTGCCCAGTTCATGGCCACTGCGTGGCGCGTCCCTCACGGTCCGACACGTCCGGCCGTGTCTCCGCCCTCCACGATCATCAGCGCCGGGCCTCATAGAAGTGTCACAGCTAGGCCGTAGTACCCGCCCGGCGCCTCCTCCGGGTCCGGCTACGCCCGTCCGGAGGAGGTCGCGTCCCGGCACAACAGGCGCAGCGAGCCGTGGCCGCCGTACACGCGCCGGGCCTCGTCGACGGGGTCCCACAGCCGGCCGTCGGGGGTGCGCACCCAGTACTCACCGCCCGTCGCCCACCACTCGCCGCCGGTCTGGCGGACGATCACCTCGCCCGCGTAGGCGCCGAAACCGCGCAGGGCGCTCTCGACGGCGGGGTACGGCGGGCCCTCGCGGCGGATCTCCTCGATCATCCGGTCCGCCCGCCACAGGCTCTGCGCCGAGTAGTCGAGCCGGACCCGGGCGCCCTCGCGCGCCATCGCCACGGTGTCGGCCGCCCACCGCACCGGCTTCGCCGCGGCGTGCGGCCTGGTCTCCTGCTGTGGTGTCACGTCCTGGGCTGTCACATAGGGAAGAGCGAGCCGGCCCCGCCATCCGTCACGCCGATTCGAAACGTTTCGTCAACCGTCGCAGGACCGCCCCACGTCCACCGCAGAGCGCTCACAGGATCGCCTTGGCCGCAGGCCGGACGGTCACGCCCCCGACTCCGCCTCGCT
This sequence comes from Streptomyces broussonetiae, assembly GCF_009796285.1. Taxonomy (NCBI): domain Bacteria; kingdom Bacillati; phylum Actinomycetota; class Actinomycetes; order Kitasatosporales; family Streptomycetaceae; genus Streptomyces; species Streptomyces broussonetiae. The sequence goes on along the minus strand of NZ_CP047020.1, from coordinate 5,789,115 downwards.
GCGCGCCCGGCGGGACACCACCGCCCGCAGCACCCGGCGCCCCTCCACCGACACGTCCAGTGCGCGGCGCAGGCCGTGGCTGCCGTGTTCGGCGAGGAGGTCCAGCACGGCCCGCTGGCGGCGCAGCTCGGCGGCGACCAGCGGCGGCAGGTCCGCCGTGTCGCCCGCGCGCCCGGAGTCGAGGGCTTCGGCGGCCGGGGTGCCGTCGGCGGCGGGGTCGAGCAGCCGGTGGATGCGCAGCGAGGCGACCGAGCAGGCGTCGGCCCAGGGCCGTACCGCGTCGGCGGTGCGCGCGGCCGGGGCCGCGTCCAGCATCCGCCGCACCAGCAGCGCGGCCTCGTCGTCGGCGCCCTCCTCGGCACCCACGCTGCCCCGGGCCCGCTCCAGGCCCACGGACCAGTCCGAGCCGTCGGCAAGGCTCGCCCACAGGGGCCGCAGCAGTTCGTCGTCGGCACCGAGCAGAGGCAGGCACCGGTCCAAACAAGCCAACCCGCTGGCGGCCAGTCCGCGTTCGTCGGCCTGTGCGATTTGTTCCACCAGGCTCATGAATGTCTCCCTCGCCAGGGCACCGACCGGTACGGAGCCCGTACTTCCCCTTACTGCGTCCGGACCCCTCCCGGTGTCACAGGGAGCGCCGGCTCAGCCCAGCCTGGCCGAAAGCTGTTGGAAGTCCGCCCAGGACAGGGACGGTTTGCCCGGGTCCCACAGCTTCTGCACGGTGGCCCGCAGCGGCATCCGTATGCCTGCTGCGACCTGCGCCTGCGTCTGCGCGTCGGGGAAGTCGCACCACACCCCGAAGGTTCCGCCGAGTATCTGCCCGTCGTACTTCGCCGGTACGGCGGTCGTGCCGCGCACCACCAACGGGTTCCACTGCTCGTAGATCCGCCTCCCGGTCGGGTAGACGAAGGTCTGCGGCTGACCGAGGACGTAGTAGAGGAACTCGTCGTTGTAGTTGACGACCTTCCGGCCCGCGCTCAGGTACTCCACCGGCTGCCGGGCGCCCAGCTCCTTGCCGGTCCAGTAGGCGACCTGGAGGTCCTGGGCGGGCTGCACGGAAGTACCGCGGTAGAAGCCGTCGTTCCAGGCGCGCATGGTCCTGCCGTGGGCGCGCACGGTGTCGGCGCGGGCGTTGAGCCAGCCGGTGGTGAGGCCGGCGACCGTGCCGCCGGAGCCGTAGGCCTTCCGGGCAGCGGCTGCGAGCTGCGGATACGAGGCCTGCGGGTCCTTCACGGTGAGCGCCTGGTACTCGTCCCCGCCCAGCTGCCACTGGTTGCCGGTGAACAGCCCCGCGTACTCGTTCAGCAGGTCGTCGACGATCTTCGCGGAGCCGGGCTTGGAGATGTCGACCGCGCCCTTGGTGGCCACCCCGTCGGCGTTGCGCAGTTGCAGGTCCGGGTGGGCGGCGATGACGGCCCCCAGATGCCCGGGCGAGTCGATCTCGGGTACGACGGTGATGTGCCGGCTGTTCGCCAGGTCCACGATCTTCTTGACCTGTGCCTTGGTCAGGTGGTCCTTGGAGACGATCTCGGGGTGGGTGCTGGACTCGATCCGGAAACCCTGGTCGTCGGAGAAGTGCAGTCCCAGTTCGTTGAACTTGAGATCCCCCAGCTCGCGTATCCGGTCCTCGATCCAGGACTCGGAGAACGGCTTGCGCGCGATGTCCAGCATGAACCCCCGCACCGGCTTGGCGGGCTCGTCCCGCACGACCCCCTCCGGGGCCGCGGCGCCGCCGTGGACCTCCTGCTTGAGGGTGCGGGTGCCGTAGAACACGCCCGCGTCGCCCGGCCCGCTGATGTCGACCCGTCCGTCGCGGACGGTCATGGCGTACGACTCCTGGTTCCCGCCCCCGCCGCCGAGCGCGAGCCGGACGTCCCCCGCCCGCACGTCGTCCTTCTCCCCCGCGTAGGTGAGCCCCAGCTCCCCGGCCATCAGCCGCCCCGTGTCGGCCAGCTCTGCGTCGCTCACCACCACGCGCTCGTTCTTCTGCGGCTTCCAGCCCGGCCCCCGCGCCGGGGTGAAGGCGTGCACCGCGGGTATCGTCCGCGGCGCCCGGGACAGCGCATAGGACCGGCCGGGCGTGGGGCTCTGCGACGCGCCGGAGCCGCTTCCGCCCCCCTGGCCGGAGGACGACCGCGCCGCACCCCCGTCCGCCTTCCCGCCGTTCCCGCCCGACGAGGCCCACACACCGACGCCGGTACCGATCGCGATGGTTCCGACGAACGCGGCGGCCACCACCGCCCGCTTACGTATCACCTGTTGCGCCGAAGCACGGCGTTTGTGCTGGGTCACTCTGCCAACGTACGACCGACCCGCTGTTCATTCGTCACCCGGGCGTTCCCAAACTCTGCCGTCCGGGTGAATTTCAGGCACCACGAGGACACACAGTGACCACTCTCGATAACCTGACGACACACCTTTCACAGCATCCCCTGCCACGCCACATGTGACGCGAGGACCCACGCTGCCCGCCCACCGTCTCCCGTACCTCCCCAAGCCCCTCGACGCCTTCAACACCGCCCCCGACGACGAGGCCCGCGCCCTGCTCCTGCGCTGTCTGTGCAGCCTGCGCTGGTCCCGCCGCATCGCGGACCACCGCCCCTACCCCGACCTGGAGTCCCTCCTGGCCGCTGCGGACGAGGCGGCGTACGACCTGTCCCCGGCGGACCTGTCGGAGGCCCTGGCCGGAGAGTCCCTCCCCGCCCTCCCCGAGGACACCTACTCGGCGGCCCACATGGCCCTGGGTGCGGCTCACGCGGCCTACGAGGCACGATTCGGACACGCGTTCATCATCTACCCGGGTGACGTCCACCCGGACGAGGCACTCGACCACATCCTCGAAGGCATCCGATCACGATTGACAAACGATCCGGAGGAGGAACGGGTGGTGGCGGCAGAGGAACTCCGGCGCTTGGCAAGAAGCAGACTGGCCATTTCCCTGAGGGGTGCGAAACCGCATCTACCAGCGGCTCCGTCGCGGGGCATGACCAGCGCCAACGCACCCGCGGTCGGCACATGACGGGGCACCACGCCCCCGGCAGCCGCCCGGCGCTCCCCCATCCGGTGGCAGTTTGATCACTCGGGCAGGCCCCCCGTAAGCACCGCCGTGCAGCACGGATACGATGCAGAGGGCCGGTGGACCGTACCCGGCCGGGCCCGACCGACACCGAAGCCGGCGCGGCCCTAGTCCCCGCTCCCGGAGGGTTCTTCCGTGCCGGCTGGAACGCTGTACCGCGGCCGGGAAGGAATGTGGTCCTGGGTGGCTCACCGAGTCACCGGCGTCCTCATTTTCTTCTTCCTGTTCGTCCACGTGCTGGACACCGCTCTCGTGCGTGTCTCCCCCGAGGACTACGACAAGGTCGTAGCCACGTACAAGACGCCGATCGTCGCGTGCCTCGAATACGGCCTCGTCGCCGCCATTCTCTTCCACGCGCTCAACGGCCTGCGCGTCATCGCCGTCGACTTCTGGTCGAAGGGCCCGCGCTACCAGAAGCAGATGTTCTGGACCGTGATGGGTGTCTGGGTCGTCCTGATGGTCGGCGCGATCTACCCCGTGCTCGGCCACGCCGCTCGTGTTCTGTTCGGGAGCTGACGCCGATGTCCACGACTGAAACCACCGCGTCCGGGATCGGCCCCGTCGAGGGCGCCGTCTACACCGTCGACAACCCGGCCCCGCTGATCGAGGCGCCGCGCAAGCGCACGAAGAAGACCCCCAAGTCGACCCGGGGCAACTTCGAGCTGGCCGCCTGGCTGTTCATGCGCCTGTCCGGCATCGTGCTGGTCGTCCTGGTCATCGGCCACCTGCTGATCCAGCTCGTGCTGGACGGCGGCGTCTCCAAGGTCGGCTTCGCCTTCGTGGCCGGCCGCTGGGCGTCCCCGTTCTGGCAGGTCTGGGACCTGCTGATGCTGTGGCTCGCGATGCTGCACGGCGCCAACGGCCTGCGCACGGTCATCAACGACTACGCGGAGCGTGCCGCCTCCCGTATGTGGCTGAAGGCCCTGCTCTACACCGCCACGGTGTTCACCATCCTGCTGGGCACGCTGGTGATCTTCACCTTCGACCCGAACATCCGCTAGGCACGGGGCTGCGAGAATCATGAAGATCCACAAGTACGACACCGTCATCGTCGGCGCCGGTGGCGCGGGCATGCGCGCCGCCATCGAGGCCACGAAGCGCAGCCGCACCGCCGTGCTGACCAAGCTCTACCCCACCCGCTCCCACACGGGCGCCGCGCAGGGCGGCATGGCCGCCGCGCTCGCCAACGTGGAGGAGGACAACTGGGAGTGGCACACCTTCGACACGGTCAAGGGCGGTGACTACCTGGTCGACCAGGACGCCGCCGAGATCCTGGCGAAGGAGGCCATCGACGCCGTCCTCGACCTGGAGAAGATGGGCCTGCCGTTCAACCGGACCCCGAACGGCACCATCGACCAGCGCCGCTTCGGCGGTCACTCCCGCAACCACGGCGAGGCCCCGGTCCGCCGGTCCTGCTACGCCGCGGACCGCACCGGCCACATGATCCTCCAGACGCTGTACCAGAACTGCGTCAAGGAGGGCGTGGAGTTCTTCAACGAGTTCTACGTCCTGGACCAGCTGATCACCGAGGTCGACGGGGTCAAGCACTCCGCCGGTGTCGTGGCGTACGAGCTGGCCACCGGTGAGATCCACGTCTTCCAGGCGAAGTCGGTCATCTACGCCTCCGGCGGCACCGGCAAGTTCTTCCGGGTGACCTCCAACGCGCACACCCTGACCGGTGACGGCCAGGCCGCGTGCTACCGCCGGGGCATCCCGCTGGAGGACATGGAGTTCTTCCAGTTCCACCCGACCGGCATCTGGCGCATGGGCATCCTGCTCACCGAGGGCGCCCGCGGTGAGGGCGGCATCCTGCGCAACAAGGACGGCGAGCGCTTCATGGAGAAGTACGCTCCCGTCATGAAGGACCTGGCGTCCCGTGACGTCGTGTCCCGCTCCATCTACACCGAGATCCGCGAGGGTCGCGGCTGCGGTCCCGAGGGCGACCACGTCTACCTCGACCTCACCCACCTGCCGCCGGAGCAGCTGGACGCCAAGCTCCCGGACATCACGGAGTTCGCGCGGACCTACCTCGGCATCGAGCCGTACACGGACCCGATCCCGATCCAGCCCACCGCGCACTACGCGATGGGCGGCATCCCGACGAACGTCGAGGGTGAGGTCCTGTCGGACAACACCACTGTCGTCCCGGGTCTGTACGCGGCCGGCGAGGTCGCCTGTGTCTCCGTGCACGGCGCCAACCGCCTCGGCACCAACTCGCTGCTGGACATCAACGTCTTCGGCCGCCGTTCGGGCATCGCCGCCGCCGAGTACGCCGACAAGGCGGACTTCGTCGAGCTGCCGGAGAACCCGGAGGCGTTCGTCGTCGAGCAGATCGAGAAGCTGCGCAACTCCACCGGCAACGAGCGGGTGGCCGCGATCCGCAAGGAACTGCAGGAGACCATGGACGCCAACGTCATGGTGTTCCGCACCGAGCAGACGATCAAGACGGCCGTCGAGAAGATCGCCGAGCTGCGCGAGCGCTACAGGAACGTCTCGATCCAGGACAAGGGCAAGCGGTTCAACACGGACCTGCTGGAGGCCATCGAGCTGGGCAACCTGCTCGAGCTGGCCGAGGTCATGGCCGTCTCCGCCCTGGCCCGCAAGGAGTCCCGCGGCGGTCACTACCGCGAGGACTACCCGAACCGCGACGACGTCAACTTCATGCGCCACACCATGGCGTACCGCGAGGTGGGCGACGACGGCACCGAGTCCATCCGTCTCGACTACAAGCCGGTCGTCCAGACCCGCTACCAGCCGATGGAGCGTAAGTACTGATGGCTACCCCCGTTCTGGACAAGGTGGAGGCGGAGTCCGCCGCGTCCCCGTACATCACCGTCACCTTCCGGGTCCGCCGGTTCAACCCGGAGGTCTCGGCGGAGGCGACCTGGGAAGACTTCCAGCTGGAGATCGACCCGAAGGAGCGCGTCCTCGACGGCCTCCACAAGATCAAGTGGGACGTCGACGGCACCCTCACCTTCCGCCGCTCGTGCGCGCACGGCATCTGCGGCTCGGACGCGATGCGGATCAACGGCAAGAACCGCCTTGCCTGCAAGACGCTGATCAAGGACATCAACCCCGAGAAGCCGATCACGGTCGAGCCCATCAAGGGCCTGACGGTCCTGAAGGACCTGGTCGTGGACATGGAGCCGTTCTTCCAGGCGTACCGGGACGTCATGCCGTTCCTGGTCACCAAGGACACGAACGAGCCGACGCGCGAGCGGCTGCAGTCGGCCGAGGACCGCGAGCGCTTCGACGACACGACGAAGTGCATCCTCTGCGCGGCCTGCACCTCCTCCTGCCCGGTGTTCTGGAACGACGGCCAGTACTTCGGTCCGGCCGCGATCGTGAACGCCCACCGCTTCATCTTCGACAGCCGTGACGAGGCGGGCGAGCAGCGCCTGGAGATCCTCAACGACCGTGACGGCGTGTGGCGTTGCCGTACGACCTTCAACTGCACGGACGCCTGCCCGCGCGGTATCGAGGTCACCAAGGCGATCCAGGAAGTCAAGCGCGCGCTGATCACGCGCCGCTACTGATCCTTCTCGGCGCCCGGCCGACGAGGGCCCCGCTTCCCTGCCGGAAGCGGGGCCCTCGGGCGTTTTGGACGGTTTTCCCCGGCGGCCGGTTCTAATCTGACGACATGCCAGACGAAGAGTCGTACGAGCTGCTCGGTTTCGACAACGTGCTGCTGCCCGTCGGCGACCTCGGCGAGGCCGTCGGCTTCTACGAGCGGGCCGGGTTCGCCGTGGGGTTCCGGTTCGACGAGGCCGGGATCGCGCTGCTCAGGGTCGGCAAGGAGATGCCCGGGATCCTGCTGCGGGTCGAGGAGGAGCTGAGGCACCGGACGCCGCCGTGGCCCTCGGCGCGGGTGTGGGTGGAGGTGCCGGACGCGCGGGCGGCGGCGAGCGCACTGGCCGCGGCCGGTATCCGCGCGCTGGACGAGCCGTTGCAGACGGCCACCGGGTGGGCCGTCGAGATCGCCGACCCGTGGGGGAACATCCTCGGCTTCACGGACTACACAAAGCGCCGTGAACTCGGCCGAACAGGCTGAGGCGAAGCGCCCCCGAGGGGAGCGGGCCGTATCGGTCTGCGGCTCCGCCGCGTGCGCGCGAGCAACGACGACGCAGCCGCAGGCGGACGGCGGCCTGCCACGGCTTAGGCTCCTACCGTGCCCGCGAAGAACGACGGCCCCGAGCCGGCCGACTCCCCCAGCAGCAAGTCCGAGCAGACCCGCGCGCTGATCCTGGAGACAGCGCTGCGGCTGTTCCAGGAGCGTGGGTACGACAAGACCACCATGCGGGCCATCGCCACGGAGGCCGGAGTCTCCGTCGGCAACGCCTACTACTACTTCGCGGGCAAGGAGCACCTGGTCCAGGGCTTCTACGACCGGATCGCCGCCGAACAGCAGGCAGCCGTCCGTGAGGTCCTGGACCGGGAGACGGGCCTTGAGGCGCGACTCGCGGGCGTGCTGACGGTGTGGCTCGACATCGCCCGGCCGTACCACGAGTTCGCCGTGCAGTTCTTCAAGAACGCCGCCGATCCCGACAGCCCGCTCAGCCCCTTCTCGCCCGAGAGCGCGCCCGCCCGCGAGCAGGCGATCGCCATCCACCGGGAGGTGCTGGCCGGGTCGAAGTCCAAGGTCCCGGCCGAACTGCGCGATGCCCTCCCGGAGTTGATGTGGCTCGCCCAGATGGGACTCGTCCTGTACTGGGTCTTCGACCGGACGGAGGGGCGCGAGCGCAGCTACCGGCTGGCCCGGCGCGGTGCCCGGCTGACCGCCCGCGGCGTGGCGCTCGCCCGCTTTCGTGTGCTGCGCCCCCTGGTCCTGGAGGTCCATGAGCTGTTCACGGACTTCCTGCCCGGCATGACCAAGGCACTGCCGGATCCCCGGAGCAGGAGGACCAAGGAGACCGCCGAGACCGCGGAGACCGCGGAGACCGCGGAGACCGCCGAGACCGAGGGGCGCGGGAAGAGGAACGAGGAGGGCTGATCAGATCCAGGTCAGGCGCCACAGGCGGAACACGCCCGTGCCGTCGTCCAGGTACTGGCTGCCGCCCACGTCCTCGGTGCTGACCACGTACTCCTTGCGCTGCCACAGCGGGATCAGCGGGACGTCCTGGGCGACGTTCGACTGGATGCCCTGGAAGTCCTTCGCGGCCCGGCTGCGGTCGGCGTACTGCCGGCTGTCCAGGATGAGCTGGTCGACCGCCTTGTTGCTGTACCCGGTGCTCATGGTGGAGCCGGTGCCGACGAGCGCCGCGCCGAAGGTGTCCGGGTCGGGATAGTCGGCCACCCAGCCGACCGCCCAGGCGTCCATCTTCCCGGCGGCCCACTGCTTCTGGAAGTCGGTCCACTCGTAGCCCTTGACGTCCACCTCGAACAGGCCGCCCGCCTCCAGCTGCTTCTTCAGCTCCGCGGCCTCCTGCGCGCCCGCGCCGTGCCCGATGCCGTAGCCGAAGGTGAAGTGCACCGGCAGGCTGACCCCGGCCTGGGTGAGCAGCGCGCGGGCCCTGGCGGCGCTCTGTGTCGGGTAGTCGTCGAAGAACGACGTGGTGTGGCCGGTGATGCCGGTCGGGATCAGTGAGTACAGCGGGTCGACCGTGCCGTTGTAGACCGTCGCGGCCAGTTGCTCGCGGTTGACCAGCCAGGCCATCGCGCGGCGCACCCGTACGTCGCGCAGCGGGGAGCCGGCGCGGGTGTTGAGGTACAGGTTGCGGGTCTCGGAGCTGTCGGACTCGGTGACGCGCCGGTTGGGGTCGCTCGGGTTGAGCTGGGCGAGCACACCCGGCGAGAGGTTCCGGGTGGCGACCTCGATCTGCTGGGCCTTCCAGGCGCTGTCGAGCCTGGCCGAGTCGGTGTAGTAGCGCAGCTCGATCGGGCGGCCGGTGGCGCCGAGGTCGCCCTTGTAGTGCGAGTTCGGGGCGAGTTCGGCCTTCTCGTCCTTGGTGTACGACGTCAGCCGGTACGGGCCGGTGCCGTCGACCGTGCTGCCGGTGCGCAGCGAGTCCGCCGGGTACGTGTCCTTGTCGACGATCGACCCGGCGCCGGTGGCGACCTTCAGCGGCCAGGTGGCGTCCGCGGACGTCAGGTGGAATGTGACGGTGGTGGCACTGTCGGCGCTCACCGAGGCGAGCGTGGAGAACAGCGAGGCCGGGCCGGTGTCCGAGTTGATCTTCTTGACCCGGTCGAAGGAGTACTTCACGTCCTCGGCCGTCATCGTGCGCCCGCTCGGGAAGGTGATCCCGGAGCGCAGCGTGCACTGGTACGTCCTGAGCCCGCTGCCCTGGAAGGCACAGCTCTGCGCCGCGTCCGGGACCGGTGCGACCCCGCCCGGCTCGAAGGTCAGCAGTGACTGGAACACGTTGCTGAACAGGGCCCAGGAGCCGGCGTCGTAGGCACCGGCCGGATCCAGGTCCGTGACGGCGTCCGTCGTACCGACCGTGATGGTCTTGTCCTTGTTCCCCTGCGATGGCAGCAGCTGCCAGCCGCCGATTCCCACGACCGCGAGCACGAGCAGCGTCACGAGAATACGCATGCGAACAGATCGCATGGTGGTGCCCTCCCCAGGCCCCCTACAGGCCCTACCCCTGGCCAGCACGAATGCGCCACTCCCCCAAGTGACGCGGCTCACCTAATCACAGGAGTTTCACCTGGGGGAAGGGCTTTCTGACCAGTTGGGGCAAGAACTTACCCAGGTGTTGTTTCCGCCGGGGTTCACAGCCTCTTCACAGGCGTGGGAGCGGTTCCAGCCGGGCGTGCGGTCCGGGTCCGGCTATGACGTGCGGCGCACTGCGCGCAGGCCGCGCAACCCGATGCCCCCGATGGCCGTCCCCAATACGAAGGAGACGACGGCCAGCAGCAGGTGCACCCAGAAGTACGCGGTCGGGTGGCCGTGGTCGAAGGCGAGCCCGCTGGTGTCCTTGACCAGGTTCTTGACGAAAGTGATCCAGATGACCCAGCTCCACACCCCGAAAGCGAGCAGGAACCAGGAGATGCGGCGGCTGAGGTTCATGGAGTCAGTATCGCCGTACGGTGTCCGGTTCCGTGCCGGGGGTGGGGTCGGGAGCGGGATTTCACCGGCCGCGCCGGGTACGTTTCCGATCGTGCCCGCACCGAAGAAGACCGGCCGGCGATCACTGCTGGTCACCTCCGCCGCACTGCTGTCCCTGTCCGCCACCGCGCCCGCCGCTCTGGCCGTCCCGGCCCCTTCGACGAGCCCGACCGCCACGCCCCCGGCCACGATGTCGGCCGTCGGCGGCGCACGGCTCGGACAGCCCGGTACCCAGGTGAACCTCGCACCGGGCGTCCCGGTGCTGCCCAAGGACCTCACCGCGCGCTCCTGGATCGTCACCGACGCCGAGTCGGGCGATGTGCTCGCCGCGCACAACGCGCACTGGCGGCTGCCGCCGGCCAGCACCCTCAAGATGCTGTTCGCGGACACCGTCCTGCCCCGCTTCCCCAAGGGCACCACGCACAAGGTGGCGCCGTCGGACCTCGCCGGCATGGGTGCCGGCTCCAGCGTGGTCGGGATAAAGGAGGGCCAGAGCTACAGCGTCCACGACCTGTGGCTCGGGGTCTTCCTGCGCTCGGGCAACGACGCCGTGCACGTGCTGTCCGCGATGAACGGCGGGGTCCAGCAGACCGTCAAGGACATGCAGGACCACGCCGAGGAACTGCAGGCCCTGGACACGCACGTGGTGACCCCCGACGGTTACGACGAGGCGGGGCAGGTCTCCTCGGCGTACGACCTGACGCTGTTCGCGCGGTCCGGGCTGCAGAAGAAGGACTTCCGCGAGTACTGCTCGACCGTGCGGGCCAAGTTCGGTACCGGCGAGATCCAGAACACCAACCGGCTGCTGAGCGGTGACACCGACGTCCCCGTCTACCAGGGCATCGCGGGTGTGAAGAACGGCAACACCACGCATGCGGGCGCCACCTTCACCGGCGTCGCCGAACGGGGCGGCCGGGTGCTGCTCGTCACGGTGATGAACCCGGAGAAGCACGACCACAACGAGGTCTACAAGGAGACGGCGAAGCTGTTCGACTGGGGCTTCCGGGCGGCCGGCAAGGTCAGCCCGGTGGGCGAGCTGGTGCCGCCGAAGAACGCGCTGGCGAGCCCGGCGCCCAGCGCCTCCGGCGGGCAGCCCGCCGGGTCCGGGGCCAGGCCGGTGACGAAAGCCGCCGCCGACTCCGGCACCGGCGTCGGCACCGCCGCGGCCATCGCGGGCGGGCTGGTGATCCTGCTCGCGGGTGCGGCGTTCCTGATCAACCGTCGGTGGCCGCTGCCGGACCTGTTGCGCCGCCGGAACGGGTGAGCCCGGTCCCGTTCCCGTTCTCCTCGCGTCACTCCTGCTCGTCGCTCTGCGTCGCCGTCCAGGAGGCGCAGAACAGGATGAGTCTCGCGGTGAAGTTGATCCACAGCAGCAGCGCCACGGGGACGCCGAACGCGCCGTACATGCTCTTCGCGGCGACGCCCTGGATGTAGCCGCTGAGCAGCAGTTTCAGCAGTTCGAAGCCGACCGCGCCGAGCAGTGCGGCCACCACCAGGCGGCGGCGCGGCGGCTCGACCCCGGGCAGCAGGGTCAGGACGTAGACCAGGACGAGGAAGTCGGCGAGCACGGCGACCGCGAACGCGGCGATCTGCAGCAGCAGGCTGCCCCAGCCGGACTGGTCCAGGCCCAGATGGCGCGACGCGAGGCCGACGGCGGCCGAGGCGAACGTGGACGCGGCGAGCGTGACCAGCAGGGCGCCACCGAGCCCGACGAGGATGCCGGCGTCCTTGGCCTTGGCGAGCAACGGGTTCTGCGCCTTGTCCGGCAGCTCCCACACCGTGCGCAGGCAAGCCCGCATCTGGCCGACCCAGTTGATGCCCGTGAACAGCAGCAAGGCGCCCGCGATGAGGCCGACGGTGCCGGCGTTGTGCACCAGCGAGGTGATGTTCAGCTGGTCCGAGACGACCCCCGGGAACTGTTCGGCGATCTTCTGCTCGACGGTCCGCTGCCGGGAGGGGCTGAGCGTGGCCGCGGTGACCGCGGCGGCCACCGTCAGCAGCGGGAACAGCGCCACGAAGCTGATGAACGTCATGGCGGCGGCCAGCCGCGACCACTTCACCCGGTCCAGCCGCTCGTAGCAGTGCCACGCGTGCGTCGCCATCAGGCGGGTGACGATCGGCCCGATGCCGGGAAGTCTCTTCAGCCAGTCCATGATCCGTTCCTGCCCCCGGTTGCGCGCTCGTATGACATCCCACTAATCACCCGTTGTGTGCAGCACGCGAATGTTCCACAACTAAGCTCCCACAAAGGGGCGATACGGTCACCGACATGTCTGGAGACACGGTTTCCGTCATCCGTCCGCGGACATACGAGGAGGCCGCGGTCGCCGTCCGCGCGTGCGGGGCGCGCGGCGCCGTCGCCCGGGGCGGCCCGGGCCCCGCCCGCGGGGACGCGGCGCGGAACGCGGGCGGCACCGTCCTCGACATGACCGGCCTCGACCGCGTCCACGTGGTCGACGCCGACGAGGGCGTCGTCCTGTGCGCGGCCGGCGTCACCCTGCGGCGGCTGACCGAACTCGTGCTCCCGCTCGGCTGGTTGGTGCCCGCCGGGCCCGCCGCCCGGCACACGACGGTCGGCGGGGCCATCGCCGCCGGCCTCCACGTCTCCGGCTCCTTCACCCGCCACGTGCAGGCCCTGGAGCTGCTCACCGCCGACGGCGAGGTCCGTGCGGTGCGCCCGGACACGGAGCTGTTCGAGGCGACCGCCGGCGGGCTGGGCCTGACCGGCGTGATCCTGACGGCCACGATCCGGCTGCTCCCGGTGGAGACCGCGTACCTGACCGTCGGCACCGAGCGCGCCGCCGACCTGGACGAGGTGCTGGCCCGCCTGACCGGCACCGGACGGGACCGCCGTTACGCGGCCGCACGGATCGACCTGACGGCCCGGGGCGCGGCCACCGGGCGCGCGGTCCTCACCCGCGCCGACCACACCCCCTTGAGCGCCCTGCGCACGGGCCCGCGCGGGTGGCGCCGCCCGTTCGCCCTGCGCTCCCCCGGACTCCCGCCCGTCGCCACCCTCGTCCCGGCCGGGATCCGGTACCGGACGGCGCCGCGCGCGCGTACCGGTGAACTCCGCCATCTGTCCGCCTTCTTCCACCCGCTGGAGACCGTCGCGCTCGAAAGCCGCCTCCACGGCCGTTTCGGCCGGGTGCGCTACCGGTTCGCCGTCGGCGCCGGCGAGGAGGAGATGCTGCACCGCATCGTGCGGCGCGTCGCCTCCCGCCGCTGCCCGACCGCCCACGCCGTCCTCCAGCGGCTCGGGGAGGCCGGGCCCGGCTGGCTCTGCGGTGCCGTGCCCGGCTGGACGCTGGCCCTGGACCTCCCGGCCGGGCTGCCCGGACTGCCCGCCTTCCTCGACGCGCTGGACGAGGAGGTCGCCGCGGCCGGCGGCCGGGTCGGCCTCGCCGAGGACGCCCGGCTCCGCCCCGACCTTCTCACCGCCATGTACCCGCGCGCGGCCGACTTCCGCGCCCTGCGCGCCCGGCTGGACCCGCGCGCGGTCTTCGCCTCGGACCTCGCCCGCCGACTCGCCCTCTAGCACCTAGGACCGCATGTGAAGGACGTCTTCGGTCTCCCCCAGTCCCTGCTCGTGCTCGGCGGTACGTCCGAGATCGCGCTGGCCACCGCGCGCCGGCTGATCGCCCGCCGCACCCGCACCGTGTGGCTGGCCGGCCGGCACTCGCCCGCCCTGGAGCGGGCCGCCGAGAGCCTGCGCGCGCTCGGCGCGGACGTCCGTACCGCCGGCTTCGACGCCCTTGATCCCGAGTCGCACGAGACCGCGCTCGACAAGATCTTCGCCGAGGGCGACATCGACCTGGTGCTGCTCGCCTTCGGCGTCCTCGGCGACCAGGCCCAGGACGAGCGCGAACCGGCGCGCGCCGTCCGGGTCGCCCAGACCAACTACACCGGGGCGGTCTCGGCCGCACTGGTCACCGCCCGGGCCCTGCAGGCCCAGGGGCACGGCTCCCTCGTGGTGCTCTCCTCCGTGGCCGGTGTGCGGGCCCGGCGCGCCGACTTCATCTACGGCTCCAGCAAGGCCGGCCTCGACGCCTTCGCCCAGGGCCTCGGCGACGCCCTGCACGGCACCGGTGTGCACGTGATGGTCGTACGCCCCGGATCCGTGCACCGGCCGGAGACTCCGTTCGCCACCACCCCGGAGGCGGTCGCCACCGCGATCGAGCTGGGTCTGCGGCGCCGCTCGGAGACGGTGTGGGTGCCGGGTGTGCTCAGGGTGGTGACGACGGCGCTGCGGCACACGCCGCGGGCGCTGCTGCGCAGGCTGCCGGTCTGACGGCCGGCCCCTACAGGCTGACGGTCGTCCCGCGCTCCAGGTCCGCGGAGCACGCCTGCGGGGGGACGACGGATCCACCGAACGTGTACTCCCGCAGCTTGCGCCAGACCCCGTCCGGGCCCTGCTCGTAGAGCGCGAAGCCGGTGCACGGCCACTCGGCCTCGTAGCCGGCCAGCTCCTCGAAGGCGCGGTCCATGGCGGCCTCGTCGATGCCGTGCGCGACGGTGACATGTGGGTGGTACGGGAACTGCAGCTCGCGCCCCACCGGCCCGGACGCGTCCCGCACCCACTGCTGGAGCCGGGCGCACTCCTCGGCGCCCTGGACGACACGGACGTAGACGACGGGCGACAGCGGCCGGAAGGTGCCCGTGCCCGACAGCTTCATCGGGAACGGACGGCCGCCCGAGGCGACCTCCGTGAGGTGCGCCTCGACGGCCGGCAGGTCGCACCGGTCGACCTCGGTCGGCGGCAGCAGCGTGACGTGCGTGGGAATGCCATGGGCCGCGGCGTCGCCGAAGCCCGCGCGCCGCTCCTGGAGCAGGCTGCCGTGAGGCTCCGGGACCGCGATCGACACGCCGATCGTTACGGTCCCCAACGTCGTCTCCTGTCGTCCGCGCCTGTGTTCTACCCGGCCGCTCAGCCGTCTGTTCCGCTGCACCGTCGGATATCGACTGTACGGCTATGGGTGTCCTGTGGGCAGGCGCAGGGGAAGTGATGTGCAGCGCTCTGCCGATGCGGCAGCCGGTTCAGTGCTTCGCCGGCAGGAAACCCACGCGGTCGTACGCCTGCGCGAGTGTCTCGGCGGCGACGGCGCGCGCCTTCTCGGCGCCCTTGGCCAGGATCGAGTCGAGCGTCTCGGAGTCGTCCAGGTACTGCTGCGTGCGCTCCTTGAACGGCGTCACGAAGTCGACCATGACCTCGGCCAGGTCGGTCTTGAGGGCGCCGTACATCTTGCCCTCGTACTCCCGCTCCAGCTCGGCGATCGACGTGCCGGTGAGCGTGGAGTAGATGGTGAGGAGGTTCGACACGCCCGGCTTGTTCTCCACGTCGTAGCGGATCACGGTGTCGGTGTCGGTGACGGCGCTCTTGACCTTCTTGGCGGTGGCCTTCGGGTCGTCGAGGAGGTTGATGAGGCCCTTGGGCGTGGACGCCGACTTGCTCATCTTGATCGACGGTTCCTGGAGGTCGTAGATCTTCGCCGTCTCCTTGAGGATGTACGGCGACGGGATCGTGAACGTCTGCCCGAAGCGGCCGTTGAAGCGTTCCGCCAGGTCACGGGTCAGCTCGATGTGCTGGCGCTGGTCCTCGCCGACCGGTACCTCGTGGGCCTGGTAGAGGAGGATGTCGGCGACCTGGAGGATCGGGTACGTGAACAGGCCGACGGACGCCCGGTCCGCGCCCTGCTTGGCGGACTTGTCCTTGAACTGGGTCATGCGGCTGGCCTCGCCGAAACCGGTGAGGCAGTTCATGATCCAGGCGAGCTGGGCGTGCTCGGCGACATGGCTCTGCACGAAGAGGGTGCAGCGGTCCGGGTCCAGGCCGGCGGCGAGCAGCTGGGCGGCGGCGAGGCGGGTGTTGGCGCGCAGGTCGGCCGGATCCTGCGGGACCGTGATCGCGTGCAGGTCGACGACCATGTAGAAGGCGTCGTGGGACTCCTGGAGTGCCACCCACTGGCGGACGGCGCCGAGGTAGTTGCCGAGGTGGAACGAGCCGGCGGTGGGCTGGATGCCGGAGAGCACGCGAGGTCGGTCAGCGGTGGCCATGTTGCCCATTCTCTCAGAGGCCGGGGGTGGGATCGGCCCGTGAGGTGGGGAGTGGCTCGGGTACGTGGGGGACTGCGGACCGTGGTGGGCCGGTCGCGCCCCGCGGCGGAGCCGCATATTGATGCGGCCCCGCGCCCCTGGCGTGCTGCCCCACAGGGCGGCTGTCAGCCCAGGTCGATTTCCGGGTAGAGGGGGAAGCCCGCCACGAGGTCGGTCGCCCGGCGGGAGATCTCGTCCGCGATCTTCTCGTCCAGGACGTGGGCCGCCTTCGACGGGGCGCCCGACTTCGTCGTGCCCGGCTCGGTCGTCGTCAGGACACGGTCGATCAGGCCCGCCACCTCGTCCATCTCCGCCGTACCCAGGCCACGCGTGGTCAGCGCGGGGGTGCCGATGCGGATGCCCGAGGTGTACCAGGCACCGTTCGGGTCGGCCGGGATGGCGTTGCGGTTGGTGACGATGCCGGAGGCGAGGAGGGCGGCCTCGGCCTGGCGGCCGGTGAGGCCGTACGACGTCGCCACGTCGATCAGGTTGAGGTGGTTGTCCGTGCCACCGGTGACCAGGGTGGCGCCGCGGCGCATCAGGCCCTCGGCGAGCGCGCGGGAGTTGTCGACGATCCGCCGGGCGTAGTCCTGGAAGGAGGGCCGGCGGGCCTCGGCGAGGGCGACGGCCTTGGCGGCCATGACGTGCGGGAGCGGGCCGCCGAGGACCATCGGGCAGCCGCGGTCGACCTGGTCCTTGAGGGTGTCGTCGCACAGGACCATGCCGCCGCGCGGGCCGCGCAGGGACTTGTGGGTGGTCGTGGTGACGATCTGGGCGTGCGGGACCGGGTCGAAGTCGCCGGTCAGGACCTTGCCCGCGACCAGGCCCGCGAAGTGGGCCATGTCGACCATCAGGGTCGCACCGACCTCGTCGGCGATCTCGCGCATGATCCGGAAGTTCACCAGACGGGGGTACGCCGAGTAGCCCGCGACGATGATGAGCGGCTTGAACTCACGGGCCTGGGCGCGCAGCGCCTCGTAGTCGATCAGGCCGGTGGCCGGGTCGGTGCCGTAGGAGCGCTGGTCGAACATCTTGCCGGAGATGTTCGGGCGGAAGCCGTGGGTGAGGTGGCCGCCCGCGTCCAGGGACATGCCGAGCATCCGCTGGTTGCCGAAGGCCTGGCGCAGCTCGGCCCAGTCGGCCTCGGTCAGGTCGTTGACCTGGCGGGCGCCGGTCTTCTCCAGGAAGGGGACCTCGACCCGGTCGGCGAGGACGGCCCAGAAGGCGACGAGGTTGGCGTCGATGCCGGAGTGCGGCTGGACGTAGGCGTGGCGGGCGCCGAAGAGTTCCTTCGCGTGCTCGGCGGCCAGGGACTCCACGGTGTCGACGTTGCGGCAGCCGGCGTAGAAGCGGCGGCCGATCGTGCCCTCGGCGTACTTGTCGCTGAACCAGTTGCCCATCGCGAGCAGCGTGGCCGGGGAGGCGTAGTTCTCGGAAGCGATCAGCTTGAGCATCTCGCGCTGGTCGTGGACCTCCTGGCCGATGGCGTCGGCGACGCGCGGCTCGACGGCGCGGATGACGTCGAGGGCTGCGCGGAAGGCGGTGGACTCGGTGGACAGGGGCTGCTGCTCTGGCATGAGGACCTCCGGACGGCGTGCGTACAGCGTTCACGTTGTTCACGTTCGGCCCAGGCGCACGGCACTTTCCCGCTGAGGCCGCTCCCCGATGGTCCGTCCCATCCCAGCGCGCCAGTCACGGCCCGCTGATCAGCCTACCGGGCACGCCGGAGAGGGCAGATCCCGCGTCCACCATGCGAGCGAGGGCAGGAAGAGGGGCATGTTCATCCTGGGAGGGCACTTTCGCCCCTTTCGTACCCGTGTCCCTTTCGTCCCCGGGAGACGCCGTGACCGCTTCAGCCGACCTCATCGCCACCGCCGACGCGCACTGTGCGCCCACCTACGATCCGCTGCCGGTCGTCGTGGCCACGGCCGACGGGGCCTGGCTGACCGATGTCGAGGGCCGCCGGTACCTGGATCTGCTGGCCGGGTATTCGGCGCTGAACTTCGGGCACCGCAACCGGCGGCTGCTCGATGCGGCGCGGGCGCAGCTGGAGCGGGTGACGCTCACCTCCCGCGCCTTTCTGCACGACCGCTTCGCCGCGTTCTGCGCCGAGCTGGCGGAGCTGTGCGGGATGGAGATGGTGCTGCCCGTGAACACCGGCGTGGAGGCCGTCGAGAGCGCGGTGAAGACGGCCCGGAAGTGGGGGTACCGGGTCAAGGGCGTGCCCGCGGAGATGGCGAAGATCGTGGTCGCCTCCGGCAACTTCCACGGGCGTACGACGACCGTGATCAGCTTCTCGACCGACCCGGAGGCACGGGCGGACTTCGGGCCGTACACGCCGGGCTTCCAGATCGTGCCGTACGGCGATCTGACCGCGATGCGGGCGGCGCTGACGGAGAACACCGTCGCGGTGCTGCTGGAGCCGATCCAGGGCGAGTCCGGGGTGATCGTGCCGCCGGAGGGCTATCTGCCGGGGGTGCGGAAGCTGACGCGCGAGCGGAACGTGCTCTTCGTCGCCGACGAGATCCAGTCGGGACTCGGCCGCACCGGACGCACCTTCGCGTGCGAGCACGAGGGCGTGGTACCGGACATGTACGTGCTGGGCAAGGCGCTGGGCGGCGGGATCGTGCCGGTGTCGGCGGTGGTGTCGAGCGCGGCGGTGCTCGGGGTGTTCCGGCCGGGCGAGCACGGGTCGACGTTCGGCGGGAATCCGCTGGCCTGCGCGGTGGCACTCGAGGTGATCGCGATGCTGCGTACCGGCGAGTTCCAGGCGCGGGCGGCCGAGCTGGGCGCGCGGATGCACCGGACGCTGGCGGCCCTGCCGGCCACGGGCACGGTGACGGCGGTGCGCGGGCGCGGGCTGTGGGCGGGCGTCGACATCGCCCCGAAGATCGGCACGGGGCGGCAGGTCGCGGAGCGGCTGATGGGACGCGGGGTGCTGGTGAAGGAGAGCCACGGCGCGACCATCCGGCTCTCCCCGCCCCTGGTGATCGGCGAGGCGGACCTGGACCGGGGTCTGCAGCAGCTGGCGGACGAACTGGGTGCCTAGAGGATCACGTGCGGCACGAAGCGGGCGTACTCGTCCGTGATCAGGCCCGACGACTCGCGGATGCCGAGGCCCGCCGCTTCGTCGCGCACGACCCAGGCGCCGAGGACGACGTGGTTGCCGTCGAAGGCGGGCAGCGGGGCGAACTGCTGGTAGCAACAGGGTTCGTCGCGCAGGACGGCGGGCGCGCCCGGTGGGTGCACGGTGACGCCCGCGCCCTCGCGGCCGAGCAGGGGCTTGGCGACGTAGCCCTCGCTCGCCGCCAGCTCCCGCGGGCCGTCGAGGTGGGCCGGCAGGAGGTTGGGGTGGCCCGGGTACAGCTCCCAGAGGACTGCCAGCAGGGCCTTGTTGCTCAGCAGCATCTTCCAGGCGGGTTCGATCCACAGGGTGCTGCCGGTGCCGCCGCCGTTGTCGAGGGTGTCGAGGACGTGCCCGGCGAAGGCGTCGGCGGTAAGCCATTCCCACGGGTAGAGCTTGAAGATGCTCCGGATGAACCGGAGCCGGTTGTCGACGAAGCGGCCGGAGAGACCGTCCCAGCCGATCTCCTCCATGGCCAGCCAGTCGGTGTCGAGGCCGGCCTGTTCGGCGGTCTCCTTCAGGTAGGCGACCGTCATCAGGTCCTCGCCGAGTTCGTCGGCCGCGGAGTGCGCGAAGTGCAGCGGGCTGCCGGGCGGCAGGAGCCGGGCCTGGGTCCGCCAGGCGTCGACCAGCCGCTCGTGCAGGGAGTTCCACTGGTCGGCGCCGGGGAAGCGGTCCTCCATCCAGAACCACTGCGGGGAGGCCGCCTCCACCAGCGAGGTCGGGGTGTCGGCGTTGTACTCCAGGAGCTTCGCCGGGCCGGTGCCGTCGTAGCGCAGGTCGAACCGGCCGTAGACGGAAGGGAGTTCGACCCTGCGCCGCCAGGCCTCGGTGACCGCCGCGGCCAGGCGCGGGTCGGTGATGCCGAGGTCGGCCAGGCGGTCCTCGGCCACGATGTGCCCGGCGGCGGCCAGGCACATGCCGTGCAGTTCCTCGACGGTCTCCTCCAGCGCCTCCACCTCGTCCAGGCCGAAGACGTAGTAGGCGCTCTCGTCCCAGTAGGGGCGCAGGGTGCCGTCGGGGTGGCGGGTGAGGGGATACACGAGTCCCTGGGCCTCGACGGTCTGCTGCCAGCCGGGGCGGGGGGTGGTCGTACGGCGTTCCACGGGGCGTTTCCGGTCAGCCGCCGGAGCTGTGGTGGCCGCCGCCGAAGCCGCCGCGGTGCACGCCGCTGTGGCCACCGCCGCCCGAACTCTTGTGCGGCCTGGTGAAGGAGCCGCCGCTGACGTAGCCGGACTTCCTGGTGCCGCCGTAGTACCAGCCGCCGTCGACGGACGCCTTGGTGGACGTGCAGTTCTTGTCCGAGACGACCTTGTAGCCCTTGGCGAGCCGGTAGCTGTCCCGGTCGACGCAGCGCTTGTCCGGGTCGGACGAGCAGGCGGTCAGGGCGGCGGCCAGCAGGCCCATGCCGCCCAGCACGACCGTGCCCGAGCGCAGTCGGCGGCGCGTGTCAGCCATCGTGGTGTCTCCCCCGTGTGCAGTGACCGGATATCGGCGGCCAGCCTAAAGAAGGGTAAGAGGGCAGACCGGGGTGGGTGGCCGGATCGGCCTTCTCCTAGAGTCCCTTTGTGTTCTTTGGAATGGTGTGCGCCCTTGGCGCGGCGGTCTGCTTCGGCACCGCGACGGTGTTGCAGGCGGTGGCCGCGCGGACGGCCGGAACGGGCAAGGGGGGCGAGGCGGCGCTGCTGCTGCGGGCGCTCAGGCAGTGGCGGTACATCGTCGGGCTGTCATTGGACGGGATCGGTTTCGTGTTCCAGATCGTGGCGCTGCGGTCCCTTCCGATCTACGCCGTCAGCGCCGCCCTGGCATCCAGCCTGGCGGTGACCGCCGTGGTCGCGGCGCGCCTGCTGCGGGTGCGGCTGAGCGGCACCGAGTGGGGCGCCGTGGCCGTGGTGTGCGCCGGTCTCGCGATGCTGGGGCTGGCGTCCGGGCCGGAGGGGAAGCAGGACGGGTCGGACACCCTGCGGTACGTGATGCTCGCGGTGGCGGTCGGCATGGTTCTGCTCGCGCTCGCAGGCGGGCGGTTGTCCGGGAGGGGGCGCTCGCTGGTACTGGGGCTGGGCGCCGGGTTCGGGTTCGGGGTGGTGGAGGTGTCGGTGCGTCTGATCGACTCGCTCCGGCCTGCGGAGCTGCTCACCAACCCGGCGACGTACGCGCTGGTCATCGGCTCCGCCGCCGCCTTCATACTGCTGACCTCCGCCCTGCACCGCGGTGCGGTGACCACGGCCACGGCCGGCATAGTGATCGGCGAGACGATCGGCCCGGCGGCGGTGGGCGTGGTCTGGCTCGGCGACCGCACGCGGGAGGGGCTGACCTGGCTGGCGGTGCTCGGTTTCGCGGTGGCCGTGGTCGGGGCACTGGCGCTCGCCCGCTTCGGCGAGGCCCCGGCGGACACCCACTGACCCGGAAGGCGCACACCAGCACCCACCGGGCACCACCCGGCACCTGCCGGGTACCACCACACCCACCCCCGCCGACCCGGCACCACACCAGCCCACGGCTGCGGCGCCGGCGGGCAACCGGTGGCCCAGGAAGCACACACCAGCGCCCACCGGGCACCGCCACACCCACCCGCACCACCCGGCACCACACCAGCCCACGGCTGCGGCGCCGGCGGGCAACCGGTGGCCCAGGAGGCACTCGCCCGCGCCCGGCGGCACGACTGCCCGCGGGTCCGGGTCCCGCTACGGCAGCACCCGGCACAACGCCTCCAGCGCACCGGCCCACGCGCTGTCCGACGGGGTCGCGTATCCCACCACGAGGGCATCCTGCGGGGCGGCCACGGCCTGCGGGTGGCGGTGGAAGGCGAGGCCGTGCAGGGCCAGGCCCTGCCAGGCGGCGGCCTGGATCACCGACTGCTCCAGGCCCGGCGGCAGGCGGAGCACCGCGTGCAGGCCGGCGGCGATGCCCGTCACCGTGACCTCGGGGCTGCGGGCGGCGACCGCCTCGGCCAGGGCGTCGCGGCGCCGGCGGTAGCGCAGGCGGGAGGAGCGGACGTGACGGTCGTACGCGCCGGAGGTGAGGAACTCGGCGAGGGTGAGCTGCTCGAGGGCCCCGACAGTGTCGGTGGCGCCCTTGACCGAGGCCGCCTCCTGCGCCAGGGCCGGCGGCAGCACCATCCAGCCGAGGCGCAGCCCGGGTGCCAGGGACTTGCTGGCGGTGCCGAAGTAGACGACGTGGTCGGGGTCGAGTCCCTGCAGGGCCCCGACGGGCTGGCGGTCGTAGCGGAACTCACCGTCGTAGTCGTCCTCCAGGACCAGCCCGCCGGTGCGCCGCGCCCAGTCCACGACGGCGGCCCGCCGGTCGGGGTGCAGGGGCGTGCCCATCGGGAACTGGTGCGCAGGGGTCAGCAACACCGCACCGGCGCCTCCCAACACCCGTGTGTCCGTGCCGAGTTCGTCGTACGGCAGAGCCGGTGTGGCGAGTCCGTCCCGGTGGAGCAGGTCCCAGTGCCGGTCGAGGCCGTACGACTCGACCGCCACCGTGTCCACCCGGTGCGCTCGCAGCACGGCGCCGGCGATGCGCAGGGCATGCAGGAAGCCGGAGGTGATCAGCACGGTCTCGGGGTCGGTGCGGACGCCGCGTGCGCGCGCGAGGTAACCGGCGAGGGCGGTGCGCAGTTCGGCGCGGCCCCGCGGGTCGCCGTAGCCGAGGGCGTCGTGCGGGGCGGTGGCGAGGGCGCGGCGGGCGGCCTTGAGCCACTCCGCGCGCGGAAACGCCGCCAGGTCGGGACTGCCGGGCAAGAGGCTGTACGCCGGGCGGGCGGGGTGCTCGCGCCGGGGCGTCGCTCCCCCGCCCCGGGGCCCGCCCGGGGACGGGGTGGCGGCGCCCTGAGCCACCCGAGTGCCGGAGCCCTGCCGGGCGGTGAGCCAGCCCTCGGCGACCAGGTCCGCGTAGGCCTCGGCGACGGTGTTGCGGGCGATGCCGAGGTCGGCGGCGAGGCTGCGGGAGGAGGGCAGCCGGGTGCCGGGGGCGAGCCGGCCGGTGCGGACCGCGTCCCGCAGGGCGTCCGTCAGGCCCCGGCGCAGCCCGCCGGAGCCGGTCGGTTCGAGGTGCAGGTCGACGCCCAGAGTGGCCCATGATTCTGCCATGGAAATGGACCATACCCTTGGGCTGCCTCGCTCGTAGGGTCGACGTCATGAGTGACGTCATGAGTACAGACATCAGCGCCGGGAAGTCCGTTGAGTACGCTCCCGAGCACACCCCCCGGCTGCAGTTCGCCCAGCACGCCCCCGAGGTCTACAAGGCGATGATCCGGCTGGACGCCGCCGCCCGGCAGGGGCTGGATCCCGCGCTGTACGAGCTGGTGAAGATCCGCGCCTCGCAGATCAACCACTGCGCCTTCTGCCTCGACATGCACACCAGGGACGCGCTCGCGGCCGGTGAGAGCGTGGAGCGGATCGTGCAGCTCAGCGCCTGGGAGGAGTCGAAGCACTTCTACACCGAGAAGGAGCTGGCGGCGATCGAGCTGACCGAGGCGGTCACCGTCCTGACCGACGGCTTCGTGCCTGACGAGGTGTACGACCGGGCCGCGAAGCACTTCGAGGAGGCCGAGCTGGCCCAACTGATCGCCGGGATCATGATGATCAACGCCTGGAACCGGATCGGCGTGACCACCCGGATGGTCCCCGGCCACTACCGGCCGGGACAGCACAAGTGAGCCGTACGCAGACACTGGACCGGGAGGTCGGCCGGTCCATGTCCGCGCTCAGCGCGGCCGCGAAGAAGGGGCTCGGCGATCCGGTCCTCGCCGAGCTGGTGATGATCCGCGCCTCGCAGATCAACCACTGCGCGTTCTGCCTCGACATGCACCTGCGGGCCGCCCGGAAGAACGGGGAGTCGCAGGACCACATCCAGCTGCTCGACGCCTGGGAGGAGACCGAGGACCTCTACAGCGCGCGGGAGCGGGCCGCACTGGCGCTGACCGAGGCGGTCACCGTGCTCACGGCCGGCTTTGTGCCGGACGAGGTGTACGACACCGCCGCCCTGCACTTCACCGAGGCCGAACTCGCCCATCTCATCGGCCTGATCACCGTCATCAACGGCTGGAACCGCCTGATGGTCAGCCGCCGTGTCCCGCCGGGGGGTTGTCAGTCATGAGCAAGGTCGACGTGTTCCGCGCACTGCACCTCCAGCGCGCCCAGGGCGATCCGCTGGTCCTGCCCGGCCCCTGGGACGCGGCCGGGGCCCGGGTGTTCGTCGAGGCCGGGTTCCCGGCACTGGCCACGCCGAGCGGAGGGGTGGCCGCCGCACTCGGGTACGCGGACGGGTCCACCCCTGCCGACGAGATGTTCGCGGCCGTCGCCCGGATCACGCGGGCGGTGCAGGTGCCGGTGTCGGCGGACGTCGAGAGCGGGTACGGGCTCGCGCCAAAGGAGCTGGTGGAGCGGCTCCTGGAGGCCGGTGCCGTCGGCTGCAACCTCGAGGACTCCGAGGGGGGTGTCCTCAAGGACCCGCACCGGCAGGCCGAGTTCCTTGCCGAGGTGCGCTCGGCAGCCGCCGACCGGCTGTTCGTCAACGCCCGCGTCGACACGTTCGTACACGGCGACAAGGACCCCGAACAGGCCATCGAGCGAGCCGCGTTGTACGTGGCGGCGGGCGCCGACTGCGTCTACCCCATCCTTGCTCCGGCGGACGTGCTGCCGCTGCTGCGAGCCGGGATCCAGGGCCCGATCAACATCAACGCCCGCCTGGCGGGCGAGGGCCCCTCGCCCGCCGAACTCGGCGAACTCGGGGCCACGCGCGTCACGTTCGCGTCCGGGATTCAGCGGTGGGCCACCGCTGCGCTGGTCGAGCTGGCCCGCGGTCTGGCACGCTGAGCCCGCTCAGGACAGCCACTTCCGCCACACGTCGGGGTGGCTGTCCACCCACTTCTTCGCCGCGTCCTCGGGCGACAGCTTCTGGTCGGCGATCAGCAGGGAGACCTCGTTCTGGTCCTCGGTCGTCCACTGGAACTTCTTCAGGAAGGCCGCCGCCCTACCGCCGGACTTCGCGAAGTCGGCGTTGAGGTACTTCTGCAGCGGAGTGTGCGGATAGGCGCAGGCGATCTTCGCCGGGTCCGCGTCGCAGCCGTCCTTGTACGGCGGCAGCTGCACCTCCGTCATGGGCACCTTCTTGAACAGCCACTGGGGCGAGTACCAGTAGGTCAGGAAGGGCTTCTTCTCCTTGGCGAACTGCTTCATCTGGGTGATCTGCGCCGCCTCGGAACCGGCGAAGACCACCTGGTAGTCCAGCTTCAGGTTGCTCACCAGGGCCTTGTCGTTGGTGACGTAGGACGGGGAGCCGTCCATCAGCTGGCCCTTGCCGCCGCTCTCCGGGGTACGGAACAGGGAGGCGTACTTGTTGAGGTTCTTCCAGTTCGTGATGTCGGGGTGCTGCTTGACCAGGTAGGTCGGCACGAACCAGCCGATGTGGCCGGTCACCCCGAGGTCGCCGGCCCGGGCGATGGTCTTCTTGTCCTCGACGTACCGCTTCTCCTGGTCCGGGTGGCCCCAGTCCTCCAGGATCGCGTCGACGCGGCCCTGGCTGAGCGCGTCCCACGCGGGCACCTCGTCGACCTGGACGGTGTCGACGCGGTAGCCGAGCTTGTGCTCCAGGAGGTACTGGGCGACGGCCACGTTGGACTGCGCGCCCACCCAGGACTGCACGGACAGGGTCACGGACTTGGCGCCCTGGGCGTTCGCGAACGGCGAGGCCTGCTTGGTCATGTCGGCGGCACCGCAGCCGGTGGCGGTCAGCATCAGCAGCGAGCCCACCGCGAGTGTCGTACGTGCGCGCATGTCAGGCTCCCTTCTTCGCGCGTCGGCCGGTCGGCTGGGTCACCCGGTCCAGCATCAGGCCCAGGCAGACGATGGCGGCACCGGCCACCAGGCCGGTGGCGAGGTCGCCCTGGGCGAGGCCGAAGGCGACGTTGTAGCCGAGGGCGCCGCCGCCGACCAGGCCGCCGATGATGACGACGGCGAGGACCAGGACCACGCCCTGGTTGACGGCGAGCAACAACGAGCGTCTGGCGAGCGGGAGCTGGACCTGCCACAGCTGCTGCCGGCCGGTCGCGCCGAGCGAGCGCGCCGACTCCAGCGCGGCCGGGTCGACCTGGCGCAGGCCCTGCGCGGTGATCCGGACGACGGCCGGCAGGGCGTAGACGACGGCCGCGGCGACGGCGGGCGCGCGGCCCACCCCGAACAGCGCGACGACCGGGATCAGGTACACGAACTGCGGCATCGTCTGGAAGACGTCCAGGACGGGCCGCAGGACGCGCTCCACACGGTCGCTGCGGGCGGCGGCGATACCGGTCGCGAAGCCCAGCACCAGGGTGACGGCGACGGCGGCCAGCACCTGGGAGAGGGTGTCGAGGGCCGGGTCCCAGACGCCGAGCACCCCGATCGCGGCCATCGCGAGGACGGCGGTCAGGGCGGTGGCCCAGGTGCCGATCAGCCAGGCGAGCGCGGCGACGATCAGCAGCACCGACCACCAGGGCAGCCCCTGCAGGCCGCTGCGGACCGGGTCCAGGATCCAGGTGGTGAAGTGCCCGGCCCAGTCCGCCGTGCCGCCGACGACCGGGACGCCGGAGTAGAGATGGGCGGTCATCCAGTCGACGGCCCGGTTGACCGGTGCGGCGATCTCCAGGGTCCAGCCGGTGGGCCAGTTCAGGCCGTGCAGCAGGCGGCCGGCCAGGGCGACGGCCACGGTGACGGCGAGGGCGTACGCCCAGCCGATGGTCCGGGGGTACGACGGGTGCGGCAGGGATGACGTGTGCGCCGTACGGTCGTCGCCCGCGGCGGCGGTCACGCGGTCCAGGACGATCGCGAGCAGCACGATCGGGATGCCGGCGGCGAGTGCCTGGCCGACGTCGACCGAGGCGAGCGCCTGGTAGACGCGGTCACCGAGGCCGCCGGCGCCGATGACCGAGGCGATGACGGCCATGGACAGCGCCATCATGATCGTCTGGTTGAGGCCGAGGAGGAGTTCCCCCCGGGCCAGCGGGATGCGGGCGGTCAGCAGCCGCTGGCGGCGGGTCGCGCCGAGCGACTCCACGGCCTCCAGGACTTCGGGGTCGGCGCCACGCAGGCCGAGCGCGGTGAGGCGGGCCATCGGCGGGGCGGCGTAGACGACGGTGGCGAGGACGGCCGCGGGGACACCGATGCCGAAGACCAGGACGACGGGGAGGAGGTAGGCGAACGCCGGGAGCACCTGCATGGTGTCCAGGACCGGGCGCAGGGCGCGGTCCAGACGGTCGGACAGGCCGGCGGCGAGGCCGAGCAGCGCGCCGACGACCACGGAGGCGAGGACGGCCGCGACCATGAGCGCGAGGGTCTGCATGGTCGGCACCCACATGCCGAGGGCTCCGCCGGTCAGGAGGGCGAGGGCCGTGCCGGCGGCGAGCCGGACCCCGGCGACGCGCCAGGCGACCAGGGCGCCGAAGACCGTGACGCCGGTCCAGCCCGCGGCGAGCAGGACGAGGTAGACGGCGCGGACGCAGAGGACGACCGCGTTGCTGATGTAGCCGAAGAAGTACAGGAACAGGGGGTGGCTGTCCCGGTTGTCGATCACCCAGTTGCTGGCCGACGTCAGGGGTTTGGAGAGGCTGACGGTCAGGTCGTGGGGCCAGGTTCCGTTGCCCCAACGGCTGAGGAAGGGCAGGAGGACGGCGGTGAGGAGCGCGAGCAGGAGCAGTTTGCCCGCGGCCCGGCTCCTGAGGACACGGGGTGCGGCGGTGCGGGAGGCCGATACGGAGAGCGCTGCCATCAGACGGCCTCCGGGGTGGTGTTCGGTGTGCCGGCCAGGCCGGCCACCACGTCCAGCAGACGCTCGTGGTCGACCACTCCCAGGCACCGGCCGTCCTGGACCACGCAGGCGGGGGCGCCGAGGCCGGCCACCGTCCTGATCGCGTCCGCGACCACCGCGTCCGGGGCGAGTGCGCCCGGGTGTTCCGGGCCGCCGCAGGGGCCCGGCTTCATCGCCGTACGCACGGTCATGACCTGCTCGCGCGGCACCTCTCGGACGAACTCGCGGACGTAGTCGTCGGCCGGGGAGCCGACGATCTCCTCCGGGGTGCCCAGCTGGACGACCCGGCCGTCGCGCATCAGGGCGATGCGGTCGCCGAGCTTGAGGGCCTCGGCGAGGTCGTGGGTGATGAAGACCATCGTGCGGCCCTCCTCGCGGTGCAGCCGGGCCACCTCGTCCTGCATGTCGCGCCGGATGAGCGGGTCCAGGGCGCTGAACGGCTCGTCGAAGAGGAGGACCTCGGGGTCGACCGCCAGGGCCCTGGCCAGGCCCACGCGCTGGCGCTGGCCGCCGGAGAGCTGGCTCGGGCGGCGCTTCTCCATGCCCTCCAGACCGACCTTCTTGACGACCTCGGCGGCACGCTCGCGCCGTTCGGCCCGGCCGACGCCCTGGATCTCCAGGCCGTAGGCGACGTTGTCGAGGACCGTGCGGTGCGGGAGCAGCCCGAAGTGCTGGAAGACCATGGCGGCGCGATGCCGGCGCAGCTCGCGCAGGCGGGCCTTGTCCATGGCGCGGACGTCCTCGCCGTCGATCGCGATGGTGCCGGCCGTCGGCTCGATGAGCCGGGTCAGGCAGCGGACCAGGGTGGACTTGCCGGAGCCGGACAGGCCCATGACGACGAAGACCTCGCCCTTGCGGACGTCGAAGGAGACGTCCCGGACGGCGGCCGTGCAGCCGGTGCGGGCGCGCAGGCCGGCGGGGTCGAGCGCGGTGAGTTCCGGGTCGGCGGGGACGCGCTCGGACTTGGGGCCGAACACCTTCCACAGGCCGGAGACGGCGAAGACGGGCGTGTCGGCGCCGGCCCCGGTGGGCGGCTTGCGCGTGGGGACGGTGGCGCTCATCGGGCCTCACCACCGATCAGGTCGACGGCCTTCTCCCCGACCATGAGCACTCCGATCATCGGGTTCACAGCGGTCATCGTCGGGAAGACGGAGGCGTCCGCGATCCGGATGCCGTCCAGGCCGCGGATCCTCAACTCCGGGTCCACGACCGCGAGTTCGTCGTCCGCCGCGCCCATCCTGCAGGTGCCGGCCGGGTGGTAGACGGTGTGCGCGACCTTGCGGGCGTACTCGCTCAGCTCCTCGTCGCCGGTGACCTGCGGGCCGGGGCACACCTCGCGCTTGAGCCAGCCGGCCAGCGGCTCGGCCCGGGCGATCTCGCGGGCGATGCGGATGCCGTCGACCAGGGTCCGGCCGTCGTAGTCGTCCTCGTCGGTGAAGTAGCGGAAGTCCAGGGCGGGCTTCA
Source organism: Streptomyces broussonetiae (assembly GCF_009796285.1). NCBI lineage: Bacteria > Bacillati > Actinomycetota > Actinomycetes > Kitasatosporales > Streptomycetaceae > Streptomyces > Streptomyces broussonetiae. The sequence goes on along the minus strand of NZ_CP047020.1, from coordinate 5,759,526 downwards.
CGGCCGGGTCGGCGCTGGTCAGGTACAGCCGGCCGCGGGACCTGGGCTTGGGGATGTTCGGGGTCATCGAGACCCCGTACCGCGGGCGTTCGTAGCCGAGGCGCTCCGGGTTGTCCGTGAACGGGATCTGGTAGAAGTGGAACATCAGGTCCGGGCCCGCGTGGCCGGGGTCGCGGCGTACGAACAGGCCCGCGTCGGAGTCCATCGCGGAGTTCTCCGGGATCGGCCCGTGGGTCTCCCAGACGATCACCGACTCGGGGTGGTCGAGCAGGTTCTCGCCGACGCCCGGCAGGTCGTGGACGACCGGGATGCCGAGCGCCTCCAGATCCTGGCCCGGGCCGATGCCCGAGTGCATCAGCAGCCGCGGGGAGTCGACGGCGCCGGCGCACAGCACGACCTCGCGCCGGGCCCGTATCAGCAGTTCCTCTCCGTCCTTGGTGCGCACATGGACGCCCTCGGCACGGGTGCCGTCCAGCTCCAGCCGGTACGCCCAGGTCTCCAGCAGGATCGTCAGATTGGGGCGCTCGTCCATGACCGGGTGCAGATACGCCACCGACGCCGAGGAGCGCTTGTTGTTCTCCGGGTGGTAGGCGAGGTCGAAGAAGCCGGCGCCCTCGGTGAACGGCTTCTTGTTGAAGCCCTCGACGCGCGGGACGCCGAGCGCCGACTGCGCGGCGTCGACGAAGTCGCGGGCGATGGCGTTGCGGTCCTTCTCGTCGACGGAGACGATGTTGTTCTTCAGGCGCGCGAAGTAGGCCTCCATCGGCACGGCGCCCCAGCCCTTGGCGCCGGCCTGCTCCCACTCGTCCCAGTCGGACGGGAGCGGCTTGAAGGAGATGAGCGTGTTGTGGGAGGAGCAGCCGCCGAGGACACGGGCGCGGCTGTGCCGGATGTGGGAGTTGCCGCGCGGCTGCTCGGTGGTCGGGTAGTCGTAGTCGAGGTCGCCGCCGAGCAGGCCCATCCAGCGCCGCAGGGTGAGGACGTCGTCGCGGTCGACGTCGCTGGGGCCGCCCTCGATGACGGCGACCGTGACATCGGGGTTCTCGGTGAGGCGGGAGGCGATGACGGAGCCTGCGGTGCCGCCGCCGATGACGACGTAGTCGTAGAGGTGGGGAGTGGCAGAGGAAGGGGGCATGGTGGTACTCCGAAGGGACGTGCTGCGTACGGGAGTCGGGGGATCAGCCGGCGAACCAGCGCACGGGCCGGGGCGCGAGGTTCTGGTAGACGTGCTTGGTCTCGCGGTACTCGGCGAGTCCGGCCGGCCCCAGCTCGCGGCCGGTGCCGCTCTTGCCGAAGCCGCCCCACTCCGCCTGCGGCAGGTAGGGGTGGAAGTCGTTGATCCAGACGGTGCCGTGGCGCAGGCGTCCGGCGACCCGGCGGGCCCGGCCCGCGTCGGCGGTCCACACGGCGCCGGCGAGGCCGTACTCGGTGTCGTTGGCGAGGCGGACGGCCTCTTCCTCGGTGCGGAAGGTCTCGACGGTCAGGACCGGTCCGAAGACCTCTTCCCGTACGACCCTCATCTCGCGGTGGCAGGCGTCGAGCACGGTCGGCTCGTAGAAGTACCCGTCCTGCGGCCGGACTTCGCTCGGCTCGGGCCGCTTGCCGCCGCAACGCAGCACCGCGCCCTCGGCCAGCGCGGAGGCGATGTGGGCCTCCACCTTCTCGCGCTGCTGCGCGGAGACGAGCGGGCCGCACTCGACGCCGTCGGCGGTGCCTCGCCCGAGCCGGATCCGCTGGGCCCGGCGGGCGAGTTCGGTGACGAAGCGGTCCCGGACCGACTCCTCGACGATGAGGCGGGCGCCGGCCGAGCAGACCTGGCCGCTGTGGATGAAGGCCGCGTTGAGTGCCTGGTCCACGGCGGTGTCGAAGCCGTCCTCGGTGGCCAGGGCGTCGGCGAAGACGACGTTGGGGTTCTTGCCGCCGAGTTCGAGCGCGACCTTCTTCACGGTGGGCGCGGCGGCCTGGGTGACCTTGGTGCCGCTGACCAGGCCGCCGGTGAAGGAGACCAGGTCGACGTCGGGGTGCTCGGCGAGCCGGGCGCCGACGGTGTGGCCGGGCCCGGTGACGAGGTTGGCGACCCCGTCGGGCAGCCCGGCCTCCGCCAGCAGCTCGATCAGCGCGATGGTGGTCATCGGGGTGATCTCGCTGGGCTTGACGACGAAGGTGTTGCCGGCGGCGAGCGCCGGGGCGATCTTCCAACTGGCCTGGAGCAGCGGGTAGTTCCAGGGGGTGATCAGCGCGCAGACACCGACCGGCTCGTGCACGACCACGCTGTGGATGTCCGGCGAGCCCGCGTCCACCACCCGGCCGGGTGCCTCGGCTGCGACCAGGTCGGCGAAGTAGCGGAAGGCGTCGGCGACACAGTCGATGTCGATCCGGCCCTCCTCGACGGTCTTGCCCGCGTCCCGGCTCTCCAGCAGGCCGAGCGCTTCGCGGTCGCGTACGAGGAGGTCGGCGACGCGGCGCAGCAGTGCGGCCCGCTCGGCGACCGGAGTGAAGGGCCAGGGCCCCTGGTCGAAGGCCTGCCGGGCCGCGGCCACCGCTCGCTCGGCGTCCTTCTCGTCACCCTCCGCCACCACGGCGAACGGCCGGGCGTCCGCGGGGTCCAGGATCTCGCGCGTCGCACCGGAGACCGCTTCCAGCCACGCACCTGCCGCGTGGATGGTCGCCCGGGCCTGTCGTTCCGTTCTGTCCGCCATGATCGGTGTTGCCTTCCGTTCCTGATCCATGCCCCTGTGTCACACACGTGTCACCCTCGGGGGCCGCGTCCGCCTGCCCCGGGCCTGCGCAGGCATGCGCAATCCGCGGTCGAAAGTGCGCCTCGTCACTGAAAATGCGGTCGAAAAGGGGCAAAGAAGGCCGTCTGGCGGGTCTGCTTGAAGGTGGCACGCCAATCCCCGGCACGGGGCCGGGGATCCGGGGCCGTTCAGGACCGTGCGGGAACGCGGGGCGATCAGGGATACAGGTCGGCCCGGCCCCCCAGGTTGCGGATCATCCGGCGCAGGACGTCCAGCGTGGTGGCGTACTCCTCCTCCGGGATGCCGTCGTGGATCTCGGCGCGCACCCGCTGGAGGACGTCGACGGCGCGCCGGGTCGCCGCCCGGCCTGCGTCGGTGGCGTGCACCCGGCCGGCCTCGTCGGCGGTCAGCCACTCGCGGGCGGTGAGCGTGTCGATGGCGCGGCCGATCTCCTCCGGGCCGGCGTCGAGGTGCACGGCCAGGCGGTCCTGCAGTTCGGACCGGGTACGGGGGGCGGATTCGGCGGCGATGTCCTTCAGGACCCACCACTGCGGCTGGGTGAGATCGATTCCGGCCAGGGCGCCGCGCAGATGTCGTACGACGGCCTGATGGGCGGCCCAGGTCCAGTAGCCGACGGGCTGGACGGCCGACGGGGCGGTCGACGGGGAGGAGGCGGGGACGGTCGTCATGGGGCCACGGTAGGAGCGGCGGCGGCCCGGCGCCCGGCACGCGCCGCGAACGAGTGAGGCCGCCGTGCGGCCGGTGCGGCGCCCTCCCCCACACGGGTGATGGCCGGTGTCGGCGCAGCCGGTGGCGGAAGCCCGTCGACGCCCCCACGAGGCCGGTCCGGCAGGGCAGCCGGCCGCGACGGCCTGATCAGCCGGACGAGTCCTGGCCGGCCGGCCCCTCGGCCATCAGCTCGCGTACGCAGTCGCGCAGCCAGGCGTGGGCGGGGTCGGCGTCATGGCGCGGGTGCCAGGCCAGACCCACGCTCACCACCGGAAGCCTGAGGGGGATCTCGAAGGTGACCAGGCCGAGGGCGTGGGCCAGCGGGCGGCCGTAGGAGGTGATCAGTCCGATCAGGTCGGTCTCGCGCAGCACGAAGAGAGAGGCGGGATAGGTGCCCACGCTCCCCACCACCCGGCGCCCGAGGCCGAGTTCGGCCAGGGCGGTGTCGATCGGGCCGTGCTGTCTGCCGCGCCGCGAGACGCTCAGATGCCCCGCCGCGCCGGCGAACCGCTCGGGCGTCAGCTCCCCGGCGAGCAGCGGGTGCCCTGAGCGCACGACGCCGAGCATGCGTTCCTCGTAGACCGTCTCCACATGCACCTCGGGTGCGGTGGAGTCGATCACCCCGACCTCCAGATCGGCGGTGCCCTGGCGCAGGAACGGGGCGTCGACATGGCTCTCGGACAGGAAACGCAGGCTGATCCCGGGGGCCTCGCGGGCGGCGCGGGCGAAGAGGGCGGCGCCCTGCCTGGCGGCGATGGCGTCGTGTCCGAGGATCGTGAACGTCCGGGACACCGTGCGCAGGTCGGTGTCCCGGCCCGGCGCGAACAGGGCCCGGGCCCGCTCCACCACCGCGCTCACCTCGGCACGTACGGCGAGCGCGTGCGGGGTGGGCACCATCCGGCGTCCGGCACGCACCAGGACGGGGTCACCGAGCACCTTGCGGATCCGGCCGAGGGTGCGGCTCATGGCGGGCTCGGACAGATGCAGCCGGTGCGCGGCGCCCTGCACGCTCTGCTCCTCCAGCAGCACGTCCAGCGCCACCAGCAGATTCAGGTCCAGCCCCGTGGATTGCGTCATGTGCAGGTATTCCTTGCAAAGGTTGCACTGGAAAAGCAGGTCACTGGCGAGCCTACGGTGAGAGCGCATCCCACACCAGCCACCCAAGCTCCCGGGAGGAGCCGTGCCCGCGCACGCCCTGAAACGTCCCACCCTGCTCGCGCTGTGCGCCTGCGTGCTCGTCGCACAGAGCATGGTGGCCGCAGTCAACCTCCTTGTTCCACAGCTGAGTTCGTCTGCGCTGCACCCCTCGCACACCGAGGTCCTGTGGACGATCGACGCCTACGTCATCGTCTTCGCGGGGCTGCTGATCCCGGCCGGCGCCCTCGGCGACCGGTACGGCCGCAAGGGCGCCCTGCTCGCCGGGCTCGGCCTGTTCGCGGCGGGCGCCGCCACCAGCGCGCTCGCCACCGGCCCGGCTCTGCTGATAGCGGGCCGGGGCCTGTCCGGCGCCGGAGCCGCGCTGATCACGCCGTCCACCCTGTCGATCCTGATGCAGCTGTCCGCGCCCGAGCACCGGGCCCGCTCGCTGGGCTCCTGGACCCTGGCGATCGGTGTGGGCGGCGCGGCGGGCAACCTGGGCGGCGGGCTGGCCGGGCAGTTCCTCAGCTGGCGTGCCCTGTTCGCGGTGATGGTCCCGCTCGCGGGCGTGCTGGCCGTGGCCGTCGGCGTCACCACCCCGCGCACCGAGCGCTCAGCCCACAGCAACCCCGACCCGCTCGGCACCCTGCTGCTCACCGCGGGCCTGGTCGCCGTCCTGTTCGGCATCATCGAGGGACCGGGCTACGGCTGGACCTCCGCGCGCATCCTCGGCGCCTTCACGGCGGGCGCGCTGCTGATCACCGGCTTCACCCTGCACGCCCTGCGCGCGTCCGCCCCGCTGTTCGACCCGCGGGTCTTCGCCTCCCCCCGCCTGCGCGCCGCCTGTCTCGGCACGGCCACCTGCTTCTTCGGAATGTTCGCCCTGTTCCTCGTCAACTCGCAGTACCTGCAGGGCGTGAAGGGCTACGGCGCCGCCGTCACTGGGGTGGCGATCATGCCGCTGGTGGTCGGCATGGCCGGTGCCCAGAAGCTGGCCACCCGCTGGGCGGCCCGGCCCCGCGCGGTCATCGGCGCCGGTCTCGCACTCATCGGCGTGGGCCTGCTCGGCGCGTCCACGGCCGACGCGGCGACGCCCTACGGGGAGTTCGTCTGCTGGCTGCTGGTCATCTCGGCCGGCGCCGGACTGTCCATGCCCGCGCTGACGTACGGCGTGGTCACCTCGCTCCCCGCCCACCGGGCGGGGCTCGGCTCCGGCCTCGGCACCACCGCCCGCGAGACCGGCGCGGCCCTCGGCGTCGCGGTCACCGGCACCGTCCTGTCCGCCCACTCCGATCTCCTGCACGGCATGGGCCCGGCCCTGCGCACGGTGGCGGTCGTGGTGCTGGCCGCGACGGCACTGGTGGTCGCCGGATACGGAAAGGGCCCTGAAGGAGCGCGGGGCCGTGCCGCCGTGCGGCTGCGCCGCGGGGCGCGGCCGACCACAGCCGACCAGCGCCCGGCAGCGGCCCCCCTGCCCCGGGGCAGGTAGCCGAAGACGCACGTGGGCCCCGCTCGGAAGGAAACCTGAGCGGGGCCCTCGCAGGGTATTTACCCTCGCGGGTATTTAGATGAGGCCGAGGCCGCGGACCGCCTCGCGCTCCTCCTCCAGCTCCTTGACGGAGGCGTCGATGCGGGCGCGGGAGAACTCGTTGATGTCCAGGCCCTGGACGATCTCGTACTTGCCGTCCTTGGTGGTGACCGGGAAGGAGGAGATCAGGCCCTCCGGGACACCGTAGGAGCCGTCCGACGGGATGCCCATGGAGGTCCAGTCGCCCTCGGCGGTGCCGTTGACCCAGGTGTACACGTGGTCGATCGCGGCGTTGGCGGCGGACGCGGCGGAGGACGCGCCACGGGCCTCGATGATCGCGGCACCGCGCTTGGCGACGGTCGGGATGAACTCGTCGGCCAGCCACTTCTCGTCGCCCACGACCTCGGCGGCGTTCTTGCCGGCGACCGTGGCGTGGAAGATGTCCGGGTACTGGGTCGCGGAGTGGTTGCCCCAGATGGTCAGGCGCTTGATGTCGGCGACCGTGGAGCCCGTCTTCTTCGCCAGCTGGGTCAGCGCGCGGTTGTGGTCCAGGCGGGTCATCGCGGTGAAGCGCTCGGCCGGGACGTCCGGCGCGGCGGCCTGCGCGATGAGCGCGTTGGTGTTGGCCGGGTTGCCGACGACGAGGACCTTGATGTCGTCCGCCGCGTGGTCGTTGATGGCCTTGCCCTGCGGCTTGAAGATGCCGCCGTTGGCCTCCAGCAGGTCACCGCGCTCCATGCCCTTGGTACGCGGGCGGGCGCCGACCAGGAGGGCCACGTTGGTGCCGTCGAAGGCGACGTTCGGGTCGTCCGTGATGTCGATGCCCTGGAGCAGCGGGAACGCGCAGTCGTCCAGCTCCATCGCGGTGCCCTCGGCGGCCTTGAGCGCGGGGGTGATCTCCAGGAGGCGCAGCCTGACCGGCACGTCCGCGCCGAGCAGCTGGCCGGAGGCGATGCGGAAGAGCAGGGCGTAACCGATCTGGCCGGCCGCGCCGGTGACGGTGACGTTCACGGGAGTGCGGGTCATGGCGTTCTCCGTATGACAGCTGGCGATGGGGCGTCCCGCCCCGGGCGGATGATCGATCTCTTGGCGTCAAGAGATCGATCCAGCGGTCAGGCTATCGCGCATCCGGCATGCGAGACGTCCGGGGCCGTGTGGCTCACCCCACAGGCTCACCCTGCAGGGCAGACACGGTTGCCGTGGGACGGAACGGCGGCCGCCGGTCCGGGAGAGGAGGGACGGAAGGCGGCCGCCGGTGGGGGGTACCGGCTTTACCGGACTCCCGTGGGGGTACGGTTCGCGTGCCCAGGATCCGGCAACCCATGCACCCGATCCTGGAATTTCACTCTCCCGATGTCACGCGGGCCGTTCACTCCGCCGTGTCGCGGCATGTGTGCGCTATTTCGTGCACCCGGTTCCCCCGGCGGCGAGGGTCGCGCAGGCCCTGGCCTCCGCCTCGTTCCTGACGGCGACCATCGGGGTGTAGGCGATGGCGTCGCCCGCGGCGGTGATCTCACCCGTCTGGCGGGCCGCACCCACAACGACCTCCACCTTGTCGCCCCGCACGGCGCCGGTGATGCGGCCCCAGGCGGCGCCGCAGGCCTTGCTGTAGCGGACCTCCAGGTTGGTGGTGCCGACGGTGGCGGTCTTGGCGGTGGTCACCAGGTCGCCGGTGCACCCCATGGCCTCGGCGTCCTTGCCGGTGCAGGTGGATCCGGTGCACCTGACCCCGGGCGGCGGGCTCGCGTGGCGGGTGGCCGTCGGGGACGGCGGCGTGGCCGCGCCCTCGTGCTTGCCGCCGCCCCGGGGGGTGAGGAAGAAGACGGCGGCGATCACGACGCTCACACCGACGAGTCCGGCGAGGAACATCATCAGCCGCTGCCGGCCACCGCCTTGCGCGGCGGGCCGGGGTGCCGGTACGTCGTACGGGTTCGCCGTGCCCGGCGGCGGGGCGGGCCGGTCCCCCGCGCCGCCCGACCGGTCAGCCCCGCCGCCGGAACCCGCACCGGCACCGGCACCGGCCTCCGTCCGATCCTCGTCAGCAGGACGGGCGCTCGCCCGAGACGGCCCCTGATACCCGGCCAGACCCCAGGAGTTGGCGGAACCGCCCGAGTCGTCACCGAGGGCCGCAGCACGCCCGTCGCCGTCGGCCGAGCCACTGCCCGCGCCCTCCGCCCCACTCCCCGCGCCGTCCTCGGCGTCCGCGTCCGCGCCCGTCGGCCGGGGCGGGATCGTCGGGGAGACACCGGCCGGACCGGCGATGCCCGTCACCGGGACCGCGCCGCTGCCCTTGCGGACCGACGGCGTCCCGGACGGCCCCCCGGTCGCCTCGGCCGCTCCGAAGTCGCCGAGCGCGGCGCGCGCCTGGGAGATCCGGATGGCCTCCATGGTGCGGTCGTGCCGCATCTCGGCCCGGCTCCAGGCGCGTTCGGCCAGCTCCCACATCGTGGTCAGATGGACGGGGTTGGTACCGGTGACCTCGGCGAGCGCGACGACCGCACCCTTGGGCGCGAGGAGCCGGCCGCCCAGATACCGCTCCCAGGACGTCTTGCTGTATCCCGTGCGGTCGGCCAGTGCGGCGACGCTCAGCCCGCTTCTGTCCACCAGCCTCCGCACCTGACTGGTGAACTCCTTGATCTGCGGGTCCAGATCCTCGGGCAGCTCTTTCCAGCGAGGCATCGCTTCCCCCCTCTTCCCCCCGGTCGGTGCTCTTCGTTCTCGCGCCCGGTTCCCCGGCCCGGCCCCGCGTTCCGGTACCCGTCCTGGCTACCCACAGGGATGCGCTGCCTAAGGATCCCAGTTCCCGGCACGGGGGCGCACGGGAGCATCGCCACGCGCGGCCGTGCATCCGGTGACGGCGGTCCGTCCCAGGTGCCGTTCCGGAACACGCCGGTGGCCCGCGCCCTCGGGGGAGGCGCGGGCCACCGGTGCCACGGCAACATGCCGGCGGACGCGGCTGCTTGTCCGCGGCCGCCGCTACTCGTCGCTCACCTGCCGTTCAGTGTGAAGTGCAGGGTGTCCTTCAGGAACGGGATCTCGATCCACGGCTTGGGCTGGGCCATCATCGTCAGCAGGACGATCGCGAGGCCGAGGATGCCGTAGGTGGCGATGTCCGTGAACCGGGAACGTACGGCGAGCATGCCGACGCTGGGCAGTATCCAGCGCATCACCGCGCCGGCCAGCAGGGCCGCGCCGATCAGCAGCGTTCCCCAGCGGAAGACGTCCAGCGAGGTCAGCAGCAGGCCGAGCGCGACGCCGCCCAGCACGACCAGCAACGGCCATTGCCGGGCGGGGGCCGGCGAGGCACCGGACGCGGCCCGGCCGCCGCCCTCGGGCCGGGCGGTGTCCCGGGTGATCCGCGGGAAGCGCCGGGTGGGGCGCTCGGGGGTCTGTCCGGCGTGCTGTGTTCCGCGGGTGGCCGCCCCCGCGCGGGCGCCCTCAGCCGGCACTGCGCTCCGCCGCCTCCACCACGTTGACCAGCAGCTGCGCCCGGGTCATCGGGCCCACGCCGCCGGGGTTCGGGGAGATCCAGCCGGCCACCTCGGTGACGTCCGGGTGCACATCGCCGACGATCTTGCCCTCGGCGTTGCGGGAGACGCCGACGTCCAGCACGGCGGCGCCCGGCTTGACGTCCTCGGCGCGGATCAGGTGCGGGAAACCGGCCGCAGCGATGATGATGTCGGCCCGCTTGAGGTGGGCGGGCAGATCGCGGGTGCCGGTGTGGCACTGGGTCACGGTGGCGTTCTCGCTGCGCCGGGTGAGGAGCAGCGGCATCGGCCGGCCGATGGTGACACCGCGGCCGACGACCACGACCTCGGCGCCCTTGATCTCCACGCCGTGGGCGCGCAGCAGGGAGATGATGCCGTTGGGCGTGCAGGGCAGCGGCGCGGGCTCGTTGAGGACCAGCCGGCCCAGGTTCATCGGGTGCAGACCGTCGGCGTCCTTGGCCGGGTCCATCAGCTCCAGGATGCGGTTCTCGTCGATGCCCTTGGGCAGCGGCAGCTGGACGATGTAACCGGTGCAGGCCGGGTCCTCGTTCAGCTCCCGGACGACCGCCTCGATCTCCTCCTGGGTGGCGGTGGCGGGCAGTTCGCGCTGGATGGAGGCGATGCCGACCTGCGCGCAGTCGCGGTGCTTGCCGGCGACGTACTTCTGGCTGCCGGGGTCGTCCCCGACCAGGATCGTGCCGAGGCCGGGCGTGACGCCCTTCTCCTTCAGCGCCGCCACGCGGGCGGTCAGATCGGACTTGATCGCGGCTGCGGTGGCCTTGCCATCGAGAATCTGGGCGGTCATGTTCCCATCCTCGCGGATGACCTGCCCCTGGTTCCAATCCGGGTACCCGGCCACCCGTCTCCGTTCTGTCACAGCATGATCAGTGATGTTGCACTTGCACAACACCTCACAATTCCGGCTGGACAAGTAAGACCGGCCTAAAGAACGATGAGTACACAGTGCCGCGGGCAGTACCGGGGGGACGGACCGCATCTGTAGAACCCTCCTCCGAACCGTGCCGCGCGTCGTCCCCGCACTTGGACCAACGGAGGAAGACCGCCATGAGTTTTGGCGACCCGAACAACCCCTATGGCCCGCCGCCCCAGCAGCCGCCGGCCGCTCCCGGTTACGGCTACCCCCAGGCTCCCGGTTTTCCGCCGCAGGCTCCCGGTTACCCGCAGCAGGCCGCGTACCCCGGCTACCCGGGCGTCACCATGATGCCGCAGACGATGCCGGGCCTGATGACCACCGCGCGGGTCCTGCTCTACATCGTGGCGGCGGTGCAGATCCTCATCGGCATCTTCATGATCTTCGGTGCCGCGACGATCAACGACGCGTCCAACGCGGGCGAGGACACCTTCGGCAACAACAGCTTCTCCGACATCGGGCACGCCGGTGCCGGCATCGTCCTCGTCGTCGCGCTGCTCTTCCTCGCGCTCGCGAGCCTGTCGATCACGCTGAGCGTGAAGTTCACCCGCGGCGGCCAGGGCATCCGCATCACCACGATGGTCTACGGCATCCTGGGCGCGCTGGTCGGCGTCCTGATCATGATCGGCGCGGCCAACGTGGGCTCCAGCGCCGCGCTGGTCTGGGCGCTGCTGTGGATCGGCTTCGGCGGCATCATGGCGGCCGCGATGATCGCCCCCTCGGGCGCGGCCTGGTTCAACCGCCCGCGCTACTGAAACAGCCCGCGCGACAGAACAGTTCGCGCCATTCACCGCCAAGGGCCGTGTCTCACCCGTCCAGGGGAGGCACGGCCCTGGTGTAGCGCCCTAGTCTGACCTGGGTAGCCGTACCGGCCGGGGTTGCCGTCAGGCACGGGGAGACGCACCTTGTACAGCATCATCGTCGTACCTCCGCCCACCCCGGAGGGTGATCACCACCAGACCCAGGTCCGGCTCGCCCCGGGCGAGAGCCTCGGTTTCGGGCGGGCGCCCGGCAACGGCCTGCGGATCGCGCACGACGGGGTCTCGCGCCGGGCCGGCGAGGTCACCGCCCAGGGGACGTTCTGGATACTGAGCAACCTCTCCGCGCGGCACACGTACGTCGTGGAGAACCCGGAGGGGGCGGGCGAGCACATCAAGGTGGGCCCGGGCCGGCTCGACGCGCCCGTGCCGTTCGAGTTCTCGCGGATCGTGCTGCCGGCCGCCGGTGACCTGCTGGCACTCGAGGTCTGGGCACCGCGCCACGACTACCTGCACCCCGACTGCCTGCGCGACGACGGCGAGGGCGACAGCGGCCGGCCGGACGGCGACACCACCGCCGCGGCCTTCGCCGTCGACCGCACCAAGCGCTACTTCGCCGTCCTGGCCGCTCTGTGCGAACCACGGCTGCGCGGCGACCCGCACGCCCCGCTGCCCACCGTCGACCAGGTCGTGGACCGGCTGCGCCCCGCCTGGCCGGCCGCCTCGCGCACCTCGGTGCAGTGGAACATCGACTATCTGGCCGTGAAGCTGCGGCTCAAGCCCGGCCCGGAGAGCGCCGATCCGGGCCCCCGCCTCAATGGCAAGAAGGAGTCCCTGGTCTCGCTCGCGCTCCGCTTCGACGTGGTGCGCGAGGACGATCTGGTCGTCCTGTCCGGCTCCGGGTCCGCGAGCCGGACAGCCCGGTGACCGAGCCGTACGCCGTGCCGGTGCCCAAGGGCTACCGGGTCGGCGTCTGGGAGGTGCACGAGCCCATCGCGACGGGCGCCTTCGGCAGCGTGTACGCGGCCCGCCGCACCGACAGGTCCCCACGCGCCACGGAGCTGCCCGCGTCCGCCGCGCTCAAGTTCCTGCCCACCGGCACCAACACCCCACGCCAACTGGCCCATCTGCGCGAACTCGTGGAACGCGAGGTCGCGCTGTACCGCCGCCTGGACCAGCCGCGCCTGATCCGCATGTACGACACGCTCGTCGTGGACGACCCGGACCGCCCCACCCTCGACGGCGCCACGGTCCTCGTCCTGGAGCAGGCGCAGGGCTCCCTGTCGGCGCTCCTCGCCACCTCTCCGCGCCCGGACGGCGGCCCCGCCCTGCTCGCCCAGATCTGCGAGGGCCTGGCCCAGCTGCACACGGCGGGCTGGGTGCACGGGGACCTGAAACCGGCCAACGTCCTGCTCATGCCGGACGGTTCGGCCCGGCTCGGCGACTTCAACATGGCCGCCGAACTGGAGGGCACTCACGCCTACACCCCCGCCTTCTCCACTCCCGACTACACCCCGCCCGAGCTGCTGTGGGCGGAGATCGGCGACCGTGGCCGCCGTATCCGCCCCTCCGCGGACGTCTGGGCCTTCGGCGTGCTCGCCCATCTCGTCCTCACCGGCGCCTTCCCGCTCCCCGGCGCTACCCCGACGGCCCGCCGCGACGCGGCGACGAGCTACGCGCGCGGCACCGACGAACTGCGCCTGTCGCCCGAACTCCCGGACGACTGGCGGGAGATCGTGTGCGCGTGCCTGGCCCGCACACACGCGGACCGGATCACCACGCAGGCGCTGTCACGTCGGGTCGAGGCGGCGGCCGGTACGGCCCGCCCGTCCCGCCTGGGCCGGTCGCCACGGCGCCGCCGAGGCCTGTCGACGGTGGTCGCGAGCGCCGTGGCCGTCGCAGCCCTCGCGTACGGCATCGGCCTGTGGACCGCGGGCGGAAAAACGGACGCGAGCAACGGCGATGCCGCACTGGCGCGTTACGGCGCCTCGGAACTCCGTACCGACCAGGGCATTCCGGTGCAGTACCGGCGGCTGATCGTCGACTCCGCGCACGCCTGCTCCCGGCCCGACGTCACTCCCGTCCTCGTCGCGGCGATGCTCAAGTCCGAGAGCAACTTCGACCCGAACCTCTCCGACCCCGGCAAGCAGGAGTTCGGCATCGCCCGCTGGACCCCGGCCGTGCTGCGCTGGTGGATGCAGGACAACGGCGTCCCGGCGTCCGCGACCCCGACACCACCGCTCACCCCCTCCGTCTCCATCCCGGCCATGGGCCGCTACCTGTGCTACATCGACGACCACCTGAAGTCCGGACTGCCCGGCGACGAACGGGTGCTGGTCGCCGCCGGCTACCGGACGTCGGCCGCCAAGGTGAACGACACGGGCGGAGTTCCCCCGAAGTACCGCGACTACTGCGCCCGTGTCGCCCACTACCTCAAGGAGTACGCGCCCCCGGGCAGGAAGTGACCCTGAGACTTCACAGGTACCGGCGGGCGGCGACCGCTGCGACGGTGGAACCACTCCGCCCCGGCGGAGCGACCGAAACAGTTCATGCACCACCGTTCACATGGGGGAACACGTGAACATCGCCAAGCCCGCCGCGCTTCTGATCGCGGCCACCGCCCTCGTCGCCGGCTCCACGATCGCGGCCGTCGCCGACACCGCCGCGGACGGCACCCGGGTGACCGGCATCCAGCAGGTCGCCGACCACGTCCTCGCCGGACACCCGAAGGTGCTCTCCGCGTCCGCCGACCAGGTCCGCTACGACGGCCTGACCCTCACCAGGGCCCCGCAGGGCAGGTTCGCCGCCAAGGACCTGGACTGCGCCTACGGTCACCTGTGCATGCTCGTCAACGGCACCAAGTTCGACTTCTACAAGTGCCAGACCTGGAACGTCACGAACTGGACCGGCGACGGCCCGTTCACCAACAACCAGACGCCGGGCACGGTCGCCAAGTTCTTCAACCAGGACGGCAGCGTCCGCTGGACCTCGACGGCCTACCAGGCGGGGACGGCGACTTGGGACCCGATCTGGTCCCTGCGCCCCTGCTGATCGGGCGGGGACGGCGGTCTCCGGCCCCCTCGGGGGAGGGCCGGAGACCGTACGGCTTGGCGAACCGGTCGGCGAAGACCGCCGCAGGCGTCAGTGGAAGAAGTGCCGCGTACCCGTGAAGTACATGGTCACGCCCGCCTTCTTCGCGGCCTCGACCACCTGCTCGTCACGGATCGAGCCGCCCGGCTGGACGATCGCCCGGACACCGGCGTCGATCAGGATCTGCGGACCGTCGGGGAAGGGGAAGAAGGCGTCCGAGGCCGCGTACGAGCCGCGGGCGCGCTCCTCGCCGGCCCGCTCGACCGCGAGCTTGCAGGAGTCGACGCGGTTGACCTGGCCCATGCCGACGCCGACCGAGGCGCCGTCCTTGGCGAGCAGGATCGCGTTGGACTTCACCGCGCGGCAGGCCTTCCAGGCGAAGGCCAGCTCCGCCAGCTCCGCCTCGCTCAGGGCCTCACCCGACGCCAGCGTCCAGTGGGCCGGGTCGTCGCCGTCGGCCTGGAGCCGGTCGGTGACCTGCAGCAGCACACCGCCGTCGACCTGCTTGGCCTCGACCCGGTTGCAGGGCGCGCCCGGAGCCTTCAGGACACGGATGTTCTTCTTCTTGGCGAGGGCTTCGAGAGCCCCCTCCTCGTAGTCCGGGGCGACGACAACCTCGGTGAAGATCTCGGCCACCTGCTCCGCCATCTCCTTGCTGACCGGCCGGTTCACGGCGATCACACCGCCGTACGCGGAGACCGGGTCGCAGGCGTGCGCCTTGCGGTGCGCCTCGGCGACGTCCGAACCGACCGCGATTCCGCAGGGGTTGGCGTGCTTGATGATGGCGACGCACGGCTCGTCGTGGTCGTACGCGGCACGGCGGGCGGCGTCCGTGTCCGTGTAGTTGTTGTACGACATCTCCTTGCCGTGCAGCTGCTCGGCATCGGCGAGACCGCCGGTCCCGTCGACGTAGAGGGCGGCGTCCTGGTGCGGGTTCTCGCCGTAGCGCAGGGTGTTCTTGCGCTCGTAGGTGCTGCCCAGGAAGTCCGGGAACCGCGAGTCGTCGACGGGGGCGTAGGAGGACGCGAACCAGTGGGCGACGGCCACGTCGTAGGCGGCGGTGTGCCGGAAGGCCTCGGCGGCCAGCCGCTTGCGGGCGGCGAGGTCGAAGCCGCCGTGCTGGACCGCGGCGAGGACGTCGGCGTACCGCTCGGGGCTGGTGACCACGGCGACCGACGGGTGGTTCTTGGCGGCGGCGCGGACCATCGAGGGGCCGCCGATGTCGATCTGCTCCACGCACTCGTCGTCCGAGGCACCGGAGGCGACCGTCTCACGGAACGGGTAGAGGTTCACCACGACGAGGTCGAACGGCTCCACGCCCAGCTCGGCGAGCTGCTCACGGTGGCTGTCCAGCCGCAGGTCGGCGAGGATGCCGGCGTGCACCTTCGGGTGCAGCGTCTTGACCCGGCCGTCCAGGCACTCGGGGAAGCCGGTCAGCTCCTCGACCTTGGTGACAGGGACGCCGGCGGCGGCGATGCGGCCAGCCGTGGACCCGGTGGAGACCAGCTCCACGCCGGCCTCGTGCAGCCCGCGCGCGAGGTCTTCGAGGCCGGTCTTGTCGTAGACGCTGACGAGCGCCCGGCGAATGGGCCGCTTGGTGCTCTCGGCGGTGGCGGTCACTGGATAACTACCTTTCGTCCCTCAATGCGATAGCCGTTGCGGGCGAGCCGCCCCACGACCTCGACGAGCAGCCTTCGCTCGACTTCCTTGATGCGCTCGTGCAGCGCGCTCTCGTCGTCCTCGTCCCGGACCTCGACGACCCCCTGGGCGATGATCGGGCCGGTGTCGACGCCGTCGTCGACGAAGTGGACGGTGCAGCCGGTCACCTTGACGCCGTACGCGAGCGCGTCCCGCGCGCCGTGGGCCCCCGGAAAGCTGGGCAGCAGGGCCGGGTGGGTGTTGACGAACCGTCCGCCGAAGCGCGCGAGGAATTCCTTCCCGACGATCTTCATGAACCCGGCGGAGACCACGAGGTCGGGCTCGTGGGCGCGCACGGCCTCGGTCAGCGCGGCGTCCCACTCCTCACGGCTGCCGAAGTCCTTGCCCCTGCACACGAAGGTCGGCAGCCCGGCCCGCCCGGCGCGGGCGAGCCCCTCGATGCCGTCGCGGTCGGCCCCCACGGCGACGATCCGGGCGCCGTACCGCTCGGCTCCGGTGCGCTCGATCTCGTCCAGCAGCGCCTGGAGGTTGGTGCCCGATCCGGAGACCAGCACGACGAGACGCTTGACCGCGGGGGCAGCGGGGGTGGCGGCCACGGGAGGCCCTTTCTCGGGTACTTGTACATTCGTACGAATGCTTCGCGTCCCTGGATACGGGGAACCCTACGAAGCAGCCGACCGCCAGCAACGATACCGGCACACTGGACAGCCCCCACGGGACGGGGGCGTGGCCGGAAGGTAGCGTTCGGGAGGAACCGGCTCGGGAACGCGCACGCCGTGTGGTGCGTTTCCGAGGTGGAAGCTCACGTCGGACAGCCGTATTCACCTAGGGGAAGACGCTCTCTTGATGCCCGATCGCAGCCTGCGACTCCTCACGTTCCCCCTGCGCACGGGCCAGGGAGGCGAACGCGGCGCCGTGCTGCTGCGGGAGCGGCCGGCCTCGCCGCCCGAGGCGCCGCGGGGCGGCCACGAGGGTGCCGGCGCCGGGCAGCAGGACGACAACCCCTTCGCCCCGCCGCCCGAGGGCACCCCGGACCGGCCCTGGCAGCCCCGCCGACGTCCTGATGGTCCGTCCGGTGGCCCGGGCGCGGATTCCGGCCCGGATGACGGCTCCGACGGCACTCCCGGACACGGCCCCGGCGGCGGTTCCGGCGACGGCCCTGCGTGGGGCAGTCAGTGGAGCGACCGGCAGCCCGGACGCTCCCCCGGCGGCTTCGGCGAGCGGCCCGGCGGCAGCTCCCAGGGTCCCGGCGGACCGACCGGCCCCGGCGGGATGCGCTGGGACCCGACCGACCCCGCCCAGCGCCGCGCGCGCTACGCCCTCCTGTCCGGCATGTGGGCGGTCTTCTTCGTCCTGTTCAGCTGGCCGTACGTGGCCCTGCTGCTGGGCGTGCTGGCCCTGTACTGGGGCATCAGCGCGCTGCGTGCCAAGCCGCGCACGCCGTCCCCTGACGGCCCGGCGCGCCCCATGCCCGCCCGGCCCCAGGTGACGGCGGCCGTCGGCGGCCTGGTGACGGCGTCCCTCGCCCTGGTCCTGGTGGCCTCGACCTTCACCGTCCAGTTCGTCTACCGCGACTACTACACGTGCGTGAACGACGCCCTCACCCACGAGGCCAAACAGTCCTGCGACCAGCTGCTGCCCAAGGGGCTGCGGGGAGTCCTGGGAGTGGGGAACAGCTGAGGGCACGAGGCCGCGGGGGTCACCCGGTCGCGTCGGGCGGCTCCGGCGTGCCCGGCGGCGGCAGGTCGGTGAGGTCCGGCTCGGGCTCGAGTTCGGGCTCGGGCTCGGGCTCGGGCTCGGGCTCGGGGGGCGGTGCCGAGGGGGCGGCGGCCTCCTTCAGGGCCGCCCAGCGGGAGGCGCGGGCGACGTCGTCGTGCCAGTCCGGCGGGAACGGGTCCTCGGCCGGGAGGACGTCGTACGGCTCCTCCTCGGCGGCGCCGGGCGCCTGAGGCACGACCTCCACCTGCTTGCCCCTGTCCTGCTTGCCCTTCTCCTTCTTGCCCGGGCCGGCGTCCTCGGCCTTCGCCTGGCCCTGCGCCTTCGCCCTCGCCGCCGCCTGCTCCTCTCCGCCCCCGGCACCCGCCGCAAGGCCGTTCGCCGGGCCGGAGTCCGCAGGGGCGGTCTTGGCCCTCCCGCCCGCCCCCGTGTCCTGCGCCGGGATCTCCCCGGTGCGTGTGCGCCCGCTCCACAGCCGCCATGCCCGTACCGTCAGCGCCACCGGCATCCCGAACACCGCCGTCCAGACCCCCGCCGCTCCTGCGGTCTGCCACCACACCGGGCCGAAGCGGGCCAGCGCGGCCACGCCCAGCGGCCCGCCCGCCAGCAGGGCGAGCAGGGCGTCCGCCGCCGCGCAGAGCGCCGCGGTCAGCAGGACCACCGCGGCGGTACCGGCGGCCGGCCAGCGAGCCGAGGCCGCCTTCCCCCTCCCCGGCCGGCGCACGGCGCCCCGCGCCACGAACCACCCCGCCGTCACCCCGGCCGCCACCGGGACCAGCCCCGCCGCCCAGTTCGGCAGCGCCCCGGGCCCCGCGTCCGGCACCGCCGCCAGCAGCGGGAACGGCGGCAGCAGCGGGGCCGGATGCGAGGCGAACGGCTGCACCACGTGCCCGGCGCCGAGTGCGAAGCCGGGCCCGAGGGCGTACGAGGCGGCCCACACCGCCGCGTTGGGGATCAGGACGACCCCCAGCAGCAGCACGGCGAACCGCCCGGTCCAGCCCTCCGTCAACTGGAGGAAGGACGCCCGCGCCGCGCCGCCGTGCCACACCAGCGACACCGCGAGCAGCAGCGCCCCACCGCCCAGCAGGGCGGTCGTCGCCGCACCGGCCGCCCGTACGGCCGTACCGAGCCGCGGCCGTGCGTCCGCACCGAACACCAGGCGCCGTACCGGACCCGGCACCACGCGCAGCATGCCGAGCACCGGCTCACGCGGCCGGCCGTACGCCGACCACACCCCCGCCGCCGCGGAGCCCGCCGCGACAAGTGGCAGACACACCGTCACCCAGCCCCACGAGGGCCGCAGTTCGGCGCCGGCGCAGTACAGCGCGGCCGAGCCGCCGACCCCGAGGTAGCCGAGGACGATCCCCGTCCACGCGGTGCGGGCGGGCACCGGGGGCGGTCCGTCGGCGTCGGCGGGCGCGTCGACGGCGTCCCGGGCCGCCCGGTACAGCAGCCACACCGGCAGCGCGAGCAGCAGCAGCGGGGTCACGCCCATCGGCAGCGGCGCGCCGGAGAGCGTGTCGGTGCGGACCAGTTCGACACCGTGCGCCAGCAGCCACAGGGCGGCGGCGACGTGCAGGGCACCACCCGGACCGCTGTCGGGGTACGGCGAGCTGACCCACAGCGCCAGCACGAGCACGGCGAACGAGCCGAGCCCGAGTCCGGCGGCGACGGCGCCGCCGAGGACGCTCGCGGCCAGTCCGGGCGAGCGGTCGCGCAGCCGGGCCAGCAGGAGCGGGAGCGACGGTCGGCGTGCGGTCATCGGGATCACGTCCGCCATGCTCCCAACGACACGCGCTTTCCCGTCGTAACAGGCGAACCTCCGAAGTGTCGCTCAATATATGTTTATGTTCTTTTTCGTACGGAAGGGCGCACGGTGACGAAGCAGAACTCTGCCAGTCCGCTGCCACCGCCGAAGGAACGCCGACGCCTGCGCGAGTCCCGGTCGCTGACGCTGGATCAGGTCGCGGAGCGGATCGGCGTCAGCCGCACGACGCTGCACGCATGGGAGTCCGGCCGCGGCCTCCCGGGCGGAGCCGAGGGCGAGGCGTACGCCAGACTGCTGGCGGCCCTCGCACTGACACCTCTCACCCCACCGGCGGGCGACCGGCGGAGGGTTCCCGCCCCTGCCTGCGCATTGGAGAACCTGACGCCCACTCAGGCCTTCGACGCGCTGTACGTGTTCTGCACTCCCGCTCTCGTGCGCCAGGCCTATCTGCTGTGCGGGAGCCGGGAGCTGGCCCGCGAGGCCGTGGAGCGGGCCTTCCAGCTGGCCTGGCAGCGCTGGCCCGTCGTGGCCCGGGACCGGGATCCGGCCGGCTGGGTACGGGCCGTGGCGTACGACTGTGCGCTCTCCCCCTGGCACCGCTTCCGCCCCCGCCACCGGTACCCGGAGCCGCCGCCCGCCGACCCGGCCGACCGCGCGCTGCTGCACGCCCTACTCGAACTGCCGCCGTCGTACCGGCGCACACTCGTCCTGTACGACGGGGTGGGCCTCGACCTGCCGGAGACCGCGGCGGAGACGGAGGCCAGCACTCCGGCGGCGGCGAACCGGCTGACCCACGCCCGCGAGGCCGTGGCGGCCCGCATCCCGGAACTGGCCGACCCCGCCGAACTCCACCGGCGGCTGCTCGAACTGGCCTCGGCCGATCGGCTGCGCGCGGCCGGGCCGTCGCTGGTGCGTACCGTCGGCGAACGGCGCAACGTCTTCTGGACCCGCACGGCGATCGCGTTCACGGTGACGATCATCGGCGCGACCACGCTCACGCTGCGCACCGCACCGACGCACTACGAGCCGCCGATCGCCCCGGCCCAGGCGGTGCAGGGGGTGCCGCTGCGAGCCGCAGCGGGCCCCCTCTCGCACGACGAACAGACCCTGCGGACGAAGCTGCGCAGGTCGGAGTCGAGCGGGCCGGAAAGAGTGCGGCCACTGGCCGGGTGAACGGCGGCAGGCCCGCCCCCGGTCCAGGGGGCGGGCCTGCCGACGGTCGGCCCGCAAGCCGATGGGCGCACCGGGAGATTCAGCCGCCCAGGATCTCGCGGGCGAGCTTCGCCGTCTCGGTCGGCGTCTTGCCGACCTTGACGCCCGCGGCCTCCAGGGCCTCCTTCTTGGCCTGTGCGGTGCCGGAGGAGCCGGAGACGATGGCGCCGGCGTGACCCATGGTCTTGCCCTCGGGCGCGGTGAAGCCCGCGACGTAGCCGACGACCGGCTTGGTCACGTTCTCCTTGATGAACGCCGCGGCACGCTCCTCGGCGTCGCCGCCGATCTCACCGATCATCACGATCAGCTCGGTGTCGGGGTCGTCCTGGAAGGCGGCCAGGGCGTCGATGTGCGTGGTGCCGATGATCGGGTCGCCACCGATGCCGACGGCGGTCGAGAAGCCGATGTCGCGCAGCTCGTACATCATCTGGTACGTCAGCGTGCCGGACTTCGAGACCAGGCCGATGCGGCCCGGCTTGGTGATGTCGCCCGGGATGATGCCGACGTTCGACTGGCCCGGGGTGATGATGCCGGGGCAGTTCGGGCCGATGATGCGGGTCTTGTTGCCCTTCTTGCCGGCGTACGCCCAGAAGGCGGCCGTGTCGTGCACGGCGATGCCCTCGGTGATCACGACGGCCAGCGGGATCTCGGCGTCGATGGCCTCGACGACCGCGTCCTTGGTGAACTTCTCCGGCACGAAGATCACGGAGACGTTCGCGCCGGTCTCCTTGATGGCCTCGGCGACCGTACCGAAGACCGGTACCTTCTTGCCGTCGAAGTCCACGGTGGTGCCCGCCTTGCGCGGGTTCACGCCGCCCACGACGTCGGTGCCGTCGCCGAGCATGAGCTTGGTGTGCTTCATGCCGGTGGCGCCGGTCATGCCCTGGACGATGACCTTGCTGTCCTTGTTGAGCCAGATAGCCATGGTGTGTTGGTGTCCTCGTCCTGAGTGCTTACTTGGCGGCGGCCAGCTCGGCGGCCTTGTCGGCCGCGCCGTCCATGGTGTCGACGCGCTGCACCAGCGGGTGGGCGGCGTCGGTGAGGATCTTGCGGCCCAGCTCGGCGTTGTTGCCGTCGAGGCGGACGACGAGCGGCTTGGAGACGTTCTCGCCGCGGTCCTCGAGGAGCTTGAGCGCCTGCACGATGCCGTTGGCGACCTCGTCACAGGCGGTGATGCCACCGAAGACGTTCACGAACACGGACTTGACGTCCGGGTCGCCCAGGATGATCTCCAGGCCGTTCGCCATGACCTGGGCGGAGGCGCCACCGCCGATGTCCAGGAAGTTGGCGGGCTTGACGCCACCGTGCTTCTCACCGGCGTACGCGACGACGTCCAGGGTGCTCATGACGAGACCGGCGCCGTTGCCGATGATGCCGACCTCGCCGTCGAGCTTGACGTAGTTGAGGTTCTTCTCCTTGGCAGCGGCCTCGAGCGGGTTGGCCGCGGCCTTGTCGTGGAGGGCCTCGAAGTCGGGGTGACGGAACTCGGCGTTGTCGTCGAGCGACACCTTGCCGTCGAGGGCGATGACGTCGCCGGAGGCGACCTTCGCCAGCGGGTTGACCTCGACCAGGAGGGCGTCCTCCTTGATGAAGGTGTCCCACAGCTTGACGAGGACGTTCGCCACCTGGTCGGCGACCTCGGCCGGGAACTTGGCCGCGGCGACGATCTCGCGGGCCTTGGCCTCGTCGACACCGTCGATGGGGTTGATCGGCGTCTGGGCGACGGCCTCCGGACGGGTGGCCGCCACCTCCTCGATCTCCATACCGCCCTCGACGGAGGCGATGGAGAGGAAGGTGCGGTTGGCACGGTCGAGGAGGAAGGAGACGTAGTACTCCTCGAGGATCTCCGGGGCGGTCTCGGCGATCATCACCTTGTGGACCGTGTGGCCCTTGATGTCCATGCCGAGGATGTCCGTCGCACGGGCGACGGCCTCGTCCGCGGAGGCAGCCAGCTTGACGCCACCGGCCTTGCCGCGACCACCGACCTTCACCTGCGCCTTGACGACCGACTTGCCGCCCAGTCGCTCGGTGATCTCGCGCGCCGCCTCAGGCGTGTCGATGACTTCACCGGCCAGCACCGGTACATCGTGCTTGGCGAAGAGGTCCCTCGCCTGGTACTCGAACAGGTCCACGCGCTTCCGTCCCTATCAGTGATCTCGCGGTTCGTTGGATGCGTGGGCGTGCCGCGAAGGGCAACGTGACGTCCGCTTGTCACAAGGGAGGCGCACACGGTGTCCGAGCGCGCGGCATGTCCGTCTCGCAGGTTATCGCCGGTTGAGGGGGCTCCCTAAATCGAGGGTCACACACGAGCGGTGATACCTGTCACATGATGCCGGATTCGCTGGCACGGCGTGCCGCGACAGGAAAGGCGAGGGAGCCGCGCTCGCTGCCTTCGACCGGCTGCGACCGTCTGAGACCGGCTGAGACCGGCTGAGACCGGCTGCGGCTGCCTTCGGCCCTGCTTCGGGTGTCTTCATTGCGATGGGCGAGGCCTCACCGGGCTGGGGTTGACCCGGTGAGGCCTCTGGAAGGCCCCGGTGGTTCCGGGGCCGCGGCGGTTGATCCCCACCCCAATGGGGACCACCCGCCCCACCCGCGGGGTCCCGGTCGGACGGTCCGACGGCATTCGGCCGTCCGGGTCCGGTCACCCCGCGGAGCGCTGCTGCGGGCGCTCGGCCCGGCTCTCAGACGCGCGGCACGCCGTACGGGTTCTGCTGGTACACCGCGTCCTGGAGGTACGTGGGTACGACCGCACGGACGGCCCCTTCGGCACCGGCGCCGACGTCCCCGACCGGCTCACCGCCACCCTCCTGTCCCCTGCCACCGAGCCCCTGCCCAAAGCCCCCGGCCTGCCGGGCGACCTCCTCGGCGAAGACGGAGGCCTGCCCCGCCACGCCCGCGGAGAAGGCGGTGCTCCGACCTGCCACGCCCTCGCCGAAGGCACTGGTCTGCCCCGCCACGCCCGCGGCAAAGGCAGCGGTCTGCCCGGTCATCCCGTGTGCGAGGGGCGGTACGGCACCGACGACACCGCCCGCGAAGGGCTGGACGTCACCGGCCACGCCGTGGCCGAGGGCGCCCGAGTCGGCCAGGACCTGCCCGGCGACCGGCACGACTTCGCGCACGACTCCGCGCACGGCACTGGAGCCCACCGGCGGCAGCACGGCGTCCGTGGTGTCCCGCACGATCTGCCCGGCCGCCGCACCGGCGTAACCCGACGCACCGTCGACCGCACCACCGACGACCGCCCGCACATCGGCCACGGCGCCCGTCGCCACACCGTGCACATCGGCGGTGATCCCGTGCGCGGCAAAGGCAGCATGTCCGGCGGTCCCGGCCACGGCCCCGGCCACAGTGGGGGCGGCGTACCCGACGGCCCCGCCCACGGCCGAGGTGCCGTACCCGATCGTCTCGTCCGCGGCAGAGGTGCCGTACCCGGCCATCCCCTCCACGGCAGAGGTGCCGTACCCGGCCATCCCGTACCCGGCCATCCCGTCCACGGCAGAGATGCCGTACCCGGCCGTCCCGTACGCGCCCGTCGCCGCGTGCGTGGCCGTGGGCCGCAGGCCTGCCACCGCTCGGTCGGCGACCGGCACGGCGTCGTGCACGGCCGTGGCGGCGACCGGCGGGACGACCGCGGCGGCCGTCCCGTCCACCACCGGTGTGACGGCGCCCGGCACGGACCGCACCGTGCCGACCGCCCGCTGCCCGACGCCCGTGACCGCGCCGGTGACGTGCGCGGGCACGGCGGCGACGGAGGCCTGCGCCGCGTCGGCCGCCTCGGCGGCCGTACCGCTCCCGACCGTGGTGACACCGGCCGTCCGGCCCTGCGCACCGGCGACGGTCTGCCGCACCGTCGTCCGTACGGCGCCCTGGACACCCTCCGCCCGGGCACGGGCCGCCGCCTGGGTCGCCTGGAGCCTGGTCTGGGCGGCGGCCAGCACCTCCTCCACCCCGGGAGCGAACGAGGACAGCGGTCCGAAGAGGTAGTCGATGCCGCCCCGGGAGGCGGTCGAGACGGCGTGCGCGACCTCGTGGGCGGCACGGCCGGCACCGTGCGCCCCGTCGGCCTGAACCCGAACCCGGGCATGGTCCTGGGCGCCCTGCCCCTGCACCGCACGGGCCGCCCGCGCACCCCTGATGACCTCGGCGCCCCTCATGCTCCGCGCCTTCGCGGCGACCAGGGCCTTGGCGTCGGCGGACCGTCCCGCCTGGTCGGCGGTGCTGGTGAGCCCGGACACGGCCTGCCCGGGCTGCGCGGCCTTCACGGTGGTGCTCGAGGCGGCCGACGTGGTCGATGAAGCAGAAGGGTCCGATGCGGCGGTGCCGGTCAGGCCGGAGACGGTGCCGTCGACGGTGTTCGCGACGCCGGAGACCGTGTCGTGGACGCCCGTGAGCAGGCCGTCGACGGTCCCCGCGACGGAGTCCGTGCCCGCGTCCGGGACGGAGTGGGAGGTGGCGGACAGTTCGTCGGCACTGGCCGCGGCCGAGCCGAGGGCCCACGCGCCGGTGACACCGGCGGCTATCACGATCGAACGACGGATGTTCTTGTTCATTGCGTGCGTCAATTCCTTCGCAAACGGCTGACTGGGGAGTTCCGTCCGGGAATCGCTGATCACTGACCTGGGATCAGAGGATCAAGGAGTCAGGGGATCGACGGGGCGATCGATGGGGCCCGGACGGACGGGCAGACCTGTTCCGCCCCCGCGCGGCAGGTCCGTGGCGGGGAGGTCGGCCGTGCTGCCTAGCCGGGGAAGACGGGGATGTCCCGGTGCCGTTCCCGGGTGCGGGGCGTGTCGACGCGCGCGGCGGTGCCCGGTACGAGCCGCAGGGGCGCCCGGTTGCCGAAGGTGACGGCGTGCGCGTCACCGTGGCGGGACGCGTTGCCGTCGACCGCCTGCTTGCCCAGCACGCCGTCCGGGTCTCCGCTGGGCGCGGGACGGCCGGGGACACGGGCGGCGGCGCCGTGACGGGCGAAGGCGTGCGCCGAGGTCTGCGACGCGGGGGTGAACGCCGGGCCGTACGCGACGAACGGCGCCGACGCGGTGGCGGCGGTACGGCCCTCGGCGCGGGTGTGCCGCTGGTGCGGAGCCGCCGAGGCCGCGCTCCGAGCCGGAGCAAGCGGGCCTGCGTGCGGCCGCTGGCCGAGTGCCTTCGCCCCGGGCGGCAGGCGGACGGGCGCGTGCGCGACCTGGCCGAGATCCGGCAGGGGCAGGGCGGGCATCGTGGGCCGTGTCGTCGGCGCCGAGGCCTGTACGACGGGCCGGGACACGGCGGTCACCGCGGACACCACGTTCCGTACGGAGCCGACGGCCTTGTCGCCGACCGTGCGAACGGGGGTGACGACCTCATCACCGACCGCGCGTACGGGGGTGACGATCTCTTCACCGACCGCGCGTACGGGGGTGACGGATTGTTCGCCGCCTGCGCGGACGGGGTCGACGAGCCGCTCGCCGCCCGTGCCCGACGCGAGTACCGCGCGCACCGGATCCCCGTGCCCGGCCGTCCCGGTCCGCGCGGACGTCGCCGCCTTTCGCACCGACGTCACCGTCACCGTCTCCGGCTCCGACGTCACCGTCTCCCGCACGGTGGTCACCGTCCTGCGCACCGGAGGTCCGTCGGCCGCGTGGGCCTGCTCGCCGCAGAGGAACCCCAGCGCGAACAGCGCGCCGACCAGCAGCGCCAGTTGGAGCGCACGCCGCCCGGCCGCCGTACGCGGGACGCGCACGGCGGTACCGGGGATGGCTGCTGGGAAGGTCAAGGAGAGGAATGTCCCTCGAGTCGGCGCGGTACGGGCTGCGCCGATCCTTGCACGGCCCGCCCGAGGCTGCGCAACCCCAGCATTACTGATGGGTAGCCATATCCCCTTTCCTGCCTGGTGTCACACGGTGTCCGGTATCGGCAGCGGTCGCTTCTCCAGCGCCGCCGCCATGACCTCGGGGAACAGGTCGGGCGTACAGGCGAAGGCCGGTGCGCCGAGCGCGGCCAGCGCCGCTGCATGCTCCCGGTCGTACGCGGGCGCCCCCTCGTCCGACAGCGCGAGCAGCGCCACGAACTGCACCCCGGACGCCTTCATCGCCGCCACCCTCTTGAGCATCTCGGCACGGATGCCGCCCTCGTAGAGGTCACTGATGAGCACGACCACCGTCTCGGCGGGCCGGGTGATCTGCGACTGGCAGTGGGCGAGCGCCCGGTTGATGTCCGTACCGCCGCCGAGCTGGGTGCCGAAGAGGACGTCGACCGGGTCGTCCAGCTGGTCGGTGAGGTCGACCACCGCCGTGTCGAAGACGACCAGCCGAGTACTGATCGACCGCATGGAGGCGAGCACCGCGCCGAACACCGACGCATAGACCACCGAGGCCGCCATCGAACCGGACTGGTCGATGCAGAGCACCACCTCCTTCTTCACCGACCGCGCCGCCCGGCCGTATCCCACGAGCCGCTCCGGCACGACCGTGCGGTACTCGGGCAGGTAGTGCTTGAGGTTGGCCGCGATGGTGCGGTTCCAGTCGATGTCGTGGTGGCGCGGGCGGCTGATGCGCGCACTGCGGTCGAGGGCGCCGTTGAGGGTGGTCCGGGTGCGGGCCGCGAGCCGCTTCTCCAGGTCCTCGACCACTTTTCGGACGACCGCGCGTGCCGTCTCCTTCGTCGTCTCCGGCATCGCCTTGTTGAGCGAGAGCAGCGTGCCGACCAGGTGCACGTCGGCCTCCACCGCCTCGAGCATCTCCGGCTCCAGCAGCAGCGCGGAGAGCCCG
This sequence comes from Streptomyces broussonetiae, assembly GCF_009796285.1. Lineage (NCBI taxonomy): Bacteria > Bacillati > Actinomycetota > Actinomycetes > Kitasatosporales > Streptomycetaceae > Streptomyces > Streptomyces broussonetiae. The sequence continues at coordinate 5,732,020 of NZ_CP047020.1, read as the reverse complement.
AGCCGGTCGATGGCGTCGCGCTGCATGACCTGGACGACGGAGGACGGGAAGTAGCGGCGAACGTCACCGAGCCAGCGCGCCACGGAGGGCGCCGAGGCCCCGAGCCCCGCCGAACGGTCCCGGCCCGCCTGCGGTCTGTCTCTCTTGCCGTAGAGCGCGGCGAGCGTGCCGTCCATCGCCGCGTCCCGCCCGGACAGCGCGCACCCGGTGCCGTCGGCCTGGTCCCCGCCGAGCACCAGCCGCCAGCGCCGCAGGCGCTCCCGCGCCGGGTCGCCGGGGTCGGTGCCGGTGCCAGTGCCTGTGCCTGTGCCTGTGCCTGTGCCTGTGCCTGTGCCTGTGCCTGTGCCTGTGCCTGTGCCTGTGCCTGTGCCTGTGCCTGTGCCTGTGCCTGTGCCTGTGCCTGTGCCTGTCGTGAGTGTCGTCGGCCCGGTCGTCATGTGCCCACCCCCGCAAACCTGTTGTCATCGGTCGTCACCGGCTCGGCGTCGTCCGTGCCGAGCAGCAGCCGCAGCACCGGCAGCACGGCGTCGGCGCGCTCGGTGTCGGCCTGCGCGGCGAAGCCGGGTGTTGCGCCCCCGGCCCCGGCCCGCTCGCCCGCCCGACCCGGTCCGCGCCGGACCAGCTCGCCAAGGGTTCTGCGCACCCCCGGGTCGTATGCCGCGAACGTACGGCGCAGCAGCGGCAGCACGTCCGTGAACGCCTCCGCCGGCACGGCCGTGAGCCAGTCGTCGAGCAGGCCGAGCAACCGCTCGTCGTGCACCAGCAGCAGCCCGCCCCCACCGCCGGCGAAGCCCTCGATCCAGGCGGCCGCATCGGCGGGCGGTGTCCCCGGCGACAGGGCGAACCCCATCAGTCGCGCCGCCTCCTGCGGCCCCGACGCGCCGTCGTCCAGCAGCAGCCGCACCGCCCTTCCCCGCAGCACACCGGCCACGGTGTCGCGCAGCGTCAGTGTCCGCAGCACGGCACGCCAGCGGTGCCGCAGATCACCCCGGTCCGCCCCGGAAGCGGTGCCGTCGGTGCCGGTGCCCACACCCGCCTGCGTCTCCGCCAGCAGCCCCACCGCCGCGTGCACGGCGTCCACATGGGCCCGCATCTCCTCCGCCGCGTCCGCGTCGAGCGCGGCGCAGGCCGGGGGCAGGCCGACGAAGATCCGCTCGGCCAGGCCCGCCGCGACCCCGGCCAGTGCGCCGGTGTCGGTGCCGCGTACGTCGCCGTAGCGCAGGGAGCGGACCAGGGCGGGCAGGGCCTGGGCCAGGTGGCCGACGTCCGTGTCGAGGGCGGCCCGGTCCGCCAGGGCCCGCATGACCACGGGCAGGGCGTCCGGCAGACCGGCCAGCAGACAGTGCTCGGCGAGCGCGGTGACGTCGGCGAGGGCTCGCGAGGCCGCCGCGTCCGCCTCGGCCTTGGCCTGCGCCGCGCCGCTTACGGTCGTCCCCCACACGCCCGCCTCGGCGATCCGCACCGCCAGCTCCGGCTCCCAGCGCAGCCGCCAGGTCTCCCGGAAGGTGCCGGTGCTCCCCCGCGACCGGACCGGTGCGCCCCAGTCGACGCCGAGCAACCGCAGCCGGTGCAGCAGCCTGCTGCGGCCGGTGTCGGTGTCCCCGCGCAGGTCCAGCTCCAACTCCCGCTCCAGCGCCTCCGGTTTGAGCCGCAGCGCCCGCTGCTGCCGGGCCAGGTCGCGCTGGAGCGGCACCGCCGGAGCCGACTGCGGCACCTCTCCCATCACGTCCCCGACCACCAGCCGGTCGTGCACCAGCGCCAGCGGCACGTCGGAGCCGTCGCCCATCACCGCGCGCACGACGTCGGTGGTCTCGCTCAGCCCTGGCAGTGGGCGGCCGCGCAGCGCCGCCAGGGTCCCGGCGAGCCGGACGGCCTCGATGACATGGGCGGAGGAGACCATCCGGTCCTCCTCGCGCAGCAGCCCCGCCACCTTGGTCAGCCAGCGCTCCACCGGCCGGTCCGGGGCGTGGAAGAGATGGCCGTACCAACCCGGCGAGTCGATTCCCGCGCCGTATCCGCCGGCCCGGGCGAGCCTGCGGTGCGTCCACGGCACCCAGGTCAGGTCCACCTTGACCCTGGGCAGCCCCTTCAGCAGGGCGCGGTCGGCGGCGACGGTGGTCCTCGCGCGCAGCGCGGGCACGTGCCAGGCCCCGCACACCACCGCCAGCTCGTCCCCGAACTCCCGTCGAGCGGCGCGTAGTTGGAGCCGCATCTGCGCCTCGCGCACCGGATCACGCGGGTGCCCGCCGGCGCCGTACCGCTCGCGGAGCGCGCCCATGGCGTCCTCCAGGGCGGCGAACGGTGCGAAGGGGTCGTGCCGGCCCGGGCCCCGGTGCTCGACGGCGTCCTCCCACCAGCGTTCGGGGTCGTCGTACCCGGCGGTTTCGGCAAGCACGGCGAGCGGGTCGATGCGGACGTGGCCGCCGCCGTCCTGAGGCCTGCCGTCGCCAGGGGTGTCCTCGGACTCGTCGGCACCCTGCGGGCCCCCCTGGCCCTGCTGCTCCTTCTGCTCCTCCCTCTGCTCCCACGCGAGCGTGTGCGTGGCCGGCAGGTCGATGAAACGGGCCGGTACGCCGTGTTCCAGGGCCCAGCGGATCGCCACCCACTCGGGGCTGAACTCGGCGAACGGCCAGAACGCCGAGCGGCCGGGCTCGTCCACGGCATGGGCGAGCAGGGCGACCGGGGGCCGCAGACCGGGGTCGGCGGCCAGGGGGATCAGGGCGTCGGCCTCGGGCGGGCCCTCGATCAGGACGGTGCTCGGACGGGCGGCGGTCAGCGCGGCCCGCACCGCGCGCGCGGAACCGGGCCCGTGGTGCCGCACGCCCAGCAGCAGCGGCCCGCGGTCGTACCCGGCGCGCCGGGCGGAGTCGGTCATGCGCTCACCTCCCGGCAGGCCCGGTAGAAGTCCGTCCAGCCCGCACGCTCGCGGACCACGGTCTCCAGGTACTCCTGCCAGACGACCCGGTCGGCCGCCGGATCGCGGACCACGGCACCGAGGATGCCGGCGGCGACGTCGCCCGGGCGCAGCACGCCGTCGCCGAAGTGCGCCGACAGGGCGAGCCCGCCCGTGACGACGGAGATCGCCTCGGCCGTGGACAGCGTGCCACTGGGCGACTTGAGCTTCGTACGGCCGTCGGTGGTGACGCCGTCGCGCAGCTCCCGGAAGACGGTCACGACCCGGTGGATCTCCTCGATGCCGTCGGGCGCGGCCGGCAGGTCGAGGGAGCGGCCGATCTGCTCGACCCGGCGCGTGACGATGTCGACCTCGGCCTCAGCGCTCTCCGGCAGTGGCAGCACGACGGTGTTGAAGCGGCGGCGCAGCGCGCTGGAGAGTTCGTTGACGCCCCTGTCACGGTCGTTGGCGGTGGCGATGAGGTTGAACCCGCGGACCGCCTGGACCTCCTCGCCCAGCTCCGGGACGGGCAGCGTCTTCTCCGACAGGATCGTGATCAGCGTGTCCTGCACGTCGGCCGGGATACGGGTCAGCTCCTCCACGCGGGCCGTCATGCCCTCGGACATGGCCCGCATGACGGGACTGGGCACCAGGGCGTCGCGGCTCGGGCCGTGCGCGAGCAGCCGCGCGTAGTTCCAGCCGTAGCGGATCGCCTCCTCCGGCGTACCTGCCGTGCCCTGCACGAGCAGCGTGGAGTCCCCGCTGACCGCTGCCGCCAGATGCTCGGAGACCCAGGTCTTGGCGGTGCCGGGGACGCCGAGCAGGAGCAGGGCGCGGTCGGTGGCGAGCGTGGTGACGGCGACCTCGACGATGCGGCGCGGGCCCACGTACTTGGGTGTGATCACCGTGCCGTCCGGCAGGGTGCCGCCGAGCAGGTAGGTCGCCACCGCCCACGGAGACAGTTTCCAGCGGGCCGGGCGCGGGCGGTCGTCCTGCTCGGCCAGTGCGGTGAGTTCGTCCGCGAAGGCGTGCTCGGCGTGCGGTCGCAGCGCCTGCGACTCCTGACTCCCGTGCGCTTCGACGGACGTGGCTTCCACGGACACAGTCATGGCTGAGGCCCCCTCCAGCTCTGCCGGTTCGGATCTGCCACCAACCGTGCACCACGCCACTGACAATCGCCCTGACCTGCACGAACGCCTACTCCGGACCGATTGTCAGTGGGGGGACCTACCGTCGGAGACATGACTGAGCAGGGGGTGCGCTGGACCGCGGAGCAGGTGCTGGCACTGGCGCCTGACGCCGCGTCACGCAAAGCGGGGAGCAAGCTCGGCACGGCGGGTCCGTGGTCCGGGACGGGCAGTGGAGAGGGGACGGTGTGGGGGCTGTGCAAGGGCAGTGGCAGCAGGCCGTACCAGACGGTGGTCGACCTGGCAGGACCGGCGTACAAGTGCAGTTGTCCGAGCCGTAAGTTTCCGTGCAAGCACGCGCTCGGGCTGCTCCTGCTGTGGGCGGACGGCGGCGGTTCGGTGCCGGTGTCCGCCGAGCCGCCGGACTGGGCCGGGCAGTGGCTCGAGGGGAGACGCGAGCGGGGCGAGAGCAAACCGGGCCGGGACGAGGGGAGTTCGGCGGCCGGACCCGCGGATCCGCAGGCGGCGCGGCGGCGGGCGGAGCGCCGGGCCGAGCGGGTCACCGCGGGCGCGACGGAGCTGGAACAGCGCCTCGCGGACCTGCTGCGCGGCGGCCTGGCCTCGGCGGAGCAGGCGGGATACGGGGTGTGGGACGAGACAGCGGCCCGCATGGTGGACGCGCAGGCGCCCGGACTCGCCGCGCGGGTACGGGAGTTGGGGACGATACCGGCGTCCGGGGCGGGCTGGCCCGGGCGGTTGCTGGAGGAGTGCGCGCTGCTGCATCTGCTCGACCGGGGCTGGCTGCGCCGCGACCGGCTGCCGGAGGCTCTCGCGGCCACGGTCCGCTCCCGGCTCGGCCTGCCGGCTGCGGCGGACGGTCCGCCGGTGCGCGACCGCTGGCTGGTCCTCGCCCAGTACGACACGGTGGACGCGAAACTGACGACCCGCCGGGTCTGGCTGCACGGCGTCTCATCGGGCGCCACCCGGCTGCTACTCTCGTACGGCGCGGCGGGCCGGGCACCGGAGCTGTCCCTGCCGGTCGGCCTGGCCCTGGACGCGGAGCTGTCCGGTCATCCGGGAGCCGGCCGCCACCGGGCGGGTCTGGGCGAGCGGTTCGGCCCGCCGGCGCCCGCCGCGTTCCGCCCGCCGGGCATGCCCACGGCCCGGGCGACGGCCCGGTACGGGGAGGCGCTGCGCGACGATCCCTGGCTGGATGCGGTCCCGGTGACACTGGAGCGGGTGATACCGGTCCCGGACGGCGAGACGTGGCAACTGGCCGACGCCGATGCGGACTCGGCGCTCCCGCTGACCCGGGCCGCCCGCTCCCGCCCCGGCCTGTGGCGGCTGGTCGCCCTGTCCGGCGGCGCCCCTGTGACGGTCTTCGGCGAGTGCGGCCACCGCGGCTTCACCCCGCTCACGGCCTGGGCCGCGGCGGCGGACGAGGCGGTGCCGCTGTGCTGACCGGGCCCGAAGCGGGGAGGCGACGCCATCTGTCATCAGCCGTACGTCATCAGGAGGGGGACGACATGAACGCGACCTCGACCACCCGGACCGGCGCGACTCGCGCGGAATCCTGGGACGATCTGGTCACCGCCGCCCTGCTCGGCACAGACCGGCGCCCCCGGGCGGACGCCGCGCCCGGCCGGGAGGCTCCCCTCGCGCTGCTGGACGCGGCCGCCGTGGCGACCGTACGGCGGCGGGCCGGGCTGCGGCCCGCGCGGGCGGCCCGGCGGCCGGAGCCGGCGCCGGAGGATCCGCGCCCGGCGCTGCCCGCCGCGGCGGCGCACCGGCTCGCCACCTTGCTGGCCGACCGCTCCGCAGGGGCGGGCGGCGGCCGCCGGGGCAGCGCACCGGACCTGACGGAGCTGCTCCCGCAGTGGCTGGCGGCGGCCGTCGCGCACGGGTACGCGGCGCCTGCGCAGTTGCTTCCCTCTTTGCTGGACGCGGCGCGGGGCCGTACGGACCTGCGCCCGGCGGCGCTGGCGTTCGCGGGCCCGCGCGCGCTGTGGCTGGCCCGGCTGAACGCGGACTGGCGCTTCGCCCTGCGTGCGGCCCCCGGCGGCGGCGCCGCGCTGCCCGGCCCCGAGGACGCCGAGGCGGTGCACCGGCTGTGGCAGGAGGGGCTGTTCGCCGAGCGGGTCGCCCTGCTGGGCGCCCTGCGTACGCGTGCCCCCGTCCGCGCGCGCGAGCTGCTGGCGTCGACCTGGCCGCAGGAGCGGGCGGAGGACCGGCTGATGTTCCTCGACGCAATGCGCGCGGGCCTGTCCGTCGAGGACGAGCCGTTCCTGGAGCGGGCGCTGGGCGACCGCAGCCGTAATGTCCGGGCGACGGCGGCGGAACTGCTGTCGGCGCTGGCCGGTTCGGCGCTCGCCGCGCGTATGGCCGTACGGGCCGCGGTCTGTGTCGCCCTCGACCGTACGCAGCGCACGCCGGCGATCGTGGTGGAGCCGCCCCTCGAGTGCGACTCGAGCATGGAGCGGGACGGTGTGGTGGCCACACCTCCCGCGGGCAGAGGAGAACGGTCATGGTGGCTGGGGCAGTTGGTGGAGGCCACGCCGCTGGGCACCTGGTCCGAACGGCTCGGCGGGCGCACGGCCCGGCAGATCGTGGCGCTGCCCGTGACGGACGGCTGGCAGGACGAACTGCACGCGGCCTGGTGCCGGGCGGCGATGCGGCAACGGGACGCCGAATGGTCGAGGGCACTGCTCGGCGCGCCGTCGGCGCCGGAGGCGGGCGGGCCGGGGGCGGTGTCCCTGGCGGAGCGCGCCAAGCTGCTGGCGGCCCTGGACCCGGCGCAGCGGGCCGCGTGGGTGGCCGGATTCATCGCGACGCACGGCCTGTCGGAGGCGTTCCAGCTGCTCGGGGTGTGCGCGGTGCCGTGGGCCGCGCCGTTGGGCCGGTCGGTCGTGGACGCACTCAACATCGCGCGCGACGCGGGAAGTTACCCGTGGAGTTTCAGCGGTGTGATGGGGCTGGCGGAGCGCTGCCTGGACCCCGCGGAAACCGCCCGGCTGGAGGCGCTGCTGGCGATACCCGACGAACGCGAGGACGCGGCGCCGGGCGCCGGGGGGTACTGGGCGGAGGCGTTCCAGCGGCTGGTCACGACGCTGCGGTTGCGGGCGGCGATGGCGGACGAGTTGGCGCCGCCCGCCTCCACCCGCGCGCCCGCCCCGGTGGAGGCGTCGGCTCAGCCTCCGGACGCGGCCGGCTGACGCACGTTCTGCCGCACCCACTCCACGATCGACGTGGTCGTCGCTCCCGGGGTGAAGATCTCCGCGACGCCCTTCTCCTTCAGCGGCGGGATGTCCTCGTCCGGGATGATGCCGCCGCCGAAGACGAGGATGTCCGCGGCGTCGCGCTCCTTGAGCAGGTCGATCACCGCGGCGAACAGCGTGTTGTGCGCACCCGAGAGAATGGACAGGCCGATCGCGTCGGCGTCCTCCTGGATGGCGGTGTCCACGACCTGCTCCGGCGTCTGGTGAAGCCCGGTGTAGATGACTTCCATACCGGCGTCGCGCAGGGCACGCGCGATGACCTTGGCCCCGCGATCGTGGCCGTCGAGCCCCGGCTTGGCGACCACCACGCGGATCGGACCGGCTGCCACACCCATCACTGCCTCCATCAGACGACCCCGGAAGCGGTCGCTTCCGTCCGTAACGACAAGTACCGCACTTTTGGAGCGTTCCGCCACCCGTCGCGAAGTGAACGAACGTTATCTCCAGCATCCCGCAACCGGCAGTTTTACGGTGCGCAGCGAGGGGGAAATCACACGGTGGGACATGAGGGCACACGGGGGATGGGGCCGTCCTCCGGCGTGCCGACAGGAGGTCGGCCATGAAGGTCACCGGAGTACTGCCTCTCTTCCTCCCGATCTGCCGGCGCCTGTGGCCCGGCAGACTCGCCGGAATCTCCATGGCGCTGCTCAAGGCGACCGCCCTCGAGGCCGCCATCCTCGCCGGCCACCTCCTGCTGTATCCGACCGGCCTCACCCAGGAACGCCGCTCTCCCGCCCTGCCCGCCGCGGACGGCACCGCCCAGCTGCCCCTCCGGTCCGGCACGCCGGTGGTGCTGCTGCACGGCTTCATCGACAACCGCTCGGTGTTCGTGCTGCTGCGCCGCAGCCTCGCCCAGCACGGCGGTCAGCGCGTCGAGTCGCTCAACTACTCACCGCTCACCTGCGACATCCGCACCGCGGCCGAGCTGCTCGGCCGGCATGTCGAGGAGATCTGCGAGCGCACGGGCAGCCCCCGCGTCGACATCGTGGGCCACAGCCTCGGCGGACTGATCGCCCGCTACTACGTGCAGCGCCTCGGCGGGGACCTGCGGGTGCGCACGCTGGTCACCCTGGGCACCCCGCACGCGGGGACCAGGGTGGCGCCACTGGCCGACGCCCATCCGATCGTGCGCCAGATGCGGCCCGGTTCGGGGGTGCTCGAGGAGCTGGCCCGGCCCGCGCCCGGTTGCCGTACGCGCTTCGTCAGCTTCTGGAGCGACCTGGACTCGATCATGGATCCGGTGGAGACGGCCCGCCTCGACCACCCCGACCTCGACGTGCAGAACGTCCAGGTGACCGGTATCGGGCATCTCGCCCTGCCCGTGCATCCCGCGGTCGCGGCCGGAATACGCGAGGCCCTCGACTCCGCGCTGCCCGGGGACGCGGTCGCCGGCGGTCTGACGGTGGCGTGACCGGCCGTCGCTCGCGTGAGGACGGCGTGACGTGTCTGACGGTGACGTGACGTACGGGTGACCAACAGGCGCCCCACATCGAACGCTCATCGAACTCTCGGCCAAACTCGTGCCCGGGGTCCCCCGAAAGACCGCCGAATGCCCGTTTCCGGCCAACGCGAAACCGGCTCAAGATTGTCGCGCCCAGGTACCGGCGGGTACAGTCGCCGCACTGCTCTGGCAGCCCCTGTTGTCGAGGCGAAAGAGAAGTTGGTGAACGACCGTCACCCGTCGGGGACCATGACCACCCCGGCTCCGGCTTCCGACGCCTCCTCCGCGCACTACGACCACGCGCCGTACGCGAACCATGAAGCTCCCTATGGAGACTTCACCACGTACGGCAGCTACGACGCCACCGGTTTTGCGGCCGGTCACGACAGCACGGCGGCCTTCCACAGCGACCCGCTCTTCGGCAGCCTGCCCGGCGAGCAGAGCACCGGCACGTACGACAGCACGCAGTGGCAGACGGGCCAGACGCCGTTCCACGACCCTTACGCGGCCCAGCACCACGCCGCCTACGACTCCGGCGCCTACGACACCACCGCCTGGACGGTCCCCGCGCAGGCCACGGGCAACGACATCAGCGGCCACTGGGACGCGAGCGCCTGGCTGCAGCCCGACCAGTCCGGCGGCGGCCCGACCCAGCAGTGGGAGTGGGGCAGCCAGGGCTCCGAGACGGGTGCGTACGACGCCACCCGGTGGAACTCCGCAGGCCCGGCCGTGCCGGCGCAGCCGGGGCAGCCTGCGGAGCCGTTCGACCAGCAGGCCACCGCCGCCTTCGAGCAGGTCGGCGACGCGACCACGGCCTTTCCCCAGGTGGGGTACGAGGACCAGGCGCCGTACCCGGACACCGGTTTCGACGAGCCACACTCCGCCGGGGAGCCGGACGGCACCGGCGAACTGCCCGGCGCGAGCGGCCTGCTGGAGGACCAGGAAGAGATCGCCCCGGTGCAGGCGACACGCGCGGGCGCGCGCAACACGGCGCGTTCCCGGCGCCGTACGCCCGCCAAGCGCTCCGCGCTGCTGACTGTCGCCGTGCCTTCGGCCTGTGTGATGGGGGTCGCCGGGATCGCCGCCGCCTCGGTCGGCGCGCTGAGCGACGACGGCAAGGACACCACCGCCTCCGCCCCGGACGCGCATGCGGTGAAGCCCGCGGTCGCCAACAGCAAGCTGGACACCCAGCTCAGGACGCTCTCCGCCGGCGCCGACGACTTCGCCGACCGGGCCAGCCGCACGCAGGAGCGGATCGACCTCAGGAACCAGCAGGACCTGGACAAGAAGAAGGCCGCCGCGGAGGCCGCTCTCAAGGAGCGGCTGCGGCCCAAGTTCGTCCTGCCGGTCACGCAGAAGGGGCTGAGCGCCTACTTCGGCCAGGCGGGCGTGAACTGGATGTCCGTGCACACGGGTATCGACTTCCCCGTCTCCTACGGCACCACGGTGATGGCCGCGACCGACGGCACCGTCACCACCAAGTGGAACAGTGCCTACGGCAACATGCTGATACTGACGGCGAAGGACGGCACGCAGACCTGGTACTGCCACCTGTCCAGCTACCGCGTCCCCGCCGGTACGGCCGTCAAGGCCGGCCAGCCGATCGCGTACTCCGGCAACTCCGGCAACTCCACCGGCCCGCACCTGCACTTCGAGGTGCACCCGGCGGGCGGGGCGGCGGTGGACCCGCTGCCCTGGCTGCGGAGCCACGGACTGGACCCGACCTGAGCCGGGCGTGAGCCCGGTATGAGGTGGGCCCCGCCGGATCCGGCGGGGCCCACGTCGTCTACAGCCTCTCGACCGGTGCGTACCGCAGCAGCAGCCGCTTGGGCTTGCCGTCACCGAAGTCGATCGTCGCCTGGGCCTTGTCGTCAGCGCCCGCGACCGCGACGACCGTGCCGAGCCCGAACTGGTCGTGGGTGACCCGGTCGCCGACCGACAGGGACACCACCGGCTTGTCCGAGGCCCGCCGGGTGGCGAACCCGGACGCACCCGCCGCCGACGAGCGCGAGCGGGACGAGGACAGCGACGCCGCGATCCCGGAGGCCGGTCCGGAGGAGACCGGCGCCACCGCGCCCGTCCGCTTCCACTCCACATGGGCGGCCGGGATCTCCTCCAGGAAGCGGGAGGGCGGGTTGTACGACGGCTGACCCCAGGCGCTGCGCACCGACGACCGCGTCAGGTACAGCCGCTCCCGCGCGCGTGTGATGCCGACGTACGCCAGGCGCCGCTCCTCCTCCAGCTCCTTGGTCTGGCCGAGGGCGCGCATGTGCGGGAAGACGCCGTCCTCCATGCCGGTCAGGAAGACGACCGGGAACTCCAGGCCCTTGGCGGTGTGCAGGGTCATCAGGGTGATGACGCCGGAGCCTTCGTCGTCCTCGTCGGGGATCTGGTCGGAGTCGGCGACCAGCGCCACCTGCTCCAGGAAGTCCGCGAGCGTGCCCTGCTCGCCCTCCGCGCGCTCCTGCTCGAACTCCAGGGCCACGGCTGCGAGTTCCTGCAGGTTCTCGATGCGGGTCTCGTCCTGGGGGTCGGTGGAGGACTGCAACTCGGCCAGGTAGCCGGTGCGTTCGAGGACCGCCTCCAGGACGGTCGCCGGTCCGGCGCCGGACTCCACGATCGTGCGCAGGTCCTCCATCAGCGTGTTGAACCGCTTGACCGCGTTGGTGGAGCGCGCGGCCATGCCGTACGCCTCGTCCACGCGCTTGAGCGCCTGCGGGAAGCTGATCTTCTCGCGCTGGGAGAGCGCGTCGATCATCGCCTCCGCGCGCTCGCCGATGCCCCGCTTGGGGACGTTGAGGATGCGCCGCAGCGGCACCGAGTCCTCGGGGTTGGCGAGGACGCGCAGGTAGGCGAGGACGTCCCGGACCTCCTTGCGCTCGTAGAAGCGGACACCGCCGACGACCTTGTACGGCAGGCCGACGCGGATGAAGACCTCTTCGAAGACACGGGACTGGGCGTTGGTGCGGTAGAAGACGGCGACGTCGCCCGCCTTGGCGTCGCCCGCGTCGACCAGGCGGTCTATCTCGTCGGCGACGAACTGCGCCTCGTCGTGCTCGGTGTCGGCGACATAGCCGGTGATCCGCGCGCCCTGGCCGGCATTGGTCCACAGGTTCTTCGGGCGGCGGGACTCGTTGCGCTCGATGACCGCGTTGGCGGCGCTCAGAATCGTCTGCGTGGAGCGGTAGTTCTGCTCCAGCAGGATCGTCGTCGCGTTCGGGTAGTCCTCCTCGAACTGGAGGATGTTGCGGATCGTCGCGCCCCGGAAGGCGTAGATCGACTGGTCCGCGTCACCGACGACGCACAGCTCGGCGGGCGGGAGGTCGCTCTCGCCCGCAGGCGTGTCCCCCTCGTGCGCGCCGGTGCCGACGAGTTCGCGTACGAGCGCGTACTGGGCGTGGTTGGTGTCCTGGTACTCGTCGACCAGGACGTGCCGGAAGCGGCGGCGGTAGTGCTCGGCGACGTCCGGGAAGGCGCGCAGCAGGTTGACCGTCGTCATGATCAGGTCGTCGAAGTCGAGCGCGTTGGCCTCGCGCAGCCGCGACTGGTAGAGCGCGTAGGCCTGGGCGAGGGTCTTCTCGAAGCCGTCACTCGCCTGGGCGGCGAAGTCCTCCTCGTCGATCAGCTCGTTCTTCAGGTTGCTGATCTTCGCGCTGAAGGACTTGGGCGGGAAACGCTTGGGGTCGAGGTCCAGGTCCCGGCAGACCAGGGCCATCAGGCGCTTGCTGTCGGCGGCGTCGTAGATCGAGAACGACGAGGTGTAACCGAGCTTCTTCGACTCACGGCGCAGGATGCGTACGCACGCGCTGTGGAAGGTCATCACCCACATCGCGTTCGCGCGCGGGCCGACGAGCTGCTCGACGCGCTCCTTCATCTCGCCCGCGGCCTTGTTGGTGAAGGTGATCGCGAGGATCTGGCCCGGGTGGACGCCCCGCTCGGCGAGCAGGTGGGCGATGCGGTGGGTCAGCACCCGGGTCTTGCCGGAGCCGGCTCCGGCGACGATGAGCAGCGGGGAGCCGGCGTGCGCGACCGCGGCGCGCTGGTTGTCGTTCAGCCCGTCCAGCAGCGCCGCCGCGTCGAGCGCGGGGCGCGGGGCGCCGTCGCGGTAGTAGGCGTCCCTGTCCGGTGGCGTGTCGAACTTCCCGCCGAACAGATCGTCCGGAAGCGGCTCCGGAGCATGATCGTCCTCGGGCGGCGGCGGGGGCTCCTCCTCGCGCCCGCGAGGGGGCTGGAGGTCCGCCAGGAAGCTGTCGTCAAAGAGGCTGCTCATCGCTCTCCGAGTCTAGGGCGCCGCACCGACAACCGATCGCCGTCCGGGGAAGAAGACCCCGTCGGCGGGGCGGCGAACACCCCTCACACAACGGAATCACCCGATGACAGCGACGTGATGCCGGCCTCGGATCACGAAAATGTATCGGACATATCACGCACCAACCTTCACACTAGTCACACGAGTTGGCTAGGTTGCCATCGGGCCGCGTGCGCGGCCCCCGCCGAGTCCGGCGCGCCCCTGGGGCGCCTGGAGCCGGGGACCCACCGAGTCCCGGGGTGAATCGGCCGACTCCCGTCCGGGACGACGCCGTAGGGCAACCCTTCCGAACCGCGCCCGAACCCGACAGCTAACCCGGTAGGCGGCCCATTGGAAGGAGTCGCCTCTCTTGGCGTCGCACCGCAAGCAGCGCCCCGGCGGGACCGCCGGAGCGGGTCTGCGCACCCCCGCCCTCGCCACCGCCGCTCTCACCTCCCTGGCCATGCTGTCCCAGACCGCCGAGGCCGCTCCCGGCGCGGACCACGCCCGGCCGAGCCTGGAGGAGGTGGAGAAGAAGGTCGACGACCTCTACCGCCAGGCGGAGTCGGCCACCGAGAAGTACGACTCGGCCAAGGAACAGGCCGGCAAGCAGCTAGGACGCGTCGACGCCCTCCGGAACGAGGTCGCCCGCCGCACCGACCGCCTGAACAAGGCCCGCGAGGAGCTGGGCTCCTTCGCCGCGGCCCAGTACCGCACCGGCGCCGCCGCTCCCGACACGGCCACCTTCCTGCTGGCGGACAACCCGCAGGACTACTTCGACCAGACCCAGCTGATGAACCGGCTGACCTCACGCGAGAAGAGCGCGGTCGACGGCTACATCAGCGAGCAGGCCGCCACCATGACGAAGCGGCGGGAGGCCGCCCAGAGCCTGCAGTCGCTGACCGACTCACAGCGCGACCTGCAGACCGCCAAGGCCACCGTCCAGAAGAAGCTCGCCTCCGCGCGCGAGCTGCTGTCGCAGCTGACGGCCCAGGAAAAGGCACGGCTGGCCGCCATCGAGCGGGAGAAGCAGCAGGAGGCGGCCCGCAAGGCGGCCGAGCTGGCGAAGCAGCAGGCCCAGGCTCAGCAGCAGAGCGGCTCGGCCGGTTCGTCGTCCTCCGGTTCGTCGTCCTCGGGTTCGGCCGGTTCCACGTCCTCCGGGTCTTCGGGGTCGTCCGGGTCCACCAGCTCGTACGACGCGAAGGCCGCCAGCGCCATCGCCTTCGCCCGCGCCCAGATCGGCAAGCCGTACGTGTGGGGCGCCACCGGGCCGGGGTCCTACGACTGCTCGGGCCTGACCCAGGCCGCCTGGAAGGCCGCCGGCGTCACACTCCCGCGCACCACGTACGACCAGGTCAACGTCGGCACCACGGTCTCACTGGCGAACGCGCGGCCGGGCGACCTGATCTTCTTCTACGACGACATCAGCCACGTCGGCCTCTACATCGGCAACGGCATGATGATCCACGCCCCCAAGCCGGGCGCGTACGTCCGCGAGGAGTCGGTGTACTACGGCGGAGAATCGATCATCCACAGCGTGGTCCGCCCGGGCTGAGGCGTTCGTCCCGCGCCGCCCGTCAGGTCCACAGGACGGCGATGAAGATGTTCGTCATGGTCAGCAGGCCGACGACGCCGAAGGCGGCCTTGTCGACCTTTTCCTCGTCGCGCTTCACGTAGACCAGACCGAGGATCACGATCAGCAGCGCCAGCTTCAGACCGATCTTGACGGCGTTGATGTGGTGGTTGTCGGTCTGGTTGAGGCCGACGAGGACCACACCGGTGACGAGCATGGTCAGCGCGCCGTGCAGCATCCCGGGGACGAAGCGGGCCGCGCCCTGCCCCATCGCCTTCATCTGGGTGAGGAAACCGCCGAGCAGCGCCGCGATGCCGATGATGTGCAGGCCGACGAAGAGATGGATGAGTACGTCCATGGGGCCGGAGCCTAGCCAGGGCACGCGGGCCCCCTGCCACCGGGCCCGGCGACAGACGTTCCGGGCCCGGTCCGCTGCCGATCCCGCCCGCATGTGGATCTTGCATATATGCGGCCCATAGCACTTCACGCCTTGCGCCCGTCCCCCTTTCCGGGCTTCGGTCACCACGCTGCGTAAAGGAGACGATTCCGCGGAGGCGATGCGATCACATACGGTCACATCCCTGTGTGTCGGAACCAGTTCCGCACACCGCGTTACCTGGTCGTCACAGTCCGGCCTAGCGTCCTTCCCCAGGTGACCGACTCCCCACCGCCGCCCGGGCCAGGGCGGCGTCCGGCCACCACCGCCGAGAAAGGTCCGGCGGCGGCCCACTCCCCCTGTGCGGGCCGCCGCCGGACGGACGAGACCGCTCGGCCGGACCGCTCGGCCGCCCGGGCCGCTCGGTCGTCGAGGCGTACGGAAGGACGTGACGGTCCAGGTGGCAGCGCACCGCAAGCCCCGGCAACGCTCGATCGGGGGCCCCACGGCCCGGACGGCCGCCACGCTCGCCCTGGCGGGCGCGGCCACCGCGACGGCGTTCGACGGGGCGGCACACGCCGCGCCACAGCAGACGCCGGCCCAGGTGAAGGCTGAGCTGGACACGTTGTACCGGCAGGCCGAGGCCGCGACCGAGAAGTACGACGGCGCCAAGGAGGAGGCGGACACGGCCCAGCGGCAGCTCAACACACTGCGTGACGAGACCGCCCGCAAGGAGGACACGCTCAACTCTGCCCGGGACACGCTGGGTTCGTTCGCCTCGGCGCAGTACCGCGACGGCGGCCTCGCCCCGGCCTGGCAACTGGCCCTCTCCAGCGACCCCGACCGGTATCTGGACGACGCCGCGCTCGCCGAGCGGGCCGGCGAGCGGCAGAGCGCCGCCGTGTCCCGGGTGCGCGAACAGCTGCGGGAGATCGAGCAGTTGCGCGGCGCCGCGCGCGTCCAGCTGACGTCGCTGCGTTCCCGGCAGGCGGAGCTGCGACGGCAGAAGAAGACCATCACCGGCAAACTCGACGAGGCCCGGCGGCTGCTGGCACGGCTCACCCCGCAGCAGCGGACCGAGGTCACCGGCGCCGACGGCACCCCGGCGCGCGCCTCCCGGTCGGACTCGGCCCGTCGTGACGCCCTGGCGCAGGCCGGGTCCGTCGCAGCCCCCGACACGCGCGCGGCGGCAGCCGTCGCCTACGCCTACGCCAAGCTCGGCAGCCCCTATGAGTGGGGCGCGACCGGCCCCTACGCCTTCGACTGCTCCGGCCTGGTCCAGGCCGCCTACCGCTCCGCCGGCATCTCCCTGCCCCGCACCACCTACGCCCAGATCGACGCGGGCCGACGCGTCTCCCGCTCCGAACTGCGGCCCGGGGACCTGGTGTTCTTCTACTCCGGAGTCAGCCACGTCGGCATCTACGTCGGGGGCGGTCAGATGATCCACGCCCCGAACCCCTCGGCACCGGTCCGGCTGGCCCCCGTCGACCTCATGCCGTTCGCGGGGGCCACCCGGGTGGCGTGAGGACGGCCCCGTAGGGGCTGCCCGGCTCGCAGGAGCCCTGAAGGTCAGACCAGGCGGCGGGCCGTCGCCCAGCGGGTCAGCTCATGGCGGTTGGACAGCTGGAGCTTGCGCAGGACCGCCGAGACGTGGGACTCGACCGTCTTCACCGAGATGAACAGCTGCTTGGCGATCTCCTTGTAGGCGTAGCCACGGGCGATCAGGCGCAGCACCTCGCGCTCGCGCTGGGTGAGGCGGTCCAGGTCCTCGTCGACCGGCGGGGCGTCGGTGGAGGCGAAGGCGTCGAGGACGAACCCGGCCAGCCGCGGGGAGAAGACCGCGTCGCCCTCCTGGACCCGGAAGATCGAGTCGACCAGATCGGTGCCGGTGATGGTCTTGGTGACATAGCCGCGGGCGCCGCCGCGGATCACGCCGATCACGTCCTCCGCCGCGTCCGACACGGACAGCGCGAGGAAGCGGACCGGCTGCTCGGCGTCCGCCGTCAACGCGGCGCACCGGCGCAGCACTTCGACACCGCCGCCGCCCGGCAGATGGACGTCGAGGAGGACCACCTCGGGCCGGGTCGCGGTGATGACCGTGACCGCCTGGTCGACGTCCGCGGCCTCGCCGACCACCTCGACTCCGGTCTCGGCGGTCTGACCGATCTCGGCCTGGACGCCGGCGCGGAACATCCGGTGGTCGTCCACGAGCACGACCCGTACGTGCCGTCCGCCCGCGTCGGCTCCCGTCGTGCCGTTCGCCTCGGTCGCGTCGCTCATGACGTCTTCTCCGCCCTCTCCATCTCCAGCTCGACCTCCGTGCCACCACCGGGCACCGCCCGCAACCGGGCCGTGCCGCCGTTGCGCTCCATGCGGCCGATGATCGATTCTCTGACACCCATCCGGTCGGCGGGTATCGAGTCCATGTCGAAGCCCGGGCCCCGGTCGCGCACGGACACGAAGACCGTCCTCCCCTCGACTTCGGCATAGACCTGTACGGCACCGCCCTCGCCACCGTACTTGGCGGCGTTCACCATCGCCTCGCGCGCGGCCTGCATCTGCGCGCTGGTCCTCTCGTCCAGCGGGCAGTCGCCCACGACGACCACCTCGATGGGCACGCCGTGCTTGTCCTCCACCTCGGCGGCGTTGCGCCGCACCGCCTCGGCGACCGTGTCCGGCTCGTCGGCCTCGTCCTTGCCGGTGCCCTCGGGCTTGTACAGCCAGGTGCGCAGGTCGCGCTCCTGGGCGCGGGCCAGACGGCGCACCTCGTTCGCGTTGTCGGCGTTGCGCTGGATCAGGGTGAGGGTGTGCAGCACGGAGTCGTGGACGTGGGCGGCGACCTCGGCGCGCTCCTGGGCGCGGATGCGCATCAGGCGCTCCTCGGACAGGTCCTGGGTCATGCGGACCAGGTAGGGGCCCGCGAGCAGGGTGATGCCGACGAGGACGGCGAGCGCCGCCTGGAGGACCGCGCCGAGATGGGCGGCCGAGCCCTGGAGCACGAAGATGGCCGAGACACCGGCCGTGACGAGCAGGACCCCGCCGGCCGCACGCAGCAGCGTGAGCGTACGGCGCCGGCGGCCGACCTCGACCCAGCGGGCCCGGCGGGCGTTGTCCGCCTGTCTCCAGACAAGGGCGACACCGGCCGCGACGAGGACGGCGGGCACCAGGTACGCCTTGGCGGCGCTGCCCAGATTGACGCTGCTCACGAACACCATGGACACGATGACCATGAGGAGCAGCGCAAGGATCTGTCCGCGGTCCGGCTTGCGGGCCACGAGTCTGCGCCGCCCGCCCGGCGAGGCCTCCGTGGCGACCAGGGGCGGCTTATGATCCCCGACGCCACCGATGCCGAGCGGGACGAAGAACCAGAAGGCCGCGTACAGCAGCGCGCCGAGGCCGTTGGCCATGAACAGGCCGACGAAGACGAGCCGCACCCAGATGACGGGCAGCCCGAGATGACCGGCGAGGCCCCGCGCCACTCCGCCGAGCCAGCGTCCGTCGCTGCTGCGGTAGAGCTTGCGCGGCGGCCGCGGGTCGTCGACTGGCAGGCTTGCGGCTTCCGGCATGCCAATGATGGTCACACGGCCTGGCGCGGCCAGGCATCAGGGTCGGCCCCGGAGACGCCCCTGATCTTCGGCAGGACCGGGTCGGGGAGCACCGGGCGGCGGCGCCTCTGCGCTGCTCGAACGCTTCCCGGCTGTGTCTCGGGGCCGATTTCAGGGTTCGGCCAGGGTCGTCCCGACTGCCGTCGCGGCGGCCGGGCCGTCACCATGGACGCATGACGGATCACGAGCACGCCGCGACGGGTCCGGGACCCGGCCCCGGCCCGCGCCCGGCCCCGGGCACCGGACCGACGGATGCCGGGCCCGCCGCGACGGGAGGAACGGGAGCGGCCGGCACGGGTACCGGTACCGGTGCCGGCGGACAGGGGCACGAACAGGAGCAGGGCGAGCAGGCCGCCACGGCCCCCGACCGTCTTCGGCGCGACCGCCGGCACAAGATGATCGCGGGCGTGTGCGCGGGCCTGGGCCGGCAGACGGACATGGATCCGGTGATCTTCCGGATCACGCTGGCCGTGCTGTCCGCGACCGGTGGCATCGGTCTCATCTTCTACGGCTTCGTGTGGCTCCTCGTGCCGTACGAGGACGAGGAGGAGAACGAGCTGCGCAAGCTGTTGACCGGCCGGGTCGACGGGCAGGCGCTCGCCGCGGTGCTGTTCGCCCTGGTCGGCTGCGGGATCTTCCTGACCATGCTGAGAAACGGCGGGGTGCTGACCTTCGCCGTGGTGCTCTCCCTGCTGCTCGCGGGTTCGGGGTACTGGTCACGGCGCCGTGGTACCGCCGACCCGGACCCACTCGCCGCGCAGGCCGCTGCCGACGCCCCGCCGGAGGCGCAGGCGCCGCCGGTCGTCACCGTCTATCCGTCGTGGTGGCGGGACCCGATCGTCAAGGACGGCACCCACGTCGGCGGCACGGGCTATCTGTGGGGGCCGGGCGACGCCCGCGAGCGGGATCTCACCTCGGTCGTCGACGTCCGCCTCGAAACTCCCTGGACGCACCCGGGCTCCGTACAACCGCGGCCCGCCGCGCCTCCAAGACCGCGCGGCCCACGCTGGATCGGCGGCTGGGTGTTCCTGCTCGCCCTGGTGGCGGGCGGCCTGGGCACGGGGCTGACCTGGGACACTCACCCGCTGGGCACCAGTCTGCAGACCGGTCTCGCGTGTGCGCTGGCGGTCTTCGGCCTGGGCCTCACGCTCAGCGCGTTCCTGGGCCGTACGGGAGCCGGGACGGTGTTCCTGGCACTCGTCACGGCGGCGCTGCTCGCCGGGGCGACGGCCATGCCCAAGGACATCACCACCCACTGGAGGAACACCTCATGGACGCCCGCGGCGGCGGCACAGGTACAGCCGCGTTACGACCTGGGCACCGGGCGCGGCACCCTGGACCTGACCCGGGTGCACCCGGCCAAGGGCCAGACGGTGGCGACGGACGCCCATGTGGGTGCGGGGCAGCTGAAGGTGATCCTTCCGGCGGGCGGGACCGTGCGGATGAACATCGAGGTGGGAGTCGGCGACATCCGGTTGCCGGGGGACAGCAGGAGGGACGTGGACGTGCAGCCGCGCAGGTTGGAGAACGTGACACTGGCGCCGGCCAAGGGCGCCAAGGAAGCCGGGACGCTGGACCTCACGCTCGGGGTCGGTGCGGGACAGGTGGAGGTCAGCCGTGCTGCGTCATGAGTTCCAGCCCGGGAGGCTGGTGGCCGGGCTCTGCTTCACCGCCGCCGGTGCGGTCTGCGCGGGGGACGCGGGCGGCCTGTGGGAGACACCGTGGTTCGCGATCGTGCCGCTGGTCGTGGGCGGTCTGGTGCTGGCCGGGATCACGGCGGGCGTGACGCGGGCGATACGCAGACGGGGCGGCGCGGAGAGCGGCTAGCGAGCGGGCCGGGCAGCTGCCCACCGGGGCCGGTCTCCTGTCGGCTACCAGGCGCCTTGATGCCGTCGGCGTCGGGATCGCCAGGCGGCGTCCAAGGAGAGGTAGGGGGCACCGGCGAGGATCAGCGGCAGCCAGGCCATCAGGTAGGCGAGGTCGTTGCCGTAGTAGTAGGGGGTCGTCGCCCAGCTCACGGTCAGCCACAGGCTGAGCGAGATCAGGGCGCCGCCGAGCGCGGCCAGCCGGGCGAGCAGGCCGAGCAAGGTGCCGATGCCGACGGCCAGTTCACCGAAGGCGATGGCGTAGCCGAAGCCGACCGGACTCTTCAGGGCCAGGTCGACCAGGGCCGGGATGGCGGCGGAGTCGCGGGCCGCCCGCATGATGTCGCCGACCGACCCGGCGCCGCCGGACTTCATGAAGGCGCTGTCGGTGAGCTTGTCCAGACCGGCGTAGATGAAGGTGACGCCGAGGAAGACCCGCAGCGGCAGCAGGGCGTAGTGGGCGGCGGTGTCCCGCCAGCCGCGGGGCCCGTTGTTCAGCCGGTCCATGTGCGTGTCGGTCCGAATGCCGTGAGTCATCGTCGCCAGCCGCCTCTCGCCCGCCGTCCCAGCCCTCACTCGACGATACGTATGACAAGCACGGACCGTTCAATCCCCTCCCGGAGAATTTCCCGGACCTCGGGTGGGTGTGCGAGCGGTGGGCGAGTCAGATCCGGGCCAGGATCTGCCGCACCGGGTGGCCGAGAGCCCGGCCCACGGCGGTCAGTTCCTCGGCGGTGAGGTGAAGACGCTGCGGGTTCCAGGCGGCGATCTCGAAGCGGGCGAAACCGCACGGCCAGTCGTAGTCCAACCGGTCCAAGGAGGTGTCGGTGGTGCAGCAGGGGGTGGTGATGTCGAGGGTGGACAGCAGGCCCCGGTGCTCCTCCAGGAGGTCCGCGTACCACTCGCGGTCGACGGGGGCGCCGCAGTGCGGACAGTCGATGCGCGTCAGGTTCTGGCCGCAGTCGACGGCGCTGATCGCCTCGTACCAGTCGACGTCCAGTTCGACGGCGTCGGGATCGGCGTGCGGGTCGCCGGGGGCGCCCGAGACCATCTCCAGCACCAGGGCCGCGGCGCGCTGCCCCGGTTCGGGCGCCGGTTGCCAGTGCGGATCGGCCGGTATCACCGAAAGGACGTTCTCGCTCATCGGCCTGCTCCTCGCCCTTCTCGCCCTTCTCGCCCGCCGCCCGGCACCCCTCCGGTTCCTGCGGTTTCCCCGGCTCCCGCGAATTCTCCGGCTCCCGCGATTCCTCCGGGTCTCACTCCGTCACCCGGACCGTGTACCGGTTGGTCGCCACCCCGGCCGCGGTGACCACCTGGACCTCCACCGCCCCGGGCTCGACCTCGGCCGGTACGGGGACGGTCAGGACGTGGTCGGTGGGGTTGCGGAAGCCCCCGGTGACGGGGACGAGCGGGACGTGCACGTCGACGGTGCCGATGCGGACCACCATGCGGGAGAGCCGGTCGGCGCTCCGGGCGCCGGGCGGGACGAAGCCGGCGCCGCGGATCTCGATGTCGTCGCCGGTGCGGATCGGCCCGTCCAGGTCGCCGGGTTCGCGGGTGCGGACCACGGAAAGGACGACGGGGCGGCCCCCTTCGGCGTACTTGCCGGCCAGGTAGGTCGCGGCCGAGATCAGCACGATGACGCCCAGCCCCCAGGGCAGGTCGGGCAGTTGGTCGGGGCGGCGGGCAAGTCGTACGGCGGCGAACAGCAGGGCGACGGCGCTGATGGCGACGTACTGGATGTCGGTGAAGGCACCCCGGCCGGAGTCGTCGGTGAGCAGGTCGGCGGCGCGTGGCCGGTGGGCCGGGACCTTCTGCAGCCGCTGGGCGAGGATGCGCAGTCCCACCACCCGGCGGACCAGCACGGCGATGCCGCACACCACGGCGAGGACGGTCACCACGCCCGTGCCGCGGGCGAGGTCGAGTCCGGAGATCAGCGCGTCGCGTTCGGCGTGGTGGGAGGCGGCGGCCAGCCGGACGGCGAGCAGCAGGACGGCGTAGCCGACGAACAGCACCCAACAGGCGGCCACGGTGCGGGAGGTGGACATCCGGTTGTCCTCGCCGATCACCGGGGCGAGCGCTCCGCCACGGGCCCGGTGCAGCCGGCAGGCGGTGCTCAGCGTGCCCGCGACGACGAGCGCGGCGAGCAGGGCCGCGGTGCGGGCGCCGGTCCAGCCCGTGCCGATCGCGGTGAGCGCCTCGCCGAGCAGCAGGACGACGACGGCGCACCACACGGCAACCACCGTCCGCAGCCACAGCCCGGCCAGCCACGCCTCGCCCTCGGCGCGGCCGCGTTCGGCGACGGCCTCGGCCCGCTGGGTCAGCTCCTCGGAGACCCACTGGCGGGACGCGGAGGCCGAGTGCGCCACGGCCGCCGGCAGACCCTGCCCGGCCGCGAACTCGTCACGGCGGCGCAGGAACGCGGCGACGGCCCGCCGGTGCCCCTCGCGGGCGCCGTGCGGACAGTCCCCGCAGGTACAGCCGCCCTCGTGGGTCCCGTCGGCACCCGTGTTCTGTCTCGCCTCCTGCACCGCCACGCCGGACGCCCGCCTTCCCCACGACTTGCCGGCACGGCCGGCGGCCCCTCGGCGGACCGTACCGTAGCCGCGCAACTGCCCAGTGTCGTCAGCGAATTGTGCCCTACGGCGGGCCCTTGGGGTTCGCCGGGCCGGGTCACGGGGGGTGAAGTACAGGCGCCCGTGTTGACCCGGCTGCGAGAATTTCCCCATGGCCGAGATCATCGCGCGGGACGGGACCTGGGCCTTCGACGGCAGCACGATCCGGATCACACCGGGACTGCACCGGTCCGTGCCGCTGTTCCGGCAGACGTACGGAGAGATCTCCGTGCCCCTGGAGGCGGTCTCGGGCGTCGTCTACGCGGCGGAACGCAGGCGCGGCCGGCTGCGGATGCGGCTGCGCGAGGGCGCCGACCCCCTGCTCCAGGCGACGGGCGGACGGCTGCCGGAACCGGCCGACCCGTACCGGCTGGCGGTGGACGCGGACCGCTCGGGGGTCGCGGAGTACCTCACGGAGGAGATCCGGCACGCGCTGCTCATCGACGGGATTCCGCAGGAGCCCACGACGGGCTATCTGCTGCCGGGGCCGCCGGTCCCGGTGTCGGTGCGGTCCTCCGACGGCACGGTCTCCTTCGACGGCAACCAGGTGCGCATCGACTGGTCCGACACCTCCGACCGGGTCAAGCGCGCGACCGGCCCGCGGATCATCGGGCTGGGCGACCTGGTGCAGGTGGAGTGGCTGCCCAACTCCGGGTACGGCGACGGCTTCCTGCGGTTCGTGACCTCGGAGACGGTGCTCTCCAAGCTGCCGCCCGAGCGGGACCCCTACACGCTGGACCTGTGGGGCAGTGTGCGGCGGGATCTGCTGACCGCTCTGGTCGCGACGGCCGTCACCGCACGGCTGCCGCATCCCTCCACCCGGGCGGACGACTCCGGTGCCGGACGGGGCCGGTCCCGTCCGGCGGTACCGGCGCAGGCCGATCTCCATGACGTGCTGCTGCGTCGGCTGCGGGAGTTGGGCGAGCTGTACCGGGACGGGGTGCTCACCGACGAGGAGTTCGCAAGGACGAAGGCCGTCGTGCTCAGGGGCTTCAGCTGAGCAGGTCCGGCTCGCTGCGGCTGATGTCCTGCCACAGCGGCTGGTAGTTGATCCAGGCCACCAGGTCGCCGCCGAGCTGTTCGCGGGTGGCGACGGCCAGTTTGTGGTCGATGAGGACCGGCCGGCCGGCCGCCTTCGCCAGCAGCTGTACCTGGCAGGACCGCTCCATGGACAGGAACCACCAGGCGGCGGCGTCCACCGAGTCGCCGACGGTGAGCGGTCCGTGGTTGCGCAGCACGAGCGCCTTGCGGGAGCCGAGGGCGGCGGCGATGCGGCGGCCTTCCTCGGCGTCGACGGCGACGCCGGTGTAGGCGTCGTAGAGCGCCACGTCCTCGTAGAAGGCGCAGCTCTCCTGGGTGATCGGGTCGATCAGCTCGCCGAGTGCGGCAAGGGCGCGGCCGTGCACGGAGTGGCAGTGGGCGACGGCGACGACGTCCGGGCGGGAGGCATGCACCTGGGCGTGCACGGTGAACGCGGCCTGGTTGACGTGGTAGCGGCCCTCGACGACCTGACCGTCCTGGTTGACGAGGACGAGATCGCCGACGGTGACGTGCTTGAAGGGCATGCCGAAGGGGTTGACCCAGAAGCAGTCGGTGAACTCCGGGTCGCGTGCCGTGATGTGCCCGGAGACCCCGTCCTCGAGTCCCGCCCGTCCGAAGATCCGCAGGGCTCCGGCGAGCCGCTCCTTGCGGTGCCGGCGCTCGTCCTCGGCCGAGTCGTGCATCGGCGGCATGGCGAACTGCAGCTGGTCGGTGGGCAGGGGCAGGGGCGGGGTCGGCCCGTGCATAGGTCCTCCAGCACTGGAATTGCGGTATGCGCCGGAAGTTACCGCCGGTCAGCGCAAAAGGGCAGAGGTGTTTTGTAAAGATGACGTACGCAGCGAATACACGACAGACGTTGTCCGCTTTGCCGGTGAGACTGGCGCGTATGACGCATATGAACTGGGCGGTCTTCGCCTCCGCCGCGCCTGAACCCGCGCGGGTCGCCGAGGAGCGCTTCCGTGCCCACCGGCATCACGTCCTCGCGACCCTGCGCAAGGACGGCTCGCCGCGCACCTGCGGCCTGGAGGCCGACTTCCGCGACGGCGAGCTGTGGCTCGGCATGATGGCGGGCTCGCTGAAGGCCCTCGACCTGCGGCGCGACCCGCGCTTCGCGCTTCAGGCGAACCCGGGCGCGGGCACGGACATGGGCGGCGGTGACGTACGGATCGCGGGGCGGGCGTACGAGGTCGAGGGCGAGCGGAAGGTCAGGTATGCGAAAGAGGTGGAACCGCCGCAGCCGTTCCACCTCTTCCGTACCGAGCTGACGGAGGTCGTGCGGACCTACGTGGAGGACGAGCGGTATCTGGTCGTCCAGGTCTGGAAGCCCGGTGAGCCCCTGCGCACGGTCAAGCGCACGTAGGGGCCGTGGGGGTCACTCCCACTCGATGGTGCCCGGCGGCTTCGAGGTGACGTCGAGCACGACGCGGTTGACGTCCCGGACCTCGTTGGTGATGCGGGTCGAGATGCGGGCGAGGACGTCGTACGGCAGCCGGGACCAGTCGGCGGTCATGGCGTCCTCGGAGGAGACCGGGCGCAGCACGATCGGGTGACCGTAGGTGCGGCCGTCGCCCTGGACACCGACCGAGCGGACGTCCGCGAGCAGGACCACCGGGCACTGCCAGATGTCCCGGTCCAGCCCGGCCGCGGTCAGCTCCTCGCGGGCGATCGCGTCGGCCTCGCGCAGCAGGTCCAGACGCTCCTTGGTGACCTCGCCGACGATGCGGATGCCAAGGCCGGGGCCCGGGAAGGGCTGGCGGTGGACGATCTCGTCCGGCAGGCCCAGCTCCTGGCCGACCATCCGGACCTCGTCCTTGAACAGCTTGCGCAGCGGCTCGATCAGCTTGAACTCGAGGTCCTCGGGCAGGCCGCCGACGTTGTGGTGCGACTTGATGTTGGCGGTGCCGGTGCCGCCGCCGGACTCGACCACGTCCGGGTACAGGGTGCCCTGGACCAGGAACTCCACGGCCGGGCCCTGGTCGGCGATGATCTCGGCCTGCGCCTGCTCGAAGACGCGGATGAACTCACGGCCGATGATCTTGCGCTTCTCCTCGGGGTCCGAGACGCCCTTGAGCGCGCTGAGGAAGCGCTCCTCGGCGTCGACGACGACCAGCTTGACGCCGGTCGCGGCCACGAAGTCCTTCTCGACCTGCTCGGTCTCGCCCTTGCGCATCAGGCCGTGGTCGACGTACACGCAGGTCAGCTGGTCGCCGATGGCGCGCGCGACGAGGGCGGCGGCGACGGCGGAGTCCACGCCGCCGGACAGGCCGCAGATCGCGCGCCGGTCGCCGACCTGCTCGCGGATCGCGGTGACCTGCTCCTCGATCACATTGCCGGTGGTCCAGGACGGGGTGAGGCCCGCGCCGCGGTACAGGAAGTGCTCGAGCACCTGCTGGCCGTACGTGGAGTGCAGGACCTCGGGGTGGTACTGGACGCCGTAGAGCTTCTGCTCGTCGTTCTCGAAGGCGGCGACCGGGACGACGTCCGTGGACGCGGTCACGGCAAAGCCCTCGGGGGCGGCGGAGCAGGCGTCGCCGTGGGACATCCACACGTGCTGCTCGGCCGGGGTGCCCTCGAAGAGGGTGGAGGCCGTCCTGGAGACGTGCAGGTCGGTACGGCCGTACTCGCGGGCGCCGGTGTTGTCCACGGTGCCGCCGAGGGCCTGGGCCATCAGCTGGAAGCCGTAGCACATGCCGAAGACGGGGACGCCGGCCTCGAAGATCTCGCGGTCGAGGCGGGGAGCGCCCGGCTCGTAGACCGACGAGGGGCCTCCGGAGAGGATGATCGCCGCGGGGTTCTTGGCGAGCATCTCCTGGACCGGCATGGTGCTCGGCACGATCTCGCTGTAGACCCGCGCCTCGCGGACACGACGGGCGATGAGCTGGGCGTACTGCGCGCCGAAGTCGACGACCAGGACGGTGTCGGGGACGGCGGCAGCGGGAGTCGCTGATGACACGGGGTGCCTTCCGGCGGTCGGGCGGGGGTCTGTGGTTCTGATTCTAACGGGGTACCGGTGCGACGGGCCCCGTTCACCGGGGGCTCAGCCTCTGGACCCCTTCGCCCGCCGGTCCGTCCACCCGCACCGGCCTGCCGGGCAGCGACCCGAGCGGCCCGCCGGGCGGGAGGCGGGACGAGGAAGCGGCACGGGGAAGCGGCACGGGGAAGCGGGACGAGGAGGCGTGGCATACTGACCGCATGCTTTCGCACTCGACCTTCGTCTTTACCTATGGCAACCGGCCCGCCGGCTGCCATGGTCGTGCTGCTTGAGCGAACGCCAAGCGACTTCCCAGGCGCCCCGGGCCGACAAGGCCCGGGGCGTCTGGCGTTTTCCGGGTTCTGTCGTTCCGGGGCACCTCGGCCGCTTTCGCCGCCCCCGACACCTTCGCCAGGAGCCCCGACATGACCACCACCTCCCCGGAAGCGACCATCGCCGACGCCCGTGAGCGGATCGACGCGCTCGACGACCGGATCATCGGCCTCATCCAGGAGCGGATGGCCGTCTCCGACGTCGTCCAGCAGACCCGTATCGCCTCCGGCGGCCGGCGGGTCAGCCTCTCGCGCGAGATGGAGATCCTCGGCCGCTACCGCGAGGCCCTCGGCAAGCCCGGCACCACCCTCGCGATGACCCTGCTCGAGCTGTGCCGGGGCCGCATCTGAGTTCGATCACCGTCTCACCCGTACGGCGCGTGACCGGCCCACCCACACCTTCGTTGAGCGGTGTGTCCGTGCCAGCCAGGGGCGGGCCGCCAGAACCACGCGTGGCTCGCTGGAGCGATGAGGTGTACGGGTCGTGCCGTACGCCGTGGGACCTCGCTCCGGGAAAGTGACCGGACGGCAGGGGACAGCAGCCCGGTCACCCAAGAGAACGGCCGGCTCCGGGGACGCCCGGGGCCGGTCGGCGGAAAACCGCACAGGAAGAACTGCACACCCGCACCACTGCCAGGGCGAACGACTGCGGACGCGTTGCCCGTCCAGCACTGCGCCCAGGCGCCGGGTCTCCGCGCAGACACGGCACTGCTGCACCTCGCTCGTCACCGGACCAGCGGTGCACCCCCCCGGCACCGCTCCCAGGCACCGACGCTGCCCTGACGTCGGTGCTGACCGAAAGAAGGGCCCCGCGGTCTCTCCGTCCCGCGGGGCCCTTCGTCATGCCACGAACCTCTTCCGTCTCACCCGCGGCATCCGCGACACCCCAGAACGCGTGACTCACGTCACACAGAAATCCGATGCCGCCCGGGCAACCGTTCCCCGCCGTCGCTGATCAAACCTGCCGAGTCGGAAGGGGGACCTGCCTTCGGAGGGGGATGCAGGTCCCCCTTCGCCCGCCCGGACCGCGGACCGCACCACTTCCCCGGCCACTTCCTGGGCGCCGCATCTTCGCCACCACTCCTTCGGTACTACTTCTTCGGCGGCACCGTCGGCATCCCCAGGAACGGCAGGCGCAGGGCGCCGAACGCCCCCTCCGGGACCGCCGGGGAGCACGGCTCCACCGGCTTCAGCCGCTCGTACGCCGCTCCCGGCGCCGGACGCGGATCCTCCTCGCCCTTGTTCGGCCAGAGGGACATCGCGCGCTCGGCCTGCGCGGTGATCGTCAGCGAGGGGTTCACGCCCAGGTTCGCCGAGACCGCGGCGCCGTCCACGACCGAGATACCGGGGTGGCCGTACAGACGGTGGTACGGGTCGATCACTCCCGTCTGCGCCGAGTCACCGATGGGGCAGCCGCCGAGGAAGTGCGCGGTCAGCGGGGTGCCCATCAGCTCGCCGACATTGCTGCCGGCGAAGCCGTTGATCTCGGCGGCGAGTACGGTGGCGGCCTGCGTGGCGGCCTTGATCTGCTTGGGGTTGGGGGCGCCGTGGCCCTGGCGGGCGGTGAGCAGGCCCTTGCCGACCCCGCCCGGCTTCAGATACGTGGTCAGGGAGTTGTCCAGCGACTGCATGACCAGGCCGATGATGGTCCGCTCGGACCAGCGCCGGTTGGACAGCGAGCGCAGGACCAGCAGGGGGTGCCTGGCCGCGTTGGCCAGCCAGGCCAGCGCGCGCGACGAGCCCTCCGCGTAGGGCACCTGGAGGATCGACAGTCCGCCCATCGCGTTGGAGCCCCTGCCGTAGCGGACCGGCTCGATGTGGGTGTTCTCGTCCGGATGGATCGAGGACGTGATGGCGACGCCCTGGGTGAAGTCGGCCTTCGCCGCGCCGTGCGCCCTGCGGTATCGGCGGTTGTCGGTCTGCGCGCCGACCAGCGCCTCGGAGTTGGTCCGGGTCAGCTCGCCGAGCCGGGCGGAGAGGTAGGGCAGCTGACCGCCGGCCTTCATGCGGTGCAGCAGGGTCTGGGTGCCGTAGGTGCCCGCCGCGAGGACGACCTTCCGGGCCGTGAAGAGGCGGCCCTCGCCCTTCTTCTTCCGGTCTGTCGGCAGGGTCGCCACCGCGTACCCGCCGCGCGAGTCGTCCGTGACGGACACGACCGTCGTCATGGGGTGGACCACCGCGCCCGCCTGCTGGGCGAGGTGGAGGTAGTTCTCGTTGAGGGTGTTCTTCGCGCCGTGGCGGCAGCCGGTCATGCACTCGCCGCACTCGGTGCAGGCGTTGCGGGACGGGCCGGCTCCGCCGAAGTACGGGTCGTCGACCTGCTGTCCCGGGTTCGTCCTCGTCGTCCCGTCGGCGTCCTTGCCGTCGCCGAAGAACACGCCGACCGGGGCGAGATGGAAGGTGTCGCCGACACCCATCTGCTGGGCCGCCGCCTTCAGATGCACGTCGGACGGTGTCATCGTCGGGTTCAGGCGGACGCCGAGCATGCGCTGGGCCTGGTCGTAGTACGGCTTCAGCTCCTCCTGCCAGTCGGTGATGTCCTTCCACTGGGGGTCCTCGAAGAAGGCTTTCGGCGGGACGTAGAGGGTGTTGGCGTAGTTGAGCGAGCCACCGCCCACGCCCGCTCCCGCCAGCACCATCACATTGCCCAGCAGGTGGATGCGCTGGATGCCGTACATGCCGAACTGCGGGGCCCACAGGTAGTTCTTGAGGTCCCAGGAGTTCTTCGGGAGGGCCTCGCGGGTGAAGCGGCGGCCGGCCTCCAGCACGCCTACCTTGTACCCCTTCTCGGTCAGGCGGAGGGCTGATACGGAACCGCCGAAACCGGAGCCGACGATCAGGACGTCGTAGTCGTAGGCGTGGGCGTCTTGCGGCACGGGGGTCTCCTCGTTGAGTTTCGCGTGCGGGCCGTCGATGGCTGGGCGCTCCCGGCGGCGGAGCCGCATGTCACATACGGCCCCGCACCGCCGGGCGGGTCACCTGAACCGGAACGCCTTCATCAGGCGCAGGCTCCGGCTCATGAACGCCGCGTACGACGCGTCGTCCATCCCCAGCGAGGGCGCCATCGGCAGCAGCCGCTGCTGGGCCACCGTCTGCGCCTCGGTGTACTTGAGGATGCCCTCGGAGCCGTGGCGGCGGCCGAGGCCGGAGTCCTTCATGCCGCCCATCGGGGCCTGGGCGCTGCCGTAGGCGGGTGCGTAGCCCTCGTTGACGTTCACCGTGCCGGTGCGCAGGCGGGCGGCGACCTCGCGGCCGCGCCGGGCGTTCGTCGTCCAGACCGAGGAGTTGAGGCCGTACGGCGTGGCGTTGGCGCGTTCGACCGCCTCGTCGTCGGAGGAGAAGCGGTAGATCGCGACGACCGGGCCGAAGGTCTCCTCCTCGCAGACGGCCATGGAGCCCTCGACGCCGTCGAGGATGGTGGGCTCGAAGAAGTACGGGCCGATGTCCGGGCGGGACTTGCCACCCGCGACCAGCTTCGCGCCCTTCGCCACGGCCTCCTCCACGTGCCGTTCGACGGTCTTGAGCTGGCGCTCGCCCACCAGCGAGCCCATGTCGGCGCCGTAGGCGAGGGAGTTGCCGAGCCGCATGGCCTTCGTGCGGGCGGCGAAGCGCTCCAGGAAGGCGTCGGCGACCGACTCGTGGACGTACAGCCGCTCGATGGAGATGCAGAGCTGTCCGGCGGAGGAGAAGCAGGCGCGTACGGCACCGGCGGCGGCCTTCTCGATGTCGGCGTCCTCCAGCACCAGCATGGCGTTCTTGCCGCCGAGTTCGAGGGAGACGCCGACCAGGCGGGCTGCGGCGCCCTGGGCGACCTCGCGGCCGGTGCGGGTGGAGCCGGTGAAGGAGACGTAGTCGGCGTGCCTGACGACCTCGGGGCCCACCACCGGACCCTCGCCGAGCACCACCTGGAAGACGCCCTCGGGCAGGCCGGCCTCGATCAGCAGGTCCCGCGCCCACAGTGCCGTCAGGCAGGTCTCGGTGTCCGGCTTCATCACGACCGCGTTGCCGGCCACGAAGGCGGGCAGCGCGTCACCGACGGACAGCTCCAGGGGGTAGTTCCAGGGGGCGATCTGGCCCACGACCCCGCGCGGATGGCGCAGTTCGGTGACCTTGGTCAGGGTGGGGATGGCGCCGGTGTGCCGCTTGGGCTTCAGATAGGCGGCGGCCCGGCGGCCGTAGTGGCGGGCCGCGACGGCGACGGCCTGCACCTCCTCGTGCGCGTGCAGGCGGGCCTTGCCGGTCTCCAGCTGGATGAGGTCGAGGACCTCGGCCTGCCGCTCCAGCATCAGGTCGTGGAAGCGCAGCAGGACGGCGGCCCGCTGCGCCACCGGGGTCCTCTCCCACACGGCCTGCGCGGTGCGGGCGGCCTCGAAGGCCCTCTGCACGTCCTCCGGGGTGGACTCGGGCAGATCCGCCAGCTTCTCGCCGGTGAACGGCGTGTGGTTGGCGGTCCGGCCGGAACCGACGACACCCTTGGTCAGCTGGGCCACCAGTTCGGGGGTGACCACGTCGGCGGCGGTGCGGGCGCCCTCGGGAGCGGGCGCGAGAGGGTTGGTACCGGCGATGTCCGAGGCCTGCGTCTCCGTCATGAGGCGCAGGGTATGCCGGAGCGAAAGGTTTGTGTACCCGTCGGTAACGGGGATTCACGACCTGCTCACATACTGCCAGTGATCACTGGCAGCGAATGTACTGATCAGGGCGTTGACGGCCGGCCGAACAGAACGATCATTCGAGTCCGGCTTTTTTCGCCAGGAGCAGTCCGAGCGCGGTGCGGGGAGTGCGGCGACGCGGGCCGGGGGCGGGGGCGTCTTCGGGAGCGGTGGCGGTGGCCATGGCAGCGGGGGCGGGAGCCGGTGCCGGGCCGGCCGCTCCCGGTCGATCAGGTTCCCGTCGACCCGGTTCCGGCCGATCCGGATCCGATCGACCCGGATCCGATCGACCCGGTTCCGGTACGGGCGGGACGCCGAGGTACTCCCGGAGTGCCGCCGTGACCTGCGCCGCGTTCGGGCGGGCCGACGGCTCGTCGGCGTGCAGCCGGTCCAGCAGCCGGCCGAGCGCGCCGAGCCGTACCGCGTCCGCCGTCCCGACCGCGGAGCGCAGCAGCGCGCCCAGGGACCACAGGTCGGAGGCCGGGCCTGCACCCGGGCCCGCGGCGCGCTCGGGGGCGACGAACCCGGCGGGCGCGTCCTCGGGGTGGCCGTCGCCGGTTCCGAAGTCGGTGACGACCACCCGTCCGGTGCCGGACTCCAGCAGGACGTTGGCCGGCTTCACGTCCCGGTGCACGATGCCCACGTCGTGCGCCGCACGCAGGGCGCCGAGGACCGCGAGGCCGATCCGGGCGGCCTCGGCGGGCGGCAGCGGGCCGCGCCGCAGCACCTCGCGCAGCGACTCGCCCTCCACCAGTTCCATGACGATCCACGGGACCTGACCCTCGGTGACGACGTCCAGCACCACGACGGCGGAAGGGTGGCGCACCCGCGAGGCGGCCCGGGCCTCCGTGTGGAGCCGGTGTGCGATACGGCGGCTGTCCTCGTCGTCGGCCGGATCGCCGGGCAGCAGCGGCTCCTTGACGGCGACCAGGCCCCGCCCCTGTTCGTCCCGGGCGCGCCAGACGGTTCCGGTGGGGCCGGATCCGAGGCGCCCGGCCAGCCGGTAGCGGCCACCGATCAGACGTACGCCGGGCGGGTGTTCGCCGTCTCCAGTCATGTCACATGAGTACCGTGCGCACCATGCGATTGTCGAAGCGGGGCGGTCACGCAGCCCAGCGGTGCAGGGTGAAGCCGTGCCGCGCCTTGCGCACCTCCACCGCACCGGCTCCGGAGAAGTGCGCCGGGACGACCAACTCCCGTTCCTCGGCGGCGCGTTCGAGCACCCTCTGCCGGCTCTCGGCCGCCCCACGCGGATCGAGGCAGAAGCAGCTGCTGCACTCGGGGCGCAGGACCTGCACCGGGCTGTGCAGGAGGTCGCCGACGAACACCGCCCGCTCGCCCCGGGATTGGACCCGCAGGACGGAGGAGCCCGGTGTGTGGCCGGGGGCGGGCTCCAGCACGAGGTGCTCGTCGATCCGGTGCCCGTCCTCCCACACCACGGCCTGCCCGGCCCGGTGCACGGGCGCCACGCTGTCCTCGTAGAGGAGCCGGTCGTCCACGCGTACGCCGCCGCCGTAGCCGCCCGCGGGACCGAAGTGGTGGTCGTCGGCGGCCGGGAGGAGGTAGCGGGCGCGCGGGAAGGTGGGCACCCACTCACCGTGCACATCATGGGTGTTCCAGCCACAGTGGTCCGCATGGATATGGGTGTTGACCACGAGGTCCACCTCAGCGGGGTCCACTCCGGCCTGCAGCAGTCGGCCGGGAAGGTCGCCGGGGCGCCGGTGGAACAGGGGGTTTCCGGGCCGCTCACGGTCCCGGCCCACACCGGTGTCGACCAGCACCGTCCGCCCGGCGCTGCGCACCACCCAGGTCTGCAACGCCGACAGGGCGAGGTCGGCGCCGGGCTCCCAGTGCCCGGGCACGAGCTGCTCCTCGTACTCCTTCCACAGCTCGGGGCCGCTGTCCGGCACGAGCTTTCGGGCGGACGCGACGGGCCCCTGCCATTCGACGACGCGCAGGACCTCCACGTCTCCGATCACGAACTTCTGCACGCTCTCTTCAGCCATGCCCCTCAATCTAGAAATCCGAGCTGAGCATCCCAATGCTTGTACTGCTCTGTCGAATACGCTGGTGCCTCACAGGGGGCTCAGGGAGGTGTCCGATGGACGTGGTCAGTGACGCGATCTCCGCCGTCCGGGTGGGGCGTCCCTCCTCCGCCCGGCTGCGGGTGAGCGGCGACTGGGCCGTGCGGCTCGCGCCGTACGAGGGCGCGGGCTTCCACGTCGTACTGAGCGGCACCTGCGCCCTGCTGCCGGACGGCGGCGGCGCACCGGTGCCGCTCGGCACCGGCGATGTGGTGTTCGTGCCGCACGGCGCCGGTCATGTGCTGGCGGACGCGACGGCGGGACCGGACGCGGCACGCCGGGCGCGGCCCTTCGAGGCGGTACGGGAGAGGGAGCTGCCGCTCGCGGGAGCCGGGCCCGAGGTGCGGCTGCTGTGCGGCAAGTACCGCCTGGACCGCAGCCGGACCCATCCGATGCTGGCCGAGCTGCCCGACCTGGTGCACCTGCCGTACGGCGACAGCGACTCCCCCGAACTGCGGGGAGCCGTGGACCTGTTGGCCCGCGAGTCGGAGGCGGACGGCGACCGTCCTGGCGCGAGCCTGGTCCTGCCCGGACTGCTGGACCTGTTGCTGGTCTACATGATCCGCGCCTGGGCGGCCCGCGCCCGCACCGGCAACTGGCCCGCCGCACTGGCCGACCCGGCGACGGCCACGGCCCTGCACGCCCTGCACTCCGACCCGGCGGCGCCCTGGACGAACGACCTGCTGGCCGCCCGCGCGGGCGTCTCCCGCGCCACCCTGTCCCGCCGCTTCACCTCCCTGGTCGGGCGCCCGCCGATGGCGTACCTCACCTCGTGGCAGCTGACCCTGGCGGCGACCCGGCTGCGCGACTCGGACGCGCCGCTCGCGACAGTGGCGCGGGAGACGGGGTACGGCAGCCCCTACGCCCTCTCGCACGCCTTCAGCCGGGAGTTCGGAATCACGCCGGGCCGGTACCGGGTCCTGAACTCCTGAGCGGTCCCGGGTTCTTGAGGACCGGGTTCATGTTCACCGCCCGTGTCGCCTCCCGGCCGCGGGCCGTGCAGCCGCCCGTGGCCACGCAGTCGACGGTGGGCGTGTACCGGGCCGCCGGTCAGGTCGCCGGCGCGAAGGTGTCGACCGCCACGTCGAAGTACTCCCGCGCCTCCCGCACCTTCCCGACCGGCGCCGACACCCACACGTCGTACAGCCGCCCGGAATCCTCCCAGCACAGGTCGTACGTGTGCCGGGGACCCTCCGCCGCGCTGAAGCCGTCCCAGGTGAACTCCCAGAGCGCGGCCGGGTGTCCGGCGCGCGTGGTGCCGGTGACCCGGCCGTCGCGGTAACCGGGGTTGGTGTCCGGGCCCTCGGCCGCCGACCGCTCCATCATGCCCTGCGGACCGCCCGGCTGGGGCTCGGAGACCCTGATGCCGAGACGGAAGGTCTCCCCCGGCGAGAGATAGAAGACGCGCTCGCCCTGCGGACTGCGGGTGAAGGCCTGCGGTACGGCGAGCGAGAAGCCGGCCGGGTCCCGGGCCGTACGGTAGCCCGACGGCGCCGTGTGCGCACCGGCGGACGGGCCGGTTGCCGACGGGCCCGCCGAGCCGGCCGCCGGGGACGAGGCCGGACTCCGGCCGGATCCGGAGCCCGCGCCGGAGCCCGATCCTGAGCCTGACCCGGTACCCGTACCCGTGCCCGTGTCGCTGCCGGTCGCCGGGGAGGTCGCCGTGCCGCCCGGGCTGCCGCCGCCCCCGTCCCCGCCCCGGTGCAGCAGCAGGGCCGCCGTCACCCCCGCCCCGGCCAGTGCGGCGACGAGCAGTGCCGCGACCAGCACCCCGCGCGTGGTCGTGGTGCGGGCCGGGGGATCGGCCGACGTCACGGTTCCGGCGGACGGCTGCGGGGCACCGTACGGAACGTCCGCCTGGGTCGGCGAGTAGGGCATGGCGGCCCCGGTGGTACGGCTCCCCGTACGGCTTCCTGCCGGCGCCGGCCTGGGCGTACGGCCCCCGCCGATCCGGTGGGGGCGTGTGCCGCCTGCCGGGCCGGGCGTCCCCGGCACCTCGGGGGTGCGGCCCGTCTCCAGGTACGTCCGCAGCATCCGCTCGGCGTCGGCCGCGCCGAGCCGCCGGTCGGGGTCCCGCTCCAGCAGCCCCCGCACGACGGGCAGCAGCGGCTCGGCCTCGTCGGGGGGCCGGATCTCGGCGGCGACGACGGCGTGCAGGATGCCGCCGATCGAGTCGCGCCGGAACGGCGACTCGCCGCTGAGCGCCGTGCACAGCAGCGCGCCCAGCGACCACAGGTCGGACTCCGGCCCGGTGCGCACCCCCGACATCCGCTCCGGCGCGGTGTACTCGGGCGAGCCGACGAAGGAGCCGGTCTCGGTGAGCGTGGTGGCGCCCGCGACCTGCGCGATACCGAAGTCGGTGAGCACGACCCGGCCGGTGCCGGACTCGATCAGGACGTTCGCCGGCTTGATGTCCCGGTGCAGCACCCCCGCCTCGTGCGCGGTGTGCACCGCGCTGAGCAGGGCGATGCCGATGCGCGCCGCCTCCGCGGCGTCGACCGGGCCGTCCCGGGCGATCCGGTCGGCGAGCGACGCGCCCTCGATCAGCTCCATCACCAGGTACGGACGTTCGTCCTGCTCCACGACGTCGTGCACCACGACGATGTGCGGGTGCCGCAGCTGCGCCACCGCCCGGGCCTCGCGCAGGGTGCGGTCCTGGCGGCGCCGCGTGTCGTCGTCCGGGAGCGAGTCGTCGGCGAGGAGTTCCTTGACCGCGACCCGGCGCCCCAGCAGTTCGTCGCTCGCCCGCCACACGACGCCCATGCCGCCACGCCCGATGCGTGCCTCCAGGCGGTAACGGCCCGCGATGACCCGGAAGTCGGCGCCCTCGGTCCCCATGCGCCCCATCATGCCGCACCGGACCCATCCGCTCCGGGACACCGATCGGCCAAGCCGGGCCGCTCAACCAGCGTATTTCGGCCGTATCAGCCGTCGTTCGGCTGCTGCCAGCTCTGCAGCACCCACTTGAACTGCTGACCGGTCGTGGTCCAGTCCTGGGCCGGCGACGACATGTAGATGGCGTACTCGACGCCCGCGCGCGAGTAGTACGTCTCCTCGATGGCGTGCCGCGGACCGGCGACGTGCGGCGGGTCCTTCTTCAGGGCGTCCCAGGTGTACTCCCACAGCGAGCCGTTGCGGTCGCGGTAGATGTTCGCCTGCAGGGTCACTCGCTTGTAGCCGACCAGCCGGTGCAGCTGCTGTTCCAGGTCCTTCTGGTGCTCGTTGGCGTCGGCGAAGTCCGGGGAGCTGTCGATGGCGATACGGACGAAGTGCTTGCCGCCGTCCGGGGTGTAGTCGATCTGCTTGAGGGGACCCTGGATCTCGTAGACCTGCCGCTTCCAGCCCTTGGGCAGGGAGAGGCTGAACCCGAGCGGGTCGTTGTAGGTCTGCCAGCTGGCCGGGACCGTGCCCTCGGGGCCCGGCGTGCCGGTGCTGCTCCCGGCGGGCGTGGTGGCCGGGCCCGCGCCGCCGGTGGAGCCGGTGTCGCTCTGCGCGCCGCCCCACTCCTGGACGGCGACCGCCGCGCCGCCACCGAGCACGGCCGCGACGGCGACGACGAGCGCGAGCGTCCGCAGCCGGCGCCGGGGCCGGCCGGCGCCGTTGCGGCCCCTCGGACCCGCGGCCGGTTGCTGCGACGTCGGCGACGCGGGCGGTGCGGGCGCCACGGCCGTCGGACCGGTCAACGAACGGCCCGCACCCGCCCCGGCGCCGTGGCCAGGGGAAGCGGCCG
Organism: Streptomyces broussonetiae; assembly: GCF_009796285.1. Taxonomy (NCBI): domain Bacteria; kingdom Bacillati; phylum Actinomycetota; class Actinomycetes; order Kitasatosporales; family Streptomycetaceae; genus Streptomyces; species Streptomyces broussonetiae. The sequence goes on along the minus strand of NZ_CP047020.1, from coordinate 5,694,155 downwards.
GCGTGCCGTAGCCGTCCGCGAGCGCGCCGGAGCCGTGGCCGGCCATGGAGGTGCCGTGGTCCGAGGGCTTCACGGGGTGGCCCGCCCGGGTGCCCGATCCGCTGTGCAGGCCCGAGTTCTGGGTCGGGACGAAGGCCTGCGCCGTGTCGGGCCGGCGGCCCTCCGCCGCCTCGGCGAGCATCTGCTCCGCCGCCTCCGCGCCCGGCCGCCGGTCCGGTTCCTTGCGCAGCAGGGCGGATATGACCGGGCCGAGCGCACCGGCGTGGCGGGCCTCGTCGGCCTCCTCCTCGACGACCGCCTGCATGGTGCTCAGCGGTGAGGTGCGGCGGAACGGCGAGCGGCCCTCGACCGCCGTGTACAGCGTGGCGCCCAGCGCCCACAGGTCCGAGGACGGGCCCGGGTCGTGACCGCGTACCCGCTCGGGCGCGAGATAGTCGACCGAGCCGACGACCTCTCCGGTACGGGTGATCGTGGAGTCGCCCTCGATCTGGGCGATGCCGAAGTCGGTGAGCAGGACCCGGCCGTCCTTGCCGAGCAGCACGTTGCCGGGCTTGACGTCCCGGTGCAGCACGCCGGCGGAGTGCGCGGCGCGCAGCGCCCGCAGCACCCACAGGCCGATCCGCGCGGCCTCCCGCGGCTCGACCCGACCGCGCTCCTTGACCGCGTCGGCGAGCGAGTGGCCCTCGACCAGCTCCATGACGATCCACGGGCGGCCGTCGTGCTCCAGGACGTCGTGCACGGTGACGACGGCGGAGTGGTTGATGCGCGCGGCGGCGCGGGCCTCGGCCCGGGTCCGGGCGAGCAGGACCGCCTGGTCGCTGTCGGAGACGTAGAGGGCGGCGGTCAACTCCTTGACGGCGACCGTCCGGTGCAACACCTCGTCGTGGGCACGCCACACCCGGCCCATGCCGCCGCTGCCGATCGAGTCGGCAAGCCGGTAGCGGCCCGCTATGAGCAGGCCCTGCATCTGATTCACGTTGCCCCGCAATGCTCTTGACAGGGTCAGACTAAGGACCGGCCTGCCCACAGGGAACCAGCGGGGTGCCAAGGTGACAGCACTGTGACGGTTGTCGCCCCGCTGCGGTCGCCGCCGGTGTACGCGGCGCTCAACCGCCGTAGCGGTACGTCGCCGTAGCCTGCTCGTACAACTGCGTCACCTTGTCGCGCTGGGCCTCGGGGCCGCGGACCTGGATGATGTGGTAGCGGCCGTTCAGCAGAATCGCCATGTTGCGCACGAACAGGTCGCGCCCCTGCCCGTCGGTCCAGGTGAACTGCCCCTCGGCCATGGTCCGTTCGCCCACCTCGATGGTCCTCAGCCCGGTGGCCGTGGCCCAGCTGGAGTCCCGGTACGGCTGCAGCTCGCTCTCCTTGTCCCGCTGGTAGGCCATCGGATCGCTGCCGTACGTGGTCGCGCCGTCCCTTCCGGGGACGACGATCAGCTCGAAGTTCCCCTGCGTGTAGAGGATCTCGCCGCTGCCGTTCTTCGGGGTGCGGTCCCAGCCCTTGGCCACGGCGATCTTGAAGCCTTCGGGGTCCGTGCGCAGGGTGAAGCCGTCGGCGACGGACGGGTCACCGCCGGTCTGTGTGTCGGTGGCCGGCCCGGACGCGGAGGGGCCGCCGTCCGCGGACTGCCCGGAGGAGGGCTGCCGGGTGCGGGAGGGCTCCGGGCTCGCCTGCCCCGTACTGCCGGTACGGTCGCCGCCCGCAGCTCCGTCGTGGCCCTGCTTCGGCAGGAACAGCATCGCGTACACGACCGCGCCTGCCAGCAGGAGCAGGATCAGCAGGAGCAGGATCCGGCCGAGGCTGCGCGGCGAACGTGCCTCCTGCCGGGCCCGCTTGTGCCGGCCGTGGGAAGGGGCCTCGGACAGCCCCGCGCGTCGGCGCCGCAGCCGCACCAGCTCGCCGCGGCGCCGGACGATCGGCAACCGGCGCGGGTCGGCGGGCGGGACGGACACTACGCGCGTACCGGCGTCGGGCTCGGGCGCGGAGCGCACCAGTGAGCGCAGCCAGCCGCTCAGCTCCTCGAAGTCCAGGCGCTCGGTGGGGTCCTGGCGCAGCAGCGACTCGACGACCGGCCGCAGCGGACCGCACTCCTCGGCGAAGGCGGGCGGCTCGGCGCACACCAGCTGCACCAGCTCGGCCGTGGACTCCTCCGGGTACGGAGCATGGCCCTGCACGGCCCGGAACAGCAGCGCCCCGAGCGCCCACAGGTCGGTCGCGGGCCCGATCGGCGCCGCCAACTGCCAGTTCTCGTGCACGGGCCCGGCCTGCTCCGGCGCCCACCGCTCGGTCACCGGCCCGACGACGGTCATCCGCACCTGCCGCGCCCGCTCGGCCGCCAACGCGGTCGCAGGCCCGCGCCGGGGGCCGACAAGAGCACCGGCGTCCTCCCAGCCAGAGGCACCGGAAGCGTGCGGGCCCTCCGGGCCACGGCGGCCCTGACGGAGAGGGTCGGCACCGGTCCGGTGGGCGGACCCCGTGCCGTAGGGGGCGGAGCCCTCGCGGTCGGGGGCTGCGCCATAGGACGGCGGGGCGGAACCCTCGCCGCCAGGGGCGGTGCCGTACGGAGACAGGGTGGAGCCTGGGTGGCCGGGGCCGGGGCCCCGGGTGGGGCCGACGGCCGGGGTGGATGTCTGGCCCGGGACCGTCGGGTGTGCAGGGCGCGGGTCGCCCGGGGGCAGGCCGGTGCGCTGGGTGGCGACGGGCAGGGCAGGAGTGGTGCCGGGCAGGGCGGGGGTGGTGCCGCCGGTCGTCGCGGTGCGCGGTGCGGCGCCGGGCCGGACAGGCCCCTGCACGCCGTAGGGGTCGGCCGTCCGCCCGGGCGGCGTCGTGAGTCCCGGCCCGCCGGGGTACGACGACCGCTCCGCTCGCTCGGCCCGGTCGGCACCGGCCTCGTCCTCGGCGGGCGGCCGGGCCCCGGGCAGCGCGGGGCGCCCGGTCTGCCAGGACTCCTGCACCCGGGCGGCGGCTCGCGCGCCCTCACGGTATGCGGCGATGGCTCCGGCGCGGGCGGCACGGACGTCCGCCCCGGTCTCCAGGGCCCGCTGTCCCGCCGGACCGGGGGCACCGGCCCCGCCGGACACCCCGTTCACCCCCGGCGCCTGCAGCCCACCGGCCGCCCGCGCCTGGATCGCGGCCCGCCGCGCGGCCTCGGGATCGACGTCGGCGGAGGAAACGCCGCCGGCTCCGGCGGGGTCACCCCCGCCCGCACCAACCGCTCCGGCCGGCCCGCCGACGGCCTCGCCCGGCCGACCGCCGGCGCCCGGGGCCACCGCCCGCTGCCCGGCGAACGGCGCACCGCCCGAGCCGCCACCCGGACCGGCGCCGGGACCCCCTTCGTCCGGCTCGTCCTGGCCCGGCACCGGGTCGTACCCGGACAACGCCTCCTCGGCGGCGCCGACCGCGAGGCCGGTCAGCATCACGCGGCCGTCCTCGCAGACGAGCACCGTACGGGCGGTGATGTTGCGGTGCACCCAGCCGTGGGCGTGCAGCACCCGGAGCGCCATGATCACGTCGGAGGCGACCTCGGCCGCCCGGTACGGCGACAACGGCTGCTCGGCGAGCAGCGCGGACAGCGGGCGCGCGGCCACCCATTCGCTGACGACCCACAGGGACCCGCCCTCGGCGAACACGTCGAAGACCTGGTCCAGGCGGGGATGGTCGGGGATGCGGGCGGCCGCCTGCGCGGCCTCGACGGCGCGCCGCACGGCCGGGTCGGCGGGCCTGCGGGTGGCGGCCCGGGCATCCGTCGCCCGCCGGGCCCCGCGCTCACGCGCGGTGAACCCCTCGGGTAGCCCCTCCGCGTCGAGCACCTCGGCCTCGACGACCTCCGGCAACGGCACCTGCCGGACGAGCACCTCCTGGCCGCTGTAGGTGTCGAAGGCGCGGGTCTCGGTGAGTTCGTACTCGTCGGACGGCGGCAACGGCAGGCGGTAGCGGTCGGCGAGCACCCGACCCGCGTAGTCGTCCACTTTGCCTCCCCCGGCCGCCCGGTTGGTCACATCCGTTCGCCTCACGACCCGTTTCGCACACTCATACGGCTGCGTACGGTCCGCAACCATTCACGATACGTGCCGGAGGCAACCCGCATTGTGTGGATGCCGGATTGTGACGCCCCAAACCACCTTGTGCCGATTACGACTTGGGCTCGAAGGAGGCCGTCAGCGTCTTCCAGGTGTCCGTGCGCAGCGCGTCGTCCCAGCCCGCGGCCTTCGCGGTGTACATCAGTCCGTAGCCGAGGTGGCCGTTGACCACGAAACCCCGGTCGACGGTGTGGTACTTGGTGCCGCCGTCGACGTAGGTGAACTCCCAGTCCGCCGTGTTCCAGCCCCGGTAGTCCGCCTTCTCTATGCTGATCTTCTGGTACTGGGAGCGCACCATGTAGCGCTCCTGGTTCTTCCAGTCCGCCACCGGGTCGTCCTTGGGCGTGGTCGTCCACGCGACGAGCAGCTTCTGCCCGTCGGGACCGGTGTAGCGGTCGCCCGCGCTGTCGCTGGACTTGTACGACCAGCCCTTGGGCAGCCCGATCGAGTACCCCTGGCCGCCCTTGCGGGTCGAGACCACCGGCGCGCTTCCGGCGCCCTTGGCCCCGGACGAACCGGAGGCGCCTGCGGACGCACTCGCGCTCCCGTCGGTCTTGTTGTCCGACGCCGAACGGTCACCGCCGGACGACGGATTCGCCCCGCTGCCGGCGCTCCGCCCCTGCTTGGTGGACGCACTGGCGCTCGCCGCGCTCTTGGCCCCGCTGCCGTTGTCGTCCTTGCTGCCGTCGCCGTTGAGGGCGAAGGCGAGGACGACGCCGAGCACCGCGAGGACGACCACCACGACGATGATCACCAGCGTGCGCCTGGGCACCACATCGGTCAGCGGCGCCCTCGGCACCGGCCGCGGCGGCAGGTCCAGATCCGGTGGCGGCACCACGGGCCAGCCCGAACTCGACTTGTTCGAGCCGGAGTCGGTCCCGCCTGCGGCACCCGAGGCCGACCCCGCCGACCGTGCGCCGAGCGTGCCACCCGCCCCGCCGGAGGAACCCGGCCTCGACCCACCCGGAGCGGAGGAGCGTGTGCCGGCCGGGGCGGCGGGGGCGGCAGGCCGTGCGCCACCGGTCGCACCGGGGCGCGCACCACCGACGGCGGAACCGCTCGCGCTCGCCGTACCGCTCGGGCTCGCCTTACCGCTCGGGCTCGCCGCACCGCCGCCGGACGGGGCAGCCGTGTCGCCGCCGTTCTTCGTCCGCGTCGCCGCGGAGGCGGCGCCCGCCGCCTTGCGGACCGAACGCAGCGCGCCACGCAGCTTGTCCGCGGCCTCCTCGCTCCGCTTGCTTTCGCCCTGCCCGGGCTGCGGCGGCAGCGGAACCACCCGCGTGGCATCCATCGACTCCGGCTCGGGCGCGTGGATCACCCGGTTGAACACGGCCCGGGCCCCGGCGTCGTCGAGCCGCTTGGCCGGATCCTTGGTCAGCAGACCGTAGATGACGTCCCGGAGCGGGCCCGCATGCTTGGGCTCCTCGAGGGGCTCGGTCATCACCGCGGTGAGCGTGGCGATCGCGGAACCCTTGTCGTAGGGCGGGACGCCCTCCACCGCCGCGTACAGCAGGCCGCCGAGCGACCACAGGTCGGCCGCCGGCCCCGGCTTGTGACCGCGGGCGCGCTCCGGGGAGATGTAGGACGGGGCGCCGACGAGCATGCCGGTGGAGGTGATGGACGGGTCACCCTCGACCTGCGCGATACCGAAGTCGGTGAGCACGACCCGGCCGTCCTCGGCGATGAGCACGTTGGACGGCTTCACGTCCCGGTGCAGGATGCCCTCACGGTGCGCCGAGCGCAGCACGTCGAGAACGGCGAGCCCGACCTCGGCGGCCCGCTTGGGCGTCAGCAGGCCGTCCTCGCGGATGACCTCGGCGAGGGACTTGCCCTCCACCAACTCCATCACGATCCACGGCCGGTCGTCCTCGTCGACCACGTCGAAGACCGTCACCGCGCTGTTGTTGCGGATCCGGGCGATCGCCTTGGCCTCGCGCAGGGTGCGCGTGATCAGGCGCCGCTTCTCGTCCTCGTCGATGTTCGACGGGAACCGCAGTTCCTTGACGGCGACCGTCCGGCCCAGGGTCTCGTCCTCGGCGCGCCAGACCGTGCCCATGCCGCCCCGGCCCAGCACGTCTCCCAGCCGGTACCGCCCGGCGAGGAGACGACGCTCGCTCTTGTCCTGACGAGTCCCCTGGCGAGATGTTCCCGCCCGCTCCGCCTCCGACATGCGTCCCCTCATACAACCCGCCCTGACAGAGCCTCCATTGTCTCTCACCCGACAAGTGGCCGACGCCCAGGGTGCCCGTGTCCCCCGCCCGGCCGTCACACACCCGGAGCCTTGCTGAAGCGAGTGTTCCGCTTACCGGGATGATGGGTCGCAAGAGGGGAGGAACCGGGATGCCGACGCTTGGGACAGTCCTGTCCATACCGGCGCCCCTGGAGCTGCCGCACGCCCTGCTCACCCGCACCGGCAGGCCGGCCGTACCGAAACCACCCACGACAGCGTGCCCCTGACTTCGCTTCAGGCCGTCCGCATCACTCTCACCCTTCCCTCCGGCCCGTCCGGGCCACTGCTCCCGCTCCAGCACCAGCGCGTCCTGCTCGACATGGTCACCCGCCGAATGACCGGCCACTCCCCTGCCACGGAAGCGATCGCAGACCCCGACACGAACCGGCCCTGCTCACCGCCGGGTTCTGCCCTCGCACCCGGTAGAACGACCGGGGTTCGGACAGAGATCCCGACGTCGGTCACTCGTTCGAGTGAACGTCGGCCGACATGCCGCGGGTTCCGCACGGCGGAAGCGGAGAGCGGAGAACGGAGAGCAGAGAGCAGAGAGCAGAGAGTCCTACAGCGGCACGATGTCCGGCGCTCCCAGCCGGGCCGCGTCCGCCGTCAGGTCGTCGGGCTGCAGCTGGGACTCGCGCTCGGCCTCCACCCGCTTCTCGTAGTGCTCGACCTCGCGCTCGATCTGGTCCTTGTCCCAGCCGAGGACCGGCGCCATCAACTCGGCCGCCGCACGGGCGCTGCGCGCGCCCCGGTCGAAGGTCTCGATGGAGATGCGGGTGCGGCGGGTCAGCACGTCGTCGAGGTGCCGGGCGCCCTCGTGCGAGGCGGCGTACACCACTTCGGCGCGCAGATAGTCGTCGGCAGCCGCCAGGGGCTCACCCAGGGAGGGGTCGGCGGTGATCAGCTCCAGGACCTCCTCGGCCATGGAGCCGTATCGGTTCAGCAGGTGCTCGACACGGGCCACGTGCAGTCCGGTGCGGGCGGCGATCCGCGCTCGCGCGTTCCACAGCGCCTGGTAGCCCTCCGCGCCCAGCAGCGGGGTCTCCTCGGTCACACAGTCGGCGACGCGCATGTCCAGGCCGTGCACCGCCTCGTCGACGGCGTCCTTGGCCATCACCCGGTAGGTGGTGTACTTGCCGCCCGCGACGACCACGAGCCCCGGCGCCGGGTGGGCGACCGTGTGCTCACGGGACAGCTTGCTGGTGGCGTCGGACTCCCCGGCGAGCAGCGGGCGCAGACCGGCGTACACACCCTGTACGTCGTCACGGCTGAGCGGCACGGCCAGCACCGAATTGACGTGTTCCAGCAGGTAGTCGATGTCGGCGCTGGACGCGGCCGGGTGGGCCTTGTCGAGGTCCCAGTCGGTGTCGGTGGTACCGATGATCCAGTGTCGGCCCCAGGGGATGACGAAGAGGACGGACTTCTCGGTACGCAGGATCAGGCCGGAGGTGGAGTGGATACGGTCCTTGGGCACGACCAGGTGGATGCCCTTGGAGGCGCGGACGTGGAACTGGCCGCGCTCGCCCACCATCGCCTGTGTGTCGTCGGTCCACACGCCGGTCGCGTTGACGACCTGTTTGGCGCGGATCTCGTACTCCCCGCCGCCCTCCACGTCCTGCACGCGCGCGCCGACCACCCGGTCGCCCTCACGCAGGAACCCGGTCACACGCGCGCGGTTGGCCACCTTCGCGCCGTAGGACGCAGCGGTGCGCACCAAGGTGGCCACGAAGCGGGCGTCGTCCATCTGGGCGTCGTAGTACTGCAGGGCGCCGACCAGGGCGTCCTTCTTCAGACAGGGGGCGACGCGCAGGGCGTGACGACGGGTCAGGTGACGATGCAGGGGCAGGCCCCGGCCGTGTCCGCGGGCCATGGACATCGCGTCGTAAAGGGCCACCCCCGAACCGGCGTAGAGCCGCTCCCAGCCCTTGTGCTGGAGCGGGTAGAGGAACGGCACCGGCTTGACCAGGTGTGGGGCGAGCCGCTCCAGGAGCAGACCGCGCTCCTTCAGGGCCTCGCGGACGAGCGCGAAGTCGAGCATCTCCAGATAGCGCAGCCCGCCGTGGATGAGTTTGCTGGACCGACTGGAAGTGCCGGACGCCCAGTCCCGGGCCTCGACCAGTCCGGTGGACAGGCCGCGCGTCACGGCGTCCAGCGCCGTGCCCGCACCGACGACTCCGCCGCCGACCACCAGCACGTCCAGTTCCCGCTCCGCCATCGCCGCCAGTGCCTCGGCGCGCTGCTCCGGCCCCAGAGTCGCTGTCCTCACCGCTGCCTCCCGCTGTGCACACTCGCTCGCGTCGGCCGCACCCGGTGGGCGAAGCCCGGTTCATCCCCTCCTCATGCCCAAATTCTGACCGGCTTGCCCGGCTTCAGCCACCACGGGCTCCCAACCTGTGGACAACTCACGCACAAGCCTTGGAAGACACACGAACACAATCACACATAACGGTCATATTTGTACCTAGCCTGACACTGCGCACGCTCATGCTTTCCACAGCGGTTGCGCACCTGTCCCGCTTCGGCCACTGGGAAGGACGGCCCACGCCATGCCCGCAGACCTCGCTGTCATCGGACTCGGCCCGTACGGATTGCCGCTCGCCCAGGCCGCAGTCGCCGCGGGCATCCACACCATCGGCTACGCGACCGGTCCCGAGGCGGGCTCCCTCAGCCCCGCCGAGCTGCGCCGGATGCACTCCGCGGGCTTCCGGCCCGGCACCGACCCCGCCCTGCTCGGCCGGGTGCGCACCGCCGTGATCTGTGCGCCGACCCCGCGCGGCGCCGACGGCGGTCTCGACCTCGGCCAGGTGGAGGCCGCCGCCCGCACCCTGGCCGAGCGGCTGCGCCCGCACACCACGGTCATCCTGGAGTCACCCGTACTGCCCGGCACGACCGAGGAGTTCCTGCGCCCGCTGCTGGAGGAGGGCTCGGGGCTGCGCGCCGGCCGCGACTTCCATCTCGCCTACTCGCCCAGCCGGGTCGACCCCGGCAACCGCGACCACACCCCCGCCAACACCCCCAAGGTCATCGGCGGCCTCACCTCGGCCTGTACCGAGTCGGCCGCCGCGTTCTACGGGCGGCTCACCGACAAGGTGGTACGCGCGCGTGGGCTGCGCGAGGCGGAGACCGTGCAGCTGCTGGAGACCAACTTCCGGCACGTCAACATCGCGCTCGTCAACGAAATGGCCGTCCTGTGCCATGAGCTGGGCGTCGATCTGTGGGACGTCATCCGGTGCGCGGAGACCAAACCGTTCGGATTCGAGGTGTTCCGCCCCGGACCCGGCGTCGGCGGGCACGGCGTCCCACAGGACCTGACCGGCCACGCCACCCGCACCCTGCGGATGGTGGAGCTGGCCCAGCAGGTCAACCACCGCATGCCCCGCTACGTCGTCCAGCGCGCCGCCACCCTCCTCAACGAGCACGGCAAGTCCGCCCGGGGTGCGCGCGTGCTGCTGCTCGGCGTCACCTACAAGGCCGACCTCGCCGACCTGCAGGGCACTCCGGCCCAGGAGATCGCGATCCGGCTCATGGAGATGGGCGCCTCGGTGAGCTACCACGACCCGCACGTGCCCGCGTGGAGCGTGCTGGACCGACCGGTCCCGCGCGCGGACTCGCTCTACGAGGCGGCCACCGACGCGGACCTGACGATCCTGCTCCAGCAGCACCGGACGTACGACCTGCAGGGCCTGTCGGTCAAGGCCCAGTTGCTGCTGGACACCCGTGGAGCGACCCCGACGGGGGCGGCGCACCGGCTCTGAGCACGTCACGAACGATCACGATAAAAAAACGGCCGAGAGCATTGCCGTCGCCTGCTGTTAGTCTCCCCCGGACTCGTCGCACAGATGTGCGCGTACGTCTCCGTTTCGCCATCCAGTTGTGCACAGCACGGGGGGATTCCTGTCATGAGCCAGTCAGCTCCGCCACCACAGCCGCAGCCCGGCCAGGCCGACGGCGCCGCGTACGCCCAGCAGGCGCCGGCCGCTGTGCCGTACCCGCCGCAGCAGGGCGCCTACGCCGCTCAGCCGGGCGCCTTCGCCCCGGCGCCGGCGCCGGGCAGGAACAACCTCGTCCTCGGCGTGGTCGCCGCGGTCGTCGCCGCCGTGGCCGCCGCCGCGCTCTACGGCGTCGTCATCGGCGCCACCAAGCACGAGATCGGCTACGCGGCCGTCGGTGTCGGCTTCGTCATCGGCCTCGCGGCCGGCAAGGCGGGCGGCCGCAACCCCGTCCTGCCGATCGCGAGCGTCGTCCTCGCGCTCGCCTCGGTGTACTTCGGCCAGCTCGTCGGCGAGGCCATGATCGGCGCCAAGGCGCTGAACGTCGGCTTCAACGAGGTGTTCTTCCAGCACTTCGACGTCGTGCAGAAGGCGTGGAAGCAGGACGCGGACCCGCTGACCTTCCTCTTCTTCGCCATCGCCGCGTTCGCCGCGTTCTCCGGCGCCAAGAAGGCCGCCGCGTAGGGCACGCCGGCCACGGCACCCGCGCCATGGGACACCGGCCGTGCAAAGGGCCCGCCCACCTCATGGCAGTTTCTAGGGGTCGTCGCAACACGTGGTCGTGTTGATCAGGCCGTGAGCAGTTTATGCAGGCGCTCGGCTGGGGTTTCCCAGCCGAGCGTTTTGCGTGGGCGGCCGTTGAGTTCGGCCGCTACGGCCTCCAGGTGTTCGCGAGTGTGGACCGAGAGGTCGGTGCCCTTGGGGAAGTACTGCCGCAGCAGGCCGTTGGTGTTCTCGTTCGAGCCGCGCTGCCAGGGACTGGCCGGGTCGCAGAAGTAGACCGGGACGTCGGTGGCGATGCTGAAGCTCTTGTGGGTGGCCATCTCGGCGCCCTGGTCCCAGGTGAGTGAGCGGACCAGGTGTCCGGGCAGCGTCCGGACGGTGTCCACCAGGGCGTCCCGGACGTGTTCGGCGCTGCGGCCGTCGGGCAGGTGCAAGAGCATCACGTAGCGGGTGGCGCGTTCGACGAGGGTGCCGATGGCCGAGGCTCCGTCCTTACCGATGATCAGGTCGCCTTCCCAGTGGCCGGGCACTGCCCGGTCTTCGGCCTCGGCGGGACGTTCGCTGATCATGACCATGGGGTCCCGGAAGCGGGGCTGCCGGCTGCGGGTCTGCCGCTGGGGCTTGCGGCGGGTGCGCCCCGAGCGCAGTGCGCGGGCCAGCTCACGGCGCAGTTCCCCACGGCCCTGGACGTAGAGAGCCTGGTAGACCGTCTCGTGGACCACATGCATCTCCGGCCGGTCGGGAAACTGTGACTTCAGAGCGTGGCATATCTGTTCCGGGCTCCACCGGCGGTCAAGGCCGGCCTGGACGAAGTCTCGCAGCTCAGGGATCCGGTGGATTTTCCGCGGCTTGGAGCGGGGACGGCGGCTGTCCGCGCGAGCCTGAGCGGCGTAGGGCCGGTAGCGCCACTGACCGGTGGTGCCCGTGGTGCGGTTGCGGCGGATCTCGCGGCTGATGGTGGACGGGCTGCGGCCCAGTTCGGCGGCGATGGCCCTGACCGGTGCTTTCTCCCGTATCCGGTCGGCTATGTAGATCCGCTCGTCCTGACTCAGGCACCGCGTCGAAGAAGCGGAGAACGGCACCACCGGACGAACCGGTGGTGCCGCCTTGTTCCGGCCGGACGGTCTACGTCCGTTGCGCCAGCGCCTGCCGGTCTTCGAGTTCACCCCGACGATCCGGCACGCGTCCTCGTTGCTCACACCCTGCTGCATGAGCTGGAAGTATGCAGCTCGCTCAGCAGAGAGCTTCTTGCGGCCCTGAGGGCTCCGCACCTTCCGAATCTCGAAGTCCATCGCATCCCCTGAACTGGGGTGTTGCGACGACCACTAGAACGGAAGCATCGGTGGGCGGGCCCTTGCGCGACGCAGGGGTCAGCGGCGGTGCTGGCTGTCCGCGACCGTCACCTCGACCCGCTGGAACTCCTTCAGCTCGCTGTAGCCGGTCGTGGCCATGGCGCGGCGCAGGGCACCGAAGAAGTTCATCGAGCCGTCGGGGGTGTGGGACGGGCCGGTGAGGATCTCCTCGATCGTGCCGACCGTGCCGAGGTCGACCTTCTTGCCACGGGGCAGCTCCTCGTTGACCGCCTCCATGCCCCAGTGGTGGCCCTTGCCGGGGGCGTCCGTGCCGCGGGCCAGCGGGGAGCCCATCATCACGGCGTCGGCGCCGCAGGCGATCGCCTTGGGCAGGTCGCCGGACCAGCCGACGCCACCGTCCGCGATCACGTGGACGTACCGGCCGCCGGACTCGTCCATGTAGTCACGGCGGGCCGCGGCCACGTCGGCGACGGCCGTGGCCATCGGCACCTGGATGCCCAGCACGTTGCGCGTGGTGTGCGCGGCGCCACCGCCGAAGCCGACCAGGACACCGGCCGCACCGGTACGCATCAGGTGCAGGGCCGCGGTGTACGTGGCACAGCCGCCGACGATCACCGGGACGTCCAGCTCGTAGATGAACTGCTTCAGGTTCAGCGGCTCGTGCGAGGACGACACGTGCTCCGCCGAGACCGTCGTACCGCGGATGACGAAGATGTCCACGCCCGCGTCCACGACCGCCTTGGAGAACTGGGCGGTGCGCTGCGGGGAGAGCGCCGCCGCCGTGACCACGCCGGAGTCGCGCACCTCCTTGATGCGGGCCCCGATCAGCTCTTCCTTGATCGGCGCCGCGTAGATCTCCTGCAGGCGGCGGGTCGCCCGCTCGGACGGCAGCTCGGCGATCTCCTCCAGCAGCGGCTGCGGGTCCTCGTGCCGCGTCCACAGGCCCTCGAGGTTGAGGACACCCAGGCCGCCCAGCTCACCGATGCGGATCGCGGTGGCCGGGGAGACGACCGAGTCCATGGGGGCGGCCAGGAAGGGCAGCTCGAAGCGGTAGGCGTCGATCTGCCAGGCGATCGAGACCTCCTTCGGGTCCCGCGTACGGCGGCTGGGGACGACGGCGATGTCGTCGAAGGCGTACGCCCTGCGGCCCCGCTTGCCGCGCCCGATCTCGATCTCAGTCACGTCTTGGCCTTTCCCTGATGCGTTTCAGCGTCTCCCAGTATCGCCGACGGGCACGACAACGGCGGCCCCGGATGCTCCGGGGCCGCCGTGGCGTGGCCGTCACGCGCGCGTGGAGCGGCGCGCGTGCTACCTGAGAGCTACCTCTTGCTGCTGTAGTTCGGCGCCTCGACCGTCATCTGAATGTCGTGCGGGTGGCTCTCCTTCAGGCCCGCCGAGGTGATCCGTACGAACCGGCCGTTGGCCTGCAGCTCGGGGACCGTCCTGCCGCCGACGTAGAACATCGACTGGCGCAGGCCGCCGACCAGCTGGTGGACGACCGAGGCCAGCGGGCCGCGGTAGGGCACCTGGCCCTCGATGCCCTCGGGGATCAGCTGCTCGTCGGAGGCGACACCCTCCTGGAAGTAGCGGTCCTTGGAGAAGGACTTGCGCTCGCCACGGGTCTGCATGGCACCGAGGGAACCCATGCCGCGGTACGACTTGAACTGCTTGCCGTTGATGAACAGCAGCTCGCCCGGGGACTCCTCGCAGCCCGCGAGCAGCGAGCCGAGCATCACCGTGTCGGCGCCCGCGACCAGGGCCTTGGCGATGTCGCCGGAGTACTGCAGACCGCCGTCGCCGATGACCGGGACACCGGCCTCCTTGGCGGCGAGCGCGGCCTCGTAGATCGCAGTGACCTGAGGGACGCCGACGCCGGCGACCACGCGCGTGGTGCAGATCGAGCCGGGGCCGACACCGACCTTGATGCCGTCGGCACCCGCGTCCACCAGGGCCTTGGCGCCGTCGCGGGTGGCGACGTTGCCGCCGATGACGTCGACGCCGGAGGAGTTCGACTTGATCTTGGCGATCATGTCGCCGACCAGGCGGGAGTGGCCGTGCGCGGTGTCCACGACGATGAAGTCGACACCGGCCTCGATCAGGGCCTGGGCGCGCTCGAAGGAGTCACCGGCCACGCCGACCGCGGCGCCGACCAGGAGACGGCCCTCGGCGTCCTTGGCGGCGTTCGGGTACTGCTCGGCCTTGACGAAGTCCTTGACGGTGATCAGGCCCTTGAGGACGCCCTCGTCGTCGACCAGCGGCAGCTTCTCGATCTTGTGCTTGCGCAGCAGCTCCATGGCCTCGGCGCCCGAGGTGCCGACCTTGGCGGTGACCAGCGGCATCGGGGTCATGACCTCGTGCACACGGCGGCTGCGGTCGCTCTCGAAGGCCATGTCGCGGTTGGTCACGATGCCGAGGAGCTTCTTGTCCCCGTCGGTCACCGGGACGCCGCTGATGCGGAACTTGGCGCACAGCGCGTCGGCCTCGGCGAGCGTGGCCTCCGGGTGGATGGTGATGGGGTCCGTGACCATGCCGGACTCGGAGCGCTTCACCAGGTCGACCTGGTTGGCCTGGTCCTCGATGGAGAGGTTGCGGTGCAGCACGCCGACGCCGCCCTGGCGGGCCATCGCGATCGCCATGCGGGACTCGGTCACCTTGTCCATGGCGGCGGACAGCAGCGGGATGTTGACCCGCACGTTCTTGGAGACGTACGAGGCGGTGTCGATCTCGTCGGGTGCCATGTCCGACGGGCCCGGCAACAGCAGCACGTCGTCGTAGGTCAGCCCGAGTGTCGCGAATTTACCGGGCACTCCGTCGACGTTGGCAGTCATGACACCTTCCCCAAATGGCCTTGATCGGTGCGGATGTCCATGCTAACGGGAAGCGTTGCTAGCAAATTCCACGGTCGCGCGTGACTTCAGGCTTCGTATGTTCGTACGGAAATGGAAGCAGGCCTGTTCAAGGCAGGACGACAGGGGCCTGGGCCAAGGGGGTTACTGCTCGGCGAGCGCGCGCAACCGGCTCAGCGCCCGGTGCTGGGCGACCCGGACGGCGCCGGGTGACATTCCCAACATCTGCCCCGTCTCCTCCGCGGTCAAGCCCACGGCGATACGCAGCAGGAGCAGTTCGCGCTGGTTCTCGGGGAGGTTGGCCAGCAGCTTCTTGGCCCAGGCGGCATCGCTGCTGAGCAGGGCGCGCTCCTCGGGACCGAGGGAGTCGTCGGGGCGCTCGGGCATCTCGTCCGAGGGGACCGCCGTGGAGCCCGGGTGGCGCATCGCCGCCCGCTGGAGGTCGGCGACCTTGTGCGAGGCGATGGCGAAGACGAAGGCCTCGAAGGGGCGGCCGGTGTCGCGATAGCGGGGCAGCGCGAGGAGCACCGCCACACAGACCTCCTGGGCGAGGTCCTCGACGAAGTGGCGCGCGTCGCCCGGGAGCCGGGACAGCCGCGTGCGGCAGTAGCGCAGCGCGAGCGGGTGGACATGGGCGAGCAGATCGTGCGTGGCCTGCTCGTCCCCGTCGACGGCACGATGCACGAGCGCACCGATCGCCCCGTGGGCCGTGCCCGCATCGTCCTCGCGCATCGGTCCATGGTGCCTTGCGGCCGTCCGGTCCGTCGCATCGTGTTCGTGGTTGTGCACCGAAGCGTTATGAGCAGGTGCGCCGGCACTCATCTCCTGCGCCCTCCCCTTCCGCTCGACCGACTCGTCCCCGAGAGACTCCACATCTCAAGGATGCGGCATCCGCGCCGAAACGAGCAGCGCGCGTCCGGCGGGCCGCCTTGCACACCACCCGCCGAGGCGTCCGACGAGGTCATCCCGCCCCGGTGCGCACGGACCCGGCACCTGCACGCCGACCCGTGCCGGGCGGCGCCGGCCGCGGATGTTCCTCGCCGGCCCGGCGAAACCCGGCGGACCCGGGTCCTGCCGTACGGCAGTTCCGTCCCGCCCGGGCGCGTCACGGCGCTCCCGCGCGGCACGCGATCCCGGTCCCGCGCGCGGGAGCGCATCCTGTCGGCGCTCCGGTGGATCCGGCCTCAGGTGTGACCGGGTCCACCCCGCGCGAACGCGTCACCACCGCTTCCCCGGGCGACCGGAACACCGGTCCCCGGATCTCACCGAGACACCGGCGACGCCGCTCCTGCACACGCCCGCCCGACCACACGGACGGGCGGACCATGGCGCCGCGCCCCCACGGCCGAGGGCGCCGACGCATCCACGCCCGTACGTCCCGCCGGAGCACACCGCCACGGCCTCGGCACCCAGGGCACCGCCGAGGGACCCGCATCGCCACAAGCCACCGCCCAAACACGCCGCCACGGCCCGGGGCCGGAAGGCACCGCCCAGGGCCACAACTCCCCGCGAGCCGCCGCAGCACACCGCGACGGCCGGAACCGCGGTGCCGAAGACGTCCCCGCGGGACACACGCCACCGCCGACTGCCCGAACCGGGTGCCGGACCCTTGGTGCCAACGGCGCCGCCAACGGACACGCGCCTCCACGATCCACCCCGGTGCGCCGCCACGGCGTCCAGTGCCGGGCCACCGTCGACGGACACCCGCCACCACGAACACCCTGGGCGATGAAGGCGCCCCCGCAGGGCACGTGCTTCCGCACGACGTGCGAGCGCGCCCTCACGACCGCGGTGCCGACGGTGGCGGCACAGGACACCCGCCGGCACAGACCGTCGGCCTGTCCCGAGGGCTCTCCGGGTGACGAGCGCGGCGTCGAGGGGTCGTCGCGTTCGAGAGCGCCGGTGGACCCGACGGCACAGGTGCCGGGCCGGAGCCCGGGCCGTGAGCGGTGCCGGTGTCGGCGGCTGTCGGCCAGGGCGGCGGATGCGTCGTGGTGATCGGGTGTGGTGTCCGGTGGCGGCCGGGCCCGCCTGCCCCGCAGGGCCGGACACTGGCTACCGGACCAGTCCCCAGCGGAAGCCGAGCGCCACCGCGTGGGCCCGGTCCGAGGCGCCGAGCTTCTTGAACAGGCGGCGCGCGTGCGTCTTGACCGTGTCCTCGGAGAGGAACAGCTCACGGCCGATCTCCGCGTTGGAGCGGCCGTGGCTCATGCCCTCCAGGACCTGGATCTCACGCGCGGTGAGGGTGGGCGCGGCGCCCATCTCGGCCGAACGGAGCCGGCGCGGGGCCAGCCGCCAGGTCGGGTCGGCCAGCGCCTGCGTCACCGTGGCCCGCAGCTCCGCGCGCGAGGCGTCCTTGTGCAGGTAGCCCCGGGCGCCGGCGGCGACCGCGAGGGCCACGCCGTCGAGGTCCTCGGCGACGGTGAGCATGATGATGCGCGCGCCCGGGTCGGCGGACAGCAGCCGGCGCACGGTTTCCACCCCGCCCAGGCCGGGCATGCGCACATCCATCAGGATGAGGTCGGAGCGGTCGGCGCCCCAGCGGCGGAGCACTTCCTCGCCGTTGGCCGCCGTCGTCACACGCTCGACACCGGGCACGGTCGCGACCGCGCGGCGCAGGGCTTCTCGGGCAAGCGGGGAGTCGTCGCAGACGAGGACGGATGTCATGACCGCCCTCCGCAGCTGATGCGCGTCACCTTGAGCCTCCAGGCTGGTACGGAAATCGTCACCTGTGCGGTCGACCGCCTCGGACGCCTGCCCGAGCGCTGGTGTTCTCAACCGCCTCCGCACTCTCAACGACGGTCACTCGAAAGAGTTACGGGGCTGCATGCCGTCATCGGCACTCTACGTGAGGGTCTCGACACGGTGCAGACACGGCCAACAGACTCTCAACTTTTCATCACAACCCGTGCCCCATTTGGCCGCTTTTCTTCCCGTTTCGGGATGTCCGAGGCTAGATTCGCAATGAGTCATATTTTCATCTCCTTAGACCGGAGATGTACGGTCGTTGGCACCGTATCCGCCCAGAACGGCGACAAGGGGTCACGTAATGGCAGATTTCTCCCGCCTTCCCGGACCGAACGCGGACCTGTGGGACTGGCAGCTCCTCGCTGCCTGCCGCGGGGTGGACAGCTCGCTCTTCTTTCACCCGGAGGGCGAGCGCGGGGCGGCTCGGAGCGCTCGCGAGAACTCGGCCAAGGAGGTCTGCATGAGGTGCCCCGTCCGTGCGGAGTGCGCGGCGCACGCGCTGGCCGTGCGCGAGCCGTACGGCGTGTGGGGCGGCCTGACCGAGGACGAGCGCGAAGAGTTGATGGGACGGGCTCGTAACCGCCTGGTGTCGGCGTCGACCACCAGCGGGGACACCGCCTCGAGCCACTGAAGGAACGTTTCTTCAATCACGCCTCGACGGGCACGCGCGCGCAGGGCCGGGCGCTCAGCGTCCCTGCGCGCGCGTGGCCGCCCGGGCCAGTTGTTCCAGCGTCGCCGCCACGGCGGGCACCTGCGCCAGGTCGGGCAGGGTGAGGGCGACGATCTCGCGGCGCACCGCGGGCTCCAGCCGCACCGTGCGCACGCCCCTCGGCCGGACCGACTCCACCGCGAGCTGCGGCAGTACGGCCACCCCGAGGCCCGCGCCGACCAGGCCGACCACGGCCGGGTAGTCGTCCGTGGCGAAGTCGATGCGCGGGGTGAAGCCGGCCCCCTCGCAGACCTCGACCAGCTGACCACGGCAGCGCGGGCAGCCCGCGATCCAGGGCTCCTGGGCCAGTTCACCGATGGCCACACTCTCCGCGCGCGCGAGGCGGTGCCGCTCGGGCACCAGGGCCACCAGACGGTCCGTCAGCAGAGGCCGTACGACGAGATCGTCCCAGTCCTCGGCGGCCGCCGCTCCGCCGTAGCGGAAGGCCAGGGCCAGGTCGCAGTCACCCTCGCGCAGCAGCGCGACCGACCTCGGGGGCTCGGCCTCCTCCAGGAAGACACGGGTGCCGGGGTGGGCGGCACGCAGGGCGGCCAGGGCGGTGGGGACCAGGGTGGAACTACCGCTGGGGAAGGAGACCAGCCGGACCCGGCCGGCCCTGAGGCCCGCGATGGCGGCGACCTCCTCCTCGGCGGCGGTGAGCCCGGCGAGGATGCCGGAGGCATGGCGGACCAGGGCCTCGCCGGCCTGGGTCAGGCGCATCTCACGGCCGCTGCGGACCAGCAGCGGAGTGCCGACCGAGGTCTCCAGGACCTTCATCTGCTGGCTGACGGCCGGCTGGGTGCAGCCCAGTTCACGCCCCGCCCCCGAGAAGGAACCGGTGGCGGCGACGGCGCGCAGGACTCGGAGATGACGTGCCTCTATCACCCTTTGAGCATAAGCCCCGCTTGGGGAAGTTGCCCAATATTCGCTCGACGCTTTGAGGTGGGCCCGCGTACCGTGCGCACATGAAGGTTCTCTCGGTCAATCTGGGCCACCCGCAGCCGGTGCCGTACACGGATCAGGCGGAGGGCGTGACGGGCATCGACAAGAAGCCGGCCGCCGGGCCGGTGCGGGTGGCGGCGCCTGGCCCCAAGGGGGTCGGCGCGAGCGGGCTCGCCGGGGACTCCGTGTGCGACCTGCGGCACCACGGCGGGGACGAGCAGGCGGTGTACGCGTTCGCGCGCGAGGACCTCGACGAATGGGAGCGCGAACTCGACAGATCGTTGGCCAACGGTTGCTTCGGGGAGAACCTGACGACGGAAGGCCTGGAGGTCTCCCGGGCGCTGATCGGAGAGCGCTGGCGGATCGGCAGGAGCCTCGTCCTGGAGGTGACCTCGGGCCGGATTCCGTGTCGTACGTTCCAGGGCCATTTGGGCGAGCGCGGCTGGGTCAAGAGATTCACCCGGAAGGCCGCGGCGGGTGCCTACCTCCGGGTGATCGAACCGGGCGAGATCCGGGCGGGCGACCCGGTCGAGATCGTGCACCGGCCGGACCACGGGGTGACGGTGGAGATGCAGTTCCGCGCGGTCACCACCGAGCAGGAACTGCTGCCGCGGCTCCTCGCGGCGGGCGAGGCGCTGCATTCGCAGGCGCTGGCGCGGGCGCGCAATTACGTAGCGGCGCAGCAGGGCTGAGGTGCCGTCATCGGGGCTCTCGCGCGGATCCCGCGGCAGCGGACGCCGTCGGTCCGGGTCACTACCCTTGGGCCATGACAACGGCTCTGATTACGGGATCGACCGCGGGCATCGGCGCCGCGTTCGCGCGGCGGCTGGCGGCGGACGGGCATGACCTGGTCCTGGTGGCGCGGGACACCGGGCGACTGCGCGAGCAGGCGACCGAACTGCACGACCGGCACGGCATCGAGGTGGAGGTGCTGAGCGCCGACCTGTCCGAGGACAAGGGCATCGAGACGGTGGCCGACCGGCTCGGCGACCGGAAGAACCCGGTCGACCTGCTGGTCAACAACGCCGGGTTCGGCAACAAGGGCCGCTATCTCGACGTGGCCATGACCGACGAGCTGAGGATGCTCAAGGTGCACTGCGAGGCGGTGCTCCGGCTGACGTCGGCGGCGGCCGAGGCGATGCGCGAGCGGCGCCGGGGCGGGATCGTCAACGTCGCCTCCGTGGCCGCCTTCGTGCCGCGCGGCACCTACGGCGCCTCCAAGGCATGGGTCGTGCAGTTCACGCAGGGCGCGGCCCGGGACCTGGCGGGCAGCGGTGTGCGCCTGATGGCCCTGTGCCCCGGCTTTGTGCGCACCGAGTTCCACCAGCGGGCCGGGATGGGCACGGACAACATCCCGGGCTGGATGTGGCTGGACGCCGACAAGCTGGTCTCGGCGGCCCTGGCCGATCTGGCGCGCGGGAAGTCGTTGTCGATCCCCGACCCGCGCTACAAGGCGCTCATGGGCCTGGTGAAGGTGACACCCCGTGGGCTGATGGGCGGGATCAGCTCGAGGACCGGGCGCAGGTACGGGCCGCAGTAGCCCCGCGGACGCGTGGGTGACGCCGTCGCTCCGGTGTGGAAATGGGGCGAAAATGAGCGTGACAGAAACCGGGCCAGGGGGGGCCGGGAGGCGGCGTCATGACCTTCGTACAGCTCATCGAGTGCAGGACGAGCCGGCTGGACGAGATGAACCGGCTCATGGACGACTGGGTCGCACAGACCAAGGGGAGGCGGGCGGCGGCGCACGCACTCGTCGGCAAGGACCGCTCGGACGCGTCGCACATCGTCGAAGTCGTGGAGTTCCCGTCGTACGAGGAGGCGATGCGGAACTCGAACCTCCCCGAGACCGACACGGTCTTCCAGGGGATCCTTGCCCTCTGCGACGAGATGCCGACGTTCACGGACCTGGACGTCGTGCGGGACGAGTGGCTGGCGGAGGAGACCGTACGGCGGTTCTTCGCGGCGCTGACGGCCCCGGATGAACTGCCGCCGTTCAACGACCTGTTGGACGAGGACATCCACACCCACGATCCGATCAATCCGCAGGACACCCTCGGGCTGGACAACGTCCGCGCCGAGTACCGGATGTGGCGCGCGGCCTTCGACCTCACGTTCACCATCGAGGACCTGCTCACCCAGGGCGGCCGGGCCTGCGCACGATGGACCGCGCACGCCACGCACAAGGGCGACTTCCTGGGGATCGCGGCCACCGGGCGGAAGGTCGCGATGACCGGGACGACGATGTTCCGGTTCGGTGACGACGGCAAGATCACCGAGATCTGGTGGCAGGACGACATGCTGGGGCTGATGCAACAGCTCGGCGCACTGGACGAGTTGGAGAAGTAGACCCTCGAGGCACGGACAGGGCGGCGGCGGACAGGGCGAAGGCCCGGCCCCCCTCGCGGGGTGCCGGGCCTTCGCTCGAGAGCGGCGTGGCTCAGTGGGCGTGGCCGTGGCTGTGGCCGTGGCCCGCGGCCTCCGGCTCCTCTTCCTTCTTCTCGACGACCAGGGTCTCGGTCGTCAGCAGGAGGGAGGCGATGGAGGCGGCGTTCTCCAGGGCGGAGCGGGTGACCTTCACCGGGTCGATGACGCCGGCCTTGACCAGGTCGCCGTACTCGCCGGTGGCGGCGTTGTAGCCCTGCCCCTTGTCCAGGTCCTTGACCTTGGAGACGATGACGTAGCCCTCCTGGCCGGCGTTCTCGCCGATCCAGCGCAGCGGCTCGACCACGGCGTTGCGGACGACCGCGACACCGGTGGCCTCGTCGCCGGTCTTGTCGAGGTTGCCCTCGAGGATCTTCGAGGCGTGGACCAGGGCGGAGCCACCACCGGAGACGATGCCCTCCTCGACCGCGGCGCGGGTCGCGGAGATGGCGTCCTCCAGACGGTGCTTCTTCTCCTTCAGCTCCACCTCGGTGGCGGCGCCGACCTTGATCACGCACACGCCGCCGGCCAGCTTCGCGAGGCGCTCCTGGAGCTTCTCGCGGTCCCAGTCGGAGTCGGTGTTCTCGATCTCGGCCTTGATCTGGGCGACGCGGCCGGTGACGGCAGCGGAGTCACCGGCGCCGTCGACGACCGTGGTGTCGTCCTTGGTGACGGTGACGCGGCGGGCGGAGCCCAGCACATCGAGGCCGACCTGGTCGAGCTTGAGGCCGACCTCCTCGGAGATGACCGTGGCACCGGTGAGGATCGCCAGGTCCTCCAGCATCGCCTTGCGGCGGTCGCCGAAGCCGGGGGCCTTGACCGCGACCGCGTTGAAGGTGCCGCGGATCTTGTTGACGACCAGGGTCGACAGGGCCTCGCCCTCGACGTCCTCGGCGATGATCAGCAGCGGCTTGGAGGCACCGGCCTGGATGACCTTCTCCAGCAGCGGAAGCAGGTCCTGGATGGAGCTGATCTTGCCCTGGTTGATGAGGATGTAGGGGTCCTCAAGGACGGCCTCCATGCGCTCCTGGTCCGTCACGAAGTACGGCGACAGGTAGCCCTTGTCGAAGGCCATGCCCTCGGTGAAGTCCAGCTCCAGACCGAAGGTGTTCGACTCCTCGACGGTGATGACACCGTCCTTGCCGACCTTGTCCATCGCCTCGGCGATCAGCTCGCCGACCTGCTGGTCCTGGGCGGACAGCGCGGCGACGGCGGCGATGTCGGACTTCTCGTCGATCGGGCGGGCCGTGGCG
Source organism: Streptomyces broussonetiae (assembly GCF_009796285.1). Taxonomy (NCBI): domain Bacteria; kingdom Bacillati; phylum Actinomycetota; class Actinomycetes; order Kitasatosporales; family Streptomycetaceae; genus Streptomyces; species Streptomyces broussonetiae. Next base: position 5,671,118 of record NZ_CP047020.1, on the reverse strand, counting down.
AGCAGGTCCTCGGAGACGGCCTTGACGGCGGCGTCGATGCCCTTCTTCAGGGCGGCCGGGGAGGCACCGGCGGCGACGTTCTTCAGGCCCTCGCGCACCAGCGCCTGGGCGAGCACGGTGGCGGTGGTGGTGCCGTCACCCGCGATGTCGTTGGTCTTGGTCGCCACCTCCTTCACCAGCTGCGCGCCGAGGTTCTCGTACGGGTCCTCGATCTCGACCTCGCGGGCGATCGTGACACCGTCGTTGGTGATGGTGGGGGCGCCGAACTTCTTGTCGATGACGACGTTGCGGCCCTTGGGGCCGATCGTCACCTTCACCGTGTCGGCCAGCTTGTTGACGCCGCGCTCGAGGGCGCGACGGGCGTCCTCGTCGAACTTCAGGATCTTCGCCATGACAGCGGGAGCCCTCTCGGAAATCTAATGGGTGGAAAGACAACTGCGCCCCGGACGCCCGGCTTCGTTATCGGTCGCGGGGGCCAGGGGCGCAGCTCAGGAGCAAAGGGTTGCTCGAGGTGATTACTTCTCGATGATCGCGAGCACGTCGCGAGCCGAGAGGACGAGGTACTCCTCGCCGTTGTACTTCACCTCGGTGCCGCCGTACTTGCTGTACAGGACGACGTCGCCGACCTTGACGTCGAGCGGCAGACGCTCGCCGTTCTCGAAGCGGCCCGGGCCCACGGCGAGGACGGCGCCCTCCTGGGGCTTCTCCTTCGCGGTGTCCGGGATGACCAGGCCAGAGGCGGTGGTCTGCTCGGCGTCGAGCGGCTGGACCACGATGCGGTCCTCGAGCGGCTTGATGGCAACCTTGGAGCTGGTGGTCGTCACGATCCGACCTCCCCCTTCGGAGATCTCACGGGGTTAACTGTCTGAGGTGGCGACCAGGTGGATCCGTCGTCGCGGGTGCCGGACCTGCCCGTCGCGTTTTTGGCACTCTCACGCGTCGAGTGCCAGAGCCGAGACTATGACCGGGATTAGCACTCGGTCAAGCGGAGTGCCAATGCCCGTGGCGCGTCGGCCGAAGATTGCCCGCGCCGGGTGCCCCGGGTGCGCCGGGTGGCGGCGTCGCCCCGCCGTCACCGGGAGCTGCCGCTCCGGCCCCCGCCCAGGCCCGAACGGCCTCGCTCTCGGTCGCCGGACGGGCCGAACCGTGCCGACCGGCGCCGATCAGTTCAGGTAGTCCTCGAGCCGCCCCACCGTCAGTCCCCGCTGCTGCACCCTGCGCAGGACCCGGATCGTGCGGTCCCGCAGGGCCCGGCCCACCGTCTCGTCCGGGCCGACCAGGACGATGTCGCCGGGACCCAGGCGGGGCTTGCCGCGGGCGTAGGCCAGGTCGGTCGGGGTCATGGTGGCGCGCCACAGGACGATCGCGGAGATGCCGCAGTCGGTGGCCGCGCGCAGGGTGGTGGTGTCGTACGCGCCGTAGGGCGGACGGAAGAGGCTGGGGCGCAGGCCCAGGCTGGACCTGAGGCGGTCCTGCTGACCGCAGATCTCGGCGCGCTGGCCGGGGTAGGGCAGTCCGGCCAGCGCGCGGTGGTCGAGGGTGTGGTTCTGGATGCCGGCGCCCAGCCGGTGCAGGCGGGCGAAATGGCCGTAGCCGGGGCCGGCGATGCTGTCGGTGAGGAACATGGTGACCGGCAGCCGCAGTTCGCGGACCATGTCCACGAAGCGGGGGTCCTTGTCGGCGCCGTCGTCGTAGGTGAGGAAGACGACCGGGTCGCGGGTGGGCACGTGGTCCATGACGCGGGGCAGGGAGCGGCCCGCGCTGTGCGGGGAGAGCGCGAGGGTGCGGGCGGCCGGCCGGGGCGGGCTGGCGAGGGGCTCGGCCAGGCCCCAGCGACGGTAGTTCGGGTCCGGGGCGGGGCGGTGCGGGCCGTGCGGGCGGACCCGCTCGGCGGCCTTCCTGCCGAGGCGCTCGATGGGGTCCACGGACTGGGCGCAGCCGCCGAGGAGGAGGGCCGAGGCGAGCAGCGCGGCCGTGGCCCGCCGCGGGCGCCGCCCGGGGCCGGACCGCCGTACGCGCCCCGCCCACGGGCTCCTCCCGGGCCTCACAGGTAGTCCTCCAGGCGGGCCACGGCGTAGCCGTCGCGCGTGACCTTGTTCAGGAAGCGGCGCATGTCGTCGACCATCGTGCCGTTCCAGTCGGAACGGCCACGGAAGTGGGTGAGGACGATGTCGCCCCGGCGCATCCTCTGGTCGTCCTCGCGGTACTCCCAGTGGTCGACGTACACCTCCTCGTTCCAGATCGGCGCGTACCGGATGCCGCAGGCCTTGGCGGCGCGCAGGCTGTCCTGGTTGTAGTTGCCGTACGGGAAGCGCATGACGGTGGGTGCCCTGCCGAACTGCTTCTTCATGATCTTCTGCATGCCGCAGATCTCGTCCTTCTGCTGTTCGTAGGACAGGCCCGGCAGGTAGGGGTGGTGCAGGGTGTGGTTGTTGAGGGTGTGGCCGTAGGACTGCATCGTGCGGAAGTAGCCGTAGTCGTCCTTCACCAGGTAGTTGCTGAGGAAGGCGGTGTACGGGATCTTCAGGTCCTGCATCATCCGCAGGAAGGCGGGGTCCTTCTCCGAGCCGTCGTCGATCGTGAGGAAGACGATCTTCTGGTCGGTGGGGATCGTGGTGAAGACCGGGGGCAGGGCCCAGGCTTTCTGGTGGGCCACCTCGAAGCCGGGCCGGGCGGTGATCCGCGGCTTCACCCTGGGCGGCGGCGGGGCCGTCAGCGGGACTTCGGCCAGTCCCCAGCGCTTGGCGGCAGCGACCAGCCGGGCGTGCTCCGCGGCCTTGCGGGCCTGGGGGCTCAGGGCCTGCGCGGGGCCGTCGTGGCCGGGTGCGGGCGCGGGGCGGGGGGTGGCGGCGGGGTCGCCGCAGCCGGAGAGGAGGGCGGTGGAGGCCAGCGTGGCGGCTCCGCAACCAAGCGCCAGACGCCCAAGACGCGACCGATTTTTATCGTTTTGTACGACTGCTCGCATGATGTCGGATCCTCCCAGGGGTCCACCCGGATCCCGGGCCGACACCGCCGCCGCAGGCGCACCATCCACCGACTGGCCCACAATGAGCCGGTGAACGACCTCGCTCTGCTCCTCACCTCCGAAGGCCGTGCCCTCCTCGACGAGGTCCGCGGCACCGCCCCGGCGGACGAACTCGCCGTCGCCACCCGGCTGCGCCGCGACCACCCGGCCGAACTGGTGTCGGCCGCGCTCGGCCAGGCCCGGCTGCGGCAGCGGGCGGCGGCGAAGTTCGCGGCGACGGACGCGGAGCGGATGTTCTTCACGCCGAACGGGGTCGAGCAGTCGACGCGGACCACCGTGGCCGCCTACCGCGCCGAGCGCTTCAAGGAGCTGGGCGTGACCTCCGTCGCGGACCTGTGCTGCGGGATCGGCGGGGACGCGATCGCGCTGGCCCGGGCGGGGATCCGGGTGCTCGCCGTGGACCGGGATCCGCTGACGGCTGCCGTGGCCCGCGCGAACGCCGAGGCCCTGGGGCTGGACGAGCTGATCGAGGTGCGGGAGGCCGACGTCACGGAGGTGGACACCGCCGGGTACGACGCGGTGTTCGTGGACCCGGCGAGGAGAGGGGGCCGCGGCAGGATCTTCGATCCCGAGGCGTACTCACCGCCGCTGTCCTGGGCCGTCGGCGCGGCCCGTACGGCAGCCCGCGCCGCCCTGAAGATCGCCCCCGGCATCCCGCACGAGGCGGTCCCCGCCGAGGCCGAGGCCGAGTGGATCTCCGACGGCGGGGACGTGAAGGAGGCGGTGCTGTGGTTCGGGACCGGCGCGCCGGGCGCCGTACGGGCCACGCTGCTGCCCGGCCCGCGCACCCTGCTCGGCCGGGGCCTGCCCGATCCCCGGGTGCGGCCGGTCGGACGGTATCTGTACGAGCCCGACGGCGCCGTGATCCGGGCCCATCTGGTCGCCGAGGTGGCCGAGGACCTGGACGGCGGGCTGATCGACCCCACCATCGCGTACGTCACCGCCGACGAGCCACGCCCCACCGGCTACGCCTCCGCCTACGAGATCACCGACCAGCTCCCCTTCAACGTCAAGAAGTTGAAGGCCCTGCTGCGGGAGCGGGAGGTCGGCACGCTGACCGTGAAGAAGCGCGGGTCGGCGGTCGAGCCGGAGGAGCTGCGCAAGAAGGTGAAGCCGCAGGGGCCCCACTGCGCGACGGTGTTCCTGACCCGGGTGGCCGGGGCGCCGACCATGCTCGTGGGACAGCCCCTCTAGGTCCTGTCGTCACCTTCCCGTCGTCGCCCGAAGGGCGGCGTCACGGCGTCTGGTGCGGGGCGGACGGGAAGGCGACGACAGGGCCTGGGCGCCGCCTGCGTCAGGAGGACCGGCCCGGAGAGGAAGGGTCCGCCGCCCGGCGCAGCAGCAGCTCCCGTTCCTGCTCGTTGCGCGCGAGCCCCGCCGCCCGGACGAACTCCTCGCGGGCCTCCGCCACGCGCCCGAGCCGGGCCAGCAGATCGCCGCGGACGCTGGGCAGCAGGTGGTAGTCGCGCAGGACGGGCTCGGCGGCCAGGGCGTCGACCAGCCTCAGTCCCTCGGCCGGGCCGTCGGCCATCGCCACGGCGACCGCACGGTTCAGCTCGACGACCGGGGACGGGGCGGCGACCGCCAGCAGGCCGTACAGGGTGGCGATGGTGCGCCAGTCGGTGTCCTCGTAGCGGTACGCGTGCGCGTGGCACGCGGCGATGGCGGCCTGGAGGGCGTACGGGCCGGGCGCGCCCGGGGCCGTGGCTCCGGCGCGGTCCAGGGCCCGGATGCCGCGGGCGATGAGCCGCCGGTTCCAGCGGCGGCGGTTCTGCCGCTCCAGCAGGACCGGGGTGCCGTCGGACGCGGTACGGGCGGCGGTCCGGGACGCCTGGAACTCCAGCAGCGCGGTCAGGCCGTGCACCTCGGGCTCCTTGGGCATCAGCGCGGACAGCACACGCGCGAGGCGCAGCGCGTCCTCGACCAGCCCGGGACGCAGCAGGTCGTCGCCGGCGGTGGCCGCGTACCCCTCGTTGAAGATCAGGTAGATGACGTCCAGCACGGAGCCCAGGCGGGCCTCCCGGTCGGGGCCGTACGGCACCTCGAAGGCCACGTTCCGCGTGGCGAGGGTCCGCTTGGCGCGCACGATGCGCTGGGCGACCGTCGGCTCCGGGACCAGGTAGGCGCGGGCGATCTCGGCCGTGCTCAGGCCGCCGACGAGGCGCAGGGTGAGCGCGGTGCGGGCCTGCGGGGACAGCACCGGGTGGCAGGTGGTGAAGACGAGCCGGAGCAGGTCGTCGTCGATGTCCTCCGGGTCGGCCGGTTCCTCGGGCGGGGCGATGGTCTCGAGGTCCCGGCCGATCTCGGCGAGCTTGCGGGCGTAGGTCTCGCGGCGCCGGATCAGGTCGACGGCCCGGTGCCGGGCGGTGGCCATGAGCCAGGCGCCCGGGTTGTCGGGCACGCCGTCGCGGGACCACCGCTCCAGGGCCGCGACCAGCGCGTCCTGGGTCAGCTCCTCGGCGATGCCGACGTCCCGGACGATCCGGGCGACGCCTGCGACGACGCGGGGTGACTCCAGCCGGAAGACGGTCTCGATGGCGTGTGCCGCGGCGCAGTCCGGGGAGTCGGGCCGTGCCGGGGTGGGCTGTGGTTCCACAGCCCACCATGCAACACCCCTTGTCGCCGGGGGGCCAGCGAACACTCAGGCCTCGGCGATCTCCCGCACCTCGCACGAGACGGTCCAGTAGTCCTCGTGCACCTTCACGAACCGCTTGGACCACTCGATGGCCTCGGCCTTGTCCTTGCACTGCATGATCGCGTAGCCGCCGATGACCTCCTTGGACTCGGTGAACGGCCCGTCGGTGACGGACAGGTTCCCGCCCTGCCAGCGCACCGTGGTGCCCTGGGCGGCGGGGGTCAGCCCGGCGGTCTCGAGCATCACGCCCGCCTTGGTGACCTCCTCGATCAGCTCGCCCATCCGCCGCATCAGCTCCTCGCTGGGGCCCTGGGCGGGAGCGGTGGACTCGTCGATGTGCACGATCGACAGGTAACGGGGCATGGTGACTCCTCGGGTCCGGGTGGTGGGGTCCGTCCCCGCCACTCACCCATGCGTCGAGCGGGGAGACCCGGGATCGACACGCCCCCGGAAAAAACTTCCGCGGTTTTCCCGGCGCGGGTCTCCTCAGCGCAGTGACGCCCACAGTTCGTCCGCCGCCGGCTCCTTCGCGATCACCCGGTTGGGGTCGGAGGGGGCGGTGACGACCGGCATCATCACCGTCGTCACCCGGTCGGCCGTCAGGCCCTTGAGGCTCTGGCCGAGCCCCGTCAGTGCGCCCAGCGAGTTCAGGCCGGTGTCGGTGGTGAGGCTGGCGGTGGCCGCGTCGGCGACCCGGTACAGCTTGGCCGGGTCGGTCAGCAGACTGGTGTCGGCCATCTGCTCCAGCAGGGCCTTCACGAGCTTCTGCTGGAGGCCTATGCGGCCGAGGTCGCTGCCGTCGCCTATGCCGTGCCGGGTGCGGGCGAGGGCCAGGGCCTGCTTGCCGTCGAGGTGGTGGGTGCCGGCGCTCAGGTCGAGGTGGCTGTCGTTGTCGTGGATGTCCTGGCCGGTGGTGACGGTGACCCCGCCGAGCGCGTCCACCAGCCTGGCGAAGCCGGAGAAGTCGATCTCGACGAAGTGGTCCATACGGACGCCGGTGATCGACTCGACGGTCTTCACGGCGCACACCGGCCCGCCCAGCTCGTTGGCCGTGTTGAACATCGCGCCGTACGCCACCGCCGTGGACCGGCCCGAGGACAGCGGGCAGGACGGGCGGGTGACGAGGGTGTCGCGCGGGATGCTGACCACGGTGGCCCGGGTCCGGCCCGCGTCGATGTGCACGACCATCGCGGTGTCCGAGCGGGCGCCGGAGCTGTCGCCGCCGCCCAGCTCCTGGTTGGCCCTGCCGCTGCGCGAGTCGGAGCCGAGGACCAGGATGTTCAGGGAGCCGCTGGGCAGCGGGGGGGCCGACGCGGACGGGGTGATCATCGCCCTGACGGGGCGGTCGTTGCCGAGCGCGCTGTCGATGTCGACGCTCCTGATGTTGTGGTTCAGGTGCCAGTACGTCCAGCCCGCGGTGGCCACGCCCAGCAACAGGGCCCCCGCCAGGGTGAGGCCGACGGTCCTCGGCGCTCTCGACCGCCGGCCCACCCGTATGCCCGCTTCGCCGTGCTCCTCGTGTCGCGTCACGGCAGGAACGTAAGTCCGAATTATTAGGGGACTGTTAGCAGAAGCCGCGCGAGTCGGCTTTCTTCGGAAATTCTCATCCCGGCGTCACCGTGGGTGCCGGATTGCCGCCCCTCCAGGACGCGTTGAAACCGGACGTCACCGAACCGCCGTCCGCCACCGCGCCGTTGCAGGAGGCGTTGGCGCCCGGGTGATCTGCTGGACGGAGGACCGGCTGCTGTTCCCAGAGGTCCGACGGAGAACCGTCCGAAAGCCTCGGTCGCATGACCGACTGGCTCAGGAGCAGTGCGGGGGTGGCCCACGAACCCGTCAGGACACGCGCCGCCGAACCGCCCGAGGCGCGCCCGTGCTGCTGCGCACCACCAGACTCGTCGCCAGTTCCACCCGGGTCGCCGCCCGCTCCTCCTGCTCGCGCCCCAGCTCCAGCACCAGCCGGGCCGCCGCCTCGGCCATCTCGGTCAGCGGCTGGCGCACGGTGGTCAGCGGCGGGCCCACCCAGCGGGCCACCGGCAGATCGTCGAAGCCGACCACGCTGAGGTCCTCCGGGATGCGCAGGCCCAGCTCGCGGGCGGCCTCGTACAGGCCGAGCGCCTGCAGGTCGTTGCCCGCGAAGACGGCGGTGGGCCGGTCGTCGCGGCCGAGCAGCCCCAGGCCGAGGCGGTATCCGGCGTCGTGGTGGAAGTCGCCGCCCACGATCAGCGAGGGGTCGACGGGCAGGCCGGCCGTCTCCAGCGCGGCCCGGTAGCCGTCCACCCGGGCACGGGCGCACATCATCCGGGACGGGCCGCTGATCGCGCCGATCCGGGTGTGGCCGAGTTCGACCAGGTGGCGGGTGGCGGCCAGGCCGCCCTGCCAGTTGGTGGCGCCGATGGAGGGCACGTCCGGGCCCGGGTCGCCGGCCGGGTCCATCACCACGAACGGGATGGCCCGGCTGGTCAGCAGCGCCCGCTGGGACTCGTCGAGCCCGGACAGCACCAGCACCACCCCGTGCGGGCGACGCGCGGCGACCTGGTCGGCCCAGGTCCGGCCCGGGGTGAGCCGCCCGGCCGACTCCGACAGCACGACGCTCAGCCCGGCGTCCCGGGCCACGTTCTCCACGCCCCGGATGACCTCCATCGCCCAGGCGCTCTCCAGCTCGTGGAAGACCAGGTCGATCAGGGGTGAGCGGGACGCCTCGGCGCGCCGGCGCCGGTAGCCGTAGGCGCGCAGCAGCTCCTCGACCCGGGTGCGGGTCGCCGGGGCGACATCGGCGCGGCCGTTGAGGACCTTCGAAACAGTCGGAGCGGACACCCCGGCCTCACGGGCGATTTCGGCAAGGGTCGCCGTCTGGGTTTCTGCGGACTTCGAAGGTCTCATGTCCGCGATCGTATCCCCGCCGGACCTCTTGACGAAGTCTCATGTGGGCCATGGGTTCCCGGAACATTCGGAATATTCTACGAAACTTTCGTTGCGGGTGGGCCGACCTCCTCACCCGGATGACCCTGGAGGAGAAGGCCGCCCAGCTGTACGGCGTGTGGGTGGGCGCCGCCACGGGGCGGTCCGGCGGTGGCGGGGGTCCTGTCCGGCCGGGTGAACCCCTCCGGCCGGCTCCCGGTGAGCGTCCCGCGCCTGCCCGGCGGCCGGCCCTGGACCTGTCTCCAGACCCGGCCGGGCCTGGCCGGCGAGGTCGGCAGCCTGGACCCGACCCGCGCTGGAGCTGCGGCTGGGGGTGTCGAGCGCGGAGGTACGGCACACGGCCCGGCTCGAACTGTCCGGACCGGTGCGCGTGGTGGGTACGGAGCGGCGGCTGCGCTGCGAGGTGTTCGAACAGCCGCATTGAGCCCTCAGCGCGAAACACCGGCAAAAAGCAAGCCCTGTGCGGCGCGTGTTCAGGATGTGTTCAGGGTGCTCCTGGCAGGGTCGGGCGCCACCTGATCCCCCCACAGGAGCACCCTTGACGACGAAATCCGTCATGAAGAAGCTGCCCGAGGTCACCCTCGCCTTCTGGATCATGAAGATCGCGGCGACGACCCTGGGCGAGACCGCGGGCGACCTGTTCGCCCAGACGCTCAGGCTCGGCTACTTCCTCACCACGATCGCCCTGTTCGGCGTCTTCGTGGTGACGCTGGTGATCCAGCTGCGCTCGCGGCGCTACAACCCGTTCTTCTACTGGACGGTGATCCTGTCGACCTCGATGGCCGGCACCACCACGTCCGACTTCATGAACCGGGACGCGAGCGCCGCATACCTCTCGAACGGCGCGACGTCGCTGGGCTGGGGCCCGCAGGGCCTGGGCCTCGGCTACCCGGAGGGCGCCGCGATCCTGGTCTCCCTCCTGCTGCTGATCTTCCTCGGCTGGAAGCTGAGCGGGATGACCTTCCGGATCACCGAGATCGTCACCTTCCGGGGCGAGGCCCTGTTCTGGTCGGCGATCCTGGTCTCCAACACCCTCGGCACCTCGATGGGCGACTTCCTCTCCGACAGCTCGGGCCTCGGCTATCTGGGCGGCGCCGCCCTGGTGACCGGTGTGCTGCTCGTGCTGGTCGCCCTGATGAAGGTCCCGGCCGTGCCGAACGTGCTCCTCTTCTGGATCGCGTTCGTGCTGACCCGCCCGCTGGGCGCCACGGCCGGCGACTTCCTGACCAAGCCGACCGCCAAGGGCGGCCTGGACCTGGGGACGATCGGTTCCTCGGCGGTGCTGCTCACGGTGCTGTTCGGCCTGATGGCGTACGCGCACCTCAGGGAACGGCGGTCCATGACCGCGCAGTTCACGGGCGCCGAGGCGACGGCGGTCCAGCCGCAGCGGGCCGGTCACCGGTAACGGCGAGGGCCGACAACTGCCCGACAACGGCGAAACCCTCCCCGGAGAACCGGGGAGGGTTTCGTGTGGAGCGCCGGGCAGGCCTTGCACCTGCATCTCCCCGCAGGAAGCGGGACGTCTTTCCTTGGACCACCAACGCACTGCGCTCGAGCCGTCGTTCCGTTTCCGGTGTTCCGGCCGTTCGCTGTGTGGTGATCATAGCGCAGTCCGGCCGGACACTTCAACCTCAGCCCTCGGCCACCGCCTCGAACCGCCAGCGGTGCACGGCCCGGGTCGCCAACTCCGGTTCCGGCTCCGGCAGTTCGGGAAGCTCGGCGTCGTACGGCGCGTCCCACCAGGTGATGACCAGTACCCGGTCCTGCGGCGCACGCAGGGTCTCCCGGCGCAACGGTTCGTCGGCGAGGGCCTGTTCCCGCACCCAGGCGAGCAGCTGCGCACCCCGGCCGGCCACGGCCCGGGCCTCCCACATCAGCGCGACGGTCACCGGTACAGGTTCTCCTTGCTGACCTCGTGCACGTGGTCGTGGGTGCCGGGCACATGCGGGTCGGTCACCGGCAGCGAGGAGTCGGCCGACAGGTCCCAGCTGGAGGCCGAGCGGTTGCGGGCGACCATCTCGGCGCCCAGCGCGGCCACCATCGCGCCGTTGTCCGTGCACAGCTTGGGGCGCGGAACGCGCAGCCGGATACCGGCCGCCTCGCAGCGCTCCTGGGCGAGGGCGCGCAGCCGGGAGTTGGCCGCGACTCCGCCGCCGATCATCAGGTGGTCGACGCCCTCGTCCTTGCAGGCCCGCACGGCCTTGCGGGTGAGGACGTCCACGACGGCTTCCTGGAAGGAGGCGGCCACATCACGGACCGGGACCTCCTCGCCGGCCGCGCGCCGGGCCTCGATCCAGCGGGCCACGGCCGTCTTGAGACCGGAGAAGGAGAAGTCGTAGGCGGGGTCGCGCGGGCCGGTCAGGCCGCGCGGGAAGGCGATGGCCCCGGGGTCGCCCTCGCGCGCGTACCGGTCGATGACCGGGCCGCCGGGGAAGCCCAGGTTCAGCACCCGGGCGATCTTGTCGAAGGCCTCGCCGGCCGCGTCGTCGATGGTCGAGCCCATTGGGCGGACGTCGGAGGTGATGTCCTCGGACAGCAGCAGCGAGGAGTGGCCGCCGGAGACCAGCAGAGCCATCGTCGGCTCGGGCAGCGGGCCGTGCTCGAGCTGGTCGACGCAGATGTGCGAGGCGAGGTGGTTGACGCCGTACAGGGGCTTGCCGAGGGCGTAGGCGTACGCCTTGGCCGCGGAGACGCCGACGAGCAGCGCGCCCGCGAGACCGGGGCCGGCGGTGACGGCGATGCCGTCGAGGTCCTTGGCGGTGATGCCCGCCTCCTTCAGCGCCCGGTCGATGGTGGGGACCATCGCCTCCAGGTGCGCGCGGGAGGCGACCTCGGGCACGACGCCGCCGAAGCGGGCGTGTTCGTCGACGCTGGAGGCGACGACGTCCGCCAGCAGGGTGGTGCCGCGGACGATGCCGACGCCGGTCTCGTCGCAGGAGGTCTCGATGCCGAGGACGAGGGGTTCGTCAGCCATTGTTCTCTGTTCCTTGTTCTGATGCGGAACCCGCGGCGGAGCCGCTGTCGGATGCTGTGGTCAGGCGCATGACCAGGGCGTCCACGTTGCCCGGCTGGTAGTAGCCGCGCCGGAAGCCGATGGGCTCGAAGCCGAAGCGCTCGTACAGCTTCTGGGCGGCGACGTTGTCGACCCGGCACTCGAGCAGCACCTCGTGGCACTCGAACGCGGTCGCCGCACGCAGCAGCTCGGCCAGCAGCCGGCCGCCGAGGCCGGTGCCCTGGAGGCCGCGGGCGACGGCGATGGTCTGGACGTCGGCCTGGTCGCCGGAGGAGGCGAGGCCCGCGTACCCGACGATCCGGCCGGTCCCTCTGGTCTCACCGGTCCCACCGGCCTCGGCGGCCCCTCCGGTCTCGTCCGACTCGTCCTGGGCCACGAGGTAGCGGCGGGTGGCCCCCGCGCCCCGGGCGTGGGCCAGCTCGGACCAGAACATGCCCCGGGACCAGGTGTCCTCGGGGAACAGGTTCTTCTCCAGCTCCAGGACCTGGTCGATGTCCCACCAGCGCATCTCGCGCAGTCGTACGGTCACTTCGGTGTGACCACCTTGTAGTTCTTGGGTACCTGGGCATCCGGACGGCGCAGGTACAGCGGCCGGGCCGCCGGCAGCTCCTCGCCGGCGGCCAGTCTCTCCACGGCCAGCGCGGCGAGGGCGGCGGCCGTGACGTGCTCGGGCTCGTGGACCTGCGGGAACGTGTCCGGGTAGAGCAGCGCGCCCGCGCCGACGGCCGGAAGGCCCGCGACCTGCTCGGCGATGTCCGCCGGGCGGTCCACGGCCGGGCCGGTCAGCCGGGTTCTCGAGTCGGCGTACGTCGCCCAGTAGACCTCCTTGCGCCGGGCGTCGGTCGCCACGACGAAGGGGCCCTTCTCGATGTCGGCGGCGTAGGCGAGGCCGTCCAGCGTGCACACGCCGTGCACCGGGACGCCGAGTGCCAGACCGAAGGTGTCCGCGGTCATCAGGCCGACGCGCAGGCCGGTGTAGGGACCGGGCCCGACGCCGACGACGATGCCGGTGACCTCGGCCAGCGTGAGCCCGGCCTCGGCGAGAACCCGGTCGACGGCCGGCAGCAGCAGCTCTCCGTGCCGGCGCGCGTCCACCTGGCTCGACGAGGCGATGACGTCCGTGCCGTCGTGCAGCGCGACGGTGACGGCGGGTGTTGCGGTATCCAGAGCGAGCAAGAGCACGCGAACAGCCTACGGCGCCCGCGCCTCGCGCATCGCCGTCCGGGTCGGACGGTCACCGACTGCTACGGTCTGTACGAAGTACGACATATCGCACGAAGCAGAGGTGGGCGCACGTGGCACGGACCAGCTCGGGAATCGTGGTCGGCCTCACCGTGGTGGCCGTCGGCGCCGTAGGCTTCCTCGCCTACCAGGCCCGGGTGAGTACACCGGCGGGTGGGCCCGGCGCGCCCGGGGTGAGCGCGTCTCCCTCGGTCACCGCCAGCAAGGCGCCCCGGGACAGCCGCCATCCGACGGCCCTGCCGAGCGGCTCCGGCGCGGGTGAACGGATCGTGTACTCGCTGGACGACGACCGGGTCTGGCTGGTCAGCGCTTCGAACCAGGTGGAGCGCACCTTCAGGGTGACCCCGGGCACCATCGACCCGCTGCCCGGCTCGTACTGGGTCACCTCCCGCTCGAGCGCCGTCACCGGCACCGACGGGACACCGGTCGAGCATGTCGTGCGGTTCACCAGCGTCGACGGACTGGCGGTCGGATTCAGCGCCGCGCTGACCGAGAACGCACACACCCCGGTCGACCCGGGCATGAGGACCGGGGGCATCCGGGAGAGCCGGGCGGACGGGGACGCGATGTGGAGGTTCGGGACGATCGGGCTGCCGGTCGTGGTGATCCGCTAGGCGGCAGCACGCGGCGTGGGGGGCGCCGTGGCAGGCCCGTCGTTCGGCTGCGGGCCCGTCGTGTCCGCTCGCGCACACGCGGCGGCAGCCGGGGGTACGGCGGGTCCCCGCGCCGCTTCGGGGCGCTCCTCGGGGCCCGGCGGTCTCGAGATCGCGTCCGCCGCCGCGCACGACGCCAGCAGGTCGCGCATGGAGACCCCGGTGGGGCTGGGTGCGGTCATGGACGCCTCCTGAGGTGCGGGGGCGGGCGTGGTTAGGCACACCTAACCACGGGCTGGATACCATGTGACCACGCCCGGGACGCCCTGCGCAACATGTTCCCGACGGCCTGTCGGAATCCTGATGCCGGTCGGGCGGTCCCGGACCGCCGGTGCCGGTCAGGCGGTCAGCGTCTCCAGGCCGGCTTCCGCCCAGCGCTCCCCCAGCCCGGCCAGCGTGACGTGCCGTACCTCGTCGGTGGTGTCGCCGACGGCGCGGTGGATGACGACCTGGAGCCGGTCCTCGGTCAGCTCCTCGACCTTGCCCTCGCCCCACTCCACGACGATCACCGAGTCGGAGAGCGAGACGTCGAGGTCCAGGTCCTCCATCTCGTCCAGACCGCCGCCGAGCCGGTAGGCGTCGACGTGGACCAGGGGCGGGCCGTCGCCGAGGGAGGGGTGCACCCGGGCGATCACGAAGGTCGGCGAGGTGACCGCGCCCCGCACGCCCAGGCCCTCGCCGAGCCCGCGGGTCAGCGTGGTCTTGCCCGCGCCCAGCTCGCCGCTGAGCATCACGAGGTCGCCCGCGCGCAGCAGCTTGGCCAGGTGGCGGCCCAGCTCGCGCATCTGCTCGGGAGAGGTGATCGTCAGCCGGGTCTCAGCGGGGTCCTGCGGTACTGCTGGTGCTGCCGGTCGTTCCATAGCCACTAACCGTAGCTCCTGCCGGCACCGCGCCCGCGCGGGTGAGCAGATCCGCGAGGCGGTCCGTGACCACCTCCGGGCGCTCGAGCATCACGAGGTGCCCGGCGTCCGGCACGAGCACCAGCTCGGCGTCGGGCAGCAGGTCGCCGATGACCTCGCTGTGCTCGCTGGGCGTGATCAGATCCTGGACGCCGGCCAGCACCAGTACGGGCATCTCCCGGAACGAGACGAGCGCCCCGGTCTTGTCGTGGTCGGTGAAGGCCGGGTAGAACTCGGCGACCACGTCGATCGGCGTGGACTCGATCATCCGCTCCGCGAACCGCTCGACGGCCGGGTCGACGTCCCGCCCGGCGAACGAGTACCGCTTGATGATCCCCGCGAACAGATCGGCGGTGGCCCGGCGCCCCTTCTCCACCAGCTCCGCCTGCTGCCCGAGCGCCTTGAGCACGCCCGGCAGGATCCGGCGCACCGCGTTGACCCCGGCGAGCGGCAGCCCGAAGTCGACCTCCCCGAGCCGCCCGGAGGAGGTGCCGATGAAGGCGGTGGCGACGACCCGGTCCCGGATCAGCTCCGGGTACTGGGCGGCGAGCGCCATCATCGTCATCCCGCCCATCGAGTGCCCGACCAGCACGATCGGCCCCTCGGGCACGGCGGCGTCGAGCACGGCCTTCAGATCCCGGCCGATCTGGTCGATCGTGACCGGCACCCGGTCCCGGGCCTGGGCCACACCCCGCCCGGACCGCCCGTGGCTGCGCTGGTCCCAGTGCACGGTCCGTACGACCCCGCGCAGGGCCGCGCGCTGGAAGTGCCAGGAGTCCTGGTTGAGGCAGTAGCCGTGGCTGAAGACGACGGTGACCGGGGCGGGGGCCTTGCGGCCGAAGAGCCGGCGCCGGCGCGGGGAGAGATTCGGGCCGGTGTCGGGCTCGACCTCGTCGACCTCGTAGTACAGCTCCGTGCCGTCGTCGGTGATCGCCCTGCCCGGGGTGCCGCGCAGGGTGCCGTAGGGTCCCGCGGAGTCCAGGGCCAGCCGCGCCTTGCGGCGCATGCCGCGCCCCACCGTCATCCGCTCGACGGCCACGCCGGCCGCCGCGCCCGCGGCGAGGACACCTATCGCGGCACCGGCGATGCCGGTCGCCCGGCGCCAGCCGCCGGCCGCTGCAGCGGAGGCGGCGGCCGCCGAGGCGACGATGTCCGCCGCGGCCTCCGCACTGCTCTCGCTCACGTACCGCTCCTTTTCGCCGTACTGCAGTTCGTCCGGGTGGGTGAAAGGGATGGAACCGAAGAATGCTCGTGTGGTGCTGGAGCGCTGCCGTGCGCCGAGGTCGGCGCACCGCCCGTGGAGCCGCTCCCGGACCGGTTACCCGATTTCTTCCCCGTTCACATAGACGCGGGGAACCCGGGTTCCGATGCGCGTGACGATTTCGTACGCGATCGTGCCGCAGGCCTGCGCCCAGTCCTCGGCGGTGGGCTCGCCGCGGTCGCCGGGCCCGAACAGCACGGCCTCGCTGCCCACCGCGGGCTCGTCCCCGCCGAGGTCCACCACGAACTGGTCCATGGCGACCCGCCCGGCGACGGTACGCCACTTGCCGTCGACCAGCACCGGGCCGGCGCCGGAGGCGTGTCGCGGGATGCCGTCCGCGTACCCCACGGGCACCAGGCCGAGAGTCGTCTCGCCGGGCGTGACGTAGTGGTGGCCGTAGGAGACGCCGTGTCCGCCCGGGACGTGTTTGACCAGGGCCAGCGAGGCGCTGAGCGTCATCACCGGGCGCAGTCCGAAGTCGGCCGGCGTGCCCAGTTCCGGGCTCGGCGAGATGCCGTACAGGGCGATGCCCGTGCGGACGAGGTCGAAGTGGGTCTCGGGAAGGGTGAGCGCGGCGGGCGAGTTGGCGATGTGCCGCACCTCGGGGCGCACGCCCTGCTCCTCGGCGTACGCCAGCATCTCGCGGAAGCGGTCGAGCTGGGCGGTGATGGACGGATGCCCGGGCTCGTCGGCGCAGGCGAAGTGCGACCACAGGCCGGTGACCCGCACCAGCCCCTCGGCCTCGGCCCGCAGGGCCTCGCCGACCAGTTCCGCCCAGTCGGGGCCGGGCTGGCAGCCGTTGCGGCCGAGCCCGGTGTCGGCCTTGAGCTGCACGCGCGCGGGCCGCCCGGCCGCGCGGGCCGCCGCCACGGCCTCCCGCAGGGCCCACATCCCGCTCAGGGACACGTCGATGCCGGCCTCGATCGCCTGCCGCCAGGGCCCGCCGGGCACCCACAGCCAGCACAGGATCGGGCCCGGCAGCCCGGCCGCGCGCAGCGCCAGGGCCTCCTCGGGCGTGGCCGTGCCGAGCCAGGTCGCGCCCGCCGCGAGAGCCGCGCGGGCACACGGCACCGCCCCGTGGCCGTACCCGTCGGACTTGACGACGGCCATCAGGGCCGCGCCCGGCGTCCGGGCGCGCAGGGCCCGCACATTGGCGCGCAGGGCGCCCAGATCGATTTCGGCACGGGCGCGCAGGGGGGCGGTCGGCTCAGCTGCTGTCTCACTCATGGCGCCCCCAGTGTCTCAGAGGGCCGCGCGGGCCCCTTTCGCAGTCTCAGGTACCGGGCCGCCGCCCCCACACGTAGACATGGTCGCCCTTCTTGAGCACGTTCCACAGCGTGCGCGCGTCGCCGAGCCTCAGATTGACGCAGCCGTAGGAGCCGACGGTGGTGTAGATGGTGCCGTACACGGCGTGGAAGGCCTCGCCGCCGTCGAAGAACTGGGCGTACGGCATGGGCTGGTTGTACAGGGTGGACACATGGTTCTTGTGCCGCCAGTAGATGGTGTGCCAGCCCTTGCGGGTGGGGTGCCCCCTGCGTCCGCTGCGCATCGGCACCGGCCCGAAGACCACCTTGGAGCCCTTCTGCACCCAGGTGAGCTGCCGGTCCAGATCGACACAGGCGACGGTGTACGACCGGACGGGGCACTTCCTCGCCGCGTTCGGATTCCTTCTGGCCGAGACCAGCATCATCGTCGACCAGGTGACCGGCCCGGCGAACCCGCTCGCGGGCTTGATCCCGTGCCTGAGCTGGAAGGCGCGGACGGCCCTGCAGTCGGCGGCGGACTGCTTGCCGTCCACGCGCAGCTTCAGCCAGCGCTCCACCTGCCGCTGGTACGGCCCGGTCCGCTTGCTGCACGCCACCTTGGCGGCGGCGTCGGCGAGCGGCACGTACTCGATGAGGTCGTACGCCCCCGCCGACGCCTTCTTCGGCTCGATACGGTCCTCGCGCAGGGGCGGCGTGTACACCGTCGGCGGCAGCGCCTGGTCGGGAGTGCCGGCCTCCCAGAACTGCCCGTCCCCGGGGGCAGCACCCGGCACCAACTCGGGCGCGGGGCCGGGCACGGGGGCGGGGCCGGGGGCAGGGCCGGATACGGGAGCGGGCGCGCGGCCGGGCGCGGATGCCGGGGCGGGCTCGGACGCGAGACCCAGCACGGGGCCGGATGCGGAGCCGAGCGCGGGTACCGAGACGGACTCGGATACGGGGCCGAACACGGATGCCGGGGCGGGCTCGAACACGGATGCCGGAACGGGCTCGGACGCGAGTCCGAACACGGATGCCGAGGTGGGCTCGGACGAGGGGGCGGGCCCGGATGCGGATGCGCGGCCGGGCGCGGGGCCAACACCGGATGCCGGGGCAGAACCGGGCGCGGAGGCGGAACCGCGCGCCGGGACAGACCCGGATGCCGGGGCAGAGCCAGATGCTGAGGCGAGGCCGGGCGCGGGGGCAGAACCAGGCGCGGAGGCAGCACCGGACGCGAAGGAAGAACCGCGCGCGAGGACGGACCCAGGTGCCGAGGCAGAACCAGGTGCGTGGGCGGAAACCGTGGTGGTGGGGGCGGACGGCGCGGCGGCCACGGCGGTTTCTGCCGTCGGGAGGGCGGTGGCTGCGGCGAGCAGCGCCGCGACACCCCGGGACGCGATTCGTCTGCTGATCATGCGGTCAGCCAAACGCGCGGCTCCGCGGGATCAGCGGTGCCGCGCGGGAGGGGTCACCCGAGGGGTGGAGCCGGGTACGGCCCGTCGGGCACCTGCCCGGCCGAAGAACCCGCCCCCGCCCCGCCCCCGGCTCGCCTCAGTCCCGCACGTCCCGCCACGCCTCCGGAATCCGCGCCGCGATGTCATGCGCCCCCGCCGGCGCCCCGTCCGCCGCGAACCGCCCGGCGAGACCGTGCAGATACGCCGCCACGCTCCCCGCGTCCAGTGCCGAAAGCCCCGCCGCCAGCAGCGACCCGGCGAGGCCGGACAACACGTCGCCGCTGCCCGCCGTGGCCAGCCAGGACGTCCCCGTGGCGTTCACCCGAACCGCACCGCCCCCGGCATCGGCCACCAGCGTCGTGGAACCCTTCAGCAGCACCGTCGCCCGGTACACCGCCGCCAGTTCCCGCACCGCGGCCAGCCGTGCTGCCTCGACCTCCTCACGCCGTACCCCCAGCAGCGCCGCCGCCTCGCCCGCATGAGGGGTCATCAGCGTCGGCGCCGTACGCCCCCGTACCACGTCCCGCTCGGCCAGCCGCAGCCCGTCCGCGTCGAGCAGCACCGGCACCTCGGTCCCGAGCACCTCGACCACACTCGCCGCGTCGTCCCCGGCCCCCGGCCCGACCACCCAGGCCTGCACCCGCCCCGCCTTCGCCGGACCCCGGTCGGACACGAGCGTCTCCGGGAAGCGGGCGATGACCGCGTCCGCGGCCGGACCGACGTACCGCACGGCCCCCGCGCCGCCCCGCAGCGCCCCGGAGACGGCGAGTACCGCGGCCCCCGGGTAGCGCGCGGAGCCGGCCGCGATGCCGACCACCCCGCGCCGGTACTTGTCGCTCTCCGCGCCCGGCACCGGCAGCAGCCGCGCCACGTCGGCGTGTTGCAGGGCCTCCAGCTCGCCCTCGCCGGGCAGCTCCAGCCCGATGCCGACCAGCCGTACGACCCCGGCGTACTCGCGCGCCGGATCGATCAGCAGCCCGGGCTTGTAGGCGCCGAAGGTGACGGTGAGGTCGGCGCGGACGGCGGCCCCGCGCACCTCCCCGCTGTCGGCCTCGACCCCGCTGGGCAGATCCACGGCCACCACGGCGGCACGGGAGCACTCGGCCGCCTCGGCCAGGGCCGCGGCCTCGGGGCGCAACCCGCCCTTCCCGCCGATCCCGACGATCCCGTCCACGACGAGATCGGCCCGCTCGATCAGCGCCTCGGCAGAGGCAGAAGCAGAAGCAGAAGCCACCGTGCCGCCCGCCCGCCGCAGCGCGGCCAGTCCCCCGGCGTGCGCCCGCTCGGGCGCGAGCGTCACGGCCGTGACGCCGGCCCCCCGCCGGGCCAGCCGCGCCCCCGCGTACAGCGCGTCACCGCCGTTGTCCCCGCTGCCGACGAGCAGCACCACCCGGCTGCCGTACACCCGCCCGAGCAGTTCCGCGCAGGCAGCGGCCAGTCCCGCGGCGGCCCGCTGCATCAGCGCGCCCTCCGGCAGCCGTGCCATGAGGGCCCGTTCGGCCGCCCTTACCGTCTCCACGCTGTACGCAGTACGCATGGCACCGAGTCTGCCCCGCCACCCCCGTCCGTCACACCCGGGCCTCACCGGCCTCACCCCTCGGCGACCACCACGGCGGAGGCGACACCGGCGTCGTGACTCAACGACACATGCCAGGACCGCACGCCCAGTTCCGCCGCCCGTGCGGCCACCGTCCCCTGCACCCGCAGCCGGGGCCGCCCGCTGTCCTCGACATACACCTCGGCATCGGTCCAGTGCAGTCCGGGCGGCGCCCCCAGCGCCTTCGCCAGCGCCTCCTTGGCCGCGAACCGGGCCGCGAGCGAGGCGATACCCCGCCGCTCCCCGCCGGGCAGCAACAGCTCCGACGCCACGAACAACCGGTCGGCCAGCCCGGGGGTGCGCTCCAGCGACGCCCGGAACCGGTCGATCTCGGCGACGTCGATCCCCACTCCGATGATGGTCATGCCGGGCAGCCTACGGTCGCGCAACGGAATTCCTCCTGTGGGGCCGGGGGTGTCCGTCTACGCTCCGATCATGACGCCCAGGACCTATCTCTCCGACCTGTTCGCGCTGGACGGCCGTACCGCCCTGGTGACGGGAGGCAGTTCCGGCATCGGCCGGGCCATCGCCGGCGCACTGGCGCGGGCCGGCGCCCGTGTGGTGGTAGTGGCCCGCGGCGCCGGGCAACTGGCCAAGACCGTCGACGAGTTGACGGCAGCGGGCGCCCGGGCGGCCTGGGTCGCGGGCGATGTGACCACCCGTGCCGGGGTGCGTGCCGCGGCCGAGGAGGCGGCCGGTGTCTTCGGGGAGCCCGACATCCTCGTCAACTCCGCCGGGATCAACCTCAGGCCGCCGATGGGCGAGCTGGACGAGGACGTGTGGGACACCACCATGGCCGTGAACCTCCAGGCACCCTTCCTGCTGGGGCAGCGGTTCGGGCCCGGCATGGCGGAGCGCGGCTTCGGCCGGATCATCCACGTCTCCTCCCAGCAGGCCCATCGCGCCTTTGTGCACAGTGGTGCCTACGGCGTCTCCAAGGGCGGGCTGGAGTCGCTGGCCCGCTCACAGGCCGAGGCCTGGTCGCCGTACGGCGTCACCGCCAACACGCTGGTGCCCGGCTTTGTGATGACCCCGCTGAACGAGCGGATCTCCCGCGACCCCGAGAAGGTGGCCGCCCTGGCCGCGCGCACGATGACCGGCCGCAACGGCCTCGCCGAGGACTTCGAGGGCGCGGCCGTGTTCCTGGCGAGCCGCGCCTCCGCCTATGTCACCGGCCAGTCGATCTTCGTGGACGGCGGCCTCTCGGTCCACTGAGCAGAGAAAGGCCCCGGGCACCCCAAGATCGTCGCAAGTCCCGGCCTTGAGTGGTCCCTCGCGACCGGCGTTCCGTGCTCCCACGGAACGCCATCGCACACAACGGGAGGACCAGGTCTTGAAGTTGAAGTCCCTGGGCAGCGCGCTGACCACCGTGGCCCTCGTCGGTACGGCCCTGACCGGCGTCGTCGCCACTGCCGGCACCGCCGCCGCGGCCAACCCGCCGCAGAACCGCTGCAAGCCGATCGTCAACGTCCCGGCCAAGGAGACGGTCAACGTCCGTACCTCGCCGAGGACGACCGCCACCGCCGTCGGCATCTGGGCCAGGGGCAAGAAGGGCGCTCCCTGCGACGACGGCAAGGCCTGCAAGGGCGGCTCGTACAAGGCCTGCGGCAAGTCGACGAGCAACACATGGCTCTACGGCGGCGACAAGAAGACCGGCTGGGTCCCCGCGACCTGCATCAAGTGGTCGTAGCCCCACCCGGCGAGAGGCGAACGGCAGCCGGCGTCCACCCCTTCCTCCTTCTCACTCCACCGTGACCGACTTCGCCAGGTTGCGGGGCTGGTCCACCTCGTTGCCCCGCGCGGTGGCCAGCTCACAGGCGAAGACCTGCAGCGGCACGGTCGCGACCAGCGGCTGGAGCAGGGTCGGGGTGGCCGGGATGCGGATCAGGTGGTCGGCGTACGGCACGACCGCCTCGTCGCCCTCCTCCGCGATCACGATCGTGCGCGCCCCGCGGGCCCGGATCTCCTGGATGTTGGAGACGATCTTGTCGTGCAGGACCGAGCGACCGCGCGAGGACGGGACGACCACGACCACCGGCACGTCCTCCTCGATCAGCGCGATCGGCCCGTGCTTCAGCTCGCCCGCCGCGAAGCCCTCGGCGTGCATGTAGGCGAGTTCCTTGAGCTTCAGGGCACCTTCCAGGGCGACCGGGTAGCCCACGTGCCGGCCCAGGAACAGCACCGTGTCCTTCGAGGCCAGTGTCCGTGCGAGCGCCCGCACCGGCTCCATCGTCTCCAGGACCCGCTCGACCTCCTCGGAGATCCGTGAGAGGTCCTTGATCACGGCCTGGATCTCGTCGCCCCACTTGGTGCCGCGCACCTGGCCCAGGTACAGCGCCACCAGGTAGCAGGCCACCAGCTGGGTCAGGAAGCACTTGGTGGAGGCGACGGCGACCTCCGGCCCGGCGTGCGTGTACAGCACCGCGTCCGACTCGCGCGGGATCGTCGAGCCGTTGGTGTTGCAGATGGCCAGCACCTTGGAGCCCTGCTCACGGGCGTGCCGCAGCGCCATCAGGGTGTCCATGGTCTCACCGGACTGGGAGATGGCGATGACCAGGGAACGGCTGTCCAGGATCGGGTCCCGGTAGCGGAACTCACTGGCCAGCTCCACCTCGCACGGGATGCGCGTCCAGTGCTCGATGGCGTACTTGGCGATCAGACCGGCGTGGAAGGCGGTACCGCACGCGACGATCACGACCTTGTCGACCTCGCGCAGCTCGGACGGGGAGATCCGGACCTCGTCCAGGGTGAGGGAGCCGGACGGGTCGATCCGGCCGAGCAGCGTGTCGGCGACCGCCTTGGGCTGTTCGGCGATCTCCTTGAGCATGAAGTAGTCGTAGCCGCCCTTCTCGGCGGCGGAGGCGTCCCAGTCCACGTGGTAGCTGCGGACCTGGGCCGGCCGGCCGTCGAAGCCGGTGACCGTGACGCCGTCCCGGCGCAGCTCGACCACCTGGTCCTGGCCCAGCTCGACCGCGGAGCGGGTGTGGGCGATGAACGCGGCGACGTCGGAGGCCAGGAACGCCTCGCCCTCGCCGACCCCCACCACGAGCGGCGAGTTCCGGCGCGCGCCCACGACCACGTCCGGCTCGTCGGCGTGCACCGCGACCAGCGTGAACGCTCCCTCCAGCCGCCGGCACACCAGCCGCATCGCCTCCGCGAGGTCCGCGCAGGAGGAGAACTCCTCGGCGAGCAGATGGGCGACCACCTCGGTGTCCGTCTCGGAGGTCAGCTCATGGCCGCGCTCGGCCAGTTCGGCGCGCAGGACGGCGAAGTTCTCGATGATGCCGTTGTGCACGACGGCGACGCGGCCCGCGTTGTCGAGGTGCGGGTGGGCGTTGCCGTCGGTCGGTCCGCCGTGGGTGGCCCAGCGGGTGTGGCCGATGCCCGTCGTACCCGTCGGCAGCGGCCGCTCGACCAGCTCCTTCTCCAGGCTGACCAGTTTGCCGGCCTTCTTCGCGGCGGCCAGCCCGCCGTCCGCGAGCACCGCGACGCCCCCCGAGTCGTAGCCCCGGTACTCCAGCCGCTTGAGTCCGGCCATCACGACATCGAGCGCCGACTGCGCCCCTACGTATCCCACGATTCCGCACATGCGCCGCAGCCTACGACTCAAGAACGGCACGAACAGGCCTCCGCCTGCCCG
The DNA here is from genome assembly GCF_009796285.1 of Streptomyces broussonetiae. NCBI lineage: Bacteria > Bacillati > Actinomycetota > Actinomycetes > Kitasatosporales > Streptomycetaceae > Streptomyces > Streptomyces broussonetiae. The sequence continues at coordinate 5,647,536 of NZ_CP047020.1, read as the reverse complement.
AAATCGGAAATTCCCACCGTCGTACGAAGGTCTTAGGAGGGTCCTTTTGCGATGGGGTGACCGTGCGCGTGACGGACCCCACCCACCGTCGAGTTCAAACTCCGTTAACAATGGAATGTGATCTCACCGGTCTCCCCCAGGAGCGTCCACCGGCACAGGCCGGAGGCGACTCCCTACGTCGACCTCACCCGTGCCGAGTGGAGCGCGCTGCGCGAGAAGACGCCGCTGCCGCTCACCGCCGCGGAGGTGGAGAAGCTGCGCGGTCTGGGCGATGTCATCGACCTCGACGAGGTGCGCGACATCTACCTCCCGCTCTCCCGGCTCCTCAACCTCTACGTCGGCGCCACGGACGGCCTGCGCGGCGCGCTGAACACCTTCCTCGGCGAGCAGGGCTCCCAGTCCGGCACCCCGTTCGTCATAGGCGTCGCCGGCTCGGTGGCCGTGGGCAAGTCCACGGTCGCCCGCCTCCTGCAGGCCTTGCTCTCCCGCTGGCCGGAGCACCCACGGGTCGAGCTGGTCACCACGGACGGCTTCCTGCTGCCCACCCGGGAGCTGGAGGACCGCGGCCTGATGTCGCGCAAGGGCTTCCCCGAGTCCTACGACCGCCGGGCACTGACCCGCTTCGTGGCCGACATCAAGGCGGGCAAGGACGAGGTCACCGCCCCCGTCTACTCCCACCTGATCTACGACATCGTCCCCGACCAGCGGCTCACCGTCCGCCGCCCCGACATCCTGATCGTCGAGGGCCTCAACGTCCTCCAGCCCGCCCTGCCCGGCAAGGACGGCCGCACCCGGGTCGGCCTCGCGGACTACTTCGACTTCAGTGTGTACGTCGACGCGAGCGCCGAGGACATCGAGCGCTGGTACCTCAACCGCTTCAAGAAGCTGCGCCAGACGGCGTTCCAGGACCCGGACTCGTACTTCCGCAAGTACACCCAGGTCTCCGAGGACGAGGCCCTCGACTACGCCCGCACCCTGTGGCGCACGATCAACAAGCCCAATCTGGTCGAGAACATCGCCCCCACCCGCGGCCGGGCCGCGCTGGTGGTCCGCAAGGGCCCGGACCACAAGGTGCAACGGCTGCGGCTGCGCAAGCTGTAGCGGCGCACGCTGTTGGATGGGCGCATGCTGCACCTGCGCCTGATCACCCCGCCCGGCACGACGGACGAGGTGGTGCGGCTGATCGGGGACACCGCCGGCGCCACCCATCTCGTCGTGCTGCCCGGGGCCGCCCGCGCCCCGTCCGGCGATGTCGTGCTGTGTGACGTGGCACGCGAGGCGGCAGACGAACTGATCGGCTCGCTACGGCAGTTGGGGCTGGACGACACCGGCTCCATCGCCGCCGAGACCCTCGATCTGTCCCTGTCCCGGCACGCCGACCGGGCCGAGGAGGAGACACCGGGCGAGGGCGCGGACGCGGTGGTGTGGGAGCAGCTGGAGGAGGCCACCCACGAGGAGTCGACCCTGTCGGTCACCTACGTCGCCTTCCTCACCATCGCCACCATGATCGCGGCCTGCGGTGTGGTGCTGGACAACGCGATCCTGATCGTCGGCGCGATGGCCGTCGGACCCGAGTTCGGACCGCTGGCCGGCTTCAGCACAGCCCTGGTCCAGCGGCGCCCCCGGCTCGCGCTGCGCTCGCTGACCGCACTCCTGGTGGGCTTCGCGGCGGCCCTGCTGGTGACGGTCGGCTTCACCTGCTTCATGGACGCCGTCGGCCTGTTCAGCAGGGTGCAACTGGCGGCGGAGCGGCCCAGCACCAACTTCATCTACCGCCCCGACGCCTTCTCCTTCGTCGTCGCGGTCCTCGCCGGCATCGCGGGCACCCTCTCGCTGACCTCAGCGAAGTCCGGTGCCCTGGTAGGCGTGGCGATCTCGGTCACCACGGTCCCGGCCGCCGCCAACGCGGCCGTGGCCTTCGGCTACACCGAGTACCGCCAGGCCTCGGGCTCGACGCTCCAGCTCCTGCTGAACCTGCTGGGAATCGTCCTGGCGGGGACACTCACCCTGCTGGCCCAGAAGTACTTCTGGAGGCGCCACCGGCAACGGGCCTGAGAGGCCCGGCCTGCCCTACCCCAACGCGGACTTCACCGCATCGGCCAGCCGCCCCGCCACCGACCGCGCCTGATCGATGTCCGCGGCCTCGACCATCACGCGAACCAACGGCTCGGTACCCGAAGGACGGAGCAACACCCGGCCCGTCTCCCCGAGTTCCCGCTCCGCCTCGGCGACGGCGGCAGCGAGGTCGGCCGACGTACGCACCCGCGACCTGTCCACGTCGGGCACATTGACCAGTACCTGCGGCAGCCGCTCCATCACCGAGGCGAGCTCCCGCAGCGACCGCCCGGTCTCCGCGACCCGGGCGGCGAGCAGCAGCCCGGTCAGCGTGCCGTCACCGGTGGTCGCGTGGTCGAGGATGATCACGTGCCCGGACTGCTCGCCGCCGAGGGCGTAGTCGTGCTCCTTCATCTCCTCGAGCACATACCGGTCGCCGACAGCCGTCTGCACGAGCCGGATCCCGGCCTGCTCCATCGCCAGCTTGAAGCCCAGGTTGGACATCACGGTGGCCACGACCGTGCCGGCCCGCAGCTCGTCGCGTTCCCGCAGCGCCAGCGCGAGCACCGACAGGATCTGGTCGCCGTCGACCTCCTCGCCGGTGTGGTCCACGGCCAGGCAGCGGTCGGCGTCGCCGTCGTGCGCGATACCGAAGTCCGCGCCGTGCCCCAGGACCGCGGCCTTCAGCTTGTCGAGGTGGGTCGAGCCGCACCCGTCGTTGATGTTGAGCCCGTCCGGCTCCGTGCCGATCGTGACGATCTCGGCACCCGCCCGGGAGAACGCCTCCGGCGAGACCCCCGAGGCCGCGCCGTGCGCTTCGTCCAGAACGATCTTCAGCCCGTCGAGCCGGTTGGGCAGGACGTTCAGCAGATGGCCGACGTACTGCTCGAAGCCCTCGTCGTAGGGACGCACCCGTCCGACCCCGGCACCGGTCGGCCGCTCCCACGGCTCGCCGTGCCGGTGGGACTCGTACACCGCCTCGATCCTGTCCTCCAGCTCGTCGGCGAGCTTGTGGCCGCCGCGGGCGAAGAACTTGACGCCGTTGTCCGGCATGGCGTTGTGGCTGGCGGAGAGCATCACGCCCAGGTCGGCACCGAGCGCACCGGTCAGATACGCCACCGCGGGCGTCGGCAGCACGCCGACCTGCAGCACGTCCACACCGGCGCTCGCGAGGCCGGCGACCACGGCAGCCTCGAGGAACTCCCCGGACGCGCGCGGGTCCCGTCCGACCACCGCAGTCGGCCGGTGGCCCTCGAAGGTGCCCGCCTCGGCCAGCACGTGCGCCGCGGCGACGGAGAGGCCCAGCGCCATCTCGGCGGTCAGGTCCGCGTTGGCGACACCGCGCACGCCGTCCGTACCGAAGAGTCGTCCCACTTGTCCTCCTGAGCAAACGTCGTTTCGGAGTCGGTGCGACAGGCACGCATTCCGGCATCCGATCACACGAGCCGTTGAGCGTCTTGTGTCGTTATACGCCCTCGGCTGGGATAAACGAACGCCCCGACGGCACATGTGGCGTGCCGCCGGGGCGTTCGGAGTACGAGCAGGCAGCTGCTGTTTAGCGCTTGCTGTACTGCGGCGCCTTGCGGGCCTTCTTGAGACCGGCCTTCTTGCGCTCGACCGCACGGTCGTCGCGCTTGAGGAAGCCGGCCTTCTTGAGCGGGCCGCGGTTGTTGTCGACGTCGGCCTCGTTCAGCGCACGGGCGACACCGAGACGGAGCGCACCGGCCTGACCGGAGACACCGCCACCCGCGATGCGGGCGATGACGTCGTAACGACCCTCGAGCTCGAGCACCTTGAAGGGCTCGTTGACTTCCTGCTGGTGCACCTTGTTCGGGAAGTAGTCCTCGAGGGTGCGACCGTTGATCTTCCACTTGCCGGTACCCGGAACGATCCGGACGCGGGCGATGGCGTTCTTGCGGCGGCCCAGGCCGGCGGCGGGCTGGGGCTCACCGAAGCGCGAGGCGAGGGACTCGGAGGTGTACTCACCCTCCACCGGAACCTCGGACTCGGTGGTGTAGCTCTCGATGTCTTCGATCTCTTCGATCGGCTGCTCGGCAGTGGTCTCGGCCACGATTCTCCTCAGATTCTCTTCAGTCTTAGGGGGTGGCCGGACTTACTGCGCGACCTGGGTGATCTCGAACGGCACCGGCTGCTGCGCAGCGTGCGGGTGCACGTCACCCTTGTAGACCTTCAGCTTCGAGAGCATCTGACGGCCCAGAGTGTTCTTGGGGAGCATGCCCTTGACGGCCTTCTCGATGGCCTTCTCGGGGTTCTTGTCGAGCAGCTCGTCGTAACGGACGGAGCGCAGACCACCCGGGTAGCCGGAGTGGCGGTACGCCATCTTCTGGGTCCGCTTGTTGCCGGACAGGTGCACCTTGTCGGCGTTGATGATGATGACGAAGTCACCGGTGTCGACGTGGGGCGCGTAGATCGGCTTGTGCTTGCCCCGCAGAAGGGACGCGGCGGTGGTGGCGAGACGACCCAGGACAACGTCCTGAGCGTCGATGACGTGCCACTGGCGCGTCACATCGCCGGGCTTGGGGCTGTACGTACGCACGGTTCGTAGCCTTCGCTTCGAGTGAATGGTCCTGAACAGGTCACCGAAACGATCACGACAGCCTTGACCGCACCGCGGTGACGCAAACCGCGTGCTGATCGCTGGTCATCGGCCCGGTGGACCGGTGTAAGGGCCCGTCCCGTGAGAATGAGCAAGCCAATACACAACGAAGAAGCAGGTTACCTGCAGGGCCCCGGACGGGTCAAAACGACGCTCTTCCCGGTCACACCGGCGGACAAACGTGGCATGCCGCCGCAGGCGCTCCGGCACCCCGGGCGCCCCGTCTAAGATGCGCCCCATGAGTTACGGGCAGGGGGGACCCCAGTCTCAGTGGGATCCCTGGAAACCTAATTCCCAGCAGCCCTGGAACAGCGGCGACGACGGGACTCCGGACTGGGCCGCGCTCGCGGAGGCCTCCGAGACCCGCACCAAGCGCCGCAGGCTGCTGTTCATCGGCGGCGGCGCGCTCGCCGCGATAGCCGTCGGCACCGCCGTGGCCATGGCCGTGGCGTCCGCGAACGGCAGCGACAACGCGTCGGGCAACCCGACCAAACTGCCGGCCAGCGCCTCCGCGCCGAACGGCTCGGCCACGCCGTCCTTCGCGCCCACCAGCGCCCCTCCGCCGCTGGACCCGAAGGAATTCATCTCCAGCGCCAAGAAGGACAAGGCCCCGATCAGCGCCGCCACCCTCTTCCCGGGCACCCAGCTGACCGTGGGGAACACGGTGTACAAGAAGGGCGCCACGGCCGACACCACCAGCTGCGCCTCCGCCGCCGGCGGCAACCTGCCCAAGATCCTCACCGCCGGCGGCTGCACCCGGCTGATCCGCGCGACCTACAGCAGCGGCGGCGGCATCGCGGTCACCGTCGGCGTCGCCCTCTTCGACGGCCAGGCCCAGGCCACGAAGGTCAAGAACCAGGCCACCAAGAACGCCATGGTGCGCTCCCTGCCCGGCAAGGGCGTCAAGGACTTCTGCAACGCCGCGGTCTGTCTGACCACCGCGAACTCCGTCGGCCGCTACGCCTACTTCACCACCGTCGGCTTCACCGACGGCAAGAACGTGACCAACAAGGACACGAAGATCTTCGGCGTCGGCAACGACCTGCAGCAGTTCACCTTCGACCAGATCTACCGCCGCGGCCAGGCCCAGGCCTCCACGGCGGCGAACCAGTAGCTCAGCAGCACCCCGCCGACGGCAGCGAACGCTTGTTCCGCGCCTCCTTGCTGCGCGCGGCCAGCAGCTCGTCGGCGGGGTAGCCGACCTCCTCCAGGGTCAGCCCGTGCGGCCGTACGACGTGTACGGCGGAGTCCCGCACCCCCGCGGCCAGCACCTTCCCGGGCCACTGCGGGTCGCGGTGCCCGTCTCCGACGAACAGCAGCGCGCCGATCAGCGAGCGCACCATGTTGTGGCAGAAGGCGTCGGCACGCACGGTGGCGGTGATGATCCCGTCGGACCCGCGCACGAGACTCAGCTCCTGAAGGGTGCGAATGGTGGTCGCCCCCTCCCGCTTCTTGCAGTAGGCGGCGAAGTCGTGCTCACCGAGCAGGTGCCGGGCCGCCTCGTTCATGGCGTCCGCGTCGAGCGGCCAGTCGTGCCAGAGAACGTGGTTGCGCAGCAGGGGGTCCACGCCCCCGGGGTTGTCGGTGACCCGGTACGCATAGCGCCGCCAGACCGCCGAGAACCGCGCGTTGAAGCCGGCCGGAGCCGGCCTGAGCGCCCACACCCGCACGTCCTTGGGCAGCCGCCCGGCGAGCCGCTTGAGGAGCTTGTCGTGATGCTCCCGCCAGACGCCCTCGGGCAGGTCCACGTGCGCCACCTGGCCCCGCGCGTGCACCCCGGCGTCGGTGCGTCCGGCCACGGTCAGCTCGTACGTCTCCCGGGACCGCGTGACGGTCCGCAGCGCGTCCTCGATCTCCCCCTGCACCGTCCGCCTGCCGCCGGCCTGCTTGGCCCAGCCGTGGAAGTCGGTCCCGTCGTAGGACAGGTCGAGGCGGACACGCACGTGGCCGGGCTGTACTTCGTCACTCACACAGAGATCCTCTCAGGTGCAGAAAAAGCGGGCCCGCCCCTAAGGGCGGACCCGCTTTCCGCGTCAGGCAGAGCCTCAGGCGTCCTTCGACTCCTCGGCGGCAGCCTCGGTGGCCTCCTCGGCCGGAGCCTCGGTGGTCTCCGCGGCCTTGGCCTCATCGGCCTCCTTGACCGCACGCTTGGTGGCGGCCTCGGCCTCGCCGGTGGCCTGCTGCGCAACCGTCAGCGCCTCGACCAGCTCGATGACGGCCATGGGCGCGTTGTCGCCACGGCGGTTACCGATCTTGGTGATGCGGGTGTAGCCACCGGGACGGTTCTCGTACCGCGGGCCGATCTCGGTGAAGAGCGTGTGGACGATGCTCTTGTCCGTGATGACCTGGAGCACCTGACGGCGGTTGTGAAGGTCGCCCTTCTTCGCCTTGGTGACCAGACGCTCGGCGTACGGGCGCAGGCGGCGGGCCTTCGCCTCGGTGGTGGTGATACGGCCGTGCTCGAAGAGGCTCTTCGCGAGGTTCGCGAGGAGCAGCTTCTCGTGCGCGGCGCTGCCGCCCAGACGGGCACCCTTGGTGGGCTTCGGCATGGTTCTTCTCCTGTGTGTCTGCCCCGGCCGTGTCAGGTACCGGGGTCAGTATCCGAGCAGACGGTTGTCTGTCGGAGATCCAGGCTCCCCGAAGGGGGCCTGGAAGGGGCGCGGGGAACTGCGCGACCAGCCACAACCGGTCCGCAGACGCAGTACGGCCTCCCCGCGGAGCGCTTAGTACTGCTCGGTCTCGACGAACCCGGCGTCCGCGTCGTCGTCCGCACCGAAGGCGTCCGCGGCGGCGGTCGGGTCGAATCCGGGCGGGCTGTCCTTGAGCGCCAGGCCCATGCCGGCCAGCTTCGCCTTGACCTCGTCGATGGACTTCGCACCGAAGTTGCGGATGTCCAGCAGGTCGGCCTCGGAGCGCGCGACCAGCTCACCCACGGAGTGGATGCCCTCACGCTTGAGGCAGTTGTAGGAGCGGACGGTGAGTTCCAGCTCCTCGATCGGCAGCGCGAGGTCGGCGGCCAGGGCGGCGTCCGTGGGGGACGGGCCCATGTCGATGCCCTCGGCGTCGATGTTCAGCTCGCGGGCGAGACCGAACAGCTCGACCAGGGTCTTGCCGGCGGACGCCATGGCGTCGCGCGGGCGCATGGCCTGCTTGGTCTCGACGTCGACGATCAGCTTGTCGAAATCGGTGCGCTGCTCGACACGCGTGGCCTCGACCTTGTACGTGACCTTGAGCACCGGCGAGTAGATGGAGTCGACCGGGATACGGCCGATCTCCTGGCCCACCTGCTTGTTCTGCACGGCGGAGACGTAGCCGCGACCGCGCTCGACGGTCAGCTCCATCTCCAGCTTGCCCTTGCCGTTGAGCGTGGCGAGGACGAGGTCGGGGTTGTGCACCTCGACACCGGCCGGGGGCGCGATGTCGGCGGCGGTGACCAGACCCGGGCCCTGCTTGCGCAGGTACATCACGACCGGCTCGTCGTGCTCCGAGGAGACGACCAGCTGCTTGATGTTGAGGATCAGGTCGGTGACGTCCTCCTTGACGCCCGGCACGGTGGTGAACTCGTGCAGGACACCGTCGATGCGGATGCTGGTGACAGCAGCGCCGGGGATCGAGGACAGGAGGGTACGGCGCAGGGAGTTGCCGAGGGTGTAGCCGAAGCCCGGCTCCAGCGGCTCGATCACGAACCGGGAGCGGAACTCGTCGACGACCTCTTCGGTCAACGAGGGACGCTGAGCGATCAGCATGGAAAGAATCCTTCAGTCAGGGGCGCCCGCTATTTGACGCCCGACTCTGTACTGCAAGGGTACGGGCGGCACGGCGCATGTACAGCGCCGTACCGCCCGAAACCGCAAACCAGCGGAGCGCTACGCGTCAGACGCGGCGGCGCTTCGGCGGGCGGCAGCCGTTGTGCGGGGTCGGGGTGACGTCCTGGATGGAGCCGACCTCGAGGCCCGTGGCCTGCAGGGAGCGGATCGCGGTCTCACGACCGGAGCCCGGGCCCTTGACGAACACGTCGACCTTGCGCATGCCGTGCTCCTGAGCGCGGCGGGCAGCCGACTCGGCGGCCATCTGCGCGGCGAACGGCGTGGACTTCCGGGAACCCTTGAAGCCGACGTGGCCGGCGGAGGCCCAGGAGATCACGTTGCCGGACGGGTCCGTGATGGAGACGATCGTGTTGTTGAACGTGCTCTTGATGTGCGCGTGGCCGTGAGCGACGTTCTTCTTTTCCTTGCGGCGCACCTTCTTGGCAGCGCCCTGACGACCCTTGGGGGGCATCTATAACTCCTACGGGAGGTGGTCGGTCCTACAGCGAAGACCGCTGGACGGCGAGTCCGCTGCGGACTACTTCTTGCCCGGCTTCTTCTTACCGGCGATGGCGCGACGCGGGCCCTTGCGGGTGCGGGCGTTGGTGCTGGTGCGCTGACCGCGGACGGGCAGACCGCGACGGTGACGGAGACCCTGGTAGCAGCCGATCTCGACCTTGCGGCGGATGTCGGCCTGGATCTCGCGACGGAGGTCACCCTCGGTCTTGATGTTGTTGTCGACGTACTCGCGGATCGCGACCAGCTGCTCTTCGGTCAGGTCACGGACGCGAGTGTTCGGGTCGATGCCGGTCTCGGCCAGCGTCAGCTGGGAGAGGGTCCGGCCGATGCCGAACACGTAGGTGAGGGCGACCTCCACGCGCTTTTCGCGCGGGATGTCAACACCGGAAACGCGTGCCATTCAATGGCTCCTGGTGATCTTTCGGAGGTCTTCCACAGAACCGTGTCCCGGCCGCCGTACGAGGTACGAACCGGGTCCCCGGCCTCCGAACCGGGGGTGTCGAGCTGGATGGCTCGGGCTCTGCGTATGAACAAATTCTGCTCGCGTCGCGCGAATCTCTGCGATAGAGGTGCAGAGGGTGATGGTCGTGCGTCAGCCCTGGCGCTGCTTGTGGCGCGGGTTCTCGCAAATGACCATGACCCGACCGTGACGGCGGATCACCCTGCACTTGTCGCAGATCTTCTTGACGCTCGGCTTGACCTTCATGGGATTGAGGTTCTCCGGGTCAGTGCCACCACCCCGCCGAGACGGGGTGCGGGCAAGATCTACTTGTACCGGTAGACGATCCGGCCACGCGTCAGGTCGTACGGAGACAGCTCCACCACGACCCGGTCGTCAGGGAGGATGCGGATGTAGTGCATACGCATCTTGCCGCTGATGTGTGCCAGGACCTGGTGGCCGTTCTGGAGCTCGACCTTGAACATGGCGTTCGGCAGAGACTCGACGACAGTGCCCTCGATCTCGATGGCACCTTGCTTCTTGGCCACGCTTCGCCCTTCGAATCGACTACCTTGATCGACTCTCTTGCAAGCATGCGGACATGCGAGTGCACGAGAGCCGACGAGTCAGTCTACGTCGGCGCACCCTGAAAGGCGAATCGAGGAAGTCTGCCCTACGAGGGAGATCACTATGCAAGCGGGTCGGGAGCAGCCTGGATGCCGTGCTCGGCCAGCTTCGCCCGGCCGCCGTCGGGGGCGGTGAGGACCAGCGGGCCCTGTGGCGTCAGGGCCACCGAGTGCTCCCAGTGGGAGGACCAGGTGCCGTCCGTCGTGATGACCGTCCAGTCGTCCGACAGGACCTCGGTGCGCGGGGTGCCGAGGGAGACCATCGGCTCGATCGCGAGGCAGAATCCGGGGACCAGCTTGGGGCCCTTGCCGCGGCGGCGGTCGACGTAGTTCAGCAGATGCGGGTCCATGTGCATCTCGGTGCCGATGCCGTGACCGCCGTAGTCCTCGATGATCCCGTACTTGCCGCCGCCCGGCTTCGGCTGGCGGCGGATGTACGTCTCGATCGCACGGGAGACGTCCACCAGGCGGTTGCCCTGCTTCATGGCCGCGATGCCGGCCCACATCGACTCTTCCGTCACCCGGGACAGCTCGACCAGCTCCGGAGCGTGCCCCGAGCCCACGAAGGCGGTGTAGGCCGCGTCGCCGTGCCAGCCGTCGATGATCGCGCCGCAGTCGATGGAGATGATGTCGCCGTCCTTGAGGACGACCTCCTCGGAGGGGATGCCGTGGACGACCACGTCGTTCACGGAGGTGCAGATCGTCGCGGGGAAGCCGCCGTAGCCGAGGAAGTTCGACTTCGCGCCGTGCTCGGCGAGGACCTTGCGGGCGACCTCGTCCAGATCCTTGGTGCTGGCCCCGGGCACCGCGGCCTCACGGGTGGCCGCGTGGATGGCGGCTACGACCAGGCCCGCCGCACGCATCTTGGCGATCTGCTCGGGCGTCTTGATCTGCACCATGGGGGCCTGCGCTCTCCGTCACTCACGTCGACTGGGGTGTATCTGTACAACACTACGGCCGCGGCACCCCGAGGGGCGCCGCGGCCGGAAAGGGCCGTGAATCTACTGCTCGGCCTTCTCGCGCTTGAGAGCCTCCAGCGCCCGCTGCGTGATCTCGTCGACGGGACCCAGGGCGGAGATCGTCACGACCAGGCCCTGCGTCTTGTAGTAGTCGATGATCGGCTCGGTCTGCGTGTGGTAGACCTCGAGCCGCGTGCGGACGGTCTCCTCGGAGTCGTCGTCGCGCTGGTACAGCTCACCGCCGCAGACGTCGCACACGCCCTCCTTCTTGGGCGGCGTGTACGTCACGTGGAACACGTGCGAGGAGTCGTTACGGCAGATGCGCCGGCCGGCGATGCGCTTGACGACCTCGTCCTCCGGGACCTCCAGGTCCAGGACGGCGTCCAGCCTGATGCCCTCGCTGGTCAGCAGCTCGTCCAGGGCCTCGGCCTGCGAGACGTTGCGCGGGAAGCCGTCCAGCAGGAAGCCACCCTCGGCGTCCGGCTGCTCCATGCGGTCCTTGGCCATCCCGATGGTGATCGCGTCCGGCACCAGCTCGCCGCGGTCCATGTACGACTTCGCGTCCATGCCCAGCTTGGTCTGCTGGCTGATGTTGGCCCGGAACAGGTCTCCCGTGGAGATGTGCGGGATGCCCAGCTCCTTGGCGAGCCGGACGGCCTGCGTTCCCTTACCGGCACCCGGCGGCCCGACGAGGACGATACGCATCAGCGGAGGAACCCTTCGTAATTGCGCTGCTGGAGCTGGCTCTCGATCTGCTTCACCGTCTCGAGCCCGACACCCACGATGATCAGGATGCTGGTCCCGCCGAAGGGGAAGTTCTGGCTTGCCCCAAAGCCCACCAACGCCATTGTCGGCACGAGAGCGATCAGACCCAGATACAGCGAACCCGGCCAGGTGATCCGGTTGAGCACGTAGCTGAGGTACTCAGCGGTCGGTCGGCCAGCCCGGATGCCCGGGATGAAGCCACCATACTTCTTCATGTTGTCGGCTACTTCCTCGGGGTTGAAGGAGATAGCGACGTAGAAGAACGCGAAGAAAACGATGAGCAAGAAGTACATCGTGATGTAAATCGGGTGATCGCCCTTGGTGAGGTTCTGCTCGACCCACGTCTTCCAGCCCGACTTGCCTCCCGCGAACTGCGCCACGAGCGCCGGGATGTAGAGCAGCGAGGAGGCGAAGATGACCGGAATCACACCCGCCTGGTTCACCTTGAGCGGGATGTACGTGGACGTACCACCGTAGGAACGACGACCGATCATGCGCTTGGCGTACTGCACCGGGATGCGACGCTGGGCCTGCTCGACGAAGACGACGAGCGCGACCATCACCAGGCCGATCAGGATGACCGTGCCGAACTCGATCCAGCCGCCGGCCAGGGTGCCCTGCTTCTTGATCGCCCACAGCGCGGACGGGAAGGTCGCGGCGATCGAGATGAACATCAGGATCGACATGCCGTTGCCGATGCCGCGGTCGGTGATCAGCTCACCGAGCCACATCACGACACAGGTGCCGGCGGTCATGCACACGACCATGGTGATCGTCGAGAAGATGGCCTGGTCCGGGACGATGCTCGAGGCGACCGAGCAGCCGTTGAACAGCGCGCCGCTGCGGGCGGTGGCGACGAGGCCGGTGCCCTGGAGGATGGCGAGCGCCACGGTCAGGTACCGGGTGTACTGCGTGATCTTCGCCGTACCGGCCTGGCCCTCCTTCTTCAGGGCCTCGAGGCGCGGGATGACCACGGTCAGCAGCTGAAGAATGATGCTGGCGGTGATGTACGGCATGATGCCGAGCGCGAAGACCGTGATCTGCAGCAGCGCCCCGCCGCTGAACATGTTCACGAGGCCGAAGAGGCCCTGGTTGGCCCCCGCCTCGCTCACACACTGCTGGACGGCCTTGTAGTTGACGCCGGGGATCGGGATGTGGGTACCCACGCGGTAGACCACGATGATGGCCAGCGTGAAGAGCAGCTTCTTGCGCAGGTCGGGCGTCCTGAACGCCCGGGCGAACGCGGTGAGCACGGTGCCTCCTGCGACCCCCGCGCAACTGCGTCAAGGGTGACGGTCTTGAGGTTCGACGGATACAGACGAATTACTAACGGTCAACTGCCGCTCAGGGTGCCCCATGGGAAGCACCCAACGAAAGTGGGCAGTGCTGGCCACCTTACCGGCGAGACCACTTTCCTAGGAACGACCGACCGGGGATACCCCATATGTGGGATATCCCCGGTCGGGATCGTTCATGTCATCGAGGGGCCTGAGGGGCTCAGACCAGCTCGGTGACCGTACCGCCGGCGGCGGTGATCTTCTCCTTGGCGGAGCCGGAGACGGCGTCCACCGTCACCTGCAGCGCCACGGAGATCTCGCCCTGGCCGAGGACCTTGACGAGGCTGTTCTTGCGAACGGCACCCTTGGCCACCAGACCCTCGACCGTGACCTCGCCACCCTCGGGGTAGAGCGCGGCCAGCTTGTCGAGGTTCACGACCTGGAACTCGGTCTTGAACGGGTTCTTGAAGCCCTTGAGCTTCGGGAGGCGCATGTGGAGCGGCATCTGGCCACCCTCGAAGCGCTCCGGAACCTGGTAACGGGCCTTCGTGCCCTTGGTACCACGACCGGCCGTCTTACCCTTCGACGCCTCACCACGACCGACACGGGTCTTGGCGGTCTTGGCGCCCGGGGCGGGACGGAGGTTGTGGATCTTGAGCGGGTTCTGCTCCGCCATGATCAGTCGACCTCCTCGACCGTCACGAGGTGGCGGACGGTGTGCACCATGCCGCGGAACTCGGGGCGGTCCTCCTTGACGACCACGGTGTTGATCCCCTTGAGACCAAGCGACCGCAGGGTGTCACGGTGGTTCTGCTTGCTGCCGATGTAGGACTTGACCTGCGTGATCTTGAGCTGCGCCATTACGCACCAGCCCCGGCACGCGCACGCAGCAGAGCCGCGGGAGCGACGTCCTCGAGCGGCAGACCGCGGCGGGCCGCGACCTCCTCGGGACGCTGCAGGCCCTTGAGGGCCTCCACGGTCGCGTGCACGATGTTGATCGCGTTGTCGGAGCCGAGCGACTTCGACAGGATGTCGTGGATACCGGCGCACTCGAGCACGGCACGCACCGGACCACCGGCGATAACACCGGTACCCGGGGACGCGGGCTTGAGCAGCACGACGCCGGCAGCCTTCTCACCCTGGATCGGGTGCGGGATGGTGCCCTGGATACGGGGGACCTTGAAGAAGTGCTTCTTGGCCTCCTCAACACCCTTGGCGATGGCGGCCGGCACCTCCTTGGCCTTGCCGTAACCGACACCCACGGTGCCGTCACCATCGCCCACCACGACCAACGCGGTGAAGCTGAAGCGACGACCACCCTTCACAACCTTGGCGACGCGGTTGATCGCGACGACGCGCTCAACGTACGCGGTCTTCTCGGCGGCAGCAGCGCCGCCGTCACGGCCCTTCCGGTCCCGCCGCTCGCCGCCACCGGCACCGCCACCGCGGCGCTGGGGTCCAGCCATTGGATTTACCTCTCTCTTTTCCGCTAGCTACGGCGGCTCAGAACCTGAGCCCGGCCTCGCGGGCGGCGTCCGCCAGGGCAGCGATGCGCCCGGCGTACTGGTTGCCACCACGGTCGAACACGACGGCCTCGACACCGGCGGCCTTGGCGCGCTCGGCGACCAGGGCGCCGACCTGCTTGGCCTGCGCGGACTTGTCGGCCTCGCCACCACGGATCGACGCGTCCAGCGTGGACGCCGACGCGAGGGTGTGGCCCTTGAGGTCGTCGATCACCTGCGCCACGATGTGGCGGTTGGAGCGGGTCACGACCAGACGGGGACGCTCCGCCGTACCGGAAAGGTTCTTGCGGATCCGGATGTGACGGCGCTTGATCGCGGCGCGCTTGTAGGCGTCGCCCTTGAGGATCTTCTGCCCGTATGCCATGGCTTACTTACCCGCCTTTCCGACCTTGCGGCGGATGACTTCGCCCTCGTACTTGACACCCTTGGCCTTGTACGGGTCGGGCTTGCGCAGCTTGCGGATGTTGGCCGCAACCTCGCCGACCTTCTGCTTGTCGATGCCCTCGACCGAGAACTTGGTCGGCGACTCGACCTTGAACGAGATGCCCTCGGGCGCCTCGACCACGATCGGGTGGCTGTAGCCAAGCGCGAACTCGAGGTTCGAACCCTTGGCGGTCACTCGGTAACCGACACCGCTGATCTCGAGCTTCTTCACGTAACCCTGGGTCACGCCGGTGATCATGTTCGCCACCAGCGTGCGGGAGAGGCCGTGCAGGGCCTTGCTCTGACGCTCGTCGTTGGGGCGGGTCACCTGCAGGGTGCCGTCCTCGCCCTTGGCGATGTCGATCGGCGCCACGACGGTGTGGGTCAGCGTGCCCTTGGGGCCCTTGACCGCGACCGTACGGCCGTCGATGGTGACGTCCACGCCGGCGGGAACCGCGATGGGGAGCTTGCCGATGCGCGACATAGCTGTTTCCTCCGTTCCCTTCTGCTACCAGACGTAGGCGAGGACTTCCCCACCCACGCCCTTCTTGCCGGCCTGCTTGTCGGTGAGGAGCCCGTGCGACGTGGAGATGATCGCCACGCCCAGGCCGCCGAGCACCTTCGGCAGGTTGGTGGACTTCGCGTACACCCGGAGACCGGGCTTGGAGATCCGCTTGATGCCCGCGATGGAGCGCTCACGGTTCGGACCGAACTTCAGCTCGAGAACGAGGTTCTTGCCGACCTCGGCGTCCTCGACCTTCCAGCCCGTGATGAAGCCCTCCTGCTGGAGGATCTCCGCGATGTGAGACTTGATCTTCGACGCCGGCATCGTCACGGAGTCGTGGTACGCCGAGTTCGCGTTCCGCAGACGCGTAAGCATGTCTGCGATCGGATCAGTCATGGTCATGAATTGGCCTGTGGCCTTTCTCGCCGGGGTTTCCTATGTGCGCCATCCCTCTCCCCGTACTTCTGCAGACGGGACGGGTGCGGCGCGGGGACCTACGGCGTAGTAAGTGATCCAGGGCGGCAGAGGCCCAACCCTCCTAGCCTAAGGCATGGAAGGTGAGGGCCTCCGCCGACCCAGTTGCTTACCGAGAGGTCCAGGAATCCCTAAAAACAGGGATTACCAGGAGCTCTTGGTCACGCCCGGCAGCTCGCCACGGTGAGCCATCTCACGAAGGCACACGCGGCACAGGCCGAACTTGCGGTACACGGAGTGCGGACGGCCGCAGCGCTGGCAGCGCGTGTAGCTACGCACACCGAACTTGGGCTTGCGAGCAGCCTTAGCGATCAGAGCCTTCTTCGCCATCTCGCTCACGCCTCCTTGAACGGGAAGCCGAGGTGACGAAGGAGCGCGCGGCCCTCAGCGTCGTTGGTCGCCGTGGTGACCACGGTGATGTCCATACCCCGGACGCGGTCGATCTTGTCCTGGTCGATCTCGTGGAACATGACCTGCTCCGTGAGACCGAAGGTGTAGTTGCCACGGCCGTCGAACTGCTTGGGGGACAGACCACGGAAGTCGCGGATGCGCGGCAGCGCGAGCGACAGGGTGCGGTCCAGGAACTCCCACATGCGGTCGCCACGGAGCGTGACGTGGGCACCGATCGGCTGACCCTCACGCAGCTTGAACTGCGCGATGGACTTACGGGCCTTGGTGACCTGCGGCTTCTGGCCGGTGATCGTGGTGAGGTCGCGGATGGCGCCCTCGATCAGCTTGGAGTCGCGGGCGGCGTCGCCCACACCCATGTTGACCACGATCTTGACGAGGCCGGGGATCTGCATGACGTTCTCGTACTTGAACTCGTCACGCAGCTTGCCCGCGATCTCCTCGCGGTACTTCGTCTTCAGACGCGGAGTGGTGGTGGTAGCCATCAGATGTCCTCACCCGTCCGCTTGGCAACGCGGATCTTGTTGCCTTCGTCGTCGAAGCGGTAACCGACACGCGTGACGACCTTGTTGCCGTCCTTCTCAACGACCAGCTGGACGTTGGAGACGTGGATCGGCGCCTCGGTCGTGACGATGCCACCGGCCTGCGAACCCTTGGCGGTGGGGCCGGCCTTGGTGTGCTTCTTGACCCGGTTGACACCCTCGACCAGGACGCGGTCCTCGCGGGGGTAGGCCGCGATGACCTTGCCCTGCTTGCCCTTGTCCTTACCGGTGATGACCTGGACCAGGTCGCCCTTCTTGATCTTCATGCTTACAGCACCTCCGGAGCCAGCGAGATGATCTTCATGAACTTCTTCTCGCGCAGCTCACGCCCGACCGGGCCGAAGATGCGGGTGCCGCGAGGGTCGCCGTCGTTCTTCAGAATGACGGCGGCGTTCTCGTCGAAGCGGATGTACGAGCCGTCCGGACGGCGGCGCTCCTTGACGGTGCGAACGATGACCGCCTTGACGACGTCACCCTTCTTCACGTTGCCACCGGGGATCGCGTCCTTGACGGTGGCGACGATGACGTCACCGATGCCCGCGTAGCGGCGACCGGAGCCACCGAGCACACGGATGCAAAGGATCTCCTTCGCACCAGTGTTGTCGGCGACGCGCAGTCGCGACTCCTGCTGGATCACGTCTATCTCCTGTTTGTCTGCCGGTTCCCGGCAGGGGCTTCAGTGACGAAGACCCCTGCCGAGCCTGGCGGAACTGACCTGCGGGAGTTGCCCCGCAGGAATTACTTGGCCTTCTCGAGGATCTCGACGACGCGCCAGCGCTTCGTCGCGGACAGCGGCCGGGTCTCCATGAGGAGGACGCGGTCGCCGACACCCGCGGCGTTCTGCTCGTCGTGCGCCTTGAGCTTGTTCGTACGGCGGATGACCTTGCCGTACAGCGCGTGCTTGACGCGGTCCTCGACGGCGACGACGACGGTCTTGTCCATCTTGTCGCTGACGACGAGACCCTCACGGGTCTTGCGGAAGCCGCGCGCTTCTGCGTTCTCAGTCACGTTCTTCTCGCTCATCAGGCGTTCTCCACCGTTTCGATGCCCAGCTCACGCTCGCGCATCAGGGTGTAGATCCGCGCGATGTCCTTGCGGACCGCCTTCAGACGGCCGTGGTTCTCGAGCTGACCCGTCGCCGCCTGGAAGCGGAGGTTGAACAGCTCTTCCTTGGCCTCGCGGAGCTTGCCCAGAAGCTCCTCGTTGCCCAGCTCGCGCAGCTCGGACGCCTTGGTACCGACCGACATCACGCTTCACCTGCCTCGCGCTTGACGATGCGGCACTTCATCGGCAGCTTGTGGGCCGCACGAGTGAGAGCCTCACGCGCAATCTTCTCGTTCGGGTAGGACAGCTCGAACATGACCCGTCCCGGGTGCACGTTCGCGATCCACCACTCCGGCGAACCCTTACCGGAACCCATGCGGGTCTCGGCCGGCTTCTTCGTGAGCGGGCGGTCCGGGTAGATGTTGATCCAGACCTTGCCGCCACGCTTGATGTGGCGGGTCATCGCGATACGGGCCGCCTCGATCTGGCGGTTGGTCACGTACGCCGGCGTGAGGGCCTGGATGCCGTACTCGCCGAACGCGACCGTCGTACCGCCCTTGGCCTCACCGCGACGCTTCGGGTGGTGCTGCTTGCGGTGCTTGACCCTACGGGGGATCAGCATGTCGGTCAGGCCTCCGTTCCGGTGCTCTCAGCCGGAGCGGACGCGGGAGCCTCGGCCTTGGGGGCCTCGGCGCCGGCAGCCTGCTGCGGCTTGCGACCGCGCCGCTCGCCACCACGGCCACCACGGGCCGGGCGGTCGGCACCACCACGGGCCGGGCGGTTACCCGCACGGGCCGCAGCGTTCTCGGCGCGGACCTCGGCGATGTTCTTGACGTCGCCCTTGTAGATCCAGACCTTCACACCGATGCGGCCGAAGGTCGTCTTGGCCTCGAAGAAGCCGTAGTCCACGTTCGCACGGAGCGTGTGCAGGGGCACACGGCCCTCGCGGTAGAACTCCGAGCGGGACATCTCGGCGCCGCCGAGGCGGCCACCGCACTGGATCTTGATGCCCTTGGCGCCGGCCTTCATCGCCGACTGCATGCTCTTACGCATGGCGCGGCGGAAGGAGACGCGGGAGGAGAGCTGCTCGGCAACGGCCTGGGCAACCAGCTGAGCGTCGGTCTCGGGGTTCTTGACCTCGAGGATGTTCAGCTGGACCTGCTTGCCCGTGAGCTTCTCGAGGTCGCCGCGGATGCGGTCGGCCTCGGCGCCACGGCGGCCGATGACGATGCCCGGACGAGCGGTGTGGATGTCCACCCGCACGCGGTCACGGGTGCGCTCGATCTCAACCTTCGAGATACCGGCGCGCTCCATGCCGGACGTCATCATCCGACGGATGGCGACGTCTTCCTTGACGTAGTCCTTGTACAGCTTGTCGGCGTACCAACGCGACTTGAAGTCGGTCGTGACACCGAGCCGGAACCCATGCGGGTTAACCTTCTGGCCCATTACCGGGTTCCTTCCTTGCTGCTGACGACCACAGTGATGTGGCTGGTCCGCTTGCGGATCCGGTAGGCACGGCCCTGGGCGCGCGGCCGGAACCGCTTCAGGGTCGGACCCTCGTCGACGTACGCCTCGGAAATGAAGAGGCTGTCGGCGTCGGTGTGGTCGTAGTTGTGCGCGGCGTTGGCGATGGCGCTGTCGAGCACCTTGCCGACCGGCACGGAGGCTGCCTGCGGAGCGAATCGCAGAACAGCCTGAGCCTCCGTGGCATCCATGCCACGGATAAGGTCCACCACGCGGCGGGCCTTCATGGGCGTAACGCGGATGTACCGCGCCTGGGCCCTGGCTTCCATGGTTGTCCCTCTCAGTTACTTACGTGTCTGAATGCGATCCGCTACTAGCGGCGCTTCGACTTCCGGTCTTCCTTGACGTGACCCCGGAAGGTGCGCGTCGGCGAGAACTCGCCGAGCTTGTGGCCGACCATCGACTCGGTGACGAACACCGGGATGTGGGTCTTGCCGTTGTGCACCGCGAGCGTGTGGCCGAGCATGGCCGGGACGATCATGGAGCGACGGGACCAGGTCTTGATGACGTTCTTGGTGCCGGCTTCGTTCTGGGCGTCCACCTTCTTGATCAGGTGGTCGTCGACGAAGGGCCCCTTCTTCAGGCTACGAGGCATCTCAACCCGTCCTTAGCGCTTCTTGTTCGTCTTGCGGCGGCGGACGATGTACTTGTTCGACGCCTTCTTGGGCGAACGAGTACGGCCTTCCTTCTTGCCCCACGGGGACACGGGGTGACGACCACCGGAGGTCCGGCCCTCACCACCACCGTGCGGGTGGTCAACCGGGTTCATCACGACACCACGGACGGTCGGGCGAACGCCCAGCCACCGCTTACGGCCGGCCTTACCCCAGTTGATGTTGCTCTGCTCGGCGTTGCCGACCTCGCCGACAGTGGCGCGGCAGCGGACGTCGACCAGGCGGATCTCACCGGACGGCATGCGCAGGTGGGCGTAGGCGCCCTCCTTCGCGAGCAGCTGCACGGAGGCACCGGCGGAGCGGGCGAACTTGGCACCGCCACCGGGACGGAGCTCGATCGCGTGGATCGTGGTACCGACCGGGATGTTGCGGAGGGCCAGGTTGTTGCCCGGCTTGATGTCGGCCCCGGGACCGTTCTCGACGCGGTCACCCTGCTGCAGGTTGCGCGGGGCGAGGATGTAGCGCTTCTCGCCGTCGGCGTAGTGCAGCAGCGCGATGCGCGCGGTGCGGTTGGGGTCGTACTCGATGTGCGCGACCTTCGCCGGCACGCCGTCCTTGTCGTGACGACGGAAGTCGATCACTCGGTAGGCGCGCTTGTGTCCGCCACCCTGGTGGCGAACGGTCACACGACCGGCGTTGTTACGGCCGCCCTTGCTGTGCAGGGGGCGGACCAGCGACTTCTCCGGCGTGGACCGCGTGACCTCGACGAAGTCGGCAACGCTGGCGCCACGACGGCCCGGCGTAGTCGGCTTGTACTTGCGGATTCCCATTTCTCAGTCCTCGTCCGATATCGGACGATCCGGACCGCCCTTAGGCGGTCGGACCGCCGAAGATGTCGATACGGTCGCCCTCGGCGAGGGTCACGATCGCGCGCTTGGTGGCGGCACGCTGGCCGAAGCCCGTGCGGGTCCGCTTGCGCTTGCCGGCGCGGTTGATCGTGTTGACCCCGGTGACCTTGACGTCGAAGACCGCCTGGACGGCCTGCTTGATCTGGGTCTTGTTGGCGTTCGGGTCGACGATGAACGTGTACTTGTTCTCGTCGAGGAGCGCGTAGCTCTTCTCCGAGACGACCGGCTTGAGCAGGACGTCACGGGGGTCCGTGTACGACTTGCTCAGCGGGGTCTCGACCGTGTTCTTGCCCTCGGTGGCGTGACGCTTCGCCTTGGCGACGCGCGCGGCCTTGGCGGCCTTGGCGGCCTTCGAGGCGATGCTCGGGTGACGGGTAGCCATCAGACCTCGGTCCCTTCGGTGTCGTTGGCCTTCGGGCCGGCGACGAAGGACTCGAAAGCGGCCTGGGTGAAGACCACGTCGTCCGAGACGATCACGTCGTACGTGTTCAGCTGGCCCGGCTCCAGGATGTGGACCTGGGGCAGGTTGCGGGCGGACAGCCACGCGGCCTCGTCGGCGCGGTCGACGACCAGGAGCAGGTTCTTGCGCTCCGAGATCTTGCCGAACAGCGTGCGAGCGGCCTTGGTGCTGGGGGTCTCGCCCTCGATCACGCCGGTGACGACGTGAATGCGGTTGTGGCGGGCCCGGTCGGTGAGGGCGTGGCGCAGGGCCGCGGCCTTCATCTTCTTCGGGGTCCGCTGCGAGTAGTCACGCGGCTGCGGGCCGTGGACGACGCCACCGCCGGCGAACTGCGGCGCACGGGTCGAACCCTGACGGGCGCGGCCGGTGCCCTTCTGGCGGTACGGCTTCTTGCCGCCACCACGGACTTCACCGCGGGTCTTGGTCTTGTGCGTGCCCTGGCGGGCAGCGGCGTTCTGCGCGACGACGACCTGGTGAATCAGCGGGATGCTGATGTTCTCCACGCCGAAGATCTCCGCGGGGAGCTCGACGGTGCCGGTCTTCTCGCCTGCAGGCGAAAGGATGTCAACAGTGCTCATCGGTACCTCAGGCCCCCTTGGCCGCGGTGCGGACCAGGACGAGGCCGCCGTTCGGACCGGGAACCGCGCCCTTGATGAGCAGCAGGCCCTTCTCCGCGTCAACGGCGTGGACGGTCAGGTTCTGGGTGGTGACCCGCTCGTTGCCCATGCGACCCGCCATGCGGAGGCCCTTGAACACGCGGCCCGGGGTGGCGCAGCCACCGATGGAACCGGGCGAGCGGTGCTTGCGCTGGGTGCCGTGTCCGGCGCCGAGGCCCTTGAAGTTGTGACGCTTCATGACACCGGCGAAGCCCTTGCCCTTGCTCTTGCCGGTCACGTCCACCTTGACGCCGGCCTCGAAGACCTCGGCAGAGATCTCCTGGCCCAGCGTGTACTCGGAGGCGTCCGCGGTGCGGATCTCGACGAGGTGGCGGCGGGGGGTGACGTCGGCCTTGGCGAAGTGGCCCTTGAGGGGCTTGTTCACCTTGCGCGGGTCGATCTCGCCGAAGGCGATCTGGACCGACTCGTAGCCGTCGACATCGTTCGTACGAACCTGGGTGACGACGTTGGGGCCGGCCTTGACGACGGTGACCGGAACAACACGGTTGTTCTCGTCCCACACCTGCGTCATGCCGAGCTTCTCGCCCAGGATGCCCTTGATCTGCTTAGCCATTCTCAGATCACCGGCCTCAGAGCTTGATCTCGATGTCGACACCGGCCGGGAGGTCGAGTCGCATCAGAGAGTCAACGGTCTTGGGGGTCGGGTCGAGGATGTCGATCAGGCGCTTGTGCGTGCGCATCTCGAAGTGCTCGCGCGAGTCCTTGTACTTGTGCGGCGACTTGATGACGCAGTACACGTTCTTCTCAGTGGGCAGCGGCACCGGGCCCGCGACCGACGCACCAGTGCGGGTCACCGTCTCGACGATCTTCTTCGCCGAGGAGTCGATGACCTCGTGGTCGTAGGCCTTGAGCCGGATGCGGATCTTCTGTCCCGCCATGGCTACTCAGTAGTCCTGTCTCTGTTTACGCTCCGGAACCCGGCAGGTTCCCTGCTTCTTCTCTCCTCCGACCCACGCGGTCGGGCGTGTCGCGCTCCCGCTGACACGGATGTCCCTTGTTCGAACATCCCTGCGGGGAATGCACACGGCCCTTCCGGAACCGCAAGCCGGGGGCGAAGGCCCACCGGGTGCCTGGCCGGTGCCGCACCGCACTTCCCGGAAGATTCCCGTACGTCCGCCCCAGCGCTGCCGTGGTGGCAGTTAGGGCGACGAGTACTGTGGGACTCGCTTCCAGTCCTCCCGGCGGGAGGCGCGCAGCATCAACACTCGGCCGAGCAACTCGGACAGTCTGCCATATGGGGCAGGGGCCTGGCCAATCGAGCCGTAGAGATTACCCCGAAGGTGACGTGGGTCAAACCGGGGCGCCGGGCTCCTCGGCCGCCGCGGTCACCGGAGCTTGTCGAGAGCATCGCCACGGGCGGAGAGGGCACTGTCCCGGGAACCGTACGCCAGAGCGTCCTGGAGCCCGCTGTCGGCGGCGAGCGCCTTGCCCCAGACGCGGCTCATGTCCATGCTCTGGGCCTCCAGCCGCGCGAGCGCGTCCGCGGCGTCGACACCCTTCAGCTCCTGCTTCCACGAGTCGATCAGATGGCCGGCGGGGTCCTGGCCGTAGGCGGGCGGGACGGACGCGTGTGCCGACAGACGAGTGGCGACGTCCCCGCCCCACTTCCGCGCCCCGGTCCGTCCCATACGCCCCGTCACCTTTTCCGCCACCCCGTCCAGCGAGCCGAGGACCCGCCCGCAGAGCTTCGCCCGCAGAGTGAGGGTCTCCTTCCCGGCCGTGACGGGGGTGGCGGCGAGATCGGCGGCGGCGCGCCGGGTGGCGGCGTCACGGACCGTGGCGTAGGCCTCGGGGCTGTCGGACACCGTCCGTACGACATGGAGCACGGTGTCCACCGACACGGACATGTGGACGCCGGTCCGGTCCTGCCAGGGCGAGGTGGACGACGTGTCCGCACGGATGTAGTCCACGTTCACCGAGGTCAGGATCTGGTCCGTGTCGTCCGCGTAGTCGGCCAGCGCCTGGGCGAGGGAAACGGCGAGGGCGGGATCCACTGTCCGGCCGCCGGTGCCGACCGTGTCGTCCACGGCCGTCAGCAGGTTCTGCATGGCTCGCGCCTGCTGGAGGGTGTGCTTGCCGTGCGTCGCCCCCATGGTGGCGCGCTTGACGGCCTCGCCCAGTGCCGGGCAGCTGAGATCGCTCCGGTACTCCGCCCCCAGAGCCGACCGCACCCTCTTGTCCGCCAGGAGCTGCTTCTGGCATCCGCCGGAGTCCTTGGCGGAGCCGATCCACAGCCAGGCCCCGATCCCCCCGGCCACGGCCAGACAGATCGCGGTGACGGTGAGCTGAAGGCGGAACCGGCGGGTGCGTGGTGCCGAGAGCGGCGACATGTACGTCTGCTTCCTGTGGGGCCCGGTGCGAGTCAGTTCGTGGTGTCGACCAGATAGTTCCTGGCATTCGTGATACCGCGGGTCTGGCCGTCGAGCGCCGCCGTGGTCAGGTCCGCGATCCGCGTCTGGGTCGTGGGGTCGTTCATGTCGATGTCCGACCGCCCCTCCGCCCAGCCGTTGACCATCAGCGGCAGGTCCTTGTTCGCGGACAGGAAGGTGTCGGCGACCTTGGCGTTGGCCTCGTTGTCCGCTTGCGCCTTCCACTGGTTGTCCATGTCCCAGGTCACCGTGTCCACGCCACGCTGCAAGGCGTCGCCGTAGGCGATGCTGGGGCCCTCCGCGCCGGCCGTGAAGTACAGCGGGGTCAGCGCGCCGCCGATCACGTGGTAGGCGACCTTGGCCTTCCAGTCGGCGGCCGCGTACTTGCTCATGCGGTCGTCGTTGATGATGTCTTCCTGGATGACGCTGTAGGTTCCGCGCACCGCTCCGAAGTTCTCGAATTTCGCGTTGATGTCCTGGTGGAGGGCGCCCTTCGGCAGCTGGTCCATCTCGTAGTTGATGTGCCGGTCCTCGGCCTTCTGGAGCGTCGCGTAGGCGGAGGGGTCGTCGGAGAGCCCGCGCATGACCTGGGTGAGGGTCTTCGGGTCGACCGACAGGTGGACGCCGTGCCCGTCGGTGAAGTAGCCGTGCCCGTCGCTGACCGAGCCGTCGATGTTGCTGCTCGTGATGTAGTGGGAGTCCACCCCGGCCAGGATGTTGTGCGTGTCCGAGGCGTACTCACCAAGCGCGTCGGCGATCGGCTGCCGCAGATTCGCGGGAACGGGCGCGTTCGTACCGGTGCTCGGCTTGAGCTGGTCGAGGACGTCGGCCATGACCCGGGTCTGGGCCTCATCGTGGTGCGCCTCAGGCCATGGATCCTGACCCGAGGTGAGCGGCGGATGCCCCGTAGCCGCGGCTTCCAGGGCTGCGCCGAAGCCCGTGCGGCTGTCGCCGTCCTCCGCCATGACCGGCATGCCGACCGTGGTGCCGCCGGGCGGCGTCGCGAAGTGGTCGACGACGGTGTTCCAGTCCCGGTTGTGCATCAGGTAGTTCAGGTTGTCGCTGTGGGCCGGGTCCAGATACGCGGTGCTGGTCTTGGGGTCCTGGGACATGATCCCGAGCACGCCGTCGAGGGGATCGTTGGCGAACCAGCCCCGGTCCTTGCCGCTGAACTTGTCCCGCAGCGCCCAGATGGACTGCAGGTTGCCCTTGGCCGCGTACGACTCCTCCGCGTGCCGGATGTCGTCGGCGGTGTCCTCCAGGAACTGCCCGTTGTAGCCGTGGCCCTGCTGCATCAGCGTGACGAGGCTCTGGTAGCCGCGAACCTTCTCGTCCGGGATGGGGCTGAGGCCGTCGACCTTGAACTGCTCGGTGCCGGCCTTCTGCATGTCGGCGCGGAAGTTCTTGTAGAAGTCCGAGTTCGGGTCCTGCGTCGCGGTCGCCAGCGTCATGGCGAGGCTCTTCTGGATGTCCAGGTACTGCCCGCTGTGCTGCCTGTCGCTGTGGTAGGCGAGGCCGTCAAGGGTGTTGGAGAGGTCCAGGGTGCCCTTGGCGCCCAGGTCGTCCAGCACGGTCTGGCTGAGTACCTTGTCGCCGGCGCTGTCGCGGAAGACGCGCTGCAGTTCCTGGTAGTCGGCCGGCGAGGCCGTACCGGAGTTGACGCGCTGGGCGATGTCCTTGGTCTCGTCCGCCTCGTACTTCTCGATGCTCCCCTGCGCCTTGCCATTGAAGTCGGGGACCTGGCCGAAGCCCAGGTCAGGGCCCTTCACGACGGCGGTCAAGGCCACCTCTACGCCCTTGTCGGCATCGTTCACGTCCTGCACGCACTGGTCGATGCGGGCCTGTGAGGAGGCGACGGACTTGCGGACGCTGTCCTGGTAGTCGGGGTCGTGCGCGAGTTCCTGCCGGTCGCCCTGGCTGAGCTTCCCGGTGTCGTACGAGACCAGGCCCTGGTCCGACACCTTCATGCCGGCGGCGATCGCCTCGTCCCGCGCCGACTCCAGCTTCTTGCGCAGGGCCACGAACTGGGTGTTCGCCTCACGCAGCAGCGCGGCGATGGCCTTGGCCTCGGTCTGGGCGTTCTGGTACTCGGTAAGCCTGATGCTGAAGCGCGCGTTGGCCGCCTGCTGGCTCTCCCCCACGAACTGGGGGCTCAGAGTGATCCCGTGCACGTCCCGCTGGTACGCGGTCTCCTGCTTGTGGAGTTCCCCGGCCATGCCGTCCCAGCGGTCGGCGGCCGTGGTGAGTGCGGACAGGTCGGTCGTCAGGATCTCGTGGTACGTCGGCATGGGTCCCCGTTGATTCTGGTGGCGGGCGAAAGGGCTCGGCTGTCTGTCACTGCCCCGGCGGCAGTGAGTACCTGTCGAACACCGACACCTTGCGCGTCGTGTCACTCACTCCGAAGTCCGTGCCGGTCAGAAACGTGTTGTTGGCCCGGAGGGCAGACTCGTCTCCCGACAGCTGGCTCATGAGGTGCTGGACCTGCTCGCCCCAGGTCGCGTGCATCTTGCCGACGGCACCCGAGGTGAGCCAGCCGTGCCCGTCCTTCGCGTCGAACGCCTTCACCACGGCGCCCGTCTCGTCGTCCGCCCAGGCACCCGCCGTCCTGGTGGCGGGCTCGATGTCGTTGTGCAGGGTGTTCGCCGCGTTCGTTTTCTCGGCGGGCGAGGACGCGAGGCTCGGCCGGCCCCCGCCCAGTGGTCCGCCTCCGAACGGGTCGCCACCGCCCGGCCCGTCCGCCAAGTGATTGAGCCGCATTCCCACGGCGCCGTCACCGCTGCTTTCAGCCATGCTGCCAACCCCCGTCTGCTGCTCTGGCGTGCCCGCGTCACGCTAGCAACGGGCGGGATTTTACGGGCAGTTCAGGTTCTCGCCTTGGCGCTTCCTTTACTTCAGGGGAGTGGCGGGCAGCGCCGGGGCCGGGACCACTTCGATCAGGTACGGGTGACCGCCCCGCAGCCCCTCTGGTGCTCGTCCGTCAGGGACTTGCTGCGGTCGTACGGGTCGACGGCCGGCCCCGTGGCCGGGGTGCCCGTGGGGGTGCCGTCCGGGAAGTCCGGGTGGCAATGGCCGTCGTGGACGCCGCACGCGCTGTTGAAGAACTCGCTGTCGGCCGTCCGGATGTTGAGCTTGCCCTCGGTCGCGTTCCACTTGCCCGGGTGAGCAGGCCGCTCCTGTGCCCGCTTGCGCCGCCATCGTCGCCGGCCGCCGCCCTCGACCGCCTGGTCCGGCACCGCCTGCAGCCGACGGGTCGCCATCCGCGCCCGCGCGGACGGCTCCTGCCGCGCGCGTGTTATTTGCCGGTGCGGACCGTGCACAGAGGGTGCGCCGAACTGTGTGTAAGCCGTGATCGAACCGGCGGGGTCGGGCGAGCGCCCCACGTCCCGTCAGCTTCTGGGTGCCCTCGAAACTCAGAGCGCACTCGTCCTGCGCCGGTAGTACGCGACCGTCGTGGCAGCCAGAAGCGGCGCCCAGGCCAGCAACGGGACGTAGCAGACCACGAGAAGCGCCTGTTGGGCCGACGTCTGCGCGACCCGCCCGATCAGGCCTGCCGCCTGGGTACAGGCGAACCAGGTCCCGAGCGTGCCCAGCACCGCGGCCCCGAGCAGCGCCGGTACCACCGCCGCGAGCGTATGCACGCGCCGTCCGCCGATGAACGGGAGCCAGCGGGGTGCCATCTCGCCCCAGGGCCGCACCAGTCCGAGTGTGAGCAGGGCGAGACCTTCGGTCATCAAGGTCAGCGTGACGGCCACTACCACCTCGCGACCGTCCCGGCCCAACTGTGCGGCCACCGGCAGCCCGGTGACCTGGGCGATCCGCCACAGGCCGGACGGCAGGGTGACGAGGGGCACGCTGTGGGCGGCGAGGACGGCCCAACGCGGTACGTCGGGCGACGCGTTGATCTTCTGCATGGGTTCCATCATGCTCACGCGAGGACGCCCGCACATCGGCACACAGGACGACATGCTCGCCATACGGAGGCGCCCGGCTACTGCGCCAGGAGGACTGCCAGACGCGAACCCACGAACTCCGCCCAGGCCTGCGGCGCGAGGGCGAGTTGGGGTCCGGTGGGGTTCTTGGAGTCGCGGATGTGGATGGTGGTGGGGACTTCGACGGCTACCTCGACGCAGTCATTGCCGTTGCTGCTGTCGCTGTAGCTGCTCTTGAACCAGTGGAGTTCCGGGGTGCTCATAGTTCTCCCAGCGTTTGCTCGATGAAGACCAGAGACTCCTCTGGCGTGAGCGCCTGAGCCCGGATGATGCCATAGCGCAGGTCAAGGACTCGGAGCTGCCTGGGGTCCGATACCGGACGGCCCGCAAAGTCGCCGTCGGTACGCCCCATCCCCGTACCGTCCACGAACTTCAGCACCTGGATCCGGCCCCCTGTTCCAGGATGGTTCGCGCGGGTGGTCGGCATCACCTGAAGCTCCACGAACGGCAACCGGGCAACCTCCAGCATGTGTTCGAGCTGTCGGCGCAACACCATTGTGTCTCCGACCGGGCGGCGCAGCGTCACCTCTTCTTGGACGAAGCTGAACTCCGGTGCGGGCGAACGCTCGAAGACGGACTTCCGAGCCATGCGACCGGCCACCATGCGCTCCAACTCGTCCAGTGAGTAGGCCGGACGCCAGGTGCGAAGCAGCGCTCGCGCGTACTCCTCTGTCTGCAGCAGACCATGGATGTTGTGGTTGCTGTACAGCAACATCTCCACCGCCCGCCCTTCCAACTCCGCCAGCTCCCGCACCTTCTTGGGATACCGGGCCTTCCGCATGTCCTCCATGAAGGCCTTCAAGTGCCCCTGCGCCTTCAGGATCTGGTCCGCCTTGTCCAGGGCCTCCGGCCGGGGAATCCGTGCCCCGCGCTCGATCTTGCGGATCATGTCCTCGCCGTAGCCGAGGTCGGCCGCCAGCTCGGGCACGCTCACACCCGCCGCCTCGCGGCACACCCTGAGCAGCCGCCCCACCGCCTGCACCACCGGCTCGATCTCGTCCCCCGGCTCGACGTCCCAGCCCGCCTCGTCCACACCGTCGCCCATGACTCCTCCTCCTCCGACGCGCACCCGTACCCGTACAACGCCCGAGACAGCCGAGACAGCCGAGACAAAGCGGGGACAGTCACCGTACGCAGAGGCGTTGCCGCTCACTCATGGAAGCAATTGCGGCCACGCTGAGTGACGTGAACCAAGAATCCCCCATCCCCAACTTCACGGCGCTGCTGTCCCCCACACCCCGCGGCGCCCGGCTGGCCCGACTGCTCGCCGCCACACAACTCCGCGACTGGGGCATCCCGTTGGAGGACGCGGAGCACATCGTGGCCGAGCTGGCCGCCAACGCCGCGAGCCACGGCAGGGTACCCGGCAGGGACTTCCGGCTCACGCTGTACGTCGTCGGCGCCACGCTCCGCATCGAGGTGACCGACACACGCGGTGACTGTCTGCCGGGCGTCCACCCCGTCGCCCCCGACGCCGAATCCGGTCGCGGACTGCTCCTCGTGGACGCGCTCGCCGACCGCTGGGGAGTGGCGGAGGGACCCACCCCGCGCAAGACCGTCTGGGCCGAGATCACCGTCCCGGTGCGGGAGGCACCGGAACCCGGCCGCCCGCGCTCCGGTGCGACGGGCGGTCTTTTGCAAGGAAAGACCAGGGTGAAAGAACCCGACCAAGCCCCACCCCTCCCGCCCGCGGCGCAAACTCACCCACGAGGGTGAACATCACCAACTCAACTGGATTTCAGGCCTGTTGCCTGCCTTACGTTCGGCGCAGACAGCCGCAGACATGCGACGGCCCTCGCAGGGACGGGCATCCCGTTGCGAGGGCCTGACCACCGAGGAAGGTCACAACTTCCTGATGGACGCCCAGCACATTAGCGCGCCCCCGCACGCCCGGTCCCCCGCTGCACCAACAAGCACCCGAACCGGGGTCCCCGCAGCGGCGTCGGCGGACTCGTCCACGACAACACCCGTCACACCGCCCGCTTCACGGTCATCGGCAACCACCTGGCCCAGCATCCGGAGCTGTCGGGGCTCGCCATCGGGCTCGGCGTGCACATCCAGTCCCTGCCGCCCGGCGCCCGGGTCGACATCAAGACCCTCACCGCCCGCTTCCCCGAGGGCGCGACCCGCATCGCCGCCGCCCTGCGCGAGCTGGAGACCCACGGCTACCCGCGCCGTGAACGGACCCGCGTGTCCGGCGGCCGTATCGTCACCCGCACGGTCTCCTGCAACCAGCCCTGGGCCCGCAGGGACGACCACGAGCCCAGGGCCGCGCCCCGCAAGCGCAAGAAGCAGGAACGCCGCAGGGCGCTGCCGCCGGCCCCCCGCCCGCAAGGACTTCCTCTACGGCGAGGACGTCACGATCGCCGACTGGACGATCTCGACGGAGGGTCTGCCGCTCCACGGCTGCCCCTTGGACCACCTGCTGCCGACATACGGAAGAGGCCCGTACGACCGAAGTCGTACGGGCCTCTTCTCAGGTCTGGCCCTTGGGTCCGGGGACCGTCAGGTCAAGCGACCCTCAAGCAAGCCGGAACTTACTTGTTGATCTTGACGACCTGGCCGGCGCCCACGGTGCGACCACCCTCACGGATGGCGAACTTCAGGCCCTCCTCCATGGCGACCGGCTGGATCAGCGAGACGGTCATGGAGGTGTTGTCGCCCGGCATGACCATCTCGGTGCCCTCGGGGAGGGTCACCACGCCGGTCACGTCCGTGGTACGGAAGTAGAACTGCGGGCGGTAGTTGTTGAAGAACGGCGTGTGGCGGCCACCCTCGTCCTTGGACAGGATGTAGGCCTGGGCCTCGAACTCGGTGTGCGGGGTGACCGAGCCCGGCTTGATGATGACCTGGCCGCGCTCGACGTCCTCGCGCTTGATGCCGCGGAGCAGCAGACCGACGTTCTCACCGGCCTGGCCCTCGTCGAGCAGCTTGCGGAACATCTCGATGCCGGTGACCGTGGTGGTGGTCTTCTCGGTCTTGATGCCGATGATGTCGACGGTCTCGTTGACCTTCAGGACACCACGCTCGATACGACCGGTGACGACGGTGCCACGACCGGTGATCGTGAAGACGTCCTCGATCGGCATCAGGAACGGCTTGTCGACGTCACGCTCGGGCTGCGGGATCGCCTCGTCGACGGCGGCCATCAGGTCCAGGACCGACTGGCCCCACTCCTTGTCGCCCTCGAGCGCCTTGAGCGCGGAGACCTTGACGACCGGAACGTCGTCGCCCGGGAACTCGTACTCGGAGAGCAGCTCACGGACCTCGAGCTCGACGAGCTCCAGGATCTCCTCGTCGTCCACCATGTCGGCCTTGTTCAGGGCAACGACGATGTACGGAACGCCGACCTGGCGGGCCAGGAGCACGTGCTCCTTGGTCTGCGGCATCGGGCCGTCGGTGGCGGCGACCACGAGGATGGCGCCGTCCATCTGCGCCGCACCCGTGATCATGTTCTTGATGTAGTCCGCGTGACCGGGGCAGTCGACGTGGGCGTAGTGACGCGTCTCCGTCTGGTACTCGACGTGCGCGATGGAGATGGTGATACCGCGCTGGCGCTCTTCGGGAGCCTTGTCGATCTGGTCGAAGGCCGAGGCCTCGTTCAGGTCCGGGTACGCGTCGTGCAGCACCTTGGTAATGGCGGCCGTGAGGGTCGTCTTACCGTGGTCGATGTGACCGATGGTGCCGATGTTGACGTGCGGCTTAGTCCGCTCGAACTTCGCCTTCGCCACTGGGGTCCTCCTGTGGAGTGGTTCTGTACGCCTTACTTCATCGGCGCCAGGTGATCTTTGCTGAAAAGGCCCGGAACCCGGGGGCATTCCGTCCGCGATTGCGGCGGAATACCCCGGGAGGCTCCGGAGTCAAGCCTAAGGCGTGTGAACGCGGTGCGTTACTCGCCCTTGGCCTTCGCGATGATCTCCTCGGCGACGTTCCGCGGAACCTCGGCGTAGGAGTCGAACTGCATGGAGTAGCTCGCACGGCCGGACGTCTTGCTGCGCAGGTCGCCGACGTAACCGAACATCTCCGAGAGGGGCACGAGGCCCTTCACGACGCGGGCACCGGCCCGCTCCTCCATGGCCTGGATCTGGCCACGGCGGGAGTTGATGTCGCCGATGACCTCACCCATGTAGTCCTCGGGCGTGGTGACCTCAACGGCCATCATCGGCTCGAGCAGCACGGGGCTGGCCTTGCGCGCGGCCTCCTTGAAGGCCTGCGAACCGGCGATCTTGAAGGCCAGCTCGGAGGAGTCGACCTCGTGGTAGCCGCCGTCGATCAGGATGACGCGCACGCCGGTCATCTCGTAACCGGCGAGGATGCCGAACTGCATGGCCTCCTGCGCACCGGCGTCGACCGAAGGGATGTACTCCTTCGGGATGCGACCACCGGTCACCTTGTTCACGAACTCGTACGAGGCGTCGCCGCCCTCGATGGGCTCGATCGCGATCTGCACCTTGGCGAACTGACCGGTACCACCGGTCTGCTTCTTGTGGGTGTAGTCGACACGCTCGACGGCCTTGCGGATCGTCTCACGGTAGGCAACCTGCGGCTTACCGACGTTGGCCTCGACCTTGAACTCACGGCGCATACGGTCGACCAGCACCTCGAGGTGCAGCTCACCCATACCACCGATGATGGTCTGGCCGGTCTCCTCGTCCGAGTGGACCTGGAAGGACGGGTCCTCCTCGGCCAGGCGCTGGATCGCGACGCCCAGCTTCTCCTGGTCACCCTTCGACTTGGGCTCGATGGCGACCTGGATGACCGGCGCCGGGAAGTCCATGGACTCCAGGATGACCGGGTTCTTGTCGTCGGACAGCGTCTCACCGGTGGTGGTCTGCTTCAGGCCCATGACGGCGACGATGTCGCCGGCGCCCACCGACTCGATCTCCTCACGCTTGTTGGCGTGCATGCGGTAGATCTTGCCGATGCGCTCCTTCTTGCCCTTGACGGAGTTCAGCACCGAAGAGCCGGACTCCAGGCGGCCCGAGTAAACCCGGACGAAGGTGAGCTTGCCGAGGTGCGGGTCGCTCATGATCTTGAACGCCAGCGCCGACAGCGGCTCGTCGTCGGACGGCTTGCGCTTGACGACGACCTCGGGGTCCTTGACGTCGTGGCCCTCGATGGCCTCGATGTCGACCGGCGACGGCAGGTAGCGCACGACCGCGTCGAGCAGGGGCTGCACACCCTTGTTCTTGAACGCGGTACCGCAGAACACCGGGGTGACCGTGGTGCCGTCGGACTTGCCGGAGGCGATGGTGATACGACGGATCGCGGCGTACAGCTGCTCCACGGACGGCTCCTGGCCCTCCAGGTACAGCTCCATGATCTCTTCGTCGTTCTCGGCCACGGTCTCGATGAGCTTGCCGCGGTACTCCTCGGCAGCCTCGGTGTGCGTGTCCGGGATGTCGACGATGTCGTACATCTCGCCCTTGGTGGCCTCGGCGGACCAGACCAGGGCCTTCATCGTCACCAGGTCGACGACGCCCTTGAAGTCGGCCTCGGCACCGATCGGCAGCTGCATCACGATCGGCTGAGCGCCCAGGCGGTCAGAGATCATGTCGACGCAGCGGTGGAACTCGGCACCGGTGCGGTCGAGCTTGTTGACGAAGCAGATACGCGGAACGCCGTAGCGGTCCGCCTGACGCCACACCGTCTCGGACTGCGGCTCCACACCGGCGACGCCGTCGAACACCGTCACGGCACCGTCGAGCACGCGCAGGGAGCGCTCCACCTCGACGGTGAAGTCGACGTGACCCGGGGTGTCGATGATGTTGATGGTGTGGTCGACGTCTTCCAGCGGCCAGTGACAGGTGGTGGCAGCAGAGGTGATCGTGATGCCACGCTCCTGCTCCTGCTCCATCCAGTCCATGGTGGCAGCACCGTCGTGGACCTCACCGATCTTGTACGACACACCGGTGTAGAACAGGATCCGCTCGGTGGTGGTCGTCTTGCCCGCGTCGATGTGGGCCATGATCCCGATGTTGCGGACCTTGGCCAGGTCAAGTGAAGTGGTAGCCATAAGGCTTCAGTCTTCTCTCGGTCTCGATGTGGGTAGCGACTACCAGCGGTAGTGCGCGAAGGCCTTGTTGGACTCGGCCATCTTGTGCGTGTCCTCGCGCTTCTTCACAGCGGCACCGAGGCCGTTGGAGGCGTCGAGAAGCTCGTTGAGCAGACGCTCGGTCATGGTCTTCTCGCGACGGGCGCGGGAGTAACCGACGAGCCAGCGCAGCGCGAGCGTGTTGGCACGACCGGGCTTGACCTCGATCGGAACCTGGTACGTCGCACCACCGACACGGCGGGACTTGACCTCGAGGGTCGGCTTGATGTTCTCCAGCGCGCGCTTCAGCGTGATGATCGGGTCGTTGCCCGTCTTCTCACGCAGACCCTCCATGGCGCCGTAGACGATGCGCTCGGCGGTGGAGCGCTTGCCGTTCAGCAGCACCTTGTTGATCAGGGAGGTCACCAGAGGAGAACCGTAGACCGGGTCGATGATGACCGGGCGCTTCGGGGCGGGGCCCTTACGAGGCATTCTTACTTCTCCTTCTTGGCGCCGTAGCGGCTGCGGGCCTGCTTGCGGTTCTTGACACCCTGGGTGTCGAGCGAGCCGCGGATGATCTTGTAGCGAACACCCGGCAGGTCCTTCACACGGCCGCCGCGCACGAGCACGATGGAGTGCTCCTGCAGGTTGTGTCCCTCACCCGGAATGTAAGCGGTGACCTCGATCCCGCTGGTCAGACGCACACGCGCGACCTTACGCAGGGCCGAGTTCGGCTTCTTCGGGGTGGTCGTGAACACACGCGTGCAGACGCCACGACGCTGAGGGGAACCCTCGAGTGCGGGCGTCTTGTTCTTCTCGACCTTGTCCTGCCGGCCCTTACGGACCAGCTGCTGGATCGTAGGCACTACTTCTCCGGTTTCTGTGTGCCGATGAGTACAGCTAACCTGGAACGTCGCCGACCCACGCGGTCGGGTGTGTCGAATCCCGCAGACCTTGCCGCAAGGCGAAAAGGGCGCAGATTACGGTGGCCGATCGCGGCTCGCCATGCGGTTTCAAGGCACGCACGAGAGCCAGGGCACACCCCAGGCACAAGGTCTGAGCGTACCTACCTCATTCGCTGTGGTCAAAACAAATGGGGTGCGCACCGACACGCCGGGCGTGAACAGGGCCGGCATTCACTCCCGCGACTACGCCAGGTAGTCACGGATCAACTTGACATCTTGTTGATCCTTCTGCCTGCCCAGCCCTTCCTTCCAGGTCAGGACGTCACGAAGCGGCGAGAACGGAATCCCCTGCACCCATTCCGCCGCCTCGATCATCTCGTCGGGGCCGGGAGACCCCGGGAGCCAACGGTCGAAGACTTCTATGTCGCCATCGAACAGCGACACGAGGCATCCGCTCCCGGAAGGCGGCGTTTCCGGGGTCCCGAGCCGCAGGGCGGCCTTCCAGGCATCCCCTCGGGCGACGATGTCGAGATCGTGGACGACGCTGCGCAGGCCGTGCGCGAGGAGCGGGCCACTGCCTGCCACCACATAGTCGGCGGCAGGCAGCTCGAGCGAGCGCAGTTCGCGAATCAGAGGGTGCCCGTCCAGCTCCAAGGCATCTCCCCGCTCCTAGAGGACAGGCAGCCCGACCGCCGAGCGTGCAGCCATGCTCATCGTCAACGCTGCTATGACACTGGCCAGCGTACCGATCAGAAAGTACTCGGAGGCATGCTTGCCGTGCTCGGCACTCGGAACTCGCGCCAGCGACTTGGCCGCGAGAACCAGGGCGGCGGCCTCCGGCCGACCTGCCGCGAGGAACGCGAACAGGAGCCCACGTTCCAGTCTCCCGATGGTCGGCCCGCCATTCATGAATTCCATCGCGGCCGAGCGTTGAGGGCCCTCTTCCAACGCCTCTATCTCATGCCGTACCGGTTTCGTGGCACTCTTCGCCAGCATGCCTCCGCCGAAGACCGCGATGAGCCATGCAGAGACGATGACAGCTGCGCGGTCACTTTCCAGGAACTTCTGCAGCAGGGAGGTCGTCCGCTCGCCGGCGGTCCAGGCCGACAGGAGCAGTGCCGCCGCGAGCACGGCCAGACCCAGCCGCCTGGGCGCGACAAGCGGGCCGGACACCCAGGCCCGTATGTCGGGGAATCCGGAGCGCCACGGGTCCTCGGAGCGCTGCCAGAAGCTCACCCCCAGGGCGACCAGCGCAGTGGCACAGAGCGCGGCCCACGGCCGTACACGGTCCATGTAGGGAAAGACCGCGTACGTACTGCAGATGAGTACCACCAGAGCCGCCGGGCCGGGTCGTGAGCGTTGCCAGTCCAGGCCCAACGGCACAACAAGGGCGGCCGCCAAGCCGAAGAACACCCGAGCCGTCTCCATCGGATCCCCCCAATGCCCTTGACCTGTCGACCACTTGACCCATGCGGATCATAGTGACCGAACACGCCGAAGGGCGGCCACCCCCGTCAGGGTGACCGCCCTTCAACTCAAGCTGCTCGCTTACTGGTTGTACGGACCGTAGTCGTAGTCCTCCAGCGGAACGGCCTGGCCGGAGCCCGTGCCGAACGGCGAGTAGTCGATGTCGTCGTAGCCGACGGCCGAGTACATCGCGGCCTTGGCCTCCTCGGTCGGCTCGACCCGGATGTTGCGGTAGCGGGACAGGCCCGTACCGGCCGGGATGAGCTTACCGATGATGACGTTCTCCTTGAGGCCGATGAGGCTGTCGGACTTGGCGTTGATCGCCGCGTCCGTCAGCACTCGGGTCGTCTCCTGGAAGGAGGCGGCCGACAGCCAGGACTCCGTCGCCAGCGAGGCCTTGGTGATACCCATCAGCTGCGGACGACCGGAGGCCGGGTGACCGCCCTCCTGGACCACACGACGGTTCTCGGTCTCGAACTTCGAGCGCTCGACCAGCTCGCCGGGCAGCAGCTCGGCGTCGCCGGACTCGATGATCGTCACACGGCGCAGCATCTGCCGGATGATGATCTCGATGTGCTTGTCGTGGATCGACACACCCTGCGAGTTGTACACCTTCTGGACCTCGCCGACCAGGTGGACCTGGACGGCACGCTGACCCAGGATGCGCAGCACGTCGTGCGGGTTGGTGGCACCCACGGTGAGCTGCTGGCCCACCTCGACGTGGTCGCCCTCGCGGACCAGGACCTTGGCGCGCTTCGAGATCGGGAACGCCGTCTCGTCGCTGCCGTCGTCCGGCGTGACGACGATCTTCTTCGTCTTCTCGGTCTCCTCGATCCGGATACGGCCGGAGGCCTCGGAGATCGGGGCGACACCCTTGGGCGTACGGGCCTCGAAGAGCTCGACGACACGCGGCAGACCCTGGGTGATGTCGTCACCGGCCACACCACCGGTGTGGAAGGTACGCATCGTCAGCTGGGTACCGGGCTCACCGATGGACTGGGCGGCGATGATGCCGACCGCCTCGCCGATGTCCACCAGCTTGCCGGTGGCCAGCGAACGGCCGTAGCACATCGCGCAGGTGCCGACGGCGGACTCGCAGGTCAGGACCGAGCGGGTCTTGACCTCCTCGACGCCACGGGCGACCAGCTCGTCCATGAGGACGTCACCGAGGTCGGTGCCGGCCGGGGCCAGGACCTGGCCGTCGACCACGATGTCCTCGGCGAGGCAGCGCGCGTACACGGACGTCTCGACGTCGTCCGCCTTGCGCAGCACGCCGTCCGCGCCCCGCTCCGCGATCCGGAGCTTGAGGCCGCGCTCGGTGCCGCAGTCCTCCTCGCGAATGATGACGTCCTGGGAGACGTCGACCAGACGACGGGTGAGGTAACCCGAGTCGGCGGTACGCAGAGCGGTGTCCGCCAGACCCTTACGGGCACCGTGGGTGGAGATGAAGTACTCCAGCACGGACAGGCCCTCACGGAAGGACGCCTTGATCGGACGCGGGATCGTCTCGTTCTTCGCGTTCGACACCAGACCACGCATACCGGCAATCTGACGCATCTGCATCATGTTGCCTCGTGCACCCGAGTTCACCATCATCGAGACCGGGTTGGTCTTCGGGAAGTTCGCGTTCATCGCCTCGGCCACCTCGTTGGTCGCCTTGGTCCAGATCGCGATGAGTTCCTGGGTGCGCTCTTCCTTGGTGATCAGGCCGCGCTCGTACTGCTTCTGGACCCTCTCGTCCTGGGCCTCGTAGCCCTTGACGATCTCCTTCTTCGCGTCGGGGACGACGACGTCGGAGATGGCCACGGTGACGCCGGAACGGGTGGCCCAGTAGAAGCCGGCCGCCTTCAGGTTGTCGAGCGTCGCCGCCACGATGACCTTCGGGTAGCGCTCGGCGAGGTCGTTGACGATCTCGGAGAGCTGCTTCTTGCCGACCTCGTAGTCGACGAACGGGTAGTCCTCGGGCAGCAGCTCGTTGAAGAGCGCGCGGCCCAGGGTGGTGTTCAGGCGGAAGCTGTCACCCTGCTGCCACTCCGGCTCGCCCTCCTCGCGGGCCGGCGGGGTCCAGCCGCGCGGCGGGATGGTGCCCACCGGGAAGCGGATGTCCACGCGCGACTGCAGCGACAGCTCGCCGGCGTCGAACGCCATGATCGCCTCGGCCACGGACGCGAACGAACGGCCCTCGCCCTTGACGTTGCGCATCTCGCCGTCGGTGGTGAGGAAGAACAGACCGAGAACCATGTCCTGGGTCGGCATCGTCACCGGACGGCCGTCGGCCGGCTTGAGGATGTTGTTCGAGGACAGCATCAGGATGCGGGCCTCGGCCTGCGCCTCCGCGGACAGCGGCAGGTGCACGGCCATCTGGTCACCGTCGAAGTCCGCGTTGAACGCGGTGCAGACGAGCGGGTGGATCTGGATGGCCTTGCCCTCGACCAGCTGCGGCTCGAAGGCCTGGATGCCGAGGCGGTGCAGGGTGGGCGCACGGTTCAGCAGCACCGGGTGCTCGGCGATGACCTCTTCGAGGACGTCGTACACGACGGTGCGACCGCGCTCCACCATGCGCTTGGCGGACTTGATGTTCTGCGCGTGGTTCAGGTCGACCAGGCGCTTCATCACGAACGGCTTGAACAGCTCCAGCGCCATGGCCTTCGGCAGACCGCACTGGTGCAGCTTGAGCTGCGGGCCGACGACGATGACGGAACGCGCCGAGTAGTCGACTCGCTTGCCGAGCAGGTTCTGACGGAATCGACCCTGCTTGCCCTTGAGCATGTCGGACAGCGACTTCAGCGGACGGTTGCCGGGGCCCGTGACCGGGCGACCACGACGGCCGTTGTCGAAGAGCGCGTCGACGGCCTCCTGGAGCATGCGCTTCTCGTTGTTCACGATGATCTCGGGCGCACCGAGGTCGAGAAGCCGCTTGAGGCGGTTGTTGCGGTTGATGACACGGCGGTACAGGTCGTTCAGGTCGGAGGTCGCGAAGCGGCCACCGTCCAGCTGCACCATCGGACGCAGGTCCGGCGGGATGACCGGGACGCAGTCCAGGACCATGCCCTTGGGGCTGTTGGACGTCTGCAGGAACGCCGAGACGACCTTCAGCCGCTTGAGGGCACGGGTCTTCTTCTGGCCCTTGCCGGTGCGGATGATCTCGCGGAGCCTCTCGGCCTCCTCGTCGAGGTCGAAGGACTCCAGGCGCTTCTGCAGCGCCGCGGCACCCATCGAGCCGTCGAAGTACGTGCCGAAGCGGTCACGCAGCTCGCGGTAGAGCAGCTCGTCGCCCTCCAGGTCCTGGACCTTGAGGTTCTTGAACCGGTTCCACACCTCGTCGAGGCGGTCGATCTCGCGCTGCGCGCGGTCGCGCAGCTGCTTCATCTCACGCTCGGCACCCTCGCGCACCTTGCGGCGCACGTCGGCCTTGGCGCCCTCGGCCTCCAGCTCGGCGAGGTCCGCCTCGAGCTTCTTGGCGCGGCCTTCCAGGTCGGCGTCGCGACGGTTCTCGATCTGCTGGCGCTCGACCGAGACGTGCGCCTCCAGGGAGGGCAGGTCGCGGGTACGGCGCTCCTCGTCGACGTACGTGATCATGTACGCCGCGAAGTAGATGACCTTCTCGAGGTCCTTGGGAGCCAGGTCGAGCAGGTAGCCCAGACGGCTCGGGACACCCTTGAAGTACCAGATGTGGGTGACGGGGGCGGCCAGCTCAATGTGGCCCATCCGCTCACGGCGCACCTTGGCACGCGTGACCTCGACGCCACAGCGTTCGCAGATGATGCCCTTGAAGCGGACGCGCTTGTACTTGCCGCAGTAGCACTCCCAGTCCCGGGTCGGACCGAAGATCTTCTCGCAGAAGAGTCCGTCCTTTTCGGGCTTCAGGGTGCGGTAGTTGATGGTCTCGGGCTTCTTGACCTCGCCGTGGCTCCACTGACGGATGTCGTCAGCGGTGGCCAGACCGATCCGGAGCTCGTCGAAGAAGTTGACGTCGAGCACTATGCGTCAATCCCTCTCAGGGTCGTAAGTCTGTGGTCTGAAACGGGGGCCTGGGGGTCGGCGGGGGTCTCACACGGTGGTGAGACCCCTACCGGACTCCCGTCAGACCTCTTCGACGCTGCTCGGCTCGCGCCGGGACAGGTCGATACCGAGCTCCTCCGCAGCGCGGAAGACGTCCTCGTCGGTGTCGCGCATCTCGATGGACATACCGTCGCTGGACAGCACCTCCACGTTCAGGCAGAGCGACTGCA
The DNA here is from genome assembly GCF_009796285.1 of Streptomyces broussonetiae. NCBI lineage: Bacteria > Bacillati > Actinomycetota > Actinomycetes > Kitasatosporales > Streptomycetaceae > Streptomyces > Streptomyces broussonetiae. Next base: position 5,606,372 of record NZ_CP047020.1, on the reverse strand, counting down.
TCTCCTTGATGAGGACCTTGAAGGACTCGGGGATGCCGGGCTCGGGGATGTTCTCGCCCTTGACGATGGCCTCGTAGACCTTCACGCGGCCGGTGACGTCGTCGGACTTGATGGTCAGCAGCTCCTGGAGGGCGTACGCGGCGCCGTAGGCCTCGAGGGCCCACACCTCCATCTCACCGAAGCGCTGGCCACCGAACTGCGCCTTACCACCCAGCGGCTGCTGGGTGATCATCGAGTACGGTCCGGTCGAACGGGCGTGCAGCTTGTCGTCGACCAGGTGGTGCAGCTTGAGGATGTACATGTAGCCGACCGAGATCGGGTCCGGGAACGGCTCACCGGAGCGGCCGTCGAACAGCCGCGCCTTGCCGGACGGGAGCACCATGCGCTCGCCGTCGCGGTTCGGGATGGTGTGCTGCAGCAGACCCGCCAGCTCGTCCTCGCGGGCACCGTCGAAGACCGGGGTCGCGACGTTGGTACGCGGGGCGACCTGGTCGGCGCCGATGGCCTGCAGGCGCTGGGCCCACTCGTCCGCGAGGCCGGAGACGTCCCAGCCGCGGCTGGCGAGCCAGCCGAGGTGGATCTCCAGGACCTGTCCCGGGTTCATTCGGGACGGGACACCGAGCGGGTTGAGGATGATGTCGACCGGGGTGCCGTCCTCCAGGAACGGCATGTCCTCGATCGGCAGGATCTTGGAGATGACACCCTTGTTGCCGTGGCGGCCGGCGAGCTTGTCACCGTCGGTGATCTTGCGCTTCTGCGCGACGTAGACGCGGACCAGCTGGTTCACGCCCGGCGGCAGTTCGTCGCCCTCCTCGCGGTCGAAGACGCGCACGCCGATGACCTTGCCGGTCTCGCCGTGCGGCACCTTCAGCGAGGTGTCACGGACCTCACGGGCCTTCTCACCGAAGATCGCGCGCAGCAGGCGCTCCTCGGGGGTCAGCTCGGTCTCACCCTTGGGGGTCACCTTGCCGACGAGGATGTCACCGGCGATGACCTCGGCACCGATGCGGATGATGCCGCGCTCGTCGAGGTCGGCGAGGACCTCCTCGGAGACGTTCGGGATGTCCCGGGTGATCTCCTCGGGGCCGAGCTTGGTGTCACGGGCGTCGACCTCGTGCTCCTCGATGTGGATCGAGGAGAGGACGTCGTCCTGCACGAGGCGCTGCGACAGGATGATCGCGTCCTCGTAGTTGTGACCCTCCCACGGCATGAACGCCACGAGCAGGTTCTTGCCGAGGGCCATCTCGCCGTTCTGGGTGGCCGGACCGTCGGCGAGGACCTGGCCCTCGATGACGCGGTCGCCCTCGTTGACGATGACCTTCTGGTTGACCGAGGTGCCCTGGTTGGACCGGGAGAACTTGGCCAGACGGTACGTGATGTACGTGCCGTCGTCGTTGGCGGTGGTGATGTAGTCCGCGGAGACCTCCTGGACCACACCGTCCTTCTCGGCCTTGACCACGTCGCCGGCGTCGACCGCGGAGCGGTACTCCATGCCGGTGCCGACGAGCGGTGCCTCGGACTTGATCAGCGGCACGGCCTGACGCATCATGTTCGCGCCCATGAGGGCACGGTTGGCGTCGTCGTGCTCGAGGAAGGGGATCATGGCGGTCGCGACCGACACCATCTGGCGCGGCGAGACGTCCATGTAGTCCACGTCCTCGGGGGCGACGTAGTCGACCTCGCCACCACGGCGGCGGACCAGGACACGGGCCTCGGCGAACCGCATCTCGTCGTTCAGCGGCGCGTTGGCCTGCGCGATGACGAAGCGGTCCTCCTCGTCGGCGGTCAGGTAGTCCACCTCGTCGGTGACCACACCGTGCTCGTCGACCTTGCGGTACGGCGTCTCGACGAAACCGAACGCGTTGACCCGGCCGTAGGAGGCGAGCGAGCCGATCAGACCGATGTTCGGGCCTTCGGGCGTCTCGATCGGGCACATACGGCCGTAGTGCGACGGGTGCACGTCACGGACCTCGAAGCCGGCCCGCTCACGGGAGAGACCACCCGGGCCGAGGGCGTTCAGACGACGCTTGTGCGTCAGCCCCGACAGCGGGTTGTTCTGGTCCATGAACTGGGACAGCTGCGACGTACCGAAGAACTCCTTGATCGACGCCACGACCGGGCGGATGTTGATCAGGGTCTGCGGCGTGATCGCCTCGACGTCCTGGGTGGTCATGCGCTCGCGCACGACGCGCTCCATACGGGCGAGACCCGTACGGACCTGGTTCTGGATCAGCTCGCCGACGCTGCGGATGCGGCGGTTGCCGAAGTGGTCGATGTCGTCGGTCTCGACCATGATCGTGCGACCGGACTCGGCGACCGTCTCGGTCTCGCCGGCGTGCAGCTTCACCAGGTACTTGATGGTGGCGATGACGTCGTCGGTGGTGAGCACGCCCGCGTCCAGCGGCTCGTCCGCGCCGAGCTTCTTGTTCACCTTGTAGCGGCCGACCTTGGCGAGGTCGTAGCGCTTGGGGTTGAAGTAGAGGTTCTCGAGCAGCGTCTGCGCGGCCTCGCGCGTGGGGGGCTCGCCCGGACGCAGCTTGCGGTAGATGTCGAGCAGCGCGTCGTCCTGGCCCTGGGTGTGGTCCTTCTCCAGGGTGGCGCGCATGGACTCGTACTCGCCGAACTCCTCGAGGATCTGCTCGGTGGTCCAGCCGAGCGCCTTGAGCAGCACGGTGACCGACTGCTTGCGCTTGCGGTCGATACGGACACCGACCATGTCGCGCTTGTCGATCTCCATCTCCAGCCAGGCACCCCGGGACGGGATGATCTTGGCGGAGAAGATGTCCTTGTCGGACGTCTTGTCGATGGAGGAGTCGAAGTAGACACCGGGGGAACGGACCAGCTGAGACACCACGACACGCTCGGTGCCGTTGATGACGAAGGTGCCCTTGTTCGTCATGAGCGGGAAGTCGCCCATGAAGACCGTCTGGGACTTGATCTCACCGGTCTCGTTGTTGGTGAACTCGGCGGTGACGAAGAGCGGGGCGGCGTACGTGAAGTCGCGCTCCTTGCACTCGTCGATGGAGTTCTTCGGCGGCTCGAAGCGGTGGTCCCGGAACGTCAGGGACATCGACCCGGAGAAGTCCTCGATCGGGGAGATCTCCTCGAAGATCTCCTCCAGACCGGACTTGGTGGGGACGTCCTGACCGTTCTCCAGAGCCTCCTCGACCCGACTCTGCCAAGCGGTGTTGCCGAGCAGCCAGTCGAAGCTCTCGGTCTGCAGCGCGAGCAGGTTCGGAACCTCGAGAGGCTCCTTGATCTTTGCAAAGGAGATGCGCAGCGGGGCGGTGCTGGCGCCGTTGTTCGTATTCGCGGTCGAGGCATTGCGCGAGGCGGCCAAGAGGGGGTCCTTCCGAGGGCTCGGACTCACTACGCGCGTGCCGGCCCCTCATCCCTACACAGAGACAGAAACCCCAGGTCAAGGGAGCTTTTGTCGTCGATGCTCGAGTGAGGGCAGACCCCTGGTGACGGGCAGGGGACAGCTAACAGGCAGCGCAAAGGGTCAGTGTAGCCACTCGCCACACTGATGTCCAGTCCCGGGTTGCTGAGACCCTTGCGACTCTCGTTGTTCTCAACGCCTTCGTCAACGCCCTCGGCATGCCTGCCCTCGACGCACGTTGATACTGCCCTCTTCGTCGTCGATCCATGCCTCGGATTCGGATCCTTGTGACGACGCGTCCTGAGAATTGCGCGCTGCGTGCGGTTCGTCAAGGCCCCCCAGTCCGAAGCGGGCGGTCCGCGGACGGTCCGGAGACACGACGAAGATCACCATACCCCTCACCGTCGCGAGTGCAAGGCAACCGTGGTCGGGCCCGCCGGATACGCCGAAGAGCGACCACCCGGATGGATGATCGCTCTTCGGTACGTTCGCGTTACAGCCCTACGAGGCGCCTTCTACGGCGCCACGAGGCTGTGTCGGCGCGCGTTCGAGTCCGTTCGGACCCGGAAGGTCTTACTTGACCTCGACGGAGGCGCCGGCGCCCTTGAGGGACTCGGCGGCCTTCTCGGCGGTCTCCTTGTTGACCTTCTCGAGGACCGGCTTCGGGGTGCCGTCGACGAGGTCCTTGGCCTCCTTCAGACCCAGGGAGGTCAGCTCACGCACGACCTTGATGACCTGGATCTTCTTCTCGCCGGCACCGGTGAGGATGACGTCGAACTCGTCCTTCTCCTCCTCGGCCTCGGCAGCGGCGCCACCAGCGGCGCCACCGGCGACGACGACCGGCGCGGCAGCGGCGGCGGTGACGTCGAACTTCTCCTCGAAGGCCTTCACGAACTCGGAGAGCTGGATGAGGGTCATGCCCTCGAACTCGGCGAGCAGTTCGTCCTGGGTGAGAGCCATGATGGCTTTCCTTCCACTAAATCGGCAGGTGCCGGATGTACATGTCTGGCGGGCGTACGTTCGGCCCGCTACGACCGCTGCCTGACGGCGGCAGTCATGATGCGAGCCGAATTACTCGGCACCGCCCTGCTCGTCCTGCTTGGCGCGCAGCGCGTCCACGGTGCGGACGAGCTTCGACGGCAGCGCCTGGAAGACGGAGGCAGCCTGGGACTGCTTCGCCTTGAAGGCACCGGCAAGCTTGGAGAGCAGAACCTCGCGGGACTCGAGGTCCGCAAGCTTCTTGATCTCGTCGGCGGACAGCGCCTTGCCGTCAAGGACACCGCCCTTGATGACGAGATTCGGGTTTTCCTTGGCGAAGTCACGGAGACCCTTCGCCGACTCCACCGGGTCACCGGTGACGAAGGCGACGGCCGTCGGACCAGCGAAGAGCTGGTCGTCCAGCGTGATCCCGGCCTCGTTGGCCGCAATCTTGGTCAGCGTGTTCTTCACCACGGCGTACTGGGCGTTCTCACCGAGCGACCGGCGCAGCGTCTTGAGCTGCGCCACGGTGAGACCGCGGTACTCGGTCAGCACGGCGGCGTTCGAGCTGCGGAACTTGTCCGTCAGCTCGGCAACCGCGGCAGCCTTGTCGGGCCTCGCCATAGAGCCTCGGCCTCCTTCCGGGTGATTCTGACCGCGCGGACCCGAAGGAGGACTGGGCAAAACGAAACGCCCCGGCGCAGGCGCTCGGGGCGGACTCGACCGGTCGTACACACGCGGGGCGCGTACTCCAGGAGTTCTTCCACTGACACCTGCGCGGGTCGTCCACTTCTCAGCGGATCCTTCGGCCACCGCGCCCTCGTGGGAGCGCACGGCAACGACCAGCGGTCTTTGGCTTCTGGAAGAGAGTACGGGAACGGGCCGCACGGGAGCAAATCCGGCGGCCCGACCCAGGGCTCAGGAGGCGGCGACAGGCCTCAGGAGGCGGTGGCGGAGCCGCTCGCCACGTTTCCCGAGCCGGGTGTGCCGAGGGACTTCATCAGGTCCTTGAAGTCCTTGGTGTCGGCCGCCGGAGGCGCCTCGGCGGAGACCGGCACGCCGAAGTCGCTGTAGTAGGCGGTGTTGGTCAGCAGACCCTTTGCCGTGTTCGCCTTCTCGGTCTTCTTCACCGGCAGGTTCTGGTCGTTGACCCAGATGTCGATGGTCTCGGTGGTGATGCCCGTCTGGCTGAGCTGCTGCTTGAGCGCCGAGAGCTGGTCCGCGGTGAGGCTGCTGCTCCGGCCCGCGAAGTCGGCGACGTTCACCGTGCCCGAGTAGTGCGTGGCGCGGGCGCCGGAGACCGTCTCCTCGCCCACCTTCTTCACATCGCCGGAGGCCAGCAGCATCTGCACGGACTGCTTCGGCGTGGCGTTGCGCAGCTGGTCCTTCGTGTACGCGCCGGAGGCGCCACCGAACTTGGCGAGGTCGTCGTACGAGTACTTGAGCCAGTGCTTGCCGCCCATCTGCCGGGCACCCGCGTCGCCCATGTTCGCGTAGTAGGCGTCCGGCAGGTAGCGGGCCTGGATCGAGGTCGCCGCGCCGGCCTTGCGCATGGCCTCGGCCAGCCGGCCGCCGGTGTAGCTCATGTTGAGGCTGCCCTGGAGGCCGTTGCCCCAGCGCATGGTGCCGTTCGCGGCCACCGACATCAGGTCCCCGATGCTCATGGTGGAGCGCACCTTCGCCGATTCCGCCTTGTCGGTGGACTGCTCGACGTTGCGCAGCACGGCGGCGATGGGGCTGATGTGGATCGTGCTGCCGCCGGCCGCCTTGTCCCCCTTGCCCGATCCGCCCGAGCCGGAGGAGGAGCCGCAGGCCGCAACGGAGGTCAGCGCGGCGACCGCCGCTATGGAAAGGGCCGTACGGCGGACGGTCGTGCTCTTCATCTGGTCCCACCCCTAGTGCGAGTCGTTGTGCCCCGCACCGTAGCCCAGGGCACTGACAGTCGAGCGAAAGGTCGTACAAAGAAAGGACGGACCCCGCACCTGGAAGGTTGCAGGGCCCGCCCTCTACTTACGCGTACCTGACGCGGCTACCGGGGTGAGCGGGAGGCTCAGACGGCGGCCGGGTCCTCCTCGGTGAGGAGGTTGCGGGTGCGGTTCGGGTCGACCGGGATGCCGGGGCCGATCGTGGTGCTGATCGCGGCCTTCTTGATGTAGCGACCCTTGGCGGCGGACGGCTTCAGACGGAGGATCTCCTCCAGCGCGGCGCCGTAGTTCTCCACCAGCTTGGCGTCGTCGAAGGACGCCTTGCCGATGATGAAGTGCAGGTTCGAGTGCTTGTCGACGCGGAACTCGATCTTGCCGCCCTTGATCTCGGTCACGGCCTTGGCGGTGTCCGGGGTCACGGTGCCGGTCTTGGGGTTCGGCATCAGACCACGCGGGCCGAGGACGCGGCCGAGGCGGCCGACCTTGCCCATGAGGTCCGGGGTGGCGACGACGGCGTCGAAGTCCAGACGGCCCTTCGCCACCTCGTCGATCAGCTCGTCGGCGCCGACGATGTCGGCGCCCGCGGCACGCGCGGCCTCGGCACGGTCACCGGTCGCGAAGACCAGGACCCGGGCGGTCTTACCGGTGCCGTGCGGAAGGTTCACGGTGCCACGGACCATCTGGTCGGCCTTACGCGGGTCGACACCCAGACGGAAGGCGACCTCGACGGTGCCGTCGAACTTGGACGTGGAGGTCTCCTTGGCGAGACGGACGGCCTCGAGCGGGGCGTACAGCTTCTCCCGGTCGATCTTGGCGTCCGCAGCGCGGAGAGCCTTGCTGCGCTTGCTCACAACTTGCTCCTGTGTGTTCTGAAAGGAGTCGTGGTCTCTGGGCCGAGCAGGCCCTGCCACGTGCGACCGACGACGGCCGCATGACTGCTGGGGGGTGAGATCAGCCCTCGACCGTGATGCCCATGGAACGGGCGGTGCCGGCGATGATCTTCGACGCGGCGTCCAGGTCGTTCGCGTTCAGGTCGGGCATCTTGGTCGTGGCGATCTCGCGGACCTGCGCCTCGGTGATCTTGGCGACCTTGGTCTTGTGCGGCTCGCCCGAGCCCTTCTCGACACCAGCGGCCTTGAGGATCATCTTCGCGGCCGGCGGCGTCTTGGTGACGAAGGTGAAGGAGCGGTCCTCGTAGACCGTGATCTCCACCGGGATCACCCAGCCACGCTGCGACTCGGTCGCGGCGTTGTAGGCCTTGCAGAACTCCATGATGTTGACGCCGTGCTGACCCAGCGCGGGGCCGACCGGCGGGGCCGGGTTCGCCGCACCGGCGTTGATCTGGAGCTTGATAAGCCCCGTGACCTTCTTCTTCTTGGGAGGCATAGCTCTCCGGGTCCTTTCATTCGGGTCCATGCCCGCGCAAGGATCGCGATCCTGACGCAGGCATACCGCACAACGATAACGGGTATGGATGCGCGGCCAAAAACCGTGCAGGTCAGGCGGACCGTGATGGCCTGCCTGACCTGCGCGGAAGCACGAAGTCCAAAAAGGGACTAGTTCTTCTGGATCTGGTCGAAGGACAGCTCGACCGGCGTCTCGCGGCCGAAGATCTCCACCAGGCCCTTGACCTTCTTGGAGTCGGCGTTGATCTCGTTGATCGTCGCCTGCAGCGTGGCGAACGGGCCGTCGGTGACGGTGACCGAGTCGCCGACCTCGAAGTCCAGCACCTGGACCTCGACCTTGCGCTGCGGGGCGGGCTTGCCCTCGGCCTCGGCGGCCTCGCGGGCGGCCTTCTCCTCGGCCTCCGGGGCGAGCATCTTGACGATCTCGTCCAGGGTCAGCGGGTAGGGGTCGTAGGCGTTGCCGACGAAGCCGGTGACACCCGGGGTGTTGCGGACGACGCCCCAGGACTCGTTGGTCAGGTCCATGCGGACCAGGACATAACCCGGCAGCTTGTTCTGCTTGATCGTCTTGCGGTCGCCGTTCTTGATCTGGACGACCTCTTCCTGCGGCACCTCGGCCTGGAAGATGTAGTCCTCGACGTTCAGCGAGACGGCGCGCTGCTCCAGGTTGGTCTTCACGCGGTTCTCGTAACCGGCGTAGGTGTGGATGACGTACCACTCGCCGGGCAGGGTGCGCAGCTCCTCGCGCAGGGCCTCGATGGGGTCGACCGGCTCGGCCGGCTCCTCCTCGACGGTCTCCGCGACAGCTTCCTCGACGGCCTCTTCGGCGTCCTCGGGGTGCTCGCCGTCCTCGTCCTCGACGTGCAGCGCGGCCTCTTCGGCCGCCTCGCCGGCTTCGGCCTCGGCAGCCTCGAACTCGTCCAGGTCCTCGTCCGCGCCCTCGACGATGTCGAGCTCGTCGTCCACGGACTCATCCGGCTCGACGGCGTCGTTCAGGTTCTGGTCAGACACGGTGGCTGCTTCTTCCTGGATACATAGAGGTGGAACATGCGAAAACGGGCGCCGGTACCACGGCGCCCTTCGCTCTTGGCTCAGCCGAAGACGTACTTGGCCGCGTGGTTGAGCCCATAGTCAATCACGGTCACCAGGGCGATCATGATGGCGACAAAGAAGATCACCACAGTGGTGTACGACGTCAGCTGGTTGCGAGTCGGCCAGACGACCTTGCGGAGTTCCGCGACGATCTGGCGGTAGAAGGTGGCGAGGCGCTTCAGCGGGCCCTTCTTGGCACGCTTGCCGCCCTTGCGGGCCTTCTTCTTGGACTCGGACACCTCGTCCTGGGCGTCAGGCGTATCGATGGAGCCCACGGCGTCCGTCATGCGTCCTCACCTGATCCCGGGTCGTGGCCGTGCCGCGCCCGGTTACTGAGCCGCACGGCGGTGCATTGCTGAACGTACATGCGCACACATCCTGGCGGTGTGTGTAGCAGGGCCGGAGGGACTTGAACCCCCAACCGCCGGTTTTGGAGACCGGTGCTCTACCAATTGAGCTACGACCCTTTGTGTGTCCCCCAACGTACCGCATCCAACCGAGTGCTCGGTGTACACCTGTGATGGCGGCGGCTGCTGAAGGCCAACGAGGTGAGAGTGTACGTGGTCCGGGGCCCGGCGTCGAACAGAAAGCGCCCGTACGGAGCCTTACGGCCAAAGATCGTCCTGGCCGGGGCCACGGATTCGGACCCTTGTTCACGCCTGCACCCCTGACTGTTCAGTCCGTGAAACCCGTGTGCCGGGGACATTTCCGGTCTGGAACGATGGGCCCATGAGCGCTGCAACCCCTCCCACCGAGCGCCGGGTCTCCGCCCGAGTCGGCGCGATCTCCGAGTCCGCCACCCTCGCCGTGGACGCCAAGGCCAAGGCCCTGAAGGCCGCCGGGCGTCCGGTGATCGGCTTCGGCGCGGGTGAACCCGACTTCCCGACCCCGGACTACATCGTCGAGGCAGCCGTCGAGGCCTGCAAGAACCCCAAGTACCACCGCTACACCCCGGCCGGCGGCCTGCCCGAGCTGAAGGCCGCGATCGCCGCGAAGACGCTGCGCGACTCCGGCTGGGAGCCCGACGTCTCGCAGATCCTCGTCACCAACGGCGGGAAGCAGGCCATCTACGAGGCGTTCGCGGCGATCCTCGACCCGGGCGACGAGGTCATCGTCCCGGCGCCGTACTGGACGACGTACCCGGAGTCGATCCGTCTCGCCGGCGGTGTCCCGGTGGAGGTCGTCGCCGACGAGACCACCGGCTACCGCGTCACCGTGGAGCAGCTGGAGGCGGCCCGCACGGAGAAGACGAAGGTCGTCCTCTTCGTCTCCCCGTCCAACCCGACCGGCGCGGTGTACTCCGAGGCCGAGACCGAGGCGATCGGCCGCTGGGCCCTGGAGCACGGCCTGTGGGTGCTCACCGACGAGATCTACGAGCACCTGGTGTACGGCGACGCGTCCGCCGTGTCGCTGCCGGCGCTGTTGCCCGAGCTGCGCGACAAGTGCGTCGTGGTCAACGGCGTCGCGAAGACGTACGCCATGACCGGCTGGCGCGTGGGCTGGGTCATCGGCCCCAAGGACGTCGTCAAGGCCGCGACGAACCTGCAGTCGCACGCCACCTCCAACGTCTCCAACGTGGCCCAGGTGGCCGCCCTCGCCGCCGTCTCGGGCGGCCTGGAGGCCGTGGCGAAGATGCGCGAGGCCTTCGACCGCCGTCGCAGGACGATCGTGCGGATGCTCAACGAGATCGACGGCGTGCTCTGCCCGGAGCCCGAGGGCGCCTTCTACGCCTACCCCTCGGTCAAGGCCTTGCTCGGCAAGGAGATCCGCGGCAAGCGCCCGCAGGACACGGTCGAGCTGGCCGCGCTGATCCTGGAGGAGGCCGAGGTCGCGGTCGTCCCGGGCGAGGCCTTCGGCACGCCGGGCTACCTCCGGCTGTCGTACGCCCTCGGTGACGAGGACCTCGTCGAGGGCGTGAGCCGGATGCAGAAGCTCCTGGCGGAGGCACGGGACTAGTTCCCGGCCGCCACGCGCGCGTGCGGGCCGTTTCCCTCGGGGGAGGCGGCCCGCTTCTGTGTGCGAGCAAGACCACGAACGGGGAAACGGCTACCGGGACGACACGTCCGTGCGGCAGGATCCTGGGATGGAGCGTGTACGTGATCTCTCTGAGCTGCCGAAAGCCCATCTGCACCTGCACTTCACCGGCTCGATGCGACCGGGCACCGTGCTGGAACTGGCCGACAAGTACGGCGTGCGTCTGCCCGACGCCCTGACGGAGGCGCTGACGAGCGGCGAGCCGCCGAAACTGCGGGCCACGGACGAGCGGGGCTGGTTCCGTTTCCAGCGGTTGTACGACGCGGCACGCTCCTGCCTGCGCAAACCGGAGGACGTCCGGCGCCTGGTCCGGGAAGCAGCCGAGGAGGACGTGAAGGACGGCTCGGGCTGGCTGGAGATCCAGGTGGACCCGACGTCGTACGCGCCCCGGCTGGGCGGTCTGATCCCGGCGCTGGAGATCATCCTGGACGCGGTGGAGACCACGTCCCGCGAGACGGGCCTCGGCATGCGCGTCCTGGTCGCCGCCAACCGCATGAAGCACCCGCTGGACGCGCGCACGCTGGCCCGGCTGGCGGTGCGGTACGCGGACCGGGGCGTGGTCGGCTTCGGGCTGTCCAACGACGAGCGGCGAGGCATGGCGCGGGACTTCGACCGGGCCTTCCACATCGCGCGTGAGGGCGGCCTGCTGTCGGCCCCGCACGGCGGCGAGCTGACCGGCCCCGCGTCGGTGCGCGACTGCCTGGACGACCTGCACGCCTCGCGGATCGGGCACGGGGTGCGCGCGGCGGAGGACCCGCGGCTGCTGAGGCGGCTGGCCGACCGGCAGGTGACCTGCGAGGTGTGCCCGGCGTCCAATGTGGCGCTCGGCGTGTACGAGAAGCCCGAGGACGTGCCGCTGCGCACGTTCTTCGAGGCGGGCGTCCCGATGGCGCTGGGCGCCGACGACCCGCTGCTGTTCGGCTCCCGGCTGGCCGCGCAGTACGAGATCGCCCGGCACGTGCACGGCTTCTCGGACGCCGAGCTGGCGGAGCTGGCCCGCCAGTCGTTGCGGGGCTCGGCCGCCCCGGCGGACGTCAGGGAGCGGCTGCTGGCGGGCGTGGACGAGTGGCTGGCCCGCCCGGCCGCCTGAACCGCCCGAAGGGCTCTTACGGGCGTCTGAAGTGGGCGTAGGGCGGATAGGCCTTGAAGCAGACCAGCACGTCGAGGGGGTGCCCACCGTCGGACGGCTGCACCAGCGCCGGCACCTGCCCCAGCAGTGTCGAGTGCCCCTTGGCGACGTGCTTGTGGCACGGCCCCTGGCCGGCCGCGTGGGCGAACCGGGTGGCCGTCTCGGCGAACACGTCGCGGCTGCCTAAGAGAAAAGCAGGTACGCGCGCGCATGGCCTGCCGCAGCACGTCCTTGAAGTCGGCGCGGTGCCTGCGCTCGCGCCAGGCGGCGGCGTCCCGCGCGGTGCGCGCCTCGTCGGTGCGGACGAGCAGCCGGGGCCCCGCGCGCGCTTGCGGCGCAGCCCGGGCCAGGCCGAGGTACGCAGTCCGAACGCGTGGTGGACCAGGACGAGGTCGACCAGCTCACCGAAGCCCTCGTCGGGCGGGACACCGTCGCGCAGCGGGACGTGGACGATCGTGTGCCGGGAACGGGCGGCGAAGGAGAACAGGCCCGCCGGCCGGCTCAGTCCGTCGTGGTCACCGAGCAGCAGTCCGACAGGGTTCGGGCGCGTTGAGCGAGGTGTGGCGCAGGGGCTGCCACGGCTGGACGACCCGGTGGTCGTACGGCCCGGTGCGAGGCCGGAACTCGCGCAGTCTCAGCCGCATACGGTCATGATCCCCGGGGGTTCGTGACGCGCCCGGCGTGAAGGTCACGCGCGGGGCTGCGCAACGGAGATTCCGCCCAGCAGCGTCTTGGCGAGCCGCGCGGCGAACTCGTCCGCCGGCGGCCGTTCCCCGGCGTCGATCGCGTCGTAGGCGAACGCGCGCTGCGCACAGGCGCCCAGCAGCAGGGAGGCGGCCGCCATGGTGTCGGCGTCGGCACGCACACGGCCGACCGCCTGTTCGGCGCGCAGGTAGGTGTCCAGGTTCTCAAGGGGCCGGTGCGGGCCCGCACCGAGCTTGTGCAGGGCCTCGTAGTGCCGCTTCTTGAGCTGCGTCTCGGCGTACAGGGAGGCGGCGATCGGGAAGCTCTGCTCGTAGAAGAGGGCGGCCTGGCGGGCGATCTCGGTGAGGTTGCCCTCCAAGGTGCCCTGCCCCGGTTCCGCGGCGAGTGTGCCGAGCAGCGGGGCGAGGCGGGGCAGGCGCTCGGTGAGCACCCGGACGAACAGCTCCTCCTTGCTGTCGAAGTACTTGTAGAGGGCCGCTTCCGAGCAGCCGGCCGCGCGGGCGATCTCCTTGGTGGTGGCGCGGGCGAGTCCGACAGTGAGCATCAGCTCGTGGGCGGCGTCGAGAATGCGGACACGCGCCGGCTTCGGCTCCATGGGGCGTCCAATCGGCTTGACGAGTGAGTGAGTGCTTACCCACTCTAGAGGGAGCAGGGGTGAGTGAATACTCACCCACCAGCTCTGAGCACAGGAGCGCTCATGAACCTCACCGTTTTCGGCGCCACCGGCGGGATCGGCCGGGAGATCGTCCGGCAGGCGCTCGGCGCCGGCCACCGGGTCACCGCCGTGGTCCGCGATCCGGCGCGGCTCGATGTCACGGGAGACGCGCTGGAGGTGTTCCGCTCCGACCTGACCGACCCCGGGGAGCTGCGCGCCGCCGTCCGGGGCCGGCACGCGGTCCTCTCCGGCCTGGGCGCCCGCAGCCGCAAGGACGCCGGGGTCGCCACCCGGCTGACCCGCACGGTCCTGCGCGCCATGGATGCGGAGGGGGTACGACGGCTGCTCGTGGTCAGCGCCGGTCCCGTCGGCCCTGCCCCCGAGGACGACGGGCCTCTGGACCGTGCCATGCGCGGCCTGGTGTCGGCCGTCCTCAAGGACATCTACACCGACCTGCGCGAAATGGAGGCCGAGCTGGTCCGCAGTGGCACGGACTGGACGTCCGTACGGCCCCCGCGCCTGCAGGACAAGCCGCTCACCGGCCGCTACCGCACCGTCGCCGGAGGCTTCCCGCGCAAGGGGCGCTTCGTCGCGCGCGCGGACGTCGCGCACGCGATGCTGTCGATGATCGACGACGAGGGGACGGTGAAGCAGGGGGTCGGCGTGGCCTATTAGCGTGGCCTGTTGGGTCCTGGCGTGGCCTCTTTGGGGCCTATTGGGCGGCCCGGGAGCCGTTCGGTGGCCCCCGGAGCTGTTCGGTGACCCGTGTTCTCCGTCCTGTCCCGGCGGTTGCCCCGGGGCCGCCTAGAGGCTGACGCCCACCGTGACCGGCTCGTTGACCAGCGTGATCCCGAAGGCCTCGCGGACACCGGCGACGACCTCGCGGGCCAGCGCCAGCAGGTCCTCGGTGGTGGCGTCACCCCGGTTGGTGAGGGCGAGGGTGTGCTTGGTGGAGATGCGGGCCGGCCCGGTGCCGTAGCCCTTGGTGAAGCCCGCCTTGTCGATCAGCCAGGCCGCGGAGGTCTTCGTAAGGCCCTCGCCCGCCGGGTACGCGGGCGGCTCGACGCCCTCTCCAAGCCGCTCACGCACGCGCGCGTGGAACGCGGCCGACTGCCCCTCGGTGAGGAGCGGGTTGGTGAAGAAGGACCCGGCGGACCAGGTGTCGTGGTCCTCGGGGTCGAGGACCATGCCCTTCCCTGCGCGCAGCTTCAGCACGGTCTCGCGGGCGTCGGCCAGCGGCACCCGGTCGCCGGGCTCGACGCCGAGCGCGCGGGCTGCCTCGGCGTACTTGACGGGCGCCGACAGCCCGCCCGCGTCCTCCAGCTCGAAGCGCACGCGCAGCACGACATAGCGCTCGGGGTCGGCCTTGAAGCGGCTGTGGCGGTACGAGAAGGCGCACTCCTCGTTCGTCAGCGTGACCGTCCCGCCGGCGCGCCGGTCGTAGGCGATCACCTCGGTGATGGTGGAGGAGACCTCCTGCCCGTAGGCACCCACGTTCTGGATCGGCGTGGCGCCCGCCGATCCGGGGATGCCCGCCAGGCACTCGACCCCGGCGAGCCCGGCCTCGACCGTGCGGGCCACGGCGTCCGTCCACACCTCACCCGCGGCCAGCTCCAGCGTCGTGCCGCGCAGCTCGGCACCGCGGGTGGCGATGCGCAGGGCGGTGCCGTCGAAGCCCTTGTCGCCGATGACCAGGTTCGAACCGCCGCCGATGACCAGCAGCGGCGTCCCGCTGTCGTCGGCCTCGCGGACGGCCTCGATCACCTCGGCGTCGGTCACGGCGGTGACCAGCCGCGTCGCGGGACCGCCCAGCCGGAACGTGGTCAGCGGGGCAAGGGGGGCGTCGTGGAGTACCTGCACGGGCCCAAGACTACGAGACGCCTCCGACGGCGCCGCACACGCGCGGGCGCCACGGACCGGCCTCGGCCACGGCGCCCGACCCGCCGTTGCGCCCCGGGCACCCGCATTGCCGTACGCGCGCGTGGCCCCGTGAACAAGGGCCACGCGCGCGTGCGGCGGTGCGGAGCGGGGGGCGTAGGACTCCCAGGACGACAGCGCCCGAAAGGCCCGCCGCGGCGGCTGAGCCTCGAGCGTGGCTCCGTAGGCACCGCGCGCGTGGCCGATCTGGCGCCGTACCGCAGGAGCAGGAGTACGGGCGAGGAAGCGCAGCGCACCCCGCAGGGTGCGGGTCCCGACGCTCGAGGCGAAGACGTGT
The DNA here is from genome assembly GCF_009796285.1 of Streptomyces broussonetiae. Taxonomy (NCBI): domain Bacteria; kingdom Bacillati; phylum Actinomycetota; class Actinomycetes; order Kitasatosporales; family Streptomycetaceae; genus Streptomyces; species Streptomyces broussonetiae. The sequence continues at coordinate 5,590,854 of NZ_CP047020.1, read as the reverse complement.
ACCTCGGTGTCCAGTGGAGGAGCGGTCGGCACGGTCCAGCGAGGAACGGGCATCACGGGCTCCTTTCGGCGGGGCACCGGGGTACCGGATCAGCGGGCCGAGGTCTTCAGGGAAGCTGCCTCCGGGGAGCCGGTCTCCGAGCCGGTCCCCAGGACGTGGCCGGGCGTCTGCTGCGCCCCTGCGCCGTCCCCCGCCCCGATCCGGGCCGCGCTGCGCCGGGCCGGGATCACCAGGGCCGCGACCGCGGCGAGGGCGACCACCGCAGAACCGGTGACCAGGGCGGGTCGCAGCCCGTCCACGAAGCTCTGAGCGCTTTCGTAGCCGCCCTGCGCGGAGAAGATCGAGGACATGACCGCGATGCCGAGCGCACCGCCCACCTCGCGCAACGCGTTGTTCGCGCCGGAGGCGATGCCCTGCTCCTGCGGACGGACGCTGGACATGACCAGGTTGGCGGCCGGCGCAAAGTACAGGGCCATGCCGACACCGCTGATGATCAGGGCGGGCAGCTGGACGGCGTAGGAGGCGTCCGCGGTGGCCACGGCGGCCATGTAGCCGAGGCCGGCGGCCTGCAGCGCCAGGCCCGCGGCGACGACCGGCCGGCCGCCGATGCGGTCGGAGAGGATCCCGGCCATCGGTGCCACGAGCATCGGCATGCCGGTCCAGGGCAGCATCCTCAGGCCCGCCTCGGTGGGCGAGTAGCCGAGCACGCCCTGCATGTACTGGCTGAGCAGGAAGATCGAGCCGAACATGCCGACGAACATCAACAGGCTGGCCGCGTTGATCCCGGAGAAGGAACGGGACCGGAAGAGCCTCATCGGCAGCATGGGGGCGGCCGCGCGGGAGCTGTACAGGACGAATCCGATCAGCAGCGCGGCACCGGCGAACAGCGCGGTCAGGACCAGGGTGTCGGTCCAGCCATCGGCAGGCCCGCGGACCAGGCCGTACACGATCCCGAAGAGCCCGCCGCTGGCGAGCAGGGTGCCGGGGACGTCAAGCCGGGCTCCGGTGCCGTAGGACTCGGCGAGGCGCAGGCGGGCAAGCGGCAGCGTGATCACGCCGAGCGGGACGTTCAGCCAGAAGATCCAGTGCCAGGAGACGTGCTCGGTGAGGCTGCCGCCGATGAGCGGTCCGGAGGCGACGGCAAGCCCGTTGACGGCGCCCCAGATGCCGTACACCGTCCCGCGCTTGGCGGCGGGTACGGCCGCGGTCAGCAGGGTCAGCGTGAGCGGCATCATCACGGCCGCGCCGACGCCCTGGACCGCGCGGGCGACGATCAGGGAGTCGATGCCGGGTGCCATGGCCGCGGCGGCGGAGGCGCCGGTGAAGACGGTGAGGCCGGCGATGAAGAGCCGTCGGCGCCCGAAGCGGTCGCCGAGCGCGGCGCCGAACATCAGCAGGACGGCGAACGTGAGCGTGTAGGCGCTCACGGTCCACTCGAGGTCGTCCAGCGCACCGCCGAGGTCCTTGCGGATGGAGGGCAGGGCGGTGGTGACGACGAGGTTGTCCAGGGCCGCCATGAACCCGGCGACGCTGGTGATGACGAGGGCCCAGGCGGCACGTGCGCGCCCGGCGCCGTCTGACGCGTGCTGATCCGGCATCTCTCCCCCAGAGAGGTTGAGTTAGTTATTGATTACTAACTTTTGTGGTCATGAAAAAGGCGGGGCCGCCGCCCCGATGCGCTACTTCTCCAACTGCCCGGTGAGCCGCGCCGACGGATACATCCCCTGCCAGACCCGGTGTTCGGGCGGGAACCCCATGGCGGTGAGGGTGTTGATGAGCATTCCGTACGCCAGGAAGGTCGTGGTCTCACCGTCGTCGGCACCCAGCGGGAGGTGAACCGTGTCCCAGAGCTTCATCCAGGAGGCCCGTACGACCTCGCCGAACTCGCTGTCACCCTCCGCCTCGGCCGCGGCGACCGTGATGTACGTCTGCATCTGCATCTGGAGCTTCTCGGGCTGCTCCGTGATCATCCGTACGTAGGCGTTCGCCATGGCATGCAGCGCCTCCTCGCCCTGCAAGCCGTCGGCCGCCTCCTCGAAGACCCGGCAGGTGTCCTCCACGCACCGCAGCGACGCGGCGGCGAAGATGGCCTTCTTGCCCGCGAAGAGCCGGAAGAGGTACGGCTGCGAGACACCCACGCGGGTCGCGATCGCCTCGGTGGAAGTGCCGTAGAAGCCCTTCTGCGAGAACTCCGCGATCGCCGCGCGAATGACGCTCTCGCGACGCTCTTCTGCGCTCATCCTGACCATGGGCATCAAGTTAGTGCTCAATCACTAACTTGGCAAGGGCGCTCTGCAGGACATGCATGCGTAAGGGGCGCCCACCCGGGAGGACGCCCCTTACCTCAGCACTTCAGTGGCTCGGCACTTCAGCAGCTCAGCACCTGAGTACTTCGCGAGTGCCTCGCGCGAGCCGTCAGGCCAGTCGTACGACCGCCCGGGACATTCCCAGCACCTTCTGACCACCGCTGGTCGCCGTCAGGTCCACACGCACGCTGTTGTCGTCCAGCTTGGCCGCGACCTTCCCGCTGACCTCGATCAGGGCACCCTCGTCGTCGTTCGGGACGACGACGGGCTTGGTGAACCGGACGCCGTACTCCACGACCGCACCCGGGTCCCCGGTCCAGTCGGTGACCACGCGGACCGCCTCGGCCATGGTGAACATGCCGTGCGCGATGACGTCCGGCAGCCCGACCTCCTTGGCGAACTTCTCGTTCCAGTGGATCGGGTTGAAGTCCCCGGAGGCGCCCGCGTAGCGCACGAGCGTGGCGCGGGTCACGGGGAAGGTCTGCGCCGGCAGCTCGGTGCCGACCTCGACGTCGTCGTACGCGATCTTCGCCGTCATCAGGTCCTCACGCCTCCTCGGCCGCGCGGGCCACGAGCTTGGTCCAGGCTGTCACGACGTGCTCGCCCGCCTCGTCGTGCACCTCACCACGGATGTCCAGGATGTCGTTGCCCGCGAGGGACTTGATCGCCTCGATGGTGGAGGTGACCGTGAGCCGGTCGCCGGCGCGCACCGGGCGGCTGTAGGCGAACTTCTGGTCGCCGTGCACCACGCGGCTGTAGTCGAGGCCGAGCTGCGGGTCCTCGATGACCTGGCCCGCGGCCCGGAACGTGATGGAGAACACGAACGTCGGCGGGGCGATCACATCGGAGTGACCGAACGCCTTCGCGGCCTCCGGGTCCGTGTACACCGGGTTGGCCTCGCCCACCGCCTCGGCGAATTCGCGGATCTTCTCCCGGCCCACCTCATAGGGCGCGGTGGGCGGGTAGGTCCGTCCAACGAAGGACTGGTCGAGCGCCATGGCCCGGCACCTCCTGATATCTGCTGTAGTGGCCCCAAATTAGCCGCACCCGACCAGAGCCCGCGTGGAGGGACGAATGCGCGCCGGGCCGGTGGGCCGATGGGCCGGTGAAACGCCGCGAGGCCGCCCCCTCGGAAGGGGACGGCCTCGCGTACGAGCCTGTTTAGCGCGTCTCGCGATGCGCAGTGTGCGCATTGCAGCGCGGGCAGTGCTTCTTCATCTCAAGACGATCCGGGTTGTTACGCCGGTTCTTCTTGGTGATGTAGTTCCGCTCCTTGCACTCCACGCAGGCCAGCGTGATCTTCGGGCGGACGTCGGTGGCAGCCACGTGAGTGCTCCTAAGACGAACGGATGGACTAATTCAACGCAAGAAAGAGTAGCCGATCGAAGGACCGACCCCGCAATCGGCTACTGTCAGTAGCGGTGACCGGACTTGAACCGGTGACACAGCGATTATGAGCCGCTTGCTCTACCGACTGAGCTACACCGCTTTGATGAGATCAGTGCCCGCCTGACGACGGGAACCTCTCACACCAGAGCCCCAAAACGGAATCGAACCGTTGACCTTCTCCTTACCATGGAGACGCTCTGCCGACTGAGCTATTGGGGCGAGCGATGAAGACATTACACGGTCCGCCGCCGTTCACCCAAATCCGTATCCGGCCGCCCGCCGCACCCTCCATCTCAGCCCTCGCAGCCACCTCCTGAGGCACGGGAGCCGCGGATCTACAGGCCACGCGTCCGCCCTCTTGCACCGGGCCACTCGCAGGGGCGGACACGCGGGGCGGACAACAACCGACCTGGAACGGCGGGCCGGATCGGCTCGTGCGCGGCACGGCACAGCGGGGCGCGGCGCGCGCGCGTGGGCGTGGACCGACGGACATGGGCCGATGGGCATGGGCGTGGACAGATGGACATGGGCCGATGGGCATGGACCGGGGGCGCTGGTGTGGACGCCGACCGGAACGGCAGGGCACGCGCGCGTGAGCGCCGAAGTCGAACGGGAGCAACGGGGCCACGCGGGTGGGCGAAACGTGTACCGCCAAGGGCGGACCACACCGGTACGACTATTGCGCTCCTGCGCGTCCCGCGCGCCGGGCCACCCTAGGCTCGACTCGCTCTGCGTGATCTTGGGGGCGGGCGCCCTCGCACCGCTCACGCGGGCCTGCCCCGAGCCCCCGGCCCCAACCCTGGAGCGCGATGCCCGACAGCCAGCCGCAGCCCCATCCGCCGTCGAACTCCCCGGGCTCCTCGGGGCAGTCCGACCCGGACGCCCTGCTGCTGTGCGGGGCGCGGCTCACCGACGGCCGAACCGTGGACGTACGGCTGGGCGGCGGGCGCATCGAGGCGGTGGGCACGGCCGGCAGCCTGGCACCGGGTCCGGCCCGCACGAGCGCCTCACGCGTGGACCTCGGCGGGTATCTGCTCCTGCCCGCCCCGGCCGAACCGCACGCCCACGGCGACACAGCCCTGTCCGCCGAACGACCGGGTCCGGTGTCGTACACCCCCGAGGACGTCCAGCGCCGGGCGACGGAGGCCGCCCTGCTGCAGCTCGGGCACGGGGCGACGGCGGTACGCGCGCACGTGCGCGTGGGCGACGTCCAGGGACTCGGCGCGCTGGGCGCCGTCCTGCAGGCGCGGCGGTCGCTGCGGGGGCTCGCGGAGCTGACCACGGTGGCGACGCCACGACTGCTGACCGGCGTGGCCGGGGCGGACGGGCTCGCGATGCTGGGCGACGCGCTCAAGATGGGTGCCTCGGTGGTGGGCGGCTGCCCGGATCTGGACCCCGATCCCGGGGGCTACGTCGAGGCGGTCCTGGAGGTGGCTTCCGAGCACGGTTGCCCGGTGGACCTGCACACGGACGCCGCCGACCCGGCCCGGTTGTCCCGGCTCGCGGCGATGGCAGGGGGCCTGCGCCCCGGCGTGACGATCGGGCCGTGCGCCGGTCTCGGGCGCCTGCCCACCGAGGCCGCCTCCCGTGCCGCCGACCAACTCGCGGCAGCCGGGGTCACGGTGGTGTGCCTGCCCCAGGGCGGCTGTTGCGCCGCCGACCGCCGGGGCACGGCTCCGGTACGGCTGCTGCGCTCGGCCGGGGTCCGGGTGGCCGCCGGCAGCGGCGCCCTGCGTGACGTCTCCAACCCCGTCGGCCGCGGCGATCCCCTGGAAGCGGCCTATCTCCTCGCCTCCGGCCACGGGCTGCGACCGCAGGAGGCCTACGACACCGTGAGCGCATCCGCCCGCGCGGCCCTGGGCCTGCCGGAAGTACGCGTGGAGGCAGGCTTTCCCGCTGAGCTGCTGGCCGTACGCGGCGACGGCCTGCCCGGCGCCCTCTCCCTGGCCTACAGCCGCATCGTGGTGCACCGAGGTCGTGTGGTCGCCCGCACGAGCGCGGTCCGGGAGTACTGCAACTCGGTGGCCGCAGCGGAGCTGGGACTGCCGCGACAGGGGCGGAGCGAACTGTCGTGAGCGGGCGCGCGACACGTACGCGCGGATTGCCGGGGCGCACGGATGAGAGCGCACGCCGGTCGCGTCGGTTGAGCGGGAGTCCGGACGCGTCGGTTGAGTGGGATCCGGTCGCGTCGGCCGGGCGCGAGCGCCGGTGGGACCGGTTGTGCTCGTTGCGCTGGCGTGCTGGTTGCGCTGACTCGTTGGTTGCACTGGTTGCACTGGTGCGGCATGAGCACCGGCGCTCCCGGTCTTGCACGGGCGGGCGATGAGTGGTGTGCGCCGGGCGCACCACCACGGACGCGCGCCCAGTACTCACCTGCCGCCGGCATGGCACACCTGCCGTCGCGATCACCCGCCTGCCGTCGCCATCACCCGCATGCCGTCGCCATCACACGCCTGCCAGTGCAGTCACATGCAGAGACCTGCGCATGCCTCCGCACCCCACGCTCGAACCCAACCCGCCACCAGACACATCGCGGCACTCCCCGCCGCCTCTCACCCAAGGCGCACGATCACGAAAACGCGCCCCGCGGGCATCTGGACGGGCGCCGGGCGCGTGAACGTGGAGGCGAGCCTGGCACGCTCCGCCCATGCCGGTTAACTCGTGCGGCGGATGCGCCTCTTCGGGCGTACGGTCGGATTCATGCGCATTGTCATCGCTGGTGGTCATGGTCAGATCGCGCTGCGGCTGGAGCACCTGCTCTCCGCGCGCGGGGATGAGGTCGCGGGAATCATCCGCAAACACGAGCAGAGCGACGATCTGCGAGCGGCCGGGGCCGAGCCGGTCCTGCTCGACCTGGAGTCCGCCTCGGTGGAAGAGGTCGCGGCGCACCTGCAGGGCGCCGACGCGGCGGTCTTCGCGGCCGGCGCGGGCCCGGGCAGCGGCGCAGCGCGCAAGGAGACGGTGGACAGGGGCGCGGCGGTGCTGTTCGCGGACGCGGCCGTCCGCGCGGGCGTTCGCCGCTTCGTGGTCGTGTCCTCGATGGGCGCGGATCCCGCCCACCAGGGCGACGACATCTTCGACGCCTACCTGCGGGCCAAGGGCGAGGCGGACGCGTACGTGACCCGTCAGGAGGCCCTGGACTGGACGATCCTGCGCCCCGGCTCGCTGACGAACGACGCCGGCACCGGCCTGGTTCGGCTGGAGGCGCACACCGGGCGCGGTTTCGTCCCGCGAGACGACGTGGCGGCCGTTCTCGCGGAGTTGGTGGACACCCCGGCGACGACCGGCCTGACGCTGGAACTGATCAGCGGGTCGCAGCCGGTGTCGGTCGCGGTGAAGTCGGTGGCCGGGAACTGAGCCGGGCCCCCGCCCGTTGAACAGTCGGAGCCACCACTGAGCCGCCCTGCCCCGCCCGTTGTCACCCTGTCAGAAGTCACATCAGAACGTCAGAACAGGGGCAGCTGCCCCGGAAAATCCGGTATGACGTAACCGTCCAACGCCGGCTGGAAGGCGCCGAGTTGTGCCTGTTGCCGTGATCCGGGGCAGGAGACCAGGTCCCCGTTCTCCCGTGCCCCGGGCGGGTCGTGCCGTGCCAATCGGCCCGCGACGACGGCGATGTCACGGCGGCACACAGGACAGGTTCTGCGTCGGGAGGCCATGCGGTCAGTGTGCCCGCACGCGAGCGAAGGACGACAACACCGTGTGCTTCACACACGGGCGAAGGACCAAGGACTGCAACACCGTGTGCCCACACGCGGACGATGGGCGACAGCGCCGTCAAGTCCGGGTCTCGGCCTCCCAGCGGTCGGGTCCCACCCCGCGCCAGTCGATCAGCGGCGAGTCGGCCACCTGCTCCGGCTCGATCTCCAGCCCCGCCCGGCGCAGGAACTCCACCAGGTCCCGCACGCTGTGCGCCAGGCCGAGGATCTCGCCGTCCACCCGAACACGACGCCCGCCGGTTGGGGACGGCAGGTACACGACGATGGGGCGTTTCCCGGCCATGGCTCCAGCATCGTCCGGACGATCGGCCTCCGCACCCGGACCGACCCGACCAAACAACGAGTGCCCCGGGATCTGCTCTCGCAGATCCCGGGGCACTCGTTCCCGTGTGGCGGCGCCAGGATTCGAACCTGGGAAGGCTGACCCGGCAGATTTGCAGCGGGCTCGCTCCGCACAGCCTGAGCAGGCACTTCCCTCTCTGTCGAGCCATCCGGGGGACACATGGGGGAAGCGGCGCCCTTGACCTCCGGAGGCAGCGCTGCTCGGGTCTCCTACGAAAGCGACGCATTACGAGCTGTTCGATCTTGGTCCGAGGGCATCCACGTCCGTCAGTCGGGCGCACTCGCTACTCAGTGGCCGTTTCGGGCGTCAGTGAACGCTCATGGCACACCGTGCAGGTCAGCGACTCAGCGCACCTTCGGTGCGCGCCCGGGGCGGGGTAAAACCCGTGGCGCGCCGGAGGTGCTTCGGTCTGCCCTGACGGCCATCTGCACGGGTGCAGCAGCCTGTCGTCACCGTTCCGTCACAAGTAGCCGCCGCACGGAACCCTGCCGCTCTTCCGCCCTGTCTGCACTCACGTACCACGACCACGCTTACCGCGGGGCAACAACCGACGACCGAAACCCGCGGACGAGACGACCCAGGGGGACGACAACATGCGTCACAGCAACGGCATTCGCAGGGCGGCTCTGGCGACGACGGCGGTCACGGCCGTCGCGGCGGCGGTGACCGGCATCCTGCCCGGCACCGCCATGGCGGCGAGCACCACCACCTCCACCCCGCCGCCCGCCTGCCCGGCCTCCGCCCTCCAGGTCAGCGCCTGGCAGGCCGCCCACCGGCCCGTCGGGACCGGGACCGGGGCGGCGGTCGTGCAGTTCACCAACGTCTCTCGAAGGACGTGCGTCCTGAAGGGCCATCCGACGGTCGCGGGTGCCGGCAACGGCTCCCCCGCCCACAACAGCCCGCTCAAGGTCACCCGCACCGGCAGGGCGGCCACCGTGACGGTCCGGCCGCACGGCAAGGCGTGGGTGAAGTTGACCTTCGTCCAGGTCCAGGGGGAGGCCGACGGCTACTGCGTGTCGGGCAAGGACCCGGTGACGTATCCGACGATGGTCATCGGGCTGCCGCACTCCGGGAAGCACCAGGTCGCCCTGAACGACGGGGTGTGGGCCGAGTGCGACAACAAGGTGACCGTCACCCCGGTCTCGGCGGTCAAGCCTTCCTGACCCCACCGCCCCCACAAATCGAGCAGCCTGCACGACGATCGCAAGGCTCTGACCTGCACATTTACAAGGAACTGCACGTAAGTGCAGGTCAGCGACTCAGCGCCCCTTCGGTGCGCTGAGTCGCTGACCTGCGGTGATCAAACTCCGATGACACAAACTCGCGTCCGTCAAAGTCCGATGGCAAACGGTCAAGATCCAGTGGCACGGGACAAAGATCACCAGATGTCGCGCCTCGAAGCACTCCGCTTCACCCGACGCGTCGTCGAAGAGCACACCACACGCCAGCTGGCAGCGATCGACCGATGGATCGCCGACGAAGAACGCCGCGAACGGGAACGGCGACAGGCAGAAGCCGCCCGGCCGGCGCCGCCGGACTGGCTCCTCGACTACGGGCGCACCCAGGACGCACTGCCGGTCGCAGTCCGCACCGGGGGCTGCACCATGACAGGGAAACGGTCGAAGGGCGTGGACTCGGACACAGCGCGCCGAACACTCGCGTCCGGCGTAAGGGCCTGCACGTTCTGTCGGCCTGACACCGAGCTAGGGATCCTCGGCTAGACCCTGCCCGGCCGCCGCGGCGGCACCGTGATCCCGATCAACAGCTGGTGATCGCAGATGTGGTTGGACACCTGGGCCTAGCTGGACACGCGCGCCAGGACGGCCCGGCAGGACACCGGGCCGTCCTGGTCGACCTGGGGATGCTCGGGTCAGACGAACTCGTACTGAAGCTCATAGAGATGCCCTGCCTTGGTCATCACCGTGACCTCAATGGGACGTTCACCGTCGCTGTAGACCACACGGAACGTGCGAAGCACAGGCAGGTCACTGGGCAATTGCAGCGCCTCGAACTGCTCCTGATCGGCAAGCCGCTCGCGGTCATCGCTGACGCCCGGCTGTCGGGCAACGACAACAGCCAAGTCGTCGAACGACTGCTGACCATCTCCGGTGAAGACACCATCGACATCGACCGCAAGTACCGCGCAGTGTGGACCGGCAAGCTCCCTACACGGCTAGTGATCCTGTCCAACGAACTGCCGCACTTCGGCGACTCCTCCGGGGTCATCGCACGCCGGTTCGTGGTGCTCAACATGACCGTGTCGTGGCTGGGCAAAGAGGATCCCACCCTGTTCGACCGACTCTGCGCCGAGATGCCCGGGATCTTGAACTGGGCCCTGGACGGACTCGCCCGTCTGGAAAACAAGGGCCGGATCACCGAACCGGCATGCAGCCGGGAAGCCGTCAGCACCATGCAGGACACCGCCTCGCCCACCTCGGCATTCATCCGCGAGCGCTGCACCACCGGACCTACGTGCAACATGCCCGTGGATGCCCTGTGGTCGATATGACGGGACTGGGCTGAGGACAACGGGGTCAAGCCCGGCACCAAACAGGTCTTCGGCCGCAGCTTCCTGTCCGTCGTCCCTCAGCTCACTCGCGCTCGGCCCCGTGACGCCTACGGCCAACAAGTCGCCACCTACACCGGGATCACCCTGAAGCCGTCAGTTCTGGGGGGACGCGATGGAATGTGCCCTCGCGCCGGGCACAGCATCGCGGTACTGCACAAGGTGTACGCCAAGGTGCTGGATCAGACGCGGGAGCGGGCAAACAGCCGGATCGACGCAGCCCTGCGAGAGTGGAACGAGCCAGAGTGATCATCCTCTCCCCCGGGGGACACCTGGGGGACACGCACTGACTGACCACGGGATACGGGCGATACGGAGTGAGACACGTCCACACTTCGTCCACGCCGAATCGAACGGGCGCCGACAACGAAAAACCCCCTCTGATCAGGTATCTAGCCTGATCAGAGGGGGTTTCACTCAGCGTGGCGGCGCCAGGATTCGAACCTGGGAAGGCTGAGCCGGCAGATTTACAGTCTGCTCCCTTTGGCCGCTCGGGCACACCGCCGGGTTGGCCACCAGATCGAACCGCTATTCGGCGGTGCTCCCCGGCAACGACGTAAACAATACCCGATGGAGAGGGGTGCTTCGCCACCCGGTTGATCTCCACCTGTCGGCTCACGGGGTGACTAGGCTGGTGCGGATGCGGTCCGGCGTCATGCCGGAGCCGGCGGCCGCCGCCGCGCACGCCGGCACGCCCCCGATACGCACCCGATACGCACCCCGATACAAGGAGCCACAGGACATGGCCGACTCCAGTTTCGACATCGTCTCGAAGGTCGAGCGGCAGGAGGTCGACAACGCCCTCAACCAGGCCGCCAAGGAGATCTCGCAGCGCTACGACTTCAAGGGCGTGGGTGCCTCGATCTCGTGGTCCGGTGAAAAGATCCTCATGGAGGCGAACTCCGAGGACCGGGTGAACGCTGTCCTCGACGTCTTCCAGTCCAAGCTGGTCAAGCGCGGTATCTCGCTGAAGGCACTGGACGCGGGCGAGCCCCAGCTGTCCGGCAAGGAGTACAAGATCTTCGCATCGATCCAGGAGGGCATCTCCCAGGACAACGCGAAGAAGGTAGCGAAGATCATCCGCGACGAGGGCCCGAAGGGCGTCAAGGCCCAGGTCCAGGGTGACGAGCTGCGAGTCAGCTCCAAGAGCCGCGACGACCTGCAGGCCGTGATCGCGCTGCTGAAGGACAAGGACTTCGACTTCGCGCTGCAGTTCGTGAACTACCGGTAGAAGACCGGCAGGAACGGCAGCAACAAGGGTGGGCCTCCGGTGCCGGGCGGCCCACCCTTCCGCGTTCTGTGGCCCTCAGTCGCGTGAGTTGCCGAACAGGATCCGATAGGCGATCAGCAGCACCAGGGAGCCGCCGATGGCTGCGGCCCAGGTGGCGCCGTCATAGAAGTTCTTGGTGACCGGATGGTGCAGCCAGTGGGCCGAGATCCAGCCGCCGATGAACGCGCCCGCGACGCCGATGAGGGTCGTGCCGATGAAGCCGCCGGGGTCGCGTCCCGGCAGGAGGACCTTGGCGATGATTCCGGCCACCAGTCCCAGGATGATCCAACCGATGATGCTCATGCCGTGAACCTGCCCTTCCGAGCTGTCTTCGCACTGTCCGGCTGCCGAGAATCCGGTGAGGACCCGCTGTGTTCGCGGGCGGGTTCGTGCCTTGTTGATGAAGTCGGTGGAGTTGATGGGGAGGACGTCACAGGTCCACCACCTGGTTGCGGCAGTCGGTCCGACGGTGCCCCGGTCTGCGACGCGCGACGGGAGCGCGGGACGGCGTGGCCGTCGATTTCGGTCCGCCGGTCTGGGCCGGCGCCTTCTCGACCTTGTCGTCGGCCGCGCGGGCGGGCAGGCGGGGCTTGCCAACCGAGCCGACGCTCGCGTGCGTGGTGGCCGCCTGCCACGCCCACGCCCACACCCACGCCACGGGCGAGCGGGATCGTCGTACTGGGTGTCCTCACAGCCCCCACGGCCATGATTGCCTTCTGCCCCGCCTTGCGGGCCGGGTCCGGGGCAACCGGCCATCGGGCCCTGGGCAGGCGCGGACGGGGCACTTGACGCGGCCGGGATGCAGGCGGCCGGGATGCCTTTTCTCGCGTTCGCTGGGTAGGCGCCGGATCGCGCCCCTCGGCGCGGAGGTGCGGGATCCGGTGCGGACGATCCCGTTGGCCCGGGGGATCTCTTCGGCGGCGTACGCGCGCGTGGCCGTCGGGGTGCTCGCCGTCTTCGGCCCGGGCCGGTCGGGCACACCCCAGCGCCGCTGACCGACGCAGTACGAGCGGCCGGGCGCCGGCCCGTACATGTCGTGCACGTGGGAACCGCGGTGGCTCCGCTGGGTCCACTGCTGGCGCTGGCGCTGATCCTCGGAGTGGTCCCAGATGACACTCGGGGCCCCCGTACGACGCTCCCCCAGGCCAGGACGGGCATCTGCCGACAGTGCCGGCGGCCGTTGCATCCCGGTCCCGGGTGCCACCGCACCGGGCGGAGCCGACCGCGCATGCGGTGCTCGCCACACCGGCGGTGTCCTTGGTCGCCTGCTGCCCTGTGCCACGCCGGCATTCGCGCCGCCTGCCATCTCGGTGGCGGCGGAAGAAGGCGTGCTCGCGGCGGACGTGACGGCCTTCGGCGTACGTTGGTGGGCGGCCCAGCGCAGCGCGTGACAGGCCCACAAGGCCCATGTCAATCGCAAATCGCACGCGCGCGTGGCACCCCGCCGAATACGACCGTCTCCGCACGCGCGCGTGACACGCCGTCAACGGCCCCGCGGGGCGGGTTCGCGTGTGCTGTCGTGCGAACCGGAGGATCTGCTCACCGGGGCACGAACGGCCGGTCCGTGGGGGCGATCTCACAGCCCAGCGGCAGCAACGAGCCCGGGACCAGCTGGTACTGGCAGTAGCAGGCATGCTGACGGAGCGGGAGGGGCCCTTCTCATTCCGCCAGGGCTCCTTCTTGCCGCTTCCCCGGATTCAGCCCCGGGGTACCCGGTCGCCTATTTGGTCAAGACTGCGCCGCGGAGGAGACTTGTCCATGTGGCGGTGCCGTGGGAGCAAGAGCTGCTCCTCACTCATGCGATCCCCCGAACCCGGACCACACCACACACCTTCCCTTCGGAACGGCCACGGTTCTCGCACTCCGCCAGTTGCACGAGACGGTGGATCGAAAGGTGTCGCCCATGAGCGCAAAGCACACCAAGTACCTCTTCGTGGCATCCGCGGTCGGCATTCTGCTGGCCAGCGGTGCCGATATCGGCATGGTCGGGACTGCGCATACTGCTTCGGGAACCACCCTGGCTCACTTCCCCTCGTACTCCCACCGCTCCAGCCGTGGCTGCGACGAGGTCTGGGGGGATGGCGGTTGCGATGTCGAAGGCGACCACGGTGGGTTTGGTCACGACACCTACCGCGGTGACGGCCCCAGCCATTATTGATCCGCACCGGCGAAAGCATCCAAGAGGCCGTCCGAGGCCACCGAGGGATGTGCACATCCAACAGCTCCCTGGCCTAACGGGGATTCCCTGGCCGCCTGCCGGCCGGAAGCAGAAGACTGTCCGGCATCCACCCCAAAGCGCTGGACAACTATTTGCTGCTGGCAGCGCCGCCAGGCTCGCCACTCGGACTCATGTTGCTCGGATGAATGTCGTTCAGGCTATTGACAATGACCACATTCGGCGGATGTGGAGGCGTAGGCACCTGTATAAGGATAGGGACGTAGACCATACTGCCGTGCCTGTACTCGGCCTTCCAGGAATTCGCGTAGCACAGGACCATCTGCGGGCTATCGCGCGTCGCATAGCACTGGATTACGACCCTGGTGGGTGCGGTCTGCGGCTTCTTCGAAAAGGAGCGTGTTTCACTCGCTGCAGCACCCCAAGCACCGAGCGTCACACAGCAGGAAGCGGCAACCGTAAGGCCGACACCCCGCAAGACTGCTTTCCTCATTCTCGCCACCCTGAATGCCGCGGGTAAAGTGCGCTCCGCGCTCCCACAGCCGCCTCGCTGCCACCCAACCCAGTTTTGTACGCCAACGGCTCTCCCACGCCCGACGAGGGTAAATCAGGCTCGCCCATGGCATATCGCCGAAGGGTCAGAAAGCCCACGCCCTCCCGGGCGCGCACACGGTAGTCCGGCGGCCAGGTGACTTTGGGGCACCCGGCTGCCGGACCAAGAAGTCATCCGTTGTTGTTATTGTTGTTGTTGTTCGCGCCCCCGCCGTTGTTGTTGTTATTGTTGTTGTTCGCGCCCCCGCCGTTGTTGTTGTTATTGTTGTTGTTGTTCGCGCCCCCGCCGTTGTTGTTGTTATTGTTGTTGTTGTTCGCGCCCCCGCCGTTGTTGTTGTTATTGTTGTTGTTCGCGCCCCCGCCGTTGTTGTTGTTATTGTTGTTGTTGTTCGCGCCCCCGCCGTTGTTGTTGTTATTGTTGTTGTTGTTCACACCTCCGCCATTGTTGTTGTTATTGTTGTTGTTGTTTCCGCGCCCCCCGTTGTTGTTATTATTGTTGTTGTTCCCACCCTTCTTGTGGTGGCGGCCGTTGTTGTTATTGTTGTTGTTGTTGTTTCCGCCTCCGCCGTTGTCGCTCGGCGCCGTCGCGTGGGTTCCTGTAGGTGCCGGTGCAGCAAAGGCGGCAGACGGAGCCAGGGCGCCACCCGCAGCCAGAGCGGCCGATGCGGTCAGTACTGCCGCTCGCTTTGCGTACCTGTTGAGCATGACAATTCCTCTCCGATGTGCATGGACCTCGCCGATTCGCGGCCCAATTCGATGTGCGGAAAGCGCTTGCCCCACGGGAAGCATTTCGTATAAATTCGCCGTCAACCTACTCAATTCCTGAAAGCATGACGGCGCAACAGGCACTGATGATCCGATTCACCCTTCATTCCCGGTTTGATTCGCCATCAAAATAATTCGAGAGGTGTGGGTGAGCGACACGTTCTGAACGGGCCCGACCGGCGCTGCGAACGTGGAATCCACGTTCTGAAACTCTTCGGCCAGCATGCCCCGCCTGCAGCCGGGGCACATCGGGTGAGCACCCCAATTTCCTCCCCGGCACACCCCACCTCCCGCCCCGCCACACCCCAAATGCCACCTCGGCGTCCCACAGGAACACCCACCGGCCGACCGGTCTCGATCTTTTGCGCAGCTTCGGCCATGGAGGGAAACTGGCTGATGATGGACCTGCTAGAGCGAGAGGCCGTGCTCCACGACCTCACCGGTCAGCTGCAGGCGGCCATGAGCGGCCCTGGGCGCCTGGCCCTTGTGCGTGGTGAGGCCGGCATCGGCAAGACCGCGGTGGTCCACCGTGTGGTCCAGCTGGCCGATCCCCAGATCAGGGTCTTGGTGGGCGCCTGTGACCCACTGGCCACCCCCCGCCCCCTGGGCCCTCTGACGGACTTGGCCCCGCGTTTGGGCTGGCCGGTGCGCACTGCCCTGGCGGGGACTCTGACTGGCACCTGCCGTTCCAACGAAGTCTTCGACTGCCTGCTCGCCGACCTCAGCACGCATCCCAGCCTGCTGGTCGTGGAGGACATCCACTGGGCCGATGAGGCGACTTTGGACCTGCTGCGTTACCTGGCCCGGCGCCTGCCCAGCGTTCCGGCACTGGTGTTGGCCACCTATCGCGACGACGAGATCGGCCGCACGCACCGCCTGACGGCTCTTCTCGGCACCCTGGCCGGCTATCCGTGGGTGCACCGCCACGATCTGGCTCCGCTGAGCCGCCGGGCCGTCGCCGATCTTGCCACCGGTCATGCCATCGACGCCGAGCAGCTGTATCACATGTCCGCCGGCAACCCGTTCATCGTCACCGAGATCCTGGCCGCCCCTGCCGAGCCCATACCGGCCGCTGTGCGCGAGGCCGTGGCCGGCCGCTTGGCCGGCTTGTCGAATGCGGCGCGCACGGTCGTCAACGTGCTGGCGGTTCTCGGGCGCCGGGTCCCGCTTCCGCAGCTGGCCGGCATCCTGTCGGCCCCCGAGGATGCGCTCGATGAGGCCGCGTCCTGCGGAATAGTGCGTGCGGACGGACAAGTGACCGAGTTCCGCCACGAGCTGACCCGGCTGGCGGTGCTGGAGGCCGTTCCCGCCGTATGCCGTCTGCGGATACACCGGCGAGTACTGGCGGTCATGCGGTCCGGCCCGGTCGCGGCGGATGACCTGGCGCTGCTGGCTGCTCATGCCGAGGGCGCGGGAGATCCGGCCGCCGTGTTGGAGTACGCGCCCGCAGCAGCTGTCCATGCCGCCACGCGCGGCGCACACCGGGAAGCGGCCGCCCAGTACGCCCGCGCCCTGCGGTACGCCGACTGCCTGCCGCCGGATCAACAGACCTCGCTGCTGGAAGGCCATTCGCAGGCTTGTCTCCTGGCCAGCCAGCTGGCTGAGGGGGTCGCTTCTCGCCGTACGGCTGTGAAGCAGCGTCGTGCGCTGGGCGACCGGCTGCGCGAGGGGGAGGACCTGCGTTGGCTGTCGTGCTGGCTGTGGCCGGCCGGGCGCACCGCCGAGGCCAGACAGACCGGCCTGGACGCGGTGCGGGTGCTCGAAGGATTGAGACCGGGCCGGGAGCTGGCCAGGGCGTACCTGAACCTCTGTCAGCTGGCCTGCTACGAGCACGAGGGGGTGGCGGCGGTCGCCACGTACGCCGAGAAGGCGATCGCTCTGGGGGAGCGCTTCGAGGATGCGGGGGTGGTCGTCCAGGCGCGCTTCCATACCGCGGCGGCACGCATGTTGAGCGAAGGCTGCGGCTGGGAGGACTGTGAACAGGCCGTGTCCGGTGCGATGGCGCGGGATGTGCCAGTGGACGCGGGCCTTCTGGCGCTCGGCATGTGCTGGCTGGCCGCGCTGCAGCGGGATGCCGCCCGGACCACTGCAGCCGTGAGCCGCGCGGAAACCTATTGCCTCGATCGCGACCTGCTGTCCTACGCACTGGGCGCCAGGGCCTGTGGGAGTTGGGGGCTACTGAACCAGGGCTTGTGGACCCGGGCCGCCGACGCCTCACAGAAAGTCCTGTCCCATCCCAGCTCACCGCCGGTCGGGCGGGCGCTGGCCCTGACCGTCCTGGGCCTGGTGCAAGCACGCCAGGGCAAGCCCCAGGTGTGGCCGTTGCTGGAACAAGCGGCGAGCCTGGTCGACTCGAGCTGCCTGCTGGACACGGGCTTGGGGTGGGAAGCCCGGGTCGAGGCGGCTTGGCTGGCCGGCGACCTCGAGTCGGTGCAGGCCGAGGCGCAGCGCGGTCTCGCCGTATTGGCGAAGCGGACCCACCCCTGGCTGTCCGGGTCCCTGGCCTGCTGGATCCGCCGCGCCGGCGGGGCGCCTCCGCGGGTTCCGGCGGCCGAACCCTACGCGCTGGAGTTGGCCGGCGACTGGGCCGGCGCCGCGGCGCGATGGGACAGGCTCGGCTGTCCGTACGACGCCGCACTGTCCCGCCTGTCCGGCGACGCGCCCGCGCTGCGCCAGGCCCTGGCCACCCTCGAGACCCTCCGCGCACGGTCGGCCGTGGCTCGCACCCGCGCCTTGATGCGTGCGCGAGGTGTCCGCCCGATCCGGAGTGGCCCACGGGCGACCACCCGGGCCAACCCCCACGGGCTGACCAACCGGGAGATGGACGTCCTGAAGCTGCTGGGTGAGGGCCTGTCGGATGCCGAGATTGCCGCCCGGCTCTACATCAGCCCAAAGACCGTCGGGCATCACGTGGGCGCTGTACTGGCCAAACTCGGCGTTCACACCCGCCACGAAGTGGCCCGCAAACTCCACCACTCCGAGCGCTGAAAGGGTTCTACGACGGATCCGTCCGGTCGTCCGCCCTCAGTTCTGGACGCAATTGATGTTCTGGTTTCCGGAGAAGGTGTTTCCCTTTCCGGTCTGTCCCACCGGATAGCAGACCTGGAAGCGGAAGAGCGAGTTGAGGCCCAGAAGCGAAAGGAGCCCTCCGCCGCCTTGAGTACCTGCGGTACTGCCGTTGTTGTTATTATTGTTGTTGTTCACACCTCCGCCGTTGTTGTTATTATTGTTGTTCACTCCGCCGGCGTTGTTGTTATTGTTATTGTTGTTGTTTGTGGTGGTGGTGCTACCGCCCTGACCGCCGCTGTTACCCTTCCTGACCTGTCCCATCGGGTGAGAGACGTGAAGCCCTGGCGTGTTGGTCAGGAGCGAGAGAAGTCCCCCGTCGCCCTGAGCCTGCGCACCACCGGCGCTGAAGAGCACCGCCACGATCGCGGCGGCGCTGATTGCGGCAAGCTGCTTGGTGAGCTTCATTCAATCAACCTTTCCTCGTCCCTTGCACTGAATCCTGAACCTCAGTGGACAGGATGGCGATGACAGACATTGAACGATCACTAGGCACGCTGTGGCGCCCGCCTCTTTCCCCCGTACAGCCCCAGGGTCGGGCGGCGTCCGACCGGCGCCAGGAACTGCCTGATCAACAACGGATACATGGCTGACGGAAATGCAGAAATCGGGCCGATATACCCGAGATCTGCAAGCACTCAGGAACGTGACGAGTAAGCCGTTCCTCGATATGACTGCAGAGCGGCAGGTGGTGATTCCGCCCCTGCCTTCTCCGAGGCCTGTGCGTGGTCTGCGCCCTCCGGTGATCGCTGAAGGACGCGTCTGATCGCTGAAGGACGCCTCACCCCGGGCGGGACGCGTCACCCAGAAAGACGATCCGAACGGGATCGTCTCGGAACGTTCCCGATCGCGCTACGGGGGCACCGCGGTTCTGCCCGAAGGCATGATCAGCTGATACTTGTGGCAGCAGGCCCTGCCGGCGGAGCGACCTGGAGAGAGATCGATCATGAAGCTGTTCAACCTGCTGCTCAACCTCCTATGGCTCTTCTTCTGCGGCCTGTGGATGGCGATCGGCTACGTGATCGCTGCGGTGATCTGCTTCATCTTCATCGTCACCATCCCGTTCGGCATCGCGTCGCTGCGGATCGCCGGGTTCGTCCTGTGGCCGTTCGGCCGCACCACCGTGGAGCGGCCGGACGCCGGTGCGCCGTCGTGCATCGGCAACGTGATCTGGGTGATCTTCGCGGGATGGTGGCTGGCGCTGGCCCACCTGATCACGAGCATCCCTCTGTTCCTGTCGATCATCGGGATCCCCTTCGGCTGGGCGAACCTGAAGCTCATCCCGATCTCGCTCATGCCGCTGGGGCGGGAGGTCATCCCCACGGACGAGGCGTTCGGCGGGCGCTGACCACGCTGCGGTGACGGCGTTCGGACCGGCTCGGAGTGCCCCCGACCAGAGGCAACGAACCAGCTCGAAGCCCCCTCCGAAAACGTGGAGGGGGCTTCTCTTGCAGTCCTGACGGCTTACAGCCCTGACGGCCGTCATCGGAACGTGCGGTGCACCTCTGCCGGCAAGCTGCCCCCTGCCGGCCCGGGGGATGCCGATATCGGTGAGGCAGGGCAGGACGTCGGCGAGCGGACGGCCCATGGCCCAGGAACAGCCGAAGGCCGCCCAGCGGGTCAAACGGAGTTCAGGGCGGTCGTCACCGGTGACGACCTGCCAACTTCTCGAGCCGGGCGATGCGGTCCGCCATCGGCGGGTGCGTCGAGAACATCTTGGTCAGCCCCTGGCCCGCGCGGAAGGGGTTCGCGATCATCATGTGGCTCGCGGTCTCGATCCGGGGCTCGGGCGGCAGCGGGAGCTGCTGGGTGCCGACCTCCAGCTTGCGCAGGGCGCTGGCGAGGGCCAGCGGATCGCCGGTGAGCTGAGCCCCGGAGGCGTCTGCCTCGTACTCGCGCGAACGGCTGATGGCCAGCTGGATGAGGGTGGCGGCGAGTGGGCCGAGGATCATGATCAGGAGCATGCCGAGCAGACCGGGGCCGTCATCGTCGTCGTTCGAGCGGCCGACCGGGATGAGCCAGGCGAAGTTCACCAGGAACATGATCACCGAGGCGAGAGCGCCGGCGACCGATGAGATGAGGATGTCCCGGTTGTAGACATGGCTCAGCTCGTGGCCGATCACTCCGCGCAGCTCGCGTTCGTCCAGCAGGCGCAGGATGCCCTCGGTGCAGCACACGGCCGCGTTGCGGGGGTTGCGGCCCGTGGCGAAGGCGTTCGGGGCCTCCGTCGGCGAGATGTACAGGCGAGGCATGGGCTGGCGGGCCTGCGTGGACAGCTCGCGGACCATCCGGTACAGCGCTGGGGCCTCGAACTCGCTGACCGGGCGGGCGCGCATCGCGCGAAGCGCCAGCTTGTCGCTGTTCCAGTACGCGTACGCGTTCGTGCCGAGGGCGACCAGGACGGCGACGATCAGCCCGGTGCGGCCGAAGAAGCTGCCGATGACGATGATGAGTGCGGACAGTCCCCCGAGGAGTACTGCGGTCCTGAGCCCGTTGTGCCGGCGGTGCACCGTACGCCCTCCAAATCGTGCAGCTGGGGAACACTTTGGTCCAGTGGACCCTCCCGCTTGTGACAACGCCAGGCGGCTGTCACGAGTTCCCTGTGTCCGCGCGGGCGCCGCTCGGCTGTACGGGTGACGTGCTGTTTCCCCTTCCCGCGCGCGTGGGATGCGAACGCGCCACGCGCGCGGGCGGTGTCTCAGAACAGTCCGGTGGCGGCGAAGCGGAGGACCAGCTGGGGTGCTCCGGACAGGGCGACGCCGAGGACTCCGGTGAGGGCGATGGCGGCAGTGAGGGGCGCCGGTACCCGGTGCCGGGCGGGCTCGCCCTCGGGAGTGCGGAACAGCAGGGCCGTCCACTGCAGGTAGTAGAAAAGGGCGATCACCACATTGACGGCCATGACGACGGCGAGCCAGCCGAGCCCCGCGTCGACCGCCGCCGAGAACACGGTGACCTTGGCGAACAGGCCGATGATGCCCGGCGGCAGACCGGCGAGACACAGCAGGAAGAACGCCAGGAGCAGCGCGGTGAGCGGGTTGGTGGCGTACAGGCCCCGGTAGTCGCTGATCCGGTTCAGGGCCCGGCTGCGGCCCACCACGGCGGCCACCGCGAACGCGCCGAGGTTCACGGCCGCGTACATCAGCGCATAGGCGACCGTGGAACCGATCTCCTTCTGGGGGTTGCCGACGTAGCCGGCGGCGGCGATCGGCACCAGCAGGTAGCCGGCCTGGCCGACGGAGGACCAGGCGAGCAGCCGTACGGCGCTGTACGCGCGCGTGGCCTGCTGGCGCAGGGCACCGACGTTGCCGACGGTCATGGTGAGGGCGGCCAGAGCGGCGAGCGCGGGCCCCCAGACATCGGCGTACGAGGGGAACGCGACGACCGTGACGAGGATCAGGCCGGAGAAGCCGACGGCCTTGCCGACCACCGACAGGTAGGCGGCGACCGGCAGTGGAGCGCCCACATAGGTGTCGGGCACCCAGAAGTGGAAGGGCACGGCGGCCGTCTTGAAGGCGAAGCCGACGAGGGTGAGGACGACACCGGTCTGGGCGAGGGTGTGCAGCTGTCCGTCGACGTGTGTCAGGCGCTGGGCGACCTGGGTGAGGTAGAGCGTGCCGGTGGACGCGTAGACGAAGCTGATGCCCATCAGGCTGACCGCGGTGGCCGTGACCGAGGAGAGGAAGAACTTCAGGGCCGCCTCGGAGGAGCGCTTGTCGCCGTGCCGGATGCCGACGAGGGCGAAGGCCGGCAGGGAGGCGACCTCCAGGGCGACGATGAGGGTGGCCAGGTCGCGGGAGGCGGGCAGCAGAGCGGCGCCGGCCGCTGAGGACAGCAGCAGGAACCAGAACTCCCCCGCCGGGACGCGCCGCCGGTCGTCCCTGAGGTTCGTGACCGACAGCAGGGCCGCGAGCAGGGCGCCGCCGAGGACCAGGAACTGGATGACGAGCGTGAAGTGGTCGGCCGTGTAGCTGCACGCGCGCGTGGCGCGGTCCACGCAGAAGGTGCTGCGGTTGCCGTCCAGCAGGGGCAGCAGCAGCAACGCGGCCACGCCCAGCCCGGCGACCGAGACCCAGCCGAGGACAGCTTTTCGGGCCTCGGGCAGGAACAGGTCGGCGACCAGGACGGCCAGTCCCACGACGGCGGCGATGGTCGGCGGGGCGACGGCGAGCCAGTCGACGGACTGGACCAGCGACTCGGCGAGGGGCTGGGCGCTCATCGGGTGCCTCCTGCGAGGAGCTGGTGCACGGCCGGGTCGGTGAGGCCGAGCAGGGCCTTCGGCCACAGCCCGGCGACGACGGTGAGGGCGACGAGCGGGGTCCAGGCGGCGAACTCGTAACCGTGGACGTCGGCGAGCTTGGGGACCTCCTGCTCCACGCCGCCCATGCAGACGCGGCGGACCACGATCAGCATGTATGCGGCCGTCAGCAGGGTGCCGAACGCGCCGATCGCCATGAAGGTGAGGAACGCGGGCCGGCTGAGGTCGGCGGCGGGCTTGTACGCGCCGAACAGGGCCAGCATCTCGCCCCAGAACCCGGCGAGCCCGGGCAGGCCGAGCGAGGCGACGGCACCGAAGGCGAGCAGGCCGCCGAGGCGGGGCGCCCTGCCGTACAGCGCGGCACCGGTCTCCTCGGCCAAGGAGTCGAGGTCGGTCGTGCCGGTGCGGTCCTTGAGCGCGCCGACCAGGAAGAACAGCAGGCCGGTGATGAGGCCGTGGGCGATGTTGGCGAACAGGGCGCCGTTCACGCCGGTCGGCGTCATGGTGGCGATGCCCAGCAGGACGAAGCCCATGTGACCCACGGAGGAGTAGGCGATCAGCCGCTTGAGGTCGCCCTTGGCGCCCCGTTTGGCCAGGGCCAGGCAGGCCAGGGACCCGTAGATGATCCCGACGACGGCGAACGCGGCGAGGTACGGCGCGAAGGTGTGGAAGCCGTGCGGCGCGATCGGCAGCAGGATGCGGACGAACCCGTACGTGCCCATCTTCAGCAGGACACCGGCCAGCAGGACCGAGCCGACGGTCGGAGCGGCGGTGTGGGCATCGGGCAGCCAGCTGTGCAGCGGCCACATCGGCGCCTTGACCGCGAGCCCGATCCCGATCGCCAGAACGGCGATGACCTGCACGGATGCAGTCAGCGACCGGCCGTTGTCAGTGGCGAGTGCCACCATGTCGAAGGTGCCCGCCTTGATTCCGATCAGGAGCAGGCCGAGCAGCATGACGACGGAGCCGAGCAGCGTGAACAGGATGAACTTCCACGCGGCCCGGGTCCGCCCCTCGCCGCCCCAGCGGGCGATGAGGAAGTACATCGGGATGAGCACCATCTCGAACGCGAGGAAGAACAGCAGCAGGTCGAGGACGGCGAAGGTCGCGAGGGTGCCGGTCTCGAGCAGGAGCAGCAGCGCGACGAACGCTTTCGGGGAGCCCCCCACGGGCGGCTTGAAGTAGGAGTACAGCGCGCAGAGGAAGGTCAGCAGCGCGGTCAGGACCAGAAGGGGGAGGGAGATGCCGTCGATGCCGAGGTGGATCCGCACGTCGAGTGCGGGAATCCAGCTGATGTCGGTCGTGGCCTGCATCTTCGACGGGTGGCCGTCGTCGAAGCCGAGCGCGAGGACGATCGCGGCGATGAGGATCGCACCGGTCACGGTGACGCCGTGCCGGAGCACGGCCTGCTCGGGCGACTTCCCCTTCAGCCCTGGCGGAGCCGGCAGAAGGGCGGCGACGGCACCGAGCAGCGGGCCGACGACGACGAATGCCAGAAGGAACTGCATCACGGACTCGTTGATATCGATCACGCCTGCTCACGCTCCGGTGGCGACGAGGACGACGGCGACCGCCAGGACGACGGTGCCGGCGAGCAGCGCGCTCACATAGGTCTGCACATTGCCTGTCTGAGCGCGCCGTACGGCGGCCCCGAGCAGCCGGGGCAGCGCGGCGGCGCCCCCTACGTAGGTGTCGACGACCTCTCGGTCGAGGAACCGGACGAGGCTCGCTCCGGCTTGCACCGGGCGGACGAACATCGCCGTGTACACGGCGTCCAGGTGGAAGCCGGCGGCCGCGTGCCGGTACAGCGGGCCGAGCAACAGGCGACCGGGGTCGGGCGCGTGGGCGAGGTCGCGGGAGGCCGGACCGTGGTCGGCGAGGGCGTGGGCCTCGACCAGGCTCGCGTCGCCCTCCGGGTGCGCGGCGGCCTCGCCCTCCAGCCGCTCCCATTCGAAGGAGGGTGCGGGGGCTGCCGGGACGCGGGCGGCGAGCGCGCAGGTGCGCTGCCAGGCACCGTAGGTGAGCAGTCCGCCGACCAGGGCGAAGCCCGTGCCGAGGATGGAGGTGAGGAGCGTCGGGGTCAGGTCGCGGCCGTCGAACCAACCGGGCAGGGCACGGTAGGCGAGCCCGCCGAAGGCCAGGGAGGGAACGGCAAGGACCCACAGCACGACGGTCATCGTCAGCGGCTGGCGGCCGTGATCCGGTGCTTCGGCTCCCTGGCCGCGGAAGGCCAGCAGCCACAGCCGGGCCGCGTAGGCGGCGGTGAGCAGGGCGGTGAGGAGACCGGCGACGAGGACGATCCAGCCGGCGGCACCGGGCGCATGGTCGGTGTTCCCGTTCGCCACGTGCTCGGCGGCACCAAGGACGGACTCCTTGGAGAAGAAGCCGCTGAACGGCGGGATCGCGGCGAGCGCGAGCAACGCCACGGTCATCGTCCAGTAGGCGTCCGGTACTCGGTCGCGCAGGCCGTGCATGCGGGACATGGCGGCCAGCGAGTTGGTGCCGGCGGCGTGGATGATCACGCCGGCCGCGAGGAACAGCAGCGCCTTGAAGGCGCCGTGGGACAGGAGGTGGAAGACGGCGGCACCGCGGTCGCCGACGGCGAGGGCGCCGGTCATGTAGCCGAGCTGGCCGATCGTCGAGTAGGCGAGGACGCGCTTGATGTCGTCCTGGGCCAGCGCGGCGAGCGCCGAGCCGGTCATCGTGACGGCGGCCATGACGGCGAGGACGACCATCGCGGCCTGGGAGGCCTCGAACACGGGAAGGAGACGGGCGATGAAGTAGACACCGGCGGCGACCATCGTCGCGGCGTGGATCAGCGCCGAGACGGGCGTCGGGCCCGCCATCGCGTCCGGGAGCCAGGTGTGCAGCGGGAACTGCGCCGACTTGCCCGCGACACCCGCGAGGAGAAGCAGAGCGATCAGTGTCGGGTGGTGCAGGTTGCCGCCGGCGACGGTACCGAGGACGCGGGTGATACGGAAGGACCCGGCGTCGGTGCCGAGGGCGAACAGGCCGATGAGGAACGGCACGTCGCCGAGCTTGGTGACCAGGAAGGCCTTCAGGGAGGCGGCGCGGGCCTCGGGGGTCTCCCAGTAATGGCCGACCAGGAAGTAGGAGCAGATGCCCATGACTTCCCAGCCGACCAGCAGCACGATCAGGTCGCCGGAGTAGACGACCAGGAGCATCGCGGAGGTGAACAGGGAGACGAGGGCCGCGTAGGAGGGGTAGCGCGGGTCGTCGCGCAGGTAGCCCGTCGAGTAGATCTGCACGCAGGTCGCGACGAAGGCGACCAGGATCGCTACGAGTGCGGCGAAGCCGTCGATGTGCAGGGCCAGCTCGATCGGGACCGAGCCGGTGGGCGTCAGTTCCGTGTGCGCGTCGAGGGCCCGGCCGCCGCCCTGGTGCGCCGCTACCAGCGCGGCCAGGACGAGCGAGGCCAGCGGCGGCAGCACGGCGAGCGGGCGGACGAAGCCGGGGGCGGTGCGGCCGAGCAGCAGGCCCACC
Source organism: Streptomyces broussonetiae (assembly GCF_009796285.1). NCBI lineage: Bacteria > Bacillati > Actinomycetota > Actinomycetes > Kitasatosporales > Streptomycetaceae > Streptomyces > Streptomyces broussonetiae. The sequence goes on along the minus strand of NZ_CP047020.1, from coordinate 5,564,943 downwards.
GCGGCACCCAGGAACGGCAGGAGGGGGACGAGGACGGCGAGGTGGGTCGTGGTCACGCGGTGGCCTCAGCCTTCTCGTCCGCGGAGGTGCCGGGGCCCTCGGTGTCAGGGCCACCGGTCTCGGGGCCCTCGGCGGTGTCGCGGAGCTTGTCGATGTCGGAGGTGCCGCGATTGCGGTAGACGGCGAGCACGATCGCCAGGCCGATGCCGATCTCGGCGGCTGCGATGGCGATGGTGAACAGGGTGAGCGCCTGGCCGGAGTGCAGGGTCTCCCTGGCGGCCCGGCTCAGCCAGACGTCGAAGGCGACCAGGTTGAGGTTGACGGCGTTGAGCATCAGCTCGACCGACATCAGGACCAGGATCGCGTTGCGACGGGCGAGGACGCCGTACAGGCCGGTGCAGAACAGGAGGGCGGAGAGTACGGCGGGATAGGCGAGGTGCATCAGCGGGCTCCTTCCTTCTCGGCCGGGTGAATTCCGGAATCCGTGACGGAAGGGGAACTCTGGGCGACCGCCCGGGAGTTCACAGAGGGAGGGCCCGACTCCGCCTTCGCCTTGCGGGACAGGACGATCGCGCCGACCAGCGCCGCGAGGAGGAGGACGGACAGGGCCTCGAAGGGCAGCACCCAGTGCCGGAACAGGCTCTCGCCGGTGACTCGAGTGGTGCCGGCGGCGGGGCCGTTCAGGTCGATCCACGTCGTACGGAAGGCGTCGACGACCACCCACACCAGGGCCACGGCGGCGGCCACCGCGACGGCGAGGGCGATCCAGCGGTTGCCCGAGTCGGCATCCGGGGAGCGCCCGATCGGCGCCCTGGTGAGCATCAGTCCGAACAGGAGGAGGACGACGACGGAACCGACATAGATGAGGACCTGCACCCAGGCGATGAACTCGGCGGTGAGCAGGAGGTACTCGACGGCGAGACCGCCGAGCGCGACCACCAGCCACAGCGCGGCGTGCACCAGCTGCCGGGTGGTGACGGTGATCAGGGCCGCGCCGAAGGTCATCAGGCCGACGAGCAGGAAGGCGATCTCGACACCGGTCGGGGACAGGAAGCCGTGCCGGGCTGCCGCCAGGCTCACGGCTGCAGCGAGGCTCACGACCGGTCCTCCCCCGGGTCGGCCTGTGCGGCCGCCAGCTTCTCGGCGGTCTTGCGGGCCGCGGCGATCTCCTTCGGCTCCTCCGCCGCGGGGTCCAGGGCGGGCGGGGCCGGGACGGTCCACATCCACTCGCGGAGCTTGTCCCGCTCGTGGGTGAGTTCGCGGATGTCGGTCTCGGCGTACTCGAACTCCGGGGACCAGAACAGCGCGTCGAAAGGACAGACCTCGATGCAGATACCGCAGTACATGCACAGGGAGAAGTCGATCGCGAACCGGTCGAGGACGTTGCGGCTGCGCTCACGACCGCCGGGAGCGGCGGGCGGGACGGTCTCCTTGTGCGAGTCGATGTAGATGCACCAGTCCGGGCACTCACGGGCGCACAGCATGCAGACGGTGCAGTTCTCCTCGAACAGGCCGATCACGCCACGGGTGCGCGGCGGCAGTTCGGGCTGGGCGTCCGGGTACTGCTCGGTGACGGACTTCCTCGTCATCGTGCGCAGGGTGACGGCCAGGCCCTTGGCCAGGCCGCTGCCAGGGATGCGGGGCCGGGTGGGAGGGAGTGAATCGGCCATCAGGAGATCACCACCTTGACGATGCCGGTGAGGGCGATCTGGGCGAGGGAGAGGGGGACGAGGAGGGTCCAGGAGAGCTTCTGGAGCTGGTCCTCGCGCAGGCGGGGGTAGGTGACGCGGAGCCAGATGACGACGAAGGCGAGGATCGCGGTCTTCAGCAGGGTCCACAGCCAGCCGAGGCCGTCGGCGCCCCAGGGGCCGTGCCAGCCGCCCAGGAAGAGGACGGTGGTCAGACCGCACAGGACGACGATGCCGGCGTACTCGGCGAGGAGGAACAGTGCGAAACGCAGACCGGTGTACTCGGTGTAGGCGCCGAAGATGATCTCCGAGTCGGCGACGGGCATGTCGAACGGCGGGCGTTGCAGTTCGGCGAGGCCGGCGACGAAGAAGACGAGCGCGCCGACAATCTGCCAGGGCACCCACCACCAGTGGAAGGCATGCAGGATGCCGGGCAGCGAGACGGTGCCCGCGGCCATCGCGACCGAGGCGGCAGCCAGCAGCATCGGGAGTTCGTAGGCGAGCAGTTGGGCGGCCGTGCGCAGGCCGCCGAGCAGGGAGAACTTGTTCGCGCTAGCCCACCCGGCCATGAGCGAGCCGAGTACGCCGACGCCCATCACCGCGAGCACGAAGAAGACGCCCGCGTCGATGAGCTGGCCCACCGCGCCCTCGCTCGGGCCGATGGGAATCGCGAGCAGGACAAGGAGGTACGGCAGCAGGGCGACGGCGGGGGCGAGCTGGAAGACGCGGCGGTCGGCACCGGCCGGGACCACGTCCTCCTTCTGCGCGAATTTCACGCCGTCCGCGATGAGCTGGGCCCAGCCGTGAAAACCGCCCGCGTACATCGGGCCGAGGCGGCCCTGCATGTGGGCCATCACCTTGTGCTCGGTCTGGCCGACGATCAGCGGGAAGGTGAGGAAGACGACGAACACGACCAGGAGTCGCAGGGCGACGTCCAGCGCGTCGTTCACTGCGGGCCTCCTGTGGGGTTGTCGGTGGTGCCGTCGGGGGTTTCGGGCATGGACGGTTCGGGCGACTCGGCCCGCGGCTCGGGCTCCGGCGGCGCTTGCCCGCGCCGTGGCTCCGCATCCTCCGGCTGCGGCTCCGCCTCCTCGGGCAGCGCCTCTGGTTCCACGCGCTGCGCCTCCGGCTCATCGGGCTGGGGCTGCGGCAGCGGCTCGGGGTGCGGATCCCCCTCGGGAGTCTTCGGCTCGAACGTCGCCTCGGGTCCCGGCGCAGGCCCCTTCGCCAGAGGCAACGCTTCCGGGTCCGGCGCCGGTCTCGACTCCGGCGTCGCCTCCGACCCGGCCGTGGGCTTGTCCTCGGCCGTGAGCTTGTCCTCGGCCGTCGGTTTCTGCTCCGCCGTCGGCTTCTGCTCGGCCGCCGCCCGCCGCTCCGCGCTCGGCTCTTCCTCGGCCGCCGCCTTCTGGCCGGCCGCCGCGTTCTCCTCCGCCGCAGGCTTCTGCCCCGGCTCGTCGAAGGCCGGCCGGGCGTGGTGCCACGGGGCGTCCGAGCTGCGCGGGGCCGTGCTCCGGCGGGCCGTGCTCTCCGGTTCGGCCGGTGCCTGCCGCTGCTCCGGTGCCTGCTGCTCTCCCTGCTCCGGTGGCTGCGTCGGTTCCTGGGCCTGCGTCTGGGCGCGCTGTGTAGCGGAGCCCTGCGAGGCGCTGCGCGAGCGGCGCGGGCGTGCCGGGGCAGGGGCGGGCGCCGGTGCCGACGAAGCCGCCTCGGTGGCCGCGTCGTCCGCCGCCCGCTGAGCAGCCTCGCCCTCGGTCGCGTCCCGGGACTCCGTCTGGCTCACCGAGCCCTGGCTCGCGCTCCGCATCCGACGCGGCCGAGCACCGGCACCAGCTGCACCAGCTGCACCAACACCGGACCCCGCAGCGGCCTCCCCGGGTGAGCCAGTTGAGCCGGCCGACTCGGCCGACGGTGTCGTTTGGCTCGCCGAGCCCCCCGCCGCCGTACGGGTCCGCCGTACCGGACGCTCCCCGACCGCGCCGGCGTCGGCGCCCGCACCCGTCCCTGCGCGGGCCGGGCGTTCCGCTGCCGTACGACCTGCCGCTCCCCGGGCCGGGCGGGCCGGGGCGGGCGGGAGCTGGCCCTTGAGGGGACCCCACTCGTTGGGGTCGGGGACGCCCGGGGGCAGCATCTGGCGGCGCTTGGGGCCCCCGTGCGCCGCACCCGCCGCGGATTCCCCGGGCTCCTTCGCGCCGGGCCAGGCCTTGGCCACGCGGGCGGCGAGGACGAAGTCCTTGCGGAGCGGGTGGCCCTCGAAGTTCTCGGGCAGGAGGAGGTGCTCCAGCGACGGGTGGCCCGCGAAGCGGACGCCGAACATCTCGTGGGTCTCGCGCTCGTGCCAGGCGGCGCCCGCGTAGACGCCAACGGCGGAGGGCAGCTCCGGCGCCTCGTGCGGGACGGTCGTACGGACGAGGAGACGGCGGACCGGGCCCAGGGCGACGACGTGCGCCGAGACACGGAAGCCCGTGCCCGGTTCGTCGACCGCGCTCAGCCAGTCGAAATAGGTGCAGCCCAGGGTCGTACGGGCCGTCTCCAGGGCGGTGAGCCAGGCGGACGGCGGTACGTCCACGGTCAGGAGGTCGTACGACTCCTCGGCCGTGGCGTCCGTACCGAAGAGGTCCTCGACCGGGGCGGGCAGCCAGCCGACCGTGCTCATCGGGGGTCCTCCTCAGCGGCGGTGCCCGTGGCCGGCACCGGCGGCTTCACCAGGTCGCTGGTCAACTCGGCCACCGACGCCCGGGAGTGGCCGTAGCGCTCCTCCAGCGACTCGCGGGCGATCTTCTCCTGGAGCTTGAGGATGCCCTGGAGCAGCGCCTCCGGGCGCGGCGGGCAGCCGGGGACGTAGACGTCCACGGGAATGATCTGGTCGACGCCCTTGGTGACGGAGTAGGAGTCCCAGTACGGGCCGCCGCAGTTGGAGCAGGCGCCGAACGAGATGACGTACTTGGGCTCGGGCATCTGCTCGTACAGGCGCTTGACGGCCGGGGCCATCTTGTCCGTCACCGTGCCCGACACCACCATCAGGTCGGCCTGGCGGGGGCCGGGAGCGAACGGGATCACGCCGAGGCGGATGAAGTCGTGGCGAGCCATGGACGCGGCGATGAACTCGATCGCGCAGCAGGCCAGGCCGAAGTTGAAGACCCAGAGCGAGTAGCGGCGACCCCAGTTCAGGATCACCTTCATCGGCTCGGGGGCCAGACGGGCCAGCGCGCCCAGCCGCTTGGGCTCGGGGAGCGACACAGGAGTGGGGGTCACGTCCATGTCAGGACGCCCTTCTTGTATGCGTACAGCAGGCCGACGGCGAGGAAGCCCAGGAAGACGAACATCTCCACGAGCGTCGTCGCGCCGTAGCCGGGGGCGGCGAAGACCGTCGCCCAGGGGAAAAGGAAGATCGAGTCGACCGCGAAGATCACGTACAGGAAGGCGTAGACGTAGTAGCGGACCTGGGTATGCGCCCAGCCCTCGCCGACGGGGTCGACGCCGCACTCGTAGGTCAGCAGTTTCTCCGGGGTCGGCACGACGGGGCGCAGCAGCCGGCCGGCGCCGAAGGCGACCGCGACGAACAGCACGCCGACGAGCGCGAGCAGGCCCACCACCGAGTAGGACCGGAAGTAGCCGGCCGCGATGACGTTCGCCGCGGCGACCGTCGAGTCCCCCAACGTCTCCCGCACCGTGCGCGCCTCGCTCCCTGACCTCGTGACCTGAGTGAACCCTGTGATCCCACGTGTTCGAGGATCTGTACGCACGGGAGTCTAGGCCCTGATAAAGAACCGGTAAGCAGCCAGTCACGGCATGAGACGAGTGGCGCGGACGGGGGTGGGGTTTTCCCCCGGCGGCGGAGGGCGGCGTACCGCATGGCGCGGAGGGTGCCGCGCACGGCAGGCTGACCGGTATGACCGCTCCCCGTACCGCTGCCGGACCGGCCGACGGCACCGACCGTCTGCCCGCGATCCGGCCGGCCTATGACCCGCACACCTGGAAGGAGATCGCGTATCTCCTGCTGAACCTGCCGGTGGCCGTGTTCGGCTTTGTGTACGCGGTCACCACACTCTCCGTCGGCGGGGCGCTCACGATCACCGTGGTCGGCCTGCCCCTGCTCGCGCTGAGCCTGCTGGGCTCCCGGCAGCTGGGGAAACTGGAGCGGGCCCGCGCCCGGTGGCTGCTCGGCGTACGGGTGGAGGAGCCGACTCCGCTGCCGCTGGCCAGGGGCGGGAGTCCGGTACAGCGGCTGTGGATGGCGCTGAAGGACCCGGTGGGCTGGCGGACGCTGCTCTACGACCTGATCCGCTTGCCCTGGGGCATCCTCACCTTCTGCACCGTGCTGGCCTCGATATTCGCGCTGTGGCCGGTGCTGCCGTATCTGGCGCGGGGCCTTGCGAACGTGGACCGGGCGATGGTGCGCGGGCTGCTGTCGCCCTCGGACGAACTGGAACGCCGGATCGCCGAGCTGGAGTCGGACCGGGGGGTCGTGGTCGACACGGCGGCGGCCGACCTGCGGCGCATCGAGCGGGACCTGCACGACGGGGCGCAGGCCCGGCTGGTGAACCTCGCCATGGGGCTCGGCCTGGCCAAGGAGAAGCTGCTGGAGGATCCCGACTCGGCGGCGTCGATGGTGGAGGAGGCGCACGGCGAGGTCAAGCTGGCCTTGCAGGAGCTGCGCGACCTCGCCCGCGGCATCCATCCCGCCGTGCTGACCGACCGGGGGCTGGACGCGGCCCTGTCCTCGGTGGCCACGCGCTGCACGGTGCCGGTGAAGGTCACCGTGGACCTGGCGGTCCGCCCGGCCCCGGCGATCGAGGGCATCGCCTACTTCACCGTCTCCGAACTGCTCCAGAACATCAGCAAGCACAGTGGGGCCCGCAACGCCTCCGTCGACGTCTGGCGCGCGGACGACCGGCTGCTGATCCAGGTCCGCGACGACGGCCGGGGCGGCGCCCGGCTGGAGGGCGGCAGCGGAATGCGGGGGCTGTCGGAGCGGCTGGGCGCGGTGGACGGCCTGTTCGTCCTCGACTCCCCGGCCGGCGGCCCGACGGTGGTCACCGCGGAACTGCCGTGGCGGGACCGGACGGAGTGACGGCGCAGCCGCGCCCTCAGGGGGCGCGGGGTGCCCTCAGGGGGCGCGGGGTGGGGAAAACCCCCGGGGCAAGACGCCGACGGACTCCATGGCCCGGGGAGCCGCGGCGTACGACCGTGGAGGACACGGCCGCAGCGCAGCTCGGACGACGCGAGGACGGCCCGCGAGAAGAGGACGCGCGAGGAGACGACGCGCGACAAGACGACGAGAACGGAACGGGATTCGATGGCCACGGAGTACGGACACGGGTATGAGCGGGGGCAGGGGCGGCCCGCCGGGACCGGCTACCGGCTGCCCGCCGGGCTGCGGGCGCCGTTCGAGGGGCGCACCTGGCGCGAGTTCGGGTACGTCCTGCTGAGCCTGCCGATCTCGATCGTGCTGTTCACCTGGACGGTGACGATGGTGTCGCTCGGGGCGGGCCTGCTCGTGACCTTCCTCGGCGTCCCGGTGCTCGCGGCGGGACTCGCCGGCTGCCGGGGCTTCGGCGCGCTGGAGCGGGCGCGGGCGCGCGGGCTGCTGGGGCTGGACGTGCCCGCGCCGCAGCCGCTGCAGGTGCGCAAGCCGGGTGCGGCGGCCTGGATGGGCGCGGTGCTCAAGAGCGGCGCCTCCTGGCGCAATCTGCTGTACGCAGTGGTGCAGTTCCCCTGGGCGGTGTTCTCGTTCACGGTGACGGTGGCCCTGTGGACCATGGGCTGGGCACTGCTGACCTACCCGCTGTGGTTCTGGGTCTTCCCCGCCTACGCCGGCCAGGGCGGGCTGCAGCTGTACGGCGACGAGCACCACAGCGTCTATCTCGACAACCCGTTCGAGATCACCGTGACCGCGCTGGTCGGCCTGCTGTTCACGCTGGCCACGCCGTGGATCGTACGGGCCCTGACGACGGTGGACGGGCTGCTGGTACGCGGGCTGCTGGGGCCGTCGCCGCTGTCGGCCCGGGTGGTGGAGCTGGAGTCGGACCGCGGGGTCGTGGTCGACACGGCCGCCGCCGACCTGCGGCGTATCGAGCGGGACCTGCACGACGGGGCGCAGGCCCGGCTGGTGAACCTGGCCATGGACCTGGGGCTGGCGAAGGAGAAGCTCCAGGAGGATCCGCGGGCGGCGGCGCAGATGGTGGAGGAGGCGCACGGCGAGGTGAAGACGGCGCTGCAGGAGCTGCGCGACCTCGCCCGCGGCATCCACCCGGCCGTGCTGACCGACCGCGGCCTGGACGCGGCCCTCTCCGCGGTCGCCTCCCGCTGCACGGTGCCGGTGAAGGTCGAGGTCGACCTGCCGGGCCGCCCGGCGCCGGCCATCGAGGGGATCGCCTACTTCACCGTCTCCGAACTGCTCCAGAACATCAGCAAGCACAGCCGGGCCCGGTCGGCCTCCGTCGACGTCTGGCGCGCCGACGACCGGCTGCTGATCCAGGTGGCGGACGACGGGGTCGGCGGCGCGGACGTGGCGCACGGCTCGGGCCTGGCCGGGCTCGCCGGACGCCTGGACGCGGTGGACGGCGTCCTCGTGGTGGACTCCCCGCAGGGCGGCCCCACCCGGGTGATCGCGGAACTGCCCTGGCGGACCTGACAGCGCAACGGCATCCCCCTCCCCCGGCCCGTACCCCCGTTGCCATGGCGATGGAATTCCCTGGTGGGGCGGCGGGCCGGGGGGATTGCTGGAATGCTTGACCTCCGTACGGACGAACGTCGTCGGAGAGCGGGCATGGGGGGCCGGGAGATCGTGGAGGACAGAGTGCGGGTGGTCATCGCCGAGGATTCAGTGCTGCTCAGAGAGGGCCTGACCCGGCTGCTGACCGACCGCGGGCACGATGTCGTGGCCGGTGTCGGGGACGCAGAGGCGCTGGTGAAGACCGTCGCCGACCTGGACGCCCAGGGCACGCTGCCCGACGTGGTCGTGGCGGACGTACGGATGCCGCCGACCCACACCGACGAGGGCGTACGCGCGGCCGTCCGGCTGCGCAGGACGTATCCGGGGCTCGGCGTGCTGGTGCTGTCCCAGTACGTGGAGGAGCGCTACGCGACCGAACTGCTCGCCGGTTCCAGCCGGGGCGTGGGTTATCTGCTCAAGGACCGGGTCGCCGAGGTGCGCGAGTTCGTGGACGCGGTGGTGCGGGTCGCGCAGGGCGGTACGGCGCTGGACCCGGAGGTGGTTGCGCAGTTGCTCGGCCGCAGCCGCAAGCAGGACGTGCTGACCGGGCTGACCCCGCGCGAGCGCGAGGTGCTCGGGCTGATGGCCGAAGGCCGCACGAACTCGGCGATCGCCCGGCAGCTGGTGGTCAGCGACGGCGCCGTGGAGAAGCACGTCAGCAACATATTCCTCAAGCTCGGCCTGACACCGAGTGACGGGGATCACCGGCGAGTTCTGGCCGTTCTCACCTACCTCAACTCCTGACAGAGCCGTGTCCGCATCCTTCGGGGGCCTGTGTCCGAGGCCCTGTGTCCGGGCCCCTGAAGGACCGCGTACGGGATCTGCCGAGGGGAACCGTGGGACGCACGAAGGACGCGCGAAGAGCGCCTTGATCCGCGCTTGAGCGCCGCGGGACATGATGGAAAAGCACAGCGAATCCAGCGCGAAAGGCAGTCTCGAAAAGTCGTCCAATCCATGGACAACCCCGGGAAGGCGACCCTAACCGACGTAGGGTTGATCCTGGGATGGTCGGTGGGACGACCACCCCGGACAGCCGCCTCGAAGGAGGTCCAGTTCAGTGACCAGCCAGGTCAGCAGCCCAGCGGAGCAGGCCGACGGAAACGTCGCAGGAGAGCAGCGCGACACGGGCGACGCGAAGAACGTGCGGCGCCTGGACCGGGTGATCATCCGGTTCGCGGGGGACTCGGGTGACGGTATGCAGCTCACGGGTGACCGTTTCACCTCGGAGACTGCTTCTTTCGGTAACGATCTGTCCACTCTGCCGAATTTTCCTGCCGAGATCCGTGCGCCTGCCGGGACCCTGCCCGGTGTCTCCAGTTTCCAGCTGCACTTCGCCGACCATGACATCCTCACTCCGGGTGACGCGCCGAACGTGCTCGTCGCGATGAACCCGGCCGCTTTGAAGGCGAACATCGGTGATCTGCCGCGTGGCGCGGAGATCATCGTCGACACGGACGAGTTCACCAGGCGTGCCCTGCAGAAGGTCGGCTATGAGGCCTCCCCGCTGGAGGACGGCTCGCTGGACGGCTACAGCCTGCATCCGGTGCCGCTGACGACGCTGACGGTTCAGGCGCTGGGGGAGTTCGACCTGTCCCGCAAGGAGGCCGAGCGCAGCAAGAACATGTTCGCGCTGGGGCTTTTGTCGTGGATGTATCACCGGCCGACCGAGGGCACGGAGAAGTTCCTGCGGTCGAAGTTCGCGAAGAAGCCGCAGATCATGGCGGCGAACATCGCGGCGTTCCGGGCGGGCTGGAACTTCGGTGAGACCACGGAGGACTTCGCGGTCTCCTACGAGGTCGCTCCGGCCGCCCAGGCGTTCCCGGTGGGTACGTACCGCAATATCTCCGGCAACCTGGCCCTGGCCTATGGTCTGGTCGCCGCGTCCCGGCAGGCGGACCTGCCGCTGTTTTTGGGCTCGTACCCGATCACGCCGGCCTCGGACATCCTGCACGAGCTGAGCCGGCACAAGAACTTCGGTGTGCGTACCTTCCAGGCGGAGGACGAGATCGCGGGGATCGGTGCGGCGCTGGGTGCGGCGTTCGGCGGTTCGCTGGCGGTGACGACGACGTCGGGTCCGGGTGTGGCGCTCAAGAGCGAGACGATCGGGCTGGCGGTGTCGCTGGAGCTGCCGCTGCTGGTGGTGGACATCCAGCGGGGCGGGCCCTCGACGGGGCTGCCGACCAAGACCGAGCAGGCCGACCTGCTGCAGGCGATGTTCGGGCGCAACGGTGAGGCGCCGGTGCCGATCGTCGCGCCGCGGACCCCGGGGGACTGTTTCGGGGCGGCGCTGGAGGCGGCGCGGATCGCGCTGGCGTACCGCACGCCGGTGATGCTGCTGTCCGACGGCTACCTGGCCAATGGTTCCGAGCCCTGGCGGATCCCGGACCTGGAGGAACTGCCGGATCTGACGGTGCAGTTCGCGCAGGGCCCCAACCACACGCTGGACGACGGCACCGAGGTGTTCTGGCCCTACCGGCGTGATCCGCAGACCCTGGCCCGGCCGTGGGCCGTCCCGGGCACGCCGGGGCTGGAGCACCGCATCGGCGGGATCGAGAAGCAGGACGGCACGGGCAACATCTCCTACGACCCGGCCAACCACGACTTCATGGTCCGTACCCGGCAGGCCAAGATCGACGGGATCACGGTCCCCGACGTCGAGGTCGACGACCCGGACGGCGCCCGCACCCTGGTCCTGGGCTGGGGCTCCACCTACGGGCCGATCACGGCGGCGGTCCGGCGACTGCGCCGTCAGGGCAGGTCCATCGCCCAGGCCCACCTGCGCCACCTCAACCCCTTCCCCCGCAACCTCGCCACCGTCCTCAAGGCCTACGACAAAGTCGTGATCCCCGAGATGAACCTCGGGCAGCTCGCCACCCTGATCCGGGCGAAGTACCTGGTCGACGCCCACTCCTACAACCAGGTCAACGGCATGCCGTTCAAGGCCGAACAGCTCGCCACGGCCCTCAAGGAGGCCATCGATGACTGACGCCGGCAACGCGCTGCTGCACCTGGTTCCCAAGGCCGAGGCCAAGCAGTCGATGAAGGACTTCAAGTCCGACCAGGAGGTCCGCTGGTGCCCGGGCTGCGGTGACTACGCCATCCTCGCCGCCGTACAGGGCTTCATGCCCGAGCTGGGCCTGGCGAAGGAGAACATCGTCTTCGTCTCCGGCATCGGCTGTTCCTCCCGCTTCCCGTACTACCTCAACACCTACGGGATGCACTCCATCCACGGCCGCGCCCCCGCCATCGCCACGGGCCTGGCCACCAGCAGACGCGATCTGTCCGTGTGGGTGGTCACCGGTGACGGCGACGCCCTGTCCATCGGCGGCAACCACCTCATCCACGCCCTGCGCCGCAACGTCAACCTCAAGATCCTGCTGTTCAACAACCGGATCTACGGCCTGACCAAGGGCCAGTACTCCCCGACCTCCGAAGTCGGCAAGATCACCAAGTCGACCCCGATGGGCTCCCTGGACGCCCCGTTCAACCCCGTGTCCCTGGCCATCGGCGCCGAGGCCTCCTTCGTGGCCCGCACCATCGACTCCGACCGCAAACACCTCACCGACGTGCTGCGCCAGGCCGCCGACCACCCGGGCACGGCCCTGATCGAGATCTACCAGAACTGCAACATCTTCAACGACGGCGCCTTCGACGCCCTCAAGGACAAACAGCAGGCCGAGGAAGCACTGATCCGCCTGGAACACGGCAGGCCCATCCGCTTCGGCGCCGACGCGGCCCGTGGTGTCGTGCGCAACCAGACCACCGGCGACCTGGAGGTCGTCACCGTGACGCCCGGCAACGAGGCGGACATCCTCGTCCACAACGCCCACGCCACGTCCCCGACCACCGCCTTCGCCCTCTCCCGCCTCGCCGACCCCGACACCCTGCACCACACCCCCATCGGCGTCTTCCGCAACGTCGAACGCCCGGTCTACGACACCGCCATGGCCGACCAGCTCGACACCGCCATCGAGCAGAAGGGCAAGGGCGACCTCGCCGCACTCCTCGCCGGCGGCGACACCTGGACAGTCGTCGGCTAGCCGTCCAACGCTTGGCTACGAGGCCCGGGACTGGATTTCCCGGGCCTCGTCGTATGCCCGGCGCCTGTCGTCGTAGACCTGACGGGCCTGCTCCACCTCGCCCATGCGGTCGTGCGTCCACAGGGCGAGGGCGCGCACCTGCTCCGCCGCCTCACGGCCGAGGCCGGTGAGCGAGTAGTCCACCCGCGGCGGGATGACCGGCTTGGCGTCCCGGTGGACGAGGCCGTCGCGCTCCAGGGTCTGGAGGGTCTGGGTGAGCATCTTCTCGCTGACGCCCCGCCCGCCGACGGCACTGATCGCCCGGCGCAGCTCACTGAACCGGTACGGCCGTTCCAGCAGTTCGGTCAGGACGAGCACGCCCCAACGGCTGGTGACGTGCTCCAGGACGAGCCGGTGGGGGCACAGGGCCTCGGCGGCGTCCACCACCTTCTTGCTTACCTTCATGCCAGTACCTTACTTCAAAGTGGGTACTTTCGCTTGGTTAGTGCACCTCCTAGGGTGAGTGTCATACGGCAAAGGACACCCCCACAAGGAGTTTGCGAACCATGAGCATCGTCGTCACCGGAGCCACCGGACACCTCGGCCGCAACGTCGTGGAGCAGCTGCTGGAGAAGGTTCCGGCGGAACAGATCACCGCCGTCGTGCGCGACGAACAGAAGGCCGCCGACTTCGCTGCCCGCGGGGTGAAGCTCGCCGTCGCCGACTACAACGCGCCCGAGACCTTCGGCAGCCTCTTCGGCGCCGGCGACAAGGTCCTGCTGATCTCGGGCAACGAGTTCGACAAGGGCCGGGTGCAACAGCACAAGGTCGTCATCGACGCCGCCGGGGCGGCGGGCGTGGCGCTGCTCGCGTACACCAGCGCTCCGGGCGCCCTGAAGGCCGCCCTCGCGGACGACCACCGGGCGACGGAGGAGGTACTGCTCGCCTCCGGCCTGCCGTACACGCTGCTGCGCAACGGCTGGTACTTCGAGAACTACACCGAGAACCTCGCCCCGGTGCTGGAGCACGGCGCCGTCGTCCAGGCCGCCGGCGACGGCCGGATCTCCGCCGCCTCCCGTGCCGACTACGCCGCCGCCGCGGTCGCGGTGCTGACCGGCGCGGGCCACGAGAACAAGATCTACGAGCTGGGCGGCGACGAGCCGTTCGGCTTCGCCGAGTACGCCGCCGAGCTGAGCCGGCAGACCGGCAGGGAGATCGCCTACACCCCGGTCACCCCCGAGGCCCTCACCGGCATCCTGACCGGCGCCGGGCTGCCCGCACCGCTCGCCGAGATCCTGGCCGGTGTGGACGCCTCGATCGAGAAGGGCGAGCTGGTCGTCACCACCGGCGACCTCGCCCGTCTGACCGGCCGTCCGCCGCAGCGGCTGACCGAGGCGGTCGCGGCCGCGGTCAAGGGCTGAGCGTCACCCCCTCCGACTGTCATGACCGTATGGCGATACGGGCATGACAGCCAGGGGTGTGCGGCGCTACCTTCTTTCTCGCGCGTGCGAGTGTCACCAGAAGGAGGGGCCGTGAGCAGGACGTCCAGGAGCTCCCGGAGCGAAGACCGGACAGGCCTGCTGAACGGCTTGGCCGCCTACGGCCTGTGGGGGCTGGTCCCTCTGTTCTGGCCGCTGCTGAAGCCTGCCGGGGCGGTGGAGATCCTCGCCCACCGCATGGTCTGGTCCCTGGTCGTCGTCGCCGTCGCCCTGCTCTTCGTACGGCGCTGGGACTGGGCCGGGCAGCTGCTGCGCCAGCCGCGCCGGCTCGCGCTCGTCGCCGTGGCCGCCGCCGTCATCACCGTGAACTGGGGCGTCTACATATGGGCCGTGAACTCGGGCCATGTGGTCGAGTCGTCGCTCGGGTACTTCATCAACCCGCTGGTGACCATCGCGATGGGTGTGCTGCTGCTGAAGGAACGGCTGCGGCCCGTGCAGTGGGTGGCGGTCGCGACGGGCTTCGCCGCCGTCGTCGTCCTCACCGTCGGCTACGGCCGTCCGCCGTGGATCTCGCTCGTCCTCGCCTTCTCCTTCGCCACCTACGGCCTCGTGAAGAAGAAGGTCGGCCTCGGCGGCATCGAGTCGCTGGCGGCCGAGACCGCGATCCAGTTCCTGCCCGCGTTCGGCTATCTGCTGTGGCTCGTCGCCCACGGCGAGGCCAGCTTCGTGAACGACGGCGCCGGGCACGCCGCCCTGCTCGCCTCCACCGGACTGGTCACCGCGCTGCCGCTGGTCTGCTTCGGCGCGGCGGCGATCCGCGTGCCCCTGTCCACGCTGGGGCTGCTGCAGTACCTCGCCCCCGTCTTCCAGTTCCTGCTCGGCATCCTGTACTTCCACGAGGCCATGCCGCCCGAGCGGTGGGCCGGGTTCGCACTGGTCTGGCTGGCGCTGATCCTGCTCACGGGCGAGGCACTGCGTTCCGCGCGGCGCACGCGGGAGTCGCTGGTGGTGGCACGCGGCGGGAAGGCCGAGTCCGCGGCGGTGGACGTCTGACGGCTGTCCCGCGACTCCTCGAGAGCCGTCCGACGGCCGTTACCGGTGCCGCCGTTGTCGGTGCCGCGCGCTATAAGTGGCGCTCATGTCGACACAGACGCCCGCACCCCTGCACTGGAAGCTCGTCATCGACGCGGCCGACCCGCACACGCAGGCCGACTTCTGGGCCGCCGCGCTGCACTACACGGCCGAGGACAACAGCGCCCTGATCGAACGGCTGCTGTCCGCCGGCGCGCTGCCCGGCGAGGCCACGATCGAGTACCACGGCCGCCCCGCCTTCCGCGACCTGATCGCCGTACGGCATCCCGACGACCCGTACGATCCCGGGACCGGCACCGGTCTGGGCCGGCGCCTGCTCTTCCAGCGCGTCCCGGAGCCCAAGACGGTCAAGAACCGCCTCCACCTCGACCTGCACGCCGGCCCCGAGCGGCGCGCGGCGGAGCTGGCCCGGCTCCAGGCGCTGGGCGCACGGGTCGTACGCGAGGTGCAGGAGCCCGCCGGTCAGTGGCTGGTGCTGACGGACCCGGAGGGCAACGAGTTCTGCTTGCAGTAGGCCCCGTGGCGGCCGGGGTGACGACGTCTTGCGAGGGCCGGGCTCACGGCTGTGCGCCGCGGGCCGCACGGTCGGTCAGGCGGACCATGCGGGCGCGGGCGGACTCCAGGGGCTGCGGGTCGTCGGCGGCGGGGCCCGGCTCGGCGGTGAGGTCCGTCCACAGCTCGATCAGGTCGTGGCCCATCCGCAGGCCCTCCTCGGGGTCGCGCACCGCGCGCCAGGCGGTCGCAGCACTGCGCACGTTGCCGTAGGCGGCCTCCGTGTCCCGGGCCTGCCGGCGCAGCCGGGCGAGGTCCAGGGACTGCTCGAAGGCGCGGACCGGGTCGCCGTCCAAGTAGGAGATGTAGGCGGACAGTTCGCGCAGGTGCAGCACCTCGGCGTGGCCGGGGCCGAGCACGGTGGCCGCCTCGGTGACCGTACGGTCGGCGAGTTCCGCCGCCGCCTCGATCCGGCCCGCCCGCACGGCTTCGTTGATCCGCGTCATCGGCCCGGTCAGCAGCTCGGCGCCCTCCGCCGTCTCGGTCACGGGGCCGTCCCCGAGCACCTCCTCGGCCACGGCGTCGAAACCGCGGGCGGGCGTGTGGGCAGGGGTGTCGAAAGCCTCGGCGGGGATGTGGGCGAGGACCGGGGCGGGGGCGATGACAGGGGTGCGGGCAGAGGCGGCCGCCGCGGGTGCGGGCTCCTCGGCCCGCAGGACGTCGGCCTTGGGGACCTCGTCGACGGCCGTCAACACCGGGGCTGGTGACGGCACCGATACCAGTGACGGCACCAAGGCCGCCGCGGGCACCGAGACCGACGCCAGGGACTCCGTCATGACCGGCGGAGGGCCGAACTGTCCCGTGGGCGCCTGCACCGTCCCGGCCGGCACGGGCCCCGGCTCCGTCGGCCGCAGCTCCTGCCGGGCAGCCGTCCGTACCGCCTCGCCCGTGACGCGGCTGGAGCCGTCCGCCGAGACCTCCAGCGGAACCACGCAGCCGGCTCGCTCGTCATGGATCGTGGCGTGTATCGGGGCGCCGAGGCTGATGGCGAGGCGCTGGAGGTGGTTCAGCACCGCCTGCTGGATCTCCTCGCCCGGTGGCACCACCACCGACGTCCCGCCCACCGACGCGCCTCCGGTGCCGAACACCCGGACCGGTACCACCGCCGGGTGCTCCGCGGGCTGCTGCGCCCGCTTCTTCTCGAAGCTCAGTCGAGCCATCGGTTCTCCCTCACTCCCCCGGCATCGCGATCCGGTCGTACGCGTCCTGCCCACCAGTGTGTCGGCTCCCCACGGCTTCCGCGTCACCGCAGCGTCACAGCCTCGCACCAGGCGCGCCCTGGTCAAATTTGGTTGCGTATGCATAAAATGCACACGCCTTTAATCGTGGTACGACAGCACGCCCCTGGGAGACCCCATGAGCCGCCGCTTCCTGTTCCTGCTCGGCAGCGCCCGCACCGGTGGCAACACCGAGCTGCTGGCCCGCAGGGCGGCCGAGCAGCTGCCCGGTGACGTCGAACAGCGCTGGATCCGCCTCGCCGAGCACCCACTGCCCGACTTCGTGGACCTGCGGCACGACACCGAACACGTACGGCCGCCGCAGGACAGCAGCACCGGCCGGCTGCTGGACGCCACCCTGGCTGCCACGGACATCGTGATCGCCTCACCGCTGTACTGGTACTCGGTGTCCGGCCTCACCAAGCGCTACCTCGACCACTGGTCGGGCTGGCTGCGCACCCCCGGCCTGGACTTCAGGACGACCCTGGCCCACCGCACGCTCTGGGGCATCGCCGCGCTCGCCGACCGCGAGCCGTCGGTCGCCGACCCTTACGTCGGCACACTCAACAACTCGGCGGCCTACATGGGCATGCGCTTCGGCGGGGTCCTGCTGGGCAACGGCAGCGGGCCGGGCGACGTACTGCAGGACACGGACGCGCTCACGCGCGCGAAGACGTTCTTCGCGCAGGACGCGCCGCTCGCCCGTTTCCCGTACGCGACGGCCGCCGGATAGGCCCTACGCGCTGATGTCCTTCGTCGTGAACCTCGCCCAGGCCGCCGAGCCGAACACGGCCGCGTACAGCGCCTGCAGGCCGAGGTTCTTCTCCAGGTCGTCCCAGTAGACCGGGTCACGCATCAGGTCGGCGAACGACAGCCAGTAGTGCGAGAAGAAGTACGGCTGGAGCGCGTGCAGCTGGGGTATCTGGTCGAGGATCTGGATGGTGATGAGCAGCCCGACGGTGGTCGCCATCGCCGCGATCCCGCTGCCCGTGAGCGTCGACACGAACAGGCCGAGCGCGGCCACGCCGACCAGTGAGGCGGCGACGGCCAGGGCGATCAGCAGGGCCCGGCCGAGGCCCTCGGCGAAGCTGATCCGGGTGCCGGAGATCGTCATCAGGTCGCCCAGCGGGAACAGCAGCGCGCCGGTGATCAGTGCCGAGAGGGCGACGATCAGGGTGGCCAGCAGACAGAAGGCCAGCACGGTCGTGTACTTGGTGAGCAGCAGCCTGCCCCGGCCGGCCGGGGCGACCAGCAGATAGCGCAGGGTGCCCGCGCCCGCCTCGCCGGCTATCGCGTCGCCCGCTACGACGCCGACGGCCATCGGGAGGAAGAACGGCAGGGTCGCGGCCAGCGCCGTGAACACCAGGAACAGGCCGTTGTTGGTGATCTGCGAGATGAACGCCGGGCCCTGGCCGCCGTGGTCCGCCGACCCGCCGCCCCGCGTCTCGATCTTCACCGCGACCCCGACCAGCACCGGCACCGCGGCCAGCACCCCGAGCAGGGCGAGCGTGCGCCAGCGGCGCAGGGTCGTGACCAGCTCGCTGCGCAGCAGCCCGAACGTCCACAGCGGACTCGGCCGACGCGCGTCGGCCACCGGCGAGCCGGCCAGGAGTGTCTCAGCCCGCGACATCGAAGCCCTCCCCCGTCAGCGCCACGAACGCGTCCTCCAGGGAGGCCCGTTCGAGCGTGAAGCCGCGGACCCGCACGCCCGCCGTGACCAGGGCCGCGTTCACCTCGGCGAGGTCCCGCGCGGGTGGTTCGGCGATGACCCGGTCGCCGTCGGCACTGACATCTGCGACGCCCTGCTCCTTCAGCACCCGAGCCGCCTCGGCCGCGTCCGGAGTGGTCACCACCAGCCGGCCGCGCGCACCCGCCGCCAGGTCCGCCACCGCGCCCTGGGTGACGAGCCGGCCCTGCGCCATGACCGCCGCATGGGTGCACACCTGCTCGATCTCGTCGAGAAGATGGGAAGAGAGGAAGACGGTCGTGCCGTCGGCGGCCAGTTCTCTGATCAGCGTGCGGATCTCCCGCATGCCCTGCGGGTCGAGCCCGTTGGTGGGCTCGTCCAGCACGAGCAGCCGACGCGGCTGGAGCAGCGCCGCCGCGAGACCCAGGCGCTGCTTCATGCCGAGCGAGTACGCCTTCGCCTTCTTGCCGGCAGCGGCCGCGAGGCCCACCCGGTCCAGGGCGGCGGCGACGCGGGCGTGCCGGGTGCGGGGATCGGCGGTCGGGTCGGCGGCGTCGTAGCGCAGCAGGTTGTCCCGGCCGGAGAGGAAGCCGTACAGGGCTGGGCCCTCGATGAGCGCGCCGACCTCGGGAAGCACCGCACGGGCCGCCCGGGGCATCGGGCGGCCCAGCACGCTGGCCGTGCCTGCGGTCGGCTCGATGAGGCCCATCAGCATGCGGATGGTGGTGGTCTTGCCCGAGCCGTTCGGGCCGAGGAAGCCGAAGACGCTGCCCGCCGGGACGGTCAGGTCGAGACCGTCGACGGCGAGCTGTCCGCCGCGGTAGCGCTTGGTGAGACCGCGCGTGGCGATGACGCTCGCCTCCGCCTGCCCCGGGGCCCGCTCCCCCACGTCCCCCGCCTCCCGCCCCGTGACGGACGGTCCGTCCATCGGCTCCCCCTCCTCGGTTCGTCCTCCTGTGAAGAGTCAACGCACCGTCACGGCCCGTAGTGCCCGGATGGGGTTACTTTCCCTCGTTCGCCGCCTTCACCAGGGCGTCCTTGGTCACCGCGCCGGCGTAGACCTTGCCGTCGTCGGTGATCAGGGCGTTGACCAGGCGGGTGGAGAAGACCGTGCCCTTGCCGAACTTCCCGGAGACGTGGTCGCCGAGCGAGCCGAGGAAGCCGCCGAGTTCACCGGCCTTGGCACCGCCGGTCGGCAGGCCGCCCTTGGCGCCGGTGTCGAAGGTGGCGATGGACGTCCAGCCCTTGCCCAGGACCGTGGATCCGTCGCGGTGTGCGGCGAAGCCCTCGCCGGCCTTGGGCGCGTGCCGCCGTGCCGTGGCGTCCTCCTTGTGCTCGGTCACCTTCGCACCCTTGGGCGGGGTGAAGTCGAAGGTGGAGGCGGCCGGTTCGGCGAAGGAGACCTCGGTGAAGCCCGCGTCGACGACGGCGGCGCCGCCGCTCTTCGGGGTCAGGGTGAACTTGAGCGGCATGCCCGTCTTCGCGTCGACGGCGATGCTGATCGCGCCGACCGTGGTGCCGGACTGGCGAGGCTTGATCAGGAGCTTGTAGGCGGCGCGCCCGGCGACCTGCTCGGTGCCGTCGACGGTGACGGACGTGGTGCCGTCCACCGCCTTGAGCGCCTGGTCGGCGAAGTCCTTGGGCGTGGCCGGGGGCTCGGCCCGGTGGTCCTTGCCGGAGTCCGCGGAGGTGCTGTGGGAGACCGAGTTCGTCTTGCTGTCGTAACCCCACACGTTCGTACCGTTGCGGATGAGGCTGTACTCGGAGCCGCTCTCCAGCAGCGACAGCTTCTGCTTGTCGGGGCCGTCGGCCGCGACACGCAGCGTGTGCATGCCGGAGACCAGCTCGGTGAGCTTGGACTGCGGGTCGGCGGAGGAGCCGTCGCCGGCACCCTTGGCCGCTCCGGAGGCCAGGCTGCTCTCCAGGCCGCCGAGGTTCGGCAGGCCGAGGTCGGTGCTGATCTTCACGGTGCCGGACAGCTGCTGCACGTCCGACTTGGCGATCTTGTCGATGAGCTGCTGCGCGGTGATCTTGGGCAGGTCGGGGTCGCCGGAGGCGGCGAGCGCCGGGACCAGCCCGATCGTGGCCGCCGCCACCCCCACCACCGCGACCGGGACCGCGTACCGCGCGGCCTTGCGGCGTCCGGCGTGCGGTGCTGCGTCCCGCGCCTCGTCCGCTGCGTCGTCGGATTCGTACGGTGCCATGTGTGCCTTACCTCCGTCGTCGGCGGCGGCTTGTCCTCACCCTGGTCCACCCGAGCCGCCATTCTCACCCGAATCGGTGAGGAGTGGTGATGTCCGTGTTCTCCATCTCACCAAAAGGGCCGTGAAGAAGCGTCAGACCACGGAGCCAACTCCGTGTACGACTGCGGTATGACACGTAAGGGCGACGGCTCCCCCGCCCCCTAGGGGCCGGACCGGGTCGCCCGGGTGTCGCAGGATGCCTACGGCGGTTCGCGCCACATGGTCGCACGATCGCGCCCGATGACAGCGGACCGCCGGGCTTCGATCGTCGGGGCGTCAACACGCCGGCCGAAACGCCGGTGGTGTCAGGTGGTGTCAGCCCGCGCGGTGCACCACCGCGTCGCACAGGTTCTCCAGAGCCGCCTTGGCGTCGCAGTCCCGCAGCGGCGACAGCGCGGCCCGGGCCTCCTCGGCGTAGCGGACGGCGTCACGGCGGGCCTGATCCAGCGCGGGGTGTACGCGCAGCGCGGTCAGCGCCTCGGCGTGCCGGGCGTCGTCGCTGAGGTCGGAGTCCAGCAGCGCGCACAGCGCGAGGTCCTCGGGCTGCCCCAGCCGGGCCGCGCGCTCGCGCAGCCGGAGCACCGGCAGGGTCGCGATGCCCTCGCGCAGATCGGTGCCCGGGGTCTTGCCGGACTCGTCCGAGTCGGAGGTGATGTCCAGTACGTCGTCGGCGAGCTGGAAGGCGACCCCGAGCCGCTCGCCGTACTGGGACAGGACGTCGACGACCGTCTCGTCGGCACCGGACGTCATCGCGCCGAACCGGCACGACACCGCCACCAGCGAGCCCGTCTTGCCGCCCAGCACGTCCAGGTAGTGCTCGACCGGGTCGCGGCCGTCCGTGGGGCCGGCGGTCTCCAGGATCTGACCCGTGACCAGCCGCTCGAACGCGAGGGCCTGTACACGGACCGCCTCGGGCCCGAGGTCGGCGAGGATCTGGGAGGCGCGGGCGAAGAGGAAGTCGCCGGTGAGGACCGCGACGGAGTTGCCCCACCGGGTGTTGGCGCTGTCCACGCCGCGCCGCACGGCCGCCTCGTCCATGACGTCGTCGTGGTACAGCGTGGCGAGGTGGGTCAGTTCCACGACGACGGCCGACGGCACCACGCCCGGCGCATAAGGGTCGCCGAACTGGGCCGCGAGCATCACGAGCAGCGGCCGGAACCGCTTCCCGCCGGCCCGAACGAGGTGCTGCGCGGCCTCCGTGATGAACGGGACCTCGCTCTTGGTGGCCTCGAGCAAGCCTTCCTCGACAGCCGCCAATCCGGCCTGGACATCGGCTTCGAGAGCCTGGTCCCGCACGCTCAGCCCGAACGGCCCGACGACGGTCACGAGGGGTCTCCTGTCTGCTGGTGTCTGCTGGCGATTACACGGCTTGTCGATAGGTCGCTGCCATCACTCGAGTCAGCGTATCCGGTCCTGTTTCGATCACCGATAGCGCCCACCGGTCCAGCCCGGGCGGTATTGGATCATGACCGGTATGTTTTTTGATCAGACGGTAAGAACGGACATTTATCGACTTAACAGGAATCCATGCCTTTTGTCGCGAACCGGAGGGCGAGCGGAGTAACACCTCCACCCCTCCCCCGCGCGCCCGCGACCATCAGGACAACGACGGGCGCAGCGTCCCGGGTTCCACCGCCCCCTCGATCCACTCCCTCGACGCGCCCCCCGGAAGCCATGTCCGGGCCACCTTCCGGCCACCCCGCCCCCACTCCCGGCCACCCCCTTCACCCCCGTCTACCCCCATCCACCCCCTCCATCGCTTCCCGGCCGCACCCCGATCCCCGCTCACCCTCCCCCTTGCCGGTGCACTCCTCTCATTCACCATCCGGGCACACGCTCACACGCACGAGCAGACTCCCCCAATCCGTTATATCCGATTTGAGTTGATTTGCACTTTCGTGAGTTGGGTCACGCGGCCCCACTCCGGCGCGTCGGCCACCGAACCACCCCCACCCCTTGCCCCGTCGGCGAGTTGAGGGTTTTCGATCGCAAAGGATCAACTACCCCAAAGAGCACAGACCAAGGTCAAATAGTGCGTTGTGTGAATCAGGCACTTGTTCCCGACATGTGCCGTCGCATACGTTCCGGGCCTCGGGTGGACGCCGAATCCTGCCGCCACCCGCATAACCATCCACGAACACATTTCGTACGGCAGGAGCGGGGGACCCAGGTAAGTCGCCTGACCGGTCGGCACCCGTCGCACCGGAACGGCTAGGGGTGAAGCCGCGCTTTCCCAGGAAGGCACGGCCGGGCACCTCCCCGCCCGAACCCGACAGCTCACCTCGCAGGCGCCGGAGAGGAACGTCCCCATGTCTGCTGCCGCTCAGCCCCGCCGTACCCGGACCAACCGTCTCGTGCGCACCCTCGCCGTCGCCGGCACCGGTGCCGCTGTCCTCGCCCTGCCACTCATCGGGGCCGCCAGCGCCTCCGCCACCACGGGCACGACGACCACCAAGGCCGCCACGACCACGGCCGGGTACCCGAACACCCTCGACGGCTGGATCCGCAAGTCGCTCGCGATCCTGACCCAGAAGGGGATCCCCGCCTCCTATAACGGCATCTACCGCAACGTCATGCGGGAGTCCTCCGGCAACCCGCAGGCCATCAACCTCTGGGACTCCAACGCCGCCGCCGGCATCCCGTCCAAGGGCCTGCTCCAGGTGATCGACCCGACCTTCAACGCGTACCACGTGGCCGGCACCTCGTTCAACATCTACGACCCCGTCGCCAACATCACCGCGGCCTGCAACTACGCCGCCGCGCGCTACGGATCGATCGACAACGTCTACAGCGCGTACTGAGACACGGTGGCGGCCTGAGACACGGCCGCCGCTGACCCGGCTGCCCGGTGCGTACTGATGTGCCGGTCAGTCGGTCGGAAAGAGTCGTTCGAGGACGGCGGCGATGCCGTCGTCCTCGTTCGACAGAGTGATCTCGTCGGCCACCGCCTTGAGTTCGGGGTGGGCGTTGGCCATGGCGACCCCGTGTCCGGCCCAGTCGAACATGGGGATGTCGTTGGGCATGTCCCCGAACGCCAGGGCCTCCTGGGCTCCGATCCCCAAGCGCTCGGCGGCCAGTGCCAGCCCGGTCGCCTTGGTCACCCCGCACGGCTGCAGTTCCACGGTTCCCGGCCCCGACATGGTGACCGTCGCGAGCGAACCCACCACCGCGCGCGCGATGTCCGTCAACTCGTCGTCGCTCAGGGTGGCATGGCGCAGCAGCACCTTGCTGATGGGCTCGCTCCACAGGTCGTCGCGCCGGCCCACCCGCACCGCGGGCAGAGTCGGATGCGGCATCCGGTAGCCCGGCTCGATGAGCGTCAGCCCGTCGACACCGTCCTGGTCCACGGCCGCGTAGACCTGCCCCACCTCGGCCTCGATCTTGCCGAGCGCGGTCTCGGCCAGTCCCCGGTCCAGCCGCACCGACCACACCAGGCGGCCGGCCGCGGCGTCGTAGACCTGTGCGCCCTGCCCGCACACCGCGAGCCCGGTGCAGCCGAGGCGTGCCAGCAGCGGCCGTACCCGCGGGGCCGGGCGGCCCGTCACCACCAGGTGCCGACCGCCGGCCCGTGCCACCCGCGCGAGTGCCGCCAGCGACCGGTCGGAGACCGTGTCGTCGCCGCGCAGCAGCGTTCCGTCCAGGTCAGTGGCGATCAGTGCATATGCGGGGGAGGCTGCCATGATCAGAGAATACGGATACGGCGCCCCTCCGACTCACCTTGTCGTCCTGCGTACTTACGTGCTCATCAGCCCCAAGTGGCGCTTTGCGACTTCTTGTTGACCTCTCTCCAGCGCCCTCCGCGGTCAGCCGTGGGCCGCTGCCAGGTGTTTCGCCAGGTACGGGGAGGCGAACTCCGTACCGCACACGAAGCGCATGACCGGGCCGTACGACGACGCCGCCGGGAGGCCGGTGAAATACAGGCCGGGGACGGAGGAGACGCAGCCGGCGCCGAGCTTCGGGGTGCCGCGGCTCGTGGCGAGCCGGGTGCGCAGTCCATGGCCGAGGAAGTCCATCGCCGCGAGGGCGACACGGTAGCCGGTGGCCGCGATGACGTGGTCGGCGGCGAGCCGCTCGGTACGGCCGCCGTGCGTGCGGACGGTGAGCACGGGGCTGCCGTCGCACACCTCGGCGGACACGACCCGCTCGACGTCCTGGACCTGCACGTGCGCCTCGAACCGCTCACGCAGCCACCAGGCGCCGAGCGGCCCGAGGACCCGGCGGACCAGGTAGTGGCGCGTGGCCTCGGGCAGACGGTGGTAGGGGTGCGGGTAGTAACTGAGCGCCCACAGCGACCAGGCGCGGCCGAAGGGGGACTCGGGGCGCAGTCTCGGCTGCTCCCAGGGCGGGGCGCCGAAGGCGACCCGGCCGCGCCCGCGCGCGACCACGCGCACGCGTGCACCCGCTTCGGCGGCAAGTGCCGCCGTCTCCAGCGCGGACTGGCCGGCGCCGACGACGATCAGCTCCCGGCCGGCGAACCGGCCCAGGTCGTGATGCTGGGAGCTGTGCGAGACCGGGCCCGTGAGGGACGGTCCGTCGGCCGCGGCGGCCGCCAGCTCGGCCGGGAGGTGTGCAAGGCCCGACAGGCCGGTGGCGACGACGACCGCGCGCGCGGTGAACAACTCCCCCGAGTCCAGTTTGAGTTCGAAGCCGCCGCCGGTGGCGCGAACCGCGACACGGTCCACGGAGACCACGCGCACCCGCTCCAGGTCGGGCAGCAGCTTCTGCTGGAACCACTCGCCGTAGGCGATGAAGGTCTCCACCGGGATGACGTCCTCGTCCGTCACCAGACGGCTGATCCCGGCCGCGTCGCAGTAGTCCGCGAGGGTGTGGCCGGGCTGGGGGCAGTCGAGGCTGGAGGCGGCGGGTGTCGACTTGAGGATCATGCCCTCGGGCATGTGGTCGCGCCAGCTGACCATGGGGTCGCCGAAGACACGGACGGGAATGCCACGCGCCCGTAGATGGGCGGCGGTGGACAGGCCGAACGGCCCGGCCCCGATGACTGCAACCGGTCGAGTCACGAAGTCCCTCCCCAGGACACAGTGCGCCACGCGTGGTGGCCTTGCCTACTTCGTGGAGGTGCCGCTGCCGCGGCGGTGGGTCCGCCACAGCTGGTACAGGTGCTTCGCGCCCGGGCGCACGAAGCGGGCGAGCATCGTGAGGAACGGCAGCGGGTCGTCGCCCGCGAACCAGGCCAGCTCGGTCCCGCTCGCCTTCGCGGGCGCGTGCGGCGTCGTATAGCCGCTGCGGCGGTAGGCGAGGAGGGCGGGCAGGTCGATGTTCTCCACGACGTAGCGGTGGCCGGCGCGCTGTTCCCCCTCCGGTACGGCGCGGCCGGTCAGATCGAGGTGCATGGCGCGTACGACGTCCACCCCCGACTCGTTCTCGAAGAGCCGGAACTGGGCGCCCATGCGCGGGTTGAAGTCGAGGAGTTTGTACTGTCCGTCGCGCCGGTCGAAGCGCAGGTCGAGGTCGATGATGCCGCTGAAGCCGATCTGTTTGATGAAACGTGCGGCGAGGTCGGCGAGTTCCGGGTTGTCGACGACGTACGCGTTCGCCGTCATGCCGGCGTGCGGCGGCCACGAGCGGACCTTGACGCCGGTGAACAGCGCGAGCGGAGCGGAGTCCGGGCCGAAGCAGGCGTGCACGATCCAGTCCTCGGCCTCCTCGCGCGGCAGGTACTCCTGGAGGATCACGCCCGGTTCCTCGCCCCAGTCGCGGGCCAGCGTGAGCAGGCCCTCGCGGGTGGCGATCCGCGTGGTGCCGTTCACGGCCGGCCGGCGGCGCCGCACGAACGCCTCGCGGTTCTTGGCCACCACCGGAAAGCGGGCCGTGCCGGCGAAGTCGACGATGTCGTCGTAGGACTCCGGGAACGCGGCCGCCGGGGTCGCGATGCCGTGCTCGACGCACAGTTCGTGCAGTCCCTGTTTGCTCGCTAGCCGGCGCGGCAGCGCGGGATCGACCTTCGGGAAGAGAAAAGATCCGGCCAGTTCGTCCTGGTGCTCGGCGATCAGGACGGCCGCCTCTTCGTCCGTGGGTACCAGAACGGCCGGACGGCCGATCCGGCGCCCGATGCGCAGCAGCCCCTCGACCAGGTGGCCCGGGTCCTCCGCGCCGGTCGTGGGCCACACGAACGCCTTCTCCAGGTAGCGCGAGGACGCCGCGGGCGTGTACGGATCCTCGGTGATGGCGTACATGGGCACGCCGAGGCGGCCCAGGCTGCGGATGGCGCCCACTCCGCCATGGTGCAGCGGATAGTCGCCGAACTTCACGATCAGTCCTGGCACGTCACGGTCCGCTTCGAACGGCACACCGACGGCGTCTCCGGCCACGGGTCCCCCCACGTGTCCCCCCAACGGAACGGATCCAGCCCGTCCGTGTCCCCAAAGGACGCTAAGCCGGAATTGCCCGCTCCGACAAGCCCTATTCGGCGTCTATTCGGACATTGCGAACCCTTTAGGCACCACGGGGGCAACCTTCGGGGCACCTCTTGGGCCGCACGTCCGGGCACACCTCGGGTCACACCTCGGGGCACGCCTCGGGGCTCTGCCCAAGACACACATCACAGCCGTAACGTGTGGCGCGACCACATGGAACGCATCGCCATGCATGCCCCGGATGAGAGTGAGGCAGCACCCCATGCCCCCCTTCGACGTCCCCGAAGGCGACCCCTTCGGCCCGCACAACCTTCCCTATGGCGTGTTCTCGCCCTCTGGCAGCACAGAGCGGAGGGTCGGCGTCCGTCTCGGGGACCACGTTCTCGACGCGGGCGCCGCGGCAGCGGCCCTGGGCTCGCCGCACCAGTCGCTGCTCGCCCGCCCCACGCTGAACACGCTGCTGGCCGCCGGCCGCGCGACCTGGTCGGAGGTACGGCGCGCGATCACGGCCTGGGTCACGGACCCGGCGCACCGCGCGACACTGGAGCCGCTGTTCCGCCCCCTGTCAGAGGTGACGCTGCACCTGCCCTTCGAGGTAGCGGACTACGTCGACTTCTACGCCTCGGAGCACCACGCCCGTAACGTCGGCCAGATCTTCCGCCCCGAGGCCGCGGACTCCCTCACCCCCAACTGGAAGCATCTGCCGATCGGTTACCACGGCCGCTCCGGCACGGTCGTCGTCTCCGGCACGGACGTCGTACGGCCTTCCGGGCAGCGCAAGGGCCCGGGCGACCCGACACCCGTGTTCGGCCCGTCGATCAGGCTCGACATCGAGGCCGAGGTCGGCTTCGTGGTGGGCGTCCCCTCCGAGATGGGCCGCCCGGTCGCGCTGGGCGGCTTCCGCGACCACGTGTTCGGCCTCTGCCTCCTGAACGACTGGTCCGCGCGCGACATCCAGGCCTGGGAGTACGTCCCGCTCGGCCCCTTTCTCGGCAAGTCCTTCGCCACCTCGGTGTCGGCGTGGATCACCCCGCTGGAAGCGCTGGAGCACGCGCGCGTGGCCGCTCCGGAGCGCACCCACCCGCTGCTGCCCTATCTGGACGACTCGGCGCCGGACATCGAACCCAGTGGCTACGACCTGCGGATCACCGTCGCGATCAACGGCCAAGCGGTCGCCGAACCGCCGTTCTCGACGATGTACTGGACCGCAGCCCAGCAGCTCGCCCACATGACCGTGAACGGCGCCTCGCTGCGCACCGGCGACCTGTACGGCTCGGGCACGGTCAGCGGCCCCGAGGAACGCCAGCGCGGCTCCCTGCTGGAACTGACGTGGAACGGCAGCGAGCCTCTCGAACTCCCCGACGGCAAGCGTGGCTTCCTGGAGGACGGCGACGTGGTGACGCTGTCCGCGTGGGCCCCCGGCGCGGACGGACGCCGGGTCGGGCTGGGCAAGGTCAGCGGACGAGTCGTGGCGGGCTGAACCGCCTCTTGTAGCCCGAGATCGAGACAGGTTTCACCGGAGCGAGCACCTTGTGCTCACCGCCTGGTACAGGCGGTGAGCACAAGTCGTGCTTCCACGGAGGACGACCATGCAGGAAGTGCCGAACGGATCACTTCCGAGACCTGACTCACATCGCCCCGCACCGTCATACTGGGCGGACCGGCACCATGCGACGCGCCCGGGCGCGTCGCCCCGCACCACCCGCACCCGCACACCTCTCCGACCAGGAACCGGAGCCCTGGCATGACCGTCTGCCTGCTCCTGCTGAGCGTCGTCGCCCTGACGGCCGCGCTGCCGGCACCGCGTGCGCTGACCCGTGCCACCTGGCCCGAGCGGGAACCCGTGGTCGCGCTGTGGGTGTGGCAGTGTCTGGTCGCCACCGTCCTGCTGTGCTGCCTGGCCGCACTGATCCTGGGCACGGCGGCCGTCTTCCACACCGTCCGCGACCGCGTCTTCGCCCCCGCGCCGCCCTCCGTCACCGCCGCGTACGACCTCGCCGCCGCACCGGTGTGGGCCACCACGCTCACCCTGCTGCTGGCCTTCGGAGCCGCCTGGACGACGGCGATGCTGGCCCGCGAACTCGTCGAGGCCCGGCGCAGCCGCGGTCACGCCCGGGCGCAACTACGCGAACGCGCCCCCGACCTGCCGGCCGGACTGCCGGCGGCACGCGGCCCGGTGCTGGTGCTCGAGGACGAGTACCCGGACGCCTGGTGGATGCCGGGCCACCCGCCGCAGCTGGTCGTCACCACAGGGGCGCTGCAACGGCTCACCGACCACCAGCTGGACGCCGTCCTCACCCACGAACGCGGACACGCGCGTGCCCACCACAACTGGCTGCTGCACCTGTCCACCGCGCTGGCCACGGGCTTCCCGCGCGTCCCGCTCTTCGCCCACTTCTGCGACCAGACGCACCGCCTGGTCGAACTGGCCGCCGACGACACGGCGTCCCGGCGCTGCGGCCACCTCACCACGGCCCTGGCCCTGATCGAGCTGAACCAGCACCGGGGCGTCCTGTCCTGCGACTCCAGCCGCCGTCTGCTGGGCGAGCGCGTGGACCGGCTGCTGGAGCCCCCGCCACGGCTGCTGCGCCGGCACCGGGCCCTGACGACGACGGTGGCCGCCCTGGTGCCGCTGCTGCCGCTGCTGATCACGTTCGCCCCGGGGCTGACAGCACTGTCCTGACCGGGTCCACCGGGTGGCAGATCTTCCCGACCGGAGAGGCAATGCCGCAGCTCAGCGACGTATCCGAGGCCACCTCACCTGGCGCAACACTTCGGCAACACGACTTTCCCTACCGCATCGGTATGGTTCCAGCCATGCCACCCACCGACCGCCCCCGTGACCACGCCGGTCAGGGCGCCGCGACCACCGTCGCCGCCCACCGCACGCGTCGTCGGCTGCGCGCGGACCGGGCCCGGCAGCTCGCTGACCTGCTGCGTCACCAGATCATCGGCGGCGCATTCCCGAACGGCCCCCTCCCCCACGAGTCGACCCTCGCCACCGACTACCGCGCCTCCCGCAACACCGTCCGCCAGGCCCTGGACCTCCTGCGGGCCGAAGGCCTGGTGGAACGGCTGCCCGGCGTCGGCACCGTGGTCGTCGCCCGGAAATACCCGCACGGGCTCGACCGTCTGATGGGCCTCGCGGAAACCCTCCGCGAACACGGCCGCGTCACCAACGAGGTCCGCACCATGGGCCCCGCCCCCGCACCCGCCCCGGTGGCCGACCGCCTCGGCATCCCGGCCGGCGCCGACGTCCTGTACATCGAGCGCCTGCGCCGCCTCAACGGCCTTCCCCTCTCCCTCGACCTCACCTACATCCCGCTCGATCTCGGAACCGCCCTGCTCGGCGCCGACCTGGAGAACACCGATGTCTTCCGCCTCCTGGAAGCCATCACCGGCCAGCGTCTCGGCCACGCCGAGATCACCCTGGAGGCGGTGAACGCGGACGCCCACTCCGCCGCCGTGCTCCAGGCACCGCGCGGCGGCGCCGTACTGATGCTGGAACGCCTCACCCACCTCGCCGACGGACGCCCCGTCGACCTGGAGTTCATCCGCTTCCGCGGCGACCGCATCACCATGAGCGGCCTGCTGCACCGGTCGCTGTAACCGGCCGCCGCACCCACCCTTGCCGCACGTTTCCTGGAGACAGCCATGCCCTTGGCGCCCCAGCGGGCCGACGTGCCCGTGACCATTGACGAGTCGAAGTGCATCGACGGCTGCACCCTCTGCGTGGACATGTGCCCGCTGGACTCCCTAGCCATCGACGACAGCACCGGCAAGGCGTACATGCACGTCGACGAGTGCTGGTACTGCGGCCCGTGCGCGGCCCGCTGCCCCACCGGGGCCGTCACGGTCAACATGCCCTACCTGCTGCGGTGAGAGGTACAACCACCATGAAACGCACGGCAGTCGCACTGTCCGCCGCCGCGCTGCTCCTTCCCCTGTCGGCGTGCGGCGGCAGCGCCGAAGCGGGCAGCGGCTCCACGGTCACCGTGACCGTCGGCTACCAGTCCAAGACCATCAACACAGTCACCGCCGGGACACTGCTGCGTTCCCTCGGATACTTCGAGCAGCAGCTCAACTCCCTGCACGACGGCCACACCTACAAGGTGGACTGGCAGGACTACGCCACCGGCGCCCCGATCACCGCCCAGATGACCGCTGGAAAGATCGACATCGGCTCGATGGGTGACTTCCCGCTGCTGCTCAACGCGGCCCGCGGCAAGCAGCTCGGCCGCCCCACCCACCTGGTCTCGGTGACCGGGTACAACCTGCGCGGTGGCCTCAACACGGTGGTGACCACGCCCGGTTCGCAGCTCGCCTCGCTGAAGGACCTGAAGGGCAGGAAGATCTCCACGAGCATCGGCTCCGCAGCCGACGGCACCCTCGTACGGGCCCTGCAGCGCGCCGGCATCGACCCGGACAAGGACATCTCCAAGCTCAACCAGCAGCCCGCCGTCGGCGCCTCGGCGCTCTCCTCCGGCAGCGTGGACGCTCTGTCGCAGTTCGTCGCCTGGCCCGGCCTGCTCGTCTTCCAGAGCAGGGCGAAGGCGCTGTACGACGGCGCACAGCTGAACCTGCCGACCTTCCACGGCGTGACCGCCCGCGAGGACTTCACCCACCGGCACCCGGTGGTCCTGGAGGCCTTCCTCAAGGCCCAGGCCGAGGCGACGGACTACCTCAACGCCCACCCCGTCACCGCCGCGGAGAAGGTCGCCCGGGCCACCGGCCTGCCCGCCGAGGTGGTCTACCTCTACAACGGCGCCCACGGCATCGCCACCTTCGACCCTGCCGTCAGGCCCCAGCTCGTGTCCGCGCTGAAGCAGGACGTGTCCGTGCTGAAGGCCGCCAAACTGA
The DNA here is from genome assembly GCF_009796285.1 of Streptomyces broussonetiae. Lineage (NCBI taxonomy): Bacteria > Bacillati > Actinomycetota > Actinomycetes > Kitasatosporales > Streptomycetaceae > Streptomyces > Streptomyces broussonetiae. Next base: position 5,533,060 of record NZ_CP047020.1, on the reverse strand, counting down.
CCGGCGACATCGACGTGGACTCCTTCGTCGACGACCAGTACGTGAAGAAGGCCCTGGGGGCGTCCTACGCCAAGCGGCTCACCGCCCCGCCCGCGCCGGCCGCGGGCGAGGTGTGGGCCAAGGGCAGCGACAAGACGGTCTCCTTCAAGTCCGCCCGTGAGCTGCTGACTTACGTAGCCCGCCACCAGGCCGGAATTCGCGCCGCCTACGCGCCCGACGCCATCACCGGAACGCTCTGGTTCGCCGACAAGGCCCTCTGGGTGGCCGACGGCAAACAACTGCTGCCCTTTGTCACCCCGGCGACCGCGCAGGCCTACCTCACCGCCCACGGCGGCGCCCGTACCGTGTCGTACCGCGAGGCTCTGGAGCGCGCCTCATGACCCGGCCACCCGTTGCCCGGTATGCGCTGCGCACCGCCTCCCTGGTGGTCTTCCTCGGTCTGTGGCAGCTGCTGACCAGCCAGAAGGTAGACCTGTGGCTGCGCTTCTCGCAGTTTCCCACGGCCACCGACGTGGCGCGTGCCTTCGCCGATCGGATCTCCGGCAGCGACTACTGGACCGACCTCACCGACAGCCTCACCCGCATCCTCACCGGCTTCGCGCTGGCGGCCGTCCTGGGTGTGGCGACCGGCGTGCTCGTGGCCCGTTCCCGGCTCGCCGAGGATCTGCTCGGCCCGGTCCTGGAGGTGATCCGTCCCATCCCGGCGATCGCCCTTGTCCCGGTCGCGATCCTGCTGTTCCCCTCGAACGAGCAGGGCATCGTCTTCATCACCTGCGCCGCCGCCTTCTTCCCCGTGCTGGTCTCCACCCGGCACGCGGTCCGCGCGCTGACCCCGGTCTGGGAGGAAGCGGTACGCACCATGGGCGGCAGTCGGCTGCGGATCCTCGGTTCGGTCGTGCTGCCCGGCGCACTGCCCGGCATCTTCGGAGGGCTGTCGGTCGGCATCGGCGTGTCGTGGATCTGCGTGATCTCCGCCGAGATGATCTCCGGCCAGTACGGTGTCGGTTACCGCACCTGGCAGGACTACACGGTGGTGGACTACCCCGGCGTCTTCGTCGGCATGGTCACCATCGGTGTCCTCGGCTGGGTCACCTCCACGGCCGTGGAACTTGTCGGCCGGCGTCTGACCCGCTGGCTGCCCCGCACCTCGTACGTCCCCGGTGGCCGTGCCCGCGTGCCCCGGCCTGCCGTGGCCCCCGTCCGCGCCGAGCGAGATGCCGAGCATCACACCCAGCCCGAGCAGCAGGGCCACAAGAACACCAAGGAGGCCGGCCATGAGCACCTCGTCTGAGACCATCACCGCTCCCGGCGCACCGGCGCCGGCGTCGGAGGCCGTACGCGGCACCCGGCTCGCCTTCCGCGGCGCCGTACTCGGCCGCCCGGACGCTCCGGTGCTGTACGACATCGACCTGGACGTCGCCCCTGGTGAGATCCTCACCGTCGTCGGCCCCTCCGGCTGCGGAAAGTCCACGCTGCTGCGCACCCTCGCCGGGCTACTGCCTGCGCTGGGCGGCACGGCCGAGTTGGACGGCAGCCCGCTGACCGGGCCGTCGGCCGACCGTGCGCTGGTCTTCCAGGAGGACGCGCTGCTGCCCTGGCGCACCTTGCGCGGGAACGTCGAACTGCCGCTTGCCATCAGTGGTGTACCACGCGGTGAACGGCGTGTCCGGGCCGAGTCCTGGCTGGAGCGTGTCGGACTCAGCGCACAGGCAGGGCAGTTGCCGCACCGGGTCTCGGGCGGGCAGCGCCAGCGCGCCCAATTGGCCCGCGCGCTCGCCGACAGCCCACGCGCGGTCCTCATGGACGAGCCCTTCGGCGCCCTCGACGCCCAGACCCGCTCCGGCATGCAGGACCTGCTGGTGGAGGTGCTCCGCGGCACGGGCGCGACCGTCGTCTTCGTCACGCACGACGTTGACGAGGCCCTCTTCCTCGGCGACCGCGTGGCCCTGCTCGGCGCCGGCCGAATGGCCGCCGTACGCGACGTCCCGGGGCCCCGCGACCGCGGCGCCATGGACGACCCGGCACGTGTGGCCTTGCGCCGCGGCATCCTGACCTCGCTCGGCTCGTGAAAGGCATCCCGGTGACCACCCCCGCCACCACTTTCCCGCAGATCCCCGCCATCGCCGACGCCGAGGAGCTGACCTGCGACGTCCTTGTCATCGGTGGCGGCACCGCCGGCACCATGGCCGCCCTGACCGCCGCCGAGCGCGGCGCGGACGTCCTGCTGCTCGAGAAGGCCCACGTCCGTCACTCCGGCGCGCTCGCCATGGGCATGGACGGTGTCAACAACGCGGTCGTCCCGGGCCGCGCCGAACCCGACGACTACGTCGCTGAGATCACCCGTGCCAATGACGGCATCGTCGACCAGGCCGCCGTCCGCCAGACCGCGACGCGCGGTTTCGCGATGGTGCAGCGGCTGGAGTCGTACGGCGTCAAGTTCGAGAAGGACGAGCACGGTGAGTACGCGGTGCGCCAGGTGCATCGCTCCGGCTCGTACGTACTGCCGATGCCAGAGGGCAAGGACGTCAAAAAGGTCCTCTACCGGCAGTTGCGGCGGCGCGAGATGCGGGAGCGGATCCGGATCGAGAACCGGGTGATGCCGGTCCGGGTCCTGACCGCCGAGGGGCGGGCCGTGGGCGCCGCCGGCTTGCACACCCGTACCGGCGCGTTCGTCACCGTCCGCGCGGGCGCGGTGATCCTCGCAACCGGCGCCTGCGGCAGGCTCGGCCTGCCCGCCTCCGGCTACCTGTACGGCACCTACGAGAACCCCACCAATGCCGGCGACGGGTACGCCATGGCCTACCACGCGGGCGCCGAGCTGACCGGGATCGAGTGCTTCCAGATCAACCCGCTGATCAAGGACTACAACGGACCCGCCTGCGCCTACGTCGCCAACCCCTTCGGCGGCTACCAGGTCAACCGGCACGGCGAGCGGTTCGTCGACTCCGACTACTGGTCCGGGCAGATGATGGCCGAGTTCTCCGCCGAGGTCGCCGGCGACCGCGGCCCCGTCTACCTCAAGCTCAGTCATCTCCCCGAGGAGTCGCTCTCCGCCCTGGAGTCCATCCTGCACTCCACCGAGCGCCCCACCCGCGGCACCTTCCACGCCGGGCGTGGGCACGACTACCGCACCCACGACGTCGAGATGCACATCTCGGAGATCGGCCTGTGCGGCGGCCACTCCGCCTCCGGCGTCCGCGTCGACGACCACGCCCGTACGACCGTCCCGCGCCTGTACGCCGCCGGTGACCTCGCCTGCGTCCCGCACAACTACATGATCGGCGCGTTCGTCTTCGGTGATCTCGCGGGCGCGGACGCCGCCCGGTACACGGCGTACGTGGGTGAACTTCCGGCGGACCAGGTGCGCGAGGCGCACGAGCTGATCTACCGCCCGCTGCGCAACCCGGACGGCCCGCCGCAGCCCCAGGTCGAGTACAAGTTGCGCCGCTTCGTCAACGACTACGTCGCACCTCCGAAGTCCGGGGCGCGGCTCTCCCTCGCCCTGGAGGCCTTCGAGCGGATGCGCGCCGACGTCGCCGCCATGGGCGCCCGCACCGCGCACGAACTGATGCGCTGCGCCGAGGTCACCTTCATCCGTGACTGTGCGGAGATGGCCGCTCGTGCCTCTCTCGCCCGTACCGAGTCCCGCTGGGGCCTCTACCACGACCGTCTCGACCACCCCGGGCGCGACGACGCCTCCTGGTTCCACCATCTCGATCTGCACAAGTCCCCCTCTGGTGCGATGGAGTTCACGGCCCGGCCCGTGGCTCCCTATCTGGTTCCGGTCGAGGAGTTCGCGCCCGTCGGCGGTCCCTCCCGGCGGATCGGCGAAGTCCGTCCCGAGCACGTGGCCACGGCCGGCCCGCGCGAGGTGGCACCGGTCGCCGCAGAGCCGGTCGCCGCCCGTGCCACGGCCTCCGGCGAACGGGCCGACGCCCGCGGCCCCGCCTCGCCCCGGCTCCTCCAACTGCTGGACCTGGCCGAGACGGAGACCGAACTCGCCGCCCTGGAGCCCTACTTGGCGGATTCCGATCCCGCTGTGCGCCGTATGGCCGTCTCGGTGCTCACCGAGACCGTGCCGCCCGGCACCGGGCAGGCTCTGGCGGGCGCCCTCGCCGATCCCGACGCCGAGGTCCGCGCGTCCGCCGCGGCCTCCCTGCGTGAACTCGTCGAGACCTTGCCACCCGAACCCGCCCTGGGTACCGCTCTCACCGGTGCGCTCAGCCACACCGATCCCGTGGTCCGGGCCGCCGCGCTCGATGTGCTGCGCGTTCTGCGGCTCGGCGATGCCGGTGTGTTCGCGGCGGCGCTGGACGACCCCGACATCGGCGTTCGAACCGCGTCCGTACGGGCGCTGGTCTCGGTGGACGCCGTCCGACCGCTGGCCGGTGCCGCGGACGATCCCTCCCGGGAGGTCCGGGTCGGCGTGGCCAAGGCGCTGGCCGCCGTCGGCCCGGCGGCGCCGACGCCGGCCGACCGGCAGCTGCTCACCACCGCTCTGGACCGTCTCACCGAGGACACCGATGCCCTTGTGCGCGGTGCCGCGCTCGGTGCGCTGGCGGGCACCGGCTGCCCGCCACCGCTCGCCGCCCGCGCCGTGGCCGCCCTGTCCGATCCGGCCTGGCAGGTGCGCTCCGGTGCCGCCGCCGCGCTGTCGGCCGCAACCGCCGACGTCGCCGTGCCCGCCCTGGCCAAGGCCCTGGCCGACCCCAACGCCGACGTGCGCAAGGCGGCCGTGCTCGCCCTGACCCGGCACCGGGCCACGGTGGAGGCCCGCGCGGCACTCGCCACGGCCACGGCCGACTCGGACGCGGACGTCAGGGCCTACGCGGCGCGGGGGCTGTGACGATCCCCCTCATCGCAGCGGGCCGACTCGCCCGGCCCGCTATATCCAGTCGTCGGGCTCCGGCTCCTCGTCCGGCTCCGGCCAGTCGGCGTCCTGGGTGTCGCCGGCGGCCGGGCCCGGACCGTCCGGCGCGGCCGGACCGCCCAGGGAAGCCAGCACCGCCAGCACGCCCTCGCCGTACGTCGCAAGCTTCTTCTCGCCGACACCGCTCACCGTGCCCAGCTCGCGCACCGAGGCAGGGCTCACGGTGACGATCTCCCGCAGGGTGGCGTCGTGGAAGATGACGTACGCGGGGACGCCCTGCTCGCGGGCCTGTTCGGCGCGCCAGGCGCGCAGGGCCTCGAAGGCGGGCAGCAGTTCGTCGGGCAGCTCGGCCACGGCAGCCTTGGCCTTGCGGTCGCCGCCGGAGGCACCCGCCTGCCGCGACCGGGCGGTGGCCGGCTTCTTCGGCTCCTTGCGCAGCGGCACCTCGCGCTCGCTCCGCAGCACCGAGCCACTCGCCTCGGTGAGCACCAGCGTGCCGTACTCCCCCTCGACCGCAAGCAGCCCCTGGGCCAGCAGCTGCCGGATGGCGCCCCGCCACTCGGCCTCGGTGAGGTCTGCCCCGATGCCGAAGACGGACAGCTGGTCGTGGTCGAACTGGATGACCTTGCCGGTGCGCTTGCCGAGCAGAATGTCGACGATCTGCACGGCGCCGAACTTCTGCCCGCGTTCGCGCTGCAGCCGTACCACCGTCGACAGCACCTTCTGCGCGGCGACCGTGCCGTCCCAGGTCTCCGGCGGGGTCAGGCAGGTGTCGCAGTTGCCGCAGCCCGCCGCGTCGGGGTCCTGGCCGAAGTAGGCCAGCAGCTGGCCGCGGCGGCACTGGGCGGTCTCGCACAGCGCGAGCATCGCGTCGAGGTGGGCGGAGGCGCGGCGGCGGAACGCCTCGTCGCCCTCGCCGGACTGGATCAGCTTGCGCTGCTGTATGACGTCGTTCAGGCCGTACGCCATCCATGCCGTGGACGGCAGGCCGTCGCGGCCCGCGCGGCCGGTCTCCTGGTAGTAGCCCTCGATCGACTTGGGCAGGTCCAGGTGGGCGACGAACCGTACGTCCGGCTTGTCGATGCCCATGCCGAACGCGATGGTCGCCACGACGACCAGGCCGTCCTCGCGCAGGAACCGGGACTGGTGGGCGGCGCGCATGCCCGCCTCCAGGCCCGCGTGGTACGGCACCGCCTCGACGCCGTTGGCGGTCAGGAACTCCGCCGTACGCTCCACCGAGTTGCGTGAGAGGCAGTACACGATGCCCGCGTCGCCCGCGTGCTCCTGCCTGAGGAAGGCAAGCAGCTGCTTCTTGGGGTCGGCCTTGGGCACGACGCGGTACTGGATGTTGGGCCGGTCGAAGCTGGCGACAAAGTGGCGGGCCGTCGGCAGATCCAGCCGTTGGGTGATCTCCTCGTGGGTGGCGCGGGTGGCCGTGGCGGTGAGTGCGATCCGCGGGACGTCCGGCCAGCGCTCGCCGAGGAGGGAAAGAGAGAGATAGTCGGGGCGGAAGTCGTGGCCCCACTGGGAGACGCAGTGCGCCTCGTCGATGGCGAAGACGGAGATCTTGCCGCGGGAGAGCAGGTCGCGCGTGTTGTCCAGGCGCAGGCGCTCCGGCGCCAGGTAGAGCAGGTCCAGCTCGCCGGCGAGGAACTCGGCCTCGACCATGCGGCGCTCGTCGAAGTCCTGCGTGGAGTTGATGAAACCGGCGCGCACGCCGAGTGCGCGCAGGGCGTCCACCTGGTCCTGCATGAGGGCGATCAGCGGGGAGATCACCACGCCTGTGCCGGGTCTGACCAGGGCCGGGATCTGGTAGCACAGCGACTTGCCGCCGCCGGTCGGCATGAGGACGACGGCGTCGCCGCCGGCCACCACATGCTCGATGATCGCGTCCTGTTCGCCCCGGAAAGCCTCGTATCCGAAGACCCGGTGCAGCGTGGCCAGCGCCTCGCTGTCGGCCGCGCCCGGCCCCTCGGTCACCCTTGGCATCTCGCTGATCCCGCCCGTCGCTTCCATGGTCCTGTCCCCCGTCGGTCCCCCGTGTGTCGTTGCCCGACCGCTGCCTCCACGATAGGGGGCCGCACCGACAGCCACCGAGTTATCCACAGGCTCGGTCCCCCCTCCGTAACCGGGCACTGACCTGAAGCAATCGTGCGGTCTCCGCCTCGGCAGCCCGCACGAGCGCGCCACGGCCGTCACATGCCGCTGCCCGGCACCCATCCGAACGAGGGGGCCGGGCAGCGGCAGGTGCGAAGGGCGTGTCAGCGCACGAACACTCCCGCCTGGCTCGCCAGGTTCAGGAAGTACTGCGGAGCCACGCCGAGCACGAGGGTCACCGCCACGCCCATGCCGATCGCCGCCATGGTCAGCGGGGACGGGACGGCCACGGTCGGGCCCTCCGGGCGCGGTTCGCTGAAGAACATCAGGACGATCACCCGGATGTAGAAGAAGGCGGCGATCGCCGAGGAGATCACACCGATGACGACCAGCGGCGCCGCGCCGCCGTCCGCCGCCGCCTTGAACACGGCGAACTTCCCGGCGAAGCCCGAGGTCAGCGGGATGCCCGCGAAGGCCAGGAGGAACACGGCGAAGACCGCCGCCACCAGCGGGGAGCGGCGGCCGAGCCCCGCCCACTTGGACAGGTGGGTGGCCTCGCCGCCCGCGTCGCGCACCAGCGTGACCACCGCGAAGGCGCCGATCGTCACGAAGGAGTAGCCGGCCAGGTAGAAGAGGACCGACGAGACGCCGTCCTTCGACGTGGCGATGACACCCGCGAGGATGAATCCGGCGTGCGCGATGGACGAGTACGCCAGGAGGCGCTTGATGTCGGTCTGCGTGATCGCGACGATCGCGCCGCCCAGCATGGTGATGATCGCCACCGCCCACATGACCGGCCGCCAGTCCCAGCGCATGCCCGGCAGGACGACGTAGAGCAGGCGCAGCAGCGCGCCGAACGCGGCCACCTTCGTCGCCGCCGCCATGAAGCCGGTCACGGGGGTCGGCGCGCCCTGGTAGACGTCGGGCGTCCACATGTGGAACGGCACCGCGCCCACCTTGAACAGCAGGCCCATCACGATCATGGCGCCGCCGATGAGCAGCAGCGCGTCGTTGCCCATGGTGTTGGCGAGCGCCGGGTCGACGTTGGTGATCGTGCCGTCGACGACCTGCGCGATGCGGGCGTAAGACACCGAGCCCGCGTAGCCGTAGAGCAGGGCGATGCCGAACAGGGTGAACGCCGAGGCGAAGGCGCCGAGCAGGAAGTACTTGACCGCGGCTTCCTGCGACATCAGCCGCTTGCGGCGGGCCAGTGCGCACATCAGGTACAGCGGCAGGGAGAAGACCTCCAGGGCCACGAACAGCGTCAGCAGGTCGTTGGCCGAGGGGAACACCAGCATGCCCGCGATGGCGAACAACAACAGCGGGAAGACCTCTGTCGTGGTGAAGCCCGCTTTCACCGCCGCCTTCTCGCCGTCGCTGCCCGGTACGGACGCGGCCTGTGCGGCGAAGGAGTCGACGCGGTTGCCGTGCGCGGCCGGGTCCAGGCGCCGCTCGGCGAAGGTGAACAGGGCGACCAGGCCGGCCAGCAGGATCGTGCCCTGCAGGAACAGGGCGGGGCCGTCGACCGCGATCGCACCCATGGCTGCGATGTGCGCCTTGGTGGTGCCGTAACCGTCGGCGGCGAGCCCGACCACCGCGGCGAACGCGGCGCACAGGGCCACGACGGACACGAACACCTGGGCGTAGTAGCGGGACTTGCGCGGGACGAACGCCTCGATCAGCACGCCGACCAGTGCGGCGCCGACGACGATCAACGTCGGCGACAATTGTCCGTATTCGATCTTCGGCGCCGGGATCTTCGTGATCGGGCCGGCCGCGGTTGTCCACAGGCTGTGGACGGCTGCTGCGCTCACTTGGCCGCCTCCACCGAGGGCTTGGGGTCGGACTTGTGTACGTCGGACATGGTCTGTTTGACCGCCGGGTTGACGATGTCCGTGACGGGCTTCGGGTAGACGCCCAGGAAGATCAGCAGCACGATCAGCGGCGCGACCACCACCAGCTCGCGCGCGCGGAGGTCGGGCATCGCCGAGACCTCGGGCTTCACCGGGCCCGTCATCGTGCGCTGGTACAGCACGAGGGTGTACAGCGCGGCGAGGACGATGCCGAAGGTGGCGATGATGCCGATCGCCGGATAGCGCGAGAACGTGCCGACCAGGACCAGGAATTCACTCACGAACGGCGCGAGTCCGGGCAGCGAGAGGGTGGCGAGGCCGCCGATCAGGAACGTGCCGGCGAGCACCGGAGCGACCTTCTGCACACCGCCGAAGTCGGCGATGAGCCGCGAGCCGCGCCGGGAGATCAGGAAGCCGGCGACCAGCATCAACGCGGCCGTGGAGATGCCGTGGTTGACCATGTAGAGCGTGGCACCGGACTGGCCCTGGCTGGTCATCGCGAAGATGCCCATGATGATGAAGCCGAAGTGCGAGATCGACGCGTACGCCACCAGGCGCTTGATGTCCCGCTGGCCGACGGCGAGCAGCGCGCCGTAGACGATGCTGATCAGGGACAGCACCAGGATCACGGGCGTCGCCCACTTGCTGGCCTCCGGGAACAGCTGGAGGCAGAAGCGGAGCATCGCGAAGGTACCCACTTTGTCGACGACCGCGGTGATCAGGACGGCGACCGGGGCGGTCGACTCCTGCATGGCGTTGGGCAGCCAGGTGTGCAGCGGCCACAGCGGCGCCTTCACCGCGAAGGCGAAGAAGAAGCCGAGGAACAGCCAGCGTTCGGTACTCGTCGCCATGTGCAGCGAGCCGTTCGCGCGCGCGTGCGCGATCTCCGCGAGGCTGAAGTTCCCGGCGACCACATAGAGGCCGATCACCGCGGCCAGCATGATCAGACCGCCGACCAGGTTGTAGAGGAGGAACTTCACGGCCGCGTACGACCGTTGCGTCGAGGCCGCCTTCTCGCCCTGTGCGTGGGCTCGGTCCCCGAAGCCGCCGATGAGGAAGTACATCGGGATGAGCATGGCCTCGAAGAAGATGTAGAAGAGGAAGACGTCGGTGGCCTCGAACGAGATGATCACCATCGCCTCGACGGCCAGGATCAGTGCGAAGAAGCCCTGGGTGGGCCGCCAGCGGCGGCTTCCGGTCTCCAGCGGGTCGGCGTCGTGCCAGCCGGCGAGGATGATGAACGGGATCAGCAGGGCGGTCAGCGCGAGCAGCGCCACCGCGATGCCGTCCACGCCCAGCTCGTACCGCACCCCGAAGTCCTTGATCCAGGCATGGGATTCGGTGAGCTGGTAGCGGGCGCCGCCCGGGTCGAAGCGGACCAGGACGGTGGCCGCCAGGGCGAGTGTGGCGAGCGAGACGATGAGCGCGAGCCATTTCGCGGCGGTGCGCTGCGCGGCCGGTACGGCGGCCGTGGCGACGGCCCCCACGGCCGGGAGCGCCGCCGTCGCTGTCAGCAGAGGAAAGGACATCGGTATCAGACCGCCCTCATCAGCAGGGTCGCGGCGACCAGGAGGGCCGCACCGCCGAACATCGAGACCGCGTAGGAGCGGGCGAAGCCGTTCTGGAGTCGGCGCAGCCGCCCCGACAGGCCGCCGAAACCGGCTGCCGTGCCGTTGACGACTCCGTCGACCAGGGTGTGGTCGACGTACACCAGGGAGCGCGTCAGGTGCTCGCCGCCGCGTACCAGGACCACATGGTTGAAGTCGTCCTGGAGCAGGTCGCGGCGGGCGGCCCGGGTGAGCAGCGAACCGCGCGGGGCGACGGCGGGGACGGGCTTGCGGCCGTACTGCGCCCAGGCGATGCCCACGCCGATGACCAGGCAGACCATGGTCGCCCCGGTGACCGTCCAGGCACTGACCGGGGAGTGGCCCTCGCTGTGGCCGGTGATGGGCTCCAGCCAGTGCAGGAAGCGGTCGCCGATGCTGAAGAAGGCGCCGCCGAAGACCGAGCCGACGGCCAGCACGATCATCGGGATCGTCATGACCCTCGGGGACTCGTGCGGGTGCGGCTCGTTGCCGTTCTCGTCCGGCTGCCAGCGCTTCTCGCCGAAGAACGTCATCAGCATCACGCGCGTCATGTAGAAGGCGGTGATGGCCGCGCCCAGCAGGGCCGCGCCGCCGAGGATCCAGCCCTCGGTGCCGCCCTTGGCGAAGGCCGCCTCGATGATCTTGTCCTTGGAGAAGAAGCCGGACAGGCCCGGGAAGCCGATGATGGCAAGGTAGCCGAGGCCGAAGGTGACGAAGGTGACCGGCATGTACGTGCGCAGGCCGCCGTACTTGCGCATGTCGACCTCGTCGTTCATGCCGTGCATGACCGAACCGGCGCCGAGGAACAGCCCGGCCTTGAAGAAGCCGTGCGTCACCAGGTGCATGATCGCGAAGACGTAGCCGATGGGGCCGAGGCCGGCGGCGAGGATCATGTAGCCGATCTGCGACATGGTCGAGCCGGCCAGCGCCTTCTTGATGTCGTCCTTGGCACAACCGACGATCGCACCGAACAGGAGCGTGACCGCGCCGACGACGGTGACGGCCAGCTGGGCGTCGGGAGCGGCGTTGAAGATGGCTCCGGAGCGGACGATCAGGTAGACGCCCGCGGTCACCATCGTCGCCGCGTGGATGAGGGCCGAGACCGGGGTCGGGCCCTCCATGGCGTCACCGAGCCAGGACTGCAGCGGCACCTGGGCGGACTTGCCGCAGGCGGCGAGCAGCAGCATCAGGCCGATCGCGGTGAGCTTGCCCTCGGAGGCCTGGGTCGCGTGACCGAGGACCGGGCCGAAGGCGAAGGTCCCGAACGTCGTGAACATCAGCATGATCGCGATGGACAGGCCCATGTCGCCGACGCGGTTGACCAGGAAGGCCTTCTTCGCGGCCGTCGCGGCGCTGGGCTTGTGCTGCCAGAAGCCGATCAACAGGTACGAGGCGAGACCGACGCCCTCCCAGCCGACGTACAGCAGCAGGTAGTTGTCGGCGAGGACGAGCAGCAGCATCGCCGCGAGGAACAGGTTCAGATAGCCGAAGAAGCGGCGGCGGCGCTCGTCGTGCTCCATGTACCCGACCGAGTACAGGTGGATCAGCGAGCCTACGCCCGTGATGAGCAGGACGAACGTCATCGACAACTGGTCGAGGCGGAGGGTGGCGTCCGCCTGGAAGCCGGCCACCGGAACCCAGCTGAACAAGTGCTTGATCAGGGTGCGGTGTTCGGCGTTCTTGCCGAGCAGGTCGGCGAAGAGGATCAGGCCGAACACGAAGGAGGCGGCCGACAGGAGCGTGCCGACCCAATGGCCGACGCGGTCCAGGCGCCGGCCGCCGACCAGCAGGACGGCCGCTCCGAGCAGGGGCGCCGCGATGAGCAGCGCGATCAGGTTCTCCACGATTCTTCCGACCCCTTACAGCTTCATCAGGCTGGCGTCGTCGACCGAGGCCGAGTGGCGGGTACGGAACAGCGACACGATGATCGCGAGGCCCACCACGACCTCCGCGGCGGCGACGACCATCGTGAAGAACGCGATGATCTGGCCGTCGAGGTTGCCGTGCATCCGGGAGAAGGTGACGAACGCGAGGTTGCAGGCGTTCAGCATCAGCTCGATGCACATGAAGACCACGATGGCGTTGCGCCGGATCAGGACACCGGTCGCGCCGATCGTGAACAACAGAGCGGCGAGGTAGAGGTAGTTGACCGGGTTCACTTCGACGCCTCCTCGGACCGCTTGAACGTCGCCGGTTCGATCTCCGTGCGCTCCAGGCGCTCCTCCGCGCGCTGCTCCAGCGCCCGCAGGTCGCTGAGTGCCTCCGCCGAGACGTCACGGATCTGGCCGCGCTCGCGCAGCGTCTTGTTGACGGTCAGCTCGGACGGCGTGCCGTCGGGCAGCAGACCGGCGATGTCCACGGCATTGTGCCGGGCGTAGACACCGGGGGCGGGCAGCGGCGGGACGTGCTTGCCCTCGCGGATGCGCTGTTCGGACAGTTCGCGCTGGGTCTTGGCGCGCTCGGTGCGCTCGCGGTGCGTGAGCACCATGGCGCCGACCGCGGCCGTGATCAGCAGAGCGCCGGTGATTTCGAAGGCGAAGACATACTTGGTGAAGATGAGGGAGGCAAGGCCCTCCACGTTGCCGTTCGCGTTCGCCTGGCCGGTGCCGTTGAACTCCTTCAGGGAGGCGTTGCCAATGCCGGCGAAGAGCAGGACGCCGAAGCCGACCCCGCACAGAAGGGCCAGCCAGCGCTGGCCCTTGATGGTCTCCTTCAGCGAGTCCGCGGCCGTCACGCCGACGAGCATCACCACGAACAGGAACAGCATCATGATCGCGCCCGTGTAGACGACGATCTGCACGATGCCCAGGAAGTACGCGCCGTTGGCGAGGTAGAACACCGCCAGGACGATCATGGTTCCGGCGAGGGAGAGCGCGCTGTGCACGGACTTCCTCATGAAGACGGTGCCCAGGGCGCCGACCACCGCGACCGTGGCGAGCACCCAGAACTGGACGGCCTCACCGGTGGAGGTGGTGTAGGCGGCGAGCTGCGGGCTCATGCGTCCACCTCCCGACCCTGGTCCTGGTCGCGGTCCTCGGGCTTCTCGCCCTTGGAGACGGCGACCTGCCGTACGGTGCCGGGCGCGGCCTGGGTCACCAGGCCGCGGTAGTAGTCCTGCTCGTCCGTCCCCGGGAAGATCGCGTGGGGCGTGTCGACCATGCCCTCCTCGAGCCCGGCGAGCAGCTGCTCCTTGGTGTAGATGAGGTTCGCGCGGCTGGAGTCGGCCAGCTCGAACTCGTTGGTCATCGTCAACGCGCGCGTGGGGCACGCTTCGATGCACAGGCCGCACAGGATGCAGCGGGCGTAGTTGATCTGGTAGACGCGGCCGTACCGCTCGCCCGGCGAGTAGCGCTCCTCGTCGGTGTTGTCGGCGCCCTCCACGTAGATCGCGTCGGCGGGGCAGGCCCAGGCGCACAGCTCGCAGCCGACGCACTTCTCCAGGCCGTCCGGATGGCGGTTGAGCTGGTGCCGTCCGTGGAACCGCGGGGCCGTGGTCTTCTTCTGCTCGGGGTACTGCTCGGTCAGCCGCTTCTTGAACATGGCCTTGAAGGTCACGCCGAAGCCGGCGACGGGGTTCAGGAAACCGGGCTTGGTCTCCTTGGGCTCCTCAGCCATCGGACGTCTCCTTTCCCTCCGACAATCCGTCACTGACAGTGTCCGACCCGCCACTGACAATCAGCTCGTGCTCGCGGCGGGGGCGACGCCTCGGCACCGGCGGCAGTTCCTGTCCGGGCAGCGGCGGCACGGGGAATCCGCCCGCCATCGGGTCGAATCCGGCCTCCTGCACGGCGGGCTCCTCGGCCGTCTTCCCCTTCTCGCGGAACATGTCGGCGACGAAGGAGAGCAACAGCAGGGCGAGGATGCCACCGCCGACGTAGAGGGCGATGTCGGCGAAGTCGTAGTGCTCGTTGCGCAGGGCCCGTACGGTCGCCACCAGCATCAGCCAGGTCACGGAGACCGGGATGAGGACCTTCCAGCCGAGCTTCATCAGCTGGTCGTAGCGGACCCGTGGGAGCGTGCCGCGCAGCCAGATGAAGAAGAACAGCAGCAGCTGGACCTTGATCACGAACCAGAGCAGCGGCCACCAGCCGTGGTTGGCACCCTCCCAGAAGGCGCTGATCGGCCAGGGGGCACGCCAGCCGCCGAGGAAGAGGGTGGTGGAGACGGCCGAGACCGTCACCATGTTCACGTACTCGGCGAGCATGAACATCGCGAACTTGATGGACGAGTACTCGGTGTTGAAGCCGCCGACCAGGTCGCCCTCGGACTCCGGCATGTCGAAGGGGGCGCGGTTGGTCTCGCCGACCATCGTGACGATGTAGATGATGAAGGAGACCGGCAGCAGCAGGATGTACCAGCGGTCGTGCTGCTGTTCCACGATGGTGGACGTCGACATCGACCCCGAGTACAGGAACACCGAGGCGAACGCGGCACCCATGGCGATCTCGTAGGAGATCATCTGCGCGCAGGAGCGCAGGCCGCCGAGGAGCGGGTAGGTGGATCCAGAACTCCAACCCGCAAGGACGATGCCGTAGATGCCGACGGAGGCGACCGCGAGGATGTAGAGCATCGCGATCGGCAGGTCGGTGAGCTGCATCGTGGTGCGGTGACCGAAGATCGAGATCTCGTTGCCGGCCGGGCCGAAGGGGATCACCGCGATTGCCATGAAGGCCGGGATGGCCGCGACGATCGGCGCCAGGATGTAGACCGCCTTGTCGGCGCGCTTGACGATGACGTCTTCCTTGAGCATCAGCTTCACACCGTCGGCGAGCGACTGGAGCATGCCCCAGGGGCCGTGCCGGTTGGGGCCGATGCGCAGCTGCATCCAGGCGACGACCTTGCGCTCCCAGACGATGGAGAACAGCACGGTCACCATCAGGAAGGCGAAGCAGAAGACGGCCTTGACGACGACCAGCCACCAGGGGTCGCGGCCGAACATCGAGAGGTTTTCAGCGGCGAGGTACGGGCTCATGCCTCCACCTCCTTGGGGGCGTCTTCGGCGACTGCCGCCGGGCCGATGCGGACGAGGGTTCCGGGCTGTGCCCCGGTGTCGGAGGCGACGCCGGTGCCGACGGAGTTCAGCGGGAGCCAGACCACCCGGTCGGGCATCTCGGTGACCTGGAGCGGGAGCGCGACCGTGCCGACCGGGCCGGTGACGGCGAGGACGTCGCCGTCCTTGACGCCCGCTTCGGCTGCCGTCGCCGCGGACACACGCGCGCGTGCGGCGTGCCGGGTGCCGGCGAGTGCCTCGTCACCCTGCTGGAGGACGCCCTGGTCGAGCAGCAGCCGGTGCCCGGCGAGTACGGCCTCGCCGACGGCCGGACGCGGCAATACGCCCGCGGACTCGTGGGGCTCGGTGGCGCGCGGGCCGTCCCAGGAGCCGAACCGGTCGATCTCCGCGCGCGTGGTGCGCAGATCGGGCAGGCCCAGGTGGACGTCCATGGCGTCGGCGAGCATCTGCAGCACGCGCGCGTCGGTCGGCGCGAGGCGGCGGGTCATCTGCTCGGGCTTGAGCGCGGCGTCGAAGTAGCGCACCCTGCCTTCCCAGTTGAGGAAGGTGCCCGCCTTCTCGGCGACCGCGGCGACCGGCAGAACGACGTCGGCGTGTTCGGTGACCTCGCTGGGCCGAAGCTCCAGCGAGACAAGGAACCCGACGCTGTCCAGTGCCTCACGCGCGCGTGCCGGGTCGGGCAGGTCGGCGACCTCCACGCCGGCGACGACGAGGGCCGACAGCTCACCGGTGGCGGCGGCCTCGAGGATGTGATGGGTGTCGCGGCCGTAGCGCAGTGGGAGTTCGGAGAGCCCCCAGGCCGCGGCGACCTCCTCACGCGCGCGCGGGTCGGTCGCGGGACGTCCGCCCGGCAGCAGCGACGGCAGCGCGCCCACCTCGACGGCACCTCGCTCACCGGCCCGGCGCGGGATCCACACCAGCTCGGCGCCGGTCGCGGCGGCGGCACGTACGGCGGCGGTGAGGCCGCCCGCCACCGAGGCGAGCCGCTCGCCGACGACGATGACCGCCCCTTCGCCGCGCAACGCCTCCGCCGCGCGCGTGCCGGGTTCCTCCAGACCGACACCGCTGCCGAGGGCGTCCAGCCACTCGGTCTCGGTACCGGGCGCGGCCGGCAGCAGGATGCCGCCCGCCTTCTCGAGGCCCCGGGTCGCGTGCGTACCCAGCGCGAACACCTTCTGCTTGCGCCCCCGCCAGGCCTTGCGCAACCGCAGGAAGACGCCGGGCGCCTCCTCCTCCGACTCGAAGCCGACCAGCAGGACGGCGGGCGCCTTCTCCAAAGAGGTGTACGTGGCGCCCGTACCGTCGAGGTCTCGGCCGCGGCCTGCCACCCGGGACGCCAGGAAGTCGGATTCCTCGCCGCTGTGCACGCGCGCGCGGAAGTCGATGTCGTTGGTGTCCAGTGCCACGCGCGCGAACTTGCTGTAGGCGTAGGCGTCCTCGACGGTCAGCCGGCCGCCGATGAGGACGCCGGCCCGCGAGCGGGCGGTGTTCAGCCCGCGTGCGGCCGCGTCCAGCGCCTCCGGCCAGGAGGCGGGCGCGAGGACGCCGTCGGCGTCCCGCACCAGCGGGGTCTCGAGCCGGTCCTTCAGCTGCGCGTACCGGAACGCGAAGCGTCCCTTGTCGCAGATCCACTCCTCGTTGACCTCGGGGTCGTTCTCGGCGAGCCGTCGCATGACCTTGCCGCGCCGGTGGTCGGTGCGGGTGGCGCAGCCGCCGGAGCAGTGCTCGCACACGGACGGCGAGGAGATGAGGTCGAAGGGGCGGGAGCGGAACCGGTAGGCCGCCGAGGTCAGGGCGCCGACCGGGCAGATCTGGATGGTGTTGCCGGAGAAGTACGACTCGAACGGGTCGCCCTCGCCGGTGCCGACCTGCTGCAGGGCGCCCCGCTCCAGCAGTTCGATCATCGGGTCGCCCGCGATCTGGTTGGAGAACCGGGTGCAGCGGGCGCACAGTACGCACCGCTCGCGGTCGAGCAGGACCTGGGTGGAGATCGGTACGGGCTTTTCGTAGGTCCGCTTCTTTCCGTCGAAGCGGGACTCGGCGTTGCCGTGCGACATGGCCTGGTTCTGCAGCGGGCACTCGCCGCCCTTGTCGCAGACGGGGCAGTCCAGCGGGTGGTTGATGAGGAGCAGTTCCATCACGCCGTGCTGGGCCTTCTCGGCGACCGGCGAGGTGAGCTGGGTCTTCACCACCATGCCGTCGGTGCAGGTGATGGTGCAGGATGCCATCGGCTTGCGCTGGCCCTCGACCTCGACGATGCACTGGCGGCAGGCGCCGGCGGGATCGAGGAGGGGGTGGTCGCAGAACCGCGGGATCTCGATGCCGAGTTGTTCGGCGGCGCGGATGACCAGGGTGCCCTTGGGCACGCTGATCTCCACGCCGTCGACCGTCAGCGTGACGAGGTCCTGCGGTGGGACCGCCGCCTCTCCCCCGGCGCCGGGGGCGTTGGTGGTCACGGTCATGCGTTCACCTCCGGGCGGTCCGCCCAGGCCGTCGACTTGGCCGGGTCGAAGGGGCAGCCCCGGCCCGTGATGTGCTGCTCGTACTCCTTGCGGAAGTACTTCAGCGAGGAGGCGATCGGGGCCGCGGCGCCGTCGCCGAGGGCGCAGAACGACTTGCCGTTGATGTTGTCGGCGATGTCGGCGATCTTGTCGAGGTCGGACATGGTGCCCTTGCCTGCCTCGATGTCCCGCAGCAACTGCACCAGCCAGTAGGTCCCTTCGCGGCACGGTGTGCACTTGCCGCAGGACTCGTGGGCGTAGAACTCGGTCCAGCGGGTCACCGCCCGCACCACGCAGGTCGTCTCGTCGAAGCACTGCAGGGCCTTCGTCCCGAGCATGGAACCCGCGGCGCCGACTCCCTCGTAGTCAAGGGGGACGTCGAGGTGCTCGTCGGTGAACATCGGCGTCGAGGAGCCGCCCGGTGTCCAGAACTTGAGGCGGTGGCCGGGGCGCATCCCGCCGCTCATGTCGAGGAGCTGGCGCAGCGTGATGCCGAGCGGGCCCTCGTACTGGCCGGGGCTCGCGACGTGGCCGCTGAGCGAGTAGAGCGTGAAGCCGGGGGACTTCTCGCTGCCCATCGACCTGAACCAGTCTTTCCCGTTTTTCAGGATGGCGGGAACCGACGCGATCGACTCGACGTTGTTCACAACAGTCGGGCAGGCATAGAGCCCTTCGACGGCAGGGAAAGGAGGACGCAGCCGCGGTTGACCACGGCGGCCTTCGAGCGAGTCGAGCAGTGCGGTCTCCTCACCGCAGATGTACGCGCCGGCGCCCGCGTGCACGGTGACGTCGAGATCGAGTCCGCTGCCCAGGATGTTCTCGCCGAGGTAGCCCGCCGCGTAGGCCTCGCGCACGGCCTCGTGCAACCGCCGCAGAACCGGGACGACTTCACCACGCAGATAGATGAAGGCATGCGACGACCTGATGGCATAGCACGCGATCACAATGCCCTCGATGAGGCTGTGCGGGTTCGCGAAGAGGAGCGGGATGTCCTTGCAGGTCCCTGGCTCCGACTCGTCGGCGTTGACAACTAGATAGTGCGGTTTTCCATCACCCTGGGGAATGAACTGCCACTTCATTCCGGTCGGGAATCCCGCGCCGCCGCGGCCTCGCAGCCCGGAGTCCTTGACGTACGCGATCAGGTCGTCCGGTGACATGGCGAGGGCCTTGCGCAGCCCCTCGTACCCCTCGTGCCTCCGGTAGACGTCCAGAGTCCAGGACCGGTCCTCGTCCCAGAAGGCCGACAGCACGGGTGCGAGCAGCTTCTCGGGGCTGGTGTCCTTGAGTTCGGCTGCCACGGTCATCACTCCCCCTCCTCTGTGGCCTGGCCGGCGGACGGCGCATCCTCGGGTTCCTGTGCACGCGGATGGACCACGCGCGCGGGTGCGGCCTCTCCCCTTGCCAGGCGAAGGCCCACCAGCGACGCGGGTCCCGCACTGCCGCCCTCCTCGACGGCCCCGGGCCGCTCGTCGGGGAAGCCGGCCAGGATCCGCGCGGTCTCCTTGAAGGTGCACAGCCGTGCCCCGCGCGTGGGCTGCACGGGCCGTCCCGCGCGCAGATCGTCGACCAGGCGCTTGGCGGTGCCGGGCGTCTGGTTGTCGAAGAACTCCCAGTTGACCATCACGACCGGCGCGAAGTCGCAGGCCGCGTTGCACTCGATGTGCTCCAGGGTGACCTTGCCGTCATCGGTGGTCTCACCGTTGCCGACGCCCAGGTGTTCCTGGAGGGTCTCGAAGATCTCGTCGCCGCCCATCACCGCGCACAGCGTGTTGGTGCACACGCCGACCTGGTAGTCGCCGGAGGGCCGGCGCCGGTACATGGTGTAGAAGGTGGCGACGGCGGTGACCTCGGCCGTGGTCAGGTCCAGCATGTTCGCGCAGAACTGCATTCCGGTGCGCGTGACATGGCCCTCGTGCGCCTGCACGAGGTGGAGCAGCGGAAGCAGGGCGGAGCGGGAGTCCGGGTAGCGCGCGATGATGTCGCGCGCGTCCGCCTCCAGCCGGGCCCGGACGTCGTCCGGGTAGGCGGGCGCGGGCAGCTCGGGCATGCCCAGGCTGACGCCCCGCTCCGAAGAAGAGGTGGTCACCGGTCGACGCCTCCCATCACGGGGTCGATGGACGCGACGGCGACGATCACGTCGGCGACCTGGCCGCCTTCGCACATCGCCGCCATGGCCTGCAGGTTGGTGAAGGACGGGTCGCGGAAGTGGACCCGGTAGGGGCGGGTGCCGCCGTCGGAGACGGCGTGCACGCCGAGTTCGCCCTTGGGGGACTCGACGGCCGCGTACGTCTGTCCCGGGGGGACACGGAAGCCCTCGGTGACGAGTTTGAAGTGGTGGATCAGGGCCTCCATGGAGGTGCCCATGATCTTCTTGATGTGGTCCAGGGAGTTGCCGAGTCCGTCCGGTCCCAGGGCGAGCTGGGCGGGCCAGGCGATCTTCTTGTCGGCGACCATGACCGGTCCGGGCTGGAGCCGGTCCAGGCACTGTTCGACGATGCCGAGCGACTGGCGCATCTCCTCCAGGCGGACCAGGAAGCGGCCGTAGGCGTCGCAGGTGTCGGCGGTCGGGATCTCGAAGTCGTAGGTCTCGTAGCCGCAGTACGGCTGTGCCTTGCGCAGGTCGTGCGGCAGGCCGGCGGAGCGCAGGATCGGGCCGGTGGCGCCGAGGGCCATGCAGCCGGCCAGGTCCAGGTAGCCGATGTCCTGCATGCGGGCCTTGAAGATGGGGTTCCCGGTGGCGAGCTTGTCGTACTCCGGGAGGTTCTTCTTCATCTTCTTCACGAACTCGCGGATCTGGTCCACCGCGCCGGGCGGCAGGTCCTGGGCGAGTCCGCCGGGGCGGATGTACGCGTGGTTCATCCTCAGGCCCGTGATCAGCTCGTAGAGATCGAGAATCATTTCACGATCACGGAATCCGTAGATCATGATGGTGGTGGCGCCCAGCTCCATACCGCCGGTGGCGATGCACACCAGGTGGGAGGAGAGCCGGTTCAGCTCCATCAGAAGCACCCGGATGATCTTGGCGCGTTCGCTGATCTGGTCCTCGATGCCGAGGAGCTTCTCCACGGCGAGACAGTAGGCCGTCTCGTTGAAGAAGGACGTCAGGTAGTCCATGCGCGTGACGAAGGTGGTCCCCTGCGTCCACGTACGGAACTCGAGGTTCTTCTCGATGCCGGTGTGCAGATAGCCGATGCCGCAGCGGGCCTCGGTGACCGTCTCGCCCTCGATCTCCAGGATGAGGCGGAGCACTCCATGGGTGGACGGGTGCTGGGGACCCATGTTGACGACGATGCGTTCGTCGTCGGCGCGGGTCGCGGACTGGACGATCTCGTCCCAGTCGCCACCGGTGACCGTATATACGGTGCCCTCGGTGGTCTCGCGCGCCGATGCGGCGTCGGCCGCGGATGCTTCCTGCGTGCTCACGAGTACGACCTCCGCTGGTCCGGAGCCGGGATCTGGGCGCCCTTGTACTCGACGGGGATGCCGCCGAGGGGGTAGTCCTTGCGCTGCGGGTGGCCCTGCCAGTCGTCGGGCATCATGATCCGGGTCAGGGCCGGGTGCCCGTCGAAGACGATGCCGAAGAAGTCGTAGGTCTCGCGCTCGTGCCAGTCGTTGGTCGGGTAGACGCCGACCAGCGACGGGATGTGCGGGTCGGCGTCCGGGGCGCTGACTTCGAGGCGGATCAGCCGGTTGTGGGTGATCGAGCGCAGGTGGTAGACGGCGTGCAGCTCGCGACCCTTGTCGTGGAGATAGTGGACGCCGCTGACGCCGGTGCACAGCTCGAAGCGCAGGGCCGGGTCGTCGCGCAGGGTGCGGGCGACGCGGACCAGGTGCTCGCGCTCGACATGGAAGGTCAGCTCGTCGCGGTCGACGACCGTCTTCTCGATGGCGTTGTCCGGGAGGAGCCCCTGCTCCTCCAGGGCGCCCTCGAGTTCGTCGGCGACCTCGTCGAACCAGCCGCCGTAGGGCCGGCTCGCCGGTCCCGGGAGGCGGACCGAGCGGACGAGTCCGCCGTAGCCGGAGGTGTCGCCGCCGTTGACGGCGCCGAACATGCCGTGCTGGACGCGGATCTCCTCACCGCCCTGGCCGCGCCGGCCGGGGAGGTTGGAGGCCGAGAGGTCCTTCTCGGGGTTGACGCCGTTGGCGTTGCCGTTCGCGTCGGTCACCGCAGCAGCCCCTTCATCTCGATCGTGGGCAGGGCCTTGAGCGCGGCCTCCTCCGCCTCGCGGGCGGCCTCCTTGGCGTTCACGCCGAGCTTGGAGGTCTGGATCTTCTGGTGGAGCTTGAGGATCGCGTCCATCAGCATCTCGGGGCGCGGCGGGCAGCCCGGGAGGTAGATGTCGACCGGGACGATGTGGTCGACGCCCTGGACGATGGCGTAGTTGTTGAACATGCCGCCCGAGGAGGCGCAGACGCCCATGGAGATCACCCACTTGGGGTTGGGCATCTGGTCGTAGACCTGCCGGAGCACCGGCGCCATCTTCTGGCTGACCCGGCCGGCGACGATCATCAGGTCGGCCTGGCGCGGTGAGCCGCGGAAGACCTCCATGCCGAAGCGCGCCAGGTCGTAACGGCCGGCGCCGGTGGTCATCATCTCGATGGCACAGCAGGCCAGGCCGAAGGTGGCGGGGAAGACGGACGCCTTGCGCACCCAGCCCGCGGCCTGCTCGACGGTGGTCAGCAGGAAGCCGCTCGGCAGCTTTTCTTCGAGTCCCATGTCTATAAGCCCCTCAGTCCCATTCCAGGCCGCCGCGCCGCCATACGTACGCGTACGCGACGAAGACGGTGAGCACGAAGAGCAGCATCTCCACGAGCCCGAAGATCCCCAGGGCGTCGAAGGTGACGGCCCAGGGGTAGAGGAAGACGATCTCGATGTCGAAGACGATGAAGAGCATCGCCGTCAGGTAGTACTTGATGGGGAAGCGCCCGCCGCCGGCCGGCGTGGGGGTCGGCTCGATGCCGCACTCGTAGGCCTCGAGCTTGGCGCGGTTGTACCGCTTCGGACCGATCAGCGTGGCCATGACCACGGAGAAGATCGCAAAGCCTGCCCCGAGGGCTCCCAGTACGAGGATGGGCGCATACGCGTTCACCGCTCCTCGCTCCTCTCAGTCGGCGCTGACTGCTGGCGGTTGCACAGGGCCCACACCCGCCTCACCGGTCCCACGAGCCCCGCTCGTCCCGGGCGAAGATCGAGAACATGTGAAGCAGGTCACAAGCCCAACTGCCTCGCATCTTATGCCCGCCGCTCTGTGATCTGCGACACGGGGTATTCCACAAGCTTTGTGATCTCCACCACCTGACGAAGGATCATGAAGTCGGATGATGAGTGATCTTCATACGCGAAGCGTTCAGTTGATCACCAGAAGTGACATTCTGGCTCGTCGTCGCAGGCCGGAAGGGTCGTCTCAATATCAAGAGACTTCGCTTGCATGCAAATTGGCACTGGGCGCCAGTCCCTGATAGTGGGACGCATTCACACATCAGAGGGAGCACGGAGCGGGATGTGGACGCGGGACCGGACGCGTGCACGCGTTCACTAGCTCCGCGAGCGCAGGACGCGGGCCTTCCGGTAACCGTTCCGTGACCTCCGCCACACTGGCGAGAGGCCTCCGGGAACCGGGCTTGGCCAATCATCCCAACCAGTGGTAGGTCGGGGGCAATTCGGGCGTAATGATCAAAGAGCGTGATCAAGGGCTTGATCGCGACCGTCCGCAATGTCCGTTACGGCGTCAATAAAGAGCGACACGCCCGGGTTTCTCGGTCTCGATTGAGCAACTGTGGCGCAGCACACGTTTCTTGAAGATATGAAGGAGCCCCTGATACCGGTTGTTCCCATGTCCCACACCGCTCACATACGCAGCCACCGGAAGCCCCGCCGCAGCGCGTCGACCCTCGCGATGCGGGCCGGAGTTGCCGGTGGCGTCCTCGGCACCCTGGCAGTCGCCGGTGCGTCCGGCTCGGCGAACGCGGCCGAGCCGGTGACGCAGACCCTCGAACTGCCCACCCTCACGGCCGACCTGGCCGCCCAGGCGGCTCAGTCCGCCGACGCCACGCAGCAGGCCGCCGCGAACTACCAACTGCAGGCCGAGCGTGACGCCGCCGCCGCGAATGCCGCAAAGCAGGCCAAGGCGGACCTCGCCGAGGCGAAGCAGAAGGCTGCCGACGCCAAGAAGCAGGCCGACGAGGCCGCTCGCAAGGAGGCCGCCGCGCGCGCCTCGCGCAACGCGGAGCGCACGACCCTCTCCGCGTCGTCGAGCACCGGCTCCTCCTCCACCTCCACCGGCTCCTCCACGGCGACCGGTTCGGCCGCGGCCGTGATCAGCTTTGTGGAGGCGCAGATCGGCAAGGCGTACGTCTCCGGTGCCACCGGGCCGTCCGCCTACGACTGCTCCGGGCTGGTGCAGACGGCCTTCAAGCAGGTGGGCGTCAGCCTGCCGCGCGTCTCCCAGGACCAGTCGACGGCGGGCACCCAGGTCTCGCTGAGCAACCTCCAGCCGGGCGACATCCTGTACTGGGGCAGCGCGGGCAGCGCGTACCACGTCGCGGTGTACGTGGGCGACGGCATGTTCGTCGGCGCGCAGAACCCCTCCAGCGGCGTCGGGGAGCACCCGCTGTCGTACGACCCGCCGACCGGCGCCGTGCGGGTGCTCTGAGCGCACCACGCACCACTCACGCGTACAGGGCCGCAGCCACTCGAGGGCAGCGGCCCTTGCGCCGTTTCCGGCCCGGCGGGCCGGTCCCTCCTGACATGCTCGGTTCGGGCCGTCGAACGGCGGTCCGTACACGAGTGAAGGAGACCGCGCGATGCCACGCGTGTTCGTCCAGGGAAGTCCCGCCGACCGCTACCCGCGCTACGCCCCCGAGTCCGGGCGTGGCGCGCTGCGCCGGATCACCGAGGTCGGTGAAGAGGTGCTGCACAAGCCGTGCCGGGACGTCACGGAGTTCGGGCCCGACCTCGCCGCGCTCATCGACGACATGTTCCGCACCATGTACGTCGCCGAGGGGGCGGGGCTGGCGGCCAACCAAGTGGGCGTCGATCTGCGCCTGTTCGTGTACGACTGCCCCGATGACGAGGGAATCCGACATGTCGGACACATCGTCAATCCCGTGCTGGAGTCGCTTGCGGTGGTCGGGCGTCGGCTGATCGACGAGGGCGAGGGCTGCCTGTCGGTGCCGGGCGCCGTGATGGCCGTACCGCGGCTGGACCGGGCCGTCGTGCGCGGGCAGGACAAGGACGGCAATCCGCTCGTCATCCGGGGAACGGGATACTTCGCCCGGTGTCTGGCCCACGAGACCGACCACACCCACGGGTACATCTACCTGGACCGGCTCTCCAAGCGGGAGAAGAAGGCCGCGCTGCGGCAGATGGCGGACCGGCGGGACGAGGTCTTCGCCCGCCGGTCCGAGCGAGCCGAGGAACTGAGCCGCTACTAGAGAGGGCTACGCCTTGGGGGCCACCTTGCTCAGGCCGTTGATGATGCGGTCCATCGCGTCGCCGCCCGTGGGGTCGGTGAGGTTCGCGAGGAGCTTGAGGGTGAACTTCATCAGCAGCGGGTGCGTGAGGCCGCGCTCGGCGGCGATCTTCATGACCTTGGGGTTGCCGATGAGCTTCACGAAGGCGCGGCCGAGGGTGTAGTAGCCGCCGTAGGTGTCCTTGAGGACGCGCGGGTAGCGCTGCAGGGCGATCTCGCGCTGGGCGGGCGTGGCCCGCGCGTGGGCCTGGACGATGACGTCGGCGGCGATCTGCCCGGACTCCATGGCGTAGGCGATGCCTTCGCCGTTGAAGGGGTTCACCAGGCCGCCGGCGTCACCGACGAGCAGCAGCCCGCGCGTGTAGTGCGGCTGGCGGTTGAAGGCCATGGGCAGGGCGGCGCCACGGATCGGGCCGGTCATGTTCTCGGGGGTGTAGCCCCAGTCCTCGGGCATGGAGGCGCACCAGGCCTTGAGAACCTCGCGCCAGTCCAGGTCCTTGAAGGAGGCGGAGGTGTTGAGCACGCCGAGGCCGACGTTGGACGTGCCGTCACCCATGCCGAAGATCCAGCCGTAGCCGGGCAGCAGACGGTCCTGCGGGCCGCGGCGGTCCCACAGTTCCAGCCAGGACTCCAGGTAGTCGTCGTCGTGACGGGGGGAGGTGAAGTAGGTGCGCACCGCGACGCCCATGGGGCGGTCCTCGCGGCGGTGCAGGCCCATCGCGAGGGAGAGCCGGGTGGAGTTGCCGTCGGCGGCGACGACGAGCGGAGCGTGGAAGGTGACCTCGCGCTTCTCCTCGCCGAGCTTGGCGGTGACGCCGGTGATACGGCCGGTGCGGTCGTCGATGACCGGACCGCTCACGTTGCAGCGCTCGTAGAGGCGGGCGCCGGCCTTCTGGGCGTTGTGGGCGAGCTGCTCGTCGAAGTCGTCGCGCTTGCGGACCAGTCCGTAGTTCGGGTACGCGGCGAGATCCGGCCAGTCCAGCTGGAGGCGGGTGCCGCCGGCGATGATGCGCAGACCCTTGTTGCGCAGCCAGCCGGCCTCCTCGGAGATGTCGA
Organism: Streptomyces broussonetiae; assembly: GCF_009796285.1. NCBI lineage: Bacteria > Bacillati > Actinomycetota > Actinomycetes > Kitasatosporales > Streptomycetaceae > Streptomyces > Streptomyces broussonetiae. The sequence goes on along the minus strand of NZ_CP047020.1, from coordinate 5,506,614 downwards.
TGCCCATGGCCACGAGCTGCTTCACCGCGCGCGGTGTCAGGCCGTCGCCGCAGACCTTCTCGCGCGGGAACTCGGTCTTCTCCAGCAGCAGGACATCGAGACCGGCCTTGGCGAGGTGGTACGCGGTCGTGGAGCCGGCTGGCCCCGCGCCGACGACGATCACGTCGGCGGTGTTCTCGGCGAGGGGCTCCTTCACGACGGTCACGGCGGGATCTCCCCAAGTTCGAATTCTGCGTGCCGACCGGCACTGGACATGGGCAGTCTATTCAGCAGAATTGATCACCCGGCTGAAGGGCTGCCCTGTGAACCGACCTCTCCCCGCGGTACGGCTGCGCGTCCCCACGCACGAGGACGCGGTCGCCTGGCACCGGGTCTTCGACGATCCCGAGGTCATGGAGTTCTACGGCGGCAGACGGGCCGCCCTGTCCGTCTACGAGGAACTCACCGCGAGGCAGCGGCGGCACGACGCCGAGCACGGCTTCTGCCTGTGGACGCTGCTGGACGAGGCCGGCGAGGTCATCGGTTTCACCGGCGCCCAGCCCTGGCGGCCGGACTGGGGCCCGGTCGGGGAGGTCGAGATCGGCTGGCGGCTCGGCCGGGCGCACTGGGGCAGGGGGTACGTCACCGCGGCCGCGCGCGAGACGCTGACGCGGGTGCGGGCGGCCGGGGTGCCGGAGGTGGTGGCGATGGTCCGGCCGGGCAACGAGCGGTCGATCGCGGTGACCCGGCGGCTCGGCATGCGGCCGGCGGAGACCTATCCGCACCCGACCCTGGACGAGCCGGCGCTCTGCTTCCGGCTCTCCCTCGGCTCCCGCCCCGGCGACCTCACCCTGGCGGCCACTGACGCAGAGTAGTCGTCTACTACAGAAAGACACCGGCGCCTTCCGGGTGGGGCAGGCAGGGGGTTACCCTTCCAGTACCGCTGGGGGTGACATCTGTGCGCATAACACCCAAAACACCTGAAGTGCGTGTACCACGGCTGGTCGGACTGATGGCCGTGGACGCGCGCGAAACGGCCCAGGCGCGGGGCCTGTTCCTCAACGCGCCGGACCGCCCCGACTTCCACCTCGCCGTCGTCGACTACGTCGTACGCCAGTATCCGCAGCCCGGTGCCGAGGTGCCGCCGGACTCGATGGTGTACGTGTGGTTCGACTTCGGCGAGGGCGAGGGCGGCGGAGGCGTGCGAGAGCCACGCATCCCGCGCCCGCCGAGCGGCGGGATGCAGCGTGAACTCGGCGAGCCGGGCGACACCTTCGAGATGATCGACCGCTAGGTCAGCTCTCCTTGAAGCCCCGGTGCAGCGCGACCACGCCGCCGGTGAGGTTGCGGTACGCCACCTTCGACCAGCCCGCCTTGCGCAGCCGTTCGGCAAGGGCGGGCTGATCGGGCCAGGCACGGATGGACTCGGCGAGGTAGACGTAGGCGTCCGGGTTCGAGGAGACCGCGCGCGCGACCGGCGGCAACGCCCGCATCAGGTACTCGGTGTAGACGGTGCGGAACGGCGCCCAGGTCGGGGTCGAGAACTCGCAGATCACCACGCGACCACCGGGCCGGGTCACCCGGTACATCTCGCGCAGGGCCGCGTCGAAGTCCTGGACGTTGCGCAGCCCGAAGGAGATCGTGACGGCGTCGAAGGTGTCGTCCTTGAACGGCAGCTTCGTCGCGTCCCCGGCCGTGAACGGCAGCCAGGTGTGCTTGTTCTTGCCGACCTGGAGCATCCCGACCGAGAAGTCGCAGGGGACGACGTACGCGCCGGTCCGGGCGAAGGGCAGCGAGGAGGTGGCCGTACCGGCCGCGAGGTCGAGGACCTTCTGCGCGGGACGTGCGTCGACCGCCCTCGCCACCTCCTTGCGCCAGCGCCGGTCCTGGCCGAGCGAGAGCACGGCGTTCGTCAGGTCGTACCGTTCCGCCACGTCGTCGAACATCGAGGCGACTTCGTGCGGCTGCTTGTTCAGGGAAGCGCGGGTCACCCACCCATTGTTGCAGCCCGGTCCCACGGGAAAGGCCGGGGCTTCCTGCGTGCCGCCGCGTCCTCCACCCAGCCGGGTTCGGGGGCGTTCGGGCAGAGGTGCTCCGGTCGAGCCCCGTCAGCGGCTCCGGTACACCAGCCGGCCGCCCAGTACGGTCGCCACGCAGGTCACCGCGCCGCGCTCCTTCAGGGCCGACTCGTCGGGCACGTCGAACACGGCCAGGTCGGCCCGGCCGCCGACGGTCAGGGGGCCGTGGACCGTGCCGGCGAGGTCGTGCCCCTCGGCGAACGGGTCGAGGTCGGGACGCTCGCCCAGCAGCATGCCGGGGGCACCCCGGACACCGACGACGGCCAGCCCGGACCGGGCGACGGCCGTGGCCACCAGCGGATCGGCGAAGCGTGCCCCCGGGGACGCGACCGCCGTCGTGCCGTACCGCAGCATCCGCTGCACACCGCGCCGGACACTGCCCGCCCAGCGGGTCTCGGTGAGGTCGCCCAGGGCGGTCAACCGCTCGCCCCACAGCGGCAGTTCGCCCAGCTCGTCGGCTTCGCGCGGGTCGGGGTGGTAACAGCGGCGCAGCAGCCACAGCGCGTGCCACTGGCGCAGGCCCGGTGTGAGCACACCCGGCCACCGCCGCACCCTGGCTTCCGGCGCCGCGGCGACGGCCACCTCGTACGGCCCGACGGCCGTGATCCGGTCGCCGTCCACCACGACGGCCCCGTCCGCGACGGGTGCCGCGCCCACCGGGAGTACCAGCGGGGCGGCGTGAATCGTCAGCACCGGCCGCTCAGTTGGACGTCAGCAGCTTCAGCTCGGGGTGGGCGGTGCCGCCCTCGATGGCCGTGGAGGAGATGTGGGAGACGACGCGGTCGTCGACGGGGTCGTTCGCCGGGTCGTCGTGCACGACGAGGTGCTCGTACGTCGTGGCGCGCTGCGCCGGGACGCGGCCCGCCTTGCGGATCAGGTCGATGATCTCCAGACGGTTGGAACGGTGCCTGGCACCGGCCGAGGAGACCACGTTCTCCTCCAGCATGATCGAGCCCAGGTCGTCCGCGCCGTAGTGCAGCGACAGCTGGCCGACCTCCTTGCCCGTGGTCAGCCACGAGCCCTGGATGTGCCGGACGTTGTCCAGGAACAGCCGGGCGATCGCGATCATCCGCAGGTACTCGAACAGCGTCGCCTGCGTACGGCCCTTGAGGTGGTTGTTCTCGGGCTGGTACGTGTACGGGATGAACGCCCGGAAACCGCCCGTGCGGTCCTGCACGTCCCGGATCATCCGCAGGTGCTCGATCCGCTCCGCGTTCGTCTCGCCGGTGCCCATCAGCATCGTGGAGGTCGACTCCACGCCCAGCCGGTGCGCGGCCTCCATGATCTCCAGCCAGCGCTCACCGGACTCCTTCAGCGGCGCGATCGCCTTGCGGGGCCGCTCGGGGAGCAACTCCGCGCCGGCGCCCGCGAAGGAATCGAGACCGGCCTCGTGGATCCGGGTGATGGCCTCCTCGACCGACACCCCGCTGATCCGGGCCATGTGCTCGACCTCGGACGCGCCCAGCGAGTGGATCACCAGCTGCGGGAAGGCGTCCTTGATGGCCTTGAAGTGCTTCTCGTAGTACTCCACGCCGTAGTCCGGGTGGTGGCCGCCCTGGAACATGATCTGGGTACCGCCCAGCTCGACCGTCTCCGCGCACCGGCGCAGGATGTCGTCCAGATCGCGGGTCCAGCCCTTCGCGGTGTCCTTGGGCGCCGCGTAGAAGGCACAGAACTTGCACGCCGTGACACACACGTTCGTGTAGTTGATGTTCCGCTCGATGATGTACGTCGCGATGTGCTCGCTGCCCGCGTACAGACGACGGCGCACCGCGTCCGCCGCCGCGCCCAGCGCATGCAACGGCGCGTCCCGGTAGAGGACGAGGGCTTCCTCGGGCGTGATGCGTCCGCCCGCTGCGGCACGGTCGAGCACGGCTGTGACATCAAAAGAGACGAGGTCGGCCTTCTCGGTCACCGGGCTCCCTTTCCTCAAGGGGTGTGGACGGACCGAACCAGCCTACGCCAGGCGTTTCGCCCGGCGGACGTCAGGCCGCGTGCGCACCGAGCAGCAGCCCGAGGAGGGCACCGGACAGCAGGAACGGACCGAACGGGATCGCCGATCTGCGCCCGGCCCGCCGGGTCAGCACCAGCGCTGCGCCGTACAGCGCGCCCAGCAGGAAACCGGCGAAGGCACCGAACAGCACGGTGGACCAGCCGTACCAGCCGAGTACGGCGCCCATGCCGACCGCCAGTTTCACATCGCCGAAGCCCATGCCGGCCGGGTTGATGCGGTACAGCGCGTAGTAGCCGGCGCCGAGCGCGAGGGCGCCGTAGAGCGCGGTGGGCCAGTGGCCGGCATGGCCGGGCAGCAGGGCGGCGAGGCCCAGCAGGGCGAGGGCGGCAGGGGCGAGCGGCAGGGTCAGTGGGTCGGGCAGCCGCCGCACCCGGACGTCCACCACGGCCAGCAGCACCCCGACGGGCGCGAGCAGCAGCCAGACCGCCAGTTCGGGACGGGCGCCGGTGGCGGCGCCGAGCACGGCACAGGTCAGGGCGGTGGCGAGCACGGCAGGCAGGAGCCCGGCACGCTGTCCCGCTCCCCCGCACGCGCCGCATCCGGTACGGCCGACCCAGCCCCGGACCGGGTGGCCGGCCGGGCACCGCTCCCGCCAGGGCTCGCCGGACGGTACGGCGAAACGGTAGGCGGCGCGGGGCAGCAGGGCCCCGGCCGGCCCGCCCCACAGCGCGGCGAGCGCCGCCGAGTCCACCGCGCTCACCCGGTCACGCTCCCCACCCCCGTCGACGCCCCTGACGGACGTGACGCACGCATCGCACCATGCCGGGTCCCTACCCCGCTCGGACGGCCGGCATGGCGTGGATCCCCGGCCCGCACCACCCACGCCACCCACGCCACGCGGACGAGGGCAGGGTGCCCGGTTCCGCTACGGCGTCAGCAGCTCCACCTTCACGTCCGCCGGGAAACCGGTCGACGGGCCGACCCGGCGGGCGAACTCGGCCACGGCCGTCAGCTGCGAGGCGCCGAAGCTGAAGTCGAGAGTGGTGAAGTACTGCGCCAGGGTCGCCTCGTCGAAGGTCTCCCAGCGGGCCGCCTGTTCGGCGACCTTGGTGACCTCCTCGAGGGAGACGTTGCGGGAGTCGAGGAAGGCCTCATGGACCTTGCGGGTGATGTGGGGTTCACGCTCGAGGTAGTCCCGGCGGGCGGCCCAGACCGCGAAGACGAACGGCAGGCCGGTCCACTCCTTCCACATCTGGCCGAGGTCGTGCACGGTGAGGCCGTAGCGCGGGCCGTCGTGCAGGTTGGCGCGCAGTGCCGCGTCCCCGATCAGCACGGCCGCCTCGGCCTCCTGCATCATCAGGCTGAGGTCGGGCGGGCAGGTGTAGTAGTCGGGCTGGACGCCGTAGCGCTCGGCGAGCAGGAGCTGGGCGAGCCGGACCGAGGTGCGCGAGGTCGAGCCGAGGGCGACCCGGGCGCCGTCCAGGCGGTCCAGGGGGACCTGCGAGACGATCACACAGGACATGACGGGGCCGTCGCAGCCGACGGCGATGTCGGGGAAGGCGACGAGGTCGTCGGCGTGCTTCAGATACTCGACGAGGGTGATGGGCCCGATGTCGAGGTCGCCGCGCACCAGCTTCTCGTTGAGCTTGTCGGGGGTGTCCTTGGTCAGCTCGAGGTCGAGGAGCGTGCCGGTTCGTGCGAGCCCCCAGTAAAGGGGCAGGCAGTTCAGGAACTGGATGTGGCCGACGCGCGGCCGGGTGCGGGAATTGTCCACATCGCGACAGTAGACCCCGTGCGGTACGGTGCTGAGACCGACCCACCCGTCGAACGGACCAGCAGAGGTTCAAACATCCGGGTGAAGTGATCTTGACCTCTATTGCATTCGGCTGCCTGCATGCTAGGCTCGCCGCAAGTTGCAGTTTGGTTTCCCTTGCAGTACAGAGCCTGCGGAGCATGTGACCGCGGGCTCTCGTCGTTTTCAGACGAATGCAGTTGTGCAGCACCGTTTCGCACGTGCAGGTTCTGGAGCAGGGCAACCCTTTTGAGCCCAAGGAGGGCTTATGGCTACCGGAACCGTTAAGTGGTTCAACGCCGAAAAGGGCTTTGGCTTCATCGCCCAGGAGGGCGGCGGCCCCGACGTCTTCGTTCACTACTCCGCGATCAACGCGCAGGGCTTCCGCTCGCTCGAGGAGAACCAGCAGGTCTCCTTCGACGTGACGCAGGGCCCGAAGGGTCCGCAGGCGGAGAACGTCACCCCCGTCTGATCACTGCCTGATCGCAGAACCTGAGTGCAGTACCCAAGGAGTCCCGCGCCGCAAGGCGACGGGACTCCTGCCTTTTCCGGCCGCAGCGCCGGCCGTGGGGTCCACCGTGGCGCCCGGTGAATTCCTGACGAATTCCCTACGTGTGCTGCATGATCAGAACGAACGTCGTGTCCGGTGCCAACGCCTGGTAGGAGTGGGCGACATCCCCCCGGTACGTCATGTAATCGCCGGGAGCCAGCTCGGCCTCTTCTCCGGAAGGGCCCGCCTTCACCCGCCCCGTGCCGACGATCAGATGCTCCACCGTGCCCGGGATGTGCGGCTCCGCCTCGCGGGCCGAACCCGGTTCCGCGCGGATCTGGAAGATGTCCCGCCGGGCCCCGGGCGGGCACGCCGACAGCAGCGTGCCGACGAAGCTGGCCTGTTCGGAGGCGACGCCCGGGCCCTCGCCGGCGCGGATCACCTGGACGCTCTGCGTCGGCGGCTCCACCAGCGTGCCGAACGGGACGCCCAGCGCGACGCCCAGCGCCCAGATCGTCTCCACGCTCGGGTTCCCGCTCCCGGCCTCCAGCTGGGACAGCGTGGACTTGGCGATCCCCGCGCGCTTGGCCAGTTCGGACAGGGACAGCCCGGCACGGGCGCGCTCGCGCTTGAGGGACGCGGCGATCCACTCCATCGGGAGCCGGTCGGGGGTCCGGGCGGGCGACTCGGTCATGATCGTTCGCTCCATCAGTACGATCGTTCGCCTTGACGAACAAGGGGTGTGCTGTCCATTGTAGGAAACATGCGTTCGGTACAACGAACATCGGGGGAACCCGGCACGCCCGACGACCGCGGCGGCGCCCGCGCCGGCGACCGTGCCGGCGCGCGCTCCTTCGGCCGGTCCCCCGACCGGTCCCTGCTCCGCGACAGCTCGCTCGTCTGGCTGGCCAGCGGCATCGTCGGCGTCTCCTTCGGCGCCGTCTCCGTCGCGGGCGGCCTGCCGCTGTGGGTGCCGGTACTGATGTCCCTGGTGGTGTACGCCGGCTCGGCCCAGTTCAGCGCGGTCGGTGTGCTGCTCGCCGGGGGCGGTCCGTTCGCGGCCGTGGCCACCGGGCTGCTGCTCAACACCCGCACGGCCGCGTTCAGCCTGGCCGTGGCGGAGATCCTCGGCACGGGCCGCGCGGCCCGCTTCCTGGGCGCGCACCTCGTCACGGACGAGACGGTCGCCTTCGCCCTCGCCCAGAGTGATCCGGTACGGCAGCGGCGGGCGTTCTGGATCTCGGGGCTCGGGCTGTTCGCCGTGTGGAACATCGGCGTACTGGCCGGAGCGCTGGCGGGCGGAGCGCTCGGTGACACCGCGCGCTACGGGCTGGACGCCGCCTTCCCGGCCGTCCTGGTGGCCCTGGTCCTGCCCGCGCTGCGCGCGGACGCGAGGGTACGGCGCTGCGCCCTGCTCGGCGCCGCCCTCGCCCTGGCGATCACGCCCGCCGTGCCGGCCGGGGTGCCGGTGCTGCTGGCGCTGGCCGGACTGTTCCTCCATCGCCGTCCGGCCCGGAAGGAGGCTGCCGTATGAACACCACGGTCGTCGTGATCCTGGCGCTCGCCGCCGGCACGTACGCCTTCCGGCTGGTGGGGCCGGTGCTGCATGGCCGGGTGACGGTCCCGCCGCGCATGCAGGAGCTGGCCTCGGCCGGGGCGGTGGTCCTGCTCGTCGCCCTGCTGGCCACGGGGGCGCTGACCGAGGGCGGCGGCTTCGCGGGGTGGGCCCGGCCGGCCGGGGTGCTGGTGGCGGGCCTGCTGGCGTGGCGGAGAGCACCGTTCGTCGTGGTGGTCGTGGGGGCGGCTGCGACGACGGCGCTGCTGCGGGTGGCCGGGGTCGCCTGACCTCTGCCCGCCCACCCGGCCAAGCCTGTCGACGACCGGGCAGGTTGACGGCCCGGCAGGTTGTCAGTGGGCCCCACTACGGTCCCTGCTCATGACCGACACCCAGGACTTCCTGACCTCCACGCGCACCTTCTACGACGCCATCGCCGACGACTACGCCGACCATTTCCAGGGGGAGTTGACGCACCGGCCGCTGGAGCGCACCCTGCTCGGGCTGTATGCCGAGCTGGTGGGGCCGGGCGGCGCGGTGGCCGACCTCGGCTGCGGTCCCGGCCGGACCACCGCGCGGCTCGCCTCGCTCGGACTCGACGTCTTCGGGCTCGACCTGTCCGCGTCCATGCTGGCGGTCGCCCGGCGCGAGAACCCCGGACTGCGGTTCGAGCAGGGCTCGATGCTGGAACTCGACCTGCCGGACGGCGCGCTCGCCGGGGTTCTGTCCTGGTACTCGTCGATCCACACCCCGACGGATCAACTCCCGGCTCTCTTCGCGGAGTTCCACCGGGTCCTCGCCCCCGGCGGCCTGCTGCTGCTCGCGTTCCAGGCCGGCCGGGAGCCGCTGCGCCTGGAGCGCCCCTTCGGCCACCCGGTGACCCTGGACTTCCTGCGCCGCCGCCCCGACGACATGGCCGAGCTGCTCACGGCCGCCGGCTTCACCCTCGTGTCCCGCACGGTCCGCGAGCCGGAGGAGCGCCTAGCCGAGAAGGTTCCCCAGGCCTTCCTGTTCGCCCGGAAAGCCGCCTAGCAGGGAGTCCGCGAAAGCCCGGGCCGGCGGGCTGAGCGCGTCCCAGCGGCGCACTGCCCAGCCGACCGGGAGCGGTCGCAGTCCCGGGAGCGGGATCAGGCGCAGGGGGCCCTCGCCGGGGACGGGCAGGCCGGGCACGGCGGGGACGACCGCCCGGCCCGCGCCCAGTTCGGCCAGCAGCAGCGCGGTGTCCCAGTCGGCCACCGAGGCGTCGTAGCCGAAGCGGACGCCCGACTCGGCGCAGGCGGCGTCCAGATGGGCGGCGGAGGCGGAGTTCGGCGGCAGCCGGATGAGCGGGACGTCGGCCAGGTCGCCGGGGTCCAGCCGGGACCGCGCGGCCAGCGGGTCGTCGGCCGGGACGGCGAGCACCCACGGCAGCTCGACCACGGCCCGCTGCTCGATGCCCCGCACCGGCGGGCCGAGGGTGATCCAGGCGAGGTCGAGGGTGCCGTCGGCGAGCGCGTCGAAGGTGCCCCGGCCCGAACTGACGGTCCGGAACTCCAGGTTGACCTTGGGATGGCGGCGGCGGAAGGCCACGACCGCGTCGGACATGAAGTGCCGCACGGTGGTGGCGCCGGTGGCCACGCGGACGTGCCCGCTGTGTCCGTCGAGCAGATCGCGCAGCTGCCGTACGGCGAGATCGAGCCCGGAGATGCCCTCGGCCGCCGCGGCCTCCAGGATCCGCCCGGCCTGCGTCGGCACGACCCCGCGCGGCTGGCGCTCCAGCAGGGTCACCGCGGTCTCCCGTTCCAGCCGCTTCACGTGCTGGCTGACGGCGGACTGGGTACAGCCGAGGTCACGGGCGACCGCGCTGAGGCTGCCCGCGCGGCACACGGCCACGAACACACGCAGGTCGTCGAGAGTCACAACACCCAAGCTAGCACTTGGGTTTGTTGAGGAAACCCAAGGATTGACTGGGCTCGAAGCCCGTACGAGGATCCATGGCGGGCCGCAACCGACCCAGGCGGCAACCCGCTCCCGCATCACGCCATGCGTCCGGACCGAGGCGTGAACCGGGCGAGGAGCGGGTGCCGACCCTTCGGCACACCGGCCGGTCAGCCCCCGTACAGCCCCTCCACCTCCGGTGCGAAGTCCCGCATGATCTGCTCGCGGCGCAGCTTCATCGAGGGGGTGAGGTGGCCCTCGTACTCGGTGAAGTCCCTCGGCAGTACGGCGAAACGGCGGATGGACTCGGGGCGCGAGACCAGTTTGTTGGCCTCGTCCATCGCGCGTTGCAGCACCGCTTCCAACTCCGGGTCCCCGACCAGCAGTTCCGGTGGCACCGGGTGCTTGCCGATCATCTGGCGCCAGTGGGTGACGCCATCGGGGTCGAGGGTGATCAGCGCGGAGACGAACGGACGGCCGTCGCCGACCAGCATGACCTGGGAGATCAGCGGGTGCTGGCGCAGCCAGTTCTCCAGCGGGGCCGGAGCCACCGACTTGCCGCCCGCCGTGATCAGCAGCTCCTTCTTGCGGCCGGTGATGGTGAGGTAGCCCTCGTCGTCCAGCTCGCCGATGTCGCCGGTCGCCAGCCAGCCGTCGCGGGTCGCGGGCACGACACCGCCGGCCTGCGGATCCCAGTAGCCGCGCAGGACGTGGTCGCCTGCGACGAGGATCTCGCCGTCGGCGGCGATCCGCACCCGGGTGCCGGGCAGCGGCCAGCCGACCGTGCCGAGGCGCGGCTTGAGCGGCGGGGTGACGGTCGTGGCGGCGGTGGTCTCGGTCAGCCCGTACCCCTCGAAGATCTCGATGCCGGCGCCTGCGTAGAACGCGGCGAGGCGCCGGCCGAGCGGGGAGCCGCCGCAGATGACGTGCCGGACGCGACCGCCCATGGCGGAGCGGATCTTGCGGTAGACGAGCGGGTCGTAGAAGCCGCGGGCCGTCTTCAGCGAGCGGCTCGGGCCGGCGCCGGCGCCGGTCTGCCGGGCTTCCAGCGCCTCGCCGTAGCGCAGGGCGACGGCCTCCGCCCGGTCGAAGACGGCGACCCGGCCGCCCGACTCGGCCTTCGCGCGGGCCGAGTTGTAGACCTTCTCCAGCATGTACGGAATGGTCAGCAGCGCGGTCGGCCGGAAGGCCGCCAGGTCCGGCAGCAGGTCGTCGGCGGCGAGGCTCGGGGCGTGCCCGAGGCGCACGCGGGCCCGCACGCAGGCGATGGCGACCATGCGCCCGAACACATGGGACATCGGCAGGAACAGCAGCACCGACGGGCTCTCGTCCTGCGCCTTGAAGACCGGGTGGAGCAGCTCGATGGCGTTGTCGACCTCGGCGAAGAAGTTGCCGTGCGACAGGGCGCAGCCCTTGGGGCGGCCGGTGGTGCCGGAGGTGTAGATGAGTGTGGCGAGGGTGGCCGGGCCCAGCATGCCGCGCCGAACGGCGACTTCACCGTCCGGCACCTGCACGCCCGCTTCCGCCAGCCGGGTCACGTGCTCCTTGTCCATCACCCACACATGGCGCAGGTCGGGCAGGTGCTGCAGCTCGGGTCCGATGGCGGCGGCCTCGGCGGCGGTCTCGGTGATCAGGGCGACGGCGCCGGAGTCGTGCAGGATCCAGCGGGTCTGGAAGACGGAGGACGTCGGATAGACGGGCACGGTGACGAGCCCGGCCGCCCAGGCGGCGAAGTCCAGCAGCGTCCATTCGTAGCGCGTGCGGGCCATGACGGCGATGCGGTCGCCCGATACCAGCCCCTCGGCGATCAGCCCCTTGGCCACCGCGAGCACCTGCGCTGCGAAGTCCGCGGCCGTCACGTCCGCCCAACGGCCGTCGGGCAGACGGCGGCTGAGCACGACGGAGGCCGGGGCGCTCTCGGCGTTCTCGAACGGCAGGTCCGCGAGGGAGCCATGGGTGACCGCCGGCGCGAACGGCGGTACGTGCACCTCCCGTACGACGCCGTCCAGCCGCTGCACCCAGGGTTCCACGAGGACCGGGCGGCCGTCGTAGTCGGTGGCGGAGACGGGCGCGGCGGAGGAGACGGGGGCGTTCGGGAACGGGCTGGACACGGGCGGCTCCTCTTGCGTGCGGCGGCGCGCTGCCGACTGCATGACGTACGTGCCTCACACGCCGACGCGTTCACCGGCGGCAGGCCGCAGAAGGGGGTTACCGACGGTCAGGCCAGGTGATCGTACGGGCCCACCGTGAGGGCCTTGTGTGGGTTCGGGAATGGTCCGGGGCCGGGGATGTGCAACCTCGTGGGTTTTATGACAGGGGCTCACGTTAGGTGGGTCACAACCCCTCCCTCCACCGTGTGACGTAGACTTACCGCCGGTAACCTTACTTCAGGGTAAGCAGCGGGGGCAGGCCATGGACGTCACAGGATCCGTCGCCCTCACCGGCGCGCCCGCGCTCGCACCCCTGCTGGCCCGCGGCGCCCTGCGCTCGCCGTTCAAGCATCCCAGCGCCGACGCGCCGTTCCCGCGCACCCGGCTGGTACTGCCCGGACTCCGCGTCGACCTGGCACGCCTGGCCGCCTACGAGCGGGTGTGCGGCTTCCCCACCGGCGAGACCGCCCTGCCCGTGACCTACCCGCACGTCCTGGGCTTCCCGCTGGCCATGCGGCTGATGAGCGCCCGCGACTTCCCGCTGCCGCTGCTGGGCCTGGTGCACACCTCGATCGGCATCGTCCGCCGCACCGCCCTGCCCGCCACCGCCGTCTACACCCTCGCCGTGCGCGTCGTGGGCCTGGCCCCGCACCGGCGCGGCACCGAGGCCACGGTGGTGACCGAACTGGTCCTGGGGGACGAGCCCGCCTGGGAGTCCCGCAGTACCTACCTCGCCCGGCACCGCACCGAAGGCACCGGCGAACCAGGGCAGGAGCACCGCCGGGAAGCACCCCTCCCGCTGCCCGTGCTGGCCGAGTGGCGGCTCGCCGGGGACGTCGGCCGGCGTTACGGCGCGGCCTCGGGCGACCGCAACCCCATCCACCTGCACCCGCTCGCCGCCCGCCTCTTCGGCTTCCCACGGGCCATCGCACACGGCATGTGGACGGTGGCCCGCTGCCTGGCCGCCCACGGCACCCCCGGCGCAGCCCTGGTCCGGGCCCGGTTCCAGGCACCCCTGCTGCTGCCGGGGACGGTGGCGTACGGCGCGGACGGCTCCGGCCGCTTCGAACTGCGCGGCGGCGGCGACCGGCTGCACATGACCGGCGAGGTACGTCCGCTGCCCGACGACACCCACCGACCGAATCCCTGGTGAACACCCGGCGCATCAAGATTCCTCGGACGGGCGTCCGTTGCCGGTGGCGCCTGTGGCGCGTGGAGGCATGCGGACGGTGGTCCGGCGGGCCGCCGGGCGAGGAGGGGAAGAGGCTGTAGGGGTGGGACGGACGCGGGTTGCACCCGCACTGCGAAAGCGGGGAGCCGCGGGCCGGGCGCCGTAGGCGGTTCCCGCCGTTGCCGGGCGCTGGTGGATCACGGCCGGTCGCACCCACGCGGCGCAGCCGCACAGCGATACGGCCCCGCGCCCCTCAGGCGTCCTGCTCCGACGGAGTCCAGTGGTGGCCCTGCATCAGGTTCCCCAGCCCCGCCCATGCGAAGTTCATCAGCGTGGCCGCCGCCTGCCGGGCCGTGACCCCCGGCGTGGCGTTGGCCCACGCGGCCAGGGACTCCGCCGCTCCCACCAGGGCCTGCGCCAGACCCGCGACCTCGTCCTCCGTCAGGTCGGGGTCGTGGTGGGCCTCGCGGGCGGCCACCGCGACCAGCCGGTTCACGAACGCGACGATCTCCGCGCGCATCGCCGCGACCTCGGCCGCGAAGGGCTCGCCGTGTGTACGGGCCTGCAGGTGCAGCACGGACCAGGCGTCGGGGTGCTCGGAGGTGTGCGCGAAGAAGGCCAGCAGGCCGTCCCACAGCTGGCGGTCGGCGGGCAGCTCCGTGCGCACCCCGGCACGCACCGCCTCGCTCAGCGCGGCGGCCTCCCGCCGGATGCAGGCGGTGAAGAGGTCTTCCTTGGAGTTCAGGTACAGATAGACCAACGGCTTGGAGACGCCCGCGAGTTCGGCTATCTCGTCCATCGAGGCGGCCATGTAGCCGCGCCGGCCGAAGATCTGCACGGCGGCGTCGAGCATCTGCTGCTCCCGCACCGCGCGCGGCATCCGCTTGGTCCTCGCCCCACCCATGGGGGCAAGACTAGTTGGACGCGGCGGCCTCGCCCTGCGCCCGGGCGGTGTCGTCGGCGATGTCCTCCTGGCTGCGGTTGGCCTCCAGGTTGGCCTTCATCCGGTCGACCCTGCCCACGATCTGCACCGAGGCCCGCTCACGCTCCCGGCGCAGCACCACCCAGCTGATCGGCGCCGACAGCACCAGCGCGAGCAGCAGCACCCAGAGGAAGTTGGAGTCGCCGAAACCGCGCGGGAAGATGCCGGAGTAGACGGCTCCCCAGACGACCACGAGGCAGCCGGCGAAGACGCCGAGGCGCATCAGCGTGTAGCGGAGCATCTCAATCCACTCGTCCGATTCCAAAAGGGTCAGCGTCCAGTGAAGCACGGGCGGGAGGAGATCTTGAAGGGGGGTCAGTCCAGTGGCCGCAGCATGATCACGTCATCGCGGTCGTCGCCGGGCGCGACCCGGATGGCGCCGGGTATCCGGCCGACCTCCTTGTAGCCGCAGGAGCCGTAGAACCGCTCCAGGCCGAGGCCGCCCCGGCAGGTGAGGCGGATCGCCCCGATGCCGTCGAAGGTGCGGGCGGCGTCCTCGGCGGCCGCCAGCAGGTCACGGCCGTACCCCTGGCCCTGGTGCCGGGGGTGGACCATCACCGTGTACAGCCACACCCAGTGCTTCTGGAGCCGGTGCGTGATGTGGGCGAAGAACGCGGTCGCGGCCGGCGCGCCCGTCTCGTCGCACCCGAGGAGCAGCCGGTGCCGGCCCTCGGCCATGGCCACGAGGTGCGTCACCAGGTCCGCCCGGACGTCCTCCCGGGTCACGGGCGGTACGAAGCCCACGGCGCCGCCCGCGTTCGAGACGTCCGTCCACAGGTCCAGGATGCCGTCGCGCAGCGCCGGGCTGATGGCCGGGTCCAGCGTAAAGGTAAGTGGCATGACGGCACCCTATCCATTACCCGAAGGTGCCGTCCGCCGTCAGCCGGCCGCCGGCCCTCAGACCCGCATGGGCTGCGGGGAGTCGCGGCGGGCCGGGTCGGGGCCGTCGTACTCGCGGATGATCTCGTAGCGCGTGTTGCGCTCCACCGGACGGAAACCGGCGTCCCGGATCAGGTCCAGCAGGTCCTCGCGGGTCAGCTTGTTCGGGGTGCCGTAGTTGTCCGCGTCATGCGTGATCTTGTACTCGACGACCGAGCCGTCCATGTCGTCCGCACCGTGCTGCAGCGCCAGCTGCGCGGTCTGCACACCGTGCATCACCCAGAACACCTTGACGTGCGGGACGTTGTCGAAGAGGAGACGGGAGACCGCGAACGTCCTGAGCGCCTCCGCACCCGTCGCCATCTGCGTACGCGCCTGAAGACGGTTACGGACCTTGCCGTCCTTCATGTCCACGAAGTCGTGCTGGTAACGCAGCGGGATGAAGACCTGGAAGCCGTTCGTCTCGTCCTGCAGCTCCCGCAGCCGCAGCACGTGGTCCACCCGGTGCCTCGGCTCCTCGATGTGCCCGTAGAGCATCGTGCACGGGGTCCTGAGACCCTTCTCGTGCGCCAGGCGGTGGATCCGCGACCAGTCCTCCCAGTGCGTGGCATGGTCCACGATGTGCTGCCGGACCTCCCAGTCGAAGATCTCCGCACCACCGCCGGTCAACGACTCCAGACCCGCGTCGATCAGCTCGTCCAGGATCTCCGACGCCGACAGCCCCGAGATCGACTCGAAGTGGTGGATCTCCGTGGCCGTGAACGCCTTGAGCGACACCTGCGGCAACGCGGCCTTCAGCTCCCGCAGCGAACGCGGGTAGTAACGCCACGGCAGGTTCGGATGCAGACCGTTGACGATGTGCAGCTCGGTCAGGCTCTCCGACTCCATCGCCCGGGCGAGCTTGACGGCCTCCTCGATCCGCATCGTGTACGCGTCCTTCTCACCCGGCTTGCGCTGGAACGAGCAGTACGCACACGAGGCCGTGCACACGTTCGTCATGTTCAGATGCCGGTTGACGTTGAAGTGGACGACGTCACCGTTCTTCCGCGTCCGCACCTCGTGCGCCAGACCACCCAGCCACGCCAGATCGTCCGACTCGTACAGCGCGATGCCGTCCTCACGGGTCAGCCGCTCACCGGAACGGACCTTCTCCTCCAGCTCGCGCTTGAGCCCGACGTCCATGCCCACACCTTTCTACGACAGCTCCCCCACGGTATCCCTAGACCTCTTCGGGCAGCTCTCCGACCCGGTTCTCCCACTTCGTGGAGAGCACGATGGTGGTGCGGGTCCGGGAGACGCCCTTGGTCCCGCTGAGCCGACGGATGGTCCGCTCCAGGCCGTCGACGTCCGATGAGCGCACCTTGAGCATGTAGGAGTCGTCACCGGCGATGAACCAGCAGTCCTCGATCTCCGGCAGGTCCCGCAGCCGCTGGGCGACGTCCTCGTGGTCGGCGGCGTCGGAGAGCGAGATGCCGATCAGCGCGGTGACGCCGAGGCCGAGGGAGGCCGCGTTCACCGTGGCGCGATAGCCGGTGATCACGCCGGCCGCCTCCAGCCGGTTGATGCGGTCGGTGACGCTGGGTCCCGACAGCCCGACGAGGCGCCCCAGCTCCGCGTACGAGGCCCGGCCGTTCTCCCTCAGGGCCTGGATGAGCTGCCTGTCCACCGCGTCCATGCGATCGAAGCCTTCCGCTGAAGAGTTCCTGAGTGATGAGAGGTACTGCGACCTGCCCGGCAGGTCCGCCGTCTGCTGCCGATCCGTCAGTCCACTGCCCCGCCGCCCAGCTCGCCGCGCCACCGCCGGTACAGGCCGTGCTCGACGCCCGCCGCGTCCAGCACCCGCCCGGCGACGAAGTCCACCAGATCCTGGATGTGGGTGGCGCCCGCGTAGAAGGCGGGCGAGGCCGGTACGACGGTGGCCCCGGCGTCGTCCAGCGCCACGAGATGACGCAGCGTCTGGCCGTTCAGCGGGGCCTCCCGTACGGCCACGACCAGCGTGCGGCGTTCCTTGAGGGTGACGCTCGCCGTGCGCTGGAGCAGGTCCTTGGACAGTCCGAGCGCCACACCCGCCACGCAGGCCGTGGAGGCGGGCACGATGAGCATGCCCTTTGCCGGGTACGACCCCGAGGACGGCCCGGCGGCGAGGTCCCCCGCGCTCCAGTGCCGCACCCCGCCGAGGTCCACGTCGAAGGTCCCCGGCTTGCCGTCGGCCCCCCGGGTCAGCCATTCGCGCAGGTCGTCCTGCCAGTGCGCGTCCCGGAACGAGATCCCCGTCTCGTCCAGCAGCGTCAGCCGCGAGGCCCGGCTGACGACCAGGTCGACCGCCTCCCCCGCCGCCAGCAGCGCCCGCAGCACGGCCGCCGCATAGGGCGTCCCGGAAGCTCCGGACACCCCCACGATCCAAGGCTCGCGCTGCGTTTCTCCTGCGTTCACACCTTGAGCGTACCGGTGGGTCGGGGAGTGTTCAGGACGGGCCGGACACCTCGGGGTCCCCGGCGGGCCGGCCCGCGGCGACCTGCGCACTCGATGGCAGGTCGCACCGTGGTCAGGCGGTCAGGCCCCGAACCAGCAGATCCAGCAGGGCACACACGAACAGGGCAATGCCGATGAAGCCGTTGACCGAGAAGAACGCCCTGTTCAGGCGGGACAGGTCATGGGGGCGGACGATGCGGTGCTCGTAGAGGAAGGCACCCGCGACGATCACCAGGCCCAGCCAGAAGAAGGCGCCCGCGTGGGTGGCCAGGGCGTACCAGACGAACAGGGCCGTCGTGATGGTGTGGCACACCCGCGCGCCCCAGATCGCGGCCGGGATGCCGAAGCGGGCCGGGACCGACAGCACGCCGATCCGGCGGTCGGTCTCGACGTCCTGGCAGGCGTAGATCAGGTCGAAGCCACCGATCCAGACGCCGACCGCGAGACCGAGGATCACCGCGTCCCAGGACCAGGAGCCCGAGATGGCGAGCCAGCCGCCGATCGGGCCCATGGACTGGGCGAGGCCGAGGATGGCCTGCGGGAAGTTCGTGAACCGCTTCCCGTAGGGGTAGACCACCATCGGGATCACCGCGACGGGGGCGAGGGCCAGGCACAGGGGGTTCAGCAGGGCCGCCGCGCCGAGGAAGACCACCAAGGCGATCAGGGCACCCGTCCAGGCGTGCCGGACCGACATCGCGCCGGTCACCAGCTCGCGGTGCGCGGTGCGCGGGTTACGGGCGTCGATCTCGCGGTCGATGATCCGGTTGACCGCCATCGCGAACGTGCGCAGGCCGACCATGCAGATCGTGACCAGCAGCAGCCGGCCCCAGTGGATGTTCTTGTCCCACTGGTACATCGCCGTCAAAGACGCGATGTAGGCGAAGGGCAGCGCGAAGATCGAGTGCTCGATCATCACCAGCCGCAGGAAGGCCTTCGTGCGTCCCGGCTGAGGGATCGCGGCAGAGGCGCTGCTCACAGGCCGTACTCCTTCCAGCGGCGGTCGACCAGCGCCGCCGTATCCGGGTCCGACAGGACCATGTCGGGCCAGCCCCCGTCTCGGGTGTAGCCCTCCTCCGGCCATTTCCTCGTCGCGTCGATCCCCGCCTTGCCGCCCCAGAACTGCTGGTAGGAGGCGTGGTCGAGGTGGTCGACGGGGCCTTCCACGACCGTGAGGTCACGGGCGTAGTCGGTGTTGCCGAGGGCGCGCCAGGCGACCTCGTGCAGATCGTGGACGTCGCAGTCGGAGTCCACGACCACGATCAGCTTGGTGAGGGACATCATGTGGGCCCCCCAGATCGCGTGCATCACCTTCTGCGCGTGCTTGGGGTACTTCTTGTCGATCGAGACGATCGCGCAGTTGTGGAAGCCGCCGGCCTCGGGCAGGTGGTAGTCCACGATGTCCGGCACGATGATCTTCAGCAGCGGGAGGAAGAAGCGTTCCGTCGCCCGGCCCAGCGGGCCGTCCTCCGTCGGCGGGCGGCCGACCACGATCGACTGCAGCAGCGGGCGCTTGCGCATCGTCACGCAGTCGATCTTGAGCGCGGGGAACGGCTCCTGCGGGGTGTAGAAGCCGGTGTGGTCGCCGAAGGGGCCCTCGGGCAGCATCTCGCCCGGCTCCAGCCAGCCCTCCAGGACGACCTCGGCGTTCGCGGGCACCTGGAGCGGCACCGTCTTGCAGTCGACCATCTCGATCCGCTTGCCCGCGATGAACCCGGCGAAGAGGTACTCGTCGATGTCGCCGGGCAGCGGGGCGGTGGAGGCGTACGTCACGGCGGGCGGACAGCCGAAGGCGATGGCGACGGGCAGTCGCTCCCCGCGCCGCGCGGCGACCTGGTAGTGGTTGCGGCTGTCCTTGTGGATCTGCCAGTGCATGCCGATGGTGCGCTTGTCGTGGCGCTGCAGGCGGTACAGCCCGAGGTTGCGGATGCCGCTCTCGGGGTCCTTGGTGTGGGTCAGGCCCAGGTTGAAGAAGGAGCCGCCGTCCTTGGGCCAGGTGAACAGGGCCGGAAGACGGTCCAGATCCACCTCGTCGCCATGCAGGACGACCTCCTGCACCGGAGCCTCTTTGATCTTCCTCGGCGGGACATGGGCCATCGCGCCGAGCTTGCCGAAGGCCTCGCGCACACCGACGAAGCCGTGCGGCAGTTCGGGGCGCAGCAGGCCGCCGATCTTCTCGGAGATCTCGCCGTACGACTTCAGGCCCAGCGCCTTGAGCAGGCGGCGGTCGGTGCCGAAGACGTTCATCGCGAGGGGCATCGCCGAGCCCTTGACGTTCTCGAAGAGCAGCGCCGGGCCGCCGGACTTCTGCACCCGGTCGACGATCTCTCCGACTTCCAGACAGGGGTCCACCTCGGCCTTGATGCGCTTGAGGTCTCCCTCGCGCTCCAGCGCCCGCAGCAGGGAGCGAAGATCGTCGTAAGCCATGCGTCCCAGTATCCGGCACGGGGGCCTGAGGCCGGTTCACCGGGGGCGCCGTGCAGTTCTCCGCGCCGCTTGGGACGCTTGCGGTCCAGCCCGCTAATCTGGCTCGGTCGTCGGGGTCGTCTCAGTGTCGTCGGGGGATCGCACCATGCTCAGGTATCTGCCGTTCCTGCTGGTCCTGGCGTTGTGGATCTATGCCTTCGTGGACTGCCTGAACACCCCCGAGGAAGAGGTGCGCCATCTGCCGAAGGTGGTGTGGGTGATCATCATCCTGCTCTTCGGCGAGGTGCTGGTGGGACCGGTGGCCTGGCTGATCACCGGCCGGGTGCGGCGGTCGGTCTCCGGCGGGGCGGCGCCCTTCGAGCGGCAGCGGGACACGGCCGCGCGGTGGATCGCGCCCGACGACAACCCCGAGTTCCTCAAGTCCCTCGACAAGGACGACCCCAAGGGCGGGTGACTGCCCCACAAGGACTTGCCATCCCCCAACTGACCTGTGGTTAATGGTCGTTGCGAGCCACGAGTAATCACCTGACCTCTGGGGGACACAGACATGCAGCCGGCCCAGGAGCCGCGGACCTCACCACCCTCCGCTCCACCACCCGCTCCGCCCGCGCCACCCGCCCCGCCCGCCTCCGCGCCGTACATGCCGGACGTGCCCGCGCCACCCCGGCAGCCGGCCCCCGTCGCCGTCGAGCTGCGGGTCAGCAAGCGGATCCTGTGGATCGGCGCGGCGGTGTACCCGCTGCACAACATCGCCCGCGTCTACACCTTCGTGATGCGTCCCAAGCGCAAGGAGGCGGTGCTGCGGTACCTGCGCAACACCGTCGGACTGCTGATCATCGGGCTCCTCGCGATGCTGCCCGGTCTGCTCGCGGGTACCGGCGGCGGGGAGAACTCCGGCGCGGCCGGATACGTCGCATTCGTCTGGACCGCGGTCGTCGGCCTCGAGATCTACTTCCTCGTCGAACTGTTCTCGGTCCTGCTGGCCTCCGACCACCACGTCCTTGCGATCGAGACCTCGGGCGCTTCCACGGCACTGGTGACCAGCCGGAACCCGCAGTATCTGGACCAGGTCGTCGGCCAGATCTCGTACGCCATCGACCATCCGGACGTCGAGTTCAAGGTGACGGTGGAGAGCCTGAGCTTCTCGCCCAAGAACTACTACTTCGGCGACAACGTCAACATGTACGGCGGCAGCGGAAACGTGGGGATCAGCGGATGACGAGCAACTACTACTACGGCGACAACGTGAACATGCACGGCGGCCGGGGCAACACGGGCATCGTCAAGAACTACGCGGCCGCCGGCCCCGGACAGCAGGACCCTGCGCTGGTCGCGGCCCTCGCCGAACTGAACCGGCTGGTCGGCGAGTTGCGCGCCCAGGTGGCGGCGCCCGACGCCCAGCTGCTGGACGACTCGCTGCCCGCCCTCAGCCCCGACGCCGACGTGCCCGCTCAGCAGCGGCGGGGCGCACTGATGGCGATCGCCGGGATCGCGAGCACCGTCGGCGCGGTCGGCCGGCCGGTCGCCGAGGCGGTGCGCGCGATCGTCGGCATGATCAGCGGCTAGCGGTCCTCACGAGGCCGGGGTCACGTCCTCGCCCAGCTCTGCGAGGACGCTCCCGACGCGCAGTTCGCCTCGGCCACGCCGCCACCGAAGGCGAGGTCGAGGCAGCCGCCGTCGAAGACCGTGCGCAGAAAGCCGCCGGAGCCCGCCGTCCACCGCAGATTGCTGCCGCCCTGCGCACAGTCGCCGACGAACACGGCCTGGCCGTTGCCGTTGGCGCTCAGGCAGGCGCCGGTCGAGACGTTGACGACCTTGACGCCGCCGCCGGCGGCACTGCGGAAGGTCCAGCGGGCGGTCGGGGCCGAGCAGGAGCCGAGGCCCGTGGAGCCGTAGACCTGGGTCAGGCACTTGCCGTTCTCGCCGTTCTGCAGGTGGAAGGACCCCGAGCCGGACCCGCCACTCCCGCCGCCCGGACCGCCCGAGCCGCTGGACCCACCGGAGCCGCCGGATCCACCGGGACTGCCGCCGGAGCTGCTCGAACCGCCCGGTCCGGAACCGGAGCCGCCGCTGCCCGTGGCACCGGTCGCCCCGCCCGAGGCGGAGCCGTGCGTCCCGGTCCGGTGTTCGCGGTCGCCCGCCGGTGGCTGTCCGGCATCGAGGACGTGGACCTGGCCGAGGCCACGGTGGGCCTGCCGGACAGGATCTGGCAGCCGGTCAGCGCAGAGCCGAAGTGAACGCGACCCAGGCGGAACGGGGGATCATCAGCACCGGGCCGTCGGGGCTCTTGCTGTCACGGACGGGGACGAGGGTGGATGTGAACCCGGGGGCGAATTCGAGGCAGTCGCCGCCGTTCGCTCCGCTGTAGCTGCTCTTGACCCAGGTCGCCGCGCTCAGCTCGTGGCTGTACATGATGTGCGTACCCTTCCATCAAGTCCCTGATCAGAGCGGCAGATTCGGGGGCCGACAGCACGTCCGCCCTCAGCACATCATAGGTCTGGGCATGGCGCGCGAGGACGGCCGGCTGGTTGCTGAAGTGGCCCAGATCCAGCGACTCCGAGTACACCCACCGCCGGCCGTCGGGCAGCTCGATCAACGTCAGGGAGGTGTCGGGGCGGTCGATATCGGGGCGATCCAACGGGGCCACCTGGACACGGAGGTTGGGAAGGCGGCCCACGCTCAGCAGATGTGCGCACTGGTCCCGCATGATCATCGAGCTTCCCACCATGTGGCGCAGGCAGGTCTCGTCCAGTACGACGACGTAAAGCGGGCCGTCATCGGCGTAGAAGCGCCGCTGACGACTCAGACGCGCGCGGACTCGCTCCTCGACATCATCCGGACTCGGGAGTCGGCGAGCGAAGAGCGCAGCGGCATAGTCGGGTGTCTGCAGTAACCCCGGCATCACCTGCGTCTGGTACGCCCGCACCGCGATGGCTTCCTCATCCATCTCCGCCCTGCGCTCGAACCAGTCCGGATGCTCCACCTGTCCGTACCAATCAATCTTCCCCCACAACCTCCCCAACGCCCCGCCCGTGCCCAGCACTTCGTCGCATCCCTTGGCGAACGCCTCCGCCGGCACCCGCCTCCCCGCCTCCACCTTGGCCACCAAGGACCGGTCGCAGTGGAGTTGCCTGGCCAGCCCTTCCTGCGTGAGCAGCGCGACCTCGCGGTAATGGCGGAGCATCTCCCCGAAAAGCACGGCATTGGTGGTCATGGGCCGTCGTCCCCCTCTGCGTCGATACCGATGTCCTCCTGCCACAACACCGGGTTGGCCTCGATGAACCCACGCATCAGCGCCACGCACTCCGGGTCGTCCAGCACAACGACCTCCACACCGTGCCCGGCGAGCCAGTCGTGGGCGCCGTGGAAGGTGGCGGCCTCCCCGATCACCACCCGTGGGATGCCGAACTGGCGGACCAGACCGGAGCAGTACCAGCACGGCGAGAGCGTGGTCACCATGGTCGTACCGGCGTAGGTGCGCCGTCGGCCCGCCGCGCGGAACGCCGCCGTCTCCGCGTGCAGGGTGGGGTCGCCGTCCTGGACCCGGCGGTTGCGGCCCTTCCCCAGGAGGGTGCCGTCGGGGCCGTAGAGCGCGGCGCCGACCGGGACACCGCCCTCGGCGAGTCCGGCTCGGGCCTCGGCGACTGCGGTGGCGAGCCAGCCACCGACCTGCTCCCTGTCCATGCCACCAGTGTCGCCCCGGTCACCCTCGGTTAATCAATTCGCCGTTCACCCCACCACCCGATCCGCTGAAATGCCCCGGACACGCATGTCCCCGCCCCGCCTCTCGGCATTGCCTTGAAGGGGGCCCACAACCAGGGCCCCCTTCTGTGATGGGAGACGCGTGCGAATCACTGACATCCAGCGCTGCGAGGTCCGGCCGGGACGGCTCGTCGAATGGACGCTGAGCCCGGCGACCGTCGCGGCGGCGACGGCGCTCCCGGAGGACACCCGGCCCCCCGCCTACATCCAGGAGTCGCACATCCGGACGGCCAAGGGTGTCCGGGAGGACGGGCTGTTCGTGCCGACCTGGCTCGGGACCGCCTTCGACATCCCGGGGCGGGTCGACCTCGATGCGCTCCAGGAGGCGCTGCGCGCCTGGACCGTCCGGCACGAGACGCTGCGCAGCGGCTTCCGCTGGGCCGGTGACGAGCTGCGCCGCTTCACCCTCGACGCCGACGACGTGTCGCTGCACCGGGAGGATGCCGGCGACTTCCCGGACGCCGACCGGCTCGTGAAGCACCTGCAGGGGCGCTTCGACTCCGTCGCGGACGCGCTGCGCTGGCCCAACCTCATCTACACCGCCGTCGTACGGCCCGACGGGGCCAGCGTGTACCTGGCCTTCGACCACAGCAACGTCGACGCCTACTCCCTGCACCGCATCCCCGCCGAGGTGCACGAGCTGTACACGGCGGGCCTGGCCGGTGCCGAGCCCGCCTCCGCCGGACCGGTCGCCAGTTACGTCGACTTCTGCGAGATCGAGCGGGCGGACGCCGACGGCATCGACGCCCGGCACGCGATCGTCGACCGCTGGCGCGAGTTCATCCACCGCTGCGACGGCGTGCTGCCGGGCTTCCCCGTCGATCTGGGGGTGGAGCCGGGCGGGCCGCTGCCGCGCCAGCGGATGCTGTGCGAGCCGCTGGCGGACGCGGCCGGGGCGGCGGCGTTCGAGGCGTACTGCCGGCCCTACGGCGGCAGCCAGGTCGGCCTGCTGGCCGCGACCGGGCTGATCGTGCACGAGCTGGGCGGGCAGTCGGTGTACCGGACGGTGGTGCCGTTCCACACCCGGGTGAAGTCGCGGTGGAGCGACTCGGTGGGCTGGTACGTCGGCGGCGCCCCGATCGAGGTGCCGGTCGGCCCTACGACGGAGTTCCGGGACGTCATGCGGGCGGTGCGCGACGAGCTGCGCGCCGGCCGGCCGCTGTCCAGGATGCCGCTGGCCCGGGTGCTGAGCCTGCTCGGCGCGGACTTCCGGCCGACCTCGCCGGACCTGTACTCGATCGTCTCCTACTGCGACGCCCGCACCATCCTGGGCGCCGAGCACTGGGCCGAACAGCGGGCGCACGGACTGATCCGGGTGTCCTACGGCGACCAGGTGTGCGTATGGGTGAACCGGCTGCACGAGGGGCTGTGGCTGGCCAGCCGGTACCCGGACACGGACGTGGCGGCGAAGAACCTGCGGCTGTACGTGGAGCGGCTGCGCGATCGGATCGCCTCCGTCGCCCAGGGCAGCCTCACTGCGGTCTCCTGACCCGGAACAGACATCGCCGCTTTTCGTAACCCAACGGACACCACTGGCCCTGGCCCGAAGCAACTCCCCCTTCTTACACTGCTGTTGAGGGGGCGGTCGTTGAGGGGGGCGATCGGGTGGGCAGACGGTTGCACGGACGCGGGGCGCTGTTCGACGTGGAACCCGCCGGTCTCGCCCCACGGCTGATCGGCCTGCGCCCCCACCACCACCGGGCCGGCCTCCTGGAGCACCCGGCCGAGCCGCCCTTCGTCGTGCTGACCGGCGCCCGGGGCCTGGGCAAGAGCGCGGTACTCGGCGAACTGCGCGACGCCTACCAGGGACACACCCCGGTCGCGCTGGCCGACTGTGCGGAGGAGCAGTTCGCCCGGCCGCCCGTGGACCGGCCCGCCGAGTCCTGGTCACCGCTCACCCAGGCGCTGCTGGTGATCGCCGAGCAGCTCGCGGAGCCCGTGACCGGCGCCCGCCGGATCACCTTCCCGCGGCTGATGGCGGGTCTGGTCGCGGTGGCGGCAGGCGGCTGGGGCGACGCCGACTCGGAACGGATCCGCCGGGAGGTGGAGCGGATCCTGCTGCTGAACGAGAGCGGCTCGCGGTTCGGCGGGTTCGCCGGGCGCTGGGCCGGCAAGGTGGCGGCCAAGGTGGTCTCCGCGGCCACCGGCACCGGCCCGCTGGTGTCGGGCGCGATCGAGGCGACCCTGGAGTCGATCGCCGAGGGGTTCACCGGCCGGCGCCACCAGAAGGCGTCCGAGTGGTACCGGACGTACCCGAACGCGGGCGGACACGCGCAGCGCGGACTGATCCTGCTCTCCCGGCACTTCCGCGAGGGCGGTCCCGCCCGGGAGCACGCCGAGCGGTATCTGGTGCGGGCACTGCTGGCCGACCTGACGGAGGCCTACACCGGGGTGCTGCCGCGGATGCAGCGCCTGGGCCGCCCGCTGGTGCTGCTCGACAACGCGCAGTCGGCGCCCGGCCCGGGACTCGTGGCCGCCGTGCTGCGCGACCGGGCCGAGGGCCTGTCCGACCAGGTGGCGTTCGTCGCGGCCCGGCGCGGCGAGGGCCGCGAGGAGCTGCGCAGCGCGGCCCGGCGGGAGCTGGCGGAGGTGACCCGGCGCACGGACTGGACGCCGAACGCGGCGCCCTCCTCGCGGGCGCTGCTGGTGGCGCTGGCGCCGCTGAGCGCGGACGACACCCTGCACATCGTCGGCTCGGTGTGCGGGGACCTGCCGGTGCCACCCCATCTGCCGCACGCCGTACACCGGTTGACCGGCGGCAACCCACTGGGCATCGCGCTGCTCGCCGAGTCGGCCGCGCAGAACCTGCCCGGGGCGTCCTCGCTGGGCGAGCTGCTCACCGCACCGGTACGGCCCGCCGAGGACCTGCCCGCCGTGCCCGCCTACGAGGCGCTGCTGGACCGGCTGGTGCCGGCCGAGCACCTCGCGGAGCTGACCGTACTGGCCGCCGCCCACGACCACGGCTCGGCCAGCGCGCTGGCCGCGGCGCTGCTGCCGGACACCTTCGGACCGGCGAGCGTACGGGAGCTGCGGACGCTGCTGGCCGCTGAGGGGCTGCCGGCCGTGCCGGGCCGGTTCGTCGGGGACCGGTTCGTCCGCACCCTGCTGCTGCTCCGGCTGCATCTCCTCGACGCCGATCACGCGTCCTGGCGTACGGCGCACGAGACGATGGTCGCCCACTACACCGCGCCCGAACACGCCCGCTACCGGCTGCACCACGAACTCGCCCTCGGCGACTCACAGTCCGCGGTCACCGAACTGCGCGACACCTTCGCCACCGCGGACACCCGCGCCTGGCTGCGCACCCTGCGCTTCGTGGCGTCCGCACCCTACTTCCACGCGCACGACGCCGAGGGCCGTGACTTCACCGGCCGCGGCGACCGGCGCACGGCGGTGGCCCTCGGCCGCACGGACGCCGCGCACGCCGTACCGGAGGGCGTGGACGCCGTCCTGCACCTACGGATACGGCGGTTGCTGCACGCGGTGTGGCAGCTGGCGGATCCGCTGGTGCTGCCCGATCCGCAGGTGTGCGACCGGCTCCGCTTCGAGCTGGAGCAGCTGTCCAACCTGCGGCCGGCGGCGGGCGCGCTGCTGTGGCGGGCCTCCCGGGACTGGCCGGCGGCGGCGCTCGCCGGGCGTCCGCTGACCGGCCCCGAGGACTCCGACGACCCCGGCGCCCCTGACGACGGCACCGGCGACAGCGACGACGGCCCGGGCGACGGGAGCGGGGAGGCGTGATGGCGCGCAGGGGGATGGGCACGTGGTTGCGCGAGGGCGTGTGGGAGATCCCGCTGCGCCGCTATCTGGCCCTGCTGCTGACGGCGGCCCTGGTGACCGGCCTGGTGTTCGCGGTGCGCACCCTCACCCACGACAACCGCTCCTGCGCGCCCGGGGTGTCCCGGCCGCAGGGCAGCGCCGAGTGCGTGGGCGTGGCGAGCGGACCGGGGCCGTACGACTTCGGGCAGGAGCGGCTGGCCGACGCCGTGCAGGCGATCGCGCGGGAGAACGCCCGTCTGAAGCCCGGGAGTTATGTGACGGTCGCGCTGATGCTGCCGTACACCTCCACCTCCGAGACGATGCTCAACGACATCCAGCACCAGCTCCAGGGCGCCTATCTGGCGCAGTACCAGGCCAACCACGACGCCAACGGCCAGACGCCGCAGATCCGGCTGGTGCTCGCCAACCCCGGGGCGACCGGCACGTACTGGCAGCAGACGGTGGACCAGCTGGACCGGATGACGACGACCGCGGACACGCTGCGCGCGGTCGCCGGCATCGGGCAGAGCACCGATGCCAACAAGGCGGCCGTCGCCGCCCTGACCAGGCTGCACATCCCGGTGATCGGCTCCTCCATCACCGCCGACGACCTCGCCAACGGCCAGGGCGGCAAGAACCCCGACCCCTACCCCGGGCTGGCCCGGGTGGCGCCGACCAACACCGACGAGGCCCGCGCCATCACCAAGTTCGCGCAGCTGAAGCAGGGCAGGGCGCTGCTGGTGTACGACAAGCCCGGCGACCCGTACACGCTCACGCTCCAGCAGTCGTTCTCGGCGCTGCTCAAGGGCTCGCGGTACGAGCCGCAGCCGTTCACCCCGCCGGACGACCGCAGCCAGGAGGGCACGACCCCGAACACCTTCCGGCAGATCACGAACCTGGTGTGCGACACCGACCCGGGGACCGACACGATCCTGTTCGCGGGTCGGCACGTGCAGCTCCGGCAGTTCATCAACGCGCTCGGCGCCCGCGGCTGCCAGGACCGGAAGTTCACCGTGCTCACCGGCGACGAGGCCTCCTACCTGACCTACGAGAAGGACCTGAACCGCGACGCCCTGCGGCACAACCTCTCCGTGCTCTACACCTCCCTCGCCCACCCGGACGCCTGGGTGAGGAACAACCCGCCGGCGACGGGCGGCTCGGCGGCGGACTTCGCCACGCTGCAGACCCTGCTGACGACCGCCTCGCGGGCGCCGGTTGGCCCGATCGGCTCGATCGCCCTGGACGACGGACAGCTGATCATCGGCTACGACGCCCTGCGGCTGGCCGTGCACGGCATCCGCGAGGCGGTGCCGCCCGGCAGGACGATTCCGGCGCTGGCGGACGTGGGACTGCAGTGGCCGCAGGTCAAGGGGAAGTCACTGCGGGTCAACGGGGCGAGCGGCTGGATCTGCCTGGACGCGCACGGCAACCCGTACGACAAGGCCGTGCCGATCGTCGAGCTGACCCCGCAGGGCGGCTCGCGCTTCGTGCGGATCGCCTGGCCGGAGGGGAAGCCGCCGTCGCAGGAGTGTCTGCCGCCGGCCTAGGAATGCCGCCCTATGTATTCGATCAGTCGCTCGAATCTGGTGCGCCAGCCGGACTCCGACTCGGCCTCGCCCCGGAACTCCCGGGTGAAGCGCAGCACGCTCGCCGCGTCCCCGTCCCGCTCCAGATGGAACCGGATCCGCCCGCCGCCCTCGAGGGAGTACTCGGCGACCCGGTCCACGTCCCAGGCCGTGACCCGCCCGGAGCCCAGCTCCCGCAGGACGACCACGCCGTCGAGGCGGGGCTGCAGCACCTCGACGGCGGTGCACCACGCGCCGAGCCCCTCGGGGGTGGCCACCGCCGGCCAGACGTCTTCCATGGACCGCGGGAGCCGCACCAGGAAGTGGAGTATGTGCGCGTTCCCCCGGGTCCGGCCGGTGCCCTGTGCGATGGAACCGCTCATGACACCAGCCTGCTCCCCCGCCCGGGGAAACGCACCCGGTCACGGCCGCCGACCGGCTCCTCGCGGGGAAGGACGAAGGCCGGTTCCCATGACCCGTGTCACAGGAACCGGCCTTTGCGGCGACGGTACTTACACGCCCGCGTAGGAGTGCTTGCCGCTGACGAAGATGTTGACGCCGTAGTAGTTGAACAGCCAGCAGCCGAAGGCGATCATCGCCAGGTAGGCGGCCTTGCGGCCCTTCCAGCCGGCCGTCGCGCGCGCGTGCAGGTAGCAGGCGTAGGCCACCCAGGTGATGAAGGACCAGGTCTCCTTGGGGTCCCAGTTCCAGTAGCGGCCCCAGGCGTCGCCCGCCCAGATCGCGCCCGCGATGATCGTGAACGTCCACAGCGGGAAGACGGCCGCGTTGATCCGGTAGGCGAACTTGTCCAGCGAGGCCGAGGCGGGCAGGCGCTCCAGGACCGAGGTCGCGAAGGCGCCCGGCTTGCCGCCGCTCTGGAGCTTGGTCTCGTAGGAGTCCTTGAAGAGGTACAGGATCGTGGTGACCGCGCCCACGTAGAAGACCGCGCCGCAGAAGATGGCGGTGGAGACGTGGATGTAGAGCCAGTACGAGTGCAGCGCCGGGACCAGCTGGTCGCTCGCCGTGTACAGGACGGTGACCGCGAGGCCGAGGTCGAGCAGGACCGCGGTGACCAGGAACAGCCCGAGCCAGCGCACGTTCTTCTTCAGCGCCAGCAGCCCGAGGTACACCCCGATGGCGACGGTGGAGAAGGTGATGTTGAACTCGTACATGTTGCCCCACGGGGCACGCTCCACGGAGGCCGCGCGGGCGACGACGCCGCCCAGCTCCACCAGGAACGCGACCACCGTGAGGGAGACGGCGATCCGGCCGAACAGGTCGCCCTGGGCGTCACCGCCGTGCGCGCCGGGGCCGTCCGGCACGTCCCGGGCGCCGGACGCCGAGCGCACGACGACCTTCGGCCGCTCCAGTACGGCGGTGCCGCCGGCCTGCTTGACGGCGACGGCGGGAGCGCTCGCCTTCGCCTCGCCGCCGGCGGTCAGCGCGTTGGCCGTACGGGCGACCTTGCTGCGGCTGCCGAAGATCCATTCGAGGATGTAGGTGAAGAAGGCCAGGGTGTAGACGGCCATGGACGAGTAGATCAGTGTGTTGCTGATACTCGCCAGGTGTTCGTTGGTTGCGGCGGCGAGAGTCACTTCTCAGCCCCTTCGGCAGGTACGACGGAAGATTCGGTGGATTCGTCGTCGGCGTCGGGGGTCCCCGGCGCCTGGTCGTAGAGGGTTCCGGCGAGGTCGCCCAGTTCATCGGGCACCTTGGCGGACTCGCTGCGCCCGAGCCCGGCCATCTCGACGACCGTCACGCCGTCGGCGCCGCGCACCGCGCGGACCCACACCCGGCGCCGCTGGATGAACAGGGACGCGGCCAGACCGAAGATCGCCGTGACGGCACCGCCGAGCGCCCAGGCGCTGCCGGGCTCCTGGACGATCTCGAAGCCGGCCCACTGCTTGACGTCCTTCTCGAAGGTGACCGACCCGGCGCCGTTCGGCAGCGTGAGGGTGTCGCCCGGCTGCAGGAGCTTCTTCAGCAGCTGGCCCTTGCCGTCCTTGAACGCCTGCATGTGCGTCTTGTCGAGCTGGTACACGCTCTGCGGGATGCCCGAGTCCACGCCGAGGTCGCCGTGGTACGCGTTCACCGCGAGCAGCGGGTTCAGCAGCGCCGGGAACGCGGAGAGCATCGTGCCGCTCTTCGGGTCGAAGGTCGGCACGAAGAAGGCCTGGAAGCCGAGCTGCTCCGACTTGCCCTGCGCGTTCTTGTAGCCGTCCATCACCTTGATCACGCCGTTGGAGGTGACGTTGCCGTCGAGCGGCAGCAGCGGCACGGCGTCGTGGTAGACCACGTTGCCCTTGCCGTCGCGGACGGTGATGACGGGCGCGTAGCCGTGGCTGACGAGGTAGACCTTGGCGTCGCCGATGTGCAGCGGCTCGTTGACCTTGATGGTGGTCGGCGTGTCCTTGCCGAACGCACCCTGGCTGTAGTCGATCTTCGCCTGGTAGGTGCGCGGTGTGCCCTTGTTGGGGCCGGTCAGCTCGTAGGTCCCCCTGAACTGCTTCAGGTTGAAGCTGAACGGCACCAGGTCGTCGTTGCTGAACAGGCTGCCGGACTTGAAGTCGTCGTACTGCAGGATCGAGTTGGAGAATCCGTCGCCCTCGACCACCAGCTTGGTGCCGTCGGACTTGTACAGCTGGCCCCAGGCGAAGGAGATCAGCAGCACGATCAGGGCGAGGTGGAAGGCCAGGTTGCCCAGTTCGCGCAGATAGCCCTTCTCCGCGGCGACGGCGTCACCGGCGACGTGCGCGCGAAAGCGGCGCTTCTTCAGCAGCGCCAGCGCGGCCTCGCGCACCTGCTCCGGGTCGGCCTCCGTGCGCCACGTGGTGTACGCGGGCAGCCGGGTCAGCCGCTTGGGCGCGGCCGGCGGGCGACCGCGCAGCTGGCCGACGAACTGCCAGGTGCGCGGGATGATGCAGCCGATGAGGGAGACGAACAGCAGGATGTAGATCGCGGAGAACCACACCGAGCTGTAGACGTGGAACAGGCCGAGCTTGTCGTAGACCGGCGCGAGCGTGGTGTGCGCCTTGCGGAAGTCGTCGACCTTGTTGATGTCGGCGCCGCTCTGCGGGATCAGCGAGCCCGGGATCGCGCCGAGCGAGAGCAGCAGGAGCAGCAGCAGCGCGACCCGCATGGACGTCAGCTGCCGCCAGAACCAGCGGATCCAGCCGATGACGCCGAGGCCGGGCAGGCTCGCCAGTTCCTCCTTGGGCGCGGTGGACAGCTGAGAGCCGGCCTCGCCGAGGTCCTCCTGGTCCTGGCTCGTGTCGGTTGCGGTCTTGGTCATCGATCAGATCCCCACAGTGAAGCCGTTGGACCAGGTCTGCATCTGCTGCACAAGGCTGTCCCAGGCGCCGGTCAGCAGGAGCACGCCGGTCACGATCATCATCGTGCCGCCGATGCGCATCACCCACACATAGTGGCCCTTGACCCAGCCGAAGGCACCGAGCGCCTTGCGGAAGGCGACCGCGGTGAGGACGAAGGGGACGCCGAGGCCGAGGCAGTACACGACCGTCAGCAGGGCGCCGCGCCCGGCACTCGACTCGTTCCAGGCAAGGAGGTTCACCGACGACAGGGTCGGGCCGAGACAGGGGGTCCAGCCGATGCCGAAGAGGGCGCCTATGACGGGCGCGCCCGCCAGGCCGGTGCTGGGCCGCTTGTGGAAGCGGAACTCGCGCTGGGTGAGCCAGGGCATCAGTCCCATGAAGAACACGCCCATGAGGACCATGAGTACGCCGAGCACCTTGGACAGGACGTCCTTGTACTCCTGCAGGGTCGAGCCGAAGTAGCCGAACAGCGCCCCGCTGGAGATGAACACGGCACTGAAGCCGAGCACGAACAGGGAGGCACCGGCGACCATCCGTCCCCGCCGGGCCTCGGCCAGGTCGGTGCCCGCCACGCCGGTGACGTAGGAGAGATAGCCGGGGACCAGCGGCAGCACGCACGGGGAGAAGAAGGAGATGAGACCGCCGAGCAGGGCCACCGGCGCGGCGACGAGCAACGCGCCGTGCAGCACGGTCTGGTTCTGGCCCGTCGCGGCCAGCGTCACGAGGGCGCTCACGTCACTTCTCCGCGAGGACCGGCTTGAGCATCTTGAGCAGGGCGGTGTCGTCGAGCGCCTCCAGAGCCCGCGCGGCGACCTTTCCCTGCCTGTCGATGACGAGCGTGGAGGGGATCAGCTGCGGGTTGAGCGTGCCCTTCTTGAAGCGGAGCATCAGCTTGCCCGTCGGGTCGTACAGGCTCGGGTAGCTGATCCCGTGCTCCTTCTCGAAGTTCACCGCGGGCGTGGTGCTGGTGTCGCGGGTGTTGATCCCGACGAACTGCACGCCCTTGCCCTCGTACTGCTGGGCCACCTTCGCGAAGTACTGAGCCTCTTCCCGGCACGGGCTGCACCACGAGCCCCAGACGTTGACGACGACGACCTGGCCCTTGAAGGAGGCGACGTCGAGGGTCTTGCCGTCGATGGTCTTGCCGGACAGGACCGGAGCGGCCTCGCGCCTGCCCTCGGGCGCGGTGTCGATGCCGTTGTGGCCGGTGACGAAGTTGGTGTTGCCACCGCCGCCGGAGGTGCCGCCCTTACCGCACGCGGACAGGGTCAGGGCCGCGACGGCGGCCACGGCACTGAGCAGGACGGCGCGGCTACGGGTACTCATGTGAAAAGTTTCGCATGCCGGTTCCGGGGATCTCGCGCACCCCCCTGCCGGGCGGAAAACCGCATTTCAGGGCGTATTTACACGGGACATTTCCGGCAAGGGGGCGCGCGTACGGGGCTGGGCCGGGCACCTAGGCGAGGAATGTCTTCCAGCCGCCGACGGGCGCCTGCCCGGGGGCCAGGGTGCGCAGCTTGGCGAGCACCTCGGGCTTCTGCACGTCGATCCAGTCGGCGAACTGCCGGAAGGAGACGAGCCGTACGTCGGCACCCTTCTCCTTCGCCTGCGCGATGTGCTTGAAGGCCTTCTCGACGGCGTCCATGTAGATGCCGCCGTTCCAGTGCTCGAAGTGGTTGCCGATGAAGAACGGCGCCCGGTTCGAGAAGTATGCCCGCTTGAATCCGGCGATGTAGGCCCCGGCCGCCTGCTCGCGCCAGCCCGGGTAGTTGTAGGCCGGCGCCTTGGTCGTGTTCTGCGACTGGTTGAACATCATGTTGTAGTCCATCGAGAGGACCTGGAACTTCTTGCCGGGGAACGGGATCTCCTGGAGCGGGAAGTCCCACAGCCCATGCTTCTTCACCGGCCACATCTGCAGACCGCCGGGCGAGGAGGCGTCGTAGCGCCAGCCCAGCTCACGGGCGGTGGGCAGCAGGTTCTCCTGGTTCAGCAGGCAGGGCGTACGGCCACCGACGAGTTCCTTCTCGTAGTCGAACGGCAGGGCCGGCATGTCCGTGAAGCCGGTGTTGGTCTTCCAGTTCTTCACGAAGGACTTGGCCTGGTCGATCTCGCTGCGCCACTGCTGCGGGGTCCACCACTTGACCGAGGTGTGCGCGTCGCCGCAGAAGTGGCCGTTGAAGTGGGTGCCGATCTCGTGACCCTCGAGCCAGGCCCGGCGGACGTTGGTCAGCGTCGCCTTGACGTGCTCGTCGTTGAGGTAGCCGATGTCGGAGGCGCCGATCCTGTTGTTCGGCGGGTTGTACATGCGCTTCTTCGACTCGGGCAGCAGGTAGAGCCCCGAGAGGAAGAAGGTCATGCTCGCGCCGTGCTCCTTGGCGAGATCCAGGAAGCGCGGGAAGAGCCCGTTGCCGACCTCGCCGGCGCCGTCCCAGGAGAAGATGACGAACTGCGGCGGGGTCTGGCCCGGCTCCAGCGGCACGGGCGCGTCGGGCTGGTGCGGCTGCTTGCCGGTGAAGGAGGTGGAGCCGTCACCGATGAGCTTGCCCTGGGGCGCGCCGCCCGCGTCGCCGCCCTGCCCGTTCTTTCCGTCGCCGGAACCGCCCGAGCCGCCGGCACCGTCGGATGAGGAGTGGCTCCCGCAGCCGGCGAGGGTGGCGGCAGCGGCCGCGCCCGCGCCGAGGCCGAGTATTCCCCTGCGGGAGAGGGAGCGGGAGACGGTGCGCATGGAAGATCCCCGATTCGTCGCGCCTGGTGGCTGTTCACCCAGACAGAGGGCACGAGGATCGGGGAGGTTCCGATGATTCTTATGTTTTTCGCAATAGTTGTGGCAATAGCGATCTAAGACCGGTCAAACAGACTGTCAGAAACGGTGCTCAGACGGTCTGCAATGGGCCTGCAGTCGGTCTTTGATCGGTATCCAGTCGGTCTTCGAGCGGTCCGCAGCCGGCCTTCGGCCGTTTGCCGGTCGGTCTTCGGCTGTTTGCCGGTCGGTCCCGGCCGGCCGTCAGGCCCCGAAGGCCTTCCCCTGAGCGGCGTTCTTGCCCTTCTGCGGCTTGGCCCCGGCCCGCAGATGAGCCGGGACGAGATCGATGGCGGGCTCGCTGTAGCCGACCGACACGATCTTGTCGCCGAGGTAGGTGAACGACGTCAAGGAGGCGAGAGTGCACTGCCGCTTGCGCGGATCGTGCCACAGTCGCCGCCGCTCCACATAGGACCGCACGATCCAGATCGGCAGCTGATGACTGACCAGCACCGCCTCGTGCCCACGCGCGGCGTCCTTGGCCGAGTTCAGCGCGCCCATCATCCGCACGACCTGGTCGACGTACGGCTCGCCCCAGGACGGCCTGAACGGGTTGACGAGGTGCTTCCAGTTCTCGGGCCGCTGCAGTGCCCCGTCCCCCACCCCGAAGGTCTTGCCCTGGAAGACGTTGTCGGCCTCGATGAGCCGCTCGTCGGTGTCCAGGTCGAGACCCTGCGCCTTGGCGATCGGGGTGGCCGTCTCCTGGGCCCGCTCCAGCGGCGAGGCGCAGACGTAGGTGATGTCCCGGGGCGCGAGGTGCTCGGCGACCCGGTCGGCCATCTGCCGCCCCAGCTCGGACAGGTGGTAACCGGGCAGCCGCCCGTAGAGAATCCCGGTCGGGTTCTCCACCTCACCGTGCCGCATGAGATGGACGACGGTGACGTCCTTGTCCCTGCTGGTCTCGCTGATGCTCACGCGGTGGCCTCCGCAGCCGCTCGGGCCGCCGCCGGAAGGGCGTCGGCGATCTTCTGGATGGCCCGCTCGTCGTGGGCCGTGGACACGAACCAGGACTCGAAGGACGACGGCGGCAGGTAGACACCGTTCGACAGCAGCGAGTGGAAGAACGCGGTGAAGCGGTACGACTCCTGCCGCTTGGCATCCTCGTAGTTGCTGACCCGGCGGTCGGTGAAGAACACCGAGAACATGTTGGAGGCGGTCTGCAGCCGGTGCGCGACGCCCTCCTTGTTCAGTGCCTCGGTGACGAGGGCCTGGATCTGCGCGGACACGGCGTCGACGGTGGCGTACGCGGCGTCGTCGAGCAGCCGCAGCTGGGCGAGGCCGGCGGCGGTGGCGACGGGGTTCCCGGACAGGGTCCCGGCCTGGTACACGGGACCGGCGGGCGCGAGGTGAGCCATGACATCGGCGCGCCCCCCGAAGGCGGCGGCGGGGAACCCGCCGCCCATGACCTTCCCGAAGGTCATGAGGTCGGGCTTGACACCGTCGATCCCGTACCAGCCGCTCCTGCTGGTACGGAAGCCGGTCATGACCTCGTCGGAGATGAAGAGGGCGCCGTTCTTCCGGCAGGCGTCCCTGAGTCCCTGGTTGAACCCGGGGTCCGGCGGCACGACACCCATGTTCCCGGGCGAGGCCTCGGTGATCACACAGGCGATCTCACCGGGGTGCCGGTGGAAGGCCTCCTGCACGGACTCGAGGTCGTTGTACGGCAGCACGATCGTGTCGCCGGCCTGGGCGCCGGTGACACCGGGGGTGTCGGGCAGCGCGAAGGTCGCGAGCCCGGACCCGGCGGAGGCGAGAAGGGAATCGACGTGCCCGTGGTAGCAGCCGGCGAACTTGATCACCTTGGGCCGCTGGGTGAACCCGCGGGCGAGCCGGATCGCGGACATGGTCGCCTCGGTCCCGCTGCTGACCAGCCGCACCTGCTCCACCGGCTCGATCCGGGCGACGATCTCCTCGGCGAGCGCGACCTCGCCCTCACCGGGCGTGCCGAAGGACGTACCACGCCCGACTGCCTCCTGGACGGCGGCGATGACCTCGGGGTGCGAGTGCCCCAGGATCATGGGCCCCCAGGAGCACACGAGGTCGACGTACTCGCGCCCGTCGGCGTCCGTGAGGTACGGGCCGCGTCCGGACACCATGAACCGGGGCGTGCCGCCGACGGCGCGGAAGGCGCGCACCGGGGAGTTCACACCGCCGGGCGTGACGACGCAGGCGCGGTCGAAGAGCGCCTGGGAGGCGGGCGCATCATAGGGATATGGGGTTTCGCTCAGGGCACTCATGACGTGCGACTTCTCCGACTTCTCGGACTCCGGTTGCGTGGTGACCTCCTCAGGGTAGGCCGCGGCGCACGAGAAGCGCGGCCCGCCTCGTGATCGACCACTGCCGGCCACCGTCGCCGTCCTCCATCGCCATCCGCCATCTGCGAGACTGAGACCTGATACACACAGCTCATTCGCACGTAATGATCAGAGGCCGGAAAGAACCCGTGGACTGTTGTTCCACCGCACGTTTCGGCGGGCGGCCGTGGGGGAGGTCACTGACACGATGATCGGGTTGCGCGGCGGGGGCCACGCGTCCTAGAAAAGCAGTCGGGTGGAGATATGCATCGCGGTGGCGGACTGGGCGAGGGGACTGATGACCTGGGTCCTCGACGTGCCCGGCGGGGAAGGCACCGGCGCGACGCGGAGGAAGCCGCCGAAGCACGTCAGACACAGGGAGTACCGGGCGAGCCCGAGCGGTACGACCGGCAGATCGACCGCCGGCTCGACCACCGGGCCGACCGCCTCAGGGCGGGGAGCAGGAATGGTGGTCGGGTGGGGGTGACGTACAAATACTTCGGCGCGCCGGACGGCGCGACCGCGGCCCGCGTCCCCATCTCGATGCGCCCCGAGGAACTCGGCGGCGACGAGCTGGGCATGAACGGCATGTTCACCAAGATCAAGCCGGAGACGATGGCCGCGATGGTCCTGACCGGCATCGAGGGCGTCCCCCTGCACAAGGTCCCGCCTCTGGAACTGGTCGTCCTGCACCCCGACTACGCGGTCGTCAAACTCCCCATGACGGTCGTCGACCCCCTGCGCGGCATCGGCGAGGAGGCGGTCGGCGCGGCAGCCTTCATCTGGTCGACGGTCCCGGACCGGGGCGGCCCGCGCGATGCGTTCAATGTGTATCAACTGCTGCACGAGTGGCAGGACTTCAGCCACCGGCTGCATGAGGCGGGGCATCAGCCTTATTGCCTTGTCTGGCCCTGAGCCGGGATTTCGTGGAGTTCGGACGGGACGTTCGGGCTCCGCCCCCGCCAGTGCCGTTTCGGGCTGCGTTGGCCCTACTCACGAGAACTTTGAGGAACTTGTCGGCGCCATTCTTGTCGTCCTCGACCCGCCGCGCAGCACTCGGTGCATGACCCAGGCCTGCGCGGCTGCGCCGCACCTGTCTTCGGCGGGCGTCAGCGCTTGATCGCACCGGCGACGAGTGCCTGCAGCTGCTCGGCGGTGCGGTCAGCGGCTCGGTGCTGGGTTTGGCCATCGAGGAGCCCCCGGCCGACGGCGGCACACCGAGAGACCGCTGCACACCTCCCTCACCAACCCACCGGTCACCGGTACCGCGGAGCTGGAACACCAGAAGGCGGCCATCGCGAAGCACCGTCCGACAACTACGCCGGCGACCACATATCGAAGTCCGATATCGGCCCCCGTAGGATGGCACCGAGTTCTGATTCTCCCCGGGGAGCCCGTGATGAGCAGACCGTCGGAGCCGGCCGCGGGCCCGGATGAGCTGGAGCGGCGGCTGGGTGTGCCGGACGCCGTGGTGATCGGGCTGGGGGCGATGATCGGCGCGGGGATCTTCGTCGCGCTCGCGCCCGCCGCACGCGCGGCCGGCTCCGGGCTTCTGCTCGGTCTCGGGGTGGCGGCCGTGGTGGCGTACTGCAACGCGACGTCCTCGGCACGGCTCGCGGCCCGCTACCCGGCCTCCGGCGGTACCTACGTCTACGGCCGTGAACGGCTCGGCGTGTTCTGGGGCTACCTCGCCGGGTGGGGCTTCGTGGTGGGCAAGACCGCCTCCTGCGCGGCGATGGCGCTCACCGTGGGCGCGTACGTCTGGCCCGGACAGGCGCACGTGGTGGCGGTCGCGGCCGTCGTCGCGCTGACCGCGGTGAACTACGCCGGGGTGCAGAAGGCGGCATGGCTGACCCGCGTGATCGTCGCCGTGGTGCTCGCCGTTCTCGCCGCGGCCGTCGTCGCCGCCCTCACCTCCCCGGCGGCGGACCCGGCCCGGCTCGGCATCGGTGCGGACGCCTCCGTCGGCGGGGTGCTGCAAGCCGCCGGCCTGCTGTTCTTCGCGTTCGCCGGATACGCGCGCATCGCCACCCTGGGCGAGGAGGTGCGCGACCCCGCCCGGACCATCCCCCGGGCCGTCCCGCTGGCCCTGGGCATCACCCTGGTCGTGTACGCGGTGGTGG
The DNA here is from genome assembly GCF_009796285.1 of Streptomyces broussonetiae. Classification (NCBI taxonomy): domain Bacteria; kingdom Bacillati; phylum Actinomycetota; class Actinomycetes; order Kitasatosporales; family Streptomycetaceae; genus Streptomyces; species Streptomyces broussonetiae. The sequence continues at coordinate 5,467,139 of NZ_CP047020.1, read as the reverse complement.
CCGTCTCCGCGTTGACGGTGCTGGGCGCGCACCGGCTGGCCGGTGCCGGCGCACCGCTGTCCGACATGGTCCGGGCGGCAGGGGTGAGCGCACTGGCGCCCGTCGTGCGGACGGGGGCGGCCGTGGCGGCGCTCGGCTCCCTGCTCGCGCTGATCCTGGGGGTCTCCCGCACCACCCTGGCCATGGCCCGTGACCGGCACCTCCCGCACGTCCTGTCCACCGTGCATCCCCGCTTCAAGGTGCCGCACCGCGCGGAACTCCTGGTCGGCGCGGTCGTCGCGGTGCTGGCGGCGACCGTGGACGTGCGCGGCGCGATCGGCTTCTCGTCCTTCGGGGTGCTGGTCTACTACGCCGTCGCCAACGCCTCGGCCTGGACGCTGACACCGCAGGAGAACCGGCTGCCGCGCGCCGTCCCGGCCGTCGGCCTGGTCGGTTGCCTGCTGCTGGCCTTGACCCTGCCCGTGACGTCCGTGGCATGGGGTGCGGCCGTACTGGCGCTGGGGGCGGCGGCGTACGTGGTGCGCCGCGCGGCGACCGCACGCCGCACGTCGTAGCGGTCCGGTGCGGAAGGAGATCCCGGCCGTGCCGGCAGGGCCGCCCGGCAGGGGCGCCCCGGCGGAGACGTCGCGGTCAGTCCGCCTTGCGCGGGATGTCGGCACCGAGGACCTCGCGGGCCAGTTCGGCCAGTGCCCTGCGGTCCTCGGCCAGCGCCTCGCGGCCCGCTTGTGTGGCCGTGTAGACGCGCCGGGCACGGCCGTCGACGACGCGCTGTTCGGAGACCAGCAGTCCGTCGGCCTCCAGCCGGTGCAGCGTCGGATACAGCGTGCCGGGACTGATCCGGTAGCCGTGGTGTGCCAGTTCCTCCGTCATCCACGCGCCGTGGATCTCCCCTTCGGCGGCGTGGTGCAGGATGTGCAGCCGTACTGCGCCGCGCTGGAATTCACGCACCGTCCACCTCCACCCGGTCCGCACCGGGCCCACCCGGCGGTGACGGAACCGATATCGGCCGTCGAGTCTACGCACCGGGCAGGCCCGGGGTTCGGTCACGGTCGTCCGCTCCGCTGCCGGAGCACACGAACTCGCTGGAGCGAATCGGATGTGCATAGGGTGACTTACGCGTATATGTAGCCGCCCCGAGCCCAGCGGGGCCGCCCCGGGGCAACGGGGAACGGAGCAGAGCCGTGCACCTCTCTCGTCGCGACGCCCTCGCACTGGCCGGTGTGTCCCTGCTGGCCGGAGCGGGAGCCGGCGCGGTCACCGGCTGTGACTCCCGGGCGGCCACGAGCGCGGCCCTTCCCCCGGACAGGGCGGACTACACGCTGCGGATCGCGACCGGACGCGTCGAGACGGCGCCGGGCACGACCGTCTCGACCACGACGTACAACGGACAGTTCCCCGGGCCGCTGCTGCGGTTCACCGAAGGCCGCCCGGTCGTGGTCGACGTCCACAACGACACCGGCACCCCCGAACTGCTGCACTGGCACGGCCAGCGGGTCCCCGCCGACGTGGACGGATCGACCGAGGAGGGCACCCCGTACATCCCCGCGCACGGGATGCGGCGCCTGTCGTTCACCCCCGGGCCGGCCGGTTTCCGCTTCTACCACACCCATGTGCCGGCACTCGGTGACCTGGCCCGCGGCACGTACACCGGTCAGGCCGGCCCGGTCTACATCGAGCCCAAGGACAACCCCGGCGCCTACGACCAGGAAGTGTTCCTGACACTGAAGGAGTTCGGGCCCTCCCTCAGCCACGGCGGGGACGTGGTCCAGCGCTTCCTGGCCGGCTCCCCGGTGCCGGACCTCAAGCGCAGGGGCGAGCAGGCGATGGCCGACTCGCTGGCCCGGGGCATGCCGCGCGGCTACGAAGTCGGCTACCGCGTCTTCAGCGTCAACGGCCGCAAGCTGGGCCACGGCCCGCCGATCCGGGTCAGGTCGGGACAGCGCGTGCTGTTCCACGTCCTCAACGCCAGCGCCACCGAGATCCGCAGCCTCCACCTGCCCGGGCACACCTTCACCGTGGTCGCGCTCGACGGCAACCCGGTGCCCCGCCAGGCCGACGTGCCGGTGCTGTGGATCGGCACCGCCGAACGTGTCTCGGCCCTGGTGGAGATGGACCATCCGGGCGTGTGGGTGCTCGGAGACACCTCGGACGACGACCGCAACGCCGGCATGGGCACGGTGGTGGAGTACGCCGGCCGCAGCGGCTCCCCCCGGTGGAACGCACCGCCCGCATTCACGTGGGACTACCGCGCCTTCGCCGACCCGGGCTCCACGAACCGGCAGCCCGACCACACCATCGACCTGCTGGTGGAGAAGCGCAACGCCGCCGACAAGGGATTCAACGTCTGGCCCCTCAACGGCGTCCCCTTCTCCCTCGACACCGACAAGCCGGTACTGGACGTCGAGCGCGGCAAGCGGTACCGGATGCGGCTGCGCAACGCCAGCGACGACATCCACCCCCTCCACCTGCACCGTCACACCTTCGAGGTCACCCACATCGCCGGCACCCCCACCCACGGCCTGCGCAAGGACGTCGTCATGCTCGGCGGCTACCAGAGCCTCGACTTCGACTTCACCCCCGACCAGCCGGGGCTGTCCCTGTTCCACTGCCACCAACAGCTCCACATGGACTACGGGTTCATGGTCCTGCTGCGCTGTCCCTGACGTGCCGGGGGAGGCGGCCTCCCGCGCGCCGCCCCGTGGAACTCTCTTCGAGCCGCCCTAGGAGGAAGGGCAGGACTCCCCGTTCCAGAAGGGCCAGTTCCCATTCCTCACGGGCCCGCGCCGCGTCCGGCACCGGGACGTCCGGCGGGTCGGCCCGATCAGCCCGACCGACCTGATCGGCCCGGCCAACCTGATCGGCCGACCTGTTGCGGGCCGCCGCCACGATCAGGTACACGAGGTCACCGATGCCCACTGCGACGGCCACGGCCGCGGCGATCAGCCCTGACGTGACCAGTGCGTCGCTGACGCGGGGGCGCCCGCCGAGAGCCGACAGGGCGAACCCGACCGCCAGGAAGACGGCCGCGGCGACGGCGGCCAGGCCCGGGACGAGCACGGCCAGCACCGGCAGCAGGCCGCCGCCCCGGCTCGACGTACGCGGCTCGGCCCCGGCACTCGTGCCGTCGTCTCCTGCCGCTCCGTTCCGGTCGGCTCTGGCCTCGACCAACTGGCGGTACTCGACGGCCGCGGTGGCGGCGATGTCGTCGCGCGCCTGGAGCGCCCGGATGCGCAGCTGCGTACGGTCGAGGCTTCCGCCGGAACGGCGCAGCGCGTCCGTCACCTGCTCGGAGCGCAGCCCCTCCTCCAGCACCCGCTCGAACGTCGCATGGACCTCTGCCTCAGGCAGTTCCGGCGCCTGCATCTGTCCCCCGAGCCTCGAAGCCCCACTCGTGCGCACGGCGTACGGTCGGCCGCACGCGTACCGTCAGGAGTGGCGAGTCTATAGTTCCCCAATTGCGCAAGCTTTAAATTCAGGCGTCGGAATCGGGCGTGTCCTTCGCCGCCGCGTACGCCTGCGCCGGTGTCATCGACACCCCGTTGAGGTTCACCGTCCGGTACTGGCTGACCTGGGCACAGCTCTTGGCCTCGTCGGCGGTGGAGGCGTGCGCGTTGGAGACCGCGGCGTGCGTGTCGGCGGGCGCCGGCGAAGAGGTACCGGCCGGGAAACCGGTGCCGCTCGGCCAGTCGGCGCCGATCACCAGAGTCAGGCCCGTACCGGTGCCCTGCTTCAGCTGCGAGGAGGACAGGCCGAGCGCCTTGGCGACCGTCTGCGCCTGCGCCTGCCGGCCGGTGCCGTACGTCAGCGTGGTGGTGGTCGCGGGGCTCGGGGCGTTGGCCGTGGTCGTCGCGGAGCTGAAGCCCTGGTCGGTCAGGGTGGTCGCGATGTCCGAGGCCCGGCCGATGACGGTGGTGCCGTTCTCCACCGTCACGGCGATCTGCGAGGCGGGCACCGCAGGGGCGGTGGGCTTCGCCGAGGCGGTGGGCTTCGCGGTCGCCGAGGCCGCCGCCGACTTCCCGCCCGAACCGGTCGTCAGCGACTGGTCGTTGGCGATGGTGGAGAACAGCGTCCTGGCTCCCGCCCCTACGACCACGTGGTCGCTGTCGGAGGGGTCGGGTGCCGTCTGCATCGTCGTGAACGTCATCCGCTTCGCCGGCACCTTGTTCACGTCCGAGGCGAGCGAGATCAGCTTCTTCACCGTCCCCAGACCGTCGTCCACCGTCAGCGCCTTGGTGGCCGCGTCGGCCAGGCCGTAGACCGCCGTCGGGTCGGTCAGCGTGCCCGCGCTCTTGAACTTGCGGATCATCGCGCTGAGGAAGATGTGCTGGGTCGTGGTGCGGCCGAGGTCGCTGCCGTCGCCGAAGCCGTGCCGGGAGCGGACGAACTCCAGCGCCGCCTGCCCCTGGAGGGTGTGGTCGCCCTTGGACAGCTTCAGGTGCGAGTAGGTGTCGTAGACGTTGTCGCTGACGCAGACGGAGACACCGCCGACCGCGTCCGACATCTTCACCACGCCGGAGAAGTCGAGCTTGACGAAGTGGTCGATGGGGATGCCGGTGAGCTGGTGGACGGTGGCCACCTGGCAGGCGGGGCCGTATGCCAGGGCGCTGTTGATCTGGCCGTAGTAGCCGGGCGTGGACTGGGCGGAGGCGGCGTCCGTGCAGGCCGGGACCCTGGTCATGGTGTCCCGGGGGATGCTCATCACCGTGGCGTTGGAGCGGTCGGCGGAGATGTGCACCACCATCTCGACGTCCGCGTTCCCGTTGCCGGTCTGCACGCCCGTCCTGGAGCAGCCGCCGCCGAGCTTGCAGTCCTCCGCGCTGGTACGGCCGTCCGAGCCCATCACGAGGATGTTGATCGGAGTGCGGCCGAAGGCGTCGGCCTTCTCGGTGCCGCCCTTGCCGTCCAGCGAGACGCTGTGGATGTTGCCGTTCAGGTGCTCGTAGAACCACCAGCCCACACCGGACGTGACCAGGATGAGCGCCGACAGGGATATGCCGAGGATCTTCAGCACGCGCCTGCCGCGCCGCACCGGAAGGGGCCGCCGCGTCCCGCTGTCACCGCGCGAGCCGGGGGCCGCGCCGGACGCGGTCCGGCCGCCCCGAGGACGCACGGCGTCGCTCCCGGCCGGACGCTGTCCCGGCACCTGGGCTCCGCTGCGCGTCGCCTGGCGGCCTGGGCCGTCCCACGGGTCGCTCATCTCCCACTCCCACGAACGGTCGGGCCCGTCGGTTCCGGCCGTCGAAGGTACGACCGGACACGCGCGACGGGCGTACAGACAGACGCAGCACCGCGCCCGAACGGTTGCACAGTTGCGCAATCTAGCAAAAGCCTGGCTCTCATCGTCCTGCTCGGACGCGGGGCAATGATTGCAGCTACCGCCTGCGATCCCCCCGTGGCATCAGACGCACTACGGGCGGCTGCCGTTCTGTCGCACTCCACGGAGCGCGTTCTTCGCGTTCGCCTCCACGTCACCTCCACATTCACCTTCCCGGTTGCGGTCATGGCAGTCGGCGGCCTCCACGGCGTCGCCGATCCGCCCGGTCCGCGCCGCGGAGACGGCACCGGCGGTCGGCCAACTCGCCGTGTTCCGGCTCGTGTTCGTCCCGGGCGCGGATACGCCGGTCCACTGCGCAGCACACGAGGCGGGAGGCCGCCTCGACGCGCCGTGGCCGGGAACGGGCGACGGCTGCGCCCTGCGCCCGACGACGGCCCGGGAGCCGGTCGGCACCGCTGCCCGTGTCTCCGGGCACCGAGCCCCGCCCCGGCCGTCGCCCCGGCTCCCTCGTACGTCGGGGCCGGTCCCCGCGTACTCGCTGGTAAGTCGCGTTCTCCCGCCCGTTGGGAACCGGCCGGAGTGGGGCTATCGTCGGAATCCTGGGGCCAGGAGGAGGAGGACGGCCGGTGATGCCGCAGGACGAGGCCGTGATCGGCTGCACGGGCAAGGTGCTGATCGGGACACGCGGAACCGCGGGGCCCGGCGAGGTCCTGGTGCGGGTCAGAGGCGGCTCCGAGACCTTCCTGGCCTGGTCCGAGGATCCCTTGCCCGCGGGCGCCACGGTCCTCGTGATCGAATCACGGGGATGCCGCGAGGTCGGCGTCATCGAGTGGGTGGATCCATTGGACGCGCTCGGCGGAGAGGCCGCCGGCGCAAGCTGAGGAGTACAGGCATGTTCGGATACCGCGTTCCCGCTCCCGACGAGGCGATGCTGATCTCGGGTGGCAGGCGGGGACTGGGGGGCGCTCCGTTCCGCGTGGTCACGGGCCATGGCAAGTTCGTGCTTCCGGTCCTTCGCAAGGTCCGCTTCCTGACGCTGTCGATGTGCGAGGCGGAAGTCACCGAGACCTGCGTGACCAAGCAGGGCATCTCCCTGCACGTCCGCGCGGTCATCGCCTTCAAGGTCGGCAACGACCAGGAGAGCATCATCAACGCCGGCCAGCGCTTCCTGTCCGACCAGGAGCAGATGTCGGTGCTCACCGGCCGGATCTTCGCCGGCCACCTGCGTGCCATCATCGGCTCGATGACGGTCGAGGAGATCGTCACCGAGCGCCAGAAGCTCGCCGCCGAGGTCCTCGACACCTCGAAGGTGGAGATGGCGAAGATCGGCCTGATCGTCGACTCGCTGCAGATCCAGTCGATCGACGACGGCGACACCGGTTACATCGCCGCGATGTCCGCCCCGCACAAGGCGGCCATCCAGCGTCAGGCCCAGATCGCCCAGGCGCAGGCCACCCAGGCCGCGGTCGAGGCGGAGCAGGCGGCGGCCCGCAAGCAGGCCGAGTACGCCCGGCAGACCGCCGTCGTCAAGGCCGAGTACTCCGCCGAGGTGGACCGCGCCCAGGCCCAGGCCGCACAGGCCGGACCGCTGGCGCAGGCCCACGCCCAGCAGGAGGTGCTGGACGCCCAGACGGAACTGGCCCAGCGTCAGGCACTGTTGCGCCAGCAGCAGTTGGTGGCCGAGGTCGTCAAGCCCGCCGAGGCCGAGGCCGAGCGGGTCAGGATCCTCGCCTCCGCCGAGGCCCAGCGCATGAAGATCCAGGCGGAGGCCGCCGCCTCCTACGACCGGGTCGCGCTCGACCGGATGCTCATCGACCAGCTCCCGCAGATCGTGAAGGAGGCCGCCGGCGGTCTGGCCGGTGCCAACGTCAACGTCCTCAACGGCGCGGACGGCCTCGGCGAGATCGCCGCCGGCCTGGTCTCCCAGGGCCTGACGATCCTCGACTCGGTCCGGCAGAACCTGGGAGGCCAGGACAAGGACGTCAAGAACACCGGCAGCAGCAGCCTGCTCCAGCTGCACTCGGGCAAGGAGCGCCGCTCGGACGACGACGGTCCGGTCGACGTGGACTAAGTCGCCCCAGGGCGGCGGCCGGCCTCGGCGAGCGTGAAGTGCCGCTCGGGGCCCGGGGTTTCGAGCGCGTCCAGCACGGCCACGGCCAGGTCCCCGGCGCTGACGCGGGACCGGCCGTCGGCGCCGGTCGGCAGGGTTGCGGTGCCGCGCAGGCAGCCGCCGGACGCCTGCGGGGCCCGCGGGCCCGGACAGACCCGGGCGGCACCAGTGAGGCCCGGCAGACGCGCAGCTGGGCGACCTGGGCGGCACCGGTGGAGCCCGGCAGACGCACAGCTGGGCGACCTGGGCGCACGCCACACCGCGCCCGACACCCGGTACGCACGCAGGGTTCCCGGCGACGAGCGGCTCCCGATCGGCAGGGTTGCGGTGCCGCGCAGGCAGCCGCCGGACGCCTGCGGGGCCCGCGGGCCCGGACAGACCCGGGCGGCACCAGTGAGGCCCGGCAGACGCGCAGCTGGGCGACCTGGGCGGCACCGGTGGAGCCCGGCAGACGCACAGCTGGGCGACCTGGGCGCACGCCACACCGCGCCGGACACCCGGTACGCACACGGGGTTCCCGGCGACGAGCGGCTCCCGGCCGCCGGGGCTGCGCAGGGCACCGGTGCCGCCGACCACGAGCACCCGGATGCCGAGCGGCGCGGCGAAGTCCAGCACCGTACGGGTGGCGCCGACCAGGAACTCCCGGTCGGCAGGGAACGTCCGCAGGGTCGGGACGACGGCGTGCGTCGGCGCCGCAGGGCGCACGCGCCCCGGCCGACGCCTCCCCCCACGGCGCGCGGGTCACTTACGACGGCGCGCGGGCGCTCATGTCGACGGCGAGCGGTGCCACGCCCGGGTGTCGTCACCCGCCGGCCTCCGGGACAGCACCGGCACCCGGTGTCCGCGCGCGCTCGCCTCGTGGACCACCCGGCCGCCGGTCGGCTCCCGGTCGCGCAGACCGGGAGCCGACCGGTCCCGCGGAACCACAGCGCGTACGCGAAAAGCCCGCCCACGCTGCCGAGCCGGAGGTGGCCGCCTGCGGCGCCCGCGTCGATCCGCCCGGGGATCCCCTCGGGCGCGGACGTGGGCGGGAGCGTCAGCAGGCCGCCGGAGATCGGTTGCCGCCGGCCGGGGCCGGCGGCCCCACACCCGCCGGGGCGCGCCGGACCGTCACGGTCCCCGCGCGCCGGGCCGCCGCCGGGGTCAGTCCAGCTCGAGCCGGTCCGCCGGGCCCGCCTCCTCGAACGCCGTCACCACGTGCTCGCCGCCCTCCGTGAAGTGGGCCCAGCTGTCGCAGTGGGCCGTGATCACCCGGCGGGCGCCGAGCAGCGCGGCGGCGGTGGCCGCGCCCCTGCCGTCGAGGACGAGGAGGGCGTCGTCGAGGACCGGTAGCCGGGGCGCGCCGGCGAAGAGGACGGCCGTGTCGACGGGGCCGTTCCGGTCGGCGATCTCCCGGACCAGGTCCAGGGAGGCGTTGTCGCCGCTGACGTGGAGAGCGGGCAGGTCGGCCGAGTCGGCAGGAAGCCGGTGACCTCACGGAAAGAAGGGGTTCATCCGTGAGAGACAGTTCGCCTTTCTCACGAATTTCCACAAGAATTACCGTGATACACCGTAATACGCCGTGATACGCCGTGATGCACGGCACGGCCGCCCCGCCCGGCGGTGCACGGTAAGAACTTGCCGGGCAGCGCCCCGGCTCATACGGGCGGCTTACTCGCGCGGGCGGCCCGGAAACGAGGATCCACACCCACCGGTGACATCCCGGCCCGGCGGCAGCACTCGGAAACCCTACGTATTGTAGGTTCCCAACCGCCAGCGGCCACACGTCTGTTCAACGGGGGACCCATGCAGGACACCGGGACGAAAGTCGGCGGGGAGGCCCGCGCGCGCAGTCTCGCGCCGACGCTGACCCTGCTGGTCGTCAGCCTCGTCATCGCCGCCGTGGGCGTCTACGAGCTGTGCGGCTTCGGCCTGCACAGCCTCGACCGGCGCCCGCATCTGTTCAGCGACGGCCTCGCGACCGGCGGGGTGATCGTCGCCGCGGTGGCGGCCGGCGCGGCGGTGGGCAACCTGGCCTGGCATCTGGCCACGGCCCGGCGCGACACGGGAAGGACCGGGTAAGACCCGCACAGGAAGACCACAGCGAGGGGTTCGCGGGAACGCCCGGTTCAGGGAACATGAGGAGGCCCGGGTAAGAACGGATGCCGGTACGCTCCCGATGAGCCCCGGCGCCCGTACCATTCCCCTCCGCTCCGTATGAATCCGGTGAATGCCACGGCATCGGTGCCCGCGCACACGCGCACCACGCTTACCTTACGGACTGTAGGGTCGGCGTTTGCCCTGTCCCTCCCCACCACCCAAGGTGACCAGTCACCATGCCCGCACAGCAGTCGACCGTGACCTCCGCGCAGGTCCCCGGCCAGCGCGGTACGCGCCGCTCGCTCCAGTTGCCCGCGCCCAGCCCACGGGTGCGCGCGGTGGCAGCCTCGGCCACCGTGTGGTACCTGCGGATGGCCGCCGTCTTCAACATCATCGCGGTGATGTCGCTGCCGTTCCGCAGAGAGGTGCAGGAACACAACGACGGCAAGATCTTCACCGCCCGCCACGTCCACGCGCACACGCACCACGCCGGCCAGTTCTTCACCCCGTACCTGGCCACCGCGGGCCTGGCCTCGGCCGCGGCGGCGATCTTCCTGGCCCTGGTGATGCGGCGCGGCAAGCGGGCCGCCTGGGTGGTCAACATCCTGCTCGCCGGGCCCCTGTTCGTGCTCTACGTCCTCGCCCTCACCCAGCACCCGTTCCGCGACCACGCCTTCAACTGGGTCTCCACGGCCCTCACCGGTCTCTTCGTGGCCGCACTGCTGATCGGCCGCCGTGAGTTCAACGCCGTCGGCGACCCCTCCAACCCCAGGCTCGCGCTGGCCGTCGGCGCCGGCGGGGTCCTGCTGACCGGTGGCCTCGGCACCCTGCTCGTGCACGCCACCAACAAACTGCCGCACGCGCCGCTCCTCGAGGAACTGGCCTACACCCTGCTGCGCGGCATCAGCGTCGGCCCGCTCGCCGACCGCGTCGACTCCGTGCACGCGCCCCGCTGGGCCGACATCATCATCAACCTCCTGCTCGCCGCCGCCTTCTGCCTGGTCCTGTACGCCTGCTTCCGCTCCCCGCGCGGACGCCGGCTGCTCACCGGCGAGGACGAGGAGAAACTGCGCGCCCTGCTCGACAAGCACGGCGCCCGCGACTCCCTCGGCTACTTCGCGCTGCGCCGCGACAAGGCCGTCGTCTTCTCCCCCACCGGCAAGGCGGCCGTCACCTACCGCGTCATCGGCGCGGTCTCCCTCGCCTCCGGCGACCCGATCGGCGACCCGGAGGCCTGGCCCGGCGCCATCGACGCCTGGCTCGCCGAGGCCCGCCGCCACGCCTGGACCCCGGCCGTCATGGGTGCGAGCGAGGAGGCCGGCACGATCTACGCCCGCCACGGCCTGGACGCCCTCGAACTCGGTGACGAGGCGATCGTCGACATCGCCGACTTCACCCTCGAGGGCCGTGCGATGCGCGTGGTCCGCCAGGCCCACAACCGGGTCAAGCGGGCCGGATACACGGTCCGTATCCGCCGCCACGAGGACATCCCCGCCGACGAGATGGCGGTCCTCGTCCAGCGCGCCGACGACTGGCGCGACGGCGCCACCGAACGCGGCTTCTCCATGGCCCTCGGCCGGCTCGGCGACCCGGCGGACGGCCGCTGCGTCATGCTGGAGTGCCGCGACGCGAACGACGAACCGCGCGCCCTGCTCAGCTTCGTCCCCTGGGGCGAGCACGGCCTCTCCCTGGACCTGATGCGCCGCGACCGCGACTGCGAGAACGGCCTGATGGAGTACATGGTCGTGGAACTGCTCCTGCAGGCGAAGGAGTTGGGCGTCCAGCGGGTCTCCCTGAACTTCGCCATGTTCCGCGCCGTCTTCGAACGCGGCGCCCGCCTCGGCGCGGGCCCCGTCCTGCGCCTGTGGCGCTCCGTCCTCACCTTCTTCTCCCGCTGGTGGCAGATCGAGTCCCTCTACCGCGCCAACGCCAAGTACCGCCCGGTGTGGGAGCCGCGCTTCCTGCTCTTCGCCAAGTCCAGCGACATTCCCCGCATCGGTCTGGCTTCGGCACGGGCGGAGGGGTTCCTCACGTTGCCGGGGATGGGCGGGAAGTCGTAGGAGCCGTCTGTGGCGCGTCGTCCCCGGGTGCCATGACCAGCCCGGGGACGTACGGGAGGGCGGCGCGGACGGCTGCGGCCACCTTCGGGAGGTCGACGCCCAGGCGGGTGAGGGAGGGCAGCAGCTCTTCGAGGGGGACTCCGGACTCGCGGGCGATGGTCAGGTAGTCGTCGATCGGGTCGCCCAGCCGGAGGGGAAGTTCCGTGCGATCCCGGCCGAAACCGTCCCGGCACAGGTCCAGGTCCTCGTCCGTCAGCTCGTCCAGTGCCTGCGTGGGTACCTGCAGCCCGAACTCGACCAGACGCCCGATGACGGCGTCCCGCTCCATCAGGAGCGCGGGCGCGACGGTGACCAGGTGGAACGGCGGCACCGGGCGGTCCCAGGAGACATGGTCGATGCCGAGCCCGACGCCGACGAGTTCGGAGTCGTGCCTGCCCGGCCTGGTGGGTGCCGTGGCGTGCGAGGTCCGCACGCCGTAGCGGTGGAGGCAGTCGATCACGGCCTGCGGCGACAGGCGGTTCCTCTCCGCCGTCTGCAGCACCGTGAGCATGGGCACGATCGACGAGGTCAGGGACCCTCCGCCCCGCTGTAGGCTCCTGGCGACGTCGATGAGCACCTTGGCGTCGTCCGCAGCCATGTGGTCCGGGAGGACGGCGTCCTGCGGACACAGACCATAGGCACGCATGCGTGCGGCCGCCGCCGCCAGGGACAGCCCGCTGTCGGCGGCACGGTCGACCAGCGCCTCCAGCGGAACCTCCCGGCCGTTGGCGAAGTCCAGGAGCGGCGCGTCCGCGTCCTCGACCCGGTCGGGCAGACTGCCGACGCAGAACCCCAGCTCCTCCATCCGGCGCGCGACATCGGCGAGCGCCGTGCCCGACCTTCGGCAGGCCATGACGAGGGGGCCGGGCGGAACGGGCTCGTGCACATCGAGCCGGCGCAGCACCTTGTCGTTCCATCCCCACTCGGCGCTCAGCCTCAGCACCTCCCGCGCCGACCGCTCGTCCAGTGCGCCCACTTCCGGACGCAGTCCGTAGTCCGTCAACCGCTCGACGATCTCCCCCAGCGGACGGCGGAGCCGGCGCACGGCGTCCAGCACCCGCCCCGCAACGACCCTCTGGTGCGGCTGCAGCCAGGGAAACTCACCGTCGAGGTCTTCACTGAGCAGGAGCGGCACCCAGTCCTCGGGAGTCTCCGCCCGCATACCCGTCTCGGGCACGGGGAAGCCCAGCGTCCTGAGACGGCCGACCACGTCCTCGATGCGGATGTTCAGCATGAGATGTGCCTTGACGATGTGCCCCGGGGGCACGTGGTCCGCCGTGGAGAGCCAACGGTACGCATCGAAGTCCCCCTGCGGCCCGCGCAGTTCCTTGTCCAGCAACGTCACCGTGGTGGAGTCGGCGGCGACCTTGGCGCCGGAGCGCTCCGGCACGGGCAGGCGCAGCAGTTCCATGCGGGCCAGCACCTCGTCGTACGACGCCCCGCAGGCCATGGCCGCCGACACCGCATGCGCCGGGGAGGCGGATCCCTCGAGGTCATCATGGGTGATCCAGGCCCGTGAGCCGGCGCTGTCGTAGGAGCGCAGCAGCAGGTCCGACGGCCTTGCCGGCAGTACGTCGGTGATCCGGGCCAGCTCCGGGACGATTCCGGTCAGAGCCGTGAGTTCGGGGTTCGGCCGGTGGGCGAGCAACCGCCACAGCAAGGTGACGGCGTCGGGCCTGCGGCCGGCGCCCCGGACGTAGTCGGCCCAGTAGGCCGTCCTGGGAACACGGTGCACAAGATCGACGTCCGGCGGGAAGAACCCCACCGTCGCCACCGGCGTGGCGTGCCCGTTCGCCTCGAGCAGGACGCCCTCCTTCCCCGCCGCCTCGGTCACGATGTCCGCGAGGCGCGGGCTGCTCACCGCCACGTCGGCCAGCCAGTCGCTGGTCAGCAGGGGCGGGTCCGCGGCGAGCAGGGCCGGCAGCGCTTGCGTGACCAGCTTCTCGACCACCTGGTCCACGTCCTGGTCCAGGATCTCCGAGCGGTCCACGGACAGGTCCTTGGGCCGGGTCCCGCCCGCCAGGTTCACCACAGCCCCGCGCAGCCGCCCGTCCTGCCCGGGCCCGGCCAGCACCCCGTGCCGTACCCGTGGCTCGATGAGGATGCCGTCGGCGAGGATGCCCCCGCCCTGCTCGCACCACACCACCTGCCCGTCCACGCACCGGACGTCACCCTCGGGCGGCCAGGAGACCGTGCGCCCGTGCGCGACGATGCCGGCCGCCCGTTCCCCCGTGGCCTGCCGGGTCTCCAGCGCTCCGGGTTTCCAGGCGGCCTTGAGCGACTTGCCGTGGAAGGCCTCGGTGTGGAACTCGGCGATCCCCAGCAGCCTGCGCAACTCCCGTACACAGGAAGGAGCGTTGTCCTCCCGGAGATAGAGGCGGACCCTGGTGCCGATCTCGCCCGACTGCGGCTCGGTGCGTGACACGCGGAAGTAGTGCCCCGGGCCGGTGATCAGCACGGTCAGCTCCGCCGACTGCACGCCGTCCATGGGCATGTGCCGCGTCGTCACCCTGATCTCGTCCGCGAGCATGAAGTAGCTGAGCACGCCGATGCCGAACCTGCTGTTCGGCCGGACCTTGATCCCGTCGTCGCCCGCCGGCGTCCGCTCCTTGCGGGAACGGGCGTGATCGCTGAAACGGACCCCGGCCCGCGAGAACACCTCGGCCAGCACGGTCTCGTCCATGCCGATGCCGTTGTCCCGGCACTCCAGGTAGTACCTCCCGTCGTCGTCGCGGCCCTGCTCGAACGTGATCTTCCCTGGGAACGTGTCCCCTCCGTTGTGCTGGTACTCGATCGCACGCCGGTACCGGCAGGCGTCCAGGGCGTTCTGGTACAGCTCCCGGATGGCGAGGCTGCGGTCGCGGTACAGGTTCTCGCCCATGAGGAGTTCCTGGACCCGCTCCTCGTCCAGCCGGAACCGGATCACCTCGCCGGTCTGCCGGGGCGCCCCCCGGTCATCCACCTCCCGCACCCCGTCGGCATGCGCGTACACCGGCAGGGCGGCGAACTCCGGGACCGCGGGCCGGGCCCGGTGGGTCTCACGCAGCAGGGCGTCGACGTGCCGGGTGTGCTCGGTCAGCGCGGCCACGACCGCGGGGTGTTCGCAGTCGGCACTGAGGGCCACGGTGTCCTCGACCGACCTCCAGTCGGCCTCCTTGAGCGTCCTCAGCAACCGTTCGGGATCGACCGGCTGCGGAATCCCCACGTGCTTGACCACCACCGACGGCAGTTCCGTCGCCTCGACCGCCATGGCGTGGGCGATCGCGAACAGGGGGCCCACCAGGCGTTCGCGCACCTCCTGGGTGTCCTGTCCGGGGAAACGCACCTCGAACGAGTTGACGTCCAGCGCCTCTTCCTGTTTCGTGCCGAACAGCTCGCGCGGCCTGCGGTGCGCGCAGGACAGCAGCCGGCCGAGCAGCGACGGGGCCAGCACGGGCCGCATGACGTCCGCCACGACACCCAGGGCGTCGAGCACGTCGTCCAGCCTGCCCGGCTGCCTCGTCTGCGGTCGTACCCACTGGTGGAACAGCCACCAGCCGGCCTCCTGCCGCCCGTCGCTCCGGTCCGGCAGGCTGTCACCGCGCCGCGCCTGCCGGATGAGCTGTTTGTGGTCGCGCAGGACGGCGGCGTAGCCGCTGCGCTCCGTGTCCCCCGGCCTCACCCGGTCGTCCAGGTCCGTCGGATCGACATGGTGAAGCTGGTCCACGGTCCAGGCGAGCCGCACCTGGTACAGGAACGGCAGCAGCACGATCAGCGCGGCCTCGGCAGGCGCCAGCGTCCCGTCCAGACGCAGCTTGATGCGTTCCAGCGGGCGATCGGCGCGCACCAGGGTGCGGACGGGAAGGTACGGGTCGTACCAGGGGTCCCTCAGGAGCATCTCCCCTTTGGTGTCGAGCAGTTCGGCGAGCCCGTTCACCACCTCGAGTGTGTGGTCGCGCAGCGCTCCTGCCTGGTCCGCCCACTCGGGAGCGACACGTTTCCAGGCCTGCGACCCCTCGGCCGCGCGCAGCCAGTCCCGCTGCACACCGGTGCGTGCCGTCTCCTCGGGCACCCTGCGCCGCCCCTGCAGCCGCCGTCGCGCGTCCTCGAGCAGCCCTTCCCACTCGGACCGGGACAGCGGCCGCTCCCCCGCCAAGGACTCCAGTTCCTGGAGGAACTGCTGCACCCGGTGCGACCACCGCGGTACGACCCGGCAGCCGAGCCAGGCGTCGATGGTGCGCGCAGGCGCCTCCACCCGGCCGCTCAGCGACTGCCCGGAAGGCTCCCCGGCCGCCCCCGCCAACCGCCGCAGATACTCCTCGTACTGCACTGCCCCCGTCATCACACCCGTGCCCTCCCGCCCAGCTCACTTCACCCCGGTCGTCCGCATCACCGTAACCACCAACGCCCGTGCCACACATGCCACTTCACGCAGCGACACCCACTCGCCCGCACTGTGCGCCACCCGCACGTCCCCCGGCCCGTACTCACCTCGGCAGTCAGACGGCGCCGCTCTTCACGATCCCGCCGCCCACGGTGAACCCGATGACCACGCCGCCGCCTTCCCGCCGGAAGGCGAACGGCGCTCCGCCGTGGGCCATGGCGACCTCGCGCACGATGGACAGCCCGAGGCCGGACCCCGGCAGGGAGCGGGCGTCGGCGGCCCGGTAGAAGCGGTCGAAGATACGGATGAGATCGCCCTCGGCGATGCCCGGCCCCCGGTCCAGCACCTCGACCCGCACGGTCCCCGGCCGGGCCGGCCCGGTGACGTTGATCTCGATGGGCCCCCTGCCCTCCCGGTCGAACTTGGCCGCGTTCTCCACCAGGTTGGACATCGCCCGCTGGAGCATCCCGGGCCGCCCGTCGGTGGTCGTGTCACCGCTGGTGTGCAGCACGATCTGGCGACCGGTACGGCGCTTGGCCAGCCCCACCACCTCCTCGGCGATGTCCGCGAGGTCCACGCGCTGCGGCGGCTCGGTGTCGGACTGCCCGGCGGCGAGGTCGACCAGCTCGTTGACCAGGTCGGTCAGTTCGCGGGCCTCCTGGCTGAGGTCGGCGACCAGTTCCTCCCGGGTCGCGGGCGGCAGCTCGTCGATGCGCCGCAGCAGGGAGATGTTGGTCCGCAGGGACGTCAGCGGGGTGCGCAGCTCGTGCCCCGCGTCCTGGACCAGTCGCCGCTGGTCCTCCTCGGACTGCGCGAGCCGGCCCAGCATCCGGTCGAAGGCCCGCCCGAGCCGGCCCACCTCGTCCAGCCCGGCGACCGGCACCTCGATTCCCAGCTGACGGGTGCGGGCCACGTCCTCGGCGGCGGAGGTGAGGATCACCAGGCGCCGGGTGATCCGCCGGGCCAGCCACCACCCGAACAGACCGGCCGCCACCACGACCGCCGCCATCAGGATCAGCGTGCGCTGCTGGAGCGTGCGCAGCAGGTCCTCGGTGTCGCTGAACTCCTGCGCGACCTGGACCGCGCCCCGCCCGTCGCCGAGCGAGACGGTGGCGACCCGGAACAGGTCCGAGTCCACCAGTACGTCCTTGTGCTGGACCACCTTCCCGGCGGTCTGCGCGAGCGCCATCGCCTTGTCGTGGGAGGTGACGGGCAGCACCGGGTTGCCGTGGTCCACGATCTGGCCCTGCGCGCCCAGCACCTGCACATCGGTGCGGGCCGGCCGGACCAGGTCATGGCCGGGCCGGGACGACGAGAAGTCCTCGGGGACCATCTCGTGCTGCCGTACCTCGTCCCGTACGTCCTGCACGACCTGCGAGAACACCGACTGCTGGTCGACACGGACCAGCCGCGCGGCGGAGCTGTACGACAGGATGCCGACGAGGATCGTGACGGCGGCGGTGACGGCCGCGAAGGAGACGACGAAGGTGGTGCGCAGGGAGACGAGCTTGGGCCGGCGCCGGGCCAGCAACCGCCGGAGCCGCCCGAGGCGGCCCACTCAGTCCTCCCGCAGCACGTAACCCACGCCCCGGACGGTGTGGATCAGCTGCGGCGCGCCGGGCTCGTCCAGCTTGCGGCGCAGGTAGCCGACGTACACGGCGAGGTTCTTCGATCCCGGCCCGAAGTCGTAGCCCCAGATGCGGTCGTAGATGGTGGAGTGGTCGAGCACGATGCCCGCGTTGCGCACGAGCAGCTCGAGCAGCTCGAACTCGGTCCGGGTCAGCTCCAGCTCGCGCTTGCCGCGCCAGGCCCGGCGGGCCTGCAGGTCCATGCGGATACCGGCGGCCTCCACCTGACGGTCGGAGATCTGCACGTCGGCCCGTACGGAGTCGCTCGGGCCGCCGTTGCCGTTCGTGGCGGCGGGTACCGGGCTGGTACGGCGCAGCAGGGCGCGCAGCCGCGCGAAGACCTCTTCCACGTCGAAGGGCTTGACCACGTAGTCGTCGGCGCCGGCGTCCAGGCCCGCGATGCGGTCGGCGGTCTCCACGAGGGCGGTGAGCATGAGGATCGGGGTGCGGTCGCCCTCGGCGCGCAGCACCCGGCAGACCTGGAGACCGTCGATGCCGGGCATCATCACATCGAGCAGGAGGATGTCCGGCGGGGTCTTGTGGGCCTGGGCCAGGGCTTCCACACCATCGGCGACGGCCGTCACCTCGTACCCTTCCAGCGTCAGGGCACGCTCAAGGGCATGACGGATGGCACGGTCGTCTTCGGCGAGCAGCACAGTCTGGGGCACGCCCCCAGTCTGCCAAGGCCTGCGGCGGTTCGGTCGGGACGGGCGGGCCTACGATCACCCTTTTTACCGCCCTCTCACCGTCACAGCGGAACCCGGCCTCGCCCCCTACCGTCCTCTCACCGTCGCGCGGGGCCCGGCGAGGAAGGACGGTCCACGGACATCCCGGACTTCAAGGGGCAGAGCCTTCTCGGCGCCAAGCCCCACCCGCCCGAGACGGCGGCCCCTTTGCCGCGCGAGCCGGGCGGGTGGGCGAAAATGGGGCTACTGGAGAGCGGCGAGCTGATCGGCGAAGGGAACCACGGCCGGCCCCTCCCGCCGCACCGCCAGCGGCATCAGCGCGGCCAGCTCCTGCGCCGCCCGCTCGATCCGCTCGGCGAGCCCTTCGGCGCCCCAGTCCTCCGAGGCGGCGTACACCCCCGTCGGCACGACCACGGCCCGCAGGTAGGCGAACAGCGGTCGCAGCGCATGCTCCAGCACCAGCGAGTGCCGTCCCGTACCCCCGGTCGCGGCGATCAGCACCGGCTTGCCGACCAGCGCCTCCTTGTCCAGCACGTCGAAGAACGACTTGAACAGCCCGCTGTACGAGGCACTGAACACCGGTGTGACGACGATCAGCCCGTCGGCCCCCGCCACCGCGTCCTGCGCGGCGGCGAGCTTCTTGCCGGGGAACCCGTTGGTGAGGTTGTGCGCGATCTCGACGGCGAGGTCCCGCACCTCGACGACCTCCACGTCCACCGGCGCCGACGCCTGCCGCTGCACCGCGGCGGCCAGCCGGTCGGCCAGCAGCCGGGTGGACGACGGGACGCTCAGTCCCGCGGACACGACGACGAGCCTCATGCGACGGCCTCCTTCTTGTCCTCGGCCTTCTTGCCCTCGGCCTTCTTCTCCCCGGCCTTGCGCGCGGCGGTGAGCAGGGACTGGTGGGTGGGCGCCTCGGGCACACCGGCCGGCCGCCCCTTCGCGAACTCCTCGCGCAGCACCGGTACGACCTCCTCGCCCAGCAGGTCGAGCTGCTCCAGCACGGTCTTGAGCGGCAGCCCCGCGTGGTCCATGAGGAACAGCTGGCGCTGGTAGTCGCCGGCGTACTCGCGGAACGACAGGGTCTTCTCGATCACCTGCTGCGGCGAGCCCACGGTCAGCGGGGTCTGCTCGGTGAAGTCCTCGAGGGAGGGCCCGTGGCCGTAGACCGGCGCGTTGTCGAAGTACGGCCGGAACTCACGCACCGCGTCCTGCGAGTTCTTGCGCATGAACACCTGGCCGCCGAGCCCGACGATCGCCTGCTCCGGGGTGCCGTGCCCGTAGTGGGCGTACCGCTTCCGGTAGAACTCGACCATCCGCTTGGTGTGGTCGGCCGGCCAGAAGATGTTGTTGTGGAAGAAGCCGTCGCCGTAGTACGCCGCCTGCTCGGCGATCTCCGGCGAGCGGATCGAGCCGTGCCAGACGAACGGCGGGACACCGTCCAGCGGTCGCGGCGTGGACGTGAAGCCCTGCAGCGGCGTGCGGAACTTGCCCTCCCAGTCGACGACGTCCTCGCGCCACAGCCGGCGCAGCAGGGCGTAGTTCTCGATGGCGAGGTTGATGCCCTCGCGGATGTCCTGGCCGAACCACGGATACACCGGCCCGGTGTTGCCGCGGCCCATCATCAGGTCCACCCGGCCGTCGGCCAGGTGCTGCAGCATCGCGTAGTCCTCCGCGATCTTCACCGGGTCGTTGGTGGTGATCAGCGTGGTGGACGTGGACAGGATCAGGCTCTCCGTCCGCGCCGCGACGTAGCCGAGCATCGTGGTCGGCGACGAGGGGACGAACGGCGGGTTGTGGTGCTCACCGGTCGCGAAGACGTCCAGGCCGATCTCCTCGGCCTTCTGGGCGATGGCGACCATGGCCTTGATCCGCTCGCCCTCGGTCGGGGTCCGCCCCGTGGTGGGGTCCGGCGTGACGTCGCCGACCGTGAAGATCCCGAACTGCATGGTCGCTCACCCTCCAGGTTGTTGACCGTTCAACTATAACCCTCCAACGGTCACCCGCCCCCGGGTATTCCAGCCGGCCGGACGAGATCCCGCGCACCGTGTCGATCCGCAGCACGACCCGCGACGTCCGCTGCTTCGGCCGTACCGGCACCCGCACAGCCGTACCGGCACCCGCAGCCGCTCCCCCCACCGCGTCCAGCGGTCCGGCGCCGGCCACCCGCCGTTGCGCGGCGTCAGCCGCACCACACCGGCACGGGCCACCGCTCAGGCGCCCTCCGGCAGGTGACAGGCTGGGCGCATGCCGATCCTCCGCTCCGCCGCCCTGTTCGTCGTCGCCGCGCTGTTCGAGATCGGCGGTGCCTGGCTGGTCTGGCAAGGCGTACGCGAACACCGCGGCTGGCTGTGGGTGGCCGGCGGAGTCCTCTCCCTCGGCGCGTACGGCTTCGTGGCCACCTTCCAGCCCGACGCCCACTTCGGCCGCATCCTGGCGGCGTACGGCGGGATCTTCGTGGCGGGCTCGCTGCTGTGGGGCGCGGTCGCGGACGGCTACCGCCCCGACCGCTGGGACGTGATCGGCGCGCTGATCTGCCTGACCGGCATGGCCGTGATCATGTGGGCGCCGAGAAACAGCGGTTGAGCCTCACTTAGGCTGGACGAAGCCACCACCACCAGACCGACCGAGCACAGGAGCTACGCATGGCCCCCGCCTCCCGCATCGCCGTCGTCACCGGTGCGAGCAGCGGCATCGGAGCCGCCACCGCCCGGCAGCTCGCCGAGGCCGGCTACCGCGTCGTCCTCACCGCCCGCCGCAAGGACCGCATCGAGGCACTGGCCGAGGAGCTGACGCGGGCGGGCCACTCGGCGACCGCGTACCCGCTGGACGTGACGGACCGCGCGGCGGTGGACGAGTTCGCGACGGCCTTCACCTCGATCGCCGTCCTGGTCAACAACGCGGGCGGCGCGCTCGGCGCGGACCCGGTGGCCACCGGCGACCCGGCCGAGTGGCGCACGATGTACGAGACGAACGTCATCGGCACCCTGAACGTCACCCAGGCCCTGCTCCCCAAGCTGGAGGCGAGCGGCGACGGCGTGATCGTGGTCGTGTCCTCCACCGCGGGACACGGCACCTACGAGGGCGGCGGGGGCTATGTAGCCGCCAAGCACGGCGAGCACGTCCTCGCCGAGACCCTCCGCCTGGAGATCGTCGGCCGGCCGGTCCGCGTCATCGAGATCGCCCCCGGCATGGTCAAGACCGACGAGTTCGCCCTGACCCGTTTCGCCGGCGACAAGGAGAAGGCGGAGAAGGTCTACGCGGGCGTCGCCGAGCCCCTCACGGCGGACGACGTGGCCGAGACGATCACCTGGGCGGTCACCCGCCCCAGCCACGTCAACGTCGACCTCCTGGTCCTGCGCCCCCGCGCCCAGGCCTCCAACACCAAGGTCCACCGGGAACCGTGATGCCCGAGGCCGACTCCCCCGACGCCCTCGAGTCCCTCGAGCGCTCCCTCGAAAAGCGCCGCCTGGCCCAGGAGACCAAGGACGCACGCAAGGTCTGGTACTACCTGGGCTACTTCCTCTTCGGCATCCACATCGTGGCGTTCGTGATGATCTACGCGGTGCGGCACGGGAAGTGAACCGGCGTACGGGCGTCAGCCCTTCACGCACACCACCTGCTTGAGCTTCGCGACGACCTCGACCAGATCCTGCTGCTGGTCGATGACCTGGTCGATCGACTTGTAGGCGCCCGGGATCTCGTCCACGACGCCGGAGTCCTTGCGGCACTCCACGCCCCGGGTCTGCTCCTCGAGATCCTTCGTCGAGAACCGCTTCTTCGCGGCGTTGCGGCTCATCCGCCGACCCGCACCGTGGGAGGCCGAGTTGAAGGCCTTCTCGTTGCCGAGCCCCTTCACGATGTACGACCCGGTACCCATGGAGCCCGGGATGATCCCGTACTCGCCGGAGCCGGCCCGGATCGCGCCCTTGCGGGTGACGAGCAGGTCCATGCCCTCGTAACGCTCCTCCGCCACGTAGTTGTGGTGGCAGGAGATCTCCGGCTCGAAGGTCGGCTTGGCCTTCTTGAACTCCTTGCGGATCACGTCCTTCAGGAGCGCCATCATCAGCGTGCGGTTGTGCCTGGCGTACTCCTGCGCCCAGAACAGGTCGTTGCGGTAGGCCGCCATCTGCGGGGTGTCCGAAACGAAGACCGCCAAGTCCCGGTCGACAAGCCCCTGGTTGTGCGGGAGCTTCTGGGCCACGCCGATGTGGTGCTCGGCGAGTTCCTTGCCGATGTTCCGGGAACCGGAGTGCAGCATGAGCCACACCGCGCCGGTGGTGTCCGCGCAGACCTCGACGAAGTGGTTTCCACTTCCGAGCGTCCCCATCTGCTGGTGCGCCCGCCCCTGGCGGAACTTGACCGCGTCGGCGACCCCGTCGAACCGCCCCCAGAAGTCGTCCCAGCCGGCCGTGGCCAGCCCATGGAAGTCCCCCGGCTCCACCGGGTCGTCATGCATCCCCCGGCCCACCGGAATCGCCTGCTCGATCTTCGAGCGCAGCCGCGACAGGTCCCCCGGCAGGTCATTGGCCGTCAGGGACGTCTTCACCGCCGACATTCCGCAGCCGATGTCCACCCCGACCGCCGCCGGGCACACCGCGCCCCGCATGGCGATCACCGAGCCGACCGTCGCGCCCTTGCCGTAGTGCACGTCCGGCATGACCGCCAGGCCCTTGATCCACGGCAGCGTCGCCACGTTCTGCAGCTGGCGCAGGGCCACGTCCTCGACCGTCGCGGGGTCCGTCCACATCCTGATCGGGACCTTCGCGCCCGGCATCTCCACGTACGACATACGTTCCTCATCCCCCGAGTACGACAACAAAAGGCTTAAAAGCAGCAAAACGCAAAAGCGGGGCCAGAGTCGACGGAAAAGGACAGGAGACCGGCATCCACCGCGGTGCGTGCGATACACATTGTCTCCAGGGGGCTCCCCGCTGCGGCAAGCGAATAACCGGCGGGGACACTGGAGCAGCAAGCGCGCACATCCGAGAGGAGCCCGACCGTGCAGCGGAAGGCGTACGTATCCGGCACCGCCGCCCTCCTCGCGGCGCTGCTGGCCGGCTGCACGAGCGGCTCGGGCGGCGACAGCCCGACGGACAACGCCAACCCCGGCAACCGCGGCAGGACGACGGTCGCCGCACAGCCGGGCAAGTACCGCACGCTCCCCGAGCCGTGCGGCGCGGTCGGCCACGACACCCTCGACTCGATGCTGCCGGGCATCAAACAGATCGCCGATCCCGGCCAGCGCGACAAGGCGTACCAGGGCGAGGCCGCGCTGACCTACGACACCGACCGCAAGGTCGGCTGCCGTTGGAAGGTCGACTCCGACGACGCCACCGACCGCCTCTCCATCGACTTCGAGCGCGTGGTGTCGTACGACAACACCGTCAGCGACGACGACCAGGCGAAGAAGCTGTTCGAGGAGCAGCAGACCGCCGCCAACCTGCCCGAGCCGAGCAGTTCGGCCTCAACCTCGGCCTCGGCCTCGACGTCGGCGAGCCAGACGTCGTCCCCCTCACCCGGCGCCGCATCCCCGTCCGGTTCCGCGAGCGGTGCCGCCTCCGCCCCCTCCGGCTCGCCCTCGCAGTCCGCGTCCGGCTCCGCCTCGCCCTCCGGCGGCACGCCGGCCGATCTGCAGCCGCGGGTGCTGACCGACCTCGGTGACGACGCGTATCTGGACGACCAACTCGCCACGTCCGGTTCGACGGCCGCACAGCGGACGGTGACTGTGGTCTTCCGCACGTCCAACGTCCTCGTCACCATCGAGTACGCGGAGCAGCCGATGGCGATGGGAACGGTCCCGGACAGCAAGGAAATGCAGGACAGGGCCCGTAATCTCGCCTCTCAACTGGCCGACGCGCTGGGCGGCTGACGGCCGTCGCAGTCCCGTGTTCGCCCATTCGCAAAGAACGCGAACGGAAACCGCACAGCTCCTTCACCGCGTACGGTGGCCCCGCAGGAACCCGCACGAACACCGAGCGTAGTGAAGGAACCATGCAGCGAGCAGCCCAGCGAGACGACCGTGCCCAGCAAGGAAGGCGTGGCAAGCGCCTGAGCCGTGTGCTTGTCTGCGCGGCAGCCGTTCCCGCGGTGCTGATCACCGCCGCCTGCTCGTCTGACTCGGGCGACGCCAAGAGCAAGGGCGGCGACAGCAGCACGAAGCAGTCCGCCGACGGCGCGCAGACGCCCTCGTCGGCGAGCGCGTCCCCGACCGTGCAGGCGGCGGCGTACAAGACGCTTCCCGACGCGTGCGGGGTGCTGTCGAAGAAGACCCTGACGGATCTGGTACCCAAGGACACATCAGGCAAGAAGGGCAGTTCGGACGACAGTGCGTCCCGCGCGTCCTGTTCCTGGAGCAGCCTGGACAACAACGGCGTGAAGGGTTCGCAGTTCCGCTGGCTGAACGTCTCGCTGCTGCGCTTCGACTCGGACGCGACGCGCGGCACCGGTGAGGCCCAGGCCCACACGTACTTCGCGGAGCAGGTCAAGGACGCCAAGGCGGTGGACGGCGCGAAGAACACCAAGGAGGTGCCGCTGTCCGGCACGGGTTCGGAGGCGACGACCGTGCGCTACGACCTGCAGAAGAAGGAAGGCCTCTTCAAGCAGCAGACCGTGGTCGCCCGGGTCGAGAACGTGGTCGTCACGCTGGACTACAACGGTGCCGGTCTCGCGGGCGACTCGACCCCGAACGCCGACGATCTGACGCAGTCCGCCGAGAAGGCGGTCAAGGAGGCGCTGACGGCGGTCACCGCCGCCAACAACGGTTCCTCGTCCTCCGGTTCGTCGTCCTCGGCGTCCCCGTCGGCCGCCTCGTCCAAGCCGGCGTCGAAGTCGCCGTCCAAGTCCCCCTCTTCCAGTACATCTCCGTCCAAGTCGGCGGACAAGAAGGGCTGATCCCCGGCCGCTTCCGGTGGGGCGCCCGGACGTTCGCCGAGGGTCGGGCATCACTCGTTGCCTGACCGATGCCACGTTCGCCGTATGCGTGTGCCACCCTGTTGCGCGCAACAACTGGCAAGGGGAGGGGAGTACGAGTGGCCGCGCCACCGCAGCTGACTCGGATGCACCGCATACTCATCGGCGTGGTCGTGGGCGGCGCCCTGATCATCGCCGGCATCGGCTTCGCCGGCTCGTACGCGGCCGTCCGTGAGCTGGCCATCAAGAAGGGCTTCGGGAACTTCTCCTATGTGTTCCCGGTCGGCATCGACGCGGGTATCTGTGTCCTGCTGGCCCTGGACCTGCTGCTGACCTGGATCCGTATCCCCTTCCCTCTGCTGCGCCAGACGGCGTGGCTGCTGACGGTGGCCACGATCGCGTTCAACGGTGCCGCCGCCTGGCCGGACCCGCTGGGCGTCGGGATGCACGCGGTGATCCCGATCCTGTTCGTGGTCGCGGTCGAGGCCGCCCGCCACGCGATCGGCCGGATCGCCGACATCACGGCGGACAAGCACATGGAGGGCGTCCGCATCACCCGCTGGCTGCTCTCCCCGCTCCCGACGTTCCTGTTGTGGCGCCGGATGAAGCTGTGGGAGCTGCGGTCCTACGACCAGGTCATCAAGCTGGAACAGGAACGTCTCGTCTACCAGGCCAGGCTCCGCTCCCGCTTCGGCCGCGCCTGGCGCCGCAAGGCCCCGGTGGAGTCCCTGATGCCGCTGAGGCTGGCGCGCTACGGCGTCCCGCTGGCGGAGACGGCCCCCTCGGGGCTCGCGGCGGCGGGCATCGAGCCGGTCCTGCTCCCGCCGGCTCCCCAGCCGCAGCCGCAGCTGCCGGTGGCCGCCGCCGTCCCGGGCGGTCGTCCCGTCCAGCAGGCGCCCGTCCCGCAGCAGGGCGTACCTCAGGGCGTGCCTCAGGGCATGCAGCACCCCGAACACCCTGCCGAGGCGGACGAGCAGAGTCCCTGGTTCCAGGGCCGGCAGCAGGCCGAGTACCACGGCGGCTACGACCCCACCTACAACCTGCCTCCCGAGCCGCAGTACGTCCCGGAGGAGGAGTACGGGGACTGGTACGAGGAGCAGCAGCCGGAGGACTTCCAGCAGCCCTCCCCGGAGGAGACCGGCAGCTTCCCCATCCCGGTGGGCCCGAACCGCACCCGCGAACTGGGCGGGGGCGGCGGCAGCGAACCCGACGAGGAGGCCTTCTACCAGGTCTTCCGCCAGTCGATCAACGGCAGCTACCCCACCCCCGGCCAGTTCAGCGACAACGTGGAGGCCGAGTTCGGCATCAGCCTCGCGGACCCGGAGGCCAAGCGCATGGTCAGCAACTTCACCATCCGCCACACCGCGGAACTGGAAGAGGACCACATCGCCTGACGGCACGGAAAAGATCGCCTGACGGCACAAAAAAGGGGCCCTCCGAAAAGGAGGGCCCCTCTTTTTCTTACGCGGATTCTTCCGTGCTCTTACTCCCCGAGCAGCTTGCGGACCCGCTCCTGCCCCACCGCGAGCAGCAGCGTGGGCAGCCGGGGCCCGGTGTCGCGGCCGACGAGCAGGTGGTAGAGCAGGGCGAAGAAGGTCCGCTGGGCGGTCTTGATCTCCGGCGGCAGCTCCTTGGGCGTGGCGTCGGCCGAGAACCCGGCCTGCACCTTGGGCACGCCGTACACGAGGTGGGTCAGCCCGTCGAGCGACCAGTGCTCGGCGAGCCCGTCCAGCAGCAGTCGTACGGACTGCTGGGAGGCCTCGTCGAGGGACTTGAGCAGCTCGGCGTCGGGCTCCTCGCGCACGATGGTCCGCTGGTCGGCGGGGACGTGCGTGTTGATCCAGGCCTCGGCCCTGTCGTACCGGGGCCGGGCCTCGTCCAGGGCGGCCAGCGGCTGCTCCGGGTCCAGCTCGGAGAGGATCCGCAGGGCCTGGTCCTCGTGGCCGGCGGTGATGTCGGCGACGGAGGCGAGCGTGCGGTACGGCAGCGGGCGCGGCGTCTTCGGCAGCTCACCGGCGGCGGTGCCGACAGCGCGCGTGTGGGCGGCGACGTCGGCCGGCAGAGCGGATCCGTCGGCGACCTTGCCCGCGAGCTTGTCCCACTCGTCGTAGAGCCGCTGGATCTCCTGGTCGAAGGCGATCTTGAAGGACTGGTTGGGCCGGCGGCGGGCGTAGAGCCAGCGCAGGATCTGCGGCTCCATGATCTTCAGCGCGTCGGCGGGCGTGGGCACGCCACCGCGCGAGGAGGACATCTTCGCCATGCCGGAGATGCCGACGAACGCGTACATCGGGCCGATCGGCTGCTTGCCGCCGAAGATCCCGACGATCTGCCCGCCGACCTGGAACGACGACCCGGGGGACGAGTGGTCCACACCGCTCGGCTCGAAGATCACGCCCTCGTACGCCCAGCGCATCGGCCAGTCGACCTTCCAGACCAGCTTGCCGCGGTTGAACTCGGCGAGCCGGACGGTCTCGGTGAAACCGCAGGCGTTGCAGACGTACGCCAGCTCGGTGGTGGCGTCGTCGTACGACGTGACGGTCGTCAGGTCCTTCTCGCAGGTGCCGCAGTACGGCTTGTACGGGAAGTACCCGGCGGAGCCGGAGCTGCCGTCGTCCTCGGACGCGGCGCCCGAGCCCTCCTCGGCCTCCAGCTCGGCCTCGTCCACGGCCTTCTGCTGCTGCTTCTTGGCGGGATTCGTCTTGGTCCGGTACTGGGCGAGGACCGCGTCGATGTCGCCCCGGTGCTTCATGGCGTGCAGGATCTGCTCGCGGTAGACACCGGAGGTGTACTGCGCGGTCTGGCTGATGCCGTCGAACTCGACACCCAGCTCGGCCAGCGAGGCGATCATCGCGGCCTTGAAGTGCTCGGCCCAGTTCGGGTACGACGAACCCTCCGGCGCCGGGACCGAGGTCAGCGGCTTGCCGATGTGCTCGGCCCAGGAGTCGTCGACCCCCGCGATGCCGGCCGGCACCTTCCGGTACCGGTCGAAGTCGTCCCAGGAGATCAGGTGCCGGACCTGATACCCACGGCGGCGGATCTCGTCCGCGACCAGGTGCGGGGTCATGACCTCGCGGAGATTGCCCAGGTGAATGGGCCCGGAGGGGGACAGGCCGGACGCGACGACGACCGGTTTGCCCGGGGCCCGGCGCTCCGACTCCTCGATGACCTCATCCGCGAAACGGGAGACCCAGTCGGTGGTCTCGGTGCTCTGAGCCACGATCGGCACGTCCTTCTTTCTGAACGGGGTGGCACAACAGGGTGACGCTCCATTCTCACAGACCGGGTCGCGCCCGCGAAAACCGCTTTACCCACCATGGGATACTGGCCGGGACTATCCATCCCCACGAGGAGAACGGCACCCATTCCTATGGCCTCGGTCACGTCCCTCAGCGATTCCGTCCAGCAGCACCTCGCGTCCGCCCTCTCGGCCACCCTGCCCGAGGCCGCCGGCGCGGACCCGCTGCTGCGACGAAGCGACCGGGCCGACTTCCAGGCCAACGGGATCCTGGCCCTGGCCAAGAAGGCGAAGGCGAACCCCCGGGAGCTGGCGGCACAGGTCGTCTCCCAGGTGGTCACGGGTGACGTGATCAAGGACGTCGAGGTCTCCGGACCCGGCTTCCTGAACATCACGATCGCGGACAAGGCGATCACCGGGAACCTGGCCGCGCGGTACGCGGACGAGGCGGGCCGCCTCGGCGTGCCGCTCGCCGCGGCGCCGGGCACGACGGTGATCGACTACGCGCAGCCGAACGTGGCGAAGGAGATGCACGTAGGCCACCTGCGCAGCGCCGTCATCGGTGACTCGGTGGTCCAGCTCCTGGAGTTCACCGGCGAGAACGTGATCCGCCGCCACCACATCGGCGACTGGGGCACCCAGTTCGGCATGCTCATCCAGTACCTGGACGAGCACCCGCACGAGCTGGACCACAAGGCGTCCGCGAAGGACACCGCGGCCTCGGGCGAGGAGGCGATGTCGAACCTCGACCGCCTCTACAAGGCCGCGCGGAAGAA
This sequence comes from Streptomyces broussonetiae, assembly GCF_009796285.1. Classification (NCBI taxonomy): domain Bacteria; kingdom Bacillati; phylum Actinomycetota; class Actinomycetes; order Kitasatosporales; family Streptomycetaceae; genus Streptomyces; species Streptomyces broussonetiae. The sequence goes on along the minus strand of NZ_CP047020.1, from coordinate 5,437,976 downwards.
GTTCGACTCCGACGAGGAGTTCAAGACGCGGGCGCGCCGCCGGGTGGTGGACCTCCAGGCGGGCGATCCCAGGACCCTCGCCATCTGGCAGAAGTTCGTGGACGAGTCGAAGATCTACTTCTTCTCCGTCTTCGAGAAGCTGGACATGGAGATCCGGGACGAGGACATCGTCGGCGAGTCGGGCTACAACGACATGCTGGCCGAGACCTGCCGGCTCCTGGAGGAGTCGGGCGTGGCGGTCCGCTCCGAGGGCGCCCTGTGCGTCTTCTTCGACGACATCAAGGGCCCGGACGGCAACCCGGTGCCGCTGATCGTGCAGAAGTCGGACGGCGGCTACGGCTACGCGGCGACGGACCTGTCGGCGATCCGCGACCGGGTCTTCAACCTGAAGGCGAACACGATGGTCTACGTCGTGGACGCCCGCCAGGCCCTGCACTTCAAGATGGTCTTCGAGACGGCGCGCCGGGCCGGCTGGCTGAACGAGGACGTGACGGCGGCGCAGCTGGCGTTCGGCACGGTCCTCGGCAAGGACGGCAAGCCGTTCAAGACCCGTGAGGGCGAGACGGTCCGCCTGGTCGACCTGCTGGACGAGGCGGTCGAGCGCGCGTCCGCGGTCGTCCGGGAAAAGGCCCAGGACCTGTCCGAGGAGGAGATCGCCGAGCGGGGTGCCCAGGTGGGCATCGGCGCGGTGAAGTACGCGGACCTGTCGACGTCGGCGAACCGGGACTACAAGTTCGACCTGGACCAGATGGTCTCGCTCAACGGCGACACGTCCGTCTACCTCCAGTACGCCTACGCCCGGATCCGGTCCATCCTGCGCAAGGCCGGCGAGGTCCGCCCGGTCGCCCACCCGGAGCTGGAACTGGCCGCGGCGGAGCGGGCGTTGGGCCTGCACGCGGACGCGTTCGCCGAGACGGTGGCCGAGTCGGCCGGCGAGTACGCCCCGCACAAGCTGGCGGCGTACCTGTACCAGCTGGCGTCCCTGTACACGACGTTCTACGACAAGTGCCCGGTCCTCAAGGCCGAGACCCCGGCCCAGGTGGAGAACCGCCTCTTCCTGTGCGACGTCACGGCCCGCACGCTGCACCAGGGCATGGCCCTGCTGGGCATCAGGACGCCGGAGAAGCTCTGACCGTATGCACACGGCAGGATGCTCCGCCCTCGGCATTTGCCCGGGCGCGGAGCATCCACCCGGCCGGGAACTTCGGGCAGGGCAACCACACATCCAGATCGTGACAACTCACCCTTCTTTCAGTACGGTTGACTCCCCGCCCGGAGACTTCGACAGTTACGGGGGCGGTGACATCGGGGGTGCTCATTGGCCGTAGTGATCTCGCCTGAGTTATGTTCCGTTCATGCTGGCGCATCCGTTTCCGGTACCGGTGGCACTAGAAGCGGATTACCGCGGTGATGACCACTCAGGCGTCGCCGACCGCCGAGAGCCTGTATGGGCAGGGTGATGAAGCGACCGCCCTGTGGCGTGCCAGACCGGTCAATGCAGACGGCAATCCTCACCTCGAGGAACACGCGGTGGTGCTCGAGACCGCGGCGCAGACAGCCGCTGCCCTGTTGCCCACGCCACCCGGACTCCACAACCTTCCTGCCGCCAAGGACAGTCCGATCGGCCGAACGGACGCTCTGGAGGGGCTCCGTGATTCGCTGACATCCGGTGCAGGGGTGATCTCACAAGCCGCCGCCGTTCATGGCCTCGGCGGTGTCGGCAAGACGACACTGGCTCTCCACTACGCCCACACACATCTCACCGACTACTCGATGGCATGGTGGATCACCGCCGAGAGCGAGGAGCAGATCGCTTCGGCCCTTGCTGATCTGGCAGTCCGAATCCATCCGGCCTGGGCGCTGGATGCCAGTGCCAGGGAGCGCACCGAATGGGCCGTAAGGTGGCTCCAGGCCCATCCCGGCTGGCTGATCATCTATGACAACGTCACCGATCCGCTCCACGTCAACCCGTACCTCAGCCGGCTCTTCGGGCACGGCCATCAGCTCGTCACGAGCCGTAAGCGAACTGGGTGGCGTGCCGGAACCCAGGTGGTGAGCCTCGATGTGCTGTCCCCGCGTCTGGCCGTCGACCTCCTGTGCAAGGTGGCGTTCCCTGTTCGTCTCTCGACTGCGGCGGAGCGGAGGCAAGCGGGCCTCCTCGCGTCGGACCTGGGGCATCTCCCTCTGGCCCTGGCACAGGCCGCGGCTTACGTACGCGAGACAGGCACGTCTTTCTCCACCTACCGGTCGAAGTTGTCCGCCGCCGGCGACGCGCTGGAGTCGACGGCGCAGTCCGAGAAGATCGACCTGGCCATCACACAGATCTGGCTGACCAGTTCGCGAGCCATCGGTGAGCGCTGCCCTATCGCTGTGGACCTGTTGATGTCACTGGCCTGGTTCGCACCCGAAGCACTTCCGGTGAAAGTGCTTCTGTCGTTGACGCCGAGCGAGGCCGAGGCACGGACCGCTGTCGATACGCTGGCCGACTACAACCTGGTCAGTCTGGGACAGGGCTCCGTTTCACTGCACCGCCTCATGCAGAAGACCCTCCGCGCTGCGGCCTCCGTCACTGCGACCGGCATCCGCAACCGTGCGGAACAGGCTCTGGCCAGGGCACTCCCCGACATGTCCGCCATGGCGGGCGAGGCGGAGCGGCGCATGTGGCAGCAGTGGCTCCCGCACATTCAGGCGCTGGCGAGCACCGGGCCGTCAAGCACCCCTCGTCACGAGGTGACGGCGATGTACCGGCGTGCGGCCGACGAACTCGTTGCCCGTGAGCAGCATGTGCTTGCCATCCCCCTGATTGAGTGTGTTGTCGGCAACCAGTTGCAGCTACTGGGCATGGACGACAGTGCCACCCTCGCCGATCAGGACCGCCTGGCCGAGCTGCATGCGAAGGCCGGTGACCCCGCCAAAGCCGTGCGTTTGTGCCAGGACGCCTTCCTGGACCGCTTGCAGCTGTCGGGCAAGGATGCGGAATCGACGCTGGCCAGCAGGCACAGGCTCGCCTACTCGCTCAGGAAGGCCGGCGACGTGCTGGCCGCCGTGCGCGAGTTCGCCGCCGTGGTCGCCGACCGCCGACGCGTCCTCGGCGACGACCACCCCGACACCCTCACCAGCCGCAACGACCTTGCCTACGCACGTCAGATGGCAGGCCAGTACCGGGTGGCGGTCGAGGAGTTCGAGACCGTGGTCGCCGACCGCCGACGCGTCCTCGGCGACGACCACCCCGACACCCTCACCAGCCGCAACGGCCTTGCCTACGCACATCGCGGGGCCGGGAACCACCAACTGGCCCTGCGGCTGTACGAGCAGGCGGTGGCCGACCGGGAGCGGGTCCTCGGTGCCGACCATCCCGACACCCTGACGAGCAGAGGATGGCTGGCCTCGGCCCATGAGGCGGCGGGCAACCGACAGCAGGCCATCTCCCTGTACACGGCCTTGCAAGCCGATCGCACCCGTATCCAGGGCAAAGACCATCCGGAAACACTCCGGACTCGCCAGAGCCTGGCCTACGCCGTGACGGACACGACGGGCCCTGCCACGGCACTCGTGGAGTTCGAGTCGCTGGCGGAGGACAGCGAACGGTGCCAGGGCCCCGACCATCCCGACACGCTCGACTACCGCGACGACATCGCCTATGCCCATCGGACCCGCAAGGACTATGCACAAGCGATCGCGGCGTATGAGGAGCTGGTCGAGGACTACTCCAGGATCCGGGGTACTGAGCATCCGCAGACCCTGCGTGTGCGCAACGCTCTCGCCTACACCAGGCAACTGGCCGGGGACCACCGCAGGGCGATCGCGGAACTCAAAGCCCTTCTGGACGACCGGACGCGCATCCAGGGTGGTAATCACCCCGCCACGTTGTCCGCTGTCGAGAATCTCGCTTTCGCATACAAGGCGGCTGCCGATCACAGCCAGGCCATCGCTTCGTACGAGCAGGCGCTGCGTGACCGGATCCGATGTATGGGTGAGGACCACCCGCAGGTCCTCGACACACGCAAGCATCTCGCTCATGCCCGTCAGCTGGCCGGCTACCAGAAGCGGGCGGTTTCCGAGTTCCGCGCCCTGGTGGCGGACGTGGCCCGTGTTCTGGGCCCCGGTCACCCGGACGTGTACTTTGCTCGCCGGGCGCTGGGCGGAGCGCACACCGCCGCCCAGGAACACTCGGCGGCCATCGGCCTGTACGAGCAGCTCATCGAAGAGATGACGCAGGCGCTGGGGCCGGATCACCGGGACGTTCTCGATACAAGAGGCTGGCTCGCCGAGGCATATCGGTTGGCCGGTGAGTACGGCCGTTCCGTCTCTGCGTGGGACGCACTGGTCGCAGATCGCCTACACGTCCAGGGCGGCGATCACCCCAGCCTCCTGGTGGCGAGGAACCAGCTGGCCTGGTCACTTCGGTCGGCCGGCGAGTACGGGCGCGCGATCGAGATCTACGAGGACCTCCTGACGGACTGTGAACGCCTCCAGGGCGCGAGCAGCCGGGGCACGATGGCCCAACGCAACGAGAGGGCCCTCTGCCTCAGCCACGCGGGTCAGCACCAGCACGCAATCAGCGAGTTCACACTTCTCGAGTCCGATTACCGGCGGGTTTGGGGGGACGATCACCCGGACACCCTCGTCGTCCGTGCGAACCTCGCCTATGCGTACGCGGCCGCCGAGCGCCACGAAGAGGCCAGGTCTCTGTTCGAGGATGCGGTCAGCGGATGGATCCGTCTCGGGGGAGAAGATCACCCGCGGACGCTGGACGCCCGCCGAGATCTAGCGCTGTCGTACAAGTCCGCCGAGAAGCATCAGCTCGCCCTGGCTGGGCTCGAAGCAGTCCTGACCGACCGATCACGGTTGAACGGAGCCCATCACCCCGACACCCTCGCCGCCCGCGACGATCTGGCCGCCGCCTGCCGGGACGCAGGCGACTACCGGCGTGCAGCGCTTCTCTCCCGGCAAAGCGTCGACGACTGGGGACGGTTACAGCATCCGGACCACCCCAGCACGCTGCTCGCACGCAATTGGCTGGCCTTCGCGCACCAACTGGCAGAGGAACACAGCTGCGCGCTTGCCGAGTTCGAAGCACTCCTGGCGGACCGCGAACGCATCCAGGGTCCGGTTCACCTGGCCACCATTACCGCCGGCGAGAATCTCGCGTACGCACACCGAAGCGCTTTGAATCACGAACGGGCCATCCAGGTCTACGAGCACTGGCTGGAACGGCGGATCAAGGTCCAGGGGCGGGATCACCCCCAGGTGCTCACTACACGGCGTGCGCTGGCGCTCGCCCGACTCGACGCCGATGACCTTGTCGGCGCCCAGCGCGACATCGTGGCGCTGGTGGCGGACCGGGAACGAACGCTGGGGGCATCCCACCGCGACACACTCAGTGCTCGTCACGCCCTCTCCCTGGTCCATCAACGGGCGGGCAAGACCGTAAAGGCCATCAGCCTCACCGAGCGACTGATCGCCGACTGTACCCGCTTTCTGGGGCCGGACCACCCCCTCACGTTCACCGCACGTGGCCGCCTCGCATTCGCTCACCGCGAGGCCGGGCACTTCGCACAGTCTGTCCGGCTCCAGCGGGAACGGCTGGCCGATCTCGTACAGGCACGGGGCGCGGACCACCCCAGAGTCCTCAGCGCACGCGCTGCCCTCACCAGAGCCCTTCGGCTTTCAGGTGCCTACAAGGACGCCGTGAGCGCATTGGACTCGCTGGTTGCCGACGGCCTCCGGCTGCACAGTCCCCTTCACCCTCTCACCATCGAGTGGCGAGTGGACCTGGCCTTCGCCTGCCGAGACGCGGGTGACCACTGGCGCGCGATCGTGGTCATGGAGGAGCTGCTTCGCGACTGTCGCACCGTCCTGGACCAGGATCACCCGACGACCCTGCGCGTCCGCGCCTATCTGGCGCTGCTGGCCACCGAGTTCGGGCCTCCCAAGCGACCGGTGTCCCAGCTCGAACGACTCGTCGAGGACGCTACGCGGCTGTTCGGTCCCTGCCATCGGGTACCGCTGTGGCTACGGGACAACCTGGCCTACGCGCTGCTGCAGGCGGACGAACCCGAGAGAGCGCTGTCCGCCTACCAGGCGTCGCTCGTCGATCGTGCCCGGCTGCTGGAATGGTCCGGTTTCCCCGGGACTCCCGAGGACGTCATCGAGTTTCACCGGCAAGCGGCGGACGTAAGCGCTGACGACCGCCTCGGCGCGGTCGTCAGGATGTGTGCGAGGCGTCCCGGAGACGGCTATCCCACGTGGGCGGACAGCCTGGCGCACGCGATGGCCGAAGCGGGCGATCCCGCTGCAGCTGTACGGCTTCTGCGGGCGGTGCGGGCCGGCCGCGAACGCATCCTCGGCTCCGGCCATCCGGACACGCTGGACAGCCTGACGACGCTGGCCTTCGTCTGCGCCGACGCGGGACAGCACGACGAAGCACCCTCCCACGAGGATGTACTGACGCGCTGGGAGCAGTTACTCGGGCCGGAACACCCCCGCATGAGGGCGCTGCGCGCGCAGCTCGCACGGTCGAAGCCGGCCTGGGTGCCCCGCATGACCCTTCTGGGCGAGGCGGGCGTCGGCACCGGAGCAGCCATCGAGGTGTGGCTGGAACGCTCCGGGGGCGGTGTGACGCCCGACCTGCCACCGCTCCTGTTGGTGGCGGGGGCCCGTACAGCCGCGGTGATCGAACCAGCCGCGCAGGAGTACCTGCCCGGAGCCGCGCCGGCTCGGTTCAGCTTCACAGCCAAGCAGCCTGGCCCGCATCGGCTCCGGTTCACCGTCTACGACCAGGACTACGGCGCCGTGCTGCAGGACCTGGAGGCAACCGTCCAGGTCCCTGCGCCAACCACCCCAGACTCCCCGGGGAGAGACTGACCGACCATGCCCCAGGACCTGACCGTCGACATACGTCACAACCCCTCCCTCGACTACACGGTGCTGCCGCGGCAGCGAACGGGCTCGGAGAGCAGCCAGTCGCACGGCGAACCGCCGGACCTCAACGTCGTGTTGCGCCACAACGGCGAGGACGAGCTGGGCATCCTGATCTGGGGACAGGCTGTGAGCCCACTGCGCACCCGATCACCTCGCGCCTCGCTGACCGTCCCGGCCTCGACCCTGGTGCAGAAGGCGGCCAGGTTGCGGTCGATCTGGCGGGATCGCGTGGTGCGCCACGCGCAAACGATCGACGGCGAGGATCGCTTTCCGCTTGCCGAGACCGCGAATCTCTCCGCGCACGCCGAGCTGATGGACCGGCTGACGGGCGAAATGGCCGAGGAAGGTGCCTACCTGCTGGACTGTCTGCTCGGTGGCGACAGCCATGAGGAGCGCTCGCTGCGGGCGGTGTTCATGGCCGCGCTGAGCGGGGAACGGTCACTGCGGATCAGCTTCGACTCGGAGCTGTATCTCCCCTGGCCCATGCTGTCCCTGGATCCGACGGAACACGGCGGGCCATGGCGCTCATTTCTCGGATACCGGCATCAGATCGAACAGACCGGCGGCCCGTGGCCGATACCCGACTTCGGGTGGGGCTCGCGCGCCCAGGCAATCACCAGCCTCAACACCGATACCCAGCTCGACGCGGTCGGCAGAGCGCCCGATGTACGCAAACTGCTGGAAGAGCGCTCCCGGCTCACCGTGCGCACTGAGGCCGCTCCGCTCCTCGAGGCGCTGTCCGGACCGGAGTTCGACGAAGACCTCATGTATTTCTGGTGCCACGGCCATTTCGTCGACAACGGATCACCCCATCCGCACCTGGTGCTTCGGCTCTCCGACGAGCAGCACATCGATGCCGACAGTGTCGAACTCAGGCGCAGCCGCATCAAGTCGCCCACACGCGCTCGCTTCAAGCCTTTCGTCCTGCTCAACGCCTGCCATGCCGGACAGGCGGCGGCGGCCCCCCAGTTGGAGCACCTCGGCCGGGCGCTCATCAAGTTCGGCGCCGACGGAGTGCTGGGACCGCAGATCGAGATACCCCAGGACTTCGCGAGCGAGTACGCGTACGAATTCCTCCACCTCTACCTGGCCGGAGAACACACGGCCGGCGAGATCAGTCGTGCACTGGTACGTCGTTTTGCCAAGGACTTCCACAACCCCCTTGCCCTCACGTACTCATTGCACTGCGGCCTCGACAGCAAACTGGACCTCTCGTCGTGACCCGAGCATCCATCACCGCGCCGTCTTCGCCCCGACCTGCCGAAGTCGACCTGGACGAACAGGGCAGGATCCTGGTGCCGGACACCTGTACCCCGGTGCCGCCTCAGAGGATCCGCGAACACCTGGAACGCCATCTACGCATCCCTGCATGGGCAAGCGACATATACGTGTATGTCCACGGCTGGCGGACTCCACCCAGCACCGCTACACAGACCGCAGCCCGGCTGCTCCGGCAGGCTCTTGACCTACGGTCTGCTCGACCAGCACGGTATCCAGGCGTGACCGCCGGCTATCGGCCCTGGTCCGTCGTGGTCCGCTGGCCGTCCTCCAGCCTGCCCTCTCTGAAGGGCTATCGCAGGATCCGAGACCGGGCCCATGCGATGAGCGCCCCGGGCGTCGGTCAGGCGCCCTACGTTCTCGCCCACCTTCTCGGCTATCTGGACGACCGGCGGGCCAATCCGGCCAGCCCCTCGGTGCTGGCCAACCGCTCAGGGCAGTATCTGCACCTCATGGGGCATTCCTTCGGGGGCCGCTTCCTCTGCGAGGCGGTGCAGCGGGCGGCCGAACGACCCCCGCGTCCCCCTGTGCTCGGGTGGAGCACCCCTCGGGACCCTCGGCAGCCATTCACCGTCGACAGCATGCTGATCTTCCAAATGGCTGCTCCCCGTGACGCATTCACCCGGCACTTCCCCACGCTCTTCCCCTGCGAGGAGAACCCGGGCGCGCCGCTTCGGGGACCTCTCGTCCTGACGCATTCCCGCTGGGACCGAGCCACGGGCTTTTGGCATCTGCGCGCCGAAGGAGCCACCGGCATCGGGCACTCCGGCGTCGGTGCCGCTCCCGTACCCCAGTTCACCACCCGGCTGCTGCCCACGGAGGCCGTATATCCGCAGCAGGCGCTGGACCACCGCATCGTGAACGTGGATGCCGGTTGGCTCTACAGAGGCGGCCGTCATACCCGCTTGGCTCCCGCAGGCGCGCACTCCGACTTCCAGCGAGCCGAATCCGCCCACCTGTTGCTGACACTGGCGGAACGCTCTCGCTAGCGTTCGATTAGACCTGAGCAGCGTTCTCAGCCGCGATTTCCAGCGCATGGCGCGCCAGAATCTGCCGTACGGAGGTTGGGGAGAGGACCCGCAACGGCGTCCCCAGGCCCAGCAGATAGCGGGCCAGGCCGTCCGGGTCGGGGCCGCCGATGTCGACGGTCGTCGCGTCCGGGCCGTCGGGGTGGTGGGTGCCGATCGTGGGCGGGACGATGCGCAGGGCTTCCTGGAGGGGGACGGGCAGGCGGATGGTCGCCGTCAGCGGGTAGGGGCCGCTGGTGATGTTGCGGGAGACGAGCCGGGCCGGGTCCGGGGGGTCGGTGAGGTCCGCCGGGTGGCCGGTGGGCTGCAGGCGGTCGACCCGGTCGGCGCGGAAGGTGCGCCACTGGCCCCGGGTCACGTCCCGCGCGACGAAGTACCAGCGCCGGCCGGTGTGGACCAGGCGGTAGGGATCGATCTCCCGGACGGTCGTACGGCTCTCCCCGTCCGTGTACGTCAGGCGGGCGCGTTCACCGCGCCGGCAGGCCGCGGCCAGCTCCAGCAGCAGGCCGGGGCGGTTCTGGGGCACGCCGGTGCCCGGGAGGCGTACGAAGGCGTCGTCCAGCTCGCCGAGGCGGGCCGCGATGCGTGGCGGCAGGACCTGGCGCAGTTTGAGCATGGCGGACAGGGCCGCCTGGTCGCCGCCCAGCGCCGCCCCGCCCAGCCCCACCGCCACGGCCAGCGCCTCCTCGTCGTCGAGGATCAGCGGCGGCAGGTGGGCGCCCGCACGGAGGCGGTAGCCGCCCCAGGGGCCGGCCTCGGAGTCCACGGTGTAGCCGAGTTCACGCAGCCGCGCCACGTCCCGGCGGACCGTGCGGTCCGTGACCTCCATGCGCTCGGCCAGTTCGGCGCAGGTCCAGGAGGGGCGGGAGGACAGCAGGGACAGCAGCCGCAGCAGGCGGGCGGACGCGGCGATCACGGCGGAAGTCTGGCACACGGTTCCGTACGACCAGGACCGGAACTGTCCTGGTCATGTCCTAACGTCCCCCTCATGACCGCAGACGCCACTTCCGCACCCGCGTTCCGCTACGCCGCCGTCACCTTCGACTGTGCCGACCCCGCCGAACTCGCCTGCTTCTACGGCGATTTGCTCGGCTACGCGACCCTGTACTCCTCCGACGACTTCGTCTTCCTCGGCAAGGAGGGCGCGACCGGCCTCGGCTTCAACCGTCTCGCCGACTACCGCCCGCCGACCTGGCCGGACCCGGCGCAGGAGAAGCAGGCGCACATCGAACTCGGCGTGGACGACCTGGACACCGCCGAGAAGCACCTGCTCGGACTGGGCGCCACCAAGCCCGAGCACCAGCCGCAGCCGGACCGCTGGCGGGTGCTGCTGGACCCGGCCGGGCACCCGTTCTGCATCACCACGCTGGTCTGAGCCCACCACACACCGACGACGACCACCGCAACCTGCTCCGGATCGGTCCGCTCCGGGCCGGTCCATCCCGGGCCGGTCCAACCCGGGCCGGTCCAACCCGGGCCGGTCCAACCCGGGCCGGTCCAACCCTGTCCGACACATTCCGTACCGGTCTGTCCCAGTTCGGTTCGATCCGGCCAGGCCTCAGCGAACGGCCCCTCTCACGGCGGGGTCCTGCAGCTCGTTCTCCTCGTCCGCATCCGCGCCGCGTCCCCTTCGGCCCCGTCTCCCCCGTGGCGTTCGCTGTGGCCACAGCAGCACATACGCCGCCGAGCCCATGCAGAAGGCCAGCCGGATCAGGCCGCGGGTGGAGTCCGAGGGGATCAGCAGGACGCTGCCGTAGAGGGCTATGAGGGCGATCCAGCTGACCCAGGGGACCAGGCGGCGCTGGCCGATGGAGTCCCAGATGAGCGTGCCCAGGAGGACCGAGGCGTTGTAGTACGTGTACACGCTCGGGTCCAGCATGATGCGGGCGTCGGCGGCGAGGAAGATCACCGCCGGCCAGCGCTTGCGGCGTACCGCGAGTGCGCCCAGGGCCACGCCCAGGGCCATCTGGGCGGGCCGGTCCCACGATGGTGTCTCGGGGTCGTTCACGCCGAACCAGCGCAGGGCCGACGCCGGCTGGTTGGGGATGGCGAAACGGGCCGCGGCGAAGGTGTCCAGGTGGGACAGGTAGAACGGCAGCCAGGCCACCGCCACCAGGCCGAAGGCCCAGGCCGCCGAGCGCAGCCGGGCCGGGCGGGGCACCGCCAGCAGCAGGGGCAGGAAGCCCACCGCCCAGGGTTTGGAGTCGACCGCCAGCGCCAGGAAGACGCCCACCGCCGTCGCGTTGCCACGGACCAGCGCGCGGACCGCCAGCGTCGTGAAGAACAGAGCCAGGACGTCGTCGAGATGGGCGAAGCGGACCGAGACCTCCACCCACATGGGGATGAAGGCGGCACCGGCGATCAGGACCCGCTGCTGGAGGCGTTTGTGGTTGAGGCCCGTGCCCCGGTTGTAGTCGGCCGCGGCCCTGCCGACCAGGACCAGCATGTACAGGCCGAGGCCCGACATGAACGCGTCGGCGAGCTTCTCGCCCACGGCGAGGGGGAACGGCGCGAAGAGCCCGGCGACCAGGAAACTGACCGGGCCGATCTGCAGCTCGGGGTGGTTGGCGTACAGGGCCAGACCACCGCCCGGGGTCTGGTTGAAGAGCAGTTGCTCGCCCTGGCGCAGGTAGTGCCAGGACACAGCCGCGTGGCGCTCGGCGAGGACGAACCAGCCGGCCGTCCACAGGGTGAGCAGCACGATGTGCCACCGCACCGGGTACCGCCCGATCCGCACGTTCCGCTTCCGTCCTTCCGGTGACCGCACTATCGGTTAAGAGGGCCAGCGAGGGCCATGGGTTCATCGGCAGGTACTGACAACGGAATTGTCAGTGGGGCCCTTTACAGTCACCGGCATGGCGACTCTTCCCAATCCGCTGCCCACGCTGGCCACCGACCCTAGCGGGCGTTCCCTGGGGCTGCGGCTTCCCCCCGGCCGACTGGTCGATGCGACGGACGACGGCCCCTGGCCCGAGCCCCTGCTGTGGCACGCTCAGAAGCCGGCCGCGCCCGGCACCTGGAAAGCCCTGGGCGCACCCGGCGCCCGGGTCGGTCTGCTGCCCGTGCTGGTGGACCTGGGCGGCTCCCGGGGCGGCCCGGAGGACTGGGGCCTGCTGCCCGGCGAGACCTCGTATCCGGGCGATCACGACGCCGAGGAGGTCCTCGCGGAGTACTGGGAGGAGGAGACGGCGGAGCTGGAGGACACCGGGGAGACGGCGCCCTTCGGGTACGAGTGGCCCGGTCTCGCCCCCGCCACCCAGCTCGCCGCCGATCCGGACACCCGCGCCGCCCAGATCGCCGACGCCCTGGACAGTGGCCGGGACGCGGTGATCGAGGAGGCGCATCTCGCCCTGGTCCCGGCCCGCCGGTCCGCCGACATACCGGCGGCGATCGGCTGGACCGGCCCGGTGAACTACGACACCGACGTGGCCCGGATCTGCGCGGTCCTGCGTTCCTGGGAGGACCGCTTCGGCATCCGGGTCGTGGCCCTCGGGCTGGACACCCTCGTCGTGTCCGTCGCGGCCCCGCCGACCACCCGCGAGGAGGCCGAGGCGGTGGCGGCGGAGCACTTCGCGTTCTGCCCGGACGCCGTCACCCAGGGCGAGGAGGGCACGGACGGCCTGCGCGGGTACGCCAAGACCCTGCTCGGCGAGCCGGTGTGGACCTTCTGGTGGGACTGAGCCCGCTCGGGGTTCAGCCGCCGAGCCCGCGTCCCAGCCTGCGCAGCCCCTCCGCGATCTCCTGCGGTGTCCGGGTGACGAAGCACACGCGCAGGGTGGCGGGGTCGGGGGTGCCCGCGTAGAAGGGCGCGCCGGGGACGTCCGCCACGTCGTGCCCGACCACGCGCGGGAGCAGGGCGACCGTGTCGTACGCCTCCGGCAGCCGGACCCACAGGAACATGCCGCCCTCGGGCCGGCTCCACCGCGAGCCGGCCGGGAGGGCGCCGGGCAGGCCCGCCGGCATGGCGTCCCTGCGTGCGCCGTACACGGAGCGCAGCCGCTGCACATGCGCGGGGAAGGTATGTGCCCTCTACACCGGTAATTCCGCGATACGGACGCCCGCGCGGGCTTGGTCCCGGGACTCTCAGTTCCCTGCCTGAGCCGCCGGTTTCCAGGCGTTGCCGCCCAGCGGAAAGGCGTACGCGGGCCGTCCGTTGTTGCCGCTGGTGCGCAGCGGCCGGCCGTTGTCGTCGATCACCAGCGTGCCGTGCCGTGTCCCGCTGGACCACGCCAGCTCGAGGTACCAGCTGACGTCGTACGCGGAGGCGTCGGCCGTGACATAGAAGACCTCGGGGTCCGAACGGCTCACCTTGAACGGGAAGTTCTGGTGCCCGGACTCCGGCACGACCTGGGGGCGCAGGGCGTCGAGCGCGACCGTGAAGGAACGGGTCGGCACGCCCCCGCCGCAGCCCACGCCCGGATAGCCCATGGCGTAGTCGTTCCAGGCAAGCGGCGCCCGCCGGCCGACCATGCGCACGGACAGCCCCTCGAGGACGACGGTGTCGTCGCCGGTGCCCTGCACGGTGAACGTGACGAACTGCTCCCCCGCCGACACCGCCCTGTGCACGGCCACCCAGGCGGGCGCGTCCTGCTCCAGCGGGGGCGGCGGGACGTCGCCCGACGCCCGGTCGATCAGATAGTGCTGGGAGCAGGGGCTCTCCCAGGAGTACGGGTGGGTGGTGACCGCGAGGGGCGTGGCGGCGGTGTCCGTGCCGCCGGGGGCGCCGGCGGCGGAGTGCGGGGCGCTCGGCCCGCCGTCGGACGGGGCGCCGGAGGACGAGGAGCCGGAGGACGGGGAGGCGGACGCCGAGCGGCCGTCGTCCGTCGCCCGCGGAGCACCGGCCGTGGGCGCGTGCCCCGCGGGGCCGGAGCCCGTGGCGGCCGGAGCCCCCGCGCCCTTGCCGTCCGCCTCCGCCCCGCCGGAGGTGAGGGCGAGTGCCGCCGTACCGAGCAGCGCGGTGACGGCGAGGGCGGCGGCGAGCACGGTCCGGGTACGGCGCCGGGGGCGCGGCCGGTCGCCGGGCACCGGCCCGGAACCCTCCGGCACCGGCGGCACCGGCTCCTGGACGGGCACCGCCTCCGCAGCCGCATCCGGCGCCTCCTTGGGTGCCGCGGGCGCCGGTGCCGTCGGCTCCTTCCTGCCCCGCCGCGCGTCCGCCAGCACCCACCTGCGGTGCAGCTCCACCAGTTCCTCGGGCGTGGCCCTGCACAGCCGGGCGAGGCGTTCGACGGGGGCGTAGTCGGTCGGTACGGCGTCCCCGTTGCAGTAGCGGTGGAGTGTCGACGTACTCATGTGGAGCCGCCCCGCGAGCGTGCCGTAGCTGTGTCCGGAGCGGTTCTTCAACTCCCGCAGAAGCTCCGCGAAACCGCTCTGCATGGCGCCGTCCACCACCGTCTCCCCCTCCCCCACGTCCCATCCCGGCATTCCAGGGAGGAACTGTTTTCGCAGACCAACACCTGTGCCGGCGTTCCAGCGTCCCTGATTGGCCGTGGTCTGTGGCCGTCGGGACGGGTCTGCGTACAGGCTGTGGCTCATCCAAACACGCCAACAGGCCCAGCCCGAAAGAGGACTTGCCATGCGTTTGCGCCACATTCGTCTGTACGCGGTGACCGGTACCGCCCTGACCGCGCTCGCCCTCACGGCGTGCGCGGGCGGCGGAACCGGCACGAAGGACGAGGGCGCTGCCGGGCCGCGGCCCACCACGGCGGCCACGGCTACGGCGGACAGGACCGCCACGCCCGGCGTGCCCGGCGGCGCACCCGGTGCGACGAACACCGCCGGTGCACCCAAGGCCACCACCGTCTCCGCCCGCACCTCCGCCACGAAGCCCGGCAAGCACGCGGCCGCCGCGCTCCAGCCGTGCAACGGCTCGAACACGAAGGTGACGGCCACGCCGGTGTCCCGCCCGCTCAACCACCTGCTGCTCACCGCCACGAACGTCAGCGGCAGGCGCTGCGACCTGATGTACTGGCCGACCCCGCGCTTCGACGATGCGCAGTGGGCGCCGGAAGTGATCAAGGACAGCGAACCGCAGGCCGTGGTGTCCCTGGAGCCGGGCCAGTCCGGGTACGCGGGCGTGCGGCTGTCGGCGGCCGACGGCAGCGGCGAGAACGGCACCACCGCCCACAAGCTGGAGGTGCTCTTCCTGGGCCGCACGCCGGACACCGACAGCGGCCCCTCCGCGCACCCCGTGCTGCCCGCCAAGGGTGTGTACTACGACTCCACGCTGGCGATGACGTACTGGCAGCAGGACAGGTCGGACGCGCTCAGCTGGTAGGACCCTCGAACTGCCGCAGCCGCTGGGCCACTTCGGTCGCCCAGTAGGTGAGGATGTTGCGCGCGCCGGCCCGCTTGATGCCCGTCAGGGTCTCCACGATGGCCCGGTCCCGGTCGATCCAGCCCTTCTCGGCGGCGGCCTCGATCATCGCGTACTCACCGGAGATCTGGTAGGCGGCGACGGGCACGTCCACGCTGTCGGCGACCCGGGCGAGGATGTCGAGGTACGGCCCGGCCGGCTTGACCATGACCATGTCGGCGCCCTCGGCCAGGTCCAGCTCCAGCTCCCGCAGGGACTCGCGCCAGTTGGCGGGATCCTGCTGGTAGGTCTTGCGGTCGCCCTGGAGCGAGGAGGCGACGGCCTCGCGGAAGGGGCCGTAGAACGCGGAGGAGTACTTGGCGGTGTAGGCGAGGATGGCGACGTCCTCGCGCCCGATCTGGTCGAGCGCGTCACGGACGACGCCGATCTGGCCGTCCATCATCCCGCTGGGGCCCACGACATGGGCTCCGGCGTCGGCCTGCACCTGGGCCATCTCGGCGTACCGCTCGAGGGTGGCGTCGTTGTCGACACGGCCCCCGGCGTCCAGCACACCGCAGTGCCCGTGGTCGGTGGTCTCGTCCAGGCACAGGTCGGACATGACGAGCAGGTCGTCGCCGACCTCGGCGCGCACGTCCCGGATCGCGACCTGGAGGATCCCGTCCGGGTCGGTGCCGGGGGTACCGAGGGCGTCCTTCTTGTCCTCCTCCGGCACGCCGAACAGCATGATCCCGGAGATCCCGGCCTGCACGGCCTGGAGCGCGGCCTTCTTCAGGCTGTCGCGGGTGTGCTGGACGACCCCGGGCATGGCGGCGATCGGCACGGGCTCGCTCACGCCCTCCCGGACGAACGCCGGGAGGATGAAGTCGGCCGGGTGCAGGCGCGTTTCGGCGACCATCCGGCGCATGACGGGCGAGGTCCGCAGCCGCCGGGGACGCGTACCGGGAAAAGATCCGTACTTCGTCATGGCTTCTACGCTACGCCCGCCCGGACCGCACCTTTGCCGACGGCCTGTCGGACCGGACCGCAGCCCATGGCGAGCCCACAGAGAGCCCATTCACGGGCATAGCGGCGCCCGCATACGAAGACTTTGCGCTCCCCTGCCCATCCTTGGGGCCACGCGCCTCCCGGGCGTTCTACGCGCGTGGTGTCATGCACGCGACATCGCTCGCGAGCTCACCCCAGGAGTCACGCATGCTGTGGAAGGCCCTCACCCGCGCAGGTACAGCCCTGGCGGCCGGCGCCGCGGTCGTCGCCACCGCCGTACCCGCGAACGCCGCAAGCTACTCGGCGTTCGCCTTCTCCCAGACCACGAGCCAGCCCCAGATCTACGACTTCATCAACTCGGCCACCAGCTCGCTCGACATGACGATGTACGAGCTGGAGGACACCACCGCCGTCAACGACCTCATCGCCCTCGAGAACAAGGGCGTGACGGTCCGGGTCGTCCTCGACCGCCAGCACAAGACCGCCAACAACTCGGCGTACACGTCCCTGACGAACGCGGGCGTGGGCGTGGTCTGGTCGTCCTCCTCCTTCACCTACACCCACCAGAAGACCATCACGGTCGACGGCACCAAGTCCCTGGTCCTGACCGGGAACCTGACCTCGCAGTACTACACGACCGGCCGTGACTACGGCGTCTTCACCGACGACGCCCGCGACGTGGCCGCGATCGAGAAGGTCTTCAACGCCGACTACGCCGGCACCTCGGTCACCCCCACCGACGGCGACCACCTGCTGTGGTCCCCCACGGACGCACGCAGCCGCCTGGTGTCCTTCATCAACTCCGCGACCAAGACCCTCGACGTGGAGGAGCTGGAGTTCAGCGACAGCACGGTCGTCAACGCGATCGTGGCCCGCGCCAACGCCGGCGTGAAGGTCCGCGTGGTCCTGGAGAGCCCCTCCAGCTACTCCAGCGAGGTCTCCGAGATCAAGGCCGCGGGCGGCACGGTCGTCGGCTACTCCGACCCCAACGGCTTCTACATCCACGCCAAGGCGATGGTCGCCGACTACGGCCTGTCCACCCAGGAGGTCGAGGCCGGCTCGATGAACATCAGCAGCAACTCCCTCAGCAACAACCGGGAGCTGGGCATCATCCTCACCGGCACGGGCGTGGCCCAGCCGGTCGCCCAGACGATCGAGACGACGTTCGCGAGCGACTACGCGGGCGGTACGGCGGCCTGACCGGCACGCGCGGCAGGCGGGCCGCTGCCCGCACCCGCCTGCCGCTCAGCCTTCACCGAGGCCCACGAGGATGCGATCGACCAGCTCGACCCGGTCGGGTGCGTGCCGCATCCGGGAACGGCAGTCCTCCAGGCGGCGCACCACACCGAAGGGAACACGTCCCGCTCCCGCGTCCTCCACGCCTCTTTCCACGGCCCGCAGCCCCCAGTACTGGTTGAAGGGCAGTGGTTCGCCGGTCACCGCGTCCACCAGCGCGTCCAGTGCCTCCGCCTCGGGCAGCGCGTACAGGCGTGCGTAGGCGGCCAGGCGCAGTCCGGCGTCCGGGGAGCCGAGCAACGCGCCGGCGTCGAAGTCCCGCACACGCTGGGTCGCGCGCACCAGGCGGGCGAAGATCTGGTCCATCCGGTGGGAGCGCGCCCGGCCGCCGGGCAGTTCGAGACGCACCTTCACGTACTCGGCGGCCAGTTCCCTGACCGCGTCCCGGGCCGCGGTGTCGTCCGCGGCCCCGCCCTCGGGGCCGTCCCCGACGAGAGCCGCGTTCGCCGTGCGCTGGACGGCCTCGATCCTGCGCTCGATCTCCCGGAACTCGATCCGCCCGAGCCCCGGCACCTCGATGCTGCGGAACAACTCCCCGAGCCACGGCACCACGGCCACCGCCAGCAGCATCACCGTGACGCCGTCGATCTTGAGACCCGGTGCCAGCACGTGCAGGACGGCGGCTCCCACCCCGAAGCACGTCAGCACCACCGCAGCAGCACGCCGCCGCAACCAGCGGGCCGCACCGTCACGTCGTCGCTCTGCCCCACCCATGCCGGTCAGCATCGCAGACGCGCAGCGGCCAGAAGAGCGATTCGGTCACCCACGCAGGCGGACGGGACATCCCCGGCCAGATCCCATTCCGCTACGCCTGCGCGCTGAAGGCCCGCGGAAACGACAGGGGCGGAGTGCCCGCCAGGAGCACTCCGCCGTACCTCACGTCGTGGACCGGCGCCTGCGCGCCCCCGGCCGCCGCTCGCTGGGCCGCGTCACCGGGTCCCCGGCCTCCAGCGCGGCAGCGCGCCGCTTGAGGCCGAAGTCGGCCAGCGCCTCCGCCAGCTTGTGCACCGACGGCTCCGGAGCCATGACGTCGACCCGCAGCCCGTGCTCCTCGGCGGTCTTGGCGGTCGCCGGGCCGATGCAGGCGATCACCGTCACGTTGTGCGGCTTGCCCGCGATGCCCACCAGGTTCCGCACGGTGGACGAGGACGTGAAGAGCACGGCGTCGAAGCCGCCGCCCTTGATCGCCTCCCGTGTGTCCGCCGGCGGCGGCGAGGCCCGCACGGTCCGGTAGGCCGTGACGTCGTCGACCTCCCAGCCCAGCTCGATCAGCCCGGCGACCAGGGTCTCCGTGGCGATGTCGGCCCGCGGCAGGAAGACGCGGTCGATCGGGTCGAAGACCGGGTCGTACGGCGGCCAGTCCTCCAGCAGACCGGCGGCCGACTGCTCACCGCTCGGCACCAGGTCCGGCTTCACACCGAAGGCGACCAGCGCCCTGGCGGTCTGCTCGCCCACCGCGGCCACCTTGATGCCCGCGAAGGCACGCGCGTCGAGGCCGTACTCCTCGAACTTCTCCCGGACCGCCTTCACCGCGTTGACCGACGTGAACGCGATCCACTCGTAGCGGCCCGTCACCAGGCCCTTGACCGCCCGCTCCATCTGCTGCGGGGTGCGCGGCGGTTCCACCGCGATCGTCGGGACCTCGTGCGGCACCGCGCCGTAGGACCGCAGCTGGTCGGAGAGCGAAGCCGCCTGCTCCTTCGTGCGCGGCACGAGCACCTTCCAGCCGAACAGCGGCTTGGACTCGAACCACGACAACTGGTCGCGCTGGGCGGCGGCGGAACGCTCACCGACCACGGCTATCACCGGCCGGCCGCCGTCCGGCGACGGCAGCACCTTCGCCTGCTTCAGCGTCTGCGCGATCGTGCCGAGGGTGGCGGTCCAGGTGCGCTGGCGGGTCGTCGTACCGGCGACGGTGACCGTCAGCGGGGTGTCCGGCTTGCGGCCGGCGGAGACCAGTTCGCCGGCCGCCGCGGCCACCGAGTCGAGGGTCGTGGAGACGACCACCGTGCCGTCGGAGGCACCCACCTCCGTCCAGCAGCGGTCGGAGGCGGTCCGGGCGTCCACGAACCGGACGTCCGCGCCCTGCGCGTCGCGCAGCGGCACACCGGCGTACGCCGGCACGCCGACCGCGGCCGCCACACCCGGCACGACCTCGAAGGGCACACCGGCGGCGGCGCAGGCGAGCATTTCCTCGGCCGCGTACGTATCAAGTCCCGGGTCCCCGGACACCGCACGGACGACCCGCCTGCCGGAGCGCGCGGCCTCCATGACAAGATGAGCGGCATCCCGGGCAGGGGACGGGACAGCGGCGGTTGTTGACGTGCCGTCAACGACCGTGAGCTGCGGTGTGCCCGTGCCCGGTGGCGACACCGAGGAGGGGTCGGCGTCCGTCCACACGACGGAGACGCCCTGCCGCGCGTGCGTCCGGATCACGTCGAGCACCTCGTGCTCGGCGATCAGGACGTCCGCGTGCGACAGCGCCTCCACGGCGCGCAGAGTCAGCAGTCCCGGATCCCCGGGTCCGGCACCGAGGAAGGTGACGTGCCCGTGTTCGAGGCCGGCGGGAAGGGTGGTGGGGCTCACTGTGCTCGCTCCCCCATCAGACCGGCCGCGCCCTGGGCGAGCATCTCGGTGGCGAGGTCGCGACCGAGTGCCGACGCCTGGGTCTCCGTCTGGGGCACGGGACCGGTGGTGGACAGCTGCACCATGCGCGTGCCGTCGGTCGTGCCGACGACGCCACGCAGGCGCATTTCCTTGACAATCTGCCCGTCGGCCAGAAGGTCGGCCAGCGCGCCCACAGGTGCGCTGCAACCGGCCTCCAGGGCGGCGAGCAGTGAGCGCTCGGCAGTGACGGCGACCCGCGTGAACGGGTCGTCCAGTGCGCCGAGCGCGGCGATCAGTGCAGCATCTTCGGCGGTGTTCCCCGCCCTGCACTCGATCGCCAGGGCCCCCTGGCCGGGGGCGGGCAAAACCGTGTCGACCGACAGGAAGTCGGTCACTTCGTCGCCGCGGCCGATCCGGTTCAGTCCGGCGGCGGCCAGCACCACGGCGTCCAGTTCACCGTCGCGGACGTACCGGATGCGGGTGTCGACGTTGCCGCGGATCGGGACCGTCTCGATGTCCAGGCCGTGGGCGCGGGCGTACGCGTTCAGCTGGGCCATGCGGCGCGGCGAGCCGGTGCCTATGCGGGCGCCGCGCGGCAGGTCCGTGAACTTGAGCGCGTCCCGGGCGACGATCACGTCCCGCGGGTCCTCGCGCTCCGGCACGGCGGCGAGGACGAGTTCGGCGGGCTGCGCCGTCGGGAGGTCCTTGAGCGAATGAACCGCGAAGTCGACCTCGCCCCGCACCAGCGCGTCGCGCAGCGCCGTGACGAAGACGCCGGTGCCGCCGATCTGTGCGAGGTGCTCGCGGGAGGTGTCGCCGTAGGTGGTGATCTCGACCAGCTCCACGGGCCGCCCGGTCACCCGGCGGACGGCCTCCGCCACCTGCCCGGACTGGGCCATGGCGAGCTTGCTGCGCCTGGTCCCCAGCCTCAGTGCCTTGTCACTCATGCCGGTCGGTCCTTCGTCTCTGTGCTGTCCTCGGCCCGAAAGACGGAGGCGACCGTCTCGGGGTCGAGGTCGAACAGGGTGCGCAGTGCGTCCGCGTACCCGGCGCCGCCGGGCTCGGCCGCGAGCTGCTTGACTCGTACGGTCGGCGCGTGCAGCAGCTTGTCCACGACCCGGTGCACCGCCTGGCGGATCTCCCCGCGCTGGCGGTCGTCCAGGCCGGGCAGCCGCCCGTCGAGCCGCGCGATCTCACTCGCCACGACATCCGCGGCCATGGTGCGCAGCGCGACCACGGTCGGCGTGATGTGCGCCGCCCGCTGTGCCGCGCCGAAGGCCGCGACCTCGTCGGAGACGATACGCCGGACCTGGTCCACGTCGGCCGCCATCGGCGCGTCCGCGGAGGCCTCGGCGAGGGACTCGATGTCCACCAGGCGCACCCCGGCCAGCCGGTGCACGGCCGCGTCGATGTCGCGGGGCATGGCCAGGTCGAGGAGGAAGAAGAAGGGCTCGGGCCGCTCGGCCGGCGGTTCCGGCCTGCGCCGCTCGGGGATCCGGCCGACCGTGGCGGCGGTCGCGGCGAGCGCGGTGATCAGCTCGGCGTCCGCCTCGGGCGTACGGCGGCCCTGGCGGTCGACGGCCCCTCCCGCGACCCAGGCCGCGTGCTGCTCCAGGGTGGCCGCGTTCATGCCGGCCACGGCCGCCTCGCCCATGACGGAGAAGCCGGTCTGCGCGGCGGCCAGGTCCAGCGGGCAGTTCTCGTCGCTGCCGACGCTGGTGGGCGGCAGCGGGGCCGGTACGGCCGCGGGCCGGGTGGGGGCGGCGACGGCCGGCTGCCCGGTGCGGCCCTCGACCGCCTGCGCGACCGCTTCCGCCGTGAGGACCAGGCCCGTCGCCCCGGTACAGGAGACGACGACGTCGGCACGTGTCAGTTCGTCGGACACGGCGGTCATCTCGACCGCGCGCGCGGTGACTGAGTTGTCGTCGGCGTCGGTGAGGATCTGTGCGAGGCGCTCGGCGCGCTCGAAGGTGCGGTTGGCGACGACGACCTCGGTGACTCCGGCCCGCGCCAGCGTGGCGGCGGCCAGCGAGGACATCGACCCGGCGCCGATGACCAGCGCCTTCTTGCCACCGGCCCAGGCGGGCACGTCCGCGCCGGCGGCCAGCTGCTCGAGGCCGAAGGTGACCAGGGACTGCCCGGCGCGGTCGATCCCGGTCTCGGAGTGCGCGCGCTTGCCGACCCTCAGGGCCTGCTGGAACAGGTCGTTCAGCAGCCGGCCGGCGGTGTGCAGGTCCTGCGCCTTGGCCAGGGAGTCCTTGATCTGGCCGAGGATCTGCCCCTCGCCGACGACCATCGAGTCCAGTCCGCAGGCCACCGAGAACAGCTGGTGGACGGCCCGGTCCTCGTAGTGCACGTAGAGGTAGGGGGTCAGTTCCTCCAGGCCGACGCCGCTGTGCTGGGCGAGCAGCGTGGACAGCTCGGCGACGCCCGCGTGGAACTTGTCCACGTCGGCGTACAGCTCGATGCGGTTGCAGGTGGCGAGCACCGCGGCCTCGGCGGCGGGCTCGGCGGCGACCGTGTCCTGGAGCAGCTTGATCTGGGCGTCCGTGCTCAGCGCGGCCCGCTCCAGCACGCTCACCGGCGCGCTGCGGTGGCTCAGTCCGACGACGAGGAGACTCATGCCGGCATCACGGCGGGTACGTCCCCGTCGGGCCCCTGGTCGGCGGAGTCGTCAGCGGCTGCGACACGCGGAGTGGAGGCGGGCAGGCTGCCTATGTCTCCGGCCGCGGTCTCCTCACCGGCCTTGCGCTGCTCGTGGAAGGCGAGGATCTGCAGTTCGATGGAGAGGTCGACCTTGCGCACGTCGACGCCGTCGGGGACGGACAGCACGGTCGGCGCGAAGTTCAGGATCGAGGTGACCCCGGCGCTCACCAGCCGGTCGCAGACCTGCTGGGCGGCGCCCGCGGGGGTGGCGATGACGCCGATGGAGACCCCGTTGTCCTTGATGATCTTCTCGAGGTCGTCCGTGTGCTGCACCGGAATACCGGCGACGGGCTTTCCGGCCATGGCGGGGTCGGCGTCGATCAGCGCGGCCACCCGGAAGCCACGGGAGGCGAACCCGCCGTAGTTGGCCAGGGCGGCGCCGAGGTTACCGATACCGACGATGACGACGGGCCAGTCCTGGGTCAGGCCGAGTTCACGGGAGATCTGGTAGACGAGATACTCCACGTCGTAGCCGACACCGCGCGTTCCGTAGGAGCCCAGGTACGAGAAATCCTTGCGCAGCTTGGCGGAGTTGACCCCCGCCGCGGCCGCCAGCTCCTCGGAGGAGACCGTGGGTACCGAGCGCTCCGACAGTGCGGTCAGGGCTCGGAGGTACAGCGGAAGCCGGGCGACGGTGGCCTCGGGAATCCCTCGGCTGCGGGTCGCCGGTCGATGTGTTCGGCCAGTTGCCACGGTGCTCCTGCGGGTAGAGCGGGGCTGCAGGCGGTCATACGTCCCCAGACCGCCCCGTCGACAGCAGGCTATGTCTTTGTGAACGCGTGCACAAAGACAGTGTCCGATTTGCCCGGCGGAAGTGACCGGGGTCACGCGACTGCGGCGCCCTTGACGGGAACCGGCGCACCCCCCTGCGCGTTCCTTCGTTACTAGGGGCAAAACTGCACACTCTCCTCGCAAATCCCGCCCCCGAGACCAAACCGCCGTCGATCCTAAGCGACTTTCGGGCCGGTTTGGACTAGTCGGTCAGTGCCCGGCGCAGTCGCTCCTCGTTCACCCGCCAGAAGGTGTGCTGTTCACCGTCGACGAGTACGACCGGAATCTGCTCCCAGTACTGGTCGTGCAGCGCCCGGTCCTCGGTGATGTCCTTGAGCTCGACGGGCACGCCCAGCTCGCCGCAGACCTTCTCGATCACCAGCTGCGCGTCGTCGCACAGGTGGCAGCCGGGCTTGCGGACGAGGGTGACCAGCCGCTCCTGCGGGGCGGCCTTGCGTCGGAAGAAAGGGCTCATGCAGGCCATTCTCGCGCCTGCTTAACGACCCGGTAGTGGAGAGTTCACACCCTTCCAACCTCTCGACTCCGGAAGCTCCGAACAAACTGGCTATGCTCACCGCATGGCCGCTCTCGGATGGCTCACTCCCCGTAGGCGCTCCGCCACGGCGCGGAGCGTGTTGGCAGGCGAGGCCTCGGCGGAGGCCGCCCGCAAGTCCTCGCAGGAAGCGCAGGAGACCGCACCGCCCGCCCAGGAGGAACCGGAGTTCCCGGTCATCGGCGACACCAGGGCTGCCGCCTTCTTCGACCTCGACAACACCGTGATGCAGGGCGCCGCGCTGTTCCACTTCGGCCGCGGCCTGTACAAGCGGAAGTTCTTCGAGACCCGCGACCTCGCCCGGTTCGCCTGGCAGCAGGCGTGGTTCCGGCTGGCCGGCGTCGAGGATCCGGAACACATGCAGGACGCCCGCGACTCGGCACTGTCGATCGTCAAGGGCCACCGGGTCGCCGAGCTGGAGTCGATCGGCGAGGAGATCTACGACGAGTACATGGCCGACCGCATCTGGCCCGGCACCCGGGCCCTGGCCCAGGCCCACCTGGACGCGGGCCAGAAGGTGTGGCTGGTCACGGCGGCCCCGGTGGAGATCGCCCAGGTCATCGCCCGCCGCCTCGGCCTGACCGGCGCCCTCGGCACGGTCGCGGAGTCGGTCGACGGCGTCTACACCGGCAAGCTGGTCGGCGAGCCGCTGCACGGCCCGGCGAAGGCCGAGGCGGTCCGCGCCCTGGCCGCCGCGGAGGGCCTGGACCTCTCCCGCTGCGCGGCCTACAGCGACAGCCACAACGACATCCCGATGCTCTCCCTGGTCGGCCACCCCTACGCCATCAACCCGGACGCCAAGCTCCGCAAACACGCCCGGGAAAAGGACTGGCGCCTGCGCGACTACCGCACGGGCCGCAAGGCGGCGAAGGTCGGCATTCCGGCGGCGGCGGGCGTGGGAGCCGTCGCCGGCGGCACCGCGGCCGCGATCGCGCTGAGCCGACGGCGCCGATAGGCGCACCGCCGCCCCGAACCTCCACCCGATCCACCCCAGGCCGCGCGCGCCCGAATTATGCCGCGGCCATTTCAACACGCCCCGTACCTCACCGAAACAGGCCTGATTTCGATCAACAACCGATCAAGATACGGCACTTGATGGGGCGCCAATCGGTAACAGAAGCGACGCAATCGATGATTTGAGCAACTCGGTGTAGCAGTGCCTGCACGAAGCGTTATTCTCCTCAGACGCAAACCGGTACCCCTCCGTCGCTACGACGGGTGAAAGGTCCCGCACTGCACGTGATGGAAGCTCTGCCTCTGGGAGTCCCGTGTACCCACACGTCGGGGTTGACGCCTCGGGCCTGGCTACGCTGCGCGCAACAGTCGCAACGGTCAAAGAGACGCTGCGCGGCCTCGTCCCGACCGCGTACGCCGTCCCCGCCTTCGCCACCGCCGCGCCCGTCGGTCCGTGCTACGCACTGGCCGACGGCAGCGCCGCGGTGGGCAGACGCGGCCGCGCCACCGGCGCAGCCACCGCCCGCCGCCCGGCCGCCGACAGCGACAGCGCCCGGATGATGGATCTGGTCGAACGTGCCCAGGCCGGCGAGGCCGAGGCCTTCGGCCGGCTGTACGACCAGTACAGCGACACGGTCTACCGCTACATCTACTACCGCGTCGGCGGCCGGGCGACGGCCGAGGACCTCACCAGTGAGACCTTTCTGCGGGCGCTGCGCAGGATCGGCACCTTCACCTGGCAGGGCCGCGACTTCGGCGCCTGGCTGGTGACGATCGCCCGCAACCTGGTCGCCGACCACTTCAAGTCCAGCCGTTTCCGTCTGGAGGTCACCACCGGCGAGATGCTCGACGCCAACGAGGTCGAGCGCTCCCCGGAGGACTCCGTCCTGGAGTCACTGTCGAACGCCGCACTGCTCGACGCCGTCCGCCGACTCAATCCCCAGCAGCAGGAGTGCGTGACGCTCCGCTTCCTCCAGGGCCTCTCGGTCGCCGAGACCGCCCGTGTCATGGGCAAGAACGAGGGCGCCATCAAGACCCTCCAGTACCGCGCCGTCCGCACCCTCGCCCGGCTGCTGCCGGACGACGCACGCTGAACCGGGGTGGCACTCCGGGCGACTGTCAACTCACGTTCCGTGAAAGCCGGTTGCCTTCCTGACCCGATCATCCGCCGTCCGTAACCCAAGTGCCGCGCCAGTCGTTGTGCGGGATACAGGCTCCCTGTGGTCACGTCCTGGCCGACCCTGATCACTCGATCGTGTGGATCGGTCACGGGCGTGCAACCCTCAGGACCCCCTGGGGAGTCGACCGTCATGACGAGAGGAGGTGCCGCCAGTGATCGCGAACGTATCGGCGCACCGGCGGGCGAACGCCTTCGCCCAGGCCCTGGACGAGCAATCCGACCGGGACACGGCGGCCGAGCGGTCAGTATCGGCGGAATCCCCGCCGGCCGCCGAGGACCAGTCCGAGCGGGGCGAGCTGCTGGCCCTGGCGACCGGCCTCGGCGCGCTGCCCAAACCGCAGCTCGACCCCGAGGTCAAGGTCGTCCAGCGTGCCCAGCTGGTGGCCGCGATGGAGGCGATGCTCCGGGAGGGCACCGCAGCGGCGGATGCGTCGGTACCGGAGCAGCGCTCTTCCCGGTCGAGAGGCGCACACCGGGCGAGCCCACTGAGCAAGCTCCGGCCACGTACACGGCTGACCAAGGGGCTCGCCGCGGGCGGGCTCAGCGTGGGCGTGGCCGCGGGAGCCTTCGGCGGAGTCGCCGCCGCCAGTTCGGACGCCCTGCCCGGTGACTCCCTCTACGGCCTCAAACGCGGCATCGAGGACTTCAAGCTCAACTACCTGACCGACGGCGACGACGCACGCGGCCAGACCTACCTCGACCAGGCCTCCACCCGGCTCAGCGAGGCCCGTCGGCTGCTGGAACGCGGCCGCAGCGGCCACCTCGACCACGAGTCCATCGGCGAGATCCGCCGCACGCTCTCCGGCATGCAGCGCGACGTCACCGAGGGCCACCGCCTGCTCCACGAGGCCTATGAGGCCGATCCCGGCTCACTGGGCCCCATCCAGGCCCTGTCCAGCTTCTCGCGGTCCCACCGCGAGGCCTGGAGCGCGCTCAGCCACAAGCTGCCCGTGCAGCTCGGGGACGTCAAAAAGCAGGTGTCGTCGGTCTTCGACGCCATAGACCAGGAGGTCGCCCCGCTGCAGTCCCTGCTCCCGCAGTCGTCGGCCCACACGGGCGACGGCAAACGGCAGGGCTCCGGCCAGGCAGCCACCGGCTCCGCCGGCAGCCACCGCTCGACCACGCCCAGCTCCTCCGGCAGCACCCCGTCCAGCGGTCGGCACGCCCGCTCGGGCGACCCGAGCGGGCCGGCCGCCGGCGACACCGGCGACGGCCTCCTCGGCGGCAGCACGGGCGGCCTGCTCGACCCGCCCAAGACGGGCACGGGCAGCACCACCCCGCCCACCACCAAGCCCCCGACCACCACCCCCGACGTCACTCTCCCGCCGCTGCTCCCGGGCCTTCTGCCGGGGCTGGGCATCGAGGGCGAGGACGCGAACTAGACCGATACGGCAGTACGGCAACGGGGGCGCCCCACCCGAGCGGGGCGCCCCCGTTGCCGTACCAGAACTCAGAAGAACACCGACCGCCGCTGCACCAACAACTTGTACAGCGTGTGCTGAATCTGCTCCCTCACCTGGTCGGTCAGGTTGAACATCAGCATCGGGTCCTCGGCGGCCTCCGGCGGATACCCATCCGTGGGAATCGGCTCACCGAACTGAATCGTCCACTTCGTCGGCAACGGAACCGCGCCCAACGGCCCCAGCCAGGGAAACGTCGGCGTCAACGGGAAATACGGAAAGCCCAACAGCCGAGCCAGCGTCTTCGCGTTGCCGATCATCGGGTAGATCTCCTCCGCCCCGACGATCGAGCAGGGAATGATCGGCGCCCCCTGCCGCAGCGCAGTGGAGACGAAACCACCCCGGCCGAACCGCTGGAGCTTGTACCGCTCGCCGAAGGGCTTCCCGATCCCCTTGAAGCCCTCCGGCATCACCCCGACCAGCTCGCCCTGCGCCAGCAGCCGTTCGGCGTCCTCCGCGCACGCCAGCGTGTGCCCGAGCTTGCGCGCCAGCTCGTTCACCACCGGCAGCACGAAGACCAGGTCGGCAGCGAGCAGCCGCAGATGACGACCGGCCGGATGATGGTCGTGCACGGCGACCTGCATCATCAGCCCGTCCAGCGGCAGCGTCCCGGAGTGGTTGGCGACGATCAACGCCCCGCCCTCGGCCGGGATGTTCTCGATGCCCTTCACCTCGACCCGGAAGTACTTCTCGTACACCGGCCGCAGCAGCGACATCAGGACCTGGTCGGTCAGCTCCTCGTCGTAGCCGAAGTCGTCGACGTCGTAGTCCCCGGTCAGCCGGCGCCGCAGGAAGGCCAGCCCGGCCGCCACCCGCCGCTCCAGTCCGGCGCCCGGCCCGCCGGCATCCGGCCGCCGCTGCGCCCGCTCACCCTGTCCCTCCGGCTCCTCCGTACGGCTCACGGGCCCATCCTCCCGCGCCCGGGCCCGGCCCGGCAGCGGCTGGACCTCGCCCAGCTCACCCGGCTCGCCGAGGGCGCCGCGCCGGCTGCCCGCGCTCCTGCGCCGCGCCGGGCGCTGCACGGCGCCCCCGCGGGACCGGTCGTCGTCGAACGGAATGACCTTGGCGTCCGCCATCGTTGCCGCTCTCCTCAGTTGGCGCTGTGCGTCGTGGGCCGGCCGCCGGCCTTGGCAGCCAGCTCGGCGATGCGGTCGACGGCCCCCGCGAGGGCCTCCGGGGGCAGCAGCCCGGCGCCCTGGCCGCGTACGAAGTCCGCGAACGTCTCCGCTGTCGTGTACCGGGGCGTGAAGCCGAGCGTCTCGCGCATCTGGACGGTGTCCACGACCCGCCCGTGCGTGAGCAGCCGGATCTGCTCCGGTGAGAAGTCCGTCATACCGAGCGTACGCACCAGGGAACCGGCCCAGGTGACCGCGGGCAGCAGCAGCGGCACGGTGGGCCGCCCGAGCCGCCGCGAGCACTGCGAGAGCAGCAGCACCCCGTCCCCTGCGATGTTGAAGGTGCCGCTGTTGAGGGTGCCCCGGCGCGGCTCGTGCGAGGCGATCCTGAGCACCTCGACGACGTCGTCCTCGTGCACGAACTGCAGCCGCGGGTCGTAGCCGAGCACCGTCGGCAGGACGGGCAGCGCGAAGTACGAGGCGAGCGGGGTGTCCGCGGCCGGGCCCAGGATGTTGGCGAACCGCAGCACGCACACCGCGACGTCGGGCCGCCGCCGGGCGAACCCGCGCACGTACCCCTCGACCTCGACGGTGTCCTTCGCGAAGCCGCCGCTCGGCAGCGACTTCGCCGCGGTCGTCTCGGTGAACACGGCCGGATCGCGCGACGCGGAGCCGTAGACGTTGGTGCTGGACTTCACCACCAGCCGCCTGACGGCCGGCGACTTCTGGCAGGCGCCGAGCAGCTGCATGGTGCCGATGACGTTGGTCTCCTTGACCGTGGCCCGGTTGCCGCCGCCCAGCGGCGTCGCCGTCACGTCCAGGTGGACGACCGTGTCCGCGCCCGTCTCGGCGAGCACCCTGGCTATCGTCGGCAGCCGGATGTCGGCCTGGATGAAGTCCGCCCCGCCCAGATGGTGCGCCGGTGGCACCGCGTCCACGGCGATCACCCGGTCGACCTCCGGATCCCGTTGGATCCGCCGTACGAACCGGCCGCCCAGTTGCCGGGCCACTCCGGTGACGAGCACGACCTTCCCCAAGATCAGCGCCTTCCCTCGTACGTTGTGCGTGCGGCCAACTTAGCGGGTCGATGTTGCGCTGTGATGACCCCCCGATGCACGAAGTGACGGAATTTCACTGATCGGAACGGATCGGATATGCCTGTGGCCTCCCACCACTGGAGATGGGAGGCCACAGGGACACGCTTCTCGCGCGCCGTCGCTTACTTCTTGTTGCGACGCTGAACGCGCGTGCGCTTGAGCAGCTTGCGGTGCTTCTTCTTGGCCATCCGCTTGCGCCGCTTCTTGATAACAGAGCCCACGACTACCCTCGCTCACTTCTCATCACTCGGTTGTTTGGGCGCCATGGGCCCACACGACCTACGAGGGGCTAGCCTACCCAACCGGGCGCTGAGGTCGTAATCGAGGGTCCTCCGGATCTTCCCGGAAGCGTTGTCAGGCCGTTTCCACCCCCACATAGCTGTCGCGAAGGTACTCGTGTACCGCTTGCTCCGGGACACGGAAGGACCGCCCCACCCGGATCGCGGGCAGATGACCGCTGTGCACCAACCGGTACACGGTCATCTTCGACACTCGCATCACCGAGGCGACCTCCGCCACGGTAAGGAACTGAACCTCGTTCAGAGGCCTCTCGCCAGCTGCAGCCATGACACACCTGAACCTTCCGCACTCGACGGCCACCGGCTTCCCCTTCCGGTGACTCTTCGTCGCTGCGTGCTCACTCCCCAATGTAGGGGCGGGTGATGCGAGTGGGGAAGAGGTGCACCCATCGCAGGCCTACTGTGACAGACACGCTCGTTTGAGTACGTAGCGGGTAAGCGGGCGGTAGTACGCGGACCGCACCCCGTCATCAACCGGAACGACGACGGACACGCGCCCCTCCGCCTCCCCCACGAACAGCGCCGGATCATCGGTGTCGGCCAGCCCGATCGCCTCGAACCCCAGCTGACCTGCACCGCAGACCCAGCCATGATCCCCGACGACCAACTCGGGCAGCGGCCCGCCACACTCCGCGGCGGCCTCCAGCACGACCCGAACCGGCAGTGGTGAATGACTGTGGAGGCCCGGCTCACAACCGGGGCGCCCGTCGGCGGTTTCCCGCACCAACCCGACCCCTCGTACGTAGGCAAGATGATGAGTGCGTAGGCCGAACCGGGTCAATATGTCGACACAGCGACCCTGCGCAGGGGTGAGCACCTCACACCCCACCGCCGAGAGCGCGTCCGCCAAGCCGGCGTAGAACCCGAGCAACCGCCGTGGATGCCCGGTCCCGAACAGCACGGGCGCGCCCCGCCGGGCAACCGCCCGGATCCGCTCGGCGAAGGCATCCAGCGCCGCCAGCGTCAGCTCCGGGTCGATCACATCAGGTCCGGAAGTGTGCCGAGGATCGGCCGAAACCCCACACCTTCGTGCCATCAGAGCCAGCAATTCCCGCTGCTTCCAGGCTCCTTCGGGATCGATCCCGATCAGCACCCGGGGATCCCGCGCCGCGAACAACCGATAACTGCGCAGGCTGTCCTCCCGGGACGTCGCCACCTCCCCGGCAAGCCGAACAGCCAGCAGATGCGCACGCAGAGCACGAGCGTTCACCACGCCAGCGATGCTCGCGCATCACGGGCGGGGCCGGACCGGGAACACGCAAAGAGGGCACAGTTGGCGTAATCGGCGAGCAGCCCGCCCGCCCTTTCGGCCTACGGCAACAGCCCCCGCAGCGGAAACGCCGCCCGTCGCGTCGCCAGCACGGCCTGGTCCAGCCGGTCGGCGGGGTCGTAACCCGCCTCCCACGACGCGAAACCCACCGGCCACCGCCCGTCGGTCATCCGCTGCGGCGCCAACTGCCGGGTCCGGGCGAACACCTCCTGCCGCCACCCTTCGGGGATCACCGTCTCCGGAGCCACCGGCCGACCCGCCGCGATCCCCACCAGATGCGTCCACGACCGCGGCACCACGTCCACCACCGCATAGCCGCCTCCGCCCAACGCGACCCACTTCCCCCCGGCGTGCTCGTGCGCCAGCTCATGGCAGGCCACCTGCACGGCCCGCTGAGCGTCCAGCGAAACGGCCAGATGGGCCAGCGGATCCTCGAAGTGCGTGTCGGCCCCGTGCTGCGAGACGAGGACCTGGGGCCGGAACTCGGCCAGCAGCTCCGGCACCACCGCGTGAAACGCCCGCACCCACCCCGCGTCCCCGGTGCCCGCCGGCAGCGCCACATTCACGGCGGCCCCCTCGCCCGCCCCCGCACCGGTCTCCTGCGGCCACCCGGTCTGCGGGAACAACGTACGAGGATGCTCGTGCAGCGAGATCGTCAGCACCCGTGGGTCGTCCCAGAACGCGGCCTGCACCCCGTCCCCGTGATGCACGTCCACATCCACGTAGGCGACCCGCTCGGCCCCCAGCTCCAGCAGCCGGGCAATGGCCAGGGAGGCGTCGTTGTAGACACAGAACCCCGAGGCACCGCCCGGCATCGCGTGGTGCAGCCCGCCCGCGAAGTTCACGGCATGATCGGCGTCCCCCCGCCACACCGCCTCCGCAGCCCCCACCGACTGCCCGGCGATCAGCGCGGACACCTCGTGCATCCCGGCGAAGGCGGGATCGTCGACCGTACCCAGCCCGTACGAACCGTCGGCCCCCGCCGGATCGGCGGACGCGGCCTTCACCGCCTCGATGTAGTCCTCTCGATGGACCAGTTGCAGCGTCGACTCCCCGGCCGGCTTCGCCGCGACGACCTCCAGCTCCCGGTCGAGCCCGAAGGCTCCCACCAGGCTCCGGGTCAGTGCGAGCCGGACCGGATCCATCGGGTGGTCCGGGCCGAAGTCATAGCCCGTTACTGCTTCGTCCCACATCAGCTGTGCGCGGCCGCTCATGCCCGCCACCGTATCGGCCCGGCCCCGTGGCGAACGATCTGGCGTACACCAGCGTCACCAGCACCAACACCATCGGCACCAGCATGGCCCCGCGATAACTCCACGCATCGCCCAAGGCTCCCACCAACGGCGAACCAATCAGAAAACCCACGTAATTGAAAATATTCAGGCGCGCGACGGCCGCATCCGAAGCCGAGGGAAACAGCCGCCCCGCCGCCGCGAACGTCTGCGGCACCAGCACACACAACCCCAGCCCCAGCAGCGTGAACCCGAGCATCCCCACCCACGCCCCGGGCGCCGAGGCCACCACCACGAACCCGCCGGCCGCCACCAGCGCCCCGAGCCGTACGACCGCCACGGCCCCGAACCGCCGCACCCCGACGTCCCCGATGGCCCGCCCCACCAGCGTGGTCACCATGTACACGTTGTACGGCACGGTCGCCAGCTGCTCGCTGCTGCCCAGCACGTCCTTCAGATACTTCGCGCTCCAGTTGGAGACGGTCGAGTCCCCGATGTAGGCGAAGGTCATCACCAGGCACAGCGGCAGCAGCAGCTTGAACACCACGCCCGTGCCCTGGCCCTGTTCCTCACCCGGGGGTGCCGGATCCCCGTCGACGTACCACCGGCTCCCCACGAACGTCGCCGGCAGCAGCACGGCCACCACCGGCAGATACGACACCCACAGCGCAAGATGCCAGTGCGCCCCGACCCAGGCCAGCGAGGCGCCCAGGATCCCGCCCAGGCTGTACGCGGCATGGAAACTGAGCATGATGCTGCGCCCGTACGACCGCTGCAGGCTCACCCCGAGCATGTTCATCGAGGCGTCCAGCGCGCCCACGGCCAGCCCGAACACGCCCAGTGCCACGGCCAGTTCCGCGATCCGGCCGCCGGCCCCGGCACCGAGCAGGGCCAGCAGCACCACGGGCTGGGAACAGCGCAGCAGGCGGCTTGGCCGTATGCGCTTCACCAGCTGCTCGGTGGTCACACTGCCCACCCCGGCCAGGATCGGTACGGCGGCCAGGAAGACCGGCAGCAGCGCGTCGGAGACGCCGTACCGGTCCTGGATGGCCGGGATACGCGTCACCAGCAGAGCAAAGGTGACACCCTGAGCGAAGAAGCTGAACGCCAGCGAGGCCCTACCGCGCCGCAGCACATCAGTCATGGCGGCGAGCGTAGGGCCCCGGGCTACCTGTGGGTAGATCCAGCCAAAGATGAGTTTTCTTCAGCTTCATGTGGCGGGTCCGAGCGGGAGGGTCAGACCGCGGCGGGCGCCGCGGTCCCGGCCTCGCCGGTCGCGGTCGCGGCCTCCGTCTCGGCCTTGAGTATCTTCTCCATCGGCTCGACGGCCAGGCCACCGCCGACGACCATGCCGATCCCGATCGCGCTGACCAGGAAGACCGTGCCGAGCCAGACCATGGTGTCCACAGGGACCGTGTAGGCGCCCACGATCCGTGCGACACACTCGGCCAGCAGCGCGACGCCCCAGATGACCGAGTAGATCCGCTCCTTGCGCAGGAAGGCCTCGGACCGGGGCGCCGCACCGGACGTCAGCCGCTCCCAGGCGGCCTCCTTGGCCGCATCGGCCTTGACCAGGAAGGGCTTGAGGCCCGCGGTCATCATCGGCCTGCCCAGCCGCACGGAGAGCAGGATGCCGATCCCGACGGTGCTGCTGACCGCACCGTCCTTGGCGAGCATCAGCCGCGGGTCACCGGAGACGAAGGTCAGCACCAGCGAGACGACGTTGACGACCAGGATCAGCCCGGCCAGCCCGTTCGCCTTCCGCTCCTTCACCAGGCTCCATACGGTCCGCAGGGCCGGCACCACGCTGCTCCAGGCGAGCGCCGCGAAGGTGCTCATCCCGAAGGCGCTCTTGAGGAGGTAGTACGAGCCGAGCGGCACCGCCACGTCCACAAGCAGCGGCAGGAAGTTGTCCAGCGCGCTCGGCTTCTGCTTCTGCTGCTCGGTCCGGCCCCGGGCCCCCGTGTTCTTCGTCATGCCCTCAGCTTCGCCCCCGCGAGGGGTTCCCCTGTAGGAACGAACGTCCGGAGGTCCGCATGACAATTGTCAGGCCCGGCCCGATGCCTCC
This sequence comes from Streptomyces broussonetiae, assembly GCF_009796285.1. Lineage (NCBI taxonomy): Bacteria > Bacillati > Actinomycetota > Actinomycetes > Kitasatosporales > Streptomycetaceae > Streptomyces > Streptomyces broussonetiae. Next base: position 5,402,838 of record NZ_CP047020.1, on the reverse strand, counting down.
GTCATACCAGCAGGTCAGCCAACTCCCCCATGGTGGAGAAGAGTTCATCGGCCCCTGTCAGCCGGGCCGCCGGGGTCATCGCGGTGAACCCGTAGACGGCCATCCCGGCCGCCACCGCCGCCTGCACACCCAGCGGAGAGTCCTCCACCACCAGGCACCGTCCGGGCGTCACTCCCATCCGCTCCGCGGCGTACAGGAAGAGGTCGGGTGCCGGTTTGCCCCGTCCGACGTCCTCGGAGCTGAAGATCCGCTCCTGCGTGAACCACCGGTCGAGCCCGGTCGTCCGATGCCCCACGCGGATCCGTGCATGGCTCCCGGAGGAGGCGACACAGTACGGCACCCCGTCCGCGGCAAGCTTCTCCAGTACGCCGGCCACTCCGGGCACGGGCTCCAGCTCCCGCTCGAACGCGGCGAACACCCGCGCGTGGAAGACGTCGTCGAAGTCGTCGGGCAGCCGCTGCCCCGTCCGCTCCAGCACCAGTTCGTGAACCCGGTGCATCGCCGAGCCCATGTAGTCCCGTACGGAGTCCTCGTACGAGGTCGGGTGCCCCAACTCGGTCAGATGGGCGGCGAGATGCCGGTTGGAGATGGGCTCGCTGTCGACGAGCACCCCGTCGTTGTCGAAGATGACCAGGTCATACCGCATACCTGCGAGCATAAACGCAGAAAGGCCCACGCCGGATGGCGTGGGCCTTTCTCAAAATTTGTTCGGCGGCGTCCTACTCTCCCACAGGGTCCCCCCTGCAGTACCATCGGCGCTGTGAGGCTTAGCTTCCGGGTTCGGAATGTAACCGGGCGTTTCCCTCACGCTATGACCACCGAAACACTATGAAACTGTCGAACCATGCCACACCACGCTCTGTGAAACGTGGGGCTGTTCGTGGTTTCAGAACCAACACAGTGGACGCGAGCAACTGAGGACAAGCCCTCGGCCTATTAGTACCGGTCACCTCCACCAGTTACCTGGCTTCCAGATCCGGCCTATCAACCCAGTCGTCTACTGGGAGCCTTACCCCATCAAGTGGGTGGGAGTCCTCATCTCGAAGCAGGCTTCCCGCTTAGATGCTTTCAGCGGTTATCCCTCCCGAACGTAGCCAACCAGCCATGCCCTTGGCAGAACAACTGGCACACCAGAGGTTCGTCCGTCCCGGTCCTCTCGTACTAGGGACAGCCCTTCTCAAGACTCCTACGCGCACAGCGGATAGGGACCGAACTGTCTCACGACGTTCTAAACCCAGCTCGCGTACCGCTTTAATGGGCGAACAGCCCAACCCTTGGGACCGACTCCAGCCCCAGGATGCGACGAGCCGACATCGAGGTGCCAAACCATCCCGTCGATATGGACTCTTGGGGAAGATCAGCCTGTTATCCCCGGGGTACCTTTTATCCGTTGAGCGACGGCGCTTCCACAAGCCACCGCCGGATCACTAGTCCCGACTTTCGTCCCTGCTCGACCCGTCGGTCTCACAGTCAAGCTCCCTTGTGCACTTACACTCAACACCTGATTGCCAACCAGGCTGAGGGAACCTTTGGGCGCCTCCGTTACTCTTTAGGAGGCAACCGCCCCAGTTAAACTACCCATCAGACACTGTCCCTGATCCGGATCACGGACCCAGGTTAGACATCCAGCACGACCAGACTGGTATTTCAACGACGACTCCACAAACACTGGCGTGCCTGCTTCAAAGTCTCCCAGCTATCCTACACAAGCCGAACCGAACACCAATATCAAACTGTAGTAAAGGTCCCGGGGTCTTTCCGTCCTGCTGCGCGAAACGAGCATCTTTACTCGTAGTGCAATTTCACCGGGCCTATGGTTGAGACAGTCGAGAAGTCGTTACGCCATTCGTGCAGGTCGGAACTTACCCGACAAGGAATTTCGCTACCTTAGGATGGTTATAGTTACCACCGCCGTTTACTGGCGCTTAAGTTCTCAGCTTCGCCTGGACGAATCCAAGCTAACCGGTCCCCTTAACGTTCCAGCACCGGGCAGGCGTCAGTCCGTATACATCGCCTTACGGCTTCGCACGGACCTGTGTTTTTAGTAAACAGTCGCTTCTCGCTGGTCTCTGCGGCCACCCCCAGCTCGAACAGCAAGTGTTCTCACCAGGCGTGGCCCCCCTTCTCCCGAAGTTACGGGGGCATTTTGCCGAGTTCCTTAACCATAGTTCACCCGAACGCCTCGGTATTCTCTACCTGACCACCTGAGTCGGTTTAGGGTACGGGCCGCCATGAAACTCGCTAGAGGCTTTTCTCGACAGCATAGGATCATCCACTTCACCACAATCGGCTCGGCATCAGGTCTCAGCCACAAGGTGTGCGGATTTGCCTACACACCGGCCTACACCCTTACCCCGGGACAACCACCGCCCGGGATGGACTACCTTCCTGCGTCACCCCATCACTCACCTACTAACCGCTTGGTCCGGCGGCTCCACCACTCCCCTCAACTCCGAAGAGATCAGGGCGGCTTCACGGCCTTAGCATCACGATGCTCGATGTTTGACGCTTCACAGCGGGTACCGGAATATCAACCGGTTATCCATCGACTACGCCTGTCGGCCTCGCCTTAGGTCCCGACTTACCCTGGGCAGATCAGCTTGACCCAGGAACCCTTAGTCAATCGGCGCACACGTTTCTCACGTGTGAATCGCTACTCATGCCTGCATTCTCACTCGTCAACCGTCCACGACTACCTTCCAGTGCCGCTTCACCCGGCAGACGACGCTCCCCTACCCATCAACACACCCGTTGGGGCTATATATGTCAATGACACGACTTCGGCGGTACGCTTGAGCCCCGCTACATTGTCGGCGCGGAATCACTAGACCAGTGAGCTATTACGCACTCTTTCAAGGGTGGCTGCTTCTAAGCCAACCTCCTGGTTGTCTGTGCGACTCCACATCCTTTCCCACTTAGCGTACGCTTAGGGGCCTTAGTCGATGCTCTGGGCTGTTTCCCTCTCGACCATGGAGCTTATCCCCCACAGTCTCACTGCCGCGCTCTCACTTACCGGCATTCGGAGTTTGGCTAAGGTCAGTAACCCGGTAGGGCCCATCGCCTATCCAGTGCTCTACCTCCGGCAAGAAACACACGACGCTGCACCTAAATGCATTTCGGGGAGAACCAGCTATCACGGAGTTTGATTGGCCTTTCACCCCTAACCACAGGTCATCCCCCAGGTTTTCAACCCTGGTGGGTTCGGTCCTCCACGAAGTCTTACCTCCGCTTCAACCTGCCCATGGCTAGATCACTCCGCTTCGGGTCTTGAGCGTGCTACTCCAACGCCCTATTCGGACTCGCTTTCGCTACGGCTTCCCCACACGGGTTAACCTCGCAACACACCGCAAACTCGCAGGCTCATTCTTCAAAAGGCACGCAGTCACACCAAAGTGCTCCCACGGCTTGTAGGCACACGGTTTCAGGTACTATTTCACTCCCCTCCCGGGGTACTTTTCACCATTCCCTCACGGTACTATCCGCTATCGGTCACCAGGGAATATTTAGGCTTAGCGGGTGGTCCCGCCAGATTCACACGGGATTTCTCGGGCCCCGTGCTACTTGGGTGTCTCTCAAACGAGCCGCTGATGTTTCGACTACGGGGGTCTTACCCTCTACGCCGGACCTTTCGCATGTCCTTCGCCTACATCAACGGTTTCTGACTCGTCCTGTCGCCGGCAGACAACAGAAGAGAGATCCCACAACCCCGTATACGCAACCCCTGCCGGGTCTCACACGCATACGGTTTGGCCTCATCCGGTTTCGCTCGCCACTACTCCCGGAATCACGGTTGTTTTCTCTTCCTGAGGGTACTGAGATGTTTCACTTCCCCTCGTTCCCTCCACACTGCCTATGTGTTCAGCAGCGGGTGACAGCCCATGACGACTGCCGGGTTTCCCCATTCGGAAACCCCCGGATCAAAGCCTGGTTGACGACTCCCCGGGGACTATCGTGGCCTCCCACGTCCTTCATCGGTTCCTGGTGCCAAGGCATCCACCGTGCGCCCTTAAAAACTTGGCCACAGATGCTCGCGTCCACTGTGCAGTTCTCAAACAACGACCAGCCACCCATCACCCCACCAGACAAACCGGTGAGTTCACTGGGGCCGGCGACCGAGAGACAGACCATACGGCCGTGCCCTCAGACACCCAACAGCGTGCCCGGCCCACTCCCGTCCGGAGATCATGCGTTCCACGCTCTGACGAGCAGTACTAGCAGCCCCCGACCCGAGGTCTGGACCGAATAGTCAACGTTCCACCCATGAGCAACCAGCATCGGACATCCGCCGATGTACTGGCCTCTGACCAACCGGAGTTGGTAAGAAGTGCTCCTTAGAAAGGAGGTGATCCAGCCGCACCTTCCGGTACGGCTACCTTGTTACGACTTCGTCCCAATCGCCAGTCCCACCTTCGACAGCTCCCTCCCACAAGGGGTTGGGCCACCGGCTTCGGGTGTTACCGACTTTCGTGACGTGACGGGCGGTGTGTACAAGGCCCGGGAACGTATTCACCGCAGCAATGCTGATCTGCGATTACTAGCGACTCCGACTTCATGGGGTCGAGTTGCAGACCCCAATCCGAACTGAGACCGGCTTTTTGAGATTCGCTCCACCTCACGGTATCGCAGCTCATTGTACCGGCCATTGTAGCACGTGTGCAGCCCAAGACATAAGGGGCATGATGACTTGACGTCGTCCCCACCTTCCTCCGAGTTGACCCCGGCGGTCTCCTGTGAGTCCCCATCACCCCGAAGGGCATGCTGGCAACACAGAACAAGGGTTGCGCTCGTTGCGGGACTTAACCCAACATCTCACGACACGAGCTGACGACAGCCATGCACCACCTGTACACCGACCACAAGGGGGGCACTATCTCTAATGCTTTCCGGTGTATGTCAAGCCTTGGTAAGGTTCTTCGCGTTGCGTCGAATTAAGCCACATGCTCCGCCGCTTGTGCGGGCCCCCGTCAATTCCTTTGAGTTTTAGCCTTGCGGCCGTACTCCCCAGGCGGGGAACTTAATGCGTTAGCTGCGGCACCGACGACGTGGAATGTCGCCAACACCTAGTTCCCACCGTTTACGGCGTGGACTACCAGGGTATCTAATCCTGTTCGCTCCCCACGCTTTCGCTCCTCAGCGTCAGTAATGGCCCAGAGATCCGCCTTCGCCACCGGTGTTCCTCCTGATATCTGCGCATTTCACCGCTACACCAGGAATTCCGATCTCCCCTACCACACTCTAGCTAGCCCGTATCGACTGCAGACTCGGGGTTAAGCCCCGAGCTTTCACAATCGACGTGACAAGCCGCCTACGAGCTCTTTACGCCCAATAATTCCGGACAACGCTTGCGCCCTACGTATTACCGCGGCTGCTGGCACGTAGTTAGCCGGCGCTTCTTCTGCAGGTACCGTCACTCTCGCTTCTTCCCTGCTGAAAGAGGTTTACAACCCGAAGGCCGTCATCCCTCACGCGGCGTCGCTGCATCAGGCTTTCGCCCATTGTGCAATATTCCCCACTGCTGCCTCCCGTAGGAGTCTGGGCCGTGTCTCAGTCCCAGTGTGGCCGGTCGCCCTCTCAGGCCGGCTACCCGTCGTCGCCTTGGTGAGCCATTACCTCACCAACAAGCTGATAGGCCGCGGGCTCATCCTTCACCGCCGGAGCTTTCCAACCTCCAAGATGCCTTGGAGGCTCGTATCCGGTATTAGACCCCGTTTCCAGGGCTTGTCCCAGAGTGAAGGGCAGATTGCCCACGTGTTACTCACCCGTTCGCCACTAATCCACCCCGAAGGGCTTCATCGTTCGACTTGCATGTGTTAAGCACGCCGCCAGCGTTCGTCCTGAGCCAGGATCAAACTCTCCGTGAATGTTTACTCGGCCAGAAAATTAATTCAGCCGGTGCAACACCACGAGAGCGGAACCACCGGAGGAATAATCCGATGGTTCACAGCGTCCTCGCTGTGTTTTTTCAAAGGAACCTCGACCATCGGAATGTTCCGACGGACGGGGTATCAACATATCTGGCGTTGACTTTTGGCACGCTGTTGAGTTCTCAAGGAACGGTCGCTTCCTTTGTACTCACCCTCTCGGGCTTTCCTCCGGGCTTCCCTTCGGTGTTTCCGACTCTATCAGATCTTTTCTCGACCCGATTTCCTCGGTGCTTTCCAGGTTCCCGCCTCGCTTTCGCTTGGCGTTTCCCTTTCCGGCGGTTCCGACTCTATCAGATCCTTTCGGCGTCCGATTCCCGGTCGGCGGGGTTTGTCTTCCCGGCCGTTGGGCCGTTCCGACGAGTGAGACTTTAGCGGATTCCTTGCTCCCGAGCTAATCGGGGCGGCGTCCTTTCGAACGCGGATTCCTCATTTCGCAAATACGCACGCCAAAACGGCCGACACCTGGGTGCCGATGATTGGCTGGGACTTGCGGAATGGCTGTCCGGGGACCGACCTGGATCGGCGCTCACGTCGGACAACTCGGAGAACAGTACGGATCGGGAGGGGGCGTGTCAACTCGCTGCCGTGAGGTTCAGTCCTTCTTGCCGGTGGCCAGTTCGCGGCTGCGGTCGCGGGCGGCCTCGAGGGCGGCGATGAGGGCGGCGCGGACGCCGTGGTTCTCCAGCTCGCGGATGGCGTTGATCGTCGTACCGGCCGGAGAGGTGACGTTCTCACGGAGCTTGACGGGGTGTTCACCGCTGTCGCGAAGCATCACGGCGGCGCCGATCGCGGACTGGACGATGAGGTCGTGCGCCTTGTCGCGGGGCAGGCCGAGCAGGATGCCGGCGTCGGTCATGGCTTCGACCAGGTAGAAGAAGTACGCCGGGCCGGAGCCGGACAGGGCGGTGCAGGCGTCCTGCTGGGACTCCGGGACGCGGAGCGTCTTGCCGACGGCGCCGAAGATCTCCTCTGCGGTGGCGAGGTGGTCGGCGGTGGCGTGACTGCCGGGGGAGATGACCGACATGGCCTCGTCGACGAGGGCCGGGGTGTTGGTCATGACGCGGACGACCGGGGTGCCCGCGGCCAGGCGCTCCTCGAAGAACGAGGTGGGGATGCCGGCGGCGCCGCTGATGACAAGGCGGTCGGCGGGGACGTGCGGAGCCAGCTCGTCCAGGAGGGTTCCCATGTCCTGTGGTTTGACCGTCAGGATCAGGGTGTCGGCGGTCTTGGCGGCCTCGGTGTTGGTGACCGGGGTGACTCCGTGACGGGCGCGGAGTTCTTCGGCGCGTTCGGGACGGCGGGCCGTGACGAGGAGGTCGGTGGGGGCCCAGCCGGCGCGGATCATTCCGCTGAGCAGGGCTTCGCCGATCTTGCCGGTGCCGAGGACTGCGACTTTCTGGCTCATGCGGGCCAGTCTGGCACCGGGGCGAGCCGCGCGGGTCGGTTGTCCGGTGAGCGGAACGACGCCGTGCGGCTCGGATCGGCGGGCTCAGGCCGTACGCCGTCGCAGCGTCGCCGCTCCCAGCCCCAGGACCAGCACCGCGCTGCCCGTCACGATCAGGACGTCCCGCACGAAGGTCGCTGTCATGTCGGTGTGGTGCAGGACCTGATTCATGCCGTCGACGGCGTACGACATGGGCAGGACGTCGGAGATGGCGGTCAGGGCGGGGTGCATGTCGGAGCGGGGCGTGAACAGGCCGCAGAGCAGGAGCTGGGGAAAGATCACCGCCGGCATGAACTGGACGGCCTGGAACTCCGAGGCGGCGAAGGCCGACACGAACAGGCCGAGGGCCGTGCCGAGCAGGGCGTCGAGGAGCGCGACTAGCAGGAGCAGCCAGGGGGAGCCGGTCACGTCCAGGCCCAGGAACCAGACCGCCAGGCCGGTGGCCAGAGCCGACTGGACGATGGCGAGACCGCCGAAGGCGAGGGCGTAGCCGGCGATGAGGTCGGCTTTGCCCAGAGGCATGGCCAGGAGGCGTTCCAGGGTTCCGGAGGTCCGTTCGCGCAAGGTCGCGATGGAGGTGACCAGGAACATCGTGATCAGCGGGAAGATGCCGAGCAGGGAGGCGCCGATGTTGTCGAAGGTGCGGGGGCTCGCGTCGAAGACGTAGCGCAGCAGGACCAGCATCAAGCAGGGGATGAGGACCAACAGTGCGATCGTGCGCGGGTCGTGGCGGAGCTGACGCAGGACCCGGGCCGCGGTGGCGGTGGTGCGGGAGACGCTGAACTGGCCGGTGGGGGCGGCGGGCGCGAGGGGGGTCGCGGCGGCTGTCGTGGTCATCGGGTCGGCTCCTGGGTGCGGTGTGCGGCGGCTTCGTCCACCAGGTGGAGGAACGCGGCTTCGACGGTGTCGGTACCGGTGCGTGCGCGCAGGGCGTCGGGGGTGTCGTCGTCGAGGATCTCGCCCTCCCTCATGAGCAGGAGACGGTGGCAGCGCTCGGCCTCGTCCATGACGTGGGAGGAGACGAGGAGGGTGGTGCCGCGGGTGGCGGCGAGCTCGTGGAAGAGGTTCCACAGGTCGCGGCGCAGGACGGGGTCGAGGCCGACCGTCGGTTCGTCGAGGACGAGCAGGTCGGGGGCGCCGAGCAGGGCGACGGCCAGGGAGACGCGACCGCGCTGGCCGCCGGAGAGGTTGCCGGCGAGCGCGTCGGCGTGGCTGGTGAGGTCGACGTCGGCGATGGCTCGGGTGACGTGTGCGTGGCGGCGTTCCGCGGCGGCGCGGCCGGGGTCGAGGATCGCCGCGAAGTAGGCGAGGTTCTGCCGGACGGTCAGGTCGGCGTAGACGGAGGGCGCCTGGGTGACGTAGCCGATGCGGCTGCGCAGGGTCGGGTGGCCGGCCGGGTGGCCGAGGACGTCCAGGGTGCCGGTGACCTTGGCCTGGGTGCCGACGATCGCGCGCATGAGGGTGGATTTGCCGCAGCCGGAGGGGCCGAGCAGGCCGGTGATCCGACCGCGCGGGACGGTGAAGCGGAGCTGGTGCAGGACCGTGCGCCGACCGCGGGCGACGGTGAGGTCGTCGGCGCGGATCGCATTATTCATCATGTGATGAATAATTGGGTCCGACGGCTCGGTCGTCAAGGGGCGTGGTCGTCACGGGGCTCGGTCGTCAGAGGCATCGGTCGTCAGAGGCATCGGTCGTCACGGGCGGGTGCGGCGGAGGCGGGTACAAGGCAGCGGCGGCCGGACGGGTGTCCGGCCGCCGCTGTGCGGGTGTGTGCGTGGGGGGAGAACGCCGTTGTCAGGGCTTGGTGGCGACGAGCAGGAGGACGTCGTACGTCTCCTCGACGATCCCGTCCGGGAAGACCTCCAGCAGATGGACGCGCTCCTGCTCCAGGAAGGCGGCCCTGCGCTCCTCGGGCGCGACGAGGAACACCGAGTGGCTGCCGATGTTGCCGAGGCGGGTCTCGATCGGGACGCGGCGGCTCCAGCGGACCGTGCGCAGGGTGAGGTCCAGGCGTCCGCTGGGGTCGACCCGGTCGACGCGTTCGGCGGCCTTGCGCTTCTCGGCGGCGACGTCCACGCCGAAGAAACGGCCGGTGCGATCGGCGGCCTCGGCGATCCAGTCGACGTCGAGGGCATCGGTGTTCCACCACAGCGCCAGCGCGCCGCCCGGCCGCAGCACGCGCAGGGCCTCCGGGACCGACCGGGCGGTGTCGGTCCAGTGCCAGGCCTGGGCGTAGGTGATGAAGTCGGCGTGGGCGTCGGCGACGGGCAGGGCGTTGCCGCTGCCGCGGACGAGGGGGATGTGCGGCAGTCCGCGGCGGAACTCGGCGGCCATGCCCGCGCCGGGTTCGACGGCGAGGACGTCGGCGCCGCGGGCGTGCAGGAGCGAGGTGGCGATACCGGTGCCGGCACCCACGTCCACGACCCTGGCACCGGACAGCGACCGGCCGGCCAGTTCCTCGACGGTGTCGAAGAGAGCGGGTGGATAGGAGGGGCGGTGCGCCGCGTACTGGGCGGCTGCGGCGTTGAAGGAGTGGGCGCGCAGCGAGCGGGACGGTGGCGTCGTGGTCGCACGGTCATGGTCGTCGACGGTCATACGGCCATGGTGGTCGCTCGGCCGGGCGGACCACAGCGGGTTTCGGGGCGGGGTGCGGGGCGTCGACGACCGGAACGGGTACGGGCCGTGGCGGGCACCCGTCGGCGCCGGTGCCGCTGACCGCCGGGGAGCCCTACTTGTGCCGCTTCTTCTTCGACGGGTTGCCGGTGCGGCGGGAGGTGCGGTGTTCGTACGCCTCGCGGGCCTGGTCGTACTCCTCGCGGTGGAGCTTCTCGCCCGGGGCCTCGGTGAGGCAGCGGAAGAAGTAGGCGACGAGGGAGCCGATGAAGCCGATGGTGAGCAGGCCGCGCAGGGAGGCCTGGCGCTGCGGGTCCTGGCGCTTGCCGAAGCCCTCCCAGGTGTTGCGGAAGGCGAGTGCGCTGCAGATCGCGAACATGGCGATGACCAGCACGGTCACGAAGGAGCCGGTGCCGGCGATCCGGATGCCTTCGTAGGCGAAGCGGAGCACCAGACAGGAGGCGACGGCCGCGGCGAGGGAGCCGACGGCGACGCCGGCGCGGCGGGCCGCGTAGCCGTTGTCGTGCTCCACCCAGGAGGTGCCGAAGAAGCGCAGGGACTCGGGGCGGGGGCCGCCCTGGGCTGCCGCGCCGCCTGGGGAGCCCGCCGGGGTGTCCGGGGTGCCGGTTTCGTCGCTCACGGGACGATTATGGCGCCGGGCGCGGGCGGGCTCCGGGCCGGGTCAGGCGCAGCGCGAGGCCACGTAGCCGTCGGTGCCGGTGTGGACGTAGGCGTCCGACACGTATTCGCCGTTGTTGATGTTGTCCCAGATGTTCGTGGTGCCGTACGGGCCGGAGACCGTCGTGCCCGGTGCCTGGCAGAAGATCGGGACGCGGGTGTTCTCGGGCAGGACCCGGGTGACGCCGTAGTCGGTGCCGGGGCCGCTGCGGACGTTGAGGCGGACGCCGGGGGCGGTCGCGTACGTGCGGATGGCCGACTCGGCCGTCAGGGACTCGTTCTCGTCGCTGCTCGCGGCTTCCGCCTGGTCGATGGACATATCGGTTCTCCCCCTCTGGGCCCCACGGTCGTGGTGGGGTCGCTCGTTTCCCTCTGATCGAGTTCCGGAACACGCATGCGCAACTCGCACGCGGAGGCTAGCAAGCCGCCTCGGTCTCGTACGAGTCATCGACTAGGCTCCGTGCGTCGCGCGCGGACTGACAGTACGGGGGTGGTCCATGACGCCACAGCGCAGCACCGGAGCAGGCGCGGAAGCGGAACTTCCCGAGTACGCCGGTCACTACCCTCTGGAGTCATGTCTGGGCTCGGGCGGCATGGGCGTGGTGCACCTGGCCCGCAGCACCTCGGGGCTCAAGCTCGCGGTGAAGGTCGTACACGCCGAGTTCGCCAGGGACCCCGAGTTCAGGGGCCGTTTCCGGCAGGAGGTGGCCGCCGCCCGGAGGGTGAGCGGTGCCTTCACCGCTCCTGTCGTGGACGCCGATCCGGAAGCCGCGCGGCCGTGGATGGCCACACTGTTCATTCCCGGGCCGACCCTGTCCGAGCATGTGAAGCGGAACGGGCCGATGCCGGCCGCGCAGTTGCGCCGGCTCATGGCCGGGCTCGCCGAGGCACTGCGCGACATCCATCGGGTCGGGGTCGTGCACCGGGACCTGAAGCCGAGCAATGTGCTGCTCGCCGAGGACGGGCCGAAGGTCATCGACTTCGGCATCTCCCGGCCGAAGGACAGCGAACTGCGCACCGAGACCGGCAAGTTGATCGGTACGCCGCCCTTCATGGCGCCCGAGCAGTTCCGGCGGCCCCGTGAGGTGGGGCCGGCGGCCGACATCTTCGCGCTCGGGTCGGTGCTGGTGCACGCGGCGACCGGGCGCGGTCCGTTCGACTCGGACAGTCCGTATGTCGTCGCCTATCAGGTGGTGCACGACGAACCCGATCTGACCGGGGTGCCGGAGAGTCTCGCGCCGCTGGTGCTGCGGTGTCTGGCCAAGGAGCCGGAGGACCGGCCGACGCCCGACGAGCTGATGCGGGAGCTGCGGTCGGTGGCCGCCTCCTACGACACACAGGCGTTCATACCGGCGCAGCGGACCGGGGACGACGCACCGGCGCCGGAACCCTCCGGCGCCGGGCCGGCGCCGGGACCCCGCGGGCGCTTCGGCAGGCGCGCGGCCCTTGCCGCCGGGGCGCTCGTCCTCGCCCTGGGCGCCGTGCTCACCGGGCTGCTGTGGCCGGGCGACGGCGGTGGTCCCGCGGCGGGGAGGACCACCGCGCCCGCCACCGCCGCCAAGGTCACCGCGTGGCGCGCGAAGCCGCCCGGGAAGGGCTCCGGGATGCCGCTGTGCGTCGACGGTGCGGGCACGTTGCTCTGCTTCCGTTCCGGACTGGCGTACGCCCTCGACCCCACGCACGGCACGCTCCTGTGGCGCCGCTCGGTCGCCGGGGAGCGGACGAGCGGCACTCCCGCGTTCTCGGGCGGCCTGCTGTTGGTGCCGACGGACGGTGGCCGCCGGGTGGTGGCACTCGACCCGGCCTCCGGCGCACCGCGCTGGCAGCGGGACATGTCCGGGCCCGGAGGGATGCAGTCCACCGGCGGCATGCTGCTCGTCACCGGCGCGGACGGGACGGTCACGGGGCTGGCCGGGGCCTCGGGGGACACGAAGTGGCATCGGCGGGTGGCCGGGCAGGGCACCCCCGCGCTGGCCTCCTACGCCGGTGACCCGCTGGCGTACGCGGCATCCGCCTCCGCGGACGGGGCGTACACGCTGGTCAGCGCCGTGGACCCGGGCAGTGGTGGCACGCGTTGGCAGGCGCGGCTGAAGGGCACGCTGCAGCCCATCGGCAGCCAGGGCGGTTCCCTGTTCCTGCTCGCCGTCGACCCCGCCACCGGGGAGGCGAACGCGGTCGTCCGCTACACGCCGGGCTCGAAGGCCGTCCGCCGGGTCGCACTGTCCGTCCCGCTCATGGCGCCCCAGGCCGACGTACGCGGCGACGCCGTGCATCTGCTGGCGGCCGGCGGCTCCCTGTACGCCCTCGATCTGGGCACGGGCAAGCAGCTGTGGCACGTCGAGACGTCCGTGAGCCGTGGTTCGGCGCCGGTCTCCTCGGCCGGCCATGTCTACTTCACCGCCCCGGACGGGCGTCTGCTCGCCTTCGACGCACACGACGGCAGCCTGGTGGGACAGACACCGCCCCGACTGGACACGAACGCGGGCGAGGTCGCCGGGGTCCTGCCGACCCCGCTGCTCGCCGGCGCCCGCGTCTGCGCCGCCTCCCCCGACGGAACCGTCTTCGGCGTGGCCGCGCGGGATCCGGCCGGCTGGTGACGCCCGAGGGCTCAGCGGACACGGACGCGGGCAGAGCGGACACGGACACGGCGAAGGGGCCGCTCCACCGGGAGCGGCCCCTTGCGCGAGCGGGGGATCAGCCCAGCTTGGTCACGTCGCGGACCGCGCCCTTGTCGGCACTGGTGGCCATCGCGGCGTAGGCACGCAGGGCGGCCGAGACCTTGCGGTCGCGGTTCCTGGGGGCGTAGGCGCCGTTCAGGGCCTGCTCGCGGCGAGCCAGTTCGGCCTCGTCGACCAGCAGCTCGATCGTGCGGTTCGGGATGTCGATGCGGATGCGGTCGCCGTCCTGGACCAGGGCGATGGTGCCGCCGGAGGCCGCCTCGGGCGAGGCATGGCCGATCGACAGGCCCGAGGTCCCGCCGGAGAAGCGGCCGTCGGTGATCAGGGCGCAGGTCTTGCCCAGGCCCCGGCCCTTGAGATACGAGGTCGGGTACAGCATCTCCTGCATGCCGGGGCCGCCCTTGGGGCCCTCGTAGCGGATGACGACGACGTCGCCGTCCTTGACCTCGTGGGTGAGGATCCGCTGGACGGCCTCCTCCTGGGACTCGCAGACGACCGCCGGGCCCTCGAAGGTCCAGATCGACTCGTCCACGCCGGCCGTCTTCACCACGCAGCCGTCGACCGCCAGGTTGCCCTTGAGGACCGCGAGGCCGCCGTCCTTGGAGTACGCGTGCTCGGCGGAGCGGATGCAGCCGCCCTCGGCGTCCTCGTCCAGGGCCTCCCAGCGCTCGGACTGGGAGAAGGCCTCGGCGGAGCGGACGCAGCCGGGGGCCGCGTGCCACAGCTCGACCGCCTCGGGGGACGGGGAGCCGCCGCGGACGTCCCAGGTCTTGAGCCAGTCGCCGAGGGACGGGCTGTGGACCGCGTGCACGTCCTCGTTGAGCAGGCCCGCGCGGTGCAGTTCGCCGAGCAGGGCCGGGATGCCGCCGGCGCGGTGCACGTCCTCCATGTAGTACGTGCGGTTCTTCGCGACGTTGGGGGCCACCTTCGCCAGGCACGGCACCCGGCGCGAGACGGCGTCGATCTGCTCCAGGCCGAAGGGCACACCCGCCTCCTGGGCAGCGGCCAGCAGGTGCAGGATCGTGTTGGTGGAGCCGCCCATCGCGATGTCCAGAGCCATGGCGTTCTCGAAGGCCTGGAAGGTCGCGATGTTGAGCGGCAGGGCCGAGTCGTCGTCCTGCTCGTAGTAGCGGCGGGTGAGGTCCATGACCGTGCGGGCCGCGTCGACGTAGAGCTGCTTGCGTGCGGTGTGGGTGGCCAGGACCGAGCCGTTGCCGGGCAGGGACAGGCCGATGGCCTCGGTCAGGCAGTTCATCGAGTTGGCGGTGAACATGCCGGAACAGCTGCCGCAGGTCGGGCAGGCGTTCTCCTCGATCCGGAGGATGTCCTCGTCCGAGATCTTCTCGTTCACGGCGTCGGAGATCGCGTCGACCAGGTCGAGGGTGCGGACCGTGCCGTCGACCAGCGTGGCCCGGCCGGACTCCATCGGGCCGCCGGAGACGAACACCGTCGGGATGTTCAGGCGCAGGGCCGCAAGCAGCATGCCCGGGGTGATCTTGTCGCAGTTGGAGATGCAGACCAGGGCGTCGGCGCAGTGGGCCTCGACCATGTACTCCACCGAGTCCGCGATCAGGTCGCGGGAGGGCAGGGAGTAGAGCATGCCGCCGTGGCCCATGGCGATGCCGTCGTCCACGGCGATCGTGTTGAACTCGCGCGGGATGCCGCCCGCCTCCGTGATCGCCTCGCTGACGATCCGGCCGACCGGCTGCAGATGGGTGTGGCCGGGCACGAACTCGGTGAAGGAGTTCGCGACCGCGATGATCGGCTTCCGGCCGATGTCCGCACCGGGTACACCGGAAGCGCGCATCAGGGCGCGGGCGCCCGCCATGTTGCGGCCGTGGGTGACTGTGCGGGACCTCAGCTCGGGCATCGTCGCTCGCTCCTTCGAAGACCTACGAAGACCTACTGCCAGAGAGTTCTGACTGTACGGTCGAGCGTACGCCGGTGCTCCAAGGGCTGGACACACTTGTCCGGAATACGGGACGCGTGTTTCACCTGTCCGTGAGGTGGTGCTGAACGACGGGGGCGAGGCGCGCGATGATCTGCTCCAGGTCCGCCGAGGCCAGCGGCTCCAGCCTGATCACGTAGCGCATCATCGCCACCCCCACCAGCTGGGCGGCGCCCAGCTCGGCGCGCAGCTCCGGATCCGGCAGGTCCACCTGGGCGGCGATACGGCGCAGCAGCTGGGAGGCGATCAGGCGGCGCAGCACGGCGGCCGCGGTGTCGTTGTTCAGGGCGGAGCGGACGATGGCCAGCAGCGGGGTACGGGTCGTGGCGTCCTCCCAGACGCCGAAGAAGAAGCGGGTCAGCCGCTCCCCCACCCCGTCCAGCGGGCCGTCGGCGATCGCGACCGGCGCGTCGAGCGCGGGTGCGACGGCCGCGGAGACGGCCGCCTCGAAGACCTGTTCCTTGGTCCCGAAGTAGTGGTGGACGAGGGCGGAGTCGACACCGGCCACCTTTGCGATGCCGCGGACGGACGTCTTCTCGTAGCCCCGCTGGGAGAACTCCTCGCGGGCCGCGGTCAGGATGCGGTCGCGGGTGCCGGCGGACTCCTTGCGCGGGGGTCTGCCCCTTCTGCGGGCGGCCTTCCCCGACTCGGGCGGGGTCTCGCCGAAGGGGGAGCGGGTGCCGTGGGAGGGGGACGGGGTGTCGTTCATCGCCGTGGCACCCGTACCGCCGAGGCCAGATGTTTGCGGGTGAAGGCCAGGGCCTCGGCGAGGTCGGCCTCGCGCTCGGCGCTGGACATCGCCCGCCGGGTGTTGACCTCGATCACGACGTGACCGTCGAAGCCGGAGAGGGTCAGGTGTTCCAGCAGCTCGGCGCAGGGCTGGGTGCCGCGACCGGGCACCAGGTGCTCGTCCTTGGCGGAGCCCTTGCCGTCGGCGAGGTGGACGTGCCCGAGCCGGTCGCCCATGCGGTCGATCATCTCCAGGGCGTCGGTGCGGGCCGTCGCCGTGTGGCTGAGGTCGATCGTGAAGTGCCGGTAGTCGTGCTGGGTGACGTCCCAGTCGGGGGCGTACGCGAGCATCTCGCGGTCGCGGTAGCGCCAGGGGTACATGTTCTCGACGGCGAACCGTACGTCCGTCTCGTCCGCCATCCGCCAGATCCCGTCGACGAAGTCGCGCGCGTACTGGCGCTGCCAGCGGAACGGCGGGTGTACGACGACGGTGGAGGCGCCCAGCTTCTCGGCGGCCGCCCGGGCCCGCTGCAGCTTGACCCAGGGGTCGGTCGACCAGACCCGCTGGGTGATCAGCAGGCAGGGGGCGTGGACGGCCAGGACCGGCACGCCGTGGTAGTCCGACAGGCGGCGCAGCGCCTCGATGTCCTGGCTGACCGGGTCGGTCCAGACCATGATCTCGACGCCGTCGTACCCGAGGCGCGCGGCGATCTCGAAGGCCGTCGCCGTGGACTCCGGGTAGACGGAGGCTGTCGACAGCGCGACGGGAACGTCCCTTGGTTCGGCCACGTCCGTCACCTTACGGGGTGGAGTGGCTCGGGTGTTGGGTGCCTATTCGCCGTTGTGACCTTTGCCATTCGGGCGGGTGCGAGTGCTTCGTGGTTGCTCGCGCCGCTCCCTGCGCCCCTTCGGGGGCTACGCGGATCCCATGTGGTCGAGGCGCCGCAGGATCACGCCCTCACGCAGCGCCCACGGGCAGACCTCCAGGCTCTCGATGCCGAAGAGATCCATCGCGGCCTCGGCCACCAGGGCGCCCGCGAGGAGCTGCCCGGAGCGGCCCTGCGAGACGCCGGGGAGTTCGGCGCGCTGGTCCGCGCTCATGGAGGCCAGACGGGGGACCCAGGCCTCGAGGGACTCGCGCTTGAGTTCACGCTGGACATAGAGGCCCTCGGCGCTGCGGGCGGCGCCGGCGATACGGGCGAGCTGTTTGAAGGTCTTGGACGTGGCGACGACGTGGTCGGGGGCTCCGATGCGGCTGAATTCGCCGACCGTGCGGGCGATCTCCGTCCGCACATGGCGGCGCAGCGCCCGGACGTCCTCGGGGGCGGGCGGGTCGCCGGGCAGCCAGCCCGCGGTGAGCCGGCCGGCGCCGAGCGGCAGGGAGACCGCGGCGTCCGGTTCCTCGTCCATGCCGTAGGCGATCTCCAGGGAGCCGCCGCCGATGTCCAGGACCAGCAGCTTTCCGGCGGACCAGCCGAACCAGCGGCGAACGGCGAGAAAGGTGAGACGGGCCTCCTCGGCGCCGGTGAGCACCTGGAGCCGTACGCCGGTCTCGGCCTCCACGCGCGCGAGGACGTCGTCGGCGTTGCGGGCCTCGCGCACCGCGGAGGTCGCGAACGGCAGCAGGTCCTCGACGCCCTTGTCCTCGGCGGCCTGGAGCGCGTCCTGTACGACGGCGACCAGCTTGTGGATGCCGTCGTCACCGATGGAACCGCCGTCGTCGAGGAGTTGGGCAAGCCTAAGGTCGGTCTTGTGCGAATGCGCGGGCAACGGGCGCGCGCCGGGGTGAGCGTCCACCACCAGCAGATGCACCGTGTTCGAACCCACGTCCAGGACACCGAGTCTCATATACGGAACGCTACTGCCAGATCGTCCGCCCAAGGTCCCCGCAGCGGCGCTGGGCCGCTTACCCTGGACGGGTGCCAAAGACGAAAAAGGCGAAGGGCCACAAATCCTCCAAGGGTTTGAAGGACTCTGCGCAGGCGAAGGCGTCGTCCATGTCGAAGAAGTCCCAGCAGGCCGCGAAGGCGAGCGACGAGAAGGGGCTCGACTTCGCGCGCGCCTGGGTGGAGTTTCCGGATCCGGCGGACGACGAGCAGGTCTTCCGCTGTGATCTGACATGGCTGACCTCTCGCTGGACCTGCATCTTCGGCAGCGGCTGCCAGGGCATCCAGGCGGGCCGCGCGGACGACGGGTGCTGCTCGCTGGGCGCGCACTTCTCCGACGAGGACGACGAGAAGCGGGTTGCCGAGCACGTGGCACGGCTCACGCCGGAGATCTGGCAGCACCACGACGAGGGCACCCGGGGCGGCTGGGTGTCGAAGGACGAGGAGGGGTCCCGGCAGACGCGGCCCTTCCAGGGGTCCTGCATCTTCCAGAACCGGCCCGGGTTCGCGGGCGGCGCGGGCTGCTCGCTGCACATCCTCGCCCTCAAGGAGGGCCGGGAGCCGCTGGAGACCAAGCCGGACGTGTGCTGGCAGCTGCCGATCCGGCGGACGTACGACTGGATCGACCGGCCCGACGACACCCGGGTGCTGCAGGTGTCCATCGGGGAGTACGACCGCCGGGGCTGGGGTCCGGGCGGTCACGACCTGCACTGGTGGTGCACCTCGGCGACCTCGGCGCACGGCGCGGGCGAGCCGGTGTACGTCTCCTACCGGGCCGAGCTGACCGAGCTGATGGGCAAGGCCGGCTACGACCGTCTGGTCGAGCTGTGCGAAGCGCGACTGGCGTCGCAGCTGCCGCTGGTCGCGCCTCACCCGGCCGACCCGGCGCCGTAACCCCGCTCCCCCGCCGCTCTTCGACCCGCACGCTCCCCGCGCCCACCCCTGGGTCCCGTCGTCGCGAGGCGGACAGGAATGTGACGACAAGGGCCTAGCTCCCCGAAGGACTCGGTGTCCCGCTCCCCGAGGGCGGCGGGGTCGGTGCCGGGGAGTCCGGCGGTGAGGGGGCCGTGGGTGTCGGGCTCGGGTCGGGCGAAGACGGCGGCGGGCTCGAAGGGGGGTCGGTGGGAGGAGTGCCGGAGGGGGTCGGATCCGGATCGGGGGAGGACTGCGGGGGCGTGGGATGCGTCGGGCGGGTCGGGGCCGTGCCGTAGCCGTCGATCGTGACCACCGTGCCGGCCGGGGAGATCGCCACCTGCGCCCGCCAGTGGCCGGATGGCTCGCGGAGGTGGTCGACGTACACCCTGATCGTCGCCGTCCCGCCCGGTTCGAGGGTTCCGGAGGACTGGCTGAGGTAGAGCCAGCCCGCCGCCGTGGACGCGGACCAGCGCACCGGGGCGGAGCCCGCGTCCGTGAGGGTGATCAGCGTGGTGTCGCCGTCGTTCGCGGCCCCGACGTCGAGCCGCCCCGCGCCCTTCGCGCCTGCTCCGTCGACGCTGACGACCTGTACGGAGACGTCCGTCCCGGCACCCTTGCCGGCACTCGGGCCGGGCTTCGCGCTCGCGTTCCCCGCGTTCTCGTAGCCGCCGCCCTGATCGGTGCCGAGGGCGTCGGGGCCCTGTGCCTCGCGCGCGGTGGGCGAGCGGCCTTCCCCGTCGGCGGTCGGGGCGCCCCGGTAGGCGGCCCACAGGGCCAGGACGGGTGCGGCCACGACCGTGGCGACGACCGTCGTCGTCACCGCACGCGCGCGTAGGCGGTCACGGCGGGCCGCGCGGTCCTTGGGGTCCACCGGGAAGCCGCGCCGGTCGAAGCGGGGTACGGCCGCACCACGCGCGCGTGGGCGCTGTGCCGGGGCGACGTGCAGTGCCGCGCGGGGCGCCTCCAGGACGGGCAGCTCGGCAGGGGTGACCGTGGCGCCGGGCCAGCGGGCGGGGTCGGCGCGCTCGGCGGTGCGGCGGCAGCGCGGGCAGTCGTCCACGTGCCGGACCAGTTCGCGGCGCAGGGCCGCGCTGAGGACCAGCCCGCTGTCACCGGTGAGGTGAGCCACGCCCGGACAGCCGCCGGTCTGGACGACGGCGAGGGCGGCACGGGTGCGCTCGACCTCGCAGGCGGCGGAGGCGAGCAGGTCGCGTGCGGTGCCGGGCGTCATGCCGAGAACGGCGGCGACCTCGTGCACGGCGAGGTGGTGGCGGACGGCCAGCTCCAGTGCCTCACGCTGCTCGGGGGTCGTACCGGCCGCCTCCGGCCAGGCCAGCAGGGCGAGTTCGCGGCGGCGGCGCTCCTGGATCTCCGAGGAGACGGGCGGATCGGGAGCCTGCCTCGCGGCCCCGGGCCGGCCGACCGCATGTGTGGCCTGACGTTTCTGCTTGGCCTCGGCCAGCCCGCGCAGACACGCCCATCGGGCCAGCGCGTACAGCCAGGCCCTGCGGTCGGCGGCCTCCGGGACGCGGTGCGCGCGCCGCTCGGCCAGGGCGAGGACGTCGCCGAGGGCGACGGTGGCCGCGTCGTGGTCGCACAGCACGGACAGGCAATAGGTGAACAGGCCGTCCAGGTACGGCTCGTAACGTGCCGGCGGCCGGTGGGCGAGGGTGCGCGCGGCGGCGCGGTCGCGCACCTCCCGCGCATCTCGCGCCTCTCGTGCTGCGCGCGCCTCGCGGTGCGCTCTGTGCGCGCCGGTGGTGCGGGTCGTGGTCTCCGGACTGCTGCTCATCACCCGTGCGACCGTAGGCGGCGGCGGAGTGTCCCCTCTTGCACCTTGAGCACTTTTAATCCGTACGGGTGAAACGATCCCTCATAAGGGGACAGGAACCCTTTGTTCCGTGGCCCGAACCCGACAACCGGTGGCCGATACCGGTTCACCCGCAGACGTCCCGGGAGCACCCGCACACGGGCCGGGGACCGGCTGTCAGTGCCGGGGGCTACGGTTTCCGCATGGCTGCCCGTACGAAGACCACCAAGGACCGCCCGTCCTACCGCTGCACCGAGTGCGGCTGGCAGACGGCCAAGTGGCTCGGCCGCTGCCCCGAATGCCAGGCCTGGGGCACGGTCGAGGAGTACGGCGCACCCGCGGTCCGTACGACGGCGCCGGGCCGCGTCACCACCTCCGCGGTGCCCATCGGCCAGGTCGACGGCCGGCAGGCCACCGCCCGCACGACCGGCGTGCCCGAGCTGGACCGGGTGCTCGGCGGCGGTCTCGTGCCCGGCGCGGTCGTGCTCCTCGCGGGCGAGCCCGGCGTCGGCAAGTCCACCCTGCTGCTGGACGTGGCCGCCAAGTCCGCGAGCGCCGAGCACCGCACCCTCTATGTCACCGGCGAGGAGTCGGCGAGCCAGGTGCGGCTGCGCGCGGACCGCATCGGCGCCCTGCACGACGAGCTGTATCTGGCCGCCGAGACCGATCTGGCCGCCATTCTCGGCCACTTGGACGAGGTCAAGCCGTCGCTGCTGATCCTGGACTCGGTGCAGACGGTCGCCTCCCCTCAGATCGAGGGCGCACCCGGCGGCATGGCCCAGGTGCGGGAGGTCGCGGGCGCCCTCATCCGCGCCTCCAAGGAGCGCGGCATGTCCACGCTCCTGGTGGGCCATGTCACGAAGGACGGCGCGATCGCGGGGCCCCGTCTCCTGGAGCACCTGGTGGACGTCGTCCTGCACTTCGAGGGCGACCGGCACGCGCGCCTGCGCCTGGTGCGCGGGGTGAAGAACCGCTACGGCGCCACGGACGAGGTCGGCTGCTTCGAACTGCACGACGAGGGCATCACGGGCCTGGCCGACCCCAGCGGACTTTTCCTGACACGACGGGACGAACCGGTCCCCGGCACCTGCCTGACCGTCACCCTGGAGGGCCGCCGCCCGCTGGTGGCCGAGGTGCAGGCACTGACCGTCGACTCCCAGATCCCCTCCCCGCGCCGGACGACCTCGGGCCTGGAGACCTCCCGGGTGTCGATGATGCTCGCGGTGCTGGAGCAGCGCGGCCGGATCAGCGCGCTCGGCAAGCGGGACATCTACTCGGCGACGGTGGGCGGGGTGAAGCTGTCGGAGCCGGCCGCGGACCTCGCGGTCGCGCTGGCGCTCGCCTCCGCCGCCAGCGACACCCCGCTGCCGAAGAACCTGGTGGCCATCGGCGAGGTGGGCCTCGCGGGCGAGGTCAGACGGGTCACGGGCGTGCAGCGACGGCTCGCCGAGGCGCACCGGCTGGGCTTCACGCACGCGCTCGTGCCCACCGATCCGGGCAAGGTGCCGCCCGGCATGAAGGTCCTGGAAGTGGCCGACATGGGGGACGCGCTGCGGGTGCTGCCGCGCCCGCGTCGCCGAGAGGCCCCGCGGGAGGCGGAGGACCGCCGGTAGACTTTGCGCAGGTCTCGCCCGTCCGTACGAACCGCGTGCGGGAGCGGGGGCGCGTCAGAACCTGCGACCGGAGGAGTGCAGTGGCAGCCAACGACCGGGCGGCAGCTCCCGGAAAGTCCGGTGGGAGTGCCGGTTCCGATCGCCTGATGCGCGCCTCGCTGAGCGCCGTGGCTCCCGGTACGGCGCTGCGCGACGGCCTCGAGCGCGTGCTGCGCGGCAACACCGGCGGGCTGATCGTCCTCGGCTCGGACAAGACGGTCGAGGCGATGTGCACGGGCGGTTTCGTGCTGGACGTGGAGTTCACCGCGACCCGGCTGCGGGAGCTGTGCAAGCTCGACGGCGGCATCGTGCTGTCGTCGGACCTGTCGAAGATCCTGCGGGCGGGTGTGCAGTTCGTGCCGGACGCGACGATCCCGACGGAGGAGACGGGCACCCGGCACCGTACGGCGGACCGGGTCAGTAAGCAGGTCGGCTTCCCCGTCGTCTCGGTCTCCCAGTCGATGCGCCTGATCGCCCTGTACGTGGACGGTCAGCGCCGCGTCCTGGAGGACTCGGCGGCGATCCTGTCCCGCGCGAACCAGGCGCTGGCCACCCTGGAGCGGTACAAGCTCCGCCTGGACGAGGTCGCGGGCACCCTGTCGGCGCTGGAGATCGAGGACCTGGTGACGGTCAGGGACGTCTCCGCCGTCGCCCAGCGGCTGGAGATGGTCCGGCGCATCGCCACCGAAATCGCCGAATACGTGGTCGAACTGGGCACGGACGGGCGTCTTCTCGCGCTCCAGCTGGAGGAGTTGATCGCCGGGGTCGAGCCCGACCGCGAGCTGGTCGTACGGGACTACGTCCCCGAGCCGACGGCGAAACGGTCCCGTACGGTCGAGGAGGCGCTGTCCGAGCTGGACGCGCTGACCCACGCGGAGCTGCTCGAACTCGGCACGGTGGCGCGTGCGCTGGGCTACACCGGATCTCCCGAGACCCTGGACTCCGCGGTGTCCCCGCGCGGCTTCCGGCTGCTGGCGAAGGTTCCGCGGCTGCCGGGCGCGATCATCGACCGGCTCGTGGAGCACTTCGGCGGCCTGCAGAAGCTGCTCGCCGCGAGTGTCGACGACCTTCAGACCGTGGACGGCGTGGGCGAGGCCCGGGCGCGGAGCGTGCGGGAGGGCCTGTCGCGGCTGGCGGAGTCCTCGATTCTCGAGCGGTACGTCTGAGGAGCGCCCCCGAGGGGCGCGAGGAACTGCACGGCCGGCCACGACGAGCGCGCCGCCGCTGCACGGCGCGACACCCCGAACTGTCGGATGCTCCTAGTCCGCCGAGAGCACGAACGAAGTCTGCAGGTTCCCGAAGCCCGGTGTCTTCGCCTGCAGCAGATACGTGTCCGCCTTCGCCGAGCCGGCCGCGGGCGTCGCGCACTGCGGGGCGCTCGGCCTGCGGTCCCACTGCACGGTGTAGGTGATGCTCTGGCCCGCCGGCACCCGGAAGACGAGGTGCGCGGCACCCCGGGGGCAGTCGGACGACGTCCAGTACGCGCCACCGCCGTCCGTCGGCGTGATGGCCAGCACCGCGTTCTTCGGCCCGAGATCGATCTTGCAGTCGGTGGAGGAACCGTTCTTCGCGGTGAGCTGGAAGGCCGGCGTCTGGTCCGGCGAGTAGGAGTTGTGCAGGCTCTTCAGGCTCAACGCCACTGCGGAGGAGGTGCAGTTGGGCAGCGGGGAGGACGCCGGGAGCACATCCCCCGCGACGACGCTGCCGCCGCCCGCCACCCCCGAGGACGCACCGCCGCCGGACCCGGAGGAGCCCGCGGAAGAGGAGCCGGCGGAACCGGAACCGCCGTCGTCGCCCGAGGAGGAGCCGCTCCCCCCGCCGCCCGACTCGTCGCGCCCGCCCGGGTGTTGGCTGATCGCGGGGCCGGACGAGGACGGACCGGGGGTGATCGTGTGCGCGGGGTTCTTGCCGTTGGACGCCTCGCTGCGCTTCTTGCCGCCCCCGCCGCCGCCGGCGGTGACGACCCATGTGATCAGCAGCGCCGACACGACGACCACGGACAGCAGTACGGCCCTCCTTCGCCAGTAGATGGAGGAGGGAAGCGGCCCGACCGGATTGCGCAGAGATCCCACGCGGAAACTGTACGAGAGATCGGCGCGCTTGCTTGCGTCACCCGCCGCACCGGCGCCAACTTTTCCCGATCATCATTCCGGCAACTGCCGTCACTCCCAGGCTTCTTCACTGTTCGCCACGCTCGGTGACCGCGCCGTCACCCACCCTGCCCGCCGAGGCGTGGCAGGATCGGAAGGCCATGACTGAGAAGCTCCACACCCCCGTGATCGCCTGGTTCGACACCCATGCCCGCGACCTCCCCTGGCGCCGCCCGGACGCGGGCCCGTGGGGCGTGATGGTCAGCGAGTTCATGCTCCAGCAGACCCCGGTCAACCGGGTGCTGCCGGTGTACGAGGAGTGGCTGGCCCGCTGGCCGCGCCCCGCCGACCTCGCGAAGGAGGCGCCGGGCGAGGCGGTACGCGCCTGGGGCCGGCTCGGCTATCCGCGCCGGGCGCTCAGGCTGCACGGCGCCGCGGTCGCCATAACGGAACGGCACGGCGGGGACGTGCCGACGGACCACGCGCAGCTGCTGGCGCTGCCCGGGATCGGCGAGTACACGGCCGCCGCGGTGGCCTCGTTCGCGTACGGGCAGCGGCATGCGGTGCTGGACACCAATGTGCGCCGGGTCTTCGCGCGGGCGGTGACAGGGGTGCAGTACCCGCCGAACGCGACCACGGCCGCCGAGCGCAGGCTCGCCCGGGAACTGCTGCCCGTGGACGAGCGGACCGCCGCGCGCTGGGCCGCCGCCTCCATGGAGCTGGGCGCGCTGGTGTGCACGGCGAAGAACGAGGGGTGCGTACGGTGCCCGATCGCCGCGCAGTGCGCCTGGCGGCTGGCCGGCAAGCCGGAGCACGTCGGACCGCCGCGCCGCGGGCAGACGTACGCCGGGACCGACCGCCAGGTGCGCGGCAAGCTGCTGGCCGTGCTCCGGGAGGCGCACGCGCCGGTGCCGCAGGCGGTGCTGGACCGGGTCTGGCACGAGCCGGTGCAGCGCGCCCGCGCGCTCGACGGTCTGGTCGCGGACGGTCTGGTGGAGCCGCTGCCGGGCGGCCTGTATCGGCTGCCGCTGAGCTGACGGACAGCCAAGTCACAGGAGCCGGGCCTTCGTTACGGGCCATCTCGACCGACAAAGCCCCCCATAAAGGGACATAGCCCCCTCCCCCCTTACCCCGGACCTACTTCCGTTACACAACCGACGGATAGCCGATTGCTAGCCGAAGGCTGGCCCGCACAGCGCCGTGACAACCATTGCCTAACTTCTCTTCTGTGCCCGGCAGACCACCGGACACGGGGAACGCAGGTACTTCAGGCACGGGGCCGGAGTGAACGGGGAACGGAGGCGGTTGATCATGGCGCAGGGAGAGGTGCTCGAATTCGAGGAGTACGTCCGCTCCCGGCAGGACGCGCTGCTGCGCAGCGCCCGCCGGCTGGTCCCGGACCCGGTCGACGCCCAGGACCTGCTGCAGACCGCGCTGGTGCGGACGTACGGCCGCTGGGAGGGCATCGCCGACAAGCGGCTGGCCGACGCCTATCTGCGCCGCGTCATGATCAACACGCGGACCGAGTGGTGGCGGGCCCGCAAGCTGGAGGAGGTCCCGACCGAGCAGCTGCCGGACGCGTCCGTGGACGACTCCACCGAGCAGCACGCCGACCGGGCTCTGCTGATGGACGTCATGAAGGTACTCGCGCCGAAGCAGCGCAGTGTTGTAGTACTGCGACACTGGGAGCAGATGTCCACGGAGGAGACGGCCGCCGCCCTCGGCATGTCGGCCGGTACGGTCAAGAGCACGCTGCACCGGGCGCTCGCCCGGCTCCGCGAGGAGCTGGAGGCCCGCGATCTGGACGCACGCGCGCTGGAGCGTGAGGAGCGGGAGCGTTGCGCGGCCTGACAGGGGCCGGGTCCGACCGGGCCCCAGGCGGTACACAGGCGGTGATCACGGCAGGGGCCGTGCTCGCCGCCCTCGCCCTTTTGGTCGCCGCGTGCGGCACGGGCGGCACGGGCGCCCGGGACGAGGGCCCGGCACACGCCTCGGCGGTGGCCGGTGCCGTCGCCTCGCCCTCGGCGAGCGCGCCCGGCGTGTACAAGAAGGTGGACGCGGTGACGCTGATCAAGCAGGACCCGCAGGTCTCGACCACGGTGAAGAACGAGCTGAAGCCCTGCAGCGGCGAGGAGTACCCGGTCGACGTCACCTACGGCCGGCTCACCGGGAGCACCCGGGACGATGTCGTGGTCAACGTGCTGACCTGTGCGGACGCGGTCGGCATCGGCTCGTACGTGTACCGGGACGAGGGCGGGACGTACAAGAATGTCTTCAAGACCGAGGAGTCGCCGGTCTACGCGGAGATCGACCAGGGCCTGCTGACCGTCACCAAGCAGGTCTACAAGAAGGGCGATCCGATCTCCAGCCCGTCCGGCGAGGATGTGATCACCTACGACTGGTCCGGGGGCCGCTTCGTCGGCCGGCCACCGGTCCACACCGACTACGGCAAGACCGGCACGGGCGGTGACGCGACACCCGCGCCCGACAACTGACCGACCACGACCACCGAACGACCCCAAGGACTGAGAGCACCGGGATGGCAGACCAGACCCACGTCCTGTTCGTCGAGGACGACGACGTCATCCGTGAGGCCACCCAGCTCGCCCTGGAGCGGGACGGCTTCGCGGTCACCGCCATGCCCGACGGCCTGTCCGGCCTGGAGGCGTTCCGGGCCGACCGTCCCGACATCGCGCTGCTGGACGTCATGGTCCCGGGCCTGGACGGCGTCAGCCTGTGCCGGCGGATCCGGGACGAGTCGACCGTGCCGGTGATCATGCTCTCGGCGCGCGCCGACTCCATCGACGTCGTCCTCGGCCTGGAGGCGGGCGCCGACGACTATGTGACCAAGCCGTTCGACGGGGCCGTGCTGGTCGCCCGGATCCGGGCCGTACTGCGCCGCTTCGGGCACGCGGGCGGCAGCGACCGGACCGAGGCCGCCGAGGACCCGGTGGCCGGTGGCGTGCTCACCTTCGGGGACCTGGAGATCGACACCGAGGGCATGGAGGTGCGCCGGGCCGGGCAGCCGGTGGCGCTCACCCCGACCGAGATGCGTCTGCTGCTGGAGTTCTCCTCGGCGCCGGGCACCGTGCTCTCCCGCGACAAGCTGCTGGAGCGCGTGTGGGACTACGGCTGGGGCGGGGACACCCGGGTCGTCGACGTGCATGTGCAGCGGCTGCGCCAGAAGATCGGCCAGGACCGGATCGAGACGGTCCGCGGCTTCGGCTACAAGCTGAAGGCCTGAGCGGGGCGCACATGTGGGGGTTCCTTCGGCGGCCGAAGCGGCGTATGGAGCGCATGGACCTGCGTACCGGGCTCAGATGGAAGCTCAGCGCGGCGATCGCGCTGGTGGCCGGTCTCGTGGCGATCGTGCTGAGCCTGGTCGTGCACAACGCGGCCCGGGTCTCGATGCTGGACAACGCGCGCGAGCTGGCCAACGACCGCGTCCAGATCGCCCAGCGCAACTACGAGCTGAACCGCCGCCCCAACTTCCCCAACATCAAGCTCGACGACCCCGCGCTGCCGGCCGCGCTGCGCGAGAAGCTCGAAGAGGGCCGGATGGTCAGCGACGTCTCGGACCACGCCGGCCGGGCGGACATCTGGGCGGCCGTGCCGGTCAAGAACGGGCACGTGCTGTCGTACCACAGCCATCTGCCGGATCCTTCGGCCGAGATGCTGAACGATCTCGACCAGGCCCTGATCATCGGCTCGGTCTCGGTCGTCCTCGGCGGCAGCGCGCTAGGCGTGCTGATCGGCGGTCAGCTCTCCCGGCGGCTGCGCAAGGCGGCGGCCGCCGCGAACATGGTCGCCAAGGGCGAGACCGACGTGCGGGTGCGCGAGGCCATCGGCGGGGTCGTACGGGACGAGACCGATGATCTCGCGCGCGCGGTGGATGCCATGGCGGACGCGCTGCGCCAGCGTCTGGAGGCCGAGCGCCGGGTCACCGCCGACATCGCGCACGAACTGCGCACCCCGGTGACGGGCCTGCTCACGGCCGCCGAGCTGCTGCCCCCCGGCCGTCTCACGGAGCTGGTCCTGGACCGCGCCAAGGCGATGCGCACACTGGTGGAGGACGTCCTGGAGGTGGCCCGGCTGGACGGCGCCTCGGAGCGGGCCGAGCTGCAGGACATCATGCTCGGCGAGTTCGTCACCCGGCGTGTGGCGGCCAAGGACCCGGACGTCGTCGTACGGGTGGTGCACGAGTCGGAGGTCACCACCGACCCGCGTCGGCTGGAGCGGGTGCTGTTCAACCTGCTGGCGAACGCCGCCCGACACGGCCGGCCGCCGATCGAGGTGACCGTCGAGGGCCGGG
Source organism: Streptomyces broussonetiae (assembly GCF_009796285.1). Classification (NCBI taxonomy): domain Bacteria; kingdom Bacillati; phylum Actinomycetota; class Actinomycetes; order Kitasatosporales; family Streptomycetaceae; genus Streptomyces; species Streptomyces broussonetiae. Next base: position 5,374,159 of record NZ_CP047020.1, on the reverse strand, counting down.
TCATCCGCATAAGGGACCACGGCCCCGGCTTCCCCGAGGAACTCCTCGCCGAGGGCCCGAGCCGCTTCCGCACCGGCAGCATGGACCGCGCCGGGCAGGGCCACGGCCTGGGCCTGACCATCGCGGCCGGCCAGGCCCGCGTCCTCGGCGCCCGCCTGACCTTCCGCAACATCCGCCCCGTGGGAGCCCCGGCCCACATCCCCTCGGAGGGCGCGGTGGCGGTGCTGTGGCTTCCGGAACACGCTCCTACGGCGACGGGAAGCTATCCGATGCTGCCGGTGTCGGGCGGCAGCACCTCGTAGGACGGCCGGCGCTGCCGGGGGACCGCGAGCCCGACGGCGCTCAGCGCAGCAGTTCGTCGGCGCATCGCACCGCCGTGGCCGCGTCCAACGGCGCGTGTCCCAGCAGGAACCGGTACCAGAAGAAGCCGTAGAACTGGTCGACCAGCAGGTCGAGGTCCCGGTCGGGGGCCAACTCCCCCCGCTCACGCCCCCGTTCGAGTACCGCCCGGACGGCGTCCCGCCGCCCTTGCGTGAACGTCCGCATCAGTTCGGCCAGATGGGCATCACGGGCCGCCTCCCGGACGAGAGTGCGCAGCGCCGGGGCCGACGGCGGACGCCGGGATGCCTCGAACGTGGCGACGGCCAGCGCGCGCAGGTCCTCGCGCACACTGCCCGTGTCCGGCGCGGGCACGTCCTGGGCGGCGCGGTCGGTGAGGGCCTCCAGCAGCACGGCACCCTTCGACGGCCACCAGCGGTAGAGGGTCTGTTTGCCGACCCCGGCCGCGCGGGCGATGGTCTCCACGCTCACCGGGGCGCCGTCGGCGTCGGCGAGCAGTTCCAGCGCGGCGTCGAGAATCGCCCGCCGCGCGGCCTCGTTACGGCGCCGCCCGGTGTGCGGGCGGGGTTCGTTGCTGTCGTGCACAGACCCATCCTCTCCGACTCCGTACGCCACAGGCTTGACGAGACTACCGGTCTCGGTAACACTTTGACGAGACCGGTGTTCTCGGTAATGGACCGGAACCCGGTGAGCCTCGGGAGAGAGCCAGCCATGAGCACTCCGAACAGCCCTGTGCACCCGCTCGCCGGACAGCGTGCCGTCGTCATGGGAGGCAGCTCCGGCATCGGCGAGGCGGCTGCCGCCCGCTTCGCGGCGGACGGCGCGGAGGTGGTCATCACCGGCCGCGACCAGGACCGCCTCGACGCCGCGACGGAACGGATCGGCGGCAAGGTCTCGGCGTACCGGCTGGACGCGACGGACCGCGCCGCGCTCGACGCCTTCTTCGCCGGCTCCGGCCCCGTCGACCACCTCGTCCTCGCGCTCAGCGGCAGCAAGGGCGGCGGCCCCTTCGCCGAACTGGACCTGGCCGAGCTGGCGGCCGGCTTCGACGGCAAGTTCTGGCCGCACGTCCAGGCAGTGCAGGCCGCGCTGCCCGCGCTGCGGCGCGAGGGCTCGGTGACCCTGGTGACCGCCGCCTCCGCCCGCGCCGCCCTGCCCGGCACCGCGGGCCTCGCCGCGATCAACGGCGCCCTGGAGTCCCTCGTCCCGCCGCTCGCGGTGGAACTGGCCCCGCTCAGGATCAACGCGGTCTCGCCGGGCGTCGTCGACACCCCCTGGTGGGACTCCGTACCCGCCGAGCAGCGCCGTTCCCTCTTCGACGGCTTCGCCGCGATCACCCCCGTGGGCCGCGTCGGACGGCCCGAGGACATCGCCCACACCATCCACCTGCTCGCCACCAGCGGCTTTGTGACCGGTGTGGTCCTGGAGGCGACGGGCGGGGCGACGCTGGCGACAGGCCGCTGAGGCCCCCGGCCACCGGGCCCCGACCCCTACGGCGTCCCGGCCCCAGCCCCCTGCCGCCGGGACGCGCCCCAGGTAACCGTCGGGCCCGGCGGGCCCGGCGAGTGGCCGTCGGGCCCGGCGGACGGCCGCCAGACTCGGCGGACGGCCCTCAGGCACAGTCCCGTTCCAGGTCCAGCCCGCCCTCACGGCGCTGGGTGAAGGAGAACCAGTTGCCGGAGTCGTCCCGGAAGAGTGCCTCGGTGCCGTAGGGGCGCTCCTGCGGCTCCTGGAGGAACTCCACTCCACGGTCCTTGAGTTTCCTGTAGTCACCGTGGATGTCGTCGGTCGCCAGGACACCGACGCCGAAGGCACCCTTCGCGACGAGCTTGCGCACCATCTCGGCGGACTCGGGGTCCATCGCGGGTGGCCCGGGCACCATGAGCGTCAGCTCGACGTCGGGCTGGTCGGGGGCGCCCACGGTGAGCCAGCGCATGCTGCCCTCCCCCATGGTCAGGTCCGTACGGACCTCGAGGCCCAGCTTCTGGGTGTAGAACTCCTTGGCACGGTCCGGGTCGAGGACCCAGACGGTGGCGATGGCCAGCCCCTTGATCATGGTTCTGCTCTCCTGTCGGCGGTGCCGGTGATGCTGTCGGCGGATTCCCCTTCGTCACCGTAGGCAGGGCCGGGCCCGGTCCGCTTCTCCGATCTTGCGGTGCTGAAACCGCCGGCCCAGAGCATGGCGTAGCAGCCGGGTATCAGGGAGGCTCCGCGACCCACGTGCCGGGCGCGGTACGCGCTCGGGGTGAGTCCCGTACGGGCCTTGAAGCGGGCGGAGAACGTACCGAGGCTGCTGAAGCCGACGAGCGTGCAGATCTCGGTCACCGTGAGACTGGCACAGCGCAGCATCTCCTCGGCCCGCTCGATCCGCCGGTGGGTCAGATACTGGCCCGGCGTCTCGCCGTAGGCCTCCTTGAAGGCGCGCAGGAAGTGATACCGCGAGTACCCGGCGCACGCGGCGACCGCGTCCAGATCGAGACCGGGGTCGGCCCAGTCCCGGTCCATGGCGTCCTTGGCCAGACGCATGCGGCGCAGTTTGTCCATGAGGCCGATGGTGACACGGGGGTCTGACAACGACGGCCCGGCCGGATGAGCAGGGCGACCGCACGGGTAGAAGGCGGGCGGGCCAGGGGCGGGCGGGCAGAAAGGAAGAAGACCCCGGGGCGGACACCGGCCGGGGTCTTCAGCTCGAGGGAAGGTGAGGTCAGACGGCCTCGACCAGTGCCACCGGAGCAGCATCCTCGCCGTCCTGCGCCGAGGGCTTGGAACCGGCCCCCCGCAGCGGTACTTCCTTCACGAACAGCGCCGCGATCAGCACGATCACCGCGATCCCCGCGCCCAGCAGGAACGCCGAGTGCGTGCCGGCGGACACGGCGTGCTGGTACGCCTCCCGGATCAGCGGCGGCAGCTTGTGCAGGCTCTTCGCGTCCAGCGCCGCGCTCTTCTCGGTCATGTGCTTGCCGGCCACCCCGGCCCGCTCCGCCATGACGTGCTTGACCCGGTCGTTGAACAGCGCGCCCATGATGGCCACACCGAAGGAGGAGCCGAGGGTACGGAACAGCGTCGCGGAGGAGGAGGCCACGCCCATGTCCTTCATCTCCACGCTGTTCTGCGCCACCAGCATGGTGATCTGCATCAGGCAGCCCATGCCCAGGCCCAGTACGGCCATGTAGATGCCGGAGGTCAGCCGGGTCGTACCGGTGTCCATGACGGACAGCAGATACAGTCCGGCGACCATCAGCGCGCCACCGGCGACCGGGAAGATCTTGTAGCGGCCGCTGTTGGTGGTGACCCGGCCCGCGACCATCGAGGTCACGAGCATCGCGCCGAGCATCGGCAGGAGCAGCAGACCTGAGTTGGTCGCGGAGGCTCCCTGCACCGACTGCTGGTACAGCGGCAGGTAGAGCGTTGCGCCGAACATCACGAAGCCGGTGACGAAGCCGATGATCGACATCAGGGTGAAGTTGCGGTTCTTGAACATGTGCAGCGGCAGCACCGGCTCGGCGGCCCTGGTCTGCCACCACACGAACCCGATCAGCGTGACGACGCCGATGGCGATCAGTTCCATGATCCGCGCGGAGGTCCAGGCGTACTCGGTGCCGCCCCAGGTGGTGACCAGCACGGTCGAGGTGATGCCGACCGTCAGCAGAGCGACGCCCAGGTAGTCGATGCGCGCCTGCGCCCTCTTCTTGGGCAGGTGCAGCACGGCGCTGACCAGCGCCAGGGCCACGACCCCCAGCGGCAGGTTGATGTAGAACGACCAGCGCCAGCCCCAGTTGTCGGTGATGGTGCCGCCGACCAGCGGACCGCCGATCATCGCCAGCGCCATGACGCCGGCCATCATGCCGGTGTACTTGCCGCGCTCCCGCGGCGGGATCAGGTCGCCGATGATCGCCATGACGCCGACCATCAGACCGCCGGCGCCGAGCCCCTGCACGGCCCGGAAGCCGATCAGCTCGCCCATGTTCTGGGCCATGCCGCTGAGCGCCGACCCGATCAGGAAGATCACGATCGAGCTGAGGAAGGCGCCCTTGCGCCCGTACATGTCACCGAGCTTGCCCCAGATCGGGGTCGAGGCCGCGGTGGCCAGGGTGTATCCGGTGACCACCCAGGACAGGTGCTCCAGGCCGCCCAGCTCGCCCACGATCGTCGGCATGGCCGTACCCACGATCATGTTGTCGAGCATGGCGAGCATCATCGCGATCATGAGTGCGAGCAGGACCACCCGCACGCTTTTGGGCTGTTTGCCCTCCGGGGCACTTCCGACCGTGTCCGCCATCTCTTTCCACTCCCCCTGCAGCGACTACTTACTTGCCGCCCGGCTAGTTGACTACACTGGGGAAGGTAGACCTGTCACTAGCCGGTCGTCAAGTAAGTTTCCGTCGGAGTGCGAGGAGTACGAGGATGGGCGGCACCATGGACGGCACGAAGCAGCAGCGCCGCGGCAACACCCGCCAGCGCATTCAGGACGTGGCGCTTGAACTCTTCGCGGAGCAGGGCTACGAGAAGACCTCTCTGCGCGAGATCGCCGAGCGCCTCGAGGTCACGAAAGCGGCCCTGTACTACCACTTCAAGACCAAGGAAGAGATCATCGTCAGTCTCTTCGACGACTTGACGAAACCGATCGAGGAACTGATCGAGTGGGGTCGCAGCCAGCCTCACACCCTCGAGACCAAGCAGGACATCGTGCGGCGCTACAGCGACGCGCTCGCCGGCGCCGAACCGCTGTTCCGCTTCATGCAGGAGAACCAGGCGACGGTGCGGGAACTGCGCATCGGCGACACCTTCAAGGACCGGATGCGCGGCCTCAGGGACATCCTCATCGACCCGGAGGCCGAACTCGTCGACCAGGTGCGCTCGGTCAGCGCGATGTTCACGCTGCACGCCGGGATGTTCGTGCTGCAGGACATCGAGGGCGACGCCGAGAAGAAGCGCGAGGCCGTTCTCGAAGTCGCCCTGGACCTGGTCACCCAGGCGCACGAACACACCCGTCAGCGGGCCCGCTTCAGAGAGTGACGCCCTTGCCGCGCAGGAAGGCGGCCGGGTCGACGGCGGAGCCGTGGTGCGGGGTCGTACGGATCTCGAAGTGCAGGTGCGGACCGGTGGAGTTGCCGGTGGAGCCGGACAGGGCGATGCGCTGGCCGGTAGCGACGCCCTGGCCGACCTTGACGTCGATCCGGGACAGGTGCGCGTACTGCGAGTAGGCGCCGTCGGCGTGCTTGACGACGATGGCGTTGCCGTACGCGGGGCCTTCGCCGGCGCCGTTGGGGCCTGCCTTGACGACGGCGCCGCCGCGCGTGGCGACGACCTCGGTACCGGTCGGCACGGCGAAGTCCTGGCCGCTGTGCCTGGCCTGCCACATGGCGCCGGACTGCATGAACCTGGCCGAGAGGGTGTACTTCCTCACCGGGTCGACCCAGGAGGCGGCGGACGGCGCGGCGGCGCTCGCAACCCCGGTCCCCACGACGGCCGCGGCGCCGATTCCGGCGGCCAGGACGGTCACGCGGGTGCGGAGCGAGGGCGTACGGGAGGAACGGGACGTGGCGCGCTGGAACATCGAAACCTCGTGGACTCGGGGACAGAACCGCCACCCGGTGAACGCGCGTTCAGTCCGGCGGCCATTCCTTCGTAACGCAGCACCTCGTACGCCCCAAAACAGCGCTTCTACGGCTTCTGGTAGTAGATGACCGCGAAACCATCCGTGCTCTTGACAGGACCCCGACCCGCCGGGCACGGCCCCTGGCGACGCCGTTCCCTCCCGGATGGTTCCAGGCAAAAAGTCCCTTTTCCTGACCTTTACCATCCTACTGCCCCGGTTAGTAGGGGGCAGGTCGCCTGTGCGGCTTGTCACCGGGGTCCCGAACCGGCGATCACGCACATGTGACGCACACCTCCGGGCCTCCTACCGTTCAGTAACCTTACGGTTCCCCCCACGCCACCCTCGCCTCGGATCATGCCCCTGACATTCAGGCCGCCCACCCGTGCGAGAGGACCCCCACCGATGACCAGAGGCCCCTGGGCTCGCCGCATATCCGCCACCGCCGTCTCCGGGGCCGCGCTGGCCGCGCTGGCCGCCCCGGCCCAGGCCGCGACCACGAGCAGCACCGCCGCCACCGCCTCGACCACCAAGGTGGACTACGCGACCTGGCAGAAGGACTGCCAGTCGGTGATGGACCAGGCCCTGCCGTACCTCAAGGCACGCATCGCCGCCGCCAAGCCGGGCGAGAGGCAGGCGATCGTCTTCGACATCGACAACACCACACTGGAGACCGACTACGGCTTCAGCTACCCCCAGCCGGCCAACAAGCCCGTGCTGGACGTCGCGAAGTACGCCCAGGAGCACGGCGTCTCGCTCTTCTTCGTCACGGCCCGCCCGGGCATCATCTACCTGCCCACCGAGTACAACCTCGAACACGACGGCTACGACGTCTCCGGCCTCTATGTGCGCGGCCTGTTCGACCTGTTCAAGGATGTCGCCGCCTACAAGACCGCCCAGCGCGTCGACATCGAGAACAACGGCTACACGATCATCGCGAACATCGGCAACAACGCCACCGACCTCTCCGGCGGCCACGCCGACAAGACGTTCAAGCTCCCCGACTACAACGGGCAGTTGTCCTGACGCGAAGCCCTGAGCACATGAACCCGGTCTTCTGACACGGACTTACGCGAACACCGAAAGGGGCCGGTGCCCCAAGGCACCGGCCCCTTTCAACTCGGCTGATCCGCTGGACGCTTACGCGTCCTTGCTCAGGTTCGGCCCGGCTCCGCCGGCCGCCTGCTCGATCGGCGGGACGTCGGGCAGCGCCGCCTTCTCCTCACCCCGGAAGGTGAAGGTCTGGGTGTCGCCCTCGCCCTCGGTGTCCACGACCACGATGTGACCGGGGCGCAGCTCGCCGAAGAGGATCTTCTCGGAGAGCGTGTCCTCGATCTCGCGCTGGATCGTGCGACGCAGCGGACGCGCGCCCAGCACCGGGTCGTAACCCTTCTTGGACAGCAGCTCCTTGGCGGACTGGGACAGCTCGATGCCCATGTCCCGGTCCTTCAGGCGCTCGTCCACCTTGCTGATCATCAGGTCGACGATCCGCAGGATGTCCTCCTGCGTCAGCTGCGGGAAGACGACGACGTCGTCGACGCGGTTGAGGAACTCGGGCCGGAAGTGCTGCTTGAGCTCGTCCGACACCTTGTTCTTCATGCGCTCGTAGTTCGACTTCGTGTCACCCGAGGCCGCGAAGCCCAGGTTGAAGCCCTTGGAGATGTCCCGGGTGCCGAGGTTGGTCGTCATGATGATGACCGTGTTCTTGAAGTCCACGACCCGGCCCTGGGAGTCGGTCAGGCGACCGTCCTCCAGGATCTGCAGCAGCGAGTTGAAGATGTCCGGGTGGGCCTTCTCGACCTCGTCGAACAGGACGACGGAGAACGGCTTGCGGCGCACCTTCTCGGTGAGCTGGCCGCCCTCTTCGTAGCCCACGTAGCCGGGGGGCGAACCGAACAGACGCGAGACCGTGTGCTTCTCGCTGAACTCCGACATGTCGAGGGAGATCAGCGCGTCCTCGTCACCGAAGAGGAACTCGGCAAGGGCCTTGGACAGCTCGGTCTTACCGACACCGGACGGGCCGGCGAAGATGAACGAACCACCCGGACGCTTCGGGTCCTTGAGGCCTGCGCGCGTACGGCGGATCGCCTTGGACAGCGCCTTGACGGCGTCGACCTGGCCGATGACCCGCTTGTGCAGCTCGTCCTCCATGCGCAGCAGGCGGGAGGACTCCTCCTCGGTCAGCTTGAAGACCGGGATGCCGGTGGCGGTCGCGAGGACTTCGGCGATCAGCTCGCCGTCGACCTCGGCGACGACGTCCATGTCGCCGGCCTTCCACTCCTTCTCGCGCTTGGCCTTGGCGGCCAGCAGCTGCTTCTCCTTGTCACGGAGAGAGGCGGCCTTCTCGAAGTCCTGCGAGTCGATCGCGGACTCCTTGTCCCGGCGGACGGCGGCGATCTTCTCGTCGAACTCGCGCAGGTCCGGCGGAGCGGTCATCCGGCGGATACGCATCCGGGAGCCGGCCTCGTCGATCAGGTCGATCGCCTTGTCCGGCAGGAAGCGGTCCGAGATGTACCGGTCGGCCAGGGTGGCCGCCTGGACCAGGGCCTCGTCCGTGATGGAGACGCGGTGGTGGGCCTCGTAGCGGTCGCGCAGGCCCTTGAGGATCTCGATCGTGTGCGGCAGGGACGGCTCGGCGACCTGGATGGGCTGGAAGCGGCGCTCCAGGGCCGCGTCCTTCTCCAGGTGCTTGCGGTACTCGTCCAGGGTGGTCGCACCGATGGTCTGCAGCTCACCACGGGCCAGCATCGGCTTGAGGATGCTCGCGGCGTCGATGGCGCCCTCGGCGGCACCCGCACCGACCAGCGTGTGCAGCTCGTCGATGAACAGGATGATGTCGCCGCGGGTGCGGATCTCCTTGAGCACCTTCTTCAGGCGCTCCTCGAAGTCACCGCGGTAGCGGGAGCCGGCGACCAGGGCGCCGAGGTCCAGCGTGTAGAGGTGCTTGTCCTTGAGCGTCTCAGGCACCTCGCCCTTGACGATGGCCTGGGCGAGGCCCTCGACGACGGCGGTCTTGCCGACGCCGGGCTCACCGATCAGGACCGGGTTGTTCTTCGTACGGCGGGACAGCACCTGCATGACCCGCTCGATCTCCTTCTCGCGCCCGATGACCGGGTCGAGCTTGGACTCACGAGCGGCCTGGGTGAGGTTCCGGCCGAACTGGTCCAGGACGAGGGAGGTCGAGGGGGTGCCCTCGGCCGGACCGCCGGCGGTGGCGGTCTCCTTGCCCTGGTAACCGGAGAGCAGCTGGATGACCTGCTGCCGGACCCGGTTGAGGTCTGCGCCCAGCTTGACCAGGACCTGGGCGGCGACGCCCTCGCCCTCACGGATCAGGCCGAGCAGGATGTGCTCCGTACCGATGTAGTTGTGGCCCAGCTGAAGAGCCTCGCGGAGCGACAGCTCCAGGACCTTCTTGGCACGGGGGGTGAAGGGGATGTGCCCGGACGGAGCCTGCTGGCCCTGACCGATGATCTCCTCCACCTGCTGGCGGACCGCCTCAAGCGAAATGCCGAGGCTCTCCAGGGCCTTAGCGGCGACACCTTCGCCCTCGTGGATGAGACCCAGGAGGATGTGCTCGGTGCCGATGTAGTTGTGGTTGAGCATCCGGGCTTCTTCCTGAGCCAGGACGACAACCCGCCGCGCGCGGTCGGTGAACCTCTCGAACATCGTTAATCGCTCCTCAGAGCGGTCAGGCAGTGGGGGGAACTTCCCCTCCCTGTCCTTCCGCAGCTTAGTCCCGCAAGCGGGGACCGCTCATTCCAACTGCCGACACCGTCCTTGGCCTCCTGACCCCGAACGCCGACATATGCTCCAACCCGATGGTGCGAGACGATGTTCCCGCAGGCCAGGCAGTTACCCCACTCGCCAGTACGCCGATGGCGAACGTGAGACGGCCCGTCCTGCGTGTCGCCCCCTCCCACTAGGCATGTCTTACCCGCCGGCACCGACACTCCATGCCGCGCGCCCCCGCTCCCTCCGCTATGGGCGAACAACCTCGCGCCTCCCCGTACCCCCACGCGCCCCCATTTCCGGGACTCTGCGCGTTCGGGAGGACACCCAGCGTAACTTCGCGCCTGCTTCGGCGGTTGCACTTGGCATGGCTGGCTCGGCCCTCGCGCACCACATGACTGACGCGAATCCCACGCATCCCAGGGAGCCCGGGAGACTCACGGCACCCTCGGGCCCCGCGACCGACGACTCCACGGTCCACACCGTCCCCCTTCCGCGCCGGCCCCTCGGTCCGGGGCCGCAGCCCTGCGCTCCGCCGGCCGGCCCGGAGGCGCGGGCCCGCCACTGGTACGAGAACGATCTGGGATGGACGACCGTGCCCGGACGGCCGCTGCGGCTGCTCACCGGAGTGCGGTTCGACGTCCTGGACGTGCCGGCCGAGGCGGGCGCGGGAGCGCTCCGGCATCTCGCACCGGGCTCTCCGGTGGCCCTGCGGGGCGACCGGATGGAACTGCTGGTGGCCGCGGGCAGCGCGGAGGAGCTGCCGGGGCTGCTGGACTGGCTGGAGTGGAGCGCCGTCGCCCTCGACCTTCGGGTCCTGGGCACGGGCGAGTCACTGGAAGCACCGGTGCCGCCCTTGTGGGGGGCGGCCGGTTCCGTACGGGGGGCCGCCGTGTGGCTGCGGCCCCCCGGGCCGGGCCGCGAGGTCGAAGCCTCGTTGCCCGCGCTGTCGGCCGTGGGACACGAGGGGAGCGCCCACGATCTCGTGCGACTGGTGGACACGGTGGCAGCGTGGTGTCACCGGATCCGGCTGCGGCACGCGTGCGCGCGCACCGAGTCGTCTCCCGCCATACGGCGAGATCAGCCGTTGGCCTTCTCGTAAGCCTCGCGAATGGACGCGGGAACACGGCCGCGGTCGTTGACCTCGTAACCGTTCTCCTTGGCCCAGGCGCGGATCGCCGCGGTGTCCTGGTTGCCACCGGAAGCGGCACGCGCCTTTCCACGCCCCCCAGAGGCACGGCCTCCGGTACGACGACCGCCCTTCACATAGGCGTCGAGAAGTCCACGCAGCTTGTCCGCATTGGCGGTCGTGAGATCGATCTCGTACGTCTTGCCGTCCAGCGCGAACGTCACGGTCTCGTCCGCCTCGCCGCCGTCGAGGTCGTCGACAAGAAGGACCTGAACCTTCTGTGCCACCGGATTTCCTTTCATCGATAACGTTGAGGACCAGGGGTGTGCGGCGTCCCGCCGTTTCGCCGCCCCTGTTATATGCAGTACTGCAGTACGTCGGAAAGCAAACCGCTTTTGCCGGAAAAACTCAAACCCCTGGGAGAGGACCGGTGGACCGACTCCGTCCGGAAACATACGCGTTTCGGACATAGGGCACCGGGGCAATGACGATCACAGATGCAGAAGCATCCGGCTGTTGCCCAAGGTGTTCGGTTTCACTCGTTCGAGACCGAGGAACTCCGCGACACCCTCGTCATAGGAACGCAACAGCTCCGCGTAGACATCGGTGTCGACGGGCGTCTCCCCGATCTCCACGAAGCCGTGCTTCGCGAAGAAGTCGACTTCGAAGGTCAGGCAGAAAACGCGGCGTACCCCGAGCCAGCGTGCCGTCTCGAGCAACTTCTCCAGCAACTGATGGCCGACACCGGCGCCCTTGAGGCCGGGCTTCACCGCCAGAGTGCGGACTTCCGCAAGGTCCTCCCACATGACATGCAGCGCACCGCAGCCGACCACCTCGGCGTTGTCGTCGCGTTCCGCGACCCAGAACTCCTGGATGTCCTCGTAAAGCATGACCGTGGCTTTGTCGAGCAGGATGCGGTCACGCACGTAGGCGTCGAGGAGGTGTCGTACGGCCGGGACGTCGCTGGTCCGAGCCCGCCGGACGGTGATGGCTTTTGCGGAGACTTCGAGGTGCTCTGCTGACATGAGCGGACGCTATCGCCCGAGCGCACCCTCTGCCGAGCCGGGGTTCTCCTCTTGCCGGGGTTCGGCGGCTTCCTGTTGCGCGGGTTCCTGTTGCCGGGGTTCGCGGGCTTCGGGGGCTTCCCGGGTTTCCGGCCCCTGGACGATGCGTACGGCATCCCTCAGGGCCTGGCGCTGTTCGTCGCTCATCATCCCGAAGAAGGCGACGAGAGCGGCAGCCGGGTTGTCACTCTGCGACCACGCGTCGTTCATCAGGGCGGCGGCGTACGCGGCGCGCGTCGAGACGGCCTCATATCGATAGGCCCGCCCTTCCGCCTCACGGCGCACCCAGCCCTTCTGATGGAGATTGTCCAAAACGGTCATCACGGTGGTGTACGCGATCGAGCGTTCCTGCTGGAGGTCTTCAAGGACTTCTCGAACGGTCACCGGGCGGTTCCACTTCCACACCCGCGTCATGACCGCGTCTTCGAGTTCTCCCAATGGGCGAGGCACAGCTCAGAACAATAGTGGGAGATCCCGGCAATGGCGTGCCGGACGTGCACCAACTCTACGAATGGGAACAAAAAGGGCGCACGACTCGAAGTCGCACCGGGATGCGGGAGTCGTACGCCGAGGGAAGTCGAAGGCCGGGCCGGCCACGGGGGCGCCCGGGCGGGCGTCGGATCAGGCGTCGCCGCCGGCGGAGGCCTGCCGCGCACCCTCCGCGCGCGCGAGGGCGGCGTCGACGGCCGCGTCCTCCTTGGCCTTGGCGGCCCCGCCCTGGGTCTTCACGATCACCCTGACCACACCGATGAAGAACACGGCCATCACGGCCGGAGGCACGAGCGCGGAGACGTAGTCCATGGATCCAGGGTAGCCACGCGGGAACGGGCGAAAGGGGCGGGGTGCGCGAACCACCCGTTCGGCCTCCTCACCTGCACAGACACAGCCCGCGCCATCGGTGTCCGAGAGCGGGGGCCGCCGGGTTCGGTACGGGTGGCGCGGGCCGGGGCCGAGCGGTGGCTGCCGGGGTCAGCCCGCGGCCAGCTGGCGGGACTCGGCGGTGTCGGCCGGAGGCGTCGGTTTGCGGCGCGGGAAGACCTCGCCCGGCGTCGGAATGGGCCGCTTGGGTGCCGCCGGTTCGGGCGCGGGGCGCTCCGCGGGGGCCGGTCCGGGCTTCTGTGCGGGCTTCTCCGCCGGTTTCGACGGCTCCTCGGCCTCCTGGGCCCCGGACTCGCCCGCGCCGCCGGGAAGGGCCAGCAGGCGCGTGCGCGAGGGCGGTACGGCGGGCGCCGGCACAGCCCTGCCGCCCTGCGCGAACCGGGCCCGTACGTCCCGCTCGGCCAGCGCCTGGCAGCGGTCCAGCAGCGCGGCCGCCACGGGGTTGCCGCGCAGTGCCCGCAGCGCGGCGAGGTCGTCCGCCGTCGGCCGGTGCCCGGTGGCCAGCGCCTCCTCCAGGAGAGTGAGATAGCCGGCGGCCGTACCGGGGAGAGCGGCCCGGTACCGACCGAGGTCGGCCACCAGGAACGCGCGCAGTCTCGCCCCCTCGCACATCGCCTCGTCGAGCGACTCGGCGAGCCGGAAACAGTCCTGGACGTCTCCGGCGGAGGCGGGACCGGAGTGAAGGGCGAGGGCGAGGGCGCGGCGGAGCACACGCAGCTCCTCCACGCCGAACGCCATGCCGCCGCGGGATCCATATGGCGTGGGCATGCGGCGACGCTACCGCTAATCGGACAAAAGTGACGGAACGGAATGATGTGTCGCCGCGTGTCGCTCCCGGTTTCCCTCGACCGGGGCCACGGGCACGCACGCGTTAAGCCGGAACGGCGCAGCGGGAAAAGCGGTCCGGGAAAACCGGCGTACCGGCAGGGCACCGGTCGGCCGGTCGGCCGGTCGGTCAGCTCACAGACGCGACACATTCCGTTCGTACACCAGGCGCAGTCCGATCAACGTCAGCCACGGCTGGTGCTCGTCGATCGCCGAGGACTCCCCCAGCACCATCGGCGCGAGCCCGCCCGTGGCGATCACGGTCACGTCGTCCGGGTCGTCGGCCAGTTCCCGGGCCATCCGCTCGACCACCCCGTCGACCTGCCCGGCGAAGCCGTACACGATGCCCGCCTGCATGGCTTCGACGGTGTTCTTGCCGATCACGCTGCGCGGCCGGGCCACCTCGATCTTGCGCAGCTGCGCGCCCTTGACGCCGAGCGCCTCCACGGAGATCTCGATGCCGGGGGCGATGACACCGCCGACGTACTCCCCGCGCGCGGAGACCGCGTCGAACGTCGTCGCGGTACCGAAGTCGACGACGATCGCCGGGCCGCCGTACAGCTCCACGGCCGCGACCGCGTTGATGATCCGGTCGGCGCCGACCTCCTTGGGGTTGTCGGTGAGGATCGGCACGCCCGTCTTCACGCCCGGTTCGACCAGCACCGCGGGCACGTCGCCGTAGTACCTGCGGGTGACCTCGCGCAGTTCGTGCAGTACCGAGGGGACGGTCGCGCAGATCGCGATGCCGTCGATGCCGTCGCCCAGCTCGTCGCCGAGCAGCGGGTGCATGCCCATCAGGCCCTGGAGCAGCACGGCCAGCTCGTCCGCCGTGCGGCGCGCGTCCGTGGAGATGCGCCAGTGTTCGACGATGTCCTCGCCGTCGAACAGGCCGAGGACGGTGTGCGTGTTGCCGACGTCGATCGTGAGCAGCATGGCCGTTACTCCGCCTCGCGCAGGTCCAGGCCGATGTCGAGGATCGGCGAGGAGTGGGTGAGGGCGCCGACCGCAAGGAAGTCCACCCCGGTGTCGGCGTACGCGCGCGCGTTGCCGAGCGTCAGCCGGCCGGAGGCCTCCAGCAGGGCCCGGCCGCCGACGATGCCGACGGCCTCCGCGCACTCGCCGGGCGTGAAGTTGTCCAGCAGGATCAGGTCGGCGCCCGCCTCGACGACCTCGCGCAGCTGGTGCAGCGTGTCGACCTCGACCTCGATCGGCACCTCCGGGAAGGCCTCCCGTACGGCCTTGAAGGCCTGCGCGACACCACCGGCGGCGACCACGTGGTTGTCCTTCACGAGGGCCGCGTCCGACAGCGACATGCGGTGGTTGACGCCCCCGCCGCAGCGGACGGCGAACTTCTCCAGCGAACGCAGGCCGGGCGTCGTCTTCCGGGTGTCACGGACCTTGGTCCTGGTGCCCTCCAGGGCGTCCACCCACGCGCGCGTGGCGGTCGCGATGCCCGACAGGCGGCACAGGATGTTCAGCGCGCTGCGCTCGGCGGTGAGCAGGTCACGCGTTCGCGTGGTGACCGACAGCAGCTTCTGCCCGGCCTCGATCCGGTCGCCGTCCTCGACGTGCCGCTCGACCTCGAACTCGTCGGTGCAGACCACGGACAGGACGGCCTCGGCGACCCTGAGGCCCGCCACGACGCCCGCCTCGCGCGCGGTGAAGTCGCCGGTGGCGGTGGCGTCCTCGGCGATGGTCGAGACGGTCGTCACGTCCACCCCGCCGTCCAGGTCCTCCTGGATGGCGACGTTGGCGACGTCCTCGACCTCGATCGGGTCGAGTCCGGCGGCGGCCAGCAGCTCGGCGAGCGCGGGGTCGAGCCCGCACTCCAGGTATTCCTGGTCGCCCTCGGCGCCGCAGGCGCAGTCGTCGCCGCAGCCGCCGGCGGAGGCGAGGGGAAGGTCGTCGGTGCTCACGTCTGTCACTGCTCCTGAAGCGCTGGGTTCGCTGGTGTTACCGGGTCGGGGGGAAGTCTGCGGTGTCGGTGGTGCGTACGGCCAGCGTCCGGTCCGGGCTCAGCCGTACGACGATGTGCCGCCGCCACGCGTTGTCGTCGCGCTCGGCACGGTCCTCGCGCCAGTGGCAGCCGCGGGTCTCCTCGCGCAGCCGGGCGGCGGCGACCAGGACGCGGGCGACGCACAGCAGGTTGGTGGCCTCCCAGGTGTCGACACCTGGCTCGGCGGTCTTGCCGTTCTCCTCGAGAGCACCGCGGGCGTCCGTGTGCAGCTGCTGGAGCTGAGCGGCGGCCCGCGCGAGGGACTCCTCGGAGCGCAGCACACCGGCGCCCTCGGTCATGATCCGCTGGATGCCGAAGCGGGTCTCGGGGGCGAGCAGCGGGTGCGCGGGCTTGTCCGGGTGCGGGACCGGTGCGGGCACGCGCGCGTGGAGGCCGTTCGCCGCGTGGACGGCGGTGATGTCGGCGGCGATCCGCTCGGCGTACACGAGGCCTTCGAGCAGGGAGTTGGAGGCGAGCCGGTTCGCGCCGTGCACGCCGGTGCAGGCGACCTCACCGCACGCGTACAGGCCGGGCACGGTCGTCCGCCCCTGCGCGTCGGTGCGCACGCCTCCGGAGGCGTAGTGGGCGGCCGGGGCGATCGGGATGGGCTCGGTGAGCGGATCGATCCCGTTGGCGCGGCAGGCGGCCAGGATGGTCGGGAAACGGTGCTCCCACATCTCGGCGCCGAAGTGCCGGGCGTCGAGGTACATGTGCTCGGCGCCCTGCTCCAGCATCCGGCGCAGGATGCCCTTGGCGACGATGTCCCGGGGCGCCAGCTCGGCCAGTTCGTGCTGGCCCACCATGAAGCGCACGCCGTCGGCGTCGACCAGGTGGGCACCCTCGCCGCGCACCGCCTCGGAGACGAGCGGCTGCTGCCCCTCCGCATCCGGGCCGAGGAACAGCACGGTCGGGTGGAACTGCACGAACTCCAGGTCGGAGACCTCCGCACCGGCGCGCAGCGCCAGCGCCACGCCGTCGCCGGTCGACACGGACGGGTTGGTGGTCGCGGAGAACACCTGGCCCATGCCGCCGGTCGCGAGGACCACCGCGGGGGCGTGCACGGCGCCCACGCCGTCGTGCTGGCCCTCGCCCATCACGTGCAGCGTGACACCGGCCGTACGGCCCTCGGTGTCGGTCAGCAGGTCCAGTACGAGCGCGTTCTCGATCGTGCGCACCCCACGCGCGTGCACGGCCTCCACGAGCGCCCGGGAGACCTCCGCGCCGGTGGCGTCGCCGCCCGCGTGCGCGATCCGGCGCCTGTGGTGGCCGCCCTCGCGGGTGAGGTGGATGTCGCCCTCGTCGTCGGTGTCGAAGTGCGCGCCGGTGGAGATCAGCCGCCGTACGGCGTCGGGGCCCTCGGTGACGAGGATCCGTACGGCCTCCTCGTCGCACAGGCCCGCGCCGGCCACCAGGGTGTCGTCGAGGTGCTGCTCGGGGGTGTCGCCCTCGCCGAGGGCGGCGGCGATCCCGCCCTGCGCCCAGCGCGTGGAGCCGTCGTCCAGGCGGGCCTTGGTGACGACGACCGTGGTGAGACCGGCCGCCTCGCAGCGCAGGGCCGCGGTCAGGCCGGCCACGCCGGAGCCGACGACGACCACGTCCGCGGAGATGCTCCACCCGGGGGCGGGCGCATGCAGTCGTATGCCTGTGCTGGTCACGAGGCGGCTCCGAGGGTTCCGAAGGTGAGGGGCAGGTTGTCGATCAGCCGGGTCGCGCCGACCCGGGCGGCGACGGCGAGGACGGCCTCGCCGGTGAAGTCGTCACCGATCTCGGTGAAGTCGGCGGGGTCGACCAGGGCGAGGTAGTCCAGCCGGAGCGGCGGGACGAAGCGGGCGGCCTCGTCCAGGATCTGGCGGGCCGCCGCGCGGACCGTGGCCGGACCGCCGGGCGCGGCGGTGGCGACGGCGTGCGCGTCGGCCGCCGCGCGGGACTCCCCTATGGCGCTCAGCGCCTCGGCACGCGCGTGCGTGGAGGGCACTTCGCGGGCCCGCGCGCGCAGCGCCTCCTGCGCGGCGTGCCGGTCGCGGCCCGCGAACAGCGCCCGGGACAGCGCGAGCGCGGTGCCGCGCTCCTCGGGCGAGAGGTAGCGGTTGCGGCTGGACAGGGCGAGCCCGTCCGCCTCGCGCACCGTCGGTACGGCGACGATCTCGACGCCGAAGTTCAGGTCCCGCACCATGCGCCGGATCAGGGCCAGCTGCTGGGCGTCCTTCTGCCCGAACAGGGCGGCGTCGGGGCGGGTCAGGTGCAGCAGCTTGGCGACGACGGTGAGCATGCCGTCGAAGTGGCCGGGCCGCGAGGCGCCCTCCAGGCGTTCGCCCATGGGGCCGGCGGTGATGCGCACCTGGGGTTCGCCGCCCGGGTAGACCTCGTCCACGGAGGGCGCGAAGACGGCGTCCGCGCCGGACTGCTCGGCGAGCTTCAGGTCGGCCTCGAGGGTGCGCGGGTAGCGGTCGAGGTCCTCGCCCGCGCCGAACTGCAACGGGTTGACGAAGACGGTGACGACCACCTCGCCGTCCGGCCCGGCCAGCTCCCGCGCGGCGCGGATCAGGGTGGCGTGGCCCTCGTGCAGGGCGCCCATGGTCATCACGACGGCGCGGCGGCCGGCGCGCACGCGCGCGTGCAGCTCTTCGGCGGTGCTCAGCAGGGCGGTGGTCATCAGGCGTTCCCCTCGGTGCCGTTGGTGCCGGTGATGCCGGTGGAACCGTCGGCCAGCACGCCGAGCAGGTCCTCGGCGAGTTCCGGCTTCAGCAGGCCGTGGGCCAGGGCCCGGTCGGCGGTGGCACGGGCCATCGCGAGGTAGCCCGCAACGGTCTGCGGGGCGTGCCTGCGCAACACGGTGACGTGCGCGGCGACGGTCCCGGCGTCCCCGCGCGCGACAGGCCCGGTGAGCGCCATGTCGCCGGAGCGCAGCGCGTTGTCCAGGGCGGCACCGAGCAGCGGGCCGAGCATCCGGTCGGGCGCCGCCACACCGGCCGTGCGCAGCAGCTCCATGGACTGGGCCACCAGGGTCACCAGGTGGTTGGCGCCCAGCGCGAGGGCCGCGTGGTACAGCGGGCGGTTCTGCTCGCTGATCCACTCCGGTTCGCCGCCCATCTCGATGACCAGGGCCTCGGCGGCCAGCCGCAGCTCCTCGGGCGCGGTGACGCCGAAGGAGCAGCCGGCCAGGCGCTGGACGTCCACCGGGGTGCCGGTGAACGTCATCGCCGGGTGCAGGGCCAACGGCAGCGCGCCCGCGCGCAGGGCGGGGTCGAGGACGCCCACGCCGTACCGCCCGGAGGTGTGCACGAGCAGCTGTCCCGGCCGTACGGCGCCGGTCTCGGCGAGGCCGGCGACCAGCCCGGGCAGGGCGTCGTCGGGGACGGTGAGCAGCACCAGGTCGGCACGCTCGAGGACCTCGGCGGGCGGCACCACGGGCACGTCGGGGAGCAGGGTCTCGGCGCGCCTGCGGGAGGCTTCCGAGACACCGGAGACGGCCACCGGACGGTGTCCGGCGAGCTGGAGGGACGCGGCCAGCGCCGGGCCCACGCGGCCGGCGCCGACGACACCGACGGTGAGCCGCGCGGGGCGGTCCTTGAGATCTGGCTGGTGGACTGTACTCACGCGACGGCGGCCTTCCCGTTCCAGTCCGCTCTGGGTACCGGACGATGTACCGAACGATTTCTCGTCATGTTAACGCTATCGGGTTCGGGGGCGGCCGGTTGTCCACAGGCTGTGGGTTTCACCACGCCGTCGCAACGGCCTCGCGGTGAGGAATTCCCGGTACCGGGCGCGGCCCGGGCGCGGCATGATCCCCGGCATGAGCGATACGGCTGAGCAGGACCAGAGGCGGGCGCGGTACGAACGGCGGGTGGCCGCCTCCAGACAGGCACGGCTCGTGCTGCGGCGCACCGATCACGAGGGCACGATCCGGGAACGCCTGGACTGGCTGACGCGGACGGCACCCGAGGTCTACGACCTCGACGAACGGGCCGACATGTACGGCGACCGGATCGTGGCCACCCTGGAGGAGCGGGTCGCCGGCCTGCTCGGCACGGAGGCCGCCGCCTTCTTCCCGACCGGCACGATGGCCCAGCAGGTGGCCCTGCGCTGCTGGGCCGCCCGCACCGGCGACCCCACGGTCGCGCTGCATGGCCTCGCCCACCCCGAAGTGCACGAACGGAACGCGTTCAGCCAGGTCAGCGCGTTGCGCCCGGTGCGCGTGACCAACGAACCCCGGCTGCCCACGGCCGCCGAGATACGCGACTTCGAAGAGCCTTTCGGCGCGCTGATGCTGGAACTGCCCCTCAGGGACGCCGGTTACGTGCTGCCCACCTGGGAGGAGCTGACCGAAGTCGTCGAGGCCGCGCGGGAGCGCGACGCGGTGGTGCACTTCGACGGCGCGCGCCTGTGGGAGTGCACCGCGCACTTCGGCCGCCCCCTGGACGAGATCGCTGCACTCGCCGACACCGTCTACGTGTCGTTCTACAAGTCCCTGGGCGGTTTCGGCGGCGCCGCGCTGGCGGGCCCCAAGACGCTCGTCGAAGAGGCGAAGACCTGGCGGCACCGGTACGGCGGAATGGTCTTCCAGCAGTTCCCGACCGTCCTTGCGGCGCTCGCGGGGCTCGAGACGGAGCTGCCCCGGCTGCCCGACTACGTGCGACACGCGCGCGTGGTGGCCGCCGCGCTGCGGGAGGGGTTCGCCGAGGCCGGGGTGGCGTGGGCCCGCGTGCACCCCGCGCAGCCGCACACCCACGAGTTCCAGGTCTGGCTGCCGTACGACCCCGACGTGGTGGCCGAAGCGGCGGTGCGGCAGGCGGAGGAGACCTCGGTCCTGCTGTTCTCACGGGCCTGGGACCGCGGTGGACCGGACCTCGCGTACACGGAGGTCACGGTCGGCGCGGCGGGCCTGGAGTGGACGGCGGACGACGTACGGGCGGCCGTGGCCGACTTCGTCGCCCGCCTGCCCGCACGGTGATCACAGCGCGCGCGGGCGCAGCCACCGGCGCAGGGCGTAGCGCACGCGTCCCCGCGCCGGGCGCTCGGCGATGACCGCGCCGAAGCGCCGGTAGTCGCGCAGTTCGCGCGCCACCCGGAGGTCGTGGCGCCCGGGCGCGGGCGGCTCGGGCTCGCCGAGCACCCGCGCGCGGTGGCTGTCGAGGAGGTACTGCTGAGTGATGCTCATGGCGGATCGCCTTCACGGACGTTCTCGGGACGTGGACTGGTCACCGACCGCTCGGTGACCGCTCGGGCTCCGCGGCTGCCCCGGTGTCCCCAGCCTGCTCGGGACCGGTGCGGATGTCCCGTGGATTGACGACAGCCGTCAATCCACGGGGTCACTGTCAGTGGCGGGGTGCACGATGGAGGGCATGAGCGTGACCATCGACATCACCGGACTGCCCCTGGAGCGGGTCTGCGTCGCGCCCTCTCCGCTGGCGGAGCTGGGAATGGCGCTGCACGCCCTCAGCGAGCCCGGCCACCATCCCGATCTGCAGGGCTGGGCGACCGCCGTCTCGTCCCGGCTGGACCCCCGGCTGGCCGACCGCCTGTGCGAGGCGGACTTCCTGTGGCGTACGACGTTCTCGGACGTCTTCGCCCCGTTCGCGGGCATCCCCGGCCGTCGCACCCCGCCCGGCGCCACGCTCGCCGAGGAGCTGGACCTGCTGGACAAGCTGACGGACGAACAGTTCGTCAACGCCGCGCTGGAGTTCACCTGCCAGCTGCGCTACGACGTCCAGGAACCCTCCCTGCTGGACGACCCGGAGATGCGCCGCCGCGCGCTGGAGCTGGCCGCCGCACGCGGGGCCGTACAGGAGCAGTTCGCGCGCCGGCTGCTGGAGGACCCGCCGGTCGTCCGCGCCTGGTTCCGGCAACTGATGCTCGACTGCGACGAGGCCTTCTTCGCCGACACCTGGGCCCGTATCCAGCCCCAGCTCGCCGCCGACGCCCGGCACAAGACCGAGCTGCTGCGCCGCAAGGGCCTCGGCGAAGCCCTCGCGTCCCTCTCCGAGGCCATCTCGCTGGACGAGCAGGCCGCGCTCATCACGGTCGACAAGCTCTCGGTGGGCCGCACCGCCACGGGCGACGGCTCCCTGGTCCTGGTGCCGACCAGCCTCGGCTGGCCGCATGTCCTGGTGCTGCACCGGTTCGGCTGGCAGCCCTCGATCACCTACCCGGCGACCGGCTCCCGCCCGCAGGCCCCCTCGGTCGAGCAGCTCACGCGCCGCATGGAGGCGCTGGCCCACCCGGTGCGGATGCGGCTGTGCCGGCATCTCGCGCGCGCCCCGCACACCACGGGCGAACTGGCCGACGCACACGGCATGTCGGCCCCCGAGATATCCCGGCACCTAGCGGTGCTGAAGAAGGCGGGCCTGATCACCGACTGCCGCCGTGGCCGGTACATCCAGCACCAGCTGGACCTGTCCGCGGTGGCCCGGCTGGGCAGCGACTTCATCGAGGGCGTCCTGCGCTGAACCGCCGCCGGTACGGCACCCGTACGGACGCCGTCAGCCGTGCCCGCCCGCGCGCACCAGGCCGGTCTCGTACGCCAGCACCACCACCTGCACCCGGTCGCGCAGCCCGAGCTTGGTCAGGATGCGGCCCACATGGGTCTTCACCGTGGCCTCGCTCAGCACCAGCCGGGCGGCGATCTCCCCGTTGGACAGGCCCTGCGCGACCAGCACCATGACCTCCCGCTCCCGGTCGGTGAGCCGCTCCAGCTCCTTGTGCTGCGGTTCCTTGCCGCTGGAGGGCAGCATCGGCGCGAAGCGGTCCAGCAGCCGCCGGGTGGTGGAGGGTGCCACGACGGCGTCACCGCTGTGCACGGACCGGATCGCGGCCAGCAGTTCGCCGGGCGGCACGTCCTTGAGCATGAACCCGGAGGCGCCTGCCTTCAGCCCGGAGAAGGCGTACTCGTCCAGGTCGAACGTGGTCAGGATCAGCACCTTGGGCGCGTCCGGCTCCGCGCAGATCCGCCGGGTGGCCTCCACCCCGTCCAGCTTGGGCATGCGCACGTCCATCAGGACGACGTCGACGGGGGTGGCGCGCACCACTTGCAGGGCCTCGACTCCGTCACCCGCCTCCGCGACGACCTCCATGTCCGGCTGGGCTGCGAGCACCATCCGGAACCCGGTGCGCAGCAGCACCTGGTCGTCGACGAGCATCACGCGGATCGTCATCGGGTCTCTTTCCTTCGGGGCGGCGGGACGAACGGGGCAAGGGGCTTACAGGTGTCAATCAGGGGCGCGCGAGTGCGTCAATGCGCCGGTTTGAGCGGGAGCAGGACGCTGATGCGGAATCCTCCGCCCGGGCGCGGACCCGCGTCCAGGGTGCCGCCGACCATGCCGACCCGCTCGCGCATGCCGATCAGCCCGTGTCCCTGGCCGTCGGCGCCGCCCTCCTCGTACAGCTCGTGCGGGGCGCCCTTGCCGTCGTCCTCGACCAGCAGGCCGAGCCCGTCGTCGAAGTACACCAGCCGCACGCTCGCACCCGCGTTGGGGCCGCCGTGCTTACGGGTGTTGGTCAGCGCCTCCTGCACGATCCGGTAGGCGGTCAGCTCCACGCCGCTCGGCAGCGGGCGCGGGGTGCCCTCGACCTTGAAGTCGACCGGGAGCCCGGAACTGCGGCACTGCTCGACCAGCTCGTCGATCTGCCCGACGTCGGGCTGCGGGACGTACTCCCCGCCCTCCTGGTGCTCCCCGGTGCGCAGCACACCCAGCAGGCGGCGCATCTCGGCGAGGGCCTGCCGGCCGGTGGAGGAGATCGTCTCCAGGGCCTTCTTGGCCTGGTCGGGGGCCGCGTCCAGGACGTATGCGGCACCGTCGGCCTGCACCACCATCACCGACACGTTGTGTGCGACGACGTCGTGCAGCTCGCGCGCGATGCGGGCGCGCTCGGCTGCGACCGCGACCTTCGCCTGCGCCTCACGCTCCTTCTCCAGGCGGGCCGCGCGCTCCTCCAGCTGGGCGAAGTAGGCACGCCGTGTACGCATGGAGTCACCGAGCACCCAGGCGAGCGCGAAGGGCACCGTCTGGAAGACCACGATGGCGATCTGCCCGACGAAGCCGGAGTGCTCGGCCGGCCAGCGGATCTGTGCGAGGGCCGCCGCGGCGAAGCTGACGGCCAGCGCGAGCCGCGAGGCCCAGCGGGCTCCGACCGCCGCGACGGTGTACGTGATCACCAGCATCGCGAAGTCGGCCAGGGTCGTCCCGACGTCCAGGACCAGCTGAGCCAGCCCGGTCGCGCACGCGACCAGCAGCATCGGCTCCGGGTAGCGGCGGCGCAGCGCGACGACGACGGACAGGACGACGGACACGGTCATCGCCGCCGCGACCGACCCCTGCCGACCTGGCGCCCCGTGCAGATTTGCCACACTCACGCCGGACAACCCGAGCAGGGCGGCAGCCCAGAAGCTGTCGACCCAGGTCGGGTGGCGGCGGAGAAAGTCGTAGAGGCGCTGCACGTAACCCAGAGTAGGGAAACGAGATGCGTGCAGGAGTCAACCGGAGGGCCGATCCGGGCTCGGCGCGCATACTCCGCAAGGTGGAGGAAGTGATCATCTGTGCGCCTAGTCTGTTGCGGTGACGGATGAGACGGCGCGGGAAGCGGAACCGGACCCCGGCGACGGCGACTGCGACTGCGACTGCAGCCAGGACCGTCGGCGCGACCGGCACGGCTGGCGTGCCGCGACCGAGGAGGCGCTGTACGGGCCCGGCGGTTTCTACCGGCGCCCGGAAGGCCCGGTCGGCCACTTCCGCACGTCCGTACATGCCTCCCCACTGTTCGCTCGGGCCGTGGCCCGGCTGCTGTGCCGGGTGGACGAGGCGCTCGGCCGGCCCCCGGCGCTCGACTTCGTCGACATGGGGGCGGGACGGGGCGAGCTGGTCACCGGGGTGCTCGCGGCCCTGCCGACCGACGTGGCGGCCCGCGCGCGCGGGTACGCCGTCGAGCTGGCCGACCGCCCCGCCGGCCTGGACGCGCGCATCTCCTGGCTGGACGCACCCCCGGCCGCCGTCACCGGGCTGCTGTTCGCCAACGAGTGGCTGGACAACGTGCCCGTGGACGTCGCCGAGGTCGACCCCGCGGGCGTGCCCCGGCTGGTGCTAGTCGAGCGGGACGGCACCGAGCGGCTCGGGGAGGCCGTGACCGGCCCGGACGCGGACTGGCTCACCCGCTGGTGGCCGCTGCCCGCCGAGGAGGGCCTGCGCGCGGAGATCGGGCTGCCCCGGGATCTGGCGTGGGCGTCCGTGGTGGGCCGGGTGGTGCGCGGGCTCGCGGTGGCGGTGGACTACGCGCACACCATCGACACGCGCCCCCCGTTCGGGACGCTCACCGGCTTTCGCGAGGGGCGCGGGACGGAGCCCGTGCCGGACGGGTCGTGCGACATCACGGCGCATGTCGCACTGGACGCGTGCGCGGCAGCGGCAGCGGCAGGAGCGGGCGCCCTGAGCCCGCCCCACAGCGCGGTAGGCGCGCCATGGGGCACGCCGTGCGAGCCCGCCGACGCGGCCCGCACGACCACGGATGCGGCGCACGCGAACCGAGACACCACGCGCACGCCCTCCGACGTACCCTCTGCGCCCCGCACGCCCCCGAACACTGCGCGCACACCCCATGGGACGGCGCAGGAGCCCTCCAGCCCGGCGCGCACGCTGCCCCCTGCACGCCTGCTCACGCAACGCGCTGCCTTGCGTGCCCTCGACATCACCGGCGCGCGCCCTCCGCTCGCGCTGGCCTCCACAGACCCTTCCGCCTATGTCCGCGCCCTCGCGAGCGCCGGGGAGGCCGGCGAACTCACCGCCCGGGGCGGCCTCGGTGACTTCGGCTGGCTGGTCCAGCCGGTCGGCATCCCGGACCCGCTGGATGCGGGCCCTTAGCGTGCGGGCTCCCTGCCGGCCCCTCGGACTTCCTGCCGAACGCCTCGTTGCCGCTACCCGTCGCCGCTACCCGTCGCCGCTACTTGTCGCCGCTACTTGTCGATGTCCCCGACCACGAAGAACATCGACCCGAGGATCGCCACCATGTCCGCCACCAGCGTCCCGGGCAGCAGTTCGGTCAGCGCCTGGATGTTGTTGTAGGACGCCGAGCGCAGCTTGAGCCGGTACGGCGTCTTCTCGCCCTTGCTGACCAGGTAGTAACCGTTGATGCCGAGAGGATTCTCGGTCCACGCGTAGGTGTGCCCCTCGGGCGCCTTCAGCACCTTCGGCAGCCGCTGGTTGATCGGTCCCGGCGGCAGTTCGGCGAGCCGGTCCAGACAGGCGTCGGCGAGGTCGAGCGCGTTGTGGGTCTGCTCCAGGAGCACCTCGAAGCGGGCGAGGCAGTCGCCCTCGCGCCGGGTGGCGACCTTCAGCGTGTCCTGAAGATCTCCGTACGCCAGATAGGGCTCGTCGCGGCGCAGGTCGAAGTCGACGCCCGAGGCGCGCGCGATGGGTCCGCTCACGCCGTAGGCGTGCACGGTCTGCGGCGTCATCGCCCCCACCGCGCGCGTACGGCCGCGGAAGATCTCGTTGCCGAGCACCAGGTCGTCGAAGACGTCCATGCGAGAGCGCACGGCGGCGACGGCGGCACGCGCGCGCGTGGCCCAGCCGGCCGGCAGGTCCTCCTTGAGGCCGCCGACACGGTTGAACATGTAGTGCATGCGCCCGCCGGAGACCTCCTCCATCACGTTCTGGAGCACCTCGCGCTCGCGGAACGCGTAGAACACCGGAGTGATGCCGCCCAGCTCCAGCGGGTAGGAGCCGAGGAACATCAGGTGGTTCAGCACCCGGTTCAGCTCGGCGAGCAGCGTGCGCGTCCACACCGCCCGCTCGGGCACCTCCATGCCGAGCATCCGCTCCACGGCGAGGACCACACCCAGCTCGTTCGAGAACGCCGACAGCCAGTCGTGGCGGTTGGCGAGCACGATGATCTGGCGGTAGTCGCGCGCCTCGAAGAGCTTCTCGGCGCCGCGGTGCATATAGCCGATCACCGGCTCCGCACGCACGATGCGCTCCCCGTCCAGCACGAGCCTGAGCCGCAGCACGCCGTGCGTGGACGGGTGCTGGGGCCCGATGTTGAGCACCATGTCGGTGCTCTCCGCGGCGCCGCCGATCCCGACCGTGGTCTGGGTCGTAGGAGTCATGGCCCCAGTTTCCCCTACGTACCCTGGCCCCATGGAAACGGGGAGCCCGCGCGAGGCGGGAATGGCGGGGACACCGGGCGACGAGACGGTCTGGCGCGCGCTGCCGCCGGGTCTGCTGCGGATGCGGCGGCTGCTGCTCGTGCTGTGGACGGCGGCGCTCGCGCTCGCCGCGGGCCTGCTGCCCGGCCTGCTCGCGGGGCCCGCATGGGCCGCCTTCGCACTGCTGCCCGTGGCGTGCGCCGCATGGTGCTGGAGGCTGCTGGGCCGCAACTGGCGTTCCTGGCGGTACGCCGAGCGCGCCGACGACCTGCTGATCAGCCGCGGTGTGCTGTGGCGCGAGGAGACGGTGGTGCCCTACGGGCGGATGCAGCTGGTGGAGGTCACCTCCGGTCCGGTGGAGCGGCGCTTCGGGCTGGCCACCGTGCAGCTGCACACGGCGGCCGCCGCGACCGACGCCACCATCCCCGGCCTCGACCCCACCGAGGCGGAGCGGCTGCGCGACCGGCTCACCGAGCTGGGCGAGGCCCGATCGGCGGGCCTGTGACGACCCCGGACCACGGCGACGGCATAGCAGCCACCAACGCCGCGCACGCCGCACAGACCGAAGACGCCGCACACGCCGTGGCTGCCGCACACACCGTGGCTGCCGCAGACGCCAATGGGGGCGGGAAAGGGCCGGTCGGCGCGCAGGACACCGAAGGGCGCGTGCCCATGGCCGAGCGCCGGCTGCACCCGGTCACGCCCTTCCGCCGGGCGTGGGCACCGGTCGCCGTACTCGTCGGCTGGGCGGCACACGACCCGAACGGCGCGCAGGAGCAGCTGACGCGGCTGACCGACACCATGCTCCTGCTGGGGCTCGCGGTCCTGGTGCCGACGGCAGGCCTGTACGGCTTCCTGTCCTGGTGGTTCACGCACTTCGCGGTCACCGACTCCGAACTGCGCATCCGTACCGGCCTGTTGTTCCGGCGCACCGCTCACATCCGGCTGGAGCGCATCCAGGCAGTGGATGTCTCCCGTCCCCTCCTCGCGCGCGTGGCGGGCGTCGCAAAGCTGCGGATCGACGTCGTCGGCGCCGAGAAGAAGGACGAACTGGCCTTCCTCGGCGAGCAGGAGGCGCGCGCCCTGCGCGCGGAGCTGCTCGCGCGCGCGGCGGGTTTCGCACCCGAGACGGCGCATGAAGTCGGCGAGGCGCCGGCACACGAGCTGCTGCGCGTGCCCCCGCGCGCGCTCGCGCTCTCCCTGGCGCTGACGGCCGCCACCTGGGCCTCGCTGGGCGCGGCGCTCGTCGTGCCGACCGTGCTGTGGCTCACCACCCACAACCCGTGGACCGTCCTCGCGACCGCCCTGCCGTTGCTCGGCGGGGCCGGCGCGAGCAGCGCGCGGCGGTTCGTCGCCGAGTTCGACTGGAAGGTGGGCGAGTCCCCGGACGGGCTGCGCATCGACCACGGGCTGCTCGACCGCACGCACGAGACGGTGCCGCCCGGCCGGGTACAGACCGTGCGGATCGTCGAGCCGCTGCTGTGGCGGCGGCTCGGCTGGGTGCGGGTGGAACTGGAGGTGGCCGGATCCTCCAACTCGGTGCTGATACCCGTCGCCCCGCGCGCGGTCGCCGAGTCGGTCCTCGCGCGCGTGCTGCCGGGTGTGACGGTGCCTCAGGAACTGTCGCGACCGCCGCGGCGGGCCCGGTGGTGCGTACCGCTGTGGTGGCGCGGCCACCGCCTCGCGGTCACCGGCACGGTGTTCGCCGCCCGGCACGGACTGCTGCGCCACAACCTCTCGCTCGTGCCGCACGCCAAGGTGCAGAGCGTGCGGCTCACCCAGGGCCCCTGGCAGCGCCTCTGGCGGCTTGCCGACGTCCATGTGGACAACGGGGCCGGAAAGACCGTGACGGCCCGCCTGCGGGACGCCGAGGAAGCCCTACGGCTCCTGCGCGACCAGGCCGAGAGGTCCCGTACCGGACGCCGGGACGCCCGCCCGGACCGCTGGATGACGTCCGGATGACACGGGGCCCGGCTCCCCTCGGGGAAGCCGGGCCCGCCGTCCTGCGGCACCGGGGTCTCAGGAAGCCGCGGTGCGCAGTCCCTTGACGTCGATGTGCTCGGTCTCGTCGTGCGCGGTGAGGTCGATGACCTGGCCGCCCTCGTGCGACTGCGCGTCAGCGGGCTTGAACTCGGACTCGGTCTCGGCCTTGTGCACGGCGAGGGCCTCCGCGCCGACCACGTCGGCGAGGTCCTCGTTGTGCACGGAGTCGAGCTGCGCCTTGGGCGCGGCCTTCTGGGTGCCGAAGAAGTCGAAGCCGCCCTCGACCATCGGGCGCCGCGCGGGCGCGGCGGGTACGACGGCCACGGCGGTCGGCACCGTGAAGTGCCCGGCGGGCGGCTGGGCCACCGGCGTGGCGGGGACGGGCACAGGGACGGCCTCGTTCCGGCCGGCACCGGCGTCCTCGGTCACAGCGGCCGTCACATCGTCGGTCACAGTGGCCGTCACGCCGTCCCCGGCGGCCCCTTCGGCCCCGGCGTCGGCGGATTCCCCGACGTCTTCTCCTTTGGCAACGGAACCTCCGCTCCCGTCGTCCGCGACGGCCGTACGCGCGTCGGCCTCGCCCTCGACGACGAAGTCCGCCTGCGCACCGCGGTCGTCCGCATCGGAGTCGTCCGCATCGGAGTCGTCCGCATCGGAGTCGTCCGCGCCGGTCCCGCCCAGCTCCTCGGCCACGGAAGGTGCACCCTCGAAGGCCGTGGCCCCCAAGGCCGTGTCAGCCTCGGCAACCACGTCCTCGTCGGCCTCCACATCGGACACCGCAGACTCGGACCCGGACCGTGGTTCGGACTCGGACTCGGACTCGGACTCGGACTCGGACTCGGCCGCAGTCTCGCGGTCGAACCGGGCCAGGGCCGTCAGAGCGCGCAGGTACAGCCGGGCTCCCTCGGCCGAGAACACCGCGTGCGCCGTCGGCTCGCCCCCGTCGGCAGGCCCGGCCGCTTGCTTCGCCTCGGCCTGTGCCGGTTCCGGCTCCGGCTCCGGCTCGGCACTTCGCGCGGGCGGCAGTGCGGGCGCGGACGAGGGCACGGCCGCCTCGATCTCCAGCTGCCGACGGCCCTCCAGGGCGCTTGCGCGCTCGGTCTCCGCCGTGGCGTACCGGCGCAGCAGCGCCGCGTGCTCGTTGCGCAGGCCCGCCAGCTCGGCGCGCTTGGCGCGCAGCCGCTGCTCCAGCTTCGTGCGCAGCTCGCGGGATTCCTCGAGGTCGGTCTCCAGTTCGGCGACCCGCTCCTCGTTGCGCCATTCGTCGCTGGCACGCGCGCGGGCGAGTTCGGCGACCTGCTTGCCCGCATGGATGTCCCAGCGGCGCATCACCACCGCGCCGACGACTGCCGTCGCCGCCGCGGCCGCGGCCAGGGCGCGCAACACCGTGGCCTCGGAGAACGCCCAAGGACCCAGCGCGCAGACGACGGACACGCCGGCAATCGCCGAGGGAGGCAACAGCCGGTGCAGGGGTGGGGAATGGCGGTGGCGTCCACGTGGCATGGCCAGAAACTTACCGCGCGTAGGGGAATCGTGGACCCTCGCCCCGTAAAAACCCGGCCACACCGTGTCCTTAACGGGACATCGGTCGTAGGGACCTCAGTGCGAGACGAGACGTGAGCTGAGCCACTCGAGCGCGCTCGGGATCTCCCGCTTCCAGGTGTTGAAGTTGTGCCCGCCGCTCGGGAGGATGATCGAGGAGACCCTGGTCACGTTCGTGTCCTGCACGGCCTTGATGAACTTGAGCGTGTCCTTGTAGTTGTGCTCACCGACCTTGCTGCTCGTGACGAGCAGCGAGGTCTCCGGCGCCGGCAGGTGCTGGAGAGCCCAGAAGAGGTTGGCACGATTCTGCAGGTTCTTGTTGCCGTGGAAGAGGTCGCCGGTGGTGGGGTCGATCGGCGCCTTGTAGTACGGCGACAGGCCTACGGCGGCCGCGTACGAGGCCGGGTGGTGCACGGCGATCTTCAGCGCGCAGTAGCCACCGGTCGAGTCGCCGATGATGCCCCAGCTGGCGGGCGTCTTGTCCACCCGGTAGTGGGCCATCACCGAGTCACGCAGATCCTTGGCAAAAAACGTCTCGGTCTGCGGGCCGCCGGGAACGTCCACGCACTCGGTGTCCCGCGGCGGCGCCACGGAAGGCCGGAGCATCACCAGGATCGTCGGCTGCATCTTGCCGGACTTGGCCAGCTGCTGCGCCGTGCTCGGGTAGTGCAGCTTGTCCACCAGTGCCTGCGCCGTACCGGGGTAGCCCGTGAGGACGACGGCCACCGGGAACTTGCGCGCGCGGTTCTGCGGCTGGAAGTACTCCGGCGGCAGGTACACGAACGCCGGTGCGGCGATGTGGGTCGTACGGCCGAGTATGTCGACCTTCTGGACCTGCCCGGCCACCTGCGGCAGCGCACTGCTGACCCCCACGACCCGGGACGTGGAGACCACCTGGATCGGGCTGTTGGCGCCCGCCGCCGTGTGATCGACCACAACTCCCTGCCCGGTCTCCGTACCGAGCAGGTCCGACCAGCTCGCATAGAAGCCGAACGCCTGGTTGGCGGCGAGGCCGAAGGAGGCGAAGATCGTCAGCTGGGTGGCCAGCAGCATGCCGACACGGCCGCTGACGGCTCGCCAGCTCTGCCGTGCCAACCGCGGCCACAACCACACCGTGGCGATGAAGAGCACAATGGCGAAGAAAATCGCCAGCACCAGCACTTTGTTGCTCGTGAGACCCATGGGCTGTTTCCTGCCTGCGCTTTCCGCCCGATTCCACCCGCGCTTCGTTGCGAAGGCTTGCCCGGGGCTTTCCTTAGCCTTTGACCCGACTTTCCGGTGGGGAGTGAACCTCTCTCCCCAAGACACCGTCCTAGAGGGCGCAATGTCGCCGGATGCCCTGATCGGGCCCGGGTTCAAGGTCTCTCGCAGAACTACGGGATGCGATGTCTGTCAGGATAGATGGGGAATTGTCGGGCGAGGTTCCGGGTGGTAAGAGCCGGGCGCGGCGCATACTTCGCGGCCCGCGTCCCGAGACCGTTCCCACTCTGGTCAGCAGGGCGGCCGCGATCGTGGGCGTCCTGGACATTGCCGCGGGCGTGTTCCCGCGCTTCCGGCACAGCCGCATGCACGCGATCGCCGAGGTGCTGCCCGGCTCGTTCGGGCCCTTCGCCGCGGCGCTCTCGCTGAGCGCCGGCGTGCTGTTGCTCCTGCTCGCGCACGGTCTCAGGCGGCGCAAACGCCGGGCGTGGCGGGCCGCGGTGGCGCTGCTGCCGGCGGGTGCCGCGGCGCAGTTCGCCTACCGGCACTCGATCGTCGGCGTGCTGATCGCGGTCGCGCTGCTGGTGCCGCTGCTGCGGCACAGGGACCAGTTCGCGGCGCTCCCGGACCCGCGCAGCAGGTGGCGTGCTCTTACCAACTTCGTACTCATGAGTGCGGGCTCCCTGGTCCTCGGTCTCGTGATCGTCAGCGTTCACCCGCACCGCACGATCGGCGACCCGAGCCTGGCCGACCGGCTGACCCACGTCGTCTACGGCCTGTTCGGCTTCGAGGGACCCGTCGACTACTCGGGCAACACCTCCTGGACCGTCGCCTTCTCCCTCGGCGCGCTCGGCTGGATCACCGCGGTCACCACGATCTACCTGGCCTTCCGCCCCGAGCACCCGGCGGCGCGCCTCACCGAGCAGGACGAGGCCCAGCTGCGGGCCCTGCTGGAGAAGCACGGCCGCCGCGACTCCCTCGGGCACTTCGCGCTGCGCCGTGACAAGGCGGTCGTCTTCTCGCCCAGCGGCAAAGCGGCGGTCACCTACCGCGTCGTCTCCGGCGTGATGCTCGCCAGCGGTGACCCCATCGGCGACGTCGAGGCCTGGCCCGGCGCCATAGAGCGCTTCATGGACGAGGCCAAGGCCCACTCGTGGACCCCGGCCGTCATGGGCTGCTCGGAGACGGGCGGCGAGGTGTGGACCCGCGAGACCGGTCTGGACGCCCTGGAACTGGGCGACGAGGCGGTGGTGGACGTCGCGGATTTCTCGCTCGCCGGACGCGCGATGCGCAACGTACGACAAATGGTCAAGCGCATCGAGCGAGCCGGCTACGAAACCCGGGTGCGGCGCATCCGTGACCTCAGCGACGGAGAACTGGAACGCATCCGGCGGGCGGCCGACGACTGGCGCGGCACCGACACCGAGCGCGGGTTCTCCATGGCGCTCGGCCGCGTCGGCGACGCGGCCGACGGCGACTGCCTGATCGCCACCGCCCACAAGCAGGACGACCAGCCCGGCGAGTACGGCGACCTCAAGGCGATCCTGCACTTCGTGCCCTGGGGCAAGGACGGTGTGTCGCTGGACCTGATGCGCCGCGACCGCAGCGCGGACCCGGGCATGAACGAGCTGCTGATCGCCGCCGCCCTGCAGGCCGCGCCCAAGTTCGGCATCACCCGTGTCTCGCTGAACTTCGCGATGTTCCGCTCCGCCCTCGCGCGCGGGGAGAAGATCGGCGCCGGTCCGGTGCTGCGCGCCTGGCGCGGGCTGCTGGTGTTCCTCTCACGCTGGTTCCAGATCGAGTCGCTGTACAAGTTCAACGCCAAGTTCCAGCCGCGCTGGGAGCCCCGCTTCGTCGTCTACCGGAACTCCGGAGACCTGCCCCGCATCGGCTTCGCGGCCATGCAGGCGGAGGGGTTCGTCAACCTCGCGCTGCCGCTCCCGCGCTTCCTGCGCCGGCGCAGGGCGGCGGCCGAGCGCCCCTGCGCGCACGCCATGGCGGAAGGGGACGTGCGCGCGGCCTGAGCGCCGCGGGACGTCACGGGACCAGCGGCGTGGCCGAGGACCGGCCCGGGCGGAAGCCACACCCCCCCTCCAGCACGGGTGCTTCCGCCCGGGCCGCCGCGCGTTCCGGGCACCCTCCTGGGCCTACGCTGAACGTATGAACAACCTCAGCGGGCGCGGCCTGGTGGCGGGCCTTCCGGCATGGGACCGGTGTGCGGTCATGGGCGTCGTCAATGTGACCCCCGATTCCTTCTCCGACGGCGGCCGCTGGTTCGACACGACAGGCGCCGTCAAGCACGGCCTGGATCTCGTCTCCGAGGGCGCGGACCTGGTCGACGTCGGCGGCGAGTCCACCCGGCCGGGCGCCACGCGTGTGGACGAGGCCGAGGAACTCCGGCGGGTCGTCCCGGTCGTGCGCGGTCTCGCCTCCGAGGGCGTCGTCGTCTCCGTCGACACCATGCGCGCCTCTGTCGCCGAACAGTCCCTCGCGGCCGGTGCCGCCCTGGTCAACGACGTCAGCGGCGGCCTCGCCGACCCCGCGATGATCCCGGTGGTCGCCGCCGCGGGCGCCCCGTT
The DNA here is from genome assembly GCF_009796285.1 of Streptomyces broussonetiae. Classification (NCBI taxonomy): domain Bacteria; kingdom Bacillati; phylum Actinomycetota; class Actinomycetes; order Kitasatosporales; family Streptomycetaceae; genus Streptomyces; species Streptomyces broussonetiae. Next base: position 5,340,167 of record NZ_CP047020.1, on the reverse strand, counting down.
CGTCGTCATGCACTGGCGCGGCTTCCTCGATGGCGGCAACGTCAGGGGCCGTTACGAGGACGTCGTCACCGAAGTCGTGGACGAGCTGCACGCGCGCGTGGAGGCCGTTCTGGCGGGCGGTGTCGCCCCCGACCGCATCGTCGTCGACCCCGGCCTGGGCTTCTCCAAGGAGGCCGAGCACGACCTCTCCCTCCTCGCCCACCTCGACCGCCTGCACGCCCTCGGTCACCCCCTGCTCGTGGCCGCCTCCCGCAAGCGGTTCCTCGGCCGGGTACTGGCCGGTCCGCAGGGCGCGCCCCCGCCGGCCAGGGAGCGCGACGCCGCCACGGCCGCCGTCTCCGCGATCGCGGCGCACTCCGGCGCATGGGCGGTGCGCGTGCACGAAGTACGCGCCACCGCGGACGCGGTGCGGGTCGCACGGGCCGTGGAGGAGGCGCGCGAGGCGGGATCAGGGCCGGGCTCGGGCGGCGTGCGTGAGGTGCGGGGCACGGGTCACGCGCCGGGCGCGGAGCGCGGGCCCGGGGCGCAGGACGCGGGATACGTGCCTGGCGATGCAGGTGAGCACGGAGCGCGCGATGTAGGACGCGCACCCGGTGCCGATGGTGAGCGCAAGGCGGAAGGAGACCGGTGAGCGCCCCCCATACCGACGTCGAGCAGGTCGAGGCCGCCAACACCGCCTTCTACGAGGCGATGGAGCGCGGCGACTTCGACGAGCTGTCCTCGCTCTGGCTCACCCCTGCCGACCTGGGCGTGGACGAGGAGTACCACGACCCGGCGGACACCGGCGTGGTCTCCTGCGTGCACCCCGGCTGGCCGGTGCTCACCGGCCGCGGCGAGGTCCTCAGGTCGTACGCCCTGATCATGGCCAACACGGACTACATCCAGTTCTTCCTGACCGACGTGCACGTCTCCGTCACCGGTGACACCGCCCTGGTGACCTGCACCGAGAACATCCTCAGCGGTGGCCCGGCCCCGGCGGACGGCGCGGAGCTGGGTCCGCTGGTCGGCCAGCTCGTCGTCGCCACGAACGTGTTCCGGCGTACGCCCGCCGGCTGGAAGCTGTGGTCGCACCACGCCTCACCCGTCATGGCGGAGAGCGACGGGGCCGAGGACGACGACACCAGTGCAGACGGTGCGAATCCGGACGGCGGTCCTCTCGACTGAGCGGATCGGCGCCTCACGCGGGCGAAGAAGTGGTTGGAATCACCTACCCCGGGGTATGAGCGGCTTCCACCCCAAGGCGCGACCGGGTTTCCCGGGGGAAACACAAGATGAACCCTCGTGGTATCCGTCGGGGCCCGCGGCCCCGTGACCCGGCCGTGTCAGTGCCCGCAGGTAGATTCGTCTGAGGCCGGTGTGCCGCCCGCACGTGGTACGGGCCGGTCCTTCCCGACGATTGCAGGAGTGATTCGCGTGGATCGTGTGGCGCTGCGCGGCCTCAAGGCCCGCGGGCATCACGGTGTGTTCCCCAAGGAGCGCGAGGAGGGCCAGACCTTCATCGTGGACCTCGTCCTCGGGCTGGACACCCGACCGGCCGCTGCGGACGACGACCTCACGAAGACCGTGCACTACGGCATCGTGGCCGAGGAGGTCGTGGCCGTGGTGGAGGGCGAGCCGGTGAACCTCATCGAGACGCTCGCCGAGCGGATCGCCCAGACCTGCCTCAAGCACGAAGGGGTCCAGGAGGTGGAGGTGTGCGTCCACAAGCCGGACGCGCCGATCACCGTCCCCTTCGACGACGTGACCGTCACCATCACCCGGAGCCGAGTATGACCCGACCTTTCCTTCAGGGTCACAGCGACCCGACCGTCCAGCCGGTACCCGCCTCGGTCGTCGAGCAGGTCGACGCCGCCGACACCACCCTGCAGAACCCCAAGTGGGCCGTCATCTCCATTGGCGCCAACCTGGGCAACCGCCTGGAGACCCTCCAGGGCGCCGTCGACGCGCTCGAGGACACCCCCGGTGTCCGCGTGAAGTCCGTCTCGCCGGTGTACGAGACGGAGCCCTGGGGCGTCGAGCCCGGCAGCCAGCCGTCGTACTTCAACGCGGTCGTGGTCCTCAAGACCACCCTGCCCCCCTCCTCCCTGCTGGAGCGCGCGCACGCCATCGAGGAGGCGTACAAACGCGTCCGTGACGAGCACTGGGGCCCGCGCACCCTGGACGTCGACATCGTCGCGTACGCCGACGTCACCTCCGACGACCCGCAGCTCACGCTGCCCCACCCGCGCGCCCACGAGCGTGCCTTCGTGCTCGCCCCCTGGCACGACGTCGACCCGCAGGCCCAGCTGCCCGGCCGCGGCACGGTGGCCGATCTGCTGGCGGCGCTCACCCGTGCGGGCGTGGAACCGCGCGCGGACCTGGAACTCCGACTGCCCGAGTAGTCGTTAAGGTCAAGACGGCAAGGTCGTCACGACCACAGTCCGGGTCGGTCCGGGGGAGCTGAAGGGACACCGTGAGAGAGCTGCGCATCAGGTTGCTGGTCGGCGTGTTCGTCGTGGCCGGAGTCCTGTCCTGGGCGGGCGCCCGCCTCTGGAACTCGGTCGGGACCCTGCCCAGCGTCCCCCTGGCCGCCCCCATCGTGCTCGCCCTGATCGCCGTGGTCCTGGTCTCGACGGCGCTCTCGCTGCGTGCCCGGCTCAAGGCCCAGCGTGAGCGCCGCCCCGGCGCCAAGGGCGTCGATCCGCTGATGGCCGCCCGCGCGGTCGTCTTCGGCCAAGCCAGCGCTCTGGTCGCGGCCCTCGTCGCCGGTATGTACGGCGGCACGGGTGTCTTCCTGCTGGAACTTCTCGACATCCCCGCCCGCCGTGACCAGGCCGTCTACGCCGGCTTCTCGGTCGTGGCGGGCATCGCGGTGATAGTGGCCGCCCTGTTCCTGGAGCGCGTGTGCAAGCTCCCGGACGACGAGGACCAGGACCGCCCGGGGGCGGAACCGGCGGCGTGACCGCGGCGCCGCCCCGCCCGGCTCAGCGCGCCATGATCAGGCTCATGGCCTCGTTCCGGGTGGCGACGTCCCGCAGCTGACCGCGGACGGCCGACGTTATGGTCTTCGCCCCGGGCTTGCGGATTCCCCGCATGGACATGCACATGTGCTCGCACTCCACGACCACGATCACGCCCCTGGGCTCAAGGATCTCCATCAGGGAGTCCGCGATCTGCGTCGTGAGACGTTCCTGCACCTGCGGGCGGCGGGCGTAGACGTCAACGAGCCGGGCCAGCTTGGACAGGCCCGTGATCTTCCCGGACGTCGACGGGATGTAGCCGACGTGGGCGACGCCGTGGAACGGCACCAGGTGGTGCTCACAGGTCGAGTACACCTCGATGTCCTTCACGAGCACCATCTCGTCGTGCCCGATGTCGAACGTCGTCGTGAGTACGTCCTCCGGCTGCTGCCACAGGCCCGCGAAGATCTCCTTGTACGCCCGGGCCACCCGCGCCGGCGTCTCGCGCAGGCCCTCGCGGTCCGGGTCCTCACCGACCGCGATCAGCAGCTCCCGTACGGCGTTCTCGGCGCGCTTCTCGTCGAACTCGCCGATGCGTCCCTCACCGTCCAGCGTCACGGGGTCGATCATGTGGTTCCTCGTTCCTGTGCCTTGACGCATGACGGCGGCCATGCGTCGTAATGCGGACATACGAACGCCGCGCCCCCCAGGCTAAACCTGGTGGACGCGGCGTTCATTCCGGCCTTCACGGCCGAAACGTGGTCAGCTCTCGGGGCGGTCCTCCGGGGCCTGCTCCGTCACCGGGACGGACTCCGCCGCCGCGGACTTGACCGTGCTGATCGAGGCCGTGGCGCCGTTCGCACCGTTGGTCAGTGCCAGCTCCTTCGGGGAGAGCACCGGCGGGCGGGTGGACGGGGTGCGGCGGGACGAGCCGGTCCACGCCGGCCGCGGCGGGCGCTTGACGATCGGGGCGAAGATCTCGGCGATCTCCTCCTTGCCCAGGGTCTCCTTCTCCAGCAGGTGAAGGACGAGCTGGTCGAGCACGTCGCGGTTCTCGACCAGGATCTCCCAGGCCTCGTTGTGCGCGTTCTCGATGAGCTTCTTGACCTCTTCGTCCACCAGCGCGGCGACCTCTTCCGAGTAGTCGCGCTGGTGAGCCATCTCACGGCCGAGGAACGGCTCGCTGTTGTCGCCGCCGAACTTGATGGCGCCGAGCCGCTCGGTCATGCCGTACTGCGTGACCATCGCGCGGGCCAGGTTGGTGGCCTTCTCGATGTCGTTCGCAGCGCCGGTGGTCGGGTCGTGGAAGACCAGTTCCTCGGCCGCGCGGCCACCCAGCATGTAGCCGAGCTGGTCGAGCATCTCGTTGCGCGTGGTCGAGTACTTGTCCTCGTCCGGCAGGACCATCGTGTAGCCGAGGGCACGGCCGCGGGACAGGATGGTGATCTTGTGGACGGGGTCGGAGTTCGGCGAGGCCGCCGCGACCAGGGCGTGACCGCCCTCGTGGTACGCGGTGATCTTCTTCTCCTTGTCCGACATGATCCGGGTCCGCTTCTGCGGGCCCGCGACCACGCGGTCGATCGCCTCGTCCAGCGCTCTGTTGTCGATCAGCTTCTGGTCGCCACGGGCGGTGAGCAGCGCGGCCTCGTTCAGCACGTTGGCGAGGTCGGCGCCGGTCATGCCCGGGGTACGGCGGGCGACGGCGGACAGGTCGACGTCGGGCGCGACCGGCTTGCCCTTCTGGTGAACCTTGAGGATCTCCAGACGGCCCTGCAGGTCCGGCGGGTCGACCGCGATCTGGCGGTCGAAGCGGCCGGGGCGCAGCAGCGCCGGGTCGAGGATGTCGGGCCGGTTGGTGGCGGCGATCAGGATGACGCCGCCCTTGACGTCGAAGCCGTCCATCTCGACGAGCAGCTGGTTCAGGGTCTGCTCGCGCTCGTCGTGACCACCGCCGAGGCCGGCGCCGCGGTGGCGGCCGACCGCGTCGATCTCGTCGACGAAGACGATCGCCGGGGCGTTCGCCTTGGCCTGCTCGAACAGGTCACGGACACGGGAGGCACCGACACCGACGAACATCTCGACGAAGTCCGAACCGGAGATCGAGTAGAACGGCACGCCCGCCTCGCCGGCGACGGCACGCGCGAGCAGCGTCTTACCGGTACCCGGGCGGCCGTAGAGCAGCACACCCTTGGGGATCTTGGCGCCGACGGCCTGGAACTTGGCCGGCTCCTGCAGGAACTCCTTGATCTCGTGGAGTTCCTCGACGGCCTCGTCACAGCCCGCGACGTCGGAGAACGTCGTCTTCGGGGTGTCCTTGGTGATGAGCTTGGCCTTGGACTTGCCGAAGTTCATGACCCGGGAGCCGCCGCCCTGCATCTGATTCATCAGGAACAGGAAGACGACCACGATCAGGACGAAGGGCAGCAGGGAGAGCAGGACGCCGACGAACGGGTTCTGCTTGGACGGCGAAACCGTGTAGCCGTCCGGAATCTGCTTGCTCTGGTACCTGGTCTGCAGGTTGGTCGCCAGCTGAGCGCCCTGGTCGCCGATGTAGCTCGCCTGGATCTTCGAGCTGCCGTCGACCTTCTGGCCGTCCTTCAGCGTGACCTTGATGCTCTGCTCGTCACCTGTGGTCAGCTTGGCCGACTGGACCTTGTTGTCATTGATCGCCGCCACGACCTGGCCGGTGTCCACCGTCTTGTAGCCGCCGGACGAGCCGACGACCTGCATCAACACGACCACGGCAAGGACGGCCAGCACGATCCACATGACCGGCCCACGGAAGTATCGCTTCACGTCCATCCATACGGAGCGGTGTCGCCCCGTCCCTCCTGCCATAGTGAGTTTGATAAGACAGTTCTTCTGACGGTACCCCAGGCTGCTTGTCCGAAGTCGCACGAAGCTGCTTCGACGGCTGGGAAACCCGTCCTCGCATGCTTCAACGGCCTGGAACCCGCCGGGGTTCCCGATCGTCCTACAAGGACTGAGCCGACTGGCTCAGCCGCCGTAGACGTGGGGCGCGAGCGTACCGACGAACGGGAGGTTGCGGTACTTCTCGGCGTAGTCGAGGCCGTAGCCGACGACGAACTCGTTCGGAATGTCGAAGCCGACCCACTCGACGTCGATGGCGACCTTCGCGGCATCCGGCTTGCGCAGCAGCGTGCACACCTTCAGCGAGGCGGGCTCGCGGGAGCCGAGGTTGTTGATCAGCCAGGACAGGGTCAGGCCCGAGTCGATGATGTCCTCGACGATCAGGACGTGCCGGCCCTTGATGTCGGTGTCGAGGTCCTTGAGGATCCGCACGACCCCGGAGGACTGGGTGCCCGCGCCGTAGGAGGACACGGCCATCCAGTCCATGGTGAGCGGGGTGGACAGCGCCCGGGCGAGGTCCGCCATGACCATCACCGCGCCCTTGAGGACGCCGATGATGAGCAGGTCCTTGTCCGCGTACTCCGCGTCGATCTTCGCGGCCAGCTCGGCCAGCTTCGCGTCGATCTCTTCCTTGGTGATGAGCACCCTCTCGAGGTCGGCACCCATGTCTTTCGCGTCCACCCGCATCACTTTCGGTCGTCCCGCACTTACGGCCCCGGCGGCCGCCCGGTCCGCCGGAGTCGCTCCGGACGGTCGGGATTCAGCCCTGCCGAATCACCAGTCTGCCACCCTGGCGCTGGGCGACGACTTTGCCCGGGAGATTGATGGCTCCCTGACCGCGCCAGCCGGTGATCAGACGGTCGACTTCCTCGATGTGACGGGCGAACAGCGCACCGGCCGGGGCCCCGGCCTCAATGGCGGCGCGGCGCAGGATGCGGCGGCGTACGGCCGGCGGGAGGGCGTACAGCTTGGCGCACTCCAGCAGCCCGGCGGCGTCCCGTACGGAGCCCTCGGCCTGGCGGGCCCAGGTGTCGAGGGCGTCGGCGTCGTCGCGGGAGAGCTGGGCGGTGCGGGCGAGTGCCTCCACGACGCCTTTGCCCAGGGCCTTCTCGAGGGCGGGCAGGCCCTCGTGCCGCAGCCGGGAGCGGGTGTAGGCGGGGTCGGCGTTGTGAGGATCGTCCCAGACCGGGAGGGACTGGACCATGCAGGCCTTGCGGGCGGTCTGCCGGTCGAGCTGGAGGAAGGGCCGCCGGTAGCGGCCGTCGGCCCCCGAGACCGCGGCCATGCCGGACAGGGAGCGGATGCCGGAGCCGCGGGCGAGGCCGAGCAGCACGGTTTCGGCCTGGTCGTCGCGGGTGTGGCCGAGCAGGATCGCCATGGCCCCGTGGCGTTCGCTCACGGCGTCCAGGGCGGCGTAGCGGGCGTCGCGGGCGGCGGCTTCGGGCCCGCCGTCGCGGCCGACGGTCACGGCGACCGACTCGACCGGGTCGAGACCGAGTTCGCGCAGGCGCAGGACGACCTCGTCGGCGCGGAGGTCGGAGCCGGCCTGGAGGCCGTGGTCGATGGTGACGCCTCCGGCGCGGATGCCCAGTCGGGGCGCTTCGAAGGCGAGGGCGGAGGCGAGGGCCATGGAGTCGGCGCCGCCGGAGCACGCGACGAGGACGAGCGGGGAGGGGGACCGCTCGGCCGTCGGCTCCGGGTGCCTGCCGGTGGCCCTGCGGCCCGGCTCGCCCGAGGTGTGGTCGTTGAGGATGTCGTGGAGGACGCGGCGGACCGCCAGGCGTATCGCCGCGACCGCAGGATGGGGACCCATGTCCGGTTCCCTTCATGAAGTTGTCGGGGGTGGATCCGAGATCAGTCACTCAGAGTGTGTAGATGGTGACAGAATCGGGAGGTTCCCCGAGCATTGCACGCCTACGCATGGCTTACGGTCCCTCGGACGGGTGATTGGAGGGGCGTTCGCCTGCCGCAGGCCGGATTCGATTCACGACTCCCCCGTGCCGTTCACGACTCGCTCTTGCGGTGCACCCGCGCGACCCAGTCCACCGGTTTGGCGATCTCGGCCTTGGTGGGAAGGGTGTTGGGCGAGGTCCACACGCGGTTGAAGCCGTCGATGCCGACCTCGCCGACGACCGCCCGTACGAAGCGCTCGCCGTCCCGGTACTGCCTCAGTTTGGCGTCCAGGCCCAGCAGCTTGCGCAGGGCGAGGTCGAGCCGGGAGGCGCCCTTGGCGCGGCGCTGCTGGAACTTCTCGCGGATCTCGGCGACGGACGGTACGACGCTGGGTCCGACGCCGTCCATGACGTAGTCGGCGTGGCCCTCCAGCAGGGACATCACGGCGGTCAGGCGGCCGAGGATCTCGCGCTGGGCCGGGGTCTGCACCAGCTCCACGAAGGAGCGCCCGCCGTCGTCCTCCTCGCCCTCGGGGCGGCCCCCGGCGAGGGACTGGGCGGCTTCCCGGATGCGCTCCAGGAAGGTCATCGGGTCGACGTCGGTCTCGGCCAGGAACGACTGGATTTCGCCCTCGAGGTGGTCGCGCAGCCAGTGCACGGCGGTGAACTGCGTGCGGTGGGTCTCCTCGTGCAGGCACACCCACAGGCGGAAGTCGTGCGGTTCCACGTCGAGTTCGCGCTCGACGTGGACGATGTTGGGCGCGACGAGGAGCAGCCGGCCGGCGCCGTCGGCGCCCGCCGGGAGGTCGCGGGTGGCCGGGGCGAAGGTCTCGTACTGGCCGAGGACGCGGGAGGACAGGAACGACAGCAGCATGCCCAGTTCGACGCCGGTGACCTTGCCGCCGACGGCGCCGAGGACCGCGCTGCCGGGGCTGCCGGCGCGCCGTTCCTGCATCTTCTCCAGCAGCGGTTTGAGGATCTCGCGGAAGCCGGCGACGTTGGCGCGGACCCAGCCGGGGCGGTCGACGACGAGGACGGGGGTGTCGTGGGTCTCGTCGGTGCCCATCCGGGTGAAGCCCCGTACGTGTTCCTCCGAGGCCTTCGCGTGCCGGCGCAGCTCCGTGACGACGGCACGTGCCTCGTCACGGCTGACGTCGGGGCCCGGCCGTACGAGCCGCGTCGCGGTCGCGACCGCGAGGTTCCAGTCGACCATCCCGGGAGATGTGGTGCCACCGAAGCCAGTCATGCCGTCAACCGTACGGGACCGTTACGGCTTGGGGCAGAGTGTGCGGGGCGCGTGGGCACGGCGCTGCGGCAGGCCCCGGCCCGGCGCTGGGCCGTGTCGTCGAACTCCCGCCTGCCCCGCGCCGACAGGCCCTAGCCGCATCCGCACCCCGCCAGTGCCGTGGCCGTTCTGTCCAGGGCCGTCTGGGCCGCCTGGGGATCGGTCGTACCGGAGGCCATGAAGGCGAAGGCGAGGAGGCGGCCGTCGGCGTCGACGACGGTACCGGCGAGGGTGTTGACACCGGTCAGGGTGCCCGTCTTGGCGCGCACCACACCGGCCGCGCCATCGGTGTAGCGGCTGGTCAGGGTGCCGGTGAAGCCGGCCACGGGCAGGCCGGTGAGGACGGGGCGCAGGCCGGGCCGGGCCGGGTCGCCGGCCGTGACCAGGAGACCGGCGAGCAGGTCCGGGGTCAGCCTGTCGTCGCGGTCGAGGCCGCTGCCGTCGTGGAAGGAGGCGCCGGACATCGGCAGGCCCAGCTTGGTCAGGCGCGCGGAGATCGCCCGGGCGCCGCCGTCGAAGCTGCCCGGCTGCCCGCTGGCGAGCGCCGTGTGGCGGGCCAGGGTCTCGGCGATGTCGTTGTCGCTGTTGGTCAGCATCCGCTCGACGATGTCGGACAGCGGGGGCGAGGAGACGGTGGCGAGGTTCTCCGCGCGCGTGGAGGCCTTGGAGGGCCCGGGGGGCGTGGTCGTGATGCCGACGTCCTTGAGGAAGCCCGCGAACCTGGTGGCCGCGTCCGCGGCCGGGTCGCTCACGCGCGGGGCGGGGCCGCTGGTGGAGTCGTCGCTGCGGCCCTCGTCGGCGGTCAGGGCGCTGACCGGGGCGAGGTTCTCGTTGACGCCGATGGGGTGCAGGGCGGGCCCGGTGAACAGGGTGGTGTCGTAGGAGAGCGTGATCTTGTGGATGCCGCGCTTCTTCAGTTCCTCGGCGGTGCCGGACGCCAGCTGCCGCAGGTCGGCCCAGCCCCCGTCGTCCTTGTGGGCGGTCAGGGTGGGGTCGCCGCCGCCGACCAGGACGAGTTCGCGGGTGTCGGGTTCGAGGGCGGCGCGCGTGGTGAAGCGGTGGTCGGGGCCGAGGGCGGACAGCGCTGCGACCGCGGTGGCGATCTTGGTGGTGGAGGCGGGGGTGAGGGCCTTGCCGGAGTCCGTGCCGTACAGGCGTCGGCCGGTGGTCATGTCGACGACGGTCGCCGCATGACCGTCGCCCAGCTCGGGGTCGTCCAGCAGGGGTCCCAGGACGGCCGAGAGGGGCTTTCCGCCCGGGGCGGCCTTCTCGGTGCCGACGGCGGCCGTCGCGCCGTCCAGGCCCATCAGGACGGGCGCGGCACTCGGTGCGGGCCGCGGCGCCCCCGCGGTCGTACCGGAGCGGCCGTGATCTGCGCCACCTGAGCGCTCCAGGGCGATCGCCCGGTCCCGCTCGGCCGTACGCTGACCGTTGGCGTCCCAGGGGCCGGCCACGGTCACCACGCCGGCGGCGAGTGCGAGGCCGACGGTGGCGGCGCCCGCCGAGTACTGCCAGGTCCTGACGGCTCGCGGACGGGGGAGGTGCGAGGACCGGGAGGCAAGGGCCTGCGTCAACCGCACGACCCGCGGCTTCACGGCCGCCACGGTCCGCGCAAGACGCGGCCGTACGGCGTTCGCGATCCGCTCCACCTGCGGTCCCGCGGCTCGCCAAGGCCTCAGCTCTGGCACGACCACCAGCCCCTTTCGCGATCACACACCTGCGTGAGGGACACTTAACCACCAGAACTATGTGCTGATCATGGAGGAGCCACCGGTGGAGTTCGACGTCACGATCGAGATCCCGAAGGGTTCGCGCAACAAGTACGAGGTGGATCACGAGTCCGGTCGGATCCGCCTGGACCGTCGTCTCTTCACCTCGACCGCCTACCCGACCGACTACGGCTTCGTCGAGAACACCCTCGGCGAGGACGGCGACCCGCTGGACGCGCTGGTCATCCTGGACGAGCCGACCTTCCCGGGCTGCCTGATCAAGTGCCGCGCGATCGGCATGTTCCGCATGACGGACGAGGCGGGCGGCGACGACAAGCTGCTGTGCGTTCCGGCCACCGACCCGCGCGTGGAGCACCTGCGCGACATCCACCACGTGTCGGAGTTCGACCGCCTGGAGATCCAGCACTTCTTCGAGGTGTACAAGGACCTGGAGCCCGGCAAGTCGGTCGAGGGTGCCAACTGGGTGGGCCGCACGGACGCCGAGGCGGAGATCGAGCGGTCGTACAAGCGCTTCAAGGAGCAGGGCGGCCACTGAGCGAGCCCTGTCCCGCTGACGGGCCGCACGCGCACGCGTGCGGCCCGTTTGTGTGCCCGCCGGGCGCACTGCGCATACTGAGGCTACGAGAGGGTGTCGTTCAGGGAGCGGTGCGAGGTGACGGAGGCGGAGGACCGCAAGCCCCGGTCCGACGAGGCGCGGTACGACCCGGAGATCACGTCCGAGTTCGCCATCCCCGAGGGCATCGAGGTCATCGAGGGCGGTGTTGAGCCGGAGACCACGTCCGAGTTCGCCGTGCCGGACGGTCTGGCGGTGTCGCAGCCGCCGAGCCCGGAGCCGGAGGGGTCGGCGTTCGTCCTGCCGAGCGCCTACGGCGCCAAGAGCGGGCCGAGCGCGTTCACCCCGGCGACCGGGATACCGATGGTCAGCCTGGTCAAGGACGCGCCCTGGCAGGACCGGATGCGCACGATGCTGCGCATGCCGGTGACCGAGCGGCCGGCGCCGGAGCCCGTGCACCGGCACGAGGAGGAGGGCCCGGCGGTCCCGCGCGTGCTCGACCTGACGCTGCGTATCGGGGAACTGCTGCTGGCCGGTGGCGAGGGCGCGGAGGACGTGGAGGCCGCGATGTTCGCGGTGTGCCGTTCCTACGGCCTGGACCGCTGCGAGCCCAACGTCACTTTCACCCTGCTGTCGATCTCGCACCAGCCGTCGCTGGTGGAGGACCCGGTGACGGCGTCGCGGACGGTACGCCGGCGGGGCACCGACTACACGCGGCTGTCGGCCGTGTTCCGGCTGGTGGCCGAGTTGAGCGACCCGGAGACGCATGTCTCGCTGGAGGAGGCCTACCGGCGGCTGGCGGAGATCCGCCGCAACCGGCACCCCTACTCCGGCTGGGTGCTGACCCTGGCCGGCGGGCTGCTCGCCGGCGCCGCCTCCGTCCTGGTCGGCGGTGACCTGATCGTGTTCGTCGCGGCGGCCGTGGGCGCGATGCTCGGCGACCGGCTGGCCTGGCTGTGCGCGGGGCGCGGGCTGCCGGAGTTCTACCAGTTCACCGTCGCCGCGATGCCGCCCGCCGCGATCGGCGTGGCGTTCGCGCTGGCGCACGTCGACGTCAAGGCGTCCGCCGTGGTCACCGGTGGACTGTTCGCGCTGCTGCCCGGGCGGGCGCTGGTGGCGGGCGTGCAGGACGGCCTGACCGGCTTCTACATCACGGCCTCCGCGCGCCTGCTGGAGGTCATGTACTTCTTCGTCGGCATCGTCACCGGCGTGCTGGTCGTCCTGTACTTCGGCGTGAAGGTCGGCGGGAAGCTGAACCCGGACGCGGCGCTGATGATCAACGAACGGCCGCTGATCCAGATCGCGGCGTCCATGGTGCTGTCCCTGACCTTCGCGGTCCTGCTCCAGCAGGAACGTTCGACCGTGCTCTGGGTGACCCTCAACGGGGGCGTCGCCTGGTCGGTGTACGGCGCGATGCACTACGTCGGGGGCATCTCGCCGGTCGCCTCCACGGCGGTGGCGGCGGGGCTGGTGGGCCTGTTCGGGCAGTTGCTGTCGCGCTACCGGTTCGCGTCGGCGCTGCCGTACACGACGGCGGCGATCGGGCCGCTGCTGCCCGGTTCCGCCACGTACTTCGGGCTGCTGAGCATGGCCCAGAACGAGGTGGACAAGGGACTGGTGTCGCTGGCCAAGGCGGCGTCACTCGCCATGGCCATCGCCATCGGGGTCAATCTGGGCTCGGAGATCTCGCGGCTGTTCCTGCGGATCGGCTCCGCCGGGAAGCGGCGGGCCGCGAAGCGGACCCGCGGTTTCTAGCGGCCCGGGGTCTCCTGGCGCCTACGGCCGAGGCTGGTCGTAGGGGTACTGGTTCTGGCCGTACTGGTCCTGGCCGTGGCCGTACTGGTTCTGGCCGTACTGCTGCTGCGGGTACTGCCCCTGGTCGTAGTACTGCTGGTCCCAGTCCTGCTGCCGGGGCTGCTGGTACTGCTGCTGAGGCTGGTACGGCTCCTGCTGGTACTGCTGCTCCGGGTGCTGGTGCTGGTGCTCCTGCTGGTACTGCTGCTGGTGCGGCTGCTGCTGGTAGGCGTACGGCTCCGGCTCGGCCGGCTCGATGCGGCGGAGCTGTGCCGTCGCGTCGTCCATCACCGGCTGGTGCTGGTACGCGGGCTGCTGCTGGGGCACGGGCTGCGGGGCGGGCGGGGCCGCCGGGGTCTGCTTCGCCTTGCCGCGCGCCCGCAGCAGCTCGATCGCGACCGGGATCACGGAGACGAGGACGATCAGGATCAGGATCGCCTCGACGTTGTTCTTGACGAAGTCGATCTTGCCGAGCCACGAGCCGAGCAGCGTGACGCCCGCGCCCCACAGGACGCCGCCGATGATGTTGAAGACCACGAACGAGCGGTACTTCATGCCGCTGACGCCGGCGATGATCGGCGTGAACGTCCGCACGATGGGCACGAAGCGGGCCAGGACCAGCGACTTGGGGCCGTACTTCTCGAAGAACTCGTGCGCCTTGGTGACGTTCTCCTGCTTGAACAGGCGGGAGTCCGGACGGTTGAAGAGGGACGGACCGACCTTCTTGCCGAACATGTAGCCCGCCTGGTCGCCGAGTATCGCGGCGAGGCAGATCAGGCCGATGGCGCCCCACAGCGGGAAGTCCATCTGGTGCGAGGTGATCAGCAGACCGCAGGTGAACAGCAGCGAGTCACCGGGCAGGAAGAAGCCGATGAGCAGGCCGGACTCGGCGAAGACGACGAGCAGCAGACCCCAGATGCCGAAGCTGTTGAGCAGGTGGTTGGGATCGAGCCAGCTCGGGCCGAGGGCGAGTGTCATCACGGGTCCGGGCTCCTGAGGGGGTGAAGGGCGGTTGCGGCGGCTGACGGCGTGCTTCCCTTGTCGTGCCGCCCAAAGCTATCAACGTGATGTGACCGCCCCAGGTTCCACCGGCGCATCCAGGATGCGCTGTGGGACAACCGAGAGAAAGCTGTGACTCATGGGACTCGAAGACTACGGCGGGGGCCAGGGGCCCGGGTCCGACGTGCTCGTCGTGACGACGAACGACGTGCCCGGGCACCGGGTGGAGCAGGTGATCGGCGAGGTCTTCGGGCTCACCGTGCGCTCGCGGCACCTCGGCAGCCAGATCGGCGCCGGACTCAAGTCGATGATCGGCGGCGAGCTGAAGGGCCTCACCAAGACGCTCGTGCAGACCCGCAACCAGGCCATGGAACGGCTGGTGGAGCAGGCACGCGCGCGCGGGGCCAACGCCGTGCTGGCGTTCCGCTTCGACGTGACGGAGGCCGCCGACGTGGGCACCGAGGTGTGCGCGTACGGCACGGCGGTCGTCCTCGCCCGGGTGGAGTGACCTCCTCGGCCCCGGCCCGGGGGTGATCTCGCGCACACCCCGGGCCGGGACCGGTCAGGAGGTGTGCCGGTCGGCGTTGGCGAGGATCGCGCCCCGCAGGTGCTCGGCGAGGCCGGGCCGCACGGCGTCGTAATACGCCTTGAAACGCTCGTCGGAGACGTACATCTCCGCGAAGCACCGGTGCATCTCGTACGAGACCTCGAAGTACCACTTGGCGATGTGCTGCCGGTGTTCCTCGGCCAGGTCCATGGCCGCCTCGCCGGACGGCTGCCCGCCGGCGGCCACCAGGGCGGCGTACCGCTCCTGCCAGTCGTCGACCTCGGCCTGGACGCGCTTCCAGTCCTCCTTGGTGTAGGTGGCGGCGCGGCGCTGCGACTCGGCCCACGCCTCGGTGTTGCCCCAGCGCTGCTCCGCCTCCTCGCGGTACTGCTCCGGATCCTTGTCCCCGAAGACCTCGAACCGCTCCTCGGGGGTGAGTTGAATGCCCATCGTGCGTGCCTCCATGGCGTGCTCCACGGCCGCGGCCATCTTCTGGAGTCTCTCGATCCGGACGGTCAGCAGATCGTGCTGGCGGCGCAGGTGTTCGCGCGGGTCCACCGCCGGGTCGTCGAGCAGGACCGCGACCTCCTCGAGCGGAAAGCCGAGTTCCCGGTAGAACAGGATCTGCTGGAGCCGGTCGAGGTCGGCGTCGGTGTAGCGCCGGTGCCCGGCGTACGTGCGCTCGCCGGGCACGAGCAGGCCGATCTCGTCGTAGTGGTGCAGGGTGCGCACCGTGATTCCGGCGAACCCCGCGACCTGCCCCACGGAGTAGCTCACTTTTCCGCTCCTTAGGTCGGTACGTCCTCCACGCTGAGGCCTCACGTCACGTGAGGTGCAAGCCGGTTCGGTTTCCGGACCACTCCGAATGTCGTCGAGTCCTGCCCGTTTCGTCTATTTCGACCCGTTTAGGGTTGGCCCGTGGCCCAGGACACCGCGCGGCAGCCGCCCCCGACCGCTCCCGCGGCCCCGGCACGGGCACTGCTGCCGTTCATCCTGCCCGCCGTCGTCGTGGGCGTGGTCGCGGCCCTGGTCTTCGTCGGAGTGTCCACGGCGGCGGAGAAGCTCCAGCACGTGCTGTGGGGGCCGCTGCCGGACGCGCTCGGGGTGGGCCGCTACTCGGTGCTGTGGATGTTCGTCATGCTCGTGGCGACCGGCATCGCGGTCGGACTGGTGGTCTGGAAGGTGCCCGGCCACGCCGGTCCCGACCCGGCGACGCTCGGCCTGGACGCCCCGGTCCTGCCGCCGGAGGTGCTGCCGGGCCTGGTGCTGGCGGCCGCGCTGATGCTGGCCGGCGGCCCGAGCCTCGGCCCGGAGAACCCGGTCATCGCCGTCAACGTGGGCCTCGCGACCTGGCTCGGCACCCGGCTGTTGCCCCGCACGCCGGGCACGCTGTGGCCGGTGCTGGCCGAGTCGGGGACGATCGGCGCGCTGTTCGGCACGCCGGTGGCGGCGGCGCTGGTGATCTCCGAGGCGCTGGCCGGGAAGCCACTGCGGGGACGGCTGTGGGACAACCTGTTCGCACCGCTGGCCGCCGGTGCGTGCGGGGCCATGACGACCTCGCTGGTCGCCCGGCCGACCTTCGACCTGGGGCTGGCGCCGATGGGCCGCCCGCACGCGAAGGACCTGCTGGCCGCACTGGTGATCGCCGCGACGGCCGCGCTGCTCGGCTTGTGCGCCGTGTACGCCTTCCCGTACGTCCACGCGGCCTTCCGGCGGCTGCGGCACCCCCTGCTGGCGCTGCCGACGGGCGGGGTCGTACTGGGCGGGCTGGCGGCGCTGGGCGGCCATCTGACGCTGTTCAAGGGGCTGTCGGAGGTCGGGGAGCTGGCCCGGAACCCGGAGGGCTGGTCGGCGGGGCGGTTCGCCCTGATGGCGGTGGTGAAGCTGGCGGCGCTGGTGGTCGCCGCGTCCTGCGGCTTCCGTGGCGGCCGTATCTTCCCCGCGGTCTTCATCGGCACTTCACTGGGCCTGTGTGCCCATGCGCTCGTTCCGGCCGTGCATCCCTCGCTGGGCGTGGCGATGGGCGTCCTGGGCATGCTCCTGGCGATCACGCGACAGGGCTGGGTGAGCCTGTTCACCGCGGCGGTCCTGGTGGCCTCGCCCGCCATCCTCACCCTGTTGTGCGTCGCCTCGCTGCCCGCCTGGCTGCTGGTGACGGGGCGTCCGCAGATGCAGTTGCGGCCGGACGGTACGCCGGTCCGCTGAACCCTTCCCGGAATTCCTGGAGGCACGTTTCATGGCCCTGCACAAAGGTCCCCAGCAGCATCGGAAGCGAGCGACGCCGATCAACCCGTTCTACGGTGAGGCCAACCCGGTCGTCGGCATGACCGAGACGCCGCCCACGCACCGGCTCCCGGACGGCCCGCTCGCGCCGACGACTGCGTACCAGCTGGTGCACGACGAGCTGATGCTGGACGGCAACTCCCGGCTGAACCTGGCCACCTTCGTCACCACCTGGATGGAGCCGCAGGCCGGGGTGCTGATGGAGCAGTGCCGCGACAAGAACATGATCGACAAGGACGAGTACCCGCGCACGGCCGAGCTGGAACGGCGCTGCGTGGCGATGCTCGCCGACCTGTGGCACGCGCCGGACCCGTCGACGGCGGTGGGCTGTTCGACCACCGGTTCCAGCGAGGCGTGCATGCTCGCCGGGATGGCGCTCAAGCGACGGTGGGCCAAGCGCAACGCCGACCGCTATCCGGGCTCGGCACGGCCCAACCTGGTCATGGGCATCAACGTCCAGGTGTGCTGGGAGAAGTTCTGCAACTTCTGGGAGGTGGAGGCCCGGCAGGTCCCGATGGACGGCGACCGCTTCCATCTGGACCCGCAGGCGGCGGCCGAGCTGTGCGACGAGAACACCATCGGGGTCGTCGGCATCCTCGGCTCGACCTTCGACGGGTCGTACGAACCCGTCAAGGAGCTGTGCGCTGCCCTGGACGCCCTGCAGGAGCGCACGGGACTCGACATCCCGGTGCACGTGGACGGCGCGTCGGGCGGCATGGTGGCGCCGTTCCTCGACCCGGACCTGGAGTGGGACTTCCGGCTGCCGCGCGTGGCCTCGATCAACACCTCCGGGCACAAGTACGGGCTGGTGTATCCCGGGGTCGGCTGGGCGCTGTGGCGGGACTCGGAGGCGCTGCCGGAGGAGCTGGTCTTCCGGGTCAACTACCTGGGCGGCGACATGCCGACCTTCGCGCTGAACTTCTCCCGGCCCGGCGCCCAGGTGGTCGCCCAGTACTACACGTTCCTGCGCCTGGGCCGCGACGGCTACCGGGCGGTGCAGCAGTCGACCCGGGACGTGGCGACCTCGCTGGCCGAACGCATCGGGGAACTGGGCGACTTCAGGCTCCTCACCCGTGGGGAGCAGCTACCGGTGTTCGCGCTGACCACGACCGACGAGGTCACGGCGTACGACGTCTTCGACGTCTCCCGCCGGCTGCGCGAGAGCGGCTGGCTGGTGCCCGCGTACACCTTCCCGGCGAACCGTGAGGACCTGTCCGTCCTGCGGATCGTGTGCCGCAACGGGTTCTCGCACGACCTGGCCGACCTGTTCCTGGACGACCTGACCCGCCTGCTGCCCCAACTGCGCCGACAGCCACACCCGTTGACCCGGGACAAGGCGGCGGCGACCGGGTTCCATCACTAGACGACGGTCAGAAGTGCAGGGTCCCGTCCCTGACCGCCCCGACGAACGACGCCCACACGGGCCCCGCGACGACCAGCGCGGGGCCCTCCGGGTTCTTGGAGTCACGGACGGGGATGCCGGAGGGGTGGTGGTCGAGGACTTCGAGGCAGTTGTCGGCACTGGGACTGCTGTAGGTCGACTTGCGCCAGCCGCTCAGTGCGGCAGCGTTCGATATGGTCCGGTCAGTCATCGTGTCCGTAGTCCTTCGCAGTGGTCCTGAGCAGGGCGGCCGAGTCCTTCAGTGGCAGGGCGTCGCTCAAAGCGAGATCGTAGCGACTCTGCAACTCGCGGACCATGGAAGGGGAATCGTGTACTTTTCCCATCCCGTATCCCTCGGTGTACGCCAGGGGTGGCTGGTCCTCGAACCACATGAGCCTGAGCGTGTTGTCCAGCAGCGGATGAAGACCCACCCCAAACGGCAGCACATGCACGCGGATACGTCCAGCCTCGGCGAGGCCGACGAGATGCATGACCTGCTCCGCCATGACGTCCTCACTGCCCACAGGCCGTCGTAGCAACGCCTCGTCCAGCAGCGCCCACAGTACGGGCGTGACGGGATCTTCGAGGATCTTCGCGCGTTCAAGGCGTGTGACGACGCGCCTGTCACACTCCTCTTCACTCACCGGAGGGAACGCCGAGCCCAGGACCGCGCGCGCGTACTTTTCCGTCTGCAGGAGGCCAGGGATGTACGCCAGCGCGAACTCCCTGATCATCACGGCCTGCTGTTCGAGTTGGCGCACCGCCTCGAAATGGTCGGCGACGGCCACGTCCTCCCGCGGCAGAAAACTGCTCAGCACATTCCCCGTGTTCAGCGCCGCGTCCAGCCGCCTCGCGTCCTCCTTCGACGGCACCCGGCGCCCCGCCTCGATGTGCGCGATGTGCGAACGCGTCATGACAGCCATGTCGGCCAACTGCTGCTGCGTCAGCCCCGCCGCCTCGCGCTGTTCCTTGAGCCAGTCGCCGTACGTACTGCCCACCGGTCAACTCCCTTGTGACAAAAGTTCCGTCACCTTCTCCCCTCTGGCGAGGCTAGCCCGCGCGACCGCACAGTGTGACCAGTTCGCCACAGAAAGCGAGTTCGCGACATGAGTCACCGCTTCGCCCGCCGCCTCCTCGGACGGCTGCGCCGACGACGCCGTACGCGTACGGCCGCCGCCCCGCCGCAGCCGCCCTACGTCCCCCGCCTCATCGACGGCCGGGTACCCGGCATCGGCGTGGGTGTGTGCCTGAGTGCCGAGGTGAGGAAGTGACGTACGAGGGGAACGAGACCCGGCTGCTGCCCTGGACGGGCCATGGCGGCAAGCCCTGTTATCTCGTCACCGACGGATCGGGGCAGATGTCCCGGATCGCCGACACCGTCGAGCGCGTACAGCTCGGCATGGCCCGCGATCTGCTCGGGCACGCGGCCGACCTGCTCGCCGACGATCGGCCGACGCCCGCGCAACTCCGCTTCCTGCTCGCCCGGATGAGCGAGGCGCTGACCGCCGTGCACCGGATCGCGCAGAGCCGTGGCGCCCGCCTGCGCACGGACACCGACGACGGGGCCTGAGCCCGCGCCTCCCGCCGACCCGGCCAGAGTCTCAGCGGTCGTCCCCCGGATGCCGCTCCCCCGTCGCGTACGGGTTCTCCTCGCCCTCGGCCGGCACGCCGACGAACGGCTCTCCCTCGCCGGCGAAGGTGTAGGCGCCGCGCTCGAGACGTTCGACGAGGCCGTGGACCCACGCGGCCTCGGAGTCGGCCGTGTGGACCCACATGTTCATGATCTCGCCGATGTGACCGAGCTGGGCGGACCCGCCCTCGGGCACGTAGTGCTCGGTCACCGAGGCCCGCCACGCCTCGATCCGGCGCGTGCGCTCCTTCAGCAGCGCCACCGCCTCGACCCGGGGCAGGTCGACCATGAAGCCGAGGGCCGCCGCCTTCATGTCGCCGCGCTGGTCGTAGCCGGCCAGCGCGTCGCGCAACAGGGCGAAGTACTCCCCGGTGCCCTTCTCCGTCACCTCGTACTCGGTGCGCGGCGGCCCGCCCGCCGTGGACGGCGCGACCTCGTGCGCGTGCAGCAGTCCCTGCTTGGCCATCTGCTTGAGGGCGTGGTAGATCGAGCCCGGCTTGGCCTGGGACCACTCGTGCGCGCCCCAGTACTCCAGGTCGCCCCGCACCTGGTACCCGTGGGCCCGCCCGTGCCGGCGGACCGCGCCCAGCACGAGAAGACGGATCGCTGACATGCGGTCCAGGTTATTGCCGTGTCCTCGCCGTACGGCTATCCGGCCTGTTCCTGGGCCACCAGCTCGAACGCCGTCCTGCCGTCCAGGGACTCCCGGATGATGTCGGCGTGGCCCGCGTGCCGGGCGGTCTCGCGGATCAGGTGCAGGCACACCCAGCGCAGCGACACACGGCCCTCCGGCGGGAACCAGGGGTCGGGCGGCAGCGGGAAGGTCTCGTCCAGGCTCGGTGCGGAGCGGATGAACTTCTCCGTCTCGGCGGCGACCTGCTCCCAGTACGCCAGCTGCCCCTCGACCGTCTCGCCGTCGGCCAGTTGGAAGCACTCGTGCCAGTTCGACTGGTCGCGGTGCACCGCCGGCGGCTCCTGCTTCGCCCGCGCGATCCAGCTCTGCTCCACCTCGGCGACATGCTTGAGCAGTCCGCCGAGCGACAGCTCGCTGGCGCTCGGACGGGTACGGGCCTGCTCCTCCGTCAGCCCGAGCAGCGCCCGGCGGATGCCGCCGCGCTGCTCCTCGATGAACGCGAGCAGCGCCCCGCGCTCGTCGCCCTGTGTCTCCGCCGCTACATGCTTGACCATGGCCGACCGCCTTTCCTGGTGCTGTCGGGGCACTCGGCCCCCTGACACCACCGAAGCTACGGGCCATTGAGGTCAGATCCTGACCTCAATGGCCCGGCACTTCCGGAGAACTCAGAAAACTCAGAACGGGAAGCCGCTGCGCCCGTGCTGGACCGAGATCCACTTGATGGTCGTGAAGGCCTCCAGCGTCGTCTCGCCGTTCAGGCGGCCGATACCGGAGTGCTTCTCGCCCCCGAACGGCACGATCGGCTCGTCGTGGACCGTGCCGTCGTTCACATGGAACATGCCGGTGTCGATCCGCTTGGCGAAGGCGACGCCCCGCTCGATGTCACCGGTGTGGACGGCGCCGCTGAGGCCGTACGGCGTGTCGTTGACGATGCGGACCGCCTCCTCCTCGCCGTCGAACGGGACGAGGAAGACGACCGGGCCGAAGATCTCCTGCTGGAGCAGTGCGGAGTCGGCCGGGACGTCGGTGAGCACACTGGGCGCGACCAGGTTGCCCTCCGTGGTGCCCCGCACCAGGGCCGTGGCGCCCTCGGCGATCGCCTGCTCGACCGCGCCCGCAATAGCGTTGGCCTGCTGCGAGTTGATGACCGGGCCGATCACGGTCTGCGGGTCGCGCGGGTCGCCGGTCCTCAGGGTGCGGACCTTGGCGACGAACTTCTCGGTGAACTCGTCGGCGACGGAGGCGTCCACGAGGACGCGGTTGGCGGCCATGCAGACCTGGCCCTGGTGCACGAACCGGCTGAAGACCGCCGCGTCCACCGCGTAGTCGATGTCGGCGTCGTCCAGCACCACCAGCGCGCTGTTGCCGCCCAGTTCGAGCACCGAGCGCTTGAAGTTCGCGGCGCAGACGGTGGCCACGTGCCGGCCGACCTTGTCGGAGCCGGTGAAGGAGATGACCTTGGGGACGGGGTGCTCGATGAAGGCGTCGCCGATCTCGGCGATGTCGGTGACCACGACGTTGAGCAGGCCGCCGGGCAGCCCGGCCTCCTCGAAGATCTTCGCGATGAGGGTGCCGCCGGTGATCGGGGTGTTCTGGTGCGGCTTGAGGACCACGCCGTTGCCGAGCGCGAGCGCCGGCGCCACCGACTTCAGCGACAGCAGGAAGGGGAAGTTGAACGGGCTGATCACGCCCACGACCCCGACCGGCACCCGGTAGACGCGGTTCTCCTTGCCGTCGGCCGGGGACGGCAGGATCTTGCCCTCGGGGCGCAGCGCGAGGTGGATCGACTCGCGCAGGAACTCCTTGGCGAGGTGCAGCTCGAAACCGGCCTTCACGCGGGTGCCGCCCAGTTCCGCGATGATCAGATCGGCTATCTCCTGCTCGCGGTCCTGTATCAGCCGCAGCGCCCGCTCGAGGACCGCCCGCCGGGTGTAGGGGTTGGTCTCGGCCCACTGCTTCTGGGCCCGGGCGGCGGCCCGGTAGGCCTGGTCCACCTCGTCGACGGTGGCCACGGTGATCGAGGCCAGCTTCTCGTCGTCGTAGGGGTTGAAGTCGATGACGTCCCAGGAGCCGGTGCCCGGACGCCACTCGCCGTCGATGTACTGCTGGGCCAGGTCGCTGAAGTAGGACGACGCCATGTGATCCCTCAATCGCTAGCGGACACCAGATCTACGCCAGGTCTGATCACACGTCATCGTACTTGTGTTTAAGGAGAGTTGGAGGTGACCGAATGCAGTCGGAAGCCGTTTACGACAGCTGCAGCAGCCCGCGCAGCAGGTCCCGGCTCTCGTCGGGCCCGGGGCTGTCCTTCTGCAGCTCCTTGAGCGCCTGCTCGTACTGGGCGACGTCCTCACGCTTGTCCAGGTAGAGGGCGCTGGTCAGCTGCTCCAGATAGACGACGTCGGACAGATCGGCGTCGGGGAAGCTGAGGATGGTGAATGCACCGCTCTCGCCGGAGTGCCCACCGAAGCTGAACGGCATGACCTGCAGGCGTACGTTGGGCCGCTCGGAGACGCCGATGAGGTGCTGGAGCTGGCCGCGCATCGCCGCGCGGTCGCCGTACGGGCGGCGCAGGGCGGCCTCGTCGAGCACGATGTGGAACTCGGGGGCGCCGTCGGCGAACAGATGCTTCTGCCGCTCCAGGCGCAGGGCGACACGACGCTCGATGTCGTCCGGGCTCGCGCCCTTCATGCCGCGCCGGACCACCGCGCGCGCGTACTCCTCGGTCTGCAGCAGGCCGTGGACGAACTGCACTTCGTAGGCGCGGATCAGGGAGGCGGCACCCTCCAGGCCCACGTAGGTGGGGAACCAGCTGGGCAGGACGTCGGTGTAACTGTGCCACCAGCCCGCCACGTTGGCCTCACGGGCGAGGGAGAGCAGGGACTCGCGCTCCGCCTCGCCGGTGATGCCGTACAGCGTCAGCAGGTCCTCCACGTCCCTGGTCTTGAAGCTCACCCGGCCCAGCTCCATCCGGCTGATCTTCGACTCGGAGGCGCGGATCGAGTAGCCCGCCGCCTCGCGCGTGATCCCCCGTGCTTCACGCAGCCGCCTGAGTTGCGAGCCGAGCAGCATCCGCCGCACCACCGATCCGGGCTCTCCCGCGCTCACGTTCGCCAGCCTCCCCAACCGTCTTCAGGGCCCGCAGTCTGCCACTAAAACACTTCGAGCAGTACTCGTCCGGTTACGGAAACGGAAAGAGCCGAGCCGTTTCTGCCTGCGTCCGGCCGGGAAAAGGTCAGGACCACTGGCGACAGCGTCATGAGGTTGGCAGAAAAAATGGCCAAGAAGCGGTACGGGCAGGGCTATTTCGGTCGCGTGCACGTGCATCTGCCCTTGCATCTGCTGTGCGCTTCCGAAACCATGGGTGCCGCGCCACCGCTGCATCGCAACGACCGCGAACTCCCCGGGAGTGCCTCGCATGGGAACGAATGGATCGACCATGCTCAAGCCGTTACGGCAGGGCCTTCCGCCGCTGGATCCCGCAGCCGTGTCCGACGCCGCCTCCTGCTCCCTGCCCGCCCGTTACGAAGCGGTGCGCGAGGCGCGGCGCTTCACCCGCGCCACCCTCGACCAGTGGGACGTCGGTGACCGCTTCGACGACATATGCCTGGTCGTCTCCGAACTCGTCACCAACGCGCTGCGCCACGGTCTGCCGGGCGACGCCGGATGCTCCGAACACACCCCGTCCGTACGGCTGCACCTGATGCGCTGGACCGAGCGGCTGGTGTGCGCGGTGCGCGACCCGAGCCACGAGACCCCGGTCCCGCGCGACTCGGACGACTTCTCGGCCGAGTCCGGGCGCGGGCTGTTCCTGGTCGACTCCTTCGCCGACAGCTGGGGCTGGCACCCGCTCGCGGGCACCCTCGACGGCAAGGTCGTCTGGGCACTGTTCCGGCTCCGCCCGGCCGTCTGACGCGGTACGCACCGAGCGACGCCCACTGTCTACGCGCGTCGCACCGGGCATTTCCCCCTTGGCGACATCGTTGCCGTCGGGGCCCCGCCGGTACCGGCGCGTCAGCCGGCGATCAGGTGGTCGAACTCGCCGTCCTTGACGCCGAGGAGCATGGCCTCGATCTCCGCGCGCGTGTAGACAAGCGCCGGCCCGTCCGGGAAGCGCGAATTGCGTACGGCGACCTCGCCGCCCGGCAGCCGGGCGAACTCCACGCAGGAACCCTGCGAGTTGCTGTGCCTGCTCTTCTGCCAGGCCACTCCGTCCAGCTGCGCGGCAGCCATGCCGTTGTACACGTCGTACCCCCCGTACACGCCGTCAACGTCGCGGTCCACAGGTCGCTCCCCGCTGGTGCACTGGCTGGTGTGGCCATGGATGCTGTAGTCAACTGACCCGGATCATAACCTTGTTCACGTGCAGACGCATGAGCAAATGCACGTGCACGCGCGGTGTTCCCTCGGTTACAGCTTTGACGACCGCTTTACCCGAAGCCGCAACGGCGCCCCGGGCCGAACCAGCCCCGTTCCCGCACCGAACCGGTGGGTGCGCGTTACCGAAGCTGTTCCAGCGCCTGCCCCAGAGCGGGCAGGACATGCCCCCGCCATCCCCCGTCCATGATCTTCCGCGCCATCATCTGAGCCGGGTCGTCCGGATCGAACCCCTCGTGCACTAGGAACAGACGCGTTCCGCGCCCTTCCTGTTCCAGGGTCCAGGTGATCGTCCAGTCCGCCGCGTTGGCCGGATCGGCGTCCGTCCAGCGGACGGACAGCATCCGCTCGATGTCGTACCCGAGGACCCGCACCTCCACGACGCCGGAGAAGCGGGAGTTGGGACGCGGGACCGAGGTCATCCGGTACCGATGGCCGACCCGGAGCCGGAAGCCCTCGGCTCCGGGCATCTGCCACTGGACGAGCAGGTCGGGATCGGTCAGGGCACGCCAGACCTTGGGGGGCGGATGCGGGAAGAACTGATCGACGCGGAGGGTGGTCAGGTCGTCGTCCGGCTGACTGTTCATGACCCGCCATCGTCGGGCATGCGGTCGAGCAGATCGCCGAGGCCCTTCAGCCGCTCGCGCCAGAACCGCTCGTACGGATGGAGCCAGTCCTGCACCTCGGCGAGCGGGGCCGCCTCGAGGCGGTAGATGCGCCGGCGTCCGGAGCGCTGTTCGGAGACGAGTCCGGCCTCCCGCAGCACCCTGAGGTGTTCCGAGAGGCTCGGGCGGCGCATGTCGAAGTGGTCGGCGAGCACCTGCACCGGCTGGGGCCCGCGCTCGCGCAGCAGCCGCAGCACCTCGCGGCGGGTGGCGTTGGCGAGGGCGGCGAAGACGCGGTCCTCGGCGGCCGTACCGGTCGCGTTCATCGAATGGTCAGAAGCCTTCCTTCTCCGTCAGCAGCATCAGACCGTTGCCGTCGGGGTCCGTGAAGGAGGCCATACGGCCCCAGGGCAGCTCGTCCGGGCCCCGGACCTCGGTGCCCGCCCCGGTGAGCCGGGCGCAGTCGGCGTCGACATCGGTCGTCACCAACATGATCCCCCGAGCGGAGCCGGGCTCGAAATCGCCCATGCCGGGCCCGGCGAGGGTGAAGACGGTCCGTGCGCCCTCGGGTGCGACCTGGAGCCAGCGGCCCTGGGGCATGTCCCGGTCGGCGGTGACCGCCAGACCCAGGACGTCCCGGTAGAAGCGCAGAGCGCGGTCCTGGTCGGAGACGGGAAGCGTGACGAATGCGGCATGCGTGATGGTCATGCCGCGAGAATAGGTAGGGAATCACCTACGCGTCAATCGTAGGAGATTCCCTACCCATACATGTTCACCTGCTGGAGTACGGCAGCAGCGCCATCTCTCGTGCGTTCTTGATCGCCCGCGCGAGCAGTCGTTGCTGCTGGGCCGTGACGCGGGTGACCCGGCGGCTGCGGATCTTGCCGCGGTCGGAGACGAAGTTCCGCAGCAGGTCGGCGTCCTTGTAGTCGATGTACCCGATCCCGGCCTGGTCCAGGGGGTTCGGGCGGTTGCGGGCCGGCGTGCGGTCGGGCTTGCGGGACATCAGATCTCCAGCAGGGTGTCGAAGGCGGGCGGCAGCCTCTTCCAGGCATCGCGCCCGGCCTCGAACTCGACGTCGGTGAGCAGGCAGGACTCCAGCAGCCGGGCGAGTGCGTCGCGGTCGAGGCCGGGCGAGGTGAAGACCAGGTGGGTGCAGCAGTCGCCGTGCTCCGGATGCCAGTCCAGCGCGGCGGCGGCCCGGCGCACGGGGGGCACCAACTCCCAGGCGGCGTCCGGCAGCGCCGCCAGCCACGGCCCCGCGCTCTCCACGCACAGCGCCCCGCCGGCCGCGTCCCAGTGGAGCAGCACATCGGGCTTGTCGGCGAGCCAGAACCGGCCCCGGCTGCGGGCCGCGGCACAGGTCAGGTCCTCCAGCGCCGCGTACAGCCGCTCCGGGTGGAAGGGCCGGCGCCGGTGCCACACCAGGGTCGAGACGCCGTGGTCGTCGGCCTCGGCGGGCAGCAGGGCACAGGCCGGGTGCTGGGCGGCCGCGGCCGCCTCGACGTCGAAACCGGCCAGGGCGGCCAGGGCCAGGGGGCTGCTCGACCGGCGCTCCTGTGCACGTGCAGGTGCGGGTTCCACTGCAGGTGCCGGCCCCTCGGCCGGCGCAGGAAGGGCGCCCGCCGGGCCGCCGTGGCCGATCGGGACCCGGCGGGCCGTCGGGTGGAGCTGCGCGAGCAGGGCGCGGTCCTCGTCGTCGGCCTCCGGGGAGTCGGCGACGGCCAGGACAGGGGCGTACTCCAGTTGACGGGCGAAGGTGTCCGCGACCGTGCGCTGGTCGGTGGCCGCCGCGGCGAGCCCGGCCTCGGCGAGGTCGTCGCCGTTGCCGAGGTACGGCAGCACCAGCGCCGGGTCCACGGCGGTGATCACGGACGTGACGGTCAGCCCGCCGGACGCGACCACCTCGGCCATCGCCTTGGGCTCGACCGAGTCCCACAGCTCGACGACCGCGAGCCGGGTCGTGCCGTCGTCGGCGAGCCGGCGCAGCTCCGGCACCAGGTCCGCGCGCAGCGCACAGCACGCGCAGTCGTTGACCAGGGGCGTCTCGCCCGCGGACAGCAAGCCGTCGCGGTCGCGGACCGTACGCACGACCGTACCGGCGGCGGCCGTCGTCAGGTCGTGGTGGAGTACGACGCTGCCGGGTACGTCCGCGAGCAGCTGCTCGACGGCCGCCCTGCGCGCGTCGGCGTGCAGCCCGCCGACGACGGCCACCGCCAGGCTCACGCGCCGCCCCGCTTCCCGTACCGGCGCTCGAAGCGCTCCACGCGCCCTGCGGTGTCCAGCACGCGCGCGGTGCCGGTGTAGAAGGGGTGGCTGACGTTCGAGATCTCGACGTCGACCACCGGGTAGGTGTGGCCGTCCTGCCACACGACCGTCTTTCCGCCCGCCCCGGACACGAGGGTCGAGCGGGTCAGGAAGGCGTGGCGCGCGGCACGGTCACGGAACACGACGGGCCCGTAGTCCGGGTGGATTCCCTTGCGCATGGGGTGGCTCAGCGCTCCTCTCGGAAGTCGACGTGCCGGCCGGCGACCGGGTCGTACTTGCGCAGCGTCATACGGTCCGCGTCGTTGCGGCGGTTCTTGCGGGTCACGTAGGTGTAGCCGGTCCCGGCGGTGGACCGGAGCCTGATGACGGGTCGGAGTTCGTTGCGTGCCATGCTGCTATGTTACTGAAAATGAATTCCATTAGCATCAACGTCTGAGGAGAGCTTCGTCACCATGTCCGCGCACTGCATGCTCACCGGGGCCCGGCCGGGCTTCGGCAACCACATCTCCCACTCCCACCGGCGCACCTCCCGACGCTTCGACCCCAACATCCAGAGCAAGCGCTACTGGCTGCCCGGCGAGAACCGGTACGTCCGGCTGCGGTTGAGCGCGAAGGGGATCAAGACCGTGGACGCGATCGGCGCCGAGGCCGCCGTGGCCCGGATCCGCGCCCGGGGGGTGCGGGTCTGATGGCGAAGAAGAGCCGGATCGCGAAGAACGAGCGGCGCAAGGAGGTCGTCGCCCGGTATGCCGCCCGGCGCGCCGAGCTGAAGGAGATCATCCGGCGGCCGTCCTCCCCGGCGGCAGAGCGTCTCGCCGCACAGCGCGAGTTGCGCGGGCAACCGCGGGACGCCGGCGCAACGCGCGTGCGCAACCGCGACCAGGTGGACGGCCGCCCGCGCGGCTACCTGCGCACCTTCGGCCTGTCCCGGGTAAACCTGCGCGACCAGGCTCACAACGGATTCCTGCCTGGCGTCCGGAAATCCTCCTGGTAACGGCTGGTAGCTTGCTGCGGGCCGTCCGGCGCAGGACGGCCGCCGCTACAGCTTGGGGGCATTTCCGGTGACTTCTGCGACTGCAAGGGTTGCGCGTGCGAGGGTTGCACCCGCGAGGGTGCGGACCGTGGCCGTGGCCGCGGGTCTGGCGGGCGCGCTCGCCGCACTGACCGCGTGCAGCGGGGGCGGTGGGGGCAAGAGCGCCTCCTCGTCCACGCCGCACGCGGGCGTCACCCCCACCTCGTCCTCCGGCTCCAAGGCCGCGACCGGCGCTTCCGCCGAGCTCCAGGGCAGCTGGATCACCACGAGCGGCGGCAAGATCGTGGCCCTGGTGATCACCCAGAAGAAGGCCGGGCTCTTCGTCACCGGCAGCAAGTCGTGGTGCTCGGGCGCCGCGGGCCGCAAGGCGGGGAAGCAGATGATCCATCTGACCTGCCCCGACGGCAGCAAGGACCGGGCCACCGGCAGGGTCGACTCGGTCGACGCCAAGTCCCTGAAGGTGACCTGGTCGGGCAAGACCGGCCAGGAGACGTACACCAAGGCGGAGGGCGGCACCCTGCCGACGAAGCCGCCGGGCCACCTGAAGAAGAACTGACGTTGACCTCGGTGGGGGCGGACCACCTGAAGCGGTGATTCCGCAGGGGTGCGCGAACGGGGTGGCAGCGCAGGCGCCATGATGCAGGGGCACCGTCACAACCTCGATGGGACCTGCTCATGCGCGCCATTCCGCTCACCGTCACCGCCCTCGCCGCCGCCCTGCTGCTGACCGCTTGCAACGGCGGCGGGAGCAAGAGCGAGGGCAGCAAGAACAGCTCGGCCTGCGAGATCGGCGGGGTCTCCGTGCAGATCGGGTCGGCGAGCGTGGCCCCGGGGGCCGGCGACACGGGCGAGATCCCCGTCAGCCTCACCAACCAGAGCGCCCCCTGCACCCTGGACCAGTTCGCCGGCGTGGCGCTCGGCGCCGGCGGCACCGAGGCCAAGGTGCCCGTGCTCAAGGGCGCCACGGCCCAGAAGCTCAAGCTCAACAAGGGCGACTCGGCCACCTTCACCATCAGCTATGTGCGCGGCAAGGCGGGCGACAGGACCAGCCTGGACGCGAAGACGGTGAAGATCACCCTGCCCGGCACCACCGCCTCGCGCAGCTTCCCCTGGTCCTACGGCCCCGTCGCCGGCCAGGGCAGCGGCCCGAACGCCTCGGTGAGCGCCTTCCAGCAGGTCGGCGACTGAGGTACGCCGCCGAGGCTCACCCGAGCCGTGGGCGGGAGCGGACCTGCGCCCGGTCCGCCGCCCGCGCGCCCTCCGTCCACCCGGCCGCGTCGCTCACCCCGCGCAGCCGGGTCGTGGTGGTCTCGGGGAACATCCGCTCGAGCCGGCCGGTGACGGCCGTCTCCCTGGTGACCAGGACCGGCAGCAGATCCTGGCCGACCTGGGCCTCGGCGACCGCCGCGAGCCGGTCGCCCACGCGGTGGGCGTAGGCCGCGAGGAACGACTGCCGGAAGGTCTTGGTCCGCTTGCGTCCGCCTGCTCTCTGCTCGGCCTCCGCCCTGGTCATCGCGTGCGTGGCCTGCACGAGCAGCGAGGTGTAGAGCAGCTCGACCGCCTCCAGGTCCGCCTCGAAGCCGACGACCGTGGAGAAGGCCAGCGGTTCGTTCCACACCGCACGGCAGTGGTTCGCGCCCGCCACGGCGTCGAGCAGGACCGCCTTGGCCTGCTCGTACGGCGGCTCGACCCCGATCCGGCAGGCCCCGGGCGCGTCGGGGGCGGGGGCCTCGGCGGCGAGCAGCGCCTCGTCGACACTGTGCCGGGCCATCAGCTCCTGCGCCTTGGCGCTGAGCGCCTCCGCCTCCTGCGGATACCCGGTCGCCTCGGCCTTGGCGAGCAGCGCGCGGATCCGGCCGAGCATGCGGGAGGCGGCCGGACCGGCGGCGCGGCGCGGCTCCTCCTCCAGCGGCTCCAGAGCGGGCAGGCGCAGCAGCAGGCGGTACAGCTCCAGGGCGGTGGTGGACTGCGAAAAACGGTCGGCCTCGCGCGCGGGGGCCGCGGGCAGGTCCGTCAGCTGGGCGGTCCAGCGGCGCCCGCGCGGGCGGTCCCGCCCGGCCTGCGCCCGGATCAGCGCGGCGGCCAGGTGTATGTGCTCGTCCCCCAGTTCGCGCCGCACCAGCCGTACGACGTCGGCGGGCTGCCAGCCGCGCTGCCAGGCCGCAGCGACGAACTCCTCACCGCGGCGCACGAGTTCGGCGTCCGCGGCCGGGTCGGCGGCGAGCAGGGAGGCGCCGGTGTCGAGGCCGGTGTCGGTGTCGTCGTACAGCGCGGCCCGAAAGGCCCGCTCGACGGTGCTGGCAGTGCTGGTCACGCCTTCGATCGTGCCATGCCCCACCGACAGCGGGCCGAGCTTCGTCCACAGCCTGTGGACGAACCCGCCGACGGGCCTGCGGGACCACGGTAGTCGCCCACCGCACCCCGGACCGGGAGAACGACTCCGGAGCGACCGCCTGCGAACATGCGGCCCTGAGGCGGCCGGTCGTGGTGCGCCTGGCCGCCGCTCCGCAGCGACACCTCCCGGACGGGGCTGAAAGCGCAGGTCACGGCGATTGTCAGTGCCACCTGCCACACTCGCACTCATGACCGACCGATGGGCGCTCGCCCCGGCCGAGGACGGTGGCGTGGACGTCGCCCCCCTCGGTCCGGACGGGCTGCCCGCCGGGCCGGTGCGGCGGGAGAGCGATCCCGCCGGGGCGGTGCGGAGCCGCCCGGAGGTGACGCGCTGGGTGTGGCGGTCCACCCCCGAGGTCTACCCGCGTCTGCTCGCCACGGGGGTGCGAGTAGAGCGGTGCTACGACATTGAGGACGCCGAGACACTCCTGCTGGGCCACGAGGGCCGGCACGGCGAGCCGCGTTCGGCCGCCGCCGCCCTGGCCCGCCTCCGGGGCGGCCCCGTACCGCCCGATGCACCACAGCGTGCGGCCGAACCGGGCGCCCAGTCCCCGCTGTTCGAGCCCACCGGCACCCACCTGCCCCTGACCGACCTCCTCGCGGTCTACGCCGAGCAGCTGCGGCGGCACGAGCGGACCGCCCGCCCCGACCGGATGCGGCTGCTGACGGCCGCCGAGTCGGCCGGGATGCTGGTGGCCGCCGAGATGAACCACGCGGGCCTGCCCTGGAGCGCCGAGGTCCACCGCGAGCTGCTGCACGGCCTGCTGGGCGAGCGGTACGCGGGCGGCGGAGAGCCGCGCCGCCTCGCCGAGCTGGCCGACGAGGTGTCCGCCGCCTTCGGCCACCGGGTGCGCCCCGACCTGCCGGCCGACGTGATCAAGGCCTTCGCCCGGGCGGGGATCAAGGTGCGCTCGACCCGCCGCTGGGAGATCCAGACCGTCGACCACCCGGCCGTGGCACCCCTGCTGGAGTACAAGAAGCTGTACCGCATCTGGGTGGCGCACGGCTGGTCCTGGCTGCAGGACTGGGTGCGCGACGGCCGCTTCCGCCCCGAGTTCCTCGCCGGCGGCACGGTCACCGGGCGCTGGGTGACCAACGGCGGGGGCGGGCTGCAGATCCCCAAGGTGATCCGCCGGGCCGTGGTCGCCGACCCCGGCTGGCGGCTCGTGGTGGCCGACGCCGACCAGATGGAGCCCCGCGTGCTCGCCGCGATCTCCCGCGACCCCGGCCTGATGGAGGTCGCCGGCCGCGAGAGCGACCTCTACCAGTCGGTCTCCGACCGCGCCTTCTCCGGCGACCGCGACCAGGCCAAGCTCGCCGTGCTCGGCGCGGTCTACGGCCAGACCTCCGGTGACGGCCTGAAGAACCTGGCCGCGCTGCGCCGCCGCTTCCCCAAGGCCGTGGCCTACGTCGACGAGGCCGCGCGCGCGGGCGAGGAGGGCCGGCTCGTGCGCACCTGGCTGGGCCGGACCTGCCCGCCGGCCGCCGGGTCGGGTGAGGACGCGGCGGAGGAGGCGGGCATCCCCCTCGGCGAGGACGACGGCGAGGCAGCCGCCGCGGACGGCCAGGCCTGGGTCCCCGGCTACGCCTCCACCAACGCCCGCGCGCGGGGGCGCTTCACGCGCAACTTCGTCGTCCAGGGCAGCGCCGCCGACTGGGCCCTGCTGATGCTCGCCGCACTCCGTCAGGCCTGCGCGGACCTCAAGGCCGAGCTGGTCTTCTTCCAGCACGACGAGGTGATCGTGCACTGCCCCGCCGAGGAGGCCGACACGGTCGTGGCGGCCATCCGTGCCTCGGCCGAGCTGGCCGGACGGCTGACCTTCGGCGAGACACCGGTGCGCTTTCCGTTCACGACGGCGGTGGTGGAGTGCTATGCGGACGCCAAGTGAGCGCGGGTCACAGGCCCCCCGGCCGGTCCTCGGCAAGCAGGGTGCGCAGTTCGTCGAGCACGGCCTCCTCGTCCGTGTCGTCCAGCGCCGTGAGCGCCGCACGCCAGGCCTCGTACGCCTCCGCCCGCCGCCCCCGCTCGCGCAGCAGCAGCCCGTACTGGTGCCGGGCAAGACCGCCGATGTAACGGTCCGCACGGGCATCCGCACGCTCCAGCAGCTCGGCGCACTCCCCGCCCGCCCGCTCCGTCTCCCCCAGCTCGCGCAGCGCTCGGACCAGGCCGAGCCGGGTCTGCGACTCCCCGTGCCAGTCACCGGCGCCGCCGAGGATGCGCAGGCTCTCCTCGAAGTGCTCGGCAGCGGCGGCCGGTTCGCCGAGAGCGAGATGGGCGTAGCCCGTGTTGCAGTGCGCCGAGTGCTGCACGATGACAGCGCCGATCGCGTCCCCGATCGCCAGCGAGCGCCGGTGCTGCTCGATGGCGGCCCGCGGATCGGTGTGCTCGTAGAGGTTGCCGAGGTGGCTGTGGGTGACGGCCTCGCCGTAGGGGTCGTTCAACTGCCGGGAGTACGCAAGGCTCTGCCGCAGCGCCTCCCCGGACTCCGCGAACCGCCCGAGCCCCTCCAGCAGCAGCCCGCGGTTGTTCAGGCAGCGCCGGATCCTGGAGGCCCTGCCGAGCCGCCGCCAGATCTCCAGGCACTGGTCGGTGAGGGCGAGGGCGTCCTTCTGCCGGCCGGTCAGGAAGTGCAGGCCCGCGAGGTCGCCCAGCGCGTAGGCCTCGGCCGCCGCGTCCCCGAGCCGCAGCGCCGCCCGGAGCGCGGCCCGCCCGAGCACCTCCATCTCGGCGACCCGGCCACTGCGCTGGACGTAGGGAAAGAGCAGCCGCACCAGCACGGACAGATACGCGGTCCGGCGCGGATCGGCGCTGTCCGCGTTCCGCGCCACCAGGGCGACGACGTTCTCCAGCTCCACCTCGCCCCAGCCGAAGGCCACCTCGGCGGATCCGAAGAACGGCAGCTCCGCCACATCCGCGGCATGCTCCAGCGGCTGCGCGGAGGTGGGCAGCCGCCGGTCGTCCTGATCGAGCCCGGGCTCCACGACGGCCACGAGCAACCGCTCGGCAACGGCGGCGTACCACCGCAGAGCGGCAAGATCGGAGTCGGGCCGGGCGGCCTCCTCCTGCGCGGGTGAGATGGCAAGGCCGGCTCGGCCGGTGGCAGGGCTCGGCGCCTCCCGCTGCGTCCCGGTGTCCGGCAGGGCCACGCCCCGCTCCCTGTCCGCCAGTTCGCGGGCGAAGTCGCGGACCAGGTCGTGCGGGGCATAGCGGCCGTAGGCCGTTTCCTCCAGGAGGGCGACGTCGACGAGGCGGTCGAGGGCGGACTCGGCGCGGCGCTCGTCGGTGCCGGTGAGGCGGGCGATCAGCGGGGCGCCGTAGGTCGGCAGGTCGAGCGCGCCGATGCGGCGCAGCGCGAGGGCCGCGTCCCGGTCGGCCTCGCGCTCGGCGGCGGCGAGCGCGTCGTGGGCGACGGCCAGGGACCGCCGTACGCTCAGGTCGTCGTACTCCAGGTGATGCAACCGGCCGCCGGTCTCGGCCAGTTGGCCGGCCAGCACCTCGGGTGTGAGGGCGCGGCGGGCGGCGAGCCGGGCGGCGACCACGCGCAGCGCCAGCGGAAGCCGTCCGGTCAGCTCGACCAGCGCATGACCGCCGTCCAGCCTCTCCCGCCCGCTCACCGCACGCAGCAGCGCCGCGCTGTCCTCGCTGGTCAGCGGGGTGAGCGGAAAGCGCCGAGCGCCGTCGAGGACGGTCAGCGGCGAGCGGCTGGTGACGATCACGGCGCAGCCGGGCCCGGCCGGCAGCAGGGGCCGTACCTGAGCCGCGTTCGCCGCGTCGTCCAGCACCATCAGGATGCGGGCCGGGGCGAGCAGCGAGCGGAGCAACGCGGCGGCGGCGTCGGGGTGTTCGGGGATGCTGCGAGGCTCGACGCCCAGGTCCCGGAGCAGCGCGGCAAGGGCCTGCGTGGCGGTCAGCGGGGCCATACCTGGAGTGGCGCCGTGCAGGTTGACGTAGAGCTGGCCGTCAGTGAAACGTTCCCGCAGCTCATGTGCGACATGGAGGGCGAGCGCGCTCTTGCCAACGCCCGCCATGCCGCTGATCACGGCGACGGCCGGGGCCGGTGCGGGCGGCTCGGTGAGCGCGAGCCGCAGCCGGTGGCGCGCGTCGGTCCGACCGGTGAAGTAGGCCGGCGGAGCGGGCAGCTGGGCCGGGCGCGGAGTCTGCCGCGCGGCCGGTTCCTCCTCGTGCCCGTCCCCGCGCTCCTCGTCCGGCTCCACCCCGACGACCGGGTGCCCGTCGCCGCACAGCAGTTGGCGGGGCTCCTCCTCGGCATCCTCCCGCTGCCGCTCCTCGCCGCCGCCCCGCAGCACCTCGACATGTGCCTCACGGACCGCCGAGCCGGGCTCGATGCCGAGTTCCTCGATCAGGCGGGCACGCAGATCACGGTGGACCGCGAGAGCCTCGGCCTGACGGCCGGTGCGGTGCAGGGCGAGCATGAGCTGACGGTGGTACGCCTCGCGCAGCGGATGCTCGGCGACGAGCGCCGCCAGCTCCGGCACGAGCGCGGCCAACCGTGCTCCGCCGAGGGAGAGTTCGGCGTCGTAGCGCCACTGCAGCAGAAGCAGCCGTGCCTCCTCCAGACGCTGCACCAGGGCGTAGCCGCCGAAGTCGGCGGGGAGCCCGCTCAGCGGGGTGCCGCGCCAGAGCGCGAGCCCGGCCGTGCACGCCCGTACGACGCCCGTCCAGTCGCGCCGGGCGTGCGCGGCCCGCGCCTCGGCGACCCGGGCATCGAAGACGTGCACGTCCAGCTCGCCGTGATCGACGCGCAGCACGTACCCCGGCGGTACGGCCCTGAGCCGTTCGGGGTCGTCCAGCAGCCGGCGCAGCCGGGCGACGTGGTTGTGCAGGGAGGCCTGCGCCGACACGGGCGGGGCCCCGCCCCACAGGGCGTCCTTCAACGACTCGACCGACACGACCCGGCCCGCCTCCAGCAGCAACGCGGCGAGCAGGGCACGCACTTTGGGACTGCCGATGGCACGGACGTCGTTGTCGGGGGTGTCGTCGACGGGGGACTCGGCGAGGCGGCCTGCGCCGGGACTCCGGTCGGGGGCGGCGATGCCGGAGCGGACCTCGGGTCCGGAACCGTCCCCGGAGGTCTCGTACGACATACCGTACGGCGGTCGGTCGTACAGGACCGGTGGCCCCAGCAGTCCGAACCGCAGCTCGCACCGCCGCATCACGCCGCTCCACTGCCTTCCCGCGCGGTCGGTGCCGACCGTGCTCCGCGGCGGGTGTGCGCCCGCCGTTCCTCTGGCGAAAATCCGCCCTGTCCAGGGCGGATTCCCGCCACCTTCCGTCTGCCGGACCGACCCCGGATCAGCCCCGGACCGGCCTTTTCGACGACCGTCCCCCCGGTACCGTCAATGTGTTCTGGCCAACCGGAACGCAACCCACCGCCGAACCGTTGGCCACATGTTAGCGATCCGTTGGCGAATCCTGATGTGATCATTCCATCGGATCCGGCCCAACGGTGCGCGCGTTTGCCGCGTAACTCGGGGGAGTGTCGCCGCAGGCTGGATCCGGGGACGCAGGGGGCCCCGGTCGGCGGAGGTGAACGACCGGGGCCCCGTCCCGTCCCCTCCGCGGAGCCTTGGGCTCCGCAGGTCTTCGACGGACGGCGCCTGCGCTCAGATCACCGGTGGCCGCCCGAGCCGGCTGAGTCGCCACACCGTGCGCCAGCGCATGGGCCGCCGCTCGCCGGCCGGCTCCCTCAGCCCCTCCACGAACCCGGCGAACCACGCCTTGAGTCCCGCAGGAGAGCGGATGCGGGCGAGGGTGAGGAGCGTCCACACCCCGAGGTGCACGAAGGCGAGCGGCAACGGCAGCCGGCGGCGCACCAGCCAGACGCGGTTGCGGGCGTTGACACGGAAGTAGATGGCATGCCGGGCCGGTGACGTCCTGGGGTGCCGGAGCAGCAGCTGGGGGGCGTAGAGGATCTTCCAGCCGGCGTCGGCGGCGCGCCAGGCCAGGTCGGTCTCCTCGTGCGCGAAGAAGAACTCGGCGGGCCAGTCCCCGGTCTCGGCCAGCATCGACATGCGCAGGGCATGCCCGCCCCCGAGGAAGCCGGTGACATAGCCCCCGCGCATCGGATCCGACTTCCCCACCCGGGGCACATGCCGCTGCTGGGTCTCACCGTGCTCGTCGGCGATACGGAACCCGACGATGCCCAGGCGCGGATCGGCGGCGTACAGATCCCGTACCCGGCGCAGCACATCGGCCTCGACGAGCAGACCGTCGTCGTCCAGCTCCACGACGACGTCGACGTCCCCGAACTCCCGCAGCCGGGCGAGGGCCACGTTCCGCCCGCCCGGGCATCCGAGGTTCTCCTCGACGTCGACGGTGGTGACCTCGCCGGGCAGCGCGAGCCGCCGGCCGAACTCGGGCAGCCGACAGCCGTTGCCCACGATCACGATGCGGGCGGGGGCGAGGTCCTGCTTGGCCACGGACTCCAGCAGGGCGTCGACTTCGGCGGGCCGGTTGCCCATGGTCACCACGGCGACGGCAATCCTCGGCTCCGCCACGTCCCTCACCCCATCCGGCCGACGGCCGCGCCACACCCCTGACCGCGCGGCGCCCACCGTTCACCAAGATGTTGCCTCAGCTCCGCGGGTTCACCCGATGCGGATTCACTTTGCCGCCCCTTTGCTCCCCTTTGTCGGTGCCTTCCCTGTGTCCTGCGGAGCCGAGCCCTCCGCGGCCCGCCGCGCCCCCCGGAAGACCATGGCAGAGCCCCCCGTGAACGACGAAATCCCGGACCGGCCGGGCCTGTCCGCGCGGCTGAAACCACGCTGAAACCACGGTGCACCGCCCCGGCCGCACGCTCTGCGGCATGACGACGGACCACGAACTCGCGATCGCGGCCACCGGGCTGCGCAAGTCCTACGGGGACAAGACCGTCCTCGACGGCATCGACTTCCAGGTGCCCGCCGGCACGATCTTCTCCCTGCTCGGGCCGAACGGCGCGGGCAAGACCACGGCGGTCAACATCCTGTCCACCCTCATCCGCGCCGACGGCGGCTCGGCGCGGATCGCCGGGCACGACCTCACCACCGACGCCCGGGCCGTGCGCGCCGCGATCGGGGTCACCGGGCAGTTCTCCGCCGTGGACGGCCTGATCACCGGCGAGGAGAACATGCTCCTGATGGCCGACCTGAACCACCTCTCCCGGCGCGAGGGACGACAGGTCACCGCCGAACTGCTGGAACGCTTCGACCTCACCGACGCCGCGAAGAAGCCCGCCTCCACCTACTCCGGCGGCATGAAACGCCGCCTCGACATCGCCATGACCCTGGTCGGAAACCCGCGGATCATCTTCCTCGACGAGCCGACCACCGGCCTCGACCCACGCTCGCGCCACACCATGTGGCAGATCATCCGCGAACTGGTCACGGGCGGCGTCACCGTCTTCCTCACCACCCAGTACCTGGACGAGGCCGACCAGCTCGCCGACCGCATCGCCGTGCTCAACGGCGGCAGGATCGCCGCCGAAGGCACCGCCGAGGAGTTGAAGCGGCTCGTCCCCGGCGGCCACGTCCGGCTCCGCTTCACCGACCCGGCCGCCTACGAACGTGCGGCCACCGCACTGCGCGAGACCACCCGCGACGACGCGGCGCTCACGCTCCAGATCCCCAGCGACGGAAGCCAGCGCGAGCTGCGCGCCATCCTCGACTGGCTCGACGCCGCCGGCATCGAGGCCGACGAACTGTCCGTGCACACCCCGGACCTGGACGACGTGTTCTTCGCCCTGACCGGCGACCCCGTCCCCGCCCCGTCCGCTCAGCCCGCCCCGTCCACCCAGCCCGTCCACTCCGCCGGTTCCGTCGGTTCCGTCGGTTCCGTCGGTTCCGTCGGCAAGGAGACCGTTCGATGAGCACCGCCGACTCCGCGTTCCGCGACAACTTGACCATGCTGCGGCGCAGCCTCCTGCACGCCCGCCGCTACCCCTCCCTCACCCTGAACCTCCTGCTCACCCCGGTGATGCTGCTCCTGCTGTTCGTCTACGTCTTCGGCAACGTGATGAGCGCGGGCATGGCCGGCGGCCACGCGGACCGTTCCCACTACATCGCCTACATCGTCCCCGGCATCCTCCTCATGACCGTGGGCATGACCGCGCTCGGCACCGCGGTGTCCGTGGCCACCGACATGACCGAGGGCATCATCGCCCGGTTCCGCACCATGGCGATCAACCGCGCGTCCGTGCTGATCGGCCACGTGGTCGGCACGGTGATCCAGACGATGCTGGCGCTGGCGCTGATCCTGGGTATCGCGGTGGCCATCGGCTTCCGGCCCGACGCCACGCCCGTGGAGTGGATCGCGGCGGCCGCGCTGATGGCTCTGGTCAGTCTCGCGCTGACCTGGATCGCGGTCGGCATCGGCCTGGTGAGCCCCAACGCCGAGGGAGCCAGCAACCTCGGGATGCCGCTGACGATGCTGCCGCTCCTGTCCAGCGCGTTCGTGCCGGTGGACGCCATGCCGTCGGGCTTCCGCTGGTTCGCCGAGTACCAGCCGTTCTCGCCCGCCATCGAGACCCTGCGCGGGCTGCTGCTGGGCAGCGGCATCGGTACCAAGAACGTGCTGCTCGCCGTCGGCTGGTGCCTGGGGCTGACCCTGGTGGGCTACCTGTGGTCCAAGGCGCGGTTCAACCGTGAACCGCGGCAGTGAGTTCGCGCAGCGCCGCGGCCCGCAACTCCTCCCGCCCCAGGGCGGCGTACCTCGACCTCGCGTCGGCGTACGCCGCCCGGTCGGCGTTCTCGGCCGCTTCCCGGGAGCGGGGCAGGGAAAGGGTCGGGAACTCCCGTGCCACCGGCATCCGCTCGGCCAGCGCCACCAGCCGTACGGCCGCCGGGTCGCCCTGAGCCAGCCGGGCGTGTCCGAGCGCCAGCAACAACGTGCCGTAAACCGGCAGCTCCACCGGGGCCCCGTCGACCGGTGAGCCGTCGCCCGGCGACCCGTCGGCCGCGGCACCGGACAGCAGCCCGATCAGGCGCGCCCGCAACTCCTCTGTGAGCCCGGCGACCGGGTCCGGCCGGCCGTGCAACCCGTGCGCGGCCACGGCGGCCGCCTGCACCTGAAGCACCCACGGGTCCACGAAGGGATCGTCGGCGTACCGGGCACTGGCCTCCCGTGTCCACTCCACCGCCCGGCGCCACAGCCCCAGCCCGACCTCGGTCAGCCCCCGGGCCAGCGCGATCTCCGCCCTGGCCGGCAGCTCTTCGCTGAAGATCCGGTCCGGATCCGCCGGCTGGTCCAGGACGGCGCGGCCCAGCCAGTACTCGGCCTCGTCGATCTCGCCCTTGTGCAGACAGGCCAGCACCAGCCCCCAGCGGACACCGATCAGGTCCGACCAGTCGCTGAACCCGTCCAGCGCGCTCAGTGCGGCGCGCAGATGGTCGTACGCCTGCGCGCCCCGCTCGGACTGCAGGCACAGCTCGCTGATCCGGCCGTGGCTGAGCAGGTTCATGGCCGGGTTGTTCAGCGGGGCGAGCGCGTCGAGCATCCGGCGGGCGCTCTCCAGCGCCCGTTCCGTGTCGTGCCCGGCCTCCCAGACATAGCTGGCGACCCCCGAGGCGATGCCCGCCAGCATCGGCTCGTCGGCCTCGCACAGCTGCTGGAGCCGGGCGAACTGCGGCGCCCGTATCTCCGGTACGGCGCACAGCACGACGGACAGGGCCCGCAGCACAGTGTCCGGCGGGGCGGGCGGCAGCCGACGCAGGGTCACCAACTGGCGTACGGCGCGCGGGCCGTGGCCCATGAAGAG
Organism: Streptomyces broussonetiae; assembly: GCF_009796285.1. Classification (NCBI taxonomy): domain Bacteria; kingdom Bacillati; phylum Actinomycetota; class Actinomycetes; order Kitasatosporales; family Streptomycetaceae; genus Streptomyces; species Streptomyces broussonetiae. The sequence goes on along the minus strand of NZ_CP047020.1, from coordinate 5,299,197 downwards.
GCTCGCCGCACACACCGCCGCCGCGCTGCGGGCGGGTTCCACGTCCTCGGCGGCGCCGGGCCGGAAGTGGGACAGGGGGCCCCCGGTGTCGGCGGCCAGCGAGGCCAGCCGGGCGTAGTTGGAGCCGGTGGACCACAGGGAGGACAGTACGGCGGTGACGGCTGCGACGGCGGGTCCGTCCGCGCGGGCCAGCGCATGCCGCAGGGCAAGGACGAGGTTGTCCTGCTCGGCGCGGACGCGGGCCCAGGCGGGCCCCGGATCGTGGCTGAACAGCAGGTCGTGGTGGGCGCGGCCGAGGTCCCGCGCCCAGGCGAGGAACCGGTCGGTCACCGTCTCCTCCTCGCCCGCCGCGGCCCGCCGGTCGGCACCGAACTCGCGCAGCGTCTCCAGCATGCGAAAGCGCACACCCAGGGGGCTCTCGTCCACCTTGATCAGGGACTGCCCGGCCAGCTGCTCCAGCAGGTTCAGCGTGTCCCCGGTCTCGCCGAGCACGTACTGCGCCGCGTCCTCGGTGAAGCCCCCGGGGAAGACCGACAGCGCACGCAGCGCCGCCCGGCCGTCCTCCTCCAGCAGGTTCCAGCTCCACTCGACCACGGCCCGCAGTGTGCGATGCCGCTCGGGTGCGTCCCGTGCGCCACCGCGCAGCAGCGCGAAACGGTCCTGCAGCCGCCGCGAGATGTCGGCCACGGAGAGCACCCGCACCCGGGCCGCGGCCAGCTCCACGGCCAGCGGCAGCCCGTCCAGGTGCCGGCAGATCTCGGCCACCCGCTCGGCTGGCAGCTCCACGCCGGGCCGGGCGGCCTGCGCCCGCTGCTCGAAGAGCTGGACCGACGTGGTCAGGGAAAGCTCCGGCAGCGCGTACACGGACTCCGAGGTCAGCCCCAGCGGCCCCCGGCTGGTCGCCAGCACCCGCAGCTCCCTGGACCGCGACACCAGCGCCTGTACGAGACCTGCCGCACCGGCGAGAACGTGCTCGCAGTTGTCCAGCACCAACAGGGCGGGGCCGGGGCCCAGCGCGGCGACGATGCCGCTCACCCCGTCCCCGCCGACGGCGAACTGCCGGCCGTCCCCGGCGCCGACCGCCGAGGCCACCTCGTCGGCCACGTCCTCGTCGGCGGTGACACCGGCCAGGGTGACGAAGTGCACCAAGGACTGCTCGGCCGTCCGGCTCACCGCGTGGGAGAGCCGCGTCTTGCCCAGCCCACCGGGGCCCGTGACGGTGACCACCCGCGCGCCGCGCAGCAGCCCGGCAACGGCGGCGATGTCGGCGTCCCGCCCCAGCAGGGGGTTCGGCTCGTGCGGGACACCGTGGCGCACGGGCGGCGTGTCCGCGTGCAGCAACTCCTGGTACACAGCCCTGAGTCGGGGCCCCGGATCCGTGCCCAGATCGTCGCGCAGCCCGCGCCGATAGGCGTCGTACCGGGTCAGCGCCGCGGCCCGGCCCGCCGTTGCCACCTCGCAGCGCAGCAGCTGCGCCAACACCTCCTCGTCGCGCGGAAGTTCACCGGCCAGCTCCGCCAGCGGCGCCGCCGCCTCCTCCTTCCGCCCCAGCCGGGCCAGCGCGAGCGCCCGGGACCGCGCCAGCGAACGCAGCGTCCGGACCCGAGCGGCGCGCAGCGCCGTCACCGGATCGTGCAGCTCCTCGCCCTGCCCTGCGCCCAGGCTGCCGTCCCACAGGGCCAGCCCCGCCTCGGCCCGCGCCAGGGCGCCTTCGTGACCCCCGGCCCGTGCCCGCTCGGCGCTCGCGGCCTCGTGCGACAGCAGCGCCGAGCTGTCGACCTGCGCCTCGTCCAGGGCGAGCCGGTACCCCGTCGGTGTGCTCACGATCAGTGTGGCGCCCAGCTGCGCCCTGAGCCGCGACACCAGGACCTGCACCGCCTTGCCCGGCCGCTCCGGCAACGCATCCGGCCACAGACCCTCCACCAGCCGGCCCGTGCTGCACCCGGAGCGCAGATCCTCGGCGAGCAACGCCAGCAGCCCACGCAGCCGGGGCGCCGTGACCTCCTGTCCGCGACAGGCGACTCGGGGCAGCAGGGTCAACTCGGTGGTCACGTCCGAAGACTAGCCAGCAGGGCGGACGGACACACGCACGAATCCACCCCCTCGCCGACGCACGGCCAGCACCCCGGACAACAGAAAACCCCAGGTCGGATACATTCCGTCCTGGGGTTCCAGTGGAGCCGCCTTCGGGATTCGAACCCGAGACCTACGCATTACGAGTGCGTTGCTCTGGCCATCTGAGCTAAGGCGGCACGCCGTCCGCACTATGGTGCGATCGGCAACGTCGGTAAGTCTACACAGTTTCCGCGGGCGCTCCGACCACGCCCCGGAAGCACGGGTTCCGGAGCGGGCTGCAGGGGCCATGAGCAGCTATGAGCAGCGTTTTCCGGTGGTCGGCGGGGTGCCGTGGAGCAGGTAGGTGTTGATCGCGGTGTCGATGCAGGTACTGCCGCGCCCGTAGGCGGTGTGGCCGTCGCCGACGTAGGTCAGCAGGCGCCCGGAGGAAAGCTGACGGGACAGGGACTCGGCCCAGCGGTAGGGGGTCGCCGGGTCGCGGGTGGTGCCGACCACCACGATCGGCGCCGCGCCCTTCGCCTCGATGCGGTGCGGCACACCCGTGGCCTTCACCGGCCAGTACGCGCAGCTCAGCGCGGCCCAGGCCAGGGTGTCACCGAAGACCGGCGACGCCTTCTCGAAGGCGGGCAGGGCCTGCTGCACCTGGTCGGGGCCGGTGAAGGCGGGCGGCAGGTCCAGGCAGTTCACGGCGGGATTGGCCATCATCAGGTTGCTGTAGTGGCCGCTCGCGTCCCGTTCGTAGTAACTGTCGGAGAGTGCGAGCAGGCTCGCGCCGTCGTTCTCCTTCATCGCCGAGGTCAGCGCCTCGCGCAGCTGCTCCCACTCCCCCTGGTCGTACATCGCCGCGATCACCCCGGTCGTGGCCAGCGCCTCGTCGAGCTTGCGGCCGTTGGTGTCGCCCGTCGGGATGGGGTGCGCGTCCAGCTTGCGGAAGAACGCCTTGAGGTGGTCGCCGACCTGCGCGGGCGTGGTGCCCTTGCCGCCGAGCGGGCAGTCGGAGTGCCGTACGCAGTCCTTCGAGAACGCCTGGAACGCCGTCTCGAAGCCCGCCGTCTGGTCCAGGTTCAGCGTGCGGGCGTCGATGGAGGGGTCCATCGCGCCGTCCAGGACCATCCGGCCCACCCGGTCGGGGAACAGTCCCGCGTACGTCGCGCCGAGGAACGTGCCGTACGACGCTCCCACGTAGTTCAGTTTCGGATCACCCAGCACCGCCCGCAGGATGTCCATGTCCCGCGCCGCCTCGACGGTGGAGACATACCGCAGCAGCCGCGCCGAGTGCGCCCCACAGCTCTCGTCGAACTTCTTGTCCGCCGCGACCAGCGCGTCGCGCTCCTGCTGGTTGTCGGGCGTCAGGTCCGTCTGCGCGTACTGGTCCATCCGGCGGCCGTCGAGGCACTCCACGGGCTCGCTGCGGGCGACGCCCCGCGGGTCCATCCCGACGATGTCGTAGCGCGCGCGGACGTCCGCCGGGTAGCCGATGCCCGCGTAGCTCTGCACGTAGTCGATCGCCGAGCCGCCGGGACCGCCCGGGTTGATCAGCAGCGAGCCGATCGGCTTGCCCTTGCCGGTGGCCTGCTTGCGGGTGACGGCCAGCCGCACGTCGCCCGCGCCGGGGGTGCCGTAGTCCAGCGGGGCCTTCATGGTCGCGCACTGGAAGCCGGGGGAACCGCAGCTGCGCCAGTGCAGTTGCTGGGTGTAGTACGACGACAGGGCCGACGGCGTCGCCCGCGGCAGTGCGGCCAGCGCCGCCTGGGTCGTGTCACCGGCCGAGGCGGTCGGGCTGCCGGGGGAACAGGCGGACACGAGCAGGGCGGCGGCCCCGAGAAGGGCGACGGTGAGGCGGGCCGTCGGCCGGGGGCGGGTGCCCCGGGTCCGGCCGGGGGTGGGCCTGATGTGCATCAGGCGAGCGTAACGCTGTGCGACCAATCGGGCGCGATGCGTGCGAGAGATCAGCTCGTACGAGGGACACGCGCGGCTGCGGGCGGTGGTGGGAGTGGCGGTGTGGGCGGTGACGTGGTCGGTGGCGTGGGCGACGCATCGGACGGCGGCGCGCGCGGCGGTTCGGACAGTGGCACCCACGGTCGTTCGGACGGCGGCGGGCGCGGCGACCCGGACAGTGACCCGGGCAACGGCGCGCACGGTGGTTCGAACGGTTGCACGCACGGTCGTTCGGACGGTTGCGCACGCGCCGTCGGGGGGCTCTTCGGGGCGCACGTCACCCGCCCGCAGGGGCCGGCGCATCACTCCCCGCGCCGTCCGCACACCCCTCACCCCTCCCGCAGCGCCATCGTCATCGCCTCCACCGCCAGCAGCGGGGCCACGTTGCGGTCGAGGGCCTCGCGGCATGCGGCGATGGCCTCGATACGGCGGAGGGTGGACTCCGGGGTGCTGCCCCGGGCCAGCCGCTCCAGGGCGTCCCCGGCGTCGGCGTTGGCGATCGCCACGCGTGAGCCCAGCTGGAGGGCGAGGACGTCGCGGTAGAAGGCCGTGAGGTCGCCGAGGGCGATGTCGAGGCTGTCGCGCTGGGTGCGGGTTCTGCGGCGCTTCTGCATGTCCTCGAGGTCCTTCATCACGCCCGCCGTGCCGCGCGGCAGCCGACCGCCCTGGGAGGCGCCCAGCGCCGTCTTCAGCTCCTCCGCCTCCTTGCCGTCCATCTCCTCGGCGAGCTGCTTGGCGTCCTCGGCCGCCGCGTCGACCAGCTCCTGCGCTGCCCTGAGACAGGCACCGACCTCGTCGAGGCGCAGGGGCAGCTTCAGTACGGCGGCGCGGCGCTCGCGGGCCGACGGGTCGGTGGCCAGCCGCCGGGCCCGGTCGACGTGGCCCTGCGTGGCCCGGGCGGCGGCTCCGGCGACCTCCGGCTCGATGCCGTCGCGGCGGACGAGCATGTCGGCGACCGCGTCGACGGACGGCGTACGCAGATTCAGGTGGCGGCAGCGGGAGCGGATCGTCGGCAGCACGTCCTCGACCGAGGGGGCGCACAGGAGCCAGACGGTGCGCGGAGCGGGTTCTTCCACCGCCTTCAGGACGGCGTTGGCCGACTTCTCGTTCAGCCGCTCGGCGTCCTCGACCAGGATGATCTGCCAGCGGCCGTTCGCCGGGGCGGTGAACGACTTGCGGACCGTGTCCCGCATGTCCTTGACCAGGATCTCGGAGCCGACCGCGGCGACCGTGGTGACGTCCGCGTGGGTGCCGAGCAGCGCGGTGTGGCAGCCGTCGCAGAAGCCGCAGCCGGGGGAGCCGCCGAGGGCGCGGTCGGGGCTCACGCACTGCAGGGCCGCGGCGAAGGCCCTGGCCGCCTGGTTGCGCCCCGCGCCGGGCGGGCCCGTGAACAGCCAGGCGTGCGTCATCTTCGACGCCTCGGGCAGCGGCTGGTCGGCCGCGACGGCCGTGACGAGGGCGTCGGCGTCCCGCGCGGCGGCGTCGAGCACCGCGCTCACCTTCTCCTGCCCGACGAGGTCGTCCCATACGGTCATGGGTCACGCCGCCCTTCCGTCACACTCCGCGTTCCTTCGTCCATTGTGCGGGCGGGCACTGACAACGCGGTCCGGCCGCCTGCCCAGGGGCCACCCGGAAAAGGCGAGGGCGGCGCCGGTCGCGTTCCGCGCCCCGCGCCGCCCCCTGCCTCGCCCTACCCCGAGGGGATCCGCCGTCAGCCCCGTCGGCCCCGGCCCCTGCGGCCCTGCTCCTCGTCGTGGTCGCCGTGGTCCCGCTCGTCGTACGACCCCAGCAGCTCGTCCGCCAGCGTCGGCAGGTCGTCCAGCGGGGTCTCCTCGGCCCAGTCGGGCCGCGGCCGGCGGCGCGGTGTGCCGTCGGCGTCGAGCTGGGGCATCTCGCGGGTGCGGTCCTCGGAGCCCTCGGAGCGCGCGGCGGGCCGCTCGTCCCGGAAGAACCCGGCCGGCACCCGGTCCGCCGCGGTGTCACCCGGCGCGGGCGGCACGTCACCCCGGACGGGCGGCAGCACGGCCGTCTCCTCGGCGGAGACCGGCGGCAGGACCGCCGTCTCGTCCGCCGCGCCCGCGCCCGCCGGCGGCTGCGGCAGCTCGGCCGTCACCTCGGCGTCGGAACCGACTCCGGAGCCGGACTCGGACGCCCCTGCGCCGTTGCCGGCCTTCCCGGACTGCCCTGACTGCCCTGGCTGCCCTGACTGCGCAGCCTCGTCCGCCCCGGCGCCGTCCTCGCGCACCGGACGCAGCACTGTCGTCTTCTCCACGGCCCGCTCGTCCTGCCCGCGCGACACCACCGGCGTCGGAACGGTCTCCTCGGCGCCACGCGGCTCCGGCGACACCACCGGCGTGGGCACCGTCACCGCGTCGGACACCACACCCGGCGCGGCCGGCAGCCGGGAGCTGGACCTGCGGGCCGCCGTGTCGGCCGCCGCCGCGGCCTCGGCCGCCTGCCTGCGGGCCTCCTCGGCACGCAGCAGCGCCTCCTCGGCCTTGCGCTGCTTCTCCAGGCGCCGCGCCTCCTCCTCGGCACGCAGCCGGGCTTCCTCCTCCGCCTGCTTACGGCGCCGCTCCTCCTCGACCCTGCGGCGGGCCTCCTCCTCGGCGCGGGCCTTCTCCTCGGCGAGCAGCCGCTGTCGCTCCTCCTCGGCGCGCCGGGCGGCCTCCTCGGCCCGCTGCCGGGCCTCCTCCGCCTGCCGTTCGGCCTCGCGGCGCTGCGCCTCCTCCAGCTCCCGGCGCTTGCGCTCCTCCTCCTCGGCGCGCAGCCGGGCCAGTTCCTCCTGGCGCTCGCGCTCCAGGCGCTCCTCCTCGGCCTTGCGGGCGGCCTCCTCCTCGGCCTTCTTCCGTGCCTCCTCCTCGGCCTTCTTCCGCGCCTCCTCCCGGGCCTTGATCTCGGCCTCGGACAGCGGCAGCACGGTGTCGAGCCGGTGCCGGATCACCGTGGTGACGGACTCGGGCTCCTGACCGGCGTCCACCACCAGGTAGCGCCCGGGGTCGGAGGCGGCCAGGGTGAGGAAACCGGCCCGCACGCGCGCGTGGAACTCGGCCGGCTCCGACTCCAGGCGGTCCGGCGCCTCGGTGAACCGCTCGCGGGCCGTCTCCGGGGAGACGTCCAGCAGGACGGTGAGGTGCGGGACGAGCCCATTGGTCGCCCAGCGGTTTATGCGGGCGATCTCGGTCGGGGACAGGTCGCGGCCGGCGCCCTGGTAGGCGACGGACGAGTCGATGTACCGGTCGGAGATGACGACCGCGCCGCGTTCCAGGGCGGGGCGTACGACGGTGTCCACGTGCTCGGCGCGGTCGGCGGCGTACAGCAGCGCCTCCGCGCGGTGCGACAGGCCCGCGGAGGAGACGTCCAGCAGAATCGAGCGCAGCCGCTTGCCGACGGGGGTGGCCCCGGGCTCGCGGGTGAGCACGACCTCGTGGCCCTTGGCCCGGATCCACTCCGCGAGAGCCTCGGCCTGGGTGGACTTGCCGGCGCCGTCGCCGCCCTCCAGGGCGATGAAGAAGCCGGTCCCGGCCGGTGCCTCGAGCGGGTCGTCGCCGCCGAGCAGCGCGTCCTTGAGGTCCTGGCGCAGCGGGATGCCGGCGCGGTCGTCGACCTTGGCGAGCACCAGCACGGCCACCGGCAGCAGCAGCGCGCCGACCAGCATCAACGTGAAGGAGGCGCCGCCGTGCGCGAAGACGAACCGGCCGTTCTCCAGGCGGTGCCGGCCGATGAGCCCGGCGACCACGGGCGCGATCAGGACGCCGAGCGCTGTGCAGACCCGGACCACCGCGTGCAGGTGCTCGGTGACACGCGCCCGGCGGAAGTCCTCGGTCTCCTGGTCGAGCAGGGCGTGGCCGGTGTTCGCGGCCACGCCCGCGGTGACGCCGGCGATCGTGACGATCAGCAGCACCGTGGTGACGTCCGGGACCAGGCCGGCGGCCAGCAGCGCGATACCGGTGAAGGCGATCGCGAGGGCGAGGAGCCGGCGGCGCGAGAGCGAGGGCAGCAGCGCGGGGGCCGTACGGATGCCGACGGCGACGCCGCCGGTCAGGCCGAGGACCAGCAGGCCGTACAGGACCGGGCCGCCGCCCAGGTCGGTGGCGTGCAGCACGCAGACCGAGACGGCGGCGGCGATGGCGCCCGCGACGGTGGCGCAGGCCGGGACGAGCAGCGGGATCGCGCCCGTACGGCCCTTGTCGACGCCGGTGCCGGTGCGCGGGCGGCGCAGGCCCTCCAGCGGCGAGCGCGCGCGGGGGGTGCGCACGTCGGGCAGCTCGAGGAAGGCCAGCAGGGACAGCGAGGCGGCGAACAGGCCCGCCGCCACGTACGACCCGAGGGCCGCGTGATGCTGGTCGAACCAGACCACGCCCGTGCCCAGCAGGTTGTTGAGCAGCCCGGCGACGACCAGGGCGGCGGCGGCCAGCGGCACGGCCAGGAAGCCGGTGCGCAGCGACAGGCGGCGCAGGGCGTCCATGTGGTCCGGCAACGGCCGTACGGTGGCGCCTTCCGGGGGCGGGCCGGGCAGCAGGGCGGGGGCCGCGCTCTCCCGGCACACCGTCCACAGCCGCTCGGCGACGCCGGTGACGAAGGCGGTGACGAGCAGGACGGCCAGTGCGTTGTCCGGCGTCCAGTCGATCCACAGGGGCGCCACGATCAGCAGGAGGGCACGCACGGCGTCGGCGCCGACCATGGTCCAGCGCCGGTCGAGGGGGCCCTCCTGGCCGGTCAGCGCCGTCAGCGGGCCGAGCAGAACGGCGCCGAAGAGCAGCGTGGCGAGGACACGCGCGGCGAAAACGGTCGCCACTGCGAATGCCACGCCCCGGTAACCACCGCCGAACACGCCCTGGACGATCGCCGCCTGCAGGACGAGGACGACCAGGACGAGGAGGGCGAGGGCGTCACCGACACCGCTCACCAGATGCGCGCTCCACAGGCGCCGCAGCTCCGGTCGGCGCAGCAGGGAGCGGACAGCGCGCTCGCGGGAGTCCGCGACCAGGGCGTCGTCCGGGGTTGCGGTGGGGGCCGTTGGCTGCTCGGCTCGCGTCATGCGTTCAGCCTATCGGCAGCCACCGACATCACACGCCGCCTCTCCTGGCATGCGCACGCCCCGACACCAAAGTGATGCCGGGGCGTACCCAAGTGAGACCGAAGCGGTACCCGGTGAAACCGGAGCGTGCGCTTCGCGAACCCGAACAGGTGCTCAGTGGGTCGGGCTCAGTCCTCCGTGCCCGATGCCGTCGACTTGGCGGCGGTCGCCTTCTTGGCGGTGGTCTTCTTCGCCGCCGTGGTCTTCTTCGCGGCCGCGGTCGTCTTCTTCGCCGCCGTCTTCTTGGCCGCGGTCTTCTTCGCCGGGGCCGCCTTCTTGGCCACCGTCTTCTTCGCGGTCTTCTTGGCGGGCCCCTTCGCACGCTTCTCGGCGAGCAGCTCGAAGCCGCGCTCCGGGGTGATGGTCTCCACGCTGTCGCCGGAGCGGAGGGTCGCGTTGGTCTCGCCGTCGGTGACGTACGGACCGAAGCGGCCGTCCTTGACCACGACCGGCTTCTCGCTGACCGGGTCGGTGCCCAGCTCCTTCAGCGGCGGCTTGGCCGCCGCACGACCGCGCTGCTTGGGCTGGGCGTAGATCGCCAGCGCCTCTTCCAGCGTGATCGTGAAGAGCTGGTCCTCGGACTGCAGCGAGCGCGAGTCCGTGCCCTTCTTCAGATACGGGCCGTAGCGGCCGTTCTGCGCGGTGATCTCCTGGCCCTCGGCATCGGTGCCGACAACGCGCGGCAGCGACATCAGCTTGAGCGCGTCATCGAGCGTCACCGTGTCCAGCGACATCGACTTGAAGAGCGAGGCCGTGCGCGGCTTGACCGCGTTCTTGCCGGTCTTGGGCGTGCCCTCGGGGAGGATCTCCGTGACGTACGGGCCGTAGCGGCCGTCCTTGGCGACGATCTGGTGGCCGGTCACCGGGTCGGCGCCCAGCTCGAAGTCGCCACTGGGCTTGGCCAGCAGCTCCTCGGCCAGCTCGACGGACAGCTCGTCCGGCGCCAGGTCGTCCGGGATGTCCGCGCGCTGGTGCTGCTCGGAGTCCTTCTCGCCGCGCTCGATGTACGGGCCGTAGCGGCCGACGCGGAGCACGATGTCGTTGCCCACCGGGAACGAGGACACCTCGCGCGCGTCGATCGCGCCCAGGTCGGTCACCAGCTCCTTGAGGCCGCCGAGGTGGTCCCCGTCGCCGTTGCCCGCCTCGGCCGCGCCGCCGTGGCCCGTGCCTTCACCGAAGTAGAAGCGCTTCAGCCACGGCACGGCCTGTGCCTCGCCGGCCGCGATGCGGTCGAGGTCGTCCTCCATCTTGGCGGTGAAGTCGTAGTCGACGAGCCGCCCGAAGTGCTTCTCCAGGAGGTTCACCACAGCGAAGGACAGGAAGGACGGCACCAGGGCCGTGCCCTTCTTGAAGACGTAGCCCCGGTCGAGGATCGTGCCGATGATCGACGCGTACGTCGACGGGCGGCCGATCTCGCGCTCTTCCAGCTCCTTGACCAGGGAGGCCTCGGTGTAGCGGGCCGGGGGCTTGGTGGCGTGGCCGTCGACCGTGATCTCCTCGGCGGACAGCGCGTCGCCCTCGGCGACCTGCGGCAGCCGGCGCTCGCGGTCGTCCAGCTCGGCGTTCGGGTCGTCGGCACCCTCGACGTAGGCCTTCAGGAAGCCGTGGAAGGTGATCGTCTTGCCGGAGGCGCTGAACTCGACGTCCCGGCCGTCGGCGGCGGTGCCGCCGATCTTCACGGTCACGCTGTTGCCGGTCGCGTCCTTCATCTGGGAGGCGACGGTCCGCTTCCAGATCAGCTCGTAGAGCTTGAACTGGTCGCCGGTCAGGCCGGTCTCGGCGGGAGTGCGGAAACGATCACCCGAGGGGCGGATCGCCTCGTGGGCCTCCTGCGCGTTCTTGACCTTGGCGGCGTACGTACGCGGCTGCGGCGGCAGGTAGTCGGCACCGTAGAGCTGCGTGACCTGCGCGCGGGCCGCCGCGATCGCCGTGTCGCTCAGCGTCGTGGAGTCCGTACGCATGTAGGTGATGTAGCCGTTCTCGTACAGCTTCTGGGCGACCTGCATCGTCGCCTTGGCGCCGAAGCCGAGCTTGCGGCTCGCCTCCTGCTGCAGCGTCGTCGTACGGAACGGGGCGTACGGCGAGCGGCGGTACGGCTTGGACTCGACGGAGCGCACGGAGAAGCGGGTGTTCTCCAGGGCGGCGGCGAGGGCGCGGGCGGTCGCCTCGTCGAGGTGGAGCGTGTTCTCGCCCTTGAGCCGACCCAGGGAGTCGAAGTCGCGGCCCTGCGCGATCCTCCTGCCGTCGACGGTCTGCAGGCGGGCGACCAGCGACGACGGGTCCGAGGAATCCCCCGCGCGGCCGGTCGCGAAGGTGCCCGTCAGGTCCCAGTACTCGGCAGAACGAAACGCGATGCGCTCGCGTTCCCGCTCGACGACGAGACGGGTCGCGACCGACTGGACACGGCCGGCCGACAGCCGCGGCATGACCTTCTTCCAGAGCACCGGCGATACCTCGTAGCCGTAGAGGCGGTCGAGGATGCGGCGGGTCTCCTGGGCGTCGACCAGCTTCTGGTTGAGCTGGCGCGGGTTGGCGACGGCCTCGCGGATCGCGTCCTTGGTGATCTCGTGGAAGACCATCCGCTTGACGGGGATCTTGGGCTTGAGGACCTCCTGGAGGTGCCAGGCGATCGCCTCGCCCTCCCGGTCCTCATCGGTGGCGAGGAACAGCTCGTCGGAGTCCTTCAGCAGGTCCTTGAGCTTCTTGACCTGTGCCTTCTTGTCGGCGTTCACCACATAGATCGGCTGGAAGTCATGGTCGACGTCCACACCGAGGCGGCGGACCTCGCCGGTGTACTTCTCGGGCACCTCCGCGGCGCCGTTGGGGAGGTCGCGGATGTGCCCGACACTCGCTTCGACGACGTAGCCGGGGCCGAGATAGCCCTTGATCGTCTTCGCCTTGGCAGGCGACTCGACGATGACGAGTCGGCGGCCGCCGTGTGCGGTCTCGCTGGTCGGGGACAACTTCGCTCTTCTCTCCGGTCGACGCTGGGGCCTCCCCAGGGCCTTCGTCCCGGGGTCGCGGCGTACTGCTGGCACGTGTGACGCTGCGGAGTGTGACGCTACATCCCGCCCCCGTGTCAAACGGGAAAAGCCCACAACGGCCACTCGAACGGTAACCCGACTACCGCCATTCCTGCCGCCCGGAGTCCCCGGCAGCCCGGCGGCCCCTGTCCGGAGCGTGACGCTCCCCTTACTCCCACGGTATGCCCGCCGCGGCGCAGCCGCCGACGTCAGAGGCGGGTCAGGCAGTACACACCGAGGGCCAGCGCGACCGTCCCGGCCACGGTCGCGAGGGTGGCCGATGCGACTTGGTTCACACCGTGGGCCACCGGCTCCCGGCGCCGCAGGCGGGTGCCCGTCCAGACCAGCAAAGCGCCTCCGAACAGGGAGAACACCATTCCCGCGAAGATCGCCGGCCCGCTCTCCATGCCCGTGCACCCTTTCCGCGCCGTCCGGCTCTGCCCAGCGCGGGGAGGGTGGCACGCGCGGGATACGGACGGGCGACATCGGGGTGAACGGAGGGTCGACACCACTTCGAACATACGATCGACATCGGCCGGGGTGCCCCCGTCACCCATACTTTTCCGGCCTTTTTGCCGACCGCGGCGCGTCCCGCGACCCGCGGCAGCCGCATCCGGTCCCGTGCCACCGGCATACGACGATGATCCCGGCGCGACGAGGAACACGATCCGACCACGTCTACGACGGCACGAGCACGCGGCGTACGACACCTGCCCGGCACGGCCCGGCACGCACCGCGGCACGCACCGCCCGGCACGCACCGCGGCACGCACAGCCCGGCCCCGCACGGCACGGCGCCGAGCGGCGCCCCGGCCCTCGGCTCAGCCCGCCGGCTCCAGGAACCCCTGCTCCACCAGCAGCCGGATCTGCGCGGGCGTGCGGTCACGGAGCCGCACCGGGTCCTCGCCCATGAGCTGGGCGATGGCGTCCAGGATGCGGCCCGCGCTCAGCGTGCCGTCGCAGACGCCCGCGAATCCGGCACCGACCGTGTCCACCTTCGTGGCCCGGCGCATCCCGCGGTGCTGGCGCAGCACCACGTGCTCCGGATCCTCGGCGCCGGGCAGGCCGACCTGCTCCTGGACCACCTCGGCGGTCAGCCTGAAGTGCCCTTCGAGCAGCGCCGCGTCGTCGTGCCCGCGCAGATAGTCGATGCGCTCGAAGTGCGCCAGGATCGTGTCCCCGAGCGGCTGCTCGACCGGATGCGGCCACTCCTCCACGGTGACGACGGGCTCGGCGGAACCCGTCCGGCGCAGGGTGATCCAGCCGAAGCCGACCGCCTTGACCTTGCGCGCCTCGAACTCGTCGAGCCAGGCGTCGTAACGAGCCTGGTATTCCGCCGGATTCCCGCGATGGTCCCCGGCGTCCCTCAGCCACAGCTCGGCGTACTGCGTGATGTCCTGCACCTCGCGCTGCACGATCCAGGCATCGCACCCGCGCGGCACCCACGACCTGAGCCTGTCCTGCCAGTCCTCCCCTGCCACGTGCTGCCAGTTGGCGAGGAACTGCGCGAACCCGCCCTCGTTCAGCCGTTCCCCCGCCTGCTGAACGAGCGAGCGGCACAGATCGTCCCCGCTCATCCCGCCGTCCCGGTACGTCAGCCGGGCACCGGGAGAGATGACGAACGGCGGGTTGGACACGATCAGGTCGAACGTCTCCTCGTCCCGGACCGGTTCGAAGAGCGAGCCCTCGCGCAGATCGGCCACCCGTGCGCCGGACAGCGCCAGCGTGAGCGCGGTGATGTGCAGCGCGCGCGGGTTGAGGTCGGTCGCCGTCACGCGCGTGGCGTGCTGGGCGGCGTGCAGCGCCTGGATCCCGGATCCGGTGCCGAGGTCCAGGGCGGAGGCGACCGGCGTACGGACGGTGATGCCGGCGAGGGTCGTGGAGGCGCCGCCGACGCCCAGGACGACAGCCGTGTCCGCCTGCCGGCCCTGCTGCCCGCTGCCGCCCGCGCCGCCCACCGCGCAGCCCAGGTCGGAGACGATGAACCAGTCCTCGCCGTCCGGTCCGCCGTAGGGCCGTACGTCCACGGTCGCGGCCACCTCGTCGCCGCTCACACGCGTGAGCCACCCGGCGTCCACGGCCTCCTCGACCGGCAGAACGGCCGCCACGCGCGCGTGGGGCACCGGTTGCTGGAGCAGGAACAGCCGTACGAGCGTCTCCAGCGGCGTGTCGCCGCGGGTCGCCCGCAGGGCGGGCACGGTCTCGCTGCGGGCCAGCGCCGCGTACGCGGGGGCACCGAGCAGCTCGAGCAGCCCGTCGGCGGTGAAGGAGGCGGCCAGCAGCGCGTCCCGCAGGCGTGCGGCGACGTCGGGCCGGTCGGAAGCGGGCAGGGAAGCGAGTCCGGAGTCAGTCACGCCCCCCATTGTGGCCCGCGGCGGGTGCCTCAGCCCTTGCCGGCGGACGGCGAGGCGGAGGACGCGGAGGCCTTCGTGCAGCCCGCCTGCTTGGCCACGGCCTGGTTGACGTCACCCTTCTCGAGGTTCTGCAGGGAGGTGATCGCGCTGTCGTACTGCCCCGACACCGCCTTCATCCGCTGCGAGAGGTCGCCCAGACCGGCGGCGAACTTCGTCTGGTCCTTGGTGTCGAGCCCGTCCACCTGCTTCTTCAGATCGGCGTAGGCCGCGGACAGGGCCGTGAGCTTCTTGACGGCGTCCTGCTGCTTCGCCACGCCGCCGTCGACGCCCGGAGGCGCCCCGGCGCTGCTCAGGGTGGCGGCACGCGCCTTGAATGCGTCGGCCAGGTCCTGGAAGGCCTGGGAGTCCGTCTTCTGGACGTCCTTCGGCGGGCCGTCCTGGGCAACCGCCTTGAGCGCGTCGTTGGCACCCGAGATCTTCGCCTGCTGCGAGGGCAGCGGGTCGCACACCGTCTTGGCCCAGGCGACCAGCTTGGGGTCGGGCCCCTTGCTGCCGCCGTTGCTGCTGCTGGTGCATCCCGTCAGCGCCACCACCAGTACCGCACCGCCGGACAGTGCGGCCGCGAGCTTCTTGTTCACCGGATAGGTCCCTTCCCTGGCTCTCGGCCCACGGACCCTACACGGCGAACGCACACCCTCCACATCCCGTACGCCCCCTAAAGCGCCCTTTGTGACTCTTTACACCAAGAGAGAGAAGGCTCACCACGTGGGCGAGCCCACAGACGCAAGCGGGCGGGCGGCGCGTCAGCACGCGCCGCCCGCCCGCCCGTTGAACAGAGCTTCCCGGGCACCCTCCGGGCAGGGTTACGAAACCACCGCCGTATTGGCCGAGTTGGCGACCCGCTCGGTGCTCTCGTCGTCGCCGACGGCGATGCCGCGCCGCTTGGAGATGTACACGGCGGCGACGATCACGGCGAGTGCGAGGACCGCGATCAGGATCCGTACGCCTAGGTTCTTGTCGCTGCCGTACGAGAACTTGATCACCGCGGGCGCGATGAGCAGCGAGACCAGGTTCATGACCTTCAGCAGCGGGTTGATCGCCGGTCCCGCGGTGTCCTTGAAGGGGTCACCGACCGTGTCTCCGATCACCGTGGCCGCGTGGGCCTCACTGCCCTTGCCGCCGTGATGACCGTCCTCCACCAGCTTCTTGGCGTTGTCCCAGGCACCGCCGGAGTTGGCGAGGAACACCGCCATCAGCGTGCCCGCGCCGATCGCGCCGGCGAGGTAGGAGCCGAGCGAACCGACGCCGAGCGTGAAGCCGACGAAGATGGGCGCCATCACGGCGAGCAGCCCCGGTGTGGCCAGCTCCCGCAGGGCGTCCCTCGTACAGATGTCGACGACCTTGCCGTACTCGGGCTTCTCGCTGAAGTCCATGATCCCGGGCCGCTCGCGGAACTGCCGACGTACCTCGAACACCACCGAACCGGCAGAGCGCGACACGGCGTTGATGGCCAGTCCGGAGAAGAGGAAGACGACCGCGGCGCCCGCGATGAGGCCGACGAGGTTGTTGGGCTGCGAGATGTCCAGCGACAGGCTCAGCGGCGCGCCCGGCCCGGTGAGCCTCGTCCCGACGGCCTGCACGTTGGTGGTGATCGCGTCGCGGTACGACCCGAACAGCGCCGACGCGGCGAGGACGGCGGTGGCGATGGCGATGCCCTTGGTGATGGCCTTGGTGGTGTTGCCGACCGCGTCCAGGTTGGTGAGCACCTGCGCGCCCGCGCCCTCGACGTCCCCGGACATCTCGGCGATGCCCTGGGCGTTGTCGGAGACCGGACCGAAGGTGTCCATGGCGACGATCACGCCGACCGTGGTGAGCAGACCGGTGCCGGCGAGGGCGACCGCGAACAGCGCCAGCATGATCGACGTACCGCCGAGCAGGAACGCGCCGTACACGCCGAGCCCGATGAGCAGCGCGGTGTAGACGGCGGACTCCAGGCCGAGCGAGATGCCGGACAGGACAACGGTTGCCGGGCCTGTGAGGGAGGTCTTGCCGATGTCTCGCACCGGACGGCGGTTGGTCTCGGTGAAGTAGCCGGTGAGCTGCTGGATGACGGCGGCGAGCAGGATGCCGATGGCGACCGCGACGAGGGCGAGGATCCGTGGATCGCCGTCCTTGCCCCGGATCGCCGCGTCCGTCACACCGTGCAGGCCGGAGTACTTCGACGGCAGGTAGACGAAGACCGCGACCGCGACCAGCACGAGGGAGATCACCGCGGAGATGAAGAAGCCACGGTTGATCGCGCTCATGCCACTGCGGTCGGTGCGCCGCGGGGCGACGGCGAAGATGCCGATCATCGCGGTGACGACGCCGATGGCGGGCACGAGCAGCGGGAACGCCAGCCCGGAGTTGCCGAAGGCGACCTTGCCGAGGATCAGTGCGGCCACCAGCGTCACGGCGTACGACTCGAACAGGTCGGCCGCCATGCCGGCGCAGTCGCCGACGTTGTCGCCCACGTTGTCGGCGATGGTCGCGGCATTGCGCGGATCGTCCTCCGGAATGCCCTGCTCGACCTTGCCGACCAGGTCGGCGCCGACGTCGGCGGCCTTCGTGAAGATGCCGCCGCCCACACGCATGAACATGGCGATCAGGGCGGCGCCGAGGCCGAAGCCCTCCAGCACCTTCGGCGCGTCGGCCGCGTACACCAGCACCACGCAGGAGGCGCCCAGCAGGCCGAGCCCCACCGTGAACATGCCGACTACGCCGCCCGTGCGAAATGCGATCTTCATTGCGGTGTGCGAGACGGTGGTGAGATCCTTTTCCGGTTCGCCCGGTGCCGGTGTGGCTTCCCGGGCGGCCGCGGCGACCCGCACATTGCTGCGCACGGCGAGCCACATGCCGATATAGCCGGTGGCCGCCGAGAAGGCGGCACCGACCAGGAAGAACACCGAGCGTCCCGCCCGCTGATTCCAGTTGTCCGCGGGCAGCAGCATGAGCAGGAAGAAGACGACGACGGCGAATACGCCGAGGGTGCGCAACTGCCGGGCGAGATACGCCTTCGCGCCTTCCTGGACCGCCTCGGCGATCTGTTTCATGCTGTCGGTGCCCTCGCCCGCCGCCAGCACCTGGCGCACCAGGACCGCCGCTACCACCAACGCGGCCAGGGCGACCACCGCGATGACGGCCACGAGGATCCGGTTGTGATCGGTCAGGACCGCGGCTGCGAGGGACAGGGGATGGTCCGGCTGAGATGTAGAAAGCCCCGCCATTCGTCCTCCTTGACGCTTGGGCTGAGCTCAAGATGTGGACGGATTCTAGGTACCCAGGAGTGATCTCAACAGAGCGCGGTAAACGGAATTAGCCTCCACCGGCTCAGAAACAAATGATCGAGATCCCGCCATGACACCCGAATGGAGTAATGCCCTCGGCCCATTGGCCCCCGGATTGCCGCTTGATCGAATCGGCGAGGGTTTGATCGTGAATTCCTTCACGAATTCGACGGCCCTGGAAGGGGACACGGAGGGGTCCGGAAAAGCAGCGAGGGCCCTGCTCGGCAGGGCCCTCGGAAGCGTGAACGCGAACGGCGGCGGTTCAGAGCAGCGCGGCCGACGGGGGTGTGGTCGGCCAGGTCATGCGGATCAGGCCGCCGTCCTGCCCGGTGGTGACCTCCACGTCGTCGACGAGGCCGCTGATGACCGCCAGGCCCATCTCGTCCTCCTCGACCTCCGCCTCACCGTCCGGCGCTGCGCCCGACGCATCCGGGACGGCGTGCGGCGCCTCGTCGCCCACCTCGATGGAGAACTGTTTCTCCTCCTCGATCAGCGCCACCTTCACCGGCGCCGAGATACCGATGCTCTGGTGCAGCCCCACGGCACGGGAACAGGCCTCGCCGACGGCGAGCCGGACCTCGTCCAGGACGGCCTCGTCCACTCCGGCCCTGCGTGCCACCGCGGCCGCCACCAACCGGGCGGTCCGGACGTGCTCGGGCAGCGCGCTGAAGCGGAGTTCGACGGTGGCCATGCATCCCCCTCGCGACTACGGGCGTGCGGTGGAGGGCCGGGCCGCCGAGCGCCCGCGCCCCCTGGTGTACTTCGATGCCCCGGGCCGCCGCCGGCCCGGGACGGGGACCGACCGGCGCACGGGCCCACGAGGGCCCGGCACCGGTGACCGGTCCGGGTCAGTCGGTGGCCGCCACCGCTTCCTCGACCGAGGCGTGGATCGGGAACACCTTGGTGAGGCCGGTAATGCGGAAGATCTTGAGAATGCGCTCCTGGTTGCAGACCAGGCGCAGCGAGCCCTCGTGGGCACGCACCCGCTTCAGGCCGCCGACCAGCACGCCGAGACCGGTGGAGTCGAGGAAGTCCACGCCCTCCATGTCGACGACGAGGTGGAAATTGCCGTCGTTCACCAGCTCGACCAGCTGCTCGCGCAGCTTGGGCGCGGTGTATACATCGATTTCGCCACCGACCTTGACGATCGTGCGATCGCCGACGGTCTCGGTCGACAGAGACAGGTCCACGGATCCTCCAGCACCTTGCTATCGAGCGGTCGCCCCTCGGGCACCTCGGCTTGCGGCCCCCGGGGCGCTTCGCCAGCCGCGATGGCATTCAATCACTTACCGGCAGGCGTGCACGACGCCTTGGCTCCATTGTCCGTCACGCCAGTGACACACTCGGTGCCGATGGCCAAGAATCACCGATCCGATCGATCCCCGGCGGACCCGGCGTCCCGCCCGTCTCCGGGCGTGGTCCTGGACCGGCTCGCCTCGGGGCCGAGCCGGGCTGCGCGCATCACTCATACGGAGCACTTGCCCCCGCGCGTGGGCCGCCATGCCGTCTGGCCTGACCGGATTCGGTCCGAGGTGATCGCGGCTGTGCAGGAGGCGGGCATCGAGCACCCCTGGGCGCACCAGGCGCTGGCCGCCGAGCACGCCCTGGACGGCGCATCGGTGGTCGTGGCCACCGGCACCGCCTCCGGCAAGTCCCTCGCGTACCTCGTGCCCGTCCTGTCCACCCTCCTGGACGGCTCCGAGGCCCCGAACGGCCGCGGGGCCACCGCCCTGTACCTGGCCCCCACCAAGGCACTCGCGGCGGATCAGTGCCGGTCGGTGAAGGAACTTTCACAACCCCTTGGCAACGCCGTACGCCCCGCCGTGTACGACGGCGACACCCCGTTCGAGGAACGGGAGTGGATCCGCCAGTACGCCAACTACGTCCTGACCAACCCCGACATGCTGCACCGCGGGATACTCCCCTCCCACCCGCGCTGGTCCTCCTTCCTGAAGGCGCTCAAGTACGTCGTCATCGACGAATGCCACACCTACCGGGGCGTCTTCGGCTCGCACGTCGCCCAGGTGCTGCGCCGCCTGCGCCGCCTGTGCGCCCGCTACGGCGCCTCGCCCGTCTTCCTGCTCGCCTCGGCGACCGCCGCCGAACCGGCCGTCGCCGCCCGCCGGCTGACGGGTCTGCCCGTGGTCGAGGTCGCCGACGACGCCTCCCCGCGCGGGGAACTCGTCTTCGCCCTGTGGGAACCCCCGCTCACCGAGCTGCACGGCGAGCGGGGCGCCCCCGTACGGCGTACCGCCACCGCCGAGACCGCCGACCTGCTGACCGACCTGACCGTGCAGGGCGTTCGCTCGGTGGCCTTCGTGCGGTCCCGGCGCGGCGCCGAGCTGATCTCGGTGATCGCCCAGGAGCGACTGGCCGAGGTCGACCGCTCCCTGGCCCGGCGGGTCGCGGCCTACCGGGGCGGCTACCTCCCCGAGGAGCGGCGCGCCCTGGAACGCGCCCTGCACTCCGGCGAACTCCTCGGGCTGGCCGCCACGACGGCCCTGGAGCTGGGTGTGGACGTCTCCGGCCTCGACGCGGTGGTGATCGCCGGCTATCCGGGCACGCGCGCGTCCCTGTGGCAGCAGGCGGGCCGTGCGGGCCGCTCCGGCCAGGGCGCACTGGCCGTGCTGGTGGCCCGCGACGACCCGCTGGACACCTTTCTCGTGCACCATCCGGAGGCCCTGTTCGACCAACCGGTGGAGTCGACGGTCCTCGACCCCGACAACCCCTACGTCCTCGCCCCGCACCTGTGCGCCGCCGCCGCGGAACTCCCGCTGACCGAGCAGGACATGGACCTGTTCGGTCCCGCCTGCGCGGACGTGCTGCCGCAGCTGGAGGCCGCGAAACTGCTGCGCCGGCGCACCAAGGCCTGGCACTGGACACGCCGGGAGCGGGCCGCCGACCTGACCGACATCCGCGGCGAGGGCGGCCGCCCCGTGCAGGTCGTCGAGTCCGGCACCGGCCGCCTGCTGGGCACGGTCGACGCGGGCGCCGCACACTCCGCGGTCCACGAGGGCGCGGTCCACCTCCACCAGGGCCGCACCTATCTGGTGCGCCGGCTGGACCTGGAGGACTCGGTCGCCCTGGTCGAGCAGGCCGACCCGCCGTACTCCACGGTGGCCCGCGACACCACCTCGATCTCCGTCCTGGAGACGGACACCGAGATCCCGTGGGGCACCGGCCGCCTGTGCTACGGCTCGGTCGAGGTCACCAACCAGGTGGTCTCCTACCTGCGCAGACGCCTCATCACCGGCGAAGTGCTCGGCGAGACGAGACTCGACCTCCCTCCCCGTACGCTGCGCACGCGCGCGGTGTGGTGGACGGTCACGGACGACCAGCTGGACGAGGCCCGGATCAACCCGGAGATCCTCGGCGGCTCCCTGCACGCCGCCGAACACGCCTCCATCGGCATGCTGCCCCTGTTCGCCACGTGCGACCGCTGGGACATCGGCGGCGTCTCCGTGCCCCTGCATCCCGACACCCTCCTTCCGACGGTCTTCGTCTACGACGGCCACCCGGGCGGCGCGGGCTTCGCCGAGCGCGCCTTCCGCACCGCCCGCAGCTGGCTCGCCGCCACCCGCGAGGCCATCGCCTCCTGCGAGTGCGAGGCCGGCTGCCCGTCCTGCATCCAGTCCCCCAAGTGCGGCAACGGCAACGACCCGTTGCACAAGCGGGGGGCCGTACGGCTCCTCACGGTGCTGCTGCGAGGGGCGCCGCAGGAGCAGCCCGGGTACGGGGCGAAGGAGGATCCGGCAACGGCCCCGCAGGGCCCGCTCTCGCCCTGACCCGCGCCGCGAACGGCCCTCTTCCCGAAGCCGCCGTCACGTCCGAGATCTCGCCCACGAGCGCGCACCGCACCAGCCGTACGTCCTGGGCCGCCGCCACCCGCTCGGCCCGGGCACAGGCCGCCGCAGCGCCCTCGGCCCAGTGGTCCGCCGCCGCGAGCGCGGCCAGATCGGCGCCGCCGGCCGCGCGGTGCCGGACGACGACGGCGTGCCCCAGCGCGAGCACCGCGCCGAACACCGCACACAGCAGCGCGATCGCCCCGAGGCTCCACACGGTGGCGGATCCCCGGTCCCGGTCGCAGCACGGCCGGGCCCCGGAAGACCCCTGTCCTCTGCCCTGCTCCTGCCCTCTCACGGCCCCTCCTCCCGCGCTCCCACCGTTTCCTCGGCCGACGCCACGGCCTGCTCCCGGACTTCCAGGGGCAACCCGCGCAGCACCTGCAGTCCGGCCACCACCGTCACCCGGACCTGGCCGTCCTCGCGCTCCACGCTCACGCGGGCCCCGGGCGGGGCCGCCTCCCGGGTCACCGTCACCACCGCGTCGGCCGGGTCCTGCCGGGCGGCGGCCCGGGCGCCCGCGCGGGCAGCGTCCACGCACTGGATCTGTGCCGCCACCACGAGCAGCGCCCCGGCCAGCGCCATCGTGAACGCCACCAGCACACAGAGCACCACGGCCGCCTCCGCGGTCACGAACCCCCGGTCCGCGTCCCCCTCACATCCGCGCACTGAGGGCCTTCTTCACGATGGCCTGCAGCTCCGCCCGGACCTGGCCGCTGGTGACGACCTCGTAGAGCAGCAACGCGAATCCGACGGCCGCCACCGTTATCTAGGGTTGTCAAGCGATCCTGCTGGTAGCTGGCGTACAAGCGTGTAAGGCACATGAGGCAAGTACGAGGTTGAGGCTGACTGGCTACCTTGGCTGTGCAGGTGACGAAGCGCCATCGATCGGTCTGATCCTGCCGTGCGCCTGTGTGAGAGGCCGCATGATCCGTGGCGGTCCCGGGAGTGCGAGCTAACGGAATGTGCACAGCGGGGTCATCAAGGACGCCTGCCGCGCCAAGTGCCCTAAACAGGCGTGTTTTCGCTGGGTGCGAAGGGGACTCCGTGGCCGGGAACGATCAATGCCGGTTGCAAGTCGAGGATCTTGCGGCGGTTGATGCGCAGGGCGTCGGGATCACTGGCGAAGGGGTCCTCGGCGGGGCCGTCGGTGTGCCACCACATGTGGGTGAGGGCAATGGTTCCTTCATCTGTCTCGGCGATGGTCGTGATGTCCTGAGGGCTGTGTCCAGGAGTTTCGATGAGTCGGATAGAGGAGGAGATCTGGAAGCCGTCGGCGGGCCGGACGGTCCAGATGTCGTTGTAGTAGATGGCCCAGAAGTCGTGACAGCGGGCGTTGGGGAAGAGGGCGGCGTTGACGGTGTGGTCAGGGTGATGGTGGCTGAAGACCACGTCCGTGGCCTGCCCCGGTGTCACGCCCGCGGCGGTGAGCGGGTCGAGGATCAACTTGCGGTCGGCGACCATGCCGGGGTCGACGACGACGATCGCGTCTCCGTCGCGCAGCAAGGCGACGGTGGAGGCGACGTGCCATGGTTGATCGCGGCCGTCGCGACCGACATTCCGCGGGGCAAGCGGGTCGTAACCAGCAGTCAACAGGGTAAATGTTGCTACCACGGGGTAAATCACTCCTTCTTGGATAGAGGCGAAATATCCGATCAAAGGGTATGTGTGCACTGTCCGTGTCGGCGGCCTGGAGGCGTGCCTGTCGGGGGCCGTGTTGGCGGTCTCAGGGCGGTGTCGCAGGTTCGAATCCTGCCGGGGCACGGCCGACTCGCCGGTAGCCATCGCTTGAGCAAGGGGCACCCGGGTTGCGCGGAAGACCCAGCCATGAGGGCATGTAAGTAGGTTTTCACCCGAATGGACTATTTTGGCGGGTCAGCCCGAACCTATATCGAGAGAGGTAGGTCTCCCCATGGTGGATCTCCCCAACCCCCCGACCCCGTTTCTTGAGCCTGCGGCTCAAGAACTGGCTGACGCCACCTCCGGGCACCCCCAAATCCACGAGGTACCGCCGGCCCAGGGTCGCGACATCCTTGCCGGCCTTCAAACGGGAGAAGGAGTGGCCAAGCCGGACATCGATGAGCAATGGGTGACGGTCGACGCTGGCGAGTACGGTCAGGTCCGTACACGCATCATCAGGCCGGCCGGAGCCAGCGGCATGCTCCCTGTCATGCTGTACATCCACGGTGCCGGCTGGGTGTTGGGGGACGAGAACACGCATGACCGCCTTGTGCGCGAACTCGCCACCGGCGCAGGTGTGGCGTGCGTCTTCCCGGTCTACGACCGGGCTCCCGAAGCCAAGTATCCGACGCAGATCGAACAGAACTACGCGGTCGGAAAATGGATCACCCAGCACGGCGCAGAGTATGGCCTAGACGCCTCTCGCCTGGCGGTGTGCGGCGACTCTGTGGGTGGCGACATGGCGGCCGTGTTCGCTCTGATGGCACAAGAACGTGGCGACGTACAGGTCAAACGCCAGATCTTGCTCTACCCCGTCACTGACGCCAACTTCGACACCGCCTCTTACCTGCAGTTTCAGGACGGCTACTACCTGACACGCGCAGGCATGATGTGGTTCTGGGACCAGTACGCACCCGATGTCAGTCAGCGACAGGACCCCTGGGTATCACCGCTTCACGCCAGCCTGGACCAGCTCAGAGACCTGCCACCCACCCTCGTCATCACTGACGAAGCCGACGTTCTGCGGGACGAGGGAGAGGCCTACGCAGCACGCATGCGTGAAGCAGGCGTTGACGTCACCGCGTTGCGCGTCGAGGGAATGCTGCACGATTTCCTGATGCTCGACAGCCTCCGAGACTGTAAGGCAACCAACGTGGCACGCCACCTCGCCGTAGACACCCTGCAAGAGCTTGCCTCAGCTTGACCGACAACACCATTTCGGCTTCGCCCCATCCCGGGGCCACCGTGTGTCCGCATCTCGCGGGTCCGGGGTGGGCCGCCCTAGCCCCACCCCTTGCGTGCAGCCCGTGGGGGGCATGCAGGTCCCAAGCGGTTCTGAGGTCAGAACGGGAGCTCGGGCCTGACGGCGCCGAGGGGCTTGCGTCCCCGAGACGGCCGTCTACGACCGCCCGCGCTGTCGCGTAGTTGCTCCCCGCAGGCCGAAGCAAGGATCGACTTTTACTGGACCGGGCCGCATCACCAGCAGCATCTTTCGCACAACATCAACGGCTACTGAGGACTCGTCGGCACGGGCTGACGTACGGCCTCATTCACCGGCGCGAGTGCTCCCTGGCCGCCACTTGACGGTACAGCCACGCTGCTCAGCACAGGAACGCGTCAACTCGGCAGACATAACAGCCGCCTCGA
Source organism: Streptomyces broussonetiae (assembly GCF_009796285.1). Lineage (NCBI taxonomy): Bacteria > Bacillati > Actinomycetota > Actinomycetes > Kitasatosporales > Streptomycetaceae > Streptomyces > Streptomyces broussonetiae. Next base: position 5,274,231 of record NZ_CP047020.1, on the reverse strand, counting down.
AGATCAAACAGTGTGCGTTCATCCGATTACTCTGTGCGCTCGTCTTATCGGTTCTATGAGGAATCCGTATGAGCTACACAGAGCAGGACGTGCGCGAGGGGCGCCGGCTGATGGACAACGGCCGGGAGAACCGGCTGGTGATCGGCGACAAACTGCTGTCCGTCACAATCCCGGGCCAGGACGGCGCCTTCGACCGGTACTGCGACGAGATCAGCCTGAACCCACGCACCGCTCGCGAGTATCGCCACACCGCCCGGATGTGCACCCCGCCCGTGCGGCAGTCCGTGGCCGACAGCGGCGTCCACGTCAGTTACAGCGCGCTTCGCGAGGGGGCCCGCCTGGCGCCGTCCGGCAAGCCGTACGACGAGGGCTACGGCATGCTCCGCTCGCTGCTGAAGGAAGCGCGTAAGGCGGGCGCCGGCCGCGTCAGCGTGCCCCAGTACCGCCGCGCCCTGGGGGTGGAGCCGGCTTTGCGGGACCTGCTGGACCCCTCCAGCGGCACGACCCTGGCCGACTATCTCGACTCCCTGCCGCCCCAGGAGCGTGACCAGGCTCTTCGGGACCTGGTGGAGAAGAGGGCGGAGGTCCACGACGCCCTCAAGCGGGTCATGGACGACAAGCGTCGCCGGGACCGCGAGACCCGCGGCCCGGACTGCGGTGGAGGGAGGTCCGACAAGGCCGCAGCCGCGGCCCGGGACCTGGTGCGGCTCAGTGACCAGGGAGCCGCTTTCATGAGCCGCTACCCGCCGTCCGCCTCGCTCGCCTTCACCGACGAACAGATGATCGCCTGCAAAGAAGCTCTGGGGACCCTGGAAGTCCTCGCCAAGTGGATCAGGGTCAGGGTCCTCGACGCCCAGACGGCTGGCGCTGGCAGCCACACCCAGACCCGCGATCTGGTGGGTGTGTGATGGAGCCGGCTGCAGACGATGGCGAGGACCGCCTCAACGCCGATATCGAGGAGTTCGCCACCCATGACCGCAAAGGCGGCTGGGCCCGAGCACTCCTGATCGCCCGCCGCGTCAAGCCCGACGAAGGCCACGGCGTTGGATTCGAACAGGAGTCCACGAAACGGTTCGACCGAACCGTTTTCCGGCGTATCAGCGCGCGAGAGTTCGCCCGCCGATCGCACACCAGCCACAAGCGCGTCATGGCCTTCCACGAGGCATGGAAGCGGGCGGCGGCCGACAAGCGTGTTCCCTCGATCGACGAGCTGGAACCCGGCCGCCACGTCGATCTGCCGGACGAGGAGGAAGTCCCGTTCTTCGGCGAGCACGGCTACTACCGCAGCTACGAGGCCCGTATGAACAACGGCGAGCGACGGCAGGCGATCGAGCAGGAAGCCGAACGAGCCGGAATCAAGCCGGGCTCCCCGGTCTACGTGGCTCAGCAGCCGAAGGCGCTGAAGACGGCGATCCTGGCCGACGCCACCACTCGTGCCGCAGCCCAGGAGGCGCTGGCGGAGTTCGAACGGCGCGAGGCACGAGCGGACCTCGAAGACCGTGTCGCAGCCCGCCAGGCGGCCAGGGAAGACGACCGCGAGCGCGATGTGGACCAAGCCCTCCCGGGCCGTCGGGCCCATGAGGAGGAAGCCGCGGAAGTCGAGCGGGCAGTTCGCACCGCGTCGCGGGAGGCGTCCGAACCCGACGTGGCCCTGCAGGTCTTCACCGAGATGACCGAGGTCCGCCTGGCCACGCTGCGGACGCTGTCGTTGCTGCAGCGCCATCAGGTGCAGTTCACCGGCGACCGCACCCGGGCCATCACCGACCTGTGCACCGCCTCCGAAGCGGCCATCGCCTTCATCCGCGACCTGACTGCCGGCCCTTACACGGCGCTGAACGACGACGCTCTGCAAGCGTTCCTGGACGAGAGTGAGAAGAAGCTCCGGTGAGCCCCAAACACGACAACGACACCCCCTCCCAGCTGGAACAGGACGCCATCGACGTCCTGCTGTGGCTCGGACCCAACACAGGCCGTGAACTGTCCTACGCAGACATCTCCCGCGGCACCGGCATCCCCGATGGCCGGCTGCGGCGTGCAGTGCCGAAGGCTCGGGCCGCCGCCCACGTGCTCGGGCACCGGCTGGAGCAGTTCATGACCTCCCGCGACCCGCTCAAGCGCGGTGCGAGGGTGACACGCTTCCACAAGTCCGGGCAGGGCGACGAGTTCGGCGCCCGGGATGCGTTGCTCGCCTGCCGCAAAGCGGTGGCCTACATGGGCGACATGCACCGTGCATGCTCGTTCGAGGCCCACAACCCCAACAGTCTCGACCGGGAAGCGTTCGGGCAGATGGCGGATGCCGCCGAAGGCGGCATCCGGACCTTTAGCGGCGTGGAGAGGCTGGGCAGCAAGGTCGTCCAGAATCAGGGAACGATGCGGCGCCAGGCCGAGCGGATCGCGGATCTGGAGGCCCAGATCGCCGAGTTGACCTCGGGCGGCCCGTCCGCCGCCCCGGCCTGACCCCGGTGTGCCCGGCGGCTGTCGCCGCCGGACCGCCTCACCTCGCGCCGGGTCAGGTGCGGTTGATCCGCTTGAACATCTCCTTGCCCGCGGTCCGGGCGGCGGCCAGGTCGTCCTCCGTCTCGGTGAGTTTGCGCTTGAGGTCGTCGCGTTCGGCACGTATCTCGTCGCGTTCCAGGGTGATCCGTTCCACGGCCGCCAGCAGTTCGTTGACCCGCGCGGTCAGCTCCTTGGTCCCGACCTGGTCCAACTGGGCGCCCAGCGAGCGCTGGACGGCCTTCTTCAGACGGTCACGCTCCTCACGCAGGGCCTTGTTCTCCTCGCGGACCAGGGCCAGATCGGTGGCCAGACTCGCCGCGGAGGCGTCCCGGCCGGCCTGCTTCGTGCGGCGCTCGGCCTTGGTCTGGCTCTTCATGGCAGCCTCGATGTGCTCGCGGACGCCTTCGGCGTAGACGAGCCACCTGGACACGTCGGCGGCGCGGGCGACGGCGAGGAAGGTGACCGTCTCACCCCTGGCCTTCATCGCGTCCACCGTGGCCAGCACTCTGGTCCGCTTGGTCCGGCTGTCCTTCTTGCGGGTCTCGCGCAGGATGTCGCCGGGGGTCCGCTTGGCCTCGCTCATGCCGTGCTCCCGCCCCGCTGGCCGGGCAGGCCGGGCATGCCCAGGGAGACCGAGCCGTGGCCCTGGACGGCCCGCACCTTGCGCAAGACGGCCGATGCCTCCTCTACCTCGTCCCGCTCGTCCTGTCCCATGGCGTCCATCAGCTTCCGAAGTGTCTCGACGGTTCCCTTGAAAGCCGTGATCTGGTCGTCCAGGTTCCTCACCACGAACTCGTCCGCCTCCATCATGACCGCCATCTCCTTGTCGGCCTTCAGCGAGCGGATGTGGTCCTCGATGACAGGCAGATAGGACGGGTCAGGCCGGTAGAAGGGACAAGCGGCGCACTGGAAACGGATCGGGCATGCCTTCCCGCCCGCCTTGACGTTGGAGGGTTCGGTACAGTTGCCGAACACCACCGCAACCGAGCGGGCCTCGTACGCGGTAGCGGACGCCATCGGTGCCGACTTGCCCCTGCGGTCGACGGTGTGCAGACGCATCACGTTGACCGCCTCCCGCTTCCGCTTGTGACTGATCTTGTAGTACCGCTGGGTGGTTTGCATCGATTTGTGGTCCATCAGCTCCCGCAGCACCTCGATGCGCACCCCGGCGTCCGCGTAGCGCTGGCAGAACGAGTGACGGAAGACGTACGGGTAGATCAGCGAGCGGTCGAACGGCAGCCGGTCGCCGTTCCCGTCGAACTCCTCGGACAGCAGGACGGGGACACTGTCGGCCCATTTGCGGATGATCGGTGCGATCTGCTCGGGCGCCAGGTGGCGGATCTTGCCGTTCTCCCCGGCCGGCGGGAACAGGAACGTCTCGCTGCCCGTGGGCAGGTCGAGTGTGTCGCGCACAGCCAGCCACGTGCGGATGGTCTGAACGGTGTCACGCTCGATCTCCAGGCGCCGGTTCAGACGGCGTCCCTTGCGGTTGTCCCAGATCAGCAGCCATTCCCCGTCGGCGTATTCGAGGCAGTCCGTCCGCAACTCGGCGATCTCGTAGGGGCGCCGTCCGGTGTCCCGCAGCAGCTCGTAGACCGCACGGGCCATGGCACCCACCTGCTCGGGCGTCATCTTCCCGTGCGTCATCCCCTGCCCCAACAGTTCCACATAGCCGTCGAGTTGAGCGATGACGGACTCGGGTAGGGCCTTGCCGACGTCGTCCTCGTCGATCTCCTCGCTCTTGATGACGTGGCTGGAGTGCCGGGCGAAGCTCGCAGACATGCCGTCCAGGTGCCCTGCGGCCCGGTTGTAGTCGAGGATCTTGAAGAAGAACGACAGCAGGGCTCCGCGCTGCTTGCTCGACATGGCCCCGCCGTCCAGCTTGGGCAGCACGCGGAAGGTGTCGACCACGGCGTTCATGTCGGCGAAGACCAGCGCCGAGGGGTCCATGCCGCCGCCGGGCCGGACATCGAGGGCCCGGGAGGCGGCCTCGCACGCCCGCAGGCCCCTGCGGGTCTCGGTGGTGTTCGGCTTGTTCTCGGCGATCCAGGTGACCAGGATCTGCCTGAGCCACGGCTGGCGGATGTCCGTCACGTCCAGGCCGCCCGGCCGCTGGGTGGTGCCCCCGCGCAGGCTCTTGACGCCGAGTTCGGACAGGTCCAGCACGTCCCGGCCGGCCGGATCGACGCCCTCGAAGCGGTCGAACGCCAAGCGCAGGATGCGGTGCGTCTCGCGCACCAGCGCGTCCACGTTCGCCTGCATCCCGCCCGGCAACTGGTCGTTCGTCGCGATGGCGATGGATTCGGCCTTCCCCGCGAGGTGCGAGACGGCCTGGCGCACGGCCACGGGGTCGATCTTCTGACCGCGCTCGTCGCGCTGCTGCAGCGCGTACAGCATCTCCAACCGGGCCACCGGATGCAGTGGGGCCAGAGAGAACTGGTGGACGTTCAGGAACGGCGCCTGCCGGTCCAGCCACGCCGGCGTCGGGGCGGACCGCTGTCCCCGGGAAGCGGCCGTGGCCTTCTTCCAGCGGTTGTGGTGCACGCCGCACAGCCCCCAGGTGGCCCGCGCGTCGTAGCGGCAGCCCGCCACCCGGCATGCAGGCGACGGCGGATACGGCGTCTGCCGCTCGATCCACGCCTGAAGTCCGGAGTCGGGGTCACGCTGCAGGTCCCTGTGCCGCAGCGTGCCGTGCGCGTTGCACAGGCCCCACAGGACCGAGTCCCGCGGGCACCCCGTCACGCGGCAGTCGGCCCGCTCACCGGAGATCACCCGGTTACGGTCCGGCACGTAAACAGCCTTGAACTCCTTCAGCCCCAGGCTGCCGTCGCGGTGGGCCTTCTCGCAGGTGGGACACAGGCCCCGGCGGGTGCGGGTGAGCGCGTCACAGGCAGCCACATCGCACCGGTAGACGGCCGTACCCGCGTGGTCGACGTCGCCGCTGAACAAACGGGCCTCCCCGTCCCATTCACCGGGCCGCCAGGCCGGCTCGATCCGCTCGCGCAGCCAGGCCGTCCACTCGGTCAGGACCTTCAGCGGCAGACCGTCCGCCGCCTGGCCGTCGTCCCTGCGGGGCTGGTGGAGCGGGACGACGTTGCCGGACACCGTCACTGACGGGCTTCCTTCCTCTTGGCGGCCACCAGCTTCACGGCGTCGCGTTTGTCCTGGTCGGTTGCGTGGGTGTAGGGGTCCATCGACTGCGGCGACTGGTGCCCGGCCATGTTCTGGGCCACGTCACGGGCCACCCCGGAGCGCAGCCACCGGGTGATCGCCGAATGCCGCAGCATGTGCGGGCGGGCACGGAACCCGGCGCGGGCCGCGAGCCGCTTGAACAGCTCATACGTGCTGGGATACTTCATCGGCTCGCCCAGCGGGGCGCGGAACAGGTTCACGAACACCATGTCGCAGCCCTCCGCCTCCGGTACCGCGTCACGTTCGTAGCGGTAGGCGGCATACAGCTCCACGGTCTCGGCCTCCACCGGAATCCACCGCGGGTAGTGCGACTTGGCATACGCGTTGTTGCTGTTCAGCCGACGCCGCACATGGACGTGCGGCCCGTCGATGCGGCAGCCCAGCGAGGTGGAGTCGGGCAGGAAGTGCATGTCCTCGCGCCGCAGCCCCAGCCCCTCGCCGATCCGCATCCCGGTGACCGCCAGCAGGGCCACCAGGAACCGGTCGCGGGCGTGCGTCGTGCAGTCGAGGACCTTCTCGATCTGGTCGTCAGACAGCCACTCGTAACCCGGCACCGCGACGCGGTACTTGATCCTCCGGGCCTGGATCGCGCGGTGCTGGCCGTCCTCACCCGGATCGAACCCAGGCGGGGTGTAGTGCAGGAACTTCGGCTGCACGAGCTGGCTCACCACGGTCTGCGGCACCCAGCCCTGAAGCGCGGACCACGTCAGGAACTCCCCGACCGTGCCCATGATCTTGTTCGCCGTGCCCTTGTCACGAAAGCGCGGCTCAGCAGCCGGGCGACGCCCCTTCGGCGGCAGCGGCTCATCGACCAACCACCGCATCATCGCCATCAGTTGGGCCAGGCTGGGGCAGCTCCAGTCGACCGCATACTCGGTGCAGTACGACAGGTACAGGGCGATCCGGCCCGCGTACGTGCGCTGGGTGTTGTACGCACGGTCCTTGCGCCCTGCCAGCCAGGCGCACGCCTCGGTGTGAAGCTCGAAGGCGTCGTTGACCACCACCCAGTACGTAGACCCGTCCCCCGATATGGCCCGCTCAGCCCGGTAGTGCCAGTAGAGGACAGCAGACGTAGCCAACGTGCCTAACTCCCCTTGGATACCGTTCAGGCAAGTACAGAACTACCCCACTTGCCTTACATGCCTGACGTCATTCAGGAACCCAAGATAACGATGATCCCCATCGCGTACTCGGACGTCACCATGCCGGCGTCCTGCCGGCACCTCTCCCGCAGCCGTACCGCCGTTTCCCTGATCTTTCCGTTCATTCCGACCCCCGTGAGGTTCCGGCCTTCTGTGTCATGTCGTTCGTGCCCGTGTGCGCCCGCTCGGTCCCGTTCGCCCCGTATGCCTCACCCCCCTCCCAACGCCCCGCCCGCGAGTCCGATCACGACCGGAAGCACACCGACCGCGATGAACGCCGGCAGGAAGCACAGGCCGACGGGCGCGGAGATCAGTACGGCGGCGCGCCGGGCCCGGGCCGTCGCCGTGCGGGACCACCGCGCGCGTGCGTCCGAGGCGAGGCGGGCGGCCGGGCCGGCCGCCGGCAGCCCGGACTCGTCGGCCCGCTCCAGCAGCCGCGCCAGCGCCCTGGCGTCGGGCAGTGCGGCCAACCGGCGCCAGGCATCGGCCGGTTCACCACCGAGCCGGACCTCTGCCGCACCCCGCGCCAGCGCCTTCCCGACCGGTCCGCCGAGCGCCTCCCCCACCGCCTGGGCGGCGACCACCGGGCCGGCTCCGGCCGCGACACAGGCGGCCAGCAGGTCGGCGGCGAGCGGGAGTTGGCGTGCGGCTGCGACCGTGTCCTCCGCCTGCGCCGGCCCGGCCGCCGCCGCGTGCCGGCTCCGCCACCGCCACAACCCGACGCCGACGCCCAGTCCCAGCAGTGCCCCGGTGGCACCGCCGACCAGCACCCACACCCCGCACACCGCCCCGGCCGGCGGCAGCCAGCGCTGCACCGCGCCCGCGATCCCGAACGACGGCCCGGTCCGCACCACGTCCAGCCCCAGCAGCCCGGCCACCCGCCGCCGCGCCCGGCGGCGCCCCCGGACCAGGGCCAGCCGCCACACCGCCCAGCCGACCCCCAGCACCGAGACCGTGGCCGTCCCCACCCTGTGGACAGTTTCCCCGCTCATACCGCCTGCCCTCCTTGATCCGCGATCCGCACTCCGCTCCCGCCCTCACCCGCTCCCGCGCTCACACCGCCTCCGCTACCCGTACGATCCGGGCCGCCCACGCCAGCCCGGCCGCCTCGAACGCCGTGCCGACCACCAGGCAGGCGAGTCCGGGGCCGGTGTGCAGCAGGACGTCGAGCGGGTGGGCGCCCATGCCCGCGCCCAGGAGCAGGCCGAGGGCGGGCAGTACGGCGAGGAGCACCGCGGTCGCCCGGGCTCCCGCCAACTGGGCGCACAGGTCGGCCCGCTGGTCCCGCTCGGCCCGCAGGGCCACGTCCAGCCGGTCCAGGCCGGCCGCGAGCCCTGCCCCCTGGTCCACGGCCACCCGCCAGCACGCGGCCAGCCCGAGCAGGCCCTCTGCGCCCGGCTGCCGGGCCGCCACGGCGAGTGCGCCGGGCACGTCCCCGCCGAACCGGGCCGCCGCGACCACGGCCGCCCGGGCGTCGCCGAGCCCGCCGGAGTCGCGCGCGGCCCGCAGCAGCGCCTCGCCCGGCTGCCGTCCGGCGCGCACCTCTCCGGCGAGGGTCCCGCACAGGGTGATCACCGCGTCGGCGCGTCGCTCCCGGGTCCTCCCGGCCTGCCGGGCCAGCCGCACCCGGCGCAGCACCGGCACCCCGGCCGCTCCCGCGACGACCGGAATCACCGAGGCGCCCAGCAGCGCGAGCAGCAGCCCGGCCACGAGCGCCCACCACTCGGCCCCGAACCGGCCGTGCAGCCGCCGTAGCTCCGCGTGCACCTGCTCCCACACCGGCGGCCCGGTCGCCACGACTCCGCCGCCCGCGAGCAGCAACCGTGCCCGCCGCATCCCGTAGTGCCGCCCGCCCATGAGCCAGACCAGCGCGCCGAGACACACCAGGGCGGCCGCCGTGGACGTCTCGCCGGTCACTTCCGTCATTCTTCTCAGTCCTCCCCGAACTCGCCCGCGGCCTCCAGGAGGTGCCGCAGCCGCTCCCAGCCCCGCTCCCGTACGAAGGCCCGCTCGCCCCAGCGCAGGGCCGGGACAGTCCGCACCAGCCCCGTGGCGTCCCGCTCCAGCACATGCACCTCGGCGATCCGGCGCCGTCCGGACCGGTCCCGCACGAGATGCAGCACCACGGAGAGCGCGGCCGCCAACTGGCTGTGCAGCGCGGCCCGATCGAGCCCCGCGGCCGTGGCCAGCGCCTCCAGCCGGGCCGGGACGTCCGCGGCGGCGTTGGCATGGGCCGTGCAACAGCCGCCCTGGTGACCCGTGTTGAGGGCCGCCAGCAGATGTACGACCTCGGGTCCGCGCACCTCTCCGACGACGAGCCGGTCGGGCCGCATCCGCAGTGCCTGCCGGACGAGGTCCTCCAGGGTGACCAGGCCCGCGCCCTCCTGGTTGGCGGGGCGGGTCTCCAGCCGGACGACGTGCGGGTGGTCGGGGCGCAGCTCGGCCGAGTCCTCGGCGAGCACGATCCGCTCGTCCGCGCCGACCAGGCCCAGCAGGGCGCTGAGCAGGGTCGTCTTGCCGCTTCCGGTGCCGCCGCTGACGAGAAAGGACAGCCGGGCCGCCAGCAGCGCCCGTAGGATCCGGTCGCCGCCGGGCGGCACCGTACCGGCCGCGACCAGCTCCTCCAGGGTGAACGCCCGGGGCCGTACGACCCGCAGGGACAGGCAGGTGCAGCCGACGGCGACCGGCGGCAGTACCGCGTGCAGCCGGGTACCGTCGGGCAGCCGGGCGTCCGCCCATGGACGGGCGTCGTCCAGGCGCCGTCCGGCCACGGCGGCCAGCCGTTGCGCGAGGCGTCGTACCGCGGCCGGGTCGGGGAATGCCACCGGCGTCAGCTCCAGGCCGCCGCCGCGGTCGACCCACACCCGGTCCGGGGCGGAGACCAGGACGTCGGTGACGTCCGGGTCGGCGAGCAGCGGCTCCAGGGGCCCGCTGCCGACCAGTTCGCTCCTCAGGTGGGCGGCGGCGCCGAGGACTTCTGCGTCGCCGAGCACCCGGCCCTGTTCGCGCAGGGCCTGGGCCACGCGCGCGGGGGTGGGTTCTGCGCCGCTCTCGGCAAGCCGGCGCCGGACACCGTCGAGCAGGGCGGCGCCGTCGGCCCGGTCGAGTCCGGGAAGTGTCATCGGGCGCCTCCGGCCTCGACCAGCGCGCGCTCCCAGAAGGCCGCGCAGAAGCGGGCGAGCGGGCCGCGGCCGGCAGCGCCGGGTGGTTTCGCGCCACCCTGGGGGCGCAGCAGCGCCGGCTCGACCGGCACCTCTCCGGCCAGCGGCAGGCCGAGCAGCCGGGCCACCTCCCTGCCGTCCAGACCGGGCGCGTACGGCCCGCGGACGGCCACGCGCACATCGCGCACGACCATGCCGACGGCGGACGCCACCCGCCCGGCGGCCGCGACCGCCCGCAGTTCCGCGGGGACCACGAGGAGGGCCAGGTCCAGCTGGGCGAGGGCTTCGGCGACGCCGTCGTCGAGGCGGCGGGGCAGGTCGACCACGACCGTGCCGCCGCGGCGCCGGGCGGCGGCGAGCACCGCACGCACCGCCTGGTGCGGGACGGCGACGCAGTCGCCGCGGTCCCAGCTGAGCACGCGCAGCGCGTGCAGTTCCGGCAGCGACTCCTCCAGCGCGCCGCCGCCGACCCGGCCGCGGGAGGCGGCGAACGCGGGCCAGCGCAGCCCTTCGGCGCTCTCGCCACCGAGGAGTACGTCGAGTCCGCCGCCGAGCGGGTCGGCGTCGACGAGGAGGGTGCGCAGGCCCTCGCGCGCGGAGGTGACGGCGAGGGCACACGCGAGCGTGGAGGCACCGGCCCCGCCCCGGCCGCCGATCACCCCGACGGTGAGGGCGGGGCGCCCGACTCCCTCGGCGACGTCGGCGATGCGGTCGACCAGCCACTGCTCACCGTCGGGCAGCATCAGGACGTGGTCGGCGCCGATCCGGACGGCTCGCTTCCACACCCCCGAGTCGTCCTGGTCACGGCCGACCAGCACCACTGCGCGCCGGCGCGCGGCCGTGCCGACCCGCCGGGCGGCGTCGTCCCCGACCAGCACGAGCGGGGCCGTGTCCCAGGCGTCGCCGTGGTCCGGTACGCCGTGGTGGACCTCGGGCGTGACACCGGCGGCCGCGCACAGGCGCAACAGGTCGTCGAGGAGGTCGGGGTCCTCGGTGACGATGAGCGGCCTGCCCGGCCGGTCCGGCGCACCGGGTGGCGGGTCGTGGGTGAGAGTTCCGGTCACGGGTGTTCCCCCTTCGCTGCGTGGGCCGCGCAGCCCCGTCGGCCCCGCGATTCCCGAACGTGGAGAACCGGCAAGCGGCCCTCCTGTGAACAGCCGACAGAAACCGGCCATACGCGCTCCGGCAATCGGAACCGGCCATGAACTCGCCCCGGCCGAAGCGCGCAGGAATCACGGTGCAGCGATCCGCGAAATAAAGTGGATCTTGGTCGAAAACTGTGGACAACTCGCCCCCCTGTGAATATCTCCGTCACCCATACCAGTGACGTCTGTACCGATCCCTGTGCGACTTCCACAGAGCAGCGCCACCATCACCGTGAGTAACGGATCACGGGCATGCGAAAGGAAGGCCCGCCGCGGCACCACACGGGCCGCACGGTCGCGGAAAGGAATGGAGGATGACCGAAAACCCACCCGGACATGCGACGACCCCCGCCGGGGGGGAGAGCGGGGGTCGTCCCCACGGCCGACTCGGGGGGGGAGGAGTCGGACCGGGTTAGCACGGTCGCGAACGATCCGTGACTTCCATGGTGTACCCGAGAGCCCTCTCAGGCAAACCCACGCGCCCCACCTTACGCCGAATGGTGGGCGCCTATGCTCAGGGGCGTGGAAAACCACTCCTTGCCTCGCGCAGCAGCCTTCTTTGACCTGGACAAGACGGTCATTGCGAAGTCGAGCACGCTCACCTTCAGCAAGTCCTTCTACCAAGGCGGGCTGATCAACCGCAGGGCCGCACTGCGTACCGCATATGCCCAGTTCGTCTTCCTGGCCGGCGGCCTGGATCACGACCAGATGGAGCGCATGCGCGAGTATCTGTCCGCGATGTGCCGCGGCTGGAACGTCCAGCAGGTGCGGGAGATCGTCGCCGAGACCCTGCACGACCTGATCGACCCGATCATCTACGACGAGGCCGCCTCCCTCATCGAGGAGCACCACACGGCCGGGCGGGACGTGGTGATCGTGTCGACCTCGGGCGCCGAGGTGGTCGAGCCGATCGGCGAACTGCTGGGCGCGGACCGGGTGGTGGCCACGCGCATGGTCGTCGGCGAGGACGGCTGCTTCACCGGGGAGGTGGAGTACTACGCCTACGGCCCGACCAAGGCCGAGGCGATCCGCGAGCTGGCCGCATCCGAGGGCTACGACCTCGAGCGCTGCTACGCCTACAGCGACTCGGCGACCGATGTGCCGATGCTCAGGACGGTCGGGCGCCCGCACGCGGTCAACCCGGACCGGGCACTGCGCCGCGAGGCACTCGCGCGCGGGTGGCCGGTTCTGGAGTTCCGCCGGCCGGTCCCGCTCAAGAAGCGACTGCCCGCACTCCCCGTCCCGCCCCGCCCCGCCTTGGTCGCCGCGGCGGCCATAGGAGCGGCGGCCGCGACCGCAGGCCTCGTCTGGTACACCAACCGGCGCCGGAGCACGGCCTGAAGTCGCGCCCGTTTCACCCCTGTTTGAACCTGAAAGTAAAGAAGTGCAGGCAGGGGTTCCGCTTCACCCCGGCTCGCGGTAGAAAGAACTCAGGCCCGCGAGACCAAAGGACATCCGAGAGGATCACCTACCACTACGCAGTCGGCCCCACGGACCCCCGCATGAACGCCGGGCACCCACGCGACGTCGACCCGTCGATTACGGGCCAGCAGCACCAGGTGACGGGCAAAGCTCCCGACCTGATGGGCACATATCGAGGACGCTTGGTAACCGGGTGAGCATGCCAGCGGCGGTACGAGTACTCGTACCGCCGCAACTCTTGTCCCGGCGCGTTCGCGCCGGATCGCCGGCTCAGGCCGCGCCGCGCTGGAGCGCCTCGCACACGGCCGTCGACTCGCGCACGCCCAGCTCGACCGCCTTGCCGCAGTGGGCGATCCAGGCCGCCATGCCCTCGGGGGTGCCGGATATGTATCCGTCCAGCGCCGCCAGGTAAGTGGCGCGGCCCAATTCGGCGTATCCGACCTCGGCCGGGCAGACCGCCTTCGGGTCCAGGCCGCTGCCGATCAGGACGATGCGCTCGGCCGCGCGCGCGACCAGGCCGTTGTGGGACACGAAGGGGCGCAGTGCGAGCAGTTCGCCGTGCATCACGGCGGCCGTCACCAGCGCGGGCGCGGACGTCCCGGCGATGACCAGGTCCGCGAGCCCCTCCAGCCGCCCGGAGACCTCCGCGGCGTCCGGCAGCGGCAGCTCGATCAGCGGCTCGTCCACCGCCTCGCCCGTCTGGCGCGGCCTGCCGACCTCGTCACCGTCGCCCGCCGCGGCGATCAGGTGCAGCCGGGCCAGCACCCGCAGCGGCGACTGCCGCCAGATGGACAGCAGCTGTCCCGCCTCGGCCGACAGGCGCAGCGCGCCACCCACCACCCGGGCCTCGGCGTCACCGCTGAAGTCGGTGCGCCGGCGCACCTCCTCCAGGGCCCAGTCGGCTCCGGACAGCGCCGCGGAGCCGCGGGCGCCGCGCAGGGCCGCCTCGGCGGTGATCTCGGTGCTGCGGCGCCGCATGATCCGGTGTCCGTAGACCCGGTCCACGGCCTTGCGCACGGACTCCACGGACTCGGCCACGCCGGGCAGTGAGCCCAGGGCCGCGAGCGGATCGGCGGTCGCGCCTGTCGTACTCATGAGTACGACACTACGCGCCCACCTGCCGCCGGACCGCCTCCCCCCGAGCGGCTGCGCGCCCCGCCCGATCGGCCCTCACCTCGGACCCGATCGGCCCACCCCTCGAAGGAGTGGTCTTCCTTCCTCCCCACTGACACATACAGCTATCACCCGACTACCGTTGGTGAACATGAAAATTGCTTTCGTCGGGAAGGGCGGCAGTGGCAAGACCACGCTCTCCTCCCTCTTCATCCGTCACCTCGCGGCTGCCGGCGCCCCCGTGGTCGCCATCGACGCGGACATCAACCAGCACCTCGGCCCGGCGCTCGGCCTCGACGAGGCGGAGGCGACCGCGCTGCCCGCCATGGGCGAGCGACTGCCACTGATCAAGGACCATCTGCGCGGCACCAACCCGCGCATCCACTCCGCCGCCGAGATGATCAAAACAACCCCGCCCGGCGAGGGCTCACGCCTGGTCCGGGTCCGGGAGCCGAACCCGGTCTACGACGCCTGTGCCCGCCCGGTGGAACTCGACGGCGGCGCCGTCCGTTTGATGGTCACCGGCCCCTTCACGGACGCCGACCTGGGGGTCGCCTGCTACCACTCCAAGACGGGAGCGGTGGAGCTGTTCCTGAACCACCTCGTCGACGGCCCCGACGAGTACGTCGTGGTCGACATGACGGCGGGTTCGGACTCCTTCGCCTCCGGCATGTTCACCCGCTTCGACATGACGTTCCTCGTCGCCGAGCCGACCCGGAAGGGGGTCTCCGTCTACCGCCAGTACAAGGAGTACGCCCGCGACTTCGGCGTCGCCCTGAAGGTCGTCGGCAACAAGATCCAGGAACAGGACGACATCGACTTCCTGCGCGCGGAGGTCGGGGACGACCTGCTCGTGACGGTCGGGCGCTCGGACTGGGTGCGCGCCATGGAGAAGGGCCGCCCGCCCCGGTTCGATCTCCTGGAGGAGGCCAACGCCCGCGCCCTGCACACCCTTAGGACCACCGCCGATGCCACGTACGAGCGGCGGGACCGGGAGCGCTACACCCGCCAGATGGTGCACTTCCACCTGAAGAACGCCGAGGCCTGGGGCAACGAACGCACCGGGGCCGACCTGGCGGCACAGGTCGACCCCTCCTTCGTGCTCGGCGAGGACGTCGGTGCGGACGTGACGGCTCCCGTCTGACCGTGCGCGGCGACGACGCCCGCCCGACTCCTGCCGCTTGACGCCTACTGCCTGACCGCCGGCGCCCCGGGCACCCCCTTGGGCGCCGGAGCGGGACGCCCGGAGAGGAAGGACGCCCAGCCCTGCCGGGGCGCCTCGCCCACCGCCAGGGTGCGCAGCTTCTCGAGGGTCTTCGGGTTCTGCGCATCCAGCCAGTCGGCCAGCTGGTGGAAGGACACACAGCGCACGTCGGGCTTGTTGCACACCTCCTTCACCGTGTCCTCGACGGCGCGCATGTACGTGCCGCCGTTCCAGGACTCGAAGTGGTTGCCGATGATCAGCGGCGCGCGGTTGCCGTCGTAGGCCCGGTAGAAGCCCTTGACGAGCCCGTCACGCATCTGGTCGCCCCAGTAGTCGAACTTGTCCGGGTCGCCCTGGGTCTTGGTGCCCGACTGGTTGACCATGAAGTTGTAGTCCATGGTCAACTGCTCATAGGTGTGGCCGGGAAAGGGGACCAGTTGCATGGACAGATCCCACAGCCCCTCCTTCTTCTTGGGCCACACCTGGTTGTCGACCCCGCTGGAGTCGTAGCGGAAGCCCAACTGCCGGGCCGCCCTGGTGAAGTTCGCCTGCCCTTCCAGGCAGGGGGTGCGGGCGCCGATCAGCTCCTTGTCGTAGTCGAAGGGCAGCGGGGCCGCCGTCGTCATGCCGGTGTTGGTCTTCCAGGTCTTCACGAACTGCTTGGCCTGGGCGATCTCGCTCTTCCACTCGTCCACCGACCAGGTGCCGACCCCGCCGTCGGGACCGCAGAAGTGGCCGTTGAAGTGGGTGCCGATCTCATTGCCCTCCAGCCAGGCCAGCCTCGCCTGTTTGACGGTGTCGGCGATTCCCTGCGGCTTGTTGAAGCCGATGTCGGAACGGCCCGGCGAGTGCTGCGGGGGCCTGTAGAGGTCGCGCTTGTCCTCCGGCAACATGTACACGCCGCTGAGGAAGTACGTCATGGTCGCACGGTTCTCCTTGGCGACCTTGCGGAAGTGCGAGAACAGCTTCTGGCTGTCCTCGCCCGCGCCGTCCCAGGAGAAGACGACGAACTGGGGTGGCTTCTGGCCGGGCTCGAGCCGCTCCGGCCGGGCCAGATGCGGCTGCGCGCCGGTGTACGCGGTCGATCCGTCGCCGATCAGCCGGACCACGCTGTGGGGTGGTGGTGCCGCCGCCCCCTTCTGCGCGCCGGGCGACGCCCCTTCCTTCGAGCCGTGGGAGCCGGTCGCGCAACCGGCGAGTGACGAGGCGCAGGCCGCGGCGGCCACGACGCCGACGGCGATCCGCTGGGTGGCGGTCATGTTCCGCCCACCTTCTTCCTTCTCTCGGGTAAACGCTGACGAGGGCCGTTTTCTGGCGATGTGCCGGGCTTGCTCCGGCAGCGCCCAAAGTCGCATGGGACCGAGAAGGAATTAGTACGACAAGCTGATCAAATGATTACTTCACTCATGTGAGGCATTGATTAGGTCATTTGCCCCGAAAAGTCACACCCTCCCTTTACTCTTATTGCGAGTCATTTACCGGGCGTGCGCCATCCCGCCCAGCCGGCCCGGCCGCATCGCATCCGGACCGCCGCACCCGGGGTGGAGTGGCGCGTCTGCGAGCTTCGGTCAAAGGGGAGTTGGGGCCACAGGGAGGCACTTCCGGGCGGCCGAGGAACGGGCATATCCGTGCGAGCCCACACGTTCCCGACAGGTCTAAACCAATTTGTCCGACAACTCTTGTCATCGGACCCCCGGGTCTGATGAGCTGTGGGCTGGGACACAACGGACACCCTTCGAAAGGGAGATGTCGTGAGCAACGAAAGCCTGGCCAACCTGCTCAAGGAAGAACGCAGGTTCGCGCCGCCCGCCGACCTGGCCGCGCACGCCAACGTCACCGCGGAGGCGTATGCACAGGCCAAGGCTGACAGGCTCGGCTTCTGGGCCGAGCAGGCCCGTCGGCTGACCTGGGCCAAGGAACCGACCGAGACGCTGGACTGGTCGAACCCTCCGTTCGCGAAGTGGTTCAAGGACGGCGAACTGAACGTCGCCTACAACTGCGTGGACCGCCATGTGGAGGCGGGGCACGGAGCCCGTGTCGCCATCCACTTCGAGGGCGAGCCCGGCGACAGCCGCTCGATCACCTACGCGGAGCTGAAGGACGAGGTCTCCAAGGCCGCCAACGCCCTGCTGGAGTTGGGCGTACGCAAGGGCGACCGAGTCGCCATCTACATGCCGATGATCCCGGAGACCGCGATCGCGATGCTGGCCTCGGCCCGGATCGGCGCCGCGCACTCGGTCGTCTTCGGCGGCTTTTCGGCGGACGCGCTCGCCACCCGGATCCAGGACGCGGACGCCAAGGTCGTCATCACCGCCGACGGCGGCTACCGGCGCGGCAAGCCGTCGGCGCTCAAGCCGGCCGTGGACGAGGCGGTCGAGAAGGCGGCGGGCGTCGAGCACGTGCTCGTGGTGCGCCGTACCGGGCAGGACGTGGCCTGGTCCGACGAGCGGGACGTGTGGTGGCACGACCTGGTCGGCCGGCAGTCCGCCGAGCACACCCCGGAGGCGTTCGGGGCCGAGCACCCCCTGTTCATCCTCTACACCTCCGGTACGACGGGTAAGCCCAAGGGCATCCTGCACACCTCCGGCGGTTACCTCACCCAGACGGCGTACACCCACTGGGCGGTCTTCGACCTCAAGCCGGAGACGGACGTGTTCTGGTGCACGGCCGACGTCGGCTGGGTCACCGGGCACTCGTACATCGTCTACGGCCCGCTGGCCAACGGCGCGACGCAGGTCATGTACGAGGGCACTCCGGACACCCCGCACCAGGGCCGGTTCTGGGAGATCGTGCAGAAGTACGGCGTCACGATCCTCTACACGGCGCCGACCGCGATCCGGACGTTCATGAAGTGGGGCGACGACATCCCCGCCAAGTTCGACCTGTCCTCCCTGCGCATCCTCGGCTCGGTGGGCGAGCCCATCAACCCCGAGGCGTGGATCTGGTACCGCAAGCACATCGGCGCGGACCGGACCCCCGTCGTGGACACCTGGTGGCAGACGGAGACCGGCGCGATGATGATCTCGCCGCTGCCCGGCGTCACCACCGCCAAGCCCGGCTCCGCGCAGACCCCGCTGCCCGGCATCGGCGCGACCGTCGTGGACGACGAGGCGCACGAGGTGCCCAACGGCGGCGGTGGCTATCTGGTGCTGACCGAGCCGTGGCCGTCGATGCTGCGCACGATCTGGGGCGACGACCAGCGGTTCATCGACACCTACTGGTCCCGTTTCGAGGGCAAGTACTTCGCCGGTGACGGCGCGAAGAAGGACGACGACGGCGACATCTGGCTGCTCGGCCGGGTCGACGACGTAATGCTCGTGTCCGGGCACAACATCTCCACCACCGAGGTGGAGTCGGCGCTCGTCTCGCACCCGTCGGTCGCCGAGGCAGCCGTCGTCGGCGCCGCCGACGAGACCACCGGACAGGCGATCGTCGCCTTCGTGATCCTGCGCGGTACGGCCGCGGAGACCGAGGCACTCGTCGGCGAGCTGCGCGACCACGTGGGCGCCACGCTCGGCCCGATCGCCAAGCCCAAGCGGATCCTGCCGGTGGCCGAGCTGCCCAAGACCCGCTCCGGCAAGATCATGCGCCGGCTGCTGCGCGACGTCGCCGAGAACCGCCAGCTCGGTGACGTCACCACGCTGACGGACTCCACGGTCATGGACCTGATCCAGACCAAGCTGCCGGCCGCGCCGAGCGAGGACTGAGCAGCACCGCCTCACCAGGGGGCACCCGGCCGACAGGCCGGGTGCCCCCTGCGCGTCTAGCGTGAGGAGCACCGGTCCCCACAGCACCCCTTGGGCAACCACGAAACCTTAGGTAAGCTAAGTAAAGCGTCAAGAACGCAACAAGGGTGTGCCGGGAAGTCTGGTCGGCGAGACGAGCCGTCCTGCCCAGCCACCGGAGGTCCCCCGTGACCGCGCCCCGCGCCCGCACCCGCACCGCACCCCGCAAGGTCCTGGGCCGGCTGTCCCTGCCCGAGCGGGCCTTCGTGGCGGACGCGCTGCGCACCGAGACCGTCGGCGGGGTCCTGCTGCTCCTCGCCGCCGTGGCGGCGCTGATCTGGGCGAACATCCCCGCCCTCCACCACAGCTACGAGGCGGCCGCCGACTTCCACCTGGGCCCCGGCGCGCTCGGCCTCAACCTCTCCGTCGCCCACTGGGCCGCCGACGGGCTGCTCGCGGTGTTCTTCTTCGTCGCCGGTATCGAACTCAAGCGCGAGCTGGTCGCCGGGGACCTGCGCGACCTGAGGGCCGCCGTGCTGCCCGTGATCGCCGCGCTGTGCGGCATGGCCGTACCGGCGCTCGTCTACACCCTCACGGCTGTCACCGGACACGGCTCGACGCTGGGCTGGGCGGTGCCCACCGCCACCGACATCGCCTTCGCGCTCGCCGTCCTCGCGGTGATCGGCACCTCCCTGCCCGGCGCCCTGCGCGCCTTCCTGCTCACCCTCGCTGTCGTCGACGACCTCTTCGCGATCCTGATCATCGCGGTCTTCTTCACCGACCGGCTGAACTTCGCCGCCCTCGGCGGGGCCGTCGCCGCCCTGGCGGTCTTCTGGCTGCTGCTGCGCAAGGGCGTGCGCGGGTGGTACGTGTACGTGCCGCTCGCGGTCGTGATCTGGGCGCTGATGTACAACAGCGGCGTGCACGCCACCATCGCCGGTGTGGCGATGGGCCTGATGCTGCGCTGCACCACCCGGGAGGGCGAGGAGCACTCACCGGGCGAGCACGTCGAGCACCTGGTGCGGCCCCTGTCGGCCGGGCTCGCCGTACCGGTGTTCGCGCTGTTCAGCGCCGGGGTGAAGGTCTCCGGCGGGGCACTGCAGGACGTGTTCACCAAGCCGGAGACGCTCGGCGTGGTCCTCGGACTGGTCGTCGGCAAGGCGCTCGGGATATTCGGCGGCACCTGGCTCACCGTCCGCTTCACCCGCGCCTCGCTCAGCGAGGAGCTGGCCTGGGCCGACGTCTTCGCGGTGGCCTCCCTGGCCGGAATAGGCTTCACCGTCTCCCTGCTCATCGGCGAACTGGCCTTCGCCGGGGACACCGTCCTGACCGACGAGGTGAAGGCGGCAGTCCTCGTCGGATCGCTCATCGCGGCGGTGTGTGCGACGGTGCTGCTGAAGATACGCAACGCCAAATACCGCAGGCTGTGCGCGGAAGAGGAGCGCGACGACGACCTCGACGGCATCCCGGACGTGTACGAGCAGGACGACCCGGCCTATCACCTGCGCATGGCCGAGATCCACGAGCGCAAGGCCGCCGAACACCGGCGCATCGCCGCCGAGCGGGCTGCCGCGGCCCGCCACGGGCTTGCGGAAGTGACGGGCGGGGCAGGCGAGGAGAGCGACCGTCCGGCATGATCTGACGAGACGGTACAAAACTAGACGGCCACACAAGCAGGACGGCCGGACCGGACGGCCGCACGAGCCAGGTGGCCGTACCGACCGGACACCTGCGGCACGAGACATCTTTGAGGGAGAACGCGATGAGCGCACCCGACGGCAGCCCGGTCGGCGCCGAACGCAGCATCGGCCAGCTGTTCGCCTCGGCGACGACCGAAATGTCGGCGCTGGTGCACGACGAGATCGCGCTGGCCAAGGCCCAGCTCAAGCAGGACGTGAAGCGCGGAGCGGCCAGCGGCGGTGCCTTCACGGTGGCGGCCGTGGTGCTGGTCTTCTCCCTGCCGATGCTCAACTTCGCCCTTGCGTACGGCATCCGGACCTGGAGCCACTGGAACCTGGCGATCTGCTTCGTGCTGTCCTTCGCGGCCAACGTGCTCGTGGCCCTCCTGCTCGCGCTCATCGGCCTGGTCTTCGCGAAGAAGGCCAAGAAGAGCCAGGGCCCGCGGAAGGTGGCCGCGTCGATGAAGGAGACGGCGGGCGTCCTGCAGAACGCCAAGCCGCACCCCCGCGCGGAGCTGCCGCAGGACCGCACCCCCGCGGCCATCGAAGCTGTGGCACGCTCGTCGTCATGACCGACCCCGCACCTTCCGCCGTACGGATCGACGTTCCCGGCGGGAAAAGAGTGAGTCACCGGGACGTCGCCGCCAACGGCGCGCGCTTCCACATCGCCGAACTCGGCGACGGCCCGCTGGTGCTGCTGCTGCACGGCTTCCCGCAGTTCTGGTGGACGTGGCGGCACCAGCTGGTGGCACTCGCGGACGCGGGCTACCGGGCGGTGGCGATGGACCTGCGAGGCGTCGGCGGCAGCGACCGCACGCCCCGTGGGTACGACCCCGCGAACCTCGCGCTGGACGTCACCGGCGTGATCCGCTCGCTCGGCGAGCCGGACGCGGCGCTGGTCGGCCACGACCTGGGCGGCTATCTGGCGTGGACGGCGGCGACGATGCGGCCCAAGCTCGTACGACGCCTCGCCGTGGTGTCGATGCCGCATCCGCGGCGCTGGCGCGCGGCGATGCTGCGCGACGCCCGGCAGACGGCCGCCAGCTCCTACATCTGGGGTTTCCAGCGGCCGTGGATTCCGGAGCGTCAACTCACGGCGGACGGCGGTGCGCTGGTGGGCCGGCTGATCCGGGACTGGTCCGGCCCACAGCCTCCGGAGGACGAGGCGGTGCAGACGTACCAGCGGGCCATGTGCATCCCCTCGACCGCGCACTGCTCGATCGAGCCGTACCGCTGGCTGGTCCGTTCGCTGGCCCGCCCGGACGGCATCCAGTTCAACCGCCGTATGAAACGCCCCGTTCGGGTGCCCACGCTGCATCTGCACGGCTCACTGGATCCGGTGACCCGCACCCGCAGTGCTGCCGGTTCGGGCGAGTACGTCGAAGCCCCGTACCGCTGGCGGCTGTTCGACGGCCTGGGTCACTTCCCGCACGAGGAGGACCCGGTGGCGTTCTCCACGGAGCTGGTCAACTGGCTGAGGGACCCCGAACCCGACCGGTGACCGATGGGTGACGGGCCGGATGCGTGGAGTATCCGCTTCCTGAACACTTGTCCGTCGAACGGCCACATGCCTGCCGCATAGGCCAATTGGGGGGCGCACACGCGGTTATCGACCTTCGAGCGGGGCACACGTCGGGGTATGGGCTGGACGCACGACAGTGACGCACCCCGCAACCGCCGCTCGACCGCCGGTGTGAGCGCGCCGCAGCGAGGCACCCCGCACCTTGCGGAGGCGGACCTCAGGGTAGGGATCCCGCACATCCTTCGCCGCCGGGCCCGCTGGGTCTCGGTGCGCCTGCGCCATCCGCGCGGCTGAACGTCCGCGCGGGGCAGCACGGGGCTTTCCCTCCGGGCGTCACAGGGCGCAGCTGTCCGTACCCACTTCTTCGGTCGCCGTACGTCCCCGGTCGATGTCGGGGCGGATCTCGTCAGCCGTGAGGGCGTAGCCGGTCTCCGCGTCGTCGAGGGACTTGGCGAACACCACGCCGTACACCCTGCCCTCGGGGGTGAGCAGCGGGCCGCCCGAGTTGCCCTGACGGACGGTCGTGTACAGGGAGTAGACGTCTCGGCTGACCGTGCCGCGGTGGTAGATGTCCGGGCCGTTGGCCGTGATGCGCCCGCGCACGCGCGCGGCGCGCACGTCGTACGAGCCGTTCTCCGGGAAGCCGGCGACGATCGCACCGGCGCCCCCGGACGCGTCCGCGCCGGAGAACCGCAGCGCGGTCGACCTCAGGTCCGGTACGTCGAGGACGGCGATGTCGCGCTTCCAGTCGTACAGGACGACCTTGGCGTCGTACTTGCGGCCCTCGCCGCCGATCTGCACCGTCGGCGCGTCGACTCCGCCGACCACGTGCGCGTTGGTCATGACGCGGCGGTCGGCGAAGACGAAGCCGGTGCCCTCCAGGACCTTGCCGCAGCTCTGGGCGGTGCCGGTGACCTTGACGATGGAGCGCTGGGCGCGGACGGCGACCTGGCTGCTGGCGAGCGTCGGGTCGGGCGGCTGGACGTCCTTGATCGGCTCGTTGGCGAAGGGGCTGAAGACCTGCGGGAAGCCGTTCTGCGCGAGAACGGTGGAGAAGTCCGCGAACCAGGTGTCGGCCTGCGCGGGCAACGCCCGGGAGACCCCGAGGAGCACCTTGGAGCCGCGCACCTCCTTGCCGAGCGTCGGCAGCGTGGTGCCGGCCAGGGCGGAGCCGATCAGCCAGGCGACCAGCAGCATCGCGACGACGTTGACGAGCGCGCCGCCGGTGGCGTCCAGGGCGCGGGCCGGGGACCAGGTGATGTACCGGCGCAGCTTGTTGCCGAGGTGGGTGGTCAGGGCCTGGCCGACGGAGGCGCAGACGATGACGACGACCACGGCGACCACCGCGGCGGTCGTGCCGACGGTCGCCTTGTCGGTCACGGCGTCCCAGATGACGGGCAGCGTGTACACGGCGACGAGGCCGCCGCCGAGGAACCCGATCACCGACAGAATGCCGACGACGAAGCCCTGGCGGTAGCCGACGACCGCGAACCACACAGCCGCGACCAGCAACAGGATGTCCAGCACGTTCACTGCTTGAGGCCTCGCCTATTCCCTATCGCTTCCCGCGGCTCGGACGGGGGTCCGGCCCGCCACTCAGTGGCAGAGGGACACAGCGCCCCCGGAATGACACAGCACGGGGGACACCCTGTCATGACCGCCAGTCGAGCGGGACCCGCTTGTCTCTGTCCCAGGGGCGCTCCCAGCCCGCGTAGTGGAGCAGGCGGTCGATCACGCCGGCCGTGAAACCCCACACCAGGGCCGATTCGACCAGGAATGCCGGACCTCGGTGACCACGGGGATGGACGGCGGTGGCGCGGTTGGCGGGGTCCGTGAGATCCGCCACGGGGACCGTGAAGACCCGCGCGGTCTCGTTCGGGTCCACGACACCGACCGGGCTGGGCTTGCGCCACCAGCCGAGCACGGGGGTGACGACGAAGCCGCTGACCGGGATGTAGAGCGCGGGCAGCACGCCGAAGAGCTGGACTCCGGACGGGTCGAGGCCCGTCTCCTCCTCGGCCTCGCGCAGCGCGGCTCTGAGCGGGCCGTCGGCGTGCGGATCGCCGTCCTCGGGGTCGAGCGCGCCGCCGGGGAAGGACGGCTGCCCGGCATGCGAGCGCAGCGAACCGGCGCGCTCCATGAGCAGCAGCTCGGGGCCTCTAGCGCCCTCGCCGAACAGGATCAGCACCGCCGACTGCCGGCCCGCACCGTTCTCCGGCGGGAGGAAGCTGCTCAGCTGGATCGGCTGGACCGTCTCCGCCGCCCGCACCACCGGCGCCAGCCAGTCGGGCAGCCCCTCCTTGCTCAGTGTCACCGCGCCCCGCGCCTCGTCGGCCCTCGTCATCGCCACCCCCGTCGCCTCTGCCTGTTCCAACGCCCGAGGGCCCCGAGATCGTTCCGTCACACGGCCCCCAGCGGTGCGGCCGGCTTGCCGCCCGCGTCGAGGTACGCCTGCGGGGGCTTGAGGCGCTGGCCGGGGAAGCCGCCCTTCTCGTACTTCAGGAGCTTGTTCGCCTTCTCCGGATCGGTCTCGCCCTCGCCGTAGGCCGGGCAGAGCGGGGCGATCGGGCAGGCACCGCAGGCGGGCTTGCGGGCGTGGCAGATCCGGCGGCCGTGCCAGATCACATGGTGGGACAGGTCGGTCCACTCGCCCTTGGGGAACAGCGCCCCGACGGCGGCCTCGATCTTGTCCGGGTCGGTCTCGTCCGTCCACTGCCAGCGACGGACCAGCCGCTGGAAGTGGGTGTCCACGGTGATCCCGGGCCGCCCGAAGGCGTTGCCGAGGACGACGAAGGCGGTCTTGCGGCCGACACCGGGCAGCTTGACCAGGTCCTCCAGCCTGCCGGGCACCTCACCGCCGAAGTCCTCGGCCAGGGCCTTGGAGAGCCCTATCACCGACCTGGTCTTGGCCCGGAAGAACCCGCAGGGGCGCAGGATCTCCTCGACCTCGTCCGGGTTGGCGGCGGCCAGGTCCTCGGGGGTCGGGTACTTGGCGAAGAGCGCCGGGGTCGTCTGGTTGACGCGCAGGTCCGTGGTCTGGGCGGACAGCACGGTGGCGACCAGCAGCTGGAAGGGGTTCTCGAAGTCCAGCTCCGGGTGGGCGTACGGGTACACCGCGGCCAGCTCGCGGTTGATGCGGCGGGCGCGGCGGACCAGGGCGGTGCGGGACTCCTGCGCCGCGGGCTTCACCTCGGCCTTCCCGACGGGCACCGCCTTCTTCACGGCGGGGGGCTTCCCGCCCGCCACGGCCTTCCTGGTCGCCGTGACCTTCTTGGCGGCGACCTTTTTGGCCGTTTTTCCGGTTTTCTTACTATCGCCGAGGCTCTGTTCGCCCACGGCGGAATCACGACGTACAACCACCCGCTAAGCCCCCTTGGCCTGTGCTCTCACCGGTGATTTGGACACCCGGCCAGCCTAGAGCCCGGCACCGACATCCGCCCCGGACCCGATGGATCGGCCCCCGATTGGACCCCTGACGCTTACCCCGGGACACCTGTGCGGCATCCTTGTGACAGATCACACTGTTTGGACCGTCCGGCAAAATGGGGAGCACGGTCCCCTGGTACACGGGGGAGCAAGATCCCCTGAGCAGGTCGACAAGGGAGAGTACTCGTGGACGACGTTCTGCGGCGCAATCCGCTCTTCGCGGCACTCGACGACGAGCAGGCCGCTGAGCTCCGCGCCTCCATGAGTGAGGTGACCCTCGCGCGCGGTGACTCACTGTTCCACGAGGGCGACCCGGGTGACCGGCTGTACGTGGTCACCGAGGGCAAGGTCAAGCTGCACCGCACCTCCCCCGACGGCCGCGAGAACATGCTCGCCGTCGTCGGAGGCGGCGAGCTGATCGGTGAGCTGTCGCTCTTCGACCCGGGCCCGCGCACGGCCACCGCGACCGCGCTGACCGAGGTCAAGCTGCTCGGTCTCGGCCACGGTGACCTCCAGCCCTGGCTGAACGCCCGCCCCGAGGTGGCCACCGCCCTGCTGCGCGCCGTGGCGCGCCGGCTGCGCAAGACCAACGACGCCATGTCCGACCTGGTCTTCTCCGACGTGCCCGGCCGCGTGGCGCGCGCCCTGCTGGACCTCTCGCGCCGTTTCGGCGTGCAGTCCGAGGAGGGCATCCACGTCGTCCACGACCTCACACAGGAGGAGCTGGCCCAGCTGGTCGGCGCCTCGCGCGAGACCGTGAACAAGGCGCTGGCGGACTTCGCCCAGCGCGGGTGGCTCCGCCTGGAGGCACGGGCCGTGATCCTGCTGGACGTGGAGCGGCTCGCCAAGCGCTCCCGCTAGTCCCTGGTCCTCGGGGGTCCTCGGGCGGGCGCCGGAAGCTCTCGGTCCTCGGGCGCCGTAGGTCCTTGGTCCCCGGGCGCCGGACGAGCGGTGTCGGTCCGCCGCCCGTCGCCCGAAAACCCGCTGCCCGGGGCAGGGGCCGTACGGGACAGTTGCCCCATGGCTGACACGACCCGCCGCCCCGGCCTGGACGCCCAGGGCTTCATCGCGCGCGAAGGCTCCCTCGCGCGCGTGCCCGACGCCTTCGGCCCGGTCGTGGCCGCCGCCCGAGACCGACTGCAGGCCGCCTTCGGGGCGCGGCTGCACAGCGTCTACCTCTACGGGTCGATTCCGCGCGGCACCGCGCGCGTGGGGCGCAGCGACCTGGATCTGTTCGTCGTCCTGCACGAGGAGCCGGCCGACGCCGACCGGGAGGCCGTTCGGGCGCTCGGTGAGGCCGTCGACCAGGAGTTCTGGCAGGTCGACGGCGTCGGCACCCTGCTGTACGGCCGGGACCGGCTGCTGAGCGATCTGGAGCGCTACGACCTGGGCTGGTTCGTCGCCTGCCTGTGCACCCCGCTGCTCGGCGACGACCTCGCCGAGCAGCTGCCGCGCTACCGGCCCGACTCCCGGCTCGCCCGCGAGACCAACGGCGACCTGGCCCTGTGGCTCCCCCGCTGGCGGAAGCGGATCGCGGCCACCGAGGACACCGAGGAGGCGCGGCGCCCCCTCGTCCGCTTCATGTCCCGGCACCTGGTCCGTACGGGCTTCACCCTGGTCATGCCCCGCTGGAACGGCTGGACCAGCGACCTGCGGGAGATGGCCGAGGTGTGCGGCACCTACTACCCCGAACGCGCCGCACAGCTCCGCACAGCGGCCGAGCACGGCCACGAACCCACCGGCGACCCACAGATACTGCGGACCTGCACCGAGGCCCTCGGCCCGTGGCTCGCCACCGAGTACGCACGCGTACACGGCATCAAGGCACCCAGACCGGAGTGAGCCGGGGCTAGATCAGACCGTGTTCGGCCAGGTAGTCGAGCTGGGCCCGTACCGACAGCTCCGCCGCCGGCCACAGCGAGCGGTCCACGTCGGGGTAGACGTGGGCGACGACCTCGGCCGGGGTGCGATAACCGTCCTCGACCGCCGTCTCCACCTGGGCGAGCCGGTGCGCGCGGTGGGCCAGGTAGAACTCGACGGCGCCCTGGGCGTCCTCCAGGACCGGCCCGTGGCCCGGCAGGACGGTGTGGACGCCGTCGTCGACCGTCAGGGAGCGCAGCCGGCGCAGGGAGTCCAGATAGTCGCCCAGGCGGCCGTCGGGATGCGCCACGACCGTCGTACCACGCCCGAGGATGGTGTCGCCGGTCAGCACCGCCCGGTCGGCCGGGAGATGGAAGCTCAGCGAGTCCGCGGTGTGCCCGGGAGTCGGGACAACCCTCAGCTCCAGGCCACCGACCGTGATCACGTCCCCGGCGGCCAGGCCCTCGTCGCCGAGGCGCAGTGCCGGGTCGAGGGCACGCACGCGCGTGCGGGTCAGTTCCGCGAAGCGGGCGGCACCCTCGGCGTGGTCGGGGTGGCCGTGGGTGAGCAGGGTCAGCGCTATGCGCCTGCCGGCCTTCTCCGCGGTGTCCACGACCGTGCTCAGATGGCCGTCGTCCAGCGGGCCCGGGTCGATGACCACGGCCAGGTCGGAGCCGGGCTCGGCCACGATCCAGGTGTTGGTGCCGTCCAGGGTCATCGCGGAGGCGTTGGGCGCGAGGACGTTGACGGCCCGTTCGGTGGCAGGGCCGGAAAGCACCTGGCCGCGGGGCTGACCCGGCAGCGTACTCGCGTCGGTCATGCGGGGCCTCCACCGGTCGGACCGGGAGTCGTCGGGACGTGCTTGGTGAACTCCTCGTACCCCGGCCAGGACAGGACGATCTCACCGTCCACCAGTCGGGCACCGGCCATCACCGGGGTCATGTCGCGCGCGGGTGCCGCGGCGAGCGCCTCGGCTGCGCGGGCGTACGGCAGCAGCTGGCGCAGGGTGGCGATGGTGGGCGGCATCATCAACAGCTCGCCCTTGTCGTAGCCGGCCGCCGCCTCCTCGGGGCCGATCCACACCGTGCGGTCGGCCTCCGTGGAGGCGTTGCGGGTGCGCTGGCCCTCGGGGAGGACGGCCACGAAGAACCAGGTGTCGTAGCGGCGGGACTCGAACTCCGGGGTGATCCAGCGGGTCCAGGCGCCCAGCAGGTCCGAGCGCAGCACCAGACCGCGCCGGTGGAGGAACTCGGCGAAGGACAGCTCGCGCGCGACCAGCGCGGCCCGGTCCGCCTCCCAGTCCGCGCCGGTGGTGTCACCGACGACCGAGTCCGCGTCGGGCCCGGCGAGCAGGACGCCCGCCTCCTCGTACGTCTCCCGGACGGCCGCGCACACGATCGCCTGGGCGCGCGCCTCGTCGACGCCGAGCCGGTTGGCCCACCACGCGCGCGTGGGGCCCGCCCAGCGCACCAGACGGTCGTCGTCGCGCGGGTCGACACCGCCCCCCGGATACGCGTACGCGCCTCCGGCAAAGGCCATGGAGGCGCGTCTGCGCAGCATATGGACGACCGGACCGGAATCGGTGTCCCTCAGGAGCAGCACCGTGGCCGCGCGCCGGGGGGCCACCGGGGTGAGGGTGCCGTCCGCGAGCGCGCGGATGCGGTCCGGCCACTCCGGGGGGTACCACTGACCGTTCGCCATGGCCGGAGGCTATCCCGTGCAGGGCGAATGTTCGAGAGGTACCCGAGGCCGGCCCGGGGTCACGCGGCCGGGCGGTCCCGGACCTCGACCTGGATCTCGACCTCGACCGGCGCGTCCAGCGGCAGGACCGCGACGCCGACCGCGCTGCGCGCGTGCACGCCCTTCTCGCCGAAGACCTCGCCGAGAAGTTCGCTGGTGCCGTTGAGGACCGCGGGCTGCCCGGTGAAGTCGGACGCGGAGGCGATGAACCCGACGACCTTCACGACACGCACGATGCGGTCCAGGTCACCGACGACGGACTTCACGGCGGCCAGCGCGTTCAGCGCGCACACGCGGGCGAGGTCCTTGGCCTCCTCCGGCGTCACCTCGGCGCCCACCTTGCCGGTGACCGGCAGCTTGCCCTCGACCATCGGCAGCTGGCCTGCGGTGTACACGTACACACCGGACTGCACGGCCGGCTGGTACGCGGCCAGCGGCGGCACGACCGCCGGCAGGGTCAGGCCCAGTTCGGCCAGCTTGGTCTCGACCGCGCTCATGCCTGCTTCTCCCGCTTCAGGTAGGCCACGAGCTGCTCGGGGTTGTTGGGCCCGGGCACGACCTGGACAAGCTCCCAGCCGTCCTCGCCCCAGGTGTCCAGAATCTGCTTCGTGGCATGGACGAGCAGCGGCACGGTTGCGTATTCCCACTTGGTCATGAGGCCGACTGTAGCCGCTGCGACCAGCGGGGCGGACGGCCGACGGCGACGTGAGTTGTCCACAGGCCGGGCGGCGGCCCGCGACGGGCTCGGGACCGGAGTGTGACGGCCGTTATCCACAGCCTCCCGCGTGACCGTCGGCCGGACTGGTTAGTCTCGAAGGCGTGAGCAGGCTCCAGGTCGTCAGCGGCAAGGGCGGGACCGGAAAGACGACGGTCGCCGCCGCACTCGCGCTGGCCCTCGCAACCGAGGGGAAGCGGACGCTTCTCGTGGAGGTCGAGGGCCGGCAGGGCATCGCCCAGCTCTTCGAGACGGAGGCGTTGCCGTACGAGGAGCGGAAGATCGCGGTCGCTCCGGGCGGTGGCGAGGTGTACGCCCTCGCCATCGATCCGGAACTGGCCCTTCTGGACTACCTCCAGATGTTCTACAAGCTGGGTGGAGCCGGCCGGGCGCTGAAGAAGCTCGGCGCCATCGACTTCGCCACCACCATCGCACCCGGCATCAGGGACGTGCTGCTGACCGGCAAGGCGTGCGAGGCGGTGCGCCGCAAGGACAAGAGCGGCCGGTTCGCGTACGACTACGTCGTCATGGACGCCCCGCCGACCGGCCGCGTGACCCGTTTTCTGAACGTCAACGACGAGGTGGCGGGGCTGGCCAAGATCGGCCCGATACACAATCAGGCGCAGGCCGTGATGCGGGTGCTGAAGTCACCGGAGACGGCCGTGCACCTGGTGACACTGCTGGAGGAGATGCCGGTCCAGGAGACCGCCGACGGCATCGCCGAACTCCGCGCGGCCCGGCTCCCGGTGGGCCGCGTCATCGTGAACATGGTCCGGCCCGAGGTGTTGGACGCGGCAGATCTGGAACTCGTACGGACCGTGGGGCGTTCCTCCGTCGCACAGGCGCTCTCGGCCGCGGGACTCGGCGGCGCCCGGCGCGGCGGGAACGCCGAGAAACTGGTGACCCCGCTGCTGCGGCAGGCGGCGGAGTACGCCGAGCGGTACGCACTGGAGCAGGAGCAGCGCGCGGTCCTCGGCGAGCTGGACCTGCCGATGGACGAACTGCCGCTGCTCGCCGAGGGCATGGACCTGGCGGGGCTGTACGAACTCGCCACCGAGCTGCGGAAGCAGGGGTTGTCATGAGTCCGGACCCGGCCGAGGCACACAGGACGGCATCCGAGGCGTTCGAGGCCGCCGAGGGACGCGATAAGGCCCGTCGGCTCTCCCCCGCGCGCGTGCTGGACGTCGACCTGCTGCTGGACGACCCGAAGACCCGCATCGTGGTGTGCTGCGGCTCGGGCGGGGTCGGCAAGACGACGACGGCGGCGGCGCTCGGCCTGAGGGCCGCCGAGCGGGGCCGCAAGGTCGTCGTGCTGACCATCGACCCGGCCCGGCGGCTGGCCCAGTCGATGGGCATCGACTCGCTCGACAACGTCCCGCGCCGGGTGAAGGGCACCGAGGATCGAGGAGGGGCATCGCGCAGCGATTCGGTCGGGGGCGGTGGCGAGCGAGGGGCGGGCGGCGAGCTGCACGCCATGATGCTCGACATGAAGCGCACCTTCGACGAGGTCGTGGAGGCGCACGCGGACCCCGAGCGGGCAGCCGCGATCCTGGCGAACCCCTTCTACCAGTCGCTCTCGGCGGGCTTCGCGGGCACGCAGGAGTACATGGCGATGGAGAAGCTGGGCCAGCTGCGCGCGAGGGACGAGTGGGACCTGATCGTGGTCGACACCCCGCCGTCCCGCTCCGCGCTGGACTTCCTGGACGCGCCCAAGCGGCTCGGCTCCTTCCTGGACGGCCGGCTCATCCGCCTGCTGACGGCCCCCGCCAAGCTGGGCGGGCGCGCGGGCATGGCCTTCCTCAACGTCGGCATGTCGATGATGACCGGCACGCTGGGCAAGCTGCTCGGCGGTCAACTGCTGAAGGACGTCCAGACGTTCGTGGCCGCGATGGACACGACCTTCGGCGGGTTCCGTACGCGCGCGGACGCCACGTACAAGCTGCTCCAGGCGCCCGGCACGGCGTTCCTGGTGGTCGCGGCGCCGGAGCGGGACGCGTTGCGCGAGGCGGCGTACTTCGTGGAGCGGCTGGCCGCGGAGAAGATGCCCCTGGTCGGCCTGGTGCTCAACCGGGTGCACGGCAGCGGCGCCGACGGGCTGTCGGCCGAGCGGGCGCTCGCCGCCGCGGAAAATCTTGCGGACCCCCGCATTGTCGATCAGGGGGGCGGGAAAGCTGGACTTCGTAACTCTCCCGACACGTACGGCAGTTCACAACCTCCCGCATCCGAGGCCGCAACCGACGCCCCTGCTTCCGAAGAAGGCTCCCCCGCCGACGCGGAGCGCCCCGTCGACCGGCTCACCGCGGGACTGCTGAGGCTGCACGCCGATCGCATGCAACTGCTCGCGCGCGAGCAGCGCACGCGCGACCGTTTCACCGCCCGCCACCCCGAGGTGGCGGTCGTCGAAGTACCCGCCCTGCCCGGCGACGTGCACGACCTCACGGGCCTGCGCGACATCGGCACCCGACTGGCCGCGGGTACGCAGGCGGCGAACGGCGGGTGAACGCGCCGTCGAGCGGTCGAGCAGTCACCATGCCATGGAGTGCCCCATGGAGTGCTCCATGGGCTGAGCGTCGCATTGCCGGCTGACCGCACGGACGGGCTGACCGCACGGACGGGCTGACCGCACGGTCGAGTGAGCACAGCGAGCATGTGGTCAGCATGTTGAGCGTGTGGTCGAGTGAGCGTGTGGCGTGTGGTCGTACGCAGTGCGCGGGCACACACGTCCGCACCACGAGCCACGAAACGCGCCCGCGTCTGCAGGCGCAAGCAGCAGGGCGTTGCACGAGGCAGGGGGTCGAGGGTGTCTCCGGGGCAGGCACGGCGGGACGCCTCTGCCGACGAGCAGGATGTCGCCCCGGACACCCGGGCGCGCAAGGCGTGTCCCTGGGCGGTGGGACTGCCGCGCAAGCGCGCAGGACGTCTCTCCACGCGGGGCCTCGGGCCGATCACGGCTTCCCCCAGGCCCAGGCGCGATCGGCACTCACCAAGCCACACCGAGCCACACCGAGCCACGCCAAGCCGAACCCTGCCACGCCGCATGGCGGCCGGGCGGCGTCTCGGCGTTCCCCCGGGCGGTTGCCGCAGGAAATTGCCCTCAGCTCACCGCCGCGTAGTGCTCGTACACCTCGTCGCTGTCGAGGGGCACGATTCCCGTGCCGCGCTCGTACTCCAAGCGGGCCGTCTCCAGCAGCCTGCGCCAGGAGGTCACGGTCGGCCGCCTGCGCAGCAGCGCACGGCGCTCCCGTTCTGTCATGCCTCCCCACACGCCGAATTCGACGCGGTTGTCCAGCGCATCGGCCAGGCACTCGGTACGTACCGGACATCCGGTGCACACCGCCTTGGCCCTGTTCTGCGCTGCTCCCTGAACGAACAGTTCATCCGGATCGGTAGTGCGGCAGGCAGCCTGCGCACTCCAGTCGGTTACCCAGCCCATACCGGCGCCGTCCTCTCCCGAATCGAGGCTCCCCCACGGCGGCAGCGGCATATTCACCGCCGCCAGTTGAGGACGTTACGGAAGGTGGGCACAGGGCAACACCCCCTTCGGGCCCAATCTTGAATGGCCCGAACGGACTATGGGTAAGCGGCAGATCACCCGCGGGAGTGAGCTGACGACATACGCGACTCTCCCGGCAAACCGGGACAGCTCTGGTGCGCAACATCGGGCACCGGATGACACACGAGGCGGATTCGGACACGCGCCTCCCAGGAACCGGGCACGCTCCCGCGCAAAAACCCGGGATACGACCGGAACGATTCGGGGTCGCCGGACGTATTGATACGTGACCGCACTGCTGTGACAGTTGAGAGCAGCTTAGGCCAAGGCCTGCGCGCATGTCCGGCGAATGAGAAGGTCCGCTCCCCGCTTTGCCGTGCCGTGACGCGGCCGCTCCTTAGGAACGCTCAGAAGTACGGATTAGGCTGCCCTCATGCCAAAGAAGCGCTCGGGCGGTGGCCTGTCGCCAACGCAGCAGGCCGCCAAGTTCCTCGGTGTCAGTGTGCTCGCCGGAGCCGTGATGGCGGGCATCGCACTGCCGGCCGCCGGTGCGCTGGGCCTCGCGGCCAAGGGATCGGTCAAGAGTTTCGACGAGATCCCGGCCAACCTCAAAAGCCCCCAGCTGAGCCAGCGCACGACGATCCTGGACAGCCAGGGGAAGCAGATCGCCTCGGTCTACTCCCGCGACCGTACGGTGGTCGACCTCAAGGACATGTCGCCGTACATACAGAAGGCGATCGTCGCGATCGAGGACTCGCGCTTCTACCAGCACGGTGCGATCGACCTCAAGGGCGTGCTGCGCGCCCTGAACAAGAACGCGCAGCAGGGCGGGGTCGCGCAGGGCGCCTCCACGCTCACCCAGCAGCTGGTGAAGAACTACTTCATCGAGGAGGCCGGCGACGACCCGACCAAGGTCGCCGAGGCCACCCAGCAGACCATCGGCCGCAAGATCCGCGAGCTGAAGTACGCGATCCAGATCGAGGACAAGCTCGGCAAGAAGAAGATCCTCGAGAACTACCTGAACATCACCTTCTTCGGCGAACAGGCCTACGGCGTCGAGGCCGCCGCCCAGCGCTACTTCTCCAAGCACGCCAAGGACCTGACCCTCCCGGAGGCGGCTCTGCTCGCGGGCATCGTCCAGTCCCCGAGCCGCTACGACCCGGTCAACGACGAGGCGGAGGCCACCAAGCGGCGCAACATCGTCCTCCAGCGCATGGCCGAGGTCGGCGACATCTCCCAGAAGGAGGCCGACCAGGCCAAGGAGGAGCCGCTCGGGCTGAATCCGAGCCAGCCCAAGAACGGCTGCATCACCGCGGTCAACGGCGCCGGCTTCTTCTGTGACTACGTGCGTGACGTCGTCCTGACCGACCCGGTCTTCGGCAGGACCAAGGAGGACCGGGCACAGCTGTGGAACCGCGGCGGTCTGACGATCCGTACGACGCTCGACCCGCAGGCCCAGGAAGCCGCGCAGGTGTCCATCAAGAAGCATGTCTACCAGTCCGACCCGGTGGCGACGGCCGCGACCGTCGTCGAGCCCGGGACCGGCAAGATCCTGGCGATGGGCCAGTCCCGCCCGTACGGCTTCGGCAAGAACGAGACGCAGATCAACCTCTCCGTCAACTCGGACATGGGCGGCGGCGCCGGCTACCAGCCCGGTTCGACGTTCAAGCCGATCGTCGCGGCGGCAGCGATCGAGGGCGGCAAGCCCCCGACGCAGCAGTACTCGTCGCCGTACGAGATGCCCTATCCGAGCCCGGTACAGGCGTGTGACGGCAAGGTCTGGCGCAACGACCCGAACAACCCGGCCAAGCTCACGAACGAGAACGAGTCCGAGCGCGGCCCGATGGGCATGAAGGAAGCGACCGCCAAGTCGGTCAACACCTACTACGTGCAGCTGATAAGCGACATCGGCATCTGCCCGGTCACGCAGATGGCACAGAAGTTGGGCGTGCAGCGCGCGGACGGCCGCAAGCTCGACCAGGCGCCCTCCATCGCGCTCGGCACCCAGGAGATGTCCCCGCTGACGATGGCGAGCGCCTACGCCACCTTCGCCTCACGCGGTACGTACTGCACCCCGGTCGCCATCACGTCGATCACCCAGAAGGTCGGCAGCCAGGAGAAGTCCCTGCCGGTGCCCAGGTCGACCTGCTCGCGCGCGATGTCGCAGAAGACGGCCGACACCGTCAGCACGCTCCTCAAGGGCGTGGTCGAGGACGGTACGGGCCAGGAGGCCGGCCTCGACGACCGCCCGAGCGCGGGCAAGACGGGTACGACGGACCAGCGCTACGCCGCCTGGTTCGTCGGCTACACCCCGAACATGGCGGCCGCGGTCTGGGTCGGCGACCCGGCCCACAAGCGCCAGATGACCAACATCACCATCGGCGGCGTCCCGTACGACAAGGTCTACGGCGGCCAGGTGCCCGGCCCGATCTGGCGCGACATGATGAACGGCGCGCTGGAGGGCAAGCCCGCACCGGACTTCAACCTGATCGACATCCCCGACGACAACAAGGGCAAGGGGGACGGTCAGGGAAAAGGCCAAGGGGGGGCGGACGGCGGGAAGAACGGGGACAGCACGGGGGGAATCGGGGGCCTGATCGGCGGCCTGACGGCCGGGGGAACAACCGGAAACACGGGTGACATCGGCGGTGCCGTCCCGACCCCGACCTTCTCCCTCCCCGGCAACTTCATCCAGGGCCAGGGCAACGGCGGAAACAACGGCAACGGAAACGGCGGCTGGCCGGGCTAGGCGCTCGTCCCGGTGCCGGGTGGCATGAGTACGGCGGTGGGCCGCATCCTCAAGTGAGGGATGCGGCCCACCGCCGTAGTACCGCCCGGGGCCGGCCCTGGAGCAACTTCTGCCTCGGGAACAGCTTCTGCCTCTGTCCCTGAGGCAGCCCCTGTCCCTGAGGCAGCTTCTATCCCTGAAGCAGCTTCTTCACCGCGGCGGCGACGCGGCCGCCGTCGGCCTGGCCGGCCACCTTGGGGTTCACGATCTTCATGATGGCGCCCATGGCCTTCGGGCCCTCGGCACCGGCCGCCCTGGCCTCCTCCACGGCTTCGGCGACGATCGTGTTCAGCTCGTCGTCGGACAGCTGCTTGGGCAGGTACCCGGCGAGCAGCTCGCCCTCCGCCTTCTCCCGCTCCGCCGACTCGGCACGACCACCCTGCGCGAAGGCCTCGGCCGCCTCGCGACGCTTCTTCGCCTCGCGGGTGATCACCTTGAGGACCTCGTCGTCGGACAGCTCCCGCTTCTCCTTGCCCGCGACCTCCTCCTTGGTGATCGCGGTGAGCGTCAGCCGGAGCGTCGAGGAGCGGAGCTCGTCGCGCTCCTTGATCGCAGTGTTGAGGTCGTCCTGCAGCTTCGACTTGAGCGTGGTGGTCATGGGATCGATTGTCGCAGGTGTGCCACATCGAACGCCCATTGATTTAGGGGCTGGTTCGAGGGCTGCTTCAGGGGCTGCTTCAGGGCCGGCTTCAGGGCTGTTTCAGGGGCAGCCGCTCTCTTCGGGGGCACCGGCGTCTGACACGATGGACGTATGCGCGCGCGATACGGAGTACCCCTGGGAATCATGGCGGCAGGCGCCGCCGGAGTGGCCTACGCGGCAGGCTTCGAGGTCCGCTCCTTCCGCCTGCGACGGCTGACGGTCCCCGTCCTCCCCGCAGGCATGCGCCCGCTGCGCGTGCTCCAGGTCTCCGACATCCACATGGTCGGCGGCCAGCGCAAGAAGCAGCGCTGGCTGCAGTCGCTGGCAGGTCTGCGCCCGGACTTCGTGATCAACACGGGCGACAACCTGTCCGACCCCGAGGGCGTCCCCGAGGCCCTGGACGCGCTGGGCCCGCTGATGGAGTTCCCGGGCGCGTACGTCTTCGGGTCGAACGACTACTACGGCCCCAAACTCCGCAACCCCGCCCGCTACTTGATGGAGAAGACGAACGGCCGCCACGGCCTGAACGGCAACCCGCCGGCGGTCGGCGCCATCCACAACCCCTGGGAAGACCTGCGCGACGCCTTCGACGAGGCGGGCTGGCTGAACCTGACGAACACACGGGGCGTACTCAAGGTCGAGGGCGTGTCGATCGAGCTGACCGGCCTGGACGACCCGCACATCAAGCGCGACCGCTACGCCCAGGTCGCGGGCGGCCCCTCGGGGACGTACGACTTCTCGATGGGTGTGGTCCACGCCCCCTACCTGCGCGTCCTCGACTCCTTCACGGCGGACGGCTACCCCCTGGTCCTGGCCGGCCACACCCACGGCGGCCAGCTGTGCATCCCCTTCTACGGCGCCCTGGTCACCAACTGCGACCTGGACACGGACCGGGTGAAGGGCCTGTCCACGCACACCTCCGGTGACCACACCTCCTACCTCCACGTCTCAGCGGGCTGCGGAACGAACCGCTACACCCCGATCCGCTTCGCCTGCCCACCGGAGGCGACGCTGCTGACGCTGGTCGAGCGGGGGTAAGGGGCTACGGAAACAGAGGGGAGCGGAAACGGGGGACGGGGGAACAGGAGGAAGCGGGAACAGGGGGAAGCGGGAACAGGGGGACGGCAGCGAACCCGAGCACCGCCCCGACCACGGCCCGGTCCGACCAC
The DNA here is from genome assembly GCF_009796285.1 of Streptomyces broussonetiae. Lineage (NCBI taxonomy): Bacteria > Bacillati > Actinomycetota > Actinomycetes > Kitasatosporales > Streptomycetaceae > Streptomyces > Streptomyces broussonetiae. Next base: position 5,236,599 of record NZ_CP047020.1, on the reverse strand, counting down.
GCCCCGTCCCGGCCCCTTCCGTTCCAGTCCGTTCCGGTCCATTCCGTTCCACTCCTCCATCCGTTCCTCGAGCCTCACGTCGTAACCCACCCGGGCTACGCCAAATGGCCCCGCACCTCCCCCGCTCCTAGCGTGAGGGCATGACCGCCCCGATACCCAGGGACATCCCGGACCTCCCCGCGGTCCCGGGTCCGCCCCTGCTGCTGCCCGCCCCGGTCCCGGCCACGGCGGTGGTGGCCCCGGTTCGCCGCCCTCTGGTCGCCTTGTTCCGTCTGCTCACCGCCCTGGCGGCGGCCGGCGGCGTGGCTCTGGAACTGCTGCTGGGCAGCCCGGCCCGCATCCTGGGCTACTTCGGCATCCAGACGAACATCCTGCTCGCCGTCGTCATGCTCCTGTCGGCGACGAGGGCCTGGCGGGCCCGCCGCCCGCTCCCGTCCGGCGTGACAGGCGCCACACTCCTGTACGCCCTGGTCACGGCGCTGGTCTACCACTTGCTCCTGGCCCACACCACGCCCCCGTTCTCCATGACCGGCGCGACGACGCTCCCCTTGCGGTGGCACGGCTCGTGGGCGACCCTCCAGATCCTTCACACGGTGACCCCGGTGGCGGCCCTGCTGGACTGGCTGCTGCTCACCCCCGCGGCCCGCCTGCACCTGCGCCAAGCCGCGACCTGGCTCCTCTACCCCCTCGCCTACCTGGCCTTTTCCCTGACGCGAGCGGCACTCCTCGCACCCAAGAACCCCGCCCGCTACCTCTACCCCTTCCTGGACGCGGGCGCCCACGGCTACCGCAGCACCCTGGCCAACGCCCTCCTGCTGGGCCTCGGGATCTACGGCCTCGGCGTCCTCCTGGTAGCCCTGGACCACACCCGCCCTACTCCGGTCCGCCGCCGCGTCTAAACCGGATTTCGTCTACAGCCACCGGTGGGCTAAAGTAAACGTCGTCGCCGCGAGAAGCAGTGACATCGGGGTGTAGCGCAGCTTGGCAGCGCGCTTCGTTCGGGACGAAGAGGTCGTGGGTTCAAATCCCGCCACCCCGACGCTGGTCAGAGACCACCTACTAGTGACTAGTAGGTGGTCTCTTTCATGTCGGGGGGCCAAGCAGGGGGCCAAACGAAGTTGATCAGGCCACTGCATCGCCCTCCTCCGGGTCCTCCGCAACCAGGGAACGAGCACCCTCGCCGTCGTCGACTCCGCATCCCGCAGCGGCTCTCACGATGCGCCCGGCACTCTGTATGACCCTCGCTGACCGAACGCACACGGACCGAAGGCCCCGGAGAGGTCCGGGGCCTTCGCGTTTCTCGTGGATCAGTGCAGGACGTCGAGGAAGTTGGTGGCGTCGTCGACGAAGTAGACGGCGTCTCGGTCCAGGTCCACCGCCAGACCGAACAACGCGCCCGCACCGGGCGGGGAGCCGCTGCTGTCGAGTTGCCGGACGGCCACCTGGCGGCCCGCCGGTGTGGTCTCGACGATGTTGCCGTCGCCCCCGTTGACGGTCAGGATGTGGCCGTTGGGCGCGATGGCCAGGCCGAGGGGGCCGTTGAGCTTTCCGCCACTGGTGACGTCCCCGCCGGTGCCGGCGCTGGATGTCCGGGTCAGCGCGCGCGGGATGACGGCGATCAGGTTCTTGACCGTGTCGGCGACGTAGAGCGAGCCGTCCTTGGCGAGTCCGACGCCTGTCGGGCCGATCACCAGGGCGTCGGGGTCGGTCTTCTGGGCGAAACCCGAGCCGATCGTGGTGGTCTGCACCCGCTGTGGCGGCTGGTCGCCATGGCGCTGAAGGGTGATGCGCAGGACGGTGCCCCGGTCCACCTCGTTGCCGCCGCCCGCCACGGTGCCGTTGAGCACGTTGGTGACGAACAGGTCGGTACGGTCGCCGTCGCTTGCGGCGGTCATGTCCCACGGGCCGTTGATGCCGCCACCGGCGAACGTCTCGCGGACCCTGCCGTGGCTGTCCAGGACCAGCAGGCACCCTGCCTGGGCGGTGGCTGAGGTGCCGTCGGCGGTCGGCAGGCTGCCGACCACCACCCACCCGCCCGGCAGGATGCTCAGGGCGGTGGTGAGCCCCACGCCGCCGGGGCACGGGCCGGGCAGGTGGGCCGGGTCGATCCGGGCGAAGAGCCTGGCAGTGCCCCGCGGGCTGATCTGAACCAGGGTGGTGCCGGTGCCCTGCTGGTTCTGACTGTTGTTGAAGTTGCTGACCAGCACGTCGCCCCGGTGCAGGCGCCCGGCGTCCCGCCTGACCACGGCCGTGCCGTAGGGGTTCACATCGCCGTTCTCGGGAACCGTGGAGGCGATCTCACGCACGTGGTGCAGACGGCCGAGGAACGTCGCATCGGCCGAGGCGGGGCCCGCTGCAGCCACTACCGACATGGCCACGGCGGCTGTCAACGCGAACAGCCCTCGTGCCAGTGGTGACAGAAAGTTACTCCTCATAAGCGCCACGTTAAAAGTGATGGTGGGATTTGGTGCGCACGGACACGCTCTGCCCTCGGGCATTTCGCTCCGCCGGTGGGCGGAGCGCGCGGGCGCGAAGGATGCCGCGCCACAGGACACCCTCAGGGGCGGGCATGGTGAGGCTCTTGGCGTCAGCGACACGCCGGAGGTGAGGCCAGATCAGGCCAGATCAGGCCAGATCAGATCAGGCCAGATCAGGTCAGCTCCGTGGCCTCGCGGGCGCGGTGTCGGGCCCACTGTTCGGCCTCGGCCACCGCTTCCAGGGTCATGGTCTCGTTCGGCACGTGGTCGTGCTCCTCGACGACCTGCCGGAGTGTGTCGACGATGCCGTTGAAGGAGAGCCGGCCTGCCGCGAAGGCGGCGACGCATTCCTCGTTGGCCGCGTTGAACACGGCCGGCATGGTGCCGCCCGCCTGCCCGACCTCGCAGGCCAGCCTCACCGCGGGAAACGCCTCGTCGTCGACGGGGTGGAACTCCCAGGTGGACGCCTTGGTCCAGTCGCAGCACGGCGCCGCGTCGGGTACCCGGTCCGGCCAGCCGAGGCCGAGCGACAGAGGCAGGCGCATGTCGGGCGGGCTCACCTGGGCCAGCGTCGAACCGTCGACGAACTCGACCATGGAGTGGACCATCACCTGCGGGTGGATCACCACGTCGATACGGTCGAAGGGGACGTCGAAGAGCAGGTGCGCCTCGATGGCCTCGAGGCCCTTGTTCACCAGGTTGGCGGAGTTGATGGTGTTCAGGGGTCCCATGGCCCAGACCGGGTGCGCCAGGGCCTCCTCGGGGGTGACGTCGGCCATCTGGGCGCGGGTGCGGCAGCGGAACGGGCCGCCGCTCGCCGTGAGCACGAGCCGGCGCACGGCCTCCTTCCTGTCTCCCTGGAGGCACTGGAAGAGGGCCGAGTGCTCGGAGTCCACCGGGATGATCTGACCGGGCTTGGCCCGCTTCTTGACGAGCGGGCCGCCGACGATGAGCGACTCCTTGTTCGCCAGGATCAGCCGGCTCCCGGCGTCGAGCGCCGCCAGCGTGGGGGCGAGGCCGACCGAGCCTGTGATGCCGTTGAGCACGGAGTCACAGGGCAGAGAGGCGAGTTGGGTGGAGGCTTCGGGGCCGGAGACGACCTCCGGCAGCGACCGCCCGGCAGCTCCCCGGACCTCCGCCTCGGCCTTCAGGGCCAGGAGCAGATCGGCCTCGGCTCCCGGCGTGGCGACGGCCACCGTCTCCACGCCCAGTTCCAGGGCCTGTTGGGCGAGGAGACGCAGGTTCCCACCGCCTGCGGAGAGCGCCTTGACCTTGAACCGTTCGGGAGCGCGCCGGATGACATCGATGGCCTGTGTGCCGATGGACCCGGTCGAGCCGAGGATGACGACGTTGCTGACCTCGCTGCTGTTGACAGTCACGGCGCACATCGTAGGACTCGGGCGATCGGCCGCCGCCCCGCTCCGACCGGAAATCGAGCGCCCTTTGTGCAGGCCTCACCGTGCCGACGCCGGTCGGTTCCGTCATCGGCATACCCGCCTCGGGGCAGGCGTCATACCCGCCTCGGGGCAGGCGTCCGGCCTCACACCCCCAGCCGGTAGGGCAGCATGCACACCACCACGTCCGTGCGCGCCCGCAGCACCGTGGCGAGGAGCAGTCCGCGCTGGTTCTGGAGGATCTCGTAGCGGCGGTGGCGGGGTTCGACCTCGGGGATGAGGACGGCGATCTGGCGGCCGCCCTCGGCGGCGCGCTGGACGTAGTCGACGATCGGCTGGACCAGGGAGCGGTGCGGGCTGTCGATCAGGTCGAGGCGGACGCCGGGGTTCCAGCGGTCCCAGGCCTCGCGCAGGGCCTGCTGCCTGGCCGGGTCGGCGTGGACGGCGACCACGACCACCTCGTCACCCAGTGAGAGGGCCGCGCTGACGGCGTGCCGGGCGAGCTTGCTGACCTCACCGAGCGGGACGATCACCAGGCTCGCCGTACGGCGGTCCGGTGGGCCGGGGATGCGGCCCAGGCCCAGCTCCTCACCGACCGCCGTGTAGTAGCGCTCGACGCGGGAGAACAGGAGCATCAGCAGGGGGACGGCGAGGACGACCACCCAGGCTCCGGCCAGGAACTTCGTCGTCAGGAGGATGACGCCCGCCAGGGTCGTCAGCAGTGCGCCCGTGCCGTTGATCAGGGCCCGGTGCCGCCAGCGGTCCGGTTTCTCGCGGGCCCAGTGCAGGACCAGGCCCAGCTGGCTGAGGGTGAAGCCGATGAAGACGCCGATCGCGAAGAGGGGGATCAGACGGTGGGTGTCGGCGCCGGTGGCCGCCAGGAGCAGGGCGGCCAGCAGGGCCAGGGTCAGCACGCCGTAGCGGTAGACGGGACGTTCGGCGCGCAGGCCGAACAGGTGGGGCAGGCGGTTGTCCCGGGCCAGCAGGCTCATCAGCACGGGCAGGCCGCCGAAGCTGGTGTTGGCGGCGAGGCCCAGGACGAGCATGACGACGAGGTTGGTGGCGTAGTAGGGCCAGCCCGTGCCGTAGGCCCCGGCCGTCAGCTGGGCCAGGACGGTGACGTCGCCGCGCGGGGCCACATGGTCGCGGCGGATCAGGAGCGCCAGGCCGACCAGCATCATGCCGAGCAGGGCGCCCAGCATCAGTTCGGTGCGCTGGGCGCGCTCGACGCGCGGAGCGCGGAAGGTGGGGACGGCGTTCGCGATCGCCTCGACACCCGTCAGGGCCGAGCAGCCGGACGAGAACGCCTTCAGGAGCAGCAGGACGCCCAGTGACTCGTGCGGCGGGAAGGAGAGGTCCTTGCCGACCGTCGCCGCCGGGTGCGCACGCAGCAGGCCCACCGCGACGATTCCCAGGATCGCCACGATGAACAGCACGGTGGGCAGCATCAGCACGCGGGCGCTCTCGGCGACGCCCCGCAGGTTCACCGCCGTCAGCAGGGCCAGGCCGATCAGGCACACCAGCAGCTTGTCGCGGGCGAGGGCCGGGAACGCGGAGGCGAGCGCGTCCGCGCCGGCGGTCAGGCTGACGGCCACGGTGAGGACGTAGTCGACGACCAGGCTGGCCGCGGCGAGCAGGCCGGCCGTCGGGCCCAGGTCCTTCTTGGCGACGGCGTAGGCGCCTCCGCCGTCCGGGTGTACGGCGATGACCTGACCGTACGACACCACCAGTACGGCGAGCAGGAAGACGATCGCCAGGGTGACGGGGAAGGTCGCGGTCAGGGCGCCGGTGCCCGCGGCCACCAGGGCCAGCACGATCGACTCGGGGCCGTACGCCACCGAGCTGAGCGCGTCCAGGGACAGCGCGGCCAGGCCCTCGAGACTGGTGAGGTGGTGTTTCTGGCCCTCGCCGGGGCGCAGCGGGACACGCGGTCGCAGGTCGCGACGTGCCAGGCCAAACACCATCGGGACCTCGCCGGGGCCGGTCGGGGGCTCGGACCCAGTGTGCTGGGTGCCCCTGCCGCCTCGCTCGCTGGACTGGCCCGGGCGGGGCGGGGCCGGTGTGGGTGAGGGAAGGCCCCGCCCCGCCCGGGAGCTACAGGGGTGCCGGGAGTACCGGGGCGCTGTGAGCAGCAGGGGTGCTGTGAGCAGCCGGGCTGCTCACAGGTCCACGTCCTACAGGCCCACGTCCCGGCTGCGGATGTCCTCCAGCGACTCGCGGCGCACCAGCAGGCGGGCCGTGCCGTCGCGTACGGCGGCCACCGGCGGGCGGCCGACCAGGTTGTAGCCCGAGGCCATCGACAGGTGGTAGGCGCCCGCCACGGGGACGGCGAGCAGGTCGCCGGGGTGGATGTCCTCGGGCAGGTCGGCCCGTTCGGCCAGCACGTCGCCCGCCTCGCAGTGCCGGCCCACCACGGTCACCGGGGACGGGGCGGCGGTGCTGTGCCGCCCGACCAGGCGGGGCGCGTAGCGGACGCCGTACAGCGCCGGGCGCGGGTTGTCGCTCATCCCGCCGTCGACCGCCACGAAGACGCGGTCCCCGGTGTGCTTGACGGACAGGACGCGGTAGAGCGCGATGCCCGCGGGGCCCACGATGGCCCGGCCGGGCTCGATGATCAGGCGCGGGACGGTCAGCCCGGCCGTGCCGCACGCGTCGACCAGCTCGGCGCGGACCTTGCGGGCCAGTGCGGTCAGGTCCAGGGCGTCCTCGCCGGGGCGGTAGGCGATGCCGTGGCCGCCGCCGAGGTCGAGTTCGGGCAGGACCAGTCCGTGCTGCTCGTACAGCCGGCTCATCAGGCCGACGATCCGGCGCACGGCGACCAGGTACGGCTTGACGCTGGTGATCTGGGAGCCCAGGTGGCAGTGCAGTCCGGTCAGTTCGAGCTGCGGCTGGTCGAGAATGCGGGCGATGGCGTGCTGGGCGTAGCCGTCGGCGATGGACAGGCCGAACTTCTGGTCCTCGGTGCCGGTGCGGATCTTCTCGTGGCCGCCCGCGCTGATCCCGGGCACGACCCGGACCATCACCTTCTGGTGTCCGTCCGGGCCGACGGCGGCGGCCAGCCGCGCGATCTCGGAGGGGGAGTCGATGACGATCCGTCCGACGCCCAGGCGCAGGGCGGTCTCCAGGTCGCGCGGCGACTTGGCGTTGCCGTGCAGCACGATCCGCTCGGCCGGGAAGCCGGTGGTGACGGCGAGTTCGAGTTCGCCGGCGGAGCAGACGTCGAGACCGAGGCCCTCCTCGTCCATCCAGTGGGCCATCGCCCGGCACAGGAACGCCTTGGCCGCGTAGAGGACTTCGGCGTCGGGGAAGGCGTCCCGGTAGGTACGGCAGCGGTCGCGGACCTCCGCCTCGTCGAGGACGTAGACGGGGGTGCCGAAACGGTCGGCGATCTCGGCGAGCGGTACGCCGCCCACGGCGAGGTCGCCGTGCGGGAACTCGGCGGTGGAGGCGGGCCACACCGACAACTCGGCGGTCGTGGTGGTGGGTTCGTGAACCGTGGTCATCGTGGCTGCCCCTCTCAGGCGGACCGCAGGGCGGGGATCTCGGCGCTGACCGGGGTGATGGGCGCGGGGGCCGGGGCGGTGAACTGCGGGTCCACCGTGAGGGAGGTGACGCCGAGCGGGGCGGTCAGCGCGCGCAGCGCGGGCTCGGCGAGGCGGATCCACGGCTGGGCGGGGCCGAGCGTGGCGGTCAGCAGGAGCGGGGAGGTGAAGCCGACGGCGGTCCGGTCGCCGAGAGGGGTGCGGAAGAGCCGGGGCGCGCATCCGCAGGGGCCCGGCCGGACCGGGACGTACAGGGGTCCGGCCGGGACGGGATCAGATGGCTCGGGGTCGTCGCCGTGGAGAAGTTCTGCCATGGGGTGCCTCCCGAAGGGCAGGGAGCGAGTGGTCCAAGGTGCCCCGGACGCGGGGAGGCGGACCGGGGCTCGCCGTCGACGTTATGCCCGCCGTACCGGGGGTTTCGGCGGGCCCTGACGGGACGCTGATGGCGATCGGCATGACCTTGACGGGACGCTGACGCGCCCGGTCGCAGGCGGTGGGAGCGGTCGTCAGAAGAGTGTCAGGAAGTGGTGCCGGGGCTGTTCGAACGGCTCGGACGGCGGTGTGATGGAACGGATTTCCGAGGAGGATCCGATGTCCGATTACCACCCGCTCTCGGCCACCCGGGTCGTGGTGGGAGTGAGCGGCTCGCTGGGCGGTTCGACCGCACTGGCCCGGGCCGCAGCAGAGGCCAGGCGCCGGGGGGCCGAACTCTGGCCGGTGCTGGCGTGGGAGCCGCCGGAGGGCGATCTTGCCGGCCGCAGGTTCCCGGCCACGACCGCCATGGTGCCGCAGTGGGAGCGGCTCGCGCACGAGCAGCTCCTCGAGGCGCTGCGGGAGGTGTTCGGCACCGCGGACACCGGACTGCCCGGGCAGGCGCTGGTCGTCAGGGGCGCCCCCGGACGCGCGCTGGTGCGGATCGCCGACCGGGAGGACGACGTCCTCGTCATCGGCACCGGGCAGCGGGGGCGGCTGCGCCGGGCGCTGTGGCCGTCGGTCAGCCGCTACTGCCTCGCCCACGCCACGTGTCCGGTCCTCGCGGTGCCGCCGTCCCCGCTCGAGTCCGCGCTGGCGTCCGTGCACCGCCGCAACGTCTGGCGGCTGCGGCTGGACACCGGGCGGCTGGCGCGGGAGTTCGAGACGGTACCGCCCGAGGCCTGAGATCCGTGATCTGATATCTCGTCATCTCATGTACTTGCTCATCCGGTCCGCCCGTAGTTCAGGACGCCACCACCGCCGACACCCCCGGCTGCTGCGGCCGTCCCCGTTCCGGTGCCGTCGGCACGGTCAGCACCATCGTGAGCCCGCCACCCGGTGTGTCCTCGGCGTGCAGCGTCCCGCCGACCGCCTCCGCGAAGCCCCGTGCCACCGCCAGGCCGAGGCCGACGCCGACACCACGTGGGGCGTCGCCGTAGCGCTGGAAGGGTTCGAAGATGCGGCCCTTGGCCTCGTCCGGGACGCCGGGTCCGCGGTCGACCACCCGCACCTCCACCCGGTCGGCGAGGGCGCTGGCGGAGACCAGCACCGGCTCCCCGGGCGGGCTGTACTTGACGGCGTTCTCGACCACGTTGGCGACGGCCCGCTCCACCAGCCCCCGGTCGATGTGCACCATGGGCAGCGTCTCGGGGATGTCCAGCTCCACGCTGTCCTCGGGGACCCCGCCGAGCGCCATCGGGACCACCTCGTCCAGGTCGGTCTCGCGGATGATCGGGACGACCGTGCCCGTCTGCAGGCGGGACATGTCCAGCAGGTTGCCGACCAGAAGGTCGAGACGGTCGGAGCCCTCCTCGATGGCCGCCAGCAGTTCGGCCTGGTCCTGCGCGCTCCACTCGACGTCGTCGGAGCGCAATGAGGTGACCGCGGCCTTGATCCCGGCGAGCGGGGTGCGCAGATCGTGGCTGACGGCCGCGAGCAGGGCGGTCCTTATGCGGTTGCCCTCGGCGAGTTCCTTGGCCCGGTCGGCCTCGTGCTGCAGGCGCTGGCGGTCCAGGACGACGGCGGCCTGTGCGGCGAACGCGGCCAGGACCCGGCGGTCGGCGGCGGGCAGCACCCGGCCGCTGAGGGACAGGGCCATGTGGTCGCCCACGGGTACGTCGACGTCGGCGTCCTCCGGGGTCCCGGCCGGCCGGGGGCCCACACTGCCGGCGCACGTCCACGGGGCCGTCTCGCCCGAGCGCTCCAGCAGCGCGACCGATTCCATGCCGAAGGTCTCGCGCACCCGGTCCAGCAGCTCCCCCAGACCGGTCTCGCCGCGCAGGACGTTGCCGGCGAGGAAGGAGAGGATCTCCGACTCGGCACGCAGCCGGGCCGCCTGGTGGGTGCGGCGGGCCGCGAGGTCCACGACCGAGGCCACGGACACGGCGACCCCGACGAAGATCGCTATGGCGACGATGTTCTTGGGGTCGGCGATCGTCAGGGTGTGGATGGGCGGAGTGAAGTACCAGTTCAGCAGGAGGGAGCCGGCCACCGCCGAGGCCAGGGCCGGGAAGAGGCCGCCGAGCAGCGCCGCCGCGACCGTCAGGGTCAGGAACAGCAGCATGTCGTTGGCGAGGCCGACGTCCGGGGTGACGCCGGTGAGCAGCCAGGTCAGCGGCACCGGCCCCAGCACGCCGACGAGCCAGCCCCGGATGACCCGGGAGCGGCCGAGGCGGGCGCCCCGGGCGACGGGCAGCCCGCGGCCCTTGCCCGCCTCGTCGTGCGTGATGAGGTGGACGTCGAGGTCCGGCCCTGACTCGACGGCGACCGTGGCGCCGACGCCCGGCCCGAAGACGTACTGCCAGCTCCTGCGGCGCGAGACGCCGAGGACGATCTGGGTGGCGTTGACGCCCCGCGCGAAGTCGAGGAGCGCGGCCGGTATGTCGTCGCCGACCACGTGGTGGAAGGTGCCGCCGAGGTCCTCCACGAGGGTGCGCTGGTCGGCCAGTTCCTTGGGCGAGGCGGAAGTGAGGCCGTCGCTGCGGGAGATGTAGACCGCCAGCACCTCACCGCCGGCGCCCTTCTCGGCCAGGCGCGCCGCACGCCTTATCAGGGTGCGTCCCTCGGGGCCGCCGGTCAGGCCGACCACGATCCGCTCGCGCGAACCCCAGATGGTCGACACCCGGTGCTCGCGGCGGTACTCGTTCAGGTACTCGTCGACCCGGTCGGCCACCCACAGCAGCGCCAACTCCCGTAGCGCGGTGAGGTTTCCGGGGCGGAAGTAGTTGGCGAGGGCCGCGTCGACCTTGTCCGGCTTGTAGATGTTGCCGTGCGCCATACGGCGCCGCAGCGCCTGCGGGGACATGTCGACCAGCTCGATCTGGTCGGCGCGCCGTACGACCTCGTCCGGCACGGTCTCCTGCTGCCGGACGCCGGTGATCGACTCGACCACGTCGCCGAGTGATTCCAGGTGCTGGATGTTGACGGTCGAGACGACGTCGATCCCGGCGGCGAGCAGTTCCTCGACGTCCTGCCAGCGCTTGGCGTTGCGCGAGCCGGGGATGTTGGAATGCGGCAGCTCGTCCACGAGCGCCACCTGGGGGCGGCGGGCGAGAACGGCGTCCACGTCCATCTCGGTGAAGACGCTGTCCCGGTACTCGATCTCCCTGCGCGGGATCTGTTCCAGGCCGTGCAGCATCACCTCGGTGCGCGGCCGGTGGTGGTGTTCCACATAGGCGACCACGCAGTCGGTGCCCCGCTCGATACGGCGGTGTGCCTCCGACAGCATCGCGTACGTCTTGCCGACGCCAGGTGCTGCGCCGAGATAGATCCGGAGCTTGCCGCGTGCCATGTCATTCCTCGAAGCGGTAACCCATGCCGGGCTCGGTGATCAGATAGCGGGGGTGGGACGGGTCCGTCTCCAGCTTGCGGCGCAACTGGGCCATGTAGACCCGCAGATAGTTGGTCTTGTTGCTCTGCGAGACACCCCAGACCTCCTGCAGAAGATGCTTCTGGGTGATCAGGCGGCCGGGGTTGGTCACCAGGATCTCCAGCAGATGCCACTCGGTCGGCGTCAGCCGGACGTCCCGCTCGCCGCGTACGACCTTCTTGGCGAGCAGGTCGATGCTGAAGTCCGCCGTCTCCACCAGGGTCATCTCGGGGACGAGCGGGGTGTCCTCGGTGCGGCGTACGGCGGCACGCAGCCGGGCGAGCAACTCGTCCATGCTGAACGGCTTGGTGACGTAGTCGTCCGCGCCGGCGTCGAGCGCGTTGACCTTCTCGTCGGAGGCCTGCCGGGCGGACAGCACCATGATCGGTACCCGGCTCCAGCCGCGCAGCGCCTTGATGACGTCGACGCCGTCCATGTCGGGCAGGCCGAGGTCCAGCAGCACCACGTCGGGCTGGCGCGCGGCGGCGAGCCGGAGGGCGGTGGCCCCGTCCGGGGCCGCGTCCACGCCGTAGTGGCGTGCCTGCAAGTTGATGACGAGGGCCCGTACGAGCTGCGGGTCGTCCTCCACCACGAGCACCCGGGTCATGGGTGTGTACTTCTCCTGTCATGCCTGCGGGAGTCGGCGGAGCCGGGATGCCTCCCGGAGCGCCGACTCCCGTCGCGAATCGCGTAAGGGCGTCACTTCTTCGCCACGAGGTCCTTGAGCGCGATGTTGAGTTCGAGGACGTTCACCCGGGGCTCTCCCATGAAGCCGAGGGTGCGGCCGCTCGTGTGGTCCTTGACCAGCTTCTCGACCTGGGCGACGGACAGACCGTTCTTCGCGGCGACCCGGTGGACCTGGAGGTCGGCGTAGTCGGTGGAGATGTCCGGGTCGAGGCCGGAGCCGGAGGAGGTGACGGCGTCGGCCGGCACGTCGGACGGCTTGACCGTGTAGCCCGGCACGGAGTTGTCCTGGACCACGGCGGCCTTGGCGGCGAGCACCTGGGCGCAGAGCGTCTTGTCCGCGGGCTTGTCCGGGCACTTGCCCTTCACCGCGCCGCTGTCCGCGGACAGGTTGGTGGCGCCGGACAGGATCAGCGAGTACCGCGTGTTAACGCTGTTGGTGCCGAGGCCGTTCTGCGGACGGCTCTGGAACCACTTGAGGTCCGGGTCCGGGCTCGTCTGGCCCTTCTTGAGCGGCAGGTTGTACTGCTGCCCGATCAGGGACGAGCCGACGACCTTGCCGTCCGCCTTGATCTCCGAGCCGTTCGCCTTGCCGGAGAACGCCGCCTGGGCGATGCCGGTGACCACCAGCGGGTAGATGACGCCGGTGACGACGGTCAGCACGAGCAGTGCCCGCAGCCCCGCGCCCAGCAACCGGGCCGTGTTCACAAAGGAGTTGTTCATGGCGATCAGCCGATTCCGGGGATGAGGGAGATGAGCATGTCGATGATCTTGATGCCGATGAACGGCGCGATCAGTCCGCCGATGCCGTAGATCCCGAGGTTTCTGCGGAGCATCTTGTCGGCGCTGACCGGCCTGTACTGCACGCCCTTGAGGGAGAGCGGCACCAGCGCGATGATGATCAGCGCGTTGAAGATGACGGCCGACAGGATCGCGGAGTTGGGCGAGGACAGGTGCATGATGTTCAGCTTGTCCAGGCCCGGGTAGACCGCCGCGAACAGCGCCGGGATGATCGCGAAGTACTTCGCGACGTCGTTGGCGATGGAGAACGTCGTCAACGCACCGCGCGTGATCAGCAGCTGCTTGCCGATCTCGACGATCTCGATGAGCTTGGTCGGGTTGGAGTCGAGGTCGACCATGTTGCCGGCCTCCTTGGCGGCCGACGTACCGGTGTTCATCGCCACGCCGACGTCCGCCTGGGCGAGCGCGGGCGCGTCGTTGGTGCCGTCACCGGTCATGGCGACGAGCTTGCCGCCCGCCTGCTCGCGCTTGATGAGGGCCATCTTGTCCTCGGGGGTGGCCTCGGCGAGGAAGTCGTCGACGCCGGCCTCCTCCGCGATCGCCTTGGCGGTCAGCGGGTTGTCACCCGTGATCATGATCGTCTTGATGCCCATGCGGCGCAGTTCCTCGAACCGCTCCCGCATGCCCTCCTTGACGACGTCCTTGAGGTGGATGACACCGAGGACGCGGGCGCCCCGGTCGTCCTTGACCGCGACGAGCAGCGGGGTGCCGCCCGCCTCGGAGATCCGGTTGGCGATGGTGTCGGCGTCCTCGGCGATGACGCCGCCCTGCTCCTTCACCCAGGCGATGACCGAGGCGGTCGCGCCCTTGCGGATCATGCGGCCGTCCACGTCCACGCCCGACATACGGGTCTGGGCGGTGAACTCGATCCACTCGGCGTTCTCCAGCTCGCCCTGGTGGCGCTCGCGCAGCCCGTACTTCTCCTTCGCCAGGACGACGACGGAGCGGCCCTCGGGGGTCTCGTCGGCCAGCGAGGACAGCTGGGCCGCGTCCGCGACCTCGGCCTCGGTGGTGCCCTTGACCGGGGCGAACTCGGCGGCCTGACGGTTGCCGAGGGTGATGGTGCCGGTCTTGTCGAGCAGCAGCGTGGAGACGTCACCGGCGGCCTCGACGGCACGGCCGGACATCGCCAGCACATTGCGCTGCACCAGGCGGTCCATGCCCGCGATGCCGATGGCGGAGAGCAGGGCGCCGATGGTGGTCGGGATGAGGCAGACCAGCAGGGCGACCAGCACGACCATGGTCAGGTGCGTGCCCGCGAAGTTCGCGAACGGCGGCAGGGTCGCCACCGCCAGCAGGAACACGATGGTCAGCGACGCCAGCAGGATGTTCAGCGCGATCTCGTTCGGCGTCTTCTGCCGGGCCGCGCCCTCGACCAGGTTGATCATCCGGTCGATGAAGGTCTCGCCGGGCTTCGTCGTGATCTTGATGACGATCCGGTCGGACAGCACCTTCGTACCGCCGGTGACGGCGCTGCGGTCACCGCCGGACTCGCGGATGACCGGCGCGGACTCACCGGTGATCGCCGACTCGTCGACCGATGCGACACCCTCGATGACGTCGCCGTCACCGGGGATGATGTCGCCGGCCTCGCAGACGACCAGGTCACCGATGGTCAGCACGGTGCCGGGCACCTGCTCCTCGGTGCCGTCCTCGAGCAGCCGGCGGGCGACGGTGTCGGTCTTGGCCTTGCGCAGGGTGTCCGCCTGCGCCTTGCCGCGTCCCTCGGCGACCGCCTCCGCGAGGTTGGCGAAGATCACGGTCAGCCACAGCCAGGCGCTGATGGTCCAGCCGAACCAGTCGCCCGGGTGCTGGAAGGAGAAGACGGTGGTCAGGATGGAGCCGACCCACACCACGAACATCACGGGCGACTTGACCATCACCCGCGGGTCGAGCTTGCGCAGCGCCTCCGGCAGCGACTTGACCAGTGCCTTGGGGTCGAACAGGCCCGCTCCGACACGGCCCTCGGCGGGCTTGTGCCCGGTGGGGACGTCGCTGTGCGGCGCCCGGGTGGGAGTGGCTGTGGACATGGAGTCCTCTGAGTTCTCTGTGCGGGTGGTCATGACGCCAGCCCCTCGGCCAGCGGGCCCAGCGCGAGGGCCGGGAAGTACGTCAGACCGGTGATGATCAGGATCGCGCCCACCAGCAGGCCGGTGAACAGCGGCTTCTCGGTGCGCAGGGTGCCCGCGGTGGCCGGGACCGGCTTCTGCTCGGCGAGCGAGCCGGCCAGTGCCAGGACGAAGATCATGGGCAGGAAGCGGCCGAGCAGCATCGCGAGACCGGTCATGGTGTTGTACCAGTCGGTGTTCGCGTTCAGGCCGGCGAAGGCCGAGCCGTTGTTGTTGGCCGCCGAGGTGAAGGCGTACAGCACCTCGGAGAAGCCGTGCGCGCCGGAGTTCAGCATCGAGTGCGGCGGGGTCGGCAGGGCCATGGAGGCCGCGGTGAAGACCAGCGCCAGGGCGGGGGTGATGAGGATGTAGCAGGCGGCGAGCTTCATCTCGCGACCGCCGATCTTCTTGCCCAGGTACTCGGGCGTACGGCCGACCATCAGGCCCGCGATGAACACCGCGATGACCGCCATGATCAGAATGCCGTAGAGGCCGGAGCCGGTACCACCGGGCGCGATCTCGCCCAGCATCATGCTCAGCATCGCGATACCGCCGCCGAGGCCGGTGAAGGAGGAGTGGAAGGAGTCCACCGCACCGGTCGAGGTGAGCGTGGTCGACACGGCGAAGATGGACGAGCCGCCGACGCCGAACCGGGTCTCCTTGCCCTCCATCGCGCCGCCCGCGGCCTGCAGCGCCGCGCCGTGGTGGGCGAACTCGGTCCACATCATCAGCGCGACGAAGCCCAGCCAGATGGTGAACATCGTGGCGAGGATCGCGTAGCCCTGCTTCACCGAGCCGACCATGACACCGAAGGTGCGGGTCAGCGAGAACGGGATGACGAGGATCAGGAAGATCTCGAAGAGGTTCGTGAACGGGGTGGGGTT
Organism: Streptomyces broussonetiae; assembly: GCF_009796285.1. Taxonomy (NCBI): domain Bacteria; kingdom Bacillati; phylum Actinomycetota; class Actinomycetes; order Kitasatosporales; family Streptomycetaceae; genus Streptomyces; species Streptomyces broussonetiae. Next base: position 5,220,868 of record NZ_CP047020.1, on the reverse strand, counting down.
CTCGAAGGGGTGGGCGCTGTTGGCGTTGAAGTAACCGCCACCGTTGGTGCCCAGCTCCTTGATGGCCTCCTGGGAGGCGACCGCGCCGCCGTTCCACTGCTGCGAGCCGCCCATGAACTGGCCGACCTCGTGGATGCCGGAGAAGTTCTGGATCGCGCCGCACGCCACCAGCACGATCGCGGCGACCGCAGCGCCCGGCAGCAGGATGCGCAGCGTGCCGCGGACCAGGTCGGCCCAGAAGTTGCCCAGCTCACCGGTGCGCGAGCGGGCGAAGCCGCGCACGAGGGCGACGGCGACGGCGATACCGACCGCGGCGGAGAGGAAGTTCTGCACGGCCAGACCGGCGGTCTGTACGACGTGACCCATGGTCTGCTCGCCGTAGTACGACTGCCAGTTGGTGTTGGTCACGAAGGACACGGCCGTGTTGAACGACTGTGCCGGGTTGACCGCGGAGAAGTGCAGCGAGCCGGGCAGGACGCCCTGGAGCCGCTGGAGGAGGTAGAGGAAGAGGACGCTGACGGCCGAGAAGGCGAGGACGCCGCGCAGGTACGCGGGCCAGGTCATCTCGGCGTCGGGGTTGGCGCCGATGCCCTTGTAGATCCACTTCTCGACGCGCAGGTGCTTGTTCGAGGAGAAGACCCGGGCCATGTAGTTGCCGACGGGGACGTAGACGAGCGCCAGGGCGCCTATGAGGGCGAGCAGCTGGAGCACAGCGGCGAGTACGGGACCCATGTCTGTTCTCAGAACCTCTCCGGGTAGATCAAGGCGAGGACGAGATAGCCCAGCAGGGCGACGGCCACGACGAGGCCGACGATGTTCTCGGCGGTCACAGCTTGGTCACCCCCTTGGCGACGAGGGCCACCAGCGCGAAACCCGCGAGCACGGTGACGACGAAGGCCAGATCGGCCATCGCGAACTCCTGGAGTGAGGTTCGGTTGAATCGGACGAGTAAGAGGAAAGCGCCTGTCTGGCCGGATCCGGTCGTCCGTTGACGGCCCTCTTACGGTCGCCACCGTCGCTTTGACGGGACTCTTACGACCTCTGACCCATTACCGGCGAGTAGGCCACCGTGACGGTCGGTGATCCACTCGTTCGTATCAGGCACGCCTGGGCCGTACGCCGGTGCCGACCCGGCGCCGCGCGTGAGGGCAGCGGGTCGGTGCAGCGGGGCGGTACCGCGCGTCAGTGCGGCGCGTCAGTGCGGCGCGTCAGTGCGGCGCGTCAGTGCGGCGCGTCAGTGCAGCCGGAAGCGCAGGCGGCAGATCACCGCGTCCGTCTCCCGGCGCACGGCGTGCGCGACGACGGCGCCCCGCTGGTTCTGCAGGAGGCGCTGCCACAGGCGCTCCGGCTCCGCCTCCGCGATCAGCACCGTGACCTGGGTGCCCGGCTCGGCGGCGGCCACGTCGCGGACGTAGGCGGCGATGGGCTTGCCGAGGGTGCGCCGGGCGCAGGACAGCCTGACCAGCTCCACGCCGGGATCCCAGTCCGCCCAGGCTCGCTCCAGGGCGTGCAGCTGGGCCCGGTCCTCGGGGTCCGGGTAGCACACGGTCACGGCGCGGACCTCGTCACCGAGGGAGGCGGCCGAGGTCAGCGCCTCCGAGGTCAGCCGGGACAGCGTGGACACCGGCACGATCACCAGGGAGCGGTCGCGGTGCGGGGCCTGCGGGATCCGGCCCAGCCCCAGCCGCTCGCCGATCCGGCCGTAGGCGCGGTGCACGGTCTCGAAGGCGACCACCAGCAGCGGGAGCGCGATGACGATCAGCCAGGCGCCCTCGCTGAACTTGCTCGCCGTGACGACGACGGCGGCGACGCCGGTGAGGAGGGCGCCGAAGCCGTTCAGGAGCGCCTTCCCGCGCCAGCCGGGACTTCCTCCCGCCCGGCGTTCCAGCCACCAGTGCCGGACCATGCCGACCTGGGCGATGGTGAAGCCGACGAACACACCGATCGCGAACATCGGCACCAGGGTGTTGGTGTCACCGCCGGAGAACACCAGCAGCGCGGCCGAGACGACGGCGAGCGCGAGCACACCGTGCCGGTGCACCTGGCGGTCGGCCTTCAGGGCGAACACGTGCGGCGCGTAGTTGTCCCGGGCGAGCAGCTTCAGCAGCACCGGCAGCCCGCCGAAGGAGGTGTTCGCGGACAGCGCCAGCAGGATCATCGTCGCGAACTGGACGACGTAGAACGCCCAGTTGTGGCCGAGCGAGGCGTCCGCGAGCTGGGCGAGGACGGTGACGCCCTCGACCGGCTGGAGGTGGAAGCGGCCGATCAGCACCGACAGGCCTGTCAGCATCAGCCCGAGTACGGTGCCCAGGGCGATCTCCGCACGCTGGGCCCGGCGGACCCGCGGCACCCGGAAGGAGGGGACGGCGTTGGCGATGGCCTCCACGCCGGTCAGCGCGGCACAGCCGGAGGCGAATGCTTTCAGCAGGAGGAGCGCACCCACGGAGGTGGCGTTGTCGGCGACGACCGAGGCGTGCCCGGCCGCCGTCGCCGTGCTCACGGGGTGGGAGCGGAAGAGGCCGACGACGATCAGGACGAAGATCGAACCGACGAAGACGACGGTCGGCACGATGAACGCCTTCGCGGACTCCACGATGCCGCGCAGGTTGACGCCCGTGATCAGGGCGAGCACCGCCAGGCACAGCCACAGCCGGTCCCCGTACAGGGACGGAAAGGCCGAGGTCAGCGCGGCGACACCGGCCGTGACGGCGACCGCGACGTTGAGGACGTAGTCGAGGACCAGCGAGGCGGCGGCCACGAGACTCGTCCGCGCGCCCAGATGGGTCTTGCCCACGGCGTAGGAGCCGCCGCCGTCCGGGAAGGCCGCGATGACCTGCCGGTAGGAGGCCACCAGGACGGCGAGCAGGGCGGCGATGGCCAGCGTGACGGGCATGGTGAAGCCCAGCCCGTGGGCGCCGGCGCCGGCGAGGACGAGCACGATCGCCTCGGGGCCGTACGCGACCGACGCCATGGCGTCCAGCGACAGGGCCGCGAGGCCCGTGACGGCGGTCAGCCGGTGGCGTTCGCCGGTATCAGGCGGCTCCTCGCCGGCGGGAACGGCATCCGGCTGCTCGGTGGTCAGGACGGACATGGGCGCGTGCTCCTTCTTCCCTCTGCCGCGCACGAGGGCTGACACAGGACTGAAGCGTGCGCGGGCGCACCCAGGTTCTGTCCGTTTCCCGTCGCCGCCGACTCTTCCTTGCGACATCTTCGCGCCCAACGGGCTGGTCTTGACGTGACCTTGACGGGACCCGACGTCAGAGTCGTGTCAAGGTACGCGGATCCCCTTCCGCAGGTCGGTACCGTCGTCGCCATGGCGGGTTCCGGCACGGTGGCGAACGACCAGGACCGCACACAGCAGTGGTGGAGCGCCGTCCGCTGCGCCGGCCTCCTGCTCACCCTGCTGCTCCTGGTCGACTGGGGCTCCGGCCGCGGCACCCCGTGGCGTACGGCGCTGTGGGTGGCGGTCGCCTGGCTGCTGTTCGCCGTGCTCTGCCCGGCCCGGGTCTGCGCCGGCCCGAACTGGCTGGCCTCGCGCCGCCTGGGCCGCGAACACCGCGTCCGTACGGACCTGCTGGTGTCGGTCCGCTGCCTCGACGGTGTCTCCCAACGGCTGCTGCTGCGGGACGCGTTGGGCGGGCGCGTCGAGATCGACCCCGAGGTCCTGGTCCGCAACCCGGACCTGTGGCTCCGCCTCGACGAGGGCGCCCGCAGGGCGACGGCGGACGGCCTGCTGCTGTGCGGCGAGACCGCGCTGCGCCGCCTGTCGGCCCGGATGGACCGGGAGACGGCGCGGGCGGTGTTCAGGGCGTCGGGACTGGAATAGCCAAGGTGGTGCACAATGCCTGGCATGAACGGGCAGACGGGTCGGTCCCGCTGGTGGTACGGACTGCGCGGCTTCGCCTTCGTCCTGCTGGGCGGCGGCCTCGGCGCCTTCACGTACGGGGCCCTCACGCACCGGCCGGGCGCGATGCCGTGGGGCGGGATGTTCTTCGGGGCGGTGGTGTGCGGGGTGCTCGGCGCGGCGTTTCCGCCCCGGCGCCGGCGCCCGCGCTGAGCCCGCCCGCCCCGGCGCGGCTCGCTCCCGCCGGTTCACCGGATGCGGCTGCGCCCCGGTCATGAGGACGTCCGGCCCCTGCCGCGTGGTCACGAGGACCACCCGGTCGCCCGCCCGCAGCACCCTCCCCTGCGGCGGGCGCCAGTGCACGCCGCCCAAGTTCCGTGCTTGGATGCAGAGTTGACGTCACATCGCCATGGAACGGCGTACGGCACGACGCCGTTTCCACCGCGGGACCGCCGCGACGTCAGGGGCGCGTCAGGGAACCCCGCCGCCCCGGACGCCGCCGCTCACCTGCGCACCGGCCCGGACGTGTCCAGTGCCGCCCCCGTCTGGTCCGCCAGGGTCACCGCGACCAGGCGGGCCTGGAGCGGGGGCACCGGGCCCGGCCCTGGGATGAGCATGAAGCGGCCCAAGTAGTGGCCGTTGCCGTAGGTGCGCAGTTCGATCTCGCCCTCCGGCCAGCCGGCGGTGTCCACGTCCCACGTCCGCCTGCCCACGCTCACGCCCCCGTCGGCGCCCAGACGGGCCGGCCGGCCGAGCAGGGTGCCGTACTCGAAGCGGCAGGCCCGCAGGCCGAGCAGTTCGGTCAGCTCGCCGCGTACGTGGTCGACGACGGTGTTGGCCGAGTCGGCGGACCTGACGAGGTCGGCCGTGCGGTGGATGCGGGCCAGATGCGCCTCGTCCGTGACCGTGACGACCTCCAGCTTCCGTGCCCGGGCGGCCAGTTGGGAGACGATCGCGCCCACCGCCAGCAGCAGCACCGCCGTCGTCACATCCCCCGCCGTGGTGATGTCGAAGGTCTCGTACGGCGGCGTCAGGAAGAAGTCGAACCACGCCGCCGCCGACAGGGCCGCGACCACGCCCGCCGTACGGCTGCCGAGCGCGGACACCGCGACGACGACCACGACGAGCACAAGTGCTGCGTTGGCGTGCGGCAGGCTCGTCCGCAACGGGGCGAGGGCCAGGGACACCAGGAAGGGGGCCGTCAGGCCCGCCGCCAGGGCGAACCGGTCCCGCGGTGCCCAGGCCGCGGGCACCGTCGGACGATGCCGCCACGTACCGGTACCGGTCACAGCGCTCATCACGCACCTCCTACGCTCTGTTCACGCTCTCCTCGGTCGGTTCGGCGCCCACCGCCAACGCCGCGAACGGCAGCGAGACCACCATCGTCAGTCCGCCGCCCGGGGTGTCCTCGGGGCTGAGGGTGCCGCTCATCGCCTCGGTCAGGCCCCGGGCGAGGGCGAGGCCCAGGCCGAGGCCGGTGGTGTTGTCGGTGTCGCCGAGGCGCTGGAAGGGCTCGAAGAGACGGTCGCGGCCGTCGGGGGGCAGGCCCGGCCCCCGGTCCACCACCCGCAGCTCCACCCTCCCCGCCAGCGCGCTGGCCGTGACCAGTACCTTGCGGCCGGGCGGGGTGTGGCGGGCGGCGTTGCCGACGAGGTTGGCGATCACCCGCTCCAGCAGCGGCGGGTCGGCGAGCACCGCCGGGATCTCCTCCACGTCGGCCACCTCGACCTCCGGCACGTCCGCCAGCGCCTGCGGCAGCACCTCCTCCAGGGAGGTGGCCCGCAGGTTGAGGGTGAGGGCGCCGGCCTCCAGACGGCTGAGGTCGAGCAGGTTCTCCACCAGGCGGTTGAGCTTGGCCATGGACTCGTCCGCGGTGGCGAGGAGTTCCTCGCGGTCATGCGCCGAGAAGGCGACGTCCCGGCTGCGCAGCGAGGTGACCGCGGCCCAGCCCGCGGCCAGCGGGGTGCGCAGGTCGTGGCCGACGGCCCGCAGCAGGGCCGTGCGCAGCCGGTCGGCGGCCTTCACCGGCTCCACCTCCGCCGCCGCCTCGGCCAGCCGGGCCCGCTCCACCGCCGAGCCCGCGTGCGCGGCGAAGGCCGCCAGCACCCGGCGCTCGGAGGAGGAGAGGGTACGGCCGTGCAGCACGAGCCAGGCGCCCGGGCCGGCGGGTACGGCCGTCACCCCGGCCGTCACCCCGGCCGTCACTCCGCCCGCCGCGTCGGGCGGCTCGTCCACCAGGTTCGCCGACTCCATCCCGAAGGTCTCACGGGTGCGCTCCAGCAGAGCCGGGATGGTCGCCTCGCCCCGCACGATGCTGCCGGCCAGCGACGACATGGTCTCGGCCTCGGCGGTGGCCCGGGCGGAGCGGCGCGACAGCCGCAGCGAGCGGTCCACCACGGCGGCCACGGTGGCCGCGACCACCGCGAACACCATCAGGGCCACCAGGGCGTTCGGATCGTCCAGGGTGAAGGCGCCTATGGGCGGGATGAACCAGTAGTTGAGCAGCAAGGACGCCGTCACCGAGGCGATCACCGCCGAGGTGACGCCGCCTATGCAGGCCACGCCGACCACGGCGAGCAGGAACAGCAGGGCCTCGCTGGTCAGGTTGAGCGTGCCCCGCAGCTGGGCGAGAACGGCGGTGAGGAGAACGGGCAGCACCAGTCCGGCCACCGGGCCCGCGATCAGCCGGGCCGTCGACAGCGTGCGGCGGCGCGAGGGCAGCAGGGTGCCGCGGCCGGCCCGCTCGTGAGTGACCCGGTGGACGTCGATGTCCCCGGACAGCTCGGTGACCGTCTCGCCGGTGCCGGGCCCGGTCAGGAACCGCGATAGCCGCCCACGCCTGCTGGTGCCGAGCACCAGCTGGGTGGCGTTCTCGGCGCGGGCGAACTCCACCAGCGCGGTGGCCACGTCGTCGCCGACGACCGAGTGGTAGCTGCCGCCGAGGTCCTCCACGAGCCGGCGCTGCCGGGCGAGGGAGGCGTGCGAGACCCCGGCCGCGAGCCCGTCGCTGCGGGCCACGTGCACGGCGAGCAGATCCCCGCCGGCCGACCGGTCCGCGATCCGCGCGGCCCGCCGTACGAGCGTGTCGCCCTCCGGCCCGCCGGTCAGTGCGACGACGACGCGCTCCCGGGTCTCCCACACCCCGCCTATGCCGTGTTCCGAGCGGTACGCCTGCAGGGCCTCGTCGACCCGGTCGGCCACCCACAGCAGCGCCAGCTGGCGCAGGGCGGTCAGGTTCCCGGGCCGGAAGTAGTTGGCGAGGGCCGCGTCGATCTTCTCGGGGGTGTAGATGTTGCCGTGCGCCATCCGGCGGCGCAGCCCCTCCGGGGGGATGTCCACCAGCTCGATCTGCGAGGCCCTGCGGACGACCTCGTCCGGCACGGTCTCGTGCTGCGGCACCCCGGTGATCTTCTCGACCACGTCGTTGAGGGACTCCAGGTGCTGGACGTTCAGCGCGGTGATGACGTCGATACCGGCGTCGAGCAGGGTCTCTATGTCCTGCCAGCGCTTGGGGTTGCGGCCGTCGCCGGGGATGTTGCTGTGCGCGAACTCGTCCACGATCGCCACCTGCGGGCGCCGGTCGAGGACCGCGGCCAGGTCCATCTCCTCGAACTGTCCGCCCCGGTAGGAGCAGGACGCCCGGGCCACGCTCTCCAGTCCCTCGAGCATCTCCTCGGTGTGCGCCCGGCCGTGGCACTCCGCGAATCCGATCACCACGTCCGCCCCGCGCGCGGCACGGCGTCGCCCCTCGTCGAGCATCCGGTAGGTCTTGCCGACCCCCGGGGCCGCCCCGAGGTAGACCTTCAGTCGTCCGGGCCGTACGTCACTCATCGCCGCCGACGCGCTCCGCTCACTGATTCACTGATCCGACTGCTCCGTGGGTTCTTCCTCCAAGGAAGCCGTGTCGCGGGGCGGGCCGCTCGCTTGTTAGCGCTTCCTTGGCGGTGGCCCCGTGGACCTTGACACTGTCTTGATGGGGCCGGGCCCTATAGGGTGAGGGCAGGTGTGCCGGGAAGTCTGGTCGGCCGGGGGCCGGGGTGGCTTCCGCAATCCCAGGGGGACGGCATGCGCAGCGTAGGTACGGTTCTTGCCCTGGTGGTTCTCGCCACGGTCGTCGCCACCTTCGCGCGCCGCTGGCGGATCCCCGCGCCGTCGCTGCTGGTGGTCGCCGGTCTCACGGTGGCTCTCCTGCCGGGCACCCCCCAGATCGCGATCAGTCCCCAGATCATCGGCCTCGTCGTGCTGCCTCCGCTGCTGTACGCGAGCGCCGAGGACATGCCCTGGCGGGAGCTGCGCGCGGTCTGGAAACCGGTCGGCATCCTCGCGATTGGTCTGGTGCTCGCCTCGGCGGCGGCCGTCGGAGCGGTGGCGGTGTTCGTGACCCCGCTGCCGTGGCAGATGGCGTTCGTACTGGGCGCGGTGCTGGCCAGCACCGACCCGGTGGCGGTCACCGCGCTCGGCCGCCGGCTCGCCCTGCCGCCCCGGGTACAGGTCCTGGTGCAGGCGGAGAGCCTGTTCAACGACGCGACCTCGCTGGTGCTGGTCCGGGTGGCGGCGGGTATCGCCGTGGCGTCGGCCGCCGCCGGCTGGGGCCCGGCCGGCGGCCAGTTCTTCCTGCTCGCCGGCGGTGGCACGGTGATCGGAGCGGCGGTCGCAGGGGTGATCACCCTGATCCGGCGGCGCACCGAGGACCCGGTGCTGGAGACGGTGATCGCGCTGGTCACCCCGTATGCCGCCTACCTCCTGGCGGAGGTCGCGCACACCTCCGGCGTGACCTCGTGCGTGGTCGCCGGGGTGGTGCTCGGCGGCCGGGGCGACCGCCTCACCAACGCCCGCATACGACTTCAGCTGCACGCCGTCTACGGCACCGTGGTGTTCCTGCTGGAGAGCGTGGTGTTCAGCCTGATAGGGCTGGCCCTGCCGGCGCAGGTGCGGGCACTGGCGCACGGCGACCGGGCCTGGCCGCTGTACGCCCTCGCCGTCGCCGCCACGCTGATCGCCGTACGGCTGCTGTGGCTCGCGCCGCTGTCGGCGGTCGTGCAGCGCAAGGGCGGCATCAGCCGGCTGAACTGGCGGATCCCGGTGGTGCTGACCTGGGCCGGCACCCGGGGTGTGATGCCGCTGGCCGCCGCGCTGTCCATCCCCGAGGTCATGAAGGACGGCACGCCGCTCGAGGGCCGGCCGCTGGTGCTGGTCCTGACCACCTCGGTCGTGGTCGTCACACTCGTCGTGCAGGGTTTCACCCTGGCCCCGGTCGTGCACGCCTCGGGCATCGCCCTGGAGCCCGCCCACACCGCCCGCGAGGAGGCTCAGGCCCGCTCCCACCTGGCCCACGCGGGCCTCGCCCGGCTCGAGGAGCTGGCCGAGCTGGAGGTCGTGTCCGACGTCGTCCTGGACCGGCTCCGCCGGGGCCTCGCCGCGCGCCTGGAGGACGCCCGGGACCGGCTCGCCGAGAGCGACGGAGCGGACGGTACGGCCACCGAGTCGGCCGACCTCGTCTACCGGCAGCTGCGGCGGGACCTGATAGCGGTGGAGACGACGGAACTGCAGCGGCTGTACGACGAGCACCGGATCAGTGACACCACGCGGCGGCGGCTGCAGCGGTCGCTGGATCTGGAGGAGGCGCGGCTGACGGACGTCTGAAGTCCGCTGCCGTCCAGCCGCGCCCCGCGGGGGCGCGGGGAACGGCGCGACCGGCCACAACGGCGCCGCAGCCGACCGGCGGCACACCACCGCCCTTCCCGCGGAGCGCTCAGCGGAACTCCGCCAGCCTCGGCCGCAGGCCCAGCACGGTCAGCAGGACGGCCGCCGCCAGCAGCCCGCCCGCCCACGGCAGCAGACCGTCGACCGCCGCGCGCCCCTCGTCCACCGACGAGTCGAAGTGGGCGCGGTTGATGCCCGTCACCTTGTCCAGCGCGACCATCCACGCCTCGAAGCGGGCGTTGGACGTGCCCGGCTCCCAGCCCATGCAGAACTCGGCCGCCTCGCTCTCCCTGCCGGCCGCCAGCAGGGCGCGGATCTTGCGGTCGTCGCGCTGGTAGACGGCGTACGCGTCGACGGTCCGTTCCGCCGCGGCCCGCTCGCCGGGGAAGGTGATGTTGTCCAGCTCGCGCCGGAACTCGCCGGTGAAGCGCAGGTCGTGGTGGTCGGCCCGGTACGCCTGCCAGGTGGCGGCCAGCTCCGCGTCGTACGTCGACAGGGTGGCGCCCTTCAGGCCGTACAGAGCCTGCGACTTGGCGAGGAACGCGTCCTGGTACCGGGTGCGGCGCTGCGGGTCGAGCAGGTAGCGGCTCTCGTCGGCGTTGGCGTCGTAGGCGAGGGCACGGGCGCGGGAGAGGGCGACGACGGAGTCGAAGGCGTCGTGCCGGGCCACCCGCAGGTGCGCGGACGATGCGGACAGCAGTTGGGTGCCGAGGACCACCGCGAGCAGGGTGCAGGCGGTGGCGGCCAGCGCGCCGGGGTTCAGGACGCGCCGGAAGCGGCGGGCGAGGTACCACTGCAGGACGCCGAGCACCGCGAGCAGCAGCGCACCGAGGGCGAGGACGGCGACGAGCTGGGCGGAGAGGGCGGCGCGGGCGGAGGTGTACTCGGCTTCGAAGGCCGCGTCGTTCGAGGACACCAACGTGCTTGCCGCGGGCAGGAGTTGACCGCGCAGGAGGTCGGTGGCGCGGCGGTAGTCGGCGAGGGCGGCCGGTCTGCCGCCGCGGTGGCCGTCGTTCTCCAGGGCCCGGCCGACCAGCTCCTGGTACTCGGCGAAGTCGTCGGTCAGCGACTCCACCGTCCTCTCGTCGGCCCGGCTGCCCTGTGCGGCGACGGCGAGGGTGCGCAGATCGTGCCCGATCTCGCGCCGGGCGTCGCCGTAGAAGCCGACGGCCTTGGTGTACGGCGTGGCCAGCCGCCCCTGTCCCGCGTCGCCGTTGGACAACAGGATGTTGGCGGCCTGGGCGTCCATGTCGTTCAGCGCCAGGTTCAGGTCGGCGGCGCTGGTGGTGCGGGGCGCGTCCCGGTCGGCGACGCTGCTCCAGGTGCCGAGCGCGGCGATCCCCGCGACCAGCAGCAGCCCGGCGAGGGCGGTGGCGAGCAGGACCGTGGCCGCGCGCAGAAGACGCAGCCGCGCGGGCACGACAGCCCAGTAACGGCGGCGCAGAGCGGCCCGCGCGGCCCCGGTCCGTCGCCAAGGGCGCAGCCCCGGACCCGGTCCGGCCGTCCGCGAACCCCCTCGCTGCCGCGGTCCGGGGCTGCGCCCGGACGGGGCGACCGCCGCTCTCCGTGGCGGTGTGCTCTCCTCGGCCCCTTCTTCGGTGCGAGGACTCTGCGCTGACCCGGCCGTGATGGTCACGGTCCCTCCAACGTCACGCCACGGACGGTCGCCCGTCCCCCGTTGGTGATCAGTCTGCGACCGGATCCGGCCACCGACGGCCTCCGTTGACGCCGCCCTGACGGTTCTTCAGCCAGGTTTGACGGCTCGTTGACGGCCCGGCGGGCGAAGCCGTATGAGTGGCGCAAATGACCCGCCGAGCGGGCCGGGCGCGGCCGTTCACAGGACTGGACTCACTGTCGGCCGCCGCCCCGGTGCCGCCGGCGTCAGCGGCTCGGCGGCTGTGGAATGCGCACTCCACGGCGGCGCGCAGGCGGGGCCCGGTGCGCGTCCGAGAGGCAGGCACCCGTGCGGTACGCCGGCCGCCAAGGAGGTCGGCGACATGGTCGACCTCGACTCAACCCGACCAAGCTGATCGAGATCGTCGAGATCGTCGAGATCGGCAAGCAACTCCTCATCACCCGGGGCGCGCCGGCCCTGCGAGGCCCGTCAAGGCCGTCAAGGCCGTCAAGGCCGTCAAGGCCGTCAAGGCCGTCAAGGAGGCGTATGCGCACGTCAGGGCCCCGTCAGAGAAGGCGTTTCCAGCTTGCCGGGGCCATGCGGCACGGCTTCCATGGAGGACGTGAACAGCGCCTGGCTCCTCTTCGACCGGCCGCCGAGTCCCGTTCGGCCGCCGCGTCGTACGCCGCGCTGAACGGAAACGGCCGCGTCCGCCGACGCCCGTCCCGCCGACGCCGTTTTCCGTGACCCGAGGGGCGCCGTGATCGGCTCCGGCGCCCCTCGCCGACTCCCCTTCACCCCAGCACGCCCACCGCCCCTGGCCGGGCGGCGCCCGCGTGCCCGCAACCCTGGATGGGATCATGACCGACTCCACCCTTTCGTCCCGCACTGTCCTTGTCACCGGAGCCACCTCCGGCATCGGCTGCGAAACGGCACGCCGGCTCGCCGAACGCGGCGCCACCGTGCTGCTGCACGGCCGTACGACGGCTCAGGCGCAGGCGACGGCCGACCGCCTCATCGCCACGGCGGGCGTCCCGGCCTCGCTCCTGCGGCCTTACGGCGCGGACTTCACCCACCTCGAGGAGGTCGAGACCCTCGCCCGCACGATCGTCAGCGAGCACCCGCACCTGGACGTCCTCGTCAACAACGCGGGCATGGCCGCCCCCGAGCGGCACACCGTCACCGCCGACGGCAACGAGATCGCCTTCCAGGTCAACTTCCTCGCCCACTACCTGCTGACCTGCCTGCTCGAGCCGGCGCTGACCAGCGACCCGGGCGGTCGTGTGGTGAACGTGTCCTCCTCGCTGCACCGCACGGCGTCCATCAGCTGGGCCGACCCCAACCGCGCCCGCCGCTACTCGCGCCTCGCCGCCTACGCCCAGTCGCAGCTCGCCCTCACGGTCTTCGCGGCCGACCCGCGCGTCACCGCCGTCTCCGTCCACCCGGGCGTGTGCGACACCGCGCTGCTGCCGCTCTACGCCCACGAGGGCGGCTCCCCCGCCGAGGGCGCCGCGCACGTGGTCCGGCTGTGCGACCCGGCCGTCGAGATCGTCAACGGCGCCTACTACGACCGCGACGAGCGCGTCGACCCGGCCCCGGCCGCCACGGAGGACCGCACGGTCCGCCGCCTGAACAAGCTGGCCGACCTGCTGGTCGGCCGCACCGCCTGAAGCGCACACGGAACAGGAAGTCGTACATGTCGAAACGCGCCCGCAAGAAGAAGGACCGCCGCAAGAAGAAATCGAACCACGGCCGCAAGGCCGGCCAGGGCTGACCGGCCCGGCAAGCGGGCGGGCGAGCGGGACGAACGGTCCCCGCTCGCCCGCCCGGTCCGCATCCCCGTCCGTCGTTCCGCATGCCCGCAGGGCATGGACACCCAGGAGACCTTGGTGATCGAGATCTCGCCGCCGGACGCACGGGCGCTCACGCACTGGTTCCCCAGCGGCGCCCCCGGCCCCGCCGCCATCGGCGAGCATGTGCTGGCCACCGGCATCGGCCGCTGGTGGGCCGACCGCCCCGCCCAGCCCCGCACGGTCGCCGTCTCCTGCGCCGGTCACGTCGTCCTGCGCGGTACTCCGGAGGACCTCCGGCCGGGCTTCCTCGCCCCGCTGGCGGGCAACCGGATCGAGGCCCCGGCCCGGTTCCTGCCCGCACTCGGCAGCGCCTTCGGCCGGCTCACCCCGTGGGAGCGCATGGTCTGGACGCTCCAGGCCCCGCCCCAGCGCGCGACCGTCCCGCACACGGTGACGGTACGCCACCTGGAACCGGCGGACACCGACGCCCTGCATGCCCTCGGCCCGGACGCGGCCTGGCTCTCGGCCAGCTGGGGCGGACCGCTCGGCCTCGCCGCCTGCGGCCACGCCTGGGCCGCGGTGGACCGCACCGGCCACATCCTGGCGGTGGCCTGCACCTACTTCCGCGGCACGGGGTACGAGGACGTGGCGGTCTACACGGTCCCCGACCGCCGCCGCCATCACCTCGGCCTCGCCTGTGTCACCGCCCTGTGCGCGGACATCGCCGCCCGCGGCCGCACCCCCTCCTGGAACTGCTCCCTGCACAACCGCGCCAGCCGACTGCTGGCCTGGCACGCCGGCTTCCGCCTGGTCCGCGAGTACGTCCACTACGCGGTAGGCAGCCCGGTACGGCAGACCCGGCTCAGCATCTGAGCGCTGCGCCGGAAATGCCGTGCGCCGGGGCGCGTAAGGATTCCGTCAGGATCCACGCCCGCGGTGTCAGGACTGCGTCAGCAGCGGTCGCGGGGCTCCGTGCGCGCGCCTAGCGTCGGGAGTATGCGACGGAGCGGAACCGCGGGCACCGCCGGCGACCGCCACTGGCATGGCAGCGCCCGGCTCGCGGTGGGCTGCGCCATGGTGTTCGCCGCACTGGCCTTCCTGGTCGACTGGGACGCCGGCACCCTGACGGCGCCACGCGCCCTGCTCTGGACCGCTCTGTCGGTCGCGGTGTGCGTCGTGCTGCTGCCGCAGCGGGTGAGCGCGGGCCCCGGCTGGCTCGCGGTGCGCACGCCCTGGCGCCGGCGCGTCGTCCACACGGACGCGCTGGCGGCCGTACGGCAGTACGACGGCGTCTCCTCCCACCTGGTCCTGCGGGACGTCCACGGCCACCGGCTGGAAGTCGATCCCCGGGTGCTCGCCGCCAACCCCCTGCTCTGGCACGAGGTCGACACCGGCGTCCGCCGTTCCCTGGAACGCGGCACACTCCGCCACGGCGCGGACGTCCTGGACCGCCTGGGCCGGCACATCGACGCCGAGGCGGCCCGGGCGGTGCTCCGCGCCTCGGGCCTGTCCTGACCCCTCGGCCCGCACTGCCTCTCCCCTCCCCCGGCCCCTGGCTCCCGGCCCTCTCGGCCCGACGCGGCCGGCCCCCGTAGGCTTCCCCTGTAGGAACGTCGTGGAGCCGTGAGAGAGGTCCCGTTGAGCTTCTGGTCGATCTATCAGCACGGTTTCGCTCGTGTCGCCGCCTGCACCGGCCACACCGTCATTGCCGACCCGCCCGCCAACGCCGCCTCCGTCCTGCGCCATGCGCGCCGGTGCGCCGAGGAGGGCGTGGCCGTCGCCCTGTTCCCGGAGCTGTGCCTGTCCGGGTACGCGATCGAGGACCTGCTGCTCCAGGACGCCATGCTGGACGAGGTCGAGTCGGCCCTCGCCACCGTGGTCGCCGAGTCCGCCGGCCTGCTGCCGGTGCTGGTCGTCGGCGCCCCGCTGCGCCACCGCGGCCGGCTCTACAACTGCGCCGTGCTCGTGCACCGCGGCCGGATCCTGGGCGTCGTACCCAAGTCGTACCCGCCGAACTACCGCGAGTTCTACGAGCGCCGCCAGATCGCCGGCGGCGACGACGAACGTGGCGGAACGATCCGGCTCGGCGGCGTCGAGGTCCCCTTCGGCGTGGACCTGCTCTTCGCCGCGCAGGACGTCCCCGGGCTGGTGCTGCACACGGAGATCTGCGAGGACATGTGGGTCCCCGTGCCGCCCAGCGCGGAGGCCGCCCTGGCCGGCGCGACCGTGCTGCTCAACCTCTCGGGCAGCCCGATCACGGTCGGCCGCGCCGAGGACCGCAAGCTGCTGTGCCGCTCGGCGTCCGAGCGCTGCCACGCCGCCTACGTCTACGCGGCGGCCGGTCTCGGCGAGTCGACCACCGACCTGTCCTGGGACGGCCAGACGCTGATCTACGAGAACGGGGTGCTGCTGGCCGAGACCGAGCGCTTCCCGCTCGGCGAGCAGTATGCGGTCGCCGACGTCGACCTCGACCTGCTGCGTCAGGAGCGGCAGCGGATGGGCACCTTCGACGACAACCGCCGCACCCACGCCGCCCGCACCGGCGACTTCCGTACGGTCTCCTTCGAACTGTCCCCGCCGGCCGGCACCGACCTGGGTCTGCGCCGCCGCGTGGAGCGCTTCCCGTTCGTGCCCGCCGACGCCGAACGGCTCGCCCTGGACTGCTACGAGGCGTACAACATCCAGGTCGCCGGGCTCCAGCAGCGCCTTGCGTCGATCGGCGGCCCCAAGGTGGTCATCGGTGTCTCGGGCGGGCTCGACTCCACGCACGCGCTGATCGTCGCGGCCCGCGCGATGGACCGCGCCGGGCGCCCGCGCAGCGACATCCTCGCCTTCACCCTGCCCGGCTTCGCCACCAGCGACCACACCAAGGACAACGCCCACCGGCTGATGCGCGCCCTCGGTGTCACCGCCGCCGAGCTGGACATCACGCCGACCGCGCGGCTGATGCTCAAGGAGATGGGCCACCCCTTCGCCTCCGGCGAGCCGGTGTACGACGTCACCTTCGAGAACGTCCAGGCGGGCCTGCGCACCGACTACCTGTTCCGGCTGGCCAACCAGCGCGGCGGCATCGTGCTCGGCACCGGCGACCTCTCCGAGCTGGCGCTCGGCTGGTGCACCTACGGCGTCGGCGACCAGATGAGCCACTACAACGTCAACTCCGGTGTGCCCAAGACCCTCATCCAGCACCTGATCCGGTGGGTCATCAGCAGCGGCCAGTTCGACGACGAGACCGGCAAGATCCTCGCCGCGATCCTCGACACGGAGATCAGCCCCGAGCTGGTGCCGGGCGAGGAGATGCAGTCCACCGAGTCGAAGATCGGCCCGTACGCCCTGCACGACTTCACCCTCTGGTACGTGCTGCGCTACGGCTTGCGCCCCTCGAAGATCGCCTTCCTGGCCTGGCACGCCTGGCACGACGCGCAGGCCGGCGCCTGGCCGCCCGGTTTCCCCGAGGCCGAGCGCCGCGCCTACGACCTGCCGGAGATCCACCGCTGGCTGGAGGTCTTCGTCCGCCGGTTCTTCGGTTTCTCCCAGTTCAAGCGCTCGGCCATGCCGAACGGCCCGAAGGTCTCGGCCGGCGGCGCGCTCTCGCCCCGCGGCGACTGGCGCGCCCCGTCGGACGGCAACGCCCAGGCGTGGCTGCGGGACTTGGAGCGCTTCGACCTGACGGGCGCGTAGGCGCGCCCCGGGCCGTCGGGCGTTCAGTTGTTCCAGGTCTCGTCGTAAGGATCGTGCGGCACCGGCACCGGCCGGACCGAACCGACCCTCAGATACGGAATGGGCCCGCCGTTGACGGGATCGCGCTCCAGCCGGGAGGCATACGTACCCGTCACCTCCAGCCAGGCGTCCGGCCGCAGCACGGGCGGCAGCTGGCCGGTCAGCCCGATCTTGACCGGCTGCGCGTCCGCCGCACAGCAGTTGAGGGCCATCCGCACCAGATACGGCTGCCCCGAACCGTCCAGCGCGAGGAACCCGGTGACCCGGACCGTCCGTCCGCCCAGGGAACGGCCGTTGCCGTAGGCCGCGCGGGAGGCGTAGTCGACCACGGACAGCTGCGCGGGCCCGCTGCTGCCGGGCAACGGCCCGAGGCCGTACGGCTTCTGCAGCGCGGTCCCCGAGCGCAGCGCGCTGTACGAGCCGAGGGCGGGCGGCGCGACGAGGATGAGCGCGAGGAGAGGCAGCAACAGGAGCCAGGAGACGCGGGGTTCGGGGTGGGCATGACCCCCGTGGGCATCACCCTCGCCGGCAACACCCTCGTGGGCATCACTCTCATGAGCATGGCCTTCGTGGACATGGCCTTCGTGCGTCTGCTGCCGCGTTCGATGCCGCCTGCGCTCGTACCAGACGGTCGCCAGCGCCCCCACGCTCAGCACCGCGCCCGACGCCAGCAGCAGCGGCTGCAGCCCCGCCTTGACGTACCGCAGGTACAGACCGGTGCTGCCCGCGTGCAGCAGGGCGGCGCCGAGCAGGAACATGACGGCGGCCTGGGAGTGACGGTTCACAGCAGCACCGTCCCGGTCACCACGGCGCCCGTGACGGCCATCGCGAAGGTGGCGGGGGCGAAGCGCAGGGCGAAGCCGCGGCCGAAGGTGCCGGCCTGCATCGCGAACAGCTTGAGGTCGATCATCGGGCCCACCACCAGGAACACCAGCTTGGCCGTCAGGGAGAACTGGGTCAGGGAGGCCGCGACGAACGCGTCCGCCTCCGAGCAGATGGACAGCAGCACGGCGAGGACGGCGAGGGCGAGGATCGCGACCAGCGGGTTGGCGGCGGCCGTGCGCAGCCACTCCGCGGGGGCCACCGCCTTCAGGGTCGCGGCGGCCATCGCGCCGAGCACCAGGAACCCGCCCGCGTGCACGGTGTCGTGCCGTACCGAGTTCCAGAACGCCTCCCCCCTGGTCGCGCCCTCGTGCGCGCCGTGGGCCGGCGGGCGCAGCCAGTCGGTGCGGCCCAGTCGCTGCCACAGCCAGCCCATCGCGCACGCCACCAGCAGGCTCGCGGCGAACCGGCCGAGAACCATCTCCGGGTTGCGGGGAAAGGCCACGGCGGTGGCGGTCAGCACGATCGGGTTGATCGCAGGGGCGGAGAGCAGGAAGGCGAGGGCCGCGGCCGGGGTGACGCCCCGGCGCACCAGCGCGCCCGCCACCGGCACCGACGCGCACTCGCAGCCCGGCAGGATCGCGCCCGCGACCCCGGCCACCGGGACGGCGAGGGCGGGGCGGCTCGGCAGGGCGCGCGCGAAGAAGGCCGGCGGGACGAACACCGCGAGCGCCGCCGAGAGCAGCACACCGAGCACCAGGAAGGGCAGCGCCTGCATGGTCACCGCGACGAACACCGTCATCCAGCTCTGCATCAGCGGGGTGCCGAGGAGTCCGCGGATCGGGGACTGGGCGAGCACGGCGAGGAGCAGCGTCAGGACCAGCACCAGCGGAGAGCTGAGCCGGCGGCCCTCCTGATCCGACGAGGCGTCAGCGGGGCTTGTCTCCGCACCGGGTGGGGCGTCTTCGGTGATGGCCACGGGCGGTTACCTCCGGCTGGTGTGCTCCCTCCCCCTGGGTACGCGCATGTTTGCGCAGGTGTTCACACCGTTGCTGGAACCACTCTTCTTCTTGGGGCACTCTTTTCCCTCGTGGTGAGCGTTCCGTATCAAGGAGGGCCGAGGGCCCCACGTGCGCACATGGTGGTGTGCGGGGACGACGGGCTCGCGCACCGGCTGGCCGCCGAGTTGCGCGGGGTCTACGGCGAGCAGGTCACCCTGGTCGTACCGCCGAACGAGCGCACCGCCCGCCCGCCGGTGGTCGGCCGGGCCCGGGCGGCGTCGGCGGCGCTGTTCGACCGCGTGGTGAGCGCGACGGTGGGCCGGGCGGGTGCCGTCGCCGGGGCCACGACACCGCCCGCCGCGAGCGCCTCCGGCGGCGCGGACGGGCAGGACGGGCCCCGGGTGCTGGAGGCCGTCGGCCTCGACGAGGCCGTGCTCGCCGAGGCCGGGGTGGAGCGGGCCGCCGCGCTCGCCCTCGTCTTCGACGACGACGAGACCAACATCCGCGCCGCCCTGACCGCCCGCCGTCTCAACCCGCGCCTGCGCCTCGTCCTCAGGCTCTACAACCGCCGGTTGGGCCAGCACATCGAGGAACTCCTCGACCAGGCGGCCGCGTTGGCCACGGGCGACGGCGAGGGCCCCGCGGACGCCTCCACGACCGTGCTGTCCGACGCCGACACCGCCGCGCCCGCGCTCGCCGCGACCGCTGTCACGGGCACCAGCAAGGTCGTCCAGACCGAGGGCCTGCTGCTGCGGGCCGTGGAACGCCCGCTGTCCGCGGACGGGCGGCCCGCCGGCTCCGGGCTGTACACGCTGGCCCTGCTGTCGGCGGGCGACCGGGCCGGCGGGGAGGGCCCGGACGGCAACGGGGAGCAGGAGACGCGGCTGCTGCCCGACGACGAGGAGGTCGCCCGGGCCGGCGGGCGCACGGCGCTGGTGCTGGAGCAGGCGTCGGCGGCGGGCGGCCCGGCAGCGACCGCGACCGGCCGCCGGACGGGCGGACGTGGGGCGAACGGCCGCGGGGTGGGCGGCGTGCCGCCGCTCGCCTCGCTGTTCTCGCGCCGGCTGCGGTGGTCGCTGGCAGGCATGGTGGCCTGCGTCGTCGCGCTCGCCGTCGCGCTGTGGCTGGTGAGCGGGATCCAGCCGCTGCGCGCCTTCTACTACACCCTGCTCGACCTGTTCGCGATCGACGACCCCGCCAAGGAGGCACCCCTCGGCCGGCAGATCCTGCAACTCCTGTCCGCGCTCGTCGGGTTGCTGCTGCTGCCGGTACTCCTGGCGGCCGTACTCGAGGCGCTCGGCACCTTCCGCACCGCCTCCGCGCTGCGCAAGCCGCCGCGCGGCCTCGGCGGGCATGTGGTGCTGCTCGGTCTGGGCAAGATCGGCACCCGGGTACTGACCCGGCTGCGCGAACTGAACGTCCCCGTCGTGTGCGTGGAGTCCGACCCGGAGGCACGCGGACTCGCGACCGCGCGCCGGCTGCGGGTGCCGGTGGTGCTCGGCGACGTCACCCAGGAAGGCGTCCTGGAGGCCGCCAAGATCCACCGGGCGTACGCCCTCCTGGCCGTGACCAGCGCCGACACCACCAACCTGGAGGCCGTGCTGTACGCGCGGACCGTACGGCCCGATCTGCGGGTGGTGCTGCGGCTGTACGACGACGACTTCGCCACCGCCGTGTACCGCACCCTGCGGGCCGCCTATCCGCACGCGCTGACCCGGAGCCGGAGCGTCACGCACCTGGCCGCGCCCGCGTTCGCCGGGGCGATGCTCGGGCGGCAGGTGGTGGGCGCGATCCCCGTGGGCCGCAAGGTCCTGCTCTTCGCCTCCGTGGACGTGGCCGGCCATCCCCAGCTGGAGGGCCGCACCGTCCGCGAGGCCTTCCGGGCCGGCTCCTGGCGGGCCCTGGCCCTGGAGGGCCGCACCGACACGGCCCCGGACCATGTGCTGGAGAAAGGGGACCGTGTCGTCGTCGCCGCCACGCGCAGAGGCCTCGCGGAACTGCGCTGACCTGCGAGGGGGCTACGCCTTGGGCAGGTGCCGCGCCGCGAAGTCCATCTCCAGGCGGACCTGCTTGATGCGTTCGTCCACCACCAGGGAGCCGTGTCCGGCGTCGTAGCGGTAGACCTCGTGGGACGCGCCGCGGGCCTCCAGGCGCTTGACGTAGTTGTCGATCTGACGGATCGGACAGCGCGGGTCGTTGAGGCCCGCCGAGATGTAGACCGGCGCCTTGACCTGGTCGACGTAGGTCAGCGGGGAGGACGCCTCGAAGCGCTCGGGGACCTCCTCCGGGGTGCCGCCCAGCAGGGTGCGGTCCATGGCCTTCAGGGCTTCCATCTCGTCGTGGTACGCGGTGACGTAGTCCGCGACGGGCACGACCGCGATGCCCACCGTCCACGCGTCGGGCTGGGTGCCGATGCCGAGCAGGGTGAGATAGCCGCCCCAGGAACCACCGGTGAGCACCAGGCGGTCCGGGTCGGCGAGGCCGGACGACACCGCCCAGTCACGGACCGCCGCCACGTCCTCCAGCTCGATCAGGCCCACCCGGTGCTTGAGGGCGTCCGTCCAGGCCCGGCCGTACCCCGTCGAGCCGCGGTAGTTGATGCGGATCACCGCGTACCCCTGGTCGACCCAGGCGGCCGGGCCCGCGGCGAAGGAGTCGCTGTCGTGCCAGGTCGGCCCGCCGTGCAGGTCGAACACCGTCGGCAGGGGGCCGCTCGCGCCCGCCGGCTTCTGGATCAGGGCGTGGATCCGGCCGCCGGGCCCCGCCACCCAGGCGTCCTCCACCGCCACCGACGGCGGGCACGTCAGACCGGGCGGGTCCAGGACCACCCCGCCGGACGTGGAGCGCACGGCCGACGGCTGCTCGGCCGAGGACCACAGGTACTCCACGCTGCCGTCGGGGCGGGCCGTGGCGCCGGAGACCGTGCCGGGCGGGGTCGGGATGCGGGTCAGCTCGCGGCTCGCCAGGTCGAGGCGGAACAGCTCGCTGCGGGCCTCGAAGCCGTGCGCGACGAGGAGGGCCGAGCCGTCCGGATACCACTCGGCGCTGACGTCACCCGGCAGGTCCAGGGCGAGGTCGGTCTCCTCGCCCGAGGCCACGTCCCACACCAGGGGCTCCCAGCGGCCCCGGCGCTGGTGCCCGATGAGCAGGCGGGTGTCGCCGTCCACGGGGGCGAAGCCGAGCACCTCCAGGCCCAGCTCCTCGGTTCCGTTCTTGGTGTCGTCCAGCTCAGCGACCGTCGTGCCGTCCGGGCGCAGCACACGCAGTGCCGCATGCATGGCGTCGCCGTGCTCGGTGTGCTCGACGGCGATCAGCGAGCCGTCGTGCGAGAGGTCGCCGACGCCCGCCGACTCGCGGTGCCGGTAGATCTCGACCGGGTCCTCTCCCTGCCGGGCGAGGTGGATCGTCGTACCGTCCTCGTCCGTGGAGCGGCCGACGACCGCCGTGCGTCCGTCGCGGGCCAGGGCCAGCCCGGCCGGGTAGGAGGGCTCGAGGCCGGGGACCGCCGGCTCGGCCTGCCCGCCCGTGAAGGGCTGGCGGCGCCAGATGCCGAACTCGTCGCCGTCCTTGTCGTCGAACCACCAGATGAAGGCGCCGTCCGGTGAGAGCACGCCGTCCGTCGTGCCGTTCGGCCGGTCCGTCGCCTGGCGCTGCTCGCCCGTCGCACGGTCCCAGGCATACAGCTCGTACGTCCCCGTCGCGTTCGACACGAACAGGGAGCGGTCCGGTGCGTCCTCGGCCCAGTCGGGCAGCGACACCCGCGGCGCCCTGAACCGCTTCTCCCAGTCCGGCATGTCCTGCGTACTGCTCTCACTCATCGCCCCAGTCATGCGCCCATACTGCCTGGCCGCGCCGACAATTGGGTGGCGGGTGCGCGCAGCCTGTGGATAACTTTCGGATCATGACCACAGAAGACCCGTCGGCGTCCGTCCCGTCGAACTGGCGCGAGGACAATCGCGCCATGTGGGACGAAAGAGTTCCCGTCCATGTCGCGGGCGACTTCTACGACCTCGACGCCTTCCGCACCCGCCCGGACGTCCTGCGGGACTTCGAGACGGCCGAGGTCGGCGACGTCACCGGGAGGACCCTGCTGCACCTGCAGTGCCACATCGGCACCGACACCCTCTCCTGGGCCCACCGCGGCGCCGCCCGCGTCGTCGGCCTGGACTTCTCCGCCCCGGCCGTGGAGGCCGCCCGCGCGCTCGCGGCCGGCCTCGGCCACGGCCCCGAGCGCGCCGCCTTCGTCACGGGCGACGTGTACGACGCGGCGCAGTCGGTGCCCGAGGCGTCGTACGACATCGTCTACACCGGGCTCGGCGCGCTGTGCTGGCTGCCCGACATCCGCCGCTGGGCCGAGACGGCCGCCTCCCTGGTCGCCCCCGGCGGCTTCCTCTACCTCGCCGAGTTCCACCCGGTCACCGAGTCCCTGGACGACGCGACCGGCACCCGGATCGTGCGCGACTACTTCGCCCGCGACGCCCAGGTGTGGGACGAGCCCGGCACCTATGCCGACCCGGACGCCGAGACGGTCCACAACCGCAGCGTCCAGTGGCAGCACACGCTCGGCGACGTCGTCTCCGCGCTCGCCGCGACCGGACTGCACATCGAGTTCCTGCACGAGCACGACGTGTCGGTCTTCCCCCGTTTCGAGAACTTCGAGGTCCGGGGCGGCTACCACCGCTTCCCGGACGGCCATCCGCGCATCCCGCTGATCTACTCGCTGAAGGCCACCAAGGGCTGAGGGACAGGCCGAGGGCCGACCCGCGGACGGGTGCCCGGCGGTGGCGCCGTACCGTGGTGGGCGTGTACCGCTTTCTGCTGACACCCCGCTGGTGGGGCATCAACGTCTTCGTGCTGCTCGCCATCCCGTTCTGCATCTTCATGGGGTCGTGGCAGCTGAGCCGGTTCGAGGCGCGGGTGCACGACAGCCATGCCGCGACCAAGCAGGCCGCCTCCGACCAGCGGGAGACCGCCAGGCCGCTGGACTCGATGCTGCCCGTCGACACGGCCACCTCGGGACGCCGGGTCACCGCGCGCGGCCACTACGGCACGCAGCTGCTGGTACCCGGCCGGCAGCTGGGCGACAAGCAGGGCTTCTACGTCCTGACACTGCTGCGCACCGACTCCGGCAAGGCGCTGCCCGTGGTGCGGGGCTGGCTGCCGGGCACGGCACAGGCGGCGAAGGCCCCGGCCCCGCCCACCGGAGAGGTCACGGTCACCGGCGCACTCCAGGCGTCCGAGACGCCCGGGGACAACGGGGTCAGCGCGGCCGGCGGGCTCCCCGCCGGGCAGACGGCGGCGATCAGCTCGGCGTCGCTGGTGAACCTGGTGCCGTACAAGCTGTACGACGCCTGGATCACGCTCGACAGGGCCGACTCCGGGATGACGGCCGTCCCCGCGAGCGCCCCGGCGGGCACCGGGCTGGACCTGAAGGCCTTCCAGAACCTCGGCTACACCGGCGAGTGGTTCGTCTTCGCCGGCTTCGTGGTCTTCATGTGGTTCCGCCTGCTCAGGCGCGAGGCCGAGGCGGTACGGGACGCCGAGCTGGGCCTGGCGCCCAAGGAGCAGGAGGAGCCGCAGGACACGGCGCCGGTGAGCGCCCCGTAGCCGGGCAGGTCTACGACCCCGCCAGCACCCCGGTGTAGTAGACGGTCCCGGCGCACTCCGCCGGCACCGTCGCCGAGGCCGAGGGGGAGCCGCCCTGTGCCGTGTGCGTGACCACGACGCTGCCGTCCGCCGTGCCCTCCTCGGTGACCGGCTGGGGGGTCGCGCCCGATGCCGTGCCCCCCGTGGTGGCCGAGCCGCCGGTGGCACCCGCGTCCTGACTGGGCGTCGGGTCCGGCGTGGCGCCGCCGGTGGTGGTACCGCCGCTGGTGGTGCCACCGGTGGTGGGGCAGGTCTGCGAGGGCACGAAGGCGAACTTCTCCTCGTAGGCGGCGCCGGGCTGCAGCACCAGCCCCGAGACCTCCAGCGAGGGATCGGGCAGTCCGGTCGCCGGGTCCCCGGCCGTGTGCCGGACGGCGCCGATCTTGGCCTGCTGGGCCGCGCCCCGGGCGACGGGTGTGACCGTGCCCGCGCCGGTGACGCCGCAGGCGGCGACGGAGGTGTTGGTGACCTTGAAGGTGCCGTAGACGATGCCCGCGGAGTCGGGGGCGTCGGTGTTGCCGGTGGCCGAGCCGAGCTGGACGGCCGTGCACGGCGGGGCCTCGCCGGCGACCAGGGTCGCGGTCGGGTTGGCGCCGCCCGCGGAGTCCGTGCCGCCGCCCCCGCTCCGGCCCTTCTCGCCGGGCCTGCCGGGCTGCCTGCCCGGCTTGGCGCTCACGGCGCCGGGGTCCTTCCTGCCGCCCGTGTCGCCGTTCTTGTCCTTGTCCTGCCCTGCGCCGCCCTGGGCCTGGGAGGACTGGCCGGCCATGGCGGTGTTGGGGTCGGAGCCGCCGGAGTCCGACACCTGCACGAGGGCGGGGATCGCGGTGCCGAAGAACAGCGCCGCGGCCGCCACCCCGACGACGGCCTGGCGCTTGCGGGCCCGCCGGGCGGGCACCGCCCGGCGCAGGTGCTCCAGCGTGCCGTCGCGCGGCTCGAGGTCGTCGACGGCGGAGTGCAGCAGACGCCGCAGGGCCGGCTCGTCCTGGCCGGAGCCGCCGAAGTACTGGCCGGGGCCGTCGAGGTACTGGCCGGAGCCGTCGAAGTCCGGGCCGAGCCCCTCGGGGTCCTTCTCGTCGGGGCCGTGGTTCACAGTTCCGTTCCCAGCGTGCGATTGCGTGTGCTCTTGCTCATGCCGCTTCGTCGGTTCGCGCCAGGCGAAGGGCTCGTGCCGTTCGTGGGAGTGACGTGCATCGGAATCGCCCCCTGCCTCTCGCTCGGTCATGCTGTCTCTCGGTCGCTCATGCCGGTGCCTCCATGGCCACCCGCAGCGCGGCGATGCCGCGCGAGCCGTACGCCTTCACCGAACCCAGCGAGAGCCCGAGGGTCTCGGCGACCTGGGCCTCGGTCATGTCCGCGAAGTAGCGCAGCACAAGGACCTCGCGCTGGCGGCGCTGCAGCCCCTTCATCGCCTTGATCAGATCCCGGCGCTCCAGCTGGTCGTAGGCGCCCTCCTCCGCACTGGCCATGTCGGGCATCGGCTTGGAGAGCAGCTTCAGGCCGAGGATGCGCCGGCGCAGCGTGGACCGGGAGAGGTTGACGACCGTCTGGCGGAGGTAGGCGAGGGTCTTCTCGGGGTCGCGGACGCGTTTGCGGGCGGAGTGCACGCGGATGAAGGCCTCCTGGACGACGTCCTCGCAGGAGGCGGTGTCGTCGAGGAGCAGCGCGGCGAGACCCAGCAGCGAGCGGTAGTGCGCGCGGTAGGTCTCGGTGAGGTGATCGACGGTGGTCCCGACGGTCGCGGACGCGGCGGCCCCCGCACTCTCGTCGGATCCGTCTCGCTGACCGGGTATGCGGGCGGGCCGCGCGGCGGGCATGGGCGCGATCACCGGCATGCCGCCGGGCGGGCGGGGCCGGAGCACCGCACGGGGCGGCCGGAGAGCCGCGGTGCCGCGGGCCGCGCTGAGTTCGAGTACCTCTGCCACGCCTGTTGGACACGTCCGACCCCGCCAGGGTTGTACGTGCCGGGCGTCACATGTGCGACAACCGACGGTGCCTCAAGTGCCGTCATGCGTCCCGCTCTTCCCTTATGTCCCATGCGCCCGAAGCGTCCCCACGCCTCGGGCACGACGTCCCCACGCCAGGATCGTTCGCCCCCAGGCCCCGCAAGGGTGACCGCAAAGACGCTCCCCGCCCTGCAAGCGGTTGCGCGGGGCGGGGAGAAGATTCCTCTGGTGATCCTCTGCTGCCGTACGGCTTGGTTCAAGCGGTCCGGACCATGCTCCTGAACACACTTCTTACGCAGACCCTACAAATGGCACCAAAGGTAAGGGAAACTCAGCAGAACTCGGCAGCGACCAGCTCCGCGATCTGTGCGGTGTTCAGCGCGGCACCCTTGCGCAGGTTGTCGCCGCACACGAACAGCTCGAGCGCGGTCGGGTCGTCCAGGGCCCGCCGTACCCGGCCCACCCAGGTCGGATCGGTCCCCACGACATCCGCCGGAGTCGGGAACTCACCGGCGGCCGGGTCGTCGTACAGCACCACGCCGGGCGCGGTCGCGAGGATCTCCCTGGCCCCGTCCACGGTGACCTCCCCCTGGAAGCGGGCGTGGACGGTCAGCGAGTGCGTGGTGACCACGGGCACCCGGACACAGGTCACGGCGACCGGCAGCCGAGGCAGCCCGAGGATCTTGCGGGACTCGTCGCGGACCTTCATCTCCTCCGACGACCAGCCGTCCTCGCGCAGCGACCCGGCCCAGGGGACGACGTTCAGCGCGACCGGCTCCGGGAAGGGCCCGGTGTCGTCCCCGACGGCCCGCCGTACGTCCCCGGGCTTGGTACCCAGCTCGGTGCCGGCCACCAGGGACAGCTGGGCGCGCAGCGCCTCCACACCGGCCCGGCCGGCCCCGCTCACCGCCTGGTACGACGACACCACCAGCTCGCGCAGCCCGAACTCGGCGTGCAGCGCGCCCAGGGCGACGATCATCGTCAGGGTCGTGCAGTTGGGGTTGGCGACGATCCCGCGCGGGCGGACCCGTGCGGCGTGCGGGTTGACCTCGGGCACCACGAGCGGCACCTCGGGGTCCAGCCGGAAGGCGGCCGAGTTGTCGACGACGACCGCACCGCGTGCGGCGGCGATCGGCGCCCACTGCGCGGCGACCTCGTCGGGCACGTCGAACAGGGCGATGTCGACCCCGTCGAAGGCGTCCTCCGTCAGGGCCACCACCTCGACCTCCTCGCCGCGCACGGCCAGCTTGCGGCCGGCCGAGCGCGGGGACGCGACCAGGCGGATCTCACCCCAGACGTCCGCGCGCTGGGACAGGATCTGGAGCATGACCGCGCCGACGGCTCCGGTCGCTCCCACGACCGCGAGCGTCGGCCTGCCGGTCATCGTCGTACGCCTCCGTGCAGGGCGCCCCGGTACGAGGCGGTCATCGGCCCGTGCCGCCGTAGACGACGGCCTCGTCGGTGTCGGAGTCGAGCCCGAAGGCGGTGTGCACGGCGCGGACGGCCTCGGGCACGTCGTCCTTGCGGGTGACGACCGAGATACGGATCTCGGAGGTCGAGATCAGCTCGATGTTCACGCCCGCGTCGCTCAGCGCCTCGAAGAACGAGGCCGTGACCCCCGGGTTGGTCTTCATACCCGCGCCGACCAGCGAGATCTTCCCGATCTGGTCGTCGTAGCGCAGCGAGTCGAAGCCGATGCCGGGACGGTTCTTCTCCAGCGCGTCGATGGCCTTGCGGCCCTCGGTCTTGGGCAGCGTGAAGGAGATGTCCGTCAGGCCGGTGGAGGCGGCGGACACGTTCTGCACGACCATGTCGATGTTGATCTGGGCATCGGCGATGGTCCGGAAGATCGCGGCGGCCTCACCCGGCTTGTCCGGTACGCCGACGACCGTGATCTTGGCCTCGGAGGTGTCGTGCGCGACACCGGAGATGATGGCCTGCTCCACCTTCTGGTCCCCAATCGGCTCACTGCTGACCCACGTGCCCTGCAGTCCGCTGAAGCTGGACCGGACGTGGATCGGGATGTTGTAGCGGCGGGCGTACTCCACACAGCGGTGGAGCAGCACCTTGGAACCGGAGGCCGCCAGCTCCAGCATGTCCTCGAAGGAGATCCAGTCGATCTTCTTCGCCTTCTTCACCGCACGCGGGTCGGCGGTGAACACACCGTCCACGTCGGTGTAGATCTCGCAGACCTCGGCGTCGAGCGCGGCGGCGAGCGCCACGGCCGTGGTGTCGGAACCACCGCGGCCGAGGGTGGTGATGTCCTTCTTGTCGGCACTGACGCCCTGGAAACCGGCGACGATCGCGATGTTGCCCTTGTCCAGCGAATCCCGGATCCGGCCCGGCGTGACGTCGATGATCCGGGCTTTGTTGTGGACCGAGTCGGTGATGACGCCTGCCTGGCTGCCGGTGAAGGACTGGGCCTCGTGGCCCAGGTTTTTGATCGCCATCGCCAGCAGGGCCATGGAGATCCGCTCTCCGGCGGTCAGCAGCATGTCGAATTCGCGCCCGGCAGGCATCGGAGAAACCTGCTCGGCGAGATCGATCAGCTCGTCCGTCGTGTCGCCCATCGCGGAAACGACGACGACAACCTGGTTGCCGTTCTTCTTCGCTTCCACGATCCGCTTGGCGACGCGCTTGATGCCTTCGGCATCGGCTACGGAGGAGCCTCCGTACTTCTGCACGACAAGGCCCACGTGCGCTCCTCGCTCGGTTCGTTTGTGTCGGCTCAGTCTAACGAGCGCCCGAATTCCACCACCCTGCTCCCGCATGGTGAGACATGGGACGTCGGGCGTCCGCGTCCCGCACCTGCCCAGCCAACGCCGGACCACGCGGGAAAGTGCCCCGCGTCACAGCCGTGACGGATTAGGTTTCCAACCACGGGGGTGAGCATGACGGAGATTCTGCTCGCGGCGGTCGTCCTGCTCGGCGGATGCGTGCAGTGGCTGACCGGGATGGGCTTCGCGCTGGTCGCCGTACCGGGCCTGGTGCTGCTGCTCGGCCCCGCCCAGGGGGTCGTCCTCGCGAACTGCGCCGCCGGCGCGATCAGCGTCGTCGGCCTGGCGGGCGGCTGGCGCCGGGTCCGCCCGGCGGCGATGGTCCCGCTGTGCCTGGCGGCGGCCTGCACGGTCCCGGCGGGCGCCTGGACCACCCGTCAACTCCCGCGCCCGGTACTGCTGTCGACCATGGGCGCACTGGTGACGGCGGCCGTCCTCCTCGTGCTGCGCGGCGCCCGGGTCCCGGCCCTGAGGGGCGGCCGGGGCGCGATGACGGCCGGCGCACTGGGCGGCTTCATGAACGCGGCGGCGGGAGTGGGCGGCCCACCGATGTCCCTGTACGCCCTCAACGCGGGCTGGACGGTACGGGAGTTCGTGCCCAACGCCCAGTTCTGCGGCGTCGCCGTGAACGCCTTCTCCGTCGCCGCGAACGGCGCGCCCCACCTGACGGCACCGCAGTGGCTCACCACGGCGGCGGCGATGACGGCAGGCGCCCTGGCGGGCAGCAGGATCTCCACCCGGATCCCCGAACGCGGGGCCCGCCACCTGGTCCTCCTGCTGGCCCTGGCGGGCGGCGCCACCACGATGGCGAAGGGCCTGTGGGGAGTCGTGAACGGCCACTGAGGCCACCGGGACTCCCCAAGTGCCGCTGTGCGCCGGGGGATCGGGATCGGGAGATCCGGAGTCGTTACTTGCCCGGCCCCATCCCCAGCGGTCCCCCGATCTCCTCCGCCATGACCCGCCCCGCCTCGAACTCCAGGGTCTCGTCGCCCATCGTGGCCTGGTCGGTGTCGAGACCCTCCAGTTCCTCCAGGGGCTGGTTGAGGCGGACGTGGATGAGGACCGACTGCAGGGCGCGCAGGACGGCGGAGGCCGTGGGGCCCCAGTTGGAGAAGTAGGAGAACTGCCACCACCACAGGGCCTCGGTGGTGCGGCCCGCGCGGTAGTGGGCCATGCCGTGGCGCAGGTCGATGATGACGTCGGCCAGGTCGTCGGAGATCCGGGCCGGGACGGGCGCCCTGCGCGGCTCGTAGGGGTCGAAGACCTCCGAGTACACGTCCACCGGGTCCAGGAGGCGGGCCAGGTTCTCGCGGAGTTCGTCGACGTCCGGCTCCAGGCCGAGGTCGGGCTCGTAGCGCTCGTCGGGGACGATGTCCTCGTGTGCGCCCAGGCGCCCGCCGGCCAGCAGGAGCTGGGATACCTCCAGGAGGAGGAAGGGCACGGTCGAGCCGGGCTCGTCGCCCCTCGCCACCTCCGTTACGGCCACCAGGAAGCTCTCGACCTGGTCCGCGATCTGGACCACGAAATCGTCCGGGTTCTGCGCGGTCGCGTGCAGTGTGGCGTCAGACATCTAGGAGTCGTCTCCCCTCGAAGGCGCGGCCGAGGGTCACCTCGTCCGCGTATTCCAGGTCGCCACCCACCGGGAGGCCGCTGGCCAGGCGGGTGACCTTCAGGCCCATGGGCTTGATCATCCGGGCGAGGTAGGTCGCGGTGGCCTCGCCCTCCAGATTCGGGTCCGTCGCCAGGATCAGTTCTGTGACCGTCCCGTCGGCCAACCGCGCGAGAAGTTCTCGTATACGCAGGTCGTCGGGACCCACGCCCTCGATCGGGCTGATCGCGCCGCCCAGGACGTGGTAACGGCCACGGAATTCGCGGGTGCGCTCGATCGCCACCACGTCCTTGGGCTCCTCCACCACGCAGATGACCGAGGAATCGCGGCGCGGGTCACGGCAGATGCCGCACAGCTCCTCCTGTGCCACGTTGCCGCAGGTCGCGCAGAAGCGGACCTTCGCCTTCACCTCCATCAGGGCCTGGGCGAGACGCTGCACGTCCGTCGGCTCCGCCTGCAGGATGTGGAAGGCGATCCGCTGCGCGCTCTTGGGACCGACGCCGGGCAGCCGCCCCAGCTCGTCGATGAGGTCCTGGACCACGCCTTCGTACACCGGACTGCCCTTCCTGGAGACCTTTCGGTACGTACCGTAGTTGGCCCGGCCTCAGAACGGCAGACCGGGGATGCCCGTGCCGCCGCCGAGGCCCTGGGCCAGCGGGCCGAGCTTCTGCTGCTGGAGCGCCTGCGCGTTCTCGTTGGCCGCGTGGACGGCCGCCACGATCAGGTCGGCGAGGGTCTCGGTGTCCTCCGGGTCCACCGCCTTCGGGTCGATCCTGAGCGCGCGCAGCTCACCGGAGCCGGTCACCGTGGCCTGCACCAGACCGCCGCCCGCCTGCCCGTCGACCTCCGTGTTCGCCAGTTCCTCCTGCGCCCGCTGCAGGTCCTGCTGCATCTTCTGGGCCTGCTGGAGCAACTGCTGCATGTTGGGCTGGCCACCACCGGGAAACACGATCAGCTCCTCTGTGTCCTTCTCGGTTTTCTCCGCTGAGCATGAGCCTACGTGGTCCACGCCCCCGTCGCCGCGCCACTCTTTCGAGTGAGAAGGTCAGCAGCCCTATACCTGATCAAGGCCCTCTTACGAGCGGAAAAGACAGGAAAAGCCCCTCTCCCCCACCCATTGGGCAGTAGGAAGGGTCCCGCGCGTCGGCAGGGCAATCGGCAGGAGATGTCACGCAACGTGATCGGTCGGGATCGGTCGGGATCAGTAGGGAGTGCCGGGTGGGTCAACCGGAGATGCAGCCCGAGGGTCCGCCTCAGGACGGGCGGGGCGAGGGTGCGGCCGGGCTGCGGCCGGGCGATCTGACCGGGCGGTCCTTTCCGCTCGGGGACTGGGGGGAACCCGCCGAACGACTGGACGAGCTGTACCGGTGGGTGGAGCGCGGAGCCCTGCAGACGGCGTCCTGGTACCTGCGCGACCGGGTGTGGAAGCGGCGTGGGGCGCGGGTGCTGCGGGCCGGTGCGGCGACGGGCGCGGCGGCCGGTGCGGCGCTGCCGCTGCTGGACCTGACCGGGGCGGCGCACGGGGTGGCGCCCTGGGGCTGTTTGGCGCTGCTGCTGGCGGTGGCCTGTATCGGCATGGACCGGTTCTTCGGCGTGACCTCCGGATGGATAAGGGACGTGGCCACGGCACAGGCGGTCGCGCGACGGCTGCAGGCGTTGCAGTTCGACTGGGCGTCCGAGAGCATCCGGGAGGTGCTGGGCCCGGCGGAGGGCACGGCGAGCGAGGCGGCCGAGCGGTGCCTGGGCGTGCTGCGGCGCTTCTCGGAGGACATCACGGAGCTGGTGCGTACCGAGACGACCGACTGGATGGTCGAGTTCCGCACCGGCTCGGCCCCCCTGGGCATCCAGACGGCGGTCGCGTCCGTGCCGCGGCAGGACAGCGGGGGTTCCGGGGGCCGCTTCCCGCTCCCCCCGGCGAACGGCACTCGCCCGAACATGCCCAGGCAGCGCCCGCCGGAGCCTCGATGACGCCCTGAACCGCCACCCCACGGGCGCCCCACGAGCACCCCGCGGCGGCTACGCACACAGCTTCATCCCCTCCGGGGTCCAGCACGGCACGTGCCCGTGCGTCCGGATGATGTCCTGGCCGGTCCCCCGGATCAGGTACGTCAGGAAGCTCGAGGCCAGCGAGTCCGCCGGCGGCTGCCCATAGGTGTAGGCGTACTCGATCTCGCGGTAGGGATACGTGTTGTGGCCGTGCTCGATGGCGTCCACCGACGGCGCGTTGCCGTCGAGGTCCAGTACGCGCAGCCCCTTCGCGTCCGTGGCCAGGTTCAGCTCGCTGTAGCCGATCGCGCCGGGCAGCTGCGCCACCTCGTTCAGCACCTGCTCGGTGGAGTCGAGTTCGCAGCGGGTCACCGGCGCCGTCGCGTCGTCCTTGTGGACACAGTCGACGGAGGAGTTCGCCATCTCGCCCCGGCCCAGCACATGCCGCTGGAAGACCTGCCGGGTACCGGAGTTGGCGTCCCGGCTGACCAGGCGCACGGGCAGCGAACGGCCGCCCAGCTGGCTCCAGTTGGCGATCCGCCCCTGGTACAGGCGTCGCACGTCGGCCGTCGACAGGTTCGTCAGGCCCACGTCCTTGTTCACGACGAGGGCGAAGACCGACAACGCGACACGGTTCTCGCGGAGTTCGGGCATGTCGTCCGGCTTGGGCCCGTCGGAGAGGGCCACGAGCGGCGGCGAGCCCTTCGTCCCGGCCTGCACCCCCTGTGCCGCCAACTCCCTCGTCCCTGCCGTGGATCCGTGCGCGTCCACGATCACGCTCGACCCCGTGCAGTCGTGCTCGTACTTCGTCGCCACCTCCTGCACCACCGGCGCGAACGCGGTCGACCCGGTAACGGTCAGCTCGCCCTTCGCGCAGCCGATCGGGGGCGGGGTGTCGTCGCGGGTCACGACGATGCTCGCCAGGGTCACCACGGACAGCGTGAGCATGATGGTGATGAGCCGGGAGGCGCGGCTGAACAGCGGCGGCTTGTCGTCGGGCGTGGCACTGCGGTTGGGATGGACCTCGCCCTCCCTGATCCCGCCGACGATCCGGATGTCCCGGCCGACGTCCCCGCCGGACAGCAGCACGAGCAGCTTGAAGTAGTCCCCCTTGTTCAGCGGGACGCGCGGGATGCGCAGAGCGTTGCCCTCGTAGCCGAAGCCGCGCTCGGCGGTGAAGTGGTCGAGCAGATGGTCGGTGTCGGTCGGCTGGGAGACGGAGACGCCGCGGACGGTCCGGTCCACGAACACCGCGGTCAGGCCGTGGCGTTCGGGGCTGGTGTAGTCGTCGCGGTCGATGCCGAGGGAGCCGTCGTTCTCGATACGGAGCAGGACCAGTGTCGCGTCGCTCATGTCCGGGGCCTCGTCGAAGAGGCCGAGGCGTCGGTTGACGCGGCCGGAGCGGACGTCGTCGCCTATGGGGTTGTCCATCTGCACGCGGTAGCCGATGCGCTTGCGGCGCGGCACCCGGCGCTCGTACATGACCATGCCCGCGGAGGCGGCGATGCCCAGCAGCGCCGTGCCGACCGCGACGATGTTCTCCGTGCTCAACCACGACATGTGGTGCCCCCGCCACTCCCCGGAGCCGGATCGTGCGGACACGGTACGCGGGCCGGCGAAGCACAGACGGGGGCGAACCGGACGTCGCCCCCGATATTCCCCGAACGTTCAACTACCCAACAGCAAAGGCCGTTACGTCACTGCTTGGTGTACGTCAGGCTCTCCCCGCCGCTCCTCTCTCGCCGCTCGAGCGCCGCACCCGGCAGCAGGGTGAGTTCGGTCGCCTGCCCCGGGGCACAGGAGGAGGC
This sequence comes from Streptomyces broussonetiae, assembly GCF_009796285.1. Lineage (NCBI taxonomy): Bacteria > Bacillati > Actinomycetota > Actinomycetes > Kitasatosporales > Streptomycetaceae > Streptomyces > Streptomyces broussonetiae. Next base: position 5,186,601 of record NZ_CP047020.1, on the reverse strand, counting down.
GGGCTCACCGGAGCTGACGGTGGACGGCCCGATCTCCAACGGACCTCCGGCACTGGGCTGTTGGGTGAGTCTGGCCGCGAAGACACAGTGGTACGTCCCGCCGCCGTCGGTCGGCCCGTCCGCGACCAGCGTCAGCACGGTGTCGCCCACCCTGCCCTGCCGGATGGTCAGTTGGCGGGTGCCGGTCCCGTTGGCACCGTCGATCGTCGTCTCCCAGGTGCCCAGATAGCCGGCCGGGACCGCTCCGTCCGAGGGTCCGGCGGAGGAGGACGGCGCGGACGTGCTCGGCGTCGGCCCGCCGGAGCCCCCGCCGCCCGCCGCCGGCGCGGAGGTGGCGCCGGACGGGTCGCCGCCCTGTCCGCCGGCCCGGGGGTGCCCACCGCTGCCGTTCATCAGCGCGTACACCGACCCGCCCGCCCCCAGCGCCACGATCAACGCGATCACGACGAGCAGCGCGGTCGAGCGCGCACTGCGCCGCTCGGCCTCCTCCGGCTCGCCGCCCACCGCGGGCCCGTACGGCGGGGTGGGCCCGAACCCGGCGCCGTAGGGTCCCGCGTACGGATGCTGCGGGGATCCGTGGGTCCCGGCCACCGCCTGGTGCTGCGGGGGATACGACGAGAGCGACGCCGGGGCCGGCGGTGCGGACGGAACGGACGGGGGGTACGGCTGCGCCGGCTGCGGATGCCCCGACACCACGGTGGGCAGCCGGTCGGCACTCACCCGGCCGGCCCCGTCGCCGTCTCTTTCGTCGGACACGGCGGCATGCTCGGGAGACCCGCCCCGGGGGCTCGGTGAAGCGGCCCCGCCCGCACCCGCCGACCGTACCTGCGCCCCACCGGCGTCACCCGGATCCGGCGAGGCGTCCTGCGCACCCTCCGGCTCCTCCGTCTCCAGCAACTGCACGGCGTGCCGGCCCAGTTGAGCGACCAGCACCCCGGGCAGCCAGGGATCCCGGGACCGCCCCCCGGAGACGGTGTCCTCCGCCCCCGTCCGCTCCAGCACCGCATCCAGCGTGGGCCGGGTGGCGGGATCCTTGCGCAGGCACTGCCGCACCAGGTCGGCGATGCCCTCCGGCACCCCCGTGAGATCCGGCTCCTCCTGGGCGATCCGGAACATCAGCGCGTGCCCGCCGCTGCCCGCCGTACCGAACGGCAGCGCCCCGGAGGCCGCGTAGGCCAGCACGGACCCGAGGCAGAAGACGTCGCACGCCGGCGTGATCCGGTCCCCCCGCACCTGCTCCGGCGCCATGAACCCCGGCGACCCGACCAGCTGCCCGGTCCGGGTCAGTTCGTCCCCGCCCGGCGAGGTCGTCTCCAGTGCCCGTGCGATCCCGAAGTCGATCACCCGGGGGCCGTCGATGGTCACCAGCACGTTCGACGGCTTCAGGTCCCGGTGCACGATCCCCGCCGCGTGGATGTCCTTGAGCGCGTGCGCGAGGCCCGCCGCGAGGATCCGTACCGACCGCTCCGGCAGCGCCCCGTGATCATGGCCGACCACCTGCTGCAGGCTGGGCCCGGCCACATAGCCGGTGGCCACCCAGGGCACGGCCGCCTCGGTGTCCGCGTCGAGCACGGGCGCGGTCCAGTACCCGCCGACCCGCCGCGCGGCCTGCACCTCCTGCCGGAAGCGGGCCCGGAACTCCTCCTGCCGGGCCAGTTCCTCGCGGACGAGTTTCACCGCGACGGTACGGCCCCGCTCCGACCGGGCCAGATAGACGTGCCCCATCCCGCCGGCGCCCAGTCGTGCCAGGAGCCGGTAGCCCCCGATCCGGTGCGGATCTCCCGGTCCCAGCCTGTCCATGCGTCGCGCCGCCTCCCCTACGTGTGCAACGGACCGAGAATAATCCGGTCGTACGGGGAGTCGAGCGGGCTCGCCTCTACGGTTCCGTAACGGGCCTGCCGAGCTGTTCCAGCACCTGCGAGAGCCGTTCGAGCAGTCGTACCGCCTCGGCCAGTTCGCTCTCGCCCATCGCCTGGGCGAGCCGCCCGGCATGGGCCGCGTGCCCGGGCCCGATGCGCGCCACGGCCGCCCGCCCCTCCTCGGTGGGCGCGAGGAGCTTCGCCCGCCGGTGGGCCGGGTTCGGCCGGTACACGGCGAGTCCCCGCCCCACCAGCAGATCGGCGATGCGCTGCACGCTCTGCCGGGTGATGCCCATGGCCCGCGCGATGCCCGCGACCGGCAGCGGCTCGGGCAGCACCGCGCCGAGCACCTGCCACCAGGCGGCGGTCAGCCCGGCCGGCCGGGCCAGCTCCTCGGCGACGGCGAGGAACTGGCCGTTGAGCCGGAACACCCCGAGGGCGCTGCGGCTGAGCAGTTCCTGCTGTTCCCTGCTCATGGCGTGCCCGCCCGCTGGAGCACGTGGTACGCCTCCGCGTCGGAGTCGTGGTACAGCCGGTACCAGGCGTCCAGCACCTCCCCCTCGTACACCCCGAGGAGCCGGAAGACCTCCCGGGCGAGGGCGACGGGCTCGGTGGGCCCGGCGGTGATCAGTGCGCCGTCGGTCACCGCGTCCGTCTCGACGTACCGCTCGCCCCCGGCGTAGCCGGTGACTCCCGCCAGGTAGTACGGGCTCGCGCTGGTGTGGGCGCGCTCGTCGAGCAGGCCCTCGCGGGCGAGGCCGGCGGTGGCGCCGCAGATCGCGGCGACGGGGACGCCCGCGTCGAGGAAGGCGCGGGCCGCGCGGGCGAAGGGCGCGAGGCCGTTCGTGCCCGCTGCGACGGGGGAGGCGGCCGGCCGGGTCCACAGGTCGGCGCCCGGCAGGATCAGCAGGGAGCTGTCCTCGGGACACAGCTCGTCCAGCACGAGGTCGGGCGTGATGCGCAGTCCGCCGATGCTGACGACGGGCTCGCGGCCGGGTCCCACGGTCAGCACCTCGTACCCGGCGCGGGCGAGGTACGCGGTCGTATGCCCCGTCTCCCAGTCGGCGAGGCTGTCGTAGACCGCCAGATGCACCCGTTTGCCCGTCGACGCATTCATGGCAGCATGCTGTCAATTCGACAGCCTGCTGTCCATAGACAACCTGTCGCGGAAACCCCCCGTCCACAGAACAAGACGCCGATAGGCCTTCCGCATCGCGGACATTTACGCTCGGCGGCATGACCCCTCAGCCCAATCCCGAAGCCGGTGCCGCAGTGAAGGCCGCGGACCGCGCGCACGTCTTCCACTCCTGGTCGGCCCAGGACCTCATCGACCCCCTCGCCGTCGCCGGCGCCGAAGGGTCGTACTTCTGGGACTACGACGGCAAGCGGTACCTGGACTTCACCAGCGGGCTCGTCTTCACCAACATCGGCTACCAGCACCCCAAGGTCGTCGCGGCGATCCAGGAGCAGGCCGCGACGATGACGACCTTCGCGCCCGCGTTCGCCGTCGAGGCGCGCTCGGAGGCGGCCCGGCTGATCGCCGAGCGGACCCCCGGCGACCTGGACAAGATCTTCTTCACCAACGGCGGCGCCGACGCCGTCGAGCACGCGGTGCGCATGGCCCGGCTGCACACGGGCCGCCCGAAGGTGCTCTCGGCGTACCGCTCGTACCACGGCGGCACCCAGCAGGCGATCAACATCACCGGCGACCCGCGCCGCTGGGCGAGCGACGGCGCCGCGGCCGGTGTCGTCCACTTCTGGGCGCCGTTCCTCTACCGCTCCCGTTTCTACGCGGAGACCGAGGAGCAGGAGACCGCGCGGGCCCTGGAGCACCTGGAGACGACGATCGCGTTCGAGGGGCCGGGCACGGTCGCCGCGATCATCCTCGAGACCGTCCCCGGTACGGCCGGGATCATGGTCCCGCCGCCCGGCTACCTGGCCGGTGTCCGCGAGATCTGCGACCGCCACGGCATCGTCTTCATCCTGGACGAGGTCATGGCGGGCTTCGGCCGCACGGGTGAGTGGTTCGCCGCCGACCTCTTCGGTGTCGTGCCGGACCTGATGACCTTCGCCAAGGGGGTGAACTCGGGGTACGTCCCGCTCGGTGGTGTCGCCATCTGCGAGCGGATCGCCGACACCTTCGGCAAGCGCCCCTACCCCGGCGGCCTGACCTACTCCGGGCACCCGCTCGCCTGTGCCGCCGCCGTCGCCACGATCAACGTGATGGCCCAGGAGGGCGTGGTCGAGAACGCCAGGCAGCTCGGTGCCGGCCTCCTCGGCCCCGCGCTCGCCGACCTGGCCGCGCGGCACCCGAGCGTCGGCGAGGTCCGCGGCACCGGCATGTTCTGGGCGCTGGAGCTGGTCAAGGACCGCGAGACCCGCGAGCCGCTGGTGCCGTACAACGCGACCGGCGAGGCGAACGCGCCCATGGCCGCCTTCACGGCCGCCGCCAGGCAGCACGGCCTGTGGCCCTTCGTGAACATGAACCGCACCCACGTGGTCCCGCCCTGCAACGTCACCGAGGCCGAGCTGAAGGAGGGCCTCGCCGCCCTGGACGCCGCGCTGAGCGTGGCCGACGGATACACCGCGTAACCGAACCGCAGCTGCCGCCGTGCAGATCGAACGCGTAAGGTGACGTGCTCGTAAGAAGGACGAGAGGTACGCGAGTACGTCACCCACGCGCGAGGAGAGACCCCACCATGCCCGGCACCGGCGCTGTGACACGCAGCACCCTGCGCCAGCAGATCGCGGACGCGCTCCGCGACGAGGTGCTGGCCGGGCGGCTGCAGCCGGGCCGGGCGTTCACCGTCAAGGAGATCGCCGAGCAGTACGGCGTCTCCGCGACCCCCGTCCGCGAGGCGCTGGTCGACCTGTCCGCCCAGGGCATACTCGAGGCCGACCAGCACCGCGGCTTTCGCGTGCCGGAGTACTCCGTCGCCGACTACCGGAACATGATCGAGGCCCGCTGCCTGGTCACCGACGGCATGTTCCAGTCCCTCGGAGGCGGCCACCCCGCCTTCCGCACCCCGCCGGACGACCCCCGTACGGCCGCTGCCCTGGCCACCGTCCGCCGCCGCGGCGAGGAGGCCCAGCGCGCCGCCACGGCCGGTGACCTCACCATCCTCATCGGCTACGACCTGCGCTTCTGGCGCGAGCTGAGCGCCCTGTTCGGCAACCCCTACCTCGCCGACTTCCTCAACCGCCTGCGCGTGCAGTCCTGGGTCTGCGCGGTCCAGCACCTGCTGCGCCTGCCCGATCTGCGCGGCCGTCTGTGGGCGGGGCACACGGACCTGGTCGACGCGCTCGCCCGCCGCGAGGCCGAGGCCGCGCGCGAGATCGTCGCCGCCTCCAACGCCCACTCCCTGGCGCTGCTGGAGGACCTGACCACGCGCTAGGTGACCGGTACCGTGCGCACACGGGGAGCAACCCGGTGCAACACCGATTACTCTTCCCAGACACCCCCCGCGTGGACCCTTCTGTGTGCGAGGAGCCCTCTTTGGCCTGCGACCTGTGGCTGGTACCGCTCGTGGACGTGTTGTGCCACACCCCCGACAACCCGTTCGCCGAGGAACTCACGCAGTACAACAACGCATTGACGGCGGCCGGCCTCCCGCCGGTGCCCGTGTACCAGTACATGCCGGGACTGTCCGGCGAGGTCGCCCCGGTGGCCGGCTTCGACTACGACGCCCTGCACTTCCTGCGCCGCGCCTACCTGCTCCAGGTCTGCGGTCTGCCGGTGACCCCGGTCGGCGAACTGGGCGGCGACTACGAGCAGCTGCTGGAGATGTTCGAGTCCACGGCCCAGCAGTCCCACCTGGTCTGGCACTACGACCACGCGGGCGCATACGTCCCCGTCGACTTTCCGCACCCGCTCTCCAACGACGAACTCCTCGCGGGCGGCGGCCCGTTGGGCAGCTCCCAGACCCTGCTGAGGGAACTGGAACACGTGGCTCCGTCGATCGGCATCGACCCGGCGAACCCCCCGGCGGCCCCGGCCGCCCCCACGGCCCCGACGGAGCTGGAGGAACCGGCGGTCCCGGGTCCGTACGACCCCAGTCCCTTCGCCCGCGAACGGCATGTGTGGCTGGGCCTGCACGCGGCGGCGACCCGCTCCCTGGCCCAGGGCTCGATGATCGTCTTCAGCTGAGGACACGGCGCCCACGGCGTGGTCCGCGTTCCTCGCGCACGCCGCGAAGTGACCGTTGGGGCATCCACTGTGCCCTCGTGTTCCCTGGTGGGGCGCGGTCGGTGCTGCGAGACTCGGGTGACATGCATGCGCATGAGAGACAAGACGCTCAGGTCACTGCCCGGCGCACGGTGACGTCGCGAGCCTCGACGCAGTCCACGCCCGCCGCCACGCTGCACACCCTGCCGCGCGGTGCGGGCAACGCAGCGGTGACGGAGGCCCTGCGGCGCGGCCAGGCCGCTCCCGTGCAGCGCATGCCCGCCGACACCGCGGCCCGGACGTCCTCGCTGGACGAGCTGGAGGCCCGGCTGAGGGAGGCCGCCCGCGACGGCAACACCAGTGTGCTCAAGCGGCACACCACGATCCTGCGCCTCGACCAGGAAGTGGCGGATCTCGAGAGCACCGACGGGCTGTCGGACGGGGACCGGGGCCGGGTGACCGGGCTGCGGCAGGGAGTCGACCAGCAGAAGGCGGCGATCGAGGAGCGCGCCCGGCGGCTGGAACGCTATCTGGCCTCCGACGGCGGCCCGTACACCATGATGGTCGACAACGGACAGCTGTGGACGGACCAGTACTGGCCCTATGCCTTCGCCCGGATGCGGGAGCGCTTCAACCCCGGCTGGTTCGGGGAGAAGTACGGCCGCGCGTACTTCGACAAGCTCTCCCGCAAGAACGTGGAGGGCATGCGGGGGGACACGTCCAAGGTGTCGGGCGACTGGGCGAAGCGGATGCGGGACGGTCTGCAGGCCCAGCTCCGCAGCAGTGTGCTCAGCCACTACACGACCGAGCGACGGGCGCGGCTGATGCTCTCCGGCGGCATGAAGACCAAGGCCGACCTGGAGGCGAGCGAGTTCGAGTACAAGCACAACACCTCGGCCTTCGACGAACACGGGCTGGCGAACCTGGGGTTCCTCTTCTTCTTCATCGAGGATCCCTCCGAACCCTTCCGTGGGACCAGGTTCTCGAAGGACGAGGAGGACCCGTCGCCGCCGGCCCGTATCCGGCTGAACATCGAGCAGTCGGGGCTGCTGTCCAAGGGCTGGGTGATGCTCAGCGACTTCGCCCAGCGGGAGTTCCCGACCGTGATGGCCGACGAGAACGACCCGGCCGAGACCGAGTCCTTCCTCCCCACCCGGGACACGGAGGAGGAGCGCAAGCATCCCGAATACCGGCGCCTGGTACGCCGGTTCGAGCAGGGCATGGGGAACCTGACCGATGCCGACCTGGACGAGTTCATGGCGCTCCAGGAGCAGGACCCCAAGCTGTCGCAGTCGCTGAGCGTCGTACGGCCGCACGTCCGGGGCGACGACGGGAGCAGGATGGTCTACGGACCCGAGGGGCAGTCGGAGAGCTACCCGGAGCCGCTCGTCCGCAACATCCTCACCGGCAAGGACATCATCCCGGGGCTGGCGGAGCGGGCCGTCCTGGAGGTGAGCAGGATCGAGCGGACCACCCCGGCCCTGGCCGACAAACTCAAGGGGATGTCCCCGCAGCAGCTGATGAAATACCTGCTCAAGGATCTGCTGCGGCCCCAGGCCATGCTCCCGAGGCAGCTGAAGATCACCGAGCGGGACATCGAGGTCCCGTAGGACGTGGTCCGTGGCGGACCGGGAACCGGCGCGACCCGGTCCGCCACGCAGCGGCCCGTACGCCCGCTCAGAAGACCGGCGTACCGTTCTGCGTCAGCTTCCAGTTGAGCTGCGCGAAGTCCGCCGGGTCCAGCGTCTTCTTGGCGGTGACGTAGTCGATCATCAGCTGGCGGATCTCGTTCGTGGAGCTGTACGCGATCGGCGCCGAGGCGATGTGCGGGTAGCCGGAACCGCCGTTCGCCCGGTAGTTGTTGACGGCCACGACGAAGACCTGGTCGTCGGCGACCGGGGAGCCGTTGTAGGAGAGGTTCTTGATGCGGGACCCCTCCGCCTGCGCGATGTCGATCTCGTAGTCGACGCCCGCCGCCACGTCGTACATGTAGTCCCAGAAGCTGTTGGCGTTGGTCAGCGTCGAGGTGTCGACCTTCGTGCCGGCCGGGACCTGGTGGTAGTACTTCGCCGCGTACTCCAGGTAGTCCTTCAGCTGGGCGCCCGTCAGCTTCTTGCCGTACAGGGTGTTGTCGTAGATGTAGAGCCCGGCGACGTCCTTGATGGTGACGCTGCCCTTGGGGATGTCGGCCGTGCGGCTGAACGGTGCCGCGACCGAGATCAGCGGGAGGGCGGCGTCGGCCGCCGACAGGCCCGCCTTCACCGTCTCCGCCTGGACCTTCTGGATGAAGTCCATGATCGGCACGTCCTTCCAGCAGGACTCCGCCGCCGAGAGGTCCTCGGTGCAGGTGCCGACCGCCGTGTTGACGTACTTCACGACCAGCTCGTGGTCGGCCTGAAGGAGCTTCTTGATCTCCGGGTCCTCGTCCACCGTGTTGGGGTTGAGGGTCTGCGCGGTCTTGCTGACGACCTTCCAGCGGCCGTGCTCCAGCTCGACCTCGAAGTCGAAGACGCTGAGCCGGTAGCCCCAGCAGTAGGGCTCGGACAGGAGCACCTCCTCGCCGGTCTCCTGGTTCTTGACGGTGTACGACGGCACCTCGACGTGGGTGTGGCCGACGAGGATCGCGTCGATGCCGGGGACCTGCTCGGCGACGAGGTTGGAGGCGTTCTCGACGTAGGGCAGTTCGTCGCCGTACGAGGAGGAGCCGTCGAGACCGGAGTGGTCGGTCAGGAAGACCACGTCACAGCCGAGCGCGCGCAGCCGCGGCACGTACTTCTTCGCCTGCTCCACCAGGCCCGGGAACACCATCTTCCCGCTGACGTTGTCCTTGTCCCACAGCGCGATACCGGGGTTGGTCAGGCCCAGGATGCCGACCTTGATGTCGGGCGCGCCGGGCACGCAGATGCGCTTCACGGTGTACGGGTGGAAGGCGGGCTTCAGGGTCTTCGCGTCCAGCGCGTTCGCGCCGAGCAGCGGGAAGTGGCACTGCTGCTCGAACCTGCGCAGCACCTCGATGCCGTAGTTGAACTCGTGGTTGCCGAGGGCGGCGGCGTCGTAGCGCATGTGGTTCATGGCCACGGCCATCGGGTGCCTGGGGCCCTTCTTGCCGTCGGTCCCGGTGATCGGGTCGATCCGCGCGAAGTAGTAGGCGAGCGAGGTGCCCTGGATGATGTCGCCGGCGTCGACGAGCAGGACGTGGTCCTCACCCTTCGTCTCGCGCTGCTGCTTGATGAGCGTGGCGACACGGGCGACGCCCACCGAGTTGCCCGCCTTGTCGGAGTAGGCGGCGTCCTTGTAGTAGTCCCAGTCGAAGACGTGGCTGTGCAGGTCCGTCGTGCCGAGGATGGAGAACGTCCAGGTGCGCCGGTGGTGGCCCGGCCGCTGCTCGGACGCCTGCGCGGGCGCCGCCGCGACGGACCCCGCGGCGGCGACGGCCGCCCCGGTGACGGCCGACTTCTTCACGAACTCCCGGCGGTTCATGGGACTGAGGGGCATTCAAGGCTCCTGGGAAGGCTGGAGTGAGGCAAGCATCTACGCGTGTCGTGCGGGGACTACCCGCGTAGATGCTTGCCTCACTCCGGTTCCGCTGGAAACCAGGAAAAACCCAAGGGAAGGTCAAGGAAGTTCATGTCCATGACCAGCCCGGGGCGTCGTCACCGAACTTTCAACTGCTGTAGTCCGGGCGTTGGTTGCCGTTGCCGTTGCCGGACGTCGGTCGCGGCCGGGGCCGCCCACGAGCGCGGCGGCCGGTCATCCCGCGAGGCCGCCGACGCGGCCGATGAGCCGGATCTCCGGCGGCCACAGCACCCCGCTCGCCATCAGCAGGGCGGGCCCGAGATGCACCGGGCACACAGCGAGCGGGGGCAGACCGTAGCGGGCGATCTCGAAGACGGCCGGGTCGGAGCAGTCCGTGCCGTCGGCGCGGTCGCCCTCACCGCCGAACGGCCCCCGGCACCGTGCGTTCCGGTGGACGCTCATACTCCGATTGTGCATCGTCCGGAACGCACGGCTGTGGAGCCGATCCCTACAGGAACGAGTTGATCTCGATCGTCTCGTCCCGGCCCGGGCCCACGCCGATCGCGGAGATCGGGGCGCCGGACATCTCCTCGAGCGCCCTGACGTAGTTCTGGGCGTTCTTGGGCAGGTCGGAGAAGGACTTCGCCTTGGTGATGTCCTCGGACCAGCCCGGGAAGGTCTCGTAGACCGGCTTGGCGTGGTGGAAGTCGGTCTGCGAGTACGGCAGTTCCTCGACGCGGCGGCCGTCGATCTCGTACGCCACACAGACCGGGATCTGCTCCCAGCCGGTCAGGACGTCCAGCTTGGTGAGGAAGAAGTCGGTCAGGCCGTTCACGCGGGTCGCGTAGCGGGCGATGACCGCGTCGAACCAGCCGCAGCGGCGGTCACGGCCGGTGGTCACGCCCCGCTCGCCGCCGATGCGGCGCAGCGCCTCGCCGTCCTCGTCGAACAGCTCGGTCGGGAACGGACCGGCCCCGACCCGGGTCGTGTACGCCTTGAGGATGCCGATGACCCGGCTGATCTTCGTCGGGCCGACGCCCGCGCCGGTGCAGGCACCGCCCGCGGTCGGGTTCGAGGAGGTGACGAAGGGGTACGTGCCGTGGTCGATGTCGAGAAGGGTGCCCTGACCGCCCTCGAACAGGACGACCTTGTCGTCCTCCAGCGCCTGGTTCAGGACCAGGACGGTGTCGGCGACGTACGGCTTGATCTGCTCGGCGTAGCCCAGCAGCTCCTCGACCACCTGGCCGACGGCGATCGCGCGCCGGTTGTACAGCTTGGTGAGGATCTGGTTCTTGACGTCGAGGGCCGCCTCGACCTTCTGGGTCAGGATCGACTCGTCGTAGAGGTCCTGGACCCGGATGCCGACGCGGTTGATCTTGTCGGCATAGGTCGGGCCGATGCCGCGCCCGGTGGTGCCGATCTTGCGCTTGCCGAGGAAGCGTTCCGTCACCTTGTCGACGGTCACGTTGTACGGCGTGATGATGTGCGCGTTACCGCTGAGCAGGAGCTTGGACGTGTCGACGCCACGCTCGTTCAGACCGCTCAGCTCGGAGAGCAGGACCGACGGGTCGACGACGACGCCGTTGCCGATGACCGGAACACAAGTAGGCGAGAGGATTCCGGAAGGGAGAAGGTGGAGCGCGTACTTCTGGTCGCCGACGACGACCGTGTGGCCGGCGTTGTTGCCGCCCTGGTAACGCACTACATAGTCCACCGAGCCACCGAGCAGGTCGGTCGCCTTTCCCTTGCCTTCGTCACCCCACTGAGCACCGAGCAGCACAAGTGCGGGCACGCGCGTACACCCCTTCCGGGCGGGGCATGTCCAAGGTCGGGGGCTTGGGCGTAAGGTTCACCGCCGCGTGCCACAGCGACCGCCGTTGGTCGCACAACCGTCGGACCGGATGCCCCGGAATAGACGAAGCCCCTGGCGCAATAGCGCAAGGGGCTCTTGCACAAAGATGCTACCCGAGGAAGTGAGGCAGGACCGAGGTGGCGACTTTCGCGACGTCCGAGCAGCTGCTGGTGATCATCGATCCGGCGGCACGGCAGACGGACGGCGAGTCCGTACGCATCGCGAAAGACGTGCTCAGCGCGGGTGCGGCGGCGAAAATGTGCCTCCCGGACGACCCGGAGGAATTCGCCCGGGCACTGAGCCGAAGGGGTTCTCGGCGGCCGGTGGTGATCGGCGACGACCACGCTCTGCTACGAGCGGTCACCCAGCTGTACCGGGAGCGGGAGCTTGCCGGGTGCGGCCTGTCGGTGGTCCCCGTGGGCGAGGCGTCCCTGGCGGAGTCCCTGGGCGTGCCCTGCGGTGCGGTGGCCGCGGCCCGCGCGGTCCTGGACGGCACGGAACGCCGCCTCGATCTGCTGGTCGACGACAGCGACGGCGTCGTCCTGACCGAGCTGGCCATCCCCCCGGCCCGGCGGCACGTCCCGGAGCGGCTGTCCGCCGCCCCCTGGTACCGCTCACTGGTCCGCACCCTGAACCCCCGCCCGGTCCGCCTCGCGGCCGTCCCCTCCCCCGGCCCGGCCCGGCTCAGGGTGGAGGTCGACGGCGAGACCCTCGTGGACCTGGCCCACCCGGTGGAGGCGGTGACGGTCATACCGACCACCTCCGGCACCGCCGCGGTGGAGGTCCGGCCGCTGTCGGTGGGCGCGGAGGCGACCCCGCTGCGGGCCTCGGGCCACACGGTGACGGTCACGGGCCCCGACTTCCGCTACCGGGCGGACGCGGCCGTCTCGGGGCCGGTACGCAAGCGCACGTGGCGGGTGATGGAGGGGGCCTGGGGGCTGGTGCTGCCCTCGGCTTGAGGTGGGGGCGCGGAAGCCGGTGGTGTCGAGGACGCAGCCGAACGGATCCGGAATCTCGATTCTCACCGAACGACCGGCTGATGCGCGCCTGGTGGCCGCGGCCGGACGCCACTCAACGTAGCCGAACGAACACGCTCTCCGTACTGGGAGTCAAAAAGGGCAGCCCAATGGTCTGGTGACAAATATTTAACCCGGCCGACCCCTTCCCGTGCCCCCGTCCGATCCACCATCCTGCTCCATCAGGACCCACCAGGACCCATGGAACCGGACACGGAGGGGGCCACCCGATGGCAGTGGAAGAGGGCGTTGCCCCAGTGGCGGGAACGGACGGCGACGAGGCGGTTCACCGGCTGAAACCCAATGCCGTAGGACTGCTGGGTGTGGTGTTCATGGCCGTGGCGACGGCCGCGCCGATCACCGCGATGACCGGGAACGTGCCCTTCATGGTGTCGTCCGGCAACGGGATCGGGGCACCCGCGAGCTATCTCGTGGCAATGGTCGTGCTGGCAATCTTTTCCGTCGGTTTCACCTCGATGGCGAAGCACATCACGTCCACGGGCGCCTTCTACGGCTTTATCTCCTACGGCCTCGGCCGCACGGTCGGCCTCGCCTCCGGGCTGCTCGCGACCTTCGCCTACGTCGTCTTCGAGCCCGCGCTCATCGGCATCTTCTCGACCTTCGCGACGACGACCCTGCGGGACCAGACCGGCACCCACGTGCCCTGGTGGGCCTTCGCCGTGCTGATGCTCGCGATCAACGCGACCGGCACCTGGTTCGGGGTCAGCGTCGCCGAGAAGCTGCTGGTGGTCCTGCTGGCGACCGAGGTGACCGTCCTCGCCGCCATGGCGGTGTCCGTCGCCCTGCACGGCGGCGGACCGCACGGCTTCACCTTCGCCCCGGTCGACCCGGTCAACGCCTTCAAGGGCACGTCCGCCGGGCTCGGCCTCTTCTTCGCCTTCTGGTCCTGGGTCGGCTTCGAGTCGACCGCGATGTACGGCGAGGAGTCCCGCGACCCCAAGAAGATCATCCCCAAGGCCACGATGATCAGCGTGCTCGGCGTCGGCGTCTTCTACGTCTTCGTCTCGTGGATGGCCATCTCCGGCAACGGCGAGGCCGAGGCCGTGCGGGCCGCCTCCTCCGCCAACCCGCTGACGATGTTCTTCAACCCCACCGAGCGCTATGTCGGGCACTGGGCGGTCGACGTCATGCAGTGGCTGATGATCACCGGTTCCCTGGCCTGCGGCATGGCCTTCCACAACTGCGCCGCCCGCTATCTGTACGCCCTGGGGCGCGAGGGTGTCCTACCCTCGCTGAAGAACACCGTCGGGCGGACCCACGCCCGGCACGGCTCCCCGCACATCGCCGGACTGGTGCAGACGGCCGTCACCGCGGTGCTGCTCGGCGCGTTCTGGGCCGCGGGCAAGGACCCGTACACCGGCACGTACGTCCTGCTCGCCATCCTCGGCACCATGGCGATCCTCGTCGTCCAGGCCGTGTGCTCCTTCGCGGTGCTGGCCTACTTCCGCTCCCACCACCCCGAGAGCCGCCACTGGTTCCGCACCTTCGCCGCACCGCTGATCGGCGGCATCGCGATGCTCGGCGTCGTGGTGCTCCTCGTGTCCAACATGGGCGCCGCGGCCGGCCCCGAGTCCGGCTCGCTGGTGCTGAAGGCGACACCGTGGCTGGTGGCGGCGGTCGCGGCGACGGGTGTGGGGTACGCGCAGTACCTCAAGCGGCGGGCGCCGCAGCGCTACGCGCTGCTGGGGCGGACGGTGCTGGAGGAGACCAAGGAACGCTGAACGGGCTCAGCGCCCGTACTTACGCTCCCGGTACGCCGCCCACCGCTCCATCATCTGCGCCACGTCCTTCTCCACGAACTCGAAGAAGTCCAGCGTCTCGGCGAGCCGGCGCCCCGCGGGGGTGCCGGCGCCGAGGCTGGTGACGCCCTCGCGCAGGGCGTCCTCCCAGCGCTTGATGATGGTCTCGCGACTGGTGAGGGCCTCGTACCACTGGTTGCTGTGCACCCGGTACCGCTCCCGGCGCGAGCCGGGCTCGCGCTCCCGGGAGACCATGTGGACCTGGGCGAGGTAGCGCACCGCGCCGGAGACGGCCGCGGGGCTGATCCTCAGCTGTTCGCCCAGTTCGGCGGAGGTCAGGGTGCCGTCGTCGGAGGCGAGCAGCGCGGCGAAGACCCGGGACGCCATGCGCGGCATGCCCGCCTCGACCAACTGCGCCGCAAAGCGTTCCACGAACCGCGAGACCGACTCGGGGTCCCGCTCCGTACCCGGCGTACTCGACTCCGTCATGCCTCTCACCCTATCCGGCATTCATGCGCTTCCTTAACTTCACAAATTTCTGAAAGTAGCGTACGTTCCATGGCATGACCAAGGCAATCACGGTCTCCGGGCTCCACAAGTCCTTCGGCCGTACCCGCGCGCTGGACGGTCTCGACCTGGACGTCGAGGCCGGTGAGGTGCACGGCTTCCTCGGCCCCAACGGCGCCGGGAAGTCGACCGCCATCCGCGTCCTGCTCGGACTCCTGCGCGCCGACGCGGGCGCCGCACAGGTGCTGGGCCACGACCCGTGGCGGGACGCCGTCGAGGTGCACCGCCGTATCGCCTACGTCCCCGGCGACGTGACCCTGTGGCGCAATCTCTCCGGCGGCGAGGTCATCGACCTCTACGGCCGGCTGCGCGGGGGCCTGGACCGGGCGCGGCGCGCCGAACTGATCGAGCGCTTCGAGCTGGACCCCACCAAGAAGGGCCGCACCTACTCCAAGGGCAACCGGCAGAAGGTCGCCCTCGTCGCCGCGTTCGCCTCCGACGTCGACCTGCTGATCCTGGACGAGCCGACCTCGGGCCTGGACCCGCTGATGGAGGAGGTCTTCCGGCGCTGTGTGGAGCAGGAGCGCGACCGGGGCCGTACGGTCCTGCTGTCGTCGCACATCCTCGGCGAGGTCGAGGAACTCTGCGACCGGGTCAGCATCATCCGCAAGGGCCGGACCGTGGAGAGCGGCTCGCTCGCCGACCTGCGCCACCTCACCCGCACCAGCGTCAGCGCCGAACTCGTGGGCCCGCCGAACGGACTGGCCCGGCTTCCGGGCGTGCACGACCTCGACATCCAGGGCCACCGGGTCCGGCTCCAGGTCGACACCGACCGGCTCGACGCCGTACTGCGCTCGTTGAGCGCCTCCGGAGTGCGTTCGCTGACGTCGACACCGCCGACGCTGGAGGAGCTGTTCCTGCGGCACTACCAGGACCAGCCCGCCGAGATCACCGAGGTGCCGGCATGACCGGCCGCGCCTCCCGACTGACCGGCACCGGCACCCTGGTGCGCTTCGCGCTGCGCCGCGACCGGGCCGTGATCCCGGTCTGGGTGGCCGTGAACGCGCTGATGGTCCTCTCCATGCCGAACACCCTGAAGGCCCTGTACGGCACCCCTGCCGAACGCGCCGGCCTCCGCCACCAGATGGCCACCAACACCTCGCTGCGCGCCATGGTCGGACCGGTCTTCGACGACTCGCTCGGTGCGCTGACGGCCTGGCGGGTCGGGGTGTACGCGGGCGCGCTCGCCGCCGTCATGAGCCTGCTCGTCGTCGTACGGCACACCCGGGACGAGGAGGAGAGCGGGCGGCAGGAACTGATCTCCTCCGGCATGGTCGGGCGCCGGGCCCCCCTCACCGCGGCCCTGCTGACGGCGGCGGTCGCGAACGCGGCCCTGGGCGTCCTGATCGTGGCGGGCCTCGCCGGACAGGGCGCCTCCGGCGCACTGGCCTTCGGGCTCGGGGTGGCCGGCGCGGGCATGGTCTTCGCCACGACGGCGGCGATCACCGCCCAGCTGACCGAGAGCGCCCGGCTGGCCCGGGGACTCACGGCGGCCGTGCTGGGCGCGGCCTTCGTGCTGCGCGCGGCCGGCGACTCGGCCTCCTCCACCGGCTCGTCCGTGCTCACCTGGCTCTCCCCGCTGGGCTGGCTGGAGAACCTGCGCGCCTTCGCGGCCGAACGCTGGTGGGTCCTGCTGCTGTTCGCGGCCGCCACGGTCCTGCAGGCCTGCTGCGCCTACGCGTTGGCCGGGCGCCGGGACATCGGCCTGAGCTTCCTGCCGACCCGGCCGGGACCGGCGACGGGCCGCCTCGGCACCGCGGGCGCGCTGGCCTGGCGGCTGCAGCGCGGCAGCGTGCTCGGCTGGAGCCTCGGTTTCTTCCTCGCCGGAGTCGTCTACGGCGGGCTGACGGACGGCGCGGCCAAGCTCGTCGGCGACAACGCCCAGGCACGCGAGATCTTCCGGCGCATGGGCGGACACTCGGGGCTCACGGACGCCTTCCTCGCCGCGATGGTGGACATGCTCGGCCTGGTCGCCGCGCTCTACGTCGTCTCGTCCGTGCTGCGGCTGAACACCGAGGAGACCTCCGGACGCGCCGAACCGGTGCTGGCCGGTGCCGTGGGCCGGCTGCGCTGGGCCGCCGGACACCTGCTCATCGCCTTCGGCGGCGCGGCCCTGATCATGCTGCTGGCCGGGCTGGGCTTCGCCGTCGGCTACGGAGAACAGGTCGGACCGGTCCTCGGCGCCTGCCTGCTCCAGGTCGCCGCCGTCTGGGTGATCGGCGGCGTCGCCGTGCTGCTGTTCGGCGTCCTGCCGCAGGGAGCGGTGGCGGCCTGGGCCGTGGCCGGCGCGGCCCTGCTGATCGGCTGGATCGGACCGGCGCTGAACGTCCCCGCGCCCGTGCTGGACCTCTCCCCCTTCGGCCATCTGCCCAAGCTGCCCGGCGGCCACCTCGACTGGACCCCGGTCGGCGTCCTGCTCGTCCTCGCCGCCCTGCTGGTGGCAGGCGGTCTGGCGGGACTGCGCCGCCGGGACCTGGCCGCCGGCTGATCCGCCCGCCGGCTGATCAGGCCACCTGCACGCGCAGCCCCTTCAGCCCCCGCATCACGAAGTTCGGCCTGCGCTCCGGCTCCGCCGCCAGGGCAAGGGCGGGGGCCTGCTCCAGCAGGGCCCGCATCGAGGCCGCCAGCTCGATCCGGGCCAGGGGCGCGCCGATGCAGTAATGGATCCCCGCGCTGAAGGAGATGTGCGGATTGTCCGGCCGCCCGAGGTCCAGGCGCCCGGGCCGGTCGAACACCTCGGGATCGTGATTGGCCGACCCGAAGAGCATCGCGATCTCCGCGCCCCTCGGGACCGTCGTACCGTCGATCTCGATGTCGTCCAGCACCCAGCGCTCGAAGAGCTGCAGCGGGGTGTCGTAGCGCAGCAGCTCCTCCACGGCGGCGGGCACCAGGGAGTGATCGGCGCGCAGGCGGGCGAGCTGCTCCGGATTCCGGAACAGCGCCAGCCATCCGTTCACCGTGGCGTTGACCGTCGCCTCGTGCCCCGCGTTGAGCAGCAGCACCGCCGTGGAGATCATCTCCTGCTCGGTCAGCCGGTCGTCGTCCTCGTCGTGCGCCGCGATCAGCCCGGAGATCAGATCCTCCCGCGGCTCCCTGCGCCGGGCGGCGATCAACTCCCGCAGAAACCCCGAGAACTCCACGGACGCCCGCACCGCCCTGGTCGCCGCCTCCCTCGACGGACTCAGCTCGTACATCCCGCAGATGTCCGCCGACCACGGCCGCAACTGCCCCCGGTCCGCCTCGGGAATGCCCAGCATCTCGGCGATCACCGCGACCGGCAGCGGCTCCGCCACATCGGTCAGCAGATCCCCGCCGCCCTCCCGGACCAGCCCCGCCACCAGCTCGTCCGCAAGGCCCCGCACATACGGCGCGAGCCGCTCCACGGTCCGTGGCGTGAACGCCTTGGACACCAGGCGCCGGATCCGCGTGTGATCCGGCGGCTCCAGATCGAGCATCCCGTGATCGTTGAGGGTGTGGAACGGCTCGTGCTCGGCCGGGGGCGCCGTCCGCCCGAAGTCCTCGTGCGAGAACCGGTGCTGGTACGTACGGCCCAGCCGCCGGTCCCGCAACAGCGCCGAGACGTCCGCGTGGTGCGGCACCAGCCACTGGTCGGTCGGCTCGTACCGGATCACCCGGCCACGCGCCCGCAACTCTGCATAGGCCGGATACGGGTCCGCCAGGAACCCGGGATCCCAAGGGTCGAAAGCGAGGTCCGCAAGCACTGCCATGCAGGGACGCTAGCCCGGCTCACCCCGGCGTGACCAGCCTCGCCTCGTACGCGAACACCGCCGCCTGGGTGCGGTCCCTGAGCCCCAGCTTCACCAGGATCCGGCTCACATGGGTCTTGATCGTCGACTCGGCCACCACCAGGCGCTCCGCGATCTCCGCGTTCGACAGGCCCTGCGCGATCAGCACCAGCACCTCCGTCTCCCGTTCCGTCAGCTCGCCGTAGGCCGTCTGGGCCGTCGGCGCCAGCCGCACCGGCTCCGCCAGACGGGAGAACTCCGTGATCAGCCGCTTGGTGACCGAGGGGGCCAGCAGCGCCTCACCGGAGGCCACCACCCGCACGCCGTCGGCCAGTTGGCGGGCCGAGGCGTCCTTCAGCAGGAAGCCGGAGGCGCCTGCCCGCAACGCCTGGTACACGTACTCGTCGAGGTCGAAGGTGGTCAGCACCAGCACCTTCGCCGCCGCGTCCGCCGCGACGATCTCCCGGGTCGCCTCGATGCCGTTCAGCTCCGGCATCCGGATGTCCATCAGGACGACGTCCGGGGCAAGCTCCCGGACCCGCCGCACCGCCTCCCTCCCGTTGACGGCCTCGCCGACGACCTCGATGTCCGGCATCGCGTTCAGCAGGACCGAGAAGCCCTCGCGGACCATCATCTGGTCGTCCGCGATCAGCACGCGGATGGTCATACGTCCCCTTCGCTCGCGGCGGCCGGCACCGGCAGGAACACCGACACCTCATAGCCCCCGTCGTCCGTCGGGGCCGCCGTCATCTCGCCGTTCAGCATCGAGACCCGCTCCCGCATGCCCGTGATGCCGTGCCCGGCGCCGGGCGAGGGCTTGATCAGGTGCGGGGCCGGCGGCGGGCCGTTGACTATCCGCAGGCCCAGGCCGCCGAGGACGTAGCCGATCTCCACGCGGGCGCCCGCTCCCGGCGCGTGCCGCAGGCTGTTGCTGAGGGCCTCCTGCACCATGCGGTACGCCGACAGCTCGACACCCTGCGGGAGTTCACGGACCGCGCCGGTCACCGTCTTGTCCACCGTCAGGCCGGCCTCGCGCACATTGGCGAGCAGCGCGTCCAGATCGGCGAGGGTGGGCTGCGGGGCGTCCGGGGCCTCGTAGTCCTCCGCGCGGACGACCCCCAGCACCCGGCGCAGCTCGGTCAGGGCCGCCACCGCGTTCTCGCGGATGGTGACGAACGCCTTCTCCAGCTCCGGGGGCGGATTCTCCACCCGGTACGGCGCGGCCTCCGCCTGGATGGCGACCACCGACATGTGATGCGCGACCACGTCGTGCAGCTCACGGGCGATCGTCGTGCGCTCCTCCAGCAGCGTGCGCCGCGAGCGCTCGTTGGCCGTCGCCGTCTGCTGCGCGGACATCTCCTGCCGGGCCTCCCGCCGTATGTGCCAGACCGTGACGATCAGCAGGATCAGCGCCGACAGGAACAGCATGGGGGCGGTGTTGGAGTCGTAGGCCCCCCGGCTGAAGACCGTCCCGGAGAAGAAGCCGAACAACGCGGTCAGCGCCCACATCCAGGCCGCCGTGCGCGGGCGGGTGCGTATCGCGACGATCGTGAGGACCAGCAGGTGGGAGATGAAGCTGCCCGGCATCCACGGCCAGCCGCCCTCGGCGCGGTCGATCACGGACGTGACGACCGCGGCCGCCAGCGACATCCAGAACGCGCCCACCGGACGCACCAGCGTCAGCAGAACCGGAACCGCCGCGAGCAGCCCGCACAGCAGCGCCACCGGGGGCGCCTGCGGGTGCGTCACGGCGGCGAACATGGCCACCGCAGCGCCGACGGCCACCAGCAGGTGCGGGGACCAGGCCGCGTACTCCCGCGCCCGGCCCGGCAGCCGCCGGGTGATCGGTCCCGCATCGGCCGTGCGGGGCAGCGGGTCGTAGGCGAAGGCGTCCTGGAACAGGTCCTGCCGCAGCCCCCGCAGGGCGCCCGCGGCAAGCCGGAACTCCGGGCTGCGCGGCCGGTCGGCCCGGCCCGGCGGTGTCGTCTGCGTGTGCGTCGTCTCGGTCACGTACAAAACGGTAGGCCGGACCGGTGGTCGCGGTCGTCCCCTTCGAGAGGGGTCCTTGGGGGTCCCTCTCAGGTACTACGGGGTCCGGGGGTCGAGGTCTCGGGGTTCGGGGTCGGAGTTCGGGGTCGCGGGGTTCGGGGTCGGGGGGTTCGAGGCGCCGGAGTCCGGAGGCCGGCGACCGGCGGCCCCGGACCGGGGATCAGGTCCTGGGCCTGGGCCTGGGCCTGGGCCTGGGCCTGGGCCGGCGGATGATGCCGACGGGGCCGTGCGGGTCAGCGGCCGCCTCCCGGGCGGACCAGGCCGGAATCGAAGGCGAAGATCGCCGCCTGGGTGCGGTCCCTGAGCCCCAGCTTCACCAGGATCCGGCTCACATGTGTCTTCACGGTCTGTTCGGCCACGACCAGCCGCTCGGCGATCTCCGCGTTGGACAGGCCCTGCGCGATCAGCGCCAGCACCTCCGTCTCCCGCTCCGTGAGATCGCCGACGCGCTGCTTGAGCGGGGTCTGGCCGCCTCCGCCGTCCAGCCGGGAGAACTCGGCGATGAGCCGCCGGGTGATGCCGGGCGCGAGCAGCGCGTCGCCCGCGGCCACCACCCGCACCGCCTCGGCCAGCTTGTCCGCGGAGGCGTCCTTGAGCAGAAATCCGGAGGCCCCGGCCCGCAGCGCCTCGTACACGTACTCGTCCAGGTCGAACGTGGTCAGCACGAGCACCTTGACGGCGGGATGCTCGACCGTGATCCGCCGGGTCGCCTCCAGGCCGCCCATCTCGGGCATCCGGATGTCCATCAGCACCACGTCCGGGGCCAGTTCGGCGGTCCGGGCGATCGCGTCCCGCCCGTCCACCGCCTGTCCGACCACCTCGATGTCGGGCTGGGTGTTGAGCAGCACGGTGAAACCCTGCCGGACCATTTGCTGGTCGTCGGCGATGAGTACGCGGATGGTGCCGACACCGCTCGTCATGGGGCCTGTTCTCCTGTCGGGGGCTCGGGTCTGTGCGGATCGGATGCGGGGGGTGCCGGCGGGAGCGAGGGCAGCGGCCCGGGCGCGGACAGTTGCCCGGGCGGGTGCGGCGGCCCGGGCGGGTGCGTGGAGGTCGCGGGCCCGCCGGTGTCGGCCGACGCCGGGGTGCCCTCGCGCGGCAGGAACGCCGTGACCCGGAAGCCGCCGTGCCCGTCACCCGTCGCGACGACGTGCCCGCCCAGCATCGCCGCGCGCTCCCGCATGCCGAGCAGACCGTGGCCACTGCCCGGGGACGGCGGCGCGGGGCGGCTGGGGCGGGAGTTGATGACGTCCAGGCATATCCCGTGGTGGTAGTGGAGAACCTCCACGCTGGCCGAGGAACCCGGGGCGTGCCGCAGGACGTTGCTCAGGGCCTCCTGGACGATCCGGTACGCCGACAGCTCCACGCCGGGCGGATAGCCGCGCGCCTCGCCCTCCACCTTCATGACGACGTCCGCACCGGCCGCGCGCGTGTTCTCGATCAGGGCGTCCAGCCGGGCCAGATTCGGCTGCGGGGCGTCGGGGGCCGAGCCGGTACCGGGAGCGGAGAGCCGGTAGGCGTCGTCCACGGCCTCCGGGTCCACCGGGCCCTCGGAACGCAGCACACCGAGGACACGGCGCAGCTCGGTCAGCGCCTCCAGGGCGTTGTTGCGGATGCCGGTGAGGTTCTCCCTCAGCTCCTCGGAGGGGTTCTCCACCAGGTGGGGCGCCACCTGCGCCTGGATCGAGATCACCGACATGTGGTGGGCGACCACGTCGTGCAGCTCGCGCGCGATACGGCTGCGCTCCTCCAGCAGCGCCCGGCGGGCCCGCTCCTCCGCGGTGATCGTCGTCTGCCGGGCCAGCTGCGTACGGGCCTCGCTGCGGCTGCGCAGCGCGGTGCCGGTGAGCACGGCGACGGAGAAGAGGGCGACCGCGATCACGCCGGTGGAGGCGTACTTCGTCGCGCCGATCGGGCCCTGCACCACCCCGGTCACCAGCACGGTCAGGCCCAGCGCGGTGAGCGTGCCGCGCAGCCGGGTGCGCAGGGCCAGGAGCACCAGCACCACCATGTGGGCCAGCAGCACGGGCGTCGACCAGGGCCAGGACGTGTTGGCGGGCGCGTCCGTCGCCAGATGCGGGCGGGCGAGCAGGGCGGTGAGCAGGGCGGCGGCGAGGGACGCGGCCCAGGCGGGCACGGGACGCCAGATGGCCAGGACGACGGTCGCGCCCTGCGCGAGGCCGAGAAGAAGACCTACGGCGGTGCTGAACCGGTACCCGTCGGCCAACTGCTCGCCGCCGCCCAGGCCGATCCCCAGGGCGGTGTAGCCGATGAGGAGGAAGGTGAGCAGCCGCAGCCAGCGGTACCGGGCGAAGGGGGGTGAGTGGGGCGAGGGGTTCTCGCCCAGCCAGGTGCGCAGGCGGCGGCGCCGGGTGGAAGCGGCTGTGCCGATGCCGGGTTCGGGGGCGCCTTCGGCTCCCCGCGTGTGTGCGGGTGCGGGGCGCCGCTGTCGGTCGTTCTCGTCGTCGGCGGCCGCGGGCTTCACGAGGTCAACACTAGGCATTGTGCGGGGCCTTCGCTGGGGGCAGGTGCCGACGGACCACGTGCGACGTACGGTTCCGGGGACGGCGCGAGTCCTGTTCGTGGTGGCGGAAGGCCGCGAGACACCCGGCCAGGACCAGGGCGAACACGGGCAACCAGGCGAGCCGGTACGTCACCCAGGCCAGGGAATCGGGTGCGGTGTGCAGACCGGGCAGCCGGCCGGCCGCCAGACCCGTGGCCGTCGTTGTCATCATGGCCGTCTGGTGCCACAGGAAGATCGTCATCGCGGAGAGGTTGACGAGGGCCACCGCCGTCCAGAGCAGCGGCCGGGCCATCGCGCGGCGCAGCCGGTCGCGCAGCAGAAGGGCCAGGCCGCACTGGGCCAGGCCGAAGGCGACGGCCGCGAGCGTCGGGGGATTGAGGTTGGAGATCTTCGCGCCGGGGACGCCGACCATGGACGCCGGGTAGCCCGCGAAGCCGATGAGCACGGCCGTGGCTGTCGTACCGCCGAGGAAGAGGACCCAGGCCGCGCGGCGGCTGTCCAGTTCCCCCCGGGTCCAGGCCGCGCCCAGGGTGTACGGCACCAGCCAGCCGGCCGGCAGGTTCAGCCAGGCGAGCCAGGACGGGCCGAGGTGCAGGCCGAAGCGGAGCAGGTCCACGTGCAGGACGACGGCCAGCGGCCACAGGGGGTTGAGGCGGGTGAGCAGCGGGGTGGCGGCCGTCAGGGCGGTGAGGACCAGCAGGAACCACAGGGGGGACAGGGCCAGTTTGACCAGGGTCTCGACGGTGGCCGGCGGGGTGCCGGTGGCCAGGAGGGCCGTGGCGGCCACCGCCCACAGGCACAGCAGCGCGGCCACCGGGCGCAGCAGGCGGGTCAGACGGGCGCGCAGCCAGGATCCGTAGGTCTCGCCTCTGGCACGGGCGGCGGCCAGGCCACGGGTCGCCACATGGCCGCCGACCAGGAAGAACACGGCCAGGCTCTGGAACAGCCAGGAGATCGGGGCCAGCCAGGGCATGTGCTGCAGCGGGCTGGTGGTGTGCAGGCCGCCGTCCCGCGCGACCAGCGCGGTCACCAGCCAGTGGCCCAGGACGACACCGAGGATCGCCCAGGCCCGCAGGGCGTCGACCGCCCGGTCCCGGGTGGCGGGGGTGGCGGAGTCGACGTGGTGGACGGTACGGCGAAGGGCCTGCAGGGGGTGGAGTACGGCGGGCTCAGGCACGGGTCACCTCCGAGGTCTCGCCGAGGGTGATCCGGGCCAGGTTGGCGAGAGAGACCGAGCCCGGGGTGAAGTAGCCGCTGTGCTGGGCGTCGGCGGCGTCGAAGACCCGGGCGCCGAAGGCGCGGGAGACCGGGTCGGTGCCGAAGCCGATCGTGGCGCCGAAGAGGTGCACGCTGACGTGCGGGACATGGGCGATCCAGTCGCCGCCGCCGCGGGCGGCCCAGATCCGGGCGCGGGCGTGCAGGGCGGCGGCGGAGCCGGCGCCGGTGCCGGGGCTGCCGACCAGGACGATGTCGTCGGCGTCCAGGCCGGGGGCGGCTCGGCCGCAGACGACCGTGCCGTAGGAGTGGCAGATCAGGGCCGTGTGCGCCCGCGGCTCGGCCGCCGCGCGCAGGCCTCGGACGAAGGCCCGCAGGCGGGGGGCGGCTTCGTCGGCGCGGGCGGTCGTGGTGACGGTGGTGCTGACCGTGGCCGGGGTCTCGTAGCCGAGCCAGGCGATGACGGCGACGCGGGTGCCCCGGCGGGCGCGGTGGGTGAGGTCCGCGTACAGCGCCGCGGCGGTCCTGTGGAAGCGGGCGTAGGTGTCCAGGGAGGTGTCCGAGCCCGGGACCAGGACGGCGATGCGGTCGGCGTGGGCGAGGTCGCCGAGGACCTCCGTGGCCCGGCCGGTGCCCCGGCCGTCGAAGGTGAGGAGATGGCGGGTGGGGGCGGCGAGGGCTCGGTCGGCGGCGGCGCGGTGGCTGTCGCCGTGGGCCGCGGCCATGCGGGCGGCCTCGGTGGCATCGGCTCGGTTGGCTTCGTAGGTGGTGTGGAGGGTTGCCGCCGTGAGTGCGGGGAGGGAGGCGGGGCGGGGGGCGGGGATCCGGGGGTGGGCGGTGGCGGCGGAGAGGGGGGCGGCGATGGCGGTGGTCAGGAGGGTGGCGAGAAGGGCGCGGCGCCATCGTCGGATGCGGGCGCGTTTCGGCTTCGGCGGGATGCGGTTTCCCGACCGCACCGCTCGTGACCGTTTCGTCGTCGGGTGCGGGGGGCCCTCGCGGGACGGGTTCGCCGCCGGCGGCCGCAGTCCGCGGGACGGGAAGGGCAGGGCCGAACCGGAGTCCACCGGTATGTGTGAGGTGGCCTCGTCGGCGAGGGGCGGTGTGGGGGGCTGTGGGTGGGCGCGGCCCATGGTCGGCTTCCTTTCGGATGCCCGGCCATCGGGCTCATCCGAGAAGGAAGTTATGGATCGGGGCGTGTCGTCGGCGTCCCGCCCGAGAGCTGTCCTGCGGGGTAGCTCTCAGGTACTACGGGTATGACCGGGGCCGGCCCCCAAGGGCCGGACTCCCGCTGTCACCAAGCCAGTTGGGCGATCTCCTCCGCCACCACCGCGCACGCGTCCGCCGCCGGGTCGATCAGCGGGAAGTGGCCCACATCCTCCAGCAGGGTGAGGCCCACCACCTCCCCCGCCTTCGCGGCCGCGTCGGCGTACGCCTCGGCCACCGCGTGCGGCACCTCACGGTCCGTACGCCCCTGGACGAGTGCTGTCGCGATGCCCGTCGGAAGGAGGAAGACCGGGTCGGCGTACGGCCGGCGTTCGGCGAAGGTGTCCTGGCCGCCGAGGAGTTGCAGGCTCGCGTTGCCGCAGACGTCCAGTTTCTCCGCCACCTCGAAGTCCGCGATCGGGGCGAGGGCGACGACACCGCGCAGCGGGGCCGGACGGCCGGTGCGCCACGGCGCGTCCGCAGGCAGGACGTGGCGGGCCGCCGCCCACAGCGCCAGGTGGCCGCCGGCCGAGTGGCCCGTCAGCACCGTACGGCGCGGGTCGGCCTGCGGCAGCGCGGTGCGGACGAGGTCCGGCAGGGCGTCCAGGGCCGCCGCCACGTCGTCGAACGTCTCCGGCCAGCGGCCTGCCAAAGGGGTGGCGCCGTCCCCGGCACCTCCGTCCGCCCCCGTGTTCTGCCCCGGGATCAGGGGAGGCTCCCCGCCCCGGCGGTACTCGACGTTCGCCACCGCGAAACCCCTACGGGCCAGGTAGTCCACGAACGGGGTGATGTGCCGGCGGTCGTAGCGGGCGCGCCAGGCACCGCCGTGCAGGACCGCCACCAGCGGGGCCGGAGTGTCCGGGGCGGTGGACCGGGGGGCGTAGAAGTCGATCACCTGGTCGGGGTGGTCGCCGTACGCGGAGCTGATGTCGGGGTCGACCGGGGGGTGCGAGAAGGCCGACTCCTCTTCGGCGGCGGCGCGGGCTGCTGCTGCGTCGTCCGGCATGCTCCAACCTCTCGGCGAGGGAACGTGTTTGGGGTGGGGCGGACCAGAGGGGGAACTCTGCGTTCGCCGCCCGCGGGGACGGTATCAGGCCGGTGACGTGCGCGGACATGGGGTTGTCACGCAGGGTGAGGGTGGCGCGGTGCGCACGGTTCTCGGCGGCTCCCGGGGGAGGGACCGGCTGTCCCGGACCCCTCCCCCGGGCCGTCGCCTACGCCAGCTCCTCCGCCAGGATCCGGGCCGCACGCTCCGCGTCGGCGAAGCCGACATACAGCGGGGTGAAGCCGAAACGCAGGACGTCTGGATGCCGGAAGTCGCCTACGACACCCCGGGCGATCAGGCGTTTCATCACCTCGCCCGCGTCCGGGCAGCGCAGGGCGACCTGGCTGCCGCGCTCCTCGTGACGCTCGGGAGTCACGGACTCGACGCGGCCCGGCTCGGTGTACGCCCGCACGCAGGTCAGGAAGAAGTCCGTCAGGGCGAGGGACTTCGCGCGGACCGCGGCGACCGAGACGCCGTCCCAGACCTCCAGGGCGGCCTCCAGCGCCAGCATGGAGAGGATGTCCGGTGTACCGACGCGGCCGCGCGGCGCGCCCGGCGCCGGTGCGTAGTCCGGGCTCATGCCGAAGGGGTCGGTGTGGGAGTTCCAGCCGGGCAGCGGGGAGTCGAAGCGGGGCTGCAGCTCCTCGCGCACGTACAGGTAGGCCGGTGAACCCGGGCCCCCGTTCAGGTACTTGTACGTGCAACCGACGGCCAGGTCGACCCCGTGCTCGTCCAGGCCCACCGGCAGCGCGCCCGCGCTGTGGCACAGGTCCCAGACCGCGAGGGCGCCCGCCGCGTGGATCGCGGACGTCAAAGAGGGCAGGTCGTGCAGGCGGCCGGTCCGGTAGTCGACGTGGTTCAGCAGGACCGCGGCGGTTCGGGCACTCAGCGCATCCGGCACCTGCGACGGGGTCACCGCGCGCAGGGTGCGGCCGGTCAGCCGGGCCGCCGACTGCGCGATGTAGCCGTCCGTGGGGAACGTGGTGGCGTCGACCAGGATCTCGCTCCGGCCCTCGCCCGCCTCGTCCGCCATGCGCACCGCCGCCACAAGTGCCTTGAAAACGTTGACACTTGTGGAGTCGCCGACCACGATCCGGCCCGGTGCCGCGCCGACCAGGGGGGCGATGCGGTCGCCGATCCGCTCGGGCGCGGTCCACCAGCCGCTCTCGTCCCAGGAACGGATGCGCAGCTCGCCCCACTGGCGGCGGACCACGTCCGACACCCGGTCGGGGACGTGCGCGGGCAGCGCGCCGAGCGAGTTGCCGTCGAGGTAGACGACGTCGTCGAGGACGAAGCGCGTACGCAGCGCGGCCAGCTCGTCCGCCGCGTCCAGCTTCTCGGCCTGCAGGGACAGTTCAGACATGGGACCTCGCCGTCCACAGCTCCGGGAACACGTTCTTGCGGGCGCGCTTCTCCAGCCAGGCCACGCCGGCCGAGCCGCCCGTGCCGGCCTTTGCGCCCATCGCACGGCGGGTGGCGACCAGGTGGTCGTTGCGCCAGCGCCAGACCAGTTCGGCGACGTCCGACAACGCCTCGCCCAGGCGGGCGAGTTCGGCGTCCTGGTCACCGCAGTAGATCGCCGTCCAGGCCTGTTCGACCAGGTCGGAGGGCTCGTAGCGCTGGGAGACGTCACGGTGGACGACGGAGGCGGGCACGGCATGGCCGCGGCGGGCCATCAGCCGCAGCACCTCGTCGTACAGGCTGGGCTCGTGCAGCGCCTTCTCCAGTTCCGCGTGGGCGCGGGGGGCGCCGCGGTGCGGGACGAGCATGGACGCGGACTTCTCGCCGAGCAGGAACTCCATGCGCCGGTACATCGCCGACTGGAAGCCGGAGCCCTCGCCGAGGGCGGAGCGGTAGGAGTTGAACTGGGCGGGAGTGAGCCGGCCGAGCGGCTTCCAGGAGGCGTTGAGGGCCTCCAGTTCCCGTACGGAGCGCTTGAGCGCGGCGATCGCGATCGGCACGTCGTCCGAGCGCAGCGCGTTCGCCGCCGTCTCCCACTCGTGCACGATCACCGTGAACCACAGCTCCATGACCTGGGTCGTGACCAGGAAGACCATTTCTCCGGGATCGTCGGAGAGGGTGTGCTGGAGGTGGGTGAGCACGTCGGCCTTGACGTAGTCCTCGTACGGCGTCGTGCCGGCGAAGTCGAGATGCGGGGTCTCGGGCTCCTGAGTCTCGATGGACAGATGAGCCTTTTGGGACATCGCTGTCTCCTGCTGTACTCCGGGTAGCGGTCCGCCCCTGCCGATTCCGGCACGGGGGCCCCGGTCCCCACCGGCATCCTCGGTAATCGACTCCCGTACGGCAAGGCCCGTCCGTTGCCGAACGGGCCACACCGGTGGCTCCCCGAGGAGCCGATCGGGTCAGCCCAGGGTCTGGGCGGCCGCCGGGGAGGAGTCCTTGAGGAACTCCGAGCAGCGCTCGTACTCCTCCTGCTCACCGATCGCCTGCGCGGCGCGGGCGAGGGCGTGCAGGGCGCGCAGGAAGCCGCGGTTCGGCTCGTGCTCCCACGGCACCGGGCCGTGGCCCTTCCAGCCGTTGCGGCGCAGGGCGTCGAGGCCGCGGTGGTAGCCCGTACGGGCGTAGGCGTACGACTCCACGACCCGGCCGGCCTCGAACGCGTCGTCGGCCAGCTGGGCCCAGGCGAGGGAGGAGGTGGGGTACTTGGCGGCGACGTCCGCGGGAGCGGTGCCGTTCGCGAGGAGTTCGCGGGGCTCCGGTTCGTCGGGCAGGTGGGTCGGGGGCGGGCCGCCGAGGAGGTTCTCGTGAATCGTCATGAGGTCCAGTGTGGCTCACCGTGCGGTGACCCGGCGCTCCGGAAGAGCGCCTGGCTGTGCCGGCCTGCGGAGGCAGCACGGCCCAGCGGCCCGGCAGGCACCGTTTGCCCACCGAGGAGCGGCGCCGTGGGGTCCCCCGCTCGAGCGGGGCGAGAGCCGGGGGGAGCGTGAGCGGGGGAAGCGTGAGCGGGGGAAGCGTGAGCGGGGGGGGGAAGCGTGAGCGGGGGGAAGCGTGAGCGAAGGCAAGCGCGAGCAGGGCAAGCGCGAGCGGAGGGAGCGTGGGTGGGTGGGAGCGTGAGCGGGGGCGCCTGCCGTGCCCTCGAGGCAGCGGGGGGCATGCCGGTGTCACCACGGGGCGAACGTCGCCTGAGGGGGCACTAGTCAGCAGACCGCTCCCCCTCCAGCGGCGGAGCCGTCACGCTGCCGTGCGTCCGGCATTCCGGCCGCAGGCACCCGGGGACCGGTCGGCGCACCAGCGCGAACGCCGTCACCGAGGCCAGCACCAGCACTCCCGCACAGATCGGCATGGCCCGCCGGAACGCCGCGTCGAACGCCGTGGGCACCCGGTACGCCTGCGGCCCCATCCCCGTGAGCAGCGGCAGCGCCGCCACCGCGACCAGGCCCGCCGCCCTGGCCGCCGCGTTGTTGATGCCGCTGGCCAGGCCCGCGCGGGCGGTGTCCACCGAGGCAAGGACCGTCGCCGTCAAAGGGGCCACCAGGGTGACCATGCCGGCGCCCATCACCAGCAAGGCGGGCAGGACGTCCGTGAGGTAGGCAGCGTGCGGGCCCACCCGCAGCATCAGCAGCATCGCCGCCGCGCACAGGAGAGGGCCGGCCGTCAGGGGCAGGCGCGGGCCGGTGCGGTCGGCCAGGGCGCCGGAGCGGGCGGAGAACAGCAGCATCAGGACCGTCGTCGGCAGCAGCGCCGTACCGGCCGCCAGCGGCGAGTAGCCCGCCACCACCTGCAGTTGCAGCGCCACCAGGAAGAAGAAGCCCCCGAAGGCCGCGTACACGCACACGGTGACCAGGTTGACCGCCGTGAACTGGCGCGAGGCGAAGATGTCCGGCGGGAGCATCGGGTCCGGGCGGTGCCGTTCGACGTGGACGAAGGCCACCGCCGCCACCAGCCCGGCCGCCGCGCTCAGCGCCACCGCCACCGAGCCCGTCCTGGCCTCGATCAGCGCGTACGTCAGCAGGGCCAGAGCCAGGGCGCCCAGCACCGCGCCCAGGACGTCGAAGCGGCCGTGCCTGCCGCCTTGCGCCGACTCCGGGACGTGCCGCAGGGCGACCGGAACGCACAGCAGTGCCAGCGGGACGTTCAGCAGGAACACCCAGCGCCAGCCGGGACCGCTCACCAGCCAGCCGCCCAGGAACGGGCCGACGGCCGCGCCGATCCCGCCGAAGCCGGACCACAGGCCGACCGCGCTGCTGCGGTCGTCGGGGTGGAAGGAGGCCTGGATCAGCGCCAGGGAACCGGGGGTGAGGAGCGCTCCCCCGACGCCCTGCAGCGCCCGTGAGGCGATCAGCATGGCCGGGTTCAGCGCCAGGCCGCACAGCAACGACGCCGCCGCGAACCAGACCACGCCCACCACGAAGATCTTCCGGCGGCCGTAGCGGTCGCCGAGCGAGCCGCCCAGCAGGATCAGGCCGGCCAGCGTGACCATGTACGCGTTGACCGTCCACTGCAGCGAGGCCAGGCTCGCGCCCAGGTCGCGGCCGATGCGCGGCAGCGCGACATTGACGACGGTCGAGTCCAGCAGGGCCATACTGGAGCCGAGGATCGTGGTGAGCAGGATCCACTTGCCCTGGGGCGAGGCCAGCCGGACATCGGGCATGTCCTCAGGTATACAGCGGGCCCGGCGCTGCAGACAGCCGCCGGGCCCACCGAAGGAGTAACGGGCGTACCAGAAAAGGGACGTACCGCTTACTTGATCTTGTTGCCCGCCGAGCGCAGGTTCTTCGTGGCCTCGACGACACGCGCGGCCATCGACGCCTCGGCCAGCTTGCCCCAGGTGCGCGGGTCGTAGGCCTTCTTGTCGCCGACCTCGCCGTCGACCTTCAGGACGCCGTCGTAGTTCGCGAACATGTGGCCCGCGACCGGACGGGTGAAGGCGTACTGGGTGTCCGTGTCCAGGTTCATCTTCACGACGCCGTTCTCCAGCGCGGTGAGGATCTCCTGCTCGGTGGAGCCGGAGCCGCCGTGGAAGACGAAGTCGAACGGGGAGGTCTTGCCGAACTTCGCGGCGACGCCGTCGTTCAGCTCCTTCAGCAGGTCGGGGCGGAGCACGACGTTGCCCGGCTTGTACACGCCGTGGACGTTGCCGAAGGAGGCGGCGAGCAGGTAGCGGCCCTTCTCACCGAGGCCGAGGGCCTCGGCGGTGCGGATCGCGTCCTCGACCGTCGTGTACAGCGAGTCGTTGATCTCGTGCGAGACGCCGTCCTCCTCACCGCCGGTCGGGGTGATCTCGACCTCGAGGATGATGTGGGCGGCGCGGGTGCGCTCCAGCAGCTCCTGGGCGATGGCGAGGTTGTCGGCGAGGGTCTCGGCGGAGCCGTCCCACATGTGCGACTGGAAGAGCGGGTTCTTGCCGGCCTTCACGCGCTCCTCGGAGACCGCGATCAGCGGACGCACGTACCCGTCGAGCTTGTCCTTGGGGCAGTGGTCGGTGTGCAGCGCGATGTTGACCGGGTACTTCTCGGCGATGATGTGCGCGTACTCGGCGAGGGCGACCGCGCCCGTCACCATGTCCTTGCTGTACTGGCCGCCGAGGAACTCGGCACCACCGGTCGAGATCTGGACGATGCCGTCGCTCTCCGCCTCCGCGAAACCGCGCAGCGCCGCGTTCAGGGTCTGGCTCGAGGTGACGTTGATGGCCGGGTAGGCGAACTTGCCTGCCTTCGCCCGGTCGAGCATCTCGTTGTAGACCTCGGGGGTTGCGATGGGCATCTGTCCGCTCCTTGTGTTGCGGGTGAGAGGTTCTGCGTTACGGCCCTGACCTAGACCTGGTGGGTGACGTCATCGTCGCGCCCATCTTTCCAGACATGGCGGCCCGGTCGGCGCACCGGCCAAGTCCAGGTCAAACCGTTCGGTCAGTCCAGACCCAGTTCATCCTTCGAGAAGGCGAACCGGTACGGAACGCCCGCGCCGGCCTCGATCTTCTCGGCCGCGCCGGTCGCCCGGTCCACGATCGTCGCGACGGCGACGACCTCGGCGCCGGCCTCGCGCACGGCCTCCACGGCGGTGAGCGGGGAGCCGCCGGTGGTGGACGTGTCCTCGACGACCAGGACCCGGCGGCCCGCGATGTCCGGACCCTCGACCCGCCGCTGCAGGCCGTGCGCCTTCGCGGCCTTGCGGACGACGAAGGCGTCCAGCTTCTTCCCGCGCGCGGCGGCGGCGTGCAGCAGGGCCGCCGCCACCGGGTCGGCGCCCATGGTCAGGCCGCCGACCGCGTCGAACTCCAGGTCGGCCGTCAGGTCCAGGAGCACCTGACCGACCAGCGGGGCGGCCTCGCCGTCGAGGGTGATGCGGCGCAGGTCGACGTAGTAGTCGGCCTCCAGACCCGAGGAGAGGGTCACCTTGCCGTGCACCACGGCCTTGTCCTTGATCTGCTGCAGCAGCGCGCCACGTACGTCCGTCATGCCGACCAGCTTAGATGCGCCGCCAGCTCCAGGTCGTCGTCGCCTCCAGCGGCTCCAGGGGGGTGACCAGGCGCGGAAGGGTGTTCAGGCCGTTGGGCGGCCCGGTCTGCGGCTCCACGCACACGGCCTCGGCCTGCTCGTCGTAGACGACCACCCACTCCTCGCGGCTGGTCACCTTCAGCTCCAGCTGTCCGGGCCAGGTGAGGGTGACGTCGACGCCGTCGGGCATGCCGAAGCAGTCGTCCCAGGGACCGGGCCTCGGGTCGATCCGCCTGCCGGTGGGCAGATGGTCGTCCCCGCGCTCCTCCTGCCAGGCGGGCTTGAAGTCGAGCGTCACGTCCGCGCCGCCGAGACTGCGGTTGAACCAGGGATGCCAGCCGATCTGTGCCGGGAAGGAGTCGTCCTTGGCCTCCACGGACATGGTCAGCGTCAGGCTGTCCTCGGTGAGCGTGACGACGTGGGTGATCCGGCCGGCGTGCGGCCAGGGGTCGACCAGGTCGTACGTGATCACCGCCTCGTTCTCCGCGCGGCGCGCGATGCGCCAGGCGCCGTCGCGGGCGGTGCCGTGGATGGCGTGCGGCGGGGAGTTGAGCGGCATCTGCCGTTCGGTGCCGCCGTCCAGGAAACGGCCCTCCCTGATCCGGCCGCACCAGGGGACCATCGGGAAGCAGCCGAAGCGCTGCCCTTGCCTCAGCAGTTCGAGGGAGTCGACCTTGAGGCCGCTGATCCGGCCGCCGCCCGCAGGGCTGACGCGTACCTCTGCGGTGCCCGCTGTCAGCGTGATGTCTTCGTTGCTCACGGGACGACAGTACTGGGGGGATCGGCCGGGCCTTGGGCTGCGGGCGCGTCGTGGTTCCTCGCGCGGTTCCCCGTGCCCTCGAGGGCGCTGTCGCTCAGCGGCGTCTGCGCAGTGCCCGCGTCACGACGATCGCCGACGCGAGCGCCAGCGCCGCCGCCGGGGCCGCCCAGCGCAGGACCGGGTTTCCCGCGACCGTCTGGGGGGCCGGGACCGGGGCGTAGCGGCCTCGCGGCGGGGCGTGGTCGACCTCCTCCGCGCTGCGGCCGATCATCGTGCGGCGGGCGTGCGCGGCCTCGGCCGGGGGTTCGCCGGTCTCGGTGAAGTCCTGGCCCAGAGAGGACGGGGGCACCTCGGTGTCGAAGACCGAGGTGGGCTCCTGCGGCGCCCGTTCCTCCGGCCCCTGCTCCTTCTGCTCCTCCGGACCCTGCTCCTCCTGCCCGTCCCGCTCTTCCTGTTCCTCCCGCTCTTCCTGTTCCTTCTGCTCTTCCCCGAGGTTCTCCACGAAGCGGCTCAGCAGGCGGGTGGCCGCCGAACTCACCGTGTCCGCCGGGAGTTCCGCGATCCGGCCGGCCGCGGCCACGGTGCCCTCGGCCGTGACCGTCGTACCGCCCTCGGTGTCCGTCAGGCGCAGGATGAGGGCGAGTTTCACGGTGCCGGTGCCGCGGGCCTCGGTCGCGT
The DNA here is from genome assembly GCF_009796285.1 of Streptomyces broussonetiae. Lineage (NCBI taxonomy): Bacteria > Bacillati > Actinomycetota > Actinomycetes > Kitasatosporales > Streptomycetaceae > Streptomyces > Streptomyces broussonetiae. The sequence continues at coordinate 5,152,191 of NZ_CP047020.1, read as the reverse complement.
CCCCCTCCACGGCGTACCCGCCGTCCTCGCGGGGCGTGATCCGTACCGTTCCCCGGTAGGTGACGGAGTGGCCGCCGACGCGCAGCTTCAGGCGTCCGGCGACCGGTTCGGCACCGGCGTCCTGCTGAAGGCCGGGGACCGCCCGGGCGACTCGCGCGGGGTCGGCCAGTGCGGCCCGGAGCCGCTCTGCGGGGACCGGAACGAAGACCTGGTGCTCCATGTCGGCTGAGCCTACCCATCAGTCGCCGGAACGTACCCTCACCCGGCGGCCCGGTCAGTACCGCGGATGCACCAGCGTCGAGGCGGACAGCCCGGTGATCCGCGTGCGCTCCGCGGCCGCCCTGTCCGCCGTCAGCCCGGCCTGGGTCAGCGTGTGCGGATACCCGGGGTCCAGCCGCAGGGGCGGCGGGACGGGAGCCGGGGCGGCCAGCAGGAAGCCCCAGTCGTGCGGGGCGCGGGAGGCATCGGCCGAGCGGTCGGGGCCGGCCGCGAAGCCGGAGTCGTGGCCGAGGATCCGGTAGGCGCAGGTGGCGAAGCCCGCCGCGCGCAGGGTCGCGGCGACCGTCCAGAACACCCGGGGGCGGCTGGTGACCGGCCCGGCGTGGACGACGAGCCGCCCGCCGGGGGCGAGGGCCCGGCGGGCCAGGCCGTAGAACTCCTGGGAGTACAGCTTGGCGCTGGCGGTGATACCGGGGTCGGGCAGGTCGGCGATCACGACGTCGTACGACGCCGGTGCTGCGCCGCGCAGCCAGCCGAAGGCGTCCGCCGTAAAGACGTGGACGCGGGGGTCGTCGTAGGCGTGGCCGTTGGCGGCGGACAGGGCGCGGTCGTGGCGGGCCAGCCGGACCAGGCCTGCGTCGAGTTCGACGACGTCGACGCGGCGCACCCCGGGCCGGCGCAGCGCCTCGCGGGCGGCCATGCCGTCGCCGCCGCCGAGGATGAGCACGCGCGCGTGGGGGCCGCCGGACAGGGCCGGGTGGACGAGGGCCTCGTGGTAGAGGCGTTCGTCCCGGCCGCCGACGCGCAGCCGGCCGTCGAGGAAGAGGTCGAGGGGCTTGCCGTCGGTGCCGCCGGCCAGGACGACCTCCTGCACCCCGGTCTGCACGGCGACCCGGACGTCCTTGCCGTAGACGGCGTGCCGGGCGGCCCGCTCGAAGTCGTCGGCGAGGGCGGCGGCGGAGGCGAGGACGGCGAGCACGGTGAGGCCGACGAGGAGCAGGGTCCAGCGGGCGCGGCGGGTCAGGTCACGACGGAAGAGGCCGAGGACCAGGGCGCCGCCCGCGACGACGTTCACGGTGCCGGTGAGCAGCGCGCCCGTCAACTGGCCGAGGAACGGCAGGAGCAGGAAGGGAAAGGCGAGGCCGCCGACCAACGCGCCCACGTAGTCGGCGGCGAACAGGTCGGCCACCGCGCCGCCCGCGTCCTGGCGCCGGATGCGCTGGATCAGCTCCATCAGCAACGGGACCTCGGCGCCGATGAGCAGGCCGATGGCGAGGGAGAAGGCGACCAGCAGGCAGCGTGGTCCGTCGGCCCACACCCCGCCCCAGCCGCCGGTCCAGGCGAAGACGGCGTACAGCGCCATCGCGCTGCACCCTCCGATGAGCGCGAGGGCGATCTCGATCGCGCCGAAACCGACCGCCGCGTGGCAGCGCAGCCGCTTGGCACCGAGCGAGCCGATGCCCATCGCGAACACCATGACGGACAGCACGACCGAGGACTGGGTGACCGAGTCCCCGATCAAGTACGAGGCGAACGCGACGAGTTCGAGTTCGTAGACGAGTCCGCAGGCCGCGCAGACGAAGACGCACACGAGGACCAGGAACCGCCCGGTGCCGGGCCGGACGGGCAGCCGGACGGGGCCTGTCCAGTGGGGCGGAGCACCCGGGGGCGCGGGGGCGTGCGGTTCGATCACCCTGCGACGTTACGTCACGCACTCGGCACGCTTCGTCACCCACACGTGTGGATCTGGGGCGAGTTGACCCCGCGGGGGTTTATGGCGCGGACGCCGGGACCCGGACTCCCACGCGGGTGCGGGTGGCCACCAGTTGCCCGTCCTGCGGGTAGGCGTGCCAGGTGCGCCAGTGGACCTGGCCCTCGTGACGCTGGGCCAGCATCGCGGTGAAGGCGTGGGGGCTGCCGGGGAAGACGCCCGCGAGGCCGTGCGGATGCTCCGCGACCAGGGCCAGCAACTCCTGGGCGCGGCCCGCGAAGGAGCCGGGCGTGAGCAGCTCGACGCGGGCGGCGAACTCGTACTCCCAGTCGCCGGCACGTTTGGCGACGCCCAGCGGCAGCGGAGTGCTGGAGCCGGGGATGCACGCGACCGTCTCCGAGCAGTTGCCGCACTCGTCCTCCAGCAGCACCTGGTGGGACGCGCCGAGCAGTCTCAACTGCAGCTTGGCGCCCGCGAGTTCGAGGTCGAGGGTGGCCAGTGCGGGGAGCGGCTCGCGTCCCAGAGCCCAGGCGAGGTCGGCGGCGCGCGTATCGGTGTAGGAGGTGTTCAGGGTCGTGAGCATGGATCGGCTCCGCTAACAACACGATGTGGGAGGGAGATCGGCCATGTCAGCCCAGCCGGCCCGGCCGGAGGAGGGAATCTGCGGGATGTCCGAAAGGCTGCGTTGGCGGTTAAGAGGGAATCATGAACAGAGAGGCCGCCACAGCGTTTTTACCCAACTTCGTGGGGTTTACATCCCTCAGAGGGCTCTACAGCTCAACTGTTCAACCATGGCGTGCGCCTGGCGCGCGAGAAAAACGGCGAGCGCCCACCGGTTGCCTTCGCCGGCGAGCGCCCGTGTCGCGGCCCGGATGCGGTTCTCCGGGAACCCTGGAAGCTCAGCTGCCCCGTGTCAGCTGCCTCCCCCGCATCCGCCCCCGCCGCCGCACGACGATCCCCCGCCGCAGGAGGAGTGACCCCCGCAGGAGTGGCCACCGCCGCAGGAGTGGTGGCCGCCGTGGTGTCCCCCGTGGCCGCTCGAGGAGGAGCCCGAGTCGCCCGCCCACCAACTGCTCGCGCCGCCGCCGTACACGGCCGACGACGAGGACGACGACGTCCGGTACGACCGGGACCGCGACCGCCCGCCCTTGCCGAGCGACACCCGCGCCCGCCGGCTCCCGGCCTGCTTCGCCCGCGCCGCGACGGCCACGAACGCGCCGACCGCCAGGACGACGAGGATGACGATGCCCATGGACGTCACCTGCTTTCCGTTCCCCCGTGCACGGCCCCCCGTGGACCGTGGTGGACGGGGGATGCCCGGCCGTCCCGGGACTCAAAGCAGAGTTGAGGAAGTCCAGAGCTTGGGCGCAGGATGACCAGCATGACCTCCACCGCGCGCCCCCACCTCAATCGCCGGCTCGCCGAGTTCGGGACGACGATCTTCGCCGAGATGTCCGCCCTGGCCACGGCCACCGGGGCGATCAACCTGGGTCAGGGCTTCCCCGACACCGACGGCCCCGAGGAGGTCCGCGAGGCCGCCGTACGGGCGCTGCGCGAGGGCCGCGGCAACCAGTACCCGCCGGGCCCGGGCATCCCCGAGCTGCGCACCGCGATCGCCGCGCACCAGCAGCGCCGCTACGCCCTGTCCTACGACCCCGACACCGAGGTACTGGTGACGGCGGGCGCGACGGAGGCCATTGCCGCCTCGCTCCTGGCCCTGCTGGAGCCGGGCGACGAGGTCGTGGCCCTGGAGCCGTACTACGACTCGTACGCGGCGTGCATCGCGATGGCGGGCGGCCGGCGGGTACCGGTCACCCTGCGCCCGGACGACGGCGGCTTCCGTCTCGACCTGGACGAACTGCGCGCGGCCGTCACCGACAGGACCCGGCTGCTGCTGATCAACACCCCGCACAACCCGACCGGTACGGTCCTCACGCGCGCGGAGCTGGCCGCGATCGCCGAGCTGGCGGTCGAGCGGGACCTGCTGGTGGTGACGGACGAGGTCTACGAGCATCTGGTGTTCGGCGACGCCGAGCACCTGCCGCTGGCCACGTTCCCGGGGATGCGCGAGCGCACGGTGAGCATCGGATCGGCCGGCAAGACGTTCTCCTTCACCGGCTGGAAGGTCGGCTGGGTGACCGGTAAGGCGGAACTCGTCACCGCCGTACGCTCCGCTAAGCAGTTCCTGACATACGTCGCCTCCGGACCCTTCCAGTACGCCGTGGCCGAGGCCCTGCGCCTGCCCGACGCGTACTTCGACGAGTTCCGAGCCGACATGCACGCCAAGCGGGACCTGCTCGCGGGCGGCCTGGAGCAGGCAGGCTTCAGGGTCTTCCGCCCGAGCGGCACGTATTTCATCACCACCGACATCCGCCCCCTCGGCGAAAGCGACGGCTTCGCCTTCTGTCGCGCCCTGCCGGAACGGGCCGGGGTCGTCGCTATCCCGAACGCGGTCTTCTACGACCATCAAGAGGCGGGCGCCTCCTACGTCAGGTTCGCGTTCTGCAAACGCACCGAGGTACTGGCGGACGCGGCGGAACGGCTCCGCAAGGCGTTCGCGCACTGACCGCCGCTCCATGGGGCCAGTCGTCCTTGGCGCGGCCGTCCTCCGACTCCGGTCGGCCAGCCACCTGCACCGCAAGAGCCCATCGCAACCCGCGCCCCGGTTCACCTTGCCTTCCGCACGGGCGAAACACCGGAGGCTATTCGGTGTCCTTCGGGTGTCGCGGGGAGGCGTACACAAGGATCACAGTCGAGGTGTCCGGGCTGACCAGGTAGCGGACCCTGCCGCCGCTGGTGATTTCGTACTCCCACTGCTCCAGCTCAGAGCCCTTCCATGCCCTGGTGGCGTGTCTGCCTCGGAGCTGGTGCTGGCGGTTCCAGTTGGCCCGCGACAGCGGGTCTGCGCGAAGGGCTTCCAGGCAGCGATGCGCGTTCGGCAACGCCACCCGGCACAGCTCCTCCCAACCGGTCGCGGCTTCCGTCGTGCCGTAAATGACGTTCCAGCCGCTCAGCGGAGGAACACTGACCCGATCGCCTTTCTTCGGGCTCACTCGTGCACCTCGACGGGGCCGAGGTCGACGTCACCGAGCGGACGGAGCGCTTCCCTGAGCTGATCAGGATCGGCGTTGATGCGGGCGGTGGCCCGCCACGAGACGATCGCTCGGTGCACGGCCTCCCTGGCGCCCAGTTCAGCGGCGTCGGACAGCGCTTCCAGAAGCTCGACAGTGAATTCCCGGACTTCCTCGGCGTCCAGGTGGCGCACCCACGGGAACACCTCGGGCAGAGCAAGCAAAAGCGACTTGGCACCGTCGTCCTGTTTCAGCAGTGCGAGGAACAGCCGGGACGCCGTGGTCAGGTTCTCCTCGGCGCGCTCTGCGTATATGGCCGTGGTCAACACCATGTCGGGCGCGTCCCGGTGCGTGACACGCAGGCATCCGAGGGCGGCGGCCCTGGCGGCGACAGCCTTCGGGTTCCGCGACAGATCGGTGAACGAGACAGACTCCGATTCGAATGCCAAGGGTGCGATGCTCATACTCAGACCGTACTCTGATTGTGCTCTGATTTCTATCGCGCGACGTGGATCGCGGCTGGAAGGCCCTCGCCCTCCCGGAGTCGTACTTCGAGACCCTCCGCCAGGACATGCAGACCAGGCGGGACATCCTCGCGGCGGGCCTCAGGGAGGCGGGCTTCAAGGTCTACGACACCGCCGGCACGTACTTCATCACCACCGACATCCGCCCCCTCGGCGCCGTGCTGTCCGAAAAGGGCGACGGCTTCGCCTTCTGCCGCTCGCTGCCGCAGCGGGCGGGGGTCGTCGCCATCCCGAACGCGGTCTTCTACGACCACCGGGAGGCGGGGGCACCGTTCGTACGGTTCGCGTTCTGCAAGCGCGCGGAGGTGCTGAAGGAGGCGGCGGAACGGCTGCGGCAGCTGTCGGCCTGAAACACAGCAGAACCGGGATATCGGCAACCGCCGTACGCCGCTTCCGTGCGACAATCCGGTCTCCATGTTCCGGGGGAGGCGCGGATGCGCAGTCGGCGGCCATGAGCGAGCCTGAAGGAGCGAGGGGCGGTCCACAGCCGTGGCCGGTCGGTGCCACGGTGGAGGGCCGCTATCGCGTCGAGGGGGTCGCCGGCCAGGGCGCGATGGGACAGGTGCTGCGGGTCCGGCACCTGCAGTGGGAGATCGACCTCGCGGTGAAGTGCCCGAACGCCGACTGGTTCGAGACCGAGGCACAGAAGCGACTGTTCGTCGCGGAGGCCGAGGACTGGGTCTCGCTGGGCATGCACCCGAACATCTGCAGCTGCCACTACGTCCGCACGATGGACGGTGTCCCGCGCGTGTTCGCGGAGTACGTGGGCGGCGGCAGCCTGCACGACTGGATCACCGACGGACGCCTGTACGCGGGCGGCCCGGACGCGGCGACGGCACGCGTGCTCGACGTGGCCGTCCAGATCGCCTGGGGGCTCGGCCATGCACACGGCAGACAGCTGATCCACCAGGACGTGAAGCCCGCGAACGTCCTCATCGACGACCACACGCAGGGCACGGTCGTCGCCAAGGTCACCGACTTCGGCCTGGCCCGGGCACGCAGAGTCGCCGCCCCGGACTCCGGGATGCGCACCGCGTCGCCCGGGACGGAAACCCCGGTGTCGTTCGGCGGCATGACGAAGGCGTACGCCTCCCCGGAACAGCTGGCGCGTCGCTCGCTCGGGACGAGCACGGACATCTTCAGTTTCGCCGCGTCGGTACTGGAGATGTTCACCGGCAGGATGTGCTGGGGGCTCGGCCCTCAGGCGGGCTCGGTCCTCGAGAGCTACCGGGCCGGCGCACTCGTGGACCCCTCCCTCGCGTCGATCCCGCCCGGCTTGGCGGATCTGCTCGAACGCTGTCTCGGGATCGACCCCTCGGCCCGGCCCGCGTCGGCGGCCGACGTCGCGACCGAGATCGCCGGCATCTACCGGCGGGTGACCGGCCGGAGATACCCACGTCTGGAACCGCAGGCCGCGGACCTGCGGGGCGACGGACACAACAACCGGGCCCTGTCGCTCCTCGACCTCAGGGAGCAGGACGACGCGCGGGCCGCGGTCGAGGCCGAGTTCACCTCCGCGCTGTCCGCCGATCCCCAGCACGCGGAGGCCACCTACAACTTCGGGCTGATGCGCTGGCGCCGCGGCGAGATCACCGATGAGAAGGTCGTCGCCGATCTCGAGGCCGTCCGCCGCGACACCGGGAACTCCTGGGCGGCACGGCATGTCCTCGGCCTCGCCCACATGGAACGCGGCGACCTCACGGCCGCGCGCCCGCTCCTCGAACGCGTCAACCACGAGCTGCCCGGCCGGCCCGACGTCCGCACCGCCTTGGAGCACCTCGATTCGGCCGCCGTCCGCGACGCCGTATGCCTCGGCACACGGGAGATCCGCTGGGCGTGGACCCGCCCCGGATGGGCCGAACCCATTCTCCGGGTCGATGTCTGCGCCGACGGGCGGCGCGCGGTGACCGGTGGCGTGGACGACGAGGTCCGCGTGTGGGACGTGCTCACCGGGCGGTGCCTGCACACCCTGGAAGGCCACTCCGGAGGGGTCCGCTCCGTCCGGATCACCCCGGACGGCCGGTACGCGGCGTCCGTCGGAGGGGACAACACGGCGCGGTTCTGGGACCTGGACGACGGCAGCTGCCTGCGCGCCGCCCGGACGGCGGGCAGGCTGGCCTGGGCGGCCCTGAGCCCGCGCACGGGAACCGCGGTCGGCCTGGAGTACACGAGGCGCGACGGCCGGGCCGGTGCCGCTCTCGTGGTCTGGGACCTGCGGAGCAGGCAGGTCCGATGGCGGTTCGACCGGGACGTGCACCAGTTCGTCGAGGCGGAACTCAGCCCGGACGGCCGCTGGGTGCTCGTCGCCGGATACGCGGACTGCGTCGCCCGCCTGTGGGATCTGGAGAGCGGAGAGTGCCGCTCCGTCCTCGGTACCGAGGGCGCCAACCACATGGCGCTCTGCTTCGATCCCGACGCGGGCGTCGCGGCCGTCGCGAGCAGCCGGAACCCGACCATCGACATCTGGGACCTGCGCGGCGGCGGCCACGTCCGGACGCTGACCGGGCACGCCCGCTTCGCCGAGTCGCTGGCGTTCGGCTCCGACGGCAAGCTGCTCCTCTCCGGTGGCCTGGACGGCACCGTACGAGTGTGGGACGTGGCCACCGGTAAGTGCCGGCGGACGTTCCGCGGGCACGACGGCGAAGTACGCCATGTCCGCTGGGGCAAGAACCACGAGTACGCCCTGTCCGCCGGGCAGGACAACTCGGTCCGCCTGTGGCGGATGCCCCGCCCCTACGCCGCGCAGCCCCAGCTGAGCCGGCCCCGCAGGCACGAGGAGCTGAGCGAGCGGGACGACAGGGTCCGGGCCCTGGTCGACGAGGCGGAACGCAGGGCGGCGACCGGGGACCGCGCCGGCGCGCTCGCCCGGCTCCGCGAGGCCCGGGGAGTCTTCGGCCACGAGCGGGCGCCGAACGTCATGGCGGCCTGGCGCGCCCTGAGCGCGACCGCCGCCCGCACCGGCCTGCGTGCCGTCTGGACCGAGCGGAGTCTTGCGGGACACCGGAACGGGATCATGTCGGTCGACGTGACGGCCGACGGCCGGATCGCGGCCTCGGCCGGGATCGACGGGACGGTACGTCTGTGGGATCCGGCGACGGGCCGTTCCCTGCGCACCTTCACCCACCCGGGAAAGGGTCGCCACGAGGCGGTCGACGTGGTGCAACTCAGCGCGGACGGTTCGCGCGTCATGGCGTCCGGCCGGGACGGCTCGGTGCATGCCTGGTCCGTCGGCACGGGCGAACAGCTGTACTCCGTGGACGGGGAGCGCCTCATCGCGGTCGACACGGCGCAACCCCTGATGCGCATGATCGGACCCCTCAGTCGAGGGCCGAGGTCGACCCGGTTCACCGCCGACGGGCGGCAGGCGCTGATCGGCGGGGCCGACCGTTCGTTCCGCCTCTGGGACCTGGAGCGCGGGGTGTGTCTGCGGACGATGACCGGGCACGACGGCCCGGTCCAGTCCGCCTGGATCGACGGCCGCGGGCGGCTTGCGGCCACTGCGGGAGCAGACGCCACCGTACGGCTGTGGGACCTCGCCACCGGCCACTGTCTGCGCGTTCTGCACGGCCACACGCACTGGGCGATGGCGGTCACGCTGAGCGGTGACGGTCGTTTCGCCATGTCCGCCGGCGGCTACTCGGACCGGAGCGTCCGGGTCTGGGACGTCGCCACCGGCGACACTGTCGCCGTGCTCGACCAGCACCTCGGCAACGCTCGGGGGATCCGCTTCACCCCGGACGGACGCTACGCGGTCTCCGGCGCCGAGGACTCGACGCTGCGGATCTGGGACATCGCATCGGGCCGGTCCCTGCGCACGGTCGAGGCGCACCCGGGCGGCGTCCAGTGCATCGCGCTGACGGGCGACGGGCACTTCCTCGTCTCCGGGGGCGACGACGCCGTGGTCCGGCTGTGGGCCCTCGACTGGGACCTCGACGTGGGATGACCCGGGGTCTGCTCACCGGTTCCGGCGGCGTTCGTGGAACCGCTTCTCGAATCCGGCCTCGTAGCGGGACGGGGCCTCGGCGGACGACGACCGCTCCAGCACGCCGTCGTCCGCCACGTAGAAGATCGCCCGCCAGATCCTCGTCTCGCCCCGGGGCACCGGGACGTAGACCATCCAGCCGACGCCGAGCCGCGACGCCGCGAGGTTGCGGACCGAGTACTCCGGGGTCTCCAGACCGTTGTCGAGCATGTGCTCGCGCACGATGGCGATCGCCGACTGCTCGTCGATCGGCGGGAAGTCCGCACGTCCGGCCACGTCCGCCAGCACCAGTTGCTGGAGCGCGCCGTCGACGTCGCCGTCCCCGCCACCGAACAGGCCGACCAGCATGTCACGCGTCACCGTTCTCGCCTCGGCCGCGGCGACCAGCTGCACCGCCGCCCTGCGCACGGCCGGCTCGTCGCCCCGGCCGGTCAGGCGGGCGACGACGTCGATCACGGTGTCCGCGGTCCGGACGTCCGGGACCGCCGTGGTGACCTCCTCCGGCTGCTGCGACTCGCCCCGGCACCAGCGCCGGCCCTCGTACCAGTAGCAGAAGGACAGCAGGCCGTCGGCTCCGCGTGGGTCGAGGACCTCGTCCGTCACCGAGGCCGGCGCTCCGGCGAACAGGTCCGGGAACGGCGCGTCCCCCCGGTAGGCGGCGGCCAGGCCGGGCGCCTCCCACACCCCACCCGAGAGCACCGCCCGGTCACCGGGGAGCAGCCAGAGCGTGGCCCCGCCCCGGCCGGAGTGCTCGAACCAGGCGTGCGAGGGCCGCACCCGGGGGCCCGCGGCGGAACCGGCCGCGACGAACGCGGCCGACAGCAGCGCCCACCGCGCCCACATCGTCGGCAGCTGCGGCAGTCCGTCGACGGGCGCCACCGGGCGCACCCCGGCTTCGGCATCGGCCCGAGCCCGGGCCGCGGCCAGCACCGGGCTGCGCGACTGGCGGTCCTCATGGCCCACGTAGGCCGCGAGCCAGGTCGGCAGCTTCTCGCGCGGGAACCCCAGGCGGGCCAGGTCGGCGCGGTACGCGTCGGGCGGCAGGCGGTCCTCGTCCGCAATGGGCAGCTCGCCGTGGTCGTAGTCGATGTCGGGGGCACCGTCGGCCGTGAGCCGTACCCGCATGCGCCACCACGGGCCGGTGGGCGTGCGGGCAGCCAGCTCACGGTGGTCGCTCACGAGCCGCAGCACCGCGGAACTCGGTGCGACCTCCACCGACCGGGTGCCGGTGTGGCAGGTCAGGCGCGCCCTCTCGATCCGTCCGGTCAGTACGAACACGGCGTCCAGGCGTTGCCGGCCCTCCGGTGCGCAGGCGTCCAGCTCACGGGCGACGAGATCCGCGAGCGCGCGCATCCGCGCCTCCAGTTCCGGATCCGGCGCCGGACGCATCAGCGCGGCCAGGTCGACGTCCGGTGTGTGGCCCTCGCCGGCACCGCTGAACGCCGCCCGCAGCGCGACGGCGAACGCGTCGTCCCTCTCCACCGCCCGCCCCTGTCCGTCGGGGGTCACGCCGGCCAGACCTTGCGCAGCCGGTCGATCAGCTTCGTGGGACTGACCTCCCGCTCAAGCCGGAACAGGTAGCTGACGGGCGACTCCTCGATGGCCGCCCGGCGTTGCCGGCGCCACTGGACGGGCGCGCTGACCACGCAGGCGGCCAGCGCGGCGGGGGCGGTGAGCGCCGCGGGCACCCCGGCGGTCTCGGCCGCCAGCGCGGCCAGCGGCGGCAACGCCACGGACTTGACGTTGGCCAGGGCGTAGACCGACTCCAGGCCGACACTGCGCAGCCGCTCACGCAACCCGTTCAACCGTGTGGTCACGGTCCTGTCGACTTCGAGCCGCAGGTACTCGCGACGGACGGCCAGGTCACGGACGTCCTCGATCGCGGCGAACTCCTGTACCTGCTCGGCCGCGTACGTCCGGAAGGCGTCCAACTCGGCACCGAACGTCGAGCGGATCTCGATGATCTTCTCGACCGGCACGGTGTCCAGGTTCGCCGGCACCACGGTCGCGAACGCCATGAACACGAACGAGTCCAACAGGTCCGGATGGGGCCGGGGCCCCTCGTCGTGGGCCACCGGCCGGTCGACCAACAGGTGCACCAGGCGGTCGAGGGTCCACCCGGACAACGCGGTGTGCGGCTGCTCCTGGTCGGTGACCGGCTGCAAGTGGTCCTCGGTGGCGACCCGTTCGGTCAACGCGCAGGTGTAGACGTGGGCCAGTTCCGGATGCATCCCCACCCAGGTCCCGCCCCTGCCCGGCCCGGTGACCGCCAGCCCGGCGTCCACCGCGGCGGCCACGACCTCCGGGCCGATCTTGCTGGCGTGCACGAACCCGAACCGCGGGTTCAGCCACGTCACCTCACCGCGGGCCGCCGCGTCGTCGCGCCCGCCCGCCGAACGGACACCCCCGGCGTACCCGAACCCGGCCTCGGCGGCGGGAACGCCCCAGGTGTCGATGCGGTCGACCCCGAAGCGGTCGCGCAGCGCCTGTGCGTGATCGTTGATCAGCTCCAGGAAGGGCTGCCCCACCTGGGGCCACGCCCACTGCGGGGGCTCGATGTCCAGCAGCCACCCCGCCGCGTGCAACCGTGCGGACACCACGGAGTCCAGGAGGGGATAGTCCCGCGGGCGCAGCCTGCCCATCCTGGGCCAGTACAGCGCGGCGTACTTCAGCCATGTGTCGTCCCGCACATGAATGTGCGGGTAGTACAACGCTATCGGGTTCACCAAGCCCCCACGTCGACACCCCAACGGGCCAGCGCAGCCTTCGCAAGTTTACCCAGGGGTTCCGGCGGAGGAAGTGATCTGAGACCGGATCAGAAGAACGCGCCCGTAGCCGGGCGACGCAGACGGGCGACGCAGACGGGCGACGACGCGGACCTCGACGGCGCGTCACCGCACGGCCGAATGACACCTCACGCAAGGTGCACAGATGTGACCCACGCCAGCCCCGTCCGTTCCGCCCGCACCGCCCGCACTGTCAGCGCCGTCCTTGCTGCGCCCGGGCGAGCGCAGCGCGCGAGCGGGGTCGCCGTAGGCCTGTTCCTCGGTGCCCGGCTCGCCGGCGCGGCCGTGGTCGCCCTCGTCGCCCGGTTCGCCGGGCAGCACCCGCTCACGCTGCTCGGCCGGTCCTGGGACTCGGTCTGGTACCTGGGCATCTCCGTGCACGGCTACGGCCACGACCTGCCCTCGCACGACCCGGGCGTCCACAGCGACCTCGCGTTCTTCCCGCTGTACCCGGCACTGGTGCGGGCGCTGACGGCGCTGTTCCCGTTCGGCGGGGGCGCCGCCGGGCTGCTCATCTCGTGGACCGCGGCCGCGGTGGCCGCCGTCGGCATCCACGCGGTCGGCTCCCGGCTGTACGGACGGGCCACCGGGATCGCACTGGTCCTGCTGTGGGGGCTGCTGCCGCACTCGGTGGTGCTGTCGATGGCGTACACCGAGCCGCTGCTGACCGCGCTTGCGGCCTGGGCGCTGTACGCGGTGCTGGCCGGGAACTGGCTGTGGGCGGGCACGCTCGCGGCGCTCGCGGGGCTCGCCCGGCCGAACGGGTTCGCGGTCGCCGTGGCCGTGCTGGCGGCGGCCTGCAGTGAGGCGTGGCAGCGGCGCGGAAAAGTTTCCCACAGGCTGTGGACGGGCGCGGCGCTCGCCCCGCTGGGCTGGACCGCGTACGTACTCTGGGTCGGCCGGCGCGAGGGCGATCTGCTGGGCGGCTATTTCGAGGTGCAGCGGCAGTGGGGATCGACGTTCGACTTCGGGCGCGGCTCGGTGCACTTCGTGCACCTGATGCTGGCGCACGGCAGCCGGTTCGTGTTCCCGATGGCGCTGTTGACCGTGACGGCGGGAGCGGTGCTGTACGTGCTGCTCCTGCTGGACCGCGCCCCGCTGCCGCTGCTGGTGTACAGCGGGGTGCTGCTGCTGATCGCGCTCGGCGGGTCGGGGTTCTTCGAGTGCAAGCCGCGGTTCCTGCTGCCGGCGTTCCCGCTGCTGCTGCCGCTCGCGCACGTGCTGGTGCGAACGGCGAGAACCCGGCCCTGGCACACGACCGTGCTGGTCGCGACCCTGGCCGGGTTCAGCTATCTCTACGGCGCGTACCTGCTGGTGTACGCGGCCACGCCGCTGTAGGACGCCGCCCGGACGACTTCCGGGGGACGCCTTGGGGGCTTACTCCCCGTCGCTCTCGGGCTGGTCGCCCTGGTCGCCCTGGTCGACGTCCTGCTCCAGGCCGAGCTGCTCGACCAGCCACTTGTCGAACTCGATCGCGGCCCGCACCCAGCTGACCGTCGAGGAGACGAAGTGGTTGATGTCGACGCCCGTGCCGATCAGCATCTGGGCCTCACCGATGAGACGGACGGTGCCGTCGTCGTGGGTGTGGGTGTAGACCTTGGGCCACAGGGTGCGGCGGTTCCAGTCGTCGATCGACTCGAGCAGCTGCGCCTTCTCGTCGATCTTGTGGGGGCGGTCGTAGAAGGTCCGCACCGAGAAGACCGCCTGCTCGGCCTCACCGCGGAACATGAAGTAGGTGCGGAACTGCTCCCACGGAGCCGCGAGGTCGCCCTCCTCGTCCACGACGTACTTCAGCTCCATCTGGTCGAGGAGCTGCTTCACGAGGTCCTGATCCGGGAGGACGGGGCCGGCCGGTCCCTGGGGCTGCGGGTCGGGCTGGCCCCCGAAGTTCGGAATCGAGGACGGGTCGATGCTCACCGTGAATTTCCCTTCATTGGATTCCGCCATCCTCCCTCATGCGGGGAGGGGGGTGGCAAGCCCCGGCGGCCCGTGTCAGCCCTGGGCTGACACGGTTCCCGCCGCAGGGGAACGCACGCCGACGCGCACCCCTCGCTAGAGCGTCTTCCCGGTCGCCGGACCCACCAGCAGGCCCTCGCCGAAGCGGTCCACGCGGACCGTGTCGCCGTCCTTGATCTCGCCGGAGAGGATCTCCCGGGCGAGCCGGTCACCGATGGCGGTCTGCACCAGGCGGCGCAGCGGGCGGGCGCCGTAGGCCGGGTCCAGGCCCTCCTCGGCGAGCCAGGCCAGCGCCTCGGGCGTGATCTCCAGGGTGAGCCGGCGCTCGGCCAGCCGCCTGCCCAGCCGGTCGAGCTGGATCTGCGCGATCCGCTCCAGCTCGGACTTGGTCAGCGCCGAGAAGACCACCAGGTCGTCCAGCCGGTTGAGGAACTCGGGCTTGAAGGAGGTCCGGACGACCTCCAGGACCTGCTCCTTCTTCTCCGCCTCGCCGGCGATCGGGTCGACCAGGAACTGGCTGCCCAGGTTGGAGGTGAGCACCAGGATGGCGTTGCGGAAGTCGACCGTACGGCCCTGCCCGTCGGTCAGGCGGCCGTCGTCCAGCACCTGCAGCAGGATGTCGAAGACCTCGGGGTGCGCCTTCTCCACCTCGTCCAGCAGCACCACGCTGTACGGGCGCCTGCGCACGGCCTCCGTCAGCTGGCCGCCCTCCTCGTAGCCGACGTAGCCGGGAGGCGCGCCGACCAGCCGGGCCACGCTGTGCTTCTCGCCGTACTCCGACATGTCGATGCGGACCATGGCCCGCTCGTCGTCGAAGAGGAAGTCGGCCAGCGCCTTGGCGAGTTCGGTCTTGCCGACGCCGGTCGGGCCGAGGAAGAGGAAGGAGCCGGTGGGGCGGTCGGGGTCGGCGATCCCGGCGCGCGAACGGCGTACGGCGTCGCTGACCGCCCGTACGGCCTCGGTCTGGCCGATCAGGCGCTTGCCCAGCTCGTCCTCCATGCGCAGCAGCTTCTGCGTCTCGCCCTCCAGCAGCCGGCCGGCCGGGATGCCGGTCCAGGCGGCGACGACGTCGGCGATGTCGTCGGAGCCGACCTCCTCCTTGACCATCGTGTCGCTGGCGGCCTCCTCCTCGGCCTCGGAGGCCTCCTCCAGCTCCTTCTCCAGCGTGGGGATCTCGCCGTACAGCAGTTTGGCCGCGCGGTCGAAGTCGCCGTCGCGCTGGGCGCGTTCGGCCTGCCCGCGCAGGTCGTCCAGGCGCTCCTTGAGTTCACCGACCCGGTTGAGGGACTGCTTCTCCTTCTCCCAGCGGGCGGTCAGGCCCCGCAACTCCTCCTCCTTGTCGGCGAGATCGCGGCGCAGCTTCTCCAGGCGGGCGACGGAGGCCGGGTCGGTCTCCTTGGCGATCGCCAGCTCCTCCATCTTCAACCGGTCGACGGCACGCTGGAGTTCGTCGATCTCGACGGGGGACGAGTCGATCTCCATGCGCAGGCGGGAGGCTGCCTCGTCGACGAGGTCGATGGCCTTGTCGGGCAGGAAGCGGGAGGTGATGTAGCGGTCGGAGAGGGTGGCGGCGGCCACCAGCGCGCTGTCGGCGATCTGCACCTTGTGGTGCGCCTCGTACCGGCCCTTGAGGCCGCGCAGGATCGCGATGGTGTCCTCGACGCTCGGCTCGGCGACCAGCACCTGCTGGAAGCGCCGCTCGAGGGCCGGGTCCTTCTCGATCCGCTCGCGGTACTCGTCCAGGGTGGTGGCGCCCACCATGCGCAGCTCACCGCGGGCCAGCATCGGCTTGAGCATGTTGCCCGCGTCCATGGCCGAATCGCCGCCGGCACCCGCACCCACGACGGTGTGCAGCTCGTCGATGAAGGTGATGATCTGCCCGTCGGAGTCCTTGATCTCGGCGAGCACGGCCTTGAGCCGCTCCTCGAACTCGCCCCGGTACTTCGCTCCGGCCACCATCGCGCCCAGGTCGAGGGAGACGAGCCGCTTGTCCTTGAGGGACTCGGGCACATCGCCCTTCACGATCCGCTGCGCGAGCCCTTCCACCACGGCGGTCTTGCCGACGCCGGGCTCGCCGATGAGGACGGGGTTGTTCTTCGTACGACGGCTCAGCACCTGCACGACCCGCCGGATCTCCTGGTCCCGGCCGATGACCGGATCCAGCCGGCCCTCGCGGGCGGCGGCGGTGAAGTCGGTGCCGAACTTCTCCAGGGCCTTGTACTGACCCTCGGGGTCGGCGGTGGTCACGCGGCGTCCTCCCCTGGCCTTCTTGAAGGCCTCCAGCAGCTTCTTGGCGTCGGCGCCCTGCGCCTGGAGCACCTCGGCGACCCGGCCACCCTTGGCGGCGATGCCGATCAGCAGGTGCTCCGTGGACAGATACTCGTCCCCGAGGTCCTTCGCCCGCTCGGCGGCGTCGGCGAGCACGGCCAGCAGCTCACGGTTCGGCTGCGGCGGCGCAACGGTGGATCCGGCCACACTGGGCAGCGCGGCCAGGATCTTCTCCGTCTGGGCGCGTACGGCGGCCTGATCGGCGTCGACGGCCGCGAACAGGTCGGTGATGTTCGCGTTGTCCTGCCGCTGGCCTTGCCCCTGAAGCAGAGCCAGCAGCAGATGAGCGGGCGTGAGGTCCGGGTGCCCCTCCGTCACGGCCCGGTTACTGGCCGCGTTGATCGCGTCCCGGCTCCTGTTGGTCAGCTCGGCGTCCACGTGTCCGTTCTCCTCCTCGGCGACTCTCTCCACTGCTGACCTAACCAGCGTACACAAAGTTGAGTCTATTCCGCTCAAGGTGGGCGGGGAGCCCTTGGGGGACTAGGTTGCGGGCATGGCGATGACGCACTCCGTGGATCCGGCGGCACCGGACGAGCGTTACCTCGCGTTCTGGCGCGAACGGCATCTGTGCACGCTGACCACGCTCCGGCCCGACGGCAGCCCGCACGTGGTACCGGTCGGGGTGACCTACGACGCGGCGTCCGGACTGGCTCGGGTGATCACCAACGTGTCCAGCGCGAAGGTACGGCACGTCCGCGCGGCCGGCACCGGGGGCGCCCGCGTGGCGGTGTGCCAGGTGGACGGCCGGCGCTGGGCCACCCTGGAAGGGCGTGCGCGGGTGCGGACGGAACCGGAACGGGTCGCGGAGGCGGTGCGGCGCTACGCCGAGCGCTACGAGCGGACGCCGGGGCCGAATCCGTCGCGCGTGGTGATCGAGATCGAGGTCGAGCGGGCGCTGGGCCATGGCTGACACGCCGGGTGACACCAGGGGTGACGCTTTGGTCGGCCTGAACGAATATTTTCAGCCACCATGGAAGCGCGCCCATACCCCGAAATGTCCCCAAAAACTACAGCGGCGTCACCGTGTTCAGGTCACGGTGACGCCGCTGCGGGGGGAAGCACCTGAGCGATCTTTTACGACGGGGGAATCGCGTCAGGCACTGCGGGGGGTGGCCGAGATGGTTCGCAGGTCGGAATCCGTCGGCTCGGCAAGCCGGTGATCCCGCTGGTCCAGGTTCACGAAGATCATTCCGTACCGGATGGCACAGCGCACCGGCTGGGGCGCGCCACGCGGCTTGCGCAGGCACCGGTACGCCCGCACGTCCCCGTCCTCGTCCCGTGTCACGACGACCGGTTCACCGAAGACGGTCACCATCAGCGAATCCCCGCTGTGCGGGATGGCCGTGACCAGGTCGATGAAGTGCCAGCCGGAGCGGTAGGCGGTGGCCATCTCGCGCCGGAAGGAACGGTCGTCGGGTGGAGTAGTCATCAGTCAGCCCCAGGTGGTGTCGTCTGCACCATCGGAATGGGCCGATCCGGTGCCGTCGGCACTCACAGCGACAGACCGAGGAGCCACTCCCCAGGTGGTGTCCTGCGCCTGAGCGTCACCCCTCGCACCGAAGAGGCCACTCAACGCGCCGATGGCCACAACGGTGGAGAAGGCGACGGCAAGCATCGACCGAAGCATTCTGTTGCACATAGTCGGCTTCGTCCTCACTTGAAGGTCCCCTCTTCCCCCGTCGAACAAGACGATGGCTTATTTGGCCACGTCATGGCCACACAATCGGTGCATCATGTTCCTGCATGTTCAGGACCCTGGGGGGTGGAGATTTGACATCGAATCGGACCAAAGTGTCACATCCCCATACGATGACCGAGCTGTGTGAGGAAGGTGGCCGCCTCTACGCGAAGGCGCTACGGACCGGACGCATAGCCCGCGCGGATGTCGAACCCGCTCCCTGCCTCATGGAGTTCGCCCTTCTGCACCCGGACCCCGACGACGCGAACTGGCTGCGTCCCACCCCTCCCACGGTGGCCCTGGCCCAGCGCCTCAACCCGCTCGAACGCGAGATCTCCGAGCGCAGACGGCTGTCGATCGAACTCGCCGACGCCTTCGAACCGTTCATGACGCTCAGCGCCCAGAGCTCGACGCCCACGCACGCCATCTCGGTACTGGAAGGCCTGGACCGCATCAACGCGGCACTCGACGTGGCCACGGCCGAGTGCCGCTCCGAGGTGCTCACCGTGCAGCCGACCAGCCGCCGCCTCGAACACACCCTGCTGCAGGGCCTGGAACGCGACCGCCCGCTCCTCGAACGCGGTGTGCGGATCAGGACCCTCTACCAGCACACGGCCCGCTACAGCCCCGAGACGCTCGGATACGTGTCCCAGTTCTCCGAGGGCAAGGTGGAGTACCGCACCATCGACGAGCTGGTGGAGCGGCTGATCATCTGCGACGAGACCGTGGCCTTCATCCCGATCCGCGACGACCGGCAGGTCGCCCTGGAACTCAGGCACCCGGGCCTGGTGCAGTACCTGATCAAGGTGTTCGAGTTCATGTGGGCGCGCGCGGTGCCGATGAGCACCGGCGCCCCCTACGAGACAGCCCCCGACGGCATCACGGACATCCAGCACTCCATCGCCAAACTCCTGGTGGAGGGCCATGTCGACGAGGCCATAGCGCGCCGTCTGGGCATGAACGTGCGCACCTGCCGGGCCCACATCGCCAAGCTCGCCCAGGCCCTCGGCAGCGGCAGCCGCGCCCAGCTCGGGTACCTCATCGCCCAGTCCGGCATGCTCGACCGGGACCGGTGAAGGATCCGGCGCCCCCTGCGGGGCACGGCGCCCGGGAAAGGCCCTCGCCCGGGGACCCCGCGCACCTGCACGTCGCCGGGCTCGCCGCCGCGCTCGGCAGCGCCGGCCGGACGCGGCCCGGCCGTCTCATCGCACGCTCGGGGATTCCTGGTCAGCGGCCGTGACCGGGGCGGCCGTCAGACAGGAGCGGTTGCCGTCCAGGCCCACCTGGGCGATACGGACACCCAGTTGGGTACGGCTGGCCGCGCCGAGGGTCTCCGACAGGCGGGCGATGTGGGCGCGGCAGGTGCGCACGCTGATCCCGAGCCGCTCGGCGATCACTGCGTCCTGGTGGCCCTCGGCGAGCAGCGCGGCGATGGACTGCTCACGGTGCGAGATGCCCTCGATGCCGGTGTCGGGCAGGGGCGCGGTGAGCGGGATCGCGAGGCGCCAGAGGCGCTCGAAGACCGTCACCAGGTAGGCCACGAGGGCCGGATGGCGCAGTTCCAGGGCCATCGTGCAGTCGGGGTTGGCGGGGACGAACGCCACCGTGCGGTCGAAGAGGATCAGCCGGTCGATGACCTCGTCCAGGCTGCGGGCCTCGACCGTGTCGCCCATCAGCTCCAGGTAGTTGAGCAGGCCCTGGCCGTGGCGGGCGACATGGGTGTACAGGTCGCGCATGCGCACGCCCCGGCCGCGCAGGGCCAGCGCCCGGTGCAGGCCCTCGGTCAGCTCGGCCTCCCGGCGGATGCCGCCGGGCTGCACGGTGAGCACCTCGGTGGTGCACGCCTCCGTCGCCTCGTCCATGGCCGCCTGGATCCGTGACAGCCCGTCCAGCACCCGGATGGCGCTGCCCTCGGCCGGTGCCGTCAGCGCGGGCAGCTGCCGGCCGAGACCGGCATACCACTCGAAGGCGGCCACCGCCGAGCCCATCCTCCGCTGGCTCGCGCTGACCTCGTCGCAGACCCCGCGCAGCAGCCGAGTCATGACCTCCTGCGGGGAGGTCGGCACCAGCCAGTCCATGTCGTCGGGATCCGGGTGCAGCAGGGCCAGCTCCAGCAGGCAGGGCACCGTCTCGATGTCGGCGCGCGGTACCCGCCCGCGGCGTACGGCCCGGGAGTACAGCCGGTCTCCGGCCGCGCACAGTCGGTCGGCCCCGTGTGGATGCTCCTCCGCCCCGCGCCCGGCCATCGCCCATTTCACCCCCGGTGTGCTGCCACTTCCGCAGCGCAACTATGCGCGGCGCCGACCGGGTCCGCAACACGGCTCGCTCCAATGGAGCGGCCGCGCAGGCCTGTTATGCCCGGGTATGACCCAGGCTCCGCCTCTCTCCTCTGCAGGAAGCTGCGGTCTACTTCAAGCCAATCGCCGCACAGGCGGCCTTGTACTTGGCGGTGCAGATGTCGCCCACGGTGTAGATGCCGTCGGCGATGACCGTGGACTTGATGTTGCTCTTGGTCAGCGCGGTCGGCTGGATCAGCTTGGCCGGGATGTTCTTGGTGGTGGGGCTGTCGACCTTGTCCTGGGTGAGGGCGTCGAACTGGATGTCCTTGCCCTGGATCCGGGCGACGGCCATCTGGGCCGCGGCCTGGGCCTCGTCCGGGTAGGCCTTGTAGACGCTCATGTACTGCTCTCCGGCCACCACCCGCTGGACACCCTCCAGCGAGGCGTCCTGGCCGGTGATCGGGGGCAGGGTGGTGACTCCGGCCGCCTTGAGGGCCTTGATGATGCCGCCGGCCATGTCGTCGTTGGCGGAGTAGACCCCGGCGATGTTGTTCCTGCCGATCTGGTTGATCGCCTTGGTCATGTTGGCCTCGGCGTTCTCCGGCTTCCAGTCGGTGGTGTCGAACGTCGCCGCGATCGTCACCTTGCCGTTCAGCTCGGAGAGCGCGCCCTCCTTGAACTGCTTGGCGTTCGGGTCGGTGGGCGAGCCGTTCATCATGACGATCTTGTTGGAGCTGTCGGCGTTCGAGCCCAGCGCCTCCAGCAGACTGCGGCCCTGCACCTCGCCCACCAGCTCGTTGTCGAAGGAGACATAGGCGTCGATCGGGCCCTCGGCGAGCCGGTCGTAGGCGATGACCGGAATGCCCGCGTCCTTGGCCTTCTGCACCCCGGCGGCCACCGCGTGCGAGTCGACCGCGTCGAGCAGGATGACATCGACCTTGTCGTCGATCATCTGCTGCAGCTGCGCGGTCTGCTTGGCGGCGTCCGCGTCGGCGTTGGCGTACTCGACCTTGCCCCGCTTCTTGGTCAGCTCGGCGACCTGGGACTTGATGATGGGGTAGTCGAACCTGTCGTAGCGGGTGTTCGTCTTCTCCGGCAGCAGCAGGCCCACCGTGAGGTCGTCGCCCTTGCTCGGGCTCGCGCTCGCCCCGCTCCCCGACGCGTTCAGCATGCCGCAGCCGGCAAGCGAAAGGGTCATCGTGGACACGGCCACGGATATGGCGATACGACGCATGCGAGGGCTCACTTCATGTGCGTTCCGGACGTGGGGGCTGCTATACGACCCAGGTGTCTGAAAAGACAACGCTCAGGCCACACCCGGCGTCAAGCGGAACTACTTAACGAGTGCGCAACAGCACGCTCCGATGCACCTGTGAAGAAGGAGCGGAATCATCTTCAAACGCTCTTTACGGACCCTCCATTCAACGGGAGTTCACGGGACGGTATGGGTCGGCAAAGAAATCGGCAAAGAAAAAGGGGCCCGAAAGCGGGCCCCTTGTGAGGTACTCAGGTCTGCTGCGTGTCAGTCGCGCTGCTGCCGCTTGGGCCGCCACACCACCAACGCGCTGGTCTGCTGCACCTCCTGGTACGGCACCAGGTCACGCCGGTAGGAGGCGTGGACGGCGGCCTCGCGCTGCTGCATCGCGGCCGCCGCGCCGTCCAGGGCCGCCTCCAGCTCCGCGACACGGGACTGCAGGGCGGCGACCTGGTTCTCCAGTTCGATGATGCGCTTGATTCCGGCCAGGTTGATGCCCTCGTCCTGCGACAACTGCTGCACCTGGCGGAGCAGTTCGATGTCACGGGCCGAGTAGCGGCGGCCCCGGCCGGCGGTCCGGTCCGGGGAGACCAGACCCAGGCGGTCGTACTGGCGCAGCGTCTGCGGGTGGAGTCCGGAGAGCTGGGCCGCCACCGAGATGACGTAGACCGGGGTCTCCTCGGTCAGTTCATACGGGTTACGTCGACGGCCGTCCATCTCTCTCAGTCTCCCTTCGCCGCCTCGAACAGCTCGGCCCGCGGGTCCTCGCCCGCGGTGGCCTCGCGATACGCCTCGAGTGCGTCACGAGCCTTCCCCGACACGTCCCTGGGAACACGTACCTCGACGGTGACCAGCAGATCGCCGTGGGTGCCGTCCTTGCGGACCGCGCCCTTGCCCCGGGCGCGCATCGTACGGCCGTTGGGCGTGCCGGGCGGCAGCTTCAGGGTGACGGGCGGGCCGCCGAGGGTCGGCACCCGCACCTCGCCGCCGAGGGCCGCCTCGGCGAACGTCACCGGCACGGTGACCGTGAGGTTGTCGCCCTTGCGCCCGAACACCGGGTGCTCGCCGACGTGCACGACCACGAACAGATCGCCCGCCGGTCCGCCCCGCTCGCCGGGCGCGCCCTTGCCGCGCAGCCGGATCCGCTGCCCGTCGGTCACCCCGGCCGGGATGCGGACCTGCATCGTGCGGGACGACTTCGCCCGCCCGCTGCCCTTGCACTCCGCGCAGGGGTGCTCGGCGATCAGGCCGCGGCCCTTGCAGTCGGGGCAGGGATCGGTCAGCGAGAAACCGCCGCCCGAACCCCGCGCCACCTGGCCGGTGCCGACACAGGTCGGGCACACACGCGGTGTGCCGTTCTTGTCGCCGGTGCCCGAGCAGGCCTTGCAGGGCGCCTGGGAGGACATCCTGAGTGGCACCGTGGCGCCCTCGATGGCCTCCGTGAAGCTCAGCGTGACCTCGGACTCGATGTCCTGGCCGCGCCGCGGCTGAGTGCGCGTGCCGGTCGTGCCGCCCCGGTTGAACAGGCCCCCGAAGACGTCACCGATACCTCCGCCGAAGCCTCCGCCCTGGGCGTTGCCGCCGCCTCCGAAGAGGTCGCCCAGGTCGAAGTTGAAGGAGCCGCCGGCACCCGGCCCGGGGCGGAAACCGCCGTTGCCGAACAGGGCGCGCGCGTCGTCGTACTCCTTGCGCTTCTTGGGGTCACCGAGGATGTCGTTCGCCTCGGAGATCTCCTTGAAGCGCTCCTCGGCCTTGGCGTTGCCCTTGTTGGCGTCCGGGTGGAACTCGCGGGCGAGCTTCCGGTACGCCTTCTTGATCTCGGCCTCGGTGGCGTCCTTGGGGACGCCGAGGACCTTGTAGTAGTCCTTCTCGATGAAGTCCTTGGTGCTCATCCCCGACGCCCCTCCTTCCTGACTCGAGTGATTACGTCAGCCCTCCTCCGGGCCACCGTTCTCCTTGTTGTCGGCAGCGCCGGCCTTCTTCGCCTCGGTCTCGTCCTCGGCGCCCTCGGCCTTGACGGTCTGCGCGCCGGGCTGCGGCTCGGCGACGGCCACCCGCGCGGGGCGGATGGTGCGTTCGCCGATGCGATACCCGGGCTGCAGGATCGCCACGCAGGTCGTCTCGGTGACGTCCGGCGCATAGCTGTGCATCAGGGCCTCGTGGATCGTCGGGTCGAAGGGCTCGCCCTCCTTGCCGAACTGCTGCAGGCCCATCTTGGCCGCGACGGTCTCCAGCGACTCGGCCACCGACTTGAAGCCGCCGACCAGTTCACCGTGCTCCCGCGCGCGACCGATGTCGTCGAGCACGGGCAGCAGCTCGGTCAGGAGGTTCGCGACGGCGATCTCCTTGACCGTGACCCGGTCACGCTCGACCCGGCGGCGGTAGTTCTGGTACTCGGCCTGGAGGCGCTGGAGGTCCACCGTGCGCTCGTTGAGCGCCGTGCGCACCTGGTCCAGCTGGGCCACCAGAGCCACGTCTGCGTTTCCGTCCCCGGCCGGGGCCGCCCCCTCCTCGGGGGCGGCCTTCGGCTCGGCGTCGTCGGGGGTCGCGCCGGAGGGGACGTCGGGCTTCTCCTCGAAGCCCGGGGTCTCCTCCGTCACGCGGCACCGTCCTTGCGCTCGTCGTCCACGATCTCGGCGTCGACGACATCGTCATCGGCCTTGGCCTGCTGACCAGCGTCGGCACCGCCCGCGGCACCCTGCGCGGCCTGGGCGTCGGCGTACATGGCCTGGCCCAGCTTCTGCGAGACGGCCGCGACCTTCTCGGTGGCGGTGCGGATCTCGGCGGTGTCCTCGCCCTTGAGCGCGGCCTTCAGCTCCTCGACGGAGGCCTCGACCTCGGTCTTGATCTCGCCGGGGACCTTGTCCTCGTTGTCCTTGAGGAACTTCTCCGTCTGGTAGACGAGCTGCTCGCCCTGGTTGCGGGTCTCGGCGGCCTCGCGGCGGCGGTGGTCCTCCTCCGCGTACTGCTCGGCCTCCTGGCGCATCCGGTCGACCTCGTCCTTCGGCAGCGAGGAGCCGCCGGTGACGGTCATCTTCTGCTCCTTGCCCGTGCCCAGGTCCTTGGCGGTCACGTGCATGATGCCGTTGGCGTCGATGTCGAAGGAGACCTCGATCTGCGGGACACCGCGCGGCGCCGGCGGCAGGCCGGTCAGCTCGAACATGCCGAGCTTCTTGTTGTACGCCGCGATCTCGCGCTCGCCCTGGTAGACCTGGATCTGCACGGACGGCTGGTTGTCCTCGGCCGTCGTGAAGATCTCGGAGCGCTTCGTCGGGATCGTGGTGTTGCGCTCGATCAGCTTGGTCATGATGCCGCCCTTGGTCTCGATACCGAGGGACAGCGGGGTGACGTCGAGCAGCAGGACGTCCTTGACCTCGCCCTTGAGGACACCGGCCTGGAGCGAGGCGCCGATGGCGACGACCTCGTCCGGGTTCACACCCTTGTTGGCCTCCTTGCCGCCGGTCAGCTCCTTGACCAGTTCGGCGACGGCGGGCATACGGGTGGAGCCACCGACGAGAACGACGTGGTCGATCTCGCCGAGCTGGATGCCGGCGTCCTTGATGACGTTGTGGAACGGCGTCTTGCAGCGCTCCAGCAGGTCCGCCGTCAGCTGCTGGAACTGAGCCCGGGTGAGCTTCTCGTCCAGGTGCAGCGGGCCCTCGGCGGACGCCGTGATGTACGGCAGGTTGATCGAGGTCTCGGTGGAGGAGGACAGCTCGATCTTGGC
Source organism: Streptomyces broussonetiae (assembly GCF_009796285.1). Lineage (NCBI taxonomy): Bacteria > Bacillati > Actinomycetota > Actinomycetes > Kitasatosporales > Streptomycetaceae > Streptomyces > Streptomyces broussonetiae. The sequence continues at coordinate 5,126,675 of NZ_CP047020.1, read as the reverse complement.
CTTCTCGGCGGCCTCACGGAGGCGCTGCAGGGCCATCTTGTCCTTGGACAGGTCCACACCGTGGCCGGACTGGAACTGCTTGACCAGGTAGTCGACGACGCGCTGGTCCCAGTCGTCACCACCGAGGTGGTTGTCACCGTTGGTGGCCTTCACCTCGACGACGCCGTCGCCGATCTCCAGCAGGGACACGTCGAAGGTGCCGCCACCGAGGTCGAAGACGAGGATCGTCTGGTCGTCCTTGTCGAGGCCGTAGGCCAGCGCGGCGGCCGTCGGCTCGTTGACGATGCGCAGGACGTTCAGGCCCGCGATCTCGCCGGCCTCCTTGGTCGCCTGACGCTCGGAGTCGTTGAAGTAGGCCGGGACGGTGATGACCGCGTCCGTGACCTTCTCGCCCAGGTAGGCCTCGGCGTCGCGCTTCAGCTTCTGCAGGATGAAGGCGCTCATCTGCTGCGGGTTGAACTGCTTCCCGTCCAGCTCGATCTTCCAGTCCGTGCCCATGTGGCGCTTCACGGAGCGGATGGTCCGGTCCACGTTCGTGACCGCCTGGCGCTTGGCGACCTCGCCGACGAGCACTTCGCCGTTCTTGGCGAAGGCGACGACGGACGGCGTGGTCCTGGCGCCCTCGGCGTTGGTGATGACGGTGGGCTCGCCGCCCTCCAGAACGCTGACGACGGAGTTAGTCGTGCCCAGGTCGATGCCGACCGCACGTGCCATGGTTGATTCCTCCAGCTGACTTGAGTGGAACGGACTCAAGTGTGCACGACTCCCCGCGCTGGGTCAACAGACCTGAGTCGCAGCGACTCAAGTCTTATCCGTTCCTTACACGCAACTGGCCGCTGACCTGCACAGATGTCGTCTCCCGGGGCCGCTGGACAGGGATACGAAGGAGTACGGCGACCGTCACCAGCACCCCTCCGGCCACCCACAGCACGGCCCGCTCACCGGTCCACCCGGTGTGCATCAGCACCCCCACGAGCACCGTCGAGAAGGAGCCGGCGCCCAGCAGCACGACGGAGCCCGGCGGGGTGAGCCCGAGCCGGCGCAGCCGGTGCGCGAGATGGTCGGGACCGCGCCGCAGCAGCGGGCGCCGGGCCAGCCACCGGGCGAGAACCACGAGTACGGCGTCGGCGAGGGCGACCGCACCGAAACAGCACACCACCGCCGCGCTCGGCCCGAGCCCGTAGCCCGCGCGCGTGAGGACGAGCGAGGAGGACAGCAGGAACCCGGTGAACAGGGAGCCGCAGGCACCGAGCCCGATCCGCGCGGGATGCCAGTTGTGCATCAGAAAGCCGGTGAGCGCGGCGGCGAACACGCTCAGCAGGACGGCGAGCCCGTCCAGCACCTCGGCGGCGGCACAGGCTCCGGCCCCGAAGGCGGTGACGACCCCGACGGTCCCCGCCAGCCCGTCCACGTGATCGAGCCCCTTGAAGGCGAGCGAGGCGACCACGATCCAGCACACGGCGAGCATCCCGCCCGGCACACCCGTCTCGTCGTACGGCACCACGCAGAACGCCGCCACGGCCGTACCGGCGACGAGCACGCGCGCGCGAAGCCGCCACACATCGGCGACCAGGCCCAGCGCGGCGAGCACCGCGGCGACGATCAGCAGCCTGCCGACCCCGTCCCCGAGCGGGGCGATCCGGGTCCACTCGCCGACCCAGGCGACGAAGCAGGTGACGGCCACCACGGCGAGCCCGCCGAGCAGCGGCAGGCGGCGCTGCATGCGCCGGTCGACGATGCCCGCCCGCAGCGCGGGCCCCCTGAGCAGCGCCGCGAGGAGAGCGGCGAGCAGAAGGGCGGCGGTGGCGGCGGCGATCCCGTAGAGCACGGCTCTAAGGTAGGGGCGAATGTAGCAATTCGGTATGAATAACACGATCTGATGAGCCGGGGGATGACGCGCATCACCCCGAGGCCTGCTGCATCCCGAAGGATGATGGGGGTAGTCTCAGACGGACTGCATAAGTTACCGCTTAGTAATATCGCTCAGTTCAAGGCCGCCTCAGGAGCCCCAATGCAACTCGCCGCGATCATCGTGTCGCTGGTCCTGATCGTGGTCGGCGTGGCTCTGTTCGGCCGCGCCCTCCTGCAGATCTTCAACTTCATGCGGTTGGGCCAGCCGGTTCCGGCCGGGACCAGGACCAACGACCCCGCACAGCGCACCGTCACCGTGGCCAAGGAGTTCCTCGGCCACACCCGCATGAACCGCTGGGGCGTCGTGGGAGTGGCGCACTGGTTCGTGGCGATCGGCTTCTACACACTGCTGCTGACGATCGTCAACGCCATCGGCCAGCTCTTCAAGGCCGACTGGATCCTGCCGGTCATCGGCGACTGGACGCCGTACAACGTCTTCGTCGAGTTCATCGGTACGACGACGGTGCTCGGCATCGCGGTCCTGGTCGTCATCCGCCAGCTGAGCAAGCCGAACAAGCCGGGCCGCAAGTCCCGCTTCGCCGGCTCGAGTTTCGGCCAGGCGTACTTCGTCGAGACCGTCATCCTCGTCGTCGGCGTCTGCATCTTCATGCTGCACGCGCTCGAGGGCGCCCAGCACCACGTCGACGGCTACGAGGCCTCCTTCTTCATCTCGTACCCGGTCGTGGCGTGGCTGAAGGGCATGGACGTCTCCACGCTCCAGAACCTCACCTACTTCTTCGCGGGTCTGAAGATCGCGACGTCCTTCATCTGGATGATCGTGGTCGCGCTCAAGACCGACATGGGCGTGGCCTGGCACCGCTTCCTGGCCTTCCCGAACATCTGGTTCAAGCGCAACGCCGACGGCGGGACCTCTCTCGGCGCGCTGCTGCCGATGACCTCGGACGGCAAGCCGATCAACTTCGAGGACCCCGGCGAGGACGACGTCTTCGGCGTCTCCCAGGTCGAGCAGTTCTCCTGGAAGGGCCTGCTGGACTTCTCCACCTGCACCGAGTGCGGCCGCTGCCAGTCGCAGTGCCCCGCCTGGAACACCGGCAAGCCCCTGTCCCCCAAGCTGCTGATCATGTCGCTGCGGGACCACGCCCACGCCAAGGCGCCCTACCTGCTGGCCGGCGGCGGCAAGACCACGGAGGGCGAGGAGAAGGCGGGCAAGGAGCAGCTGGCCGGAGTGCCCGCCGCCGCCCTGGCCGAGGCCGAACGCCCGCTGATCGGCACCGCCCAGGAAGGCGGCGTCATCGACCCCGACGTGCTGTGGTCCTGCACCACCTGCGGCGCCTGCGTCGAACAGTGCCCCGTCGACATCGAGCACATCGACCACATCGTCGACATGCGCCGCTACCAGGTCATGATCGAGTCCGCGTTCCCCTCCGAGGCCGGCACGATGCTCAAGAACCTGGAGAAGAAGGGCAACCCCTGGGGCCTGGCCAAGAAGCAGCGCCTGGAATGGACCAAGGAAGTCGACTTCGAGATCCCGGTCCTCGGCAAGGACATCGAGGACCTCACCGAGGTCGAGTACCTGTACTGGGTCGGCTGCGCCGGCGCCCTGGAGGACCGCGCGAAGAAGACCACCAAGGCCTTCGCCGAACTCCTCCACATCGCCGGCGTGAAGTTCGCCATCATGGGCGGCGACGAGAAGTGCACCGGTGACTCCGCCCGCCGCCTGGGCAACGAACCCCTCTTCCAGGAACTGGGCATGGAGAACGTGATGGCCCTCAACACCGCGTTCGGCGAGGAGCTGGACGACGAGGGCAAGGTCACCGCCGAGTCGAAGAAGCCCCGGTCCGCCAAGAAGATCGTCGCCACCTGCCCGCACTGCCTCAACACGATCGGCAACGAATACCCCCAGCTCGGCGGCGACTACGAGGTCATCCACCACACCCAGCTGCTGCAGCACCTGGTCGACGAGGGCAAGCTGATCCCCGTCACCCCCGTCGAGGGCATCATCACCTACCACGACCCCTGCTACCTCGGCCGCCACAACAAGATCTACACGCCCCCGCGCGAGATCATCGGCAAGGTCCCGGGCCTGCGCAACGAGGAGATGCACCGCCACAAGGAACGCGGCTTCTGCTGCGGCGCCGGCGGCGCCCGGATGTGGATGGAAGAGCGCATCGGCAAGCGCATCAACAACGAACGCGTCGACGAAGCCCTCTCCCTCAACCCCGACATCGTCTCCACCGCCTGCCCGTTCTGCCTCGTCATGCTCACCGACTCCGTCAACGGCAAGAAGAACGACGGAACGGCGAAGGAGTCCATCCAGGTCGTCGACGTCGCCCAGCTCCTCCTCGACTCCGTCAGGACCCCCGCCGACCCCGCCGGCCGGACCGAGACCGAGAACGCACCCGAGCCCGAACCCGTGAAGTAGAACGGGCCGTCACGTCAGACGCCCCCCTGTCCGTCTCGGACAGGGGGGCGTCGTCGTCTACGGGCGTGCGGGCGATGCCCTACGCGGACTTGGGCCCCGCCTGCTGCACCACCTCGAAGGACCACAGGGTGGAGCCGGAGGCCGCCGGCTTCGGGCGCTCGCCCTCCGCGCCGCCCTGGTGCGCGGCCTTCATCGGCCCCTCCATCCAGGCATGGAACGACGCCTCGTCCCGCCAGCGCGTGTACACGAGGTAGGTGTCGGTGCCCTCGACGGGCCGCAGCAGCTCGAACCACTCGAAGCCGTCGGAGTTCTCCACCGCGTGGGCACGCGAGGCGAACCGCTTCTCCAGCACCTCCCGCTGCTCGGCGGGAACGGTCAGCACGTTGATTTTTACTACGCTAGGCACATGACACCTCTCGTCAAACGGGGCTCCGACTGGACCCCTAATCTGGACCATGTGCGCGCAGTGTCCTACATCTGACGGTCAAGGAAGCGTGAGGACGACTCCGCGTCGTCCCCCGAAGCGCAGCGGACCAAGTGCGAGGCGCTGATCACGGCCAAAGGCTGGGACAACGCGGGCCACTTCGCCGACGTCGGTAAATCCGGCTGGGCACCTGGACGCAGTGGTCGTGTTCTCGCTGTCCCGCCTCACTCGGCAGGGTGCCCTTGAGGCCATGCTGATCAATGAGGAGTTGGCCAAACACGGCGTGCTGCTCGTCAGCGTCGAAGAGCCCTACCTGGACACGTCCCCCCATGGGCGTCGCGATCTTCGGCCTTATCGCTGCGCTGGCCCAGCAAGGCTTCATGATCAACAAAAATGGAAAGGTGATCTCGGCTGTCGGCCCTTGATGAGTCGCGCGCCACGTGTTCGGAGTGTGGTGCCCCACGCCCCCGGACGGACCACGGGACACCTCACGGCCGACACGGACGGTCCGCACCTCGTCGACTGCACAGGGGCCGTCCACCTGACGACCGTGGGCGGCGGCTTCCTGGACCGACCTCCCCGGCAAACCCTGGATTTCCCCGGATCCGTCCCCTGACGGTCCCTTACGGGATGTCACAGGTCGGCCGCAAAGCCGGGCCCTGACGCCCGGGCCCGCCACAGCGCTCTCCGGGACCAGGTACGTTCGATGACGTGGCTGGATTCAGGATCGGACGAGGGGACCGGGACAACCGCACCCCCCAAGGACAGCAGGCACCGCAGGCCCCGTCGAACGGCCGGCCGGGGCCGCGGTACGGGCAGCCCGCGGGGCCCTCGTACGGCCGGCCGTCGGGCCCGTCGTACAGCTACCCGCCGGCGCCGCAGCCGCCGTACCCGCACCAGGGACAGCAGCGGCCGCACCCGCAGCAGGGACAGCCGTACGGGTACCCGGGTCCGGGTGAGGACGGCCCGGAGTACTTCGGCGACGGCGGCGGCCATCCGGCCGGTGCCGGACACGGTGCGCCGGACCCGTACGCGGCCAACAACCCGGGCCACACCCAGGCGTTCTCGATCGACGAGGCCGCCGGCTACACCCAGGGAGCGACCTACCAGGCCGGCTCGGCGACCGCGCCCGCGGCCCCGCTCGGCCCGCCGCTGCACTGGAAGGAACTGCTGAAGGGGATCCTCCTCTCCCCCAACCAGACGTTCCTGCGCATGCGGGACTACACGATGTGGACCCCGGCGCTCATCACCACGTTCCTCTACGGCCTGCTCGCCGTCTTCGGCTTCGACGGCGCCCGCAAGGACGCGATCGGCGCGACGCTCTCCAACGCGGTGCCGATCGTGCTGATCACGGCGGTCGTGATGGTGCTGGGCCTGTTCATCCTGGGCGTGGTCACCCACACCCTGGCCCGCCAGCTCGGCGGTGACGGCGCCTGGCAGCCGACGGTCGGCCTGTCCATGCTGATCACGTCCCTCACGGACGCGCCCCGCCTGCTGGTCGCCATGTTCGCCGGCGGCGACGCGGGCTTCGTCCAACTGCTCGGCTGGGCCACCTGGATCGGCGCGGGCGCGCTGCTGACCCTGATGGTCTCCCGCTCCCACGACCTGCCGTGGCCGAAGGCGCTGGGCGCGTCGGCGATCCAGCTGATCGCGCTGCTGTCGATCGTGAAGCTGGGCACGTTCTAGTTCGCACGGGGCCGCTTTCCCGGCCCGGTGCGAACGGCGGTACGACGAAGGGCTCCGGCAGGACAGGGGCCCTTTTCCGTGCCCCGGACCAGGCGCCGGTCCTCCGGGACCAGGTGCCGGGAGCCTGCCCGGCATGGCCCGCGAGCGGGGGCCAGGGGCCAGGACCGGCTCAGCGGGCGGCCCGCTCCGGGACCGGGACGGCGGGGCGGCCGGACTCGGCGAGACGGGTCTTGAGGGTCTGGGCGCCGAGGGCGAGGCAGACCCCGAGCAGCACGACGTAGAACACGCCGATCTTGCGCAGGTCGTCGAGGAAGAACCACACCGACGTCAGCCCCGTGAACCAGAACGCCACCAACGCGAATCCGCCCGAGCGCTCGTCCCGGTAACCGGCCACCAGACACAGCCCGGCGACGAGCCCCAGCAGCAGGGCGATGACGACGTACCTCGTCTCCCAGCCCACGTTGGCGCGGGAGAACTCCGACCACACCGCCACCGCCTCCGCCACCGGAGCCCAGGCCACGGCACACGCCAGGCGCGCCGACCACAGCAGCAGTGCGCACCCCGCGAGGCCACCGAGCAGCGCGACCAGCGGGAAGTGCTCGGTACTGATCATCTCGGAGCGCGACACCACCACCGCGAGGGTGCTGCCGAGGAGCGCGACCATCCCCTCCGGCGTGGGCCGGAACACCACCCGGCCCAGGGACCGGACCCGGTCCGCTCCCGTCGCCGCCTCGTCGCGCCGCACAGCCTCCACCGACTCGGGCTGGGCCTGCGGAGCAGGTCGATCCACCTCGGTCGGGGTCGGCATCGCGGGCACCATGGGTGTCTGCGCGACCCGCTCCAGTTCCGACTTCATCTCCGCCGCGTCGGCGAACCGGTCCTCGCGGCGCTTGCGCAGCGCCCGCAGCACCACCGCGTCCACGCCCGGCGACAGACCCGGGCGCAGCAGCGACGGCGGCACAGGCTCCTGTACCAGGTGCTGGTGCATCACCGAGAACGGCGACTCCCCGGTGTAGGGAGGGCGGCCGGTCAGCAACTCGTACAGCAGGCAGCCCACCGCGTACAGATCCGTCCGGTGGTCCGTGTCGCGGCCTTCTATCTGTTCCGGCGCGAGATAGGCAGGCGTACCGACCGCCACACCTGTCCCGGTCAGCCGGGTCGCCACCTCGCTGAGCGCCTTCGCGATGCCGAAATCAAGGATCTTGGCCGTGCCGGCCCGGGTGAGCATGACGTTCGCCGGCTTGATGTCCCGGTGCACGATGCCGTGCCCGTGGCTGTGCCGCAGGGCCTCGAGCACCTGCCCCGCCACGTCCGCCGCCTGCTCGGCCGGCAGCGGGCCGTCCCTCAGCTCGTGGGCGAGAGTGCGGCCCTCGACGTACTCCATGACGAGGTACGGCGCGGCGAAGCCGTCCACCGCGTCCTCGCCCACGTCGTACACGGTCGCCACGCCGGGGTGATTGAGCGCGGCGGCGGCGTGCGCCTCGCGCTGGAACCGGGCGAGGAACTGCGGCTGCCGCACCAGCTCGGCGGAGAGGGTCTTGACCGCGACGGTACGGCGCAGGCGGTGGTCGACGGCCCGGTACACCGTGCCCATGCCACCCTGGCCCAGCTGCTCCACCAGCTCGTACCGCTGCCCCAGCGTCCTGTGCTCCACCGCGTTCCCCCCACGACCGTCGGCAGTCCGCGGATCGCAGACCCTGTTCGACAGAGTTCGACAGACGCAAGGAGTCCATGGGCACGGGATGTCGTTCCCCTCGGGTGATGTGATCAGGACCACGGGGGGTTCGACAACTGCTGTGCGGTCGGCCGGTATCCCGCTCCTACAGGGCGTCGACGGCCGGAGGCCGGTCCGCGCGGGGGTCGGGCTGGAGCTCCATGGTGAAGGCCGCGCTCTGCAGGGTGCCCTCCCAGCCGCGCCAGACGTGCACGTGTACGGGCCTCTTGCTGCGCAGTCCACGCATGTCCCAGTCGGCCATCAGCTCGCGGACGACAAGGGCTGCAACGTACTCCGCGTCCTGGCCGGGGCTGTCGGTGGTCATCCTGCCGCGCCACTGGGCGGGGTGGACTCCGTACATGCGACACCCCTCGGAACCGCACGGTTCGTCCACCCGGTACACCCAGTGGGTCACCCCGCTCCTGGGCCCGGCTCCCTCGAGGAGTGCCGCGCGCCGGTACAGGTCGGTGCTGTTGTGCGGCAGGTCGGCCGGATGACCGTCGACACGCGGGCCGGCCAGGTGCCGTGCGACGGCCTCCCCGGCGAGCTGCGCGTAGAGCTGCATGGTCCACAGGTCCTGATCGGACGGACGGCCGGGCTGCGACGCGTGGGTCGAGATCACCCCGACCAGCCGCCCGGCGCGATCGACCAGCGGCGTCGACTGGACCGCGCGCACCCCTGCGGCACGGAAGGTCTTCTGGTGCGGGGTGAAGGCGGGGTCCTCGCGGACGTCGGGCGTGACTGCCTGGGCGCACTGCCGGGCGGCCCGACCGCAGACCGAGCGGTTGTCATGGACCACCGCGAAGTGGTCGAGGAACTCCTGCTTGAACCCCGACTGGGTGACCAGGACCAGGGAGTCGTCGAGGGGGTTCAGGAACTGGATGTTCCCGAACTCGGCGCCGATGAGCGTCATCGCTCCCTCGGCGATCCTCGGAAGTGCATCGCTCAGCCGGGCAACGTCGCGCAGCTCCGCGGCCTCGTCGTGCAGGTTCTTGAGCGCCGCCGGCTCATCCAGGCTGAGGGCGACCCACGCGGCGAGTTGGTCGGCTCTCTGCGTGACCGACACCTTGCGCGCCGACCGTGGCCGCACGGCACGGTAGGAAGCCGTCACCTGCTCGAGCGGCCCCACCAGGTTCTGGAAGTGGTTCATGCGCACCACAGCCTCGATCGGGTGCCTTGTGACGAGTTTACGTTTCCGTTGCCACGCTGCACAGGCCTCCAGGCCCTCTGAGCCGGGACGGGAACGCTGCAGTGGGCCCCGGAGGAGCAGGATGAGGCCGGACGGCATGTCTCTCTCAGCCGCTGGGAACGGTGGCACACCATGCGGTGACCCCGTGTGGCCACGTCACCCGCACTCTCGGTGTGCCCGCAGGTCAGAGCGCTTCCTTGTTCTCCTTGGCCGTCTCCCCCGACCTATGTACTGGAGGCAGGACACTCCACGGGAAGTTGATCCAGTCGTCGGTCCGCTTCCAGACGTACTCGCACTTCACGAGCGAGTGGGACTTCTCGTAGACCACAGCGGAGCGCACCTCGGCGACGGTGTCGAGGCAGAAGTCGCGCACGAGCTTCAGGGTCTTGCCGGTGTCGGCGACGTCGTCGGTGATCAGCACCTTCTTGTCGGAGAAGTCGATCACGTTGGGGACGGGCGCGAGCATGACCGGCATTTCCAGGGTGGTTCCCACACCGGTGTAGAACTCGACGTTCACGAGATGGATGTTCTTGCAGTCGAGGGCGTAGGCGAGCCCGCCGGCGACGAACACCCCGCCCCGGGCGATGCTGAGCACGATGTCGGGCTCGTACCCGTCGTCGGCGATGGTCTGCGCCAGCTCACGGATGGCGCCGCCGAACGCCTCGTAGGTCAGGTTCTCCCGCACGCCCTGCGTCTCGCTCATGCCTGTGCTTGCCCTCACACCTGGGTCCGATGGAAATTGACGTAGGACCGCGAGGCGGTCGGCCCGCGCTGCCCCTGGTAACGGGAGCCGTAACGGTCGCTGCCGTACGGGAACTCGGCGGGCGAGGTCAGCCGGAACATGCACAGCTGGCCGATCTTCATCCCGGGCCAGAGCTTGATGGGCAGCGTGGCGAGGTTGGACAGTTCGAGGGTCACATGCCCGCTGAAGCCGGGGTCGATGAACCCGGCGGTGGAGTGGGTCACCAGCCCGAGCCGCCCGAGCGAGGACTTCCCCTCCAGGCGCGAGGCGAGATCGTCGGGCAGCGTGATGACCTCGTACGTCGAGGCGAGCACGAACTCCCCGGGATGGAGAATGAACGGCTCGTCCCCTTCGGGCTCCACGAGCCGCGTCAGATCGGGCTGCTCGACCGAGGGGTCGATGTGCGGGTACCGGTGGTTCTCGAACACCCGGAAGTACCGGTCCAGCCGTACGTCGATGCTCGACGGCTGCACCATGGATTGGTCGTAGGGATCGATCCGTACCCGCCCGGCGTCGATCTCGGCCCGGATGTCCTTGTCTGAGAGAAGCACGTAGCGAGGATACGCAAGGCGCGCGGAGCCGTGACAATCGTGACGACTCAGCGCGCCCTGGCAACTGTCGCTGCGGCGTGCGCCGCGGCCCCCGTTACTGCTTCTTCTCCCGCGTCTCCTGTGTCTCCCGCGCCCCCTGCTTCGCTAACGCTTCTGCAGGGCGACCGGCACCACGCTGCGCAGCCGGGCGCACCCGGGACACCTCATGAGCCGACCGGGACCGAGTCGCTCGGCCTGCTGCATCGGGAACGAAGCGGCGCTGAAGACGTGCCCGTCCGCACAACGGACGACGGTGCGTTCCATCAAGTCCCTTTAGTCCCTTCCCCAAGACCCTCGTCGGGCGTACGACCCCTGACGACAAAAGCCACATTACGGGATCAAAGAGACGACTCTCCAGGCGGCACTCCGCCCCGCCCGGCCCCTCCCCAAGGCCTCCACCGTACGCCCCAACTCCGGCCGCCCGCAGCCGGATCCCGCCCCTGAAACAACCTCAGACCCCCGGGCCTGAGCACCGGGGGTCTGCGATGATGTACAGTGAGCAGCGTCCGGACATCGACTTGTCAAGGCTGGTCGGTCCGTACTTACGCGGGTGTAGTTTAATGGTAGAACATCAGCTTCCCAAGCTGAGAGCGCGAGTTCGATTCTCGTCACCCGCTCCATGAAGAAGGCCCAGGTCACAGACCCGGGCCTTTTTGCTGTGCGTGGTGATCACTCGCCGCGTGCCAGATTCGTGCCAGAAGGCTTGTCGACCGTCTTCTTGGCTGCCTCCGCCCGAGCCTTCCGGACGGTGGCGTCGAGGCCGTCGGCGGCCTCTTCCTGTCGATCGTCGCCGGAGTGCTGGTGGATCAGCGCGGCCTTCTCGGAGGACTGTCCGGCGCGGACCATCGTGTCCTTGAAGGTGGCGCCGGACCGGGTGGACAGAGTGTGTCCGGTGTGCCGGAGATCGCAGAACCGGAAGCCCTCCGGCATGCCGACAATCTCACGGGCCCTATGCCACTTCCGCCCGAAGGTGCTGTGGCGGAAGGGGGCGCCCTTCTCCCCGACGAAGATCAGCCCGTCCGGCCCTGGTCCGGCGTAGCTCTCCAGGTGCCAGCGCAGCTCCCGGCGGAGGAAGGCGGGAAGAATCACAGTCCGAGTTCCCGCTTCGCTCTTGGTGTCGCTCTGCACGCGTCGCCCAGCCACGGCTCGCCCGATCGCTCCAGCTGGATCGACCCTTCCTCGACTCGCCGCAGAACTCCCGCACACCTTCGCCCTGATCGACCCTCACCACGGCGCCGAGGGCATCACGCGCCAACTCGAAGAGTTGGTAAGCCACCTGGAGCCCGAGTCGATTGACCTCCTGGACATGGGCGGTGACATCCTCGCGCGAGGCGATGAGCCGACGCCGAAGAGCCCCCTTGCTGATGCCCTCACCTTGGCCGCGTGCTGCCAGGTGAACGCGCCTATCCGACTGCTGGTAGCCGGTCCCGGCCTGGACGGTGAACTCCCGGCAGACGACTTCCGCGGCTTGCTGGGTCCCGTCGTCCTCACCTTCACGACAGACGACGTGAAGTCGATCAGCTCTGCCCTGGACTGGCACCCTTCCGAGGCAACCGGGATGCTCGCGGCCACGGCGCAAGGAGTGCGGGGAACCTGCGAGGTACGGGATGCCGGCCTTCCCGTGCCGCTGACTGATGAGGGGCCGAGGGTCCATGAAGTCGACCTGGACGAGGCGTTGAGCCGCAACCAGCTCGCCCGCTCCATCATGACGACCACGACTCTGGACGAGGCCGAGGCATACAGCCGTGAAGACAAACCCCACGCGGCCGATTGAGTACAACTTTCTCTGCTGGTTCAAGGCGGATCGCTCCGCTCCCCGCGCGCGGCCCGGTCCCCGGCCGGGCCTGCGCTCTGTCTCCGCCCCGCTCCAGCCCGGCCGGCGCCCGTTCCGCGCGCACAGCGATCAGCAGCCTGATGCCAGAGAAGAGGTACGCCGTGGCCGGGGCGGTCGGCTCCGCGATCCTTTCGCACTCGACGGCAGCACTACGTGGGCCATTCTCATCCGGACTGGACGCTGGTCTGGGTTGAGCAGGCGGTTGTGCCAGTGGCTGTCGGGCGTGCCGGTAGGGGGTTCAGGGGTGTGCAGACGGGTGTGGCGACTCCGATGAGTTCGACCAGGCCGTTGCCGCCGGTGGGCGGGATGATCTTGGACCAGTTGTTGGCCAGCCAGACGTTGCCGGACTGGTCGAGCTGGACGGCGGTGAGGTGCTGGATGGACTTGCTGCGGTAGCCGTCGGGCGGCGACAGCACGGAGCCAGTTGAAGAGCCGGACGGGCACGCGCTGGTGTTCACGCCGCACAGGACGGAGACGGTGGGCGCGCCGAAGCCGGCCACCCAGACGCGGTCGGACCCGTCGATGGCCACGGACCAGGGGGCGATGGCCGTGGGGAGTTTGTGTACGCCTGTCACCTTTCCGTTGGACCCGATTTCGGTGACCGAGTTGCTGACGAAGCTCGGCACCCACACGTTGTTCTTGGAGTCGACGGCGAGGGCGAGGGGCCAGTCGAATGAGGCGTCCTTGATGGGCGAGAACGAGGTCGGCTTGAAGTCGGGTCCGATGACGGTGACGCTGCCGCCTACGTGGCCCTTGAGTACGCGTGTGTCGAGGTGTTTCGCCCCGTTGAGGCGCGCGTTGGACACCCAGGCCCGGCCGTAGCCGTCGATCTGGAGCGAGAACGGGTGGTCGAGTCCGCCCCCGGTGATGGTGATCGCCTTGGAGGGATCACCGTGGGGGTAGACGATGACGCTTCCCTTGCCGGGGTTGCCCTTGAGGCCGTAGAAGTTCGCGATCCAGACGTTGCCCCTCTGGTCGACCGCGGTGCCCTGGGGGTGGTTCAGGTCGCCGTTCTTGAATCCCGTGCTGGGCGACAGCGGCTTCCCGGCCGGCGAGTATTTCGCCATGGCGTCCCCGGCGTAGCTGGGCACCCAGACGAAGCCCTGGTGGTCGATGGCGAGGCCCCAGGCGCCCGCCTTCATGCCACCGCCGCTGATGGGACTGTTGAAAATGGGATTGCCCACGGGGTCCTGCACGGTGACGTAGGGGCTGGGGTTTCGTGTCCCGGGCAGCCAGTTGTTGGCAGCCCAGATGTTGCCCTTGGCGTCGACGGCGATCCGGCCGGGGGCGTAGACCTTCGGAGCGGTGTAGTGCAGCGCCAGGACCCAGGCCGCCGGGGCGGCGGTGAGCGCGGGGCTGTAGGTGTGTGCCTGCCCGGCCAGGGCGTACAGCTTGCTCGTGGCCAGTTTCGGGTTCCGGGCGAGGTTGGCCACCGCTTGGGCCGTGTCACCCGGTGTGCTGCCGCCCTGCGGCGTGGCCCACTGCAGCATGTCCTTGCAATGCCCAGTGTTCGCTCCCGGCGCGCAGAGCGAGATGAGGTTCGCCAGGGTACTGAGAGTGGCCAGGGTGTCGTTCTTGCTGCCGTTGTTCTGGTCGGTGACGACCTTGCCGGGCTTACCCGTTGCCGGGTCGGCGAGACTGTAGGACGTGGCTGCGGCGTTCTCCAGGCCGGGGCTCGGCCCGGTGACGCCACGCTGGTCGGTGAACTGGGCCAATGCGTACGAGGCGGCGACGGTGGTGAATTCGTTGACCGTGACAGCGGACTCGGAGCGCTGCGCGACGCCGCCCCTGGGGCCGAACCCCACGACGGAGCGCAGACGCAACGACCGGTCCCCAGCGGGCACGGCTTCGACGTAGAGCACGGAGCCTGTGCGCTGGCGGGGCCGGATCTGGAAGGCTCCGTTGGTGTCTGTCGTGGCGCGCCCCAGCGTCCGGACGTCCTGCCGGTCACCGGCGAAGAGTGTGACGCTGGCGTGGGACAGCGGCTTTCCCGCGCTGGTGACAGTTCCGTGCAACGGGGCCGGTGTGCCGGGGGGCGTGGCCGCCGGAAGTCCCGTCAGGGCCAAGGCCATGGTGGCCGATGCGGCAAGGGCGATGCCCGTGCGGTGTCGGGAGAACTCCGCCTTCCCAACGCCGCGCAAGGATCGCCGTGTTGCTCTGTGGAGGTGCATGGTGGAGGGAAGCAAGATCGGGCCTTTCGTCATGTCGGCACGGGGCAAAGCCTCCGTCCGCAGGACAGACATCTGACGCACCGACGGGTCTTGCTGAGCATTCGCAGGGAGCCGCGCTACCAGTGGCAGGCGCTCGGTGTGATCGTGGCCAGGGGGTGAGGGCTTCGGCGCGTCGGCTCTATGCGTCGCCGTTGTCGGGGTGGCGCAGCGTGAACCATCCGACCTTGCGGCCGGACAGCCAGATCAGACCCAAATACAGGTGTGGGCCGACCTGGCGGATCTCATCGCGAACGCTCCCGAACACCAGGGACGTGTTGGAGTAGTCGATGACGATGCACTCCTGGTCGTCCAGAAGGCTCGGGCCGGGCGCGACCATGGCGACGATGGAGAGAATGTCCATCGGTGTGAGCCGGTTGCTGAGATAGCCGTCAGGGCTGAAGACCTTGCCCCGCCACGCGAACAGATGCACCAGGCTGGCAAGCAGCCACGCCCCTTCAGGCCCTGCATCGGGGAAGATTGCCCGGCCCTCCATCGGGCCTTTGGGGATCTCGCCGGCCGGACTCCGGCGAAACAGTTCCTCAAGCCGCTTGTCGTCGGTCTTGAGCAGCTCAGCCTCTGTAGTCATCACGACCTTCCTCGGCCCGGCAACCCTTGTGTCCGTGGACTGGTCTGCAAGCACCAGTCCACGGGGCACGATCAGTGATCGTCTGCTCGGAAAGCGCCCAGCGAGGGAACCAGCTCAGACAGCGGGGAGGGCTCTGGGAATACGCGACGATGACCAGTCCCCCCACATGAGTCACCGTTGGCTTGTTAGCCCGCTGCTACCTTCATCGTGAACCCTTTCGACGCGGCTCACCACCGCTGGCAGCGGCGAGACGGGACCATCTCGGTTTCCGTCTCATTCATTGCCATGGTTGGCGCCGCAGGACGGACGTGCCAGACCCGTGCCAGGTCGTGCGGGGAACAACGGGGAACAGCGGTGACTCAGACAGCGGCCAGCTGGAAGCCGAGACGGCTCCGCCGCAGGTCAGCACAGCAATCGAACGTGGATCACCTTGCCTTCCCAAGCTGAGAGCGCGAGTTCGATTCTCGTCACCCGCTCCGGAGAGAAACCCCAGGTCAATGGCCTGGGGTTGGTTTGTTGTTGTCTAGGGCAATGGGGACGACGCCGTTGCCACGGTGGACGGCTGCAGCCCCCGGTCCGGCCAAAGGGAGGACTTGGCAGCTCATGCCCGCTTGGTCCCGGCCTGGCTGCGGCCCGGAGTGCCTAGGCTGGCACCGCTACGGAAGGACGGTGCCATGGAAGCTGACTCCCGGACCAGGGCCGCGATCGAGGAGCACTGGCGGGCCTCGGAACGCGGGGACACCGAAGCCGAGCACGCCATCTACGCCACGGACGCGATCCTGGACTACCCGCAGTCAGGTGAGCGGTTCCGGGGCCGCGCGACGATCTCCGCGCAACGTGGCGGCCACCCGGCCGACCGGCACTTCACCGTCCAGCGGATCACCGGCCATGCGAATCTGTGGGTGAGCGAATGCCTCATCACCTACGACGGTGTGCCTTCGTACTCGGTGAGCATCATGGAATTCGCTGACCAGCACGTGGTGCACGAGACGCAGTACTTCGCCGACCCCTTCGGCGCGCCGGCCTGGCGGGTCGCGCTCGCGGAGGCGATCCCTGGCCGGACCATCGCCGGAGCCTGATTCGTGGCCGCCTCGAGTCAACCGGTGACCAGCCTGTCGCTTTGCTGAAGTCCCAAGAACTCCTCTTGGGATGACTTCAAGCGCCTCCGGCAGATGAGCACACATGCCAAGGTGAGGAAGGCTGCATGGATGTCGTCGTGGACCTCCCGGCGGATCCGCAGCCGGCGGAACCAGTGCAGGTGGGCGAACGCGCGCTCCGCGCCCCAGCGTTGGGTGCCGAGGCCGGAACCGTGCTCTGTGTCGCGCCGGGCTGTCAGCGGTTGCACGCCGAGGTCCCGAGCCGGCCGACGGTATTTGTCATGGCCGTGTCCGCAGTCTGCTCGTACCCCTGCCCGGTGAGGGCCTCACGGACGGGGAAACCACAGGTGATCGACGACTCCGAGGCGGGCCGCTGCTTTCTCGACGCGGTCCGCGTCGAGCTGCCCGAGGAGGACGGCGTCCGGGTCCATCTGCCGCTGCTGGACGGCGGTGACCAGGTGGGGGTCATGGCGGTGACGCTGGACAGCGTCGATGACGACGACCGCCGCCTGCTGCTCCGGATCTCCGGCCTGGTGGCCGACCTGCTGGTGGCCAAGCACGGCTATTCCGACCTTTCTTCCGTGTCCGACGCGGTGAGGCGGTGAGCGCCGCCGCGGAGATCCAGTGATCCCTGCTGCCGCCGCTGACGGTGACCATGCCTCGGGTCGCTGTGGCCGGGATCCTGGAACCCGCCCATGACGTGGCGGCAGCAGCTTCGACCACGCCCTCAACGGCGACGTCCTCCACGTGGTCATGATCGATGCGGGCGGGAGACCGCCCTCAGGATCCCGGTGGGGGCCCTGCCGACGCGCGTCGGCAGGGCCCCCACCGCTGTGTCACCGTCCACTCGGAAAGCGCCGGCCGGGCAACGGGGCGGAGGCAGCGTCTCACCGGTCGAAGTGGATGAGATCTCCTACGGTCCATGCGCTGACGTCCTTGATCGCGACTCGGTACATGCCGCCCGTCTCCGGGATGCCGAGGCTGCCCTGCAGGATCCGAGCGAGATGAAAGTGCAGATGCGTGGGCGCCTCGCCACGACCGGGCCGGTTCCCTCGCGGACCGCGCGCAAAGACGTCCGAGAACGGGCCGAGACGGTCCGAGTCCTTCAGGACCTCCGCCACCCGCTCCCTCCACACGGCCTCCGGAGCCAGCCGGCCGGTGATGACGGCGCCGCCGACGACCACGGTCAGCGACATCTGATTGCTTCGCTCGGACTCCACAGCGGCGGAGATGGCGACGAGCAGCTCATCAGGGTTCGACATGACAGCACAGCTTATTCGGCCCACCCGTATCAGGAACCGCCCGTGGGGCTGAAGCAGTTGCGCGCTCGGCAGGAGGCGGCTTCCGCCGACCGGTGAGGCCCGATCGCGGCAGGCTTCTTCCATCACCAGAAGGGTGAAATCTACTTTTGCATGAGTAGATTTTCGTTCCTGACATGGGTACGCTCTTCTCGTAGACACGGTCGACGGGACCCGCCAGACACGAACTGGCGGGTGGCTTAATACGAAGTACGCAGGTCAGCGCGGCTCTCGAGCCTCGAAGCCAGTGTTCCCAGAACGGTGACGGGACTGAGAGCCGCACTGGGCGGCTCGCACGTCGAGGAGCTGCCAACAGCAGTACCGGTTCACTCAGTGGTTGGTTCAGAGAGGAACGGAGGAGCAGACGCCATCAGGATCGCCCGGCCCGAGAAGTACTCGGCCCGGGTACCGCAAGACCCCGGAATGGATGGTGGTCCCCGGTCAAGCAGCTGCGATCCCCCCGCACCCCCTCTGCCGGGCCGGGTAGCGGAAACAGAAGGTCGGCACAGCAGTAGGGCCGACAGATGGTGTTCAATTTCCTTCGGGGCCCTGGTGCCGTACGCACCAGGGCCCCTCGACGCGTTGCACAACGAGGTGACATGACATCGGACAACCCCCTTCATGATCGTCTGGACGACGACGACTACCCCGCGTACACGATGGGCCGGGCAGCCGAGATGCTCGGCGCCACCCCGGCCTTCCTCCGGGCCATCGGTGAGGCTCGTCTGATCACTCCGCTCCGCTCGGAGGGAGGACATCGCCGGTACTCCCGCTACCAACTGCGGATCGCCGCGCGCGCCCGGGAGCTCGTCGACAAGGGGACTCCGATCGAGGCCGCGTGTCGCATCGTCATCCTCGAGGACCAGCTCGAGGAAGCGCAGCGCATAAACGCCGAGTACCGTCGCGCCGCCGGCGAATCGGCGGACCGTGCCGGCTCCGACTCCGCCTGAACACGCGGGCGCGTGCCGTATCCGGAACGCCGTCTTGCGGCCGAAGGAGAGCACGGCTCGGAAGGTCGCCGGTCCGCTGCTGCCGAACCGACGCCGCCCTCGCCTCCGGGAGGCGCACCCCGCCGGAAGGGCTGTGCACTCGCCAAGGGTCCCCGGGCATGTCGACGCAGACAGCGGCGCCAAGCGCAGAGCCCGTTCGCGCAAGCGCTTCGGCCGGTGTCCTTCAACGCCGTGCCCACAGCGTGCCCACAAGAGCGGACGACCAGGGTCACCAGCGGTACCAACCGGCCCGCGCAACGGCGCAGGCTTTGCACGTGATCCGTCGTGGGCGGTGCGCAAGCCGCTCGCCGGAGCGGGCACTTGACCGCCGAGGGCCCTGCGTCGGAGCGGGAGATCGTCGGGACGTACCCGGACGCCCTGGAGCGGCCCAACAGGCGTGCGGCCCGGAAGTCCCGTCGGTCGCGGGTGAGAATCGCGTCCGTGTCGTAGTCGGCGGCGAGCCACGCTCACCGCATCGGCGAGGCCGAGGGCCGACGCCCCAGAAGCGGGGCAACCTGGTGACAGAGACGAGAAAGTCAGGTTTCCGTGGCGTAAGAGGCTGGTGAAGATCAACGGGCTGGAAGTACTATCAGCCGCTTCGTTGATGCCACCCCCCTCAGCATCTTCACCACAGGAGACATGAGTGTCCTCTGCCCCCAGAGGCGGGAAACACCGTCGCCGGGCCCGGATAGCCGTACCCGCCGCTGCCGCCACGCTGCTTCTCGGCGGCGCCGGTGCGTTCCTCATGGCGCCCGCCAACGCGGCATCACTGCCGACGGACATCGGCGTCACGGGCCACGGCAGCGTCGGCAAGTCGCAGCTCACTGCCCGGGTGCACGGCGCGCTCACCGCGCCGGCCGCCAACACCCCCGCCGTCCTGCGACCCGCCGCGAGCACCGGAGCGTCGTCCGGCACCACCACCAGCCCCAAGCCGCAGCCGTCGTCCTCCGGCACCGCCGGCACGCAGATCATCGGCGGCACGACCACCAGCATCTCCACAGCCCCGTGGATGGTGCAGCTGTGGTACTACGACGACAAGGGCACCACCGACACCAGTGACGACGTCGGCTTCTTCTGCGGCGGCACCGTCGTGTCGCCCACGAAGATCCTCACCGCCGCGCACTGTGTCTCGGGCTACGACTGGCACGCCAACGGTTCCATCGTCTACGGGACCGACCAGCTGCCGACCACCGACTCGTCGACCAACACCACCGACCTCCACGGCGGCACGGTGACGGGCGTGTGGCGGCAGTGGAACGCCCCTTCGTTCAAGATCACATCGAGCGGCACCGCCGTCAACGACGTCGCCGTGCTGACGCTGCCCAACCCGATCAGCGCCAAGCCGCTGCCCATCACCACCTCCGACGACACCACGTCGTACAAGGCGGGCACCCAGGCACAGATCTACGGCTGGGGGCGCACCAGTTCCACCAGCCAGGACATCTCGCAGACCCTGCGCAAGGCCACCGTGCCGGTGAACGGCGACTCGACCTGCTCGAGTTATTACGGCGGCGACTTCGTGGCGGGCGCCATGACCTGCGTCGGTGCGTCGGCCAGCGGCTCCGACAGCGGCACGGTCGCCACCTGCAACGGCGACTCCGGCGGCCCGCTGGTCGTCGGCGGGCGCGTCGTCGGCGTCGTGTCGTGGGGCGTGCAGGACTGCGTGAGCCAGGGCTCCTACAGCGTCTTCACCAAGCTGAGCACGTACGTCGGGGCGGCCGAACCGCGCATCGACGACACCGACCTGAGCGGTGACGGCCGCGCCGACATGTTCGCGATCGCGTCCAACGGCCAGGGATACGAGTACGACTCACGCGGCAAGTCCTTCGGGTCCCGGGTGTCGCTCGGCGACTGGAGCGGGGTCAACCTGGTGCGCCAGGCCGACCTGGACCGCGACGGCTACGCCGACCTGCTGGTACGCACCACCGACGGCAGCCTGTACTGGCAGCACTACAACCTGTCCACCGGCAACACCGAGGTCAGCGCGCTCGGGTCCGGCTGGAACGGCATGAAGGTCATGCTCGTGCCCGGCGACGTCACCGGTGACGGCTACCAGGACCTGCTTGCCGTTGACTCCAGCGGCAACATCTGGCTCTACCCGGGCACCGGCCACGGCAACTTCGGCTCGCGCGTCAAGCTCGGCTACGGCTGGAACATGTACGGCGCCAACGTCTTCGGCAAGGGCGACTTCACCGGCGACGGCAAGCTCGACCTGCTCGCCCAGGACTCCTCCGGGAACCTGTGGCTGTACAAGGGCACCGGCAACAAGTCGGCCCCGCTGGCCTCCCGCGTGAAGATCGGCTACGGCTTCCACTACACCGCGTACGTGATGAACGGGGACATGACCGGCAACGGCCACTCCGACCTGATCGCCCGCGACAGCAGCGGCAACCTGTGGCTGTACGAAGGCACGGGCGACGTCTCGCACCCGCTGGCCTCCCGCGTCAAGATCGGCTACGGCTACAACGGCTACCGGCTGAGCTGACCGGTCCTCCGGCGGGAGGTCGAACCCGCCACCCGGACGACGGGCCCGCGTGCATCCTCACCAGAGCGCACGCGGGCCCGTTCGCCCAGCACCCCGGCCAACCAGGCGCTGCCCGCAGAGCCCCGACGGCCTCCGCCGGGCCATGCCCCAAGAGTCCCCGCAGCCCGCTGTCCCGGACCCGCCGGAAGGTGAACCGGGGCCGAGCGTTGCCTGCTGCGAGGAACGCGACAGCCAACCCCTACCAGGCACACACTTCGCCGGTCGTCCTGTGCGCTCGCCATGGTCCTCCGATCTGGGCCTCCGAACCGGCATGCTGCTGCACGCGTTCGACACGGACCACGTCGTCGAAGCCGGCGGCCACCTCGCGCTGCCGCTCGCCCGCGTGCTGACAGATTCGCGCGGCGGGGGCCCTTGACGACGTTGCTGTCGAAGCAGCGGTTTCGCCATGACGACGAGCTGTGGCCCAGGTGAACTCAGCGCCTTCACGCAGGCGGGCAGCTTCTTCACGTCGGCGCTCACCCGCAGAAGGTCCTCAACCACTACGGCAACGTGG
The DNA here is from genome assembly GCF_009796285.1 of Streptomyces broussonetiae. Taxonomy (NCBI): domain Bacteria; kingdom Bacillati; phylum Actinomycetota; class Actinomycetes; order Kitasatosporales; family Streptomycetaceae; genus Streptomyces; species Streptomyces broussonetiae. Next base: position 5,104,984 of record NZ_CP047020.1, on the reverse strand, counting down.
CCCATCTTCAGGACTGTCTGGCCGATCGCCTCCCCCAGCTCCTGCCCAAGGACGCGGAAATGTCCGCTTGGGAGGTCACCGCGCTGATCGCCGGCGTCCTGTTGCACGAGACGGCCCGGGCCGAGCGGCCGAGCCGGGCCGCGGGCCGGCCCTCCGTCCGCACCGGCGGTGTCGGGCTCAGCCGGAGGAGCCGTACGGCGCTGTAGCGGATGCGCCGTCGTGTCGGCCGTGCGGCCGGGTACTCGCAGGAGGACCATCGGGGCACCGGCGTCTTCATGACCGGGGCCGGGGCCCCGGCGGCGGTCTGGTCCGTGCAGGAAGGGCGGCGGCGTGATGGACGGCTTGAAGCCCGGCGCAGAGCACGAACGGCCGCTGCCGGCAGCGAAGCCGCAGCTGTGGCAGCAGGTCGTCGAGCAGCTGGGTACGGCCGTCGCCGTGATCGACTCGGCCGGGCGGATCGCCGCGGTCAACCCGGCCGCCGAGCAGCTGCTGGGGCGCGCGGCAGCGACGATGTGCGGGCAGGACCTGCACGACCTGTGCCACCGGGACCCGGGAGGCGCCCGGATCCCCCGAGAGCGCTGCCCGCTGCTGCGGGCACTGGCCGAGGGGCGTTCGGCGCGCGGGGACGACGACAGGTGCCTGCGGGGTGACGGACGGCTGGTCCCGGTCTCCTGGTCGACCTCGCCCCTGACCGACGACGACGTCTGCGATGTCTCCGGCGTCGTCCAGGGCATGGTCGTACTCATCCACGAGACCGCGGCGGGCCACGGTGCCCGTCAGGAGCAGGCGGAACGCGTGGAACAGAGGGAGCGTGCGGAACAGGCGGAGCAAGCCGCTCGTACGAGCGCTCTGGAGAGCCTCGCCGAGCGGTTGACCCTCGTGGCGGAGATCACCGACGTACTCGGTCAGACCCTGGAGGTGGACGAGGCCCTTGCCCGGTTGAGCCGGCTCCTGGTTCCCCGTCTCGCCGACTGGGCGGTGGTGGACCTCCTGGTCGGCCCCCGTCAGGTGCACCGGGTGGCGGTGACCGGGCCCGAGGGCCGTGACGCCGGGCAAGAGGACTGGCAAGGTCAACTTCCGCCGCCGGCCGAGGAGTCGGCCCGTTCGCCCCTGGTCCAGGTACTGCACGGAGCCGGTCCCGTCGTACAGGACCGGGCGGACCTGGAGGTACCGCCCGACTCCCCGCCGGCCGCCGTTCACAGCGCCTTCCTCAAAGCGGCCGGCGCGGCATCCGTCATCACGGTGCCGCTGGGCACCAGACGGCAGGTCACCGGCGCCCTGACCCTGGTGCGGACCGACCCGGCGCGTCCCTTCGGCACCGGCGATGTGGACGTGGCGAGCGACATCGGCCGCCGGGTGGGCCTCGTCATCGACAACGCCCGCCGGTTCGGCCGGCAGCGTGCGGTCGCCGAGGCCATGCAGCGCAACCTCCTCCCCCCGCTGCCCGAGCACGGCCGGATCCAGCTGGCCGCCCGGTACCAGCCCGCTCCGGCCGGCTCTCAGGTCGGTGGCGACTGGTACGACGCGTTCACACTGCGGGACGGCACGCTCGCGCTGGTCATCGGCGACGTCGTGGGCCACGATCTGACCGCCGCGGCCGGTATGGCGCAGTTGCACGGCATCCTGCGCTCCCTCGCCTGGGACCGCACCGAGCCGACCGGCGCCATCGTTGACCGTCTCGACACCGCCATGCACGCCATCACCAGCGTGTCGATGGCCACCCTCGTCCTCGCCCGGGTGGAAGGACCGGACACCGGCCCCTGGACACTGCGCTGGACCAGCGCCGGGCACCCGCCGCCCCTCTTGCTGACCCCCGACGGAAACGCGCAGTACCTCGAAGCCGGGCAGGGACTCATCCTCGGAACCCACCTGGACGCCGGCGGTCACCGGCCGAGCGCCGCCCACGTCCTGCCGCCGGGGTCCACGCTCCTGCTCTACACCGACGGCCTGATCGAAGTGCCCGGCAGCGACCTGGACAGCGGGCTCGGCCGGCTGCGCCGCCACGCCCTCGCCCTCGCCCACGAACCGCTGGAGACCCTGTGCGACCAGCTGTCCGCCCGGATGCCCCCCGGCAGCACCGACGACATCGCCCTCCTCGCCCTGCGCCTGCCCGAGGCCGAGACGACGGCGACACGTACGGTGCTCACCTCTCCGGAGCCGGCACCAGAACCCGGAACGGGCCGGGCAACAGGTGGGTAAGGGGGTCGTCTGCGGCGCTCCGCCACCCCCGGGACCGCTGCGTCTCGAGCACCCTGCGGTCCCGGGCGTCCACCAGCGTGACGCCGGGCGCGGCAGTGCGCGGTCATGGGGCGGACCCTGCCCCGGGTCGCGGACGAGGACCGCTCCCGTGTCGTCGATCTCCGGGAGCGGCACCGGTGCCGGAGCCGGTGCGCGCAGTGCCCTCGGTCTCTCCACCGCACTCCGGCCGGACCGCCGGTCGGCCGCGGTACGCACGGCCGCCCTTACCCGGCATACCCTTCAGGAGAGGGGTGCCGTGGAAACACACCGCAGCCCCGTCACCGTCGCTCGGCGGCCCGGGCAACGACCGCGTTCCGGTGTGTACCCGTCGCCCGCCAGGAGGTCCGTATGGAGCACGAGCCCTTGCCCTCCGAGAGTCACGCCGAGGTCCGCATCGTGGCCGCGACCCCAGAGGTCGCCCGGCGCGTGGCCGACGTCCTCCGCCGCTGCTTCGCCTCGACCGAGCAGCGCAGCTACCCCGCCGGCCACGAAGGAGGGACCCGGCTCCACCTCACCCTCGACACCGCGAACGCCGCGGAACCCGCACGGTCCTGGCTCTCGACCAGTACATCGACAGAGCAGGCACGAACACACGCCGACGAGGTGTGACCCGGGTCCCTGAGGCACGGTGATCCACCGTCGCGTCCATACCCACGCGGCCGGCAAACACCTCGGAGAACGACAGCCATGACGAAACTCCGCGAACGCAAGAACAACCGGAAGGCGGTCCTGGAATCCCTGTACGGGGCCGTCGAGCACAACCGCCTCGAGATCAGCGGATCGGTGCTCCGCGCCGAGCTGGACCTGCCCGACGAGGACCTCTCCGCCGCGTGCGTCTACCTGGCCGACGAGGGCCTGATCCACGTGGACTGGACCTCGCACCGGACCCCGGCCGCCGTCTCGCTGACACACGTCGGTGTCCGCCTGATGGAAGAGCTGGAGGAGGAGCAGGACGAGCACGACGACTTCGCGAGCTGAGTACGCCGGCCGGACACAGGATATCTGCCACGGCGGGACCACATGTCCGTGCCCGCTGGAGTTAGGGTTGTCGCACGAGGCAGATGGCACCGCAGGCGGATGGCGCCGAGTCCTTCGCAGCACGGGCGCCAGGCACGCCCGGCTCCCTCGCCGCGTCCCCGAAACGAAGGTGCTATGCCCGCTGAGAACACCCCTGTCGCCGACAACCTCGACGACGACGACTATCCCGCCTTCACCATGGGGCGGGCCGCCGATGTCCTCGGCACCACCCCCGCCTTCCTCAGGGCCGTCGGCGACGCCGGGCTGATCACTCCGCTGCGTTCGGAAGGCGGCCACCGCCGGTATTCCCGTCGCCAGTTGCGTGTCGCCGCCCGCGCCCGGGAGCTGGTCGACCAGGGCACCCCCGTCGAGGCCGCGTGCCGCATCGTCACCCTGGAGGACCAGCTCGACGACGCCCTCCGGATGCACCGGGAAATGCGCCGGGAGCCGGACGAGCACCGTGCGGATACCTAGTCCCGCCGACACAGAAATGCACACTCCAGCGGGATGACAATTGCCGGACGAGCCCAGAAAAGCATGGCCTTCGCGACTCGCCCTGTGTTAGCGTGATAGCAGTTGCAGTTTTGGTTGCCAGAGATTTTTTCTTTGCAGAGCTTTCCGGGATCCTTCCGGAGGGGTGATCATCGCGGCGACTCGGCTCCGTAAAGTGCGGAGTCCGGCACTGCCCCTCAAGGGAGATTCAATATGGCATCTGGCACCGTGAAGTGGTTCAACGCGGAAAAGGGCTTCGGCTTCATCGAGCAGGAGGGTGGCGGCGCTGACGTGTTCGCCCACTACTCGAACATCATCAGCAACGGTGGCTTCCGCGAGCTTCAGGAAGGCCAGAAGGTTAGCTTCGACGTCACGCAGGGCCAGAAGGGCCCGCAGGCCGAGAACATCGTTCCCGCCTGACGCTGACGCGAATCGTCGCGAGCCACGGGTTCGCGCACATGTGGCTGGGGCCCGCGCTCTTGGGGTGCGGGCCCCGGCCTATTTCTTTCTACTCCCGTAGGACCGCGAGGAACCTGGGGAACGTCAACCCGAGGTCTTCGGATTTCACTCGGCTCATTCCTGTGATTCCCCCTCAAGGAATTCCTCGATACGTGCCGCATCGAGGAAGGCCCCGTCGTGGACCGAACCCGTTCCGCCAGCTCCGGTCGTTCCAGCCGCTTTCGGGCGCAGGAAGGGCACCGTCGACATTCCGGTCCGGGCCCCCGGCACAAGAGCGGTCAACGAGCACGCCCCGGCGCACGCCGACAGGAGTTCGCCCTGCCGGTCACCCTCACCGAGCCGCTGCCCCCGGTCGAGACGTTCGCCGAACTGGACCTGCCCGCACGGCTGCTGGCCGCGCTCGGCACCGAGGGCGTGGCCGTTCCCTTCCCGATCCAGGCCGCCACCCTGCCGAACGCGCTGGCGGGTCGGGACGTCCTGGGCCGGGGGCGTACGGGCTCGGGCAAGACGCTCGCCTTCGGCCTGCCGGTACTGGCCCGCCTCGACGGGCAGCGGGCCCAGCCCGGACAACCGCTCGCCCTGGTCCTCGTCCCCACCCGGGAACTGGCCCAGCAGGTCACCGACGCGCTCACCCCGTACGCCCGCGCGCTGCGCCTGCGGCTCACCACCGTGGTGGGCGGCATGCCGATCGGCCGGCAGGCGAGTGCGCTGCGCGGCGGTGCAGAAGTCGTCGTCGCCACGCCCGGCCGCCTCAAGGACCTCATCGAGCGAGGAGCCTGTCGGCTCGACCAGGTCGCCGTCACCGTCCTGGACGAGGCCGACCAGATGGCCGACATGGGCTTCATGCCGCAGGTGACCGCACTCCTCGACCAAGTCCCGGCCCGCGGCCAGCGGTTGCTGTTCTCGGCCACTCTGGACCGCAACATCGACCTCCTGGTGCGCCGCTACCTCCACGATCCCGTGGTGCACTCGGTCGACCCGTCCGCGGGAGCCGTCACCACCATGGAGCACCATCTGCTGCACGTGCGCGACGCCGACAAGGACACCGCCGCGACCGAGATCGCCGCCCGCGACGGACGCGTGATCATGTTCCTGGACACCAAGCACGCGGTCGACCGGTTCGCCCAGCACCTGCTGTCCGTCGGGGTACGTGCCTCGGCCCTGCACGGCGGCAAGTCCCAGCCGCAGCGCAACCGGACACTCGCCCAGTTCAAGGACGGCCACGTCACGGCCCTGGTGGCCACCAACGTCGCGGCCCGCGGCATACACGTCGACCACCTCGACCTCGTCGTGAACGTCGACCCTCCCGGCGACCACAAGGACTACCTCCACCGCGGCGGCCGTACCGCCCGGGCCGGCGAGTCCGGCACCGTCGTCACCCTCGTCCTGCCGCACCAGCGCCGCGCCGTGGACCGTCTGATGGCCGACGCCGGCATCACTGCGAGCACCGCCCTGATCCGCCCCGGCGAGGCCGAACTACAGCGCATCACCGGCGCCCGTACCCCCTCCGGCGTTCCCGTCACCCTCACCGCGCCGGTCGGCGGACGAAGCGAGGGCAGACGCGAGGGCAAGGGATCCGCCGGCCGCAACCGCAGGGGCCGGGCCGCCGCCCGCGCCCGTCGCTCCGCCCCGAGGAACACCCCGTAGCCGCCCGTACGGGGATGCACTCCCAGCAGTCAGGCAGATCCGTCGCCCGTACCGCCCGCCCCGACGAAGAGGAGAAGCCCTTGACGCAACATCCGCCCCGAACGCAGCAGGCCGGCAGCGCCGACTGCATCGCTCTGACCGCCCGCGACGCCATGCACGCTCCCGGGCCCCAGGTCGACGACCAGATGACGGTCGACGTCGCCCTGTCCGTGCTCATCGGTGCCCGTGTCCCGCACCTGCTCCTCCAGGACGAGGACGGACGGTGCGCGGGACTGGTCACCCGGGCCCAGCTCGCCGGGCACCGCGGCGGCTCGTGGTACAGCGACCGGACCCGGCTGCGGGACATCCCGCTCGACCGCGGACCGTTCACCTCGTCCGTCGCCGCACTCGGAGAGGCGCAGGCCGCCATGCGGGTCCGGACCCTGGACGTGTCCCCCGTGATCGACGAACACGGCTACGCCCTGGGCATCCTCGCCCTCATGTCCTGAGCCATCACCCCTGACCGTTCTGTGGAGGCATCCATGCGCTGTGTCATCGCGCGTTTCCCCTTCGACCTGACCAAGATCGAGGTCGAGCAGTCGATGAGCGGCATCACACCCGAACCCGCCACCGGCCTGTGCGTGACCATCGACCGCCGCGTCTACCCCGTGATGCAGGTCGGGGAAGTGATCACCCGGCAGAACCGCCGCGACTTCACCTCGGTCGAGATGCACCGGGCACTGACCCGCCTCGGCTTCACCTGCCACGACGCGCGCCCGCTCACCCCGGACCGGGCCGCGCGAGCCGACGAGCGTGCCCTCGGTTGGTGACGTCCGGGAGCGCGAGTTCGATTCTCGTCACCCGCTCCATGAAGAAGGGTTCGAGGTGTGCTGCACGACCGACGGCGCTACGAAAGCGCCCTCGCAGGTCCGCCGAAGAGGGCCTACGGCCCGTGGACCTGTGTCGGTGTGCGGCTCGCGGGAATTGCCGCGGGCCCGCTCCGCGTTGCCGCGAGCATGACGACGAATGCGCCGCAGCCCGAGGTGTTGCGATACACAGCCTTCTCCACCGACCCCGACGGCGGTAACCCCGCCGGCGTCGTTCTGGACGCCGGTGCCCTGGACGACGGCGACATGCTGGCCATCGCCGCCGACCTCGGATACTCGGAGTCCGCGTTCCTGACCGCGCCCCCCGAGGGCCTCGGCGGACAGGAGGGACGGGCGTACAGCATCCGTTACTTCAGCCCCCGGGCCGAGGTGCCGTTCTGCGGGCACGCCACCGTCGCGACCGCCGTCGCGCTCGCCGAGCGGACCGGCACCGGGGAGCTGGTGTTCGCGACGCGCGCCGGAACCGTGCCGGTGGAGGTGGCCGAGGAGGACGGGACCGTCAGGGCCACGCTCACCAGTGTCGAGCCGCACATCGAGGAGATCGCCGACGCCGACCTCGAGGAGGCACTCGCCGCGCTCGACTGGCCGGCCGCCGACCTCGACCCGGCCTTCCCGCCCCGCGTCGCGTTCGCCGGTGCCCGCCATCTCGTCCTCGCGGCGGCGACACGCACGCGCCTCGCGGATCTCGCGTACGACTTCGCCCGCCTCGAGGCCCTGATGCACCGCTTGGACCTGACCACGGTCCAGTTGGTGTGGCGGGAGTCGGCCACCGTCTTCCATGTCCGTGACCCGTTCCCCGTCGGCGGCGTCGTCGAGGACCCGGCAACGGGCGCCGCAGCCGCCGCGTTCGGTGCGTACGCCCGTGAACTCGCCCTGGTCCCCGAGGATGCCGTGCTGACCCTGTACCAGGGCGAGGACCTGGGCCGCCCCGGCGAACTGACGGTGACCCTGCGCTCGGGAGACCCGCGCGTCCGTGTCGGCGGCGCGGGAACGCGCATCGGCTGACGGGCCGGCCGTTCTCCCCGCTCGGCACCGGGCCTCCCCCTGCGGCGGCTGCTCAGAACAGGCCGTTGCCGCACGGCAGTTTCGCCGGGACCGGGACGATGACGTCCCGGTGCTCGACGATCCTGCCGTCGGCGGCCTCGGGGTTGTGCTGGAAGTAGGTCTCGGTGGAGATGTAGTCGGTCAGCACCGAGTGGTCGGCGCCGTGGCGGCTTCCGGGAGGAACAGGGCTGATCACGCTCAGGTGCCCGGCTGCCGGGTGCGGGTACTCGCCGCAACCATGCGTGTGCCCCCGACCTGGAGCGGCCGCATCATCTCGTTGTCCTCGTGCTCGAGGATGTGGCAGTGCCAGACGAAGCGGCCGGGAAGATCGAACCGGGCCTTCACCCGGGTGATTTCTCCCGCATACGCGATCACGGTGTCCGTGGAGCCGCGCTCCCAGGTCTCCGGCGGAACCGGTGATCCGTTGAACGGTTGCCGGTTCACCACCTCGAACTGCACCTGGTGGATGTGGATCGGGTGGGCGTCCACCGTGAAGTTGTGCAGCTCCCAGATTTCGGTCGCGTTCAGCCTCGGGTTCTCGGTGACCGGATCGGCCCAGCGGAGCTGTACGGGGTTGCCGGCGGAGTCGACCGTGCCGAGCAGGTCCAGGACCGGTGTGTCCAGCGGCACTTGGGGCCTTGTGGAGGCCACCTCGCCGAGGGCCAGCCGACGGGTGACGCTCGCCGAGCCGAGCGGCCTGGTCCCGGGCAGCCGGAGCCTGTCCGGCGGAACACTCCTGTCCCTGCCCGCCGACGGGCCGACCACGAACTTCATCACCTGCCCGGTGGTGGCCGGATCCGCCACGGGGAAGTCCACGCCGGGTTCGCCCCGCCCGAAGGGCTGGTCCGCTCCCTCGTTGACGAGGAACAGCTCGGTGCCTTCCGGGATCCCGGTGAAGTCGACGATGACGTCGGCCCGCTCCGCGTTGGCCAGCAGCAGCCGCTCCCGCCGTACCGGTGCCGGCAGCAGCCCTCCCTCGTTGCCGATCTGCCAGAACGGTACGGCCGACCGCGCCGGCCGGGCGGTCGGGCTGTCCGCGATCTTCAGGATCAGGAAACGGGCGTCGCAGCCGTTGAGGAGGCGCAGTCGGTAGCGACGAGGTTCGGCCTCGAGCTTCGGCCAGGTCCGGCCGTTGACCACCATGGTGCCGGCGAAGAACTCGGGGTTCCAGATGGGGGGCACATCAGTGGTGGGCGTGTACGGCCCCGTGAACCCGTCGAAGAACTCCCGGCTCGCCGGATAGAACAACGAGCCGTCCGGGTTGAACGAGCGGTCCTGGATGACCAGGGGGATCTCGTGGTACCGGGTGCCCGGCGGATCACCCAGGGCGGGAGCCGGTCCGGGCAGGACCCCCTTGGGCAGGTCGCACTCGCCGCCGCGCAGCAGATAGAACCCGACGAGGCCGGCGTAGACGTTGAGCCGGCTCATGCCCAGGGTGTGATCGTGGAACCAAAGGGTCGCCGCCCGCCGGTCGTTGGCGTACCGGTGGATCGCGGTACCCGGCTCCCACGCCACACCGCGCTCACGGGCGGACTTCTCCCGGAACGCGTCGTGGAACGAGCCCGCGGTGGCGAACCCGGAAGGAATGTCGTTCGCGCGTGGCAGGTACCACGCCTCGGGGTAGCCGTCGCTCTCCTCGGTGGAATGCCCGCCGTGCAGGTGAGTGACGATCGGCACGGGACCGGTGTACGGATCCGGCGTCGTCGTGAACGTCGGCTGGGAATCCCGCCCGGCCCTGCCGCCCGGCGGGTTCGCCCAGTGCAGGGTGGGGTCGACCGCCAGCAGGTGCGGGCGGAACCGGCCCTGATCGTCGACGAGATCGTTCACCCAGGTGACACGGACGGGCCGGTCGACCCTGGCCTCGATGGTGAACGACGGGAAGCTGAACGTCCGTTCGTCTTCGAGCGAGCCGTATCCCCACACCGTGGTGGACGGCAGAGTGGGCGGCAGGACCTGCTGGCTGAACTGCCGGACACCGATGACGTACGTGTCGGCGCCGTCCTCCCGGGCAGGGCGAGCCGGCGGCATCACCGGCGGGATCACCAGGTCGGTGACGTATTTCGGGATGGTCGTGGGGTCCAGCACGGGAACCCTGAACCTGCCGGCCGCCCCGGCCCTGCGGGCCACCGCGGTTCCGTTCGAGAGCGCCACCGCCCCATGGGGTTCGGAGAGGAACACGGCCGCCCCGCCGAGGGACCCGGCTACGAGCAGATCTCTTCGTCCGATCACTTCTCCGCCTTCTGCAGCCCGAAGCCGTTGGCCCATTACCCGCGTGATGTTATGCATCACATACCGTGTGAAACGGTTGGATATCACTCGTGTCGTCCGGCTGTTGAGGACGGGCGGACGCTGCAGCCCCCGTCGGCGCCTGCACCATGCACGGAAGCACGCGCCTCACCGCGGAGTCAGCAGCCGCGGTCGGACCGCCCGTGCGTACCGGTCGTCCGGCTCGGCGAAGGCCGCACGCCCGCCTGCCCTGATGCGCGCGCAACTCCTCGTTGCGCGCGTCGGAGTGGCAGGCCGCCTGTCCCGCCGGTCATCCGGCCGCGGCGCGCAGCTGCGGGCCCGTGACGGACAGCCGGCCGCCGAACTGGGCGGCCTGCCGAACGGTTACCGCGACCAGCGTGATCGTGCGGGCCGGAGTGGCCGGGTGCGAGAGCCAGTGCGGTACGGCGTCGGGGGTGAGGGTGACCGTGCGGTGCGCGGGGAGCGGGCCGCCGGTGAGGCGCGTGAGCGTACCGGACAGCCTGCGGACGTAGAGGGTCACGACGCCGTCGGCGCCCTGGCCCCCGAAGGTGGACGTGGTCGTGGGCCCGGCTCGAAGACGCGTCGCCGTGCGGCCCCGGCCCGCGGACAGATCGAGGCCGACGGCGTCCAGCGACCGTACGGTGAACTTGAGCGCCCGGACGGTCCCGGCCGCGGTGCGCACCCTGACCACCCCGCGGAACCTCGCACCGCGCAGGACGAGCCGGTCGGCGCGCAGCACCCAGGAGACCTTCGCGGGGCGGGCCGGGGGCAGGTCGAGCGGTGCGGCGGCCGGCGGCGAGGAGACGTGCGCGCTCGCTCGCCCGGTCGCTCGCGCCGTCGCTCGCACGGTCCTTCTCGTCGGCCACGGGGTGTGCGCGGTCGCAGGACCGGCGTCGCGCTGTGACGGCGAGGTACCGGGCGTTTCCGGGGCGGTGCTCGGGGGCGTCGGCATGCCGCTCACCGGCGCCGGGCTGATGTCCTCGGGCGTCGGCACACCGGACGCCCCCGCCGTGGGACCGGCTGCCGCACCGGAGCCGGGCAGCGGGCCGGCCGCCCGCGCTGCGGCGAGGTGCAGGGCCAGCGGCACCGAGGCCACGGCCAGCGCGCAGGCAAGAGGCCACGGCAGGCGGCCGACGACGACGGCCGCGTGGCCCGTCGTTCTCGTACGGCCCAAGGGCTTGTGCCCGGGTTCGCGCGCGCGGGAGTGCACGCTCCGGCTGCGGCGGTGGTCAGGTACCACTGGGCTTGTCTCCCGCCGGAACCGGCGTGGCTGCGCGGTCGCTCGGCGGCGTCGACCGCTCGCCGGCCGGGGGCGGCATCCAGGCACAGGCCAGGGAGCCGCCGATCAGGCCGGAGAGCACACCGAGGAAGAGGCCGCCGAGGTTCGCGACGGGAAAGGAGATCAGGGCGAGCAGGAGGGTGGCGATCCCGTCGAACACCCGAAGGTGAGGGCGGCAGCAGAGCGTGACGCCCAGTACCAGGAGCAGAACTCCGATCACCAGGGATCCGGCACCGGACGTGGTCGACAGGGCGAGCGGAATCCCGCGCAGGTCCAGGTGTGCGTAGGGCCAGTAGAGAATGGGCAGTCCGGAAGCGAACGTGAACAGCCCGGCCCAGAAAGGGCGTTGACCACGCCAGGTCCGGAACCGGCGCCGGAACTCCGTTGCCGTGGCGAGCAGTTCACGTCGTCTTCCGAAGGTGTTGGTGATCACGCGTCCCGTCCTGGTCAGTGGTGCTGCGGCCCCGTGAGGAGGGTGCGGGGCCCGGGCGTGCGGCCTCCCGCGCAGGGGCCGTCCGGGTCAGGGGCATGCGTGGTTGCCGGGCTCGGTCCGCACGCTCAGGCCCGGAATGTTGAACGTGCCGGCGGAGAGCGCGATCGCGCTCACCCGCAGATCGGTCAGGGTGACCGACACGGCCTGCTGGCCGACGCCGTCGGGATCGAAGAACTGCGAGTCCCTGTCTCCGGGCCTGACCGGGCCCTTGGTGATGGCACCCTGAGCGACACCGATGTCGAGGCCGTTGAAGCTCGCGTCCTTGGCCGTCTCGGCCGTCGCGTCGATGAACAGCTCCGACGCCTTGGACGGCCGGCCGCCCCCGCCGGTGACCCGCAGGGTCTGTCTGCCCAGCACCGGAACGTCGACGACAACGGACTGGCACAGCCCGTCGACCGTCGCGTGCCGGAAGGCGGTGACCAGAACGGGTACGACTTTGCGTTTCCTGGTCACGTCGGCCATGGAGTAGAGGCTGACCCCACGGGCGGTCAACTTGTCCGCGGTGACCTGGAACTTCTGTCCGGAGACGAAGAACGACGCGGCGAGCACCCCCTGCGCCATGGCGACGCCGATCGCCGCACACGCCGCCATGCTGGGCACCAGGATCACCGCGAAGCGCCTCCACCGGGTTCTCCCGGCGGTTCTCCCGGCGCGGTGCGCCATCCCGTCTCCTTCGGTCGTGAGGTGAGTCCCGCCATGCCAGGAAGGCAGAAAGTGCCCGATTTTCCCGTTTATGGATACTAGGCTCCCGGCCGTGTCGACCGACTGCATGCCAGGCCCGCCGTACGAGTGACGCACGTTCCGCTGGGCCCTTGGGCCGACGGGAGCGGGGAGCCTGCCGGGCACCGGCGGTGAGTTCACCTGCCGGTGCGGTCCCGGTCCCCGCCCGGCGCGCCGATCTCCTCGGCGAACGGGCCGACATGGTCGGCACAGGGGGCGAACGTGGCTCAGTCGTACCGGATTTGGCCGGGCGACGGGCGGGTGACGGTGGATCAGCGGCTCGCGGTGTCGGGCTGGTGGACCGCGAGCGCCCAGATGACGAACACGTCGATGGCCATCATGATCACGGACCACACCGGCGCGTACGGCAGGAAGAGGAACTGGGCCACCAGACTCAGGGAGGCGAGCACGATACCGACCACGCGCGCCCACGAGGCGCCCGAGAGGATCCCCCAGCCGGCGAAGGCGGCGATGACGCCGAGGATCAGCAGGATCCAGCCCCAGCCGGTGAGGTTGACCTTGTAGACGTAGCTGTCGATACGGGCGTAGACGTCGTCCGCGGCGATCGCCGAGATGCCCTGGAAGACAGCCAGGATGCCGTTCAGCAGAAGCATCACACCGGCGAAGACGGCGCCACCGGTCGACCAGGAGGTCTGCGGACCGGGCGAGGGGCGATAGCCGCCGGAGGACGGTCCGGAGTGAGGCTGTGCGGTCATGACGACGCTCCGTTCTCACAGGGCAGACGGCGCTCGGGACGTCCGCCGGACTGTTTCGACCGTGGGCCCGTACGGGTGGAGCGGCCACAGGCGTTACGCCGATCGGGTGACGGTGGCGGCGGACACGGAGGGCGGTCTCGGCTCCCCCGCCCGGTTTCACCAGGGCTGTGCCTGCGGTGCGGAGGTCAGGCAGACGTTCCGGCCGCGGGCCGGCCGTCGGCCGGTGGCTGCGCCGCCAGGAACTCGACCACGGCGAGCACGAACAGCAGGCACAGGGCGATGCCGACCACCACCCAGCCGGTGGGGTACGACCACAGCAGGTAGACCAGCAGCGATACGACCACCAGGAGCCAGGTGATCCAGGCGCGGTGACGGCGCACGAAGGGCCCGACCGGTCCGGTGCGCAGCCCCGCGCGGTCGGCGGTGGCACGCACCGCACCGATGCCGGAGGTCCACAACCCCCTGACGAGCCCGGCGTACCGGCCCGGACCGGCGAGCCAGGCGCCGAGGGCGATGACGATGCCGAGGGCCACGACCATGCGCACGGTGGTGTACAGGAAGTGGGTCAGCGCGTCGTACACGGCTCCGGCCGCGGCGGGGGAGACGTCGGCGGGCAGCCGGTCGAGATAGATCACGCGGAACACGCGCAGCCCGATGCCGAGGATCCCGGTGGCGACGGCGACGCCCAGGCAGCCCGCGACCAGGGCCCGGCGCCGCCGGACCGAGAGCAGTACGCCCGCGGCGACCAGCAGCACGGCCAGCACCGGCAGCCGGTTCCCGGCGAGCTGGAGCAGCCGCACATAGGTCTTGACCTTCCCGACCTGGTCCGACCTGAGCAGAGTGAAGTCGGTGTGCACGGCGGGGATGTGTGCGGCGACGGTCATGCCGGCATCGACGAGACGCTGTTCGACCCGGTCCACCAGCGGGCCGAGGTCGAGGGTGACCGAGTCGTTCCTCAGCTGGACCGCACCGCCGCCGCTGCCGGTGAGGGCCTTGTCGAGGGAACTGTGGATCGAGCGGTTGGCATCGGTCCACAGGGTCTTGAAGGCGTCCGACGCGGCGACCGTCCGCGCCTGGTCGTGCACGAAGCTGCGTACCGCTCCCTCCAGCGAGTCGCCGAGCCTGCCGCCCAGCGCCTTCCGCAGGCGCGGCCGGTCCTGGGGGACCGCTTCCGAGAGCAGGGCCGGCAGGTCGAGGTGGCTCATGAGCGCGTCGGTGGCCCGGTCGGCGACGGCGTTCTGCACGGCGGGGTCGGAGGCGAGGGGGGCGACCGTGGCCACATAGCGGTCGGTGTCCCCCAGTTCGTCAGCGGCCCACGCGGCGACGACGGAGAGCGGGGCGAGGACGCATCCGACGACGATGAGCACCGCGGCGAGCGAGGACCTGCCACGGTGCCGGGGCGGCCCGGGCCGAGCGCTCTCGAGAGCCGCCACCCGGGCCCGCAGTGCCGCTATGTCCGACCGTTCCGTGTGGTCGCCGTCCGCGCTGCCTTCCGTCACCGCGCCTCCCCGTCGATACCGGTCCCTGTTCCTGCCAGCCGACCCGTATCGAAGCGGCGGCGCGAGCAGGAGTACGCCGTCCGGGTCACCGGACAGCCCCCGCTCGCCCGCCGATCGGCGAACCGCCTCGACCGTCGTACGACAAGGCCCGCGCTTCGGGTGACGGCATGCCATGGACGGCACGACGGAAGCATCTGCGCACACGTGCCGAGCAAGACCGGTGAGCGGTGCGGGGCCGACATCGCTCCTCGAACTCCTCGCGTGTGCTCACGACTTCATGACGTCAGGACTTCATGGCGGCTCGACTTCACGACCTGCACGCGCCTCGGCGTTCGACACGACTTCGCCGTTCTTCCCGTGCCGTCCGTCATGGCCTCTCCTGCCGCTGGGACCACGCCACCCGTTGATCCCGTTCCTCCCGTGCCGGCCGGGTGCCCCGTGCCTGCCGGGCCTGCCCGGCGGGCCGGAGGGGCCGCGCGGGCCGGCAGAACCGGTGGGGCCGGGCGGGCCTGAGATGCCGGGCTCGATGAGGACTGCCTGGAGGTCCATGTTCCGTGACTGCATGTCGTCGAGCTGCATCTGGTGGGCGATGAGCGCGGTGGACTGCGCGATGACCGCGACGACGAGCGCGGCGCCGAATGCAAGGGGACGCCATGGTCTGCGCGATGTTTCATTTACGCTGCTCACATTATTCCTCACGCGGTACGACGGCGAAAAAGGGAATGACGAGGAATGGGAAGCGCGATGCGCACCACTACCGCACAGGACCCGGCGGGAAACGGCGGCGGATCACGCTGAAGCCACAGAACTCGGACGCGCCACCGGCCGGCCGGACCTCGGTGCAGCCCTGGGCCTCAGGTGGGGCTCGGGCTCTCGGACGGCGATGTCATGGAGGCGGCGTTCTGTCCGTCCGTGCCGTCCTTGCCGTCCTTGCCGTCATGGCCGTCCCTGCCGTCACGGCCGTTCGTGCCGTTCTGCCCGTCCTGCCCGTCCGTGCCGTCCTTCCCGTCCTTGCCCGCCGGGCCGACGGGTCCGGGCGGACCAGTGGGGCCGGGCGGACCGGACGGGCCGGGCTTGAGGTGCTCGTCCTGGAGGTCGATGTGTTGTGCATGCAGATCGTCGATCTGCATGTCCTGGGCGACGAGCGCAGCGGACTGCACGACAAGTACGGTGATCAGCGCTGCGCGGAGCACAAAGGGGCGCCGCGGTCTACGCGACATTTCATTTACGAATCTCACATTGTCCCTCACGTTGCGTGATGACGAAAGTGTAAATGATGAGGTGTGAGAAAAGGCGGATCTCCTCGCCGAGCCTGGTCCGTGGTGAACCCGATAACCCCGAATGGGCCTTTCACGTGACGCGGGGCAATTCGTATTTCAGTCATGCAATATGCGCGAGGGCCGGGAAGAGGCCTTCCTCCTCGACAGGGTGCGGTCGAGGAGGGTGATCACGCACTGCGCCCGGGGGCCTGTCCAGACCGGCGGCCCGGGCCCGGCGGCGGATCAGCAGCATCGCGGTCGGGCAGGCGCAGGAGGTGCCGAGGCCGATCGGGACCCGGCCGATCAGCAGCGTGATCAGGTCCTGTGCGCATCCGCCGGCCACTCCGCCGACGGCGACCAGGACGATCCCGGCGAGGAAGACCCGGCGCGGCCCGAACACCTCGGCGGCTTTGCCGGCGGTGGGCTGCGCGATCGCGCTCGCCAGGTAGAGCGCGGTGACCAGTGCCGCGGTCTGCCCGACCGGCACCCCGACGCCGTGGGGGATCGGCAGCAGAGCCGTCGCGATCAGCGAGCTGTTGCCGGGGTTGAGGGCCGACCCGATGAACAGCGGCGTGGTGAACCGCCACGAGAAGGGGCGGCCCCGCACGGATATGCCGTCACCGGTCACGGAGGAGGAACTCGCCTCGGGCGAGGCGGACATGGCGGCTCCGGTTGCGTGTCGGAGCGGCGCTCACAGCAGATCGGCAAGACGCTCGATCAGTGGTGCCGCGTCGGCGAGGGTCTCGATCTCCGCGTCGGTGAACGACTCCTCGAGGGCGGCGGTGACCTTGTCGGTCATGGCGTTGCGTCCCGAGCGAACGGCCGCCAGGCCTTCCGGGGTCAGACTCAGGATCGAGCGGCGCGCGTCCGCGGCGTCCGCGGTGCGCGCCACCAGACCCAGCTTCTCCAGGCTCGCGACGGTGGCTCCCATCGCCTGCGGAGTGATCTGCTCACGCCGGGCCAGCCCCGCCGTGGTCATGGGTCCCAGCCGGTCGAGCCGTGACAGGGCGGTGAGCTGCGGGGCGCTCAGCTCGCCCGCGGCCGAGGCCTCCTGGGCACGGCGTTTGAACGCGCCGATGGCAACGCGCAGCCGGTTGGCCGTCTCCCGGACCCCCGGCGCCTCGCTCACGTACTCCTCGGATTCCCTCACAATTGGAAGGCTAATATTCTAAACCTAGCTTTGCAATCCCAGCCTTCCACGTGGCATGAGAGCCGGTCGCACCGGCGCGCGCATACGTCCGCTGACCAGCCACTTCGCCAACTCCCGGAGACGTTCCACGAACGAGTGAAACCGTCTTCGTTCCAGGGTGAAGCCATCCACGCCTGGTGATCATCAGGTTGTTCTCACGCCGTCGGCAGTCCGGTGGGCACGCCCGTGCGCTGCCGCTGCTCCGGCGTGCCCACCCCCCTGCATGAGGAGCAGACCAGTGACCCCACAGCAAGAGGAGACGGCCGAGCGGCAGGTCGGCGGGTTCACCATCGGTGATCCGCTGGCCACCGCGCCCAAGGGCATGACAGAGGCTCCCGAGCCCGACGAGCGGTGGCAGCTGCCGAACGGCTTCGCCCACGTCTACTTCGGCGAGCGCAACAGGGGCATCACCCGACCGGTGATCATGGCGGACGGCTTCAACCTCGGCCGCAGCGACCTGAATTGGCTCTACGTCGGCCTGAACGGAGCGGACGGGGGCTACCCGCTGCTCGATCAGTTGCGCAGGCGGGGCCGGGACGTGATCCTGCTCGGCTTCGAGGAGCGCACGGCCTCGGTCCTGGACAACGCCCGCGCCGCGGAGGCCGCGATCATGCGGACGGTCGCCGAGCAACTGGGCGCCGCGCCGCTGTCGGTCGGCGGGTTCAGCATGGGCGGCATGATCACCCGCTTCGCCCTGGCCAGGCTCGAGATGCAGCGCATGGACCACCGCACGCGGATGTACTTCTCCTACGACAGCCCGCACCGCGGCGCCGTCATCCCCGTCGGACTCCAGGCGTTCGCGCACTTCATCCCCGTGGCCAACGACTTCGCCCGGCAGATGAACAGCCCGGCGGCGCGGCAGATGCTCTGGCGTCACTACGACCCGCACAGCGGCCGGATCGGCGTCGCCCCCGAACGGCAGGAATTCCTGCGGAAGTTGGAGGAGGTCGGCTCATGGCCGCGGCTCCCCCGCCTCCTCGCGCTCGCCAACGGCCGCGGTGACGGCGCCGGTCTGGGCATCGAGCCCGGAAGCTTCGCCCTCGGCGTCCAGCGGATCTACCCCGGCACGGTCTTCTCCACCCAGGCCCAGGGCCGCGACGTCGTCGTCGCCGAGCTGAAACGGCGCTTCCCCCAGGCCGAGAAGACCATCACCACCAGCGACTTCCCGGAGACCGACGGGGCGCCGGGGGGCACCCTGCGCTCGTACGGGATCCTCGCCGACATGCTCCGGAAGTTCGGCGGCCAGGTCGACCTGCGCCACGAGCACGTCTGCTTCGTGCCCTCGGTGAGCGCGGTCTCCATCCGTGACATCGACCAGCACAAGGACCTCTACACCGCCGTCGACGACATCGACCCCGGCGAGAGCGACGCCGACGACTTCCTCTGCTCCGTCACCAACACCGGCCACACCGCCATCACCGAGGAACTGTGCACGTGGCTGCTGGACCGGCTGCCTGACTGACCCCTGAACGCTCGGGGGTGCCGGCGGCCCACCGACACCGAGAAGGGTGGACCGCCGGCCGGCCCGTGGGGCGCACCGCCTCTACGACAGGGGGGCGTGGCGCTCGACCGCACTGCCGAGCCTGTCCTCGATACGGTCCAGGACACGGATCATCGTGTCCCTCTCGCCCGCCTCCGGACCGGCGACGACACTGTCCTCCGGCTCCGCCCACACCTCGAGGACGGCACCGCCGACCTCATCGCCTACGGCGCCCTCTTCCTCGCCAACCCCGACCTGCCCGCCCGCCTGACCGCCGGCGGCCCGTTCAACACCCCGGACCGCGCCACGTCCTTCGGCGGCGACCACCGCGGCTACACCGACTATCCCGCCCTCGGCTGCCCCATCCCCGTTGCGGGTGCCCACCGCACGGCGGGCGCCCGCACGTCCCCGCGTGCGGATCAGTCGGCGAGGGCACCCATGGGGTCCCAGGCGGGCAGGACGATCGGGGGCCGGTCGAGCGCTGCCGCCAGCTCCGGCGGCAGCGCGGAGCGGCGGACCGCGATCTCGAAGACATGCTCGCCGAACCACGAGTCGGTCATGGTCCAAAAGCCCTTGTCGGCCTTCTCCTCGCCCCAGCTGTTCTCCACCCGCCAGCGGCGCGGGCTCCCGTCCACCACGTCGACGCCGGTGAACAGCATCGCGTGGGTCATCTGCGTGTCGTGGTGCAGCAGCCGGGCGGCCTTGTCCATGGTGAAGGGGGCGTCGTAGACGGACGCGTAGTCGAAGAGAGCGGCGTCCCAGACACCGGCGTCCGCGCGCATCATCTTTTTCACGTCGCAGCCGAACCACACCGGCTCGCCGCCCACGATCGCGTCCATGGCCAGCTGCTTCACCAGCTCCATCCCGACGTTGAGATAGACCACCGGCGGGGCGTCCACGACGTTGCCGAGGTACTCGACGGTGAAGGTGCGCCCGACCGGGCTCGACTCCCGCGGGTCGTGCACCAGGCAGACGTACTCGTCCAGCGGAAGCTGTACGTACGAGGCCGCGAACTGGGCCGGGGTGAGCCAGCCGTCGCGGTGGAACCGCCTGTCCTTGTCCTCCCACTGCCACAGGAACCGCTTCGGGGGCGTGCCGAGGTGGATGCCGAGCACCCGGTGGACGGCGGCCAGCACCTCCCGTTTGTGCTCCCGCTGCGCCACGACACCCTCGCCGGCCCGCTCGCGCAGGTCGCGGGCGCCCTGGCGGAGCAAGGTCTCCAGGGCCCGGTTCATCGCCCGGGTGGCGGAGGAGGAGTCGGTCTCGGGCATGGCCGACTTGGGCACCAGACCGTGCTTGGCAACCAGCGCCACGAACATGTTCCACTGCCCGCCGTCACCGATCGGGTCCGCCAGCAGGTGCGCCACCGTACGGTCGTCCACGTCCCGGTCCGAGGTCTCGACGATCGCCTCGAGGAAGTGGTTCGCCCGCTCGAACTTGTCCCACCAGAGCAGGTAGTTCTGGGAGAACTCGAAGTCCCGCACGCCGAGCTTCTGCGCGGCGCCGACCCGGAGCAGGTTGAGCCCGGCGAACATCCAGCAGCGGCCGCTCTGCTTCTGGTTGGTGGCCTTCCAGTCGTCCAGGTGGTGGGAGACCGAGTGGTCGATGCCGGTCAGGATCCGGCGGTCCAGGGCGACGTCGTCCACCGGCGTCCGGGTGACCGCGTTCTGCATCAGCCGGTTCACCGGACGGGCGGCGAACTCCTTGTCGAAGTACTCGAGTTGGTCGGGTGTCAGACTGCGGTCCGCGTTCCGGCGGGAGTCGGCGTTTGCGTGGGTCACAGCGGTCTGCCTCCAGTTCCCCCGTGGTCTTGAGAGGAGCGCGTTTCACCGTCGCACGGGATGTGCGACCGCCACGAGAACGTTTCAATGTGACCTGAGCCACATCGGACGGTCAAGGGTGCGCGTCCCTCACGGCGCCGGGCCGGGCTCGGGCGCGGCGCCCTGCCACACCGTGTGGAAGGCCAGGCGCAGGCAGGCGGCGAGGGCCGGGTGTTCGATGAAGAGGGTGGTGGTGGAGCCGGCGCCGGCCACCGGGTCGGGCATGTCGCACAGGACGAGGGAGGCGTCGGCGATGACGAGCTTGAGCGGCAGTTCGGGCGCGAAGCGGGCCACCTCTCCCGCGGCGGAGAAGCGCCGCAGGTGTTCCACCGTCTCGGGGTCGTCCAGGGCGTCGTCGAGGTAGATCGCCCGGACCGTGCCGCCCGCCCGGTGGAGCCTGCGCACCACCGCGATGCCCTCCGCGTTCTCGGTGGGAGCGACGAACGGCGGTTTGCAGAAGGTGAGAAGCTCGTGGCGCGCCTGCCGCTGGATGTCGGCGAAGCGCTCGGCGATCGCCTTGGGGTCACGCAGGATCTCGATGTAGTCCAGCGGATCGGTGTGCTCCCGGCCTTGGGACCACAGCGGCTGCAGGACACCGGCAAGCCCCTGCGAGACCCGCTCCAGCCGGTCGACGGACTCGCGCTGGACGGCCATCAGCCGGGCGACGGCCAGCTCGGGGGTGACGGCGGAGTACGTGGCCACGCGCCCGGCATGGGCGGTGGCCAGCTGGCGGCGGACGAGCGCGTCCAGCACGTCGTACACGCGCTGGCGCGGCACGTCCGCCTCCCGGGCCGCCTCGGCGGCCGTGTAGGCACCGCGCCTGATGAGAGCCAGGTAGACCCGCGCCTCGTACCGGGGCAGGCCCAGCGACATCAGGTCGTTGACGGTTGCATCGTCCAGCTCCATGGCTGCACAAGCTACCGCCTCCGGCCGGGGAGTTGAGGGCAAGGTTTTACCAACGGGCCCTGTTCTCTTCGGCAAATGGTCAATAGCCTCGTGTGCAGCCACCACTGACCGGGGTGGCACGACCAACAGCATGCCCGGAAATCGGCTCCACTCGGCCACCCCCAACGGAAAGCGCTTGTCATGCACTCGCCATATGTGGCGGGTGCGGCACTCGTTGTCGCTTCCGGCCGCCGAGGCGGAGCCATCCATCCCCCCACGGAGGGCAGTTCATTGCATTCGCATCGCAGAAGGAATCCGATACGCCGCGGCGCGCCCGCCCTGCTGTCCGCAGCGGCCCTGATCACCGGCGGCCTCGCCGTCGCCTCGCAGTCGGCAGCCTTCGCGACAACGACGACCACCACCACCTCTTCCACGGCCTCCGCCTCCACCTCCGCCTCCGCAGTGCCGACCCACCGGCTCTGCTCTCAGCCGAGCAAGCCCGGCTACATGGCGTGCGAGGCGGTCGTACGCACCGACCTGAAGGCACAGAAGACCCTCGCCCGGCACGACACCCCCAAGGGCTTCGGGCCGGCCGACCTGCAGGCCGCCTACAACCTGCCCAAGGACGCCGGCAAGGGCGCCACCGTCGCGATCGTCGACGCCAACGACGACCCGAACGCCGAGAAGGACCTGGCGGCCTACCGCTCCCAGTACGGCCTTCCGGAGTGCAGCACGAGCAACGGCTGCTTCAAGAAGACCGACCAGGACGGCGGCACCAACTACCCCGCGCCCGACGCGGGTTGGGCCGGAGAGATCTCTCTCGACGTCGACATGGTCAGCGCCGCCTGCCCGCAGTGCAAGATCCTGCTCGTCGAGGCCAAGTCCGCCAGCATGGACGACCTCGGCGCGGCCGTGAACCAGGCCGTCAAGCAGGGCGCCAAGTACGTCTCCAACAGCTACGGCGGCAGCGAGTCGGCCGACGACACCAAGGCGGACGACCAGTACTTCAAGCACCCCGGCGTCGCCATCACCGTCAGCTCCGGTGACAGCGGCTACGGCGTCGAGTACCCGGCCGCCTCCCCGTACGTGACCGCAGTCGGCGGCACCTCGCTCAAGAAGGACAGCAGCACCCGCGGCTACTCCGAGTCGGTGTGGGGCACGTCCGCCGGCGGCGACGGAGCGGGCTCGGGCTGCTCGGGCTACGAGGCCAAGCCGTCCTGGCAGAAGGACACCGGTTGCGGCAAGCGCAGCGTCGCCGACGTCGCGTCCGTCGCCGACCCGGCCACCGGTCTCGCCGTCTACGACACCTACCAGGCCAGCGGCTGGAACGTGTACGGCGGCACCAGCGCCTCCTCGCCGTTCATCGCCGGTGTCTACGCCCTCGCGGGCGCCCCGGGCTCCGGTGACACGCCGGCCTCGTACCCGTACGCCCACCCGGACCAGCTGAACGACGTCACCAGCGGCTCCAACGGGTCCTGCGGGAACTACCTGTGCCAGGCGGGCAAGGGCTACGACGGCCCGACGGGCCTCGGCACCCCGAACGGTGTCTCCGCCTTCACCAAGTAGACCCGGCAGCACAGCAGACCGAGCAGCACAGCGGAAGGGCCCGGCACATGCCATGTGCCGGGCCCTTCCCGCGCGCGTGGTCACCTGAGCAGCTGCTCCAGGATCAGCTCACGCAGCAGGACGTCCGCCACGGGCCGTTCGGGATCCGCGCCGTCGGCGGGCCCGTAGAGCAGGTCGCGGCCGGCACCCGAGGGCGACCGTCCGAGCAGCCGAGCGAAAAAGCCTTCCGCGCCGAGGAGTCTTTCGAACCCCAGGTCTTCACACACGGATCCCCCATGGATGCTCTCCCGCCCAGGAGCAGGTGACCGATGTGGTGGAAGGAGATCAGTGCAACACGGTGCCTCCTGTTCGGACAACGGTGCTTACGGGGAAAGCGATTTCGCGGTGATCTAGGCCTGGGCCGTCCCGCGTGGATTCGGCTTCAGCACCGCGAAGGCCGCCTGCGTCGGGTCGGTCAGCCAGGCCACGCGGCCGACGTCGGGCAGGTCCGACGGCGGCATCAGGACCGTGCCGCCGTTGTCCTGGACCGCGGTGGCGGTCGCGTCCACGTCGGCCACGGCGAAGTACGGCATCCAGCGGGCCTGCGGGCTGTCCTGGAGCGGGGCCACGCCGCCGAAGGACCCCTCCTGCTGGTCGCCGGCGGCGATGCTGAGCACCCGGTACGTCATGCCCGGCGCCTTCATCTCGGCCGAGCGCCAGCCGAACAGCCGGTGGTAGAAGCCGACGGCCGACTCCGGGTCGCCGGTGTGCAGCTCCACCCACACCAGGGAGTCGTCCTGCGACGTGCGCTGCAGGCCCTGGCCCGAGCGGAGCACGGCGAACTGCGCGCCCTGGGGGTCGGTGAACTGCGCCATGGAGGCCTCGCCCATGGTCATGGGGGCGACGCGCACCGTGCCGCCGGCCGAGGTGACCGTGCCGGCCGCGGCCTGGACGTCGTCGGCGCGGAAGTACGTCATCCAGGCGGGCCGCGCGCCCTGTTCGGTCAGCCGGCCGACGGCGGCCACGGTCGCGCCGTCCTTCTGCAGGTAGCCGTAGCCGCCCGCGTCCGGACCGGCGGACGTGAACCGCCACCCGAAGACGGCGCCGTAGAAGGCGGCGGTTCGGTCGGGGTCGGGGCTGGCGACGTCGAGCCAGACGGGCGAGCCGGTGTGGAACTCCGTGCCGAGCATGTGTGTCCTCCTGCCGAACCGGTGCGCAGCCGTCCGCCACTATGCCGAGGCGGAGGCCGGGGCGATGCGGGACACGGCTGGGCACCGGGCGGCTGGCATATGCCATCGGCGGGGAATCTGCGCAGGAGCGCCACAGGGACTGCACACAGCCTTTCGAAAGGCTCGTTAGCGTGACTGCTCGCTCGATCCTTCGTACGAGCGTGACCAGGCCGTGGTCCCGGTGACCGACGGCGCAGTCAACCCAGGAAGACCGCAGATGGACTACTGCTCCTCGTGTCGTCGGCACCTCAACGGCGCCCTGGTCTGCCCCGGGTGCGGTGCCTACGCCCCGGACATAGCCCCGCCCGGCACCGACGGACACGCCGCCGCGGCGGCACCGGCGACCCTTTCGCACCTGCCGGCCACCGCCCTCCACACCGGCGCGGACACCTGGTACGACGACGCGCCGTTCACCGCCCAGGGCGCCGATGCCGCTGACGCCACGGACGTCACGGACGCGCCGCGGGCCCCACAGGGGCGGGCGGCCCGGCGGCGGCAGTTGGCACGCTGGAAGAAGAGCCAGCGCCGGGCCGTGGTGGCGACCGCCGTCGCGCTCGTCGGAGGCGGTCTGACCTTCGCCTCACTGGACCGCGGCTCCGGCGACCGCGCCCAGGCGGCCACCGCTCCGGACAACCGCAGCATGGGTCTCGGCGAGGAGCAGCCGGCCTCCCCCGACGCCCCGGCCACACCGGCCCCGTCGGCCCCGTCGGCCGCGCCCCACCACGCGTCCCGCACACCCGGCACGCCCACGGCGCGGACGCCGGTCGGCCATGTCGCCGCAAACGCCCCGCGGCAGCAGTCCTTCGCCACCACACCCCGTACGGCGGCGCCGGCCGCCCGCCCGGACAGCATCCCCACGACGCCCCGTCCGACGGCGTCGACCGCCGCCCCCGCGCCGGCCGCCCCGGCCCCGGCCACCTCCACGTCCGCCTCCGGCACGGGCACGACGGCAAACCCGGCTCCGAGCACCGGAAGCAGCACCGGAACCAGCGGCTCCACCGGCTCCGGCCAGACCTCCTCGACGCCCTCGTCCGGCCAGCTCTGCCTGGTCCTGGTCTGCCTCGGCTGACCCCTGCGCCACCGGTCCGTCACCTTCCCCCTTGATCGGCCAACTGTCCGATGTCATCGTCTGGTTGGTACAGGACGTACAAGACACGGGGGAAAGACATGATCGTCGTGACCGGAGCGACAGGAACCGTCGGATCCGAGGTCGTCAGCGGCCTGCGAGCGCGCGGGGAGAAGGTACGGGCGCTGGTGCGGGCCGGCTCGGCGGTGCCGGACGCGTGGGACGCGGGCGTGGAGCCGGTGGCCGCCGACTTCACGGATCCGGCGTCGCTGGACCGGGCGCTGGCCGGGGCCGACGCGGTGTATCTGCTCGTGGCGGTCCATCCGGAGATGGACGCGCACGAGCGGAACGTGATCGACGCGGCCGTACGCACCGGACGCCGGCCGCACCTCGTGCTGCACGCCGCCGCCGGGGTCGGGGAGCACCGCGAGGGCGTGCGGTTCCTCGCCGCGCACACCGTCGGACTCGGGCACCTGGGCGCGTCCGGGCTGCCCTGGACGGTGCTGGCGCCGAACGGCTTCTTCCAGAACTTCCTCGGCATGGCCGCCGCGCTGCGCGCCGGCCGGCTGTCCCTGCCGGGCGGCACGGGCGCGGTGTCGTACGTCGACACGCGTGACGTCGCCGAAGCCGCCGTGGCGGTGCTGACCGGCACGGGGCACGAGAACGCCGTCTACACGCTGACCGGACCGGCCGCCCTGACCCACGCCCGGATCGCGGACGTGCTCGGCGAGGTGGTCGGGCACCCGGTGACGTACCAGGCGCTGGACCCCGAGGCGGCCCTGGCCGGGATGCTCGCGGCCGGCTGGGAGCCCTGGCGGGCGGAGGGGATGGCCGAGCTGTACGGGCTCTACGCGGCCGGCGGTGCCGCCGCCGTCACGAGCGACGTGGAGAAGCTGACCGGGCACCCGGCCCGGCCGTTCGCCGCCTTCGCCACCGAGCACGCGGCCGTCCTGCGCGGCGCCGCACAGAGCTGACCCCTCGAGGGCCCGCCCCCGTCGATCGGTTACGCTGCGCGTCCGATCGACGGGGGAGCGACATGTTCGGCAAGCGACTGGCCACGGCCGGCACGGCACTCCTGCTGGCCGCGCTCACCGCGTGCGGCGGCGGCCACGCACACGGCGCCGGCCCTGCTGCGCAGCCGACCCCGCAGGCGGTCCACGGCATCAGGGACACGGTCCGCCACGTCACCCGGCAGACCACCCGCGCGACCCGGCCGCACCTGGTCAGGACGTGCACGACGAAGTCCCGTGAGGTCAAACACTCGGCCGGCTCGGGCACGGGCGGAAAGCGCCGCACCCGCACCTGGTACACCACCGACCGCTACCAGGACTGCCGCACGGTGCCCCACGGCACCGAGACCTACCGGCGGGAGATCCGCCCGGAGCGCTGGTGCGTCCGCCTGGACGACGTGGGCGGCGACCGCAGGCGCGACGACGTCTGGTTCCGCGTCACGCACACCGACTACGACACGGCCGACGCCGCCGCCGACCGGGCCCGGCTGCGCTTCGTCCCGGTGTTCCCGGACAACGGCTGCTGAGCGCACGCCTGAGTACGACAGCGGATGTGCCGTGGCCCGGCAGGCGGCCACGATGCCGCCGTGACCTCTTCCTCCTCGCCCGCCCCGGACCGCGGCCCGGTCGTCGCCCTGCTGGTGCTGACCGCGTTCCTGCTGCTGCCCCTGCTGTACGGGCTGTACTACGTCAGCCAGGACACCCTCGGCTGCTTCTCGCGGCCGGCCGGCTGCCGGGGGCAGCGGGCGGCCGTGATGCCGGTGGTGCACGCGGGCCTGGCACTCGTCGGCGGGCCGCTGTGCGGTGCGGCAGTACTCGGCGTCGCCGGCGCCCTGCTGCGGCGCCGGGCCGGGCTGTGGGCGGCGGCCGGCGCGCTCCTGGGCACGGTGGTGATGTGGGTCGTCGCCCTGTACGCACTGGGCGAAGCGTTCCAGCACTCGAACTTCGACTTCTGACCGCCGGACCGGCGACGCAGGGCATCAGCGGTCCCGGGTGCCGCCCCGTGCCCCCTCGATCGCCGACTCCACCCCCGCCAGCCGGTCCGCCAGCAGTCCCAGGGCCGCCACCGCGCGGGTCAGGGGGTCGTCCTCGGGCCCGCCGAGGGCTCGGGCGCGGGCGTGGGCCGTCTTCACCTCGGCCCAGCGCGCGGCCTGCCCGGCGTCGAGCGTG
This sequence comes from Streptomyces broussonetiae, assembly GCF_009796285.1. Classification (NCBI taxonomy): domain Bacteria; kingdom Bacillati; phylum Actinomycetota; class Actinomycetes; order Kitasatosporales; family Streptomycetaceae; genus Streptomyces; species Streptomyces broussonetiae. The sequence goes on along the minus strand of NZ_CP047020.1, from coordinate 5,077,614 downwards.
CCGCGCAGCTCGGCCAGTTTCAGCAGGTTGGCCTCGGCTCCCGTGGTGAGGGTCTGGGCCTCGGCGGTGTAGTGGTCGTGGACGACGGCCTCGCGCTCGGCGGCGTTCATGACCGGGCGCAGCCGCTGGGCGATCTTGTTCATGTCGCGGTAGGAGCCCTGGAGGCGGAACCGGGGCTCGGTGCGGGCCTCCTGCGACTGGGCGGCAGAGGCGATGTAGGCCGCGTTGACCTTCAGCACCGTCTCGCGGACCGCGATCGTGTGGCGCAACACCGCGACCACGCGCTCGAGTTCGGCCGCAGGGAGCGGGTGGGCCAGGCGGTCGGCGCGGGCCGTCGGATCCGCGGCGGCCAGCCGCAGCAGCAGGTCCTGGTCGGCGCGGTCGCGGGCGGCGAGCGGGGCGAGGACCGGGTTGGCGGTGAGGGCGTTCTCCAGGAAGCTGAGCGCGAAGACGTCCTCCTTGCCCGTGAGGACGTCGCCCAGGTTCCACACGTCGGCCCGGTTGGCGAGCATGTCGGGGATGCGGAAGCGCTCGCCGGACTCGGTGTAGGGATTGCCGGCCATGCACACCGCGAAACGCTTGCCGCGCAGGTCGTAGCTGCGCGGCCGGCCGTCCCACACGCCGTCCACCCGGCGGGTCGCGTCACACAGCGGGATGAACTTCTGCAGCAGCTCGGGCGAGGTGTGCTGGATGTCGTCCAGGTACAGGAGCGTGTTGTTGCCGGCCGCCAGCGCGAAGTTGATCTTCTCGATCTCGTGCCGGGCGGTGGCGTTCGGGGCGTCGGCCGGGTCCAGCGAGGTGACGGTGTGGCCGAGGGCCGGGCCGCTGACCTTGACCAGCATCAGGCCGAGCCGGTCGGCGACGTACTCCATGAGCGTCGTCTTGCCGTAGCCGGGCGGGGAGATCAACAGGAGCAGGCCGCCCGTGTCGGTGCGCTTCGACTCACCGGTGGTGCCCAGCTGGCGGGCCAGGCTGTCGCCGACGAGCGGCAGGTACACCTCGTCCACCAGCCGGCTCCGGACGAACGCCGACATCACCCGGGGGCGGTGGTCGTCCAGACGCAGCCGGTCGCGTTCGGCCGCCACCAGGGCGGTACGGCGGCGCTGGTAGGTGCGGAAGGCCGGGACGTCCTCGGCCGCGAAGAGTGCGGTGCGGGACAGGAACTCGTCCAGCCGCAGCGGCAGTCGGCCGCCGGTCACCCGGGGGTGGGTACCGAGCAGCCCCTCCGCCGTCGCGGTGAGCGGGGCGTCGCCGTCGTAGCGGGCGAGGCCGGGGCACAGCTCGGCGGCCACCGCCTCGGCCAGTTCGCCGGGCGCGGCCTCGGCACCGGTCGCGACGGCGTACGCGCCCAGCCAGGCCCCGACCACCTGCCGGCGCGCGGCGAGAGCCGCGAGGCCCTCGAGGTCGTCACGGTAACTCCCGCCCGCATGCCGGAACTTCTCCAGCAGGGTGCGCGCCCCGGCTCCGAGCACGAAGCCCTCGGGGCCGCTGGTCAGCTCCTCGAAGAGGTACGCGGCGGCCGGCCCGCCCGGCGCCGAGGGGTCCCACGTGCCGATCGCGGCGGCCAGCTCCCGCTCCAGCTCGCCGACGGCCGGCACGGCGCCGAAGGCGTCCCGTGCGCGGGCCAGCGACACCGCCCGCCGGGCCCAGGCCGCGCGGGCCTCCGCCGTCGTGCCGTGCGCCCAGAACAGCTGGGCGGCGGCGCGGACCGCGGGCTCGTGGCGCAGGGTCCCGGCGCCCTCGTACAGCGGCAGCAGCGCCTGGAGCAGCACTGTCGCGTCGTGGTCGTGGACGCCGCGCTCGTAGCCCTCGTCGTAGGACTCCTGCGCCGCTCGCCGCACCAGGTCCGGCAGGTCGGCGGCGGCCAGGGCGGCCGGGCCGTGCGCGGTCAGCAGGCGGGCGGCGAGGTGTTCGGCGCGGTACACCGCGGGCGACTCCGACGGCAGGTGGCGCTCCCAGTAGGGGCGGTACGCCGCGAAGTCGGGGTCGGCGACCGGGGCGCGGTAGTCCGTCCCCGTCACCGCGAAGGCGAGGGCGTCGCCGTGCGGGACGAGGGTGAGGTCGAGCGGCTGGGTGTTGACGGCGAACCGGTGGCCGCCGAGCCGCAGGGTGCGGCCGTCGTCGGCGTACAGGTCAGTGCGGTCGCGCAGGGCGCGCACGGCGTCCTGGCGGGCGGACTTCATCCGTCCGTCGAGTTCCTCGGCGCGCACGCTGTCGCCGAGGGCGCGCAGGTCGTCGGCGGTGCGGCGGACCTTGGCGACCAGCGGGTCGGAGGCGAAGTAGGTGGTGATCCCGTCGGTGTCCGGGAGTGTGGCGGCCCGGCGGCCGATCGTCTCCAGCATGCGCCCCGCGGAGAGGGCGAGCTGTTCGGCGCGGCGGGCGCGGGCGTCGGCGAGGGACTGCTTGCGGGCGGCGAAGGCCTCGTAGATCTCGGTGCGCCGGTCGGCGAGTTCGGCGAGGAAGTCGTCGAACTCGGCGAACCGGCCGTCCAGGTCCTCCAACCTGCCGAGTACGGACGCCAGTTGGTCGTCGCACTCCTGTGGGGTGCCGGAGGTGGCGAGCGCGGCGGTGACGGCCTGGGCGAGCAGGGCGGTCTCGGCGGCGAACTCGGCGCGCCCCTCGTGGTCCTGGAGGCTGCGGCGGCGGGCGTCCAGGGTCGCCCGGGCCCGGTTGACACCGGCCAGCACGTCGGCGATCCGTTCCAGGACGGCCGTGCGGACGGTGGCGTCGGCGATGTCGAGACCGGTGACGACCTCGGTGACCGTGCGCAGCCCGTCGGCGAGATCGTCCAGGCGGGCGGCGACGGGCGCGGCCCCGGCGACGGTCTCGACGGCCGCCGCCTCGGCGACGAGCCGCTCGACCTCCGCCCGCTGCCCGGTGAAGGCGTCCTCGCGGGCCAGGAACGTGGTGGCGCGCCGCCCGAACGCGACGAGGTCGGCCTCGGCGCCGGCGGCCAGCTCCTCGAGCCGGGCGGCATCGACGTGGCGCAGTTCCTTCAGGGTGAGCAGATGGCCGTGCGCGTGCCTCAGTTCGGTCAGGCCGCGCACCCAGGCGGCGGCCTCGCGCGGAGCCTCGCCGCGCAGCCGGCGCACCACCGCGGCGATCCGCTCGGCGGCCTCCTCGAGTGCCTCGGCCGCCTGCCGGGTCAGCTCCCGTACGGTCTCGAACTCGGCCAGCACCTGTCCGGCCGTGCTGTGGACCTCGCCCAACGGCCTGGCCAGATCGCCAAGTTCGGGATCGGCGAGCCAGTGGTGGGTGTCGGCGGCCCGCACGCAGGCCGCGGCCAGCGCCCGGTAGCCCTCGCCGGTCTCGATGCCGTCGGTGACCAGCCGGGCGACGGACAGGCAGTCGGCGAGCCCGCGCACCAGATCGGCGTTGCCGACCCGGGCGAGCGCGCCGGTGCCGGTGCGCAGGGCGGCGGCGTGGGTGTCGGAGACGTACGGCGAGGTCCACCACTGCAGCGGATGGGTGTGCGCGGGCTCGTCGCCGCCGTCGCGCAGCACGGCGAGCGCGCCGTCCTCGAACAGCGCCCAGCCCCGGCACGGCAGCGGGGCCGCGACCTCCTTGCGCAGGGTGTTGTACGACAGCAGCAGCGTGCGTCCCTGGGCCCGGGAGCGGAACGCGTACAGCACGTCCTCGCCGTTCGGCGCGCGCAGCTCCCGTTCGAACTCCAGGCCCCGTACGTCGAGTTCGTAGGTCTTGTGACCGCCGCCGGCCAGGCAGTAGCCGCCCGGGAAGACGATCCCCTGCTCCTCGGGCAGCAGCCGGCAGGCCTGCCCGATGCCGTCGAGCCGGACCACCGTACGGGCCAGGGTGTCGAAGACCAGGTGGCGGTCGGCGTCCTCCTTGTACGGCCGGATCCGCAGCAGCACCAGCGGGCCGGCCTGGGCGTGCTCGACGGCCGCGTCCGCGAGGGACTGCAGCGGTTCCTGCACCGGCTCGGTGTACAGCGGCTGCCCGTCCGGGGTACGCACGGTGAGGCTGCCGCCGACGGTCGTCACGCCGAGGCCGCCGGGCACGGCCACGTACGGGTCCCGGCCGAGGACGTGGTCCTCGCGGGTGGTGCCGGTCCAGGTGACGTCCTGGCCGGGCGGAAAGACGTCGTCGCGGTCGCCGCGCGCGTCCAGGAACGCCACCTGGCCGTCGTCGGCGATGCTCCAGCGCAGCACGCGGACGTCGTCGGCCTTCTCGCCCGTGCGGAACACCGCGAGCAGCCGGCCGTCGACCCGGCGCAGCCGCAGCAGCCGTGCCTGGCGGTAGTAGCGGTGCAGTGCGGTGAACTCCCGCACGAACGCCGGGTCGTCGAGCAGGCCGGGTACGGCGTCGGCGGGCAGCCGCTCGCCGTCACGGCCGTACAGCGCGAGTACGTCCGCGACGGCGGCGTCGGCCGTGCTGGTTGTGCCCGTTGTGCCGGTTGTGCCGGTTGTGCCGAGGAGCAGTGCGTCCCCCACGGCCACGACGTCGCTCGGGACGCACGGGTGTGCGGTGCGCAGCCGGGCGGTGGCCGCGAGGTCGAGCCGAGCCGAGCCGAACTCCTCGGACCGGCGGGCGTTGAGCGCGTCCGCCCTGCGGGCCAGCTCGGCGGCGTGTACGGCGAGCCGGTCACGGAGTACCTCGTAGGTACCGGCGTCGACGGTGGCCATGGGGAGTGCTTCCCTTCGTGGACGGTGCGGCTGCCCGCTCGGGCCTGTGAGACGTATGCCGCGCGCGGGTGCGTGGGGGGCTCATCGCACCCACGCACCCGCACGCCGCGCGCCGTCAGTTCGGCGAACCGCTGCCGTTCAGGGCCGTCACCGGCGTGTCCGACAGGCCCAGTTCGCTCGCCCGGTCCAGGAGTTTCTGGAGCTGCCCGGTCTGCGGGCCGCCGCCCTTGATCTGCTTCATCAGCAGCGCCGACACCGTCAGGTTCCGCACGTCCGCCGTACCGATGGACCCGAGAACCCCACTCAGGTCCTCCGTGAAGCTGCCGGAGCCGTCCAGCCAGCGCCCCGCCAGTGCCTGGGCGGTGTGGGAGTTGTCGACGAAGCCGTCCACGCCCTTGCCGAGCGAGACCGCCGACACCAGCCGGTCGAAGAAGACGGACTCCCCGCCGACGATGTCGATGTCGGCGTGCTCCAGACCCGTCGAGAGCACGGTCGCCTGCGCCTCGGCGACCTGCCGCTGCGTCTCCAGGCCGGCCAGTCGGATCTCCTTCTCCGCCGCGAGCCGCAGCCGGTACTCCTCGTGCCCGCGCGAGGCGTCGTCGAGGGCGGCCATCGCGGCGGCCTTCTCGGTGAGCCCCTCGGCCTCGGCCTTCAGCTTCTCGCTGATGGCGGTCGCCTCCGCAAGCGCCCTGGCCTTGGCACCCTCCGCCTCGGCCGCGCCCATCGCCCTGGCACCCTCGGCCTCCGCAAGCGCCCTGGCCTTGGCACCTTCCGCGTCAGCGAGACCCTTGGCCCGCGCGCCCTCGGCCTCGGCCTTCAGCCGGACCGTGGCGGCCTCCGCCGCCGCCCGCGCGCTCTCCGCCTCAGCAAGCCCCTTCGCCTTGGCACCCTCCGCCTCGGCCAGACCCTTGGCCCGCGCGCCCTCCGCCTCGGCCTTCAGCCGCGCCTCGGTGGCCTCCGCCGCCGCCCGCGCGCCTTCCGCCTCCGCGAGCGTCCTGGCCTTCGTGCTCTCGGCCTCCGCAAGACCCTTCGCCCGCGCACCCTCCGCCTCGGCGAGTGCCTTGGCCTGGGCGCCCTCGGCCTCCGCGCGCAGCCGGGCCTCGGTGGCCTCCGCCTCCGCACGCCCGGCCTTGACGGTGACCTCGGCCTCCTTGTCGCGGACCTGGACGGCGGCCAGCCCCTCGGCGGCGGCCTCCGCCTGGACGCCCTCGGCGAGCCGCAGCTTGGCGCGGGCGTCGAGGTCGGCCGTCTTCATCCGGGCCTCGGCGAGGGTGAGTTCCTCGGCGGCCCGGTGCGCCGCGGCCTGCTCGGCGGCCTCGGCGGCCTTGATGTCCTTGACCAGCTTCTCCTGCGCCTCGGCCTCGGCGGCGATGACGAGCGTCTGCCGCTCACGCTCGGCCTGCTCGACCGCGCGGAGCTTCTTGATGGACTCCTCCTGCTCGGCGACCGTACGGTCCACCGCGACCCGCTCCCGGATGACCTCGGCGATCTCCCGCTTCTCCGCCTCGACCTCCTTCTCGGCGGAGATCCGGGTCAGCTGGGTCTCCCGTTCCCGGGCGATGACCTCGAGCAGCCGGTCCTTCTCGATGCGCTCGTTCTCGACGGCGATGACCCGCTCGCGGTTCTTCGCGGCGACGGCGATCTCCCGGGCCTGGTTCTCGCGCTGCACGCCCAGTTGTTCCTCGGTGCGCAGGAAGGCTCCCTGCGCGCGCAGCCGCTCCTCCTCCGTCACGCGGGCGGTCTCGGCCTCCTCGCGGGCGCGCGAGGTCTCGATCTCCCGCTTCTGCTTGATCTCGGCGTCCTTCTGCCGGCGTTCCAGCTCCAGAATGGCCTCGCGGGCGTCGACGTCCTGGCGGGTGATCTCCTTCTGCTCGTTGCGCTTGGCCTCGTTGGTGCGCACGTGCTCGACGGCCGTCAGCTCGGTGATCTTGCGGATGCCCTGGGCGTCGAGGACGTTGGCCGGGTCGAGCTGGGTGAGCGGGGTCTGCTCCAGGTAGTCGATCGCGGCGTCTTCCAGGTGGTAGCCGTTGAGATCGATTCCGATCAACTCGATGACGTGGTACCGGAGTTCCTCGCGCTTGGTGTAGAGGTCGGTGAAGTCCAGCTGCTTGCCGACGGTCTTGAGCGCCTCGGAGAACTTCGCGTGGAACAGCTCCTGGAGGGTGTCCTGGTGGCTGGCGCGTTCGGTGCCGACGGTCTGGGCGACCTTGATGACGTCCTCGACGGTCTTGTTGACCTTCACGAAGAACAGGATCCGGATGTCGGCGCGGATGTTGTCCCGGCAGATCAGCCCGTCCCGGCCGGCGCGGCTGATCTCGATCGTCTTCACCGAGATGTCCATGACCTCGGCCTTGTGCAGGATCGGCAGGACGACCTGGCCGGTGAAGGACACGGCCACCTGGCGCGTCTTCGACACGATGAGGGCCTGGCTCTGGTCCACCTTGCGGTACAGCCGGGAGAAGCCGAGCAGCGCGAGCAGCACGACGACGAGACAGACGGCGACCAGCACGCCGAGGACTTCCATGACACACGTCCTTGCGTCAGACGATGAGGACGGAAGCCCCCCGTGGCCGCGGTGCCGGACACCTGTCTGCGCAGGTGCCCGGCACCTTCAACCCCCGTAGTGCTCCCCGTGGACAGCATGGTGCGAGACGGGCGCACACCCGCGCATTGCCGGTTTCCGGCAGTGTTGACTAGGGTCTGGATGCCGGACGGACGCCAAGAAAACGTCACCGGCGCGTCAAGATCGACGGGGGGACGGGGGCGGGGCCGACGTGCGCGAGCACCAGGGGATACCCGAGGAGTATCTGGACGGTTTCCGCCACACGCTCACCGAGGTCGCGGCGAGCGGCCGCCGGCTGACCCGCGAGGAGTTGAAGACCCGCCGCACCCTGGGCGAACAGGCCGCCGAGGCCGGGCACGGCCTGCGCGCCCTGATCGTCGCCCACCTCGCCGCCACCCGCGCCGCCTGGCCGGCCGGGCCCGGCTCGGCGGAGAGCACACTGGCCGCCCTGGCCGCCGTGGAGCAGGCCGTCGACGCGTTCGCCGAGGGCTACGAGCGCGCCCAGCGGCTCACCGTGCGCCGCGAGGAGGCGGCGCGCAGGGAGTTCATCGACGACCTGCTCTACGGCCGCAGCGACCTGGGCCGGCTCGTCGAGCGCGCCGAACGCTTCGGCCTGCGCCTGTCCCGCGCACACGCGGTCGCCGTCGCCGAGGGCTCGACCGCGTACGTCGAGGGCGGCCCCGTGGCCCGGCAGGTGGAGGCCAGCGTCCTGTCCCGCTTCGACTCCCACAACATCCTGCTCACCACCAAGAACGGCCGGCTGCTGTGCATCGCGCCAGGCGACGAGGACGAGGTCCTCACCCACTTCGCCCAGCAGGCGTACGCGGCGACGGACGGCGGCCGGGTCGCCGTCGGCCGCCCGCAGCACGGGCCGGGCGGGGTGGTGCAGTCGTACGAAGAGGCCCTCGCCGCGCTGGAGATGGCGGTCCGTCTCGACCTGGCCGGACCGGTGCTGCGCGCCGCGGACCTGCTCGTCTACCCGGTGCTCGCCCGGGACCGGCAGGCGATGGCCGACCTGGTCTCGCACACCCTGGGCCCGCTCACCGGGGCGCGGGGCGGGGCCGGTCCGCTGCTGGAGACCCTGACCGTGTACTTCGACGCCGGGTGCGTGGCCGCGGAGGCCGCCCGCCGCCTGTCCCTCAGCGTCCGCGCCCTGACCTACCGCCTGGAGCGCATCCACCACCTCACCGGCGCCGACCCGGCCGACCCGGCGCACCGTTACATGCTGCAGACGGCCGTCATAGGAGCCCGTCTGCTGGACTGGCCGGACCGCCCGCTGTAGGTCCCGCCCGCGCGGGCTCGGCCCGCCGGGCGTGCGCATGCGCCGAGGACTGCCCACCGGCCGACGGTCCCTCAACAGAGCCCCGTCTAGCCCTTGTCGGCGGTCCGCACCGCAGTCGCCCGCCCCGGCTCCGGCACCTCGGCCAGTTCCGCGCGCACCAGCAGGACGTCGCCGACGAACAGGTCGTACACGAGGATCCCGACCACGCCGCCGATCAGCGGGCCGACGATCGGGATCCACCAGTAGGAGCTGTACGAACCGGCCACACTGCCCGGGAAGGCCAGACTGCTCCAGCCGGCCGCGTAGGTGAACAGGCGCGGCCCGAAGTCACGGGCCGGGTTGATGGCGTACCCCGCGTTGGCGCCGTAGGACATGCCGACGGCGGCGACGACGAGACCCACGACCAGCGGCCCGAGGTTGGCCTGCACGGCCTGGTTGCGTACGTCGAGGACGGCCGCGATCAGCATGAGCAGGAACGCCGTACCCACGATCTGGTCGACCAGCGGGCCCCAGTAGCCGCCGTGGTAGTACGCCGCCGGAAAGGTCGCGAAGATGGAGAACGTGGCGTTGGTGTGCCCGTTCACCTTGGGTCCCGGCGCCACCCGGTCGTAGGCGTGGATCGCGTCGTGATAGACGAGATAGACGACTGCCGCGCCGGTGAGCGCGCCGACGACCTGCGAGAACCAGTACGGCAGGACCTTGGCCCAGGAGAAGCCCCGGCGCACGGCCATGGCCAGCGTCACCGCCGGGTTCAGGTGGGCACCGCTCACGCCACCGCCGACGTAGACACCGAAGGCGACGGCGAAGGCCCAGCCCCAGGCGACCAGCAGCCAGTCCCCGGACGCGAGGAAGATCGTGGTGGGGGTGGCGGCGCGGCCCGAGCCGGGCAGCGCGGCGACCGCCATCGCGACCACACCGCAGCCGAAGGAGATGAGCACGAAGGTCCCGAGGAACTCGGCGAGACACTCGCCGAGGAGCCCTCCCCGGCTTCTGAGCCGGGACGGCCTGATGATCGCGGGGATTTCGACAGCCACGGAGGCCCCCTTGACGAGAGCGATACGGCCAACGTCACCATATTGGCGTACAAAACCGCACCCCGCAGGCCGACGGTTGCCGGGTCAGCTGTCGAGGTCGTCGGCGAAGTGCCGGAACCCGTGCCGCTCCCGGTGCATGCCCCACAGCACCTCCGCGAGCACATCCGGATCCTTGCGCACGTGCCCGGGAGTGATGGCCCCCGGGATCACCAGCTGCGCGACATGGATCCCCTCCCCGGCCAGCCGCTCGTGCAGCAGGTGCCCGTACGCGCTCTCCGCCGCGAAGGCGATCGAGGTCCCGGCCCGTTCGGTGTGCGGTACGGCGGCGGTCCCGCCGTTGACGAACAGGATGGTCCCGCGCCCGAGCCGGCGCATCCCCGGAAGCACCGCCTGTACGGCGGCGACGGGCCCGTACACGGAGAACTCGAGGGGTCCGACCAGATCCCGCGGCCCGGTCTCCAGCACGGGCCGCATGAAGTCCCGGTGGGGCACCGGACTGTACTGCAGCACCTCCACGGTGCCCAGCTCCTCGGCGGCCCGCCCGAGCGCACGGACCAGCTCCTGCGGTCTGCGCACGTCGGCGACGAACCCGTGGGCCTGCACCCCACTCTCGTCGAGCCCCTCCACCAGCCGGTCGAGCCGCTCCCGGTTCCGCGCGAAGAGGGCGACCGCGAACCCCTCCCGCCCGAACCGCCGGGCGACGGCGGCCCCGAGCCCGGGCCCGGCACCCACGATGGCGACACTGCTCATGCCACCATCCGTACCGCACCCGGTACCGCTCCACACCGCACTCGCCCGTGCTCGTGGGCCGGGCCCTGCCTGCGCACACGCCGGCGCTGCGCCGTTCGTGTGCATCCGTCACGCGATCGGCCGCACGTCGGCCGCCCGGAGTCGGCCGCACGCCGTCGCGCGGCCAAGATGACCTGGAGCGGACGCACGGCGTGCGCGGACCGCGAGCCTCGGGAGACGGACGACCTGTGAGCATTCTCAACCAACCCCAGGGTTCCTCCGCGGCCGAGGACGCCTACGAGAGCGAAGTGCCGGTCAGGGGCAGGCGGCCCGGCAGTGTCGTGGTGAAGTGGCTGACCACCACCGACCACAAGACGATCGGCACGCTGTATCTGGCGACGTCGTTCGCGTTCTTCCTGATCGGTGGCGTGATGGCGCTGCTGATGCGCGCCGAGCTGGCCCGTCCGGGCCTGCAGATCATGTCGAACGAGCAGTTCAACCAGCTGTTCACGATGCACGGCACGATCATGCTGCTGATGTTCGCGACCCCGCTGTTCGCCGGCTTCACCAACTGGATCATGCCGCTGCAGATCGGCGCTCCGGACGTGGCGTTCCCGCGGCTGAACATGTTCGCCTACTGGCTCTACCTGTTCGGTTCGCTCATCGCGGTGGGCGGCTTCCTCACCCCGCAGGGCGCGGCCGACTTCGGCTGGTTCTCCTACGCCCCGCTCCACGCCGCCATCTACTCGCCCGGTGTCGGCGCCGACCTGTGGATCATGGGCCTGGCCTTCTCCGGCTTCGGCACCATCCTCGGCTCGGTCAACTTCATCACCACGATCATCTGCATGCGCGCGCCCGGCCTGACCATGTTCCGCATGCCGATCTTCGTGTGGAACGTGCTGCTGACCGCCGTCCTGGTCCTGCTCGCCTTCCCGGTCCTGGCCGCCGCGCTGTTCGCCGTGGAGGTGGACCGCAAGTTCGGCGCCCATGTCTTCGACGCGGCGAACGGCGGCCCGCTGTTGTGGCAACACCTCTTCTGGTTCTTCGGCCACCCGGAGGTGTACATCATCGCGCTGCCGTTCTTCGGCATCGTCTCGGAGATCATCCCGGTCTTCGCCCGCAAGCCGATGTTCGGCTACATGGGCCTGATCGCCGCGACCATCTCCATCGCCGGTCTGTCCGTGACGGTGTGGGCGCACCACATGTACGTCACCGGTGGTGTGCTGCTGCCGTTCTTCTCCTTCGTGACCTTCCTGATCGCGGTCCCCACCGGTGTGAAGTTCTTCAACTGGATCGGCACGATGTGGAAGGGCTCGTTGTCCTTCGAGACACCGATGCTGTGGTCGGCGGGCTTCCTCGTGACGTTCCTCTTCGGCGGGCTGACCGGTGTCATCCTTGCCTCGCCGCCGATGGACTTCCACGTCTCCGACTCCTACTTCGTGGTGGCCCACTTCCACTACGTGGTCTTCGGCACGGTCGTCTTCGCGATGTTCGCCGGTTTCCACTACTGGTGGCCGAAGATGACGGGCAAGATGCTGGACGAGCGCCTCGGCAAGATCACCTTCTGGACCCTGTTCATCGGCTTCCACACCACGTTCCTGGTCCAGCACTGGCTGGGCGCCGAGGGCATGCCGCGCCGCTACGTCGACTACCTGGCCACCGACGGCTTCACCGCCCTGAACACCGTCTCGTCGATCGGCTCGTTCCTCCTCGGCCTGTCGATGCTGCCGTTCCTCTACAACATCTGGAAGACGGCCAAGTACGGCAAGCCGGTCGGCATGGACGACCCGTGGGGATACGGCCGTTCGCTGGAGTGGGCGACCTCCTGCCCGCCCCCGCGGCACAACTTCGTCACCCTGCCGCGCATCCGCAGCGAATCCCCCGCCTTCGACCTGCACCACCCCGACATCGCGATGCGGGAGCACGAGCACCAGCTCCCGGCGGGGTCCGACCGGGGACAGGGGTGAGCGGTCCGCCTCGGCAGGAAGCCGACAACACGCTCGCCGACGAGGCCGCGGGATACCTGCTGTGGCAGGCCCGGGTCGCCGAGGCGGAGCGGCGGGCAAGGGAGTTCACCGGGCCGCTGGACTGGCTGACGAGCGCGCAGCGCGAGGAGATCGAGCGCCGCCACATCTCCGACGGCCTCGCCCGCGCCCGCGCCGACCTGGAGCGCATCGCGGCCCGCTGCGCCTCGCTGCGCGCCGAGTACGAACACCGCTACCGGGAACTCAAGCGCCGCTGCCTGGCCGTGACCCTCGTCGTGTGCGCGGGCTGCACGGCCGTGGCGACGCTGCTGTTCCTCCTGTGAACCGTGCCCTTCGCAGGGCTGTGCAGTCGGCTCACGCCATCCAGAAGAACACCGCCGTCATGCGTTTCTGAGCCAGTTCCTTGCCGTGGTAACCCGTCGCGCTGTGCACAAGGTTGGCGTTGTACAGGAGCAGGCGGTTGTACTTGTGCGGGACGCGCACGTCCTCCTCGAAGTGGTCGCCGGGGACGAACCGGGTGCCGAGGGCCTCGACGAGGTTGTTGTGCGGGGCCTGGACGATGTTGCCGCCGAGCCGGCCGCCCGGCAGTGACTGGCGGTAGAAGGCGGTGCCGCAGTCCTTGGGCACGTCCGGGTTGAGGTAGAGCACCGCCGCGTACCGGCACAGGGCGCGGGCGTCGGTGTGCGGGCGCGGCTCGCTCTCGCCCTCACCGACCACCTGGACGCAGTTGTGGTTCAGCGTGCCGCCGCCCGCAGTCCGCTGCACCCACAGCTCCTTCGCCCCGGTCGCCTGCTTCACCAGCCCTTCGACGCAGGCGAGTTCGGCGGGCTCGAGGCCGGGCATGGCACGCAGCCCGGGCCAGGTCTCGGAGGTGTACGGGTACCCCTCGACCCAGTCGTCCTTGGCCAGACAGCGCTCCCGCACGGCGTCGGCGTCGGGCAGCGCGTCGTCGAAGACCCAGTAGTCACGGCCCTTGGTGGGCTTGCGGTACGGCAGGACGGGAAGCGCTGCCGGCGTCCTGGGGGGTGGCTGTGGGGGCATGCGGCGAATCTATGCCAGCGTTTCGTCTCGCCTCTCCCGAGGAATGGTCAACTCTTCCGGCGAAAGGTCAACTCTTCTTTACCTGGCAGGCCGATACGAACGGCCCGCCCGTCCGTACTGCTGTGTGTCCGAACCGCCTCGTGGCGGCTTACCGACGGGGCAGGAGGCACGGTGCGCTTTTCGCGGAACGCGACGGGAACAGTTTTCGTGGGCGGTGCGATGGCCGTGACCCTCGTGGCACTGGCCTACCCGGGCATGCTCGGTCTGAGCAAGGTCGCCACCGCTCAGGACCGGGTCATCGCCAACACCCAGTGGGGCCCGCTCACCGAGCAGGACCGCGACTTCGTGGTCAAGGTGCGCGCGGCAGGCCTGTGGGAGTACCCGGTGGGGCAGATGGGACTCCAGAAGGGCACCACCCCCGGCGTCATCACGGCCAGCAAGCACCTGGTCGACGGGCACGCCGCGCTGGACACCACCTGCCGCAAGATCGCCCCGATGCTCAACATCACGCTGCCGGACCTGCCGAGTCCTCAACAGCAGGGATTCGTCAGCCAGTTGAAGGCGGACAGCGGCAAGAAGTTCGACAGCGACTTCGCCAACATCCTGCGGATGACCCACGGCGCGATCTTCAACACCATCTCGAAGATCCGGTCCACGACGAAGAACACACTGGTACGAGCCCTTGCCGACCAGGCCAACAACACCGTGCTGGACCACATGACGGTGATGGAGAAGACCGGTCTGGTCGACTTCGACCAGACGATCTTCCAGCAGACGACCCCGCCCAAGCTGCCCAACTCCGACCTGACCCCGCCACCGCCGGCGCCCGGCCAGCCGGAGGTGGTGCTGACACCGCCGCCCAACGCCACGTCGACTCCCGTCGACATCAACGGGATCGCCGGTGGCGCGGCGGCGGCCTCACCGGGGGCGAGCCCTGCGCCGACGGCGGGCTAGGCCCTGGGCACCCTCAGGGCGCCAGCCACACCGTCGTGTCAGGGAGCAGCAGTGCGCTGCCCCCGAGCGGCACGCTCGCCAGCAGCACCTCGCCCGCCGGCAGCGGAACCGGCACCGTCCCGAGGTTGGTGACACACCGCCAGGCCCCGGACCGGCTGAAGTCCAGGACGTCGGCCGGATGGTCGGCGGTCCACGTCAGGGTCTCGCCCTCGAGCAGCTTCCGGCGCAGCCGCAGGGCCGAGCGGTACAGCTCCAGGGTCGAGCCCTGCGTCCCCGTCTGGGCCTCGACGGCGTAGGCCGCGAAGGACGGCGGCTGCGGGAGCCAGGCGGGGCCCGGGCCGAAGCCGTACGAGGGGCCCGCCGGTGTCCACGGCAGGGGCACCCGGCAGCCGTCGCGGCCCTTGCTCGTGTGCCCGGACTGCTCCCAGACCGGGTCCTTCAGTGCCTCGGCGGGCAGGTCGGCGACCTCGGGCAGCCCGAGTTCCTCGCCCTGGTAGAGGTACGCCGAGCCGGGCAGTGCCAGCATCAGCAGGGTCGCCGCGCGGGCCCGGCGCGAAGCGGCGTCGGTGTCGAGCGCGGGGACCCGGCCGTCGGACAGCAGCCAGGACCCCGGGTCGGTGCCGGCCGGGAGCATCAGCCGGGAGGCGTGGCGTACGACGTCGTGGTTGGACAGCACCCAGGTGGCGGAGGCGCCGGCGGCCCGGGCGGTGGCCAGCGAGCCGGTGATCACCTCGCGCAGCGCCGCGGCGTCCCAAGAGGCCTGCAGATACTCGAAGTTGAAGGCCTGTCCCAGTTCGTCGGGCCGGGCGTAGCGCGCCCGGCGCAGGTCGGGCACCCAGGCCTCGGCGACGGCGGTGCGCGGCGGGCAGTAGGCGTCGAGGATCGTGCGCCAGTCGCGGTAGATCTCGTGGACCTCGTCGCGGTCCCAGTACGGGTGGCTGCCGGGCGCGACGCGCGGCAGGGACTCCTCGCCGGTGGCGCCGACGCCCCCGATGTCCCGCAGCGGTTCGGTGAGGTCCTTGGCCAGGCCGTGGGCGACGTCGACACGGAAGCCGTCGACGCCCCGGTCGGACCAGAAGCGCAGGGTGGTGCGGAAGTCGGCGCGGACCTCCTCGTTGCCCCAGTTCAGGTCGGGCTGCTCGGGGGCGAACAGGTGGAGGTACCACGCGCCGTCCGCGGTGCGCCGCCAGGCGCTGCCGCCGAAGACCGACTGCCAGTCGGTGGGCGGGAGTTCGCCGTGCACGCCCCTGCCCGGGCGGAAGACGTAGCGGTCGCGGGCGGCCGATCCGGGCGCCGCCCGCAGCGCCTCCTGGAACCAGGGGTGCAGGTGGGAGGTGTGGTTGGGGACGATGTCCACGACCACCTTCAGGCCGAGCCGGTGGGCCTCGGCGGTCAGCGCGTCGAAGTCGTCCAGGGTGCCGAGGCGGGGGTCGACGTCCCGGTGGTCGGCGACGTCGTAGCCGCCGTCGGCGAGTTCGGAGGGGTAGAAGGGGCTCAGCCACACGGCGTCGACGCCGAGCGTGGCGAGGTGGTTCAGCCGCTCGGTGACGCCCCGCAGATCGCCGAGGCCGTCACCGTCGGCGTCGGCGAAGCTGCGGGGATAGACCTGGTAGACGACGGACTGCCGCCACCAGTCGGGGTTCTTCGAGGAGAGGTCCGGATTCCTGGAGGAGAGGTCCGGCGAGCGGTCCGGCGCGTGGTCCGGAAAGTCGTCTGCCATGCGGGCTCCGTTCGGGCTCCGTACGGGCACGGGCGCGCTTGCTAGGGCCGCGCCACCGTCTCCAAGTACAGCTTCACGTACCGCTCGACGTCCACCTCCAACGCCACGTCCACCCAGGCCTGTTCACGGGCACCCTCGTGGATCTCGGACTCGCCGGGGCGGGGGCGGCGGTCGACGATCGTCTGGCCCCGGGAGCGGCCGGGGGCCAGGGCGACCTCGACGGGCAGCAGGCGGGTGGTGAGGCCGGCCGGGTCGGCCACCGCGCACACCGCGCCCGCGTCGCCGAGGCCGCCCGCCTCCTCCGCCTCGGGCTCCTCGCCCACCGCGGTCGGCCGGTGGGCGAGCAGTTCGCCCGCCAGCCGGGTGCCGGGGTCACCGCTCGTGCGCAGCCGGTGGACGTCCGGGGCCGGGACGACGACCTGCATGAAGACGTCGAGGCCGTACATCGTGATGGGCACCCCGGCGGTGAGCAGGATCGCCGCCGCCTCCGGATCGTGCCAGACGTTGAACTCGGCGACCGGTGTGGCGTTCCCGGTGGCCACGGCGCCGCCCATGAAGACGATCCGCTCGATGTTGCGGGTCACCTCCGGATGGGTGCGCAGGAGCAGGGCGATGTTGGTCAGGGGCGCGGTGGGGACGAGTGTGACCGGGCGGGGCGCGGCGAGGATCTCGCGGCGCAGCAGGGACACGGCGTCCAGTTCGGACGCGGTGCGCCTCGGCGCGGGCAGGCCCAGGTCACCCATGCCGTCGGCGCCGTGCACGTGCTTGGCGGCGCGGGCCGGTTCGATCAGCGGGCGGGCGGCGCCCCGGCCCACCGGGATCTCGGGGGCGCCCGCCTGCTCCAGCACGGTGAGGGTGTTGCGGACCACGCCGTCGACGTCCGTGTTCCCGGCCACGCAGGTCACCGCCCTGAGGTCGATCCCCGGGTGGCGCACGGCGAACAGCAGGGCGAGGGCGTCGTCGACACCCGTGTCGCAGTCGATGATCACGGGAGTGGGCTGACCGGTCACGGCGGACTCCTTCCGTCGAGCCGACCTTAGATCAGGACGCTCACTCCCACAGGGCGGTGCCGCGTGCCGCGACCCGGTCGGCGATCCGGCGCAGCAGCTCAGGCACCGGCAGCTCCCCGGGGCGCAGGCCGCCGCGCAGCCGTACGTCCGCCCGCCCGGCCCTGGCCTCGCGGGCGCCGATCACCGCCTGGTACGGCACCAGGCGCGCGGCCCGGATCCTGGCTCCCAGGGTGCCCTGCTCGGGCCCGGCGAGTTCGGCGCGCAGGCCCAGCGCCACGGCCTCCCGCACGAGTGCCGCCGCCTGCTCCAGCTGCTCCTCGCCGACCGGCAGCACCGCCAGCTGCACCGGCGCCAGCCAGGCCGGGAAGGCGCCCCGGTGGGTCTCGATGAGGTGGGCGACGGCCCGCTCGACGCTGCCGATGATGCTGCGGTGCACCATCACCGGACGGTGCCTGGCACCGTCGGCGCCGATGTAGTGCAGGTCGAAGCGGGCCGGCTGGTGGAAGTCGATCTGCACGGTGGACAGGGTGGACTCGCGGCCGGCCGGGTCCGCGATCTGCACGTCGATCTTCGGCCCGTAGAAGGCGGCCTCGCCCTCCGCCTC
Source organism: Streptomyces broussonetiae (assembly GCF_009796285.1). Lineage (NCBI taxonomy): Bacteria > Bacillati > Actinomycetota > Actinomycetes > Kitasatosporales > Streptomycetaceae > Streptomyces > Streptomyces broussonetiae. The sequence goes on along the minus strand of NZ_CP047020.1, from coordinate 5,060,049 downwards.
CTCGTGGTCCACGCCGGCCTCGGCCAGGACCTCCTTCAGCAGCGCGGTCGCCCGCCGCCACAGCTGCGGATCGGCGACGTACTTGCCACCCTCGCCGGGCAGCGACAGGCGGTGGCGTACGGCCTCGATGCCGAGGTCGGCGTAGGCGCGGGCGATCAGCTCCAGCGCGCCGCGGGCCTCGTCCACCGCCTGCTCCAGGGTGCAGAAGATGTGGGCGTCGTTGAGCTGAATGGCGCGCACGCGGGTCAGTCCGCCGAGGACGCCCGACAGTTCCGCACGGTACATGCTGCCCAACTCGGCGATGCGCAAGGGCAGGTCGCGATAGCTGTGGGAGCGGGAGCGGTAGACGAGCGCGTGGTGCGGGCACAGGCTCGGCCGCAGGACCATCTCCTCCGACTGGTCGGGGCCCAGTTTCATGGGCGGGTACATGTCGTCGCGGTAGTGGTCCCAGTGCCCGGAGATCTCGTACAGCTCGCGTTTGCCGAGCGCGGGCGAGTACACATGCCGGTATCCGGCCCGGCGTTCGGCGTCGCGGATGTACTCCTCCAGGGCGTGCCGGACGGCCGCACCGTCCGGCAGCCAGTACGGCAGACCGGCGCCCATCAGCGGGTCGGTGTCGAACAGGTCCAGTTCGCGGCCGAGGCGGCGGTGGTCGGCAGGCGCGTCGTGCATGGTCGGGTCTCCTTGCGCAAGGAGGCGAACGCCCAAGGACACGCCAGAAGCCCCGGGGCGCTCGCCCCGGGGCTTCGATGCTGGTCAGGTGTCAGCGCGCCGGGACGGTGTCCGGCGTCGTCGTGCTCGGTCGGCACTGCTGGGCGCGCTGCATACGGGGACCGTAGCAGCCCCCGCAGCCGCGCGGCGAGGCATTTTCCCCGCGTCCGCGCACCCGGTGCGCAGGGCTGCTCACCCGTACGGCCCGGAGCGCTGGTGGGGCGGGCGGGGCGGTGGTGCCGTGAGAGCAGGCACATCCGCAGGCACCCCAGGAGGCACCGCGATGACCTGGTTGAGCGACGCGATACGCCCCCGCGGCCTCCACCTCGCCCTCATCACGGCCGGGCTCGTCACCGTCGGCGGCTGCGCGGCCCTCGGTCTGCGCCATCCGGCGACCGCGCCCCAGCCCCTGCCGACGATCGACAGGCCGACCCCGATACCGCGGGCGTCCGGGCGGCCGGACGGTGCCGCGCTCACCGACGACCAGGTGCGGTCCGCGCTCCTGACCGAGACCGATCTGGGCGCCCCCTGGACGGCGACCCGCGGCGCGGCCACCTGGCGGGACGAGCTGCTGAAGGCGACCAGCTCGGCCGGCGCGTGCTCGCGGCTGATGGACACGCTCTACACCGACGAACTCCTCGGCGGCCCGCCGCGCGCCGCGGTCGGCCTCGACGACGCCGACACCAACGCCCAGCTGCGCTACCAGATCGGCGCCCGCCGCCCCGCCGACGTCAACACGATGCTCGCCTGGCTCAAGACGCTGCCGCAGCAGTGCGCCCGGTTCACGGCCACCACCGACAACGGGCTGCAGGAGGACGTGCGGGTCGACGAGGCCTCGCTGCCCGAGGTCGGGGACGCCCGCCAGGGCCTGCGCATCACCATCGCCGCCACGACCTCCGACCACCGGGACCTCCTGCTCACACTGGAGCTGGCCGCCGTCCGGGTCGGCCAGGACTCCTTCGCGTTCACCAACGGCGGCCTGGGCGACGTACCGAACAACGCGACGCAGGCCGCCGTCCAGGTCGGTGCGCTGCACCTGGCGGACGTCCACAAGCGGGGGCGGGCGCAGGTGTGATCACAACGGCGGCTGGGCCGGGGCCGGGCCGAGGGTGGTGGTGCCGGGGGCCGTGCGGTGGCCGAGGCCGGTGCGGTAGGCGTCCAGGGCGGCCTCGGTGCGGCCCGTGCGGCGCAGGAGGTCGCCGAGGAGGCGGCACAGGTCGGCCAGGTCCCCGGCGGCGCCCGCGCGTTCCAGCAGGCTGAGCGCGCGGACGTAGTGCTCCTCGGCGGCCTCGGTGTCCCGGGCGTCCTCCGCGATGATGCCGAGCAGCCGGTGGGCCGCGGCGGCGTGCACCGCGCCGCGCTCGGAGGAGAAGTCCCCGAGGACGCCCTGCAGCAGCTGGGCGGCCTCGACGGACTTGCCGAGCCGGTGCAGCACGTCGGCGAGTTCCACGGCGGCCTGGCTGCGGTACAGGGCGGCCCGGGTCTCGGAGAGCATGGCGTACGCCTGCCTCAACTCCCCTTCGGCGCGCTCCAGTTCGCCGTTCTGCGCACAGACGTAGCCACGCATCCAGTGGCAGTTGGCCAGCTCGGTGCGCAGGCAGAGCCGGCGGTACAGCTCGGCCGCCTTGGCGAGTGAGGCGTCGGCCTCGGCGAGCCGGCCCTCGGCGAGCAGGGTGCGGGCCACCGAGCGGTGCATCCGGGCGAGCAGCGCCTGGTCACCGGTCTGCGGGGCGAGCGCGAGCGCGAACTCGGCGGCCTGCGCGGCGCGGGCGTGCGCACCCATGTCCATGTACGGGCCGATGATGCTGGCGTAGAGCAGCAGCAGGGCGTCGGGGTCGTGCAGTCCGCCACGGTTCAGCTCGTCGAGGGCGGACTCCAGCAGATAGACGGCGTAGCGGAGTTCACCGGCGAGGTAGTGCGAGACCGCGCGCCCGCGGACGGCCGGCACCCGCACCGGCAGCGACTCGTCCGCGACACAGGCCTCGGCACGTTCGAAGAACTCGCGCGCCCCGACCAACTCCCCCGTCTCCAGGGCGCATTCCCCGAGCCCGAGCAGCGCGGAGGCCTGCTCGCAGCCCAGCCCGTGGCGCTCCGCCTCCGCGAGCAGTGACGTGTACTGCGCGGCGGCCTCCTCGGCGCGCCCGTCGGCGAGCACCCGCTGGGCCTCGGTGAGCCGCAGCCGCAGGTCGGTGGCGAGGTGGGCGGGCCGCCCGACGGCCAGCTCCTCGAAGGCCACCCCGAGCCGCCCGGCGATATGCCTGAGCGCCTCGTCGGAGGCGCGCACCCGACCGGCCTCCACGGTGGAGATGTAGGCGGGCGTGTAGGCGGGCTCCGCCAGCTGTCGCTGCGTCAGCCCGCGTTGGTTCCTCAGATGCTGCACCCGCCGTCCGACCACTGTCGGATCGTCCCGTTCCCGCATTCGTCGAATCCCCCCAACTCCCCTGATACCTCTTGCCGTTCGACCCTGGCAGCCCTAGGTTAAACGGCAAGTTAAGCGTGCTTAATACGTCGCTGTTGTATTACGTCGCTGCTGTGTTGCGAGGTCGCCGTGCAAGGACGTACGCCCGCCCCCTACGGGCGCCCCACCCCCGCACCCCTGATCCCTTCCCGGATTCGCCTGACCGCAGGCACCCCGACCGCACGCGGTGTGGCGGCCGCCGTGATCGCCGCGTCGGTCCTCGTCCTCGCGGCCAACGCCGGCCCCGCCCACGCGGCGGCCCAGCCCCCGGGCCCGCAGACCCACCGGAGCGCACCGGCGCACCCCTGAGGACAGCCCCTCGCCCAGGCCCTCCCCCTCCCCCTGCGTCCGCCGCGGGCCTAGGCTTGCGCACGTGACGTCCGCAGCCGCGCGTGCCGCCCTGGATCTGACCTCCGACCTCCCGGTCCCGGACCTGGAAGATCTCTACCGGGACCTGCACCGCCACCCCGAGCTGTCCCTGCGTGAGCACCGCACCGCCGGCCTGCTGGCCGGCCGGCTGAAGGCCGCCGGGTTCGAGACCACCGAGTCGGTCGGCGGCACCGGGGTCGTGGGCCGGCTGGGCAACGGGGACGGGCCCGTCGTGCTGCTGCGCGCCGACATGGACGCGCTGCCGGTGCGCGAGGAGACCGGGCTGCCGTACGCCTCCGGGACGGACGGTGTGATGCACGCCTGCGGGCACGATCTGCACGTCACCTGGCTGGCCGGTGCCGCCCGGGCGCTGGCCGCCGGGCGGGATGCCTGGCGCGGCACCCTGCTGGTGGTGGGCCAGCCCGCCGAGGAGTCCGGACAGGGCGCCGCCCGGATGGTCGCGGACGGGCTCTACGAACGCTTCGGGCGCCCGGACGTCCTGCTCGGCCAGCACGCGGTGCCCGGCCCGGCGGGCCTGTACCCGCACACGCCCGGCCTGATCATGTCGGCGGCGACGGACGTGGACATCGTCGTGCACGGGCGGGGCGGGCACGGCTCGCGCCCGGAGGCCACCGTGGACCCGGTCGTGACGGCCGCCTACCTGGTCACCCGGCTCCAGACGGTCGTCTCGCGGGAGCTGGCCGCCGGGGAGTCGGCCGTGCTGACCGTGGGCCGGATCGAGGCGGGCACCCGGCACAACATCATCCCGTCCGAGGCACGCATCTCGCTGAACCTGCGCAGCCAGTCGGAGGAGGTCCGCCGGCGGATGCTGGCCGCGATCGAGCGCATCGCGCGCGGCGAGTGCCTGGCCGCCGGCTGCCCGCGCGAACCCGAGGTCGTCCTCGGCGACAGTTTCCCGGTGACCGTGAACGACGCGGCCACCGACGCCGCCGTGGCCGCGGTGCACGGCGAGGTCTTCGGCGCGGGCACGGTCTTCGACCCGGGCCCGGCGATGGCCAGCGAGGACTTTCCGCAGCTGGCGCTCGACGGCACGATCCCGTACTCGTACTGGTTCGTGACGACCACCCCCGCCGGGGTGTGGGAACAGGCCCCCGGCGACACCCTCCCGGAGAAGCTGGCGGCCGTACCGGGCAACCACAGCCCGCACTTCGCGCCCGACCTGTCCGTGATCGCACCGGGTGTCCGCGCCCTCGTCTCCGGCGCCCTGGCGCTGCTGTCAGTGGCATGACCTGGCCGGGCCGACGGCCCGGACCGCCACCTACCGGACCGCCGACCGGAGTTGAAGCAACTGCTGCTGGATGTTCTCCAGCGCCCCCTGCCGGCGGCCCGGTACCCGCAGTCGCAACTGCGTGAGCGCGGGCCCGAGTTCCCGGGCCCGCGCCGCGTCCCCGATCCGGCCCCACTGGTGATGCGCCCGGTCCACGGCCGCCTCCACGGCAGGCGCGTCCACCGCCTGCCCGGCGGCCAGCCGCACCCCGGCAACCGCCAGCCAGGCCCGGCAGCTGCCCACCGCGTCCCCGGCGAACATCGCCAGATCGGCCCGGACCTCGGCCCAGTGCAGCGCCGCGTCGGAGGCGGGCCCGTACGCACGCACGGCATCGGATTCATACCGGGCGGCCAGCTCGTCCGCCTCACCGTGCCGCCCGCCCCGGACAGCGGCGCTGATGAGGGTGTGGGGGTCCGGCGGGAGAGGGTGCGGGGCCGGCTCGGCGGCCTGCCCGTCCTGCGCGACGGCATGGGTGTGCTGTCCGGTGCCGGGCGGGGGCACGGTGGGGACCAAGGGCCGGCCGAGGGGGGTGGACGGGTGGGCGAACGGGGGCGCGGGAGCGGAACCCCCGGCGACGGCGAGCACCAGATCCCGCCCCGCAGCGGACTCGGCGATCCGGGCCAGCGCCTGCTCGTGCAGCACGGGCAGCGCAGGCCGGTGCCCACTGCGCAGCAACGTGGCCACCGCCTTCATGTACGAGGGCTCGGCCGGCCCCCGCCGCCCCGGCACCGGCGCGACCCGGCCGTACACCGCCGCGTTGGGTCCGCAGTCCAGCCCGCGCTCGGCGACGTACCGCCAGGCCTCCGCGTCCGCGTGCAGATCCACGACCAGTCCCGTGTCCGCAGCGGAGCGCAGCCGCAGCTCCTCCCGGATCCAGTGCCACGGCAGCGCGGTGTAGCGCACGGTCGCCGCGGTGGTGCGCGCCAGCGCCAGATGAGGCAGACGCTGCTTGCGGTCCAGATGCACCTGACCGGCGATGTACACGGTCAGCGGCCCCGGCGCCGCCGCCGCGGCCCGCAGCCGGGTCAGCACGGCCTGCGGCTCCAGCGGATCGGCCAGCTCGACCACGTTGGCCGTGTCGGCGCCGGACAGCACGGCAGGGGCGACCGCGGCCAGCACGGGCAGCACACCGGCCGCGTCCACCAGACGCCCCCGGCCCAACGGCGAGGCCGCGAGCAGCAGCACGGTTCCGGGCATCGTCCCTCCCCCTGTCGACCTGTGCGGCCGATGGACCCCGCTCGGGCGGTGACCCCCACGCGGCCCGTGGTCACGACTTCCAGCCAGCACCGTAACCGCTGCGCCTGCAAACGCGCGCCTCAGGTCCGCAAACCGCCCTGTCGGGGCCTTCGCCCTCGGGCCCCGCAAGCCGCCGCACCGCGAACACCGTGGTGTCGTCGCCGAGCCGCCCCCTGCTGTGCCGCAGGACGCCGTCACGGACCCGGCGCACCAGCCGCCGGGGCTCGGCCCGCAGGTCCGGCTCGGCGGTGGCCATGGCGGTGATGTCCCGGGCCAGCGGATAGAACTCACCGGCCCGGTCGCGGGCCTCGGTCACGCCGTCGGTGACCAGCAGCAGCGTCTCGTCGGCGGCCAGCGGCACCCGGTGCACGGGTGGCGGCCCCGCCCCCAGCTCGCTCATGCCGATCGGCAGCCCGTCGCCGCTGGGCAGCTCGCGCACCCCGCGGGGACCGACCGCGAGCGGGGGCTCGTGCCCGAAGTTCACGGTATCGACGACGTCCGCGGCGTCCACGGGAAAGCCGATCAGCACGGCGGTGGCGAACCGGTCGCCGTCGTCGTGGCCGAGCGCGACGCCGTGGTCCCGGTGCCGCAGCATCCGGGTCTCCAGGCGTTCGGCGACGGTCGCGAGATCCCTCTCGTGGTAGCCGGCCTCGCGGAAGGTGCCGAGCAGCGCGGCGGCGGCCTCCACCGCGCCGAGGCCCTTGCCCTGGACGTCACCGACGAGGACGCGGGTGCCGTACGGGCCGGGCTGGATGTCGTAGAAGTCGCCGCCGACCCGGGCGTCGACGTCGGCGGCCAGATACACACCCGCGTGCTCCAGCCCGGCCCAGCGCGCCGGCAGCGGACGCAGCACGGTACGCCGGGTGGTCTCGGCGATGTGCATGATGCGCAGGGTCTGCCGCTCCTTGCGCTCACGCACGGCGGCGGCCATGGTGGCCAGGACACCGCCGAGGGCGACCAGGACGAAGTCGCCGAGCCCGGCCTGGTACTCACCGGGCCAGGTGCTGTCGACGACGACGTACGTCACCACCGCGAGCACGGCGAAACCACCCGTCGTCCACACCCCGCAGATCGCCGCGGCCGTACCCGGGACCAGCACGATCCAGGAGATGATCCGGAACCGCTCGGTGGTGTGGAAGTCCACCAGCAGGATGCCGATGTACAGCAGCAGCGAGGGCACCCAGGCGACACTGCGGCCGTGGAAGCGCAGCGGCTGACGCTCCCGCTCGTACTCCATCTCCGTCACGGCGGGCAGCCCTCCATGCCCTTCAGCGAAGCACGCCGGACAACCGCCCGCATCCGGGCCCCGCCCCCGTACCGCGCCCTGCTCCCCGTCCTTTCCCCCATCCGGCCGACTTGCCGGGCCGCGGTGCCAGGTGTGCCCTGGAAGGCGGGGGAAGTCGGGGGCGAGGAGAGAAGAGAGGAGCGCTCTCATGGCTCAAGCGGCACCCGCGCCCGGTGGAATGTCCCGCCCCGGGCGGACGCCTCAGGTGGAGGGCCGGGCACCCGAAGCACGCGCCACCCGCCCGCCCGACGTCTTCGACGCACGCACCCACCGCATCGCCCACATCGCCGTCCCGGTGGTGCTCGGTCTGATCTACGGCTACTGGGTCGCGGCCAACAACCGCGCAGGAGGCACCATCACCGGCTGGAACCTGCTGCTCGGGTTCGCCAGCGCGCTGGTGTTCGCGGTGGTGAGCATGGCCCTGCTGACGCTGGCCCCGCGGATGCCGCGGGAAGTGCACGCACTGCTGTGGACGGCGTTCGTCGGCTGCGCGTTCGGCTTCGCCTACGGCCAGACCGGCGCGACGGTCTGGCGGTCGGTGGTGATGTCGCTCGTGGTGGCGGCGGCGACGTTCGCCGTCTTCTTCTACCGCTACTACACACGTGAGGACGCGTTCGGCCGCCGTGTGCGCTGAGCACACAGGACGAGCACACGGTGACGGAATGTGCGTGGGCCCCGGCCACCACCGGCCGGGGCCCACGCACTCCCCTGTGCCCCCTCTTCCTTCCCTCTTCCCACACCGCTCCCTCGAGCCGGTTTCCGTCTCCCCAGCACCAGGAAACACCCGTTCGGCCCAACCCTCCACCGGAGGCTGCCGGACCGTACCCCGTCCTCGCTCCCGGGTAGCCCGAATGCCACGCCCCGCTGGCGCCCGCACCCTACGGGCCGTTGCCTGGAAACGTGCCCTCACGTCTCAGGAGCGCCCTGTCGGCCGTGCTGCTCGCCCTGTCCTGCCTCCTCGTGCCGTTCGCCGCGCTGGCGGCCTGGGCGGCGTACGGACTCGTCGACACGGGCCGGTACGTCACCACACTGGCTCCGCTGGCCGCCGACCCCGACGTCCGGGACGCCGTCGCGGACACGGTCGGCGACGGCATCCTGCGCGCGGTGGACCAGCACCCCGAACTGCGCCCGGCCGGCGGCTCCGTCCGCCCGTTCGTCCACGACGCGGTGCGCTCCTTCACCCAGACCGAGGCCTTCCGGCTGGCCTGGGACACCGGCAACCGGGTCACACACGACGCGGTCCTGCGCGCCCTGCGCGACGAGCAGGACGAACCGGCCGGACAGCCGGTCACCGTCGACCTCGCCACCGTCACCGACCCGGTCAAGCGCCGGCTCACCCACGACCACGTACCGCTCGCCGCGCGCATCCCGGTGGAACACACCCCGGTCGCCGTACTCCCGGGCGACGAACTGGTCGCGTTCCGGAAGGGATTCCACGTGCTCGAGGTCGCCGGCTTCTGGCTGCCGGTGGCGGCTGTCGTCTTCGCCGCCACCGGGATCGCCCTCGCCGTCCACCGCCGCCGCGCCATCACCGCGACCGCGCTGGGGACGGCCCTGGGCGGTGCCCTCCTCGCCCTCGCCCTCGCCATCGGCCGCAGCCTCACCCTCTCCGACCTGCCCGCCGACGTCCCCCACCCCGCCGCGGGCGCGGTCTACGACGCCCTCACCGCCACCCTGCGCTGGACGGCCTGGCTCCTGCTGGGCCTGGGCCTGACGGCAGCGGGCGCCACCTGGCTGACCCGCCGCATCCGCACGGGCCGCCCGCCGCGCAGACGGCGGCCCACGGACTCCGTGTCGAACCCGGAGACCCGACAGCCCCGGGCAGGCGTCTGAGCCGGGCACAAGCCGCCGGAGGTACGGCCGGGACGGCACTGGATAATGACGGCATGTCCCGAGAGTTCCCCATCGGCCTCACCCCTCCCGACTGGCTGGTGCGGAACCTCCAACCCCAGCAGGCCCCCGTCAACTGGCCCGCCGTGGCCCGCGCCGCCGTCGCCCTGGCCCTCCCCCTGGTGATCGGTCTTGCCACGGGCCACCCGGCCTACGGCGCCCTCGCCTCCATGGGCGGCCTGTCCGGCGTCATCGGCGACACCGCCGACGCCTACCGCATGCGCATCCTCAACATCGCCGTCCCGCAGCTGTTCGGCGCGGTCGGCGTCACGCTGGGCACGCTGGTGTACGGCCACGGCTGGTACGCGGTGGCGGCCGTCACCGGCGTGGCCCTGCTGTCCGGCATGATCTCCACGATCGGCGCGGTGGCCTCGGTCTCCGGCCTGCTCCTCCTGCTGAACTGCGTGGTGGGAGCAGGCCTCCCGCTGCCCCGGCCCTGGTGGCTGGCCCCGTTGCTGATGACGGGAGGCGGCCTGCTGGTCCTCCTCCTCGCCCTGCTCGCCTGGCCGTTGCGCTCGGGCGTCCCGGAGCGCGCGGCGGTGGCGGCCACCTACCGCACGGTCGCCGCGCTCCTCGCCGTCTCCGGCACGGACCGCGCGGAGGAGTACGAGGACGCCCGCCGCAACGTCACCCATTCCCTGAACCAGTCCTACGACCTGATCCTGGCCCGGCGCGCCCGCCACCACGGCCGCAGCCCCGAACTCACCCGCCTGCTGGCCCAGTTGAACGCCGTCACGCCCGTGGTGGAGGCGGCTCCCGCAGCCCACTGGTCGAGCCGCCCCCTGCCTGCGCAGATCCCCGCGGCGGTCCGTCACCTGGCGCAGGCCGTCGAGACGGGCCACACCGGCCCGACGGCCCTGGACCTGCCCGTCCCGGTGAGCGAGACGGCCCGCGCGGTGGACCACGCCCTGCGCCACATGGCCGAGGTGGTCGCGTCCCCCGACCTCGACCCCCGGGGCATCGACGACCGTCTGGGCCGCCCGGCGACGCTGGGCATCCGCACGGCACGAGCGGCCCGCAACGTCGTACTCTCCGCCGGCTCCTGGCGCTACGGCCTGCGCCTGGCGGTCTGCATCGGCATCGCCCAGGCCCTCGTCTCGCTGATCCCGGTCCCGCGCTCCTACTGGGTGGCCCTGACGATCACCTTCGTCCTGAAACCCGACTTCGGCTCGGTCTTCTCCCGCGCCCTGCTGCGCGCGCTCGGCACCGTGGTGGGCCTGGTGCTGGCGGCGGTGGTCCTGGCGGAGATCCCGCTGGGCTGGTGGGACGTCCCGGCGATGCTGGTCCTGGCCCCCCTGATCCCGGCCCTGACCCCACGGGGCTACGGCTACCAGACGGCGGCGATCACTCCGGTGATCCTGCTGCTGTCGCACATCCTGAACCACCAGGGCACGGCATTGCTGCTGCCGCGCCTCACCGACTCCCTCCTGGGCTGCGCCATCGCCCTGATCGCCGGCTACCTCCTGTGGCCGGAGAGCTGGCGCACGAGGGTCGGTGACCGGCTGGCCGACGCGGTGGCGGACACGGCGGCCTACGTGGAAGCGGCCTTCGGCCCGGCCGCCGACCTCGCCGCCCGGGCCCGTATGCGCCGCCGCCTCTACCGCGACCTGTCGGTGATCCGTACGGAGTTCCAGCGGGCCCTGACCGAGCCACCGCCGACCGGCCGCCGCGCCGCCGCCTGGTGGCCACTGGTGGTCGCCGTGGAACGCATCGTCGACGCCACGACGGCGGCCCGCGTCCGCGTGAAGCACGGGGCCCAGCCGCCGTCCACGGCCGAGATCACCCAGATCGTGCGGCAACTGGGGGAACTGTCGGAGGGGGTGCGCAGCGCCGAAACCCTGATCCCGGTCCGCACGGACCTCACCGGACCTGCCGACAGCGTCCTCGAACCTCTGCGCCAAGAGGTTGCCGCGGCCCGGTCGATCGCATCGCCGCACTGAGTGCTTCGCTAACCTTACGTGTCCGTCCTGGCCAGGGATCTACGGGCATCAACTCACGCGAAGGGTTGCGCATATGGGCATTCTCACTCTCCTGCGGAACGCATTCGGCCGCTCACGCAAGGGACGGGCCGCCGAGGCAGAGGGTGCGGACCGACGCTCGGCGCAACCGGCCACCCCGGCTCCCGCCGCTGCCGAGGAGCCGACCGCCACGGTCCCCGAGCCCCGCCACTCGTCCCCCGACGAACACGATCTCGTGGCAGCGGCCTTCGACAACGTCAAGGTCCCCCGCCAGCCGGAGGAGGGCGTACCTCACACCCGCCCCAAGCCCGAGACGACGGCGAAGCCGACCCCCGAGCCGGAGAAGGCCACGGAAACAACACCGGAGGCCGAGCCGACCACGGAGACCGAAGCGACCGAAGCACCATCCGCCGAGACCGAAGCCACCACGGAGGCCGAGGCGACCGCAGGGGCAACTCCCGACACGGAGGAACAGCCCGGGGCCGAGGCGACCGCGGAGGGCGAGGTGACCGAAGCGGTAACCGCCGAGGCCGAAGCCCCCGCGGAAGCAACACCCGAGACGGAAGCCCCCGCGGAAGCAACACCCGAGACGGAAGCCCCCGCGAAGGCAACGGCCGATGCCGAGGCCGCCGTGGAAGCAACCCCCGGCACGGAGGAGCAGCCCGAGCCCGAGGCGCCGACGCAGGCAACGGCCGAGGCCGAGGCCGCCGTGGAAGCAACCCCCGGCACGGAGGAGCAGCCCGAGCCCGAGGCGCCGACGCAGGCAACGGCCGAGGCCGAGGCCGGCGTGGAAGCAACCCCCGGCACGGAGGAGCAGCCCGAGCCGGCGGCCGTCGAGACAGCCGGGGCCAAGGCCGGGGAACAGCCCAAGCCCGGCACCGCCCCGGAAGCCGGAGCCAAGGCCGAGCACGAAGAGCCCGCGCAGGCGAGGGCCGAGGCGGAAGCCGAGGAGCAGGCGGAAACCGGGGAGCAGGCGGAACCGGTGGCCGTGGAGACGAGCGCACCGCAGGCCGCCGACGGCGAGACCGCCCCGCAGGGGCCACCGGCACCCGACAACGAAAGCCGCACGGGTGGTGCGGGTGGGAACACGGACGCCGAAGGCGAAGCCGAGGCGGAACCGGCCCCGGCGCCGCAGGCACCCGCACCCGCCACCCCCCTCACCAAGGTGAAGTCCCGCACCCCCGCCCTCGCCACCGCCTACAAGGCAGCCGCAGCCGCCCTGAGGAAGACCGACCTCACCGGTGCCCGGGCAAAGCTGTACCTCGTCCTCGACCGCTCCGCGAGCATGCGCGCGTACTACAAGGACGGCTCCGCCCAGGCCCTCGCCGACCAGACCCTCGCCCTCGCCGCCCACCTGGACGCCGAGGCCACGGTCCACGTCGTCTTCTTCTCCACGGAGGTCGACGGCACCACCGACCTCACCCTCACCCCGGACCACGAGACGAAGATCGACGACGTCCACGCCGGCCTCGGCCGTATGGGCCGTACCAGCTACCACGCCGCCGTGGAGGCCGTACTCACCCACCACGACAAGAACGGCGCCCCCGGCACTCCCGCCCTCGTCGTCTTCCAGACCGACGGCGCCCCGGACGCGAAGACCCCCGCGACCCAGGCCCTGACCGCAGCCGCGGACACCCACCCCGCCGTCTTCTTCTCCTTCGTCGCCTTCGGAGAGCACGACAACAAGGCCTTCGACTACCTCCGCAAGCTCAAGACCGCCAACACGTCCTTCTTCCACGCGGGCCCCACCCCCCGCGAGCTGACGGACACCGAGCTGTACGAGGGTGTCCTCGCCACCTGGCGCCCGTAGGCCCGCAGCGCGTCACCCGGGGGGTGGGCCACACCGTCCACCCCCCGAAACGCGTGTGAGTCGATCACCGCGGGCCCAGTAGGATTCCGACTTATGGCGGCCACTGGATCCGAGAAGCAGGCGGGTAAGGCGTTCTACGTCTCCACGCCCATCTATTACGTCAACGACGCTCCTCACCTGGGCCACGCCTATACGACCGTCGCAGGCGACGTGCTCACCCGCTGGCACCGCCAGCGCGGTGAGAAGGTGTGGTACCTCACCGGCACGGACGAGCACGGTCAGAAGATCATGCGCACGGCCGAGGCGAACGGGGTGACGCCCCAGGAGTGGGCGGACAAGCTCGTCACCGAGGCCTGGAAGCCTCTCTGGGAGCACCTGGAGATCGCGAACGACGACTTCATCCGCACCACGCAGAAGCGCCACACCGACCGCGTCCAGGAGTTCGTGCAGGACCTGTACGACAAGGGCGAGATCTACAAGGGCGGCTACGAGGGCCCGTACTGCGTCGGCTGCGAGGAGTACAAGCTCCCGGGCGAGCTGCTCGACGGCGAGGGCGAGTACGCGGGCCAGAAGCTGTGCCCGATCCACAAGAAGCCCGTGGAGATCCTCAGCGAGGAGAACTACTTCTTCCGGCTGAGCGAGTACGGCGACAAGCTCCTCGCCCACTACGAGGCGAACCCCGGATTCATCCAGCCTGAGTCCGCGCGCAACGAGGTCGTGAACTTCGTCCGCCAGGGCCTGCAGGACCTGTCGATCTCCCGCTCGACGTTCGACTGGGGCATCCCGATCCCCTGGGACGACAAGCACGTGATCTACGTGTGGGTCGACGCGCTGCTGAACTACGCCACGGCGGTCGGCTACAACGAGAACCAGGAGAAGTTCGAGACCACCTTCCCGGCCGACGTCCACCTGGTCGGCAAGGACATCCTCCGCTTCCACGCGGTGATCTGGCCGGCCATGCTGATGGCCCAGGGCCTGCCCCTGCCCGGCAAGGTCGCCGCCAACGGCTGGCTGATGGTCGGCGGCGAGAAGATGTCGAAGTCGAACCTGACCGGTATCAAGCCGCAGGACCTCACCTCGCACTTCGGCGTCGACGCCTACCGCTGGTACTTCCTGCGCGCCATCGCCTTCGGCCAGGACGGCTCCTTCTCCTGGGAGGACTTCTCGGCCCGCTACACGAGCGAGCTGGCGAACGACTACGGCAACCTCGCCTCCCGCGTGGCCGCCATGGTCGGCAAGTACTTCGACGGCACGCTGCCCGCGGCGACCGCGGACGGCGAGGCCGAGAAGGCGATCCACGACGGCCTGGCGAAGGCGGTCGCCGAGGCCGACCGGCGCATCGGCGACGAGCTGGACTTCCAGGGCGGCATCCTGGCCGTCTTCGACTTCGTCAAGCAGGTCAACGGCTACATCACGGAGCAGGAGCCGTGGAAGGTGGCCAAGGACGACTCCGCGGAGGGCCGGGCGCGCCTCGCGACCATCCTCTACACCGCGGCGGAGTCGCTGCGGGCGGTCGCCGTCCTGCTCAACCCGGTCATGCCGGAGACCTCCCAGAAGCTCTGGGACTCCCTCGGCGCGCAGACCTCCCTCGGCGCGCTCGCCGAGCAGCGGATCCAGGACGCGGGCGAGTGGGGCAGGCTGCAGGCGGGCGCCACCGTCACCAAGGGTGCGGTCCTCTTCCCGCGCCTGGAGGAGAAGCCGAGCGCGTAGGGGCGTGGTTCCTCGTACAAGGAGGCCTGGGAGCGACTTGCTTCCGGGCCTCCGCCTGCACCGGCGCCCTGGGTCAGCTCCGCGACGCGTGCGCCACGAGGTCGGCCCACGCGCTCGGCGCGAGCGCGCGCCGCGGACCTGCGACGTTCTTGGAGTCGCGGACGGGGACGGTGCGGGGTGCTATGGCGATCTCCACGCGTGAGTCGCCCTCGGTACCGTCGCTGTAGCTGCTCTTGAACCACGCCGGTTCGGAGGTGTCCCCGGTGGAGGCTTTGCGGATCATTTCTCTCCTAGCACTTGCTCGATGAAGGCGGGCGACTCTCCTCGCGTGAGGGCCTGGGCCCGCTGCACCTCTTCCTCCTCGTAGGGCGGCTGCCGCGCCTCGAACAGCGCCCGCGCGTGCTCGGGCGTCTGCAACAAGCCGTGGATGCTGAGCCCGACGTACACGCCGGTCTCAACCGCCTTCTGCTCCAGTTCCGCCAGCGCCCGCACACCGGACTGAGGGACTACCACTCGACGGCCTTGGCGAACGCCTCGACACAGCGAGGGAACGCCGCCTGCGGAGGGACCGGCGGTGGGAGGGAGCTGCCACGGCGGAGTCCTCAGGAGGTTGCCGAACGTGCCTTACGACCCCTCAGTGGCCGCCGCGCCGGGAAGAGTTGCCGTCGGCAGGGGAAATTCCTCTGGCAGAGTCCGTTGTCGTGAACGTCCCCGAACCCCACCGCCGGCTCCTCGCCGATGTCATCACCGCGGGCGGCCCGTACGGGCTGGTCCTCGCCGGTGGATACGCCCTCCAGGCGCACGGTCTGCTGCGCCGGCCGCACGCGAATCTCGACTTCGCCACGGAGAGCGCCGAGCAGACGGGGGTGATCGCCGGTGCCGTCCGCGCCGTCCTGGAGGCACGGGGCCGGCAGGTGCACGCCGAGGCCGTCAGCGTCTTCACCGCGCAGCTGACGGTCAGCGATCCGGAGAGCGGCGAGCGGTGCACCCTCACGCTGCACAAGGAGGTGTTCTGGCAGCCGCCGGAGCTGACCGAGTACGGCCCCACGCTGTCCCTGCAGGACGCTGTCGGTACCAAGATCCGTGCGCTGTACGACCGGGGCGCGGCCGTCGACCTGATCGACGCGCGGGCCGCCGCCGCCCGGTTCTCCCTGCCCGACCTGGAGGAGCTGGGCCGCCGGCACGCCCATGACCCCTTCGACCTGGCCACCCTCCAGTCCCGGCTGACCGGCACGGACTTCTACGCCGACCGGGACTTTCTGCGCCAGGGCCTCGCCGAGGACGAGGTCGGCGCCCTGCGCGCCTGGGCCCAGCACTGGTCCGACGACATCGCCGAGCGGTTGCTGGAGGACGGTGCGTCCCCCGACACCGAGGACGAGCAGGACGAGTGAAGCGGCGAGTGGAGCGGGGCAGGCAGGCGGAAGGGCCCGGAACCGGTGCCGGTTCCGGGCCCTTCCTGCCGGAGCAGTCCCTGCCGTGTCCTACTTGGGCTGCGGCTTCCTGATGTTCAGGTGCAGCTCGCGCAGGCGGGCCTCCTCCAGCTCGGTCGGGGCGCCCATCATCAGGTCCTGGGCGTTGCCGTTGAGCGGGAAGGCGATCGTCTCGCGGATGTTGGGCTCGTCCGCGAGGAGCATGACGATGCGGTCCACGCCGGGGGCGATGCCGCCGTGCGGCGGGGCGCCGAAGCGGAACGCGCGGAGCATGCCCGCGAACTTCTCCTCGACGGTCTCCCGGTCGTAGCCGGCGATCTCGAAGGCCTTGAGCATGATGTCCGGCTCGTGGTTCCGGATCGCGCCGGAGGACAGCTCGACGCCGTTGCAGACGATGTCGTACTGCCAGCCCAGGATGTCCAGCGGGTCCTGGTTCTCCAGAGCCTCCAGGCCGCCCTGCGGCATGGAGAAGGGGTTGTGCGAGAAGTCGATCGCGCCGGTGTCCTCGTCCTTCTCGTACATCGGGAAGTCGACGATCCAGCAGAAGCGGAAGGCGTTCTCCTCGAAGTGCCCGGCACGCTTGGCGGCCTCGACGCGGACCGCGCCCATGATCTTGGAGACCTCGTCGAACTCACCCGCGCCGAAGAAGATCGCGTGGCCGGGGGCCAGCGAGAGGCGCTTGGTCAGCTCGGCGACGTTCTCCTCGGTGAGGAACTTCGCGATCGGGCCGGACAGCGCGCCGTCCTCGCCGACGCGGACCCAGGCCAGGCCCTTGGCGCCGAGCGAGACGGCGAAGTCGCCGAGCTGGTCGAAGAACTTGCGCGGCTGGTCCTGGACCGCCGGCACCGGCAGCGCGCGCACGTGCTTGCCGGCGAACGCCTTGAACTCCGAGCCCTCGAAGACGTCGGTGATGTCCACCAGCTCCAGCTTGGCGCGCAGGTCCGGCTTGTCGGAGCCGTACTTCAGCATGGCCTCGCGGAACGGGATCCGCGGGAAGGGGGAGGTGACGTGACGGCCGCCGCCGAACTCCTCGAACAGCTCGGTCATCAGCTTCTCGACCGGCTGGAAGACGTCCTCCTGCTCGACGAAGCTCATCTCGATGTCGAGCTGGTAGAACTCGCCCGGCGAGCGGTCGGCGCGGGCGTCCTCGTCACGGAAGCAGGGCGCGATCTGGAAGTAGCGGTCGAAGCCGGAGATCATCAGCAGCTGCTTGAACTGCTGCGGAGCCTGCGGCAGGGCGTAGAACTTGCCCGGGTTCAGGCGGGAGGGCACGACGAAGTCGCGGGCGCCCTCGGGGGAGGTGGCGGACAGGATCGGGGTCGCCATCTCGTTGAAGCCCAGCGCCGTCATCTTGTGCCGGATCGCCGAGATGACCGCCGTACGCAGCATGATGTTGCGGTGCATGCGCTCACGGCGCAGGTCCAGGAAGCGGTACTCCAGGCGCCGCTCCTCGTTGACCCCGTCCTCGGCGTTGATCGTGAAGGGCAGCGGGGCGGCGGCGCCCAGCAGCTCGACCTCGGCGACCTCGACCTCGATCTCGCCGGTGGGCAGCTCGGGGTTGATGTTCTCGGTTCCACGTGAAACAACGCGCCCGTCGATACGGACCGTGGACTCCTTGGAGATCTTGTCCAGGGCCTCGTACGCGGGGGTGCCGGGGCGGGCGACCAGCTGCGTGATGCCGTAGTGGTCGCGCAGATCGATGAAGAGGATGCCGCCCAGGTCGCGCCGATTGTGCAGCCAGCCACTCAGCCGGACGTCGGTGCCGACGTCAGAGGCGCGGAGCTGGCCGCAGGTGTGGGACCTGTACCGATGCATCGTCGTTCATCGTCCTTCGTGGTGGGGTTTCTCCCGCCGGGCCTGCCGGCCGGTGGGAACGGGCACGGGGCCCGGACCCATCAAGGGTACCGGGCACCCCCAGCTCGGCTCCCCACCCTTTTCCCGCGCCCCGCCCTGGAGGATCCTCCGTACAAACGGGCGGCCAGGGTCCTCCTTTTCCTACGGTGGCACCCTTCGGGCGCATCTTCATAAAGTGGGGCAATGCGCACACGCGAGCCTCTCCCGTCCGTCGGGGACGTCCTCGCCGCCCTCGCGACCGGGCTGTGGCACTGGGACACGGCCGCAGGACTGGTCACCGTCGACGCGGAGGCGGCGCGGCTGCTCGGGCTGCCCGCGCGTCCGGTCACCCTCACCGAGGCCCAGACCCGGGCCCGGCTGCACCCGGCCGACTGGAACGAGATCACCGGGGTGGTCCCGCTGGCGGTCGCCGAGGGCACGCTCGCCGAGGTGCGTATCCGGATCATGGACGAGCAGGGGAACATCCTGCGGGTCGTCCGCAGCCGGTCCAAGCCCTCCTACGACCCCGAGCGGCAGGCGTACGAGCTGATCGGCACCCTGCAGGAGGTCACCGAACCGGCCCCGGGCACGCCGGCCGGCCGCACCGCGGTCACCGGCGACTGGCGGCGCTCGCGGGAGGCGTTCCTGCTGGACGCGGGCCGGGCGCTGGCGGAGGCACGGTCGACCGCGGAGGTGCTGCGGGTGGCGGGCACCCTGTCGATGCCGGGGTTCTCGCCGGACGGACTCGTCGTCTTCGGGGTGGAGGGCGACCGGCTGACGATCATCGGCCAGCACGGGCATGAGCCCGGCGACATGAACCCGTTCTCCGACATGCCGCTGGACACGGACTATCCGGCGGCCGAGGTCTCGCGCACCGGACGCGCCGTCTACCTCTCCTCCCCGGCGCAGTACAAGGAGCGCTACCCCGTCACCTGGCCGCTCGCCAAGCCCTTCGGCCGCCAGTCCTGGGCGTTCCTCCCGCTGACCGTGGCCGGTTGCACGATGGGCGCCTGGATGGCGGCCTTCATGCATCCGGTGGCGTTCACACCCGACGAGCGCGCGGTCCTGACGACCGTCGCGAGAATGCTCGCCCAGGCGCTGTCCCGGGCCGGTGCCGCCGAGACCGAGCGGGAACTGACGGACGGCCTGCAGCGCTCCATGCTGCCCTCGCTGGGCCCGCGGATCCCGGGAATGCAGGTGGCCGCCCGGTACATCCCGACCGGCGGCGGACTCCAGGTCGGCGGCGACTGGTACGACCTGATCCCGCTGCCCGCCGGCCGTTTCGCGCTGGTCGTCGGGGACGTCCAGGGTCATGACGTACGGGCTGCGGGCCTCATGGGCCAGCTGCGCATCGCCCTGCGCGCCTACGCCTCCGAGGGCCACCGCCCGGATGCCGTGCTCACCCGCGCCTCCCGCTTCCTGCACGGCATCACGCACGACGCCCATGACGAGGAGATGGCCGGCCTGCGCTTTGCGACCTGCGTGTACGCGGCGGCCGACCCGGCGACCGGAATGCTGGAGATCGCCCGGGCCGGGCATCCGGACCCGGCGATCCGGATGGCCGACGGCACGGTGATGATGTGGCCGACGGCGGGCGGACTGCCGCTGGGCATCGACCCGGACGCGGACTATCCGACGACCCGGTTCACCCTGGAACCCGGCGAGACGCTGATGCTGTGCACCGACGGGCTGATCGAGACCGGCGGGCACGACCTGGACAGCGGCTGGCAGCGGCTGCGCAAGATCCTGGAGGCCCACCGGGGGGACGGCGGGGTCGACGTCGAGTCGCTCTCGGACGAGCTGGTGCAGGGCGTGCACGGGCCGTCCTCGCACTACACCACCGGCCCGCTGGCCGACCGCCGCGAGGACGACATCGCGCTGATGCTGCTGAGCCGGCCGCAGGAGGGCGCCGCCCGGCCCGCAATCCGGCGCACCCTGCTGTCGGTGGCCCAGGACGAGCCGGACCGGGTCGCCGAGGCCCGCCGCCACCTGCACGAGCTGCTGCACGACTGGACCTGTCCCGAGCAGGTCGACTCGGCGGCGCTGCTGGTCTCGGAGATGCTCACCAATGTGCTCGTGCACACCGACGCCGACGCGCTGCTGCTGGCCGAGGTGACCGGCGAGCCCGGCACGCGGCGGCTCAGGGCGCAGGTCACCGACGCGGGCGACGACCTGCCGCACCGGCGCCGGCCCGGCGAACTGGCCTCGTCCGGCCGTGGCCTGATGCTGATCGAACTGCTTGCGGACGCCTGGGGCGTGGAGCCGCGGGGCGAGGGCAAGAGCATCTGGTTCGAGCTCTACGAGCCGGGCGGCTCGGGCGGCTCGGCGGGCGCCTCCTCGGCAGGCGCCGCCTCGGCGGGGACATCCTCGGCGGGCGCGGCGTAACGCGTCCGCAGTTCCTGGACGACTCCGAAGGCGGCCGCGGTCAGCGGCACGGCCAGCAGCATCCCCAGGATCCCCGCGACGGACGCCCCGGCGGTGATGGCGAGCATGACGACCGCCGGATGCATCTGTACGGTCCGGCTCTGGATGACGGGCTGCAGCACATGCCCCTCCAGCACCTGCACGGCGAGCACGACCCCGAGCGACCACAGCGCGATGACGAAGCCGCGGTCGGCGAGGGCGACCAGGACCGCGACGGCACCGGAGATGAAGGCCCCGAGATAGGGGATGTAGGCACCGACGAAGACGAGCGCGCCGAGCCCGATCGCGCCGGGTACCCGGAGGATCAGCAGGCCGACGGTGATGCACAGGGCGTCGATGAGCGCGATGAGGGTCGTCCCGCGCATGAACCCCTCCACCGCCTCGAAGGCCCGCCGGGCGACGGCCTCCAGCGTGTCGGAGGTGCCGGCGGGCGCGACGGCCCGCAGTGTTTCGACGGCCCGGTGGGAGTCGCGCAGGAAGAAGAAGACGAGCAGCAGCGCGAGCACGGCCATGGCGATGCTCTCGCCCACGACGCTGACCCCGCTGATGACGTTGGACGCGGCCGTACCGCCGAACTTGCCCAGCAGCTGCCGCGCGTTGACGGCGAGGTCGTCGAGCCCGGTCCCGGCGGCCCCGAAGTGCGCCGAGACCCCTTTGGCGGCGTTGCGCAGCGAGGCGACGATCTGGTCCCCGGTGTCGACGAGCGCCGCGACGACGATGTACACGGCACCGCCGACGACGGCCACGACGGCGACGCAGGTGAGCCCGGCCGCCACCGACGCCGGCACTCCGGCCCGCACGAGCTGCCGGTACAGCGGCCCGAGCAGTGCGGTGCCGAGCAGCGCGAGCAGCACCGGCGTGACGGCTGTACGGAACTCCCCGCACAACCGCACCCCCACCCACCCCACCCCCGCGGCCAGCAGCAGCACCGCGCACCAGGCGGCGAGGCGGCGTAGGGCGTCGGGGAGCAGCTGCACGCGTCCAGCGGATCATGGGCGTCCACGGGTGTCCTGCCGCGGTCGGCCGACCGGGTGAGCCGTGCCCGACCGGGTGCGCCGTGCCCGTGAAAACCCGCGTCGATCCTGCCGGCCGGGAGAACGCCGCACCCGGCCCGCCTGAGCGGACCGGGTGCGGCGGGTCGTACGGGTACGTCAGTCCTGCGGACCCTCGGCGGTCATCCCGTGCACCGCGGGGATGGTCCCCAGCCGGCCCTTCTGGAAGTCCTCGAAGGCCTGCTGCAGTTCCTGGCGGGTGTTCATGACGAACGGGCCGTAGTGGGCCATCGGCTCACGGATCGGCTGCCCGCCGAGGAGGACGACCTCCAGGTCCGGGGTGTGGCTGTCCTGCTGCTCGTCCGCGCGGACGGTCAGCGCGGACCCGGCGCCGAAGACGGCGGTCTGGCCGAGCTGGATCGGCCGGCGGTCCGCACCGACGCTGCCGCGGCCCGCGAGGACGTAGGCCAGGCCGTTGAAGTCCTCGCGCCAGGGCAGGGTGATCTCCGCGCCCGGGGCGAGGGTCGCGTGGATCATCGTGATCGGCGTGTGCGTGATGCCGGGACCCTGGTGACCGTCCAGTTCGCCCGCGATGACGCGCAGCAGCGCGCCGCCGTCGGGAGAGGTGAGCAGCTGGACCTGGCCGCCGCGGATGTCCTGGTAGCGCGGGGCCATCATCTTGTCCTTGGCGGGCAGGTTCACCCACAGCTGCAGGCCGTGGAAGAGACCGCCGGACACGACGAGGGCCTCCGGCGGCGCCTCGATGTGCAGCAGGCCCGAGCCCGCGGTCATCCACTGGGTGTCGCCGTTGGTGATGGTGCCGCCACCGCCGTTGGAGTCCTGGTGGTCGAAGATCCCGTCGATGATGTAGGTGACGGTCTCGAAGCCGCGGTGCGGGTGCCAGGGGGTGCCCTTGGGCTCGCCCGGCGCGTACTCCACCTCGCCCATCTGGTCCATCATGATGAACGGGTCGAGGTGGCGGTAGTTGATCCCGGCGAACGCCCGGCGCACCGGGAAGCCCTCACCCTCGAAACCGCTCGGAGCGGTGGTGACGGCCAGCACCGGACGCGCGACGGCGTCTGCGGGAGCGGTCACACGGGGCAGCGTCAACGGGTTCTCGACGGTCACTGCAGGCATGGTCGGTACCTCCTTGTGCAACCACTTTAGTTGAGCGTTGAACTTTCTGCCACCCCACAACAGAAAGAGCCCGGAGGGAATTCCCCTCGGGCTCCGACAGGTGGGCATCACATGACATATAGGACATGAATCACCCCGCGCAGGCGAGGAACACGGCGAGCACGGCCGCCCCCGCCCTGCCGACCAGCGCAGGAACCCCGAACGCCGGCAGCAGGAGGACGCCGAACGCCAGCATCCCCGCGGTACGGGTGCCGATCCGGCTGCTCCCGTCGGGGTCGGCGGGGTCGTAGAGGACCCGCACCCAGGCGGCACCGCGCGTGTCGACGCACGTACAGGTGCGCGGCTCACCGCGCGTGCCGGTGTACGCGTAGACGTGGCACCTCAGGACGGCGTCGTCGACGCTCTTCTCACAGGGCCGCTCCAGCCGCCCTTCCGCCACGACCCCGCGCGCACGCAGCGCCCGGGCCGCGCACAGCAGCCACCCACCACCCAGCGTGCCCATCCAGCCGCAGGCGAGCAGGGCGGGGGCACAGCACCAGACCGCGACGCCCCCGGCGACCCTCGGCGCGCACGCCACCGCCGCGAAGGCGGCGCCACCGGCCCACCACACTCGGTACGCACGAGCCGGGGCCGGCGTGTCGGTCGGGGCCACACCGGCACAGTAGGCCAACTCGCCCGGCAGGAGGGAGGGTTCAGCCGCCGTACATCCGGCGCATCGCGAACTCCACCATCTGCTCGACCGCCTTCGCGTCGAACACCATCCGGTGCTCGCCCTCCATGTCCAGGACGAAGCCGTAGCCGGTCGGCAGCAGGTCGATCACCTCGGCGCCGGTGATCACGAAGTACTTGGACTCCTTGCCCGCGTACCGGCGCAGCTCCTTCAGCGAGGTGAACATCGGGATCACCGGCTGCTGGGTGTTGTGCAGGGCGAGGAAGCCGGGAGTGTCGCCGCGCGGGCAGTACACCTTCGACGTGGCGAAGATCTGCTGGAAGTCCTCGGCGGACATCTGCCCGGTGGTGAAGGCGCGCACCGCGTCCGCGAGGGAGGGCGGGGACGGCTCCGGGTAGAGCGGCGGCTGCTGGCCGTACCCGCCGACACCGCCCGGCATCTGCTGCGGCGTGGCGTACTGCTGCTGAGCAGCACCACCGTCCATGGGCTGGCCGTATCCGTACATGGCGCAAGCGTACCGAGGGCTCCTGGCGAGCGGGGCGGAGTAGACCCTGCTCACACTTGAACCGGTAGGGGTTGCGTCTTATTACCGACGGGTAGCATCATCGTAGCCACTTGTTGGTACGTGAACTTAGGTGCGAGGAGTCAGTGCCTCGCCGATCCCTCTACGGAGCCGTCGCCATGGGGCACTACAAGCCGAATCTCCGCGACATCGAGTTCAACCTCTTCGAAGTACTGGGGCGCGACAAGGTGTACGGCACCGGCCCGTTCGAGGAGATGGACGTCGAGACCGCCAAGAGCGTGCTGGAGGAGCTGACCCGCCTCTCCGAGAACGAGCTGGCCGAGTCCTTCGCCGACGCCGACCGCAACCCGCCGGTCTTCGACCCGGAGACCAACACCGCTCCGGTACCCGCGTCCTTCAAGAAGAGCTACCAGGCCTTCATGGACTCCGAGTACTGGCGCCTCGGCCTGCCCGAGGAGATCGGCGGCACCACCTCGCCCCGCTCCCTGATCTGGGCCTACGCCGAGCTGATCCTGGGCGCCAACCCGGCCGTGTGGATGTACTCCTCGGGCCCGGCCTTCGCCGGCATCCTCTTCGAGGAGGGCAACGAGGTCCAGAAGCACATCGCCTCGATCGCCGTGGAGAAGCAGTGGGGCTCCACGATGGTGCTCACCGAGCCCGACGCGGGCTCCGACGTGGGCGCCGGCCGCACCAAGGCGGTCCAGCAGGAGGACGGCTCCTGGCACATCGAGGGCGTGAAGCGCTTCATCACCTCCGGTGAGCATGACATGTCGGAGAACATCCTCCACTACGTGCTCGCCCGCCCCGAGGGCGCAGGCCCCGGCACCAAGGGCCTGTCCCTCTTCCTCGTGCCCAAGTACAACTTCGACTTCGAGACCGGCGAGCTGGGCGAGCGCAACGGCGCCTACGCCACCAACGTCGAGCACAAGATGGGCCTGAAGGCCTCCAACACCTGCGAGATGACCTTCGGCGACCAGCACCCCGCCAAGGGCTGGCTCATCGGCGACAAGCACGACGGCATCCGCCAGATGTTCCGCATCATCGAGTTCGCCCGCATGATGGTCGGCACGAAGGCGATCTCCACGCTGTCCACGGGCTACCTGAACGCGCTGGAGTACGCAAAGGAGCGCGTCCAGGGCCCGGACCTGGCGAACTTCATGGACAAGACCGCGCCCAAGGTCACCATCACCCACCACCCGGACGTGCGCCGCTCGCTGATGACGCAGAAGGCGTACGCGGAGGGCATGCGCGCCCTCGTGCTGTACACCGCCTCGATCCAGGACGCGATCCAGGTCAAGGAGGCGAACGGCGAGGACGCCTCCGCCGAGCACGCGCTGAACGACCTGCTCCTGCCGATCGTCAAGGGCTACGGCTCCGAGAAGGGCTACGAGCAGCTCGCCCAGTCGCTGCAGACCTTCGGCGGCTCCGGCTTCCTCCAGGAGTACCCGATCGAGCAGTACATCCGGGACTCCAAGATCGACACCCTGTACGAGGGCACCACGGCGATCCAGGGCCAGGACTTCTTCTTCCGGAAGATCGTCCGCAACCAGGGCGCCGCGCTGAACGGGCTCGCCGAGGACATCAAGAAGTTCCTGGCGCTCGGCACCGGCGGGGAGGAGCTGGCCGGCGCCCGTGAGCACCTGGCCAAGGCGGCCGTGGAGCTGGAGGCGATCGTCGGCCTGATGCTGACCGACCTCGCCGCCACCGAGCAGGACACCAAGAACATCTACAAGGTGGGCCTGAACACCACCCGCCTGCTGCTGGCCACCGGTGACGTCGTCGTCGGCTACCTGCTGCTCAAGGGCGCCGCGATCGCGGCCGAGAAGCTGGCCACCGCCTCGGCGAAGGACAAGGCCTTCTACACCGGCAAGATCGCCGCGGCGAAGTTCTTCGCGGCGAACGTGCTGCCGGGCGTCACCCTGGCCCGCAAGGTCGCCGGGAACGTCGAGCTGGACCTGATGGAGCTGGACGAGGCCGCGTTCTAGTCCGTCGATTCGGTCCCACGGGCTCGCTCCCATACCGGGAGCGAGCCCGTACACGTCGTTAAGGTGAATCCCATGAGCGCACCAGCCCGCTTCGACCGCGGCCACACCGACGACCTGATGTCCTTCCTGGCGGCCGGAGCGTCGCCGTACCACGCGGTGGCCACCGCCGCCGAGCGACTGGAGAAGGCGGGTTTCAAGCAGGTCGCGGAGACGGACGCCTGGGACACGGAGGCAGCAGCGACGTCCGCCACCGGCAGCGGCGGCCGGTACGTACTGCGCGGGGGCGCGCTCATCGCCTGGTACGTCCCCGAGGGCGCCGAGCCGCACACCCCGTTCCACATCATCGGCGCGCACACCGACTCCCCGAACCTGCGGATCAAGCCGCAGCCGGACACCGGCGCGCACGGCTGGCGCCAGGTCGCCGTCGAGATCTACGGCGGTCCGCTGATGAACTCCTGGCTGGACCGGGACCTGGGGCTGGCCGGCCGGCTCACCCTGCGCGACGGCTCCTCGACCCTGGTGAACGTGGACCGCCCGCTGCTGCGCGTCCCCCAACTGGCCATCCACCTGGACCGCTCGGTCAGCACCGAGGGCCTCAAGCTCGACAAGCAGCGCCACCTGCAGCCGGTGTGGGGCCTCGGCAACGACGTGCGCGAGGGCGACCTCATCGCCTTCCTGGAGCAGGAGGCCGGCCTCACGGCCGGCTGGGTGACCGGCTGGGACCTGATGGTGCACCCGGTGGAGCCGCCGGCCTACCTCGGCCGGGACCGGGAACTGCTCGCCGGGCCGCGCATGGACAACCTGCTCTCGGTGCACGCGGGCACGGCCGCCCTGGCCGCCGTCGCAACCTCCGGCGCCCCGCTGACCCGTATCCCCGTGCTGGCCGCCTTCGACCACGAGGAGAACGGCTCCCAGTCGGACACCGGCGCGGACGGCCCGCTGCTCGGATCGGTCCTGGAACGCTCGGTGTTCGCGCGCGGCGGCTCGTGGGAGGACCGGGCCCGCGCCTTCGCCGGCACGGTGTGCCTGTCCTCCGACACCGGCCACGCCGTCCACCCCAACTACGCCGAGCGCCACGACCCCACCCACCACCCCCGGGTCAACGGCGGCCCGATCCTCAAGGTCAACGTCAACAACCGCTACGCCACGGACGGTTCGGGCCGTGCGGTCTTCGCCGCGGCCTGCGAGAAGGCGAACGTCCCCTTCCAGACCTTCGTCTCCAACAACGCCATGCCCTGCGGCACCACGATCGGCCCGATCACCGCGGCCCGCCACGGCATCCGCACGGTGGACATCGGCGTCGCGATCCTCTCGATGCACAGCGCGCGCGAACTGTGCGGTGCCGACGACCCGTTCCTGCTGGCCAACGCACTGGTGGCGTTCCTGGAGGGCTAGCCCGGGCCGCGCCGGGTACCCGGAAGGGACCGGAGATTCCGGAACCGGAAGGGGAGGCGAGTTCTCATGGGGCTCGGCGGATGCATCATTCTCATCGCCGTGGGAGCCATCCTGACGTTCGCGACCGACTGGCACATGCACGGCGTCAACATCCCGGTCGTCGGGCTGATCCTGATGGCCGTGGGCCTGATCGGCGTGACGACGTTCAGCGGCATCGCACGCCGCCGCCGGGTCGTCGTCCCGCCGACGCCGGTGGTGGAGGAGGAGAAGCCTCACCACCACCACGTCGACGGCTACAGCGACGGCTACGGCGTCTGAGCGCCACAGCGCCCGAGGAGCCGAGGAGCCGAAGGGTACTTCTCGTCGTCCGTCCCCGCCGTCCTCGCCGGCACCGGCGGCGGCCGGTCCGCCCCGCCCCGCCCTCGGCGACGATCACTGGCCCGGACGGACTCGCCGCGTGCTACGTCAGCGCGTGACCGGTGGTCACATCCACATGGTCCGGCACCTCCTCGTGCCGGTCGCCGACCGAGAGCGTGCCGGTCGGCTCGAAGAGGAGGACCTCGGCGCGCCGGGGCGCGAACGGCTTGTGCTCGGTGCCGCGCGGGACGGTGAACACCGATCCCCGGGACAGCACGACCGTGCGTGCCCCGGTCGCCTCACGCAGTCCGAGGTGCACCTCGCCGTCCAGGACCAGGAAGAACTCGTCGGTGTCCTCGTGCACGTGCCAGACGTGCTCACCCTCGAACTTGGCGATACGGACGTCGTAGTCGTTGACGGCGGCGACGATACGGGGGCTCCAGCACTCGTCGAAGGAGGCGAGGGCCTTTTCCAGGGAGATGGGTTCCATGGGTTCAGGGTGCGGGTGACCGGGGCCCGCAGACGAGTGCTAGAAATCGCATATGCCGCAAGGATCCTCTCACTCGCGCCCGGCCCGTCCGGCTCATCGGACTCATCGGACTCATCGGACTCATCGGACTCATCGGGTCGCCGTGATCGTCGACGAGGGAACCAACCCCTTCGAGGTCGGCGTCGCCACCGAACTGTTCGGCCTGCCCAGGCCCGAACTGGGCGGCCACGGGCCGCTGTACGAGATCACGCTGTGCACGCCCGGCTCCGCGGCCCGGATGAACCACGGGTTCTTCACTCTGACCGGCGTGCCCGGCCTGGAGGCGGTGGACGAGGCCGACACCCTTGTCGTACCGGGACGCCCGGACAACGTCGTACCGCGCGGTGCCGACGTCCTCGACGCCATCCGCCGCACGCACGCGCGCGGAGCACGGGTCGTCAGCTTCTGCACCGGCAGCTTCGCCCTCGCCGAGGCCGGACTGCTGGACGGCCGCCGGGCCACCACCCACTGGATGTGGGCGGACACCTTCCGGGACCTGCACCCCCAGGTGCTGCTGGAGCCGGACGTGCTGTTCGTGGACGAGGGCGACCTGCTCACCGCCGCCGGCAGCGCGGCCGCGCTCGACCTCGGGCTGCACATCTGGCGCCGCGACCACGGCGCCGAACTCGCCAACGCCGTCTCCCGGCGTCTCGTCTTCGCCGCCCACCGGGACGGCGGCCAGCGGCAGTTCGTGGAACGCCCGGTGCCCGACGTGCCCGACGCGTCGCTCGGCCCGCTGCTGTCCTGGGCACAGGAGCGGCTGGGCGAGCCGCTGACGGTGGCCGACCTCGCCGCCCGCGCGGCCGTCAGCCCCGCCACGCTGCACCGCCGCTTCCGTGCCCAGCTGGGCACGACCCCGCTGGCCTGGCTCACCGGGGAGCGCGTGGCGCTGGCCTGCCGGCTCATCGAGCGGGGCGAGGAGCGCCTGGACGTCGTAGCGGCCGGCTGCGGCCTGGGCACGGCGGCGAACCTGCGGGACCGGCTGCGCCGGGAGACGGGGCTGAGCCCGTCGGCCTACCGCAGACGTTTCGGGCCGGCGGGCCAGTGATGATCAACGCGGCACGGGGAACGGTACCCACATGAGATTCCTCGTACGCGACCGGCTCCTCGGCATCGGTGAAGACTACTGGATCGAGGACGAGCACGGCCGGAAGGTGTTCCTCGTCGACGGCAAGGCGATGCGGCTGCGGGACACCTTCGAGCTGAAGGACACCCAGGGACGCGTCCTGATCGACATCCACCAGAAGATGTTCGCCCTGCGCGACACGATGGTGATCGAGCGGGACGGCGAGGGCCTGGCCAGGATCAGGCGCAAGCGGCTGTCCCTGCTGCGCAACCACTACCGGGTCGCCATGGCGGACGGCACCGAGCTGGACGTCAGCGGGAAGATCCTGGACCGTGAGTTCGTCGTCGAGTACGACGGCGAACTCCTCGCCGTGATCTCCCGGCGGTGGCTGCACCTGCGGGAGACCTACGGCGTCGACGTCGTACGGGAGGACGCGGACCCGGCGCTGCTGATCGCGGTGGGGGTGTGCGTGATCCACCTGGCCGAGAAGGAGCGCGAGGCGGACTGAGCGGTCGAACGAAGTCGGCTGCGGTCCGGCAGCGCCCTGAAGGGGCGCGGCCGGCGGGGCGGGGGTCAGCCCTGGTGGCGGGGCGGTTGCAGGCCGAGCACCCGGTCCTTCAGGACCGGGAACTGCTCGCGGGTGGCCGCCACCTTCGCCGGGTCGAAGTCGACCGTGAGGACCTCCTCGCCCGGGCCCGCCTCCGCGAGCACCTCGCCCCACGGATCCACCACGATCGAGTGACCCGCCTGCGGAACTCCCGCATGGGTCCCGGCCGTTCCACAGGCGAGCACGAACGCCTGGTTCTCCACCGCCCGTGCCTGGGCCAGCAGCGTCCAGTGCGCGCGTCGCCGCTCGGGCCAGCCCGCCGGGATGACGAGGGTCTCGGCGCCGGCGTCGACGAGTGAGCGGAAGAGTTCGGGGAAACGGAGGTCGTAGCAGGTGGCCACACCCAGCGTGGTCTCGGGCAGCCGTACCGTCACCAGTTCCTGCCCCGCGCCCATCAGCACGGCCTCGCCCTTGTCGAAGCCGAAGCGGTGGATCTTGCGGTAGGCGGCAGCCGGCTCACCGGAGGGGGAGAAGAGGAGAGAGGTGTTGTAGAGGGTCCCGTCCTGCGCGGCGGAGCCGCTGCCGGACACGGCCCGTTCCGGGATGGAGCCGGCATGCAGCCACACACCCGCATCGCTCGCGGCCTTGGCCATCGTCTCGTACGTCGGCCCCTGGAGCGGCTCGGCCTCGCGGCCGAACTCCTCGAAGGCGAACGCGCCAGTGGTCCACAGTTCGGGCAGGACCACGAGGTCGGCACCGGCCTGCTCCCGGACGAGCGCAGCCACCCGCTGCCGCCGGGAGTCGACCGATTCGTCCTCGTTCACGGCGATCTGGATCAGCGAGGCGCGCACACTACCACCGTCCTGGCATTCGAGTCGTCCACACAGGCCTACGATCGTCACACGAAAGCACTGCCGGGGTGCCTGAAGGCAGCGTAACTTAGCCACTCAGACACCCGCCGCCGTGCCGCCGCCGCCCGCTGGCAACGCCGCCACAACCTGCCCGTGTACCGACCGCCGAGGGGTCCCGTTCCGTGAGTCTGCATCCCACCCTCCAGCCCTACGCCGACGCCTGGACCCACTCCATCGACGCGATATCCGAGATGGTCCAGTCGCTTGCCGAGGGCGAGTGGAACCGGCGGACCCCGTGCCCGGGCTGGTCGGTGCGGGACATCGTGTCCCATGTGATCGGCCTGGACTGCGAGATGCTCGGCGACCCGCGCCCCATCCACTCCCTGCCCCGCGACCTCTTCCACGTCGCCACCGAGCACCAGCGGTACATGGAGATGCAGGTCGACGTGCGCCGCCACCACACGGCGCCGGAGATGACGGCCGAGCTGGAGTACACGGTCATCCGCCGCAACCGCCAGCTGCGGGGCGAGTCCCGTGACCCCGGCACCACGATGCGCGGCCCGCTGGGGGCGGAAGTCACCCTGGAACAGGCCTACCGCGCCCGGGCGTTCGACGTGTGGGTGCACGAGCAGGACCTGCGCACGGCCCTGGGCCGTCCCGGCAACCTCGACTCGCCCGGCGCGCACATCACCCGGGACGTCCTGCTGGAGGCGCTGCCCAAGGTGGTCGCGAAGGACGCGGACGCGCCGCGCAGTTCGGCGATCGTCTTCGACGTGCACGGCCCGGTGGAGTTCCTGCGCACGATCCGCGTCGACATCCAGGGGCGGGGCACCCTGGAAACGGCCCCGGCCCTCGGTCCCGCCGCCACCCTCACCCTCGACTGGGAGACCTACGTCCGCCTGGCCTGCGGCCGGGTGACCCCCGAGGCGGTGGCCGACCGCCTGAAGACCGAGGGCGACCCGGACCTGACGGCGGCGATCCTGCGCAACTTCACGGTGACGCCGTAGCGGCGGGACGCACCTGCCGACGACAGGACACCGCACACCGGGACCGGAGCCGGGGGCCGGCTTGCCGGACCGGAGCCGAGGACCGGCTCGGCCGTGACACCGGGGCGGTCGTGGTGCCTCGGGGTGACGTCGGGGCGGATGCCCGGCGGGCAGCCGCCGACGGCGAGCGCCCGAGCAGGCTGTCCGGCCCCCCGGGCGACCGGAAACGGGTGGTGCGCCGATGGCAGGCAGAGCGGGCTACGCCGCGGGCACGTGCACCGTCTCCACCCGGCTGGCGACCAACCGCTCACGCTCACGCCGGGCGGCTCGTCCACGCAGCCGCAGGATCTGCGACACCCCCAGCGCCTGCAGCACGAACACCGCCGAGAACGCCACGGAGTAGTCGTCACCGGTGGCATCCAGCAGCACCCCGACAGCGAACAGCGTCGTCATCGAGGCCACGAAACCACCCATGTTGGTGATCCCCGACGCCGTCCCCTGTCGCTCGGGCGGGTTGGCCGGCCGGGCGAAGTCGAAGCCGAGCATCGAGGCAGGCCCGCACGCCCCGAGCACGCTGCACAGCACCACCAGCAGCCACATCGGCGCATGCGGCTCCGGGTAGACCAGCGTCGCCGCCCACAGCAGCGCCGTCGCCCCCACCGTCCCGAGCGCGAGCGGCAGCCGCGCGGCATGGTGCCGGGCGACGATCTGGCCGTAGACGAGCCCGATCACCATGTTGGACAGGACCACCAGTGTGAGCAGCTCACCGGCCGTGGCCCGGCTGAGCCCCTGCGCCTGGACCAGGAACGGCATGCCCCACAGCAGCAGGAACACCATCGCCGGGAACTGGGTGGTGAAGTGCACCCACAGCCCCAGCCGCGTCCCCGGCTCCCGCCAGGCCGCCGCGATCTGCCGGCGGACATAGGCCGCGCCCTGGTGCGGGGACGGCTCCGGCTCGTACCCCTCGGGGTGGTCCTTCAGGAACAGCAGGGTCAGCACCAGGACGACCACGCCCGCGAGCGCGCTGCCCGCGAACGCCGGGGTCCATCCGATGCCGTGCAGCAAGCGGGCGATGACCAGGGTGGAGACGAGGTTGCCCGCCATGCCGACCAGCCCCGCGAGCTGCGCGACCATCGGCCCGCGCCGGACCGGGAACCAGCGGGTGCCGAGCCGCAGCACACTGATGAAGGTCATGGCGTCACCGCAGCCGAGCAGTGCCCGAGAGGCCAGGGCGGTGCCGTACGACGGCGAGAAGGCGAAGCCCAGCTGCCCGGCCGTGAACAGCACGGCGCCGATGCTCAGCACCTTCTTCGTGCCGAGCCGGTCGACCAGCAGGCCGACGGGTATCTGCATGCCGGCGTAGACCAGCAGCTGGAGGATCGAGAACGTGGACAGCGCGGAGGCGTTGACGTGGAAACGGGCCGCCGCGTCCAGACCCGCCACACCAAGTGACGTACGGAAGATGACGGCGACGAAGTAGACGGCGACGCCTATGGACCACACGGCGACGGCACGTCGGCCGCCCGGCGGGTCACCCGGGAGGGTGGCCTTGCTGGTCGTCATGCTCATCGCACCTCACCCCGCGCGAGGTGCTCGAACCAGGTCACGTGCCGGTGCACGACCTCGACGGCCGCCTCCGCGTCCCCGGCCCGCAACGCGTCCAGGATCTCCTCGTGTTCGGCGAGGGTCTTGGCGATCCGGTCCGGGTGCGAGTGCATGACGGCGACGCCCATCCGCAGCTGGCGGTCGCGCAGCTGGTCGTAGAGCCGGGACAGGATCTCGTTGCCGCCGCTGCGCACGATCTCGGCGTGGAAGGTGCGGTCGGTCACCGCTGCCGCGGCCAGATCCCCGGCGGCGGCCTGCGTCTTCTGCTGCTCCAGCAGTTCGGCCAGCCGCTCGAGCAGCCCGGGCGGGGCGGGTACGGCCTTGCGCGCGGCGTGCTCCTCGACCAGCTGACGCGTCTCCACGACGTCGGCGATCTCCTGCGCGGAGACGGGCAGGACCAGGGCGCCCTTCTTCGGGTAGAGCCGGATGAGGCCCTCGACCTCCAGGCGCAGCAGCGCTTCGCGCACGGGGGTGCGCGAGACCCCGACGGCCTCGGCCAGCTCGCCCTCGGTGAGCAGGGTCCCGCCCTGGTAACGGCGGTCGAGCACGCCCTGTTTGACATGGGTGTAGACGCGGTCGGCGGCGGGGGGCTGCTTCATCGACTGGTTCGCCGGCGGGTTCGTCGGAGGGGCGGACTTCTGGACGGCCGTCATCATGCCCACAGGATAGATACAACACGTACGCATGCGGTGCCGGCGTCCATCATGCGGACGTGGCCGAAATCTTCGGCAGCAACCGCACAACCTTCTGTGCTACCTACGTGTCTCACACGTGCGGCCCTCTGCTCTTGCCACCTCAACCCGGCCGCACTTCAGGGGCATTCAAGACAATCGGGGTATTTTACTTTGATTACCGGCATTCACGGCACCCGCAGGATCCGTATCCGCAGAGCCGCCGCCGTCGCCGTCACCTCCGGCGCGCTGCTCGCGACCGGCGCCCTCACCGCGGTGCCCGCTCAGGCCGTCACAACGCCCTCGATCGTGGCCGCGGGCGGTTACGTGATGAACAACGCGAACGGCTCCTCGCTCTACACGAAGGCAGCGGACACCAAGCGGTCCACGGGCTCCACCACCAAGATCATGACTGCCAAGGTCGTGCTCGCGCAGTCGAACCTCAACCTCGACAAGAAGGTGACGATCCAGAAGGCGTACAGCGACTACGTCGTCAAGTACAACGCCTCCCAGGCGCACCTGATCGTCGGCGACAAGGTCACCGTCCGTCAGCTGCTGTACGGCCTGATGCTGCCGTCGGGCTGCGACGCCGCCTACGCGCTCGCCGACACCTACGGCTCCGGCTCCACCCGTGATGCGCGCGTGGCGAACTTCATCGGCAAGATGAACAGCGCCGCCAAGAGCCTTGGTCTGAAGAACACGCACTTCGACTCGTTCGACGGCATCGGTCAGGGCAACAACTACTCGACGCCGCGCGACCTGACGAAGATCGCCAGCAGCGCGATGAAGAACGCCAACTTCCGCGCGATCGTGAAGACCAAGTCGTACACCGCGAAGACCGTCACCAAGACGGGCAGCACCCGCACGAT
This sequence comes from Streptomyces broussonetiae, assembly GCF_009796285.1. NCBI lineage: Bacteria > Bacillati > Actinomycetota > Actinomycetes > Kitasatosporales > Streptomycetaceae > Streptomyces > Streptomyces broussonetiae. The sequence goes on along the minus strand of NZ_CP047020.1, from coordinate 5,025,464 downwards.
GGCCGCGTGGACCAACACCAACGGTCTGCTCAGCAGTTACAGCGGCACCATCGGCGTGAAGACCGGCTCCGGCCCGGAGGCCAAGTACTGCCTGGTCTTCGCCGCGACCCGGAACGGCAGGACGGTCATCGGCACCGTTCTCGCCTCCACCTCCATCCCCCAGCGCGAGTCGGACGCGAAGAAGCTCCTCAGCTACGGCTTCGCCAGGCTCGGCTGACATCCGGCCGGCCGCCCCGCCCAGGCACCACGGGCCCGTCGCACCCTGCGGCGGGCCCGTTCTGCTGCCCGGACGAGGGCAGGACGCCGGCCCGGCACTGCCGGGATGAAGAGCATGGTGCTAGTGTCATTAGCACCATGCTGCTGCGTCTGGACAGGACCGACACCCGCCCCCTGCACGAGCAGGTCGCGGCGGTGATCCGGCGGGCCGTCGCCGAGGGCGAGTGCCGCGCGGGCGACCGGCTGCCCTCCGCCCGCGACCTCTCCGAGGTCCTGGGCATCAACGTCAACACCGTCCTGCGCGGCCTGCGCGAACTGCGCGACGAGGGCCTGCTGGAGTTCCGCCGGGGGCGCGGGATCACCGTCGCCGACGGGGCCGCCGGGCGCTCCGGACTGCAGATCAAGGTGCGGGAACTGGTCGCGGAGGCATCCCGGCTGGGCTACAGCCGCACCGACCTCATCGACATGATCCGGGGGATGACCACATGACGGACGGGGACGAGCGGAAAGACGTACGGTTGCGTGCCGCGCGCTGGGGGGCCGCGGGCTGCATTGCGGCCGTGGCCGCGCTGCTCACGGTCCTGCCCTGGGCCGCGCACGGCCGGCTTCCGGACCGGCTGGCCACGCACTGGAGCGGCGACGCGGCCCCTGACAGCTCGATGCCGCTGTGGGCGGCCGCCCTGTTCCCGGCCGGGGTGTGGCTGCTGATCGCCCTCGCGCTGTCCGTGTGCCGGCGCCGTCCCTGGACGGGCCGCCACCCCTGGCTGTCGATCGCGCTGGCACCCACGGGCGTGGTCCTCGTCGGCGCACAGGCCTCCATCGTCAGGGCGAACCTCGACCTCACGGACTGGCACCAGGCGCGCCAGCCTGCCTGGGGCATCGTGCTGATCCTGGCCCTGGCGGCGGTCGCGGGTGCCGTCGCCTGGCGGCTGAGCGTCCGCTCCGCCGCCACCGCGCCCACCGCCGCACCACCCGAGCTGGACCTGCCCGAGGGCGAGCGGCTGGTGTGGTTCTCGCGCGCGGCCAACCCCTGGCTGCAACTGCTCGCCGCGGCCGGCGTCCTGATCGCCGCCGCCGCGCTCGTGGTCCTCGCCGTCGGCCTGGCGAGCCCCGTGATGGTGTGGCCGCTGTGCACGGTCTGCGGCGTCACCGCCCTCGCCTGCGCCCTCTTCTCCTCGGTGCGGGCCAAGGTGTCGGAGGCGGGCCTGGAGGTGGCGTTCGGCCCGCTCGGCTGGCCCGCCCGCCGCTGGCCGACGGCCGCCATCGAGTCCGCCCGCGCCGAGCACCGGCTGCCGTCCCAGGTCGGCGGCTGGGGCTATCGCCTCAGCGGTCTCGGTACGACGGTCATGCTCCGGGCGGGCGACTGCCTGGTCATACGCCCCCGGGGACGCCGCAGTGATTTCGCGGTCAGCGTGGACGACGCCGAACGCGGCGCGGCCCTGCTGAACGCCCTGCGCCGACGGGGCTGAGGCGGCGTCGGCCGAAGCGCTGTCAGCGCAGACGTCGGACCTCCTTCGCCGGGAGCTGGTCGTAGGTCTTGAAGGTGTACGTGGCGTCGTAGGTCATCAGGTTTCCCGTGGTCGCCGGCAGGCCGAGCCGGTGGTTGAGAGGGCCGGTGAGCGGGCCGCAGTCCTCGGCGGCCGGGGCGGTGAATGTGTCGTCGTACGCCGAGAAAGCGATCACCGGCGGGTCCTGGGAGATCCGCGTGGAGGGGCCGGACCGCTTCAGTCTGAAGTCGACGGGTGCCCTCGCCCCGACGGTGCAGCCGTGCGGCAGCAGCGGGCTCAGGAGCCGGAAGCGGAGGCTGAACCGGCCGGTGTAGAAATCGGACCGGCCTCCGTACTCCGGCCGTATCGCCAGCCCCAGGGCCGCCGAGCGATCACCCGCGGGGGTGCCGGTCAGCCCGCCCGGCACGGCCGTCGGCGTGCTGTGCATCGCGCCCCACACCTGCCCGTCGCCGCCGTCCGGCATCGGGCCCTCTGCGTGCGTCATGGTGATCGGGGCGAGCGCCACCGTGACCTTGCCCATGGTCAACCGCGGTGCCGCGGCGTGCACTTCGCATCTCCAGCGGGCCGGGTCGACACCGTCGGGAAGGGGCGGGCAGTCGCTGAAGTCGGCCGCGGAAGCGGCGACGGCACGGGGCGCTGCGTACGCGGCAACCGGCGCACACACCGCCGCCGTAGCGGCGAGGACGGCGACGCCCGCGACGGCGGCGACACGGCGGACGGGGGAGGAACCAGGACGGGCGGCAGTCGATTTCTTCATGCCACCAGCGTCCCGCCGGCGACCGCGCTGCCACCATCCGTGACACCCCCCACACTCCCCTGAGCAACCCCTGAGGGAACGTCAGGGCTGATGCACAGAACGCCTGTTGTCGGCGCCTGCCGACAGGAACGAGGTCAGCGGAATCCCGGAAGACGCCGCAGTTCGCCGACCTTCAGCACCCGCGCCAGCAGAAGGAAGACGAGCAAGAGGGCGAGCACGCCCGCCAAGGTCGTCAGGACCGCCCCCGCCGTCCCGTTCAGCACACCGGCACAGCCCCGCGCCGCCGCCCAGCCCGCCACCGCGCCCCCCGCACCGGCGCACAGCAGCTTGGTGTACGTGCCGCGCAGGGTGCCGTCGTCGAGACGGCCGCCGGTGCGGCGGGCCAGCAGCCGGGCGGTGAGGACGAGGCCGACGAGGTAGGAGACGGCGTAGGCGCCGGCCATGCCGGTGACCGCCCACCGCGCGGACAGCAGCAGATGACAGGCAGTGGCGAGCACGATGTTCACCACCTGGGTCCACACGGCCATGAAGAACGGCGTACGCGTGTCCTCGAAGGCGTAGAAACCGCGCAGCAGCAGGTACTGCGCGGAGAACGGGATCAGCCCGAGCCCGAAGGCCTGGAGCATGTGGCCGAGCGGCCGGGCCGAGGCGGCGTCGGCGGCACCGTGCGCGAACAGGAGGGTGGCGATGTCCGGCCCGAGCGCGGTGAACACGAAGGCGGCCGGGACGATCACCACGCCGCTGACCCGCAGCGCCCGGGACAGATCTGCGCGCAGGTCGGCACTCCGCCCCTCGGCCGCCGCCCTGCTCATCCGCGGCAGCAGGGCGGTGACCAGGGACACGGTGACGATGGACTGGGGCAGCATCCAGATGGTCTGCGCGTAGCTGTACGCGGTGTAACCGACCCCCGCGTCCGGCAGCTGAGTGTCGGCGGCGTTGGCGTAGTTGGTGACGACGGTGAGCCCCACCAGGTTGGTCAGCACGAACAGCAGGGTCCACTTGGCCGCGTGGACCCCCGAGCCGAGCCCCGCCCCCCGCCAGTCGAACCGGGGCCGGAAACGGAATCCGGCGGCGCGGGCGAAGGGGACGAGGGCGAGGGCCTGCACGGCGATCCCGAGGGTCGTACCGACTCCGAGCCAGCGGACCTGCGCGTCGGTGACCTCGGCGACCGTACGGGGGACGGTCATCATCCCGAGGTAGATGCCGAACATCGTCACGAGCACGACGTTGTTGAGGACGGGCGTCCACATCATCGCGCCGAACTTCTCACGGGCGTTCAGGACCTGACCGTAGATGGCGAAGAGGCCGTAGAAGAAGATCTGCGGCAGCAGGAACCGGGCGAAGACGACGGTCAACCGGAACGCGTCGTGCTCCTTGGGCGTGTCCCTTATGTACAGGCTCACGATCTCCGGCGCCGCCCATACGGCGAGCACGGTCCCGACGGCCAGCACGCTGACGACGAGGGTCACGAGCCGCTGCTCGTACGCCCGCCCGCCATCCGCATGCGTGGCCCGGGCCCGCACCAGCTGCGGCACCAGCACGGCGTTCAGCGCACCGCCGATCAGCAGGGTGTAGAGGCTGGTGGGCACGGTGTTGGCCGTGTTGTACGTGGTGGCGAGCAGCCCGGTGCCGAGGGCAGCGCCTTGCAGCACCTGCCGGACCAGCCCGGTCGCCCGCGACACGACGGTCCCGCCCGCCATCAGCACGGACGACCGCCCGACCCCCGCTTCCGCTTTGGGTCTCGCGTGCCGCGCGGTGGTTCTCTCCCCCGTCACCATGCCGACAACTTACGGCAGTTGAGATCCCCTTCGCGCAAGGTGATCGGCGAACCCGGCCCGGACGGCCGGTCTCGGGGTGGGTATGGCCCGGCGGCGTTCGTGGAGTCACGCCGGCGACGCAGTGGGCGGTGATGCCGTGCTGTCACATTTCTGTACTGCCTCGGTGCGTTCTTGAACACCATCGGTCAAAAGCCTGGTCACGGTGTCAGTCGTCCTCCGTAGGATGACGGCATCAGTGAGGCAGCGGTGTCGCCAATGTCTGGGGGAGGCATACGGCATGGTTCGGGGTGCAGGACCTGAGCACGACGCAAGAGCCGGCCTACGCGTCTCGTCCAAGGACCTGACAAGGCTCGCGGAGGACCTCGACGACATGCAGGACCATCTCGACAAACAGGTCCGGCGCATGGACGAGCTGGTCGACCGCATCGAGGCCGGCTGGCGCGGGCCGGCGGCCACGACGTACCGGCAGTTCCACCGGGCGGCCGCCGAGGACGCCGTGCGCATCCGTGAGGTGATGAAGCAGCTGGAGGAGGCTGTACGGCTCAGCCGGGACGGCTTCTCCGCAACGGATCTGGGCGTGCTCGAGCGCATGCGTGGCATCCATGTCGACATCGACAGCGAAGTGGCCAGGCTGTCCACCCCGGACGGGGAGGCCGGGGCGACCGACGGACCGTCGCAACCGCGCAGCAGTCTCGACTCGTACTGACACGAGCAGGCACGACGTACCTGCGGGACCGACATACGCAGGAAGTACCAGGGGGATGACATGTCGACCGGATCCGGTCCTGCCGACGACCACATATCGGTGTCCTTCAGCACACTGCAGGAACTCACCGTCGAGCTGGAGGACATCCTCAAGAAGCTCAACGGCAAGCTCGACGACCTCTACGACCGTGTCGAGCCCGTCGTCCTGTCCTGGAAGGGCGAGGCCCGCGAGATCTTCGTCCAGAAGCTCGACGAATGGGACCGCTCCGCCCAGGACCTCCAGGCGGCACAGAAGTGGCTCCATCAGTACGTCACCACCGGCCACGCCAACTACACGGCTGCTCACAAGGCGGTCCTGCGCGGCTGGGGGGCGGCCTGATGGGATCCCGTCCGAGCGACGCCGAGCGCCGGCAGGAACGGGACCAACTCAAAACGACGGCACCCGACTCCGGCGGCGGCTTCGACCTGAAGCCGCCGCACCTCTACTACACCTCGGCCGTGGTGCGCGACGGGCAGTTCGACTACGACAAGGGCGCCACGACGCTGGTGAGCGCCCTCAACAAGTACAGCCAGTCGGCGGGCACGGGATCGGGGCCCGACGCCTTCGCCAAGGCCTATATGCAGATCGCCGAGAAGTTCACCGAGGTCTGGGCGGCCAGTGTGGTGAGCGTTGGCGGCGTCGCTGTCGGCCTGACCCTGACGGCCAACAACTACCAGGCGGCAGACTGGGCTTCGCGAGGCATGTGCGGTCCCCCGCCCCGCCGCACGCCGCCCGTCGTCATCGACAAGGCGCCCGACTACGGGAAGATCAACGACATCAAATGGTCCGGGACCGGCCAGGACGCCGACTCATGGGCGATTTCCGGAGCCCTTGGCGAGATCCCCGACTTCATCGCGGGCGCCATCCGGCCCGCCATCGAATACGGCCTGAATCTGGGCAAGACTCATGAAATAACCCCCGGTGCCCGCGAAGATGACCTCAAAGGCATGGCAAGCGCATGGCAGGAGGCCGGAAAAACGTCACTGAAAGCCGGTGACAATTTCACGTCCGCCATCGAGTACATGACGGACCCCCAGGGCAACAACGAGTGGCAGAGCGCGATGAAGTCCTTCTGCCAGTCGATCTGGGGGACCACCCCTTGGGGACAGACCCGTGACGCACAGGGGAAGACCACTCAGCAGGGCGGCCGCAGTTGGGAGACTTCGGGGACCGTCGCACCGGATCAGCGCCGACCGATCCTGGAGGTTCTGCAGCACACCGCCGACACCCTGCAGAAGACCTGTTCCGACCTGGTCCAGGCCGCACAGACGTGCCGGCAGACCACCAGCGGTCTCGCCAAGAAGGCCGCCCAGGGGATGGTGAAGGAGCTGACCAGCGGGAACCCGCTGGAGATACTCGAACTCGCGGGCCCTCAGATGTTCGCGACGCTGGTCTGGACGTTCCGGAAGCACATGGACCGAGAAGCGGCGGACAAAGCTGTCGAGATCTACCAGCAGAAGTTCCACGAAGCCGCCACCACGCTGCTCGCCCTGGAGTGGGAACTGGACGAAGCGCTCAGAAGCGCGCCCACATTCGTCTCCGAGGAGGCCAGGGCCGAAGGCTTCGGCAGCCGATCCCTCCACGAATTCAAGAACGAACACCAATACACAGTCGACCAGGACGAGAAGAACCACTTCTTTCCGATTGACCTGGCCAGCGACGAAGGACTGTACGGCGGCCATTCCATCGAAAAGCACGTGGGCCTGACCGACGACCAGCTCAGGGCGCGACTCCGAGACGACTCAAGCGCCAGCTCGGCCTCAAGTTTCAAGGACCTGACATCCGCCCAGCGATACACCCAGGCCGCCCTCGACGACGTCGACAACGCCGACCGGATCGAGAAATGGATTGAAAGCGTCAAGAAGAAGCAGAAGAACAATCCCAACTATGACCCGAACAACTCAAAGATCCAGCCCCCTGTCGAGCTTTCTTTCAACGACGTGACCGGCTCAACCGTCAGCGGTGCCGACTACGCACAGAACGGCGACCGAGCCCAGGCGAGCGACACTCACAAAGTCCGGGTTGTACTAAGATACCGCGACGGACTCAATCCTCCGTTCATCGTTGTCACCTCCATGCCGGTGAACTGAGAAATTCCGTGGAGGGAAACACCTTGCCATCGTTCACTTGGTCCGTCTTCGACAGGGGCCCGACGGCCAGAATCCTGGATCTCGCCGTCATGTGCCAGGAATCCGGCGGGAGATACTCGCTGACGGACGAACTGGCGGCCTTCGTACGGCTGGTGCAGTCGTCGAACGAGGCCCAGTGGCTCTGTCCCGTCACCACGGTGACGGCCCTTCTCGATCTCACCGCCGAGTATCTCGAACGGAAACAGGCAGAGTTGCCACAGGAGTTCACGGCCAAGCTCGCTCGTGCCGCGGGCGGCACGGGCGGAGCCGAGTACCTGCGCGCCCTGGCGGGAATCCTTCGAGCCATCGAGCAGGACACTGCGGGTGAGACCGCCCCGTCCGCAGGCGCCGGGTGGGATACGGACATCCGCTTCCGCATGCTCCGAGGGTTCTACGACAATTGGATCGGGTCGGGCGAGTACGAGTCGCTGGAGGAGGCGATCAGTGCCGCGATCGACTCGGAGCACCCCTTCTGTGGGGACTTTCTCGCCCCTGTGGCTTCAGAAGCCGAGTCCGCCCTCGTACGCCTCCTGGACTCGGCCGACTCCGGAGCCGGCCTCTCGCACACGATGTCCTGGGCCACCGCAGCGACGCTCACCACGCTGCTGGACGCCGTCAACGGCCATATGCGGCACGAACACCCCGACCCTCTCGCGACGCCGGACCACGACCATCGATGACCACCACACAGCGCACAGCCACCTACCCCGACCGGGAGACGGCCCAATGGGCCACCCAGCAGGTCGTCACGGCAAACGAGCAGCTCATCCACCGCTGGCTCGCCCAGTCCTCGCGCCCTCGCCTGACCATCGAGGCTTCCTGGCCCTCGCGGCCCGAGCCGGTCGGTCGCGTTCTGTTGCAGGCGATGATGCTGGCCGGCCGGGAGCCGGTGGACGTACACGCCGCCCGGGTGATCCTCAAGCGGGACGCGTCGCGCCCGCACGGCTTCGCCGTCCACGCCACGTTCCCCGTCTATCTGTAGAGACCCGCAGAGGCTGACCACCGTGCCCTTGAGTCCTCTAGAACACGACCGTCGCTACGGCGAACTCGACCAGGTCATGCGCGCCTACCTCGGGCGGTCCGCGGACGACACCCCGGATCAGCCCAGTGAGGCCCTGGTCGCCTACCTCCGGCACGCCTGGCACAACCGACCGTGGGCCCTCGCTGTCGCCGAGCGGCAACTGCGGGACTACGCCGACAACCCTCCCGGACGGCTCCGGCTGCGCCTCGGCGAGTACTACGCCATCCCCGACATCGGCCTGGCCGACAGCGACGTCCAGCAGTGGCTGCACTGTCTCGCGGACCACATCAGGCGCAGCGTCGAGAGCGGGGAGGTACCTCCCGCGGCGTCCCCCGCCACCCACTGGGAATGGCACGCCCGTTTTCCTGAACTCGGCCAGTTCCTCGGCGGCTGGTTCTTCCAGGACATGCCGGACGAGTTCGACGGACACGATGCGGCAGTCGATGACTATCGGGCTTCCACCGATCCCCAACTCGTGGCCCGTCTCGTCGGAGAGATCCATGAGCTGCTCTCCCTCCACCTGGACGAGTCCGACTGCGCACTCGCCGTCGCAGAACTCGGCATGGAAGTCGGCCCACCCGCGCCGTACTCAGCGAGCGGCTGGCTGGCGCGAGCCGCCGAGCAGCTTGCGACACCGCCTGCCGAATACCGTCCCGGCCCGTGAGCTCCACGGCGGTGGATGTGTGCAAGGAACTCGGGCACACCAACTCCCGGCAGACCGGTTCGACGCCTTTGTACCGCTCCCGGGGCGGGGTGGAAGACGTGGCTGCGAGGTCCGTGCTTCACCAGGTCCGAGAGCCGAACCGCGAGGTGGAGGGGGCGGTCGCAATCCGTGGTCGCGACCGCCCTGCCTCATCTCTCGGACTGCCTACCCGGCGCCCTCACGCCCAGGTGATCAGCCTCTTCGGCTGTTCCAGGATCGCCGCCACGTCCGCCAGGACCTTGGAGCCCAGCTCGCCGTCGACCAGGCGGTGGTCGAAGCTCAGCGCCAGGGTCGTCACCTGACGCGGCTTGACCTTGCCGTTGTGGACCCACGGCTGGAGCTTGATCGCGCCGATCGCGAGGATCGCCGACTCGCCGGGGTTGAGGATCGGTGTCCCGGTGTCCACGCCGAAGACGCCGACGTTGGTGATCGTCACCGTGCCGCCCTGCATGGCGGCGGGCGACGTCTTGCCGTCCCGCGCCGTGGTCACCAGCTCGCCGAGCGCCTCGGCCAGCTTCGGGAGCGTCTTGTCGTGCGCGTCCTTGATGTTCGGCACGATCAGCCCGCGCGGGGTGGCCGCGGCGATGCCCAGGTTGACGTAGTGCTTCTGCACGATCTCCTGGTTGGCCTCGTCCCAGGACGCGTTGATGCCCGGGTTGCGCTTGATGGCCACCAGCAGGGCCTTGGCGATCAGCAGCAGCGGGTTGACCCGCAGGCCCTGCATCTCCCTGTCCTGCTTCAGCTCCTCGACGAGCTTCATCGTGCGGGTCACGTCGACCGTCACGAACTCCGTGACGTGCGGCGCCGTGAAGGCGGAGCCGACCATCGCCGCCGCCGTGGCCTTGCGTACGCCCTTGACCGGGATGCGGGTCTCCCGGGCCATGTCGTACGACGCCACCGGCGCGGGCATGACCGCGGGGGCCGTGACGGCCGGGGCCGTCACCGGCTCGGCCGCCTGCGGCGTCGCCGCCGCGTGGACGTCCTCGCGCGTGATGATGCCGTCGGGGCCGGACGGGGTGACCGTGTGCAGGTCGACACCGAGGTCCTTGGCCAGCTTGCGCACCGGCGGTTTGGCCAGCGGGCGGGGCTTCTCCGCGGCCGGGGCGTGGCCGTTCAGCTCCGACTGGACCGCCTGGGCGGCCGCCGGGACCGGGATCTCGGGTCCCTTGCGGGGGCGGCGCTTGGTCGAGGACGTCGCCACGCCGTAGCCGACCAGGACCGGCTGGCGGCCCTGCGGCTTCGGCTCCTCGGCCGGGGCCTCGGCGGGCGCGGCAGGCTCCGCCGGAACCGGCTCCGGCGCGCCGCCCGCGATGTCCACGGCGATGATGGCCGTGCCCACGTCCACCGTGGTGCCCTCGGCGAAGTGCAGTTCGCGGACCACGCCGTCGTAGGGAATGGGCAGTTCGACGGCCGCCTTGGCGGTCTCGACCTCGCACACCACCTGGCCGTCGGTGACCGTGTCGCCCGGCTGGACGTACCACTTGAGGATCTCGGCCTCGGTGAGTCCCTCGCCGACGTCCGGCATCTTGAACTCGCGTACGGACGCTTGCGTCATCGTCGTCACGACCCTCTCCTCAGTACGCCAGCGAGCGGTCGACGGCGTCGAGCACGCGGTCCAGGTTCGGAAGGTACTCCTCCTCCAGGCGCGCCGGCGGGTACGGGGCGTGATAGCCGCCGACCCTGAGGACGGGCGCCTCCAGGTGGTAGAAGCAGCGCTCGGTGATCCGGGCGGCGATCTCCGCGCCGGAGCCGAAGAACACCGGGGCCTCGTGGACCACGACCAGGCGGCGGGTCTTCTCGACCGAGGCCTGGACGGCGTCGAAGTCCAGCGGGGAGACCGAGCGCAGGTCCAGGACCTCCAGGGACTTGCCCTCCTCGGCCGCGGCGTCCGCGACCTCCTGGCACAGCTTCACCATCGGGCCGTAGGCGGCCAGGGTCAGGTCGGTGCCCTCGCGGACGACCTGCGCCTTGTGCAGCGGCGCGGGGATCGCCTCGAGATCCACCTCGGCCTTGTCCCAGTATCGGCGCTTGGGCTCGAAGTAGATCACCGGGTCGTCGCTCTGGATGGCCTGTTGCATCATCCAGTACGCGTCCGACGCGTTGGAGGGGCTGACGATCTTGAGGCCCGCCACGTGCGCGAAGAGCGCCTCGGGGGACTCGGAGTGGTGCTCCACCGCGCCGATGCCGCCGCCGTAGGGGATGCGGACGACGACCGGCATCTTGACCTTGCCCAGCGAGCGCGCGTGCATCTTCGCGAGCTGGGTGACGATCTGGTCGTAGGCCGGGAAGACGAAGCCGTCGAACTGGATCTCCACCACCGGGCGGTAACCGCGCAGCGCCAGGCCGATCGCCGTGCCCACGATGCCGGATTCCGCGAGCGGGGTGTCGATGACACGGCTGTCGCCGAAGTCCTTCTGCAGGCCGTCCGTCACGCGGAACACGCCGCCGAGCTTGCCGACGTCCTCGCCCATGATCAGGACCTTGGGGTCCTCCTCCAGAGCGCGGCGCAGCGACTCGTTGATGGCCTTCGCCATCGCCATCTTCTCGGCCATCTCAGCGACCCCCTTCAGCTGCGTCCGCGAACGACGCCTGGTAGGCGGCGAACTGCGCGCGCTCCTCGTCGACGAGCGCGTGCCCGTCCGCGTACACGTTCTCGAAGATGGCGAAGTGGTCCGGGTCGGGCATGGCACGGACCGCTTCGCGCACTCGTTTGCCCAACGCCTCGGACTCGGTCTCGAGTTCCGCGAAGAATCCCTCGTCCGCGTGGTTTGAGGCCTCGAGATACCGGCGAAGGCGCAGGATCGGGTCCTTCGCCTCCCAGGCGGCACGCTCGTCGTCGGCCCGGTAGCGGGTGGGGTCGTCGGAGGTGGTGTGGGCGCCCATGCGGTAGGTGTACGCCTCGACCAGGGTCGGGCCCTCGCCGCTGCGGGCGCGCTCCAGCGCCCACTTGGTGACCGCGAGACAGGCGAGGACGTCGTTGCCGTCGACGCGGACACCGGGGAAGCCGAAGCCCTGCGCCCGCTGGTAGAGCGGCACGCGGGTCTGCTTCTCGGTGGGCTCGGAGATCGCCCACTGGTTGTTCTGGCAGAAGAACACCACCGGGGCGTTGTAGACCGCGGAGAACGTGAACGACTCGGCCACGTCGCCCTGGCTGGACGCGCCGTCGCCGAAGTAGGCGATCACCGCGCTGTCCGCGCCGTCCTTGGCGATACCCATCGCGTAGCCGGTGGCGTGCAGCGTCTGGGAGCCGATGACGATCGTGTACAGGTGGAAGTTGTTGCTGTTCGGGTCCCAGCCGCCGTTGTTCACGCCGCGGAACATGCCGAGCAGGTTGGTCGGATCGACCCCGCGGCACCAGGCGACGCCGTGCTCACGGTAGGTCGGGAAGACGTAGTCGTCCTCGCGGGTGGCCCGGCCGGAGCCGATCTGGGCGGCTTCCTGGCCCAGCAGGGAGGCCCACAGGCCCAGCTCGCCCTGGCGCTGCAGGGCGGTGGCCTCGGCGTCGAAGCGGCGGGTGAGCACCATGTCGCGGTACAGGCCGCGCAGGTCCTCGGGAGTCAGGCCGGCGACGTAGGCGTCGTACTCGGCGTTCTTGACCCGCTTGCCCTCGGGCGTCAGGAGCTGTACGAGCTGGGGCTCGGTGCTCTTGCGCGCTGCGGTGCGGGTGGTGCGCTTGGTGCCGGTGGCTCCGGACTTCGTCCCGGTGCCGGCCTTGCTGCCGGTGGTGCCGGCCTTGCCTGCGGCGCTGCGTCGCGGCTGGCGCGCGGCACTGCTGTCCACGGTCACGTGTGCTCCTCCGTCGTTCCGGCCCCCGGGGTTGCCGGTAGGCCAGTGCGGCTCACCTGTTTCGACCACCGGGCACGGGGTGGGTGCCACTCGGCCGGGAACAGGCGTGACAGGTGCCCCGGCGAGCGCCCTGCAACCATTACGTTACCCAGAGGTCCACATTTCTGTGAAACCCCACCTGACCTGCGATTTTGCTTGGATTTCCAAGTAAATCGAGAAGGTGTGGAAGCGTGCTGGTCACAGCCTTGCGAAAGGCCGGAGCAAGCGCACGTTATCCCGCACACCCAGGTCACGGGAAGAGTGTGTGTGTGAGACTGATCCCGTGCACGAAGACGGAAAAATCATGGTTTTTCTTCTCGATGACCACGAGGTCGTCCGTCGGGGCGTCCACGAGATGCTGTCCGTGGAGCCCGATATCGAGGTCGTCGGCGAGGCCGGCACGGCGGCCGACGCGCTGGTGCGCATTCCGGCCACCCGGCCCGACGTGGCGGTGCTGGACGTCCGGCTGCCGGACGGCAGCGGGGTCGAGGTGGCCGGGAGATCCGTTCGAAGGACGCCACGGTCCGGTGCCTGATGCTGACGTCGTTCGCGGACGACGAGGCCCTCTTCGACGCGATCATGGCGGGCGCCTCCGGCTATGTGCTGAAGGCGATCCGCGGCAACGAACTGCTTCAGGCGGTGCGGGACGTGGCCGCAGGCAAGTCCCTGCTGGATCCGGTCGCCACCGCGCGCGTGCTGGAGCGGCTGCGCGACGGCGGCAGCGCGCGCACGGACGACAGGCTCGCGCAGCTCACCGAGCAGGAGCGGAGAATCCTCGAACTGATCGGCGAAGGGCTCACCAATCGGCAGATCGGTGAGCGTTTGCATCTCGCCGAGAAGACGATCAAGAATTACGCTTCGAGTCTGCTTTCCAAACTCGGTATGCAGCGTCGTTCCCAGGCTGCCGCTTATGTCGGCCGTATGCAGGCGGAAAGGAGCGGAAGCGACGGAACTCTCTGAATAAAGCCTGCCGCGTGACCGAAAGCGATCATCACCGACTGCCTGTGACAACGCCCAGCTCACAGGGGATTTTTGTGCCCTAGCATCTGCGGCGTGCCGCGCTCTTGTGTACCACCCCTCGTGTCCCATGCGCCCCCTCTTGCTGTCTTGCTCCGCCTGTACGCCGCCGGTACTGCGCTCACCTGTGAACCGGTCGACCAGGGGCTGCTCAACCGCGGCTACCGGCTGTGCACCACGCGCGGCCGCTATTTCCTCAAGCACCATTTCGACCCCGACACCGCCGATCCGGCCGCCATCGAGCGCCGCCACCGGGCCACCCAGCGCCTGGCGGACCTCGGCGTCCCCGTGTCCGTACCGCTCGCGCACCGGGAAGGCCGTACGGTCGCCGTGGTCGGCGGTCACGCCTACGCCCTGCACCCCTGGATCGACGGCAGGCACCGCCACGGCGGCCAGCTCACGCGTGCGGAGAGCGCACGCCTGGGCGCACTCCTGGGCGCCGTGCACGCCTGCCTGGAGCGCGTGATGCCGCCCAAGGGACGCACGCGCCCGGCCACGAGCCCCCATCCCGTGGAGAGCGCCGACCCGGCCGACACCTTCGCCCTCATCGACGACCTGCTCGGCCAGGTCCGGCGCCACCGCCCCGCCGACGCCTTCGACGAACTGGCCCGGCACCGGCTCCTGGAACGGCGTGCGCTGCTGGAGCAGCACGCCGAGCAGCGTCCTCCGCGCGGCGGCTCGGTGGGCTGGGTGCACGGGGACTTCCACCCGTTCAACCTGCTCTACAAGGACGACGCCCCCGCGGCCATCGTCGACTGGGACCGGCTCGGCGTGCAGCCCCGCGCGGAGGAGGCCGTACGCGCCGCCGTGATCTTCTTCGTCCACCCCGCGGGCGCTCTGGACCTGCCGAAAACGCGCGCCTACGCGCGCGCGTACCGGCGCGCGGCCGGCGCCACGCCCTCGGAGCTGGCGGCGGCCGTGCACCGGGTGTGGTGGGAGCGGTTGAACGACTTCTGGATGCTGCGCTGGCACTACGAACGCGGTGACACGCGCGCGGACTGCCAGTTTCCTGCCGCGTCGGCACTCGCGGTGTGGTGGACGCGCGAGTACGACGCGGTGTGCGACGCGTTCACCAACTGACGGCGACGGGCTCGACGGGCGGCGCCGAGGAGCAGGGCTCCCGGGAGCGGCCGAGCCCCCGGGAACCGGCTTTCCGGCTCAGGGGGAGGCCGTCACGGGCGCCGGAGGTGTCCTTCAACCGGTGGGGGCGCCCGTGGCGCCGACCGCGGTGTTCCCGGCAGTCGTACCGGCGTTGGTCGTACCGGCGTTGGTGCCACCGTTGGTCGTACCGGCGTCGGTACCACCGTTGGTCGTACCGGCGTCGGTACCCCCATTGGTCGTACCCGCGTCCGTACCACCATTGGTCGTACCCGCGTCCGTACCACCATTGGTGGTGCTGGTACCCGTGGACTGCGACGGCGAGGTCTGCGGGTCCGTCGGTCCGGTGGACTGCGACTTCGAGGTCTGCGGGTCCGTCGGGGTGTAGCCGGAGCCGCCCGACGTCGTGTTCGAGCCGTTGTCCGTGCCCGGGTCGGTGGGCTGGTCGGAGGTGCTGTCCGAAGGGCTCGGGGAACTCGAGTCGTCCTTCGTGGACTGGGAGTGCGTCGTGGTCGGCTTGGTGTCGCTGCCGCCGGTGCTGCCGCTGTTCCCCGCGCCCTTGAGCGCCAGCGCGACGCCCGCCGCGATCGCGATCACCGCGAGGACGGCGACGATCCACAGCTTGCCGCGCCCGCTGCCCCTGTCGCCGTGGCCCTCGAAGCCGCCGTCGTCACCGTTGCCGTATCGGGACGGCAGGATCGGCTGCGGGATCTGCGCGGTGCCGGCGCCGAACTCGCCCGGGTGCTGCATCGCGGTCGTCCGGGTGAAGCCGCCCGCCGGGGTGTGCCGGCCGTCGTGCGCGTCCACCGGGCCGGTGTTCCAGGTGCCGGTGTGGCCGCCCGCCTCGTAGAGCATCTGCAGGCCGTACTGGACAAGCCCGCGCATCTCCTCGGCCGTCTGGAACCGGTCGTCCGGCTCCTTGGCGAGCGAGCGCATGACCAGGCCGTCCAGCTCCGGCGGGCAGCCCTCGGCCACCTGCGACGGCGGGGTCGGCATGTCCTGGACATGCTGGTAGACCACCGACAGCGGGGTCTCGCCGGTGAACGGGGGTCTCAGGGCGAGGAGTTCGAACAGCAGGCAACCGGTCGCGTACAGGTCGGAGCGGTGGTCGACGGCCTTGCCGAGCGCCTGCTCCGGAGAGAGGTACTGCGGCGTGCCCATGACCATGCCGGTCTGCGTCATCGTCGACTGGGCGCCGTGCAGGGCGCGCGCGATGCCGAAGTCCATCACCTTGACGGCGCCGCTGTTGGTGATGATCACGTTGGCGGGCTTGATGTCGCGGTGCACGATGCCGTGCTGGTGCGAGTAGGCAAGCGCTTCCAGCACACCGGAGACGATGATCAGGGCCTGTTCGGGACCCGGCGCCTCGGCGTTCATCAGCAGGTCACGGATGGTGCGGCCCTCGACCAGCTCCATCACGATGTACGGCACGGACTGGCCGCCGACGAAGTCCTCGCCTGAGTCGTACACGGCGACGATCGCGTGGTGGTTGAGGCCGGCGACCGACTGTGCCTCGCGGGTGAAGCGGGCCTTGGAGACGGGGTCCTCGGCCAGATCCGCGCGCAGCAGCTTGACCGCGACGGTCCGGCCCAGCCGGACGTCCTCGGCCGCGAAGACCTCGGCCATGCCGCCCCGGCCGAGCCGGTGGGTCAGCCGGTAGCGGCCGTCGCCGACGAGCCCTCCGTTGCCCCACATCTCGGGCGCGTCCGACATGCCGCCGCCACTCGCCTCGGGGTCGGACGGGCCCTGGGCGCGCTGCGTCTGTGCCATCAGTCCTCGCCGTCGTTTCTGCCCGCGGTGCGCGCGGTGTTGTCACGGTCTCCGTCGGCCACGCTACAGCCTCCGTGGGGGCCGCCGGTTCGGAACGGGAACCGGGACCAGCCACGAGCGTGACCGGCCATGAAACCTCTAGCACGCGCTGTCGTGCAAATTCTGTGTGCCGGCCGTACGCCCCCTGTAACGCTTGCGCGACGCTTCTTGCGCGTACGGTCACGGAACGGGCACCGAGCTTGACGTGTCAGTGCCCTCGGGCAGACTTGGCCGGGAATGACACATTCGATCAAGGCCCATGCGATGAGTGAAGGCGCCGGGCGGCCGGTGGGGGACGGGGAGAGATGAGCCAGGACGGCGCACACGGCCGGTACGCGGGGCAGGCCCTCGCGGGCGGCCGATATCAGCTGCGGGACCTGCTCGGCGAGGGCGGCATGGCCTCGGTGCACCTGGCGTACGACGCCGTGCTCGACCGCCAGGTCGCGATCAAGACACTCCACAGCGAGCTGGGCCGGGAACAGGCCTTCCGCGAGCGCTTCCGCCGCGAGGCCCAGGCCGTGGCCAAGCTCACGCACACCAACATCGTCTCCGTCTTCGACACCGGCGAGGACGATCTCGCCGGTCTCGCGACGCCGTACATCGTCATGGAGTACATCGAGGGCCGTCCGCTGGGCTCGGTCCTCGACGAGGACGTCCGGCAGTACGGCGCGATGCCCGCCGACAAGGCGCTCAAGGTCACCGCCGATGTGCTGGCGGCGCTGGACATCAGCCACGAGATGGGGCTGGTCCACCGCGACATCAAGCCCGGCAACGTGATGATGACCAAGCGTGGTGTGGTCAAGGTCATGGACTTCGGCATCGCCCGCGCCATGCAGTCCGGGGTCACCTCGATGACCCAGACCGGCATGGTCGTCGGTACCCCGCAGTACCTCTCGCCCGAGCAGGCCCTCGGCCGCGGTGTGGACGCCCGCTCCGATCTGTACTCGGTCGGCATCATGCTGTTCCAGCTGGTCACCGGGCGGCTGCCGTTCGACGCGGACTCGCCGCTGGCGATCGCGTACGCGCATGTGCAGGAGGAGCCGGTGGCGGCCTCCTCGATCAACCGTTCCCTGCCGCCCGTGATGGACGCGCTGATCGCCCGTGCGCTCAAGAAGAACCCCAACGAGCGCTTCCCGACCGCCGAGGCCATGCGGGACGAGTGCCTGCGCGTCGCCGCCTCCCTCCAGACGGCCGCGCCGAGCATCGTGCCGGGCGCCGCGCCGACGCAGAGCGGCTCCGGTGTCGGCTCCGCGGTGTTCCCGCCGGTCGGCCAGGCCACCCCGGCGCCGCCCGGCCCGGTGCAGACGCCGTACCAGCCGGGCCCGTACGGCCCCCGGACACCCGCCCCGGCGGCCTACGGCTACCCACAGCAGGGCGGCTACCAGACACCGCCTCCGGCGGGCTACGCCCCCCAGGCCGCGCAGACTCCGCCGCCGTACACGATCTCGCCGCAGACGGCCACGCAGGCCTCCGGCCCCGGCGCCGGCAGGAACAACAAGCCGGTGATCATCGGCTCGGTCGCGGTGTCGCTGGTCGCGGTCATCGGCCTGGTCGTCGCGCTCGCCATGAACAACGGCAGCAACGACAACAAGGCGCAGGGCGGCGGCTCGAGCGCCTCGACCTCCTCCTCCCACCGGGCGGGCTACCGCGGCCCGGACACCACCCGCCGCATCGACAAGGCCAAGTGCACCCAGCCGCAGGAGTCCTACGACGACGCGAGCAAGGTCAGCCTGCCGGACTTCCGGTACAAGGACATCACCTCGGTGAAGGCGTGCTTCCAGGCCGCGGGCTGGCAGTACAAGATCAAGAAAGAGGACGACAACACCTGGGGCGACGGCACGGTCCTGGACCAGTTCCCCTCCGCGACCACGGATGTCGACAAGAAGGACCCCGGCACGGTCGAACTGACCGTCTCGTCGGGCAATCCTCCGCAGTGACGGTCATGGCGTGAGCGCGTGATGTGACGAGAAGGGCCCGGCGGTCGTCCGCCGGGCCCTTGTCTTGTGTCGGTACGGCTCTGTCGGCTGCCGGTACGGCTCTACAGGTACGGCCCGCCCGCGCGGCCGCCGGTGTGGTGCTCGTCGCCCTCGTGGCCCGTCACGCCGGGCGGCAGCGCGCGACGCATCTGCTCCAACTGCGCCCGCGCGGCCATCTGCTGGGCGAACAGCGTCGTCTGGATCCCGTGGAAGAGGCCTTCCAGCCAGCCCACCAACTGCGCCTGGGCGATCCGCAGTTCCGCATCGGTCGGGGTCGCGTCGTCGGTGAACGGCAGGGAGAGCCGTTCGAGTTCCTCGACCAGCTCCGGGGCCAGGCCGTCCTCCAGCTCCTTCACCGAGCTGGCGTGGATCTCCTTCAGCCGCACCCGGCTCGCCTCGTCCAGCGGAGCCACCCGCACCTCCTCCAGGAGCTGCTTGATCATGCTGCCGATCCGCATGACCTTGGCCGGCTGTTCGACCTGCTCCGTCACCGGGATCTCGCGGGAGTCCTCACCCCCGTTGCCGCCGCCGAGGGCCATTCCGTCCTGGCCCACGACGAGGATCTGGGGATTCTCCGTCGACCGTTCGTTCCTCGGCATCTCCATGCCGCCATTCTCTCGCACCCGTACACCTCATCACCGTGGTGCCCCCTCAAGCGAGTGATCCACCGTTTAGACCCTACGGCGCATTTCAAAATGCCTTGTTTATCAATGAATGTGAGGCTTGTTGTCGTCGGTCATCCAACGATCACGGCATCCGGGCTCCGGGAGGTCACCGACGTGACTCCATGGCTGCGACTCACGCTCCGCTCCGTACGGCTGGTGCTCGTCCTCGCGCTGGCGGCCGTGTCGGCGTACGGCACCGTCGCGGTGTGCGCCGGCCCGCCCGCGCAGGCCGCCGAGCCCGGCCCCGGAGCCTCGGCGGGCCCGCACCACACCGGCTCCGGCCCCGCCCCTGGGGCCGGTCCGCACCACGGGGACCGGCCGAACCATTCGGTCCACTCGGGCAGGCCCTCCGCATCGGGGGGTCCGCACGGCCCCGGCCGAGGCGACCGGGGCGGCCGGGGCTCCCCCACTGCCGATACAGCCGCCGACACCCCGCCCGCCTCCATGCCCTCCGACTCCGCCTCCGCCTCGTACCGTCCCCCGACCGACGAGCCGACCCGCGCGGGCAGCCTGGCCGGCGAGGGACGGCTGCGGCCGGGCCGGACGGACGGGCCCGCCGCCGAGGTGGAGGGCGGCGGCAGCCCCATGCCCACGGGGTCTTTCCGCACCGGCCGGGCCGAGGAGCCGGAGACCGCGGACCTGCCGACCGGGGCGCCGACGGCCTCGGCCTCTCCCGACCGGGCCGGTGTCGACCGGCCTCCGGCCCAGAACGCCGTCCCTCGCAGCGAAACCGGCACCGCGCCGGTCCGGCAGATCCTCCCGCTGGGCGGCGGCCTGGTCCTCATCGGCCTGGGCCTGGGCCTGGCGTTCTTGGGCCTGAGACTGCGCAGGGGCTGAGGACGGAGGTCGCCGCGGCGGTCGTACCGCCCTGGCCGTGGGGTCGCGGTGGTCGTACCGCCCTGGCCGTGGGGTCGCGGTGGTCGTACCGCCGTGGCCGTCGGCCGAAGTGGTCGTACGCCGTGGCCGCCGCAGCCGCTACGACCGCCGTGGCCACTACGACCCGCCGTGGCCGCCGTAGCCGGGAGCAGTCGTGCCGCGCGGGCCGCGTGCCCGTCGGCCGGCGGGCACGCCCGGCCACGACACACGGCCCTGCTCGGGCCCGCGGTGCTACGACGCCACGAGCAGCACCTTGCCGACGTGGCCACTGGCCTCGAGCACCCGGTGTGCCTCGGCCGCCTCGGACATGGGCAGCTCGCGGTCCACGATCGGACGGACATGCCCGGCGGCGAGCAGTGGCCAGACGTGCTCGTGGACGGCGGCCACGATCGACGCCTTCTCGTTCAGCGGACGGGCGCGCAGCGAGGTCGCGCTGATCGCGGCCCGCTTGTTGAGCAGGGCGCTGATGTTCAGCTCGCCCTTCACCCCGCCCTGCATACCGATGATCGCGAGACGACCGTTCACGGCGAGCGCCTGGACGTTGCGGTCCAGATACTTGGCACCCATGTTGTCGAGGATGACGTCGGCGCCCGCACCGCCCGTGGCCTGCTTGATCTCGTCGACGAAGTCCTGCTCGCGGTAGTTGATGAGGATGTCGGCGCCCAGTTCGGCGCAGCGCTCCAGCTTCTCCTTCGTCCCGGCGGTCACCGCGGCCTTGGCGCCGACGGCCTTGGCCAGCTGGATCGCCATGGTGCCGATGCCACTGGAACCGCCGTGCACGAGCAGCGTCTCGCCCGGCCGCAGATGGGAGATCATGAACACGTTGGACCAGACGGTGCACACCACCTCGGGCAGCGCGGCCGCCTGCTTCAGGTCGACGGTCTCGGGCACGGGCAGCAGCTGCCCGGCCGGTACGACGACCTTCTCGGCGTATCCGCCGCCCGCGAGCAGCGCGCACACCGCGTCGCCGACGGCCCAGCCGGAGACTCCGGGGCCGAGCGCGGCGATCCTGCCGGAGCACTCCAGGCCGGGATAGGGGGAGGCGCCGGGCGGCGGGCTGTAGGCGCCCTGCCGCTGCAGGATGTCGGCGCGGTTGACGGCGCTGGCCACCACCTCGACCAGTACTTCTCCCTCGCCGGGCACCGGGTCGGGGACCTCAGCCCACACCAGCACCTCGGGACCACCAGGTTCGGGAATCGTGATCGCATGCATGCCGGTGACGCTACTCCCCGCGTGTGCTCGTCCCTGGTAGCCCCACGCCCCACGGGCCGTGGCCCCGGGGTCAGTTCCGCGGCAGCGGCCGGGTGTCCGGACCGTCCTGGTCGGCGGGAGCGGTGTGGACGATCGTGATCAGCCGGTCGGTCAGCTGGAGGGCGCCGACGGCCGGGTCGTCGTAGCCGAGCACCCGGTGTCCGCGGACGACGCTCACGACGAGGTCGCTGCTCTCGCGCGGCCGCTTGCCGACCTCGTCGCGCACCACCGGCCGTTCGACGAGGTCCAGCCCGCTGCCCTGCTGGATCAGGTCCTCCATCACCATGCCGGCGGCGGGGCTGAGCACGGACAGCCCGAGCAGCCGGCCGGCCGCGCTGGCGCTGGTGATGACGGCGTCGGCGCCGGACTGCCTGAGCAGCGGGGCGTTCTCCTCCTCGCGCACGGCGGCCACGATCTTCGCGCCCGGGTTGAGCTGCCGGGCCGTCAACGTGACGAGGACGGCGGTGTCGTCGCGCTGCGGGGCCACGATGATCTGCCGGGCCCTGTGCAGCTCGGCCCGCCTGAGCACGTCGCTGCGGGTGGCGTCGCCCACGACCCCCGCATAGCCCTCGGCGGTCGCCGCGTCCACCGCCTTGGCGCTGGGGTCGACCACGACGACCTGCTCCGTCTTCAGCCCCGTCGCACAGACCGTCCGGATCGCCGACCGCCCCTTGGTGCCGAAGCCGATGACGACGGTGTGCTCGCGCAAGATGTGCCTCCAGCGTCTTTCCGGCCGCTTCCTGGGGCCGTGGACCATGACCCCGCACAACGACCCCGTACAACGCGCCCGTCGGGGCGACCTACGAGGGCGGCTCGGTCACCGAGAGGGACAGTAGCGGCATTTGGATCAGCGGCGAACTTCACCGAAGTCACGTCGAGAACAGTGGCCGCCGTCCCTTCCGGTTGCATGGTCTTCCCGGTCCCGGCAGGCTGACCGCCAAGAGCGACGCGATCAGGAAAGTGCCCGGCTCATGAGTGACGAACTCCCGCCGCAGTCCCGGCGACACCGTCAACCTCTGCATGCCGTCCATCACCCCCTCGGCATCCACGATGTCGAACTCGTACGCACCGGCGACGAACAGGCACCGTCATGACCTCACGCACCACTGCCGTCGAACACCCCGCCCGTCGGCTCGTCGTGGCACTCCCTCGCCCCTACGACGAAGCCCGCGAGCAGTACGAGACCCTCGTCCCGGAGGTCGATCTCGCCCGCTTCCTCCAGACGGCCTCCTGGCAGGCGACGCTCGAACTGGCCGAGATCAACGCCCCGCACGGCTTCATGCGCTACTACCGCAGTGACATCACCGCCGTCATGGCCGGATCGACGTCCCGGTGGAAGACCACCCAGTACCTGATGGGCAACCACACCATCGCCGAACGCATGTTCCGCCACGATCCCTCGGTCATGCTCCACGCTCCGCTGCGAACGCTGCTCTACTCCGATCCCGACGGCGGCACCGAACTGGCCGTCGACCAGCCCAGCCTGCTGTTCGCCAGCTACGGCAACCCGCGTATCGCCGACGTCGGCCTCGAACTCGACGCCCTCCTCGCCCGGCTCATCTCCCTGCTCGGCGGCGAGACACCACCCCAACTGGCGGCGCGGACGTGAGGTCGTGAGGCCGTGAAGTCGGTGCCTGCCTCCGGCTCGCACGAATGACCATGGTCCGGCTCCGGCAGGAAAAGGCAACAATGTCGGAACGGTCACCAGTGTCACGACTCCGACAGCAGAGGAAACGCACGATGAGTGCCGCACGGCAACCAGGCTCGGACAGGGCTCGCCTTCCCCTCCTGCGGTCCCTGCGGTACTGGTCGAAGAGCGAGGACGGCCAATCGGTCCGGTTGCCGGCCGGTACGGCGGTGCCGCCCCTGCAACAGGTGCTCCGGCGCGTGGCTCTGGCGCTGCTGGTGCTTGTCCTGACGACACTGCTCGTATGGCTGGACCGTGCCGGCTACAGCGACAACGCGGACGGCACGGTGGACCTGATCGACTCGGCGTACTACGCGACCGTCACCCTCTCCACCACCGGATACGGCGACATCACCCCGGTCAGCCACGGCGCCCGGCTCACCAACATCTTCGTCATCACACCCCTGCGCGTGCTGTTCCTGATCATCCTGGTCGGCACCACGCTGGAGGTCCTCACCGAACGCACGCGGAACCAGGTCCGGATCGAACGGTGGCGCGCCCGCATCCGCGATCACGTCGTCGTGGTCGGTTATGGCACGAAGGGCCGTCATGCCGTCGAGACCCTTTTGGGGCAGGGCACGTCGAGGGACCAGATCGTCGTGGTCGATCCGCAGAAGACGGCGGTGGACCTTGCCACCAGTGACGGGCTTGCCGCGGTACACGGCGACGCCACCCGCACAGAGACGCTGAGCAGAGCCGAGCTGCACCAGGCGGCTCACGTCATCGTGGCTCCCCAACGCGACGACACCGCGACCTTGGTCACCCTCACTGCGCGGCAGCTCAACAGGAGAGCCTCCATCGTCGTGGCTGTCCGAGAGGACGAGAACGTTCCGCTGCTGAAGCAGAGTGGCGCCAACGCAGTGATCACCAGCTCCAGCTCGGCCGGCCGGCTGCTCGGCGTGGCGATGTCCAGCGCACACAGTGCTGACGTCCTGGAAGACCTCATGACGTGCGGCAGCGGGTTGGACCTCGTGGAACGTCCGGTCTCCACGGCTGAGGTGGGTAACTCTCCACGCCAAAGCCCTGATCTTGTTGTCGCGGTCATGCGAGGCAGGGAGATGCTGCACCACACCGATCCCCGAGCGGAGACTCTCCGGCCCGGTGACCGGCTGATCACCATCCAACGTGCCGTCACCAGGGCATGAACAACGGCCCGGAATCATGTCCGGGCCGTGAACTTATGGGCGCCTCCTCGCCTCGTGCCTCGGGATGAGCCGCCTGGTGCACGACGGCGTCAGAGCCCGGATGTTTCACGTGAAACACACTCCGATCCCGGCGGCCGCCCACGGCAGATCCAGCAGCTCCGTCTCGGCTCCCTGCCGCGCCCCTCCCGGCGGTACGACGGCCAGCGCATCCGCGGCCGCGATACCCCGGAGCATCGCCGGGCCGTTGTAGTGCAGCGGTACGGCGCAGTCACCGCGCAGCACCACGGGGATGAGCCGGGTGTCGTACGGATGCCCCTGGACCGCCTCCTTCAGCGGCAGGGCATACGGCTCGGGGGCCGGGTGTGCGGCGAGGGTGCGCAACAGCGGTTCGGCGAGCGTGAGCAGGCCGGAGACTGCCGCGAGGGGGTTGCCGGGCAGACCGACGAGGTGCTGATCGTCCTTGGTGCGTGCCAGCAGCATGGGGTGACCGGGGCGTACTTCGACGCCGTCGACGAGGAGTTCCGCGCCGATGCTGTCCAGGGTGGGACGGACATGGTCGCGCGGTCCGGCCGCGGTGCCTCCGGTGGTGATGATCAGGTCGGCGGCGGAGCCGGTGACGGCCCGGTGCAGTGCCTTGGCGTCGTCGCCGATCCGGCGTACCGCGACGATCTCGGCGCCGAGTGCGCGCACCCACGGCGGCAGCATGGGACCTAGCGCGTCCCGGATCAGCCCGTCGTGCGGCAGCCCCTCGGTCAGCAACTCGTCACCGAGGACGAGAACTTCGGCCTGCGGGCGGGGTACGACGGTGACGGTGTCGTATCCGGCCGCGGCGGCGAGGCCGAGGACGGCAGGGGTGACGACGGTGCCGACGGGCAGCAACTGGTCGCCGTTGCGGCATTCCTGGCCTCGCGGGCGGATGTCCTGGCCGTGCGCCAGATCCCAGGCGGCGTGCAACCGGCCCTGGGCGTCGCTGCGGCCGTGCTCACTGCGCAGGACGGCGGTGGTGTCGGCGGGGATGCGGGCGCCGGTCGCGATGCCCACCGCCTCGCCGTCGGTGAGCGGTTCGGGCTGGTCGTGCCCGGCGAGGATGCCTTCGCCCCGGACCTGCCAGGGCCCGGGTCCGGCGACCGCCCAGCCGTCCATGGCGGAGGTGTCGAAGGAGGGCAGGTCGGTGAGGGCGTCGAGCGGGGTGGCCAGGACCAGGCCGAGGGCGTCGCCGAGCGGCACGGAGACGGGGGTGCGGCGGGGCCGGGAGCGCGCGGCGCGAGCGGCCGTCTCGCGGGCCTGGGGCCAGGGGATGGCCCGGTGCCGTTCGGCGGGCTGCCCCGGGTCCTCGAGTGCCTTGTCCGTGCGGTCGTCCTTGGCTTCCCTCACCAGGGCCAGGGCTTCCTCGAGGTCGAGGTCGTCGCTGTCCTGTGCGGGCGTCCCGGCGCGGGTTCCGGGGGCGGTCATCCGGCGTCCGGGGTGCTCGGACCGCTGCCGTTCCCGGTGCCGCCCCCGTTGTTCTCTTCCTCCCAGCGCAGCGCCAGCGCGGCGGCCTTGCGGGCGGCCTCGGCGACGGCCTCGGAGCCTCCCTTGCCCTGGGCGGCGGCGTAGCCGACGAGGAAGGTGGTCAGGGGGGCGGCCGGCCGGGCCACGCCGTGCGCGGCGTCCCGGGCCAGGTCGAGCAGGACGCCGGTGTCGACGTCCAGGTCGATGCCCAGTTCGTCCTTGACTGCGGAGATCCATTCATCCAACACGTACCCATGCTCCCTGATGTGTGCCCTGGCGTTGACGATGTCGTCCCAGGTGTCGCAGTCGAAGGACGCGAGCGGGTCCGGGACGCGGGTGAGACGGAGCGCGCCGGTCAGCCGGCGCAGGGGCATTCCGGTCAGGCCGTGGGGACCGGCCGCGAGGGCGGCCAGTTCGCGGCGCAGCGCACCGGTGCGGTAGGCGGCCACGAGCGGCTGGTCGCGGCTGCCGGCGTCGGTGAGCAGCGCGCCGTCGGCGCCGCTGTCACGCAGGGCGGTCAACAGGCGCTGGAGCGTGGCCGGTCCGAGGAAGGGCAGGTCGGCCGAGAGCACGACGACGTGCTCGGCGGTGGTGAGGCACAGGCCGGCCTCGAGCGCGGCGAGCGGTCCGCCGCCGGGCGGCTCCTCCCGCGCCCACAGCACCGGCCGCGTGGTGGCCCGCGGGCCGGCCACGACGACCGTCGTACGGGCGCCCGCGCAGGCCGTGAGCACCCGGTCCAGCAGCGCCCGGCCCCCGACTCGCACCCCGGGCTTGTCGGCCCCGCCGAGCCGCCGGGCGGCGCCACCGGCCAGCACGACGGCGTCGTACGGCTCGGGCGTCCCGGGGGCGGCGGGGGCGTTGCGGGTCATCCCCCGAGTATGTCCCGCGGGTCCTGTTCGTATGTGCCGTGCCGGTGTCCTGCGGGTGCCGCGGGGCCCCTTCTCACGGGCCCCGCGGGGGTCACAGTGTGCGCAGGAGCACCGCCGGCTGTTCCACGCAGTCCGCCACGTAGCGCAGGAATCCGCCCGCCGTGCCGCCGTCGCACACGCGGTGGTCGAAGGTGAGCGAGAGCTGGACGACCTGGCGCACCGCCAGCTCGCCCTCGTGCACCCAGGGTTTGGGGACGATGCGTCCCACGCCGAGCATGGCCGCCTCGGGGTGGTTGATGATCGGGGTGGAGCCGTCGACTCCGAAGACCCCGTAGTTGTTCAACGTGAAGGTCCCGCCGGTGAGTTCCCCGGGTGTCAGCTTCCCGGTGCGGGCGGCCTCGGTGAGCCGGGCGAACTCGGCGGTCAGCGACTCGGCGTCGCGCGCATGGGCATCCCGGACGACGGGCACGACCAGCCCGCGTTCGGTCTGAGCGGCGAATCCGAGGTGGACGTGGTCGAGCTGCACGACCTCGCGGGACCCCGTGTCGACGTAGGAGTTCAGCTCGGGAAAGCGGGCGAGGGCGACGGTGCAGAGACGGGCCAGCAACGCGAGCAGGGAGATCTTCGGGCCTGCGGCCGAGTTCATCGCGGCACGCGCGCGCATGAGTTCGGTCGCGTCGGCGTCGACCCAGCAGGTGGCGTCCGGGATCTCGCGGCGGCTGCGGGAGAGCTTGTCGGCGACGGCTCCGCGCACGCCCTTGAGGGGGATGCGGACGCCTGCGGCGGACGAGGCCGACGGGACCGGGGCGGGCAGGCTCGTGACGGCGGAGGCCGCCGCGGTGGCCGCCTCGGCCGAGGGGCTGTCGTGGGCCGCCTTGGCGCGCAGTACGTCCTCGACGTCCGCGCGCAGGATCAGTCCGTCCGGGCCCGAGCCCGCCAGCTGCCGCAGGTCCACCCCGCCCTCCCGGGCGAGCTTGCGCACCAGCGGGGAGATCACGGGAACGGGGCCTTCGGGGTGGCGGGCGGGCACGCGCGCGTGGACCGCTCCGGGGGAGAGCGGAGTCCCGTTCTGCCGCGCCGCTCCGGGCTCCGTCGCCGCGCCCCGCTGCCCGGTCCCTCGTGCCCCGGGCTGCGGGCTCGCGACGGGTGTGCCGTCTTCACCGGTGCCTGCGCTCGCACCGCCGGACGTCACCGGTGTCGGCCGCACCCTTCGGCGCCGCGCGGGCGCTTGCGACGTGCCGTATCCGACCAGGACGTTGCCGGAGCCCTCCGGTTCGGTGTGCGGCACCGGTTCGCCCACCGCCACGGTCAGCAGCGGCGCCCCGACGGGCAGTTCGGTGCCCTCCTCGCCGAAGCGGGAGGTGATCACGCCGCCATAGGGGCAGGGCACCTCGACCATGGCCTTGGCGGTCTCGACCTCGACGACCGGCTGGTCGACGGCGACGACGTCGCCGACCTGGACCAGCCAGCGGACGATCTCCGCCTCGGTGAGCCCTTCGCCGAGGTCGGGAAGCTTGAACTCCAGCACCTGTGCCATCAGCCCTCGGCCTCCCACTGCAGGCGCGCGACGGCGTCCAGGATGCGGTCGACGCCGGGCAGGTGGTGCCGCTCCAGCATGGGCGGCGGGTAGGGGATGTCGAAGCCGGCCACGCGCAGCACCGGCGCCTCCAGGTGGTGGAAGCAGCGCTCGGTGATCCGGGCCGCGATCTCGCCGCCCGGCCCGCCGAACCCGGTGGACTCGTGGACAACGACCGCGCGCCCGGTGCGCCGGACGGACGCGCAGACCGTCTCGTCGTCGAAGGGCACCAGCGAGCGCAGGTCGACCACCTCCAGGTCCCAGCCCTCGGACTGGGCCGCTTCGGCGGCCTCCAGGCAGACCGGCACGGAGGGGCCGTAGGTGATGAGGGTGGCGCTGCGGCCCGGGCGGCGGACGACCGCTCGCCCGATGGGCTCGACGTCCGTCGGCTGCTCGGGGTTCCAGGAGTCCTTCGACCAGTACAGCCGCTTGGGTTCCAGGAAGACGACCGGGTCGTCGGAGGCGATGGCCCGGCGCAGCAGGCCGTAGGCGTCGGCGACGGTCGCGGGCGTGAGCACGTGCAGCCCCGGTGTGGCCATGTAGTAGGCCTCGGAGGAGTCGCTGTGGTGCTCGACGCCGCCGATGCCGCCTCCGTAGGGGACACGGACGGTGATCGGCAGCGGCATCCGCCCGCGTGTGCGGTTGCGCATACGGGAGACATGGCTGATCAGCTGCTCGAACGCCGGGTAGGCGAAGGCGTCGAACTGCATCTCCACCACCGGGCGCAGGCCGTACATGGCCATGCCGACGGCGGTGCCGAGGATGCCCGCCTCGGCGAGCGGGGTGTCGGTGCAGCGGTCCTCGCCGAACTCCTTGGCGAGGCCGTCGGTGACCCGGAAGACACCGCCGAGCGTGCCGACGTCCTCGCCCATGACGTGCACGGTGGGGTCGGCGGCCATCGCGTCGCGCAGTGCGCGTGTGAGGGCCTGCGCCATGGTGGCGGGCTTGACGGCGACAGTGGTCATCGGGCGCCGCCTTCCTGCTCGCCGTGGTGCTCCTGCTCGGCGTCCAGCTCGGCCTGCAACAGGGCGCGCTGTTCCCGCAGCTGAGCGGTGGTCTCGGCGTAGACGTGGTCGAAGAGCGCCATGGGGTCCGGTTCGGGGTCGCGGTTCATGTGTTCCCGCAGGGAGGCGGCCATCTCCTCGGCGTCCTGCCGGGCGGCTTCGAGCGCCGCCGCGTCGATCAGTCCGCGCGTGGTCAGCTCCGCCTCCAGCAGCTCGATCGGGTCGTGCGTGCGCCAGGCCTCGATCTCGTCGTCGCCGCGGTAGCGGGTGGCGTCGTCGGCGTTGGTGTGGGCGTCGATGCGGTACGTCACCGCCTCGACCAGGGTGGGGCCACCGCCCGCGCGTGCGTGGCGGACGGCGTCGCTGAGGACCTCGTGCACGGCCGCCGCGTCGTTGCCGTCGACCAGCCGGCCCGGCATGCCGTACCCGACGGCCTTGTGGGCCAGGGAGGGCGCGGCGGTCTGCTTGGCGAGCGGGACCGAGATGGCAAAGCCGTTGTTCTGTACGAGGAAGACGACCGGTGCCTGCCAGACGGCGGCGAAGTTCAGCGCCTCGTGGAAGTCGCCCTCGCTGGTACCGCCGTCGCCGACCAGGGCGAGCGCGACCACGTCGTCGCCCTTGAGGCGGGCGGCGTGCGCGAGGCCGACGGCGTGCGGCAGCTGGGTCGCGAGCGGGGTGGACAGGGGGGCGACGCGGTGGGTGTGGGGGTCGTAGCCGGAGTGCCAGTCGCCGCGCAGCAGTGTGAGCGCCTCGACGGGGTCCACGCCACGGGCGACGACGGCGAGCGTGTCGCGGTAGCTGGGGAAGAGCCAGTCGCGCTCCTCAAGAGCCAGGGCGGCGGCCACCTGGCAGGCTTCCTGGCCGGTGCTGGAAGGGTAGACGGCGAGGCGCCCCTGCTTGGTCAGCGCGGTGGCCTGCGTGTTGTAGCGGCGGCCGCGGACCAGCTGGGCGTAGAGCCGGCGCAGCAGGTCCGGGTCGGCCTTGGCGGCCGCCTCGGTGCCGAGGACGCGGTGGGGCTCGGCATCGGGCAGCAGCGGCGCGGGGTCCGTACGGGGCTGCCAGGCGGGCGGCGGGGATGGCCGGTAAGCGCCCCGCTGCTCCATGACCGTCATGACGGCACCTCCTCGTGGGAGCGGCTACGGAAGGCGGGTCGGCGGTGACCCGTCTCCCTACCGATTGTTCGGTCGTCGGCACATTTTGGCTACAGGCCCCTTCAGCCTGTGGACAAACGGTTCTCCACGGCCTGGAATGAATGCAGGACGTCCACGGCGAGGGAGCGGGGGGACATGGCAGCTGAACAATTGGCCGACGGACCGCAGGACGGCGTCCCACTGCCGCCCTCGCGTCCGCTGGACGCCATCGATCAGGACATCCTGAAGATCCTCCAGTCGGACGGCCGTGCCTCGATACGGTCGGTCGCCGAACGCGTTCATGTATCGCGTGCCAACGCCTACGCGCGCATCAACCGGCTCGTCGAGGACGGGGTGATCCGTGGTTTCGGCGCACGCGTGGATCACGAGCGGGCCGGGCACAGCACGTCGGCGTACGTCACGCTCAAGATCGTCCAGAACACCTGGCGCACGGTCCGCGAGCAGCTCCGGCAGCTGCCCGGCGCCTCGCACATCGCCCTGGTGGGCGGCGATTTCGACGTCCTGCTGCTGGTCCACACGCCCGACAATCGGGCGCTGCGCGAGCTGGTGCTCACCCGGCTCCAGGCGATCCCCGAGGTGCTCAGCACGCGCACGCTGCTGGTGTTCGAGGAGGAGGACCTGGAGCCGGAGGACTAGACCGGACGGCGCGAAAGGGTGTCCCGCAGGCGTGGCGTCAGGTGCTGCGCAGGCCCGAGAAGACGACCTGGACGACCGCGTCGGCCACCTCGCGCTCGCCGGAGCCACGCGGGTCGGGCCGGTACCACTCCACGATCGAGTTGATCATGCCGAAGACCAGCCGGGTGGCCAGGCGGACCTCCACGTCGCCGCGTACGTCGCCGTCGGCGGCCGCGGCCTTGAGCAGTTCGGCGACCCGGTGGTCGAAGTCGCGCCGCCGCTCCAGTGCCCAGCGCTCGGTCTCGGTGTTGCCGCGCACGCGCAGCAGCAGCGTCACGTACGGCAGCTCGCCCATGAGCACCTCGACCATGCGGCGCACGACGTGCTCCAGCCGGTCGACGGGGCGCCCCACGCGCGCGTGCTCCTCGTCCAGGATGGTGAACAGGCCGTCCAGGGCGCGGCTGACGGCCCGGCGCAGCAGTTCCTCCTTGCTGCTGACGTGGTGGTAGATCGACGACTTGGAGATGCCGGCCGCCTTGGACAGATGCTCCATGGAGGTGCCGTCGTAGCCGCGCTCGTTGAAGACCTGCACGGCGACGGACAGGAGTGTCTCCGGGGTGTACGTGTCACGTCTGGCCGTGGTCATGAGGCGCCCTCCCGCTTGTCGACGGCGTACGCGTGGCGGTAGAGCGCGAGCGAAGGGGCGTAGCGTCCGGACGGGTCGCGCTCGTGCATCTCGTCAAGGACGTCGATGGCGAAGTCGCGGCCGAGCCTGCGGTCCCACTCGAACGGGCCGAGCGGGTAGTTGACCCCGAGGCGCATGGCCGTGTCGATGTCCTCCTCGGTGGCAACGCCCTTGGCGACGGCGTCATGGGCGAGGTCGATGATCCGGGCGACCGTGCGGGCGACGATCATGCCGGGGACGTCGCCGATGACGCTGACGTCCTTGCCCAGCGCCTGGAACAGGCCGATGGCCTCGGCGAGGGTCTGCGGCGAGGTGTCGTGGACGGCGGACAGGGCGATGCGGGTGGCCGTGCGGTAGTCGAGGGCGAGGTCGAAGTAGACGACGTCCCGGAACTCCGCGGAGGTCTGCCCGTCGGCGAGGACGAGCTGGCCGCCGCTGGGCAGCGCCAGGCGGGTGCCGTTGTCCTCGTCCTCCTCGCGGACCTGGATGCCCGCCTCGCGGATCAGCGCGATCAGGTCGGCCGCAGGGCCGAGGCCGCCCTCGACGACGACGTACGCGGGCGGCTGTTCCTTGTCGGCGGTGTGCGGCTCGGCCCGCTCGGCGTCCTCGGCGTAGTCGTACCAGCCGTGCCCGCTCTTGCGGCCGAGGCGGCCGGACTCCACCAGCCGGCGCTGCGCCAGGGAGGGCGCGAAGCGCACGTCCTGGAAGAAGGACTGCCACACCGAGTGCGTCACGGACTCGTTGACGTCCTGTCCGATCAGGTCGGTGAGCTCGAAGGCGCCCATCTTGAAGCCGCCGGAGCCGCGCAGCACCGCGTCGATGGTGGCCGGGTCGGCCGCCTGGGCCTCGTAGACGGCGAACGCCTCGGCGTAGAACGGCCGGGCGATGCGGTTGACGATGAAGCCCGGGGTGTCCGCGCAGGCCACCGGGGTCTTGCCCCACGCGCGGGCGGTCTCGTACGCGCGCGTGGCCGACGTGACGTCGGTGGCGAACCCGGAGACGACCTCGACCAGCGGCAGCAGCGGGGCCGGGTTGAAGAAGTGCAGGCCGACGAAGCGGCCGGGATGGCGCAGGGCACCGCCGATGGCCGTCACGGACAGCGAGGAGGTGTTGGTGGCGAGCAGGCAGTCCTCGGCGACGAGGTCCTCCAGCTCGCCGAAGAGCTGCTGTTTGACGTCCAGCCGCTCCAGGGCGGCTTCGACGACCAGTGCGCAGTCCGCCAGTTCCGCGAGGCCGTCCACGGGCAGCAGGCGGTCGCGGGCCGCGTCCCGGTCGGCCGCGGCGAGCCTGCCCTTCTCCACGAGCCGGTCCAGGCGGGCGCCGATCGCTTCGGCCGCTTCCCGGGCCCGCCCGGCGACGGCGTCGTAGAGCCGCACGGGGTGGCCGGCGACCAGCGCGACCTGGGCGATGCCCTGGCCCATGGTGCCGGTGCCGACGACGGCCACGGGGCTGCTGAGGTCGAGTGCTGTCATGTGCGCGATCCTCCCGCACGGGGTTTTCCACAGATGCGCCGGTCCCCCTTGTCCCGACCGATCGTTCGGTTACTCTAGCTCTGACCGTCTCATCCCGCTGCTCTTTCTGCCAGGTCGTGAACTCGACGAAGAGTTCCCCAGACGAGGAGTTGGTCCCGCATGGCCGCCGAACTGACCGTGTCCGAGCTGATCGCAAAGCACCGGCCCACTCTCGACCAGGCGCTGGAAGCGATCCGTACGCGCGCGTACTGGTCCCCGCACCCCGAGCACCCCAAGGCCTACGGCGAGAACGGCAGCCTGGACGCGGCGGCGGGCAAGGGCGCCTTCGACGCCGTGCTGCACACCCGCCTGGACCTCGGCCAGCCCGGCACGGACGGCTGGACGGGCGGCGAGGTCTCGCCGTACGGCATCGAGCTGGGCGTGGAGTACCCGCACGCGGACGCCGACGTGCTGCTGCCCGCGATGAAGGCCGGGCAGCGCACCTGGCGCGACGCGGGCGCGGAGACACGCGCGGTGGTCTGTCTGGAGATCCTCAAGCGGATCAGCGACCGGACGCACGAGTTCGCGCATGCTGTCATGCACACCAGCGGCCAGGCCTTCATGATGGCCTTCCAGGCGGGTGGCCCACACGCCCAGGACCGCGGCCTGGAAGCGGTGGCGTACGCGTACGCGGAGCAGGTCCGCACACCCGAGGCGGCCGAGTGGACCAAGCCCCAGGGCAAGCGGGACCCGCTGGCCCTGACCAAGCAGTTCACGCCGGTGCCGCGCGGCATCGCCCTGCTCGTCGGCTGCAACACCTTCCCGACGTGGAACGGCTACCCGGGCCTGTTCGCCTCTCTCGCCACCGGTAACGCGGTCCTGGTCAAGCCGCACCCGCGCGCGGTGCTGCCGCTCGCGCTGACCGTGCAGGTCGCGCGCCAGGTGCTCGCCGAGGCGGGTTTCGATCCGAACCTGGTGGCGCTGGCCGCCGAGCGCCCCGGCGAGGGCATCGCCAAGACCCTCGCCACCCGCCCCGAGATCCGGATCATCGACTACACCGGCTCGACGGCCTTCGGCGACTGGCTGGAGGCCAACGCCCGCCAGGCGCAGGTCTACACCGAGAAGGCCGGCGTAAACACGGTCATCGTGCACTCCACCGACAACTACAAGGGCATGCTGTCCAACCTGGCGTTCTCACTGTCCCTGTACAGCGGCCAGATGTGCACCACCCCGCAGAACCTGCTCGTCCCCCGCGACGGCATCCGCACCGACGAGGGCCCCAAGACCTTCGACGAGGTCGCCGCCGACCTCGCCCGCGCGGTCGACGGCCTCCTCGGTGACGACGCGCGCGCGAACGCCCTGCTGGGCGCGATCGTCAACCCGGACGTCAAGGCCCGCCTGGAAGCGGCGGCCGG
Organism: Streptomyces broussonetiae; assembly: GCF_009796285.1. NCBI lineage: Bacteria > Bacillati > Actinomycetota > Actinomycetes > Kitasatosporales > Streptomycetaceae > Streptomyces > Streptomyces broussonetiae. The sequence continues at coordinate 4,991,001 of NZ_CP047020.1, read as the reverse complement.
CCTCGGCGAGGTCGCCCTCGCCTCCCGCGAGATCACCAACCCGGACTTCCCTGACGCGGTCGTGCGCACCCCCGTCATCGTCAAGCTGGACGGCGCCAAGCCGGACGACCAGGCCGCCTACACGAGCGAGTGCTTCGGCCCCGTCTCCTTCGCCGTCGCGGTCGACTCGGCGGCCGACGCGGTGCAGCTGCTGCGCCGCACGGTCCGCGAGAAGGGCGCGATGACGGTCGGCGCCTACACCACCGACCCGGAGGTCGAGCGGGCCGTCGAGGAGGCCTGTCTGGAGGAGGCGGCCCAGCTGTCGCTCAACCTGACCGGCGGGGTGTACGTGAACCAGACCGCCGCCTTCTCCGACTTCCACGGCTCGGGCGGCAACCCGGCGGCGAACGCCGCGCTCACCGACGGCGCGTTCGTGGCCAACCGGTTCCGGGTGGTCGAGGTGCGTCGAGAGGTCTAGGCAAGGGCCCGAGCGGGCGCGGATGCGCCCCCGGTGAGGCTCCAGTGGTACAGCGTCATCGCGACGCTGGTGGCCAGGTTGTAGCTGGAGACCTGGGGGCGCATCGGCAGCGCCAGCAGATGGTCGGCACGCGTGCGCAGCTCGGCGGACAGGCCGCTGCGCTCCGAGCCGAACGCCAGCACGGCGTCGTCGGGCAGCTTGGTGCCCCGGATGTCCTCGCCCTCCGGGTCGAGGGCGAACAGCGGCCCGGCGGGCAGCTCGTCGACGCCGAGGTGCTCCACGGCGGTCGCGAAGTGCAGCCCTGCACCGCCGCGCACCACGGTGGGGTGCCACGGGTCGAGCGTTCCGGTGGTGACCACCCCGGTCGCCCCGAAGCCGGCGGCCAGCCGGATCACGGCACCGGCGTTGCCCAGGTTGCGGGGGTTGTCCAGGACCACGACCGGTGCGGTGCGCGGTGCACGGCCGAGCGTGCGCAGGTTGGCCTCACGGGAGGGGCGTACGGCGAGCGCGGCCACACCGGTCGGGTGGGGCCGCTGCACCAGCGAGGCGTACGTCCGGGCCGGCACCTGGACCAGCAGGGCGTCCAACGCGTCCCGCACGTCCCCGGCCAGTTCCTCGGCCAGGGCGAGCGCGGCCGGCCGGTCGGTGGTGACCGCCACCGGCACCTCGGCCCCGAAGCGCAGCGCGTGCTTCAGGGCATGGAAGCCGTCGAGCAGCACGGCGCTGCCGGCGTGTTCGCGCCAGCGGGTCAGTGGGTCGGTCATGCCGTGAACCCTACGCGGCCCCCACGGATCCCGGCGCGCTCTCCTGCGCCGCCTCCATGGAGCGCGGCGACGGCACCGTACGCTGCCCGCCCCGGGCGGTCCGCCCCCGCGCGCGTGCCGCCAGCGCGCCCAGTCGGCGCAGGAAGGACGTCGGCAGGAAGACCGCGTCCGCGGTGATCATCGCCAGCGAGAAGAACGGCAGCCCGAGGACGACCGCGATCACCGCGTGCTCGAGCATCATCGCCACCAGCAGGACGTTCTTGACCCGCCGGTTGAACAGGGTGAACGGGAAGGCGACCTGCACCATCACCGTGCCGTAGGCCACGGCCATCATGATCGTGCCGCTGGAGGACATCAGATCGGCCAGTCCCGGCCAGGGCGAGAAGTAGTCCAGGTGGAGCGGGTAGTACACGGCGGTGCCGTCCTGCCAGCGGGAGCCCTGGATCTTGTACCAGCCGGCCGTCGCGTAGATCAGGCACGCTTCCGCCATGATCACGGCCAGGGCGCCGTTGTGCAGGATGTTGGCGACGACGTCCAGCAGGATCCTGGGGTCGCGTGCCTTCGCCCAGCGGCCGACGGCCCACCACAGGGCGAGCACCACCAGGACCGTCCACAGCAATGCGGGGATCAGCCAGCCGTTGTCGAACCGTCCGGTGACCGTCACGACAACGAGCGCCAGACCGAGTACCGCCCACAGGGCCGGGCCCACCCGGTCGGCGGAAATCTCCTCCCCCCGCGCGCGTGCCTCCTCGGCTCGTGCCGCCCGCCGCGCGTCCAGCGACCACACCTGACCGCAGCGGGTGAACACGAGGTATATCGACATCAGGTGCAGGACGTTGTCACCGCCGTCGCCGACGAAGACGCTGCGGTTCTGCAGCGACAGCACACCCACCATGAACAGCACGGACGCCGTCCGGGTGCGCCAGCCGAGCAGCAGCGCGACGCTGGCGAGGATCGCCAGCGCGTAGAAGCACTCGAACCAGAACTGCCCGTCGGACCACATCAGCGCCGTGAAGGCGTGGTTGTCGGCGGTCAGCTCCCGGGCCAGGCTCCAGCCCCACGGCCCGGCCGGCCCGTACAGCTCCTGGCGGTGCGGGAACTCGCGCAGCAGGAACAGCAGCCAGGTCCCGGCGAACCCGATCCGGATCACGGCGCTCTGGTACGGCCCGAGAGCGGCTCCGGTGACCCGGGCGATCCCACGCGAGAGAGTCAGGGAGAGACGGTTCACGACCGCACACCCCCCGCGGCCTCGTCGGCGGTCACGGTCCACCAGGACAGCTGGCGGTATACGGGCTGGTCGGACACGCGCTCAGGACTCCACTTCGGCGGCTGCACATTGGTGGTGCTGGAACGGACCTGCACCCGCTGGATGACGCCCAGCCGGTCGGCCGGCTCGTCCCGGTACAGGCGCATCACCACGATCCGGCGCAGGTACTGCTCGGAGAGCGAGCCGCGCGCGCCCACGGGCCGGTTGTCCGCGCCGTGCGTGGCGACGAAGAAGTCCCAGGCCCTGCGCAGCTCGTTCTGCTCGGTGTGGCTGGGCGCCAGGTTGCCGTCTATGGCGGCGCCGTCCTCGGCGGACAGATCGGTCCATCCGGTGGTGCGCAGCCCGCCGTCCTTCGTCCGCACCTCGGCGCGCACCTGGACGGCGATGTTCTGCTGCAGCGGGTTCGGGGCGAACAGCTTCCAGTTCTGCTCGAACTCGGGGTACACCCACTCCTCGACGGCCTTGCCGTGCTGCTTCGTCACCGTGTTCTCGGGGGCGAGGCTGAGGAACACCATCAGCAGATGGACACCGGCGGCCACACCGACCACCGCGAGGGCCAGCGCCGCGCCGACCTGGTAGCGGGGGGAGAGGGCGGCGACACCGGCACGGGGCTGCGAGGGTGCGGGCGCAGGGTCCGGTTCGGCAGACGTGCCCGGCTCGGCGTCCTGAGCCGATCGGGCCTCCGGACCCGGCTCGGCCGCCCAGGCCGGCCCGGACGCCCGGCCCCGCGCTCCGGCCGAGGCCGACCCGTCGGCGCCCGACCCGCCACTTCCCGACCCGTCGCCGCCCAGGTCACGGCCGCCGGTGTCGGTGTCGGTGTCGGTGTCGGTGTCGGTGTCGGTGTCGGCCAAAGGCTCCTCCGGGAGACGCGCCCCGGTCGACCCGTCGGGGCCGGGTCGGACCCCGGCCCCCGAGTCCTCGTCGTACGCGTCCATCCCGTCCCGTCCCCCATTTCGTTTCGGTTCAGTCGTGCGGCCCCGTGATGCGCTCAGTGATCCGGCATCGATCGGTATCCATGCTGCGGCGCCCGTACCGAGCCCCATGGTTCACACACGCCACGGTGCGGCGTCCGCAGAACGGTACTCAGACCCGGCAGTCGAGCGCAGCCCCGGGTACCGGCCGACCCCCGTGGTCCTCGCCACGCCGTACGGCTCGGAACCCTGCCGTACCCGCCCCCGCTCACCTTGTCCACAGGCCGTCCGCAGGAGTTTTCCACAGCGGTTGACACCCCACCGCGGCCCGGCACACCATTGACATCACACGGACCGAACGATCGGTCGGGACCATGTTCACCGCAGAGCCCGAGGTCAGGGGGACCGCAATGGCCACAGCAGCCGCGCAGCGCACAGCCCGTACGGACACGGACAGCACACCGGACACCGTCGACACGACGGCCTACCAGCGCGCCTTCGACACAGCCGTGGCCTCCGACGAGCGCATCGAGCCACGCGACTGGATGCCCGACGCCTACCGCGCCACCCTGGTCCGGCAGATCGCCCAGCACGCACACTCCGAGATCATCGGCATGCAGCCGGAGGCCAACTGGATCACCCGCGCCCCCAGCCTGCGCCGCAAGGCCATCCTGATGGCCAAGGTCCAGGACGAGGCCGGCCACGGCCTGTACCTCTACAGCGCGGCCGAGACCCTCGGCACCAGCCGCGAGGAACTGCTCGACAAACTGCACAGCGGCCGCCAGAAGTACTCCTCGATCTTCAACTACCCGACCCTGACCTGGGCCGACGTCGGCGCGATCGGCTGGCTCGTGGACGGCGCCGCGATCACCAACCAGGTCCCGCTGTGCCGCTGCTCCTACGGCCCGTACGCCCGCGCCATGGTGCGGATCTGCAAGGAGGAGTCCTTCCACCAGCGCCAGGGCTACGAGCTGCTGCTGGCCCTCGGCAAAGGCACCGCGGAACAGCACGCGATGGCGCAGGACGCGGTGAACCGCTGGTGGTGGCCCTCCCTGATGATGTTCGGGCCGCCCGACGACGAGTCCCAGCACTCCGCACAGTCCATGGAGTGGAAGATCAAACGCCACTCCAACGACGAGCTGCGCCAGCGGTTCGTCGACATCTGCGTCCCCCAGGCCGAGTCCCTCGACCTCACCCTCCCCGACCCTGACCTGCAGTGGAACGAGGAACGCGGGCACTACGACTTCGGCCCGATCGACTGGACCGAGTTCTGGGACGTCCTCAAGGGCAACGGCCCCTGCAACGAACAGCGCATCACCCAGCGCAGGCGCGCCCACGACGAGGGAGCGTGGGTCAGAGAAGCGGCAGCGGCCCACGCGGCCAAGCACACCCCCGGCACCGGCAGCACCCCCGGCACCGGCACAACGGCACACACGACAGGAGCGGAGCGAGCATGAGCACCACCGACTGGCCCCTGTGGGAGGTCTTCGTGCGCTCCCGGCGCGGCCTCTCCCACACCCACGCCGGCAGCCTGCACGCCCCCGACGCCGAGCTGGCCCTGCGCAACGCCCGCGACCTGTACACCCGGCGCGGCGAGGGCGTCTCGATCTGGGTCGTCCCGGCCACCGCGATCACCGCGTCCTCCCCGGACGAGAAGGACCCGTTCTTCGAACCGGCCGCCGACAAGCCCTACCGCCACCCCACCTTCTACGACATCCCGGAAGGGGTGAAGCACCTGTGACCGGCCCCGCCACCGTCCCGGTGACCGCCGCGCTCGCCCTCGGCGACGACGCCCTGGTGCTCTCCCACCGGCTGGGGGAGTGGGCCGGCCACGCTCCCGTCCTGGAGGAGGAGGTCGCCCTCGCCAACATCGCCCTCGACCTGCTCGGCCAGGCCCGGGTACTGCTGTCGATGGCCGGCGACGAGGACGAACTGGCCTACCTGCGCGAAGAGCGCGCCTTCCGCAATCTCCAGCTGGTCGAGCAACCGAACGGCGACTTCGCCCACACCATCGCCCGCCAGCTGTACTTCTCCACCTACCAGCAGCTGCTCTACACCGAACTCGCCGCCACCGACGGCCCGTTCGCACCCCTGGCCGCGAAGGCGGTGAAGGAGGTCGCCTACCACCGCGACCACGCCGAGCAGTGGACCCTGCGCCTCGGCGACGGCACGCAGGAGAGCCACGAGCGGATGCACCGCGCCTGCGAGGCCCTGTGGAAGTTCACCGGTGAGATGTTCCAGCCGGTCGAAGACCTGGACGCCGACTGGTCACGCCTGGACGAGCGCTGGCAGGAGTCCGTCGAAGACATCCTCCGCCGCGCCACCCTGTCCCTCCCCGAAGGACCACGCACCGGCGCCTGGTCGGCGGGTGCAGGCCGACAGGGCCTGCACACCGAACCGTTCGGCCGGATGCTCGCCGAGATGCAGCACCTGCACCGCAGCCACCCGGGGGCGACATGGTGACCACCACCGCCCTGGAAACGGAACTGCTGGAGCTGGCCGGCGCGGTGCCCGACCCCGAACTGCCCGTACTCACCCTGCACGAGCTGGGCGTGCTGCGCGCGGTACACGTCCAGGGCACCGACACGGTCGAGGTCGACCTGACCCCCACCTACACCGGCTGCCCCGCCATCGAGGCGATGACCCTCGACATCGAACGGGTCCTGCGCGCCCACGGCATGCGCGAGGTCACGGTCCGCACGGTCCTCGCACCCGCCTGGTCGACCGACGACATCACCCCCGAGGGCCGCCGCAAACTCCAGGAGTTCGGCATAGCTCCCCCACGGGTGCGCGAGAACTTCGGCCCGGTGCCGCTGCCCCTCGGCCCGACCCGCACGATCGCAACGGACGTCACCGCGGATCAGGACCCCGTCCGCTGCCCGCACTGCTACTCCACCGAAACCGAGCTGCTGAGCAGGTTCTCCTCCACCGCCTGCAAGGCGCTGCGCCGCTGCCTCGTCTGCCGCGAACCGTTCGACCACTTCAAGGAGTTGTGATGGCACGCTTCCACCCGCTCCAAGTGGCAGCGGTCGACCGGATCACCGACGACGCCGTCGCCCTCACCCTCACCGTCCCGACCGCACTGCGCGCGGAGTACCGGCACGCGCCCGGCCAGCACCTGGCGCTGCGCCGCAGAGTCGACGGCGCGGAGATCCGGCGCACCTACTCGATCTGCTCCCCCGCCCCCGACCCGGGTGGCGCGGGCCCGGACACCCTGCGGGTCGGCGTGCGGCTGGTGGAGGGCGGCGCCTTCTCGGCCTACGCGCTGAAGGAGATCAACGTCGGCGACGAGCTGGACGTGATGACCCCGGCCGGCCGCTTCACCCTGGACCCGGCGCCGGGACTGTACGCGGCGATCGTCGGCGGCAGCGGCATCACCCCGGTGCTGTCCATCGTCTCCACGCTGCTGGCCCGCGAGCCGGCGGCCCGGTTCTGCCTGATACGCGGAGACCGCACGGCAGCCTCGACGATGTTCCTGGAGGAGGTCGCCGACCTGAAGGACCGCTATCCGGAGCGGTTTCAGCTGGTGACCGTGCTCTCCCGGGAGGAGCAGCAGGCGGGCCTGCCGTCCGGCCGGCTCGACCGGAAGCGGCTGACCGGGCTGCTTCCCGCGCTGCTGCCGGTCGAGCAGGTCGCGGGCTGGTTCCTGTGCGGGCCGTACGGACTGGTGCAGGGCGCCGAGCAGGCGCTGCGCAAGCTGGGCGTGGACCGGTCCCGCATCCACCAGGAGATCTTCCACGTGGACGCGGGCTCGCCTTCCACGGCCCCGGCCGAGGCTCCCACGCACAGCACGGTCACCGCCCGGCTCGACGGACGCGGCGGCACCTGGCCGGTGCGCGACGGCGAGACACTGCTGGAGACGGTCCTGCGCAACCGCTCCGACGCGCCCTACGCCTGCAAGGGCGGAGTATGCGGCACCTGCCGGGCCTTCCTGGTCTCCGGCGAGGTCCGCATGGACCGCAACTTCGCCCTGGAGACGGAGGAGACGGAGGCCGGGTATGTGCTGGCCTGCCAGTCACACCCGTTGACGGAGCGGGTGGAGCTGGACTTCGACCGCTGAGGGCTGCACGGAATCGAATCGGGGGGGAGGGAGGGGGAGGGGGAGGGCCCCAGAAAGGCCAGGAAGACTCCGAAGAAGCCCCAGAAACACCAAGTCCCCCGCCCATTCCCTTCTCCTAGAACCTGTTCTATCTTGACGCTCCGTCAGGTTACTGGGACCCGCCGGAGGGACAGGCCGTGGACTTCACCTTCACCGAGGAGCAGCGAGCGGCGGCCGAGGCGGCGCGCGGGGTGTTCGCGGGCGTCGTACCGGACGCGGTGCCGAGCCCGGCTCTCACCACCGGCGCCGTGGCCGAGGGCTTCGACCGGGAGCTGTGGGCCCGGCTCGCCGAGGCGGACCTGCTGAGTCTGCTGCTCGACGAGGCGTACGGCGGCTCCGGCCTGGACGCGATCGCGCTGTGCCTGGTGCTGCGCGAGTCCGCCCAGGTGCTCGCCCGGGTGCCGTTGCTGGAGCACAGCGCGGCGGCCGCGGCCGTACAGGCCTACGGCGGACCGGAGTTGGCGGAGCGCGTACTGGGGCGGGCCGGCCGGGGCGAGCTGGTGCTCACCGTCGCCGCGAACGGCCGCAGCGGACACGACCCGGCCGAACTGGCCGTGGGTGCACGGCGGGACGGTTCGGCGTGGGTGCTGGACGGGGTGCAGACGGCGGTGCCGTGGGCGTTCGACGCGGACCTGGTCGTCGTACCGGCGCATCTCGAGGGGACGGCCGACGAGCGAAGCGTGCTCGCGCTGGTGCCGCGGGAGCGGGACGGGGTGGTCCTCGCCGAGCAGGTGTCCACCAGCGGGGAGCGGCTGGCCGAGGTGCGGCTGACGTCCGTACGGATCGACGCGGGCGAGGTGATGGAGGCCGACGGCGCCTGGGAGTGGCTGCATGCGCTGCTTGCCACCGGTACCTGTGCGCTGGCGCTCGGGCTGGGCGAGCGGGTGCTGCGGATGACCGCCGACTACACCGCGAAGCGGGAGCAGTTCGGGTATCCGATCGCGACGTTCCAGGCGGTGGCCGTGCAGGCCGCGGACCGGTACATCGATCTGCGCGCCATGGAGGCCACCCTCTGGCAGGCTGCCTGGCGGATCGCCTCGGGGGCGGCGGGGGCGTTGCCGGCCGCCGGGGATGTCGCGGTGGCGAAGATCTGGGCGGCCGAGGGGGTGCGCCGGGTGGTGCAGACGGCACAGCATCTGCACGGCGGGTTCGGTGCCGACACCGACTATGTGCTGCACCGCTATCACGCCTGGGCCAAGCACCTGGAGCTGGCGCTCGGACCGGCGGCGGCGTACGAGGAGCGGCTCGGGGATCTGCTGGCTGCCCATCCTCTGGGCTGAGCAGGGAGCACCGGGCAGGGGAGCTGCAGAGGCCCCCAAGAGGGAAGCTGCAGTGGCCCCAGCGCAGGGGAAGCCACCGAGGCTCCCGGTCGAGGGACCGGCGGAAGCTCCCGGGCAAGCGAGCTGGAGGGAGCCCCCGGCCGGGAGGAGCCCGGAGGACGCAACCGGCCGGGAGGAGCCCGGAGGACGCAACCGGCCGGGAGGAGCCCGGAGGACGCAACCGGCCGGGAGGAGCCCGGAGGACGCAACCGGTCGGGAGGAGCCCGGAGGACGCAGCCGGGCAGGGGGAGCTAGAGGACGAAGCCGGGCTGGCCGTCGTTCGTGATCACCGGGCGGCCTGCGGCCTGCCAGATCTGCATGCCGCCGTCGACGTTCACGGCGTCGATGCCCTGCTGGACCAGGTACATGGTGACCTGGGCCGAGCGACCGCCGGAGCGGCAGATGACATGGACGCGGCCGTCCTGCGGGGCGGCCTCGGTCAGCTCGCCGTAGCGGGCCACGAACTCGCTGATGGGGATGTGCAGTGCTCCCTCGGCGTGGCCTGCCTCCCACTCGTCGTCCTCGCGGACGTCCAGCAGGAAGTCGCCGTCCTTGAGGTCCGTGACCTCGACCGTGGGCACACCAGCTCCGAAACTCATGTCTCCGACGCTACCCGAAAGGTCGGCGGTGTCCCGCGCGAGGAAGCCGCGGCTCAGCCCTGCCCCAGCAGGGACGCCAGCTCGGCCTCCCGCTGGGCGATGTCGGCGCGCAGCCGGCCGGCGATCTCCTCGAGCAGCCCGTCGGGGTCGTCCGGGGCGAGCCGGAGCATGCCGGCGATCGCGCCGCCCTCCAGTTCCCGGGCGACGAGAGTGAGCAGTTCCTTGCGCTGGGCGAGCCATTCGAGGCGGGCATACAGCTCCTCGGCGGGGCTCGGCCGTCGCTCGGGCGGTACCGGTCCGGCTGCCCATTCCTCGGCCAGCTCCCTGAGCAGGGCCTCGTCGCCGCGGGCGTAGGCGGCGTTGACGCGGGTGAGGAATTCCTCACGTCGCTTCTGCTCTTCTTCTTCCTGCGCCAGGTCGGGGTGGGCCTTGCGGGCCAGCTCGCGGTAGAGCCTGCGGGCCTCCTCGCTGGGCCGTACCCGCTCCGGGGGCCGTACGGCCTGTTCGGTGAGCATGGCGGTGGCCTCCGGGAACAGGCCCTGGCCGTCCATCCAGCCGTGCAGCAGTTCTTCCACGCCGGGGATCGGCAGGACCAGGGCGCGGGCCTCCTCGGCGCGCCGGATGTCCTCCGGGTCACCGCTGCGGGCGGCCTTCGCCTCGGCGATCTCGGCGTCCAGTTCCTCGATACGGATGTAGAGCGGGCCGAGGCGCTGTTCGTGCAGGCGGGAGAAGTTCTCGACCTCGACGCGGAAGGTCTCCACGGCGATCTCGTACTCGATCAACGCCTGCTCGGCGGCCCGTACGGCCCGTTCGAGCCGTTCCTCGGGCCGCGGCGCCTGGGACTGATCGGCTTCCGGGGTCGTCACGCCCACAGCGTAGGCGATGCGGCATCCCGCCGTGGGGCTGCCGGTCGTCTTCCGACGCCTTACGCCCCCATACTGCGCGTTACCTCCCCGTACGGTGCGTTACACCCCGTACGAGGGGTCACACCCCTATTTCTGCCGGGATCCGCCCGGCGCGCACCGCCGTCACCAGCTCGGCGTGGTCCGCCTCGGTGCGGTCGGCGTAGGCGACGGCGAAGGCGGCCATCGCCTCGTCCAGTTCCGTGTTCTTGCCGCAGTACCCGGCGATGAGCCGCGGGTCGGCGCTGTGGGAGTGGGCGCGGGCCAGCAGGGCGCCGGTCATCCGGCCGTAGTCGTCGATCTGGTCGGGGGCGAGGGCGGCGGGGTCGACGCTGCCCTTGCGGTTGCGGAACTGGCGGACCTGGAAGGGGCGCCCGTCGACGGTCGTCCAGCCGAGCAGGATGTCGCTGACGACCTGCATCCGCTTCTGCCCGAGGACGACCCGGCGTCCCTCGTGTTCTGCCGGCGCTGTCTCGAAGCCGGCCGTGGCCAGGTGCGGGACGAGCGCGGAGGGCCGGGCCTCCTTCACCTGGAGCACGAGCGGCTGTTCGCGGTGGTCGAGGAGGAGGACGACGTAGGAGCGGGTGCCGACGCTGCCGGTGCCGACCACTCGGAAGGCCACGTCGTGCACGGCGTGCCGGGCGAGCAGCGGGTGCCGGTCCTCGCTGAGGGTGTGGATGTACGGCTCCAGGGACGCGGCGACCGCGTGTGCCTCCTCGTCGGGGATACGGCGCAGGACCGGCGCGGCGTCCATGAACCGCCGTCCGCCGTCCTCGACGGCCTCGGTCGACTTCGCGGCGAACCGGCCGCTGGTGTTGGCCCGGGCCTTCTGCGAGACCCGCTGCAGGGTGCCGAGGAGATCGTGGGCGTCGGTGTGGGAGACGAGTTCCTCGTCGGCGATGGCGTTCCATGCGTCGAGGGCGGGCAGTTTGGCCAGTAGGCGCATGGTGCGGCGGTAGGCGCCGACCGTGTCCTGTGCGGCAGCACGGCAGGTGTCCTCGTCGGCGCCGGCCTCTCGTCCGGCGAGGACCAGGGAGGCGGCGAGCCGCTTCAGGTCCCACTCCCAGGGGCCGTGCACGGTCTCGTCGAAGTCGTTGAGGTCGATGACGAGGTCGCCGCGGGGGTCGCCGTACAGGCCGAAGTTGGCCGCGTGCGCGTCTCCGCATATCTGGGTGCCGATCCTGGTCATGGGTGTGCGGGCCAGGTCGTAGGCCATGAGTCCGGCCGAGCCGCGCAGGAAGGCGAACGGGGTCGCCGCCATCCGTCCGACGCGGATGGGGGTCAGTTCGGGGATGCGGCCGGCGTTGGACTCGACGACGGCGCTGACCGCGTCGGGGCGGACGGTGTCCACGTCGAGGATGCGATGCGTGTCCCGCGGCACGCGCGTGCGCAGTGCTTTGCCCTCCTCCTTGGGCGAGCCCTGGCGCGGCCACTCGGCGAACCCGCGCACCCGGGGCACGCGACGCACGCCGCGCCCGGCGACGGCCACTTCGTCCACAACGGCCGCCCCGTCCACCGCGGTCGTCCTCTCCGCAGTCGTCCTGTTCTCGGTCATCGGCTCCGCGGTCATCGGCTCCGCGGTCATCGGCTCCGCGGTGATCACCTCCACCGCGTCCGTCACTGCTTCCCCGACGGTTTCTCTGCCGGCACCGGTCACCGCGACCGCCTCCCCCGAACACCCAGTAACCGATAAACGGCCTGCACGAACATCAACGAGTGCAGACCGTACAACTCGTCGGCGTGCGGCGAACGTCCGGGAAGGAGAGCTTCCTCACACGAGGCTCAACGCCGGGCGGCATCGATTCGGGGGCGGTGGTGGCGTGATCGGTCTGCGGGCAGCAACGGGCGGCCCTGCCAGAGCGGTTGCACAGTGTCGTGGGCGTGGGCCGGCGCCGGTCCGCGCACCGGCCTCGGCATCGTTCGGTCCCGCCTGCGGGTGATCTGCTCGCACTCCGCCGGTCCGGTTCTCGCTGTGCCTGACGTCGGCTCACCGCAGTCGCGCCCCGCCTGGCAGGCAGGCAGCGAAGGACGGACGGAGGGAGGGAGGGACGGAGGGAGGTAAGGAAGGCGAGAGAGACGGGCGAAGGAAGGTAAGGAGCGAGGGACACCGTCTTCACCTCACCGTCACCCGATCCTGAGACCTTCCTCACAAGCCGTCAGCGGCGCCTGGCGCATCAGCCGAAGATCCACACCTCGGAACCGGGCCGTGTTCTTGCCCACACAGCCGAATGGGCGGCATCGTCTTCACGATGCCGCCCATTCCGTCGGTGCGCGAGGGGGGAGTTGAACCCCCACGCCCTTGCGGGCACTGGAACCTGAATCCAGCGCGTCTGCCTATTCCGCCACCCGCGCATTGGGTGTGTCTTCCGGTTCCTTCCCTTTCGGGTTGGCCCCTTCCGACACCCAGAACATTAGCACGTCGTACGGGGTGGGTTCACATCCCTTCCTGCTGGCCCGGCCCGCTTCGCCGCCCGTCGTCCCAGGCCCCTGCCTGCCCTCGCGTCGCGGGCGGCGGCGCACGTATCAAGCAGACGCGGTTCACGTATCAACCTCGTACCGGTCCCGGCCGTCTGCCCAGGAGGCGGCCGGGTCCACAGCCGGGTGCGGGACACTGGTCTTCGCTCGCCTCTACGATCCATGGCAGGAACCGGCTGATCGCCGGGCGCGTAGATACGATCAGTGAGCAGAGCGAGTAGTACGAAGTAGTCAGCAGTACTGAGCACGGCAAGGCAGACAGTCGACAGGGACGGAGGAGGTGCCCCATGGGAGTCCTGAAGAAGTTCGAGCAGCGTCTCGAAGGTCTGGTGAACGGCACCTTCGCCAAGGTGTTCAAGTCCGAGGTCCAGCCCGTGGAGATCGCCGGTGCGCTCCAGCGTGAGTGCGACAACAACGCGACGATCTGGAACCGCGACCGGACTGTCGTACCCAACGACTTCATCGTGGAGCTGAGCGCGCCGGACTACGAGCGCCTGAGCCCCTACTCCGGGCAGCTCGGTGACGAGCTGGCCGGCATGGTGCGCGACTACGCCAAGCAGCAGCGCTACACCTTCATGGGCCCGATCAAGGTCAACCTGGAGAAGGCCGACGACCTCGACACCGGTCTGTACCGGGTGCGCAGCCGCACCCTCGCCTCCTCCAGCAGCCAGGCCGGCGAGGGCCAGCAGGCACCGCAGGGCGCCGCGGGCGGCTACGGCGGTCAGCCCGCCATGCCCGCCGGTGCGCCCCCGATGCCGTCCGCGCCGCCGGCCGGCGGCCGCGGCGCGGGACAAGGGGCAGGAGGCGGCGGTTACGGCTACCCGCAGCCCGCCGGCCAGCGGCCCCCGGCCGCTCCCGCGAGCGGCGGGCGCCCCCGCTACTGGATCGAGATCAACGGCACCCGCCACCAGATCTCCCGCGCGACGCTGGTTCTGGGTCGCAGCACCGAGGCCGACGTGCGGATCGACGATCCCGGCGTCTCGCGTCGGCACTGCGAGATCCGGACCGGAACGCCCTCGACGATCCAGGATCTCGGCTCCACGAACGGCATCGTGGTGGACGGGCAGCACACCACCCGCGCTACGCTCCGCGACGGCTCGCGGATCGTCGTGGGCAGCACCACCGTTATCTATAGGCAAGCCGAAGGGTGAAGCGGGGGCAATGTCAGAGCTGACCCTCACGGTCATGCGGCTGGGTTTCCTGGCCGTACTGTGGCTGTTCGTGATCGTGGCCGTGCAGGTCATCCGGAGCGACCTGTTCGGTACGCGTGTCACCCAGCGCGGATCGCGTAGGGAGGCCGGGCGCCAGCAGCAGGCCCCCCGGCAGCAGGCCGCCGCACCCCCGCCGCAGCGCGCCCAGCAGCGTGGGCAGCAGAGCGGCGGCCGACGCGGGCGCAACGCCCCCTCCAAGCTGGTCGTGACGGAAGGCACACTGACCGGCACCACCGTCGCCCTGCAGGGCCAGACGATCACACTGGGCCGGGCGCACGACTCCACGATCGTGCTGGACGACGACTACGCCTCCAGCCGGCATGCCAGGATCTACCCGGACCGCGACGGCCAGTGGATCGTCGAGGACCTGGGCTCCACCAACGGCACGTACCTGGACCGGTCCCGGCTGACGACCCCCACACCGATCCCGCTGGGCGCACCGATCCGCATCGGCAAGACCGTCATCGAGCTGCGGAAGTAGTGCTACATCATGAGTGAGCGCGAGCGGAGCGAGCACGCAGCGGCAGGCCGCCATCCGGCCGCCGGCGCGCTCCCGACCGGAGGGTGGGCAGTGTGGCTCGACACGACCGGCTGTACCCGGAACCGACGGGCGAGGTGGGCATGAGTCTGTCACTGCGCTTTGCCGCCGGATCGCACAAGGGCATGATCCGGGAGGGCAACGAGGACTCCGGTTACGCCGGTCCGCGGCTGCTCGCGATCGCCGACGGCATGGGCGGCCAGGCGGCCGGTGAGGTCGCCTCCTCGGAGGTCATCTCCACCCTGGTCACGCTCGACGACGACGTGCCCGGCTCCGACATCCTCACCTCCCTCGGCGTCGCCGTGCAGCGCGCCAACGACCAGCTGCGCGCCATGGTCGAGGAGGACCCCCAGCTCGAGGGCATGGGTACGACCCTGACCGCGCTGCTGTGGACCGGGCAGCGGCTCGGGCTCGTGCACGTGGGCGACTCGCGCGCCTATCTGCTGCGTGACGGAGTGCTCACGCAGATCACCCAGGACCACACGTGGGTGCAGCGGCTCGTGGACGAGGGCCGGATCACAGAAGAGGAAGCCACCACGCATCCCCAGCGCTCGCTGCTGATGCGCGCCCTCGGCAGTGCCGAGCACGTCGAGCCGGACCTGTCGATCCGCGAGGTGCGCGCCGGCGACCGCTATCTGATCTGCTCGGACGGTCTGTCCGGTGTCGTTTCCCACCAGACGCTGGAGGAGACCCTCGCCAGCTACCAGGGCCCGCAGGAGACCGTGCAGGAGCTGATCCAGCTCGCGCTGCGCGGCGGCGGCCCCGACAACATCACGGTCATCATCGCGGACGTACTCGACCTGGACACCGGTGACACCATGGCCGGGCAGCTGTCCGACCAGCCGGTCGTGGTCGGTGCCGTCGCCGAGAACCAGCACCACCTGCACGACAACGGCATCATGCAGACCCCGGCCGGCCGCGCCTCCCACCTGGGCCGCCAGGGTCACGGGCACGGCGGCGGCGAGTTCGGCCCGCCCGGTTCCGGCGACACGACCGGATACGTCCCTGAGGGCAGCTTCGGCGACTACACCGACGACGACTTCACCAAGCCGCGCGGGCGCAGGTGGCTCAAGAGGTCCCTCTACGGCGCCCTCGCCCTCGCCGTGATCGGTGGCGGCCTGTACGGCGGCTACCAGTGGACGCAGACGCAGTTCTACGTGGGCGCCCAGGGCGAGCACGTGGCGCTGTACCGCGGGATCAGCCAGGACCTGGCCTGGGTGTCGCTGTCGAAGGTGGAGAAGGACCACCCCGAGATCGAACTCAAGTACCTGCCGCCGTACCAGCAGAAGCAGGTCGAGAACACGATCGCGGCGGGTGGTCTGGCGCAGGCCGAGGCGAAGATCCAGACGCTGTCGGTGCAGGCCTCCGCGTGCCGCAAGCAGGCGGAGCGGGCGGCCGCGCAGAGCACGAACGAGAAGAACACCAAGGACCGGATCAAGGCCTCGGGCACCACGGGAACCACTCCCAGCGCCTTCACGTCCAAGGCATCACCGACGCCGAACCCGTCGACGTCCGGGACCTCCCCGCACTCCTCGAAGTCCCCGTCCGCGACCGCCAGTCCCAACCCCGGCCCGAGCCTCTCCGAGGATGAGCAGAAGGTCGTCGATCAGTGCGGCAAGCAGTAGCCCCGCCGCGAGAGGCCCTGTCACACGATGAGCAGTACGAGTAATTCGCCTACGCATCACACGTCCACGATCGGTGCGATCGGCGCGCCCAGCCGCCGCAACACCGAACTGGCCCTGTTGGTCTTCGCCGTGGTCATTCCGGTGTTCGCCTACGCCAACGTGGGCCTGGCCATCGACGACAAGGTGCCGGCCGGTCTGCTGAGCTACGGGCTCGGCCTGGGCCTGCTGGCCGGTGTGGCCCATCTCGTGGTGCGTAAGTTCGCGCCGTACGCCGATCCGCTGCTGCTGCCGCTGGCCACCCTGCTCAACGGGCTCGGCCTGGTCTGCATCTGGCGTCTGGACCAGTCCAAGCTGCTCCAGCAGATCCATGTCGCGGGCGGCAAGGCGACCAACCAGCTGCTGTACACGGCGATGGGTATCGCGCTCTTCGTCGTGGTGCTGGTCTTCCTCAAGGACCACCGCACGCTCCAGCGCTACACCTACATCTCCATGGTCGGCGCGCTGGTCCTGCTGCTCCTGCCGCTCGTGCCGGGCCTCGGCCTGAACGTCTACGGTGCGAAGATCTGGATCCACGTCGGCAGTTTCTCCATCCAGCCCGGCGAGTTCGCCAAGATCGTGCTGGCGGTGTTCTTCGCCGGTTATCTGATGGTGAAGCGGGACGCGCTGGCCCTGGCCAGTCGCCGTTTCATGGGCCTGTACCTGCCGCGCGGCCGTGACCTCGGCCCGATCCTGGTCGTCTGGGCGATGTCGGTCCTCATCCTGGTCTTCGAGACGGACCTCGGTACGTCGCTGCTGTTCTTCGGCATGTTCGTGATCATGCTGTACGTCGCCACCGAGCGGACCAGCTGGATCGTCTTCGGTCTGCTGATGTCCGCGGTCGGTGCCGTCGGTGTGGCGAGCATCGAGCCGCACGTGCAGCAGCGTGTGCAGGCCTGGATGAACCCGATGAAGGAGTTCAAGCTCAGCCGCCAGGGCGTCGGCGGCCACTCCGAGCAGGCCATGCAGGCGCTGTGGGCGTTCGGCTCCGGCGGCACCCTCGGCACCGGCTGGGGCCAGGGCCACTCCGAGCTGATCCGGTTCGCCGCCAACTCCGACTTCATCCTCGCCACCTTCGGCGAGGAGCTGGGCCTGGCCGGCCTCATGGCGATCCTGCTGATCTACGGCCTGATCGCCGAGCGCGGTGTGCGCACCGCGCTCGCCGCCCGTGACCCGTTCGGCAAGCTGCTGGCCGTCGGCCTGTCCGGTGCCTTCGCGCTGCAGGTGTTCGTCGTGGCCGGCGGTGTGATGGGTCTCATCCCGCTGACCGGTATGACCATGCCGTTCCTTGCCTACGGCGGTTCCTCCGTGATCGCGAACTGGGCGCTGATCGGCATCCTGATCCGGATCAGCGACACCGCCCGCCGCCCGGCGCCCGCCCCCGCCGCCAACCCCGACGCCGAGATGACCCAGGTGGTCCGCCCGTCATGAACAAGCCCCTGCGCCGGATCGCGATCTTCTGCGGCCTCCTCATGCTGGCCCTGCTGCTTCGCGACAACTGGCTCCAGTACGTCAAGGCCGACTCGCTGCGCACGGCCCCGGAGAACCGCCGGGTGCTCATCGAGCGGTACGCCTCGCCGCGCGGCGACATCATCGTCGACGGCAACCCGATAACCGGCTCCGTCGAGGCCAAGAACGGCGACTTCAAGTACAAGCGCACCTACAAGGACGGGTCCATGTGGGCCCCCGTCACCGGCTACTCCTCGCAGGCCTTCGGCAGCACGCAGCTGGAGAACATCGACGACGGCATCCTCAGCGGCACGGACGACCGGCTCTTCTTCCGCAACACCCTCGACATGATCACGGGCAAGCAGAAGCAGGGCGGCAACGTCGTCACCACGCTGAACACGGCTGCGCAGAAGGCGGCGTTCGACGGCCTCAAGTCGCAGGGCGGCAAGGGCGCGGTGGTCGCGCTGGAGCCGTCCACCGGCAAGATCCTGGCGCTGGCCTCGTACCCGTCGTACGACCCCTCGTCCTTCGCGGGCAACTCCCTCGGCTCGGACACCCAGAACTGGAACAAGCTCCAGAAGAAGAACGACCCGGCCGAGCCGATGCTGAACCGGGCGCTGCGCGAGACCTACCCGCCGGGCTCCACGTTCAAGGTGGTCACCGCGGCGGCCGCGCTGGAGAACGGGCTGTACACGTCGGCGGACACCCCGACGAACTCGCCGTTGCCGTGGATCATGCCGGGCACCACGACCCCGCTCAAGAACGAGGGCAACATCCCCTGCAAGAACGCCACCTTGCGGGCCGCCCTGCAGTACTCCTGCAACTCGGTCTTCGGCAAGATCGGTGCCGACCTCGGCAACGCCAAGATGCTGGCGGAGGCGAAGAAGTTCGGCTTCGACTCCCCGCAGGACACGCCCGTGCGCGCCTATCCGTCGGTGTTCTCCGACAACATGAACTCGTCGCAGACCGCGCTGTCCTCCATCGGCCAGTTCAACACCGCCGCGACCCCGCTGCAGATGGCCATGGTCGCCTCGGCGGTCGCCAACGACGGCAAGCTGATGAAGCCGTACATGGTGGACAAGCTCCAGTCGTCCAACCTCGACACGGTCTCGCAGACCCAGCCGGAGGAGCTGAGCCGGCCGCTGTCCTCGCAGAACGCGCAGGTCCTGCAGTCGATGATGCAGACGGTGGTCGAGAAGGGCACCGGTACGAACGCGAAGATCGGCGGCATCACCGTCGGCGGCAAGACCGGTACCGCCCAGCACGGCGTGGCGAACAGCGCGAACCCCTACGCGTGGTTCATCTCCTTCGCCAAGATGCCCGACGGCAGCTCGCCGGTGGCGGTGGCCGTGGTCATCGAGGACGGGAGCGCCAACCGCGACGACATCTCCGGTGGCGGTCTGGCCGCGCCGATCGCGAAGAGCGTCATGCAGGCGGTCATCAACTCCAAGAAGTGACCTCGACCCCCTCAGGGAGTGACGCCCGTCACGCCATCTTCACATCGTTGCACGTTGCGATACCGGTCCTGTATCGGGTTCCGGGCTTGGCCAGGTCATACAAAGCGAGCCGGGTACGGTAGGCCCGGAAGCAGCCTCCGGCAGCGCACGACGGTGTGCGGCCGGGACCGACGGAGAGGGCTGGTAGGTAGCTATGGAAGAGCCGCGTCGCCTCGGCGGCCGGTACGAGCTGGGCCAGGTGCTCGGCCGTGGTGGCATGGCGGAGGTCTACCTCGCGCATGACACCCGGCTCGGCCGCACCGTGGCGGTGAAGACGCTGCGCGCGGATCTCGCGCGTGATCCGTCCTTCCAGGCCCGGTTCCGCCGGGAGGCCCAGTCGGCCGCCTCGCTCAACCATCCCGCGATCGTCGCGGTCTACGACACGGGCGAGGACTACATCGACGGGGTCTCGATCCCGTACATCGTGATGGAGTACGTCGACGGCTCCACGCTCCGTGAGCTTCTGCACAGCGGCCGCAAGCTGCTGCCGGAACGCGCGATGGAGATGACCATCGGCATCCTGCAGGGCCTGGAGTACGCCCACCGCAACGGCATCGTCCACCGTGACATCAAGCCGGCCAACGTCATGCTGACGCGCAACGGCCAGGTCAAGGTGATGGACTTCGGCATCGCCCGCGCCATGGGCGACGCCGGGATGACGATGACGCAGACGGCGGCGGTCATCGGTACGGCCCAGTACCTCTCGCCGGAGCAGGCGAAGGGCGAGCAGGTGGACGCCCGCTCGGACCTGTACTCGACCGGCTGCCTGCTCTACGAGCTGCTCACGGTCCGCCCGCCGTTCGTCGGTGACTCGCCGGTGGCCGTGGCCTACCAGCATGTGCGCGAGGAGCCCCAGTCCCCGTCGGTCTTCGACCCGGAGATCACGCCCGAGATGGACGCGATCGTCCTGAAGGCGCTGGTCAAGGACCCGAACTATCGCTACCAGTCGGCCGACGAGATGCGCGCCGACATCGAGGCCTGCCTGGACGGCCAGCCGGTCGGCGCGACGGCAGCCCTGGGCGCGGTCGGCTACGGCGGCTACGCCGACGACCAGGCGACGACCGCGCTGCGGGCGGAGCCGGGCGGCGCGGCGGCGACCACCATGCTTCCGCCGATGAACCCGGACGACGGCGGCTACGGCTACGACGAGCGCCCCGACCGCCGGGGGCGGGGGCAGAAGAAGTCCAACACCTCCACGATCCTCCTGGTGGTCGCGGGCGTGCTGGTCCTGATCGGCGCGATCCTGATCGGCAAGTGGGCGTTCAGCGGGAACAGCGGGAACCAGTCCTTCGACGCCCCGAACTTCGTCGATCACACCTACGCCGACGCCCAGAAGATGGCGGTGAACTCCGACCTCAAGCTGGCCGCGCCCACCCGCAAGCCCTGTGCGAACGAGCCCAAGGGCACGGTCTGCTCCCAGGACCCGGCGGCGGGCTCGCAGGTGAAGAAGGGCGACACGATCACCCTGGTGGTGTCGACGGGCGCGCCCAAGGTGGCGGTGCCCAGTGTCCTCGGCCAGAGCTACGAGGACGCCAAGGCGACGCTGGAGGGCGACCAGTACCAGTTCAAGGTCGTACGCAAGGACGAGGTCTCCTCGGAGCAGGCGGGCACCGTCCTGAACCAGGACCCCAAGCTCGGCGCGGAGGTCCAGAAGGGCTCCACGATCACCCTCACCGTCGCCAAGGCGGAGGAGAAGGTGACCATCCCCGGCGACCTCGTCGGCAAGTCCTGTGACGACGCGAAGAGCGAACTGACCCAGCTGGGTCTGTCGCCGAGCTGCAACGACAGCCCGACGACCGACCAGACGCAGGACGGCAAGGTCATCTCGACCAACCCGCAGGCCGGCGATTCGGTCGTCAAGAACACCAACGTGGTGATCAACGTCGGCAAGTTCCAGGGCGGCGGCCAGACGCAGGGCCAGGTGCCGAACGTCGTCACCCAGACCCTGAAGCAGGCCCAGCAGACCCTGCAGCAGGCCGGCTACACGCAGATCCAGGTCAGCGGTCCGACCGACGACAAGGCACGGGTCATCACCCAGACCCCGCCGGCGGGCAGCCAGGCCAATCCGAGCAGCACCACGATCGTCCTGACCACCATGGACATCGGCGGAAACGGCAACAACGGCGGCGGCCTCTTCGGCGGCAACAACGGCTGACGCCGAAGCCCGGCCCCAACGGCACAGGCCCCGGAGCGCGCGTGCGCTCCGGGGCCTGTGCCGTACGGCTTCAGCGCAGCTCCGCCGGCGGTGTCCGCTTGCCGTCCACCTTCTCCACCCGGACCAGCTCGCCCCACACGACGTAGCGGTACTCCGAGGTGTAGACGGGCGTGCACGTCGTCAGCGTGATGTAGTGGCCCGGCTTGGTCGTGCCGGACTCCTTGGGGACCTGAGTGAGGACCTTGACGTTGTACTTCGAGGTCTCGGGGAGGATCGAGTAGACCTTGTAGACGTACCAGTCGTCCCGTGTCTCGAAGACGATCGGGTCGCCCTTCCCGATCTTGTCGATGTTGTGGAACTTCGCGCCGTGGCCGTCGCGGTGGGCGGCGAGGGTGAAGTTTCCGTCCTTGCCGGTCATGGGGAGTGTGGCCTTGACCGGGTCGGTGTAGTAGCCGGCCACGCCGTCGTTGAGGACGTCCGTGCCGGTGCCCTTCTCGACCAGCACCTCGCCGTTCTTCATCGCCGGCACGTGCAGGAAGCCGATGCCGTCCTTGGTGTCCAGCGCGCCGGGCCCGGAATCCTTCTCCTGCGCCCAGTGCTGACGCACCTTGTCGGCCTGTTTGTCCGCCTTGCGGTCCGCTATCACGTTCGTCCACCACAGGGAGTAGACGACGAACAGAGCGAGCAACAGGCCCGCCGTGATGAGGAGTTCACCGAAGACGCTCACCGCCTTCGCGATCCGCCCGGGTCGCCGGTGGTGCTCGGCGGGCTCCGGCTCGGACGCGTCCGGGTGTGTTTGGGTCTCGTCGGCGGTCGCTGCCACTGTCTTCCTCTGCCCCTGTGTGATGAGCCCTACTCGATGAGCGCGTCCGGCTTGCCCTCGCTGCGCGGGCGTTCCTGGACCATCTTGCCCCAGACGATCAACCGGTACTTGCTGGTGAACTCCGGCGTGCAGGTGGTGAGGGTGATGTAGCGGCCGGGCCCGGTGAATCCGGAGCCCCTCGGAACCGGGTCCAGCACGCTGGTGTTGGACGGCGAGGTCACCGGAAGCGTCGACGTCACCTTGTACACGTAGTAGGTGTCCTGCGTCTCGACCACGACCGCGTCACCGGGCTTGAGCCTGTTGATGTACCGGAACGGTTCGCCATGGGTGTTGCGGTGCGCCGCGAGACCGAAGTTGCCGGTCCTGGCGTCGGGCATCGCCGTCTTCAGCGGCGCCTCGCCGTAGTGCCCGACCATGCCCTTGTCGAGCACCTTCGCGTTGCTGACGCCCTCCGCGATCGGCGCCACCACGTCCAGCGTGGGGATGTGCAGGATGGCGAAGCCCTGCCCCGGCGCGAAGACGCCCGGGTTGCGCTTGCCGCTGGCCCAGTCGTCCTGCAGCTGGTGCGTCTCGCTGCCCGCCTGCGCATGGGCGCGGACGTTGGTCCACCACAGCTGGTAGGTGACGAACAGCAGCATCAGCACACCGGTGGTGATGAACACCTCGCCGATGGCCCGGCTCGCAACGACGGCCGGAGACGGTTTGCGCAGCCGCGCCTGCCGGCGGGCCTCGACCCGGGACAGCGGCCGGCCGGTTTCCGGTGCCGCGGCGGGCGCGGTCCCCCGGTTCCCGCCGTGCCGCCCGCCGCCACGGCGCTTGGCGGCCTTTCTGCGGGCCGCACGACCGCCGGCCGCGGGTTCGGGCGAGGAGGAGGCCGAAGAGCCCGCAGAGACGCTTACAGCCTCGTTCTGCGGGCCCGCCGCCGGATCGGGGACCCGTAGCGCCATCGTCTCGTCGTCGAGAGGATCCCGGTACGGCTCGTACGGCTCGTACGGCTCCTCGTACGGCTCCTTGTAGGACCCCTGTGCCCCGTGCGGCTCACGGGCGCCCGTCGCGTCCCACTGCCCGAGCGCACCGGAGGCCTCGTACGACTGATCCCCGTACGAGGCATCGGTCTTGCGCTCCGGGCGCAGCGCGGTCACGCCGTGGCCCTGCCCACCACCGGGGCGAGCCCCGCCGACCTCGCCACGGCACCCTGGTCGCCGCATTCCACCAGCCAGTTGGCCAGCATCCGGTGCCCGTGCTCGGTCAGCACCGACTCGGGATGGAACTGCACGCCCTCGACCGGCAGTTCACGGTGGCGCAGGCCCATGATGATGCCGTCGTGCGTGCGGGCGGTCACTTCCAGCTCGGCCGGGACCGTGTCCGGCTCGGCGGCCAGCGAGTGGTAGCGGGTCGCGGTGAAGGGCGAGGGCAGGCCCGCGAAGACGCCCTTGCCCTCGTGCTCGACCAGCGAGGTCTTGCCGTGCAGCAGCTCGGGCGCCCGGTCCACCACGCCGCCGTACGCCACCTGCATCGACTGCATGCCGAGGCAGACGCCGAAGAC
Organism: Streptomyces broussonetiae; assembly: GCF_009796285.1. Lineage (NCBI taxonomy): Bacteria > Bacillati > Actinomycetota > Actinomycetes > Kitasatosporales > Streptomycetaceae > Streptomyces > Streptomyces broussonetiae. The sequence continues at coordinate 4,967,329 of NZ_CP047020.1, read as the reverse complement.
GGGGACGCCGGTGGCCGCGCAGTGCCGGACCATCTCCACGCACACGCCCGCCTGCTCCGGCGTGCCCGGGCCGGGCGAGAGCAGCACACCGTCGAAACCGTCCTGGGCGTGCGAGGTCGACACCTCGTCGTTGCGCAGCACCTCGCACTCGGCGCCCAGCTGGTACAGGTACTGGACGAGGTTGAAGACGAAGCTGTCGTAGTTGTCGACGACGAGGATCCGGGCACTCACTGGTTGTTCACCGTCACATCGTTGAAGGGCAGCAGCGGTTCGGCCCACGGGAAGACGTACTGGAAGAGGACGTAGACCACGGCCAGGATCAGTACGAGCGAGATGAGCGCCCTGACCCATGCGTTCCCCGGCAGATGCCGCCAGATCCAGCCGTACATGCCGTTCCTTCCGTATCCCCACGGCACCTGACTCACGCCGTACGCCACCAGACTAATGGCGCAGAGCCTTCGGTTGGCCTGCCTCCACAGGTTGTGTGGAATCCAGGTGCGCCCAGACGATGAGCCGGTGACTGTGCCCCCATTCCGGATCGCACGTGGTCAGCGTCAGATAGCGGCCCGGACGCGTATACCCGGACTTACGTGGCACAGGGTCGATGACCTCAACGTCCGTCGGCACGGTTTTGTAGGGCCCTTTGTCGATCCGATACGTGAACCAGGTCGTCCCGTCCGTGAGCACCACGGCGTCGCCCGGCCGCAGCTCGGGGAAGTCCAGGAACGGGTCGCCGTAGGTGCGCCGGTGACCGGCCACCGCGAAATTGCCCTCCTGGCCGAGCCCGGCGGTGCCCTGGTAGTGGGCGAGTCCCTTGGCCAGCACGTCCCGGCCGGTGCCCTCCAGGACGGGCTTGTTCCACGTGAAACCGAACCGCGGGATGTACATGATCGCGAAGGCCCTGCCGTAGTGGTACGGCGCCGGGTCCGACACGGCCGGCGTCTTCTTGCCCGGGGTGGCGGCGGCCGGCTGCACGCTCCCCTTCGCCCACTGGCGGTGCAGCTGGTCGATCTGGTCGCTCATGGCGCCGTCGGCCCGCACACCCGTCCAGAACAGGATGTAGGCAACGAAGAGCACGATCAGGGCACCGACGGTGAGGCACAGTTCGCTGAAGGTCCTGACGATCACGCGCACCGGCGCCTCCGGGACGGATGGCTACTGCACGGGCTTGGCGTAGTGCAGATCCACTGTGCCCGAGTAGCCGGGAAGAGTCACCGTCCCGTCGTCGGTGACTTTCCAGCCGAGGCCGTAGACGTTGACGTACACCATGTAGGTCTGGATCGCCTTGCTCGCCGCGAGCGACTGCTGGAGTTTTCCGGGGTCCCCGATCGCCGTGATCTTGTACGGCGGCGAGTAGACGCGGCCCTGGAGGATCAGGGTGTTGCCGACGCAGCGCACCGCGCTGGTGGAGATCAGCCGCTGGTCCATGACCTTGATGCCCTGGGCGCCGCCCTGCCACAGGGCGTTCACCACGGCCTGCAGGTCCTGCTGGTGGATGACCAGGTAGTCGGGCTGGGGCTCGGGATAGCCGGGGAGCTTGGCGGTGGCGTTGGGCGGGGCGTCGTTGAGGGTGACGGTGAGGCCGTGGCCCGTCAGCGGCTGGGTCCCCGCGCTGCGCTCCAGCCCGCGGACCTCGCGGTCCTGGGCCTTGCTGCTGCCGCCGTCACTCTTGGCGAGGGACTCCACGCTCTCGCGCAGGGCCGCGTTGGACTCGTCCAGGCCCTTGTTCTTGCGGCTGCGCTGCTGGATCAGGTCGGACAGCTTGAGCAGCGAGCCGTCCTGCCGGATGTCGGTGCCCTTGGCCGTGTTGAAGCTGGTGAAGAAAATCAGCCCGGCGAGGGCGAAGACGGCCGCGGTGAGCACCCGCACCGGGCGCAGACGCGGACGGACGCGGGGGCCGGAGCCCGTTGATTGCGTCCCGGGGGAGTCGGCAGAATTGCTCAACGGACCCTTATCTCCTTCAGCGCCGCGGAAGCACTACGCTAACGGACGCCCGGGGGAGTACACAGAGTCGTCATGGTGGCCCCTTGTACGCTGCCCCGAGCCCCGAACCGGTTACCTGCGCGGCCACGCAGCGCATCGACAGGAGAGACCCTCGTGCCGAAGTCACGTATCCGCAAGAAGGCCGACTTCACGCCGCCGGCGGCGAAGCAGGCGCAGGCGATCAAGCTGACCAGTCGCGCCTGGGTCGCGCCTGTCATGCTGGCCATGTTCGTCATCGGTCTGGCCTGGATCGTCGTCTTCTATGTGACCGACGGTTCGCTGCCCATCGACGCCCTGGACAACTGGAACATCGTGGTCGGCTTCGGCTTCATCGCCGCCGGCTTCGGTGTCTCCACGCAGTGGAAGTAGCTCTCCCCAGGGCTATCCACTGAGTTATCCACAGCCGTTTTCCACAGTGGGGAAAAAGAACGACGATCTGTGGATAACTCATCGAGTGTTGACGCCGGTGTGACTGCCCCACCGGTCCTCACACATCTGTTCGCCCCCTGTCCGACCTGGGAAAACACATCCGAGCGACAGGGGGCACAGCTGTGCCCGCACGCGGTGCACAAGATCCGGCACACGCTGTGGACAACGGTTCGGTATCGGCTTCGGATCAGGTGAGCTGAGCGGTTCTGACCAGGGTGAGGACCACGGCCACCACCAGGACGAGGGCACAGGTGCCGTACTGCACCAGCGCCCGCCGCTCGCGCGGGGCGTGGACCATGGCGTACCCGGTGACCACGCCGGCCACCAGACCGCCGATGTGTGCCTGCCAGGCGATGCTGCCCCAGCCGAAGGTGATGACCAGGTTGATCACGAGCAGCGCGATGACCGGCCGCATGTCGTAGCGCAGCCGGCGCATCAGCACCGCGGTCGCTCCGAAGAGGCCGAAGATCGCTCCGGAGGCGCCGAGCGAGGCCTCCGTCGGCGAGGCGAGCAGGTACGTCAGCGCACCGCCGGCCAGGCCGGAGACGAAGTAGACCGCGAGGTAGCGGGCCCGGCCCAGGGCTGCCTCCAGCGGACCGCCGATCCACCAGAGGCTGAGCATGTTGAAGCCGATGTGCCAGTACTCCTGGTGCGTGAACATCGACGTCACCAGGCGGTACCACTCGCCGTCGGCCACGCCCATGGTCGGCGCATACGGCTTCGGGGGCCACACGCCGATCAGCACCAGCTGGTCCAGAAGGGACTTGTCGGCCTGGACGGCGATGAACACCGCGATGTTGATCCCGATGAGGATCTTGGTGAGGAGCCGGGGATCGGCGGCCACCGTGCCGCCCGCGACCGTGCGCGGCCGGGACGCCGAAGCGGCGTGTCCCGTGCCGGACCCGGAGCGGACACAGTCCGGGCACTGGAAGCCGACCGAGGCACTGATCATGCACTCCGGGCAGATGGGGCGGTCACAACGGGTGCAGCGCACACCGGTCTCGCGGTCCGGGTGCCGGTAGCACACGGGCACACTGCGGGCGGCGTCCTGCGCGCTGCCTTCGGCCTGGTCCATCGGTTCCCCTTGCTCGTCGTGGGCATGCCCCCCCCGGCAACGCCCCGCCCCGCACATCCTTGGTACGGACGAGCGGGGCGTTTGGTTCCCCTCGCCGTTTTCCCGCGAGGGGGCTGGGCCGTGGTGGTCGGCCCTAGGTCCTGTCCTCACATTCCCGTCGCGAGGCAGACGGAATGTGACGACAGGGCCTAGCGCTTCTCGATGACGACCGACTCGATGACGACGTCGTCGGCCGGACGGTCGTTGCGGGCCGTCTTCACCTCGGCGATGGCCTGGACGACGGCCTGACTGGCCTTGTCCGTGACCTCACCGAAGATGGTGTGCTTGCGGTTCAGCCACGTCGTCGGGGCGACGGTGATGAAGAACTGCGAGCCGTTGGTGCCCGGGCCGGCGTTGGCCATGGCCAGCAGGAACGGCCTGTCGAAGGACTTCTCCGGGTGGAACTCGTCGCCGAACTTGTAGCCGGGGCCGCCTATGCCGGTGCCCAGCGGGTCGCCGCCCTGGATCATGAAGCCGCTGATGACGCGGTGGAAGATGGTGCCGTTGTAGAGCGGCTTCTTCGCCTTCTCACCCGTGCCGGGGTGCGTCCACTCACGCTCGCCCTGCGCCAGCTCGACAAAGTTGCGGACCGTCTCGGGCGCGTGGTTCGGGAAAAGCTCGACCACGATGTCGCCGCGGTTGGTCTTGAGGGTGGCGTACAGCTGCTCAGCCACGATCTGCCTTCCGTTGTCTTCGAGTGACTCACCGATCCTCGCACGGCCGGATCCGTACGCCGCCGACCGGCCATGATTTCCGCGACTTCGGCCGGGAAGGAAGCGCTCGGCCCCGATTCGTGGCAGTGTCGACAACAGGCTCGGCTTGCCCGGCATTCACCCGGAATCGAGCTGAAAGAGCGGTCAGCACCCATATGCCCGCCCGCACATGCCGCACAGGCGGTTGGCAGGCATGATCCGTAAAAGGGTGGAAAGTCGAAATACCGTACGCCACCGAGGAGGAGGAACCCGTGACCCGCATCGACAGCGTGCGCGCCGCAACCGGCTCGGCGAAGGACAGCGTGCTGCACGCCGCGGAAGTGGTGGCGCCCTACGCCGACACGGCCAAGGAGCGTGCTGCGCTCTATGCGCAGGAGGCACGCGTACGGCTGGCGCCCGTGATGTCGCAGGCCGCCGACCAGGCCCGCGTGCAGTACGACGCCCGGCTCGCCCCACGGCTGGAGCAGGCCCGCGCGCATGTACCGCCGAAGGTGGATCTGGCGGCGCACGAGGCTGCCGTCCGCACCCGCAAGGCTGCCCGGCAGGCCGCCGAGTACTCGCGCCCCAGGCTCGAGCAGGCCAGGGCCGCGGCCGTCCCGGTGCGCGACGAGGCCGCCGCCCGCGGCGCCGCCGCCCTGGCCGCGCTGCGTGGCAATGTCTCGGCCGAGGACATCCAGAAGCTGGCCCGCAGGAACAAACGCCGGTGCCGCGGCGCCCGCGCCCTCAAGGGGCTCGCACTGCTGGCCATGCTGGCAGGCGGCGCCTTCGCTGCCTGGAAGTGGTGGGACAAGCAGGCCAACCCCGACTGGCTGGTCGAGCCCCCGGCCGCGACGGAGGTCCCCGAGTCGAACCGCCTCGGCTCAGTGGACGGCACCTCTCCCCTGGACCCCGACGTCCAGGCCAAGCAGGCCGAGGAGGATGCCGCGGACCGCGAGGACCGGGACTGATCCCTCACCGCCTGCGGCCTCATGTGTGCTGCCCACGGCTCGTTTCACGTGAAACCACCTGGCACGCCACACACCGCACTGCGCACCCTGTACCCCACACTCCGCATCCCCATCCCGTGAAAGTGCCCTCCCACACTGCGTCTGCGCAGGTGGGAGGGCATTCCTCTGGGCGGTGGGGCAACGGCCGTCCGCCACGGAAAACGCCCCCTGAACCCGCGTTTCCGCAGTTCAGGGGGCGTCTGACAAGTGGAGCCTAGGGGAGTCGAACCCCTGACATCCGCCATGCAAAGACGGCGCTCTACCAACTGAGCTAAGGCCCCGGAAAGGAGTGACCGGCCGGAGAAATCATGTTCCGGCAGGCACCGCAGACCAGAGTACCGGGTCACCCCCGGTATTCCGCAAAAAGATTGGGGGTCCCCGCGGATGACCACTCTCCGTAAGATGCTCGGCGTGGTTCGCTACAGCGAACCGCGGTTTTCTGGGGAAGCGATGGGGAGACGCAATGGACGCCGCACAGCAGGAAGCCACCGCCAGAGCGCGGGAGCTGCAGCGGAACTGGTACGGGGAGCCGTTGGGGGCGCTCTTCCGTAAGCTCATCGAGGATCTCGGCCTCAATCAGGCCCGTCTCGCGGCGGTCCTCGGGCTGTCCGCTCCGATGCTCTCGCAGCTGATGAGCGGTCAGCGGGCCAAGATCGGCAATCCCGCCGTGGTCCAGCGGGTGCAGCTGCTGCAGGACCTGGCGGCCCAGGTGGCGGACGGCAGCGTCAGCGCCGCCGAGGCGACCGAGCGCATGGAAGAGATCAAGAAGTCGCAGGGGGGATCCGTGCTCAGCAACACCACCCAGACCACGAGCGGTTCCGGCGCGCCGACCGTCAAGCGCGTGGTCCGCGAGATCCAGTCGCTGCTGCGCTCGGTGGCCGCGGCAGGCGACATCATCGACGCCGCGGACAGCCTCGCCCCGACCCACCCCGAACTGGCCGAGTTCCTCCGCGTCTACGGCGCCGGCCGCACCTCCGACGCGGTCGCCCACTACCAGTCCCACCAGAACTGACCCGTCGGAAACCGGGGGGTAGTAAGACCAGTGGTGGGGGTAGTGGGGGCTTAGCGGTCAGGGGGACGCGCGGGGCGAGGGGGAGGAGCTACGGGCTGCCATGGGTGAGGTCTTCGCCGGCCGGTACGAGCTGGCCGACCCGATCGGACGTGGTGGTGTGGGCGCCGTATGGCGCGCCTGGGACCACCGCCGACGGCGTTATGTGGCCGCCAAGGTGCTCCAGCAGCGCGACGCCCACTCCCTGCTGCGCTTCGTGCGCGAGCAGGCCCTGCGGATCGACCACCCTCACGTCCTCGCCCCGGCCAGCTGGGCCGCCGACGACGACAAGGTGCTGTTCACCATGGACCTGGTCGCCGGCGGCTCGCTGGTCCATCTGGTCGGCGACTACGGTCCCCTGCCGCCGGCGTATGTGTGCGCCCTGCTCGACCAGCTCCTGTCCGGGCTCGCCGCCGTCCACCGGGAAGGAGTAGTGCACCGGGACGTCAAGCCCGCCAACCTCCTCCTCGAAGCCACCGGAACCGGCCGACCCCGGCTGCGGCTGTCCGACTTCGGCATCGCCATGCGGCTCGGCGAACCCCGCCTGACGGAGACCAACCTCGTGGTGGGCACGCCCGGTTACCTCGCCCCCGAGCAGCTGCTCGGCGCCGAACCCGACTTCCCGGCCGACCTGTTCGCCGTCGGCCTGGTCGCCCTGTATCTCCTCGAAGGCGCGAAACCCGACGCCAAGGCACTCGTGCAGTACTTCGCCGAGCACGGTACGCCCCCCGCGCCCAAGGGCATCCCCGAACCGCTCTGGCAGGTCGTGGCCGGCCTGCTCCAGCCCGACCCGGCCGCCCGTTTCCGCACGGCCACAGGCGCGCGCAAGGCCCTCGCCGGTGCGGCGGAACTCCTGCCGGAACCCGACCTCGACGACGAGCTGATCGAGATCTTCGACCAACTCGGCCCGCTTCCCCCCGGGTTCGGCCCCGCCGGCCCCCTCAAACCGGCTCCCGGAGTGGCCAGGGAGCTGATCCCGAGGGGGGATTCGGACCCGGACGCGGACGCCGCTTCCGGCCGTAACGGTGGCGCGGAACCGACCGGCACCGGCTCCCTGTCGGACACCGGAAGCTTCCGGCTGCCGCCGCCCCAGGCGCTTCCGACCCCGGCTCCCGAGCCGTACACCCTCCCCCACGACACCCCTCACGGCTGTCCCCGCAACTCCCCCCACGGCACGGCGGATTCGGTGCCTTCTCCGTCTCCTGCGCCGCCGGACGCGCCGCCACTGCCGCAGTCCCCCGCTCCTTCTGCCCCTGCCGCCTGGTCCGCAGAGCTGTCGGCTGCCGATCTGGCGGCCACCGACCCGTCCCTCACCGCTTCGTACACCGCCCGGGACCCGCAACTCCCGTCGTTTCCAAGGCCGATGGCCCCTCCGACGGCCCGGGCGAGGCCCCCCGGGCACGGTCGGCGCGGGCGCCGGGCCCGCCGGGGGCGGCCCGGCCCGCCGGCCAAGGCAGTGGTACCGATCCTGCTGCTCGCACTGGCCTGTTACGCGGTGGGCTTCTGGGCGCTGACCCGGGTGGTCTGAGACCGCCGGGCCGCCACCGTCCACCCGCCGAGCACCAGCAGCAGGAGCGTGCCCAGGCCGATCCCGCCGGCCGCGACCAGCTTCATCACGAGGTCGCCCCCGCTCCCGGCGCCGCCCTCGCCCCCACCGCCGCTGCCGCTGCCGGTGAGCACCGCCGCCCGGTCCTCGGCCGTGACCGTGAAGACGTCCCCCGGCACGGGCCGGCCGGCGTACTGCGGCCCCGCGTGTGCCTGCCCGGCCACCCGGACCCGCAGGGTCACACCGAACGGCCCCCGCCCGAACGGGCCGGCCAGCTGGTCGCTGAGGTGCAGGACCAGGTAGTAGTCACCGGCGAAACGGACGGAGGTCACCGCGGCAGGGACGGCGTAGCGGTTGGCGTACTCCACCGGCGGGACCGGGGCGAGCACCGCGGACTTGGGGGTGCCGGTGTAGCCGGGGGCGACGTCCTCGACGTAGCCGCGGACGGGGTTGTAGAGGGAGAGGTTCAACGCACCGCCCACCAAGGCGTGCCCCTGGGCGCCGCCCAGTTCGGCGGAGGCGTGCAGTTGCCGCCCCCAGTCGAGGGGCACCTTGTAGAACCGCGTCTCGCCCGGCACCAGTTCGGTGCGCCACACCCCCTGGCCCAGCGGGCGGGCCGAGGCGAAGCCCGCGCCGCCCGGCCGGTCCTCGGGTGCCCCGGTGACCGGCTCTGGCGTGGCGGAGTCCCAGGTCTGCGGTGCGGCGCCGGTGCCTGCGTGCGCCGGGCGCGGTTCCGTGACCGGCGCGATCTCCAGGTCCCAGCGCCGGGCCGGGGCCGATGCGCCGGAACTCCCGGTCTCGATGCGCTGGACCTGCACGTAGTAGGTCCCGCCGCCCTGGCACAGCGTCCGGCCGGTCTCGCGCTGCGCCAGCGCGGTGACCGGGCGCGGGCTGAGGCCGGCGCCGAAGCGGGCCGAGGCGATGGAGCAGAGCGTGCCGCTCGCGTTGCGCACGGAGACGCTGATGCCGTCGGTGGCGGAGACCGGGGCGTTCGCCGGGGGTACGGCGGTGACCGGGACGTACGCCGTGTCGGCGGCCGTGAGCCGCAGCCGGTAGGAGAGCTTGCCGTTGTCCGGCAGGAAGCTGCGGTAGACACGGCCGGGCTCCAGCCGCCCGGCGTCCGCGGTGCCTTTCCCGCCCGCGACCGTGCGCGCGCCGGGTGCGAAGGCGTACGAGGCGTCGCCGGCGGCAGCGGCCGTGGCGCCGGGCAGCGCGACCAGGGCACAGAGCCCCGGCAGCAGGGCCAACCACCACACCGTCAGTCGCCTTCGCCCCCGCACGTGCCGGCCTCCCCAGTCGTCGCTCCGCAAGCCGTACCGGACCGTGGCCCATCCTGCCCCGCGCGCGCCCGCGCCATCCCGGGAACGCGGACGGCCGTCCGAAAAGCCCGGCACCCACGGCAGAGGCCGGACGACGGTCCGACGCCACCGGGAAGGGCCGTGCACCGACCCGACGCCACCGGAACAGGCCGGACACAGACCCGGCACCACCGAAAAAAGGGCCGCACACCGACCCGGCACCACCAGCAAAAGCCGCACACCGACCCGGCACCACCGCCAAAAGCCGCACATCGACCCGGCACCACCGCCAAAAGCCGCACACCGACCCGGCACCACCGGCAAAAGCCGCACACCGACCCGGCACCACCGCCAAAAGCCGCACATCGACCCGGCACCACCGCCAAAAGCCGCACACCGACCCGGCACCACCGGCAAAAGCCGCACACCGACCCGGCACCACCGCCAAAAGCCGCACATCGACCCGGCACCACCGCCAAAAGCCGCACACCGACCCGGCACCACCGGCAAAAGCCGGACCCCGGCCGGCCTGTCGCCCCCGCCACACGCCTACCGCACCCCGCGCGCCCCCGCAAACGCAGAACCCCGGCCGCTCGGGCGACCGGGGTCTGTTCAGATTCTGGTATCAGGCACTCACGAACCCGTGGGCACGGAGTCAGTCGCCTCCGTCCACAGGTCCTGCTCGGCGCGATCCGCCTGGATCTGGCGGTACACGAGGAGCCCGCCGATGGCGGCCAGTGCGACCAGGAGCAGCTTCTTCACCGCGCGACCTCGTCTTTCCTTGACGTAGGGGACCTCTGCCGCCCGACTATACACACCGGCCGATATCGATCGGTGACCTGCGTCAGGGCTCAACTCCCGCCTCCGTGAGCGCAATAGGGCAGGTCCGGGGCCGTTCCGATCGGAGGGTGATCACACCTCCACGGAAGGTTACTTTGCTCCCTCTTCGCTCACCCTCACCAGGTTTTAGGCGCTTTCCAGCCCTCTTGCGGCCATCCGGGTGGTGTTCATCGGAACATCGACGCGCCACGGGCGTCGGTCCACCACTTCGCGACCCACATACACATCATGAGGAAAGTACGCAAATCGCCCAACCCGAAAGTGAGGGGCCATGACCCAGAACAAGGTCATGAACCTGTGGACCGCCATCGTCACCGCCTTCCTCGCGCTGTGCACGGCGCTCGGACTCGTCACCACCACGACCGCCACGACCGCGACGGCCGCACCCGAGAACGAGAGCCCCCACACGGGCACCAAGGAACGAACGGCCCCGACGATCATCCCGGCACAAAGCCGCTGGGCCTGGTCCCACGCCAGAGCGCTGCCCCCCACGATGAAACAGCGGATCCGGGCGGAAGCCCACGGAAAGTCCCCGAGCTGCCGGCACCGGCCCCTCGACACGACGGAGGCGGAGGAAACCGCCCCTGATCATCCCCCGGCGGCACTGCTCGACTGCTGATCCGCCGTCGGCAGCACCGCAACCGCAGCCGTCTCGACGAAAAGGGCGACTTGCGTACCTCACGAGTCGACACGGAAAAGACCCCCGGCCGGGGCCCCGGCCGGGGGTCTCGCGCTGTCGGGCCTGCCGCACCGCACGGAGGAGGGCCGGGCAGTGCCTCCTGACTCCTACTCCGCTCCGTCCGTGAGCGTGATTGCCTGCGAAGGGCACTTCTCCGCCGCTTCCCTCACCTCCGGCTCGTCGCCGGACCCCGCACCGCCGGGCCGTACGACGCCGTATCCGTCCTCGAAGGCGAACACGGCCGGCGCCCGGTGCGCGCACTCGGCGGAGCCGTAGCACAGGGAGCGGTCGACGGAGACCTTCATGCGTCCTCCAGTCGTGGGCGAGAGCTTCCAGGACGTCACTGCCCCGCGAACCACGCCCCGAACCGGGTCCGCCAGCGCTACTGCCCGCCGCCCGCGACCGAGAGCCAGTGGGCCACCCGGCGGACCGTGGGCTCGTCGAGCAGGTCGGCCATCGCCCGCACCGCCTCGCCGTCCTCGGGGCCCAGGTCGTACAGGCCCGCCTTGCCCAGCCCGGCCATCAGCACCTGGTGGCGGCGGTCCGTCATGCGTTCCACGAGCCTGGCCGGTCCGGCGGCGCCGGAGGCGGGCCCGTCGGCCGGGGTGGCGGGCGCCTTGGCGGAAGCCGGAGTGTCGAACAGGCGCCAGGCGCCGTCCTCGGGCCCCCACAGCGCGACCGTCACCTCCTCGCCGCGCGCCCGTACGGTCCGGGTCATGTCCGCGACGGCGTAGAGCACGGGAGCCCGGTCCGGGGCCTCGGCGCCCACCGTCCAGGAGTCCTGCGCGGGCCCGCGGAACATCGCGACCCAGCGCGGAGCACCGGGCGGCTGCGGGCACGAGGGACGCTTCTCCATGACACTCCACCCCTTCGGGAACGACCGGCTGGGCGACCGTATCTGACGATGCGTCAGATATCCAGGCCGCCGACCCGGGATCGCCGCACGCTTCTGGCCTCTTCGGGTCCGGCATGGCACCCTGCCGCCCGCACCCAGGGAGGCCGAGGATGAGCGAACGGGACGAGCCGAACGGACGGGCCAAAAAGGATGAACGGCACGAGCCAAGTGAACGGGACGAACAGAAAGAACAGGAAGAAACGGCGGCCGAAGCACTGCGCAGGACCCATGGCGCCCGCGCGCACAGCGCCTACGACCGGGCACTCGCCGCATGCCGGTACGCCGGTGTCGACGAGGACGCGGCCGTGACCGTACCGAGGGACCCCGTCGGCCGGGCCGCCAATGCGCTACGGCTGTCGGCCACGTCGCTCGCCGGCCTGGCCTCGTCCGCCCCGGACCCCGCCGCGGACGCCCGCTGCGCCCGCAACACCGCGGCCACCGCGGCACTGGCCGCCCAGCTGGCCGCAGCCCACGACGGCAGCGCGGCCTCCGCATCAGCGCTGCGCGCTGCACTGGCGGCGTCCCTGGCCGCCGCGGGCGCGGCCGGCGGGAGCACACCGGGACAGGACCCGTCCCTGAACACCTCCGCCGATCAGGCCGAGCGGCACGCCGTGGCCACGGCTCAGGCAGCGGGCTGGGTCTGAACGGCCCCCGGGCGAACACCTGAGGGAGCATCGAGAAGGCCACCGCCCGCCCGGCACCGGTCCCTCCCCTCGTGGGGACCGGTGCCGAACGGAGCGGGGCGATCGACCCGTGCCGCGTCGGCTCGTCACGGGTCGACGAAGGAGGCTGGTTCCTGGACTGGTCGCGGAATCACGCGCCGGCCTCGCAGCCGCTCCCTGTCTGCGGTGGAACCCACTCGTCCGCTCTCGGCGGAAGTTGGCCGAGATCCTTCGCCTACGTGGGCTGCCTTTCCCCACACGAGGCCGGTGGCCTGTCCGGACGGTGTGTGATGGGTCCACTACCCGGACCGGATCCTGCCATCTGTCGTCGCCGACGAGGAGATTCCGGTCTCCGGTCTCGTGCTTACTCGCAGGTCAGGCGTATAAGGTGAGTTTTCCGGTCCGGACATCCAGATACGGGGGGAACGTAAAGGGGTGGGGCCTTGAGTTCCGACTCAGGGGCACGCACAGCTTTCGCCGAGCGCCTTGCGCTCCTCTACAAGGAGGCTGGAAACCCTCCCCTCAAGAGCGTCGCCGAGGCGGTCGTCCGGCTGCAGCGCGTCGACGAGCGCGGGCGGCCCGTGCGGGTGTCCGCCCAGCGCATCAGCGACTGGCGCCGGGCCAGGAACGTACCGGCGCAGTTCGCCGCGCTCGCCGCGGTGCTGCACATCCTGATCCCGGAGGCCCGCCGGCTGCGGCCCGGACCGATCTCCACCGGTCTGTACGACCTCGCGCACTGGCAGCGGCTGTGGGAGTGCGCGCTCGCCGACCCGGTCGGCGACCGGCCCGCCCCGCCCGCCGAGGAGAACCGGCGGCCACCCGCCCAGACCCCGCCCGTCACCGGAGGCGTGTGCCCCTACCGGGGGCTGTCCCCCTACCGGCAGGAGGACGCCCGCTGGTTCTTCGGGCGGGAGCGCAGCACGAGCGCACTCGTCGCCCAGTTGCGGGCCGCGGAGCGCACCGGTGGTCTGGTGATGCTGGTCGGCGCCTCGGGAGCGGGCAAGTCGTCCCTGCTCAACGCCGGTCTGGTCCCCGCCGTCCGCGGCGGCGCCCTCGGCGGGGGCCGGACCGGCACGCCGGGTCCCGTGCTCCAGCTGGTGCCGGGCGCCGATCCACTGGGCGAACTGGTCCGCCGTATCCCGGAACTGGCTCCGGTCGCCGCCGAGGCGCGCGAGGCGGAGCGGGAGGCGACGCGGAACCCGGCGGTGCCCGGCTCCGACACTCCCCGGCTCGCCCGGGCGGCACGCGAGGCGGTCTCGGTGTGGGCGCGTCGCGCGACACCCACCGGGACGGAGCCGACCGAGTCCACGCCCTCCGACGGTCCGCCCGCCGCCAACCGGGCGGCCGACAGCCGGGCGGCCGACAGCCGGGCGGCCGACAACCAGGCGGCCGACAGCCGGTTTTCCGGCAATCGGTTTTCCGGCAATCGGGCGTCCGACGGCGAGCCGTCCCCCGACACCCGCCCAGTCGTCATCGTCGACCAGTTCGAGGAGGCCTTCACCCTCTGCCCCGACGAGGCGGACCGCCGTACCTTCCTCCAGTTGCTGCACGCCGCCTGCACCCCGCCCGCCGGCGGGGACGGCCCGGCCCCGGTCGTCGTCGTGCTCGGCATCCGCGCCGACTTCTACGAACAGTGCCTCGGCTACCCGGAACTCGCCGACGCCCTCCAGCACCGGCACATGGTGCTCGGCCCGCTGACCAGCGCAGAGCTGCGCGAGGCGGTGACCGGACCGGCCAAGGCGGTCGGGCTCGAGCTGGAACCGGGGCTCGCCGAGCTGATCGTGCGCGAGGTGAGCGTCGACGGCCCGCGCGGGGCGCACGACGCGGGCGTGCTGCCACTGCTGTCCCACGCCCTGCTCGCCACCTGGCAGCGCAGGAAGGCCGGACGCCTGACGCTGGCCGGCTACCGCGCGGCGGGCGGGATCCAGGGCGCGGTCGCGGCGACCGCCGAGCGCGCCTGGTCGGGGCTCGACCCCGCGGCCCGTACGGCGGCCCGGCTGCTCCTGCTGCGCCTGGTACGCCTCGGCGAGGACACCCAGGCCACTCGCCGGCGCGGCACCCGGCGTCAGCTCGCGGAGGAGTCGGCGGACCCCGGCAAGACGGAGGAGTCCCTCGAGGCCCTCGTCCGGGCCCGGCTGGTGACGCTGGACGCGGACACCGTGGAGATTACCCACGAGGCGCTGCTGCACGCCTGGCCCCGGTTGCGGCACTGGATCGACGACAACCGCAACGACCATCTGCTGCGCCAGCGGCTGGAGGAGGACGGCCGGGCCTGGGAGGACTCGGACCGGGACAACTCGCTGCTGTACCGGGGCTCACGGCTGGAGCAGGCCCGCAGCTGGGCCAGGTCCGCCGGTGACACCTTCCTCACCCGCAGCGCGGTGGAGTTCCTGGCCGCCTCGGTCCGGCTGCGCCGGCGCTCGGTGTGGCTGAGCCGCGCCGCGGTGGCCGCGCTGGTCGTGCTGGCCCTGGTGGCCGGCGGCTCGGCGGTGATCGCCCGGCAGCAGCGGGACGACGCCGTGTTCGAGCAGGTACTCGCCGAGGCGGACCGGGTGCAGCACACGGACCCCTCGCTGGCGGCCCAGCTCGCCCTGGTCGCGCACCGGCTGCGCCCGGACGACGAGGGGACGTACAGCAGACTGATCTCGATCGTGAACGCGCCGCTGGCCACCCCGCTGTCCGGCCACACCGGCGCCGTCTACCTCACCTCCTACAGCCCCGACGGCAAGACCCTCGCCACGGCCAGCTACGACCGGACGGTCCGGCTGTGGAACGTGGCCGATCCGAGCCGCCCGAAGCCCCTGGGCCGGCCGCTGACCGGCCACACCAGCTGGGTGAGCAGCGCGGTGTTCAGCCCGGACGGCCACACCCTGGCCAGCGCGGGCGACGACGGCACGATCCGGCTGTGGGACGTGACCGACCCCGCCCACCCGACCGCCGTCGGCAGACCGCTGACCGGTCACACGGGCACGATCTACCTGGTCGCCTTCAGCCCCGACGGCCGCACCCTGGCCTCGGCCGGCGAGGACCACACCGTACGGCTGTGGGACGTGGCCGATCCGCACCGGGCGAAGCAGCTGAAGGTGCTGGGCGGACACACCGCCGCGGTGCGCTCCGTGGCGTTCAGCCCCGACGGCAGGACCCTGGCGGCGGGCGGCGACGACGAGACCATCCGGCTGTGGAACACCGCCGACCCGCGTCGGCCCGAGCCGCTGCCGGCCGTGCTCAAGGGCCACACGGACATCGTTCACTCGGTGGCCTTCAGCCCGGACGGCCACACCCTGGCCAGCGGCAGCGCGGACGACACCATCCGGCTGTGGGACCTGTCCGACCTCGCCCACCCGGCACAGCTGGGCTCCCCGCTGACCGGCCACACCGGCCCCATCTGGTCGGTGGCGTTCAGTCCCGACGGCGGACGGCTGGCCGCCGCGAGCGCGGACAGCACGGCGAGTCTGTGGAACGTCAGCGACCCGTCCTCCCCCTCGCAGATCGGCGAGCCGCTCGAGGGCAGCAGCGGCGAGATGTACGCGCTCGGCTTCAGCCCGGACGGGCGGACGCTGGCCACCGGCAGCGGTGACAGCAAGGTGCGGCTGTGGTCGATCCCGACCTCGGACATGATCGGCCACAGCGCCGCGTTCCGGCAGGACGGGCGGATGCTGGCGACGGCCGCGCGGGACGGCCGTGTCCGGCTGTGGAACGTGGCCCGCGCCGACCGGCCCAAGCCGCTCAGCACGCCGTTCATGCCCGCCGACAGCGGCCAGCGGGACCTGCGGTTCTCCCCCGACGGCCGCACCCTGGCCGTCCTCACCGGCGCACGCAGGATCTATCTGTGGAACGTCGCCGATCCGGCCCACCCGGTGATCGCCGGACCGCTCCTGCATCTGGCGACGCGTTTCATGGGCCCGGACGCGCTGGCGTTCAGCCCGGACGGCCGCACCCTCGCCACCGCCTGGGACGATCACACCCTGCGGCTGTGGAACGTCACCGACCCCGCCCATCCCGCACCGCTCGGCAAGCCGGTCACCGGATTCCGGGGCTACGTCAACGCCCTCGCCTTCAGCCCGGACGGCCGGACCCTGGCCAGCGGCAGCGCGGACAGCACCATCCGCCTCTGGCGGGTCACCGCACCGGCCCACCCGGTCCCGCTCGGCCGGCCGCTGACGGAGCACTCCGGCCCGGTCAACGCACTCGCCTTCACCCCCGACGGCCACACCCTGGCCAGCGGCAGCGATGACGACACGGTACGACTGTGGAACGTCACCGACCCCGCCACCGCCAGCGCCCTCGGCGCCCCGCTCACCGGGCACACCGAGGCGGTCACCTCGCTGAGCTTCAGCCAGGACGGCCGGACGCTGGCAAGTGGCGGCAACGACAACACCGTCCGGCTGTGGAACGTCACCCGCCCCGCCTCGGCGACCCCGATCGGCCAGTCGATGAGCCCCAACGCCAAGACGGGCTACTTCCTCTCCTTCAGCCCCGACAGCCATGTCATCGGCGTCTCCAGCGGCGCCGACACGGTCCGCCTGTGGAGCCTGGACGACGAGGCGGCAATCAGCCATATCTGCTCGGTCACCCGGGGTGTTTTGACCCCGCAGAAGTGGCACGAGTACCTGCCCCGCCTCTCCTACGACCCTCCGTGCGGTCGCTGATCGGCCAACCTGCCCATTTCCCCGTCGACTTGGCCCCCGTAATCAGCCCAACCTTGTTACCCTTGGCCATAGCCCGATCGCTGGTGCATCCCCCGTCGCCAGCGGTCGGGTCTTTCCATGTGCACCAGGACCTGTCCGGGCCGGGGCGTGCCAACACCTGCTCGCCGGGCTCGAGCTGGGCCGCGGCGGCCGTGGACGGATCGGCTCGCCCGGGCCCGGCCGCCCAAGCGCGGGCCACGGTCGCATCGCCGTGGCAGCCGCTCTCCCCTCACGACCGTGTGCGACGAACTCGCCGAGCCGGATCATGGTCGGCGCTCCGGCCGGGCAACAGAAGAAGACCCCCGATCCATCCGGACCGAGGGTCGACACTCCTGATGACCAGGGTGTGCACGTGTGTCGTGCTCTGCACTCTCGCCGCCTCAGACCCCGTTCGCTTCCTGATTCGGGCGAACGCTGCCGGGGTCAACCGGCTCGGCGGTGATCATTGCAAGGGCGTCCTGGAGTCGGCGGACGGCATCCTCCGCCTCCGTGTATTCCTCAGGGCCTGGGAGGACAGTGCCGAAGCTGCCGCCACGGTCGGCTGGCAGGGCACGCCAGCGCAGGACGGGCTCAAGCGCATTGAGAGCGCCAGAGAGAAACCAGGCCAGACGGCCGTGAGTACGCGCGAGGGAGATGGCCAGGGCGGCGAGACATTCCCGCAGGTGTTCAAGCCGCTTGATCTGCGGCAAGGCCTCCTGGACGTCCGGCGGGCCGACAACGTTGCGCAGGCGGGCTTCGGTCTCAAGGGCGAGTGCGCGGTCGCTCGGCGCCAGATCCCACACCTGGTCTTGAATCTGCTGCTCAGCTTCCTCGGCCAGCACTGCGACGATCCTGCGCATGTCCATGCAGATCATTCCAAAAGAACGGGCTTGGGCATGGGGGTACACGTCGGTCGTCACTGAGCGGCTTCGGACGGCCCATCCAGTGGCGCGGCACACCCTGTTGAGCTGCTCTCTCTCAGTTAGGCGGCGGCGGCGTCGGTCACGGTCTCTCGTATCACCAGGATGGTGTCGGTTCCGGTGATCTCGAACAGCCGCTGAAGCTGTGCTGGCGGTGCGGCCACGCGCAGGGTTCCCGCTTGGTGGGCAAGGATCAGCAGGTTGAGGAATGTCGAGTCCGCGAAGTCAACGCCAGAGGCGTCCAGGACGACCTTCGCATGCTTCCTGACAGCGGCGTCCAATGCCTCCGCCAGAGGCGGGGACGAGTGCATGTCATAGGAGCCGTGAGCGGCGACCACCCACGCGCCACGGCATTCGTACTGACGCAACGCAGTCGTCGGCCCAGGCTCACTGGATTGCACCGACCACCGCTTGCCACCGACGCCACTCGTGAGCGTTGGCATGACGGCCTCACTCGCAGACACCTTCGGGGCTCCTTCCGTGGCGCGCCAGCGCAAAGCCGCCAGCGGTTACCGGAAAAGTATGTCATGTAACTGAGTTCGGGCAATGGGGGTCCCCTAAAAAATGGGGGTCCCCTAAAATGCGAGGCATGGTTGGAGTGCCCGAACCTCACAGCGGATGGACGTTCATCACCAGTCACGCGCGCGTACTGGCGGCCATCGCCGACAAGCCGAACGTCCGGATCCGCGACATCGCCGCCCACTGCCGGCTCACAGAGCGCGCGGTCCAGCGCATCATTTCCGACCTCGAGCAGGACGGTTACCTCTCGCACACCCGTGAGGGGCGCGCGAACACTTACCGCATCGAGCCGGACAAGGTGCTGCGCCATCCGGCAGAAGCCGGCCTGCCCGTGGCGTCCCTGCTCTCTCTGCTCGTGCAGGACGAGAGCCATCGCGGCAAGGCGTCGGGGCCGATCATGGCGGATGCCTCCTCGACCCACCACTGACCCCAGCTCCCATCCCGTACGCCGTCGACCCACACCGCACCGTGGAGCGGGCGTGGTTCCTGGCATCCAGGTGGAGCGCGCCACTGCACGAACGACCTGGACGCCAGGGGCCGCGCCTGCTCGGCTCTGCCTGGGTCGACGGTGTGCGGGATGGGAGCCCCAGCATCCGCCACGATGGACCCGCAGTCGGCGACGGCGTCCCTCCATCCCGGTGCCGGCCGACCCCCGCCGGAGGCACGGTTCTGACCCGGCCGCGTATGCGGTGATCGACTCATGGCCACCGGCCCAGTCCACACGTGGGCGCGCGTCGGCGCAGCGCGGGCGGAGCGGGCCGGAGGCAGGAGCGGCGCCCGCCGCGGAGCCGGGAGCGCGCCCGGCGGAGCGGAGCGCAGCCGGGGCTTGATGAGGTAGAGAAACCTGTAACAGCTCATGGTCAATACGGGTGTCCGATCCCGGTAGATGCTTGACAGTTCGGTCCCAGCTGATGGTTGACAGTGGCCGTGATCGGCTTTTCTGTGCGTGTCGTTGCGGCGCGTGTGGGGAGGCCGGGATTGGCGCTGGTGGAGTTGTCGGTTGTCGAGCAGAGATACCGGGCTGTCCTGGCTGTGCTGGCGGGTGCGACGGTGACCGAGGTCGCCGCGTCGTTGGGGGTGTCCCGGCAGACGGTCAGCGGCTGGAAGTCCCGGTATGAGACCTCCGGTCTGGCCGGGTTGGCGGATCGTTCGCGCAAGCCGGCGTCGTGTCCGCATCAGGTCTCTGCCGAGGTGGAGGCGGCCGTGTGTGAGCTGCGGCGCAAGCACCCGAAGTGGGGTCCGCGGCGGATCGCGCATGTGCTGGAGCGGTCCGGGGCGGTGAGCCCGGTGCCGTCGCGGATGACTGTGTATCGGATCCTGGTCCGTCACGGCCTGGTGGAGCCGGGGGTGCGGCGCCGGAAGCGGTCGGATTACAAGCGCTGGCAGCGGGACCGGCCGATGCAGCTGTGGCAGATGGACATCGTTGGCGGCGTGATGCTGGTCGACCCGGTGACCGGGGAGCTGACCGAGGCCAAGGTCGTGACCGGGGTGGACGACCATTCCCGGTACTGCGTGATCGCGTCGGTGGTCGAGCGGGCGACCGGGAGGGCGGTGTGTGCGGCCTTCGCCCGGGCCTTGCAGGCGTTCGGGGTGCCGGAGGAGGTGCTGACGGACAACGGCAAGCAGTTCACCGATCGGTTCGGGCAGGGCGGTGAGGTGCTGTTCGACCGGATCTGCCGGGAGAACGGGATCGCGCACCGGCTCACCCAGCCGGCGTCGCCGACCACGACGGGCAAGGTCGAGCGGTTCCATCAGACGCTGCGGCGTGAACTCCTCGACGACTGCGGTGCGTTCGAGAGCATCGAGGCGGCTCAGGCGGCGCTGGATGCGTGGGTGGAGGAATACAACTCCATGCGGCCGCACCAGGCGCTGGACATGCAGTTCCCGGCGGACCGGTTTACCCCGGTTGCTGAGCAGGAGCGGGACGTCCTGGGCCTGAGGGTGCCCGGAGTGCTCGCGCTGGTGCCGCACCAGCGGACGGCCCCTGCGGTGACGTCGGAGCCGGCCGAAGCGCCGCCTGCCCCTGCCCCTCTTCCCGAGGCGGTGCAGGTGGACGAGGGCGGGCCGGTGGAGTTCGAGCGGGTGGTGCCTGCGAGTGGGAATCTGCAGGTCGCGGGCAAGCAGTTCTGGCTTGGACCGGCCCGCTCAGGGCTGACGGTGACCTTCTGGGCGGACACCTCGGTGATCCATCTGCTGATCGCCGGGGCGCGGATCAAGACCGTGCGGTCGCACTTGTCTGTGGCGGATCTGGGACGGCTGGCCGCCCGGGGCGGACGTGCGGCCGGGCCGGCACCGCTTCCGGCCGGTGAGGGGGCGGCGTTCGAGGTGGACCGGGTCGTGAACAACAGCGGCCTGGTCGGCCTGGGCGGGCACCAGGTGCTGGCAGCGGAGATCCTCGGCGGCCGCCAGGTGGGCATCCGGATCGATGACGAGACGCTGTCGTTCTTCGATCCGTCCTCGCGGGAACTGCTGAGGGTGCGGCCCAACCCGCTGACCGGCGAGGAAGTCCGCAGGCTGCGGGGCTTGCGTCCGGCCGGACCGCCGCCGCGGCCGGGTATCGAGCCGGTGCGGGTGCAGCGGCGGGTCAGCGCGGTGGGCACGGTCATGGTCTGCCGGCAGGTCGTGTCCCTCGGCCGCCCGTACGCAGGGCAGACCGTGACCGTGCACGTGTCGGACACGACGATCAGTGTCGAGCTGGACGGCCAGGTCCGGGTGATCCGGCGCACGACCGACGTCCCGGTCCGTAACGTGAAAGCGAACAAGCCCCACGGGGCTCCCTATGTTGTCTAGGTCCACCGTCAAGCATCACCTGGGACCAGAACGTCAGGCATCAGCTGGGATCCGACAATGGTCAATACGGGTCTTGGCGCTGGTCATGACTCCGTGGTGATCTGGCAGCGAAGCACAGACAGGGGGGCAGGGTGCAGCCAGACGACTTGGCGGAGAACCGGCCGGGCGACGCGGTGCGCCGCAAGATCCGTGAGTTGCAGCCGAACCCACTGCTGAGGCTGATCGGCCGGCGGATGCCGGGCTCGGAGATCCACAGTTGGGCTGGCGGATGAGAGGGTCCGGTCTACCTGTTCAACCTTGAGCACGAGGACCCGCTATCTACCAGGTAGCGCGGGATGCCCGAACCTGGGCCGGTTAGGACCTGTCCGACGGGTCGCGTCACTGCCCCGGCACCCGACAGCGCTGTCACTCGAATGGCGCAACATCACATGCCACCCACATGGGCGAAGATCAAGCTGACTAGTGGCCCCAACCGAGGCAATCCGTGAAAGGGGAACCAAATGCGCATTCGACGAATCCTCGCCGCCGTCATCGCCACGGCAGCCCTCGCCGGACTCGGCCTCACAGGTGCCGCCAGCGCCGCCACCACCGCACAGGGCGCCCCATCGTACGTCACCCCTTCTCAGTGCAGGCAGGGCGGCGGAACGGTCGACCTGAAGGACAACCTCTGCAAGGGCGGTACGCACGACGGGCAGAAGATCGACTAAACCCCACAAGGCGCCCCGCAGCCACGCGCCGCGGGGCGCTCCCGCGCGAGCGCAGCCAGGAGAGTCGCAGGGATTGGGCCGACCCATCGGGCACGCCCCCAAGGGCCGTTCGTGAGTGACCTGACAGTCTCAGGCGGAGGGCTTGCCGGTCGCCATGAGTCGGCTGGTGAACCCTGCACGGCACAACCGCTCGTACGCCTCGGTCACATCGTCCGGTACCTGCTGGCTGATCATGAAGCCCTGCTCTGGGTAGATCAGCAGTCGCTGTAGCGCCCCCACAAGCATGTCGATCACCAAACGGGCGTCACCGATGGAGTCGACGTACTCGTCCAGCGTCATCGGGCTGGACGCGCTGACGATCTCAACTTCGGGCCATAGCTTGCGTGCGGTGGCGTAAGCCCGCCTCTCCTCGTACGGCTTGCTGATCAGCAGGACAGACGACACATCGACGCCGACCTCTTCCAACAGCTCTCGGGAGAAGCGGATGTTCTCGCCCGTGTTCCGGGCGCGCTGCTCCACCAGGACAGCTGAGCTGGGGACGCCAAGCTCAAGTGCGCGCTCTCGGTAGTGGACGGCTTCGCCTCGGGGCATGCGTTCCCGCGTCGTGGGGCTGGTGGCTCCGGTGAACACGAGAAGTGGAGCCATGCCGCGCTTGTACAGGTCGACCGCTGCGTCGGCCACGCCCAGGTCGTGACTGCCGAGTCCGATTGCAACCGAGCACGGTCGGGGCATGTGGCCCATCTGGTGGTAGTCCCACAGGCACCGAGTGTCCGCCCAGTCCTGTGCCGTGATCACTGCTGACCTTCCCTGTCCTTCGCCGAGTCGGGAACCTGGAAGTCGTACTCCCACGCGAAGCGTGAAGCCGCGTGCACCCCGATGGCGAATTCGACCACTGTGCCGGAGGCCGTGTAGGTCGTCCGGTGCAGCTCCACGACAGGTTCGCCTGGCGGCAGCTGAAGAAGCTTCACCTCGTCCGGGCTGGGGGAACGAGCGAAGAGTTCTTCCTTCATGTGATCGATCTCGTAACCGTCGTCGTACAGCACGCGAAATCCGCCGCCTCGGCCGGCTGGGCCCGGCGTCGGGTCCACCAGACGCGTTCCCTCAACGTGCTCCGGCCGGTAGTAGCTGGTCAGCATGTGTGTTGGCTGCTCGCCTTCCTTCACCAGCCGCGCGCGCGTAGACCTCGGCGCCGACCGGTAGCGCGTGGGCGGCTGCCACCGCGGGGGGGTGCTTCGACGAGACTGACGGTCTGGGTCTGTTCGTTGCGGCGGAACGCCCGGCCGGTGGCCACGCGGTCCGCGATGAATGCCACCTCGTCCCCGTCCCGCCACTTCGCCTTGTCGTACCGCGCGATGCCAAGGCGCTTGAGTGGGACCTGCTGCCGCACGACAGTGCCATGGCCTCGCGACGAGGTGACCAGGCCTTCCGCTTCCAGCGCCTTGTAAGCGGCGTGGACGGTGGCCTTGGAGCCCTCGCCGGCCTCGGCCAGCTCTCTGATGTGCGGCAGCTGCTGGCCCGGAGCGTAGTCACCCCTCTTGATCTGCTCGGCCAGCTTGTCCGCCAGCTCTCGCCGCTTGGGCGCCATCACGAACCCCTCTCGCCTCCGAGCACGGCGGCCTGATCGATCCGGTCGGCTTCTCCCGGACCTTCGAGCGGCTCGTGAAGCATGCCGACGTCCGCCGCATCACGGTCCGGCTCGCCCGGCACACCTGCGGCACCCTGCTCGCCTTCCCCAAGATCGCTCAGGCGATCCTGTGGCACAGTCAGATCAGCATGACCATGGACGTCTACACGCACGCGGTGGGTGACAGCGAAAGGGAAGCTGTCGGGATGCTCGCCGAACTCCTGGAAGACCCGCTCATCGGCTGACCGTCGCAATGCACGGCCGTTGATGTCAGCCATAGATGTCAAAGACCCCCAGGCTTGATCGCCTGGGGGTCTCCTCGCTGGTGGGGCTAACAGGATTTGAACCTGTGGCCTCATCCTTATCAGGGATGCGCTCTAACCAACTGAGCTATAGCCCCGCCGCGCTCTGCGGTGTGTGTCCCGCGCGCTGACTCCTGAAGATTAGCGCACGACCACGTCAGTCCCAAAATCGGTTGTCGGGGGACCATCAGGTCAGGGACTCGCGGGGCGGCCCAAGGGCCTCACTCGTCCTCGGCCAGGGTCAGCTCGATGCCGCCCACGAAGCTCGCGGAGAGGTTGTAGATGAACGCGCCGAGCGTCGCGAGCGCCGTGGCCAGGACCACGTCGATGACCGCGATGATCGTCGTGAACGTCAGGACGTGGGGGAGGGAGAGGAACGACTGCAGGTCGAAGCCGTTCGCCTCGTTCGACCCGGTCGCCTCCGAGATCGTGCCGCCCACCGTCGAGAACACGCCCATCGCGTCCATGACCATCCACAGCACCGCCGAGGCGACGATCGTGCAGATGCCGAGCGCGATGGAGAGCAGGAAACTGACCTTCATCACCGACCACGGGTCGGCCTTGGCCACCCGCAGCCGCGCCTTGCGGGTGCGCGGCGTCGTCCGCACGCCGGTGCGCGGCCGGCGTACGGCACCGGCCGGCGCCTCGGCCGCCGGATAGGCCTGCGGCGGGTGGTACGGCCCGGCAGGCTGCTCGGGGCTCCGCTCGTGGGGGAGCGGCGACGACGCCTGCGCCTCACCGGCCGGGACCGGGCCTCGGGTGTCCGTCACAGTTCCCCCCTGGGGTGACGTGCCGGAGGAGGTCCTGCCCGGAGTCCCGGAGTCCTTCACCGGCTTCAGGTTGGTCGTGTGCGGGTCGGTGGCCCGGTCCGCACGCACGGCAGAGCCACGGCCGCCGCCGTCCGTTTCCGTACCCGTGGAGGTACCGGCCGATCCGGCGCCCGTGGCTCCGCTCACGATGACTCTCTCCTCGTGCTACTCGGCCGAGGGCGACTCACCCTCGTCCGTGCCGGCGGCCTGGGCACCCTCGGCGGTCTCGTCGACGATGTCCCCACCGTCGACCTCCTCCGCCTCGCGCCCGGCCTCGGCGTTACGTGCGATACCGACCACGGCATCGCGCTTGCCCAGGTTGATCAGTTGGACGCCCATGGTGTCACGGCCCGTCTCCCTGACCTCGTTGACTCGCGTACGAATCACACCGCCAGAGAGGGTGATCGCGAGGATCTCGTCCGTCTCCTCGACGACCAGCGCGCCGACGAGCGAACCACGGTCCTCCACGATCTTGGCGGCCTTGATACCGAGGCCGCCACGGCCCTGGACGCGGTACTCGTCGACGGCCGTCCGCTTCGCGTACCCACCGTCGGTGGCAGTGAACACGAACGTACCGGGTCGCACCACATTCATCGACAGAAGTTCGTCGCCCTCACGGAAACTCATGCCCTTGACGCCGGAGGTGGCGCGGCCCATCGGGCGCAGGGAGTCGTCCGTGGCCGTGAACCGGATCGACTGGGCCTTCTTGCTGATCAGAAGGAGATCGTCGTCGGCCGAGACCAGCTCGGCGCCGATCAGCTCGTCGTCCGAACCGTCCTCGCGCTCGCGCAGGTTGATAGCGATCACACCGCCGGAGCGGGGCGAATCGTAATCCTTCAGAGGCGTCTTCTTGACCAAGCCGGACTTGGTGGCCAGCACCAGGTACGGCGCCGCCTCGTAGTCGCGGATGGCGAGGATCTCGGCGATCGCCTCGTCCGGCTGGAAGGCGAGCAGGTTCGCCACGTGCTGGCCGCGCGCGTCCCGGCCGGCCTCGGGCAGCTCGTACGCCTTCGCCCGGTACACCCGGCCCTTGTTGGTGAAGAACAGCAGCCAGTGGTGGGTGGTGGAGACGAAGAAGTGGTCGACGATGTCGTCTTCCTTGAGCTTCGTACCGCGCACGCCCTTGCCGCCGCGCTTCTGCGCCCGGTAGTCGTCCGTCTTGGTCCGCTTGACGTAGCCGCCGCGCGAGACGGTGACGACGATGTCCTCCTCGGCGATCAGGTCCTCGATGGACATGTCGCCGTCGTAGGGCACCAGCATCGTCTTGCGGTCGTCGCCGTACTTCTCGACGATCGCGGCCAGTTCCTCGCTGACGATCCCGCGCTGGCGGACCGGGGAGGCCAGGATCTCGTTGTACTCGGTGATCTTCGCCTGGAGTTCGTCGTGCTCCTGGACGATCTTCTGCCGCTCCAGGGCCGCAAGGCGCCGCAGCTGCATCTCGAGGATCGCGTTCGCCTGGATCTCGTCGATCTCCAGCAGGCCCATCAGGCCCGTGCGCGCGACGTCGACGGTGTCGCTGCGCCGGATCAGCGCGATGACCTCGTCGATCGCGTCCAGGGCCTTGAGCAGGCCGCGCAGGATGTGCGCGCGCTCCTCGGCCTTGCGCAGCCTGAAGCGGGTCCGGCGGACGATGACCTCGATCTGGTGTGTCACCCAGTGCCGGATGAACGCGTCCAGGGACAGCGTGCGCGGCACACCGTCGACCAGCGCCAGCATGTTGGCGCCGAAGTTCGTCTGCAGGTCGGTGTGCTTGTACAGGTTGTTCAGCACGACCTTGGCGACCGCGTCCCGCTTGAGGACGATGACGAGGCGCTGGCCCGTGCGGGACGACGTCTCGTCGCGGACATCGGCGATGCCGCCGATCTTGCCGTCCTTGACCAGGTCGGCAATCTTCTGCGCCAGGTTGTCCGGGTTGACCTGGTACGGCAGTTCGGTGACGACCAGGCACTGGCGGCCCTGGATCTCCTCGACCTCGACCACCGCGCGCATCGTGATGGAGCCGCGCCCGGTGCGGTACGCCTCCTCGATGCCCTTACGGCCCACGACCAGCGCGCCGGTCGGGAAGTCCGGGCCCTTGATGCGCTCGATGAGGGCGTCCAGCAGCTCCTCGTGCGAGGCCTCCGGGTTCTCCAGGTACCACTGGGCGCCGGCCGCGACCTCGCGCAGGTTGTGCGGCGGGATGTTGGTCGCCATGCCGACCGCGATACCGGCCGAGCCGTTGATCAGCAGGTTCGGGAAGCGGGACGGCAGGACGGTCGGCTCCTGGGAGCGGCCGTCGTAGTTGTCCGTGAAGTCGACGGTCTCCTCGTCGATGTCGCGGACCATCTCCATCGACAGCGGCGCCATCTTGCACTCGGTGTAGCGCATGGCGGCCGCCGGATCGTTGCCCGGGGAGCCGAAGTTGCCGTTGGAGTCCACCAGCGGCATCCGCATCGACCACGGCTGGGCGAGGCGCACCAGGGCGTCGTAGATGGAACTGTCGCCGTGCGGGTGGTAGTTGCCCATGACGTCGCCGACGACACGGGCGCACTTGTAGAAGCCGCGCTCGGGGCGGTAGCCGCCGTCGTACATCGCGTACAGCACGCGCCGGTGGACGGGCTTGAGGCCGTCCCGGACGTCGGGCAGCGCGCGGGACACGATGACGGACATCGCGTAGTCCAGGTACGAGCGCTGCATCTCCGTCTCGAGCCCGACGGGCTCGACACGCATGACGATCTCGCCGCCCTCGGTCTCGGGAGTCTGCGGAGTGTTCTCGTCGGCCATTGCTGGTGAAGATCCTTCCTGGTGCGGTCAGCTGAGACCGACTCAGATGTCGAGGAAGCGGACGTCCTTGGCATTGCGCTGGATGAACTGGCGGCGGGCCTCGACGTCCTCGCCCATCAGGACCGAGAACAGGTCGTCGGCCTGGGCGGCGTCGTCCAGGGTGACCTGGCCGAGGACCCGGTGCTCCTGGTCCATGGTGGTCACGCGCAGCTCCTCGGCGTTCATCTCGCCGAGACCCTTGAAGCGCTGGATCGAGTCCTCCTTGACGCGCTTGCCGCGCTGGCGGCCCATCTCCAGCAGCGCGTCGCGCTCGCGGTCGGAGTACGCGTACTCGACCTCGTCCCGGCCCCACTTGATCTTGTACAGCGGGGGACGGGAGAGGAACACGTGCCCGGCCTCGACCAGCGGCCGCATGAAGCGGAACAGGAAGGTCAGCAGCAGGGTGTTGATGTGCTGGCCGTCGACGTCGGCGTCCGCCATCAGGATGATCTTGTGATAGCGGAGCTTCTCGATGTCGAAGTCCTCGTGCACACCCGTGCCGAAGGCCGAGATCAGCGCCTGGATCTCCTGGTTCTGCAGGATCTTGTCGATCCTGGCCTTCTCCACGTTGAGGATCTTGCCGCGGATCGGGAGGATCGCCTGGTACTGCGGGTTGCGGCCGGACTTGGCCGAGCCGCCGGCGGAGTCACCCTCGACGATGAAGATCTCGCACTTGGTCGGGTCGTTGGACTGGCAGTCCGACAGCTTGCCGGGCAGGGACGCCGACTCCAGCAGGCCCTTGCGGCGGGTCAGGTCACGCGCCTTGCGGGCCGCCACGCGCGCGGTGGCCGCCTGGATGCCCTTGCGGACGATGTCCGCGGCCTCCACCGGGTTGCGGTCCAGCCAGTCGTTCAGGTGCTCGTAGACCGCCTTCTGCACGAAGGTCTTGGCCTCCGTGTTGCCCAGCTTGGTCTTCGTCTGGCCCTCGAACTGCGGCTCGCTCAGCTTGACCGAGATGATCGCGGTCAGACCCTCGCGGATGTCGTCACCGGTGAGGTTGTCGTCCTTCTCCCGCAGCAGCTTCTTGTCGCGCGCGTACTTGTTGATCAGCGACGTCAGCGCGGCCCGGAAGCCCTCTTCGTGCGTACCGCCCTCATGGGTGTGGATGATGTTGGCGAACGAGTACACGCCCTCGCTGTAGCCGCTGTTCCACTGCATGGCGACCTCGAGGGACAGGCTCTTGTCCTTGTCCTCGGCCTCCAGGTCGATGATCGTGGGGTGCACCGCCTCTCCCTTGCGGGAGTTGAGGTACTTCACGAAGTCGACGATGCCGCCCTCGTAGTGGTACGTGACCGACTTGACCTCGGCCTTCTCGTCCGCGCCCGCCTCGTCGGCGCCGGCGACGGCCTTCGCCGACTCGCGCTCGTCGGTGAGCCGGATCGTCAGGCCCTTGTTGAGGAAGGCCATCTCCTGGAAACGCCGGGACAGCGTCTCGAAGGAGTACTCGGTGGTCTCGAAGATGTCCGGGTCGGCCCAGAAGGTGACCGAGGTGCCGGTCTCTTCCGTGGCCTCGTGCTGGACCAGGGGGGCCGTCGGGACGCCGAGCTTGTAGTCCTGCGTCCAGCGGTGGCCGTCGGTCCTGATCTCGACGGAGACCTTCATGGACAGGGCGTTCACCACGGAGACACCGACACCGTGCAGACCGCCGGAGACCGCGTAGCCGCCGCCACCGAACTTGCCGCCCGCGTGCAGCACGGTCAGCACGACCTCGACGGCCGGCTTGCCCTCGGACGCCACGATGCCGACCGGGATGCCACGGCCGTTGTCGACGACGCGCACTCCGCCGTCGGCGAGGATCGTCACGTCGATGGTGTCCGCATAGCCCGCCAGCGCCTCGTCGACCGAGTTGTCGACGACCTCGTACACCAGGTGGTGCAGACCGCGCTCACCGGTGGAGCCGATGTACATGCCGGGCCGCTTGCGGACCGCGTCCAGCCCTTCGAGCACGGTGATGGCGCTGGCGTCGTAGGAGGCGGAGGCCGTACCGGAGTCGGTGACCTCGCCGCTCACAGGGGCCTCGGGGGCCTCGCCGTGCACGCCGGCGTCGGTGGACGGGATGTTCTCGTTGGGGTTGCCGGAATCGGCCACGAAGCGCCCTTTCTGGCACAGCACGAGCCGGGCTCGTCGGCGGGTTGCCGGAGCGGCTGCGGCATGTTGCGTTGGTAAGCCTTGATCAGCGTTGCTCAGCTTTTCCCGGGCGGTCCCCACGTTGGGGCGGGATTGGCTTCCAGTCTACCGGTAGCGCTGACATCGATGGGGGTTTGCCGGTACCTGAGTCCCCATGTGCCGCCCTGAACCATCCTCCGCCGGGTCCCGATATACGGATGGGGGCTCCAAGGGGCTCACAGCGGCACTCAGCGCTTCGAGCCGTCAACCCTTGGCTACCGGGGGGTCAGAAGGCGCGCCACGCGCGCGCGTGGCGGTACGCCGAAGGCACGACAGGGGTACGCCGACCCCACACATCCCTGCTCAAGACGTGAGGTACGTCACCCGTACGTATCGCCGGGTCCGGTGCTGCCGGGCGCCCTCAACGGCCCGTACCGGCGGGCCGGACCGCCCGGATTGAGCACTTTGATCATCCGTACGGTGCCGTGCCCCAGATCCTCGTTGAGCCGCGCGACCAGCGCGGGCGCGAGATGGCGCAACTGGGTCGCCCAGGCCGTGGAGTCGCAGCTGACGATCAGCACCCGCTCGTCCTCGTCGTACCGCTGCGGCACACAGTGCTTGGCGAGGTCCTCACCGACGATCTGCGGCCACCGGCCCATCACACCGCCCACCGCCGCCGGGGTCTCCCAGCCGCGCTCGGTCAGCAACCGGTTGATCGCGGCGCCCAGCGCCATCGGGTCGCGGCCGTCGGCGCGCGCGCCCGAGCGCAGCCCGCCGCCGCGCCGGGCCTGCTTCTTCTGCCGCGCCGCCTCCCCGCGCGCGCGTGCCTGCTCCTTCGCCGCGCGCAACGCCACGCGCGCGAGGTCGACGCCGGAGGGTTCGGGCGCCTTCTTCGGGTCGCCGGGCGTGGGCGTGGGCTCGCCGCCGCTCATACGCGCTCCACCGACCCGCCGGACACCGCGTACCGGGCGCCGGCCAGCACGTGCGGTACGTCGTCGTCCACAGCGGCGGTGACCAGCACCTGCTCGCCGGGCGCCACCAGCTCGGCCAGCCGCTCCCGGCGGCGTGTGTCCAGCTCGGCGAAGACGTCGTCCAGGATCAGCACCGGCTCGTTGCCCTCGGCGCGCAGCAGGTCGTAGGAGGCCAGCCGCAGGGCGAGCGCGTACGACCAGGACTCACCGTGCGAGGCATACCCCTTGGCGGGCAGCCGGCCGAGCTTGAGAACGAGGTCGTCACGATGCGGCCCGACCAGGGTGACTCCGCGCTCGATCTCCTGCTTGCGGGCGTCGGCCAGGGCCGCCACGAGCTGGGCGCAGAGGTCCTCGCGTGTGTGCGCGTCACCGGGTGCGGACGGCTTGTACTCCAGCGCGAGCGGCCCGCCGCCGGGGGCCAGCTGCTCGTACGCCTTGTCCGCGAGCGGCTGGAGCGCGGCGATCAGGTCCAGTCGCTGGGCGAGCAGCTCGGCACCCGCGCGCGCAAGGTGCTGGTCCCACACGTCGAGCGTGGACAGGTCCATGGACCTTCCGCCGTGCCGCCGGGCCAGCGCGGCGGTCTTGAGCAGGGTGTTGCGCTGCTTGAGCACACGCTCGTAGTCGGAGCGGACGCCCGCCATGCGCGGCGACCGGGCGGTGATCAACTCGTCCAGGAAGCGGCGCCGTTCACCCGGGTCGCCCTTGACCAGGGCGAGATCCTCGGGCGCGAACAGGACCGTGCGGACGATGCCGAGGATGTCACGGGGCCTGACCTGCGAGGACCGGTTGACACGGGCGCGGTTGGCCCGGCCGGGGTTCAGCTCCAGCTCGACCAGCTGCTGCCGCTCGCCCTGCCGGACCTGCGCCCGGACGACCGCCCGCTCGGCACCCATGCGGACCAGAGGGGCGTCGGAGGCGACCCGGTGGCTGCCCAGGGTCGCCAGGTATCCGACCGCCTCGACCAGATTGGTCTTGCCCTGCCCGTTGGGGCCGACGAAGGCCGTGACGCCCGGGTCGAGCGGAACCTCGGCCCGGGCGTACGAGCGGAAGTCGGCCAGCGAAAGATGCGTGACGTGCATGGTCGTCCCGCCGACCTCCCTTGCTTCTCCACGGCCTGTCGAAAGGCCTGCTGCCTACTTCTTCTCCACGGCGTGGCCGCCGAACTGGTTGCGCAGCGCGGCGATCATCTTCATCTGCGGCGAGTCCTCCTGGCGGGAGGCGAACCGCGCGAACAGCGACGCGGTGATCGCGGGCAGCGGCACCGCGTTGTCGATCGCGGCCTCCACAGTCCAGCGTCCCTCACCGGAGTCCTGTGCATAACCGCGCAGGCCCTCCAGGTGCTCGTCCTCGTCGAGCGCGTTGACGGTGAGGTCGAGCAGCCAGGACCGGATGACGGTGCCTTCCTGCCAGGAGCGGAAGACCTCACGGACGTCCGTGACGGAGTCGACCTTCTCCAGCAGCTCCCAGCCCTCGGCGTAGGCCTGCATCATCGCGTACTCGATGCCGTTGTGGACCATCTTCGCGAAGTGGCCCGCGCCGACCTTACCGGCGTGCACCGAGCCGAAGTCGCCCTCGGGCTTGAGCGCGTCGAAGACCGGCTGCACCTTGGCGACGTTCTCGGTGTCGCCGCCGTACATCAGCGCGTAGCCGTTCTCCAGGCCCCAGACGCCGCCGGAGACACCGCAGTCGACGAAGCCTATGCCCTTGGCCGCCAACTCCTCGGCGTGCTTCTCGTCGTCCGTCCAGCGGGAGTTGCCGCCGTCCACGACCACGTCGCCGGGCTCCAGCAGCTCGGCGAGCTGGTCGACGGTCGACTGGGTGGGCTCGCCGGCCGGGACCATCACCCAGACCACGCGCGGCCCGCTGAGCTTGCCCACAAGCTCTTCCAGGCTGTGGACATCCGCGAGGTCCGCGTTGCGGTCGTATCCGATGACGGTGTGGCCCGCGCGGCGGATCCGCTCGCGCATGTTGCCGCCCATCTTGCCGAGGCCGACGAGACCGAGCTCCATCAGTTGTGTTCCTTAGGTCGCTGTGTGGCGTGACAGGCACCTTTGTGCCGAGCCGAGCCTAAACCCGCCCCTTCACGCACAGCTGTGGGCATGCGCGCTCATGCGTTGGCCCACTGACCTGCGGATTTCCGGCGTGCACGGTGCCAGATACCCACAGAGGGGGTCCGGCTCCGTGCACAGCTGTGGACAAACGGTCAGCCGCTGAGCCGCACCGGCATGATCAGGTACTTGTACGCGTCGTCGGCCTCGGCATCCACCGCCGGCTTGCCGCTGAGCAGCGCCGGCTTCGTGGACGTCGTGAACGACAGCTGGGCGACCGGCGAGTCGATCGCGCTCAGACCGTCCAGCAGGAACGTCGGGTTGAAGGCGATGGAGATGTCGTCGCCGTCCAGCTGGGCGTCGACCCTTTCCACAGCCTGTGCATCGTCGCTGGACCCGGCTTCGAGAATCAGCACACCCTTCTCGAAGCTCAGCCGCACCGGGGTGTTCCGCTCGGCAACCAGCGCCACACGCTTGACGGCCTCCACGAAGGGCGCGGTCTCGATCACGGCGACGGTGTTGAACTCGGTCGGGAACAGCGTCCGGTACTTGGGCAGGTCGCCCTCGAGCAGCCGCGTGGTCGTACGGCGCCCCGCGCCCTCGAAACCGATCAGGCCCTCGCCCGCGCCCGAGCCGGACAGCGCCAGCGTGACGCTGTCACCGGCACCGAGCGACTTGGCGGTGTCCAGGAGCGTCTTGGCCGGGACCAGGGCGACCGCGGAGGCGTCCGGGTTCTCCGGCTTCCACAGGAACTCACGGACCGCGAAGCGGTAGCGGTCGGTGGAGGCCAGGGTGACCGTGTCGCCCTCGATCTCGATGCGCACACCGGTGAGGACGGGCAGCGTGTCGTCACGGCCGGCGGCGATGGCCACCTGGGAGACGGCCGCCGCGAAGACCTCGCCGGGGACGGTGCCGGTCGCGTTCGGCATCTGCGGCAGTGCCGGGTACTCCTCCACGGGCAGGGTGTGCAGGGTGAACCGGGAGGATCCACAGACCACGGTCGCCCGTACACCGTCTGTGGAAATCTCCACCGGCCGGTTGGGCAGTGCGCGCGAGATGTCGGCGAGCAGACGGCCGGAGACGAGGACGGTGCCCTCCTCCTCGACCTCGGCGTCCACGGACACCCGCGCGGAGACCTCGTAGTCGAAGCTCGACAGGCTCAGCTGGCCGTCCTCGGCCTTGAGGAGGAGGCCGGCGAGGACAGGCGCCGGCGGACGGGCCGGGAGGCTGCGTGCCGCCCACGCCACTGCCTCCGCGAGTACGTCGCGTTCCACCCGGATCTTCACCGTAAGCCGCCTCCTGCTGCTGTTGCTTCTGAGTCCTCCGACTCGGTGTCACCGCCCACTGCGGAGGGAAGGACACCGGGGACCAGTCTGACGCACCGCACTGACAGTAGGTGCCCGTCGGGGTCAAGTCGGTCGGCGGGGCAGCCGGACACGTGACGGCGAGTTGTGCACAGCCCCCACTTCAAAGCGATTGCCGCACTCTCTCTAGTCGGGAGTAGTAGTAGGGCCTGTGGATACCGTGGATAACCACGTTTGCCCAGCTCAGCGCGGAAATTTTGTCCACGGGGCCTGTGGGTGGAGCCGGTGGACAACCAGGCGGATCTGTGGAGAACAGAAAGTTCTGCACACCTCGCCCACAGCCGGAGGGCAGTTCTCCCCAGCTGCGTCCCCAGGTTTACCCACGTTTCCCACACCCCAACCCGGCACCTTCGTGTGACGCCTTTCACTCGACGCGGTGACAGGGTGCGTCGCGTTGCCGAACAGTGGACAGCCATGTGGAGAAGCTGGGGATCGCTGGGGACAACGAGCCCCAGCCTGTGGGTCGTCAGTGGACAACTTCGTGCACAGCCTGTGGATCTTTGCTGTGTCCACAGCCTGTGGAGATCGTTCGTCCACGATTCCACAGGCCACTGAGCTGGGCGAATCCCCTATGGCCAGGCTCCCTGTGGATGCCGTTCGGGACAACTTTGCAGTCCCCAGGATGTGGACGGAAGAAAGTCGGCGAATCTGTGGAGAGTGGCCGTAACCAGGCGAGTAATCGAACACCGGGTGGCGGACGGGGAACGCTCCACAGCCCGCGGACTGCTCTCCACAGGCCGGCTCGGGCCGCCCCTGCCCCGCCCCTGACCGCTGTCGCCCGGTCGGTGGGAACGCGGAAGGGCGCCCCCGGGATCCGGATCCCGGGGGCGCCCTTCCGCGTCGGACGGAGCCGTACCTCAGCCGTTCTTGATGCGGTTGGTCAGCTCGGTGACCTGGTTGTAGATCGACCGCCGCTCGGCCATCAGCGCGCGGATCTTGCGGTCGGCGTGCATGACGGTGGTGTGGTCGCGCCCGCCGAACTGCGCACCGATCTTCGGCAGCGACAGATCCGTCAGCTCACGGCACAGATACATGGCGATCTGCCGCGCGGTGACCAGCGCGCGGCCGCGTGAGGTGCCGCACAGGTCCTCCACGGTCAGCCCGAAGTAGTCGGCGGTGGCCCCCATGATGGCCGTCGCCGTGATCTCGGGCGCGGAGTCCTCCCCGCCCGGGATCAGGTCCTTCAGCACGATCTCGGTCAGGCCCAGGTCCACCGGCTGCCGGTTGAGGGAGGCGAACGCCGTCACCCGGATCAGCGCGCCCTCCAGCTCACGGATGTTCCGCGAGATCCGGGAGGCGATGAACTCCAGCACCTCGGGCGGGGCGTTGAGCTGCTCCTGCACCGCCTTCTTGCGCAGGATCGCGATCCGCGTCTCCAGCTCCGGCGGCTGGACGTCGGTGATCAGACCCCACTCGAAACGGTTCCGCAGCCGGTCCTCGAGCGTGACCAGCTGCTTGGGCGGCCGGTCGCTGGACAGCACGATCTGCTTGTTGGCGTTGTGGAGCGTGTTGAAGGTGTGGAAGAACTCCTCCTGCGTCGACTCCTTGTCCGCGAGGAACTGGATGTCGTCGACGAGCAGGATGTCCATCTCGCGGTACCGCTTGCGGAAGCTGTCGCCCTTGCCGTCGCGGATGGAGTTGATGAACTCGTTGGTGAACTCCTCCGAGCTGACGTACCGCACGCGCGTGCCCGGATAGAGGCTGCGCGCGTAGTGCCCGATCGCGTGCAGCAGGTGCGTCTTGCCGAGCCCCGACTCCCCGTAGATGAACAGGGGGTTGTACGCCTTCGCCGGCGCCTCTGCGACGGCCACCGCGGCCGCGTGCGCGAA
This sequence comes from Streptomyces broussonetiae, assembly GCF_009796285.1. Taxonomy (NCBI): domain Bacteria; kingdom Bacillati; phylum Actinomycetota; class Actinomycetes; order Kitasatosporales; family Streptomycetaceae; genus Streptomyces; species Streptomyces broussonetiae. Next base: position 4,931,678 of record NZ_CP047020.1, on the reverse strand, counting down.
CCGGTTGGAAGCGCCGATGACGAACGTGTCGAAGAGGTACTTCGGGTTCAGCCGCGCCGTCGGCTCACCGGGACCGCTCGCCGGAGCCGGCTGTGCGGCCAGCGGGCCGGGGGCGCCGGCCGGGGGCAGGTCCGGGCGGCCGGGACCGCCGCGGTGCGCCGGGCCGCCGGCGGGCTGCTCGGGCAGCTCGCGGCGGACGGGGTCGCGCTGGTCGTACTCGGCCCGGGAAGGGTCGTACTCGGAACGCTTGGACTCGTACTCGGAACGCTTGGACTCGTACTCGGAACGCTTGGAGTCGTAGTCGGAACGCTTGGACTCGTAGTCGGACCGTCCGGAGTCGTAGTCCGGGCGGGACGGTTCGTAGTCCCCGCGGTGCGCGTCGTAGTCGCCGTACTCGCCTCGCTGCTGTTCGTACGCCGGCCGGTCCATGCCCTGCGAGCGGTAGTCCGGGGACGGCGCGCCATAGGCGTCCGGTCCGGAGCCGTAGGCGTCCTGGGACGACGGCGAGGCGTACGGGTCGCGCTCGGGGAAGCCGAGCCGCGGCTGCTGCCAGCCGTACTCGTCCTGCGCGGGACGCGGCCAGGTGCCCGGCTCGCGGCGCTGGAACTCGGAAGGGTAGGCGGGGCGGACGACCGGGAGCTGGTCGGCGCGGGACTGCGGCCCGTCGGCCGGCGGCTGCTCGGCGGCGCGATGGCGGCCGTAGCCCTCGTACGGCCCGGACGGCAGCTCCGGTTCCTCGTAGCGGGGCTTGGGCGGCTGCTGCACGGGTGCGGGCGCCGGCGGCTCCCCCGCGGAGTCGTCCACGGTGATCGCGATGCGGATGGGGCGACCGCACTCACGGCTCAGCGTCTCGCTGACGATCGGCGCGAGACGGCCCTCCAGTACGCCCTTCGCGAATTCGTTCGGTACGGCGAGCAGAGCGGTGTCCGCCACCAGCGCGAGCGGCTGGCAGCGCCGGATCCAGTGCTCGTCCTTGACCTCGACACCCTGTCCGCGGCCTTCCCCGAGGAGCTGCTCCAGTACTCGCGGCCACACTGCGGCAAGATCGGCAGGTACGTCAGCCACAGGGCACGCTCTCTCACAGGTCCCACGAACGTGTGACGCGGGACGGGTCGGGGTGTACTTCGGGTGTTCGGTGGGGCAAACCCGCCGGGGCGGGGGACAAAAGAACGAATGGGAGTTCAGCCACGGTAGTCAGCGCGGCGGGTGCGGTTCAAGTTGTTGTCCCCAGCCTGTGGATAGTGTCTCTCGGTGACCCCCGGTTTGACCGGATGGCGCAGCCCCGCGTACCGTAACCAGGTCGAGTTGTCGATGGCTGCTGCCGCCTGCCTCCGATGGGCACAGATCACTCCAGGTGATCGGGAAGCGGTGCACTCGGGCGTGACGCGAGCTACTCGTGGGCGCACGGTGACAGCCAGGACGGCACCCGCCACACCGATTTGATTTCTGGAGCCCCCGAGTGAGCAAGCGCACCTTCCAGCCGAACAACCGTCGTCGCGCGAAGACCCACGGCTTCCGCCTGCGGATGCGCACCCGTGCCGGCCGCGCGATTCTGGCGAACCGTCGTGCCAAGGGTCGCGCCAGCCTGTCCGCCTGATCCCGGTCAGGTCATGCCATCGTGCTGCCCACCGACAACCGGCTGAGGCGGCGCGAGGACTTCGCGACCGCGGTCCGACGAGGACGCCGGGCAGGACGCCCGACTCTCGTCGTCCACCTTCGTAGCGGTGCCACGGACCCGCACGCGCCTGGGGAGAGCGCTCCCCCGACGCGTGCGGGTTTCGTCGTCAGCAAGGCAGTGGGTGGTGCGGTCGTGCGCAACAAAGTGAAGCGCAGACTGCGTCATCTGATGCGTGACCGAGTCGTCCTTTTTCCCCCCGGTAGCCTGGTAGTCGTACGAGCGCTGCCCGGAGCGGGCGACGCAGACCATGCACAGCTGGCCCAAGACCTGGACGCCGCCGTTCAGCGGCTGCTGGGAGGGGGCGCGCGATGAAGTACCCGCTGCTGGCTCTGATCAAGCTGTACCAGTGGACGATCAGTCCACTGCTGGGGCCGGTATGCAAGTACTACCCGTCGTGCTCCCACTACGGCTACACGGCCATCGACCGGCACGGTGCGATCAAGGGAACGGCACTGACCGCCTGGCGCATCCTCCGGTGCAATCCGTGGTCGCTCGGCGGTGTGGACCATGTTCCGCCCCGCAAGCGTCCACGGTGGCACGAAATGCTGCGCAACGCTTGGCGCGCACGCAAGGGCGGGCCCTCCGCCGGCGAACCGGCCACCGAAGCGAAGCCCTCTTCCGGGCTTCCTTCGAGCCCGGCCGCAGAGACCTCGTCCCATGCCCAAGGAGCATGATTAGTGGACACGATTGCCAGCCTCTTCAGCTTCATCACGACACCCGTTTCATGGGTCATCGTCCAGTTTCACAAGGTGTACGGCGCGATCTTCGGTGCTGACACCGGGTGGGCCTGGGGCCTGTCCATCGTGTCCTTGGTGATCCTGATCCGTATCTGCCTGATCCCGCTCTTCGTGAAGCAGATCAAGGCGACCCGGGCCATGCAGACGCTCCAGCCCGAGATGAAGAAGATCCAGGAGCGCTACAAGAACGACAAGCAGCGTCAGTCCGAAGAGATGATGAAGCTGTACAAGGAGTCGGGTACCAACCCGCTCTCCTCGTGCCTTCCCATCCTGGCGCAGTCCCCGTTCTTCTTCGCCCTGTACCACGTGCTCAACGGCATTGCGTCGGGCCACACCATCGGCGTCATCAACGAGTCGCTGCTGGCCAGCGCCCGTAAGGCGCACATCTTCGGGGCCCCGCTCGCTGCGAAGTTCAAGGACGGCTCTGCCACCGTCCACGCCCTGGGTGCCACGGTCACCGACGTGCGGGTCGTCACCGCGGTCATGATCGTCCTGATGTCTGCGTCGCAGTTCTACACGCAGCGCCAGCTGATGACGAAGAACGTCGACACCACGGTGAAGACGCCGTTCATGCAGCAGCAGAAGATGTTGATGTACGTCTTCCCGGTCATGTTCGCCGTCTTCGGTATCAACTTCCCGGTCGGTGTCCTCGTCTACTGGCTGACCACCAACGTGTGGACCATGGGCCAGCAGATGTACGTCATCCGCAACAACCCGACCCCGGGTTCCAAGGCCCAGGCCGCTTACCTGGAGCGTCTGACCAAGCACATCGAGCACCACGGCAAGATCCGTCGCCGCAGCGAGAAGACCATCGTCAAGGCGATCGTCGCCAAGGGCCGCGACCGCAACGAGTTCGAGCGCAAGTTCATCAACGCCCTGAACAAGGCCGGTCTCGCCGCGCAGCCCGACGGCACCGTGGTGAAGAGCACGGCCCAGGCCGTGGCGCAGACCGAGGACGGCGCGACCATTACGGACGGCACTGTCGCCGGCACCGCTGGGCGCCGCCAGCAGCCCAAGCGCCAGTCCAAGTCCCAGCGCCAGTCCGGCGGGCCGAAGGCGGCCGGTGACTCCACCTCGCCGGAGAAGCCCGACGAGCCGGAGGATGCCAAGCCCTCCGCTGCCCAGCAGCCCTCGAAGCCCGGCTCCGGCACCCGTAGCAAGGCCCAGTCCGGCCAGCGCAAGGGTGGCCCGCAGCGGCCCAAGTCCCCGTCCAAGAAGTAAGAAGGAGCCCATCCCGTGACGGAAGGCACCACCTCCGCCGCTGCCGAGGGTGCAGACACCCTGACCCGCCTGGAGCAGGAGGGTGAGATCGCGGCGGACTACCTGGAGGGTCTGCTCGACATCGCCGACCTCGACGGCGACATCGACATGGACGTCGAGGCCGATCGTGCCTCTGTGTCGATCATCAGCGACAGCGGCGGCCGCGACCTGCAGAAGCTGGTCGGCCGGGACGGCGAGGTGCTGGAGGCGCTGCAGGAGCTGACGCGCCTGGCCGTGCACCGGGAGACCGGCGACCGCAGCCGGCTCATGCTGGACATCGCGGGTTACCGGGCCAAGAAGCGGGCCGAGCTGTCCGAGCTGGGCGCCAAGGCCGCCACCGAGGTGAAGAACACCGGTGAGCCCGTCAAGCTCAAGCCGATGACCCCCTTCGAGCGCAAGGTCGTGCACGACGCGGTCAAGGCCGCGGGACTGCGCAGCGAGTCCGAGGGCGAGGAGCCGCAGCGGTTCGTCGTCGTGTTGCCCGCCTGATCGGTTCCCACGTTTCACCGGCCCCGTCTGTAGAGCAGACGGGGCCGAACTTTGTCAGCCTGGTAGTTCTGGTGGCCGGTGTGCGAAGCACCGGCGCTGTACGGAAGGACGGTCCCCGTGACGGAGGCAGCGGAGCTTCCCCCCGCGCCCGAGCAGGCGCGGGAAGTGTTTGGTGATCGCTTCGCCGATGCGGTTCGCTACGCGGAGCTGCTCGCCGAGGCGGGCGTGCAGCGGGGCCTGATCGGCCCGCGGGAAGTGCCCCGCCTGTGGGAGCGGCACATCCTCAACTGTGCGGTGCTCTCGGAGGCCGTACCGGAAGGTGTGACGGTCTGCGACGTCGGCTCCGGTGCCGGACTGCCGGGCATTCCGCTGGCCCTGGTACGGGACGATCTGAACATCACCCTGTTGGAGCCCTTGCTGCGGCGCACCAACTTCCTCACCGAGGTTGTCGAGCTGCTCGGCCTGGACCATGTCACGGTCGTGCGGGGCCGCGCCGAGGAGGTCCTGGGCAAGCTCCCGCCGGTCCATGTGGTGACCGCGCGGGCCGTGGCCCCGCTGGACCGTCTGGCTACCTGGGGCATTCCGCTGCTGCGGCCCTACGGCGAGATGCTTGCGCTCAAGGGGGACACCGCGGAGGAGGAGCTGAAGGCTGCGGCGACTGCCCTTGGCAAGCTCGGTGCGGTGGAGACGTCGATCCTGCATGTGGGTGAGGGCGTGGTGGACCCGCTGTCCACCGTCGTTCGGGTCGAGGTCGGCGAGAGCCCCGGCGGTGTGCGGTTCGCGGCGAAGCGGGCGAAGGCCGCACGGTCGGATCGGGCCCGTCGGCGCCGCTGATCCGTCCTGACGAGGAGACGTACTCCACACAAGCTGCCAAACCCGCACGGGTCGGAGTGTCGCAGAGGTCCGGCCGCAGCCGCTGTGCATCGTGTTTCACGTGAAACGTCGCTCACTGCTGCAGGGCATCATCAGTCGTGGCCGCGCTGCGGCCGAACCTCGCGACCGCAAGCCTCTTGGTTCACTCGGCGGGGCAACGGAGTTGTCCACAGAGGTGGATTTCTCCACAGAACACCAGGCCTCACTGGTTCACGACCCCGAAGGCATGGGAGGCTCTGTTCATTGCGAGCCTGAAGTCGAGGAGAGTGAATCCTTGCGGTCCGACGCCAACATCGCGGGACCGATGACCGATCCGGTCCCCGGTCCCCGTACCGAGTCGATGGGGGTGGATGTTTCACGTGAAACACCGCCTCCGATGGACGACACTCCGATCGGTCGTGCGGCCCAACTGGCGGTTGAGGCTTTGGGCCGCGCCGGCGAAGGTCTGCCGCGACCGGAGCAGACCCGAGTCATCGTGGTCGCCAACCAGAAGGGCGGCGTCGGCAAGACGACGACGACCGTCAACCTTGCCGCTTCGCTGGCACTGCACGGTGGCCGTGTCCTGGTGATCGATCTCGACCCCCAGGGCAACGCATCCACCGCCCTCGGGATCGACCACCACGCCGAAGTTCCCTCCATCTACGACGTGTTGGTGGAGAGCAAGCCGCTCGCCGAGGTCGTCCAGCCCGTTCCGGACGTCGAGGGCCTCTTCTGTGCTCCCGCCACCATCGATCTCGCCGGTGCGGAGATCGAGTTGGTTTCTCTGGTAGCCCGGGAGAGCCGGCTTCAGCGGGCGATCCAGGCATACGAGCAACCGCTGGATTACATCCTCATCGACTGCCCGCCCTCGCTCGGCCTGTTGACGGTCAACGCACTGGTGGCGGGCCAGGAGGTCCTCATCCCGATCCAGTGCGAGTACTACGCACTCGAGGGCCTGGGCCAGCTGCTGCGCAACGTCGACCTGGTGCGGGGGCACCTCAACCCCACGCTGCATGTGTCGACCATCCTGCTCACCATGTACGACGGCCGGACGCGTCTCGCCTCCCAGGTCGCGGATGAGGTGCGCACCCACTTCGGTGACGAGGTGCTGCGGACGAGCATTCCCCGCTCGGTCCGCATCTCCGAGGCACCGAGTTACGGACAGACGGTGCTGACCTACGATCCAGGATCGAGCGGTGCCCTCTCGTATCTTGAGGCGGCCCGAGAAATCGCGCTGAAGGGCATTGGCATCAGCTACGACGCGAGCCAGGCCCACACCGGCGCCCAGAACGACCCGAGCATGGTGGAGGGGATCCAGTGAGTGAGCGACGGAGGGGGCTGGGCCGTGGTCTCGGCGCACTGATCCCTGCAGCCCCGACCGAGAAGACCCCGGCTCCGGCCCCGCTGGGAGGCGGAGCCTCCACCTCCCCCGCGGCCGTCCCGGTACTGACGACCGACCGCGGTGTGGCCGCGGCAAAGGTGGCCACGCTGCCGCCTGTGCCACAGGAGACCGAGGAACCCCCGGCCGCCCCGGCCGTGGAGATGCCGGCTCCTCCGTTGGGCGCGCACTTCGCCGAGATCCCTCTCGACGCCATTACGCCCAACCCGCGCCAGCCGCGTGAGGTCTTCGACGAGGAGGCTCTCAAGGAGCTGATCACCTCCATCCAGGAGGTCGGTCTCCTCCAGCCCGTCGTCGTACGGCAGCTGGGCCCCGAGCGCTATGAGCTGATCATGGGCGAGCGGCGTCTGCGGGCCTGTCGCAAGGCCGGCCTGGAGGCGATCCCGGCGATCGTCCGGGCTACGGAGGACGAGAAGCTCCTCCTGGACGCGCTGTTGGAGAACCTGCACCGTGCGCAGCTGAACCCGCTGGAAGAGGCGGCCGCCTACGACCAGTTGCTGAAGGACTTCAACTGCACGCACGACCAGCTGGCCGACCGGATCGGGCGCTCCCGCCCCCAGGTGTCCAACACACTGCGTCTGCTGAAGCTCTCGCCGACGGTCCAGCGGCGGGTCGCCGCCGGGGTGCTCTCCGCCGGTCATGCCCGAGCACTGCTGTCGGTGACGGATCCCGAGGAGCAGGACCGGCTGGCGCACCGCATCGTGGCCGAGGGGCTGTCGGTGCGTGCCGTCGAGGAGATCGTGACCCTCATGGGCTCGCGACCGCAGACGCCTCAGCGGCCCAAGGGCCCGCGCGCCGGCTCCCGGCTCTCCCCGGCGCTGAACGACCTGGCGACGCGGCTCTCGGACCGGTTCGAGACCCGTGTGAAGGTCGACCTCGGGCAGAAGAAGGGCAAGATCACCGTCGAGTTCGCCTCCGTGGACGACCTTCAGCGGATCCTGAGCACCCTCGCACCGGACGAGGGGCCGGTGCTCCAGCATGAGCTGCAGGAGGATGCGGCGGAGGACCAGGACGACTGATCCCGTCGGATCCCCTCGGTCGTACGGGGAGCGGGCCGTGTCCGGTGTGTATCGGAACGCGGCCCGCTCTTTGCTTTGAGGCAGTATCGAGTGAATCGCTTCGTGGATACGATGCGAAAAGGTATGGCACATCCACCGGACAGCAGCTGCATCTCTGAATGGAGAGACGGGGCCATGCGATCGATGAGCCGCACCGGACTGGTGAGCACGGGGCTGAGCCTCGGAGCGGTCGGCGGATTCGTCGGCAGTCTGCTCAAGGAACGGAGCGCTCTGACAGCCGCACGCGATGCGGCTGGCGAAGGAAGCGAGGAACAGCCTTCATGGGGCGTCGGCTCGTGCCGCTCACGCTGGACAACCTTCAGGACCTTCCCTCACGCTGCCGTTCGTGTGTCTACTGGGAACTCGACCCCGTCAGCGGAGAAGCGGCAGTAAGGGCGGGCACGTCCGCGTTGGAGAAGGAGTCCTGGATCTCCGCCGTCCTGCTGGATTGGGGATCGTGCGGCCGACTGGTGTACGTCGATGACGTACCGGTGGGCTTTGTGCTCTACGCCCCTCCTGCCTATGTCCCGCGTTCAACGGCTTTTCCCACCAGCCCGGTCTCGCCGGACGCCGTCCAGCTGATGACGGCCTTCGTGATGCCCGGCTATCAGGGGCAGGGGCTGGGGCGGGTGCTGGTACAGACGGTCGCCAAGGATCTGCTGCGTCGGGGCTTCAAGGCGATTGAGGCCTTCGGTGACGCCCGTTGGAAGGAACCTGCCTGTCTGCTCCCGGCGGACCATCTTCTCGCCGTGGGCTTCAAGACGGTCCGGCAGCATCCGGCACATCCCCGGCTGCGGCTGGAGCTGCGCTCGACGCTCTCGTGGAAGGAAGACGTGGAGATGGCGCTCGACCGGCTGCTGGGGGCGGTCCAGAAGGAACCGGCCCTGCGACCGCTCTAGCGCTCGGTCAGCGACAGGGCACAAACGAATGGGCCAACCCGCGAAGGTTGGCCCATTCGTGTTTCACGTGAAACCTCACTCGGCGATGAAGTCCTCGAGGTCGCGGACGATCGCGCCCTTGGGCTTGGCACCGATGATGGTCTTGGCGACCTCGCCACCCTGGTAGACGTTCAGGGTCGGGATGGACATGACGCCGTACTTGGCGGCCGTCTCCGGGTTCTCGTCGATGTTGAGCTTGACGATCTCAATCTTGTCGCCGTGCTCGGCGGCGATCGCTTCCAGGGACGGGGCGATCTGCTTGCACGGACCGCACCAAGCGGCCCAGAAGTCCACCAGGACGGGCTTGTCGCTCTTGAGGACGACCTCTTCGAAGTCGGCGTCGGTCACATTCTTCAGGGTGCCGGCCACGGCGGGCTCCTTCACTTGATCGTGCGATGGGGCGGGGAAAGGGAGAGTCGGACGGCGGCGGTCTCGCAGTCCGCCTAGTCCTCGTCCGCGAGGGCGGACAGGAAGCGCTCGGCGTCCAGAGCGGCGGAGCAGCCGGTGCCGGCCGCCGTGATCGCCTGACGGTAGGTGTGGTCGACCACGTCACCGGCGGCGAAGACACCGGTGAGGTTGGTGCGGGTGGACGGCGAGGCCACCTTCAGGTAGCCCTCATCGTCCAGGTCCAACTGGCCCTTGAACAGCTCGGTGCGCGGGTCGTGGCCGATCGCGATGAACAGCCCCGTCGCGGGCAGCTCGGACAGCTCGCCGGTCTTGACGTTGCGCAACTTGAGGCCGGAGAGCTTCTGGTCGCCCTGGATCTCGGCGACCTCGCTGTCCCATACGAACTTGATCTTCGGGTCGTTGAAGGCGCGCTCCTGCATCGCCTTGGAGGCGCGCAGGCTGTCCCGGCGGTGGACGATCGTCACGGACTTGGCGAAACGCGAGAGGAAGGTGGCCTCCTCCATCGCGGTGTCGCCGCCGCCGATCACGGCGATGTCCTGGTCCTTGAAGAAGAACCCGTCGCAGGTGGCACACCAGGAGACACCGCGGCCGGAGAGGGCGTCCTCGTTCGGCAGGCCGAGCTTGCGGTGCTGGGAGCCGGTGGTGATGATGACAGCCTTCGCCTTGTGGACCGTGCCCGCGCTGTCGGTGACGGTCTTGATCTCACCGGCCAGATCAACGGAGACGACATCGTCGGGGATCAGCTCGGCGCCAAAGCGCTCGGCCTGCGCCCGCATGTTGTCCATGAGGTCGGGGCCCATGATGCCGTCGCGGAAGCCCGGGAAGTTCTCGACTTCGGTGGTGTTCATCAGCGCGCCACCGGCGGTGACGGCACCCTCGAACACCAGGGGCTTCAGTGACGCGCGCGCGGTGTAGAGCGCCGCCGTGTAGCCCGCGGGCCCGGAGCCGATGATGATCACGTTACGGACGTCGCTCACGGCTTGATTCCTCGTCTCTGGTCTGCATCAGTCGACCGGTGGGAGTACCTTTCGGGACTCTCACCCCACCCAACGGATCCTACGGGGCGCGCATTCCCGGTGTGTCGGGGCACACGGATGCCGGGTGGGGGTGCTGACGGGCCGCTCCAGCAGACTCAGTGCCGGGCGAAGGAGTGTTTCAGGAGCACGGTCCCGGCGGTGCCGGGCTGCTGACGGGCGCAGGCCGCGTCGACGACGTAGGCCGTGACGTGGGTGCTGTCGTCGGGATCCGGCAGAACGACCAGATAGGCGCTCTTCCCGCCGTAGGATCCGGTCTTCGCCGCCAGGGCCTGATCGCTCCGGGGAACCGCACGCCGGACACAGTCGGGCACAGCGATCTCCGTCTGAAGCAGGGTGTTCGCGCTCTCGGTGCCCTTGGGCGTGCTCTGGTTGCCGATGCCCCCGGATTCCTGGTGTCGGCTGTCGTAGCCCCGCTGCGCTGCTTTCTTCGATGCAAGGAGATCGTGCACCTGAGTCTGGACACTGGCGCCGGAGAAGGTGCTGATGGACGGGCTCGGCGCATTGTGCGCTGTTGTGGAGGACGTACCGCCGGTGAGTGACTGGATCACCAGTGAGCCGGCCCCCAGGACGGCGGCGGTGAGCACCGTTCCCAGGACCACGGTCCTGCGCCGCCGACCGCGCCCGCTCTTCTTCCGTCCCGGTCCGGCCGTTGCCTGCGGACGCCCGGCAGGGCGATCGGCTGCGAGCGATGTTTCACGTGAAACATGCCCCTCGGTGTCCGGTCCGGCAGGGTTGACCTTCCCGGAGGCGCCAAGAAGTGCCTCGGCGGCGAGGGCGGCATCAATACGAGCGGCCACATCGGCCGGCATGGGCTCTTCCTGTGGCGCGGACCCCAGCAGCCCGCGAATCTCCTCCAGCGAGGTATGTACGTCCGCACACAGCTCGCACGCCTCCAGATGGCGCTGTATGTCTGCGCTGCGGTTCGGGGAGAGGAGGCCTTCGGTGAGGTCGGAGATCTCCGCGACGTCCGGGTGCCCGGCCGTGTCGGTCGTGGAAGTCACGCGCGCCCACCTCCGCCCTTCACTACGGCTGAATCGCTCGGTCCGGTGTCCGCGGGGTGGTCGTGATCCGGCCCCGTTGCCGGTGTGACGGATGTCCCCTGCACCCGGTTCCGTCCCGGGCCGGGTTCTTTTCCGCCTGTGCCGCCTCCGCCGCCTTCGGGCCGTAGATGGGTGAGCAACGGCAGGAGTCTCGCTCTGCCTCGGGCACACCGGCTCTTGACGGTCCCGGTGGGTACGTCGAGGATCCGGGCGGCCTCGGCCACGGGATACCCCTGCATGTCCACCAGGACCAGGGCGGCCCGCTGATCGTGTGGAAGGGTGCCGAGCGCCTCGAGCAGCTGGCGGTGCACATCATTGCGCTCGGCCGGTGCCGAGGCCGACTCGTGCGGCTCCAGCAGCTGCTCGAGCCGCTCGGTGTCGTCCACCGGAGCCGTCTTGCGGGAGGCGGCCTTGCGGGCACGGTCCAGGCAGGCGTTCACCGTGATCCGGTGCAGCCATGTCGTGACGGCGGACTGGCCCCGGAAGGTGTGGGCAGCCCGGTAGGCCGACACCAAGGCGTCCTGGACCGCGTCGGCGGCCTCCTCGCGGTCCCCGAGCGTCCGCAGCGCGACCGCCCAGAGTCGGTCCCGATGCCGCCGCACGATCTCACCGAAGGCATCGGAATCGCCTTCCACATGACGGGCGAGGAGATCCTTGTCGCTCACCCGGTCGTATCCGGCGCCCTCCGCCATCTGTCCCTCCCGAGTGGAGACCTCAGCTGGTCACCTTGACATCTGCCACTCTGCCCCGCCAGTGGCCTCCCCCGTCCGAGGGCAGCTTGGTCAGCCACACCAAGAGGTACTGGGTCTTGAGGGACTTGTCGGGCTTGAGTACCACCGTTGTACCTGATCCGCCGGCAGCCTTCGTGTAGGCGTCGAACGAGGTGGGTTCCGATCCCGCGTCCGCGCCGGCGGCACGGAGTTCGACCGACGTCTCGCCCACGAAGGTGACGGTCACCTTTCCGACCTGCTGGACCTTGCCGAGGTCGAGGATCATCCCGACGCCCGGCTTGAGGTTGCCGAACTCCGGGCTCAGGTAGTAGCTCGTCTCCCAGCTGGTGGACGGGCTGCTGTCGAAGGCCTTCGCTATGTCGTTGGGGTTTTCGGAGTGGTCGTCGCTGAACGGGTCGAAGTCGCGGCCGCCCTTGATGGGAATGGGGCGGCCGGAAGGCGGCGCCTTCGAACCCTTGTCGCCGTCGTCCGTCTGCTGGCTCTTGTTGGTGTCGTCGGACTTGCCGCCCTTGTCCATCAGCGCGTCCGCCAACTGCCAGCTGCCCAGGCCGAGGGCCGCGATGAGGAGCGCCGACACCGCCCACTTGAGGGCCTTGCCGGTGCGGCTCTGCAGCGGGGGCGGTGGGGGTGCGATCGGCTGAGGGGTGCCGGGACGCGGTGCCTGACGGCCGTAGGTGCCCTGCTGGTAGGTCGTGCGCTGGTATTCCGGCGGAGCCGTGAACGCCGGCTCCGGCGGGCGGATGCGGGGCATCTCGCCGATCGCCTTCACCAGCTCCTCGGGTGTGGTGCACGCAGCCTCGTGCCGGGAGGCGGTGGCCCCGTCGTTGACGAGCGCCCGCATGGCCAGCTCGGACAGGCCTCGGTGGACACCGGCGCGCACCTGGTCGGGTGCGATGAGGCCGACACCCTTGGGGAGGCCGGACAGGCCGTACGCGTCGCTCTCGTAGGGCCAGCGCTGGGTCAGCGCCGCGTACAGCAGGGCGCCGATCGCCTCAGTGTCGGTGCGCTGCGGGGTGTCGGAGCTGATGCCGCGCAGTGCGGCGTTCACGGCGAGTCCGCGGATGCGCCACTGGCCGGTCGAGGCCCGCAGCACGGCGTTGGGGTTCAGCCGCAGATGGGCGAGGCCTTCGCGGTGTGCGGCGGCCATGGCGGAGGCGACCTGGCTGACCATCTGGTAGGCGTCGTGCGGCTCCAGCGGTGCGGCCGCGAGGAGCGCGGTCAGCTCGGTGGCATCGGGCAGCCACTCGTGCACGACGTAGACGAGGTCGTTCTCCTCGACGGCGTCCAGCACCTGGACGAAGCGCGGGTCGCCGAGCAGCGCGGAGGAACGGGCGGCAGCGAGTACGGAACGCGCACGCGCATGGTCCGCGGGCAGGATGTGTACGCCGACGGCGCGACGGAGTTTCTCGTCGACCGCACGCCAACTACTGAATCCGTCCAGACGGGTGACGCATTCCTCCAGCCGGTAGCGTCTGGCGAGCTTGTGGCCGCTGTGCAGTTCGGGAGGCGAGGCCTTTTCTCCTGGACCGTCGATTCCGTTGCTCCCCTGCGCCTTGTCGCTGCCCTTGTCCCGCTCCGGGTTCTTGGCCACCCCGTCGGCCGTGGACTGGTCCGCCTTGGCGGTCAGCGGTTGCTCACCGCTGTTGTCTGCCACGTCGACGGCAGCCGTGCTCCGTTCCGCCACCGTCGTCCCTGCCTCCCCATCCGTTGCACGCTGTCCGACGCCGAAACCAATTGTGCCCACAGTCTGCCGCTATGCACGACACGCGACGGCGGACGATGGTTGTGCGCCTACCCCCGCCTCAGCGGCCCAGACGTCCGCGAACCATTCCCACGAGCGAGTTGAGTTCCTCGATACGCATCCGCCGGGCGGCGACGAAGAAGATGCCGAACAGAACGGCACCACCGACGAGCAGCGCGGCGAAGGAACCGATGACGCCCTGGCCGAGGCTGTGCCCGATGCCGTAACAGGCCGCGCCGCTGAGCAGTGCGGCCGGTACGGACGCGATACACAGCCGCGCGTACGTCCGCAGCACCCGGGCGCCGTCCAGGTCACCGCCCAGCCGCTTGCGCAGCCTGCGCCAGGCGACACCCACGCCGATCGCGTAGGCGAGCCCGTACGCCGCGGCCATACCGGCGACCGCCCAGCGCGCCGGCAGCGCGAAGTAGCAGAGCGCCGAGGCGCCCGCGTTGACGACCGCGACGATGACCGTGTTGTAGAAGGGGGTGCGGGTGTCCTCGTAGGCGTAGAAGGCACGCAGGACTACGTACTGCACCGAGTAGGGGATCAGGCCGAGGCCGAAGGCCATCAGCATGTAGCCCATGTTGGTGGCCTCGCCGGTGCCCGAGGATCCGAAGATCAGCGTGCACATCGGGATGCCGAGCGAGAGAAAGCCGAAGGCGATCGGGACGATGGCGACGGCGGTGGTCCGCAGGCCCTGGGAGATGTCGTCGCGGACCGCGCCGACGTCGCCCTCGGAGGCCGAGCGCGAGATACGCGGCAGCAGGGCGGCCATCAGGGACACCGTGATGATGGCCTGCGGCAGACCCCAGATCAGCTGCGCGTTGGCGTAGGCGGCGAAGCCGGTGCCGGCGACGTCGGAGTCCTTGCCGGCCGCCGTGGACAGCTGGGTGACGATCATGGCGCCGGCCTGGTTGGCCAGGACGAACAGCACCGTCCACTTGGCGAGCATTGCGGCCTTGCCGAGACCGTGGCCCCGCCAGTCGAACCGCAGCCGGATCCGGAAACCCGTCTCGCGCAGGTACGGGATCATCGCCAGCGCCTGGACGACCAGACCGAGCAGCACGCCGATCCCGAGCAGACGCTGCCCTGCCGGCGGGATGTTCGTGACGGTCATGTGGGAGTTCGCGGCGCTGCCGTAGACCCAGATGAACATGCCGAGCGTCACGATGATGACGATGTTGTTCAGCACCGGGGTCCACATCATCGCGCCGAACTTGCCGCGCGCGTTGAGGATCTGACCCATCACCACGTGGATGCCCATGAAGAAGATCGAGGGCAGGAAGTAGCGGGTGAAGGTGACGGCGACGTCGTTGGCCGCCGGGTTGGTGGCGACCGGGTTGGACAGCAGGCGCACCAGCAGGGGAGCCGCGAACATCGCGAGACCGGTCAGTGCGGCCAGTGCCACCATCACCAGGGTCAGCAGCCGGTTGGCGAAGGCCTCGCCGCCGTCGTCGTCCTCCTTCATCGCCCGCACCAGCTGTGGCACGAAGACCGAGTTGAGGCCGCCGCCGACAGTGAGGATGTAGATCATCGTCGGCAGCTGGTAGGCGACCTGGAAGGAGTCACCGAGGAAGCCGAGGCCGAGTGCCGAGACGATCAGGGCGGAGCGGACGAATCCGGTGAGGCGGGAGACCATCGTGCCCGCCGCCATCACGGCGCTGGACTGGAGCAGGTTGGCCGCCTTGCCGCCCTTCTTCGCGGGCGCGCCGGGAGCGGCGGAAGCTGCAGGTGCGACTGGGGACGCGGCGGCCTCGGGCTCTGCTGCGCCGTGCGGCCCGCCCGGTGCCGGCGTCATGGCAGGGGCGGGCACCGGCGACTGTGCCGGGTTCCCGGGCGCGGACGGATACGGTCCGGGGTACGCGGTGCCCTGCTGCGAGCCCTGGCCGTACGCAGGCGGGTACTGGCCGGCCTGCCCGTAGCTGCCGCCCGGAGCGGGAGCCGGTCCGGGGAAGGACGAGGGATCCATGGGGGCGTGCCCGCCACCCTGCTGCTGGTCCTTGAAGAGGTGCGCGAAGGCGTCCGGCTCGTGGTACTCCTCGCCGGAGTGCGTGACCAGGTCGTCCACACCCACGAACTGGGTCGTGCGCGGGTTGTCGCCGTAGGGCAGGTACGGATTCGCACCCTCCGGCTCCGGCGCCGGTGTCTGTGCCCACACGCGAGGGTCGGGAGCGTACGGCGACTGGGCGGGCGGGGCGTACAGCGGCTGCTGCTGGTCGTAGCTGCCCGGAGGGGGCGGCGGGTGCGCGGCACGGTCGTAGAGCGCCTCGGCGACCGGGTCCTGCGCGGCGAGATCCTGTGCCCGGTAGGGGTCCTGGTCGTAGGCGTCCTGGAGGTACATGTCCGCCGCGTGCTGCGGCGGAACCTGGCCGGGCTCCGGCGGCGTCTCGGGGTAGCCCGAGCCGGCCGCGCCCTGGCCGCGATCACCGTCGTACGGCGCGTTCATGCTTACCCCACCTCATCGTCCCTGGCTCACCGGCCACGACATCGCTCAACGGTCCACTCTCTCACCCGTCCCGGACGGGTCGGTGTTTTCCGGTGCGGTGTCCGGCGCAGGGTCACTCGGCTGCTGCGGGTCGTCTGCCCCGGCGGGAGAGTCGGATTCCTCCGGTTCCTCCGGGAGACGACCGGCAGGTGTGTCAGGGTTCCCGGGCTCGTCCGGACCGTCCTCCCCCGCCGCGTCCGGGCCGTCCTCCTCGGCCTGACGTGCGGCCGCGCGCTTGCGCTGCGTGTACATCCGGAAGCCGGCGAGGACGAGGAGGAGCACACCGCCGCCGATGACCAGCATCACGGTGGGCGTGACCTCGGTGACCTTCACATCGAAGGTGACGGCGTCGCCGTACTCCTGGCCGTCCTCGGTGTACAGCTGGGCGACGACCGTGACCCGGCCGTTGGCGTTGGCCGAGGTGGCGAACTTCACGGACTGGCTGTGTCCGCCGGAGACCGAGACGGGCTGTTCGGAGTACGCCTTGCCGCCGATCTTCAGACGGGTCGGCATGGTCGAGGTGAGGCGCAGGACCAGGTGCCCGGCGGGCTGGACGAGGTTGTTCTGGACGGTCACCGGGATGGTGGCGCTGCGGCCGGAGAGCTTGGTCTCCGACTTGTCGATCAGCTTGACCTGGGCGGACAGATCGTCGAGCCATGCCTCGACGCCGTTGCGGTAGTTCTCCGCGTCTCCGCTCCTGCCGCGCCAGGACGTGGCCATCTCACGGTTTATGGCTCGCCCGAACGGCGTGACGACGCGGGAGCGGTCGGTGAGGATCACCTGGAAGTTGTCGAGCTTGTCCTGGGTGCGCGCGATCTGCCCGAATGCCGCCGTCGGCAGCTCCAGCCGGCGCAGCGAGGAGGGGTAGGCCTGCGACGACGGGATCTGCGTGGTGGCGTTCGGGTCGGGCTTGTCCTTGGCCGCCGCGGTGAGGTCCTGGGACTGGGACCAGTTCGCACCGTCGAGCGCCTTCAGCCCCGCGGCCATCGCCTGGGCCTGGCTGGCTGTGGGCATGCGCTGGGGGGCGACGACGATGCTGCGCTGTTTGTCCGTCTGCGCGTTCACCTCGAGGCTCTGCGCCAGGAACTTCTGCACGGCCAGCGTCGTCGAGTCCGCCTTGGTCAGATCGCCCTCGAAGGCCGTGGAGAGCCGGGCGTCGGAGACCACCGCGGTGGTGCCTCCGCCGACCGGGCGGGCGGCGGAGGGTGTGTACGGCAGCCCGGCGGTCTCCTGGAGGCTGTCGCTGCGGGCGATCACACGGTCGGCTCCTGCGGAGGTGGCGACCTTCATGATCGATGGGTCCACGGCGCCGTCCACCGGCCACGCGAAGTCGGTGCTCGGTGTGACATGGAGCACGGTCTCGACGGTGGTGGCGGCGACGTCGGTGGCGTCCTTGAGGTGGCTGAGCGAGCCGGTGACGCTGGTGCCGTTGTGCGCGAGGGACGCCAGGTCCGGGTCGCCGAAGGGCAGCGCGACGACTTCCTTGCCCGCCACAGCGTCCTGCAGGTCCGCCAGCCACTGCTTGGCGACCGCCTGGTGATCCTTGGGGCCCGGCGTGGTGGTGCCGTTGTCCCCCGGGAGCCGGTAGTTGCCGGTGGCCATCGCGTCCACCGAGGCCAGCAGGTCCGGGTCGATCACCCAGGTGACGTCCAGGTCCTTGCCCAGGTCCACCATCTGCGCCAGCCGACCGCCCGGCGACAGTTCCTTGGCCAGTTGGTCGTTGCTGAACACCGGTGTCTGCAGCTCGCCGGCGCCCGTCTTGGCCGTCATGTGGACCGTGGAGATCAGTGGCCACAGGAACGTCGTCTTCGTCTTGGTGTCGGCCTCGGACGGCTGCCACGGCAGGAACGTCCGCTGGATGCCGAGCACCTGGTCCCAGGGCTGGGCAGAGGTCTGGCCGGACAATGAGACCCCGAACTCGTAGACGCCGTCCTCGCCGAGGTCCAGCTTGTCCACGGGCACGGAGATACTGAAGTGCTCGGCGACGCCCGGAGTCAGCGTGGCGAACTTCTCCACGTACTTGCCGCCGACCTCAGTGCCGGTATTGCCCTGCAGATCGTCGGAGTGCTGGGTGACGGCGTCGATCGCCGAGCGGGTGTTCAGCTCGGGGCCCACCCGTAGGCCCACGTGGGCGCCGGTGACGGCCTGCTTGCCGTTGTTGGTCACCGTGCCGGACACGGTCAGCGTGTCGCCGTCCGTGGGC
The DNA here is from genome assembly GCF_009796285.1 of Streptomyces broussonetiae. Classification (NCBI taxonomy): domain Bacteria; kingdom Bacillati; phylum Actinomycetota; class Actinomycetes; order Kitasatosporales; family Streptomycetaceae; genus Streptomyces; species Streptomyces broussonetiae. The sequence goes on along the minus strand of NZ_CP047020.1, from coordinate 4,913,622 downwards.
GCATTGGGCGTGAGCGAGTCCAACGCGACGGACACCGGGTCGGAGGAGTCGGCCTGGGCGGGCGCCGCAGCGGGCAGCTGGAGCAGTGCGGCCAGCAGAGGTGCCCCGGCGAGCAGCGCTCCGGTGCGCCGCAGCCAGCGGCGGGCAGGGGAGGCACCGGTTGCCTGGAAGTCAGCCGCCTCGGCCACGCGCTCGCCCGTCCCTCGTCGTCAGTGGTCGTCGGAATGTGCGTCCACGCATGGTAACGAGGCGCGCTGAGGGTAAGTGCCGCGGTCTCCGTCACAAGATCGAAGAACTCCGACGACCTGTCCTCTATATCCAGTATCGAGGGGAGAGCTTCCGTACGCCGCAAGAGCAGCTCTTGCGGCGGTATGCCAAGAGGTGTCCACGGCCTCTTTCACCGGGCCGTCCCGTGATCTTCACTGGGCCGCCCCTCGATGAAATGAAGGACACCCCTCGTCGTCGGGGCACGTACCCTGTTCTGTTGTGCCGAACCCCAACGAAGACACCCCCTCCGCCCTGAGCCAGGCGCAGCATCGCGCGGTCACCGAGCTGCTGCGGGTGGCCCCGGTCGCCGATGATCTCGCCCGCCGATTCCAGGAGGCCGGGTTCTCCCTCGCCCTGGTCGGCGGATCGGTGCGCGACGCGCTGCTCGGCCGGCTCGGCAACGACCTGGACTTCACCACAGACGCCCGCCCCGAGGACGTCCTGAAGATCGTCCGGCCCTGGGCCGACGCCGTCTGGGAGGTGGGGATCGCCTTCGGCACCGTCGGCGCGCACAAGGACGGCTACCAGATCGAGATCACCACCTACCGGTCGGAGGCCTACGACCGCACCTCGCGCAAGCCCGAGGTGTCGTACGGAGAGTCCATCGAGGAGGACCTCGTCCGCCGGGACTTCACGGTCAACGCGATGGCCGTGGCGCTGCCTCAGAAGGAATTCATTGACCCGCACGGCGGCCTCGAGGACCTCGCGGCCCGAGTGCTGCGGACACCGGGCACCCCCGAGGAGTCCTTCTCGGATGATCCGCTGCGCATGATGCGGGCGGCCCGGTTCGCCGCCCAGCTGGATTTCGTGGTCGCTCCTGAGGTCGTCACCGCGATGACGGACATGGCCGGGCGTATCGAAATCGTCTCGGCCGAGCGGGTCCGGGACGAGCTGAACAAACTGATCCTCTCCGCGCACCCCCGCAAGGGCCTGTCCCTGCTCGTCGAGACCGGGCTAGCAAGCCATGTGCTGCCCGAGCTGCCGGCACTGAGCCTGGAGCGGGACGAGCACCACCGGCACAAGGATGTCTACGAGCACACGCTGATCGTCCTGGAGCAGGCGATCGCGCTGGAGCAGGACGGTCCCGACCTCGCGCTCCGGCTCGCCGCGCTGCTGCACGACATCGGCAAGCCGCGCACGCGCCGCTTCGAGAAGGACGGCCGGGTCTCGTTCCACCACCATGAGGTGGTCGGCGCGAAGATGACCAAGAAGCGCATGACCGCCCTGAAGTACTCCAATGAGCTGGTGAAGGACGTCTCGCGGCTGGTCGAGCTGCATCTGCGCTTCCACGGTTACGGCACCGGGGAGTGGACGGACTCAGCGGTCCGCCGCTACGTCCGTGACGCGGGTCCACTGCTGGACCGCCTGCACAAGCTGACCCGGTCGGACTGCACCACCCGCAACAAGCGGAAGGCCGCGGCGCTGTCCCGGGCCTACGACGGGCTTGAGGATCGCATCGCCGAGCTGCAGAAGCAGGAGGAGCTGGACGCCATCCGCCCGGACCTGGACGGCAACCAAATCATGGAGATCCTCGGCCTCGGCCCCGGCCCGGCAGTCGGCAAGGCGTACAAGCACCTGCTGGAGCTGCGTCTCGACAACGGCCCGATGGAGCACGACGCGGCGGTGGCGGCGCTCAAGCAGTGGTGGGCCGAGCAGGGCTGAGGCAGTGAAGTGGGGTGATGTTTCACGTGAAACATCACCGTCCGGACCGAACGTGCCGTGGGGCGGTGTTTCACGTGAAACACCGCCCCACAGCACGTTCAAGCGCTACTTGTTGTCTCCCAGGCAGAGGACGAAGGAGTCGCTGCCTTCCTTCCACTCGATGGCCGCGGTCGTTCCCTGGACCGACTGGCAGGCGAGCTGGGCCAGGCTGGTGCTGCCGTCCTTCTTGAGCACCTTGTAGTCCGCCTTCGAGTCGCTGCAGTCCAGCTGCTCGATCTTAGGGTCGGTGCTGCTGCCCTTGTTCGTCAGGCAGTCACCGACAGCCAGCTTTGTGGTGTCGTCCGCGTGGTTGAAGTACCAGCCGCCGGCGATGACGATGAGGCCGACGACGAGGCCGGCTATGCGCAGGTACTTCCTGACGCTGCGCTTGGGCTGCTGAGGAGGCACCGGTGCATACGGTGCCGCGCCCTGCTGGGGGAACCCGGGCTGACCCGGCTGCTGCGCGTAGCCGCCCTGCTGCGGGTAGCCGCCCTGCGGAGGGTACGGGGCCTGGGTCTGGCCGTACCCCGGCTGACCCTGTGCGAATGGATTCTGGCCCTGGGGCGGCGGAGTCGTCACTTTGGGGGTCCCCCTAGAAGAGTGGGTGAGCTGCGCACATAAGTGGCGCGTAAGACGCACGTAAGTTACCGGGGTCCGATGACACTTCTGTGGCTCAGGGGGACTCTGTGGCTCTGATGTGACACTCACCGGCATTCAAAGCGGCCCATAGCACCAGCAACCGCTCCGTAGATGATGGCGATTGTGACGACCAGCGTCGGCGAGCGGCCGTCCGGTGGCAGCATCAGGGCGGCCACTGCGGCGGCACCGACGAAGGCGATGTTGAACAGGACGTCGTAGACGGAGAAGACGCGCCCGCGAAAGCCGTCGTCCACCGACGACTGCACGACCGTGTCGGTCGCGATCTTCGCGCCCTGTGTGGTCAGACCCAGGACGAAGGTCGCGACCAACATGGGGCCGGTGGTGAACGGGAGCCCGAGGGCGAGCTCCAGGACCGCGGCCGCCCCGGCGCACACGGCGATCCAGCGTCCCGGGCCGATCCGTCCCGCAAACCAAGGAGTCACCACGGCTGCCGCGAAGAAGCCGGCAGCCGACGTACCCAAGGCCAGCCCCAGCAGCCGCAGTCCCTCGTCCGCGGTCGAGGCGAAGGCGTACCGGCACAGCATCAGCAGCATGACCAGCAGCGCGCCGTAGCAGAACCGCAGCAGCGTCATCGTGACGAGCGCCCAGGCGGCCTCCCGGCGTGGCGGTGAGACGAGGTGCCGTACGGCTGCGGCCAGGTCGCGGGCGGTGCCGGTGAGCGCCGCCGCCAGGCGGGGCTGGACCAATTCGGGGTCCGGCCCCAGTTGCCCGGGCGCGAGACTCAGGGACGCGAGCGCCGCGCACAGGTACAGGACAGCCCCCAGCAGCACCACCGCTGCGTCGGAGTCGGCCACCACCAGCCGTACGACGAAGGCGAGGCCGCCGCCCGCGGCCGCGGCGAGCGTACCGGCGGTCGGCGAGAGGGAGTTGGCCATCACCAGGCGCTCCTGGTCGACCACGCGAGGGAGCGCGGCGGACAGGCCTGCGAGGATGAAGCGGTTGACGGCGGTGACGCACAGCGCGGAGACGTAGAAGAGCCAGTCCGGGACGCGGGCGACGATCAGCACGGCCGTCGCCGACGCCATCAGTGCGCGCAACAGGTTGCCGTAGAGGAAGACCTGCCGACGGCGCCAGCGGTCCAGCAGGACGCCCGCGAACGGGCCGACCACGGAGTAGGGGAGCAGCAGTACGGCCATCGCCGAGGCGACCGCCGTGGCCGAGGTCTGTTTCTCCGGGGAGAACACGACGTACGCGGCGAGCGCGACCTGGTAGACGCCGTCGGCGCCCTGGGAGAGCAGGCGGACGTACAGCAGGCGTCGGAAGTACCGAAGACGCAGCAGGACGCGCAGGTCACGCACGACAGGCATGCCGCCCAGCCTCACATATGCGGAAGGTCCCCGGGTCGGGAAACCCGGGGACCTTCACAGCCCTGGCAGGAGCGTTTGCGTGCGAACGGTCGCTTTGGCGCGCTGTGCCGTGTCGAGTGAGCGCGCCGTGCCGTGTCGAGTTAGCGCTCGACGTCGCCGCGGATGAACTTCTCGACGTTCTCGCGGGCCTCGTCGTCGAAGTACTGGACCGGCGGGGACTTCATGAAGTACGAGGACGCCGACAGGATCGGGCCGCCGATGCCGCGGTCCTTGGCGATCTTCGCGGCGCGCAGGGCGTCGATGATGACACCCGCGGAGTTCGGGGAGTCCCAGACCTCGAGCTTGTACTCCAGGTTCAGCGGGACGTCACCGAAGGCGCGGCCCTCGAGGCGGACGTAGGCCCACTTGCGGTCGTCCAGCCAGGCCACGTAGTCGGACGGGCCGATGTGGACGTTCTTCTCGCCGAGGTCCCGGTCGGGGATCTGGGAGGTGACAGCCTGGGTCTTGGAGATCTTCTTGGACTCCAGGCGCTCGCGCTCGAGCATGTTCTTGAAGTCCATGTTGCCGCCGACGTTCAGCTGCATCGTGCGGTCCAGGACGACACCGCGGTCCTCGAACAGCTTCGCCATGACGCGGTGCGTGATGGTGGCGCCGACCTGGGACTTGATGTCGTCACCGACGATCGGCACACCGGCCTCGGTGAACTTGTCCGCCCACTCCTTGGTGCCGGCGATGAAGACCGGGAGGGCGTTGACGAAGGCGACCTTGGCGTCGATGGCGCACTGGGCGTAGAACTTCGCCGCGTCCTCGGAGCCCACGGGCAGGTAGCAGACGAGGACGTCGACCTGCTTGTCCTTGAGGATCTGGACGACGTCGACCGGCTCGGCCTCGGACTCCTCGATGGTCTGGCGGTAGTACTTGCCGAGGCCGTCGAGGGTGTGGCCGCGCTGGACGGTGACACCGGTGCTGGGCACGTCGCAGATCTTGATGGTGTTGTTCTCGGAGGCGCCGATCGCGTCCGCGAGGTCGAGGCCGACCTTCTTGGCGTCGACATCGAACGCGGCGACGAACTCGACGTCGCGCACGTGGTAGTCACCGAACTGCACATGCATCAGGCCGGGGACCTTGGACGCCGGGTCGGCGTCCTTGTAGTACTCGACTCCCTGAACCAGCGACGCCGCGCAGTTGCCCACGCCGACGACGGCTACGCGAACCGAACCCATTCCGGTTGCTCCCTGTGTGTACGAGTGAGGCCCTGAGTGGGACTCACGTGGCGGTGTCGCCGGGCGTATCCGTCCGGGGGGTGTCCCCGGGACGGGGCAGGCCGCCCGTCGATCCAGTGGTGGTGTCCTGCTGAGCGGATCCCCCGGACGCGGAACCCCTCAGGTCCCGCCCGGCCCGCTCGCTCTCGATGAGCTCGTTCAGCCAGCGCACTTCGCGCTCCACGGACTCCATTCCGTGGCGCTGGAGCTCAAGTGTGTAGTCGTCGAGGCGCTCCCGCGTGCGTGCCAGAGAGGCGCGCATCTTCTCCAGGCGCTCCTCCAGGCGGCTGCGCCGGCCCTCCAGTACGCGCATGCGCACATCGCGTGACGTCTGCCCGAAGAAGGCGAACCGAGCGGCGAAGTGCTCGTCCTCGTACGCGTCGGGGCCGGTCTGCGAGAGCAGCTCCTCGAAATGCTCCTTACCCTCCGCCGTCAACCGGTAGACGATCTTGGCGCGGCGTCCGGCGAGCGGGGCGGCGAGGGCGTCCTCATGGGTGTTGCCCGGCTCCTCGATCAACCAGCCGCTGGCGACCAGCGTCTTGAGGCAGGGATACAGGGTCCCGTAGCTGAACGCACGGAACACCCCCAGGGACGTGTTGAGGCGTTTGCGCAGCTCATAGCCGTGCATCGGGGACTCGCGCAGCAGGCCGAGGACGGCGAACTCGAGGATGCCGGAACGTCGGCTCATCGTCGCCTCCTCTCGGTCCCGCAGCTCGTTTCCACGGGTCTCGCAATGCCTCTCAGCGTCTTTATCTCGCGCTGATGTATCGACTCGATACATCATGACGATAGAACGACCTTCCGCGGGCGACAAGAGGGACGACGGTGAACGGGATCACATCACCGATTCACACGATGCAAGTTGCCTGTTTTGGGGTGAACTTCGGGGCTCGGCGGGTTTTGGCGATGCGTAGTCTGTGCGGCATGCACATCACCGGGAACCGTGTGGCGTCCGAAGCGCGTCATCGTCCTCGGTGCAGTACGGGTGAATGCAGCACCGACCGCATCCGTACTCCGGGGGGACCGGAAATCAGCCGCCGTTCCAGGCGCGCACGGGTGCGCCTGCCCGAGGAGTAATCGTTCGATGAGCGAGCACCGTCGCAAACCGCCGCCGCCGCAGGGAGGCGGACGTGCCGCGGCCCGACGTGGTCAGTCCGGCTCGTCCTCCGGCCGCCGCGCGACCCCGCAAGGCGCCACCGGGTCTCCTGCTGACTCCTATGGGTCCAGTTCCTATGGGTCGGACAACGATCCGGGAGGTGATGAGCGCCCCTACGGCGGCCGTGCCGAGGCCCGCCGGGCGGCGCAGAGAGGCAGCCGCCGCAGAGGCGCCGACAACACAGGTCCGGGCGGCCGGCGCGGCGGCCCGGGTGGCCCGGGGCGCGGCGGAGGCCGCGCGACGACCGCACCGGGCAAGAAGAGGTTCATCGACTACCCCCGGTCGGGCAAGTACGGCTGGCGCCGCTGGATGCCCTCCTGGAAGCTCGTCACCGGGATGTTCATCGGCTTCGTCGGCAGCCTGGTCGCGCTGGTCGGCGTCGGCTACGCGATGGTCTCCGTGCCCGACGAGAACGCGGCGGCCAAGTCCCAGAACAACGTCTACTACTGGGCCGACGGCACGCAGATGGTGGCCACGGGCACCGGCGTCAACCGGCAGAACGTCAGCATCGACCAGATCCCCTCGGCGATGCAGTGGGCCGTGATCTCGGCCGAGAACAAGAGCTTCTACCAGGACTCGGGTGTCGACCCCCAGGGACTCCTGCGCGCCGTGGTCAACATGGCGCGGGGCGGTCAGACCCAGGGTGGTTCGACGATCACCCAGCAGTATGTCAAGAACACCTACCTGAGCCAGCAGCAGACCGTCACCCGCAAGTTCAAGGAGATGTTCATCTCCATCAAGGTGGGGACGAAGCTCACCAAGCCGCAGATCCTGCAGGGCTACCTGAACACCTCGTACTTCGGCCGTGGTGCCTACGGCATTCAGGCGGCCGCTCAGACGTACTACGGCAGGGACGCGAAGGACCTCACGCCGAGCCAGTGCGCGGTGCTCGCGTCGCTACTCAAGGGCCCGACGTACTTCGACCCGGCGGGCAACGCGGACCTCGACCCGTCGGCGACGGAGAAGGCCAACACGGCGCGCTCGCAGTCACGGTGGAAGTGGATCCTCGAGCAGATGCACAACGATCACCACCTCACCGACGCGCAGTACCAGACCGCCATCGCGAAGTACCCCATGCCCGACGGCCGCAAGGCGACGCGGGGCATGACCGGCCAGATCAGCTACCTGGCGGACACGGCGAAGAAGTACGTCCTCGCGCACTCCGACATCACCGAGGCGCAGTTCGACCAGGGCGGCTACCAGATCAAGACGACCTTCGAGAAGGACAAGGTCAACGATCTGGCAGCGGCCGTGAAGAAGGTCCAGAAGGAGCGCCTCGACCCCAAAAACCGTGACCTGGACAAGTACGTCCAGTTCGGTGCGGCGTCGGTCAAGCCCAAGGACGGCGCGATCGTCGCTCTGTACGGCGGTGACGGATACGAGAACGGTCACTTCACGAACAACGCCGACACCTCCGGTGTCCCGGTCGGTTCGACGTGGAAGCCGTTCGTCCTTGCCGCGGCGATGGAGTACGGCACCTACAACTCCGGTGGTCAGGGCATCTCCCCGCTGAGCAAGTACAACGGCAACGACCACCTCAAGGTGACCAAGCCCGACGGGTCGTACTACCTCAACAAGGACAACTCGTACTTCTTCCAGAACAACGAGAGCCCTCACAAGTGGGGCTACATCTCCCTGCGCAAGGCGATGGAGCAGTCCATCAACACGCCGTTCGTGCAGCTCGGCGTGGATGTGGGGCTGACGAAGGTCAGGGACGTCGCCAAGGCGTCGGGGATCCTCGACGACAGCTTCTCGACGCTGAACCCGTCCTTCGCCATCGGCACCTCGACCCCGAGCGCGATCCGCATGGCTGACGCGTACTCGACCTTTGCCGCCTCCGGTGAGCACACGGACCCGTACTCGGTGACCTCCGTGAAGAAGGACGGTCAGGAGATGCCGGGCTTCACCAAGCCGAAGATCACCTCGGCGATGCCCGAGAACGTGGCGAACAACGTCACGGACGTCCTCCAGAACGTGATCCAGAACGGTACAGGTGAGAACGCCAAGGCCCTGGGCCGTACGGCGGCGGGCAAGACCGGTACCACCGACAGCAACAAGTCGGCCTGGTTCGTCGGCTACACCCAGCAGCTGTCCACCTCGGTGGCGATGTTCCGTGAGAACCCCAAGGACCACGAACTGCTGTCCATGAACGGCACGGCCGGCGTGGAGTCGATCCATGGTGGTGACATCCCGACGTCGGTGTGGACCGAGTACATGAAGGCCGCGCTGAAGAACGCCAACGACCTCGGTTTCCCGAACGCCACCGAGATCGGCAAGGTCCAGGACGAAGCGGGCGCTCCCACCCCGACCCCGACCCCGAGCATCACGCCGAGCCAGTCGGCGACCCAGTCGCCTAGCCCGACGCCGAGCGCGACGAACACGTCCCCGTCCCCGACGGCGAGCGACACCTGCCAGTGGAGCTGGGGCAACAACTGCAACGGCAACGGCAACACCAACGGTGGCACGGACACGGGCGGCACCACCGGGGGAACCTCTCCGGCGCCCACTCCCACGGATACGACCGGCAACGGCAACTCGCGGGGCAACGGCAACGGAGGAATCTTCGCCGGGCCGAACGGTTAGCAGCCGGGCCCGACCGGTTGGTGCCCCTATCGCCGACCGCGGGTGTTTCACGTGAAACATGGGCCGCCGCACCCAGGAGGTGCGGCGGCCCTCGGCTTTTTCCTAGACACGTACGGCAGGATGTGCCCCATGCCCAGTGCAGAGATGACGCCCGCGAGCGTGCACGAGCCCGAGCCCGTGCGGCCCGTAACGGCAGAACCGGTGCAGCCGACCCGCGAGGACGAGGTCGCCGCGGCCGGCAGTGAGCTGATCGGTGGTCCCCTCGGGCGGCGCGCCCTGCTAGGGACCTCCTGGTGGACACCGGTACGGATCGTCGTGCTCGTGGCGGTCGGAATGTTCGCCCTCGGCCTGGTCCAGAAGGCGCCGTGCTACCACAGCGCCTGGTTCTTCGGCGCCAGCTCCCAGTACACGAAGGCCTGCTACTCGGACATCCCGCATCTCTATCAGGGGCGCGGTTTCGCCGACCATCTCGTGCCGTACTTCGACAGGCTTCCCGACGACATGTCCGGTGGCATGGGCTACCTCGAATACCCGGTGCTGACCGGCGTGTTCATGGAGGTGGCCTCCTGGCTGACTCCGCACAGCGGCACGATCCAGCACCAGGAGCAGTGGTACTGGTTCGTCAACGCCGCCCTGCTGATGGTGTGCGCGGTCGTCATCGCCGTCTGCGTGGCCCGCACCCACCGCAGGCGTCCCTGGGACGGCCTCCTCGTCGCGTTGGCACCCGCTGTCCTACTGACCGCGACCGTCAACTGGGACCTGCTGGCCGTGGCGCTCACGGCCGCCGCGATGCTGATGTGGGCCCGGAGCCGTCCCGTCGCCTTCGGCGTGCTTCTGGGCCTTGCCACGGCCGCCAAGCTCTATCCCGTGTTCCTGCTCGGCCCCCTGTTCGTGCTGTGCTGGCGGGCCGGGAAGTGGCGGGAGTTCGTCCAGGCCACGATCAGTACGGTGCTCGCCTGGGTCGTGGTGAACCTGCCGGTGATGATGTTCGCCTTTCAGGGCTGGTCGAAGTTCTACTCGTTCAGCCATGACCGGGGTGTCGACTTCGGCTCCTTCTGGCTGATCTGGGCGCAGAACTCCAGCAACCCGCCTTCCACCGGCTTCGTGAACACCGCCGCCACGGTGCTGGTGCTGCTGTGCTGCCTCGGCATCGCCGCGCTGACGTTCACCGCCCCGCGACGGCCGCGCTTCGCCCAGCTGGCCTTTCTGGTGGTAGCGGCCTTCATCCTGACCAACAAGGTCTACTCCCCGCAGTACGTCCTGTGGCTGGTGCCACTCGCGGTCCTCGCCCGGCCCAAGTGGCGCGACTTCCTGATCTGGCAGGCGTGCGAACTGGCCTACTTCATGGGCATCTGGATGTACCTCGCCTACACGACCAGTGGAGACGCCCACAAGGGGCTGCCGACGAGCGGCTATCAATGGGCGATCGTGCTGCACCTGGTGGGCACGCTGTACCTGTGCGCCGTTGTCGTGCGCGACATCCTCATGCCGGAGCGGGACGTGGTGCGCCGGGCCGGCGACGACGACCCCTCGGGCGGGGTGCTCGACGGTGCGGAGGATGTCTTCGTACTCGGCGCTGCGGCTCATCCGCCCCGGCACGCGGCCCACTTCGAGGGGCCTCAGGTGGACTGGGGCAGGCCGCAACCGCCGTCCTCCGAGAGTCGTTCGCTCTGAGCGAACGGCCAGACGGCCCTGTCGGACGGTCATGAAGAAGGCCGTACACGCTCCTCGCGTGTACGGCCTTCCTGCTGCTCCGGGTCCGGCTCAGCGGTCCACGATCCGGTCGAACTGGGTGGTGGTGTGCCGCAGATGGGCCACCAGCTCGTCGCCGACCTTGGGCTCCGGGGCGTCCGAGGGCACGAACAGGATCGACACCTGCATGTGCGGCGGTTCGGCGAACCAGCGCTGCTTGCCGCCCCAGACGTACGGAGAAAGGTTCCGGTTGACCGTGGCGAGGCCGGCTCGTGCGACGCCCTTGGCGCGGGGCATTACGCCGTGCAGGGCCTTCGGGGCCTCCAGGCCCACCCCGTGCGACGTTCCGCCCGCCACGACGACCAGGAAGCCGTCCGAGGCCGCCTTCTGCTGCCGGTAGCCGAACCGGTCGCCCTTGGCCACGCGCGTGACGTCCAGGACGGCACCGCGGTACTCGGTGGAGTCGTGGTCCCCCAGCCACAGCCGCGTGCCGATACGGGCGCGGAACCGGGTCTGCGGGAACTGCTGCTGGAGCCGGATGAGTTCGTCGGCCTTGAGGTGGCTGACGAACATCGTGTGCAGGGGCAGCCGGGCCGCGCGCAGCCGGTCCATCCAGCCGATGACCTCCTCGACGGCGTCCGAGCCGTCGGTGCGGTCCAGCGGCAGATGGATGGCGAAGCCCTCCAGCCGGACGTTCTCTATGGCGTGGTGCAGCTGCGGCAGGTCCTGCTCGCTGATGCCGTGCCGCTTCATCGAGGACATCACCTCGATGACGACACGGGCGCCGACGAGCCCGTACACGCCGTCCACCGACGACACCGAGCGCACCACCCGGTCGGGCAGCGGCACCGGCTCCTCGCCGCGCCGGTAGGGCGTCAGGACCAGCAGGTCACCGCCGAAGAAGTCCTTGATACGTGCGGCCTCGTAGGTCGTGCCGACGGCGAGCAGGTCCGAGCCGAGCCGTGTGGCCTCCTCGGCGAGCCGTTCATGCCCGAAGCCGTAGCCGTTGCCCTTGCAGACCGGGACGAGTCCCGGGAACTGCTCCTGCACGTGCTTGTGGTGCGCCCGCCAGCGCGCGGTGTCGACGTAGAGCGTGAGCGCCATGGCCGGACCCGGAACCTTTCTCGTGGCTGCGGTGCAGCGGGGGTGTCAGAGCTGTGAAGGCTATGGAATCAAACGGCCATGGCTCAACGACGGGACATGTAGATGTCGAGCGCCTTGTGGAGCAGCTTGTTCAGCGGGAAGTCCCACTCGCCGAGGTACTCGGCGGCCTGCCCGCCGGTGCCGACCTTGAACTGGATCAGGCCGAACAGGTGGTCTGTCTCGTCCAGCGAGTCGGAGATGCCGCGCAGGTCGTAGACGGTTGCGCCGAGCGCGTAGGCGTCGCGCAGCATCGTCCACTGCATCGCGTTCGAGGGCCGGACCTCACGGCCGATGTTGTCGGAGGCGCCGTAGGAGTACCAGACGTGCCCGCCGACGATCAGCATCGTCGCGGCGGAGAGGTTCACGCCGTTGTGCCGGGCGAAGTACAGCCGCATCCGGTTCGGGTCCTCGGTGTTGAGGGCCGACCACATGCGCTGGAAGTACGACAGCGGGCGCGGCCGGAAGTGGTCGCGCACGGCGGTGATCTCGTACAGCCGCTGCCACTCGGCCAGGTCCTGGTAGCCGCCCTGGACGACCTCGACGCCGGCCTTCTCGGCCTTCTTGATGTTGCGCCGCCACAGCTGGTTGAAGTTCTTGTGGACCTCTTCCAGGGAACGGTTCGCCAGCGGCACCTGGAAGACGTAGCGGGGCTGGACGTCGCCGAAGCCGGCGCCGCCGTCCTCGCCCTGCTGCCAGCCCATACGGCGCAGCTTGTCGGCCACCTCGAAGGCGCGCGGCTCGATGAAGTCGGCCTCCATGTCGCGCAGCCGCTTGACGTCCTGGTCCTGGATGCCCCTCTTGATGGTCTCCGCGTTCCAGCGTCGGATGATCACCGGCGGGCCCATCTTCACCGAGAAGGCACCCTGCTGCTTCAGGTGCGCCAGCATCGGCTGGATCCAGTCGTCCAGATTCGGCGCGAACCAGTTGATGACCGGGCCCTCGGGGAGGTACGCGAGGTAGCGCTTGATCTTGGGCAGCTGGCGGTACAGGACCAGACCCGCGCCGACCATTTCGCCCGTGCGCTCGTCGAACCAACCCAGGTTCTCCGAGCGCCACTCCGCCTTGACGTCGGCCCAGGCCGGGACCTGCATGTGGCTCGCCGCCGGCAGGCTCTGGATGTAGGCCAGATGCTGCTCGCGGCTGATGGTCCTCAGGGTCAGGCTCATTCGGGGCGCTCCTCGGGCTGGTGTGTCCCCATGGGTACAGGGGCTCCGGCTCTCGCGCCGAAGCCTACTGCGCCTTGCGAGCGCCCCGACTGGGCGTACGGGCCTTAGTCCCGGCCGGACGTGTGATCAGGGTGGTCCGTGGGGCGGGAAAGGGAGGGGGCGGACGCCCGTCCCACGGTCAGCTGCCGATGACTCCGCCGAACAGCCCGCCGTGTGCCATGCCGATCAGGAAACCGACCCCCGCGGCGCCGAGACCCAGGATCAGACCGAAGCGCTCACGCGTGGTCACGGAGATCCACTGTCCGTAGATACCGACCAGCAGGCCCGCCAGGCCCGCCCACGACGTGAGCAGGTGCAGGCTGTGGAAGAAGGACGTGATGAAGGACAGCACGCCGAGGACGAGCGTGACCCCCATCAGGACGTCCTGCAGCGGACGGCGCTTGCCGTCCGTGGCGAAGAGGGAACCGGCGATGTTGGGATGCATTACCTGTGCCATGGGCACCTCCTGCGGAAGGCGGCGCATAGTAGCGCCGTACACACCCGACGTGTACAGGGTGACGGCCCTCACGCCCGGATTTCAACCGGAAGCGGGTGTGCGGGTAGTCTGTACCGTCTGCACCGGTGTCTGCCCACCCCTGCCCAGGTCACACTGCGGGAGCCCCTACCGGCCCCTGATTGTCAGTGGTGGCCGATACCGTTGCGCACGCATAACAACCCTCCTGCCACGGAACGACCGTGGCCGCTGAGTCCAAAGGAGGTGGGTTCCACATGCGTCACTACGAGGTGATGGTCATCCTCGACCCCGATCTGGAGGAGCGCGCTGTCGCCCCCCTGATCGAGAACTTCCTCTCCGTCGTCCGTGAGGGCAACGGCAAGGTGGAGAAGATCGACACCTGGGGTCGTCGTCGTCTCGCGTACGAGATCAAGAAGAAGCCCGAGGGCATCTACTCGGTCATCGACCTGCAGGCCGAGCCTGCGGTCGTGAAGGAGCTCGACCGCCAGATGAACCTGAACGAGTCGGTCCTCCGGACCAAGGTCCTCCGCCCCGAGATGCACTGAGCCTTCCGCTCAGCTGATCTCGGGATTCGAGTAGCAGCACCCAGCAGCCAGCAGCAAACCCGCCGAGAGGTTCCCCCATGGCAGGCGAGACCGTCATCACGGTCATCGGCAATCTTGTCGACGACCCCGAGCTGCGCTTCACCCCGTCCGGTGCGGCGGTCGCGAAGTTCCGCGTCGCGTCCACTCCCCGCACCTTCGACCGTCAGACGAACGAGTGGAAGGACGGCGAGAGCCTCTTCCTGACCTGCTCGGTCTGGCGTCAGGCGGCGGAGAACGTCGCCGAGTCGCTCCAGCGAGGCATGCGCGTGCTCGTGCAGGGCCGGCTGAAGCAGCGGTCCTACGAGGACCGTGACGGCGTCAAGCGCACGGTCTATGAGCTGGACGTCGAGGAAGTCGGCCCCAGCCTGCGCAACGCCACGGCCAAGGTCACCAAGACCGCCGGTGGTGGCCGCGGTGGCCAGGGCGGTTACGGCGGCGGTGGCGGCCAGCAGGGCGGCGGCTGGGGCGGTGGCCCCGGTGGCGGTCAGCAGGGTGGCAGCCAGCAGGGCGGCGGCGCTCCGGCCGACGACCCGTGGGCGACCGGCGCTCCCGCCGGTGGCAACCAGGGTGGTGGCGGCTGGGGCGGCGGCTCCGGTGGCTCTGGCGGCGGTGGCGGCTACTCGGACGAGCCCCCCTTCTAAGGGCTCGCACCCCAACTTCTTGATCACACAGGAGAAACACCATGGCGAAGCCGCCTGTGCGCAAGCCTAAGAAGAAGGTCTGCGCTTTCTGCAAGGACAAGGTCACGTACGTGGACTACAAGGACACGAACATGCTGCGGAAGTTCATTTCCGACCGCGGCAAGATCCGTGCCCGCCGCGTGACCGGCAACTGCACGCAGCACCAGCGTGACGTCGCCACGGCCGTCAAGAACAGCCGTGAGATGGCGCTGCTGCCCTACACGTCCACCGCGCGCTAAGGGAAGGGTGACCGACACATGAAGATCATCCTCACCCACGAGGTCTCTGGCCTCGGTGCCGCTGGCGACGTCGTCGACGTCAAGGACGGTTACGCTCGCAACTACCTGATCCCGCGGAAGTTCGCTATCCGCTGGACCAAGGGTGGCGAGAAGGACGTCGAGCAGATCCGTCGTGCTCGCAAGATCCACGAGATCCAGACCATCGAGCAGGCCAACCAGGTCAAGGCTCAGCTCGAGGGCGTCAAGGTCCGTCTGGCCGTCCGCTCCGGCGACGCCGGCCGTCTCTTCGGTTCTGTCACCCCGGCCGACATCGCGTCCGCGATCAAGGCTTCCGGTGGCCCCGAGGTCGACAAGCGCCGCATTGAGCTGACCGCTCCGATCAAGACCCTGGGCGCCCACGAGACGTCCGTACGTCTGCACCCCGAGGTTGCCGCCAAGGTCAACATCGAGGTCATCGCGGCCTGACGCTGCGTGATCGCTGTGCTCGCTTGAGCCGGTGAAAGGGGCCGCACCCTTGCGGGGGTGCGGCCCCTTTCCGCTGCCCGGGGTATCCCCATCTTCGGGGTGCCTGTCCCCACCGAGGCATGTTTCACGTGAAACGGTCAGCGGGTGGCGCCCGTCACGATCCAGCGGCCCGAGCGGGCACGCAACCACAGGGTCAACATGCGAACCGCCATCATCAGCGTCATCGCCGTCCACAGCGCGGTGAGTCCGCCGCCAAGTGCGGGGACCAGCAGGGCCAGCGGAGCGAACACGGCCAAGGTGACGACCATGGCTCCGGCCAGGTACGGCCCGTCGCCCGCACCCATCAGGACACCGTCCAGGACGAAGACGATTCCACAGATGGGTTGCGACAGCGCCACCATCAGCAGCGCGGGCAGCGCCGCGTCCTTGACCACGGAGTCGCTGGTGAACAGCGGGAGGAACAGCGGACGTGCGGCCACCACGAGCAGACCGAGCACGACACCGGTGGCGATGCCCCACTGCACCATGCGACGGCAGGCCTCACGCGCGCCGTGGGTGTCGTCCGCGCCGAGATAGCGCCCGATGATGGCTTGACCCGCGATCGCTATCGCGTCGAGAGCGAAGGCCAGCAGGCTCCACAAGGACAGGATGATCTGGTGCGCGGCGATGTCGGCGTCGCCAAGGTGCGCCGCGACCGCCGTGGCGATCATGAGGATCGCGCGCAACGACAGTGTGCGGACCAGGAGTGGAACGCCTGCCTGAGCCGAGGCCCGGATTCCGGCGGCGTCCGGGCGGAGGGAGGCGCCGTGTCGGCGGGCCCCGCGGACGACGACAGTCAGATAGACGGCCGCCATGGCGCACTGGGCGATGACGGTTCCCCAGGCCGAACCGGCGATGCCCAGCCCTGCGCCGTAGACGAGCCCCGCGTTGAGGGCACCGTTGGCGACGAAGCCAGCGACGGCGACGTAGAGCGGGGTCCTGGTGTCCTGCAGTCCGCGCAGGACACCCGTGGCCGCGAGGACGATGAGCATGGCAGGGATGCCCAGCGAGGAGATGCGTAGATACGTCGCGGCGTAGGGGGCCGCGGTCGTGGATGCGCCGAAAAGGTCCACGATGCCCGGGGCGAGAGGAAGGACAACGGCGATGACGCCGGTGCCGAGCAGCAGCGCGAGCCAGATTCCGTCCATTCCCTGCCGGATGGCCGCCGGCAGATCTCCCGAGCCGACGCGTCGGGCCACGGCGGCGGTGGTGGCATAGGCGAGGAAGACGAAGACGCTCACCGCGGTGGTGAGGAGGGCGGAGGCGACGCCGAGACCGGCGAGTTGGGCGGTTCCGAGATGACCGACGATGGCGCTGTCCGCCATGACGAAAAGAGGCTCGGCGACAAGTGCGCCGAAGGCCGGGACGGCCAACGCGACGATCTCTCGGTCGTGCCGCCGCCGGGCGGCCCTGGGTATCGCGGGAGCCTGTGTCATGCGCACTAATCTAATCGTCCACAGGTAAGTGATGCAAGCCAATAGTGACCCTTACGCCTGTGCTTGGAGTGTGTCCTTTCGCGCAGTGTTCGACCGGATCTTGGTCCGACCGGGAAAGTTTTTCTTCTGCACAGCCAGTGGACGGCAAACATGCAGGTCAGAGCGGTCTGCGAGGTGAGATAGAGGGCTTGTTCACAGGGCTGTCCACTGGGTCGTGCACAGGTTTCGGGGAGTTCTCCACAGCATCGGGGCTGTCGTCCACATGGCCTGTGGATAACCAGATTGGCTGACGGTGCCGAGAGGCCTACCGTGGTCCGGCGCCCGCTCCTTCTCTCGGCCTGGGGAGTGTCCTTCCCCGGCCCTGGAATCGTCACAAATCCGACGCGTCAGAACCGGAGTTGGGCCTCTCATTTGTCAGTGTCGTGCCGTACAAAAGAGGACACGGCGAGGTCCGCCGTGCGGACGGGAGGAGGTGGCTCGGTGAGCATTTCCGAGCCCTTGGACGATCCGTGGGCCGACAGCGGGCCCAGTGATCGTCTGCCCGCCTCCCGCCGACGCGGCGACGGTGGCCGGGGTCGTGGCGAACAACACGACCGGGGCCGGGAGAACGGCGAGTGGGACGGCAGCGGGCCGGCCTTCGAGCGGGTGCCGCCGCAGGACCTGGACGCCGAGCAGTCAGTGCTGGGCGGCATGCTGCTGTCCAAGGACGCCATCGCCGACGTCGTCGAGATCCTCAAGGGCCACGACTTCTACAAACCTGCCCACGAGACGATCTACCAGGCGATCCTGGACGTCTACGCCAAGGGCGAGCCGGCCGACCCGATCACCATCGCCGCCGAACTCACCAAACGCGGCGAGATCAACAAGGTCGGCGGGGCGTCGTATCTGCACACCCTCGTCCAGACCGTGCCGACGGCGGCGAACGCCGAGTACTACGCGGAGATCGTCCACGAACGGGCCGTCCTGCGACGCCTGGTCGAGGCCGGCACCCGGATCACCCAGATGGGATACGCGGCCGACGACGACGTCGACGAGATCGTCAACCGGGCCCAGGCCGAGATCTACGCCGTTACCGAGCAGCGCACCAGCGAGGACTACCTGCCGCTCGGCGACATCATGGAGGGCGCGCTCGACGAGATCGAGGCGATCGGCTCGCGCAGCGGCGAGATGACCGGTGTGCCGACCGGGTTCACCGACTTCGACTCTCTGACGAACGGCCTGCATCCGGGCCAGATGATCGTCATCGCGGCCCGTCCCGCCATGGGTAAGTCGACGCTCGCGCTGGACTTCGCACGGGCCGCCTCGATCAAGCACAACCTGCCGAGCGTCATCTTCTCGCTCGAAATGGGCCGCAACGAGATCGCGATGCGTCTGCTGTCCGCCGAGGCACGGGTCGCGCTGCACCACATGCGGTCCGGCACGATGACCGACGAGGACTGGACCCGGCTCGCCCGCCGTATGCCGGACGTCTCGGCCGCCCCGCTCTACATCGACGACTCCCCGAACCTGTCGATGATGGAGATCCGCGCCAAATGCCGGCGCCTGAAGCAGCGCAACGACCTGAGGCTGGTCGTCATCGACTATCTCCAGCTGATGCAGTCCGGCGGCTCCAAGCGCGCCGAAAGCCGTCAGCAGGAGGTCTCGGACATGTCCCGAAACCTCAAGCTGCTCGCGAAGGAGCTGGAGGTCCCGGTCATCGCGCTGTCACAGCTGAACCGTGGCCCCGAGCAGCGCACCGACAAGAAGCCGATGGTCTCCGACCTGCGTGAGTCCGGCTCCATCGAGCAGGACGCCGACATGGTCATCCTGTTGCACCGCGAGGACGCGTACGAGAAGGAGTCCCCACGTGCGGGCGAGGCCGACCTGATCGTGGCCAAGCACCGAAACGGCCCGACAGCCACGATCACGGTCGCCTTCCAGGGCCACTACTCCCGTTTCGTGGACATGGCCCAGACCTGATCCCCGGAAGGGGAGCTTTGGGCGGCTACTCCCCTGTGATGATGATCAGGTGAAAGAGGATCCAGCCGCACTGAAGCCCGTCATCCTCGGCATTGACGACCTTCGGCCGCTCCCCAGGGCCACGCGGATCGCCCGCACCAGCCGCGAAGGCATCCAGCTCCTGCAAGAACACCGCGACAGCTTCATCGACGAACTCTGGCTCGACCACGATCTCGGCGGCGACGACACCATCATGGCCGTAGTGACCCTCATGGAAGAGGCCGCCTTCAGTGGCCGGCCCTTCCGCATAGGAACGGTCTTCGTTCACAGCGCCAACCCCATCGGTGCCGAAGCCGTCGTCCGGGCGCTCACACGCTGGAACTACCCCGTCCGGCGGGCAACGGCCTAGAGAATCCGGGCACAGCCGGGACCTCAGCGTTCGACACGAACCGTGAGACCCTGCGGAAGGCGGCGAAATGGATTCGACGCCCGCTGTTCCACCAGATGGACTGAGCCCATGACGACATCTCAGGAAGAGCTGCTCCCCGCAACCCGACGGGCCCTGCTGCACCGGATCGCCGTCGGGCAGGCCGAAGGGCGGTCACCGTCGCTGGTCGCAGCCGTCGTGCGGGGCGGCCGGGCTGTGTGGCACGGGGCGCGGACCTCGGTGGACGGGCATGCTCCGGACGAGACCGTGCAGTACCGGATCGGGTCGATCACCAAGACCTTCACCGCCGTTCTGGTGATGCGGCTGCGTGACGAGGGGCGGCTCGACCTCGGTGATCCGCTGGAGAAGCATCTGTCGGGTACCGGTGCGGGAGAGGCGACGGTCGCCGAACTGCTCGCGCACACCGCGGGGTTGGCGGCCGAGTCCCCCGCGCCCTGGTGGGAGCGGACTCCTGGCGCCCTGCGTCCCGAGCTGAGCGATGTGCTCGGCGAACAGCCGTTCCTGCACCCCGTCGGCCGTCGGCACCACTACTCCAACCCCGGCTACACCCTGCTCGGCGCGCTGGTGGAAGAGCTGCGTGGCGCTGCTTGGGAGGAGGTGCTGCATGACGAAATCCTCGACCCGCTGGGCCTGCACCGCACGAGCGCGCAGCCACGGACTCCGCACGCAGGTGGCTGGGCCGTGCATCCGTGGGCGGACGCGCTGCTGCCTGAGCCGTTGGAGGATCTGGGCCGGATGGCTCCGGCCGGCCAACTGTGGTCGACCACGGGGGACCTAGCGCGGTTCGCCGCGTTCTTGGCCGCGGGGGACGAGCGGGTCCTGAGCGCGGAGTCGGTGCGTGAGATGCGGACACCGGCGGCGCCCGCCGGAACGGCGGACGTACTGGACGGGGCCACGTACGGCCTCGGGATGCAGATCCAGCGTCGCGACGGCCGACTCCTTGTCGGGCACGGTGGCTCGCTCCCGGGCTTCCTGGCGAACCTCGTCATCAGCGTGGACGAGGATGTGGCCGCCGTGGTCCTTGCGAACTGTACGAGTGGGCCGCTGGTGGGAGCGGTGGCTGCAGATCTCGTCCGTATCGTTGCCGAGGCGGAGCCGCGGATCCCGGAGCCCTGGAGGCCGCTGCGCGAGGTCGATCCGTCGGTCCTGGATCTAGCAGGGCAGTGGTACTGGGGAACCAACGCCTTCGGCCTGCGGGTGACCGCCGACGGCCTGCTCGCGCTGAGCCCGCTGACCGGCGGCGGCCGGCGCTCCCGCTTCCGCCCCAATGGTGATGGCACCTGGACGGGTCTGGAGGGTTACTTCGCCGGCGAGCTGTTGCGGCCGGTACGACGCCCCGACGGAGCCATGAGCCATCTCGACCTCGGGTCGTTCGTGTTCACACGGCAGCCGTACGACGCTGAGGCGCCGGTGCCGGGCGGAATCGACCCCGACGGTTGGCGGGGTATCGGCTAGGCCGCACGTGACTGGGGGGGTGTTTCACGTGAAACACCCCCCCCAGTCACGTGTCGTGCCGGTCAGGCCTCAACTTGCCTCGCCGTCACAGTTGGAGCTTGAAGCCCTCGTGCGATGCGGTGAAGCCCAGTCGTACGTAGAAGCGGTGGGCGTCGGTGCGGGATTTGTCGGACGTCAGCTGAACCACCGCGCACCCGAGTCGACGGGAGGTGTCGATCGCCCACTGGATCAGAAGGCCGCCGAGACCTCCGCCGCGCTCGTCGGCGTGGATGCGCACGGCCTCGATGAGTGCGCGGGTCGCTCCCTTGCGGGAGAGCCCCGGAATGATCGTGAGTTGAAGAGTTCCGATCACCTGGCCTTCGCGTACGGCGACGACGAGGTGCTGGTTCGGATCGGCCTCGAGGCGTTCCAATGCGGCCCGGTACGGGGTCAGGTCGTCGGGCGACTCGCGTTGGGCGCCCAGCGGATCGTCGGCGAGCATCGCGACAATCGCCGGAAGGTCGTCGGCGCTCGCATGCCGTATCTCAAGATCTCCCATGCCCGCACCCTACGCGGGCACGTTCAGAGACTCCACGACCCGAACCAGCGGGGCCAGCTCCGGGTTTCTGGAGGCCTCGTCCAGGGCCTTGCGCAGGGCGGCGTCGTTGGTGGGCCGTGCCTCCTCCAGCAGGCGCAGGCCCGCCGCGGTGACGTTGGTGTAGATGCCGCGCCGGTCGGTGGGGCACAGGTAACGCTCCAGCAGGCCGCGATCCTCCAACCGGGTCACCAGACGGGTCGTGGCGCTCTGGCTGAGGACGACCGCGTCGGCGACCTGCTTCATCTGCAGGTGACCGCCGTCTCCGTCGTGCTGCCGGCTGAGCACGTCCAGCAGGGAGTACTCGCGCACGCTCAGATCGTGCTGCGCCTGCAGGGCGCGCTCGATGTGCGCCTCGATCCTTCCGTGCAGCGCAGAGAGGGCACACCAGCCCTGGGCAAGGGCGGTGAGCGCGGGGTCCGTCGCTGTCATTGGCGTTTTCCTCCGTCCCGGAGTGGCTGTCTCCAGAGTAGAGCAACCGCGCAATAGTGCGTTGTTGCGTGTAGCCCGCGTCTGCAACTATTGTGAACGCACGCAAAGCGCCCCTGCAATCGTCTGGGAAGGTTCATCCCTCATGCCTCTCGCGCTTCTGGCCCTCGCGATCGGGGCCTTCGGAATCGGAACGACCGAGTTCGTGATCATGGGTTTGCTGCCCGAGGTCGCGGGCGATTTCGGGGTCTCCATCCCGACGGCGGGCCTCCTCGTGACCGGCTACGCGCTCGGCGTGGTCCTGGGCGCCCCGCTGATGACTGTGCTCGGCACCAAGGTCCCCCGTAAGCGGATGCTGATGCTGCTGATGGGCTTGTTCATCGCCGGAAACCTGCTGTCCGCGGTGGCCCCCGCCTTCGCGGTCATGCTGATCGGACGGGTGATCGCCTCGCTCGCCCACGGTGCCTTCTTCGGTATCGGCTCGGTCGTCGCGGCCGAGCTGGTGGCTCCCCACAAGAAGGCAGGCGCCATCGCCATGATGTTCACCGGCCTGACCGTCGCCAATGTCGTCGGCGTCCCGCTGGGCACCCTCATCGGCCAGCACGTCGGCTGGCGTGTCACCTTCGGCATCGTCGCCGCTCTCGGAGTCGTCGGCCTCGCCGGCATCGCCAAGCTCGTACCCGAGCTGCCGAAGCCCGAGGGAGTCCACCTGCGGCACGAGCTGGCCGCCTTCAAGAACACCCAGGTTCTGCTCGCCATGGCGATGACCGTCCTCGGTTTCGGCGGTGTCTTCGCGGCCATCACCTACATCGCGCCGATGATGACCCACATCGCCGGTTTCGCCGACGGGTCGGTCACCTGGCTGCTCGTCCTGTTCGGACTTGGCATGGTGGGCGGCAATCTCATCGGTGGAAAGTTCGCCGACCGCGCCCTGATGCCGATGCTGTACGTCTCCCTGGGCGCGCTGGCCGTCGTCCTGGCGCTGTTCACCCTGACCGCCCACAACAAGATCGCGGCGGCCGTGACCATCACCCTGATCGGCGCCCTCGGCTTCGCGACTGTCCCTCCGCTGCAGAAGCGCGTCCTCGATCAGGCGCACGGCGCCCCGACTCTCGCGTCGGCGGTCAACATCGGCGCCTTCAATCTGGGCAACGCCCTGTCCGCCTGGCTCGGCGGCATCGTGATCGCGGCCGGCTTCGGCTACACGGCCCCCAACTGGATCGGTGCCGTCCTCGCCGCGGCCGCCCTGGTCCTCGCTGTCCTCTCGGCGGCCTTGGAGCGCCGCGGTGGCCCGCACAGCACCGTGATCGCCTCCGGGACGCCCGCCGGACAGCAGACCCCGGTCCACCACTGAACCCCGGGCCGTGGCCTCAGTTGCCTGGATCCGAGCAACACCCCAGACGGACAGCAATCCAGACCCCGGCAACACCCATGACCTCGGCAGGCCCCCAGGTCTCAACACCACCCAAGGAGAACGCTCCATGAGCACCACCACTGTCGCCCCGCTGTCCACCGAGGAAGCCGAGCTGCTTGTTGCCACGGCCCGCCGCGCCGCCGAGGATGCCGGAGTCACCGTCAGCGTCACCGTCCTGGATGCAGGCGGTCACCTGCTCGCCTTCCGCCGTGACGACCGGGCGGTGCTGATCTCCGGCGAGACCAGCACCCGCAAGGCCTACACGGCGCTCCAGCTCAACGCGCCCACCGCGGACCTGGTCGATGCCGTCCAGCCGGGTGGCCTCTTCCACACGCTGCCCACGGCCCTCGACCGTCCTCTGCTGTTCATTGCGGGCGGTGTGCCCCTTCACCGTGACGGCCGGTTGATCGGCGCCATCGGCGTCGGCGGCGGCGCACCGGAGCAGGACCACGGCTTCGCCACCGCGGCCGTCCGGGCACTTGCCTGACCCCACGGCTCCGACAGACCGACGCCGGCCTCGCCATGTTTCAGCAGTGGGGCCGGCGTTCGGCATACGAGGGCTCAGCCCGCCGCCACCGTCAGCGGGGCGAACCGTCGGGTCCAGTCTCCCGGGAGATCCGGGGTGCTGTACGTCATCACGGAGTTGAACGCAACGGGGGCCAGTCCTCGTGCCTTTGCCCAGACCAGCAGTTCCTCGTGGCGCACATCGATGTCGGTGCGCAGCGGGCGGTCCGTACGGGCTGCCAGCGAGGCGATGAGCGCCTTGGCGGTCTCGGCGTCGCGGGCGATCAGCGGGCCGATGACGTGGGTGTCCATGTTGGGCCACGCGGCCGTGTAGCCGGTGATCCGGCCGTCCTCCTCGGCCACCCGCAGTTGGTCGGCGAAGGCGGGCAGCCGAGTGATGACGGGGGTTCGGTCGGTGCCGAACACCTCCTCGTCCAGACGCAGGATGGAGGGAAGGTCCTCTGCGGTGGCGGCGCGTGTACGGACGCCGGATTCCGGTCCTGCGGGCGTGAAGCGGCCCATCAGCATCTCCGCCCGGCCTGTCACCTTGAAGCCGAGTTCCTCGTACAAGGGGCGACCGTTCTCCGTGGCGTGCAGGGTCAGCGGAGTGGTCCCCATGAGAGACACGACATGACGCATCAGGCGGCGACCGACACCCTGGCGGGCATGGCGTTCGGCCACCAGGACCATGCCGACGGCACCGAGGACCGGCCGCCCCCATGGGCCGTACTCCGTGACGACGCAGGCGGCGACGAGACCACCCTGCGGGTCGTCGATGCCGTAGCCCTTTCCGGCCGTGAGGAGGAAGCCCCACTTGTGTTCCTCGCGTGGCCACCCCCGGTCCTCGGACAGGTCGGCGCACGCGGTGAGATCGCGAAGCGTCAGGCGGCGGATGGGCAGAGCGGCGAGAGAAGGAGTCGGCACGCAGGTCAGGCTGTCCGACGGGCACCCCTGGCGTCCACCCGTTTCGAAGGAGACGTACGTGCTTTTGGTCATGGCGTGAGCAAAAGCACCGCTCATGGACGGCCCTGGAGTGTTTCACGTGAAACATCGGCAGCCAGTTAGCCTCGGGCCATGGCGAGACTTCATCTCTTCGACCTCGATGGCACGTTGTTGCACGGCACCACAGCCCCGGTGGAGATCTCCCGTCAGCTCGGGCTGGAAGCGGAGACCGTGGCGCTGGACCGGGCGATCGCCGAAGGGCGGATCGGTCCACCGCAGTACGCGGCGCAGGTGTACGCGCTATGGGCTGATCTGACCGAGGCGCATGTCAGTACCGCGTTCGAGGCGGCGCCTTGGCTCGCCAGAATCCGCGAGGTCTGGGCTGAGATCAGAAACGCGGGCGAGTACTGCGCGGTGGTGTCGCTCTCGCCTTCCTTCTTCGTGGAACGCCTGCTCGACTGGGGCGCTCACGCTGCCCATGGATCACGCTTCCCAGCTGTTCCGTTCACCGAGCCGGTCGATCCGGCCGGGGTGCTCAGCGCGGCGGCCAAGGTCACCGTCGCGGACCGGCTCTGTGCGCAGTTCGGGGTGGCGCGGGCGGACTGCGTCGCATACGGCGACTCGTCGTCGGACAAGGATCTGTTCGCTGCCGTACCGGTCTCCGTGGCGGTCAACGCGGATGTTCACCTGGCCGGCCTCGCGACCCACTCCTACACGGGGCGGGATCTGTGGGATGCCTATGAACTGGTCTCTTCCACCCGGTAGTTGAGGGGTCCCATCGGCTCACCCGTCGGCCCACTGTGTGTGCGGAGTGGGCCGGACTTGTGCGCACGGCGACGGCCGGTAGGGTCGGGGAGGGTGCTACGGCTGGCCGCAGGCCGGGGGGAAAGCATGCATCTTCCCTGGGGAGGTGCGCAGACCGACTGCAAGATGTTCGAGGCGAGGGCACACCATGGACGCACCGACCACCACGCCGGGGGAGAACGGCATGTCGGGCGGGGACGGCTGGTTCACGCCCCGCAAGGTTCCACCGGTTCTACCGCCGGACGGTGACCAGGAGCAGGCTGCCGACGGAACCGTGGACGCACCTGCTTGGCGCCCAGTGGACGTGCCTCCTTCGCCGTCGACGGACGTACAGCGTGTTGTGCCGGTGCAGCGGTCGGCATCGGCTGTCGAGCCGGCCTCTGCGGACGCCGTCCTCATCCGCCGCACTATGGCTGAGATAGCCCCGATCGCCGACAAGGTCACCTCCTACTTCTACGCGCTGCTCTTCGTCCGTCATCCCGAGCTGCGCGCGCTGTTCCCCGCCGCGATGGACGTCCAGCGGGACCGCCTGCTGAAGGCGCTGCTCACGGCAGCCGAGCATCTGGACGACACCGCGGCTCTCGTCGGCTACCTGCGGGACCTGGGCCGTGGGCACCGCAAGTACGGCACGCGCGCCGAGCACTATCCGGTCCTGGGCGAATGCCTGATCGGCGCGTTGAGCGAGTACGCCGCCGCCGTCTGGAGCCCGGAGACCGAGGCCGCGTGGGTGCGGGCGTACACGACGATGTCCCAGACCATGATCGATGCGGCCGCGATGGACGAACTGCTCTCGCCGGCCTGGTGGCATGCCGAGGTGGTCACGCATGAACTGAGGACCCCCGACGTCGCGGTCCTCACCGTCCGCCCGGACCAGCCCTATCCCTTTCTGGCGGGCCAGTACACAAGTCTGGAGACACCCTGGTGGCCGCGGGTGTGGAGGCACTACTCCTTCGCCTCGGCGCCCCGCTCGGACGGTCTGCTGACGTTCCATGTGAAGGCCGTGCCGGCCGGCTGGGTCTCCCGCGCGCTGGTGCATCGCGCCCGGCCCGGAGACGTCATACGCCTTGGCTCTCCGGTTGGTTCGATGACCGTCGACCACAAGACCGACGGCGGACTGCTATGCCTTGGCGGTGGCACCGGCATAGCGCCCATCAAGGCCCTGGTCGAGGATGTCGCCGAGCACGGAGCGCGCCGTCGCGTCGAGGTGTTCTACGGCGCCCGCACCGAAAGCGACCTGTACGACATCGACAGCATGCTCGGGCTCCAGCGCGCCCACCCGTGGCTCTCGGTCCGGCCGGTCATCGATCAGCGGGCCTTTCGCAGGCTCCCCGACGCCGTACGGGAGTACGGCCCCTGGACTGGGTACGACGCCTATCTCTCGGGCCCGCCCGGCATGATCCGCAGCAGTGTCGACGCGCTACGGGGTATCGGCGTCCCGTCGCACCGCATCCGGCACGACGCCGTGGAGGAAGTGCTCGTGGCCGGGGACTGAGCGCTATCCGAGGTCGGGGGCGTGCATGGCCCGTACGCCCTCGATGTTGCCGTCCAGGTAGTGGCGCAGTGACAGTGGGACGAGGTGGACGGAGGCGATGCCGACACGGGTGAACGGAACGCGGACGATCTCGTACTCACCGGCCGGCTCGTCCATTTCGGGCCCGTGACGCAGGGACGGGTCCATGGACTCCAGGCGGCAGACGAAGAAGTGCTGCACTTTCACGCCGGTTGCGCCGCCGTCCTCACCGATGTGCTCCACCGTGTCCACGAAACAGGGCACGACATCGGTGATCTTGGCGCCGAGTTCCTCGTACACCTCCCGGTGCAGAGCGTCCACGACGGTCGAATCCCCGGGCTCGACCCCGCCACCGGGAGTGACCCAGTAGGGATCGACACCGGGCTTGGTGCGCTTGATCAGGATCAGGTCGTCACCGTCCAGCAGAACGGCACGGGCGGTGCGCTTGACCACGGGTCGGACGGTCATGGGAGAAATGTGGCCCGGCTGGTTCCACGTGAAACATCGCATGCCGCCATCGTTCGGCCACCCCACGTGCACCTCTGGATCAGGCAGGTCAGTCCCAGGCCACGGCCGCCCGCTGGAGCCATTCGTGAGCCCGTGCAACATGAGGCATGGCGAGGGTGCCGGTCCGCACCACCAGGTAATACGTGCGCAGGGGCGGAACCGCCGGTTCGTACAGCGCCACGATCGTGCCGCGGCCGAGGGCCGGGGCGCACAGATAGCGGGGCAGTACCGCCAGTCCGGCACCGGCGGTCGCACAGGCGAGCACGGCTCGTAGATCCGGGACGATGACCGTGCCCGAGGCGCCCGGTCGGGAGTCGAAGACGGAGGCCCAGTAGTGCGAGATCAGGGGCAGCGATTCGTGGACCTCGACGACCGGCAGATCCTCCAGCGCGGGCGCCCCCTTGAGACGCAGCTCCTCCGCGCCGATCCGTTCCGCCCAGCGGGGGGCGGCGACGAGCACGTGTTCCTCGTCGCACAGCGGAGTCGCGGTGAGCAGAGCACCGCGTGGCCGTGCCGTACTGATGGCCAGATCATGGTGTCCCGCGGCCAGGCCCTCCAGTGTCTCCTCCGCCGTGCCGAAGGAGGCACGCAGAGCGAATCCCTGACCGTCGTCGCCGGTCAGCTCCGTGAGGGCGGGCAGGGCGCGTTCGGCGGTGAACTCGGGCGGTCCGGCGAGGTGCAGGGTTCTCAGTGAGCTGTCGTCGTCCAGCCCGCTCTCGGCTATCTCCACCAGAGCGTCGAGGTGGGGCGCTGCCTTGTGCGCAAGTTCGTCGCCGATGGTCGTCGGAGTCACCCCGCGCGCCTGCCGTAGGAAGAGCGGCTTGCCCAGCTGGCGTTCCAGTGTCCGGATCTGCGAGGTGACGGCGGGCTGGGAGAGGCCGAGCAGGGCGGCAGCGCGCGTGAAGGAACCGGCCCGGTGCACGGTGACGAAGGTGCGCAGCAAGGCCAGATCCACGGTCTTCCTCCCTGTTCCTGCCCTCCTCCGGCCTTGAGGCAGGCACCAACTATAAATATGTCGATAGGCCGCTGTCGCTAGCGTGATTGGACACTGACAGAGAGTCAACTAGCCTTGTTCGCGCGGTTCTTCGCGCGCAGAACCGAAGACGGTCCGAGCCACGAGGGGGGAGGCTCGGACCGTCGCGCGGTGTCAAGGGGCTTGACGTGGGTGGCTCACTCGGCGGACTCGTCCAGGGCGCGCAGGACGTCCGAGATCAGGTCTTCGGGGTCCTCGGCGCCGACGGACATCCGGATGAAGCCCTCCGGGACGTCGTCCCCGCCCCAACGTCGGCGACGCTCGGCCGTCGAGCGCACGCCGCCGAAGCTCGTCGCGTCCTCCACCAGCCGCAGGGCCTCGAGAAATCGCTCGGCACGCACGCGGGTGGGCAGCGTGAAGGAGACCACGGAGCCGTAGCGGCGCATCTGCTGGGCCGCGATCTTGTGCGCGGGGTCGTCGGGCAGTCCGGGGTAGCGCAGGCCGGACACCTCGGGCCGTCGGTGCAGAGCCTCGGCGACCGCGAGAGCGGTGGCGTTCTGCCGGTCGACACGGAGCTGGAGCGTGGCGATGGACCGGTGTGCGAGCCAGGCCTCCATGGGCCCGGAGATCGCTCCGACGATCTTGCGCCAGCGACGTACGGCGGCCATCGCTCCGGCGTTGTGGCCGCAGACGTACCCGAGGAGCACGTCCCCGTGACCGGTGAGCTGCTTGGTGCCGCTGGCCACGGAGAAGTCTGCGCCAAGCTCCAGCGGGCGCTGGCCGAGCGGGGTGGCGAGGGTGTTGTCGACGGCCACCAGGGCGCCCCGCTCGTGGGCCGCCGCCACCAGCCGCCGGATGTCGCACACGTCCAGCCCCGGGTTCGAGGGTGACTCGATCCACAGCAGCCGGGCGCCCTCGAGGACCTCCAGCTGGCCGTCACCGCCGGTGGGCGCCGTACGCACCTCGATGCCGTACGCCTCCAGCTGAGCGCCGACCAGCGGCAGCACCTGGTAGCCGTCGGAGGGCAGTACGACCGCGTCCCCGGCACGCAGCTGGGAGAACAGCACGGAGGAGATCGCCGCCATGCCGGAGGCGAAGACCAGCGTCTCGACGTCGTCCCGCCCGGGCGCCTCAAGCTCGCCGACGGCCTGCTCCAGCAGCGTCCAGGTCGGATTCTCGTCACGGCCGTACAGATAAGGTCCGGTCGCCTCGCCGGGCAGGTGGAAGTGCGCGGCGAACACCGGCCCGGGCAGGGGCGGCTCGTACTTGACCGGCTCGGGCAGTCCCGCGCGTACCGCGCGCGTGCCCTCGCCGGCCCGGCGCGCGCCCTCGCCGCCGTCGCTCATGCGGCCCGTCCTTCCAGGTGCTCCCGTACGGCGGCGAGCATTCCGGCGCTCGCCGCTTCCACCATCCCGAGACAGTCCTCGAAGTCGCCGTGGTGGCCGTAGTACGGATCCGGTACATCGAGGTCGTCGCCGGCAGCGGGGTCGTAGGAGCGCAGCAGGTGGACCTTGCGGGCGTCCTCCTCGGTGGGTGCGAGGCGGCGCAGGGCCTTGAGGTGGCCGGCGTCGAGGGCGACGACGAGGTCGAGGCGGGCGAACCACGACGGCTGGAACTGCCGCGCGATGTGCTCACTGTCGTAACCGTGTTCCTCGAGGACCGAGACGGTGCGCTGGTCGGCCGGCTCGCCCTCGTGCCAGTTGCCGGTACCGGCGCTGTCGACCTCCACCCGGTCCTCTAGCCCGGCCTCCGCCACGCGCGCGCGGAAGACGGATTCGGCCATCGGGGAGCGGCAGATGTTGCCGGTGCACACGAAACAGACGCGGTAGGTCATGGCGTGCTCAGTCCTCGTCCGGAAGGATCATGTGCAGGGCCCAGGAGACGACGGAGATGATCAGACCGCCGAGGACGGCCGTCCAGAAGCCCTCCACGTGGAAGCTCAGGGAGAGCTTGCCGCACACCCAGGAGGTCAACAGCAGCATCAGCGCGTTCACGACCAGGGTGATCAGGCCCAGGGTGAGAATGAACAGCGGGAAGGTGAGCACCTTCACGATCGGCTTGACCAGCCAGTTGACCAGACCGAAGATCAGCGCGACCACGATCAGGGTGCCGGCCTTCTTGGCCGTGTTGTCCCCGGTCAGGGTGATCTTGTCGAGCACCCATACGGCGACTGCGAGGGCGCCTGCGTTGGCGATCGTCTTGACTACGAAATTCTTCATGTGTCTGATCGTGGCAGACCGGATCGGAACCGAGCAGTGAGGCGAGGGCGACAGCGACGATGAAGGCATTCCGGCTGGACGAACTGGAGGCGGAGCGCGCCGCCAACGAGGGGGCCTACCTTCAGTTCCTGCGGGAGCGGAACATGTCGGTCGGCCTCTACGCGCTCAATGCGGGCGAGCACGATCCGCAGAAGCCGCACAACCAGGACGAGGTGTACCTCGTGGTGAGCGGCCGGGCGTCGATCACGGTCGGCCTGGAGACGACGGAGGTGGGTCGGGGCAGCGTCGTGTACGTACCGGCCGGGGTAGCCCACAAGTTCCACCACATCAGCGAGGATCTGAGGGTTCTCGTCGTCTTCTCTCCGCCCGAGGCGTGAGGCCGTGCCCCAGGGTTCCCTAGGGGACGGCTCAGGGGAGGACAAGGGACGACAGGCCCCCGCGAGGCCCCCTCGCGGCTCTAGCATCGAATGCGGAACATCAACGACGTACGAGAACGCAGACGTACGGCTACGCAAACGACAACGCAAAGGACAAAGGCGATGCGAGAGATCTTCGCGGGACTGCCGTGGTGGGTGAAGTGGGTCGCGGTGCCGGTCATCGCCCTGGTCGTGTTCGGTGGTCTGATAGCGACCGTCGTCGGTTTCGTGATCGGGCTGCTGTTCAAGGCGCTGGTTTTTGTCGCACTGGTCGGCGGACTGATCTACATCGTGCGTAAGTTCCTCTCGAACTCCTCGTCGCGCAGCGACTGGTGACGGACGCGGGACTGGTGAGCGAACAGCGTGATCACCGGTCCCGGCCAGGGATTCACCGGTTCCCTCGGGGGAGGGAAGTTTCTCCGCGAGGCCGTCTGCTCAAGGCGGCGGGCGGTTAGAGTCCGGAACTCCCCGCGGGGTCCGGCCCCGTGCGGCGCAGACGCCTCCGTGCTCTTCCCCGGCACGGGCTGCCCTTCGCTCTCCGGGAGTGACCCTTGGCCACGGTTGACACCGCACCGGCAGAACCCCACGCACCCCCCACCCCGGCGCGCTCCTGCGCACCCCCCGGCCAGCACCCGCCCACCGTGGCAGTTCCCGGCCAACCGCAGCCGACGGACATCCCCGCACACCCCCACGCCACGGATGTCTCCGGACTCTCCCGCCCGACAGACACCCCGAGCCGGCCGCGCTCCCCGGCCGTGCTCGTCCAGCCGCACTCCGCGAACGCCCCGGAGCCACCGGCCGCCGCGACGCTGATCGGATCCGTCCAGCGCGCCATGCGACTGCTGGAAACCGTCGCCACGCATGTCTACGGCGCCCCCGCCAAGCAACTGGCCCGTGAGACCGGCCTCGCCCTGCCCACCACGTACCATCTGCTGCGCACCCTGGTTCACGAGGGCTATCTGCGCCGCGACAAAGGGCTGTTCTTCCTCGGGGACGCGGCCGAGCGGCTGGGCAGCAGTGGAGCCCAGCAGAAACGTCGCAGCGCTGTGGCCGACATGCTCGCGCACTGGCGCGATTCCATCGGTGTGCCGGTGTACTACGCCATGTACCGGGACGGCGAGATCGAGATCATGTGCGTCTCCGACTCCCCCGAGGCCCCCGCGGTCGCGGAGTGGGCCGACTTCCGGGCGACCGGCCACGCGCACGCCATCGGGCAGTGCCTGCTCTCCCAGTTGGACGAGGACGCCCGTCGCGACCATCTCGCCCGCTATCCGGTGCAGTCCATCACGCCGTACACGGTGCGTGACAACGATTCCCTGCTCCGGCGGCTGGCCCGGACGCGACGCATGGAGCCGGTGGTGGAGCGCCAGGAGTACGCGCTCGGGACGGTCTGTGCGGCGGTCCCGATCACGGTCGGTACCACCGTGGCCACGATGGCCATGTCGCTCCCCGTCCACCAGTCCGACCGGCTGCTGCCCGCAGCCCGTCAGTTGCAGGCGGAGATCGGGCGGCACCTGGGAACTCTCACGCTCTCTATCAGTATCTGAAAACTTACTCCTTGTGATGCGCTGTGTACGTTCAGCAAGATTTGACCACGCTTAGAGGGATCAAACCCAGCCAGTCGATGTCATATGACGGGGTAAAAATGCGCGAGTCCGTACAAGCAGAAGTCATGATGAGCTTTCTCGTGTCGGAGGAGCTCTCCTTCCGCATTCCGGTGGAGTTGCGCTACGAGACCAGTGATCCCTATGCCGTGCGGCTCACTTTTCATCTGCCCGGTGATGCCCCGGTGACTTGGGCCTTTGGGCGGGAGTTGCTGATCGACGGGGTCGGCCGACCCTGCGGGGAAGGGGATGTGCATATCGCTCCCGCCGATTCCGAGATGCTCGGTGAAGTGCTGATTCGGCTTCAGGTCGGCAGCGACCAGGCGCTGTTCCGTTCGTCGGTGCCACCGCTCGTGGCCTTCCTGGACCGTACGGACAAGCTGGTGCCGCTTGGTCAGGAGGGTGCGCTGGCCGACTTCGACGCGCATCTGGAGGAGGCCCTGGACCGCATCCTGGCCGAGGAACAGAGCGCCGGCTGAAGCGTTACGGCAGGAGGCGCCGGGCGCTCCACCCGCGCGGTGTGGAGCCATGCAGGAACGCTTCTTTGCCCGACTCGGGGCAGGGGCAGCGCGGAGTGGCAGCTGCAGGGGCGCCCCAGGCCCCGTCGGCTGCCGCACCCGCTGTGGAGACCGTCGGCTTACCGGTTACCGCTTACGCCGTCGGCCCCGGCCGCCGCGTGCCGGGACGGGCTGAGCACCGGCGCGGGCACGGGCCGGGGAGTCCGGTCCGGGCCGGTCTGCCGAGACCACCAGGGCGGCGAGCGCGGTGGTGACAGGGACCGAGGCGACCAGACCGATCGAGCCCACCAGCGTGCGCACGATCTCCTCGGCGACCAGCTCGCTGTTGGCCACGGTCCCGACGCTGCTCTGCGCGATCGAGAACAGCAGCAGCAACGGCAGTGCCGCGCCGGCATAGGCGAGGACGAGGGTGTTGACCACGGACGCGATGTGATCGCGGCCGATGCGGATGCCGGCCCGGTACAGCTCACGCCGGCCCATCGAGGGGTTGGCCTCGTGCAGTTCCCAGACGGCCGAGGTCTGCGTCACGGTCACGTCGTCCAGGACGCCGAGCGAGCCGATGATGACGCCGGCGAGCAGCAGACCGCTCATGTCGATCGACGGATACAGGCCGTGGATCAGGCCGGTGTTGTCGTCCGTGTTGCCGGTCAGGGCGGCCCAGCCGATGAACAGTGAGCCGAGCAAGCCGATCAGCGACAGCGAGACCAGAGTGCCGAGCACCGCCACCGAGGTGCGCGCCGACAGGCCGTGGCACATGTACAGGGCGATCAGCATGATGGCACTCGACCCGACCACCGCCACGAGCAGCGGGTTCGAGCCCTGCAGAACGGCGGGCAGGATGAACAGGGTCAGTACCAGGAAGCTCACGGCCAGGGCGACGAGTGCCATGACCCCGCGCAACCGGCCCACCACCACGACGGCGAGCGCGAAGATCCCCGCGAGCAGAGCCATGGGGAACTGCCGGTTCACATCGGTCACCGAGTACTGCAGGTCCTTGGGCGCGGAGGGCTCATAGGCGACCACGACCTTCTCGCCCTGGTGCAGTTGCCGAGGCTGGTCCGGCTGCACGATCTCGATGAACGTACGGCCCTGGTCCTTGCCGGTGTCGACCCGGACGGTCGCCTTCTTGCACGCTCCGTCCGCCTGCTGCTGTGCCGAGCTGCCCTCGGCGGTGGAGGTGTCGCCGGTCGGGGATTCGCCGGAGGCGTTCACCGACTTGCAGCTCACCTCGACAACCTTGGTGACCGTGGCCTGCTGCGTCTGGCGGTCGAAGCCGACGCCGGTGCGCTTGTGGGGCGGGGCTCCCCCGGGCCACAGCACCACCAGGCCGACCACCACGGCCGCGGTGAACGGGACCAGGATCGCGGCGATGACCTTGCGCAGGTGCTTGGAGACGGGAGCGGCGGGCCCGTGGCTGTGGCTGTGGCCGTGCAAGTGGCCGTTCCCGTGGCCGTGCGAGCTTTCGTGCTCCTGGCCGCGCGGGCGTGCGGGCTCGTGGTCGTGGTCGTGGTTGTGGGGGTGTCCGGGCCCATGACCGTGAGGGAGGCCGTCGTTCTGCCCGGACCCCTGCTCAGGGACGTACCCGGGGCGTGGGACAGCGCCGGTTTGGTCGTAGCCGTCGCCCCGCCCCGTGCCGTCCGGGTGGCGCGGCTCGGGCGGTTGGTACGGGTACTGCTCCATCCTGGTCACCGCCAGATCATCGCAAGAACGGCCGAGGGCCCACTGTTCACCGCGCCACATATGACGCTAGCGTGGAGGCACCTTTGCACACGCGGGAGCTCGGAGCACCGGGCTGAGAGGGCGCTGACCTCCGTAGACGCGATGTTTCACGTGGAACGAAGGATGTTCCACAGGAAGCACCGGCAGACGGAAACCGCTGCGTCGACCGCCGAACCTGTTACCGGGTAATGCCGGCGTAGGGAGTAGGTCTCATGACCAACAAGGACGCACGCACGCCTGTCTCCGCCCAGGACGAGAAGTCCCAGGAGACCGGGAAGTCCATCGGCTGGCACAAGGCGTATGTCGAGGGTTCACGCCCCGACCTGCGCGTGCCGGTCCGCCAGGTGCACCTCACCAACGGGCAGTCGGTCACGCTGTACGACACATCGGGCCCGTACACCGATCCACTCGTCGACACCGACGTCCGCAGGGGCCTGGCGCCGCTGCGGGAGAACTGGATCATCGGCCGCGGCGACACCGAGGAGTACGCGGGCCGACCCGTCCGTCCCGAGGACGACGGGATCAAGCACACCTCGCCCCGCGGCGGGCTGCGCAACCTGGATGCGGTCTTCCCCGGACGGCCGCGCCAGCCGCGCCGAGGCCGCAGCGGCGAGGCGGTGACGCAGCTCACGTATGCGCG
This sequence comes from Streptomyces broussonetiae, assembly GCF_009796285.1. Taxonomy (NCBI): domain Bacteria; kingdom Bacillati; phylum Actinomycetota; class Actinomycetes; order Kitasatosporales; family Streptomycetaceae; genus Streptomyces; species Streptomyces broussonetiae. Next base: position 4,878,114 of record NZ_CP047020.1, on the reverse strand, counting down.
CCGGGGCGAGATCACGCCGGAGATGGAGTACGTGGCCATTCGGGAGAACGTCTCCCCCGAGGTGGTCCGCGAGGAAATCGCGGCGGGCCGCGCGGTGCTGCCTGCCAACGTCAACCACCCGGAGATCGAGCCGATGATCATCGGCAAGCGGTTCCTGGTGAAGGTCAACGCCAACATCGGCAACTCCGCGGTGACCTCCTCCATCGAGGAGGAGGTGGAGAAGATGACCTGGGCGACCCGGTGGGGCGCTGACACCGTCATGGACCTGTCCACCGGCCGCAACATCCACACGACCCGCGAGTGGGTGCTGCGCAACTCCCCCGTCCCCATCGGCACGGTGCCGCTCTACCAGGCCCTGGAGAAGGTCGACGGCAGAGCCGAGGAGCTGACCTGGGAGATCTACAAGGACACGGTCATCGAGCAGGCCGAGCAGGGCGTGGACTACATGACCGTCCACGCGGGCGTCCGGCTGCCGTACGTGCCGCTCACCGCCAATCGCAAGACCGGCATCGTCTCGCGCGGCGGCTCGATCATGGCCGCGTGGTGCCTGGCGCACCACAAGGAGTCGTTCCTCTACGAGAACTTCGAGGAGCTGTGCGAGATCCTCGCGGCCTACGACGTCACGTACTCGCTGGGCGACGGTCTCAGGCCGGGTTCGATCGCGGATGCCAACGACGAGGCACAGTTCGCGGAATTGCGAACTCTCGGGGAACTCAACCGGATCGCCAGGCGTTTCAATGTACAGACGATGATCGAGGGCCCGGGCCACGTCCCGATGCACAAGATCAAGGAGAACATCGACCTTCAGCAGGAGATCTGCGATGAAGCTCCGTTCTATACGCTCGGCCCGCTGACCACGGACGTCGCGCCGGCGTACGACCACATCACTTCCGGCATCGGTGCCGCGATGATCGCCTGGTGGGGCACGGCGATGCTCTGCTACGTCACGCCCAAGGAGCACCTGGGTCTGCCCAACCGGGACGACGTCAAGACCGGCGTGATCACCTACAAGATCGCTGCCCACGCGGCCGACCTCGCCAAGGGGCACCCGGGCGCGCAGGAGTGGGACGACGCGCTGTCCGACGCCCGGTTCGAGTTCCGGTGGGAGGACCAGTTCAACCTCGCTCTGGACCCGGACACGGCACGGGAGTTCCACGACGAGACGCTGCCGGCCGAGCCCGCGAAGACGGCCCACTTCTGCTCCATGTGCGGGCCGAAGTTCTGCAGCATGAAGATCTCGCAGGACATCCGCCGTGAGCACGGAGGCAGCCGGGTCGAGATCGAGGAGGGCATGGCCCAGAAGTCGAAGGAGTTCGCGGCGAGCGGGAACAGGGTGTACCTGCCGATCGCCGACTGACGCCTCGCCCCCGGGTGGTGCTCGCAGGTGGGCAGGCATGAGCACCGCCCGGGGCCGCGCTCACAGGTGTTCCGACGCCTGCCGCCCGGTCCCCGGTCCGTTGTCGGAGGTGGACGCTACGGTTCGCTCCGGCGCAGCAACCTGACGGGCGTGGAGGGGGATTGGAATGGTGGACGACGGACGCACCGTGCTGGTGTCGTACGCGAAGGGGTGGGACCTGTCCTCGTGCGATGCGCGGGAACCGCTCTCGCGTGCCGAGGCCGAGGCACGGGACCGGGCAGAACAGCCGTATGTGATGGTGCATCGGCTGCCGGGACGGGCCGTACCGGTCGAGGTGCACCTGGTGGCCTGGGCCGACCACCACTACGTGGGCGTGTGGGCCTACGACGAGCAGGGTCGCCGCACCCAGGAACTGGACTGGCGCCTGATCGAACCGGGGCGCCTGTTCCTGCGTCACCGGGGAGAGTGGCGGTACGACTCCCCGGAGCAGGCCGAGTTCGCGAAGGACGTCTGGCGTACGACGACGGATCTCGAACCGAACGGCGCAGGGAGAACGGCGGTCGAGCCGCAGGGCGCCCTGGGCCCGTCGCGGCACGGGCGCGCGGACGTCCCGGAGGCGGACCGCCGGAGGGACAGAGCGGAGTTCGGCGTACGAGGCGTCGCAGGCCCGCTCCAATCCGAGCCGGCTGCGCGGCAGGCACGGGGACGGCCCGGAGGCCGCCGAGGTGCAAGCCGCGTCCGCGGCTGCGGCCCTCTGGCTGCCGCCGCGCCCGGCGGCGCCGCCGCACCCGAGCGAGCTGTTCCGGCCCGGTACACGGCTGGCGACGCAGGACGAGGCGCAGATGACCGTCGAGACCGTGCGGGAGATCGGGGTGCTGAGGGTACCCAGCGGCAGACTCGCCGTCGCCTGCCCGCTGACGGCGGGCGAGGGAGGGCAACGAGAGCTGCTGGAGCGGATTCCGCCGGGCGCGTATCCGCTGCAGGAGGCCGTACTCGGCTACGAGCTGGAGTACGAAGGCGAGGTCTTCCCGACCGAGGAGAGCGCCGCCGTCCGGCTCCTGATCGACCCGGAACCGGCGGCCACCTGGGAGTTGGCACTGGCCGAGGGCGAGGATCCCAGGCTGCTGGGGGACCGCGAGGCCTACGGCTTTCCCACCGATGCCGCCCTGGGCAGCTTCGCCGACTCCGCCGCCTGGGATGTGCTCGCGGACAGGTACCGGCGCTTCAGCACGGACGGACAGGAGGACGCCGGGGAGAGGATCGCCGACAGCCACTACGTACGTATTTCGGACAGCGCGACCGGCGGTGACCTCATCCACTTCGCCACGGGTGGGGACGGGGCGTGGCCGGTCTGGCTGGGCCGCTCGGCGTCCGGGAAGCCGGTCTCCGTCGTGGTGGTGTGCGTGTATCTTCCGGGCCTGCGGATTCTGTGAGCCGTGGATGAGTGCGACCGGTGTGTGGGTGGTCGGTGCCGTACCCGACCGGACCGCGGTGTCACTGCCAGGGGAGTACGTACATCTGGTGGCCGAGGAAGACGTCCGCAAGCCGGACGGATTCGCGCAGACACTGGCCTGGTGGCGCGGGGGCTGTGACGACGAGCCCTTCTTCGTTCGGGGCGGGAACGACCTGGAGGTACTGAGTTCCACGGCGACAGGAAGGCGGTTCGCGGACTTCGTCCACGGAGCCAACCCGGACACCGCCGCGACGGGAGCGATACGGGACGCGAGCCGGGCGCTGATGCCGGCAGAGGGGGCCGACGGGGTGTTCTGTGCGGTCGTGCGCAGGGCGAGTCCGGCTGCCGCGCTGCACTACGGCCTGGGAGCCGCGGCGGCCGCTCTCCTGCCGGGCTGGTTCGGCGACTTCCTGCTCACCGCCGACGGTGTCCGTGCCGCCCTGCCCGACGCCGAGCGGGCGCTGGGGATCGAGGGCGAGCGTCGTGCCAGGGTGCTGAGACGGATCGGCGACTGGCTGACCGGCATGGGCGATGCTCCACAGTTCACCGCGGAGGACCTGCTGGACGGGCCGCTCGGGGTGCTGCGCCATGCGGCCGGCGCCGGTCTGGGCGTCGCCGCGTTCAGCCGCTGGTCCTGACCGGCAGCGGCCGGGCGGGCCGGACGCCGTGAACCTGCCGTGCCGGGCGGCCTGTTGAGGACGCCGGTGCGGCAGGCCACGGCGCAGGCGCGGCCGACCGAGAGGGCGGCGCGAGGCCGGTGGCCACCGGGTCGGGCCCGCGCCCGCCTGGGCGTGAGCCGTGTCCGAGCCGCCGTCGGGTCACTCGGGCATCGGCGGCGGTGGGATCACTCGGGTTGGTGCTCCGGGCCGCCGAAGTCCGGGCTCGTGTAGTCCGGGCTGGTGAAGCTCGGGCGGTCGGTCCCGGTGCCGCCGTCGTCGGGACTGCTGAAGCCGGGGCGGTCGTAGCCCAGGCGGGGCATACGGCCGGTCGGGGCGGGCGGGGTTGTACGCAGGCGCGCGGGGGCGGGTCCGGGCGCGGCCAGTGCCTCCCGCAGAAATGGCAGGATGCCGCGCTCCAGCAGGGCGTCCCGCCAGGCCTCTCTGGCCCTGTCCAGCTCCCGGTGTGCCGCGTCCAGCGCCTGGGCCTGTCCCGAGCCGCTGTTGCGCAGGGCGGTGAGGAGCAGCCCGACGGCGGCGACGAGGACCGCGGCCACGGTCACCGCGCCGAACACCCATCCGGCGGTGAGCATGGTCCGGGCGAAGGTCTGTCCGGGGTTCAGCGTCTTCAGGATGTAGCCGATGAGCAGGAAGATCGCCGCGGCGGTACCGGAGAGGACGGGCGCCAGCACGGCGACGACCGCGACGGCGCCCGCGCCGGTGTTCTCGGGCGCCTCGCCGAGCGTGGCGGTGAGCCCGGCCGCCTTCGGATCCCGGTCCGGGGCCGCTTCCGCGGAGCCGGTGCCGCCGACCGCAGGGGTCATCGCCGGGTGGCGCAGCTCCTCGCGGACTCTCACGTACTGCTGGTACTCGGCCGCCGCGGCCTCCGCGATCAGGGCAGTGGCGTTGAGCGCCATGGTGCGCAGTTGTTCGGAGTTCAGCCGCTGTCCGACGGCGGCCAGTTCCGGTCGGTGTGGTGCGGAGCGCAGCGCCTCATCGAGGAGCCGCTCGAATTCCTGGCGGTCCTCGCTCAGCAGGTGCTGCGGAACGCTGTTCATGTGCATCCCCCGATGCTCCGTAGGGCTTGGGGCTCGCACGCCGGCGAGCCGTCGGGCAGAAACGGAGGGGAGCCTGCTACGGATAAGCCGATGGTAGAGCCGTGACGGCACGCGGTGACAGGGGGTTGCGGAAATTCCGTCCCGGCCTGCGCGTACGTCACCGGGTGGACGTCTTCCCTGGGAACGGTCAGTTATCCAGCGGAAGTTGCTGGACCAGCAGCTTTCCGGCCATGGTCACACCGCCGTCCATGGCGATGGCGAGCCCGTCGGCGTACACATGCGGTCCCTCCACGACCGGGCCGCTGCCCTCCTCGTCGTCCTCGGAGCCGACCTCGCCGAGGAGATAGGGAATCGGGCTGTGGCCGTGAACGATACGGGTGCCGCCGTACGTATCGAGGAGGGAACGGACGGCGTCTGCACCACCCTCGTCGCGGAAGGAGAACCGCTTGGTGAACTTGCGGAACAGATCCCAGCACTCGTCCGCGTCGTTGCGGGTGAGGGTCTCGCGGACGGTGTCGTTGACCGCCTCGATGGAGTCGCCGTAGTCGAGATAGGCAGTGGTGTCCGAGTGCACGAGCAGATACCCGTCGACCTCCTCGACGGCGTCGAGGCGTGCCATCCACTGCAGATGGTGGTCCTGGAGGCGGTCCATGTCGGTCTTCTGGCCGCCGTTGAGCAGCCAGGCCGCCTGGAAGGTGGCGGTGCCCGCACCGGAGTTGACGGGGGTGTCACCGAACCGCTTGGCACCGAGCAGCAGCAGCTCGTGGTTGCCCATGAGGGCCTTGCAGTAGCCGCCGGCCGCGGCGGCCTCGGCGGACAGCCGCATCACGAGGTCGATGACGCCGATGCCGTCGGGTCCGCGGTCGGTGAAGTCGCCGAGGAACCACAGCCGGGTGGTCCCCGCGCACCACTGGCCCGAGGCGTCGATCAGCTCCTGCTCCTGCAGGGCGGTCACCAGTTCGTCGAGGTATCCGTGGACGTCTCCGACGACGAACAGCGGTCCGGGGCCGGTCGCGGGCTGCGGCACCGGGGCCGCGGGCGCCGGTTCGACGTGCACCTGGTCGGTCTCGGTCCGGCTGACGACCGGAAGGTCGCGCTGCGTGGGCGTGTAGCCCTCGGGGTACGCCTCGTCGGCGGGCGGCACGGCGTCTCCCGGGTGGGCGCTGGGAACGTACGGACCGGTCTCGTGGACGTACGCCGGTACCCGGAAGTCGCGCAACGTCGCCGTCCGCTCCACCTCGGGTCCCTGACCGGCCCCCTGAGTCATCAGACCCCTCCACCATCGCGCCGCAGCTGCACCTCTTCGGACTGCCTGGTCGCAGCGGTCCGCGGTGTCGTGGGCCCATCATAGGAATGCGCGTCGCGCCGTGTGATGACCCAGGGGTGGTGAATCGGAACAGGACTCCAGTTCACCGCGGCTTTCGCCCGATTTGGGCAGGAGTTCGGCCTGGTTCGGACCTGCCGGAACTCCGGCCGACCGGCCGCGGCCCCGCCGGGTCCACGCCACCGGACCCGAGAGTACGGGGTGAGCACCCCGTACTCTCCTTTTCTGGCTTCCCCTCCGGTGCTGTGTCTAGTCCGGTGACCGCGGCGGGCTGACCGTCGTACGCGGGGGGCGCCGCTGGGAGGAGGTGCGCACGATCAGCTCGGTCGGTATCACCTGCTCGACCGGATGATCCGACTCGACGCCCTCGATCGCGTCGATCAGGAGTTGGACCACCGCGGTGCCGATGCGGCGGGGCTTCAGCGAGAGCGTGGTGATGGGTGGCTCCGTGCTGGCGTACACCGTGGACTCGCTGCAGCACACCAGCAACAGGTCGTCGGGGACACGCAGCCCGTAGCGGCGGGCGGCGGCGAGCAGGTCGGTGCCGTTGGGGTCGAACAGGCCGTAGACCGCGTCGGGCCGGTCGGGGCGGGCCAGCAGCCGGTCGGCGGCGACGGCGCCCGCACACGGGTCGTGCGCCGGGTAGGCCTCGTAGACGGGGTCCTGGTCGACCCGTTCGCACCAGCGCAGGTAGGCCGTGGTCGACAGATGTGTGTACGTGTCCGTCGAGGTGCCCGTGAGCAGTCCGATACGGCGGGCGCCGGCATCGGCGAGGTGGTCGAGGATGCCGAGCACGGCGGCCTCGTGGTCGTTGTCGACCCATGCGGTGACGGGCAGTGCGCCGGCCGGCCGGCCGTCCGAGACGACGGGCAGCCCCTGCCGGACCAGCTCGCTGACCACCGGGTCCTGGTCGGAGGGGTCGATGACGACGGTGCCATCGAGCGCGACGTTGGACCACACGTCGTGGCGGGAGGTCGCGGGCAGGATGACGAGGGCGTAGCCGCGGGCGAGCGCGGCCGAGGTGGCGGCCCGGGCCATCTCCGCGAAGTACGCGAACTCAGTGAAGGTGAAAGGTTCATCCCCGTACGTCGTCACGGTCAGGCCGATCAGACCCGACTTGCCGGTACGGAGGGTGCGGGCGGCGGCCGAAGGACGGTATCCCAGCCGGTCGGCGACCTCGCGGACGTGGCGCCGGGTGGCATCCGGGAGCCGGCCCTTGCCGTTGAGGGCGTCGGAGACGGTCGTGATGGAGACCCCGGCTGCGGCGGCAACGTCTCTGATGCCCGCCCGGCCTGGCCGACTGCCTCGACGTGAGGTTTCCGCGCGGCTCACCTGGTGCTTCCCTGCTGCTGTCATGGCGAGCCGATAGTAGGGCTCATGCGGTGGGGTAGTGCGGACGCATATGCACGCATTGACAGGCACGTTTCTGCAAGGTCATGCAGGGTCAACTGCCTAAGAAAGAAAGACAGTTGAACGATCCAGTGGTGAGACGTGACGTGGTGATGCGGATGGACCTGCCGAGTGTCCGATGTCTCGAAGAGGTCTCAACTCACCTGCACGGGTGACGCGCGCCACGGCGTGAGCCACCGGCGCATAGATATATGTACGGCGCGCCCCCTGAAACGTACGCCTTCATGTGGGGATGCCCCTGATGCCGGTGGGAGAGGCGAGGTTCTTCTCTTGCCGTCCCGCATCTGTACGCACCGGAGCCGAATCCTCATAAGGTGAGGAGTATTGGAAGCCGGCGGTGTCGACGGTCCGCCGGTGGTCGCGAGGAGGACTGCGGTGAGCGAGACGAGCCCGAAGCTGCGTGCCGAGCTGGAGGGTATCCCCACCTACAAGCCGGGCAAGCCCGCTGCGGCCGGGGGGCCGGTCGCCTACAAACTGTCCTCCAACGAGAACCCGTACCCGCCGCTGCCGGGTGTGATGGAGACCGTGACGGCGGCCGTCGGTGCCTTCAACCGCTACCCGGACATGGCATGCACCGGGCTGATGGACGAGCTGTCCGAGCGCTTCGGCGTCCCGCACACCCACCTGGCCACCGGTACCGGTTCGGTGGGCGTCGCCCAGCAGCTCGTCCAGGCCACGAGCGGCCCGGGCGACGAGGTGATCTACGCCTGGCGGTCCTTCGAGGCGTACCCGATCGTCACGCAGATCAGCGGTGCCCGGTCGGTGCAGGTGCCGCTCACGCCCGGCGATGTGCACGACCTGGACGCGATGGCGGACGCGATCACCGACCGGACGCGCCTGATCTTCGTCTGCAACCCCAACAACCCGACCGGCACGGTGGTGCGGCGTGCCGAGCTGGAGCGGTTCCTCGACCGGGTGCCCGGCGATGTGCTGGTGGTGCTGGACGAGGCCTACCGGGAGTTCATCCGAGACCCCGAGGTGCCCGATGGTGTCGAGCTGTACCGGAACCGACCCAACGTCTGTGTCCTGCGTACGTTCTCCAAGGCCTACGGGCTCGCCGGACTGCGCGTCGGTTTCGCGATCGCCCATGAGCCGGTCGCGGCGGCGCTGCGCAAGACAGCGGTGCCCTTCGGCGTCAGCCAGCTCGCGCAGGATGCGGCGGTCGCCTCACTGCGGGCCGAGGACGAACTGCTGGGCCGGGTCGGCTCGCTGGTGTGCGAGCGCACGCGCGTGGTCGACGCGCTGCGCGCCCAGGGCTGGACGGTGCCGGAGACGCAGGCCAACTTCGTCTGGATGCGGCTGGGGGAGCGTACGGTCGCGTTCGCTCAGGCCTGTGAGCAGCACGGAGTGGTGGTCCGGCCGTTCCCGGGCGAGGGTGTGCGGGTGACGGTCGGTGAGATCGAGGCGAACGACATCTTCCTGAAGGTGGCGGAGGCGTTCCGCAAGGAGCTGTAGCCCCTGGTGCAGGGGGTGCCGTAGCCCCGGTACGAGGAGTCAGTCCTGGTGGCCGGCCAGTTCCACGCGGACGGGATCGCCGTCCCGTACGGTCGCCAGGGCCCGGGCGTCCGAGTCGAGGCGCCCCAGGATGTTGCACGGACTCGCGAGGCGGCACTCGTCGCCTCGCGAGATCGGCGTGGGGCCATAGGGGAGGGCGAGCGCGTCGCCGTCCGTCCAGAAGGCCACGGTGCCCGGCTCCACGACCTGCCGGGCGTCCGTTTCACGTGAAACAGAGACATCTGTTTCGAAATAGACCTCCTCGCCCCAAGTGTGGGCGCTGGAGACGAGCGGCAGTGCCTTGGCGAGGGCCTGCGCGGTGGGCGTGTCGTCGAGAGTCGCGGTGATGTTTCCCGCTGGCCAGGAAATCCGTATCTGCATGGCGCGCAATTCAACAAGATGTTGAAGTCGCTGCCAAGGTCTTGACTTTGTGGCACTGGGGGCACCCCGCCTCGTCGGGCCGACAATCAGTGAGTCATAATGGCTTGTGAATGTGAACGCGTTCACAAGCGTGTCCCGATTGGTCCCGTGATGTACGCGACAAAAGGGACAGACTGCCGCTTGCCACGCCGATGTAAGGAGCTGACGACGTGGAATTGGCTTTGGCGCCGGAGACTCTGGCGCGTTGGCAGTTCGGCATCACCACCGTCTACCACTTCCTGTTCGTACCGCTGACGATCTCCTTGGCCGCGCTCACGGCCGGGCTCCAGACGGCCTGGGTGCGCACCGAGAAGGAGAAGTACCTCAGGGCGACCAAGTTCTGGGGGAAGCTCTTCCTGATCAACATCGCCATGGGTGTGGTCACCGGCATCGTGCAGGAGTTCCAGTTCGGCATGAACTGGTCCGACTACTCGCGATTCGTCGGTGACATCTTCGGTGCGCCGCTCGCCTTCGAGGCGCTGATCGCGTTCTTCTTCGAGTCCACCTTCATCGGCCTGTGGATCTTCGGCTGGGACAAGCTGCCCAAGAAGATCCACCTGGCCTGCATCTGGATGGTCTCGATCGGCACGATCCTGTCGGCGTACTTCATCCTCGCCGCCAACTCCTGGATGCAGCACCCGGTCGGCTACAAGATCGACAAGGCCAGAGGGCGCGCCGAGCTGACCGACTTCTGGGCCGTGCTCACCCAGAACACCGCGCTCAGCCAGGCCTTCCACACCCTGTCGGCGGCCTTCCTGACCGGTGGCGCCTTCATGGTCGGTATCGCCGCCTACCACCTGGCCCGCAAGAAGCACATCCGCGAGATGAAGACCTCGCTGCGGCTCGGCCTGATCACCGTGGTCATCGCCGGTCTGCTCACCGCGATCAGCGGCGACACCCTCGGCAAGGTCATGTTCAAGCAGCAGCCGATGAAGATGGCGGCGGCCGAGGCGCTGTGGGACGGCCAGAAGCCGGCTCCCTTCTCGATCTTCGCCTACGGCGATGTGCAGAAGGGCCACAACACCGTCGCGATAGAGGTCCCGGGCCTGCTGTCCTTCCTCGCCAACGACGACTTCAGTTCGTACGTCCCCGGCATCAACGACGTCAACAAGGCGGAGCAGCAGAAGTTCGGCCCGGGCGACTACCGGCCCAACATTCCGGTGGCCTTCTGGGGGTTCCGCTGGATGATCGGCTTCGGTATGAGTTCCTTCGCGATCGGCCTGGCCGGACTGTGGCTGACCCGCAAGAAGTTCATGCTGCCGAAGCACCTGCGGGTCGGCGAGGACGAGGTGCCGCACCTGGTGCTGTTCAAGAACAAGACGCTCAGCCCGCAGCTCACGCCCTGGTACTGGCGCATCGCGACCTGGACGCTGGCCTTCCCGCTGATCGCCAACTCCTGGGGCTGGATCTTCACCGAGATGGGCCGCCAACCGTGGGTCGTCTACGGCGTCCTGCAGACCCGGCACGCGGTCTCCCCCGGCGTCTCGCAGGGCGAGATCCTCACGTCGATGATCGTCTTCACGTCGCTGTACGCGATCCTCGCCGTGGTCGAGGTCAAGCTTCTGGCGAAGTACGTCAAGGCCGGCCCGCCCGAGCTGACCGAGGCCGACCTCAACCCGCCCACGAAGATCGGCGGCGACACCCGTGACGCCGACAAGCCGATGGCCTTCTCTTACTAGGCCGGGGGAGCAGTCATGCATCTTCACGACGTCTGGTTCGTCCTGATCGCCGTCCTGTGGACCGGCTACTTCTTCCTGGAGGGCTTCGACTTCGGAGTCGGGATCCTCACCAAGCTGCTGGCCCGCAACCGGCCGGAGCGGCGGGTGCTGATCAACACCATCGGGCCCGTCTGGGACGGCAACGAGGTGTGGCTCCTCTCGGCCGGCGGTGCGACCTTCGCCGCCTTCCCGGATTGGTACGCCACTCTCTTCTCGGGCTTCTACCTGCCCTTGCTGGTCATCCTGGTCTGCCTGATCGTCCGGGGCGTCGCCTTCGAGTACCGGGTGAAGCGGCCCGAGGAGAACTGGCAGCGCAACTGGGAGCACGCGATCTTCTGGACCTCGCTGATCCCGGCGTTCCTGTGGGGCGTGGCCTTCGGGAACATCGTGGGGGGTGTGAAGATCGACCAGCACTTCGAGTACGTCGGTACCGTCTGGGATCTGCTCAACCCCTACGCCCTGCTCGGCGGTCTGGCCACGCTCACGCTCTTCACCTTCCACGGGGCGGTGTTCACCGCGCTCAAGACCGTGGGGGACATCCGGGTACGGGCACGGAAGCTCGCCCTGTGGGTCGGACTCGTCACCGCCGTCGTGGCGCTCGCTTTCCTGCTGTGGACGCAGGTCCACAGCGGCAACGACAGGAGCCTGGTGGCCCTGATCGTGGCGGTCGTCGCCCTGGTGGCCGCCCTGGTGGCCAATCAGGCCGGACGAGAGGGCTGGTCGTTCGCGTTGTCCGGCGTCACCATCGTGGCCGCCGTGGCGATGCTCTTCCTGTCGCTGTTCCCGAACGTCATGCCATCCACCCTCAACGGGGAGTGGAGCCTGACGGTCACCAACGCCTCGTCGAGCCCGTACACCCTGAGGATCATGACCTGGTGTGCGGCGATCGCCACCCCGCTCGTCATGCTCTACCAGGGCTGGACCTACTGGGTGTTCCGCAAGCGGATCGGCACGCAGCACATCGCGGCCGATATCGCGCACTGAGTCCGCCGAGGGTGTGTTTCACGTGAAACACACCCTCTGGGCCGAAGGGCACGTTTCACGTGAAACCAATCGATCCACGTCTGCTGCGCTACGCCCGCGCCACCCGGCGCTTCCTTGTGGCGGTCGTCGGCCTGGGAGCCGTCGGCGCGGGGCTGGTCATCGCCCAGGCGATGCTCATCGCCGAGGTCGTCGTCGGCGCGTTCCAGTACGGGCAGTCCGTCGCGGAACTGCGCACTCCCCTGCTGCTGTTGGTGGCCGTCGCCGGTGGCCGGGCCCTGGTTTCCTGGCTGACGGAACTTGCCGCCCACCGGGCGAGCGCGGCGGTGAAGTCCGAACTGCGGGGACGGCTCCTGGACCGGGCGCCGGCGCTCGGTCCCGGCTGGCTGAGCGGTCAGCGGACCGGCTCGCTGGTCACGTTGGCCACACGTGGAGTGGACGCCCTGGACGACTACTTCTCGCGCTATCTGCCGCAGTTGGGCCTCGCGGTGGTCGTGCCGGTGGCGGTGCTGGCGCGGATCGTCACCGAGGACTGGGTGTCGGCGGCGATCATCGTCGGCACCCTGCCGCTCATCCCGCTCTTCATGGTGCTGATCGGCTGGGCCACCCAGTCCCGGACGGACCGTCAGTGGCGGCTCCTGTCCCGGCTGTCCGGCCACTTCCTGGACGTGGTGGCGGGCCTGCCCACGCTGAAGGTGTTCGGCCGGGCCAAGGCGCAGGCCGAGTCCATTCGCCGGATCACCGGCGAGTACCGGCAGGCGACCATGCGGACCCTGCGGATCGCCTTCCTCTCCTCCTTCGCGCTGGAACTGCTTGCCACGCTGTCGGTGGCGCTGGTCGCGGTGACGATCGGCATGCGGCTCGTCCACGGCGACATGGACCTGTACGTCGGCCTGGTGATCCTGGTGCTGGCCCCCGAGGCCTACCTGCCGCTGCGCCAGGTCGGGGCGCAGTACCACGCTGCGGCCGAGGGACTCGCGGCCGCGGAGGAGATCTTCGCGGTGCTGGAGACGCCGGTCCCGGCCTCCGGCAGCGGTGCGGTGCCCGCGGGTGCCGTGGCCTTCGACGGGGTCACCGTCCGCTACCCCGGGCGTTCGACGGGTGCGGTGACCGATGTGTCGTTCACCGTCGAGCCCGGCGAGACCGTGGCGCTGGTCGGGCCGAGCGGTGTGGGCAAGACGACGCTGCTGAACGTGCTGCTGGGGTTTGTGGAACCCGCCGCGGGCGGGGTGCGGATCGGTGGCGTGGACCTCGCCGGTCTCGACCTGGAGGAGTGGCGCGCGCGGATCGCCTGGGTGCCGCAGCGCCCGCATCTGTACGCCGGGACCATCGCGGAGAACGTACGGCTGGCACGGCCCGACGCGGACGACGGTGCCGTACGGCAGGCCCTGCGGGACGCGGGTGCGCTGGAGTTCGTCGATGCGCTGCCCGGGGGTGCCGAGACCGTGCTCGGTGAGGACGGGGCCGGGCTGTCGGCGGGGCAGAGGCAGCGGCTCGCGCTGGCTCGGGCGTTCCTCGCCGACCGGCCTGTGCTGTTGCTGGACGAGCCGACGGCAGCGCTGGACGGGGTGACCGAGGCGGAGGTCGTGGCGGCGGTACGGCGGCTTGCTGTCGGCCGGACGGTGCTGCTCGTTGTGCATCGGCCGGCATTGCTGGATGTTGCAGATCGGGTTGTGCGGCTGGGTGAGAGCAGCGCTGCGGGGGCGCTCCGCCCTCTGGATCCCCAGCTGCGTCCACCCGTCACTCGAGTCGGTGGGCGGGAAGGTGACCTGACAGAGACTGTCGCCGCGTCGGCAGAACGGATTCCTGTGCTGTCGCGGCGGGTGCTGGGCCGTGTACGCGGGCTTGCCGGGCCCCAGCGGGGGCGACTGGTGCTCGCGTTGTTGCTCGGCACGCTGGCCCTCGGCAGTGCCGTCGGGTTGATGGCAACCTCCGGTTGGCTCATCTCGCGGGCCTCGCAGCAGCCGCCCGTGCTGTATCTGATGGTGGCCGTGACCGCGACGCGGGCCTTCGGAATCGGGCGGGCCGTCTTCCGGTACGCCGAGCGGCTGGTATCGCACGACGCGGTGCTGCGGATGCTGGCGGACACGCGGGTCGCCGTCTATCGGCGTCTGGAGCGTCTCGCCCCTGCAGGGCTGCGCACCGCGCGCCGCGGTGATCTGCTCACCCGGCTGGTCGCGGACGTGGACGCCTTTCAGGACTACTGGCTGCGCTGGCTGCTGCCCGCGTCGGTCGCCGTCGCCGTCTCAGCCGCCTCCGTCGGCTTCACCGCCTGGATGCTGCCCGAGGCCGGGGCCGCACTCGCGGTGGGCCTGGTGGCGGCCGGCGCAGGTGTCCCACTCGTCACCGCGGCGGTGGCCCGCCGGGCCGAGCAGCGGCTTGCGCCCGCGCGGGGAGTGCTCGCCACCCGCGTCACCGATCTGCTGACCGGCACCGCCGAGCTGACCGTCGCCGGCGCGTTGCCCGCCCGAACGGAAGCTGCCCGGCGCGCTGACGGCACGCTCACCCGGATCGCCTCGCGTGCCGCCACGGCCACCGCGCTCGGTGACGGGCTCACGACGCTGATCTGCGGCCTGACGGTTGCGGCCACCGCGCTCTTCGGTGCCCAGGCAGTGGCCGCGGGGCGGCTCGGCGGCGTGGCGATGGCCGTGGTCGTCCTGACCCCGCTGGCCGCCTTCGAGGCCGTCCTGGGCATGCCGCTCGCCGTGCGCCACCGGCAGCGGGTGCGGCAGAGCGCGGAGCGGGTGTACGAGGTCCTGGACGCCCCGGAGCCCGTACACGAGCCGGACCAGCCGCGGCAGGTACCCGCCTCGCCGTTCCCGCTGGTGCTCAGGGGGCTGGCCGCGCGGTACGAGGGGCAGCGGCGGGAGGCGCTGGCCGGGTTCGACCTCACCCTGGACCAGGGCCGCCGGATCGCCGTGATCGGGGCCTCCGGTTCCGGCAAGACCACCCTCGCCCAGGTCCTGCTGCGCTTCCTCGACCCGGGAGAAGGCGCGTACACGCTCGCCGGTGTGGACGCCTGTGCGCTGGCGGGTGACGACGTACGGCGGCTTGTCGGACTGTGTGCGCAGGACGCGCATCTCTTCGACAGCTCGGTGCGAGAGAACCTGCTGCTGGCCCGGAAGGACGCCACCGAGGCCGATCTGCGCCGGGCGCTGGCCCGGGCCCGGCTGCTGGACTGGGTGGAATCGCTGCCCGACGGCCTGGACACGCTCGTCGGCGAGCACGGGGCGCGGCTGTCCGGCGGTCAGCGGCAGCGGCTGGCCCTGGCTCGCGCGCTGCTGGCCGACTTCCCCGTCCTGGTCCTCGACGAGCCCGCCGAGCATCTGGACCTGCCGACGGCCGATGCGCTGACCGCCGATCTGCTGGCCGCCACCACGGGCCGTACGACGCTGCTGATCACGCACCGGCTGGCCGGGCTGGATGCGGTGGACGAGGTGGTCGTGCTCGACGCGGGCCGGGTGGTGCAGCGCGGTACGTACACGGAACTCGTGGCGGTGGACGGTCCGCTGCGGGCGATGGCGCGGCGGGAGGAGGAGGCGGAGTCGCTGGTGGGGGCGCGGTGACGAGGTGGCGTCGCTGGTGGGGCGCGGTGAGGGTGCCAGTGGTTCCCTGCGCTTGCGAGGGGCTCGGATGACGTTGAGCTCCCCGGATAAAAGGGACTAATTACGCTCGAGGCATGTGCGCCCAGCCTCGCCCGACCCCGCACGGTCCGCTCAGCCCCCGCCGTCCACCGACGACGGGGCGTGCGACGGGCCCGCCCTGCGCATGCCGCAGCTGCTGGACGCGACGCGGTCCGTGGGCAGCGGGCTGGAGCTGCATTCGACGCTGGACCGGATCTGTGAGACCGCTGCCGATCCGGCCGGAGCCCGGTACGCGGCGATCGGGGTCGTCGCCGAGGAGGGCGACGGGCTCTCCGACTTCGTCTACCAGGGGGTGGACGAGGCGACCGCCCGCCGTATCGGCCGGCTCCCGGACGGGCACAAGGGGCTCCTCGGCGCGCTCATCAGGGATCCCGAGCCGGTCCTGCTGGCCGACCTGAGCGAGGGCCCGCGCTCCTGCGGCTTCCCCGAGCACCATCCGCCGATGCGCAGCTTCCTCGGCGTCCCGATACGGGTGCAGGGCGAGATCTTCGGCAACCTCTACCTGGCCGAGAAGCGCGACGGCCGGCCGTTCAACGACGACGGCCTCACCATGGTCCGGGTGCTGGCCGCCGAGGCCGGCATCGCGATCGGCAACGCCCGGCTGTACGAGGCGGCCATGCAGCGGGAGCGCTGGATCGACGGCTCCCTGGCCGTCACCACGGCGCTGCTGTCGGGCGGGGATGCCGGCGAGGCCCTTCAGGTCGTCGCGGAGCAGGCCCGCCGGCTGTCGGGAGCGGCGGCCTGAATCGTGCTGCTGCCCGCGGAGAAGGGCGGCCTGGAGGTCGTCGCCGTGGCCTCGGACGAACCCACCGGCATGCTCGGCGCGATCGTCCCGCCGGAGAGCCGGATTGTTGCCGAACTCCTCGACGGAAAGGCGGTGTTCGTGACGGACGCGGCCACCGATGCCCGGATGCTGACGCAGTACGCGAGCGGCTACGGCCCGACGATGATGGTGCCGCCGCAGAGCGACGGCCGGGTGCTGGGCACCCTCGTCACTCCGCGTACCCGTGGCGGACGGCCGTTCACCCGGGCCGAGCGCACGCTGGCCGTGCAGTTCGCCGCGCAGGCGGCGCTCGCGCTGATGATGGCCGAGGCGCAGCGCGACCGGGAGCGGCTCGCGGTGTTCGAGGACCGCGACCGCATCGCCCGGGATCTGCACGGCCTGGTCATCCAGCGGCTGTTCGCGACCGGGCTGATGCTGGAGAAGCGCCCAGCGGCGGTCCGTGGTGCCGGAGGTGCAGCAGGGCGTGGGCAAGGCGGTGGACGAACTCGACGTCACCATCCAGGAGATCCGCACCGCGATCTTCGCGCTGCAGCAGGGCCCGGCGCAGGCACTGTCGGGGCTGCGGACGCGGGTGCTACGGGAGATCAACTTGGCCGCCGTACCACCGGGGTTCAAGCCCTCGCACCGATTTCTCGGCCCCGTGGACACGATCGTCGGCGACCTGGCCGGCAAGAACCTGATCGCCGCGCTGCGGGAGGCGCTGTCCAACGCCTTCCGGCATGCCGGAGCCTGCCGCATCGACGTCGTGGTCGATACGACCGTCAGTCTCCCGGACGGGCGCCCCGGGGTACGGCTGACCGTCGCGGACGACGGCGTCGGCATCTCCGAGGGCGGCCGGCGCAGCGGGCTGCGGAATCTGAGACGTCGGGCCGAGCCCCTCGGCGGGGACAGCCGGCTCGGCCCCGGCATCGGGGTGGACGGCAGCGGGACGACGATGGTGTGGGAGGTGCCGCACTGAGCCGCCCGGACCCCTGCCGGCCGCTAGAAACGTTCGGCCAGCAACTGCTCGATCACGACCGCCACACCGTCCTCGTTGTTGGCGACCGTACGGCCCGACGCGGCGGCGAGGACGTCCGGGTGGGCGTTGCCCATCGCGTACGACCGGCCGGCCCAGGTCAGCATCTCGAGGTCGTTGGGCATGTCACCGAAGGCCACGACCTCCTCGTGCGAGATGCCGCGCTCGGCGCAGCACAGGGCGAGCGTGCTGGCCTTGGAGACGTCGGGGCCGCTCAGTTCCAGCAGGGCGCTGGGGCTGGAGCGGGTGACGGTGGCGCGGTCGCCGATCGCGATCCGGGCGAGCGTGAGGAAGGCGTCGGGGTCGAGATCCGGGTGATAGGCCAGGATCTTGAGCACGGGCTGCCCGGTTTCCGGGCCGTCGGGGGCGAGGAGTTGCTCGGCGGGCAGGAGGTTGTCCGGTATCTCCATGTGCAACTGGGGATAGTCCGGCTCCTGGTGGAAGCCGTAGGTCTGCTCGATTGCGAACACCGTGCCGGGCGCCGCCTCGCGCAGCAGGCATACGGAGTCCAGGGCGTTGGCGCGGGCCAGTTCGCGCACCTTCACGAACCGGTGGGCGCCGGGGCCACCGTGCAGGTCGACCACGGCGGCGCCGTTCCCGCAGATCGCCAGGCCGTGGCCGTGGACGTGATCGCTGACCACGCCCATCCAGCGGGCCGGGCGGCCGGTGACGAAGAAGACCTCGATGCCCGCATCCTCGGCGGCGGCGAGCGCGGCGACGGTCCGCGGGGAGACCGACTTGTCGTCACGCAGCAGCGTGCCGTCGAGATCGGTGGCGATCAGCCGCGGGGGTGTGGCGGCGGCAGGGGTCCCGGGCTGTCTGGTCGCTGAGGTCACCCGGCCATTCTCGCGCATATGCCCGCACGGTCGTGCGGGACTCCGCACAGTTGAGACACAGATGACGCTCAGCGGAACAGACGGCAACCGGCGAACCGGACGGCCTCCCGGGTCAGCCCAGTTGAGCGAGCCCCTCCATGGCGATCTGCTCGAAGACCTTCTCGTCCGCGGCGAAGTCGGAGTCCGGGATGGGCCAGTGGATCACGATCTCGGTGAAGCCCAGATCGCGGTGGCGCCCGGCGAAGTCCACGAAGGCGTCCAGGGACTGCAGCGGCCCGGAGCGGTCCGGGGTGAAGCCGGTGAGCAGGATCTTGTCCAGCTCGGCCACGTCCCGCCCGACGGCCGCGCAGGCCTCGGCCAGCTTGCCGAGCTGCCCGCGCAGGGCCTGGACGGACTGCTCCGGGGTGCCGTTCTCGTACAGCTTCGGGTCGCCCGTGGTCACCCATGCCTGCCCGTGCCGGGCGGCGAGCCCGAGGCCGCGCGGGCCGGTCGCCGCCACCGCGAACGGCAGCCGGGGCCGCTGCACACAGCCCGGGATGTTCCGCGCCTCGTCCGCCGAGTAGAACCTGCCCTCGTACGTCACCGCATCCTCGCTGAGCAGCCGGTCGAGCAGTGGCACGAACTCGGCGAGCCGGTCGGCGCGCTCGCGCGGGCTCCACGGCTCCTGGCCCAGGGCGGTCGCGTCGAAGCCGGTGCCGCCCGCGCCTATGCCGAGGGTGATCCGGCCGCCGGAGATGTCGTCGAGGGAGATCAGCTCCTTGGCGAGGGTCACCGGATGCCGGAAGTTCGGCGAGGTCACGAGCGTGCCCAGGCGCAGCCGCTCGGTCACGCCGGCGGCGGCGGTCAGCGTCGGTATCGCACCGAACCACGGGCCGTCGCGGAAGCTGCGCCAGGACAGGTGGTCGTAGGTGTACGCGGTGTGGAAGCCGAGCTGCTCGGCCCGTATCCAGGCCGAGCGGGCGCCTTCGCTCCAGCGGCGGTAGGGCAGGATCACGGTGCTCAGACGCAGAGTCATGCGTTCGAGAGTAAGCGGACCCGCTGACAACGGACCAAACGGTCACCGAACGTTCCTGCTCAGCCACGGGCTGAGCAGGATCATCGGCACGTACTCCTTGTGCGTGCGGTCTCCGGGCAGCGGGACGACCAGACGGTAGCCGGGCGGGAAGCGGCGCGCCCTGACGTGGGCGAGACCCTCGAAGACGGAGCGCAGGAAGGCCGGCACGTCGTCGCGCGCGATGTCGGGGCACTCGATGCCCTCGACGGTGATCAGCGCGTCGTCGTCGGGGTAGAGCCGCACGCTCACCCGGGGCACACCGCCGAACTCCACATACGCCTCGTGCGGCAGGGAGCCGTCCGGGTCCGTGGTCACCCCGATCCCCGCGGAGCTGCGGCGCGAGGTCTGGTCGGCGCCGATGTCGTCGCTCACCTCGATCTCGCGCGCATAGCGGGCGCCGAGGGCGCGCAGGGCGTCGACGGCGGCCTGGGTGGTCGGCAGATGCTCGGGCCAGTGGTCCATACCACTGATGATGGCCGCATGTGCGCAAAGGTTCCTCGGGAGCGCGAAGCGCGGGCGCGAAGGCTCAGCGGGGGCCGGGAAACCGCAGGTAGCGCGGCGGAACGGCATTGGTCAGCCAGACGCCGTTGGCGCTGACGTGGAACACATGGCCGTCGCGGTGCATGGCGCCGGCGTCCACGGTGAGCACCACGGGCCGGCCGCGGCGGGCACCGACTCGGGTGGCGGTCTCGCGGTCGGCGGACAGGTGGACGTCGTGCCGGTTCATGGGCCTGAGCCCCTGCACGCGGATTGCGTCCAGGCTGCGGGCGACGGTGCCGTGGTAGAGGTACGGCGGCGGGGACGCCGGGGGCAGACCGAGGTCGACCTCGATGCTGTGGCCCTGGCTGGCGCGGATTCTGCCCCCCTCGACCGCGAAGCGCCGCTTGTCGTTGGTGGCCACCACGTGGTCCAGCTCCGCGCGCGTGAACGGGAAACCGTGGGCGGCGGCCGCGGCCATCAGGACGTCGATCTCCACCCAGCCCGCCGGGTCCGGGGCGATCCCGATCCGCTCCGGCTGGTGGCGCAGGTGCTTGGAGAGGTACTTCGACACCTTCACGGTGCGTCGTTCGTCGGAGGGTCTTGCGGCATGCCTTTCGCTCATGTGTCCAGCGTGCCGGAGAGGCGCGGATCACGCAGTTTCTTTTGTCCCCAGGTTTGATCCACAACCAACTGTAGTTATCCACAGGGGAATTGGCGATTCTGTGGATAACGAACATGTGAATTAGGGTGATTCGCGAAGTTCCTTGTCCAGAAGGGGAGGTGCAGCGAGACGATCCAACACACGTGCTCTCGCCTCTCGTTCGGCTGCCAGTGCGATGAACTCGGCGACTCGGCTCTGCCCAACAAGCTTTTCCACAGCGGTGATCGTCTCGGCGGGGAGGGGAACGCAACGGGTCGGGCCGGACTCCTCCGTGGACTCCTCGGTGACCAGGCGTGTGCGAAGGTGCCGTGTCGCCAAGGTGCGCATGGCGCGCGCCAGTTCGGCCTCCATCGTCTGCTGGGCCAGAGGTCGCAGCCGGCGCACGAGTGCGGCCGCCTCCGCCGCGTGCGCGTCCGTGCGGCGCCCGGGATCCTCCAGGTAGCGGGCGAAGACGTACTCGGTGGTGAACTCCAGGAAACGGGCGGCGATGTGCTCGACCTGCCCCCTCAACTCCCGCAGATGGCCGGAGATCGCGGACAGGGGCACCCCTGCCGCATGCAACTCGACCGCCACGGACAGCTCTTGGGGGCTCGGCACCAGGAACATGTCGGGGTCGCCGTCGATCCGCTCCAGGACGCCCAGCTCGACCGCCTCCGCCACGGCATTGTCGTCCGGTGTGCCGCCGAAGCGGGCGTCCAGTTCGGCGCGGGTGACACGGTCGGGGCGCTCGTCCGTCCAGGGACCCTCCACCTCGGTGACCAGACCGAGCACCCCGCCGAGGCCCCGGCCGGTGTCCCAGGCCTCCAGCAGCTCCTTGATGGAGGCCAGGGTGTAGCCGCGGTCGAGGAGGTGGGCGATCTGGTGCAGCCGGGTGACGTGTGCCTCGGAGTAGAGGTTGGCGCGGCCCCGGCGCTCGGGCCGGGGGAGCAGACCGCGGTCCTGGTAGGCGCGGATGGTCCGGACCGTCGTGGCGGTGTGGTGCGCGAGATCCTCGATGCGGTACGTCCGCACGGGCGCCGCTTCGGTCATCTCACAGCCTCGGCTCCACGCGCGCGAGTCGCCGCAACACCCCTGGCAGGAAACGGGACATGAGGTGGGCGCCACGCGCCTCCGGGGTCACCGGAACCACCGCCCTGTCGCGGGCCACCGCGTCCAGGACGGCCTCGGCCACCTTCTCCGGCGGGTAGTTGCGCATGCCGTACAGCCGGGACGTGGTCTTCTGCCGGCGTCGCTCCTCCGCCTCGTCGACCCCGGCGAAGCGGGTCGTGGAGGTGATGTTGGTGTTGACGAAGCCGGGGCAGATCGCGCTCACCCCGATGCCCTGTCCGGCGAGTTCGGCGCGCAGGCACTCGGAGAGCATCAGCACCGCCGCCTTGGAGGTGCTGTAGGCCGGCAGGGCGCGGGAGGGCTGATAGGCCGCTGCCGAGGCGATGTTGACGATGTGGCCGCCCTGGGCGCGCTCGCTCATCCGGGCGCCGAACAGCCGGCAGCCGTGGATCACGCCCCACAGGTTCACGTCCAGGACCTTGTGCCAGTCGTCGGTCGTGGTGGCGAAGAAGGAGCCCGACAGGCCGACGCCCGCGTTGTTGACCAGCACGTCCAGCACGCCGTACGTGCGGTGCACCTTCTCGGCGAGCTTCTCCATCGCCTGCTCGTCGGAGACGTCCGCGGTCTCCGCCCAGGCCTCGGGCGCGCCGATCAGCCGGGACAGCTCGGCGGTGCGTACGGCGGCCTCGGCGTCGCGGTCGACGGCGACCACGCGCGCGCCGGCCTCCGCGAAGGCGAACGCCGTGGCCCGCCCGATGCCGCTGCCCGCCCCGGTGACCAGCACCAACTGCCCGCCGAACCGGTCGGCGTGGCGGCCGGTCGCCTTCTGCTCGGGGCGCCCTCCGTCGACGGACACGATGAACTCCTCGATCCAGGAGGCGATTTGGTCGGGCCGGGTGCGCGGTACCCAGTGCCTGGCCGGGAGCGT
The DNA here is from genome assembly GCF_009796285.1 of Streptomyces broussonetiae. Taxonomy (NCBI): domain Bacteria; kingdom Bacillati; phylum Actinomycetota; class Actinomycetes; order Kitasatosporales; family Streptomycetaceae; genus Streptomyces; species Streptomyces broussonetiae. Next base: position 4,855,794 of record NZ_CP047020.1, on the reverse strand, counting down.
GCGGCGGGTCAGCTGCGGCACCCACTGCTCCAGGTCGTCGTAGAGCCGCTCGGACAGGAACGCGTCCCCCTGGGGCGTGATGAGCTGCACGGGCGCGTGCGCGTAGGCGTCCGGGCGGGGCCTGGTCAGCCGGGGGCGGACGTTGTCCCGGTACAGCCAGGCGCCGTGCGCCGCGTCGGAGGAGAGGGAGGCGGTGGGGTAGCTGCCGCCGGGGACCTGCTCGACCCGCTCCAGAATCTTCGGCCAGCGCCTGCCGAGGGGGCCGTGCCAGGCCAGCTCGGGCAGGGCGGGCGTGTGCAGCAGGTACACGTACCAGGACTTGGCGCCCTGGCCGAGGAGCTGGCCCACGCGGCGGGGCGTCGGCCGCTTCACGCGCGCGTTGATCCAGTGCCCGAAGTGGTCCAGGGACGGGCCGGAGATCGAGGTGAAGGAGGCGATACGGCCCTCCGTGCGGCCCACCGTGACGAACTCCCACGACTGCACCGAGCCCCAGTCGTGCCCCACCAGGTGCACCGGCCGGTCCGGGCTGACCGCGTCCACCACGGCCAGGAAGTCGTCGGTCAGCTTGGGCAGCGTGAAGCCGCCGCGCAGCGGCTGCGGCGCCGTCGAGCGGCCGTGGCCCCGGACGTCGTACAGCACCACGTGGAAGCGGTCGGCCAGGCGGCCGGCCACCTCCGACCAGACCTCCTTGCTGTCCGGGTAGCCGTGCACCAGCACCACCGTCGGCTGCTCCGGATCGCCCAGCTCGGCCACGCACAGCTCGACCCCGCCGGTCGCCACCCTGCGCTCCCGCGCACCCTTCAGCGTCACGTCCACCCTCGCCTCTCCCGCCCCGTCCGCCGTCACTTCTCCTCCGCCCAGCGCCGCACGTGCGGCAGGTCGTCGTCCAGCCAGAAAGCGCCCTGTTCGGGATCCCTCGAGTCGGTGACCACGAGGATCTCCTCGAACTTCGCGCCCGTACCCCTGAAGCCGAGGTGGGGTTCGACCGCCCACAGGCCCGGCTGCGGCGGGTGGTCGGAGAAGCGGTACGGCGACCACAGGGGCGACCAGCCCTCGCGGTGGCCGTGCAGCGCGTCGGCGGCCAAGCCCTTGAGGGACTGCGTACCGAACCCGAACAAATGCGGGGAGAACCGGCGCTGCTTCACCCGGTCCACCTTGTGGGCGATCACACCGAACGGGTACGCGCGATGCCGGTTGGCGTAGCCCTGGCGGACCATGAGCCGGTCCACGTCCTCGTAGATCTCGCGCAGCGGGCGCCGCTCGCGCGCCTCGCGCAGGATCAGCTCCCGGTGCGCCTCCAGGTCGGCCATCAGCCGGTCCTGCACCGGGTTGACGCCCAGCGAGCCCGAGTAGCCGATGTCCGCGGTGTATCCCTCGTGCACCGGCGCCATGTCCAGGATGAACGGCATTCCGGGCTCCAGGGCGCGGTCGGTCGGGAAGAACTGCAGGGGGATGCGGAAGTCCACGAACGCCGTGCGGTCCCCGAACCAGGCGAAGGGCAGGTGGAACCAGTCCCGCACCCCGCGCTCGCGCAGCCACTCGCGCTGCATCCGCGCCGCCTCGTGCTCGGTCACGCCGGGCTCCAGACGCGCTGCGACCGCCTCCGCGCACTCGTAGGCGAGGCGCTGCACCCGCCTGAACCCCCGCAGTTCCACGGAGGGTTCGCTGCTCACTGCCGTCGTCATGCCGCCCCGTCCCGTCGTGCAGCCGACCCGCCCGCCGGCTGCGGTACGCGTCCGTAACTTGACACTGGTGAATGTGACAGTTGTTAGAGGCGGCGTCAATAGGAGGGATGACGGGCTGTGGAGTACCCGCGGTGGCCCTTGGGTGGGGTTTCCCTTAGGGACCCGTAATACCTGGGTCTGACGCCAAGACGGCTCTGAGGTCTGACGACCAGCGTGGCCTGAATCACTACCGTCGAAGGCGTGACTGTGATCGCGACCGAAAGCCTGAGCAAGCGGTTCCCCCGGGTGACCGCTCTCGACCGGCTGTCCGTGGACATCGGACCCGGTGTGACCGGGCTCGTCGGAGCCAACGGCGCCGGCAAGTCCACCCTGATCAAGATCCTGCTGGGTCTGTCCCCCGCCACGGAGGGCCGCGCCGAGGTGCTCGGCCTCGACGTCGCCACCAAGGGCGGCACCATCCGCGAGCGCGTCGGGTACATGCCGGAGCACGACTGCCTGCCGCCGGACGTCTCGGCCACCGAGTTCGTCGTCCACATGGCGCGCATGTCCGGTCTGCCGCCGACCGCCGCCCGCGAACGCACCGCGGACACCCTGCGCCATGTCGGGCTGTACGAGGAGCGCTACCGCCCCATCGGCGGCTACTCGACCGGCATGAAGCAGCGGGTCAAGCTCGCCCAGGCGCTGGTGCACGACCCTCAGCTGGTGTTCCTGGACGAGCCGACCAACGGCCTCGACCCGGTCGGCCGGGACGAGATGCTCGGCCTGATCCGGCGCATCCACACCGACTTCGGCATCTCGGTCCTGGTCACCTCCCATCTGCTGGGCGAGCTGGAGCGCACCTGCGACCACGTCGTCGTCATCGACGGCGGCAAACTCCTGCGTTCCAGCTCCACCACCGACTTCACGCAGACCACGACCACCCTCGCGATCGAGGTCACCGACAGCGAGACCCACCCCGACGGCACCCGCGCGGTGCGCGAGGCGCTGCACGCGCGCGGGGTCGACACGCGGGGCGAAGGCGCCGGACTGCCCGGTGCGGGCCACATCCTGCTGCTGACCGCCGAGGGCGAGGAGACCTACGACCTCGTCCGGGACGTCGTCGCCGACCTCGGCCTCGGCCTGGTCCGCATGGAGCAGCGCCGCCACCACATCTCCGAGGTGTTCACCGGCGAGGCCGAGCACAGCAGCGACGAACAGCCGAAGGAGGCCGTCGGACATGGCGGTTGAGCACCCGCCGGCGGCCCCGGCCGGCGACCAGACCCGTATCCACGACATCGGCTACCGCGGCTACGACGGCCCCCGCCTCGGCCGCGCCTACGCCCGCCGCTCGCTGTACGCGCAGTCCCTGCGCGGCTCCTACGGCCTCGGCCGCTCGGCGAAGTCCAAGGTGCTGCCGATGCTGCTGTTCGCGGTGATGTGCGTGCCCGCCGCCATCATGGTGGCCGTCACGGTCTTCACCAAGGCACACGAACTGCCGGTGGCCTACACCCGCTACGCGATCATGCTGCAGGCCGTGATCAGCCTGTACGTGGCCGCGCAGGCACCCCAGTCCGTCTCGCGCGACCTGCGCTTCAAGACCGTACCGCTGTACTTCTCGCGGCCCATCGAGACAGCCGACTACGTCCGCGCCAAGTTCGCGGCGCTCGCCTCGGCCGTCTTCATCCTGACGGCCGCGCCCCTGCTCGTGATGTACGTGGGCGCGCTGCTGGCCAAGCTGGGCTTCGCCCACCAGACGAAGGAATTCGCCGAGGGACTGGTCTCCGTGGCGCTGCTCTCCCTGCTGTTCGCCGGCATCGGCCTGGTCATCGCGGCTGTCACCCCGCGCCGGGGCTTCGGCATCGCCGCCGTGATCGCCGTGATGGTCATCTCCTACGGCGCGGTCTCCACGCTCCAGGCCATCGCCAACGTGCAGAACCACACCTCCGCCATCCCGTGGATCGGGCTGTTCTCGCCGATCACGCTCATCGACGGCGTCCAGTCGGCCTTCCTCGGCGCCACCGCCCGCAACCCCGGCGCGATCGCCCCGTCGGCCGGACAGGGCGTGGTCTACGTCCTGGTCGTACTCGCCCTGATCGCCGGCAGCTACGGCCTGCTGATGCGCCGCTACAAGAAGGTGGGACTGTGACGACCCTCAGCATCGACCACGTCTCCCGCTGGTTCGGCAACGTGGTCGCCGTCAACGACATCACCATGACGATCGGCCCCGGCGTCACCGGCCTGCTCGGCCCCAACGGCGCCGGAAAGTCCACCCTGATCAACATGATGGGCGGCTTCCTCGCCCCGTCCACCGGCACGGTCACGCTCGACGGACAGCCGGTGTGGCGCAACGAGGCCATTTACAAGCACATCGGCATCGTCCCCGAGCGTGAGGCGATGTACGACTTCCTCACCGGCCGTGAGTTCGTCGTCGCCAACGCCGAACTGCACGGCCTGGGTGCGGAGGCGGCCCAACGGGCGCTCGCCACGGTCGAGATGGAGTACGCGCAGGACCGGAAGATCTCCACGTACTCCAAGGGCATGCGCCAGCGCGTGAAGATGGCGAGCGCCCTCGTCCACGAGCCGTCCCTGCTCCTGCTGGACGAGCCGTTCAACGGCATGGACCCGCGCCAGCGCATGCAACTGATGGACCTGCTGCGCAAGATGGGCGACGAGGGCCGCACGGTGCTGTTCTCCTCGCACATCCTCGAAGAGGTGGAACAGCTCGCCCGGCACATCGAGGTCGTCGTCGCCGGACGGCACGCGGCCAGCGGCGACTTCCGCCGGATCCGCCGCCTGATGACCGACCGCCCGCACCGCTACCTGGTCCGCTCCAGCGACGACCGCGCCCTCGCTGCCGCACTGATCGCCGACCCGTCGACGGCCGGCATCGAGGTCGATCACACCGAGGGCGCGCTGCGCATCCAGGCCGTCGACTTCGGCCGCTTCACCACCCTGCTGCCGAAGGTCGCCAGGGACCACGGCATCCGGCTCCTTGCGGTCTCGCCGTCCGACGAGTCCCTGGAATCCGTCTTCTCGTACCTGGTCGCGGCGTAGGAGGCCGAAGATGTACGACCCCACTGTCGCCCGGCTCACCTACCGAGCCCTGCTCGGCCGCCGCCGGGCCCTCATCCTCGGCGCGCTGCCGCTGCTGCTGATCGTGCTCTCGGTGGCCGTGCGAGCCCTGACCGGAGCCGACGACCAGACCGCCTCCGACGTCCTCGGCGGTTTCGCGATCGCCACGATGGTGCCGATCATCGGCGTCATCGCGGGCACGGGCGCGATCGGCCCGGAGATCGACGACGGCTCCGTCGTCTACCTGCTGTCCAAGCCGCTCAAGCGGCCCGCGATCATCTTCACCAAACTGATCGTCGCCATCGCCGTGACCATGGTCTTCTCGGCGGTGCCGACCCTGATCGCCGGGCTGATCCTCAACGGCAACGGCCAGCAGATCGCCGTCGCCTACACGATCGCCGCGCTGGTCTCCTCCATCGCCTACTCGGCGTTGTTCCTGCTGCTCGGCACGGTCTCCCGGCACGCCGTGGTCTTCGGGCTCGTCTACGCGCTGGTCTGGGAGGCACTGTTCGGCTCCCTGGTGCCCGGCGCGCGCACGCTCAGCGTCCAGCAGTGGTCGCTGGCCGTCGCCCACAAGGTCGCCGGAGGGGACCTCGTGACCTCCACCGTGAGCCTGCCGACGGCCACCGTGCTGCTGGTGGCGGTCACCGTGCTGGCCACCTGGTACGCCGGTCAGAAGCTGCGGGCACTGAAGCTGGCGGGTGAGGAGTAGGGCCTGGTGGATCCCCGTCCGGCGGCTCCGGCGGCCTTGACGGGGACTTCATCTCGATCCCGGCACACTGGACAAAGCGGATGTACGGCTAGGAGGCCGCTGATGGCTGAGGAGATACCGGGGAACGAGGGGCGCGCGCGGTCCGAGGGCGATGTCCGGGACGGGCTGGACGGACTGGTCCTGGACGAGGACTTCATACGGGGCGCCGAGACCTCCGAGCCGTCCGCGCGGGCCCGTATGCTCGCCGCCCGCTGGCGCGCCGAGGGGCCGGAGCCTCAGCCGTGGCGCTCCGACGAGCCGCCGGCGGGCTGGTTCTTCAGCAAGGCGCGGCGCCGCAGGTGGCGGCGGCGATAGCGGTGCCGGTTTATTCGGTGGCGTGCAACTCGGTGGCGGTGCACAGTGGTTGTGCCCCATCCGCCGGGAACGTCCCGGCGCCGTGATCCGGGAGTGGAGGCGGGCGATGTCGATGCACGGCAGTACGCCCGGCTCCCGACAGGGCGGTCCGAGGCCGGCCCCGGTGTAGTTACCCCGCCGTGGAGCCACAGGAACCGCCCGGGGCGGCCGCTTCGAGCACGCGATGTGTCTCTCGCGTGGGCCGCCCACCCGGAGGATTGGCCGAGTGGTAAGGCACCGGTTTGCTAAACCGCGGTCGGGCTGAAAGCCCGCGCACGTTCGATCCGTGCATCCTCCGCAAGACGTTGTCACCGGGACGTGGCCGAGTGGTCGGCTCCGAGCGTCGCGGCTTGTCGCGCGGTTCCCCCGCCGCACCCGCGGAACCGCGCAACCGTCGGCTGCTAAGCGAGCTGGGCCAGCAATCGCTCCAGCACCACCGCGATGCCGTCCTCCTCGTTGGAGGCCGTCACCTCGTCGGCCACCTCGCGGAGCGTCTCGTGGGCGTTGGCCATGGCCACGCCCCGGGATGACCAGGCGAACATGGGTATGTCGTTGGGCATGTCGCCGAAGGCGATCGTGTCCGCGGCCTTCAGGCCCAGCCGCCGGGCCGCCAGGGACAGGCCCGTGGCCTTGGACAGACCGAGCGGGAGCAGTTCCACGATGCCCTCGCCCGCCATGGCCACGGTGACGAAACCGCCGGCCGCGCGCCGGGCCGCCTCCGCCAGATCGTCGTCGGACAGCGTCGGGTGCTGTATGTAGATCTTGTTCAGCGGCGCCGTCCAGAGATCGGACGCGTCCGTGAAGGGGATCGCGGGGAGCGTGCCCGTGACCGCGTACCCCGGCCCCACCAGCACGTCGCCGTCCAGACCGTCCCGGCTGGCCGCCAGGTACAGCGGGCCCACCTCGGCCTCGATCTTGGCCAGGGCCACGCCCGCCAGCTGCCGGTCCAGGGTGACGGAGGTCAGCAGACGGTGTGCGCCGGCGTCGTAGACCTGTGCGCCCTGGCCGCAGACGGCGAGACCGTCGTAGCCGAGGTCGTCCAGGATGTGGCGGGTCCACGGGACCGCGCGACCGGTGACGACGATGTGGGCCGCGCCCGCCGCGGTGGCCGCGGCGAGCGTGCCACGGGTGCGCTGCGAGACCGACTCGTCGGAGCGCAGGAGCGTTCCGTCGAGGTCGGTCGCGATCAGCCGGTACGGGAAGCCGGTCACTTGGCGACCGGTTCCAGGACCTCCCGGCCGCCCAGGTACGGGCGCAGCACCTCGGGGACCCGGACGGAACCGTCGGCCTGCTGGTGGTTCTCCAGGATCGCCACGATGGTGCGCGGTACGGCGCACAGCGTGCCGTTGAGCGTGGCGAGCGGCTTGACCTGCTTGCCGTCACGCATCCGGATTGCCAGGCGGCGGGACTGGAACTCGGTGCAGTCCGAGGTCGAGGTCAGCTCGCGGTACTTGCCCTGGGTCGGGATCCACGCCTCGCAGTCGAACTTGCGGGCGGCCGAGGCACCGAGGTCGGCGGAGGCGACGTCGATCACGCGGAACGGCAGCTCCAGCGAGGTCAGCCACTGCTTCTCCCACTCCAGCAGGCGCTGGTGCTCGGCCTGGGAGTCCTCGGGCGCGACGTACGAGAACATCTCGACCTTGTCGAACTGGTGCACCCGGAAGATGCCCCGGGTGTCCTTGCCGTGCGAGCCGGCCTCACGGCGGAAGCAGGGCGAGAAGCCCGCGTACCGCATCGGCAGCTGGTCGGCGTCGATGATCTCGTCCATGTGGTAGGCCGCCAGCGGGACCTCGGAGGTGCCGACCAGGTACAGGTCGTCCTTGTCGAGGTGGTAGACGTCCTGGGCCGCCTGGCCGAGGAAGCCGGTGCCCGCCATGGACTGCGGGCGGACCAGCGCCGGGGTGAGCATCGGCGTGAAGCCGGCGGCGGTCGCCTGGGCGATCGCCGCGTTCACCAGGGCCAGCTCCAGCAGGGCGCCGACACCGGTGAGGAAGTAGAAGCGGGAGCCGGAGACCTTGGCGCCGCGCTCGACGTCCAGCGCGCCGAGCAGCTGGCCCAGCTCCAGGTGGTCCTTGGGCTCGAAGCCCTCGGCACCGAAGTCACGGATCGTGCCGTGCGTCTCCAGCGTGACGAAGTCCTCCTCGCCGCCGACGGGCACGTCGGGGTGGACGAGGTTGCCGAGCCGGAGCAGCAGCTCCTGGGTCTCGGCGTCGGCCGCGTCGCGCTCGGCGTCGGCGGCCTTGACGTCGGCCTTCAGCTGCTCGGCACGCCCGAGCAGCTCGGCCTTCTCGTCTGCGGAGGCCTTGGGGATCAGCTTGCCGAGCTGCTTCTGCTCGGCACGCAGCTCGTCGAAGCGGACGCCGGAGGACCTGCGCCGCTCGTCGGCAGACAGGAGGGAGTCGACGAGCGCGACGTCCTCTCCACGGGCGCGCTGGGACGCGCGCACACGGTCGGGGTCCTCACGAAGCAGGCGAAGGTCAATCACGAGGCCAAGGCTACCGGTGCGGGGTTGCCGCTCACGAATCACTATTCCGTGGAGTTGTGATTCTTCACTGTTCGCCCGCTTACGTTCCGTTATGCGTAAATTGCGGAACGTGTCAGAACTAGTCAGATACCCGTCAAGGAAAAGTGTCTCACTCCCTGGGACGGGGCACGCCCTGCGTGCCGGGTTGACCGGATTCCCTTGTGGAGAACGGGACTTCACGGTCTCGCTGTCCACAGGGGTCCCCACCCTCCGGAGAGTTATCCACAGGCTGTGTGGAAGGTCTGTGGATTTCGGAATTGATCACTCCGGAACTCTGCCGCGGACTGAGGAATTCCCAGGACAAACCTGGGTGACACCCACTTTCGGGTGGAAAGCAGTCGCTCCAAAAGATGAATCAACGGAAACGACTGGACGAAGGGTGAGGTGCGGTGTGGTGGCCGCGGCGGAGACGCGAGGGCCGATTTGTCGACCGACCCACACGCCCTTGTCGACTTGTCCCCAGGTCGAGAAGCGGACCTGTGGATAACTCCTGTGGATAAAGATGGTATGCAGGTAGGACTGGCTGGAACCCGCCGCCCTGGAGCCGGCGCCCTGGGAACCGGCGCCTAGAACCGGCCGTCCTGGCAGCGCGCCACCCAGTCCGCCGCTGCCATGAACTCCTCGTCCGAGGTCCATGCCGGCGTCGGCCGGGCCTCGGACGGCGCAATGTCCGCGCGCGGGTAGGAGCCGAGGAAACGCACCTGGAGACAGATCCGCTTGAGCCCCATCAGTGCCTCCGCCATCCGCCGGTCGGAGATATGGCCCTCGGCGTCGACACAGAAGCAGTAGTTGCCGATCCCGGCACCGGTCGGCCGGGACTGCAGCAGCATGAGGTTGATGCCGCGCGAGGCGAACTCACCGAGCAGGTCGCGCAGGCCGCCGGGGTGGTCGTCGCGCTGCCACAGCACCACCGAGGTCTTGTCGGCGCCGGTCGGCGCGGCGGGCCGGGACGGGCGGCCGACCAGGACGAACCGGGTCTGTGCGTTCTCCGCGTCGTGGATGCCGGTCTCCAGGGCCTCGAGACCGTAGCGGGCCGCGGCGAACTCACCGGCGAAGGCGGCGTCGTAGCGGCCCTCCTGGACCAGGCGGGCGGCGTCCGCGTTCGAGGCGGCCGACTCCCAGACCGCGTCCGGGAGGTGCCTGCGCAGCCAGTTGCGCACCTGCGGCTGGGCCGCCGGATGGGCGGAGACCGTCTTGATGTCCGTGAGCTTCGTGCCCGGCCTGACCAGCAGCGCGAAGGTGATCGAGAGCAGTACCTCGCGGTAGATGGTCAGCGGTTCGCCCGCGACCAGCTCGTCCAGGGTGGTGGTGATGCCGCCCTCGACGGAGTTCTCGATCGGCACGAACGCGGCCTCGGCCTCGCCCGTCCGCACCGCGTCCAGCGCGGACTGCACCGACACGTACGGGACGAGTTCCCGGGTGGCCGTTTCCGGGAGCGTCCGCAGGGCGACTTCGGTGAAGGTGCCCTCGGGGCCGAGATACGCATAGCTCGCTGGCATGTCCCTCACCCTAATGGCCGCAGGCTGCCCGGGCTCGGTCGTCTCATGAGAGCCACTCGACAGAGTGGTTTGAGCCCGGAAAGCCCAGTAAGGCCGGTAAACCCCGTAACCCGCCGGATTCCGGGCTAGCCCTCCAGTAGCCGCTGCCCCACGTACTCGCCCTTGGCCGCCCCGCCCGGCACCGCGAACAGTGCGCTCGCCTCGTGCCGGATGAACTGCGACAACGCGTCGCCCCGGTCGAGCTTGCGCTGCACCGGTACGAAGCCCCGCAGCGGATCCGCCTGCCAGCAGATGAAGAGCAGACCGGCGTCGGGCGTGCCGTCGGCGCCGAAGCCGTCGTGGTAGGAGAACGGCCGCCGCAGCATGGCCGCCCCGCCGTTCCTGTCGGGCCGGGTGATCCGGGCGTGCGCGTTGAGGGGGACGACGTACTCGCCCTTGGAGTCGGTCTTCTCCAGGTCCATCGGGCTGGTCTCGTGGTCGCCGGTCAGCGGCGCCCCGTTGGACTTCCGGCGTCCGACGACCGCCTCCTGGGCCGTCACCGACAGCTTCTCCCAGTCGTCCAGGAGCATGCGGATGCGGCGTACGACGGCGTAGGAGCCGTTGGCCATCCAGGCGGGCTCGCCCGAGGCGGGCACGAAGATCCGCCGGTCGAAGTCGGGGTCGATGGGCTTGGGGTTGCGGGTGCCGTCCAGCTGGCCCATGAGGTTGCGGGCCGTCATGTGGTGTGCGGTGGCGCCCGGGGTGCGGTTGAAGCCGTTCATCTGCCAGCGCAGCCGGGCCGCTTCGCCCGCGTCCTGCTGGATCGCGCGCAGGGCGTGGAAGGCCACCAGGGCGTCGTTCGCGCCGATCTGCACCCACAGGTCGCCGTCGCTGCGGGCCTTGTCCAGGTGGTCGGAGGAGAAGTCCGGCAGCGGGTCCAGCGCGCTCGGCCGCTGCTTGTCCAGGCCCGTCCTGTCGAAGAAGCCGTGCCCGAAGCCGAAGGTGATCGTCAGCGAGGAGGGGCCGGCGTCACGGGCCACGGCGGTGTCGTCGTGGGGCGCGGCCTCGCCTGCCATCAGCCGTTCGGCCGTCGTCGACCAGCGGCGCAGCAGGGCCGCCGCCTCCTTGCGGCCGGCACCCGCCGCCAGGTCGAAGGCGATGAGATGACCGCGCGCCTGGAGGCCCTCGGTGATACCTGGCTGATGTTTCCCGTGAAACATCGCCCGGTCGGAGCCCAGCGAGGTCAGCGGGGCGGCCTGGGCGGGCGCGGCGGCGTAGCCCGCGGCTCCGCCGGCCGCACCGAGCACGATCCCGGTGGCGCCGGCCGTGCCGAGCAGCGCACGCCGGGAGATGCCGTGGCCGCCCGCGGGCTGGGGCGTCGGGGCGCTCTGGGTGGAGGGACGGGCCGACGGAATGGACTGGTCGGGCATGGTGTCGTTCAGCCGATCTGCGCGTTCTTGGAGACCGTCACCTGGTCGATGTCGGAGGTGCGCACCGTGACGGCGATCTTCCAGTCGCCGGCCATGGGGATCTGTACTCCGCTCGCCGACCAGTGGCCGGTCGTGATGTGGTCGGGGGTCACGGGAAGCGGGCCTATCTTCTTGGCCTCGAGGGTGAATTCCACCTTCACCTCCGGGATGTCGAAGGCCTGGCCGCCCGGCTTCTCGACGTAGACGTGCATCTCGTTGGCGCCCACGCCCGCGGGGTCCAGGCCGACGCTGACCACGCCCTTGCCGTTGGTGCCGCCGGTGTCGAAGGGCATGTCCAGGGTCAGCGCGCCGTTCACCGGCGCCGTGGCCGCACTCGAGGACGAGGTGGCGGCCTTGGCGTCCAGCTCGGTGCGGCCCGGCTCGGTCTGGGTCAGCGCGGTGGTGACGGCGAGGAGGACGACCGCGACGCAGGCCTCGGCGAACACCGAGCGGCGCAGCCCGAAGCGGTGGGGGTCGCCGTCGCGCAGCCGCTTCTGCCGGGCGGCGGCCATCACGGCCCGCTGCCGGGCGAGCTGCTCGGCCCGCGCCGGGTTGCCGCTGGTCCTGCCCTTGCCGGTGGACTGCTTGGCCGCGGCGGTGGTCACCCGCTCCTTCTCGGTCGCCTCGGCGGCCCCCTGCGCCGCCTCGGCCACCGCACCGGCGCCCGCGGCGTCGGCCAGCCGCCGGGTCCACCGCCGCGACACCGACGCGATGGCGACCATCACCGCCACCAGCCCGATCTTGACCAGCAGCAACTGCCCGTACCGGGTGTCGGTGAACGCCGACCAGGAGCCGAGCTGGCGCCAGGACTGGTAGGTGCCGGTCGCGGCGAGGGTGAGGACGGAGCCGAAGGCCAGCCGGGAGAACCGGCGCACGGCGGCGGCGTCGACCGGGGTCTCGGCGGGCGCCCGGTACAGGGCGACCAGCAGGGCGGTGAGCCCGCCCAGCCATGCGGCGACGGCGAGCAGATGGACGACGTCGACGGGCATGGCGATGGCCGGCTGGAGCCCGACCGAGGCATGCTCGGCCATGGCCCAGCTGGCGGCGAGCCCGGCCGCGACGACCACACCGCCGATCGCGAGCCCGAAGGTCAGATCGCGCTTCTCCTGGCCCTCCTCGACCGAATTCGGCAGTCGGCGCGAAGCGCCGTCGTCCGGGGCGGTGGCGGGAGAGGTGCGGGTGTAGGCGCCGAAGAGGACGGCGATGAACAGCGCGGCGGCGGCGAGCAGCAGCAGCCGGGAGACCAGGGCAGCGCCGGTCTTGGTCTGCAGCACCTGGCCGAGCAGCCCGAGGTCGAAGATGTCTGCGAACTTCCCCGAGGTGGTGTACGAACCGCGCAGGAGCAGCAGCCACAGGGTGGCCGCGGTGAGCGTGAGCCAGCCGCCGACGACCAGCCGCTGCAGGGCCCGTACGCCCGCCCCGCGCTGCCAGCAGGCGAGCACGAAGGCCGCGCCGCCCGCGAGCACGATGAAGCCGGCGTACGACGCGTACCGCCCGATCGCGTACAGCGTGCCCACGGATCCGCCGCCCGCGCTGGGTGCGGTGCCGGAGACGACCGTCGGCGAGGGCGACCCGATGGAGAAGGTGTAGGCGCCGGAAACGGGGTGGCTGTCGGCCGAGACGACCTGGTAGGTGACGGTGTAGGTGCCCTTGCCCAGGCCGCCCTTGAGCTTGACGGCGTACGTCGTCCCGCTCAGGTTGGCGGGCTTGCCGGTCTGGACCGCCTTGCCGCGGGGGTCGAGGACACGCAGGGAGTCGTTGTTCATCGCCACCTTCTCGGAGAAGGTGAGGGCGACCTGGCTGGGCGCCTGCTTGACCACCACCCCCTGCGCAGGGTCGCTGCCGGTCAGCGCGGCGTGCGCGGAGGCCGGGGCGGCGCCCGCGAGCAGCGCGGCGGTGACGGCGAACAGCAGCAGCACCAGGCTGCGCAGGTTGCCGCTCCTCCCCTTGGGGGTGATGGTCCGGGTCAAGGCGGTCCCTCCCTCAGTGGCCGGTCGACGGGTTGTACGTCGCGGACTTCACCGGCATCTCGACGGTGAGGGGCCCGGATCTGGCGAACGTGAGCTTCACGGTGACCGTCTGGCCCTGTTTCGGCTGGCGCTTCAGCTTCTCGAACATCAGATGGTTGCCACCGCTTTTGAACACGAGTTGACCGTGGGCGGGTATGGCGAAGGAGGTCTGCTCCTGCATGGCACCGCCCATGGTGCTGTGCATGGTGACCTCGCCCGCGGCACTGCTGGTCACCGAGGTCAGCTCATCCTTGGCGCCGCCCTTGTTGGTGATTGTCAGAAAGCCCGCGGCCATGTCTGCGGAGACCGGCTGGGGTATGTACGGCCCGCTGACCGACAGTTCGGCCTTCGAGGAGCCGGACCCCGAGCCGGACCCCGAGCCGGAGTCCGAGCAGCCCGCGAGGGCGAGCGCACCGACGAGGGCGGCGGTTGCGGTCACGACGGTGGTACGGCGCCTCACGGGTTGGCTCCCTTGACGATCTTGGGCAGGTCCTTGGTGTAGTCGTCGACGGTGGCGTCCTCGCCGTAGAGGAGGTAACCGCCGTTCGTCTTCGGCGAGAACGCGATGACCTGGGTGCCGTGCACCGAGACGAGCTTGCCGTTCTTGTCCTTCTTCGTCGGCTCGACCGAGATGCCGAGCGAGCGGGCGCCGGCCTGGACAGTGGCGAAGTCGCCGGTCAGGCCGATGAACTGCGGGTCGATGCCCTTGAGCCACTTGCCCAGCTCGGTGGGCGTGTCGCGGCCGGGGTCGGTGGTGACGAACACGACCTTCAGGTCGTCCTGTTCGGCCTTGGGCAGCGCCTTCTTGGCGACGGCGATGTTGCTCATCGTCGTCGGGCAGATGTCGGGGCAGTGCGTGTAGCCGAAGTAGACCAGGGTCGGATGGCCCTGGGTCTCCTTGCGGAGGTCGTACTTCTTGCCGTGCGTGTCGGTGAGGACCAGGTCCGGCTTGGTGAAGGGCTGGTCGAGGACGGTTGCGGCCTTGCCCGAGCCGGACTCCTGCGAGACCACGGCGACCGGCGACCTGCTGTCGTCGCTGCTGCCGCAGGCGGAGAGGGTCAGGGTGGCGGCGGCGAGCAGCGTGGCCGCGGCGATCGTCTTCTTGCGCATAGAAAAATGTCCCAGATGTGAGAACTCCGGCGCGCACCGGGGCCGGACGGGCGGGCCGTACGAGCGGACCGTACGAGCCTGCCGTACGACCCCGGTGCGCGGTTCGGGGGGAGGGGGGGGCTAGGCGGTCCGGCGGCGGCCCGCGAGGACGCCGTAGGCGACGCCCGCGACGCCGACGACGATGCCGACGATGCCGAGCACGCGCGCGGTGGTGTCGGTGTCGTGCCCGTCGGAGGCGGCGGCCGTGGTGCCGGTCTTGTCGGCGGTGTCCTTGGCGTTCACCGAGCCGCCGTGGCCGTCGGCCGCGGCGGAGAGCCGGAGCGTGGGGGCCGGGTTCTCCGGCTCGTCCCGGCCCGCCTGCGGCACCTCGATCCAGCGGACGACCTCCTTGTCGGAGTACGTCTGCAGGGCCTTGAACACCAGTTGGTCGGTGTTCTCGGGCAGGGCGCCGACGGAGAGCGGGAACTTCTGGAAGTAGCCGGGCTGGATGCCCTTGCCGTCGGCGGCGGTCCAGGTGACCTTGGTGACGGCCTCGTCGATCTTCTCGCCGTGCATGGTCAGCGGCTTGGCCAGCTTGGACTTGGTGACCTGCACGTTCCAGCCGGACACGGGCTCGGGCATGACCGAGGCGAGCGGGTGGTCGGTGGGGAAGCTGACCTCGACCTTGGTGGTCGAGGCCTTGTCGCGCTCGTTGGGGACCTTGAAGTCGACGACCGCGTAACCGCCCTTGGCCGCGGTGCCTTCCGGCTGCACGGTGACGTGCGCGAAGGCGGGGACGGACAGGGCGAGGACGGCGGTACCCGCGACGGCGGTGGCGGCGACGACCCGAGAGACGGTACGAGAAGCCTGCATGGCAGGAGCACTCCACTCTGAGAGTTCCGGTGACGAAGAGAGAGGTACGCGTGCGCGTGTCGGTGCCGCTCGGGGCGGATCGACTGGGGTCCCCCGCCCGGGCGAGGCCAGACGGGGGGAGGTTGCGCACGCACGCGTGCCGCGCGACGGCGGCGTTCTCTCCCGTGGACCGTGGAGGGGCCGTGGAGTGGTGCGCGCGTCGCGTCAGGCGGCGAGGAGGACGGCGGCGGGCGGGCCGCGCCGGATCACCGTGTGCTGGAGTGCGGTGGTGTGCGGGGCGGGAGCCGCGTCCCGGGCGCTGCGTCGGCGGCGCGGGGCGGGCTCGGCCGCGGGCAGCAGCCCGGCGCACAGGGCGCATGTCAGCGCGAGCGCGGCGCGCAGGGACCGTATGAGCGCCCCCTCCGTGACTCCGTGCGCCGACAGCTCGATGAGCCGCAGCAGGGCCAGGTCACCGCGGCGCAGCAGCCAGCCGGCGGCAACGGCCGCGAGGACGTGGCCGAGCAGCATCGGCAGCGAGGGCAGCAGCCCCGCGGAGGAACCGGTGGCGTCGTACGCGTGGGACAGGGTGCCCGGGCCGCCGACGGGCCGGCCCGAACGGTCGATGAGGTGCGCGGCGAGCAGGACGTGGAAGGCACGGCCCGGGTTGAGCGCGGTGGGGGTCGATCCGCACAGCAGCCGCGCGGCCTGCTCGACGAGCGCGGAGTCGTTCAGTGAGGAGCCCTGTGCGCCGGTGCCGTTCACCGACCCCATCGCCATGCCGCCGGAGGCCAGCGCGGCCCCGTGCTGGCCCAGCCCGAACAGTGCGTGCAGCGCGGTCTGGCCGAGCGCGAGGAGCGCGGCGATGCCCGGCAGCGAGCGGACCCGCCCGGCGAGCGGCACCGCGACCAGCAGACAGCCGAGGAAGCCCACGCCGAGCGTCCACAGCGGCACGCACGCGCAGGAGGCCAGGGTGTGCCCGCACGCGGCCAGCACGACGCAGACCGCGGCGAACACCGCGGCCCGCAGGATCCGGAGCCCGGCTCCGGGGTGCGCCGTGCGCGCGTGGGGGGCAGTCATGGCGGCCTCATCATCGCACTGCCCTTACCGGCTCCCTACGGCAGGGCGCCGGAGCCGTCCCTCATACACCGATTCCTCCCCCGGCGCATCGGCCGTATGGGCGGTGTCACGTCAACGGTGTGCTTACGGCCCCCTTTGGGCGGCAATACGTAACGGTATGTCGAGCCGCGGCCAGGAGGCTGGAGCATGAGCATCTGGTGGTCACTCCATCTGCGTCGCGAGGCCGCGAGCGTGCCGCTCGCCCGGCGGTTGCTGATCGGCACCATGGAGACGGCGGGCGTCGACCCCGAGATCTCCTACGACCTGTCCGTCGCCCTGACCGAGGCCTGCGCGAACGCCGTCGAGCACGGCGGGGGCCCGGCCCGCGGCGGCTCCTCGGGGGCGTACCGGGTGACGGCGTACCTCGACGGCGAGAAGTGCCGTATCGAAGTGGCCGATTACGGACCGGGGTTCGCCCCCGCCCCCACCCGTACCCAGGACATCCGCCCCGTCCGCCCGGACGCCGAGCACGGCCGTGGCCTGTGTCTGATCCGGGAACTGGCCGATCACGTCCACATCGGCGCGAAGCCCGGCCGGGGCGGGACGGTGGTCAGCTTCGACAAGATCCTCAAGTGGAAGAGGGATCCCTCCCTGCTGACGGCGTGAGCGCCGCCACCAGCTCCCTCTTCAGCCGTCCAGCACCTTCGCCAGTGCCTCCAGGGCCTGCGGATAGGTCCGCTCGCGTGGCGTGCCGTAGCCCACGACCAGGCCCTGGGGGAGGTCCGCGCCGGGGTTGTGCCAGTGGTCGCCCAGGGTGCTCAGGGCCAGGCCCACGGTCTCCGCGCGGGCCAGTGCCTCGGCCTCGTCGGGCACGTCGACCAGGGCGTGCAGTCCGGCGGCGATCCCGCGCACGGTGCGGTTCGTGCCCAGCCGGTCCAGCAACTGGTCGCGGCGGCGCCGGTAACGCAGGCGGCACGCGCGTACGTGACGGTCGTAGGCGTGGCTGTCGATCAGTTCGGCGAGCGCGAGTTGACCGATGGTCTCGGTGTGGTGGTCGCTGTGCAGCTTGGCGTCGGCGACCGCGTCGACCAGGTGCGGCGGGAGCACCATCCAGCCGAGGCGCAGCCCCGGACCGAGCGTCTTGGAGGCGGTGCCCAGGTAGACCACCTGGCCCGGTGCCATGCCCTGGAGCGCGCCCAACGGCTGGCGGTCGTAACGGAACTCGCCGTCGTAGTCGTCCTCGATGATCAGGCCCCCGTGCGCGCGTGCCCAGCCGCCGAGCGCCCGGCGCCGCTCGGGGTGCAGGGTCACACCCGTCGGGTACTGGTGCGCCGGCGTGACCACCACCGCGGCCGCCTCGCCCAGCGCCTCGGGGCGCACCCCGTGCGCGTCGACCGGAACCGGCCGCACCGTCCCGCCGTTGTGCCGCACCACCTCCCGGTGGAACGGCAGCCCGGGATCCTCCATGGCGACGGTGGCGCCGTCCAGCACGCGCGTGAGGAGCGCGAGCCCCTGGACGTACCCGGAGGTGATGACGATGCGCTCCGGGGGCGCGATGACCCCGCGGGCCCGGCCCAGGTAGCCGGACAGGGCCGTGCGCAGTTCGACGCGACCGCGCGGGTCGCCGTAGTCGTACGCCAGGGAGGGTGCCGTCGCGATGGCGCGGCGCAGGGCGCGCAGCCAGGCCGCGGCCGGGAACGCGCCGACGTCAGGGCTGCCGGGGCGCAGGTCGAAACGCGGCGCACGCGCGTGTGCGGGCGCCTGCGGCGGCTCGGCGGCCGGCGGGGGCAGCGCGGCGACACGGGTGCCCGAGCCCTGCCGGGCCGTCAGGTAGCCCTCCGCCACCAGCTGGTCGTACGCCGCCTTCGCCGTGCCCCTGGAGACACCGAGGTCGGCCGCGAGGCGCCGGGTGGCCGGCAGCCGGGTCCCGGGGGTGAGCCGCCCGTCCCGGATGGCGTCCCTGAGCGCCCGCTCCAGCCCGATCCGGCGGCCGTCCCCCGCATCGGGCCCGAGATGCAGATCCACACCCGCACCGGACCACACGTCGTCCACGAATACCCTCCCCCTAGGTATGCCAATGGCCGGGCACCTCCCCGGTACCCGGCCATTGAAACGCAGATCAGCCCTTCAGCGCGGCCATCCACGCCTCGACCTCGTCGGACCGGCGCGGCAGCCCGGCCGAAAGGTTTCGGTTGCCGTCCCCGGTCACCAGGATGTCGTCCTCGATCCGGACGCCGATGCCCCGGTACTCCCGCGGCACCGTCAGGTCGTCGGCCTGGAAGTACAGGCCCGGCTCGACGGTGAGGACCATGCCCGGCTCCAGCGTGCCGTCGACGTAGGTCTCGGTGCGCGCGGCGGCGCAGTCGTGGACGTCCATGCCGAGCATGTGACCGGTGCCGTGCAGGGTCCAGCGGCGCTGCAGGCCCAGCTCCAGAACGCGCTCGACCGGGCCCTCGACCAGGCCCCACTCGACGAGCTTCGCGGCGAGCACGCGCTGGGCGGCGTCGTGGAAGTCGCGGTACTTGGCGCCCGGCTTCACGGCCGCGATACCGGCCTCCTGGGCCTCGTAGACGGCGTCGTAGATCTTCTTCTGGATCTCGCTGTACGTGCCGTTGATCGGCAGCGTGCGCGTGACGTCGGCGGTGTACAGCGTGTGGGTCTCCACACCGGCGTCGAGCAGGAGCAGGTCACCGGAGCGGACCGGGCCGTCGTTGCGGACCCAGTGCAGGGTGCAGGCGTGCGGACCGGCGGCGCAGATGGAGCCGTAGCCGATGTCGTTGCCCTCCACGCGCGCGCGGAGGAAGAACGTGCCCTCGATGTAGCGCTCGGACGTGGCTTCCGCCTTGTCCAGGACCTTGACCACGTCCTCGAAGCCGCGGACCGTCGAGTCGACGGCCTTCTGCAGCTCGCCGATCTCGAAGTCGTCCTTGACCAGCCGGGCCTCGGAGAGGAAGACGCGCAGCTCCTCGTCGCGCTCGGCCGTGACCTTGTCGGTCAGCGCGGCCTCGATACCGGCGTCGTGGCCGCGCACCACGCGGACCGGACCGGTGGCCTCCTTCAGCTTCTCCGCCAGCTCGCGCACGTCGGCGGCCGGGATGCCGTAGAGCGCCTCGGACTCGGTGAGGGAGTGGCGGCGGCCGACCCACAGCTCGCCCTGGCCGGAGAGCCAGAACTCGCCGTTCTCGCGGTTCGAGCGGGGCAGGAGGTAGATCGTCTCCTGGTGGCCGTCCGGGGTGGGCTCCAGGACCAGGACGCTGTCCTCGGTCTGGTTGCCGGTGAGGTAGGCGTACTCGACGGAGGAGCGGAAGGAGTACTCGGTGTCGTTCGAGCGGGTCTTCAGGTTGCCCGCCGGGACTACCAGGCGCTCGCCCGGGAAGCGGGCGGAGAGCGCGGCGCGGCGGCGCGCGGTCTCGGCGGCCTGCGCGATCGGCTTCAGGTCACGCAGTTCCGTGTCGGCCCAGCCGGACTGCATGTTCTCGGCCAGCTCGTCGGAGACGCCCGGGTACAGGCCGTTCTTCCGCTGCTTGATGGGCTCCTCGGACTCAGTCTCCGGGCCCGCTGCGGTGGCAGCGTCGGGCACGGCCGGGTTGAGTTCGTCGGCCACGTGATCCTCCTCGGTACGGCGTGTGATCTCCCCCGGCGGCCCGCGACGCTCACGATCGTGTCCGAGCGGGGGGCCTCCATCATCGTACGGTCGTACCGCGGGTGGACCAGGGTCGGATGACCTGTTATGCCCGGTCATACCGGCGGGGGCGGTGCCGTGCTCAGTCGAAGCGGGCCGCGAGCAGGACCACGTCCTCCTCGCCGTCCTCCCCCGGCCTCGCATGTCCCCGACCGGGCGGAACGCCCATGTCCGGGCCGTCCGGCAGGACGGTGCGCAGGATGTGGTCGGCGACGGCGCCGGGGTCGTGGCGCAGCGCGCGCGGGATGCTCGCGGCGGCCGTGTGCAGCCGGGCGAAGGCGCGGTCCATGGGGTCGCCGGTACGGTGCAGCAGGCCGTCGGTGTAGAGCAGGACCGTGTCGCCGGCCTCGGCCTGGATCTCCACGCTCGGCGCCTCCCAGCAGGCGAGCATGCCGAGCGGCGCGGAGACGGAGGTCTCGGCGAACTCGGTGCGCCGCTCGCCGATCAGCAGCGGCGGGCTGTGTCCGGCGCCGGCCAGGGTGATCTTGCGCAGGGCGGGCTCGCAGTAGGCGAACAGGGCGGTGGCCGAGCGGGCGGGCTCGGTCAGCCGCAGCAGCAGCTCCAGGTCGGACAGGACGGCGACCGGGTCCTCGCCCTCCATCACGGCGTAGGCCCGCAAAGAGGCGCGCAGGCGGCCCATGGCGGCCACCGCGCTCGGGCCGCAGCCGGTGACCGAGCCGACGGACAGGCCGAGGGCGGCGTCGGGCAGCGGCAGCGCGTCGTACCAGTCGCCGCCGCCGTGCGGGCCGGTGCGGTGCCGGGCGGCGAGCTGGACGCCGGGCACGCGGGGCAGCCGGGAGGGCAGCAGTTCCTCGGTGATGGTCGCCACGCGCGCGCGTGTGCGTTCCACCTCCAGCAGCCGGGCCAGGTGCTCGGTGGCGTGCCGGACGTAGAGGCCGGCCAGATGGCGCCGGCGCTCGTCGGGCTCGGCCGGTTCGTCGTAGAGCCAGACCGCGGCGCCGAGGCGGCCGGCGGAGTCGGAGGCGAGGGGCAGGGCGTAGCTGGCGGCGTAGCCGAGCCGTGCGGCGACCTCGCGGTGGCGGGGGTCGAGGCCGTCCTCGGCGAGCAGGTCGGGGTGGGCGATCTCGGCGGCGGCACCGGTGTCGTAGGGCAGGGCGCCGCGCGGGACGGTCTCGATGTGGCCGAGGTCGGCGTGGCCGAGGCCGAGGCCGAGGGTGACACGGGGGCCGAGTCCGTCGGCGGGCTCCAGGACGACGAGGCCGCGACGGGCGCCGACCAGGGCGGCTCCGGCGCGCAGCAGCTCGTGCAGGGCGGGATCCAGCGCGTTCGTGCGGGAGAGGTGTTCGGTGAGTTCGTGGAGGGTCGTCAGGTCCGAGACCCAGCCGGCCAGCCGGTCCTGGAGGAGGGCACCGGGCGCGGGGGCGGCCGGTGCGGGCACGGGAGCGGCGTCGGGGGAGGACGTGGCGCCGGGGGCGGGGGGTACGGGCGCGACAGTGTGTGCGGGCGTCGGAACCGTTGGATCGATTCCAGCCACTTTCGGAGGGTGCGGGGCGTTCATGGCGTCCGGCCTTCAGACCGGTGCGTATTGCTGAAAAGCATCGCAAACCCCCATGTCATTCTGCGCCGCTAGCAGTGTCTCCACATGTACACGCACTCGTGAGGGGATGTCCAGCATTGTCCTGCAGGGATTCCTGGTGTCTGTGAGACGGGCGAGGGTTTTTCCCGAACCCCTTGCCTTACTGCCAAGTTGGCCTAAAACTGCCTCGGGTAACGGTTCATTGCGGTCGACTGGCCTTGCTCCACGGAGCGTCACAGCGGTCGTGATGGGTACGTACTCGGAGAAGGCCAGGGGTGGTTGGGGGCTACCCGGAACCTGGCGGCGGACCCGGGCGTCATAGCCACCGACGGCCGAGCCCCATCCTCCCTGGCGGAGGCGGAGAGAAATACGCGCGACGGCAAAAACGCCATACTTCGCCACCCCTACGCCGCAGCCGTGCTTTTGTCGGACACACCAGGAATGCGGAAGCGGCCCCTGCTCGACCCCCTGGGGACCCCCCTGCCGTGCGCGGGGGTGTGATGCGCCAACAGGTACGCACAGTGAAGTGATCGACACATGGTGTGATGTGGACCACGGTGTTGCCAGCGGTGCAACGGAAAGGAACGAGCGCTCATGCGCGAGATCCTCGGAAGGCGACGCAGGCTCCTGTCCAGGCGGAACGACGGGAGGCCTGAGCTGATCAGCGCGGCCCTGACCTTCGCGACCGAATGGCAGTGGCCGGTACTCCCGGGTGTGGCCCCGGACCCGCAGGGTCGGGCCCGCTGCGGCTGCCCCGACCCGGAGTGCACGGTGCCCGGAGCACATCCCTTCGACCCCGGCCTGCTCGCGGCCACCACCGACGCACGCATGGTCCGCTGGTGGTGGACCAACCGGCCGAGCGCGCCGATCGTCCTCGCCACCGGAGGCAGGGCCCCCTGCGCGGTCAGCCTGCCGGCGCCGGCCGCCTCCCACGCCCTGGCCCTGCTCGACCGCCGGGGCATGCGCCTCGGCCCGGTGGTCGCCTCGCCGACCCGCTGGGCGCTGCTCGTCAAGCCGTACTCCATGGAGCAGTTGGGCGAGCTGCTCTACGCCAAGGACTTCGTGCCGGGCTCGCTGCGTTTCCACGGGGAGGGGGGCTATCTCGCCCTGCCCCCGTCCGAGACCGGTCAGGGGGGCGTCCGCTGGGAGCGGGCACCGCTGCCGGGCTCGGCCGTGCCCTGGGTGCCCGATGTGGAGGCCGTCGTGGACGCCGTGGTCGACGCCCTCACTCGTACGGGTGTGAGCGCGCCCGAGTTGTAGGAGTGTCGGCGCGGGGGCGCAGAGGGTACGTCACCTGCTCGTTATTTTTCGCTCATGCAGCGAATTCCTGGGGGACAGGGCCGTCGAATTCCGGGGCGTCACAGTCGTCGCCCGTCGTCGGAGGGCGGGCCGGACCCCCGATCGATCCGTCTGCTCGCCCTGGTCGGCGTCGTGACGGCCGCGGTCGTGCTGCCGCTGGCCGTCGCCTTCGCCGGTCAGGTGGGCGAGCCGGCCGCGCGCTCGGCCGAGCGGCCGCGCGGCGCCGTGCGCGACTCCCGGCGCGAGGACGCCAAGATTCCCCCCGCCAGTGCCTCTCCCCGGCTGCTCGGGCTGGGGCTCGCCACCGCCGCCCGCTGCGGCCCCGAGCTGACCTCGCCCGAGGGCATCGAGGCGCAGACCTGTGTGCTGACACAGGGCGCGGACACATGGGCGCGCACCTACTACCGCAACGCCACCGGTGAGTCGCTGGACTCCGTGCTGAGCATGCTGGGCCCGGACGGTCGCAGTGTGCAGATGCACTGCGTCACCGGCGCCGACGACGAGCCCGCCACCTGCGAGACCCCCCGCCGGCCCAATGGGGGCCTGCCGGACGCCTACTCGGCTGTCGACGAGTTCGCCCGGCGCGGGGGCGACGGTGCCCTGCTGCTGCGCTCGGGCAGCAGCACGGCGGACGCCGGAACCAACTCCGGAGCGCCGAAAAGGAGTTGACGCCGCGCTACGGACCCTGTGCCGTACGCGGACATGGAAAGACCCGGTTGCTGGCGACGGGGGATGCACCAGCAACCGGGCTACAGGAACGGTAACAAGAGATCGGCGGTTCGCAAATTCCGACTGGGGCATTCGGCCACCGAAATCCCCGTGATGACGGCGAGTTGTGACAGGAGTCACCTGTTCCGCCGCCTCTTGTCACGGCTGACCGGTCGGTCAGCCGTGACACACGCGCGTGGTGCTCAGCTGAGCGTGACCTGCCGGTTGGTCAGGCCGCCGCGGGCCCGGCGCTCGTCCGCCGTGAGCGGCTCGGTGGCGGCGAGAGCGGCGGCGAGACGCTCGGCGAACTCGGCGGCCGGCTTCTCCACGTCCTCGGCGGACATGCCGCTCGGCAGGTCCCAGACCGGCACCGTGAGCCCGTGAGCACGGAAGGAGCCCACGAGACGGGTGCCCTCGCCGAGGCTCGAGCGCCCCGCGGCGTGCAGCCGCGCGAGAGCGTCCAGAAGCTGCTCCTCGGGGTGCGGCATCACCCAGCGCAGGTGGTTCTTCTCCGGGGTCTCGCACCAGTACGCCGCGTCCACACCGGCCAGCTTCGCCGTGGGGATGGCGGCGGCGTTGGCCCGCTCCAGGGAGGCGGTCACGTCCGGCGAGGCGTTCTCCGCGTCCGGCACCCAGAACTCGAAGCCGCTGTGCACGACCGGCTCGAACGGCGCGTCGGCGTCGAGCAGGTCCTGCAGCCGGGGGCCGTCGGCGGGAGCGCGGCGGCCCTGCACGGGCGTGCCCGGCTGTGCCTCCAGTGCGCGCACGAGCGTGTCGGCGAGGTCGCGGCTGATGTCACCGGACGCCGTGTCGTTCTGCAGGCCGAGCAGCACCGTGCCGTCGTCACGGCGCAGCGCCGGCCAGGCCATCGGCAGCACCGTGGCGAGCATGACCGACGGGACGCCCTCGGGCAGGCCGCCCTTGAGGGTCAGCTCGACCGTTGCGGCGGGCACCAGCTCGCGCAGTGCCACCCAGTCGCACTCTCCCGTGATGCCCTCGAACGGGCGGTGCACCAACTCGGTCACCGCGTGCGCGGCGGCCCGGCCGTGGCAGGCCTTGTAGCGCCGGCCGCTGCCGCAGGGGCAGGGCTCGCGGGCGCCGACAACCGGGATCTCTCCGTCCGTGATCTGTGGCTTGGCCTTCGTCTGGGGTCGCTTCTTGGCCATCGTGGGTGTCTCCCGGTTACGGCTCTTCTCGTACGGGCGGAGCCTAGCCGTTCCGGACATCACCGACGGGAACCTGTGGACAACGCACGCGCGCTCGACGCCAGTGGTGTGAACCTGTGGACAGTACGGGGGACATGGACCCCGGGTTCAGTCCAGGTCCTCGAAGGAGTCCGCGAAGTCCAGGCCGGCCATGCTCATGTCGGCGAGCGCGGGGGCCGTGACGCGCGTAGCGAAGCCCTCGCGGCGGCACCCGGCATCGGGATCGTGGACGTCCTCGTGGACCACCACCCAGACCGTCACCTCGCCCCGGGCGTCGTCCCGGACGCCCCAGTCGTCGGCGAGGGCCGTGATGATGTTGAGCCCGCGGCCGCCGTGCGCGGTCACCGACGGAGTGGCCGGCGCCGGGCGGGTCGGACCGCCGCCGTCCGTCACCTCGACGATGAGCCGCCCCCGCAGGTCGACCTGCCATGCGGCCCGCACATCGCCGTCACCGGCGAGTGAGCCGCCCAGGGGCCGCCCGTGCTTGCAGGCATTGCTCAGCAGTTCCGAAAGGATCAGTACGGCATCGTCGATGACCGATTCCGAGACGCCACCGCTGCGCAGCTGCGCGCGCATCCGGTGCCTCGCCTTCCCCACGCCCGCAGGGCCATGGGGTACGGCCATGCTCGACGACGTGGGCACCTCCTGTGCCACCACCAACGCCACCCCCGAGACCTCCTTTGCCCCACGCCACGGTGTGGATGCCCCCTGGACCTTTACCGGAAACCGGCCAATCCCCTTCCGGTGACGCATTCGTAACGCCCCCGTACGGAGCGAACGCGCCGGAGCACTCCCTGTGACGATCGGCTACTTCGTCTGGTCGTCGTGTGGCTGAATTCCATCGGCGTGGCCGACAGGGAGGATCCAGCAGTCGCACAGCCCGGTCAAGGGTTCCGGGTGGCTCTTTACCGGCCTCTTGAGGTCACACCCGGCCCAATCGGCGCAGTACCGCGCGCGGGCGGTTGGTGATGATCGCGTCGATGCCCAGATCCACGCAGAGGTCGACGTCCTCGGGGTCGTTCACGGTCCACACGTGCACCTGGTGACCGGCCCGTTTCAGCCGTTCCACGTATGCGGGGTTGCTGCGCACGATGCGGATCGAGGGGCCCGCGATCCGCACGCCCGCGGGCAGCCGTCCGTCGCGCAGCCGCGGCGTGAGGAACTGCACCAGATAGACCGTCGGCAGGGTCGGCGCGGCGGCACGCACGCGGTGCAGCGAACGCGCCGAGAAACTCATGATCCGCACGGGGGACTCGGCGGCGGAGGCCGGCGCGTCCAGGCCGAACCGCTTCAGCAGCGTCAGCAGCCGCTCCTCGACCTGGCCGGCCCAGCGTGTGGGGTGCTTGGTCTCGATGGCCAGCTCCACCCGCCGCCCGGCGTCCGAGACCAGCTCCAGCAGGCGCTCCAGGGTGAGGACGGAGGTCTCCTCGCGGTCCTCCGGGCGGTGTTCCCAGTCGGGCTCCTCGTCCCGCCCGCGCCACGCCTCGCGCGTCTTCCAGGAGCCGAAGTCGAGCGCGGCGAGATCGGCCAGCTCCAGCGCGGAGACGGCGCCGCGGCCGTTGGAGGTACGGTTCACGCGCCGGTCGTGGACGCAGACCAGATGGCCGTCGGCGGTCAGCCGTACGTCGCACTCGAGGGCGTCGGCGCCGTCCTCGATCGCCTTCCGGTAGGCAGCCAGGGTGTGTTCGGGCGCGTCTTCGGAGGCGCCCCGGTGGGCGACGACCTGGAGGGAGCGTTGTGGTGCGTGGGTCACCGCGTCATGGTGTCACCGTACGGCCGCGCGCGGGGCGGCTCAGCCGCACCTAGTGTCCTGTTATGTAACTTTTGGTGAAAATACCCTATGTAAAGACTGGCCGTGGACCCACAGCCACGGCTTATGGTGCTCTGACGGCTGGTGAGAAAAGCTGACCGCATACAAACGGAACAGTGAAGACTGACCACAGCACCATGCACAGCTGCCGAGCGTGACCGAGTGCGACCGAGAACAACAGCCGTGGGAACAACAGCCGTGGATCGAGGAGAAGAGCTGTGAGCACCGAGAACGAGGGCAACGAGGTACCCCCGGCCCCGTCCGCACCCCCCGTGCCGGTGGGCTCTCCCGCAGCTTCCCCGCAGGGCCCTGCGCCCGAGGGGAACACACCGACCGCTCCCCTTCCGCCGGTCCCCGAGGACGCTCCCGCCGCCGGGACGCCCGCGGGCGCGGCCGGCGCCCCGCACCCCTCCGGCCAGGCTCCCGACGCCTCCTGGCCGCCCCCGCCCCCGGTCACCGCACCGCACGGCGAGGGCCAGGCCTACGGCGAGGGTCCGGCCTACGGCGCAGGCGCTGCGGGTGCCGCGGGCGGTGCCGGTGGCTTCGGCGCTGGTGCCGGCGGTGCGGCGTGGGGAGCGTCGTACCAGCAGCCCGCGCCCAAGCCGCGCGGGCGCGGCGGGCTGGTCGCGGCCGTCCTGGTGGCCGCGCTGGTCGCCGGCGGCCTGGGCGGCGGCCTCGGCTACACCCTGGCCAAGGACCACGACGACAGCGGCTCCACGACCGTCTCCGCCTCGGACGGCAGTGCCGCCCAGGTCAAGCGCGCGCCCGGCACCATTGCCAACGTGGCCGCCAAGTCGCTGCCGAGCACGGTCACCATAGAGGCCGAGGGCACCAACGGAGACGGCGGCACCGGCACCGGGTTCGTCTTCGACACCCAGGGCCACATCCTCACCAACAACCATGTGGTGGCGGACGCGCTCAACGGCGGCAAGCTGACCGCTACGTTCCCGAACGGCAGGAAGTACGACGCCGAGGTCGTCGGCCACGCCCAGGGCTACGACGTGGCGGTCGTCAAGCTCAAGAACCCGCCGTCGGACCTCAAGCCCCTCGCGCTCGGCGACTCCGACAAGGTGGCCGTCGGCGACGAGACGATCGCCATCGGCGCGCCCTTCGGCCTGTCCAACACGGTGACGACCGGCATCATCAGCGCCAAGAACCGCCCGGTGGCCTCCAGCGACGGCAGTTCCTCCAGCAAGGCCTCGTACATGAGCGCCCTGCAGACCGACGCCTCGATCAACCCGGGCAACTCCGGCGGCCCGCTGCTGGACGCCTCCGGCGCGGTCATCGGCATCAACTCGGCGATCCAGTCGACCAGCGGCGGCGGTGGTGGCTTCGGCGGCTCCAGCCAGTCCGGCTCGATCGGCCTGGGCTTCGCCATCCCGATCGACCAGGCCAAGTACGTCGCCCAGCAGCTGATCAAGAACGGCAAGCCGGTGTACGCCAGGATCGGCGCGTCCGTCTCGCTGGAGGACTCCAGCAACGGCGCGAAGATCACCGAGCAGGGTACGGCGGGCTCTGCCGCGGTCGAGGCGGGCGGCCCCGCCGACAAGGCGGGCCTCAAGCCCGGGGACGTGATCACCAAGCTGGACGACATGGTGATCGACAGCGGCCCGACCCTGATCGGCGAGATCTGGACCCACAAGCCCGGCGACAAGGTGACGATCACCTACAAGCGGGGTGGCCAGGAGCACACGGTGGACCTGACCCTGGGCTCCCGGGTGGGCGACAGCTGACCCGCTGCCGACCTGCACGCGCGCGTAGGGGCGCCTCTCGACACAGGGGCGCCCCTTTGCCGTTCGCGGAGGGCCGCGGCGCTCGCACGCGCGCGTGTTGCCGGTTCGGCCGCCGCTGTCGCCATGCGCCCGCCAAGGGCTCGAGCCCGTCTCTCGGGCCCGGTACCGACCACAGCGCCCGCCGAACGCCCGGTCCCGGTACGCTGTTACCCGCTCCGTCCCAGGTGGACGACGCGGGGAGGCGTGCCCGAGCGGCCGAAGGGAACGGTCTTGAAAACCGTCGTGGCAGCGATGTCACCGTGGGTTCGAATCCCACCGCCTCCGCAGGTCAGAGACGTGCTGGTCAGAAGGGGTGTCCCTCGATGAGGGGCGCCCCTTCTGCATGGGGCCTGTCTCACCTTGATCCGGTCCTGTCGCGTTGCGGATCAGTGCGTGTGGACCAGGCGTGGACCAAAGGGCGAGGGGAGAGCCGCAGCTCTTTCACGCGGGTGGGTGCCAGGCATCGCCCGGTTACCGTCCTTCATGACCGCAACGCCGACGGTGACGGGGGCGTGAGCGGCGCTGCCCGTGATCCCGGGAGTGGCCCGCTCCGCTCGGCAAATGCCGTCGGGCGCGCTATCCGGATGCCTCTCCGGCCCGGGCGGGAGGGGGCTGCGGCAGGCGCATCCGAGCAGGTCGGGCCCGCACGCGTCCCTCACCGCCGGTGTCCTGTCATCCGGGCCGCCGAGGCGATCGTCGCGCGGGCCTCGCGTTCCGTCAGGCCGGTGTTGAGGGCCGCCTCGGTCAGGGCCTCGCTCAGGGCGGGGCCGAGGCCGTTCTCGTAGGCGCGGCAGGCGGCCCAGAACAGGCGGGTGTTGCGCTGGCCCTCGTGGGCGGAGAGGACGAACTGGATCAGGCCGCGGCCGTGGTCGCCGGGGACGGCCGGGGCCGGGTGCGGGCCGCGGGGCGGGGGCAGCAGCAGGCGCAGGAGGGACGGCGGGCAGGCGGCGGGGGCGAGGTGTGTGGTGCCGGGCGCGGTGGTGTAGACGCCGTGGTCGGTGCGCGAGCCGGGGCCCACGAGATAGCCGCCGGCGCCCCGGATGTCGATGCCGGGGGCGAGGCGGCCGGCCGAGTTCGGTACGACGACGTCCGGCGGGCCGGTGAGCCACAGATGGCGCCCGCCGCTCGGGGTCCGGACGACGACCGTCTCCGGGATGGTGAACAGGTGGCGCAGGGCCAGTTCGCGCAGGGCGGCCGAGGAGTCCGTGCCGGTCTTGGTGTCCAGGTCGACACCGATCAGGTGGTACGGGGGCAGTCCGCAGGCGATGCCGTAGCCGGTGGCCCAGGGGGCGGCGGTGAACATCTCGCGGATGCGGACGGGGTCGGTCGAGGCGTCGTAGACGCCGTGACCGAGGCGGCCGCACGCGCCGTGGCAGCGCGAGCCGGCCGGGTCGGGGTCGTCGTGGTGGGGGGAGCGCAGGGCCGGGAGCTTCGTCCGGGACAGCGGGATGACGGCCAGGCCGCGTTCGGCGGCTGACAGCGCGTGTGCGAGGGCCAGGGTCGTGGCCTGCCGGTCGGTGGTGGCCATGGGTCTATGTTCGTACGTGCGTTCGAAAAAGGAAAGAGGGGCGCCTACGGCACGCCGGAGGCGGCAGGCCGGGCGGGGCGTTCGACGGAACGGTTCACCTCTTGTGCCGCTTGGGGGGTGAAAGTACCGATGCATGCTTCCTGGCCCGAGACGCGACAAAAAGAGGCGATAAGGGTTTATCGACTTGTCATCACGCTTGCGTGCGAATCACGTCTTCCAGGGTGGTTCGCCAGGGATTCGGTGGGCAACTCTTGATTCGCGACGTCGTCCAGACAGTCGAGGCGGTCGGCCAACTGCCTTGATACGAAAAGCAGTTCACACACTTCCGGCCCTCGGGTCGCTTTCTGGAGGATCAAGATGGCAAGCATCCGTACCGCCCGCGTTGTCGCCGTCGCCGCCGCTCTCCCGCTCGCAGCAGCCCTGTTCGGCGGGGTCGCTGCCGCGGACAACGGTGCCATCGCGGGCCACGGATCGAACGCCGGCGTGGCGAGCGTCGTCGGCAGCGGTGTCGGCCACGACAACTTCGGCAACTCGTCCACCACCCAGCAGAACGCGGTCGGCGCCGGCGCCTCGAACCAGAGCAACACCGCTCAGGTCAACGGCTCCGCCCTCACGGCCATCCAGCAGGGCAACGAGAACGTGTCCGTCAACTTCGCCAACCTCTGGTGAGCACAGGGCGAGGTCCCTCCCGGTGAGGGCCCTCGTGGGGTGTGCTTCGGGGTCGTAACACGTCGAGCGGCGGCACGTGGGTGCCGCCGCTCCGGCGTTTTCCGGGCCGCCCGGCAGGCCGTCGCCGACCTTGACACCTGCCGTTGCCTGACGGACAGTCAGAAACCTTCCAGGGAAGGTCTGCGAGGCAGGGAGGCCCGCCGTGCACCTCGCCCCCACGCAGCGGCGGCGACGCCTGCGTGCCGAACCGTGCGCCCGTGTCCGGACCGTGCCGCCCGGGCGCGGCGAACCGGTCGGCCGCCGGGCCGTTGTGCGGCGCACCGGACCCGAGGTGCGGAGGACGGCGGCCATCTGCTGCGACGACGTCAACGTTCCTGCCGTCCGTGCACTCGATCCGGTGAATCCGTGGCGCCGGACCGATGGGCCGTGGGTGCGTCCGAGAGTGGTCGGCGCGCATGCCCGGCCGACGGTGAAATGCCTGCTCAGCCGGTGTCCGGTGGCTGATGCGGGCGGGGGCGGGGCGGTGCCCGGCGAGGCGGACGGCGGGAAGGCCGCGGGAACGAAAGCGGCTGTCGCGACGTATCGCATGTGTCAGGAGATCGCGGGCGAGGCGGGTCGGGCCCGCTCCGGCTCCCCGGCGGTGCTCGGGGGCGGGGGGCCGGAGCGGCTGAACAGGACGGCACAGACCAACACGTTCGGGGGCGGGGTGAGCGAGGTGCAGCGGGAGACCGTCGCGACGACGCGGCTCGGGTGCGCGAGGACGGCGTGCACGGAGCGGGCGCAGAGGGGGCCGGCATGAACGGGAGGAGTGCGCGGCCCGACGCGCTGGGCGCGCGGCTCAAGGCGTACGAGGGCCGCGCCGCCGCGGCCGCCGGGGCGGGCCGGGACCCGGTGAACGCGCCGATGATCCGGCACTGGTGCGAGGCCATGGGCGACACCAATCCGGCGTACCGCGGCCCGGACGCCGTCGCCCCGCCCACCATGCTCCAGGCCTGGACGATGGGCGGCCTGTCCGGACACGCGGACCGCACGGGCGCCTACGACGAACTGCTCGGCCTGCTCGACGAGTCGGGCTGCACATCGGTGGTCGCCACCGACTGCGAGCAGGAGTATCTCCGGCCGCTGCGCCCGGGTGACGAGGTCACCTTCGACGCGGTGATCGAGTCCGTCTCCGACCGCAAGACCACGAAGCTGGGCACGGGGTACTTCGTGACGACCCGCATGGACGTACGGGTCGCGGACGAGCTGGTGGGGACGCACCGCTTCCGCATCCTCAAGTACGCCCCCGCGCCCCGCAGACCTCCGGCCGCGCGCCCCGGGCGCCCCCGCCCGGTGGTCAACCGGGACAACGCCGGCTTCTGGCAGGGCGTGGCCGAGCACCGGCTGCTGATCCAGCGGTGCACAGGCTGCGGCACCCTGCGGCACCCCTGGCTGCCGGGCTGCAACGCCTGCGGCTGCCTGGAGTGGGACACGCTCGAGGCGAGCGGCGCGGGCACGGTCTACTCGTACGTGGTCATGCACCACCCGCCCTTCCCGGCCTTCGATCCGCCGTACGCGGTCGGACTGATCGAACTCGCCGAAGGGGTGCGGATGGTGAGCAACGTGGTCGGGGTGCCGTACGACAAGGTGCGCATCGGGTTGCCGGTCCGGGTGGAGTTCCTGAGCCACGAGGACGACGAGGGCGCGCTGGTCCTGCCGGTCTTCCGGGCCGTCGAGGGCGAGCGCCGACCGGGGGAGTCGACCGCGAGTGGGGAGTGAGACATGACGACGGCTGCCAGGGGGGCAGTGACGGCGGGCACCGAGCTGCCGCCGCTGGAGATCCCGGTCACGCGGACGCTGATCGTGGCGGGGGCGATCGCGTCCCGGGACTACCAGGACGTGCACCATGACGCGGAGCTGGCCCGGCAGAAGGGCTCGCCGGACGTCTTCATGAACATCCTGACGACGAACGGCCTGGTCGGCAGGTACATCACGGACCACTTCGGCCCCACGGCGGTGCTCCGCAAGGTGGCCATCAGACTGGGGGCGCCCAACTATCCGGGAGACACGATGGTGTTGACGGGCACGGTCGAGTCGGTCGACGGCGACACCGCCACCGTGCGCGTCGTCGGCGCCAACGGCATCGGCCGCCATGTGACGGGCACGGTGACGGTCACGGTCCCGGCCCGGCGGCCCGGGGAAGGTGCGGCATGAGCGGGCCTGCGCGCGACACCCTGGGCGGCCGGGCCGCGGTCGTCGGGATCGGGGCCACCGAGTTCTCCAAGGACTCGGGCCGCAGTGAGCTGCGGCTGGCGGTGGAGGCGGTGCGGGCCGCGCTGGACGACGCGGGGCTGGCGCCGGCCGACGTGGACGGGATGGTGACGTTCACGATGGACACCAACCCCGAGATCACCGTGGCCCAGGCGTGCGGGGTGGGCGAGCTGTCCTTCTTCTCGAGGGTCCACTACGGCGGCGGCGCGGCCTGCGCAACCGTGCTCCAGGCGGCCCTCGCGGTGGCGGCGGGCGTGGCGGAGGTCGTGGTCTGCTACCGGGCCTTCAACGAACGCTCGGGCCGCAGATTCGGCGCGGGCGTACAGC
This sequence comes from Streptomyces broussonetiae, assembly GCF_009796285.1. NCBI lineage: Bacteria > Bacillati > Actinomycetota > Actinomycetes > Kitasatosporales > Streptomycetaceae > Streptomyces > Streptomyces broussonetiae. Next base: position 4,822,689 of record NZ_CP047020.1, on the reverse strand, counting down.
ACCGGGAGCCGTCGGCGGAGGGCGCGGCGCTCGGCTGGGCGCTGCCGTTCGGGCTGCTCACCCCGGCCTCCTGGGTGGCGATGGCGGCCCAGCGGTATCTGCACGCGTACGGGGTGACCCCGGAGGTGTTCGGGCATGTGGCCGTGGTCGACCGCAAGCACGCGGCGACCAACCCGGCGGCGTACTTCCACGGGCGTCCCCTCACCCTGGCCGAGCACGCCGCGTCGCGCTGGATCGTGGAGCCGCTCCGGCTGCTGGACTGCTGCCAGGAGACCGACGGCGGGCAGGCCGTCGTCGTCACCTCCCTGGAGCGGGCCCGGGATCTGCCGCACCCCGCGGCCGTCATCGCGGCGGCCGCGCAGGGTGCCGGCCGGGCGCAGGAGCAGATGACCAGCTTCTACCGGGACGATCTGACCGGCCTGCCGGAGATGGATGTGGTGGCCCGCCGGCTGTGGCGCACCTCCGGCCTCGGCCCGGCCGACATCGACGTGGGCATCCTGTACGACCACTTCACGCCGTTCGTGCTGATGCAGCTGGAGGAGTTCGGCTTCTGCGGGAAGGGGGAGGCGGCCGGTTTCGTGGCCGAGGAGCGGTTGGCGCTCAACACGCACGGGGGCCAGCTGGGGGAGGCGTACCTGCACGGGATGAACGGCATCGCCGAGGCGGTGCGCCAGCTGCGGGGCACGGCGGTGAACCAGATACCGGGAGCGTCCCGGACCCTGGTGACGGCCGGCACCGGGGTGCCGACCTCGGGGCTGATCCTGACGGCGGACGGCTGAGGTCATGGGGCCGGTCCCGCACCCGGAGCCGAGCCGGGCCACGGCCGGTCTCAGGGTCGAACCCGCAGACGGTTGTACCCGCACTCCACCTTCAGGAGGTGGAGCCTGCCCCACCCCTACAACCTGAGGGGGACTCTGCTTAGGGACCTGCGGGCGATCCGCCGGGGCGGCTCCCGCTCCTAGCGTGGAGCCATGACCACACCCGTCTGCACCAGCGCCTCGGCCGCCGCCGCACCAGCGGGACAGACCCTCCCCCACGCCCGCCGCCGGCCGAGCGGTGCGACCCCCACGTACCCGTCGTTCGCCTCGTATGTCAGGGCCCGCCAGCCGGTACTGCTGCGCACCGCCCGCTCGCTGACCGCGAACCCGAGCGACGCCGAGGACCTGCTGCAGACCGCGCTCGCCAAGACCTATGTGGCCTGGGACCGGATCGAGGACCAGCGGGCGCTGGACGGCTACGTGCGCCGCGCGCTGCTGAACACCCGGACCTCGCAGTGGCGCAAGCGCAGGGTGGACGAGTTCTCCTGCGACGAGCTGCCGGAGCCGGAGCCGGTGCCCGGCGTCGACGACCCGGCCGAGCGTCAGGCGCTGCACGACGCCATGTGGCGGGCGATCATGAAACTCCCGGCGCGGCAGCGGGCGATGGTCGTCCTCAGGTACTACGAGGACCTCAGCGAGGCCCAGACCGCCGATGTCCTCGGGGTGTCGGTGGGCACAGTGAAGTCGGCGGTGTCGCGCGCGCTCGGCAAGCTGCGCGAGGATCCCGAGCTGGGGCTCATCCGCTGAGCTGAGCCCACGCTCCCCCATCGCGGCCCCCCTCCTCGGCCCTTCCTCGGCCCTTCCTCGGCCCTTCCTCGGCCCTTCCTCGGCCCTTCCTCGGCCCCTCCTCGACCCTTCCTCAGCCTGCTCCTCAGCCCCTCCTCCTCGGCCCCGAGCCCCGTTCCCCGGCGGGTTCCCTTCCGCTTGGTGACGAACCACCTAGTGACATACCGCGCGGTATGTGCGCAGAATCGGCGCAGCCTCTACTCCCGCGTAGGCAATGTCGCCAGGAGGATCCCGTGCTGAGCACCATGCAGGACGTACCGCTGACCGTCACCCGTCTCCTTGCTCATGGGGTGCTGGTGCACGGGAGGTCCCAGATCATCACCTGGACCGGGGAGGCCGAGCCGCAGCGGCGCAGTTTCGCCGAGGCGGGCGTACGTGCCGTACAGCTGGCGAACGCCCTGCGGGACGAACTCGGCGTCCGGGCCGACGACCGGGTGGCGACCCTGATGTGGAACAACGCCGAGCACGTCGAGGCCTACTTCGCCATCCCGTCCATGGGTGCGGTGCTGCACACGCTCAATCTGCGGCTGCCCGCCGAGCAGCTGGTGTGGATCGTCAACCACGCGGCCGACAAGGTCGTCATCGTCAACGGCTCGCTGATCCCGTTGCTCGCGCCGCTGCTCTCCAAGCTGCCGACCGTGGAGCACATCGTCGTCTCCGGCCCCGGCGACCGTACGCCGCTGGCGGGTGCCGCCGCGCAGGTGCACGAGTACGAGGAGCTGATCGCGGACCGGCCGACGCGGTTCGACTGGCCGGAGCTGGACGAGCGCCAGGCCGCCGCCATGTGCTACACCTCCGGCACGACCGGCGACCCCAAGGGCGTGGTGTACAGCCACCGTTCGATCTACCTGCACTCCATGCAGGTCAACATGACCCAGTCGATGGGCCTGACCGACCAGGACACGTCCCTGGTCGTGGTCCCGCAGTTCCACGTCAACGCCTGGGGCCTGCCGCACGCCACGTTCATGACCGGCGTCAACCTGCTGATGCCGGACCGCTTCCTGCAGCCCGCGCCGCTCGCCGAGATGATCGAGCGGGAGCGGCCGACCCACGCGGCGGCCGTCCCGACGATCTGGCAGGGCCTGCTCGCCGAACTGACCGCACGCCCCCGGGACGTCTCCTCCCTCGGCCAGGTCACCATCGGCGGCGCGGCCTGCCCGCCCTCCCTCATGGAGGCCTTCGACCGGCTCGGCATGCGGGTCTGCCACGCCTGGGGCATGACGGAGACCTCCCCGCTCGGCACGGTCGCCCGGCCGCCGGCCCATGTGGTCGGCACCGAGGAGGAGTTCGCCTACCGCCTCACCCAGGGCCGCTTCCCGGCCGGCGTCGAGGCCCGGCTCACCGGCCCCGGCGGCGAACGCCTGCCCTGGGACGGCCGTTCGGCGGGCGAGCTGGAGGTCCGCGGCAACTGGATCGCGGGCGCCTACTACAACGGCGCGGACGGCGAGCCGCTGCGCCCCGCCGACAAGTTCAGTGAGGACGGCTGGCTCAAGACCGGTGACGTCGGCACCATTTCCCCCGACGGCTACCTCACCCTCACCGACCGTGCCAAGGACGTCATCAAGTCCGGTGGTGAGTGGATCTCCTCGGTGGAGCTGGAGAACGCGCTGATGTCCCACCCGGACGTCGCCGAGGCCGCGGTGGTCGCCGTACCCGACGACAAGTGGGGCGAGCGCCCGCTGGCCACGGTGGTCCTCCGGCAGGGCGCGACCGCCGACTTCACGGCCCTGCGTACCTTCCTCGCCGAGGAGGGCCGCATCGCCAAGTGGCAGCTGCCCGAGCGCTGGACGATCGTCGAGGCGGTGCCCAAGACGAGCGTGGGCAAGTTCGACAAGAAGGTGCTGCGCAGGCAGTACGCCGACGGCGAGCTGGCCGTCACCACGCTCTGACCGCGCTCCGGACGTTCACGCCGGACGTTCACGCCGGACGTTCACGCCGGACGTTCACGCCGGACGTTCACGCCGCCTGATCAGCCGGTTGATCGGCCGCCTGACCAGCCGGCCGATCACACCACCTGATCAGGCGGCGGATCACGGCGTCGGCTGTTTGCACCGGCCGGTTGGCGTCGGCTGGTCATGGCGGTGGCCGTTCGCGTCGGCCGGTTGCCGTCGGCTGACCGCGGCGTCGGCCGTTCGCGCCGGCTGATCAGGACGGCCGTCACGCGCGGGGGCGCCGTACTGCCGTCACGCGTGGGGGCGCCGTACTGCCGTCACGCGTGGGGGCGCCGTACTGCCGTCACGCGTGGGGGCGCCGTACTGCCGTCACGCGCGGGGACGCCGTACCGCCGTCGCCGTCCACCCGAGCAGCAGCCACGTCGCCGCCACCGCGCACACCCCGCTCCAGCCCCAGTGGCCGTAGGCAGGGCCGGTCAGGGCGGAGGCGAGGGCGCCGCCGGCGAAGTTCGCCACCACGTAGGCGGTGTTGGCGGTCGCGGGCGCGGAGGTGGTCGTCAGCGCGAGGGTCTGGTTGGCCACGTGGGAGGCGACCAGCGCCGCGTGGATCGCGACGGCACCGGCGACGAGCGCGGCGAGCGTGTGCCCGCCGAGCCAGAACAGCGGGACGCAGACGGCGGCGGCGAGGTAGGCGCAGCGGACGACCTTGGCGGCGCCGAAGCGGTCCACGAGGCCGCCCGCGAGGGGCGCCACCGCGCTCGCCGAGAGCCCGAACAGGCCGAACAGTCCGGCCACGGCGGTCGACAGGCCGTACCGGGGGCCGGTGAGCAGCAGCGCCAGCGAGGTCCACAGGGCGCTCCAGGCACCGTACAGCCCGGCCTGCCGCACGCACGCGCGCCACAGGTCCGGCGAGCGGCGCACGATACCGGGCAGCGAGGCCAGCCCGGCGAACAGCGGGCCGGTACGGCGCGGCCGGTCCTCGCGGGGCAGGGCCCGGGCGGTGACGAGGCCCAGCAGTGCGGTCAGGACGGCCGCGCCGCCGAAGACGACCCGCCAGCCGTAGGCCTGCCCGATCAGCCCGCCGAGCACCCGGGCTGCCACGACCCCGGTGAACAGCCCGGAGATGACGGCCGCGACATGCCGGGCCCGCCGGTCGGCGGGGGCCCGCGCGGCCACCAGGGGCACGAGCAGCTGCGGTACGACGGTGGCGGCCGAGGCCACCAGGACGGCTGCCGCCAGTGCGGCGGTGCCGGTCGCGGCGGCTGCGGCGGCCAGCGCGCCCGCGGCCACGAGGGAGAGTCCGCCGACCAGTCGGCGCCGGTCGACGCCGTCGCCGAGCGGGGCGAAGAAGAGCAGGCCGGCCGCATAGCCGAGCTGGGCCGTCGAGGCGATCCAGGCGACACCGGAGGCGGTGGTGCCGAAGCTGTGGGCGATCAGCGGGAGCAGGGGTGCCGCGAGGTAGATGTTCGCGGCCGTGACGGCGGTGCAGACGGCGACGAGGAGCAGAAAGGCGGTGCCGGACGCGGACCGCTCCTGGTCGGTGACCGGGAGCACGCGGGCCTCGCCGGTACGGGTTGCTGACGGCATGAACGCAGACACTCCTTGGAGCCGGGTTTCTCGACCGGGAAGTCATCAACCAACTGGTTGGTTGGAAGCAGTAACAGGGTCGCCGTCGCCCGCATTCCCTGTCAACCAAATAGTTGGTTACTTGACGCCCGCGCCCTACCCTGTCCGCATGGCAGCAGTGAGGGACCCCGAGGCCACCAAGGCCCGCATCTTCGACGCGGCGGTCGCCGAGTTCTCCCGGCACGGCATCGCGGGCGCCCGCATCGACCGCATCGCCACCGAGGCCAAGGCCAACAAGCAGTTGATCTACGCCTACTACGGCAACAAGGCGGAGCTGTTCGGCCAGGTCCTCGGCCGGTCCATGACGGACCTCGCGGCGGCCGTCCCGGTCGACCCGGACGACGTCGACGGCTGGGTCGACCGCCTGCTCGACTACCACGCGAGCCACCCCGAGTTCCTCCGCCTGCTCTTCTGGGAGGGGCTCGAGTACGGCACCGCCGAGCTGCCCGACGAACCGGCCCGCCAGGAGCACTACGCCCGCAAGGTCGCCGCCCTGGCCGACGGCCAGGCCCGCGGCGTGATCAGTGACGCGATCCCGCCCGGCGACCTGCTGCTGCTGCTGACCGCGCTGGTCAACTGGATGGCCGTGGTCCCGCAGATGCGCCGCATCCTCTCGGGCACCGAGCACACCGACCGCGACCGCCTGAGGGACTCCATCAAGGAGGCGGCCCGCAAGCTGGTCGCGCGCCGACCTCCTTTCCCAGAGGGCTAGTTGGTGCCGATCCGGGCCAGCAGATCCACGATCCGGTTCTGCACCTCGCTGCTCGTGGACCGCTCCGCGAGGAACAGCACCGTCTCGCCCGAGGCGAGCCTCGGCAGGTCGGCCTGGTCGACGGCGGCGGTGTAGACGACCAGCGGGGTGCGGTTGAGCCGGCCGTTCACACGCAGCCAGTCGATGATCCCGGTGAACCCGGCTCCGCCCTGGTGCCGGTGCACCTGCATCAGGTCCATCACCACGAGGTTCGGCCGGAACTGCCCCGCCAGCGTCACCGCGTCGTTGTCGCTCGCGGCACGCGCCACCTGCATCCCACGCCGCTCCAGCGTCGCGGTCAGCGCCAGCGCGATCTCCGCGTGCTCCTCGATCAGCAGCACCCGCGGCGGGTGCTGCTCGCTGTCGCGCGGCGCCAGCGCCTTGAGCAGAACGGCGGGGTCGGCGCCGTACGCCGCCTCGCGCGTCGCCTGCCCGAGCCCGGCCGTGACCAGCACCGGTACCTCGGCGGCGACGGCGGCCTGGCGCAGCGACTGCAGGGCCGTACGCGTGATGGGCCCGGTCAGCGGGTCCACGAACAGCGCGGCGGGGAAGGCAGCGATCTGCGCGTCGACCTCCTCACGGGAGTGCACGATCACCGGCCGGTACCCGCGGTCGCTCAGCGCCTGCTGGGTCGTCACGTCCGGCGCGGGCCACACCAGCAGCCGGCGCGGGTTGTCCAGTGGCTCCGGGGGCAGCTCGTCGTCCATCGGCTGCGGACGCGGAGGATCCGCGACCTCGACGGCCCCGCCGGGACCGTCCAGCGGCTCGGGTCCCTCGGCGGCGTCGGCGTCCGGGGCACCTATGGCGTACGACCGTCCGGCCCCCTCGGTCCCGAGGGCCATCCGGGACTGCCCGGCCGACGACGGCTGCTGCGCCACGGGCTGCTGCGCGGGCGCCGGTTCGGCCGCCGGGTGCGGGCGGGCCGCCTGCTCGGGCTGCTGCTCCGGGCGGGTGGCCGGGTCGGGGGGCGTGCCCAGCTTGCGGCGGCGGCCGGAACCGCCCGGCGCGTGCGGCGGCGGGGTCGCCGTCGGCTGCTGCACCTGTGCGGCCTGGCGCGCGAACGGCACGCCCTGCCCGAGCGTACGGACGCTGATCGCCCGTCCCTGTGTGGAGTTCGGGTCGACCGCGGCCCCCTCGACGGGCAGCGGCTGCGCACTGCGCTGCAGCTGCGCCTCGGCCTGGGACGCGGCGGGTACGGGCGTGCCCGCACCGGAGGTGTCGTCGGCACCGGGCCACTGCTGCGGGACGGTGGCCGCGGGGGTGCCGGCTGCGGTCACGGGCGCGGCCTGGGGCGCCGGTGCGGCCCGACCGGTCGCCGGTGCCGGTCCGGCCCCGGCCTCCGCGGGCAGCGGCAGCGGCTGCGCGGCCGGGGTACCGCCGGGCGGGGTCGCCGACGGTACCGCCGGGAGCTGCTGCCCGGGAGCCACCGGCCGGGCGGGCACGGGCTGTCCGGCAGCGGCGGGCGCGGCCGGTGCCGTGGTCGCGCTGCCGGACGCCGCCTGGCCCGGTACGACGGGCCGACCCGGCGCCGGTGCGGGACCGGCCGGGACGGAGAGGCCCTGCCCGACCGTGCCCTGCGCCGCATGGGCGTCAACGGGCGTGCCCCGACCGGGAGTCGGCGTCCCCGCCGGGTTCTGCCCGGGCTGACCGGCCAGAGCCGGAACCGCCTGGGCGGGAGCCGTCCGACCCGCAGCCGCCTGCCCCGCAGCGGCCTGTGGCGGAACCGGCTGTGCGGCAACCGGCTGCGCGGTCCCCGGCACGGGTACGGACGTGGCGCCCGGTGCCGCTGCCGTCGGCTGCGCGGCGGGAGCCGACTGGGCCACGGCCCGGCGGCGTCGGCCGGTCGGTGCGCTGGTGGGGTGCGGCTGCGGCGGGGTGTGGTCCTCGGCGGCGTCGAGCGCCACGGCGTCGTGCCGGCCGTCGTCACCGGGCACGTCCTGGACGGGCGCCGGAAGCGGAGCGGGCAGCTGCGGTCGGGCCTCGGCACCGGCCCCGGTCGCGCTCGCCGAGTCCGCGGACTGCGGGGAACGGTCGGCCTCGGCCGGCGGCAGGGCGAAGACGGGACGCGGTCCCGCGGCCTCCTGCGCCGCGGCACGCTCCGCCGCGGCGGCCAGCGCACGCCGGCGCCGCCCGGTCGGCTGCGCGCCCTCGGCAGCGGTGTCCTCCGCACCGGTGCCCGGAGCCGGCTCCGCACCCCCCGCGGGCAGCGCGGGCGGCAGGGCGGCCTGCGGCGCGCCGGCGTCGGGACGGGCGACCTGGCCCGCGGAGACGGGCACGCCCCGCGGCGGCACGGTGCTGCCGAGTCCCGTGGCGACGGCGGCGGCCCCCGCGGCATGCTCGGCCGCGGTCACCACGGCGCCCTCGCTCACCGCGTCGCCGGTGCCGTCGGCGGCGGCGACGGCGGCGGGCCGCCCACGGCGCCGCCCGGTGCCGCCGGACGCGGCCTGCTCGCCCTCGTCCGTGGCCACGGCGCTCTGCTCCGCGGGCGCGCCGGCACGCCTGCGGCGCCGCCCGGTCGGCGTGGGCGCCGCCGCCTCACCGGTCTCGCCCGCGCCGGGTACGTCACCGTCCAGGAAGGCGTCCGTGGAGGCCCGCCGGGCCCGCCGCCGTCCGCCGCCGACCGTGTGTCCGTCGGCCGTAGCGCTCTCGTCCACGGCGGACTCGGCCGGAGCGGACGCGGCGGCGACCGCCCCGGCACCGCCGCCGATCGGCACCTCCAGGACGTACGCGCTGCCGCTCATGCCCGGCACCTCGTGCGTCTGCAGCACGCCGCCGTGGGCCCGGACGATCCCGCGCACGATCGGCTCGTGCACCGGGTCGCCCCCGGCGTACGGCCCGCGCACCTCGATCCGCACCACCTCACCGCGCTGCGCGGCGGCGACCACGACCGTGTTGTCCAGATAACCGCCCGCGGAGACGGGAGAGTTGCCGGTGGCGTCGACCCCGGCCACGTCCGCCACCAGGTGGGCGAGGGCGGTTGCGAGCCGCTGCGGGTCGACCTCGGCCTCGATGGGCGGCGCGTGCACGGCGAACTGCACCCGCCCCGGACCGATCAGCTCGACCGCGCCGTCCACGCCGGCGGCGACGACGGCGTCCAGCATCACCCTCGCACGGGTGATGTCCTCACTGCCGGCGTCCAGCCGCTGGTACCCGAGGACGTTGTCGATCAGCGTCGTGATGCGGGCGTACCCGGCCGAGAGGTGGTGCAGCACCTGGTTGGCCTCGGGCCACAGCTGCCCCGCGTCATCGGCCGCCAGGGCGGACAGCTCGCGCCGCAGCTCGTCCAGCGGCCCGCGCAGCGACGCCCCGAGCAGGGTCAGCAACTGCTCGTGCCGGCCCGCCAGCGCCTCGTACCGGTCCTTTTCCCGCTCGGCGAGCGCGGCGTACCGCTCCTCGCCCGCCGCCAGCTCCTCGGCGTGCTTCTCGCGCAGCTCCTCCAGCTCGGTGACGTGCTTCTGGCGCAGCGCGGTCAGGTCGGCGGCGTGCTCCTCGGCGCGCCGCTCGACCTCCTGCGCGTGCGCCCGCTCCAGCGCGGCCTTCTCCTCGGCCAGGGCGTCCAAGGACCGCCGGTCGGTGAAGGTCATCACGGCACCGACGAGCTGGTCCCCGTCGCGCACGGGAGCGGTGGTGAGGTCGACGGAGACCCTTTCCTCGCCCTTGGACCACAGCACCTGCCCGCGCACCCGGTGCTTGCGCCCGGAGCGCAGGGTGTCGGCGAGCGGTGACTCCTCGTACGGGAAGGGGGAGCCGTCGGCGCGCGAGTGCAGCACCAGGGCGTGCAGCTCCTTGCCGCCCAGCTCACCGGCCCGGTAGCCCAGTATCTGGGCGGCGGCCGGATTGACGAGCACGATCCGCCCGTCGGTGTCGGTGCCCACGACACCCTCGGCCGCGGCCCGCAGGATCATTTCGGTCTGCCGCTGCGAGCGCGCCAGCTCCGCCTCGGTGTCCACGGTCCCGGACAGGTCCCGCACGACGATCATCAGCAGCTCGTCGCCGGTGTATCCGTAACCGTCGTACGCCTGCTGCCCGTTCTCCAGGTTCGCGCTGGTGACCTCGACCGGGAACTCGGTTCCGTCGGTCCGCCGCGCGACCATCCGCGTGGGCTTGGTCCGCCCGTGCGGGTCCATGTGATCGGGCCGCCGCATGGACCCCGGGATCAGCCGGGAGTCGAACTGCGGCAGCAGATCGAGCAGGCCCCGCCCCACCAGAGCCGTACCCGGCGCCTCGAATGCCTCGAGCGCGATGGTGTTGGCGTTGACGACTGTTCCGTTGGCGTTGACCAGGACCAACGCGTCCGGCAGAGCGTCGAGTATGGCTGCGAGGCGAGCAGCGCCTCGGGATGGCCTGCTGCTCACGAGACGCTTCCTCCCTGTTACCGCACCTTGCCGACCGCTCGGGCCATCTTGCCAACCGGCCCGCAACGTGTCACGCGAGGGAGTCTAAGGGCACGCGTTGCGCTTGCGACGCCGGATGAGAGGGAGGTCCCACGAGGAAGTGACACCGATCCCGTGACCACCCCCTGACCACGGGCTTCGACTCCGCAAGACTTTCGCGGGACCTTTACGGCCACGGTGATTCGGCCAAGAACCGTCCATGGGCAGCCTGTCTGCACGACCGGCTAGGCCGGTCCCGGCTTCGGCAGCAGCGGCACCATCCGGTCCCAGCGCCCGATCTCGCACCCGTTGCTGCGGTCGTAGACGGCGTCGACCGGGCGTCCGGCCCAGGTGCCGGTGACATGGGCGGTGGCCGGGCCGCCGTAGATCATGGTGCAGGTGGAGCCGGGCTCCACCGGGGCGAAGGTGTCCTGCCCCCACCGCGTCTGCCCGTCCAGCGCCCGGCAGGTCCCGGCCGGATCCGGATGAGTGCCGCTGTCCGGATGACAGAAGAGTTCGTACGTTCCGTCCCGCCCGGACCCGGCGTGCTGCACCACGACGGTGAGGTGATCACCGGCCCGGTCCTCCGGTAGCACGGGCGGGGGCAGGGCGGGCGCCGCGACGGCGGGTACGGCGGCGAGGGCGACCAGGGCCGAGACGGCGCCGAGTGCGGGGGCGGCGACGGCGCCCACGGGCCCCCGTCGCAGGAGGGCTCGCGCCGCCCTCCGCTGGATGAGAAGAACCATGCCCTGCCCAACGCCGCCGCCCGCCGGACGTTGCGCTCCCGCCGGCCGGCGGGACGCGGCGCACGCCTCGCCGGACGGAAGCCCTTTGCCCTGCGGCCCGAGTGCCTAGTACCGTGGAGGCCGATTGGTGACAGGGCACTCGGCTGTGTCATCATCTGCACGCACCACTCTCGCGCTCGCGTGAGCGGTTGTGCTGGAGGCGTCGCCTAGTCCGGTCTATGGCGCCGCACTGCTAATGCGGTTTGGGCCTTAAAGCCCATCGAGGGTTCAAATCCCTCCGCCTCCGCACCGATCCCGAAGCCCCGGTCCACAGGACCGGGGCTTCGGCGTTCTCCAGGGCATGTCCCACAGGGTGCCCCACGGGACCCCGCTGTCGGCGTTTTCGCAGGTCACAACGGGTGTGCGGATCGGATTTCACATGACGGCGGCAGTCATGTAATGTTCTTCCTGTCGCCGGGACAGGGCCGAAAGGGCCGAAACGGAGACAAGAACAAAAGAACAAGCACTCGTAGCTTAACGGATAGAGCATCTGACTACGGATCAGAAGGTTGCAGGTTCGAATCCTGCCGAGTGCACATCAGATCAGAGACCCCGTGGAGAGATCCACGGGGTCTCTGGCTTTTGCCTTGACGGCAGTGTTTGACGGCAACCGCCGGGTCCGAGCGCTGTCTAGTCCTCGAACGCGGGACGGACCACGGAGTCCGGGCCTGGACTCATCAGCGTCTCGTGACCGTCCTCGAAACGGACCCGGTACGGAGGCCCCCGTTCATCCCGAGCACCTCGATGATCTCTGCGGTGCGATTCTGCTGTCCCACGTTCCGACCGTGGACAAGGAGCCTGTCCCCAATACTGGCCTGCACGCTGTCACCCTTCTGCCGCTCTGTCCTCCTCTGCCCTTCCCACGAATCGCCGGGGCGGAACGAGAGGCGCCGTCAGTTCGACCTAACCGGTGAGTGCGGGTGGATCAAACGGCTACGGACGGTGAGAACGCCTTCGTGAAGATCCACGTCCGACCAGCGCAGTCCCAGCACCTCACCCCGACGTAGGCCGATACGGACGGCCAGCTCATACGCGGCCCACAGCCGGCTGTCGCGGGCCACCGCCAGGAGCTGACGCCCCTCCTTGGCGGAAGAGGCGGTGACGAGGGTGGTGTTCTCGTCGGTGGTGAGGAGGCCGGCGCGGGCGCGGGCGGCTTCGGCCTGGGAGAGGCGCCAGGCGCGGCAACGGGTCTGGACGTAGAGATCACCGGGCTCGTGGGCACGTACACCGACCCTCGCCACATCATTGCCTACTGGGACGGTGAGGTGCGCAGACAGTTCAACGTCTGCTTCACCGCCCGCGTGGTCGGCGGCCGGCTCGCGATCTCGGACGAGTCCACGGAGCTGCGGTTCGTCCAACCGGAAGAGATCGATCAACTGCCGATGCATCACACGCAGCGGCTCAGGATCCGTCGCTTCCTGGAGCACCGTGAGCGCCCCTACCTCGGCTGAGCCAACCTGCGACACCCGCTTCAGGAGTTCGATCGCTGCGCGGCATTGCCGGGGAGTCGCCGGGCCACGCGGGCCGTGCCAGACCGCCCAGGAGTGCTGGCGTCCGGCGCCGTTGATGACACTCGTGGATGTCAGAACGGCGCAGTTCAGAGATCGGCCCGGTCGCCTTCCCCTCGGTGCGAGTGGCGTCCCGGGGGTTTGCCTGCGTAGCCATCCGTCGAAGTTGCTGTTGACGGGCCGACAGGCTGGGGATCGTGGCTATCGGTTGCGAAGGCGGCATCCACCTTGCGGGTCACATGGTGGCCCCCGACCATCTGCCGGCCCACCAGAATTGCCAGGACGGCGAGCAGCGCGGATGAGGTGACCGTGGTTCCCGATCCGAGCCCGCCCTGCGCGACGGGCTTTTCCACCGCGTTCTCCGCCACCGCTCCGAGAGGGCGGGTCAACACGTAGGCCGCCCAGAACAGCGCAGTGCCGGAGATAGGGGTCAGATAGTGCGCGGCAAGGATCACGAGCATGGCCCCGGACAGCAGCAGAGAACTGTCGCGGAAGCCGAGGCCCAGACCGCCGGAGAGGAAGTCACCGCTGGAGGTACCCAGCGTGTTGGACACCAGTGTCGCGGTCCAGTACAAGACCTCGCCCTCCGTGGTGGCGATCCGTTCCACATCCATGGTCTGTCCGGTCATCCGCCACCCGATCAGCACGATCACCAGCAGGCTGGTCAGCAGAATTGAGCCGCCGGCGTAGCCGAGCCCAGCAGTGCGGTTGATGTAGTCGGACATCGAGGTGCCCACGATGCTGGTCGTCAGAATGACCGACCAGAACACCACCGGGTGGAAGCGGTCAGCCTTGAGCTGCATCGCCAGGGTGACCCCGAACGCCATCAGGAAGATCATCGCGCCAACGGCGTAGCCGAGGTTCAGTGGGGCCATCGTGACAAAGTTCGATGCCGACTCGCCCAGCGTGGTGGCCACGATCTTGGTCGCCCAGAACATCGCGCCGACCATCGGCAACTTGCTCACGGCAACCCTGCTCACCGAAGGTCCCATGCTCACCCCTCACAAGGCACCGGTACGCCCTCGTGGCGGACCGCAGACATCGCCCGCGAGTCCATGGGTCCCCTCCGGGGGCGCTCAATCCCGCTTGACCCTGTTGATCCACCCGACGGGGCGATGGCTGAGCGGCGCCCGGCAGCTGAAGCATCTGCAGGTCGGCCGTGGGTACTGGGCAAACGCCGTACTGATCGAGCGTGACAGCCTTTGGCCCACGACCTCTTCGTCCCGAAGCAACTTCGCGGAGCGCTTGACCTTGGGCCGGTGCGCCTCTCACCTGCTGCGACGGTCCGCATACGTCCGCGCGGTGCACGCCCTGGCGAGGTCGTCGGCGAGGTCTCCGGGCACGCCAATCGATCACCGTTCGTGTGTAGCCGCCCTTGGGCCTACAACATCAGGAGGCGAGCTGTGACTCCCCGCTCGTATCGTGAAAAGAGACGGAGCTGCGGGCAAGGCAGGGAAGTCATGAAGGTACCGGCGATCGACTACGCGGCGGTGTTCCAGGCCCTACCCGGGGCGGTGGCGCTAGTGACCCCGCAACTGATCTACGCGGACGCCAACGCGGAGTTCTTGCGCCTGCGGGGCCTTCCACGCGAACAAGTGATCGGTCACTTCGTGCCTGAGGACCACCCCGAAAAAGCCCCCGCCGAGCCTCTCCTGCTCAGAGTTCTGGCGTCACTGCGCCAGGCGGCCGACACCGGTGAGCGCAGCATCGTGGCGTTGCAACGCTACGACGTGGAGGACCCCGAGCAGCCTGGCGCGCGGCAGGAGCGGTATTTGGACCTGACCAACGTTCCCGTCTTCGGCCCGGACGGGCGGGTGTCGCTGCTGCTGCACCGGGCGGAGGACGTCACCGAACTCATCCGCGCCCGTGAAGTGGCGCTGGCCTTGCAGGAAGCCATGCTGCCCGCTTTGCGCCCGGTCGGCCGGCATCAGGCGGCCGTACGCTACCGGCCTGCCGCCGAAGCACTGAATGTGGCCGGCGACTGGTACGACCTGGTTGATCTGCCCGGTGACCGCATCGCCGTCACCGTCGGCGACGTCGTCGGCCACGGCCTGCCCGCAGCCGGTGTCATGGGACAACTGCGCAGCGCCCTCACCGCCGCCTCCCTCGTCGCCGGCGGTCCCGCCCGCGCCCTGGAAGTCCTCGGGTTGTACGCCCGCACTGTCGACGGCGCCGAGAACACCACCGTGGCCACGGCATTCATCGACTGGGAGACCCGCACCATCACCTACAGCAGCGCCGGCCATCCACCACCCGCGCTCCTGCAGAGGGACGAGACCGTCGAGTTCCTGAACCAGGCCACCGACCCGCCCCTGGCCGCCCGCCCTGAACACGCCCCCCGGATCCAGGCTGTCACAGCCTTCCGCGAGGGCGCCGTTCTCGCGCTCTACACCGACGGCCTGATCGAACGACGCGGCGAAGACATCGACACCGGCCTCGCCCGACTCGCCGACTCCCTGGCCCGCCACCAGGCAGACGACCCCGAAGCCCTCGCCGACGCCGTGCTCAACGACCTGCTTCCACCAGGCGACGCCACCGACGACACCGCCCTGGTCATCATGCGCCTGTGAATCCAGCCCGCTACGTTCGCCCGACCGTTTGTACCCCGCCGACGACAGTGAAGCGCTCACGCCCCTCAGCGATCAGCCGGGAGGAAGGCTGCCCACCGCCCAACAGCCTGCCCGATCCTACGGATCAGAAGGTTGCAGGTTCGAGTCCTGCCGAGTGCACATGGATTGAAGGCCCCGGATCACTCCGGGGCCTTCGGCGTTGCGGCTTCTTCTGCCGGTGCTAGCCGATCTGGAACGTCGCCTCGACGGGGTAGTGGTCGCTGGGGGCGTTGGTGTCGGTCTGGCCCGTGGTCCAGCCGGACTGGGGGTCGAAGTCGACCTTGACCGTGGACATCGCGGCCGGGGCCGGGCGGTTCGTCGCGTTCAGGTAGCCGATGTAGTCGAGGTCGTCCCGGTAGTCCTTGGGGAAGGACTCGACGCCGGACATGTACTGGCACCAGGCGGAGGCCGGGCAGTCCATGGTGCGCAGGGTCTGGCTCGAGTCGGTGGCCGGGGTGCCGAGGACGCCGTTCACCGCGCTCTGGGCGCCCGCGTAGTCGCCGCGCGACTGGCCGCCGTAGTACTCGACGTTCAGGTCGCCGCCGATCAGCACCGGCCCGTTCGACCCGGCGATGCCGTCCACCCAGCTGCGGATCTCGCGGAGCTGGGCGAGCCGGGTGGCCTGCGTGGTGTCGGTGGAGGTGTCGGACTCGTCGGCCTGCAGGTGGGTGCCGACCACCCAGCTCTTCACCCCGCCCTTGTCGATCTGCGCCAGTGCCGCGCCCTTGTTGGCGTGGTAGTCCCAGGTGCCGTAGGTGGAGTTGCTGAAGACATGGGCGTACTGGGCGGTGATCGGGTACTTGGAGAGGATCATCGTGCCGCCGTTGATGACGAACAGCGAGTTCGAGCAGTCGCCGCTGATGCCGTTCCAGCCGCCGCCGGAGCAGGTCTGGCCGACGACCGGGGTGTGGTACGGGTAGAGGTCGGCCAGCTTGCTGGTGATGTCGGCGGTCGAGGTGTTGTTGAAGTTCTCGTCCAGCACCACCACGTCCGCGCCGTGCTTGCGGATGATCGATTCGATGGTCGGGGTGCGCTGGGCCGCCTTCTCGTTCTGGGTGCTGTCGACGATCGGGGTGCCGAGGTCGACGTTCCAGGCGAACACCGACAGGTTGGTGCCGGTGGCCGCGCCGGCGCTGGGGGCGGCCGTGAAGCCGCCGGCGCCGAGCAGCAGGACTGCCGCCGCGGTGGTGAGGGCGGAAGCGGTACGACGCGAGACCATGCGCTCTCCTGGTGGAAATGGGGTTGCCCCCGGCCCCGTACCTGCCAGGACGGACCGGGTGCGTACATGACAGCGCGACTCTAGGTACTCGCCGGTACGGCCAAAAGGGCCGCCGAAAGAACATCGGTGGATCGGTCCGTGGAGAAAAGGTGTCTGTACAAGTTGCTCGAGGGATGGGCTGATCCGACCCGCGGCTCGGGGGTGGCCGTCCATGCCGTGTGCACAGGGCATGCACGTGCTCGGGCCCGTCGCCCGCGGTGTCCCTCGCCGGTTCTTGCCGGTGCCCGCCGGTCCTTGCCGGTGCCTGCTGGCGGGACGGGGGCGCAGGGCCGGCTCCGCGGCGGCCGTGGTGCCCGGTGCGGAGTCCGCCGAACCGGTGTCCGTGTCGTCCCTCGAGTGAACGCGCGGTGCGCGGACGGCGGTTGGTGATCGCTGTCCGTACCGGGTTCAGGCCTCCTGTCGGACCCGGGGGCTACGCTCACCGGTGATGGCACACGGATGGACATGCTCGGGACTGCGGTGGACGCCGGACGGACCCGTGCTGGGCTGGGACGGCGGGCGGCGCGGTGCGCTGCCGTGGGGGAAGCGGGTCGCCTTCGCCGTGCCGGAAGACGGTGTGCGCAGGTGCGTGGGGGCGCGGGGGCACGCGTGTCCGGGGCGGATCGCCGTGTCGGGGCGGAGCACGGGTGCTCGCTGCGAGGAGTGTGCGCGGCTGGACCGGGCGCACTCCGTGGCCGCCGACACGATCGCCGACGACCCGCGGCCGTACCGGGTGTATCTGGCGTGGTTCGGGCCCGGGATGGCCAAGGTGGGCATCACCGCCGTGGAGCGGGGCGACGCACGGCTGCTCGAGCAGGGTGCCGTGTGTTTCAGCTGGCTCGGCACCGGCCCGCTGATGGCCGCCCGGCGCACCGAGGAACTGCTGCGGGCCGCGCTCGGGGTGCCGGACCGGATCCCCTACGCCGAGAAGCGGGCGGTGCGCTCGGCGCTGCCGCGGACCGCGGCCGAGCGCGCCGCCGAGCTGCGGGAGCTGCACGCGCGGGCCGTCGACCTGCCCGGCTGGCCGGAGTCGCTGCGGCCCGCCGAGTGCCATGTCGCCGACCACGTCACGGTGTTCGGGCTCGACCGGGCACCGGGCGCCTACGGAGAGGTCGTGGAGCTGGCGCCGGGCGGAGCCGTGAGCGGGGAGCTGGTCGCCGCGGCCGGACCCGATCTCCATCTGGCGGTCGGCGAACGCGGGGTCGTCGTGCTCGACACCCGGCTGATGGCGGGGTGGGTGATGGTGCCGTTCGGCGGCCCGGGAGACCGGCTCGGTCTCCCGGTGCGGGAGTTCCGGCGTGCGCAGGAAGGGCTGTTCTGACCGACCGTAAAGAAAGGGATCCCGGACGGATCCCTTTCGGCAAGACCCATGGACGCTCAACGAGTCGGTGGCCGACCGTTGTTGTCATGAGCGATCACCCGGACACCACTGTCGGTCCCACTCCCGCGCACGAACCCCCTTACTACGCCGTCGTGTTCACCTCCGTACGCCGTCCCGACGAGGACGCGGACGACTACCGGCGGACCGCCGCCCGGCTCTCCCGGCTCGTCCGGGACATCCCCGGCTTCCTCGGGGAGGACTTCGCCCACAGCCCGGCCCCCGGCGGACTCGCCATCTCCGTCGCCTACTTCCGGGATCTCGAGGGGATCCGGCGCTGGCGGGACCATCCCGAGCACCTCGACGCCAAGCGGCGCGGGCGGGAGCGGTGGTACGAGCGGTACGTGATCCACATCGCGCGGGTCGAGCACAGTCACGCCTTCGGCGGCCCGGCGTGATCCCGAGGGGCTTTCCCAGGTGCGGCCTGAGAGGTGCCTGTGTGTTTCTCAGGGAAATCACAGATTGCGGAAAGCCTCTTCTCAGAGGGCCCGGACAAGGTGTCCACCATGACCACGACCTCGCCCCAGGGGCGCACCGAACTGCTGAGGCCGGACGGGAGCCCCGTCCGCGTGCTTGTGGTGGACGACGAGCTGTCGATCACCGAACTGCTGAGCATGGCCCTTCGGTACGAGGGCTGGCAGATCAGGAGTGCGGGAGACGGGCAGGGAGCCGTCCAGACCGCCCGGGAGTTCCGGCCCGACGCCGTCATCCTGGACATGATGCTGCCGGACATGGACGGGCTCGCCGTCCTCGGCCGGCTGCGGCGGGAACTGCCCGAGGTGCCCGTGCTGTTCCTGACCGCCAAGGACGCGGTCGAGGACCGTATCGCCGGGCTCACCGCGGGCGGGGACGACTACGTCACCAAGCCGTTCAGCCTCGAGGAGGTCGTGGCGCGGCTGCGCGGGCTCATCCGCAGGTCCGGGGCCGCCGACCGGCGGTCCGACTCCGTGCTCGTCGTCGGGGACCTGACCCTCGACGAGGACAGCCACGAGGTCTCGCGGGCCGGGGACAACATCCACCTCACCGCCACCGAGTTCGAGCTGCTGCGCTTCCTCATGCGCAACCCGCGGCGCGTGCTCAGCAAGGCGCAGATCCTGGACCGCGTGTGGTCGTACGACTTCGGCGGGCAGGCCAACGTGGTCGAGCTGTACATCTCCTATCTGCGGCGGAAGATCGACGCCGGGCGCGAGCCGATGATCCACACGCGGCGCGGGGCCGGTTATCTGATCAAACCCGCCGTGTGATGAGCGGACGACGACGGCCGCGTCCGCAAGCGCGACAGAAGCGACGAGCTGGACAGCCGCGCACCCTGCGGACGCGGCTCGTCGTCGCGTCGGTGATGCTGATCGCCGTGGTCTGTGCGGTGATCGGCACGGTCACCACGCTCGCGCTGCGCTCGCACCTGTACGACCAGCTGGACGGCAAGGTGAGAGACATCGGCCAGCGCGCCGTCGGCCACCCGCAGGTTCCGGGCGGCGGTGCGAACCTGGGCGGCCCGGGCGGCCCGGGGTCCTCCCCGGGGGAGAACGCCACACCGGGCGAGAAGGTCGTCAACCTGCTCACCAAGGGCCCGACACAGGCGAAGACGATCGCCGCGTACGTGCAGAACGGCTCGATCGTCCGGGCGGCCGTCTCGGAGCAGCAGAACTACACCACCGGCCTCTTCAAGCAGATGAAGGCCGACGGCCTGAGCACGGCGCAGCAGAACGTCCTGAACTCGGTGGCCAAGGACGGCAAGCCGCACACCGTGGAGATCCCCGGGCTCGGGGACTACCGCATCAGGTACGTGACCGGCCGGGACGGCAGTGACGCCTTCTACGTCGCCCTGCCGACCCAGGACGTCGACGAGAACATCGACGCCCTGATCCTGATCGAGGTCAGCGTCACCGTGGCCGGTCTCGCGGCCGCCGGTATCGCCGGATACGTGCTCGTCGGCGTCGCCACCCGCCCGCTGCGCAAGGTCGCCAACACCGCCACCCGGGTCTCCGAACTCCCCTTGCACACCGGCGAGGTGAACCTCAGCGAGCGGGTCCCGGAGTCCGAGTGCGATCCGCACACCGAGGTCGGCCAGGTCGGCGCCGCGCTCAACCGCATGCTCGACCACGTCCATGGCGCCCTGCACGCCCGCCAGCAGAGCGAGACGCGGGTGCGGCAGTTCGTCGCCGACGCCAGCCATGAGCTGCGCACGCCGCTCGCCTCCATCCGTGGGTACGCCGAACTCACCCGCCGCGGGCGCGAGCAGGTCGGGCCCGACACCCGGCACGCGCTCGGGCGCATCGAGTCCGAGGCGGGCCGGATGACCCTCCTGGTCGAGGATCTCCTCCTGCTCGCCCGCCTCGACGCCGGACGGCCGCTGCAGTTCGAGCAGACCGATCTCATCCCGCTCGTCGTCGACACCGTCAGCGACTCCCGCGCGGCCGGCATGGACCACAACTGGCGGCTCGACCTGCCCGACGAGCCGGCGCTCGTGTCCGCCGACGCGGCCCGCGTCCAGCAGGTGCTCGTCAACCTGATCGGCAACGCCCGCAAGCACACCCCGCCCGGTACGACCGTGACGGCGCGCGTGCAGCGGCGCGGGTCGTGGATGTGCGTGGACGTCGAGGACAACGGGCAGGGGATTGACGCCGAGTTGCTGCCGCACGTCTTCGAGCGGTTCGCGCGCGGTGACTCGGCGCGCTCGCGGTCCACCGGGTCCACCGGGCTCGGGCTCGCCATCGTGCAGGCCGTCGCGGCGGCACACGGCGGCGCGGTGACCGTCGACAGCATGCCGGGGCGGACGGTGTTCACCGTGCATCTGCCGGCGCTCGTCCCGGCCGTGCCCCGGCCTGCCGCCGAAACCGGCCGGCCATCGCACTCACAGGCCCAGCACAGTGCCACCACATGGGTGCGACAGGGGGCTTGAGTTGAGTCGGTGCCATGCGAACCGACTCTTCTCCCGGCACTCTGCCGGCGCGGGAGCACCTCCCGGCCGCAGACGCCGGTACGCCTGTCCTGGACGTAGTGATCCCCGTCTACAACGAGGAGAAGGACCTCCAGCCGTGCGTCCGCAGACTGCACGAGCACCTCGAGCGCACCTTCCCGTACGCGTTCCGCATCACCGTCGCGGACAACGCGTCCACGGACACCACCCCCCAGGTGGCGGCGCGGCTGGAGGCGGACATCCCCGAGGTCACCAACTTCCGCCTGGAGCAGAAGGGCCGCGGCCGGGCCCTGCGGACGGTGTGGTCCGCGTCCGACGCGCCGATCCTCGCCTACATGGACGTCGATCTGTCCACCGACCTCAACGCCCTGCTGCCGCTGGTGGCGCCGCTGATCTCCGGGCACTCCGACCTCGCGATCGGCTCCCGGCTCGCCCGCAGCTCGCGCGTGGTGCGCGGTCCCAAGCGGGAGTTCATCAGCCGCGCCTACAACCTGATCCTGCGCGGCTCGCTCCAGGCCCGCTTCTCGGACGCGCAGTGCGGCTTCAAGGCGATCCGGCGCGATGTGGCGCAGGTGCTGCTGCCGCTGGTGGAGGACACCGGCTGGTTCTTCGACACCGAGATGCTGGTGCTCGCCGAGCGGGCCGGCCTCAGGATCCACGAGGTGCCGGTGGACTGGGTCGACGACCCGGACTCCACCGTGCACATCGTGAGGACCGCGACCGACGACCTCAGGGGCGTCTGGCGGGTCGGCACGGCGCTGGCCACCGGTTCGCTGCCGCTGGACCGCCTCACCCGGCCCTTCGGTGACGACCCGCGCGACCGCGATCTGACCAACGTGCCCAAGGGACTTGCCCGTCAGCTCGTCGGATTCTGCGTGGTCGGCGGCCTGTCCACCCTGTTCTACCTGGTGCTCTACAGCCTCTTCCGGCAGTTCTCCGGCTCCCAGGTCGCCAACGCGCTCGCGCTGCTGGTCTCGGCGGTCGCCAACACGGCCGCCAACCGCCGGCTCACCTTCGGGGTGCGCGGCCGGGGCGGTGCCGTACGGCACCAGGCGCAGGGCCTGGTGGTCTTCGGCATCGGTCTCGCCCTGACCAGCGGCTCGCTGGCCGCCCTGAACGCGGCCAGCAACAACCCGGCGCACTCCACGGAACTGGCGGTGCTCATCGCCGCCAACCTCGCCGCGACCGTGCTGCGCTTCCTGCTCTTCCGCGCCTGGGTCTTCCCGGACCGCGACGAGCCCGACAGCGGCTCGACGGTTCTCGCCGCGCACACCCCGCCCCCGGCCGGCGCCGCGCATCCGTCCTCGCCGACGTACAGCACGGGCGCTACCGCGCCGTACGGCACGGGCGCTGCGTACGGCGCGCCGGGCCCGCACACCCCGCTGCCGCACCGTCCGGTGCCGCAGACCCAGCGGACCCCGCCGTACCCGACCAGCCCGACCACCCCGACCACCCAGGTCCGCACCGGTGAAGCCGTGGACGGCACCTGGAGGGACGCCACCATGCAGTTGCAGCCGGTGCGCCCTCACGACACCGATCCGAGGGACTTGCGATGACCACCCGGTACGACGCGTCGGCCGCACAGGCCGGCGGTACGGCGACGTGGGGTCCGCCCCCGACCGCTCCTGCGGCCCCGCACCCGCACCGGGCGGGCGGTGAGCCCGGGCAGCCGTTCCCGCGCAGACTGTGGCGCGGCCGGCCCGAGGACCCGCGCTGGGCGCGCCCGGCCTTCCTCGGCCTGCTGGCCGCCACCCTCGTCCTCCATCTGTACAACCTGAGTGCCTCCGGTTACGCCAACTCCTTCTACTCGGCGGCCGTGCAGGCGGGCAGCAAGTCCTGGAAGGCGTTCTTCTTCGGCTCGCTGGACGCGGGCAACGCCATCACCGTGGACAAGCCGTCGGCGTTCCTGTGGCCGATGGAGCTGTCGGTCCGGATCTTCGGCCTGAACTCGTGGGCGATCCTGACACCCCAGGTCCTCATGGGCGTCGGCACGGTCGCGGTGGTCCACGCCGGTGTACGCCGCCGGTTCAGCCCGGTCGCGGGTCTGGTCGCGGGTGCGGTGCTCGCGCTCACCCCCGTCGCGGCGCTGATGTTCCGGTTCAACAACCCGGACGCGATGCTGGCCCTCCTGATGGCGCTGGCCTGCTACTTCGTCGTACGGGCCGTGGCGGACGGCCGGACGAAGTGGCTGGTGTGGGCCGGGTCCGTGATCGGCTTCGCGTTCCTCGCCAAGACGCTGCAGGCGTTCCTGATCCTGCCGCCGCTGGCGATCGTGTACGCGGTGTGCGCCCCGGTCCCGGTGAGGAAGCGGTTCGGGCAGCTGGCCGCCGCCACCCTCGCGCTCGTCCTCGCCGGCGGCTGGTGGGTCGCGGTCGTCGAACTGTGGCCGGCCTCCTCGCGCCCCTACATCGGCGGTTCGCAGCACAACAGCTTCCTGGAGCTGACCTTCGGCTACAACGGCCTCGGCCGGATCAACGGCGACGAGACCGGCAGCGTGGGCGGGGGCGGTGGCGCGGGCGGCTCCGGCCGCTGGGGCTCCACCGGCTGGGACCGGATGTTCGGCTCCGAGATCGGCAGCCAGATCTCCTGGCTGCTCCCGGCCGCGCTGGTCCTGCTGGTCGCCGGTCTGGTGGCCACCCGCAAGCTGCAGCGCACATCCGTCACGCGTGCCTCGTTCCTGGTGTGGGGCGGCTCGCTGCTGATCACCATGGTGGTCTTCAGCTACATGGCGGGCATCTTCCACCAGTACTACACCGTGGCCCTCGCCCCCTACCTCGCGGCCGTGATCGGCATGGGCGCCGGACTGCTGTGGGAGAGGCGGCAGGAGCTGTGGGCGTCGATCACGCTCGCCGCCTCCGTGGTCGCCGCGACGGCCTGGGGCTACGTCCTGCTCAACCGCACCTCCACCTACCTCCCCTGGCTCAAGTGGCTGGTCCTGACCGGCGGTCTGGCGGCCGCGCTGGGCCTGGTCTTCGCCGGCCGGATCTCCCGGCAGCCGGCTCTCGGGGCGGCGGCGGTGGGCCTGGTGGCCGCGCTCGCCGGCCCTACGGCGTACACCCTCAGCACGGTGAACTCCGCGCACACCGGCTCCATCCCGACGGCCGGTCCGGCGGGCGCGAGCATGATGGGCTTCGGTGGCGGTCCGGGCGGCGGCAAGGGCGGTGTGCGCGGCGGTTTCGGCGGTGCTGTGCCCGGCCAGAACCAGCAGGGCCAGGGCCGCAAGGGCAACGGCAACGGCTTCCCGGGCGGCGGCTTCGGCGGCGGTGTGCCGGGCGGCCGGAACCAGCGGAACGGCAACGGGAGCACGCAGGGCCAGGGCCAGGGCGGGCAGGGCCGGGGCCGGATGGGCAACGGCTTCCCCGGCGCCGGCCGGACGGGCGAGGGCGGTATGCGCGGCGGCGGTGGCCTCGGCGGTCTGCTGGACGGCGCGAACGTCTCCTCGGCCGCCAAGAAGCTGCTGGAGAAGGACGCCTCGAAGTACACCTGGGCGGCCGCGTCCATCGGTGCGCAGAACGCGGCCAGTTACCAGCTCGCCACCGGCCGGCCGGTGATGGCGATCGGTGGCTTCAACGGCACCGACCCGTCCCCGACGGCGGCCCAGTTCCAGAAGTACGTGGCGGACGGCAAGGTCCACTACTTCATCGCGGGCGGCGGCTTCGGAGCGGGCGGCGCAAGCAGCAGCGACGGCACCGCCTCGCAGATCAGCTCGTGGGTCCAGAAGAACTTCAAGAAGGTGACGGTGGGTTCGGCCACCTTCTACGACCTCACGCGGAAGAAGAGCGGCTGACGGCGGCGGAAAAGGGTGTCGTACACCGTATAGCAGCTGCTATACGGTGTACGACATGTCTGTATCCCAGGGACACCCCCAGCGCTGGCTGATCCTCGGCGTCATCTGCCTGGCCCAGCTCACCGTGCTGCTCGACAACACCGTCCTGAACGTGGCCATCCCCTCGCTCACCCGCGAACTGCACGCCGCCACCTCGGACATCCAATGGATGATCAACGCGTACTCCCTGGTGCAGTCCGGGCTGCTGCTCACCGCGGGCAGCGCCGCCGACCGCTACGGCCGTAAGAAGATGCTGATGGCCGGGCTCGCCCTGTTCGGCATCGGCTCGCTGGCGGCCGGACTCTCAGGAACCACCGGCCAGTTGATCGCTGCCCGGGCCGGCATGGGCATAGGCGGTGCGCTGCTGCTGACCACCACGCTGGCCGTGGCCATGCAGATCTTCACGCCCGAGGAGCAGCCGAAGGCGATCGGCATCTGGAGCGCGGTCAACGCGCTCGGCTTCGGCGGCGGTCCGCTCGTCGGCGGCTTCGTACTGAACCACTTCCGGTGGGGCGCGATCTTCCTGATCAACATCCCGGTCGCGGTGCTGGCCCTGGTCGCGGTGGTGGTGCTCGTACCGGAGTCGAAGAGCCCTGGCGGCGACCGCCCCGACCTGCTCGGCGCGGTGCTGTCGACCATCGGTATGGCCGCGTTGGTCTTCGCGATCATCTCCGGCCCGGAGCACGGCTGGACCTCTCCCCGCGTGCTCGGTACGGCCGGCGCGGCGGTGCTCGTGCTCGGGGCCTTCGCCCGGTGGGAGGGCAGGGTCGCCGAGCCGATGCTCGACCTGCACTTCTTCAGGAACCGGCAGTTCACGGGCGCGGTCGCCGGGGCCCTGCTGCTCATGTTCGGCATGGGCGGGGCGATGTTCCTGCTGACGCAGCATCTGCAGTTCGTGCTCGGGTACGGGCCGTTGGAGGCGGGGCTGCGGACCGCTCCGCTGGCGGTGACGGTGGTGCTGCTCAACTTCACCGGGTTGTCGGCGAAGTTGTCCGCCCGGCTGGGCACGCCCGTGTCCGTCGCGCTCGGGATGGCGCTGATGGCGGCCGGGCTCGTGGCGATCGCGGAGGTGGACTCCGGCGGGTATGCCGGGACCCTGCTGGGGCTGGTGCTGATCGGCATGGGGGCCGCGGTCGCCAACCCGGCGATGGCGCACGCCGTCATGAGCGCGATCCCTGCGGAGAAGGCCGGGGTGGGGGCCGGGATCAACGGAACGTTGGCAGAGTTCGGCAACGGTCTTGGTGTTGCCGTCCTGGGTGCTGTGCTCAGCTCTTCCGTGGCGTCGGGAAAGACGCTGTCCACCGCTCTGGGCGCCGGTCAGTTGGTGGGAGCCGTTGCCGTGCTGGCCGGGGGGTTCCTCACGGCGGCGCTGTTGCGACGGGCGGAGCGGGTGGGCGCCTAGGCCCTGTCGGCTCGGGGGTATCGGTGTACGGGCGGGTGGGGGTGCGGGTGCGGATGCATCGGGGTCGCTCGCGCCCGCGCGGCGCAGCCGCATATCGGACACAGCCGTGTGCCCCTTAGGTTGGACCAATGGCCGGATTCGAGGAAGGTGCACCGGTGGTGAAGGAAGCAGGGCGGTCGGCGAGGGGCAGCGTGTGGCTGGAGGCGAAGGCCCCCCGTGGCGGACGCAGTGCCGCCCAGCCCTCAGGGCTCGACCGGGAGCGGATCACCTCGGTGTCCGTGCGGCTGCTCGACGCCGAGGGGCTGGCGAAGTTGTCCATGCGGCGGCTGGCCGCGGAGCTGAACGTCACCGCGATGTCCCTGTACTGGTACGTCGACACCAAGGACGACCTGCTCGAACTCGCCCTGGACGCCGTCTTCGGCGAGTTGCGGCTGCCCGACCCGGACGCCGAGGGCGAGGACTGGCGCGGGCAGTTGCGGGGGCTGGCCACCGAGTACCGGGCGCTGCTGGTGCGCCACACCTGGCTGTCGCCGCTCGCCGGGCGCTATCTCAACATCGGCCCGAACGCGCTGGCGTTCTCCCGCGTGGTCCAGCGGGTGGTCCGCCGGGCGGGGCTGCCCGCGCACGGGGTCATGGGGGCGATCTCGGCGGTCTTCCAGTTCGTCTACGGCTACGGCACGTACGAGGCGCACTTCTCCGCCCGGATCGCGGACACCGGGCTGAGCGCCGACGAGTATCACCAGCGGGCCCTGGCCATGGTGGCCGAGGCCCCGCAGACCGCCGAGGCCGTGGAGGAGTCCAGGGACATCGTGGCGGCCCGCGGCGGGGACACGGTCGCCGAAATGCTGGACCGCGACTTCACCTACGCCCTGGACCTGCTGGTGGCGGGCATCGAGGCGATGGTGGAACGCGGCTGACTCCCTCGGTCCCGGCTGTCCCCCCTCACTCCTCGGACACCAGCCGGGCCGGGAAGCCCCCGGTGGCGATGGGTCCCCAGCGCTGCGGGGTCACCCGGATGATCGATTTGCCCTGCTTGACCATCGCCGCGCGGTACTCGTCCCAGTCGGGGTGTTCGCCGGCGATGTTGCGGTAGTACTCGACGAGCGGTTCCACGGAGTCCGGGGTGTCGATGACCTCGGCCGTGCCGTCGATCTGGACCCAGGGGCCGTTCCACTCGTCGCTCAGGACGACCAGGGCGACCCGCGGGTCGCGCTTGGCGTTGCGGGTCTTGGCGCGCTCGGGGTAGGTGGAGACGACGATCCGGCCCGCGTCGTCGACTCCACAGGTCAGCGGAGAGGCCTGCGGCCCGCCGTCGGAGCGGCGGGTCAGCAGCAGGGCCCGGTGCCGGGGCCGTACGAAGTCCAGCAGCTCGTCCAGCGATACACGGGTGTTGGTAGCGATGTTCGGTGCCATGGGGGCAGCCTAGGGGCAGTGTGTGCCCCTGTGGCTGACCCTGCTGTGCCTACGCCTGGGGCAGCGAGTCGCCCTGTACCGCCTGGATGTCCAGATCCACCTTCAGCGTCGTACCGATCGCCGCGATACCGGCCTGCAGAACCTGGTTGTAGTTCATCGCGAAGTCCTCGCGGCGCAGTTCCGCGGTCGCGCGGAACGCGGCGCGCGTGCCGCCCCAGGGGTCCGCGCCGGTGCCGAGGTACGCCAGGTCCAGGTCGACCGGCCGTACGACACCGTGCATCGACAGCTCGCCGTGGACCGTCCAGCGGTCCGAGCCGGCCACCGTCACACCGGTGGAGCGGTACGTGATCTCCGGGTGCTGCTCGACGTCGAGGAAGTCCCCGGACTTCAGATGCGTGTCGCGCATCGCGTTGCCCGTGTCGATGGACGCGGCCTTGATCACCGCCTCCACCCGGGACTTGGTGACGTCGTCAGGTGCGATCTCGATCGTGCCGCCGAACTCCGTGAACCGGCCGTGCACGCTGGAGATGCCCAGGTGCTGGGCGACCGCGGCCACGGAGGAGTGCACCGGGTCGATCGTCCAGGGCCCGGGCGGCGGCAGCTCGGTGCCGCCCTGCCGGGCCAGTGTGACCGTGCCGACCTCGGCCCGGCCGCTCGCGGTGACGATCGCGCTGGAGGCGGCGGGCGCGTACCCGACCGCCGTCACGATCACCGTGTACGCCCCCGGCACCAGCTCGGTGGTGTCCC
Source organism: Streptomyces broussonetiae (assembly GCF_009796285.1). Classification (NCBI taxonomy): domain Bacteria; kingdom Bacillati; phylum Actinomycetota; class Actinomycetes; order Kitasatosporales; family Streptomycetaceae; genus Streptomyces; species Streptomyces broussonetiae. The sequence goes on along the minus strand of NZ_CP047020.1, from coordinate 4,794,597 downwards.
GTACCGTCCCCTCGGTATCCGCCTCGGCGCGCAGCACCTGCGTACCGGTCATGTCGGTCACCGTGACGACCGCGTGCGACACGGCCCACCCGTCACGCGTGCGGATCTTCGCGGTCAGTCCCATCCCGTTTTCTCCCTGAAAAGCCTTACAAATTGGTCTTATGGCATCGGCCCGTGGCACACGACGGTACGTGTGCCACGGGCCGGGGGTGCACTACTCGCCGGGGTGGGCGAGCTGGATCTCGTGGCCGTCGACTCCGGTGCCGGCGACGGTCAGCGCGGTGGCCACCGGCGGGTAGCCCGTCGCGATGACGGTGTACTCGCCGCTGTCCAGGTCGGTGAAGGCGTACGCGCCGTCCGTTCCGGTGGTGGCGGTGCCGACCACGTTGCCGGCCTGGTCGACCAGGGTCACACGGGCGTCGGCCAGCGGACCGTGCGGGGCCCTGATGACACCCTGGAGGCGGGCGCCGGCGTCCAGGTCGATCTCGATCCGGGTGATCCCGGTGGTGCCGACCTCGACCGGCAGCGCGCGCGGCCGGAAGCCGCTCGCGTTGACGGCCATCGTCACGGTACCGGGCACCAGATCGGTGAAGGCGAACTCGCCCTGCTCACCGGTGGCGGCGGTGGCCAGCAGGTCACCGCGTACATCGGTGACGATCACCATGGCGTCCTTGACCGGCAGCGCGCTCCCGGCGGCCCGGACGACACCGGTCAGCCCACTGGTGCCGCTGAGCAGGATGTCGTACGGCAGCGGCTCCTCGCCCACCACGACGGTGGAGGCCTGCGGCTGGTAGCCGTCGGCGGAGGCGATCAGGACGTACGAACCCGTGCCCGGGGCGTCGACGGAGTAGGAGCCGTCGCCCTGGGCGACCGCGCGGCCCAGCTGGCGGCCGGACAGCGAGATCAGGGTGACCGCGGCCTGCGGGACCGGGGCGCTCTCGGCGCCGCGGACGAAGCCGTGCACCGGGGTGCCGCCCGGGCCGCCCGAGCCGGGCCCGGCGAGCGTCGCGACGGCGGTCGCCACCGGCGCCGCGGCGGTCGCCGCGGCCGGCGCCTCGGCGGAGGCGTCCGACACCACGGGCGTGGCCCAGCTGGGGACCTTCTGCTGTGCGGGTTCCTGCACGATGTTCTCCACGGTCATGTCCACGGGAGCGGCGGCTTCCGCGACCGCCCCGGCCTTCTCCTGCGCGGCCTGGGCCAGCGCGCCGGACGTCCTGAGCGGGACCTCCTTGATGAACAGCACCGTGATGAACGCGATCAGCGCGCACGGGGCCGCGTACAGGAAGACGTCCGCGATGCCGTGGCCGTAGGCGCCCTCCAGCCAGCTGCGCACCGGGGTCGGCAGCGCGTTCATGTCGGGCAGGTTGCTGCTGCCGACGGCCTGGGCCGCGGCCTCCCGCGCCCTGGGACTCAGCTCGGTGATGGTGTCCTTGGCGTGGTGGGTGATCCGCTCCGACATGACCGAGCCGAGCACGCCGACGCCGACCGCACCGCCGAGGGAGCGGAAGAAGCTCACCACGGAGGAGGCGGCGCCCAGGTCCTTGGGCTGGACCTGGTTCTGCGTGGACAGCACCAGGTTCTGCATCATCGTGCCGACGCCGATGCCGAGCAGCGCCATGTAGATCGACAGCTCCCAGTACGGGGTGTCGTAGCGCATCAGGCCGAGCAGGGCGAGGCCCGCCGTGAGGGAGACACCGCCGCCGACCAGCCAGCCCTTCCAGCGGCCGGTGCTGGTGATGAAGCGGCCGGAGACCATGGACGCGACGAACAGACCGCCGATCATCGGGATGGTCATGACGCCGGACATCGTCGGCGACTTGTCGCGGGCCAGCTGGAAGTACTGCGAGAAGAACACGGTGCCCGAGTACATGCCGACACCGACGAACAGCGAGGCCAGCGAGGCCAGCGTGATCGTGCGGTTGCGGAAGAACCGCAGCGGGATGATCGGCTCGGCGGCCCTGGTCTCGGTGAACACGAACAGCAGCGCGAGCACGATCGTGCCGCCCACCATCGTGTACGTCTGCCAGGACAGCCAGTCGTACTTGTCGTTGGCGAAGGTGACCCAGACCAGCAGCAGCGAGGCGGCGGCGGTGATGAAGAAGGCGCCGGTCCAGTCGACCTTGACCTTCCGCTTGACGACCGGCAGGTGCAGCGTCTTCTGCAGCACGACCAGCGCGATCAGCGCGAAGGGGATACCGACGAAGAGGCAGTAGCGCCAGCCGAGCCAGGAGGTGTCGGTGATGACACCGCCGAGCAGCGGGCCGCCGACGGTGGCGAGGGCGAAGGTCGCGCCGGTGTAGCCGGAGTACCGGCCGCGCTCCCGGGGGGAGATCATCGCGGCCATGATGACCTGCACCAGGGCGGACAGACCGCCGGCGCCCAGGCCCTGGATGACACGCGCGCTGATCAGCATCGCCGGGTTCTGCGCGAGACCGGCGACGACCGAGCCTATGACGTAGATGACCAGGGATATCTGGACGAGCGCCTTCTTGCTGACCAGGTCGGCGAGCTTGCCCCACAGCGGCACGGAGGCGGTCATGGCGAGCAGTGCCGCCGTGACGACCCAGGTGTAGGCGGACTGGCCGCCGCCGATGCTCTTGATGATCGTCGGCAGTGCGTTGGTGACGATCGTCGAGGAGAGGATGGCGGCGAACAGGCCCAGGAGCAGGCCGGACAGCGCCTCCATGATCTGCCGGTGTGTCATGGGGGCGTGCTCCGCCGGGGAGCCTCCCCCATGCTTGGCATGAGCCCGCACACCGGCTGGTGTGGTCGTTGCCATGGGCTTCCTTTTCTTACGTGCTTGCGGGTGTACGGGTGGTCTCTGCGAGTACGGGTGTGGTCTCTTCGGCCACGGCGGAGGGGAACCGGACCGAGGCGGCCCGGCAGTCCCCGAACGAGTCGCGCAGGCGGGTCATCAGCCGGATGAGCTGGCCGACCTCGTCGTCGGTCCAGTCGGCGAGCCGCTCCGCGAGCAGATGCGTGGTCCGCCGGGACAGCTCGTCGAGCTGCGCCAGCCCCGAGGGCGTCAGGCGCAGGATCCGCGAGCGCTTGTCCGCGGGGTCCGGGTGCCGTTCGATCCAGCCGCGCGCGGCGACGTGCGCGACATGCCGGCTGGTGACCGACATGTCCACGGCGAGCAGCTCCGCGAGCTTGCTCATGCGCATGTCGCCGTGGCGCCCCAGCAGGGTCAGCACGGCGGCCGAGCCGGTCGGACAGTCGGACGGCAGGATCCGCCCCAGGTCCCGTTTCACGGCTCCGACGGCACTGAGCTGACGCGCCAGCTCTTCGAACTGCGCCCGCTCGGCCATCACACACCTCCCGTATTCGTTGCTTGGGGCAACCATAGTGGTGATTGGTTGCTGCAGGCAAACAAGTAGGGGGTCCAGAGTCGCAAAAACTTGGCAAAGGCAAGTATTGCAATCGTAAATACGCAGGTGAGTGGGGGTGGCGTGCCCCCGTCTGTCCCGATGGGATCCCGAGGGCCCCCACTTGGGCGGCCGGGCCCGTCTTCGCTAAGGTCTCGGGCCATGGCTAACACCCAGGGCCCCCAGGGCAATTACGACCCCGCCGGCAGCACCCAGATGTTCCGCGCGTTCGTCGACGAGGCCCCCCAGGGGCGCCAGGCACAGGCAGCCGCCGCTTCCTCCTCCGGTCCCCGCATCGGCCTGATCATCGGCATCGTCGTGGCGATCGCCGTGGTGGCGGGCGTGGCCTGGCTGGCGCTCAAGTAAGGAGTACGGCGCCTCGGGCGCTCGCTCCCCCTACTTCCACTGGACGGAGACGTCCCGCGTCTCGACGTGCATGCCGAGCGGCACGCGCCAGGCGTCGACGCACACCGTCCAGGTGGGCTTCGGCCGCGCGCCCGGCGCGATGGGCGCCGGCAGGTCCGCGGCCGAGTCGACCGTGCCCCAGTCGATACCGAGCGCGCCGATGATGTGCGTGCTGAACGTCACCGAGCCCGAACGCACGGCGGTTCCACCCGAGTTGTGGAAGGCGACGGTCACCTTCTGGCACCAGCGCTGGTCCGTCGCCGCGGTCGTCGGCCTGCCCCAGGTGAGGACGGCCGGTCCGACGGTCGTGCCCGGGGCGGGAGTCGGGGTGGGGGAGCCGGTCGCGGGTGGCCCGGGTGTCGTACGGCCGGACGCGCCGCCCGTGCCGCCGGAGGCTTCGCCGGGGCTGCCGGAGGCCGCCCCACCCGTGCTGCCGGAGGCGCCCGGCGTGCCCGGTGCCGGCGTGCTCTGCCCCGGGCTGCCCGGGGCGGCCGACCCGCTGCTGCTCGGTCGTGGCGAACCCGGCGCTCCCGTCGCCGAGTTGCCGTCGAGCGGAACCAGCGACACCGAACCGGTCGGTGTCGCCGCCGCACCGTTGCTCTCCGGGCCGCCCGCGGCGCCGACCGCGACATAGCCACTGCCCGGGCCGTGGCCCCCGCACGCGGCGAGCACCCCGCCCAGTACGACGACGGCCGCCGACGCTGCCGTAACGGCGCCTCGGCGGCCACGTGTCCATGTCGCGCGGGTTGTTCGAGCGGTGTCGTCCGGCCCTGTCGCTCGCAGCATCGGGCCAGTGTCGCTGACGAACCGTCAGAACTGAACCCTCAGTCGGAGATCAGCCCCTCCCGCAGCTGGGCCAGCGTCCGGGTGAGCAGCCGGGAGACGTGCATCTGGGAGATGCCGACCTCCTCGCCGATCTGGGACTGGGTCATGTTGGCGAAGAAGCGCAGCATGATGATCCGGCGCTCACGGGGTGGGAGTTTGGCCAGCAGGGGCTTGAGGGACTCGCGGTACTCCACGCCCTCCAGGGCGGTGTCCTCGTAGCCGAGGCGGTCGGCCAGCGAGCCCTCGCCGCCGTCGTCCTCGGGAGCGGGGGAGTCGAGCGAGGAGGCGGTGTAGGCGTTGCCGACCGCCAGGCCGTCGACCACGTCCTCCTCGGAGACGCCGAGCACGGCGGCCAGTTCGGTCACCGTCGGAGAGCGGTCCAGCTTCTGCGAGAGTTCGTCGCTCGCCTTGGTGAGGGCGAGGCGCAGCTCCTGCAGTCGGCGCGGGACACGGACCGACCAGGAGGTGTCGCGGAAGAACCGCTTGATCTCGCCGACCACGGTCGGCATCGCGAACGTCGGGAACTCCACGCCCCGTTCGCAGTCGAAGCGGTCGATCGCCTTGATCAGGCCGATGGTGCCGACCTGGACGATGTCCTCCATCGGCTCGTTTCGCGAGCGGAAGCGCGCGGCCGCGTAGCGGACCAGCGGGAGGTTCAGCTCGATCAGGGTGTCCCGGACGTAGGCCCGCTCGGGGCTGTCCTCGCCGAGGGCGGCGAGTCGCAGGAACAGTGAGCGGGACAACGTGCGGGTGTCGATGTCACCCGACGCCGGCGGGGCCGGGACAGGGGCGGCCGCCTGAGCGGTCGGGGCCTGCACGGCGTCGAGGGCCGTGACGGCCTCGATTCCGTCGAGGACGTCGAGAGCGTCGAGCTCCTTGGGCGCTGCCTCGCTCGTCGCGGGCGTCAGCACCTTCGAGCTGCCCTGGTCTGCGGACATGCCACCCCCTTTGGGTCGCGGACGGTCGCGGCGGCGCCGACATTCGAGCAACGCAGCCTTCACCTGAATACCGGAGCCGGAGGCCCGGCAAACGCGTCTCCCGCAGAATGTCACATGTCGGCAACACGCTGTAGTGACATGTCGACATGACAGATCCGAATCGGCCCTGGACGGAAGGGGTCTGACGCTTTTTCCGGCCCCAACTGTCGGCATCGGCCCAGGTGAGCGATTCGCCCGTGACGGTTACCGCTCGCTCGGGTATGCGATGCAGAAGCGCTCAAGGCGTGCTTCCGTGCGCCTGCTATGCATCGGCTGAACGCCCCCCGCGCTTGGGTCCGTACTGGTTCTTATCGCGCCTTTAAGTGTCGAGCGCTTATGCCCGGAGTCCTCAGGCGTCGATGCGATTCGCGGAGCGCAGCCGCTGGAAGCTGCGGGCGAGGAGACGCGAGACGTGCATCTGGGAGACGCCGAGTTCCGCGCTGATCTGTGACTGGGTGAGATTGCTGTAGTAACGCAGGAGGAGGATGCGCTGCTCGCGCTCGGGGAGTTGGACGAGCAGGTGCCGGACCAGGTCGCGGTGTTCCACGCCGTCGAGGGCCGGGTCCTCGTACCCGATCCGGTCCAGCAGCCCGGGCAGCCCGTCGCCCTCCTGCGCGGCCTCCAGGGAGGTGGCGTGGTACGAGCGGCCCGCCTCGATGCAGCTCAGTACCTCGTCCTCGCCGATCCGGAGCCGCTCGGCGATCTCGGCGGTGGACGGGGAGCGGCCGTAGAGCGTGGTGAGGTCCTCGGTCGCGCTGTTGACCTGCACCCACAGCTCGTGCAGCCGGCGCGGTACGTGGACCGTGCGGACGTTGTCCCGGAAGTAGCGCTTGATCTCGCCGACCACGGTCGGCATCGCGAAGGTCGGGAACTGCACGCCCCGGTCCGGGTCGAACCGGTCGATGGCGTTGATCAGGCCGATGGTGCCGACCTGGACGACGTCCTCCATCGGCTCGTTGCGGGAGCGGAAGCGGGCGGCCGCGTAGCGCACGAGCGGGAGGTTCGCCTCGATCAGCGCCCCGCGCACCCGGTGGTGCTCCGGCGTGCCCGGGGCGAGCTGCTTCAGTTCGGCGAAGAGGACCTGGGTGAGGGCTCGGGTGTCGGCGCTGCGCCGCTTCTCCGGGGTGTCGGGAGGAGCGGGGGCGGGGGCAGGGGGGACCGCCTCCTCCTGGGGTGGCGCAGTACTGGCCGACACGGTCAACGCCACCTCTTCGTCGCTCAATCATCGATCAAAAGCGGTCATAGCATCACAAGACATGTGCACTGTGTGCAAGCACCGCATAACGCCGTGTTGTGTTCAAACTTCGACAAGTTGGGGCGTGCAACGCACGAAAGCCCCCCGCCGGTCCGGCGGAGGGCTCGGGTGGAGCGGGGCTCAGAACTCGTAGTCGGCGATCACCCACGTGGCGAACTCGCGCCACTGCGCGACGCCCGCCTGATGGGCCGGGTGCTCCAGGTAGCGGCCCAGGGCGTCGGTGTCCTCGACCGCCGAGTTGATCGCGAAGTCGTAGGCGATCGGCCGGTCGCTGACGTTCCAGCCGCACTCCCAGAACCGCAGCTCCTCGATCTGGTCGCCGAGGGCCCGGAAGGCGGCCACGCCCGCCGCGACCCGCGGATCGTCGCGCTCGACGCCCTCGTTGAGCCTGAAGAGGACCAGATGGCGGATCATGGGACGTACCTCAGTTCTTTCCTCCGTTGGCGGCCCAGGTCATGAAGTCGCCTATGGCCTTCGCGGCGTCCGATATGCCCTCGAAGCCTATCTGTACGTAGCCGGCCGCCTTGGCCGGGTCCGTGATGATCACGTAGAGCACGAAGACCACGAGCGCGTACGTGGCGATCTTCTTGGCGTTCACCGTCACCGCGGCCTCCCCTGCGCTGTGTGCCCCTGCCACCGGCGGCGAGTGTAACCTTCGCGCCTCTTTCGAGGGCCAACGGCCCGCCGGTCGAGGTCTTTTGCGGGGCCCGTGCAGGTGGTGCGGGGCACAGGCCGGACGGCGAACCCGTGTGCACGCCTTCGGGCGGCGCGTACTTGAGGGTTCCGGACGACGAGAAGGGCCCCGTCTGTCGACGGGGCCCTTCTGTGAGCGGTAGCGGAGGGATTTGAACCCTCGGTGACTTGCGCCACACTCGCTTTCGAGGCGAGCTCCTTCGGCCGCTCGGACACGCTACCGAGGGAGACCCTACAGCACAGTGGGGCTTGCTTCGAAATCGGTATACGGCGGTCCCGCTCGGGCTTCCGGTCGCTGTCCCGCCCGTGGCCCGCCCGCGGCCTCTGGGTGGTCCGTCAGCGGTCCGCCTGCCGTCCGCCTGCCGTCCGTCAGCGGTCCCGGAAGAACTCCGTGAGCAGATGGGCGCACTCTGCCGCGAGGACGCCCTCGATCACCTCGGGCCGGTGGTTGAGCCGCCGGTCCCGGATCACGTCCCACAGCGAGCCCGCCGCTCCCGCCTTCTCGTCCCGGGCGCCGTAGACGACCCGGTCGATACGGGACTGCACGATGGCGCCCGCGCACATGGTGCACGGCTCCAGGGTGACGACGAGCGTGCAGTCGGTCAGCCGCCACTGCCCGAACCGCGCGGCGGCCCGCCGGATGGCGAGGACCTCCGCATGGGCGGTGGGATCGCCGGTGGCCTCACGCTCGTTGTGTCCGGCGCCGAGCACCGTCGTACCGTCCGGGGACAGCACGACGGCGCCGACGGGGACGTCCCCGCCCTGGACGGCCCGTCCGGCCTCGTCCAGGGCGAGTCGCATCGCGGCCCGCCAGCGGTCCCGCACCGGGTCCGGTGCGGCTGCCGTGTTCTCGATGGTCAGCGGACGGTCTCCAGGACCTCCGCGGCGCCCAGAGCCTCGGCGATCGAGCTGAGCGCGTCGTCGGCGTCCAGGATGCGCAGCTCCTTCTCGCCGATGCCCAGGTCGTCGAGGATCCGGCTGTCGCCCACCGGGCTGTGCGGGACCGCGTCCGCGCCGCCCTCCTCCTCCTCGTCGTCCTCGTCGGAGTCGGACTCGCCGTCCTCCGTGCCGTCGAGGTCCAGGGAGTCCAGGTCGGGGCCGTCGTCCGAGCCGGGCTCCCGGCCGAGCAGCTCGTCGGTGAGCAGCAGCTCGCCGTACGCGCTGCGCTGGGCGGCGGCCGCGTCCGAGACGTAGATGCGCGGGTCGTCCTCGCCGTCGACGCGGACGACGCCGAACCAGGCGTCCTCCTGCTCGATCAGGACGAGCACCGTGTCCTCGTCGGGAGAGGCTTCCCGGGCCAGGTCGGCCAGATCCGACAGGGTTTCCACATTGTCGAGCTCTGTGTCGCTCGCTTCCCACCCGTCTTCGGTGCGCGCGAGCAGTGCGGCGAAGTACACCGTGACTCTCCCACTGGTCATAGGTGTGCCGGTTGGGGGTCCCCCCGGCGGAGGTACGTGGGCGGACAGAGCCTGGGCTCCGAGCCCCACCCACTCGGAATCGTGGCAGAAACAAGGCGATCAGGGGACGTCTTCGGCTCCCTGTGTCTTGCCGGCCACCTGCGGATCGTACGCGGCTTTTCCAGGCGCTCACGCACGTCCACCGCGCAAGCACCGCCTCGGACATGGATCTTCCTCACCGAGAACTTTCTTACCGGGCCCTGCTCCAGGGGCTTCCTCCCCACCGGCGGGCCCACGAGTGGAGCACCAGCGCCCTACGAACGGCCTACCGGGCGCCCTACGGACGGCCTACCAGCGGAATGTCCGCATCCGCATCTCGTGGCGCAGTCGGGCGGTCCTGGTGCGTCGCGGCTGCACCCGGGCGCGCAGCTCGCGGGCCTCGGCCAGATCACGCAGGAACCGGGCGCGCCGTCGCCGTCGTTCGGCGTCCGTCTCGGGCGCGTCGGAACCACGTGTCGCGGGCCCGCCCGTGTCGCGGGGGTCCCGGGCGGGTCCTGCGGCTCCGGTGTCCCCGGGCGTGGCGTCAGGAAGGTCAGGCAGATCGGACACGGCACACCACCCCACTTCCGTCCTTCCCACTTTCCCCCGGACGGGCGGTTTGACGCCAGCACCAGGGGGGTGCGAGGCGCAGGTACCGTTATGGGCATGCGTCTCCACGTCGTCGACCACCCCCTGGTCGCCCACAAGCTCACCACGCTGCGCGACCAGCGCACCGACTCCGCGACCTTCCGGCGGCTCGCCGACGAACTGGTCACCCTGCTCGCCTACGAGGCCACGCGGGACGTGCGCACCGAGCAGGTCGACATCCAGACGCCGGTCGCGCAGACCACCGGCGTCAAGCTGGCCCGTCCGCGCCCGCTGGTCGTGCCGATCCTGCGCGCCGGTCTCGGCATGCTGGACGGCATGGTCCGGCTGCTGCCGACGGCCGAGGTGGGCTTCCTGGGCATGATCCGCAACGAGGAGACCCTGCAGGCCTCCACGTACGCCTCGCGCATGCCGGAGGACCTCTCGGGCCGCCAGGTGTACGTCCTGGACCCGATGCTGGCCACGGGCGGCACGCTGGTCGCGGCGATCCAGGAGCTGATCAAGCGCGGTGCGGACGATGTGACGGCGGTGGTCCTGCTCGCCGCCCCCGAGGGCGTGGCGGTCATGGAGCGTGAGCTGGCGGGCACTCCGGTGACGGTCGTGACGGCGGCGGTGGACGACCATCTCAACGAGCAGGGGTACATCGTGCCCGGGCTGGGCGACGCCGGGGACCGGCTCTACGGCTCGGCCGAGTAGCAGCCGGGCAGAAGACACGGAAGGGGGCGCCCCGTGCGGAGCACGGGGCCGTGCCCGGCGGGCGACCGCGCCGCGACGGGGGTCTCCCCGGGTTCGGGCGGAGCCGGGACCTCGGGGGAGCGGGCGGCCACGGCGGGCCCGCCGCCCAGGAACCCGGTCAGCAGGACTTCTTCGGCGATCCCGTGGACCCCGTCGACTGCGGTGCCGTCAGGGCCGTCAGCGCCTTCGCCGCGTCCCCCGGCTTGGCCAGCCCCTTGAACCCGTCGCCGAGGATGAGGTCGAGATCGGCCCCCTTGCGGCCGGCCTCGCTGTGCTGCTCGGCACCGGCGAGCTGTGTGCCCAGGACCGACAGCGAGCCGTGCAGCGCACTGGCGGGGCCGAGGAGCATCCCGGTGCCCTTGACCTTCCCGTCGTAGGACTTGTTCGCGTTGCCCACGTCGCCGATCTTGAAGCCGCGCTTCTTCAGCTCGTCGGCGGTGTCCTTGGCGAGACCCGTGCGCGCGGTGGCGTTGTAGACGTTCACGGTGATCTGCCCCGGCTGCGGCAGGGCCTTCACCTGTGCGGCCGTGGTGCCCGTGGTGGTCCTGGGGCGGCAGTCGGTCTTCGAGCCGGCCGCCGAGGCCTTTTTGCCGCCGCTGAAGACGTCGATGAGCTGCAGCGTGCCCCAGCCGACCAGGCCGAGCGCACAGACGGCGGCCACCACGGCGGCCACAAGCCTGGCGCGGCGGCGCGGCGGACGCATCCGAGGGTATTTGTCCCCCGTGATCCGGTACTGGCCGCCCATGCCGGGAGGAGTCAGCATGCTCATGGGCGCAGCGTAGTGCGCCCGAGCGGCGATGCCTATTAGATGATCAGTCGATGCGGCTCAGCGGAACCCGAAAGGGTCAACGGCCGTGTCGAGCCGGGTCAGTCGAGTTCGAGCACGCGTGCGTGCAGCACCTGGCGCTGCTGAAGCGCGGCGCGCACCGCGCGGTGCAGACCGTCTTCGAGATAGAGGTCGCCCTGCCACTTCACGACGTGTGCGAAGAGGTCGCCGTAGAACGTCGAGTCCTCCGCCAGCAGGGTCTCGAGGTCGAGCTGCTGCTTGGTGGTCACGAGCTGATCGAGGCGGACCGGGCGCGGCGCGACGTCCGCCCACTGCCGGGTGCTTTCCCGGCCGTGGTCGGGGTACGGCCGGCCGTTTCCGATGCGCTTGAAGATCACACGGAAAGCCTACCGGTCAAGACGTTCCGGGCGCAGCCATGGCGAGGGAGTGTGAGCCTTGGAAAGCCTTGAAAAGATCGCACAAATGGCTCATAAGGGGTTACTACGGGAACAGGGGGCTGCGACGAGTGGCAGCGGGACCGCGCCGCCGGCGGTCGCAGGCTCCGCGCTCCACGACCGTTGTGCACAGGCTGTGGACCGCGAGTCGGCGTGCGGGAAGCCGAGCGCCCGGTCGCAGGTGCAGGCCCCGCGGCCGGCGGCCCCGCGGGCACCCGAGCAGGAGCCCTCGCTGGTCGAACGGGGCGTGAGCGGCGGGATGTTCAGGTCCCTGGCCCGTTCGGTGGGCACCCGGCCGGGCCGCGAGATCACCCGGTCCCTGTGCGGCGCGGCCCGGCGGAGGCGGTGGGCCCGCCTCCGCCGGAGCGGTTCAGTGGTCCCGGTCCCCGGGCTGCCGCTGCGGTTCTTCCTTCTCCTCCGGCTTGGGCGGCGCGGTGCGCCTCGCCTCCGCGCGCAGCAGGGCGCGCAGGACGGCGTACGGGTCCTTGGGCATGGCTGTGCTCCTTGCGTCGAGCCGACTGACCTCGTGTGTGGTGTGGGGACACGGGTCTGTCAGCAGCGCAGGACCACCGTGCGCAGCAGGGGGATGGCGTACGGCGCCCGTGGCGCGCCGGGGCACGGGCGCAGTGCCGGGCGGGCGGGCGCCGGGTCGGGCAGGGGCGCGGGGCGCTCGGGTGCGTCGGTGCGGTGGAGGGCGCGGACGGGGGGACGTACGAGACCGTCGAGCCCGTCGTGGCCGTCGAGGGCGTCGGTGCCGTCGGAACCGTCGGAGCCGTAGTGCCCGCAGATCCCGGACGCCGCGACCAACGCGGGGGCCGCCTGGGCCTGCGCGTGGGCCAGGGGCACCCACAGGGCGAGGAGCAGCACGAGCACCCGCAGCCGGGTACGGCTGCGCGGAGTACGCGCGGTCCCGCTCACGAGGGGCTTCTCCCCGGGCCGGACGCCAGGTGCAGCACCTCGGGCGGGAGATCCGCCCGCACGGCGTAGAAGCGAGGCATGGTGTTGACGGCGGCGACGGCTCAGACGGTCCTGGGGACTTGCCTGGCCCGGCCGCGGATGCTGAACGCGGTGACGATCTCGGTGATCCCCACCACGACCAGCCAGATGCCGCCGACGAGGGTGAGCACGGCGACCGACTTGAACGGCGAGTCGATGAGCACGATGCCCGCGATGAAGGTGAGGACCCCGAGGAAGGCCTGCCAGCCACGGGCGGGCATCCGGGGGTCGGAGGCGGCGGCCAGGGTCTGGGTGATGCCGCGGATCAGCCAGCCGATGCCGATCCACAGGGCGAGCAGCAGGATCGACTGCATCGGCCCGCGGAAGCAGAACAGGCCGAGCAGGATCGACACGGCGCCGCTGATGAAGGCCAGCACGCGCAGCGAGGTCGCCATGTGCGTGCCGAACGCGGAGGCCAGCTGGAAGATGCCGCTGATCACGAGGTAGAGGCCGAACAGGACGCCGGCCGCGAGCAGGGAGGCGCCCGGCCAGACCAGCACCAGGATCCCCAGGATCAGCGAGGCGACCCCGGTGACCAGGACCACCTGCCAGGCGGCTCGGGACAGGGCGTGCAGGGGCCCCTCGAACGGTGGTTCCGGCTCGTGCCGCCCACCGGGCGGCCGGCCGGCATGGACGTTCCGGTCGTCGTACTCGCGGCCCCTGTTCGGACCGCTCGATGCCTCGGTCATGGTTCATGCTGGGACCGGCGCGGGCGGGCGTGCCATCGGGAAGGGGCCGGGCGGGTGACGCGCTCCCGGGCGTAGCCGGGAACGCCGGGAACGCCGGGAACTCGGGGGAGCGACCGGCCGCTGCGCACGTGGGGCGGGGGACACCCCGCACGCGCGGCCGAGGCCCCACCGTCCGCACCCGCCATGCACCCGCCGCCCCCAGCTCTCGGCCCTACCTGCCGGAGGCCTTCGCCGCCTTGGCCGCGGCCTTCATCTCCTGCTTGTGCGCGCGGACCTTGGCCAGCGACTCGGGCCCGGTGATGTCGGCGACGGACCGGTGGGCCCTGGGCTCGCCGTACGCGCCGGCCGCCTCCCGCCAGCCCTTGGGGGCGACCCCGAGCTGCTTGCCGAGCAGCGCGAGGAAGATCTGGGCCTTCTGCTTGCCGAACCCGGGCAGGGCCTCGAGCCGCCCGAGCACCTCGGAACCGGTCGGGACGTCCCGCCAGACCGCCTCCGCGTCCCCGTCGTAGTGCTCGACGAGGTACTGGCACAGCTGTTGGATCCTCTTGGCCATGGAGCCCGGGTAGCGGTGCACGGCCGGCTTGTCGGAGAGCAGTGCGGCGAAGGCCTCCGGGTTCATCGCGGCGATCTCGTGCGCGTCGAGATCGCCGGCGGCCCCGGCGCCGAGCCGGTCGGCGATGGTGCGAGGGCCCTTGAACGCCCACTCCATCGGAACCTGCTGGTCGAGCAGCATGCCCACCAGCGCGGCGAGCGGGGAGCGGCCGAGCAGCGCGTCGGCCGCCGGGTCCTGGGCGAGGTGCAGGGTGACATCCATGCGTCGATGATCGCCGGGCCGCGCGCCCGGTGCAGCCGGGCCGGCGGGGTTTCACGGCGGCCCCCGCCCACCGTCTCTCCACCCTTCGCGTACGATCGGCATGGAAACTTAGGCAAGGCTAACCTAAAATGATGAAGGGTTCCGGGTGACCACAGAGACGTACCGCGACGCCTGGGGCATCCCCCATCTGCGCGCCTCCAGCACCCTCGAACTGGCCCGCGCCCAGGGCCGGGTGACCGCCGTGGACCGCGCCTGGCAACTGGAGGTCGAGCGCCACCGCTCCCAGGGCACCTCGGCCTCCTTCCTCGGCGCCGACGCCCTGTCCTGGGACCTCCTGGCCCGCCGGGCCCGCCTCGAGGACACCGCCCGCCGCTGCTTCGCCGCGCTGGAACGCCGCGACCCCGGGACGGCCGACTGGGTTCGCGCCTACGTCGACGGCGTCAACGAGGCTCTGCCGCAAGGCGCCCGCCGCGCCCCGGAGTTCGCCCGCGCCGGCCTCGCCCCCGGCCGCTGGCGGCCCTGGACACCGCTCGGCGTCTGGCTCGCCACCCACATCCTGTTCGCGGGGTTCCCGGCCAAGCTCTGGCGCGAGCAGGCGATACGGCACCTGGGGCCCGACGCCGTCGGCCTGTTCGCCACCGACGGTCCCGGCACCGCCGGCAGCAACGGCTGGCTCGTCTGCGGCGCCCGCACCGCCACCGGGCACGCGCTGATCGCCGGGGACCCGCACCGGTTCATCGAGGATCCCGGCGTCTACCAGCAGATCCACCTCTCCTGCCCGGAGTTCGACGTCGTCGGCCTCGCCGTGCCCGGCGTCCCCGGCATCGCCCACTTCGGCCACACCGGCACGGTCGCCTGGGCCATCACCAACGCCATGGCCGACTACCAGGACCTGTACCGCGAACGGCTGCGACGCACCGGCGCGGGCGTCCAGGCCCTCGGCCCGGACGGGCTCTGGCACCGGGCCGCCCGGCACACCGAGACGGTGGAGATCGCGGGAGAGCCGCCGCTGGAGATCGAGCTGATCGAGACGGCACGGGGGCCGGTGATCGTCGGCGGGCCGGAGGGCCTGGAGGCCGGGGTCGGCGCGTGGGCAACGGGGCCGGCGAGCGCCGAGGTGCACCGGGGCATGCGGACGGCGCCGTCCCCGGAGCCGTCGTACGTTCCACGGACCGCCGACGGCGAGGACACCTCGTCCGGGCCGTCCGCCCCCGGCCACGAAAGCCGCTCGCATGGCGCGGACGGGGACACGGTCCCCGCCGGAGGCGAAGCCGGAGCGCTCGCCCTGCGCTACCCGCCCCGCGTCACCGAGGACCTCGGCTTCAGCGCCCTGCTCCCGCTCCTGCGCGCCCGTACCGCCGCCGACATCGACCGGGCCCTGAACCACTGGGTCGAGCCCGTCAACGTGGTCCAGGCGGCCGACACCGCCGGAGGCACCCTGCACCGCGTCGCCGGCCGCGTCCCGCTGCGCGCGCAGGCCAACCGTCTCCATCCGGTTCCCGCCTGGCGGCCCGGCCACGACTGGCAGGGCTGGCAGGAGACGCCCGGCGCCGCCGTCGAGGACGGCACCGCGGTGATGGCCAACCAGCGCGGCCTCGCCTCCCCCCTCGGCGTCGAGTTCGCTCCACCGCACCGTGCCGACCGCATACGCGCCCTCCTCGACGCCCGTCGCACCTGGACCGCCGACGCCATGGGCGCGATCCACACCGACACCCGCCTGGGCTCCGCCGAGCCCCTGTTCGGCCATCTGGCCGCCCTCGACGGCCTCACCCCCGAGGCGGCCCGGCTGCGCGGCCGTCTGCTCGCCTGGAACCGCCGCATGGACGCCGACAGCGGCGACGCCGCGGCCTACGCGGCCGTGCGCGGCGCGGTCGTACGCCGTCTCGCCGCCCACCCGGTGTTCGCCCCGCTGACCGAGCCTCCCGCGTATCCGGAGGTCCTGCTCCCCTGGCTGGCCCTCGTCCCGCGTATCGGCTTCGCCCTCGAACACCTCCTGCGGGCCGAGGAGTTGTACGGCATCGACCGCCCGGCCGCCGTCCGCGCCGCCCTGGAGGAGGTGGCCGCCCGGCCCCCGGCCGGTACCTGGTCCGACACCCACCGTCTCGCCCCCTGGCGCGCACTGCCCGCCCCGGCCCCGCACCCTGCACCGGACGCGCACCCTGCCCCGGCCCTGCACCCGGTCCCGCACCCTGCCCCGGACGCGCCTCCTGTCCCGGACCCGCCCTCCGAACCCGGACTCGCCGGTGACCACGACTGTGTGCTGTGCACCTCCGCCGTCCCGGGCCTCACCGACCGCGCGGCCCGCGGACCGGCCGCTCGTTACGTGTGGGACCTGGCCGACCGCGCGAGCAGCCGTTGGGTGGTCCCCTTCGGCGCCGACGGGGTTCCCGGCGCCGCCCACCACCGTGACCAACTCCCCGTGTGGCTCAGGGGAGACCTGGTCCCCGTCGTCACCGACTGGACCCTGCTGACCCTGCTGGAACGCACCGAGGAGACCCGATGACCGACCCCTACGAGCAGCACGTCGACGGCTTCGGCACCGTCGGCGTCCGCCCCCTCGACCCGGTGGCCGACGCGGACGTGGTCCACGGCTGGGTGAGCGGGGAACGTGCCGTCTTCTGGGGCATGAACGGCCTCACCCGGGACGAGGTCGCCGACGTCTACGCCCACATGGCCGGCCTCGACACCCACCACGCCCACCTCGTCACCAAGGACGGCGTACCGGTGGCCCTGCTCCAGACGTACGAGCCGGCCGCCGACCGGGTCGGCGAGTGCTACGACGTACGCCCCGGCGACCTCGGTGTCCACGTCCTGCTCGGCCCGGCCGGCCCCGACGGCCCGCGCCCCGGCTGGACGGCGGCACTGCTGTCCGTGATGACGACGTACGCGTTGCGGGCCGCGGACCGGCGCCGGCTCGTGGTCGACCCGGACGTGCGCAACACCAGGGCGATCGCCCGCTTCGAACGCCAGGGTTTTGTGCGCGGCCCGGCGGTCGTCCTGCCCGAGGTGGACGTCCCCGAGGTGCACCTGCCCGAGAAGCACGCCCAACTCGCCTTCCTGGAGCGGGCGGTGGCCCTGCCGGGCGACTAGCCTTCCCCGGGTGACGACGACGCCCCAAGAACTGATCGCCCACTACGGGCTCGAACCGATCCCGCGCGAAGGCGGCCTGTTCCGGCGTACCTGGGCGGGCCCCGTGCGCCCCGACGGCCGTCCCGAGGGCTCCGCCATCGTCGCCCTGCTCACCGCGGACGACTTCTCCGCCCTGCACCGCCTGCCCACCGACGAGGTCTGGCACTTCTACCTCGGCGACCCGCTCCACCTCCTGCTCCTCGCCCCCGACGGCACCGCCCGCACCGCCGTGCTCGGCCCCGCCCCGCTGTCCGGCCAGCACGTCCAGCTGACCGTGCCGGCCCGCACCTGGATGGGCGCGCGGGTCGCCCCGGGCGGCGCGTGGACGCTCTTCGGCACCACGATGGCCCCCGGATTCACCGACGCGGACTACGAACACGGCGACGCGGCCGACCTGACGGCGCGCTACCCGTCCCAGGCCGCCCGCATCACGGAACTGTCCCGCCCGTGAACGGCAGGACGCGGCGGAAGGGAAACGGAAGATGAGCCTTCTCGAGGGACAGACCGCCCTGGTGACCGGCGCGAGCGGTGGCATCGGCCGCGCCATCGCCCTGCGCCTCGCGGAGCAGGGCGCGGCGGTGGCCGTCCACTGCCGCACGGCGGTGGCGGCGGCCGGTGAAGTGGCGGCCCGGATCCGGGAGTCGGGCGGCGAGGCAGTCGTACTCCAGGCGGACCTGACCGACGAGGAGGCCTGCCACCGGCTGGTCGGTCAGGTGACGCACTGGTCCGGCGGCCGGCTCACCGCGCTCGTCAACAACGCCGCCGTCCAGCCCGTGCAGCCCCTGCCCGGAATGACGGCCGCCGAGTGGCGCACGGTCGTCGACACCGACCTCACCAGCGTCTTCTCCTGTACCCAGGCCGCGGCGGACCACATGCGGGCGCACGGCGGCGGCACCATCACCCACATCGCCTCCATCGAGGCGGCCCGGCCCGCCCCCGGCCACGCGCACTACAGCGCGGCCAAGGCGGCGGTGGTCATGCACGCCCGTGCGGCGGCCCTCGAGTACGGGCCCGAGGGCATCCGCGTCAACACGGTCTCGCCCGGCCTGATCGACCGGGAGGGCCTGGCCGGGGCCTGGCCGGACGGCGTACGCCGCTGGCTCGCCGCCGCCCCCACCGGCCGCCTGGGCCGTCCCGAGGACGTGGCCGACGCCTGCGTGTTCCTGGCCTCGCCGCTCGCGGCCTGGATCACCGGGCACGACCTGGTCGTGGACGGCGGTGTCTCGGCCCGCCCGACGTGGTGAGCAACGGAGCCGGACTCTCCGTATCTACCAGGAACACGGCGGGCCCACGAAGGGGGCGAGGTGCAGCGCGACCGACACCGATGGCCACGACGGCTGGTGCTGCTGGGCACGAGCCTGTTCCTCCTCCTGTTCGCCGCGGCGGCCCCCGCCTCGGCCCACGCGGCCCTGCGCGCGACCGACCCCGCCGACGGCACCGTCCTCGGCACGGCCCCCCGGCAGGTGACCCTGACGTTCAGCGAGTCGGTCGGCCTGCTCACCGACTCCTTCCGGGTCTACGACCCCAGCAACCACCGGGTGCGCACGGGCCCCGCCGGCCATGTCCCCGGCCGTTCGGACACCGCCCGCGTCTCCCTGCCGGCGAGGCTCGCCACCGGTACCTACACGGTCGCCTGGCGGGTGGTGTCGGCGGACAGCCACCCCGTGTCCGGCGCGCTGACGTTCTCCGTCGGCAGCCGCACGGCGACGACCGTGAGCGCCGCCCCCGACAGCACCGAGAACCCGGCCACCGCGGCGCTGTACAACATCGCGCGCTACCTCGCCTACCTCTCCGTGGCCCTGCTGCTGGGCACGGCGGCGTTCGTGGCGTACTGCCGCCCGCCGAAGGCGGCCCCGCTGCGCACGCCCGTCCTGGCCGCGGCCTGGACCCTCATGGCCGCGACGGCCGCCCTGTTCGTCCTGCGCGCACCGTACGAGGAGGGCACCGCGCCGCTGCGGGCCCTCTCCCTCGGCGCTCTCGCCCGTACGGCGACGACCCGCACGGGTGAACTCCTGCTCGCCCGCCTGGTGTTGCTGCTGCTGGCGGCGGCCGTCGTCGCCGTCCTGCGGGCCCGCCGCAGAAGGCTCCCCCGCCGCGCCACGCTGGCCGTGGCCGCGACCGTCTCCCTGCCCCTGGCCCTGACCTGGGCGGCGGCCGAACACGCCTCGGCGGGCATCCAGGTCCCGCTGGCGATCACCTCGGCCACGCTGCACCTGCTGTCCATGGGGGTCTGGCTGGGCGGCCTGGCCGCGCTCCTGCGCACCCTGTCCCGCACTCCGGCGCTCCCGCTCTCGGTCCCGGCCCGCTTCTCCCGCCTGGCGCTCGCCTCGGTGACCGTGCTGGCCGTGACCGGCGTCTACCAGTCCTGGCGGGGGCTCGGTTCCTGGCAGGCGCTCACGGACACGACGTACGGCCGCACGCTGCTGGCCAAACTGGCGGCCGTCACCGCGCTCCTGCTGGCGGCGGCCTGCTCCCGCACCTGGACGTCCCGCACGGCACAGGTGCGGGCACACGCGAGCACGACGACCCCGGCCCGCGTCCCCGAGCCGGCAACGGGCCCCCCGCTCCCCGCGGAGCCGTCCGTTCCCGCCCCGCCGCCGCCCGTCCCCTTCCACGTCCTGCGCCGCTCGGTGCTGGCGGAGGCGGCCGTGGCGGTGGTGGTCCTGGCCCTGACGACCCTCCTGACGAGCACCGTCCCCGGCCGCACGGCCACCGGGGCGACGCAGTCCGGTACGGCGGACGCGGGCATCCCGACTGCGTCCGTGACGACGATCCCCTTCGACCTCGGCACCCCCGGCGGCCACGGCAAGGTCCAGATCACCCTGGACCCGGGCCGCGTGGGCCGCACTTCCGTCCAGGCGGTGGTCTACGGCCCCGACGGCGGCCTGTCCACGGTCCCCGAACTCCGGGTCTCCCTCACCCTCCCCGCCCAGCGCATCGGCCCCCTCGACACCGGGGTCACCGACCGCGGCGGCTACTGGGGAGCCGACTCCTTCGACCTTCCCATCCCGGGGACCTGGACGATGAAGGCGACGGTCCGGGTGTCGGACCTGGACCAGGTGACGGTGTCGGCACCGGTGCGGGTGGTGCGGTAGGGCCTCAAGGGGCGCCGGGTGCCCGGCGCCGGGCCCATCAGTCGGGCAGTCCCCAGAAAGATCCGTGCAGGCCGACCTCGGCGAAGCAGGCGGTGGCGGAGGCGGGGTCGCGGCGGGTGTGGCCCGGCTCCGGGCGCCTGGTGCACCAGTCGCCGGCGAAGCGCCACAGGGTGCCGGGATCCATTGACGTAGCCGCGCTCGTGGCCCGTCCTGTGCAGCCAGGTCTCGACGCAGTCGGTGGAGCGGAAGAGGCGCTGGTTGCCGCAGGTGCGCACGACGTCGTCCCAGGCTGGGCGCATGGGGACGAGGAAATGGGCCACCTGGTCGCCCGGCGGGGGCGCGTCCCGGCCGACCACCCGGGCGTGCGGGGTGGCGCAGGCCGGACAGCGGGTGGCGACCAGGACGTCGGGCTCGTCCCAGAGCAGGTGGGGCATGGCGAACGAGTCCCAGGCGCAGCCGCCCCACCACAGTGTGTGCGCCCCCATCACGGAGAAGCCGAGCGGCACGGCCGCGAAGGGGTGGGCCATCACGACCTGATCGCCGTTGTGCGGGTCCAGGACCACGTCATGGCGAAACCGTTCTCGTCGGTGCTGCTGAGACGTTTCCGGTCGTTCCTGGGACTCCCTCGCTGGTCGCGGCGACAGGTCCAGGGTGCGCCCCGGGGAAGTCCGGAGGCTTGAACGCTCGTGCGGCACGAAAAATCCGGCCGGGACGGAAACCGGGACGGACAACGTCGAAGGGCCCCACTGCGAACAGTGGGGCCCTTCGACAACGTGCCCGGTGAGGCACTGGCGGAGGATACGAGATTCGAACTCGTGAGGGGTTGCCCCCAACACGCTTTCCAAGCGTGCGCCCTAGGCCTCTAGGCGAATCCTCCGCCGGAAACATTACATGACCGAGGGGAGTGCTCGCGAACCCGTTCCCGCAGGCCCGGATCGGGTACGACCGCGGCCGGTGATCGGGTACTGAACGCGGGTCCCGATCGGGTACTGTGGGCGCAGCCCCTCACGCGGCGCTATCTGACTGAACTCCCCCAGGGCCGGAAGGCAGCAAGGGTAGGTCGGCTCTGGCGGGTGCGTGGGGGGCCCTTGTTTTCCCGGGTTGTCAGTGGGCGCCTATAACCTCGTATGCGTGTCGTCTCTCGCGCTGTACCGCCGCTATCGCCCGGAGACCTTTGCCGAGGTCATCGGGCAGGAGCATGTCACCGACCCGCTGCAGCAGGCGCTGCGGAACAACCGGGTCAATCACGCGTACCTGTTCAGTGGTCCGCGCGGCTGTGGCAAGACGACCAGCGCGCGCATCCTCGCCCGCTGTCTGAACTGTGAGCAAGGTCCCACTCCCACCCCGTGCGGCGAGTGCCAGTCCTGCCGTGATCTCGCGCGCAACGGACCGGGTTCCATCGACGTCATCGAGATCGACGCGGCCTCGCACGGTGGTGTGGACGACGCCCGTGAGCTGCGTGAGAAGGCCTTCTTCGGCCCCGCCGCCAGCCGGTACAAGATCTACATCATCGACGAGGCCCACATGGTCACGTCGGCCGGCTTCAACGCGCTGCTGAAGGTGGTCGAGGAGCCGCCGGAGCATCTCAAGTTCATCTTCGCGACCACCGAGCCCGAGAAGGTCATCGGCACGATCCGGTCGCGGACCCACCACTACCCCTTCCGGCTCGTTCCGCCCGGCACTCTGCGGGACTACCTCGCCGAGGTGTGCCAGAAGGAGGACATCCCGGTCGAGGACGGCGTGCTCCCGCTGGTCGTGCGCGCCGGTGCGGGCTCCGTGCGTGACTCCATGTCCGTCATGGACCAGCTCCTCGCCGGAGCGGGAGCGGAGGGTGTGACGTATGCCATGGCCACCTCCCTCCTCGGCTACACCGACGGCTCGCTGCTCGACTCCGTCGTGGAGGCCTTCGCCACCGGTGACGGCGCCGCCGCCTTCGAGGTCGTGGACCACGTCATCGAGGGCGGCAACGACCCGCGCCGCTTCGTCGCCGACCTGCTGGAGCGGCTGCGCGACCTGGTGATCCTCGCCGCCGTCCCGGACGCGGTGGACAAGGGGCTGCTCGACGCCCCGGCCGACGTCCTGGAGCGGATGCAGGCCCAGGCCTCCACGTTCGGCGCCGCGGAGCTGAGCCGCGCCGCCGACCTCGTCAACGGGGGCCTCACGGAGATGCGCGGCGCCACCTCGCCCCGCCTCCAGCTGGAGCTGATCTGCGCGCGCGTGCTGCTCCCCGCCGCCTACGGCGACGAGCGCTCGGTCATGGCCCGCCTCGACCGCATCGAGCGAGGCGTCAACTTCGCGGGCGGCGGCGCGCCCGCCATGGGGTACGTCCCCGGCCCCGAGGCCCACGGCGGCGCCCCCATGCCGTCCGTGCCGCCCGGCGGCGGCCCTGCCGCGGCCCGCGCGGCCGTACGAGCACCGGGCGGCCCGGCTGCGGCCGGTCCCGGTGCCGCCGCCCCCGGCGCTGCGGGTGCCGGTGGTCAGGCCCCGGCCGCCCCCGCACCCCCGGCCGCCCCCGCACCTACGGCTCCCGCCGCTTCCCCGGCACCCGAACCGGCACCGGCTGCCGCCTCGGCCGCACCGGCCGCCCCGGCGGCCCTCGCGCAGCCTCCGGCCGCCCCTGCTCCCGCCGCTTCGGCCCCGGGCGCCTGGCCCGCCGCCGCTCCCGCCGGAAGCGGCCGGCGCCCCGGTGGCTGGCCCACGGCCGCCGCTCCCGCGGGCGGACAGCAGGGCGATGCCCCGGCCCGGACGCCGGACCGCGCGCCCGCCCAGCCGCAGTACCAGGCAGCCGCCGCGCCGGTGGCCCAGGCCCCGGCCGCGCCCGCCGCCGTCGCGCCCGTCGGCGGCCCCGACCCCCGCACGCTCTGGCCGAACATTCTGGAGGCCGTCAAGAACCGCCGCCGCTTCACCTGGATCCTGCTCAGCCAGAACGCCCAGGTGACCGGCTTCGACGGCACCACCCTCCAGCTCGGTTTCGTCAACGCCGGCGCCCGCGACAACTTCTCCGGCAGCGGCAGCGAGGACGTCCTGCGGCAGGCGCTGGCCGAACAGTTCAACGTGCAGTGGAAGATCGAGGCGATCGTCGACCCGTCCGGCGGCTCCGCGACCCCGGTGCCGGGCGGTTCGTCCGGCTACGGCGCAGGCGGCGGCTACGGCGGCGCCCCGTCCGGCGGTGGTGGCTACGGCGCCCCGGCCGCAGCCCGTCCCGCGGCGCCCCAGCCGGGCCCGCAGACACCGGCGCCCACCCCGGCCGCCCCCGCTCCGGCCCCCCGGCCCACGGCCGCCCCGGAGCCGCCGCCCGTCGCCCCCGAGGACGACATCCCCGCGGACGACGACCCCGACCTGGATGAATCGGCCCTCTCCGGCCATGAGCTGATCGTGCGGGAGCTGGGTGCGACGGTGATGGAGGAGTTCACCAACGAGTAGCCGGCCGAGACGGGTGGGAAGCACCGGCCGGGACGACGCCTTGGAGGAAAGTCCAACAAACCCGGCCCCCGGGCTTGGGCAACCTTGCCATTAGGCTGACCCCGTGAAGGTCCTCGTCATCGGCAGCGGCGCCCGCGAACACGCCCTGTGCCGCTCCCTGTCCCTCGACCCCGACGTCACCGCGCTGCACTGCGCCCCCGGCAACGCCGGCATCGCCGAGGTCGCCGAGCTGCACCCGGTCGACGCGCTCGACGGCAAGGCGGTGGCCGAGCTGGCCACGCGCCTCGGCGCCGAGCTGGTCGTCGTCGGCCCTGAGGCCCCGCTGGTCGCCGGGGTCGCCGACGCCGTCCGTGCGGCGGGCATCCCCGTCTTCGGCCCGTCCGGGCAGGCCGCGCAGCTGGAGGGGTCCAAGGCCTTCGCCAAGGACGTCATGGCGGCGGCCGGGGTGCCGACCGCCCGCTCCTACGTCTGTGCCACCGCCGAGGAGGTCACCGAGGCCCTCGACGCCTTCGGCGCCCCCTACGTCGTCAAGGACGACGGTCTCGCCGCCGGCAAGGGCGTCGTCGTCACCGAGGACCTCGACCAGGCCAGGGCGCACGCCGCGGGCTGTGACCGGGTCGTCATCGAGGAGTTCCTCGACGGTCCCGAGGTCTCCCTCTTCGCCGTCACCGACGGCAAGACCGTCGTACCGCTCCAGCCCGCCCAGGACTTCAAGCGCGCACTCGACGGCGACGCGGGCCCGAACACCGGTGGCATGGGCGCGTACTCGCCCCTGCCGTGGGCCGATCCCAAGCTGGTCGACGAGGTGCTCGAGACGGTGCTGCAGCCGACGGTGGACGAACTGCGCCGCCGTGGCACGCCGTTCTCCGGTCTGCTCTACGCCGGGCTGGCGATCACCGGCCGTGGCGTGCGGGTCATCGAGTTCAACGCCCGCTTCGGCGACCCCGAGACCCAGGTCGTGCTGGCCCGGCTGAAGACGCCGCTGTCCGCTGTGCTGCGGGCCGCCGCCGAGGGCACGCTCGGCGACCTGCCGCCGCTGCGCTGGAGCGAGGACGCGGCCGTGACCGTCGTCGTCGCCTCGCACAACTACCCGGGCACGCCCCGCACCGGCGACCCGATCACCGGTCTGGCCGAGGTGGCCGCCGAGGACGCGCCGCACGCGTACGTGCTGCACGCCGGGACCAGGCAGGACGGCGACACCGTCGTCAGCGCGGGTGGGCGTGTGCTGTCCGTCACGGCCACCGGCGCGGACCTGACGGAGGCGCGCGAGCGGGCGTACCGGGCGGTGGGCCGGATCGGGCTGGACGGTTCCCAGCACCGCACCGACATCGCCGCGCAGGCGGCCCGGGCGGCAGGCGCCTGACCTGCCCTGCTGTCGGCCATGCCGTTCGATCGGGCCCCGGATCCACGATCCGGGGCCTGATCTTTGCTGTCTGTCACCCACCTCTGACCAAAGCCATTCCATCGAGTGACCGATCGCCCATACAGCTGACGGGGGCGTGGGCCCCAACTAGGGTGCCGCGCAAGCGTTCCGGCACTTGGCCCACCGGCATTGCGATGTCAGTGGCGGGTGCCACAGTGGGGGAGTGAGCACCACCAGGCAAGCACGGCAACGGCAGCGAGGGGGTGAGGTCGGCACGTGAGCGGAATCGGTGTGGAGGCGGGGGCGCAGGCCGCGCGTTCCCGGGCCCTCGCCGTCCTGCGGGTCCGGGGCCGGGCGTTGGGCGCGGCCCTGCTGCCCGCGGGCGCCACGGTGATCCTGCTGACCGGCGGATCCACCGGCCACCTCGTAGGCCCGGGCTGGGACGCCGCCCGCTGGGCCGTGGGGGTGCTCGCCGTCCTCGTGCTGCTGGCCGCCGCCGGCATCGCCCTGGTCGTGGCCCGGGCCCGTCCCGCCATGACGCCCACGGTGTCGATCCCGGAGGAGTCCGCCCCGGAGCTGTACCGGATGGTGCGCGACCTGGCCGACCGGCTGGACGTGCCGGCTCCGTCGGCCGTGGCGCTCACCCCGGACTGCGACAGCTGGCTGGAGGACCGTACGCATACGGCCCACGGCCCGCCGGCCCGCTCGGCGCCCGACGAGATAGCGGGCCCGCACGCCCACCGTCGCACGCCCGTCGCGCCGGTCCTGGTGATCGGCTCCCCGTTCCTGTGGTGGATGCGCGTCGGCGAACTGCGCGCGGTCCTCGCCCCGGTCGTCGCCGGCACGGGTCCCTCGGCGCACCCCGACATAGCTGCCGCCCGCCGTTTCGTACGCGGTCTGGACGCGGCACTCGCGGTCGCCTCGGCGCCCGGCCGCCGCCCGCCCGTCCGCGGGATGTGCGCGCTGCTCGGCTGGGTGTCCCGGATACTGCTGCGCGGCTGCCGGGAGCATGCGACGCAGATGGAGCGCGGGGTCGCCGCGGCGGCGGCCGAGCGGGCCCAGGCGGTCGACTACGGCCTGCGGATCGTCGCCCAGGAACAGGTCGGCCTCGCCTATGCGGGCTGGGACCGGCTGCTGACCCGGGTCGCGCTGCCCGCCTGGCGGATGGGCCGCTGGCCCTCCCGGCTGGACGCGGGCGTGGTGGCGGCGCTCACGGAGCTGTCCCGGCGCGACCGGCTGGCCGAGGGCTTCGCCTCCCGGCTCGGCGAGCGCCCCGCCTGTGACCTGCTGGAGGAGCCGGGCGCGATGGACGAGGCGGCCTCGCTGCTCGCCGCCCGGCTGTTCCACGGCGGACCCGCCGGGCCCGGCCCCGACTGGGCCCCGGTGGACTGGCAGGCGTATCCGGAGGAGGTCGTGGACCGCACCTGGCGCGCCGAGGCGGCCCGGCTGCACCGCGTCCTGGACGCGCTCGGCGTGCGCGCCGCGGTCGACCCCATGGCCCCCGACCCCGGCGGCCCCACCCTGGCCCGGGTCCTGGACCACCTCACCGAGCCGGCCGCCGTCATGCCGCACCAGGCCCCCTGCGCGGCCGTGGCACTCCCCGAGGACCTGGACGAGGACACCGATCCCGGTACGGAGCGCAGCGCGGCCCTCGCCGCCCGGCTGAGCGCGGAGCTGGCCCGTGAGGAGGCCGCGGCGCCCCGGGGCGCGACCACCGCGGACCGCGGCCTCGAGAGCGCCCTGTGGGACGACGCCGAGCTGCCCCTCTTTCCGCTGCAGCCCCCGCGCAGCGGCCGGGACCTGCTCGCCGACCACGTCACGGCGATGGTGTGCTGCGCGGCCGTCGACACCGCCGGCGCGGTTCCCGCCCTGGACTGGCTGGACGGCCCCTCCCTGCTGCTGGACGGAGAGCGGGCCGCCGACCTCACGTCCAAAGTGCTCAGCCTGATCGAGGAGGGGGACCCGGGCCCCCTGCGCGACTGGCTGGCCGAGTCCGGGATACGACCCGAGAAGCCCGTACGGCTCGTCTGAGGGATGGCGGGCACCGGAAGCTCCGACTTCCACTTCAGGTCAATTCGCAACGACTAGTGACCGAGCGCGTGCGTTATGTGATGTGCTGGGAGCGACCACCCACCTGGCAAAGGCGTGCGACATACGACAGCACGGCCGAGCCCGGCGCGTACATCCGAGCACTACGAGCACAGCGAGCACCACCGAGACAGGGCCGACACGGGGGACCTGAGGGAGGGGAGCGATCATGGCCTCGGACCACATCCGCCGCTGGGAGTCCGGAGCGCTCGCGCACGCCGTCACGGATCCTTTCGGCCAGGGCCCGGTGCCCTGGCTGCGCGGCAGTGAGACCTACTTCGACGACACCGGTCACGTCGTGCCCTGGTACGTCGACCCGAGCCGCCGGCAGCTCGCCGGCGTCGGCCCCGCCCCACGCGTGCCCGGCCCCCGCGCGGCCGACGACGTGCACCGCCAGATCAAGGGCTTCACCTCCACCGGCGCGGTCGCGCCCGGCGAGGCGATCGACTTCCGCATCACGGTCGACCCGCCGCAGGAGTTCAGCGTCGACATCTACCGGATCGGCCATTACGGAGGGGACGGCGCCGCCAAGATCACCACCAGCCCGCGTCTGTCCGGCATCGTCCAGCCCGCTCCGCTGACCGCCGACCGCACGGTCTCCTGCCACCACTGGTGGCTCTCCTGGCGCCTGCAGGTGCCCGTGCACTGGAACATCGGCGCCTACGTGGCCGTCCTGACCACCGTCGACGGTTACCGCTCCCACGTGCCGTTCACGGTCCGCGACGACCACCCCGCCGACCTGCTCCTGCTGCTGCCCGACATCACCTGGCAGGCGTACAACCTCTACCCGGAGGACGGCCGCACCGGCGCCAGCCTCTACCACGCCTGGGACGAGAAGGGCCGGTTGCTCGGCGAGGCCGACGCGGCCACCACGGTCTCCTTCGACCGGCCGTACGCGGGCGCGGGCCTGCCCCTGCACGTCGGCCACGCCTACGACTTCATCCGCTGGGCCGAGCGCTACGGCTACGACCTCGCCTACGCCGACGCCCGCGATCTGCACGCCGGCCGGGTCGACCCCACCCGCTACCGGGGCCTGGTCTTTCCCGGCCATGACGAGTACTGGTCGGGGGCGATGCGCCGGGCCGTCGAGGACGCCCGCGACCGGGGCACCTCGCTGGTCTTCCTGTCCGCCAACACCATGTACTGGCAAGTCGAGTTGGGCCCCTCCCCGGCCGGTGAACCGGACCGGCTGCTGACCTGCCGCAAGCGCAGGGGCCCCGGCAGGCCGGTGCTGTGGCGGGAGGTCGACCGGCCCGAGCAGCAGCTGATCGGCATCCAGTACGCGGGCCGGGTGCCCGAGCCGGCCCCGCTGATCGTCCGCAACGCCGGCCACTGGCTGTGGGAGGCGACCGGCGCGCACGAGGGCGACGAGATCTCCGGCCTGGTGGCCGGAGAGGCCGACCGGTACTTCCCGCGCACCCCGCTGCCCGAGCACGAGGAGCGCATCCTGCTCGCCCACTCCCCCTACACCGACAACGACGGCGTCCAGCGCCACCAGGAGACCTCCCTCTACCGCGCCCCTTCCGGAGCCTGGGTGTTCGCATCCGGCACCTTCGCCTGGTCCCCGGCCCTGGACCGCCCCGGCCATGTGGACCCCACGATCCAGCGCGCCACGGCGAACCTCCTGGACCGCATCTGCAAACGCGACTGATCCCGACGGCGGATCCGGCGGCAGCCGACCCCCCCGAACGCGGTGGACCACCGCATACGGGAGAATCGAGGCACTTGGACAGAACCACGGGGAGGAACCGTGTCCGGATTCGTAGAAAAGCCCGAGCCGATCCAGGTTCCGGGCCTGGTGCACCTGCACACCGGGAAGGTGCGCGAGCTGTACCAGAACGAGGCGGGCGACCTCGTGATGGTCGCCAGCGACCGTATGTCCGCCTACGACTGGGTGCTGCCCACGGAGATCCCCGACAAGGGCCGCGTCCTCACCCAGCTCTCCCTGTGGTGGTTCGACCAGCTCAGGGACCTGGCCCCCAACCATGTGATCAGCACCGAGCTGCCCGAGGGCGCCCCGGCCGACTGGGCGGGCCGCACGCTGGTCTGCAAGCAGCTCAAGATGGTCCCGGTGGAGTGCGTGGCCCGCGGTTACCTCACCGGCTCGGGCCTGCTCGAGTACAACGAGTCCCGTACGGTCTGCGGCCTCGCCCTCCCCGAAGGCCTCGCCGACGGCTCGGAGCTGCCCGGCCCGATCTTCACCCCGGCCACCAAGGCCGAGGTCGGCGAGCACGACGAGAACGTCTCCTACGAGGAGGTCGCCCGTCAGGTCGGTGTCGAGACCGCCGCGCAACTGCGCCAGGCCACCCTCGCCGTGTACTCCCGCGCCCGGGACATCGCCCGTGACCGCGGCATCATCCTGGCCGACACCAAGTTCGAGTTCGGCTTCGACGGCGACACCCTCGTCCTTGCCGACGAGGTCCTCACCCCGGACTCCTCCCGCTTCTGGCCGGCCGACGAGTGGCAGCCGGGCCGTACGCAGCCGTCGTACGACAAGCAGTTCGTGCGCAACTGGCTGACCTCGGCCGAGTCCGGCTGGGACAGGAAGAGCGAGCAGCCTCCGCCGGCACTGCCCGACGAGGTCGTCCGGCAGACCCGGCAGAAGTACGTGGAGGCCTACGAGCGCCTCACGGGCCTGAGCTGGAGCTAGGAAGACGAGAAGACCCCGGTCCACCGGACCGGGGTCTTCTTCTGGAGCGGACGACGAGGCTCGAACTCGCGACCTCAACCTTGGCAAGGTTGCGCTCTACCAACTGAGCTACGTCCGCAGTGCGCCGTGGCGCGAGAGCAACTATACCCAACCTCGCTCGCGTGCGAGACGCACTGCCGCATGCCGGTTTTCGGCGCCGAGTTTGGTGACGGCCGAGGAGAGGTAGTTCCGCACGGTCCCCGGGGACAGTGCGGCCCGCTCGGCGATCTCCGTGACCGGCGCTCCGTCGGCCGCCAGCTCCAGCACCTCGGCCTCCCGGGCGGTCAGCGGGGAGTCCCCGGCGGAGATCGCGTCGGCCGCCAATTCCGGGTCGACGTAACGGTTTCCGGCGTGCACGGTGCGGATGATCTCGGCGAGCCGCTGGGCGCTGACGGTCTTGGGGACGAACCCGCGCACTCCGGCCGCGAGCGCCCGTTTCAGGTGGCCGGGGCGTCCGTGC
This sequence comes from Streptomyces broussonetiae, assembly GCF_009796285.1. Lineage (NCBI taxonomy): Bacteria > Bacillati > Actinomycetota > Actinomycetes > Kitasatosporales > Streptomycetaceae > Streptomyces > Streptomyces broussonetiae. Next base: position 4,764,333 of record NZ_CP047020.1, on the reverse strand, counting down.
CCGGTCACGATCAGCACCTGGCAGCCGGGCAGTTCGGTGCGCAGGGATGTGGCGACCTTCACACCGTCGGCGCCCGGCATCTGCAGATCCAGCACGGCCACATCGGGTGCGTGGGCCCGGGCCATGGCGAGTGCCTCGGGCCCGGTCGCCGCCTCCGCGACGACCAGGAGATCGTCCTCCAGCGACAGCAGCGCGGCCAGGGCGCCCCGGATCAGATGCTCGTCGTCGGCGAGCAACAGCCGTACCGGAGTGCTCATGATGTGACTTCACTCACTTTCTGCTTCAGCGGCACCTCGGCCACCAATCGGAACCGGTCCCCTTCGACGGCCCCCGCCTGCAGCGTCCCGTCCAGGGCGGCCAGCCGTTCCCGCAGCCCGGTGAGCCCGGAACCCCCACCCCCGTCGGGGGTTCCGGACACTCCGTCGTTCTCCACCGTCAGCACCACACGCCCCTCAAGCACCCGCAGGCACAGCGTGCACTGTCCGGCATCGCCGTGCCGCAGCACGTTGGTGGCGGCCTCGCGCACCACCCAGCCGAGCGCGGACTGCACGTCGGCGGGCAGTCCCGCCGTCTCGGCGCTGACCTCGCAGCCGATCCCGGCGGCCGTCAACACGCCCTGCGCACCCGCCAGTTCGGCCCCGAGATCGGCCTCCCGGTAGCCGCGTACGACCGCCCGCACCTCGCGCTGCGACTCGTGCGCGACGCGCTGCACCTCGATCATCTGCTCCTCCGCCTCCGGCCGCCCCCGCCGGGCCAGTTGGACGGCCAGTTCGCTCTTGAGCGAGATCACGGAGAGGTTCCGCCCGAGGACGTCATGCAGATCGCGCCCGAACCTGAGCCGCTCCTCGGCGACGGCGAGCCGGGCCCGGGTCTCGCGGGCCTCATCGAGTTCGTAGACGGAGTCGAGCAGCCACACGGAGAACAGGCAGGTGATGGCAAGGAATCCGGCGCACAGGAACACCAGGAACGCCGTGACCACCGCGAGCGGCCAGGCGGCGCCCAGCGGCAGGGACAGCACTCCGGCACCGACGGCGAAGCCGGAGACGATCGCGAGCATCTGCCGCCGGCCGCGGACGCCGAGCGTCAGCATGCCCCCGCCCCAGGACATCAGGCCGCCGTAGACCGTGCCGACGGCCTCTCCGGTGCCCCGGCCGACCGGCCCGTACCGGTGCACCGCGAGGACGGCCACCGCCAGGACGACCGTGACGGTGCCCAGCGTCCACAGGGCCCGCGCCGGCCGGGCCCGACGGCCGCGGGTCCAGTCCAGGGCCTTGGCGGAGGTCACCGTGGTCACCACCGCGTGCCCGACGACCATGGCGAACAGCCAGCCCGCGAGCCACGGCGGGATCTTCCCGGTCAGGGACCCGCTCATGCCGGAGATCTCCACGACGGAGAAGAAGTAGAACGACCAGCGTGTGTACGTCTCCACCTGCTGCGGTCGGCTCTTGCCCCGCCACCAGCCCCGCGGCCCGCCCATTCCCGTGTCCCCCTGTCACGCCCCGTGTCTCACCGCCGCGGCTCCCAGCGGAACCACCGACGTCCAGCAAACACCGCCACGATCGTCCAGGCCAGCGCGGTCGCCAGGGCGCCGAGGGCTTCGTGGCCGCTCAACCGGCCGGTCCAGCCGCCGTGGACCAGCCGGATCGCGGCGGACAGCGGCAGCAGTTCGCAGACCGAGGCGAGCCGGTCGGGCAGGGCCTCGGCCGGGATCGCGATCCCGGAGCCGAGCATCGACACGAACATCAGCGGCAGCGCGGTGACCTGCCCGCTCTCCACGGTCCGGGTGAAGGAGGCGGTGAGCGCGGCGAGCCCGGCACTGATCAGGAGCCCGGCCAGCAGCCCCGGCAGCAGCAGATACGGCGCCTTGGGCGCGCCGGTGCGCAGCAGGGCGGCGCACGCGGCGGACACCACCACCGCCTGGGCGAGTCCGATGCCGACCGCGGGCAGCGCGGTGCCGGTGAGGATCTCGGTGTCGGAGAGTTCGCCGGTGCGCAGCCGCTTGAGGACGAGTTCCTCCCGGCGGGCCACGAAGGCGTTGACCAGCGAGGTGTAGACGGCGAAGAGGAAGGAGAAGCCGATCGCGGCCGTCAGCATGGTCGTACCGAGGGTCAGGCCCTGCTTCTTCAGATCGACGTGCGAGAGCGCGGGCCGCACGCTGAACGGCAGGACCAGCGGCACGAACAGCGCGGTGAACACGACGCCCCGGTTACGGCCGAGCAGCGCCATCTCGGCCCGCCCGAGCGCCCGCAGCCGCCGCCAGGCCTGTGCACGGGCGACGCCGCCCGCCTGCGCTCGCGCGGTCCGCGCCATGCCCTCCACCCGGACCCCGCTCATGCCGCCACCTCTCGTACCTGTTGCCGTGCCTGCTCGCGGGCGATCCCGAGGAACGCCTCCTCCAGCGAGGCGGAGCGCACGTCCAGCCCGCGCAGTTCGACCCCGGTCCGCTCGGCCCAGGCCAGTACCCGGGTTGCGGTCCGCTGGAGTCCGGTGGTCCGCAGCCGTACGACCCTTCCGTCGGTCTCGTGGCCGCAGACGCCGAGTTCGGCGAGCGGCGGCAGATCGCCGAGGAAGTAGCCGTCGGGTAGTTCGAAGGACATCCGGGAGGGGCGGCCGGCGGTCACCTCGGCCGGGGTGCCGGAGACGGCGATTCGGCCCTCGTGCAGGATGGCGAGCCGGTCGGCGAGGCCTTCGGCCTCCTCCAGATAGTGCGTGGTGAGCAGCACGGTCGTACCGGTGTCGCGCAGGGCGCGCACCAACTCCCAGGTGTCCTGGCGGCCTTCGGCGTCGAGCCCGGTCGTCGGCTCGTCGAGGAAGAGGACCTCGGGGTCGCCGAGCAGGGCGAGCGCCAGATCGAGCCGCCGCCGCTCACCGCCGGACAGCTGCTTGACCCGCACCTCGTGCCTGCCGGTGAGCCCCACCCGCTCCAGCACCTCCGCCTCCGGCCGCGCACCGCTGGTGCATCCGGCCCACATTCGGGCGGTCTCGGCGACGGTCAGCTCGGCCGGGAACCCGCCCTCCTGGAGCATGACCCCGGTGCGCGGCCGTACGGCGGCCCGCTCGCGGTACGGGTCGTGGCCGAGGATCCGGATACGGCCCGCGGCGGGTGCGGTGAGTCCCTCCAGCAGTTCGACCGTCGAGGTCTTTCCCGCGCCGTTGGTGCCGAGCAGGGCGAAGATCTCCCCGCGCGCCACGGAGAAGGAGATTCCGCGTACGGCCTCGAACCCGCCCCCGTAGACGCGCTTGAGGTCGGTGACCTCAATCACGTGTTCGTGTTCGTCGTAGTACATGCAGCCAGCGTCCCGGCGGCGGGAGCGGTTCGGCAGTGCGCGGTGTCATCGGCCGGCATGACAAATGTCAGGGGAACACCGGGGCAACGAAAAGACCCCGGTCCAGAAGGACCGGGGTCTCATTCCCGAGCGGACGACGAGGCTCGAACTCGCGACCTCAACCTTGGCAAGGTTGCGCTCTACCAACTGAGCTACGTCCGCACTGCCCCCGACCGGCTCCCACCGATCGGTGCGAGCACCAGCCTACCTGATCCACAAGAGTGGTCGTGACCGGTGCCAGAGCGGGTGACAGGAATCGCACACTGCGCCTTCCCCCTGGAAGGGGGATGTTCTGCTACTGAACTACACCCGCATGGTCCTCGGGGTTTGAGCCTTTCGGCCTCGCCCCTCGGCGTGCTCCAGACATTAGCTGATCAGCAGGGGGGTTGCGCAAGTCGGATCCCCCGGGACCCCCGCGGCGGCCCGCCGACGGCCAAGTGCACGGCCCCCAGGGCCCGCTGACGGACCCTGAGGGCTGCCCCTTCGCGGGCTCACTGCGCGGCGCTGAAGGCCTCGTAGACCTTCTTGGGGATGCGTCCGCGGGCCGGGACGTCCATCTTGTTGGCCTGGGCCCAGGCGCGGACGGCCGCCGGGTCGGGGGCGACCTCCGTCTGCTTGTACGCCTTCCCGGACCGGGACCGCTTACGGCCGGCCTCGACGTAGGGCGCGAGCGCCTTACGCAGTTTTTTGGCGTTGGATGCGTTGAGGTCGATCTCGTACGACTTGCCGTCGAGTCCGAAGGCGATCGTTTCCGCCGCTTCCGAGCCGTCGATGTCGTCAAAGAGAGTGACCACGACCTTTTGCGCCACGAATATCGGTCCCTTCGTGCGGCACGTCGATACAGCTCATCGCCGAGGACGTGCCGAGTATCGGCTATTGCCAATTCATTTGTACAGTGCCCGGCAATGGAAAGTGAAGCCCGACTAAATCCGTCTGCGTGTCCCAGTGCAATAGGCGGACCGGACGGACTGTGGAACTTTCCCAGAACTTTTCGCGACCGCACGGCTTCGACACCCGATCGTGATGCGCCTCACGTAGTTTCCTCCAACTCTACCCGCGTAGAAATTTTGTGCGGGTAGTCTGAAGGAACCTGCTCAGCACCACACACCGGGAGTGCCAGTGGCACGCGTCGTAGTCGACGTCATGCTCAAGCCGGAGATCCTCGACCCCCAGGGCCAGGCGGTCCAGCGTGCGCTGCCGCGCCTGGGTTTCGAAGGGATCTCGGACGTACGTCAGGGAAAGCGATTCGAACTGGAAGTTGACGGGCCGGTTGACGAGGCCGCTCTCGCCCGCATCCACGATCTTGCGGAATCCTTCCTCGCCAACACCGTGATCGAGGACTTCACCGTCAAGGTGGAAGAGGCCGCGGAAGTCGCGGAGGCGGCCAAGTGACCGCTCGTATTGGCGTCGTCACTTTCCCCGGGAGCCTGGACGACCGGGACACCCGGCGCGCGATCCGCCTCGCGGGCGCCGAGCCGGTCGCTCTGTGGCACAAGGACAAGGACCTCAAGCAGGTCGACGCCGTGGTGCTGCCCGGCGGTTTCTCCTACGGCGACTATCTGCGGGCCGGTGCCATCTCCCGGTTCTCGCCGGTGATGGAGTCCGTGATCGAGCAGGCGAAGGCCGGCCTGCCGGTCCTCGGCATCTGCAACGGCTTCCAGGTCCTCACCGAGGCCCACCTCCTCCCGGGTGCGATGCTCGGCAACGACCACCTCCACTTCATCTGCCGCGACCAGAAGCTGCGGGTGGAGAACGCGGAGACGGCCTGGACCGGCGACTACCGCCAGGGCCAGGAGATCCACATCCCGCTGAAGAACATGGACGGCCGCTACGTCGCCGACGAGTACACGCTCGACAAGCTCGAGGCGGAGGGCCGTGTGGTCTTCCGTTACGTGGACTTCAATCCGAACGGCTCGCTGCGGGACATCGCCGGCATCACCAACGAGGCCGGCAACGTCGTCGGCCTCATGCCGCACCCCGAGCACGCCGTCGAGCCGCTGATCGGCACCGGTCGTACCGACGGTCTCCCCTTCTTCACCTCGATCCTCAAGAAGCTGGTCAACGCATGAGCCGGACGCCTCTGGACACGGTCGAGCACGCGGCCGCGACCCCCGACGTCGAGCTGCCCTGGGCCGAACTCGGCCTGAAGAAGGACGAGTACGAGCGGGTGGTGGAGATCCTCGGCCGCCGCCCGACCGGCGCCGAACTCGCCATGTACTCGGTCATGTGGTCCGAGCACTGCTCCTACAAGTCCTCCAAGGTCCACCTGCGCCAGTTCGGCGAGAAGGCCCCCGAGAACGACGCCCTGCTCGTCGGCATCGGCGAGAACGCGGGCGTCGTGGACGTCGGCCAGGGCTACGCGGTCACCTTCAAGGTCGAGTCGCACAACCACCCGTCGTACGTGGAGCCCTACCAGGGCGCGGCCACGGGTGTCGGCGGCATCGTCCGCGACATCATCGCGATGGGTGCCCGCCCGGTCGCGGTCGTGGACCCGCTGCGGTTCGGCGCCGCCGACCACCCCGACACCAAGCGTGTCCTGCCGGGCGTCGTCGCCGGCATCGGCGGCTACGGCAACTGCCTGGGCCTGCCCAACATCGGCGGCGAGGTCGTCTTCGACTCCTGCTACCAGGGCAACCCGCTGGTCAACGCCGGTGCCATCGGCGTGATGCGGCACGAGGACATCCACCTCGCGAAGGCATCCGGCGCGGGCAACAAGGTCGTCCTGTACGGCGCCCGGACCGGCGGCGACGGCATCGGCGGCGCCTCGATCCTGGCGAGCGAGACCTTCGACGACGCCAAGCCCTCGAAGCGCCCGGCGGTCCAGGTCGGCGACCCCTTCCAGGAGAAGCTCCTCATCGAGTGCACCCTGGAGGCCTTCCGCGAGAAGCTCGTCGTCGGCATCCAGGACCTCGGCGCGGCGGGCCTGTCCTGCGCCACGTCCGAGCTGGCCTCGAACGGCTCCGGCGGCATGCGCGTCACCCTGGACGACGTACCGCTGCGCGACTCCACGCTCTCGCCCGAGGAGATCCTCATGAGCGAGTCGCAGGAGCGCATGTGCGCGGTGGTCGAGCCGGAGAAGGTCGACCGTTTCCTGGAGATCTGCGCCAAGTGGGACGTCATCGCCACCGTGATCGGCGAGGTGACCGACGGCGACCGCCTCGAGATCTACTGGCACGGCGGCAAGATCGTCGACGTCGACCCGCGGACCGTCGCCCACGAGGGCCCGGTGTACGAGCGCCCGTACGCCCGCCCGGACTGGCAGGACGCCCTGCAGGCGGACGACGCGAACAAGCTGCCCCGGCCGTCCTCGGGCGAGGAGCTGAGGGACCAGGTCCTCAAGCTGGTCGCGTCGCCGAACCAGGCCTCCAAGAAGTGGATCACGCAGCAGTACGACCACTTCGTGCAGGGCAACACGGTGCTGGCCCAGCTCGAGGACTCGGGCATGATCCGCATCGACGAGGAGAGCGGCCTCGGCGTGGCCATCGCGACCGACGGCAACGGCCGTTACGCCAAGCTCGACCCGTACACGGGCGCGCAGCTGGCGCTGGCCGAGGCCTACCGGAACGTGGCCACCACGGGCGCGAGGCCGCTCGCGGTCTCCGACTGCCTGAACTTCGGCTCGCCCGAGGACCCGGCCGTCATGTGGCAGTTCGCGGAGGCGGTGCGCGGTCTGGCGGACGGCTGCCTGCAGCTCGGCACCCCGGTGACCGGCGGCAACGTCTCGCTCTACAACCAGACGAGCGAGGCGGCCATCCACCCGACCCCGGTCGTGGCGGTCCTGGGCGTCATCGACGACGTGGCCCGCCGCACCCCGGTCGCCTTCCAGGAGGAGGGCCAGCTGCTCTACCTCCTCGGCGACACCCGCGAGGAGTTCGGCGGCTCGGCCTGGTCCCAGGTGGTCCACGACCACCTCGGTGGCCTGCCCCCGAAGGTCGACCTGGAGCGTGAGCGCCTGCTGGGCGAGATCCTGATCTCCGCCTCCCGCGACGGCATGATCGACTCCGCGCACGACCTGTCCGACGGCGGTCTGGTCCAGGCCGTGGTCGAGTCGGCCCTGCTGGGCGGCAAGGGCGCGCGTCTGGTCGTCCCGGACGGCCTGGACGCCTTCACCTTCCTGTTCTCCGAGTCGGCCGGCCGTGCGATCGTCGCCGTGCCGCGCTCGGAGGAGGTCCGCTTCAACGACATGTGCGGTGCGCGGGGCCTGCCGGCCACGCGTATCGGTGTCGTGGACGGCGAGTCGGTGGAGATCCAGGGCCAGTTCGAGCTGCCGCTGGCCGAACTGCGCGAGGCGCACGAGGGGACGATCCCGGCGCTGCTGGCGTAGCCGACTCAGGGAAGCTCCCGTAAGCCCCCGCCCGGACTCGCGTCGGCGGGTGGGGGCTTCCCGGCCCGTCGGTCGCTCGGCGGAGGGGGCTCCGAGGCGGTTCCGGCGCCGTCCGGAGCCGCCGCCGGTCCGCTGTGCCGGTCCGGCACTCGGCCCGCCGGAAAACGGCCTGAAGGACCGCGCGGCGAAGGCATAGGCTCACCGCCATGCCCCCGGCCAAGAAGCGCGCCCGTACCTACGACCCCGCGAAGACACGCGCCGCCGTCCTCGCCCAGCTCGGCAACGTCCGTGAGGCCGTGCGCGGTCTCGGCCCCGAGCAACTCGCCCTGGCCACCCGGCTCGGCGAGTGGACCGTACGCGACCTGATCGCGCACATCGGCATGGCCGTGACCGCCGTGCACCGCGCCCTCGGCCTGCCCGCTCCGCTGCGGCAGGACGCGACGGTCGTGCGGTGGCCGTTCGCCACCACCGTCAACGCCTCCGCCATCGACGCGTTCACGCGGGGTCTCGCCGCGGAGCACCCCGATCTCGACGCCTACCTCACCGACGTCGACGCGTCCTTGCGCACACTCCTTGCCGAACATCCGGGCAGCCGGCTGCTGGAGACCAACGCGGGCGCGCTTCCCCTGGACGACTACCTCGTCACCCGCGCCGTCGAACTCGTCGTCCACACCGACGACCTCAACGCCGCCGTTCCCGGCCTGGACGTGCCGTTCGACCGCCAGGCCCTGGCCACCACCACCCGGCTGCTCGCCGACGCCCTCGCCGTGAAGGCGCCCGGCGGCTCCACCGAGGTGCGCGTGCCGCCGTACGCCGTCGTGCAGTGCGTCGAGGGCCCCCGGCACACCCGCGGCACCCCGCCGAACGTCGTGGAGACCGACCCGCTGACCTGGATCCGGCTCGCCACCGGCCGTGTGAGCTGGCCGGACGCCGTGGCGCAGGCCAAGGTGAGCGCCAGTGGGGAGCGGGCGGACATCGGACCTGTGCTGCCGCTGATGTCCTAGCGGAACCGGCGTGACCGGGCCGACGTCGAATCACCATGAACCGGTACAAGCAGCGCTTGACCCTGATGCTGACCGCCGTACTCGTCCCGCTCACGGTGGCCTGTGGCACCGGAAGGGCGGACAGTGGTGCGGTGAGTCCTGGGCAGCAGGTGACCGGCGTCGACTGGCGGGTCGACAGCCTGACCGTCGGCGGTACGATCCGGCACGCGCCCGCCACCGCCCACCTGCGCATCGACGCGGACGGCAGGGCGGCCGGCAACCTCGGCTGCAACCAGTTCAGCGCCCGGGCCACCGTGCAGGGCGACCGGATCACCCTCGGTGACCTGCGCACCACCCGGATGGCCTGCGCCCCGGACCGGATGGACTTCGAGCGTGCCTTCGCCCGCGCACTGACCACCGGCACGCTGGTCGCCCGGGGCGACGACCGGACGCTGACGCTCACCGACGGCGACGGCGACCTCGTGCACCTCAGCCGTCACGCCTCCGGTTGATGTGCGACGAACCTCACTCGTGCATACGGCAAACCCGGGTGCACACGCCGCCCGAGGTTCCCCCGATGACCGTCCCGTTCCGGCTGCCACCTCGCTGACCTGCGTAAATCAAGAAAGCGCCAAGGTGATCCGCAGACAGTGATCCGTTACGGTCGCGTATCCCCAATTCGGACCAGTGGTCGACCTCGCCTACACTCGGAGCCGTGCCACGTGGTGACGGTCGACTCAATCACGATCTGCTCCCCGGCGAGAAAGGCCCCCAGGACGCGTGTGGCGTCTTCGGTGTCTGGGCTCCGGGCGAAGAGGTCGCAAAGCTCACGTACTTCGGGCTCTACGCCCTCCAGCACCGGGGTCAGGAATCCGCGGGAATCGCGGTCAGCAACGGCTCCCAGATCCTCGTCTTCAAGGACATGGGCCTGGTCTCCCAGGTCTTCGACGAGACCTCGCTCGGTTCGCTCCAGGGTCATATCGCGGTCGGACACGCCCGCTACTCGACCACCGGCGCCTCCGTGTGGGAGAACGCCCAGCCGACGTTCCGTGCCACCGCGCACGGCTCGATCGCGCTCGGCCACAACGGCAACCTGGTCAACACGGCGCAGCTCGCCGAGATGGTCGCCGCGCTGCCCAACGACAACAACAGCCGCTCCACCCGGGTCGCGGCCACCAACGACACCGACATGCTGACGGCCCTGCTCGCCGCCCAGGTCGATGACGACGGCAAGCCGCTGACCATCGAGGAGGCCGCGCACGCGGTGCTCCCCAAGGTGCGTGGCGCCTTCTCGCTCGTCTTCATGGACGAGCACACCCTCTACGCCGCCCGCGACCCGCAGGGCATCCGCCCGCTGGTCCTCGGCCGCCTGGAGCGCGGCTGGGTGGTCGCCTCCGAGACCGCCGCCCTGGACATCACCGGCGCGAGCTTCGTGCGGGAGATCGAGCCGGGCGAGTTCGTCGCCATCGACGAGAACGGTCTGCGCAGCTCGCGATTCGCGGAAGCAAAGCCCAAGGGCTGTGTCTTCGAGTATGTGTACCTGGCCCGCCCGGACACCGACATCGCCGGCCGGAACGTCTACCTCTCCCGGGTGGAGATGGGCCGCCGGCTCGCCAAGGAAGCCCCTGCCGAGGCCGACCTCGTCATAGCGACCCCGGAGTCCGGTACCCCGGCCGCCATCGGCTACGCGGAGGCCTCCGGCATCCCCTTCGGCGCCGGTCTCGTGAAGAACGCCTACGTCGGCCGGACCTTCATCCAGCCCTCGCAGACCATCCGCCAGCTGGGTATCCGCCTGAAGCTGAACCCGCTCAAGGAAGTCATCAAGGGCAAGCGCCTGGTCGTCGTCGACGACTCCATCGTGCGCGGCAACACCCAGCGCGCCCTGGTCCGCATGCTCCGCGAGGCCGGCGCCGCCGAGGTCCACATCCGGATCTCCTCGCCGCCCGTGAAGTGGCCCTGCTTCTTCGGCATCGACTTCGCCACGCGCGCGGAACTGATCGCCAACGGGATGACCATCGAGGAGATCGGCACCAGCCTCGGCTCCGACTCGCTCGCGTACATCTCCATCGACGGCATGATCGAGGCGACCACGATCGCCAAGCCGAACCTGTGCCGCGCCTGCTTCGACGGCGAGTACCCGATGGAGCTGCCGGACCCCGAGCTGCTCGGCAAGCAGCTGCTGGAGACCGAGCTGGCCGCCGGGCCCGCCGCCACGGCCGCGGCCGACGCCATCCGTCGCCCGTAAGCCCCGTAGAAACCAACCCGAAAGATCCCAGGCAATGTCTGAGAGCCGTTCCACCGGTGCTTCCTACGCGGCTGCCGGAGTCGACATCGAGGCGGGCGACCGCGCGGTCGAGCTGATGAAGGAGTGGGTGAAGAAGACCCGGCGCCCCGAGGTCCTCGGTGGCCTCGGCGGCTTCGCCGGCCTCTTCGACGCCTCCGCCCTCAAGCGCTACGAGCGCCCGCTGCTCGCCTCCGCCACGGACGGCGTCGGCACGAAGGTCGACATCGCGCGCCGCATGGGCGTCTACGACACCATCGGCCACGACCTGGTCGCCATGGTCATGGACGACATCGTGGTGTGCGGTGCCGAGCCGCTGTTCATGACGGACTACATCTGCGTCGGCAAGGTCCACCCCGAGCGCGTCGCGGCCATCGTGAAGGGCATCGCGGAGGGCTGTGTGCTCGCGGGGTGCGCCCTGGTGGGCGGCGAGACGGCCGAACACCCGGGCCTGCTGGGCGCGGACGACTTCGACGTCGCCGGCGCCGGTACGGGTGTCGTGGAGGCCGACCGGCTGCTCGGCGCGGATCGCATCCGTAAGGGTGACACGGTGATCGCCATGGCGTCCTCCGGTCTTCACTCGAACGGGTACTCCCTGGTCCGCCACGTGCTGCTGGACCGCGCCGGCCTGGCCCTGGAGGCCGAGGTCGCCGACCTCGGCCGCACCCTCGGCGAGGAGCTGCTGGAGCCCACGAAGATCTACTCGCTGGACTGCCTGGCGCTGACCCGCACCACCGATGTGCACGCGTACTCGCACATCACCGGCGGCGGTCTCGCGGCCAACCTGGCCCGCGTGATCCCGGACACGCTGCACGCCACGGTCGACCGCTCCACCTGGACCCCGGGCGCGATCTTCGACCTGGTCGGCAGGACCGGCGACGTCGAGCGCCTGGAGCTGGAGAAGACCCTGAACATGGGCGTCGGCATGATGGCGATCGTCCCTCAGGACTCCGCCGAGGTGGCCCTCACGACTCTGGCCGACCGCGGGGTCGAGGCCTGGGTGGCCGGTGAGATCACCGAGCGTGGCGAGAAGACGACCGGCGCCGAGCTGGTCGGAGACTACTCCGCCTGATCCGGCGGGCGGTGACCGTGCGGAAAGCACAGAAACCGGTCGGTGGCTCTGCCACCGACCGGACTGGTCACTGCAAGGTCAAGCGCCGCGACGGTGCTGTTGGTGAGGATCCTTCTCGTCCTCATCCTCGTCGTCGTCCTCGTAGAGGTCGGCGTAGCGAGAGTAGAGATCGTCCTCGTCGTTCTCATCGTCCTCGAACGGCTCGCCGTTCGGCGGCTGGCTCGAAGTCGATGCGCCCAGTTCACTGGCCAGACGTGACAGGTCAGTCCCACCGCTGTTGTACTTCAGCTGGCGGGCGACCTTTGTCTGCTTGGCCTTGGCCCGGCCGCGCCCCATGGCTCGACCCCCTCGGTGACGGGGCTCGACGGCCCCAGAGTCTGACACGCGTTCATGATCCGGAACGGACTCTCCGCAGAGAGGCCGGTCCGTAGGGCTTCCACGGTACCTGAGCCCGCGCCCCTACGGTACGTCGCCCGCAGCACGCGCGTGTGCACAGGACCCTCGAGGCACCTCGTCCTTGCTGGTCAGTGGCGATTTTAACCACTTATCGGGGAACGACCCGCCGGTGGAAGTGAGAGTTCTCTCTAAGTTCCCGCCGACGGGTACCGCTCATGTGTGCGATCGGTTCATCCTGCCGTACGGCCCGCTCGGGCCTCGGCCATCCGCTGCTCGGCGATCCGGTCGGCCGCGGCGGCCGGCGGAATCCCGTCTTCCTTCGCACGTGCGAATATGGCCAGCGTGGTGTCGAAGATCCTCGCCGCCTTCGCCCTGCACCGGTCGAAGTCGAACCCGTGCAGCTCGTCGGCGACCTGGATGACTCCGCCCGCGTTCACCACGTAGTCCGGCGCGTAGAGGATCCCGCGGTCGGCGAGGTCCTTCTCCACGCCCGGGTGCGCGAGCTGGTTGTTGGCGGCGCCGCACACCACCTTGGCGGTGAGGACCGGCACGCTGGCGTCGTTCAGGGCGCCGCCGAGCGCGCAGGGCGCGTAGATGTCGAGCCCCTCCGCCCGGATCAGCGCCTCGGTGTCGGAGACCGCCGTCACGCCCTCGGGGTACTGGCCGAGGATCCGCTCGACGACGTCGGTGCGCACGTCCGTGACGACGACCTCGGCGCCCTCGTCCCGCAGGTGCTTCACCAGATGGTGACCGACCTTGCCGACACCCGCGACGCCGACCTTGCGGTCCCGCAGCGAGGGGTCGCCCCACAGGTGCTGGGCGGAGGCGCGCATGCCCTGGTAGACGCCGAAGGCGGTGAGCACCGAGGAGTCGCCGGCGCCGCCGTTCTCCGGGGAGCGGCCGGTGGTCCAGCGGCACTCGCGGGCCACGACGTCCATGTCGGCGACATAGGTGCCGACGTCGCACGCGGTGACGTAACGCCCGCCGAGCGAGGCGACCATGCGGCCGTAGGCGAGCAGCAGTTCCTCGGTCTTGTCGCGCTGCGGGTCGCCGATGATCACGGCCTTGCCGCCGCCGTGGTCGAGGCCGGCCATGGCGTTCTTGTACGACATCCCGCGGGCGAGGTTGAGCGCGTCGGCGACGGCCTCGGCCTCGGTCGCGTACGGGTAGAAGCGCGTTCCGCCGAGGGCCGGGCCCAGGGCGGTGGAGTGGATGGCGATCACGGCCTTGAGGCCGCTGGCGCGGTCCTGGCAGAGCACGACCTGCTCATGGCCGCCCTGGTCCGAGTGGAACAGGGAGTGCAGGACATCAGCAGACGCGCCGGTTACGTCGGTCACTGTGGTGACTCCTGTGTAAATAGCGGCGAGTGGGGTGGACCCCGTGCGGGTGGCGGGGTGCCGTGGCATGAGCGTAGAGCCTCGGCCCGATCACCATCCGCGCAGTGTTCAGGATCACTCTCGCGTGCCTCTCGCGCACGCATGTACGTGGGACGATTTGCAGTGGTTTTGCAGCGGTTTTCGAGCCGGGCCCGATGGGGAGGGAGCAGGCGTGCCGAAGGTGTCCTCCGTGGTCGTCCCCTATGCCGCGTACCTGCGCGTGTACGAGCCGCTGGGCGCCTTCCCGGAGCCGGAGCGCAGCCACTGGGCGCGCTACGCACGCCGCTGCGACCGCCCCTCCTACCAGGACGAACTGCGCCGCTCGCTCGCCGACTTGCTGCCCACCCCGCCGGTCGCGGTGCCGGTGCACGAGAGCAGCGACGCCTTCGTGCTGGAGGCCGACGGCGTGGTCTGCGTGTGCCCCTGGCGGACCCGGCTGCGCGGCTGGCAGGCGCTCGGCGAGCTGGTCGAGGAACTGCCCGCGGCGGTACTGGACGCGGTACTGCCGCCGGTCGTACGCCGCCAGGCCGCCCAGGACTACGAGCGCTGGCTCGCCCGCAACCCCGATGCCCGCCCGTGGATCCGCACGGCGACCTGGCAGGTGCCGCTCAACTGGTTCGTGCTGGTCTCCGACGAGGAGCGGCGCTACGAGAAGGGCACCGCCGAGGTGCCCCCGCTGCTGCGCTACCGCACGCCCATGGTGCAGGCCCGGCGCCGGGGGGCGCGGGCCCTGCGCACGCTCAAGGACACCGTCGAGGAAGGCCCGCTGATCGACGGCCTGGTGGACGTCGGCCGCTGGTTGGAGGAGTTCCACCCGCGCTCGCTGGTGGAGCTGGACTACGGCGGCCTGGTGCACGTGCTGCCGGCCGGCGAGTTGGAGGGCGACCATTCGGCGGCGGACGTGGCCGACGGCATCGAGGCGCTGCGCCGGGGCGACGGGGCGGCTGCCGGAGAGGCGTACGGGCGGCTCGTGGAGCGCTGGCGGTCGGTACGGGACCGGCGCTCGGCGAACTGAGCGGTACCGGCCCATGGCCTGAGTGACGTACGTCACGATCCAAAACGTCGTCGAACGGCATACGGTCTACCGCACTTGGCCATCTGACGGGACGTTGGTCCCGATCCGGGCGTTTGTGTCAAGGATGGCTGAAGCGTGACGGACCGCACGTACAGGGCCCTTGCGTCTCTTGCCACTCCTCATGCCAAAATAGGACAAGGAGTCCGGGGAGGGCTCCGTCCGCCCAACTATGCTCCATTGTGGGTGGAATCTCGGCATTGCGTGCTTTGGGGGGTCTGATGACTCCTGATCGTCCTGTGACTGATCGTCACAGTGGCGTGACTGTCCGCTATGGCATGGTCCATCGGCTTCCGTCGCTGATGAACACCTGGGAGGGCAATTCCATCGGTTTGGCCGACGCGGCTGGACAGATGGTGTAGTTGTAGTGCCGAGGACAAGCCGTTCGTCCTATAACCGACTCGACTCGCGTCCGCCATTTCGGGCAACGCGGGTCAAGGTGCAGAATTTAGAGGAAAGAACCGAGAAGGTTCGGTTCTCCCGAGGAGGCCGCTCATGACCGCTCGCACCCCTGATGCCGAGCCGCTGCTGACCCCGGCTGAGGTCGCCACCATGTTCCGCGTCGACCCCAAGACGGTCACGCGGTGGGCGAAGGCCGGCAAGCTCACGTCCATCCGTACGCTCGGCGGGCACCGCCGCTACCGCGAGGCCGAGGTCCGCGCTCTGCTCGCGGGTATCCCGCAGCAGCGCAGCGAGGCCTGAACAACTGCATAACCGGGCGAAACGGCTGGTCCCCCAACCCGCCGAGACGTCCGAACCCTAGCTCCAAGCGACACGGGGCCTGCCCCAACAGGACCCACGCCCGAGCCGAAGAGAACGTTGTAGGCAGCGACACAGGGTGCGTCGTAGATCGCGCTGGACTCCGCCGGGTCCAGCGCGATCTTTTTTGTGCGCTGGTTGGCGTGTGGGGGCGGGTCTGTGAGCGGGCTTGTCGGAGTCTGGGGAGGGCTGTCGGAACCGCTGTGCGAGCCCTCCGGAGCTGGTGCAATTGCACATATTAAATTGACCAGTTGTAGGACGGGGGTAAGTTCCGCCCTTTTGGAAACTCATGCGGTGACTCCCGTCACATGCTCCGGCGGTTGTTGCCGGGGGCATGTGTGCGCTAGTGGAGCGACAGCTTCCAGGGTCCCACGCACGGTGGGCAGTTGGGGCGGGCGTTGGTCACGCGCTGCAGGGACTTTCGTCCTCGAGATCCTCGACGCCCTCGTCGCCCGCCTCCCGGATCCGCGTTCCGGCGTCCATCGCCAGCCGCAGGAGGTGATGACAGACGGGGCAGTGGCGGGTGAGGTGCCGGAAGGGCGAGGCGGCCGACAGATGCGCCCTCAGCAGCGCCCGCGTCTCGTGCCTGGCCGATGCCGCCATACCCCACCTCCGGGGCCGCAGAGGGAAGCGGGCCCTGCCTTCTGGGTACCGAGGGAATGTGGCGCCGTCAAGGCCGCGGACGTCTGCGGCCTTCCGCAGGGTCGGGAGCACGGCCGGGCGTAAGGGCCGGACGCAGAAGAAGGGCCCCCTCGCGGGGGCCCTTCTCTCTTCTGTGCGGTCCTGACGGGATTTGAACCCGCGGCCTCCACCTTGACAGGGTGGCGAGCACTCCAAACTGCTCCACAGGACCAGGTTTCGCGGCGCTCGGCTTGCTGCGTTGCGCTGCGAAAAGAGACTGTACAGGAGGTGGGGCCGCCTGGTCGAACTCACTCCCTGTACACGTACGCTTACGGCACGGCCGCGTCGATCGCCTTCACGATCCGCTTGTCGGAGACGGGGTACGCGGTGCCGAGGGCGTGCGCGAAATAGCTGACCCTCAGCTCCTCCAGCATCCAGCGGATGTCCAGGACGGCCTGCGGAACCGGGCGGCCCTTGGGGAGCTGCTCCAGGAGCCAGGCGTACTCGTCCTGCATCTCGTGGACCTTCTCCATGCGGGTGGTGTCGCGCTGGACGCCCGTCGGCATCTGCTGCAGGCGGCGGTCCGCGGCCACCAGGTAGCGCATCAGGTCGGGCAGGCGGCGTATGCCCGCCCAGGTCACGAAGCCCGGCTTCACGAGGGCGTCCAGCTGCGCCCTGACGTCTGTCAGGTTCGCGAGCAGCACCGGGCTGCTCGTGGCCTTCAGGCGGCGCTCACAGGCCTGCCAGGCGGCCAGCACCTGCTGCACCTGGCCGACCGTACGGACCGTCGTGTCCACGATCTCCGCGCGCACCTTGTCGTACAGCTTCCGGTACGACTCCTCGTCCCAGACCGGGCCGCCGAAGTCCGCGATCAGCCTGTCCGCCGCGGCCATCGCACAGTCGTCGAACAGGGCCTGGATGGAGCCGTGCGGGTTCGCGGACAGGGCGAGCTTCTGGGCGTTCGTCAGCTTCTCCGAGGCGAACTTCGCCGGGTTCACCGGGATGTTCCGCAGGATCAGGCGCCGGGTGCCCTTCCACATGGCTTCCGCCTGCTCGGCCTCGGTGTCGAAGAGCCGCACCGAGACCGTGTCGCCGTCGTCCACCAGTGCCGGGTACGCCTTCACCGGCTGGCCGGCCCGGCGGGTCTCGAAGACCCGGGTGAGCGTGCCGATCGTCCAGTCGGTCAGCCCCCTGCGTTCCAGGGACTCGCCGCCCTCGCGAGAAGCGGTGGCCGCTGCCACCTGGGACAGGGCCTTCCTCGCCTTGGGCTTCAGCTGGAGCTGCAGGGCCTGAAGGTCCTTGTCCTCGGCCAGTTTCCGGCGCCGTTCGTCCACGATCCGGAAGGTGATCCTCAGGTGGTCCGGGACCTTCGACCAGTCGAAGTCCTGCGCCTCGAACGGCACGCCGACCATCCGCCTCAGCTCGCGCGCCATCGTCACCGTCAGCGGCTCCTGCAGGGGCACCGCCTTCTCCAGGAACGCCTTGGCGTAGTTCGGCGCGGGCACGTAGTGGCGGCGGACCGGCTTGGGGAGGGAACGGATCAGCTCCGTCACGACCTCCTCACGCAGGCCCGGGATCTGCCAGTCGAAGCCCTCGTCGGTGACCTGGTTGAGCACCTGGAGCGGGATGTGGACCGTCACACCGTCCGCGTCCGCGCCCGGTTCGAACTGGTACGTCACCCGGAACTTGAGCTGCCCCTGCCGCCAGGAGTCCGGATAGTCGGCCTTGGTGACCGCCTCCGCCGACTCCCGGATGAGCATCTCCCGCTCGAAGTCCAGGAAGTCCGGCTGCTCGTGCCGCTTGTGCTTCCACCAGGAGTCGAAGTGCGCGCCGGAGACGACGTGTTCGGGCACCCGCTGGTCGTAGAAGTCGAAGAGCGTGTCGTCGTCGACCACGATGTCCCGGCGCCGCGCCCGGTGCTCCAGCTCCTCGACCTCGCTGAGGAGCTTGCGGTTGTCGGCGAAGAACTTGTGGTGCGTGCGCCAGTCGCCCTCCACCAGCGCGTTGCGGATGAACAGCTCGCGACTCGCCTCCGGGTCGATCCGGCCGTAGTTCACCTTGCGCTGGGCGACGATCGGGACGCCGTACAGCGTGACCTTCTCGTACGCCATCACGGCCGCCTGGTCCTTCTCCCAGTGCGGTTCGCTGTACGTCCGCTTGAGCAGGTGCTCGGCGAGCGGCTCGACCCACTCGGGCTCGATCTTGGCGTTGACCCGGGCCCAGAGCCTGGACGTCTCCACCAGCTCGGCCGACATCACGAACTTGGGCTGCTTCCTGAACAGCGACGAGCCCGGGAAGATCGCGAACTTGGCGCTGCGGGCGCCCAGGTACTCGTTCTTGTTGCCGTCCTTCACGTCCTTCATCCCGAGGTGGGAGAGGAGGCCGGCGAGGAGGGAGACGTGGATGCGGTCGCCGGGTGCGTCCTCCTCGGCGAGGTGGATGCCCATCTGCTTGGCGACCGTACGCAGCTGGGTGTAGATGTCCTGCCACTCGCGGATGCGCAGGAAGTTCAGGTACTCCTGCTTGCACATCCGCCGGAAGGAACTGGAGCCCCGCTCCTTCTGCTGCTCGCGGACGTACCGCCACAGGTTCAGATAGGCCAGGAAGTCGCTGGTCTCGTCCTTGAAGCGGGCGTGCTGCTGGTCGGCCTGGGCCTGCTTGTCGGCCGGGCGCTCGCGCGGGTCCTGGATGGACAGCGCGGCGGCGATCACCATGACCTCACGCACACAGCCGTTCTTGTCGGCCTCCAGGACCATACGGGCCAGGCGCGGGTCGACGGGCAGCTGGGCCAGCTTGCGGCCGGTGTCGGTGAGCCGCTTGCGCGGGTCCTTCTGCGCCGGGTCCAGCGCGCCCAGCTCCTGCAGCAGCTGCACGCCGTCGCGGATGTTGCGGTGGTCCGGCGGGTCGATGAAGGGGAACTTCTCGATGTCGCCGAGGCCGGCGGCGGTCATCTGCAGGATGACGGAGGCCAGGTTCGTCCGCAGGATCTCCGCGTCCGTGAACTCCGGCCGGGCGAGGAAGTCGTCCTCGCTGTACAGCCGGATGCAGATGCCGTCGGACGTACGGCCGCAGCGGCCCTTGCGCTGGTTGGCGCTGGCCTGGGAGACCGGCTCGATGGGCAGCCGCTGGACCTTGGTGCGGTGGCTGTAGCGGCTGATCCGGGCGAAGCCGGGGTCGATGACGTACTTGATGCCGGGAACGGTCAGGGAGGTCTCGGCGACGTTGGTCGCGAGAACGATCCTGCGCCCGGCGTGCGGCTGGAAGACCCGGTGCTGCTCGGCATGGGACAACCGCGCGTACAGCGGCAGGATCTCGGTGAATCTGTACTTCCTCTTCTCCAGCGCGTCCGCCGTGTCCCGGATCTCGCGCTCGCCGGAGAGGAAGACGAGGATGTCGCCCTGGCCCTCGGCCTGGAGTTCTTCCACCGCGTCGCAGATGGCCGTGATCTGGTCGCGGTCGGCGTCCTCCGACTCCTCTTCGAGGAGGGGGCGGTAGCGCACCTCCACCGGGTACGTCCGCCCGCTGACCTCGATGATCGGCGCGTCGCCGAAGTGCCGCGAGAAACGCTCGGGGTCGATGGTGGCGGAGGTGATGACGATCTTCAGGTCCGGCCGCTTGGGCAGCAGCTGCGCCAGATATCCGAGCAGGAAGTCGATGTTGAGGGACCGCTCGTGGGCCTCGTCGATGATGATCGTGTCGTAGGCGCGCAGTTCGCGGTCGGTCTGGATCTCGGCGAGCAGGATGCCGTCCGTCATCAGCTTGACGAAGGTGGCGTCCGGGCTGACCTGGTCGGTGAAGCGGACCTTCCAGCCGACGGCCTCGCCGAGCGGCGTCCGCAGCTCCTCGGCCACCCGCTCGGCGACGGTGCGCGCGGCGATACGGCGGGGCTGGGTGTGCCCGATCATGCCGCGCACGCCCCGGCCCAGCTCCATGCAGATCTTGGGGATCTGGGTGGTCTTGCCGGAACCGGTCTCACCGGCGACGATGACGACCTGGTGATCGCGGATGGCGGCCGCGATCACGTCCTTCTTCTGGCTGACGGGCAGCTGCTCGGGGTACGAGACGGCGGGCACACGGGCACGCCGTTCACCGATCCGTGCCTCGGCCCTGTCGACCTCGGCCTCGATATCGGCGAGGACGGCGGCGCGGGCCTCCGGCTTACGGATCTTGCGCGCGCCCTCGAGCCGCCGCCCGAGCCGGTGCGCGTCACGCAGCGACAGCTCGGTCAGACGGGGGGCGAGGGTGCCGAGGGCGGGGGCGGGATGCGTAGACATACGCGGTCCAGGATCTCACCCCGGCCGAAAATCACGCGAATGATTTGAGCCGGGCCGGACACGGCACCCGAAGAGGCGTGGATCCGTGCCCGAAATGCGGCTCCGTCGTGGGGGCTAGTTGCTGCGCTGAGCCGGCGGCACGGAGACCGGCGGCACGGCGGCGGGCGGCACGGAGAGCGGCGATGCCGAGGCCGCCGCGGCGCCTTGTGCGAGCGACTTCGCGGTGTTGGAGATGGCCTTGATCCCCAGGTAGGCGGTGGTCATGCTGCTCATAGCGGTGAACGCGGCGGTCAGGATGCCCACGATCACCGACTTGTCCCCGTCGAGCCGCCAGACGCCGACGACCGCGACCACGACGATTGCGAGGTTGCTGACGACGACCGCGAGCAGCCCGTACCGCGCCCGGGTCTTCTCCAGCTGGGTGCCCGCCGTCATCGCCACGACCTGGTCCTGGCTCATCGCTCTGCTCTCCCCCGTGTACGACGAAGGCCCCGTTCATCGAACGGGGCCTTCTGGCTGTGGCTGGGGCCGGGGTCGAACCGGCGACCTTCCGCTTTTCAGGCGGACGCTCGTACCAACTGAGCTACCCAGCCACGAGGTTTCACGTGAAACCTCAGCGGTCCTGACGGGATTTGAACCCGCGGCCTCCACCTTGACAGGGTGGCGAGCACTCCAAACTGCTCCACAGGACCAAGCTTGTGCGTGCAACAGTGTCGCACACGATCTTGCGTGCCCCCAACGGGATTCGAACCCGTGCTACCGCCTTGAAAGGGCGGCGTCCTAGGCCGCTAGACGATGAGGGCTATCGGCCCGCCTGGGCGCTTCTCAGCGCGTCGGGGACGTGAGAAGCATATGGGATGGCGAGGGCTATCGCCAAAACGGTTTACGGCGAGGGGGCGGAGGAGGTTGCCGACCCGGACGGGCTCGGGCCGGTGCCGGGCTTGACCGGGGTGGCCAGATGGCGGCTGACCTCGGCCGTCGTCTCGCCCAGCCCGCCCAGCCTGATCGCGTCCCAGGCCTGGAGACGGCGGCTGTCCCGGTCGAAGTAGAGGATCGAGGCCTCGATCGGGGCGGGGTACTTGCCCTCCACCGCGCGCAGCCCGCTGCCGCCCGTGGAGCCCTCCATGCGCAGCCGGGTCCCGTAGGGCAGCATCTCGTCCCCCTCGTGGTGGAGATGGCCGCAGAGCACCAGGGGCACCTCGCCGTCCGTCTCGCGGGCGGCGGCGGGCTCGTGCGCGACGGCGACGTCGACCGGGGTGTGCCGGGCCCTCTGGTCGCGCAGGGCGCTGGCCAGCCGGTCGCCGGCCAGCTGTTCGGCCGCGTTGCCGCCGGGCGCCACCGAGCGGTCGGGCGTGAACTGTGGATCGCCCATGCCCGCGAAGCGCAGGCCCGCGACCGTCTGCGCACGTCCCTCGTCCAGGACGTGCACGTTCTTCATCCGCTGCAGATAGCGCTGGGTGACCATCGAGTCGTGGTTGCCCCGCACCCAGACGTACGGCACGCCCAGGTCCCTGATCGGGTCCAGGAAGCCGTTCTCGGCCGCTATGCCGTGATCCATGGTGTCGCCGGAGTCGACGATCACGTTCACCTTGTACTGCTCCACCAGCGAGGCGACGATCTTCCAGCTCGCCGGGTTGAGATGGATGTCCGACACGTGCAGGACCCGGATGGTGGAGGGGTCCGGCTGGTAGGCCGGGAGCGTGGAGGTGACGGCGTAGAGCTTCGTCACATTCGTCACCAGGCGGGCCAGCTCCTTCTGGTAGACGTCGAACTCGGTGACGATGCTGCGTGCGTTGCCGACCACGGACGGCGCCGAGGACAGCAGCCCCGAGTACTTGGGCTCCAGTACCGACCTCGGGTTCCAGGTGGCGTACGCCGACATGCCCGAGGCGGCGAGCAGCGCCAGGGCCAGTCCGCCCGCGGCCAGGGCCCGGCGCGGGCGGCGGTAGACGGCGAGGCCGAGGGTGGTGGCGCCTGCGACCACCGCGGCACAGGAGCGCACGGCCAGGTCCAGGGTGCCGTGCTCGACGTCGCGGGTGACCTCCTCCTGCAGTCCGGAGAGCCGCTCGGGGTGGTCGACCAGGTCCTGGGCGCGCAGCGGGTCGAGCTGGTCGACGTTGACGTCCAGGCGGACCGGGGCCACGTGGCTGTCGAGGGTGAGTGCGCCCAGCGGCGAGATGTTGATCTTCGTGCCGCCGGAGAGGGAGGGGCGCAGCGTCATCGTGGTGTTCATCGGGCCGACGGGGGCCCGGACGCTCCCGACGATCAGCAGGCCCAGCCAGGCCCCGACGAGGATGACGGCCATGAGCCCGAGGCCGCTCAGCCAGGGGCGGACGGTCCGTCCCGGGCCGGGCAGCGGGCGGGCCGCCGGTCCGCGGCCCCGGAGCGTGCGGGTGCCGCGGCGTGCGCGGCGCGGGCGTACGCGGTTCGTCAGCGTGCGGAGGGCTGCGACGGGGACGCGGACCATTGGTCCCGTATGCCCATGTCCGGGTGTGGATATGCGACGCCGCGCCGCTCTCGTACGAAGCGCTCGTACCGGACAATGACCCTGTGCTGGAGATGACGCGCGAGGAGTTCGAGGAACTGGTCGCCGAGGCGCTCGACCGGATCCCGCCGGAGCTGACACGGCTGATGGACAACGTGGCGGTGTTCGTCGAGGAGGAGCCGCCGGCGGACGATCCCGGGCTGCTCGGACTCTACGAGGGGACCCCGCTGACCGATCGCGGTGAGTGGTACGCGGGGGTTCTCCCCGACCGGATCACGGTCTACCGGGGGCCGACGCTCAGGATGTGCGCGTCACGGGAGGACGTGGTCGCGGAGACCGAGGTGACGGTGGTGCACGAGATCGCTCATCACTTCGGGATCGACGACGCGCGGCTGCACGCCCTCGGGTACGGCTGAGCCCCGATGCGTACGGGGCGCGTGTCCTCTTGCGGGCGGCGGGAGTTGGGGAGGTTGACTCCTTTCCTTGCCCCGGAGGTGGCCGCTGTGCGCCCCTTGTACGTACCCGCCCGGCTCGCCGTCACCCTGCTGACCGTCGCCGCCGCAGCGGGCTGTGTGAACGTCGGTGACGACGCCGGCGGGGCCCGGCCCTCGCACTCGGCGGGCCGGCACGGCGGCGAGGCGCCCGACGGCGGCCCGGTGATCGGTGTCGGCGGCCGACGCGAGGGTGCGGCGGGCGACGGCAAGCACGGCAACGGCGGCAAGGCGAAGCCCGGGGAGTCGCCCAGCGCGTCGGCCACCTCCTCCGGCGTGGGCAGCGCGTCCGCGACGCCCGCGCAGCCCGGCAAGCCCGGGCGGCCGGGGAAGACCGCGGGTCCCGGGGACCCGGTGCCGACCAAGGCCCCGCCCGCGCCCCCGCCGGCCACCTCCGCCCCACCCGCCCCTCCGGCCTCCACCCCGCCTCCGGCCACCTCCGCGCCCCCGTCGGCCGAGCCGTCCTCCTCGGCGCACGAGGGGGCCGGCCCGCAGCTGGTCCAGCGTGAGCCGGCCCCCGTGGCGGGCGTGCCTGCCTGAGCGGGGCAACCGGAGCCGACCTGCGACTTTGAGGCCCGGTTTGCCTTCAGGGGTGGTGGGTGCGTATGGTGGTAGATCGTTTGATCCCATTTGCCCGGCGCCACCACAGAGCGCGCCGTGTGGCGCGTACTCTCCTTTGCCGTGGCGGACCGCATTGAGGCGGTCGTGAGCGAATCACGGAGTTGACGGGCGCGTGCCGACGAGACTCCGGAAGGTTTCGCATTCGCATGTCCGTGTCCAGTACTGACCAGTTTGTCGTGTCCGAGAACGAGTTCAACGAGCTGAACCAGCTCGACAGCGAACTCACCGACGTGACGACCGAGGTCACCGAGGCCCCCGAGGCCGCTGACACCACCCCCCAGACCACCTTCGCCGACCTCGGCCTGCCCGAGGGCATCGTGCGCAAGCTTGCGCAGAACGGCGTGACGACCCCCTTCCCGATCCAGGCCGCGACCATCCCGGACGCCCTGGCCGGCAAGGACATCCTCGGCCGTGGCCGCACCGGCTCCGGCAAGACCCTCTCCTTCGGTCTGCCGACCCTGGCCACGCTGGCCGGCGGCCGTACCCAGAAGCACAAGCCGCGCGCGGTCATCCTCACCCCGACCCGTGAGCTGGCCATGCAGGTCGCCGACGCCCTCCAGCCGTACGGCGACGTCCTCGGCCTGAAGATGAAGGTCGTCTGCGGCGGCACCTCGATGGGCAACCAGATCTACGCCCTCGAGCGTGGCGTAGACATCCTGGTCGCCACCCCGGGCCGCCTGCGCGACATCATCAACCGCGGCGCCTGCTCCCTCGAGGACACCCAGATCGCCGTCCTGGACGAGGCCGACCAGATGTCCGACCTGGGCTTCCTGCCCGAGGTCACCGAGCTGCTCGACCAGGTCCCGGCCGGCGGCCAGCGCATGCTCTTCTCCGCCACGATGGAGAACGAGATCCAGACCCTCGTCGACCGCTACCTGAACAACCCCGTCTCCCACGAGGTGGACGCGGCCCAGGGCGCGGTGACGACCATGTCGCACCACATCCTCATCGTGAAGCCCAAGGACAAGGCGCCGGTCACCGCCGCGATCGCCTCCCGCAAGGGCCGCACGATCATCTTCGTCCGCACCCAGCTGGGCGCCGACCGCGTCGCCGAGCAGCTGCGCGAGGCGGGCGCGAAGGCCGACGCGCTGCACGGCGGCATGACCCAGGGCGCCCGTACCCGCACCCTGGCCGACTTCAAGGACGGTTACGTCAACGTCCTGGTCGCCACCGACGTCGCCGCCCGTGGCATCCACGTCGACGGCATCGACCTGGTCCTGAACGTGGACCCGGCCGGCGACCACAAGGACTACCTGCACCGTGCCGGCCGTACCGCCCGTGCGGGCCGTACCGGCACGGTCGTCTCCCTGTCCCTGCCGCACCAGCGCCGCCAGATCTTCCGCCTCATGGAGGACGCGGGCGTCGACGCCGCGCGCCACATCATCCAGGGCGCCGGTGCCTTCGACCCGGAGGTCGCCGAGATCACCGGTGCCCGCTCCATGACCGAGGTCCAGGCCGAGTCCGCGAACAACGCCGCCCAGCAGGCCGAGCGTGAGGTCGCCCAGCTCACCAAGCAGCTGGAGCGCGCCCAGCGCCGCGCGAGCGAGCTGCGTGAGGAGTCCGACCGACTGGTCGCCCGGGTCGCCCGCGAGCGCGGCGAGGACCCGGAGGCGGCGGTGGCCGAGGCCCAGGCGACGGCCGCGGAGGAACTGGCGGTCGCCGAGGCCGCCGCCGCGCAGCAGGCCGAGCGCGAGGAGCGTCCGGCGGCTTCGGCGCCGTACGAGCGCCGGGAGCGGCGCGGCTTCGACCGGGACCGCGGCGAGCGGGGCGAGCGGGGCTTCGAGCGTCGTGAGGACCGTCGTCCGTTCGACCGTGACCGCAACGACCGTGGTGGTCGTTCCTTCGAGCGTCGTGACGACCGTGGTGGCTTCGAGCGCCGTGACGAGCGTCGTGACGACCGTGGTGGTCGTGGTTTCGAGCGTCGTGAGGACCGTCGTCCGTTCGACCGTGACCGCAACGACCGTGGTGGTCGTTCCTTCGAGCGTCGTGACGACCGTGGTGGCTTCGAGCGCCGTGACGAGCGTCGTGACGACCGTGGTGGTCGTGGTTTCGAGCGTCGTGAGGACCGTCGTCCGTTCGACCGTGACCGCAACGACCGTGGTGGCCGTTCCTTCGAGCGTCGTGACGACCGCCGTGACGACCGCCGTGACGACCGTGGCGGCTTCCGCCGGGACGAGCGCGGCGGACACCGGGGCAGCGACCGTCCGTTCAACCGCGACCGCCGTGACGACCGCCCGGGCTTCCGGTCCGGTGGCCACGAGCGTCCCTTCGGCCGCCGTGACGACCACCGCGGCACGGGCTCCTTCGGCCGCCGCGACGACAAGCCCCGCTGGAAGCGCAACGGCTGACACCGGGTGAGCGCCACCGAGTGATCCGAGAAGGGCCCGTACGACCACGTCGTACGGGCCCTTTTTGGTCACGGCGTGAGGCATGTCCCGTCCCCGCCAAGGGAATTGCTGGGGGCATGACAGAAGACGCGAGAGTGAGCGAAACGCACGGCGCACACGGCCCGTCGGACGAGGAACGGCTGGCCCAGCTCGG
This sequence comes from Streptomyces broussonetiae, assembly GCF_009796285.1. Classification (NCBI taxonomy): domain Bacteria; kingdom Bacillati; phylum Actinomycetota; class Actinomycetes; order Kitasatosporales; family Streptomycetaceae; genus Streptomyces; species Streptomyces broussonetiae. The sequence goes on along the minus strand of NZ_CP047020.1, from coordinate 4,737,711 downwards.
CTACACCCAGGTTCTCGCCCGCCGTATGTCGGCGTTCTCGAACTACGCAGTCTCCTTCACGATCATCTCGGTGCTGTCCGGCTGCCTGACCCTGTATCTCTTCGGCATGACCACCGGCGGCCCGGCGGTGATCACCTGGGGCTGGGTGGCGGTGGGCCTGATGACGCTGTTCGTCGGTCTGTCGATGGCCGAAATCTGCTCCGCGTACCCCACGTCGGCCGGCCTGTACTTCTGGGCCCATCGCCTCGCGCCACCCCGCTCGGCGGCGGCCTGGGCGTGGTTCACGGGCTGGTTCAACGTCCTGGGCCAGGTCGCCGTGACCGCGGGCATCGACTTCGGCGCGGCCTCCTTCCTCGGCGCGTACCTGAACCTCCAGTTCGGCTTCGAGGTGACGCCGGGCCGCACGGTCCTGCTCTTCGCGGCGATCCTCCTGCTGCACGGCCTGCTGAACACCTTCGGCGTCCGGATCGTCGCGTTCCTGAACAGCGTGAGCGTGTGGTGGCACGTGCTCGGCGTCGCGGTGATCGTCGGCGCCCTCGCCATCGTCCCCGACCACCACCAGTCGGCGTCCTTCGTGTTCACGAAGTTCGTGAACCAGACGGGCTGGGGCAGCGGCCCGTACGTCGTCCTCCTCGGCCTTCTGATGGCCCAGTACACCTTCACCGGCTACGACGCCTCGGCGCACATGACGGAGGAGACCCACGACGCGTCCACGGCGGGCCCCAAGGGCATCGTCCGCTCCATCTGGACGTCCTGGATCGCCGGCTTCGTTCTCCTGCTGGGCTTCACGTTCGCGATCCAGTCCTACGGCAAGGAGTTGACGTCCCCGACCGGCGCACCGCCCGCCCAGATCCTCCTCGACGCGCTGGGAGCGACGACCGGCAAGCTGATGCTGCTGGTGGTGATCGGCGCCCAGCTCTTCTGCGGCATGGCCTCGGTGACCGCCAACAGCCGTATGATCTACGCCTTTTCCCGGGACGGCGCGCTGCCCTTCTCGCGCATCTGGCACACGGTCAGCCCGCGCACCCGCACCCCCGTGGCAGCGGTCTGGCTGGCCGCTCTGGCCGCCCTGGTGCTGGGCCTGCCCTACCTGATCAACTCGACGGCGTACGCGGCGGTGACGTCGATCGCGGTGATCGGCCTGTACATCGCGTACGTCATCCCGACGTTCCTGCGCGTCCGCAGGGGCGCCGGCTTCGAACGCGGGCCGTGGCACCTGGGCCGCTGGTCGGGGGCGATCGGGGTCGTCTCGGTGGGGTGGGTGGTGGCCATCACGATCCTCTTCATGCTCCCCCAGGTCTCCCCGGTCACCTGGAAGACCTTCAACTACGCGCCCGTTGCCGTCCTGGTCGTCCTCGGCTTCGCGGCGACGTGGTGGCTGGCCTCGGCCCGCCACTGGTTCCTCACCTCGGACCGGGTTCCGGTCCCCGATCCGGCCGAAAGGTGAGCATCCCGCCCACTCTGTCACCCGCGACGCGGCCGGTGCACCGATACCCGATCGGAGACACGGCCGCGTCCGGCTATGCTCGGACAGGCAACATCTCCTGGGCCCTTAGCTCAATTGGCAGAGCAGTGGACTTTTAATCCATTGGTTGTGGGTTCGAGTCCCACAGGGCCTACGGTGGGTAGGCGGGGGATATGGCCCCTGACCTGCTACGCAGCGTCCGGGTCGGCGTCAGCTGGCTCGGACGCTGCTTCGTTTCCGGGCTCCTGCGTGCGCGATGCGTGAGCGGGAAGCGCGGCCACCTGCGGCGGTTTTGTGTGAGACCGCCCTCAGCGGATACCCGGCGGGCGTGAGGTACGGCAGTGTGCCCCACGAGTGGGCCGTCTGCCCCGGATGTCTCCATGAGCCTCGGCAGGCGGTGCGCTCCTTACGGGCCTTACGGGTGAGCCCGTCCGGTGCTGCGGGCCGAGTCGGCCGGCGGCGTACGGTGGAGATACCGAGGGCATCACGCACTCCGGCCGTCCTGCCGGGTCGTCCTCGGCGAGAGACGAACCCCGGGCCGTCCGAGCGGCGGTGCGGAGACGGGTCGGCAATCATGCCCGCCGCGATCACAACAACTCCGCACCCTTCCCTGGTCGTTGCGTTTCCCCGCCGAAGGGCGGGGTGATGGCCGTGCAGCGCCTGGACATCCACCGGCGTGACCGGGGGGAGCGGGCCATCGTCACGCTCGTCGGCGACATCTGGCCGGCCTCGGCGCCCCTGCTGCGGGCCGCGCTGGAGCAGTGCCTGCGCGACGGCATGGCAGCCATCGACGTCGATCTCACCACGGTCGGCTCCTGTGACGCCAAGGGCCTGGACGTCTTCCTGACGGCGTCACGGCATGCCGGCCTCGTGCACTCCTGCCTGCACCTGCACCATCCGTGCGCGCAGATCACCCGGCTCCTCGCGGGCACCGGCTCCGCGTCCCTGCTCCGCGATCTGCTGGACACGTCCGCGGCGGGTCCGTCGGCCGGCGGGACGCAGACGTCCGGCGACCGCGCCGGTGCGCCGGTCGTCAAGGACGGGATCCGCCTGCGCAGGCTGACTCGCCGGCAGGTGGAGGGGATGAGCGAGGACATCGCCGACCTGGCCGTGGCCGGCCCCTTCATGCGGGACGACTTCCTGCGGCGGCTTGCCGTCGGCGCCCGACGGCCTGGCTTCGCGCTGCTGGTGGCCGAGACGACGGTGTTGGTGGGGTGCGTCTTCGGGTTTCCGGTGAGTCCCGTCAGCCGGTCCGAGCAGGGGTTGCAGGAGAGCGTCCAACGGCTCACCGGCTGTGCCCGGTTCCTGCTCCTCACCCAGGTCGTGGCGCACCAGCACCCACAGCGCCGCGACATCGGCCGCCGTCTGCAACAGCGTCTGCTGGCCGATGAGCGCACCGAGCTCGGAGTGGCCTTGCTGATTCCTGCCGACCGGGCCGGACAAGCCGCCTACGACTCGTGGGGCTGGCGGAACCACGGGGAGATGGTCGGGCTGCCCGGTCGGGGCGCTCCTTGCGTGCTGACCCTGTTCCGGGAGAGCGGATCTTCGCTGCCTGCGCCTCGGGCCGCCGTTCCAAGCCGGGCGTAGCCTTGAAGACACCGAGAGCATGTCGGGCGCATGATCAGGACAGCGCCGTTCCCGGCGAGTGGCGAACGAGGGCAGCTCCAGGCCGCCCGGACGGGATCGCACGATGGACTCCCCCGCACCGCCGCGGGAGACCGGCCGCCGAGTGACGCGCACACGTACAGGATGCCGCTGGCACGGCTGAGGCTCACGCCGGAGGCCAGCCACGGCCCGCTGGACGGAGCGTGGTGGCCGCGTTGCGACGCGCTGGAACTGGAATTGCCCGCGCTCGTGGGCTCGCTCGACCCCGGCCTTGGCACGGTCACCCGCGTCACGGTCGGCGCTGCGGCCTGGCCTGACGCGCCACTGACCGTGTCGGCGCCGGACCACGTGATCGAGGTCGTCCTGAGCGACGCCACCGCCGAGGAGCATGCCATCACCCTGGACTGCGGCACCCTGGGGCGCTGGGAGCTGCTGGTCGTCCCGCCCGACGAGCCGGCCGGAACCGCCGAACGCCTGCTGACCGCCGCCGCCGATCCGTGGAATCCGCTGTCGGCTCAGCGCACCTTGGCACATGTCGAGGACGGCTTCGGCCGGGAGGGCGCAGGGGAACAGCACGGCCCATGATGGAGTGATGGGACGGGTAGTCCTTTCGCCGGCCGACCCCGCCGCCGGTGTCCGTGTGGATCACGGTGGGTGAGCTGATGACGGCCGAACCGGGCACGGACCGCTCCGAGAGCTTCGGGGAAGCGCTTCTGGGGGCGGTTCTCGACCGGGCGCACGAGCTCCCGCCCCACCTCATCGGACCGCTGGTCGCCGACGTGGTGGAGCGGCTCGGCGGCCGCCGTCCGCAGGTGCTGCTCCAGGACTACGGCCAGTTGCTGCTCGTACCTCTGCGCGGTGAGGGCCTCACGGGCGGGGATCCGCAGGACATCGACGCTTCCGTCGCGGGCTGGTGCTTTCTCGATGCCCAGCCCGTCGAGGTGCCCGAGGCCGACGGCGTACGGGTCCACCTGCCGCTGCTGGACGGCGGCGACCAGGTGGGCGTCATGGCCGTGACGCTGGACCGGGTCGATGACGACGACCGGCGGCTGCTGGCCAGGCTCTCCGGCCTGGTTGCCGACCTGCTGGTGACCAAGCACGGCTACTCCGACCTGTTCTTCTCCACCCGCCGCGGTGAGCCGATGAGCGTCGCCGCCGAGATCCAGTGGTCCCTGCTGCCGCCTCTGGCCATGGTCATGCCGCGGGTCGCCGTGGCCGGGATCCTGGAGCCCGCCTACGACGTGGCGGGGGACAGCTTCGACTACGCGCTCAACGGTGACATCCTCCACGTGGCCATGATCGACGCGATGGGGCACGGCCTGGGCGCGGCCACCATGGCCACCGTGGCCATCGGCGCCTACCGTCACGCCCGCCGCCTCGGCACCGGCCTGTCGGAGATCTACGCCGCCATGGACGTCGCCGTGGTACACCAGTTCGGCCCGGACCACTTCGTCACCGCCCAGATGATGCGGCTGGACACGGCCACGGGGCGGATGCACTGGGTCAATGCGGGACACCCGCCACCGATACTCGTGCGCGATCACCGCGTCATGTGTCGGCTGGACGTCCCCACGACCCTCCCGGTCGGCATGGGCGGCGCGGAGCCAGAGGTCGGCGAGCTGGACCTGGAGCGCGGAGACCGCGTCCTCTGCTTCACGGACGGACTGATCGAGGAACACGCCGTGGGTGAGGAGCAGTTCGGTGAGGACCAGCTGATCGACTGGGTGAACCGGCTGGAGAGGACCGGTCGCGGGGTCCGGGCGGTGGCGCGCTCCCTGTCGCACACCCTCAAGCGGGCGCGGGGCGGCCACACGACGGACGACGCGACGCTGCTCCTGGTGGAGTGGCGCGGCTGACCGCACCACCGGCCACGACAGGGGTCAGCCGGACGGCCTCTGCCCGCTTCCCGTGTCGATGAGGATCTGCTCCGCCTCGCTGACGTTGCCGGCCAGGACGGCCTGTGCCATCGCCGCGCGGGCGGCCTCGGGCGGCGTGTCCGGTGGGACCACCAGCAGCGAGAAGAGGTCCCGGTCGCCCCGGGTGATCAGGACCGTGTCGTCACCCACCGGGAAGGAGTCCACGTGTACCACGTGGTCGCCGACGACGATCCGGTTCGGGAGCCCCTCCCAGGCCGTGGCATCCAGCCCGACGCGGGTCAGGGGGCCCAGGTGCTCGGTGAGGGCGCTCAGCAGCGCGGGCAGCTCGGCACCGATGTCGCGCGACCGTGGCCACCACGCCCCGTCGAGGACGCCTTCGCGCGATGCCGTCGTCTCCAGCCGGAGCAGTGCACTCCCCGGCCGCACGGCATGGTGCACACCGCTCGGCAGGTGCCTGGAACCAGGGGATGTGTCGGAGCCGGTCATGGAGGACCACCTGTCCGGGATCCGGTGCGAACACGGGATCCGCCTCGCTTCTGACCACGCTACTCCCCATCACCGCGAGCATCGGCGTCGCCGGGAATCGCCGGGACGCCCGCATACAGCCAGGGCAAGCCGCATGAGGGGCTGCGCGGCGGGGCACCCGGGCGGCGGAGGCTCTGAGCGAGGCCGCAAGGCCGACTGCCTGTCGGCATCAGCAGCCTCGGATACCAGCCTGAGAGCGCCAGCCATGACGACACTCCGTGAACGCAAGACCTACCGCAAGGCCGTCCTCCGGCAACTCTACGGAGCCATGGAACGCAACCGACCTGAGGTCAGCGGGGCGGCACTGCGCGAGGCGCTCCGGCTGCCCGACGACGACCTGTCCGCAGCCTGCGCCTACCTGGCCGACGAGGGCCTGATCACCGTCGAGTGGACGTCGCACAAGACGCCCGCCACCGTCTCACTGTCCCATGAGGGCATCCGTTACATGGAGGAGGAAGAGGAGTGGGGTGATCCCAGGCCGAGTGAGTGACGCGGCTCCACGCCCGGTCGCTGCTTTTCGGGCCGGGACTTCAATCCCCGTGTGATGCCTGGGCGGATGTGCCGGTGGCCTGCGGATCGAACGCTGCCGGGGCGGACGGTTCGGCGGCTGCCGGACGAGACCGCGGGATCAGCTTCGCTGCCTTCTCAGCGATTTCGCGGTCGAGCTCCGGGAGCAGGCTCGTGTACGTGTCCGAGGTCAGCGTGATGGTGGAGTGCCGGAGGGTCTCCTTCACCGTGTGGATGTCGCCGCCGCCTCCGTGCGTGAGCGTCGCGGCCACGTGGCGCAGGTCCCGCAGGGTGATGGGGGGCAGGTCGGTCGTGGCGAGGACACGGCGGAACCCCAGCGCCTTCACCGCCCTCGAAGCCGAGGCCCGCGCCGGACGGATCGGAGGCTACGGCGTCGCCACCTGGACCGGCTTCGACGGCGCGCTCAGCGTCGCCGACCTCCTCAAAATCGCCACCCACTGCGGAGGCCGCGGCCATCATCTGTCCGCCATCCAGCTCCCCGTCTCACTGGTCATGCTCAAACCGGTCGCCCAGGCCCTGGAGGGCACCGGCCCCCTGGCTGAGGCAACCGCAGCCGGCCTGGACACGTTCATTTCCGCCCCCCTGCATGGCGGAGAACTCCCCACCATGGTCACGGACGAACTCGCCCGACTCATCGACCCAGGCACCACCCCGGCCGAGGCCGCCCTGCGTGTCACCGCGTACACCCCAGGGGTGAATCACGTCCTCCTGGGGTCCGGGAACGCGCAACACTGGGAGGCCGCCCAGCGCGTCCTTGCTTTACCTCCGCTCCCGGACAAGACCCTGCACGAGGTGATCGATGTTCTCGGCGCCTGACGACGCCACCGCCCAGCGCATGCGTAACGCCAGGATCTCTGCGTGCACCGCTCTCGCCTTGACCGACCTCGCCGAGGAACCCATCTGGGGCTACGCCGGCCGGACCCTCTCCGGCGCCGTGACCAGCGCGCAAGGCACCGGCTGGCTCCGCGTCGTCGCGGAGCCCCCCGACAAGGCGCACGGGAAACTCTGGGACGACCCGAAGACCGCCCAGGAACTGCTTCCTCCCGCGATCCCCCGCCCTGTCCTCCATGACGTCCACGACTGGCAGGCCGCCGGCTGGGCGTACCGAGCCGAGCTGTATCAGCACACGGACGCCACCGTCATCTCCCGCTCACCGGTCCTCGAACACGACCCGGCCCTCCCCAAGACATGGTGGACGAAGCTGCGGACCGCACTCGACTGCCTTGCCGAAGTCCCCACCGAACGCATCGCCGTACGCGAGGAGTACATCCGCCGGGCCATCCCCGAATACACAGGCTGCGATATCGGTCAGATCGAGTGGTCCACAGCCCATGGCGATTTCCACTGGTCAAACCTCGCCGGTCCCGACCTCACCATCCTGGACTGGGAAGGCTGGGGACAAGCCCCGGTCGGCTTCGACGCCGCCCAGTTCTACCTCTACTCCCTCCACACCCCCGCCACGGCCGCCCGTGTCCGCCAGACCCTCGGCCACATCCTCGACACCCCAGCCGCACGTGTGGCAGAACTGACCATCTGCGCCCGGGTTCTCCAGGCTGCCGACCGCACGCCGTTCTACAAGGAACTTGCGGGCCCGGTGAAGGAGTACCTGGACGCGACATACGAGAGGACGAGGTGAGAGCGGTCGAATCCATGACCCTCCTCGTTGCCGCAGTCATCGTCCACGACAAGGCCACCAACCGCGTCGTCCTCCTCCAACGCAGCCAGAACGCCAAGTTCGCACAGGGCATGTGGGACCTCCCCGTCGGCAAAAGCGAACCCGGCGAGCCCATCACAGAGACCGCCGTACGCGAGCTGTACGAGGAAACCGGCCTAACCGTGAAGCCGCACTCCCTGAAGGTCGCCCACATCATCCACGGTGCCTGGGGTGTCGAAGCCCCCAATGGCTTCCTCACCGTCGTCTTCGCCGCCCACGAATGGACGGGCGAGCCCGAGAACCGAGAACCGAGCAAGCACACCCAGGTCTGCTGGGTCAGCGCTGAGGCTATCCCGGAGGCGTTCGTGGAAACCACGGCGAGCGCCCTCCGCCGATATCTCACGGGTGGTCCGGAGATCTCCCTTGACGGCTGGCGGTAGCTGCCCTGATCGGTCGTAAATCAGGGCAGATGCTGGCGCAGGTCGGCTCTCGACTGTGGCCACGTGCAGGCCGAAGGCTCCGTCAGTCGCTGCGACGGACGGGGCTTTGGCTTCGAGGCACCGTTCCGGTAGCCGATCGAGAGGGGCTTCGCCTGGTGGCCGTGGTAGCCGCTGCAGCAGCGCTCACATCGGTACTGAACGTACTGGTCAGCGGGCACTTTTGCGTGAGCGATGCGTGAGCGGACGGTGCGGCACGAGCCGACATGGGACAGACTGGCAATCATTCTGGAGATGCCCTGACCAGGTACTTCCGGACTCCGACGCACGGCCCGGAACCACCCGGCAAGCCTTGGCCAGGACTTTTAATCCATTGGTTGTGGGTTCGAGTCCCACAGGGCCTACGGCTGCAGGGGAGGGATTACCCCCTCTGACCTGCTGCGCAGCGCTCGGGTCGGCTTCGGTCGGCTCGGGCGCTGACTCGTTTTCGGGCGCGGTCGTCTGCGAAGACGGCGGGCTTGCCGACGGACAGGTCGATCAAGCAGTTGGGGACGACGACGTCGAGGGTGTGCGCCGTGAGGGGGATGGCCTCGGTGGTGCCCTTGAGGAACTCGACATTCCCGGCGCCGGCCTTCTGGTGGGCGCCGCGCTCGGGCCGGGCGCCGTGAGCGGCGCCCGGCCCGGCTTCGGCCGGCCGGGCGCCGCTTCGTCCTCGCCGCGTGCCTGCGGCACCCGGGCCCGGGTGCGACGGCGATTCACGCGGCGTCGTACGGCCCTTGGGGCTTGGCGCCGCCACGCCGGTCCTGCGCGGCGTGCCGGGGCCTGACCACCTTCGACGAGACCTGGCCGACGATCTCCCAGAAACACACCAGTGCGGTGATCGGCGGAATCCCAAAGATGATCAGGGAAAGCAGCGAATGTGATGAGTGGCTGACGCACAGGGCGACCGACATCGCCGAGGCGCCCAGCAGAACGCACCAGGATCTTCGCGCGCTCCTGCTCTGTACGGTGGCCCGCAGAATGGACAGGGCCGCCACGAGCCACGGCCCGTACACCGTCAGCGGCCACCACTGTGCCAGTCTCATCGGCAATACGGAGGACGCGGTGGCGCGGAGCTGGGCATAAGAATAGGAAAAGGACCAGCCCAACATGCAGACCGCGCACACCGAGATGGTCGCGATCAAGATCGTGACGTGCGTGCCTCGCTGGTTGTCGCGCGTCCAGCGGGATTCCGCGTGGTGTTTTCGCCGGTTTCTGCGATGGCTGGACCGTCCGTGCGGCGGGCTCGGATCGGGGTGCGCGGCAGCGGCGCTGGAGAGCATCTGGGCCAGCTCCTCGGCAGGATCCCACTGTATCTCGAGCGTGCTGAACTCGGTGGCACCGAAGATGTCTTCATTGTGAATACTGTCCATCGGATAAGTCCTACAGCCCCACCATCGCCCGCAGGTACTCGCTCTCCAACTGGGTGATCTTCCTCAGGAAATCGTCGAGAAGATCCGAACAGCCGTCGATGAACACCTCGCCTTCGTTGGATTCCATCCGAAACGTGATACTTGTGTGAAGATCCCTGGCCGTATGCCTTTCGGTGCGTGTCACGACCGCCTAACGAGTCCCTCGGGAGGCGGGGGTGTCGGGCATTCGGGTGTTCTTGTAACCGGAAAGTGGTGCGGCCGGGTCAGATATATCAATGAGCGAAAATCCGAGTGGACGGGAAATTACATTCCGTGAATATAGGGCGAGTTGGTCCGCTCGGGGGACACGAGCCGTTCGACCGCGGCCCTGACCAGCTCGTCCCGTTCCGTCTCGGACAGGACGTCCGGCAGGGTGAGCTGTTCGAGGATCAGCCAGTTCAGTGACAGGTAGAGCAGTTTTACGGCCGTGGCGTCGCCGGGGAGGCCGGAGGACTCGTGGTAGGCGACGTTGGCGGCGAGGTCGGCGCGGACCCGCTCGGTGAGCACCGTGCGCAGTCCCGGGCGGCGGGTGGCCTCCAGGCGGAGTTCCAGCAGCGCGAGACAGCCGGTGCGGAAGGCGGAGACCCGGCCGACGAGTTCACGCATCAGCTCCGCGTACGTCTCGCGGTCGCGGCCGGCCGTGCGCTGGCGCGCGATCGTGGCCTCGTCCGGCCGGAGCCGCTCGTAGACACGGGCGCCGGCCTGGGTGAGCAGGTCATCGCGGTTGGCGAAGTAGTTGGACGCCGTGCCGGTGGGGACGGCGGCCTCGGCGTCCACCGCCCGGAAGGTGAGCCCGCGCGCTCCCTCCCTGGCCAGCACCTCGATCGCGGCGTCGACGAGCCGGGCACGCCGTTGGTCATTGCGTCTCACGATGGACTACGGCTCCCGTCCGGGGTACTTCCGGCCAAACCACTCAGGGGAGAGTACTGCGCCAGGAGCTACCCGCACCGGGCTGCTCTCCGGCTTTCGCTCAAGCGCGGGGTCCGGGCGCCGCGTGCCCGGACCCCGGACGGGCGGCGTGGGCGTGCTGTGCCCCGGCGCACGTCTCCCGCCCAGGTCCTGTCGGTTCGGTGCGCCGCTCGGGAAGACGCTCGGCGTGCCGACGCTCAGCCGGTGGGTCCGGTGCCCGTCCGTCCGTAGGCCCGCAGGAACGCCGCGACCCCGCTCCTGACCAGGCGGTCCGTCTCCGCCGGCGGCAGGGGCAGGACGCCGTAGTGGGTGAGCTGGACGATCGTGTGCGCGGTCAGGGCCGTGAAGTGGGCGGCGGCCATGGCCGGATCGCCGTGCGCGTCGAGCAGGCCGGCGTCCGCGAGACGCGCCATCGCCTCGGCGACCGCCCGGCCGACCGGCGCCGGGCCCGCCTCGTGCCAGGCCTTGAGGACCTCCGGCGGCACATGGTCGGCCTCGGCGTGGATGTGCCGGACGAGGGCGAAGTGGTTCGGGTAGTCGGTCATGAGGCCGACGAACGCGCGGGCCAGGGCGACCAGGTCGCGCTCCAGGTCCTCGGCGTGCGGCGGCCGCTCAGGGTCCAGCACCTCGCGCAGCCGGGCCAGTTGGGCGTCGCGGACCTCGCCGGACGTCCAGGTCACCACGGTCTGGAAGAGCTGTGCCTTGCCGCCGGGGAAGTGGTTGTAGAGCGTGCGTGTGGAGACGCCGGCCTCGGCGGCGAGCGCGTCGACCGGGGCGCGCGCGTAGCCCTCGCGGCCGAAGACCGTACAGGACGCGCTGGCGATGGCGATCTGTTTCTCCAGCTTGCGCGGTGAGACCTCGCGTCGCGCCCGTTCCGGTGGCGACTCGTTCGTTCCGCTCACACCCGCCTCCTCTCCTGCTCCCCTGCCCGGCCACTCTAACCGACCTACAACGCTCGTTGTAATTTTTACAACGAGCGTTGTACCTTGCTGCACGGGAGGTCGCACCGGGCGGCCGACCATGAGGAGATGGGGGACACCTGTGTCTGTCACCGGCAAGGAAGCCGTCACCGGCAACGAGACCGATGGAGCACCGGAGAGCCGCGAAGCGCCGCTGCGCGTCGCCGTCGTCGTCGGCAGTGTCCGGGAGGGGCGCCAGGGCCGGGCCGTCGCCGACTGGTTCCTCGGGACCGTCGCCGGCGACCCGGGCCTCGTCCTCGACGTCATCGACCTCGCCACGGTGGACCTGCCGCTCGTGCTGCCCGGCTGGGGCGGCAGGCCGGACCCCGGGACCGCAGCCGTCCTGCAGGACGTCTCGCCCCGGCTCGCCACCGCCGACGCATTCGTCGTCGTCACCCCCGAGTACAACCACAGCTTCCCGGCAGCCCTGAAGAACTTCATCGACTGGCACTACACCCAGTGGCAGGCCAAGCCCGTCGGCTTCGTGTCGTACGGCGGTCTCGGCGGCGGGCTGCGCGCGGTCGAGCAGCTCCGGCTGGTCTTCGCCGAACTGCACGCCATGACCGTGCGCGACTCGGTCAGCCTGCACGGGCCCTGGTCCGGCATCGCCGAGGACGGCCGCCCGCGCGACGCCGACGTCTGCGCGGGCGCCGCCAAGGGCATGCTCGGTCAACTCGCCTGGTGGGCACGGGCGTTGCGAGCAGCGCGGGCCGAGCGCCCCTACGCGGGCTGAGGGCGGCGGGAGGCATGCCTGCGACCGTGCCCGTCACGGCCCCCGTGCGCCCGGGGCCGGACCCCACCGATCCGGCCACCGTCCTGCGGCGCGCGCTCGCCGTCACCGTCATCGGCGCGACGATGGCCGTGCTCGACATGACGATCGTGAACGTCGCGATGCGCTCACTGTCGGAGTCCTTCGGTGCTCCGCTGGAGACCGTCCAGTGGACCGCCACCGCGTACACGCTCGCGCTCGCCGCCGTCATCCCGGTCGCCGCCTGGGCGATGGCCCGGATCGGCGCCAAGCGCACCTACACGACCGCGCTCGTCCTGTTCACGCTCGGCTCCCTGCTCGCCGCCTGCGCCTGGGACGCGGGCAGCCTCATCGCCTTCCGCGCGGTGCAGGGGCTGGGCGGCGGACTGCTGCAGCCGGTCGGGATGACGATGGTGATGCGGGTCGCCGACCGGCGCCGACTCGGCCGCGCGATGGCTGTGGGCGGGCTGCCGATCCTGGTCGGACCGGTTGTCGGGCCGGTGCTGGGCGGCCGGCTGGTCGACGCCGCCTCCTGGCGGTGGATCTTCCTGGTGAACCTGCCGGTGGGTCTGCTCGCCCTTGCGCTCGCCGTACGGCTGCTGCCGCGCGACGTACCGGACGCCGGGACGCGCGCCGCCGCCCGCCTGGACGTGCCCGGCCTGCTGATGCTCTCGCCGGGTCTCGCCCTGCTGCTCTACGGCCTGGCCCGGGGCGGCGAGCGCGGCGACTTCGTTGCCCCCGGCGCCCTGCTGCCCACCCTTGCGGGCGCCGCCCTGACGGCCGCCTTCGTCCGCCGGGCGCTGACCGCGCGCGAACCGCTCCTGGACCTACGGCTCCTGCGCGACCGCACCTTCGCCGCGAGCGTCACCACGCTCGCCCTGTTCACCTGCGGCTACTTCGGCTCGATGCTGCTCGGCCCGCTGTACTGGCAGCAGGAGCGGGGCCTGAGCGCGACCGCGGCCGGGCTGCTGGGCGCTCCGACCGGGCTCGTCGTCGGTACGGCGATGCAGTTCGCGGCGCGGTGGGCCGACAGGACGGCCCCGCGCCGGCTGATCCCGGCCGGTATCGCGCTGGCCGCCCTCGGGATGGCGCTGCTGGCCTGGCAGACGGGCGTGCCCCAGGTGGCGGCCTGGCGGCTCGTCGCCTCGGCCATGGTGATGGGGGCCGGCACCGGCATGGTGCTGATGCCGACGATGACGACCGCGGCCCGGGAGCTGCCGACGGACCGGATGCCCGCGGCGAGCACCGCGCTCAGCATCAACTCCCAGCTCGGGGCGTCGGTGGGCACGGCGCTGCTCTCGGTGGTCCTGGGCACGACGGGCCAGGACCCGGCGGGTTTCCGCCTCGCCTACGCCGTGGCGGCGGCCCTGCTGACCCTGTCGGTCCTGCCGGCCCTCCGCCTGCCGGGCCGCCGCCGGCCGTGACGTCAGCCCGCGTTGCGCCCCGCGAGGTCCGTCAACTCGGCCAGCGGCAGCGTGTGCTGGGTCTGCAGGACCTTTGCGCGCAGGTAGCGGACGTTGTGGGCGGTGGTGAAGACGCCGGTCGGCACCCGGTCCCGTACGACGACCCCCAGCGCGCGCAACTGCTCGGCCTTGTCGGGGTTGTTGGACAGCAGGTCCAGCTCCTCGATGCCGAGGGCGGCGAGCATCTGGGCGGCGGCGGTGTAGTCGCGGGCGTCCTCCGGCAGGCCGAGCGCGGCGTTCGCCTCGTACGTGTCGAGGCCCTGGTCCTGGAGGGCGTACGCGTCGAGCTTGTTGTAGAGGCCGATGCCGCGGCCCTCCTGGCGGAGGTAGAGCAGGACGCCGCCGCGGTCGGCGATGCGCTCGACCGCCTCGCGCAGCTGGGGACCGCAGTCGCAGCGGGCCGAGCCGAAGACGTCGCCGGTGAGGCACTCGGAGTGCAGCCGCACCAGCGGGACGGAGCCGGGGGCCGGGTCGCCGAGGACGACGGCGACATGCTCCTGGCCGTCGGCCAGGCCGTGGAACGTGACGAGTTCGGCGTCGACGCTGTAGCCGTCGTGGAAGCACAGCGGTACCCGGACGCGGGCGCGCGGCGTGGCGGCGGGGGTGTCGGGCATGCGGGTCCCTCCGAGAACAGTTGCTTCATATTTGAAGCAGCGGTACGCGGGGACCCTACCCCATGCTTCAAAGTTAAAGCAATTGTTTCGGGTGCGACTCACGAGGACGCGGGCGGCGCGGACGACGGACACGACGAGCGGCGGCGCCACGGCACGTCGTCCGCCCCTGAGCCGGTGTCGTCGCCCTGCAGTCCGTGCGCGACGCCCGTGAAGATCTCCTCCAGCTGCCGCACCTGCGCGGGCGTCAGCCGGTCGAAGAGGGTGGCCCGCACGGTCTCGACATGCCCGGGTGCCGCACGCTCCAGCACGGCCATCCCCTCGTCCGTCAGCACGGCGATGCTGCTGCGCTTGTCCCAGTCGCAGTCCTCCCGGCGCACCAGCCCGTCCCGCTCCAGCCGGGACACCGCGTACGTCAGCCTGCTGCGCGTGATCTTCACCGTCTCGGCGAGATCGGTCATGCGCAGCCGGCGGTCGGGCGCCTCGGAGAGGTTGGCCAGCACCGAGTAGAAAAGGTGGGGCATGCCGGCGTCCTGCTGGAGCTGCCGGTCCATCGCGTCCTCCAGAAGGTGGGTCGCGGCGATGTAGGCGCGCCACGCGCGCTGCTCCTCGGGGCTGAGCCAGCGGGTCGTCATACAGCCAGTGTAGGTTTGTTTCAAACTTGAAGCGATACCCCCGCAGGGAGAGCGCGCCGATGTCGTACCCGTATGTGCTGCTGTCCGCCGCCGTCTCTCTCGACGGCTACCTGGACGACACCGGCCCCGAGCGCCTGCTGCTCTCCAGCCCGGCCGACTTCGACCGGGTCGACGCGGTACGGGCCGAGTCCGACGCCATCCTGGTCGGCGCCGGCACGATCCGCGCCGACAACCCGCGGTTGCTGGTCAACTCCGCCGAGCGCCGTGCGGCCCGGGTCGGGCAGGGCATGCCGGAGTACCCGCTGAAGGTGACGGTCACCGCCTCCGGCGACCTCGACCCGGCCGCGAAGTTCTGGCACACCGGCGGCGACAAGCTCGTCTACACGACCGACCGGGGCGCCGAGCGCGCCGCCCGTCTCCTCGGCGACAGCGCGGACGTCGTACCGCTCGGCCCCGCCCTCGACTGGCGGGTGCTCCTCGAGCACCTCCGGGTCGTGCGTGGTGTGCGGCGCCTGATGGTCGAGGGCGGCGGTACGGTCCACACCCAGCTGCTCCAGCAGGGCCTCGCCGACGAACTCCAGCTGGTCCTCGCCCCGCTCCTCGTCGGTGACACGGACGCCCCCCGCCTGTTCGGACCGGGGACGTACCAGGCAGGCCGGCTGTGCCTCGTCGAAACCCGCCGGATCGAGGACGTCGTCCTCATGCGCTACGAGCCCACCGCCCCCGGCACCGGCCCCGCCCCCGTCGCCGCAGACCGCCACTGGCTGGGCGCCGCCTGCGCACTGGCCGCGCTGTGCCCGCCCTCCGGGACGGCGTTCAGTGTCGGCGCGGTGGTGGTCGCCGCCGACGGCACGGAGCTGGCGCGCGGCCACTCGCGCGAGGGCGGCGACCCCGTGGTCCATGCGGAGGAGGCCGCGCTGGCCAAGGTCGATCCGGCGGATCCGCGGCTGGCCGGTGCCACGGTGTACAGCAGCCTCGAGCCCTGCGCCCGCCGGGCCTCGCGGCCCGCGCCGTGCTCCGAGCTGATTCTCCGGGCGGGGGTGCGGCGGGTGGTCACGGCCTGGCGCGAGCCGGACACCTTCGTGGACGCGGCCGACGGGAGCGGGGTGCTGGTGAAGGGGGGTGCCGAGGTGGTCGTCCTGCCGGAGTACGAGTCGCAGGCCAAGGCGCCCAACAGCCATCTGGTGCGGTGACTGTCCCGCACAACGACTCAGGGCCCGGAATCCAGTGGATTCCGGGCCCTGAGTCTTCAGTAGCGGGGACAGGATTTGAACCTGCGACCTCTGGGTTATGAGCCCAGCGAGCTACCGAGCTGCTCCACCCCGCGTCGTTGTGTCACCAGTGTACGTCATGCGAAGGACTGCTTGCACATCGGTTGCTCCGGGGGTGCCGGACGGGGCCGTCGCTTCATCCGCTCGGGTCACCGAGGTCGCCCGGCGGGCCCGCCGCCGCCACGCTGGACGCATGTCGGACACGTGGGAGACGCGCGGTGGGTCCTGGAGAGGTGGAGGAGAGCCGGTGCGCCAGGGCGGGGGGCCGGTTGCCCGGGGATCCCGTGCCCGATCCGGGCCTCGGTGACGAGACCGCTCCCGCGCCGCCGTCGCGCCGTCCGAGCCCGCGCTCCCTGGCCCGCGCCCTGCCCGCCCTGCTGATCGCCCTCGGGGTCCTGTACGGCCTGCTCACCCCGAGCGAGTTCACCGCCGTTCCGTTCTTCACCGCCGCCCCGCTGATCGCCGCACCCCTGTCCTCGCTGCGCACCACCCTTCTGACCGGCGGCGCGGCCGTCGCCGCGATGTACGCGGTGCGCGCCCACAGCGGCGAGCATCCCGCCGTGGGCATCGTCACGGACGTCGTCACCGTGGTCTCGGTCGCCCTGCTGGCCGTCGCCATCAACCGCGTGGTCCGCCTCGGCGACCGGCGGCTCGCCTCCGCCCGGGAGATCGCCGAGGCCGCCCAGCGGGCCGTGCTGCCGGAGCCCGCCGAGCGGATCGGCGGCTTCGAGATCGCCGCCTGCTACGAGGCGGCCCGGCAGGACGCGTTCATCGGCGGTGATCTGTACGCGGTGCAGGACAGCCCGCACGGGGTCCGGCTGATCGTCGGGGACGTGCGCGGCAAGGGCATGGGCGCGGTCGCCGCCGTCGCCGTGGTGATCGGCGCGTTCCGGGAGGCCGCCGAGCAGGAGGCCACGCTGGAGGCGGTGGCGCTGCGGCTGGAGCGGGCACTGACCCGCGAGGGCACCCGGCGTGCGGGCATCGACGCCTTCGAGGGCTTCACCACCGCCGTCCTTGCCGAACTCCCGCACGGCGACGGGCTGGTACGGATCGTCAACCGCGGTCATCCGCCCCCGCTGCTGCTGCACTCCGACGGCACCCTGCGCACCCTGAGCGCCCCCGAGCCCGCGCTGCCGCTCGGCATGAGCGACCTGGGGATGTGGCCGGATCAGGCCCTGGAGGAGCGCTTCCCGGGTGGGGCGACCCTGCTGGTCCACACCGACGGCCTGTCCGAGGCCCGGGACGCCCACGGCCGGTTCTACGACCCCGAACGACGGCTCGCCGGGCGCGTCTTCTCCGGGCCCGCAGCCCTGGTCGCCCGGCTCGCCGAGGAGGTGCGGGGGCACTCCGGCGGCGGGATGACGGACGACATGGCGCTGCTCGCCGTCCGGCATCCCTGACGCGCCGCACCCCACCCGTGATCACCTTCACCGACGGTGACCGGACGACCGCCGTCCGCATAACATCTGAGACACCATCAAAAACGCCGATGCTCCTGAACGTCGGCCAACTCGTCCGGTTTGCTGTGGTCCTGGACGGTAAGTCCTGGCCGGAAAGCGTTAACGATCAAGCCGAACGGCTTGGAAAGTGCCTGTCAGGTCTATTAACGTTCGATAACGCAGCGCGGTCGTCCCAGCCGTCACAAGAGACGGCTCCGTGCGCACGCGCCGAATCCCGCAAGGGAACCGGGGAACCACCACCTTGGGGTGAATCACGCGGACACCGACGTGAACTCACGGAGTCACGCCCGGTATACGCGCGTAGGAGACCTTCCTGCTCCGAACCCGTCAGCTAACCCGGTAGGCGACGGAAGGAAAGGAGTACGCCCGCGTGGCGTCCAACCGGCCTGCCCCCGAAGCCCCGTTCATACCGGCGTCCGACGAGCCCGAGACCTTCGGTTACGGCTCCTACCGCGCCGAAGAGGGCCCTTGGGAGGAGTGGAACCCCACCGAGGACTCCGTCACCCAGGTCCGCGGCCGGCACCGCGTCGCCAAGCAGCGCGGCGGCTTCGCCCGCAGCTCCACCGTCCTCGGCGTCGGCGTCATGGCCGCGGTCGGCGCGGGCGGCATGGCCAGCGCCCACACCGGCAAGCCGCCGGTCTCCATCTCCCTGCCCGACCTGGACTCCGTCGGCCACCTCTTCGGCGGCGGGTCCTCCACGGCGCCCAAGTCCACCGGCACCGGGCTCAGCGACGTCGGTGTGAGCACCGACAGCAGCAAGAGCGGCGGCGCCGGCGAGGCGCTGCGCAACCGGATCATGGCGCAGGCCGAGCAGCAGCAGAGCAAGGCCGACAGCAAGGCCACCGCCGCCGCGATCGCCGCCGCCGACAGGCAGACCGCCGACGCGGCCGCCAAGGCGGAGAAGGACGCCGCCGCCAAGGCCGCGGCCGCCAAGGACAAGGCGCAGGCCGACGCCAAGCAGGCCGAGGAGGCCAAGCGTCTGGCCGAGCTGGCCAAGCAGTACACGCTGCCCGTCGTCTCGTACACGATCACCGGCACCTTCGGTCAGCCCGGCGCCATGTGGTCCTCCGGCTACCACACGGGCCTCGACTTCGCCGCCCCCACCGGCACCCTCATCAAGGCCATCCACGGTGGCACGATCACCCAGGCCGGCTGGGCCGGCGCCTACGGCTACCGCACCGTCCTCACCCTGGACGACGGCACCGAGCTGTGGTTCTGCCACCAGTCCTCGATCAACGTCTCGGTCGGCCAGAAGGTCTCCACCGGTGACGTCATCGGCCGTATCGGCGCCACCGGCAACGTCACCGGCCCGCACCTGCACCTCGAGGTGCACCCGAACGGCCAGGCCAGCGCGGTCGACCCGGCGCCGTGGCTGCGCGGCAAGGGCCTCAACCCCTGAGCGTGACATCCGGGTGAAACGCGGGAAACCGGCGCCGGCGGCGGAATGAGATCATCCGCCGCCGGCGTTGGAATGAGGCATGACTTCCCTGCGCACACTCGGCTCTTCCGACCTCGAGGTCTTCCCCCTCTCCCTCGGCGGCAACGTCTTCGGCTGGACCGCCGACGAGGAGACCTCCTTCGCCGTCCTCGACGCCTACACCGCGGCGGGCGGCAACTTCGTCGACACCGCCGACTCCTACACCGCCTGGATCGAGGGCAACCAGGGCGGCGAGTCCGAGACGATCATCGGCAAGTGGGTCAAGGCCCGCGGCAACCGCTCCGACGTCGTCATCGCCACCAAGGTCAGCCAGCACCCGCAGTTCCAGGGCCTGTCCGCGGCCAACATCAAGGCCGCCGCCGACGCCTCCCTGCGCCGCCTGGACACCGACTACATCGACCTCTACTACACCCACTTCGACAAGCCCGAGGTCCCGGTCGAGGAGATCATCGGCGCCCTCGACGAACTGGTGAAGGCGGGCAAGGTCCGGCACATCGCCGCCTCCAACATCACCCCCGAGCGGCTGAAGGAGTCCCTCGACTTCTCCGAGCGCGAGGGCCTTGCCCGCTACGTCGCCCTCCAGCCGCACTACAACCTGGTCTCGCGCGACACCTACGAGGGCCCGCTCCAGGACCTGGTCGCCAAGGAGGGCCTGTCCGCGGTGCCGTACTTCTCCCTCGCCGCGGGTTTCCTGACCGGCAAGTACCGCCCCGGTACGACGGTCGACAGCGCCCGCGCCGGCCGGGCCCAGGAGTACGCCGGGTCCGAGCGGGGCCAGAAGGTCCTCGCGGCCCTGGACGAGATCGCCGCCGCCCACCGGGTCCCGCACGCCACCGTCGCCCTGGCCTGGCTCGCGGCCCAGCCGACGATCACGGCCCCGATCGCCTCGGCCCGCACGGTCGAACAGCTGCCTGCGCTGCTCGGGGTGGCGGACCTGAAGCTGACGCAGGAGGAGATCGCGAAGCTGACGGACGCGTCCGCGTAGCGGTTTCCTTTGTCACGGTGCTCGGCCACGACGGCGGATTCCTGCGGCGACGAACCCTGCGCAATCCCCAGGTCTACGACCGATAGGGGTTGTACGCGGCATAGGGCGCCGCCGGATACCCGAACTGCGGCGCCCACTGCATCGGCATCGGCATCGGTGCCGGAGCAGCCGCCCGCGCGGCGTATTCCAGGGCCGACCGCGCGGCAGCCCTCCGCTTCCACAGCTCGTCCAGCAGCTCCCGCTCCCGTACGACGAAGTCCGCCCCGGCCTTGCCCCTGCGCCCCCGGTGCCGCAGCAGCGCGAGCGCCGTGGCGTACGCCTCGTAGTGCGCCACCTCCCGCGCCACCGGTGTGCCGCCGTGGTGCCGGGCGTAGTCCCGGGCCGCGCGCCGCGCCCGCATCGAGCCCAGTGCGAACGGCTCGGCCGGCCCCAGCCACCCGGCCAGCACATATGCGGGCAGTTCCGTGCGCACGGTGCGCAGTTCCCGCTGCCGTGTGAGGACGGCCAGCCAGGTCAGCAGCCCGAACACGGGCACCATGAAGCAGCCGTAGACGGCGAAGAACCCGAACTCGCCGAAGGTCGAGGAGCCGTTCCACAGGGCGTGCATGCTCATCGCGAGCAGCAGCCCGGACAGCGGCAGCAGCACCCGCCGCGCGCGCTGCCGCTGCGCGGAGAACGCCGAGAGGCCGAAGCCCAGGCCGGTCATGGTGGTGAACAGGGGGTGCGCGAACGGCGACATCACGATGCGCACGAAGAAGGTGGCGGCGGTGACGGAGGCGATGCCGCGGTCGCCGCTGAGCTGGTCGGCACCGAAGGCCGTGCCGAGGTAGAGGATGTTCTCGGTGAACGCGAAGCCGGTGGCGGTGATCCCGGCGATCACCATCCCGTCCACGATCCCGGTGAAGTCACGTCTGCGGAAGAGGAAGACCAGCAGGACGGCCGCGGCCTTGGCGGACTCCTCGACGATCGGCGCTATCACGGTGGCACCGAGGGTGTCGGCACTGGCCGGATCGGCCGTGGCGGTGGCTATCCACTTGGTGGCGAAGCTGTTGGCGACGATGGCGATCAGCGCCGCCGCGCAGGCCCCCCAGGCGAAGGCGAAGACCAGATTCCGCCAGGGGCCGGGTGCCACCCGGTCCAGCCAGCGGAAGGCGGCTATGAGCCAGGGCACGGGCAGCACGGCCAGCCCGAGCCCCACGAAGAACCCCTCGGTGCCGGTCTGCCTGCGCACCAGCGCGAGGATGACCAGCCCGGACAGCGCAAGCAGCGTGATCAGTGCCCCGTACCGCACCGCCCTGCGCTGCCACCAGTGCGGATGGCGGAGCGCACCGCCGCCGGGGCTGGGTGGATACGTCGGATACGGAGAACTGGTGGCCACGGCATCGACCCTAACGGTGGCGGGACGAGGGGCTGGAGCGGATTACCGGACCCGAGGACCGGGTCGGCTGTGGACTAGGCGTTCGGGTGCGGTACGCGTCGGAACAGCAGGTCGTTCACCACATGTCCCTTGTCCAGCCCCTGGCCCTCGAAACGGGTCAGCGGCCGGGACTCGGGGCGTGCGGCGAAACCGCCGTCCGCCTGCGTGTTCTCGAAGTCGGGATGCGCGGTGAGCACCTCGAGCATCTGCTCGGCGTACGGCTCCCAGTCGGTCGCGCAGTGCACGAGCGCGCCGGGCCGCAGCCGGGTGGCGGCGAGGGTCAGGAACTCCGGCTGGATGAGCCGCCGCTTGTGGTGCCGCTTCTTGGGCCAGGGGTCCGGGAAGTACACGCGCAGCCCGTCGAGCGAGTCGGGTGTGAGCATCTCCCTGAGCAGGATGATCGCGTCCCCGTTGGCCACCCGGACGTTGGACAGCCCGCCCTGGTCCGCGAGGCTCAGCAGGTTGCCCTGCCCCGGGGTGTGCACATCGACGGCGAGGATGTTGGTGTCCGGAGCGGCGGCGGCCATCTGCGCGGTGGCCTCGCCCATGCCGAAACCGATCTCCAGCACGACGGGCCTGTCGTTGCCGAACAGCTCGCCGAGGTCGATGACCTGCTGTCCGTCGATGTCCAGTCCCCATTCGGGCCACAGCCGCTGCAGGGCGTCGGCCTGCCCGGCCGTCACCCGGCTGCGCCGCGGCTGAAAGCTGCGGATCCGCCGCTCGAAGTGCGACCCGGCGGGATCGGCCTTGGGCCCGTCAGGAAAGCGCGGCTCCCCCTTGGCCCGGGTGCGCCGGACGGACACACCGGGTGCGTGGGGGACGGCCGGGGCGGGGGCTTCGGGGGTGTTCAGCGAGTCAGACACAGTGCTACCGATTTTACGGCGCCCCCGGACAGGGCCCTCAGCCGACCGAGCCGAGCAGCTCCAGCACCCGGCGCCCGACCTCTCTGCCGATCGGCAGCGAAGCCGTGGCCGCCGGGGACGGCGCGTTCAGCACGTGCACCGCCCTGCTGCCCTCGCGGATCAGGAAGTCGTCCACCAGCGTGCCGTCCCGCAGCACCGCCTGCGCCCGCACCCCGGCGGGGGCCGGCACGAGGTCCTCGGCCTCCACCGCGGGCAGCAGCCTGCGCACGGCCTGCAGGAACGCCCCCTTGGACACCGAGCGCCGCAGCTCGCCCGCCCCGTATCTCCAGTGCCGCCGGGCGATCGCCCACGACCCCGGCCACGCCATGGTCCCGGCCAGCTCGCCCGGCCGTACGACCCCCCAGCCGTACCCCTCCCGGGCCAGGGCCGGCACCGCGTTCGGGCCGATGTGCACGCCGCCGTCGATGCCCCGGGTCAGATGCACCCCGAGGAACGGGAACGCCGGATCCGGCACCGGATACACCAGCGCGCGCACCAGCTCGGGCCGGGCCAGCTCGTAGTACTCCCCACGGAACGGCACGATCCGCACCCCGGGCTCGTCCCCGGTCAGCCGGGCCACCTCGTCGCAGTACAGCCCGGCGCAGTTGACCAGCACGCGTGCCCGTACGACCTCCCCGCCCGAGGTCAGCACCGCGACGCCGCGCTCCGGGCGCCGGTCCACCCGGACGACCCGCGCCCCGTACCGGATCTCGGCCCCCGAGGCGTGGGCGAGCTGCCGGGCGACCGCCACGTAGTCGCACACGCCGGTCGTCCCCACGTGTATGGCGGCGAGCCCCTGGACCTCCGGCTCGTACTCGGTGATCTGTGCGGGGCCCAGCTCCCGGACCGGGATCCCGTTCTCCCGCCCGCGCTGCACGAGCGCGTGCAGCCGGGGCAGTTCCTCGCGCTCGGTGGCGACGATCAGCTTGCCGGTGACGGCGTGCGCGACGCCGTACTCGGCGCAGAACTTCACCATCTCGGCCGCGCCCCGCACCGCGTACCGCGCCTTGAGCGAGCCCGGGCGGTAGTAGATCCCGCTGTGGATCACCCCGCTGTTGCGCCCCGTCTGGTGCCGGGCCGGTCCCGGCTCCTTTTCCAGCACCGTGACGCGCGTACCCGGCGCGGCACGCGTGATCGCATACGCCGTCGACAGCCCGACGATCCCGCCGCCGACCACCAGCACATCACAGTCGTACGCACCGACCGGCACCTGCACCACCTCCCACCTCGATAGTGCACTGCGCCACTGACAATGCCTTCAAACGCGGCAGGTGCCTGGTGTTCACCACTCAGGCGGGAGCCATCATCAGCAGCGGCCTGGCCCTTTCCCTCAGCTCCACCACCCTCGGCTCGTCCCCGTACGGCTCGAGCCGGTGCAGCAGGTCCTTCACGTACTCGGTCGTCCGGGCCGACGAGATCCGCCCGGCCACCTCCACGGCCCGCACCCCCTGCTCGCACGCGGCGTCGAGATTCCCCGACTCCAGCTCGGCGACGGCCGAGACGACCAGCCGCAGCCCGTGCGACCGCACGAACTCCTCGGTCGGCTTCGACAGGGCCTGCTCGGTGAATCGCCGCACCTGCCGAGGAGCCTTCAGATCCCGGTAGCATTCGGCGGCATCGGCGGCAAAGCGGTCGTATCCATAGAAACCAAGCCAGGACGGATCGTTGTCGCCTTCCCTGGACCGCTCGAGCCACCCCTCCGCGGCCTTCAGCGCCGCACCCGCCGCCTGCGCGTCTCCTGCGCGCGCGTGGGCCCGCGCCTCGACCAGCCGGAAGAAGCTCATCGTGCGGGCGGTCGCCAGCCCCCGGTTGCGCTCCAGGGCCGCCTGTGCCAGGTCGACGCCCTCGTCACCGAAGCCGCGGTAGGTGGCCTGCAACGACATCGAGGCGAGGACGTACCCCCCGAGGGGGACGTCCGCCGCCGCGCGCGCGAGCCGCAGCGCCTGGATGTAGTACCGCTGCGCGGCTTCCTGCTGGCCGGTGTCGAAGGCCATCCAGCCGGCGAGCCGGGTGAGTTCGGCGGACGCCCCGAACAGCGCGCGGCCCACCTCGTCCGAGTAGGAGCCGAGCAGCAGTGGTGCCGCCTCCACCCGCAGGCACTCCGGCACCATCGACGAACGCCAGTCCCCGCCGCCGTACTTGGAGTCCCACCTGCGGGCGTCCTCGGCGGCCTCCCGCAGCTTCTGCACGTCGCTGTGGCCGACTTTGATCGGTGCGCCGGAGCCCTCGGCGGACCCCGTCTCACGCGCGACCGAGCTGTCGGCGGGGGTTATCAGCCATCGTGAGGCGGGCGTTGCGTATGCGCTCACTGCGAACGATCCGGCGAGCGACTGCCAGATGCCGCCGGCACCGGCCCGGCGTCCGGCGAAGTCGAGGCGGTACAGCTCCGTCGCCGACTTCACCGCCTGTCCTACGTCCCTGGGAAAGGCGAGGCCCACTTCGGGCGCGGGATCCGCGTCCGCCAGGCCGATCTCGTGGAGCGGCACCGGACGGCCGAGCTTCTGCCCGATGGCGGCGGCGATGAGGTGCGGTGCCGCGCCCTGCGGCACCATCCCCTTCGACACCCAGCGCGCCACCGAGGTCTTGTCGTAGCGAAGAGTCAACCCGCGTTGAGCGCCAAGGTCGTTGACGCGTCGCGCGAGCCCTGCGTTGCTGATTCCCGCGAGGGCGAGAACGGCGCCGAGCTTTTCGTTCGGCCCGCGTTGCTCCCTGGACATGCGCCACCCCTCGACACAGACGGCTGCCGCGATGGCATAACCACGCGGCATTCGTAAACCCAGCGTAGTTCGCCGCATCCCAAGCGTTAAGGGGCATTGTTCCGGATGGCGGGATTGTGGTCCGTACGGAAGTGCGGCCCTGTACGCACCGTGCACGGCCTGTCGCCGCGTGCCCCCGTGCGTGTGGCCGTGCGCCTGCCCGTGCGCTCTTCTCCGGCCACCGGGGGAGCGGTTCCATGGCTCTTGCGTGGGTCGGCCCGCTGTACTGGATCCAGTGGGCTGGGGGACACCGCCACCTTCATCCCCGCGGGTGGCGGACCGGTCCGGGAGGCGATGCCCGCCTCCCGGACTGTGCGCGTGTCCGCACTGTCGCGCGTTCCGCAGGCCTGTACGGAGCGTGCTCAATTCAAGTTTCGCTCAGCGTATTTGGCTGAAAATCGCCCCGGTTCGACGCGGTCGACAACCGCTCCCACCTTGCAACTTGAGGGCGTGAAGGGCGTCTTGGGGGAGCGTACGGGGGGCGCATTCGAGTCGCCCCTGCCGGGCTCCTGCCTCGGGCTTCTCTCGTAAGTTCCTTGTTCCGCCCTTGCGTCGTGCCGGCGCGGCCCTTGTACTTCCCTCGATCGAAGCCGGTGCCGCCGCCCCTCCCCGGCGCGTTCTTCATGGCAGCATGGGGACCGGTTCGTACGGTGCACTGGTTGTCCACAGCCTGTGGAGGCGTCGATGCGGTGGTTGGTGGGTTGGAGCAGCACCGCCCCGGGCGTCGCCGGGATCGGCTCCGCGGGCGCCACCGGATACGACGGCGAGACCGTGCACCCGGTCGGCTCCCAACTCCTGTGGGGCGACCCGGATCCGCTGTGGGCGGTCGGCGACTGGCGCCCGGACGAGGTGCGCGTGGTGAAGGCCGACGCGGACAACCGCATCGCCGTCCTCGGCATCTGCGGCGCCTCCGACGAAGAGCTGCGGCGCGCCCTGTTCACCGCGCGCGGGGGCGCACTGCGCCATCTGACCACCTGGCCGGGCAGCTACACCGCCGTCGTCAAGGTGGGCCGGCGCATCACCGTCTGCGGCGATCTCGCGGGCGCCCACCCGGTGTTCCACACCCCCTGGGCCGGCGGCACGGCCTACGCCACCGCCGCCCTGCCCCTCGCCGACCTCATCGAGGCCAACCTCGACTTCGGCCACCTGGCCGCCCTGCTCGCCGCCCCCGACGTACCGGCCGCGCTGCGCGACTCCACCCCGTACGAGGGTGTGCGGCGCATTCCGCCGGGGCACGCGCTCGTGCTGCGCGCCGGGACACGCGAGATCGCCGGGTACGAGCCGGTCGCCTCCCTCGCCGTGGCCGCGCCCACGGCCGACCCCGACCACGCCGTGGACGCCGTACGGGACGCGCTCGTGGAGGCGGTACGCGCGCGGTTGTCGGCACCGCGGCACGTGCCCGGCCTCGACCCCGGGCCGGTGCCCGGCATGGGCCCGGCCGAGCGGCGCGCCCGGCGCGGGATGCCCGTGCCCGGCATCGGCGCCGACCTCTCCGGCGGCCCGGCCTCCGCCACCCTCGCCCTGCTGGCCGCAGGGCTGCCCGGCCGGCCCGGCACGCTGCTCGGCCACGGCACGGGCGCCGGCGAGCGGCTCCTCGCCGTCACCTTCAACGACCTGGCCGTAGGCGGCCGCGAGGCCGAGGTCGAACGTGCGGGAGCGCTTGCCGCGAACCCCCGCCTGCACCACGTGGTGGTCACCGGAGGCGAGGAGACCCTGCCGTACGCCGACCTCGACGGTCCCCTCACCGACGAACCGGGACCCTCCCTGGTCACGGCCGCCCGGCACCGCGCCCGGCTCGCCTCCGGCAGTGCCGACCACTTCACCGGCCACGGCGCCCGCCAGGTCCTGGACGCCCACCCCGCCCGCCTCGCCGACCTCCTCATGGACCGCAAACGGCGCCATCTGGTCCGGCCGGTCGCCGCGCTCGCCAAGGCCGACGGCTCGGTGATGGTCCCCGCGCGCGTGTACGGCGCGGCCCGCCGCCTGGCCCGCACCCCCTACCGGGCCGGCCTGGAGGCGCTGGCCGAGCGGCTGATGCGGCGCCGTTTCGACGAGCCCAAGGGGGCGGTCGGCGCGTCCCTCGCCGCGCTGACCTGGGCCAGACCCGGGCCAGCCGCCCGCTGGCTGACAGGGGAGGCGCTGGCCGAAGTATCGGTTCTGCTGCAGGCGGAGGCGGACCGCTCCGGCACCGGCGCCCAGCGCCCCGGCGAGCACCGCGCGCGTGCCGCGCTCGCGCGATCCGCCGCCGACCTGCGCGTTCTGGAACAGGCCGCCGAGATCCGCTCCCAGCGCCTGCACGCGCCCTTCCTCGACAACCAGGTGGTCCGCGCCTGCCGCGCGCTGCCGGAGGCCCTGCGCGTCCAACCGGGCGCTCGGTCCGCGATTTTGCGAACGGTCCTGGAAGGCGCGGGCGTCACCGGCCTCCCGCCCGGCTGGGGAGCCCCCTCCCACGCCTCCTCGGCAGCGGCCACGCGCGCGGGCCTGCGCATGGCGGCCGACCCGCTGCTGGACCTCTTCGCCACCCCCCTCCTCGCCGACGCCGGCCTGGTGGAGGCCCAGGTCGTCCGCGAAGCCCTCCACTCGGCAGCGGCCGGCGACGCCCTCCCCCTGGACGGCCTGGCCGACCTGGTCTCCCTCGAACTCTGGCTCCACCGCCTCCTCGCCCGCCGCGGCACCTGCTGGACGGGAACACCGGCACGGGCGCGTGCGGTGCCCTCCGGGATCCAGCCGAGAAGGGGAGCCTTGGCATCCGGTGCGTGAGCGGGGACCACATGCGTGAGCCGAGCCGTATGCGTGAGCCCAGCTGAAGGGGACCGCCCCCGCCGTTCCCGGCTGCGGGCCCGTCGTGGCCGGTCGCGCGGTTCCCCGCGCCCCGGCGAACCGCGGAGGACGAAACCCCCGTGCCCCGACCCCGCACCCCGGCGACAATGACCGGATGCGGTACAGAATCCTGGGCGTGGCCCAAGCGGCGGACGACCAGGGCACCCCCGTAGCCATCGGCGGCCCCCGCCTGCGCACGCTGCTCACCGCCCTCGCCCTGCGCCCCGCCCGCACGGCCACCCCCGAAACCCTGATCGACGAGGTATGGGCGGACGACCCGCCCCAGGACGCCCCCGCCGCCCTCCAGGCCCTCGTCGGCCGCCTGCGCCGTACCCTCGGCCGCCACACCATCGCCTCCACCCCCGGCGGCTACCGCCTCGAAGCGACCGAGGACGACATCGACCTGTACGTCTTCGAGCGGCTCACCCACACCGGTACCGCGGCCCTGGCCGCGGGCGACCCGGCCACCGCCCACCGCGCCCTCACCGAGGCCCTCGCCCTCTGGCGCGGTCCCGCCCTCGCCGACCTCCCCGACCGCACCGCGGCCACCCGTCCGCAGGCCCTGCGCCTGGCGGCGACCCGCGCCCGGGCTGCCGCCGCCCTCGACCTCGGCCGCGCCCCCGAGGTCGTACCGGAGCTGACGGAACTCACCACGGCCCACCCGCTGGACGAGCCGCTGCACGCCCTCCTCATCCGCGCCCTGCGCGACACGGGCCGCCCCGCCGACGCCCTCGCCGCGTACGAGTCCGCCCGACGCGCCCTCGCCGAGACCCTCGGCACCGACCCGGGCCCCGAACTCCGATCCCTGCACGCGTCGTTGCTCGACGGGCGCGAGCCGGAGCCGCCGACACCGCCCGCGCCCCACGCCCAACCCCCCGAGCGCACCGGCAATCTCCGCCCCCGCCTGACGTCCTTCGTCGGGCGGGAACCAGAACTCGAGGCCATTCGTTCCGACTTGCACAGGGACCGCCTGGTCACCCTCACCGGACCGGGCGGCTCGGGAAAGACCCGTCTCGCCGAGGAGGCCGCCGCAGGGCTCCCGCAGGCATGGCTGGTCGAGCTGGCCCCGCTCGACCACCCGGAGGCGGTGCCCGGCGCGGTGGTCAGTGCGCTCGGTCTGCGCGAGACCGTGCTGCTCACCAACGAGCCGGCGACCCAGCAGGACGACCCCGTCGCCCAGCTGATCGAGCACTGCGCCCAGCGCAGGCAGCTCCTGATCCTTGACAACTGCGAGCATGTCATCGGCGCGGTCGCCGCCCTCGCCGAGACCCTCCTCACCCACTGCCCCGGGCTCACGATCCTCGCGACCAGCCGTGAACCCCTGGGTGTCCCCGGTGAGTCGGTGCGCCCGGTCGAGCCCCTCGTCCCGGAGCAGGCGCACCGCCTCTTCGCCGAGCGCGCGAAGGCCGTCCGTCCCGACGCCGGCGCGGTGCCCGCCGACACCGAGGCCGTGGCGGAGATCTGCCGCCGCCTGGACGGGCTGCCGCTCGCCATCGAGCTGGCCGCGGCCCGGCTCAGGCTGCTGACCCCGCGGCAGATCGCCGACCGGCTCGACGACCGCTTCCGCCTGCTCACCTCCGGAAGCCGTACGGTCCTGCCCCGCCAGCAGACCCTGCGCGCGGTCGTCGACTGGTCCTGGGACCTGCTCGACGAGCGCGAGCGCACGGTGCTGCGCGAGGTCTCGGTGTTCGCCGGCGGCTGGGACCTCGCGGCGGCCGAGGCCGTGTGCACCGGCCCGGCCGCCGACCTGATCGGTGCCCTCGTGGACAAGTCCCTCGTCGTGGCCGCTCCCACCGGCCCCGACGGCTGCGGTGGCATGCGGTACCGCATGCTGGAGACCATCCACGAGTACGCCACGGAGCGTGCCGCCGAGGCCCCCGGAGTGCGCGCCGCCGCCGAGCACCGGCACCGCGCGTGGGTGCGCGCGCTGGTCGAGGAGGCGGACCCGCTGCTGCGCTCGGCGGCCCAACTGCCCTGGATCGCCCGCCTGGAGAGCGAGCTGGACAACATCCGGGCGGCGCTGGACCGCGCGGTGCGCGCCGGCGACGAGGCGGAGGCGGGCGCGGTCACCCTCGCCATGGGCTGGTTCTGGTGGCTGCGCAACCACCGCCAGGAGGCCGTCGCCCGGGTCCACCTGGTGCTCCGCCTGGGCGTGGCCCTGGACACCCTGACGGCGACCGGCATGTCGGACACCCTGCGCACCGGTGGCGGTCTGGCGGCGCTGGTCGAGGTGGCCGATCCGGTCGGCGCCCTCCTCGCCGCGCCCGACGGCGAGGCCGGGCATCCGCTGCGGGAGCTGCGGATGGACCTGCGGATGCTCCACCTGTTCCTGACCTCGGAGTCGAGCACGGACCACCTCGTCGCCGACTCGCGCGCCCCGCAGTACGTCGCGCGCGTGCGGGCCGCCTACGAGCCCGGCGGCCCCCGGGCGGCCCGGTTCCCCGGCATCGTCTGGCCGCTCACCGCCTACTACCTGGGCGGTCCGGCGGACCTCGGCCCGGACCTGGCCGCCGCCGTCGCCAGTTGCCGTGCGTACGGCGGGGACTGGGAGGTCGGCGTCGCCCTGATGTACCGCACCCACGTGACCGTCGACTCCCCGGGCAACCTGCGGGGTGTGGACGAGGACCTGGCCGAGCTGCGCACGCTCACCCGACGGGTCGGGGACCGCTGGATGGGGGCGCAGGTGTGCAGCGCGGCGGGCGAGGCGGCCATGGCGCGTGGCCGGTTCGAGGAGGCCCGCGGTGAGTACGAGGAAGCGCTGCGCCTCGCCCACGAGGTGGGTGCCCACGCCGAGTCGCCGTTCCTGGTGGCGCGGATCGCCGAGATCGCCTACCGCACCGGCGACCCGACGACCGCGCTGGCCCTTCTGAACGAGGCGGGAGCGGCCGCCGATCGCTACGCGGTACGGGAGCCGAAGGCCTTCGTGCTGCTGATGCGCGCCCAGATCGCCCTGCGCGAGCGGGAGACGGCCCACGCCCGCGAGCTGTACGAGGCAAGCCGTGCGATGGCGCGCGGCAGCGCCCCGCCACCGCAGTTCGGAGCGTGGCTGCGCATGGTCGAGGCGCTCGTCGTCGCCGACGAGTCGGGACCGTTGCACGGGCTGCCCCTCCTCGCCGAGGCGCTGCGCGAGGCCGTGGCACAGCGGTGCGCCGAAGCGATCACGGCGGGTGTGGTGGACACCGCGGCCGGTCTGCTGGCCCGGCACGGAGACCTGCCGCGCGCGCTGCGGCTGTACGCCGCCGCGGACCACTGGCGCGCCGGCGCACCACGCCCCGAGCCGGAGCGCACCGACGCCGCCCGCGTGCACGCCGGCGCCCGCGCGGCCCTGCCGGCCGACCGTTACGCGGCCGAACGCACCCGGGGTGCGTCGTTCGGCGTGGCCGAGGTGCTGCACGAACTGGACGGCGTGACGGCAGCGCAGTCGGCTATCGGCAGGTGAACCGGGACTCCGCCCAGTCCGCGAGCGCCGCCCGGTCGAAGGTGTCGCTGTGCGGCGTCACGACGAGCCGTACGGTCCTGCGCCCGGTGAGGTTCACATGGACGGGGACGGCCCGGTCGCGTCCGTTGACCGTCCCGGACTGCCACAGCCGTACCCCGTCGGCGTAGACGGAGAACGCCACCTTGCCGAGTCCGAGCGTCATGTCGTCCACACCGGCCAGTGCGTCGTACGCGCTGCAGGGCCGGTTGAGGGCGATGGTGACGGAGGACTCGCCGCGCACGGTCACCCCGTGCGCGTACTGCGTGCCGCCGATCGACAGGCCGTAGCGCTGCCACACCCAGCTGCTCTCGCCGAGCTGGATCTCGGGCCGGGTGCCGTCGCCGTTGACGTCGTAGCGCAGCTCGCTCAACTGATAGACGGTGGGCGGCGGCGTGGGCGTCGGGGTCGGTGTGGGCGTCGGCGTGGGAGTCGGCGTCGGTGTGGGCCGGGGCGCAGGCCTGGGCGTGGGCTTCGGCGCGGAGACGGGCAGCACCACCGGCGGGGAGGGCTTCGGCTTCGCGGGAGCCGACGGCGGCGCCGGTTTTGGCTTCGGCTTCGGTTTTGGCTTCGGCGCCGGAGGCTGCGCGAGGGGCGCGGACGGCGACGGCTTGGCGATCTCCTTCGTCGGCGGGTGGCTGTCGTTGACCAGAGCCAGCGCCACCGCGGCGGCGGCCACCACGACGACACCGGCCGCGATCCCCGCCTTCACCGGGGCGCCGAGTCCCTCCGACGCAGCGGCCCCGCCCGCGCCGCCGCCCGCCCCGCCGGACGACCCGGTGGCCGCAGCCGCGGCCCCGGCCCCGGCGCCCCCGGCGATGATGCCGAGCGCCTTGGCGTACCCGGCGGCGCCGAACCAGCCGATGACCGCGACCGGGACGACACCGGGGATGCCGCTCGCGACCTCCTCGATCTGCGCGGCGGCCAGCCGGCACCTGGCGCACTCCTCCAGGTGCTTGCGCAGGCCCCGTTCGGCGCGGATGCGCAGCTTGCGGCGGGCGTAGCTGCCGAGCTGGTCGGCGTAGCGGGCGCACTCCTCGTCACCGGCGAGGGACGCGCTGACGTGGGCCTGGAGATAGGCCTGCTTCAGTCCCTCGCGCGCGCGGCTGGCGAGCACCCGGGTGCCGTTGGCGTCCAGCCCGAAGAGCACGGCCACGTCGCTCGGGGACTCGTCCTCCACCTCGGTGTGCCACAGCACGGCCTGCCAGCGCTCGGGCAGCGAGCGGAAGGCCTGCATGGCCATGGACTGCTCGGCCTCCTGCATGGCGCGCACGTCGGCGCCCAGGTCCACAGTGTCGTCGTCGGGCACCTCGGACGAGCGGGAGGTCTGCTGGGCGAAGACCGCGAAGTCGTCGACGAGCTGCTCGCGCCGGGCGGACTTGAGCCAGTGCGCGGCGACGCGTCGTACGGAGGTGAGCAGATAGGCCCGTACGGCGTACTCGGGCCCGGAGCCGCCGCGCACGGCCTGCAGCATCCGGGCGAACACCTCGGCCGTGAGGTCGTCGGCGGTGTGCCCGTCCCGGCAGCAGGTCCGTGCGTAGCGCCGTACGGCGTCGGCGTGCCGGCGGTACAGCTCTTCGTACGCGGAGTCGTCGCCGCCGCGCATCCGCTCGATCAGCTCGGCGTCGGCGGGCGGTGTCTCCCGGGGCGGCGGCAGCGCGCTGCCCTCACGCTGGGCCGGCACGCTCCCGGCGGGAACGCGCCTGCCCTGGCTCGGTACCTGGGGCGGGGTCACCCCGGCGGCCTCCGGGTCCCCGTCGTCACCGTGTGACTCGTCCCACCCGTCAGTGCTCATTGCGGAAAGCCCCCGACACCGGCACAGCCCAATCCGTCACCGGCACAGAGTGCCACATTGTCTTTTGTTCAACGCCCCCTCGTTCACCGCATCCACCCATCCGAGGGTCCTTGTCAAAGCGCCCCTCTCGACCATCACCCGGACGAGCGACCCGGGCGGCCAACGAGAACCACCCGTACCGCCCGTGAAGCGTCACGGACGATACGGGTGGGCTGGACGCATCCGCCGGCGGCGGACTGCGGACTCACGCAGGCCGGGACCTGAGCCCCTCCAGCAGGATGTCCAGCAGCCGAGCCGACGCGGCCGCCTGCTGCGCGGCATCCGGCAGAGACGGCGCCGCCGTGGCGATCACCAGCAGCACATCCCCCACGGACACGTCCGCCCGCAGTTCACCGGCCGTCCGGGCCCGCTCGACCAACTGCCCGACCACGTCGAGCAGCGTGCCGACCCCGGAGTCCGCGGACCCGGCCGACTCCCCGGGGACCAGCCGGAGTTCACCGGCCCCCGGCTGCAGCCGCTGCTGCGGCACCCGAGGCTCCTCGGCGGCCGAGGCCACGCCCGGGCCGCCCGAGCCGAGCGAACCGGCTGAACCGGCGGCGCCGTTGGAGCCGACGCGCAGCACCTGCGGCGGCAGCAGTCGCCCCGCCCCGGACGCCACGGACGTCCGCAGGAAGCGGGACAGCGCCGACCACGGCTCGTCCTCCTGCCCGAGCGCGGTGCGCGCCTGCTCGGTCAGACGCGCGGTCTCCTCCTCGGCTATCCGCCGGACCAGCACGTCCTTGCTGGGAAAGCGCCGGTACACCGTGCCGACACCGACCCGCGCCCGGCGTGCCACGTCCTCCATCGGCGCGCCGTACCCCAGCTCGCCGAACACCTCACGCGCCGCACGCAGCACGTGTTCCAGATTGCGCTGTGCGTCCACGCGCAGCGGTGTCGTACGCGCCCCGTCCGCGCGTCCGTTGCCCACCGCCGCGCTCACTGCCCCGCCGCCCGGTGCCATGGCGGCTGCGGATGACCAATGCGTGTCCTGAACATGCATGTTTTTCCCCCGGTTATGACGTCTCCCCCCGGAGACTCCACGCCACTGAATCCGGAGTGCGCGGAACTCACACCGATCTCGACCGGGTCCGCCCGTGGCGAGCCCCGTTCGATCACATTCCCTACACCCCGTCGACACACGAACATAGTTGAGCGGGAGTCAATTCAGAAGGGGCAGGTTCCGCTCAGCGCGCCCCTCGATCAGAGTACGACTCATATACGCCCTGATTCCCCACCTTTGCACCCCATGGCCCGCACCCGCTGACCTGCCCCCTTTCGTCCGCCCCGGCGACCACGCCCAGCCTGCCGCACACCCGGCCGCCAGTCACACAAATTGCCGGGGCTGTGGACAAACAACAGCGCCGGGTGCGTCATGGGATGGTGAAGGAACGTGCGCGCATTCTGGTTGTCGGCGGCGGCTACGTCGGGATGTACACGGCGCTGCGTCTGCAGCGGAAGCTCAAGGGCGAGCTGAGGCGGGGTGACGTCGAGATCACGGTCGTCACGCCCGAGCCCTACATGACGTATCAGCCGTTCCTTCCCGAGGCGGCGGCCGGTTCGATCTCCCCCCGCCATGTCGTCGTACCACTGCGCCGGGTCCTGGACCAGTGCCACGTCGTCATCGGCGAGGTCACCTCCATCGACCACGAGGTGCGCACCGCCGCGGTCGCCACGCTCGCCACCAGCGAGGAGGGCAGGACGGCCGACCTCCTCGGCTACGACGAACTCGTCCTCGCCCCCGGCGCGGTCGCCCGCACCCTGCCCATCCCCGGCCTCGCCGAGCACGGCATCGGTTTCAAGACCGTCGAAGAGGCCATCGGCCTGCGCAACCACGTCATCGAGCAGATGGACATCGCCTCCTCCACCCGTGACCCCGCGATCCGCGACGCCGCCCTGACCTTCGTCTTCGTCGGCGGCGGCTACGCGGGCGTCGAGGCGCTCGCCGAACTGGAGGACATGGCCCGCTACGCCGCGCGCTACTACCACAACGTCCGCCCCGAGGACATGAAATGGATCCTCGTGGAGGCCTCCGACCGGATCCTGCCCGAGGTCGGCCCGGAGCTGGGCCGCTACACCGTCACCCAGCTGCGCCGCCGCAACATCCAGGTCCTGCTCGAAACCCGCCTGGACTCCTGCGCCGACCGAGTCGCCGTCCTCAGCGACGGCCAGCGCTTCCCGACCCGTACGGTCGTGTGGACCGCCGGCGTCAAACCCCACCCGGTCCTCGCCGCCACCGACCTGCCGCTCACCGAGCACGGCCGGCTGAAATGCACCGCCCAGCTGGCCGTCGACGGCACCGAACACGCCTGGGGAGCCGGCGACGCCGCGTCCGTACCCGACATCACCGCCGCCGAACCCGGCACCGAGACCGCCCCCAACGCCCAGCACGCCGTCCGCCAGGCCAAGACCCTCGGCGACAACATCGCCCACGCGCTGCGCGGCGAGCCCCTTCAGACGTACGCGCACAAGTACGCGGGCTCGGTCGCCTCCCTCGGCTTCCACCAGGGCGTCGCCCAGGTCTACGGGCGCAGGCTGAAGGGCTACCCTGCCTGGTTCATGCACCGCGTCTACCACCTCAGCAGGGTGCCCACCGTCAACCGGAAGGCCCGGGTCCTGGCCGAATGGACCCTCGCCGGGCTCTTCAAACGGGAGATCGTCTCGCTCGGTTCACTCGAACATCCGCGAGCGGAGTTCGAACTCGCGGCCGGTGGAAAGTCTCCTCACAGCCCCTCGGACGACCCGAAGGGGTCGTCCTGAGCGGACACAGGAACTCCACGGACCGCTCCGGCGTCTGACGGATGTCGCCGCGGCCCGCCCCCAGCAAGACCCTGCCAGACTGCCCCACGTCCTCGGCCGGGCCACCACCCGCCCGCCCACAGCACCCACGAGGCTTTTCCCACAGTGAACTTCACGCGCTGGAGCGCCCGGCTCCCCGGAACGCAGCGCCGCGCCGCCGCGCGGAGCGAGACCCCGGTCCCTGCGGACCGGCGGGGAGA
The DNA here is from genome assembly GCF_009796285.1 of Streptomyces broussonetiae. Lineage (NCBI taxonomy): Bacteria > Bacillati > Actinomycetota > Actinomycetes > Kitasatosporales > Streptomycetaceae > Streptomyces > Streptomyces broussonetiae. The sequence continues at coordinate 4,701,490 of NZ_CP047020.1, read as the reverse complement.
AGGCTCCGTGCCCGCGGCCCGCGCCGAACCGCCGGCCGACGGCACACCCCCGGTGGCCGCCGTCGACGAGCTGCCCGCGCGCGACGTCCTCGACCGCGTCCCGGCCCTGGTCGCGCTCGTGCACGGCCCGGACCACCGCATCGCCTACGTCAACGACGCCTATACGACGGCCTTCGGGACCCGCCCCACCGGCGCGCCCGCCCGCGAGTCGCTGCCCGAACTCGCCGAGCTGGGCCTGCTCCCGCTCCTCGACCAGGTGCTGCGCAGCAAAAAACCCCGCACCCTCAAGTCCCGCAGGGCCGTCGACGGCCGCTCGTACACCTTCACCTGCACGCCCGTCGCCGAGGACGGCGACCGCGACGGCGGTGTGCTGGTCTTCGCCACCGACGTCACCGACCACGCCGAGGCCGCCGAACGCCTGCGCGCCAGCGAACGCCGCCAGCGCGAGACCGCCGTCACCCTCCAGCGCTCCCTGCTCCCGCAGGAGCTGGAACAACCCGACGACCTGCGCATCGCCGCCACCTACCAGCCCGGCGGCACCGAGGCCGCGGTCGGCGGCGACTGGTACGACGTCATCACGCTGGGCGGCGGCCGTACGGCCCTGGTGATCGGCGACGTCATGGGCCGGGGCGTCCGGGCGGCCGCGGTGATGGGCCAGCTGCGCACCGCTGTGCGCGCCTACGCCCGCCTGGACCTGCCCCCGCACGAGGTCCTGCAGCTGCTGGACGGCCTGGCCACCGAGATCGACGCCAACCAGATCGCCACCTGCGTCTACGCCGTACACGACCCCAACGAGGGCCGCCTGGTCTACGCCTCCGCCGGCCACCTGCCGATCCTGGTCCGCGACGAGAACGGCACGGTCTCCCGCGCCGACGAACCCACCGGCCCGCCGCTCGGCACCGGCGGCTGGATGCACACGTCGGGTTCGATCGCGCTGAGCCCGGGGTCGACGGCCGTCCTCTACACGGACGGCCTGGTCGAGCGCCGCGACGAGGACCTGGACGAGGGAATCGCATCGCTCGAACGTGCCCTCGCGGGCGCCACGGGCACCCCCCAGGTGATCTGCGACCGCCTGGTCCGCTCCGCCGGCGTCACCGCGGACCACGACGACGACGTGGCCGTCCTCGTCCTCCAGCACCCGGCCCGTACCGGCCCCGACGGTGACCTCTTCCGCAACGCGGCCCTGGAACTCCTCGGAGGCGTGGAGGCCGCCCCACGCGCGCGTGCCTTCGCCTCCGGCGTCCTCACCAGCTGGCGCTTCCCCACCGAACTGCACGACCTCGGCGTCCTCGCCACCAGCGAACTGGTCGCCAACTCCCTCCAGCACGGCACCCCGCCCATGCGCCTCAGGCTCCGCCGCACCGACCGCCGCCTCATCGTCGAGGTCACCGACGGCGACGACCACCTGCCCCGGCGCCGCCGCGCCGAACCGGCGGACGAGTCCGGGCGTGGCATCGCCATCGTGGCGACGATCGCCTCGAACTGGGGCTCGCGCCGCACCCCGGGCGGCGGCAAGGCGGTCTGGTGCGAGTTCGTCCTCCCCAAGGGGAGGCACTGATCCATGGCGGACACCCACGTCCACGTCAGCAGCGAAGGCCCCGAGCGCTACGACGCCTACAGCGCGCCGGTCATGCGCCCGTTCGTGGCCGAGCTGCTGGACGCCGTCGACCCGGGCCCCGGATCCGCCGTCCTCGACCTCGCCTGCGGCACGGGCTACGCCGCCCACGCGGCGGCCGCCCTGGTGGGGCCCGCCGGCCGGGTGTGCGGCGCGGATCTCGACGAGGGCATGATCCGCGTCGCCCGCGCCGGCCACCCCCGCCTCTACCCCGACATCGACTTCACGGTGGCGCCCGCCGACCACCTCCCCTACGACACGGCCGCCTTCGACGCCGTCGTCTGCCAGCAGGGCGCCCAGTTCTTCCCCGACCTCGCCTCCGCCCTCACCGAGGCGGCCCGCGTCACCCGCCCCGGCGGCCGCTTCGCCGCAACCGTCTGGGCCTCCCTGGACCGCCAGCCCTACTTCCTCGCCCAGCAAAGGGCCCTCGAGGAATACGGCGGGCCCGACGCGCCGGGCCACTTCGCCCGGGCGTTCTCGCGCACCGCCGAGCAGCTCACCGCAGCCCTGTGCGCGGCCGGCTTCCACGCCCCGGCCCACCGCGAGGTGACCTTCGGCATCACCCTGCCCCCGCTGGACGCCTACGCCCCCGGCCACCTCGCCGCTCTCTGGGGCGGCCTGATCACACAGTCCAGCGGCGAGGAAGCCCTCACCCGAGCCGGCCGGCTCGTCCTCGAGCAACTCGCGCACCGCACCGCACCGGACGGCACGGCGACCCTCCCCTTCACGGCGATTCTGGTGACAGCGACCCGCTGACCCCGTACACGACAACGGCCGTCACCCGAAGGTGACGGCCGTCGTGGACCGCCGAGGCGCTACGCCTGCGCAACCACCGGCTCCGCCGGCGCCTCGCCGCGCGTGACCACCCGGCTGCCGCGCGCCTGCCACGGCCGGTCCTGCACGGCGGTGAGCCGCCGCCCGAGCCGCAGCGCCAGCACGGTGATCCCCAGCGAGAACAGCAGGAACGTCACGATGTACGGCGCGTGCAGCGAGGCTCCCATGGGCCCGCCGACCGCGGGACCGACGGCCAGCGCCAACTGCTTGACCAGCGCGAACGCGGAGTTGTACTGCCCGGCCATGCCGTCGGGCGCCAGATCGGCGACCAGCGGCGCGACGGTCGGCGACAGCATCGCCTCACCCAGTCCGAACAGCGCGTACGTCGACACGAACGCGGCCGTGGCCATCTCCTGGCTGCCGTGCCCCAGCCCCGCGTACCCGGCCTCGACCCAGGCCACGGCCCAGATGAGACCCACCGCGGCGATCACCCGAGACCGCCGGCGCCGTTCCACGAACTTGAGCACGGCGAACTGGGCGACCACGATCATCAGCGTGTTCGCGGCCAGAGCGGTGCCCAGCGCGGAGGTGGAGATCCCGGCCGCCTCGACGCCGTAGGCACTCAGTCCCGACTCGAACTGGCCGTAGCAGGCGAAGAACAGCACGAAGCCCAGCACACACAGCTGCACCATCGCCCGGTTCCCGAGCAGCTGCTTCCAGCTGCCCTTCGCCGCCTGCGCGGGCGCGTCCGTCGGCCGCGGCGCACGCGGCATCCGCACCGTCGCCATCACCACGACCAGCAGCAGGAACATCGCCGCCTCGATCGCGAACAGCAGCGTGAACGAGGACACGCGCGTGGTGTCGACGAGATGACCGCCGATGAGGCCACCGACACCGAGCCCCAGGTTCTGCAGGAAGAACTGCATCGCGAACGCCCGCGAGCGGGTGTCCGTCGTCGAGCAGTCCACGATCATCGTCGCCAGCGCGGGCTGCATCACGGCCTGCCCGGCCCCGAGTGCCGCAGCGGCGCCCAGTACGGCGGCGGCGTCGGCCGCCAGTCCGAGGCTCAGCGCACCCAGGGCGGCGGTCACCAGGGCGGCGAGCAGGACCGGCAGCGGGCCGCGCCGCACGATCGCCCGGCCGGCGAACGGCAGCACGATCAGCGCGGCCACGGCGAAGACGGCGAGGACGAGCCCCGCCGTCAGCGACCCCAGGCCCCGCACCTGCGCCACATAGACGTACAGGTAGGGGACCGTGAAGCCGAGCCCGAACGCGCTGAGTGCATTGCCCACGTGGATCCGGCGCATCGCTGCGCCCATCGCCCTGGTCACGTTCACCTCTCTCATGACTGAGATCTGAAGAAGTTAGATCTGAAGACTTCAAAGCTAAAGTTCGAAGCTAAAGAGTACACAGTGAAGGACTTCAAAGCAAAGGAGCTGCGTGCGATACTGCGGCCATGGCCGACACCCCCGGCGTCACGGAGCCGACCCTCGAAGAACAGATCGCCGCCTACCAGCGCGAGTTCCAGGACCTCGACCCCCAGGTCGAGAAGATCGTCTCGGCGCTGTCCCGGCTCAACCGCCGTATGAACGTCGCCTACGGCCGCCAGACCGGTGCCCTCGGCATCAGCAACGCCGAGTGGGAGGTCCTCAAGGCCCTCGTCCTCTCCGGCGCCCCGTACCGCATGGGCCCCAGCGACCTCGCCAAGCGCCTCGGCCTCACGCCGGCCGCCATGACCCACCGCATCGACCGCATGGTCACCGAGGGCCTGGTCACCCGGGAGCGTGACGAGTCCAACCGCGTTCGGGTGATCGTGGAGCTGACGCCCGAGGGCCGCGAGAAGTGGCTGGAGGCGATGCGCCTGGCGACCGTCTTCGAGGAGGACCTGCTCCAGGACCTCACCCCTGCGGAGCGCGCGGTGCTGGGAGAGGTCCTCACCCGCCTCCTGCGAAGGGTGGAGCACGCCCAGCCGGACGCCGGCGGCCGCCTCACTGACCTGGACTGACGCGCTCCCGCGGGGGCGCCAGAAAAAAATCTTGACAGGGAGGGTTGACTCCACCCTGCTGGATCCGTAAAGTTCTCCGGGTTGCCGCAGCGCCGTAACGGTTCTCCGGTAGCACCTCAGCCGCTTCGAGCGGCACCTCTCAAGCCATTAGTACGATCTCCCATCCGGGTGGATTTCGGCGTGCCCGAATTCCATTCGAATGGAGCCCGGCGCCCCGATTGGGAATCGCCGAGCGGATCCGCTAAGGTTTGAGACGTCGGAACGGCCCAACGGCCGGGAGGACAAACCCCGCTGACTGGGGGTCAGACGCCGAAAGGATCTGATAGAGTCGGAACCGCCGGAAAGGGAAACGCCAAGCGAAAGCGAGGCGGGAACCTGGAAAGCACCGAGGAAATCGGATCGAGAAAAGATCTGATAGAGTCGGAAACACCGAAGGGAAGCCCGGAGGAAAGCCCGAGAGGGTGAGTACAAAGGAAGCGACCGTTCCTTGAGAACTCAACAGCGTGCCAAAAGTCAACGCCAGATATGTTGATACCCCGTCTGTCGGAACATTCCGATGGTCGAGGTTCCTTTGAAAAAACACAGCGAGGACGCTGTGAACCATCGGATTATTCCTCCGGTGGTTCCGCTCTCGTGGTGTTGCACCGGCTGAATTAATTTTCTGGCCGAGTAAACATTCACGGAGAGTTTGATCCTGGCTCAGGACGAACGCTGGCGGCGTGCTTAACACATGCAAGTCGAACGATGAAGCCCTTCGGGGTGGATTAGTGGCGAACGGGTGAGTAACACGTGGGCAATCTGCCCTTCACTCTGGGACAAGCCCTGGAAACGGGGTCTAATACCGGATACGAGCCTCCAAGGCATCTTGGAGGTTGGAAAGCTCCGGCGGTGAAGGATGAGCCCGCGGCCTATCAGCTTGTTGGTGAGGTAATGGCTCACCAAGGCGACGACGGGTAGCCGGCCTGAGAGGGCGACCGGCCACACTGGGACTGAGACACGGCCCAGACTCCTACGGGAGGCAGCAGTGGGGAATATTGCACAATGGGCGAAAGCCTGATGCAGCGACGCCGCGTGAGGGATGACGGCCTTCGGGTTGTAAACCTCTTTCAGCAGGGAAGAAGCGAGAGTGACGGTACCTGCAGAAGAAGCGCCGGCTAACTACGTGCCAGCAGCCGCGGTAATACGTAGGGCGCAAGCGTTGTCCGGAATTATTGGGCGTAAAGAGCTCGTAGGCGGCTTGTCACGTCGATTGTGAAAGCTCGGGGCTTAACCCCGAGTCTGCAGTCGATACGGGCTAGCTAGAGTGTGGTAGGGGAGATCGGAATTCCTGGTGTAGCGGTGAAATGCGCAGATATCAGGAGGAACACCGGTGGCGAAGGCGGATCTCTGGGCCATTACTGACGCTGAGGAGCGAAAGCGTGGGGAGCGAACAGGATTAGATACCCTGGTAGTCCACGCCGTAAACGGTGGGAACTAGGTGTTGGCGACATTCCACGTCGTCGGTGCCGCAGCTAACGCATTAAGTTCCCCGCCTGGGGAGTACGGCCGCAAGGCTAAAACTCAAAGGAATTGACGGGGGCCCGCACAAGCGGCGGAGCATGTGGCTTAATTCGACGCAACGCGAAGAACCTTACCAAGGCTTGACATACACCGGAAAGCATTAGAGATAGTGCCCCCCTTGTGGTCGGTGTACAGGTGGTGCATGGCTGTCGTCAGCTCGTGTCGTGAGATGTTGGGTTAAGTCCCGCAACGAGCGCAACCCTTGTTCTGTGTTGCCAGCATGCCCTTCGGGGTGATGGGGACTCACAGGAGACCGCCGGGGTCAACTCGGAGGAAGGTGGGGACGACGTCAAGTCATCATGCCCCTTATGTCTTGGGCTGCACACGTGCTACAATGGCCGGTACAATGAGCTGCGATACCGTGAGGTGGAGCGAATCTCAAAAAGCCGGTCTCAGTTCGGATTGGGGTCTGCAACTCGACCCCATGAAGTCGGAGTCGCTAGTAATCGCAGATCAGCATTGCTGCGGTGAATACGTTCCCGGGCCTTGTACACACCGCCCGTCACGTCACGAAAGTCGGTAACACCCGAAGCCGGTGGCCCAACCCCTTGTGGGAGGGAGCTGTCGAAGGTGGGACTGGCGATTGGGACGAAGTCGTAACAAGGTAGCCGTACCGGAAGGTGCGGCTGGATCACCTCCTTTCTAAGGAGCACTTCTTACCAACTCCGGTTGGTCAGAGGCCAGTACATCGGCGGATGTCCGATGCTGGTTGCTCATGGGTGGAACGTTGACTATTCGGTCCAGACCTCGGGTCGGGGGCTGCTAGTACTGCTCGTCAGAGCGTGGAACGCATGATCTCCGGACGGGAGTGGGCCGGGCACGCTGTTGGGTGTCTGAGGGCACGGCCGTATGGTCTGTCTCTCGGTCGCCGGCCCCAGTGAACTCACCGGTTTGTCTGGTGGGGTGATGGGTGGCTGGTCGTTGTTTGAGAACTGCACAGTGGACGCGAGCATCTGTGGCCAAGTTTTTAAGGGCGCACGGTGGATGCCTTGGCACCAGGAACCGATGAAGGACGTGGGAGGCCACGATAGTCCCCGGGGAGTCGTCAACCAGGCTTTGATCCGGGGGTTTCCGAATGGGGAAACCCGGCAGTCGTCATGGGCTGTCACCCGCTGCTGAACACATAGGCAGTGTGGAGGGAACGAGGGGAAGTGAAACATCTCAGTACCCTCAGGAAGAGAAAACAACCGTGATTCCGGGAGTAGTGGCGAGCGAAACCGGATGAGGCCAAACCGTATGCGTGTGAGACCCGGCAGGGGTTGCGTATACGGGGTTGTGGGATCTCTCTTCTGTTGTCTGCCGGCGACAGGACGAGTCAGAAACCGTTGATGTAGGCGAAGGACATGCGAAAGGTCCGGCGTAGAGGGTAAGACCCCCGTAGTCGAAACATCAGCGGCTCGTTTGAGAGACACCCAAGTAGCACGGGGCCCGAGAAATCCCGTGTGAATCTGGCGGGACCACCCGCTAAGCCTAAATATTCCCTGGTGACCGATAGCGGATAGTACCGTGAGGGAATGGTGAAAAGTACCCCGGGAGGGGAGTGAAATAGTACCTGAAACCGTGTGCCTACAAGCCGTGGGAGCACTTCGGTGTGACTGCGTGCCTTTTGAAGAATGAGCCTGCGAGTTTGCGGTGTGTTGCGAGGTTAACCCGTGTGGGGAAGCCGTAGCGAAAGCGAGTCCGAATAGGGCGTTGGAGTAGCACGCTCAAGACCCGAAGCGGAGTGATCTAGCCATGGGCAGGTTGAAGCGGAGGTAAGACTTCGTGGAGGACCGAACCCACCAGGGTTGAAAACCTGGGGGATGACCTGTGGTTAGGGGTGAAAGGCCAATCAAACTCCGTGATAGCTGGTTCTCCCCGAAATGCATTTAGGTGCAGCGTCGTGTGTTTCTTGCCGGAGGTAGAGCACTGGATAGGCGATGGGCCCTACCGGGTTACTGACCTTAGCCAAACTCCGAATGCCGGTAAGTGAGAGCGCGGCAGTGAGACTGTGGGGGATAAGCTCCATGGTCGAGAGGGAAACAGCCCAGAGCATCGACTAAGGCCCCTAAGCGTACGCTAAGTGGGAAAGGATGTGGAGTCGCACAGACAACCAGGAGGTTGGCTTAGAAGCAGCCACCCTTGAAAGAGTGCGTAATAGCTCACTGGTCTAGTGATTCCGCGCCGACAATGTAGCGGGGCTCAAGCGTACCGCCGAAGTCGTGTCATTGACATATATAGCCCCAACGGGTGTGTTGATGGGTAGGGGAGCGTCGTCTGCCGGGTGAAGCGGCACTGGAAGGTAGTCGTGGACGGTTGACGAGTGAGAATGCAGGCATGAGTAGCGATTCACACGTGAGAAACGTGTGCGCCGATTGACTAAGGGTTCCTGGGTCAAGCTGATCTGCCCAGGGTAAGTCGGGACCTAAGGCGAGGCCGACAGGCGTAGTCGATGGATAACCGGTTGATATTCCGGTACCCGCTGTGAAGCGTCAAACATCGAGCATCGTGATGCTAAGGCCGTGAAGCCGCCCTGATCTCTTCGGAGTTGAGGGGAGTGGTGGAGCCGCCGGACCAAGCGGTTAGTAGGTGAGTGATGGGGTGACGCAGGAAGGTAGTCCATCCCGGGCGGTGGTTGTCCCGGGGTAAGGGTGTAGGCCGGTGTGTAGGCAAATCCGCACACCTTGTGGCTGAGACCTGATGCCGAGCCGATTGTGGTGAAGTGGATGATCCTATGCTGTCGAGAAAAGCCTCTAGCGAGTTTTATGGCGGCCCGTACCCTAAACCGACTCAGGTGGTCAGGTAGAGAATACCGAGGCGTTCGGGTGAACTATGGTTAAGGAACTCGGCAAAATGCCCCCGTAACTTCGGGAGAAGGGGGGCCACGCCTGGTGAGAACACTTGCTGTTCGAGCTGGGGGTGGCCGCAGAGACCAGCGAGAAGCGACTGTTTACTAAAAACACAGGTCCGTGCGAAGCCGTAAGGCGATGTATACGGACTGACGCCTGCCCGGTGCTGGAACGTTAAGGGGACCGGTTAGCTTGGATTCGTCCAGGCGAAGCTGAGAACTTAAGCGCCAGTAAACGGCGGTGGTAACTATAACCATCCTAAGGTAGCGAAATTCCTTGTCGGGTAAGTTCCGACCTGCACGAATGGCGTAACGACTTCTCGACTGTCTCAACCATAGGCCCGGTGAAATTGCACTACGAGTAAAGATGCTCGTTTCGCGCAGCAGGACGGAAAGACCCCGGGACCTTTACTACAGTTTGATATTGGTGTTCGGTTCGGCTTGTGTAGGATAGCTGGGAGACTTTGAAGCAGGCACGCCAGTGTTTGTGGAGTCGTCGTTGAAATACCAGTCTGGTCGTGCTGGATGTCTAACCTGGGTCCGTGATCCGGATCAGGGACAGTGTCTGATGGGTAGTTTAACTGGGGCGGTTGCCTCCTAAAGAGTAACGGAGGCGCCCAAAGGTTCCCTCAGCCTGGTTGGCAATCAGGTGTTGAGTGTAAGTGCACAAGGGAGCTTGACTGTGAGACCGACGGGTCGAGCAGGGACGAAAGTCGGGACTAGTGATCCGGCGGTGGCTTGTGGAAGCGCCGTCGCTCAACGGATAAAAGGTACCCCGGGGATAACAGGCTGATCTTCCCCAAGAGTCCATATCGACGGGATGGTTTGGCACCTCGATGTCGGCTCGTCGCATCCTGGGGCTGGAGTCGGTCCCAAGGGTTGGGCTGTTCGCCCATTAAAGCGGTACGCGAGCTGGGTTTAGAACGTCGTGAGACAGTTCGGTCCCTATCCGCTGTGCGCGTAGGAGTCTTGAGAAGGGCTGTCCCTAGTACGAGAGGACCGGGACGGACGAACCTCTGGTGTGCCAGTTGTTCTGCCAAGGGCATGGCTGGTTGGCTACGTTCGGGAGGGATAACCGCTGAAAGCATCTAAGCGGGAAGCCTGCTTCGAGATGAGGACTCCCACCCACTTGATGGGGTAAGGCTCCCAGTAGACGACTGGGTTGATAGGCCGGATCTGGAAGCCAGGTAACTGGTGGAGGTGACCGGTACTAATAGGCCGAGGGCTTGTCCTCAGTTGCTCGCGTCCACTGTGTTGGTTCTGAAACCACGAACAGCCCCACGTTTCACAGAGCGTGGTGTGGCATGGTTCGACAGTTTCATAGTGTTTCGGTGGTCATAGCGTGAGGGAAACGCCCGGTTACATTCCGAACCCGGAAGCTAAGCCTCACAGCGCCGATGGTACTGCAGGGGGGACCCTGTGGGAGAGTAGGACGCCGCCGAACAAATTTTGAGAAAGGCCCACGCCATCCGGCGTGGGCCTTTCTGCGTTTCGGAACCGAATCCGGGCTCGGTTTCCGAAAGGCTCTAGAAGGTCAGTTCCGCCGTGTTCACCGTTCCGCCCTGTCGGCCCGGCGCGTGCTGGCCGCTCCAGTAGAAGTTGGTGTGGGCGATGACCTGCTCCGGGGCCGGCGCGCCGTGCTCGGTGAGGTCCTCCGTCGTGTGGGCGTCGGCGACCAGAGTCGCGTCGTAGCCGCGTACGAGAGCGCCGTGCAGGGTCGAGCGGATACAGAAGTCGGTCTGGGCGCCCGTGACATAGAGGCGGCCCACTCCACGCTCGGCCAGGACCGACTCCAGCGTGGTGTCCTCGAACGAGTCCCGGTAGCTCTTGGCGACAAGCGGCTCGTCGTCGAGACGCTTGAGTTCCGGTACGTACTCCCAGGCCTCGGTGCCCGGCGCCAGCTCCTCGTCCTGGTGCTGGACCCAGATCACCGGCACGCCGGCCGCGCGGGCCTCGTCGATGAGCTGGGCGATGTTGGCGATGACGTTCTCACGATTCGGTGAGCCCGGCACCATCACGCCCTTCTGTACGTCGATGACCAGCAGGGCGGTATGCGGGCGTTGCGGCAAAATTGTCATGGCGTCCACAATATGGGATGCCACTGACAACGCTCGGCACTACGGTGAGCCCATGAGCACCAGCCATGACTACGTCATCCGCGCCATACGACCGGACGACTGGCCCCGAGTGAAGCAGCTGCGGCTGGACGCGCTGCGGGACCCGGTTGCGCATCTCGCCTTCCTGGAGTCGTACGACGATGCCGAGGCAAGGGCGGACGCCTTCTGGCAGGACCGGGCGGTCGGATCAGGTGAGAGGTCCACTACGGCCCGGCAGTTGATCGCCGAGGCACCCGACGGACAGTGGGCCGGCTCGGTGACCGTGCTCATCGAGGAGGCCGGGACGAAGGACTGGGCGGGGTACCTCGTGGAGCGTCGGCAGGGGCATGTGGTCGGGGTGTTCGTCCGTCCCGAGCACCGTGGGAACGGGCTGGTCAAGGCCCTGTTCGACGCCGGTGTGGAGTGGGCGCGGGAGCAGGGTGCGCGGCGGGTCCGGCTGCTGGTGCACGAGGACAACGCCCGGGCGCAGGGCGCGTACCGCAAGGCGGGGTTCGTGCCGAGCGGGGTGTGCGTGCCGTTCTTCCGGGACGAGGCGCAGAACGAGCTGGAGTTCGTGCTGGAGTGGCCCTCCTAGACCGGCAGTTCCTGATGGGGCCAGCGGGAGCGGGCCTGTTCGCGGGAGCGCAGCAGGGCGAGGGTGGGCAGGCCCTGGTCGTGGCCGGTGGTGAGCAGGTCAGGGAGCTGGGGGAGCGGGGCCACGGCGGCGATGTCGTCCAGGACCAGGGTCAGTGGTGGGTCGAGCCGACCGGAGGATGACCGTTCGGCCATGCGCCGGCCACGCTCGACCACGCTTGAGGCGAGGGCCGTCAGGAGTGGCATCGCGCCGGGATTGCTCCTGGGGTCCTCGATGGATTCACCGACCACATAGAGCGTGCCCCCTTCGTGGACGAAGGAATCCAGGGTGAGGGCATCAGTTCGGTTGGGTGTGCAGGCCTCGCGGATGTTGACCGTGGAGAGGGCGGACAGGGCGCGGCCGGTCAACTCCTGTGCGATGTCACGGCGTTCGGGATGTGCGGTGAGGGCGGCCTCGAGTTCGCCGGCGGCGCCGGGGGCGGCCTTGGGGTGGGTACGGAGGGTGCGTACCGCGTCCTGGACCTGGGTGCCCTGGGCCCAGCGGTGGACGTGGCGGATGGTGCGGGTTTCCAGGGCGGCGGCGTGGAGGTAGCTGCGCAGGAGCGTGGTCGCCGTGTCCGCCACCGTTTGGTCGATCTTGGCTGTGGGGTGTACGGGGGCGAGGAGTGCCGTTGCCCGGCTCAGCGCGGTCTGTCTGTCCTCGCAGCCCGTGATGGGGGACCAGTGCAGGCGAGCCGGGGTGTCGCAGAGGTGGGTGGGGTCGTAGAGGAGGGTGGGGCCCAGTTTGGCTCTTGCGTCCTTCGTCTCCGCCCACAGGGCTGGGTTCGATGTGACGACGAGGGCGGGGCCTTCCGCCTCGCGCACGGCCTGGGCCGCGGTCGGCCGCCGGCTGTCCCTGGGGGCGAAGTGGATTCCCTGCTTCCCGCCCAGCCGTTCACCGTGGGCCGGGGCGCCGGGTGAGGGTGCTTTCGACGCCGTCTCCTGGACGACGGTTTCCGCCGGCCGCGGTTGTGGTTCCGGCACCGGCACCGGCACCGGCACAGGTTCCGGAGCCGGAGCCGGAGCCGGCACCGGCATCGGTTCCGGTGCCGCCGCCCCGCGTGGCAGTGGGACCTCGTGGCGGGGCTCCTGCCGCGCTGTCGCCCTCCGCCGCGACCTTGCCGCCCGCCATCTGGTCACCACCCCCATGACGAACACGGTGAGGACGAAGAGGATCATCAACTGGCCGATGAACAGGCCCCAGAACAGGCCCCATCCGGACAGCCGGTCCGCGGGGGTGTCCGGCCAGGCGCCGGTGAGGTCGTGGGGCCGGCCGATGAGGTGGCGCATGGCCAGGGGGGTGCGGGTGAAGGTGACGCCGGTGGGCCAGGCGCCCTTGGTGAAGAGCGCCGCCAGGCCCGTGGCCGTCCACACGAGCAGGGTCATGCCGAGGAGGAACGCGAGTATGCCGATCAGGAGGCCGTCGGGGATGCCGCCCTGGCCCTCGCGCCGCTCGGCACGGCGGTGATCGTCCGGTCTCACGCCTCTCCCCTCCCGCTACGCCACGGTCGACTCGGAGTCGCCCAGATGCTGCTCCACGAAGGCCGCCGCCCGCTGCTCGGCCTCCATTTCGGCGGCGCGCAGGGCCTCGTCGGCCAGGAGGTCGCTGGAGGACTCGGTCATCGCGCGGTCGGTGAAGACCAGCGGGCGTTCGGTCTCCGTGACCAGGTGTTTGACCACCTGGACATTGCCGTTGACGTCCCATACGGCGATGCCGGGCGTCAGTGTCGGGATGATTTCCACCGCCCACCTCGGCAAACCCAGCACGCGCCCGGTGGCCCGTGCCTCGTCGGCCTTCTGGGCGTAGATGGTCCGGGTGGAGGCCATCTTGAGGATCGCCGCCGCCTCCTTGGCCGCCGCGCCGTCGACCACGTCGGACAGGTGGTGGACGACCGCCACGAAGGACAGGCCGAGTCGGCGGCCGAACTTGAGCAGGCGCTGGAACAGCTGGGCCACGAAGGGGCTGTTGATGATGTGCCAGGCCTCCTCGACGAGGAAGATGCGCTTCTTCCGGTCGGGGCGGATCCAGGTGTGCTCCAGCCATACGCCGACGATCGCCATGAGGATGGGCATGGCGATGGAGTTGCGGTCGATGTGGGACAGGTCGAAGACGATGAGGGGGGCATCGAGGTCGATGCCGACCGTCGTGGGGCCGTCGAACATGCCCCTGAGGTCACCGTCGACGAGCCGGTCCAGTACCAGGGCGACATCGAGTCCCCAGGCGCGTACGTCGTCTATGGCGACGTTCATCGCCTCCGCCGACTCCGGTTCGGGGTGGCGTAGTTGCTCCACGATGTCGGTCAGGACGGGCTGGCGGTCCAGGATCGTCTCGTTGACGTAGGAGTGCGCGACCTTGAGGGCGAAGCCGGAGCGTTCGTCGAGGCCGTGGCCCATCGCGACCTCGATGATCGTGCGGAGCAGCGCCAGCTGGCCCGTGGTCGTGATCGCGGGGTCCAGCGGATTGAGCCGGATGCCGTGGTCCAGGGCGGCCGTCGGGTCGAGCCGGATGGGTGTTATCCCCAGCTCCTCGGCGATGAGGTTCCATTCGCCGACGCCGTCCTCGCCCTGGGCGTCCAGGACGACGACCTGTCGGTCCTTGAAGCGCAGCTGTCGTAGGACGTAGGTCTTCTCCAGGGCCGACTTGCCGTTGCCGGACTCGCCGAGGACGAGCCAGTGCGGGGCCGGGAGCTGCTGGCCGTACAGCTGGAAGGGGTCGTAGATGTAGCCCTTGCCGGAGTACACCTCGCGGCCGATGATGACGCCGGAGTCGCCGAGGCCGGGGGCGGCCGTGGGCAGGTAGACCGCCTGGGCCTGGCCCGTGGAGGTGCGAACCGGGAGGCGGGTCGTCTCGACCTTTCCGAAGAGGAAGGACGTGAAGGCGTCGGTGAGGACGGACAGCGGATCCCGCATCAGGTCCTACCTCCGGATGCCGGTGGCGAAGGGCAGCGTGTTGACGAAGGCGCGGTGGTGCTCGCGGTCGCACCACTCCAGCTTGAGATACGACTTGCCGGCGGAGGCCCTTATGGTGCGCTTGTCGCGGGCGAGGGCCTCCGGGGTGCGGGAGGAGACGGTGATGTAGCCGACCAGGTTGACGCCGGCGGCGCCGCTGGCGAGGTCCTCGCCGCGCTGGTCGAGGCGGTTGTGGGCGGCGATGTCGCGGGGGTCGACGGTCCGGTTCATCTTGGCGGCGCGGGACGCCTCTGCCTCGTCGTTGGTCTTCTCCGTCAGCATGCGTTCGATGGCGATCTCGGTGGGCTCGAGGTCCATGGTCACGGCGACCGTGCGGATGACGTCCGGGGTGTGGACGAGGAGCGGGGCGAGGAAGTTCACGCCGACCGGGGTCATCGGCCATTCCTTGACCCAGGCGGTGGCGTGGCACCAGGGGGCGCGGGTGTTGGACTCGCGGGTCTTGGCCTGGAGGTAGGTGGGCTCCATGGCGTCCAGCTCGGCCGGCCAGGCGTTGCGCTGGGTCATCGCCTGGATGTGGTCGATGGGGTGGTCCGGGTCGTACATGGAGTGGACCAGTGACGCCAGCCGGCCCTGGCCGAGCGGCTGCCGGACGCGGATGTCGGCTTCCTGAAGGCGCGAGCAGATGTCGGTCAGTTCGCGGGCCATGACGACGGCGAGACCGGCGTCGCGGTCCAGCCTGCGGCCGGTCTGCGGGCGGGCGGCGCGGGCCATGGCCTGGGCCTCGGCGGCCAGTTCGCGGGTGTAGTGCATACAGGCGACGAGGTAGGCACGGTGCTGCTCGCTGCTGGTGGACACCATGGACTGCAGCTGGTCGTAGCTGCGTTGGAGCCACTCGGGGGAGCGCTGGTCGCCGCGCTGGACGACGTCCTTGGCGTGCGCGTCGGGGTCGGCGGGCAGGGTGCGGGCGAGCATCTGCAGGCGGGTGACGAACCCGTCGCCGTTGGCGACGTGCTTGAGCAGGGTGCCGAAGCGGTCGACCAGGGCCTCCTGGTCCTCCGAGTCGCGCAGGCCCACGCCGGGGCCCTCGATCTCGATGGCGGCCGTGACGGTCTTGCGGTCGGCGTGCAGCAGTACGGCGATCTCGTCGGGTCCGAAGGGGGCGGCGAGCCAGCTGATGCGTCCGATGCCGGGCGGCGGGCCGATCTCGACCTCGCGGCCGTCGATGCGGGTGCCGGCCTCCATGGCGGTGGAGCGGTAGACGGCGCCGCCCTTGATCGTGCGCTTGTAGCTGCGGTTGATCTCGAACCACTTGTAGAAGGTGCGGCGCTTGTAGGGCACGTAGACCGCGGCGAGCGCGAGCAGCGGGAAGCCCGTCAGCAGCACGATCCGCAGGGACAGGACGGGCACGAGGAGGCCGCACATCATGCCGAGGAACGCGCCCGCGACGATCAGCGCGATCTCGCCGGACTCGCGGTTCCGGCCGATGATCGCGTTCGGCCGGGCGCGGCCGATCAGATACGTACGGCGGGGCGTGACCGGATGGGACAGGTGGGCCTCGGTCGTCAACGCCCTTCACCTCCTGGGCGGTTGTTGCGGGCGTTGCCGGCGTGCGGGGTGTTGGCGGGGCTGGGTGCGCGGGGCGCGGGTGTGGCGGAGGGGACCGCGCCGCCGCCGGATGCGGGAGTACGGCTGCTGTGGGCGGCGACGCCGCCGGTGGCGGGGTTGGCCGGGCGGGGGGTGCTGCTGCTGGTGCCGCCTGCTGCGCCGCCGTTGTTGTCGGCGCGGGAGCTGTGCGTCTTGATGCCCTGGGCGACGAGGGTGGCGGGGGAGCTGATGACGGCGGCGGCCTTGCCCTCGGCGCCCTGCATGATGCGGTTGTTGCGGCCGCTTGCGATGTCGTCGCCGAAGCCGGGGACGAAGCGGTAGATCATTGCGCTGGCGAAGATGGCGAGCAGGATGATGGCGAGGCCGGAGACGACGGCGGAGAAGGAGTCGGGGCCGTTGCCGGAGGAGAGGGCGCCGGCGAGGCCGAGCACGATCACGATGACCGGTTTGACGAGGATGACGGCGATCATGATCCCGGCCCAGCGCCGGACGTGGCCCCACAGGTTCTTGTCCACGAGTCCGGCGTAGACGACGGTGCCGAGGAGCGCGCCGACGTAGAGGAGGGCGGCGCGGATGACCAGCTCCAACCACAGGACGCCGGCGGCGAGGATGCTGACCAGGGAGACGACGATCAGCATGATCGGGCCGCCGCCGATGTCGGTGCCCTTGCCGAGGGCGCCGGAGAAGGTGCCGAAGAAGGTGTCGGCCTGGTCGCCGGTGGCCTTGGCGAGGACGTCGGTGACGCCGTCGGTCGCGGAGACGACGGTGTAGAGGATCAGCGGGGTGAAGGCGGAGGCGAGCACCGTGAGCCAGAGGAAGCCGATGGCTTCGGAGATGGCGGTGGTCAGCGGCACGCCGCGGACGGCTCGTTTGGCCACGGCGAGGAGCCACAGCAGGAGCGTGAGGATGGTGGAGGCGGCGAAGACGATGGCGTACTGCTGAAGGAACTTCTCGTTGGTGAAGTCGACGTTGGCGGTCTCCTTCACGGCCTTGCTGAGCTTGTCGATCGTCCAGGAGGCCGCCTCGGCACAGCCTTTGGCGAGGGAGGAGAGGGGGTCGAGGGTGGAGGTGTCCGGGACGCCGGCGCCGCCGGATCCACTGCTGGTGTTGCCGCGTTCGCAGTACTTCCTGGCCTCGCCGGAGATGACGCCGCAGTTGTACCTGTGTCCCGACGGCGAGGGCGACGGGCTGCCCGGGGGGGTGGGCGAGGGGGCGGCGAAGGCGCGGGTGGCGAGCAGCACGGCCGTGGTCTGCACGGCTGCCACGAATCCGGCGAGCTTCAGCGCACGTTGCGGGCTACCGGGCATACGTGAACCCTCCGTACTCTTCGATGGCCTTGCTGATCTCGTCGGAGGTGGCGGCCTTGTCGTCACCGGGTACCGGGGCCGGGCCGTCCTTCTGCGTGTCGGAAGTGATCTTCCAGTCGTCGCCGGACCACTGCAGGTCGAAGGTCCATGTCTTCCAGGACGAGGTGACGGGGTCGGTCGAGGAGCTGCCGGACATGCCGATGAGCCCCACGTACCAGACGGCGATCTCGGTGCCGTTGGCGGTGTAGTTCCGAACCGTTGTGCCGACCGGGATCACCCGGGAGACGAAGGTGCTGTCCTTCGGCGGGTTGCCCGATGCGTCGAGGCCCATGTTGGCAAGGAAGTCGGCCGAGTAGGCCTGGTCCATCTGTCCCTGGAGACGGGTTGCCGCGTCGGAGGTGTACAGCAGGTGCAGCAGTCTGTTGCGGCTGTCCTGGTTGAACATGCTCGTCGAGCCCAGTGCCACGGCGTAGTTCGAGGCTGCCGACTGCGCACCCTGTTCCGTGTGGGCAAATCCCGTGGGCACCCCCGAGGACTTGGTCTGCACGGGTTCCGTTCCGCTGGCCGTCGTGGGAGAGTTCGTCGGCTTGCCGGCCTTTCCGGAGGCGGTGCCGGCCGACGACCGGTCCCCCCGGTTGGCGAAAGCGATCGCTGCGATCAGGAGGACCACCACGCCGACCACCGTCACCAGGCTGCGGGAGGAGGAGCGGGCCGGGCGGCGGGGGGCGCCGCCGTAGGGGTCGCCCTCGGGGAGGCGGGTGCGGGTGTGGCCCGTGGTGTCGCCGTAGTCGGGGTAGGACCCGTCGTCTCCGGGATTCATGGCGTCTGCGCTCCCTCACCCTCGTAGGCACCCTCGTAGGCATACGACGGTAGCCGTGCTGGTTCCCGCGCGGGCGCGGTGTGGTGACTCGACATCAGGGAGACGCAACCTCAGCCGGTGGGCACGACGGACGGGGGGTGGGGGAGGGGGAGACGGGGCGGGTTACACCGCCATGCCGTACACGATCGTGAACAGTGTGCCGAGGGAGCCGATGATGAACACTCCGGTGAGGCCGGCGATGATGAGGCCCTTGCCCTGTTCCGCGCTGAAGGTGTCGCGCAGGGCCGTGGCGCCGATGCGCTGTTTGGCCGCGCCCCAGACCGCGATGCCGAGGCAGAGCAGGATGGCCACCGCCATCACCACCTCGATCATCACCTTCGCCTCGTTGCCCAGGCTGCCGAAGGGGCCCCAGTTCGGGGCGATCCCGCCGATGATGGTGTTGATGTCTCCCTTGTCGGCCGCAAAGAGCATGTAAGTCACCGCCCCTGGTGGGTAGTTCGTTGGCCCCCTGCGGTGTGCAGAGGTCAGGCCTCATTGTCGCCGACAACGCCGCCAACGTATGTCGACTTGACGTCATTGACTGGCGGGTTTCGTACGAATGACTCGTACGGTCACTCTGTGTATCACGGCAGGTCACGCCGGGCAACGAGGTCAGACCGGAACCTGTCGTGTGGTTCTGTCGTTGTCCTCCTTTACGGCCTGGCACGGTTTCTGACGGCCGGTCGGGTGAGGTACCGGCACGATGTTCTCATGGGGGCCGGGCGGAAAATGGACAAGGCCCCGGCGGCGGGTGCCGTCGGGGCCTGTGACCTGCGCAGCGGGCGGTGCGGTCAGCCGGTGAAGGCGGCCGTGCCCTCAGGGGTGCCCCAGCCGGTCGGGCCGTCGTAGCCCGACCGGGCGGTGCACAGGTAGCTGGGGGAGCAGGAGCCGTTGTTGCCGCTGGTGACGTCGTTCAGCGCGGAGGTGCCGGCCGCGGTGTACGGGAACTTGGCCGGGTAGCTGCCGCTGGACGGGGTGCCGCCGAGGGCGTAGACACCGGCGATGATGGGCGAGCTGGCGCTGGTGCCGCCGAAGGTGTACCAGCCGGCCGTCACTCCGTAGGAGTCGTAGACCGAGACGCCGGTCGCGGGGTCGGCCACGGCCGCCACGTCCGAGATCGTGCGCTTGGCGCAGCCGGTGTCGGTCTGCCAGGTCGGCTTGGCGTCGTAGGAGGAGCAGCCGGAGCCGGTGCCCTCCGTGCTGCTGGTCTTCCAGACCGACTCGGTCCAGCCGCGGGTGGAGGAGGACTTCGACAGGGCCGTACCGCCCACGGCCGTCACGTACTTCGACGCGGCCGGGTACTCGGCTCCGTAGCCTCCGTCGCCGGCGGAGACGGTGATGGCGACGCCCGGGTGGTTGAAGTAGGAGGAGTCGTAGGAGGTGTCGGAGGAGGACTCCGAGCCGCCGTAGCTGTTGGAGACGTACTTCGCGCCCAGGGTCACGGCCTCGTTCACCGCGGTGCCGAGGTTCGCCATCGTCGCGGACTTGGCCTCGACGAGGAGGATGTTGCAGTTCGGGCAGATGGCGGAGGCCATGTCGAGGTCGAGGGACTCCTCCTCGGCCCAGCCGCTGTCGGCGGAGGGCAGTGAGGTGGTGGAGCCGGTCTGGCTGACCTTCTTGAAGCAGCCGTTGGACGTGGTGCAGGAGGACAGGCCGTAGTACGAGCGGTACTTGGCGAGGTCGGCCGCCGCGTTCGGGTCGTCGTAGGCGTCCACGATGGCGATGGTCTCGCCGGAGCCCTTGGAGGCGGCGGCGGAGGTGAGGCCGTAGGCCGACTGCAGGTCGCTCGGGCCGTAGCCGGAGGGGGTGGAGGCGTCGGCGGCCTTGGGGGTGAGGCCGGTCCTCGCCGCCTGCTGCTTCTGGAAGGCGGTGAGGCCGCCGGTCACGCGGAAGGAGTCGCAGCCGAGTTCGCCCTTGTGCTTGGGGGTGGCACAGGGGGCGGCGGTCCAGGTGGCCTTCGCCGAGGGGGTGGTGGCGTCGGCGGTGGCCGCGGCGCCGAAGCCGGCGAAGGCGAGTGCGGCGGTGGCCGCGAAGGTGGTGCCGAAGCGGTGCCACCGTCTGTGAGTCGTACGCATGTGTGCAGCTCCTGGTTTCCGGGTGGGGGGTGGGAACAGGGCTGTGCGGGTGCGTGCGGCGATACGTGATACGCGGTAGACGATGACTTGTTGAGTACGCGACAACAAGGGGTGTCTGGAATCCTGGCGTCCGCCTTACCGAAGCATGCCGTTCACTTGACCCAACTCATAGGAGCTGCACCGGAGTTGCACAGCGTGCGCAGGCGGCCGACAGGGAAGACGGGCCACGGCCGGCTGCCGTGGCCCGTCTTCCTTTCCGTGCCGCCGAGGGAACCCCACGTCCCCCTCACTGGCGGCTCCCCGTGACCCGACGGGGTGGTTCCGGGACTTCCTGCGTGCTCAGCCCGCGCTGAAGGCGCTGGTGCCCTGCGGGGTGCCCCAGCCGGTCGGGCCGTCGTAGCCGGACTCGGCGGTGCAGAAGTAGTCGGTGTCGCAGGTGCCGTTGCTGCCGCTCGTCACGTCGTTGAGGGCGGAGGTGCCGGCCGCGTTGTACGGGTACTGGGCCGGGTAGTCACCGCTGCCCGGGGTGCCGGCGAGGGCGTAGACCGAGGCGATGATCGGCGAGGAGGCGCTGGTGCCGCCGTAGGTGTTCCAGCCGGTGCCGTCGGAGCCGTAGGAGTCGTAGACGGAGACGCCGGTGGCGGGGTCGGCCACGGCGGACACGTCGGCGATCATGCGGGTGGAGCAGCCGGAGTCGGTCTGCCAGCTGGGCTTGGCGTCGTAGGAGGAGCAGCCGGAACCGGTGCCCTCGGTGCTGGAGGTGTTCCAGACGGACTCGCTCCAGCCGCGGCTGCTGGAGTCGGCCGACAGGGCGGTGCCGCCGACGGCGGTGACGTACTGGGAGGCGGCCGGGTACTCGGCGCCGTAGCCGCTGTCGCCCGCGCTCGCGGTGATGGCGACGCCCGGGTGCTTGTAGTACGAGGTGTCGTACGAGGTGTCGGAGGACGACTCCGAACCGCCGTAGCTGTTGGAGACGAACTTGGCGCCGAGCTTGACGGCCTCGTTCACCGCGGTGCCGAGGTTGGCGTCGGACGCCGACTTGGCCTCGACGAGCAGGATGTTGCAGTTCGGGCAGACCGCGCTGACCATGTCGAGGTCGAGGGACTCCTCACCGGCCCAGCCGCTGTCGGCGGAGGGCAGCGAGGTGGTGGAGCCGGTCTGGCTGACCTTCTTGAAGCAGCCGTTGGACGTGGTGCAGGAGGGCAGGCCGTAGTACGACCGGTACGTCGCGAGGTCGGACGCGGCGTTCGGGTCGTCGTAGGCGTCCACGATGGCGACGGTCTCGCCGGAGCCGTTGGAGGAGGCCGCGGAGGTCAGGCCGTAGGCCGACTGCAGGTCGGAGGGGCCGTATCCGGTGGGGGAGGCGGAGGAGGCATTCGGCGAGACGGTCTTGGGCGTGCTGCCCTTCAGGACCGCCTGCTTCTCCATGAACGCGGTGGTGCCGCCGGTGACGCGCAGCGCGTTGCAGGCGGCGAAGCCCTTCTTGGGGGTCGCGGCGCACGCCTTCTCGTAGCGCACGTGGGCCTTGGCGACCTGGGCGGCGATCGCCTTGGCGGTCACCTTGTGGCTCGGGGCGGCGGTGTCCGCGCTGGCGTGGGCCGCGGTGCCGAGACCGCCGAGCGCGAGTGCCGCGGTGGCCACGGCGGCCGTGCCGAACCGGCGCCATCTGCCGGATATGTGGGGGAAGTTGGGGGTGGACGTACGCAAGGTACAGCCTCCTGGAAGTGGTGGGCAGAGGCCTGCGGGTGTGGGGGTCCACCGGTGGGTGACCGGTGGGGGCGGCGGCCCAAGCCCGACCCTCGCTTGTTGAGTACGCGACAACAAGGGGCTTTCGTAATTCTGACCTCCGCGTTACCGAAGGCGGTTGGGGGCTTACTGATCAATGGCCGTGTGCTGGCTCTGTGCTGGGTGAGGCTTGACCCGGCGCACGGCGCTGCCACAGAGGGCGGCTACGCGCGTAACTGCCCGACAGGTGGGGTGTGTCAGCGCGGCCGGAGTCCGTTCAGCAGCAGCCGGACGTGTTCGTCCAGGCCGCTCATCGCCTCCTCGGCGTCGAGCGCACAGGCGGCGATGAGGGCGGCGAGGCCGTGCAGGCTCGCGGCGGCGACCATCGTGATCTGCTCGGGGTCGCCCCTGACGATCTCGCCGTGCTCCTGGGCGTCCGCGATCAACGCCGTGATGGAGCCGAGGGACTGGTCGACGGCGGCGGCGAGCCCCTCGGAGCCGGCGGAGCCTTCGGGGGCGTGCTTGCGCGCGAACATCAGCTCCAGCAGCTCGGGGTTGTCGACGGCGAAGCCGAGGTAGGCGCGGGCCAGTGCCGTCATCCGCTGCTCGAAGCTCTGGGCGGTGCGGTCGGTCGCCTCGCCCAGGGCCTGGTTCAGCCGTTCGTATCCGTCCAGCGCCAGGGCGTCGAGCAGGGCCTGCTTGTCCTTGAAGTGCCGGCCGGGGGCCGCGTGGCTCACGCCGATGTCGCGGGCCAGCTCGCGCAGCGAGAGCGCGCCGACCCCCTTCTCGCGCAGGGTGCGCTCGGCGCTCTTGAGCAGGGCGGCGCGCAGGTCTCCGTGGTGGTAGGGGCGAAGCGCGGGTTTCGAGGACGAGGAGGACGGGCGCGGCATGCGCACCATCCTACCGGGATGTTGTCGTTGACAGCTTTGTTGTCGATGCCTACATTCGAGGCATGGCTGATACGAAGTGGAACGTGACCGACCTCCCCGACTTCAGTGGCCGTACGGCCGTGATCACCGGAGCCAACAGCGGCCTCGGCCTCGCGACGGCCCAGGCGCTGGCCCGGGCCGGGGCGCACGTGGTCTTCGCCGTACGGGACCTCGCGCGGGGCGGCGCCGCGGCGGCGCAGGCGGGCGGCAGCACGGAGGTGCGCCGGCTGGACCTGGCCGACCTGGACTCGGTACGGGAGTTCGCGGACGCCTGGGACCGTCCGCTGGACCTGCTGATCAACAACGCGGGCGTGATGATGCTGCCGGAGCAGCGGACGAAGCAGGGCTTCGAGATGCAGTTCGGCACGAACCATCTCGGGCACTTCGCACTGACCAACCTGCTGCTGCCGAAGGTGACGGACCGGGTGGTGACGGTGTCGTCCGGGCTGCATCGCGGGGGCGACGGGGTGATCCACTTCGAGGACGTGAACCTGCGCGGCCGCTACTCCCCGACCCGCGCCTACGCCCAGTCCAAGCTGGCCAACCTCCTGTTCACGCTGGAACTCCAGCGCCGCCTCACCGAGGCCGGATCCCCCGTGCGGGCCCTCGCCGCCCACCCCGGCTACGCGGCCACCAACCTGCAGAGCCACCATGCGAACCCGCTGGCCAGGGCCTTCATGGCCGTCGGCAACAAACTGCTGGCCCAGAGCGACCGGGCCGGTGCCCTGCCCACGCTCTACGCGGCGAGCCAGGACCTGCCCGGGGCGGCCTACGTCGGCCCCGCCGGCCTCGGCGAGATGCGCGGCGCCCCGACCCTGGTCGGCCGCAGCGCGGCGGCGAGTGACCCGGGGGCGGCCCGGCGGCTGTGGACCCTGTCGGAGGAGCTGACGGGGGTGGAGTGGGGGGTGAAGGCGGTGGGGTGAAGACGGCGGGGCGGGCGTGGGGTGCCCTTCCGGGGGCCGGTCCTCGCCAGGGCGGCCGACTGCCCCGTTCCGGCGGCTCGTGCCGCCAGGGCCCGCCGTTGCGGCTGCTGAGGGAAGGGCATGGCATGGCCGCGGTAATTCGGCTCGGCGTTCCCGTGCGGGGCAGGAGCTGAACGGGTCTCAACTGCCCTTCGCCCACAGGCGCCTGCCGAGGGGCGACGGGAGGGGCGGTGGGGACGGGAGGAGAGCCGGGCCGGCTCGTGGTGGCTGCTCGGGGCCGCCGCGGTTGCTGTCGGCGAACTGCCCTGTTTACGCACCGTCATCACTCCTGGCCGATGCCCGAAAGGCGGCGCTGCGGAGGCGGGATGGACGGCCGCCCGGTACCGTGACTACGAAGCCGGGACGCACGGGCGACCGCCGGCCGTGGCCCTCGGCCCGGCTGGGGATGCCTGTGCGGCGGTGGGCCGGGCGGATCGGTGGCACGGCAGGGCAGAGCACGCCAGGGCAGGGCACGGCAGGGTTACGGGTGTTGATGCTGGGCACACGGAGTCCGTGTTGCCGCCTCCCCGCAGTGGAAAGCGCGTTGGCGTCGTCCGGCGGCTCCGGGCGGCTCCGGTGACTTCGGCGGTGGCTCGGTGCGGTGCTGCCCGCGGGGCAGGGCGGGTGCGAGGTGCCGCGATCGCCGCCACGGCTGTCCCCTCCGCTTCCCTCTCCTCTCCTCTCCTCTCCTCCTCCGAAGGCGCGCCGAAAGTTCCTGAAGCCCCTCAAGCCTCTGAATTCGCGGAAGTCCGGGACATCCGCGACAAGGCAGGGCGGTACGCCCGTGACTTCCGCGGGTGATGGGGTGGCACAGCGCCCAACTGGAGGTTTCACAGGAAATTCTCAGTGAAGTCGCAGCGCCTTTCTCACGTTCGTGGGACAGAGTGGGGGGTGATGAAGCGCACCTCACGCATCACGCTCACCTCGCGACCCGCGTTGCTCGGCGCGGTGGTGATGCTCGCCCTGACCTCGGCGTCCGTAGCGGCCGCCGATGACGGGCCGGGGCCCCTCGGGGTGACCGCCGATGCCGGCGCGAACCGGCACACGGCGCGGATCGGCGCGCTCTTCGGCGCGGACCGGGCCGCGAGCCTCAAGGGCGGCCATTTCTGTACGGCTTCGGTCGTGCACAGTCCGCAGGGCAACCTCATCGTCACCGCGGCGCACTGCGTGGGCGGCGCCGACAACCTGCTCTTCGCGCCGGGCTACCGGGACGGGAAGGCGCCGTACGGGGTGTGGAAGGTGAGCAAGCGGTACCTGCCCGACGGGTGGGCCAAGGACCAGGACGAGGACAGCGACCTGGCCTTCGCCACCGTCGACGAACTGGGCGGCCGGCGGATCGAGAACGTGGTGGGCGGCAACCGCTTCACGGCAGGTACGGCCACCGGGGCCACCGCCGTGACGGTCGTCGGCTATCCCGACCACCGCGAGGTGCCGATCAGCTGCACCAACAAGCCGACCTCGCACAGCCGCACCCAGCAGCGCATCGCCTGCCCCGCGTTCACGGCGGGCACCAGCGGCAGCCCCTGGATCAACGGCGACAACCAGGTCGTCGGCGTCCTGGGCGGCCACGAACAGGGCGGCCTGACCGACGACGTGTCGTACAGCGTGGTGCTGGGCGGCGAGGCGTCGGAGCTGTACAGGGACGCGGCGAGCCGGGGGTGAAACCCCCGGACGGCCGTCCGGCAGGTGATCTTCATGGCAGGGTGTGTCCGTGGACGCACTCAGGCCGCAGGACCCGTCGCGGATAGGCACGCACACGCTTCTCGCCCGGCTCGGGGCGGGCGGGATGGGGCAGGTGTACCTCGGGCGCTCGCCCGGTGGCCGGCTGGTCGCCATCAAGGTGATCCGGGACGAGATCACCGGCCACCCCGAGGCCCTGGCCCGTTTCCGGCGCGAGGTGGAGACGGCGCGGGCGGTGCGCAGCGCCTACACGGCGAACCTGATCGACGCGTCGTTGGACGCGGCGCCCTACTGGCTGGCCACGGAATACGTCACCGGACCCACCCTCGCCCAGGCCGTCACCGACCGCGGCCCCCTGCCCCCGCAGACCTGCCGGGGCTTGTTCGCGGCCCTGGCGGAGGGGCTGGCGGCGGTCCACGAACACGGCGTGACACATAGGGATCTGAAGCCGCAGAACATCATCCTCTCCGCCCAGGGCCCCCAGCTCATCGACTTCGGAATCGCCCGCGCAGCGGACCGGACCGCCCTCACCGACGCCGGGTTCGCGCCCGGCACGCCCGGATTCACCGCGCCCGAGGTGCTGATGCGCAACCAGGTCGGTCCGCCGGCGGACGTGTTCGCCCTCGGTGCCACTCTCGCCCACGCGGCGACCGGTCGGGCGCCCTTCGGCTCGGGCGACCCCAACGGCGTCAGCTACCGCGCCGTCCACGAGCCCCTCGACGTGGCGGGCGTGGAACCGGAACTGGCCGCCCTGATCGAGGCATGCGCGGCCAAGCACCCCGCCGCCCGGCCGGGGCTAGCGGAGGTGATCGCACGCTGCGAGGTGCGCTCCGCGCTCGTGGAGGACCCGTCCTACGCCGGGCTCGCCGCCTTGGCGAAGCCTGTCCCGCAGACTCCGCCGGCACCGTTCGTACAGCCTGCCGGGCCGCCGGCCCCGCCGCCGGTACAGCAGCCGGCAGGGCCGCACGACCTGCCGACGATGGGACCCGTGTACGGCGGTCGGGGCTACTCGTACACGCCCACCCAGACGGCCCGGCCGGCTCCGCCGAGCCGGCGCCCGGGCAGGCGGTTGACGGTGGCCGTGGCGCTGGGGCTCGTGGTGGGCGTCGGGGCGGCCACCGCGGTGGTGCTCACCCAGAAGGGCAGCGACGGCGAGGACACCGCGCGGGACGGGTCTTCCGCGAGCGCGCCGGGCAGGGCGTCCAGCCCGCGGGCGACGGCCTCCAGAACCGCCACCGGCACGGGCGGCGCGCCCGCCTACGCGGGTGACAACATCGACCGGCAGTCCTGGAAGTCCTCGACGGGAGAGTGCCTGCTGCCTGCCGCGGAGCGGGCGCCCGAAGGCTTCGAGATCTCCGAGTCCGACCCCGACGACCCCAGCAAGGGCGGGGACCACCCGGTCTTCGACCACAAGGTGCGGATCGGGCTCTGGAACAAGGGCTACTCCGTGACCGCCGGGGCTTCCGGGACCCACGCCCCGTACTACGTGACGGTCAGTGTGAAGCCGCCGCACAGTATCGACCCGGGCACCGGGAAGCCCGCTGCAGGAGCGCTCTCGGCGAACGTGACGCTGGGCTACACCAGCACGCCCATCGACCTCTACGGCGGCGACCAGTCCGCCTGGAAGGACCTCGTCTACCCGGACGACTTCCGTTCCTGGTCGCCGGACGGGAAGAAGTCCTGGCCCGCCATCCCGCTCGCCAACGATCCCGGTGACTGGACGGTGCAGTGGCACCACATCCGCACGTCCGACGACTACAGCAGCATCATGTGTCAGGGCTTCACTGTGAAATGACGCCACATCACGCAAAAAGCGCCTTGAACCGTGCGGGCATGGGGGAAAGTTGAACCGTGCGGAAGGTATGGGTGATCGGTGGGGCGGCCGTCGGGCTCGGCATGGGCTTCGTCATGCTGCTCGTCGTCGGGGTGTACGTCGTCGCCGGGAACCTCCTCGGCGGGGTGACCTCGGGCGGCCGGGCGCTGGCCAAGGGGGCCGTGCCGGCCGCGTACCAGGGGCTCGTGCAGAAGTGGGGCAACCTCTGTCCGCAGCTCACCCCGGCACTGCTTGCCGCACAGCTGTACCAGGAGAGTGGCTGGAACCCGACCATCGTCAGCCCGGCCGACGCGCAGGGCATCGCGCAGTTCATCCCCAGTACGTGGGCCATCTACGGCATCGACGCCAACGGGGACGGCAAACGGGACGTCTGGGATCCCAACGACGCGATTCCGTCGGCCGCTTCGTACGACTGCCAGCTGGCCAAGGACGTGAAGGGCGTGCCGGGCGACGTCTCCGACAACATGCTCGCCGCCTACAACGCCGGTGCGTACCGGGTGATAAAGGCCGGAGGGGTGCCGTCCATCAGCGAGACGCAGGACTACGTCAAGCGCATCCGCAGCCTGTCGCAGAGCTTCGCCGCGCCCGTCAGCCGGATCGACCCCACCCAACAAGCCGCCGGCGCCATCGACTTCGCGCAGAGCAAGCTCGGTACGCCGTATCTGTGGGGTGGGGAGGGGTCGGTCGAGCAGGGTGGGCGGTTCGACTGTTCGGGGCTGACGCAGGCCGCGTACCAGAAGGTCGGGATCACGCTGCCGCGGGTGGCCAACGACCAGTACAACGCCGGTCCCCATCCGTCGCGCGATCAGCTGCTCCCGGGTGACCTCGTGTTCTTCTCCACCGACCTCAGCGATTCGCGGGCCATTCATCACGTGGGGATCTACGTCGGCGGCGGGTACATGATCGATGCTCCGCGCACCGGTGCCGTGATCCGGTTCGATCCCATCGACCTGCCCGACTATTTCGGCGCCACACGCGTCACCGCGGATGGCGCAAAAGCGCTCCCCACAGCGGTGTGAACCGAGCGTGAACCCACCCCCTGAGCTGCGATGATGAGTCTCTCTTCGATAACGTCTGGGTGATCTTTCAGTGGAGAGTGGAACGTATTGATGAGGGCTGTGCGTTCCTGTTGACGTAGCCGAGCGGAAGCGGGTCTACGCACCACGGGGGTAGGAGCGGCGCACATGAGGTGCGTCCGGTAGACGACGAAGGGGCCACAGCACCATGGCTGTACTCGCCGAATCCGGATCGAACCCCGACGTCGGCCTGCTCTACGACATCAACGGCCTGGCCAAGGACGCTCCGCACTGGTTCGACCGGATCATGGAGTTCGTCGGTGAGTACGGCCTGTTGCTCGCCATGGTCCTGCTCGTGCTGTGGTGCTGGTGGTCCGTACGGCGCCGGGGCGGTGAGGACGCCGCGTCCTCCGTCGCCGCGCTGGTGTGGGCGCCGCTGGCCGCCGGTGTCGCCGTACTCGTCAACATCCCCATCCGGGGTTTCGTGGCACGGCCCCGGCCGTTCGTCGAGCACCAGGGGCTCGACGTCCTCGTCTCCGGCAAGACCGACTTCTCCTTCGTCAGCGACCATGCCACGCTCACCATGGCCCTCGGGGTGGGGCTGTTCGTCGCCAACCGCCGCTTCGGTATCGCGGGGATCTGCCTCGCTCTGCTGGAAGGCTTCTGCCGGGTCTACATGGGCGTGCACTACCCGACGGACGTCGTCGGCGGCTTCGCCCTCGGTACGGCGGTCGCCCTGCTGCTGTCCCCGGCGGCCATGGCGCTGCTCACGCCGCTGATGCGGGCGGTCGAGCGCTCGCCGCGGGCGGGCCGGCTGGTACGGCGTCGGCCGGTGGCGGAGGACGGCACGGACGGGACGCTGCTGCCGAGCGCGCGTACGTGCCTGGAGAACGAGGAGCGGGATCTGGCGGCCTAGCGGCCCTGCGGCTCAGCGGCCTTGCGGCTCAGCGGCCACGCCGCCCGTCCTCCGCCCTCTTCCCTCTCGCGTTCCTCCGCCCTCCCTCCTCCCGGCTCCACCTGCCCCTCCCCTGCCCCTCCCCAGGTCGATCGGCCCGTTTCCGGGAGAGGCACGGGCGGGTGTGGGCTACAGGCCCTGGGCGTAGGAGAAGAAACGCTGCGGGTCGTACTGCTTCTTCACCTTGCCCAGGCGGGTCGACGCGTCGCCGTAGTACGCGGTGCGCCAGTTCTTCAGGGTGGGGTCGGTGTAGTTCTGGTAGGCGGCGCCGGAGGCGTACGGCCGCATCGCGGTGTGGGCCGAGGCCAGCCAGGACTGCGCCGTGGTGCCGGAGGCCCCGGCGCCCCAGGACGTGAAGTACTGGGCCAGCATGCGCGAGCGGCGGTGGACGAAGGCCGTCGCCGTGGGGCTGACGCGGTTGACCGCGCCGCCGAGGGCGGTGAAGGCGACGCTGCCCCCGCCGCCGCGCACCGCCGCGATCTGGCGCAGCACCGTCTGGATGCCGGCCGCCGACAGCGAGCGGTCGAAGAAGTCGGAGCAGGCCGCGTACGTGTCCCGGTCGAGCACACCCTGCGGGGAGCGGCCGGGGGTGGAGCCCGGCAGGTGGCATTGGGCCTGGCCGGAGAAGGAGGAGCAGCCGGCGTAGACCTCCATCGCCTCCTCGTAGCCCCGGCGGTGCAGGGTCACGGAGGTGGCGTTCGTGCCGGCCGCGTGGGCGAGGCGGTCCACGGCGTTCTGCAGCTCGCCGTAGGTGCCGAGCGAGAAGCAGGACACCGAGACGGTGGGGGTGCGGCCCGGGGAGCATTCGAGGTGCAGGGACGACCAGATCTCGTCCGGCTGGCTCGGCCCCCACTCCTGCCAGGCCTTGAGCACCGCGGCCGCCTTCGCCCACGGCCACGTCATGTAGGCGGTGACCGCCTGCGGCGCCGGGTGGGTCCTGAAGTGCAGTTCGGTGACGACGCCGAAGTTGCCGTTGCCCGCGCCGCGCAGCGCCCAGAAGAGGTCGGAGTGGGACGACGCGTTCGCCGTCACCTGGGTGCCGTCGGCCGTGATCACCGTTGCCTGGGTGAGGTTGTCGCAGGTCAGGCCGTAGGCGCGGGAGGCGACGCCGTGGCCGCCGCCGAGCACCAGGCCGGAGACGCCGACGGTGGGGCAGGAGCCCGCGGGTATGGTCACGCCCTTCGCGGCCAGCCCCCGGTAGACGTCGATCAGCTTGGAGCCGGCGCCGACGACCGCCTGCCCGCCGCTGACCCGGATGCTGTTCAGCCGGGAGACGTCGAGGATGAGGCGGTTGTCGCCGGAGGAGTAGCCGGCGTAGGAGTGGCCGCCGTTGCGTATGGAGACCTTCAGGCCGTGCGCCTGGGCGTAGGAGAGGGTGGTGCGTATGTCGTCGGGGTGCGCCGCATAGGCGACCGCGGCGGGCCTGAGGCCGTCGAAGCGGGTGTTGTACAGCTGGTGCGCCGTCTTCCAGGCCGCGTCGCCGGGCCGGATCAGGGTGCCGTCCAGGTCACGGGCGAGGGCCGCCCAGTTCGCCGCGGCGCTCTGGCTGGTGGTTTTCAGGGAGGTGAGGGACGATGAGCCCGTGGCGGCCGAAGTGCTGGACCTGCCTGAGCCCGAGCTGCACCCGGTCAGTGCGGTCGCGGTCAGTGCGGCCGCGCCGCCCGCGATGAACGTACGCCGTTCCATGCCCATCGTCTGCTGTCGCCTTTCCCCAGTTCCCCCGGGCCTCCTTGGCCCTTCCCGGGGTGAGACGACACCCTGGGCACGAAAGTTCGTAACAGTTCGCACACAGGGAAACGAACGCCGAAGACGTGTGGACGTAACCCAACCGTCGGAACCTACGCGTGCTCTCCGCGTAAGCATTCCGTGACCTAACCGGGCCGACGGCAGGGGTTCACCTCTCGTTCACTTCCGGCCATCGGCGGCTTCACCTGTTCTGCCTAATTTCGGCCGTACCCGGTGCAGAGTGCGGCCATGAAGCGCTCACGCACTGACGACTGACTTCGCACGCCGCCGACCGCGGCGGCTCCTGGAAGGAACTCCCGAAAGTGAAGCTTCAGCGCAAGAACCGGCTGCGCGCCGTCTCCCTCGGTGCGATCGCCGTCTCCGGCGCCCTGGCCCTGACGGCGTGCGGCTCCGACGACAACGGTGGCGGTTCCAAGTCGTCGGGCAATCCGTCCTCGGCGACCAACGCCTCCTCCATCAAGTGCGACGGCGCCAAGGGGCAGCTGCTGTCGGACGGCTCTTCCGCGCAGAAGAACGCGATCGACGCCTGGGTCAAGAACTTCTCGCAGGCCTGTGGCGTGCAGATCAACTACAAGGCCGGCGGCTCCGGCGCCGGTGTGACCGCGTTCACCCAGGGCCAGATCCCGTGGGCCGGTTCGGACTCCGCGCTCAAGCCCGCGGAAGTCACCGCCTCCAAGAAGGTCTGCGCCGGCGGCCAGGGCATCGACCTCCCGATGGTCGGCGGCGCCATCGCCATCGGTTACAACCTGAACGGCGTGGACAACCTGGTCCTGGACGCCCCGACCCTTGCCAAGATCTTCGACGGCAAGATCAAGAACTGGAACGACCCGGCGATCGCCGCCCTGAACAAGGGCGTGAAGCTCCCCGACCTGAAGATCCAGGCCTTCCACCGCTCGGACGACTCCGGCACCACGGACAACTTCACCAAGTACCTGAAGGCCTCCACTCCCGACAACTGGAAGTACTCGGGCGGCAAGACCTGGCAGGCCTCCGGCGGTCAGTCCGCCGCCCAGTCCTCCGGTGTGGCCCAGCAGGTCAAGCAGACCAACGGCGCCATCGGCTACTTCGAGCTGTCCTACGTCGGTGACGGCGTCAAGGCCGCCAGCATCGCCACGGGTGCCGCCCAGCCGGTCGCCCCGAGCACCGACAGCGCCACCAAGGCCATCGCCGCCGCGAAGGTCGTCGGCACCGGCAAGGACCTGTCGCTGAAGCTCGACTACAACACCAAGGTCGACGGCGCCTACCCGATCACCCTGGTGACGTACGAGATCGCCTGCGACAAGGGCAACAAGGCCGACACCCTGCCCACCGTCAAGTCCTTCCTCAACTACATCGCGTCCGAGGACGGCCAGAAGATCCTCAGCGGCATCAGCTACGCGCCGATGCCCGACGAGATCATCGGCAAGGTCCGCAGCACCATTGCGGGCCTGAGCTGATCTGATCCGAGAGTGCGGTCCGGTTCCCGCGGTCCTACCGCGGGCCGGGCCGCACCGTCCGGTGCACCGCCGCCACGAGTCGCAGACCCCGGGAGGGGAGCGGCTCCGCAGACCGGAGAACCCGATGGACATATCGACCAAGACAACTGACGCATCTCCCCCCGCCCCCCAGCCGGCCGAGGCCGGGCAGAAGCGGAACGGCCGTGGCACCACCCGCCCCGGTGACCGCATCTTCCTGGGCCTGTCCCGCGGCTCGGGCGTCCTGCTGCTGGTGATCATGGCCGCGATCGCGGTCTTCCTCACCTATCGCGCATGCCTCGCGATCAGCAAGGACCACACGAACTTCCTGACCACCTTCGAGTGGAACACCAACCTCATCCCGCCGTCCTTCGGCATCGCCGTCCTGGCCTTCGGCACGGTGGTCTCCTCGCTCGTCGCCATGGTCCTGGCCGTGCCGGTCGCGGTCGCCATCGCGCTGTTCCTCACGCACTACGCCCCGCGCAGGCTGAGCGGTCCCGTCGGGTACGTGATCGACCTGCTCGCCGCCGTGCCGTCCATCGTCTACGGCCTGTGGGGCGCCCTGGTGCTCGTGCCGCACCTGAACGGCCTCTTCGGCTGGCTGAACGACTACTTCGGCTGGACCGGCATCTTCTCCTGGGACGGTGGCGCGCCCCGCTCGATGCTCACCGTGGGCATCCTGCTCGCGATCATGATCCTGCCGATCATCACCAACGTGAGCCGTGAGGTCTTCCGCCAGGTGCCGCAGATGCACGAGGAAGCCGCGCTCGCCCTCGGCGCCACGCGCTGGGAGGTGATCCGGATGGCCGTGCTGCCCTTCGGCCGCTCCGGTGTGATCTCCGCCTCCATGCTCGGCCTCGGCCGCGCCCTCGGCGAGACGATGGCCGTCGCCACCGTGCTCTCCCCGGACTTCACGCTCCACGCCAGCCTGCTCAACCCGGGCGGCGGCACCTTCGCCCAGAACATCGCCAGCAAGTTCGGCGAGGCGACGCAGGACGGCCGTGACGCGCTCATCGCCTCCGGTCTCGTCCTGTTCGTCATCACCCTGCTGGTCAACGGCGCGGCCCGTGCGATCATCGCCCGCCGCAAGGAGTACTCGGGGGCCAACGCATGAGCACCGCAGCCGTCACCGACAAGCGTCCGAGCACGCTGC
The DNA here is from genome assembly GCF_009796285.1 of Streptomyces broussonetiae. NCBI lineage: Bacteria > Bacillati > Actinomycetota > Actinomycetes > Kitasatosporales > Streptomycetaceae > Streptomyces > Streptomyces broussonetiae. The sequence continues at coordinate 4,667,770 of NZ_CP047020.1, read as the reverse complement.
GCAGCGCCAGCCTGCCCAAGTGGTCGCCCTGGGCGATCGCGGCCGGCTCCATCGTCGTCGCGGTGGGCATCGGCCTGGGCGCCGGACTGAGCAGCAAGGTCGAGTGGGGTCTGATCGCCGCGATCCTGTTCATCCTCGGCACCTACGGCGTCGCGGCCCGCGTGGAGGGCCGCCGTCAGGCCAAGGACCGGGTCGTCACCGCCCTCGTCTGGGTCGCCTTCCTGCTCGCGCTCATCCCGCTGGTCTCGCTGATCTGGACCACCGTCAAGCGCGGTGTGAAGGTCCTGGATCCCTTCTTCCTCACCCACTCGATGGGCATCGTCGCCGACTCCGAGCCGGGCGGCGGTATCTACCACGCCATCATCGGCAGCCTGGAGCAGGTCGGTCTCGCCACTGTGATCGGCGCCCCGATCGGTGTCCTCACGGCCGTGTACCTGGTGGAGTACGGGCGGGGCGGCCTTGCCCGGGCGGTCACCTTCTTCGTGGACGTGATGACCGGTATCCCGTCGATCGTCGCGGGTCTGTTCATCCTCAGCCTGATGCTGATGGGCAACATGCAGCCCTTCGGCTTCGCGGGCTCGCTGGCCCTGGCCATCCTGATGATGCCGGTCGTGGTCCGCTCCACGGAGGAGATGCTCAAGCTCGTACCGAACGAGTTGCGCGAGGCGTCCCTGGCGCTCGGCGTGCCCAAGTGGCGCACCATCCTCAAGGTGGTCCTGCCGACCTCGATCGGCGGCATCACCACGGGCATCATGCTGGCGATCGCCCGTATCGCGGGCGAGACGGCGCCGATCCTGCTGCTGGTGTGGGGTAACTCCTTCATCAACAACAACCCGTTCTCGGGTGCGCAGCAGGCCCTGCCGCTGTACATCTACCAGCAGTACGCGAACAGCTCGGGCTCGACCGCGGCGTACGACCGCGCCTGGGCGGCTTCGCTGACGCTGATCGCCTTCGTGATGATCCTCAACCTGGTGGCCCGCGGTATCGCCCGCTGGAAGGCCCCGAAGACCGGTCGCTGAGTCGCGGCCACTCTCGGCGACTGATCAAAGACTTATCGGAAGTGAAGTGGACATGGCCAAGCGAATCGACGTAAGCGGACTGACCGCCTACTACGGCTCCCACAAGGCGATCGAGGACATCTCGATGACCGTCGAGCCGCGTTCGGTGACGGCGTTCATCGGGCCCTCCGGTTGCGGCAAGTCGACGTTCCTGCGCACGCTGAACCGGATGCACGAGGTCACCCCGGGTGGCCGCGTGGAAGGCAAGGTACTGCTGGACGACGAGGACCTGTACGGCGCCGGCGTCGACCCGGTGTCGGTGCGGCGCGAGGTGGGCATGGTGTTCCAGCGCCCGAACCCCTTCCCCACGATGTCGATCTACGACAACGTGGCGGCGGGTCTGCGCCTGAACGGCAGCTACCGCAAGAGCGAGCTGAACGACATCGTCGAGAAGTCGCTCAGGGGCGCGAACCTCTGGAACGAGGTCAAGGACCGCCTGAGCAAGCCGGGCTCCGGTCTGTCGGGTGGCCAGCAGCAGCGTCTGTGCATCGCCCGTGCCATCGCGGTGGAGCCCAAGGTCCTCCTGATGGACGAGCCCTGCTCCGCCCTGGACCCGATCTCCACCCTCGCCATCGAGGACCTGATCGGTGAGCTGAAGGAGCGCTTCACGATCGTCATCGTGACGCACAACATGCAGCAGGCGGCGCGTGTCTCGGACCGTACGGCGTTCTTCAACCTGGCTGCCGTCGGCCAGCCGGGCCGCCTGATCGAGATCGACGACACCGAGCGGATCTTCTCCAACCCGTCCGTCCAGGCGACGGAGGACTACATCTCGGGTCGCTTCGGCTGAGCCGAGGCGCCTACCGGAACCCCTCGCGGTGCTGCATGGCGGTGCCACCGCGAGGACGCAAAGGGCCCGCCCCTGGCTCCCGGGGGCGGGCCCACTGCGTTCGGCCCTGGCCTTGGCTCCGGTCGTGCTCGGGCTCTGGCCTTGGCTCTGGGGCCGGTATGGGCTTTGGCCGTGTTCCGGATCTGGCCCTTTCTGTGGCTTCGGGCTCGGTGCTGTGGCTCTGGCTCCGGTCCTCGCCGGGGCTCCGGCCTTGGCTCTGGGCCCGGTATGGGCTTTGGCCGTGTTCCGGATCTGGCCTTGGCTCTGGCTTCGGCTTCGGTGCTGTGGCTCTGGCTCGGGCCCTCGCCCTGGCTCCGGCCTCCGCCTCGGCCTCGGTCCTGCGGCTCCGGTCCTGCGGCTCCGGCCTCGGCCTTGGCTCCGGCCCTGCTCCGGCTGGGGCCTTGATCCCGGCCCCGCCGGTGCTTCACCCCTGGTCCCTCTCTCCCCCTCTCCCCACGCACCCGACCCGGTCGGCCGGAAGGCCTGTCGATTGGGTGGTAGCTCGGGCGGCCGGGCAGACGGTTCCGGGCAGTGGAACGCCCACCCTCCTGTCCGGCTTCTCGGCCGGGCGAGACGGGTGGGCGGTGGGCGAAGGGGCGTGGGGCGGAAGGGGCGCGCGAAGGGGTGGTGGGCGGGAGGCGAGACGGCCGGTCAGAGCACCGTCAGCCTCAGCACTCCGTAGGCCAGCGCCGCGACCAGGCCGGCCGCCGGCATCGTGATGAACCAGCCCAGGACGATGTTCTTGGCGACGCCCCAGCGGACGGCGTTGACGCGCTTGGTCGCGCCCACGCCCATGATCGCCGAGGTGATGACATGGGTCGTGGAGATCGGTGCCTTGAAGAGGAACGCGGTGCCGAACATGATCGACGCGCCGGTGGCCTCCGCGGCGAAGCCCTGCGGCGGGTCCAGCTCGATGATCTTGCGGCCCAGGGTGCGCATGATGCGCCAGCCGCCGGCGTAGGTGCCCAGCGACAGCATCACCGCCGAGACGATCTTCACCCACACCGGGATCGGATCGCCGAACGTCTCGTGGCCGGAGATCACCAGGGCCATCACGACCACACCCATGGTCTTCTGGGCGTCCTGGAGGCCGTGGCCGAGGGCCATGCCCGCCGCCGAGACCGTCTGCGCTATGCGGAAGCCGCGCTTGGCCTTGTGCGGGTTGGCCCGGCGGAAGATCCACATGATCGCCAGCATCACCAGGTAGCCGACGACCAGGCCGACCACCGGGGACAGGAACATCGGCACGATGATCTTGTCGATGACGCCGTTCCAGTGCACCGCCGTACCGCCGGCCAGCGCCGCCCCCACCAGGCCGCCGAACAGGGCGTGGGAGGAGGACGAGGGGAGGCCGAAGTACCAGGTGACCAGGTTCCAGGCGATCGCGCCGAGCAGGGCCGCGAAGAGGATGCCCATCCCGGTCGAGCCGGCGGGCGTTTCGATGAGGCCTTCGGAGACCGTCTTGGCGACACCGGAGCCCAGGAAGGCTCCCGCCAGGTTCATCACCGCGGCCATGGCCAGGGCCGCGCGCGGGGTGAGCGCACGGGTCGACACCGAGGTGGCGATCGCGTTCGCCGAGTCGTGGAAGCCGTTCGTGTACGTGAAGAAGAGCGCGACCAGGATGGTCACGATGAGGGCGAAGGTGTCCATCGACGCCTCAGGACTCCTTGACGGCGATGGTCTCCACCGTGTTCGCCACGTGCTCGAACGCGTCCGCCGCCTCTTCCAGGACGTCCACGATCTGCTTGAGCTTGAGCACCTCGATCGCGTCGTACTTGCCGTTGAAGAGGTGGGCCAGCAGCTTGCGGTGGATCTGGTCCGCCTGGTTCTCCAGGCGGTTGACCTCGATCCAGTACTCGGTGAGGTTCTCCAGGGTGCGCAGGTGCGGCATCGCCTCGGCCGTCAGCTCGGCCGCCCGGGCCAGCACCTCGATCTGCTGCTCGACGCCCTTGGGCAGTTCCTCGATGTTGTAGAGGACGACCAGGTCGACGGCCTCCTCCATGAAGTCCATGATGTCGTCGAGGGATCCGGCGAGAGAGTAGATGTCCTCGCGGTCGAACGGCGTGATGAACGAGGAGTTCAGCTGGTGGAAGATCGCATGCGTGGCATCGTCACCCGCGTGTTCCGCGGCCCGCATACGCTCTGCGATCTCGGCTCGGGCAGGTGCGTCCGCCCCGAGCAGTTCCATCAGGAGTTTCGAGCCGGTGACGATGTTGTCCGCGGATGCGGCGAACATGTCGTAAAAGCTCGTCTCCCTGGGGGTCAGACGAAAGCGCACGTGGGGTCCTCGGGGTGCTTCGGTTTCGGTCAGGCTGATGCTAGGCGCATCATCCGGCCACGGCTAATGGGCCGCATCCCAGTGTCGCCCATCAGGCACAGTGATCAGCACGGGGGCGTACCAAGGGCCCCATACCCAGCAAAATTCGTTACCATATACCCACTAGGGGTATGCAAGCGCAATTGTGACCATTGCTTGATCCACCGCCCGGTGATCCATCGCCCGATCCATCGCCCGACAGGGAGGCCGCTATGACGACGACCGAGGCCGGCGCCACGGCCCCTGCGGAGGGCGCGGGTCACGACGCTCCCGCCGCCACGCACGGCTATCACAAGCAGAAGGACGAGCACCTCAAGCGGCTGCGCCGGATCGAGGGGCAGATCCGCGGGCTGCAGCGGATGGTCGACGAGGACACGTACTGCATCGACATACTCACCCAGGTCTCCGCCTCCACCAAGGCGCTGCAGTCCTTCGCGCTCCAGCTGCTGGAGGAGCACCTGCGGCACTGTGTCGCCGACGCGGCCCTCAAGGGCGGTGACGAGATCGACGCGAAGGTGGACGAGGCGACGAAGGCGATCGGCAGGCTGCTGCGCACCTGAACCGCCGCTGCCCGCCGCCCCGGTGTCCCCGTGTTCCTAGGCTTCCCGCTCCTCGGAGACCCGCAGCACCTCGTCGATGCTCTCCAGGCTGAGCCGGTCCTCGGCGGCCGAGGCCGCGATGATCAGCTCTCCGCACAGCTCGATCTCGGCGAGGGCCACGTGGTCCTGAACCGCTGTGCCGCCGACCGGAGCCACCTGTCTCACCTCTTCTCTGCCGTCACCGACTTCCTAGAGTAGGCAGCGCTCTACACACCGCGCATGGCACGGACGGGCTAGTTCACAGGTGGCGCACCGGACTAGTGCAAGGCTAGTGCGATGGCTTGTTTTCGCCGGTGCCTGCGCCCGCGTCCTCGGCGATCCGGCCCGCGTAGATGTCCTGCGGGCGCGGCAGCCGGATGCCGGCGGCGACACCGAAGTCGTACAGCAGCGTGGTCGAGGCGACTGCCACGGGAGTCTTCTGCAGGCCGTTGACGAAGCTGAAGCGCTGCCTGAGCTTGCGGATGCGGCCCTGGTCGTCCAGGTACGCGTCGAACGGCACTTCGGCCGTGGCGAACCCTTTCGCCGCCGCGGCCAGGGCCGCCCGGTTCGCGGCGGAGGCATGCAGGGCGGCGGCGGCCAGGTCCGCTGTGCCCCGGTAGTGCCGTACGGCGGTCCCGGCGACCTCGGTCCGGCCGACGTAGGACGCCGTGCGCGTGCCGCGCAGCACCTCGGCCGCCGCGAACGGGTCGGTCGCGCCACCGGTGACCAGATTGCCGTCGGACACCCCGGCCGTGTCCACCCGCACCCACTTGTCGGCGGGCACGCCGGCGCCCCGGTTCTTCATGAACAGGGCGCCCGGGGCGAGGAGTTCGGTGATGGGCTGGTGCTCGACGGTGCCCGCGGGGTCCTCGGGCAGGACGACCGTGAGCCGGCCGAGCCGGTGCCGGTAGTCGTAGACCCCCTTGCCGCGGATGGTGACCCGGGTGCCGCCGGTGGCCATCTCCATGGAGGTGGTGGCCTTGGAGCTGACCGCGCCGCTCAGCGTGTCGGCCGCCCGCCGGAGCAGCGCGACCGGATCGCCCGCGCCCTTGACGTCGTCGGCGGCGGCCCGGCTGTCCGAACAGCCCGTGGCACCCGCTCCGAGGCCGATCAGGATGCCCACCGCGACGACCGTCCCGCCCGCGCGTCTGTGCTGCTGCCGCCGATCCATCGCCTGCCTACCCCCAAGCCGGTACGTCCGTCACGGGCCCCCTGTCGTACCGGTTAACGACGGGTAGGGAGCACCGTCACGCGTCGGGGCGGGTGCACGGGAGGCGTAAGGAAGGCGGAGGGAGGGCGCAGGGAAGGCGCAGGAGTACCGTGGTGCGGTGTGGCGCAGCAGGACGGGCCGGAGCGGGTACGGCAGCAGCAGGAGCACCTCACCTCGACGACGGAGAAGGGCCCGTTCTGTACGGCCCGCTGTACCTGCGGCTGGAGAGGTCCGGCCCGGCGGGCCCGCAGCCAGGCCCGTACGGACGCGGAGGCTCACACCGCCAGTGCGTGAAGGGCGTCTTCCACCAGGTCCCGGTCGCGGGGCTGGGTGAGGCGGCTGCGCGCGGCGGCGGGGGAGAGCCACAGGATGCGGTCCACCTCGTCGTTCGGCGTGAAGCGGCCGGACACCGCCCGGGCCGCCCAGTAACGCACCTGCTTGGGGCGGCCGTTGGCCAGGTAACGCACCGTCGGCAGCTCGGCGCCGGGCTCGGCCGTGTACCCGGTCTCCTCCGCGACCTCGCGCAGGGCACCGACGAGCGGGTCCTCACCCCGCTTGAGCTTGCCCTTGGGGTGGGACCAGTCGTCGTACTTGGGCCGGTGGACCAGGCAGATCTCCAGGTCCCCGGCGACCGGGGAACGGCGCCACAGCACGCAGCCGGCCGCCTGGACCAAGGTGTCGTTCACACCGCCTCCTCGGGGAAGCCCGGCGCGGGGCTTCAGGGTGCGCTGATGATCTGCTTCTGCCAGGCCTGCTGGAACGCGAACCTGGCCGCCTCCACCTCGTGCCGCTGGTCGGCGTGGAGCACCCCGAGCGCATAGGCCGTCGCCGGCGCGATGCGCGGGGTGCGGGCCGCCTGCGCGGCCGCGGCGGCGGCCTCCGAGGCGTCCCGGTGCCGGTTGAGTGCCTGCCCCGCCGCCAGCAGCCGGACGTCCACCACCGGGCCTCCGCCGTGCAGCACCTCGCAGGCGTAGCGGTGCAGGCGCAGCAGCAGCCGGACCTGGTGCCAGGGGCCGTCCTGGGGGTGCGGGGACGGATCCGGGGACAGTCCGTGGACCAGGGCCTCCGCGTTGTACGGGTGGCCCGCGGTGACCAGGGGGAGCGCTGCGATCGCGTCTGTCAGCCGTTCCTCCGCAGCGGCTGCCAGGGGACGCAGGTCGGTGGTGGGGGCGGTGAGGGTGAGAGGCACTTCGCTGGCCAGCACGGCGACCTTGTCCGCGACCGCGTGGAAACGGCTCGACCCCAGCGCCTGCAGGGCGGTGGAGTGGGCTCGCGTCCGGGCGAGGGTGAGCTGGCGCTCCAGCAGCGCGCCCGCTTTGGCCGCGCCCACCGTCAGGTTGCCGCGTTCCGAGGCGGGCGCCGGGCCGCTTGTGCCGCCGGGCACGGCGGCCAGGGCGGCGTCCACCGCCTGCGCGGGGAGCGTCGCCGCCCCCGACAGCCGGTGCAGTGCCAGCAACAGCCTTTCCAGGCGGGCCTCGTAGGCGTGCTCGAGGCCCAACGTGCCGGACAGCCAGGCCAGTTCGGGGCGCATTGCCTCGGACCAGTCAGAGTCGAGGAGGGGGCGGAAGGTGTGCAGGCTGCCGCTGATGCGGCGGGCCGAGCGGCGCAGCAGGCGCGCCGCGTCGACGGACTCCTCCGCGCCGCTCGCCTGGCTGCCCCCGGTCTCCCGGTGCAGGCGCAGCGCGCGGAGGAACTCCGTGGCCTGGGCGCGCAGATACGCCGCGAGGGCGTCCCCCGTCGCCACGCCGGCCGTGGGGTCCGTCGGGTCAAGGTGTTGCTGTGCCACGCCGGCGCCTCCGGGCGTCTATGAGCATCTCCTGGACGTTGCGCAGGGGCTGTCCGTCCGCGTCGGTCGCATGCCGGGTCCACTCGCCGTCGGGGCCGAGGTGCCAGGAGGCCGTCGTGTCGGACATGCCGGTGTCGAGCAGCCGGTTCAGGGCCGCCCGGTGGGCCGGGTCCACGACGCGGACCAGGGCCTCTATCCGGCGGTCGAGGTTGCGGTGCATCATGTCGGCGCTGCCGATCCACACCTCGGGCTCCCCGCCGTTGCCGAAGATGAACACCCGCGAGTGTTCGAGGAACCGGCCGAGTATGGAGCGCACCCGTATGTTCTCCGACAGGCCCGGGACACCAGGGCGGATCGCGCAGATGCCGCGCACCCAGACGTCGACCGGCACGCCTGCCTGGGAGGCCCGGTAGAGGGCGTCGATGACCGCCTCGTCGACCATCGAGTTGACCTTGATGCGGATGAAGGCCGGGCGGCCCGCACGGTGGTGCTGGACCTCCTTGTCGATCCGCGCGATCAGGCCGTCCCGCAGCGACTTGGGTGCCACCAGCAGCCGGCGGTAGGTCTCGCGGCGCGAGTACCCGGACAGCCGGTTGAACAGGTCGGACAGGTCCGCGCCGACCTGCGGGTCGGCGGTGAGCAGGCCCAGGTCCTCGTACAGACGGGCCGTCTTGGGGTGGTAGTTGCCCGTGCCGACGTGGCTGTAGCGGCGCAGGGTCTCGCCCTCCTGGCGGACCACCAGCGACAGCTTGCAGTGCGTCTTCAGGCCGACCAGCCCGTAGACGACGTGGCAGCCGGCCTCCTCCAGCTTCTTCGCCCACTTGATGTTGGCGTGCTCGTCGAAGCGGGCCTTGATCTCGACCAGGACGAGGACCTGCTTGCCGGCCTCGGCGGCGTCGATGAGCGCGTTGACGATCGGGGAGTCGCCGGAGGTGCGGTACAGGGTCTGCTTGATCGCGAGGACGTCCGGGTCGTCGGCCGCCTGCTCGATGAAGGCCTGCACGGAGGTGGAGAAGGAGTCGTACGGGTGGTGCAGGAGCACGTCCCGCTGGCGCAGGGCGGCGAAGATGTCCGGCGCCGACGCCGACTCGACCTCGGCGAGGTCACGGTGGGTGCCCGCGACGAACTTCGGGTACTTCAGCTCCGGGCGGTCCAGGCCGTGGATGCGGAACAGGCCCGTGAGGTCCAGTGGACCGGGCAGCGGGTAGACCTCTGCCTCGCTGATCTTCAGCTCGCGCACCAGCAGGTCGAGCACCTCGCGGTCGATGGACTCCTCGACCTCCAGGCGCACCGGCGGTCCGAAGCGGCGCCGCATGAGTTCCTTCTCCAGGGCCTGGAGCAGGTTCTCGGCGTCGTCCTCCTCCACTTCGAGGTCCTCGTTGCGGGTGAGCCGGAAGGTGTGGTGCTCGAGCACCTCCATGCCCGGGAACAGCTCTTCCAGGTGCGCGGCGATGATGTCCTCGATGGGGACGTACCGGCCGGGGCTGGACTCCAGGAAGCGGGACAGCAGCGGCGGCACCTTCACGCGCGCGAAGTGCTTGTGGCCGCTGACCGGGTTGCGTACGACGACGGCCAGGTTCAGGGAGAGGCCGGAGATGTACGGGAAGGGGTGCGCGGGGTCGACGGCCAGCGGGGTCAGCACCGGGAAGATCTGGTGCCGGAAGAGCGTGAAGAGCCGGGCCTGTTCCTTTTCGGTCAGCTCCTGCCAGCGGACGAGGTGTATGCCCTCCTCGGCGAGTGCGGGGGCGACGTCCTCGTGGTAGCAGGCGGCGTGCCGGGCCATCAGCTCGCGCGAGCGGGCCCAGATCATCTCCAGCACCTCGCGCGGCTGCAGCCCGGAGGCGGACCGCGTGGCCACGCCGGTGGCGATACGGCGCTTGAGACCGGCCACCCGGACCATGAAGAACTCGTCCAGGTTGCTGGCGAAGATCGCGAGGAAGTTCGCGCGCTCCAGCAGCGGGGTGTTCGGGTCCTCGGCCAGCTCGAGGACGCGCTCGTTGAAGGCGAGCCAGCTGCGCTCCCGGTCGAGGAAGCGGCCCGAGGGCAGGGGGGTGCCGTCGCCCGGTGCCTCCTCGTAGGCGTCGAGGTCAGCGTCGATGTCGGGCTCCAGGTCGGAGACCGTGGCGGCGACGGTGTGAGGGCGGTGCGCGGCGAGGGAGCCCACGGGGGGCTGGGGGTGCTGGACCGGTGCCTGGGCGTCTTGCTGACTCATGACCCCATTCTTCCGCGCCACAGGGGTGACGGGCGCGTCGGAACGTGCGGGCGGGAGCGTCAAGGCCCCGTTCGTCGCGGTCCCCTCGGGAGGCGGCGAAGGCTCTGGCACGGCGGGCTTCATTGGCCGAGCGTCGCAAGCTTGGCTGAATCAATGGTTACGGAGACATGACGTGCTGGATAGCGCGGGGTAGCGCCCCGAAGGGGTGCGCAGAACTGCGCGCTCAGTCACGACGGGTCCGCAGTCGTGCGGCGGACCCGTCGTGGCAGTCAACCGGCCTGCCGCCGCGGCACCGCGTAGGCACCGGCGGCAGCGGCACCTGCGAGAACGACCACCATCGCGGTGGCGGCCAGCTGCAGCTCCCAGAACCCGGGCAGCGCTCCCCGCAGCGGCTTCCACAGCTCCCGCAGATACAGCCGTACCACCAGCGTGACCCCGAGACCCACGGTCAGCGCAGGCAGCGTACGGCGCAGGGCAAGCCCGGCCAGGGCGCCGGCGGCCAGCGCGAACAGCGTCAGTGCCGGCAGCAGCGGGCCGCGCGGGATGAACACCCGGTCCCAGCTCCAGTTGGTGACGAGGACGTCCTGGTCGGCGCCCCAGATCCGGCCGAAGGCCACGGCGAGGACGGTGGCGCCGGTGAGCAGCGCCGTTGCGGCCACGGTGAGCTGGCGGCCGGCGGTCCGGGACTCGACCACGGTGTGCCCGCCGAGACCGGCGGCCGGGGCCGTGCCGGTGATCCGGCGGTGGGCGGCGCGCAGGTCGTCTATCTCCCCGGCCGGCCGGATCCGGCCGCCGCCTCGGCCCTCAGTGCCGTGTCGGTCGTGACGGGTCTCCCTGGAAGTGCGTGTCGCCTGCGGTGATGTGCTGGTCGTGTCCGGCGAAGTGCCGGTCGAGTACGGCGGTGAAGAGCGCGGCCACGTCGTCCCGGTCCAGCCCGGCGGCGCGCGCCCTTGCGGCCCAGGACTCCAGCTCGGTGCGGAGCGGGGAGTCGGCCGGGGCGGTGCCGAGCGAGCGCCGCACGAAGGTGCCGAGCCCGCGCCGGGCCTCCACGAGTCCCTCCCGTTCCAGCTCCCGGTAGGCCTTCAGGACGGTGTTGGGGTTGATCGCGGTGACCTCCACGACCTCACGGGCCGTGGGCAGCCGGTCTCCCGGCTTGAGCAGGCCCATGCGCAGGGCCTGTTTGGTCTGCTGCACGATCTGGACGTAGGTGGCCACCCCGCTGTGCCGGTCGATGCGGTATTCGACCACGCGTCCACCACCCTTTCACTAATTGAGTAGTGAAAGGGTGGTGGAAGAGAGGGGCGGCCGTCAAGACGGCCGCCCCTCGTGTGCCTCGGGGTCGGGTATGTCAGGTCTCGGAGCGGTACATCAGGTCCGTCTCGTATGTGGTGAACCCCAGCCGCTCGTACACCGACACCGCCGCCTGGTTGTCGGCGTCGACGTACAGCATCGCGGTCGGCAGGCCCTGCGCGGCCAGGTGCCGCAGGCCGATCGTGGTGAGCGCCTTGCCGAGCCCACCGCCCTGCTCGCCGGGCCGCACCCCGAGGACGTAGACCTCGCCGAGTCCCTCCTCGGCGTGCACCTTGGTCCAGTGGAAGCCGACCAGCTCGCCGCCCCGCTCGGCGAGGAAGAACCCGGCCGGGTCGAACCACGGCTCGGCCTTGCGGTCGTCCAGGTCGCGCTGGCCCAGCGAGCCCTGCTCCGGGTGGTGGGCGAAGGCCGCCGCGTTGACCGTGAGCCAGGCCGTGTCGTCCTTGCCGGGCACGAAGGCGCGTACGTTCACACCTTCCGGCAGCTTGGGGTCGGGCAGCTCCAGGTCGGTCAACGGCCGCCGCATCTGGCGCAGTTCACGGAACAGGGTCAGGCCGAGCACCTGGGCGAGGTGCCGGGCGGCGGGGTGCCCGCCGTGCGCCCACACGCGCAGCCGCTTGCCGGAGGCGGCGAGCAGCGCGGCGCCGAGCGCACGGCCGTGCCCGTGCCCGCGGAGCGCGGGGTGGACGACGAGTTCGGCGGCCGGCGCCTCCACCGGGTCGGTGTCCTCCAGCTGGGCGTAGCCCACGAGTTCGCCGTCGACGGTCAGCAGCAGATGCGAGACGCCCTCCCGGGCGCCTCCGCGCAACTGCAACCGCCCCTGCTCGGACACCGGCTGCTGCCCGTCGGCCCGAACGGCCTCGCCGAGCAGGGCCAGCACGGCCTCGGCCTGGTCCGGGGTGAGCGCGGAGCGGGTCTCGATGGAGCGGGCTGGGAAGGCTCGTGCGGTGTCGTCGCTGCTCATGCGTATGAGGGTACGGGGCGGGTGGGGGCCTGGCCCTGATCTCGGTAAGTTCTATGCGAAGTGTATTTCGGTTCCGCGATTTCCCTGCGAAATGGGCACGGCGGTAATTGATCGACCTCTCCTTGGATTCGGCATTTCCCGGGCCGGTGACGCCGTAATGTTTTCCGTGTCGAAAGCGAACGATGTGAACGACGCGGACGGTGCAGAAGAGAACCTGAGAGACCGAACAGAGAGGTCATCGTCATGAGCTTCCACAAGATCGTCCCGGTGAAGAAGACCCGCAAGCCCGCCCCGGCCCCGGAGCACCGGAAGCGCGAGCCGAAGAAGCACGAGCCCAAGCGCCCGGTCGGCCACAAGTAAGTCGCCGTCATCACGCGATAAACGCGGGCTGGGAATCAACCAAGAATCTGGGAGGGGAATTCCATGTCTTTCCGCAGGCTCGCCCCCGTCAAGAAGCACTGCAAGCCCGGCCCGGAGCCGAGGAAGCCGGCGCCGAAGAAGCCCGCGCCGCGCCGCCGCCCGGTCGGCGACAAGCACTGAGACGACAAGCACTGAGACGACAAGCGCCGAGACGACAAGCGCCGAGACGACGGGCGCCGGGACAACGGGCGCCGAGTCGATCCGTCGTGAGGCGGGGTCACCGGTCATGACGAGGTCGCACCGGTGGCCCCGCCTCGGCCGTGTCCACGAACGGTGGACCTCGGCCCGTGTCCACCGCTGTGGAAAGGAGTCGTCGATGCTGAGGGAAGCCCGGGAGGCCTTCAGCCGGTTCTGGCCGCTGACCCGCGGGGACCGCGGGTGGCTCGGCGCGATCATCGGCTGCGTGGTCGTGGTCGTGGTCGTGGTCGTGGTCGCGCTCGCCGAGACCGCCGCGATCCCGCTGCGTCGAACTCGCCGCACAGCCAGGTGAGTTGGTGATCGTCACCGGTCCGAGTGGCGCCGGCACGTCCACTCTCGCCGCGCTCCTCACCCGCCGCTACGACCCCTCGGCCGGCACGATCACCCTGGACGGCGTCCCTCTCACGGATGTGCCCCTGCGCTTCCTGCGCGAGCAGATCGCCCTGCTGCCGCAGCAGACCCTGATCCTCAACGGCACCATCCACGAGAACATCGCCTGCGGCCACCCCGGCGCGACGGACGCCGAGATCGAGCGGGCGGCCCGGGACGCGGCGGCGCACGACTTCGTCACCGCCCTGCCCGACGGCTACGACACGCACATCGCCCCCGGCACCGCAGCCCTCTGGGGCGGCCGGCTGCAGCGCATCGCCATCGCCCGCGCGATGCTGCGCCCGTCCCCGGTCCTCGTCCTGGACGAGCCGACCTCCGGACTGGACGCGCGCCGTCCGCCAGGTGGGTCCAGCCGCTGCGCCGTCTGATGCCCGACCGTACGGCGATCATGATCACCCACGACCTGTCCCTCGCGCCCGACGCCGACCGGATCCTGGTCGTCGACCGCGGCCGGCTCGTGGAGACGGGAGCGCACGCGGAACTCGTGGGCAGGGGCGGCGCGTACGCCCGGCTGGCGGCGCCGCTGCCGGAGGCGGTCGCGTGATCGTGCCCGCAGGCGCCGACGGCGGTGAGGTGGAGGGCGACGTCCGCGGTGGCGCCGTCGTCCTCCCCCGAGGTGTCGGTGAAGCCGTGCCGGCCGGCCTCGGGGCGGGCGCGGCGCGGGGCGGTGGCTCATGGTGAGGTCGGTCGGGCCGGCAAGCCGCCGGACGGTGAGCCGATCGCGGCCTGCCCGGCCGCCCGCTCACCGTCGGGGCGCCCTCGATCACGCCGGGACGGGCCACCGGGCGCTGGTCACCCCGGTGCCGGAGCGCCTTGCCCGTGTCGAGGTGGCCGGGGGTGGGCCGGTTCGCGGCCGGCAGCCGCTGCTGGGTGGCGTCGGCGTCGGCGCCTGCGCAGCCGGCCGGAGCCGGATCGACCCCGGCCGGGGTGTTCAGGCTGTCGTCGTGCCCGGCGGAGGCATGGGCGCCCCGGGCAGTCGTACCGTCGCCACCGTGCCGCCGCCCTCCGCGCGGGTCAGGGTGACCTCGCCGCCCGCCTGCTGGACCGTGCGGGCCACGATGGACAGGCCGAGGCCCGAGCCGGGCAGGGCGCGGGCGCTGGGGGAGCGCCAGAAGCGGTCGAAGACGTACGGGAGTTCGTCCTCGAGGATGCCGGGGCCGTGGTCGCGGACGGTCAGCACGCCGTCGGTCAGCCGTACCTCGACCGTGCCGCCCTCGGGGCTGAACTTCACCGCGTTGTCGAGGATGTTGACGACCGCCCGCTCCAGCGCGGACGGCTCCGTGCGGACGTACCAGGGCTCCAGGTCCGCCTTGATCGTCAGCTCCGGCCCGCGCAGCCGTGCCCGGCGCAGGGCCGCCTCGACGGTGTCCAGCAGCGGCACCACCTGGACCCGCTCACCGCGCTGGCCCTCCGCGCGGGACAGCTCCTGCAGGTCGCCGATCAGCGAGGCCAGTTCGGTCATCTGGGCCTTCACCGAGGCGAGCAGGGCCTTGCGGTCCGCCGGCGGGATCGGGCGGCCGGTCTCCTCGCTGCGGGTGAGCAGTTCGATGTTCGTGCGCAACGACGTCAGGGGCGTGCGCAGTTCATGGCCGGCGTCGGCAATCAGCTGCTGCTGCAGCTCACGGGAGCTGGCCAGCGAGGCGGTCATCGAGTTGAAGGACCGGGACAGACGGGCCACCTCGTCCTCGCTGTCGTCCTCCACCGGGATCCGGATGGTCAGGTCCTCGGTCCGCGCGACATGCTCCACCGCCTCGGTGAGCTTGTCGACGGGCCGCAGCCCGGCCCGCGCCACGGCGAGCCCGGCGGCACCCGCGCCGAGTACTCCTATGCCGGAGACGAGGAGGAGGACGAGGGCCAGCTCGTTCAGGGTCTTCTCGGTGTTCCTGAGCGGGACGGCGGTCATCCAGGCGGCATCGGGGTACACCCGGGGCACACCGTTCGTGATCACGATGAGCGGCATGGTGAGCACCCGCACGTCGTTGCCCTCGCTGTCGACGCCGTTGCGCAGGATGCCGCCCTGGCCGATGTCGCGCCCGACCACCGAGCGGTCGGCCGCGGTGGTCCGCACCACGCCGGTGGAGTCCGCCGAGACACAGGCCGTGCCGTCCGCCTTGACCAGCTGCGAGTAGACGGTGTCATGGGCCCGCAGGCCGCTGTACGTGGAGTCCGTCGGCTTCTGCGGGCACGCGGTCAGCAGGTCGAGCACCTGCCCGGCCTGCACGGGACGCTGCGACGACTTCTGCAGATCCTCGTCGACCAGGTCGTACAGCTTGCCCTGCACGATGAACCAGCAGGTCACCGAGACCGCCGCCACCGCGAACGCCACCGCCGCCGCGACCAGCATCGCCAGCCGGGCCCTGATGGGCAGGGACCGGTACCGGCGGACCAGCTTCCTCACTCGGCGCCGCCCTGACGCAGGACGTACCCCACGCCCCGGACCGTGTGCACCAGGCGCGGCTCGCCGCCGGCCTCGGTCTTGCGGCGCAGGTACATGACGTAGACGTCGAGGGAGTTGGACGAGGGCTCGAAGTCGAAGCCCCACACCGCCTTCAGGATCTGCTCACGGGTGAGGACCTGGCGCGGGTGCGCCATGAACATCTCCAGGAGGGTGAACTCCGTGCGGGTCAGTTCCACCTGGCGCCCGCCCCGGGTGACCTCGCGGGTCGCGAGGTCCATGCGCAGGTCGCCGAAGGTGAGGGCCTCGTCCTCCTGGACCTCGGGCGACACGGCGGCGGCGTACGAGCTGCGCCGCAGCAGTGCCCGGATCCGGGCGAACAACTCGTCCAGCTCGAACGGCTTGACCAGGTAGTCGTCGGCGCCCGCGTCCAGCCCGGTCACCCGGTCGCCGACCGTGTCCCGGGCCGTGAGCATGAGGATCGGGGTCGTGTCGCCGGCGCCGCGGATGCGGCGGGCCGCCGTCAGGCCGTCCATGCGCGGCATCTGGATGTCCAGGACGACCAGGTCGGGCCTGTAGGCGGTGGCCTTCTCCAGCGCGTCCGCGCCGTCGACGGCCACCTCCGTGTCGTACCCGTCGAACGCGAGGCTGCGCTGCAGCGCCTCGCGTACCGCCGGCTCGTCGTCGACGATCAGGATGCGCTGGGGGTCACGGTCGCCTTCGGCGGGGCTCATCGCTCGCGATTCCTCGGATTCGGTGGGTGGGGGGGCAGGGCTGTGTACGGCTCTCTCTCAGCCTGCCACGGACAGTGGGCCGAAACGCACACCTGCCGTGCTCAGGCGCGGACCGTGCTCAGGCGGTTCAGCGGGACCTTGCGGCGGTGGGTGCGGACGGCGGAGGTGCGCAGGCCCATCAGCTGGGGCTGGGGTACCGGGGGCGTCACGACCTCGGGGGCGCGGGGCTTGGGGATCGGCAGGTGCAGATCGCGGGCGATGAACAGCGCCAGGGTGAAGTCGGCGGGGCCGCGGCCGGTGATCTGGTGCGAGACATGCGTGATCATGACGTACTCCCTGCTGACGTGCCGGTGTGAGCTGGTGGAGCGGTTAGCCGTTGGAGCCCGATCGCAGCTTGGCCAGGTCGGACTTGACGGTGTTGACGGGGATCGCGAAGCCGAGGCCGATGCTGCCCGCGTCCGAGGACGAGGAGGACTGCTGACTCGACGAGTACATCGCGGAGTTGATGCCGATGATGTTGCCGCTCGCGTCGATCAGCGCACCGCCGGAGTTGCCGGGGTTGAGCGACGCGTCGGTCTGGATGGCCTTGTAGGTCGTCGTGGACGAACCGGTGTCGCCGTTGAACTGACGGCCGCCGAACTGGAACGGCCAGTTGCCGTCGCCGCCCTGGTTCTGGCCCTGGCTCTCGTCGGTGGAGACGGTCACGTCCCGGTTGAGCGCGGAGACGATACCGCTGGTGACGGTGCCGGTCAGACCCTCGGGGGAGCCGATCGCGACGACCGAGTCACCGACCTGGACGCCGCTGGAGTTGCCGAGCGAGGCGGCCTTGAGGCCCGAGGCGCCCTGCACCTTGATCAGTGCGAGGTCCTTGGAGCTGTCGGTGCCGACGACCTGGGCGGTGTAGCTGCTGCCGTCGCTGGTGCGCACCTTTATGGACTGCGCGCCGGCGATGACGTGGTTGTTGGTGACGATCTCGCCGCCCGACGTGATGATCACGCCGGAGCCGGTGGAGGAACCGCTGCCGAGGGAGGCGTTGACCTCGACCACGCTCGGGCTGACCGCGGCGGCGATCGCGGCGACGTCGCCGCGCTTGCTGGAGGGCACCACGTTGGTGGTCGTGCCGCTGGAGGCGACCGTGTCCTTGCCGGTCAGCTCCTGGAAGGCGTAGGCGGTACCGCCGCCGACGGCCGCCGCGACGATCGCGACAGCGGCGAGGAGGGCGACGGGACTGCGGTCGCGCTTCTTGCGCGGCGCGGGCTCCGGGGCTGCCATGGCCGTCACCGGCTGGTACGGCGGCGGGGGCGGCCACTCGGGGGTCACAGGAGCGGAGTAGTAGTGCTGCTGCGTCTCATTGCCCTGGCTCTCGGTCATGAGTAGAGAGTCCCCCGCGAACGTGAGAGCTTCCTGAGTGCCCGCTGAGAAGCCCGGCAGAACCGCGTTTGCCCGATATAAAGAAGCTTCTCGCGGCTCGCGCAGGCCTCTCAGACGGGCCTCATGAACCTACTGACAACCGCAGCTGGTTCGCACCACCAGCCGCGACGGGAACGTCTTCAGCCGCTCCCGCCGGGAGCCCGCCACCCGCAGCCCGTCGTCCAGGACGAGGTCGACCGCCGCCCGGGCCATCGCCGAGCGGTCCGAGGCGACCGTGGTCAGCGGCGGGTCGGCGAGCGCGGCCTCCTTGATGTCGTCGAAGCCGGCCACCGCCAGCTCGCCGGGCACGTCGATGCGCAACTCGCGCGCGGCCCGCAGCAGACCGATCGCCTGGTCGTCGGTGGAGCAGAAGATCGCGGGCGGCCGGTGCGGCCCGGACAGGACCTCCAGGGCGACCTGGTAGGCGTCGTAGCGGTTGTACGGCGCCTCGAACAGCCGGCCCTCGGTGGTCAGGCCCGCCTCGGCCATGGCCCGCTTCCAGCCCTCGACGTGGTCGGAGACCGGGTCGCCGACGGCCGGCGTCTCGGCCGTACCGCCCATACAGGCGACGTACTCGTAGCCGTGCTCCAGCAGGTGGCGCACGGCGAGCTGGGCACCGCCCAGGTCGTCGGTGACCACGGCGACGTCGTCGATGGCCTCGGGGCGCTCGTGCAGCAGCACCACCCGGGCGTCCCAGGCGTCGATCTCGGCGGCGGCCAGGTCGTTCAGGGCGTGCGAGACGAGGATCAGGCCCGAGACCCGCATGCCGAGGAAGGCGCGCAGGTAATGGACCTCGCGTTCGCTGATGTAGTCGGTGTTGCCGACCAGGACCATCTTTCCGCGCTCGGAGGCGGCCTGTTCGACCGCGTGCGCCATCTCGCCGAAGAACGGCTGGCGGGCGTCCGGGATGATCAGGCCTATGAGGTCGGTGCGCCGCGAGGCCATCGCCTGGGCGACCCGGTCCGGGCGGTACCCCAGTTCCTTGATCGCGGCGAGGACACGCTCGCGCGTGGCCGGGGCGACCGGCCGGGGTCCGTTGTTGATGACATAACTGACGACGGCGGTGGAGGTTCCAGCCAGCCGTGCCACGTCATCCCGAGTCACCTTGGCCACGCGCGGAGTCTACGCGGATGGACCCGCTCTGGGCAGGGCATATCGCGGCTCGGATGTGCGCGGGCAGGACCCGCGCCCGGTGGCCGCCGCACCGCGACCGTGATTCCGTTATTCCTCCGTTATGCGGCGGAGCGGAAATCCATGCGCCGCTAGGCGTCGGCGTGGACGTCGGCACCGTCCCGGGCGGCCGATGTGTCCGCTTCCTCAGTCTTTGCCTGCTCGGCCTTGGCCTTGGCTCCCTCAGCGGCCCGCTCGGCGCCGCGGTCGGCCTTCTCGGGGGTCACGAATCGATAACCGACGTTCCGTACGGTGCCGATCAGCGACTCGTGCTCCGGGCCGAGCTTGGCCCGCAGTCGTCGTACGTGCACATCGACGGTCCGGGTGCCGCCGAAGTAGTCGTAGCCCCAGACCTCCTGCAGCAGCTGGGCGCGGGTGAAGACGCGGCCCGGGTGCTGGGCGAGGTACTTGAGCAGCTCGAACTCCTTGAAGGTGAGGTCGAGCACCCGCCCCTTGAGCTTGGCGGAGTAGGTGGCCTCGTCCACCGACAGATCGCCGTTGCGGATCTCCATCGGGGAGTCGTCGTTGACGATCTGCTGGCGCCCCATGGCCAGCCGCAGGCGTGCCTCCACCTCCGCGGGACCGGCGGTGTCGAGGAGGACGTCGTCGATGCCCCAGTCGGCGGTGACGGCGGCGAGACCGCCCTCGGTGACGACGAGGAGCAGCGGACAGCCGGGGCCGGTGGAGCGCAGCAGCTGGCACAGGCTGCGCACCTGCGGCAGGTCACGGCGGCCGTCGACGAGGATGACGTCGGCGCCCGGGGTGTCGACCAGGGCGGGGCCCTCCGCCGGAGCGACCCGCACGTTGTGCAGCAGCAGGCCGAGGGCGGGGAGCACCTCCGTCGAGGGCTGGAGGGCGTTGGTCAGGAGCAGCAGAGAACTCATACGTCTGGTTCCTCCTCGGTCCCTGCGAGCCTGTGCGGACGGGCACTGCTCTGCGATCCCGAAGGCCCCGTACACACCCGCGGTCACCTGAGGTTTCCCACTTCGTATACAACGCGTCCGAAAGCACAAAAGGACCCGGGGGCTGCGCTGCCCGAGTCCTCTGCCCAGCAGAATAGCCCACATGAGGAACCGTTCGGCAGGTCAAGTGGAGCATTCCACCGTTCGTCCGAATCCCGAGACGCACAGACAGGGCCCTATCCGGACGTTCTTGCGCACTGCCGACGGGGTTCCGGTCGATTCCGTATACGAACCGGGAACCGTTGTATACGAAACCGCGCCGGACACCCACCGTTCGGCCCCCTGTGACCTGGTGTTCGTCGTCGCCCACGGATTCACCGGGGACGTGGACCGGCCGCATGTGCGAAGAGTGGCGGGCGTGCTCGCCCGTTACGGCGCGGTCGTCACCTTCTCCTTCCGCGGCCACGGGCGCTCCGGCGGCCGCTCCACGGTCGGCGACAAGGAGGTACTGGACCTCGCCGCCGCCGTGGAGTGGGCCCGTGGGCTCGGGCACGCGCGCGTGGCGACCGTCGGTTTCTCCATGGGCGGCTCGGTCGTCCTGCGGCACGCGGCCCTGCACCCCGGTACGGCCGACGCGGTGGTCTCGGTCAGTGCCCCCGCCCGCTGGTACTACCGGGGCACGGCCCCCATGCGCCGGCTGCACTGGCTGGTCACCCGCCCCGAGGGCCGCCTGGTCGGCCGCTACGGCCTGCGCACCCGCATCCACCACCGCGACTGGAACCCGGTCCCGCTCTCCCCGGCGGGGGCGGTCCCGAAGATCGCCCCGACACCGCTGCTGATCGTGCACGGCGACCGGGACGGCTACTTCCCCCTCGACCACCCCCGGATGCTCGCCGAGGCGGCCGGTGACCACGGGGAACTCTGGGTGGAGCCGGGCATGGGCCACGCCGAGCACGCGGCGGACGACGTGCTGCTCGCCCGGATCGCGGACTGGGCTGTCGGCGCGGCGGGCTAGCCTGACACCATCTGTCTCCTGTCTTTGAATTTTCCTTGCCGTCGATTGAGGAACGAGATGCCCAAGGTCACGGTGCGCTACTGGGCCGCAGCCAAGGCCGCGTCCGGTGTCGCCGAGGAGCCGTACGACGCGGACACACTGGCCGACGCGCTGGCAGCCGTGCGCGTGCGACACCCCGGTGAACTCACGCGCGTGCTGCAGCGATGCTCCTTCCTCATAGACGGTGACCCCGTCGGGACCCGCGCGCATGAGACGGTACGGCTGGCCGAGGGCGGCACGGTCGAGGTGCTCCCGCCGTTCGCAGGAGGATGAGGCGCGATGAGCGACCAGCCGTATCAGCAGGGCAGACCGCCGTACGAGGGTTACGACCCGTATCAGCAGCAGCACCAGCAGCACCAGCAGCAACAGCACCAGCAGCACCAACAGCAGCAATGGCCCGGGTACGAGCAGCACGGGCAGCAAGGACAGTACGACCAGCAGTACGGGCAGCAGTCCGGGCAGCAGTCCGGGCAGCAGTCCGGCTACGACCCCCAGCTGACCCAGCACTGGCAGGGCCAGACGTGGGAGACGCAGACCCACGCGCCGATGCAGCCGCCGGTGCAGCCGGCGGAGGAGACGGCGTATCTGCCGCCGCAGACATACGAGGGGCAGTACCAGCAGCAGTATCAGCAGCCCCAGCAGCAGTACGCGGGCCCGTACGCGCAGCCGCAGCCGCAGCCGCAGCCCCAGCCGCAGCAACAGCCCCAGCCGCAACGTCAACCGGCGCCGGCACCGGAGGCAGCGCAGGGGCCGCAGCCGGGGGCGCCGCAGGAGGCCGGTCCGGAGTACGGCCCCGCCACGGTCGCAGGCAACGCCCGGATCACGGACGCCCAGCGGGCGCGCCTGGAGGGCCGTTCGCCGATCATCGAGCCCGGGATGCAGCCGGCGCTGCTGACCGCGCTGCTCGGTCTGCTGCTGGCCGCGACGGCACCGGTCGCCTCGTACGCGCTGGTCGTCCCGCTGGTGGTGCTGCAGGCGGTGACGGCAGCGGGCTGGTTCCGGCTGAACGGCATGTGGCCCGCCCGGCAGGGCATCGCGCTGGCCTTCGCGGGCGGGCTGACCGCCGACGCGGCGGTCCTGGTCGCGGGCCGTGAACACGCCCCGGCCGCGATCCTCGGCCCGCTGGGCGTCTGGGTCCTGCTGTCCCTCGTTCTCCAACTGCGCTCGCACGCCTCGCCGGACGAGCGGATGTACGGCCTGATGGCGACGGTGGTCTCGACGGCGCTGTCGGTCCTGGCCACCGGGTATCTGGGCGCCGACCCGCACGCGGTCTCGGTGGGCGCGGCGGCCGTCGCGGTCGCCGTCCTGGCCCGGGCCCTGCCCCTGCCGACCGCGGCCTCGTTCGTGGTCTCGCTGCTGGCCGCGGCCGGCGCGGGGATCGCGCTCGGGGGAATGACGGGCTTCGGCACCAAGGGTGCCGCCCTGGGTGCGGCGGCGGGAGCCTGCGCCCTGATCGGCCACCGGGCGGCGAGCTACGACTACCCGTCCCGCTTCGTGCACTTCACGGCCGGCGTGGCACTGCCGCTGTCCGCCGCGGCACCGGTGGTGTGGGCGCTGGGCCGCGCGCTGGGCTGAGGCGCCCCGCCCCGTGAACGACGAGGGCGGGCAGTCGGACCTGAGGGCCGTACCCCCATGGCGTCCAACCCAGGGGTACGGCCCTCAGGCCCGTCACTCAGCCGTCACTGAGCCCTCGTCCCGCTCAGATCGCGATGGCGACCTCGGCCAGCCCGCCCTGCTGGGCGACAACCGTGCGGTCGGCCGTACCGCCCGGCACCAGCGCGCGCACGGTCCATGTGCCCTCGGCCGCGTAGAACCGGAACTGACCGGTCGCCGAGGTCGGCACCTCGGCCGTGAACTCGCCGGTCGAGTCCAGCAGACGGACGTAGCCCGTCACCGGCTCGCCGTCGCGGGTCACCTGACCCTGGATCGTGGTCTCACCGGGCTTGATCGTCGAGGCGTCCGGGCCACCGGCCTTCGCACCGCACATGTTGAACTCCTTGAGGGGTAAAGGGCGTTGGTCTACTTGCCGGCGCCGAGTTCGATCGGCACGCCGACGAGAGAGCCGTACTCGGTCCAGGAGCCGTCGTAGTTCTTGACGTTCTGCACACCGAGCAGCTCGTGCAGTACGAACCAGGTCAGGGCCGAGCGCTCACCGATGCGGCAGTAGGCGATCGTGTCCTTGGCGAGGTCCACGCTCTCCTCGGCGTAGAGGGCCTTGAGGTCCTCGTCCGACTTGAACGTGCCGTCGTCGTTGGCGTTCTTCGACCACGGGATGTTCTTGGCGCTCGGCACGTGACCCGGGCGCTGCGACTGCTCCTGCGGCAGGTGCGCCGGGGCGAGCAGCTTGCCGGAGAACTCGTCGGGCGAACGCACGTCGACCAGGTTCTGCGAGCCGATCGCGGCGACGACGTCGTCACGGAAGGCGCGGATCGAGGTGTCCTGCGGCTTGGCCTTGTAGTCCGTCTTGGCGCGCTCGGGGACCTCGTCGCCGGCGACCAGCTCGCGGGCGTCCAGCTCCCACTTCTTGCGGCCGCCGTCGAGGAGCTTGACGTTCTCGTGGCCGTAGAGCTTGAAGTACCAGTACGCGTAGGACGCGAACCAGTTGTTGTTGCCGCCGTAGAGGATCACCGTGTGGTTGTTGGCGATGCCCTTGTCGGACAGCAGCTTCTCGAAGCCGGCCTGGTCGATGAAGTCGCGACGGACCGGGTCCTGCAGGTCCTTGGTCCAGTCGATGCGGATCGCGTTGCGGATGTGGTTCTTCTCGTAGGCGGACGTGTCCTCGTCCACCTCCACCAGGGCGATGGTGGTGTCGTCCAGGTGCTCCTGGACCCAGTCGGCGTCTACGAGGACGTCGCTGCGGCTCATGCTCTTTCTCCTCCGGGGCAGTCGCGGCGGGGCGTGCAGAAGTGAGGGGTGCGTGCTCGACGGTCCGGGCGGCGCACGGGTGCCCTTACCAGCAGGGCGGCTGAGGGATGCGGAAGTGGGCGACTTCCACTCAGAAAGGGCGACAGAGCATGGCGGCAACGCGGCACAGGTCCACTGCCCGCCGCTTCGTGAGATCCGCCTGTCGCCTCATGGCCCCGATCGTAGGGACGTCCGGGCGGGCGTGTCACCGGTGTGTCATATGACGAGACACGATCGTCCGCATGTCGAGACCAGGAACCCGTCCGGGCGTGTGCCCCACCGCCGTGGGGCACACGCGCGGGTGAGGGCATCTACGGTGCGGACATGCCTGTCTCGCCTGTCGGACAGGGCGCGTCCACCGCGGGTGGCCCCTACCCCGCCAGCTTGACGTCCGAACCCTTCACGTGGATCTCCACACCATCCTGCGCGGCCTCCACCTTGTCCAGCTTGATGCCGCCGGGCAACTGGTCGATGGCCTGCTGGAAGTCGGTGATCTCGCGGACGCGGTTCTCGGCGAGGGAGACGGCGGCCAGCCTGGGCAGCGAGTCGGCGTGGACCTCGACCTTGTCGTTCACGACGGAGACGGTGCTGAGCACGGACATGGTCTGGTCGACCGGGATGGACAGGAACGTGCCCGTCACCCGGACCGCGACCTTGATCTTGCCGTTGCCGCCGTCGGACAGTCCCACGACATGGGCCTTGATCCCCGGGGCCACGTCGGTCGGCTCGGACTTGGCGGTCCTGAGCAGCTCGGCGTAGGAGACGGTCGCGGTGCCGGTGGCGGTGTCCGC
The DNA here is from genome assembly GCF_009796285.1 of Streptomyces broussonetiae. Classification (NCBI taxonomy): domain Bacteria; kingdom Bacillati; phylum Actinomycetota; class Actinomycetes; order Kitasatosporales; family Streptomycetaceae; genus Streptomyces; species Streptomyces broussonetiae. The sequence goes on along the minus strand of NZ_CP047020.1, from coordinate 4,643,137 downwards.
GGTGGCGGAGCTGTAGTCGCCGGAGAAGGAGACGCCCTTCATGTCGGCCTTGAGGTCGTCGATGCGGATGGTCTGGCCGCCGGTCCCGGTGGCGGCCTGGTAGTTCTTGATCCCGACCTCGACGTCGTCCAGCGAGCCGCCGGCGAGCTGGGTGAGGAACGGGAACCCGTTGATGCTGACGTCCGGCGTCGCGGCCAGGTTCTGAGTCGACTTGAGCTTGTCGGCGGCCTCCCCCTCGGCGAAGTGCACCGCGATCCGGTCCGCGATCACGAACAGTCCGCCCAGGATCACGACGAGGATCAGGATTATTCGCAGGGCGCGCATGTGGTGATTCCCCCCGGGTCGGCGGCGTTCTGGGGCCGTGCGGTACGGACGGCGTACGCCACGGTAACCCTGCGGGCGGGCTCGACGGGTGTTTGTAGATCACTTGTGACAGGGCCCGGGGGCAGCCGCGTGCGCCCCGTGCGGACAGGGGGGCGGACGCCGCCTCGCGCCCTACCCTGGAGCTATGTACGCGCGGCGGCGTCACATCTACTTCGCCATGATGGGGACCTGTATCGGGCTCTTCGTCCTGGCCTGGGGAGTCGTGCGCATCTGGTCGGTGCCCGCGGCGGTCGGCCTGTGCGTGGTCGCCATGGTCATCCCGCCCGTCGCCGCGATGGTTGCCAACCGCCGGGGGCCGGAGGACCGCTGGTGGGACGACCCGTCCGGTGATCCGCAGTCCGACGAGTGGTGGGACGAGCTGGACGGCAAGAAGCGCCCGCCCCGCTAGACCGCTCCCTCCCTCCTTCCCTCCCTCTTCCTTCCTTCCTTCCCTCTTCCTTCCTTCCGCACCTTCCACCACCCCCGCATGAACCCTTCCCCTGGCGCATCGTGACGTCATGGCAAAACGTGCCACCTAGGCGTAACGTGAAGAAGGAGAACGGCGGCGGGTCGATCGTCAACATCTCCTCCGCCGCCGGCCTCATTGGCCTTGCGCTCACCGCCGGTTACGGCGCCTCGAAGTGGGGTGTACGAGGCCTGACGAAGATCGGCGCGGTGGAGCTGGGGACGTCCCGGATCCGCGTGAACTCCGTGCACCCGGGGATGACGTACACCCCCATGACGGCGGCCGTGGGCATCGAGAGGGGCGAGGGCAACTACCCGAACGCGCCGATGGGCCGCGTCGGCGAGGCCCACGAGGTCGCCGGCGCGGTCGCCTTCCTGCTCTCCGACGCCGCGTCGTACGTCACCGGCGCCGAACTGGCCGTCGACGGCGGCTGGACCACGGGCCCGACGGTGAAGTACGTCATGGGCCAGTGAGCGCCGGCCGGAACCACCGGATTCACCGGAACCACCGGATTCAGTAGACGAGGGCCTGGGTGTCGTCCGCCAGGGCCTCCTGGACGAAGACCTGGGCGCCCGCGATCCGCACGCCCTCGATGACGTCCTTCTCGGTGATCTCCCGGCGGGCCGCGCACTGCGTGCACAGTGTGATGCGGCCCGCCGCGAGGATCGATTCGATCAGATCCGGCAGCGGGGCGGCGTGCGGCAGCTCGAACTCCGCCGCCCGCCCCGACAGTGCGAACCAGGACGACTCCCCGGTCAGCCACAGCGAGACCTCGACGCCGCTGGCCACGGCCACGGCCGCCACGGTGAAGGCCTGTGAGCAGCGCTCGGGCGCGTCGGCCCCGGCCGTCACCTTGATCACGAGCTTCTTGGTCATGCCGGAAGCGTAGCCGCGACGACGACGGTGACGATCAGCGTGACGACACAGAGGGCGGTGAGCGCGCCGCTGACGAGGGCTCCGTCGACCCGCCGCGTGCGCCGGTGCGGTACGCGGGTGCGGGGCGGGTGGCCGGGGTGGAACGGCGGCACCGCGTAAGCGGGTGTGACGGTCTCGCCCTCCGGTAACGCCCGCCCCTCTTCCCGCCACCGCTTGCACTCCTCGTACGGCAGCCCGTTCATGCGCGGTGCTCCTGAAGCTGGTGCTGCCGGAGCAGCACGTTGGCATCGGTCTCGGCACTGCGGTCGTACGCCACCTGTGCCGCCTCGCGCAGCTTCCCGAGCTTCCGGCATGTGGCGCAGTCGGGCAGGGGCCGGGGTGGACGGCCGAGGTCCTCGGGGTCGTAGAGCGGGGTGGCCTGATCCGTTCCCATGAACTTTGCTCCTTTCCTCAACATCTGTACGGAATGCGACAGTTGCACTACTCTGCGTGCTCCTGGGCTGATACGAGGATGGCCCAGGGCGGAGGCGGATACGAGCGGAAAGGCCGCTAGTGCCACACCGGGCGGCCCAAATTCCACAAATTCCAAAGCTTTGGGGAGGGTTCGGTGCCGCAGCGCAGGGCGATCACGGGTCGCAGCCAGGAGCCGAGGGCTCGTTTCGCGGAGGAGCTGCGGATACTGCGGGCCCGGCGGGGAGTCAGCCTGCGCGTGCTGGCCGACGCCGTGGACTGGGACGCGTCCCTCTTCGGGAAGATGGAGAACGGTCAGACGCTGGGCGGCCCGGAGGTCGTGGAGGCGCTGCACCAGTACTACGGCACGACGCCCTTGCTGCTGACCCTGTGGGAACTGGCGGTGGCCGACCCGACGCAGTTCAAGGAGCGGTATCGGCGGTACATGGCGATCGAGGCCGCGGCGGTGAGTATGTGGCAGTACTCGGTGACGATGGTGCCGGGCTTGCTTCAGACCGCCGGTTATGCAAGCGAGGTGCTGACAGCCGGTGGTCTCGCGGGGCAGGAGCTTGAGCAGCAGGTCAATGCCCGGCTAGGTCGGCGTGCGCTGCTGGAATCGGAGGCGCCGCCGTCGTTCCGCGTGGTCCTCTCGGAAGCGGTACTGCGCAACTCGCCCCGGGAGACTCGCGTATGGCGGGAGCAGTTGGAGTACCTCTTGGAGGCGTGCGAGCGTCCAAACATCGCTCTCTACGTGTTGCCGTTCGGCCGGGGATTTCACGCCATTGTCAACACCGATCTGATGCTCATGCGGCTGCTGGACGGCCGAGCCGTGGCCTACGCTGAAAACGACGTACTGGGCGAACTCATAGAAGAGACAAGCCGGGTTGAGCGCCTGTTTCGCACCTATGATGACGTGCGCGACCTGGCGCTGAGCCCCGCTGAGTCGCGCAGGTTCATCTTGCGAGTCTTGGAGGAAGCGCCGTGCGAGCCATCGACCTGAGCACCGTGACGTGGCGCAAGAGCAGCTACAGCAACCAGGACGGCGGCGAGTGCGTCGAGGTCGCCGCCAACGCCCCCGCGCAGGGGCTCGTTCCCGTCCGTGACAGCAAAGACGTCAGCCGCACCCCCCTGCTGATCGGCGAGGGCGCCTGGGAGGCGTTCGTGGGCGGGGTCAAGAAGGGCTAGTCGCGTCCGAGGCGCTACAGCCTTCTGATCGCCTCCTCGATCGTCACCGCCAACGAGGTCAGCGCCGTGAAGCCCGGTACCGCGTCGACGATCGCCCGTGAGAGCAGTTTCAGCTTGCCCACCCGGGGTGTCTCGGAGCCGAGTTCGTCGCGCGCGTCCTGAGCGGCCTCGATCAGGTCGGTGCGGTCCGGATGCTCGGAGCGGCCGAGTTCGTCGATCAACCGCGTGAACAGGTCACCGATCTCCTCGGGCGTGCGCTGCGGGTCGCCCCCCGAGTGGTTCAGGGCGCTGTCCCGGATGGTGACCTCGGCCTTGGCGTTCTCCGCACTGGCGACGGCGTTGCCGGTGACGTTCGAGCCGCCGGCCGCGATGATGCCGTTGTTCTTCCGCATTCCGTTCCCCTCTGTCCCTTCTCCGCCCCGCCGGTGGACCTCAGTCCATGTTGACCAGCGGGATCTTGTTGAGGATGCGCATGGAGACCCGCGACCTGCTGCCCGAGACGACGGAGCTGGACGACACCGTCGACCCCTGGGTCGCGATGATGCCGTTGTTGATGATCGTCTCCTGGCGCTGGATCAGTTCGCTCACGTCGATGCCCCGCACCTCGGCGAACTCGATGAGCGCGTCCAGAACGCGCTTTTCCATCACCTTCAGCGCCATGCCGCTGTCGGACTTCTGGAAGTGGCGGTGATGCTTCGACTTCGCGGCCTTCTCCCGCACGCCGAGGCGTGCCCCGTAGTCGAACTGGCGCAGCGCGGTGATGCGCTCGTTCTGCCGCCGTACGCGCTTGCGGATCCCGAAGTCGGGGGAGAAGCCGATGGCCGCGCGCAGGGGAGAGGCCAGCATCACGAACGGGGTGCTCACCAGTGTCTCGGACAGCACCTGGAACACCTCCCGCAGCGGCGGGTGGGGCATGAGGGTGTCGATGACCCGATAGCGGTCGTCGAGGGGCGGCAGCACCGTCTGGACCGCTTCCACGCACAGGTTGGAATCGGACCGGACGAAGCGCAGGAACAGTGACGTGACCAGTTGGCCGCCCCACCCCGTGGAGTGTGCGACCAGATAGGGGCGGGCGCCCTCTTCGGGCGCACGCTTGAGCGCGTTCATCTGGCCCCGGCCGATCCGGTGGACGGGCCTGCCGAGCGGGTCGGGGAGGAAGCGGGGATCCCCGATGAGGGTCGTGCCGTCGACGAAGAGCCGTTCCTCGATCTCCAGACCGGGCAGGGCCAGGGTGCCGAGGCGCTTGGCGATGTGATCGTAGAGTTCCGTCACGTCCACGTCCTGCGGCGTGCCACCCTGCGGGCCGGGGGCGGTGACGTCGAAGGCCAGGGACCACGACTCGAGCGGGATCCCGTACCCGATGAAGGGCGAATAGCCGCTGTACGTGGTGACGTTCCCGCCGGCGTACGCGCCGACCTGGAGAAGGCGCGCCGCGATGCCGCGGTTGGGTGGAGAGGGCGCGGCGGCGGGGTCGAACCGGTTCGGACGCAGGCTCTGCAGATGCCTGCCGTACCGGGTGGAGAACTCGAAGGACAGGACCGTCACCCAGGCGAGGAGCAGGACCAGCAGCGTGATCCCCGTGTTCTGGACTCCCGCGTAGAAGAGCAGGGTCAGCGCGAGCAGGAGCGCGAGCACGAGATCGCGCACATGGCGTCGGGCGTTGGCCAGGTAGGCGTGGTGCAGCACCACGGGGATGTCGCACGCCGGGGCCGGTGCCACGCCCAGGTGGGGTTCCGCGGAGACCTGCTTGATGAGCAGCTCGGCGTACTGGCGGTCCAAGTACGCGGCCGCGCACAAGTACCGGGTGACGTCCTGGCCGCCGCCCCACTGGGGGGAGGCGGCGGGGGCAGGGGCCGAGGCAGGGGAACCGGGCTGTGTGCTGGTCCAGGTGGAGGTCCCCCCGGACCCGGACGCCGGCGGTGCAGGGGTGTGGAAGGTGGACGGCGCCGAGGGCCGGCGCGGCGGGGCGGCCGGTTGCCCGGCCACGGTCCCGGTCCCGCTCCCGGCCTTCAGGGACGTCCCGCACGCGCTGCAGCGTGTGGCCCACGTCCCCGTGTCCTGCCCGCATCCGGGACATCTTCCCGAAGTCGTCATGGCTCCCCCGTTCTCGGCAAGTTGAGTACTACATGTCGGGCAGGCCGGTGAGCTTGTAGACGGCTCTCCCGCACAGGACAGCGCTGCTGTTGTCGGGTTTCCACTGCTTGTCGCTGCCGCAGGCGTCGGCGGGTGCGCCGTTGGGGTACACCTGCGTGAGCTTGACGGTGTACTGGTAGTGGCTCGGGATGTTCGCCTCGCACGGCGTGGCGGCGTTGAAGTACATGGAGAGCAACTGGTTCCTGGCAACGGCGAACATGCACTGGCCGGTCGCGTAGTTGCGGTTCAGGCAGAGATCCGTCGAGGAGCCGTCGTCGTTGTGGTGGTACCAGGTGATGTCGTCGGAGGTGCAGCTTCCGTACTTCTCGACCGACGCCACACGGAAGTAGGCGTCGGTGCCGTAGCAGCTGGTCGTCGACGGCGTGGCGGGCGTCCAGTCCGTGTCCATGTTGGTGTAGTTGCTCAGGCAGTCGTCGGTGGAGACCTCGCTGAACGCCACGTCCTCGGCGCTGGGCGCAGTGGTACTGGGGTCGGCTGCCACCCCGTCGCTGCCGCTCCCGCTCCCGCCGTCACTGCTGGAGGAGCCGTAGCTCGAGCCCGGCGACGGGTCGTAGGGGTAGCTCTGGGAGAACCTCGGCTGCGGTGAACCGCTCGACTCGGAGCCGGAGCCACTGTGCGAGTGCGCGACCACGAGCGCGATGACGACCACGATGATCGCGGCGACGGCGGCGAGTACCTTGAGCCCTTCGGCGTTGCCGGTCGGCCGGCGCGGTCCCGGCGAAGGCGGGGTGTTGGCCGTGGAGCGGTGAGCGGGCTTCTTGGCCGGGGCGGTCGATGCCGTCGCGGCAGCCGCGGTGAGTTGTGCGCCCCAGGCGGCCGGTGCCGGCCTGCGTGCCGGGTCGGGATCGAGGCCGGCGCGGGCCAGGGCGCCGAGCGCCGGACTGGCCGTGGCCAGGGCGGCGGGGTCGGTGGCGATCTGGTCGCGGGCGAAGAGCCGGACGGCGAGCAGGGCGAACTTGTAGACATCGCTCGTGCGGGTGGCCTTCTCCTCGCCGGCCGGGATCTGCCAGTCGGGCGTCTCGGCCTGGGGCAGTACGGTGGCGCCCCGCAGACGCATGGCGTCGCAGTCGATGAGGAAGCACTCGGGCCGTGGGCCGGTGGTGAAGAGCAGGTTCTTGGGAGAGAGGTCACCGACGGCGATATCCATGCGGTGCAGCCGGGTGAGTGTGGCCGCCAGGTCGGCCAGGAGCAGGAGCCGGTCGCGTTCGCTGATGTTCAGACCGACCGAGGCGACGTACGCGTCGTCGTTGAGCAGGAACTCCAGGTTCGCCAGGCGCCGCGTTGCCGTGCCGGTGCTGCCCAGGCTCCGGTAGTCGAACCGGAAGCGGTCGGGAATGGCCCGCATGAGGAACCCACAGGCGTGGCCGTCGCGTTCCACCACGGCCGCGGGCCAGGCCGTCTTCTCGCTCAGCCACCGGGCATCGGCGGCGCTCAGCTCCTTGAGCAGGCCCACCTGCGAGGCCAGTGCGGTCGCGTCGAGGCCGGGCAGCACGGTGGCGGTGTACTCCTTGTAGGCGACGTCCCAGCCGCCGCCCTCCGCCTCGTTGATCTTCTTGTTGACCACCTCGTACACCGTGCCCTGGCCGCCTTGGCCCAACTGGCGTCCCAGGCTCAGCGTGCGGTGCTCCACGGTCGGTGGACGCCCGGCGTTCAACGTGAACCCGCTGTGCCGTGGGGCCAGACGGCGAGCAGGGTGCGGTCGTCGTCGAAGGTCTCCCGGGAGAAGTCCAGCAGGTGCCCGAGCCATGACGGAGGCGGCGGCGCCGCGAGGTGCTGGGCGAACAGTGCGCCGACCTGGCCGTCTCCGTCGCCGAGCGGATCCGCGAAGCCGTCGGTGCCGATCAGCAGCACCTGGCGGGCGGTGAGCCGGACGCGCGCGTGTTCCAGCTGGTCGGGCACGTGGGGCAGTGGTGTCACCTCGTTCGACACCACCACGGCGTCGGCGGCGCTCTTCGAGCCGAACAACGGCTGGTACCACCCGCTCGGCGAATCCAGGATCCAGGCCCCCGAGTCGCCGACACGGCAGACCTCGACCAGGGGCCCGGCCCGGTCGGGGCGTACCACTCCGGCGACGAGCGTGGTCGCGTACAGTCCCGCCACCTCGCGCTGCTGGGGCTCTGTGCCGTTCAGACGCCACCGGGCGGCATCCCGGAGCCGCTCGGCGGCATGCCGGGCCACGCCCTGGAAGTCCAGCTCGCCCTCGTCCAGGGACAACTGCTGGAGCATCTTCTCCAGCGCGGCCCGGCACGCCTCGAGGGCGCCCAACTCGGAGCTGGACGCGCTGGACACGCCGTCGGCGACGGCGAAGGCGACGCTGCCCGTGGCCTCGTGGACGGCGGCGCGTGCGGCGTCCTGGCGCGGCTGGCGGTAGTAGCGGTGCTTGGCGCCGCGCACCGAGGCGGAACGCAGGACCAGAGAGGGCGCCGACCAGCCGTCGCATTCGGTGTCGGGAAAGTCGAAGGCGTACTGCCCCGGTGGGCGCGCCTCGAACTCCGGTCCGGGCACGCCCACGGTGACCCGTTGCCAGGCAGCGGGGACGATGGACGCCGCGGCACCGCCGTCGCCACCCGGCGACGTCACTCCCCGACCTCGTCGATCGCCATGGTGAACTGGTCCGGCCTGTTGACCACCAACGTCGGGGCGTCCGAGTTCAGGGCGTGCCCCGAGGCGACCAGACTCGCGGTGAGCGCATGGAAGAACTCGGCGACCGCCCGGCCGATGTCGGTCCCGGGCCTGGCGACGAAGGCGAACTCCTTGCGCGTCGCGACTTCGACCATGGTGTGGGCCTGGGCATCACCGATCCCGCAGGCCACGATGTTCGGGGCGGTCGGGGTCAGCGCCCTGTCGGTCAGCTGGGCGTGCGGCCGGTGCCAGGCCCCGCCGTCGGTGGGCTGCCCGTCGCTGAGGAAGAACACCACCGGGCGGTGCACCTTGTATCCCTCGCCGCGCAGCCACTGCACGTCGGACGGGATCCGGCTCAGCAGATCGTCGAACACCGCCTCGTAGTTGGTCAGCCCCCGGATCACGACCTGGGGGAGGCTCGTCTCGGTGCGCATGTCGGCCACCGCGAGACGCACCTGCACGTCGTCGGAGAACCCCAGCACGGCCAGACGGAGCTTGGCCGCGACCATCGGCTCGGCCCGGAGGCCCTCGCATAACGACACCAGGCCGTTGGACAGATCCTGCCGGTACGGGCCCATCGACCCTGACTCGTCTGCCAGCACATAGGCCGGCAGCAGCACGCCCCTCGTTTCCGCCATGGTGATCAAACTCCCCGTTGCTGACGTGCACTTGAGAGGATTCGCCCCCTAGGAGCGCTCTCGCTGGTGTCGTATCTTCCCAAAGAGCAATGGTGTGCGGAAGCGACTCGGGGGATTCGACGTGGGCGACCAGCGCTGGCAGACCGGCCCCAACGAGCCGGAGCTGCCCTTATGGCACCGGACACCACGGGCGGTGCCGCCGCCTCTGGGACCACCCCCGCCGTTGACACCGCATTCGCCACCTGCGCAAACCGGTCCGCCCCGCGCAGTCCCGCCCGGCCCCGGCGGACAGACCTGGTCGACCACGTCGACGCCCGGGTCCCCGACCACCACCCCTTTGCCACCGGCCCGGCCGTTCGCCGCGCCCCCGCCGCCCGGGCAGCCGCGGCCGGCCGCGGCGTGGCACCGCCGTCCTTCCCCGGACGTCGCGGGCACGCCCGTTGCGTTCCTGCACCGCAGAGGGGGTGCCACGGCCCTCGTCGCCATGGGCGCCGTCCTGGCGGTCGTCCTGGCGAGCGTCGGGTATGTCCTGTGGTCGAGCGGTTCCGGTGCCTCCCGCCGGGAGTCCCCGGTCTCTCGCGTGACAGCGGCCGGCCGCGGAGCGTCGGCGGCTCGGGCGCTGGGCGCGCTGCCGGCCGTCAACCTCTCGATGGCCTATGCCCCGGCCGGGGGCCGGCCCGTGACCCACGCGAACCTGACCGCCACCGCGTCGGGAGAAGCGTCGGGAACCCTGCACGAACCGGTGACCGGCGAAGCCGCGATGGCATGGTCCGGTGGCCGCCTCTACCTCAAGGGGGACACCGACTTCTGGGCACAACAGGGTCCCTCGTACGGGACGGACCTGACCGGCAGCGGCCACTGGATCGCGGCGCAGAAGCGCTCCGGCCGTGACACGCTCGACAGCTTCGGGGTGAACGCGGGCTCGCTGTCCCCCAGATCGCTGGCCGCCCTGGTACGACAGGTCACCTCCGATCCGGGCGCGGTGCAGGAGGACGCAGGGACGGTCGCGGGGCACCGGGCGGTCTCCTACCGTGCGCGGGGCTGGACGGTCCTGCTCGCCTCGAGTGCCCCGTACGCGGTCCTCGCCGTGGGCGGGGAGCCCCTCGACGCCGGCCCGGTCAGGCCGGCCGCTTCCGCCGGCGGCTCGGACAAGGACTCCGGCCCCTACCTGGTGATGGTTCCGAAACCCGCCACCGGCGGGCAGGCGGGCGCCGCCCGTTCGGCAGCCGCACAGGCCGCGGCCGCCGCCGTGTCCGCCGCTCCCTCCGGCGACGCGGTCTCCGGCTCACAGGGGCCGGACTTCACGATCACCGACAACAGCGCCTACCCGTGCGCGACCGATCCCTGCCCGTACTCCCTGACGGTCACGAACAGCGGGGACGAGGCGGGCGAGGCCACCCTGTATCTCAGCTTCCCGGACCTGCCCGACCAGTCCCACCCCCTCGGCACGCTGGAACCCGGGCAGTCCCAGCAGCTCGACGGCATGCGCCCCGCTCCGGCGCCCGCCGGGCAGACCGTGCAGCATGCCGACTTCGCCTGGATCTACTCACCCGCCCTGTACGGTCCGGACCCCGGCGTGGGGAGCCGTCTGCACGCACGGAGACTGGGGCCGGACGCCGTCTCCGTCGCCGCACCCCTGAAGCCCGCCGCCGCGAAGCTCCTCGACCTGATGACGAAGAACGCTCCCGTGTCGGACACGCAGGCCGGTGACAGGGCCGTCGATGCGCTCAACGAGGCCGCCGGCCGGGGCTGGCTTCCCACCCTGGCGGCGATCGCGGGCTCCGGCCGCCTGCAGAATCCGCAGGACCTGAGCGAGGTCGTCCGCACCGCTGCCCGGCTCGGTGACCAGCGCGTGATGGAGCAGGTGGCGCACCTGCTCAAGACCGATCCGGACGCGAAGGTCACGTGGGACGGGGCGTACCGGGCCGACGGCGGGACGTACCGGGCCGACTACCTCTACACCAGTACCCTCAACGGCCGGGCGGTCAGGCGTGCCGTGCAGGTGCAGAGCGTGGACAGCCTCGGAGAGTTCGGGGCGTTGACGGGGCAGGACACCGGGCAGCTCGACGGAGACGGGCCGGGAGCCGGGAACAGCCGGGGCGGGAAAGCGCCGTCCCGCTTCGAACGGGTCCTCCAGATGGACCTGCGGCCGGCCGTGGGACCGCTGTTCGCCCTGGCCTCCACGGCCGACCTGCAGAAGTTCGTCTCGACAGGCCGGGAGTTCCGGCAGGCGCGGGAGAACCTGTGCACGCCGCACGGCGGCGGCTCACGGTTCGACCGCCTCGTGCTGGTCAACGAATCCGGCAACCATCAGTGGACGGACCTGAGCAAACTCGGCGTGCACTGCTGAGCCGTCGCGGCGCTCGGCGCGCGCCCGCCGCCGGGTGGGCCCCGGACAGCGCACCTCATCAGGAGGGCCCGGCTCCGGCCGCGTAAGCTGGGCCCCGGCTCTGTCGTATGCCCACCCTCGCTCAAGGAGCACCCGTGGAGATCTTCTTCGAAACCCTGCTGGTCCTGGTCTGCGTCGGCGTGCTCGCCTTCGCCGGTCTGACCGTGAAGAAGCTGTACCAGGGCCAGCGCTGACTCATATCCACGAAGGCTTTCCGCTCATGATCGAGATCCCGTCCGACCTGCACAAGGACCTTGTCCCGCTCGCCTTCCTGCTCGGCAACTGGGCCGGTGCGGGCGTGCACGACTTCCCCGGCTCGGAGAAGTGCAACTTCGGCCAGGAGGTCAGCTTCACCCACGACGGGCGGGACTTCCTGGAGTACCGCTCGCACTCCTGGGTGCTGGACCAGGACGGCAACAAGGTCCGCCCGCTGGAGTCGGAGTCCGGCTTCTGGCGGATCGACGCCGACCGCAAGGTCGAGGTGACGATGACCCGCGACGACGGTGTCATCGAGATCTGGTACGGCGAGCTGGCCGACAAGAAGCCCCAGATCGACCTGGTCACGGACGCCGTCGCCCGGACGGCCGCCTCGCAGCCGTACACCGGGGGCAAGCGGCTCTACGGCTACGTCAAGAGCGACCTGATGTGGGTCGGCGAGAAGCAGACCCCGGAGGTCGAGCTGCGCCCCTACATGTCGGCGCACCTGAAGAAGGTCGTCACCCCGGAGGACGTCGAGCGCTGGGCCAAGGCGCTGCCCGACGACATGCCGGACGACGGCATCGCCTTCTTCAAGTAGGCGCCCGCTTCCCGCGGGCGCCCGCCTGCACCACGAGCCCACAGGCCCGCCTCGTCAGGCGGGCCTTCGCTTGAGTTTGTCCCACACCCGCTCCAGGTCCGCGATGTCCCGCTCGTCGAGACGGTCGTCGAAGACCTCGGCCAGGGCCTCGCGGCGGGTGGCGTCGGCCTCGGCGAAGGCGCGGCGGCCGGCGTCGGTGAGGGCGATGTGGACCGACCGGGCGTCGGTGGGCGAGGCCGCCCGGGTCACCAGGCCCCTGCCCTGGAGCGCGTTGATCACCCGCGAGACCTGGCTGCGGCTGAGCAGTGTCTTCGCGCCGAGGTCGGAGGCGGCGACCGGTTCGCGCTGCCCGTGCAGCCAGAGCATCACCTCGAACCACGACATCGGCAGGTCGTGCGCGCGCATCAGGGCCTGGTCGACGCGTGCGGCGAGGGTGGTGCCGGCCCAGACGAGTCCGTAGAAGGCGTGGTCGCGGGCGGCGAGTTCGCCCAGGGTGAGGTCGGCGCGGTCCATGGGGGCAGTTTAGTCGGCTGGTTGTGTGTGCACGCACGCAATCCATGTATGGTGTGTGTACACGCACAGAAATTGCCGGGAGAGGACAGGCTCAGCCATGAGTGACAAGACCGTCGTGATCACCGGGACCTCCTCGGGTATCGGCCTGGCCGCCGCCGTGGCCGCCGCCCGGGCCGGGTGGCAGGTCGTGGCCACCCTGCGGGACCCGGGCAGGTCCGAGGCGCTGCGGAAGGCCGCCACCGAGGCGGGGGTGGGGGAGCGGGTGCAGGTCAAGCGGCTGGATGTCGTGGACCCGGACTCGATCGCCGCCTGCCTGGACGAGGTCGTCGCCGAGCACGGGCGGCTCGACGCGGTGGTCAACAACGCCGGCGCCGGGCACGTCGGCACGATCGAGCAGGGCACGGTGGACGACGTCCGGGCCGTGATGGAGGTCAACTTCTTCGGGGTCGTCCAGGTCACCCGGGCCGCGCTGCCGCACCTGCGCGCCCGCGGCGGGCGGCTGATCACCGTCACCAGCGTCGGCGGCGTCGTCGGCCAGCCCTTCAACGAGGCGTACTGCGCGGCCAAGTTCGCCGTCGAGGGCTTCATGGAGTCACTCGCCCCGGTGGCCGCCACCGTCGGTGTGTCCGTCACCGTCATCGAGCCGGGCGCGGTCGCGAGCGAGTTCGTGGCCAACGTCGGCCTGGACGTCCCGGCGATGCTGGCCGCCGCCGGCCCGTACGCGCCCGCGTTGCAGTCGTACATCGAGCGCACCCGGACCTCCTTCACCGGCGCGCAGAGCCCGGCCGAGGCCGCCGCGCCGATCGTCGCCGCCCTGAGCGCCGACGAGCCGCCGCTGCGGGTGCAGACCTCCGAGTGGGCCCGTGACTTCGTGCACACCAAGCTCGCCGACCTCGACGGGGCCGCCGTGCAGGCCCTCACCGGCGGCTGGGTGGGGCGGACGATGTCATGAACGGCCCGGCCGCCCTAGACTTTCCGGTGTGGTGAGCACCGACTGGAAGAGTGACCTCAGGCAGCGCGGCTACCGGCTGACGCCGCAGCGGCAGCTTGTGCTCGAAGCCGTGGACACCCTTGAACACGCGACCCCCGACGACATCCTCACGGAAGTGAAGAAGACGGCGTCGGGGGTCAACATCTCCACGGTCTACCGGACGCTCGAGCTGCTGGAGGAACTGGGCCTGGTCAGCCACGCCCACCTCGGGCACGGTGCGCCCACCTACCACCTCGCCGACCGCCACCACCATCTGCACCTGGTGTGCCGGGACTGCGAGAGCGTGATCGAGGCCGATGTGGCGGTCGCCGCCGAGTTCACGGCGAAGCTGCGCGCGCAGTTCGGCTTCGACACCGACATGAAGCACTTCGCGATCTTCGGCCGCTGCAAGGACTGTTCGCTGAAGAGTTCAACTACCGCGTCGTAGGCTGGCCCGTATGAAGAGTCCTCTGCTGTCCCTGCCCGGCGCCGTCCCCGCCGAGGGCGTGGACGAAGGTGTCGCCGCCCACTACGGCGATCTGTTCCGCGAACAGCGCGCCCTCGCCGACGGCAACGGATTCGTCGACCTGTCCCACCGCGGTGTCGTCACCGTCTCCGGCGAGGACCGGCTGAGCTGGCTGCACCTGCTGCTCACCCAGCACGTCAGCGACCTGCCGGCCGGCGAGGCCACCGAGGCCCTGATCCTCTCCGCGCACGGGCACATCGAGCACGCGCTGTATCTGGTCGACGACGGCACGACCGTCTGGGCACACGTGGAGCCCGGTACGCAGGACGCGCTCCTCGCCTACCTGGAGTCGATGAAGTTCTTCTACCGGGTCGAGGCCGCCGACCGCACCGCGGACTTCGCGGTCGTCCAGCTGCCCGCCGGTTCGATCGCCGACGTGCCGGACGGGGTCGTCGTACGGGAGACCCCGTACGGGCGTGATCTGTTCCTGCCGCGCGAGGACCTGGAGTCCTTCGCCGACACACACGGGCCCGCCGCCGGGCTCCTCGCCCACGAGGCGCTGCGCGTCGAGCACCACCGGCCCCGGGTCGGCTTCGAGACCGACCACCGGACCATCCCGCACGAGCTGGGCTGGATCGGCACCGCGGTGCATCTGCAGAAGGGCTGCTACCGGGGTCAGGAGACCGTCGCCCGCGTGCAGAACCTGGGCAAGCCGCCGCGCCGGCTGGTCTTCCTCCACCTGGACGGCAGCGAGGTCCATCTGCCGGTGCCGGGCACCGAGATCCGCCTCGCGGACGACGGTCCCGACGGGCGCAAGGTCGGCTTCGTGACGACCTCCGCGCGCCATTACGAGCTGGGGCCGGTGGCTCTTGCGCTGGTGAAGCGGAACGTGCCCGTCGACGCGCGGCTGCTGGCCGGAGCGACGGCGGCGGCGCAGGAGGTCGTGGTCGAGCCGTAGCCCTGCGACTGCGGGTGGGTGGTGGGCCGGTCGCGCCCACGCGGCGGGGCCGCACATCGAAAGGGCCCCGCGGATACGGCCCCGCGCCCCTCGGGGGCTCGGGGCGCTACATCTCCAGCAGCACCGTGAACGGGCCGTCGTTCGTCAGGGACACCCGCATCTGCGCGCCGAAGCGGCCCGTGGCCACCGTCGCGCCCAGCGCCCGCAGCTGAGCCACCACCTCGTCCACCAGCGGCTCGGCCACATCGCCCGGGGCCGCCGCGTTCCACGTCGGGCGGCGGCCCTTGCGTGCGTCGCCGTAGAGCGTGAACTGGCTGATGACCAGCAGCGGGGCATCGACGTCGCTGCACGACCGCTCGTCCTGCAGCATCCGGATCGACCACAGCTTGCGGGCCAGCTGCGCCGCCTTCTCCTTGGTGTCCTCATGGGTCACCCCGACGAGGACACACAGTCCCTCGCCCTCGATCGCGCCCACCGTCTCGCCGTCCACGACGACACTCGCACCGTCCACCCGCTGCACCACCGCTCGCATGCGGACCATCATGCCGGGTGCCCCGCGCGCGCTCACAGGGGGTCCATTATCGATCCCTTACCCCCCATCTGGGGCCGTTCGGGGGCACACGGTCACATAGGGGTCGGTTGGGGTGGCACGATGCTTCCACACGCCGGTCGAGGGGACGGTCACAAGCACATGAGCACACCGAGTACCAGCGGGCGGCTGGGGACGCAGGGGCTGCCGGAGATGCCGTACCGGCCGCCCGTTCAGCGTGCCGACGGCATCCCGGTTCCCGCGCTCGCCGCAGGGCCCCGCGAGCACGACCTGGCCCGGCTCAGTCTGCCCGAACTGCGCACCCTGCGCCGGGACTCCCAGCGCGACGAGGCGGACCTCAGCTATGTGCGGCGGCTGTTGCAGGGCCGGATCGACATCCTGAGCGCGGAGCTGTGCCGGCGCGGCCGGGCCTCCCTGCCGGCGCCCGCGGACGGCTCCGTGGTCGACCGGCTCCCGGAGATCCTCAAGGACGCCCCGGCCCGGCACCGCTCCTCGGCCCGTCATGTCACGCTCGGCACCCCGCACAACGAGGAGTACCGGCAGCTGGCCGCCGAGATGCTGGGCGAGGTCGAGCTGAGCGACCTCGTGGCCCGCACGGACCTCGAACTGACCAGCGCGATGGGCCGGTTGGTCCGGTACGAGCAGGAGGTCTCGCGGCGACGGCAGCGCCTGCAGCAGACCACCGACGAGTGCAGCGGGGAGATCGCGCGCCGGTACCGGGTGGGCGAGGCCCAGGTGGACGACCTGCTGACCTGAGCGCGGAAATCGGGGCGACATCCGGGACGGCTGGTGCCTATCGTGAGGTGATGAGCGCGCTGGACATACGCACCGTGGGCGGGTCCGAGTACGAGAACTGGCTGCGGGCCGTGAACACCGGCTTCCTGAGCCCGCCCACCCCGGGCACGGACCAGGTGGAGAGGAACCGCCGGACGGACGCCGAGGGGGCGTCCCGGCTGCTCGGCGCCTTCGACGGCGACCGGTGCGTGGCGACCCTGCGCTCCTTCCCGCAGGAACTCACCGCGGTCGGCGGCGCGTTCGTCCCCGCGGACGCCGTCTCCGCCGTCACCGTCAGCCCCACCCACCGCCGTCAGGGACTGCTCACCCGCATGCTGGGGCGCGACCTTGCGGAGGCGAAGGAGCGCGGCGACGTCGTCGCCACGCTGATCGCCGCCGAGTACCCGATCTACGGCCGCTACGGCTTCGGCCCCGCGACCTGGGCGTCCCAGTGGACCGTCGAGGTGTCCCGGGCGGGCCTCGACCCACGCCGGACCGGTTGCGCGGGCGGCGGCCGGATCAGCCTGGTGGACGGCGCCGAGGTGCGCAAGCTGGGGCCCGAGCTGCATGAGCGGTTCCGGGCCGGCCGGCCCGGCGCGGTCAGCCGCGTCCCGGCGTGGTGGGACACGGCGACCGGCCTCCTGCGCTCCGGCCCGAACTGGACCGAGCCGTACCTCGCCGTCCACCGCTCCGCCTCCGGCGAGACACAGGGCCTGGTGTCGTACCGCGCCGAGCACCTGTGGCAGGGCAACCAGCCGGAGCACACCATCGCCGTGGACTGGCTGCTCGCCACCACCCCGGCGGCCGAGCGCGCCCTGTGGCACTACCTGTGCTCGATCGACTGGGTGACCAAGGTGACCAGCGACGGGCGCGCCCCCGACGACCTGCTGCCCCAGTTCCTGCCCGACCCGCGGGCGGCCCGGATCACCGAGCACTCGGACTGGCTGTGGCTGCGGATCCTGGACGTCGTACGGGCCCTGGAGGCGCGGACGTACGAGACGTCCGGCACGACGGTCCTCGAGGTCGTCGACCGGCAGGGAGGATACGGCGGGGGCCGGTTCCGGCTGGAGGCCTCGGCGCAGGGCGCGTCCTGCACGCCGACCACCGGGAGTGCCGATCTCACCCTCGGCATCGGGGAGTTGGGCACCGTGTGGCTCGGCGGGGAGTCGCTGACGCGGCTCGTGGCGCTGGGCCGGGTGCAGGAGGAGCGCGAGGGCGCCGCCCGGAAGGCCGACGCCCTGTTCCGCTCGCCCGGGCACCCGTGGTGCCCGGACCTCTTCTGACCGCTCCCCTTCTCCCGGCCTGGAAGTGTTCTCCCGGCCTGGAAGTGATCTGTAACCGCCTGTCGGGCAACTCTCGCGAGATGACACGGAGTTGCGGCGGGACGGGCGGCGGGACGCGGCGTTCGTGGAGCAGTCGCAGAAGTGGTTCGATGCCCTCTGGGAAACCGTCACGACGGGCCCGACACTCTCCTAGTGACTTCTGATGCGACTTCTGATGCGGCGTCTGACGCGAACGAGATCGAAAAGCTTCGGGAACTGATCACACCTGCCCGCTTCGTGCTGTGGGACTTCGACGGGCCGATCTGCCGGCTGTTCGCCGGGCGCCGGGCGGAGCAGGTGGCGGCCGGCCTTGTGGAGTGGCTGGAGCGGCAGGGCCTGCACGGGCTGCTCACCGACACCGAACGCGAGACCCCGGACCCGCAGACCGTGCTGCGCGCGGTGGGCCGCCGCCACCCGGACGGCGACCTCGTCACCGCGCTGGAGGAGCGCCTCACCCAGGAGGAACTGCGGGCCGCCCGCTCCGCCCTGCCCACCGCGTACGCCGACCCGCTGATCCGCACCTGGACGGCCGTCGGCGCCCGGCAGGCCGTCATCACCGACGCCTCGCCCCGCGTGGTCCGTTCCTACCTCGAGACCCGCGGCCTCCTCGGTTGCTTCGGTTCTCGTCTGTACGGCCGCACCGAGGATCTGCACCATCCCGAGCCGGACCCGCACCGCCTCTCGCGTGCCCTCGGCGCGATGGGTGCCGAGCCCTCGGCCGCCCTGATGATCGGCGGTGCGGCCCGCGACATCACCGCGGCCCGTCGGGCGGGCGTCCCGTTTCTCGGCCACGCACGCAACGAGGCCGGGTGGAGGGTTCTGCGCGCGGCGGGCGCCGGTCCGGTGGTGTGCTCACTGCAGCCTCTGCTGCGGGCCCTGCGGGCGGGGCCGCTGCGCTAGCCCTGTCGTCGAACTCCCGCCTGCCCGGCGACGCCATGCACGCCCTCTCGCCGCACGCACCTGACGCCGCGAGGCCCGCCCTCCGGGCGGACAGCGGGAGTTCGACGGCAGGACCTGGCTCGCCGGGCGGTGCCACGACGCCGTACCGCGGGCCGTCGCGCGCCTTGCGTAGGCTCGGCCCCATGGGTGAGATGGGCCTGCGTGAGCGCAAGAAGCAGCGGATGTACCAGGACGTGTCGGACATCGCCGTGCGGCTGTTCCTGGAGCGGGGCTTCGACGCGGTGCCCGTGGCGGAGGTCGCGGCGGCGGCCGGGATCTCCAAGCCGACCCTCTTCAGGTACTTCCCGGCCAAGGAGGACCTGGTCCTGCACCGGATCACGGACCACGAGACGGAGGCCGCGCGGGTGGTCGCCGGTGCGGCCGACCCGGTGGACGCGCTGCGCCGGCACTTCCTCGCCGGGCTGGAGCGCCGCGATCCGGTCACGGGCCTGAACGGCCACCCGCAGGTGCTCGCCTTCCACGCCCTGCTCTACGGCACCCCGTCCCTGGTGGCGCGGGCGTACCGGCACCAGGAGCGGTCGGAGGCGGCGCTCGCCGAGGCGCTCGGCGGGGACCTGGACGCGCGGCTGGCGGCCGGCCAGATCATCGCCGTCCAGCGGATCCTCGCCATGGAGAACTTCCGGCGGATCGAGGCCGGGGAACCGGTCGGGGAGGTGGCGCCGGATGCCGTGCGGGCGGCCGAGCGGGCCTTTCGCCGGCTGGCGGAGGGCCTTCCGGGGCTGAGGGACGGCGAATGAGACTTGGTCGCTGGGCGCCCGGGTGACCCTCGTGCCCGCGAGCATGGTCAAGGGCCTGGAGTACGACCATGTCGTCGCCGTGGAGCCGGCGGCCGTGGCGGAGGCGGAGGAGCGGGGCGCGCACCGGCTGTACGTGGTGCTGACCCGCGCGGTCTCCCGCCTGGACGTCGTGCATGCCCGCCCGCTGCCGTTCTGACGGCTGTAGCGTGCGGCCATGACCGACACCGGGATCTTCGCCGCCCTCCAGGACGTCCCGACGACCACCCTCGCCGACCTCCTCGGTCGCAAGCAGGTCATGGACGTCGTGATACGGCCGCTGTGGGAGCCCGTACCGCGCGTCGCCGGACCGGCGTTCACGGTCAGCTGCCCGCCCGGCGACAACCTCATGCTGCACGCGGCCGTCCACCGGGCCGGTCCCGGTTCGGTCATCGTGGTCGAGTCCGGCGACCTCGACCACGCGCTGGCCGGCGGCAACGTGTGCGCGGTCGCGCAGCGCCGCGGAGTGGCCGCCTTCGTCGCCGACGGACTGATCCGCGACCTCGGCGAGGTCCGCGGGCTGGGCTTCCCCGTCTTCGGCCGGGGGATCATCCCGATCCCGGGCGCGAAGAAGGCGGTACGCCCGCTGAACGAGCCCGTGCGCTGCGGGGGCGTACGGGTGGAGTCCGGGGACGTGGTCGTGGCGGACGGGGAAGGGGTGGTCGTCGTACCGGCCGGGCGTGCCGCGCAGGTGCTTCAGGGGGCCCGCGCCAAGCTCGCGAAGGAGGCCGGGGAGACCCTGGACGACTGGGAGAAGGCGCATCGGGCGCGGATCGACGAGATCCTCGCGGCGGGCGGTTTCGAGGGCTGAGCGCGCCGCCGGCACCGGCGCTTCGCCGTGACCGACGCCCTGGCCTCCGGTGCCCCTGCCCGCCTGCCCCTGCCCGCCTCCGCCCGCCCCCGCCCGCCTTTGACCTGCGCCTGCGGCTGGACTGGAACGGGGGGTGGCGAAAGGAGCCCGACGGCGCTTCAGCGCGCGTCCGCACCGACGTACGTCGCCAGGTGCTCTCCCGTGAGCGTCGGCCGCGTGGCGACCAACTCCGCCGGGGTCCCCTCGAAGACGACCCGCCCGCCGTCGTGCCCGGCCCCCGGGCCGAGGTCGATGATCCAGTCCGCGTGGGCCATGACGGCCTGGTGGTGCTCGACCACGATGACCGACTTGCCGGAGTCGACCAGCCGGTCGAGCAGGCCGAGCAGATGCTCGACGTCGGCCAGGTGGAGGCCCGTCGTCGGCTCGTCGAGGACGTAGACGCCGCCCTTGTCGGCCATGTGCGTGGCCAGCTTCAGGCGCTGGCGTTCGCCGCCGGAGAGGGTGGTCAGCGGCTGGCCCAGGGTGAGATAGCCGAGACCGACGTCGGCCATCCGCCCAAGGATCCGGTGGGCGGCCGGGATGTGCGCCTCGCCGGAGGCGAAGAACTCCTCGGCCTCGGTCACCGACATCGCCAGCACCTGCGCGATGTCCCGCCCGCCGAGGGTGTAGGTGAGCACGGACGCCTCGAACCGCTTGCCCTCGCACTCCTCGCAGGGGGTGGCGACGCCGGCCATCATCGCCAGGTCGGTGTAGATGACACCGGCGCCGTTGCAGGTGGGGCAGGCACCCTCGGAGTTGGCGCTGAACAGGGCCGGCTTCACGCCGTTGGCCTTGGCGAAGGCCTTGCGGATCGGCTCCAGCAGGCCGGTGTAGGTCGCCGGGTTGCTGCGCCGGGAGCCGCGGATCGGGCTCTGGTCGACCGATACGACATCCGCGCCCCTGGGGACCGAGCCGTGCACGAGCGAGCTTTTGCCCGAGCCCGCGACACCCGTGACCACGCACAGCACCCCGAGCGGGATGTCCACGTCCACGTCCTGGAGGTTGTGCGTCGTCGCGCCGCGGATCTCCAGCGCGCCGGTCGGCTTGCGGAAGGTGTCCTTCACGGTGGCCCGGTCGTCCAGGTGGCGGCCGGTGAGGGTGCCGGCGGCCCGCAGACCGTCGACGGTGCCCTCGAAGCAGAGCGTGCCGCCCGCCGTACCGGCGCCGGGGCCGAGGTCCACGACGTGGTCGGCGATCGCGATGACCTCGGGCTTGTGCTCCACGACGAGGACCGTGTTGCCCTTGTCGCGCAGGCGCAGCAGCAGTTCGTTCATGCGCTGGATGTCGTGCGGGTGCAGACCGGTGGTGGGCTCGTCGAAGACGTACGTGACGTCCGTGAGCGAGGAGCCGAGGTGGCGGATCATCTTCACGCGCTGTGCCTCGCCGCCCGACAGCGTGCCCGCCGGCCGGTCCAGCGAGAGATAGCCGAGGCCGATCTCCACGAACGAGTCCAGCGTGTGCCGCAGCGAGGCGAGCAGCGGTGCCACCGACGGCGCGTCCACGGAGCGCACCCACTCGGCGAGGTCGCTGATCTGCATCGCGCACGCGTCGGCGATGCTGGTGCCCGCGATCTTCGAGGAGCGGGCCGCCTCGGTGAGCCGGGTGCCCGCGCACTCGGGACAGACGGTGAAGGTGACCGCGCGGTCCACGAAGGCCCGGATGTGCGGCTGCATGCCCTCCTTGTCCTTGGCGAGCATCGACTTCTGGATGCGCGGGATCAGACCCTCGTAGGTCATGTTGATGCCCGCGATCTTCATCCGGGTCGGCTCGCGGTACAGGAAGTCCTGCAGCTCCCGCTTGGTGTACCTGCGGATCGGCTTGTCGGGGTCGACCAGGCCGGACTCGGTGTAGAGGCGGTAGTTCCAGCCGCCGGACTTGTAGCCGGGGACGGTCAGCGCGCCCTCGTTGAGGGACAGGGAGTCGTCGTAGAGCTGGGTGAGGTCGAGGTCGGAGACCGTCCCCCGGCCCTCGCAGCGCGGGCACATGCCGCCGGTGATGCTGAACGCGCGCCGCTCCTTCACCTGCTGCCCGCCGCGCTCGATGGTGACCGCGCCGGCGCCGCTGATCGAGGCCACGTTGAAGGAGAACGCCTTGGGCGAGCCGATGTGCGGCCTGCCGAGGCGGCTGAAGAGGATGCGCAGCATGGCGTTGGCGTCGGTGGCGGTGCCTACGGTGGACCGGGGGTCGGCGCCCATCCGCTGCTGGTCGACGGTGATCACGGTCGTCAGCCCGTCGAGGACGTCGACCTCGGGGCGCGCCAGGTTCGGCATGAAGCCCTGGACGAAGGCGGGGTACGTCTCGTTGATCAGCCGCTGCGACTCGGCGGCGATCGTGTCGAACACCAGCGAGCTCTTGCCCGAGCCGGAGACGCCGGTGAAGACCGTCAGCCGGCGCTTGGGCAGCTCGACGTCGATGTCCTTGAGGTTGTTCTCACGGGCACCGTGCACCCGGATCAGGTCATGGCTGTCGGCTGCGTGCGCTGCAGTGAGGTCCATGCCGGTCACGCTAACGCGCCCCTTGTCACCGGCGCTTCTCGAATCCTGACCACGTCCGCTCTTCCAGACGCCCGTCACGGCGCTTCCGGCGCAGCGCTCAGGCCGGGCCCG
The DNA here is from genome assembly GCF_009796285.1 of Streptomyces broussonetiae. Lineage (NCBI taxonomy): Bacteria > Bacillati > Actinomycetota > Actinomycetes > Kitasatosporales > Streptomycetaceae > Streptomyces > Streptomyces broussonetiae. The sequence continues at coordinate 4,620,456 of NZ_CP047020.1, read as the reverse complement.
AGGTGTCCACGGCCAGCGAGACGGCGAGGGTGCCGAGGACCGTGCCCATCAGGTACCGCTGCACCTTGAGCCAGGAGGGCCGGCGAGCGAGGAAGACAGCGATCGTGCCGGCGGCGAGCACGATGGTGAGGTTCACCGCGATGCTCACCACGACCTGGACGGAGCCGAGCGCCAGGCCCTGGAGCAGGACGTGGCCCTTGTCCAGGTCGATGAACTGGGGAATCAGGGACACGTACATGATGGCGATCTTGGGGTTGAGCAGATTCGTCATCAGGCCCATGGTGAACAGCCTGCGCGGCGAGTCGTGCGGCACGTCCTGCGGGGCGAAGACCGAGATACCGCCCGGCTTGAGGGCGTTCCAGGCGAGGTGGGCGAGGTAGGCGGCGCCGGCCAGCTTCACGGCGACGTACAGCTCGGGTACGGCGAGGAGGACGACCGACAGGCCGAGGTTCGCGGCGAGCAGGTACGCCAGGAAGCCCAGGGCCACCCCGCCGAGGGAGATCATCCCGGCGCGCCTGCCCTGGGTGATGCTGCGTGAGACGAGATAGATCATGTTCGGCCCGGGCGTGAGCACCATGCCGAGTGCCATCACGCTCACGCCCAGGACACTGCTCGGATCGATCACGAAAACCCCCTGGACCGCCGCTGACTTCCGGTGCAATGCGGTGAGCGTAGGGCAGGGCAATAGCTCAGTGCAATCAGGAGATTGCACTCGGTGCAATCGTGTGGTGGGATGGCGTGCCGTGAAGGACTATCAGAGCGTCGCCGACACGGTGGCCGAGGAGATCCGCTCCGGCGTCCTGCGGCCCGGCGACCGGCTGCCCCCGCAGCGCGCGTTCGCCCGGCAGCACGGCATCGCCGACTCCACCGCCACGCGCGTGTACCGGGAACTGGCCCGCCGCGGCCTGACCGTGGGCGAGGTGGGACGCGGCACGTTCGTGCGCACGGCGGCCGTGGGCTCCGCCTCGGCGCTCACGGAACCGGCGGCCGTCGGCCGGATCGACCTGGAGCTGAACTACCCCGCGGCGCCCGGGCAGAGCGCGCTGCTCGCCGAGGGGCTGGGTGAACTGCTGCGCCCCGAAGCCCTCGGCCCTGCGCTGCGGCCGGTCGGTACGGCCGGGCTGCCCGCCGTCCAGGAGTCCGCCGCCGGGATCCTCGCCCGCGGCGGCTGGCGCCCCGATCCCGCCCGGATCCTGTTCGCGGGAAACGGCCGGCAGGCCCTCTTTGCGGCCGTCACCGCGCTGGTGCCGCCGGGCGGGCGCCTCGGCGTCGAGGAGCTGACGTACCCGGTGATCAAGGCGGTGGCCGCGCGGCTCGGCATCACGCTCGTCCCGCTGGCGATGGACGGGGACGGCCTGGTGCCCCAGGCGGTGGTCGAGGCGCACGCCGCCGCGCCGCTGCACGCCGTCTACGTCCAGCCGAGGCTGCACAACCCGCTCTCGCTGTCGATGCCCGAGCAGCGGGTCGCCGAGCTGGCCGAGGTCCTGACGCGGCTCGCGCTGCCGGCCGTGGAGGACGCGATCTGGGCGTTCCTGCGCGACGAACTGCCGCCGCTCGCCGCCTGCGCCCCCGAGCGGACCGTCCTGATCGACAGCCTCTCCAAGCGGATCGCCCCCGGCCTGACCCTCGGCTTCGCGGTCGCCCCGCCCGCCCTGACCGGCGAGATCGCCGCCGCCCTGCGCTCGGGCGGCTGGGCCCCGATGCGCTTCGCCCTGGAGGCCGCGCACCGCTGGCAGCAGGACGGTACGGTGCGCAAGCTGGTGGCCGCCAAGCGGCGGGAGGCGGCGCTGCGGCAGGAGATCGCGGCCCGGCACCTGACCGGGTTCGCGGTGCGCGGCGACGCCCTCTCCTACCACTGCTGGTGGCAACTGCCCCGCCCCTGGCGTGCGGACACGTTCGTCGCCGCCGCGGCCCGGCACGGCATCGGGGTCGTCCCCGCGGCCGCGTTCACCGTGGGCGCCGGCCACGCCCCGGCCGCCGTCCGCGTGGGCCTTGCCACACCGCCGCCGGACGTCCTCGCCCAGGCCCTCGCCACCCTCGCCGACCTCGCCCGCTCGGCCCCGGAGGATCTGGTCGCCGACTGACCGCGGCGCGGTGGGTGTCACGTTCTCGGTCCGGCCGGTGTCTTCATGCCGGACAACCGCACACGAGGTCCGAGGAGGACACCCGGCATGACCCCACGCATAGCGAAGGCAGAGCTGCCCGTCGAGCTGCTCGAGACGATGATCGAGCAGCTCGGCGCCGTGCCCGAACCCGTCGAGGTGACCTGGCACAACCCCGAAGTGGCCCAGTCCAACCTGGACTTCTCGGCCAGGCTGGCCCGGTGGAGCGCGGCCGACGCGAGCCTGAAGTCGTTCGCGCACATGGCCGTGGCGGCGAAGGTCGGCTGCAGCTGGTGCCTCGACGTCGGCTACTTCCAGGCGCAGAACGAGAACCTGGACCTGGCCAGGGCGAGCCAGGTGCCGCGCTGGCGGGAGTCGGAGGTGTTCTCACCGCTCGAGCGGGACGTGCTGGAGTACGCCGAGGCCATGACGGACACGCCGACCACCGTGACGGACGAGCTGTACGGGGGTCTGCTCGACCGGATCGGCCCGGCGGCGATGGTCGAACTCACCGCGTACATCGCCTTCGTCAACCTGGCGACCAGGAACAACACGGCCCACGGCATCCGCTCGCAGGGCTACTCCGACGCCTGCGAGATCCCGCTGGCGCCGACGGTGTGAGGGGCGAGGACTCGCACCGAGGCTCACCGAGGAAGGAGTGTTCATGAACGGGGAGGACCCCTTCACCGCCCACCGCGGCCTGTTGTTCACCGTCGCCTACGAGATGCTCGGGTCGGCGGCCGACGCCGAGGACGTGCTCCAGGAGTCCTGGCTGCGATGGGCCGGGGCCGACCGGGCCGAGGTCCGTGACCCGCGGTCGTACCTCGTCCGTATCGTCACCCGGCAGTCGCTCAACCGGCTGCGCACCCTGGCGCGCAGCCGCGAGGAGTATGTCGGCGAATGGCTGCCGGAACCGCTGCTGACCAGCCCCGATGTCGCCGAGGACGTCGAACTCGCGGAGAGCGTCTCGATGGCGGTGCTCACCGTGCTGGAGACGCTGGCGCCGACGGAGCGCGCGGTGTTCGTGCTGCGCGAGGTCTTCGACCTGCCGTACGGCGAGATCGCCGAGGCCGTCGGGAAACCGGCGGCCACGGTCCGGCAGATCGCGCGCCGGGCCCGCGAGCACGTGGCGGCCCGGCGGCCCCGGATGCGGGTGAGCCGCTCGGAACAGCAGGCCGTGGTGGAGCGGTTCCTGCGGGCGCTGCGCACCGGGCGGCTGCAGGAGCTGCTGGACGTCATGGCGCCGGACGTGGTCATGATCACCGACGGCGGCGGGGTGGTGGCCGCCGGGCTCGCGCCGTTCCACGGGGCCGACGAGGTGGCCCGGATCCTGGCACGCGCGCACCGGGTGGGGGCCGACTTCGAGCCGAGGCCCGTGTGGCTCAACGGCGCCCCCGCCGTACGGATCGACCTGGACGGCGCACCGGGCACGATCGGCGTCACGGTCGCTGACGGCCGGATCACCGGCCTGTACGTCGTACGCAACCCGCACAAGCTGACCCGCCTGGACGAGCCGTCCGAGCTGGTCCGGTGAGCGACCGGCCGCCGCCGACACACTTTTGCAAGCGAGTTGCTTGCAATTGTTAGCAGGGGTGGGGCAAGGTGGAGGCATGGCATCGCTGAACGTCGGCAACCTCGGTGAGTACCTGCGCGAGCAGCGGCGGAACGCCCAGCTGTCGCTGCGGCAACTCGCCGACGCCGCCGGGGTGTCCAATCCGTACCTGAGCCAGATCGAGCGCGGGCTGCGCAAGCCCAGCGCGGAGGTGCTCCAGCAGGTCGCCAAGGCGCTGCGCATCTCCGCCGAGACGCTGTACGTCCGCGCCGGCATCCTCGACGCCGAGCGGGACGGGGAGGAACGTCTCCGGGAGGGGGCGACGCGCGCCGTCATCCTCGCCGATCCCTCGCTCAACGAGCGGCAGAAGCAGGTGCTGCTCCAGATCTACGAGTCCTTCCGCAAGGAGAACGGATTCGGGGTCGGCGAGCCCGCCGCGAACGGGGACGGCACGGGACGTACGGACCACGACACCGTCGGCACGGCTGCGGCAGCAGCGGAAGCAGAAGCAGAAACAGACGCAGACGCGGACACCGACGACATCGATGCCGGTCCGCGGCGGACGGCCGGATAACCGGACCAGGGCGCCGGCCGCTCCACCGCGGACCACACCAACCTCAGCCGAACGCGAATCCGGGAGGACCAGATCACCATGGCCATCACCGACGACCTGCGCAAGACCCTCAGCGACCCGACTCCGCTCTACTTCGCCGCCGGCACCGCCGACCTCGCCTACCAGCAGGCCAAGAAGGTGCCCGCCCTGGTGGAGCAGCTGCGCGCCGAGGCCCCGGCCCGCATCGAGGCCGTGCGCAACACCGACCCCAAGGCCGTGCAGGAGAAGGCCGCCGCCCGCGCCAAGGAGGCGCAGGAGACCCTCCAGACCAAGGTCAACGAGTTCCTCGGCACCCTCGACGTGGACCTGAAGAAGATCGGCGAGCAGGCCCAGGACCTCGCCCTGCGCGGCGTCGGCGTCGCCGCCGAGTACGCCGTCAAGGCCCGTGAGACCTACGAGAAGGTCGCCGAGCACGGCGAGCAGGCCGTGAAGACCTGGCGCGGCGAGGCCGCCGAAGACCTCGAGGAACTGGCCATCACCGTCGAGGGCAGGACCGAGCCGGTCGAGGTCAGGGACGAGCCGAAGCCCGCCGAGGCCGCCGCCGAGCCCGCCGCCGAGAAGAAGCCGGTTGCGAAGAAGGCCCCGGCCCCGCGCAAGAGCACCACCGCGAAGAAGACCACCCCGCCCGCGAAGTGAGCGCGAGCGACGAGTCGATATCGGGCCGGGCACCTTCGGGGTGTCCGGCCCGTTGTATGGGTACCGTGGCTGTACGGACGACACGAATCGGGTGGTGGGTACTGTGCTGATGACGGCAGTCGGCGGAGTGATGTGGCTGATCTTCACCGCCATGCTGGCGTTCGCCATCGTGGCGTTCGTGATGGCGGCGATCTTCCGCGAGGACGCCTACCGCGCCGCGGACAAGCAGAACAAGGGCTTCTGGCTGATCATCCTGGGCATCGCGGTGGCGGTGAACCTGTTTGTGCCGATGCTGTTCCTGCAGCTCGCGGGCCTGGTGGCCACGATCGTCTTCTTCGTGGACGTCCGCCCGGCCCTCCAGCAGGTCTCGGGTGGCAAGGGCTTCCGCAAGAGGCGGGGCGGAAGCAGCAGCGACGGTCCGTACGGGCCGTACAACGGAGGCCGCTGACCTCGCGTCCCCGGCCCGCCCGGGGCGGCGGGAGCCGTGCGTGCCACCACGACGGACCAGCAGCCGGCGACGGAGCGGTACCTCCTACGGCGAGGTACCGCTCATGACGTCCGGTCCAGCAGTACAACCGCCACGTCGTCGGTCAACTCGCCCCCGTTGAGTTCACGGACCTCGGTGACCGCGGCCCGCAGCAACTGCTCCCCGCGCAGCCCCTCGGCCAGCTGGCGGCGGATCATCGACACCATCCCGTCCTGCCCGAGCCGCTCGCGCCCCTCGCCGACGCGGCCCTCGATCAGACCGTCGGTGTAGAGCATCAGGCTCCACTCACTGCCCAGCTCCACCTGCATCCGCGGCCAGCGGGCGCCGGGCAGCAGGCCGAGCGCGGGGCCGTTGTTGTCGTACGGCAGCAGCTGCGCGGTCCGGCCGGGGCGGGCGAGCAGCGGGGCGGGGTGGCCGGCCAGGCACAGGCCCGCGTGCCGGCCGTCCGGTGCGATGTCGACCGTGCACAGCGTCGCGAAGATCTCCTCGTCGGCGCGCTCGTGCTCCAGCACCTCCTGGAGCGTGCTCAGCAGCTCGTCCCCGCACAGTCCGGCCAGCGTCAGCGCCCGCCAGGCGATGCGCAGCTCGACGCCGAGCGCGGCCTCGTCCGGGCCGTGGCCGCAGACGTCACCGATCATGGCGTGCACGGTGCCGTCTGGCGTGCGGACGGCGTCGTAGAAGTCGCCGCCGAGCAGCGCCCGGGAGCGGCCGGGGCGGTAGCGGGCGGCGAAACGCAGCGTGGAGCCGTCCAGCAGGGGCGTGGGCAGCAGGCCGCGCTCCAGGCGGCGGTTCTCCTGCGCGCGCAGCCGGCCCTCGGCCAGCCGCCGCTCCGCGGTGTCGGAACGTTTCCGCTCCACCGCGTACCGGATGGCGCGGCTGAGCAGCCGGCCGTCGAGTTCGTCCCGGAAGAGGTAGTCCTGCGCGCCCACGCGCACGGCCTCGGCGCCGCGCTCGGCGTCCGCGGAGGCGGTCAGCGCGAGCACGGCATGCCGGGGCGCGAGCCGGAGCACATGCCTGAGCACGGCCAGCTCGTCGTCGGCGTCGCTGCCGCCCGGCGCCGGGAGCGCGAGGTCGAGCAGGATGCAGTGGACGTCGTCGGTGAGCAGCCGCTCGGCCTCGGTGAGGTTGCGGGCGGTGCGCACACGGATCGGCTTGCCGGCCGAGTCCAGCAGCTCGGGCACGATCGGCGAGGCCGTCGGATCGTCCTCGATCAGCAACAGGGTGAGAGTGGCGCCGGTGCCGCTCGTGGGCGTGGCGTCGCGGTGGGCCTCTTCCTTGAGGGGGCCGCCGACTGCGGAGGCGGCCTGCGCCTGACCACTCTCCACGGCCGGGATCGCTCTCTGCCGCGGTATGGGTACGGGCATCGTGTGGGTTCCTTCCCTCCCCCCGAGGGCACGGCGGCGTCGAGGGCCTCGAGGCCACCGACGGGTGACCATAGCGGCATTGCCCGCCCCGATGGAATGGTGTGAGCCGCGTCGCTCATGCGCAGGCCGCTGTCATATGCCGCGTTCCGTACCGCAGTTGGACAGGGCGACAGTCCGTCCGGAATGACGAAGCTCACGTCCTGCCGGGTTTGGGCGGTGGTTGGCGTGCGGTGGGTCACATGGCGTGGGTCACGAGGACTCCCTGAGCGGCACGCGAAGCCGTGTTCCCTCCAAGGACGACCGCGCTTGACGCCCCGCACGGCCCTGCCCGCCCCGGCTTGCGCTGTACGGGGGCGGGGGGGGCTCTGCGTGGGGTGGTGGTGTGGCTTGCGTGCGGCGGTGGTGTGGCTCCGCGTGGGGCGGTGGTGTGGCTTGCGTGCCGCGGCGGTAAGGCTCACGCACCCAGGTGGTGAGGCTTGGGCGTTGCGACTGTGCGGCCCGCGTGCCCCTGCCGTGAGGCCGGCGGACCTCGGCTGTGCGGCCCGCGTGCCCCTGCCGTACGGCCAACGCACCCCGGCTGCGAGGCTCGCGTCCCTCATCCGTGCGGCCCGCGCCCCCAGGCCGTGCGGCCCGCGTCTCTCGGCCGTGCGGCCGGCGCCCCTCATCCGTGCGGCCCGCGCCCCCGTCGTGAGGCCTACGCGTCCGGTCGTACGATGCCCAGGATCGGCATCGAACCGGCGCCCGCGATCGTCACGTTCCGGCCTGGGCGGGGGGCCTGGATGATCGCGCCGTCGCCGATGTAGATGGCGACATGGCTGGCGTCGGTGAAGTAGATGATGAGGTCGCCGGGGCGCATGTCCTTGACGTCGATGTGCTTGAGCTGCTGCCACTGCTCCTGCGAGGTGCGCGGGATGGGGTGGCCGGCCGCCTCCCAGGCCTGGGAGGTCAGGCCCGAGCAGTCGAAGGAGCCGGGGCCCTCGGCACCCCATACATAGGGCTTGCCGAGCTGGGCGGTGGCGAACGCGACGGCCTTCTTGCCCTGCGCGGAGGCCTTGGAGTTGATCTCCTTGAGGACACCCGTGTCCAGCCAGGCGGTCTGCGCCTTCAGCGCGGCCTGGTCCTCGAGCTGCCGAAGCCGCTCCTGGTCCTTCTTCGCCAGCTCCGACTCGAGCTTCTTGGCGGCGGCGATCTGCTGCTCGATCTTCTTCTTGGCGGCGGCCTTGGCCTTGCGCTCGGTGTCCAGTTTCTTCCACTGCTCGGCGGCGTCGGCGGCGTACGCCTGCAAGTCCTTCTGGATGCCTGCCAGTTCGCCGATCAGCGTGCCGGCCGCCCGCTGGCTCTGGAGCACCAGTCCGGCCCCGTCCAGGACCTGACCCGGGTCGTTGCTGAGCAGGAACTGGGCGGTGGGCGGGACGCCTCCGGTGCGGTACTGCTCGCGGGCTGCCGCGCCCGCCCGGTCCTTGAGCCCGTCGAGCCTCTGCTGCCCCTCGTCGATCCTCTTGGCCAGCGCGACGATCTCGGCGGACTGCTTCCTGGTCTTCTCCTCGGCCGCGTTGTAGGCGTCGGTGGCCACGGCCGCGTCGTGGTAGAGCCGGTCGAGCTTCTCGCGGACCTTCTCGAGGTCCTTGCTGGGCGCGGGTGCGGGGGACGGCGTCGGGGAGATGCTCGGCGTGGGTGCCGGGACGGCGAAGGCCGCTCCGGGTGCCGCCAGCGCGGTCACCGCGCAGACCACGGTCACGGCGGCCGTCAGGATGCCGCGCTTGCCCCAGCCCATCACACGAGCCCCCAACTGATTTACCGTCAGTAACTTACGGTGCCTGGGGGATCGTGCCATGTCACGGCGTAAAACGACAGAGGCACGGAAAGCGACACAGGAAGGAATCCCCCGTTGGCCGCGTCCGTATGTCGATCTCCCGCCGGTGTGACGAACGGCGCACGGAGATCGTTCCCTCGCCGCCCCGGGTGCGGATGTCAGCCGCGCGGCGCCAACGCCCCCCATGCCACCGTCACTTCACCCTGCCGCCAGCGCGCGGGGGAGTCCGACACCGGCCAGTCGGCCCTCAGGTCCCGTACCGCGCGCAGCCAGCGCTGCCGGGCGCCGTAGGAGGCGTAGGGCGCGGCGGCGGCCCACGCGCGGTCGAAGTCGCGCAGGAAGGCGTGCACCGGCTCGCCGGGGACATTGCGGTGGATGAGTGCCTTCGGCAGCCGTTCGGCGAGGTCCGACGGGCGCTCCAGCGAGCCCAGCCGAGTGGCGAAGGTCACGGTCCGCGGCCCCTCCGGACCGAGCGCCACCCATACGTGCCGTCGGCCGATCTCGTCGCACGTGCCCTCGACCAGCAGTCCGCCGCGGGAGCGGGCGCCCGCCGGGGCGAGCCGCGCGCACAGCCGCTCCCACACGGCGGCGACCTGGTCCTCGTCGTACTGGCGCAGCACGTTGGCGGCCCGGACGAGCAGCGGGCGCCCGGCGACGGGGATCTCGAACCCGCCGTGCCGGAAGGCGAGCCCGTCCCGCTCGTACGGCCTGGCCGCCGCGACCCGCTCCGGTTCGATCTCGATGCCGACCACGCGCGCGTGAGGCGCGACGGTTCGCAGCCGGCCGAGCAGTTCCACGGCGGTCCACGGCGCGGCGCCGTAGCCGAGGTCGATGGCCAGCGGGTCCTCGGCGCGGCGCAGTTCGGCGCCGTGCGTGGCGGCGATCCAGCGGTCCATGCGCCGCAGCCGGTTGGGGTTGGTCGTCCCGCGCGTCACCGTTCCCACGACGGGTGTCCGCCCGCTCGGGCGATGCCGAGAGTGGGGGAGGGGCGCTGCGCGGGCTGTCATGCCTACGAGGGTAAGCGGGGCCCCGCAGGCGCCGGGCCGGCCGAGCGGGGCCGGGCGGCCCGGGCGGCGGGGTCGGTGCGAGCGATGTGCCGCCCGGCGGCGCAGGGCGGGGACGATGCCGCCGCCCGCGACGACCGGCGCGGCAGCCGCGTCGGCGACCACCGGGGTGGTGCCCAAGGCGCCGGTCTCGGCGAGGCGGGCGCCGCCGCCCGTGGGCGAGGGGGCGCCGCTCGTGGCCGGCGTGGGGCCGCGCCGCCGCCGCGTCTGGCTGGGCCCGGGGCGGCGGACGGCGTCGCGGAGGCCGGCACGGACGCGCACCCGAACGGTTGAGCGAGTTGTGGTCATGATTGAGTAAAGGAGGCCGATCGGGAAATGGCGGCGCCCCCGCCCGCTGTTGCACCCCTGGGAGGGCGTCGTCAGTCCTCCGCCCGGCATGCCCGCAGCGAGGAGGAACGCCACATGAGCCAGTACGTCAGCAGGCTCGGGCGACGTTCCCCGTCGGCCGCCTCCCGGCTCCGGCTGCACCGCCGGCCCCGCCGGGTCGCCATGCTCTCCGTGCACACCTCACCGCTCCACCAGCCCGGCACCGGCGACGCCGGCGGCATGAACGTCTACATCGTGGAGCTGGCCCAGCGCCTCGCCGCGCACGGCATCGAGGTCGAGATCTTCACCCGCGCCACCTCCGGCGGCCTCGCGCCCACCGTCCAGCTGGCGCCCGGCGTCCTCGTCCGGCACGTGGACGCGGGTCCCTACGAGGGCCTGGCCAAGGAAGACCTGCCCGCCCAGCTGTGCGCCTTCACCCACGGTGTGATGCAGGCCTGGGCCGGCCACCGCCCCGGCCACTACGACCTCGTCCACTCCCACTACTGGCTCTCCGGCCACGTCGGCTGGCTCGCCGCCCAGCGCTGGGGCGTGCCCCTGGTGCACGCCATGCACACCATGGCCAAGGTCAAGAACGCCAACCTGGCCGACGGCGACACCCCCGAGCCCGCCGCCCGCGTCATCGGCGAGACCCAGATCGTCTCCGCCGCCGACCGGCTCGTCGCCAACACCACGGAGGAGGCCGACGAGCTGGTACGGCACTACGCGGCCGACCCCGCCAAGGTGGCCGTGGTCCATCCCGGTGTGAATCTCGACCGCTTCCGCCCCGCCGACGGCCGCGCCGCCGCCCGCCTGCGCCTGGGCCTGCCGCAGGACGCCCTGATCCCGCTCTTCGCCGGCCGCATACAGCCGCTCAAGGCCCCGGACGTGCTGCTGCGCGCCGTGGCCGTCCTGCTGGAGGAGTGCCCGCAGCTGCGCTCGCGCATCGTCGTCCCGGTGGTCGGCGGCCCCAGCGGCAGCGGGCTCGCCAAGCCGGAGGGGCTGCAGAAGCTCGCTGCGCGGCTCGGCGTCGCGGACGTCGTACGGTTCAGGCCGCCGGTCGGCCAGGAGCAGCTCGCGGACTGGTTCCGGGCCGCGTCCATGCTGGTCATGCCGTCCTACAGCGAGTCCTTCGGACTGGTCGCCATAGAGGCGCAGGCGGCCGGTACGCCGGTGCTCGCGGCCTCGGTCGGCGGGCTGCCGGTGGCCGTGCGCGAGGGCGAGACCGGCTTCCTCGTGCACGGTCACGATCCCGCCGACTACGCGCGCGTGCTGCGCCGTTTCGCCGACCAGCCCTCCCTCGCCGACACCATGGGCCGGGCCGCGGCCCGGCACGCGCAGTCCTTCGGCTGGGACAGGGCCGCCACCGCCACCGCCGAGGCCTACACGGCCGCGATCCAGGCCCACCGCCGTCGCGTACGCTCCCACCATGGGTGATGCGCAGAAGGCGGGACAGATCCTCGAGGGCGCCCTCAAGGACGCCGAGCTGGAGTGGGAGAGCCCCGAGCCGGGTACCTACGTGGCCAAGCTCCCCGGCACCCGCAAGCTGTCCACGACGGTCTCCTTCGTCGTGGGCCGCCACTCCCTCTCCCTGAACGCCTTCGTCGTCCGGCACCCCGACGAGAACGAGGCGGGCGTCCACCGCTGGCTCCTGGAGCGCAACCTCAAGCTGTACGGCGTGAGTTACGCCGTGGACCGGCTCGGCGACATCTACGTCACCGCCCGCCTGTCCCTAGCCTGCGTCACCCCCGACGAGATCGACCGCCTCCTCGGCCAGGTCCTGGAAGCGGCCGACGGCGCCTTCAACACCCTCCTGGAGCTGGGCTTCGCCTCCTCCATCCGCAAGGAGTACGCCTGGCGCGTGTCGCGCGGCGAGTCCACGCGGAATCTGGACGCGTTCAAGCACCTGATCGACCGTCCGGCGGACTGACTTCTTTTCTTCCGTACGACCTCTTTCCCGGCACGGCCCGGAAGTGGCATGCTCGCGGCCATCGCATCCCTGAACGCGGTTCATGTATATGAAGAGGCGGTCGGATATGGACAGCGGGCGTATCACCAGACGAAGCGTGCTCGCCGGTGCCACCGCGGTGGCTGTCGGCGCGGCGACCGGCAGGGCCGAGGCGGGTGCGGAGGGCGGGGAAGTGCCGTCGATCTGGCGGGAGTTCACCCGCACCCCGGTCACCCACCCGCAAATCCCCTACATCGGCCGCGCAGGCTGCCACGGCGGAGCGTCCCGCTTCCCCTGCCCCCGCACGGTCGCCGACGTCACCGACTACGGCGCCGTACCCGACGGCACCACGGACTGCGCTTCCGCGATCAACCGTGCCATCGCCGCCGCCGGAAGGGCCGGCGGTGGCACGGTCACCATTCCGCCCGGCACCTTCCGCATCGACGGCCTGATCCGCATCGGCGACTCGAACGTCGTCCTGCGCGGCGCCGGCAGCGGCCGTACGACCCTCTACGCGACCAGGAACCTCACGGAACTGATCGGCGCCTACGGTTCCCGCTACGGCGGCGACAAGTCGTCCTGGTCCTGGGCCGGCGGGCTCGTCTGGCTCGCCCCGCAGGCCCGTTGGGACTCCCTGACCGCCGCCATCAAGGCCAGGGCGTGGCCCTTCGAGGGCTGGACCGGCAACACACGCGACGAGTGGACGACCCTCACCGCCGTCGAGCCGGCCCGCCAGGGCTCATGGACGGTGACGGTCGCCGACGCGCGGGGCCTGCGGCCGGGCCGGCTGCTCCTGCTCCGCCTGGCCGACGACTCCGCCCACACCCTCCTGCAGCACATGGCGGGCGGCGGCCCCGGCCCGGCCTCGTACCTCTGGGACGACAAGACCAAGTTGCTGTCCTACGTCCCCTACGAATGGCCGGTCCGTGTCGCCCGGGTCGACGGCCGCCGCGTGACGCTGGAACGCCCCCTGCCGCTCGACCTCCGCCCCGAGTGGAACCCGCAGTTCACCACCCACGTACCGGAGCTGACCGGCTCGGCCGTCGAGGGCCTCACGCTGGACGTGATGGAGACGCCGATGTCGCCCCACCTCCTCGACAAGGGCTACAACGGAGTCGTCCTGCAGTGCGCCTACGACTGCTGGGTGGACGACGTGACGGTCCGCAACGTCGACAACGGCTTCGGCCTGGTCGCGGCCTCCGCCTGCACCCTGCGCCGCACCCGCGTCGGCGGCCGCGGCTCGCACCACCCGTACTTCTGCCGCGAGGGCTCGCACGACAACCTGATCGAGGACTTCACCATCGAGCAGCGCACGGTCCCGGCCCCGCCCGGCACCCAGCTGCACGGCATCAACGTCGAGGGCCTGTCCTCGCACAACGTCTGGTCACGCGGCGAGATGGAGATGGGCACCTTCGACAGCCACCGCGGCCTTCCCTTCGCCAACGTCCGCACCGACATCACGGTGAACAACAACGGCCGCCACGGCGGGGACGCCAACGCGGGCCCGCTCTTGGGCGCCCGCTTCACGCACTGGAACATCCGGGTCACCAACGGCCGCGCGGGCCTGATGAAGATCGACGGCCTGGCCCCGTACTCGGCGACGGTCGGCCTCAACACGGTGACCGAGTTCGACCAGATCGACGTCCCCGACTTCACCGGCGACCTGCACTCCCGCCTGGAGCTGTACGGCACCACCGACGTCGTACGCCCGCGCAACCTCCACGACGCTCAGCGCGCGCTGAGCCGGTAGCGGCCGGGAGTGACCCCGACCAGCTTCTTGAAGTGCCGGGTGAGATGGGCCTGGTCGCAGAACCCGGTGGCGACCGCCACCTCACCCGGAGCCCGCCCGTCCAGCAGCAGCCGCCGGGCCCGCCCGACCCGCCGGGACACGAGGTACTGATGCGGGGCGATGCCGTACGCGCCGCTGAACGCCCGCACCAGATGGGCGGGATGGGCGTGCAGCAGCCGCGCCGCCTCCTGCAGTGCGACCCCGTCCTCGACGCGCGCGTCGAGCAGCTCGCGCAGCCGCCCGGCGAGGACGGGATCGGGGCGGTGCGCGGGCGCGTCCCGGCCCCGCAGATGATCCCGCAGCCGCTCCCCGACCAGGGTCAGCCGGCTCTCCGCCTCCAGCTCGTCACCGGGCCGGGCGAGCGCGGAGTGCAGCTGTCCGACGCGCCGACGCAGCAGGGGATCGACCAGGTCGGGCCCGTCGACGGCCGGACCGATGAGGTCGGTGCCGAGCCGGCTGGTGTCGAGGTACACGACCCGCTTGCGAAATCCGTGCGGGGTGGCGGGGGAGCCGTTGTGCGGGACGTGCGGCGGCAGCAGCGAGACGGTACCCAGCGGGGTGCCGTGCTCGTGCCGCTCCAGGTCGTAGCGCACGGCCCCGTCGTCCACGACGAGCAGCGTCCACACGTCGTGGACGTGCATCGGATAGGCGTACTCGGTGAAGTGGGCATGGAAGACTTCCACGACGCCCGGGACGGACGGACGCCAGGCGGAGACTTCCGGCTGGGCTGCGGCCACGCAAAGAACGTACAAGACCGGACCGCGGGCCGGTCGGCAGTCTCAGTACATGAACACCGAGCCGATGACGAACCCCGAGCCGATCCGCTTCGACACCAAGATCGCGGTACTGCTCCGCGAGGACCTGGAGCCCTGGCAGCGCCTCAATGTGACGGCGTTCCTGGTCAGCGGGTTGGGCAGCCGGCTTCCCGAGGTGATCGGCGACCCGTACGAGGACGCGGACGGCGTGGCGTACCTGCCCATGTTCCGCCAGCCGGTCCTGGTCTTCGAGGGCACGAAGGAGACCCTGAAGGCGGCCCACACCAGGGCGCTCAGCCGCGCCCTGCCCCGCGCGCTGTTCACCGCGGACCTGTTCATGACGGGCAACGACCGCGACAACCGCGCGGCGGTACGCGCCGTGCCGACGGCCGGGCTGGACCTGGTGGGGCTGGCGGTGTACGGCCCGCGTAACGGGGTGGACAAGGTGCTCAAGGGGGCGCGGATGCATCCGTGAGGCCGGCGACACCCCCGGCACGCCCGGGTCAGTGCTGGAACATGCCCGGCTGGTAGTCGCCGGCGGGCATCCGGACGATGACGTTCATCCGGTTGTACGCGTTGATCAGGGCGATCAGCGTCATCAGGCCGACCAGCTGGTCGTCGTCGTAGTGCTTGGCGGCGGCGGCCCACACGTCGTCCGGGACGCCGCCGGCCGCGTCGGCGATCCGGGTCCCCTCCTCCACCAGTTCCAGGGCGGCCCGCTCGGCCTCGGTGAACACCTTGGCCTCCCGCCAGGCCGCGACCAGGTGCAGCCGCTGCGCGGTCTCACCGGCCGCGGCCGCGTCCTTGGTGTGCATGTCCGTGCAGAATCCGCACCCGTTGATCTGGCTGGCCCGGATCTTCACCAGCTCCTGCGTGGCGGCGGGCAGCCCGGACTCGGCGACCACCCGGCCCACCGCGTTCAGGTGCTTGACCGCCCGCCCGGCGAGCGGGTTGTCGACGATGTTCAGACGCGCTTCCATGATCTGCTCCTGTGCGGTCGATGGTGACTTCACACCTCTGACGCACGCAACCGCCGCGATGTGACACGACCGGATGTGACGGCTGTCACGGGCCGACGCCCACGTGCCCTGGTACGGACACCCCGGGGGCGGCGCGCATGGTCACGACCGGCCGGCCGCGCGAGCGGCGGCTGATCGAGTTCACCGACCGGCAGGGCCGACCCGTCAGGTTCCGGCCCGCGGCGACAGGGGCGGGGCTGGGGCTGGACCTGGGAGCACAGGTGCCGGTCGTCCATCTGCCCGAACAGCCGGAGAGCGCAAGGGCGTTCACCCGGAGGCACCGCCTGTCCCGGATCGTCGGCCTGTTGACCGGAGGCGTGCTCTTCCTCGGCGCCGCGGTGCCGGCCACGCTCACCCGGTGACCTTGTTCTTGTTCCCGGTTCATCACGTGAGCCGCCGGGCATCCGGCCCGACCCGGCGTTGGCGTGGAGAAGGCGGGTTCAACCCCGCGCGGCGGAACCCGCACGGCCCCGCCCGGTCCAGTAGGTGTGGGCGGCCGGGAAGGGAATGCCGGCCGCCCACGCTCACTCGGACACGCGAAGGCCCACTGGGCCCCGTTCGGCCTGTCCGGTCGGATCAGCCGTCGACGCAGGTGGTGCCGAAGGCCGGGTTCAGTGCGGCGATGCCGTCGACGGTGTCCCCGCACAGTTCGACCGGGACGTGGATCGGTGCCTGAACCACGTTGCCGGAGATCACGCCGGGGGACTTGTCCGCGGCGCCCTGGGCACCGGCGTCGGCGGCCGCGAGGCCCGCTCCGCCCAGGACGACGGCACAGGCAGCGGCGGCAACCGCAAGCATTTTCTTCATGACGATCATGGCTCGCTTTCTTTGAGTTCGAGAGGGCGAGGGTTCGTCTCGGGCAACGCCCGGGGCTGCCGTCCCGGCGGGAGGAGCACCCAGCCCGCCCGGACGACTGACCAGCCCAACAGGCAGCCGATCTGTTGGACACGGACGTTCACCCGGCTGCCGGGCACTCCCATCCGCTAATCGGAGCAGCGGTCGACCGCGCCAGTTGTTGTCGAGGAGTTCCTTCACGCCGGCCCGGACGAGTCGGACCCCGGCGAGGATCTCGTCGGGTGATGATCCCGAACCGGAGCCCGATCGCGTTCAGCCAAGAGGTGACGTGGCCAGGTGACGTGGCTGATCAGGCCTGGGGGATGGTCGAGCCGTCGTCGGCTCCGCCGCGGCTGGACCGACCCTCGCGGGCCGGAGTGCGCAGGCTCTCGCGATAGGCCCGGGCCCTGGCCATCACGCCGTCCAATGCGTCCCGGGTCCGCACCAGCTCGTCGATGTACTCGGAGAGCCGGTGACGCTCCTGTGCCATCCGCTCGAGAGCGGCGTCGGAGTTGCCCTCGCTGGGCATCTCGACGCAGGGCAGCAGCTCGGAAATGGTGCGGCTGGACAGGCCCGCCGCATACAGGCGCTGAATGAATCGCACCCGCTCCACCTCGGCCTCCGTGTAATGCCGCTGCCCACTGGTGCTGCGGCTGCTGGTCAGCAGCCCCTGCTCCTCGTAGTAGCGCAGCGACCGGACGCTGACGTCGGTACGCGCCGCCAGCTCGCCGATCCGCACGACTGCCTCCCCGGGTGAACCACGTCACGTCACTTGCCTCTGACGTCAATGTCAGGTTTTAGCGTAGCGCCGTGCCCGGCACCCGGGCACGCGAAGTACGTACGAAGGAGGAGTCCGGCATGACGACGTTGTTCAGCAGCTACCGAGTCGGTGACCTGCACCTGCCCAACCGGATGGTGATGGCCCCGATGACCCGTGTCAGGGCAGCGGCCGGTGGCCTTGCCACACCGTCCATGGCGACGTACTACGCGCAGCGCGCGACGGCCGGACTGATCGTGTCCGAGGGCGTGCAGCCCAGCCTCGTCGGACAGTCCAACCCCGGCACGCCCGGACTGCACACCGACGAACAGGCCGCCTCGTGGCGTGCCGTGACCGACGCCGTGCACACCAACGGCGGACGGATCTTCGCCCAGATCATGCACGGCGGCCGGGTCTCGCACCCCGACACGACCGGCCACCAGCCCGTCGGTCCCTCTGCGATCGGCGCGGTGGGCGACGTCTTCACCCCGAGCGGCCCGCAGCCCGCACCCGTGCCCCGCGCACTGGACACCGCCGAGGTGCCCGAGCACGTGCACGCGTACGCCGAGGCGGCTCGACGCGCGATCGACGCGGGCTTCGACGGAGTCGAACTCCACGGCGCCAACGGCTACTTGATCTCCCAGTTCCTCTCCTCCAACGCCAACCGGCGCACCGACCGCTACGGCGGCACGATCGCGGGCCGGATCCGGTTCGCCGTGGAGGCCGTGGCCGCGACGGCGGACGCGATCGGGGCGGCCAGGACGGGCATCCGCCTCTCCCCGGGGGGTGGCTTCTGGGGCGTCGAGGAGACCGACGCACTCGCCCTCAACACCGCTTTGCTGACAGAGCTGTCCCGTCTCGGACTCGCCTACATCCACCTGGAGGCGACCACGGACGACGAGGTGCTCCTGGGTCTGCGCCGCGCCTGGTCCGGGACCCTGATCGTCAATCCGGTCTTCCCGATGGGCCCCAAGCAGGCCGGGCGCGAGGAAGCCGACCACTGGCTGAGCCTGGGCGCCGACCTGATCAGCTTCGGCCGCGGCTTCCTGGCCAACCCCGACCTCGTCGAACGCCTCCGCGTCGGCCTGCCGATCGCACCCGTCGACGAGACCACGTACTACCAGGGCGGCGACGCCGGCTACCTCACCTATCCGGCCTATCAGCACACCGCCTGACGGGGGGCAGTCGGCTCCGCCCGTCGGCCATACCGCCCCCAAGCACAGCGACAAGCCCCCCCACCCGCAGAGAACTGGCGCGCCAAGCGCCTGTCACCCTCCAAAAGGGGCTGTCTGCGTACAGGGCCCAGTCCGCTGTCGCTGTGCTCCAGAGCGCCGGCGCCAGAGCGGAGTGGAGACAGGAGCCGGAGCCCGCAGAGCGCACGGCTCCATCGCCCTGACAGCCCAGAGACGGCCCAGGGCGAGAGAAAAGCCCCCTCCCAGCGGAGAAACCGCAGGTAGGGGGCTTACGCGTGGGCGCTTACTTCTTCTTGCCCTGGGTCTGGGGGGCCCGTTTTTTTGCCCCTGGTGAGCGGGGCGCGCACCTCAACTGTCCTGCGGCTGAGGCGTCGTTGTTGGTCGTTGTTGGTCGTCGTCGGTCGACCTCGGAGGGCCCAGAGAGGGCCCGGCGGTGTTGTCCTGGGCCCTCAGGCACGAAGAAGAGCAGCCCCGTGATCCGTCGGCGCGTTCATCTTGGTAGAGCCAGCCGCCAACCGGCCTTTGGCGGCTCCGCTACTAGTGCACTAGTGCGCCCAAGAGTTGATGAGCCAGGCGGTCAGCGCACGCACGGCACCCGCGCACACACCTCCCACGGCTGCGCAGAGGAGGCGGCTCTTGCGGTTCTTGCTCTTTCGCGAACGCGTAACGTTACCCATTGAGGGTCCCCTTTCCGGAGTGGCGGTCCTTGAGTGGCCCGTCGGCCTGGTTGGACGCCCGCCGACGGGCCATCTCAATAGCAGCACTTAGCGGTCAGCCTGTTCAGATTTCTGGTGTCATAAGCATGCAGACGCAGCCTGGCGGGAGTTCGCGGGAGTTGCCGGGAGTTCCCGAGGCCGGTCACCACAGGAGGGGATGTGCCGAACAGGCGTCGCCCACTCGACCCCAACCATCCACTTGGCCAACTGGCTCTACGCCTACGAGCTCTCCAGCACTCGGCCATCGTTCGTGCGGGCTCAACGAAGGCAGCACAGAAGATCAGCATCACCAACATCGCTGCCGGGGATCGCTGGATGACGAGCGAGACATCGATTTACGCTGCGCTAAGCGGCACCCGGCTTCCCTCGACAGACACCATCTGCGCCATGGCGGCAGCTTGGGACGAAGACGGAGAGGCATCACTGACCAAGTGGTTGCGCTACCGCGACAACGCAGATGACGCGCTCGCTCGTCGGCTGGCCCAGTCAGCGCCCATCCAGCAGCCGTTCAGCCCGCCCCCAGCCGTGCCCGCAATGAGCAATGACGGGGCACCGCAGCCTCCCCAGACTGAGCACGATGACGAACTAGCCCTCCGAGCATTGGCCGAACTCAGGAACCGGCTGGAGGTCAGCCGTAGCACCCTCGGCTTGTCTCGAGTGCAGTTGGCAGCGCGCGCATCTCTCGGCAGGACGACCGTGAGCCAGGCGCTCAGCAGCAGCGCGCCACCGCCTTCCGCCGACACTGTGGTCGCGCTAGCACGAGCCCTCCGCCTAGACGTGAACGAGCTGCTCCGACTGCGACGTACCGCAGTCGAAGGCGTGAGTTAGCTGTTCACCGTTGTTCACCAACGCTCGGCTGAACGATGGTGAACACGCGCGGAGCATGCCGCCCTTGAGCTGTGACAGTTCAGGAGGCTTCCATGGCCGCGATCACATCCGCAGTGTCGCCCTCGTAGAGAAGGTGCGGTTCGTCTTCATGAGGGGGGATGAACCGGGTTCGGTACCGCTGCAGGTCACTTTCTGAGAAGTAGATCGCGTTCGGATCGTCGGCGTGGAACTCGTTGCGTTTACTGATCCTCGCCCAGAGCTCATCGTGGCTGGCCGCGAGGTAGACCAGTACCGGGGTGGCGCCGACTTCGGTGGCGATGGCTCGCCATTTCGCCCGATCTGCCGGGGTCCAAAAGCCGTGGTCGACCACGACGTCATGTCCGGACTTGAGCTGTTCCCTGAGTTCAAGCGCCACGTCTTCGAGCACGGGCCGCTCAAGGGTGGGGAACGTGCCTCGTGGGAAGTCGACTCCGTAGACGCCATGCCGGCGGTACATCTCTTCATCCGGGCACAGACGAACGAACCCGCGATCCGTGAGGGCACGGGAAAGGGTGGTCTTGCCGGAGCCGGGGAGGCCGGCCATCAGGACGCAGAACGGTGGACGTGGTGGCATCGGTCTCGCCATGGTCTGGGAGATGGCGGCCATCTCCGCTTCGGCTTCGAGCGTGATTGTGTCAGCCCTGCGGGCCACAAGCAGTGACCCTAGGCGCTCATCGGGGGCGTTCGCGAGGGAGTCATCCGTCACCGTCACGAGGCCACCTCCGACTCCGTGCGCCACGTACGGCCCGGGCCTCCGAGGTCCACGCCGTATTCCACGATGGTCCCTTCGCTGTCCACGAACTTCGCAGTCATCACGACCACGGGTTCCGTCGGCGGCTGTTCGGGGTCCAACTCCAAGAGCTGCGCGTACTCCGGTGTCACCAGGCGGGCTGAAGCCGTGTCGACGCGGTGACTGATCGGGTTGCCGGTCACCTGGGCGATGAGCTGAAGCGAGGTTCCCCCGGTCAGTCGCTCGCACTCGGCTAGCTGCGGGATCAACTTCCCGTAGCGGGCGGGAATCCATGACGTGCTGTGAGCCACGATGCCGTGCCGGTCTCGGTACACCCGGCTTCGGCGGATCACCTCGGAGCCGGGCTGAATGTCCAGCGCTTGGGCCACATCAGGGGGGGCGGACACGACGGCCGCTTGGTGTGAGTCGGACCTTTCGCCTGCCCCCCAGCTAGATCCGGTACGGCGCCCCCGGTCCTGACGCTGGGACCCCGATGACATGGGAGCAGGCTGGTCCAAGACCTCTGTCCCGATTCCGTGAATCCCTCGTACAAGCCCCTCGTTGCGGAGCTTGCGCAGGGCCTTTTCTGCCGTCGCGGTACTCACTTTCCACTCTTCCGCGAGGTTCTTGATGCTCGGCAAGAGGGTGCCTGGCTCTAGCTGGCCAGACGTAATCAGCTCTGTGTAGTGGGCGGCAATCTTCGCGTACGGCGCCCGGTTGTCGGCCTGGCCTGCCATCACGCCTGCTCCTTTTCGTCACTTCCCTGAGGTTCCCTACCTTACCGCTTGACACCACAAGGAACCCTAGGGAACCTTAGGGATGTGCCCGCCGGTCGGTTCGACGGATCGGAGGGTGCTGGGTCTCGACGTGCTTCGTCGAGATCAAGGGGCCCGGGACAGAGCGGGCCGAGGGCACCGGACAGTCGCCGTTTCGGGGGCGATCCCTTGGCAGTCCGGATGGCAGACCGAAAGGTCAGGTCTCTGCCTACAACGGGGCCCTAGCGAGCTGTTCCTTGATCCGGCAGCCGCGTCCCCGAAAGAGACCACTCATCCACCGCAGCTCACTGCGGCCGGTTGCCTCCGCTGCTCGTCTCGTACGAGCAGCGCCGAGGGGAGCCGGAACCACACCCTTCGTCTCTTGGAGTCCGCATGGCCGCGAATGTCGAGATTGTCTCGTTCGGCTATCTGCATGACGCGCCTCCGTCGGCGCATCTCACGATCGACCTGCGTCACCACTTCCGTGACCCGCACGTGTCACCGGAACTGCGGTGCATGACCGCCGATGATGAACCGGTCCGTGTCGCCGTGATGGGCACGCCCGGCATCGCCGCACTGGTCGAGGCGACCGCCACGGCGGTGGCCGCGTTCGCCGCCGGCCCCAGCGCCGGAACGGTCACGGTCGCCGACGGCTGCGCCGGCGGGCGCCACCGCGCTCCTACCTTCGCCCGCGCGCTCGCCGACCGGCTGACCGCCGCCGGGCACACGGTGAGCGTCCAGCACCGCGACATGGGCAAGGACGTCGTCCAGCGCTAACCCCGCCCCAACAAGCCCCGGCATCCAGCCGTGAAGGGCACCAGATCGAATCCGGCCCGGGGCACAGGCCGCCCCTCGCGCGGCCCGTCGCACACCTCACGTGCGGCACTTCCCCTCTCAACGGCGCGCGGCCCCGGTGCGCGAACACCGGGACCGCTGTTCGGGCCGTTCCACCTGCAAGGGAGACCACGACCCAATGAACCACATCGTCACTGTTCAGGACGCTGTTACCGCGTTCGCCGACTTCATCGAGCCGACGGACGCCGAGCTGGACGCGATCGAGCTGGAGATGCCCGCGATCCTCGCGGACGTCGACCTGTTGGACGCGCAGATCATCACCCTTGACCGCACCCCCACGGAGCTGGACGTGCGGCGTATCCGCCGGGCCCGCCGCCGGCTGCTGGCCGCGCTGGCGAACCAGGCCACGGACGTGCACCGGGGTGGCGCTGCATGAACGCTGTTCAAGTCCGTTCAGCGGAGAAGGCGCTGAGCGTCGGGACGTGGCTGATCGTGTTCGGGGCCATGCTCTACTCGGTCCTCACCGTGACCCCGCTCGCCGCCGCGCACACGCCCGATCGGTGGGCCTGGACCGCGCCCATCCTGCCCCTCGTTGTCGATGCGGCGGTGGTCATCGTGGTCCGCCTTGACGCGGTGCTCGCCCGGCTCGGGGGCCATGGCGGCAAGTGGCCGATCGCGCTGCGGTGGATGACCGGCTGCATGACGCTCGCCCTCAACGTCGCCGACTCCGCCTTGAAGAACGACCTGGTGGGCGTGGCCGTGCACGCGGTCGCGCCGCTGCTGCTGATCGTCACGGCCGAGACCGGGCTTGCCTACCGGCGCGCGATCACCGCCGCCGTGGTGGAGCTGGAAGCCAAGCAGCAAGCCGAACGGGAAGCCCGCGAGCGGGCCGCGATCGAGCGGCGCGAGGAAGCCGCGCGGCGGGCCCGCGAGGAACGCGAGCACACGGCGGCGCTGGCCCGTGAACAGCGCGAGCACGAAGCCCGCCTGGCCCGTGAACAGGCCGAGCGGGAGGCCACCGCACGGCGCGAGGAACGCGAGCGCGAGCAGGCCCGGGAACGTGCCGAGCGCGAGGAGCGTGAACGCCAGGAGCGCGAGCGTGAACAGCTCCGGGTGGAGCGTGAACGCCGTGAACGGGAGGCCGCCGAACGCGCCGAACGCGACCGGCGTGAGCGCGTGGAGCGAGAGCGCCGTGAACGGGCGGAGCGGGAGCAGCGGGCCGCGCGTGAACGCGCCGCGCTGCTGTCCGGCGGCCCGGTCACGGACAAGCTCCCGGAGGACGACGCGCGCGCCATCGTGGCCGCCGCACAAGCCGAGGGCCTGTCGGTGCGTCAGGCAGCGGAGCTGTGCGGCTGGTCGGTCGGCTGGGTCTCCACCCGGTACGCCGAACTACGCGGGAGCGTCAACGGCGTCCCCGTTGACCTCGCCGGAACGAGTCACGGATGACCGCCACTCCGGTGGGTGGCTCGCTGCCGGTGTACCGGTGGCGGCTCGCCCCTGACGGACTGGCCACCCGCAGACAGCTCCGCGCGATGGGGCTGCGCCCGGGCGGTCAGGACGTGGCCGCCGAAGTTCAGCGTCCCCGCCGCAAGCGAGGCCCGCTGGTCGCCTACCTCTACCGCATCGACCGCGCAAAGCCCGTCCGGCCGATGACACCGGGCCGGTGGTCCGCGCTCGCCCGGGCCAACCGTGCCCGCCGCATCTGCCCCACCTGCCGGCGCGATGCCGGATACGTCATCCCCGCCGCTCTCGGCGCGTGCGTGCCCTGCGCCGACTCCAACTGACCTGGGAGGTCCCTGGTGGACTCCGACAACCTGCCCATGCCCAGCGTCGTCCGTCTCCCGGACGGCCGCTACGTCTACAACGACCGGCCCGCCACCCTCACCCCCATGCCGCCCGCGCAGGTGGCGCCGCCGATGGTGGTGCAGCACATCCACCACGCGCCGCCGGACCGCACGGTGCAGCGCATCGCGCTCGGCTCCGGCGTCGGGGCCGGTGCGGTGGCCGCCGGGGTGTACTTCGGCCCGCTGTTGGTCGGCGTGCTGACCGCGATGGCCGCCGATCTCGCCATGCTCGCCTTTCTGGCCGCTGTCATGGCCTGGGGCGTGGTCACCGTCGTCCGCTCGGTCGGCGGAAGTGACGGCAAGGCCGCCGCCAAGAGGCTTGGCCGCAAGGGACGTTGACCCTCTCAACCGCCCGACAAAAGGCGGAAGCCGTAGGCGGCCCGTAGAGCCTTCGTCCCCCCTCGCAGATAGGTCGAGACCCCCCGGGCCGTGAACGGCCGTTCAGGGCCCCGTGAGGGGGTTGCACGGCCCGATTTTCCGGCCCTCCACGCGCGCGTGCGCGTAGGGCCCCCACCCCTCCCACCACTCAACTCTGCAACATCGCAGGTCAGACGTGGTTGCAGGGGTTCAACCGGTGCTGTCGACGCAACCGACAGCCCCATCTCTGCAACTCGGGCGGGCCGGTGACGCCACGCAACGGCGCACCGGCCCTCATCCACGGTCTCGGAGGACCCTTTCGTGGACTGGAAGCAAGCATGGATGACCACCACCAACACCACCACGACGGCACTGGACTCGCTCGCTCCGGTGTGCGCTCCGTTCGCGGCCCGCTGGGACCTTGAGGCGGAGCGGCGCAACAAGCTGCGCACCCCGGAGCACTTGAAGGCGCTCATGGCCGCGCAGAAGGAGCACAACGCCGCGCGCTCCACGCTGTCCACGGCCAAGTCGCAGCAACTGTCCGCGCGGGCCGCGTCGAACAACCCCTTCGCGGCCGGTCGCCGCGCGGCCCGCGTCGCTGCCAAGGCAGCGTTGAAGCACGAGCGCGACACGCGCGCCAAGCTCAAGGCCGCGCGCGTGAACTACCCGACCACGCTCAAGGCCCGCGCCGTTCAGGTGCACTCGGTCCACGCGGTGCCGAGCGCGGTCGCGTCCGCGCTCATGTCCACCGCGCACCTGACCCTGTGGCCCACCGCGACCTCGGCCGTGCTGATCGGGGCGAACGTGGCCGCGCTCGCGCTCGGTCGGCGCAAGCTGCGCGTGCCGGTGGATGCCTCGCTGTCGCCGGAAGAGCGTCAGCTCATGGAACGGCTCGACCCGTCGTACTGGGTCGAGCACGCGCCGGACCGGGGGCTGTCCGGGACGGTCACCACGCCCCCGGCGATCGAGCCGGGCGGCATCCGGTGTGAGATCCGCCTGGACGGCACGTGGACCGTCAAGACGCTCGCGGACAAGGCCGATTCGGTCCGTGCACTGCTGGGTGCGCGCACCGCGCTGCGCATCCGGATCACGTCCGCCTCGCGCGGCGGGTGGGCCGTCCTCACGCTGGCGACCCGGTCGGCAGCCGCGGGCGTCTCCTCGCTGTGGACCCCGGACCGCATCCCGTCCGACCCGCTGATGATGAGCCTCGGTCTGGACACCGAAACCGGCGATGAGGTCCTGGTCCCCTTCGATGAGCGACTGCTGGTATCCGGCGCTTCGGGTACCGGCAAGTCGTGGTCGTTCCGTCCGCTGATGGCCACCGCCCACCTGCGCGGTGACCTGCTGCTCATCGACGGCAAGGGCGAAGAGGCCAACATCTGGGAAGCGGTCTGCCGCGTCGCCGTGGAACAGGACGAGATCACCGACGCGGTGGACCAGGCTCACGCGGAGATGACCCGCCGCAAGCACGACATGAAGCAGCGCGGGATCAGCGTGTGGGACGGCCGTCAGCTCACCGTCGTCGTGGACGAGGGACAGGTGATCCTGGCTCTGATCAGCAAGGACAAGGACCGCTTGCAGCGGCTGATCGAGCTGTCCTCGCTGGGTCGCTCGCGCGGTGTCGTCCTGTGGTGGGCCACGCAGTACCCGCTCACCGACGGCGGCGCCCCGGGCGTGCACAAGCTGATCGCGCCGAACCTCCTGACGCGGTTCTCGCTGCGGGTGGCCGGCACCACTCAGGCACAGGTCGCCTTGGATGACTGCGCGCACTACGCGCCGCACCAGATCCCCGACGGCCGCGAGTACCGGGGCCACGGCTACCTCAAGGGCTACGGGCCGCGCATGCTGCGCACCTGGACCCTGGACGACGCGGGCGTACG
Organism: Streptomyces broussonetiae; assembly: GCF_009796285.1. Taxonomy (NCBI): domain Bacteria; kingdom Bacillati; phylum Actinomycetota; class Actinomycetes; order Kitasatosporales; family Streptomycetaceae; genus Streptomyces; species Streptomyces broussonetiae. The sequence continues at coordinate 4,594,283 of NZ_CP047020.1, read as the reverse complement.
CGACCTGCCCAAGTCCATCTGGTCCCCCGCACGGTCCACCAGCGGGCAGGCGCCGCGCACACCGCTGCACCTGGTCAAGAACACCGCCCCGCAGCCGGGAGCCGTGAGCAACCGGGACAAGGTGCTCGCCGCCGTGCAGTCCGGGGCCCGCACCGCCAAGGACGTGGCCGACGCCACCGGCCTCAACAAGGGAACCGTCTCCCGCGAGATCAAGACCCTCACCTCCAGCGGCGCCCTGCACCGGACCGCCGACGGCCGGCTGCTGCCCGGCAGCCAGGCAGCCTGACCGTCCCCGTGAACAACAACGGCGGCCCCCATCCGACCAAGAACCGGGGCCGCCGCCAATCCAGCACGTCCATAGCGAACTGGAGACCTCCAGGATGACCCAACCGACCACCATTCGGGGAGAGCACCTGCGGACCGCTCTCGCCCTGGCCGCCTCTGGACTGCCCGTGCTGCCGTTACGAGCCGGGAAGGTGCCGTTCGGCAACTGCCCTCGCTGCACCAACAACGCCTGCGGCGGCCGACCCAACATGAAGACCCCCGGGCCGTGCACCTGCCCCGGACCCTGCCACGCGTGGGCCGCCGCGACCACCGACCCGCGCATCCTCACCTCCGACCCCTGGCGCCGCGCATGGCTGCACGCCGAAGCCGTCGCCTACCACCCGGGCGGAGCGGGACTGACGGTCGTGGACCTGGACAACGCCGACGCAATCGCGTTGGCCCGCGAGACCCTGCCCGCCACGCAGGTCGTACCCACCACCCGTGGCGAGCACTGGCTTTACCAGGGCGCCATGCAGTCCGCCAACGCCGTACGGCCCGGCGTGGACATCAAGTCCACGATGGCCTACGCCCGTTGGCTCGGGTTCGGCACCGGCACCATGACCACCCTGCCGGATGCCGTGCGCGCGCTGGTCGTGAGCAGGCCCGCCACGGTCCGGCCCGCACCGCAGGCCATCACCATGACCGCACCGGCCGGCACGGGCGAGTGCCGCCATCGCACGCCCACCTATCTCGAACGCGGCATCGCCATGGCGGAGCAGCGCATCACGGAGGCCCGTAGCGCGATCCACGCCACGGTCTACCGCACGTTCCTCGCGGTGCTCTCGACGCACGGCCGGTGTGGCTGCCTGACCGACGCCCACGTTGCCCGGCTGTTCACCGCTGCGCAGGCCAAGGGCGAAACGCCACGGCACTGCACCGACGCGTGGACCAACGCCCGCACCGCACTGGGGATGTAGCCATGCCCGAGGACGAGAAGAACCCCGCCCGCGAGATCATCACCGACTACGCCCAAGCGCACTTCCGCTACTTCCGCACCGCCGACGGCACCGTGTACGCGCAGCGCAACGGCCACCCCGTTGCCCGCCCGATCCGCTCCCAGGGCACCACCGGCAGCCACCGCCAGGAACTCATGGTCGGACTGTTCAAGGACGGGCGCGGCGTGTTCAACGGGACCGCACTCAAGGAGGCGTTGGATTTGATCGAAGCACTCGCGCTGACCGAGGACGTACAGCCCGTGCACATCCGCGTGGCCCCCGGCTTCGACGGCGCCACGTGGCTGGACCTGGGCCGCGACGACGGACAGTCGGTCCGTATCCACCCCACCGGGTGGGACATCGCCGTCCCGGACCCGCGCGAGGTGTCCTGGCGGCGCACCCAGCTCACCGGGGAACTGCCCCTGCCGGCCAAGGACACCAACGGCAAAGGCATCGACCTGCTGCTCCGCCTGTGCAACTTCGCCACGGCGGAGACCGAGTGCCTGGCCATCGCGTGGCTGATCGGCTGCCTCGGGCCGTCCGTGCCCGTCCCCGCCCCGTTCCTCACCGGACCGCAGGGTGCGGGCAAGTCCACCGGCGGGCGGATGCTGGTGCGCATCATCGAGGGCATGAGCGGGGACCTGCGCCGCGCCCCCAAGGATGAGGAGAACCTGATCACGGCGGTAGCGGCCGGATGGGTCACCGCCCTGGACAACCTCTCCCACATGACCCCGGAACTGTCGGACGCGATGTGCTGCATCGTCACCGGAGCCGAGAACGTCAAGCGGGCCCTGTTCACCGACGGGGACGTCTTCCGCGTCGGCTACCGCCGCCCCCTGCTCATGACCGGTATCGACGTCGGTGTCATCCGCCCCGACCTCGCCGAACGGCTGCTGCCGCTGCGGTTGGAGCGGCCCCGGGTACGGCGCACCGAGGATGAGCTGTGGACCGAGTACGCGCAGATCCTGCCCGTGGTCCTCGGCTCGCTCCTCGACCTCACCGTCAAGGTCCGCGCGGCAGAGGCCGAGACCCCCATCGACCTGCGCATGGCCGACTTCGCGCACCTGTGCGCGCAGCTCGACGCAGCCACCGGCCTGGGGGCTCTCACCGCCTACCGGGCCAGCCTGGACGACCTGAACGACGACGTGATCGAGGGCGACCTGTTGGCACAGACCGTCCTCCAGTACGCCGACACCCTCGAACCGGGCGCGGACCAGCGGATGACCTCGACCGAGTGGCTGCACTGCCTCACCCGCCTCTACACCGGCGAGGAGTACCGGCCCCTGCCCAAAGGCTGGCCGACCACCGGAAAGGTGCTCTCCGACCGGCTCAAGCGGCTACAGCCCACCCTCGCCGCCCGAGGCGTCCTCATCGACTCCGGGCGCACTAAAGAGGGCCGCTACCTCGAAATGACCCGGCTGCTGCCACCGCCCCCGCACGAGCAGCAACCGGCCTTCTAGCGGCCTCGCCGCACCACCGCACAAGCAAGAAGAGCACCACTGCCCGCGCGTGCTCTTCTTGCTGTTCGGCGGCGGCGCCGCCCTGCTCAGGTCGTGCCGCGCAGCGGCTCCTTCTTCACGTCCTGAGCGGCACCGCACCACCACAGGCAGCCCCCACTTTTTCCTAAGTAGGGGAACGCTGCGTCACCTGCGTCACCCGGGCCCAGAAAACGGCCGGTGACCTGCGCAGACAGGGGTGACGCAGACGGCCTAGGGCTGCGTCACCCTGCGTCATCTGCGTCACCGACGACGAACGGCCTGCGTCACCGGTGACGCACCCCCACCGCTCTGCGTCACCCGAAACCGCAGGTCAGAAGCCCGGGTGACGCTGATGACGCGGGTGACGCAGAAATCCGAACCTCGGACACACACGAGCCCCGCCCTCGTCCCCACCGCAGGACGCCTCACCCCATCCCACAACGGACATGAGGAGTCACCAGCCATGGCCAGCGAAGAGCCGACCGACCCGCGCGCTCTCCTGCACGGCGGCCTCCCAGACCGCTACCTCACCCCCGAAGACCTGGTCACCATGTTCAGCCTCCCGAGCGTCGAGACCGTCTACCAGTGGCGCCGCAAGCGCATCGGCCCGCCCGGCTTCCGCGTGGGCCGCTACATCCGCTTCAACCCCGCCGCCGTACAGGCGTGGGAGGCCGAACGCACCGCCCTCGAAGACGTCGCCTGAGGCTTCCCGCACTCTGTGCCACCCAACTCCCCGGGGAGGGCCACACCGTGGCCCTCCCCATCCCATGCCCAGAAGGGACCACGCCCCCGCATGGCAGGCAGCATCCAAGACCGCTGGTTCAAGACCGAGACGGACGCCGACGGCAAGAAGCACAAGGTCAAGACAGCCCGGTATGGAACCGGCATGCGCTACAGGGCGCGCTACTTCGCGCCCGACGGGAAGCGCAAGAGCAAGTCGTTCGCCGACGGACAGAAGCGGCTCGCTGAGCAGTGGCTGGCCAAGATGGCTGCGGACGTGGCTCGTGGCGACTACATCGATCCGAACGCGTCCCGGACGTCCTTCCAGGAGTTCGCGGAAGGATGGTTGGCAAGCCAGAGCGGCGACCCGAATACCCGCGCGTCGATGCAGTCTCAGCTCAGCCTGCACGCGTTCCCGCGCATCGGGTCACGCTCGCTGGGATCGTTTCAGCCGAGCCATATTCGCGAGTTCGTGACCCAGCTCGAAGAGTCCGGCATGTCCGGCGCGTACGCGCGCGTGATCTTCTCCAACGTCCGCGCTGTCCTCTCCGCAGCCGTGGAGGACGGTTACCTTCGCCGGAACCCCTGCAACTCTCGGACGGTCACGCTCCCCGAGATGGGCACGCGTCGTGTCGTCCCGTGGCAGCCGGAACGCGTCTTTGCCGTCCGTGACGCCATGGTTGAACGCTTCCGGACCATGGTCGACGTGGGCGCCGGTTGTGGTCTGCGGCAGGGCGAGATTCTCGGGCTGTCCGTTGATGAGCTGGACTTCGAGACCGGCACCCTGCACGTGGTGCAGCAACTCAAGCTGAGCCTGAGTAAGGCCGTTTTCGCGCCCCCGAAGGGCGGCAAGCTCCGTGACGTGCCTCTGCCCGATCCCGTGGTGGAAGCCCTCCAGGAGCACATCAAGCGCTTCCCGCCCGTCGAAGTCACGTTGCCGTGGATGCGAGCGGCCGGCCAGCCGGTGACCAAGCGGCTCATCTTCAGCGGGCCCAATGGCGGCCACGTCTGGCGTACGTCGCTGAACGAGGACCACTGGAAGCCCTCGCTCGCCAAGGCGGGTGTCATCCCCAGGGCGAAGAGCCGTGAGCATGCCGCCGCGCGAGAGCACGGCATGCACGCCCTGAGGCACTTCTACGCGTCGGTTCTGCTGGACGCGGGAGAGAGCATCAAGGCCGTCAGTGAGTACCTCGGGCACTCCGACCCGGGGCTGACGCTGAAGGTGTACGCGCACCTCATGCCCAGTAGCCAGGACCGGGCCCGGAACGCCATCGGTCGCGTACTTCGGCCACAAGATCCGGGGCACTGAGGGCCCACAGTGGGCCCAGGCCGTGAAAACGCCCCTGCCTTGCGCCATGTGCGCAGGTCAGGGGCATGATCACAAACCCTACTTCTTCTTGCCCTGGTTCTTGACCGCCTCGATCGCCGCCGCGGCCGCCTCGGGGTCGAGGTACGTGCCGCCGGGGGTGATCGGCTTGAAGTTCTCGTCCAGCTCGTAGGACAGCGGGATGCCGGTCGGGATGTTCAGGCCCGCGATGTCGGCGTCGGAGATGCCGTCGAGGTGCTTGACGAGGGCGCGCAGCGAGTTGCCGTGGGCCGCGACCAGGACGGTGTGGCCGTCGAGGAGGTCCGGGACGATCGCGTCGTACCAGTACGGAAGCATGCGGAAGACGACGTCCTTCAGGCACTCCGTCCTCGGGCGCAGCTCCGGCGGGAGCGTGGCGTACCGCGCGTCGTCGAACTGGGAGAACTCGGAGTCGTCCGACAGCGGCGGGGGCGGGGTGTCGTAGGAGCGGCGCCAGAGCATGAACTGCTCCTCGCCGAACTCGGCCAGGGTGGCCGCCTTGTCCTTGCCCTGGAGGGCGCCGTAGTGGCGTTCGTTCAGGCGCCAGCTGCGATGGACCGGGATCCAGTGGCGGTCCGCGGACTCGAGGGCCAGTTGGGCCGTACGGATCGCGCGCTTCTGCAGGGACGTGTGGACCACGTCGGGGAGGAGGCCGGCGTCCTTCAGTAGCTCGCCACCGCGGACCGCCTCCTTCTCGCCCTTCTCGTTGAGGTTGACGTCCACCCAGCCGGTGAACAGGTTCTTCGCGTTCCACTCGCTCTCGCCGTGGCGGAGGAGGATCAGCTTGTACGGTGCGTCGGCCATGGGAAAGAGCGTAATCCACGCGTTCGAGGCGCTGCCCGGACCGGCCGGTGGGTGGACGGTTGACGGGGTCTGTTAATTGAGTGGCCACCGACAGCCCGGTTTCTGTAAGTTGTGCCTACCGCTTGCGCCGCTTACATCGCCCCTGCGACCGGGGCGTCGTACATCCATGCATCCACGGGGGTCTCCTGCCATGTCCGTCGCCCGTCTCAGACGAGCCGCCCGGGAGACCGTCTCCGGGCTCCCCCGTGAGTTCTGGTGGTTGTGGACCAGCACGCTGGTCAACCGGCTCGGTGCCTTCGTGGCCACCTTCATGGCCCTGTACCTGACCCTCGACCGCGGCTACTCCGCCTCCTACGCCGGTCTCGTCGCCTCGCTGCACGGACTCGGCGGAGTCGTCTCCTCGCTGGGCGGCGGGGTGATGGCCGACCGGCTAGGACGGCGGCCCACCCTGCTCATCGCCCAGTCCGCCACCGCCGCCTCGGTCGCGCTGCTCGGCTTCATGACGAACCCCGCGGCCATCGCCGCCGTCGCCTTCCTCGTCGGTATGGCCTCCAACGCCTCCCGGCCGGCCGTGCAGGCGATGATGGCCGACATCGTCCGGCCCGAGGACCGGGTGCGGGCCTTCTCGCTCAACTACTGGGCCATCAACCTCGGTTTCGCCGTCTCCTCCACGGCGGCCGGGTTCATCGCCGAGTTCAGCTATCTCGCCGGGTTCCTGATCGAGGCCGGGATGACCCTGGCCTGCGCGCTCGTCGTCTTCCTCAAGGTGCCCGAGTCCCGGCCGGCGGCCACGGACGCGGCCAAGGGCGCGGACGACGCCGTCAGCCTGGGGACGGTGCTGCGCGACGGGCGGTACATGGCGGTGGTCGGGCTGTCCTTCCTGGTCGCCCTGATCTTCCAACAGGGTTCCGTCGGACTGCCGGTGGCAATGGGCCGGGCCGGGTTCTCGCCCGCCGACTACGGCCTCGCCATCGCCGTCAACGGCATCCTGATCGTGGCCCTGCAGATCCCGGTCACCCGGTTCATCGAGCACCGCGATCCGCGCACCCTGCTGGTCGTCTCCTCGCTGCTCGCCGGGTACGGCTTCGGGCTCACCGCCTTCGCCGGGTCGGTCGGTGTCTTCATGGTCACCGTCTGCGTGTGGACCCTGGCCGAGATCGTCAACGCGCCGACCCAGACCGGACTCGTCGTCCGGCTCTCACCGGTACACGGGCGCGGGCGCTACCAGGGCGTGTACACCCTGTCCTGGTCCCTCGCCGCGCTGGTCGCCCCGCTGATGTCCGGCGCGGTCATCGACCGGCTGGGCGCGCAGTGGCTGTGGGGGACGTGCGCCGTGATCGGGACGGTCGCCGGGCTCGGGTACGGGCTGCTCATGCGGGGGCTGTCGCAGGAGAGCCCGGCGGCGGTGTCCGCCCCGGAGGAGGTGTCCGCACCGGCGGCGGATGCGGAAGGTGTCGAGGCCGAGATGGGTACGGTCTGAGCGGCCGGGACGTCCGCGCGGCGTACGCAGCCGGGTCGGCCGTGCTGCGGCATGCGCGGGCCTCCTGCCGGGAGTTCTTCTTCCGGCAGGAGGCCCGGTGCGGTGATCGCTCGATCAGAGAGAGGCGTCGGTGCTGAGCTGGAACTGGCCGAAGAGGCCCAGCGCCGCCCCGCCCTTGGCGCCGTCGAACTGGGAGGTCACGTCGGCGCCGCCGAGGAGCGTGCCGCCCAGCGCGCCGCCCAGCGTGACGCTGGAGCCGGCGGAGACGGTGTCGAGGTCGGCGTCGGAGATCTCGGCGGTCTGAACCTGGTGAGCGGAGTTCATGGGGAAACTGTCCTTCGCATGGAGGGGCCACAGGGGAAACGGACCCGCTGGGGAGAGCGCGGGGCGCTGCCGCGGGTGTGCGCCGTCCCTTCCGGGACCTGGGCGCGAACCCGGCGGTGCGAGCGATCCAACCACGGCGCCCGCCGGGCATCCAGCCAACCGCCCGTCGGGTCCGGTCCGTTGGTCGTAGCGGTGACTGCTGCGTGCGGACGCGGTCACGCGTTGGGGGCAGCTTCTCCACCACCCTGCCACACCGGCGGACCACAGCTCTCGCCGTCGCCGCGCCGACCGGGACAACTCCGTACCAACGGAACCCCGTCGCTGCACAGGTGCGGCGGGTGCGGCGGACACTGTGCAGATTCCGTTCACAGATGCGTACGGCATGACAAAGGGCCGGTGTGAAGCGAGTTCACACCGGCCCAAGGTGTTTCGGGTGTTTCTTCAGTTGCACTGGCAGGGGTTGCCCGACTGGCACCCGCAGCCACAGCCCGAGCCGCAGCCGCACGCACCGAACAGTGGAAGGCTCCTGGTCTCGGCGGGCTGGTCGGTCTCGCGCTCCTGCGTGGGGTCGGGCGTGGTGCCGGGGGATTCGGCCATGGGTCCCTCCTAAACGCTGGGGCAGGGATGCCCTCGCCCATCTCATGCCCGTTTCCCCGGGCGCATCAACGGCGCACGGAGGCGCCCGCGCGCCCTGCCCGGCCTACCGCAAGCCCCGTGGGAGGTCTCGCGCCGGGACGGAGAGATCGCGGGCGCCATGGCCGTCCGGCGGGTCGGCCATCCGGACACCGGGTTCCGGAGATGAGGCCCGAAACCAGACCCGAAGGCCGAAGTCGGTCCCGAAACCAGACCCGAAGCCGGGCCGAAGCCGGTCCCGGAGTCAGACCCGGGATCAGGCCCCCTCGACCCCCGTCACCGGCTGGATGTCGGCCTGCAGCTCGTCCGCGTGCTCGCCCGTGACCAGGTAGACCACGCGCTTGGCGACGGCCACGGCGTGGTCGGCGTAGCGCTCGTAGTAGCGGCCGAGGAGGGTGACGTCGACGGCCGTCTCGATGCCGTGCTTCCAGCGGTCGTCGATCAGGTGCTGGAAGAGCGTGCGGTGCAGCTGGTCCATCTCGTCGTCGTCCTGCTCCAGCTGCATCGCGAGGTCGACGTCCTTCGTGATGATCACCTCGGCCGCCTTCGCCATCAGGCGCTGCGCAAGCTGGCCCATCTCCAGGATCGTGGCGTGCAGGTCCTGGGGGACCGCGCGCTCGGGGAAGCGCAGCCGGGCCAGCTTCGCCACGTGCTGGGCGAGGTCGCCGGAGCGCTCCAGGTCGGCGGACATACGGAGCGAGGTGACGACGATCCGCAGGTCCGTGGCCACCGGCTGCTGCCGGGCCAGCAGGGCTATCGCGCGCGCCTCCAGGTCGTGCTGGAGTTCGTCGACCTTCTGGTCCGCCTCGATCACGCTCTCGGCGAGCTTCAGGTCGGCGTCCAGGATGGCGGTCGTGGCGCGCCCGATCGCCGACCCGACCAGCCGGGTCATCTCCACCAGACCGTCGCCGATCGAGTCAAGTTCCTCGTGGTACGCGTCCCGCATCAGGGTTCCCTCTCCTACGTGCGTGTTCTTGTGGGTTCCGGGGCTGTGACACCCGTCGACAACCGGTCGACACCGGACGCCCCGGTGGTCCGGTGGCGAAAACCGGCGGTGCGGTTCCCACGCTCTCACCGTGTGGCCCGTACGCGTCCGTTTCTGCCACCACAAATGAATCAATGCTGGCTCCAAGGTGAACTCTGGGCGACGAGTGTTCGAGGTCGCACCCGGACGGCTGTGGTCATGTCGTACGCCCTGCTTAACCTGGATGCATGGACGTGAACGCGGCGGTCGCCGCAGCGGCAGCGATCGCCGGGGTAGCCACCGGTGTCATCGCCATGCTGGCGTTCCGCTGGAGCGAACGCGACCAGAAGCGACCCACCAGGACTTCCTTGCACACCGATCCCGTACTCCCGCCGGGCGTGGACACAGTGCTGTCCGTGCTCCGCTCCTCGGCCGTCGTTCTCGACGAGGCCGACGCCGTTGTCAAGGCCAGCTCGGCCGCCTACGCCCTCGGACTGGTGCGCGGCGGCAAGCTGGCCGTCGAGCCCATGCTGCAGATGACCCGGGACACCAGAAGGGACGGTGAGATACGCCAGGTCGAGCTGGACCTGCCGCGGCGCGGCACCGGACGCGGCGAGGCGCTCGCCGTCTCCGCGCGCGTGGCCCCGCTCGGATCCCGACTGGTTCTGCTGCTGGTCGAGGACCTCACCGAGGCCCGACGGATCGAGGCCGTACGGCGCGACTTCGTGGCGAACGTCAGCCATGAGCTGAAGACGCCCGTCGGCGCGCTGTCGCTGCTCTCCGAGGCGGTCATGGACGCCTCCGACGATCCCGAGGCGGTCCAGCGCTTCGCCGGCCGCATGCAGATCGAGGCCACCCGGCTGACCAACCTGGTCCAGGAACTCATCGACCTGTCGCGCGTGCAGAACGACGACCCTCTCGAAGACGCGGAGCCCGTCCGCGTGGACGAACTCGTCGCCGAGGCCGTCGACCGCTGCCGCCACCAGGCCGGTACCAAACAGATCACCATGGCTGCCGGTGGTACGGCCGATCTGCACGTCTGGGGCAACCGCGGCCAGCTGGCCGCCGCCCTCGGCAACCTCGTCGAGAACGCCGTGAACTACTCCCCGGCCCGCACCCGTGTCGGCATAGCCGCCCGCCGGGTCTCCGCACCCGGTGGCGACATGATCGAACTCGCCGTCACGGACCAGGGCATCGGCATCTCCGAGAAGGACAAGGAGCGCGTCTTCGAGCGCTTCTACCGCGTCGACCCGGCCCGCTCGCGGGCCACCGGGGGCACCGGTCTGGGTCTCGCGATCGTCAAGCACGTGGTCGCCTCGCACGGCGGGGAGGTCACGGTCTGGAGCGCCGAAGGCCAGGGCTCCACCTTCACCCTCAGACTGCCGGAGGCGGCCGCGGCCCGCGACCGCACCGGCCAGCACCCCGACCTCGACGAAGAGGCGGGCACCACCGACTCATCCCCGTACGAACCGCTTCCCGCCCCGGAGGTCCTTCCGTGACCCGAGTGCTCGTCGTCGAGGACGAGGAGTCCTTCTCCGACGCCCTGTCGTACATGCTCCGCAAGGAGGGCTTCGAGGTCGCCGTCGCGGCCACAGGGCCCGACGGACTCGACGAGTTCGAGCGCAACGGCGCCGACCTCGTCCTCCTCGACCTGATGCTGCCGGGTCTGCCCGGCACGGAGGTGTGCCGCCAGCTGCGCGGCCGCTCCAACGTCCCCGTGATCATGGTGACCGCGAAGGACAGCGAGATCGACAAGGTCGTCGGCCTGGAGATAGGAGCCGACGACTATGTCACCAAGCCCTTCTCCTCGCGCGAGCTGGTCGCCCGCATCCGCGCCGTGCTGCGCCGCCGCGGTGAGCCGGAGGAGGTCACCCCGGCCGCGCTGGAGGCCGGCCCGGTCCGCATGGACGTCGACCGCCACGTGGTGACGGTGGCCGGCTCCAAGGTCGACCTCCCGCTAAAGGAGTTCGACCTGCTCGAGATGCTCCTGCGCAACGCCGGCCGCGTCCTGACCCGTATGCAGCTGATCGACCGCGTCTGGGGTGCCGACTACGTGGGCGACACCAAGACCCTCGACGTCCACGTCAAGCGCCTGCGCGCCAAGATCGAGCCCGACCCGGGGGCGCCGCGCTACCTGGTGACGGTCCGCGGCCTGGGCTACAAGTTCGAGCCGTAGACCGACCCGCCGCGTGGACCACGCGGACCGGCCGTACGGCGAAGGGCGGCACCCCCGCGGGGGTGCCGCCCTTCGTGCGTGGCGGGGAGGGTCAGTGACCGGCGACCGACTGGGACGCCGAGTCGGTCGGGGTCGCTCCGGTGGACGCGGACCCGCTCGCGGTGGACGACGGGGTCGCCTTGCCGCCCTTGCCCTTGCCGGTGTGCTTGGCCGGCTTGCCGCTGCTGGAGGCGGACGCGCCCGGGGCGCCGGTCGGGGTCGCCGGGGCGGACGGGATCTGGCTCGGGCCCCACTTGTCGAAGTAGCTGGTGGCCGGGACCACGAAGGAGTCCAGGCTCACGGCGCCGGTCGTGCTGAAGGTGAAGGTGAGCTTCTGGACGTTGCCGTCCATGACCGCCGACCGCCCGTTGGGCAGTTCCGCGGAGGCGTTGCCCTGGCCGCCGAGGATCAGGGAGCCGTGCGCCGGGACCGTCAGGCTCTGGCCCTTGGCGGGGGTCAGCGTGACCGTCGAGCTGGTGCCCGGCAGGGAGATCGACTGCAGGGTCTCGTCACTGGCGCCCTGGTTGAACAGGGTCGCGGAGACCACGGCCGGCCCGGTCGACTGCAGATCGGGCTGCGTGATGATCAGCGCGTTCTGGACCTTGATGTTGCCGACCTTGGTGGCTGCGTTGTCCGGCTTGATCTCCAGCGTCTGTGAGTCGTTGCCGGCACCGCAGGCGGCCAGCGAGGCGATCGAGAAGACGATGGCGGAAGCGGCGAGGGCGCCGCGTCGAAGGCTGCTGCTCACGGCGGCGGCAACTCCTTGAACGCACGGGCGGCTCCTCTTGTAAAGCCACCCTAAGTGTCTGTCAGCGGCCTTAGGTTACCGAGCCGTTCCCACGCCACCACACCCGACCCTCCCCAAGCGTCCGGCTTCCCTCCGGCTGGGGGTACTGCCCCACTCTCGTCACTCCAGCCACAAGTGACTCTTGAGTCACTTTGCCGAGCGCTCGTCCGTCATTCACATAACCGCGCGCAAAATTTCCGTGAAGGAATGCGCGAGCTGTCGATGAGGGCTTCGAAGACCGTCTCGGTTGACCGCCCTCGATATTGATCACCGAGCACCCTCCGGCAACCGTTGATCAATTCCGGATTCGTGTCGCATGCCCTCCGGATCCGCCTCCGGATCCGCCTCCGGATCCGCCTCCCGGCACCGAACGGAGTAGCGGAAGTCGTACGCTTGGAACGGGACAAATCGGGACGTTAAGCCACTTGGAGGGGGCGCCCGGAGTGTGTAACGTACGCGTTTCCCTCCGCCCGAAGAGCCCCTCCGACCTGCGAATACCCGCTTGTGCAGGGCCCTCGAAGCACGTTCCTGTTGCTGTTGTCAAGCCCCGAGATATGCCCTGACCTGCGAAAACGCCATTCAGAAGACGCCGTATCCGTGTTACCCTGGATAGCCACGGAAGGGGTACCTGTCACATGACGTTCAAGGTTGGCGACACCGTGGTCTATCCCCATCACGGGGCCGCGCTGATCGAGGCCATCGAAACTCGCCAGATCAAAGGCGTGGACAAGACCTACTTGGTGCTGAAGGTCGCCCAGGGTGACCTGACGGTACGTGTGCCAGCGGACAATGCTGAGTTCGTGGGCGTACGTGATGTGGTCGGTCAGGACGGGCTGGACCGGGTCTTCGAGGTGCTGCGTGCACCGTACGCCGAGGAGCCCACGAACTGGTCCCGTCGCTACAAGGCAAACCTGGAGAAGCTCGCCTCCGGCGATGTCATCAAGGTCGCCGAAGTCGTGCGTGACCTGTGGCGTCGCGAGCGCGAGCGCGGACTGTCCGCCGGTGAGAAGCGCATGCTCGCCAAGGCCCGCCAGATCCTGGTGAGCGAGCTGGCCCTCGCGGAGAACACGAACGAGGACAAGGCAGAGGCCCTGCTCGACGAGGTGCTCGCCTCCTGACGCGCCACGGCGGCGATCCCTCGCCTCCGGCTCGCGCAGCACGCTCAGCACAGTGAAATGCCGCGGTGCCCGATGACACGGATTCGACACTGACTCTGTCGGATCCCGTCGCCGGGCGCTGCGGCATGTTCATACCCGCTTCGTCCCCGCGCAGCGTCGGTCGGGGAACTTCTGAGAAGAAAGCCCCCCGATACTTGGTGTACCGGGCTGATGGCCTCGACCAGGGTCACGGAAGGGTCCGGTCAAGGGCGTCGCGCCCGGCACTCCTCCAGGCCATACCCACCTAGGTCGAGCACACAAACCTGACAGGAACCGATGTCTGACGAATCGCGCCCCTCACCTGCGCAGACCCCCGTCGCCGCCGTGATTCCCGCCGCCGGCCGGGGCGTACGCCTCGGCCCGGGCGCCCCCAAGGCGCTGCGCGCGCTGAGCGGCACGCCCATGCTCATCCACGCCGTCCGGGCACTCGCCGCGTCCCGCCATGTCTCCCTGGTGATCGTCGTCGCGCCCTCCGAAGGCGCCGCCGAGGTCAAGTCCCTGCTCGACGCGCACGCGCTGCCCGAGCGCACGGACTTCCTGGTCGTACCCGGCGGAGAGACCCGCCAGGAATCGGTCAGGCTCGGTCTGGACGCGCTGCCCCCGGAGTACGGCGTCGTCCTCGTGCACGACGCGGCCCGCCCGCTCGTGCCGGTCGACACGGTCGACGCGGTCATCGAGGCCGTGCGCGAGGGCGCGCCCGCCGTCGTACCCGCGCTGCCGCTGGCCGACACCGTCAAGGAGGTCGAGCCCGCGACCGTCGCCGGCACCCCGGAACCGGTCGTCGCCACGCCCGAGCGGGCCCGCCTGCGCGCGGTCCAGACGCCGCAGGGCTTCGACCGCGCGACCCTGGTCCGTGCGCACGAGACCGTCACCGACGACGTGACGGACGACGCAAGCATGGTCGAGCAGCTCGGCCTGCGTGTCGTGACCGTCCCCGGCCACGAGGAGGCCTTCAAGGTCACCCGCCCCCTCGACCTCGTCCTCGCCGAGGCGGTCCTGGCCCGCAGGAGGCTGAACGATGGCTTCTGAGCAGCCCCCGATGCTCCCCCAGGTCGGCATCGGCACCGACATCCACGCCTTCGAGGAGGGCCGCGAGCTGTGGTGCGCGGGCCTGAAGTGGGAGGGCGAGGGGCCGGGGCTGGCCGGCCACTCCGACGCGGACGTCGTCGCGCACGCGGCCTGCAACGCGCTCTTCTCCGCCGCCGGCCTCGGTGACCTGGGGCAGCACTTCGGTACCGGGCGCCCGGAGTGGTCCGGCGCCTCGGGCGTGACCCTGCTGACGGAGGCGGCCCGCCTGGTCCGCGAGGCGGGTTTCGGCATCGGCAACATCGCCGTCCAGGTCGTCGGTCCCCGCCCGAAGATCGGCAAGCGCCGGGACGAGGCCCAGAAGGTCCTCTCCGAGGCGGCCGGCGCCCCCGTCTCCGTCTCCGGCGCCACGACGGACGGCCTCGGCTTCCCGGGGCGCGAGGAGGGGCTGATGGCGATCGCCACGGCACTGGTGGTGCGGACGGGCTGACGGACCGACGGGTCCCCGGGCGGACGGACCGACGGGTCGGCGGATCGACGGGCGGCCGGGCTGATCGGCGTACGGGTCGACGGCGCGTTCCCGGTGCGGGGGAGCCGGGAGCGTGCGAGGGTACCCGGAGAGTCTCCCGAGTCACCGTCGACCACGGCTTTTCCGGAGGTACCCATGTCCGCCGCCCTGTCCGAGGACCTCAAGGCCCTGCTCGACCAGAAGGTGTTCATCGTCGTCGGCACCCTCCAGCCCGACGGCAGCCCGCAGATGTCCCCGGTCTGGGTGAAGCGGGACGGCGACGACATCCTCTTCTCCACGACGGTCGACCGGCGCAAGTACAAGAACCTGCGGCACGACCCGCGGGTGACGATCGTCGTCTCGCCCCCCGAGCAGCCCTACGCGTACGCCGAGATCCGCGGCACAGCCGAACTGACCACCGAGGGCGCCCCGGAACTCATCGACGAACTGAGCATGAAGTACACCGGCAAGCAGTACGCGGACTTCAACCCGGCCTCGAAGGACGACGCCGCGCGGGTGGTCGTGCGGGTGCGTCCGCGCAAGGTCGTCGGGCAGGGGCCGCTCTGAGGCGGCGGCAACGCGGGGAAGGGCGTGAGGCACCCTCTCGCGCCCACTACCCTGGAGTGGTGACCATTCGCCTGTACGACACCAGCGCCCGGCAGATCCGTGACTTCACCCCGCTCAAGCCGGGTTGTGTCTCGATCTACCTCTGTGGCGCCACCGTGCAGGCGGCACCCCACATCGGGCACATCCGCTCGGGGCTCAACTTCGACATCATGCGCCGCTGGTTCGCGTACCGCGGCTATGACGTGACGTTCATCCGGAACGTCACGGACATCGACGACAAGATCATCGCCAAGGCCCGCGAACAGGGCCGCCCGTGGTGGTCCATCGGGTACGAGAACGAGCGCGCCTTCAACGACGGCTACACCGCGCTCGGCTGCCTGCCGCCGACGTACGAGCCGCGCGCCACCGGCCACATCCCCGAGATGGTCGAGATGATGCAGCGCCTCATCGAGCGCGGGCACGCGTACGAGGCCGACGGCAACGTCTACTTCGACGTGCGGTCCTTCCCGCAGTACCTGCAGCTGTCCCGGCAGGAGCTGGACAACCTGCTCCAGCCGTCCGGCGAGGGTGAGACCGGCAAGCGGGACCCGCGGGACTTCGCCATGTGGAAGTCGGCCAAGCCGGGCGAGCCGACCTGGCCGACCCCGTGGGGCCCGGGCCGCCCCGGCTGGCACCTGGAGTGCTCGGCGATGGCGCACAAGTACCTGGGCAGCGCCTTCGACATCCACGGCGGCGGCCTCGACCTGATCTTCCCGCACCACGAGAACGAGATCGCCCAGGCCAAGGCCTACGGCGACGACTTCGCCCGGTACTGGGTGCACAACGCCTGGGTCACCATGGCCGGCGACAAGATGTCCAAGTCGCTCGGCAATTCGGTCCTGGTCAGCGAGATGGTCAAGCAGTGGCGGCCGATCGTGCTCCGCTACTACCTGGGCACCCCGCACTACCGCTCGATGATCGAGTACAGCGAGGAGTCCCTGCGCGAGGCCGAGTCCGCGTTCGCGCGGATCGAGGGCTTCGTGCAGCGCGTGGTGGAGAAGGCCGGGGGCACGGTCGAGCCGGCCGCCGAGGTCCCGCCCGCCTTCGCCGAGGCGATGGACGACGACCTGGGCGTCCCGCAGGCCCTCGCGATCGTGCACACCACCGTCCGGCAGGGCAACAGCGCACTGGCCGCGGACGACAAGGAGGCCGCCGTCGCCCGGCTCGCCGAGGTGCGGGCCATGCTCGGTGTCCTCGGCCTCGACCCGCTGGACGCGTTCTGGGCCGGTGAGGACGCGGGCCGTGGCGAAGACCTGCACGGCGTGGTCGACAGCCTCGTCCGTCTGGTCCTGGACCAGCGCGAGTCGGCCCGCGCCCGCAAGGACTGGGCCACCGCCGACGCCATCCGCGACCAGCTCGGCCAGTCGGGCCTGGTCATCGAGGACAGCCCGCAGGGCCCGCGCTGGTCGCTCGGCCAGCGCTGACCGCCCTGCTTGATCGACTGTGCCGCCCGGCCCTCCGGGCGGCACACTGCATAAGACACAGACGCGTAAGACGTACGTACGAAGCTCACGGAGACGAGTGACTCATGGCCGCGAACAACCGCCGCATGTCCGGCAAGAAGGGCGCGCAGGTCGGCAGTGGCGGCCAGCGACGCCGGGGCCTGGAGGGCAAGGGTCCGACCCCGCCCGCCGAGATGCGCAAGGGACACAAGAAGAACCGCATCGCCACCGCCAAGGCCAAGCAGGCCCAGCGCCGTCCGGTGGCGCGCGGCCGGGGCGGCAGGGGCACGTCCGAGATGGTCGTCGGCCGTAACCCGGTCGTCGAGGCGCTGCGCGAGGGCGTCCCGGCCTCGACCCTCTACGTCCAGCAGTTCATCGACAACGACGAGCGCGTCCGCGAGGCCCTCCAGCTCGCCGCCGAGCGCGGCGGGATCAACCTGATGGAGGCCCCGCGCCCCGAGCTGGACCGCATGACGAACGGCCTGAACCACCAGGGCCTCGTCCTGCAGGTCCCGCCGTACGAGTACGCGCACCCCGAGGACCTCACCGAGGCGGCCTACGACGAGGGCGAGGACCCGCTGATCGTTGCGCTCGACGGGGTCACCGACCCGCGCAACCTCGGCGCGGTCGTCCGCTCCGTCTCCGCCTTCGGCGGTCACGGTGTGGTCGTGCCCGAGCGCCGCTCGGCCGGTATGACCGCCGGGGCCTGGAAGACCTCCGCCGGTACGGCCGCCCGCACCCCGGTGGCCCGCGCCACCAACCTCACCCGCGCCCTGGAGGCCTACAAGAAGGCCGGCATCACGGTCGTGGGCCTGGCGGCGGACGGCGAGGTCGAACTCGGCGACCTCCAGGCCCTGCAGGGTCCGGTGGTCATCGTGGTCGGCAGCGAGGGCAAGGGCCTGTCCCGCCTGGTCGGCGAGACGTGCGACTTCCGGGTGCGCATCCCGATGCCGGGTGGCGCGGAGTCGCTCAACGCCGGTGTGGCGGCGGGCATCGTCCTGTACGAGGCGGCACGCAGGCGGAGCTGAACATCCGTCCAGGTTTTCACCTGTTCGGATTAATTCCGGTGCCCGTGGGGTGCTCCGGGCCCCTTTGACGGGGTCCGGACACATCCGCCCGGTCAAAGCAGTGTCCTAACTCCGGGTCACTCGGTTAGATGAGTGTGGACACCAGAACACCCCGCACACCCACGGGGGGCCGCTCGTCGGGATTCAATTCCGGATTCACGTCCGCGCCCGACGACGCTCCCGCGCTGAGCATGGTGAAGGTGCCGAGCGATCCGGCGCAGGTCATCGTCAATCACGCCAGCTTCCGCGTGCAGCTGGGAGCGTCGGCGAAGCGCACCCAATCCCCGCGGATCGCCCGGCATCTGAGCACCGCCCAGGACACCGGCCGGATGCCGGTGATGGGCACCGCGCGCCGCCGCCCCGTCGTGTGGAGCGGCAGGTCCGCCCCCGACGACACCGGCGCCCACCGGCTCCTCCAGGCCGTACGGGGCAGCGTCCGCCGGGCCGACGAGCCCGAGGCCGGCGCCACCCAGGTCATCCCGCGGGTCGGGACCGGGTACGCCGACGCCTACGACGGCCTGGACCAGACGGTCGAGACCCCGGTCGTGGGCCACCAGCGCACCGCCCCCGACACCGCCGACGGCACCCGCCTCCTGCCGCACATGCGCACGGGCGGCGGCGCCTACGGCGAACCCCCGTACCCGGAAGCCGACTTCGCGCACCCCGACGGCTACGACGGCTACGACGGCTACGACGAGTACGCGGACTACACGGACTACACGGACCCCTCCGCCCCCGACACCACCCCGCGGGCCGCCCGGCGCCAGGGCGACGACCCGGCCCGGCACGCCTACTACCCGGGCCGCCGGATGAACCTCGGCGTGGTCCTGCTCCCGCTGCGGATCTTCCTCGGCTTCATCTCCATCTACGCCGGCATGGGCAAGCTGTGCGACCCCGTCTACTTCGACGGAGGCAAGCGCGGCTCCATGGTCAAGTGGCTCAACACCCTGCACCCGTGGGACGTGGCCGAGCCGCTGCGCCAGTTCGCCCTGCACCATCCGGTCGGCTCGGGCCTGGTCATCGCCTTCCTCCAGGTGGTCGTCGGGGTCCTGACGATCCTCGGCTGCTGGCAGCGCGTGGCCGCGGTCGTCGGGGCCCTGCTCTCCGCCGCCCTGATCGTCACGGTCAGCTGGAAGACGGTCCCGGCCTACGACGCCCCCGACATCATCTACATGGCCGCCTGGTCCCCACTGATCATCGCCGGCGCCCCCGTCTACTCCGTGGACGGCCGCCTCGCCGCCGGCGCCTGGCGCCGGCTCGGCCCCCGCTCCGACCTCTGGGAGCTGCGCCGGTACGTCCTGCGCCGCGGCGCGCTGATCACGACGGTCACGGTCGGCTTCACCCTGCTCGTCGGCTCCCTGCTGGGCGGCGCCGTACGCGACTCCAGCCGCGTGGTCGTCCCCGGCCCCGGCGAGGCCCCCCGCAACAACCTCCCCGGCTCCCCGCTCCCGCAGGGGCCGGGCAGGCGGCACCGTGGCACCACCCCGTCGGCCTCCACGGCCCCCACGGGCGGCGCCACGGCCGGTGCGAGCCCGTCCGGCGCGGCGACGACACCGGGCGCCACGAGGAGCGCCGGCGGGACGACCGCGGCCCCGAGCCAGACCCAGGGCACCACGGGCCAGGTCCCGCCCCGCCAGTCCGCCCCGACCGGCGGCGCGCCGAGTTCGTCGGCGGGCCCGACGAGCACCGGTGGTACGTCGACCGGGGGCGGCTCGTCCTCGGGCGGCACCGGCAGCTCGGGCGGCTCCTCGTCCTCCGGCGATCCGGGCCTGGTGGGCGGCCTGCTCGGCTAGCCCGTCCGGCAGACCAAGGGCCCCGCATCGCGAAGATGCGGGGCCCTTTCGGCTGGGGGGAAGAGGAGGGGGAAGAGACCGTTCCCGGCTCGACGGCCGGGGCGCCGGTCGCGGCGGGCGGCCTAACGACCCAGGGCCGCCAGTTCCTTGGCCGCCTCGGTCAGGTCCTTCGCGGTGTCGATGGCCCGCCAGTACGCCCCCTGCGGAATGGGGAACCCGAACAGCCGTCGTTCCCGGGCCAGCCGGGGAAACGTGGTGCGCTCGTGATCCCCCTGATCCGGGAGCATCTCGGCGAACTCGGGCGAGAAGACGTACACACCGGCGTTGATCTCGAACGTCGACGGCGGCGCCTCGATGAAGTCGGTGATGTGCCCGAACCCGTCGGTCTCGACCGCGCCCCAGGGGATGCGCGGCCGCGCCAGGGCCAGGGTCGCGGCAGCGTCCCGCTCGGTGTGGAAGTCGGCCATGTCCCGCAGGGAGAAGCGGGTCCAGATGTCGCCGTTGGTGGCGTACCACGGCCGGTCGGGGTGGGGCAGACGCGCGGCGGCGTACTTGAGGCCGCCGCCGCGGCCGAGGGGTTCGGTCTCCACGACGGTGGTGACGGAGAGCGGCAGGTCGGCAGAGTCCAGCCACTTCTGCAGGACCTCGGCGAGGTGGCCGCAGGAGACCACCACGTCCGTCACGCCTTCCTCGGCCAGCCAGGTCAGCTGATGGCCGATGATCGGGGTGCCCGTGCCGGGGATCTCGACCATCGGCTTGGGCCGGTCGTCGGTGTACGGACGCAGCCGGGAGCCCTGGCCACCGGCCAGGACCACGGCCTGGGTGGGGCGCGACGCGGCGTTGGGATGGGTCATGTCCGCACTGTACGTGGCGCCCCGTCCGGGCCGGCCCATGGCGACGCGCTTGCTGCGGGCGTCGCCGTGCTCTCAGCTGTGCGCGGCGAGCACGCCCGAGGCGAACGCCGTGTCGCACACCGGGCGGGCGTAGGACTGGGCGCGCGTGGCGCCGTAGATGCGCTCCGCGGCCTGGCCCAGGGCGTGGGCGATGGAGGAGCAGTGCCGGGCCAGCGACGGGCGCCCGTTGACGGCCTGCTGGAGGTGGGTGAGGACCACCCCCGGGTTCTCGTTCTGGAGCTCGCCGATCAGCCGGTCGCGGAGCACGTCCTGCGGGGCGTCGGAGACCGTCTTGGCGGAGACCTCCGCGGGGGAGACGTCCGAGGCGGTCAGCGCCGAGCCGGAGGGGCTCCGGGTCCAGCTGACCCGGGTGACCGCGAGGGTCCCGGAGAGCACCAGGACGACGGGCAGGACAAGGGCGAGAGTGCGGCCGATCCGGCGGGCAGGGCCGCCCCGGTGGCCGCGTCGCGTCTGAGGGGTGGTGGAGTGCTTCACGCGTGTGAGGGTAGCGCCCGGTGATGATTTGGCGACATTGAGTCACTCTTACGGGGGATGAGACTGTGGCGTTTTCTGGGTAAGGGGTTGACGCCGTTCGCCCGGAATGATCGCTGCGCCGGGGTATGTCCGCAAGGACATTCGGGTAGGAAAGGGGCCCCGCGGCGCTCCGCGGGGCCCCTTTCGTCAACTCGCGCGCGAATGCGCAGCTCAGTCCGCTCAGTCGGTCAGGCGCTCGCCGGTGGAGGTGGAGAACACGTGGATCTCGCCCGGCCGCGGCACGACGTGCAGCGTGGAGCCCTTCTCCGGCACGGCGCGGCTGCTGACGCGGACCACGAGGTCCCTGCGCTCGCCGCCGACCTCGACGGTGCCGTAGACGTAGCCGTCGGCGCCGGTCTCCTCGACCACGTTCACGGAGACGGCGAGACCGGCCGGGGCGTCGGCGCTGTCCTTGCTCAGGGAGGCCGCCACGCCTCCGTTGTGCTCGACCACGTCGAAGTGCTCGGGGCGCACGCCCACGGTCACCGTCTTGTCACCCTTGTCGGTGGCGGCCTTGAGGGCCTCGCGGTTGACCGGGACGACGCTGTTGCCGAACTTCACGCCGCCGTCGGTGACCGGGACCTCGATCAGGTTCATGGCCGGGGAGCCGATGAAGCCGGCGACGAAGAGGTTCGCGGGCTTGTCGTACATGTTGCGCGGCGAGTCGACCTGCTGGAGCAGACCGTCCTTGAGGACAGCCACCCGGTCGCCCATCGTCATGGCCTCGACCTGGTCGTGGGTGACGTAGACGGTGGTGATGCCGAGGCGGCGCTGCAGGGACGCGATCTGGGTACGGGTCGAGACGCGGAGCTTGGCGTCCAGGTTGGACAGCGGCTCGTCCATGAGGAACACCTGCGGCTCCCGGACGATCGCGCGGCCCATGGCGACACGCTGGCGCTGACCGCCGGACAGGGCCTTGGGCTTGCGGTCCAGGTACTCGGTGAGGTCGAGGATCTTCGCGGCCTCCTCGACCTTCTGCCGGATCTCCGCCTTGTTGACGCCGGCGATCTTGAGCGCGAAGCCCATGTTGTCGGCGACGGTCATGTGCGGGTACAGGGCGTAGTTCTGGAACACCATGGCGATGTCCCGGTCCTTGGGCGGCAGGTGGGTGACGTCGCGGTCACCGATACGGATGGCGCCGGCGTTGACGTCCTCCAGGCCCGCGAGCATCCGCAGGGAGGTGGACTTTCCGCAACCGGACGGGCCGACCAGGACGAGGAACTCGCCGTCCTCGATCGCGATGTCGAGACCGTCGACGGCGGGCTTGGTGGAACCCGGGTAGATCCGGGTCGCCTTGTCGAACGTGACAGTGGCCATGGTGAAGGGCCCCCTTCTACCGGCAGGAACGTGCCGGACGATCCGTTGTAGGAAGGTGGTTGGTGTAGTCCACGCGGTGTAGTCCACACGGATGAACTGGCTCAGGACCGTACCTGGCGTTCACTCGATCTGTCAGTACCCGGGTGACGGTGAACTTCGCGGAAATTTTCGACAGGAGGGGGTCCGGACCTGGGTACACTGCACGGGCGCCCATGCGCAGGCCTCCTTAGCTCAGCTGGTCAGAGCGCCGCTCTTGTAAAGCGAAGGTCGTCGGTTCGAATCCGACAGGGGGCTCTGGAAAACCGGCTCTGACCTGGGGTTTCTCTCAGGCGGGACGCTCTGTTCGGCCTCGGACTCCGCGTCCGGGGCCGTTTGGGTCAGCGGTGCGTGAGCGGTGCGCCGCCACGGCCCGGCTGGGCGGCGGATGCCTCGGCATCCGCCGGCATCCCGTCGGTGCCGGATTTCCCGCCGTCAGCCGCCTCTGGCTCGGTTTCGGGCTTCTCGGCATCACTCGCCCGGCGGGCGCGCGGTACGAGCCGCGCTGCGGCCTCGGCGATCGCCAGGTCCGCCTCGGGCAGCAGGCTCGTGTACGTGTCGGCCAGGCAAAACCGGATCGAGCATGATCGCCCATCACCCGTCACGATCTTGCAGGCCCTCGTAATCCGTGCCCGGGGTCGATCCGATCCCCGTGGAGGAGTACCGGCAGACAGGGCGAACTCGGGCTTACGAGTAGGACCGAAATCAGCCGTGTCGACGCGTGCCGGTGGTGCTGGTTTCGCCGAGCGTGCATGGCTACAGGCATCTCTGCTCGTCCAGAGTCATTCGCGGCCCATGAGTTGGGCGAGTAGTGCCACCACCGCAGTGGCTCCGACCAAGGCCGCCCCGGCTTCGGGCGCATGCAGGGTCAGAGCGACGACGAGGACTCCGACCAGCAGGAGTACTACGAGGCGCACGCCGATCTGTTCCATGAGGATCCGAGTTGGCTGACCAGCCTGACCTGAAGAAGCTGAACGCGGCGCCTCACCCCGATGCCGCTGTGCGTCCGGGAGCAGGCACCGGCCGCCGGCTCATCACCCAGGCGAATTCGCCCCATAGTTCGATCGCCGAGCAACAGTGCCGTACTCTCTGCTAGTCCTATCGCCTGCGTGGCGGGGAGCCACGCCAAGTGGGGGGAATTCAGCCCAAAAGTGAGCAGAACTGCCGGGCACCGCGCGAGTCGGCGCGGTGCCCTTCTCGTGGCCGCCGTAGGCGCGATCACCGCGCTGGCCGGAACTCTCGTCGTCTCGGTCGAAACGGCAGGCGCCACGAACGCCCCTCCGGCGTACACGTCCGCGATACCGGACACCGCTCCGCGTCTCCCAGCCGCCGCGCCGCACTGGACAGCCCTTGCGGCCAAGCGGTTCTGGACCGCGCAGCGCATGGCAGAAGCGAAGCCGCTTCCGGACGCCAAACCGCGGAGCACGGGCAAGGCCGCCGCCCACCCCACGCTCCAGGGGCTCGTCAAGCCGCCGGTGACCGGTGGTCCGAAGGCCCAGGACCTGCGTGAGGCTCCGATGGACGCCACGCCGAGCGCCACCGTGGGCCCGACGGACACACCCACCGACACCTCGACCCCGGATCCCTCCGCCACCGCTACAGACACCCCGACCGCCGCCCCGACGGACACCTCGTCCGCCGCCCCGAGCACCTCCCCCAGCGCGTCGGACTCGGCGAGCCCCACCGCCTCTCCGAGCCCGTCCCCCACGAGCACGGGCGGGACGGGTCCCGGCAGCTCCTACTTCGGCGGGCTGCCGATGGTCGGCCGGATGTACATGCAGACCAGCAGCGGGTCCTACTTCTGCACCGCGAGCGTCATCAACAGCCCGCACCACAACATCGTGCTCACCGCCGGGCACTGCCTGGACGGGCGGGCAGGCGGCGGCTCGCTCGCGTTCGTCCCCCAGTGGACCGCGGCCAACCCCCAGCCGTACGGCATCTTCCCCGTCGCCACGGACTCCGAAGGCCGCAGCCGGGTCTGGATCGATCCCCGCTACTACGACCGCGGACACGTCCAGGGCGCCCCGTGGGACATGGCGTTCGCCCAGGTCGGCCCGCGCAGCGACGGCAAGCAGGTGCAGGACGTGGTGGGCGGCAACAACCTGGCCACCGGCCGCGGCTACGCCTTCCCCAGCATTCGGCTGGTCGGCTACCCGGGCACCGCCACGCAGCCCCTGACCTGCGACAACAACACCACGCAGTACACCCCGAGCGACGGCACCCCCGGCTCGTACCTCCGGATCGCCTGCGACGGCTTCGCAACCGGCACCAGCGGCAGCCCGTTCCTGGAGAACTTCGACCCGGCCACCGGCACCGGCGACGTGGTGGGCACCATCGGCGGCTGGGACACCGGCGGACCGACCGCCGACGTCTCCTACAGCTCCGCCTACGGCTCCGACGTCCAGAACCTGTACAACGCGGCGGTCGCCGGCACCGCCCCCGCACGTCCCAATGTGCTGCCCGGCGCCTCCACACTCACCCATACCGCCCTCGTCGCCTCCGGCTCCTTCACGCCCTCGCCTTCGCCCGATCCGGACAAGAGCGATCTGATCGTGCGCTGGTCGGACGGCGAGCTGACGCTGTACCGGGGAGGTGGCAACGGACGGTTCGACAAGGAGATACAGCTCGTCGCGGCCAACACCACCTGGACGAAGGCCGTCTCCATCACGGCCGGCGACTTCACAGGCTCTGACACCTACGACCTGCTGGTGCGCTGGAGCGACGGCAGCCTCACCCTCTTCCCCGACGTCGACGCGCACGGCCTGCACAGCCAGATCACGCTCGTCAAGCCGGGCACGCTGTGGCAGCACGAGGTCGGCATGACGGCGGGCCGGTACACCACCGACGACCACTGGCCCGACGACCTGATCGTGCGCTGGTCCGACGGCGAGACCACGCTCTACAAGAACATCAACTCCACCGGCCTCCACAGCGAGGTCCGGCTCAATCCTGCCAACTCCACCTGGACACACGCCACATCCCTCACGTCCGCCGACTTCGCCGGGACCAACGAGTCGGACCTCGTGGTCCGCTGGTCCGACGGCGAACTGACCCTGTACCCGGACATCAACCAGTACGGCTTCCACGGAGAAGTGCGACTGCGGGCCCCGAGCACGCTGTGGACCCACGCCACGCTCACCACGGCGGGCAACTTCACCAGCACCGACAGCCGGTCCAACGACTACCTCGTGCGCTGGTCCGACGGCCAGCTGTCCATGTACCAGGACAGCGGCAACAGCCTCGGCACGGAAGCCGTACTCGCGACCGCGTCCGGCTCGTCGCTGCCGTACTACCGACGCTGACCACGAACTCCCCTGGGCCTCGGCCCAGGGGACTCCTGGACGACGACGGTGGATGTCAGCCCGGCAGCGATCCACGGGGACTGTCTTGGGCCGGTCGGAGCCCCCACATCTGCCCCGGAGATATCTCGCACCTTCTACCGCGTTCGGTTCGCCCAACCCTGAGGCTGGCATGGCCGGTTCCGTGCGCTAGTCTGCGCCCACTATTCGAACATCCGACTCGTCGGACAAGAGAAAACGGGGGAGGCGTGCCATGCGTGGCATGCGGTTCCGTACGGTTCTGGCGGTCACGGCCGCCACGGCGACTCTGGGCACTGTCTCCGCCTGCGGCGGCAAGTCCACTTCTGCGACGGCCCCCCACCCGTCCGCCACGCCGTCAACGGTCGCTGTCTCACCGGTGGCCTACCTGCTTCAGGTGGAGAACGCCACGGCCAAGGTCCACTCGGCCAGGATCGACCAGACGATCACGATGGGCACGCTGCGGCAGATGCGGAACGTCGGGGACCAGGACTGGGCCAACGGTCTGCAGGGCAACGTCACGCTGTCGGTGAAGTCCTCCACCCCGACGCCGGTCCCCCCGATGCAAATGAAGATCCGCAGCGACGCCCTGTACGCGAAGGTGCCCGCGCAGAAGTTGGCCAGGTTCGGCGGCAAGCACTGGATCAAGGAGCCGCTCGCCCTCATCGCTGCGCAAGGTGCCGCCGGCAAGGCCGGCACCGACCAGCTGAAGCAGGCGAACCCCGCCCTGGCCGTACGGATGCTGATCTCCAGCGGCGATCTGCGCAAGGTCGGCCGGGAGACGGTACGCGGCACTGCCACCACCCATTACACGGGCACGTTGGACGTGGCCAAGATGATCGCCGGCAGGCAGGGCCTGACGCCTGACGACGTGAAGTTCCTCAAGAAGCGACTCGCGGCATCAGGTGCTGCCGACGACCACATCGACCTCTGGGTCAACAGCGAGAACCTGCCGGTGCAGATGCAGGAACAGATGCAGACGGACACCGCCGAGGTCACCTCGACCACCTATTTCTCCGACTACGGCGTCGCGGTCGACCTGTCCGTCCCCGATGCGTCGGACACCTTCACTCTCCACTCCGTGACGGGCGGCAACCAGACCGGCACGACCTGATCCGAAAGGTTCCAGCACGCCCCTGGCCCTGTACTGCGGGGCCCAACAGGGCGAAAGGCGCAGCCCAGTTTGTAGGGGTTGGTCCCCTCCCGGCCGCCGGAGAGCGCGCGAGCCGAGGCCGGAGCCGGCATCATCGCCGACTCCAGCCCAGTGGCGGAGGGCCGGGAGTGCCGCGGCAAGGTGGCCCGTGGTCCTCCGCGCGGTGTGTACGGCCGATCGGCCCGGCCCGTAGGTATCAGCGGGTAGGCGGCGCTGGTGCCGCCGAAGACCATCCAGCCGCTGCCCTGGCCGTAGGTGTCGTAGACCGCGACACCGGTGTTGGGGTCGGCGACCGCGGAGACGTCCGCGACCGCCGAGACGTCCGCGACCGTGCGGTTCGCGCAGCCGGAGTCCTTCTGCCAGCTGGGCTTGGCGTCGTAGGCGGAGCAGCCGGAGCCCGCCCCGCTCCACACCGTGTCGGTCCAGCCGCGGGTGTCCCGACGCCGACCGTGGAACCCACCGACCTCGGGTTCTGCGAGGACCAGAACCCGCAGTACAAGGCCACTCTCCGGATCGGGCTGAGCGGCCTGCCCGGCAAGATCGTGAAGGGCAGCGGCTGGCATCCGTTCAAGATGACGGTGGCCAACCCGTCCAAGGACGCCATCAAGAACATCGAACTGGCCGCGGGCGCCGGTCCGGTGAAGGGCGACACCCCGTTCATGCTCAAGCAGGTCGTGCTCCAGGCGTACGACCCGGACGCCAAGCAGTGGTTCGACGTCACGGACGACGGCACATACGCCTTCGGCTCGCTGGGCCCGGGTGACCTGCCCGGCAAGACCGCGGTCGACCTCAGCTTCCGGCTGGACGTCACGGCCAAGGCCCCGGTCGGCAAGGCCCTCACCGTAGGCCTGGGCGTCTACCCGGACACGAAGAACAACTGCGTGGCGACGGGCTTCGCCGCCTACAAGGTCGACATCGTGAAGCCGGGCACCCCGACCACGGGCTCCGGCCCGGTCCCGCAGACCGGCGGAGAGGCTCCGCTGCCGTCCAAGGCCCCGGCCAAGCACGGCACTTCCCACGTGGTCCCGGTCTCGGACACGAACGCGGCGGGCTCGCTGGCCCACACCGGTACCTCCTCCGCGCTCCCGCTGATCGCCGGTATCGGGGGCGCGGCCGTGGTGGTCGGCGCCGGCGCGGTGTTCGTCGGGCGTCGCCGCAAGTCGGGCGGCGCAGCGGTCTGACGCCGTGACCAGGCCGTGAACGAGCCGAGGGCCCGCATCCGGACACGGATGCGGGCCCTTTCACGTGGCAGGGGCAACGGCAGGTCACGCTCTCAATGCTGGACTCTCGTGAGAGCCGGCAGCACCACGGTGAGGACCTGGATGGCGATGACCACCGTGATCAGCATGCCCTCACGGGGCACAACTCTCAGTACCAGTGGGTGGTGTCGTGGGGCGTGGGCTGAGGAGGTGCAGCGTATGACCAGGACTGCGGGTGAGCCTCGTACGCTTCGGGCCCCGGGGCTGCTGTGTACGGTCCGGCATTGGTGACCGCCTCGTACGGTTGCGGCTTCCGGGCGGCCTCGTACGGTTCCGGCTGCACGGCGCCCGTGGTGTCGTCGTCCCGGGAGGGTTCCGCTCCCGTAGGAGCCTGGAGGCTGCCGTAGCGCTCCATGCGCTGCCAGCGCAGGCGTGATCCGGACACGGCGGTGAAGACGGACTGGATGACCACCAGATACATGAGCTGGCGGTAGACGAACTGCTGCAACGGCAGGCTCCACAGCGGGCCGGGGCGTTCCCCGTCCAGGCGGAACGCGTACAGGCCCATGCCGAGTTGCAGGAGGAGGAAGCCGAGCCACAGGGCGGTGATCCGGACCGGGTCCAGGAAGACCAGGCCGTACACGGCGAAGATGTCCACGACCGGTGCGAGCAGGGGCAGCAGGACCTGGAAGAGGAGGAGGTAGACCAGGCCGCGGCGGCCCAGTTTGCCGGCGGCGCCGCGCTGGACCAGTGCGCCGCGGTGCTTCCACATCGCCTGGAGGGTGCCGTAGCACCAGCGGTACCGCTGCCGCCACAGGGTGTTCAGGGAGGCGGGCGCCTCGGTCCAGGCCACCGCGCCCTCCTCGTAGACCACGCGCCAGCCGGCCCGGCACAGCGCCATGGTGAGGTCGGTGTCCTCGGCGAGGGTGACGTCGCTGACGCCGCCGAGGGCCAGCAGTGCCCGGCGGCGGAACGCGCCCACCGCACCCGGCACGGTCGGCATGCACTCGGCGAGGTCGAACAGGCGGCGGTCGAGGTTGAAGCCGACCACGTACTCGATGTGCTGCCAACGGCCCAGCAGGCCACCGCGGTTGACGACCTTGGCGTTGCCGGAGACCGCGCCCACGCGGGGGTCGGCGAAGGGCTGCACGAGGGTGCGGACGGTGCCGGGTTCGAAGACGGTGTCGCCGTCGACCATGACCACCAGGTCACAAGTAGCGGCGGCGAGACCGGTGTTGAGAGCGGCCGGTTTGCCCGCGTTCTCCTGCCGGATCACCCGCACCCCCGGCAGGTGGAGCGACTCGACCAGGTCGGCGGTGCCGTCGGTGGAACCGTCGTCCACCACGATGATCTCCACCGGATGGTCCGAGGCGAGCAGGGAGCGCACGGCCGCCTCGATCCCGGCGCTCTCGTTGTACGCGGGGACGATGACGCTGACGGGTTCGGTCACCGGTGGTCCCCAGGACGCGCTCCGGCGTCCTGCCCTGCGCAGGCGTCGGTGCCGGCGGGCCGTGATCACCACGACTGCCGCGCGCAGCACGCTGATCACTCCGGCTGCGTACATCAGCACGCCCAGCAGCCGTACGATCCAGTCGCCGGCCTGCAACGCGTTGACGAGGGCCATGCCCTGGAGGTGTTCGCCGAGGCCGGCGGGCTGGACGGGGCCGGCCATGCCGACGGCGGCGCCGACGGTCGCGAACTGGAAGCCCTGTGCCTTGAGCCGGGGGATCAGGGTGTTCAGCGCGGTGACGGTCTGGGAGCGGTCACCGCCTGCGTCGTGCATCAGCAGGATCTGCCCGGCGTGTCCGTGCGGGGTCGCGTTGGCGAGGATGCGGTCCACGCCGGGGCGCTGCCAGTCCTCGGCGTCCTGGGTGGAGAGCACCGTGACGTAGCCCGCCGTGTCGGCCTGTTTGAGGACGGACCAGTCGGCGTCGGACAGCGCGTCGTTCTGCGAGGAGTACGGCGGTCTCAGCAGCGCGGTGGTGACTCCGGCCGCGCCGGCCACCGCCAGCTGGGTCTCGTGGAGTTCCAGGGAGCGCTGCCACGGGGCGAGGCGGGACAGGTCGGGGTGGGTGAAGGTGTGGATGCCGATCTGGTGGCCGTCGGCGACGATCCGGCGGACCAGTTCCGGGTGGGCCACGACCTGGGTTCCGACGACGAAGAAGGTCGCGCGCACATGGTTGCGGCGCAGCACGTCGAGGATGCGCGGGGTCCAGACGGGGTCGGGCCCGTCGTCGAAGGTGAGGGCGATGGTGCGGTCCCGGGGCCGGGCGGTGTGCACGGCGCCCGCGGCGTTCGCGATCACCGGGCCGCCGCGGACCACCTGGCCGGGCACCGCCTCGCTGCGGCCACGGGCACCGGTCACGTCGTCCGAGGTGATCCCGAACATGTGATGGGTGTACCCCTGGAGCAGGAGGGCCGTCGACAAGGTCACCGCGAGCACGCTCAGCAGCAGCCAGTGGGTGCGGGGGGTGGTCTGGCGGGTGCGGCCGTGGCGGTGAGCGGGGGCGGTACGGCGGCGATCGGTCACGTCAGGGCCTTGGGTCACTTCGCGGGCTTGTGGGACGTCCCGCGGGCACGTCCCCGGGAGGAGAAGGTCGGGGTCGGACTGGCGGTGGCCGTCGGGGAAGTGACCCTGGTGGGGGTGGTGGTCGCGGGGGCGGTCGAGGCTGTCGGCCGGACGGGCTGGGCGGTCCGCTGAGCCGTGGGGAGGGAGTCGGCGTGCCCTGCGGCGGAGTTCACGCGCCCCGCCGAGTGGCTGGGGGCGGGCGGGGAGTCGGAGGCGGTCACGTGGGGTGTCGCCCGGTGCGCGGCGTCCGACTGCGGGACGAAGGGAGCGCCGGCGCCGGGGCCGCCCAGCACGGTGCTGATCAGCAGGGCGACGTAGCCGCCGGCGGGGATCACCAGCAGCCGTGCGGCGCGCAGCACGCGGCGCTGGCGTCGACCCGAGGCGTCCACGAAGACCGGCCGCACCGGCTCGCCCTCCGCTGTGTCCGGGTCCGGCTCGGATTTGGGTGCCGGCACCGGAACGAAGGGGATGGGCTGTGTGTCGCTCTCCGGGCCGGTCGCGGTGAGGACGTCGCCGTGGGCGGCCCCCCACGCCGGACCGCCTGCGCCGTCCCATGTCGTCGGGTGCGGCTGTGCCCACTGCGTCGGCTGCACCGGGTCCCAGGTCAGCGTGTCCGTGTCGCCGCCGTACGCCTCGTAGCCGTATCCGTTGTGGCCGTACTCCGCGTGGCCGTAGGCATACGCGTACCCGGCACCGGCGTACGGATCCTCGCCGTACGCTCCGCCGTTTCCGTTCGTCCCCTGCACGAGTCGTGTCCCCTGTCCTGGCCGGCCGGTGCGGCCGTCCGTTTGGACAGAGCGCGGCGGGCCGAAACTGTTACACCTCACCCACAACTCACGCCCCGCACATCCACTTCACCACTGCATCCCCGCACCCGGCCGTGCCAGTCGGCGCGGAACACCGGCCGGCCTGCGAGCGCGACCTGGGTCCGGGGCAGGTCCACGGGGTTGTGCGGAACGTGCAGGCGTAACGGAACCGGGGTTGCGGATCGAGCACCGCCCGCCCGACAGGTGCGAGAGGCCGGGGCCTCGGTCAGTGGTCGGGGCCCCGGCCGTCCCGCCCCTCTCCGTGCCGCCCACGGGGGGAGTCACGGACGGCACGGCGAGAGGTCCGGGTGGGTGGCGGCACCGGCACCGGTGGGCGGTCGCCCTGGGCCTGCCCGGTGCCGAACCCGGCATTCCCCCCAGCGCACGGGCCTCACGAAACGTCACCTCACCCGGGCCCGGACTGCACCAGCTACACGTACGAGAACGTGATGGACGCCTGATGCGTGGTGACACTTCTGTGGCGGCGGACGCTGAACACGAGGGGCCGTCGATGCGACCGGAGCGCGGCGGACGACAGGCACTGGCTATGAACCGGCGTGAACGAGGACGATCTTGGGCCAGGTACGGCAGCCCCGGCGCACGCAGCCGCGCGACGGGGAACTGGGCGCGGCGGTCGCACGGGCCCAGGACGGCGACGAGACCGCCTTCGCAATCGCCTACCGGATCGTCCAGCCCGGCCTTCTCGGCTACCTACGCGGCATTGTCGGCGACGACGCGGAGGATGTGGCGTCCGACGCCTGGCTGGAGATAGCCCGCAATTTCGGGCGCTTCAAGGGTGACGGCGCGGGCTTTCGCGGCTGGACCGCGACCATCGCCCGGCATCGGGCCCTGGACCATCTGCGCCGCCAGCGTGTACGGCCCCAGAATGGCGGGACCGAACAGGACGTACTGGACCTGCCGGGTCCGCACAGCACCCATGAGCAGGCGCTGGAGTCCCTCTCCACCGAGCGGGCCCTGGAGCTGGTCCGCGGGCTGCCCAGGGACCAGGCCGAGGCCGTGCTCCTGCGGGTCGTCGTCGGCCTGGACGGTCCCGCCGCCGCACGCGTCCTCGGCAAACGCCCGGGAGCGGTGCGCACCGCCGCCCACCGGGGTCTGAAACGCCTCGGCCACCAGCTCGGGATCGGCGGCGAGGGGGACGAGGGAGTGACGGATGTGACGGATGCGGCTTCCCGCACGCTGGGGAAATCGAGATGAACGACGACAGCGGTCCGGCGGACGGGGCATCAGCACATGCCACGCCGGACGAATCGAACCTGTCGGACAGGAACGGAAGCGGACATGGGTGAACGGCTGAGCGGCGGCAGAGTGCCGGGCCGTCAACATGCGCAGCCTGGCGGCGGCACGTCTGGCCCTTGGGACACGTGTGATGCCCGCGCCCTGGAATCGGTTCTGGCTGCAGCCGTACGCCAAGGCGATCCCGATCTTCGGGCCGAACAGCAGGCGGTGGCCGCCTTCCGCGCCGCGCACGCCGCGGGTCCGCACCGCGCCCGCACCCGACGCCGGGACGACTGGCGGCCTCCCGAGAGGCGATGTGCCCGGCGCCCGCTGAAGATGACGTTCGGCGTGGCGTTCGCCAGCCTCACCCTGGGCGGTGTCGCGGTCGCGGCCGTCGGTTACGTCGGCTCAACGTCAAACGGCTCCAGTGGCGGCAGGGGGACGGCACACCCGTCGGCCCTCGCTCCGGTCCGGCCGGGCGATACGGCCCCGTCGACGCCCTCCGGCGGCCCTCGTCCGACGGACAGGCCGGCCTCCGCCCAGGACGCCGAAGCCCACTGCCGCGCCTACCAGCAGGTCCAGGGCCGGGGCAAGGCGCTCGACGCGAAGGTCTGGCAACAGCTCGTCGCTGCGGCCGGCGGCAAGGACGGGGTGGCCGACTACTGCTCCGAGCAGCTGAGGCGGGCGACCGCGACGCCGAACAGATCAGCCGACACGGGCAAGGCCGGCAAGGATTCAGCGGGCTCCGGAAACGGCGCGACGGGCAGGACCGGTACCTCCTCCGACAAGGGCACGTCCGGCAGCAGCCGTACCTCCGGCAACGGCACGTCCGGCACCAGCACCGGCGGCACGGGCAAGACGGGCGTGGACGGCCGGAGGAGCGGCCAGGGCGGCGGGAAACGCAAGTAGCCCCTGCCGTCCCCATATGGCATCCGAGCAGCGATCGCCGAGGTCACACATGCGTGCGCGATGCGTGAGCGGACTGCCCGGCACAGGTCAGCATGAGCCGGATCGTGCACGAAGCCGCGTGGCGCTGATCAGGGAAAACAGCACCACGCGGCAGCGCCACGCACCACTCGGCAAGGATTCGACCCACTTGTAAAGCGAAGGTCGTCGGTTCGAATCCGACAGGGGGCTCCAAAAAGGCCGATGACCTGGGGTTTTCCCCCAGGTCATCGGCTTTTTCACGGGAGCTTGCGGCTCACGGCACGTCCGTGCGGGTGTCGCTCGCCCACAGGGCGCCGCCCGTGCCGGTGCCGCCGGAGGCGGTGTAGACGACGAAGTTGGCGTCGCTCTGCAGGAGCGCGTACGCGCCGCTGTGGCCGTTGGTGTGGGTGGACCACAGGGCGCCGCCCCTGCCCGGGCCGCCGCTGCTCGAGTAGACGACCAGGTTGCCGTCGGTCTGCATGTACGCGTACGCGCCGGTGTGGCCGGAGGTCCCCGTGGACCAGATCGCCTTGCCGTCGTGCTTGCGGTACAGGACGAGGTTGCCGTCCGGCTGCATCACCAGGCGGACGTACTGGGTCTGGGCCCACCAGCCGCCCTGGAGCTGCTGGTCCGAGGCGATCTTCGTCGACCGCGCGTAGGTGCCGTCCGACCACAGGGAGCCGCCGGTGCTCGGGCCGCCGCCGGAGCCGTAGACCACCAGGTTGCCGTCGTCCTGGACCAGGAAGTAGGCACCGCTGTGGCCGCTGGTGTGGGTGGACCACAGCGCGCTGCCGCTGCTCGAGTAGACGACCAGGTTGCCGTCGGTCTGCATGGAGGCGTACGCGCCGGAGTGGCCGGAGGTGTGGCTGGACCAGATCGCCGGGCCGCTGCCGCTCGTGCCGTTCGTCTTGAGGTAGGCGACGAGGTTGCCGTCGCTGCCCATCGACAGCGTGATGTCCGCGCTGCTCAGCTTGTGCCCGGAGGTGAGCTGCTGGCCCGGCTGGAGCGAGTTGACCGGCGTCGCCCCGCCGGCGAAGGCGGCGGTGCCGTTGGGCGTGCCGAGGCCGGTCGGGCCGTCGTAGCCGGTGCGCGCGGTGCAGAAGTAGCTCGTGGAGCAGGAGCCGTCGCTGCCCGTCGTCACGTCGTTCAGCGCCGAGGTGTGCCCGTAGGGGTACGAGGACGGGTAGCTGTTCGCGACCGGGGTGCCGGCGAGGGCGTAGGTGCCGGCGATGATGGGCGCGGAGGCGCTGGTGCCGCCGTAGACGTCCCAGCCGGAGGCACCGTAGGTGTCGTAGACGGCGACGCCGGTGGCCGGGTCGGCGACCGCGGAGACGTCCGCGACCGTGCGGTGGGAGCAGCCGGTGTCGGTCTGCCAGGTGGGCTTGGCCTCGTCCGCGGAGCAGCCGGATCCGGTGCCCTCGGTGCTGGACGTGGACCAGACCGACTCGCTCCAGCCGCGGGTGCTGCTCGTCCGGCTGAGCGAGGTGCCGCCGACCGCGGTGACGTAGGGGGAGGACGCCGGGTACTCCACGCCGTAGCCGCCGTCGCCCGAGCTGACCGTGATGGCGACGCCCGGGTGGTTGAAGTACTGCACGTCGGCGGTGGTCTCGCTCGGGTCCTCGGTGCCCCCGAAGGAGTTGGAGACGTACTTGGCGCCGAGGGCGACGGCCTCGTTCTCGGCCTTGCCGATGTCGCTCGTGCTCGTGGAGGACGCCTCGACGAGCGTGATGTGACACTGCGGACAGACGGCGCTGACCATGTCGAGGTCGAGGGAGATCTCGCCGGCCCAGCCCGCGTCCGCCGTGGGATAGCTGGTGCCGCCGGTCTGGTTGACCTTGTGGAAGCAGCCGTTCGCGGTGGTGCAGGCGGGAAGGTTGTACTGGGACCGGTAGGCGGCGAGGTCGGACTCGGCGCTGGGGTCGTCCATGGCGTCGACGATGGCCACGGTCCGGCCCGAACCGGCCGTGGCGGACGGCAGGTTGTAGGCGCTCTGCAGGTCCGCGGGGCCGTAGCCGGACGGGGTGGTGTGCGGGGCGACGGTCAGGCGCTGGAGGATGTCCGTCCGGGCCTCGGCGAGGCACGCCACATGGCCCGGCGTGGAGGCGTGCGCGCACAGGTGCTTGACGTGGGCCGCGCCCTTGGCCGACGGCGCGGCCGGTGCGGCGGAGGCGGCGGCCGTGAACCAGCCGGTCGACAGTGCGGTGGATATGAGTGCCGTGGTGGACAGCAGGGCGGTGGATGCCGCCCTATGTCTCCCTGAGAGCAAGGAAGTGCCCTTCTGATGCGGTGGTGTGAGTGACCGAATGGTCTGCTCATGCCAGCCGAATGCTGCCGAGGCACGTCAGCCGCGAACAATGAGAAGCAAGTAAATCCTTGATCAGGTTTCGGAATTATTTTCGCAGCCGGCGGGCGACCTCCAGTTGGTGTTCCTCGACCGGCCGGCCGTCCGCCACGTCCCACAGGGCGTTCTGCAGCAGCCGGCCCAGTGTCCAGGCGCGGGCCCGCTCCCGGTCCAGGCCCAGCGCGTCCGTCAGCGCGTCGAAGCGCCAGGCGACCTCGGCCGCCTCGAACCGGTTGTGCAGCGCGGGCCACAACTCGAATCCGGGGTCGCCGGCCAGCGGCTTGGGGTCGATGGCGAGCCAGTCGGCGCGGTCGGCGGCGAGGACGTTCTCGTCGTGCAGGTCCCAGTGCAGCAGCCGGTCACCGGGTTCGGCGACGACCTCGCGCACGGCGGCCGCGCAGTCGGCGACCAGGCGGCGGGCCGCGGGGTCGCCGATGCGCTCCAGCGCCCACGGGGTCCGCTCCAGCATGGCCCGGGCGATGTCACCGAGCCGGCGCAGGCCGGGCGGGGCCGGGAAGGAGGTCAGGTGCGCCAGCAGCCGGGCGATGACCAGGGTGGTGGCGCGGGTGTCGGCCAGCGAGGCGAGCATGCGCGACTCGTCCAGACGCTCCAGCAGCATCGTGCCCGTCGCCGGGTCGTGGTCGAGGAGTCGTACGGCCCCGTCGCCGTCCCAGACCCGCAGCGCGACCGGTTCGCCGAGGGTCTCCGCGTCGGGCAGCTGGAGCTTGAGGACGGCCCGTGTGCCGTCGGCCCGGGCGACCGGCAGGACCAGGGCGCTGACGCCGTTCATGGAGGGGCCGTCGGGCCGCAGTTGCCAGCGGTCCAGGAAGGCGGCGGCGAGAGCGGGCAGGGCGGCGATGAAGGCCCGCCCCGCCGCGCCGTTGTACGTCTCTTGGGCCTCGGCCAGTTCGGCGGGGATGTCAATCACGGGCCGGACGATACTGGCGTGCGTGAATCGGCTCATGCGAATCAACCGGGGCCTGAGGAGAGTGGGGGCGTGGATCCGCAGTGCCCCCGGCACGTATGTGTGGCTGGTGGTCCTGTTCATCACGACCGTCGCCCTGCACCGCATGTCGCCCCAGTTCGAGCAGCACTTCCTGCGGCAGCGCTCGACCAACATCCACGAGCTGTCGCACAACCCGGTACGGGTGCTGGTGGCGAGCGCGTTCTGGATCGACAGCGGCCACTGGATTCCGTACGCCTTCCTGTACACGGTGTTCCACGCGCCGGTCGAGCGCTGGCTGGGTACGGCCCGCTGGCTCGCGGTGTGCGTGCTGGCGCACGTCCTGGCGACCCTGACCAGCGAGGGCGCCCTGCTGAAGGCGATCCGTGACGGCATCGCCCCACACTCGGCGGTCAACTCCCTGGACATCGGGGTCAGTTACGCGCTGGCGGGGGTCATCGCGGCGCTCACCTACCGGATCGCGACGCCCTGGCGGTACGGGTATCTGCCGGCGGTGCTGGTCGTCTTCACGCTGCCGCTGGTCGAGGGGCGGACCTTCACCGATCTCGGCCACTTCGTCTCGATACTGATCGGGCTGGCCTGCTATCCGCTGGTCAGAGGGCGTGGAAAAGCATGGAATCCGAAGGAGACACTGGCCGCTCTGAGGGGTTAACGTCCGGCCATGAGCAGCTCGGCAAGCAGAGTCCTGGGCGGTGTCGTGGGCGGCGTCGTCAATGGCGGGATCTCCTTCTGGTACGCGGACGACGGTCTGCCGGTGGTGCGTGAGCCGCTGTCCGGGGACGCGTCGGCGGACGTCGTCA
Organism: Streptomyces broussonetiae; assembly: GCF_009796285.1. Classification (NCBI taxonomy): domain Bacteria; kingdom Bacillati; phylum Actinomycetota; class Actinomycetes; order Kitasatosporales; family Streptomycetaceae; genus Streptomyces; species Streptomyces broussonetiae. The sequence goes on along the minus strand of NZ_CP047020.1, from coordinate 4,556,583 downwards.
TCGTCGGCGGCGGCTACACGGGCCTGTGGACGGCGTACTACCTGAAGAAGGCCGCCCCCTTCCTGCGGATCACGGTCCTGGAGCAGAAGTTCTGCGGGTACGGCGCCTCGGGGCGCAACGGCGGCTGGCTGTACAACGGCATCGCCGGCCGCGACCGGTACGCGGCACTGCACGGCCACGAGGCCGCCGTACGCCTGCAGAAGGCGATGAACGACACCGTCGCCGAGGTGATCGCGGTGGCCGGGGCGGAGGGCATCGACGCGGACGTCCACCGCGGCGGCGTCCTCGAAGTGGCCACCGGCCCGGCCCAGTTGGCGCGCCTGAAGGCCTTCCACGCGCACGAGCTGTCGTACGGCGAGAAGGACCGGGAGCTGTACGGCGCCCGGGAGACCGCCGAGCGGATCCGGGTCGCGGACGCGGTCGGCTCGACCTGGACCCCGCACGGGGCCCGGCTGCACCCGGTGAAGCTGGTGAAGGGGCTGGCGGCGGCCGTGGAGGCCCTGGGGGTGACCATCCACGAGTCGACACCGGTGACCGAGATCCGTCCCAAGCACGCGGTGACCCCCTACGGCACCGTCCGCGCCCCCTACGTCCTGCGCTGCACGGAGGGCTTCACGGCCTCCCTCAAGGGCCAGCGGCGCACCTGGCTGCCGATGAACTCCTCGATGATCGCGACCGAGCCGCTGACCGAGGAGCAGTGGGCGTCCGTCGGCTGGGACGGCCGGGAGACCCTCGGCGACATGGCCCACGCCTACATGTACGCCCAGCGCACGGCCGACGGGCGGATCGCGCTGGGCGGGCGCGGGGTGCCGTACCGCTTCGGGTCGAGGACGGACAACGACGGCCGTACGCAGGCGGCGACCGTCGAGGCCCTGCACGAGATCCTGACCCGCTTCTTCCCGTCCCTCGCCGGGGTGCGGGTGGAGCACGCCTGGTCGGGCGTGCTCGGGGTGCCCCGCGACTGGTGTGCGACCGTCACCCTGGACCGCTCGACGGGCCTCGGCTGGGCGGGCGGCTACGTCGGCTCCGGGGTCGCCACCACCAACCTGGCCGCCCGCACCCTGCGCGACCTGGTCCAGCAGGACTCCGGCCAGGGCGGCCGCACCGAGCTGACGGACCTGCCCTGGGTGAATCACAAGGTCCGCAAGTGGGAGCCGGAACCCTTGCGCTGGCTGGGCGTCCACGGCATGTACGCCACCTACCGCGCCGCCGACCAGCGCGAACGCCTCCGCCCGGGCACGGAGTCCTCCCGCCTGGCGAAGGTGGCGGACAAGGTGGCCGGGCGGCACTGACCGGGTCCCCCGGCGGGCCTTGGGCGCGGGGCCGTTAGCCTCGCCTCATGATTCGTGCCGCGACCCCCGCCGACGTCCCTGTCATCCACGCCCTGATCCGCGAGCTGGCCGAGTACGAGAAGTGCGTGGATCAGGCGCGGGCGAGCGAGGAGCAGCTGCGCGAGGCGCTGTTCGGGGCGCGGCCGGCCGCGTACGCGCACCTCGCGGTGGACGACGCGAGCGGCGAGCCGGTCGGCCTCGCGCTGTGGTTCCTGAACTTCTCCACCTGGCGCGGGGTGCACGGCATCTACCTGGAGGACCTGTACGTGCGCCCGAGCGCGCGCGGTGGCGGCCACGGCCGGGCGCTGCTGACCGAGCTGGCCCGGATCTGCGTGGAGCGCGGCTACGGGCGGCTGGAGTGGGCCGTGCTGAACTGGAACCGGCCCGCCATCGGCTTCTACGAGTCGCTGGGCGCCCGCCCGCAGGACGAGTGGACGGTGTACCGGCTTACCGACGAGGCGCTGGAGAAGCTGGGCGGTCCGGCGGCCTGACCCCCTCCCGCGCCGTCCCCGGTGGGCCGCCGTCCTCCCTGGTCGGAAGGATTGTCAGTGGCGGGGTGCAGCATGGGGGCATGGCGAGGAGAGCAGCGGGTGCGGGCGGGAACCGGGTGAAGGGCGCGCGGCGGCCGGAAGTGCGGCTGCCGCCCCTTCAGCCGTGGCCGGGCGGGGAACTGGCGCCCGACGGTGACTACGACGGCCTGGAGTTCCGGGAGGCGGACCTGGCCGGGCAGGACGGCGCCGGGGCCCGGTTCATGGACTGCGCGCTGCGGGAGTGCGCGGTGGCCGAGACCGGGCTGTCCCACGCCCGTTTCCTCGACACCGTCCTGCACGGGCTGCGCGGGGTCGGTACGGATCTCGCCGAGGCGACCTTCCGTGACGTCGAGCTGACCGACGCCCGCCTGGGCGGCACCCAGCTGCACGGCGCCGTCCTGGAGCGGGTCGTCGTCCACGGCGGCAAGATCGACTACCTCAACCTCCGCATGGCCCGCCTCAGGGATGTCGTCTTCGACTCCTGTGTGCTCGTCGAGCCGGACTTCGCCGGTGCCCGCCTGGAGCGGGTCGAGTTCGTGAACTGCTCCCTCAAGGGCGCCGACTTCGGCGGGGCGACGCTGGTGGACGTCGATCTGCGCGGGGCCGTCCCGCTGGAGATCACCCGGGGACTGGACCGGATGTCCGGGGCGGTGATCAGCACGGGTCAGCTGCTGGACCTGGCCCCGGCGCTGGCCGCGGAGCTGGGGATCACCGTGGAGTAGGGGCTAGGGCACGCGGGGAAAGCGGGCCTGGAGGGTCCAGATCGCCGGGTTCTCCGCCAGGCCCTCGTGCAGGTCGGTGAGGTCCGCGATCAGGTCGTGCAGGAAGTCGCGGGCCTCGCGGCGCAGCGCGGAGTGCGCGAAGGTCAGCGGCGCCTCCTCGGCCGGCATCCAGTCGGCCTCGACGTCCACCCAGCCGAAGCGGCGCTCGAACAGCATCCGGTCCGTGGACTCGGTGAAGTCCAGCTCCGCGTGCTGCGCCCGGGAGGCGCGGGAGCCCATCGGGTCCCGGTCCAGCTGCTCCACGATGTCGCACAGCGCCCACGCGAAGTCCAGCACGGGCACCCATCCCCAGGCTGTGGACAGCTCCCGGTCCGTCTCGGTGTCCGCGAGATAGACGTCGCCGCAGAACAGGTCGTGCCGCAGCGCGCGGACGTCCGCGCGGCGGTAGTCGGTCTGCGGCGGGTCCGGGAACTTGTTGGAGAGGGCATAGCCGATGTCGAGCACGCAGAGATGGTGTCACGCTGCGGACGGAGTCCCCGCGCCGCTCTTGATTTCGGGCCCCATAAGTAAGACCGGTGCCCCCTAAGATCGCTGGCGTGCCCCGATCCGTACGCCTCGTCCCGGCTGCCGTGGTCATGCTCACCTTCAGCCTCGTGCTCACCGGCACCGTGTGCGACGGCGGTGTGCGCGGCACTGCGGGCGGCTCCGGCGTCGGCGACCCGTACTTCCCCGAGGCGGGCAACGGCGGCTACGACGTCGCGCACTACGGCCTCACCCTGGACTACACCCCGGCCACCCGGCATCTCACCGGTACGGCGGTGATCACCGCCACGGCCACCCAGGACCTGTCCGCCTTCGATCTCGACCTCGCCGGACTGCACGTCGACTCGGTCACCGTCGAGGGCGAGGACGCGCGCTTCAGCCGGGCCGGGCAGGAACTCACCGTCCGCCCGCGCGCCGATCTGCGCAAGGACCAGACGTTCCGCACGACCGTGCACTACTCGGGCACCCCCGGCACCCTCACCGACCCCGACGGCTCCAAGGAGGGCTGGCTGCCCACCGCCGACGGCGCCCTCGGCCTCGGCGAGCCCGTCGGCTCCATGGCGTGGTTCCCCGGCAACGACCACCCCTCCGACAAGGCGGCGTACGACATCACGGTCACCGTCCCCAAGGGGCTCCAGGCCGTCTCCAACGGTGAGTTGACGGGCCAGAGCACCCGGGGTGGCCGTACGTCGTACCGCTGGCACACCGCCGAGCCGATGGCGAGTTATCTGGCCACGGTCGCCATCGGCCACTTCGACATCGCGCGCACCACCGGCCCGCACGGGCTGCCGATCCTCACCGCGGTCGACGCCGGCGAGGCCGGGGACAGCGCGGACGTGCTGGCGCAGCTCCCCGGCATCATCAAGTGGGAGGAGGACACCTTCGGCCCGTTCCCGTTCTCCTGCGCCGGTGTCGTGGTCACAGGGACCGGTGCCGCGGGATACGCCCTGGAGACCCAGAACCGGCCCACCTTCCCCGGCGCCCCGGACACCGGCACGGTCGTGCACGAACTCGCCCACCAGTGGTACGGCGACTCGGTCACCCCCAAGTCCTGGCAGGACATGTGGCTCAACGAGGGCTTCGCCACCTACGCGCAGTGGCTGTGGACGGAGGACCACGGCGGCCCGACCGCCCAGCAGACCTTCATGGACACGTACAACGGAGACGACGACTCCATCTGGGCCTATCCGCCGGCGAAGCCGTCGGGCGCCGCGCACATCTCCGACAGCCCCGTCTACCAGCGCGGTGCGATGGTCCTGCACAAGATCCGCCAGGCCATCGGCGACAAGGCCTTCTTCGCCCTCCTGCGCGCCTGGCCGGCCACCCACCGGTTCGCCTACGCGGACACCGCCGACTTCACCGCCTGGGTCCAGAAGCAGTGCCCCGGCAAGGACTTCACCGGCATCTGGAAGACCTGGCTGTACGGCAACGGCAAGCCCGCCCACCCGTGACCCCGGTGTCGCCGGCGCCGGACCGGCACCCACCCGGACCCGGCATACGGCCGTACGCCCCGGGCCGTGGCCGGCCATCGCCCGGGGCCGTTGCTCGGTACGGCGTCGGTCAGACGTTCACGCCGAAGTCCTGGGCGATGCCGACCAGGCCCGAGGCGTAACCCTGGCCCACCGCGCGGAACTTCCACTCCGTGCCGTTGCGGTACAGCTCGCCGAAGACCATGGCCGTCTCGGTGGCGGCGTCCTCCGACAGGTCGTAGCGGGCGATCTCGGTGCCGCCGGCCTGGTTCACGATGCGGATGTACGCGTTGCGGACCTGGCCGAAGTTCTGGCCGCGGTTCTCGGCGTCGTAGATGGAGACGGGGAAGACGACCTTGTCGATGTCGGCAGGGAGCGCGGCCAGGTTGACGTTGATCGCCTCGTCGTCGCCCTCGCCCTGGCCGGTGACGTTGTCACCCGTGTGGACGATCGAGTTGTCCGGGGTCTGCTTGTTGTTGAAGAAGACGAAGTGGGCGTCCGAGTAGACCTTGCCCTGTGCGTTGACCGCGATGGCGGAGGCGTCCAGGTCGAAGTCCGTGCCGGTGGTGGTGCGGACGTCCCAGCCGAGGCCCACGGTGACGGCGGTCAGGCCCGGAGCCTCCTTGGTGAGCGAGACGTTGCCACCCTTGGACAGGCTTACAGCCATTCTCGGGAGTCCTTTCCCTTGGTTCGGTACGGCGGAAAAGCTACAGCTACCCCTATGAACGCCAAGGAGGGTGGCGAAGGTTCCAGGTCGCTTTACTTTCTTTACCCGCCGCACCCGATTCCTCCACGGGGGATATTTCGCGTGACGTGGACCTGCCTGTCGGGCGACCATGGTGAGCATGTCCGGTCCCTACGTCATCCGTGGCTCCGTCTCCCTGCCCGAGGCCGAGCTGATGTGGCGTTTCTCCAGATCGTCGGGGCCCGGCGGACAGCACGTCAACACCAGCGACTCGCAGGCGGAGCTGCGCTTCGACCTCGCGCGCACCGAGGCGCTGCCTGCGGTGTGGAAGGAGCGGGCGTTGCAGCGGCTGGCCGGCCGGCTCGTCGACGGAGTCGTCACCGTCCGCGCCTCCGAGCACCGTTCCCAGTGGCGCAACCGCGAGGCCGCCGCCGTACGCCTCGCCTCGCTCCTCGCGGAGGCCACCGCGCCGCCGCCCAGGCCCCGCAGGCCGACCCGCATCCCGCGCGGCATCAACGAACGCCGGCTGCGCGAGAAGAAGCAGCGCTCGCAGACCAAGCGGGGCCGCACGGGCCGCGACTGGCAGTGAGGCGGCGGGCCGGTCCCGGGCCGGCCGCACGTCACACTTGCGGCCCGCCGTTCGTCAGGTGAGCAGAGACCCGACGACGACGCAGAGACCGGAGCGACCCATGAGCGAGCACCACCAGCCGCAGCGCCGGCCCGACGACGACGCCGCCCTCGCCGAGCGGTTCGAGGCGTACCGGGGGCATCTGCGGGCCGTCGCCCACCGGATGCTGGGCTCGGCCGCGGAGGCCGAGGACGCCGTGCAGGAGGCGTGGTTGCGGCTGAGCCGGTCCGACACGAGCGAGGTGGCCAATCTCGGGGGCTGGCTGACGACCGTCGTCGGCCGGGTCTGCCTCGACATGCTCCGCTCCCGCCGCACCCGGGGCGAGGAGCCCCTGGACGTCTGGCGTCCGGCGCCCGCCGTCGAGCCGGACCCGGCGCAGGACGCCCTGCTCGCCGACTCGGTCGGCGCGGCCCTGCTCGTCGTCCTCGACACCCTCACCCCGGCCGAGCGGCTGGCGTTCGTGCTGCACGACCTGTTCGGGGTGCCGTTCGAGGAGGTCGGCGCCGTCCTCGGGCGCACTGCGGCCGCCGCGCGGCAACTGGCCAGCCGGGGCCGGCGCCGGGTGCGGGGCGCGGACGCGCCGGAGGCCGACCTGGTGCGGCAGCGGGAGGTGGTCGACGCGTTCCTGGCGGCGGCGCGGGGCGGCGACTTCGACGGGCTGCTGGCCGTCCTCGATCCGGATGTGCTGGCCCGTTCCGATGCCGGTACGACCGCCGGCGCGGTCATGGTCGCCTCCGGCGCGAGGAGCTTCGCCCACCTGGCCGCCGTAGCGATCCCGGCACTGGTCGACGGCGCCACCGGCCTCGTCCTGTATGCCGACGGCAGCCTCGAGCGCGTCCTGACCTTCACCTTCGTCGCCGACCGCATCGCCACGATCGATGTCGTGACGGACCCGGCACGGCTGGCCGGGCTGACGGTCGAGCCGGTGTAGCCCAAGCGCGCGGAGGGGCGACCCTCACAGCTCCAGCACCCCGACCCGCTCCCCTGCGTCCATCTCTTCGGTGGGGCAAAAGCCCAGGCCCAGATGGAAGGCCTCGGGGCCGTCGGGGCCGGGGTGCCGGCTGACGTACATCTCGCCGGCGCCGCGGCGGCGGAGTTCCGCGGCCACCGACTCCACGGCGAACCGGCCGTACCCGCGGCCCTGTGCGTCCGCCGAGACATTGAGCCGCCACAGGACGGAGCGGTACAGGCTGCCGTCGCGGTGCCAGTCGATGTCGAAGAAGGCCGTCAGGAAGCCGACCGGTCGCCCGTCGTCGACGATCAGGCGCGGCCAGGCGACGCCGGCGGGGTGGGCGTAGGCCTCGGCGAGGGACTGCGCCACGGGGGCGACGGCGTACTCCTGCTCGGGGCGGACACGGATGCCGATCGCCGCGTCGAGATTCCGCGGTGTGATCTCTTCCAGGCGAGGGCTCATACGCGCACCCTGGGCACGCCACCGGGCGCTGACCACGGAATATCGGGCGGCCGGCGTCGTTCAGCCCAACTGCCGGTACCGACCCCGGAAGTACAGCAGCGGCCCGCCCTCGGCGCTCGGCACCTGCGCGGTGAGGACCCGGCCGACGACCAGCGTGTGGTCCCCGGCGCGCACCCGCTGTTCGGTACGGCACTCCAGTGTGGCCAGCGCGCCGCCCACCAGGGGTGCGCCGGTGGCCTCGCCGCGGGCGCAGGGGATGTCCGCGAAGAGCAGCCGGTCGCTGATGCGGCCCTTCATCGCGAAGCGGCCGGCGATGTGCCGCTGGTTCTCGGTGAGCACCGACACGGCCCACAGCGGCTGTTCGTCCAGCAGGTCGTCCATGCGGGAGCCCTCGCGCAGGCTGACGAGGACCAGCGGCGGGTCGAGCGAGACCGACATGAAGGCGGTGGCGGTCATGCCGACGTCCTCCACACCCGGCGCGTCCGGGTCGTTCGGGTCGAGCGGCGGTTCCTGCGCGGTCACCAGGACCACGCCCGCGGCCAGCCGGGACATTGCGGCCCGGAACTCGTCGTTGCTCACGCCCTCAGCATGCCCGGAAGCGGCGAGGGCGGTGGGGGAGGCGGTCTTCAGCACGCCGGAAACGCTAGTCTCCGCCCTGCGCGGGCCGCATCGGGCCGGCGGCCGAGCCTGGTCCTAGGACCAGGGGACCAGGGGGTGACCGGTACGACAACTGCGGGCATCATGTGCGCACGTTCGCAAAACTTGCGTTCAGTATTCACACGTGGCAAACGCAGAAACTCCACTCAATTGTTCACGTTCTCCTGTGACTTGAGTCACAAGGGGTGGGAATTGTTGACCCTGTGTACCGAGTGGGCAGCGCGCTGTGATTCAGTGGCAGGGGGCTGAAAGAGCACCGTAAGAGGCAGAGCAAACAGACGCCGACGACAACCCTTGATTCGCTGCGAGGTCTCGGGGGGAGGGCGAGCATGGAGACCGAGTCGGAGCCGTATGTCCGCCTTGCGTCCCTGCGGCAGCTGCACCAGGTCATGGCCGACATGAACACGGCACGCAGCCTCGCGGACACACTGCAGACCGTCGCCGACGGCGTCGTACAGGCTCTCGGGTACGAGATGGCGTGCGTGAACCTCGTCCGCCCGGACGGCGACCTCGTCGTCGCCGCGCTCTCCGGAAACTCCGCCGCCGAGGCCCTGATCACCGGCCGAGTCGGCTCACGCGACTCCTGGGACCGGCGGCTGCACATGGGCGAGCGCTGGGGCGACCTGGTCTTCATCCCGCACACCGAGGGCTGGGTCCTCGACGACGACGACGTCCCCCAGTGGTACACGGACGGGCCCGCGCCCCGCTTCGAGGACGAGTGGCACCCCTCCGACCGGCTCTTCGCGCCGATGTACACACCCGGCGTGCAGGGCGGCTCCTCCGGCGAACTGCTCGGCGTCATATCCGTGGACCGGCCGCGCAACGGCCGGCACCCGGGCGCCTGGGGCCGCGAGGCCCTGCAGATGTACGCCTTCCAGGCCGCCATCGCCATCAGCAACGCGCGTCTACGCGCGAATATGCAAAGGGCACTTGTCCGCCTGGAACGCGATCAGCAGGCCCTGCGCGCGAGCGAGGAATCCTTCCGGCAGGCCTTCGAGTACGCCCCCTCCGGCATGGCCATCGCCGAGATGGGCGGCGACCAGCACGGCCGCATACTGCGCACCAACGACGCCCTGTGCCGCCTGCTGGGCCGCCCCGCCTCCGCGATGCGCCGCTACTCCTTCTCCGACCTCGTCCACCCCGAGGACATCGGCACCCTCCTGCGGACCTCCGCCGAGGGCGGCCGGGCCGAGCTGCGCCTCGGCCGCCGCGACGGCACGTACGTCTGGGTGTCGCTGCGCAACTCGGTCGTCGCGGACGCGGCCGACGGCCCGCGTTTCCTGCTCACCCACGTCGAGGACATAGAGGAGCGCAAGCGGCGCGAGCTGCAGCTCGCCCACCGCGCCTCGCACGACTCCCTGACCGGCCTGCCGAACTCCGCCGAGCTGCGCTCGCGTCTGTCGGCCCGGCTGTGCCAGCGCCCCGCGCTCCCCGGCGCGCTGGAGTCCCTGGACGCGGCCTACGGCCACCCCGTCTTCGACGGCCCGGCCGGCCACGGCTTCGACTTCCGCCCGGGCACGGAGGGGTTCGACGCCTTCGACCATCATGTGCACACCGCCGCCCCCGAGGACGAGCGCGACGACGGCGCCAAGGGCCTCGCGGTCCTCTTCTGCGACCTCGACGGCTTCAAGTCGATCAACGACCGGTTCGGCCACAACGCGGGCGACGCGGTGCTGATCGAGGTCGCCCGCCGGCTGTCGCGCGGGGTCCGGGACGGCGACACGGTCGCCCGGCTCGGCGGCGACGAGTTCGTGATCCTCGCCGACGGCCTCGGCCGGGCCGACGCCCAGGACCTCGCCGTACGGCTGCGCAACGAGATCATCCAGCCGATCCGGGCCGAGGGCCGGGCCGTTCGGGTGGGCGCCAGTTTCGGCATCGGGTGGGCGCACTGCGGCATGACTGCGGACGAGGTGTTGAAGTCTGCCGACGAGCGCATGTACGTAGAGAAACGATCTCGTCCCAAACAACATCGACGCGCCGGATGAACCGCAGGTCAGCGAGTTGATGCGGTCTGGGTCACCTGTTTGGCTCAGCCAGAGCAGGTAGGCTCGCTAGTCCATACCCCCTATCGCATCCGCCCGCACCTGCTGAGGAGTACCAGGGATGACGCCCGGCGACAACGGCGCGAGCACGCCCGAGGACGACGACCCGTTCGGCTATCTGTACGCCGATGGCCAGGCCAGAGGAGCCCAGCCGCCGTCCGGCGGTTACGGCTACCCGAACGCGGTCAGCAGGGTGCGTGCGGTCGGCGAGCGCCAGTACGGCCAGCAGGCGCCGTACGGCCAGCAGACCCCGTACGGGCAGCAGGCCCCGTACGGCCAGAGCGTGCCCCAGCAGGGCGCCTACGGGCAGCCGAACGCGCACTACCAGGCCCCCGAGACCCTCCCCGGGGGTGCCCAGACCACCGGCCGGCCGGCTCAGCCCGCCCCCGGCCGGCGCGGCCCCAACACCAAGGGTCTGCTGATCGGCGCGATCGCGGTGGTCGCGGCGGTCGTCATCGGCATCAGCGTGGCGATGATGAACGGCAACTCGGGCGACAAGAAGTCCGACAACCAGGCGGGTACGACCCCGAGCCAGTCCCAGAGCAGCGGGCCGAGCCCGTCGGGGAGCAGTTCGGCGGGGAGCGGCGCGCTGAAGACCGACGCGAGCGCCCTCCAGCTGGCCGGCGGTGCGGCGAAGGCCACGGACGTCAAGGGTGCCCAGACCTCCGACGGTTCCTACGTGGGCGGGCTGAACCAGGCCGGCTCCTCGATCACCTGGACCGTCAACAACGTTCCTTCGGACGGCCTTTACACCCTGTTCGCGCACTTCAGCGTGCCCGGTGCGGACCAGCAGATGACGGTCAGCATCAACGGCAAGCCGTTCGCCACCGGGCTGCCGCTGAAGAACTACGCGAATGCCAAGGCCGGCGACTACGTGGGTGGCTGGACCACGACCTACGTGTGGCCCACCCTCAGCAGGGGCTCCAACACGATCTCCATCTCCTGCCAGCCCGGCGACAAGTGCGACGCACTGATCGACCAGTTGTGGCTCCAGCAGGGCAAGCACACACGGAACGGCTAGGCCGGCCGGCCGCCCAGGGCGTCAGAACGCGGTGCTCCGCCCGTCACGGGCGGAGCACCGTCGTGCGTCCAGGGGGGAAGGGTGGTTCTCGGCCGAACCGACTTTCACGCCGCCGTCACCGACACGCGCGTCAGGAGTTCCTCGTACGCCGCCCGGTCGAACTCGCCCGCCGTCGCGGCCCGTACGGTCGCCGTCGACAGTGCGACCGCGCGGGCCAGGCGGTCCGGCCAGGGGAGTTTTTCCACGAGTCCCGACAGCAGGCCCGCGACCGCCGAGTCGCCCGCGCCCGTCGGGTTCCCGTGGGCGGGGGCGGGCGGGACGGCCTGCCAGCGGCCCTCGGGGGCGACGGCCAGGAGTCCTTCGGCGCCCAGGGAGGCGACGACCGCGTGGGCACCGCGCCGCCGGGCGTCCTGGGTGGCGCGCAACGGCTCGTGGGAACCGGTCAGTTCGGCCAGTTCGTCGATGTTCGGTTTGATGAGGTCGGGGCGCGCGGCGACTCCCCGGCGCAGGGGTTCGCCACTGGTGTCCAGCAACACGAAGACGCCGTGGGCCCGCGCGGCCCGCACGAGGTTCGCGTATGCGCCCACCGGCACGCCCGGCGGCAGGCTGCCGCACAGGGCCACCACCGAGACACCGGGCAGCAGCTCCTCGTACCGGTCCAGGAAGGTGCCCCACTCGGCCGGGTCGATCTGCGGGCCCGGCTCGTTCAACTGGGTCGTGTCACCGGACCGTTCGTCCACGACGGCGACCGTGCGCCGGGTCGCGCCGGCGACCGGGAGCAGCGCGTCCGTCAGCCCGGGGACGCCGGCTAGGCGGTCGCGCACCGCGCGCCCGGTCCCGCCGCCCGTGAACCCCGTGACCGTCACCTCGTGCCCCAGCGCGGCCAGCACCCGGGCGACGTTCACGCCCTTGCCGCCCGGCCGCTCGACGACCTCCGAGACCCGGTGCGAGGTGTGCGGACGCAGCGACCGGACCCGGTAGGTGAGGTCGAGAGCGGTGTTCAGCGTGACCGTGAGGATCACCCGGGCCGACCTCCCTCCACGTTCCTGCGCCTGTCATCGGTTTCCGGGGCCACGATCATGCCAAACAGACGGCGGCCGGCCCAGTCGTGGGTCGGCCGCCGTTCGCGGAAAAGACGGGCAGATCAGGCCAGTTGGGGAGTGATCACCCACACGCCGTGCCGCATCACGCCCTTGAGGTCGAAGTGCGCGTCGAGTACGACGAGATCGGCGTCCTTGCCCGGTTCCAGCGAGCCGATGCGGTCGGACAGGCCGAGCAGCCGGGCCGGGTTGACGGACAGGGCCGTCACCGCGTCCTGGACCGACAGCCGGTCGATCGTCACCGCCCGCTTGAACGCGCGGTCCTGGGTCAGTGTGGAGCCCGCGATCGAACCGCCCTGCACCAGCCGGGCCACGCCCTCGCTGACCTCGACCTCCAGCGGGCCGAGCATGTAGCGGCCGTCGCCGATGCCGGCCGCGTCCATCGCGTCCGTGATGAACGCGACCCGGTCCGCGCCCGCGTGGTGGAACGCCAGCTCCAGCGCGGCCGGATGCAGGTGCGTGCCGTCGTTGATCAGCTCGACGGTGACCCGCTCGTCCTCCAGCAGGGCCGTGATCGGGCCGGGGGAGCGGTGGCCGAGCGGGGGCATCGCGTTGAAGAGGTGGGTGGCGACGGTGGCGCCCGCGTCGATCGCCTCCACCGTCTGCTCGTACGTCGCGTCCGTGTGCCCGATCGCCGCGATCACACCGTGCTCGGCGAGCAGCCGTACGGAGTCGACACCACCCGGCAGCTCGGCGGCGAGGGTGACCATCTTCGCCTTGCCGCGCGCCGCGTCGATCAGTTTGCGGACCTCGGCCGGGTCCGGGTGGCGCAGCAGTTTCTCGGAGTGCGCGCCCTTGCGGCACGGCGAGATGAACGGCCCCTCGAAGTGGACACCGGCGATCTCGCCCTGCTCGGTCAGCTCGCTGAGCAGTCCGGCCTGGCGGACCAGCAGGTCCATCTCGTCGGTCACGGTGGAGGCGACGAGGGTGGTGGTGCCGTGCGCGCGGTGGGTGCGAACGGCCTTGAGCACGTCCTCGGCGCTGCCCGAGAAGGAGGCCCCGCCGCCGCCGTGGTTGTGGATGTCGACGAAGCCGGGCACCAGCCAGTGGCCGGTGAGGTCGATCGTCTCGGCGCTCTCGGCGGCCGCAGCCACGATCTTCGTACCCTCGACGGACACGCGCCCGTCGTCCACCACGCCGCTGGGCAGCACCACCCGAGCACCTGTGAGAACCAAGCTGGGAGCCATCAGGCGGTTACCTCCGAGGGGTCGGTGGGATCGAGGTCGGTCGTGTCGGGGGCGGGGGAGCCGGGGCCGGCCGGGTCGAGCAGGTCGCGGGCCAGCAGGCCCGCGCCCAGGCAGCCTGCGGTGTCGCCGAGGGCGGCGGGCACGATGGTCGGCAGTTTCTGGAAGGTGACCCGGCGCCGGACGGCGTCGCGCAGTGGTGAGAACAACACTTCCCCTGCCTCGGCGAGACCGCCACCGATGATCAGTGTGCGAGGGTCCAGCAGGGTGAGCGCGGTGACCAGTCCGTCGGCCAGCGCGTCCACCGCCGCCTGCCAGACCCGGACGGCCTCCGGGTCGCCGGAGGCCACGGCCTTGGCGCAGTCGGCCGCGTCCGCGGCCGGGTCCCCGCAGGCCGCCGCCCAGGCCTCGCTGACGGCGGACGCGGAGGCGTACCGCTCCAGGCAGCCGTGCTGTCCGCACGGGCAGGGCGTGCCGCCGGGCCGTACGACGACGTGGCCGATCTCGCCCGCGAAGCCGTGCGCGCCCGCCTCCACCCGGCCGTCGATGCCGATGGCGCCCGCGATCCCGGTGCCGAGCGGCACGAACAGGAACCGGTCGGCGCCCTTGCCCGCGCCGATGCGGCCCTCGGCGAGCCCGCCGGTGCGCACGTCGTGCCCGAGGGCGACGGGGACGCCGAGCCGCTCGGCGAGCAGGGCGCGCAGCGGTACGTCCTTCCAGCCGAGGTTGGCCGCGTAGGCGGCGACGCCCCGCTCCTCGTCGACGATGCCGGGGACCGCGATGCCGGCGGCGAGCGCGGGTGCGCCGTAGTGCGTGACGCCGTACGCGTGCAGTTCGGCGGCGAAGTCGAGGATCGCCCCGACCACCGCGTCCGGACCGCGCTCGCGGCCGGTGGCGCGGCGGGCGCGGTGGAGCAGCTCGCCGTCGTCGCCGACGAGGGCGGCCTTCATCCCGGTACCGCCCACGTCCAGGGCGATGACATGTCTCACCACGGCCCTAGTGTGGCCCTCGTACCCGCGAGAGGTCTAGTCCACTCACGTGGTGTAGACCTTATGTGTCCATATATTGAACGGTCAGACAGCAGGGTTGGGGCTTTGAGCGTGCGTCGGCGTACGACAGGATCGGTTGCGGCAGCGTCTGCCATGGGCATGACATTGCTGCTGGGGGGTTGCGGGAGCACGGGTTCGTCCGACGTGACTCTGAGACTCGTCGCCGCCGACTACGGCGACTCCGCCGCCAACAGCTCCAAGAAGTACTGGGACAGCCTGGTCAAGGCCTACGAGGCCAAGCACTCCGGGGTGAAGGTCGAGGTCAGCGTCTACTCCTGGAACGACGTCGACGCCAAGGTCAAGGAGATGGTCGCCGCCGGCCACGCCCCCGACCTGGCCCAGATCGGCGCCTACGCCGACTACGCGGCCGCCGGCAAGCTCTACCCGGCCTCCGACCTGCTCTCCATCCGCACCCAGGCCGACTTCCTCTCCCAGCTCTCCGACGCCGGGCAGTGGAACCACACGCAGTACGGCATCCCCTTCGCCGCCTCCACGCGCGTGCTCTTCTACAACAAGACCCTGTTCGCCAAGGCCGGCATCACCCCGCCCACCACCTGGGACCAGCTGGCCGCCGACGCCAAGGTGCTCAAGGACAAGGGCGTGAAGTACCCCGTCGCGCTGCCGCTCGGGCCCGAGGAGGCCCAGGCGGAGACGATGCAGTGGATGCTGAGCGGCGCCGGTGCGGACACCGGCGGCAGCGGCTACACCGACGACGTCGGCACCTACACGATCGACTCCGCGCAGAACGTCGACACCTTCACCTGGCTCAAGGACGACCTGGTCGGCAAGGGCCTGACCGGCCCGGTCGCGCCCGGCAGGCTCAACCGTGCGGACGCCTTCGCCGCCTTCGCCGACGGCCAGGTCGGCATGCTCAACGGGCACCCCACGCTGATCCAGCAGGCCGAGAAGAAGGGCGTGCAGTTCGGCACGGTGCCGATGCCGGGACGCACCGGCACGGCCCGGGCCTCGATGGGCGTCACCGACTGGATGATGGCCTTCAAGCAGAACGGGCACGCCGACCGAATAGGCGACTTCCTCAACTTCGTCTACAGCGAGAAGAACGTCCTGGACTTCTCGCGCGACTACGGCCTGCTGCCCGTCACGGGCTCCGCCTCGACGGCGATGAGCGACTCGGACGCCGCCTCCGACAAGGCCCTGCACCCCTTCCTGGACCAGCTGCCCACCTCCGAGCTGTATCCGGTCGGCAAGACCTCCTGGGCGGCGGTCGCCGCGGCCGTGAAGCAGAACATCGGCCAGGCCGTCGCCCCCGGCGGCAGCCCCTCCGCCGTCCTCACCCGCCTGCAGGCCACCGCCACGGCGGCCGACAGCAGCGCGAGCTGAGCCGCTGAGCCGGGCCGGACTGTCCGTGCCCGGCGTTACGGTGGCTGCCATGGAACTGGGCAGCCGGGAGAAGGCCATCCTCGCGCTGGAACGCCGGGGCTTTGCGGGCCCCGGCGCGAAGGAGCGGGCGATACGCGAACAGCTGGGCCTGGCCCCGGTGCGCTACTACCAGCTCCTCAACGCCCTCCTCGACGACGAGCGGGCCCTGGCCCACGACCCGGTGACGGTGAACCGCCTGCGCCGGGTCAGGGACGCCCGCCGTACGGAGCGCTGAACCGGGCGGGAGAGGAGGCGCAGCCCCAGGCGTGACAACGGGCCGCGCTGGATACTGTCGCTGTATGGACGCTGACGCTCTGCCCACCCCGCAGACCCGGCCCGGCCGGGACGGACTCGCCGCGCTGCTCGCGCAGCCCGGCGCAGCGATCGTCGGCCTGGACTTCGACGGCACACTGGCCCCCATCGTCGCCGACCCCGAACAGGCCCGCGCCCACCCCGACGCCGTACCCGCCCTCGCCGCCCTCGCCCCCAAGGTCGCCTCCGTCGCCGTGATCACCGGCCGCCCGGCCGGCGTCGCGGTCCGCTACGGCGGCTTCGCCGGCGTCCCCGGCCTGGACCACCTCACCGTCCTCGGCCACTACGGCGCCGAACGCTGGGACGCCGTCACCGGCACCGTCACCGCCCCCGCCCCGCACCCCGGCGTCGCCGCGGTCCGCGCGGAGCTGCCGGGCGTCCTGGACCGGGCCGGTGCCTGGCCCGGCACCTGGATCGAGGAGAAGGGCCGGGCGGTCGCGGTCCACACCCGCCGCGCCGCCGACCCCGAGGCCGCGTTCGAGGCCCTGCGCGCCCCGCTCGCCGATCTCGCCGCCCGCCACGGCCTGATCGTCGAACCCGGCCGCATGGTCCTGGAACTGCGCCCGCCGGGTGTGGACAAGGGCGCGGCGCTCGGCGAGTTCGTCCGCAAGACCGGCGCCGAGTCGGTCCTCTACGCCGGCGACGACCTGGGCGATCTGCCCGCCTTCGCAGCCGTCGAGCAGCTCCGCTCGGACGGCGTCCCCGGCCTGCTGGTCTGCAGCGGCAGCACGGAGGTCACGGAACTGGCCGAACGGGCGGACGTGGTGGTCGACGGCCCGGCCGGCGTCGTCGCGCTGCTGCGGTCGCTGGCGGCCGAGATCGATCACCGCTCCAGCGCGGCCAGCTGATCCAGGAACCACTTCGCGGGCGGCAGCGCCGTGGCCGCCGCGGCCAGCCGCTTGGACCGCTCCGCCCGCTCGCCCGCCGGCATGCCCAGCGCCGCGTGCAGCGCCTGGGCCATACCCCCGATGTCGTACGGGTTCACCCCGATCGCGTCCTCGCCCAGCTCCTCGTACGCCCCGGCCTCCCGCGACAGCACCAGCACGCACCCCTCGTCGGAGACGACCGGCACCTCCTTGGCGACCAGGTTCATACCGTCCCGGATCGGATTGACCAGGGCGACGTCGGCGAGCCGGTACGCGGCGAGCGAGCGCGCGAAGTCGTCCTTGACGTGCAGCACCACCGGGCGCCAACCAGCCGTCCCGTACTGCGCGTTGATCTCCTCCGCGACCCGCTGCACCTCGGCGGTGTACTCCCGGTACACGGCGAGATCCTGCCGGGAGGGGTAGGCGAACGCGAGGTGCACCACGCGCTCGCGCCACTCGGGGTGGTCGTCCAGCAGCTGCCGGTACGCCAGCAGTCCGCGCACGATGTTCTTGGACAGCTCGGTGCGGTCCACCCGGACGATCGTCCTGCGGTTCTCGCCGATCTCGCGGCGCAGCGCCGTCATCCGCTCGTCCACGTCCGGCTCGTGCGCCCGTGTGCGCAGGAAGTCCGCGTCCGCGCCGAGCCCGTGCACGCCGATCGCCGTACCCGTGGTGATCCCGGGTCCGAGGACCGCCTCGCAGCACGCCGTGAACGCGTCCGCCCAGCGCCCCGTCAGGAAGGCCGCCCGGTCCGCGCCCAGGATGCCCTGCAGCAACTCGGCCGCGATGTCGTCGGGCAGCAGCCGGAAGTAGTCCGGCGGGGCCCACGGGGTGTGCGAGAAGTGGCCGATGCGCAGGTCGGGCCTGAGGTGCCGGAGCATCCGGGGCGCGAGCGCGAGGTGGTAGTCCTGCACGACCACCGCGGCCCCCACGGCCGCCTCCTCGGCCAGCGCCTCCGCGAACGCCCGGTTGTAGGCCTGGTACGACGCCCACTGCCGCCGGAACCGCGCGTCGAAGACCGGCTCCAGCGGGGTCTGGTACAGCATGTGGTGGACGAACCACAGCACCGAGTTGGCGATCCCGTTGTACGCGTCGGCGAAGACGTCCGGGGCGATGTCCAGCATCCGCACCCGCTGCCCGCCGGTGTCCTCGGCCGGCAGCAGCCCGCCCTGCGCCCGCCGGACGGCCTCCCGGTCGCCGTCGCCCAGCGCCGCGCACACCCACACCGAGTCCGCGTCCGACCCGATGGCCGACAGCCCCGAGACCAGCCCGCCGCCGCCCCGCTTGGCGCGCAGCGAGCCCTTCTCGTCCGCCGTGTACGAAACCGGGCCGCGGTTGGACGCGACCAGCACCTCGGCACCGTGCGTGGAAGCCATGGTCCTCAACCTAGCCCGGCCCGGAAACCCTCAAACGTGTGCCCACGCCCGACACCGCCGCCGTATACGAACTCAGGCCATCCTCCTCAGGCCACCTTGCGCTCGGCGTACTCCGCGATCTCCACCATCGGCGGCCGCTCCTCGGTGTCCACCGAGTAGGTGCGCGGCTCGAAGCCGTCCTCGCCCCGCTCGAACTGGGTCAGCGAGGGGCGCACCAGGTGGCCCCGGGCCAGCCGGAGCTGGGCGGTGCGGTAGATGGCCGCGGCCATCCGGCCGAGCGCCTGGCCGTCCTGGTGCCGGTGCCTGCGCACGCCGACGTCCACCTGGGCCAGCGCGTCGAGGCCCACCAGGTGCAGGGCGTCGACCAGCATGCCCAGTTCCACGCCGTAGCCGACCGGGAAGGGCAGTTGTTCCAGCAGGCCGCGGCGGGCCGCGTACTCGCCGCCGAGCGGCTGCACGAACCCGGCCAGCTGCGGCCAGTGCATGTTCAGCAGCGGGCGGGCCATCAGCTCGGTGACCCGTCCGCCCTGCCCGGCGGCCGAGCCGAGAGGGCGGTCGTACATGGCCTTGACCAGGGCCACCTCGGGGTCGGTGAGCAGCGGGCCGACGATTCCCGAGACGAAGTCGGAGGAGAACTCCCTGAGGTCCGCGTCGATGAAACAGATGATGTCCCCGGAGGTGACGAGAAGCGAGCGCCACAGGACTTCACCCTTGCCGGGGACGGCCGCGATGCGGGGCAGGATCTCGTCGCGGTGAACGACCCGCGCGCCCGCGGCGGCGGCGACCTGGGAGGTGCGGTCGGTGGAGCCGGAGTCGACGACGACGATCTCGTCGACGAGACGGACCTCCTCCACGAGGTCGCGGCGGATGGCCGTGACGATGTCGCCGACGGTCTGCTCCTCGTTGAGCGCGGGCAGCACGACGCTGATCGTCTGGCCCGTGCGCTGCTTGGCGGCCAGGATCCGGTGCAGCGGGCGGTCGGCCACGGACCAGGAACGGGTGGCCAGCCAGCGCTCGACTTCTTCCAGCACGGTCTGTGGCTCCTCACTGTTCGTGATCACGTGGGGTCATGCGGTGATCAATCTCGCGGTTCGGACGACTATCTCAACTGTCCTGGGCTTCGGTTACAGTCTTGAGCAACGCCGATGACCATCGCATGTCGAGGGGCGCGCGCGTTCCACAACCGCATACAGCTCATCCAGAGGGGCAGAGGGACACGGCCCGATGAAGCCCCGGCAACCCTCCAGCCGGTCTCGTTTTTCACAAGCGAGGCTCCCGGCTAGGGAAGGTGCCAAATCCGTCTCACGGCGAGATGCGTCGTGAGGAAGATGAGGAGAAAGGGCCTCGCCTCCATGGCTGTGCAGACAGTTGCAAGTTCCAGCACCTCCACCGTCGACCTCGGTCCCGCCGTGGCGCTGAGCTGTCGCGAGTGCGGTCACCGCGTCCCGCTCGGCCCGGTCTTCGCGTGCGAGGAGTGTTTCGGTCCGCTGGAGGCCGCCTACGACTTCTCCGGC
Source organism: Streptomyces broussonetiae (assembly GCF_009796285.1). Classification (NCBI taxonomy): domain Bacteria; kingdom Bacillati; phylum Actinomycetota; class Actinomycetes; order Kitasatosporales; family Streptomycetaceae; genus Streptomyces; species Streptomyces broussonetiae. The sequence continues at coordinate 4,536,760 of NZ_CP047020.1, read as the reverse complement.
TACGACACCGAGGAACTGCGCCGGCGGATCGAGTCCGGTCCGGCCAGCATCTGGCGGTACGCGCCCCTGCTGCCCGTCCCGGCGGACGTGGCCGACAAGCCGAACCTGAACCCGGGCTGGACCAACCTCGTCAAGGCCGACAACCTCGCCCGCGAACTGGGCGTCACCGGCGAGCTGTTCGTGAAGGACGACTCCGGCAACCCGACGCACTCCTTCAAGGACCGCGTCGTCGCCCAGGCCCTGGAGGCCGCCCGCGCCTTCGGCTTCACCACCCTGTCCTGCTCCTCCACGGGCAACCTGGCGGGTGCCGTCGGTGCCGCCGCCGCCCGCGCCGGCTTCCGGTCCTGCGTGTTCATCCCGCACGACCTGGAGGAGGGCAAGGTCGTCATGGCCGCGGTCTACGGCGGCGAGCTGGTCGGCATCGAGGGGAACTACGACGACGTCAACCGCTTCTGTTCCGAGCTGATCGGCGACCCGGCCGGCGAGGGCTGGGGCTTCGTCAACGTCAACCTGCGCCCGTACTACGCGGAGGGCTCCAAGACCCTGGCGTACGAGATCTGCGAGCAGCTCGGCTGGCGGCTGCCGGACCAGCTGGTGATCCCGATCGCCTCCGGCTCCCAGCTCACGAAGATCGACAAGGGTCTGAAGGAGCTGATCGAGCTGGGCCTGGTCGAGGACAGGCCGTACAAGATCTTCGGCGCGCAGGCCGCGGGCTGCTCGCCGGTGTCCACCGCCTTCAAGGCCGGTCACGACGTGGTCCGCCCGCAGAAGCCGAACACCATCGCCAAGTCCCTCGCCATCGGCAACCCGGCCGACGGGCCGTACGTCCTGGACATCGCGCGCCGTACCGGCGGTGCGGTGGAGGACGTGACCGACGAGGAAGTCGTCGACGCGATCAAGCTGCTGGCCCGCACGGAGGGCGTCTTCGCGGAGACGGCGGGCGGTGTGACGGTCGGCGTCACCCGCAAGCTGCTCAAGGAAGGCCTCCTGGACCCGGCGAAGACCACGGTGGTCCTCAACACCGGCGACGGGCTCAAGACCCTCGACGCGGTGGCCGGCACCGGCCTGAGCGCCACCATCCGCCCGACCCTGGACTCCTTCCGAGAGGCTGGCCTCGCATGAGCGTGACCGTTCGCATCCCCACCATCCTGCGCACCTACACCGGCGGCCGGGCCGAGGTCGCCGCCGAGGGGGCGACCCTCGCCGAGGTCATCGAGGACCTGGAGAAGAACCACACCGGGATCTCCGCCCGTGTCCTGGACGACCAGGGCAAGCTGCGCCGGTTCGTGAATGTCTACGTCAACGACGACGACGTCCGCTTCGAGCAGGGCCTTGAGACGGTGACCCCCGACGGCGCCGGTGTCTCCATCATTCCGGCGGTCGCCGGCGGCTGATATATACCCTCGGTAACCGCAGTTACCGACTGTTCATCGAATGGCCCCTTCCGTGAGAGAAACGGAGGGGGCCATTCAGCGTGATTGAGCGCGGTAGAGTTGGGGAACGCGTTCCGATCTCGAAGGTCACGGGCCCCGGATTCCCCACCGCGGGCCCGATAAGAAGCAGCCAAAGTGTGCGGGCTTTCTGTGGCTTTTGTTCCGCTTTGCGCGGCCCGACTTGCCCTGAATTCAGCCGAAGTTTAGGTAGATTCCGGACCGGGCTCGTCCAGATTTCTCGTCCGATTGACCTGTTGCAGACGGCAGTTGGACAGATACATTCAGCCGCGGTCGACGCGTTCCGGCGCACGCCCCCGACCGATGGGGGGTGAGGTCTGACCCGGGTCCGCGAAGTGTGGATCTGTGCAAGGGCCAGTAATAGGGGAGTTAGGCATGGCTCAGGGCACCGTCAAGTGGTTCAACGCGGAGAAGGGGTACGGCTTCATCGCGGTCGACGGTGGTGCGGACGTCTTCGTCCATTACAGCGCCATTCAGATGGACGGCTACCGCACCCTTGAAGAGGGGCAGCGGGTGGAGTTCGAGATCTCGCAGGGCCAGAAGGGCCCGCAGGCCGACATGGTTCGCCTCAGCGCCTGAACGTTTCTTGTCCCAAGGGCCCGCACCTCGCGAGGGGTGTGGGCCCTTCGCCGTCCCCGGGCCACGCTGTCCGCGGGTGGCCGAGCGCCCCCCCGGACCCGCCGTAGGCGCTTGCGCCCACCCGTCACCCGACCACCACCCCATCGAGCCCGCTTCGCGGGCGCACCTTGCACTCGACCATGCCGAGTGCTAATCATTGGCGTTAGCACTCTGAAGGTGAGAGTGACAAAGAAGGACCGGGTCGGTGAGGCCCGCAGGCCATGTGGGGCAAGGAACCACAGGTCGGCGAGCCGTCCGTCGCGGGCGCGGGCGCGGTCCGAAGGAATCACCCCCAGTCCTGGAGGGACCACTTCACATGGCCAAGATCATCGCGTTCGACGAGGAGGCGCGGCGCGGCCTCGAGCGCGGCATGAACCAGCTCGCGGACGCCGTCAAGGTGACGCTCGGCCCCAAGGGTCGCAACGTCGTCCTCGAGAAGAAGTGGGGCGCCCCCACGATCACCAACGATGGTGTCTCCATCGCCAAGGAGATCGAGCTCGAGGACCCGTACGAGAAGATCGGCGCCGAGCTGGTCAAGGAAGTCGCCAAGAAGACGGACGACGTCGCCGGTGACGGTACGACCACCGCGACCGTGCTCGCCCAGGCCCTGGTCAAGGAAGGCCTGCGCAACGTCGCCGCCGGTGCCAACCCGATGGCTCTCAAGCGCGGTATCGAGAAGGCCGTCGAGGCCGTCTCCGCCGCCCTGCTGGAGCAGGCGAAGGACGTCGAGACCAAGGAGCAGATCGCCTCCACCGCGTCCATCTCCGCCGCCGACACCCAGATCGGCGAGCTGATCGCCGAGGCCATGGACAAGGTCGGCAAGGAAGGCGTCATCACCGTCGAGGAGAGCAACACCTTCGGTCTGGAGCTCGAGCTCACCGAGGGCATGCGCTTCGACAAGGGCTACATCTCCGCCTACTTCGCGACCGACATGGAGCGCATGGAGGCGTCGCTCGAGGACCCCTACATCCTCATCGCCAACTCCAAGATCTCCTCGGTCAAGGACCTGCTCCCGCTCCTCGAGAAGGTCATGCAGTCGGGCAAGCCGCTGCTGATCATCGCCGAGGACGTCGAGGGCGAGGCCCTGTCGACCCTGGTCGTCAACAAGATCCGTGGCACCTTCAAGTCCGTCGCCGTCAAGGCCCCGGGCTTCGGTGACCGCCGCAAGGCCATGCTCGGCGACATCGCCATCCTCACGGGCGGCGAGGTCATCTCCGAGGAGGTCGGCCTCAAGCTGGAGAACGCGACCCTGGACCTCCTGGGCCGCGCCCGCAAGGTCGTCATCACCAAGGACGAGACCACCATCGTCGACGGCGCCGGCTCCTCGGAGCAGGTCGGCGGCCGGGTCAACCAGATCCGCGCCGAGATCGAGAACAGCGACTCGGACTACGACCGCGAGAAGCTGCAGGAGCGCCTGGCGAAGCTCGCCGGCGGTGTCGCGGTCATCAAGGCCGGTGCCGCCACCGAGGTGGAGCTCAAGGAGCGCAAGCACCGCATCGAGGACGCCGTCCGCAACGCCAAGGCGGCCGTCGAGGAGGGCATCGTCGCCGGTGGTGGCGTGGCCCTGCTGCAGGCCTCCTCGGTCTTCGAGAAGCTGGACCTGGAGGGTGACGAGGCGACCGGCGCCAACGCCGTGAAGCTCGCCCTGGAGGCCCCGCTGAAGCAGATCGCCGTCAACGGTGGTCTCGAGGGTGGCGTCGTCGTGGAGAAGGTGCGCAACCTGGCCGTCGGCCACGGTCTGAACGCCGCCACCGGCGAGTACGTCGACATGATCGCCGAGGGCATCATCGACCCGGCGAAGGTGACCCGCTCTGCCCTGCAGAACGCCGCCTCCATCGCCGCGCTGTTCCTCACCACCGAGGCCGTCATCGCCGACAAGCCGGAGAAGGCCGCCGCGGCCGCTCCGGGCGGCATGCCGGGCGGTGACATGGACTTCTGATCGACCTGACGGTTGATCGCGTCCTTACCGAGGGCGGCACTCCCTGTCGTGAGGCAGGGGGTGCCGCCCTCGGGCGTGTTCGCAGTGGCCCGGATCACACAGGGGTGGGTCGTGGTCCGGAATGGGGGCGGCGCGCACGTCGTTACTTAATGAGCTGCAACAATGCGCACACACATACCGGTCGGTTGGCACCCGTCGACCGCTCACCCCGCACTCACGAGGAGCCCCCCACGTGACCGCCACCCCCTCCGCCTCCCGCGCGGCCCAGATCCTGTCCCGCCCGATCGCCCTCAACGGCCTCACCGTTCCCAACCGGATCGTGATGGCGCCGATGACCCGGATGTTCTCCCCCGGCGGCATCCCCGGCGAGGACGTGCGCTCCTACTACGCGCGCCGCGCCGCCGCCGGTGTCGGCCTGATCGTCACCGAGGGCACCTACGTGGGCCACGACTCGGCCGGCCAGAGCGATCGCGTGCCCCGCTTCCACGGCGAGGAGCAGCTGGCGGGCTGGGCCAAGGTCGCCGAGGACGTGCACGCGGCCGGCGGCACGATCGTCCCGCAGCTGTGGCACATCGGCATGGTCCGCAAGCAGGGCGAGCCGCCCTTCGCGGACGCCCCCGCCGTCGGCCCCTCCGGCCTGGTCACCGCCGGTGCCGAGCCCACCGGCAAGGCGATGACCCAGCAGGACGTCGACGACGTCATCGCCGCGTTCGCCGAGGCTGCTGCCGCCGCCGAGCGCATCGGCTTCGACGGCGTGGAGCTGCACGGCGCCCACGGCTACCTCCTGGACCAGTTCCTGTGGGACAGCACCAACACCCGTACCGACGCCTATGGCGGCGACCCGGTGGCCCGTGCGCAGTTCTCGGCGGAGATAGTCGCCGCGGTCCGCGCGGCGGTGTCCGCGGAGTTCCCGATCATCTTCCGCTACTCCCAGTGGAAGCAGCAGGACTACACCGCCCGCCTCGCCGAGACCCCCGAGGAACTGGAGGCCATCCTGGCCCCGCTCGCCGCGGCCGGTGTCGACGTCTTCCACGCCTCCACCCGCCGCTACTGGGTGCCGGAGTTCGACGGCTCGGACCTCAACCTGGCCGGCTGGACGAAGAAGATCACCGGCAAGCAGGTCATCAGCGTCGGCTCGGTCGGCCTCGACGGCGACTTCATCAACGCCTTCCAGGGCGAGGGCTCCGCGGTCAAGGGCATCGACAACCTCCTCGACCGCCTCGAGGCCGACGAGTTCGACATGGTCGCGGTCGGCCGCGCCCTGCTGCAGGACCCGGAGTGGGCGGCCAAGGTCCTCGCCGACCGCTTCGAGGAGCTGAAGCCGTACGACGCCGCCGCGGTGAAGACCCTCAGCTGACTGCGCCCTTGGGGCACTTGTGATCGTCGTCGTCCGTTCCCTGATGAGAGTTGCGGCATGAGGGAAGCGAGGAGTTAGCGATGACGACGACCGAGTCCCAGGCGGTCCCGGACACCGGCGGCCCGGACGGCCCCGTGGTGCGCACCGCGTCCGGCGCGGTGCGCGGCCTGCGGGAGCAGGGCCTGTCGGTGTTCCGGGGCATCCCCTACGCCGCACCCCCCGTCGGCCCGGACCGCTTCCAGGCCCCGCGCCCGCCCCACCCCTGGGACGGCGTCCGCGAGGCCTACGCGTTCGGGCCCCCGCCCCCGCAGGAGGAGGGCCTGCTCGGCCGCGCGCCCCAGCTCCCGGCCGCGTCCGGCGACGAATGGCTGACGGTCAACGTGTGGACTCCCGACCCGGACCCGTCGACCGCCCGCCCGGTGATGGTGTGGCTCTACGGCGGCGCCTTCAAGGTGGGCCACGGCGGCCAGCCGGGCTACGACGCCCAGCATCTCGCCCGCGAGGGCGACGCGGTGCTCGTCAGCTTCAACTACCGCCTGGGCATGGAGGGTTTCGCCCACTGGACCGGCGCTCCCGCCAACCGCGGCCTGCTGGACCAGGTGGCCGCCCTGGAGTGGGTCCAGGAGAACATCACTGCGTTCGGCGGCGACCCGGACCGGGTCACCGTCTTCGGCGAGTCGGCGGGCGCGGGCTGCATCGCCGCACTGCTCGCCATGCCCGCCGCCCGCGGCCTGTTCGGGCGCGCGATCGCCCAGAGCGTGCCCGGCACGTTCTTCTCCCTGGACCTGGCCCGCGACATCGCCACCGCCCTCGCGGCCGAGGCGGGCCGCCCGCCCACGGCCGCCGACCTGGCCGCGCTGGACCCCCGGCAGCTCACCGAGGCGGGCAAGGCACTGGGCGCGAAGATGCGTGCGTACACCGATCGTTGGGGCCAGGTGGCCCCGAGCGCGGTCCCCTTCTCCCCGGTGGTCGACGGCGAGGTCCTGCCGACCACCCCCTGGGCGGCCCTGGCCGCGGGCGCGGCCCGTGACGTGGACCTCCTCGTCGGCCACAACCGCGACGAGTTCCGCCTGTTCCTGGTCATGGCGGGCCTGCCCGGCAAGATCACGGACGAGATGGCGACGCAGACCCTGCGCCTGTACGCGCCGGGCGGGCAGGCAGGAGAGGCGGCCTACCGAGCGGCCTTCCCCGGGGCGGGCGCGGAGCAGCTCTTCGAACGGGTACAGACGGACTGGCTGTTCGCCCTGCCGAGCCTGCGTCTGGCGGAGGCCCAGCGGGCGGGCGGCGGCCGTGCCCACGTCTACGAACTGACCTGGCCGGCCCCGGAGACCATCGGCCGGCTGGGCGCCTGCCACGGCCTGGACCTCCCGCTGCTCTTCGGCACGTTCGGCGCCGACCTGGGCGCCCTCATCTTCCCCGGGGGCAAGCCCACCCCGGAGGCGGAGCGGCTCTCGGCGTTCATCCGCAGCGCCTGGACGACGTACGCCCGGACCGGCGACCCGGGCTGGCCGCAGTACGACTCGCAGGCGCGCCTGGTGCAGGTCCTGGACGTGGAGCCGAGGGTGGCCCCGTATCCGGAGGAGCAGAGCAGGAGCATCTGGGAGGGCCACGAGTTCGGCGCCCTGCCGCTGCTGACCTGAGCGCCGCCTACAGATTGCCCAGAGGACCGTTCATGGGCTCGATGTCGACACGCACGGGCGTTCCCCACACCCGCAGCACCTCGTAGTCGGTGAACTCGTGGACGAGCCGGTAGGCCATGGCGGCCCGGGACGAGCGTCGCTGGGCGGCGAGATACGTCTCGGCCTCGCGCCGGTCCCGCCGGGGCGTGCCGCACAGCTGCCACTCCTGCCCGTTCCAGGCCTCCGGCAGCCAGCGCTGCTGCGGCTGGGGCCGGTCGGCACGGACGCCGTAGCGGGAGGGGGCGGTGGCGGGCGCGGCTTCGGCCCTGCCGCCGCTCTGGTACTCCGACCGGCGGGCGGCCCGGCGCCGGGTCTCGCACAGCAGGCACAGATCGGGCGCGCTCTCGTCCACGGGCCCCTGCGGGTGCTCGGGACACCGGGTGGCGGGCGCGCTGCTGCCGGCGCTCTCCTCCACGAGGTCGAGCGCCCGGCGCAGATCGGCCTTGATCTCGTGCAGCCGGGAGTCCGGGGTGTCGCCGGTCAGGGCCTCCCCGTGTTCCCCGACGAGGCGTAGGGCGCGGCCGAGGGCGGCCAGCTGGGCGTGGTTCATGGTCAGTCCGCGTAGTCCTTCAGTTTCTCGGTGTCCAGTGTGCTGCCGACGGGCGCCGGCAGTTCGACGGTAGCGCCCCAGGGGTAGCCGGGGGGACTGCAGGTAGTGGCCTTCCTTGTAGGTCAGGCCCCTGCGCGGTGTTGGCGCACCGGCGGGGGCCGTTTGCTCATGGCCGCACGCCAGAGCCTCGTGACTCTGTGTCGCAAGTCGAACGCGTCAGGTCAATCGTGGGGTGGGAGGGCGGGTTGAGGCCCTCCACCCATTCCTTGAAAAGGGCGCTCGGGGCTGGGGGCTCGGGGCTTGAGCTTCGGGACGGCTACCTGAGGGACGAGGTGAACGCAGCCCACGCGGCCGAGCTGAAGAAGAGCTTTGGGCCGTGGGGGGTCTTCGAGTCTCGGACGGGGACGAGGGTGGGGTGGCCGTCGGCGACTTCCAGACAGTTGTTGCCGCCTTGGCTGTAGCTGGACTTGCTCCATACGGCCGTGCTCGGGTCGTAGTCAGGGGTGTTCCTCATGCGCGTAATCCTGCGCCAACTCCTCAATCAGGACCAGGGACTTCTCCCGCGAGAGCGCGGAGGCCACAAGGAGGTCGAACGTGAACCTCAGCTGGGCGACGGTGGCCGGGTCGTCCTCCAGGCGCCCGGTGCGGACCCCCTCGAAGTAGACCAGCGGAGGGGCGTCCGTGAACTCCATCAGCTTGACGGCGCCCTGCATCGCCGCATGTGCGCCCGCGCCGAGTGGCAGAACCTGCATGATGACCCGGTTTCGCCGGGCCAGCCCGGAGATGTGGTGCAAGGCCTCCGCCATTACCTTTCGACCGCCGGTCTCCCGGCGCAACGACGCCTCGTCAAGCACTGTCCACAACAATGGCTTTGTTGGATGGTCGAGCAGACGGATCCGCTCCATCCGGCCTTCCGTCCACTCCTCGACGGTCTCCTCCGGCACTGTCGGGTCGTACGCACGGTTCGCAGCCCGTGCGTACGCGGGTGTCTGGAGCAATCCGGGGATCAGGAGCGGTGCGTACTCCCTGATAGCCGTGGCCTGCGCCTCCGCCTCGGCTGCCTCCTCGAAGGGCTCCTCGTACTTCGACTTGGCTGCTGCTCCGCAGTTCCGCTGGAAGAAGCCGTCCGTCCCCAGGGCTTCGTCCAGCATCCGCGCGTACTCCCACTGCATCCGCCGCGTCCCCGACTCCAGCTGCCCGATGAACGAACCGCTCACGAAGAGCAGTTGGCCCAGCTGCTCCTGGCTGATCCCCTTCCGCTCACGGGCGTGACGTAACTCGGCGCCCAGCATGGCGCGGGGTGAGGAGGACGGATCGAGGTCCTTCGGGCCTGCCATAGCGACTCCCTGTCACACAGCTCGGATTGTTGGGGCGCCCTGTCTGGCCAGGCTAGCGACCTGTCGACCACTCTGTGTAGCGGAAGCGGAACTCACTGTGGAGGTAGGGCATGCTGCGTACGACCGAGGACATCGTGGAGTCGCTGCGGGACGCGCTCGCCGGGGTCGGGGTCCTGTTGCCGTCGCTGCGGGTCGACCCGGTGACCGGCGCCAGTGACGAGCCCTTCGCGCTGGTGGACCTGGGGCGTTGCAACGTCCGCACCGCCGAGCGGCTGACGGACGTGCTCAAGGCGATGCCCGTCGCCGAGGAACTGCGGGTCAAGGTGCGGCAGGTGAACCGGGAGCGGCGCAGCCGCTGAGGCCGCGGTGGTCGGCTCCAGGTCCTGTCGTCAAACTCCCGCCGTCCGCCCGCAGGGCAGGCGGGAGTTTGACGACAGGACCTGGGCCGGCTCAGTGGGGTCGTGGGTGATCAGGTCTCCCGGCTGGCACCGCAGGACCTCGCAGATCCTCGACAGGGTCGAGAAGCGGATGGCCTTGGCCCGCCCGTTCTTCAGCACGGACAGGTTGACGACGGGCGGAGCATATCGATATTCGACAAGTCCATGACCGCTGACGAGACCGGCCCGGCGGGCTGGAAAGCGGGTGAGTCCCTCAGTGGTTGGCGTGCGGACCCTGGTTGCCGTGCGGACCCTGGTGGCCGCGGGGGCCCTGGTGGATCAGGCTGCCCTCTCCGCACGCGGGGGCGGTGTCGCGCAGCGGCAGCGGCGAGACCTCCTTGAGCACCGGGACCACCGCGAGGTCGTCGGCGCACTTCGCGGTCCCGGAGATCGTCCAGTGGCCGTTGTCGTGGACCGCGGCGGATGCGGATGCGGGTGCGGGGGTGGTGGAGTGGGAGTGGGGGTGGGTGTCCGCGTGGGCGGGGGCGGCCAGGGCGGCGGCGGAGGCGGCGGTGAGGGCGGCCGTGGCAAGGAGCTTCATGGTCGTCATGCCAGGGGAACGACCGGCAACGGCCGTGCGTCACGCGGGAGTGACCGGTCCGGCCGGCGCGGCAGGCCGAAGAGATACGTCGCCGCGAAGCCCACCGCGTATCCGGTCAGCAGGCCACCGGCGTAGATCGCCATCGCCGCTCCCGCGCCCCTGTTGCCCGTCAGCAGCGGGAACAACGCCCAGCCCGAAGGGCCGATCGCGGTCGCGCCCACCTTGGTGCCGAGCATCGCGAAGAAGCCGACGAACGCCCCGCCCGCCGCCCCGCCCGCGCAGGCCGTCAGGAAGGGGCGGCCCAGGGGGAGACAGACGCCGTAGATCAGGGGTTCGCCCACGCCCAGCAGGCCTGCGGGGAGCGCCGACCTGATCGTCGTACGCAAGGACGTGTCGTGGCGCAGGCGGACGTAGACCGCGAGGGCCGCGCCCACCTGGCCCGCGCCCGCCATGGCCAGCAGTGGGAGCAGGACCGTGTAGCCCTGCTGCTCGATCAGCGTGGTGTGGATGGGGATGAGGGCCTGGTGCAGGCCCAGCATGACCAGGGGCAGGAAGAGACCGCCCAGGAGCAGTCCGGCGCCCGCTCCGGCGGTGGTCAGCAGCCAGTTCGCCGCCGTGCCGATCGCCGTCGCCAGCGTGCCGGCGGCGTACATCAGGCCGTACAGCGTCACCAGGCCGGGCACGAGCACGGTGACGGTGGGGGTGAGCAGGACGTCCAGTGCGCCCGGGACCCGGCCGCGTACCCACTTCTCCACGCGGGTGGCGAGCAGGGCCGCCGCCAGCGCGCCGAGCACTCCGCCCTGGCCCGGTGCCAGGTGCGCCCCGAACGCCGTCACCTTCGCCACGCCCGGATACACCACCACGGCCGCGACGGCTCCGCCGAGCACCGGGGTGCCGCCGAACTCGCGTGCCGTGTTGATGCCGACGAACACCGCGATCAGGGCGAGGAAGGCGGAGGCGATCGCGGACAGGGCGGGGGTGAGGCCGGGCAGCCAACCGGTGTTCAGCAGCAGGCCGTTGAGGCCCGCGAGGATGCCGCAGCCGATCAGGGCGGGGACGAGCGGGACGAAGACGTTCGCCACCCGGCGCAGGGCGGCCTTCACCGGCCCTTCTGCCGAGGGCGCTTCCAGGGGCTTTCCCGAGGCCTCTGCCGAGGGCTTTTCCGAGGGCTCCTCCGCGGACTCCTCCGAGGGCTCCTCCGGCGGCCCGGTGGTGACCCGCTGCGCCACCTCCTGCGTGACCTCCCCGACCACCCCCGGCCCGAGCACGATCTGCCAGCTGGGCCCGGCGGACACCAGGCCCAGCACGCCGGGCACCGCCCTAAGGCCCTCCGCGTCCGCCGCCGCCGGGTCGGCGAGGGTCAGGCGCAGGCGGGTCATGCAGTGGGTCACGGAGGTGACGTTGGCCGGGCCGCCGACCCGGGTGAGGACGGCGGTCGCGGTGGAGGCGGGGTCGATGCGCACGCCCCGAGCGTGCGGGTCAGCGGGCCGCGTGCGCCAGCGCGGCACGCAGATGGCCGCCGGACTCCTCCAGAAGGCGGGCGGCGGTTGGGCCGTCGACGTCGGCGAGGAGGGAGAGGATCGCGTGCTTCACCTCGCCGCCGGACTCGGCGAGGGCCCGCTCGATCTCGTCGTCGCCCGCTCCCGTGGCCAGGGAGACGATCCGGCGGGAGCGGGCGCGGAGCTTGTCGTTCGAGGCGCGGACGTCGACCATCAGGTTTCCGTAGGTCTTGCCGAGCCGGATCATCGTGATGGTCGAGAGCATGTTCAGGACCAGCTTCTGCGCGGTGCCCGCCTTCAGCCGCGTCGAGCCCGTGATCAGCTCGGGGCCCACGACCACCTCGATGCCGTGCTCGGCCGCCGCCGCGAGCGCGCTGTGCTCGTTGCAGGCCAGGCCGATCGTCAGTGCGCCCACCGCCCGGGCGTGCTCGACCGCGCCGACGGCGTAGGGGGTTCGGCCGGAGGCGGAGACGCCGACAACGGTGTCATCGGCCGTGACCTTCAGGGCGTCCAGGTCCTGGCGGGCCAGCTCCCCGGAGTCCTCGGCGCCCTCCACCGAGGTGACCATGGCAGGGGGTCCGCCCGCGATCAGACCGACGACCTGGGCGGGATCGGTGTTGAAGGTGGGCGGGCACTCGGAGGCGTCCAGGACGCCGAGCCGTCCGGCGGTACCGGCACCGGCGTAGATCAGCCGTCCGCCGCGGGCCATCCGCTCGGCCACGGCGTCGATGGCGGCGGAGATCCGGGGAAGCTGGGCGGCGACGGCCGTGGGCACGGTGGCGTCCTCGCCGTTCATCAGGCGGGCGATGTCGAGGGTGGACAGGCGGTCGATGTCGGCGAGTTCGGGACGGAAGGCTTCGGTGGTCAGGGAAGCCAGCTGACTGCGCAGGTCATGGGAGGTCATGGGGGGGGCGGCTCTCTCAGGTCTGGGTGCCGTTGTGCGTGCTGTGCTCACCCGGGGGACTCACCTGGAGGGTGACTCACCTGGGGCTGGTGCGATGCCGATGGGCCAGCGCCTCGTACGACGCGGCCAGCGCGGGCGCCGCCGTCTCGTACGTCCGCTGGGCCACTCCCACGAACAGGCAGTCCACCACGAGCAGTTGACTGGTCCGCGAGGACATCGCGGCCGGTCGCAGCTCGCTCTCCCGTGAGGTGGACGTGGTCAGTACGTGGTCGGCGTACTGGGTGACCGGCGCGTCCGGCCGGCCGGTGATGGCCACCGTCGTGGCCCCGTGCTCGAACGCGACCCGCAACGGCTCGATGACGTCCCCCGTCGTGCCGGAGTGGGTGATCGCGATCGCCACGTCGCCCGAGCGGAGCTGCACCGCGTTGGTCACCGCGAGGTGCGGGTCGCTGTGGGCGTGCGCTATGAGGCCGATGCGCAGGAGCTTCTGGGTGAGGTCCTGGGCGACGAGGCCGGAGGCGCCGATGCCGTAGACGTCGGTGCGGCGGGCGGCGGCCAGCGCGGTGACGGCGGCGCCCAGCTGGGCGGTGTCGAGCCCGGCGGCGGTGTCGGCGAGGGTCTGCTGCTCCTCGTAGGCCAGCTTGGTGACGACGTCGGCGATGGGGTCGTCCACCGCGATGTCGGTCGTGATGGCCGGTGCCCGGCCCGACTGCTGCTGCGCGGCCAGCCCGGCGAGGGCGAGCCGCAGGTCCCGGTAACCCGGATAGCCGAGCAGGCGGGCGGTGCGCACGACCGTGGCCTCGCTGGTGCCGGTCAGTTCGGCGAGGCCGGTGACCGTGAGGGCGGCGCAGCCGGCCGGGTCGCCCGCGACGGCCTCGGCGACGCGCTGCATGGACCTGGTCATGGAAGGGGCGAGGGTGCGCACCTTCGCGGCGAGGGAACCGCCCGGACTGCCGAAAATTTCCTTCACGTCCTGGGTCACGAATGAAAGATATTTTCGGTTCGGTGCGCCGGTCAAGAGTGCGCACAATGGGTTGTATGGAGCCCATCAGTCCCGTTGAACAGGCCTTGCACACCGCCCGTGCCCTCGTGCTCGCCGATCTCGTCGCGGGCGAGGTCGCGCACGCGGACGTGGTCTCGCTGGTCGAGGACTCGGTCGCGGGGCGGCGCTGGTGGGTCGAGCAGTGGCCGCAGGGCGCGACCTATGTCGCCGGGCTGATCGCGCAGGACGTGCAGGACGCGCTGCTGGAGCGGTACGGCCGCTGGCCGCTGTGCCCGGTGTGCGGCTCGGGCGACCCGCACGCCCTCGACGTGGAGCCGGAGCTGGGCCCCGACCCGCACTGGGTCTGCCACAAGGCGGGCGTGAAGGTCGCGGCGGTGGGCTCACTGGGCTCGGCCACCGGCGGAACGATCTCGTCGTGACCCTGTACATCGACCCGCCCACCTGGCCGGGGCACGGGCGCATGTGGTCACACCTGGTCAGCGATGTGTCCTACGACGAACTCCACGCGTTCGCCCAGAAGCTGGACGTGCCGAGACGCGCCTTCGACGGCGACCACTACGACCTTCCGGCGCACCGGTACGCGGACGCGGTGGCGGCCGGGGCGCTCGAGGTCGGCAGCCGTGAGGTGGTGCGGCTGCTGCACGCCTCCGGGCTGCGCCGGCGCAAGCGCCAGGGGGCTCAGGCCCGGCGGATGTAGAGCTGGAGCCCGTCCTCCAGGCCGTGCTCGGCGTGGGCGAGGCGCTCCTCCTCCACGGTCGCCCGGGCGAACCCGGCCCGGGACGCCACGCGCTGGGAGGGGACGTTGGTGTGCTCGATGGTCGCGAACACCATCTCGACGTCGTCCCGGGCCAGCGCCCAGTCCGCCAGCGTGCGCAGCGCCTCGGTGGCGTAGCCCCGGCCCCGGGCGCCCTCGGCGAGGTCGTAGCCGATCTCCACCCAGCCGTGCTCGTCCGGGACGCCGTGGAAGCCGATGCCGCCGACGGCGCGGCCGTCCTCGTGCCGGACGAGCGCGAAGACCCCGAACTCCGGCCGGTGCACGCCTGCTTCGTACGCCTTCACCAGAAAGCCGGAGGCGTCCCGGGTGCCCTCGTACGGGCCGCCCTCGATCCAGTCCAGGCCGCCGTCGCCACCGAGGCGCAGATCGCGGGCGGCGGCCGGGCGCAGGCCGGTGAGCGTGACGCGCTCGGCGGGCAGGGTGAGGTTGTTGCGCCAGCGCCAGTCGGTGACCGGGGCGCGGCCGGGCAGCTCGCCGCGGCCGGTGGCCCACAGCAGGGTCGGCCAGGCCGCGGGGCCGGGCTGGACGTGCGGGAAGAGCCAGGTCAGGACGGACTCGGCCAGATCCTCGTCCGGGGTGTAGGCGAGTTCGAGGCCCTCGGCGATGTCATGCGTGTGCAGCAGTACCTCGGCGATGCCCATCGCCGCGAAGCCCTCACGGTCGGCACTGCGGAACGGGTAGGGGTGGAAAGCGCGCACACCGGGCGCGGTGGTGCGGACGGCGGCGGCGAGCAGCGCGCCGGTCGCCTCGATCACGTGCAGGAGACCGGCGTTGCCGGTGCCCTCGTCGAGGGTGATGTCGAAGGGGACGTACGCGTCCTGGGCGCGGCCGGCCAACTGGCCCGCATAGGCGATGAGATCGCTCGCGACGTGCTCGGCCGTCTGCCGGCAACTCCATTCCAGCCGCCCGGCGTTGACGGCCGTCCAGTCCCGGTCCACCGTCGGCCGCAGCGCCGCCACACAGCTCGCGACGGCCTTGTTCACGTCATCCCCGTTGATCGTTCGCATGAGGCGCACTCTAGGGAAGCGGCGGCCTCAGGTCGACAGCAATTCCAGCTCGGAACCGAGGTTGTAGCGGGCGGTGGCCTCCCAGTGCTCCTGCCCGTGCCGGGTGTGGAACAGCCTTGGCAGATCGAGGAGTTGGCGCAGAACCGCCGAACGGCCCGCGCGGAACGCGTCGTTCGGCACGAAGTGGTACTCCTCGCGGACCTCGGCGGTGTAGGCGGCGTACGCCGACGGGGGCGCGGCCAGGATCGCGAGGTCCGCGTCGCACAGCACCTGGCCGTCGGGGTCGGCCGCGGCCGGGGCGTGTGTGACGGTGAGCCGGACCAGGCGGGCCACCTCGGCCGTCTTCGCCTCCGGTACGCCCGCCTCGCCCAGCGCGCGTTCGGCGAGCCGTGCCGAGCGTTCTTCGTTCTCGGACCGCTCGGGCAGGTAGACGGCGTCGTGGAACCAGGCGGCCAGGCGCACGACGTCCGGGTCCGCGGCATGCCCCTGGAGTACGTCGATGTGATCGAGCACCGCGGTCAGGTGGGCCACCGCGTGGTACCGGCGCTGCGGCTCCTGCCAGCGGGCGAGCAGGTTGTCGGCGTACGGCGCCGGGTCGGGGCCGCCGCCGGGGGCGCGGGCGGCTTCCAGGGCGCGGGCGAAGCGGAGGCGCAGGGCGTCGAGGTCGGCCATGGGCTCATTCTCGCCGGTGTGCCGTGCGGTGTGCCGGGTAGGTGGGCGTAGTCTTGGAATTGGACTAGACCTGTAGACCTTGTTGAGACCTGTCAGCGGCCGATGAATGGGGTGCCATGAGCAAGCGTGCAGTCCTGGAGGTGATCGCGCTCGACGTCGGGGACGCGGTCGCCGCCCAGGCGGGAGGCGCGGACCGCCTCGAGCTGGTCACCGAGATGGCGGCCGACGGGCTCACCCCCGCGCCCGCCACCGTCGCCGGCATCCGGGCCGCCGTCGACATCGATCTGCGCGTGATGCTCCGGCTGGCGGACGGCTTCGCCGCCGGATCCGCCGAGGACGTCGACAGGCTGGTCCGGGCGGCGCACGCGATGCGGGACGCGGGCGCCGACCAGTTCGTGCTCGGATTCCTCGACACGACCGGAGCGGTCGACCTGGCGGCGGTGGAGCGGGTGGTCGGCGCGCTGGACGGCTGTGCCTGGACCTTCCACCGGGCGATCGACCGCGCCGCCGACCGCGACGCCCTGCGCAAGCAACTCGCCGACCTGCCCGGACTGGACACCTACCTCACGGCGGGCGCCGCGGCAGGGGTGGGCGAGGGGCTGCCCACGCTGGTCGCGGAGGCCGGGCGCCGGGGCGAGCCGGGGTACGACCAGACGCTCCTCGTGGGCGGAGGACTGCAGTTGGAGCACGTGCGGCCGCTGCGGAACGCGGGGATCGACGCATTCCACATCGGCGGCGCGGCCCGGCCCTCCGGGTGGCAGGGACCGGTCTCCGAGGAGGCTGTACGGGAGTGGCGCAGGGCGCTGGACGGGGAGTAGACCCGACCCCGACCGGTCCGTACTCGGCCCGGCCCCGACCGGTCCGGCCCCGACCGGTCCGTACTCGGCCCGGCCCCGACCGACCCGACTGCCCCGACCTGCTCGACCTGGCCGATCGGCCCTGTCCGGCTCGACGGGGCTCGAGTGATCCGATCGGCCTTGGCCTGCTCGATCGGCCTGACCGGCCTGACCGGGCCAGTCCGACCCGATCGGCCCGTCCGACCCGATCGGCCCGTCCGGACCCGTCCGGACCCGTCCGGCCCGACCGGCATCGTCACGCCGTCGCGAGTACCGCCAGGACGAAGAGGAACGTCACCGTGAAGCCCGTGAGCGGGATCAGGCCGAACATTCCGGCCGGGCGGCGCAGCACCGGGCGGCCCGGGTCCAGGCCGGGGCCCAGGGGGGCCATCGGCGCGGGGAGTTTGCGGATCTTGGACAGGGTGAACAGGTTGATCAGCAGCGTGATGGGCGTGATGATCATCGACATCGGACCCCACCAGCCCTGCGCCATGGTGTCCGACTGCATCTTCCGGAAGACGGCGAGCCCACAGGTGTGGCAGAAGGTGCCCTTCCGCCACAGGTTGCGCATCACGATCAGCATGCCCTGGTGGCCGCGGATCCTCATCTGTGCGGCGGGCGCGGCTCCGCACACCTCGCACCCGGGGCCGCCGGGAGCGGGGGCGGCGGCAGGGTGGGCGCCGGGGGCCTGCTGGTACGGAGCCTGCTGGTAAGGGGCCTGCTGGTACGGAGTGGGCTGGCCGTAGCCGCCGGGTGCCTGCTGGGGCGGGTACGGCCCGGGCGCGGGCTGCTGGTACGCCCCAGGTGCCTGCGCATACGGCCCGGGCGCCTGCTGGTACGGAGCCGGCTGCTGCGGGTACGGCCCGGGTGCCTGCGGGTAGGCGGGATGCGGGGACGGCGGTGTGCTCAACGGAGACCCTTCCATGGGGACGAGGCGGAACGGATCAGCACCCTACTCACCGTTCTTCTCCGTGAGTTGCGCGGGCAGCGGTGCCGCGTGGGTCACGATCAGACCCGAGACCGCCCGGGTGAGGGCCACGTACAGCCGCCGCAGCCCCGTCCGCTCGTCCGGCTCGCCGTCCACCACCGCCTGGGGCTCGTCCAGGACCACGTAGTCGTACTCGAGGCCCTTGGCGAGGGACGCCGGGACCAGGGTGAGGCGGGTCTCGCGGGTGGTCTCCGCACCGGGGGCGAGATGGGCGAGCCCCGCTGCCGTCAGGGCCTCGGCCAGGGCCGGGATGCGGGCATCGGCGGCGATCAGGCCCGTCGAGCCCTCGTTGCGCAGCAACTCCTCGCAGGCCGCGACGACTTCGGCGGTCCGCGTCGCCGTACGAACCTCGAAGAAGCCGGGGTTCTCACGGACCGAGGCGACCGGAGTGAGGCCCGGCGCGATGTGCGGCAGGAGCCGGGAGGCGTACGTGATGACGTCCGTCGGCACACGGAAACCGGCCGTCAGCTCCTCGATCACGCCCTCGCGCTTGCCGAGATGACCCAGCGCCTCGTCCCAGCTCCGGGTCGCCCACGGGGTCGTGCCCTGGGCCAGGTCGCCGAGGACGGTCGCGCTGCCGGTGCTGCAGCGGCGGCCCACCGCGCGGTACTGCATGGGGGACAGATCCTGCGCCTCGTCCAGGACGACATGGCCGAGCGAGTGGGTGCGCTGGATCAGATCGGCCGCCTCGTCGATCAGCACCGCGTCCGCCGACGACCACTTGGCGGACTTCACGCTGCGCACTGGCCGGTCCCACAGGATCGTCTTCTGCTCGTCCTCGTCGAGGACCCCCTCGGCATGCTCGGCGAGGAAGTCCGCGTCCGTCAGCAGACGCAGCACCAGCTTCGCCGGGTCGACGGCCGGCCAGAGCGCCTTCACGGCCGCCTTGACCGCGGTGTTGCGGGCCACCGCGTCCTGCACCCGGTCGTCCGGCGCCTCCCCGGACCGCTCCATCTGCACCAGCACCGCGTGCGCGATCCGCTGCGGCAGGGCCTCGCGGGCGGCGCCGTAACGGATGTCGCGCTGCAGCAACTCCTTTACAACGTCCTCGAGTTCGTGCGCCGCCACCCGCCAGCGGCGGGAGCCGCGCACCACCACCACCGGCTCCGTCGGCATGCTGACGTGCGCGTACAGGGCCCGGCGCAGCACCTCGGCCATCCGGGCGTCGCCCTTGACCACGGCCGCCGCCGCCTCGTCCGTGCCGCGTACCACCTCCCCGCGCGCCACCAGGTCGTCCACGGTGGCCTGCTGCACGGCCAACTCGCCCAGCGCCGGGAGAACTTGCTCGATGTAGTGCAGGAAGGACCTGTTCGGTCCGATGACGAGGGTGCCGGTGCGGGCCAGCCGCTCCCGGTGGGCGTAGAGGAGGTAGGCGACCCGGTGCAGGCCTACCGCGGTCTTCCCGGTGCCCGGCCCTCCCTGCACACACACCGTGCCGGACAGGCCGGAGCGGACGATCTCGTCCTGCTCGGGCTGGATGGTGGCGACGATGTCCCGCATGGGGCCGACGCGCGGCCGCTCGATCTCCTGCTGGAGCAGCTTGCTGGTGGTGGCCGTCTCGGCCGGGTCGGACAGGTGCTCGTCCTCGTACGCCGTGAGGTCGCCGCCGGTGTAGCCGAAACGGCGGCGCAGCCCGACGTCCATCGGGTTCTTCTTGGACGCCCGGTAGAACGGCTGCGAGACCGGGGCCCGCCAGTCGATGACCATGGGGTCGCCGTCGGCGTCGTGCACATGCCGGCGCCCGATGTAGAACTGCTCGCCCTCGGCGCCCTCGGCCCGGTCCGCGCCCGGAGCGTGCAGATAGTCGAGCCGCCCGAAGAACAGCGGGGTGTCGCTGAGGTCGGCCAGCGCCTTGATCCGCTCGTCGATCTGGCGGGCCAGCACCTCGGCGTTCACCCAGTTCGCGGTGACGTCCTTGATGTCCAGCGCCTCCACGTCCTCGCGCATGGCGCGCAGCGCGCCACGGGACGCGCTCAGGTGGGCGCGCTCCCGGGCGAGGGGGGCTGGTGGCGGCTCATGGGCGGGCGTGGACAAGGGATGCCTCCGGTCGGCCTGCTGGGTGACTACGACGAAGCCGCACGGTTTCCGACCGGGCGACGGCACTCCGCTGGGGGGAGGCGGGCAAGAGCGGAGATTGTAGGTGAGGGGGCGAGGAAGGAGCCAATGGATTTTCCGCCGGTGAATTCCCCGCTCCGCCGCGCCCTGTTGCCTCCTTCTGCGCCGCGCCCCGTCCGGCTCCCCCTCCCACCGTCCCCTAGGGGGCACGTGATCCCTGACGTAGGGGGCGGGGGCCGTCCGTGTCCATCCGCAGGCCTAGTCGCAGACGTCCGGGATTGGCTCCGGAGACCGATGCGGGCGATGTGTCCGGGGATCCACCATGGAGGCATGAGCGCAGCAACCATCTCCCCGTCCCCGTCCCCGGCCCGGCCCCCGTCCGGTGCCACGGCGACGGACGGCCCCCATCACCACCCGCTCGGCAACGCCCTGCGCGCGATCAAGGTGTTCGCGCAAGCGGCGTTCAACGTCGTGCTCCTCGGCGAGTACGGCGAGGAGGCGGGCATACACCGTCGGTGACCGCCCGGTCGGCCCGCCGTCGGCTCAGCCCTCCGCCAGGATCTCGTCGGCGTCCACGATCCGGTAGGCGTAGCCCTGTTCGGCCAGGAAGCGCTGGCGGTGGGCGGCGAAGTCCTGGTCGATGGTGTCGCGGGCGACGACCGAGTAGAAGTGCGCCTGGTGGCCGTCGGCCTTGGGACGCAGCACCCGGCCGAGGCGCTGTGCCTCCTCCTGCCGGGAGCCGAAGGTGCCCGACACCTGGATGGCGACCGTCGCCTCGGGCAGGTCGATGGAGAAGTTCGCGACCTTCGAGACGACCAGCACGCTGATCTCGCCCTCACGGAAGGCGTCGAAGAGCTTCTCACGCTGCGCGTTGGAGGTCTCGCCCTTGATGACGGGGGCGTTCAAGTGCTCGCCCAGCTCGTCGAGTTGGTCGATGTACTGCCCGATGACGAGGATCTGCTGGCCGGCGAACCGGCGCACGATCGCCTCGGTCACCTTCCGCTTGGTGTCCGTCGTCGCACAGAAGCGATACTTCTCCTCCGTCTCGGCGGTGGCGTACGCCAGCCGCTCGGAGTCGGTCAGATTCACCCGCACCTCGACACAGTCGGCGGGCGCGATGTACCCCTGCGCCTCGATCTCCTTCCAGGGCGCGTCGAACCGCTTGGGCCCGATGAGGGAGAACACGTCGGACTCACGGCCGTCCTCACGGACGAGCGTGGCCGTCAGCCCCAGCCGGCGCCGGGCCTGCAGATCGGCGGTGAACTTGAAGACGGGAGCCGGCAGCAGATGCACCTCGTCGTAGACGATCAGCCCCCAGTCCCGGGAGTCGAACAGCTCCAGATGCGGGTAGACACCCTTCCGCTTCGTGGTCAGCACCTGGTACGTGGCGATGGTGACCGGCCGGATCTCCTTCTTCGTCCCGCTGTACTCGCCGATCTCGTCCTCGGTCAGCGACGTCCGCTTCACCAGCTCGTGCTTCCACTGCCGGGCCGAGACGGTGTTGGTGACGAGAATGAGGGTGGTCGACTTGGCCTGGGCCATGGACCCCGCCCCGACCAGCGTCTTCCCGGCGCCACAGGGCAGCACGACGACCCCGCTGCCGCCGTGCCAGAAGTTCTCCACGGCCTGCTTCTGGTAGGGCCGCAGGGTCCAGCCGTCCTCGAGCAGCTCGATCGGGTGCGCCTCGCCGTCGACGTACCCGGCGAGGTCCTCGGCCGGCCAGCCCAGCTTGAGCAGCACCTGCTTGATCTGCCCGCGCTCGGAGGGGTGCACCACGACCGTGTCCTGGTCGATCCGCGCCCCGACCAGCGGGACGATCCGCCTGGACTTGAGCACCTCCTCCAGCACCGGCCGGTCGGTGGTGCTGAGCACGAGCCCGTGCGCGGGGTGCTTGGACAGGGTCAGGCGGCCGTAGCGGTCCATGGTCTCGGCGATGTCGACCAGCAGCGCGTGCGGCACCGGATACCGGCTGTACTGCACCAGCGCGTCCACGACCTGCTCGGCATCGTGCCCGGCCGCGCGCGCGTTCCACAGTCCGAGCGGCGTGACCCGGTAGGTGTGGATGTGCTCCGGAGCCCGCTCCAGCTCGGCGAACGGCGCGATGGCACGCCGGCAGTCGTCGGCCCGCTCGTGGTCGACTTCCAGGAGCAGGGTCTTGTCGGACTGGACGATCAGCGGTCCGTTCACGGGCGGCACACCTTTCCACTACGGCCTTCACTGCGGCCAAACGTCCAGTCTGCCGCATCCGCCGCCCGAGCGGGTCGGTGAGCGGGTCAGTCCTCCGCCAGCTCCGCCACTCCCGTGATCCGGTGCAGGGGATAGGTGCGTACCTCGTCCGCCGTGTGGTCGTACGCCGTGACGAAGCCGCCCTCGACGCGGACCGGGGCGATGACGCGCTGGGTGGCGGAGCCCTCGGCGTTGACGTAGCCGATCCACAGGGCGCCGCCGGTCAGGACGGCCGCCTGCATGGTGGCCAGGGTCTCCGCGGAGGACGTGCGGGGCAGCTCGCCGGCCGCCGGCGGGGCGCCGGCGGCCGTCCCGGCGGGTTTGCGCGGCGTGGTCGCGGCGAGGTCACCGGCCCGGATGGCCCGGATCGCCGCCGTGAGAAGCGTGGCATCGGGCGGCGGCGGGCCGTCCGGGACCGGCTCGGGGGCGGTGCGCGGCGGGGTGCGGTGGGCATGGGCGCGGGCGATCAGCACGTCGCCCTCGGCGGACTCGGCGGCCGGTGCGTAGCCCATCGCGCGCAGCCCTTCCAGCAGCGCCGCCGGGTCGGACTGGGCGGCCAGCACGGTCGGCGCGAGCCGGCGCAGCCGCAGCGGGGCGGAGCGCTTGTCGGCCAGGATCTCGTTCAGCAGGGTGTCGTCGTCGCAGCGCACGTACGCCGAGGCCGCGCCCACCCGCAGATGACCGTGCCTGCGGGCCACGTCGTCGATCAGGTACGCGAGCGGCTGCGGGACCGGCGTACGGGAGTGCTCGGCGAGGAAGGCGTGCAGGTCGGTGGCGGTGCGGCCGGCGTCCAGGGCACGGCGGACCGAGGCGGGCGTGAAGCGGTAGACCGTCGCCCCGCCCTTCGACTCGACGTCCGCGAGCACACCCAGCGTGTCGGCGAGCGGGCGCCGCAGCGGTCCCGGCGCCACCGCCGTCAGGTCGGCCTGGAGCAGGACGTGGTCCAGGGGTTCGGGCAGGAGCGGGGCGAGGACGCGCGCGGCGGCGGCCGTCGCCACCGCCTGCTCCGTGGCGGAGAGCGGGGCGGGAGCGGGCGCGTGGTGGTGATGGACCGGGAGCTTGGCGCCCGGGCCCGCCTCCTCGTCCGCGGGCGCCGTGGCCGCGGACGCCGTCGGTGCGCCCAGCAGCGTGCGGCCGTGTGCCGACAGCGCGCCCCGGCCGGTGATCCCCAGCAGCTCCGCCTCCGACAGGGTCCAGCGGGCCAGCCGGGAGCGCAGGTCCTCCTCGCCGTCGTGCCGAGGGCCGCGCAGGGGCCGTTCCCAGCGCAGCCGGGCCAGGACCGACCCGGTGTCCGGGGCCGTGCCGGTCGGCAGCCCGGCCAGCAGGACCAGCACCCGGTGCCGTACCTCGGAGGCGGCCGAGCGGTCCAGGCCCGGGCCGAGCGCGGAGAGCGTACGGTCCTTCGCGTCCCGCCCGCCCACCAGCCCCGGCGTCCGGGTGACCGCCAGCCAGGTCTCGGCGAGCCGGGCCCAGCGCTCGGCGGCGGGCTGCTCCAGCCACTCGTCGTAGGCGGGCGTGGCCGCGTACCGCTCGTCGGCCTCGCCGTCGGAGGCGATCAGGCCGGCCGCGTACGCCAGTTCCACCCAGAACGCGGCGACCGGCTCCGCCACGTCCAGGGCGACGGCCGTGCGCTTGAGGTCGCGCACGCTCAGGCCGCCCGCCCGCAGCACCGCCGGGCCGCCCTCGTCCCAGTCCTTCAGCAGCTCCTCGACGGTCGCGAGCGCGGTGTACGCCTGCCCGGCCGCCGTCGCGTCCACCACCTGCGGGCTGTGGACCGCCGCCGGTTCCACGGCCGGCGGCAGCGGCTCGGGCGTTCGGTGCGCGCGGCCTTCGCGCAGCCGCAGGGCCACCTCGCGGGGCAGGACGACCGTGCCGGGCGCGGTCGGCAGCAGCAGGCCCCGGTCGAGCAGCCAGCGCAGATGTGCGGCCGGATCCGGGGTGACCTGCCCGTACGGCGGCCCCCACACCAGCCGGTCGAGCACCTCGCGGGCGCCCTCCGGGGCCCCGGCGAGCAGCTTCGCCATCTTCCTGCGGTTGCCGAACAGCGCGGTGAGCGCGGCCACGGCGGACACCGCGTCGTGCGTCGACGGCAGCCCGGCCGTCGCCACGATCTGCTGGATCCGGCCGGGCGACATGCCCGAGGACGCCTCCTGCACGGAGGGCCCGAGCCCGGTAGGGGAGGGGTGCTGCGCGGACGGCGCGAGGAGTTCACGGGCCGTGCGGACCAGCCGCAGCCGCTCGTCGTCACCCCAGACCAGCGCCTGCTCGCGCAGCGTGGCGAGGGCACGCGGCAGCGCCGCGGCCACCGTCTCGTCGCCCGCGTCACCGGCCATCAGCCCGTGCAGGGCGCCGTACGGCGCCGGGTCCGGGGCCACGGCCAGCGCCTCCGCCGTCTGCAGCGCGAACCGGTCCAGCCGCTCCAGCGCGCGCAGCACCGAGGCGCGGGTGCCGGCGCGGGTGGCCAGCTGGGTGAGGTCGGTCGGGACCGGCGTGATGAGGTCGGGCCGGCTGCGCAGGAGCGCGGACAGCGAGGCGTCGTCCCTGGCGCGCAGTGCTTCCGCCAGGGAACGGGGAGCTGGGTGGGCCGCTTGGCTCATCTGACCCACGGTAGCGGGTGCCGTCCCCGGCGGTCCTGCCACCGGACCCCGGTCACGGGCTTCTTGACGCCGCTCTGCGCTACCGTCCTCACGGGGTTCCATCGCCGTCGCCCCGGAGGGGTTTCCGTTGGGGATCGAGAGCGACCAGGTCGTCTACGAGTACCTGAGCCGTGTCGGGGACATCGCTCAGCAGCGGCAGCTGCCGTCGTCCACACGGATGCGGCTCGTGTCCGAGCTGCGGGGCGAGATCGACCGGCACCGGGCCAAGGTGACGGTGGACTCTCCCGCCGCCGTCCGCCGCATCCTGGAACGGCTGGGCAGCCCGGACGAGGTCGTGGAGGCGGCGGGCGGCACCTCCGGCACCCTTGGCCGGTTCCCGCAGTCGTCCGCCGCCGTGCCCGAACAGCCCGTACGGCCCGAGCCTTCCGCAGGGCCCGCGGCACGCGGGCGCAAGCCGGGGCGGGCGGACACCGAGGGCCGGGAACGGCCCAAGGGCCTGCGCCGGGTCGTCCCCCGCCAGCGCCCCGCCGACCCCGAGCCCGGACCCGCCGTCCCGCGCGACGCACCGTCCCCGCCGCATCTCGCCGCCGCCCACGAACTCGGTGACAGCGCGACCCGCCCCGACTGGTGGCGGCTCGGCGGCGGTCCCTTCGGCGGCGGGGCCGAGACCGACTCGGTGCCGGGGTTCGTCGGCGGTGTGGAGATCCCGGAACTGCTCAGGCGCCCGCCGGGGGAGACGGAGCCGAAGCAGACGCAGAGCACCGGGCAGGCGGCGGCGCCGGAGTCCGCGGCCGAGCCGGAGGCGGACGCAGTCGAGGCCGAGCCCGCCCGGCGCCGCCGCCTCCTGCCGCGCCCCGCCGCCGGCTGGACCAACCCCCTCCTGCTGCTGGCCGCCGCCGCGCTGGTCGCGGGCGCGGTGCTCGGGAACTGGTTCGCGCTGCTGCTCGGCTGGGTGATCGCGTACGGCTCCAGGCGGCTGACGCCCACGGAGACCAGGACGGCGGTGATGATCCTGCCCGGCACGGCGGTTGCGGCCGGTCTGGTGTGGCTGTGGGGGCGGGACAGCGGGCGCTGGGGGCAGCCGATCGCTCAGGGGCACATGGGGGACGCGGTCTCGGGGACCTGGCCGTGGGTGGTCAGGGGGGCGGCGATCGCCTCGGCGCTGTACCTGGTGTGGCGGTCGCAGCGGCGGAGGTGAAGCGCCCCGCAGGAGGAGAGCGCCCCGCAGGAGCGGGGGGAACCGCGCGGCGCAGGCCCGTCGGGAGGCACCCGGCACAATGGCGCATATGACTTTCACCGTCGGTTTCGACCTCGACATGACCCTCATCGACTCCCGCCCGGGCATCCACGCCTGCTACCTGGCCCTGTCGGAGCGGACGGGGACGTACATCGACGCCGATCTGGCGGTGACGCGGCTGGGGCCGCCGCTCGTGGAAGAGCTGGTCAACTGGTACCCCGAGGAGCAGATCCCCGCGATGGCCGACCTGTACCGGGAGATGTACCCGACGATCGCCATCGCCGCGACCCCCGCCATGGCCGGCGCCCGTGAGGCCATGGCCGCGGTGCGGGCGGCCGGCGGGCGGACCATGGTCGTCACGGCGAAGTACGAGCCGAACGCCAAGCTGCACCTGGCGCACCTCGGCATCGAGCCCGACGTGGTCGTGGGTGACCTGTGGGCCGAGCAGAAGGCGCAGGCGCTGCGCGAGTACGGCGCCACCGTGTACGTCGGCGACCACGTCGGCGACGTGCGCGGGGCCCGCACGGCGGGTGCCCTGTCCGTCGCCGTGGCCACCGGCCCCTGTCCGGCCGACGAACTGCGCGCGGCCGGAGCGGGTGTCGTGCTGGACGACCTGCAGGCGTTCCCGGGCTGGCTCGCGGGCTACCGCTCGGCGGCGGCCCGCGCCTGACGCCGTCCGGCCGTCACCGACACGAGCACCCCGGCGCCCGCGAGCACGAAACCGACGCCCATGAGCATGCTCAACAGGTACATGTATGTCGGAAATGGCTTGGCGCCGAGGAACAGCGGAGCCACCGTGACGAGGGTGGCCAGGGCACCGATGAAGAAGACGATGGCACCGGTGCGGATCAGTCGGTCACCGGGTGCGGCGGAATTCGTTTGGGTTTTGTCACGCACCGGACCAGGGTAGTTCCCAGCCGCAGAGAACAACCGGGGGACGTCTTGTCACCCGCTGGAAGACCATTAGCCTTGGTAGCGCTTGGTATGGGCGGGTCACGGTCGACCCGCTCCAGTGCTATCAAGAGCCGTTTCCTGAGTAGTTTTCCCGACGACATACGAGGACGAGGACAGACGTGCCTACCGGCAAGGTCAAGTGGTTCAACAGCGAGAAGGGCTTCGGCTTTCTCTCCCGCGACGACGGCGGTGACGTCTTCGTCCATTCCTCGGTTCTCCCCGCCGGAGTCGACGTACTCAAGCCGGGACAGCGCGTGGAGTTCGGCGTTGTCGCCGGTCAGCGCGGTGACCAGGCACTTTCGGTGACTGTGCTCGACCCGACGCCGTCCGTCGCCGCCGCCCAGCGCAAGAAGCCCGACGAGCTGGCCTCGATCGTGCAGGACCTGACGACCCTTCTCGAGAACATCACGCCGATGCTCGAGAAGGGCCGTTACCCGGACAAGGCCTCCGGCAAGAAGATCGCCGGCCTGCTGCGGGCGGTCGCCGACCAGCTGGACGTCTAGGACCCGTCAGGGGAAAGCGAGCGCATCCGGGCCGAGGGGCGGCAGCAGCCCCTCGGCCGCCGCGCGTGTGAGCAGTCCGCGGATCGCCGCGTAGCCGTCCTCGCCGAGGTCGGCGGTGAACTCGTTGACGTACAGCCCGATGTGCTGGTCCGCCACGGCCGGGTCCATCTCCTGGGCGTGCTCCATGACGTACGGCCTGGAGACCTCGGGGTCGTCCCAGGCGGCCCGTACGGAGGCGCGGATGGCGTCGGCGAGCCGGGTGAGCGCCTCCTCGCCCAGCGAGCGCTTGGCGATGATCGCGCCCAGCGGGATCGGCAGCCCGGTGGTCCGCTCCCAGTGCTCGCCCATGTCGGCGAGCTTGTGCAGCCCGTAGTTCTGGTACGTGAAGCGGGCCTCGTGGATGACCAGTCCGGCGTCCACCTTGCCGTCCCGCACGGCCGGCATGATCTCGTGGAACGGCATGACGACGATCTCGCCGACCCCTGCGGGGAGCGTGTCGGCCGCCCAGAGGCGGAAGAGGAGATAGGCGGTCGACTTCTCACTGGGCACCGCGACCGTACGGCCCGTCAGATCGACGCCCTCCTCGCGGGTGAGCACCAGCGGCCCGCAGCCGCGGCCCAGCGCACCGCCGCACGGCAGCAGCGCGTACTCGCCGAGGACGTACGGCAGGACGGCGTACGACACCTTCAGCACGTCGAACTCGCCGCGCTCCGCCATGCCGTTGGTGATGTCGATGTCGGCGAAGGTCACGTCGAGCGCGGGGGCGCCGGGGACGCGGCCGTGGGCGAGGGCGTCGAAGACGAAGGTGTCGTTCGGGCAGGGGGAGTACGCGATCTTCACAGGCTCACCGGTCGTGTGCGTCGTGTGCGTCATGTGCGTTCCAACTCTCCAGTACGGGGGCGAGGTTCCCGAACGCTGCGGTGAGTGCGGTGAGCGCGTCGCCGATGCGCCACGCGGCGCGGTCGCGTGGGCCGACCGGGTTGGAGATCGCGCGGATCTCCAGCACCGGCACCCCGTGCGCGGCGGCGGCCTCCGCGATGCCGAATCCCTCCATGCCCTCGGCGAGCGCGCCGGGGTGCCGGGCGCGCAGGGCGTCGGCGCGGGCGGCGGTGCCGGTGACGGTGGAGACGGTGAGGATCGGGCCGGTACGGGCGCCGGTGGCCGCGGACGCGACCCGCACGAGTGATTCCGGCGTGCGATGGGTGACGGTGCCGAAGCCCAGTTCGGTGACGGCGAGGAAGCCGTCGGCGGTCTCGGCGCCCAGGTCCGCCACGGTGATCGCGTCGGCGACGACGAGCGAGCCGACGGGCGCGTGCGGCGCGAAGCCGCCGCCGATCCCGGCCGAGACGACCAGGTCGTAGGGGGTGCCGTCGAGGGCGGCGGCGGTGAGGGCGGCCGCGGCGGAGGCGGCGGCACGGGCCGGGCCGACCCCGGCGGCGAGCAGATCCCAGCCGGCGGCAGCGCGGCACACGGCCGCGCCGGGCAGCCGTATCTCCGTGAGGCCTTCGAGGCCCGTCCCGGCCCCGGCCTTCGTGCCGGCTCCGGAGAACGCCCGTGCCACCGCGTCCCGTTCGGCGGGTACCGCGGTGGCTACGAGGACACGTGGGGAAGACGTGGTCAGGACGCCTTCTTCAGCTTGAAGGACCACAGGCCCTTGCCCGGGCTGCTGGTTCCCATCTGGATGGAGACCGTGTTGGTGTCGCCCTGGGTGCCGTACTGGGCGTTGAAGAACGCGCTGCCCGGGATCGTGCGGTACGTCTTCTTGCTGGAGTCGGTGAACTGGCGGCCGTTCACCAGGATGACCCAGCCGGCGTCCGCGATCTTCGGGTCGACACCGAAGCGGACCGTGTCGTCCGTGTCCACCGTGATCGACTTGACGTCGTTCACCTTCTTGGCGCACTTCGCCAGCGAGTTGGCGTCCAGCGCGTTGCCGTCGTTGTAGCAGAGGGCCTCGGAGTTGACCGAGCTTCGGCCGACGGTGATCGTCGCGACCGGCGTCGGTTTCTCACAGGCCGAGAGCAGGAGCAGTCCAGCGGAAACGGCGCCGGCAGCGGCGACGGCGCGGCGGCGTCGCACAGCGGATTGCAGCGTGGTCATGGCCGAAGGTTATCGGGCGTCCCGAGCCGTCCGCCCACGTGGGGTGCGGCGTGCCCGGTTCGTTACGCCAGGTGTGCCTGCGGCCGGGGAGGCCGTGTCCGCATCGTTATGCCGGGCGGGTGGTGGCGGACGCCGGGCGCGTCAGACCACGCGGGTCCGGGGACGGCCGCCGTGCCGGGCCGAGGCGAGCAGTCCCCTGAGGGTGGCCAGCCAGCCGACGGCCACGAACGCGGCGCCGATGAACAGGCCGACGGTGCCGTTGAGCGGCAGCACGATGCCGACGGCGCCGCCGAACACCCAGGCCATCTGGAGCAGGGTCTCCGAGCGCGCGAACGCCGAGGTGCGCACCTGCTCCGGCACGTCCCGCTGGATCAGCGCGTCCAGGGCCAGCTTGGCCAGCGCCTGGGCGAACCCGGCGACCGCGGCGAGACAGGCCACCAGCAACGCGCCGAAGAACACGGCGGCCACGAGCGCCGTACCGAGCACCACCGCGACGACGGTCACGATGATGATCTCCGGAGCGCGCGATCTCAGCCAGTTCCCCACGGCCGTGCCGAGCGCGTTGCCCGTCCCCGCGGCGACACCGACTATCCCCAGCGAGACCGCGGCGCTCTCCCCGGTCAGCGGGTGCTCGCGGAGCAGGAAGGCGAGGAAGAAGATCAGAAATCCGGACAGACAGCGCAGGGCGGCGTTGGCGCCGAGCGCGTGGGTCACGGCCGGCCCCACGGTCCGCAGCCCCGGCCGTTTCGCCTGCTCCTTCCTGCGCGGCCCGCGCAGATGCTCCGCGCCGGCCGCGAGCAGCGCCACGTCCTCGCCCTTGGCCGAGTCGACCTTGGGCGGCAGGGTGAACGACAGGACCGTGCCCGCGACGAAGATCACGAAGGCGCCGTAGAGCGGCCATGGATCGCCCACCTTGTGCAGCCCCGCCGCGATCGGCGCGGCGGCCCCGGTGGCCAGTAGCCCGGCCAGGGTGACCCGGGAGTTGGCCTTCACGAGCGAGAACCGGGGCGGCAGCAGCCGCGGTACGACGGCACTTCTGACCACGCCGTACGCCTTCGACGCCACCAGCACGCCCAGCGCGGCGGGATACAGCTCCAGGCTGCCGCTCGCCACCGCGCCCGAGATGATCAGCGCGAGCAGGGCCCGGGCCAGCATGGCGGCGGCCATCGCGGCGCGCCGCCCGTGCGGCAGCCGGTCGAGCAGGGGGCCGATGACCGGGGCGAGGACGGTGAAGGGCGCCATCGTGATGGCGAGGTACAGCGCGACCCGGCCGCGCGCCTCGGCGGTCGGCACGGAGAAGAACACCGTGGAGGCGAGCGCCACGGTGATCATCACGTCACCGGCACCGTTCACCGCGTGCAGCTCGATCAGCTTGCCCAGCCCCGACTCGCCCGCGCCCTGGGCGTGCGTGGCCTTGCGGATCCCGCGTGCGGTACCGGTGACCGGGAAGTGCAGGGCACGGCCGACGGAGCGGACGGCGCCTCCGACCCGGCTCGCACCGCCGCCCCGAACCCCACGCCTGTCCGCGGTCGCCACGTGCTTCATAGTGCCCCGAGAAGCGGCCGGATAGTGCGGTACGGCGCGCACGGCGGCGCACGGACCGAGAACGGGGCACTTACCGGCGGGTGGGCGGGCGAGAGAGAATGCCGCGTAGCGGTGACGAATCCTGTTCGGTGTAGCGTGCGTATCTCAGCCATAACGCAGAATGGATGGCAGAGGTGCGCCCGAGCGCGCGGATGCATGACGTCGATGCGGTCCCCCGGTCCGCTCCGTCGGCGGCCCGCCGGAGGCAGCCGCACTCGTGAGACGGCGTAGGAGAGAAGCGATACCTGTGAGCGCAGCGACAACGCGAAGCCGCACCCCCGACCGTCTGTGCGCGGAGGCCGTCGACCTCGCCCGCGCCGCCGCCGAGGAGGCCGCCGCACCCGGCGTGGTCGGCGAGCACGTCGGCCTGGTGTCGGAGGGCGACCGTGTTGTCACGCACTTCTTCGAGTGCAAGGAACTGGGCTACCGCGGCTGGCGCTGGGCGGTGACGGTGGCCCGCGCCTCCCGCGCCAAGGTCGTCACCCTCGACGAGGCGGTCCTGCTGCCCGGCCCCGACGCGCTCCTCGCCCCCGAGTGGGTCCCCTGGAGCGAGCGGCTGCGCCCCGGCGACCTGGGCCCCGGCGACCTCCTGCCCACCGACCAGGAGGACCTGCGCCTGGAGCCCGGCTACACGGGCGAGGAGGAGCCGCCGGTGAACTCGCCGCTCTCGCAGGAGCTGGCGGAGCTGGCGGAGGCGGAGGACGCCGACGTCACCCCCGGCGCCCCGGCGGCCCAGCCCACGGCCTCCTCCCGGGGCTCCATCGCCGCCGTCGCCGAGGAACTGGGCTTGCGTCGCGCCCGGGTCCTGTCCCGCTACGGACTGCATGTCGCGGCCGACCGCTGGGAGGAGGCCTTCGGCCCCAAGACCCCGATGGCCCAGGCGGCCCCGGCCACCTGTATGACCTGTGGCTTCCTCACCCCGATCGGCGGCTCGCTGGGCCAGGCCTTCGGCGTCTGTGCCAACGAGTTCTCCCCGGCCGACGGCCGTGTGGTCTCCCTCGCCTACGGCTGCGGCGGCCACTCGGAGGCCGCGGTCATGCCCAAGCCCCCGCAGCCGGCCCCGCCGGTCATCGACGAGACCAAGGTCGACCACTTCCCCCTCCGTCCCGCCCGCGACTCCGGCTCGGTCCCGGAGACGAGCGACGAGGAGACGGCGGAACTGGGCCACTCGTAGGTCACTCGAAGGGGCACCGGGTTCGCAGGGGCCGCTCCGCCCGTCGAGGGCCGCCCCGAGCCCGGGGCGGCCCGTTCCGCCGCCCGTCACAGACCGCTTCGCCGCCGCCCGCGACAGGTCCCTTCGCCGGCCCGGGCGGCCACCGCACCCCCCGTCGACAGCACCCCCACCCCCGCCCGCTGTACCTTCGTCCTCACGTCGACGAGGAGTGTGAACGTGACCAGCAAGTTCGTGCGGCCGGCGGCCGAGGGCGCCGACCCCTTCGGCACCGCTCGGCTGCGGCGCGGTGTGCTCGACGCCTGGGCCACCAGCCCCGCCCGGTTCCGGGAGGACGCCAACGCCGAGGAGGACCTGGTCCTCGGCGGCTACCGGGACCGGCTCGTCGTCGAGTTGGCCCAGAACGCCGCCGACGCCGCCGCGCGTGCGAACACCCCCGGGCGGCTGCGGCTCACCCTGCGCGACGGCGTGCTCGTGGCCGCCAACACCGGTGCTCCGCTGGACGCGGCCGGTGCCGAGTCGCTCTCCACGCTGCGCGCCTCCGCCAAGCGCGACACCGTGGGAACCCAGGGCGCCCAGGGAGCCGTCGGGCGGTTCGGCGTAGGGTTCGCCGCCGTACTCGCCGTCACCGACGAGCCCGCGATCGTGGGCCGGCACGGGGGCGTGCGGTGGTCGCTCGCCGAGGCGCGGGAGCTGGCCGCGGACACCGCCCGGCACAGCCCCGGGCTGGGGGACGAGGTCCGGCGGCGGGACGGGCATGTGCCCCTGCTCCGGCTGCCCTTCGCCGCTGAGGGCACCGCCCCGGAGTCGTACGACACCGCCGTCATCCTGCCCCTGCGCGACACGGCCGCCGCCGACCTCGCCGAGCGGCTCCTGGACGCCGTGGACGACGCCCTGCTCCTCGCCCTTCCCGGGCTCGAGGAGGTCGTCGTCGAGACCGACGGCGAGACCGCGCGCGTCCTTCGCCGGCGCAGCGACGGTGCCGTCACCGTCGTGGAGGACTCCCGGGCCGGTACCACCCGGTGGCGCACCGTCCTTGCGCACGGGCCGCTCACCCCCGACCTGCTCGCCGACCGGCCCGTGGAGGAGCGGCTGCGGCCCCACTGGTCCGTCACCTGGGCCGTGCCCGAGGACGAGGCCGGGCGGCCGGTACGGCCCCGGACCGCGTCCGTCGTGCACGCGCCCACCCCCAGCGACGAGCCCCTCGGCGTCCCGGCGCTGCTCATCGCCTCCTTCCCCCTCGACACCACCCGCCGGCACGCGGCCCCCGGCCCCCTCACCGACTTCCTGGTGCAGCGCGCGGCCGACGCCTACACCGAACTCCTCGCCGCATGGCGGCCGGTGACGGACGGAATCATCGACCTCGTGCCCGGGCCGCTGGGCAGGGGCGAGCTGGACGGCGCGCTGCGCCAGGCCGTGCTCGAGCGGCTGCCGCGCACCGCCTTCCTGCCCCCGGCCGTTGCGCCGGAGGCGGGTGACGACGAGCTTCCCGACGTTCTGCGGCCCCGGGACGCGGAGCTGGTGGAGGGTGCCGGGGCCGCGACCGTCCGGGTGCTCGCCGAGGTGCTGCCCACCCTGCTGCCCGCCGGGCTCGAGCGCCGCGCCGAACTGCGCGGCCTCGGCGTCGCCCGGCTCTCGCTCGCCGACGCCGTCGACCGGCTCGCCGGGCTGGAGAGGGACCCCGACTGGTGGTGGCGGCTCTACGACAGCCTCGCCGGGGTCGATCCGGACCGGCTCTCCGGTCTTCCCGTGCCGCTCGCGGACGGCCGGACCACCATTGGGCCCCGGCAGGTGCTGCTGCCCACCCCGGACGCCGCCCGCATCGACGCGGACGTGCTCGGCCGGCTCGGGTTGAAGGTCGCCCACGAAGACGCCGCGCACCCGCTGCTGGAGAAGCTGGGCGCACTGCCCGCCACCGCGCGCGCGGTGCTCACCACCCCGCAGGTGCGGGCCGCCGTCGCGGCCTCCCTGGACGAGGAGGGCGCACTGGGCTGGGAGGAGGACGCGCCGGACGCGGAGGAGCTGGCCGACACGGTCCTCGCACTGGTGCGCGACGCCGGGCTCGAGCCCGGGGACGAGCCCTGGCTGGGTGCCCTCGCCCTGCCCGACGAGGACGGGGAGTTGGCCCCGGCGGGCGAGCTGGTCCTTCCCGGCAGCCACCTCGCCCGGGTGATCCGCGAAGGCGAACTGGCCGCGGTGGACCACGAGCTGGCGGAGCGGTGGGGCGAACAGCCGCTGACCGCCTGCGGAGTGCTCGCGAACTTCGCGCTGGTCCGCGCCGCCGACGTCGTCCTCGACCCGGACGAACTGGAGCCCCGGGAGGGCGACTTCGCCGAGCCGGACGACGCCGGGCTGCTCGACGCCGTCGACGTGTGGTGCGAGGACATCCTCGACCGCTTCCCGGACAGCCCCGTACCGCCGGTCGCCACCGAGCTGATCGCCGTCCGTGACCTGGACCTGGTGGACGACGACCACTGGCCCGAGGCGCTCGCCCTGCTGGCCCGGCCGCCGCTGCGGGACGCCCTCACCCAGCCGGTCCGCATCCTGCTGCCCGACGGCACCCACGAGGTCGTACGGCCGTACACGGCATGGTGGCTGCGCGGCCACCCCGTGCTCGACGGGCGCAGGCCCGCGGGCCTGCTCGCGGCCGGCGGCGACCGGCTCCTGCGCGGCCTGTACGACGAGGCCGACGCGACCGGGTTCGAGGACGAGCAGGTGCTGCGCGCCCTCGGGGTGCGGACCTCGGTCGCGGCCCTGCTGGACGAGCCCGGCGGCGCCGCCGAACTGCTGGACCGGCTGGCCGACCCCGACCGGCCGGTCACCTCGGCGCAACTGCACGGACTGTACGGCGCGTTGGCCGAGCTGGACCCCGAACAGGTGACCCTTCCGGACGAGCTGCGGGCCGTGGCCGACGGGCGGGTGGAGGTCGTGGACGCGACCGAGGCGGTCGTGGTCGACTCGCCCGACCTGCTGCCCTTCACCTCCGGGGTGCCGCTGCTGCCGGTCCGGCCGGCCCGGGCCGCCGAACTGGCGGAGCTGTTCCAGGTGCGGCGGCTGAGCGAGTCCGTCACCGGCGAGGTGCACTCCGAGGGGACCGAGCACGACGTACCGGAGTCGGTGCGGGTGCTGCTCGGGCCGCGCACCCCCGAGACGTACGTCGAACACGAGGAACTGGTCGTGGACGGCGTGGAGATCGACTGGCGGCTCACCGACGACGGGGTGCTGCACGCGGCCACCCTGGAAGGGGTCGCGGCCGGTCTGGCGTGGGCGGCCGGCCAGTGGCCGCGCCGGTTCGAGGTGGCCGCGCTGCTGGAGGACCCGTCGCGGACGGAGGAGCTGGCCCGGGACCGCTGGTTCGACTAGCTTCGCAGTTCTCTCACCAAATCTTCAAACTTCGTACAACTGTCCCCCTGCGTGCCGAGTCTGACGCACCGGAGTCAACGGATTCCGATCACTACGCACGCAGGGGAACACATGCGTATTCGCGCCTCTGTCGCCGTCGTCGGCGGCGCTCTGGCCCTGTCCGCCCTCGCCGTGCCGGCCGCCCAGGCCGACGGCAGCCAGGGCGACACCAGGATCACCAGGGTGGTCGTGGACGGCGACAACAAGGTGTCCATCGGGACCTCGGGTGCGCCGACCGTCGAGGTCAGCGTGACCGCTACGGACAACTCGGGCATCAAGGGTGCCGAGGAGTTCGCGCTCTCCGGCCCGGACAGCGGCTTCTTCCAGACCGTCAAGCCGACCTGCACCGCGGTCAACGCCACCACCTCCACCTGCACCGCCTCGGTGAAGATCGACCCGAAGGTCGACTACCTCACGAACAAGAGCGCCGGCACCTGGTACGTGGACGCGTGGATCGACGCCAAGGACGGCGACTTCGTCTGGAAGGAGAAGGCCGGCTCCTTCTGGTTCCAGCGCGCCTCCAGGCTGTCGGTCAACGCCACTCCGGAGCCGGTGAAGAAGGGCCGGACCGTCACCGTCACCGGTGCCCTCACCCGCGCCGACTGGGAGTCGCTCAAGTACGGCGGCTACGGCTCGCAGTCCGTGCAGCTGCAGTTCCGCAAGAAGGGCAGCAGCACGTACACCACGCTCAAGACGGTCAAGGCGGACTCCAGGGGCAACCTGAAGACCACCACCACGGCCACGGTCGACGGCTACTACCGCTACTCCTTCGCCGGCAACTCCGCCACCGCCGCGGTCAGTGCCGCCGGTGACTACGTCGACGTGCAGTAGTCGCCGCAGATTCACGGCATCACCGGTACAACCACCCACTCCCTTCACGGGTCTGATCACCCGAGTCGACTGACTCCCTGATCACTTGGACCCGTGTCCACCTTTCTCCATACAGGGGAACGCACATGCGCATACGTGCCACCGTGGCCGCCGTCTCCGGCGCCCTGGCCCTCTCCGCCCTCGTCGTGCCCGCCGCCCAGGCCGCCGACGCCGGTTCGTCGTCCTTCCGCGCCGACGCCGCGAAGGTCCTCTCGCACGCCGCGTCCGGCAAGTCCGCCTTCAGCGCCGCCACCGCGACCGCGAAGCTGAACGTCACCTTCTCCAACCTCAAGATCGCCAAGGCGGTCAGGGTCGGGACGACCAACCACGTCTCCACCAGCGTCACCTTCACGCTGACGCACGGCGCCGACGTCGACATCAAGTCCTCCGACTTCGCGACCGGCCCGTTCCTCTACAAGGGCTCCTCCAGCAACCCGGGCAACATGCTGTTCGGCGACAACCCGGCCACCTGCACGGCCACCTCGGCGACCACGGCCAGCTGCAAGGGCCTGATCGACATCTACCCCGGCCCGAAGGACGAGGAGCTGGTCAACTCCGACGCGGGCACCTGGCACGCCGGCGCGCTGGCCCTCAAGTACAGCACCACGGACTCCGCCGCCCAGTTCAACCTCGGCACCACCCTGGTGCAGCGCAACTCCACGCTGACGGTCGACGCCGCCCCGGAGCCGGTGAAGAAGGGCGCCACCGTGACGGTGACGGGCAAGCTCTCCCGCGCCAACTGGGAGGACCACCACTACCACGGCTACACCGGCCAGTCCGTGCTGCTGCAGTTCCGCAAGCAGGGCTCCAGCACCTACACGACGCTCAAGACCGTCAAGACGGACTCCACGGGCAACATCCGGACGACGACCAAGGCCACGGTCGACGGCTACTACCGCTACTCCTTCGCGGGCACCTCGACCACCACGGCGGTCAACGCCACGGGTGACTTCGTCGACGTGAAGTAGGCCTGTGCCCGAGGCGGGCATTGCTCACGTCATGCATGGCTGACGTCATGGACAGGCAATGCCCGCCCCAAATCCGGCCGGAAATCGATTTGCTGTACAACCGGTTGCGGGGGCCACGGATCTGCGTGAGTCAACCGACTCCCCGATCACTTCTCCCTCCAGGGGAACGCACATGCGCATACGTGCCACCGTGGCCGCCGTCACCGGCGCCCTGGCCCACTGGTCCAGCGCGCCTCCAAGCTGACGACCGGCACGAGCGCGACGTCGGTCACCAAGGGCAGGACCCTCACCGTCACCGGCAGGCTGACCCGCGCCGACTGGGAGAAGCACACGTACAACACGGTGGGCGGCCAGTCGGTCAAGCTCCAGTTCCGCAAGTCCGGCACGAGCACGTACACCACGGTCAAGACGGTGACGACGGACTCGTCCGGCAACCTCAGGACCACCGCGACCGCGAGCGCCGGCGGGTACTGGCGCTACAGCTACGGCGGCATCTCCACCACCCCGGGTGTCAGCGCCACGGGCGTGTACGTCGGTGTGAAGTAGTCACCGGCCGGTAAGCAGTCACCGGCTAGTCCGGAAAGCGGCGGTCGACCCACTTCCACATCCACTCCAGGGCGGCCGCCGCCACCACCGCGATGCCGACGGCGGTCCACGGCATCGTCACCCCCACCAGCTTGAGCGCGAAGAAGCGCTGCAGCGCCGGGACGGCCAGGACCAGCAGGAAGGCCACGCCCATCGCGACCACGAGCGTCACCCGCCACCAGGTGTAGGGGCGGGCGATGATCGCAAGGATCCACAGGGAGACCAGGAACAGCGTCAGGGTGGCCGCACTGGTCTCGGCGTTCAACTGGCCGGGTCCGGCGTAGTGGTGGCGGGCGATCAGATACGTCACGAAGGTCGCCACCCCGCACACCACGCCCCCCGGGATCGAGTACCGCATCACCCGCCGCACGAAATGCGGTTTCGCCCGTTCCCTGTTGGGGGCGAGGGCCAGGAAGAAGGCCGGGATGCCGATGGTGAGGGTGGACAGCATGGTCAAGTGCCGGGGCAGGAAGGGGTATTCGACCTGCCAGCACACCACCAGGACCGCCAGCAGCACCGAGTAGACGGTCTTCACCAGGAACAGCGTCGCCACACGCGTGATGTTGCCGATCACCCGGCGGCCCTCGCCGACGACCGACGGCAGGCTGGCGAAGCTGTTGTTCAGCAGCACGATCTGCGCCACCGCCCGGGTGGCCTCCGAGCCCGACCCCATGGCGACGCCGATGTCGGCGTCCTTGAGTGCGAGCACGTCGTTGACGCCGTCGCCGGTCATCGCGACCGTGTGCCCCTTCGACTGCAGAGCGCCGACCATGTCCCGCTTCTGCTGCGGTGTGACCCGTCCGAAGACGGTCCCGGCGTCCAGCGCCTCGGCCATCCGCGCCGCGTCGGCGGGCAGCTGCCGTGCGTCCACCGCCGTACCCTCCAGCCCCAGCTCGGCGGCGACCGCGCCGACCGAGACCGCGTTGTCCCCGGAGATGACCTTGGCGCGGACGTCCTGCTCGGCGAAGTAGCGCAGGGTGTCGGCCGCGTCGGGGCGCAGGCGCTGGGCGAGGACGACGAGGGCGGCGGCGCGGGCGCCATGGGCCGGCTCGGGCTCGTCCAGGTCGCGGCGCGCGCGGGCCAGCAGCAGCACCCGCAGCCCCTGCTGGTTGAGCCGCTCGGTGTCGGCGAGGGCCGGGTCGCCGGGGGCGAGAAGGACGTCCGGGGCGCCCAGCAGCCAGGTGCTGGTCTCGCCGTCGCCCTCGCTGAACGCGGCCCCGCTGTACTTGCGGGCCGAGGAGAAGGGCAGCGATTCCACGCAGCGCCAGTCCTCGCTGTCGGGGTAGGAGTCGATGATCGCCTGGAGGGAGGCGTTGGGGCGAGGGTCGGACTCGCCGAGCGCGCCGAGGACCTTGCCCACGTACGTCTCGTCGTACCCGTCGAGGACCCTGAGCTGGGTGACGTCCATGCCGCCCTCGGTCAGCGTGCCGGTCTTGTCCAGGCAGACGGTGTCGACGCGGGCCAGCCCTTCGATCGCCGGGAGTTCCTGCACCAGGCACTGCTTGCGGCCCAGCCGGATGACCCCGATCGCGAAGGCGACGGAGGTGAGCAGCACCAGCCCCTCGGGGACCATCGGGACGATGCCGCCGACGGTACGGCCCACTGCGTCCTTGAAGCCGTTGCTCTTGACGACGAGCTGGGTGATGACGAGGCCGATCGCGGCCGGGACCATCATCCAGGTGACGTACTTGAGGATCGTGGAGATACCGCTGCGCAGCTCGGAGTGGACCAGGGTGAAGCGGGAGGCCTCCTCGGCGAGCCGGGAGGCGTAGGCCTCACGGCCGACCTTGGTGGCCTCGAAGGCCCCGCCGCCCGCGACCACGAAGCTCCCGGACATGACCTGGTCGCCGCGGCGCTTGACGACGGGGTCGGCCTCGCCGGTCAGCAGCGACTCGTCGATCTCCAGCCTGTCGGACTCGGCACACACGCCGTCCACGACGATCTTGTCCCCGGGACCGATCTCGATCAGGTCGTCGAGCACGATCTCACTGGTGGCGACCTCGACGGCCGTCCCGTCCCTGCGGACCGTCGGCCGGGCCTCGCCGACCACGGCGAGCGAGTCGAGGGTCTGTTTGGCCCGCCATTCCTGGACGATGCCGATACCGGTGTTGGCGAGGATCACAAAGCCGAACAGGCTGTCCTGGATCGGCGCGACACACAGCATGATCACCCAGAGCACACCGATGATCGCGTTGAACCGGGTGAAGACGTTCGCCCGGACGATCTCCCCGAGTGACCGGCTGCTGCGCACGGGGACGTCGTTGACCTGCCCCCGCGCGATGCGCTGCGCCACTTCGGCGCCGGTCAGCCCGGCCGACGGGCTCCTCGGCAGGGCCACGGGATGCACGGGGTCGAGTTCGGAGCCCGCGTCTATGTGGGTCATGTAATCGACGGTACGTGGGGCTTTGCCCCCCTGCCTGCTATCCGACCGATGTCGCCCCCGCGGCGGTCGCCCGCCTGATCGCCGCGTCCCGCTTCCTGACGTACCAGATCCCGATCAGCCCGAGCCCGCCCCCGGCCAGGCAGGTCCACAGCCACCACAGATGGCCATGGCTGTCGAACCAGCCGTAGAAGGGCAGCTGGACGAGGAAGAGGACGAACCACACGATCGTGCCGCCCGTGATGGTGGCGACCACGGGGCCCTCCAGGGGTTCCGGCGCCTCGTGCCTAGGGGTCCACTTAGCCATGGGCACAGCTTACGAGGCCGTCAGGTCTACGCGCGGAGATAGCGATCTAGCACTCATACGTTCATACTGAAACCGTTTGTCTTTGTCCACTTCTGCTCGTATGAAACTCCAAAGAGGCTCGGGGGAACCTCTCTGGTGATGAGGTCCTGCATGTCCACCTCGGCACCCGCCAAGGCCCCCACCCCCGAAGTGCCGGGCGGTTCGCCGGCCCACGGCGCGCTCGACCGCTACTTCAAGATCTCCGAGCGGGGCAGCACCGTCGCCCGCGAGATCCGCGGCGGTCTCGCCACCTTCTTCGCGATGGCGTACATCATCGTGCTGAACCCGATCATCCTCGGCAGCGCGAAGGACATGTACGGGCACCACCTGGACAACGGCCAGCTGGTGACCGCGACCGTCCTGACGGCCGCCTTCACCACCCTCCTCATGGGTGTCATCGGCAACGTCCCGATCGCGCTCGCCGCCGGCCTCGGCGTGAACTCGGTCGTCGCGCTCCAGCTCGCGCCCCGGATGTCCTGGCCGGACGCCATGGGCATGGTCGTGCTGGCCGGTTTCGTGGTCATGCTGCTGGTCGCCACGGGCCTGCGCGAGCGCGTGATGAACGCCGTGCCGTTCGGGCTGCGCAAGTCGATCTCGATCGGTATCGGCCTGTTCATCATGCTGATCGGCCTCGTCGACTCCGGCTTCGTCACCCGTATGCCGGACGCCGCCCAGACCACCGTCCCGCTCCAGCTCGGCGTCGGCGGCCATCTGCACGGCTGGCCGGTGCTGGTGTTCGTCCTCGGCGTGCTGCTGACCTTCGCGCTGATCGTCCGCAAGACGCCCGGCGCGATCCTGATCTCGATCGTCGGCATGACCGTCCTCGCGCTGATCATCAACGCGGTCACCCACGTCGCGTCCTGGGGGCTGACGGTCCCCAAGTGGCCGGGCAATCCGGTCTCCACCCCGGACTTCGGCCTGGTCGGCCAGGTCAGCCTGTTCGGAGGCTTCTCCAAGGTCGGCGTGCTGACCGGCATCCTGTTCGTCTTCACGGTCCTGCTGTCGTGCTTCTTCGACGCGATGGGCACGATCATGGGCGTCAGCGACGAGGCCAAGCTGACCGACGCCCAGGGCTACATGCCCGGCATCAACAAGGTCCTCTTCATCGACGGCCTGTCGGTGGCGGCGGGCGGCGCCAGCTCCTCCTCGGCCACGACCGCGTTCGTGGAGTCCACGGCCGGTGTCGGCGAGGGCGCCCGGACGGGTCTCGCGAACGTCGTCACGGGCGGACTCTTCGCCGTCGCGCTGTTCCTCACCCCGGTCGCCACGATGGTGCCGTCCCAGGCGGCCACCCCGGCGCTGGTCGCGGTCGGCTTCCTGATCCTGTCGAACTCGATCAAGGAGATCGACTGGGCCGACTACACCATCGCGATCCCGGCGTTCGTGACGATGCTGATGATGCCGTTCACCTACTCGATCACCAACGGCATCGGCATGGGCTTCATCACCTTCACGGTCCTGCGCCTGGCCGCAGGGCGGTTCCGGGAGATCCCGGCCGCCATGTACGTCGTCTCGGCCGTCTTCGCCTTCTACTACCTGATGCCGGCCCTGGGTCTCACGTGATCAGGCCGGGGCCCGTGGCCCCGTAGAACTTCTCCGTCTCCTCGACGGCGGCCTGGAACCGCTCGTCGAAGTCATCGCGAATGAGCGTCCGGACGACATAGTCCTGGACGCTCATTCCTCTTTTCGCCGCGTGCAGCCGGAGCCGCTCGAGCAGCTCCCCGTCTATCCGCAGGCTGAGCACACTGGTCCCCATGCCTACGAGGGTCGCCACATCCGGCCGCCCCGCGCGTCACTTTCCGGAATCGACTCACTCATATGGGTGATCGAGGGGTTCAGTGGCCAGGGTCACGGGCATTGCACGGGTGTCGCGGTGGTCTTTAGAAAGAGTAATGAGTTACTCTAAGGACATGCCGGACCTGGACCTGACCCATGGCGACGACGCTGCCGCCGTGAACTCCCTCCGCTCGGCCGTGATGCGGCTGAGCCGTCGGCTCAAGCACCAGCGGGTCGACGAGTCGCTGAGCCCCACCGAGATGTCGGTGCTCGGCACCCTCTCCCGCTGCGGCTCGGCCACACCGGGCGAGCTGGCCCGCAAGGAGCACGTCCAGCCGCCGTCGATGACCCGCATCGTGGCGCTGCTCGAAGCCAAGGGGCTGGTCCGGCTGGAGCCGCATCCCGAGGACCGGCGCCAGAAGGTCGTCACCCAGACCGAACAGGCCGAGGCGATGCTCGAGGAGAGCCGCCGCAAGCGCAACGCGTTCCTGTCCGGACTGGTCGAGGGCCTCGACGAGGACGAGTGGGCCAAGCTGCGCGCTGCGGCCCCCGTGCTGGAGAAGCTCGCACACCTGTAGACCGCCGATAGAGGAGGCGACCGACTTTGAGTACGGGATCCGGAGCACCTTCCGCCCCCGCACCGACCGCACCTACGACCCCCACCGCCCCCAAGTCCTCGATGTTCAGCTCGCTGAAGGTCAGGAACTACCGCCTCTTCTTCATCGGCCAGGTCGTCTCCAACACCGGCACCTGGATGCAGCGCATCGCCCAGGACTGGCTCGTCCTCAGCCTGACCGGTTCCTCCGCGGCCGTGGGCATCACCACGGCCCTGCAGTTCCTGCCGATGCTCCTCTTCGGTCTGTACGGCGGTGTCCTGGTGGACCGCCTGCCCAAGCGCCCCACGCTGCTGGTGACCCAGTCGGCCATGGCCCTGTCCGGTCTGGCGCTCGCCGCGCTGACCCTCACCGGCCACGTCCAGGTCTGGCACGTCTACCTCGCCGCGTTCGCCGTCGGTCTGGCGACCGTGGTCGACAACCCGGCCCGGCAGTCCTTCGTCTCGGAGATGGTCGGTCCCGAGCAGCTGCAGAACGCGGTCAGCCTGAACTCGGCGAACTTCCAGTCCGCCCGCCTGGTCGGCCCGGCCGTCGCCGGCCTGATGATCACCGGCGTGGGCACCGGCTGGGCGTTCCTCGCCAACGGCCTGTCCTTCGCGGCCCCCATCACCGGTCTGCTGCTGATGCGCGCCCGTGAGCTGCACGCCGTCCAGCGCGCGCCGCGGGGCAAGGGACAGCTGCGCGAGGGCCTGCAGTACGTGGCCGGGCGTCCGGAGCTGATCTGGCCGATCGTCCTCGTCGGCTTCATCGGCACTTTCGGCTTCAACTTCCCGGTGTGGCTCTCGGCCTACGCCGAGCACATCTTCCACGCCGGGGCCGGCGGCTACAGCCTCTTCAACACCCTGATGGCCGTCGGCTCCCTGGTCGGCGCCCTGCTGGCCGCCCGGCGCGGCACGGCCCGGCTGCGCATCCTGATCGCCGCCGCGCTCGCCTTCGGCGCGCTGGAGATCGTGGCCGCGCTCGCGCCGTCGTACGGGCTGTTCGCCCTGCTCATGGTCC
The DNA here is from genome assembly GCF_009796285.1 of Streptomyces broussonetiae. Lineage (NCBI taxonomy): Bacteria > Bacillati > Actinomycetota > Actinomycetes > Kitasatosporales > Streptomycetaceae > Streptomyces > Streptomyces broussonetiae. The sequence goes on along the minus strand of NZ_CP047020.1, from coordinate 4,492,803 downwards.
CGATCGGGATCTTCGGGCTCACGGTGAACGTCACGGCGAACACCGCGGTGCAGATGGCCACCGACCCGGCCATGCGCGGCCGGGTGATGGCCCTGTTCATGATGGTGTTCATGGGTGGCACGCCGCTCGGCGCGCCGGTCGTCGGCTGGATCACCGACACCTACGGCGCGCGCGTCGGCTTCGCCCTCGGCGGCATCGTCTCCGCCGCCGCGGCCGGTGTGATCGGCCTGGTCCTGACCCGCATCGGCGGCCTGCGCCTGTCGGTGGGCTGGTACCACGGCCACCCCCGGTTCCGCTTCGTCCCGCGCGAGCGGGAGGAACTGGCGACGGCGGCCTGACGGTCCGGCCCGCAGGGGCTACAGCACCCTGCGGGCCAGCACCTGCCCCGGCCACTTGTCCTCGCCCACCGTGAACGCCTCGGTGCGGGTGAATCCGTTGCTCTCGTAGTAGGCGACCAGCTTGCCGTCGTCGCCCGCGTAGCAGTCCACGCGCAGCAGCGAGACCCCGGCCCGCCGGGTCTCCTCGGCCGCGTGGGCGAGCAGGGCGGCGCCGGCGCCGAGGCCCTTGAAGCGGCGGTCGGTGGCGAAGAGATGGATGTACCGCTCGGGCTCGTCGGCGGGTTCCAGGTACGGGCCGGGACCCTTGCTGAGCGTGAGGGTGGCCGCCGGGGAGCCGTCGACCTCGGCTATGTACGGCGTGCCCTGGGCGGTGTACCGGTGCACCAGCTCCACGGCCCGTTCGTTCTCCGACCAGGACCCGGTGCCCCACTGGCCGGTACGGCCCTGGGAGACCAGCCACTCCACGGCGCTGTCGAGCATGCCGAGGACCAGGGGAGCGTCGCCGGGACCGCCTCGGCGGATGGTGATCGTCATGGTCCGATCCTGCCGTGTCCGTCTGGGAAGGTGAAGGACATGAGACTCTTCGCCGCGGTGCTCCCGCCGGAGCACGTCGTCCAGGAACTCGCCGCCGAGGTGGCCGAGTTGAAGAGGCTGCCCGGCGCCGGGGCGCTGCGCTGGACGGGCCGCCCCGGCTGGCACTTCACCCTCGCCTTCTACGGCGAGGTCGCCGACGACGTCGTACCCGCCCTGTCGGACCGCCTGTCCCGCGCGGCCCACCGCACGCCACCCTTCCGGCTGGCCGTCCGTGGCGGTGGCCAGTTCGGCCACGGGCGCGCGCTGTGGGCCGGGGCGTCCGGGGACCTGGAGACGCTGCGCCTGCTGGCCGAGCGGGCCGAGGCGGCGGCACGCAAGGCGGGCGTGCCGATGGCCGAGCACCGGCGCTACCAGGCACACCTGACCGTGGCCCGGAGCCGGGACGGCTTCGAGGTACGGCCGTACGTCGACGCTCTGGCCGGGTTCACCAGCAGCGACTGGGCAGTGGCCGAGCTGGTGCTGATGCGCAGCAATCTGCCGCGCTCCGGGGTGCGCGGGGAGCAGCCCCGGTACGAGGCGGTCGGCCGCTGGGCGCTGGGGGCGGGCGGTTAGCCGGGTACCGCCCCCGCGCCGGGGCGCGGGCGTCGGCGGTGGCTCACGCGTGTGTGCTCTGCCGGCCGGTCGTGCTGCCCGCCAGCCACTGGGCCCAGCTGAGGGTGAAGGCCGCATAGCCGTTGTCCGCGGCGGTGTCTCCGCGCGGGGAGCCCTTGATGGTGATGGGGTCGCCCTGCTCGACGTGGTCGTAGAACCACTCGGAGTCGGCCAGCGAAAGGTGGACGCAGCCGTGCGAGCCGTTGGCGTGGCCGGGGTAGGGGTCGGCCTTGGAGTAGTGGACGTACGTGCCCGATGCCGTGAGCTGGACGTCCCAGGGCAGGGTCAGGTCGTAGTAGTTGGCCGTGTCGTTCTTGTCGCAGCTGATGCCGACGCTGCAGGAGGTCATCCGTACCCAGCGCTGCTTGTCCATCACCGCCATGGTGCCGTCCCAGGAGGGGAAGACCGGGCTGCCCGCGTCGATGGGCAGGGTGCGCAGCACCTTTCCGTCGCGGGTGATCGTCATCGTGTGCTGCGGTACGGACACGGTGGTCCGGAAGTCGGCGCCGATGGTGAAGGTGTGCCGGTAACTGCGTGTGCCGTAGCGGCCGTTGCCGTCGGCGACGTCCGTGAGGTCGGCGTCGAGCGTCACCTTGGTGCCGGACGGCCAGTAGTTCTGCGGCCGCCAGTCGACCCGGGTGTCACCGAACCAGTGCCAGGCACCGGTGACCGGTATGGAGGTGGTCACCTTCAGGTGCCGTTCGATCCCGGCCCGCGCCGAGGCGGCCACCGGCTTGCTGAACGTGACGGAGACCGGCATGGCCACCCCGACGGTGGCGCCGTCGCGCGGGACGATCGTGTCCAGCAGCATCGGCGGCCCGGACGGGTGCGTCGGAGCCGGAGTCGGCTTCGCGCCCGTGCCGGTACGGGCCGTGCTCCTGGGCGAGGGCTTCGCATCCGATGCCGTCGCCGTCCCGCCGCACCCGCTGGCGCTCGCCAGTACGGCACCCGCCAGCAGCACCATTCCGATACCGCGTCTCGCTCGCCCCAACACTGCGTCCCCCTCCGGCTCTTATCCGTACATGCCCAGCATCTTCAGACACCTCGATTCGGCCGGATCGGTTGCATGAGTTCGCGTATCCGTACCCGCAGTCCTGTGTGATCCACGTCTCGGTCCGTGTCCGTGCACACCGGAAAGGCGTAACGGACCTCACTGCCCGAAGGCCCCGCCGACCCCACCCGGCAGCCGCGGAGCGCCTGCGAAGGAATTAGGCTCGACGGCGTGGACCCGAAGACGCGGAACCGGATCATGGCCGGTGTGCTTGTGCTGATGTTCGTGGTGGTCGCTGTGTCGGCGGCCGTCAGGTAGCGGCGGGGATCCGGGGCGCGGGGCCGCCTGCCGAACGCGGTCCCGCACCCCTGGGGCGTCGCCCCTCACGAAGCTGCCGGAAGCACCGGCCTCACCAGGCGAAGGCCTCCGGGGACGGTCCCGGACCCGGGAAGACCTCGTCCAGGCCGCTCAGCAGCTCCTCGCCCAGCTCCAGCTCGGCGGCCCGCAGGGCGGACCCGAGCTGCTGTGCCGTGCGCGGACCGACGATGGGCCCGGTCACCCCGGGCCGGGTCAGCAGCCAGGCCAGGGCCACCTCGCCGGGCTCCAGACCGTGCTTGTCGACCAGGTCCTCGTAGCTCTGGATGCGGGCGCGGGCGGCCGGGTCGTTCAGCGTCTCGGCGGCGCGTCCGGAGGTACGGCGACCGCCCTGGGCCTCCTTCCTGATGACCCCGCCCAGCAGACCCCCGTGCAGCGGCGACCAGGGGATGACCCCGAGGCCGTAGTCCTGCGCGGCCGGGATGACCTCCATCTCGGCCCGTCGCTCGAAGAGGTTGTACAGGCACTGCTCGCTGACCAGCCCGATGGTGCCACCGCGCCGCGCGGCGATCTCGTTGGCCTGGGCGATCTTGTAGCCCGGGAAGTTGCTGGATCCCGCATAGAGGATCTTGCCCTGCTGGACCAGGGTGTCGATCGCCTGCCAGATCTCCTCGAACGGGGTGTCCCGGTCGACGTGGTGGAACTGGTAGAGATCGATGTGATCGGTCTGCAGCCGCTTGAGGCTGGCGTCCACGGCCCGCCGGATGTTCAGCGCGGAGAGCTTGTCGTGGTTGGGCCAGGCGGCCTGGCCGTCGGGGGCCATGTTGGCGTAGACCTTGGTGGCGAGGACGACCTTGTCGCGCCGGTCGCCGCCCTTGGCGAACCAGTTGCCGATGATCGATTCCGTACGGCCCTTGTTCTCGCCCCAGCCGTACACGTTGGCGGTGTCGAAGAAGTTGATGCCCGCGTCCAGCGCCGCGTCCATGATCGCGTGGCTGTCGCCCTCATCGGTCTGTGGACCGAAGTTCATGGTGCCGAGAACGAGCCGGCTGACCTTGAGTCCCGTGCGTCCTAGCTGCGTGTACTTCATGGTCCACAAGCCAACGGCTTGAAGTGCGCTCGAGGCAAGCGGGATTGGGCTGGTCGCGGGGAGCCTGTTTCGGTCGCGTACGCCTGTCCGACCCCCCACGCCTGCCACATGGCCCCCGCGAACGCCTCCGCGATCCGGTGTTCGCCGCTCGCGTTGGGATGGGTGCCGTCGTAGGTGTCGGTGTGGATGTCGTACGGCTCGGGGGGTGAGGCCAGCAGCAGGGGTGAGCGGGGCTCGTCCAGGTCGGCCACCGTCTTGGCGAGCAGGATGTTGAAGAGGTCCACCTGGGCTGCGAAGGGCTCGTCCGCCGTGGCCCGGATGTTCGGGATCACCGGGAGGACGACCATGCGTATGCGCGGGGCGGCCTCCCGCGCGCCGGCGACGAACGCCCGTACGTTCTCCGCCGTCTGCTCCGCGTTCGTGTAGAAGCCCAGGTCGATCAGGCCGAGGGAGACCAGCAGGACGTCCGGGCGATGCGCGCGCACCGCGTCCTCGATCAGCGGGGCCATGTGCAGCCACCCCTCGCCCCAGCCGGCCAGATGGCAACGGGGGAAGTCGGGTTCGGCGTACGCATACGACGCGGGCGCGTCCGCCGACTTGTCGTACAGCTCCTCCCGTGGGCCGACGAACGTGAACGGGTCGCCGTACGTCTCGCACAGATGCCGCCACAGCCGGTAACGCCACGTGTGCTCGCCCGCGCTCCCGATCGTCATGGAGTCACCTACGGGCATGAATCTGAGCATCCGCTCATGATGGACGATCACGCCCGCCCATGGGATGTGAGGCCCACCACGTCCGCCGCGGCCCGGACGGACACCTCCGCCGAACCCCCGGAGCAGATGGCAGGCTTGGGCCCATGCGCCGATCATTCGCCGCCGCCCTCGCCACTCTTGCCGCAGCGCTGCTCACCGGCGCCTGCGCGCTGCCCGCCGCCGCCGACGGTACCGGTACCGGTGACCAGGGGTTCACCTTCAAGGACTCGCGGATCGGCGAGTCCAGTGGTCTGGCCGCCTCCCGGCAGCACCCCGGCATCTACTGGACGCACAACGACAGCGGCGACGGACCGTACATCTACGCCGTGGACAGCCGCACCGGGCGGACGGTCGCCCGGATCACCCTGCGCGGCATCGGGGCCCCGCGGGACGTCGAGGCCATCTCCATGGGGCCGGACAACCAGATCTACCTCGGCGACATCGGCGACAACCTCGGCGGCAAGTGGCCGTACGTCTGGATCTACCGGCTGCCCGAGCCGAAGGCGCTCAAGGACGAGACGGTCACGGCGACGCAGTACGTCGTGAAGTACGCGAACGGGCCGCGCGACGCCGAGTCGCTGATCGTGCACCCCAGGACCGGGCGCGTCTACATCGTCGACAAGAAGGAGGACGGCGGGCACCTGTACGAGGGCCCGGCCACCCTCTCCACCTCCGGCGCGAACATCTTCAGGACCATTGCCGCCGTCGACCTGTGGGCCACGGACGCCGCCTTCTCCCCGGACGGCCGGCAACTCGCCGTACGCGGGTACTTCGGCGGGATCTACTACGACTGGAACGGCGGCCGGATCAAGCGCGAGGGCCAGCTCGACGTGCCTCTGCAGGGCCAGGGCGAGGGGGTCACCTACTCCGTCGACGGGACCAGGCTGCTGTACAGCTCCGAGGGCGTCGGCAGTGCGGTCGTGGCGAAGGACGCGCCCGGGCGGTCCGCCGCCAGTTCTTCTTCTGCGGGCGGGAGTTCGGCAGCGGCAGGCGGTGCGGGCGGTGTGGGCGGCGGGGGCTACAAGGTCGGCGCCGTCGTCGTCGCCGTCGTGGCGGTCGCCTTCTTCGGGCTGCGGTGGCTGCGGCGGCGGGGCTGAGCGGTCCCACCGGGCGGTCCCGTCGAGCGGCCCCACCGGGCGGTCCCACTGGGCGGATTCACCGGCCGGACTCACGGCACGGACTCACCGGTCGGAGGGGTCCGCCCACTTGCCGGGCGGCGTCTCGGGCACGGGCCGTACCTCGTAGTGCAGGGTCCGCGCGCGCATCAGTTTGTGCGACAGCGGCACCAACACCCCGTGCATGAGCGGGTACTTGTGCCGCAGCAGCCGTGCCGCGTGCCGGTCCTGCGGGCTGCCGTGCTCCAGCAGCCGGGCCCGCGCGTGGATCTCGGGCCCGGTGGGGGCGCCGCGCACGGTGGAGGGGGCCAGCTCCACCTCGGGGTTGTCGCGCAGCCGCTTGACCTTCCAGGTGGTTCCCGGGGTGCGGAAGTAGGCGTGGTCGCCCTCGACGGCGATGTTCACCGGGGTGCCGACGCCGGTGCCGTCCCGCTTGTGGGTCGTGAGCAGGGCGGCGTACTGCTTGACGAACGGGGCGAGCGCGGGGCTCGTGCGCGCACTGGTCATGCCTCCATGGAGACACCGAACGACGCACTCCTCAAGTCAGGGACGCGCCCCGGCGCCCTGCTGGAGGTGGCCACGCCGTTCGAGGCCACTGCGGTTCTCCCGCCTCACTTCACACACCCCGGCGCCGGGAAGGCCGTCGTGCCCGCGGGGTGGCCGCCGCCCTCCATGTTGGTGAGGAGCGCGGGGGCGGGCCCGTAGGGGTTCAGGATGCGGGCGACGAAGCCGGCGCTCCTCGGCAGCGCGGGGCGCGCGCGGTTGACGACACCGCCGAAGCGTGTGCCGTCACCTTCGTCCTTGAAGAACGCCTCGGGCCCCTTGGGGCCGTTGCTCAGCACGGCGACGACTCCGGCGCCGATGGACGACTCCTGGACGAGGGTGCAGCCCCGTGCGTCAGGGGTGCCGGCCCCGGGGAGCCGGAAGGTGTGCGTGCCGCCCTTGGCGGAGGCCACCCCGAGCGCGGGCGCGGAGCCGCCCGCCCCCACCAGGCGCAGCGAGAGGCCGCGTTCCCGGGCCGTGCCGTGGCCTCGGTCCAGCTTGGCGAGGACGCGGTACATGTAGGCATCGCCCTGCCGCCAGTGCGCCGGCACGGCGCGGATCCACGCCTCGGGGCCGCCGGCGTGGGGGTCGTCGCGCAGAACGGCGACCATGTTCTGGCCGATGGCGACGGCCTTGCCCGCGTAGCGTGCGGACGGGCCGGCGGCGGCACCGGTGGCGGGTGCGGCCGAGGCGGTCGCCACCGGCAGGGCTGCGGTGGCGACCACGGCACCCAGCAGGAGCGAAGCGGTCGGCAGGGAGCGGCGGTGGCGTGCAGACGCGGCTGGCATGGAAGAACTCCTCGACGCGACGACCGGAAACACCGGCCATGTCCCCGTGCCAGAATTGTCGCGCAAAATCAGCAGCTCGCCACGGAGGGGACGGGGCGGCTGCGCGGAAGGCTCTGCCTCGGCCGTGCCTTCCGCGCAGACCAGCAGCTTCTGCTGCGAAGTCGCAGGTGCTACAGCTTCTCGATCACGAAGTCGATGCACTTCGTCAGCGCCTCGACGTCCGCCGGCGCGATCGCCGGGAACATCGCGACGCGCAGCTGGTTGCGGCCGAGCTTGCGGTACGGCTCGGTGTCCACGATGCCGTTGGCGCGCAGGACCTTGGCGACGGCGGCGGCGTCGATCTCGTCGGCGAAGTCGATCGTGCCGATGACCTGCGAGCGCTTGGCCGGGTCGGTGACGAACGGGGCGGCGTACTTGGACTCCTCCGCCCAGGTGTACAGACGGGTCGAGGAGTCCTTGGTGCGGGCCGTGGAGAAGGCGAGGCCGCCCTGGCCGTTGAGCCACTCCAACTGCTCGTTGAGGAGGAAGAGCGTGGCGAGGGCCGGGGTGTTGTACGTCTGGTTCTTGCGGGAGTTGTCGATCGCGGTGGGCAGCGAGAAGAACTCCGGGACGTGGCGGCCGCTCGCGTGGACACGCTCGGCGCGCTCGACGGCGGCGGGCGAGAAGATGCCGATCCACAGGCCGCCGTCGGAGGCGAAGGACTTCTGCGGGGCGAAGTAGTAGACGTCCGTCTCGGACACGTCGACCGGGAGGCCGCCCGCGCCGGAGGTGGCGTCCACGAGGACCAGCGCGCCCTCGTCGGCGCCGGCCACGCGCTTGATCGGCATGGCGACACCGGTGGAGGTCTCGTTGTGGGTGAAGGCGTAGACGTCGACGCCGGCCTCGGCCCGCGCCTGCGGGTGGGTGCCGGGGTCGGTGGAGATGACGGTGGGCTCGGCCAGCCACGGGGCCAGCTTGGCCGCCTTGGCGAACTTGGAGGAGAACTCGCCGAAGCTCAGGTGCTGGGACTTGTTCTCGATCAGGCCATGGGTGGCGATGTCCCAGAAGGCGGTCGAGCCGCCGTTGCCGAGGACCACCTCGTAGCCCTCGGGCAGGGAGAACAGCTCGGAGATGCCCTCGCGGACCTTGCCGACCAGGTTCTTGACGGGCGCCTGGCGGTGGGAGGTGCCCAGCAGGGACGTACCGGTGGCGGCGAGGGCGTCCAGCGCCTCGGTACGCACCTTGGAGGGGCCCGCGCCGAAACGTCCGTCGGCGGGCTTGATGTCAGCGGGAATCTGGATGTCGGCCACGAGTCGGAGAGTATCCGGTGGGCCAAACCGGGCGGAACCGTGTCCGTCCGATGAGACAAGATCGCCGAGCCGCGGACTTGTAAACAAGTACGACGATATGCGCGAGGCTGTGGAAAACTCGGGGTGACTGAGCGTGAGCGGATGCATCCTGGACGCATGACAGAGCTTGCCGTTGCACTGCGCAGGGCCGTCCGGGGCGAGGTGGGTTTCGACGTCACCTCCCGGGCGCTGGTCACCATGGACGCGTCCAACTACCGGCGGGTCCCGGTCGGCGTCGTGGCTCCGGCAGACGCCGACGACGTGGCCGCCGTGCTCGAGGTGTGCCGGGCCCACGGGGTGCCCGTGGTGGCGCGCGGCGGTGGCACGTCGATCGCCGGGCAGGCGACGGGCACGGGCGTGGTGCTGGACTTCACCCGGCACATGAACGGCCTGCTGTCGATCGATCCCGGGACCCGCACGGCCGTCGTGCAGCCGGGGCTCGTCCTCGACCGGCTCCAGGAGGCCGCCGCCTCGCACGGCCTGCGGTTCGGCCCCGACCCCTCCACGCACAGCCGGTGCACGCTCGGCGGGATGATCGGCAACAACTCGTGCGGCTCCCACTCGGTCGCCTGGGGCACGACCGCGGACAGCGTGCGGGAGCTGTCCGTCGTCACGGCGCGCGGGCGGCGGCTGCGGCTCGGGCAGGGCTGGGCGGGCGCGCCCGCGGGGCTGCGCGAGCTGGCGCAGGGGGAGCTGGCGCGGCTGCGTACCGGCTTCCCGGACCTGCCCCGCCGCATCTCCGGGTACGCGCTGGATGCGCTGCTGCCCGAGAAGGGCGCCGATGTCGCCCGCTCCTTCTGTGGCTCCGAGGGCACCCTGGGCGTGCTGACCGAGGCGGTCGTACGGCTGGTGGAGGCCCCCCGCGCGCGTGCCCTCGCCGTGCTGGCGTACGGCGAGGAGAGCGCCGCCGCCGAGGCGGCCGCGGGTCTGTTGGCGTACGGCCCGCTGACCGTGGAGGGGATGGCGGCCGACCTGGTGCGCTCGCCCGCCGGGCTGCCCAAGGGGGGTGCCTGGCTGTTCGTGGAGACCGGCGGGGAGTCGGCGGCCGAGGCACACGCGCGTGCGCAGGAGATCGTCCGCGCGGCCGACGTGGTGGACTCCCTGGTGGTGACGGACGCGGCCACCCAGCGGGTCCTGTGGCGCATCCGCGAGGACGCGAGCGGTACGGCGACCCGGATGCCCGACGGCTCCGAGGCCTGGCCGGGCTGGGAGGACTGCGCAGTGCCGCCCGCCCGGCTCGGCGCCTACCTGCGCGACTTCCGTGCGCTGCTGTCCGCCCACGGCCTGCGCGGCACGCCGTACGGCCACTTCGGCGACGGCTGCATCCATGTCCGTATCGACTTCGACCTGCTCACCGAGGCCGGCATCGGCCGCTTCCGCCGCTTCTCCGAGGAACTGGCCGACCTGGTGGTGGAGCACGGCGGCTCACTGTCCGGGGAGCACGGCGACGGACAGGCCCGCGCGGAGCTGCTGCCGCGCATGTACGGCGCCGAGACGGTCCGGCTCTTCGAGCGGGCCAAGGCGCTCTGGGACCCCGACGACCTGCTCAACCCCGGCATGCTGGTCCGCCCGGCCCCGCTGGACACCAACCTCCGCTTCTCCGCGCTCCCGGCCCGCCCGGTCGACGTGGCCTTCGGCTACCCGGCCGACGGCGGCGACTTCCGCGCGGCCGTGCGCCGCTGCGTCGGCGTCGCCAAGTGCCGTACGACCACGGCGGCCGGCCCGGAGGTGATGTGCCCCTCCTTCCGTGCGACCGGCGAGGAGGAGCACTCCACGCGCGGCCGGGCCCGGCTGCTGCACGAGATGCTGGCGGGCGAACTGGTCACCGACGGCTGGCGGTCCACGGAGGTCCGCGACGCCCTCGACCTCTGCCTGTCCTGCAAGGGCTGCCGCTCGGACTGCCCGGTCGGCGTCGACATGGCCACCTACAAGGCGGAGTTCCTGCACCACCACTACGCCGGCCGCCGCCGCCCCGCCGCACACCACAGCATGGGGCGGCTGCCCGAGTGGCTGCACCGGGTCGCCCGCACCCGTACGGCCCCGCTGCTCAACGCGCTGGCGTCACTGCGACCGCTGGCCACGGCCGGCAAACGCCTCGGCGGGATCGCGCCGGAGCGGGAGATCCCCCGGCTGGCGAGGCGGACGTTCACCTCCTGGTGGCGCGCCAGGCGGACGGCCCCCGAGTCCACGGGAGAACGGGTCGTGCTGTGGCCCGACACCTTCACCGAGCATCTGTCCCCCTCTGTCGGCAGGGCCGCCGTCCGGGTGCTGGAGGCCGCCGGGCTTCGGGTGATCCTGCCGCCGACGCTGCTGCCGCGCGCGGCAGCGCTCGGCACCGGCCCGGCCAGGTCGGCCGCCGCGCTGCTCACCGCCCGCCGGGCCCGTGTCTGCTGCGGTCTGACGTACGTCTCCACCGGCCAACTCGACCGCGCCCGAACGGTGTTGCGCCGCACCCTGGACCTGATGGAGCCGGTGCTGCGGGCGCGGCTCCCGGTCGTCGTCCTGGAACCGAGCTGCGCGGCGGCCCTGCGCACCGACCTGCCCGAGCTGCTGCCCGACGATCCGCGCGCCGCCGCACTGTCCCGGGCCGTCCTCACCTTCGCCGAGGCCCTCGAGCGGCATGCCCCGCACTGGACCCCGCCCGCCGCGGACCGCCCGGTCGCCGGCCAGACCCACTGCCACCAGCACGCGGTGCTCGGTGACACCCCGGACCGTCGCCTGCGCGCGGCGGCGGGCCTCACCGGCGAGCTGGCCGGGGGCTGCTGCGGCCTCGCGGGCAACTTCGGCTTCGAGAAAGGCCACTTCGAGGTCTCCCGCGCCTGTGCGGAGGAACAGCTCCTGCCGTCGGTCCGCGAAGCGCCCGATCGGACGGTGGTCCTGGCGGACGGCTTCTCCTGCCGTACCCAGCTGGAGCAGCTGGCCGGGGTGCGGGGACGGCATCTGGCGGAAGTCCTGGCCGAGGCGCTGGAAAAGGAGACGGGAGGCACAGAGGGCACAGAGATCTGACACCGGATCATCAGGCGCCACCGAGCGGTTCGTGATGCGGTTGCGCGAGCATGTATTCGACCATGTACAGCAGTTGCCGCCCCACTTCTTCCAGCGCCACCGCCAGGGCGATCCGCTCTCCCGGCTGACCGGGGATGTCGAGGCGATCGAGGCGATGGTCGTCTCGGGCCTGGTCGGCGCCGCCTCGGCCGCGTTCTCCGCTCTCTTCTACGCCGCCGCCGCGTTCTGGCTGCGCTGGGACCTGGCCGCCGCCACCTTCGTCCTTGCGCCCCTGTTCTGGCTGGCCGCCCGCCGCTTCTCCGGTTCCATCAAGGACGTCTCCCGCGCGGGCCGGGTCGCCGACGGCGCGATCACCTCCGTGGTGGCGGAGTCCCTCGGCAACATCGTGCTCACCCAGGCCTACGACCGCCGGGACGCCGAGCGCCGCCGGCTGAGCGAGGAGGCGAACGCCTGGTTCCGCGGCCTCGGTCCGTTCCACCCGGCTCAACGAGGCCTACGAGCAGCTCGTCCAGGTCATCGAGACGGTGTGTGTGCTCGCGGTGATCGGCATCGGTGCCTGGGAGATCTCCACCGGCCGGATGACCCTCGGCCGGCTCCTCGCCTTCGCCGCCTTCCTCGGCTACCTCTGCCCGCCGGTGCGCGGCCTCGCCCAGCTCGGCCTGACGATCAACGCCGCCACGGCCGGTGCCGAACGGCTCATCGAGATCCTGGACGTGAACCCCTCGGTCACAGACCCCCGCAGGGCGACCGAGGCAGGCCGCCCGGACGGGACGGTCGAGGTCCGGGACGCCACCTTCACCTGTCCGGGCGCCGACCGGACCGCCCTCCAGGGCCTCTCCTTCACGGTCGGTCCCGGTGAGCTGGTGATCGTCACCGGCCCGAGCGGTGCCGGAAAGTCCACGGTCTCCAAGCTCCTGCTCCGCTTCTACGACCCCGACGCGGGCGAGATCCTGCTGGACGGCGTCCCCCTGCGCGACTTCCCGCTGGCCCGGCTGCGCGAGTACATCACCCTGCTCCCGCAGGAGACCCTCGTCCTGCACGACACCGCTGTGTGAGGAGATCCAGGGGGCGCAGGCCCGGGCGGTGCCCCAGATCCCGCCGCCGGCGTACGACGACGGGGCCCGGGCGCCCGCTGTGCCCGAACCCCGGAGACGGTCGCCCGGCACGCCCGACGCGCCCGACGCGCCCGGTCCCCCCCAGCCCGCCCAGCCCACCTACGAGCCCTACGGGAACGTGCCCGCGTACCTCCCCGACGGCCGTCCTCCGTTCCGGGCGGAGGAGTCCTGGCCGGGACATGACCCCCGTCCGGATCCCCACGGCCGGGACAGCCGCTTAAAGGGTTCACGCTCCTGTCGAAGTCCATTACCCTGGACCTGGTAGTACATCGCGATGGACGTACTCGATCAAGCCCAGGACTGCCCGTGACCGCCGCCCCCCGCACCTCCGACGCCTCCGGCACCAGCACACCGAACCCGGTCGCCCCGCCCGGAGTCCCACGCCGCCTCGGCTCGCTCGGCCCGGTCGGCCTGGTGCTGGCCGGCGGCATCTCGGTCCAGTTCGGCGGCGCCCTCGCCGTGACCCTGATGCCGAGGGCGGGCGCGCTGGGCGTCGTCACCCTGCGCCTGATCGCGGCGGCGGTCGTCCTCCTCGTGGTCTGCCGCCCCCGGCTGCGCGGCCACTCGCGCGCCGACTGGGGCACGGTGATCGCGTTCGGCATCGCCATGGGCGCGATGAACGGCCTCTTCTACGAAGCGGTCGCCCGTATCCCGCTGGGCCCGGCGGTCACCCTCGAGGTTCTCGGCCCGCTGGCCCTGTCCGTCCTGGCCTCCCGCCGTGCGATCAACGCCGTGTGGGCGGGCCTGGCCCTGCTCGGCGTGTTCCTGCTGGGCGGCGGAGGCTTCAGCACCCTGGACCCCACAGGTGTCGGACTGGCCCTGGGCGCCGGCGCCATGTGGGCGATGTACATACTCTTCAGCGCCCGTACGGGCCGCCGCTTTCCCCAGGCGGACGGCCTGGCCCTCGCCATGGCGGTGGCGGCGCTGCTGTTCCTCCCCCTGGGCATCGTCTCGGCAGGCACCCGTCTGCTGAACCCCACCACCCTCGCCCTCGGCTCGGCGGTGGCCCTGCTCTCCTCGGTCCTGCCCTACACCCTCGAACTGCTGGCCCTGCGCCGCCTCCCCGCCTCCACCTTCGCGATCCTCATGAGCCTGGAACCGGCGACCGCGGCGACGGCCGGCTTCCTCATCCTCGGCCAGTCCCTCTCCGCCACGGAGGCGGCCGCGATCGCCCTGGTCATCGCGGCGAGCATCGGCGCCGTCCGCACCCAGGTGGGCCGGGGCAGGGCCCGCGTGGAGCAGGCACCGGCCGCTGCGGAGCCCACACCGGAGGCCTGACGCCGCTGCCCCGTGGGCAGCGGGATTGCGTTGCGGCCCCGGGGCGGCCGGACTGCGGTGGCTCCGTCCGGTCACGCGAACGGCCCTGCCAACGTTTCCGAGGAGCCCGCGCCCGACGGTGCTCCGCCTGCGCAGGCCTTACCTCTCCGGCACACTCCTGATGGGGGCGAATCCGGACGGGAAGGCAGTTCTCATGAGTGACGCTCGCGGTGCCACCCTCGGTCCCGTGAAGATCGCGGCGCGCGGCCGGGCCGTGCTCGCCGATCCCCGGATCAACCGGGGCACGGCGTTCACCGAGGCCGAACGCCGCGCGCTGGACCTGGTCGGGCTGGTACCGCCCCACGTGCTCACGCAGGAGGAGCAGGTGGCGCGCGCCTACACCCAGTACCGCGAACAGCCCAGCGACCTGGCCAAGAACGTGAACCTGAGCGCGCTGCACGACCGCAACGAGACGCTGTTCTACCGGCTCGTCGGCGATCACCTCGAAGAGATGCTGCCCATCGTCTACACCCCCACGGTGGGCACGGCCATCCGTCGCTACAGCAACGAGTACCGCCGCCCGCGCGGCGTCTACCTCTCCGTGGACGCCCCCGGCGACATCGAGCGCTCCCTGCGTGCGAGCGGCCTGGGAGCCGACGACGTCGACCTGATCGTGGCCACCGACGGCGAGGGCATCCTCGGCATCGGTGACTGGGGCGTCGGCGGCATCGACATCTCCGTCGGCAAGCTCGCCGTCTACACGGCCGCGGCCGGCATCGACCCGCGGCGCACCCTGCCGGTCATGCTCGACGTCGGCACCAACCGCCAGGAACTGCTCGACAACCCCCTCTACCTCGGCAACCGGCACCCCCGCGCCGACCGTGCGGCCTACGACGCCTTCATCGACGCCTACGTCACCACCGCCACCCGGCTCTTCCCGGGCGCCCTGCTGCACTGGGAGGACTTCGGCACCGCCAACGCCCGCCGCATCCTGAACCGTTACCGCGACCAGGTGTGCACCTTCAACGACGACATCCAGGGCACCGGCGCCGTCAACCTGGCCGCCGTCCTCTCCGGTGTCCGGGCGACGGGCGTGCCGCTGCGCGAGCACCGGATCGTCGTCTTCGGCGCGGGCACGGCCGGCATCGGCGTCGCCGACCAGCTCCGGGACGCCCTCGTCGCCGAGGGGCTGTCCGTGGCGGAGGCCAACGCCCGCTTCTGGTGCGTCGACCGGTACGGACTGCTCACCACCGACCAGAACGACCAGCTCCACGACTTCCAGAGGCCGTACGCCCGGCGGACGGACGAGACCTCCGACTGGCGGCGCGACGAGAACCTGCCCGGCATTCCGCTCGACGAGGTCGTCCGGCAGGCGCGGCCGACGATCCTCATCGGCACCTCGGGGCAGGGCGGCGCCTTCACCGAGGAGATCGTCCGCGCCATGGCGGCGCACACCGAGCGGCCGATCATCCTGCCCATGTCCAACCCCACCGACCTCGCCGAGGCCACCCCCGCCGACCTGCTCGACTGGACGGACGGGAAGGCCCTGGTGGCGACCGGCAGCCCCTTCGCGCCCGTCGAGCGGGACGGGACGACGTACGAGATCGGCCAGGCCAACAACGCCCTGGTCTTCCCGGGCCTCGGCCTCGGCACGATCGTCGCGCGCGCCTCCCGGATCACCGACGGCATGCTCCGTGCGGCGGCGGACGCGGTGGCCCGTCGCACGGGCGAAACGGGCGAAACGGGCGACGCAGGGGGTGCGGATGGCGCGGGGGGCACGGATGGCGCGGGCGGCACGGGCAGCACGTCCGCCGCCCGCCAGGACGCCTCCCTCCTTCCTCCCGTCCGCGACCTGCGCGCCACCTCGGAGGCGGTCGCCGTGGCCGTGGTCCGCGCGGCGGTGGCGGAGGGCGTGGCGCGGGCCGACGTCGGCGATGCCGCACAGGCGGTCCGGGCCGCCCGGTGGGAGCCGGTGTATCCGCCGGTGGAAGTGGTCTGAGTCCGGCCCGGGTCCGGGCATCCGGGAGCCCGTGAGCGCCACGTCGAGCAGTTCGTCCGGCGCGCGGGCGCAGCCGCCCTCCCCACTATTCATGCAAGCATGCTTGATTGTTTCTGGCGCCGCTGCCATGCTCCCCCCATGGCCGACCCGACGCCCGTCATCGACGACCTGCGTGCCGAGAGCGAGGAACTCGACCTGCTCGTGGCCGAGTTGAGTGCACAGCAGTGGAAACTTGCTTCTCCCGCGCCCGGCTGGACCGTCGCCCACCAGATCGCGCACCTCACCTGGACCGACCGCTCGGCCCTGCTCGCCGTCACCGACGCGGATGCCTTCCAGGAGCTGGTCGGCAAGGCGCTCGGCGCCCCCGACTCGTTCGTGGACGAGGGTGCGCAGGAGGGTGCCCGGCTCGCGCCCGCCGAGCTGCTGCGGACGTGGCGTGCGGGACGCGAGGCCCTCGAGCAGGCCCTGCGCGCCGCGCCATCGGGCGCCCGCTTTCCCTGGTACGGCCCGCCCATGTCCGCCGCATCCATGGCCACCGCCCGGCTCATGGAGACCTGGGCCCACGGCCTGGACGTCGCCGACGCCCTGGCTGTGGTGCGCGCACCCACCGACCGGCTCAGGCATGTGGTCCGGCTGGGGGTCCGCACGCGGGACTTCGCCCATACCGTCCATGGACTCACACCACCCGCCGAGGAGTTCCGCATCGAACTCACCTCGCCCGAGGGTGACATGTGGGCGTACGGCCCCAAGGACGCGCTCCAGCGCGTCATGGGACCCGCCCTCGACTTCTGCCTCCTGGTCACCCAGCGCGCCCACCGCGCCGACCTCGCCCTGACCGCCGTCGGGCCGGACGCCGACCGCTGGCTCGACATCGCTCAGGCCTTCGCGGGCCCGCCCGGCACCGGCCGCCCGCCCAGGGGAGCCGAGCGGTGAACGTCCTGCGCATCGGCAACTTCTCCGGCTTCTACGGCGATCGTGCGAGCGCCCTGCGCGAGATGCTCACCGGCGGTGAACTCGACGTCCTCACCGGCGACTACCTCGCCGAACTCACCATGCTGATCCTCGCCCGCGACCGGCTGAAGGACCCCGGCGCCGGATACGCCCGCACCTTCCTGCGCCAGCTGGAGGACTGTCTGGGTCTCGCCCACGAACGCGGCGTCAAGATCGTCACCAACGCGGGCGGCCTCAATCCGGCCGGACTCGCGCACGCAGTACGGGAGTCGGCGGCACGGCTCGGCATACCCGTCCGCGTCGCACACGTCGAGGGCGACGACCTCACCTCCGAGCTGCCCCGAGTTCTCGGCTCCGCCCGGGACGCGGGGACCCCCGTCGGCACCCTCGCCGCCCACGCCTACCTCGGCGGCTTCGGGATCGCCGAGTGTCTGCGGGCCGGTGCGGACGTCGTCGTCACCGGACGGGTGACGGACGCGGCCCTCGTCACCGGGCCCGCCGCCGCCCACTTCGGCTGGGGCCCCGGGGAGTACGACCGGCTCGCGGGCGCCGTCGTCGCCGGGCATGTGCTGGAATGCGGCACGCAGGCCACCGGCGGCAACTACGCCTTCTTCGGGGAGGGGGATGTACGCAGGCCCGGTTTCCCGCTCGCCGAGATCCGCGCCGACGGCAGCAGCGTCGTCACCAAGCACCCCGGCACCGGCGGCCTGGTCGACATCGGCACGGTCACCGCCCAGCTGCTGTACGAGACCGGCGGCGGCCGGTACGCCGGGCCCGACGTCACCGCCCGGCTGGACACCGTGCGGCTGAGCCAGGACGGGCCGGACCGGGTGCGGATCGAGGGCGTGCGCGGCGAGGCGCCGCCGCCGACGCTGAAGGTCGGACTCAACCGGCTCGGCGGCTTCCGGGGCGAGGTCGTCTTCGTCCTGACCGGGCTCGACATCGAGGCCAAGGCTGCCCTGGTGCGCGAGCAGATGGCCGATGCGCTGGCCAAGTCGTCGCCTGACGAGGTCCGTTGGGAGCTGGTGCGCAGCGACCGGGGCGACGCCGACACCGAGGAGACGGCGAGTGCCCTGCTGCGGCTCGTCGTGCGGGACGCGGACGAGCGGCTCGTCGGGCGGGCGCTGGGCGGGGCCGCCGTGGAGCTGGCGCTGGCCAGCTACCCGGGATTCCATGTGCTCGCCCCACCCGGAAAGGGCTCTCCGTATGGGGTCTTCGAGGATGTGTACGTCCCCCATGGTGCCGTGGAACACAGAGCGGTCCTCCATGACGGACGCCGGGAGCCGGTGCCCCCGCCTCCGGAGGTACGGCCCCTGGACGCCGTACCGGAACCGGCCCTGCCCGAGCCCTACCCGCCCGGGCCGACCCGGCGTGCGCCCCTCGGGCTGGTCGCCGGGGCACGCAGTGGGGACAAGGGCGGCAACGCCAACGTGGGCGTGTGGGCCCGCAGCGACGACGGCTGGCGGTGGCTCGCGCACGAGCTGACCGTCGAAAGGTTCCGCCGGCTGATCCCCGAGAGCCGGGACCTGCCCGTCATCCGGCATCTGCTGCCGAACCTCCGCGCGGTCAACTTCGTCGTCGAAGGCATCCTCGGCGCGGGCGTCGCCGCGCAGGCCCGCTTCGACCCGCAGGCCAAAGCGCTCGGCGAATGGCTGCGCTCCCGCCACCTGGACATCCCGGAGGCCCTCCTGTGACCATCCTGACCTCGGCCCTGGACCCGGGCGGCCCGGACTACCGTGCCCACCGCGAGAGCATGCTCGCCAAGCTCGCCGAACTCGACGCCGAACACGCCAAGGCACTCGCGGGCGGTGGTGAGAAGTATGTCCAACGGCATCGAAAGCGGGGCAAGTTGCTCGCCCGGGAGCGGATCGAGCTGCTGCTCGACCCCGACACGCCCTTCCTGGAGCTGTCCCCGCTCGCCGCCTGGGGCAGCGACTACACGGTCGGCGCCTCGCTCGTCACCGGGATCGGCGTGGTCGAGGGCGTGGAGTGCCTGATCACCGCCAACGACCCGACCGTGCGCGGCGGCGCGAGCAACCCGTGGAGCCTGAAGAAGGCCCTGCGTGCCAATGACATCGCGCTCGCCAACCGGCTGCCCTGCATCAGCCTGGTGGAGTCGGGCGGCGCGGATCTGCCGTCCCAGAAGGAGATCTTCATCCCGGGCGGCGCCATCTTCCGCGACCTCACCCGGCTGTCCGCCGCCGGCATCCCCACCGTCGCGGTCGTCTTCGGCAACTCCACCGCCGGCGGCGCCTACGTCCCCGGCATGTCCGACCACGTGATCATGGTCAAGGAGCGGGCCAAGGTCTTCCTCGGCGGGCCGCCGCTGGTGAAGATGGCGACCGGCGAGGAGAGCGACGACGAGTCCCTGGGCGGCGCGGAGATGCACGCGCGCGTGTCGGGCCTCGCCGACTACTTCGCCGTGGACGAGGCGGACGCCCTGCGCCAGGCGCGCCGGGTGGTGGCCCGGCTCAACCACCGCAAGGCGTACCCGGATCCGGGGCCCGCCGAGCCGCCCAAGTACGACCAGGACGAACTGCTGGGTATCGTCCCCGGCGACCTCAGGACCCCCTTCGACCCGCGCGAGGTCATTGCCCGCATCGTCGACGGCTCGGACTTCGACGAGTTCAAGCCGCTGTACGGGACCAGCCTGGTGACCGGCTGGGCGGCCCTGCACGGCTATCCGGTGGGCGTTCTCGCCAACGCCCAGGGCGTCCTGTTCAGTGCCGAGTCGCAGAAGGCCGCCCAGTTCATCCAGCTCGCCAACCAGCGCGACATCCCGCTGCTGTTCCTGCACAACACCACCGGCTACATGGTCGGCAAGGAGTACGAACAGGGCGGGATCATCAAGCACGGCGCCATGATGATCAACGCGGTGAGCAACAGCCGGGTCCCGCACCTGTCGGTGCTGATGGGCGCGTCGTACGGAGCCGGCCACTACGGGATGTGCGGGCGGGCCTACGACCCGCGCTTCCTGTTCGCCTGGCCCAGCGCCAAGTCGGCCGTCATGGGCCCGCAGCAGCTCGCCGGCGTGCTGTCCATCGTCGCCCGGCAGTCGGCGGCGGCCAAGGGAGCGCCGTACGACGAGGACGCGGACGCCGCGCTGCGCGCGATGGTGGAGCAGCAGATCGAGTCCGAGTCGCTGCCGATGTTCCTGTCCGGGCGGCTGTACGACGACGGCGTCATCGACCCGCGGGACACCCGCACCGTCCTCGGCCTGTGCCTGTCGGCCCTCCACACCGCCCCCTACGAGGGTGCGCGCGGCGGCTTCGGCGTCTTCCGGATGTGAGGGACCACGTGATTTCGACTCTGCTCGTCGCCAACCGGGGCGAGATCGCCTGCCGGATCTTCCGCACCTGCCGTGAGCAGGGAATCCGGACGGTGGCCGTGCACTCGGACGCGGACGCAGACGCGCTGCACGCGCGCGTGGCCGACACGGCGGTGCGGCTGCCGGGGGCCGCGCCCGCCGAGACGTATCTGCGCGGCGACCTGATCGTGAAGGCGGCGCTGGCGGCCGGCGCGGACGCCGTGCACCCCGGTTACGGCTTCCTCTCCGAGAACCCCGATTTCGCCCGCGCCGTCCGCGACGCCGGCCTGACCTGGATCGGGCCGTCTCCCGAGGCCATCGAGGCGATGGCGTCCAAGACACGGGCGAAGGAACTGATGGGGATCGCGTCCCTCGCCGAGTCCGACGTCACCGAGGCCCGCCTGCCGGTCCTGGTGAAGGCGGCCGCCGGGGGTGGCGGGCGCGGGATGCGCATCGTGCGCCGCATGGAGGATCTGAGCGCCGCGCTGGAGGGCGCGCGCGCCGAGGCCACGAGTGCCTTCGGGGACGGCGAGGTCTTCGTCGAGCCGTACCTGGAGCACGGCCGCCATGTCGAGGTGCAGATCCTCGCCGACACCCACGGCACCGTCTGGCCGCTCGGCACCCGCGACTGCTCTCTGCAGCGCCGCCACCAGAAGGTCGTCGAGGAGGCGCCGGCGCCCGGGATCTCCGAGGGGCTCGCGGAGGAGTTGCGCACGCTGGCCGTACGCGCCGCTCGCTCCGTCTCGTACGTCGGCGCCGGCACCGTCGAGTTCCTCGTCGCCGACGGCCGTGCGCACTTCCTGGAGATGAACACCCGCCTCCAGGTCGAACATCCCGTCACGGAGGCCGTGTTCGGCATCGACCTGGTCGCCGAACAGCTCCGTGTCGCCGAGGGGCACGCACTCGAGAAGGAGCCTCCACGCGCGCGTGGCCACGCCATCGAGGCCCGCCTGTACGCCGAGGACCCCGCCCGCGACTGGGCCCCGCAGACCGGCACCCTGCACCGGCTCGCCGTACCGGCCGGCGTCCGCCTGGACACCGGCTACACCGACGGCGACACCATCGGCGTCCACTACGACCCCATGATCGCCAAGGTCGTCGCCCACGCCCCCACACGCGCGCAGGCGCTGCGCCGGCTCGCCGGCGCGCTGGAACGGGCGGAACTCCACGGCCCGGTCACCAACCGCGACCTGCTCGTACGCTCCCTGCGCCACGAGGAGTTCACGACGGCCCGGATGGACACCGGCTTCTACACCCGTCACCTCACCGCCCTCACCGCGCCGGCCCCCGACCCCTACGCCCCGCTCGCCGCCGCGCTGGCCGACGCCCACGGCCGCTCCCGCTTCGGCGGCTGGCGCAACCTGCCCGCGCAGCCGCAGGTCAAGCGGTACGAGGTGGCGGGGCAGGAGCACGAGGTCCGCTACCGGTGCACCCGGGACGGCCTGGCGGCCGACGGGGTGCGGGTCGTGCACGCGGACGCGCACACGGTCGTACTCGAGGTGGACGGCGTACGGCGCAGGTTCGAGGTCTTCGCGTACGGCGACGAGATCCACGTCAACACCACCCGTCTCACCGCCCTGCCCCGCTTCCCCGACCCGGCCGCCCAGCTGGCCCCGGGTTCCCTGGTGGCCCCGATGCCGGGCACGGTCGTCCGGATCGCCGAGGGACTGGAGGAGGGGGTGCCCGTGGCGGCGGGCCAGCCCCTGATCTGGCTGGAGGCGATGAAGATGCAGCACCGGATCACGGCACCGGCGGCGGGCACGCTCACCGCTCTCCCGGTCTGTGCCGGACAGCAAGTGCAGCCAGGAACGTTGCTGGCCGTAGTCGAGGAACTCTCTTCCTAGGAGCCCCATGACGTCCGTCATCGAATCCGAAGAACACAAGGCCCTGCGGTCCGCGGTGGCCGCCCTCGGCACACGCTACGGCCGTGACTATGTCGTCCGGGCCGTGGCCGAGGGCAAACCCCCCGTCGAACTCTGGTCCGAGGCAGGCAAACTCGGCTACCTCGGCGTCAACCTGCCCGAGGAGTACGGCGGCGGAGGCGGGGGCATCGCCGAACTCTCCATCGTCCTCGAAGAGCTGGGTGCCGCGGGCTCCCCGCTGCTCATGCTGGTGGTGTCACCCGCCATCTGCGGCACGGTGATCTCCCGTTTCGGCACCGAGGAACAGAAGCGTGCCTGGCTCCCCGGCATCGCCGACGGCACCCGCCTGATGGCCTTCGGCATCACCGAACCCGACGCCGGCTCCAACAGCCACCGCATCACCACCACGGCCCGCCGTGACGGCACCGACTGGCTGCTCACCGGCCGCAAGGTCTTCATCTCGGGTGTCGACATGGCCGACGCCGTCCTCGTCGTCGGCCGCACCGAGGACGCCCGCACCGGACGCCTCAAGCCCTGCCTGTTCATCGTGCCGACGGACGCCGAGGGCTTCCAGAAGCGGCCGATCGACATGGAACTCAAGGCCGCCGAGAAGCAGTTCGAGCTGGTCCTCGACGACGTACGGCTGCCCTCCGGCGCTCTTGTCGGCGACGAGGACGCAGGCCTCCTGCAGCTGTTCGCCGGGCTGAACCCCGAGCGGATCATGACGGCCGCGTTCGCGATCGGCATGGGCCGCTACGCGCTCGCCAAGGCCGTCGAGTACGCCCGCGACCGCACCGTGTGGAAGGCGCCCATCGGCGCCCACCAGGCCATCGCGCACCCCCTGGCACAGGCGCACATCGACCTGGAGCTGGCCCGGCTGATGATGCAGAAGGCCGCCCACCTCTACGACGCCGGCGACGACACGGGCGCGGGCGAGGCCGCCAACATGGCGAAGTACGCGGCCGGGGAGGCCTGTGTGAAGGCCGTCGACCAGGCCGTGCACACCCTCGGCGGCAACGGCCTCACGCGCGAGTTCGGGCTCGCCTCGCTGATAACGGCCGCCCGCGTGGCTCGTATTGCTCCGGTGAGCCGGGAGATGATTCTCAACTACGTCTCCCATCAGACGCTGGGCCTGCCCAAGTCGTACTAGGCGACCGCACTGGAGGAACCGTGTTCCGCAGCGAGTACGCAGACGTCCCGCCCGTAGAACTCCCCATCCACGAAGCTGTCCTGGGCCATGCGGCCGACTTCGGGGAACTGCCCGCCCTCGTCGACGGCACGGACGGCACCACGCTCACGTACGCGCAGCTGGACCGGCTCCACCGGCGCGCCGCCGCCGGGCTCGCCGACGCGGGCGTGTGCAAGGGCGACGTACTCGCCCTGCACAGCCCCAACACGATCGCCTTCCCGACCGCGTTCTACGCGGCCACGCGCGCGGGTGCCTCGGTCACCACGGTGCACCCGCTCGCCACGCCCGAGGAGTTCGCCAAACAGCTCCGCGACAGCCGGGCCCGCTGGATCGTCACCGTCTCGCCGCTGCTCGAGGCGGCCCGCAGGGCCGCCGAACTCGCGGGCGGGATACGGGAGATCTTCGTCTGCGACCGTGCCGAGGGGCACCGTTCCCTGACCGGCATGCTCGCCGGTACCGCCCCCGAGCCGCGGCCCGACATCGACCCGGCCGAAGACGTCGCCGCGCTGCCGTACTCCTCAGGCACCACCGGCGTCCCCAAGGGCGTCATGCTCACCCACCGGCAGATCGCCACCAACCTCGCCCAGCTGGACTCCGTCGCCCCGGCCGGCCCCGGCGACCGCATCCTCGCCGTCCTGCCGTTCTTCCACATCTACGGTCTGACGGCCCTGATGAACGCGCCGCTGCGCAACGGCGCCACCGTCGTCGTCCTGCCCCGCTTCGACCTGGAGACCTTCCTCGCCGCCATCCAGAACCACCGCATCACCGGCCTGTACGTCGCCCCGCCGATCGTCCTCGCCCTCGCCAAGCACCCGGTGGTCGCCGACTACGACCTCTCCTCGCTGAAGTACGTGATCAGTGCTGCCGCCCCGCTGGACGCGCACCTCGCGCGCGCGTGCGCCGAGCGCCTCGGCCTGCCCCCGATCGGCCAGGCCTACGGCATGACGGAACTGTCACCCGGTACGCACGTCGTCCCCCTGGAGCGCCTGCACGACGCCCCGGCCGGGACCGTCGGCCGGCTGATCGCCGGAACCGAGATGCGGATCGTCTCCCTGGACGACCCCGGCAAGGACCTCGGCACCGGCGAGTCCGGCGAGATCCTGATCCGCGGCCCCCAGGTGATGAAGGGCTACCTCGGCCGCCCCGACGCCACCACCGCGCTGATCGACGCCGACGGCTGGCTGCACACCGGCGACGTCGGGCACGTCGACGCGGACGGCTGGCTGTTCGTCGTGGACCGGGTGAAGGAACTCATCAAGTACAAGGGCTTCCAGGTGGCACCCGCCGAACTGGAGGCACTGCTCCTCACCCACCCCGGCATCGCCGACGCCGCCGTCATCGGCACCTACAACGACGACGGCAACGAGGTCCCGCACGCCTTCGTCGTCCGCCGGTCCACCGCCCGGGACCTCACCGAGACCGAGATCCTCCTCCACGTCGCCGAACGCGTCGCCCCCTACAAACGCGTCCGGCTGATCACCTTCGTCGACACCGTCCCGCGCGCGGCCTCCGGCAAGATCCTCCGCCGCGAGCTACGCGCGCTCAGGGAGCACATGTGAGCACACCCATCGGCCGCACGCGCGCGCGGGGCGTCGAAACCCTCAGCCTCGACGCCACCGA
Organism: Streptomyces broussonetiae; assembly: GCF_009796285.1. Taxonomy (NCBI): domain Bacteria; kingdom Bacillati; phylum Actinomycetota; class Actinomycetes; order Kitasatosporales; family Streptomycetaceae; genus Streptomyces; species Streptomyces broussonetiae. Next base: position 4,468,052 of record NZ_CP047020.1, on the reverse strand, counting down.
CACCCGCAACGCGCTCTCCGCGGCCCTCGTCCGCGGCCTCGCGAACGCCCTGAACGAGTGCGCCGAGGACGACGACGTACGGGCCGTCGTCCTCACCCACACCGGCAACACCTTCAGCGCGGGCGCCGACCTGCGCGACCCGCCGGACCCGGACGCCCTCGTCGGGCTGCTCCGCCGGATCGTGGAGCTGCCCAAACCGGTCGCGGCCCGGGTGACCGGCCATGTCCGTGCGGGCGGGCTCGGCCTGCTGGCCGCCTGCGACATCGCCGCCGCGTCCACCGCGGCCACCTTCGCCTTCACCGAGGTCCGCATCGGGGTCGCGCCCGCGGTGATCTCCCTGCCACTCCTCCCGCGCACCGACCCGCGCGCCCTGGCCCGGTACTACCTCACCGGCGAGCGCTTCGATGCGGCCGAGGCCGTACGCCTGGGCCTGCTGACGACGACGGCGGACGACGTGGACGAGGCACTCGCCCCGATCCTCGACGGCCTGCGCCGCTCCGCCCCGCAGGCCCTGGCCGAGACGAAACGGCTGCTCACAGCTAGGGTGCTGGAATCATTCGACCGGGACGCGGCGGACCTGACCGCGCTCTCGGCCCGGCTGTTCGCCTCCGGCCAGGCCCGGGAGGGGATGACGGCCTTCCTGGAGAAGCGGGACGCGGCATGGGTGGTGTGACCGGATGAACATGACGGCGGAACGTGACCGTGCGCCCAAACAGGACCGCAGCCGGGCCACCCGGCAGCGGCTGCTGGAGGCCGCCGTGGCCTGCCTGGCCGAGCACGGCTGGGCGGGCTCGACCGTCTCCGTCGTCGCCGAACGCGCCGGTGTCTCCCGGGGCGCCGCCCAGCACCACTTCCCGACCCGCGAGGACCTGTTCACCGCGGCCGTCGAGTACGTCGCCGAGGAGCGCTCCACCGCGCTCCGGGCACTCTTCCCGGGCGGCGCCGCCGACCGCCGGGCCGTCGTCACGGCTCTCGTCGGCCTCTACACCGGCCCGCTCTTCCGCGCCGCCCTGCACCTGTGGGTCGCCGCCTCGAACGAGGAACAGCTGGGCCCGCGGGTGACCGAGCTGGAAGCCCGGGTAGGCCGCGAGACCCACCGCATCGCCGTCGAGCTGCTCGGCGCCGACGAGAGCCGTCCCGGCGTCCGGGAAACCGTCCAGGGCTTCCTGGACATGGCCCGCGGCCTGGGGCTCGCCAACCTCCTCACCGACGACACGGGCCGCCGCGAACGGGTCGTCGCCCAGTGGGGCGCCCTGCTGGACGCGGCACTGGGCTGAGTCGCTGAGCTGCTGAGCCGCTGTCTGTGGGGCCGCTGCCTGTGGGGCCGGTCACGGCCCGCGGCCAGGGGGGACACCGCGCGGACCGGGACCGGGCGGTCGACCCCTTGGGCAGGGGCCCGCGACCACCACGCCTTCGGCCGCCCGGGCCTCGGGTCCGGGAACCGGCCCGGCTCCGGCGAGGAGCCCCGCGCACTGGTCACGGAGGCGCTCGGCGGCCACCGCGCGGAGTGCGTTCGGGCCAACCGGTGACCTGGGCGCCGGGTTCGTGAACCGGGCCACATCCGTATCCGGCACGGAGCAGTACTCTTGCCGCATGCTTCCGATGCTCGTTCGCCGCCGCCACGTGGACTTCGTGCGCGTCACGAGCATGGGCTGTCAGAGCTACTCCGCCTGACCAGCCCCCTTCGCTTTTTCTTCCCTTTCTTCCCGTTGTGGCACCCGGGGGCCGCCCTACCCTCGGCGGCCATCCGTGCCCCGTAGACCCTGCGGACGCACCCATGACCACGCACCCCATGACGGCGACCCCGTCCTACGACCAGCTCCCGATCATCGACCTGTCTGCCGCCGACCGCGGCACCCAGGCCCGTGCCCTGCTCCACGCCCAGTTGCACAGCGCCGCCCACGACGTCGGTTTCTTCCAGCTCGTCGGACACGGCGTGACCCGGGCCGAGACCGACGCGCTGCTCACCGCCATGCGCGCCTTCTTCGCCCTGCCCGAGGCCGACCGGCTCGCCCTCGACAATGTCAACTCCCCGCACTTTCGCGGCTACACCCGCACCGGCGACGAGCGCACCGCCGGTGCCCGCGACTGGCGCGACCAGCTCGACATCGGCGCCGAACGCCCCGCACGCGCCCCCGCCCCCGGCGAGCCGCCGTACTGGTGGCTCCAGGGCCCCAACCAGTGGCCGGCCGCCCTTCCCGAGCTGCGCACGGCGGCCCTGGCCTGGATCGACAGACTGAGCGCGGTCGCGCAGCGCCTCCTGCGCGAACTGCTGACGGCGATCGGCGCCCCGGCGGACTTCTACGACCCGATCTTCGGCGCGCACTCCCACCCGCACCTCAAGCTCGTCCGCTACCCCGGCAGCGCGGGCGACGGCACCGGCCAGGGCGTCGGTGCCCACAAGGACTACGGCTTCCTGACCCTGCTCCTGCAGGACACGATCGGCGGCCTCCAGGTCCTGCGCGAGGACGGCCTCTTCCACGACGTCCCGCCCCTGGAGGGTGCCTTCGTGGTCAACCTCGGCGAACTGCTGGAGGTGGCGACCGACGGCTACCTCCTCGCCACCAACCACCGCGTGGTGAGCCCGCCCGGAGCCACGGAACGCTTCTCGGTCCCGTTCTTCTACAACCCCCGCCTGGACGCGCGGATCGAGCCGCTGCCCTTCCCGCACGCGGCAGCGGCTCCCGGCATCACGACCGACCCCGCCAACCCCCTGTACGCGCAGTACGGCTACAACGAGTTGAAGGGCAAGCTCAGGGCTCACCCACTGGTGGCGGAGAGGCACCATGCGCAGTTGCTGACCGCGGCGTGAGAACCAGGGCCCCAAGGGCCCGATTCTCGGGGGCGCGGGGAACCGCGCGGGCAACCACGACGCCCGCCGCAGTCGCCCACGCGCCCCAACGACCCTTCTCAGTGGGCGATATCCGCAAACCCGGAGATCTCCTCGGGCCGCCGCGGTCCGGGACCCACATACCGCGCAGAAGGCCGTACCAGCCGCCCGGTGCGCTTCTGCTCCAGAATGTGCGCCGACCACCCGGCGGTCCTCGCACACGTGAACATCGACGTGAACATGTGGGCCGGCACCTCGGCGAAGTCCAGCATGATCGCGGCCCAGAACTCCACGTTGGTGGCGAGCACCCGGTCCGGCCGCCGGTTGTGCAGCTCCTCAAGCGCCGCCTTCTCGAGCGCCTCCGCGATCTCGAACCGCGGTGCCCCCAACTCCCGCGCCGTACGCCGCAGGACCCGCGCCCGCGGGTCCTCGGCCCGGTACACCCGGTGCCCGAAGCCCATCAGCCGTTCGCCCCGGTCCAGCGCGTTTTTGACGTACGCCTCCGCGTCCCCGGTGCGCTCGATCTCCTCGATCATGCCGAGCACCCGGGACGGCGCACCTCCGTGCAGCGGCCCGGACATGGCGCCGACCGCGCCGGACAGCGCGGCGGCCACGTCCGCCCCGGTGGACGCGATCACCCGGGCCGTGAACGTTGATGCGTTCATGCCGTGTTCGGCGGCGGACGTCCAGTACGCGTCCACGGCCGCGACATGCTTGGGGTCCGGCTCCCCGCGCCACCGGATCATGAACCGCTCGACCACCGACTGGGCCTTGTCGATCTCCCGCTGCGGCACCATCGGCCGCCCCTGCCCGCGTGCGGACTGGGCGACGTACGACAGGGCCATCACGGCGGCCCGCGCGAGATCGTCCCGTGCCTGCTGCTCGTCGATGTCGAGCAGCGGCTTCAGGCCCCACACCGGGGCGAGCATGGCGAGCGCCGACTGCACGTCCACCCGGATGTCACCGGAGTGGACCGGGATCGGGAACGGCTCGGCGGGCGGCAGACCGGGGTTGAAGGCGCCGTCGACCAGCAGCCCCCACACGTTCCCGAACGAGACCTGCCCGACCAGGTCCTCGATGTCGACGCCCCGGTAACGCAGGGCGCCGCCCTCCTTGTCCGGTTCGGCGATCTCCGTCTCGAACGCGACGACTCCCTCGAGTCCGGGTACGAAATCGGACATCAGCGGCTCCTAGTGATGTGTCGGCGGCGGACACCCCGGTGATGCCCCGATCGTCCGGTGGTCATCCGGTGGTCACCCAAACCGCAAGGGGACCAGCACGATATCCCCCAGTGTCATACACGGGGAGCCCGAACGACACTGAGTGTCACGACTGTTCGAGACAGCCTCCGGCGAACGTACGGCAAGATGACCGCGTGACCGACCGCGAACCCCTCCTGGACCCCGCCTTCGATCCCGCCGCCATGCGCAAGCAGTACCAGGCCGAAGGCCTCGCCGAACAGGACCTCGCCACCCGTCCCATGGACCAGTTCGCCCGCTGGTTCGAGGACGCCGCCCGCGCGGCCCTGCACGGCACGCTCTACGAACCCAACGCGATGGTCGTCTCCACGGCGGACGCGGCAGGCCGCCCCAGCTCCCGCACGGTCCTGATGAAGCAGTTCGACAGCGACGGCTTCGTCTTCTACACCAACTACGACTCCCGCAAGGGCCGCGAGCTGGCGGACAACCCACACATCGCCCTGCTCTTCCCCTGGCATCCGCTCTCCCGCCAGGTCATCGTCACCGGCACCGCCCGCCGCACCGGCCGCGACGAGACCGCCGCCTACTTCCGCACCCGGCCGCACGGCTCCCAGCTGGGCGCGTGGGCCAGCACCCAGTCCTCGGTGGTCGCCTCCCGCGCCGCGCTGGACACCGCCTTCGCCGACCTGGAGGCCCGCTACCCCGACGGCGAGCAGGTCCCGGTGCCGCCGCACTGGGGCGGCTTCCGCGTCGTCCCCGAGACCATCGAGTTCTGGCAGGGCCGCCTGAACCGCCTCCACGACCGGCTGCGCTACACGGCACGGCCCGAAGGCACCTGGAAGGTGGAGCGCCTGAGCCCCTGAGACCCGCAGGGGCGCCGCGCCGGACGTGCACCGGCCCGGAACAGCAGACGACCCGCGAACTCGGGTCCTGCGCCTCTCGGCGCGGGAGCCGGCCGGACGTACCGGCGAGTTCGCGGGTCGGGTGGACTGCCTGGGATTGGGCCGGCTGCGCGCGTCTGTCACACGCTGGTCCGGCACCGCACTGGATGGGGTGGCGGACCGCTAGCCCGCAGCCACCTCACGCGTCCGGTTCTCATACATCTGCCGAACCACCTCCCTTCTCGTGTACCCCACACCCTAGGAAGCCGCCCGAATCCGTTCAACCGTTTTTTCGCTACGGTCCCGGGCATGACAGGACTCCGTATCGTCCCCGTCGGCGACGACGCCCTTCTCGAGCGGTGGCGGCACGTCCACAACACCGTCGTCCCGCCCGCCGCGATGTCCTGGCGGACGCGCGGGAGCGGCGGGAGCGTCATCGGCTGCGGTACGCCTTTCTCGGGGATGCGCTCGTGGGTGCGACGGTGATCGAGGAGGGGCTCCGGTTCGCCGGGCGGCGGGGATTTGTGGAGATCGAGCGGTATGTGCTCGACGGGGAGCGTGACACGTGGGTGGATCTGCGGTGGAGCGGCGATTGATTGCCGGGAAGTTGCGGGAACAGGGTGTGGGCTGTGTCACGTTCCAGTTGAATGAAGGGCAGTGAGCGAACCGTGCGCCGTACGGGCGCCGACGCAGCTTCCAGGGGGTCCAGGTGAGTGCTTCCCGGCGGAGTGGGACCACTGACGAACTGGGGCCGGGCGAGCCCGACGAGCCCGGTGACCCCGGTGAGTCCGGCGGCTCCGACCTGCTCGCCGCGCTGCTCGACGGCATGGACGCGGCCCTGTGCGCGTTCGACGCCGACGGGGTCGTCACGCACTGGAACCGCGAGGCCGAGCGGATCCTCGGCTGGACGGCCGCCGAGGCGGTCGGGCGGCACGGCTTCGCCGGCTGGGCGGTGCGCAGCGCCGATGCCGAGGAGGTCCAGTCCCGGCTGATGTCCGCGATGCATGCGCCGGGCCGGCAGGTGCACGAGTTCGCGCTGGTCACGAAGGACGGCGGGCGGGTCCTCGTGCGCACGCAGTCCGCCGCCGTACGGGGCCCGGACGGCAAGCCCGCCGGGTTGTACTGCGCGTTCAGCGAGGTGCACGCGCAGATCGACCTCGAGCGGTCCATCGCGCTGAGCGAGGCCCTGTTCGAGGACGCGGCCTGGGGCGTCGTCCTCATCGACGCCGACCTGCGGCCGGCCGTGGTGAACGCGCACGCGGCCCGGGCGCTCGGCATCGGGCGCACGTCCGCGCTGGGCAGACCGCTCGGCGAGCTGCTCGCCCAGGGCGTGGAGGAGCTGGAGGCCGCGCTCACGCACGTCCTGGCCGAGGGCGCCCCGCCCGCGCCCGCCGAGATGTGGCTGTCCCTGCGGACTGCACAGGGCGAGAAGCGGCGCTGCTGGCGCAGCGGCTTCGTCCGGCTGGCCTCGCCGCTCGCGGAGGAGCCGGTGCCGCTGGGCGTGGGCTGGCTGTTCCAGGACGTCACCGAGACGAAGCAGGGCGAGCAGGAGGCGGCGCTGCTGCGGTTCCGCACCAACCAGCTGCACCGCGCCGCCCGAGCCGCAGCCGAGTGCGAGGACGCGCTCGAGGCGGCCATCGTCCACCTGGACTTCGCCCTCGCCGGCTTCGCCGACCACGCGCTGGTCGACCGGGTGGCACGCGCCCCGCGCGTGGACCCGCACACGGACGGGGAGGAGAGCCCCGTACGGCTGGTGCGGCTCGCCGAGACCCCCGCCGGGGGGCCGGGGCCGAGCCAGCTCACCGGGGCTGCCGGGCTGCCGGTGCGCTACGAGCCCGGGCACCCGGCCGTGCAGTGCGTGGAGCGGGCCGGTCCCGTGCGCGCGGACGCCGGGTCGGTCCCGCCGGAACTGGCCCGGGAGTGGGCGCTCACCCGGCAGTGGCCCGGCGACGCGGTGCACGCCCTGTGCGCGGTGCTGCGCAGCCGGGGTCGGACCCTGGGCGTGGTGACCTTCCTGCGCGGCTCCGGCCGCAGCCGCTTCGAACGGTCCGACACGGCCTATGCCGAGGACGTGGCGGTCCGCATAGCGGCGGCGCTGGATCTGGCGGAGGCGGTACGCGGCCGAAAGGACAGCGAGTAGCAGCAGCCGGTCCGGTGAACGCGGGGTCCGCGGGGCTCAGCGCCGGTAGAAGATCCGGTCGCCGTACTCCCGCATCACGCGGCCGTTCCACTCGTGGCCGCCGTCGACGTTCCCGGAGCGCAGCAGCGGGGGCTCGATGCCGCGCTCGGCGAGGGCGGCGGCCGCGGTGGCCATGACGGCCTGCATCAGGGCCGTGGTGACCACCGTGGAGGCGGGGGCGAAGGGGGCCGGGATGGTGTCGAGGGTGAGTTCCGCGTCACCGACGGCGATCTTCGAGTCGAGGACGAGGTCGCAGTGGTCCTTCAGGAACGTGCCCGAGACGTGCCGGGACCTGGTCTGGGAGGCGTAGGCCACCGAGGTGACGCCGATGACCTTCACGCCCAGCGCGCGGGCGTTGAGGGCCATCTCCACGGGCAGGGCGTTGCGGCCGGACAGCGAGATGATCACGAGGGCGTCCCCGGCGCGGACCGGTGAGGTGTCGAGAACGGCGCTCGCGAGGCCGTCGACGCGTTCCAGGGCGGAGCCGAGGGTGGCCGGGGTGACGTCGACACCGACGACGCCTGGCACCACGAGCAGGTTCATCAGGGCGAGGCCGCCGGCGCGGTAGACGACGTCCTGGGCGGCCAGCGACGAGTGCCCGGCGCCGAAGGCGAACAGGCGGCCGCCGGCCGCGACGGTGTCGGCGAGCAGGGTGCCGGCCGCGGCGATCGCCTCGGCCTCCTCCTCGCGGACCCGTTGCAGCAGGTTGATGGCGGCGTCGAAGAACAGGTCGGCAGGCGTGCCGTCGCTCATGCGGTGCCCCTTCGCAGCGTCTGTGTCGCGGATCACCGTGCGGTCTGGACCAGTGCGGTGTCAATACGGCAGGAAAAGAGCGCCCGAAGGGATGCGGGGACCGCGTGGCAGGCCGCGGTGCACCCCGGCCGGGGGCCGCCGCGGGCACCACGGCCCCGCCCGCTCGTTCCTCGTTTTCGCCGAGGCCCCCGCTTGTCAGTGGGATCCGGCAGAATTGGTGGCAGGGCCAGCGCACGCGCCGGGCTTCCGGCAGAGGTAATCGAGGGGCACGTATGTCCGGACTGATCGACACCACGGAGATGTATCTCCGCACCATCCTCGAGCTCGAAGAGGAAGGCGTCGTGCCCATGCGAGCCCGCATCGCAGAGCGGCTCGACCAGAGCGGGCCGACGGTGAGCCAGACGGTGGCGCGCATGGAGCGCGACGGCCTGGTGTCCGTGGCCAGCGACCGGCACCTGGAGCTGACCGACGAGGGCAGAAGGCTCGCCACGCGCGTGATGCGCAAGCACCGGCTGGCCGAGTGTCTCCTCGTCGACGTGATCGGCCTGGAGTGGGAGCAGGTCCACGCGGAGGCGTGCCGCTGGGAGCACGTGATGAGCGAGGCCGTGGAGCGCCGCGTGCTGGAGCTGCTGCGGCACCCGACCGAGTCGCCGTACGGCAACCCGATCCCGGGCCTGGAGGAGCTGGGCGAGAAGGACGGCGCCGACCCGTTCCTGGACGAGGGCATGGTCTCGCTGGCCGACCTGGACCCGGGCACGGACGGCAAGACGGTCGTCGTCCGCCGGATCGGCGAGCCGATCCAGACGGACGCCCAGCTGATGTACACGCTGCGCCGTGCTGGTGTGCAGCCCGGCTCCGTGGTGAGCGTGACGGAGTCGGCCGGCGGGGTGCTGGTGGGCAGCGGCGGCGAGGCGGCCGAGCTGGAGGCGGACATCGCCTCCCATGTCTTCGTCGCCAAGCGCTGAACGGCGAAGGGCCCCGGCGCCTACTGGCGCCGGGGCCTGTCCTCCCCTGTGCTGACCCGGAGCCCCGAGCTCTCAGGGTCATCCCCTCGGACCGTTTTTCCCCGAGCGGTCCGCCTCCCGCCAGAAAGATCCCCTGGGCGGCGGCGATCATGCATCGAGGGGTGTCACTCGAATGAGGGGTGTTGTCCGCCGAGACGGATCTTTCGAATGAGCATTCGATAGTCTGCGGCGGCAGAGCGAGCACGACAGCGACAGCAGCGAGTACGAGTACGGCAGTACACCGGTACGAGGCAGGCGGAGCTGGGGGTGCCAGGCCGATGGCACGGCGTATCGACGTGACGGGAGCGGGCGGGGTGCGCCTGGCAGCCTGGGAGTTCGCCGATCCCCCCAAACGGGATCCGGACCGGGCGGAGGCGGAGCCCCGTGCTCCGGGCGTGCTGTTACTGCACGGCCTGATGGGCCGTGCCTCCCACTGGGCGTCGACCGCCCGCTGGCTCGCCGCCCGCCACCGCGCGGTCGCGCTCGACCAGCGCGGCCACGGCCAGAGCGACAAGTCCGTGCAGGCCGCCTACACCCGCGAGGCCTACGTGGAGGACGCCGAGGCCGCCGTCGAGCAGCTCGGCCTCGCTCCCGTCGTCCTCGTCGGCCATGCCATGGGCGCCCTGACCGCCTGGCAGCTCGCCGCGAAACGCCCCGACCTGGTGCGGGGCCTGGTCATCTGCGACATGCGGGCCTCCGCGCTCGGCGCGGCCTCGCAGCGCGAGTGGGCCGAGTGGTTCCGCTCCTGGCCCGTACCCTTCGCGACCCTCGCCGACGTCCGCACGTGGTTCGGCGAGGACGATCCCTGGGTGGAGCGGCCGAACCCCGCCCGCGGTGCCTTCTACGCCGAGGTCATGCACGAGTGCGCCGACGGCTGGCGTCCCGTCTTCGAGCCGGAGCAGATGCTCAGCTCCCGTGAGACCTGGGTGTACGACGCGCACTGGGAGGAACTGGCCCAGGTGCGGTGCCCCACGCTGGTCGTACGGGGCCTGGACGGGGAGCTGGGGCGGGCGGAGGCCCAGGAGATGGTGCGGGTGCTGCCGCGCGGGGCGTACGCGGAGGTGACGGACGCGGGGCATCTCGCCCACTACGACCGGCCGGGAGCCTGGCGGGCGGCTGTGCTGCCGTTTCTTGAATCGCTGCCCGGGGACTGAGCCGCCTGGTCGTCGTCCGGCTGGTGTCTGGTCGGCGGCTGCAGGTCGTCTCCTGTTGCTCGCGCGGATCCCTGTGCCCCCGAAGGAGCGCGGGGAGCCGCACGAACGGCTGCTTACCGATCCCGTCCGCACGCATAGGCCAACGGCGAGATCAGCTCCTCCGCATCCGGCAGCCACCGGTTGGCGGGCGTCGGCCGGCAGGCCCACTGCACGGCGCCGCGGGAGCCGAACCGCGTCGGGGGAGCGGCCACGTACGCACCCTCGCCCAGGGCCATCAGGTCGAGAGACGGCAGCGCCCAGCCCAGCTTGCGCACCAGCTCCGGCACCTTCGCGGAAGCGCCCGGCAGCACGAAGAACTGCATGCGCCGGTCGGGAGTCCAGGTCACCGGCCCCAGCGTCAGCTGCATCCGCTCCATCCGGGCCAGCGCCAGGAACCCCGCGCTCTCCGGGACGGACAGTGCGTCGAAGGTCCGCCCCGTCGGCAGCAGGATCGACGCGGTCGGCTGCTTCTGCCACATCCGGCGCGCCACGGTCGCACTGCCGGTCGCCTGGGTCGCCCAGTCGGGGCGCGCGGGGTGCGCACCCGGCGCAGAGCAGGAGGCGTCGCCGCACGAGCAGTGCTGCATCCCGTCGACGGCTTCCAGCCAGGTGCCGGGGAACACGTCCCAGTGCCGTTCCTCGGCGTACCGCACGGCGGTCTCCAGCAGCGATTCCCCGCGCTGCTGCGGAATCTGACCGGCAATCTGACTGTTCTCGGCGCCCGCGATCGTCTCTTCCACGCTCCTCTCAACTCCCGCACCCACCTGTAGTTACGGCTGTACCGCGCGCGGGGGTGGAGCATCGATTCCGCAGTCGGGGCGCATGGGTGCACGTCCGGGGGCGCGCGGGAGGAAGCAGGGCGTGGGGTGGGTAGCCAGGGAGAGGCTGGCACCCGCCTTTACCCCGGCAAACCGCACATGTCGTGCATTGACGGTATGTCAGCTGGGCAGTGATCTTTCCGAACGCATCAGCTCGGCCGGATCTTTCCGATCGGAACGCTCCGGTCGGACCTTCACGTCTCAGGGGATCGCAACCAGGGCAGCGCAGAGGCGTTCCAGGGGACGGCAACGTACCGCAGGGGGTAGTACATGGCCGCAAGGCCTCTCGTGGCGAGGCAGCCGAACGAACGGCTGCAAGCACTCATCCAGGAAGCGGGGTGCTCGAACGCCGGGCTGGCCCGGCGGGTCAACATGTGCGGTGCCGAGCACGGTCTCGACCTGCGCTACGACAAGACGTCCGTGGCCCGCTGGCTGCGCGGACAGCAGCCGCGGGGCCGGGCCCCGGCGATCATCGCGGAGGCGCTCGGCCGCAAGCTCGGCCGTACGGTCACGATCGACGAGATCGGCATGGCCAACGGCAAGAACCTCGCCTCGGGGGTCGGTCTCCAGTTCTCGCCGACGGTACTGGGGGCCATCGAGCAGGTCTGCGAGCTGTGGCGCAGCGACGTGGGGCGCCGGGACTTCCTGTCCGGCTCCTCCGTCGCCGCTTCCGCGCTCGTCGAGCCCAGCCGCGACTGGCTGATCTCGGCGCCGGACGCCCAGGTCGCCCGGCAGGCGGGCCCGCGGGTGGGCCAGGCCGACGTGGCCGCCGTACGGTCCATGACACAGGCGCTGACCGACCTGGACCACCAGTACGGCAGCGGGCATGTCCGGCCGGTCGTCGTGCACTACCTCAACAGCGTCGTCTCCGGGCTGCTCGCGGGCTCGTACCGGGAGGCGGTCGGGCGCGAACTCTTCGCAGCCGTCGCCCGGTTGACCGAGCTGGCGGGATACATGGCGGTGGACACCGGTCAACCGGGCCTGGCCCAGCGGTACTACATCCAGTCGCTGCGGCTCGCGCAGGCCGCCGGGGACCGCGGCTACGGCGGTTACGTACTGGCCGCGTCCATGAGCCATCTCGCCGCGCAGCTCGGGAACCCGCGCGAGATCGCCCAGTTGGCGCGCGCCGCGCAGGAGGGGGCGCGCGGGCAGGTGACGCCGCGCGCGGAGGCGATGTTCCACGCGGCCGAGGCACGCGGGCACGCCCTGCTCGGCGACGCGCGCGCGGCCCAGGCGGCCACCGGGCGGGCGGTCACGGCGATGGAGGGGGCGGACGCGGCCTGCGCGGACGACCCGGCGTGGATCAGGCACTTCGACGAGGCCTACCTGGCCGACGAGTTGGCCCACTGTCACCGCGACCTCGGGCAGGCCGACCAGGCGGCCCGGTACGCCGAGGAGTCGTTGGCCGGGCATCCCGAGTCCCGGGCCCGCCGGCGCGCCATCGGCTATGTGCTGCTCGCCACGGCCCAGGTGCAGCAGCGTGAGATCGAACAGGCCTGCAGCACCGGACTGAAGGCGGTGGAACTGCTCGAGACGCTCCGCTCCAACCGGGGCGCCGAATACGTGGAGGATCTCCAGCAGCGACTGGAACCCTTCCGGGAGGAGGCGGTGGTACGGGAGTTCGGGGCGCGCCTCGATCTCCAGCAGGCCGCTTGAACACTGGCCCCGCGGTGCGGTGAACACACGGAAAACGGAACCCGGGTGGAGGACGGGTGCCGTGAGGACGCCGTGATACAGCGCACTGCGGGGCGGATTTGTTACCACTCTCACAGGGACCAAGATCGCGCACTGAGGTGCGTGGCACCCGGCTCGGCGGACCCGGTAGCGTGACCCGACGATTCACAAGGTCCCCCATTAGTAGGAGTCCCGGTGACGCAGAGTGGACAGAGCGAGGAGCCCTCGGCGCGGCCCGCGCGCGAAGGCATCGTGCTGCCCTCCGACGGAGGCGAGCCCGTGCTGCCCGGCATGAGCGGTGCGCCCGCTCCCGCCGCCCCGGCCGGCGGGCAGGCCTGGGGTGGTTCCTGGGGGCCCGGACAGCAGCCGTCCCAGCCGGACCAGGGCTGGCCTCCGGCGCCGGCTCAGCACTGGGACGCCCCGGCACAGCCGCCGGCGGTGGACCCCGGCCTGCTGCCCCCGGAGGGCGCCCCGGCCCTGTCGTACGGCGGTCACACACCCGGCTACGGCACGGACGGCCCGCCCGGCGGGTACGGCGCACCGGCGTCGTACCAGCAGCATCAGCTGCCGCAGCCGCACGAGCTGCGGCCGCAGCAGCACCAGCAGCCGCAGCAGCAGTATCCGCAGCCGCCCGCGTCCGCCCCGGTGCCCGGCGCGCTGCCGCCCGCCTTGCCGGACGGGCACATACCGTCGCTGCCGCCCGCCCCCGCCGACGAGGGCGCCACCCAGTACATCCCGCCCGTGCAGGCAGCCCCGGCCGACGGCGCGACCCAGTACCTGCCGCCGGTCCCGGCCGGCCCGGCCGACGGTGCCACCCAGTACATCCCGCCGGTGACGGCCGGCGCGCTGCCGCCCGAGTCGAACGGCGAGGAGACCCGCTACCTCGGCATCACCCCGCAGCAGGGGCCGCCCGCACCCGCGTCGTCCGACGCCGAGGCCACCCAGTACATCCCGCCGTTCGCCGCCCAGGCGCAGGGACAGGGCGCGGACCGACACCCGCCGGCCGAGTTCGACAACCTCTTCCGCAGCGGCCCGGCGAGCGGCGACGGCCCGGCCGGATCCACCCAGCAGCTGCCGCGCATCCAGCAGCCGGACGCCTACCCCGGCCCGGCGCAGGCGCACGCCCCGGCGCATTCGTCGTATGCCCAGTCCCCACCGGCGTACGGCGCGCAGCAGCCGGCGTACGACCCGGCGCACGACGACGACCGGCCCCGCGGGCGGTCGCGGGTGCCGCTGATCGCGGCCATCGGGGTCGGCATCGTCGTCATCGGCGTGGGCGCCGGCGCGCTGCTCAGCGGCGGTGGCGGCAAGGACGGGGGCACCGACGGCAAGACGGTGGCCGCCGCGTCCCCGGTCGCGAGCCAGGGTTCCTCCGGCGCCGCGGACCCCGCCCGGCAGCAGGCCGTCGAACTGGACAAGCTGCTCGCCGACAGCGGCAGCAGCCGCGCCTCGGTGATCAAGGCGGTGGCAGACGTCAAGGGATGCGACAACCTCGACCAGTCCGCCTCCAACCTGCGCGACGCGGCCAAGCAGCGCAACCAGCTGGTCACCCGGCTCGGCCAGTTGTCCGTCGACAAGCTGCCGGGCAACGCCGACCTCACCGCCGCCCTGACCAAGGCCTGGCAGGCCTCCGCCGCGGCCGACAACCACTACGCGGCCTGGGCCGACCAGGTCAAGGGCGGTCACAAGGCCTGCCGCAAGGGCCACGCCCGCATCACCGGCGAGACCCAGGCCGGCAACCGGGAGAGCGGCACCGCCAGTGAGCAGAAGGCCAAGGCGGCAGGGCTGTGGAACGCGATCGCGAGCAAGTACGGCCTGACCCAGCGCCAGCCCACCCAGCTGTGACCTCACCGCCGCCGGCACCCGCAACCGGTGCCGGCGGCGTCACTGCACGTCGGCGTTGACCAGCGTCTGCGTCATGTCGGTGATCCCGTCGAGGCCGCCGGTGCCCTTGCGGGCCGCGACCAGTTCGCCGTTCTGGACGACCTGGAGGGTGACGTCGGCGTTGACCAGCCGCGGGAAGCCGACGGAGGCGAGCTTGCCCTCGTAGGTCCAGTGCAGGATCGGGGTGAGGCCGCCGGTGCTGACCCTGAGGCCGCCGTCGAGGGTGCGCCGCACGGCGTCGGCGCTCACCTCACCGGAGCCGATCTTGTCCAGGGCGGCCTTGAGCACGGTGTAGGCGATCCAGGTGGTCTGCACTCCGGCGTCCGCGGGGTCGATGCGGTTGTCGCCGAAGGCCTCCTCGTTGATCACCTTCTTCATCGCGTCCCAGCGCGCGTCGGAGGCCGGCGGGTACCAGCTGGTGATGTACGACCCCTCGTACGGGCCGTTCGCTCCGCCTGTGGCGTTGATCACAGTCTGGTCGACGCTGCCGAGGACGGTTCCCAGGCGCACCGCGGGGTACTGCTCGCGGGCCCGGCGGAAGGAGTCCATGAAGGTGTCGGTGCGGTCCCCGAGCGCGGGCACGACACAGCCCTTGCGCAGGGCGTCCTTGGTGGCGTTGTGCAGGGCCCGGTCGGCCTGGTCGCTGTACTCGGTGGCGTCCTCGGCGGCCAGCTCGTCGTCCGCGTTCGCGTGGCCGCCCTGCTTGAGCCCCGAGTTCAGCAGCGGCGGCAGCTCGTCGCCGGCGATGCTGTCGGGACGGACCAGCGCGACGGTTCCGCAGGTGGCGGAGAGGGCGCGGCCGAGACCGGCGAGCAGGACGGGCTGGCCGCCGTTGACCGGGTACGACATCTGACCGGTGAACTCGGTGTTGGTGACGCCGTAGCCGCCTATGTAGGGGATGCCGGCGCTCTCCAGCGGGGCGAGGAAGGAGTCGCCGAACTGGCTGTAGGAGCCGACGACCGCGACGACGTTCTCGGCGGCCGCCTGCTGGGCGCACTTGGCGGCGGCCACGCTGTCGTTGTGGTCGTTGCAGGTCAGGATCTCCAGCTTGCGGCCGTTGATCCCGCCGTGGGCGTTGATCCACTTGCCGTAGGCCCGGGCCATCGCGGGCATGCCGGGCTTGTTCGTGGCGTCGCTGTTCTCGGGCGCCCAGGTCATGACCTTGATCGGGTCGTCCCCGGAGCCCCCCGTGGCACCGGGGATGACCCCGCATCCGGCGGTGAGCGACGCACAGAGAGCCGTGGCGCCCAGGGACAGGGCGGTGGCTCTGACGGGCCGGGAGAAGGAACGGGCGAGGGTGGTACGTGTGCGAGGCCTGCCGGTCATGTGTGCCCACGTTTCCCTCACATCACTAACCCGGGAGTGACCCTCGGTCAATGAAAGGTGACGCGCGAGTGAATTGCGGGGGCCGGTGAGGCCTGTGTGACGAGGAACGTACGATCGATGACCGTGCAAGGTTCGGAGAACTCTTCCCGTCGCGGCCGTCGCTCCTCCACCATGGGCGGCATGCCTCTAAGCGACATGCCGTGGTGGCGCTGGCGCAGCAATGTGCGTTCGGCGCTGCACATGCTCTCCGACCAGGTGTTCCAGCGGGACGTCTGGCTGGCCGGCGTGGACGGGTACGGCGACGTCACCGACGCCGTGTACCGGCTGGTGGAGGACACCTGGCTGGACAACTGGTCCGCGGAGAAGTACGTCGGCACGATCTTCCGGGACTCGCAGGAAGCGGCGCTCGTGGACACCGCCGTCCTGCGGGTGCTGCGGATCATGCACCAGGTAGGCCCCGACGCGCCGGTCGCCGCCTACCTGGAGCACCAGGGCTGGCCGGAGGCGGTGCGGGCGGCCCGGGACGCGCACGTAAGGATGTCGGTGAGCGACGGGGAGGACCCGGAGACGCCGCCCAGGACCCTGGAAGTGCTGCGGATCATGACGCGGACGGCGTAGGAGGACCCCGCAGGGGGTGTTCCGTCCTGCGGGACGATCACTCACGGCCTGGCGGCGGTATGGGAACCTGTGGTGCATGAGCGAGCAGCCCGCACCCGTCGCAGCACCGGCGGCCCAGTACGTCCTCACCCTCTCCTGCCCGGACAGGATGGGCATCGTGCACGCCGTGTCCAGCTATCTGTTCATGACCGGCTGCAACATCGAGGACAGTCAGCAGTTCGGCGACCGCGACACCGGTCTGTTCTTCATGCGCGTCCACTTCTCCGCCGAGGAGTCGGTGACGCTGGACAAGCTGCGGGCGAGCTTCGCGGCGATCGGTGACTCCTTCCACATGGACTGGCAGATCAACGGGGCCGACGCGAAGATGCGGATCCTGCTCATGGTCAGCAAGTTCGGGCACTGTCTGAACGACCTGCTGTTCCGGGCCCGGATCGGCGCGCTGCCCGTGGAGATCGTGGGCGTGGTCTCCAATCACACGGAATTCGAGGAGCTGGTGGGCTCCTACAACATCCCCTTCCACCACATCCCGGTGACGAAGGACACCAAGTCGGAGGGCGAGGCCAGGCTGCTGGAGATCGTCCGCGAGGAGGGCGTCGAGCTGGTCGTCCTCGCCCGCTACATGCAGGTCCTCTCGGACGACCTGTGCAAGCAGCTCAGCGGCCGGATCATCAACATCCACCACTCCTTCCTGCCGAGCTTCAAGGGCGCCAAGCCGTACCACCAGGCGCACGCGCGGGGCGTGAAGCTGATCGGTGCCACGGCCCACTACGTGACCGCCGACCTCGACGAGGGGCCGATCATCGAGCAGGAGGTCGAGCGGGTGAGGCACGACGTGACCCCGGACCAGCTGGTCGCCATCGGGCGCGACGTGGAGTGCCAGGCGCTGGCGCGGGCCGTGAAGTGGCATGCCGAGCGCAGGATCCTGCTCAACGGGCGCCGGACGGTCGTCTTCGCCTGACCGACCGCCACTCGGCGATGTCCGTCACCCACCCGACGACGTCCGTCACTCGGCGATGGTGAAGTACTCCGCGAACGCGGGGACGACCTCCGCCTCGCCGATCACGCCGTCGCCGTCCGCGTCGAGGGAGGCGGCGGTCGTCGCGGCCACGGCGTCCGGTACGTGCAGGGCCTTCAGCAGCCGTGTGGTGTCGGCGACCGTGATGCGGCCGTCGGAGTCGCAGGCCGCGACCGCCAGGGCCGCGTGCAGGAACGGGCGGGCGATCTCGGCGAAGCGGCCGGGGTTGTCGCGCAGGCGCTTGACCGCGCCGGTGACGAACTCCTCGCGGGTGATGCGCTGGTCGCCGTCGCGGTCCGCGATGCCGGCCATGCCCTGCCAGAACGCCTCCGCGCCGGCGTAGAGCGCCTGTCCCTCGGCGGAGCGGGCGGGCACGGCGAACTCGGCGAGCAGCGCCTTGGCCGCCGCGCTGAAGTCCGCGCGGTCGATCCAGCCGTTGCCGTCCTGGTCGAAGGTGGCGAACCGGGCGGCGATCCTGCGCTCGTACTCGGTGCTGACCATGTCTGTCGGGCCGCCTTAGTGTGCGTGGGTCGATCTCGCACGGAGCGTACGACGCGGATGGCCGCGAGATGGCGGGAAACGGGCCGTTGTGCCAAGACCGGGGGAATACTGCGACAAGCGTGTGGACTCGTCGCGGCGATCGCAGAGGGTGTCAGGCCGACAGCGGTCCGGCGTCCTCGGACGTGGCGGAGTCGAGGTCGGGGCGGACGTCGAAGAGGCGGCGGACGCCGAGCGCGCCGAGCACCCGGTTCACGTGGGAGCCCGCCCCTCGCTCGACCTCGCTCGCACGGGAGGCGCTCCCGTCCGCGCCCCGGTCCGGCAGGATCAGCCGCAGCCGGCCCTGGCAGGAGCGGATCAGCCGGCGGGCGGCGATGAGGACGCCGACCCCGCTGGAGTCGCAGAAGAACACGTCCGAGAGGTCGACGACGAGGCTGTGGTGCCCCTCGGCGACGACGTCGTGCACGCGTTGTCGCAGTACCGGCGAGGTCATCAGATCCAGTTCTCCGGTCACCCGGAGTACGGCCCACCCGTCCTGTTCGACGCCGGTCACGTTGAATGCCACGGCTCAGCCCCTCCGCTCGCCGGAACTCAGGAACCGCCCGGAAATGGAAGCAGTTCCTACGCTTGCTTCCGCGCGGCTGCCCAGCGGCCGTTCCCTGAAACGTGGAGCAGCAAACCGGACGTGATCGACAAGGGGCCTTTTTCGGTCACTATCGATCTCATTCGATCAGAGGTGTACGTGATTCGTGTGAAGTTTATGTGAAGAGGGCACTATCACCTGCGATGCCTCAGGGGCGCTCATTGGCACAAAGGGGCGTGCACTGTCAGGGGTGCCGACTACATTCGGGAGGACGGTGCAGACACGCTGGATGGGCCGGCGCACAGGTGAGGGGAGGGACCGCATGGCCACGAAGGACGTACCACCCCGCTGGGACCGCAAGATGCAGCAGCGGCTCGCCCGCGGTGAGGCGGCCGCCCTGGGCGAGCTGTACGACCGGTTCGCCTCGCTCGTGCACAGTCTCGCCCACCGCGTCCTCGGTGACGAGAAGGCTGCCGACACCGTCACCCGCGAGGTCTTCGCGCATGTCTGGGAGCACCCCGAGAGCTACGACCCCAAGCAGGGCCCGCTGCGTTCCTGGGTGGCCGGCGTGACCCACCGGCTCGCCGTGCAGCGGCTGCGCGACAGCGAGAGCGCCGCGCTGCCCCGCGGGTCCGGCGCCGCCGCCGAGGAACTGGAGCGCATGGTGCGCCGCGCCTCGGTCGCCGCCCGCGCCGACTTCATCGTCCACTCCATGCCCGCCCCGCTGCGCGCCGCGCTCGAGCTGGCCTACTTCCAGCGGCGCGACTACCGCCAGACGGCGGCCGACCTCGGCGTCACCGAGGACGAGGCCCGCCGCCGGCTCCGCCTCGGCCTGCAGCTGCTCGCCACCGCCCACGACGCCGGAGCGCCTTCGGGGTACGGGGGCGCGGTGTGAACGGGGCGGGACGCTTCGAGGCACATGACGGGCCCGAGGCACATGACGGGCCCGAGGAGTACGACGGGCCCGAGGAGTACGACGGTGCGCAGGAGCGCCCCGGCGAGGGAGGCGGCCTCGGCGAGGGAGGCGGCCTCGGCGAGGGAGGCGGCTCCGGACGGACGCCGCCCGGCGCCGGCAGGCCCGGTCCGGACGGGCCGCCGCGCATACCGACGCCCCGCGCCTCCGTGGAGGACGGCGGGCGTCCGCTGCCCGGCCTCGCCGACCCGGGAGATCTTCCGCCGGTGCCGTTCGATCTGCCGCACGACGTGCTGAAGTCGCTCCTCGGCGCCTGGGCGCTGGCCGCCTGCTCGGCGGCGGAGACGGCGGCCGTCGAGGACCACCTGGGCTCGTGCGGAAGCTGTGCCGACGAGGCCCGCCGGCTGCGCGAGGCGGTCGGCCTGCTGCATCAGCCGGAGAGCCTCGATCTGGATCCGGGGCTGCGCACCCGTGTCCTGGAGAGCTGTCTGGACCGCCGGCCGCCGCGCATCCCGCTGCCGCCGTGGGCCGCGCCGTACGACGCCGAGGCCGCGCGGCTGGACGCCCTGCTCCAGGACTTCGGGGACGCGGAGTGGCATGCGCCGGTCCGGCTGCGCTGGTTCGAGGACGACGGGCCGACCAGCCGTCGTACCACCGTGGCCGGGGTGATCGCGCACCTGCTGTCGGTGGACGGGATGATAGCGGTCGCGCTCGGCCTGGAGGACCCGCTGGCCGAGGTCGCCGGGGCGGGCGACCCGGTCGCGTCGGGCCCGGCCGGGCGCACCGAGGCGTTCTGGCGGACCTCGCGCTTCCCGCCGACCCGCTCGGTGCGGGGACCCTGGCGGGAGCAGAGCCACGGCCTGGTGCGCACGGTGTCCTTCACCGGCAGCCACGCGGGCGGACTGCCCGTGTCGTACGGCGACTTCGCGCTGCCGCTGCACGACGCGATGCTGGACCGGGCCTTCGAGTGCTGGGTGCACGCCGAGGACATCGCGGACGCGGTGGACTACCCCTACGAGCCGCCCGCGCCGCGCCATCTGAGCAAGATGATCGACCTCGCGGCCCGGATGCTGCCGGCCGCGCTCGCCGAGCGGCGCCGGTCCGGCCGGTCCGCCCCGGGCCCGACCCCGCATCTGGTCACGGCGGGCGCGCCGGGCCGCAGCCTCCGGCTGGAGATCGAGGGCATGGCGGGCGGCGAGTGGCTGATCCCGCTGGACTCACCGGCGGCGGTGGGCTCGGCGGAGTTCGAGGTGGCCCATGTGGCGCTGGACGGCGTGGAGTTCTGCCGCCTCGCCGCCGGTCACATCTCGCCGGAGGAGGCGGCGGCCGGCCAGGTCGGCGACCGCCAGGCGATCAGGGACGTGCTGTTCGCGGCGGCGGGACTGAGCCGGATGTGAGCCGCCGCGGAGGTGTCACGGCTGCGTGAACCGCTCCCGCAGCTTGTACTTCAGCACCTTGCGCAGCGTGTCGTTGCGCGGGAGCGCCGTCACGACCTCCAGCCGCTCGGGCAGCTTGTGGACCGACAGGCCCTGCGTGCGGAGGTAGGAGACGAGTTCCGGCAGGGTCAACTCCGCGGCGTCCGGCGGCTGTTCCACCACCGCGCAGACCAGCTCCCCGCGGTCGGCGTCGGGCAGGCCGATCACGGCCGCGTCCGCGACCGCCGGATGCGCGGCGAGCAGGTCCTCGATCTCCTTGGCGGAGATGTTCTCGCCCTTGCGGATGATCACGTCCTTCATGCGGCCGGTCAGGACCAGATGCCCGGAGTCCGTCACCCGGCCCAGGTCGCCGGTGCGCAGAAAGCCCTCGGCGTCGAACGCGGCGGCCGTCTGGGCCGGGTCCAGATAGCCCTGGCAGACGGCCTCGCCGCGCAGCCGTATCTCGCCGTCGACGACCCGGATCTCCATGCCCGTGGGCGGCCGGCCCTCGGTCGTCGCCAGGTTCTCCGGGGTGTCCTCGGGGTCGCCCATGGTGATCATCGGGACCTCGGTCATGCCGTACCCGTGGGTGAGCTGTGCGCCCAGTTCGCGCACGACGGCGTGGTAGACCTCGGGCGGCTTCGGGGCGCCGCCGCCCGCGAGCAGCCGCAGGGTCGGGACGACCTTCGTCCGCGGCCGCTTGCGCTGCTCGGCGAGGAACATCGAGTAGAACGCCGTCGAACCGCCGGCCACCGTGACCCCGTGCCGCCGGTACTCCGCGAGCGCGTCCGGCAGCGCGAAGTGCTCGAACATCACTGCCGGGAAGCCGTAGAGCAGGAGCATCACCAGATAGTCGGGGCCGCCTATGTGGGCGTAGGGGAAGGCGATCGAGCCGATGTCGTCCGGTGTCAGGCGCAGGGCGTGCGCGAGGCAGGAGCCGCCCGCGATCAGGGAGCGGTCGGTGTGCAGGACGCCCTTGGGGTCGGAGGTGGTGCCCGAGGTCCAGTAGATCCAGCGGACCGAGGTGCCCTCGGCGGGCGGGGCGGGGAGCACCGACGGGTCGCCGTCCGGCAGGGTGTCGTACGCCTCGAGGATCCCCCTCGCGCCGAGCCGCCGGGCCATCTCCGTGTGGTCGTGGCCCCGCCACACGCCGGGGACCGCGAAGAACTCCGCCTTGGACGCGCGCAGCGCGAAGCCGACCTCGCGGTCCCGGTAGAACGGGATGACCGGGGACTGTACGGCGCCCAGGCGGGCCAGCGCCAGGGAGAGCAGGGCGGTCTCGATGCGGGTGGGCAGCTGCCAGGCGACCACCGTGCCGGGGCGTACGCCCATCCCGTACAGCCCGGCCGCCACCCGCTCGGCACGCGTGCGCAGCTCACCGAAGGTGAGCGTGCGCCGCTCCTGGAGCAGCACCGGGCGGCCGGGGGTCAGGCCGGCCCGGCGGACGACCAGGTCCCACAGCGTGCGGGCGGTACCCAGGGAGTGCGGGGTCTCGTTCACGTGTGCCCCCTGACCGACTTGGCTGACGAACCGTCAGGTGCCATGATATCTGACGGGTCATCAGATAAGTACTGTCCGGCGGAGGGTAACGCGGAGGGGAACCATGACCGAACTGCCCCGCATCATCAGCGTCGACGACCATGTGATCGAGCCCGCCCATCTCTTCGAGACCTGGCTGCCGGCCAAGTACCGGGACCGGGGACCCAAGCCGCTGACCGCGGGGATCGGGGAACTCGCCTACGTCGGCGGGAAGTACCAGATCACCATGGACCCGGCCGGCCAGCCGACGGACTGGTGGATCTACGAGGACCTGAAGTTCCCGTACAAGCGCAACATCGCCGCCGTCGGCTTCGACCGGGACGAGATGACCCTGGAGGGCATCACCAGGGAGCAGATGCGGCGCGGCTGCTGGGATCCCGTGGCGCGCCTAGCCGACATGGATCTCAACCACGTCGAGGCCAGCCTCTGCTTCCCGACCTTCCCGCGCTTTTGCGGGCAGACCTTCGCCGAGGCCCACGACAAGGAGGTCGCCCTCGCCTGCGTGCGCGCCTACAACGACTGGATGGTGGAGGAGTGGTGCGGGGGCAGCGGCGGACGCCTCATTCCGCTGTGCCTGATCCCGCTGTGGGACGTGGACCTGGCCGTCGCCGAGATCCGGCGCAACGCCGAACGCGGGGTGCGGGCCGTGACCTTCTCCGAGATCCCCACCCACCTCGGTCTGCCGTCCATCCACTCCGGCCACTGGGACCCGTTCTTCGCCGTCTGCCAGGAGACCGGCACGGTCGTCAACATGCACATCGGGTCCAGCTCGCAGATGCCGGCCGCCTCCCCGGACGCCCCGCCCGCCGTCCAGGCCTCGCTCAGCTTCAACAACGCGATGGCCTCGATGATGGACTACCTCTTCAGCGGGGTCCTGGTGCGCTTTCCCCACCTCACCCTCGCCTACTCCGAGGGGCAGATGGGCTGGATCCCGTACGCCCTGGAGCGCGCCGACGACGTGTGGGAGGAGCACCGGGCCTGGGGCGGGGTCAGGGACCTGATCCCGGAGCCGCCCTCGACGTACTACTACCGGCAGATCTTCTGCTGCTTCTTCCGCGACCGGCACGGCGTGGCCTCGATCGACGTCGTCGGCCGCGACAACGCCACCTTCGAGACCGACTACCCGCACGTCGACTCGACCTTCCCGCACACCAAGGAGGTCGCGCTCGACCATGTGAAGGGGCTCGACGACGAGACCGTGTACAAGCTGATGCGGGGCAACGCCATCCGCATGCTCGGCCTGGACCTGGACCGCTAGTGGACCTCTCGTACACGGCGGCGGAAGAGGACTTCCGGGCCCGGCTGCGGGAGTGGCTCGCCAAGGTGCTGCCCACGCTGCCGGACCGGCCCTCGCCCGACGACTGGCCCGGCCGCCGCGCCTACGACCTCGGCTGGCAGCGCATGCTCCACGACGCCGGGTACGCCGACGTCCACTGGGACGCCTCCCCGACCACCCGCCTGATCTTCCTGGAGGAGACCGAGCGCGCGGGGGCGCCCTATGTGGGGGCGAACTTCGTGGGCCTGCTGCACGCCGGTCCGACCATCGCCGCCGAGGGCACGGCCGAGCAGCGGGCGCGCTGGCTGCCGCCGGTCCTGCGCGGGGAGGAGGTGTGGTGCCAGGGGTTCAGCGAACCGGACGCCGGCTCCGACCTCGCCGCCCTGCGCACGCGTGCGCGCAGGGACGGCGACGACTACGTGGTGAGCGGGTCCAAGATCTGGACTTCGCACGCCGAGGTCGCCGACTGGTGCGAACTGCTCGTGCGCACCGACCCGGACGCCCCCCGGCACCGGGGCATCACCTGGCTGGCCATGCCCATGGACGCGCCGGGCATCACCGTCCGGCCCCTGCGCACCCTCGCCGGGTCCGCCGAGTTCGCGGAAGTCTTCCTGGACGAGGTCCGGGTGCCGGTGGCCAACCGGGTCGGAGCGGAGAACGACGGCTGGCGCGTGACCATGGTGACCCTGTCCTTCGAGCGCGGTACGGCCTTCGTCGGCGAGGTGGTGGCCTGCCGCCGGGTGCTGCGCGAACTCGCCCGCGCGGCACGGGAGAACGGCCGCTGGGACGACCCCGTGCTGCGCCGCCGCCTCGGCCGGCTGGAGGGGGAGTTCCGGGCGCTGTGGCGGCTGACCCAGTGGAACGTCAGCGTCGCGGAGGCTGGCGGGGGAGTGCCGGGCACGGGTGCCTCGGTGTTCAAGCTCCGCTACTCGCACGCCCGCCAGGAGCTGTACGACGCGGCGGCGGACGTCCTCGGCCCGGACTGCCTCGACCTGGACCGGCCGTGGGTTCTCGACCGCCTGTCGTCCCTGTCGTACACGATCGCCGCCGGCACCTCGCAGATCCAGCGCACCATCGTGGCCGAGCGCGTCCTCGGCCTGCCCAGGGGGAGATGAGCGTGCGATTCCAACTGAGCGAAGACCAGCAGGCATTGCAGGCGGGAGTGCGGAGGCTGCTGGACCGCCGCTTCGACCGTGAGGCCCTGCGGGCGGCCGTCGGCGCACCGGGCCGGCTCGACCGGGCGCTGTGGCGGTCGCTCGGCGAGGCGGGCTTCTTCGCCCTGCGCCTGCCCGAGCCGGACGGCGGGGTCGGCCTGGGGCTGCCGGAGGCGGCCCTGCTCTTCGAGGAGGCCGGACGCGCCCTGCTGCCGGGCCCGTTGGTCGCCACGCACCTGGCGGCCGGGAGGGTGCCGGGTGCGGCCACCGGCGAGACGGTCGTGACGGCGGTGGACGGGCAGTTGGTGGAGTGGCTGGAGGCCGCGGACGTGGTGCTGGGGGAGACGGTGGGGGCCGTGGCGATGCGGTCGGTGGACCCGCTGACGCCACTGCACCGGGTGCCCGGCACCACGCCCGCAGACCCCCTGGCCGTCCTGCTCACCGCCGCCGAACAGCTCGGCACGGCCGCGCGGGTGTGCGAGCTGGCCGTGCAACACGCTCGGACACGCGAACAGTTCGGCCGCCCGATCGGCACCTTCCAGGCCGTTCAGCATCTGTGCGCCGACCTTCTGGTGCGGACGGAAATCGCCCGTACGGCGGTGTACGCGGCGGCCGTCACCGCCGACGGGGCGGACATCGCCGCCGCCCGGCTGCTCGCCGACGAGGCCGCCGTACGGGGCGCCCGCGACTGCCTCCAGGTGCACGGCGGCATGGGCTTCACCTGGGAGGCAGACGTCCATCTGCACCTGAAACGGGCCTGGTTGCGGGCCGCGCGTGGCGGCGGAGGCACACAGAGTGAGGAACTGCTCGCCGCGCGGCTGGCCGCCTGACCGGCCGCCACCGCCCTGGACTGCGCCGTCGGAAAAGCCATGGCCCATGATGTTGCGGATCGTGGCGTATCGCCATCACGGAGCGTCGATATCCGGTTGTGTCCTTCGCTTGACTCGTAACAGCCTGGAGTCGGGCGTCCGCTCCGGTACCTTGTGTGAGATGCGAGTGGCGGTGAGCGCGAGCCGGGCCGGCGATGCCCCTGGGGCGGTGCCGGGCAACGCGGTGCGCGTTGCTGCTCGCGAGGCGGCGGTGGCTTCGGACGCCGCTTCGGGTGCCGCCTGTTCGACTTGTCGGCGCGAGCGTCGCACAGTATGTCGCACGCGTACTCCTTCGCGCTGGAATATGCCCGAAGCGCTTGTTGGCGTGACTGTACGTCAACCATGCTGTCTCATAAGGGAATCACGTTCCGTGACCCCTGCTCTGGCCGTTGTTCTGGCCATGCAGAAAATGGCTACGATCGTGGCCCTCGTCGTGATCGTCGTCGCGGCTCCCGCCGTGACGGCCGGATGGCGCGGGGTCATGAGTCCGCCGGTTCGGATGGTGTGAGCGGTGCAGGTGCTTCAAGTGCAGCTGGAGATCCGGCCCGACCCCGCGGAGGTGGGGCGGGCGAGGAGGTGGGCGCGCTCGCGGCTCGCCGGGCTCGGCATAGCGGCCGACGAGCCGTTGGCCGAGAACCTGATCCTGCTCGTCTCCGAGCTGGTGACCAACGCCGTGGTGCACACGGGCCGTCCGGCCGTGCTGCGGCTCTCCCTGCCGGGCGCTGCGGCCGAAGTTCCGCAAGGGGCCGTCGCCTCGGTCACGGTGCGGGTGGAGGTGGCCGACACCAGCTCCCGTGCTCCCGTGCCGCGTTGTGCCCGCGGTGACGCCACCGGCGGTCGGGGTCTCGCTCTCGTGGCCTGTCTCGCCGACCGCTGGGGCTGGAGCCCCGAGGGTGCCGGCAAGAACATCTGGTGCGAACTGGACCGCTGTTCACAGCCCCGGCAGGGCGCGGAACTGGCGTACGGGGGCGGGCTGTCCGCGTACGAGGGGCTGGCTTTCGAGGTGGTGTAGGGCCCGGCGCGGCGGTGCGCCGGTGGTGCATCCGTGCGCGGGTGTCGTGAGCAGGGCGTACGTAACAAATCTCCGTACCGGCGTTGACGTGACGTGATCGGCTGAACACGCTGGTGTGCGTCGATTCGCCGCGAGGGGACGACGAGGGCCCGGGTGACGGTGGCCCTCGTCGAGTGTGGGTCGCGCCGGATGGCGGCGTGCATGCATGCCGGTGGGGGAGACGCGCCGCCATCCGGTTCCGTCACAGGATCGCCACGGGAGCCACGGGTGTGCCCGTCGCGCCGACGAACGGCTCAGGCATCGCCGACAACAGGAAGGCGTACCGCCCCTGTTGTCCACAGGCTGTGGACAACTCCTCGAGATTCCAGTTCTGGCCCTGGAGCATCCCCATCTCCACCAGGTCCAGTGCGTGCACGGGCAGCCATAGATTGTCGATCTCGGGCGGAAATATCTCAAACGTGAGCGTGTCGTTGGCGACCGCCGCGACATCGCGCGCGTGGAACCACTCCGGGCAGCGCACCGACAGGCCCGGCGACGGATAGCCGTACCCCTGCTTGTCCCCCGTGAGGTACACCTGCACCTGGCCGGTCCGTACGAGGACGATGTCGCCGGGGCGGACCGTGGTCCCGGCGAGTTCCTCGGCCGCGTCGAGGTCCTCCGGGGTGACCGCGTGCCCGCCCGCCAGCCGGTCCACGCCGCGCGCGCGTGCCACGTCCAGCAGCACCCCGCGCGAGACGATGTGCCGGGCCTTGTCGATGCCGGCGAACTCGGCGCCGCCGTGCGCGGTGACCGTGTGTGCCGGGCGGCCGTTGTAGAGCTTGCCGGAGTGCGAGACATGGGTCAGCGCGTCCCAGTGGGTGCCCGCCTGCAGGCCCATGGTCACGGCGTCGTCGCTGCACGCCACCGTGCCCGGACCGAAGAGTTCCTGGTTGATCTGCACCATCGCGTGCAGGGGGTTGACCCGGCCGGGGATCATCCCGGTCTGTACGCCGTCCTGCTGGAGGGGGAGCGCGAGCGGGACGCGGCGGCCGGTGCGGACACAGGTGGCGGCCTGCCGCAGGACCTCGTCGGTGATCAGGTTCAGGGTGCCGATCTCGTCGTCCGCTCCCCAGCGCCCCCAGTTGTTCACGCGCCTCGCGATCTCGTGGAACTCCTCCGGCAGTGTCATCCGGTGCCTCCCCGGGGCTTGTGCCCGTACGTCCGACGGGCCCTAGAATCTAACGGACCGTCAGAAACCGCGGGAAGGGGCCGGACGTGGGGAACTTCTTGGCAGGCAAGGTGATCGCCGTGACGGGTGCCGGACGGGGCATCGGGCGCGCGGTCGCGCTCGCGGCGGCGGCCGAGGGCGCGAAGGTCGTCGTCAACGACTACGGGGTCTCCACGGACGGGACCTCTCCCACGAGCGAGGTCGCCGAGGCGGTCGTCAAGGAGATCGGGGCGGCGGGCGGCGAGGCGGTCGCGGTCGCCGACGACGTCTCCACGATGGCGGGCGGGCAGCGGGTCGTGGACACGGCCGTGGCGACGTACGGCCGTGTCGACGGGGTCGTGTGCGTGGCCGGGATCCTGCGTGAGCGGATGCTGTTCAACATGGCCGAGGAGGAGTGGGATCCGGTGGTCGCCACCCACCTCAAGGGCACTTTCACCGTCTTCCGGGCGGCCTCGGCGGTCATGCGGGGGCAGCGCTCCGGCACGCTGATCGGCTTCACCAGCGGCAACCACCAGGGTTCGGTGTCCCAGGCCAACTACAGCGCGGCGAAGGGCGGCATCATCTCGCTCGTGCGCAGCGCCGCGCTCGGCCTGAACAAGTACGGCGTGACGGCGAACGCGGTGGCGCCGGTGGCCCGTACGCGGATGTCCGCCAACGTTCCCACGGAGCTGACCGAGATCGGCGAGCCCGAGGACGTGGCCGCGCTGGTGGTGTACCTGCTGTCCGACGGGGCGGCGGAGCAGGGGATCACCGGGCAGGTGTACACCGTGGCCGGGCCGAAGATCGCGGTGTGGGCGCAGCCGCGCGAACTGCGCTCGGCCTACGCCGAGGGGGCCTGGACGCCGGAGCGGATCGCCGCGGTCCTGCCGGGATCGGTGGGGATCGACCCGATGCCCATGCTGTCCCGGCTTGCGGCGATGGAATCGGCGGCGCGGGCCGGTGAGCGGCCCAACGCCCGGTAGCCCGGGGCTCGTCACCGT
Organism: Streptomyces broussonetiae; assembly: GCF_009796285.1. Classification (NCBI taxonomy): domain Bacteria; kingdom Bacillati; phylum Actinomycetota; class Actinomycetes; order Kitasatosporales; family Streptomycetaceae; genus Streptomyces; species Streptomyces broussonetiae. The sequence goes on along the minus strand of NZ_CP047020.1, from coordinate 4,439,232 downwards.
CGCGCGGTTGCGGGTCCGTCGTGGCTTCTCGCGCAGTTCCCCGCGCCCCTTGGGGGCGCTTGACCTCAGGTGGGCTTCATGGAATTCGGGTTCGGCGAAGAGGACGACGCGTTTCGGCGTGAGGCACGGGAATGGCTGGGCGGCCACGTCAACGGCGCGGCCGACCGGCGTGGTTGGGAGCGCACCCTCGGTGCGGCCGGCTGGATCGGGATCGGCTGGGCCGAGGCGGGGTACGGCAATCGCACCGCCACGCTCACGCAGCAGGTCGCCTGGGCCGAGGAGTACGCGCGGTCCGGGGCGCCGGCGCGCTCCGGGCACATCGGCGAGAACCTGCTCGCGCCCACGCTCCTCGCGCACGGAACCGAGGAGCACAAGCAGCGGTTCCTGCCGCCGGTCGCCGCGGGAGCGGAGCTGTGGTGCCAGGGGTACAGCGAGCCCGGCGCCGGGTCGGATCTGGCCGGGGTGCGGACCGTTGCCGTACGGGAAGGGCAGCGGTACCGGATCAGCGGGCAGAAGATCTGGACCTCGCTCGCGCAGGAGGCCGACTGGTGTTTCGTGCTCGCCCGTACCGACCCCGACTCCCGCCGGCACCACGGGCTGAGCTTCCTCCTCGTCCCCATGGACCAGCCCGGCCGCATCGACATCCGGCCCATCCGGCAGCTGACCGGCACCAGCGACTTCAACGAGGTCTTCTTCGACGGGGCGTACGCCCGCGCGGAGCATGTCGTCGGGGGCGAGGGGCAGGGCTGGCGGGTGGCGATGAGCCTGCTCGGATTCGAGCGGGGGGTGTCGACCCTGGCCCAACAGATCGGTTTCGCCGAGGAGTTGGGTCGGGTGGTGCGCACCGCCGTCGCCTCGGGCGCCGTACGGGATCCGGTCGTGCGGGAGCGGCTCGTACGACAGTGGGCCGAGCTGCGGGCCCTGCGTTGGAACGCCCTGCGCACGCTCGGCGGTTCCGGCGACCCGGGCGCGCCCAGTGTGGCCAAGCTGCTCTGGGCCGGCTGGCACCAGCGGCTGGGTGAGCTGGCGGTGTGCGTCCGGGGCGCGGCGGCCTCCGCCGGGCCGGCGCACTGGTCGGCGTCGGCGCCGTACGGACTCGACGCGGACCAGCACCTGTTCCTCTTCTCCCGGGCCGACACGATCTACGGCGGCTCGGACCAGGTCCAGCGCACGATCATCGCCGAGCGTGTGCTCGGCCTGCCCGCAGAGCCCAAGGGGGCCGTGTGATGCGTGGAGTGGTGTTCGACGGCAAGCGGGTCCAGGTGGTGGACGACCTGGTGGTGCGGGAGCCGGGGGCCGGTGAGGTGCTGGTGGCGATCGCGGCGGCGGGGCTGTGTCACAGCGACCTGTCCGTGGTGGACGGCACCATTCCGTTCCCGGTTCCGGTGGTGCTGGGGCATGAGGGCGCGGGGGTGGTCGAGGCGGTCGGCGCCGGAGTCACGCATGTGGCGCCCGGCGACCATGTCGCGCTGTCCACGCTCGCCAACTGCGGTACGTGCCCGGAGTGCGACCGGGGCCGGCCGACCATGTGCCGGCAGGCGATCGGGCGTCCGGGCAGGCCGTTCACGCGGGGTACGGGGCCGGTCCACCAGTTCGCCTCCAACTCGGCGTTCGCGCAGCGCACGGTCGTCAAGGCCGTACAGGCGGTGCCGATCCCCAAGGACATTCCCCTCGAGTCCGCCGCGCTGATCGGGTGCGGGGTGCTCACGGGCGTGGGGGCGGTGCTGAACCGGGCCCGCGTGGACCGGGGGGACAGTGTCGTCGTCATCGGCACCGGTGGGATCGGGCTGAACGTGCTGCAGGGCGCGCGGCTCGCGGGAGCGCTCCGGATCGTCGCCGTGGATGCCAACCCGGCCAAGGAGGCGGTGGCCCGGCAGTTCGGCGCGACGGACTTCCTGACCTCGACGCAGGGCGTGCGGGACATCCTGCCCACGGGCGCCGACCACGCCTTCGAATGCGTCGGCCGGGTGGAGCTGATCCGGCAGGCGATCGACCTCCTCGACCGGCACGGCCAGGCGATCCTGCTCGGAGTGCCCCCGGCGACCGCCGAGGCGTCCTTCCTCGTCTCCTCCCTGTACCTCGACAAGTCCGTCCTCGGCTGCCGCTACGGCTCCTCGCGCCCCCAGCGGGACATCGCCCTGTACGCCGAGCTGTACCGCCAAGGGCGGCTGCTGCTGGACGAGTTGGTGACTGCCCGCTATCCGGTGGAGGACTTCGAGAAGGCGCGGGCCGACGCGGAGGAGGGGCGGGTGGCCCGGGCGGTCCTGACGTTCTGAGTCCCGGGGTCCGCGGGCCGCGCCGGGGAGTTGTCCACAGGCCGGGGGAAATTCGGGGCCCCGTGTCGGTGGTGGCCCGTACCGTCGTTGCATGAGCTATCGCGAAGTCGCCTCCAAACAGGTGCTGACCTGGGCATTCGTGGCCGTGGCCGCGCGTGTGCCGGTGGCCATGGCCCCGTTGGCCCTGGTCTTCCTGGTGCGCGAGCGTCCCGGTGGCTACACCCTGGGCGCCGTCCTGGCCGCGGTGTACGTCATCGGCGAGATCGTGGGCGCCCCGGTCCTCGGCATGCGCCTCGACGCCCGCCGGGCCCGCCCCCAGCTGGCGGCGGGGCTCGCGGCCGGTGCCGTCGGTTTCGCCGGGCCGGGCGTGCTCCCGGACGCGCATCCCGTCGTCCTCGGGGCGTTCGCGCTCCTCGCCGGTGCTGCTCCCGCGGCGGCCTCGGGCGGCCTGCGCGCCCTGCTCACCTCCCTGGTCCCCGGGCACGCGGCGGCGCAGGCGCTGTCGGTGGAGTCGATGCTGACGTCCGCCGTCTGGGCGGTGTCCCCGGCCGCGGTGACCGGCCTCGCGCTGGGCGTCGCGCCCGGCGTGCCGCTGCTGCTCGCGGCGGCGCTGATGGGCGCCTCGGTGCCGGGCCTGTGGCTGCTCCCGGAGGGCTGGCAGAAGGAGGCGCGCGACAGCGGAACCGCACAGCTCAGGGTGCTGGCGGCGGCCTGGCCGGTGTACGTCACGGGCGCGGCGGGGCTGTCCCTGCTCGCCCTCGCGGAACTGGTCCTGCCCGCCCTGCTGGAGCAGCGCGGCATCGCGGTCGGCTGGTCCGGCCCCCTGCTGCTCGGCATGTCGGCGGCGGCGGGCGTGGGCGCTTTCCTGTACGGCCTGCGGACCTGGCCGGGCCGACTGCCCGTGCGCTGCCTGCTGTTGCTGTGCGGGATGTCGGCCGCCGTGGGCCTGGTCGCGCTGCTGCCGGGCCTGCCGGGCATCGCCGCCGCGCTCGCCGTGGCGGGTCTGTTCCAGGCGGGTGTGATGCTCACCCGCAACCTGTCCCTGCGGGAGGCTCTGCCGCCGAGCGCGCTGGCCGCCGGGTACTCGGTCATGTACGCGGCCGTGGGCGCCGGTTACGCGGCCACGGGCACCCTGGCCGGGGCCCTGCTCCGGCTGACGGCGGCCTCGACGGCGATCCTGGCGGGCGTCGGCCTGACCCTGGTCCTGACCGCGATCGCCTGGTGGGGCGAGATACGCGGCAGAACCCACGGCACGGACCCCGGCCGGGCGCCGGCCCCGCTGCCCGGCACGGCCGTCCGACGCCCCGGCTAGGCCCTGCCGCCCGACGCCCCGGCTAGGCCCTGCCGACCCGGACCGATCCGTCCGCCGCCGTGCGGAAGGTGCGGCGGTACGTCGTCGGTGTCACGCCCAGGCACTGCTGGAGATGCCGGCGCATGGACTGGGCCGTGCCGAAGCCCGCCGCGCCGGACACCTGGTCGACGGACAGGTCGGTGGTCTCGAGCAGATGGCGGGCGCGTTCGACACGCTGCTGGGTGAGCCACTGGCCGGGGCTGATCCCGACCTCCTCGCGGAAGCGGCGGGTGAAGGTGCGCACCGACATGGCCTCCTGCCCGGCCATGTCGCGCAGCTGGATCGGCTCGTGCAGGCGGCCGAGCGCCCAGGTGCGGGCGGCGGTCGTGGTCGCCAGCTGCGGGTCGGGGACGGGGCGTTCGATGTACTGGGCCTGGCCGCCGTCGCGGTGCGGCGGTACGACCGTGCGCCGGGCCACGTCGTTGGCGACCGCCGTGCCGAAGTCGCGGCGCACGATGTGCAGGCACAGGTCGATCCCGGCGGCCACTCCGGCCGAGGTCAGCACGTCGCCGTCGTCGATGAACAGCACGTCCGCGTCCACCTTGATCCGCGGGAACATCCGCTGGAAGCGCTCGGCGTCGGCCCAGTGCGTGGTCGCCGGGCGGCCGTCGAGGCAGCCGGCGGCGGCGAGGACGTAGACGCCGGTGCAGATGGAGGCGAGCCGGGTGCCGGGGCGGATGAGGGCGAGGGCGGCGGCGAGGTCGTCGGTGAGCCGGCCCTCCTCGAAGACCGGGCCGAGTTCGTACGACGCCGGGACGATCACCGTGTCGGCCTCGGCGAGCGCCTCCGGGCCGTGCGGGACGTGCACGGTGAAGTCGGCGTCGGTCTCGACCGGCCCGGGCGGCCTTACCGAGCAGGTCACGACCTCGTACAGGTGCCGCCCCCGCTCGTCCTTGGGGCGGCCGAAGATGCGGTGCGGGATGCCCAGCTCGAAGGGGAGGAGGCCGTCCAGGGCGAGGACGACGACCCGGTGCGGACGGAAACCCTCGGATCGCTCAGCGACAGCGGCCATGGCCCGATCCTAGCGAATGCTGTCCTTCGGGCCACTCGCTGTGCGAGGCCGGGGAACGGAAGCTTGATGACGTGACTCAGACAAGCCCAGCCGCAGCCCCCGCCCAGGCCGCTCCGCCCGCACGGCGCCACCGTGTGCACCGCGCCTGGTTCGTCGCCGCCGTCACCTTCGTCACGATCATCGGCGCGGCCGCCTTCCGCTCCCTGCCGGGACTGCTCATCGACCCGCTGCACCAGGAGTTCGGCTGGTCGCGCGGCACGATCGGCGCGGCCGTCTCCATCAACCTCGCGCTCTACGGCCTCACCGCCCCCTTCGCGGCCGCGCTGATGGACCGGTTCGGCATTCGCCGGGTGGTCGCCGTCGCGCTGACCGTGATCGCGGTCGGTTCGGGCCTGACCGTGTGGATGACGGCGGCCTGGCAGCTGTGGCTGTGCTGGGGTCTGCTGGTGGGCCTCGGCTCCGGCTCGATGGCGCTCGCCTTCGCCGCGACGGTCACCAACCGCTGGTTCACCGAGCGGCGCGGCCTGGTCAGCGGCATCCTGACCGCCGCGTCCGCCTCCGGCCAGCTGATCTTCCTGCCGGTGCTGTCCTGGATCGTCGAGCACCACAGCTGGCGCCCGGCCGCCGTGACGGTCGCCCTGGCCGCCCTCGCGGTGGTCCCCTTCGTCTGGATCCTGCTCCGGGACCATCCGGCCGACATCGGCGTGAAGCCGTACGGCGCAGGGGAGTTCGTCCCCAAGCCGCCGCCGGTCACCGGTGCCGCCCGCCGCACCCTCGCCGTGCTGTCCACCGCGGTCCGCACCGGCACGTTCTGGCTGCTCGCCGGCACCTTCGCGATCTGCGGCGCCTCCACCAACGGCCTGGTCCAGACCCACTTCGTGCCCGCCGAGCACGACCACGGCATGCCGGTCACCACGGCGGCCTCGCTGCTCGCGGTCATCGGCGTGTTCGACGTGGCCGGCACGATCGCCTCCGGCTGGTTCACCGACCGCTTCGAACCGCGCCGCCTGCTCGCGGTGTACTACGCCCTGCGCGGTCTGTCCCTGCTCTTCCTGCCGATGCTGCTCGGCCCCGCCGTCCACCCGCCGATGCTCTTCTTCATCGTCTTCTACGGCCTGGACTGGGTGGCCACCGTCCCGCCCACCCTGGCCCTGTGCCGGGAGCAGTTCGGGGAGGACAGCGCGATCGTCTTCGGCTGGGTGCTCGCCTCCCACCAGATCGGCGCGGCCCTGGTCGCCTACCTCGGTGGCCTCGCCCGCGACGTCTTCGGCTCCTACGACCTGGTCTGGTACGCCTCCGGCTCCCTGTGCGCGGCAGCGGCCCTGATGTCCCTGATGATCCGCAGGGCCCCGGCCGTGGTGCGGCCCGCACTGGCGTGAACGCATGCCGGGCCCTCACCCCGGCGGCGCCCGGGTGAGGGTCAGGAAGGGCCGGGGCCGAGCCGGGCGAACCGTCCCCGGTGGAACAGCAGCGGATCGCCGTCCCCGTCCGTACCCAGGGCGTCCACCCGGCCCACGACGATGAGGTGGTCGCCGCCGGTGTGCACGGCCTGGATCGTGCAGTCGATCCAGGCGGCCGCACCGGTCAGGCGGGGCGAGCCGGACACGGGCGCCGCGTCGTACGCCACCCCCGCGAACTTGTCGGCGCCGCTCACCGCGAAGGCCCGGCACAGCTCGCCCTGGCCGGCGCCGAGCACGTTGACGCAGAAGGCGCCGGCCCGGGCGATGCGCGGCCAGGTGGTCGACGTACGGCCCACCAGGAAGCAGACCAGGGGCGGTTCGAGGGAGAGGGACGAGAAGGACTGGCAGGCGAAGCCGGCGGGCCCCGCCTCGCCCTGGGCGCCCGGGGCGGTGATGACCGCGACCCCGGTCGCGAAGTGGCCCAGCACCCGCCGGAACTCGCCCGGCTCCACCGGAGCCCGCTCGTCCTCCCGGACGCACCGCAATTCCGGCCGCGGCAACGGCTCCACGGCCCTCGGCCCCAGATACCGGACGGCGGCGGCCGCCGCTCCTGCGTGTCCCATCACCTCTCCATTGAAGCTGACGGTACGTCAGATGTGAAGCCCGGTGACGACACCCGGCGCGGCCCTCACCGCCCCCGGAACTGAGCCGCCCTGCGCTCCGTGAACGCCCGCAGCCCCTCCTGGGCGTCCTGGGTCGTCATGTTGATCTCCTGGGCCCAGGCCTCCGCAGCGAAGGCGGTCGCGCGGTCCGCCTCCAGGGAGGTGTTCACCAGGTGCTTGGTCAGCGCGAGCGCCCTGGTGGGACCGGTGGCCAGGCGGGTGGCCCAGGCGTGGGCCGTCTTCTGCAGGTCGTCGTCGGGCACGACCCTGTTGACCAGGCCCAGCCGTTCCGCGTCCGCCGCCGGCAGCGCGTCCCCGAAGAACATCAGCTCCTTCGCCCGCTGCGGGCCGAGGAGGCGGGGCAGCAGGTAGGCGCCGCCGGCGTCCGGTACCAGCCCCCGGCGTACGAACACCTCGATGAAGCGCGCCGACTCGGCGGCCAGGACCAGGTCGCAGGCCAGGGCCAGGTGTGCGCCCAGGCCCGCCGCCGTGCCGTTCACGGCGGCGATCACCGGCTTCTCGCAGTCCAGCACGGCCGCGATCAGGCGCTGGGCGCCCAGGCGCAGCACTCGCGCCACGTCCCCGGGCAGCCGCTCCACGGTGCCCGTACCCCGCAGGTCCGCCCCCGCGCAGAAGCCACGGCCGGTGCCGGTCAGGACCAGGGCCCGGATCCCCGGATCCGCCGAGGCCGCCGTGAACAGCTCGGTCAGCCGGTCCCGCAGGGGCGGAGTGAGGGCGTTCAGGGACTCCGGGCGGGACAGGGTCACGTACGCGACGTGGTCCCTGACCTCGTGGTCGATCCCGATGTCCGTCATCGGCACACCACCAGGGCGTCCAGCGCCACCGCGCCCTGCCCCCTCGGCAGGACCATCAGCGGGTTGATGTCCAGCTCGGCGATGCGGTCGCCGAGTTCCATCGCCATGCGCTGGACCCGCAGGATCACCTCGACCAGGGCGTCGAGGTCGGCCGGCGGGCGCCCCCGGACGCCGTCCAGCAGGGCCCGGCCGCGCAGCTCCGCGAGCATGGCGTGGGCCTGGTCCTCGCCGAACGGCGGGACGCGGACCGCCGCGTCGTGCAGCACCTCGACCAGGATCCCGCCGAGGCCCGCCGTCACGGTCGGGCCGAACAGGTCGTCGTGCGTGACCCCCACGACCATCTCCACGCCCTGCTCGACCATCTGGCACACCAGGATCCCGTCCAGCGAGACCCCCTCGTAGCGCGCGATGTCCGTCAACTCACGGTAGGCCTCCCGGACTTGGCTGGCCGACGTCAGGCCGACCTTCACCAGGCCCAGTTCGGTCTTGTGGGCGATCTGCGCGCCGGACGCCTTCATCACCACCGGGTAGCCGATCTGGGCGGCGGCGCGGACGGCCCCCGCCGCGCTGGTCACCAGCTGCTCGCGCGGGACCCGGATGCCGTAGGCGCGCAGGAGCTGCTTGGCCGCGTGTTCGCTGAGCTGCCGGCCCGGGCTCATCAGGGCCTCCGCCTTGCGGAAGGAGGGGGAGGGGGTGCGCGGAGCCTCGTCGAAGGGGGAGCGGTAGCCGTCCACGAACGCATGGTGGTCCAGCCAGGCGCGGACGGCCGTCAGGCAGTTTCCCACCGTGCGGAACGTGGCCACCCGGGACGAGCCGAGCAGCACCTCGCGGTACGCGGGCTCCGTGCCCACCGGGGAGCCCCACACCACGCAGATCAGTTTGTCCGTCTCCTCGGCCGCCGCTGCCAGGTCCGCCACGAGCTTGTCGCTCAGGGGCGGGAAGGGGCCCGTGACCGGGCAGATCAGGACGCCGACGGCGGGGTCCGCGAGGAGGGCGTCGATGATCTTCCGGCCGCGCTGGTCGCCCACCGGGTGCCCGCCGTTGTCCACCGGGTTGGCCACGCTCAGGTACTCCGGTATCCACTGGTGCAGCTCCGCCTGCCGCTCGTCCGACAGCCTCGGCAGCCGCAGGCCCAGCCCGGCGGCCAGGTCGGCGACGTGCGCGCCCGTGCCGCCGGAGATCGAGTAGACGGCCACGCCGTCCGCCAGTGGTGCCCGGGCCCGTGCCAACAGGGCGGCGGTGTCCTGGAGTTCGTCCAGTGCGTCGACGCGGACGATCCCGTACTGGCGCATCGCCGCGTCCACCACGTCGTCGGCGCCGGTGAGCTTGCCGGTGTGCGAGGCGGCCGTACGCGCACCGGCCTCGGTGCGACCCACCTTCACCGCGACCACCGGTACCCTGCGGCGGGCGGCGCGGTCGGCGGCGAGCAGAAAGGCGCGGCCGTCCTTGATGCCCTCCACGTAGGCGGCTATGGCGCCGACCTCGGGCTGTTCGGCGAAGTAGGAGATGAAGTCGGCGCTCTCCAGGTCGGCCTCGTTGCCGGTGGGCGCCCAGTGCGAGAGGCGGATGCCCAGCTGCTGGAGCGAGAACACCGGGCGGCCCTGGTGGCCGGACTGGGTGATCAGCGCGATGGCCGGGCCCGTCAGGTCGTCCCGGAAGTGCTCGAAGGCGTTCAGGTTGGTGTTCGGGCCCAGCAGGCGCAGGCCCGAGCGGTGTACGGCCTGCGCGAGCCGCTCCTGGGCCTCGGCGCCCGCCTCGCCGGTCTCGGCGAATCCGGAGGCGAAGGCGACCGCGAACTTCACCTTGGCGTCGGACAGTTCCTCGATCACCGGCAGCGGGTCGGCGACCAGCAGGACGGCCAGGTCGACCTGGCCGGTCGGCAGTTCGGCGACGGAGGCGGCGCAGGGGATGCCGAAGACGGACGGACGGGTCGGGTGGACCGGGAGCACCCGTGCCCCGACCCGCTCGGCCCAGGCCAGCAGTTGGCGGGTGATCCCGGTGTTGGGCCGTCCTTCGGCGTCCGAGGCGCCGATCACGGCGACGGACTCGGGCCGGAAGAAACGGGTGAGGTCCGGTACGTCCGCGTACAGCGGGCGCCCGCCGACGTCGAGGTCGTCGACCCGGTCGTGGACGGCGGGCCCGGGCCGCTGCTCGCCGCAGGCGATGACCCGGGCCCGGCGGGAGTCGGTGGTGAGGGTGCCGTGGGTTGATCCAAGCATCGGTCCGCCCGCTCCTGTGAGACAGCACAAGTAAAACTGACGCAGTGTCAGATTACTGAACTGACGCAATGTCAGGAACTGCTCGGACGCGCAAAGTTACCGCTGGGTGCGGCGGCACGTCACTGCTGGGGGCGCAGCTGCCCGGCGACCGCCCGCGCGATCCTTCCTGCGTCGAGCGCCATCTCCCGGAACATCCCGCTGATCGGATTGGTGAACCCCGTGAAGTACAGGCCGGGCGCCGGGGCGGGCGCCCGGCCGCCGTGCACGAGGGGCCTGCCGCGCCCGTCGAGGACGTCGAGATGCCCGACCAGGCTCTCCAGTGCCGGGCTGTATCCCGTCGCCGCGATCACGGCGTCCGGCGAGATCCGGGTGCCGTCGGCGAGGACCACCTTGCCGCCCTCGAACGCCTCGACGGCGGCCACGATCTCCACCCGGCCCCCGCGCACGGCGTCGACCAGGCCGACGTCCTGCACCGGGATCGCCCCCTGCTTCACCCTGCTGTACAGGCCGGTGTCCGGACGCGGCAGCCCATGCGCCGCGAGGTCCGGCACGCTCGCCTTCGCCAGCGGTCCGGCCAGCCGGTCCACGAGGCCCACCGGCAGCCGCCGTACCAGCACGCCCGTGTACTGGGCCGCCCAGCCGAGCGTCGAGCGGCGCAGGATGTGCGGGGCGGTCCGCACGGCCAGCCGCACCCGCGCGGCGCCCCCCTCGACCAGGTCCACGGCGATCTCCGCGCCGGTGTTGCCGATCCCGACGACCAGTACGTCCCGGCCCGTGTACGGCCCCGCCTCGCGGTAGTCGCCCGAGTGCAGCAACTCCCCGGTGTAGCCCTCGCCGCCCGGCCAGCCGGGCAGGCGCGGGGTGTGGTTGTAGCCGGTGGCGACGACCACCGCGCTGCCGGTCAGCTCGCGCCCGCCGGAGGCGTGCAGCAGCCAGCCGGTGCCGTCCCCGCTCCGCTCGACGCGGAAGACCTCCACCCCGGTGACGATCTCCAGCTCGTGGTGCTCGGCGTACTTCTCCAGGTATCGCACCACGTCGTCCCGGGCCACCCAACGCCCGTACTTTCGGGGGATCTTGAGGCCGGGCAGGCCGGACAGCCGCCGGGTGGTGTGCAGCCGGAGGCGGTCGTAGTGGCCCCGCCAGGACGCGCCCACCCCGTCGGTCTTCTCCAGGACCACGGCCCGTATGCCCCGGGCCCGCAGCGCGTACGCGGCGGCAAGGCCGCCCGGGCCCGCGCCGATGACGTAGACCGGGCGGCCGTCGGGGGCGGAGGAGGGCTGGGTGGAAGCGGAACGTGAGTGGTCCATGCCCGGAGCGTAACCACCCGTCCGCTTGATGGGTCTCGGTCAAGACCGGAATTGGTTGCGGATTGATCACGGGTGTACGGGAAAGGGGTGCAACCGGTGAAGACGTAATCGCCAAGGGGGGCGCGTGGTGTTGTGGCGCGCTACCGCTTCTTGGGGTGGTGCCCGGTGGCCTTGTCGATCCAGGTGATGGAGTCGCCCGGGTCGTCGTTGGCGCCGTGGCCCTGGTCCCAGCAGTGGAGGTGGTCGACCTCGTCGCCGAGGCCGGCCGCGGCGGCGGCCGGGTTTGCGGAGACGACGTGCGAGGTGTCGGTGGCCGCCGACGATTCAGGGTGGACGCACAGGTGGGCTTCGGCAGTTATCTGACGTACCGTCAGATTCATGGACTCCATAGGGATGGACGGCCCCCACTGGCTGGCGGTGCTGCGGATCGGCCTCGGGGTGTGGTGGCTGGAGAGCTGGCGGCACAAGGACAAGAAGGCCTGGTTCGAGCGGGGCAGCGGCATCGCGTGGGCGGCGGGAATCGCGGAGAAACACCGCTGGGCGCCGGTACGGTCCGGCTTCGAGGCGATGGTGAAACCGCGCCCGAGGCTGATGGCGTACGTCGTCGCCTACGCCGAACTCTCCCTCGGCCTCGGCCTGATCCTCGGCTTCCTGACCCCGGTGGCGCTGGTCGGCGGCCTGCTGCTGAACGCGCTCTACTTCGTCCTGATGATCCACGACTGGGCGGAACAGGGTCAGAACTCGATGATGGCGCTGATCTGTGTGGTCGCCTTCTTCGGCATGTCCTGGCAGACCTGGTCGCTCGACGCCTGGCTCGGGTGGTTCTGATGGGGGAGCTGCAGGGGTGGTCCCGATGAACGCGGCACGCCACGACGTCCCCGAGCCCGACGCCTTCACGCGGCCCTACTGGGAGGCGGCGGCCGGCGGCCGGCTGCTGATCCGCCGCTGCGCCGCCTGCGGCCGGGCCCACCACTACCCCCGCGAGTTCTGCCCGTACTGCTGGAGCGAGGACGTGACCTGGGAGGAGGCGAGCGGCCGGGCCGTGCTCTACACCTGGTCCACGGTCCACCGCAACGACCTGCCGCCCTTCGGTGAGCGCACGCCGTACGTCGCCGCCGTGGTCGACCTGGCGGAGGGACCGCGGATGATGACGGAGATCGTGCACTGCGCGGACGGCGACCTGAGGGCCGGGATGGCGCTGCGGGTGGCGTACCGGGACGGAAAACCGGTGTTCGAGCCGGGCGACTGAGCCCGATCATCGGGAGGCATGAACCCGGAGCAGTGGTATCTCACCGAAGACCTCGACGAATTCCTCGCCCGTGCGGGCGACTTCCTGCACTCCCGCCCGGCGCTGCACACGGTCCCGCTGACGGTGACGCATGCGCTGCGCCGCCGTGGCCTGCACGTCTACGGCCCCGAAGCCCCCCTCTTCGGCCTGCTGTACGGCGGCGACGGCGCGGATCCCATCCGGGCGGTCCTGTTGCACACCCCGCCCTTCCCCGTCCATGTCACCCCGCTCGCCCAGGACGGGACGGACGCGCTGGTGGCCCGCCTCGCGGACCTGGACCGCCCCGTCCCAGGGATCTCCGCGACGCGGGAGACGGCGGCGGCCTTCGCCGCGGCGTGGCAGCGGCGGACGGGGCCGGCCGGCACGGTCGGGCCGCGGCAGCAGCAACGGCTCTACCGGCTCGAGGAGTTGACACACCCGGAGCCCGGGCCCGAGGGGCGCGCGCGGATCGCGGACAGCACGGACCGCGAGCTGCTGGCCCGCTGGTACGTCGCCTTCCACGAGGCCGTCGGAGCGCGGCACGCACAGGACCCGGCCGAGTGGGCCGATGCCCGCCTCGCCCATGCCGGCGTCACCCTCTGGGAGACGGCCGACGGCACGCCCGTCTCCATGGCAGGGACCACCCCGCAGGTCGCCGGCCAGGTCCGCCTCGCCCCGGTCTACACTCCGGCCGAGCTGCGCGGACGCGGCTACGCGGGCGCGGTCACGGCGGAGGCGAGCCGGGCCGCGCGCGAGGCGGGCGCCGCCGAGGTCGTCCTCTTCACCGACCTCGCCAACCCGACGAGCAACGGCCTGTACCGGCGGATCGGCTACCGTCCGGTGGCGGACTTCGCGGTGTGGGAGTTCGACGACAGGACCTAGTACTGCAACGGTGCTTGCCGTGACTGATGGCCAGTTCAGGGGCTGTGTCCGCGTCGTTTGTAGTGGCTGGTGCGGGCCTGGTGTTGTCGTCGTCGGCGCCAGGTCGACCAGTGCAGGATGTGCTCGACGGGGGTGGGCCGGCGGTCGGTGAGGCGGGTGATCAGACGTCGTATTTCGGCGAGGCTGAGGTGGATGAGCTGGGAGGATCCGTTTCTGCTTTCCCGGCATCCAGCTCGCGGGCTCGCAGGACGGTCAGGCAGGCGTGAGCGGCCATGGCCAGGGTCATGTGTCGGTGCCAGCCGGGGTAGCGGCGGACCTGGTAGTCGTCCAGGCCGCATTCCTGCTTGGCGCTCTGGAAGCATTCCTCGATGGCCCACCTGCTGCCCGCGACACGGATCAGGTCATCCAGCGTGGTCTCGGCGGGGCAGTAGGCGATGTAGTAGGAGATCTCCTGAGGGCGGGCGACGCTGCGGCGGGCGATCACCCAGTGGCGGCGATCGGGTCGGTGCCAGGGCCGCACCTCGACGCGGGCCCAGTCGTAGATCCGCAGGCCGTGAGCCCCATTGCCGCAGGAACGGCGCTTCCATTTCTGCCGGGCCAGGCCGTTGAACAGGTCGTGGACGGGATGGTCGATCGCCCAGCGAGTGACCACGGTGTCGTGCCGGGTGGTGGCCATGACGTGGAAGACGTCCGCCCGTTCCAACTCGGATCGCCAGCCCTTGGAAAAGCCGTAGGCGGCATCCGCGGTCACCCACCGGAACGGAATCTTATCCGCGATGGCACGGCGGACCATCGCCTTGGCCATGGCCACCTTCGTCTCGAAGGTGACCTCATCGTCGATGCCGGCCCTGCGGCACCTTTCGCGGTCATCGGTCCAGGAGGTGGGCAGATACAGACGCCGGTCGATCAGTGTCCGCCCGCGGTCGGTTGCATAGGCGAGGAAGACGCCTACCTGGCAGTTCTCCGTCCGCCCGGCGGTGCCGGAGTACTGCCGCTGCACCCCGGCCGACCGCGTTCCCTTCTTCAAGAAGCCCGTGTCGTCCACGACCAGGACGGCGTTCGGGTCGCCAAGGTGGTCGATGACGTACTGGCGCACGTCGTCGAGCACCTCATCGGCGTCCCACTCGATCCGGTTCAGCATCCGGTGGATGCGGTCCGGGCCTGCGTGGCCGGCTTCCTCAGCCAGCGTCCAGCCGTTCTTGCGCTGCAGCGGAGCGATCAGGCCCCGCATATAAGCCAGTGCCGACTCCCGCGGCTCCGACCTGCTGAAACGGTGCACGAACCGCTCATGTACGGCTTCCAGTTCACCCGCCCACAACCTGACATCAGCAAGGTCCCCACCCATAACCACACCAACGACCGACCTGGCCATCAGTCACCGCAAGCACCGTTGCAGTACTAGGGCCACAGCAGCGTCCGGCTCCAGCCGAACTGCGTGCTCCGGTACTCCAGCCGTACGTGCCGGCGGTCCGGGTCGCCCTGGAAGAACTCCACCGTCTCGGGGCGCAGCCGGTACAGGGTCCAGGTCGAGGACGGCTCGGCCGGGTTCGACCGGGCGCGGTCCCAGGCTGCCTGCGACGCCCTGCGCAGTTCGTCCACCGAGGAGAGTTCCTCGCTCTGCCGGCCCGTGAGCGCCGCGGCCAGCGCGCCCGTCGAGCGTGCGTGCAGATCCGCCTGGCTCTCGCTCGACGGCGCCGCGGTCACCGGCCCGCGCACCCGTACCTGGCGGCCCAGCACCGGCCAGTAGAAGGCCAGGGCCGCGTACGGGTGCGCGGCCAGGGCGCGGCCCTTGCGGCTGGTGCGGTGCGTGGCGAACGACCAGCCGTCCGGATCGGCGCCGTGCAGCATCACGATCCGTACGTCGGGCTCGCCCGCCTCGTCCACGGTCGCCAGCGACATCGTGTGCGGCTCCGGCTGCCCGGCCGCCACCGCCTCGGCGAACCAGTCCGTGAACAGGAGCACGGGCGTCGGCGGCGCGGTGTCCGGGTCGAAGGCGGGCAGCGTCGTCGTGGCCGCGTCCCACACCCGCAGCGACCTCAGCAGCGCCGGCAGATCGGTTTCCATGGCCCCATGCTCACATCCGGCCGAGATCCGACGACACCCACCTGTGCGGACGCATGTGCACCACCACCTGCTCGCCGTGGTTCTTCCAGGCGAAGTCGACGTAGGCGTCCAGCTTCTCGGCCGGCACATAGCGCGCCGCGATCTGCCGCAGCCCCTCGAGCGTCGCCGGTTCCGTCCTCACCACCGGGCCCTCCACCGACACGTACCTGACCGTCGGCTCCACCCGGTCGATCATCAGCGTGAACCGGCCCGCCGCGCTGATCAGCCCGAATTTGCGGGAGCCCTGCCCGGTCATGATCCACAGGTCGGTGCCGGGCTCGTACCAGTACCAGATCGGCACGGCCAGCGGCGCCCGTCCCGGACCCGAGTCCACCGCCAGCGCGGCGACGTGGGCCTCGGCCAGGAACGCCTCTCGCTCTTCGCGGGTCAACGCCATGTCGGTCTCCTCCTGCGGCTCGTCCGTGGCCGGCGGCAGCACCGGCCGGCAGGAGCCGTCTTCCCGCACGGGCCCCCGGTGGATCAGTTCCGGCCGAGCACCACCGTCCCGGACGAACAGAACCATCCCCCCGTCCCCGAGGCGACCCCGAGCCGGGGCAGGTCCCCGTCCCGGCCCCGCACCTGCCGTTCGCCCGCCTCCCCGCGCAGCTGCCGTACCGCCTCCACCAGCAGGAACAGCCCCCGCATCCCCGGGTGTTGGGCCGACAGGCCGCCCCCGTCCGTGTTCACCGGCAGCTGCCCGCCCCGCACCAGCAGCCGCCCCTTCTCCACGAACGCCCCGCCCTCGCCCTTCCCGCAGAAGCCCAGGTCCTCCAGGGTCACCAGGGTCATATAGGTGAAGGCGTCGTAGATCTGCGCGAAGTCCATCTCGGCCGGCCCCGTACCGGCCCGCTCGAAGGCCAGCCGCCCGCTCACCGCCGCCGGTGACACCGTGAAGTCCGCCCACTGGGACATCGCCGCGTGCGAGGTGTGCTCTCCGGTGCCGAGGATCCAGACGGGGGCCGTACGGCAGTCCCGTACGTACTCCTCGGCCGCCAGCAGCACCGCCGCGCCGCCGTCCGAGCGGATGCAGCAGTGCAGCTTGGTGAACGGGTCGGCGATCATCGGGCCGGCCAGGACGTCGTCCACCGTGATCGGGTCGCGGAACATCGCCTGCGGGTTCAGCGCCGCGTTGGCCCGGGCCTGCACCGCGACCTCGGCCAACTGCTCGATCGTCGTGCCGTGTTCGATCATGTGGCGGCGGGCGGCCATCGCGTACTTGGCGATCAGCGTATGGCCGTAGGGGACTTCGAACTGCAGGGGGCCGCGGGCGCCGAAGGACAGGTCACCCGTCCTGCGGCCCGCCCTGATGTCCGCCCGGGCCGTCGAGCCGTAGACGAGCAGGACGGCGTTCGCGCGGCCCGCCGCGATCGCGTCGGCCGCGTGCGCCGCCATCACCTCCCAGGTCGAGCCGCCGACCGAGGTGGAGTCCACCCAGGTCGGGCGCAGGCCCAGATACTCGGCGACCTCGACCGGGGCCAGCGTGCCGAGGCCCGCCGAGGCGAGACCGTCGACCAGCGTGCGGTCCAGTCCCGCGTCGGCGAGAGCGCGCCGGGCGGCCTGGGCGTGCAGGGCGTACGCCGTGGCATCGGGCACGCGTCCGCAGTCGGACAGGGCCACACCGACCACGGCGACCTTCCGGCTCCCGCGACTCATGGAAGGGCTCCTCCCCCTGGGCATCTCGCTTCGACCCCCCTAATATGACGCCCCGTCAGATACGGAGGGAAGGGCAGGGACGGCCATGGACACGCGCCTCACCGCCGAGCAGGACGGGATCCGCCGCACCCTGCGCGAACTGCTGCACAAGCGCTGCGGCTCGCCGGAGCTGCGGACCGCCGTCGACAACCCGGCCGGATACGACCCCCAGCTGTGGTCGGCCCTCGCCGACCAGCTCGGCCTGCCGGGGCTCGCCCTGCCCGAGCGGTACGGCGGTGTCGGCTGCTCGGTCACCGAACTGGCCCTCGCCTGCGAGGAGACCGGCCGGGCCCTCGCCCCCTCCCCGCTGCTGGCCACCTCCGTCCTAGCCGCCCCGCTGGTCCTCGCCCTGGGGACGCGGGCCCAGTGCGCCGAACTGCTGCCCCGGCTGGCCGCCGGCGGCCTCACCGCCGCCCTCGCCGTCGCGGGGCCCGCCCTCGCCGGCGCGCTCGCCCTGACCGGCGGGAACGAGCGGTACGCCGCCGGTGGCGGGCGCGCCGGAGGCGTCCAGGCCAGGCGCGCGGCGGACGGCTGGCTGCTGTACGGACAGGCCGACCAGGTGCTGGACGGGCACAGCGCGGGCCTGCTGCTCGTCGCCGCGCACACCGGCGGGTTCGCCCGGTCCCGCACGCGCCTGTTCCTGGTCCCGGCGCAGGCGTCCGGCCTGCTGTGCGTCCGGCAGACCGCCCTCGATCCGACCCGCAGCCAGGCGCGGATCCAACTGCGGAACGTGCGCGCCGAGTTGCTGGGCGAGGAGGAGGCGGACGAGCGGGCCGTCCTCGCGGCCCTCGCCGCCCTCGGGGACGGCGTCGCCACCGTGCTCGCCTGCGAGGCGGTCGGGGCGGCGGGCCGGGTGCTGGAGCGGACCGTGGAGTACGTCGGACAGCGCGAGCAGTTCGGGCGGCCCGTCGGCTCCTTCCAGGCGGTCAAGCACCGGCTGGCCGACGTGTACGTGGCGCTGCAGGCGGCCCGGTCCGCCGCCTACTACGCCGCCTGGGCGACGGCGCACGGCGAGCACGTGGGCGGGCTGGCGCTCGCACAGGCCCTGGAGGCGCTGCGGACGGCCGCCGCCGAGGGCATCCAGCTGCACGGCGGGATCGGCTTCACCTGGGAGCACGACGCCCACCTCTACTTCAAACGGGCGGCCGGCGACGAGCTGCTGTTCGGGCCGCCGCACCGGCTGCGGGACCGGGCCGCCGAGACCTCCGGGCTCTTCGCGCACGGGGAGGTGGCCGTCTGATGGCCGCCCTCGGTGTCCGCCTCGTCCAGCGGGTCTCGTCCACCCGGACCTTCGCCAGGGTCGCCCCGCACGTCGTCCCGGCGCTCGACCGGACGGTCCATCGCCTCACCCGGGGCAAGGTGCTGCTCAGCGCCCGGATGCTGCCGGGGGTGATCCTCACGGCCACGGGCGCCCGCAGTGGCCTGCCCCGCCGCACCCCGCTCGCGTGCATGCCCGAGGAGGACGGCCGGACCTGGATCCTCGTGGGCTCCAACTTCGGCCGGACGGGGCACCCGGCCTGGACCCACAACCTGCTGGCCCGTCCCGAGGCGTCGATCAGCTGGAAGGGCCGGGACATCACGGTCACGGCCCGGTTGCTCACGGGGGAGGAACGGGCGGCGGTCTGGCGGGCGGTCCTGGCGTTCTGGCCGCCGTACGCCGCGTACCAGGAGCGGGTGACGAGGCAGATCCGGCTGTTCCGGCTCACGGCGGCCCCCTGAGGAGTGCGGCACCCGCTGCGGGGCTAGAGCGTGGCCAAGCGTTCCACCAGGAGAAACGCCCCGATCCCCAGCATTGCCGCGCCCGACGTCCGGGTCACCGCCCGGGCCGCCGCCGGCCGCGCGGCCAGCAGGACGCGGGCCAGCACGCCGACTGCGCAGTAGACCGCCGCGCAGCAAGCCATGTGGAGCAGGCCGAAGGCGGCCGTCTGGACCGGGACGGGCAGGTGGGCGCCGTGCAGGGTGAGGAACTGGGGGAGGACGGAGAGGTAGAGCAGCAGGCCCTTGGGGTTCAGGCCGCTGATCGTGGCGCCCCGCAGGAAGAGCCTGCCGGACGGCGCCGGAGCGGCACTGGCATCCGGCACCGCCGGCCGCCGCAGCACGCCCCAGCCCAGCCACAGCAGATACCCGGCGCCCGCCACGGTCAGAACGGTCAGCAGCCCGGGTGAGCCCGCCACCAGGACCGCCAGGCCCGCCGTCGCCAGGACCGTGTGCAGGGCGTACCCCGAGACCAGGCCCGCGACCGCGCGCGGCACCGAACGGCCGCGCAGCGCGGTCGCGATGACGTACGCCCAGTCGGCGCCCGGCACGCACACCAGCAGCAGGTCCACGGCGAGGAAGGAGAGGAGCAGCCCGGAGTTCATGCTGGGGACATTAGGCGTGAATGGCTCGAAAGTGTTCCCGAAGTTTGCCCATGATCCGGGCTTCTGAGGGAAGATCTACCCCATGGACGACATGGACCGGAAAATCCTTGCCGAGCTGCAGCAGGATGGACGGCTGACCGTGACCGAGCTGGCCGCCCGGGTGCGGCTCAGCGTCTCGCCGTGTCACCGGCGGCTGCGCGAGCTGGAGCGCTCCGGCGCCATCGAGGGCTACCGGGCGGTGGTGGACCCGACCGCGCTCGGGCTGAACTTCGAGGCGCTGGTCTTCGTGTCCATGCGGCAGGAGGACCGGGACACGGTCGCCGACTTCGAGCGGGCGGTCAGCGAGCTGGAGCACGTCCTCGACGCCCAGCGGCTGTTCGGCGAGCCCGACTACCTGCTGCGGATCGCCACTGCCGACCTGGCCGCCTTCCAGCGGCTGTACGACGACCGGCTCGCGGCCCTGCCGGGCGTGCAGCGGCTGACGTCGACGCTGGTCATGAAGCACGTCGTACGGGACCGGCCGCTGCCCGCATAGCGGCGCAGGCGGTGGTTCAACCGCTCACCGCGGGTGAACCACCGCCTGCCAGACAGGACTTGGGGTCAGGACGTTTGAAATGTGCGCGCCGGGGCGTGGGTTACCTGGTCGGCTTCTTGCCGGTCACACCCAGATGCACCAGCAGCGCCAGGTTCGGCCTGAGTTCGGCCTGCTTCACGCCCCAGGACGAGAAGCCCTTCTGGTGGGCCGCCACCGCCGCGAGCATCGCGACCAGTGAGCCGGCCACCGCCGCCGGGTTCACGTCCTTGTCGACTCTGCCCTTGGCCTGCAGCTCGGCGATGGAATCCGCGAGGGAGTTGTTCACCGAGTTCAGGATCTTCATCCGGATCTTGTAGAACCGTTTGTCCCCCTCGGCCGCGCCGAGGTCGACGACTCTGAGGATGGCGTCGTTGCGGCGCCAGAACTCCAGGAACCCGTCCACGAGTTCCTGTGCCGTCTGCCATCCGGTCTTCCCGGCCCAGGACCGCCCTTCGAGCAGTTCGGTCAATCCGGCGCCCTCGGTCGCCATTTGCTCGGCGATCTCCAGGACGGCGCCTTCGACGTCGGGGAAGTACTGATAGAAGGTCGCGGGCGAAGTGCCCGCCTTCCGGGCGACATCGATGACCTTGACATCCCGGTACGGGGAGGAGCTGAGCATCTCACTGAGGCAGTCGAGCAGCTTCTGCCGGGTCGCCTGCCCACGCCGGCCGGCCACGCGGCCGTCGACGGTACGCACTTGTCCTGTCATGCCGTCAGCTTACCGAGGGGTGATCGGAGCGCGATTCGGCCGACTGCAAATGGGGTGCACGGGTGCTCTGAGGGTGGTGTGCCAGGTCTGCGGGGTGCGCGCGGCCCGGTTACTTTGGCGACATGGCCGAAAACAGGGCATCCGGGAACGAAGAGGCGGAAGAGGCGGAAGAGGTGCTGGAGGGGGAAGTGGTAGAGGCGGGAGAGACGGAAGAGGCATACGGGGAGGGCGTGCCCTGCTGGGTGGACGCCCAGCTCGCCGACGTCGAGGCGGGCAAGCGGTTCTACGGTGAGCTTTTCGGGTGGACCTTCGAGGACGCGTACGGCTCCTCGGTGTGGGCCCGGCTGGCGGGGGAGCCGGTCGCCTCGCTGGCCCCCAAGCTGGACGGCCGTATGCCCACCGTCTGGACGGTCTCCTTCGCCACCCCGGACGCCGTGGCCCTCGGCCGGCGGATCACCGCGGCCGGCGGGCAGCTGGTCATGGCCCCGTTCCTGGTGGGCGACCTCGGGGTGGCCGCCCTCGCTGCCGACCCCGAGGGCGCGGTGTTCGGGCTGTGGCAGCCGGGCAGCCACCGCGGCTTCGGGCGGCGGCACGAGCCCGGCAGCTTCGTCTGGGCCCAGCTGTACACGCGCGACACGGCCGCCGCCAACGCCTTCTACGGCGGTCTCTTCCATGACGCCCTGTTCGGTGCGGGAGCCCGGCCCGACTTCGGCCGGGCTCCCGTCACCGAGGTCTTCCCGGCCGAGATGCCCCCGCACTTCCTCGCGCACTTCCGGGTCGCCGACCTGGACGACGCCCTCGGGGCCGTCCAGCGCCTCGGCGGCCGGGTGCAGGCGCCGCCCTTCGAGACGTCGTACGGGCATGTGGCCGTCGTCACCGACAATCAGGGGGCGTCGTTCGCACTTCTGCGACGCTGAACTGTCCGCTTTGGTCAGATTGATGGCGAGACACCCTGATTATCACCGGGTTCGCAACCTGCCGCCCGGCCAGGAAGAATCAGGGTGCGTGCCGCCACGGCGGTGCGGTGGTGAGACGCTGCACGTCGGTCGCGTACATATGGGGTGGCGCGGCCAGTACGGGGAGGTGGCAGGCAAGTGGATCAGCTGACGCAGCACGATCCGCGGCGGATCGGGCCGTTCGAGGTGCTGGGCCGGCTGGGTGCCGGCGGCATGGGGCTGGTCTATCTCGCGCGCTCGGCGTCCGGCCGGCGCGTGGCGATCAAGACGGTGCGCACCGAGCTGGCCGAGGACCAGCTCTTCCGGGTCCGCTTCACCCGCGAGGTGGAGGCGGCCCGCGCGGTCTCCGGCTTCTACACGGCGGCCGTGGTCGACGCCGACCCGCGCGCCGCCGTGCCGTGGCTCGCGACCGCGTACGTCCCCGCGCCCTCCCTCGAGGAGATAGTGAACGACTGCGGGCCGCTCCCGGCCCAGGCCGTGCGCTGGCTCGCGGCGGGAGTGGCGGAAGCCCTGCAGTCCATCCACGGCGCCGGGCTGGTCCACCGCGACCTGAAGCCCTCCAACGTGCTCGTGGTCGAGGACGGCCCCCGGGTGATCGACTTCGGTATCGCCTCCGGCGTTTCGAACACCCGTCTGACCATGACGAACGTCGCCGTTGGCACCCCCGCCTACATGTCCCCCGAGCAGGCCAAGGACTCGCGCAGCGTCACCGGCGCCAGCGATGTCTTCTCCCTCGGTTCCATGCTGGTCTTCGCGGCCACCGGCCATCCGCCCTTCCACGGCGCCAATCCGGTCGAGACGGTCTTCATGCTGCTGCGCGAGGGTCCGGACCTCACCGGCCTGCCCGACGAGCTGCGTCCGCTCATCGAGGTCTGCATGCAGATGGAGGCCGCGGGCCGCCCCTCCCCGGCCGACCTCCAGGCCCAGCTGGCGCCGCACCTCTTCGGCTCCGGCTCCGACGACAGCGGCACCGCGTCCGCCTGGCTGCCCGAGAAGGCCGTCGCCCTCATCGAGTCCCGGCGCGGCGGGCGCCCTGCCGTCAAGCCCGCCCCCGTCACCGCCGGCGGCCCGCACAGCGGGGGCCGCCCGGCCATGCCCCCGCCGCCCTCGTACGACCCGCCCGCACCGCCCGTCCCCGCCCATGCCCCCGACGCCGGCCCGGTCCGGCTGGCCGGCGCCCAGGTGCCCATCGGCCCCGGACCGCGCGTCGCCGACGCCCGCGCCGCCGCCGTCAAGGCGCCCCCGCCGGAGGCCGGCCTGGTCGCCACCTGGTCCCGCCCGCGCCCCGGCCCGGCCGGCGCCGACCCCGCCGTACCCCCGGTGCCGGCGGTGCCCCCGGAGACGGCGAGCGGCTGGCGCCCCTGGCGGTTCCGGATGTCCAACGACGTCTGGGGCACCCCGGCGGTCTGCGGCGACCTGGTCTACGTCACCTCCTTCGAGGTGCACGCCCTGGACGTGGGCACCGGCCGCCGGCGTTTCAAGACGCGTGACGTCGCCTGGTCCATGGCGGTCGCGGACGGCCGTGTCCATGCCTCCGACGGCCCCACCCTGTTCGCCCTGGACGCCCGCGAGGGCACCGACCTGTGGCGGCTGTCGACGGACGCCTGGGTGTACTCGCTCAAGGCCGACCGCGGCACGGTCGTCACCGGCACCCGCGGCGGCGGTGTCCAGGCCTGGGAGGCTGCCAGCGGGCAGAAGCTGTGGGAGATCGGCGGCTGCCAGAGCGACTTCGAGTCCCCCGAGGCCGGACCGCTCGTCCACGACGGCACGGTGTACGTCTGGCAGGACGCCCGGCTGCGCGCCCTGGAGGCCCGCACCGGCGAGGAGCGCTGGTCGTACCCGGTCGGTGACGCGGCCTCCTGCGGCGGTGTGCCCGTCCGGCTCGCCCCGGCGTCCGACGGCTACGTCTACGTCTGTGCCGGCACCCGCGTCCTCGCCGTCGAGGCGGCGAGCGGGATGGTCCGCTGGCACTTCGAGTCACCCGCGGTCTTCCTCGGCCCGCCGACCTTCGCGCCCGGCCCGGCGGTCACGGGCGGCGGTGTCTACCTGGCGGACTACCTGGGCACCGTCTACGCCCTCGACGCCACCGACGGCCGTGACCGCTGGCGCATCGCGACGGAGGCCCGTTCCTCGATCGAGCCGGTCCTGGTCGCCGCCGGCCATGTCCACGTCGGGAGCGGCAAGGCCCTGTACACCCTGGACGCGGTCACGGGCACGCCCAAGTGGCGCTTCCAGGCGGGCGGTGACGTCGTGGGTGCGCCCGTGGTGGCCGAGGGCCGCATCCACTTCGGCTCCACCGACCACCTGCTCTACACCCTCAAGGCCGACGACGGCCGGCTGCGCTGGAAGCTGGCGACGGGCGGCGAGATCACCGGTTCCCCGGTGGTCGAGGACGGTGTGGTGTACGCGTGCAGCAAGGACCGCTGCGTGTACGCGCTGGACGCGGAGAAGGGCACGGGCACGGCGCGGACGGCTTGACGGAGGGGTGCGTGACGGCCGTCGTACCGGTTGTCACGGAAAGGGGCTCCAGACGGCGGCCGTCCCAGGGCTGACGCTACCCCCGGCGGACGACGGCCGCCACGCGGTGCGCAGCGGCGCCGGTACCGTCCTGCGAGACGCCACGACGAAGCTCATCGGCTGCGCGACGAAGACGAAGCCGTACGCGACGGTCGAGGTCGCCAACCCGAACACCCGCAAGGGCAGTTTCAGCGTCGACGTCTCCTTCCGGGACCGCACCGATGCCGAGGTCGACCACGGTTTCGCCGATGTCGCCGTGCCGGCGAAGGGCAGGGCGAGGCTCAGGGTGGAGACCGGCTCGGGCAACGGGGACCTGGCCGACCACTGCCGGGTCGGCCCGGACGCGCCCCCGCAGTGACCGGCGGGCTCAGCGCACCCGGAACTCCCCGCGCCGCCCGGCGAACAGTTCCGCCTGCCGTGCGGGGGGCAGGTTGCCGAGGGCGATGAGGTGCGGGGCCTGGGCGAACGCCTGGGCCAGCGCCGCCTCCCGCGCGGCCCACAGGGCCCGCACGGTCCCCTGCACGCCCTGCGCCGGATACCCGGCGATCACGGTCGCACACCGTACGGCGGCGGCCAACGCCCCGCCCTCCTCGGTGACTTCGCCGACCAGCCCGGTCTCCAGGGCCCGCCGGGCACAGATCCGCTCGGCGGTGCCCATGAGCATCATCCGCGCCACCTCCCCGTACGGCATCCGCGCGGCCATCAGCATGGACTCGTAGGCGCTGACCATGCCGTAGGAGGTGTGCGGGTCGAAGAAGACGGCGCTGGGGTCGGCGACGACGAAGTCGCTCTCCCCGAGCAGGTAGAAGGCGCCTCCGCAGGCCATCCCGCGCACGGCGGCCACCACCGGCTTCCACAGGTCGTTCGCCTTCGGCCCGATCGCGAGCAGCGGATCGTCCTGCATGTACGGCGACGACGGCTGCGGCACGACGACGTCCCGGTCGATCCCGGTACAGAACGCCCGCTCCCCCGCACCGGTGAGGACGACGGCCCGCACGGCATCGTCAATACGCAACTCCCGCCAGACGGCCCGGAGTTCACCCACCATCTCCAGGTCGATCGCGTTGAGCCGCTCGGGCCGGTCCAGCGTGACGACGGCCACCCCGCTGTCCTTGTCGGTCCCGACCCGGACGGTGCTCACGCGAGCACCCACTGCGGCAGCCCGTCCGCGAAGACGACGTGCACCCGGGCGCCGATCCGGATCCGTTGCGTGTCGAGGGAGTTGAGGGCCGCACCGGCGTGGTCGACCACATTGCCCACGAGCCGGATCCGCGGGGCGTCCTCCAGCTCCACGACGACGACGTTGTACGGCGCCTGCTGCGCGTAGTCGGGAAGGAGCGGCGGATGCGGAACGACGTACGACCAGATCCGTCCCCGCCCCGACACCGCCCGCCACCGGCTCGCGAACGACTGGCAGTGCGCGCAGCAGGGGCGGGGCGGGAAGCGGGGTTCGCCGCAGTCGGCGCAGGCCTGGACGCGCAGTTCGCCCTGGGCCGCGTACTCCCAGAAGGGGGCGCCGTCGCCGTCCGTGACAGGGGTCAGCATGCTGGGCTCAACTCCTCAGTTCCTCAAGAGCAGGGCGGAGGTGGGAACCCCTTCGCCGGCGGTGACCAGGCAGGTGGCGGCGCCGGGGACCTGGGCGGTACTGCTGCCGCGCAGCTGCTTCACTCCTTCGTTGACGAGGTTGAAGCCGTGTACGTAGGCCTCGGAGAGCCCGCCGCCGGAGGTGTTGAGCGGCAGCCGCCCGCCGATCTCCAGGGCACCGCCCTCGGTGAACGCGCCCCCCTCGCCCCGCCCGCAGAAGCCGTACCCCTCCAGCGAGAGCGGCACGAGGGCGGTGAAGGCGTCGTAGACCTGCGCCACGTCCACGTCGTCGGGCGTGAAGTCGGCGTGCTTCCACAGATGCCGGGCGGCGGTCCAGGCGGGCCCGGTGAGCGGGTCGTCGTTCCAGTAGTTGACCATGCCGTGGTGTTGCGCGGGCAGCCCCTGGGCGGCGGAGTGCACATAGACGGGGGCGTGCCGGCAGTCCCGGGCGCGCTCCCTGCCGACGATCACGCAGGCGAGGGCGCCGTCCGTCTCCAGGCAGTTGTCGAAGAGGCAGAGCGGCTCGCTGATCCACCGGGAGGTCATGTACATCTCGCGGGTCAGCGGCCGTTCGTACATGACGGCGGCCGGGTTCTGGTTGGCCCGGTTGCGGCAGGCGAGGGCGACGTTGAACAGGTGATCCCGGGTGGCGCCGTACTCGTGCATGTACCGCCGGGTGAGCATGGCGATCTCGTCGGCGGGCCGCAGCAGTCCGAAGGGCCGGGTCCACTGGGCGGGTGTGGGCAGCTGGACGGTGGTGTTGGTCCAGGGCCGGGGCCCGCTGCCCCGTTTCCGGGACCGCCAGGCGACGCCGACGGAGGCCTGTCCGCAGGCGATGGCGGCGGCGAGGTGGCCGACGGTGGCACAGGAGCCGCCCCCGCCGTACCCCACCTTGCTGAAGAAGGTCAGATCCCCGAACCCGACGGCCTTGGCCAGCTCGACCTCGTCGGTCTCCTCCATGGTGTACGAGGCGAGGGCGTCGACCTCGCCGGGCGCGATCCCCGCGTCCTCGAGCGCGGCGAGCACGGCCCGGCAGGCGAGCGTCTTCTCGTCCTGCGGAAGGTGCTTGGCGAACGCGCTCTGCCCGATCCCGACGATGGCGGTGGCGTCCTTCAGCCCGGCAACTGCCATGGCGACCCCCTCTTGTCATCCTGACAGTGCGTCAGATTACAGCTAATCTGACGGTCAGTCAGCTGTGTGTGTTCGAGGAGTTCGGAGAGTTCGGGGAGGGGCGTCGTGGGCGAGTGGAACACCATCCCGGAGCTGGTGCGGTGGTCGGCCGAGAGGTACGCGGACGCGGAGGCCGTGGTCGAGGGGCGCACCAGGATCACGTACGCCGAACTGGGCGCCCGCATCGAGCGGGCGGCGGCGGCCTGCCTGGCGAGCGGGGTGCGGGCCGGTGACCGGGTGGCGGTCTGGGCCCCCAACTCCCTGGACTGGATCGTCTCGGCCCTGGGCGCGGTGACGGCGGGTGCGGTCCTGGTGCCGCTCAACACCCGCTTCAAGGGCACGGAGGCGGCGGACGTCCTGCGCCGCAGCGGGGCGCGGCTGCTGTTCGTGACGGGCACGTTCCTGGGCACGTCGTACGTGGCCTCCCTGCGCAGGGCGGCGGGCGAGGGCGCACCGGCGGACGGCGCCCGGGGCCCGCTGCCCGGCCTGCCGGGGCTGGCGGAGGTGGTGGTCCTGTCGGACGACGCGCCGTCGGACTTCCGCGCCTGGAAGGACTTCCTGGCGGCGGGGGAGGCGGTGTGCGCCACCGAAGTCCGCGCTCGGTCGGACCAGTTGGCCGGAACGGACGTGTCGGACATCATCTACACGTCGGGGACGACCGGCCGCCCCAAGGGCGCGATGATCACGCACGAGCAGACGCTGCGGGCGTACGAGATCTGGTCGGACCTGGCAGGCCTGCGGCCGACGGACCGCTACTTGATCGTCAACCCCTTCTTCCACACCTTCGGCTACAAGGCCGGGGTGATCGCCTGCCTGATGCGCGGCGCGGCGATGATCCCGCAGCCGGTGTTCAACGTGGAGACGGCGCTCGCGAACATCGCGGCGGAGCGGGTGTCGGTGCTGCCGGGTCCGCCGACCCTGCACCAGCAGCTCCTGGACCACCCGGCCCGCGACAGTCACGACCTGTCGGCGCTGCGCCTGGTGGTGACGGGGGCGGCGGTCGTGCCGCTGCGCCTGGTGGAACGCCTGCGCGGGGAACTGGGCGTGGAGACGGTCCTCACGGCGTACGGCCTGTCGGAGGCGAGCGGGGTCGTCACGATGTGCCGGCGCGCGGATGCCCCGTCGGTCATCGCGTCCACCTCCGGCCGGGCGATCCCGGGGACGGAGGTGAGGGTGCAGGATGCGACGGGCACCTTGTTGCCGCCGGGTGTGCCGGGCGAGGTACTGGTCCGCGGCTTCCACGTCATGCGCGGCTACTACGACGACCCCAGGGCCACCTCCGAGGCGGTCTCGGCGGACGGCTGGCTGCGCACGGGCGACGTGGGCGTCCTGGACGAGGCGGGCAACCTGCGCATCACGGACCGCATCAAGGACATGTTCATCGTCGGCGGCTTCAACGCCTACCCGGCGGAGATAGAGCAGCTGCTGGGCCTCCACCCGGACGTCCGCGAAGTGGCCGTGATCGGCGTCCCGGACCCCCGCCTGGGCGAGGTCGGCAGGGCCTTCGTGGTCCGCAGACCGGGTTCGGTACTGACGGAGGACGACCTGATCGCCTGGTCCCGCCGCGAGATGGCGAACTACAAGGTGCCGAGGACGGTGGAGTTCGTGCGGGAGCTGCCGCGCAATGCCGGCGGGAAGGTGGTGAAAGGGGTGTTGCGGGCCGGGTGACCGGCCGCCGTGGCCGCGACGGCGGCACCGGACACACCACGGCCGCGACGGCTCCCCCTCGGCGCCGTCGCGGCCGGTTCCCCCGTGTGCGAAGGGTCAGGACTTGGTCGGCGTGAAGGGCTCCGACGTGGCGTGCAGGTCCATGGTCTCGACGGGCTCGTCGGTGGCGTGCAGGTCCTGGGGCGACGCCTTCGCGTCCGTGGCGTGCAGGTCGTCGGGCTTCACCGCCGCGTCCTTCGTGCCGGTGGCGTGCAGGTCCTGAGGCTTGACCTCGTCACTCATGTGCGTCAACTCTCCTTGAGACGGTGCGAGTAGCTGGATCGGCTGATCCGTCCGGTCACTCCCCCGGGCGTGACCGGACGGATCAGCCGGGCCGCTCACCCTAGTTCGTCAGTGCGAGGGCCTCTCCAGTGACCCGCCTGCCCCCCGACGCGGCGGATCGACTGCTTCGAGGATGACGCGGGGCGATAAACGAATGATGAACGTGCCGCCCAGGGTCAGGCCGCCTGGGCGGGGTGCAGCAGCGCGCGTACGTCCGCGGCTTCGGGCGAGCCCAACTCGTCGTAGACGCGCACGGCTTCCTGCCAGCAGACCTGGGCGCGGCCGTGCTGCCCGATGCCCGCCAGCGCACGACCCAGGACCGTCAGGACGTTGCCCCGACGCCACTCCCCGCCGATGCCGCGCAGCACGGTGAGCGCCATCTCGGCGTTGGCGGCCGCCTGCGCCGGGTGTCCGGCCACGAGATCCACCTCGGCCAGGCGGAACAGGCTCATGCCTTCCCACAGGCGCTGCCGGCTGTCGCGGAACACGCCGAGGGCTTCCTGGAGCCGGTCGGTCGCGGACCGCAGTTCGCCGCTCTGGGTGAGCGCGAGCCCCAGCGCGTAGCGGGCGTTGGCGCCGCGCATGGAGTTGCCCATGGCGTCGTAGATCTCGATGCCCTGCTGTGCGAGTGCGACGGCGCTCGTCGTGCGGCCGGTGGCCAGATGGATGCGCGAGAGGTTGCACAGGGCGCTGGCCTCGCCGGGGCGGTCGCCCAGGATGCGGAAGTGCTCGATGGCCTGTGAGAGGTGTTCCTCGCCGTCCTCGTGACGGTTCTGGTAGAGCGCGATGATGCCCCGGGCGTTGCGGGTCCAGCAGACGGGCGGCAGGTCGCCGGCCTCCTGCGCGAGGAGTGTCGCGCGCTCCGCCTCCTGGTCGGCCAGCTCGAACCGGCCGCCCACGTGGTGCACGTTGACCAGAGTCGTGAGGGCCCTGGCCTCGGCGCGTGCGAGCCCCATCGACCGGGCGGCGTCCAGCAGCGCGTTCGCCGTGGCCTCGTACTCCCTGGAGTTGGCCCCCGATTCCGACAGGTCGTGCGCTGCCCACAGCAGGTCGATGGCCCTGGCCAGGGTCGCGGGGCCGGCCGCGTTCTGGCGCACGCAGGCGAGCAGGCAGATCGCCTCCGCGTACAGCCAGTCCTGAGCCAGGTGCCGCTCCTCGAACCGCAGCCCCGGATACTCGGTCGGCTCCATGTGGTCGACGAGCCGGTCGCCCGGGCGCTCGATCGCGTACACCTGTGCCGCCGTGGCCAGGTAGAAGTCCAGCAGCCGCGACATCGCGGCCTCGCGCTCGCTCGGCGGCTGTTCGTCGCGTTCCGCGCATGCGCGCGCGTAGAGCCGGACCAGGTCGTGGAAGCGGTAGCGGCCGGGGGCGGCGGACTCCAGCAGGGACGTGTCCACCAGGGACTCCAGGAGGTCCTCCGTGTCCTCCGCCGCGAGGTCCAGGGCCGCCGCCGCCGCGGCCAGGGAGATGTCCGGGCCGTCGGCCAGGCCCAGCAGGCGAAACGCGCGGGCCTGGGCCGGTTCCAGCTGGCCGTAGCCCAGTTCGAAGGTCGCCTTCACCGCCAGGTCGCCGGCCTGCAACTCGTCCAGCCGCCGGCGCTCGTCCGCCAGCTTCGCCGCCAGGACCGAGACGGTCCAGGTGCGGCGGGCCGCCAGGCGGGAGGCCGCGATGCGGATCGCCAGCGGGAGGAAGCCGCAGGCAGCGACCACGTCCAGGGCCGGTTCGCGCTCCGCCGCCACCCGTTCCTCGCCGACTATCTTCGTGAACAGCGCCAGCGCCTCGTCGGGGGACATCACGTCCAGGTCCACCAGATGGGCCCCGGCCAGGTCGACCATGCGCACGCGGGACGTCACCAGCGCCGCGCAGCCCTCCGTTCCCGGCAGCAGCGGACGTACCTGGGCCGCGTCCTTGGCGTTGTCCAGCAGGACCAGCACCCGGCGGCCGTCCAGGACCGAGCGGTAGAGCGCGGCCCGCTCCTCCAACGAGTCGGGGACCGCCGAGTCCGCCGTACCCAGCGCGCGCAGGAAGGCGCCCAGCACCGTCTCCGGCTCGGCCGGGCGGGGGCCGGCCCCCTGGAGGTCCACGTACAGCTGGCCGTCGGGGAAGGCCGCACGGGCCCGGTGCGCCACGTGCACCGCGAGTGTCGTCTTGCCCACGCCGCCGATGCCCGCCAGCGCCGACACCGCCATCACCCGGCCCGCGGCGTCGGCGGACACCGACGCCGAGGACAGCACCTCGCTCAGCTCGGAGACGAAGCCGCTGCGGCCCGTGAAGTCGGGGACCGACGCCGGGAGCTGGGCCGGGCGGACGGCCGTCACCGGAGGTTCCGTCGCGGGCGAGGACGGTTCCGCCAGCGCCGGGTCCGCGCGGAGGATGCGCTGCTGCAGCTCCCGCAGGCCCGGGCGGGGGTCCACCCCCAGCTCCTCGGCCAGCAGGCGGCGGGTGTCGGCGTAGACCGCGAGGGCCTCCGCCTGCCGCCCGCTGCGGTACAGGGCGAGCATCAGCAGCTCGCGCAGCCGCTCCCGCAGGGGGTGCGCGGCCGTCAGTGCCGTCAGCTCCGAGACCGCCTCCGCGTGGCAGCCCTGCTCCAGGTCCATGTCCAGGCGGGACTCCAGCAGCCCGAGGCGCCACTCCTCCAGGCGGACCCGCTGGGTCTCGGCGTACGGCCCGGGGACGCCCGCCAGGGGCTCGCCGTCCCAGTGGCCGAGGGCCTCGTTCAGCAGATCGCGGGCCCGGTAGAGGTCGCCCGTGCCCCGGGCCTTCTCCGCCTGTGCCGCCCGTTCCTGGGCCTCGGCCAGGTCCAGGGCGCCCTCGCCGAGCCCGCGGATCGCATAGCCGCCGGACTCGCTGACCAGCACGCCGGGGTCCAGGATCTTGCGCAGGCGCGACGCGTACGTGCGCAGGGCCGCCAGGGCCTGCGACGGGGGCTCGGGGCCCCAGAGGGCGTCGATGAGTTCCGCCGCCGTCGCCGTCCGGCCCTCGCGCAGCAGCAGGGCGGCCAGCAGCGCACGCTGCTGTGGGGAGCCCGTGCCGATCTGCTCCGCGCCGCGCCAGGCCCGCACCGGACCGAGCACGCCGAACCGCAGCGCCTCCTGCTCCGTGACGGTCACGGAGCCGGGACGCCGCTGCTCAGGCACTCGCGGCCCACCGTCCATGCGTTCGTCCCCCTCGGCATCACGAACAACCCCGTCAGTTTGCCTTGTTCCGGGCGGTTGCGTCAGCCGTGGGAGACGCCGATCACAGACCGGCACGTCCGAGCACACAAGGCCCTCACACGGTCTTCGCACCCGGAGGCCGGACACCACTGCGCCACGACTAGCTGACGGACCGTCAGATCGGCGCTACCGTGAGGCTCATGGAGACACCACAGTTCCCGCTGATCATCTCCGTCGACGACCACACCGTGGAGCCCGCCACCGTCTGGCAGGAGCGGCTGCCGAAGAAGTACCTGGACACCGGGCCCCGGATCGTGCGCGCCCCGCTGAAGGAGATGACCTTCCTCGGCGGACGTTTCAGGCCCGTCATGGGTGAGCCCGGCAGTACCGACGGGCCTCTGGGCGACTGGTGGGCCTACGAGGACCTGCGCCGGCCGCTCACCCGGCTCGACACCGCCGTCGGGGTCGACCGCGACGAGGTGAAGCTCGAGGTCATCACCTACGAACAGATGCGCGCCGGGTCGTACGACGTCCCCGCCCGGCTCGCCGACATGGACGTCAACCACGTCCGGTCCGCGCTCTGTTTCCCCACCTTCCCCCGCTTCTGCGGCCAGACCTTCACCGAGGCCCGCGACCGCGAGCTGGCGCTGCTGTGCGTGCGCGCCTACAACGACTGGATGGTGGAGGAGTGGTGCGGGCCCGAGGCGCACGGGCGCCTGATACCGCTCACGCTCATCCCCCTGTGGGACGCCCACCTGGCCGCCGAGGAGGTACGGCGCAACGCGGCACGCGGGGTGCGGGCCGTCGCCTTCTCCGAGATACCCCCGCACCTCGGCCTGCCGTCCGTCCACACCGACGACTGGGACCCGTTCCTCGCGGCCTGCGACGAGACCGGCACGGTCGTCGCCATGCACATCGGCTCCAGCAGCAGGATGCCCTCCACCTCCGCCGACGCCCCGCCCGCCGTCGGCTCCACCATCACCTTCGCCAACTGCTGCTTCTCGATGGTCGACTGGCTGATGAGCGGCAAGTTCGAACGCTTTTCGAACCTCAGGGTCATGTACGCGGAGGGGCAGATCGGCTGGATCCCGTACATCCTCGAGCGGGCCGACGTGGTCTGGGAGGAGAACCGGGGCTGGGGCGGGGTCGCCGGCAAGGTGCTCCGGCCGCCCTCGGAGCTGTTCGCCGAGCACGTCTACGGCTGCTTCTTCGACGACGCCTTCGGCCTGAGGAACCTCGACTCCATCGGCGTCGGCAACGTCCTGTACGAGACCGACTACCCGCACTCCGACTCGACCTGGCCCAAGTCCCGCGAGGTCGGTGAGGCGCAGATGGGGCATCTGCCGGCCGACGTGGTCGAGCGGATCGTGCGCGGCAACGCCATCGAGCTGCTGGGGCTGACGCAGGACGGGCTGTGGAGGGGGCCGAGGTGAGCCTCGCGTACGGCATCCAGCTGCCCGTCCAGTCGCAGAGCACCCTGTACGCCGAGCGCTGGGAGGACGCGGCCGGGCCGGCGGACCTGGTGGCCGTCGCGCGGGCCGCGGACCGGGCCGGGTTCGACTACCTCGCGGTCTGCGACCACGTGGCGGTGCCGCGCCGGCTCGCCCCGGCCATGAGCACGGTCTGGTACGACCCCGTCGCCACCCTCGCCCACCTCGCCGCCGTCACCGAGCGGGTGCGCCTGCTCAGCCATGTGGCCGTCGTGGGCCTGCGGCACCCGCTGATCACCGCCAAGCAGTACGCCACCGTGGACCACCTCTCCGGCGGGCGGCTGGTCCTCGGGGTGGGTGCGGGGCACGTACGGGAGGAGTTCGACGCGCTCGGCGCGGACTTCGAGCGGCGCGGGGCCGTTCTGGACGAGACGATCGACGCGCTGCGGGCCGCACTCGGCCCGGAGGAGTTCCCCGAGCACCACGGCAAGGTCTACGACTTCTCCGGCCTCGGCCAGCGGCCCCGGCCCGCCCAGCGGCGGGTCCCGCTCTGGGTCGGCGGCTCCTCGCCCCCCGCCGTACGCCGGGCCGCACTCAAGGGTGACGGGTGGCTGCCGCAGGGCGATCCGCGCGACCGGCTGCCCGCGCAGATCGCCCGCATCCGCCGCCTGCGCGCGGACCGGGGCGTGGCGGGGCCGTTCACCGTCGGGGCCATCACCGAGCCGCTGTACGTCGGGCGGGCCGGCTGGGAGGTCGGCCGGCGGACCCTCACCGGGGCGCCGGAGGAGATCGCCGCGTCGCTGCGGGCGTACGCGGCGATGGGCGTGGACCGGATCCAGGTGCGGTTCCGCAGCCGGGACCGCAGTGAACTCATCGACCAGATCGGCGCGTTCGCGGCCGAGGTCGCACCACGGCTGGACTGAGGAGGGGGCATGGGCAAGCTGGACGGGCGCGTCGTCGTCATCACCGGGGCGGCGCGCGGGCAGGGCGAGCAGGAGGCACGGCTCTTCCGGGCGGAGGGCGCCCGGGTGGCCGTGGCCGACGTGCTGGACGAGCAGGGCGAGGCCCTGGCCGAGGAGATCGGCGCGTTGTACGTCCACCTCGACGTGCGCGAGGAGGACGGCTGGCGGGAGGCCGTCGGGGCCGTGAAGGCGGCGTACGGGCGCATCGACGGGCTCGTCAACAACGCGGGCATCCTGCGCTTCAACGCCCTCGTGGACACTCCGCTGGACGAGTTCATGCAGGTCGTGCAGGTCAATCAGGTCGGCTGCTTCCTGGGCATGAAGACGCTGGCGCCGGAGCTGGCCGACGGCGGGACCATCGTCAACACCGCCTCCTACACGGCAATCACCGGCATGGCGGCCGTCGGCAGCTACAGCGCGACCAAGCACGCCGTGCTCGGTCTGACCCGGGTGGCGGCGCTGGAGCTGGCGGACCGGGGCATCCGGGTCAACGCGATCTGCCCCGGCGCCATCGACACCGCGATGTCCAACCCTGCGCGGCTGGACCCGGACGCAGACCCGGAGGAGATGAGCCGCGCGCTGGACGAGCTGTACCGCAAGCTCGTGCCGCTCGGCCGGGTCGGCCGGCCGGAGGAGGTGGCCCGGCTGGCGCTCTTCCTCACCTCGCAGGACTCCTCGTACATCACCGGGCAGCCGTTCGTGATCGACGGGGGCTGGCTGGCCGGGGTCAGCGTCATCTGACGGATCGTCATCTATTGACGAATCTGACGCTACGTCAGAAAGTTTGAGGCACTCGCACCGAGCACCTGGACCGGGAAGGTGAACCGCCGTGGAATTCGGGCTCTTTGTACAGGGATACGTCGGAAAGCGTGCCGAGACCGACCCGCTGGCCGAGCACAAGGCGCTGATGGAGGAGACCGAGTACGTCATCCAGGCGGACCAGTCCGGCTTCAAGTACGCGTGGGCCTCCGAGCACCACTTCCTGGAGGAGTACTCGCACCTGTCCGCCAACGACGTGTTCCTGGGCTACCTGGCGCACGCGACGGAGCGGATCCATCTCGGCTCCGGCATCTTCAACCCCCTCGCGCCGGTCAACCACCCGGTGAAGGTGGCCGAGAAGGTCGCCATGCTCGACCACCTCAGCGAGGGCCGCTTCGAGTTCGGCAGCGGGCGGGGCGCGGGCTCGCACGAGATCCTCGGCTTCCTGCCCGGCATCACCGACATGAACTACACGAAGGAGATCTGGGAGGAGACGATCGCCGAGTTCCCCAAGATGTGGCTGCAGGACGAGTACGCGGGCTTCCAGGGCAAGCACTGGCAGCTGCCGCCGCGCAAGGTCCTGCCGAAGCCGTACGGGAAGTCCCACCCGGCGATGTGGTACGCGGCCGGGTCGCCCGCGTCGTACGCCATGGCCGCGCAGAAGGGGCTCGGCGTGCTCGGCTTCAGCATCCAGAAGGTCTCCGACATGGAGTGGGTGCTGGAGCAGTACAAGACGGCGGTCGTGAACGCCGAGCCGGTCGGGGACTTCGTCAACGACAACGTGATGGTGACGACCACCGCGATCTGCGCGCCGACCCACGCCGAGGCGATCGAGATCGCGGTGGGCGGCGGGCTGCACTACCTGCCCTCGCTGGTCTTCCGGTACCACGACACCTTCCCCCGGCCGGAGGGCTTCCCGGTGTGGCCCGAGACGCTGCCCGAGTACACACCCGAGTTCGTGGAGCTGCTCATCGAGGAGGAGCTGCTGATCTGCGGCGACCCGGACGAGGTGCTGCGCCAGTGCAAGCGCTGGGAGCAGGCCGGGGCGGACCAGCTGAGCTTCGGGCTGCCGGTGGGGGTGCCGAAGGAGGAGACGCTGCAGACGATCCGGCTGATCGGTGAGCATGTGATCCCCAGGATCGACACGGATCCCGTGCACCGGACGTCCCGGTTCCGTCAGGCCGTCTGAGGAGGGGGCGCAGGGATGCTGGACCACCTGATCAAGGGCGCCACCGTCGTGGACGGCACCGGCGCGCCCGGCTTCACCGCCGACGTCGGCCTGCGCGAGGGCCGGATCGCCGCCGTCGGCAGGATCACCGAGGAGGCCCGCACGAGCGAGGACGCCACGGGACTCGTCCTCACCCCCGGCTTCGTCGATCCGCACACCCACTACGACGCCCAGCTCTTCTGGGACCCCTACGCCACGCCCTCGCTGAACCACGGGGTGACCACGGTCGCCGCCGGCAACTGCGGGTTCACGCTCGCCCCGCTCAACCCCGCCCGGCCCCAGGACGCCGACTACACCCGGCGGATGATGGCCAAGGTGGAGGGGATGTCCCTGGTGGCGCTGGAGGAGGGGGCACCCTGGAGCTGGAACTCCTTCGGGGAGTACCTGGACGCCCTCGACGGACGGATCGCCGTCAACGCCGGCTTCATGGTCGGACACTGCGCGCTGCGCCGGCATGTGATGGGACCGGACGCCGTGGGCGGGCAGCCCGACGCGGAGCAACTGGAGCGGATGGTACGGCTGCTGCACGAGGCGATGGACGCCGGTGCCTGGGGCCTGTCCACCACCCAGTCGAGCACCCACTCCGACGGCGACGGACAGCCGGTCGCCTCCCGGCACGCCCGGCCCGCCGAACTGCTCGCCCTGTCCCGGGCCGTCGGCGAGCACGAGGGCACGCAGATCGAGGCGATCGTCGCCGGGTGCCTGGACCAGTTCAGCGACGACGAGATCGACCTGCTCGTGGAGATGAGCGCGGTCGCCGGCCGGCCGCTCAACTGGAACGTGCTCACCATCGACGCGGCCGTCCCGGAGCGGGTGCCCCGGCAGCTCAGCGCGAGCGAGCGGGCCCGGAAGGCGGGCGGCCGGGTGGTGGCCCTCACCATGCCGATCCTCACCCCGATGAACATGTCCCTCGGCACCTTCTGCGCCCTCAACCTCATCCCTGGATGGGGGCCGATCCTCGCCCTGCCCGTGCCGGAGCGGATCGCGCGGCTGCGGGACCCGGCCGTCCAGGCGGAGATGCTGCGACAGGCCCGGTCCAAGGAGGCGGGCGTCTTCCGGCGGCTCGCCAACTTCGGCCGCTACGTCATCGGGGACACCTACAGCGAGGCCAACCGGGGCCTGACCGGCCGGGTGGTGCGCGACATCGCCGAGGAGCGGGGGCTGGACCCCTTCGCCTGCCTGGTGGAGATCTGCGCGCACGACGAACTGCGTACGGTGCTGTGGCCGATGCCCCGCGACAACGACCCCGCCTCCTGGGCGCTGCGTGCCGAGACCTGGCAGCACGAGGACGTGCTGCTGGGCGGGTCCGACGCGGGGGCGCATCTGGACCGGATGTGCGGGGCACCGTACACGACGCGCTTCCTCGGCGACTGTCTGCGCGGCCGGAAGCTGGTCGGGTTCGAGCAGGCGGTGAAGATGCTCACCGACGACCCCGCACGGCTCTTCGGGCTGCACGAGCGCGGGCAGGTGCGCACGGGCTGGCACGCCGACCTCGTGCTTCTCGACCCGGAGCGGATCGACGCCGGGCAGGCCCGGCTGGTGCACGACCTGCCGGGGGACAGCCCCCGCCTGGACTCCCGGGCGATCGGGATACGGGCCGTGTGGGTCAACGGGGTCGAGGCCATCCGGGACGACGCGGTGAGCGGGGCCGTACCGGGCAGGGTGCTGCGCTCGGGGCGGGACACACGGACGGTGAGCACACGGTGAGCGAGGGGCAGCGGCTGTTCGTCGGAGGGCAGTGGGTGGAGCCGGACGGCGGCCACTACCCGGTGACCGACCCGGCCACCGAGGAGAGTGCCGGCTGGGCGCCGGAGGCCTCGCCGGAGCAGGCACGGGCGGCCTGCGCGGCGGCCCGTGAGGCGTTCGGGGCGTGGTCGCGGACCCGGCCCGAGGAGCGGGCGGCGGTGCTGGGACGGGCGGCGGAGATCATCCGCGGCCACCTGGCGCCGTACGCCGATCTGGCCCGCGCCGAGACCGGGGCGACCACCGGGACGGCCCGCGCGATGCAGGTCGGGGTGGCCGCCGCCCGCTTCCGCCGGTACGCGAGCGTGGAGCCCGCCGAGTGGGCCGTCGCCCCGCAGATCAACGAGGCCGGTCCGATGGGCCGGGCCGGTGTGATGGGCGCACTGGCCGTGCGGCAGCCCGTCGGGGTCGTCACCTGCGTCACCTCCTACAACAACCCGTGGGCCAACCCGGCCGGGAAGGTCGCCCCGGCGCTCGCCATGGGCAACACGGTGGTCGTCAAACCCGCCCCGCAGGACCCCCTGTCCGTCTACCGGATGGCCGAGGCGCTCGAGGCCGCCGGGGCGCCGCCCGGAGTGGTGAACGTCGTGTCGGGGCGGGACGTGGCCGTGGGCGAGGCGGTGGTGGCCTGCGAGGACGTGGACATGGTGAGCTTCACCGGCTCCACCGCCGTCGGGCGGCGCATCGCCGAGGTGTGCGGGCGGGACATGAAACGCCAGCTGATGGAGCTGGGCGGCAAGGGCGCGGCCCTGGTGTTCGACGACGCCGACCTCGGCTCGGCCGTCGCCGGCATCGGCACCACCTTCTCCTTCTACAGCGGGCAGATCTGCACGGCACCGACCCGGGTGCTGGCCCAGCGCGGGGTGTACGACCGGCTGGTGGAGCAACTGGCCGCATATGCGGGCCGGTTGAAGGTCGGGGACCCGGCCGCGCCGGACACGGTCGTCGGGCCGGTGATCTCGGCCGAGCACCGGGCGCGGGTGGAGTCCTATGTCGAACTCGGCCGCAAGGAGGGCGCGTCCGTGGTCGCGGGCGGTGAACGGCCTTTTCTGGAACGCGGGTTCTACGTCGCTCCGACGCTGCTCGCCGACTGCACCAACGACATGCGGGCCGCCCGGGAGGAGATCTTCGGGCCGGTGGTCTGCGTCATCCCCTTCGACGAGGAGGACGAGGGCGTCGCCCTCGCCAACGACTCCGACTACGGGCTCATCGACTACGTCTGGTCCGGTGACGTCGCCCGCGCCTTCCGGGTGGCCCGCCGGCTGCGGGCCGGCGGGGTCGGGGTCAACACCGTCGGCCGCAACATGGAGGCGCCGTTCGGCGGGTTCAAGAAGAGCGGGGTGGGGCGGGACGTGGGCTCGTACGCCCTGCACGCCTACAGCGAGGTGCAGGCCATCGTCTGGCCGGGCTGACCCCCGGCTCCCGGTCCTGCCCCGTCAGTCCTCCAGATCCACCCGCACCGTCATCAGATCCGTGCCGAAGGCCCGTACCGCCGTGCTGTTGAAGAAGGGCAGGGCGCGCAGCCGGGCGACGGGGTCGTCGTCGGGCAGGAGTCGGGCGGTGCCGTGGTGCCAGCGGCCGGACAGGCGGACGCGGACCCTCGGGTCGGCCTGGATGTTGCGGATGTACTGCGCCTTGTGGCCGAACTCGGAGACCAGCCAGAAGGCGTCCCCGACCCGGCGACCGCCGACGGGGGTCTGCCGGGGCAGGCCGGAGCTTCGGCCGGTGGTCTCCAGGAGGGTCTGGAACGGCAGCCGTCGGTTCAGGGGGTTGGCGACGTGCCGCTGGAAGAGGGTCACCACGCGGTGCTTGCGTGCTGCGAGGCCTGACATGTCGGTCCTTCTCCGGTCTGGCGGACGTACGGCGGTGAGGGTGTGTCGGCCCCGTGCGGGGCATGTGACGCCTGGACGTTCCTGCAACTGTCGCGGGCCAGCCTCCCCTGCGGTCTTTATCCACGCAACGGGGGGCGTGATGGGCGCGTCTGCGGACGGCTGCACGGCGAAGTCCGGGATGTCCGGGCAGGCGCACGCGCTGGACGGCGCGGGCGACGACGCCGGTCACATGCACCAGACCGTCCGGCCCGCCCTCTGGCCCGGGCCGCCGGATCGGCAGGCCCGGGCCGGGAGGGAGGGACTCGGTGATCACACGGTGCCGAGGAAGACGGGGTTCGTGAACGCCGCCAGTGCCCCCGGCACCGGCCCGGCCGCCGTCTCGTGCCGCACCTCGGCACGCACGTACGCCGCGTAGGTGGGCGTCGTACGCCACTCGACCGTGCCCGCGCCCGACACCGGCAGCGGATCGCTGGTGTACAGCACGCCCTGGTCGGTGACGAAGCGGACCGAGCAGCGCGGGGCGCCCGCGACCTCCAGCCGTACGGTCACGGGGGTGT
This sequence comes from Streptomyces broussonetiae, assembly GCF_009796285.1. Taxonomy (NCBI): domain Bacteria; kingdom Bacillati; phylum Actinomycetota; class Actinomycetes; order Kitasatosporales; family Streptomycetaceae; genus Streptomyces; species Streptomyces broussonetiae. Next base: position 4,398,721 of record NZ_CP047020.1, on the reverse strand, counting down.
CGGCGGCCACCTCCAGCCGCTCCCCGATGCCCGCCTGCCGCCCGCGTCCGCCCGTCACCGTGAAGCCGAGGACGACGTTCTTCGACTCGGCCACGTACGAGCGTCCCGAGCGGATGCCCTCCTGGATCGCCTCCCGGGTCAGGTCGTCGGCGAGGACGACCGTCTGGGGCGAGCCGACGACGTCCGGGTCGCGGTGGGCGTCGCTGTTGCCCATCGCCGGGAGCCAGGCCCGCCCCTGCCGCACGGCCGCGACGAGGGTGTTGTCCCACTCGGCCAGGGTCGCCTCGTCGTCCGGGGTGTACGGGCCGTTCCACACCTCCACGGCGTCCGCCTCGGCGAAGCCGAACTTCCAGCCGCAGCCGACGCAGGTGGCGTGCGGGTGGGCGGGGACGACCAGGCCGCCGGCCCGGCGGACGTCCCGGGCGAAGCGGGCCCAGCGGTTGTCCCGGGTCCGGTAGCGCCAGTCCACGAACGTGCCGGGCTCCGTGCCGAGCGCCACCACATGGCCGTTGCGGGTCGTGATCTCCTCGCCGAGCATGATCAGCAGATCGTCGCCCGCCTGGTCCGCCCAGTGGGGGTGCGAGGAGTGGGTGTTGTGGTCCGAGGAGTTGATGAAGTCCAGGCCCGCCGCCCGCGCCAGGGCCGCGATCTCGGCCGGGGTGCGGCGGCCGTCGGAGTACCAGGAGTGCAGATGGCAGTCGCCCCGGTACCAGTCCCGGCCCCGGCCCTTCGCCCGGGAGGGCGGGTACACCGGGTGCGGTGTCCGGCCCGCCGCGCCGTAGGTGAGGGTGATCGTCAGCTCGTACGTCAGCCCCTGCGGCGCCACCGTGTAGGGGCCCAGCGCGACGTACCAGGTGCCCTCCCGTACCGGGCCGGGGACATAGCCCGGGGTCGCGTCGTCGGCCCGCACGAAGAACTCCGTGCGGGCGCCGCCCGACCAGCCGCGAAAGCCCCGGCCGCCCAGCTCGGTGCCGCGGTCGTCGAAGAGGCCGATGTCGAGGGCGTTGCCCTGGGTGCCGGCCGGGACCGAGGGCTTGTCGTAGGTGTAGGAGACCTTGATCTCCTGGACGCCGGAGGGGACTTCGACCGGCACGTACACGAAGTCGGGGGAGCCGGGCGGCAGGGTGCCGCGTACCGTCCGGGTCTCCTGGTGCTGACCGTCCGCCGCTGCGAAGCTCACGCTTCCCAACGTAAGGGCAGCGGCGGCACCCGTCACGAACAGCGCGCGTCTGCCGATGCCCTGGGCCTGGCCGTGCGTGTCGTCACACATGGCGGTCATTCTCCCCTCTCGGCGTGAACTCCCGTGAAAGAGAAAGGGGTTGGCGAACGGGAGTTGGCGAACGGCTGCGTGTCATGCGCGTGACACGGATGTGCGAACCAGGCTGTGCCGACCGGTCGGTATGGACACTGCGATTCCGGCCCGGTACAGATGGGTCATGCGTATCGCCGTCACCATCTTCCTCACCGACGAGACCATCGCACCGGTCCGGCTCGCCCGCGAACTCGAGCAGCGCGGCTACGCCGGCCTCTACCTGCCCGAGCACACCCACATACCCGTCGAACGGACCACCCCGTACCCGGCCGGTGGCGACCTCCCGCGCGAATACGGCCGCACCCTCGACCCCTTCGTCGCCCTCGGCCAGGCCGCCGCCGTGACCGAGCGGCTGACCCTCGGCACCGGCATCACCCTCGTCGCCCAGCACGACCCCATCGCCCTCGCCAAGCAGATCGCCACCCTCGACCACCTGTCCGGCGGTCGTCTCACGCTCGGCCTCGGCTACGGCTGGAACGTCGAGGAGGCGGCCGACCACGGCGTCGACTGGCGCGCCCGCCGGGAGCTGGTCCGGGACCGGACCCGGCTCATGCAGGCACTGTGGGCCGAGGAACCGAGGTCCTACGAGGGCGAGTTCGGGAGCGTACGGGCCAGCCACGCCCACCCGAAGCCGGCGCAGAAGCCGCGCGGCCGGATCACCGGCCCGCGCACCCTCGTCGGCGGCGCCGCCGGACCCAAACTGTTCGCGCACATCGCCGAGTACACCGACGGCTGGCTGCCGATCGGTGGCCGGGGCCTCACCGAGTCCCTCCCCGTCCTGCGCTCGGTGTGGGCGGACGCGGGCCGCGACCCCGCCGCCCTGCACATCGTCCCGTACGCGGTCCTGCCCGCCCCGGGCAAGCTCGCCCACTACGCCGAGCTGGGCATCGAGGAGGTCGTACTCCAGTTGCCGTCGGCGGGGGAGGCCGAGGTGCTGCGGGTGCTGGACGACTACGCGAGCTTCCTGTAGGCGGTGCGGGAAGAAGGGGCGCGGGGCCGCGTCGAGCTGCGGCTCCGCCCCGTGGGCGCGACCAGTCACGACGCACCCGCGGCCGGCCGTGCACCGCACGCCCCCCCCTCCCCACTCCGCCGGGGGCGCGGGCTGCGTCGATGTGCGGCTCCGCCGTGGCTTCCGGCAGGCCGGATGGAGCCGTAGGCCCTGATCACGCCGAACGTATGGTGGGAGAATGACGACTTCCGCGACCTCCGGAACCGGCCCGACCGAGAACTCCATGCGTCGCGCCCTCAAACGCGCCCGGGACGGTGTCGCCCTCGACGTCGCCGAGACCGCGGTGCTGCTCCAGGCCCGCGGCGAGGATCTGACCGACCTCGCCGCGTCGGCCGCCCGGGTGCGGGACGCGGGTCTCGAGCAGGCGGGCAGGCCCGGTGTCATCACGTACTCGAAGAGCGTCTTCATCCCGCTGACGCGGCTGTGCCGGGACAAGTGCCACTACTGCACCTTCGTCACCGTCCCCGGCAAGCTGCGCCGGGCCGGGCACGGGATGTTCATGTCCCCGGACGAGGTGCTGGACATCGCCCGCAAGGGCGCCGCCCTCGGCTGCAAGGAAGCCCTCATCACCCTCGGCGACAAGCCGGAGGAGCGCTGGCCCGAGGCGCGCGAGTGGCTCGACGCGCACGGCTACGACGACACCATCGCCTACGTCCGCGCCGTCTCCGTCCGCATCCTGGAGGAGACGGGCCTGCTGCCCCACCTCAACCCGGGCGTGCTGACCTGGACGGACTTCCAGCGCCTCAAGCCCGTCGCGCCCTCCATGGGCATGATGCTGGAGACGACCGCGACCCGCCTGTGGTCCGAGCCCGGCGGCCCGCACTTCGGCTCCCCGGACAAGGAACCGGCCGTACGGCTGCGGGTCCTGGAGGACGCCGGCCGCTCCTCGGTGCCCTTCACCTCCGGTCTGCTCATCGGCATCGGTGAGACGTACGAGGAGCGGGCCGAGTCCCTCTTCGCGCTCCGGAAGGTCTCCCGCGCCTACCACGGCATCCAGGAGCTGATCATCCAGAACTTCCGCGCCAAGCCGGACACGGCGATGCGCGGCATGCCGGACGCCGAACTGGACGACCTGGTCGCCACGGTGGCCGTCGCCCGGCACATCATGGGCCCGTCGGCCTGCCTCCAGGCCCCGCCGAACCTGGTCGACTCCGAGTACGAGCGGCTGATCGGCGCCGGCATCGACGACTGGGGCGGGGTGTCGCCCCTGACCATCGACCACGTCAATCCCGAGCGCCCCTGGCCGCAGATCGAGGAGCTGGCCGAGAAGTCGGCGGCCGCCGGTTTCCGGCTGCGCGAGCGCCTCTGCGTCTACCCGGAGTTCGTGCGCCGCGGCGAGCCCTGGCTGGACCCGCGGCTGCGCCCGCACGTGAGCGCCCTCGCCGACCCGCGGACGGGGCTGGCCCGCGAGGACGCGGTGGTCGAGGGGCACCCCTGGCAGGAGCCGGAGGAGGTGTTCACGGCGGCGGGCCGCACGGATCTCCACGTGGCGATCGACACCGAGGGCCGCACCGCCGACCGGCGCGAGGACTTCGACGAGGTGTACGGCGACTGGGCGGCGCTGCGCGAGGCGGCGGCTCCCGGGATGACCCCGCAGCGCATCGACACCGACGTGCGGCAGGCGCTGCGCACCGCGGCCGACGACCCGACGAGGCTGACCGACACCGAGGCGCTCGCCCTGCTGCACGCGGACGGTCCGGCGTTGGACGCGCTGTGCCGGATCGCGGACGACGTGCGCAGGTCGGCGGTCGGCGACGACGTGACGTACATCGTCACCAGGAACATCAACTTCACCAACGTCTGCTACACCGGCTGCCGCTTCTGTGCCTTCGCGCAGCGGCGCACGGACGCCGACGCCTACACCCTCTCGCTGGAGCAGGTCGCCGACCGGGCCCAGCAGGCCTGGGACGTGGGCGCGGTCGAGGTGTGCATGCAGGGCGGCATCCATCCCGACCTGCCGGGCACGGCGTACTTCGACATCGCCAGGGCGGTGAAGGAGCGGGTTCCCGGGATGCACGTCCACGCCTTCTCGCCCATGGAGGTGGTGAACGGCGCGACGCGCACCGGGATGCCGATCCGCGAGTGGCTGACGGCGGCCAAGGAGGCGGGCCTGGACTCCGTCCCGGGTACGGCGGCGGAGATCCTGGACGACGAGGTCCGCTGGGTGCTGACCAAGGGCAAGCTGCCGACGGCCACGTGGATCGAGGTGATCACCACCGCCCATGAGCTGGGCATCCGCTCCTCCTCGACGATGATGTACGGCCATGTCGACCAGCCCCGCCACTGGCTCGGCCATCTGCGCACCCTGGCCCGGATCCAGCGCGAGACGGGCGGTTTCACCGAGTTCGTCACCCTCCCCTTCATCCACACGAACGCGCCGGTCTACCTGGCGGGCATCGCCCGTCCGGGTCCTTCCACCCGGGACAACCGGGCGGTGACGGCCATGGCCCGGCTCCTGCTGCACCCCTGGATCCCCAACATCCAGACAAGCTGGGTCAAACTCGGCACCGAGGGTGCGGCGGAGATGCTCCGCTCCGGTGCGAACGACCTGGGCGGGACGCTGATGGAGGAGACGATCTCCCGCATGGCGGGCTCGTCGTACGGCTCGTACAAGTCGGTCCGCGACCTCGTCGCCGTTGCGGAGGCGGCCGGCCGCCCGGCCCGGCCCCGCACCACCCTGTACGGCGAGGTGCCCGAGGAGCGGCAGCGGGCGGCCGAGGCCTCCGACGGCCACCTGCCGGAACTGCTGCCGGTCCTGGACTGAGGGCGGAGCCGTCATGGCCCCGGAAGGAGACTGAGTACGATGATCCGACCCCGGACCTGAGACGGGGCCCCGTAGCGGAGGAGATGCGTACCCGTGGCTGCCCGACTGCCCTCCTGGGCCTGGGTCACCGGCCTGACGGCGGGCGCGACCGCGGCCGTCGTCGTCCTCGCCGTCCAGGCGAACCACGGGCCGCACCCCACGGCCGCCGTGGCCGATCAGAAGCCGTCGGCGTCGGCGGGCGCGCACGCGTCCACCGCGCCGCACGCCTCGGCGCCGCCCGCGCTGCCGGACGCGTCGGGCCAGGGTCGCCGGATCGTGTACTCCGTCGGCGAGAAGCGGGTGTGGCTGGTCGACGCGACCGGCCGGGCGGGCCGCACCTTCGCGGTGTGGCCGGGCACGGTGAGCCCGCAGCCCGGCCGCTACTCGGTCACCCTGCGCATCCAGTCCCTCAAGGGCTCGGACGGCGTGGAGATCGAGCACGTCATGTACTTCACCAAGGTGGACGGCGTGAACGTCGCCTTCTCCAACGCCCTGGACGGCTCCTCGCCGCCCCCCGCCGACGGCAAGAAGCTGGGCGGCGTCCGTATGCCCAAGGCGGACGGCGCCGCCCTGTGGGCGTTCGGCGACAAGGGGACGACGGTGGCGGTCGTCAGCTAGCGTCCTGAGTCCGTCCGCCGGGCAGGAGATTGACGATGAGGGCGACACCGGCGAGCGTGAAGACACGGATCGCGGCGTCCTCGCCGTTCCACGTCTTCGACTGCCACATCGCGAACCACTCGCCGCCGATCGCGATGAACCCGGCACCGAACAGCAGCAGCAACATCAGCAACCCGTAGGTGGACCAGCGCCGGGCGAGGTCGTCTTTGCGCCAGGCCCAGAGCCAGGTCCCCCAGATCAGTACCAGGGCTGCCACGGTCTCCCACACGATGATGGCGACATACGCGGTGTCCTGAAGGCCGGTACTGGTGATGGCCCGCCACATCAGGTCGTGGTCCCTGAAGGTCGTGTCCATCGCCAGGACATGCCGTACGAACTGCTGGTTCGTGCCGAAATCGGTGATGTTCCCGAGGGCGACCAGGGCGATGTAGAGAGCGAGTATGCCGGTGAGAACTCCGGCGGCGAGTCTGAGTCCCGTGTGACGTGTGGGGGTGGTGTTCATGGCTGAATTCTCCCCTGACAGAAGCCGACTTCTCGCGGGGGCATTGCGCCAGAATGAAGAGACGGGCCGGGCGGGGAGGGGCGGACGCATGACGCGGGAACGGCCGTCGATGCAGGACCTCATCGGGCGGCGCAGACGGGCGGGATTCGTGGGCCGCGGCGGTGAACGGGCCGCCTTCCGGGCCAACTTGGACCTGGCGCCCGAGGACGAGCGGCACCGCTTCCTCTTCCACGTCCACGGCAACTCGGGTGTCGGAAAGACGTTCCTGGTCAGGGAGCTGGAGCAGATCGCGCGCGAACGCGGGGCGCTGACGGCGTACGTCGACGAGAGCGTGGGCAGCGTGCCCGAGGCGATGGCCGCCCTGTGCCGCCAACTGGCCCAGCAGGGGCACCGGTTGAGGAAACTGGAAGAGGCGCTGGTCGCCCACCGGGCGCGGCGGCACGACGCCGAGGCCGAGGCCGCGGCCCTGGAACCCGGGCCCGAGGGCCCCTCCCCGCTGACCATGACGGCCGTGCGGCTGGGCATGGCGGGCGTGGGCACGCTCGTGCCCGGCGCCGGAGTCTTCGCCGGAGCGGTGGACGCGGGCCAACTGGCCGATGCCGCCGCCCGGTTGAAGGCCCGGCTGAGCGCCCGCTTCCGCAACCAGGAGGACGTGCAGCTGGTGCTGTCCCCGGAGCGGGTGCTGACCCCCAAGCTGCTGGACGAACTGGCGGAGGTGACGTCGTCCGTCCGCTGGCTGGTCCTGTTCTTCGACACCTACGAGCGCACCGGCCCCTTCCTCGACGGCTGGCTGCACGAGCTGATGACCACCGACCGCTACGGCGCCCTGCCCGCCAACGTCCTCGTCGTCACCGCCGGCCAGCGCCCCTTCGACACCGCCCGCTGGGGCGGCTTCGCCGACTTCATGACCGACCTGCCGCTCGGCCCGTTCACCGACGCGGAGGCGCGTGGACTGCTGGCGGACCGCGGGGTGGTGGCCGAGCCGGTGGTCGCGGAGGTGCTCCGGCTGACCCGCGGCCTGCCCGTCCTCGTCTCCACCCTGGCCGAGGCCCGCCCCGCCGACCCGGACGACGTGGGTGACCCGAGCGCCACGGCGGTGGACCGGTTCCTCAAGTGGGAGCCGGACCCGGTGCGCCGGTCGGTGGCCCTGGCCTGCGCGCTGCCCCGGCGCCTGGACGCGGATGTGTTCCGGGCGGTGGCGCAGTGCACGCCGGACGAGGCCGACGCCCTGTACGACTGGCTGCGGGGCATGCCGTTCGTCAGCGAGCGGGGCGAGCGGGTGCAGTACCACGACGTCGTGCGCGCCCCGATGCTGCGGATGCAGCGCAGGCGCTCGCCGCGGGGATGGGCGCAGCGGCAGGAGCAGCTCGCGGAGACCTTCGGCAGGTGGCGCCACGAACGGCAGGACGGTCTCGCCGACCCCTGGGCGGACGAGGAGTGGCGGGAGCTGAGGCTCGCGGAGGCCTACCACCGGCTGTGCGCGGGGGAGCGGAGCGCACTCGCGTTCGTGCTCGGCGGGGCGGTGCGGGCCTGCGGCTGGCGCGAGGAGGAAGGCCGCCGCTGGGCCCGGATGCTGGTGGAGGCCGGAGCGGACACCCAGGCCGAGGACGTGACGCGCTGGGGCCGGGACCTGCTGCACGCGCTGGAGTCCCGGACCGCCGAGCAGGCGCTGACCCTGCTCCTGGACCACGCCCCGCTCGACACCGCGTCCCGGGCCATCGCCCACGCCAACCGCGGCACCCTGCTGCGCGTGGCCGAGGCCCCCGAGCGCGCGCTCACCGAGTACGACCGGGCCCTCGCCCTCACGCCCGGGCTGACGCTCGCCCATCACGGCCGCGCCCTCACCCGCGCCGCCCTGCGCGACTACGAGGGCGCCGTCGCCGACCTGGACCGCGTCCTCGCCGAAGACCCCGACAACGCCGCCCATCTCAGCTCCCGCGGCGACTACCGGCGGCTGTGCGGACAGTACGACGCCGCCCTGCGCGACCTGGACCGGGCGGTCGCGCTCGACCCGACGCTGCGCGACACCTGGGCCGTACGCGGGGCCACGCACCACGCCATGCGCCGCTACGACCAGGCGCTCACCGACCTGGACCGGGCCCTGCAGATCGACCCGGAGTTCGTCTGGGGCCTGGCCCGCCGGGCCCGGCTGCACCGCTCGCTGCGCGACCGCGCGCGTCAACTGGCCGATCTGGACCGCGCGGTGGCGCTCCTCCCGGAGGCGCCCTGGGTGCGGTGCGAGCGGGGCGACGCGCTCGCCGCCGTGGGCCGCGAGGCGGAGGCACTGGCCGACTACGACAAGGCCCTCGCGCTGGACCCGGAGTACGCCTCCGCCTACGCCAGCCGGGGCGCCCTGCACGGCAGGCGCGGCCGCGACGAGGAGGCGCTGGCCGACCTCGACCGCGCGCTGAGCCTCACCCCGGACTATCCCTGGGCCCTGGTGCACCGTTCCAGGGCCCGCAGCCGCCAAGGCAGATACGACAGGGCGCTCGTCCATGCCTACCGTGCCGTGGAACTGGATCCCCGGGGCGCGTGGGCCCTCGCGAACAAGATCCAGACGGATATGAGCGTCGGCCGGCTGGAGCAGGCGCGGTCGGACCTCGAACGGTACGTCACGCTGGGCGGGGACACGGACTGGGCCTGCCGTCAACTGGCCGCCGTGCACCTCCTGAACGGCCGGTACGAGGAGGCGGTGGCCGCCCTCGACACGGCCGAGGTCCGCTGTGCCGCCGCGCTGAGCGCCCGGAACTGGCCCCTGGCCCGGCAGGCGGCGACCCCGGACGTGCGCCGGGCCCTGGCGGTGAGCGCAGCCGAGGGCGTGAGCGTCGCCCGCCCCCTGTGGACGAGCCTCGCCCGTGCGAACGGCCGTACCTGGGTGCGGCCGGTGACCAGCGCGGCCCTCCAGAACTGGCCCGAACTGGATCGCGACCTGCACCGCTTCCTGACTGCCCCGCACTCCTGGCCGGACCTGGCAGATCTGGCCGACGCACTCGACATCCTCCGCCTGAGCCCCGCCATGGACCGCACCCGGCTCGCACCCCGGCTGGCGCGGGCGATCGAGGCGCGGGACGCGATGCGGGCGCGCTACGCGGAGTGAACGGCGAAGTCCAGGAACTCCGTCCAGGAGGCTCCGCTCACGGCGAGTTGGCCGTGGTCCCTGTCCTTGGAGTCGCGGATGTGGATGGTGGCGGGGGATATGGCGACCTCGACGCATTCGGGGCCGTCGTTGCCGCTGTAGCTGCTCTTGAACCACTCCAGGGCGGTCATGTCTCCAACTCCAGTACTTTCTCGATGAAGGCGAGTGACTCTCGGGGCGTGAGCGCCTGCGCCCGGATCATCCCATAGCGCATCTCCATGAGGTGGGCCTCCCGAGGGTCGCTGACGACCCGGCTGTAGAGCTGGCCTTCAGTGTGTCCGAGGGTCTTGCCGTTCGGGAGCTTCAGCACCTGGATCGAGCCCATCATGCCCGCGTGATCCTCACAGTCCGTGGGCATCACCTGGATCTCCACATGCCGCAACTTGCTCATCTCCACCAGGTGTTCCAACTGCTGCCGCAGCACCACCTTGCCGCCGATGGGACGCCTCAGCGTTGCCTCTTCCTGGACGAACGTGATGAGCGCCCGGGGTACCCGCTCGAACACCGACTTCCTTGCCATGCGCGCGGCGACGAGGCGGTCGATCTCCTCCTCGGTGTACGAGGGCCGCCGCATGGCATACAAAGCACGTGCGTATTCCGTTGTCTGCAAGAGGCCGTGAACATGGAGGGCGGCGTAAGCCCCCAACTCAGTGGCCTCACCCTCCAGCTTGGCCAGATCCCGAACGTTCTTCGGATACCGGGCCTTCTCCACGTCCTCCTTCATCGCGGACAACTTCCCGTCCGCACCCAGCACTTCATCGGCGGCGTCGAGAAAGTCCGGCTTTGGAGACCGTCGCCCGCGCTCCACGGACGACACCATCTCCTCGCTGTACTTGATCCGCGCCCCCAGCTCTCCCTGCTTCAGCCCGGCAGCTTCCCGCCAGACCTTGATCTGCCGTCCGACCATCTTGAGTACGGCCTCGGCCTCTTCGTCCTCCACGTTGCCCCCTTGCGACGTACGAGCCGTACGACCACACCCAGCCCCCGGACAGTCACGCTGCGTACCGTGGTCGTCGCTGTTCAGAGTAGGGAAGCGCGACCACGCTGGGTGACATGAATCAGAAAAACCACCTCAGGATCCAGCTGTCGGCGACCCGAAGAGGCGCGCGCCTGGCCCGGCTCCTCACCGAGCGTCAACTGGCCGAGTGGGGCGCGCCGTTCGAGGAGGCGACGCAGGTGGTGGCGGAGCTGGCGTCGAACGCCGTACTGCACGGGCGGGTACGGGGACGGGACTTCCGCCTGGGGCTGACGCTCCACGACGACGGCACCCTGCGGATCGAGGTGACCGACGCCCGGGGCGACCGGGTCCCGTGTCTCCATGACCCGGTGGCCGAGGAGTCGGAACGCGGCCGGGGTCTACGGATCGTGGCGGCGTACGCGGAACGCTGGGGCGTGGCGGAGGCGCCGGCCGGGGCCAAGATCGTCTGGGCGGAACTCGTACCGGGTCGCGGTGGCCCGTGACCCGGTGGCGCCCGACGCCAAAGACCAAAGAACCGGGGAAAGAACCAATCCCACCCTCACCGCCCCCGTCGCTCACTCGCCGGAGTGAATATGCCCAACGCAACTGGCGCGACGGGGGAGTTGTGGTGCAGCCTCGGCTGCAACAGCCCGTAAACATGCATCGGCCCTCGCCGGGACTGGCATCCCACTGCGAGGGCCTGATCACCGAGGAAGGCCCACTTCCCGATGACTGAGAAGAAGCGTAACGCTCCCGCGCACCCGAGGCCCCGTCCTTCGTCCGGCGTCACCCATGAGAACGAACCCCTCCGCGACAACTTCACCGTGATCAGCAACGACTTGGCCCAGCACCCGGAGCTGTCGTTCAGCGCGATCGGTGTGGCGACGCACATCCAGTCGCTGCCCGAGGGCACTCCGGTCGGTATCAAGGCGCTGGCGGCGAACTCCCCCGACGGGGAGATCCCGATCGCGGCGGCGCTGCGCGAACTGGAGGAGCACGGGTTCCTCTCACGCACCAAGGAGCGTCTTCCATCGGGGCAGGTGACGACTCGGACGACCTCGTACAACAAGCCCCGACGCGCCCTGGCCGCGGCGGCCCCGCCCATCCCTCCCGAGGCCGAGACCAAGCCCGACCGGCCGTCCTGTGGGACGAAGGCGACCGACCTGCTGTCCTGCCTGCGCGCGCACGACTCCCGCCTGCTCCTCACCGAACGGGACGTGCACCGGCTGGCCCCGGCCGTCGCCGAGTGGCTGGAGCGGGGTGTGCCGCCCACGGCCGTTGTACGGACCCTCACGACGGGCCTGCCCCAGGACCCGATCAAGCACCCGGCTGAGTCGGACTCCCGCCCTCACGCCAGCACCTCTTCGAAGCCACGACCAACGCTCAGCAGACTCAGAGCCTCGCGCCGTTGCGTGCGTTCGTCCACTCCTGGGCCGTGTTCGTCGCCATTGAACGACACCCTGAGCGCGCTGCCCGGCTGAGGGAGCTGGAGCGGATCGTGGATGCGGGGGAGCAGGATCCGACGGCCGCCATCGCGGAGATCGGAACGATCCGACAGGCGGCCGAGGCGGAGGCCGGGCTGTGACGGACCGGGGCTTGGGACTACAACCCGAGTGCGGCGTACGTCACGGGAGGACTGCCGCCGGGAGTGGTGGCGGAGGTGGAGCGCCTCGCGGCCGAACTGGCCGCGCTCGGCCCCGGCTCCGTCAAGGTCGGCCGGGCTTTTGATCGCGAAGGCGGACTCCGCGAGTTCGACATCCTCGGCGGGCGCGGCTTCATCGGCTTTCTCCCCGTACCCCGCCACGAGTGCGTCTACGTCTGCAACGTCACGTGGTACGGCTGACCCCCTCCCCCGTCACCACCGGCCGCACCCTCGTCAGCATCAGGTCCAGGAACTGCTCCGGGTGCCGGAACGACGCGAAGTGGCTCGCCTCGCGGATCAGGGCGAAGTCCTTCACGGGGGCCGTGACCGCCTCGTAGAAGCGGCGGGCCGGTTCCGGTGGGGTGAGGACGTCGTGGTCGCCCTGGAAGAGGAAGAAGGGGAGGCGGAAGGCGGTGCCCTCGGCGTACTCGTCGATGGTCATCGCCTGGGGGCCGAGTTGTTCGGAGAACGTCATGCCCTTCAGGTAGGCGCGCAGGCCGCGGAGGGTGTGGAAGGGGGAGAACCAGAGGGAGCGGATCACGACCGTCTTCATCGTGTCGTAGGTGAGGGGGTCGGTCGTGACCACGGTCTTGGCGTACTCCGACCACTGCTCGGCGCTCCAGGCGGACCGGTCCGGGCCCATCGCCGCCACCTTCGCCCGCTCCTTCCTCCTGCCCGCCTTCGCCAGCCGGGCCAGCAGTGCCTCGTAGGAGGAGGTGTCGCGGCCGCCGCCGATGATGTTCTGGTCGGTGCCGACGTAGGCCGAGTAGAACTCGGGGTGGTCGCGGGCCAGGCGCAGGCCGGTGACCGTGCCGAAGCTGTTGGCGACCAGCAGGACCTTGTCGACGCCGAGGCGGGCGCGGATGTGCCGGGTCACCTCCAGGGCGTCGGCGTACAGGCGGTCGAGGGTCATCTCGCCCTGGCCCTCGGGGCCGCCCGCCGCGAAGGTCCGGCCGGCGCCGCGCATGTCCCAGCGGACGATCGTGAAGTGTCGCTCCCAGGCGCGGGTGCGCGGGGCGAAGACCAGGTTGGAGGCGCCGGGGCCGCCGTGCAGCTCCACGATCACCGGGTTCGACAGGTCCTCGCCCCGGACCGAGAGCCACTGGTCGATGCCGCCGATGCGGACGTACGACGCCTCGTCGATGCCGTTCGGCATCCGGATCTCCAGCTTCTTCGCGTTCGCCCGGCGCTTGAGGGCGCGGTAGGTCAGCAGCACGGTGTTCCCCCTAAACTGTTTATGCCATCAGCTGTTCTGATGTGCTTACGGTATATACAGTTGTCTGCGGCGTCAACGGAATGACGAGTGAAGTGATGGGGAGTGGGGCATGGCGGGGCGCAGTGACAGGGAGCCGGACCGGCCGCGCGATCCGGCGGCGGGCCTCGCGCTGCTGTGGGGCGAGCAGGGGCGGCCCACGCGCGGGCCCAAGCCCAAGCTGTCGCCGCAGCGCATCGCCGCCGCAGCCGCCGAACTCGCGGACGCGGAGGGGCTGGACGCGGTCTCCATGAGCAGGGTGGCGGGCGGGTTCGGGGTCTCGGCGATGGCCCTGTACCGGTACGTCCCCGGCAAGACCGAACTCGTCGCGCTGATGGTCGAGTCCGTGCTGGCCGAGGCCCCGGACCTGTCCCGGGTGCCGGAGGGGGACTGGCGGGCGGCCGTACGCGAGTGGACCCGCTGCTGCGCGCGCGTCTACGCCGACCATCCCTGGCTGCTCGGGGCCACCGCCATGCGGCGCCGGCTGATGGGCCCCTGCCAGCTGTCCTGGCTGGACGCGGCGCTCGCCGCCCTGGAGCCCACCGGTCTCGGTGCCGCCCACCGCCACCAGGTCTTTTTGCTGCTGATCGGGCTCGTCCGCAACCTCGCCCAGCAGCTCGGTGACCACGACGAGGAGGGGAGTGAGGAGTGGGACCGGCTGAGCGGTGAGCTGCTCGCCCGGCACGCCGACCGCTTCCCCGCGCTCGCCCGGGCCGTCACCGAGGGCGCCTTCGAGCCGGACGGGACCGACGCGCTCGCATTCGGGCTCGACCGCATCCTTGACGGGGTCGAAGCGCTCATGACTGGGCGGGAATGAACCTTCGGGGGTGGTTTGCCCCACTGAACGGACCGTTCCAGGTCGATTACAGTGCTGAGCGTCGTACGGACGGACGGTGCCGTGAGGAGGACTTCAGTGGGTACGACGTCCGGCGCCGTCTGGGGACGTGCCGAGCAGCAGGACTTCCGGAGCAGGGTGCGCGGCACCCTGCTGGGGGCCGCCGTGGGCGACGCGCTCGGCGGTCCCGCCGACGCGCTGTCCCTGGAGGAGATCCGGGCCGCCTACGGTCCCGAGGGGCTGCTGGACCTGGCCTTCGGCCAGGGCCGGCGCGGCACGGTCACCCACCACACCCAGCTTGCGCTCTTCACCGTGGACGGGCTGATACGTGCCCAGGTGCGCCGGGACACCGGCGCCTGGCATCCGCCGACCGACCTGCACCGGGCGTATCTGCGCTGGGCGGCGACCCAGCGGGACTGGGGGCCCGACGAGCGCCGCAAGGACGACGGCTGGCTGGCCCGCGAGGAGTGGCTGTACGCCCGCCGCGAGCCGAGCCGGGCCCTGCTCGTCGGCTTCGGCGACGAGGTCATGGGCACGCTGGAGCGGCCCAAGAACCCCGGCGAGCTGGGCCCGGAGGCGGTCGCCCGCTCGGCGGCGTTCGGGCTGCTGGTCGGCTGGGAGCCGCAGCTCGTCGCCCAGCTGGCGGTGGAATGCGCGGCGCAGAGCCACGGGCACCCGATCGCCTACCTCTCCGCGGGCGCGTACGCCGTGATCGTGCACGCGCTGGCCCGCGGCGAGAGCCTCGACGGCGCCGTCCAGCGCACCCTCGCCCTCCTCTCCGCCCACCCCGGTCACCAGCCCGTCGCGGATGCCCTCCAGCACGCCCTCGGGGCGGTGCGCCAGGGCATCCCGAGCCCGACGAGAGTCGAGGAACTGGCGGGGGACGGTACGGCGGACGGGCTGCTGGCGGCTTCCGTGTACTGCGCGTTGGTGGGCGAGGACGTACGGCACGGCCTGTGCCTGGCGGTGAACCAGGGCGGCCCCTCGGCAGCGGCGGGCGCCCTGACCGGCGGCCTCCTCGGCGCCCTGCACGGCGAAACGGCCCTCCCCCCGGCCTGGCTGACCGAGCTGGAGGGCCGTGCGACGATCCTGGAACTGGCCGACGACTTCGCGATGGAGATGACCCAGGGCCCGGCACTGCACGGCCCGGCAGGGTCGTCACCGGGGTGGCTGGCGCGGTATCCGCGCTGAGGGCACTCCCGCTCGCCGCCGCCCGGCCGCTCGCCCCGACCGCCGCGGCCGTGATGACTCCCGGGCCGCACGGCCGCACGGGCCTAGTCCGTCACCGGTGCCCCGATCACGTCGTCCCCGGTGCCCGCCGGCACCGGCACCGCCGCTGCCGCGCCCCCGTCGGTGTTGACCTTCTCGATGATCGCGTCCCGTTCGGGGGTGTCCTCGGGCTTCACGTAGCCGATGACGACGTACAGCACCAGGGAGACGGCCAGCGGGACCGAGACCTGGTACTGGAGCGGTACGCCGCCGGAGACGTTCCAGTTGATGGGGTAGTTGACCAGCCAGAAGGCCAGCAGACCGGCCGCCCAGCTGACGAGCGCCGCCGTGGGACCGGAGCGGCGCAGCGGCCGGAGCAGACCGAGCATCATCGGGATCGCGATCGGACCCATGAGCCCGGCCACCCACTTGATGACGACCGTGATGATGTCCTTGAAGGTGGGGGAGTTGACCTGCGTCGCCACCGTCATGGACAGGCCGAGGAAGACGACCGTCGTCACGCGGGCCGCGACCAGGCCCGAGCGTTCGCCCCACGCCCGCGCCCGGCGTGACAGGACCGGCGCCACGTCCCGGGTGAAGACGGCGGCGATCGCGTTGGCGTCCGAGGAGCACATCGCCATCGTGTGGGAGAAGAAGCCGACGACGACCAGACCCAACAGGCCGTGCGGGAGCAGCTGTTCGGTCATCAGGCCATAGGAGTCGGAGCCGTCCGGCTTCTGCGCGTGCACCAGGAGCGGCGACATCCACATGGGGAAGAAGAGGACGACCGGCCAGACCAGCCACAGGATCGCCGACAGCCGGGCCCCTCGCTCGGCCTCGCGCGCGCTGCCCGTCGCCATGTAGCGCTGGGCCTGGTTGAGCATGCCGCCGTTGTACTCGAAGAGCTTGATGAAGAGGAAGGCCAGGAGGAACACCGTGCCGTAGGGGCCGGCGAGCGCCTTGCCGTGGCCGTGCAGGGCCGGCTGGTTCCACGCGTCGAAGAACCCGATGTGCTTGTCGTTCAGCTTGAGCACCACCGCCACGAACATCGAGACACCGGCCAGCAACTGGATGACGAACTGGCCGAGTTCGGTCAGCGCGTCCGCCCACAGGCCGCCGATCGTGCAGTACACGGCCGTGATCGCGCCGGTGATGAGGATGCCCTGGTTCAGGGTGACCCCGGTGAACACCGACAACAGGGTGGCGATGGCCGCCCACTTGGCGGCCACGTCCACGATCTTGAGCAGCATGCCCGACCAGGCGAGCGCCTGCTGCGTGGAGAGGTTGTAACGGTTCTTCAGGTACTCCAGCGGGGAGGCCACATGGAGCCGGGAGCGCAGCCGGTTGATTCGGGGCGCGAACAGCTTCGACCCGATGGCGATGCCCAGCGCGATGGGGAAGGACCAGGTGATGAAGGAGGTGACGCCGTAGGTGTAGGCGATCCCCGCGTACCCGGTGAACATCACCGCGCTGTAGCCCGACATGTGGTGCGAGATGCCGGACAGCCACCAGGGCATCCGGCCGCCGGCCGTGAAGAAGTCGGAGACGTTGTCCACGCGCTTGTGCGACCAGACGCCGATCGCGACCATCACACCGAAGTAGCCGATGAGTACTGCCCAGTCGAGACTGTTCATGTGCTCGATCGTGGGTGCGGCCACATGAACGCGACAAGCAAGCGTAAGGTCAAGTCACAGTAAAATTGTTCGACTTGATGACTCGCGTTCACTCACGTGAACATCGTAAAGGTGAACGTCGTCAAGGTGTCGGGCGCCTTGCTCACCGCATCAGCTCACCCGCATTGACCAGCAGCGACTGCCCCGTGACGGCCCGAGCCCGGTCCGAGGCGAGGAAGACCGCCGCGTCCGCCACGTCCCCGTCCGTCGCCAGTTCCGGCAGGGCCGTCCGCTCGGTCAGCCGCCCCAGCACCTCCGCCTCCGGCACCCCTTCCGTCTGCGCGGTGAAACGGACGTACGCCTGCACCGGCGGCCCCCACATCCAGCCCGGCAGCACGGTGTTGACCCGGATGCGGGACGGGCCCAGTTCCCGCGCCAGCGAGTACATCGCGCTCGTCAGCGCCCCCTTCGACGCGGCGTACGCCGCCTGCCGCACCTGCGAGGGCGCGGCGACGGCCGACTGCGTCCCGATGATCACGACGGACCCGCCCCCGCCCTCCCGCAGCGCGGGCAGGCAGGCCCGGGTCATCCGCAGCGTGCCGAGCAGGTTCACGTCGATGACCGACTGCCACGTGGTGAAGTCGGCGTCCTCGAGCCCGCCGAAGTACGAGTCCCAGGCGGCCACGTGCACCACCGCGTCGATCCCCCCGAACCGCTCCCGCGCCAGCGCCGCCAGCGCCTCGCACTGTCCCTCGTCGGTGATGTCGGTCGCCCGGTGCGCGGTGCGCGCGCCGCCGGGGTCGATCTCGGCCGCGCTCTTGGCGAGGTTCGCCTCGGTGCGGGCGCCCAGGACGGCGTTACCGCCGTCGCGTACGACGGCCGCGGCGACCTGGTGGCCGAGCCCGGCGCCGACTCCGGAGACGACGACGGTCTTTCCGGTGAGCAGGGACATCCGTACCTCCCGGGCTATGGCGCTTTACCTGACGGAGCGTCAGAGTATGGGCGACCGCAGGAGGACGGAAGGGGAGGGAAGGGGAACCGGATGAGCGAGGAGACCCGCAGCGAGGAGTACGCCGAACTGGCCTCCGTCGGCCCCTACGGCGTCCGTCCCGGCCACGCCCTGATCACCATGGTCGAGCCGCACCCCGGCCACGAGTACGCCTACAACCGCTGGTACGAGGACGACCACTACTACGCCGGCGCGATGGCCATGCCCTGGATGTACGCGGGCCGCCGCTGGGTGGCGACGAGGGACCTGCAACTCCTGCGGTACCCGGAAAAGTCCGCCATCGCCCAGCCCGTCACCGCCGGCTGCTACCTCTCCACCTACTGGATCACCGCCGGCCGCTACGACGACCACATGAAGTGGACCGTCGCCATCAACAAGCGCCTCAACCGCGACGCCCGCGTCCACCACGCCCGCACCCACGTCTTCACGGCCTTCCAGGACCACGAGACGACGGTCTACCGCGACGGCGCGGCCGGCCCGCGCGACTTCCACGCCCTCGACCATCCGTACGCCGGCCTGGTCCTGGAGGTCATCGACGCGGAGTCGGCGGAGCAGCGCACGCAGCTCCTGCACTGGCTGCGCACCCGCGACCTGCCCCGCCGCCTCGCCGGCTCCGAGGCGGCCATGGTCACCGTCTTCCGGCCCACGCCCCTGCCCGGCGACCGCATGACCTACGTCAAGCAGGTCGAGGGAACGGACACCCGGCTGACCCTGCTGTGGTTCCTGGAGAACGACCCGCGGGACTGCTGGCAGGCCCGCTTCACCGGCCGGGACACCGCCATCGCCGCCTCCGGTCTGGGCCGCCTGGAACTGCTGGCCCCGTTCGTCCCGACGGTGCCGGGGACGGACCGGTACGTCGACCGGCTGCGCTGAACCTCAGGGAGTCCTCAGCTCGTCCGGACACGGGGTGCCCCGGGGCAGCTGGTACGGCGCCGCCAGCCGGTAGGTCCCCGCCTTCGGTGCCAGCAGCATCGTCCACTTGTCGCCGTTCTCGTCCTGGGGCGTCTGCATCAGGCACCCGTTGACGTTGTCGTACGACTTGGGTGTGCCGTCGGCCCGGTGCTTGGACGCCTCCGTCTCCTGCGGCGGCTTCACGCTCTTGCCGTGCTCGTCGACGATGCTCAGCCACGGCGAGTACGGGATCCGGATCAGGATCCGCCCGGCCTTGTGCACCTCGAGCGTCATCTCGCCCTGATCGGCGCGGTCCACCACCGCGTTCGGCTCGGCGAGCGGCGTCGAGTCGGTCACCTTGAACAGCTGCCAGTTGGCGTCGCCCCAGATCTGCGTCAGATACGGCATCCCGCGCTGCAGCAGCGTCCGCTCCCGCTCACCGCCGTCCCCGTCCGGGTTGTCCTTGGGCAGCACCACGAAGTGCACGGCCCATCGCTGGAGCCACTCGTGGTAGTTCGCCGAGTTGAGCGTGTCGTCGTAGAAGAGCGGATTGCGCTCCATGTCGGCCTGCCGGTTCCAGCCGCGTGCCAGGTTGACGTACGGCGCGAGCGCGGAGGCCTCGCGGTGCGAACGGGCCGGGACGACCTCGACCCGGCCCTTCTCGGCGCCGACCTTCTGGAGCTGGTTGACCAGCGGCGCCAGCTCCCGCGCCCAGGACGCGGCCGGGGTGGTGTGGATGATGTCGTCGACCGACTTGTAGCCGATCCAGCCCACGAAGCCCAGGAACGCCAGCACGGTCAGGTACCACTTGCGCGACCTGGGCACCGTGAACGGCAGTGCCGCGACCAGTGTCGCGCCCGCGAACAGCATCGGCAGCCGAGAGATGTTCGACCCGATCTGCGAGCTGATCAGCCACACCAGCACCACGCCGACGCTGTAGACGGCCGCGGTCAGCCGGACGGTCACCCACTGCTTGGGCACCAGGAACAGGCACAGCAGGCCGTACAGCAGCGGCATGACCACCGAGCCGAACGTCATCGGCTGGGTGCCGGAGAACGGGAAGAGGAAGTACGAGGCGGCGACCACCACCGTCGGGGCGATGCCCAGCGACCAGGTGCCCGGCCGCCGCTTCTGCAGGAACAGTGCGGCCGCGACCAGGCCCACGAACAGCCCCGAGACCGGCGAGGCCATGGTGGACAGCCCTGCCATCGACGCGGCCACCGTCGCCTTCGCCCAGCGTCTGTGCCGCCACCGGTACGGCCAGCAGAACACGGCCGCGACCGCACCGAGCGCGAACATCGTGCCGAGCCCGAAGGTCACCCGCCCGGACACCGCGTTGGCGATGAACGCGAGGACCCCGGCGAGCGAGGCCCACAGCGGGTTCTTCACCGCCCGGCTGCGGATCAGGACCAGCGTCAGCAGTCCCGCGGAGACGGTCCCGGCGATCATCATCGTCGTACGGACGCCGAGGACGGCCATCAGATACGGCGAGACGACGCTGTAGGACACCGGGTGCATGCCGCCGTACCAGGCGAGGTTGTACGCCGAGTCCGGGTGCCGGCCGACGAACTCCGCCCAGGCGTCCTGCGCCGCGAGATCGCCGCCGCTGTTCGCGAACGTGAAGAACCAGATGATGTGCAGGACGCCGGCGAGCGCCGTGATCGACAGCACGGGGTGCCGGAGCATGCGCCGGCGCAGGGGTTCGGCGGCGATGAGGAGCCGCGCGAGCCTGCCGTTACGACCGCTGCCGCTGCCGGTCGTGGACGGGCGTATTCGCGGGCCGGACCCCGGCCCGGCTTCCGGGGCGGTTCCCGGGCCCGGATCGGCGTCGTCGGCGCGTGTCGGCTCCGCTGTGGCCACCTGAAGGCACTCCCCGTGTCCCGTCTTCTGTTCCCGGCCGTGTCCCTCGGTGTTCCCGGCCGCTTCTCGTCCAGTTCGCCGCCATGTCCCGTGACCGGCGACCTGCCCCGATTCGTGACGCTAGCACGCACCCCGCCGCGGGGCTCCCGGGCGGGGCTCCGTCGACGGGGTGCGCGGGCGGGGTGCGAGGCGGCCCACAGGCGTGGGGCCGCGGTGGTGGGTCAGCCGACGCGGGTCAGCCTGGCGCCGAAACCGGGCTCGGCCAGATCCTTCTGCAGGGCGACCGGGACCTTCACCGCTCCGGCCGATCCGTCACCCACGGTGAGCGTGCCGACGAGGGTGCCGGCCTTCGCGGTGTGCGGGACGGGGTCGGAGGCGAAGGACAGCTTCACCTTCAGACCGGACCAGCCGACCGCGGTGACGTCCTTGGTGACCACGACCGGGGTGCGACCGCCGAGCTGGTCGTCCACATACCCGACGACGTCGCCCTTCGTGAGGATCTTCGCCGAGGTCAGCGCGTTCTGGGCGGCGAGCAGCGCGGTCTTGCTGACCGCGTTGACCGTCTCGATGATCGACGGCTTGTGCTGGCCGAGGATCGCGCCGACGATCGTCACCGTCTGCCCGCCGACCGTCTTGCGGGCGGCGAAGAGCAGATTGCCGCCGGCCGCGGTGGTGCTGCCGGTCTTGATGCCGATCGCGCCGATGAGGTACGGCAGCTCGTTGACGTTGGACCAGTTGCGGCCGGAGGGGTCCGTCCAGCTGGCCGCGCTGGTGATGGCGACCAGGGCGGGGACCTTGACGACCGCGCGGCCGAGCTTGACCTGGTCCTCGGCCGTGGAGACGGTGGACGCCGTCAGGCCCGAGGGGTCGGTGTACGTCGTGTTCGTCATCCCCAGCTCCTTGGCGGTCGCGTTCATCTTCTTGACGAACGCCGCCTCCGAACCCGCGTCCCAGCGCGCCAGCAACCGGGCGATGTTGTTCGCGGAGGGGATCATGACGGCCGACAGGGCCTGCTTCTCGGTGAGGTACTGGCCGGCCTTGACGGTGTTGAGGGTGGACTCGTCGCCGCTCTTGTCGAAGCCGCCCTCCTTCTCCGCCGTGGAGTCGATCTTTATCCTCGGGCCTTCCTGCCCCGGCTTGAGCGGATGGTCCCGGAGGATGATGTACGAGGTCATGGTCTTGGCGACCGAGCCGATGGCCACCGGCGTCTGCTTGCCGAAGCTGCCCATCGTGCCGATGCCGTCGCCGTCCATCCAGCCCTGGCCCTCGCCCGGCCAGGGCAGGTTCACCGCGCCGCCGTCGAAGGTGTAGCTGTCCTTGGCGGTGAGCGAGAGGGCGGGGGACGGCAGCGGGCGCAGCGCCTGTACGACGACGAAGACGATCGCCAGCAACACGACCAGCGGGGTCCAGATCTTGACCCGCCGCACGATCGTGCGGACCGGCGTCTCCGGGGGCGGCGGGGTGTTCGTCAGCTCCGCGAGCAGGTCCAGCGGGGGCTTGGGCGGAAGCGGCTGCTGGGTGGTGCGCTCCGGGCCGACCTGGGGGACGGCGGCGGTGACGTCCGACTTGGGGTCCCTGAGGTCGGGCTTGAGCGCGACGAACTTGCTGGTGCGCTCGGGGTCGGCCTGGTCGGTCTTGCCGGCCTGGTCGGGCTTGGGGGACTCCTGGTCGGTCTTGGGGGACTTGGGGGACTTGGGGGCGCCGCCCAGTTTGAGCATGGTCGTCGGCTGATCGACCTGCGGCTGCCGTACGGCCTTGAAGACAGCGGTCGGCTGATCGACGGCCTCGGCTCCGCCCTTGTCCTCCGCCTCGGCCTTGGGTGCGTCGGCGGGGGCGTCCTCCGCCTCGGCTCCGCTCTTGTCCTCAGCCTCAGCCTCAGCCTCAGCCTCAGCCTCAGCTTCGCCTTCGGCCTTCGCGTGCCCATCCGTGCCGTCCGTGCCGTCCGTGCCGTCCGTGAGGCTCTCGCCGTCGGCTGCGGGAGGCCCCTGCGGGTCGTCCCCGCCGTCGGCGGACTCCCGCTCGTCGGCGTCCGCCGCCGCCTCGGCCACGTCTTCGCCGTCGCCGTCCTCGGCTTCAGCCTCGGAACCCTCGGGCTCTGCGTCGGCCTGCCCGGTGTCGGCGTCCGCCTCGGTGTCGGCGAGGGCATCGGCCTCGGCGTCGGCCAGTTCGGCTTCCGTCTCGGCGTCGGCCTCCCCGGCAGCCTCCGCGTCCGCGTCCGCCGCTATCTCGCTGTCCGACTCCGGCTCCGACTCCGCCTCCGGCTCCGATGCCGACTCCGGCTCCGCGGCACCGTCAACGTCGGCTTCGTCGTCACCGTCGGCCTTCACCTCCGCATCGTCGCGCGGGGCGTCCGCAGCCGCCACGTCGGCCTCGGCGGCCCCGTCCGCGCTGTCGGCGTCGTTCGCGCTCGCAACGGACTCGGCGGCGGTCTTCGCGGGCGTCGGCCGCACCCAGGCCGAGACGGCCTCCCGCAGGGCCGCGTCCTCCGCAGGGGTTTCCTCGTCCCCGGCGTCGGCGGACTCCCGCTTCGCACCGGCCGCGTCCGCGTCGCTCTTCCCGGTCCTCCCGGTCTTCCCGGTCTTCGCGCCGGTCGTCTCGTCGGTCTTCGCGACGTCCCGTACCGTCAGGATCTTCGTCGCCGTGTCCACGCCGCCGCCCTGGGAATCCGAGGAATCCTTTTCCCGGGAGACCGCGAGGCGCGGATCGTGGTCTTCGGGAACCGAATCCCCGCTCCCCGACGTCGCCTTCGCCGACGACTCGCGCTGCTTCGACCTGTCGGGGGACTCGCCCGCCACCGATGCCTCCTCATGCGCCGCACGCCCGTCGGCGCGCCGTGTCCGAACCATGTACCAGTGTCCTGTGTGAGGGCTTGGCCCCTGCGGTAGACGAGAACGACATACCTACCGGTTCCCTCACGAACCGGTCACGCACCCTCGACAGACCAATGTGAGAGGGGTCACCCTGTCATTCATCCACGCGGGGAGGCATGGATGGGCAGGAGCCGCAGAACAATTCCGGAGGAGCTTCTGCTGCTCGCACTGGACCCGACCACGGGTACCACTGCGCAGCCGCAGTCGCTCGACCTCGGTCTGGCCGGAGCACAGCTAGTGGAGCTGGCGCTGGCCGGACGGATAGCCCCAGACGGGGATCGTATCGCCGTGGTGGTGCCACGGCCGACAGGAGATCCGACTCTGGACTGCGCGTTGGAGTTGCTGCGAAGGCGCGGCGCTCCGGTGCGTGCCGTCCATTGGATCGGCGGGCCCCGGCTGGGGCTCCGTCAGACGTATCTCTCGCATCTGGAGCGGTGCGGCATGGTCGCCGCCGTACCGGGTCAGATGTGCGGGGTACTGCCGACGACGCGTTACCAGGCGACGGACACCGCCATCAGCCGGGAGATCCGGTCCCGGCTGGATTCCGCGATCCGCACCGGCGTACCGCCGGACCCGCGGACCGCGGCGCTCGCCGCCCTGGCGCACGCCGTCGGACTCGGCAAGCACCTGTATCCGGGCAACGAGGGACGCTCGTCCCGCTCCCGGCTGCGGGACCTGATCCGGCACGATCCGATGGGCGGGGTCGTCGCGCACGCCGTGATGGACGTGCAGAACGGTGCGGCCGCGCAGCCGCGCCGTGGCCCCACCGCAACCGCCTCGGCCACCGCCACCGGGCGGCAGGGTGCGGCCGGCGCCAGGACCGCTGCGGA
Organism: Streptomyces broussonetiae; assembly: GCF_009796285.1. Lineage (NCBI taxonomy): Bacteria > Bacillati > Actinomycetota > Actinomycetes > Kitasatosporales > Streptomycetaceae > Streptomyces > Streptomyces broussonetiae. The sequence continues at coordinate 4,374,372 of NZ_CP047020.1, read as the reverse complement.
ACCCGCACGCGGGGTTCCGATGCAGCCGCACCGCGGATCCATGGCGCGCGCCGTCGCCCACTGAGTCGCAACGGGCCGTACGGGCCGTAACTCCGGTCCCCCAGACCCGGTTCGGGAGCCGCTGGTCCGAGCGGGGTGGTGAGATCCTTGTGGTCTCACCGCCCCGCTCGACTGCTTCCGTGGCGGCTTCGGCATCCCCGGAGGTGGCGGACAGTGGCGAACTGACTTGCACGCGCCGCATATCCCTCGTTTCCCAGCGGTAGAAAGCACCTTGGTGGCAGTCTGCTCAACAGCAGATACGGAAAGTGTTAAGCAATAGGCAGGCAGCCGGAGGTGCACGTCCCGTGGCGTCCAATGTCAATCCCACCGTCAGGCGGCGCCGGCTGGGCCAGGAGCTGCGCAGGCTCCGGGAGCTCAAGGGCATGACGGCCGAGGAAGTTGCGGAACGGTTGCTCGTTTCGCAGTCGAAGATCAGTCGGCTGGAGAACGGCCGCAGAAGCATCAGCCAACGCGATGTGCGCGACCTGTGCGGGGTGTACGAGGTCGAGGACCAGCGGATCGTCGACTCGCTGATGGAGATGGCCCGCGACTCGCGGCAGCAGGGGTGGTGGCACACCTTCGGGGACATCCCGTACAGCGTGTACATCGGGCTGGAGACCGACGCCGAGTCGCTGCGGGTGTACGAACCCCAGCTGGTCACCGGTCTGTTGCAGACCCACGCCTATGCGGAGGCCCTCGTCCAGGGTGCCCTGCCGGAGACCTCGCCGGCCGACATCGAGAAGCGCGTCCAGGTGCGCCTGCGCCGACAGGAACGTATCACCGCCGAGGGCAACCCGCTCCGGCTGTGGGTGGTGCTCGACGAGGCGGCGCTGCGCCGGGTCGTCGGCAGCAAGCTGGTGATGCGCGAGCAGCTGGACCATCTGATCGAGATGTCCCAGCTGCCGCATGTCACCGTGCAGGTGCTGCCGTTCGAGGTGGGCGCGCATCCGGGGCTCAACGGCCAGTACGCGATCCTGGAGTTCACCGACGCGGCCGACTCCAGTGTGGTCTACCTGGAGGGCGTCACCAGCGACCTGTACCTGGAGAAGGCGCAGGACGTGCAGAAGTACGCCGTGATGTACGAGCACTTGCGGGCACAGGCCCTCAATGTGGAGCAATCCCGGCAGTACATTGCAGACGTGGCCAAAGAGTACGCGGACTGAGGTCCGGTCACAGAAGGCGCCGGATCGTACACCGTCCGTCCGCTCCAGTGGAAGGCTCGCCTGGAATATGCCATCCGGTCGAGTGAACGACTGCTCCAGCAGAGGCGGTTGCCGGGTAGCGTCGATCACGCCAATCAGTCGAGAAGGTTGGCGCGAACCGCACTACCGCAACTCGCAACAGGAGTGGACATGGCACTGATTCAGGGCGCTTCCGAGACGTGGATGAAGTCCTCCTACTCGGCGGGCAACGGCGCCTGCGTGGAGGTCAGGACGGCCGCCGGCGTCGAGCTGGCCGTCCGCGACTCCAAGGACATCGAGGGCCCCGTCCTGGCTTTCCCCGCCGACGCCTGGAACGTCTTCGTGGACTCGGTCAAGGCCTAGGGGGCTCTCCCTGACCTTCGGCCTCGCCGGTACGGATCGCACCGTCCGTAGAACCCACCGACGAACACAACTTCACAGCACCACCTCCCAAGAGAGCCCTCTCGACCGGTCGCCGTCCTTGCCGAGAGGGCTCGGTGCTGGTCGGCCGGACTAGCTCAGCTGAGCCTCGATCGCCGAGACCACCTCGGCCGACTCGGGCTCGGTCTGCGGCGAGAAACGAGCCACGATCCGGCCGTCCTTGCCGATCAGGAACTTCTCGAAGTTCCAGCGGATGTCCCCGCTGTGCCCCTGGGCGTCGGCAACGCCCACCAGACGCTGGTACAGCGGGTGCCGGTCCGCGCCGTTCACCTCCACCTTCTCGGTGAGCGGGAACGTCACGCCGTACGTCGCCGAGCAGAACTCCGCGATCTCCTCGGCGGTGCCGGGCTCCTGCCCGAGGAACTGGTTGCAGGGCACGCCGAGCACGGTGAACCCCTGCCCGGCGAAGCGCTCCTGGAGCTTCTCCAGGCCCGAGTACTGCGGGGTCAGACCGCACTTGGAGGCCACGTTCACGATGAGCACGGCGGTGCCCTCGTACTGCGGCAGGTTGGCGGAGCCGCCGGCGAGGGCCCCGATCTCGACATTCAGTACGTCAGTCATGAGCGGATGCTACGTGCTGCCCCTCGGGGCCCTCCCGACCGGCCGCCTGCACCAGGACGTCCCCCGCCGCCGTCCGCCCGTACAGCACCGAGCGCCCCGCCCGCCACCGTGCCACCAGCCCCGCCTCCCGCAGCACCTTCAGATGGCGGCCCACCGAGCCCAGGCCCTGTCCGGTCACGGCGGTCAGCTGGGTGGTGCTCATGGGGGAGCGGAGGAGGACCAGGGCGGTGGCGCGGGCCGGGCCGAGGAGGCCGCTCAGGGCGGCCGGGACGGATCGGGCACCGGTGTCGGCGAGCACCCCGGTACACGGGTAGACCGCCGCGTACCGCACCCCGTCCTCCCAGGCCACCCACCCCGTGCGCTGCACGGTCACCGGCACGAAGAGCAGTTCGGCACCGGAGATCTCGCGGGGCGGATACTCGTGCAGGTTGATCTGCAGCCGGTTCCCGCCGAGCCAGCGCGTCCGCCCCGGCCGCAGAGCGTCCAGGACGCTCACCCAGCCGCCCTGGCTGACCTGCGCCGTCCGCGCGACCACATCCGCCTCCAGCACCCGCCGGCGCCGCTCCCAGTACGGTCGTACGGTCTCCTCCCACACCCACTCCAGCAGGACGGCCGCCCGCTCGGGCAGGTCGTCCCGGTCCAGCCCGGCCGGGAGCGGCCCGGCGACGGCGGTGCGCAGATGGCCGCGGGCCGCGTCGGGCGCCGTCGAGCGGACCCGGGCGACCTCGTCGGCGAACGACTCCGCGCCACGCGGGACGGGGGTCAGGAAGTCGGCGATCCACGCCTTGCGCTCGGCCTCGCCCGCCCGGGGGGACCACCCCCACAGCCCGAGCCCGGCCCGCACCAGCGGCCCGGCCACCGGATCCGCCGCCAGCCGCGCCCGGTAGCCGGGCAGATGGCGGCTCAGCCACGCGTGCTCACCGGGATGCGCCCCGGCACCGGCGTGCAGCAGCTTCAGCGACGCGAAGGTCTCGGCGAGCGGCGAGATCACGAACCGGCTGCGGGCCAGGGTGTCCGCGTTGAGCTGCCACCACCCCACGAGAACCCCCCTCATCGCCGTCGTACGACCGTCCCGCCCGGCCCCCCGACCTTTCGCGGGACGGCGAAACAATAACGGCCCCGCGGCGGACCGCCCGAGACTCACGGACATGACCGGCTACCGATCCCTGTTCCGCACCCCGGAGTTCACCCCGCTCTTCCTCGGCTCGGCCGCGCAGACCGCCGCGCAGACCGTCGGCGGGCTGGCCCTGGGCACGCTCGTGTACCGGGCCACCGGCTCCCCGCTGCTGTCGGCGGTGAGCATGTTCGGCCCGTCGCTCGCCCAGGTGCTGGGCGCGAGCGTCCTGCTGTCCGGCGCGGACCGGCTGCCGCCGCGTACGGCCCTGTCCGCGATCGCACTGGTCTTCGCGGCCGGCACGGCGGTGCAGGCGCTGCCCGGTCTGCCGGTCGGCGCCCTCTTCGCGGTCGTCCTCGCCCTGGGGCTCGTGGCCTCCCTCGGCGGCGGGGTCCGCTGGGGCCTGCTCAACGAGATCCTGGCCGGGGAGGGTGCCGTCAAGAACGCCTACCTGCCCGGGCGTTCGCTGTTCAACATGATGAGCGGGCTGATGCAGATCGCCGGTTTCGCCACGGGCGGCGCTCTGCTCGGCACGTTCTCCCCACGGGTCTGTCTGCTGCTGTCGGCGGCCCTGTACCTGGCGGCGGCGCTGGTGCTGCGCCTCGCCCTGACCGCCCGCCCGCCGCGCACGTCGGGCCGTCCCTCCGCGTCGGCGACCTGGCACGGCAACGCCCTGCTGTGGTCGTCCCGCGCGCGTCGGCTCACCTATCTGGGCCTGTGGCTGCCGAACGGCCTGGTGGTCGGCTGCGAGTCGCTGTACGTCTCGTACGCCCCGCACGCGGCCGGCACCCTGTTCGCCTGCGGAGCGCTCGGTATGTTCGCCGGGGACGTGACGGTCGGCCGCCTGCTGCCGGGCGCGGTACGACGCCGGCTGGCGACCCCGCTGCTGCTGTTGCTGGCGGCGCCGTACCTGGCGTTCGCGGCGCACCCGCCGCTGCCGGTGGCGATGGCGTGCGTGACGGTCGCGTCGGTCGGCTTCGGTGCGAGTCTGGTCCAGCAGGAACGGCTGATGGAGCTGACGCCGGGCGAACTCGCCGGCCAGGCGCTGGGGTTGCACTCGGCGGGCATGCTGACCCTGCAGGGCGTGAGCGCGGCGCTGGCCGGGACGGTGGCCCAGGTCACCTCGCCCGCCGCCGGGATGGCGGCGATGGCGGCGGGCTCGGTACTGGTGACACTGGTGCTGGTTACGGCCGCCCGTCGCTCTCCGGAGCCGAAGCCGGAGCCGGAGCCGAAGCCGCGGCTTGCTGCGTCGTCTGAGCCGTCTGAGCCGTCTGCGTCTGAGGCGGCTGAGGCGTGTTGAGGTGGAGATCGGCGTCGATCTTCTGCACGGCCCGGTCGAAGTAGCGCAGCAGCTCGACGGGGAACGGCATCACGAGGGTGGAGTTCTTCTCGGCGGCCACCTCGACGACGGTCTGGAGGAGCCGCAGCTGCATGGCCTCCGGCGTGTCGGACATGATCCGGGAGGCGTTGGCGAGCTGCTGCGCGGCCTGGAACTCACCGTCGGCGGTGATGACCCGGGCCCGCCGCTCCCGCTCGGCCTCGGCCTGCCGCGACATGGACCGCTTCAGCGACTCGGGCAGCTGGACGTCCTTGATCTCGACGCGGTCGATGTGGATGCCCCACCCGGCGGCCGGGCTGTCGATCATCAGGGCCAGTCCCTCGTGCAGCCGCTCCCGGTCGCTCAGCAGGTCGTCCAGGTCGCTCTTGCCGATGATGGAGCGCAGGGAGGACTGGGCGACCTGCCCGACCGCGAAGACGTAGTCCTGCACCTCGATGGCGGCGCGCACCGGGTCGATCACCCGGAAGTAGACGACCGCGTCGACCTTCACCGACACGTTGTCCTTGGTGATGCCCTCCTGGGTGGGCACGGGCATGGTCACGATCTGCACGTTCACCTTGCGCATCCGGTCGGCGAACGGGATGAGGAACGTGATGCCCGGCTGCCGATGGCCCGGCAACGCCTTCCCCCAGCGGAACACCACCCCGCGCTCCACCTGGTTGACGACGCGCATCCCGCTCTTCAGCACGAGCAGCGCCAGCAAAGCCACCACGACGACCGCTACCACGGTGCCTTCCATGGCAGTCCCTTTCTCGCATCCGGCACGGACACCGGCAAGGACACCCCGGACGCCCCCACGGATCCGGTCTCAGCGTCATGACTGCGTCAAAATTCCCGGCTGCCGTGCGCCCCGGCGTCCCGCGCCGACGGCAGTCGTCGGCACCGTCGGCACCCGACGACACGCGTGTCCGGTCGCGGAGCCGTGGCCGGTGAGGCAGCATAAACGTGATGATCAAGACATGTCCGGTCGAAAGCAAAGGAAGCGATGCCATGGGTGGTGGCGTGTCCCGGGTCGGACGACGGCGACGGCACCGCGGCGCGGGTGGCGTGGCGGCGGCCGTTCTGGCTGCTGCGGGAGGCCTGGCGCTCGTGGCGTGCGGCGGCGGCAGCGGCAACACGAGCGGCGGGAGTACGTCGTTCAGTCCGCGCCCCTCGCCGCCCGTCACGGCGTCGTTCTCGGGTACCCCGCCCTCCGCGCTGGCCTCGGCTGCCTCCTCCGCCGTGGCGTCGGCCCGGGCGTCGGCCTCCGCCGCGTCCTCCTCGGCCTCGGCCAGGGCCTCGGAGTTCGAGGCGTCGGTGTCGGCCGAGACCGAACGGGCGAACGCGGCGGCCCGCAAGAAACTGGAGAAGGCGCAGGGGCGCGGCAACGCGGTGTCCGACGTCTCGCTCACCGGCATGCCCCGGTCCGAGACGGAGGGCCTGCTCGCCCTGCACGTCAACATCCGCAACGCGACCGCGGGCAAGGCGTCCTTCGCCGTCCAGGTCGACTTCCGAGACTCCGGCGGGAAGGTCGTGGAGACCCGCTACGTCGGCGCGACCGGCGTCCGGCCCGGCGAGACGGTGCATCCAATCGTCATCAGCCATGAACCGCCCGAGCCCAAGCTGAACGCCGTGGTGGCGAAGGCGCAGCGGTACTGAACGGCGGTGTTGACAACGCCAACCCCCTGCCCCGCAAGGCCGGTGAGGGGGTCACCACTCGTCGTGGTCCCTGACCACCCGGAAGCTGCCCACGACACCGTCGTCACCGAATCCGAATCCGAACCCGAGCCCGGACCCGGACCCGAACACGCCCGCGTGCTCGGTACGGGTCACCGTGCCGTAGGTGTCGGCGTGGGGACCCACGGTGGTGACCGGAGAGCCGTCGTCACAGTTGAAGCCCCGGAAGACCTCGATGGTCCGCCGGCTGTCGTTGACCACACTGAAGCTGCTGGAGCCGGTCGTGGTGATGCAGCCCTCGGCAAAGGGTGAGTAGGTGCGTTCGTTGAAGTAGATCCGGCCGCCGTCCCCGTGGCCGCGGCCCCGTCCACCACCGTCGCGGCCCTCACCTCGCTCCCCGCCCTCGCCCCTGCTCCCCAGGGGAGCCGTGGCAGGAGCGGGCCGTCGCGCAGGCTGGGCCGCCCGGTGGACGGGCTGGGCCGCCCGGTGGGCTGGCTTGGCCGGCTGGGCGGATCCGACGGTCGAGGCGTAGGCGATGCCGGCGGCCACAAGGGCGGTCGCGCCCACTCCGGCGCCGACCACGGCAAAAGTACGCGGGCGCATGTCACTTCCCTCTGTCTCACGGACGTCGGTCGGCCGACCGATCTGCGACGAACGTATCGACAGCTCCCGTAACCGGCATTTCGGGCGTATCTCTGGTGTGACGTTGTGGGTCCGATCGGGTACTGCGTGCGACCTGGAACGGTAGAGGGGGGAGCGCAGCTTTGCGGCGACGAGGTCGTTTGCACCGAGGACGAGGACCTGTTGCAGCGTGTGGCCCGGATCGGGGGACCGGCCGGCGTGCGCAAGGCCGTCGACTGTGTCGCGGGCCGCGTAGGTGCCCAGGTGTCCCGGGCACTGGTTCCTGGAGGAGAGGCCGTGGTCTACGGCGCGCTCTCCACCCACCGGCAGACCGACCCGGCGGCGCTGACGATTCCGCTGTCGGCGCGCTCGGTCGTCTACGAGACCAAAGTGGTCCGGGGCTTCTGGCTGAACCGCTGGTTCGGCACTGCCTCACCCGCGGAAGTGCTGGGCGTGCTGTCCGAGGTTCGCAGCCTCGTCGCCGATGAAGTGCTGAGCATCCCCCGAGGCCGGCCGTTCCCGCTCGAACGCTTCACCGAAGCCATCTCGTTCGCCGAGACACCCGCTCATGGCGCCGAACCCCTCTTCGTCTTCGAAGAGGGCCGGAACGATCCGTAGCTCTGCGGAGATCGGCGAGGGGGGCGGCCATCGCGATCGGACGGGGGACGGCCTCGGATCCCGCCTCAGCGACCGTGAACGGGGCCGAACGAGACGGAGACTGGGACGGCCGCACCCCTCACCGCAGCACCTGGGACCGCCCGCGGGCAGCTCTCGAAACTGCCGCTAGGCAGCCTTGGGCCGAGTCGCACGCGTGCCCGGGGCGGGCTCCGGTGCATCCTCGGACCAGAAGATCTCGTCCTCTCCGAAGTCCGGGGCCTGGAAGGGGTGTGTCGTCGGAGGCGGCGATACGGCAGTGGAACGGCGGGACTGCCCTTCCAGGGCGGAGAACAGCGACGTCGGGTCGATGGGAGGTCTGCCTTTCGTTACGGGTCCCTGATGGGGCCCGGAGTGCCGAGGCCCTACAGCTTGGTCATTTTGGCGTACGGGCTCAGGATCCGCATTTGCTCCGAGCCGAAATCCACGAGCGTCGCGATTCCGTCCTCGATGCCGACCACCCGGCCGAGGCCGTACACGTCATGCGTGACCTGATCACCCAAGGCGAAGTGCTTGGGAGCCGGCGTGACCGGGGCCTTGAAGGGGCTGGTGGGCAGATGACGCTTGGGTGCCGCGGGCTTTGTCATGCCTCAGTATGCGCCCTCGTGCACCCTGCTCGCTGTGGCCGTCGGCACAGATCGGGACGGAAAGGCCCGCGTCACGCCACTGACCTGGTACTTCGAGACCAGAACCGTGCCTGCCGGCAGCTTCCCCGGACCTCGGCCGGGGAAGCTCAGGTGATCTGGGGACGGTCGCGACGCCGCCCTGTGCCGGAGCGCTGCCGACGGCAGGCCGCCGTTCCCTGCTGTTCCCAGGCAGGCGGAACCTCCACCATGAGCGTCGGCGTCATCAGCGGCAACACGGCCAGCGGCGTGAACCCCGGCGGCATCCACGACAACCGCGGCACCGTGACCCTGCGCATCACCGTCCCCCAGTCGGCGATCGGCTGACCCGCGGCGCGCTCATACGTCTTCCGTGCTACTCCACAGCAGTGGCCGGTGGTGGAGGAGACGGGGTGGTGATGCGGCGCCAAGGGGGCGTGTCCTGTCCGGTGTTCGGCTCCGGGGCGCGCCTGCGCTCGCTCTATCCGGCGAACCGCGCGTCCGATGGATGGCAGCTGCGTCGGGCATTGCGATGGACTACGGGTCGCTCATCCGCGGTCGGGATGCACGAGGAGAAGGGCGCACCCTGTCTCGGTGTGTCCAGCTTGCGATCGCATCCTGACAGTGGGGAGCGCCGAGGAGGCGGGCTGCTTCGGCGGCCGGGCCAACTCGTCCATCGTCTGCCTGAGTTAGGGGTTGGCAATGACACGGTCACATTGGCAGAGGGCGTTGGAGTGGCTGGCTTCCGCGGCCAAGGACCCGCGCGCGTGTCGCGAGGACTGGATGCACGGGTTGACCGGGGTGCACCTCTTGGCCGCCGGACGCCTGTGGGATGTCCTGACGGTTCCTGAGTGCCTCGGCCTGTACACCGCCGAATTACTCCGCACCATCTCGGTGGCTGAACGGGGGCCGGTTCTGCACGACGGTCGGGGCCACCGCGTGGGATTCCTTGTGCCACCCGACCCCACTGCCCTGTGGACCGGTCACAACCTGAGATACGTCTCAAAGGGCGGCTGGATCGCGGCCCCCGCCCCGCACTGCCGGTGGGGGACGCTGCACTGGCTCACCCCACCGGACGGAAGCGGCGCTCTCACCCCACCTGAACTTCTGGAAATGGCCCTGGACCAAGCCCTTCGCGAGATGACCCGTACCCATGGCTGCTCTCGTCGCCACCTTGTGCCGTGTCGCCGGACACTCGGGCCGGCTGCGAGCCGCACCGGAGATCGGGGCTGATCACTCCGGGGGATCCGCAGGATTCCTGGCGCCGTCGGCCGGGGGACCGATGTCCCCCCAGGGGCTTCGTCAGCGTTCTGCACCTGCTCACCGCGGTGCGTGACGGCCGCCCCGGGGCGAAATGGGCCGCTTGTGCCGGCCTGCGCAACCGACTTCTGGAACAGCGTCAGGGAGTCGAACGTGGCCTGCGCCGCCTCCAGCACCGTCCGCACTGCAACACACGCTGCATACCTGCAGTGAATACCTGCAGTGACGAAAAGGCGGCCTGGAACTGAGGCACAAGTCCACGCAACACCACCGCCACCCGTTGCCGAGGGTCGGGTGGCCAGGTGGGCGAGACGGGCCGGCCGTCGAGGAGGGTGTTGTTCTACGTCTTGTAGTAGTTTGAACGGGCCGACGACAGGGCTTGCTGGAGCAGGCAGAGGGAGGTGCCGGGTGGCGGACGGGGCGGACAACCGGACGGGGGCTCGGCGCCGTGCGCGGGGGGAGTTGGAGGGGGAGGTGCTGGCGGCCCTGTGGGCTGCCGGCGGGTCGGTGACGGCTGTGGTGGTGCACGAGGGCCTCGGTGGTGACACGGCCTACACCACCGTGCTGACGATCCTGATGCGGCTGTGTGACAAGGGACTGGTGACCCGGCGGCGAGAGGGACGCAGCTACCTGTACACGCCGGTGGACGACCGGCCGGGGATGGCAGCCGCCGGGATGCACTCGCTGCTGGACGAGGGCGGGGACCGTGCGGCGGTGCTGGCCCGGTTCGTGTCGGACCTGTCGGCGGAGGACGAGCGGCTGCTGGGGCGGCTGCTGCACGGCGACGGCCCCCGGCAGGGGTGATCCGTGTTCTGGCCCGTACCGATGTATCTGCCGCTGCTGGTGAGCGCGGCGCTGGCGCTGGTGGCGCCGTGGGCGGGGCGCAGGATGCCGCCGCGGACGGGGACGTGGGCGATGGCGTGCGCGGCGGTCGTGGGCGCCGGCACCTGGGTGACGGAGTTGGCGATTCTGGCGTTCACCGCGATAGGGCAGGTGCCGCTGGTGGCGGCGCAGGGACCGTGGTCGGTGAGTGTGCTGGCGGCGGAGGACCCGGTGAGCCGGGAGGTCGCCGCGGTGTGTGCCGGGGTGGTATTGGTCCTCGTGGTCAGTGTGACGGTGGCGTCCTGGCGCCGAGGGCGGGCGCTGGTCGACGCGTGGCGGGAGTGTCGGGACATCCCGGTGGGTGGGGACTTGGCCGTGGTCGACGATCCGGTTCCGGCGGCCTTCGCCGTGCTCGGTGTGCCGGGGCGCGTGGTGGTCTCCTCCGGGATGCTGAGGCTGCTGGAGGCGCCGGAGCGTGTGGCCCTGCTCGCCCATGAGCGTGCGCAGCTGCGCCATCGGCACCATGTGTTTTCGCTCGTGCTGTATCTGGCGGCCGTGGTCAATCCGTCGCTGCGGCCGTTGGAGCGGGCCGGTGCGTTCGCGGTGGAACGGTGGGCGGACGAGGAGGCGGGGGCGGAAGTGGCGGACCGGCCGCTGGTGGCCCGGGCCATCGCGCGGGCGGCCCTGGCGGCGAGCCGGGGCCGACGCGCGGCTCTGGGCGCCACCGGCGGTCCGGTACCCCAGCGTGTCGAGGCTCTGCTGGCCCCGCCGGTGCCGCGCCACAACGGTGCGACGACGGCCTTCGCGATGCTGATGGCGGCATGCTGCGCGAGCCTGGCCCTCACCGCACATGACACGGAGCGGTTGTTCGAGGCCGCGATGCACGCCCATGCCGCCGGGGCACGCCTGTCCTCCAGGTGATCGCTTCGTACGTTCGCCTACCGTGGAGGCGCCGGAGGCTGGGGACTTGTCGGCCTCCTTCCCTCCCGCATGAATTGCCGGGCGCGCCAAGGAGGGACGCCGGGTCCGGCGGTCAGCAGCGGGCGCAGCGCGCCGCGGCTCAGGGCGGTGACCGGAGAGGCGACCCAGCGGCGCAGGGCCAGACTGTGAGGGCGGGTCCACGTCGGAGCCCACTGCCCCCACGGATCCGTCGAAAGCGAGTTGCGCGGTGGTGGCCGTGGTCATAGCGGGTGGCGTCAGCAGGGCAGGCGCAGGGTGACAGCCGCTCCCTGTCCCGCGTTGTCGGCGTGGGTGGTACCGCCGTGGGCGGCGGCCACCGCGTGTACGAAGGCGAGGCCCAAGCCGGATCCGTCGCTGGTGCGGCTGGTCTCTGCGCGGGCGAAGCGGTCGAACGCCCGTGGCAGGAACTCCGGTGGGAAACCGGGGCCTTGGTCCGTTACGCTCACGCACAGCATGTCCTCCTCGACCGTCGCGGTGAGGCGGACGGTGCCGTGGCCGTGCCGCAGGGCGTTGTTGACGAGGTTGCCGATGGCGGGCCGCAGCCATCGGGCGTCGACGTCCACGATCAGGCGGGTGGCGTCGACGGTCAGCGTGCGCCCGGTCCGCGCCGCGGTGCGCCGGTGCGGGGTGACGGCGGCGTCGAGGAGTTCGGCGAGGAGCACGGGCGCCCGGGTGATGTGGTCGGTGCTGCCGAGTTCCTCCAGCTCCAGCAGGGCGTTGGACAGGTCGATCAGGCGCTGGACCTCGGCGTCGACGGAGCGCAGTGTCTCGGTGAGTTCCCCGGCGGTGCGTGGGCGGTGCAGGGCGACGTCGAGTTCGGCTCGCATCAGGGTGAGTGGGGTGCGCAGTTCGTGGCTGGCGTCCGCGACGAACCGGCGCTCGCGCTCGGCGGACGCCTCCAGGCGGTCGAGCATGTGGTTGAGGGTGTGACCGAGGCGGGTGATCTCGTCATCCCGGTCGGCGGGCACGTCCAGGCGCGGGTTCTGCGTGCCGTCGGCGAGGGTGGCGGCACCGGCGCGGTAACGCTCGACGGGGCGCAGGGCTGCGCGGGCGGTGCGGTAGCCGACGTAGGAGGCGGCGATCAGAGTCAGGCCGGAGGCGATGGCCAGTTGGGCGAGGAGTTCTCGCAGTGCTTCGTCGCGGTGGCCGCGGCGGACAGCGGCGATCACGGTCCGGCGGTGGCCGCCTGCCGTGACGAGACGGGCCTGGAGGCGCAGGGTGCCCGAGGTGATCGGCAGCAGGGAGCCGACGTCACGCCGGACCGTGGCTCCACGTGCGACGGCGGCCAGTTCGGCGTGGGTGAGCAGGATCCGGTGGCGGACGGCTCCGCTGGAGTCCAGTACCCGGCCGTGTGCGTCGAGGATTTGCTGAAGGCTGCCGCTGGGGCCGGGCGGGAGCTGCGCTTGGTGGCGTACGGCGTGGTCGAGGCTGCGCTGGTAGGTGGCCAGGTCGTCGTCGAGCTGCCGGTCCAGGGCCATCCGGACCCGCCAGTAGACGAAGCCTGCCGTGCCGGTCAGGACCAGCGACATGGTGATGGCCACGGCGAGGACGAGGCGCGTGACCACGGGCAGCCGACGGAACCTCGGCAGCAGTCGGGCGGGCAGGGTCACGGTGCGGTCTCCAGCCGGTAGCCGCGTCCGCGCAGGGTCGTGATCGTCGTACGGCCGAAGGCCCGGTCGGCCTTGGACCGGACCTTGGAGACGTGCACGTCGATGGCGTTGCTGCGCAGATCGGCCTCGCCGTCCCACACCTCTTCCAGCAGCTGCAGCCGCGACACGACACAACCGGCGTTCTCCATCAGCACACGCAGCACGGCGAACTCGCGCCGGGAAAGCTCCAGCTCGGTGTCCGCGCGCCAGGCGCGCTGCTGCTCGGGGTCGAGGACGAGGTCGCCGACCTGGAGCCGGCCGGCCGGGTCGGGGCGGCGCCGGGATGTCGCGCGCAGCCGGGCCAGCAGTTCCTCCATGGCGAACGGCTTGACCACGTAGTCGTCGGCGCCGGCGTCCAGCCCGGCGACCCGCTCGCTGATCGCACCGCGCGCGGTCAGCAGGATCACGGTCACGTCGATGCCCTCGGAGCGCAGCGTGCGGCACACCTCCACGCCGTCCATGCCGGGAAGCATCACGTCCAGAAGTACGGCGTCCAGTCGGGGGTCGCGGGCGGCGGCGAGCCCGGAGGGCCCGTCGTAGCGGCCCTCGGCGGTGTGTCCGGACTCGGTCAGGTAGCGGACGACCAGATCGGTCAGGCGGGTCTCGTCGTCGACGACCAGGCAGTGCATGGCGGGCAGACTAGCCGCCCGCCGGCTACGGCCGGCCGACGGGAAGGCTTCATGGTCTGTTCATGTGACATCCCCTACCGTCCCTCCGGTCGCGGTGCTCCGCGGACCGCGACCGGTCCGCCGTCCGACGCGCCGTGACGGAAGGGACAGCCATGCACGCACTGGTGCTCGCCGCCAAGGGCATCACCACCCACATCGCGGTCACCGACCTCGTGACCCGCGGCGGTCTCGACGTCATCGCCCTGCTGATCCTGGTCGGCCGACTCTACCGCCGCCGCCCGAGCGTACCGGCGATGCCGCTGGTCCTGGCCGCGCTGAACATCGGCCTCTTCGCCGCGATGAGCACGATGAGCGCCGGCAAGTTCCCGGCCGGTGTCGGCTTCGGAATGTTCGGCATTCTCTCCCTGGTCCGGCTGCGCAGCGCGGCCTTCACCCTGCGCGACGTCGCCTACACCTTCATCACCCTGGTGATAGCCCTGTGCACGGGCCTGCCGCAGCGCCAGACGTGGCTCGTCGTCGCCCTGGACATCGTGGTGCTGGTGGCAGTGCTCGTGGTCGACGACCCCAAGTCCTACGAGCCGCCGACCCGGACGGTGAAGCTCACCCTGGACCGGATCTATCCCGATCCCTCCCTGATCGCCGAGGACGTCACCTTCCGCTTCGGCCGGGCCCCGCTGTCCGTGGCCGTGGACGAGGTCGACTACGTCCGCGAGACCACCCGCGTCTCCGCCCGCTACCCCACCGAGCCGCAGGAGCCCGTGCTCACTGCTGACGCCGAGCCGCGCGAGCCGGTGACAGTGCCATGACCCGCGGCTCCTCCCTCGCGGCGGGGCTGGGCCTGGAGAAGCTGCGTGGCGCGACGCTCGCCGAGGTGGACGCGGCCGCGGCCCTCCAGCACCGGGTCGACCGCAAGTACCTGGTCCCACTCGACCATGCCCGCCGTCTCATCGCCCGCCTCTCCGACAGCCACCACGTCCTCGACCTCGGCGGGCGCCGCACGACGAGCTACCTCAGCACCTACTTCGACACCGAGCAGCTCGGCGCCTGGCGGGCGCACGTCCAGGGGCGCCGGCGGCGCTGGAAGGTCCGCACCCGCCTGTACGCGGAGGACGGGCTGTGCCGGGTGGAGGTGAAGACGAAGGACGGCCGTGGCGCCACGGTCAAGTACGCCCTGAAGGTCCCGGCCGCCGAGTACGGCGAACTGACCGGCCAGGCATTGGAGTTCGTCGACGAGGTGCTGGACCGGTCCGGTATCGCCGTCACCGCCAAGGAGCTGTCCGCCGCCACGGAGGTCCGCTACGCCCGCGCGGCCCTCGCCGACCTCGACCAGGGCAGCCGCGTCACCCTCGACGGCACCCTCAGCTGCCACCGCGACGACCGCACCGCCACCCTCGATGCCGGGCACGTCCTGATCGAGACCAAGGGCGGCGTCCAACCCGCCTTCGCCGACCGGCTGTTGCTCGGCATGGGCGTCCGGCCGGTCTCGCTCAGCAAGTACATCGTCGGCCAGTCCCTGCTCACCCCGGGCCTGCCCGACAACGACGTACGCCGCCTCGCCCGCGCCCACTTCACCACCGCGGCGAACCCGGCACCGCTCCCCGAAAGGATCCCCGCCGCATGAACGTCCTGCGTGGCATCAAATGGCCGTACGCCCTGATCGCTCTTCTCGCCGTCGCGGCCGTCGCCGTCGGCACGCTGCAACCGCAGCTGGTCTCGGCCGCCGCCGGCCTGGTGAAGAAGCCCGGCGCGACACAGAAGATCAAGCAGGATCCGCCGCCCACGCTCTTCACCGACGCCGAGATCGCCACCATCGGCAGGCAGGCGGCGGCCCAGCGCAAGAAGACCGACGCCCTCTTCGCCCAGTGGAAGAAGGCGCACGGCACCACCCGCGACGACAAGGCGTTCACCGCCTGGGCCGCTCAGCAGGTCCCCGCCCCGCCCACGGCGGCGCAGCGCACCGCCGAACTCCACCAGGACCAGCAACTCGCCAAGACCCGCACGGCGGCCGGGAAGAAGGCCGCGACCTGGCTGGAACTCCACGGCAAGCAGGACCTCTGGAAGCTCTATCTCCACGACCAGAGCGAACTGATCCCCGCCAAGCAGGGCACGGCCGAGAAGGCGCAGCTCAAGGCGGTGCTGAAGCTGGCCAAGACGATCAGCGACCAGGTGGCCGCCAAGGACGAGCAGCCCGCCCCGTACGTCCTGGACCCGACCCTGCGCCCGGACAAGCACATCAAGCCCGGTGCCCAGGGCCCGTACTCCTACCCCTCCAGCCACGCCGCCCGGTCCGCCGCCGCCGTCACCTACCTCAGTGCCCTCTCCCCGCACCGGGCCGGGGACTACCAGTGGATGCAGGACGAGATCCTCTACTCCCGCCTCTACATGGCCGGCCACGTCACCAGTGACATCACCGCCGGAACCCTCCTCGGCGACCTGATCGGCGACTACGAACTCGCCGTCAGCGGCCACTGACACCAGCCGTCGTACTCGGTGCCGTCCGCAGGGCGGGGGTCACCCGCCGGCAGGACGGCGCCGTACGACGGTGAGGGCCGGGCCGAGGGCGAGGATGACGCCGAGCACGGCGTAGCCGTGGGTGAGGGTGGTGAGCGAGGCGACCACCGCGACCAGCAACGGGCCGCCCGCGTCGCCGAGTTCACGGCCGAGTTCGGCGGCGCCCATGGTCTGCCCGAGACGCTCGGTGGGGGTGCTCGCGGCGAGGGCGGCGAAGCCGAGCGGGGTGATCAGGCCGGTTCCGGCGCCGATCAGTGCGGCGCCGACGAGGACGCCGGTCAGGCCCGGCAGCATGGCGCACCCCATTCCGGCAGCGGTGAGCAGCAGCCCCGCCGTGATGCCCGTACGGGTGGTGAGCCGGCCGTTGTCCAGCGCCCGCCCCGCCTTCGGCTGGACGACGGCCGCGCAGGCGGCCAGCACGGACACCGCGGCACCGGTGGCCACCGTGCTCAGACCGGCCGCCCGCCCGGACACCGGCAAAAAGCCCACTCCGACCGACAGAGCGGCGGTCGCCGCGGCCAGCGCCGAGGTCGGGGCGAGGAAGGCCGGATCGGCCAGTCGACGGGCCAGATCCAGCACCGTCTGCCGGGCCTTGGGCAGCGGCGGTACGACCGGAACCCCGAGTGCGGCCCACGCGGCGACCGCCCCGCCGAGTACGGCCAGGACGGCGAACAGCAGCCGCAGGCCCCCGCCCCACACCAGCACCCCGCCCAGCAATGGGCCGAGGGTGTAGCCGATCGACTTGTAGAAGCCGTAACTCCCGAACGCCCGCCCGTGCTTGGCCGCCGGGTTGAGCCGGGCGACCAGCGCGGAAGCGGACGGAGAGAAGGCGGAGGCCGCGGCGCCCTGCCCGAGCCGGGCGGCCCACAGCCAGCCGGGGCTGTCGGCGACGACGTACAGGGCGGACGTGACGGCGAAGGCGACGAGCCCGCCGAGCAGCACGGGCCGAGCGCCGACGCGGTCGGCGAGCGTGCCGAAGACCGGCTTGAGCAGCACCTCGGCACCGTCGTACAGGGCGAGCAGTCCGCCGAGCACGAGCAGCGAGGTCACCGCACCCCGGGCGTGGCCGCCGAGGTTGGCGGCGATCCCGTGCGCCCCGAAGGCGGTGGTGAAGCCGGCGGCATACAGCGGCCACATGTGCTTGGCCGCAGCCGCATGCCCCGCCGATGCCGTGCTCACCGTTCCGTCCCCGGGACCTGGTGCAAGGCGGCGAAGACGCGCTCGGCGTAGTCCTCGCAGATGACCGCGCACCGCTTGAGCCGCTCGCCGGCCTCGGCTGCCTCGCAGGTCCCGAACACGTCGCGTGCCGTCAGGTCCCGGTGCCACCGTCGCAGCCGCTCCAGCGACTGCTCCTCTTCCTCCAGTTCGGCGAGCGTGAACTTGGCGATACGGATCTCCTTGGTGATCTCCGCCTCGAACTCGGCGCACTCGGCCAGGAACTCCGCCCAGTTCGCCGACCGGGCGGCACCGAACATCTCCTGGAGCCTTGCGGCATCCTGCGGGCCGCGCCCGGAGGCGTCCAGCGTCACGACCTGGCCGCCGGCCCGCTCGGTCAGCGCGACCGCCCGCGCGACGCCGTCGGCGAAGACCGGCACGTCCGGCACGGCCCAGATCCCCTGCCCGAGCGTGAGCGCGCCGATCCTGCGCAGCGCCCGCCAGACCGCCACGCGATGCCGCGACGGCTGGGCAGGCAGTTTGATCACGAGGACGAGCCAGCGACTCGCCGGTTCCACAGCCGACACGCTGTGGAATGTAGCATCTGTTACATACGCTGATGTGCGGGCCGGATGCCCGGTCCGTCACGCCAGCGTGAAGTACGCGAGGCTGCCCAGACCGGCCACCGAGCAGTAGACGGCGAACGGGATGAGGGTGCGGTTCTCGAAGTACTTCACCAGAAAGCGGGTCGCGAGATAGGCCGCCACGAACGCGGCGACGCTGCCCGCCAGCAGCGGACCGCGCAGGCCGTTGCCCTGCGGCCCGAGCAGCGGCGGCAGCTTGAGCAGCGCGGCGCCGCCGATGACCGGCGTGGCGAGCAGGAACGCGAACCGGGCCGAGTCCTCGTGGCCCAGGCCCTTGAAGATGCCCGCGCTGATGGTGGAACCGGAGCGGCTGATGCCGGGCAGCAGGGCGAGGATCTGGGCAGCGCCGATCGTCACGGCCTGGCGGATGGTCATCCGGGTGATCCGCAGGTCCGACTGCTCGTCCGCCGACAGATGCTCCTCCCCGGGGGCGACCGAGGCCCTGGCCCGCCTGCGGCCGGACCCACCGCGCCGCAGCTGCTCGGTGACGAAGAGCACGATGCCGTTGAGCGCCAGGAAGATCGCGGTGGGGACGGGCTTGCCGAGCGTCGTGCGGAACACCTTGTCGAGGGCGACGCCGGCGACGGCGACCGGGACGCACGCGGTGACGATCAGCCAGGCGAGCTTCTGGTCCACGGTCTGGATGCGGCGCTGGGTGACCGAGGTCGTGAGGCCCTTGATCACGCGGACCCAGTCCCGCCAGAAGTAGACGACGAGCGCGAGCGCGGTGGCCAGGTGGAGGCCGACCAGCTCGTTGAGGTAGAGGGATCCGTCGGCGGATACGTCCAGGTCGTGCTTCCAGTGCCCGCCCAGCAGTGCGGGTATCAGGATGCTGTGCCCCAGGCTGGAGACGGGGAACAGCTCGGTGACGCCTTGCAGCAGGCCTACGCCCACGGCTTCGGGATAGGTCAGAACGGACATCGATGGCCTTTGGCTTGGAATGCAGGGTCGGGCTCCGGGCGACGCTCGCGGGCGGCTCCGGCCGATCCGCAAACTACTACATCTTGTAAAAATTGTCGGGTCGGCGAGAGGTGTTCATCCGGACGGTCTGCAAGGTTCACCGCCCCGTCGCCGTGGTCGCCTGGGGCGCCGGCGCGGGGGTGGTCGATGAACTCTGGGGCGGGGCTTCCTCGCGTGCCGCACGGGCGTGCGCCACTTCGCGCGGGCGACAAAGAGGAACAGCAGGGTGGTGGTGCCGCTGTATCGCTGCCGACGCCGCCGAGTACTCCGGCCTGTCGCGCGACCGCGCGGAGCCGGATTTCATGTGGCTGACGCAGGGCGGATCGAATCCCAATGTGACGCGATGCAGCGGACCGGCAGCCGCCCGCCGGGGACGTGATCCAGTTCTTCACCGCACGTCAGTCATACTTCTGCCCGCTCCAGCGCACGGCGCGGGAGTAGCGAGAGCACTGCCATCCGGGCCGGGCGGGGCCTGATCACCAGGAGGACGGACGAGTGACTGTGATCGGCGGCAGGACACCGGTGGACGGCACGTTCGAGCGGACCGGCACGACGCCCGGCGGGCCGGAGGGGAACGAGCGGCTGACCGCCGCGACCGGCGCGGTGCTGCTGGTCCTGTTCGCCGTCGAGGGCGTCCCCGTCCTCTTCCTCGGGCAACTCCTCACGCTGCACTTCTTCGTCGGACTGCTGTTGACCGGCCCGGTCTGCCTCAAGATCGGATCGACCGGCTACCGGTTCTACCGCTACTACACGGGATCGCCCGCGTACCGCCGCAAGGGGCCGCCGGCACCGCTGTTGCGCGTGCTCGGCCCGCTGGTCGTCGCCACGAGCATCGCCGTCCTCGGCACGGGAGTGGCGCTGGCCCTGCTTGGCCCGGGGACCGGCCCGGTTCCGGTGCTCCTGCTGCACAAAGCGAGCTTCGTCTGCTGGGCCGCCGTCATGACCGTGCACGTCCTCGCCTACGTATGGCGCCTGCCGAGCCTGGTCGGCGCCGACCTGCGCCGCCGTCCGGCACGCCACGGGATCGCCGCCCCGTGGCGTGCCGGACGCTGGTCTCTGCTGGCGGTGGCGCTGGGCGGGGGTCTGGTCGTCGCGCTCGCCGGAGTCCACCTGGTCTCCAGCTGGAGCAGATAGCGCGGCCGCGCCAGCGAACCGACAGTGCGTCAGGTAGGTGTTCAGACGTCGGTGGACCCGCGCGCCATCGAGTCCACGAGACCCGACAGCCCCAGGACCACCACGACTGCCTCGACGAACACAGAGGCCGGCCCCAGCGGTTCCAGCCAGTTGCCGATGTCGTCCATGGCCCCCGGGAGACCGACGCTGCGGTTGACCACGCAACCGAGGAGTACGGCTGCGGCGAGCACGGTCGCGGCCGGCCGGGCCCGGCGGTCACGGCGCCGCATCGGATACTCCGCTACCCCCACGCTCGCGACGATGAGCAGGATGTACGCGGCTCCAAGGTAAAGGGTCTCCTTGAGCTTGCCGGGCAGGTCGAGCAAGTGGATCAGGGCGATGCCCAGCAGGCCGAGTGCCGTTACCGCGCGTCTCGGCCGAAAATCTGTCATGTACGCCGCGATTCCTGGCGGTGGTGAGCCGGACGGCCGCTCGCTTGTCGGCAGTCCCTCCTGATGCTGTTCTTCACGGAGCGAGGGAGAAGTAGTTCTCCTCTTCCTGGGTGAAGTGCAGGCGTAGGACGGTGTTGAGGCCGTAGAGGCAGGAGCGCAGGTCGTCGAGTTGTTCGGAGGAGAGGCCCTCGCTTGCGTGAGCCAGTTGCAGGTGGGTGGCGATGCGGCGGGAGAGGCGTTCGATCTCGGTGTGGGCGCGGCTCATGGTGGCGGTGGCCTCGGGTCCGCCGAGTGTGGGGGCCAGGGCTGGGTAGAGCTGGTGTTCCTCGGCGTGCTCGTGGGGCAGCAGCCGCTCGTTCAGCAGCCGGTGTGTCTCCTCCACGGCCGCCAGTGCCGTTGGGCCGGAGCTGTCGGAGAGGCGGTCGGCTGCGTCGCGTACGGAGTCGAGGACGTCCTGGAGGTCGTAGTGTTCGGCGGCGAAGCGGTGGATGAGGGCCTCGGCGGCGGGGGTGAGGACCGGTCGCGTGGCTTGGTCGACGCGCAGCGCGCGCAGGGCGTTGAGAATGACGACGACGTCGATCCCCTCCTGGAGCAGGGCGCCGGCGGCAGGCGGGAGGAGACCGGCCGCGGCGGCGGCCATGGCGGCCAGGGACATGAGCATGCCGCCGAGGGCGCTTTGTACGGCGATGTGCCGGGCGCGTTGCGCGATGGTGACGGCGTCGGCGAGGCGGTCGACGCGGTCGGTGGCCAGGACGATGTCGGCGGCTTCGGAGGAGGCGGTGGAGCCGCGGGCGCCCATGGCGACGCCGATGTCGGCGGCGGCGAGGGCGGGGGCGTCGTTGACGCCGTCGCCGACCATCACGGTGACGGCGTGCTCGCGTTCGGCGCGTACGGCGGCGACCTTGTCGGCCGGGGAGAGTTCGGCGCGGACGTCGTCCAGACCGAGGACGGCGGCGACTTCATGGGCGGGTGCGGCGCGGTCGCCGGTGAGCATCAGTAGCCGTTCGAAGCCTGCCGCACGCAGGTAGCGCAGGGTGCGCGGGGCGTCGTGGCGCAGGGGGTCGCGCAGGAGTACGGCGCCGGTCAGGTGTCCGTCGACGGTGAGCCAGGCGACGGTCGCGCCGTCGAGAAGGGCGCGGGTGTCGACCGCCTTCGCCCAGTCGGGCCGGGCGGTCGCGGCCCCCGTACGGCCGATTGAGATCTGGTGCCCGTCCACGGTGCCGGTGGCGCCCCGGCCCGGTTCCTCGGTGACGTCCGTCGGGACCGAGAGCGTCATTCCGCGTTCCCGGGCGGTGTCGACGATGGCCTGGGCGAGGACGTGGGGCGAGTACTGGTCGAGTGAGGCCGCCAGGCGGAGGACTTCGGTGGGTCTGACGTCCGGGGCGGCGATGACGTCGAGGACGCGGGGGCGGCCGCGGGTGAGGGTGCCGGTCTTGTCCAGCAGCAGGGTGCGGGCGCGGCCGAGGTTCTCCAGCGCTCCGCCGTCACGAATGACGACGCCAAGGCGGGAGGCGCGAGAGAGTCCCGAGACGATCGCGACAGGAGCGGCCAGCAGCAGCGGACAGGGAGTGGCGACCACCAGGACGGCGACTGCGCGCACGGGGTTCCCGCTGATCAGCCAGGCCAGTCCCGCCACCACGAGCGATAGCGGCAGAAACCATGCCGCGTACCGGTCGGCCAGCCGTACCACTGGCGCGGACTCGGCGCCGGCCTGCTGGGCCAGCCGTACGATCCCGGCATAGGTGCTGTTCGGCTCGGTGGCGGTGGCGCGCAGTTCGAAGGCGCCTCCGGCGTTGACCACGCCGCTGCGCACCAGCTCATCCCGTGCCCGCTCGATCTGGAGGGACTCCCCAGTGAGTACCAACTCGTCGAGGACGGCGGCGGCGTTCTCCACCCGGCCGTCGACGGGGACGACCTCGCCGGGGCCGACGACGAGCAGATCACCGACTGCGACCTCGGCAAGTGGCACCGTGGTCACCCCGGCGTCGGTGCGGCGGCGCGCGGAGCGCGGTGCGTGCTCCAGCAGGGCACGCAGGTCGTGGGAGGCGCGGCGCTGGGCCGCGGCTTCGAGGGTGCGGCCGGTGGCGAGCATCAGCGCGATCAGCGCGCCGGCCAGGTATTCGTGGACGGCCAGGGTGCCGCCCAGCGCGAGGACGGCGATCAGGTCGACACCCGCATGTCCGTGCCGCAATGAGGCAAGCACCCATCCCACCGCGGGGAGCACGGCGGCCAGGGTGCCCAGGGCCCAGAGGAGGTCGGCGAGGCTGGCGGCCCCCGAGAGCCAGGCGATGCCGCCGGCTGTCAGGGCCGCCGCGGTGACGGCCAGGAGAGCGGGTTCGAGCCGTGACGACACGACCGCTGCGGTCAGGCGGCGCAGCTGGGCGGTGAACGTGCGGTGGGTCATGACATACCTCGGTCCGTCCTGCGCGGCGATCGTGGGGCCGGTCCCCCTCCAGCACATCGCGCCATCGGGTGTCGGCGGGAGAGGACGTCCGGCCCTGTTTCAGGGCCGAACAGACGGTGCTTGCGTGTGCTGGTCATGGCCTGCGCCGGTCGGTGTGGAGGGCCGGGCGGGGGCAGGCGGCGACGGCTTGGCGGGCGTGGGCGCGCAGATGGCCGGGTACCGCTCGGTCTTCAGGATGGGGTAACCCCATTCGTCGAGGTCGATCAGTTCGGGCAGATCGGGGAGCAGACCGGCCGACGACCACGCCCGGCCCTCCGCGATGCCCCGGTCGTCCTCGACGACCAGCACCCGCGTCTCCTCGGCCACGCCCACGCCCGCGTCCCTGGCGCCCACGCCCGCGTCCCTGGCGCCCAGGCCCGTTGCCCGTCCTCCCCGGCCGTGAGATCAGATATCCGTACCCGACATCCAGCCTGCCCCTCGCGCCGGATGCGACGGCAGGCCCGTTCGTCCCTGTATCGCGCTGTCCGGGCCACTGCGTCGTACCGGCACGCAAGTCGGTCACGAGGTCACCAAACCGTTCAAACCGACGGCGGCCAGGTGGCTCCTGATGCCACCTGGCCGCCATGGGGTTCAGCCAGGGCGTGGCGCTCAGCGCAGCTGGTTCAGCGCTGCCTGGAAGGCGGCGGCGTGTCGGGCCTCGTCCGCGGCGGTGTTACGGAAGTAGGAGGCGGCGGCGGTGTCACCGACGGCGGTCGCCTGCTTGGCGAACCCCGGGTAGATGGTGGTCGCCTCCGAGCGCTCCCCGGTGATGGCCTTGTTCAGGTTCGCCTTCGTGGTGCCCACCCGCCCGGCCAGGACCGCCTCGCCGGCGAAGTGCTCGTGCAGCTCGACGGCGGCCGTCCCTTCCCACAGACGGGCCAGTGCGGGGTTTCCGGTCTGCTTCGCCTGCGCCGCGAACAGCATGTACTTGGCGTAGGCCAGGGCCTCGCCGTGCATCGCGGTGTCCAGGTTGGTCTTCGTGCGGGCGGCGCTCACCTGTGGCAGCCCGGCGGGTACCGCGACCGTCTTGGCGGCGCTCGGGGCCGGGACGGTGCCGTGGCCGGAGGTCACGGCTGCGAGCGCCGTGCGGAAGGCATCGCGGTGGTGGCCCTCGTCGGCGGCGATCTCCGTGAACAGCTCGGCGGCCTTCGTGTCCCCGTCCTGCCGGGCTTGGGTCGCGAAGCCGCGGTACATGACCTGGTGCTCGTACGTCTCCCCCTTGATCGCCTGGCGCAGGTTGGCCGCGTTCGTGCCGACCACTCCGGCCAGCGTGGCTGCCTCGTGCAGGTGCTCGTTCAGCTCGGTCTGCGCCGTGGTCCGGAAGAGCCGTCCGATGGCAGCGTGGGCCGCGCCGTCGGCTTGAGTGCCGAAGAGGCTGTAGGAGGCATGGGCGAACGCCTCGCCCTTCATGGCGGTGGTGAGGTCCGTGAGCGTCTGCGCGTGAAGCGCCCGGGCGGCTTGCTGCGGGTGGGGGTCGGCCGGGGCGGCGAGGGCCAGGGCGGGGGCCGCCTGCGATGCCGCGGTCAGCGCGCACAGACTGACCAGGAGCGTACGTATCGAGTGGCGGAACACGACTTCCTCCTCCGGGGGCCCCTTGGGTGACAGCGCCCCTTCCTCATGGGACCCGTTCGGGTGCACCCATGCCGTGTCTGCTGGGCCTTCCGGGTGATGACCGAACGTGACCAGGCGCGGGTGAGCTGCCGCGACGGCGGTGGTACGGCAGCACCTGGGAGCACGCCCACGGGCACGTGCGGCATCGCTGTCTCAGGGGTTGCCGGGAGGGCCATCGGGGCCAATGCGCTGCGCGGCACAGTGGCGGAGGACGGACGAGAGCCGGGCGGGCGGTCCTAGAGTCGGCTTGGCGAGGAGGCGCGGCATGGCCAAACCTGTCGTCGTGGGAGTCGACGGCTCACAGTCCAGCCTGGACGCGGTCGAGACGGCGGCAAGCGAGGCGGCGCTGAGCGGGGTCGGCCTGCGGCTGGTGCATGCCTTCGGGTGGCCCTCGATCCATCCACCGCCTGGTGGGCCGCCCTGGGATCCTGCCGGGGCGGGCGTGCGCGAGCTGCTGGACAGCACGCTCGCCGAGGCCGGACAACGGGCACGCGAGATCGCACCGCAGGTGGACTTCACCCGAGAGGCCACCGTCGGCGAGCCGCTGATGGTGCTGGAGATCGCGTCGCGCACCGCCTCGCTCGTCGTGGTGGGCAGCCGCGGGCTGGGCGCGTTCGGCAGCCTGCTCCTCGGTTCCACCGCCGTACATCTGGCCGCCCACGGTCGCTGCCCGGTGCTGGTGGTACGGGGCAGGCCGAACCCGACCGGTCCCGTGCTGCTGGCGGTGGACGGCTCCCCGGCAGGCGAGCGAGCTGTCGAGTTCGCCTTTGCCGAAGCGTCGATGCGCGGTGCGGACCTGCTGGCCTTGCACGTGTGGAACACCTGGAGCGAACGGGCCTACGAGGGGCCGGGCGACCCGCTGAACATGGTGGTCGACATCGACCGGCTCCGCGAGGAGGAGCAAAGGCTGCTGGACGACACCCTGTCGCCGTGGCAGACGCGCTACCCCCAGGTCACGGTGGAGCGGCGCCTGGTGCGCTCCCGGATCCGCCCGGCGCTGATCGAAGCGAGTCACGACGCGCAGCTGGTCGTGGCCGGTGCGCGCGGACGCGGTGGCTTCACCGGCCTGCGGCTCGGCTCGGTCAGCCAGGCCCTGCTGCATCACGCGCACTGCCCAGTCGCCGTGGTCCGCGGCAAGGAGTGACCACCGCCACCTCTCCGTTGGCTTTGATGTCGGCGCCGGTCAGCTGAACCGACAGCCGAGGGCGGTCACGAGATCCCGACACAGAACGAAGGCCCTTACCAGCGGCACAGGCATCTCCTGATGCCCCGCCCTCGCGCAACCGACGGCTGAAGTTGCCTGTGCAGCGAATGGGAGCGGGAGGGGGCTGGCCTGGGGTTTCGTGTGCTGCAAGCGCAGGAGCCCTCCCGTCCGCTGGATGGAAAGGCTCCTGACCTGGTGTTTCTCTGTGCCCCCGGCAGGATCCGAACCTGCGACACCCGCTTCAGGAGTGGGATCGAATCCTTGCCGGGGCGTGCGTGGTGCTGTCGCGTGATGCTGTCTCGCCTGGTCAGCGTCACGCGGCTGGGTGCTTCATCCGGCTCATGGTGGCCTGTGCCGGACAGTCCGCTCACGCATCGCGCACGCACGTCGGCATCGGTCGGACAATGTCGGAGCGGGCCTCCCCGTCCCGGAAGGCCCGCTCCGGCGAGGGCACGGCTGCGGGACTGTCACGCCCCCCGGTATCGCAGGTCCCCCGTCTGAGCGGTGGCCGTCGTGGATCTGGGCCCATCGGACCGGCTCGACACAACGGCAGGCCAACAAGCCACACCCCTGAGCCGAGCATGTCGGAGAGGCATTCATCCGCAGGCCGGTGCGTTGCCTTCGGAGCCGACCCCGCGGACCGGGACGAGGAGGGTGAACGTGGCCGGAGCCCTTCTGGTGAGGGAGAGTCGGCCGCCGATGGATTGGGCCAGTTCGGAGGCGAGGGCGAGTCCGATGCCTGTCCCGTGGCCGCCGCCGGTGTGTCCCCGGTCGAACAGCTGCGCCGGCTCGCCCTCCGCGGCTCCCTCGTCGCTCACGTCGAAGGCGAGGGCGTCGTTCAGGTCCCGCACCACCAGTCGCACGGTTCCGCGTCCGTGCGCCCGTGCATTGTCCAGCAGGACGCCGAGCACCTCCGAAACGGGGCCACCGGGGACCAGGACATCCGCGGGTGCGTCATGTGTGCCGCACTCCAGGCGTCTGCCGTCGGCGGCGAACAGGCCGTGCCAGTGCTCCTGCGTCTCCAGAAGGAGGTGTGCCACCCCAATGTCCCGGGCGGCCGGGCGGGGCCGGTCGGGGGAGCGGGACAGGCGTAGCACTTCCTCCACGGTGTGGTGGAGGCGATGGGTGGTGTCCAGTGCCTCGGTCAGCACGGGGCGTAGTCGGGTGTCGTCGTCCTGGGCGAGGCCCGCCTCCAGAGTGAGTTGCAGGCCGGTGAGCGGGGTGCGCAGCTGGTGGGAGGCGTTGGTGGCAAAGTCGCGTTCGCGGCGTAGAAGTTCGGACAGGCTGCGAAGCATCGCGTTGTGCGTGCGGGCCACCTGATCGATCTCGGCGATGCTGTTGGGGGCCGCCCACGCGTTGAGGTCCCCTTCGGCGACGGCTCGGCAGTGGCGGGAGAGGTTCTCCAGCGGGGCGGCCAGCGCCCGAGCCTGCCGGCGGGCGACCAGTACCGCGATGGTCAGCGCGACTACGGTCACGCCGAGCAGTACGGCCCACGCCGCCAGGACCCGGTCGCGTACGGCGCCGGCGGGGGAGGACGCGCGGACCACGCCGATCACCTGCTCGGCGTGGGAGACCGGTACGGCGGCGACCAGATCGCCGCCCGACTGCCCCCGGACCACCTCTCCGCCAAAGGCGCGGTGGACCGGCGCGTCCGCCGTCCCAGGGCCGCTGCCCGCCCGCTTGGCCTGCTGCGGGTCGTACAGGCCCAGATGCCCCCCTGCCGGCGCCCTGGGCAGTTCCACCGGGTCACCGGTTGCATAGTCCGGGCTCACCCGTACGGCCGCGGCGAGGGCCGCGCGCTCCAGGGTGTCCCGCTGCCCGGCATACAGGGAGGACCTGATGGCCAGGGCCAGGGGGACGGCGAGCAGGACCACGGCGACCAACGCGGCGGTGAGGGCGACTCGCACCACGCGCTGTCTCATGCCCTCATCATGCGGCGGTTCGGCGGGGTGCGCGGGGCTGGGCTCACGCTTTTGCCGTCGTCTAACCCTCGGCGAGCAGGGCGTTAACCGGCCGCTTCCTAGCGTGGGTGCCATGACCGTCCGGTCCGGCGGATTCCTTGGAGGGCAGTGGTGATGGCAGCACATGCACGGACGTCCGCGGCAGTCGGGCTGGTGATCGTCGCGGCGGTGACCGCGGGCTGTTCCGGTTCCGGCTCGCACTCCGGTTCCGGTTCGACGACATCAACGCCGCCAGCCTCCTCGGAGCGCGCCGGAAACGGGCAGAACAAACCGACACCCGCTCCCACCGAGTCCAATCCGCCCGGTGACATCCCCGACAACCAGGTGTACGTCGTCTACCGGCCGACAGGCGGGTCCTTCTCCGGTTTCACGGTGAAGGTGCCTGAGGGCTGGGCCCGTACCGAGCAGGGCGGCAGCACGGTGTTCACCGACAAGTTGAACACCGTGAGGATCACGGCGGTCTCCGCGTCCACCGCGCCCACGGTCGACTCGGTCACCAAGACGGTTGTCCCCAAGCTGCGCTCCCAGGTGCCGAAGTTCGCCGCGCCGAAGGTGTCGGAGGTGTCTCGGCACGCGGGCCGTGTCGTCCGGTTGACCTATCAGGGTGACTCGGCGAAGGACCCGGTCACGGGCAAGGTGGTGCGCGACGGGTTCGAGCGGTATGCCTTCTACAAGTCGGGCCACGAGGTGGATCTGACCTTGTCCGGCCCGGTCAACGCCGACAACGTCGACCCGTGGCGGATCATCAGTGACTCCTTCGCCTGGCGGTGAGCACCATGGCGTCCGAGTCGGTGCTGGCTGCTCGTGAGCTGTACCGCTTCTACCGGGCCGGCGAGGAGGAGACGCTCGCGTTGCGCGGGGTGTCGCTGCGGGTCGGGCGGGGTGAGACGGTGGCGGTCGTGGGTCCCTCGGGATCCGGCAAGTCGACTCTGCTGGCGTGTCTGGCCGGGCTCGACGAGCCCTCCGGCGGGGAGGTCCGCGTGGACGGCGTGCGCATCAGCCACCGGCCCGAGACCGAGCGGGCACGGCTGCGCGCCCGGCACATCGGCGTGCTGCTGCAGACCCGCAATCTGCTGCCCCATCTGAGCGTGCGGGACAACGTCCGCCTGCCGCAGCGCGCCGCGGGCCGTAAGCCGGCCGCCTCGGCCAGGGAACTGCTGACCCAGGTGGGTCTCGGTGAACGGATGCACGCGCTGCCCCGGCAGCTGTCCGGAGGGGAGCTGGCGCGGGCAGGGCTGGCCGTCGCGCTGGCCAACTCCCCCGCTGTCCTCCTGGCGGACGAGCCGACCGGCGAATTGGACGGGGAGACCGAGCAGATGGTCCTCGCGATGCTGCGGGAGCGGGCAGCGCAGGGATGCGCGGTGCTGATCGTGACGCACAGCACCGACGTCGTCAGGAGCGTGGACCGGGTGATCGCACTGGAGGACGGCAGGGCCACCGACGCCTCGGCCCAAACCGCCCGGCCTGCGCCGCAGGGGGTCCCCGATGCCACCGGATGAGGTACTCGTGACCTGCACCGACGCGGCTCTCACCTTCGGTCGGGGCACGCAGGCCGTCGTGGCCGTGCACGGTGCCCACCTGGAGATCGGGGCCGGCGATCGGCTCGCAGTCGTCGGCCCCTCCGGGTCGGGGAAGAGTTCGTTGCTGCACCTGCTGGCCGGGCTGGAACAGCCCACCAGCGGAACGGTGACCCGGGCCACCTCCCTCGGGCCGTACGACATCGGCCTGGTCTTCCAGGGCGACAGCCTGATCCCAGCCCTGAACGTGGTCGAGAACACGGCCCTGCCCCTGGTCCTCGCCGATCGCCCGGAAGGCGAGGCCCGGCAGGCGGCCCTCGCGGCGCTCGCGCTGGTCGACGCCGTCGACCTGGCGGACCGGCTGCCCGAGGAGATCTCCGGTGGTCAGGCCCAGCGGGTCGCCGTGGCCCGGGTCCTGGCCCAGTCCCCCCGCCTGATCCTCGCCGACGAGCCCACCGGCCGCCTCGACCACGCCACCGGCGGCCGTGTCCTCGACGCCCTCCTCACCGCCGCCGACCACACCGGCGCGGCCCTCGTCGTCACCACCCACGATCCCGCCGTCGCCGCCCGCCTCACCACCCGGCGCGCCATGCGCGACGGCCGACTGCTCGCACCCGAGGAGGTGCCATGATCGGCTCGTGGACGGCCGGCCTGGCCCGCCATCGCACCGGACGTCTGCTGGCTGCGCTGGCCGGGATCGCCCTCGCGGTCGCCCTGGTCGCCGCGCTGGGCTCTTTCCTCACGGCGTCGAAGGCGACCATGACCCAGCGTGCCGTGCGCTCGGTCGCCGTCGACTGGCAGGTCCAGGTACAGCCAGGCGCCGACCCCGGCGCGGTGATGTCCCTGGTCCGCAAGGCGCCGGGAACCCGCGCCGCCCTGCCCGTCGGTTTCGCCCACACCACCGGCTTCACCGCGCGCGTCCAGGGCAGCACCCAGACCACAGGCCCCGGCATGGCCCTCGGCCTGCCCGACGGCTACCGCGCCCTCTTCCCCGACGCCATCCGCACCCTCTCCGGCTCCCCGACGGGCGTCCTGCTGGCCCAGCAGACCGCCTCGAACCTGCACGCCGCTCCCGGCGACACCATCGGCGTCCAGTTTGCCGGCATCGGAGTGCGACAGGTGAAGGTGGACGGTGTGGTCGACCTGCCCCAGGCCGACTCGCTCTTCCAGACCGTCGGCGCACCCAGCCAGTCCCAGCCGACTGCACCGCCGGACAACGTCGTCCTGCTGCCCGCCGCCAGGTTCGCCGCGCTGACCCGCGGTGCCTCTGCGGTCACCACCCAGATCCACGTGGCGCGCGACGACGCCCGCCTGCCCTCCGATCCGGCTGCCGCCTTCACCGCCGTCACCGGCGCCGCCCACAACCTGGAGGCCCGCTCCGCGGGCGCCGCACTGGTCGGCAACAACATCGGCGCCGCCCTCGACTCCGCCCGCCAGGACGCCCTGTACGCCCAGATCCTCTTCCTCTTCCTCGGCGTCCCCGGCGCGGTCCTGGCCGCCGCCCTGACCGCCGCGGTCGCCTCGGCCGGCAGCGAACGGCGCCGCCAGGAGCAGGGCCTGCTGCGCCTGCGCGGCCTGCGCCCCCGCCAGATCACCGCCCTCGCCGGGCTGGAAGCGGCGCTGATCGGTCTCCTCGGCGGCCTGGCAGGACTGGGCATCGCCGCGCTGAGCGGCCGCCTCGCCTTCGGTGCCGCCTCCTTCGGAGCGGGCGCGGGCACCTGGGCCTGGTACGGCACCGCCTTCGTGCTGGGTGCCGCCGTAGCTGCCGGAGCCGTCCTCGTCCCCGCCCTGCGCGACCTGCGTACGGTGACCGTCGCCGAGACCCGCAAGGAGTCCGGTGCCCGCAGCACCAGGAACCCGTGGTGGATGCGGTACGGCCTGGACTTCGCCCTCCTGATCGGCTCCTGGCTGGTCTTCCGCGCCTCCTCCGGCAACCAGTACGCGTTGGTCCTCGCCCCGGAAGGCGTGCCCAGCATCTCCGTGTCGTACTGGGCCCTCCTCGGCCCCGCTCTGCTGTGGATCGGCGCCGCGCTGCTGCTGTGGCGGCTCACCCTCCTCGCCCTCACCCACGGCCGCCCCGCCCTGGCCCGGCTGGCCCGCCCGCTGACCGCGACCCTCGCCGGCACCACCGCCGCCACCCTCTCCCGGCGCCGCCGCCCCCTGGCCCGCTCGGTGGTGCTGCTCGCCCTCGCCGTGTCCTTCGCGCTCTCCACCGCCGTCTTCAACGCCACCTACCGCCAGCAGGCCGAGGTCGACGCCCGCCTGACCAACGGCGCCGACGTCACCGTCACCGAACCACCCGGTGCCCGTGTTCCACCCGGTGCCGGATCCGCCCTGAAGATCTCCGGCGTACGGCACGTCGAACCCCTCCAGCACCGCTTCGCCTACGTCGGCTCCGACCTGCAGGACCTCTACGGCGTCCGTCCCGACACCATCGCCCGGGCCACCTCCCTCCAGGACGCCTACTTCGCCGGCGGCACCGCCCAGCAGCTCATGCGCAAGCTGGCCCAGCGCCCGGACAACCTGCTGGTCAGCGTCGAGACCGTCAACGACTTCCAGCTCGCTCCCGGCGACACCGTCAACCTGCGCATCCAGGACGCCCGCACCAAGGCCCTGCGCACCGTCCCCTTCCACTACGCCGGCATCGCCAAGGAGTTCCCCACGGCACCGAAGGACAGCTTCTTCGTCGCCAACGCCGCCTACATCGCCAAGGCGACCGGCAGCGACGCGGTCGGCGCCTTCCTCCTCGACACCGGCGGCACCCACCAGAAGCAGATCGCCACGCGCCTGCGCTCGCAGCTCGGCACCAGCGCCACCGTCACCGACCTCACCCAGACCCGCGGCACCGTCGGCACCAGCCTGACCTCCGTCGACCTGGCCGGACTCACCCGCATCGAACTCGCCTTCGCGGTCCTGCTGGCCGCCGGAGCCGGGGGACTGGTTCTCGCCCTCGGGCTCGCCGAACGCCGTCGTACCTTCGCCATCGCCACCGTCCTCGGCGCACGCACACGCCAGCTGCGCGGCATGGTCCTCACCGAGGCCCTTCTGCTGGCCGCAGGAGGCCTGGCCGGGGGTGCCGTCATCGGATGGGCGCTGTCGGAGATGCTGGTCAAGGTACTCACCGGCGTGTTCGACCCGCCGCCCGCCACCTTGGCGGTGCCCGGCGTCTACCTGACCCTGACCGGAGTGGCCGCCTTGACCGCCGTACTGGCGGCAGCCCTGAACGGCATCCGCGGTGCCCGGCGCCCCGCGGTGGAGGAACTGCGCGACCTGTGAGCCCGCCTGCAGGGGAGCGACCTGTCTACTCTGTTGCCATGGGCACGCCTGCCGCACCGGACCGCAGCCGCCTGCACATCCTGGTCGTCGAGGACGACGACACCATCGGACACCACCTGGAAGCCGACCTCCGCGTCAACGGCTACCGCCCCACCTGGAGCCGCACCGGCGCCTCGGCCCTGGCGGAGACGGACCGCACTGCCTACGACGCGGTTCTCCTGGATCTCGGCCTGCCCGACCTCGACGGACTGGACCTCGCCCGCACCCTGCGCGCCCGCCTCCCCGACGTGCTGATCGTGATCCTCACCGCCCGTACCGACGACATCGACGTCATCGCCGGCCTGGACGCAGGCGCCGACGACTACCTGGTCAAACCCTTCAGCCTCACCGTCCTGCTGGCCCGCCTCCGCGCCCACCTGCGCCGCCAGACCAGCACGTCGCAGCCGCAGCCCCCACTACGGCTCGGCGACCTGGTCATCGACACCACGTCCCGCCGCTGCACCCTTCACGACACGGAGATCGCCTTGCGGCCGAAGGAGTTCGACCTCCTCGCCCTGCTCGCCAGGAACCCCGGCACCGCCGTCTCGCGAGAAACGCTGATGGCACAGGTGTGGGACGAGAACTGGTTCGGCCCCACCAAGACCCTCGACGTCACCATGGCCGGCCTGCGCCGACGTCTCACCCAGGCCGCCGAGGAGTCCGCCCGCCCTTGCCGGTTGCCTCACATCACCACGCTCAGGGGACATGGTTACCGCCTTGAGTGCTGCGGCTAGAGCGGTGGGCCGGGACGAAGAGTTGACTGGCCCTGGTCAGCGCCAGTCCCATGGGATTCTGCGGCACACTGAGCCCGCCCGGCCGGGTGGGCCGGGCGGGCTCAGTGCGGTCTGTCAGCCCATGTCCGTCAGGAGGGCGTTCAGTTCCTTCTCCTGCTGTGCAGGCGACATCGGCGGGTTCGGGTGATCGATGCCGAACGTCTTGAGCACCTTGTCCATCTGGGCGTCGATGGAGGTCCAGCCGGTCTGGTCCAGCGGCTGCAGCGAATCCTGGTCGGCGTCCCACAGGTCACGCAGCTTCTGGGCTGCCGCATGGGCTCCGGCCGCGTTGCCCGAGCGTGCGTCCTTGAGCGAGGTGGAGGCGAGGGTCTTCAGTGCGTCGACCTTGGCGGGCGGGAACTTCTTCACCGCCTGGCCGGGAGCCATCTGGACGGCGGAGGTGTTGTCGGTCTCCGGCGCCGGGCCGACGTGCGGCTGGCCGTGGGCCCAGACCAGCAGGCCCGCGGTGGCGACGGCGAGCAGTCCGAAGCCGGCCAGCGCGGTGCGCTCCTTGCGCGGGTTGCTGGTGGCCGGTGCCGCGTGGGTCGCCTCGTGGGTCTCGGTCACGTCCGAGCGCGTCACCGTCAGGTAGACCACCGTGGCCAGGATCAGGCCGAGGAAGATCAGGCTGGTGGTGAATGTGCCCAGGTCGAGACCGGTCGGGTCGCCCGGGTTCTGGGCGACCTTGGGGGAGGCGAGCCAGTCGCCGATGTTCGCGCCGAGCGGGCGGGTCAGGATGTAGGCGAGCCAGAAGGACAGCACCGGGTTCGCGCCGAACCTCCACAGCGCCGTGATCGCCGCGATGAGGCCGAGCGGGAGCAACACCGAGACCCCCGGGCTCCAGCCGGTCAGCTCCAGGGTCCAGTCGCCGGTCGCGGTGCCGAGCGCGAAGGTGACCAGGACGGTCAGCCAGTAGAACGACTCCCGCGGAAGCGTCGTGACCGAGTGGATCGACAAGGTGCGCTCGCGCAGCCACCAGACACCGAAGACCACCGCAAGCAGCACCGAGAAGACCGCGGAACTGATCCACAGCGGCACGTTCAGCTGGTCGGTGAGGATGTCGGTGTACAGGGTGCCCGTGACGCTGACAACGACCACGGTCAGCCAGTAGGGGAACGGAACGTACCGCTTCAGCCGCAGCTGGACGGCCAGGACCACCACGAACACCGCGGTGAAGATCCAGGCCGTGTTCACCAGGCCGACGCCCAGCTTCATGTTGATCCAGTCGGCGAAGCTCTCACCGACGGTCGTGCACAGGATCTTGATCACCCAGAACCAGACGGTGACCTCGGGAACCTTGTTGAGCATGAGCCGCCCGCTGCGCGCGCGTGCTTCCGTTGTCGTTGTCATGCGGGGAGGTTTACGCGGGGAATCTGCACATAACCTGACTACGCGGTTGCACGGGCGGCCGGGAGCGTCACCTCGACGTGACCGCGGCCGTCCGCGATCGCACGGACCTCCACACCGGCCGAGGCGGCGATGCGCCGGACCACCGGCAGCCCCAGCCCGTACCCGCCACCGCCGGTCACCCCCGCCTCGAAGACCCGGTCGACGTCCGCGGGATCGAATCCGGGGCCGTCGTCCAGGACATCGACCACGACGGCCTCGCCCTGGTTGCGGGCGGTGATCCACACACGGGACTTCGCATGCCGCAGGCCGTTGTCCAGCAGGGGTGACAGCAGCGACACGGCGACGTCGGCCGCCACGGCGACCTCGACCTTCGCGGGGAAGGCGACCTCGACCGCGCGGCCGGCGATCACCTGTCGTGCGGCGGAGCGCAGGTCGCACCGGGTCACCTCGTCCGTCCGTGCCCGAGCGGCGCGCAGAAGCGTCGTGATCGCCGCATCGAGGCGGTCGACCTCGCTCAGCACCGCCTCCGGCGGCACCGGCTTGCCGGACAGCTGCGCCAGCTGCGCCTCGGCCCGCAGGACCGTGAGCGGTGTCCTGAGCTCGTGGGCGATCTCATCGGTGAGCCGTCGCTCGTCCGCCAGCGCGTTGTCGACGCGTTCCAGGAGGTGGTCCAGGGTCCGCCCCAGTTCCCCGAACTCGTCGCGGGGGACTCCGAGGTTGAAGCGGCGCCCGGGTTCGTGATGGCCCCAGTCGTCGGCGAGGGCGGCCATCTCGTGCACGACCCGCAGCGCGCGGTGTACCACGAGGTGCGCGACACCGCCGGCGAGGAGGATCGTGAGGCCGCCCAGTATCAGGGACAAGGCCAGGCTGCGCTGCTCGGATGTCTCGTAGGGCGTGAGGTCCACCCGGACGATCACCATGACGTGGTGGCCGTGGATCGGGACCTGCCGCGCGTACAGGAGGTAATCGCCGACCGTCGCGGTCTGCGATCGCCCGGAGTCCGCCAGCTCCTCGACGCGATCGACCACGCTCGGCGGCACGTTCCCGTCGATCAGGCGGCCGTCGGCATACACCCAGGCGACCTCGTCCAGCGCCTCGCTGCTGTTCTCCGTCAGAACGACACGGCCGCCTTTGGCGGTGACGTTCGCCGCGACCGCCTCGGCGCGAGTACGTGCCAGATCGTGCGCGTCGGTGTCCGTCACCCGGCTCAGCAGCACGTGCGAGACCACGACCAGTATTGCCACCACGGCGGTGGCGATCAGCACGGTGAGCGCGACGACCCGCTTACGGAATCCCGTCACTGCCATCGGTAGCCCACGCCGCGGACGGTCGCCAGCCGCTCGGCCACGCCCAGCGGACCGAGCTTGGCCCGCAACCGGCGCACATAGGAGTCGAGAGTGTTGTCGCTGACCTGCGCCCCGTGCGGCCAGCCGGCAGCGATGAGGGCGTGGCGGCGCACCGCGTCGCCCTGCGAGGCGATCAGGCGGCCCAGCAGCCGGAACTCGGTCGGGGTCAGGCTCATGCTCACCGCATCGTAGGTCACCACGTGCTTCGCCGGATCGAGGACGACCTCGCGCGGTGCGGGCGCGACGGTGGCCCGGCGCAGCAGCGCCCGGACCCGGACCAGCAGTTCCGGGATGTCGAAGGGCTTGGTCATGTAGTCGTCGGCGCCGGCCTCGAAGCCGCCCACCTTGTGATGCAGGCCGTCCAGGGCGGTGAGCATCAACACCGGCGCGTCGACGCCGCGAGCCCGCAGGGCCACGCAGACGTCGCGGCCGTCGGCGTCCGGGAGCCCGAGATCCAGGACGACCAGATGGGGCGCCGGTGCGAGCTGCCGCAGCAGGCTGTCGGCCGTGGCGGCGACGGAGACGGTGTGGCCGTCGTGCTCCAGGGCGCGCTTGAGGACGCCGCGGACCGCCGCGTCGTCTTCGCACACCATGATGAAAGCCACGTGCTGACCCTAGATACTCCCGTCCAAGTTCTCTATCTTCCCTGCTCAGCCGCCTGACGGTGGGGAGCAGGCCGCTGTTGACTGCCTCACGTGCGGGCCGGCCCGCGTCGAACCGTACGGTCGCAGCCATCGACGCGTGTCGCATCCCGGATCCCGGGGACATGCTGTGACAGCTTGCGCGCACCGGTGTCCTGCGGCCCCCGGCGTCGGGCCGGGGACCGTTCTAGGCAATAGAACGCAACACCGTGGGAGGCCGGACCCGTACGACTCGGTTGGCGGCTGTCTTCTGGAGCAGGCCGTAGGCGAGGACCGGGAGCAGTAGATGTGGTTTGTCCGGGAGCACGGCGGTGATCAGTACGGCGCTGGCGCTGCTGTTGTTCATGCCGCAGGCGAGGGTGAGCGAGGAAGCGGCGGGCGGGTCCAGCCGCAGCAGCCGCGCCGCGCAGCGGCCGAGCACGAACGACAGCTGGCAGACCAGTGCCGCCACGACCAGCGCGGCGCCCAGCAGCAGCGGGCGTGGCCGAGCGATGAAGGAGCCGAGGGCGCCGCTGGCGTTGACGTACGTCAGGACCAGCGAGCCGGCCAGGGCCACAGGCACGACTGCGCCCAGCGCCCGGCCGAGCAACGACGCGGGCAGGGCGAGCCGGACCAGGATGCCCGCCGCGCAGGGCAGCACCACGCCGACGAAGGTGAACCCACCGCCCGCGGTGTGGACACTCGCGGCCAGCGAGCCGGCGTAGCCGCCACTGAGCAGCGGAGACAGCAGCTCGATCACCAGTGGTGTGGTGAGTGGGCTGATGAGGGTGGAGGCGAGGACCAGGCCGACCATGGTCGGCTGGTCGCCGTCGCCCTTGCCGGTCCACACCGTGGCGCCGGCCGCCACGGGCATCGCCACGATAAGGATCATCGCGGTGACCAGGCCGCTGCCGCCGTCGGAGTCGGGCGAGGCGTGCAGCAATACCGCGACGAACGGGATGACCAGCAACGGGATCGCCAGGTGCAGCGCAAGCCCGGCGAGCAGTGCACTCGGGCGCCGCAGCACTCGGCCCAGCTCACGGACCGGGACCTGGAGTCCGGCAGAGAACAGCACCAGCCACAGCAGGCACGGTGCGGTGGAAACCGGCAGTCGGATCAGTGGCCCGAGCGGCAGCGCGTGGGAGTGGCGCAGCCACAGGCCGGGGCCCGGCACGAGCAGGGCTGCGCCGTAGGACAGGACGACGGCCCGGCCCAGACGGCGCCGCAGCCAGGCGGTCGCGCGGTCAGTGGGCGCCGGTGTGGCGGTGGGAGCTGGTGCGTGCATGGCGGTCTTCTTCCGTCGCGGGGGCAGGGGCGGGACGGAAGACCGTTATGCGGAGACCGCGTGCGTGTGTGTGCATGGAGCCATGGTGCGCGCACGGAACGGGCGGGGCAGGTGATCCACGGCGGCAGTCAGGATGTGTTCAGGCACCCGATGGCACGGTCGGGCAACATGGCATACGAGACGTCTGAGGATCCGGTGCTTGAGGAGGTCGGCCAGGCAGCCCCTTCCCGTCAACGGCTGCGCTGGAACAAGGTGCCCGAGGTCACCGTCTGCTTCTGGGTGATCAAGGTGCTGTGCACCACGGTCGGCGAGACCGCCGCCGGCCTCCTGAACGAGAAGGCCGGCCTCGGGCTGACCGGAGTCTCGCTGCTGATGAGCGCGCTGCTCACCGTCGTCCTGGTGGTGCAGTTCCGCACAAAGGGCTACCGCCCGGGCGTGTACTGGCCCGCCGTCGCCCTGATCAGCGTCGTCGGAAGCCTGGTCAGCGACAATCTCACCGACAACAGGGGCGTGCCGCTGGAGACCACCACGGTCTTCGCGATCGCCCTGCTGATCGTCTTCGCCCTCTGGTACCGCACCGAGCGCACCCTGTCGATCCACCACATCGACACGACCCGCCGCGAGGCGTACTACTGGCTCGCCGTCCTGTTCACCTTCGCGCTCGGCACCTCCGCCGGCGACCTGGTCGCCGAGGAGATAGACCTCGGCTACTGGGTATCGGCCGTGCTCTTCGCCGCGGCCATCGCCGCGATCGCCCTCGCGTGGTTCTCCCTCGACCTGAACGCGGTCTTGAGCTTCTGGATCGCCTACATCCTCACCCGGCCTCTCGGCGCCTTCGTCGGCGACTACCTCTCTCAGCCCACCGGCGACGGCGGCTTGGGCCTGGGTACCGTCGTCACCAGCGTGCTGTTCCTGGCAGTCATCCTCGGCCTGGTCGTGTACCTCTCGGTCACCCGCAAGGACATCACCGCACCAGAGAAGGCAGGGACACTCGTGGCCTGAGCCACCACAATCCAGACCACACCAGGCAACGCTGCCGGTGCCCTGGCCCGATCCGGACGATTTTGAGGAGCCGGACACCCACGCTGACGAGGGCGAACAGCCCCTGCCATACACGGCGGCCCCCGGCACCGGGCAGGAACCGGGGGCCGCCAGCACGAGCGCCGGTTCAGGGAACAGGTGCATGTATCCACCGGACCAACGCTCCGGCGGCAGGGAAGTCACGCGCAATGCAGGTCGAGCGCCCCGGATCACCACCCGGACTGCGAGGCGGCTTCGATGGCGAACGTGCCGTGGCGGCCGGTCAGGCGCATGATGCGCGTGTCGCCGGTTGTCCGCTGAGCCACTCTCAGGCCGTCCTCTCATATGTCGTCCCCAGGTACTCCTTCACCGGTCCCACCAGTTCCTTGTAGAACGGCGTGCGGTCGGCTGCCTGGAGGATCTGGGCGCAGATGGTCAGTTCTGCCACGCGTGCAGCCGGGGTGTCGAGGACGTGACCGAGGGTCTGGCGGACGCGGGCGGCCAGCATGAGAGTGGCGCACGCGAACGCCCTGGCGGTACGCATGCGCTGGGCGGTGGCGTCGTCAGGCGCCGAGAACATCGATCACCTCGTGCAGGGTCTTGTCCGGGAGCGGAGGTAGAACGAGGACGCGATGAGCGGCCTCCCAGTGTTGCGCATGCCCGGACCCCAAGAGGACGTGATTCACGGACGACGCTTCGGAAGCCTGAAGTCGTACATGGTCCGGGTCATGGAGCTGATGCCTGAACCGGCGGTGGACTTCGAACACCCCTCCCTTGCAACACCTCTGATCATTCGTGACATGCCCAGGTCCGTCACCGGCTTCAACTCCTCTCCGGAGGTATCGCCCGAACCTGAAGACGCCGGACCTGATCGACATGTACGACGTGCCGTCAAAGACCTGGCTGAACACGTTCCTTCGCCTCGTGATCGACGCTCTGTGATCAGCCCCCGCCTTGGTTGGCCGGGCGGGAACCGTCACGTCGTGTGATAGCCGGCCACCACTCGTCATGGCTCTTGGAAGCCCTATGCGGCCATGGGCGGGTCCTCGCCGTCAGCCGGGATCGCCACGCGGGGCTGCTCCTCGGTCTCCTGCGGCTTGGCTGCCTCGTCCTGCTTCTTCTTGAAGCGCTCCACGGCGTCACGCACTTTCCCAGCTGAGCCCGGATCCACCGGCTTGATTCCCGGTTGATCGTTTCGGGGTCGTGCAGGCCGTGTTGGGGCTGAGTTGCGGTTTCGGGCATGGGGTGGCCGCTGGTCTGCCCAGCTCTTCCACTCTGTCCACAGGTCTCGGGCCCTTTCGGGCAGGTCGGTCAGGGAGCGTCAGAGGGCTGGCGGTGCATGCACCGTGCTGAACAGCTGGGTGAAGTCCTCGCTCCAGGGCCAGCGCTCGGGCAGGTGCAGGGTGAGGCGGCGGGCGGAGCGGGCCAGGCGGGCGGGCACGTTGATCAGGCGGTCACGGATGGTGGCGGTGGTCGCCCTGGCATGGAACGCGGAGGCCAGGGCGCCGACGGCGCGGGTCAGGTTGTGTGCCAGGGCCGCCAGGGCGAGCCACGCGGCGTTGGCCTGGAAATGACCGGACGGCGCGTGGGCGAAGCCGCTGTTCTTGACATCGGCGATCACCTGCTCGACGACAGCGTGCCGGCGGTGATCACGCTCGGCATCCCTCACGGCGAGCGGGGAGTCGGTGAACGCGGCGTGGTAGCGCCAGGTATCGAAGAGCGTGCCCTGTCCGGCGGGGACGGTGCCGGCGCTCAGGCGTTTGACGCGGCGCACGATCAGTCGGGCGGTAACTTGCTGTTTCTTCGGCTTGGAAGTGAAAGCGGTGTAGAGGATCTCGGCTATCTCGGCGTCGGAGATCCAGCACTGGCCCTCATCGTCCCAGACCGCTTGGGGATATTTGATCGGTGTCCAGGCGTCCTCGTCGATGCGAGCGATGGTGGCCTTGACAGAGGCGTTCATCCGCATGGTGATGGAGTAGCGGGCACCCAGGGCCCGGCAGACGTTGATGACGTCGGCGCCGTAGAACGCGGAGTCCGCCCGCAGCACCAGCAGGCCGCTGGCGCCGCAGGCGCGTGCGGTGCGGATGGTCTCAGCGACGAACGCTGCCGCCCCGCGCGCCGAGTTCGCGGGTCCCTTACGCAGCCTGGTGGCAGCGATCACGGGGGCGGACAGGGGTGTGGAGACGACGCCGAGCAGTGCATTCAGGCCCTTGACCTTGCTGTATCCGTAGCCGGCGCCCTGTTTGGCGTAGCCGTGGGTGCGGCGGATGGTGTCGTCGATGTCCACGTATGCGGCCTGGTCCGCGCCGGGCAGCAGCGGGGTGTGACGGGCCAGTTCGTGCAGGAACCGGCGGGCCACGGCGTGCACTTGCTTCACATGCCCGTGGGTGAAGGAGCGCAGGAACGACCCCAGCGTGGACGGGGCCCGCACACCGGTGAACAGGCGGCCCATCGCGCCGTGCCGCAGCCGGTCCATGTCGTCGATGCTGTCGGCGCCCGCGGCCATGCCGCCCACCAGCGACATCAGTTTCGCCGCTGGGAAGGCGCCGGTGCCGTCCTTCGAGGCGGGCAGCCGGACGTGCTCGCCGGCCAGCTTGGGCAGACCGCACCGCTCGGCCAGCCGCACCACCGGCTCCAGCCCGCCGTACGCGATCAGGTTCGGGTCATCGAACGCGGATGAGACCGCCGCCGCGGCATGGGAAGATCGCATCTCGGAAGTGCCTTGTCGATCGTGCCTGATGTGGTCCTAGAAAAACCCCATTATCGCAGGTCGCAAGGCACTTCTTCGTTTCTGGGTGAACCATCCGCCGGCATCAAGCCGGGGTGATCCGGGCTCAGCGCACCAGGAAAGGGGGGTTCTGACAGTACCTGTATCACCAGGGCCTCCCAGATGTGCACAACGCCTGTCAGCCTGGCGTGAGTCGAAAGCGCCGACAGCACTTCATGGACACGCACTGCAGATTTACCTCCGTCAGCTCAATTCAGCTGCTGCCCCGAATGCGTGACCGTGTCGGCGCATTCTGACACGACAGAAGGAACGGATACCAATGACGGACAATCAATTCACCACTCACGCGGAACTTTTCGATCTGAGTGGGAAGTACGCACTTGTCACTGGCGGCACCAAGGGCATTGGGATGATGATTGCGCGCGGCCTTCTCCAGGCGGGCGCCCGCGTCGTCATCAGCTCACGTAATGCGGACACGTGCGCGGAGGCACAGCAGCTGCTATCCGAATTCGGCGACGTCCAGGCAATTCCCGCCGACCTGTCCAGGCACGACGAGTGCCAGCGCCTCGCTGATCTCGTCATGGCCGACTCGGAACGCCTGGACATCCTCGTCAACAACGCGGGAGCGATGCGTAGCGAGCCGCTGGAGACGTTCCCGGACGAGGCCTGGGATGCAGTGCTCGACCTCAACCTCAAGTCGCCGTTCTGGCTGGTGCAGGCACTGCTTCCCGCACTTCGCAGGGCGGGAACCGCCGATGATCCGGCACGGATCATCAACATCGGCAGTATCGCCGCCATTCACGTCGCCCAGGCGCCCACCTACTCGTACGCCAGCAGCAAAGCGGCTCTCCATCAGCTCACCAGAGTGCTTGCCCGGGAGCTGGGTCCACAGCACGTCACGGTGAACGCGGTAGCACCGGGAGTCTTCCCGTCGCAGATGATGGGGGCCACGCTCGATGCCATCGGCGACAAGATCGCGGCGGCGGCCCCACTGCGCCGGCTCGGCCGCGACGACGACATGGCGGGTGCCGCTGTGTTTCTCGCCAGCCGGGCTGGGTCCTACCTCACGGGCGCCATCATCCCGGTAGATGGCGGCACCGCGACGACTGCAACGGGTACTCCCCCCGTCATGGGCCACTGACTAGTACGGCGAACGGGCCTATGGTACGGAGATGGCCACGATGGATCCACGCACCGAGATCCGGGAGTTTCTCAGCTCGCGTCGCGCCCGCATCGCACCCGAGCAGGCGGGCCTGCCCGCTTACGGCGGCAACCGCCGGGTCAAAGGTCTGCGCCGCGAGGAGGTCGCGCTGCTCGCGGGGGTATCGGTCGACTACTACGTGCGCATGGAGCGCGGCAGCCTCGCCGGTGCCTCCGACGGAGTGCTCGACGCGTTGGCCTCTGCCCTGCAACTCGACGAGGCCGAGCGCGACCACCTGTTCCACCTCGCGCGCCAATCGAGGGCGCCCCGCAGCCCACGCCAGCGCATGCCTGCCGTGGCGGTGCGCTCGACGCTGCAGCAGGTGCTCGACGCGATCTCCGATGCGCCGGCCTGGATCGGTAACGGCCGTTATGACGTGCTCGCCATGAATCAACTCGCTCGCGCGCTGTATTCGCCGGTGCTGGCCGATTCGCGACGGCCTGCGAACACAGCGCGGTTCGTCTATCTGAAGCCCGAGGCGGCCAGAGATTTTTTTGTTGACTACGACCAAGTCGCCGGTGCCGTGGCTGCGAAGCTGCGCATGGAAGCCGGCCGCAATCCGCACGACGAGGAGCTGATCGCCCTGGTCGGCGAACTGTCAACGTGCAGTGAGCTATTTCGGCAGCGGTGGGCATCTCAGGACGTGCGGCTGCACCGGTCCGGCCGTAAGCGTATGCACCATCCGGCCGTGGGCCAGCTCGACTTGGACGTCGAGTCCCTGGAACTGCCCGCCGAACCCGGCCTGTACCTCAACATCTACACCGCACCCGCGGGCACACCGACCGCTGACAATTTGGCGCTCTTGGCGTCGTGGGCGGCCACCCAACAGACGC
The DNA here is from genome assembly GCF_009796285.1 of Streptomyces broussonetiae. Lineage (NCBI taxonomy): Bacteria > Bacillati > Actinomycetota > Actinomycetes > Kitasatosporales > Streptomycetaceae > Streptomyces > Streptomyces broussonetiae. The sequence goes on along the minus strand of NZ_CP047020.1, from coordinate 4,330,802 downwards.
TGGCGACCGAGCTCGAAGCACACAACGGATAGTCCAACCCCTTCAGCCGTACTAGGGTCCGTTTCCCCGACCAGCGCGGGCAGACCACACCGCTCGGCCAGCCGCACCACCGGCTCCAGCCCGCCGTACACCATCAGGTTCGGATCATCGAACGCGGATGAGACCGCCGCCGCGGCATGGGAAGACTGCATCTCGGAAGTGCCTTGTCGATCGTGCCTGATGTGGTCCTAGAGAAACCCCATCATCGCAGGTCGCAAGGCACTTCTTCGTTTCTGGGTGAACCATCCACCGGCATCAAGCCGGTGGATCCGGGCTGAGTCGATCACGTCCGGGAGCTGGTCCAGCACGCCCTTCAAGGCGAAGAGGCCAATGGAGATCAATCCGGCGATGGCAAGGATGGCGAGAGTCACAACCCCGTCCAACTTCTCGGTACCTTTCGGATCAGGTGACCGAGCTGAGGGCCATGCACAGGGCGTTCCTCAGCTCGGCCACAACGCTGCTGTGGCTCGAACTGAGAAGCCCTGCGTCCGACGTATCGCCGGGATCTCAGTCGGCAGGGCCAAGCCCTACCGTGGATCTATACTTCGGTGATCAAAATTAGGCGCCAGTTGGCAAGCAAAGATCCCACACCGCTACGGCAGGCCAACGTCGGTGAGTGGGCCTCTCTCCGCCTCAAGACGTAGGCATAGCCCGCTCAGTAGCCCGCCCACTGACTAGTTCGCACGCGAAAGTGCGGACGCCGCCAAGAACGGAAAAGCGATCTTGCTTGGTGCTCAAAGCGAGTCGCACGCGAAAGTGCGAACGCCGCTAAGAACGACAAGGCGATCTTGCTTGGTGCCCCAGGTGAGTTCAATACTCTCCAGGGCATGTACGCGAGCATATCGCACCATCGCTGAACTATGCTCCGGAACAAGGTAATTGGGCGTTGAGCTGCTGAAACGTGGCCGCCCCCGGCTGCGTGATTCATAGGAGGGACGGGGGCGACGGAAGCCGGACAACCTGTGCGGGGGCCGTCACCAGCACAAAGGGAGGAGATGGCCACCGGCGCACTCCGGACACCGGACTTTTGCCCGTTCGGCGGCACGTGATGCAACCCTCGAACCCCCAGCAGTCGGGACACCAGACCTCGCGGTGACCGGCACACACACCGCACAGGTTCGAGATCTGGTGGAGGGCTTCGAGTAGGGATGGCTGGCCCGGGTCGAAGCCGCGCCGACCCGCACGGGGCTTGGGGGCAGTCCGCTCGGGCTGAACGGCGGTCATTCAGCGCACCTGGCCGTGGCGCTCATCGGAAGTTCCCCCCGCTGCTGAACGAGTTCATGGCGCGGGTGCGCTCGCGCATCGCCTGAAGGCGCTCGGCCTCGGTTGCGGAGCGGACGCGAACAGGGTCGGCGTTCCACTCGCGTCCGCCGGTCACGGGGCGTAGCTGTACGTATGGGCCTTCGTGGCCCATGACGTACCCCAGCTTGTTGGTCTCGGCGTCGACGACCAGGGCGCCCTCTGGCTGCTGCTCCTCGGCCATCATTCACGGCCCTCTCGCCGGAGTGCCTGGGCGAGACGGTCGGCCACGTCGGCCCGTACGCGGCCCAGTTCAACGAGCTTCAGCGCGGGTGACGCCGGGGCGACTCGCAGGGAGGGGAGGACGATTCCGGCGTCGTCCAGAGCCGCTCTCAGGGCTTCCACCGCCGCGTACGGGTCGACGTCCCGCTTCTGCTTCGTAGCCATGAACCGGACGCTAGAAGTGCGGAGTTGGCTGGCGATATGCTGTTTTCTCGCGTTTGCTCGACGGGTAGCTCAGATTGCTGGTGTTTTCTCCTGCACCCTGCCTCATCCCGTAGTGCCGAGCTGGGGCCCCGTCCATGCTGATTGGATCAACGCCCCCCCGGACGAGGCCGCCGTGGTCGTGCCACGCGACCTGCTCGTGAACTGGGGACCGAAGGAGATGGAGCCGGTGCCCGAACTGGTCGACCGGGCGACCTTCCGGCGCCTGTTCGAGACGTTCGAACACACTGCCTGGCGCCTGGAGACGCGGCGCGGCTACGCCTCCGACCGGCAGGACCCCGATTACCAGGCGTTCCTGGACACGGGTACTTCCACCTGCGACCCGGACGAGCCCTGGTTCATCAACATCAAGGCACAGACGGACGCTGGGAAGCGGGTCGGCCGGGTCCGCATCGCCGACAAGCCACCCACCACGGAACAGCTGTTCCTGCTCGACTACGCCCGGCACAACGCGGCCGTCGGCGAGGACATCCGCTATCTGTGGCGCGAGGACGCGGACCATTCAGGTCTGCCCGCAGAGGACTTCTGGATCTTCGACTCGCGCATCGTCGCCCTGCTGCACTTCGACGATGCCGACAACCTGCTCAACATCGAACTGATCACCGAACCGGCAGAGGTCGTGCGGTACTGCATCGCACGGGACGCGGCCATGCACCACGCCGTGCCGTACGACCAGTTCGCCGCGCAGGTGACCCAGGCCGACTAGCGTGCGTGCCCGGTGAGCACTGACTACCAGCAGGCACGGGCAGCGTTGGGGGCGCGGCTCCGCGAACTCCGGTTCTCGTGCCCTGGCGGTCGGCTCACCGGTCAGCAGCTCGCCGAGCGGCTCGGCTGGCCGGGTTCCAAGGTCAGCAAGCTGGAGAACGGCAAGCAGACCGCCACCCCCGAAGATCTGAGGGCGTGGGCCGCCGCGACCGAGCAGCCGGACGTATACCCCGAACTTGCTGCGAGGCTTGCCGGCTTCGAAAGTCACATCAGGTCGTGGCGACGAGCCCTGGCGAACGGCTTCAAGCCCCTGCACGAGAGCCTGACCAAGGAGATCGAGCGCACCTCAGAGATGTGGGTGTGGGAAGAGTCGGTGGTCGCCGGACTGATGCAGACCCCCGAGTACGCGAGCCACGTCATCCGGCGCTATGCGGAGCTGCTGGGGTCGGCCAGCGACATCGAGGATGCCGTACGCGCCCGGGTACAACGCCAGGAGTGGCTGTACCGGTCCGGCCGTAAGCTCCACGTTCTGATGTGGGAGGCCGCGCTGCGGTCACTGATCTGCCCTCCCTCGGTACTCGCCGCCCAGCTCGACCGGCTGACCGGTGTGATCGGGATGGACACGGTCGAGCTGGGCATCATCCCGTTCACCGCTTCCGTGAAGATCGTGCCCGCCAACGGTTTCTGGGTCCTGGATGACCGCCTCGTCGTCGCGGAGGACTGGCACGCGGAACTGTGGCTGGACGACGCCGACAACATCGCCCTTTACTCGAAGGTCTGGAAGACCCTGCGCGAGTCCGCCGTGTACGGGGGCGACGCCCACAACGTCATCAACGCGGCCAGGCGAGCCTTGAACCCCCGTTGAAGCATTTGGCCACATGAAAATAAAGAAGGGCCCACCGCGTTCGGTGGACCCTCTTTCTGTTGTGCCGTTTGCCGGGCTTCAGCTACATGTGCCACTGCGTTGGCTACACTCGCGGCCGACATGAACAATTTCAATCTATTCATGACGACCACCGTCCTTCTCTTCTTGCTTGAATTCGCTCTTCTTTTATTTGACTTCTTGCGGTATTCCCTGATGCGTTCAGGCAGGTCAAAAAAGTCCCACAATATGAAGATGACCGCGATGATAGCAACTGCCGGATTTGAACCGTGCATGTGAGCTGTAGCTCGGTAAGCGGACCAACTCTCAAGGGTATAGCGCAAATTCGAAGCCCCGGGGTGTCGGCTGCACCTCCGGGGCTTCCGCACGTTCACAACACGCCGAGCGCGGACAGTACGGTCATGCACAAGATCATGCAGCCGCCGAAGACGCCGCCCCCGAATAGGGCGGCCGCCGCTTTGCGCCCGCCTGGGGTGTGGCTCAGGAACCCGCCCACCAGGACGACGATGATGGAGACCAAGGCGCAGATGACGACGATCAGCACCTTGACGCCGAGAGGGAGTTTCACGGCCCGATTACCTTTCCGGTGATCGGGCGGGGACGGACCTCAGCCGATCACCACGTGACATACGTGTGATCTTGCTGAGGCCCACCGACGTATGGGGCTCAAGGGTGGCCTGGCCGGAGCCGTCGGTTAGCCGTTCTCCCTTTTAGGACCCGGTACTGAAGCGACACGCAGCCGCAATGCGGACCGCTGGCCTGGGACGGCCGGGCTCAGGCTCGCCAATGACCGTAGGTGATGGGGAACTGTCCCCCTCTCCGTTCCAACTCTGGCGGACTACAAGCGGGTTAGCGGGGCGATGGGCACGAGAGCCGTTCCGGGGCCTCTTCCGGGGATCTCCGACCGGACCCCGTCCAGCCCACGAGAGGCCGCCGGAGACCCCGCGGGAGCCCGGGACGGGTGTGCCGACTAGACAAGGCGATGCTCACGCGGGAGCTGGGGCCGATGTCACCGACCGGCGCTACGCTGAAGCGAGTTGGCGCGCGCGTCAGTTGGTGCGGAGCGGGGGAGGCCGGGGATGGCGACGACGACAGACGATGGCAACACCCCTGACGACCCCGACAAGAAGGAGCCCCCTCGGGTGCTCGAACCGGACCTACTCAACCTAGCGGCGAGTCTGGTCGATGCCGAGAACAACCCCGCAGCGAAAGCATCGTTGCGTGACGTACTGAGTCAACTCCAACAGAAGGCGCGCGCCGAAGCACGGGAGAGGGAACTCGCCGCACTGAGACAGCAGGTGGTGCAGTCGGCGGGCGAGGTCAACAACGTCTTCATCGGGGGGTACTACCGCGACGCCGCGCCCCAACCTGCGCCGGACAAGCCGAGCCTGGCCGAGCAGCGACAGAAGTTCCACTTCGAGTTTCTCAACCACTCGCTGAAGCAGGCCGAGTGGACGTTCCGCTTGAGCGTGTGGTTCATGACTGGTGGCGCGGCGGTCATCCTGGTCGGGGCGGTCCTGGCGCTACTGCACGCCGGGAGCCCCAGCCACGGTTACGTGCCGCTCGTGACGAGCCTGACGGGCGCGTTGATTACGGTCGGCGGTGGAGCGCTGGCGGTCCACGCGCGACGTGCCAGGGCTCACGTAACCGAGCAGGCACAGCGCATCGAGGACAAGATCGACGCTGACCACCAACTTGAAACTGCGACGACCTTCATCAACCGAGTCAGTGACCCAGACGCCAAGGACCGTCTCAACGCGGCAGCCGCCATGAAGGCCCTCAACATGCAGGCAAATCAGACGATGGTCAACCGCCTGCTCCCCAGCGACCAGCCCAAGGAGATCGAGCCGGGCGACACCACCGAGTGAGCCTCGGACGCAGGCCGGCCACCTCCCGTGTCTTGGTGTCCTTGATTCTGCGACCGTTGTTGGAGTGCTTCACGAAGAGTTCGAGGCGGTCGAGGTTGATGTCTGACCAGCGCAGAGCGCACATCTCGCCGCGGCGTGAGCCGGTGACCATCGTCATGAACAGGAACGTTCCCCAGTCCAGGTCCCGCTGCCAGGCAGTGTTCAGAACCAGGGCTGCCTCCTCGGGAGTGGGTGGGTCGGGGTTCGGCTTGGGCTGGGATGGCGGCTCGGCGAGGGCCGCCACGTTCGTCGTCACGTAACCCCAGCGCAGGCCGCGGTTGAGGGCCGGGCGCAGGATGAAGTGAATCTTGCGGACGGAGTTCGCGGCGAGTGGCTCGCAGACGTGCTTCTGCCTCGTCTTGGGGTCGGTCTTGCCGTTGCGTCGGCCTTCGCACTGTTCCTGGCACTGCCGGAGACGGGCGTAGAACAGCTCCAGCATCTCGGCAGTCAGCTTGCTCGCTCTGAGGGCGCCGAACGCGGGCTTGAGGTAGTTGCGGATGATGCCCTCGGCCCGCTCGTACGACGTCTCGTCGAGCTCGGCGACGCCCAGCCACCGGTCGAGCAGGAACGACATGGTCACCTGCGTCTTGGGGTGGCGGTTCTCGTCGACCTGGCGGAGGAGCTTCGTGCGTGCCTTCTCGGCCTCGACCTCCGTGTCGGCCTGCTCGTGGAGGTAGACGTCCTTCTTCGTGAGCGGGTCACGCCCGGCGTAGACCCGGACCTGGAAGCCGGCCCCGTTGGGGCGGATGCTGCCGCGCTGACGTCGCTTGCTCTTGGTGTTCGCCATGGTTCTGGAACCTATTCATGGTTAATGCCATGGCTACGACGAACAGCGCGCCTACCTCAGAGAGGTAAACGCGCTGGTCAGACCTTGTGCCCCCGGCAGGATTCGAACCTGCGACACCCGCTTTAGGAGTTCGATGAACCGTGCCCCACGGGCCTCGGACGTTCGGGGTGCGGCGACGCCACGAGTCGCTCGCGGTTGCTGCCGTCTACCGTCGTTGATGTCAGCTGTGGATGTCAGGAACGGCGCTCGGCGGGTGCGTAGAGATCTGCATGGACAACGTGTCGACGACCCGCCGGACGGCCAGCCCCACGCCCTTATCTTGCAGTGCTTTGGTTGTGAGCGCGCCACGGCCTCGGACGTACACGGATGGCAACGTGCACATGTTGAGCCACGGGTATCACAAGACTGCCGCGGACCGGATGAACTGCTCACCTATGAACTAGCCAGGCTCCAAGGGCCGCACCGGCGGTGGATCCCGCCGTGATCACCCATGTGGGGATGCGCTCAACTGTGATCCGTAGACCGCCCCAACGAAAATCGATCTGCGGTGCGTTGGCCGTACGGCACTTGTGCCGGTCAGTCATGTAGGCCCCCAAGGACTTGTGATTCAGCGGGAGTCTTGGGGGTGGCGAGGGTGGCTCACAATCTGGCGAGGGGTGGCGCGACAAGAGTGAAACAGCAGATTTTGCATTCTTTACCTGGCCTTCCGAGGCGCCCTGCATCATCTGGGGTTGTTGCCCGAAGTACGGATGCAAGGCACGGTGGCAGCGTGGGACGGGCGCGCTCTGGCAGTGCACCAGAGCGCTACCTGCACGCGCATCGGGCAAACGGATGTCCAGAACAAGGGGAGGGGACCTACGCAGGATGCCGGCTGTCACACACCCTCAGCTTGGGAAGCTGCGATCTTTTGATGCTGCCTCTGGCGCTGACCTGGGCAGGAACGCCAGATGGTGCCTCGTCGGCTCCGGCGTTCTTTCACCGTGATTCCCCGCTGTTCCCCGCTCCATCTGGTGCGGTTGTGGTGCGAGTCTTGGTCCGTCTGCGCCCGTCGGGGCTAGCGGGCGTAGGCGTACAGCAGGACGATGACCACCACGACGCCCAGCCAGACCGGCATGCCGGTCTTGGTGAATCGGCCGCGGCTGTCCCTGGGTTGCGGCCTTCGACGCTTCGCCATGACTCCCCCTACGGTCGTGACGCTCCTCTATGGCTCAGAGTGCGGTTGGCTGGAGCGTGTAGGTAGAGCGCGAATTGGACACGGAGCATGGCAAGGTCCCGAGCGCACTGGTGCTCGCTGTACTGCGCCGGCGGATGCGGTCATGCGTGGCACAACTTGCGGGGTCCGCCACGCAGCGCAACCTGAGATGTCTTCTTGCCCTGGGTCTTGCCGGGGATCTCGGGGAGCTGGGCTTTTGCTGGTCAGGGCGGTGCTCATGGATAGCCGAGTGGTCGTCATTGGTCGTTGTTGGCCACCATCGAGCGCCCTCGGACGGCCCAGAGACGGCCCAGACAACAGCCCGTCGGGCCATCCGCTGGCCTACGAGCTGATGGGCAACTCCCGCGCTCGGTGGCGTGCTTGTGCCCGTAGCTCCTTAAAGGCGACTGTGGAAAGCGTGGTGACGGTTCTGGTCGAGGTTCAGCGGGAGGTCGAGCTGAGAGATGAGCCGTGACTCCAGGTCCCACGGCTCGCTCTGCTCGATCCAGCACACTCGCGCGTTGTCTGCCATCCACTGGGTCAGGGTGGCTTCGCCTGCCATGCCGAAGGTCATCCGCTTACCGCTGCCCACGCGGCGCAGCACGAGTCCGAGCAGGCAGCCGAGGGTGAGCCGCAGGGTCGAGCCGGCTGCGTTGCCCCGGTAGTGGTAGCGCACCCGCTTGCGTAGGTTCTGCGTGCTGGTCCGGTTCGCCATGTACCGCGGGGCTATTCCGACGTAGAGCAGACGCCCGGCGTCGAGGTTCGGGTGGGGCGTCTGCTTGAAGTGCCACCCATAGACGCCTGCCGCCGCCGGGACAGGGCTCGGACGCACCAAGACCTCCTGCGCCGACCACAAACGATCGGGACTGACGAGAGCGGTAGCTTCCACGAGACCTCCCGGCGTGCCATGGCTGATCGTCGCAGGCTACTGGTCGACGCTGACATGTGACATCAGCTTGGAAAGCTTGGGTTCTACAGGGTTCATAGGCTTGCTGACCTGCTGCGTAGTGGCGTCATGACCTGTGGATCTGCTGGATGGGTGACCGCTGTTCCCCGTGGATTTCCGCAGTACCTGGTATGGGTCTGGCACGCACGCCGCTTACCGTGGCTCCGGGGCTTCAGTCTGGCGTAGGTCCCCAGGGGCATGACGGCAAATGGACTGAGCAGAGGTCGGGAATCGGCGTGCCGGCCGGGCACCCTAATACTGGATGCACGCGGGTGCCCGACCGGTGCGGGAATCGCGGAGGCGTTCCCCTAGCGGCGCCCGTCGACGTCAGTTGAGGTCGTCTGGGGGAAGGTCAAGAAACCTTCGCAGCCGACGCCGGAGCCGCGTTTTGAGCGCGGTCATGCCATTCTTCAACTTTGTGGTGCACCACCGACAGATGCGCTTCGCGGCGGGGCGGCCTAGCTCTAGCACCACCAATCCAAGATACGGGTGGTGGACCCAATCAAATAGCCTCAAGGTCATCCTCGTGCAGGGCTGCCGCCCCACACAGGGGCTAAGCAGCTAGGGGCATGGTCGTGTCGCGAAACCACGACCAGGCGCCCGGTGCACCTGGGACAATCGGCGCCGCTAGTCGCATGACACCGCACGGTGATTTCTCGCGCGGTGGTACGACGCTGGAGGGACGCACTGCGCCAGCCCACAAGCGAAGGGTCAGCAGAGCGGCGGCCTTGATCGTTCGCACTCTGCGAGCGATGGCTTCGAGTGCCGCCCTGGCCACGTCAAGTGCGTTGGTGTAGGTGGGTTCGTCTGACCACCAAGGGACGCATTCAACCGAACCGTCCTCGGCCGCGTAGGGCAAAAAGTCGCTGACGAATCGAGCCCATCCCCAACGGGGTGATGAGCGAGGTAGATCGTTCGGGTCACCAAGGATGCAAGGAAGCCCTGTGTCCTGTTCTGCGGTGCTCCTTAGCTGGCTGTTGAAGCGCCGCTGCTGCGCAGCGCCTTCGTCTAGCTCGGAAGCCAGATCTCGCAGACCATCAAGGACATCTGAGGCGGTCAGAAGTTGGCGAAGGGCCCTACCTGCCGTGCCGCTTCTTTTGCTCTCGCTTATGGCGCTGTATAGCCCGACGTAGTTTGCCGTCTTACCGCTCCCTGTGTACGTCGTGACGACGTACTGCTTCGACCCGTGGAGCGTGTCTGAGGGAGGCCGAGAGTCGTGGCACAAGGTTGAGAGCGAGAGTTGCCTCTCAAGCTCCCACTGCCATGCCTCCATGGTGGAAGGTTACAACACCCGCACGACTGGGACTGGTTGTGGCGACCGCACAGCAGGCTGCTACGGGTTGAGGTTGGACATCGTCGCCGTCGGGGTGGTGGGGCTTGAACTCACGACCTCTTCGTCCCGAAGCAACTTTGGTGGGAACTCCGCCTTGGGTTGATGTGCCTCTCACCTGCGGCGTCGGTCCGCAGTCGTCCGTGCCCGTTCGCCGTCGTCCGCCGGCGTTGTCACGCAGTTAGACACTCAGCCTGGGCGCGGCCAGGCTGACAACGCCGTGGACGGTGCGAGTCTCAGCCCTATGGAGGCCGGGCCGTAGTGACTGCCCAGCGGATTTTGCCAGCTAACCAGCCCGGAGGATGGTCTGATGGTCCCTACCCTTTGATACCTGCATGAGGAAGCTACGCAGCGGGACCCGCGGAGGTGGTCGTGGCCAACACGTCAGAGTCGTCCGATGAGCCTCTGCCCCTGCATGAGGAGCTTCGGCGCCTCCGGACGGCTTCAGGCAAGTCGATTGCTCAGGTGGGCCGGGAGATTGAGCGTAGTCAGCTGATGATCCATGAGGCTGAGGCAGGAAGGCGGCGCCCCAGCCTCGCCCTAGTTGAGGCCTTGGACGAGTTGTACGGCGCCGAAGGCCGTCTCGTGAGTCTTTGGCACGATACGCCCGATCCCCGACAGCAAATCGTAGTTACGGGCGGAAGTAACGTCATCGCTACTGGAAGCGATGTGACGATTTCTCAATTAAGCGCTTCTGAGTCAGTGGTTGAAAGCAGGCCGTTGACGCTCTCTGAACAGCGGCGCAAGTTTCACTTTGACTATCTGCAGCGCTCACTAACGCAGTCCACAGTCATGTTCTGGGTCAGCCTCGGGGTCATGACCCTCGGTGCCGTCATCATCCTGGCTAGCGGAGCTATCGTCGCGTTCCGAGACGGTGGGCAGGGCCTGAAGTGGGTTACTGGCCTCTCTGGCACCCTGATTACAGCAGTGGGCGGTGCTCTGTATCGTCAGGCGAAGCAGAAGGAAGACGGAGTTGCCAAGATAGCCGGAGAAGTTGCAGCCAAGGTTGAGTCCGACGACCGCTTCGAAAAAGCGACAGCCCTAATCGAACGCGTAGAGGATCCAAAGCTCAAGGATCAGCTCAAAACCACGGCAGCTTTGACACAACTTGGCCTCGAACCGAACGCCGATGAGGTGGCTGGCCGTTTGCTGCCTCAGGAGAACCAGCGTCCAGAAGTCACGCGTGGTACCGACTCGGATGAAACGGATTCCGGAACGTGATTGCCAATCACGGGCATATATGCCGATTTCCCCGCAAATAGGGCTTCTCGCCTCAAATATTTGTGATCTTCACGCAGGGTCCGAGTCTGGTCAGCGCGTGAGGATCCGGTTAGCGCTGCGTCGGCCCTCGGGGGCCTGCAGTCCGTGCTGCCTGCATGGGGCGCGCCTCCTGGGCCGCAACGGCTCGCAGCCGGACTCAGTGCGCCACCAACTCAGGCAGCACGCCCGGCGCCAATGCCTCATGGCTTGCTGCTGGGCCCTTTGGTGTACGCAGGCGAAGTAGACCGACCAATGGTCTTGTCGTTGGGCGTCAAGCCGCCGATCATGAGGTAGGGGAGGCAGTAACGCTGAGGGGGGTACATGCATCTCGAGTGGGGGGATAACGGCTTTCTCGCGCCTGGTAGGTACCAGCTGAGCCCAGAAGAAGCCGAGCGCCAGTTAGTCCATGATCCGCGCTTCGCCGGCTCCGACACCCGTGAGTTGTTATGGGAGGGCCTGGTGACGTACCTCAGTCGCTTTTTTGATCTTGAGGATCGACATAGAGCGGCCATCGGAGACGGATCCCTCATCCACGCCATCTGGTTGGGCGGCAGTTACGTCAGTACCAAGCTGCACCCTCGGAACGTAGATCTCACGGTCTTGATAGACGAGAGGGCTGCGGACTCCATACGCGGCCTGGACGACGCGCGATGGCTCGTGTCGGCGTTCAACCTGAAGGAGCGCTTGGCGGAGCTGGGAGTCTCACCAGTCAGAGTCGGGTATCGCCCGGTAGCGTCGGTCTTCAGTTCGGAGCAGCTCGATCCCGCCGAACAGGCGTACCTGAGGGAACGGGGAGCTTGGGACGACTGGTGGCAGCGTTGTCGGTCCGATGGGGTAAACAAGGGTAGACCGCCGCTAGACAGCGCGGCTCCTCGACGCGGCTACGTGGAGGTGACCTTGTGAGCACCACTTGGCGGCAACGTGCCGTGGAACGGAACCGGGTGGCAAACGCGCGCTTCTTCTCTGATCAGGACTCGGCCGCCTTGAGTGAAGACGCCTACGATGAGGCTTTGCGCCGGCATTGGCTTGAGGCGGTACGCTACTACGATCCCGCGGCACAGCTTCATGAAGAACTAGTTGTCCGACTTCGCGGTGAGGCGGCCGACCGTGGCGCTCTCGACTTCCGAATTGGTGACGCATTATTGAAGCCGCTTCGAGAGGGTGTTTCTGCGTCTGCTCGTAAAGATGTGGAGCTTGAGCTCACGGGGATCTCAAGCGGAAGTACTGTCCTGCATGTGCGGGCCAGTGTGCCCGAGATCGTGAGTGAAAATGACGAGAATCTCGGAGTTGTGGATTCCTCCATCACTGATCCTGCGATGCGTGATTTTCTCAAGCTAATTGATGCTGTGGAGAAAGAGCAGGATGTGCGGCGTTGGGAGCGTGTAGTTCCTGGTCTAGACGGAGTGGTCGAAGCACTAGACAAGTTCGACTTGTCCATGGATATGCGGTGGTTCAGTCTGGACGGAACGGTTCGGTCGTCGCATCTGTCCAGGCGAGGGAAGGAATACGTGCGGGGCCTTCGGAACACCGAGGTGCAAAAGTCCAGGAAGGGAATCACTGGTCGGATCACTGAACTTCGAGAGTCTGGAGTTATTAAGATCAAGACCGGCGTGTCAAAGACATCACCCGCATACGAAGTTCGGGTGGAGCCTGAAGGGCTTTTCGGCATGCATTTGGAGCTCGGTGTGACCGTCTCATTTGTTGTCGAAGTGCTACGAAAGACAGACAAGCTCGGGCGTACTCGTTCGACTGAATACCGTTTCCTGCGTGCCAGTGACGGCCAGGAGAGCTTGTTCGACCAGTGAATTAGTTGCGGCTGCTAGTTGGCAAGCCCGTCGTGGAGTCTGGCGTCTTTCCGTTGGCGATGAGTGCTGTGCGGTGAAGTGTAGGTCGGCGGAGCGGCTTTGGGGTGGCGCTGCTTTGGCGCGAGTGATCATGGCCCCGTAAGCTTCCGGCGCGTCGGGCAGTCTGTGGACCTGCCCGGTAAAGCACGACGTTGGGGCCATGATCTTCGAGGCTCGCGCCAAAGTGGCTCCGTAAAGCCGTGGAGCCGACCGCCCCAGCCACGACGCACCCCCTTCTCTGGCATCAGGTGGCTGATTGCTGTGCGCGCGGCACGGGCGCCGGCCGGGCTGGAGCGGGGCGGAGACAGGAGCGCAGGCCCGGCCGGGGGCCGGGCCGCGCGCGGGGAGCGGAGCGAGCCGCCTTGAACCAGTAGAGAAAGTTGTAACTCAGTCGGCCGCATGGGGTTTGAAGTCGTGTGCACAGGCTGGCAGTTCGACCCCTTGGCGGTGGGCGAGCGGCACGAAGAGCACCGGCCGGATCGTCCACGTGATGCGGGTGTGGTCCTGAGCGACCGTGACCGAGCAGGGCTCGAAGCGTAAAAGGGCTCGTCGGGTTGCGATCCGGCCCTGGGACAGCCAAGCCCACGCGATGTCGGAGGCGTCGGAGTCCAGCGCTGGTGAGATCGTGCGGAGTGTGACCGCGACCCACCTGTCTGCCTGGGGTGCCGAATACGCGTCGAAAGCTGCCCGGAGTGCTGGCGGTTGGTCGCCGCTGAGGTCCTCGGTCCAGCACTCGCACCAGTAGCCGCGCACGAGTCCTGTCACGATGTCGCTCCTTGGGGGTAGGCCACGAGCACGTAGCGCGTGTTCTCGTCGTACAAGGTGAGTTGGTAGGCCGTTCCTGTGGCCAGATACGTGAGGGCTCGTTCGTGCTCCGGCTCGTCAGTGAGCCAATGGCGACCTGGCTGTGCGTATGCGGCGTCGAGCTGGTCCGTGATGTGACTCGTACGCTCCCGAAGCCAACGCAACGCCATACGGGGACTTGTGGCGGCGTGCGACCCCAGCGTGATGGAACGGACCTCGTGCAAGGGGTAGGCGGCGGCCCAGCACTGATAAGAGCCGTACTGCCCGCCCGCATGTAAGTCCTCGGCAAGGGCCGACGTCAGCATGACTGTCCTTCTGAGCCCGGTTGTGCGAAGAGTTCCGCGGTGACCGTGTGGCCGCCGTCGCTGTTGTGGACCACGACCCGGTGAGCGATCGCGCTGACCATGCCCAGGCCCCGGCCGTGCTCGGTGTCCTCGGCCTGGTCCTCGACCTTCGGGGCCGTCGCCGCGCCTCCGTCGTCCGTGACGGACAGGGCGATCACCTGTGGGGAGACCGCGAGGGCCAGGTGGAACCTGCCGGATTCCAGACCGCTGGCCGTGTGGAGGATCGCGTTCGCGCTCAGCTCGCTCACGATCAGCTCGGCGTCCGCCGCTAAGGGCGATCCACGCAGGATGTCCCGGGTCCAGCGGCGGGCCCGGCTCACTTCTTCTGGGAATCCTGGGCAACTCAGCCCCCAGACCCGGGCTGTACTCGTATACTCGTGCATACAAGTTCCTTCGTGCTGGTAGGCCGCCATGTGCAGCGGGTTCGGGCTAGACGAGTTTCACGCCGTCGTGGGCGCGGATGGCCGGCGGGGATGCCGCGTCGAGTGCGTCCAGGACACGGATCGCGTACGCCTCGTCGGCAAGCTCGGTGACCTCTTCACGGGTGGCCCAGCGCAGCGCGCGGGTCTCGTCACCGGTGGTGGGCGTGCCGTCGGCGACTTCACAGCGGAAGACCAGCGAGACGATCAAGCCCTTCATGTTCTTGTAGACGCCGGTCAGGGTCGCCGGAAGAGCGATCTTGATACCGGTCTCTTCGAGTACTTCGCGCTGGAGGGCTTCCGGGATGGTCTCCTCACGTTCGAGGACTCCGCCCGGCGGTTCCCAGTGACCGTTGTCCTGGCGTTGGATCAAGAGGGCCCGGCCGTGGCCGTCGACGACGACCCCGGCGACGCTCACGGAGTGCGGGCGTTCTGTGCTCACGTTCCTCGGCCCTCTCGGCTGGCTAGGCTCTCCACCGTAGCAACAACACTCGCCCACTCGTCTAGATACCTAAAGGAGTACTCAACGTGAGCCCTCTCCCTTCCGGCCTCCTCGGCGATCTCGACCCCACGAGTGATCGTGCGGTCTTCCGTCAGATCGCTGATCAGCTGCGCGAGGCCATTGATCGTGGGCGATTCCGCGAGGGTGAAAAGCTGCCCTCAGAGGCCGAGCTTGTCGAGCACTACGGAGTGTCCCGGATGACCGTCCGGAACTCCTTCTCCATCCTCACGGGCGAGGGCCTGGTGCACGCCGAGCACGGCAAGGGCGTCTTCGTCCGGCCGCGTCCTCCCGTGCGCCGACTCGCCTCCGACCGGTTCGCCCGCCGGCACCGGGAGCAGGGTAAGTCCGCCTTCATCGTCGAAGCCGATGCCGCTGGCAGTCACCCCCAGGTCGACAGTCTTGAGGTCAAGGAGGAGAAGGCCAGCCAGGACATCTCCACACGGCTCGGATCCGTGCGGCGGGTGCTCGCCCGTCGGCGGCGCTATCTCCTCGACGGTCGGCCGGTCGAGTTCGCCACCTCCTACCTCCCCCTCGACATCGCGCGGGGCACCCCGATCGCCGAACCCAACCCTGGTCCTGGTGGCATCTACGCCCGCCTCGAAGAGCTGGGCCATCACCTCGACCACTTCGAGGAAGAGATCCGCGCCCGGATGCCCTCGCCCGCCGAGGTCAAGACGCTGCACCTGGCGGCCGGCGTGCCCGTCATCCACCTGATCCGGACCGCTTTCGACACCGAGGGGCGTGCTGTCGAGGTCTGCGACACGGTGATGGCGGCGGACGCGTACGTGTTGTCGTACCAGCTCCCGGCGACGTGATCGATGGCTGGTGGAGGGGGCTCAGTGTCGGAACAGAGTTGGCGGCTAACGCGAGGAAACCAGCTGGTGGGCACGCTTCGGCTGGATGAGGTCGACATGTTCTGGACGGACTGTCGTTTCGAGCCTGGTCCGGGATGGCCGGCGATTCGCCCGCTGTTCGATGCCTCACGTGACGCCTGGTTGGCACATGATCTGAAGGCCGCTCTGGCCGCAGACGAGCGCATCCGTCAGGAAGGCCTCGTCCTCGTCCCGGAGGGAGACGGGGAGCCGGTGAGGGACTTCGTGATCCGGATCCGTGGAGACCGAGCCCGGTTCAAGTGGTGACATCAGGGGCGCTCGGGCTCCAGCGCAATCAACTCGTACACCCCAACATGCTTACTCGTATAGACGAGTGGGCAAGTTGTGTGGCACAGTGGTCCGCATGAACCCGGGAGATCGGGTTTGCAGAGTGGCACATGTATAGACGAGTAGATAGGGGAACTTCCTTGCGTACCATCCGTGTTGAGACCTCCGCCGCGACGATCCTCCTCACCGAGGCCCCTGAGCCGAAGGTCCGTGACCGGCAGACGGGCGAGATCGCCAAGGACGCGAACAGCGGTGAGGTCCTGATGACGATCGGCGTCGTCTACATCGAGGACGGCGAGTCGTCGCTGATCAAGGTCACCGTCCCGGAGGGCGGCATCTCCGAGGGGCTGACCCTCGGGGCGCCGGTCTCGCTTCCGGGACTGGTCGCCCGGCCGTGGGAGTCCGTGTTCAACGGACAGCAGCGGCACGGCATCGCCTACCGGGCCGCCGCCGTCACCCCGGCCGCGTTCCCGGTCGCTGCCGGGGCCGCTGCCTGATGACCGATCTGACGACGCTCCTGGAGGTGGGTGGTCCCCTCGCCGCGCTTGGCGGTGGGGCCGCCTACACCCGGGCCAAGCACCCGGCGGTGTACTGGTCCACGGTCGGTCTGCCGATATCCACGGCTCGGCTGCTCGGCTCGTACAGCTCGGTCATGGAAGCGTGCGGCCTGACCGTGGCTCCCTCCCGGCTCAGGGTCCTCGCGGTCAAGGCCACGACCAACCGTGAGGTTCGGCCGGTGCCGCCCCGTCGGGGACTCATCCGGCCCACCTCGACCGGTCTCCGGATCCGGCTTCGGCTCGCGCCGGGGCAGGAACCTGCCGACGTCGCCGCCTCGGCGGAACGGCTGCGGCATGCCTGGGGCGTGCACGCCGTGTACGTCACGACCGTCAAACCGGGCGTGGTCGAACTGCGGCTGGTCGGCTACGACGTGCTACGGCGGGTGCGGATGCCCCGCAAGGTCGCGGGCGGCCTTCTCAAGGTGCCGGTCGCGCTGCGGGAAGACGCCATGCCGTTCGTACGGGACTACCGGACCATCCCGCACCAACTCACCCTCGGCGCCACGCTGTCCGGCAAGTCCATGTACCTACGCCACCTGATCGCCGGACTCGCCCGACAGTCCGTTGCCCTGGTCGGCATCGACTGCAAGCGGGGAGTGGAGCTGGCGCCCTTCGCCGCTCGGCTCTCGGCGCTGGCCACCGACCCGGAGCAGGCGGCTGAACTGCTGCCTGTGCTGGTCAAGGAAATGGAGGACCGATACGACCTGATCAAGGCCCGACAGGGGATCGCGCCGGACACGCCGGACGAGGAGATCACCTCCGACGTCTGGGGTCTGCCCGAGAAGCAACGCCCGGTGCCCATCGTGCTGTTCGTTGACGAGGTGGCGGAACTCTTCCTGGTCGCTACGCGCAAGGACGAGGATCGGCGGGACGAGATGGTCACCCAGCTCATCCGTCTCGCCCAGCTCGGCCGCGCCGCCGGCATCTACCTGGAGGTGTGCGGACAGCGTTTCGGGGCCGAACTCGGCAAGGGCGCCACCATGCTCCGGGCCCAGCTCACCGGCCGTGTCTGCCACCGCGTCAATGACGAAGCCTCCGCCAAGATGGCGCTCGGCGACATCGCCCCTGAAGCGGTCTACGCCGCCTGCGCCATCGCTCCTGAAAGTCCCGGCCTCGCCGTGGCCGGTGACACCTCCGGCGGCTGGTCCCGCATCCGCACGCCGTACCTCTCCCTCGGCGCGGCCGCCGAGACCTGCCGTGAGTCGGCACACCTGGTGCCCGACCTACCCGCCCTCAAGCCCTTCCGGCCCGACGTCCCCGTACGACCGGTCGAAGCTCCGGTCTCGCTGGTCAAGCCACGCCCGGTGACCGACTGACCCTCACCCCAACCCGGTTGGCGTGACCGACTCGCGCCACGTCCCTACCCCTCCCATGCCTGCATCCGAAAAGGAGCCGCTTCATGCGCGCCCATCTGGCCCGTGTCGACGCGGTACTCATCCAAGCGGTCATCGCCGCCGCACTGTCCTTCGCCCACCTCCACGACATCGCCTCGGCGGCGGGACAGGACGGCTGGAAAGCGTGGGCCTACCCGATCAGCGTTGACCTGCTGCTGGTCGCCGCCTGGCGTCGGCTGCGGTCCGGAGACGCGAAGGCGGCCGGGTGGTGCTGGTTCGTCATTGCGCTCATCGCGTCCCTCGGCGCCAACGTCGCCACTGCCGGCCTGCTCGATGTGACGCAGGTACCGGCATGGCTGCGGATCCTCGTTGCGGGCTGGCCTGCGATCGCCTTCCTCGGCGGAACGCTCCTCGCCCACTCCACATCAACGCCGACGCCGAGCCTCAACATCGAGGACCGGGACGACGCACCCGAACCTTCGCCGGAACTACCTGCCCAACCGGCCATCGAGGCACCCGCCGAACGCCCCACACCACCGGTCGTGCCAGTCCCGACCGCCCTGGTCGAACACGCCCGCAAGGTCGCCGCCGACCATCACACCCGCACCGGAACCCCCATCGACACGGCCACCCTCCGCGCCCGCCTCGGCGTCCCGGCGCCCATGGCCGAAGCCATCGCCGCCCGCCTCTGAGAGGAGCACCCGCATGACCGCGAACCGCCGCTTCCGCGACGTCACCCGCATCGGCCCCGTCCAGGTCGGCACCGCCTTCGACAACCGGGGCCGTGAGAAGCACACCGCCGCCTGCACGGCACCGCGTTGCGGCTTCTCCGCCGACTACGACAGCCGCGCCGCCGCCGAGCTGGCCGCGCGTACCCACCGCTGCCCCGTCCGCTGAAAGGACTGCGCCCACCGTGACCGTCAGCCTGCCGCTGGTCTTCGTCCTCGGCCTGTTCGCCTGGGGAGCGGTCAAGTTCCTCGGCGTCCGCCCGTGGATCGTTGTCCTGATCGCCCTCTTCGGCTTCTGGCTCTCGCACACCTTCATGGCCCCGGCCATCGAGTCCGGCACGCGTTCCGGCGTGACCGTCATAAACGGCACACATAACTAGACGAGTAGATGAGGAAGGGTCCGCCGTGTTCCTGCCCAAGTACCCCGACACCCCGACTCCGCCGCCAGCGCACACCCACGCCCCGGCCGAACCGGCCCCCGTCCGGCGCTCGCTCCCGTCGTTGTCCATCGACAACAAGACGATCGCGACCCTGATCGTCGGCGGGGTGGTCCTCACCGCGCTCCTGACGGCCGTCGCCGTCACAGCCATTTCGGTGGCCATCGCCGCCGTGGTCCTGCGCTCTCTGCTCCGCGAACACCACCGGCGCTGACCAGCTCCCGGGCCGCCGGGGCGGCGCGACACGGCCAAGCATCCGCCACCCCGGGGCCTGTCCTCCCTGACCAAGCCAGCCAGCCAGAAGGAGAACGCCATCTTCACCCGCACCACCCCGGCCCCACTGCCGGAAATCGCGAACCTGGCCTCACAGGGCACGCTCCCGGGTATCCTCCAGCAGCTCTCCGGCCTCGGCGGCTGCACCCACCCGATCCGTCTCGACGGCCACCGCACCGAGTACGACATCGACACCGCGACCGGTGAGATCGGCCGCGTCCTGCACCACCTCGACTCGACCGCCCTCCCGGCCGGCCAACTCCTCGTCCGCTGCAACAACCGCCGCACGACCCGTTGCCCGGCTTGCGCAGAGGTCTACCGCCGCGACACCTTCCACCTGATCACCGCCGGACTGCACGGCGGCAAGGGCACCCCGGAACGCGTCGCTGCCCACCCCCGCGTCTTCGCCACCTTCACCGCCCCCGGTTTCGGCCCCGTCCACAACCGCCGCACCGACGGCCGCCGGTGCCGCTGCGGCACACACCACGACCAGGAGGACAACGCCCTTGGCACCCCGCTCGACCCGGACACGTACGACTACGAGGCAGCCGTGCTGTGGAACGCGCACGCCGGGCAGCTCTGGCGCCGCTTCTCCATCTACCTGCGCCGCGAGGTCGCCAAGCGCGCGGGCCTGTCACAGCGCCGGTTCCGCGAACACGCCCGCGTCTCCTTCGCCAAGGTCGCCGAGTACCAGAAGCGCGGCGCGGTCCACTTCCACGCCGTGATCCGCATCGATGGCCCCGAGGGCGGAGAGACTCCGCCCCCGGCCTGGGCCACCGCTGACTTGCTCACCGACGCCATCAAGGCAGCAGCCGCCGGTGTCCGTGTCGACGGCCCGGAGATCGAGGGCCGCACCCACACCTTCGCCTTCGGCCGCCAACTCGATGTCCGCACCATCCGCTCCGCCGACTTCAACGACGGTCAGGAGCTGACCGAACGGGCCGTAGCGGCGTACATCGCCAAGTACGCCACCAAGGGCGCCGAGACCGCGACGGGTGCCCTCGACCGCCCGCTCAAGTTCGCCGCCGAACTCGCCCAGTTCGACATCAGCGACCACGCCCGCCGCCTCATCCGGACCGCATGGACCCTCGGCGCCCGTAAGGAGCTGGAACACCTCCGGCTGCGCACCTGGGCTCACATGCTCGGATTCCGCGGCCACTTCTCCACCAAGTCCCGCCGCTACTCCACCACCCTCGGCGCCCTCCGCGACGCCCGCGCCGAATGGCGCCGTGCCCAGGCAGCAACCGACGAACGACCGACGGACACGACGTACGTCCTCGCGCATTGGGTCTTCGCCGGCACTGGCCTGTCCGACGCCGAAGCCTGGCTCGCCGCGTCCCTCGAACCCGCCCCCGGAACGGAAGGAGAACCGACCCGTGCATGACGAAGAGCTGCTGACAGTCCCGGACGTTATGGCGCGACTCAAGCTCGGCCGCTCTACGGTCTACGACCTCATCCGCTCCCGGCGCCTGCCTTCGCTCACCATCGGCCGATGCCGCCGCATCCCGGCGGGCGCCGTCCGCGACTACATCACCAACGAACTGGAGGCGGCGGCCTGATGGCCCAGCAACGCAAGCGCAACCCCAACGGCGCTGGCACCATCACCAAGCGCAAAGACGGCCGCTACCAGTGCGCGGTCTACGTGCTCCAGCCCGACGGCACCCGCGCCCGCAAGTTCGCCTACGGCAAGGACTGGGCGGAATGCGATGCCAAGCGCCGGGCGCTGCTCGACAAGGTGGACCAGGGCGTGCCCGTGCCCACCAAGTCGGCCAAGCTCTCGGAGTGGCTGCCGTACTGGCTGGACAACGTCATCAAGCCCCGTCGGAAGCTCAGCACCTTCGACAAGTACGAGGCACACGTCCGTCTCTACCTGGTGCCGCTCCTCGGTACCAAGCGGCTCGAATCCCTCGGCGTCGCTGACGTCCGCCGGTTTCTCGTGCGCCTGGAGAAGGACACCACCGCAGCAACCGCCAAGGAATCGCACCGAGTTCTGCGCTCCGCACTGTCCTCCGCCTGCCGGGAGGAACTGATCACCCGCAATGTGGCCAAGCTCGTTGAGCCGCCCCGCACGGACACACCCGAGCTGCACCCCTGGACCCTGGACGAAACGCTCGACTTCCTAGCCGCCTCCCGCAAGGACCCGCTCTACGCGGCCTTCGTGCTCGCCATCGCCATGGGCCTACGACGGGGAGAGATCGTCGGCCTTCGCTGGTCGGACGTCGACCTCGACAACCGCGTCCTGTACGTCCGCCACCAGGTCCAGCGTCGTCGTGGCGTCCTGTATGACGACGATCCCAAGAGCCGCCGTCGCCGCGCTGTCCCATTGCCCGCCCTCTGCATCGCGCCCCTGCGCTGGCAGCGCATGCGGCAGGCAGCAGCTCGGACCAAGGCGGGGGAGAAGTGGCAGGAGTCGGACTACGTCTTCACCACCCGGAACGGCCGCCCCGTCGAGCCGCGCAACCTCTACCGCTCTTTCACCCGCGTCGCCGAGTCCGCCGGCCTCCGCGTCATCCGCCTGCACGACGCTCGCCACGGCACGGCCACGCTCCTCACGGCGGCCGGAGTCGCGCCCCGCGTCGTGATGGAGATCCTCGGTCACTCCCAGATCAGCATCACCATGGACGTCTACACCCACGTCGTCCAGGACACCCAGCGCGAGGCCATGAGCCACATGGACCGGCTGCTCAGGAAGAGGCGCCCCGACCGTGGGTGATCGCCCCCGTTGATGTCAGAAGTAGATGTCAAAGGCCCCGGACCATGATCGGTCCGGGGCCTTTTCCCTGGTGCCCCCGGCAGGATTCGAACCTGCGACACCCGCTTTAGGAGAGCGGTGCTCTATCCCCTGAGCTACGAAGGCGTGGTACTCGATCAACAGGGTACCGGATGGCGCCCGGGGCAGTGGCCGGGCTGTCAGGTTGGGGGGACGGGGGCGAAGCGGGAGGCCGTGTGGAGGTCGGTCTGGATGCGGGCGGCGGTTCTGTGCAGCTCCGGCAGGAGGTCCTGGACGCAGGACTCCAGGGTGCGGCGGGCCGTATGGGTGGCCACGCACACCGCGGCGACCGCCCGGCCGGTGCGGTCCCGTACCGGTACGGCGATGGAGCGCAGGCCCGATTCCAGTTCCTCGTCGGCCAGGGCGTAGCCCTGTGCGCGGACCTCCGGGAAGGCGGGCGAGGTGTCCGCCAGGAGGACGCGGCCCAGGGAGGTCGCGGAGGCCGGGAGGCGGGCGCCGACCGTGATGTGGACCGTGAGGACGCGGCTCGCGCCCGCCCCGGCCGTGTACTGGATCTCGGTGCCGTCGGGGGTGAGGACCGCCAGCGCCGTCGGCTCGTGCAACGCGTCGGCCAGGGCGCGCAGGTGGGGCTCGGCCAGGCGCGGGAGCGTGGTGCGGGACAGGGGCGGGAAGCCCAGGCCCAGAACGCGGGGGGTGAGAGTGAAGGCGCGGTCGCGGCCGGCGGACACCAGGCCCAGGTGTTCATGGGTGAGCAGGGCGCGGCGGGCCGTGGCCCGGGACAGTCCGGTCGCCCGTGCCACCTCGGTCAGCGGCAGCGCCGAGCGGCCCGCGCCGAACGCGGTCAGCACTGTCAGCCCCCGGGCCAGTGACTCCACGAAGTCCCGGCCCAGTTGGTGCTTGGACGCCGTCGTCCAGGTCGCCAGGCCGGCGGGGGGCGGGCCGGGCTTGGGCTCGGTTGCGGTGCGCAGGTCCGACTCCATCGCCGTCACCGCCGTACGCAGGCGGGGCAGGAGGGTGGCGCGCAGGTCGGCCGCCGAGTGCCGGCTGGTGTGGCTGACGACGCTGGCCACGCACACCGGACGTCCGGTGCCGGGGTCCCGTACCGGTACGGAGACCGCGACCAGGCCCGGTTCGATCAGCTGGTCGTCCAGTGCCCAGCCGTCCCGGCGCGCCCGCTTCGCCCGCTGCGTGAAAGCGGCCTCGTCCGCAGGTATCTGCCGGGGCGGTACGGCGGGAAAGGCGGCGTCCTGCGGGTCCGCGGCCCGGCGTGCCCGCCAGCGGACCCAGTCCGGCTCGGTCCACTCGGCCGCGAACAGCGCTCCGGGCGCGGTGCGTTCGGCGGGCAGCAGGTCGCCGATGCGGAAGCTCACGGACAGCGCACGGCGGCGGGTGGCCTGATGGATGAAGCGGACGCCGTCGAGGTCGGCGACCGCGAGGGACACCGACTCGTCCAGCGCGTCGGCGAGGGCGTCGGCGCGCGCGCCCAGCAGCGCGGGCAGGCGCAGAGCGGCCAGATAGGCGTTGCCCAGCTCCATCACCCGCGGCGTGAGGACGACGTCCCGGCCGTCGAGGCGGACGTAGCCCATGCGGGCCAGGGTGGCGGTGATCCGGTCGACCGTGGACCGTGCGAGTCCGGTGGCCCGCTCCAGCGCGCTCGGGCTCAGCGCGCCGCCCGCCTCGGTCAGCCGCCGCAGCACACCGACGCCACGGATCAGCGGCCCGACCGCCTCCTCCGGCGGCCCGGCCTCGGCAGGGACGTCGGCATCCAGTGCGGGATTCGCGGGCATCGGCTCTCCGGTACGGCAATCGGGCACGCCTACGGTAAACCCCGTCCGGAGTCGTTCCGCTCCGTCAGTCGTTCCGGTCCGTCAGCCGTTCCGGTCCGTCAGCCGTTGCGCCTCCCCCCCCCGGCCCACCCACCCGGAGCCCACCCCTACCTCCGTGTCACCCGCACCCGGTAGTTCCCCTCGCCGTCCGTGCCGAGCACCTCGGCCGTGACGCCGACGCGCGGGTCCTTGAAGGTCTCGCCGGGGGAGAAGGGGGCGTCGGAGAGTTCTGTCTGGACGTTGGGGCTGCGGGTGCAGCCGTTGCTGTGGGGGTGGGCGTCGTTGACCGTGATCGGTCCGCGGCCGGTGTCGACCGTCGCGTCGACCTTGTAGATCAGGATGCCCGGGTGACACACCGCCTCGTCGTTGCCGCCCTGGGTGCGCAGCTCCAGTGCGTATCCGCTGTGCGAGTCGGTCGGTACGAACACCAGCTTCTCGCCGCCCTTCCGGGACAGCGGTGTCAGGGTGTACTCGGTGCTGCCGGGCACCGCCGCGCAGCCGACCTGCGTGGCGTCCAGCCAGCCCAGCTTCCACTTGTGCCAGCCGAGCAGATCGTTGTTGGCCCCCCAGTCCTCGCTCATGATGTCCCAGTGCCCGACCGCGCCCCCGCCCTCCTGCGTGTACAGGTCGGGCAGGCCGAAGGTATGACCGTTCTCGTGCGGCAGTACCCGGTAGCCGGTGTGGGCGTAGGAGCCGGAGCCGTCGTCCTGGCGGGAGTAGATGAAGGACGCGTTGGAGACGGGGACGCCGTCGGCGATCGGGGCGTCGCCGTTCCCGGCGAAGGTCACGGACAGCACCGTGTCCAGGGCGGACGGGCCGGCGTTCGGGGTGACCAGCACGTTGAGGAGGTCGTACGAGCGGAAGTCCACGTTCGGGTCGGCCGCGGCCACGATGTCCTGCACCAGCCGGCGGTAGCCGGGATCGAAGGGGGCGCCGCGTTCTATGCCGTACGCCTTGTAGGCCTTGGGCATCCGTAGCCAGCCGGTGATCGGGGTCTCCGGCTGGTAGTCGAGCCGGCCGTACGAGGCGGTGCGGAACCACTCCTGGGTCTGCGGGAAGAACTCGTGGAAGCGGTCCATCGCGCTGCCCTGGCCGGGCGCGTCGGAGAAGTCGACCATCACGGTCAGGGCGTGCACCGTGCCCGTGGAGCGGGAGTAGCCGTGCGGGGTCGGGATGGCCTCGGTCATCTGTACGTCGGAACTGCCGTGGATCATGCAGGGTGCGAGGGCGGAGCGGCCCAGGCCGATCGGCCCGGCGGTGGTCGGCGCAGCCAGGTGCCCGGTCCCGGCCGAGGTGCCGACCGCGAGGGTCAGCGCGGTCACCGCGGTGAGAGCGGCCAAGCGGCGCAGGCGTATCCGACGGCGGCCATCCCCGCCACCCGAGTCACCCCCTCCACTCGTGCCGTGCCCGCCACCCGGGCCGTGCCCACGACCTGTGCCGTGTCCGCCGCCTGCGTTGTGCCCGCCACTCGGGCCGTGCTCACGACCTGCGCCGCGTCCGTCACCTGTGCTGTGCCCGCGCCCTGGGCTGTGTCCGTCACCCGTGCCGTGTCCACCACCCGCGCCGAGCCCGCGACCTGGGTCGCGTCCACCACCTGCGCCGCGTCCGTCACCTGTGCCGTGTCCGCCGCCCGTTCCGCGACCTCCGCCCGCGCAGAACCGGCCGCCGTCGCCGAGCCAGGTGCCCGTGCCATGCCCGCCACCCGAACCGAACCCGCCTCCCTCGCCAAGGTCAGGTCCCGCGCCCTCGCGGATCCCTCTGCCCCTACCGAACCCACCACCCTCGCGGATCCCTCTGCCCCTACCGAACCCACCACCCTCGCGGATCCCTCTGCCCCTACCGAACCCACCACCCCCGCGGATCCCTCTGCCCCCGCGGATCCCCCCACCTCCGCCAAATCCACCGAGTCCGCCAAGTCCACCGGATCCCCCAAGTCCACCGGATCCACCAACTTCATCCGATCCGTCGGCCCCGTCCGATCTGTCAACCGCGTCCGATCCGTCGGTCTCATCGGATCTCTCGGTCTCATCGGATCTCTCGGCCCCATCGGATCCCTCGGCCCCATCGGATCCCTCGGCTTCGCCGACGACGTCCTCGTCGGCCGAGCCGCCGCGGGCCGGGCATGACGGATACTCGTGGGGGATCCGCTCGTGCGGCAGGCGTATGCGGCGGGGCGGCTGCGGCTGCATGCAGGGACCTTTCGCGCCACGGCAGCCGCCGGTCTCCGGCTGCACCCTTGCGATCACCCTGTGTCGGCAGGGCAAGGGACGCGCGCTGAAGGAGACCGATCGTGGGAAAGCCGGACCGCACGCGGGTGAATCCCGGCCCAAGATGAATGTGGTTCAGGTCACAGTGAATCTTTTCGCGGGCGGGAAATAACCGGGGACCCGTTCCCCGTTTAGCCCTGTGTCCGAGCGAAACGGGGACAGCTTCCCCGGATCGCGACTTCGCCCCTCCCCGGGGGCGCCCATCGCTTCGAGTTCGAGGAGTACGCCGTGTCGACCGCGACCGCTTCCCCACCGCGCAAGGTGCCCCGGCCCCGGGCCGACGCCGTGCGCAACCGGGAGCGGATCGTCACTGCCGCCCGGGAGATGTTCGTCGAGCACGGCCCGCACGTGCCGCTTGACGACATCGCCCGCCGGGCCGGCGTCGGCAACGCCACGGTGTACCGCAACTTCCCCGACCGTGAGGCCCTCGTCCGCGAGGTCGTCTGCTCCGTCATGGACCGTACGGCCGAGGCGGCCGAGGTGGCCCTCGCCGAGACCGGGGACGCATTCGCCGCACTGGAGCGCTTCGTGCACGCGTCCGCCGACGAGCGGATCAGCGCGCTGTGCCCGATGATCTCCAGTGCGTTCGACCAGAACCACCCCGACCTGGAAGCCTCCCGCGAGCGCCTGGAACGGCTCGTGGAGGAGGTCATGGGCCGGGCCGCGGCGGCCGGGCAGCTCCGGCCGGACGTAGGTGTCGGCGATGTGATGATCGCTGTGGCGCAGCTGAGTCGGCCCCCGGCCGGCTCGGACTGCCTGCACAGCGACCGGTTCGTCCACCGTCTTCTTCAGCTGTTCCTCGACGGCCTGCGGGCGCCCGCCCGTTCCGCCCTGCCGGGCGAGGCCGTGACCTTCAAGGAGCTGCGCAAGCCCTGACCGATCCGCTGCGCAAGCCCTGACGATCCGCTACGCAAGCTCCGGCCCATCCGCCGTGCAGGCTCCGTTCGTTCGGCGGACTGCGCAGGCCCTGACCGATTAGTTCGGCTTACGACCCGAGTCCACCTCTCGCACCGTCCGTCCACCTGCACCGTTCGGTTTCCGTTTTTTCGCTGTACTTCGGTTTTTCCAACGAAGCTTCCGTCACTTCTTCCGTCACGAAAGTCCCGAAGTGGGTAACCCCATGTCCGAATCAGCCCTCAAGGCTCCCCGCGCCGCCGCCCCGGGTGGCGACACCAACCGCTGGAAGGCGCTCGTCTTCATCGCGCTCGCCCAGCTGATGGTCGTCCTCGACGCCACCATCGTGAACATCGCTCTGCCTCACGCCCAGACCGACCTCGGCATATCCGACGGCAACCGGCAGTGGGTCGTCACGGCCTACGCCCTCGCCTTCGGCGGTCTGCTGCTCTTCGGCGGCCGTATCGCCGACAAGTGGGGCCGCAAGCGCGCCTTCGTCACCGGCCTGGCCGGCTTCGCCCTCGCCTCCGCGCTCGGCGGCGCCGCCACCAGCGGCCCGATGATGTTCGGCGCCCGTGCCCTCCAGGGCGTCTTCGGCGCCCTGCTCGCACCGGCCGCGCTCTCCCTGCTCGCGGTGATGTTCACCGACGCCAAGGAGCGCGCCAAGGCGTTCGGCATCTACGGCGCGATCGCCGGCGGCGGCGGCGCCGTCGGCCTGATCCTCGGCGGCTTCCTCACCCAGTACCTGAACTGGCGCTGGACCTTCTTCGTGAACATCCCGTTCGCCATCGTCGCCGCGGCCGGCGCCTACTTCGTCATCCGTGAGCCCGAGGGCGGCCGCAACCGCGCCCCGCTCGACATCCCCGGTGTGATCCTGTCCTCCCTGGGCCTGATCGCGCTCGTGTACGGCTTCACCCGCGCCGAGTCCGACGGCTGGGGCGACTCCGTGACCGTCTCGATGTTCGTCGCGTCCGCGGTGCTGCTGCTCGCCTTCGTGATCGTCGAGTCCCGGGTCAAGACCCCGCTGCTGCCGCTGCGCGTGGTGACCGACCGCAACCGCGGCGGTATCTACCTCTCCCTCGGCCTCGCGATCATCGGCATGTTCGGCCTGTTCCTCTTCCTGACCTACTACCTGCAGGTCGTAAAGGGCTACTCGCCGGTCAAGACCGGCTTCGCGTTCCTGCCGATGGTGGCCGGCATGATCACCGGCTCCACCCAGATCGGCACCCGCCTGATGACCCGGATCCCGGCCCGCTTCCTGATGGGCCCCGGCTTCCTGGTCGCCGCGCTCGGCATGCTGATCCTGACCCAGCTGAAGATCGACTCCTCGTACGGCACCCAGCTGCTGCCCGCGATGGTGCTGCTCGGCCTCGGCATGGGTACGGCGTTCATGCCGGCGATGTCCCTGGCCACCCAGGGCGTCCAGCCCCGGGACGCCGGTGTCGCCTCCGCGATGGTCAACACCTCGCAGCAGGTGGGCGGCGCGATCGGCACCGCCCTGCTGAACACCATCGCCGCCTCGGCGACCACGTCGTACATCAAGGGCCACATCGCCACTGCGGCCGTCAGGCCGCAGCAGGAGCTGGTCAAGCTCCAGGGCATGGTGCACGGCTACAGCACCGCGATCTGGTTCGCCGTCGGCATCCTGGCCCTGGCCTCGCTGATCGCCTTCACCTTCGTCAACGCCGGCCGCCCGGGCTCCACCCCGGTGGCCTCCGGCGAGGGTGTCGAGGACGAGGTGCCGGTGCCGGTGGTGGCCCACTGACGGCGACCGGTGACCCACTGATGGTGACCTCTCGGTGACCCCTTAGCGGAGCCAGGGCAGGTCCGCACCCGCTTCGTTGGGCTGGAGGCCCTCGGCGACGATCTCCATGATCTCGCCGAGGGCCTTCTGCTGTTCCGGGGAGAGCCGGTCGAACATCGCCTGCCGTACGGCGGCCACATGGCCCGGCGCGGTGCGCTCGAGCACCTCGAGCCCCTCGTCGGTGAGTACCGCGAACTGGCCGCGCTTGTCGGAGGGGCAGTCCTCGCGGCGCACCCAGCCGTTCTTCTCGAGGCGGGCGATCGCGTGCGACAGCCGGGAACGGGTGATCTTCGACCTCATCGCCAGCTCGGTCATCCGCAGCCGCCGGCGCGGCGCCTCGGCGAGGCCGACGAGCAGGCCGTAGTAGATGTGCGGCATACCTGCGTCGCGTTGCAACTGCCGGTCGAGGTGGTCCTCCAGCAGGGTGGTGGCGTGCATGTACGCGCGCCAGACGCGCTGTTCCCCGTCGGTGAGCCAGCGGTGCTGTGCGGCAGCGGGGCCGGGAGCCGTGTTCATGTGTCCCACTGTACGAGGCATCTCCTTGAAACTTGAACAACTCGGTCGTATGCTCTGCGAAGAGCTTGAGAGTTAAAGCAACCTCTCGCACCTTTGGAGCCGCCGCGATGTCCGCCACCGCCCAGGAGCGCATGCCCGCCCTGTACCTCAGTCATGGCGCCCCGCCGCTCGCCGACGATCCCGTCTGGCCCGGCCAGCTCGCCGCCTGGTCCGCGGAACTGCCCCGACCCCGGGCGATCCTCATGGTCTCCGCCCACTGGGAGGAGGCCCCGCTCGCCCTCGGTGCGGTGCGCACCGTCCCGCTCGTCTACGACTTCTGGGGCTTCCCCGAGCACTACTACCGTGTCCGGTACGCCGCCCCCGGCGCCCCCGAGCTGGCCGCGTCCGTGCGCAAGCTGCTGCGCGCCCCCGGCATCCCTGTCCAGGACATCCCCGACCGCGGCCTCGATCACGGCGCCTACGTCCCGCTCGTCGAGATGTACCCGGACGCCGACATCCCCGTGCTGCAGGTGTCCCTGCCCACCCTCGACCCGGTCCGCCTCATGGACATCGGCCGCAAGCTCGCCCCGCTGCGCGACGAGGGCGTGCTGATCGTCGGCTCCGGCTTCTTCACCCACAACCTCGCGGCCCTGCGCCACACCGGCAGCGGCGTGCCCGGCTGGTCCTCCGAGTTCGACGACTGGGGGCGGCGCGCCCTGGAGGCCCGCGACTGGGACGCCCTGCTGGACTTCCTGGACAAGGCCCCGGCCGGCCGTTACGCCCACCCGCGCACCGAACACTTCGCCCCGCTCTTCGTCACCATGGGCGCGGCCGAGGCGGGTGGCGAACTGGATGCGCAGAAGTCCGTGATCGACGGTTTCTGGATGGGCATGGCGAAGCGGTCGGTGCAGTTCGGCTGAGTCGGGCCTGGTCGTACCTGTTGGGCCCGGTCGTACCCGTTGGGCCCGGTCGTACCTGTTGGGCGTGGGCTTGTGTGCGGGCTTCGCCCGGTAAGGGTCGGATATGGCGTAGCTCTGGATTTGATGTGATTCCGCGTCCGTGGCAACCATTGGGGGGTGCGGGCCGTCTTCCGTGTCGGGAGGGCGGCCAAGGGCGGCACTCTCCCGGCTCGTCCGGAGTGAAGATCGCGGTGTTAAGCGTGACAGCCGTCTCATGAACGCACCGGTGTCGGATCGTCACGAGGGCGCCGAGAACATCCTCGACCCCCGGCCTGACCTGCGTCTCTGTGTGTTCCGGCGGCATCCTGTCCCCGTGCGGCGGAACAGGGTACTGCATGATCAGAAAAATTGAGGGGCGGGTTGGGAATTCTGTCCGGATTCCAGTCGTTGTTTCCCACGGATGCAGGGCACCGGAGAGAGTCGCAGGAGGACTCGGAAGGAGTGAGTCCCGGAGACGGTCCCCGGAGCCGAGCGTTCAAGGACCACCCGCCAGCCCTCCCCCGTTCTCGACTCCGCTCGAGCGGGGGACCCCAACGCAAGGGAGCACGCATGGCAACCCGTGCCGTCGCCCGTCGTCAGTCCGCCTCCGGCGAGACGGCCGACTCGGCAAGCAGTGTTCGCGCTCATGGCGGCGAGATCGCAGACCGCGACCTGGTCGGCATGTACCTCGACGAGATCGCGCGTACGCCGCTGCTCGACGCCGCAAAGGAGGTCGAGCTGTCCCAGACCATCGAGGCGGGTGTGTTCGCGCGGCAGGTCCTCGACGGCGAGGAGGAGTCCGCGACGGACGCCACCCGTGAGGAGCTCGAGGCGCTGGTCGCCGCCGGTGATCGGGCCAAGGACGTCTTCATCCGCTCCAACCTCCGTCTGGTCGTCGCGGTCGCCCGGCGCTACCCGCGCAGCGGTCTGCCCCTGCTTGACCTGGTCCAGGAGGGCAACGCCGGCCTGGTGCGCGCGGTCGAGAAGTTCGACTACCGCAAGGGCTTCAAGTTCTCCACGTACGCCACCTGGTGGATCCGTCAGGCCATCACCCGCTCCATCGCCGACCAGTCCCGCACCATCCGGCTCCCCGTCCACCTGGTGGAGGAGCTGGGCCGCATCCGTCGCATCCAGCGCGAGTTCAACCGTGAGAACGGCCGCGACCCGGAGCCCGCGGAGATCGCCGCCGAGCTGGGCTCGACCCCGGAGCGCGTCACCGACGTCCTCGACTGGGCCCGCGACCCGGTCTCGCTGAACATGTCGGTGGACGACCAGGGCGAGACCCAGTTCGGCGACCTCCTGGAGGACACCTCGGCGGTCTCCCCCGAGCAGTCCGTCCTGACCCTGCTCCGCAGCGAGGAACTGGACGACCTGATCGGCCGCCTGGACCAGCGCACGGCCTCCATCATCAAGATGCGCTACGGCATCGAGGACGGCCGCGAGCGCACCCTGACCGAGGTCGGCAAGGAGCACGGCCTGACCCGCGAGCGCATCCGCCAGATCGAGAAGCACGCACTGCTCGAGCTGAAGAAGCTGGCCCGGGACACCGGGTTCGACGCGGCGGCGTAGTCGGTATCGGCCGGCGGCATGGGGGCGTCTGCTGTGGTGGGGGTGAGCGGCGTGCGGGGTGTGCGTGGTTGTGGGCGTGCGATGCCCGGGACCGCGCACGCCGGTGGCGAAAGACGGCGCAAACATGGCGTGGTCCTGTCGCTTCAACGCCCGGGCCCGCGGGAACAACCCTTGCGGGCCCAGTGCCGGGCCCCGGGAACCGCGACCGCACTCCCCGATCGCGCCACCAAGCCACAGCGCCACGGTGCCACAGCGCCGCAACGCCACGGCGGACCCGTACCGCACCGAGACAGACCGCACCGAGACACACCGCACCGAGACGCACCGCACTGACACACACCGCATCGCAACAGATCGCCGCACTGCAACAGGCCGCCGCACCGCGACAGGCCGCACTGCGACACACCGCACCGCGACCGACCACAGCCACGCACCGCCCGGCGGGCATCGCACCGCGCCGGCCGTCCCCACGCGAACCACGTCCCGACGCACCATCCCCCCCGGCGCCGGGACTTCCCCAAGCCGGGCTCCGGCACCCATCCCCCCTGGGTGCCGGAGCCCGGCTCTCTTGTGCACGCGCTCGGGTCAACGCCCCTCCGCGGTATGCCTGTTCACGCTCACGCGGCCTGTGCGTGTGCGCGCAGCGCAGTGACCGTCCAGTCGATCAGGGGCGCCGTGGGTTCCGGGGCCGGCCAGCCGTTGACCAGGGCCAACAGCTGGAAGTAGCGGTCCCGGCGCGGATCACGCGCGGACTCCAGACGCCGGAGCAGCGAGGCGGTCGGCCCGCACCGGGCGAGCAGGGCAGCGACGACGGGCTCCGCCTGGGGCGCGTCGGGCCTGGTGCCGGCGGCGACGACGGGGCCGGCCAGCTCTCGGGCGAGGGCGACGGTATCCGGCCGCGGCGGACTTGAGACCCCCTGCCCGTACTCGCCGACCAGCCGCCGTACGGCCGCCCGGAACCCGTCGTCGAGGGCCAGTTCGGCCAACTCCAGCCAGGCCGCGACCTGTTCCCCGGTGGGATCGGCCGGCGGCTCGGGGGTCATGGAGCGACGGGCTGCGGCGGTCGCGGCGGCGGTGGCGTGGGTGCCGACGGGGGCGGAGCTGGGTGTGGGGTTCGCGAAGACAGTGTCCAGGAAGTCGTCGAACAGCCGTCGCCGTTCAGTCTCGGACAGGGTCGCCAACCGGTGCATGAGTTCTGCCTCCTCGAGGGTGGGTGCGCGCCCGGCTAAGGCCGACAGCACCGCCCGGCGCAGGCGCAATGCGCTGATCTGCACGTCCAGCGCGGCCACCTGCTCCGCGGCGATCCGGCCGAGCGCGGGCGGCCGGTCCAGGACCAGCCCGATCACGTCCAGACCCAGGCCCAGTTCGCGCAGCGCCCGTACGAGTGCCAGCCGGGCCATGGCGTCCGGGCCGTAGCGGCGATAGCCGGCCGCGGTGCGGTCCGCCGGTACGACGAGACCGCGGTCGGAGTAGAAGCGGATCGTCTTGACCGACAGCCCGGTACGCCGGGCCAGCTCACCGATCGAGTACAGGGTGCCGTCGTGCATGGGCCCACCTTCCGGTCTCCCGCTGGGGGAGACTCAAGTGTGCGTGCCGTGGCCGGAAGCAGTCGGGCGACCCCCCGTGTCCGGTGGTCCGGCTGATTGACTGGGCTGCATGTCGTCATCCGCGTTCGAGACAGCCAGGCCCGAGGCCGTCGCCTATCTCGACCGCCTCGCCGCGAGCGACCCCGGCCGGTCGTACAAGGGCCGCATGCTGGCGGAACTCGGCCTCCGGGCCGGGCACACCGTGCTCGACCTCGGCTGTGGTCCCGGCACCGATCTGCGGGCCCTCGCGGAGGCTGTCACCCCGGACGGTTGCGTCATCGGCGTCGACCACGACCCCGCCATGGTGGACGCCGCCCGCACACGCACCGCCGACCTGTCCGTGGTGGACGTACGGTCCGGCGACATCCACGACCTCGCGCTGCCCGACCGCCTCGCCGACCGGGCCCGTACCGACCGGGTCCTGCAGCACGTCTCCGATCCCCGGGCGGCGCTCGCCGAGATCCGCCGGGTCCTGCGGCCGGGCGGCCGGCTCGTCATGGGCGAACCCGACTGGGAGACCCTGGCAGTCGACCACCCGGACGGCGAACTGACCCGCGCCTACACCCGCCACGTGGCCGAACGCGTCGTACGCAATGCGGCCATCGGCCGGCAGCTCGCCCGGCTGGCGGCGGACGCGGGCTTCACCGTCCCGGAGGTCGTCCCCGTCACCCCGGTCTTCCGTGACGTGCAGGCTGCCGACCGCATCCTCGGCCTGGAACGCACCACGCGCCGCGCCGTCGCCGCCGGTTACTTCACCGAGGCGGGGGCGGAAGCCTGGCTGGGTCATCTCAGCCGGGGGCCGTTCCTCGCGACGGTCACCTTCCACGTGGTGGTGGCGGAGGCGTAGGCACACAGCGGTGGCGGTGGCGGTGGCAGGGGTGGCGTGGCCGCCGCCGGAACGTCCCCGATCGTCGGGGGAGGGTGCTGGAGCGGCGGCCCACCCCGTACCTGAACCCCGGGGTGGACCGCCGGATGGCAGATTCTGCCACATGGGCATAGCCTGCCGTGATGAGCACCACCCCCAGCGCCGCCCACCAGCCGTTTTCCGCCTCGGCGCCGGTCACGCTGACCGAACGCCGGAAGGCCGAGACCCGGATGGAGATCGCCCGGGCGGCGAGCGCCCTGTTCGTTCGCCAGGGCCTGCGGGCGACCCGCGCCGAGGACATCGCCCAGGCCGCGGGCATCGCACCCCGCACCTTCTACCGCTACTTCGCCACCAAGGAGGAAGCGGTCGCCCCGCTCTACGCCGCCGGCGCCCAGCGCTGGGCGGAAGCGGTCCGTACGGCGCCGGCCCACCTCGCGGTCCCCGAAGCTCTGGAACACGCCGTCCACCACACCCTCACCCCGGGCATCGGCGTCTCGGCGGCGTCCTGGGAATGGGTCCGGACCCTGATCCGCCTGGCCGACACCAGCCCCGCCCTGCGCAAGGTCTGGGCCGAGGTGTGCCAGGCGTCGGAGACGGTCCTGGGCGAGATCCTCGTGACCCGCTCGACGTCCACCGGACCCCGTCCGATCACCCCGGCTCTCCGCTTCACCGCGGCCGTCGCCGGCGCGGCCGTCCGCGTGGCCGTGGAGTCCTGGGCCGCCACCTCCGCCCCACCCAACGGCCCGGAGGGCCCCGCATCCCTGGCACTGCACAACCTCCACGCCTTGCGAAGCTTCGACTGGGGCGGCGAGGACTAGACCGCCCAGCGAAAGCCGGCTCCGACTCCGGCTCCGACAGTGACTCGGGCTCCGACCATGACCCGGGCTCCGACCATGGTGCCGACGCCGACGCCGACGCCGGGTCCGGCTACGACGCCGGGTCCTACTACGACTCCAGACCTCCGGCCCGGCTCAGCCGTCCACCCAACTCCCGTACGCATGCCACGAGTTCGTCAGGTCCCAGGGCCGTGAACTCGTACCCCGCCATCACCAGGCGTACCGCCAGCCACTGCACGGGGTCGCCCGAGGTGCCCCGGAGTACGCAACCGCCCTCGCCGTCGTCCTCCGGTGCCCCGAGCCATGCCGGCACCCGCGCGGCGACCTGCTCGGCCGGTGCGGCGAAGCGCACCGCGAACTCGTAGGTCTCCTGCCGCCGGTTGATGGACTGCCGCAGATACTCGGCGGCGTCCCCCGTCGGCAACTCCCGCGGCGCGAACCGCACTCCGGTCGCGAACGGCTCGCTGACCCGGTCCACCCGGAACGTGCGCCAGTCGGTGCGGTCGAGGTCGTAGGCGACGAGGTACCACCGCCGTCCCGTCGACACCAGCCGGTACGGCTCGGTCAACCGTCGCGACTCACCCCCTTCCCTGTCCCGGTAGGCGAACCGCAGCCGCTCGTGCCCCGCCACCGTCGACGCCATGACGGTCAGCGTCTCCGGCGCGATGCTTGCCCCGTCCCCGCTGGTCAGCGGCGTGGTCGCGGCCTGCAACGTGGACACCCGGTGACGCAGCCGGGCCGGCAGCACCTGCTCCAGCTTGGCCAGAGCCCGTACCGACGCCTCGTCCACGCCCGCCACCGCGTGCCCGGCACCGGCCCGCAGCCCGACCGCGATCGCCACCGCCTCCTCGTCGTCCAGCACCAGCGGCGGCATCGCTTTTCCCGCGACCAGCCGGTAGCCGCCGTCCGCGCCCTTCGTCGCCTGCACCGGGTAGCCCAGCTCCCTGAGCCGGTCGACGTCCCGCCGCACGGTACGGCGGGACACCCCGAGCCGATCGGCCAGCTCACCGCCGGGCCACTCGCGCGGGGTCTGGAGGAGCGAGAGCAACTGCAGCAGCCGGGCCGGTGTGTCGGTAGTCATACAGACGAGAATGCCGTACGACTAGGACACGATCTGACCTAATGGACTCCTAACTTGACGGACATGACCTCGACGGAACAGACCCTCACTCCTCGGCCGGGCCCGGACCACCGGCCGGCCTCCGCCGACCGGCGACGCTGGTTCGCGCTGGCCATCGTCATGACCGCAGCCTTCATGGACCTGGTGGACGTGACGATCGTCAACATCGCCATTCCCTCCATCCAGCGGGAGGCGGGGGCGTCGGTCAGTCAGATCCAGTGGATAACGGCGGGCTACGCCCTGGCCTTCGCCGCAGCGCTGATCACCGGTGGCCGCCTCGGTGACATCCACGGCCGCAGGCGCGTCTTCCTCATCGGTATCGGCGGCTTCACGCTCGCCTCCGCCCTGTGCGGTTTTGCCGTGAACCCGGACATGCTGGTCGCCTCGCGGATTCTGCAGGGCGGTATGGCGGCGATGATGGTGCCGCAGGTGCTGTCGATCGTGCACGCCACCTTCCCGGCCCACGAACGCGGCAAGGTGTTCGGTCTGTTCGGAGCGATCGTCGGCCTGGGCGCCGTCTCCGGGCCGCTGCTCGGCGCGCTGCTGACGGAGTGGAACCTGTTCGGCCTCGAATGGCGGCCCATCTTCCTCATCAACCTCCCCGTCGGTATCGCGGCCTTCCTCCTCGGCCGCCGTTTCATCTCCGAGTCCAAGGCCCCGAAGGCGCTCAAGCTGGACCTCGTCGGTGTCGCCCTGGTCTCGCTGGGCCTGCTGATGCTGCTCTACCCGCTCACCCGCGGCCGTGAGCTGGGCTGGCCGGTGTGGGGCTACGTCTGTATGGCCGGTGCGCTCGTCGTTTTCGCCGCGCTGGTGTCGTACGAAAAACGGAAGGCGGCCAGGGACGGTTCCCCGCTCATCGAACTGTCCCTCTTCCGGGTGAAGAGCTTCGCCGCGGGCATCGCCGTACAGACCGTCTTCGGCGTCGCGCTGGGCATCTTCTTCCTGGTCTGGACGCTGTACATGCAGATCGGACTGGGCTGGAGCCCGCTGCGGGCAGGGCTGACCGGGGTGCCGTTCTCGATCGCGGTGTCCGTGGCGGCCGGGATGTCGGTGCAGAAGCTGGTGCCGCGCTTCGGCCGCAAGGTGCTCCAGGCCGGCGCGCTGCTGATGGGCGCGGGCGTACTGCTCTACCTGTGGGAGGCCCACCGCTACGGCCTCGCCATCGCCTCCTGGCAGATGGCCCTGCCGCTGGTCGTG
Source organism: Streptomyces broussonetiae (assembly GCF_009796285.1). Lineage (NCBI taxonomy): Bacteria > Bacillati > Actinomycetota > Actinomycetes > Kitasatosporales > Streptomycetaceae > Streptomyces > Streptomyces broussonetiae. The sequence continues at coordinate 4,293,480 of NZ_CP047020.1, read as the reverse complement.
ATGGGCGCCGGGATGGGGCTGATCGTCGCCCCGCTGACCGACGCGGTGCTCTCGGAAGTGCCGCGCGAGCACGCCGGTTCCGCGTCCGGGCTGATCAACACGGTGCAGCAGATGGGCAACGCGCTCGGCCTGGGGCTCGTGTCGGTGGTGTTCTTCGGCGAGATCGGCGACCGGCTGGCCCCGGTGCAGGTCGGCCCGGCCTTCGTGCATGCCTTCCAGCACGCGCTGTGGTGGGTCGTCGGGATCATGGGCGCGATCTTCCTGCTGATGTCCGCCCTGCCTGAGCGGCCCGCTCAGCATGCGGAGGACGTGGCGGCCGAGCCGGCGACCCCGGCGGGGGATCGGGAGCCCGAACCGGAGCTGGTCCCCTGAACCGGCACTGACCAGGCGCCGACCGGCACTGCGCAGACACTCACCAGGGACGACGAGGGCCCGGCACTGATCAGGTGTCGGGCCCCTGTGCTGCCTGCGCGTCCGTTCATGCCCGATTGAAGTCTGAACCTGTTTACTTTCCGGAAATCAGGGCGTAGCCTCGCGGTGAAACCACACGTTCGGGCATCAGTCAGAAGCGAACGGGCATCGAGGCGGAGGCAAGCGACATGTACGCACCGGAGCGGCAGCAGGAGATCCTCCGGCTCGCCCGTGACGGCGGCCGGGTGGACGTGCTGTCGCTCGCCGAGGAGTTCCAGGTCACGGCGGAAACGATCCGCCGCGATCTGAAGGCCCTCGACCGCGCGGGCCTGGTCCGCCGGGTGCACGGTGGTGCCATCCCGGTCGGCCGCCTCGACTTCGAACCGGACCTCGCCGAGCGCGAGTCCACCGCTGCCGACGAGAAGGACCGCATCGCCAAGGCCGCCCTCGCCGAACTGCCGACCGAGGGCACGATGATCCTCGACGCCGGTACGACGGTCGCCCGCGTCGCCGCCGCGATCCCGCTGGAGGCCTCCCTCACCGTCGTCACGCACAGCCTCCCCATCGCCGCCCGCCTCGCCGACCACCCGGGCATCCAGCTCCACCTGGTCGGGGGGCGCGTACGGCACCGTACGCGCGCCGCGGTGGACGCCTGGGCGCTGCGCGCGTACGGCGAGATCCGGGCGGACGTGCTGTTCGTGGCGGCCAACGGGTTCTCCGCCGAGCACGGTCTGACCACTCCCGACCTCGCCGAGGCCGCGGTGAAGCGGGCTGCTGTCGCGGCCGCCCGCCGCGTGGTGCTGCTGGCCGACTCCGCCAAGTACGGCCAGGAACACTTCGCCCGCTTCGGCGACCTGAGCGACGTGGACCTGCTGATCACCGACAGCGGGCTGAGCCCCGAAGACTCCGCCGCCATCGAACGCGGCGGCACGGAAGTAGTGCGCGCATGATCCTCACCGTCACCCCCAACCCGTCCCTGGACCGTACCTACGAGGTCCCCGCCCTGGAGCGCGGCGAGGTGATCCGCGCCACCGGCGAGCGCATGGACCCGGGCGGCAAGGGTGTGAACGTCTCGCGGGCGGTCGCCGCCGCCGGACAGCGCACGGTCGCCGTTCTGCCCCTCGGTGGTGCGCCGGGAGCGCTCATCGCCGAGCTGCTCGACGCGCAGGGCATCGAGGTCGCGCCGGTCCCGGTCGCCGGAGCCACTCGCTCCAACATCGCGCTCGCGGAGTCCGACGGGGTGCTCACGAAGATCAACGCCCCGGGCCCGGAACTGTCCGCGGAGGAGCAGGAACTCCTCTTGGACACCGTGCGTGCCCAGTCGCGTGATGCCGACTGGATCGCGTGCTGCGGCAGTCTGCCCCGGGGGCTCACGCCCTCGTGGTACGCCGATGTCGTCACGCGGGCGCATGCCGGGGGCGCGCGGATTGCCCTGGACACCTCAGGACGTGCGCTGCTCGAGGCGCTGCGCGCGCGGCCCGACGTGGTGAAGCCGAACGCCGAGGAACTCGCCGAAGCCGTCGGGCGTCCCCTGGCGACGGTGGGCGACGCACTCAAGGCGGCCGAGGAGGTGCGCGGCATGGGTGCGCGCGCCGTGCTTGCGAGCCTGGGCGCCGACGGGCAGCTCCTCGTTCAGGACGCGGGTGCCTGGTTCGCCCACGCGCGCGTGGACGCCGTCCGCAGCAACGTCGGCGCCGGCGACTCCTCCCTCGCCGGCTTCCTGATCGCCGGCGGCAGCGGCCCCGAGGCCCTGGCCTCCGCCGTCGCTCACGGCGCTGCCGCCGTCCAGCTCCCCGGCAGCGTGATGCCGACCCCTGCCGACCTGGACCCGGCGGCGGTGACCGTCACGGCCGAGATCCCGCTCGACCGCGTACTGACGGAGCCGGTGTCATGACCCCCCTCGCGCTCCGCGGCGTACGCCCCGGCGCCCGGCGACCGGGAGCGCACCCCGCACCCGCGCGCCCAGCCGCACCCATCCGGCCGGCCCCGAAGCGGCGAGACTCCCCGTTACTCGCCGCGGCCACCGGGCGTCACCACCGGCGGAGCCACGGTGCCGCCTTCGGGAGGCGGGGTTTCCCCGGCCCCGCCTCCCGCCCGACCCCATGCCCCCACCGCACCCCCGTCCCCTTTTCCGCCCACGCCTTCCCCCGGGCGATACGCGTGCATTGGAGCCCGCGATGAGCGACATGATCACCGCGGACCTGGTCGACCTCGACCTGTCCGCCGACACCAAGGAAGCGGCGGCGCGCGCCCTCGCCGCGCGCATGGTGGCCCAGGGCCGGGTGACCGACCTGGAGGGCTTCCTCGCCGACGTGGCCGCCCGCGAGGCCCAGATGCCGACCGGTCTCGACGGCGGCATCGGCATCCCGCACTGTCGCAGCGCCCATGTCGTCGAGCCGACCCTCGCCTTCGGCCGTAGCGCCACCGGCATCGATTTCGGCGCCCCGGACGGTCCGGCCGACCTGATCTTCCTCATCGCGGCTCCCGCCGGCGCCGACGACGCCCACCTGACGATCCTGTCCTCCCTGGCCCGCCAGTTGATGAACACCGAGTTCACCTCGGCGCTGCGGGACGTGGGTGACGCGGGGACGGCGGCGGCGCTGATCCGCGGCGACGAGGCGCCGTCGACGTCGCGTGCGTCGACCGAGCCTTCGGGGGAGGGCGCGGAAGAAGTGGCCGGCTCGGACGCCGCGACGAGCGCCGAGAGCGCACACGGCGCTGCGGGCGCTGCTGCGGGCGCCGCGGGCGCCTCCCAAAACTCCGCTGCGACGCCGGTGGCGGCCTCCACCGGCGCCGCAGCGGGCACCACGGCAGCACAGGCGCAGGCACAGGGCGCGTCCGCCCCCGCGCAGGCGACCTCCGCAGGCGTCGGCTCCGGCGCGGAGTCAGGCTCCGACTCCGGTGTGCGCCCCTTCCGGATCGTCGCCGTCACCTCTTGCCCCACCGGCATCGCACACACCTACATGGCAGCCGAGTCCCTGGAGAACGCGGGCCGAGAGACCGGCGTCGAACTGGTCGTCGAGACGCAGGGCTCGGCCGGTTTCACCCGGCTCGACCCGGCGGTGATCGAGGCGGCGGACGGCGTGATCTTCGCGCACGACGTCCCGGTGCGGGACAAGGACCGCTTTGCGGGCAAGCCGACCGTGGACGTGGGTGTGAAGGCGGGCATCAACCGCCCCGCCGAACTCATCGGCGAAGTGCGCGAGAAGGCGGCGCGCGGTGAGGCGAGTGCGCCGGCGCCCGCAGCCGGTGCCACGCCGGTCGAGCGCGCGGGCGACTCCACCGAGGGCTACGGCACCAAGCTCCGCAAGTGGCTGATGTCCGGCGTCAGTTACATGGTCCCGTTCGTCGCCGCGGGCGGTCTCCTCATCGCCCTGGGCTTCGCGATCGGCGGATACAAGATCAACAAGGCGCCGTCGGTGATGGACCACTTCATGTGGACCCAGGCCGACAGCTGGGGCGCCCTGCTCTTCCAGATCGGCGGCGTGGCCTTCGGCTTCCTGGTCCCGGTCCTGGCCGGCTACATCGCCTACGGCATGGCCGACCGGCCCGGTCTGGTGCCCGGCTTCGTGGGCGGCGCGATCTCGCTGACCATCAATGCGGGCTTCCTCGGCGGTCTGGCGGCCGGTCTGATCGCCGGTGGCGTGGTGATGGCGATCCAGAAGGTGCGGATCCCCACGGCGTTGCGCGGCATCATGCCGGTGGTGGTGATCCCGCTGATCTCCTCGGCGATCGTCGGATTCCTGATGTTCGTGGTGATCGGCAAGCCCATCGCCAGCGCCCAGAAGGGACTCACCGACTGGCTGAACGGCCTCACCGGCACCAATGCCGTCCTGCTCGGCGCCCTCCTCGGCCTGATGATGTGCTTCGACCTGGGCGGTCCGGTCAACAAGGTCGCCTACACCTTCGCCACCGCCGGCATCGCGGTCTCCAACCCCAGCGACTCCGCCATGAAGATCATGGCCGCGGTGATGGCGGCCGGCATGGTCCCGCCGCTGGCGATGGCCCTGGCCACCACCGTACGCGGGAGGCTCTTCACCCAGACCGAGCGCGAGAACGGCAAGGCCGCCTGGGTCCTGGGTGCCTCCTTCATCTCGGAGGGCGCGATCCCGTTCGCCGCGGCGGACCCGCTGCGGGTCATCCCGTCGGCCATGGTGGGCGGCGCGCTCACCGGCGCCCTGTCCATGGCCTTCGGCGCCACCCTGCGCGCCCCGCACGGCGGCATCTTCGTGGTCCCGTTGATCGGCAACCCGTTCCTGTACCTGATCGCCATCGCGGCCGGCGTCTGCGCCACCACGGCCCTGGTCGTCGTCCTCAAGGGCATGCGCAAGCAGACCCCCGAGACCACGGCCGCCGACCCCGCCGCGAACGCGGCCAATCCGTCGAAGGAGCCCAAGCAGCCGGTGGCGGCCTGACCGCCCCACCAGCCGCACGGCACACCTCGTCCCGTCGGCCACCCGCCCCTTCCGCCTCTTGTCCCTTTAGTTCGCTGTGAGTTGTTCACGGCACCTGCGAGATACGTCACGGTCCGGGGCCAAAGTCCCGGACCGTGGTGTGTACTGGGATGCATGCCTGAGTACGTCGCGACTCTTCAGCTGATCGGCGTGGCCGTTCTCGCCGTGGCGGCCGTCGTCTGGACCGTCGTCCTGCTGCGCCTGCTGGGCCGCACCGGCCTGCGGGCACCCGTGCGGCGCACCACGACCGTTCTCCCGGCCCTGCCGCACCAGAACCGGGTCGGGCCTCCGCTCGAGTCCGTCGAGCTGACCCCCGCGGAACAGGACGCGTTCGCGGGCCTGGTGCGGCAACTCGCCAACGGCTGACGGAGGAAGGGCGCCCACAGCGCCCTGAAAGCCGGCGCACACCTCTCGCGCCGGGCATGCGCCCCCTGCTTTCGCGCCTGCTACCCCTGCCGCGCCGCGCGCCGCTCCATGGCATCCCGCGCCGCGTCCTCCGACATGTAGACCTCGCACATGTGCCGTCCGTCGGGCGTCGCCGTGTGCTCGACCTCCCACAAGGAGACCTCGCTCCCGTCCGGCAGCAGGAACGCGTGCTCGTACAGCGCGTAGCTCAGTCCCATGCGTCCGGCCCGCCCCGGACGCCCGAACGCCTGCGTGATCTCGTGCGCGGTCGCCGTTGCCAGCAGGGCCGCCGTCTCCGCGTCGGGCCGGTCCGGATTCTCCGCACGGCGCAGCAGCCGGCGCGCGTGGTCCGCCGATTCGTCGGAGGCGAACACGTGCCGGGGCTCGGGAATCGCCCACAGCCGCATCAGCGCGGGCAGCTCGAACTCCGGGGTGTCCGCCGGCATCCCGAGCCGCGCCGCGGCCGTCTGCAGCTCCTCCTCGTCGGCATACACCTCGTGCTCCGGGGCTTCGCCCGGCATGGGGTTGTGCACGAGTTCCCAGAGCGTGACCGCCGAGCCGTCGGCGAGCAGCCAGCTGTGCCGGTACGTCTCCCGGTGCAGCCCCGCGCTGTGGTACGCGGAGTGCAGCGAACTGTCGTACGCCAGGGCGCAGTCGAGCCGCCTTATCACCTCGTCCGGCAACTCGAAGGAGTTCAGGGCACGGCCGAGGAGTCGCGCGAGATGCTCCTCCGGAGACTCGGGCGACTCGGCTGGTTCGTACGCTGCTGTCTCGTACGGAACGCTCAAGGCTTCTCCCGGCGTTGCTGCATGTCACCTTGTGGGTGCATACCGTAGCCCCTCGGTCGGACATCATGTCCGGGAACCGAGAAAACGTACGCCGGGAAAACGCTCCGGCCGCGCGAGAAGTTCCCGCGCGGCCGTACATGGCGTCAAAAGATGCCGCTCAGACGGCACTTCCGGCGGTCCAGGCGCTCCACGACATGTTCCAGCCGTTGAGCCCGTTGTCCGGGGCGACCGTCGTGTCCGGGGAGTTCTTCACGATCACGACGTCCCCGATGAGCGAGTTGTCGTAGAACCACTTGGCCGAGGTGTCGCCCTGCGCCCCCTGCACGTCCGCGAGCCCGACGCAGCCGTGGCTGGTGCCCGCGCGACCGAAGGGCGGGTTGCCCTTGCTGTACCAGTAGTTGCCGTGGATGAACGTCCCCGAGGACGTCAGCCGCATCGCGTGCGGCACGTCCGGGATGTCGTACTCCCCGCCGAAGCCGACCGTCGAGCCGTTCATGCGGGTCTGCACGAACTTCTCGGAGATCACCATCTGCCCGTTGTACGTCGTGTGCTGCGCGCTGCCCGCCGAGATGGGCACCGTCTTGATCGTCTTGCCGTCCCGTACGACCGTCATCATCTGCGTGTTGGCGTCGACCGTGGAGACCTGCGCGCGCCCGACGGTGAAGGAGACGGTCTTCTTCTGCACCCCGTAGGCGCCGTTCGCACCCTGGACCCCGTCCAGGTCGATCTTCATGGTGACCTTGGATCCGGCCTTCCAGTACTCCTGCGGCCGGAAGTCCAGCCGCTGGTCCCCGAACCAGTGCCCGACCGCCTGCTGGCCGCTGCTGGAGTTCACCGTGATGTGCGACTGCACGGCCTTCTTGTCGGTGATCGCCTTGTCGAAGGTGAACGACACCGGCATGCCCACACCGACCGTGCTGCCGTCGTCCGGCGTGTAGGTGCCGATGAAGCTGTTCGCCGAGGTGACGGTGGTGAAGATGGAATTGGCCGCCGCGGTACGCCCGCTCGCGTCCTTCGCGGTCGCGTCGATCTCGTACTTCGTCCCGCGCTCCAGCTGCTGCTTCGGCTTCCAGCTGCTGCCGTCCGCCGATATCGTCCCGGCCACGGTCTGCCCGGACCCCGCCACGGTCATCTTCACGTCGGTCAGCTTCCCGCCGCTGACCTTCACACCGGTCGCGTTGATGGACGCACCGGTCGAACCGTCCTTCGCCGAGATCACGAGCTTCGCCGTCGACGTCTTGGGGGAGTCCTTGCTGCCCTTGTCGTTGCTGGCGTTGGCGCTGCCACCGCAGGCGGTCAGGGTGAGGGCGCCGACCATCAGGGCGGCACAGGCCCCCAGTGCGCGCCGCGCTGTAATGTCCGGCGATGTCACGGGCTGCTCCAGGTTCATGTGATGTGCGTGATCCGTTCCAGTGCGTGGAGAAAGAGTGCACCGGCGCCAGGGAAGGTTCCCTCCGGCTCCCGTGAACGCCATCACGTGACAGAACCGCGACAATTCAGCCCCGACAGACGCCCCGTGCCCGCCTCCTCGGTGTGCTCCTGCCCCATGTGACGAGGGGTTCCGGAGACCGGGGCGGAGTACGGACGGGCTGCGTGCAAGGGCGCAACCCGAACCCGCACCACTTCCTACCGCTTCCCGTACAACTCCTCGTACGACGGCCACACTCCGCCCGGCCCGTCGACCGACTCGGCAGCGCGCACACCCCGGACGATCGCGCGCGTCACGAGATCCGCGCCCGCGGCCAGGATGTCGTTGAGCGCCAGGGGATGTCCGTCGAGCGGGCGCGCTCCCGTCGCGAGCGCGAACACCGTGTCCCCGTCGTGCAGGAGATGCACCGGCCGTACGGCGCGCGCGATCCCGTCGTGTGCCGCCCCCGCCAGCTTCTGCGCCTGCGCCCTGGAGAGATCCGCGTCGGTCGCGACCACCGCCAGCGTCGTGTTGAGCGGAGGCGGCGCGTTCTCGGCGGCGGCTTCGTCGAGGCGCCGGCCCGCGGCTGCGACCACGTGCTCCTTCGGATACTCCATCCGCCCGTCCAGCAGCAACTCCCCGTACAGCGCGCCTGTTGCCGGATCCGCCACGGCTCCCGCAGCGTTCACGACCACCAGCGCGGCCACGGTGATCCCCGAGGCGAGCACCGTGCTCGCGGTGCCCACTCCGCCCTTCACCCGGCCCGCCACGGCGCCCGTGCCGGCCCCGACGCACCCCTGCGGCACCGGAGCGCCCGGCGAGGTCGCCGACGCGGCCTCCACCGCCGCGCGCCCCGTCGCCGCGTCGGGCCGCGCGCGGAAGTTCCCCCCGCGCCTCAGGTCGAAGACACACGCGGCGGGCACGACCGGCACGACGTGCGCCGGATCCGGTCCCACCCGCACTCCGCGGCCCTGCTCCTCCAGCCAGGCCATCACCCCGGACGCCGCGTCGAGCCCGTACGCGCTGCCACCGGTCAGCACGATCGCGTCGATTCGCTGCACCACATTGCGCGGGTCGAGCGCGTCGGTCTCCTTCGTGCCGGGCCCGCCGCCGCGCACCTCCACGGCCGCGACGGCGCCGCCCTCGGGAGCGAGAACGACCGTGGTGCCGGTGAGCCAGCCGTCCCCACGACGGGTGGCGTGCCCCACCCGCAGTCCGGTGACGTCCGTCAATGCGTCAACTGTCATGGGAGCAAGTGTGGCTCGCGCAGGCGCCCGAGGGCTCAGCCGGCCGACGCCGTGCCGCTCGTCGTACGCTCCCCGCGGGCCGTGCGCGCCGTCAGGGCCGTTCCGGTCGTCACCGCGGCCGCGGACACCAGCCCGGCCGCCGGCACCGCCCAGTGGCCGAGGAAGGTGCAGCAGATCACCAGCAGCGCCGTGACCGGCAGCACCAGCTGCTGAGTGATGCCGACCTTGAAGTGCCGTGAGTGCAGCGCCCAGACGGTCAGCAGATACAGCGCCGTGGGCAGCGTCACGGCCGCCGCGGCGGACAGCGCGGAGATGTGTGTCCTGCCGACCTCCTGTTCCACGGCCACCTCCAGGCCGGCGCCGATCGCTGCGGCCGAGGCGAAGATCAGGAAGTGGCCGTAGCCCCAGAGGAACGCCTCCCTGTTGGAGCGCAGGTGGCCGTGGATGGGCACCACGAAGTAGATCCACCATGCGGAGAAGACGATCAGCAGCCCGCCCGCAGCGGTCGGCAGCAACTCGCCCAGCGCGCTGTGCTCGTCCACGGCCGACTTCACGGCGACGGTCGCCGCGGAGATCGTCTCGCCGAGCACGATGATGGTGAACAGGCCGTACCGCTCGGCGATGTGATGCGGATGCCAGGAGGTCCCGGAGCCCTTCTCGGCGAAGAGCGGCACGCACATCTCTGCGACCGCCATCACGAGAAACACCCAGGGCCGGACCGGACCGGGCAGCACCACCAGCCCGAGCCAGCCGACCTGGCACAACAGCACGCCGCACGCGTAGCGCAGCGCCATGCTTCTCTCCGCGCCCGACGCCGACCCCGCGGCTCTCAGCCACTGCGCGGCCATTGCGAGGCGCATGATCACGTAGCCGAGCCAGACCATCAGGTAGTCGTGTTGCTGGAAGGCCCGGGAGACGCCGGCGGCCAGCACCAGGACGCCGGCGATCTGCACCAGGGTGACGACCCGGTAGAGCGCGTCGTCGTTGTCGTACGCCGAGGCGAACCAGGTGAAGTTCATCCAGGCCCACCAGATGGCGAAGAACAGCATGGCGTAGTTGAGGATGCCCGTGGCCCCGTGCCCTTCGGCGCCGGCATGCACCAGCTGCCCGCCCGCCTGTGCGATCGCCACGACGAAGCACAGGTCGAAGAAGAGCTCCAGCGGGGAGGAGACCCGGTGGGCCTCGTCGCGCCCGCGCGCGGTGAGCCGCCGCAGGAGTCCGGGGGGCTTGGATGCGCCCGAGGAGGCGGGCGCCGGAGCGGAACTCGACGTCATGCCTCCCAGGACAGCAGAAAACCGGGCCGAAATCTTGTGAACGCATTCACAAAGGAGGGAGGGCCCCAAGGGTCCTGAACTCCCACCGAAGCGCCAGGTCGGGACGTGCTTCTTCGGGCCGGGGATCTCTTCGCCGCCCGCGGCCTCCACGCAGTGCGGGCCGGCATCCTCACCCCTCGGCCTGGACGGCTCAGGCGCGAGGCCGGCCTGCGCCGGGGGCGAGCACTCCGCTCGGCCGCCGGGCGCGGGGCCGTACTCTTGAGGCATGAGCAGTGCCCCCGAACCCGAGCCCCGCGCCCCGAAGCCCGCGCTGGTCTTCGACGACCCGCTGGACCAGCAGTCCTCGGACGACACCGATCGCGGATGGGGCGAGCGCACGGAGGGGGACAGCACCGCCGACCTGAGGCGCTTCCTCGACGAGAAGCCGCCCCACCACCTCTGAGCCGTCCGCAGCAGCGCCGCTAGCGTGCGTCGTGCCCCGATCCGCGCTGCGCGACCAGCGCGTCGCGGATCTCCTTGAGCACTTCCAGCTCGGTCACCTCGACGACCTCCTTCGTGCCCTCCCGCGCGGCCTTCTGGGCCGCCTGGCGGGCCAGGTACCTGGCCATCGGCAGGACCATCAGGAAGTACACGACCGTCGCGGTGATCAGGAAGGTCAGCGTGGCACCGAGGACAGAGCCCCACAGGATCGGCACACCGCTCTTGACCGTGCCGTCCGCGGCCACCTGGCACGGGGACTTGAGACAGGAGCTGTAGTGATCCAGGTTCTGCGTACCGATCGCTCCGACCAGCGGGTTGATGACCCCCTTGACCACCGAGGTCACGATGTTCGTGAAGGCCGCGCCGATGACCACCGCGACTGCCAGATCGACGACGTTGCCGCGCATCAGGAAGGCCTTGAAGCCCTGCAGGACGCTCGGTTCCTTCTTCTCGCTCACCTCGGGGACTCTCCTCGCATGCACAGGTTGTGGAACGAAACGCTCCGCAACCTACGGCACCGTGAGGCCATTGTGTCCAATCCCGTCGCTCGATCGAGCGACTTGACAGCAAGTCGCCGAGAAAGCGTCCAAGTCGGTTCAGCACAGCGTCACCGCCAGGCGCGCCGTGGCGCTCGCGCCGACGAGCCGGGCCGCCGTGGCACGCGGCACCGACAGCACGACGAGTGCCCCACTCTCGCCCCCGCCGTCCACGGGCTCCGGCACCCCGGTCACCCGCACCCCGCGCGCGAGCACCCGCGCGACGCCCCCGGCCGACGCGTCCTCCGCGGCGATGACGTCGACGTGGTCGCCGGGCCGTAGGAGCCGGACGGTGGCCGCGTCGGCGATCCGCACCGGCGCCGTCACCACGTCCACCCCCGCGTGCCGTCGTACGGGTGCCGTGACCGGATGACCGCGGGCCCGCTCCGCACGATGCGGTTCGGTCGCCGCGCGCGGCCCCGCGGCGACGAGGGCGGCCGCGGTCACCGCGAGACCGGCCGCGATGGCCCGCCCGCGGTGCCGTACGAGCCGCTGCAGCTGGTAGCGCCCACCGCGCACCCACACCGGAGGGAACTGCGGGACCTCGCAGGTAGCGGGTGCATCCGTGCCCAGCGGACGCGGGAGCCGGATGGGAGGCGGGAACGGGGAGGTGCCGGGAGGCGGAGAGGGCGGGTGCGGGGGAGAAACGGGGGGAGGTGAGAACGGAGTCGGGGACGACGAGGACCAAGGCACGGGAAACCACCGCCTGCGACGAGGAGTTCGGCTTGCGATGTCACGATGAGACATCGCGCCGAATCCCGTCGGAGACGGTGGACGACGGACGGGTTGTGGACAAATCGGCCACCCGAACGGGGAATTCCGCCCGGTTGTCCACAGGTTCGGCCGTGAACCGGCAGGTGCTCTACGGGAGTTCGAAGCCCGGGTCCATCCCGCCGAGCGCGTTCACGCACAGGCAGTCCCGTGCCCCGGTCTCGGGCAGTGCCGCCACCGCGTCGAACAGCACGCCGCGCAGCCGGTCCACGTTGGCGGCGAACACCTGCAGCACCTCCTCGTGCGAGACGCCCTCGCCGGTCTCGGCGCCCGCGTCGAGGTCGGTGACCAGGGTCAGCGAGGTGTAGCACAGCTCCAGTTCGCGCGCGAGCGCCGCTTCGGGGTGACCCGTCATGCCGACGACGGACCAGCCCTGCGCCTGGTGCCACAACGATTCAGCACGGGTCGAGAAGCGCGGCCCCTCGATCACGACCAGAGTGCCGGCGTCCACCGGCTCCCAGTCCCGGCCTCGAGCCGCCTTCAGGGCGACGGCCCGTCCGGCGGGGCAGTAGGGGTCGGCCATGGAGACGTGCACGACGTTCGGCACGGTGCCGTCGGGCAGCGGCAGTCCGTCGAAGTACGTCTGCGCCCTGGACTTCGTGCGGTCCACCAGCTGATCCGGCACGAGCAGGGTGCCGGGGCCGTACTCGGGACGCAGCCCGCCCACCGCGCACGGGCCGAGGACCTGCCGGACACCGAGGGAACGCAGCGCCCACAGATTGGCGCGGTAGTTGATGCGGTGCGGCGGAAGGTGGTGGCCGCGGCCGTGCCGGGGCAGGAAGGCGACCCGTCGGCCGGCGATCTCGCCGAGGAAGAGGGAGTCGCTGGGCGGCCCGTAAGGGGTGTCCACCTGGACCTCGGTCACTTCGTCGAGGAACGAGTAGAAGCCCGAGCCGCCGATTACGCCGATCTCTGCGTTCGCCATGACCAGCACACTAGCTGGCGGCGCAAGGGCGGGGGAGCCGGTGCCCGCAAGCGCCGAAAACCCTGCCGTCGTGCGACGGCAGGGCCCGATGCGTGAGGTGTCAGGCGGCGGAGCTGCTGGCGGAGCCCGACGACGAGGACGAGGAGGACGACGAGGACGGCTTCGAGTCGGTCGAAGACGTGCTGGACGAGGAGCCGGACGACTTCGACGCCGGGCTGCTGCTCGACGTGGAGCCGCGGGAGTCGTTGCGGTAGAACCCGGAGCCCTTGAAGACGATGCCGACCGCGGAGAACACCTTCTTCAGGCGGCCACCGCAGTTGGGGCACTCGGTCAGGGCGTCATCGGTGAACTTCTGCACCGCCTCAAGGCCATCGCCGCACTCGGTGCACTGGTACTGGTAGGTCGGCACTGTCTTCCTCCTGGCACTCTCACTCAATGAGTGCTAACGACGGTCCATAGTGACGTATTCCCGGGGATCAGTCCACCGTCACCGGCACGCGGTGACCGACGCCACGTGCGACGGTCAGGTTCCGCTGCCGCGCGACGAGGCGCGATCGCAGGGCCACCAGGGTCACCAGCGCGAGCACGGTGCCGACCGCCGGGACCAGGAATCCCGCGCCGTCCCACAGCCGGTCCTCGAGCTGGCCGGCGACGGTGACGGCGGCCGCCTGCCCGAGCGCGACCGCACCGGTCAGCCAGGTGAAGGCCTCGGTTCGGCTGCCGGCCGGGACCAGGCCCTCGACCAGCGTGTAGCCGGTGATCAGTGCCGGCGCGATGCACATGCCGACCAGCAGGCCGAGCCCGGCGAGCAGCAGCACCGAATGCGCCGTCCACAGGGCGGACGCGACGACAGCGAGCGCCGTGTAGCCGACGACCAGGCGGCGCTGGGGAGCGACCTTCCAGGCGATCGCGCCGCAGACGATGCCCGAGAGCATGTTTCCGGCGGCGAAGACGCCGTACAGGACGCCGTTCAGGCCGGGCTCACCGATCGACTCGGTGAACGCCGCCAGCGACACCTGCATGCCGCCGAAGACGGACCCGATGCCCAGGAACGTCACGACCAGCACACGCACGCCCGGCACGCGCAGTGCGGAATCGTGCTTCACGCGCGCGTGGGCGCCCCCGGCGGTCACCGGCGGCTGCGTGCCCTTCTGCGCGGCGAACAGCAGACCACCCACGAGGGTCAGCGCGCCCTCCGTGACCAGGCCCGCCGCCGGGGTCACGGCGGTGCACAGCGCGGTGGCCAGCAGAGGGCCGAAGACGAAGGTCAGCTCGTCCGTGACCGACTCGAACGCCGCCGCGGTGGTCATCAGGGGCGAACCCTGCAGCTTCACGCCCCAGCGTGCCCGCACCATGGGGCCCACCTGCGGCACCGAGGCGCCCGTCGGTACGGCTGCCAGGAAGAGCGCCCACAGTGGGGCGTGCGCCAGCGCGAGCGCCGTCAGGGACAGGCCCGACAGTGTGTGCACCAGAATGCCGGGGACCAGCACGGCGCGCTGGCCGTAGCGGTCGGCGAGACGGCCGCTGTACGGCGCGAACAGCGCCATCGAGACACCGGTCGCGGCTGCCGCGGCGCCCGCGGCGCCGTACGAGCCGGTCGTGTGCTGCACGAGCAGCACGATGGAGATGGTGAGCATCGCGAACGGCTGGCGCGCGGCGAAACCGGGTAGCAGGAACGTCCAGGCGCCGCGGGTGCGCAGCAGCTGTCCGTATCCGGGGCGGGACGGCGCCGGCGGGTTCTCCGCCGACTCGGTGGTGACCGTGGACTCCACGGCCCGTGCCTTTCTTCCGCCTGGTAGCGCGCCCGTGCGGGGGCACCGAGAGCTGTCCTCTTGCGCGGAACTGCGGTAGATACCGGTGCCATTGCGGAGGGCGTTCCGGCCGCCATACGGTCGCGCCAGCTCTGCATCAGACAGAGTTGGTTCGATCTGGTGCCTTCATGTTACAGGGGTCAAAGGCTTGTGCACCTGTGAAAACGAGCACGGTCGGCGAGGTTCACCTGTGATTGGCATAGGTGCGAATCGTGTGAAACCCACCTGTAACGCATGCTTTCCCAGCTCATCGCGTGGCGCCCGCTCCGTTCGTGCCCAGCCAGCCCGCCAGCTTGCCGCCGTGGGCGACCGCGCGCAGGCGCCGCTCGGCCGCGTCGCGCACCGGATCGGTTGCGACGACTAGCAGCTCGTCGCCCCGGCGCAGCACCGTCGTAGGCAGCGGAACGAACGATTCTGCGTCGCGCACGACGAGGGTGACGGCGGCGCCGGCCGGCAGCCGCAGCTCGTTGACCTCCACGCCGTGCATCCGGGATCCCTCGGGGATCGAGACGGAGAGCAGGTGCCCGCGCAGCCGCTCCAGGGGCGCCGACTCGATGCCGAGGTCGGAGGCCTCGCCCTCCTCGCCGAGGCGCAGTGTGCGCGCGACCCAGGGCAGGGTCGGCCCCTGGACCAGGGTGTAGACCACGACCAGCACGAAGACGATGTTGAAGATGCGGCGGCTGCCGTCGACGCCGTTCACCATCGGGATGGTCGCCAGGATGATGGGCACGGCACCTCGCAGTCCGGCCCACGACATGAGCGTCTGCTCCTGCCAACGCACGCGGAACGGCGCGAGGCTGAGGACCACGCTCAGCGGGCGGGCCACCATGGTCAGGACCAGCCCGATCACCAGGGCGGGCCAGACGTCGTCGCCCAGCTCGTGCGGGGTGACCAGCAGGCCGAGCAGGACGAACATGCCGATCTGGGCGATCCAGCCGAGCCCCTCGGCGAAGCCGCGGGTGGCGGGCCAGTGCGGCAGCTTGGCATTGCCGAGCACCATCGAGGCCAGGTAGACGGCGAGGAATCCGCTGCCGTGGCCCAGGGCGCCGGCGGCGTACGCCGTCACGGCGATGGCCAGGACGGCGATCGGGTAGAGGCCGGAGGCGGGCAGCGCCACGTGCTTGAGCCCCCAGGAGCCGAACCAGCCCACCGCGAGCCCTATGACGGCGCCCACCGCCAGCTCCAGGAGAATCTCGGCCAGCAGGACGTACCAGTGCTCGACGGGTCCGGCCGTGCAGAAGGCGACGACCAGGATGACCACCGGGGCGTCGTTGAAGCCGGACTCCGCCTCCAGCGTGCCCGTCACGCGCGCGGGGAGGGGAATTCTCCGCAGGACCGAGAAGACCGCGGCCGCGTCCGTCGACGACACCACCGCGCCGACGATGAGCGCCTGCCGCCACTCCAGTCCGACCAGGTAGTGCGCGCCCGCGGCGGTGACGCCCACGCTGATGGCGACTCCGGCGGTCGCCAGGACGGAGGCCGACGCCAGGACCGGCCGGACCTCCTTCCACTTCGTGCCGAGACCGCCCTCGGCAAGGATCACGACCAGGGCCGCGTACCCCATGACCTGGGTCATCGCGGCGCTGCTGAAGTGGATGTGCCCGATGCCGTCCTGGCCCATGAGGACGCCGATCCCCAGGTACACGAGCAGGCTGGGGAGCCCGCTGCGGGAGGAGATCCGCACGGCCGCGACGGCGACGAGCAGGACCAGGGAGCAGACGAGCAGGAGCTGGTTGAGGTGGTGAACAGTCAGCGGCGGTTCCCTTCCTTGGCTCGCGCGCGGGGCGCGCGAGCGCACGTACACAAGACCCGAGGCTGCGGCGCACCGCACCCAAGTACTTCGTTACCTTACCTAACTCTTGACGCTTTCTTGACGCTCGCCGGGGGAAGATCGAACGCCCGTACACGCTGGTTCCCCACTCCGCGTCAAGTGGGACAGGGCCCTACGCCTATGGTTGCTCCAGCGCTCATTCAAAGTCACAGCCCGACCTGCCGCTCGCGTTAGGACAGCAAGGACAGCGATGCCCCCGAACACCACCGCCACAACGGGTGACAAGCCCGCCAAGTCCGGCAGGAAGAAGGGGCGCAGAGCCCGACTCATCGTGCTGGTACTGGTCCTGGCCATCGTCGGAGGCATTGCCTACGGGGCGTACTGGTCGATCAGCACGGTTCGCGCCTCCTTCCCGCAGACCACAGGATCGATCACGCTCCAGGGACTGTCCGGACCGGTCGACGTCAAGCGCGACGGCAACGGCATCCCGCAGATCTACGCGTCCTCCGACGAGGACCTGTTCATGGCGCAGGGCTATGTCCAGGCACAGGACCGGTTCTACGAGATGGACGTGCGCCGGCACATGACCTCCGGGCGCCTGTCCGAGATGTTCGGCAAGGGGCAGGTCAAGAACGACGAGTTCCTGCGCACGCTCGGCTGGGACCGGATCGCCAAGCAGGAGTACGACACCAAGCTGTCGGCCTCCACGAAGCAGTACCTCCAGGCGTATTCCAAGGGTGTCAACGCCTACATCCAGGGCAAGGACGGCAAGGACATCTCCCTGGAGTACGCGGCGCTGAACTTCACCAACGACTACACGCCACAGCCGTGGACCCCGGTCGACTCCATCTCCTGGCTGAAGGCGATGGCCTGGGACCTGCGCGGCAACATGCAGGACGAGATCGACCGCGCCCTGATGACCAGCCGCCTCGGGCCGCAGCAGATCCAGGACCTGTACCCGGAGTACCCCTACAGCCGTAACAAGCCGATCGTGCAGGAAGGCCAGTACAACCAGCTGACCAAGACCTTCCAGCAGAGCGGCTCCTCGGGCACCTCCCAGAGCGGCGGCACGACGGGGGTGACCGGCACGTCCGGTACGACCGGCGGCACCACGGGCGCCACGGGTACCTCCGGCGGCGCGACGGGCACGACCGGCTCCTCCACCTCGACCGCGTCGGGGTCGTCGCTCACGAGCCAGCTGGGGGGCCTCTACAACGTCCTGGACAACGTCCCGACCGCCGTCGGCGTGAACGGCCAGGGGATCGGCTCCAACTCCTGGGTCGTCTCCGGGCAGTACACCATCACCGGCAAGCCGCTGCTCGCCAACGATCCGCACCTTTCGGCGTCCCTGCCGTCCGTCTGGTACCAGATGGGCCTGCACTGCCGAACCGTCTCCAGCAAGTGCCAGTACGACGTCACCGGGTACACCTTTGCCGGCATGCCCGGTGTGATCATCGGCCACAACGCCGACATCGCCTGGGGCATGACCAACTCCGGGGTCGACGTCACCGACCTCTACCTGGAGAAGGTGACCGCGAACGGCTACCTGTACGACGGCAAGGTCCGGCCCTTCAAGACCCGCGAGGAGACCATCAACGTCGCCGGCGGCTCGGCCAAGACGATCGTCGTCCGTCAGACCCAGGACGGGATGCCGCTGCTGTCCGACCGTGACGACGAACTGGTCCAGGTCGGCAAGAGGGCCACGGTCAACACCGCCGCGCCCGACCGCGGTGACGGCTACGGCATCGCCCTGAGGTGGACCGCGCTCGACCCGGGCACCTCCATGGACGCCATCTTCGCCCTCGACAAGGCCGCGAACTGGAGCGAGTTCCGGCAGGCGGCCGCCCGGTTCGACGTGCCCTCGCAGAACCTGGTCTACGCCGACACGGACAACAACATCGGCTACACGCTGCCCGGCAAGATCCCCACGCGCTCCTCGGCGGACGACGGCTCCATCCCGGCGCCGGGATGGGATTCGAAGTACCGCTGGACCGGCTTCATCAAGCAGGGCGAACTGCCCTACGAGTTCAACCCCAAGCGCGGCTACATCGTCACCGCCAACCAGGCCGTGGTCGACAAGAGCAAGTACCCCTACACGCTCACCACCGACTGGGGCTACGGCACGCGCAGCCAGCGCATCACCGACCTGATCGAGTCCAAGATCAAGGACGGCGGCAAGATCTCCACCGACGACATGCGGCAGATGCAGCTGGACAACAGCAGCGAGATCGCCAAGCTCCTGGTGCCCAGGCTGCTGAAGATCAACCTCGACGACAAGAACGTGCGTCAGGCGCAGAAGCTGCTGGAGGGCTGGGACTACACCCAGGACTCCGACTCCGCGGCGGCGGCGTACTTCAACTCCGTGTGGCGCAACATCCTCAAGCTCGCCTTCGGCAACAAGCTCCCCAAGGAGCTGCGCGTCCAGGGGCAGTGCCTGTGGGTCAGCAAGATCGACAGCACCGGTCCGGTGGACGACGACACCAAGGTGCGCGAGTGCGGCGAGCGCGACGCCGACCAGGCGCAGCCGGACGGCGGCGACCGCTGGTTCGAGGTCGTGCGCAACCTGATGGACAAGCCGGACAGCGACTGGTGGAAGACGCCCAAGTCGGGCACCCGCCCCGCCGCGAACAACATGGACCAGCTCTTCGCCCGCGCCATGATCGACGCCCGCTGGGAGCTGACCGCCAAGCTCGGCAAGGACATCGACACCTGGAGCTGGGGCCGGCTGCACCGCCTGTTCCTCAAGAACCAGACGCTCGGCACCGACGGGCCCCAGGTCCTCCAGTACATCCTCAACCGCGGCCCCTGGAAGCTCAGCGGCGGCGAGGCCACGGTCAACGCGACCGGCTGGAACGCCGCGGGCGGCTATGGCGTCGTCTGGGTGCCGTCGATGCGGATGGTCGTCAACCTCGCCGACTTCGACAAGTCCAAGTGGATCAACCTGACCGGTGCCTCCGGGCACGCCTTCAGCGCGCACTACACGGACCAGACGAGCCTGTGGGCCAAGGGTGAACTGCTGCCCTGGTCGTTCTCGGGCAAGGCGGTCGACAGCAGCACGAGCGACACGCTCACGCTCAAGCCGTGAGCACCTGACGGCACGGACCCGAAACGGCCCTCCACGCGCACGCGTGGAGGGCCGTTTTCCGTCGGGGGGCTTGGCGCGCGGTGTTGGCCGGCGCGGCGGGGTGTGCGGGCGCCGCGTCAGGCGCTCGGGAAACGGCGCGCGCCGGAGGGAGTCACCACCGCGTGCACCGGCTTGTCGTGCGCCTCCACCGGGACGTGCGCGACGACCTCCGTGTCGTACAGCAGCACCACGAGCCGAGGGTGTGCGCCTGCCCGCTCCAGACGGGCCAGCACACGGTCGTACGACCCTCCGCCACGCCCCAGGCGCATCCCGCGCGCGTCCACCGCGAGCCCGGGCAGAAGGACCACGTCGGCGGAGGTCACGGCGTCCGGGCCGAGGCGCGCGCTCCTGGGCTCGAAAAGTGCCATTTTCCCGCTGTGTTGGACCCGCGCGAGGGAGTTCGGGCCGGTGTACTCGCCCCAGTCCAGGTCGTTGTCGGGCAGGAGGGCGGGGAGCAGGACCCGTGTGCCCCGCGCGCGCAGCGCGTCCAGCAGCGCCCGCGTGCCCGGCTCGCTCCCCACGGAGACGTACGCCGCCACCGTGCGCGCCCCCGCCAGCTCGGGCAGCTCCAGGGCGCGCTCCGCCAGCGCGCGGCCCGATGCGTCGATGTCATCGGCAGGCAACCTGTTCCTCACCGCGAGGAACTCCCGCCGCAACGTTCGCTTGTCAGGCTCGCTCGTGCGTCCGTTGTGTTCCACTGGTCGTTCTCGCGCCCTTCTCGATTGTTCAATCCAGTCATAAAGGGCCAACCAACCGGAGCTACAGATTCTCCACAAAGGCACCGGTTATGGTGGCGGGCATGACTCAGTCGCACCCCAGGATCAGCAAGGCTGTCATTCCCGCGGCAGGCCTCGGTACCCGGTTCCTGCCGGCCACCAAGGCCACTCCCAAGGAGATGCTGCCGGTCGTCGACAAGCCCGCGATCCAGTACGTGGTCGAGGAGGCCGTGGCGGCGGGGCTCGACGACGTACTCATGGTCACCGGGCGCAACAAGCGGCCCCTCGAGGACCACTTCGACCGCAATTACGAGCTGGAGTCGGCGCTCGAGAAGAAGGGCGACGAGAAGCGGCTCGCGAAGGTGCGGGAGTCCAGCGATCTGGCGACCATGCACTACGTGCGCCAGGGCGACCCCAGGGGCCTCGGTCACGCCGTTCTGTGCGCCGCCCCGCACGTGGGTCACGAGCCCTTCGCGGTCCTTCTCGGTGACGACCTGATCGACCCGCGTGACTCGCTGCTCCAGCGCATGATCGAGATCCAGGAGCGGCACGGCGGCAGTGTGATCGCCCTGATGGAGGTCGCGCCCGAGCAGATCCACCTCTACGGCTGCGCGGCCGTGGAGGCGACGGCAGACGGCGACGTCGTGCGCGTGACCGGACTGGTCGAGAAGCCGGACCCGGCGGACGCCCCGTCGAACTACGCGGTCATCGGCCGCTACGTTCTCGACCCGCACATCTTCGACATACTTCGCCAGACCGAGCCGGGCCGCGGTGGCGAGATCCAGCTCACCGACGCCCTCCAGCAGCTCGCGCAGGACGAGAAGGTCGGCGGTCCGGTGCACGGCGTCGTCTTCAAGGGCCGTCGCTACGACACCGGTGACCGTGGCGACTATCTGCGTGCCATTGTCAGGCTCGCGTGCGAACGTGAAGACCTGGGCCCGGACTTCCGGGCCTGGCTTCGCAGTTACGTAGCCGAGGAGATGCAGCAATCTTGAGCAGCGCCGCGACCCGCCCTACCGGCCCGGACGACCTGTGGTCGGTGGACGAGCACCTGGAGGACATCCTCTCGACCGTCCGCCCTCTCGAGCCGATCGAGCTGCAACTGCTCGACGCCCAGGGCTGTGTCCTGGTCGAGGACGTCACGGTGCCGGTGTCCCTGCCGCCGTTCGACAACAGCTCCATGGACGGGTACGCGGTCCGGGTCGCGGACGTCGAGGGCGCCGGCGAGGAGTTCCCGGCCGTCCTGGACGTCGTCGGTGATGTCGCGGCGGGCACGGCCGACCTGGTCCACGTCGGACCCGGGCAGGCCGCCCGGATCATGACCGGCGCCCCGCTGCCGCCCGGCGCCGAGGCCGTCGTGCCCGTCGAGTGGACCGACGGCGGGCTCGGCGAGGGCCCGGTGAGCGGAATGCGGGCGCGCAGCCTGGCCCCCGAGGGCGCCGAGGGACAGGTGCGCGTGCACCGCCCCGTCGAGGCACGCGCGCACGTGCGCGACAAGGGCAGCGACGTGAAAGCCGGTGACCGCGCCCTGGAGGCCGGCACGATCCTCGGCCCGCCGCAGATCGCGCTGCTCGCCGCGATCGGCCGCGGCACGGTACGCGTGCGCCCGCGCCCGCGCGTGGTCGTCCTGTCCACCGGCAGCGAACTCGTCCAGCCCGGCGAGGAACTGGCCGGTGGCCAGATCTACGACTCCAACAGCTTCGCCCTCACCGCCGCCGCGCGGGACGCCGGTGCCATCGCCTACCGGGTGGGCGCCGTCGCGGACGACACCGACACCCTGCGCTCGGCCATCGAGGACCAGCTCGTCCGCGCCGACCTGCTGGTGACCACGGGCGGGGTGAGTGTCGGGGCGTACGACGTGGTCAAGGAGGCGCTGTCGTACGCAGGCGACGAGGACGAGGCGGGCGGCGGCGTGGAGTTCCGCAAGCTTGCCATGCAGCCCGGCAAGCCCCAGGGTTTCGGCTCCATCGGTCCCGATCACACGCCTCTCCTGGCCCTGCCCGGCAACCCGGTGTCGTCGTACGTCTCCTTCGAGCTGTTCGTCCGCCCAGCCATCCGTACACTGATGGGCCTCACGGACGTCCACCGGCCCCGCACCCGGGCCCGTCTGGAGGCGGACAAGGCGCTGCGCTCGCCCAAGGGGCGCCGGCAGTTCCTGCGGGGCGCGTACGCAGACGGCGAGGTGACCCTCGTGGGCGGCACCGGCTCGCACCTGATCGCGGCGCTGGCGCACGCCGACGCGCTGATCGTCGTCCCCGAGGACGTGGAGTCCGTCGAGCCCGGCGCCGAGGTCGAGGTCGTACTGCTCGGCTGAGGCACGCGCGCGTGAGCATGCGACGGCCCCACAGGGGTCCTGGCCCGGTGCGCGCGCCGACTTGGCGGTAGCGTGGCGCGCACAACAGGCCCGTGCACCGCACTGCGACGGGCCCGGACCGGGAGCGGCACAGAGCATGAGTACGCAGGACGGACTGACGCACATCGACGAGGCGGGCGCGGCCCGCATGGTCGACGTATCCGGGAAGGACGTGACCGCGCGCACCGCCCGCGCCAGCGGCCGTGTCCTTGTCTCACCCCGCGTGGTCGGGCTGTTGCGCGGCGAGGGGGTACCCAAGGGGGACGCCCTCGCCACCGCGCGGATCGCGGGCATCATGGGCGCCAAGCGCACCCCGGACCTCATCCCGCTGTGTCACCCGTTGTCGGTGTCCGGTGTGAAACTGGATCTGTCGGTTGCGGACGACGCCGTGGAGATCCAGGCCGTCGTGAAGACGACGGACCGCACGGGCGTCGAGATGGAGGCCCTCACCGCCGTGACGGTCGCCGCACTCACCGTGATCGACATGGTGAAGGCGGTCGACAAGGGAGCGGTCATCACGGACGTACGGGTGGAAGAGAAGACGGGCGGCAAGTCGGGCGACTGGAGCCGGGCATGACCTACCGCGCTCTGGTGGTCACCGCCTCCAACAGGGCCGCGGCCGGTGTCTACGAGGACAGGGGCGGCCCCCTGGTCGCCGACGGCCTCAAGGGCTTCGGGTTCCACGTGGACGGCCCCCGGGTGGTCCCGGACGGGGATCCGGTCCAGGAGGCCCTGCGCGCGGGCGTGGAGGCCGGGTACGACGCCATCGTCACCACCGGCGGCACCGGCATCTCGCCCACCGACCGCACGCCCGAGGCGACCCGCGCGGTGATCGACATCGAGGTGCCGGGCATCGCGGAGGCCATCCGCGCGTTCGGCCGGGAGAAGGTTCCGACCGCCGCGCTGTCCCGGGGCCTGGCCGGGGTGGCGGGGCGGACCCTGATCGTCAATCTGCCCGGCTCCACGGGCGGGGTGAAGGACGGCCTCGCCGTACTGGAGCCCCTGCTGATCCACGCCGTCGACCAGATCCGCGGCGGCGACCACCCCAGATCCAGCAGCGGGGGTGCGAGCTGAACAGCCTTTCCTGGCCCGTCGTGCTGGCGGACGGCGATGTCGTCCTCCGACCGATAAAGCTGCGCGACCAGCGGGCCTGGCGCGAGGTGAACCGGCGCAACCGGGACTGGCTGCGCCCCTGGGAGGCGACCATCCCGCCGCCCACACCGAGCGGACCGATCGTGCACCGGCCGACCTACCGCCAGATGGTCCGGCACCTGCGTTCCGAGGCCAACGCGGGTCGGATGCTGCCGTTCGTCATCGAGTACCAGGGGCAGCTCGCCGGGCAGTTGACGGTCGCCGGGATCACCTGGGGGTCGATGTGCTCGGGGCACGTCGGGTACTGGGTGGACGAGGCGGTGGCCGGGCGCGGTGTGATGCCCACGGCCGTCGCGCTCGCCGTGGACCACTGCTTCCGCGCCGTCGGGCTGCACCGTGTCGAGGTCTGCATTCGCCCCGAGAACCGGCCCAGCCGCCGGGTCGTGGAGAAACTCGGATTCCGCGAGGAGGGGCTGCGGCCACGCTATCTGCACATCGACGGGGCCTGGCGCGACCACCTGGTCTTCGCGCTCACCGCGGAAGAGGTGCCCGACGGGTTGCTCGCGCGCTGGAAGCGGGCACGCTCCCAGAGGGAGAGCCGCGCCGAGCGCCCGGCGGACGAAGGGGGCGCAGCCGGTGCTTCGCGCACCCCCGGGGTCGCCGAGCCGTCGCGGAATCCCCAGAACACTCCCGGGAATCCCGCCTAGGGCCCTCAGGAATTGAATACGTGTTCGAAATTGATGGGCTGCCGACCCTCGCGAGGTATTGAATTTCGCGCCCGTGTCGGTCCTCTGATCGCATCGATCGCAAAAAAAGCTGGCAATATCAGCCAGATCGTGCGACACACCGGCCCAATTGGCGGATGGCCTCACGCAAACCCCTCTACCGTGTGAGGCGTGAGCAGCAGCGGCCTCATCTACGCAGTCATTGTCGGGGCCTGGGCCGCCTACTTGGTGCCTATGTGGCTCCGTAGGCAGGACGAGCTGAACGAGGCCCGTCCGACGGAACGCTTCAGCACCGCCATCCGGCTGCTGTCCGGACGGGCGGGCATGGAGCGTCGATACGCCAGGGACCTGCGGGCGCGCTCCGCCCAGGAGGGGGAGCCGGACGCCGGTGATCCGGACGCCGTCACCGACTCGGTGGACGTCCGGGCCTTCGCCATGCCTCCGACCCGTCGTCAGGCGCACGCGGAAGTCGGGCCCGAGGCGCCCGGAAGAGCGGAACCCGCACGCGACAAGCCCGCCGTGCCGGCATCCAAGTCCGGGGCCGTGCCCGGACCCAAGCGGGTGCCGACCGCGCGTCGAACGGCCTCCGCGCAGGCGGCCGCGGCACGTGCCAGGCGCTCGAAGGTTCTCGCGCGCCGTCGGCGTACCACCGTGTTGCTCTTCCTCGCCTTCACGCTCGGTGCGATCGTCGCCGCCGTCGGAGGACTCGCCTTCCTCTGGGTGCCCGCCGTGCCTGCCGTGCTGCTCAGCACGTACATCGCGTACCTGCGCTCCCAGGAGCGCCGGCGCTTCGCCTATCAGATGGACCGTCGGCGGGCCGAGGTTGCGGCGCAGCGGCTGCGGGAGCGCCAGCCGCGCCGGCGCGCGCCCCTCGAGGCGAGTACCGGCGCGGACGAACCGGAGGAGGTTCCACGGACGGACACGGACCCCTCTCTCTCCGCGCTCGCCGCGGATCGGCGCGCCCTGGTCGAGCAGACCGACCACGCCGAGTGGGTCGACCAGCAGCGTGAGCGGCAGCGGCGGCCGGGCGGGGACAGCTGGGACCCGGTGCCGGTGCCCCTGCCGACGTACGTGACCGCGCCCGTCGCGCCGCGTGCCACGTCCGACGTGGATCTGGGGGCCCCCGACGCGTGGAGTTCGGCGCGATCCAGCTCGGTGGCGCCGGAGCACGAGGCGGCCCCTGCGCCGGAGGCGGGTGAGCAGACGCCCATGGCCGAGGACAAGCCGACAGGCGGCCGTAGTGACGCGCGCCGCGCAGCCTCCGCGCGCCGGGCGCGCGAGCGCGGGCGCACGCCCCTCTTCGATCAGTACGAGGACGGCGACCGCCCGCGCGCGGCGAACGAGTAAGTCCGCCGGCATGCCCTGCGGCGCGCCCCCGGCGGTCCGCGCTGCCTGCGGGATCCCCGTCGTGACCAGTCAGGGAACGGATTTCCAAGCACCCCGATGGGGATGCTAGAGTTTCACTCGTTGCAAGGGCCTGTGGCGCAGTCCGGTAGCGCACCTCGTTCGCATCGAGGGGGCCAGGGGTTCAAATCCCCTCAGGTCCACGCAGCATGAAGCCCCTGTCGGCATTGCCGACAGGGGCTTCATCGTGTGCGCGGGCAGGGTGCCGGCTCGCGGCCGGGCCCGCCGGGGCTCAAGCGGGCCCGGTGTGATCCGAGTTACGGCTTCAGAGCTGCTTCGCGAAGCAGCGGCTCTCGTCATGGAAGCGGTAGTAGCCGAACTTGGCGCACGGCTCGTAGCCGCTGGAGGTGTACAGGGTGATGGCCTCCGGCTGCTTGGTGCCCGTTTCCAGGACCATGCGGGAGCGGCCGGCGGCGCGCGCGTCCTCCTCCAGGGCCGTGAGCATCCGGCGTGCCAGGCCGCGGCCACGAGCCTGCTCGATCACGTACATGCGCTTGAGTTCGGCGTCGCCGTCCTCGTTGCCTTCGTCGTTGAGGTCCTGGCTGCGCCAGCCGCCGGTCGCGACGGGGCGGCCCTGCTCGTCGTACGCGATCAGGTAGACGCCCCGTGGCGGGGCGAAGTCCGCGGCGTCGAGGGTCGTGGCGTCGCCGCCGTCGCCGTAGCGCAGGTGGTATTCGGCCTGGACCTCGTCGTTGAGCTTGACGGCGTCGGGGTGATCGAATCGGATACGACGTATATTCATGCTGGATATCGTACTTCTATGCAGGTGAATGTCGGATGGTGCGGACGGGCTCCGACCAGTGTGCCGGTATCGTGCCCTGGTGCTGACTGTGACCTCGGTGAACGTGAACGGGCTGCGGGCCGCCGCCAAGAAGGGCTTCGTGGAGTGGCTCGCCCGGACGGAGGCGGACGTCGTCTGCCTCCAGGAGGTGCGCGCCGAGCCGCACCAGCTGCCCGAGGAGGTGCGGCAGCCCGACGGCTGGTACGTGGTGCACGCCCCGGCCGCCGCCAAGGGCCGGGCGGGCGTCTCCCTCTACACGCGACGTGAGCCCGACCGGGTCCGGGTCGGCTTCGGCTCGGCCGAGTTCGACGGCAGTGGGCGCTACGTCGAGGCGGACCTGCCCGGCGTCACGGTCGCGTCCCTGTACCTGCCCTCCGGCGAGGTCGGCACCGCGCGGCAGGACGAGAAGGTGCGCTTCATGGGCGAGTTCCTCGCCCACCTCAAGGCGCTGCGCGCGCGGGCCGCGGCCGACGGGCGCGAGGTGGTCGTCTGCGGCGACTGGAACATCGCCCACCAGCAGACAGACCTCAAGAACTGGCGCGGCAACACCAGGAACTCCGGCTTCCTGCCCGAGGAGCGGGAGTGGCTCGGCGGCGTCCTCGATCCGGCCGACGGCGGGTACGTCGACGTCGTGCGCGCCCTGCATCCCGATGTCGAGGGGCCGTACAGCTGGTGGTCGTACCGCGGGCGGGCCTTCGACAACGACTCGGGGTGGCGCATCGACTACCACGTCGCCACGCCCGGGCTCGCCGGCAAGGCCGTCAAGGGGTTCGTGGAGCGCGCGGCCACGCACGCCGAGCGGTGGTCCGACCACGCGCCGGTGACCGTCGTCTACGACCTCTAGGTGGGCCCCTGTCCGCCGGGCGCGAGCGGACTCACGCGCCCCGCTCGTCCGTCTCCTTGGTCAGGCGGCGGTCCAGGGCCAGGGAGAGTTCCGCCTCCACCACGCTGCGGGCCAGTGGGCGCAGGCGGTGGAGGTCTTCCTCGGGGGCGTGGCGCAGGATCAGGTCGGCGAAGAGTTCGGCGAGGGCGTCGGCGTGTTCGCGGACGCGGGCGGCGGCGGTGAGAACCTCGCCGAGCGGGATGCCCTCGCGGACCAGCGCGGAGGAGACGTCCAGCAGACGGCGGCTGATGTGGACGATCTCGTCGCCGTCGGTGCCGAGGTAGCCCAGCTCCATGGCGGCGGCGAGGTTCTCGGGTGTGACCTCGCCCTCGAAGCGGGCGGCGAGTTCCTCCGGGGTGAGGCGGACCGGCTCCTCCTCCGTGGGGGTGCCGACGCCGAGCAGGTCGGCGACGTTGCGGCCCTGGTCGAGGGCCTCCGCGAGTTC
The DNA here is from genome assembly GCF_009796285.1 of Streptomyces broussonetiae. Lineage (NCBI taxonomy): Bacteria > Bacillati > Actinomycetota > Actinomycetes > Kitasatosporales > Streptomycetaceae > Streptomyces > Streptomyces broussonetiae. Next base: position 4,265,676 of record NZ_CP047020.1, on the reverse strand, counting down.
CGCGATGCCGTTCAGTGTGTGACCGCGCTCCAGCAGGGCGGCGATGGTGCGCAGGCGCGCCAGGTGGTGGTCGTCGTACCAGGCGATCCGGCCCTCGCGCCGGGGCGGAGGGATCAGCTTGCGCTCCCGGTAGAAGCGCAGGGTGCGCACGGTGATGCCGGCGAGTCGGGCCAGCTCTTCCATGCGGTACTCGCGCAGGCGCGTGTCGTGGGCGCCGTGGTGCGCGCCGTGCGCGCCCTGCACGCCGTCCCGGCCGTGGCGCCGGCTGCCCCGACCGCCCTGGCCTTCCTTGCGTCCACCCTCGTCTGCCACGCCCGCAGCCTATGTTGTACCGCCGGTAACTTTCCCGCCCGCGACCCCTACCGCTCGGTACGGAGCTGTTCTACAGTCCCATTGCGCCAGTGTTCACTGGCGGAGTCCAAGGCGATGCGTGGAGGCTTCGGGATGGCCGAGCACGAGCATGTACGGGTGGCGGTGATCGGGTCCGGGTTCGGCGGGCTGGGGGCCGCCGTGCGGCTGCGCCGCGAGGGGATCACCGACTTCGCCGTACTGGAGCGGGCCGACAGCGTCGGGGGCACCTGGCGGGACAACAGCTACCCCGGGTGTGCCTGTGATGTGCCCTCCCACCTCTACTCCTTCTCCTTCGCGCCCAACCCCGACTGGCCGCGCACCTTCTCCGGGCAGCGGCACATCCGCGCCTACCTGGAGCACGTCACCGACCTGTTCGGGCTGCGCCCGCACATCCGCCTGGACTCCGAGGTCAAGCTGGTGACCTGGGACGCCGAGAACCTGCGCTGGACCATCGAGACCACGCGCGGCTCGCTGACCGCCGACGTCGTCGTCTCCGCCACCGGGCCGCTGTCCGACCCGAAGGTCCCCGGGATACCGGGCCTGGAGTCCTTCCCGGGCAAGGTGTTCCACTCCGCCCGCTGGGACCACGACCACGACCTGAGGGGCAAGCGCGTCGCCGTGGTCGGTACCGGTGCCTCCGCCATCCAGATCGTTCCGGCGATCCAGCGCGAGGTCGGCCGGCTCACCCTCTTCCAGCGCACCCCGCCGTGGGTGATGCCCCGCATGGACCGCGCCATCAGCGGCGCCGAGCGGTGGCTGCACCGGTCCGTGCCCTTCACCAGCCGGCTCAGGCGCGGACTGCTGTGGGGCATCCGGGAACTGCAGGTCCAGGCGTTCACCAAGCACCCAGACGAACTCGGCCTGATCGAACAGCTCGCCAAGCGCAACATGGCTCGCGCCGTCAAGGACCCGGCCCTGCGCGCCAAGCTCACCCCCGACTACCGCATCGGCTGCAAGCGAATCCTGCTGTCCAGCACGTACTACCCGGCGCTGGCCAGGCCGAATGTGGACGTCGTCGCCAGCGGGCTGAGCGAGATCCGCGGCTCGACGCTCGTCGCGGCCGACGGCACCGAAGCCGAGGCCGACGTGATCATCTTCGGTACGGGCTTCCACGTCACGGACATGCCGATCGCCGAGCGCGTGGTCGGTGCGGACGGCAGGACGCTCGCCGAGTCCTGGAAGAACGGCATGCAGGCGCTGCGCGGCACGGCCGCGGCCGGCTTCCCGAACTTCATGACGATCATCGGGCCGAACACCGGCCTCGGGAACTCCTCCATGATCCTCATGATCGAGTCCCAGCTGAACTACATGGCCGACTACCTGCGGCAACTGGACGTCCTGGGGGTCCCCCCGGGCCCTCAAGGCACCGGGGGAGGCCGTACGGCCCTCGATGCCCGGCCCGCGGCCGTCGAGGACTGGAACCGCAAGGTCCAGGAACGCATGAAGCGGACCGTGTGGAACACCGGCGGCTGCACCAGCTGGTACCTGGACGCGAGTGGCCGCAACACCACCGTCTGGCCCGGTACGACGACCGAGTTCCGTACCGCGACCCGGCGGGTGGACCTGGCGGAGTACGAGGTCGTCCGCAAGCCCGGCGTGCGGGTCACGGGCGTCGGCGCGGGGAGCGCGAAGGCCGCGGAGCCGGGTGCGGGCGGCGTGAAGGGCGCAGAAAGCGCCGGCTCCGGCGCGAAGAGCGGCGCGAAGAGCACGGTGAGCGGCGCGAAGAAGACGAGCCTGCCCGCGCGTACTGCCAAGCAATCCGCGCGCGCCACCGGGAAGTCCGCGGCCACGCGCGCCGGCGGCGCTCAGCAGAGCGAGGGCGCGGCATGAGCCGGCCCACCCCCGTCGCCCACGGACGCTACGCCCCGCCCGTGCCCTCCCGGGAACTCACCGTCGACTCCTCCGACGGCGCGCGACTGCATGTAGAGGTGCACGGGCCCGAGAGTGCGCCCCCCGTTGTCCTCTCCCACGGCTGGACCTGCTCGACCGCCTTCTGGGCGGCGCAGATCCGGGACCTGGCGACCGACCACCGGGTGATCGCGTACGACCAGAGGGGGCACGGGCGCAGTCCTGCGAGCCCCGCGTGCACCACCCAAGCGCTGGCGGACGATCTCGAAGCCGTGCTCGCCCGGACACTCGCGCCGGGGGAGAAGGCCCTGTTCGTCGGCCACTCCATGGGCGGCATGACCGTCATGGCCGCGGCTGCGCGCCCCCGCTTCCGTGACCACGCCGCCGCCGTCCTGTTGTGCAGCACGGGCAGTTCGCGCCTGGTCGCGGAGGCGCGGGTGGTGCCGATGCGCGCCGGGCGCGTGCGCACATGGATCACCGGGCGCATTCTCGGTTCGAGTGCTCCGCTCGGTCCGGTCACGCCGGCCGCGAAGCGCATCCTCAAGTACGCCACCATGGGCGCCGGTTCCGCCCCGCACATGGTGGAGGCGTGCGCGCGGATCGTGCACGCCTGCCCGCGCACTGTGCGCCGTGCCTGGGCCGGCGTGCTCGAGGCGCTCGATCTCGACCACGGCGTACGGGAGTTGCACGCGCCCACCGCGGTGGTGCACGGCGCGTCCGACCGCCTCACGCCCCCAGTGCACGCCCGCGCACTGGTCGCCGCCCTGCCGCGCTGTGTCGGTCTCACCGAGCTGCACGGCGTCGGGCACATGAGCCCGATCGAGGCCCCGGACCTGGTGACCGGCAGGATCCGGGAACTCGTCACCACCTACGTCACGGGGGACACCCCCGACACTCCGGGGACCGCCGACACCCGCGACACCCCCGACTCCGCGGGGACCGCCGACGTCCCCAACGACACCGAACGCCGTTCCACCCCGGCGCAGATCAAGGAGGGCGCATGAGCAGGGTCAGCCTCGAAGGGCAGGTCGCCGTTGTGACCGGAGCGGCGCGCGGCGTCGGTGAGCTGCTGGCACGCAAGCTCTCGGCGCGCGGCGCGAAGGTCGCGCTGGTCGGGCTGGAGGAGGAGGCACTCAAGGAGGTCTCCGGCCGGCTGCACAGCGACAGCGCGTACTGGTACGCCGACGTCACCGACCACGAGGCGATGAGCCGGGTCGCGCGGGAGGTGAAGGAGCGGTTCGGGAAGGTGGACATCGTGGTCGCCAACGCCGGTGTGGCGACGGGCGGTCCGTTCATCGACTCCGATCCCGGCGCGTGGCGGCGTGTGATCGAGGTGAACCTGATCGGTTCGGCGGTGACCGCGCGGGCTTTCCTGCCGGTGCTGGTCGAGAGCCGCGGCTATCTCCTCCAGATCGCCTCGCTCGCCGCGATCACGCCCGCGCCGATGATGACGGCGTACTGTGCCTCCAAGTCGGGCGTGGAGGCGTACGCGCACAGCCTGCGCGCCGAGGTCGGCCACCAGGGCGTGCGCGTCGGCGTCGGCTATCTGTCGTGGACCGACACCGACATGGTGCGCGGCGCCGACCAGGACGACGTCATGCGGGAGTTGCGGCAGCGGCTGCCGTGGCCGTCGAACAAGACCTATCCGCTGGGCCCCGCCGTGGACCGGATCGTGGCCGGGATCGAACGCCGCTCGGCGCACGTGTACGGACAGTGGTGGCTGCGCGGCATGCAGGGCGTGCGCGGATACCTGCCGGCGCTCATCGGGACCGTCGGGCAGCGCGAGATGCAGCGGTTCGGGCCCCGCCTGCACGGTATGCGCTCGGGGCTCGTGGGCGCGGGCGGGGCTGCCGACGAAGCGGCGCGGGCTACGCACCGTAACTGATCCACATGCGTGACGTGTTCCTCCGTGTGAATCTGGTCGAGGCCCCACCAAGGGGCCGATTCCCCACTCTCGCTCACCACAGGAGTGAACCCACATGGGTACGAAGGACCAGATGCAGGGCAAGGCCCAGCAGGCCAAGGGCAAGCTCGACCAGGCCCGTGAGCAGGCCGGGCAGCGGGGCAAGCAGCAGCGAGGCCGGCAGGGTCAGCCTGGCCAGCAGCAGCCGCAGCCCGGTCGCCAGCACGAGAACATGCGCGACATCGAGGACACGGAGCGTGAGATGGAGGACCGGTTCGACCGGGACTACGACGCGTAGCCGCTGCCCTCGGCTTCGGCTGGTTTGACGTGGGCGCCCTTCGTTCTACGGAGGGCGCCCTGCGTTGTTGTCCGGCTTTGGTTGTTGTGCGGGTGCGGGTGCGTGGAGGCTTGTCGCGCAGTTCCCCGCGCCCCTTGGGCGCGCGCTCCCTGCCGTTACGCGCCCCTTGCCGTTACGCGCTCCTAACCATTGTTCCTCGGCGGCAGCTTCGGGCGGGCCCTGTTGGGGACGTCGGAGTAGTCCGGGGGGATGGCTGCCGGGTTGGACTCCAGGAGGTCCAGGGCGAGTTGGATCGCGTCGTCCATCTGGGCGTGACGGCCCTCGGCCCAGTCCAGGGGCGTGCGCATGATCTCCAGGTCGGGGGTGACGCCATGGTTCTCCACGGACCAGCCGTAGGCGTCGAACCAGGCCGCGTTCATCGGGACCGTGATGACCGTGCCGTCGCCCAGCGCGTGGCGGCCGGTCATGCCGACGACCCCGCCCCAGGTGCGCGTGCCGACCACCGGCCCGAGCTGGAGCAGCTTGAACGCGGCGGTGATCATGTCGCCGTCCGAGGAGGTCGCCTCGTCGGCCAGGGCGACCACCGGGCCCCGCGGCGCGTTCGAGGTGTACGACACCGGCTGGGCGTCCCGGGTCAGGTCCCAGCCCAGGATCGTCCGGGTCAGCTTCTCGATGACGAGTTCGCTGATGTGCCCGCCCGCGTTGCCGCGCACGTCCACGATCAGCGCGGGCCGGGACACCTCCATGCGCAGGTCGCGGTTGAACTGGGCCCAGCCGGAGCCGCCCATGTCGGGGATGTGCAGATAGCCGCACTTTCCGCCGCTCAACTCCCGTACGACCTCACGGCGTTTGGCGACCCAGTCCTGGTAGCGCAGCGACCGGTCGTCGACGAGCGGGACGACGGCGACCCGTCGGACCTGGTCCGCCTCCCCCTGTGCCGGGGTGAACGTCAGCTCCACGGTCGTCCCCCCGGAGCCGGCGAGCAGCGGGTACGGCCCCGTCACCGGGTCGACCGGACGGCCGTCGACGTGGGTCAGTACGGCGCCCTCGCGGATGCCCGTGCCGGCCAGCGGTGAGCGGGCCCGGGAGTCGGAGGAGTTGCCGGGCAGGATGCGCTTGATGGTCCAGTGGCCGTTGCGTCGGACGAAGTTGGCGCCGAGGAGACCCTGGCGGCGCTGGTAGTGCGGCGGGCCCTCGTTGCGCCGGGCGGCGGTGACGTAGGCGTGCGAGGTGCCCAGCTCGCCGAGTACCTCCCTGAGGAGATCCGCGAACTCGTCGGGAGAGGTGACCCGTTCGACCAGCGGGCGGTACTGGTCGAGCACCCCGTTCCAGTCGATGCCGCACATGCCCGGGTCCCAGAAGTAGCCGCGGATGAGGCGCCCCGCCTCCTCGTAGGCCTGGCGCCACTCGGCGGGCGGGTCGACCTCGTGCAGGATGCGGCGCAGGTCGATCCACACGGTCGTGTCGCCGTCGCCCGGCTCCGTGGCGGGAACGGCGCGCAGCTCGCCCTCGTCCATGACGACGAGCCGGGTGCCGTCGCCGCTCACCGTGAACCAGTCCATGTGGTCGACCAGTTCGGACTTCTTCGCCTTGGTGATGTTGAAGTACTCCAGGGTCGGGCGGCCGCTGATGTCGGCAGGATTGACGAAGGTCTCGCCGAGTGCACCGGAGATCGGCCAGCGCAGCCAGACCAGGCCGCCGCCGGCGACCGGGGACAGCGCGGAGTACTTGGAGGCGATGACCGGGAACGGCGTGACCCTGTTCTGCAGGCCCTCGATCTCCACGGTCACCGTGCCGGCCTCGCCCGTCTCCTCGTCCTCGACCGGGTCGAGCCCGCCGGCGGCCGGGCGTCCCTCGGGGTTCAGGGCGAAGGGGGAGGGGGTCGCCGAGTTCAGCGGGACGAGGTACGGGCGGCAGCCGAGCGGGAAGGAGAGGTCGCCGGTGTGGACGTCGTAGACCGGGTCGAAGCCGCGCCAGGACAGGAAGGCGAGGTAGCGGCCGTCGCGGGTGAAGACGGGGTTCTCGTCCTCGAAGCGGCCGTTGGTCACGTCCACGATCAGCCGGTCCTTGATGCGGGCCAGCTTGATCTGGCGCAGCGAGCGGCCGATGCCCGGGTGGGACCAGGTGAGCCAGGAGCCGTCGGGGGAGAAGGCGAGGTCGCGCACGGGGCCGTTGATGGAGCGGATCAGCTCGGTCACCCGGCCGGCCGGCCCTCCGGCCCCCTCGGCTGCCTCCGTCCCCTCTCCCGCCTCGCCGACCTCGCTCGCCTCGGCCTCCTCGGAGTCCTCCGCGGCACCCGCCGTGACCTCCCCGCCCTCGCGCTCCCCGGTGTCGATCAGCAGCAGCCGTCCGTCGTGCGAGGCGATGGCCAGGCGTTCGCCGAGCGGGTCGGAGACCAGTTCCAGGACCCGGCCCAGGGCGCCGGAGGCGAGCCGGCGCGGGGCGCGGTCGCCGGTCGCGCGCGGCAGCTGGGCGATCTCGACGGCGTCCTCGCCCTCCGCGTCGGTGACGTACGCGACCTGGCCGGTCGTGCCGAGCATCTCCGGCAGCCGCACCCGGACGCCGGGCGTGTCGGCGATCGTACGGGCCGGTCCGTCGCGGTGGGTGAGCCAGTACAGGCTGCCGCGTACCACGACGGCGCTGGCGCGGCCGGTCTCGTCCACGGAGATGCCGTCGACGTTCTGTGCGGCCGGCACCTGATAGCGGCGCCGCCCGGTGGCGGGCCCGGCGAGGCGGATGTCCAGCTTGCGCGGTACGGCCTTGGGGGAGAAGTCGTCCACCAGCCACAGGTCGCCCGCGCACTGGTAGACCACCCGGGTGCCGTCGCTGGAGGCGTGCCGGGCGTAGAAGGCGTCGTGGTCGGTGTGGCGGCGCAGGTCGGTGCCGTCGTACGTGCAGGAGTAGAGGTTGCCGACGCCCTCGTGGTCGGAGAGGAAGGCGACGCGGCCGGCGACGAACATGGGGCAGGCCAGATGGCCGCCGATGTCGGGCACGAGCTGGCGCCCGTGCAGCCAGAGGCGTCCCATGGCGCCGCCGCGGTAGCGCTTCCAGGAGGCCGGTTCGTGCGGCGGGGTGCCGGTGAGCAGCAGCGTCCTGTGCTCGCCGTCGACGTCGGCGACCTGGATGTCGGTGACCGGGCCCCAGGGCAGCCGCGCGCCGGGATCGCCGTCGGTGGGGACCTTGTAGGCCCAGGTGAAGTAGGAGAAGGGCTGGTCGTGCGAGGCCACGGCCAGGATGTCGGCCTTGCCGTCCCGGTCGGGGGGCGTCCACCCGCAGACCTGGGTGTCGGAGCTGCCCCAGTACGTCAGCTGCCGTGCGGGGCCGCCGTCGGTGCCGACGAGGTGGATCTCGGGGTCGAGGCTGCGCCAGGTCGAGTACGCGATCCGGCGGCCGTCGGGTGAGAAGCGCGGATGACCGGTCTTGGTGCGGTCCGCGGTGAGGCGCCAGGCGCGGCCCGGGGAGTCGAGGGGGGCCAGCCAGAGGTCGTCCTCGGCCACGAAGCACAGCAGGTCGCCGCTGAGGTGGGGAAGGCGCAGATAGCTCACGTCCCTATGCTTTTCCGGTCAAAGGGCCCCAGCAACTTGTACACGGGTGAGCGAGCCGGACTTATGGGGACCGAACAACCGTGACCCAACCCACGTACGAAACGGTTTCGTTTCGCATGCTCTCGGGGTATCTTCACGGTGGTACGAACAGCAGGCTCCCGAGCGGGAAGGTGAGTGGCATGACCGAGGTCGTCGCAACGGCGCGTCGCAGTCGGATCACGCCCGAGCGTGAGGCCGAGCTGTACGAGGCCGTGCTCGACCTGCTCCGGGAAGTCGGCTACGACGCCCTCACCATGGACGCCGTTGCCGCTCGCACCAAGTCCAGTAAGGCGACGCTCTACCGCCAGTGGGGCGGCAAGGCCGAGCTGGTCGCGAAGGCGGTGCGGCACAACAAGCCGGGGGGCATGGCGCTCGACGAGATCGACACCGGGTCGCTCAAGGGCGATCTGCACGCTCTCACCATGCGTTCCGACGACTGCGAGATGGAGCAGAACTCCGCGCTGATGCGGGGTCTGGCCATGGCGGTGCACAGCAATCCGGACCTCCTGCGGGCGTTCCGGGAGCATCTCATCGAGCCGGAGATGGCGACGTTCCGTCGTGTCGTGCAGCGGGCCGTCGACCGGGGTGAGGTCCGTGCGGACAACCCGGCGATCGAGTTCATGATGCACATGATGCTGGGCGGGTTCGCCGCCCGGACGATGCTCGACGAGCTGCCGCCGACGCAGGCCTTCCTCATGTCGTACATCGACGCCGTGGTCCTCCCCGCCCTCGGCATCCCCACCGACTGACTTCTCTCCCCGGCAAGCCCACCATCTGACGTCACCGCTCACGTCGTCGGGCTGACCACCCCTGCCCTGATCAACCCCACGACCTGACCGGGAGTACGCCTCCGTGGCCACGTTTCTGTACAAACTGGGCCGTCTCGCCTTCCGGCGACGGCACTTCGTCGCCCTGATATGGGTGGCGCTGCTGACCCTCGCCGGGGTCGGCGCCGCCTCCGCGCCGCCCGCCGGCAGCACCTCCTTCTCCATCCCCGGCACCGAGGCGCAGAAAGCGTTCGACCTGCTCGAACAGCGCTTCCCCGGGATGAGCGCCGACGGCGCCACCGCGCGCGTCGTCTTCAAGGCGCCGGCCGGCGAGAAGATGACCGACAAGCTCAACAAGGCGACCGTCGAGAAGACCGTCAAGGAGCTGGGCGGCGGCTCCGAGGTCGTCTCCGTCGCCGACCCCTACGCCGGGCACGCCGTCAGCAAGAACGGCGAGATCGCCTACGCCTCGGTGAAGTACAGGGTCTCCGGCATGGAGCTGAAGGCCTCCTCCAAGAACAGCCTGAAGGAGGCCGCACAGCAGGCGCGCGACGCCGGGCTGAGCGTCGAGGTCGGCGGTGACGCACTGACCGCGACCCCGGAGACCGGCTCCAGCGAGGTCATCGGCATCGTCATCGCCGCGGTCGTCCTCGTCATCACCTTCGGCTCGCTGCTCGCGGCCGGATTCCCGCTGCTCACCGCGCTCATCGGCGTCGGTATCGGCGTGTCCACGATCACGGCGCTCGCCAGCGCCCTGGACCTGGGCACCACGACCTCCACACTGGCCTCGATGATCGGCCTCGCCGTCGGCATCGACTACGCCCTCTTCATCGTCTCCCGCTACCGCGCCGAACTGGCCGAGGGCCGCGAACGCGAGGAGGCGGCCGGGCGGGCCGTGGGCACGGCGGGCTCCGCGGTGGTCTTCGCGGGCCTGACCGTCGTCATCGCCCTGGTCGGCCTGTCGGTCGTCAACATCCCGATGCTGACCAAGATGGGCATCGCGGCGGCGGGCACGGTCGCCATCGCCGTCCTGATCGCGCTCACGCTGATCCCGGCGCTGCTCGGCTACGCCGGCCGCAAGGTCAAGCCCGCGGGCCAGAAGAGCAAGCTGCTCGGCGGCGGCCGTACGCCCAAGAAGCCGGGCCGGCCCAACATGGGTACCCGCTGGGCGAGCTTCGTCGTACGGCGGCCCGTCGCGGTCCTGCTGCTCGGCGTGATCGGCCTCGGTGCCGCTGCGGTCCCGGCCGCCTCGCTCGAGCTGGGCCTCCCGGACGACGGCTCCCAGCCGACCTCCACCACCCAGCGCCGCGCCTACGACCTGCTCTCCGAGGGCTTCGGACCGGGCTTCAACGGCCCGCTGATGGTCGTCGTCGACGCCAAGGGCAGCCATGACCCCAAGGCCGCCTTCACCAAGGTCGGCGACGAGATCAAGGGCCTGAAGGACGTCGTCACGGTCACCCCGGCCGTGGCCAACAAGGCCGGCGACACCGCGACCATCACGGTCGTCCCCGGGTCCAAGCCGTCCTCCAGGACGACCGAGGACCTGGTGCACACCATCCGCGACAAGGGCGCGGACGTCGCCAAGGAGACCGACTCCAAGATCCTGGTCACGGGCTCGACGGCGATGAACATCGACGTCTCGCAGAAGCTGAACGACGCGCTGCTGCCGTATCTGGCACTCGTGGTCGGCCTCGCCTTCCTGCTCCTGATCGTGGTCTTCCGCTCGATCCTCGTCCCGCTGAAGGCGGCCCTCGGCTTCCTGCTCAGCGTGACGGCGGCCCTCGGCGCAGTGGTGGCGGTCTTCCAGTGGGGCTGGCTGTCCGGCCTGTTCAACGTCTCCGAGACCGGCCCGGTCATGTCGATGATGCCGATCTTCATGGTGGGCGTCGTCTTCGGTCTCGCCATGGACTACGAGGTCTTCCTCGTCACCCGGATGCGGGAGGCGTACGTCCACGGCGAGAAGCCGACCCAGGCCGTGGTCACCGGCTTCCGGCACGGGGCGCGGGTCGTGACGGCCGCCGCGATCATCATGATGGCCGTCTTCTCCGGCTTCATCGGCTCCAGCGAGTCGATGATCAAGATGATCGGCTTCGGCCTCGCGATCGCCGTCTTCTTCGACGCGTTCATCGTCCGCATGGCGATCGTCCCGGCGGTGCTCGCCCTGCTCGGCAAGCGGGCCTGGTGGCTGCCCAAGTGGCTCGACCGCGCGCTGCCGAACGTCGACGTCGAGGGTGAGGGCCTGCGCTCGCAGTCCTCCGCGGACGGCAAGGACGCCGACCCGGACGGCGAGCGGGAGCTGGTACGCGCGTGACGTACCGCTTCTAGTCCACATCGGCCTCCGGCCGATGCCGACCAGCCGGTGAGGGTGCCCGTGGGGACGGGGCTGCACCCTCACCGGCTGCTTTTCGTCCCAGGACCTGGCGCGCCCGAAGAGGTCATCTTCAGGCGGAACTTGGGACAGACGTCCGGGTCGTCGTTCTCGTAGAGGTACGTCCGCCCGGAGCCCTCGGCGATCGACAGCTTGTCGAGGGTGTCGTCGTTCAGGAAGAGTCTTGGGCTGGTGAGGGAAAGGCTGACGTGCGGGGGTTTGCCGGATCCGCCGCTGTAGTCCACGTCCCAGGTGCCCGACCCGTTGAACGTGTCACCGAGTTCGCTCCTGTACCAGTCGCCGGTCGGCCAGTTGCGGACGGTGACGCTGCCGCCGGACCTGCCGACGGGCGGCCTGAGAGTCAGCGTCACCGCCTTCGCGTCGCCCTCCCCCGTGTAGGTGCCCGTCAGGTCGACGGAACCGACGGAGGTCGCCTGCTTCGCCATACAGGCCTCGACGGCGGTGGACGAGGAGGAGCAGCCGGCCAGGGGGGACAGCAGCGCCGGCACGGCGACGGCCGTCATCCAGCGCAGCCGCCGGCCTGCCGGGAGGACTCGGGACACGGGGCTACTTCTCCTTCGCGGGAATGCGTTCGGTCCAGACGATCTTCTGGTCCTCGGACGAGAAGACGCCGTGGTCGCGGTTGGTCTCCTTGAGCCAGTCGTAGTAGCCGATGTAGTGCAGGAACGACTCGTTGCTCGTGGTGTTGTGCAGCGTGTACTCGACGACCACGGAACCGTCGGGGTCCTCGCCCTTGACGTCGTAGTGCAGGTTGTACGAGCCGGTGAACGCCTCGCCCAGGTGGGCTTTGTCGCCGGTGACGATCGCGGGCAGGTCGGTGGTGATGAGCTTCTCGAGGGCTCCCACCTTGCCGCCGGAGGAGATCGAGTAGGCCACGTCGCCCTCGGGCTGGCCCGTGGAACGCCACTGCTGCAGCGTGTCCACTCGTAGCTTCTGCATGCTCTCGCTGGACCGGATCAGCTCGGTCATCCTGTCCCCGCTGAAGTACTCGCGGTGCCGGGGGCCGTCGCCGGTCACCCAGTCCCAGCCGAGCGAGTACGGATCGTCCGAACTGGACGCCGGATACGGGTTCTTGCCCTGCATGGCGAGATCCAGCGCGTTGTACTCGTCCTCCCCGATCCTGCCGGTGGAGTCGATGTCCGTGAACCCGGGTCTGTCGTTGAACCACGGGCCCAGGCCGATGTCCGCCATCAGGCTGAAGGCGAGGTTGCGGTCGGCCGTGACGCCGCGCTTGAGGATCTCCGCGATCTCGTGCCGTGCCGCCTCGATGTCCTTCTTGTCGTCCTTGGTGGGGTTCGCCTTGCAGACGCCGCCCGTGACGTCCGGGGCGGGCGTCCCGTCCGACTGGATGTACAGGCCCTTGTCCGTGGCCCGCCGGACGGCGTCCTTGAGATCCTTCTGAGCGGACTTGAGATCGCCCACCGCGTCCTCGATGACGCGCCGCGAGGCGTCCGCCACGGACGTCGCGTGCTCCAGCTGCCGCTGGATGTCGTCGATCATCTTCCAGGCGTACGGGGCCGCGGCCCCCTCCCAGTAGCCCTTGTCGCGCAGCGGGGTGAGGACTTCGTCGTGCAGGCGCTTGCCGAGGCCCTTGATGGAGGTGTGGATGCTGTCCCAGCGGTCCGCCAGCTTGTCCAGGACCGTCAGATCCGCCGTCATCAGGGCCTGGTGGAAGGAGTCGGCCATGTCAGTAGTCCATCAACGCCGAGCGGATCTGCACCTGTCGCGCCGTGTCCCCGACGGCGCAGTCGGTCTTCTTGTAGGTGTCGTCGGCCGACCGCAGGCTCTCGGCGATGTGGGTCAGCCATGCCGTGACCGTGCCGGACTGCAGTTCCCACTGCCGGTGGGCCAGCCGGATCGCCCGCGCCGACTCGAACTCCGTCAGTGCCGCCACGGCCTTCAGCGCCGGCTCCTCCAGCGAGGCGGCCGGCTTGTAGAAGTCGTCGTGGACGTCGTCCACCTGACCGGCGGCCGTCTTGAGCACGGCCGGCGCGATCTTGAGCGGGTCCTGCGGTCGGCCGGAGTGTCCCGGCGGTTCGAGGAGCCCGGGGATGTCCCCCGGTCGGCCGGACTTTCCCGGCGGCGGGAGCAGTCCGGGTGCGCCCGGTTGCACCGGCGTGATGTTCAGCGGGTCCTTGGTGCTGGAGGCGGGCGGAGCCGAGTACATACCCTCGAAGCCCGGAATGACGTGATGCTTGTTGAACTCGTCCGGCGTCAGCGGCAGTTGCGTCTGACCCGGTTCCGGAAGTCTGTCGTCCGCCGGTACGGCTTTGCTTTCGCTCACAGTGATCCCCCGTAGGCCGGACCGCCGCGGCGGCCTGGCCGTGAACGCCTGTTCTGATGCGTGTCAGGTAATCACAAAGTCGATGGATGATCACAGTCGGAACAGTGCCCCGCTGTGCATGTCCGCTGGACCGAGCGGTGCACGAGCGGCAGCCGAAAACCCCGTGAGCACCGCCGGAACGATGCCGTAGCGTGCCGGTCATGACGACGACCGCCACTGCTGCCGGAGAGTCCGCTGCCAACCCCCGATTCGCCGAAGCGATGCGTGCGCTCGGGCTGGACGACGTCCTCGCGCGCACCCGCCGGTTCCCGGAGGCCACCCGGACCGCCGCCGAGGCCGCCGAGGCGATCGGGTGCGGGCTGAACCAGATCTGCAAGTCGCTGGTCTTCGCCGCCGACGGCGTCCCGGTGCTCGTCCTGATGGACGGAGCCTCGCGCGTGGACCTGGAGCGGGTGCGTGAGCAACTGGGCGCGGGGAAGGTCACCCGGGCCGACGCCGGCGTCGTGCGGGACACCACCGGGTATGCCATCGGCGGCGTCCCGCCCTTCGGGCACCGCACGCGCACGCGAGTCCTCGCCGACCGCTCGCTGCTCGTCCACGCCGAGGTGTGGGCGGCGGCCGGCACGCCTCATGCCGTCTTCCCGATCGAGCCGCGGGCGCTGGTGTCCCATGCCGGTGCCGAACTGGTGGACGTGCGCGAGCAGACCGCGTGACCCCGCTCGTCACGGCCGCCGTCCTGTGCGCCGCCGTGACCCATGCCGACTGGAACGCCATCGCACACCGCATCACCGACAAACTCGTCGGATTCGCCCTGATATCCGGCGGCGGTGCCCTGATCGGGCTCGCCGCGGTGCCGTTCGCGGCGTTCCCGGCGGGGCCCTCCTGGCCTATCTGTCCGCCTCGGCGACCGTGCACATCCTCTACTACGCCCTGCTGGTGACCTCCTTCCGGCTGGGCGACTTAGGACAGGCCTGCCCCATCGCGCGCGGGACCGCCCCGCTCGTGGTCACCGTGCTGGCGGCCGTGTTCGCGCACGAGGTGCCCGGCGGCCGGGCGCTGGCCGGGATCGCCGTGTCCTGCGTGGGCCTCACCGGTGTCAGCCTCTGGGGCTGCGCGGAAACCGGCCGCACTGGGCCGCGATCGGCGCGGCCCTCGCCACCGGGCCGACGATCGCCGGGTACACGGTGATCGACGGCCTGAGGTCAGCCGAGGCCTGGTCACTGGATGCCACTGATTGGCGTAGGGTGTTCTTACACCGACGCGGGGTGGAGCAGCTCGGTAGCTCGCTGGGCTCATAACCCAGAGGTCGCAGGTTCAAATCCTGTCCCCGCTACTACATGAAGCGGAGCCTGGGCATACATGCCAGGCTCCGCTTCGTATTTGCCAGGCGGTTTCCTTTCGGCCCGGCGGGTGACGTCGATCATCGTCGGCGCGGCGATCGGCGCGGTGTTCTTCAAGGAGCGGGTCGGGGTGCGGAGGATCGCGGCGGCGGGATTGCTGGTGGTGGGGATCGGGGTTGATGCTGCACGCCGGGTAGCCGGGTAGCCGGGTAGCCGGGGCGAGAGGGGCGTGCGCCGGTGGTGCACCATTTCGTCCGCGTCCGGTGGTGTGCGACTTGGCGGGTCTGCAAGGGTGCGTGAGTCCGTCGGCGCCACGAAGATGACCTGGAACCACCAGGCAGCAGCCGGACGACGACAGGGAGCCGTCAATGACCGACAAGCCGAGCGTCAGCGTTCTGGGCACCGGCATCATGGGGGCGGCCATGGCCCGCAACCTGTGCCGGGCCGGGCTCGACGTACGGGTCTGGAACCGGACGCGCGAGAAGGCCGAGCCGCTCGCCGCCGAGGGCGCCCGGGTGGCCGGCACGCCCGCCGAGGCCGTCGAAGGCGCGGACGTCGTCCTGACGATGCTCTACGACGGCGCCTCCGTCCTGGACGCCATGCGCGAGGCGGCTCCGGCGCTGCGCCCGGGCATGGTGTGGGCGCAGTGCACCACCGCGGGGACCGACCTGGTCACCGATCTGGCGGCGGTCGCCCGCGAGCACGGCCTCGTCTTCTACGACGCCCCGGTCCTCGGCACCCGCCAGCCCGCCGAGGCCGGCCAGCTGTCCGTGCTGGCCGCCGGGCCGCAGGAGGGGCGGGAGACGGTCCGGCCCGTCTTCGACGCGGTCGGCGCGAAGACCGTGTGGACCGGGACCGACGGCGCGGCGGGAAGTGCCAGCCGGCTGAAGCTGGTCGCCAACAGCTGGGTGCTCGCCGCCACCGCCGCGGTCGGCGAGACCCTCGCCCTGTCGCGGGCCCTCGGCGTGGATCCGCAGGGCTTCTTCGACCTCATCGAGGGCGGTCCGCTCGACATGGGCTACCTGCGGGCCAAGGCCGCGCTGGTGCTCGACGGCAAGCTGTCCCCCGCGTCGTTCGCGGTGGCCACCGCCGAGAAGGACGCCCGGCTGATCGTCCAGGCGGGCGAGCGCGGTGGTGTGCGGCTCGATGTCGCCGCCGCGACCGCCGAACGGTTCGCCCGCGCCGCCGCCCAGGGGCACGCCGACGAGGACATGGCCGCCGCGTACTTCGCCAGCTTCGACGAGCGGGCCGAGTAGGGCCGGGCGTCCGCGCCGGGCAGGGAGCAACGGGGGAGCACGGACGACGCAGTTCGCGTCGACATGACGGCCGGGGAGCCGGGGCGCACCCTGGAAGCAGCGGCTTTCGGAGGTGGTCGTCATGATGCACACCGCTGTCGGATGGCATGTCGAGCTGGAGTTCACGGAGGACGATCAGCACACGCGCGCGGTGGCCCTGGTGCGCTTGGCCGACGGAACGGAGGTACGGGCGCACGGCCGGGCCAGCCGGCACAGCGTCGACTCCAACCAGCCCCGGGTCGGCGAGGAGATCGCCGGCGCGCGTGCTCTGAACGAACTGGCCATGGAACTGCTCACCAAGGCGCACGGAGAGATCGACGCGGCGTCCGGGCGGACCTCGCACCCGATCAACGTGTGACACCGGGCGGGGCCGACGGCCGCTGGGCCGGGCGCTGCACATGGGCGTGCGCTCCGGAGCGCCTGCTCCGCGGTGTGCGACCGTCGACGCGCGTCCTAGGCGAGCGCCGTGCGCAGCGCCCGTACCAGTGCCTGCGCCCTCGGGTCCGCCGTCACGCTCTGCCTGAAACCGTTGGTGACATAGCCGAAGGAGATGCCGGTCTCCGGGTCGGCGAACGCGAGGGCGCCACCCCGGCCCGGGTGGCCGAATGACCCGGGGGAGAGCAGCGGGGACGCGCTGCCGTGGAGCATGTAACCGAGGCCGAACCGGGTGCCCACCACCAGGACCCGGTCCGGTCCGGCGGACCGCTCCGCGCGGGCCAGCTCGGCCGTCTCCGGGGTGAACAGGCGTGTGCCGCCGTCCACGTCGCCGATGAGCGAGGCGTAGAAGCGGGCCAGCCCGTCGGCGGTGGCGATGCCGTTGGAGGCGGGCAGGGCGGCCGCGCGGTAGGCGGGGTCGTTCTCGTCGGGAAGCGGGGTGATCGCCGCGAACGCGCGCCGGGTCAGGGAGTCCGGGTCGGCGTAGGCCTCGGCCACCGCGCGCTTGGGGCGGGTCTTGAGCACGCCCGCGGCCTCCGGCGCCTCGACCGGCCCGACACGGCCCACGCGCGCGTGCTGCGAATCCGGCAGGCCGAGCCACAGATCCGCGCCGACGGGTCCCGCGATCTCGTCCGCGATCCACTCGCCGACCGGGCGGCCGGTGACCCGCCGGACGAGTTCGCCGGTGAGCCAGCTGTAGGTCTGGGCGTGGTAGCCGTGGTCCTTGCCCGGCTCCCACACCGGCGGCTGCGCGGCGACCGCCGCGGCGCCCAGCTCGGGGTCGGCGGCCTCGGCCGGGGTCAGGGGGCGGTCCAGCACGGGTATGCCCGCGCGGTGGGCGAGCAGGTGCCGGACGAGGGTGTGCTCCTTGCCGGCCGCCTTGTACTGGGGCCAGTACGTGCCGACCGGGGCGTCCAGGTCCAGTTCGCCGCGCTGGTGCAGGAGCAGGAGCGCGGCGGCGGCGACGCCCTTGGTCGCGGAGCGCACGATCTGCGCCGTGCCCGCCTCCCAGGGAGCCGCCCCGGCCGCACCGTCCACACCGGCCGCACCATCGACATCCCTGGTACCGGCCCACAGGTCGACGATCTTGTGGCCCTCGCGGTACACGGCCACCGCGGCGCCGCGCTCCCCGAGCAGCGCGAAGTTCGCGGCGAACGCCTCACCGACCGGCTCGAAGCCCTCGGCCACAGTGCCGTTCACGTCCACGTCCGCCGTCCTTTCTCACGCTGTCCCATCGCCTGCGACAGTGCGTGCAACACGGGCGGCGCACCTGCGATTCCTCGGTGGGATCAGCCCAGCAGAATCGTTACGTCGATGTTGCCGCGCGTCGCGTTGGAGTACGGGCAGACCTCGTGCGCCGCGTCCACCAGCTCGGCCGCGAGGTCGGCGTCCAGGACCGGCAGGGAGACGCTGAGGGCGACCGCGAGGCCGTAGCCGCGCTGCTTGTTCGGGCCGATACCGACCTTCGCGGCCACAGTGGAGCCGGTCAGGTCGTAGCCCGCGCGGTTGCCGACCAGGATCAGCGCGTTGTGGAAGCAGGAGCTGTAGCCGGCCGCGAACAGCTGCTCCGGGTTGGTGCCCTTGCCGTCGCCGCCCAGCTGCGGGGGCATCGCGACCTGCAGTGCCAGTTGGCCGTCCTGACTGGTGACATAGCCGTTCCGGCCGCCGTGGGCGGTGGCCTCGGCGACGTACATGATCTTCGTCGGACGGGTGTCGACGGCGGAGTCCTCGGTCATGGCCGGCCTTCCCCGGAACAAGTGGTGCACAGATACATCGTGCACAAGGTACTGGCCGGTAGGTCAGGGAACGCGGGCAGGGTGGCCAACCGCGGGTAACGCCGGTTCAGTACGCTCGGCGCCGGTCGGCCACCATGGTGGCGCGCTCGGTGAGTCCCCACAGCTCCTCGCGCAACCGCACGACCTCCTGCGCGCCGAGCCCCGTCGTGGTCAGCAGCGCGCCGGGAACGTGCGCTGCGCGCTCCTTGAGTTCCGCTCCGCGCCCGGTGCAGGCGATGAGCACCGAGCGCTCGTCGCCCGCCGCGCGCTCTCTGCGCACCAGACCCGCCCCCTCCAGCCGCTTGAGCAGCGGCGAGACGGTCCCGTAGTCCAGGCGCAGGGCGCGCGCCAGCTCCTTCACGCTGGTCTCGCCGTGCTCCCAGAGGACCAGCAGCACCAGGTACTGGGGGTAAGTGAGCCCGAGGTCGTCCAGAAGCGGACGGTATGCGGCGGTCACGGCGCGCTGCGCGGCGTACAGCGCGAAGCACAGCTGGTCGTCCAGCAGCAGCGACCCGGCGGCCCCTTTGTCGTCTCGGTCGTCTTGAGGCGTCACGCGCCCCATTCTCTCGGACGCGCCGTACCACCCGCCGCGCACACCCAACGCGTGCGCCGTGGCGTGCCCAACGCGTGCGCCGTGGCGTGCCCAACGCGTGCGCCGTGGCGTGCGCATTCACCACACGCGCCGCGCGGCCCTCACACCCGCCCCGGCTCCGGCGCCGGCCCCCGCCCCCGCGCCCCGGCCCCCGCCCGCGGATCGAACCCGAACGGCAGCTCCAGCCGGTGAGCGCGCATCAGCTCCTCGTCGGTGAGGAGGTCGGCGGTCGGGCCGTCGGCCGCGATCACTCCGTCGCTGAGGATCAGGGAGCGCGGGCACAGCTCCAGGGCGTAGGGCAGGTCGTGGGTGACCATGAGGACCGTGACGTCCAGGGAGCGCAGGATGTCGGCGAGTTCGCGGCGGGAGGCCGGGTCGAGGTTGGAGGAGGGCTCGTCCAGGACGAGGATCTCCGGCTCCATCGCCAGCACGGTGGCCACCGCGACCCGGCGGCGCTGCCCGAAGGACAGGTGGTGCGGCGGGCGGTGGGCGAAGTCCTGCATGCCGACGCGCTCCAGGGCCTGCCGTACCCGTTCCTCCAGGGCCGCGCCCTTGAGGCCGGCGGCGGCCGGACCGAAGGCCACGTCCTCCCGGACGGTCGGCATGAACAGCTGGTCGTCGGGGTCCTGGAAGACGATGCCGACCTTCTGCCGGACGGCGGCCATGTGCTGGGCGCCGACCGGCAGCCCGGCCGCCGTCACCGTGCCCGCGCCGCCGCCCAGGATGCCGTTGAGGTGCAGGACCAGGGTGGTCTTGCCGGCGCCGTTCGGGCCGAGCAGCGCGACCCGCTCGCCGCGCGCGACGGTGAAGTCGACGCCGAACAGGGCCTGGTGGCCGTCGGGGTAGGCGAAGGCCAGGCCGGCCACTTCCAACGAAGCTGTCACAGGAACCATCCCAGGAGGCAGATGACGAGGGCGGCGCAGGGGAGCGCGAGGGCGTAGGACCACTGCGCCCGGGACGCGGTCACCTCGTCGATGACCGGCATGGTGCCGGGGGCACCGCCCCTACGGGTGGCAGCGGGGGAGTATCCGCGGCTCACCATGGCCAGGTGCACGCGCTCCCCACGCTCGTAGGAACGGATGAACAGCGCGCCGGCGGACTTGGCGAGCACGCCCCAGTGGCGCACGCCCCTCGCCTCGAAGCCGCGCGACGCACGGGCGATCCGCATCCGGCGCATCTCGTCGGTGATGACTTCGCCGTAACGGATCATGAAGGACGCGATCTGGACCAGCACGGGCGGGAGCTTCAGCCGCTGCAGACCCAGCACGAGGGCGCGCAGTTCGGTGGTGGCGGCCAGCAGCACGGAGGCGGCGACGCCGAGCGTGCCCTTGGCGAGCACGTTCCAGGCGCCCCAGAGCCCGCTCACGCTGAGCGAGAGGCCCAGCACCTGCACCCGCTCGCCCTCCGCGACGAACGGCATGAGCACCGCGAACGCCACGAACGGCACCTCGATCAGCAGCCGTCCGAGCAGCAGGGTGGCGGGCACGCGCGCGAGGTGCGTGACATGGGCGAGCAGGACGGCGTACAGCGCGAACGACCACATCGCCGTGCGCGGGGTGGACACCACGACCACCACGAACAGGAAGGCGGCGGCGAGCTTGGTGTGCGGCGGCAGGGCGTGCACGGGCGAGTGCCCGTGACGGTAGAGCCGATGGGTGTGTCCCGCGCCCACGTCAGAGGCCCGTGCCAGCTGTCGACACGGGGGAGACCTCGTCGTCGCGGCGCCGGCGCACCGCCCAGAACACCGCGCTGCCCGCCACGACCGTGACCCCGACACCGATCACGCCCGCGAGACCGCCGGACAACCGGGCGTCGGAGACGTCCTTGACGCCGTAGTCGGCGAGCGGGGAGCCGGCGGCGGCGTGCTCCTCCTCCTTCTGGTCGATCCCCTTGTCGTGCGCGACCTTCTCCAGGCCGTCGGGGTTCGCGGAGGCGTAGAAGCTGACGAAGCCGGCGAGGACGACGGAGGAGACCAGGCCCGTCACCCACAGCGCCCGCCGTGAGGTGCGCACCGCCACGGGTGCCGTGGGCGCCGGCGCGTCGACCAGAGCGCCGTTCACGCGCAACGTGAGCCGCTGCCGCAGGCCGCGCGCGCCGTGCACCAGGTCGGGACGTACGGCGATGACGGCGCTCACCGTGAGCGCGGTGATCACCGCTTCGCCGATGCCGATCAGGACGTGGACGCCGATCATCGCGGTCGCCACCTTGCCGAGGGAGACGTCGGTGGTGCCGCCGACCGCGTAGATCAGTGTGAAGGCGACGGCGGCGGCGGGCACGGAGACCAGTGCGGCGACGAAGGAGGCGACGGTCACCGAGCGCCGCTTGCGGGGCAGCACGGCGAGCAGGGCGCGGAAGACGGCGTACGACACGACCGTGGTGACGACGGCCATGTCGGTGATGTTCACGCCGAGGGCGGTGAGCCCGCCGTCCGCGAACAGCACGCCCTGCAGGAGCAGCACCACGGACACGCACAGCACGGCCGTGTACGGGCCGACCAGGATCGCGGCGAGCGCTCCGCCCAGCAGGTGGCCGCTGGTTCCGGCGGCCACGGGGAAGTTGAGCATCTGGACGGCGAAGAGGAACGCCGCCACCAGACCGCCCAGCGGGGCCGTCTTCTCGTCCAGCTCATGGCGGGCGCCGCGCAGGCTCACCGCGAGCGCGCCGGCGGCGACCACTGCGGTGACCGCGGAGGTCGGGGCGTCGATGAATCCGTCAGGTACATGCACTCTTTGATTTTAGAGGTTTGTTGCGAACCCTTTGCAAGAACCATGCTGTCTGGGGGCGGTTCGCCGTCGATCCGCGAGCAGTCCTTGAGATCTGCCGCTCCCGAGAAGCGTGAACCGGAAAATATGGCACATTGGAGAGAAAGCGGGAGAAAGCGGATGAACGACTCCCGTGTAGGTGACTCAGCGTGAGAGGGCGATCCGATGTCTGTGGTCGAGCAGTACGCCAACGCCCACATCGTCACGGACGAGGAGGACCCGGGGGCCGTACCGGTGGTCCTGCGGTACGACCCCGACAGTGATCCACGGTCGGTCCGGATCGGCCTGCCGGGCCCGCACGAGTGGACCTTCTCGCGCGCGCTGCTGGAGCAGGGACTGCGCTCACCGGCCGAGAGCGGGGATGTGCGGGTGTGGCCGTGCGGGCGCGTGCAGGCCGTGGTGGAGTTCCACTCCGACAGCGGGGTCGAGGTGGTCCAGTTCGACTCGAAGGCACTGCTCAGATTCCTGCGCCGCACCTACACCGCCGAGCCTGTACGGACCTGATCAGCCGCCCGCCTTCAGCAAGGTCGCCACGATCGGACCGGCCGTGTCGCCGCCGTGGCCGCCCGCCTGGACCACGCCCGCGGCGACGAGATCGCCCCGGTAGGCCGTGAACCAGCCGTTGGGCTTCTTCTGCCCGTCGACCTCGGCGGAACCGGTCTTGGCCCCGTAGTCCCCGCTCATGCCCGCCATCGCCTTGGCGGCCGTGCCGTAGTCCGCCGTGAACCGCATGACCTGCTTGAGCTGGGCCTGGGTCTTCGCCGACATCGTGCGCGCAGCCTTCGCCAGCGTGCGGTTGTCCACCGACGGGGCCACCAGGTACGGCTGGTGGAAGGAGCCCGCTTCGACCGTCGCCGCCACCGACGCCATGTTCAGCGGGTTCATGCGCACCGCGCCCTGCCCGATCAGCGAGGCACCCATCTGCGCGCCGCTCTGCACGGGCACGGAGCCGTCGAACGACGGCACGCCGATGGCCCAGTTGTCCATACCGAGGCCGTAGACCTGCTGGGCCTCCTTCGTCAGGTCGTCGTCGGACAGCTTCGGCGCGAAGTCGATGAAGGCGTTGTTGCAGGAGGCCCCGAAGCTCTGCTCGAACGTGCCCTTCTTGATCTCGGAGTTGTCGTCGTTGTGGAACGTCCAGCCGGCGAGCTTGTACGTCTTGGGGCAGGGGTGGGAGGCGTCCGGGGTGATGAGGTTCTTCTCGAAGAGCATCGTCGACGTCACGATCTTCATCGTGGAGCCGGGCGCGAGGGAGCCCTGGAAGGCGACGTTGAAGCCGTGCCCGCTGTTGGCGAGGGCGAGGATCTCACCCGTGGAGGGCCGCACCACCACCACCGACGCCTTCGCCTGCTTGTTCACCTGCTGCTCGGCGACCGCCTCGAGGCCGGGGTCCAGCGTCGTCTTCACCGTGCCCGGCGTGCCCTCGCTCAGCGTCACGAGCGTCTTGTCGGACAGCCCGGCCTTCTGCGACGCCTTGCCGCGCACCACACGCAGCTCGATGCCCGCCCTGCCGCCCGCCGTCTTGCCGTACTTCTCCCGCAGCCCGTCCAGCACCGGGCCGAGCGAGGGGTACTTGGCCGCCGTCAGCTCGCCGCCGTCGCGGTCCAGGGCCTTGACGGGCGGGGTGCCGGACGCGCCCGTGACGAGGGTGTCGCCGTCCTGCAGATCAGGCTGGACGACGGAGGAGTGCCAGTCGACCAGCGGGCTGCCGTCGCTCGCGCGCCGCACCACCGTGAGCGAACTTCCGTACGCCAGCGGCTTGCTGAGCTTGCCGTCCGACACCGTCGCCTTGACGGAGAACGGCACCTTCGCGCCCGTGGCCGTGCTCGGGGTGAGCGTGACGCCCTTGAGGTGGGCGTCCTTGGCGACGCCGTTGAGCAGCGTGGCCGCGGCCGAGGCGTCGTCCGTGGCGGCGGCCGCCTCGGAGACCCGGCCCTGCTGCCAGGCCGTCAGGAAGCGGGTGGCGGCCGTATGGACCTCGGCGGCGCTGAGCGGGCCGGTCTTGACGGCCTTGTGGTCGGCCGAGGCCGACGCGCGCTCGTCGGCCGCCGCCCCGCCGCCGGTCAGCGCGTAGACGGCGAATCCTGCGCCGCCGACGACAAGGGCGATCATCCCGCCGACCACAGCGGGCCTGGTCGTCTTCCGTCGCTCGGCGACGTGCCTTCTGTTGCCCACAGCCTCAGTTCCTCCGTGCCTTCCCCAGGGTCCCCGCCGCCCCTTCACACTCCCCAACGACGGCAAACACCTTAAAGTCCCTGCCTTTGAGAGTGACGTCAGCCGGCATTCCGTAGCACGCTTGCGACAATCGGCCCGGCCGCGTCAATGCCGTGCCCGCCGTCCTGGGTCATCGCGGCGGCGGCCACGTCACTGCGGTAAGCGGTGAACCAGCTGTTGGACCTCGCCTGTCCGTCGACCTCCGCCGAGCCGGTCTTGGCGCCGATGTCACCGCCGAGCCCGGCCATCACACCGGCCGCGGTGCCGTTGTGCGCGGTGCGGCTCATCATGGCGCGCAGTTGCCCGACCGTGCCGGACGACAGCCCACGCGCGCGTGCCGGGTCGCGGCCGTCCAGGCCGAGCGGCACGATGACGGGCTGACGGAAGGTGCCGGTCGTCGCGGTGGCCGTCACGGAGGCCATGTCCAGGGGGTTCATCTGGACCTGGCCCTGGCCGATCAGGTTGGCCGCCGTGTCCGGGCCGCCGGAGGCGGGCACCCGGCCGTCGAAGGAGGGGACGCCCACCTTCCAGTCACCGCCGATCCCGAATCGTTCCTGCGCCTCCCGGGTGAGGGAGTCGACCTTCACCTCGTCGGCGAACTTCACGAACGCCGTGTTGCAGGACCGGGCGAAGCTCTCGGACAGGGTGGCGTTCTCGTCCGGCGCGAGGTCCTTGAGGTTGTGGAAGGTCTGGCTCTGCCAGACGGCCGACGGCGGGCAGGGCGCCGGTCCGTTCGCCGTGGTGAGTCCGGCGTCGATGAGGGTAGCCGCGCTGAGGATCTTCATCGTGGAGCCGGGCGCGAGGGTGCCGAGGAAGGCCGCGTTGAAGCCGTCCGCTCGGTGGTTGGCGACGGCCAGGATCTCGCCCGTGCTCGGCTTGACCGCCACCACGGAGGACTCCGCGTACGTCTGCACGGCCGCCTCGGCAGCCGCCTGCACGCCCGCGCTGAGCGTCGTGCGCAGCCTGCCCGGCCTGCCCGCGGCGAGGGTGAGGAGCGGGGTGTCCGCGTCGTTGCCCTCGTGACGTATCGCCAGCTCCACGCCGGCCGTGCCGCCCGCCTTGTCGCCGTACCGCTCGCGCAACTGATCCAGAACGGGGCCGAGGGACGGGTACTTCTCCTTCGTCAGCACCACGCCGTCACGGTCCACGGCCTCGATCGGCGGGGCCGCCGACTCTCCGGTGGTGAGCGTGTCCCCCTCGCGCAGCTGCGGATGGACGACCGACGGCCGCCAGTCGACGAGCGCGCGGTGCGAGGT
Source organism: Streptomyces broussonetiae (assembly GCF_009796285.1). Lineage (NCBI taxonomy): Bacteria > Bacillati > Actinomycetota > Actinomycetes > Kitasatosporales > Streptomycetaceae > Streptomyces > Streptomyces broussonetiae. The sequence goes on along the minus strand of NZ_CP047020.1, from coordinate 4,240,583 downwards.
CTGTCCGCGTACGACGGTCAGCGTGCTCCGGTACGCCAGCGGCCGGGCCTTCCCGTCGTACGACACCGTCGCCCTGACCGTGAAAGGCACGCGCGCGCCGGTCGCCGTGCCGGTCGCCGTGCCGGGCGTGATGCGCACCCCCGTGATGTGCGCGTCGCCGCCGTAGGCCGTCAGCAGTTCGCGCGCCGCCTGCGGGTAGTTCGTGTACGACGCCGCGGTCGCCGCGTCACCCTTCTCCCAGGCGGCGAAGAAGCCCTTGACGGCCTCGCTCGCCTCGGAGCCGCTGGGCGGACCGGTCTTCACGCGCGCGTGGCTGTCTGTTCCACCGTCGCCGCTCAGCGCCGAGGCGACGTTGTGGACGCCATAGCCGGCACCGCCGACCACGGCCGCGCACACGGTGCCGACGACGGCACCCTTCACTCCTTTGCGCATGACGCGCTCCCCCTCCCCGTGCGCCTTGTTGAACGTGTTCAAAAGGCTCGGGGGGAACTGTATGCGTCTGTGAGGTCGGTGTGACCGTTGTTGTCGAAACCGTGACTCAGACCCAGGTGTCCAGCCACATCCGCGACCGCCACGAGTCGATCGGGATCGCCGTGCCCGTGTACAGGGGCCAGAAGTAGATGAAGTTCCAGGCGATCAGCAGCACCAGCACGCCCGCCGCCGACGCGCCGACGACCCGGCGGGTGTCGCCGGCGCCGGGTGGCCCGATGATCGCGCCGATCATCATCGCCACCGCCAGGCTCAGGAACGGCAGGAAGACGACCGCGTAGAAGAGGAAGATCGTGCGCTCCTGGTACATGAACCAGGGCAGGTACCCCGCGGCGATGCCGCAGGCGATCGCGCCGGCCCGCCAGTCGCGGCGGAACGCCCAGCGCCACAGCACGTAGAGGATCGCGAAGCAGGCCGCCCACCACAGCAGCGGGGTGCCGATCGCGAGCACCTCCCGGGCGCACTTCTGGCCCGCGTTCGCGGGGCAGCCGTCCACGCCGGGGTTGGGGGACTCGTAGAAGTACGACACCGGGCGGCCCAGCACGATCCAGCTCCACGGGTTGGACTGGTAGGTGTGCGGGGACGTCAGCCCGACGTGGAACTCGTACACCTCGTGCTCGTAGTGCCACAGACTGCGCAGCCAGTCCGGCAGGAAGGTCCAGCTGCCGCCCCTGCCGTCGGTGGCCGCCCAGTTGCGGAAGTAGCCGCCCGTGCCGTCGCTCGGGGAGAGGATCCAGCCGAGCCAGGAGAGCAGGTAGACGGCGACGGCCGTCGGAAACGTCGCAAGGAAGGCGATGCCGGTGTCGTACTTGAGAGCTGCGGCATACGGGTGATGGGCACCGGCCGTCCTGCGGGCGCCGACGTCCCACAGCACCGCCATCACACAGAAAGCGGCCAGGATGTACAGGCCGTTCCACTTGGTGCCGATGGCCAGGCCCAGCATCAGTCCGGCCGCCCAGCGCCAGGGGCGCAGGCCCAGGCGGAGGGTGTCGCCGACGTGCGCGTCCGGGCGGACCCGGCCGTCGGCGTCCACGGGCAGGGCGGCGGCCAGTCTCGCCCGTGACCGGTCCCGGTCGATGACCAGGCAGCCGAAGGCGGCCACCACGAAGAACATCAGGACGCCGTCCAGCAGCGAGGTCCGGCTCATCACGAACTGCAGGCCGTCCAGTGCCATCAGCGTGCCCGCCAGGCAGCCGAGGAACGTCGAGCGGAAGAGCCGGCGCCCGATCCGGCACAGCAGCAGCACGGAGAGCGTGCCCAGCACCGCGGTCATGAACCGCCAGCCGAACGGGTTGAACCCGAAGACCAGCTCGCCCAGCCCGATGATGTACTTGCCGACCGGCGGGTGCACGACATACGCCGCGTCCGTCGGGATCGCGAGGTGCCCGTGCGTCTGCAGGACCAGGTCGTTGGCGTTCTTGTCCCAGTTCACCTCGAAACCGCGGTGGACGAGCGCCCAGGCGTCCTTGGCGTAGTACGTCTCGTCGAATATCACCGCGCGCGGGCTGCCCAGGTTCCAGAACCGCATCAGGCCCGCCATCAGCGTGACCAGCAGCGGACCGCCCCAGCCCGACCAGCGCAGGATCCGCTCGGCGAGCACCGGCGGCACACCGAGCGCCTGCCACAGCCGGGGGCTCGGCTCGGCGTACGGGGGCACCAGACGGTCGCGTACGTCGCCCGACGGCGCGTCCTTGGCCGGTACGTACCCGAATCGGCGCAGCCGCTGCTGCCACGACGGCCGCTGGTCGTGCGGTGCCTGGCCCTGCCGGAGGTCCATGGAGGACGCGGTACTGGTCACCGCGCCATCGTAGGGAACCGCGCTGTGCGAGTCCCGTGCATGTGGGGTACCGGTGGGATCACGGCCGTTTTCCCGGGGTCCGGGCACCGTGCTCGGGTCCCGGGGTGCGGGCGGTGCCTGCGAGGATGGGAGCGTGACTGGAACCCTTGTCCTTGCAGGTACCCCCATCGGCGACATCGCGGACGCCCCGCCCCGGCTGGCCGAGGAACTGGCCGGCGCCGACGTGGTCGCCGCCGAGGACACCCGGCGGCTGCGCCGGCTCACCCAGGCCCTCGGCGTCACCCCGGGGGGCCGCGTGGTGTCGTACTTCGAGGGCAACGAGTCCGCCCGCACGCCGGAGCTGGTCGAGGAGCTGCTCGGCGGCGCGCGCGTGCTGCTCGTGACCGACGCCGGGATGCCGTCGGTCTCCGACCCCGGCTACCGGCTGGTCGCCGCCGCCGTCGAGAAGGACATCCGCGTCACCGCGGTGCCCGGGCCGTCCGCCGTGCTGACCGCGCTCGCCCTGTCCGGGCTGCCGGTCGACCGGTTCTGCTTCGAGGGCTTCCTGCCGCGCAAGGCGGGCGAGCGGCTGTCCCGGCTGCGCGAGGTCACGGACGAGCGGCGCACGCTCGTGTACTTCGAGGCCCCGCACCGCCTCGACGACACCCTCGCCGCCATGGCCGAGGTCTTCGGCGCGGACCGGCGCGCCGCCGTCTGCCGGGAGCTGACCAAGACGTACGAGGAGGTGCGGCGCGGTCCGCTGGGCGAGCTGGCGAGCTGGGCCGCGCAGGGCGTGCGCGGGGAGATCACCGTGGTGGTCGAGGGGGCGCCCGAGGCCGGGCCCGAGGAACTCGACGCGGAGGAACTGGTGCGGCGGGTGCGGGTGCGCGAGGAGGCCGGGGAGCGGCGCAAGGAGGCGATCGCGGCAGTGGCCGCGGAGGCGGGACTGCCCAAGCGTGTCGTTTTCGATGCCGTGGTTGCCGCCAAGCGTTCCGCCGAGTGAGGCCGTTTCGGGTCACGCGCTTGAGGTTTCGGGCCGCGCCGTCGACGTTTCCGTCCGTGGCGGGCTCTTTCCTGTCCGTGGTTGAGCGCGCAATTTCCCACGCCTTTTCGGGGCGCTGTCCCTGACCTGCATAAAACCCCCTCTGAGCAGGGGTGTTCTCGGGTGAGCGAATCGGCCATGGGAGAGCAAAAGGCTGTCGCCGATGGCAAAGGGAAGTCGGGCCGGACAGGGGTCATTCGGCAAGGAACCGCCAAATCGCCTCCAACACTCGACAGGCCGGATGCATTCGCGGCGGCGGAAGCGTCCACTGGTCGAAGGGACGCATTCGTCCCTCTGACCAGCGGACCAGAGGAGCTGGCATGAGCGAGATCGCAGGGCAGACCGGCCTCCGGGGTACGGCCACAGCCGTCGTTCACGAGTCGTATTCGTTCGCCTGCATGCGCTGCGGGCACGGCTGGGAGCAGTCGTACGAGATAGAGCACCACACGGATGCCGGCGGGCAGGAGTTCGTGCTGTATGTGGCCGACGGCCGGGTCGTGCCGTCGCCGCTGAGCAAGCCCAGCTGCCACAACTGCGACGGCCATGTCGTGCGGATCATGCGCGCGGGTCAGGTCTCGTCGGTACGAGGCGCCGCGCAGCGGCACCACAGCGTGCCGCAGGCAGGCCCGGTCGAGACGCCGCAGGTGCCCGCGGTGGCCATGGCGCCCCGGGAGCCGCACCACTGGCATCTGTCCGATCTCCTGCACGCCTTCCAGCGCAAGGCGGGCTGAGCACCGCTCCGTCCGCCGGGGGGCATGTCCCTTTCGTAGGATCGGGGCATGCCTTCGAACGCCGGCCAGAGCTCCAAGGACGACAAGTACGGCGCGCCGCCGCTTCCGGCGCCCCTCAACGTGCCCGTCGCCGACTCCCACACCCACCTCGACATGCAGTCGGGCACGGTCGAGGAGGGTCTTGCGAAGGCCGCGTCGGTGGGGGTGACGACGGTCGTCCAGGTCGGCTGCGACATCAAGGGCTCGCGGTGGGCCGCCGAGACCGCGGCCGCGCACGCCGGCGTCCACGCCACCGTCGCCCTGCATCCCAACGAGGCCCCGCGCATCGTCCACGGCGACCCCGACGGCTGGTCGCGGCAGGGTGCCCGGCAGCCGGGCGGTGACGCGGCGCTGGACGAGGCCCTCGCCGAGATCGACCGGCTGGCCGGACTGCCCCAGGTGAAGGGCGTCGGCGAGACGGGCCTGGACCACTTCCGCACCGGCCCCGAGGGCAAGGCGGCCCAGGAGCGGTCCTTCCGTGCCCACATCGAGATCGCCAAGCGGCACGGCAAGGCGCTGGTCATCCACGACCGCGACGCCCACGCCGACGTCCTGCGCGTCCTGAAGGAGGAGGGCGCCCCCGAGCGCACCGTCTTCCACTGCTACTCCGGTGATGCCGAGATGGCGGGGATCTGCGCGCGCGAGGGCTATTTCATGTCCTTCGCCGGCAACGTCACCTTCAAGAACGCCCAGAACCTGCGGGACGCGCTCGCGATCGCCCCGCTGGAACTGGTCCTCGTGGAGACCGACGCGCCCTTCCTGACCCCGGCGCCCTACCGGGGCCGGCCGAACGCGCCCTACCTGATCCCGGTCACGGTCCGCGCGATGGCCGCCGTGCGCGGGATCGACGAGGACACGCTGGCGACGGCCCTGGGCGTCAACACCGCCCGCGCCTTTGGTTACTGAGCGCACACACACGCGCGTACGCGCAACAGTACGTAGTCGCGTCGCTTTGGAGAGTGACGGTCGCTCCGCTAGGTTCTGGGGGCCCGATCCGGACCCCTCTGGCACCTCTGGAGCGTGTCGGCGTGAGCAAGTCGCAGTACGAGACGTTCGAGACGCACGAGCCCTACGGCCGTGACGTGCCCGTCGACCTGTACGGCCACGGCCGTGGGATGCCCGTGCACGCCGCGCAGACCCTGCCGTACGGGCCGTACAAGGACACCTACCGGCCCGCCTACGAGGCGGAGGCGTACTTCGTCGCCGAGCCGGTGCTGCCCCGGCAGGGCCGGGGCAATACCGCGCACTCCGGGAGCGCGCCGGAAGAGCACGCCGGGAGCGCACCAGAAGCCGCGGCACGCGCCGCAGCGGGCGGGCGTGCCGAGCGTCGGCGCAGGGCGCGCTGCGCCGAGCGCCCCGAGTCCGCCGTGCGCCGCCTGCTGCCGCAGGCGTTGGTCGTGGCCTTCCTGGCCGGCGGCACCAGTGCGTTCGTGGCCAACGACAAGGCGATCGAGCTGACCGTCGAGGGCAAGCAGCGCACCCTGCACACCTTCGCCGACGACGTGCACGAACTGCTCGCCGACGAGGGCGTGCGCGTGGGGGCGCACGACATGGTCGTCCCCGCCCCCGGCACGGCGCTCGCCGGCGGGGACACCGTCGCCGTGCGCTACGGGCGCCCCGTCCGGCTCACTCTGGACGGTGAACGGCGCGAGGTGTGGACGACGGCGCACACGGTGGAGGGAGCGCTGGACGAGCTGGGGGTGCGCGCGGAGGGCGCGTACCTGTCCACTTCGCGCTCCCAGAACATCGGACGCGCCGGGCTCGCACTCGACGTGCGCACCGAGCGCGCCGTCACGATCATGGCGGACGGGCGGCCCCGCACCCTGCGCACCAACGCGGCCACCGTCCGCGAGGCGGTCGAGGAAGCCGGGATCACCCTGCGCGGCGAGGACACCACGTCGGTGCCGTCCGACAGCTTCCCGCGCGACGGGCAGACGATCACCGTACTGCGGGTCAGCGGCAGCCGGGAGGTCCGTGAGGAGCAGATCCCGTTCACGACCCAGCGGACCGAGGACCCCACCCTCTTCAAGGGCACCGAGATCGTCGAGCCCGGGCAGCCCGGACTGCGGCGCGACACCTACTTCCTGCGCACCGTCAACGGCGTCCACGAGAAGCCGCGCCGCGAGACGTCCGAGGTGGTGCGCAAGCCGCACCCGGAGGTCGTACGGGTGGGCACCAAGCCCCTGCCGGCCGCCGTGGACGGCGCCGACGGCCTGAACTGGCGCGGCCTCGCCGCCTGCGAGTCCGGTGGCCGCCCGCACGCGGTCGACCCCTCGGGAACGTACGGCGGGCTCTACCAGTTCGATGCGCACACCTGGCACAGCCTCGGCGGCAGCGGACGCCCACAGGACGCATCGGCCGAGGAGCAGACCTTCCGCGCCAAGAAGCTCTACAAGCGGCAGGGGTCGACACCCTGGCCGCACTGCGGGGCACGCCTGCACGGCTGAGCAGGCCGTACGGCCCCGTACCCTTGTCCCGTGAGCAGCCCCACCTCCGACGCCCTTCTCGGACCCGCCGACATCCGCGAGCTGGCGGCAGCGCTCGGTGTCCGTCCCACCAAGCAGCGCGGCCAGAACTTCGTGATCGACGCCAACACGGTCCGCCGTATCGTCCGCACCGCCGAGGTCCGACCCGACGACGTCGTCGTGGAGGTCGGGCCGGGGCTCGGATCCCTCACGCTGGCGCTGCTGGAGGTCGCCGACCGGGTCACCGCCGTCGAGATCGACGACGTGCTGGCCGGAGCGCTGCCCGCGACCATCGCCGCGCGCATGCCGGAGCGGGCCGAGCGGTTCGCGCTGGTCCACTCCGACGCGATGCACGTCGCCGAGCTGCCCGGCCCCGCGCCGACGGCACTGGTGGCGAACCTGCCCTACAACGTCGCCGTGCCCGTGCTGCTGCACATGCTCGACACCTTCCCGACCATCGAACGCACCCTCGTCATGGTGCAGTCCGAGGTCGCCGACCGGCTGGCCGCCGCGCCCGGCTCGAAGGTGTACGGCGTGCCGTCCGTGAAGGCCAACTGGTACGCCGAGGTGAAGCGGGCCGGCGCCATCGGCCGCAACGTCTTCTGGCCCGCGCCCAACGTCGACAGCGGACTGGTCTCCCTGGTCCGGCGGACCGAGCCGATCAGGACGACGGCTTCCAAGGCGGAGGTCTTCGCGGTGGTCGACGCGGCCTTCGCGCAGCGCAGGAAGACCCTGCGGGCGGCGCTCGCCGGATGGGCCGGGTCGGCGGCTGCCGCCGAGGCCGCCCTGGTCGCGGCAGGGGTCTCGCCGCAGGCGCGCGGGGAGGCGCTGACAGTGGAGCAGTTCGCGCGGATCGCCGAGCACAAGGAGTCCGGCAAGTGAGTGTCACGGTGCGGGTGCCGGCGAAGGTCAACGTCCAGCTCGCGGTGGGTGCCGCGCGCGCGGACGGTTTCCACGACCTGGCCAACGTCTTCCTCGCGGTCGGCCTCTACGACGAGGTCACCGTGACCCCGGCGGAGGAACTCAGGATCACCTGCGTGGGCCCGGACGCCGACCAGGTCCCCCTGGACCGCACCAACCTCGCCGCGCGCGCCGCGATCGCGCTCGCCGCACGCCGGGGCATCGAACCGGCCGTGCACCTCCACATCGCCAAGGACATCCCGGTCGCCGGCGGCATGGCGGGCGGCAGCGCGGACGGCGCCGGCGCGCTGCTCGCCTGCAACGCGCTGTGGAACGCCGGCGCCTCCCGTGCCGAACTCCTGGCAATCTGCGCCGAGTTGGGCAGTGACGTGCCGTTCAGCCTGGTCGGTGGCGCGGCCCTGGGGGTCGGGCGGGGAGAGCGGCTGACGGCCCTGGAGGTCGGCGGCACCTTCCACTGGGTGTTCGCGATGGCCGGGCGGGGGCTGTCGACTCCGGCGGTCTTCGGTGAGTTCGACCGGCTGGCGCAGGGGCGGGAGATTCCGGAGCCGGTGGCTTCGGCGGAGCTGCTCCAGGCGCTGGCGAAGGGTGACGTGGACGCGCTGGCGGGGGCCGTTTCCAACGACCTCCAGCCCGCGGCGCTGTCCCTGTTCCCGGAGCTGGCGGACACGCTGGCGGCGGGCCGGGGGGCGGGTGCGCTGGCCGCGCTGGTCTCCGGGTCCGGGCCCACGACGGCGTTCCTCGCGCGCGATGCCGAGTCGGCGGAGAAGGTGGCGGCGGCCCTGCGGGCGTCGGGGACGTGCAGGGCCGTGCGGATGGCCCAGGGGCCGGTGGCGGGGGCGACGGTTCTCTAGGGCTTCAGAGTTCGTCGATCGCCGTCAGGTCGATGTCGATGGGCCTCTGCAGGCAAGCCACTGCTGCGCAGGCCGAAGACGAGCAAGTCGACCACGTTGCCGTGGAATCGGCGCTGTGGGCTCCCGAAAACCAGACTCCCGTCGATCAACTCGGTGTGCGGCGGGAGATCCGGCAGCGTGAACAGGTCGTCCACGGTGTATCCGTCCAGCGGTGGCACCGGCCATTGAACGCGGTGCTCCACGGACTCGACGGTCGTGGTTCCTCCCATGGACGGGATCCTGCCGCCCGCCCTCCACGGCAGCGGTCGCTTCTCCATCGCGTCATTACAAAGAGTGACCGCACCCTCGCGCTCCGCCCCCGCCCCCCGAGGCCCTACGCTAGAAGGCTGACCGACCCCCGCGCACAGGAGTGAAATGGCCGTCAACCTGGTCAATGTCGAGAACGTCAGCAAGGTGTACGGCACCCGTGCCCTGCTGGACGGCGTCTCACTCGGCGTGTCGGAGGGTGACCGCATCGGCGTTGTGGGCCGCAACGGCGACGGCAAGACCACGCTCATCCGGATGCTCGCCAAGCTGGAGGAGGCCGACACCGGGCGCGTCACGCACTCCGGCGGGCTGCGGCTCGGCGTGCTCACCCAGCACGACTCCCTCGACCCCGCCGCCACCGTCCGGCACGAGGTCATCGGCGACATGGCCGACCACGAGTGGGCCGGAAACGCCAAGGTCAGGGATGTCCTGACCGGGCTGTTCGGCGGCCTGGACCTGCCGGGCTTCCCCAAGGGGCTCGACACCGTCATCGGGCCGCTGTCCGGTGGTGAGCGGCGCCGGATCGCGCTCGCCAAACTGCTGATCGAGGACCAGGACCTGGTCGTCCTCGACGAGCCCACCAACCACCTCGACGTCGAGGGCATCGCCTGGCTCGCCCAGCACCTGCAGAACCGGCGGTCCGCGCTGGTGTGCGTGACGCACGACCGGTGGTTCCTCGACCAGGTGTGCACCCGCATGTGGGACGTGCAGCGAGGCGACGTGTACGAGTACGAGGGCGGCTACTCCGACTACGTCTTCGCCCGCGCCGAGCGCGAGCGCATCGCCGCCACCGAGGAGACCAAGCGGCAGAACCTGGTGAGGAAGGAGCTGGCCTGGCTGCGCCGCGGCGCCCCCGCCCGTACGTCCAAGCCGCGCTTCCGGGTCGAGGCCGCCAACGAGCTGATCGCGGACGTGCCGCCGCCCCGGGACAGCTCGGAGCTGATGAAGTTCGCCTCCTCGCGGCTCGGCAAGACCGTCTTCGACCTCGAGGACATCACCGTCCAGGCCGGGCCGAAGGTGCTGCTCAAGCACGTCACCTGGCAGCTCGGCCCGGGTGACCGGATCGGTCTGGTCGGCGTGAACGGCGCGGGCAAGACCTCGCTGCTGCGGGCCATGGCCGACGCGGCCCGCACGCAGGGCGAGGCGCAGCCGGCCGCCGGGCGCGTCGCCGTCGGCAGGACGGTCAAGCTCGCCTACCTCTCCCAGGAGGTCGCCGAACTCGACCCCTCCTGGCGGGTTCTGGAGGCCGTGCAGCAGGTCCGCGAGCGCGTGGACCTCGGCAAGGGGCGCGAGATGACCGCCGGGCAGCTGTGCGAGACGTTCGGCTTCAACAAGGAGAAGCAGTGGACGCCGGTCGGCGACCTCTCCGGTGGTGAGCGGCGCCGGCTGCAGCTCCTGCGCCTCCTCATGGACGAGCCCAACGTCCTCTTCCTGGACGAGCCCACCAACGACCTCGACATCGAGACCCTCACCCAGCTCGAGGACGTCCTCGACGGCTGGCCCGGCTCGATGATCGTCATCTCCCACGACCGGTTCTTCGTCGAGCGCACCACGGACCGGGTGTTCGCCCTCCTCGGCGACGGCGCCCTGCGGATGCTGCCGCGCGGCATCGACGAGTACCTGGAGCGGCGCCGGCGCATGGAGGAGGCGGTCGCCGTGCAGTCCGCCGCCGCGGCGCCCAAGCCGGCCGCGACGGAGAAGAGCGCCGCCGACCAGCGTGCCGCCAAGAAGGAACTCCAGAAGATCGAGCGGCAGTTGGACAAGATCTCCGAGAAGGAGTCCAAGCTGCACGCCCAGATCGCCGACAACGCCACCGACTTCGCGAAGGTCGCCGGCCTGGACGCCCAGCTCCGCGACCTCGCCGGGGAGCGCGAGGAACTGGAACTGCGCTGGCTGGAGTTGGCGGAGGACGCGTAACGGGGAGCGCGGGGCTGCGTAGCGGCGCGGGCGCCAGGCGGCCACCATGGCGTGAACCAGCCGCCCCACGCCCCCACTTGACCCCCCTCGTCGCCCGGGGCGCCCTCGTCCTCGGCCGGCGCGCGGTGCTGGTGCGTGCGCCGCGTGAAGGGGGCGTGAAGGCGTGTAACGGCGGCATCACGGGCCGGTTCTCCCTTGAGAACAGGGGCGGATCCGAGCCCGTGGGCTGTCAGTGGCGAGTGATAGAAAGATCCGTCTGAGAACTTTCTGAGTAACGACCCAGGGTTTGTCAAGAACCTCAGGGCGTGGCTAAAAATCAGTGAACGAGGGGGAAGAGCGCTGATGACTCAGCCGCCCAACCAACCGCCGCAGGGCGGTTTCGGAGCGCCACAGGACCAACCGCCACAGGGTGGTGGCTTCGGCGCCCCGCAAACGCCACCGGCCCAGGGCGGTTTCGGCCCGCCGAACGTCCCACAGACCCCTGCGGCCGCCCCCGGCGCCCCAGGCGTGCCCTCCGCTCCGCCACCGGCCCAGCCGCCCGCCGCGCCGCCGATGCCTCCCGTCCCGCCTGCCCAGCAGCCGCAGCCGCCCCAGCCCGGGTACGGCTACCCGCAGCAGCCCGGCCCGTACGGCTACCCGCAGCAGCCTCAGCAGCCGGGCCCGTACGGGGCCGCGCCGCAGCCCGGTTACGGCTATCCGCAGCAGCCGCAGTACCCGGGCGCTGCCGCCACCGCGCCCGCCGGCAAGAGGAAGACCGCGCTGATCATCGGCGCCTCGGTGGCCGCGCTGCTCGTCATCGGCGGCACGGTGTACGCGGTCACCAGCGGCGACGGCGGTGGCAAGAAGAAGCCCGTCGCCCAGCAGAGCGACGACCCCAAGCACTCCGCCTCCGCATCGCCGAGCGCGTCCGGCGGCGGCGACGACCCGGAGAACCTCAACGCGGGCCGGAAGGCCGGCGAGGCCAAGGTGCTCTGGTACCAGTCGGCCCCGGACGCCCCGGCTTCCGGTGCCGACGCGCCCAGCATGTGGATCACGGACAAGGTGGCCGCGAAGGCGGCGTACAAGCAGGTCTTCGCCTACGGCGTCGGCGACGGCAGGCCCGCCTGGGGACCGATCGGCTTCCCGCAGAAGATCTGCGCGGTCACCTCGCAGAAGTCGGCCGACGACAAGGTCGTCGTGGCGTACATGAACGGCGCCGGTGACGGCGCCAAGTGCAACCAGCTCCAGCAGATCGACCTGAACACCGGTCAGAAGGGCTGGAGCGGCCAGGTCGCCGACGGCGGGCTGTTCGACAGCGCGCTGAACGTCTCGCTGTCCGTGACCGGCAGGACGCTGATGGTGGCCCGTTCGGAGTCGGGCACGGCGTACGACATCGACACCGGCAAGAAGCTGTACGACAAGACGAAGTACGGCCAGGCCTGTTTCCCGGCCGCCTACGCGGGCGGCACGAACCGGCTGGTCCAGGTGTCCTCCTGCGCCTCCGGCACCAGCAGCGAGCACGACGAGATCCAGGAGCTGGACCCGGCCACCGGCAAGGTCAGGTGGACCCAGCCGGTGAAGAAGGGCTGGCAGGTCTCCCGGGTGTTCTCCGTCGACCCGCTGGTGGTCTACCTGACCAACGAGGACAAGAAGGCCTGGAACATCTCCACCTTCACCAAGGACGGCAGGTTCCGCTCGGAGGTCAAGGTCGACGAGAAGTTCGGCCCCCGCTGCGGCTGGGCGATCCTCGAGCGCGACCTGCAGGGCTGCCAGGGTGTCGTCGCGGACGCCGACACGCTGTATCTGCCGACGGACACCACCAGCAGCGCCAACGAGATCGTCGCGATCGGCCTCGCCGACGGCAAGGCGAAGTGGCGGGCCAAGTCCCCGGCGGACGAGCCGATGTACCCGATGAAGGAGGACGGCGGCAAGCTCGTCGCGTATGTGCAGCCGTCGTACGGCACGGGCGGTCAGGTGGTGTCGATCCCGGTCACCGGCTCTTCCCACACCACCGCCAAGCTGCTGCAGAACCCGTCGGGCACGGCCGAGATCGAGAACACCTTCTACGACGGCGTCATCGACTGGGCCGACGGGCGGTTCTTCATCTCCACCGGCCGGCTGTCCGGCAGCGACCAGACGAAGGAGAAGCTGATCATGGCCTTCGGCAACTGAGCCGCAGCCAACGGTCCTTCCTCGCTTCCACCGAGTCACCGAATCCCCAGCGCCGTTCGGCCTGCCGAGCTTCACCGAGGTACCTTCGCCATGACCCAGCCGCCCCCTCCGCCGCCCAACCAGCCTCCGCAGCAAGGCGGTTTCGGCCCTCCGAGCCCGCCTCCGGGCCCGCCCCCGAGCCCCTCTGCGCACCAGCCGCCGGCCGCCCCGCCGGCGCCCCCGGCCCCGCAGCCCCAGCCCGGCTACGGCTACCCGCAGCAGCCCCCGGCCCCGCCGCAGCCCCAGCCCGGCTACGGCTACCCCGGCCCGCAGCAGAACCCGTACGGGCAGCAGCCGGCCGCCCCCTACGGCGTCCCCGGCCCGCAGAACCCGTACACGCAGCCCACCCCGCCCATGCAGGCCGGGCAGCCGGGCTACGGCTATCCGGGGCCGCCGCCGACCGTGCCGATGCAGCCGCAGCCGGGACCGGGCGGCGGCGGGCGGAACAACACCACGCTGTTCATCGTCGTCGCGGCGGTCGTCGCCATTGCGCTGATCGTCGGCGGCGGGCTGTGGTATGCCAAGTCCTCCGGCGACGACGGCAAGAAGCACGACAGCGCCTCCTCCAGCGGCGGCTCGGCCGGCGGGAGCGGCACGGGCGGCTCCGGGGGCACGTCCACCGGCGGCAAGGAGACGGTGCCCGCCGACCCGGCCTCCCACGTGCTCTTCCAGGTGCCGCTGCCCACGGCGGACGACACGACCAGCACCGCGGGTTCGTGGCTGACCGACAAGGTGTACGCCAAGAGCGGCCTCGCCGAGGTCGTCGGCTACGACCCGGCCAAGGGCTCCAAGCTGTGGACGATCAAGCTGCCCGGCCCCATCTGCGCGGCCAGCCAGCACGTCACGTCCGACGACAGGACGGCGATCGTCTACCAGCCCAAGTGGAACACGAAGAACACCATCGCCGGGTGCACGCAGATCGCCGCGATCGATCTCGACGCGGGCAAGAAACTGTGGACGCAGTCGGTCAAGTCCGGTGACTACCCGGTCAACTACCAGAATGTGACGGTCGCTCAGCGCACCGTCGCGGTCGGTGACACGAACGGCGGTGCCGCCTTCGACCTCGACTCGGGCAAGGCCCTGTGGCTGCCGAAGCCGGGCGACAGCTGCTACGACGCGGGCTACGGCGGTGGCGACAGGCTGGTCGCGGTGCGCCACTGCGGAGACTCCGGCAACGAGCAGCTCAGCATCCAGACCCTCGACCCCAAGACGGGGAAGGTGGTCTCCGAGTACCGGATGGACCCGGGTATCCAGTACGCCTCCATCGTCTCCACCGACCCGCTGGTGGTGGCCGCCGACGTCGGCGACGGCGCCGGCGACGGCAGCGGCGTCTCGGACTACTTCTCCATCGACGGCAAGACCGGCAGGCTGCTCGCCCACATCTCCGCGCCGGGCGGCACCTACGGGGGCCGCTGCGACGGCATCACCCGCATCGAGTACTGCAAGGAGATCGTCGCGGGCAACGGCAAGCTGTACCTGCCGACCGAGCAGCACGACGGCTCCGGCCAGTACAGCAAGACCAACGAGATCGTCGCCTTCGACCTGAACACCGGCAAGCCGACCGGCCAGCGCGTCGAGGCGGGCGACGGCTATCTGCTGTCCCCGCTGCGCATGGACGGCGGCAACCTGATCGCCTACAACCAGCCGCCGTACAACAAGGGCGGTCAGGTCGTCGGCATCGACGGCGGGTCGTTCAAGATGACCAAGCTGCTGGAGAACCCGCAGAGTTCGCGGGAGGCGGAGGGCAACATGCTGCCGGAGTACGCGGAGATCCTCTTCGCCAAGGGCCGTCTGTACATGTCGCAGATCTTCGCCCAGCGCAAGGGCACCTCGTCGTCCGGCCAGGAGGACCTGGTGGTGGCGTTCGGCACGAACGGCTGACCGGCCGGCCGGCGCCGCCCGTGACGCTCGCCCGAACGGGTGACATACAAGAAGTGCCCCGGATTTCATCGATCCGGGGCACTTCTCATCGAGAGGGGCAGCAAGACGTCGAACAAGCGTGTAGCTTCCGGGGACATGAAGGGCGAGGTGCCGGGGGGCCCTCTGTCCTTGTGGAGCGGTGGACGTCCGTAGTGGGGCATCCATGGGGGGGGACTGGGGGGTTGCTCTATGGGAGTGCGGCTCATGGTCGTCGACGACCATCGCCTGCTCGCGGAGGCGCTGGCGTCGGCGCTCAAGCTGCGCGGACATCGGGTGCTCGCCGCCGCGGCGCCGGCCGTGGGCGCGGCGGACCTGGTGATCGCGCGGGCGCCGGAGGTGTGCCTGCTGGGTACGGCGGCACCCGCCGAACCGGGGGCCTTCGACCCGGTGGTGAAGATCAAGCGGGAGCGGCCGCAGGTGGCCGTGCTGGTGCTCGGCCCGGTGCCGTCGCCGCGGGGCATCGCGGCGGCGTTCGCTGCGGGGGCGTCGGGGTACGTCCGGCACGACGAGCGGATCGAGGGCGTCGAGCGGGCCATCATGAAGGCCCGGGCGGGAGAGGCGGCGGTGGCGCCGCAGTTGCTCCAGGGCGCGTTCGGCGAGCTGCTCAATCCGGCGGCCCAGCCCGACGACGAGGCGCAGCGACTGCTGGAGATGCTCACGCCGCGGGAGGTGGAGGTACTGGTCCGGGTGGCCGACGGGGAGGACACGCGGCTGATCGCGGCCGGGATGGGGATCGCGCCGAGCACCGCGCGGACGCATGTGCAGCGCGTGCTGATGAAACTGGGCGTGGGCTCGCGGCTGGAGGCCGCGGCACTGGCCGCGCGAACGGGCCTGTTGGACCGGGCCGGACCGCTGAACTCCGGCCCTGAATGAGCCCGTGCCGCCCGCGCCCCCGTGCCGCCCGCGCCGCCCGGGGTTCCTCCAGGCGGACGCGCGGTGGCTGTGGTCCTGGGCCTGGGGGCGCGGGGAACGGCGCGATCAGCCACGAAGAACCCGCAGCCGGGGACGGCCTGCACCGCTACGGCGGAAACCGTCCCCTGCCGACGGTCACTCCTCCGGCGACCCCTGCGGAGCAACGGGCTGGGGCGCCGCAGGCCTGAGCTTCAGCCAGGCCAGGAAGAAGATGCCCAGCAGGAGCATGCCGATTCCGGTCCACAGGTTGATGTTGACGCCCTGGGCCTTGTCGATGGCGGCCCGGGAGTCGGTGATGCCGGTGATCGTGACGATGACGCCGTACAGCACGAACAGGCCGCCGATGATGCGGCGCAGGTCGAAGATGCGGGCCGCGGTCGCGGACCTGCCCTCCAGCTCGGTGACCTCCCTCTGGACGTCCTCCTCGTTGTAGTGGAAGCCCTCGTGACGGCGGTCGGAGTGCTCTGCGGGGTCGGGGTGTTCGCTCATGGTTGCTCTGTCCTTCCGCGTCAGAACGAGAACGGGATGTAGCAGGCGGCGGCCAGTGCGACCGCGCCCCAGCCCAGCAGGGCGGGCTTGCGGTACCAGGCGTCGTCACCGGCGGCGGGTACCTCGGACATGCCGGGGGAGCGGGTGCCGTAGACCAGGCCCTGCAACTGCTCGACCGGCTTGGGCCTGGTGAACAGGGACACCGCGACCATCACGACCGCACCGGCGACGAAGCCCGCGATCGCCGAGACGAAGTTGGCGCCCTGGTCGGTGGGGATCGAGATGATGCCCTTCTTGTAGAGCACGAAGTAGTTCACCATCGCGGTCACGGTACCGGCGAGCAGGCCCCAGAAGCCGGACTTGGCGGACGCGCGCTTCCAGAACATGCCGACGATGAAGACGACGAACATCGGCACGTTGAAGAAGGAGAACAGCGTCTGCAGGTAGCTCATGATGTTCGAGAACGACGATGCCAGGAACGCCGTTCCGACCGAGGCGGCGACGCCGATCGCGGTGATCAGGCGGCCGAAGCGGACGTAGTAGGCGTCCTCGCGGCCGCGCACCACGTACTTGGCCCAGATGTCGTTCGTGAACACGGTGTTGAAGGACGACACGTTGGCCGCCATGCCCGCCATGAAGGCCGCCAGCAGACCGGTGACCGCGATGCCGAGCACGCCGTTGGGCAGCAGTTCCTGCATCAGGTACGGGATGGCGTCGTTGTACTGCAGGCCCGAGCCGCTGGTGCCGATCCTGGGCACGAGCGCGGCGGCGACCAGGCCCGGGATCATCACCAGGAAGACGATGAAGATCTTGGGGTAGGCGGCGATCAGCGGGGTGCGCTGTCCGGCGGAGAGGTTCTTCGCGGACAGGGCGCGCTGCACCTCGGCGAAGTTGGTGGTCCAGTAGCCGAAGGAGAGCACGAAGCCGAGGCCGAGGACGATGGTCAGCCAGTTCGCGCCGAGCGGGTTGGTGCTGCCGATGCCGGTGCCGCCCCAGGCGGTGGTGAAGTTGTGGCCGTGGGTGGCGGTGAGCTTGTGGGTCAGGCCGCCCCAGCCGCCGACCTTCTTCAGGCCGAGGATGGTGATCGGGATGAGGGCGGCCAGGATCACGAAGAACTGGAGCACCTCGTTGTAGATCGCCGAGGAGAGGCCGCCGAGGGTGATGTACGCGAGGACGAACGCGCCGGCGACGACGATCGCGACCCACTGCGGCCAGCCCAGCAGCGCCTCGACGACGATCGCGAGGGCGTAGAGGTTGACGCCCGCGATCAGGATCGCGGCGAACGCGAACAGGATCGAACTGAGCAGGTGGGCGGCCCGGTCGAAGCGCAGCAGCAGGAACTCGGGGACCGAGCGGACCTTGCTGCCGTAGTAGAAGGGCATCATCACCAGGCCCAGGAAGACCATGGCGGGGATGGCGCCGATCCAGTACCAGTGCACGGTGTAGGCACCGTACTGGGCGCTGTTCGCGGCCATGCCCAGGATCTCGGTGGCCGCCAGGTTCGCCGAGATGAAGGCGAGACCGGTGATCCAGGCGGGCAGCGAGCGTCCCGAGAGGAAGAAGTCGAGGCTGGTCTTGACCGAGCGGCGGGCGGCGAAGCCGATGCCGAGCACGACGACGAAGTAGATCGCCAGGATCGTGTAGTCCAGCCAGTTGACGGGGAGCTGTAGCCCCGCCGCCAGATACGTGGGTCCGTATGTGGGGGTTTGCATGAGAACTCGCTTCGTTGCGCGAACTGATCCTCAGCGGAACCTACGCCGCCGCGTTTAGTAATTGAACACTTCTGTTGGTGTTCTTTGTTTGATTGTGATGATCCTAGAGGTTGTGAGGTTGTGGTCTGTTATGTTTGATTGTGTTGGGTGATTGGGTGCGGGACGTAGAGGAGTCCGGCGTTGAAGAAGACCTCGACACGGCTGGCCGACGGTCGTGAGCTGATCTACTACGACCTCAGGGATGACGCCGTGCGGGACGCCGTCGACCGCCGTCCCCTGGACCGCACGGTCACCACCTCCGAGATCCGCCGGGACGTGCTCCTCGGCGACTCGGTGGCGATCGCCTCGCACCGCCAGGGCCGTACGTACCACCCGCCGGCCGACCAGTGCCCGCTGTGCCCGACGCGCGGCGAGCGGCTCAGCGAGATCCCGGACTCGTCCTACGACGTCGTCGTCTTCGAGAACCGTTTCCCCTCCCTCGCCGGCGACTCCGGCCGCTGTGAGGTCGTCTGCTTCACCTCCGACCACGACTCCTCCTTCGCCGACCTCACCGAGGAGCAGGCCCGGCTGGTGCTGGACGCCTGGACGGACCGCACCTCGGAGCTGTCGCACCTGCCCGCCGTCGAGCAGGTCTTCTGCTTCGAGAACCGGGGCGAGGAGATCGGCGTGACCCTGGGCCACCCGCACGGCCAGATCTACGCCTACCCCTTCACCACTCCGCGCACCGCGCTGATGCTCCGCTCGCTCGCCGCCCACAAGGAGGCGACCGGCGGGGAGAACCTGTTCGACGCCGTCGTGGAGCGGGAACTCGCCGGCGAGCGGGTCGTCCTCGAGGGTGAACACTGGGTGGCCTTCGTGCCGTACGCGGCGCACTGGCCCTACGAGGTGCACCTGTACCCCAGGCGCCGGGTCCCCGACCTGCTCGCTCTGGACGAGGCGGCACGCACAGAGTTCCCCCAGGTCTATCTGGAACTCTTGAGGCGCTTCGACCGGATCTTCGGCGGACGGGACGCAGGGGAGAACTCCGTGGGCGAGCCCGCGACGCCGTACATCATGGGCTGGCACCAGGCGCCGTTCGGCGCGCTGGAGGAGTTCGACGGTGTGACGCGGGACGACTTCGCGCTCCACCTCGAGCTTTTCACCATCCGCCGCACTTCCGGCAAGCTGAAGTTTCTCGCGGGTTCCGAGTCCGGCATGAGCGTGTTCATCAACGACGTGCCGCCGGAGCGCGCGGCCGAGCGACTGCGAGAGGTAGCGAGCTGATGAGGTACCTGGTGACGGGCGGGGCGGGTTACGTCGGCAGCGTGGTGGCCCAGCATCTGCTGGAGGCCGGCCACGAGGTGACGGTCCTCGACAACCTCTCCACGGGCTTCCGCGAGGGCGTCCCGTCCGGTGCCGCCTTCGTCGAGGGCGACATCCGCGACGCCGCCAAGTGGCTCGACCCCTCCTACGACGGCGTGCTGCACTTCGCTGCGTCCTCCCAGGTCGGCGAGTCGGTGGTGAAGCCGGAGAAGTACTGGGACAACAACGTCGCCGGCTCCCTGGCCCTGCTCGGCGCGATGCGCGACGCGGGCGTGCGCCGGCTCGTCTTCTCCTCCACGGCGGCGACGTACGGCGAGCCGGAGCAGGTCCCGATCGAGGAGAGCGCCCCCACGAGGCCGACCAACCCCTACGGGGCCACCAAGCTCGCCGTCGACCACATGATCACCAGCGAGGCCGACGCCCACGGACTGGCGGCGGTGTCCCTGCGCTACTTCAACGTGGCGGGCGCGTACGGCGCCCACGGCGAGCGGCACGACCCCGAGTCGCACCTGATCCCGCTGGTCCTCCAGGTCGCCCAGGGCCGCCGCGACGCGATCTCGGTCTACGGCGACGACTACGCCACCCCCGACGGCACCTGCGTGCGCGACTACATCCATGTGGCGGACCTGGCCGAGGCCCACCTCCTGGCCGTCGCGGCGGCCCGCCCGGGCGAGCACCTGATCTGCAACCTCGGCAACGGCAACGGCTTCTCCGTCCGCGAGGTCATCGAGACGGTCCGCCAGGTCACCGGCCACCCGATCCCCGAGATCGTGGCCCCGCGCCGCGGCGGCGACCCGGCCGTCCTGGTCGCCTCGGCGGAGGTGGCCCGCGAGAAACTGGGCTGGAACCCGTCCCGCGCGGACCTCGCGGGAATCGTCGCGGACGCCTGGGAGTTCGCGCAGCACATCGCTAAGGAGCACTAGTGGCA
Source organism: Streptomyces broussonetiae (assembly GCF_009796285.1). Classification (NCBI taxonomy): domain Bacteria; kingdom Bacillati; phylum Actinomycetota; class Actinomycetes; order Kitasatosporales; family Streptomycetaceae; genus Streptomyces; species Streptomyces broussonetiae. Next base: position 4,220,592 of record NZ_CP047020.1, on the reverse strand, counting down.
CCAGTGGGGGCACAGCAGGTCGCGCAGCGCTTCACCGAGCTGTACGGCACCGAGCCGCAGGGGGTGTGGGCGGCGCCGGGCCGGGTCAACCTGATCGGCGAGCACACCGACTACAACGACGGCTTCGTCATGCCGTTCGCGCTGCCGCACCGGGCGACCGCGGCACTCTCGCGCAGGGACGACGGCGTGCTGCGCCTGCACTCGGCGGACATCGAGGGCGGCGTGTCGGAACTGCGCCTGGACGCCCTCGCCCCCGGGAGCGACGAGAACTGGACGGCGTACCCGGCGGGCGTGGTCTGGGCCCTGCGCGGGGCGGGCCACGCGATCACGGGCGCCGACGTCCACCTGTCCTCCACGGTCCCGACGGGCGCGGGCCTGTCGTCGTCGGCGGCCCTGGAGGTCGTGATCGCCCTGGCCCTGAACGACCTGTACGAACTCGGGCTCCAGCGCTGGCAGTTGGCCCGCCTGTGCCAGCGCGCCGAGAACGTCTACGTCGGCGCGCCGACCGGCATCATGGACCAGACGGCGTCGGCCTGCTGCGAGCAGGGCCACGCCCTCTTCCTCGACACCCGGGACCTGTCCCAGCGGCAGATCCCCTTCGACCTCGCGGCCGGGGGACTGCGCCTGCTGGTGGTCGACACCCAGGTCAAGCACGCGCACAGCGGCGGCGAGTACGGCAAGCGCCGGGCCGGCTGCGAGAAGGGCGCGGCCCTGCTCGGCGTCGACGCCCTGCGCGACGTCCCGTACGGCGAACTCGACGCGGCGCTGGAGCGGCTGGGCGACGAGGAGGAGGTACGGCGCCTGGTCCGGCACGTCGTGACCGAGAACCACCGGGTCGAGCGCGTCGTGGAACTCCTCGGGGCCGGCGACACCCGCGCCATCGGCCCGGTCCTCACCGAGGGCCATGCCTCCCTGCGCGACGACTTCCGCATCTCCTGCCCGGAGCTGGACCTGGTCGTCGACACCGCCCTGGCCGCAGGCGCGCTGGGTGCCCGGATGACCGGCGGCGGCTTCGGCGGCTCGGCGATCGTCCTGACGGAGGCCGACGAGGTGGACGCCCTGACGAAGACGATCGAGGACGCCTTCGCCAAGGCGGGCTTCACGGCTCCGCGCCTCTTCGAGGCGGTGCCGTCGGCGGGGGCGCGGCGGCTGGTCTGAGTTCCACAGCCCCGGGGTCCGGCGGCGCCGGTGTCAGAGGCCGGCGTCGCCGTCCGCGAAGCGGACCGGTGGAACGAGGGCGATACGGATCGGTCCGGGCGCGGGTGGCGGGGCGTCGTGGACGTATGTGACCGTGAGCGCCGGGCCGGCGTTCGCGGCTTCGACGCGTGTCGTGTACAGCTTCATGCCGCCGACCGCGCCGCGCGCCTGCCGGCCGAGGGCCGGGCTCTTCCCCACTTCGGCGCGGAGGGCTTCGGCGACCTCGAGGGCCCCGTGGCCGATGGCCCGACAGCGCGCGAGGGCCTCAAGCGTGAGCTCGGCCACGACCGGCTGGTGGTTCTCGGTCGGCGGTCGGGCCCTCGGGCGGCCCGGATCTCGGCGACGGCCGCGGCCACGGCGCAATCGAAACCGGGATCCCGCCGGGCGGTGATCCGGCCCCGGAACTCCTCCACCAGACGGACGCTGAGATCGGCCGGGTCGGTGTGGTTGATCTCGCGCGCCAGGTCGGCCTCGAGGTCACCGGCATCGCGAGACGGGTGCCGGTGAGGGTTTCACCGTACCGGTAGCCGCTTCGTCAGCGTGTACTCCGTGATCCCCGGCGGGTAGTCGGGGATCACGCACACCACCTCGTAGCCCTGCTTCTGGTAGAAGCGCGGAGCCTGGAAGTCCCACGTCTCCAGGCGGGACGCCGTGCAGGCGCGGTCCGTGGCGGCGATGTGTTCCGCCTTCGCCAGCAGGTGCGAACCGAGGCCCGTACCGCGGTGGACGCTGTCCACCCACAGGTAGGTGACGTGCAGCCAGGTCGCCCAGGTGTGCCCGACCAGGCCGCCCGCCAGATCCCCGGCCTCGTCCAGCGCCCAGACGTGGAGGGGGACTTCGCGTGCGCCGGGCGTACCGCGCAGGGACGCCAGCACCGGGGACGCCGCCGTGTTGGTGTCCCGCAACCGTGAGCGGAGCAGATCACGTCGGGCTTTGTCGACTTCCGCCTCAATACGAAACATGCGGCACACGATAAACGCGCCGGACAGCCAGTTCTGCAAATCGGCTTCCGCTGCGTGCTCGCATCCGTACTCTGAGGAGCAGCACCGGTGGGGGCCGGTGCCGATCAGGGGGCGAGACATGCGGGTACGACGCCCGCGGTGGGGGTAGCAGTCTCCGCGACGGCGGCGGCCGTGCGGTGCGCGCCCTCTGCGTGGGTGTCGTACCCGTGCGGGTCGTCGTTCTCGTTCTCCGGGCTTTTTCCGGTCTGTGGACCGGCTGACGGCCGGGTCGTTTCCGGACCGGCCGACCGCCGGTCCGGCATGGGCCGGATTGCCGCCGGGCTTGTCCAAACCTTGGGTGTCCCCAGCTCCGCGCGGAGCCCGGGGAAGGGGGTTTCGTGGTTCGTATCCGAGTCCTGGTCGTGGACGACCACCGGATCTTCGCCGAGTCGCTCGCCGCGGCCCTGGCCGCCGAGCCGGACGTCGACGTCTCCGCCGCCGGCAGCGGCCCCGCCGCGCTGCGCTGCCTGGAGCGCGCCGCCGCCGAGGGCCGTCGCTACGACGTCCTCCTGGCCGACGCCGACCTGGGCGGCACCGTCCCGGGCAGCCGCCCGGCCGTGCCCGTGCGGGAGGGCAACGAGGAAGGGCTCGTCGACGGGATCTCGCTGGTCGCGGGCGTGCGCGCGGCCCAGCCCGGCGTGCGGATCGTCGTGCTCGCCGAGAAGGACGATCCCCAGCGGGCGGCGCTCGCCCTCCAGGCCGGTGCCTCGGGGTGGGTCGCCAAGGACTGCTCGCTGTCGCGGCTGCTGACGGTGATCCGGGGGGTGCTGCGCGACGAGACGCATCTGCCGCCCGCCCTGCTCACCGGCGTGCTGAAGGAGCTGACGGCCGCGCGCCGGCACCGCACCGAGAGCGAGCAACTGGTGGAGTCCCTCACGCCCAGGGAGCGGGAGGTGCTGCGCTGCATGGTCGCTGGGCTGGGCCGAAAGGCCGTCGCCGAGCGGCTGTTCCTGTCTCCGCACACGGTGCGCACCCATATGCAGAACGTCCTCGGCAAGCTCGGTGTCCACTCCACGCTGGCCGCCGTGGCGCTCGCCCGGCGCGCGGGCGTCGGCCCGGCCGAGCTAGCCGGGGATGTTGTCGAACGGGGCGGTCAACTGGCGTAGCAGCCCGGCCAGTTCGGCGCGCTGGCCGCGGGACAGCTCGGCGAGGATCGCCCGCTCCTGCTCCAGCAGGCCCGCGAGCGCCTGGTCGGCACGGTCCCGGCCGGTGTCGGTCAGCCGGACCAGCACGCCCCGCCGGTCGCTCGGGTCGGGCAGCCGTTCCACCAGGCCCTTCTTCGCCAGCCGGTCGATCCGGTTGGTCATCGTGCCCGACGTGACGAGCGTCTGGGTCAGCAGCTGGCCGGGGGAGAGCTGATAGGGCGTGCCCGCGCGCCTGAGCGCGGTCAGCACGTCGAACTCCCAGGGCTCCAGCTGGTGCTCGGAAAAGGCGAGCCGGCGTGCGCGGTCCAGGTGCCGGGCCAGTCTGCTCACCCGGCTGAGCACTTCCAGCGGCTCCACGTCGAGGTCCGGGCGCTCCCGGCGCCACGCTGCGACCAGCCGATCGACCTCGTCCTCCATGGCGATCAGTGTAGTGGTTGTGTCGACATGAAGTCTCTTGACTTCAAGTCTCTTGACATCAAGATAAAGGGAAGGGGACAGTAGGGGCATGACGAACCCCAGGACGAACCCCGTGTGGGACCCCGGTCAGTACCTGCGGCACGCCGGGCACCGGGCCCGCCCCTTCGCCGACCTCCTCGCCCGCGTCCCCGCCCTGCCCACGGCGGCACCACGCATCGCCGACCTCGGCTGCGGCCCCGGCAACGCCACCGCCCTGCTCGCCGAACGCTGGCCCGGCGCACACATCACCGGATACGACAACTCGCCCGAGATGCTCGACGCGGCCCACACCGGCCACGCGGGCCCCACGGCCGGGGGCGGCCGGCTGGACTTCGCCGCCGCCGACATCCGCACCTGGACGCCCGCGGAGCCCTACGACCTGATCGTCTCCAACGCGACCCTGCAGTGGGTGCCGGGCCACGCCGACCGGTTCGCCGACCTCGTCGCCGGCCTGCGCCCCGGCGGTTCCTTCGCCTTCCAGGTGCCGGACAACATCGACGCGCCACTGCACGCCCTGATGCGCGACCTCGCCGGCACGCCCCGCTGGAAGGCCCGCCTCGCCGACGTCCTGCGCCGCACCGACTCCGTGCACACCCCCGGCGCCTACCTGGACCGCCTGGCCCGACTCGGCTGCGCCACCGACGTGTGGCAGACGACGTACTTCCATGTCCTGCAGGGCGAGGACCCGGTCCTGGACTGGGTGAAGGGCACCGGTCTGCGGCCCGCCCTGACCGTGCTCGCCGACGACCCCGAGGCGCGGGAGGCCTTCCTCACCGAGTACCGGGACCTGCTGCGCGAGGCCTACCCGAGCGCGCCCTACGGCACGGTCCTGCCGTTCCGCCGGCTGTTCGCCGTCGCCGTGCAGGAGGCCTGAGCATGCTCATCGCGGTCGATCACGTGCAGCTGGCCGCCCCGCCCGGCTCGGAGGACGCACTGCGGGCGTACTACGTCGACGTCCTCGGCATGACGGAGATCCCCAAGCCTCCGGTGCTGGCGGCGCGCGGCGGCTGCTGGTTCGAGGCGGGCCACGTCCAGCTCCACGTCGGCATCGAGAACGGCTTCCGGCCGGCGAAGAAGGCGCATCCGGGGCTCAGGGTGACGAGGATCGAGGAGTACGCGGCCCGGCTGGAGCAGCTGGGTGCGCCGGTGACCTGGGACGACAACCTCCCCGGCCATCTGCGCTTCTACTCGCTGGATCCGGTGGGCAACCGGCTGGAGTTCCTGGAGCCGGTCGGGCCGTACTCGAGATCCGCTTCCACCTGCGGCGGGACGAGGAACGCGGCCACGTGACCGTGGTCGGTGAAGATGCTGGTCCCGCGGCCGTGTGCCGCACGTCGGACAAGGTCAGCGGGCCGGGAGCGGCCTGGGCGGATCCAGCTGCCCATCAGTGCCACTTCTCCGGTGGACCTCAGCTCTTCCGGTGCCCTATCAGCCGTGGCTTCTGCTCCAGTCCGTCCAGCCCGTGCCACGCCAGGTTCACCAGATGCGCCGCGACCTCCGCCTTCTTCGGGCGGCGCACGTCCAGCCACCACTGACCGGTCAGGGCGACCATGCCGACCAGCGCCTGGGCGTAGAGGGGCGCGAGCTTGGGATCGAAGCCCCGGCTCTTGAACTCGCGGCCCAGGATGTCCTCCACCTGCGTCGCGATGTCCGAGATGAGGGAGGCGAAGGAGCCCGTGGACTGCGGGATGGGGGAGTCGCGGACCAGGATGCGGAAACCGTCCGTGTACTCCTCGATGTAGTCCAGCAGGGCGAACGCCGCCTGTTCGCACAGCTCACGCGGGTGGCCGGCCGTCAGACTGCCGGTCACCATGTCCAGCAGGCGGCCCATCTCGCGGTCCACCACCACGGCGTACAGCCCCTCCTTGCCGCCGAAGTGCTCGTACACCACCGGCTTGGACACGCCCGCCTTCGCCGCGATCTCCTCCACCGAGGTGCCCTCGAAACCCTTCGCGGCAAAGAGGGTGCGACCGATCTCCAGAAGCTGCTGGCGGCGCTCGGCGCCGGTCATCCGGGTCCGGCGGGTCCGCCGCGGTTTGTCGTTGCTGGAAGTGCTGCTGGAGTCGGTCGCCACGGCCTCAATCATGCCGCCTCGGCGCTCACCTTCCGGCGCTGGGAGCCGTCATCACCGGTGTTGCGCCGCGAATCGATACGGGAGCGTGACGGCCAGCGCACGTCGTACGCCCAGCCGAGCAGCTCGAAGAGGCGGATGAATCGGGCCGAGGAGTCGACCTGGCCGCGCATCACCCCGTGCCGCGCCGAGGTCGGGTCGGCGTGATGCAGGTTGTGCCAGGACTCCCCGCAGGACAGCACCGCCAGCCACCACACGTTGCCCGAGCGGTCCCGCGACTTGAAGGGCCGCTTGCCCACCGCGTGACAGATCGAGTTGATCGACCACGTCACATGGTGCAGCAACGCCACCCGGACGAGTGAACCCCAGAAGAACCCGGTGAACGCGCCCCACCAGGACATCGTCGCCAGGCCGCCGACCAGCGGCGGCAACGCCAGCGACACGACCGTCCACATCACGAACTGGCGGGAGATCATCCGGATCGCCGGGTCCTTGACCAGATCCGGCGCGTACTTGTCCTGCGGCGTCTGCTCCTCGTCGAACATCCAGGCGATGTGAGCCCACCACAGGCCCTTCATCAGCGCAGGAACCGTCTCCCCGAACCGCCACGGAGAGTGCGGGTCGCCCTCGGCGTCGGAGAACTTGTGATGCCTGCGGTGATCGGCCACCCAGCGCACCAAAGGCCCCTCGACGGCCAGCGACCCCATGATCGCCAGCGCGATCCGCAGGGGCCGCCTGGCCTTGAACGAACCATGCGTGAAGTACCGGTGGAAACCGATCGTGATGCCGTGGCACCCGAGGAAGTAGAAGAAGACCAGCAGGCCCAGATCCAGCCAGCTCACCCCCCAGCCCCAGGCCAGCGGCACCGCCGCCACCAGTGCCAGGAACGGCACGATGATGAACAGGAGCAGCGTGATCTGCTCGAGCGAACGCTTCTGCTCACCGCCCAGCGTGGCGGAAGGAGCGGCAGTGCCGGTGGCCTTACGGGCTTCTTCGATCACATCGGAACTCGTCGAGGTCATGCGCGTCCCCTGGGGGGTCGAGGGTCGGGGGTCGGGGGTCGGGGCAGTAGCCGGGCCGCGGGGACCGGACGGGAGCGGACGGTACGTCCCTACGGTTCCGTAACCTACGGCGTCGTAAGTATGGCAGCGTGTCGAGCCCCGGCAAGAGCCCGACAGCCTGCGCGTCCACGCGGACACCTATCCTTGGACTCGGTCGGACAGCGCGGTCCGCTGAAGTTTCCTTCCCGGACGCTCAGGCCCGTATGCGGCTCCCGCCGCGTGGCAGCCGCCCGGGTTCCCTCCCAGACGAGCTTCAACACTGCAAGGAGCCGCACCTGTGAGCAGTGCCGACGACCAGACCACCACGACCGGCAGCGAGCTGCGCGCCGACATCCGCCGCCTGGGTGATCTCCTGGGCGAGACCCTCGTACGGCAGGAAGGCCCCGAGCTGCTCGACCTGGTCGAGAAGGTCCGCCGCCTCACCCGCGAGGACGGCGAGGCCGCCGCCGAGCTGCTGCGCGGAACCGAACTGCAGACCGCGGCCAAGCTCGTCCGCGCCTTCTCCACCTACTTCCACCTCGCCAACGTCACCGAGCAGGTGCACCGAGGCCGCGAGCTGCGCGCCCGGCGCGCCGCCGAGGGCGGCCTGCTCGCCCGCACCGCCGACCGGCTCAAGGACGCCGACCCCGAGCACCTCAAGCAGACCGTCCAGAACCTCAACGTCCGCCCGGTCTTCACCGCACACCCCACCGAAGCCGCACGCCGTTCGGTACTGAACAAGCTCCGGCGCATCGCCGCCCTCCTGGACACCCCCGTCCTCGACTCCGACCGCCGCCGCCACGACGTCCGCCTCGCCGAGAACATCGACCTGGTGTGGCAGACGGACGAACTGCGCGTCGTGCGGCCCGAGCCCGCCGACGAGGCCCGCAACGCCATCTACTACCTGGACGAGCTGCACGCCGACGCCGTCGGCGACGTCCTGGAGGACCTGACGGCCGAGCTGGAGCGCGTCGGCGTCAAGCTCCCCGACCACACCCGCCCCCTCACCTTCGGCACCTGGATCGGCGGCGACCGCGACGGCAACCCCAACGTCACCCCCCAGGTCACCTGGGACGTCCTCATCCTCCAGCACGAGCACGGCATCAACGACGCCGTGGAGATGATCGACGAGCTGCGCGGCCTGCTCTCCAACTCCATCCGCTACGCCGGCGCCACCCGCGAACTGCTGGACTCCCTCGACGCCGACCTGGAGCGGCTGCCCGAGATCAGCCCCCGCTACAAGCGGCTCAACGCCGAGGAGCCCTACCGGCTCAAGGCCACCTGCATCCGGCAGAAGCTGCTCAACACCAAGCAGCGCCTCGCCAAGGGCACCGCGCACGAGCCGGGCCGCGACTACCTCGGCACCGGCGAACTGCTCGGCGACCTCCGCCTCATCCAGACCTCGCTGCGCGAACACCGCGGCGGCCTCCTCGCCGACGGCCGCCTCGGCCGCGTCATCCGAACCCTGGCCGCCTTCGGCCTCCAGCTCGCCACCATGGACGTCCGCGAACACGCCGACGCCCACCACCACGCCCTCGGCCAGCTCTTCGACCGCCTCGGCGAGGAGTCCTGGCGCTACACCGACATGCCCCGCGAGTACCGCGCCAGGCTCCTCGCCAAGGAACTGCGCTCCCGCCGCCCGCTCGCCCCCACCCCCGCGCCCGTCGACGCGGCCGGCGCCAAGACCCTCGGCGTCTTCGAGACCGTCAAGAAGGCCCTGGAGATCTTCGGCCCCGAGGTCATCGAGTCCTACATCATCTCCATGTGCCAGGGCGCCGACGACGTCTTCGCCGCCGCCGTCCTCGCCCGCGAGGCCGGCCTGATCGACCTGCACGCCGGCTGGGCCAAGATCGGCATCGTGCCCCTCCTGGAAACCACCGACGAGCTCAAGGCCGCCGACACCATCCTCGAGGACATGCTCTCCGACCCGTCCTACCGGCGCCTGGTCGCGCTGCGCGGCGACGTCCAGGAGGTCATGCTCGGCTACTCCGACTCCTCCAAGTTCGGCGGCATCACCACCAGCCAGTGGGAGATCCACCGCGCCCAGCGCCGACTGCGCGACGTCGCCCACCGCTACGGCGTACGCCTACGCCTCTTCCACGGCCGCGGCGGCACCGTCGGCCGCGGCGGCGGCCCCTCCCACGACGCCATCCTCGCCCAGCCCTGGGGCACCCTGGAGGGCGAGATCAAGGTCACCGAGCAGGGCGAGGTCATCTCCGACAAGTACCTCATCCCCTCCCTCGCCCGGGAGAACCTGGAACTGACCGTCGCGGCCACCCTGCAGGCCTCCGCCCTGCACACCGCCCCCCGCCAGTCCGACGAGGCCCTCGCCCGCTGGGACGCGGCGATGGACGTCGTCTCCGACGCCGCCCACGCCGCCTACCGCAGGCTCGTGGAGGACCCCGACCTCCCCGCGTACTTCTTCGCCTCCACCCCCGTCGACCAGCTCGCCGACCTGCACCTCGGCTCCCGCCCCTCGCGACGCCCCGACTCCGGCGCCGGCCTCGACGGCCTGCGCGCCATCCCCTGGGTGTTCGGCTGGACCCAGTCCCGGCAGATCGTCCCCGGCTGGTTCGGCGTCGGCTCCGGCCTCAAGGCCCTGCGCGAGGCGGGCCTCGACAGCGTGCTCGACGAGATGCACGAGCAGTGGCACTTCTTCCGCAACTTCATCTCCAACGTCGAGATGACCCTCGCGAAGACCGACCTGCGCATCGCCCAGCACTACGTCGACACCCTCGTCCCCGACGAACTCAAGCACGTCTTCGACACCATCAAGGCCGAGCACGAGCTGACCGTCCGCGAGATGCTGCGCATCACCGGCGAGCAGGAACTGCTCGACGCCCAGCCCGTCCTCAAGCAGACCTTCACCATCCGCGACGCCTACCTGGACCCCATCTCCTACCTCCAGGTCACCCTGCTCAAGCGCCAGCGCGACGCGGCAGCCGCCGGCGCCGAACCCGACCCGCTGCTCTCCCGCGCCCTGCTCCTGACCGTCAACGGCGTGGCGGCAGGCCTGCGCAACACCGGCTGACCGACCGCGAACAACACAAGGGTGCCCCCGGGGTCGTACGCCCCCGGGGGCACCCCTGTGTCAGCTCACTGGACCGCCACGAACGCCGCCGTCAGCAGCCCCCCGCCCGACAGCCCCAGCACCCACGCCACCCGCGTCAGCCGCATCCCGCCCGCGACCACCACCGAGGCCAGCAGCAACGCCCCGCCGAGCGGCAGCCAGGCGTACAGGATCCCCGCGGGACCCGAACGCACCGCGTCCGACGTACCCGGCTTCAGCACGACGTCGTACGTCCGCCCCCTGCGCACCGCGACGGACTCCGTCAGCTCCACACGCGTGCGTGCGCGCGCACCCACCGACGTCGGCGTGAACGGGCCGGTGCACATTCCCCCGGCACAGGAGCCCACCCGGACCGTACCGGCCTCGCGGCCCTTGGCCAGCATCACGTACTGCGCGGTCCCCCAGGACCCCCACACCCCGGCGAACAGAATCAGCGCGGCGACCGCGCCCATGACCGCGACCCGCCCGAAGCGCAACGCGGACACGGACACCTGGCGAGCAGTGGTGGCTGTGGCAGGCATGGCCGGGATCATTGGCCATACCCGCACAGCAGGTCAACTCCCCTGTCCGCCGTAGAAGTACATGTCAGGAGTTGTACGCGACCGGCCTCAGGAGTTGTACGCGCCCTGCGCCCGCTCCAGCCCCTCCGCCAGCAGACACTCCACCGCGTCCGCCGCACGGTCCACGAAGTAGTCCAGCTCCTTGCGCTCCGCCGACGAGAAGTCCTTCAGCACGAAGTCCGCCACCTGCATCCGCCCCGGCGGCCGCCCGATCCCGAACCGCACCCGGTGGTACTCCGCCCCCATCGCCTTCGTCATCGACTTGAGACCGTTGTGCCCGTTGTCCCCGCCGCCCAGCTTCAGCCGCAGCACGCCGTAGTCGATGTCCAGCTCGTCGTGCACGGCCACGACATTCGCCACCGGCACCTTGTAGAAGTCCTTCAGCGCGTTCACCGGACCACCGGACAGATTCATGTACGACGTCGGCTTCGCCAGCACCACCCGACGGCTCGCCGGACCCGCCGGACCGACCCGCCCCTCCAGCACCTGCGCCTGCGCCTTGCCCGCCCGCTTGAACTTCCCCCCGATCCGCTCCGCGAGCAGGTCCACCACCATGAACCCGACGTTGTGCCGGTTCATGGCGTACTCCGGCCCCGGATTACCGAGCCCGACGATCAGCCAGGGATCACTGGCGGAGGTGGTCACGTCCATGTCTCCTTGATACGCGCCAGCCGCCGCCCCCGGAGCAGGGAGCAGCGGCTGAGCAGATGATGACGCCTACGGCGATCAGGCCTCGGCGACCTCTTCGCCCTCGGCGGCCTCGCCCTCGGTCTCCTCGGCCTGCGCGGCCAGGATCTGGAGGACGACCGCGTCCTCCTCGACGGCCAGGGTCACACCGGCCGGCAGCTTGATGTCCTTGGCGAGGACGGAGGCACCGGCCTCCAGGCCCTCGACGGAGACCGTGACGGCCTCGGGGATGTGCGTGGCCTCGGCCTCGACCGGCAGCGCGTTCAGAACGTGCTCCAGCAGGTTGCCACCCGCGGCCAGCTCGCCCTCGGCGTGCACCGGAACCTCGACCGTGACCTTCTCGCCACGCTTGACCAGCAGCAGGTCGACGTGCTCCAGGAAGCCCTTGATCGCGTCCCGCTGGACGGCCTTCGGGATCGCCAGCTCGCTGGTCTTGCCGTCGATGTCCAGGGAGATCAGGACGTTCGGCGTACGCAGCGCCAGCAGCAGGTCGTGGCCCGGCAGGGTCAGGTGCAGCGGCTCGGTGCCGTGGCCGTACAGAACGCCCGGAACCTTGGCGTCACGGCGGATGCGACGGGCGGCACCCTTGCCGAACTCGGTACGGGTCTCGGCGGTGAGCTTCACCTCGGACATGCTGATCACTCCTCGTAGAGGTAGAAACGGACGGGGTCACCCGGCCACGAACGGCCTGCTACGAAGAGCGCGTCGATAACGGACCGCCGTACACACGTACGGCCTCCCTCGCCGAGCAACTGCAGCAGTCTACTCGGAAAGGAAGGCCGTACCCAAAAGGATCAACGGCTAGCGCCGGTGACGGGTGTGCAGAAACCTCACTGCTCGTCGAAGAGGCTCGTCACCGAGCCGTCCTCGAACACCTCACGCACCGCGCTCGCGATCGTCGGAGCGATCGACAGCACCTTGATCTTGTCCAGGTCCGCCGCCAGCTCACCCGGCGTCGGCAGCGTGTTCGTGAACACGAACTCACTCACCCGCGAATTCTTCAGCCGGTCCGCAGCCGGACCCGACAGCACACCGTGCGTGGCCGTGACGATGACGTCCTCGGCACCGTGCGCGAACAGCGCATCCGCCGCCGCACAGATCGTCCCACCCGTGTCGATCATGTCGTCCACCAGGACACACACACGCCCCTTGACCTCACCCACGACCTCGTGGACGGTCACCTGGTTCGCCACGTCCTTGTCCCGACGCTTGTGCACGATCGCCAGCGGCGCACCCAGCCGGTCGCACCAGCGATCCGCCACCCGCACCCGGCCCGCGTCCGGCGACACCACCGTCAGCTTGTCCCGGTCCACCTTCTCGCCCACGTAGTCGGCAAGCAGCGGCAGCGCGAACAGATGGTCCACAGGCCCGTCGAAGAAGCCCTGGATCTGATCCGTGTGCAGATCCACGGTCAGAATGCGATCCGCACCCGCCGTCTTCATCAGATCCGCGATCAGACGCGCCGAAATGGGTTCACGACCCCGGTGCTTCTTGTCCTGCCGCGCGTAACCGTAGAAGGGCACAATCACCGTGATGGAGCGGGCCGACGCACGCTTGAGCGCGTCCAGCATGATCAACTGCTCCATGATCCACTGGTTGATCGGAGCCGTGTGGCTCTGGATCACAAAGCAGTCCGCACCACGCGCCGACTCCTGGTACCGGACGTAGATCTCGCCATTGGCGAAGTCGAAGGCCTTCGTCGGGACGACCCCGATACCCAGCTGGTGGGCGATCTCCTCGGCAAGCTCGGGGTGGGCGCGGCCGGAGAAGAACATCAGCTTCTTCTCGCCGGTCGTCTTGATCCCGGTCACAGCACTGTCTCCTCAGAGGTTGTCTCATCCAGCCGGCTGCTCGTACGGCCTGCCGTCTGGGCGTGAGAGGCCGAACCAGCTGGTAGGGGTGCGGGTGCACGTGTGCGGATGTGCACTTATCACGGTACGCCGTGTTTGGCGCACACGTTTCCGGTCAGTCCTCGCTCCCGCCCTCCCGGGACGCCGCCTCGGCCGCCTTCGCCGCCGCGCTCCCCGGCCGCTTCCGAGCCACCCAACCCTCGATATTCCGCTGCTGACCACGGGCCACGGCCAGCGAACCGGGCGGCACGTCCTTCGTGATCACGGACCCGGCAGCGGTGTAAGCACCGTCCCCGACCGTGACAGGAGCCACAAACATGTTGTCCGAACCCGTCCGGCAATGGGACCCGACCGTGGTGTGGTGCTTGTCCTGACCGTCGTAGTTCACGAACACACTCGCCGCCCCGATGTTCGTGTACTCACCGATCGTCGCGTCACCCACATAGGAGAGATGAGGCACCTTCGTGCCCTCCCCGATGGCGGCGTTCTTCGTCTCGACGTACGTACCGATCTTGCCCTTGGCACCCAACCGGGTACCGGGCCGCAGATACGCGTACGGCCCCACGGACGCCTGCGGACCGACCTGGGCGGAGTCGGACACGGTGTTGTCCACCCGCGCCCCCGCACCCACCTCGGTGTCCTTCAGCCGGCTGTTCGGCCCGACCTCCGCACCCTCACCCAGATGCGTGGCACCGGTCAGCTGCGTACCCGGGTGCACCACGGCATCCCGCTCGAAGGTGACCGTCACATCCACCCAGGTCGTAGCCGGATCGATCACCGTGACCCCGTCGAGCATCGCAGCCGTCAGCAGCCGGTCGTTCAGAATCCGCCGCGCCTCGGAGAGCTGCACCCGGTTGTTGATCCCGGCGATCTCCCGGTGGTCACCCGCCACCGACGCCCCGACCCGGTGCCCGGCCTCCCGCAGGATCCCGAGCACATCCGTGAGGTACTCCTCACCCTGGCTGTTGTCCGTCCGCACCTTCTTCAGCGCGTCCGCCAGCAACTGCCCGTCGAACGCGAACACCCCGCTGTTGATCTCCCGGATCGCCCGCTGGGCCTCGGTCGCGTCCTTGTGCTCCACGATCGCCGTGACGGCACCGGTGGCGTCGTCACGGACGATCCGCCCGTACCCGGTCGCGTCCGGCACCTCGGCGGTCAGCACGGTCACGGCGTTGCCGTCGGCGGCATGCGTCCCGGCGAGCTGCTGCAACGTCGCGGCGGTCAGCAGCGGGGTGTCCCCGCACACGACCACGACGGTCCCGTCCACGGCCCCGCCCAGCTCCTCCAGGCCCATGCGCACCGCATGCCCGGTGCCGTTCTGCTCGGCCTGCACGGCGGTCCTGGTACCAGGGTCGATCTCGGCGAGATGCGCGGCGACCTGCTCACGGGCGTGGCCCACGACGACGACGAGATGCTGCGGGTCCAACTCGCGGGCGGCGGCCAGCACATGACCGACCAGGGAACGGCCACAGATCTCGTGCAGGACCTTCGGTGTGGCCGACTTCATACGGGTGCCCTCACCCGCTGCGAGAACGACGACGGCTGCCGGGCGGATGGCGCTCACGGGGTTGCCCTTCGGCTCTGGATGGGTGGGGATACAGCCGCAGGATACCGGGGTGACTTCTGGCGGACATGAGAGCGGGCCCTGACGGTGGTGACACCGGTCAGGACCCGGACTCAGGTCGTGTGTGCTGTGCGCTCCCGGGGGAGGACTCGAACCCCCATGATCAGAACCAAAATCTGACGTCTTGCCCTTAGACGACCCGGGATTACTCTTATGTCCGATTTCCTAGATCGGTCTCGGCCACAGCCCCTACTATGCCGTACCAGGCGCCTTCGATGCGACGGTACGGATCGGCTCCTTGGCGCACTTCGATGCCGAGGCAACCTCGGTAGGTGTTCCCGGTGTTCTTGCGCACGGTCGTGGGGTTGTGTTTCTTGAGCGTGGTCTTGCCCAGGAGTGCCCTGTCGATCCCGACGAGGTCGGCCCAATGGTGCTCGGCGGCGTCGATGTCTGCCGATTCGTGGATCATGACCCGGCAGTGCAAGCGTTCACCTGCTACGCCCAGTAGGTCCAGCCAGGCAAGGAAGACGGTGATCATCCCGGGGTCGCTGTTGACGAACTCCAAGCTCTCGCGGCGGGCGTGTGGTTTGTCCTTTGTCCCCTCGGCCCAGTACAGGGCGACGCCCGTAATGAACAGCTCCCGATCCGAAAGGCCGCCGATCGCCGCTGCCGCTGCCGCTGCCGCTGCCTGCTTGGTGGCTGTCCGCTCGCGGTCCTGCGAAGCCCGCAGCTCGACCAGCCCGGCGTTCATACGTGCCCGCTGTTCCTCCGGAGTGCACTTGGGCTCAGGGTGTGGCAGATCTCGCACCCACAGCGACACCGAACTCTTGGAGCAGCCCAACTCCGCCTGGATCTGGTTGTACGTCCCCCCCCTGCTTGCGCAACTCTCGGGCCTTCTCGCGCAGGTCGTCCTTTGCGTTCGGGCGCTTCGTCCACTCCGGCGGTGGCTCGCCCTGCAGCAGCTGGTTGAGGATGTCGTTGTTGAAGATCTTCAGCTCGTCGCGGATCTGCCGGAGGCTGTGGCCGGAGCGGCGCAGTGCGACCGCCTGTTCCCGGAGGGTCTCGAAGTCGGCGTATTTGCCGAATGAATGTGCCATGGACATACCGTCCGGGCGGAATGATCCGTTCCGGCGTCGAACGGGTGTGGTTCGCCAGTTCGAGGGATACCGGTGGGTTTCGAGGTCGTCCGGTTACGGAGTGTGGTGTGTGGTGGGTGGGGAAAGTCGCCGGAAATGGTGTACCGGTCGCCCGTAGGCTGGACGCATGACCACGACGGGGGAAGAGCGTGCCAGGGGACTGACCGGTCCCTGGTGGTGGGCCAGGTGGCGTAGTGCGGCGCTCGACGGGAGTCTCGCACTGATGTCCGCCGTGGAGTGCGGTGCGGAGGGCGTGCCCTTCGCCCGGGACGCGGGGATTCCGCTGTGGGTCGGGGTCCTGTTCGGGGTGATCGCCGGTTCGGCGCTGCTGGTGCGGCGCAAGTGGCCGATCGCCGTCGTGCTGGTCGCCATCGCGATCACGCCGGCCCAAATGGGTTTCCTGATGGGCGTCGTCGGTCTGTACACGCTGGCGTCGTGCGAGCTGCCGCGGCGGATCATCGGCGCGCTGGCGGGGATGTCGTTGCTGGGCACGATGATCGTGACGTTCGTGCGGGTGCGGCAGAGCATGGCGCGGGGGGATCTGACGCTGGGTGACTGGTTCGAGCCGTTCGCCGCGGTGACGACGTCGTTGGGGCTGACGGCTCCGCCGTTGCTGTTCGGGCTGTATGTGGGGGCGCGGCGGCGGTTGATGGAGAGTCTGCGGGAGCGGGCGGACAGCCTGGAGCGTGAGCTTCAGTTGCTGGCGGAGCGGGCGGAGGAGCGGGCCGAGTGGGCGCGCAACGAGGAGCGGACGCGGATCGCGCGGGAAATGCATGACGTCGTCGCGCATCGGGTGAGTCTGATGGTGGTGCATGCCGCTGCTTTGCAGGCCGTCGCCCGGAAGGATCCGGAGAAGGCCGTGAAGAACGCGGCGCTGGTGGGGGACATGGGGCGGCAGGCGCTGACCGAGTTGCGGGAGATGCTCGGTGTGCTGCGGGCCGGTGAGGACGTGGTGGGCGTGCGGCGGGGTGCGGGGGTGCCGTTGGCGGCGGTGGGGGAGGCGGCTGCGGCGGCGGCTTCGCGGGCGGTGGCGGAGGACGGGCCGTGTCTGTCGGAACTGGACGACCTGATCGGGCAGTCGGCGGCGGCGGGGATGGCCGTGGAGCTGTTGGTGGTGGGGGAGGTGCGGTCGTACGCGGCGCAGGTCGAGCGGACGGCGTACCGGGTGGTGCAGGAGGCGTTGACGAACGTCCACAAGCATGCGGCGGGTGCGAAGACGCATGTGCGGCTGGCGCATCGGGTGTCGGAGATCGCGATGCAGGTGGAGAACGAGGCGCCGCCGGAGCCGGGTTCCGCGTCGGCGGCGCGGTTGCCGTCGGGTGGGAACGGTCTGGTGGGGATGCGGGAGCGGGTCGTGGCGCTGGGCGGGGTGTTTGTGTCGGGGCCGACGGATGCGGGGGGTTTTCGGGTGTCGGCGGTGATTCCGGCGGCGTAGGTCTGGCGCCGCCGTTCCGGTCGTGCCGGGGGCGTGGGCCTGTTCGGGGCGGGTGGGTCTGTTCCGGGTGGGTGAGGGCCGGTCGGTGGTGTGGGTGCGCCTGGGGCGTGTGGAGTTCTGCGGGGCTGTGCGGTGGTGGGTCAGCCGGCGGTGAGGCGTACGGGTTCGATGCCGGTGATGAGGGTGGTGAGGGCGTGGTCGATGTCGGGGCCGACGTACCAGTCGCCGGTGTGGTCGAGGGTGTAGACGCGGCCTTCGGCGTCGATGGCGAGGGCGGCGGCGGTGTCGGTCTCCTCGCCCAGGGGGCAGAGTTCGGTGCCGAGGGCGAGGCCGAGGTCGCCGAGGGTGCGGGCGAGGTGGCGGCCGTGCAGGGGGTCGAGGTGGAGGGTGGCGGGGGCGATCTGGCGGCCGGGTCCGCCGGGGGTGATGTGGAGGCCGCCGAATTCGGCCCAGGCTTCGACGGCGGCGGGGAAGACGGTGTGCCGGTGTCCGGCGGGTGAGGCGTGCTCGCGCAGGGCGTCGGCCCAGATTTCGGCTTGTTTTATGTCCCAGCGTCCGGGTTGCCAGCCGGCGGTGCGCAGGGCGGTGTCGACGGGTCCGGGGAAGCGTGCTGGGGGTGCCCCGTGCTCGGTGTGGTGGGGGAGCTTGGGGGTGGTGGCGCGGTCGGGGTGCATCGGCTCTTCGTTCGTCGTGCTGGCGGTGGTGCGGCGGTGGTACAGGGGTTGACGGTGGTTTTCAGCCGTCGGTTGCCGTGGGGTCGACGATGCGGACGCCGAAGTGGGCGCTGAGGGCGGTGCAGGCGCGGCAGGGGGTGGCGAAGTTGCCGTGGAGGGGGTCGCCGTCCTCGCGTATGCGGCGGGCGGTGAGTTTGGCGTGTTTGAGGGCTTTGCGGGCTTCGCCGTTGGTCATGGGTTTGCGGGCGGCGCGTTTGCTGCGGGTGGCGTCGGCGGCGGTGAGGTGCCGGGAGATGAGGATGGTTTCGGCGCAGCGGCCGGTGAAGCGGTCGCGCTGTGCGCTGGTGAGGGTGTCGAGGAAGTCCTGGACGAGGGGGTGCAGGGCGGGGGGTGTGTCGCCGCGGGCGGCGGTGCCGGTGAGGGTGGCGCCGCGGACGGAGAGGGCGGCGGCGACGGTGGGCAGGATGCCGTCGCGGCGGTGACGCAGGGTGGGGGCGGGGGGTGTGTCGGTGCCGCTCCAGCCGATGCGAGGATCGCCGGCCCGCAATTCGGTACCTCCGGTATGCAAGGTATTCATGATCGTTTTCCCCTCCCGGGCCTCCCCCGAAGGACACAGAGTGCCAAATGCCGTGGCTGGTGGGGAAGCTGGGGCGGTGCGACACGCCCGGGTCCGGGCTGGTCGTCACGGTGGGGTGACGGCGGGTGACGGAAGCGGAGGGGTGGTTTCCCCGGGTTGCGGTGGGCCGGTGACCGGGGTGCGCGTACCGCATAGGCTGTCGCCATCCGCGATCGACACCGCCGCTAGGGCCAGAGAGAACGCCGCAGGGGGCAACCGCCATGACGACAGGTCGGCTCGGGCAACAAGCCGCGCCACCGAACGCGGCCTACGCCGGGCAGGTCGTGCACTTCCCGGATCCGGTCCGGGCGGCGCGTCACCCGAGAGGAGTACGGGTCGATGAGCGCGGTTACCCGGATTTCTCGCCGTACGCGCGCGTGGCGGTGGAGATCGCCGAGCCGCCGGACGGGTTCGGGGTCGACGAGCTGCGGCTGACGGACCATGTGTCGGCGAACGCGGCGTTGGCCGCGGCGGAGCACGAGTTGTGGGACACGGTGCCGGATGTGGCGACGCCGCACGGCTGGACGTGGCATCACGTGCCGGGGGCGCGGCGGCTGGAGCTGATTCCGGTCGAGGTGAAGGCGTTGCTGCGGCATCACGGTGGGATCACCACGGCGCCGGTGGACCACGGCAAGCGGGGGACGCGGCCGTTGCAGGAGACGCGGCCGGCGCATTTCGGGCTGCCGAAGTCGGGTGTGGCGGTGACGGAGGCGCAGGTGCAGGGCGTCGAGGAGGATCTCGGCTACCGGCTGCCGGGCGCGTACCGCTCGTTCTTGAAGGCGGCGGGTGGTTGCGCGCCGGTGGGTACGGCGTTGGACGCCGCGTTGGGTCTGCTGGTGGACCAGCCGTTCTTCACGGTGCGGGACGAGGCGGCGGTCAACGATCTGGTGTACGTGAACAAGTGTCTGCGCGACCATCTGACGAAGGACTATCTGGGCGTCGCGTTCGTGCAGGGCGGCCTGCTCGCGGTGAAGGTGAAGGGCGAGCGGCTGGGTTCGGTGTGGTTCTGCGCGTACGACGATGCGCGTGACGTGGATCCGTCGTGGTCGCCGGCGGAGCGGGTGGAGCGGTTGCTGCTGCCGGCGGGTGACGACTTCGACGCGTTCCTGTCCCGGCTGGCCGGTAATCCGCCGGAGTTGGAGACGGTGGCGAATCTGATGGTCGACGGGGGTTTCGCCCGTGTCGTTCCGGTGTCTTCCGGTTCGGCGTCGTCCGGTCCGGTGGGGGAGTGAGCTTCAGGCGATGGTGACCTACGCGCAGGCGCAGGAGCGCGCCGAGGAGTGGATCAACGGTGATGTGCCCGCGTACCAGCATCGTGAGGTGCGGGTGCGGGAGTTCGAGCTGGGTTTTGTGGTGTGGGGCGAGGACCGGGCGGAGGGGCCGCGTTCGGACGCGGGTGCGCAGCGGCTCGTGATCGCCCGGGACAGCGGGGAGGCGACGCTGTGGCCCGGGCTGCCGGTGGGTGAGGTGATCCGCCGCTTCGAGGAGGAGTACGGCGGTCCCGACGGCCCGCAGGACGCGGCGGGGGTGCCGGCGCCCGCCCGGGTCGACCTGAACCAGACGTCGTTCCTGCTGACTCCGCCGCAGTGGTTGCAGGAGGCGGCGGACAAGCTGGGCATCGGGGAGCGGCGCCCGGAGGGCGCCGGTGCCGGTACGGGTGCCGGCAGCGGCGCTGCGGCTGTGGCTGGGGTTTCGCCGGGTGCCGGGGTGCCTGCGGAGACGCAGGCCGGAGTGCCGGCGGGGGCGCCCGGCGTACCCGGTTCGCCCGCTTCTGGAGGCGTGCCTGCGGCGGAGGTGCCGGTGGGTGCCACGCCGTGGACCGGTACCGACACGAACGCGGGCTCCGGTGAGGACGACCGTTCGGTGCCGTTGCCCGCGACGGTGTTCGCGCCGCCGTTGAGCGATCCCCAGGCGCCTGCCCGGCCGCCGCTGTCCACGCCGGACGCGAAGACGGCGCTGATGTCGGGGGGCAGCCAGCTGCCGCCCACGGCGGTCGCGCCGGCGCTCGATGCTTCGAACGTGCCGGGAGCGCAGGGCTTTGCGCCGGGCACGCCGGCACGCCCGCCCGCCCCGGACGGTGCGCCGGGGGCTCCCGGTGTCCCGCCTGTGCCGGGCGCGCCTGGTGCGCCCGGGGCGCCTGCCGCTCCTGCCGTGCCGGGCGTTGCGCTGGGCAGCGCGCCGCCGCCCCCGCCGCCCGGCACGCCGCCGTACGGCTACGCGCAGGCTCCGGGCGTGTCCGGCACGCCTGCGCCGGGCGTACCCGCCCATCCGTCGGCGCCCGGCACCCCGCTCCCGCCCCCCGGGATGCCTGGCGCGCCGGTCGCCCCGCAGGGCAGTACACCTCCGCCCGCGCCTGCGGGCGCTCCTTCGTACGGCTATCCGCAGGGTGCCCCGGGCTATGGCTACCCGCCGGCGCCGGGCGGTGCGCCGGGCGCGCCGCAGGCCTCGGCGGATCCGGGAGGCTCCGGGCGGCAGCTCGCGGCGAACGCGGGGGACATCGCGGACGCCGCGACGAGCAAGGCCGCACCGCCGCCGAAGAAGGCGCGCGGTGGGGCGGGTGCGCCGCCCCCGCCGCCGGGCGCCCCGGGAGCGCCGGGCGCCCGCCCGGGGAGTACGCCGCCGCCCCCGCCGGGTGCGTCTGCGGGCGCGTATGCGCCGACGCAGTTCGCGCCGGCGCTCGGGCCGGAGGGGGTCGTGGGGCCGGGTGCGCCTGGCGCGCCGCAGCCTCCGGGCGCCCCCAACCCGCCCGCCGCGCCTCCGAGCCATGTGCACCATGCGGCCACGGTGCTGGCCGATCCCAGCCAGTTGGGCGGGGGCATGCCGCCTGCGCCCGGTGCAGCCGCGGCTCCCGGTGCCCCGGGTATGCCCCCCGCGCCCGCGCCGGGCGCGCCACAGCCTCCGGGCGCCCCCGGTGCGCCGCAGCCTCCGGGCGCTCCCGTCGGTCCTGGCGCGCCCGGCGGTGGCCGGGGTGCCGTGCACCATGCGGAGACCGTGCTGGCTGCGCCGCCGGTGGCTGGGCCTGGCGTGCCTCCGCCGCCGCCTGCCCCCGGCGCGCTCGGTGCGCCGGGCGCCCCCGGTATGCCTCCGGGTGCTGCGCAGCCGATGCCGCCGGGCGGGCCCGTTCCGGGGCAGCAGCCGGCGTACGGGTATCCGCAGCCGGGGCAGCCGACGGTCGGCCCGGGCTATCAGGCCGTGCTGCGCTACCGCGCGCAGGACGGGTCGGAGCAGCAGCTGATCCGGCGGTCGGCGCCGGGTACGCCGCACCCGGAGTGGCAGATCTTCCATGAGCTGCGGGCGATGAACGTGCCGCCGGACCAGGTGCTGGAGCTGCACACGGAGCTGGAGTCGTGCGAGCTGCCGGGTGCCTACTGCGCACGGATGATCCGGGAGCAGTGGCCGCAGGCGCGGATCGCGAGCATCGCGCCGTACGGCACGGACCACGCGAGCCGGCAGCAGGGCATGCAGCAGCTGCTCGCGCACCAGGGCGAGTTGCACCAGGTGGCGGACGGGCCCGCGCGGCCCGCGCCGGTGCGGGCGCCGCTGCCGCCGGTGCAGGCCACACCGCCGATCCCGCCGGAGGGGATCGCACAGGAACTGGCGGCGGCGTTCGGGCCGGGGGTCTTCCGGTTCGAGCAGCAGGCGGTGTCGCGGCAGGGGGTGCCACCGATCGTGGCGCACATGCTGGTCGTGGCCGGTCTGCCGGTGGACATGGGCCCGTTCTTCTGGGCGCAGGCCCAGCCGGGCCGGCCGGTGCCGACGCTGGCGGAGCTGGCGGCCGAGCGCGGCGTGCAGCCGGCGCCGGACGCGGGCTCGTACCTCGTGATGGGCACCGACTTCGGCAAGGCGATCTGTGTGCAGTACGGCACCGCGAACATCGTGGCCGTCCCTGTGGAGGCGGGGCCGGGCGGTGCACCGGTGCCGCCGCAGTTCGTGAACACCGGCCTGCCGGAGTTCGCGCGCTGTCTGGCGCTGCTGGGCCGGATGTGGCGGCTCAGGTACGGCCTGAACCAGGAGCAGGCCGGGCGCTGGACCGTCGACTTCCAGGCGCAGCTGGCGGCCCTGGACCCGGCGGCGCTCGGTTCGCCGGAGAGCTGGTGGTCGGTGCTGCTGGAGCAGATGTGGGACGGCCTGCTGTAGCGCGGGCTGCCCGGGAGTGAGTGTCCAAGTGCCCTTCACGCGTGCGTGAAGGGCACTTGGGCGTACTGCTGCCATGCATTCGAGGGCCTGCGCAGGGCGGTGCGGGTCTTCGAGCGTGACGTGAGTGCGGAGTGTCGCGTTATGAACACTTACGCCCTATCCATCAAGATGTGCGCGAAATCAACCTGTCGTGCATGTCCGGTGGAGAGGGGTTCCCAGGGTGAGCAGTGCATCGATGCCGCCGTACGGCTTCGCGACCGGCCGGGGACGCGGCTACCGCCCCGATCAGGTGGACGCCTTTCTGCAGGCGCTGTCGCACGACCGGGACGCCGCGTGGGAGCGGGCCGCACGGCTGACCGTGCTCGCCCGGGAGATGGGGGAGGAGGCCGCGCGGATGCGCGAGGTCGTCGCCCGGCTTGCGCCACACGGGTTCGAGGCGCTCGGGGAGGGCGCGGCGGGCCTCTTCCAGCACGTGCTGGCAGAGGCGGCGGATCTCCGGGAGCGTACGCGGCGCGAAGCGGACGAGCTGGTCGCGCAGGCCGAGGCGCGCGCCGACAGCGTACGTCGGGAGGCGCAGGAAGCGGCGGACGCGCTGAGGGCGGAAGCGGACGCATACGCCCACCAGCGGCTCCTCGCTGCACGCACTGAGTCCGACGACCTGCGCATCGGCACCCGGCGCGCGGTGAAACAACGGCGCGCAGAGGCGCTCGCGGCGTTGCGCGAAGCACGGCAGCGCACCACCGGCAGGCTCGCCGAGCAGTCCCGGGAGCAGGCCGAGCGGTGGGCAGAGGCCGAGCGCGAGGAGGCCGAGCGGGTCGCCGCGCTGGACGCCCGGTTCGCCGAGCGGATGAGCCGGGCCGAGGCCGCGCTGTCCGAGGCGGAGCGGGCCCTGGAGGAGGCCAAGGAGGCGGCGGGCCGCAGCCAGGAGGAAGCACGCGCGCGTGCCGTGGAGATCATCGCCGACGCGCGCGTGCGCGAGGAGCGCATCGCCCTGGAGACGGAACAGGTGCTGCGCGAGCACGGCGAGACCTGGGACGTCGTGCGCGAGCAGATGGACAGCGTGCAGAACAGCCTGACGATGCTGACCGGACGCGCGGCGGACTAGCGGCGGGCGGGCGGGCGGACAGGCGGTGGACGGGCGGGCGGACAGGCGGCGGACGGACAGGCGGCGGACGGGCGAGCGGCGGACGGGCGGGCGGACAGGCGGCGGACGGTCGCTGGGCCGGGGAGCCCGGCGCCCGGCACCCGCTTCCCCCGGTCCAGTGAAACTCGGTGCCCTGGAACCGGCCCTCAGCCGCCGGCTGTCAGCCGCCGGCCCTCAGCCACCGGCCGCCGGCCCCCGGCTGTCACCCCTCAGCCACTGGCCGTCGGTCGCCAGCATCCGGCCGCTGCCACCGGCCACCGGCCGCCAGCCTCCGGTCAATCGGCCCCCGGCTGTCACCCCTCAGCCACTGGCGATCGGTCGCCAGCCTCCGGCCACCGCCACCGCCACCGGCACCGCCACCAGCCATCGGCCCCCGGCCGTCCCCCTTCGGCCGCCAGCCCTCAGCCACTGGCCATCGGCCACCAGCCCCCGGCCTCCAGCCCCGGGCCCCGGCCTCAGCCCCCCTGCCCCGCCCCCGGTTCAAGCGTGTCCGCGTGCCCGGTGTTGTTCTGCCACCACCGCCGCCATCAGTTCGGCGTCGAGGGCGGAGGCGTCGGCGAGGCGGGCGGAGGCGGTCAGGGAGTTGAGGAGGGTCTTGGTGACTCTCAGGCCGGCCGAGGGGCGGCGGACGATGGGCTTGGCCCAGGCGTCGACGGCCGTGTCGAGTTCATGGGCGGGGACGGTCTTCTGCAGGACGGACAGGGACGCGGCCTCGGCGGCGTCGAAGACGCGTCCGGTGAGGACGAGGTCGCGGACACGGGCGGCGCCGACCTCGCTGATCAGCCGCGGGAGCAGGCCGCCCCAGGCGGTCGGCAGGCCGAGGGCGAGTTCGGGCAGGCGGAAGGTCGCGTCGTCGGCGCCGGCGCGCAGGTCGCAGGCGAGGGCCAGGGCGAGGCCCGCGCCGATGGCCCTGCCCTGGACCCGGGCGATGGTGACGGCCGGGTTGGCGGTGAGCGCGTCGCAGACGCGGCGCGCCTTGGTGCCGGACAGCCGGATGCCGCTCGCGGTCGGGTCGTCGGCGAGGTGCTCGGCGAACTCGCTCCGGTCGCCGCCGAGGCAGAAGTCGTCACCGGCGGCGCGGAGCACCAGGACCCGGACGGCGGGGTCCTGGTCGTCGAGAACGGCCAGCAGGTCGTCCAGCATGGCGTCGGTGACGGCGTTGCCCTGATCGGGGACGTTCAGCTCGATGGTCAGGACGGGACCCTTCCGCTCGGCGCGCAGGGTCTTGAGTATCCGGTCGGTCGGCGGCGCGAGGGGCGGGGCGGTCATGTCGTCACTTTCAGGCTGGTGGCACGTCTGAAGACCATACGAGGGGCGTAGGCGGGCGGTTCGATCGGCCGCAACGTGGGGAAGCGGCGCAGCACTTCGGTGAGCAGGACGCGCGCCTCGAGCCGGGCGAGACCCGCGCCGAGGCAGTAGTGGGCGCCGCCGCCGAAGGTGAGGTGGCTGCCGCGGCGCCGGATGTCGAAGACGTGGGGTTCGGCGTTGCGGCGGGGGTCGTGGTTCGCGGCGCCGTACAGGACGTGGACGGTGGTGTCCTTGGGGACCGGCACGCCGGCGAGGACGGTGTCCTCGGCGGCGAAGCGGGAGTTGAGGTGGATCGGCGGGTCGTAGCGCAGTACCTCGTCGACGGCGTCGTCGAGGTACTCGGGGTGGCGGCGCAGCCGCGCGGCCCGGGCGGGCTCGCCGGTCAGGAACCAGACGGCGTTGGTCAGCAGGGTCGCCGTGGTCTCCAGGGAGGCGATGGTGATGAACATCGTCAGGTCGTAGAGCATCCGGTCGGCGGCCGCGCGGTCGTCGGCGTGCACGACGTCCCAGTAGCGGATCCAGTCGGACAGGACGTCGCTGCCCGGGTGGGCGCGCCGCTCGCTGATCAGGCGGGTGAAGAAGGCCCGCATCTCGAGCGTGGCCTCGGCCGATACGGCGAGTTCGCTCTTGGTCGGCAGCAGTTCCTGGGCGTGCACCTGGCGGTGGGTGAAGCTCAGGACGTGGCGGTAGTGCTCCTCCGGGATGGCGAGCCACCCGCCGACGGTGTGGATCGGGAGCTGTTCGCTGACCAGGCCGGCGAAGTCGGCCTCGCCCCGGGTGCGCAGTTCCTCGTCGAGGTGGTCCAGGAGCCGGGTGACGTGCGCGGTGACCTGGGGCTCCATGTCCTCCAGGGTGCGGCGGTCGAAGAGGTTTCCCAGGGCCCGGCGTTGACTCGTGTGGATGGGCGCGTTGAGGCGGGAGAGGGTCCGCGTCATCTCCTGCGTGGCAGGCGCATGCCAACGCTCGGCGTCGGGCCGGCGCTCCTGCCAGTCGAAGTCGGGGGTCAGCCAGTTCCTGCCGCGCAGGACCTGGCTGCAGGCCTCGAATCCGGTGACGAAGAAGCCGCCCCAGGGGGCGGCAACCAGGTCACCGAGGGCGCGCAAATCGTTCCAGACGGGCAGGGGGTTGGCCTGCCCCTCGGGGGAACGCAGGCGACGCAGAAGGGAGATGACGGTTCGGCGGTCCGTGGTGGTGCCGCGTATGTCGCCGACGGCGGTCACGCGAAGCTCCTTAGTGGCTGGGCGCTACCGTTACCGACGGAACCTACCCTTCCCCCCTCCTGCATCATGCGCCTCTGCGTGTTGCTCCTGTCACATGCCGTGGCTGGATTTCACCGCCGTCACGATCCCGCCACATGTGAGCTGTCGCGTTCCGTGTCAGACGCGGAAAATGTCCAGGAACGAACTCCAGAAGCCCTTCTTCCTGGCCGGTTCCTGGCGCAGGTGGGAAGCGGCCGGCGCCGTCGGCTGCGGCTGCTCCGCCGGGACATGGACCGACCGGTTCTGGATCTGCGTCGCCATCCGGGTTGCCGGTGTCGGGCTGAACGCCACCGGCATGGCGACAAGGGCCCGGTGGAAGGGGCCCGGCCGCCACTGGAGGTCCTTCTCCGGGACGGTCAGGGTCAGATCGGGCAGCGCGTTCAGCAGCCGCTCGACCGCCGTGATCGCGATGACCTGCGCCGGGTCCTTGGCCGGGCAGGCGTGCGGGCCCGCGCCCCACGCCAGGTGGGCGCCCTTGCCGTGGGCGCGCCGGGCCTCGGTGAGCACCGGGTCGCTGTTGGCGGCGGCGAAGCCGATGACGACCGGAGTGCCCGCCTCGGCCACCACACCCCCGAGGTCGACGTCCTGGACCGGGTAGTGCGTGGCGTAGTTGGCGATCGGCGTCTGGTGCCAGAGCACGTGGTCGATCGCCTCCTCGACCAGCATGCCGGCACCGTGGTCGTCGTCGGGCGAGAGCAGCAGGAGCAGGGCGTTGCCGATGAGGTTGCGCTCGGGTTCGACGCCCGCGCCCATCAGCATGACCAGTTGGTCCTTGAGTTCCTCGTCGGTCAGGCCCGCCGGGTGCTGGATGAGCCAGGAGGTGACGTCGTCGCCGGGCTGGCGGCGCTTGAGGGCGATCAACGCCATGAGGCAGGCGGTGAGTTCCTCGTTGGCGCGCACCGCGTCCTTGCCGTCGAAGATCGCAGACATGGCGCTGGTGAGGGTGTCACCGATGTCCGCCGGGCAGCCGAAGAGCTTGTTGAACAGCAGCAGCGGCAGCAGCTTGGCGTAGTCGTTGAGCAGGTCGGCCCGGCCGCGCTCGCTGAACTGGTCGATCAGGTAGTCGGCGATCGGCTCGACGTCGCGCCGGATACGGCTGAGGTTGAGCCGGGTGAGGCTGTCGGTGACGGCCTTGCGCAGCCGCAGGTGCACCGACCCGTCCGTGAACAGGCAGTTGGGCCGGTACGCCATCATCGGCAGGACCGGGTTGTCCAGGCCGATGCGTCCCTCGTTCAGGGCCTTCCAGCGGCGGGAGTCGCGGGCGAAGAGGGTGGGGTTCTGCAGGACGCGCAGCGCCGTCTCGTACCCGACGACCAGGGTGGCGTCGACGCCGGGCGCGAGCTCGACGGGTCCGGCCGGACCGTGCGCGCGCAGCCGGTCGTAGACCTGGTGCGGGTCGGCGGCGAACGCGGCGTCGTGCATGGGGCATCTGCCACCGGCGGCAGCGGATGCGATCGGGCTGTCCATGAAAGTTCTTCCTCCAGTTCCCGGCCCGGTGGCCGGGAGTGGGCTACACGGCCGGTCAGGCCGCGCGGTCGAGCAGATGACGGACCAGCGCGATCAGCGCGTGGCCGGAGGACTGCCGGTCGCGGGCGTCGCAGTAGACGACCGGGGTGTCCGGAAGCAGGTCGAGCGCCTCGCGGACCTCCGTCTCCGCGTAGACCCGCTCGGCCGCGAAGGTGTTGACGGCGATGGCGTACTCCAGCCCGTAACTCTCGATGAGGTCGATGACGGGGAACGTCTCCTCCAGCCGTGCGGGGTCGACCAGGAGCAGCGCGCCGAGCGCACCGCGGGCCATGTCCTCCCACAGCTGCATGAACCGCTGCTGCCCCGGGGTACCGAACAGGTACAGCACGAGTTCGTCGCTCAGCGTCAGCCGGCCGAAGTCGAGCGCCACGGTGGTCGTGGTCTTGTCCGTCACCCCCCGCAGGTCGTCCACGTGGAGCGACGCCTGCGTCATCTTCTCCTCGGTGCGCAGTGGGGTGATCTCCGACAGCGAGCCGATGAAGGTCGTCTTGCCGACGGCGAAGTGCCCGACCACCAGGATCTTCGCCGCGCTGGTCACCGCGCTGGAGACGTAGATGGATCCGCCTGCCGTCTCAGCCGATGAGGGATTGGAGTCCATTCAGAACCTTTTCGAGGGTCGCTCTGTCTACGTTCTGGTGTCGGGGCGGTTCGGCACGCAGCAGCAGGTGCCCCTGGGCTGATAAATCGGTCAGCAGCAACCGGACCACACCGACGGGCAGTTCGAGGTGGCCGGCCACCTCGGCGACGGACAGGTATCCCCCGGAACACAGCTCCCAGATCGCCCTCACCTCGGGTCCGGCCCCCAGCGGAAGGGTCCGCTCGGGAGCCAGGGTGACGAGGGTGTGCAGGGCCAGGTCCTCGGAGGTGGGCAGGCTCCGGCCGCCGGTGATGACATAGGAGCGGACGAAGTCGCTGGTGACTGCTTCCTCTCCCGGCGTCCTCATGAGAGGGCACCGTGATCCGAGCGGAGCGCCACGCTCATCGCCTTGCTGAGGGCGTTCACCGTCTTTTGCATCCGGAACGACACCGCCTCCATGTCGACGTCCAACGCGGCCGATACGGCCAGGTAGGAGCCTTGGCCGGCGGCGCTGAGGAAGATCCACCCGCCGTCGTACTCCAGCAGCGTCTGCTTCCAGATGCCGTGACCCGCTCCCACGAACCCGGCGACGGCGCGGCTGAGCGACTGCATCGAACTCATCGCCGCCGCGTTGGTCTCCGCGTCGTCCCGGTTGATGCCGTCCGAGCGTTGCAGGAGCAGGCCGTCGCCCGAGACGAGGATGGCGTGGCGGGCCCCGCGCACCTCGAGCACGTCGTTCAGCACCCACGACAGGTCGGTGTTCACTGCTTCTGAGGTCCTTCCGTGGTGTTCGTGTCCCGTCCGAGCTGCGTTCCGCGGGCGAACGCTCCGATACGCGACGCCGTCACCTCGCTGGCCGGTCCGGACGTGCCTTCGCTTGCGGTGGACGCGGCGTCGGGGACGGCCGCCACCGCCACGGAACCCTTGCGCCGCCGGCGCTTGGGCAGACCGCCCTGTGTGGTCCCCACCACGTGCGAGGGGCCCACGACCGGGACCGGTGCCAACCGCTGCAGGACGGCGGCCTCTTCGGGGCCGGTCTCCTGGACGACGGGCTCGGGCTGCGGGACGTCGGGTGTCAGGAGGCCCTCCGGGACACGGATCACTGCGCGTACACCGCCGTAGGGTGAGACCGAACCGACGGACACGGCGAAGCCGTAGCGGGCGGCGAGCATGCCGCAGACGGCGAAGCCGAACCGGGGCGGGTCACCGAGCGCGGTGATGTCCACGGGGCGGTCGGGGGACAGCAGGGCGGCGGCGCGGTCCTTGGTCTCCTGGTCCATGCCGAGGCCCGCGTCGTCGACGATGAAGCACACGCCGGTGGGCACGGCCTGGATGTTGACCTCGACCGGCGTGCCCGGGGCGCTGTAGTTGGTCGCGTTGTCCAGCAGCTCGGCGAGGACGACGGCCAGCGGTTCCACTGCCTTGCCCGCGATGGAGATGCTGACCTGGGAGTGGACGCCGACACGGCTGAAGTCCTTGATCCGCCCCTGGGCGCTGCGGGCGACGTCGTAGACGCCGGCGGCACCGTCGCGGCGGCCCAGCCAGCCGCCGCACAGCACGGAGATGCCCTTCGCGCGGCGGCTGAACTGGCTGCCGGTGTGGTCGACGGACATCAGGTCGGCGAGCACACCCGTGTCGTCGCCGTACTTCTTCAGCAGCCCGTCCAGGAGGACCTGCTGTTCCTCGGCGAGGGACTGCAGGGTGCCCATCGCGGACTTGAGCACGGCCTTGGTCGCCGCCTCCGCGTCCGCGCGCACGTCGGCGAGTGCATGGTCGTGCTGGTCGTTCAGCGCCGCGATGTGCGCATGCAGGTGGCCGACCTCGCCACGGGCGGCGGTGATGCCCGCTTCGAGGTCGTTTCGCTTTCTTCGGAGAGCCAGGTTGGTTCTCCGGGCCCGCAGCACTGCGATCACCGCAGCGACGAGCACAACAATCAAGATCCACAGCAGTGGATCTCGGATCAATGACGTCATGAGACTCTCTTCAAGTCGCGTCGCGCGGGGAATCAGGCCCCAGTCCTACAGGCGGACCAACATCCACTCCTTCGCGACGGGGCCTTGCAGACTGCCCCCGCACGCGTCAATCACGACGCGCCGCCAGCCTACCGAAAAGTGGCATGATCGTATCAGTCATATGACACCAACAAGGTTGTGTCTGTTGCTGTTTAACTGGTCGTCACGAAATGCGCACACGGCGGGTCGGCGGCGACGGCACCCGGCTGCGGACCGCCGGGCTAACTCCCCTTGCGTACCGCCCCCGCCAGGATCCGTCCCTCCACCGCCTCGTACTGGCGTCGCTGCCGCTCCGCCTTCGCGCGGCCCGAGGTCATCGTGCCGAGCCAGCCGAAGAGGAAGCCCGCCGGGATGGAGACGATGCCGGTGGTGGTGAACGGGAACCAGTTGAAGTCGGCGTGCGGGAAGGCCGCGAAGGGCGAGCCGGAGACCAGATTGGTGCCCGGCATGAGCAGCAGTACGGTCAGCGAGCCCCCGATCAGCGTGGCCAGCAGCCCGCTGCGGGTGTAGCGGCGCCAGAACAGGCCGTAGACCAGGGCGGGCGCGATGGCCGAGGCGCCCAGGCAGAACGAGAGCGTCACCAGGGGCTGCAGATTGTGCCGCTGCACCAGGGTGGCGAGCAGGATCGTCGGCACGCCGATGGCGAGCGCCGACACCCGCGCGAGGGCCATCTCGCGCCGGGGCGGCATCTCCTGCACGCGCGCGGAGAGGACGTCGTGGGCGAGGGAGTTGGCACAGGCGAGGATCATCCCGGCGACCGAGGCGAGCAGGGTCAGGAAGATCGCGGTGGTGACCAGGGTGAACAGGAAGGTCTCCGCCGTCGACACGTCCGTGCCGAAGGCCGCGCGCGAACCCAGCAGGTAGGCGGTGTTGCCCTGCGGATCGGCCCCGGCGATCACGGTGCGGCCCAGCAGCGCGGTGGCACCGAATCCGACCACCGTGATGACCAGCACGAACAGGGCGACGATCGACACCGCCCAGGACATCGAACGGCGCACCTGGCGGGCGCTGGAGGCGGTGTACATGCGCATGGTGATGTGCGGCAGGCAGGCGCCGCCGAGGACCACGGTCAGCTCGGAGGCGATCATGTCCAGGCGGGACCGGGTCCCGGTGCCGAACTGCAGCCCGGAGTGCAGGAAGGCCGGACCCGCCCCGCTGTGCCGGGCCGCCGCTGCGACCAGGGCGCCCGGGTCCCAGTCGAAGCGGTGCAGGATCAGTACGGAGACCAGGGCGCCGGAACCGACCAGCGTCACGATCTTCAGGATCTGGATGAGCGCGGTGCCCTTCATGCCGCCGATCGCCGCGTAGGCGATCATCAGGGCGCCCAGCCCGACGACGCACGCGGTCTTCAGCGACTCGTCGGAGAAGCCCAGGATGAACGCCAGCAGCTGCCCGGTCCCGGCGAGCTGGACCAGCATCAGCGGCAGCAGCGCCGCGATCGTCACCGCGCAGGCCGTGATGCGCACACAGCGGCCCGGCAGCCGGCGGGCGAGCGCGTCGCCCATGGTGAACCGGCCCGCGTTGCGCAGCGGTTCGGCCAGCAGGAACATCAGCAGCATCAGCGACAGCGCCGTACTGAGGGCGAGTACGACCCCGTCGTAGCCGCACAGCGCGATCACCCCGCCGGTCCCGAGGACGGTGGCCGCCGAGATGTAGTCCCCGGCGATGGCAAGGCCGTTGCGCAGCGGGGACAGGGAGCCGTAGCCGGTGTAGAACTCGTCGAGGTCGTCGTGGTCGGGCCCCGTCATCACGCACAGCAGCAGGGTCACCGTGGCGACCGTGGAGAAGGCGACCAGGGACATGGTCTGGGCCCGGGCGCTGAAACCGGTGAAGCCCCACACGGCGGGGGAGGCGGCGGCCGTGCTCATCGCGTCGCTCCGCGCCGGGCGTCCAGCGCGGCCTGCGCACGGATGCGGTCCGCCAGCGGATCGACGTGCACGCGCGCGGTGTGCTCGTACAGGGCGATCGCCAGCCAGGTGACGGGGAGTTGGAGCAGGGCGAGCAGCAGCCCGGCCGGGATGCCGTCCACGACCGTGCGCGCCATGACGCCGGGCGCGCACGCGGACAGGACCAGGAACAGGGTGAAGTAGCCCAGCGCGGTGAGCGTGGCGGTACGCCGCTGCCAGCGGTAGGCGCTGCGCAGGACGCGCAGGTCGCCGTGGTGGCCGACGGGCGCGCGGGGCGGGCGGCGGTGCGCCGCCCGGGGCGGCTGCGGGGCCGGGGGCTGCCAGGGGTAGGTGAGAGAGGCGGGGTGCGGAGGCTCGTACGGCGCTGGGGGCGGCTCGTACGGTGCACGGGACGTGTCGTGGGGCGTCGGGAGTGGCTCGTACGGGGGACGGGACGGGTCGTACGGCGGGCGTGGGGGGCGCGGCGGGTCGTAGGGCATCCCGGGGCTCCTTGCGTGGCTCGGGTCCATGGCGGTGGACCGCAGGGAGGTGGGGGGCGTGTGGAGCCACGCACGCTACTCGCGGGTTCCCGGACCGCGCGGCGTTTTCACCAAACTGGCCGGTCGGTATGCGCTTACTACGCAAAAACGTTTCCGACCTGGGGTGTTACCCGCGTTAACCGCGCCTTGCCGTCACCTGTACGTGCCCGTTCACTCGCTGAGGACCGGGAACCGCCGCGGCGCCAGAAGCAGCAGCACCAGGAACGCCAGAGCCGCCGCGCCGGCCGCGCCGAGGTACACCGCGTGCACCGCGCCGGCGATCGCCCGCCGGGTCGCCTCGGGGGCCGTGCCGGCGTTCAACGCGCGCGTGACGGTGTCCAGATCGCCCGCGCCGCCCAGCCGTGCGGCCAGTACCCCGTTGGCCACGGCGCCGAACAGCGAGGCGCCCAGGGTCTGTCCGGTCTGCCGGCAGAACAGTACGGACGCGGTCGTGGTGCCCCGCTCGGACCAGCCCACCGTCGACTGCACACCGACGATCAGCGGCAGCTGGAACAGGCCGAGCGCGCCGCCCAGCAGCAGCATCAGCAGCGTCGGCTGCCACCACGACCCGGGATACGGCAGGAACGGGAACGCGAACAGGATCAGCGCCGCCAGGCCGATGCCGAGCAGCGCGGTGTCGCGGAAGCCGATGCGCCGGTAGACATGCTGGCTCAGCGCCGCCGACACCGGCCAGCTCAGCGTCCACACCGACAGCACGAAACCGGCGGCCACGGGCGCGAGCCCCAGCACCGACTGCGCGTACGTCGGCAGGAACACACTCGGCGCCACCATCAGCAGCCCCAGCGCGCCGAGCGCCAGGTTGACGGCCGCGATCGTCCGGCGCCGCCACACCCACCCCGGGATGATCGGCTGCGCCGCCCGCCGTTCCACCACGACCACGGCCCCGGTCAGCGCCAGGCCCGCCGCGAACAGCGCCAGCGACGGCGCCGACAGCCACGGCCAGGCGACCCCGCCCTGCACCAGCGCGGTCAGCAGCACCCCGCCGGCCGCGAACACCGCGAGCGCACCGGCCCAGTCCACGCGCGCGCGTGCCGTCTTCGCGGCGTTCTGCGGCTGCTCCCGCTGCGGCTCGTGCAGATGCCGGACGACCAGCCACAGTGCGGCGGCACCGATCGGCAGGTTGACCAGGAAGATCCAGCGCCAGTCCGCGTATGCGGCGAGCACCCCGCCGAGCCCCGGCCCGGCGACCGCCGACACCGCCCACACCGTGGACAGCTTCGACTGGATCTTCGGGCGCTCCTCGAGCGGGTACAGATCCGCGGCCAGCGTCTGCACGGTGCCCTGCAACGCCCCGCCCCCCAGGCCCTGGACGACCCGGAAGGCGATCAGCGCCGCCATGTTCCAGGCCGCCGCGCACACCAGCGAGCCCAGCAGGAACACGGCCGCGCCCACCACCAGCACCGGCTTGCGGCCGAAGGTGTCGGACAGCTTGCCGTAGACGGGCAGGGAGACGGTGACGGCGAGCAGATAGCCGGAGAACAGCCAGGAGAAGACGGAGAACCCGCCGAGGTCGCCGACGATCTGCGGTACGGCCGTGGAGACGATCGTGGAATCCAGTGCCGCCAGAGCCATCGCCAGCATCAGCGCGGCGACGACCGCCCCGCGCCGCCGGGTGTCCGGCCGGCTGCCGGTGCCGCCGCGTATCGCGGGTGTCGTACTCCCCACCGCAAACCCCTCCCCATGGCTCACCGAGTCACCGACCCGCTTCCCGAGTCCCTGCCGGAACCTACCCCGTGCCCCTTGCAGCTATCTGCGCGAGGAAAGCCTCCCACGACACGGTCTCCTTGACCCTCACGCGACGGAAGGGTGGAGGCTTGCCGTGCCCAAGGGTGGAGGCGACCCCGAGACGACTCCACCCGGAGGGGGAGCACCCCTAGGGGAGCCTCCGTACTACGGCTCGGGGAGGGTTCGTCCCGGCGGAGGAGGAGCCGGGCCGGGTCCGGTCCTTAACCTGGCTTTACGCCGCTGGGGGCGGCTGACCGAACCGGCGGGGGTGGGGTTTTCCCCCCAACAAGACGGGGCTTCGCACCAGCGCGCGGCACCACCGCCGACCGCGAGACTCATCTCGACGTCAAGCAGGGCGCCACCGGGGCGCACCGGCACCACTCATCGACCTGTCAACCGATATAGGAGACATACCGTGACATCGGCTGTGACCATCCCCAGGCACGGGGGCACTGGAGGGCGTACGGCCGTTGCCGCTCGGGCGCGGCAGGTCGTGAAGGCGTACGGGTCGGGCGAGACCCGGGTCGTCGCCCTCGACCACGTCGACGTGGACATCGCCCGCGGCCAGTTCACCGCGATCATGGGCCCCTCGGGGTCCGGCAAGTCCACCCTGATGCACTGCCTCGCCGGGCTCGACACCGTGACCAGCGGTCAGATCCACCTGGACGAGACCGAGATCACCGGCCTGAAGGACAAGAAGCTCACCCAGCTGCGCCGGGACCGGATCGGCTTCATCTTCCAGGCGTTCAACCTGCTGCCGACGCTGAACGCGCTCGAGAACATCACGCTGCCCATGGACATAGCCGGCCGCAAGCCGGACCGGGCCTGGCTGGACCGCGTGGTGGAGACCGTCGGCCTCGCCGGGCGCCTCAAGCACCGGCCGACCCAGCTCTCCGGCGGCCAGCAGCAGCGTGTCGCCGTGGCCCGCGCGCTCGCCGCCCGCCCGGAGATCATCTTCGGGGACGAGCCGACCGGAAACCTCGACTCGCGCGCGGGCGCCGAGGTTCTGGGCTTCCTGCGCCGCTCCGTGGACGAACTCGGCCAGACCATCGTGATGGTCACGCACGACCCCGTGGCCGCCTCCTACGCGGACCGCGTGCTGTATCTCGCCGACGGCCGGATCGTCGACGAGATGTACCAGCCGACGGCCGATCAGGTCCTCGACCGCATGAAGGACTTCGACGCCCGGGGACGTACGTCATGACCGTCCTGAAGACCTCGATGCGCAACTTCTTCGCGCACAAGGGCCGGATGGCGCTCTCGGCGGTCGCGGTCCTGCTGTCGGTGGCGTTCGTGTGCGGCACGCTGGTGTTCACCGACACGAT
Organism: Streptomyces broussonetiae; assembly: GCF_009796285.1. Taxonomy (NCBI): domain Bacteria; kingdom Bacillati; phylum Actinomycetota; class Actinomycetes; order Kitasatosporales; family Streptomycetaceae; genus Streptomyces; species Streptomyces broussonetiae. The sequence continues at coordinate 4,184,630 of NZ_CP047020.1, read as the reverse complement.
GAACACCACCTTCGACAAGCTCTTCCAGGCCACGTCCTCGGACGTGACGGTCAGTGCCAAGGGCTCCTCCGACACCGGCCAGACGACCTCCAGCACCGGCAAGCCGCCGGTCATGCCGGCCTCCGTCGTCGGCGAGATCCGCGGCGCCCGGGGTGTCGAGAAGGCCGAGGGGACGGTGTTCTCCACCTCGGTCACCGTGATCGACGCCAAGAAGGACAAGCTGTCGCCGAGCAGCGGCGCGCCGACCATCGTCGGCAGCTGGAACGGCAACGACGCCCGCACCATGAAGATCACCTCCGGTACGGCGCCCAAGGGCCCGGACCAGGTCATGGTCGACGAGGACACCGCCGCCAAGCACCACCTGAAGATCGGCTCCGACATCGGCATGATCTCGGTCGTCGGCACGCACCACGCGCGCGTGTCCGGCATCGCCGCCTTCAAGGTCACCAACCCCGGCGCGGCCATCTTCTACCTGGACACGAAGACCGCCCAGCAGACCCTGGTCGGCCGGACCGGCGTCTACACCAACGTCAACGTCACCGCCGCCAAGGGCGTGACGAACGACCAGCTGAAGAAGAACGTCACGGCCACCCTCGGCCACGGCTACAAGGTGCAGACGGCCAAGGAGGTCGCCAACGCCAACCAGAAGAGCGTCGAGAGCTTCCTGAACGTCATGAAGTACGCGATGCTCGGCTTCGCCGGGATCGCCTTCCTCGTCGGCATCTTCCTGATCATCAACACCTTCTCCATGCTGGTCGCCCAGCGCACCCGTGAGATCGGCCTGATGCGCGCCATCGGCTCCTCCCGCAAGCAGGTCAACCGCTCGGTGCTGGTCGAGGCGCTGCTGCTCGGCGTGCTCGGCTCCGTCCTCGGCGTCGGCGCGGGCGTCGGCATCGCGGTGGGCCTGATGAAGCTCATGGGCCAGATGGGCATGAACCTGTCCACCGACGACCTGACCGTCGCCTGGACGACGCCGGTGGTCGGCCTGCTCCTCGGCGTCGTGGTCACCGTCCTCGCCGCCTACCTGCCCGCCCGGCGCGCCGGCAAGGTCTCCCCGATGGCCGCCCTGCGCGATGCGGGCGCCCCGGCCGACGCCAAGGCCGGTGTCGTGAGGGCCGTGATCGGCCTGCTCCTCACCGGTGCCGGCGGCTTCAGCCTGTACGTCGCCGCCACCGCCGACAAGGCCAAGACCGGCTCGGGCTGGCTGGGCCTAGGCGTGGTCGCCACGCTGATCGGCTTCGTCGTCATCGGCCCGCTGCTCGCCGCCGGCCTGGTCCGCATCCTCGGCGCGGTAATCCTGCGGATCTTCGGCCCGGTCGGCCGGATGGCCGAACGCAACGCGCTGCGCAACCCGCGCCGCACCGGCGCCACCGGCGCGGCCCTGATGATCGGCCTGGCCCTGGTCGCCTGCCTGTCGGTGGTCGGCTCCTCCATGGTCGCCTCCGCCACCGACCAGCTCGACAAGACCGTCGGCACGGACTTCATCGTCCAGCCGGACAACCAGCAGCTCATCACCCCCCAGGCGGTCAAGCTCATCAGGAACACCCCGGAACTGGCGCGGGTCACCGAGTACCGGCCGACCCAGGCCGACTTCACCACCCCGGACGGTCGGACGCTCAAGGACACGGACATCACGGCGGCCGACCCGACGTACGCGACCGACCTGCGCAAGAAGACCGTCGCCGGCAACCTCAAGGACGCCTACCTGCCCGACTCGATGTCCGTCCACGAGAAGTTCGCCAAGGCCCACGGCATCCACCTCGGCTCGAAGATCACCATCGCGTTCAAGGACGGTTCCACCGCCCACCTGACGGTCCGCGCGATCACCAGCAGCGACGACGTGATCGACCAGGGCGCCATGTACACATCGATCGCCACGCTCGCCAGGTACGTGCCCGCCGACCGGATGCCGCTGGACCAGATGCTCTTCGCCACTGCCAGGGACGGACAGCAGGCGGCCGCCTACAAGGCGATGAAGTCGGCCCTGCACGACGACTTCCCGCAGCTGACCGTGCGCGACCAGACCGACTACAAGAAGGCGCTGAAGGACCAGATCGGCCAGCTGCTGAACATGATCTACGGCCTGCTCGCACTCGCGATCATCGTCGCGGTCCTGGGCGTGGTGAACACCCTGGCCCTGTCGGTGGTCGAGCGGACCCGGGAGATCGGCCTCATGCGAGCCATCGGTCTCTCCCGCCGCCAGCTGCGCCGCATGATCCGCCTGGAGTCCGTGGTGATCGCCCTCTTCGGTGCCCTGCTCGGCCTCGGCCTGGGCATGGGCTGGGGAGCGACCGCCCAGAAGCTCCTCGCCCTCCAGGGCCTGAAGGTCCTCGACATCCCCTGGCCGACGATCATCACGGTCTTCGTCGCCTCGGCCTTCGTGGGACTGTTCGCCGCCCTGGTCCCGGCGTTCCGGGCGGGCCGGATGAACGTCCTGAACGCCATCGCCACGGACTAGCCGCGCAGGCTCGGCCGGGCAACGACCACCGCATACGGGGGTTGCGGGGGAAACCCGGTGCCGGGAAGTCCTTCGGGGGGACTTCCCGGCACCGGGCTTTTGCCGTCATGCGAAACGGGGGTTGTCCACAGCCCCGACGGCAACGGCGCCGGCGTCGTACGCTGGACAGCCCCGGCCCGTCCCACGAGTCGGGCCCTTCGTGTTGCCGACACCCTGGACGGAAAGCCCCTCCATGAGCCTGCACGGTCTGCTCGACGCCGTCGCCAAGGACCCCGCCCTCGCGGAAGCGATCACGGCCGCCGCGGACGGCAACCGCATGCATGTCGACCTGGTCGGCCCCCCGGCGGCCCGCCCCTTCGCGGTCGCCGCCCTCGCCCGTGAGTCGGGCCGCCCCGTACTCGCCGTCACGGCCACGGGCCGCGAGGCCGAGGACCTGGCCGCGGCCCTGCGCTCGCTGCTGCCCGCCGAGGGCGTCGTGGAGTACCCCTCCTGGGAGACACTGCCGCACGAGCGGCTCAGCCCGCGCAGCGACACCGTCGGCCGTCGCCTCGCCGTCCTGCGCCGCCTCGCCCACCCCCGCCCCGACGACCCCGGGACCGGCCCGGTCTCCGTCGTCGTGGCCCCCGTACGATCCGTGCTCCAGCCGCAGGTCAAGGGCCTCGGCGACCTGGAGCCGGTGTCCCTGCGGACCGGCCAGAGCGCGGACCTGAACGACGTGGTGGAAGCTCTCGCGGCCGCCGCCTACGCGCGCGTGGAGCTGGTCGAGAAGCGCGGTGAGTTCGCCGTGCGCGGCGGCATCCTGGACGTCTTCCCGCCCACCGAGGAACACCCCCTGCGGGTGGAGTTCTGGGGCGACGACGTCGAGGAGATCCGCTACTTCAAGGTCGCCGACCAGCGCTCCCTCGAAGTCGCCGAGCACGGCCTGTGGGCCCCGCCCTGCCGTGAGCTGCTGCTCACCGACGACGTCCGCGCACGCGCGCGTGCCCTCGCCGAGGAGCACCCGGAGCTGGGCGAACTGCTGAACAGGATCGCCGAGGGCATCGCGGTCGAGGGCATGGAGTCCCTCGCCCCGGTCCTGGTCGACGACATGGAACTGCTCCTCGACGTCCTGCCCAAGGACGCGATGGCCGTCGTCTGCGACCCCGAGCGGGTCCGCACCCGCGCCGCCGACCTCGTGGCCACCTCCCAGGAGTTCCTCCAGGCCTCCTGGGCGGCCACCGCAGGCGGCGGCGAGGCCCCGATCGACGTCGGCGCGGCCTCCCTGTGGTCCATCGCCGACGTCCGCGACCGCGCGCGCGAGCTGGACATGATGTGGTGGTCGGTCTCGCCGTTCGCCGCCGGCGAAGAGCTCGACGCGGACACCCTCAAGCTCGGCATGCACGCGCCCGAGACCTACCGCGGCGACACCGCGCGGGCGCTGGCCGACACCAAGGGCTGGCTCGCGGACGGCTGGCGCGTGGTGTTCGTCACCGAGGGCCACGGCCCGGCCGCCCGCACCGTCGAGGTCCTCGGCGGCGAGGGCATCGCCGCCCGCCTCGACGCCGACCTCGCGGTGCCGAGCCCGTCGGTCGTGCACGTCTCCTGCGGCTCGATCGAGTACGGCTTCGTCGACCCGGGCCTCAAGGTCGCCGTGCTCACCGAGACCGACCTGTCCGGGCAGCGCACGGCCGGCCGCGAGGGCGCCCGGATGCCGGCCCGCCGCCGCAAGACCATCGACCCGCTCACCCTGGAGCCGGGCGACTACATCGTCCACGAACAGCACGGCGTCGGCCGCTACATCGAGATGGTGCAGCGCACCGTCCAGGGCGCCACCCGCGAGTACCTGGTGGTCGAGTACGCCCCCGCCAAGCGCGGCCAGCCCGGCGACCGGCTGTACATCCCGACCGACCAGCTCGAGCAGATCACCAAGTACGTCGGCGGCGAGGCACCCACCCTGCACCGCCTCGGCGGCGCGGACTGGACGAAGACCAAGGCCCGCGCGAAGAAGGCAGTCAAGGAGATCGCCGCCGACCTGATCAAGCTCTACAGCGCGCGCATGGCCGCCCCCGGCCACGCCTTCGGCACCGACACGCCCTGGCAGCGCGAGCTGGAGGACGCCTTCCCCTACGCCGAGACCCCGGACCAGCTCACCACCATCGCCGAGGTCAAGGAGGACATGGAGAAGTCGGTCCCCATGGACCGCCTGGTCTGCGGCGACGTCGGCTACGGCAAGACCGAGATCGCGGTGCGCGCCGCCTTCAAGGCCGTACAGGACGGCAAACAGGTCGCCGTCCTCGTCCCGACGACCCTGCTGGTGCAGCAGCACTTCGGGACGTTCTCCGAGCGCTACGGCCAGTTCCCGGTCAACGTGCGGGCCCTGTCCCGCTTCCAGACCGACACCGAGGCCAAGGGCGTCCTGGAGGGCCTGAAGGAGGGCGCGGTGGACGTCGTCATCGGCACCCACCGCCTGTTCTCCTCCGAGACGAAGTTCAAGGACCTCGGCCTGGTCATCGTCGACGAGGAGCAGCGCTTCGGCGTCGAGCACAAGGAGCAGCTGAAGAAACTCCGCGCCAACGTCGACGTGCTGACCATGTCGGCCACCCCCATCCCGCGCACCCTGGAGATGGCGGTCACCGGCATCCGCGAGATGTCCACGATCACCACGCCCCCGGAGGAGCGCCACCCGGTGCTCACCTTCGTCGGGCCTTACGAGGAGAGGCAGATCGGCGCCGCCATCCGGCGTGAACTGCTGCGCGAGGGCCAGGTCTTCTACATCCACAACCGCGTCGAGTCCATCGACCGCGCGGCGGCCCGGCTGCGCGAGATCGTCCCCGAGGCGCGCATCGCCACGGCCCACGGCCAGATGTCGGAATCGGCGCTGGAGCAGGTCGTCGTCGACTTCTGGGAGAAGAAGTTCGACGTGCTCGTGTCGACCACGATCGTGGAGTCCGGCATCGACATCTCCAACGCCAACACGCTGATCGTGGAGCGCGGCGACACCTTCGGCCTGTCGCAGCTGCACCAGCTGCGCGGCCGGGTCGGCCGGGGCCGCGAACGCGGGTACGCCTACTTCCTGTACCCGCCGGAGAAGCCGCTGACCGAGACCGCCCACGAACGGCTCGCCACCATCGCTCAGCACACCGAGATGGGCGCCGGCATGTACGTGGCGATGAAGGACCTGGAGATCCGCGGCGCCGGCAACCTGCTCGGCGGCGAGCAGTCCGGGCACATCGCGGGCGTCGGCTTCGACCTGTACGTCCGCATGGTCGGCGAGGCCGTCGCGGACTACCGGCGCCAGCTGGAGGCAGGGGAGCCCGGGGCGGGAGGGGTGGAGGAGCAGCCGCTCGAGGTCAAGATCGAGCTGCCCGTCGACGCGCACGTCCCGCACGACTACGCGCCCGGCGAGCGCCTGCGCCTGCAGGCCTACCGCGCGATCGCCTCCGCCAACAGCGAGGAGGACATCAAGGCCGTCCGCGAGGAACTCACCGACCGCTACGGCAAGCTGCCCGAGCCGGTGGAGAACCTGCTGCTGGTGGCCGGACTCAGGATGCTCGCGCGCGCGTGCGGGGTCGGTGAGATCGTCCTGCAGGGCACCAACATCCGCTTCGCGCCGGTGGAGTTGCGCGAGTCCCAGGAGCTGCGGGTCAAGCGCCTGTACCCGGGCACGGTCATCAAGCCGGCCGTGCACCAGGTGCTGGTCCCGCGCCCGAAGACCGCGAAGGTCGGCGGCAAGCCGCTGGTCGGCCGCGAACTGCTCGGCTGGGTGGGCGAGTTCCTCGCCTCGATCCTGGGGTCGTAGCGGGTCGTAGCGGGTTGTAGCGGGTCGTGCCGGGCCGGAGAAGGCGAAGGTGAGGGAGCGGGGCGTGCGGATCGGTGAGCTGGCGGCGGCGACCGGGACGACACCGCGCGCCCTGCGCCACTACGAACAGGCGGGCCTGATCGCCTCCGAGCGCGCCGCCAACGGCTATCGCGTGTACGCCGCCGCCGCGGCCGTCCGTGTCCGCAACATCCGGCACCTGCTCGACGCGGGGCTCACCCTCGACGACGTACGGGTGTTCCTCCCGTGCCTGGACGGCGACGTCACCGCCGGTCCCGTCGCCGCCAAGGGGATACGGGTCGCCCGGGACCGGCTGGCGGTGCTGGACGCACGGATCGCGGCGCAGACACAGGTCCGCGACCGCCTGGCGGCGGCACTGCGCGCGGCGGACGCCGGGACCCCTTGAGGGCCGGCGGCCCGGTGTTCAGGCGACGACCGCCCCGCCGTCCACGGGCAGCACCACCCCCGTCACGAACGACGCCCCGGGTTCGGCCAGCCGGGTGATGGCCCAGGCGACCTCCTCCGGGCGGCCGATCCGGCCGAGCGGGGTGTGCTCGAGCTGCCACGCGCGGATCGCCCGCCGCTGTTCGGGGGTGTAGCCGTTGTGGTCCGCGATCGGCGTCTCGATCGCGCCCGGTGCCACGGCGACGACCCGGATGCCGAGCGGCGCCAGTTCGACCGCCCAGCTGCGGGTCAGCGTCTCCAGGGCCGCCTTCCCGGCCGCGTACAGCGAGTTCCCCGGCCAGCCGCGCTGGCCGACGGAGGTCGTCACGTTCACCACCACGCCCCGGCTGTCCTCCAGCGCGGGCAGCGCGGCCTGGGTGAGCAGGACGGGGGCCAGCAGATTCGTCTCCAGCAGCGGTCGTACCGAGGCGCGGGTGCAGCCGCGCAGGGAATCGCTGGTGACCACCGCCGCGTTGTTGACCAGCACGTCGATCCGGCCGCACCGCTCCAGCGCGGCCCGTACGACGGTCCCGGGGCCGTCCTCGGCGGTCAGGTCGGCGGACACAGCAGTGATCCCCGGGTGCCCCTCGGCGGTCTCGGCCAGCGGCCCGGGGCGGCGGCCGACGGCGACGACCCGGGCGCCTCCGGCGGCGAACGCGCGCGCGGTGGCCCGGCCGATACCGGTGCCGGCGCCGGTTACCAGGACGGTACGGGGGTGCTGAACGCTCTCGTTGTTCATGCTGGGATCGTCGGACCCTGACGCCGGTGTCAGGGTCAAGTCCGCGCGGGGGCAGGGGAAGCGGGCGGGAGCGGGGGAGGCGAGCGGGCGCATGCCTGCGGCGGCCGTGCTCCCCCCCGAGAGGCTCCCCATGCCTCAACTCGGGTGCGGATTAACCGGAAACGTCCCTTTGGTGACCATCTGCAGTCTGCCGCGGGGCGGTTAACGTGAGGGAAGGAACGATTCCGCCTGTGTCCACCGGCGGGTCAGGGTGAGCGAGCGAGGGGGACGTACCGTGACACGTCTGAGGGGCGGGGCGGTCGCCGCCGTGGTGGTGCTGACCGCCGTGGCCGGCTGCCACCCGGACAAGACCAAGGGGGCCTCCGGGCCCGAGCAGCGGTCCGGCGGCAACGGCGCGGTCCTGTCCGCCGTCGACTCGCTGGCCGTCAAGGGGCGGGCTCCCAAGACCGGTTACTCCCGTGCCCGGTTCGGCGCCGCCTGGGCGGACACCGACTCCAACTCCTGCGACACCCGCGACGACATACTCAAGCGCGATCTGAAGGACATGAAGACCGCCGGCGGCACCTGCAAGGTCACGTACGGCCTGCTCGAACCCGACCCCTACTCCGGCAAGGAGATCACCTACAAGCGCGGCGCCAGCCAGGTCGACATCGACCACGTCGTCCCGCTCTCCGACGCCTGGCAGAAGGGCGCCGAGTACTGGGACGCGAGCAAGCGCATAGCGCTCGCCAACGACCCCCTCAACCTCGTCGCGGTCGACGCGAGCACCAACCGTGGCAAGGGGGACGGCGACGCGGCCACCTGGCTGCCCCCCAACGGGGCGTACCGCTGCACCTATGTGGCCACCCAGGTCGCCGTCAAGAAGAAGTACGGCCTGTGGGTCACCGACGCCGAGAAGGCCGCGATGAAGAAGGTCCTCGCCGGCTGCCCGAACCAGAAGCTCCCCTCGGGCGGCAACCCGACCAAGGCACCGGAGCGCTTCACGGCGCGCTGAGCCGGGCCCGTCGTACCCGGAGCCGCGGATGAACCGGTACCGGGCCGGGCGTGTGTTGCCTGCCGTGGCCGTCATGGACGTCAGGGTGAGCAGCATCGCCGAGCGGCCCGACCGGCTGCCCGCGGTGGTCGAGATGGCCGACGCATGGCCCGAGTCCGTGACCAACGGCCCTGTGGGCGCCGCCCACCACGACCGCATCCCCACCGAACTGCCCCGGCACGCGCGGCTCGCCGAGGACGAGCACGGCGAGATCGTCGCACACGCCTTCGGTGTGCCTTCGCCCTCGACGCCGAGGGCCGGGGCGCACTGCCCGCCCGGGGTGGGGACCAGGTCCTGCCGTGGGCCTTCGCCGACCTGCGCCGCGGCACCCGCCCGGACACCGCCGGTGCCGTCTCCGTCACCGTCGCCCCGCACGCCCAGGGCCACGGCCTGTCCGCCGTCCTGCTCACCGCGATGCGGGACAACGCCCGCACCCACGGCTTCCGTGAGGCCGTCGCCCCGTCCGCCCCAGCGCCAAGCACCGCGAACCGCACACTCCGATCACCGGGTACGCCCACCGGGTACGCCCCGACGTGCTGCCGGAGGACCCGTGGCTGCGCGTCCACGCGCGCGCGGGCGCGCACATCGACTCCATCGCCCCGGCCTCCATGACCGTGGGGGCCTCGATCGAGGAGTGGCGCCGCTGGACCGGGCTGTCCTTCGACGTCACCGGGGACGTCGAGGTGCCCGGCGCGCCGGCCCCGGTCCGCTGCGAGGCGGAGCGCGGGTACGCCTCCATGTCGAGCCCAACGTGTGGATGTGGCACACCGTGTGAGCACACCGGCGGCTTGCGCGCGCATGGCCGGACGATCAGGGCCGCGGCCCGGGGCCACGGCTCGGGGCCACGGCTCGGATCGTCCTGTGTGCGGGCGCCGACCCGTCTGCGCTGGCGCCGACCCGGCTCCTGGGTCAGGCGGACTTCATGTCCTTCAGGGACCCCAGGATTCGGGTCGTCACGCGCTGTGCGGACGCCGCGCCGTTGTCGGTACCCGCCGTGGACAGCACGGTGACCACGGCACTGCCGGAACGGACGGCGATGAGCGTGGAGCCGTTCTGCCAGGTGCCGCTCGTCAGCGTCATCGTGTAGGCCTCGTCACCGAGCCCGGGCGTGGAACGGCCCTTGAGCCTCACCGTGGTGTGGGCGTCGGTGTCCGTGAACGTGGCGCACTGGGAGGCGACGGTCCGCAGGTCCTTCATCACCGTGGTCGCCGTGGTGCCCTGGAACTCGTCGGTCTCCTGGGCCACTTCCTCGGTCCTTTCCTTGTTCGCGTAGTCGTTCTGCGCGAACGACACGCCCCCCTTCAGGCCGGCCACCTGGATCCAGGACGTGCCCTCCAGTCTGGTGCAGTCCGGCTTCCCGGTGCTCTTGCCGGACGGCGACAGGAACATGCCGCCGCTGTCCGAGGCGCTGTCGGCCTCGAGGGCGAGCCCGGCCGGGAACGCCGACGCGGGCGCCAGCGCCTTCTTCAACTGCGTACCGGTGGCCAGACCGGCGTTGAGGTCCTTCGCCTTGACCGGCGCGGCACCCGCACCGGAGCCGGATCCGCCGGAGGAACCGGACGAGCAGGCGGCGAGGGCCAGCGGCAGTGCCGCGACGGCGAGCAGGGTGGCGACACGGGACGAGCGGCGCATGACAGTCCTTCAGGTGATGAGCGGAACAGAGAGAGCAGAGAGAGCAGGGAGAACGCAGAGAGAGCAGGGAGAACAGAGAGAGCGGAGCGAACGGGCTGAGAGAGCAGCGAGAGCAGCGGGAGCAGAGAGCACTGAGAGAACTGAGAGAACTGAGAGGAGTGAGCGGTGTGAGTGCGGATGGCGGCCGTCGGATGCCGGACGGCGGGCGGGGTGTGCCGGACGGGCCGGCGGGTCAGGACGCCTTCTTCCAGTCGCCGCAGCCGGTCGTCTTGAAGTAGGCGTCGGTGGGGCTGATGGTCACGACGGCCGTGCCGGTCACGTTGTTGTTGGCGATGATCGAGTCCATGCCGTGCTCGGCGTCCTTGGTGCGCTCCCAGTAGCAGGAGCTGTCCTTCTTCCCGGTCGACCTGTAGGTGCCCGGCGCGATGTCCGTGCCGACCTTGAACATCCCCCCGTTGCCGGCCATTGAGGAGGCCGGCGCGCCCTTCGCCTTCGGGTCGACGGCCTCCCAGTCCTTGCAGCCGCTGGACTTGAAGATCTTGTCGGTGGCCTTGACGGTCACGTAACTCGTGCCGCTGACGTTGTCGTTGGCCAGCAACGAGTCCGTCTCGCCCTTGGCGTCCTTGGCGCGCTCCCAGTAGCACGTGTCATCGGTGTTGCCGCTCGTGCGGTACGTCCCCGGCTTCACGTCGGAGCCGACCTGGTACTCGCCGTCACCGGCCAGTGTGGTCTTCTTCCCGGGGGCGGCCTTGCCGCCCCCGGAGTCCTTCGTACCGCCGGACTTGTGCTCGGCGGAGGCGGAAGAGCCCTTGCCGCTGTCGCCGGAACCGCTGTGCTTGCCGTTGCTCCCTGCGTTCGCGGACACGGCACCGATGACGACGACGCCCACGACGGCGCCCAGAGCGATCTTGGCCTTCATGCCCATGGCGAATTCCCCTCCCCAGCGCGGCGGCCTCCCCCTCCGGTGACCGCTCGTTCGCTGGGTCAATAAGAACAGAGCTTGTGAACCGAGTCAACACGGTTCACTTGGTTGGGTATGTACACGGTCGTGAATGCCTCGATCTTGTGTTCGCCGGTATGCTCGGCACACACGGGACGAGGGGAGCGGGGCCGGTGCAGGACAACGCGACAGAGGTGACCGCGGCCGGTATCGCCCGGCTCGCCGGGGTGGGCCGGGCGGCCGTGAGCAACTGGCGCCGTCGGCACGCCGACTTCCCCAAGCCGGTGGGCGGCACCGAGACCAGCCCGTCCTTCGCGCTCGCCGAGGTCGAGACCTGGCTGCGCAAGCAGGGCAAACTCGCCGAAGTGCCGCTGCGGGAACGGGTCTGGCAGCAACTCGTCGGCCATCCGGCGGGCCCGTTGACCGCCCTGGTGCACACGGGCTGGGTCCTGCTGCTGATCCATGAGCGCCCCACCGTCTGGCTCGACGCGAGCGCCGGCTCGGACGAGCGCCTGGCCGCGGTGCTGCCCGGCGCACTGGAGCAGGTGATGACCCCGCGCTTCGGGGGTGCGCCGGGCCGGGGAGTTCACAGTGGCGGGCGCGGGGACGTCGGGGCGGCTGTGAACACGTCGGGCGAGGAGCGAGGTGGGAACGAGGGCGGTGAGCCGCAGACTGTGAACGCGCCCAGTGACGCACAGGCTGTGAACACCTCGTCGGCTGTTCACGGCGTGCCTGCCGCTCACACCACCACCGCCCTGCGCACCCCCACCGGCCCCCAGCTCTTCCTCTCCGTCCCTCTCCTGCGCGGGGCCGCCGAGCTGGCCGCCGAGGCGGGGGCGCGGCAGGCCTTCGAGTTCCTGCTGGGACGGCACCTGGACGCCAACCCCCGCCAGTACACGCTCACCCCGGCCGAACTCGCCGGGCTCATGGCCGACCTCGCCGGTCCCGCCCGTACCGTCCTGGACCCGGCCTGCGGCACCGGAGCCCTGTTGCGTGCCGTGGACACCCGTCCCGACCAGGAGGTGTACGCCCAGGACAGCGCCCCGGACCTGGCCGTGATCACGGCGCTGCGGCTCGCGCTGCACTCCCGGGCCGGTGTGCGCGCTGCCGCCGGGGACACCCTGCGCGCCGATGCCCACCCCGAGCTGCGGGCCGACGCGGTGCTGTGCCATCCGCCGTTCAACGAGCGCAACTGGGGCCATGACGAACTCGCCTACGACCCGCGCTGGGAGTACGGCTTCCCGGCCCGCACCGAGTCCGAGCTGGCCTGGGTGCAGCATGCGCTGGCCCGGCTGGCCGACGGCGGCGCCGCCGTGCTGCTGATGCCGCCGGCCGCCGCGTCCCGCCGCTCCGGACGCCGGATCCGCTCCGACCTGCTGCGCCGGGGGGCGCTCAGGGCCGTGGTCGCGCTGCCGGTCGGGGCGGCGCCGCCGTACAACATCCCGCTGCACGTGTGGGTGCTGCGCCGCCCCGACCGGACGCCCACGGCGCCCGAGGTGCTGCTCGTGGACACGGGGCGGTTCGCCGCGGAGGGGCGCGGCGGTCCGGACTGGGCGGCGGTGCGCGAGGCCGTCCTGGACGCCTGGCGGAGCTTCGAGCGCTCCGGCCGGCTGGAGGAGCGGCCGGGGCTCGCGCGGTCCGTGCCGGTCATCGAACTCCTCGACGACGACGTCGACCTCGCGCCCGCCCGGCACCTGCCGCCGGCTGCCGTGGCCGACGGTGCGGAACAGCTCACGGCGGTGCGCGAGCGCCTCGGTGCGACCCTGCGCCTGACCGCCGACCTCACGCCGCCTGCGGCCGTCCCCGCGCCGCCGGGCGCGCGCTGGCCGCTCACCACGATCGGCGAACTCGCGCGCGGGGGCGCGCTGATGATGCGCACCGGCGGAAACGGCGGCCGCGCGCGCGTGCCCGTACTCACCGACCACGACGTCCTCGCCGGAACGGCACCCTCCGGGATGCTTCCGGAGAGCGAGGAGGAGGCCGTGCTGACCGAACCGGGCGATGTCGTCGTACCGGTGCTGGGCGGAGGCTCGGTGGCGCGCATGATCGACGAGACGACAGAGGGCGCCGCCCTCGGGCGCAACCTTGTGCTTCTGCGCCCTGATCGCACGGCGCTCGACCCGTGGTTCCTCGCCGGCTTCCTGCGCGGCACCGCGAACAACCGGCAGGCCAGCAGCTACGCCTCCACCGCGACCCGGCTCGACGTGCGCCGTCTCCAGCTGCCCCGGCTCCCGCTGGACGAACAACGGCGCTACGGCGGGCGTTTCCGCGCACTCGACGAGTTCGAGCGGGCGCTGCGTCACACGAGCCGGCTCGGGGAACAGCTCGTGCGCGGGATGTACGACGGGCTGACGGACGGGACCGTGGCACCGGGCTGAGGTCCGGAACGCGGCAACGGTTCGGTACACCCGGGACCGGCTGTCCTTGTCGGCCTATACGCTCGGACTCAGCACACACGTCCGCACGCACCAGGCCTCCAGGAGCAGCCATGCACGGCCACGGCTACGCGCCGCCTCCGCCGCAGCCACCCTCGACCGGGGTGCTGGTCGTGCTGCGCGTGATCTTCGTGGCTGTGGCGCTGCTCAGCATCGGATTCCTGGCGTGGGTGGCGCCGCTGCGCGCGGCGATCGTGACCCGCAGGCCGGCCGAGTGGTGGTTCTTCGGCGGATCCGTGGTGGTCCTCGGTATCTGTTTCTCGCTCTTCAGCACCGACCACACCGACGACTTCAGCTCGCCGAACGGCACCCTGGGCATGAGCATGCTGCTGCTGAACGCCGTTGCCTGCGCCGGCTACTACCTCTATGCGGACATACGCCACTTCCACCGGCTCCGTCAGGCCCACGCCGGACAGGTGCCGTTGATGCCGGGCTACGGATACCCGCAGCCCGTGCCGCCGTTCACCGCGACGACCGCGCCGAGCACACCGCAACCCCCGTACGCCCCGGCCCCGATGCCCCACGCCCACACCCCCGCGCCCCGGCCACCCGTTCCCGCACCGCCGCAGCGCCCCGCGCCCGTCCGCATCGACCAGGTGCGCGCCGAACTCGACGAACTCAGCGACTATCTGCGCAAGCACCCCGGTGGACAGGGCGGCAGCCACGAGAGCGGAAGGTGAGTGTGGCGACAGGGCGTGTCGTCGCCGGCCGGTACGAACTGTCCACGCTCATCGGGCAGGGCGGCATGGGCCAGGTGTGGACGGCGTACGACCGGCGGCTGGACCGGCGCGTGGCGGTGAAGCTGCTGCGCCCCGACAAGGTGGCGGGCCAGGAGGCGGACGAGCTGCGCCGCCGGTTCCTGCGCGAGTGCCGGGTGACGGCTCAGGTCGACCACCCCGGTCTGGTCACGGTGCACGACGCGGGCAGCGAGGGCGAGGAGCTGTTCCTCGTCATGCAGTACGTCGACGGCGCCGACCTGTCCGACCATCTGGCCGAGCACGACCCGTACCCGTGGCCGTGGGCGGTCGCGGTGGCCGCGCAACTGTGCGCCGTGCTGAGCGCCGTACACGCCGTGCCGATCGTCCACCGCGACCTCAAGCCGCGCAACGTGATGGTGAAGCAGGACGGCACGGTGACCGTGCTCGACCTGGGCGTGGCCTCGGTCATGGACACCGACACCACCCGCCTGACCCACACCGGCTCCCCGATCGGCTCGCCCGCCTACATGGCGCCGGAACAGGCGATGGGCGGCGCGGTCGGCCCGTACACCGACCTGTACGCGCTCGGGGTGCTGCTGCACGAACTGCTCAGCGGGGACGTTCCGTTCGCGGGCTCCACGGCGCTCGGTGTGCTGCACCGGCACCTCTACGAGCCCCCGCTGCCCGTGTGCCGGATCCGCCCCGAGGTCCCCGAGGCGCTGGAGACGCTCGTCCTGCGGCTGCTCGCCAAGGACCCGCAGCACCGGCCGGCCTCCGCGCAGGAGGTGTACGAGGACCTGGCACCGCTTCTGCCCGCGCGTGGGATCCCCACCGGGGCGCCCTTGGACCCCACGCGCCCCTTCCTGCGCCCACATGCCCCCTGGCCGGACCGCGCGCGGACCTCCGCGCCCCAGCCCGCCCCGGTCTCGCCCGCGCCGCCGGTGGCCGACAGGCCCGACGTCGCCGCGGCCGTCGACGAGGTCAAGCGGCTGCTGGGGGAGGGGCGCATCACCCAGGCCGTGGACATCCTGGGCGCGATCCTGCCCGCCGCCGCCGAACAGCACGGTGAGCACTCCCCGGTCGTGCGCTCCCTGCGCAAGCAGTACGCGGCCACGCTGATGGACGACGGCCAGTACCGGCGCGCGCTGCCCGAACTGCGCCGCCTGGCCGACGAACGCGCCGCCGAGGCAGGCCAGGCCGACCCGCAGTCCCTGCGCTACCGCTATGAGGCCGCGCAGTGTCTGGAGCAGCTCGGCGAACCGGCGGCGGCGCTCGCCGAGTACCGCGCGCTGCTGCCCTACTACGAGAACCAGTACGTCTCCGGCGACCCGCAGCTCGCGCACGAAGTGCGCCGCCGCATCGGCCACCTCCTGCTCGCGCTCGGCGACCGGCCCTCCGCCCACGACACGCTCGCGCGCCTGCTGATGGACGTGGAGCGGCTGCACGGCCCCGGCCACCCGATGGCCCTGGAGATCCGGCGCACCCTGCAATGGCTGGGCCAGGTGCGCGGCTAGCGGGGGCGGTTGATACCTTGCGCTTCGCTCTGCCAGGTGAGGCAGGGGCGGCACACGCAAAGGGTGGGGATCATGGCAGGCCATCGGCAGTCGAAGAAGCGCAGATACATCACGTGGGCGGCGGTCGGCGCCGCCGTGGTCGCCGGGGCCGGGATAGCCGCGCAGACCTCCATGGCCGCCACCACGTGGCCGGCGCAGAAGACGTTCACCGGGCGCGCGTTCGACACGTGCGCCGCACCGTCGCTGTCCGCGATGAAGGCCTGGCACACCGGCTTCTACGGCGCCGCCGCCGTCTACGTGGGCGGCAAGAACCGCGGCTGCACCCAGCCCAACCTCACCTCCTCCTGGGTGAAGTCGGTCAGCTCCCTCGGCTGGAAGCTCGTCCCGCTCTACGTCGGCGCCCAGCCGCCCTGCCAGTCCGGGTCCAACCCGGAGAAGCTGACCGCCTCCACGGCCGCCTCCCTGGGCGCTCAGGACGCCGCCGACGCCGTGGCCAAGGCCTCCGCGCTCGGCATGAAGGCGGGCAGCCCGGTCTACCTCGACATGGAGGCGTACGACATCACGAACAAGGCGTGCAACGACGCCGTGCTGACGTATGTGCGCGCCTTCGACAAGGGGCTGCGCGCGAAGACGTACCGCAGCGGCTACTACGGCTTCACCAGCTCCAGCGCCAAGGCCGTCGCGACCGCCGCCGACAAGACGGACCTGCCGGGCAACCTCTGGTACGCGCTGTGGGACAAGCAGAACACGACGACCGCGGACTGGCCGTGGGGCGCGACCCAGTTCACCGGCCACAGCCGCGCGCACCAGTACATGGTCAACAGCAAGGAGACGTACGGCGGGGTCACCCTCACCGTCGACCGCGACGCGTGGGACGCGCCGGTGGCCATAACCGGCTGAGCCCGCACCGCCGAGCCCTCATCGGCCGAGTCCGGAGCGGCCGGGGGCGGTGACGGTGCCCGAAGCGCGCGTGAATCGTTGGTCCGATGGGTTGGCCCCGGCCTTCCCACTGCCTACCATCGATCATCGCAAGACTTTGTGCACCGTCGCACAATCTCCCCTTGGAGGTTAACTTGCACCGCCGCCGTCGCACCGCGCTCGTCCTCACCGCCGCGATCGCCGCTGCGGCACCCCTGCTGACCGCCTGCGGAAGCGATGCGCACCCGGGCGCCGCGGCCGTCGTCGGCGGGCAGCGGATCACCGTCGCCCAGCTGGACAGCCGGGTCAACGAGGTCCGCAGGGCGCAGCGGGCCGCGGTACCGGACGAGGCCCAGTACCAGCAGGTCCTCGCCTCCACCAGCAGCCTCACCCGCGACACCCTGCACAACATGGTTCTCGACCAGGTGCTGCACCGCGCCGCGCAGGACGAGGGCATCTCGGTCACCCGCAAGGAGGTCGAGCAGATGCGCGCGGGCCTGGAGCAGCAGGCCGGCGGGGCCGCGGCGCTGCAGACCGCCTGGCTGCAGAAGTACGGCATCGCCCCGGCCCGCCTCGACGAGAACCTCCAGCTCCAGCTGGAGGCGCAGAAGCTGGCGGCGAAGCTCGGCACCGACACCAGTCAGCCCGACTTCTGGAAGGCGCTGTCCAAGGCGTCCCGGGAACTGCGCATCGACCTCAACCCGCGCTACGGCGCCTGGGACGTGCAGAAGAGCAGCCGGGTGGATGCCAAGACACCCTGGGTGCGGGAGGTCACGACGGCCACCGGGACCAGCGGCGGGCAGCCGGTGACGGCGTAGCGCGCTGCGGATGCCAGGAGCAGACTCCGGGCATACGTTCACACGACCCGCCCCGCCCTGTGGATAACCGAATCCGCTCCGTCCCGCCGTGGGTTACGTTCGGATCGTGAACGCATCCAGCTCCGACCTCGCCCCGCCGGCCGACCCCGGTCGCATCGTCCTGCTCACCACCAGCCACCGGGTCGCCCCCGGCCTGCTGTCCTGGCCCGCCTGGCAGGCCCTGCGCACCGCCGACGCCGTGCTGTGCGCGGACGGCGCGCATCCGCAGCTGCCGTATCTGCGCGAGGCCGGGGCAGCGGTGGCTGAGGCGTCCCCCAGCGCGCAGGAGCTGGTCGACGCGTGCGCCGGCGGGCGGACGGTGGTGGTCGTGGCCACCGGAGAGGGCGAGCCCGCGCTCACCGACGGCCTGGCCCGGCTGGCCGGCTCGGGCCGTGTCTCCATGCCGGAGCTGGAGCTGCTGCCCGCCTCCTACGACCTGCCCGGCGCCCGCCTGCTGGACCTCGTGCAGGTCATGGACCGCATCCGTGCCGAGTGCCCCTGGTCCTCCCGGCAGACGCACGAGGGCCTCGCCAAGTACGGCATCGAGGAGGCGTACGAACTGGTCGAGGCGATCGAGGCAGGTGACCGGGAGGAGCTGCGCGAGGAGCTGGGGGACGTCCTGCTCCAGGTCGTCTTCCACTCCCGGATCGCCGAGGAGCACCCGGACGAGCCGTTCTCCGTCGACGACGTGGCAGGCGGCATCGTCGCCAAGCTCATCCACCGCCACCCGCACGTCTTCGGCGACGAGAAGGCCGAGACACCGGAGGACGTCAAGGAGCACTGGCTGCGCACCAAGGCCGAGGAGAAGCGGCGCACCTCGGTCACGGAGGGCGTCCCGCTCGGCCAGCCCGGCCTGGCCCTCGCCGCCAAGCTCGCCTCCCGCGCCCGCACGGCGGGCCTGGACGTCCCCCTGCCGCGCGGCGAGGGCGTCGGCTACGAACTGCTCGCCCTGGCGGTCCGCGCGGAGGCGGCCGGTGTCGACCCGGAGGCGGCGCTGCGCGCGGCGGCCCGCACGTACCGCGACGCGATACGGCAGACCGAGGGCACGGCACCCGGGACGGCGGCCACGGCACCGGAGCAGGAGCGGCGGACGGGTCCGGATACGGTCGAGGGGTGACCGACCAGCACCACCCCCCGACCACTCCCGGCCCCCCCGCGGACCGCGCTGGGGCCCCCGCCCTGTTCACCTGGGAGTTCGCCACCGATCCCTACCCTGCGTACGCCTGGCTGCGCGAGCACGCCCCGGTGCACCGGACGCGGTTGCCCAGCGGTGTCGAGGCCTGGCTGGTCACCCGGTACGCCGACGCCAAGCAGGCGCTCGCCGACCAGCGCCTGAGCAAGAACCCGGCGCACCACGACGAGCCCGCGCACGCCAAGGGCAAGACCGGCATCCCCGGCGAGCGCAAGGCCGAGCTGATGACGCATCTGCTGAACATCGACCCGCCGGACCACACCCGGCTGCGCCGGCTGGTCAGCAAGGCGTTCACACCCCGGCGAGTCGCCGAGTTCGCCCCTCGGGTGCAGGAGCTGACCGACCACCTCATCGACCGGTTCGCGCAGCAGGGTTCGGCCGACCTCATCCACGAGTTCGCCTTCCCGCTGCCCATCTACGCCATCTGCGACCTGCTCGGCGTCCCGCGCGAGGACCAGGACGACTTCCGGGACTGGGCGGGCATGATGATCCGGCACGGGGGAGGGCCCCGCGGCGGCGTCGCCCGGTCGGTCAAGAAGATGCGCGGCTACCTCGCCGAGCTGATCCACAAGAAGCGGCAGGCGCTGCCCGCCGAGCCCGCACCCGGCGAGGACCTGATCTCCGGCCTCATCCGCGCCTCGGACCACGGCGAGCACCTCACCGAGAACGAGGCGGCCGCGATGGCCTTCATCCTCCTCTTCGCCGGTTTCGAGACCACCGTGAACCTGATCGGCAACGGCACCTACGCCCTGCTCACCCACCCCGAGCAGCGTCGGCGGCTGCAGGACTCCCTGGTAAGAGGGGAGCGGGCCCTGCTGGAGACCGGAGTCGAGGAGCTGCTGCGCTACGACGGCCCGGTGGAACTGGCCACCTGGCGGTTCGCCACCGAGCCGCTCGCCGTCGGCGGGCAGGACATCGCGCCCGGCGATCCGGTGCTCGTCGTGCTCGCCGCGGCCGACCGGGACCCGGAGCGGTTCGCCGACCCGGACGTGCTGGACCTCGCCCGCCGTGACAACCAGCACCTCGGCTACGGCCACGGCATCCACTACTGCCTGGGCGCGCCGCTCGCCCGCCTGGAGGGTCAGAGCGCGCTCGCCACCCTGCTCACCCGCCTGCCCGACCTGCGGCTCGCCGCCGATCCGGCCGAGCTGCGCTGGCGCGGCGGGCTCATCATGCGGGGCCTGCGCACCCTGCCGGTGGAGTTCACGCCCACAGCCTGAACACCCCGTCGGCACACCTCGTCCAGGGGAGGACGACAGTGCCTCAACCCTGTGATCTTCACGTGATCTGCGCGGCATTAACTTGTGACAAGTGATCGTCAGCCGCTACGTTCACCCATCAGCGTGGCGACAGGCACCAGCCGCCGCGCCGGTCCTGCTGTCGCACGAAAGGCTTCCGCATGCTCACCGGGAACGGTCGTCACCGTCGCCCCCGTCAGGCTCCGGCCCTCCTCGTCGCGGCCGGAGTCACCGGCTCCGCCATCGCCATCCCGCTGCTCGGCGCCGCGAGCGCCAACGCGGCCGACGGCACCACGTGGGACAAGGTCGCCGAGTGCGAGAGCGGCGGCTCGTGGAGCGCGGACACCGGCAACGGGTACTACGGAGGCCTGCAGATATCGCAGGACGACTGGGACAAGTACGGCGGCACGCAGTACGCGGACACCGCCGACCAGGCCAGCCGCTCCCAGCAGATCGCCGTCGCCGAGAAGATCCTGGCCGGCCAGGGCACCAAGCCGTGGACCATGTGCGCGCTGACCGCCGGGCTGACCTCCAACTCCGCTTCGGTCGACGTCGACACGGGTGTCGGGAACTCCGGCAGCGGCAAGGGGTCGGGCAGCGACTCCGGATCGACCGACGAATCGGACTCGTCCGGTCTGTCGGATTCCTCCGGTGCCGGGTCCGGGCACGGGTCCGGTTCCGAGTCCTCCTCCGGCTCCGCGTCCTCCTCCGGCTCGGACTCCTCCGCGGACGCCGGTGTCACGCCGTCCCCTGGCCCGAGCACGGACAAGACGCCGGGCGCCGGGCGCGGTTCCGTCCCGAGCGGCACCCCCAAGTCGGACAAGACCGATAAGCCGGGCTCATCCGATTCCTCCGGCTCGGGAAACCCTCAGGGGAGCGACACCTCTCCCACGGCGACCCCGGGAACGGACGAGTCGGACAATCCCCAGCAGGCCGCCGGTTCGTGGAGTCTCGTCGACACCGGGGCCCTCAGTAGTGGCGGGCGTCACCGTGGTGGCAGCGCGGACGAAAGCGTGGCAAACGGTCAGGACGCCGCGTCCTCGGGTCGCCATGCGGGCCGTGGGCCGGGCGCGTACATCGTGCGCGAGGGCGACACCCTCACCTCCATCGCCGACGACCTCGGTGTCGACGGCGGATGGCGTGCGCTCTATACCGGCAACAAGAAGGCCATCGGCGCCGACCCGAACCACATCACCGCCGGTCAGACCCTGAAAGTCGGGGGCGAAAAGGGCGCCGAGTAGCGGGAGTTGACACCCTATTTCGCGACTGATGTCCGGTTTGGCGAAAGTGTGGGATGAGTCTCAGAAGCCCTGATCGTCTTTGAAATTCCGCCGAACGCATGTCTACGGTCAGGACCGCTCGTCACCACGAGCCCCGGCAGTCGCAACGCCGAATCCTGCCAGCGGTTGCCCGGGAACAGTCGTCGCGTCAAGCGCCGTAGGCAGGAGCGGGGGACCCAAGGTAGGTGCCGGAACCGGTGGTTGACACCGGAACCGGCTGGGGGTGAAGCCGCGGCTCGCGAACAGCGGGCCCGCGGCCGGGCAACTCAACCGGCCCGAACCCGACAGCTCACCTCGCAGGCGTCGGTGAGGGGATCGATTCATGCTGTTTTCCGGCAAGGGCAAGCACCGTCGTCCGTCCAAGGCCACTCGCGTCATCGCGCTCGCCGGCGTCACCGGTGCGGCCGTCGCCGCCCCGCTGATGGCGGCCGGCAACGCCTCCGCCGCCACCGCCTCCGAGTGGGACGCGGTCGCCCAGTGCGAGTCGGGTGGCAACTGGTCCATCAACACCGGCAACGGCTTCTACGGCGGTCTCCAGTTCTCCGCCTCCACCTGGGCCGCGTACGGCGGCACCGCCTACGCCTCGACCGCCAACCAGGCCACCAAGGCGCAGCAGATCACCGTCGCCGAGAAGGTCCTCGCCTCGCAGGGCAAGGGCGCCTGGCCGGTCTGCGGCTCGGGCCTGTCCTCCGCCGCGTACAACGGCTCCGCCCCGAGCACCGGCTCCAGCTCCGCCGGCAGCAGCTCCTCCTCCAGCAGCTCGTCGAGCAGCACCGCCACCCGCTCCGCCGATCAGCAGGCCGCCACCCGCTCCACCGAGCGCACGGCCCCGAAGGCGAGCAAGACCGTCACCACCCCGACCGGCAAGAAGGTCAAGAAGGGCGACGGCGAGTACAAGGTCGTCAAGGGTGACACCCTCAGCGCCATCGCCGAGAAGCACCACGTCCAGGGCGGCTGGAAGAAGCTCTTCGAGCTGAACAAGGACATCGTCGAGGACGCGAACCTCATCTACCCGGGCCAGCAGCTGCACCTGAAGTGACACCCGGCTGCGAGCCTGCCCACAGCGCCCTCACATCCCCTCCCCCCACGCTGAAGGCCCCGTGAGGGCCACCCCCGTCCCCACGGGCTCCCCGCCCCGGCGCGTGTTCCCCCGTACGCGCCGGGGCGGGGCTTTTGTCTCCCCGTCTGCCGTCTCCCCGTCTGCCGTCTGCCGTCTGCCGTCTCCCCGTCTGCCGTCCGGCGTCCGGCGCGCGCCGGCGGCCCCTCTCTCCGCGTGCGCCCCGGCTCTCATGTGCGCGTCCCTATATACGCGCCCGTCATATACGCGATATGCGCGCCCTCGTCCGCCGCATACGCGCCCGCGTACGCCGCCGCGCGTACTCCACCCGTTTCCCCGCTCTTCACCCCCACCCCTCTTTGTTCCGCTCATGAACAATGGGTACCGTCTGCATGTCCTTCCCTGTCCACGGGGCGGTCGGTCGACGGCCGCGGCCCCGGGGACGGTTAGGCTCTAGTCGCAAGGCGCAGCCGTAAGGCGCCCGCCCCGCACTTTCAGCGTCACATCCAAGAAGGAGATGCTCGTGCCGTCCATCGACGTCGTCGTAGCCCGGGAAATCCTGGACTCCCGAGGCAACCCCACGGTCGAGGTCGAGGTCGGCCTCGACGACGGCAGCACGGGTCGTGCCGCCGTTCCGTCCGGCGCCTCGACCGGTGCCTTCGAGGCCATCGAGCTGCGCGACGGTGACCCGAACCGCTACCAGGGCAAGGGTGTCGAGAAGGCCGTCCTCGCCGTCATCGAGCAGATCGGCCCGGAGCTGGTCGGCTACGACGCCACCGAGCAGCGCCTGATCGACCAGGCCATGTTCGACCTGGACGCCACCGACAACAAGGGCTCCCTCGGCGCCAACGCCATCCTCGGCGTCTCCCTCGCCGTCGCCCACGCCGCCTCCGAGGCCAGCGACCTGCCGCTGTTCCGCTACCTGGGCGGCCCGAACGCGCACCTGCTGCCGGTGCCGATGATGAACATCCTCAACGGCGGCTCGCACGCGGACTCCAACGTGGACATCCAGGAGTTCATGATCGCCCCGATCGGCGCGGAGTCCTTCTCCGAGGCCCTGCGCTGGGGCACCGAGGTCTACCACACGCTGAAGAAGGTCCTGAAGAACAAGGGCCTGTCCACCGGTCTCGGCGACGAGGGTGGCTTCGCCCCGAACCTCGGCTCCAACCGTGAGGCCCTCGACCTCATCCTCGAGGCCATCAAGGAGGCCGGCTACGCCCCCGGCCAGCAGATCGCCCTCGCGCTCGACGTGGCCGCCTCCGAGTTCTACAAGGACGGCAAGTACCTCTTCGAGGGCAAGGAGCGCTCCGCCGCCGAGATGACGGAGTACTACGAGGAGCTGGTCGCGGCCTACCCGCTCGTCTCCATCGAGGACCCGCTGTTCGAGGACGACTGGGCCGGCTGGAAGGTCATCACCGACCGTCTCGGCGACAAGGTCCAGCTGGTCGGCGACGACCTGTTCGTCACCAACCCCGAGCGCCTGGCCCGCGGCATCGAGGAGGGCACGGCCAACGCCCTGCTGGTCAAGGTCAACCAGATCGGCTCGCTGACCGAGACCCTGGACGCCGTCGAGCTGGCCCAGCGCAGCGGCTTCAAGTGCATGATGTCCCACCGCTCCGGCGAGACCGAGGACGTCACCATCGCCGACCTCGCCGTCGCCACCAACTGCGGCCAGATCAAGACCGGCGCCCCGGCCCGCTCCGAGCGCGTCGCCAAGTACAACCAGCTGCTGCGCATCGAGGAGATCCTCGACGACGCCGCGGTGTACGCGGGCCGCAGCGCCTTCCCCCGCTTCAAGGGCTGAGCCTTCCCGGGCTACGTCTTAGCCAGTCGTACGTACGTCCCCGTACCCGGTCCCGTACCGTGTCCGGGGACGTACGCACGTGTGAAAGGGGAGGCGGAGAGCCAGATGGCCGTCAGGGACCGGGACCGTTTCTCCACCGCGACCAGGCTGCGGCTGCTCGGCGAGCAGACGGCCGCCCGGGTCTACCGCTCCCAGACCAAACGGCAGGCCCGCCGCTCCCGGCTCACCGGCCGAGCGGCGCTGCTCGCACTGGTGCTGTGCTCGATGATCGTCGCGCTTGCCTACCCGATGCGCCAGTACGTCACCCAGCGCGCTCAGATCTCCGACCTCCAGCGGCAGCAGCAACAGGCCCGCAAACGCGTCGAGCAGCTGCGCGACCTCAAGGCGCGCTGGCAGGACGACTCCTACGCCGAGCAGCAGATCCGGCGCCGGCTGCATTACGTGATGCCGGGGGAGACCGGGTACGTGGTCGTCGACCCCGGTGCGGCCAAGCAGTCCCGCGCCGACCTGAGGGCCGCCCGGCGGCCGTGGTACGCCAATGTCTGGGACGGGGTCGACAAGTCCGACGCCTCCGACCAGTGATCGATCCGGTGATCGATTCCGTCATCGATAGAAAGCCAACCTGAAGCAGTCATGCAAACGCCCCCGCCGCCCACCCCGCGCACCGAGCCCACCGACGCGGACGTCGAGGCCTTCAAGCAGCAGCTGGGCCGCCCGCCGCGCGGCCTGAGGGCCATCGCGCACCGCTGCCCGTGCGGTCAGCCGGACGTCGTGGAGACGGCGCCCCGGCTGCCGGACGGCACGCCCTTCCCGACGCTGTACTACCTGACGTGCCCGAAGGCGTCCTCCGCCATCGGCACGCTGGAGGCCAACGGCGTGATGAAGGAGATGACCGAGCGGCTGCAGAGCGACCCGGAGCTGGCCGCCGCCTACCGGGCCGCGCACGAGGACTACATCCGGCGCCGGGACGAGATCGAGGAGCTGAAGGGCTTCCCGAGCGCGGGCGGCATGCCGGACCGGGTCAAGTGCCTGCACGTCCTGGTCGCCCACTCGCTGGCGGCGGGGCCCGGTGTCAACCCGCTCGGCGACGAGGCGCTGGCGATGCTGCCGCAGTGGTGGAGCAGGGGCGCGTGCGTGACGCTCACCGAGGACACCGAGGGGGACGAGAAGTGACCCGCGTTGCCGCTGTCGACTGCGGTACGAATTCCATCCGCCTGCTGGTCGCGGACGCGGACGTCCGGACGGGCGACATCGTCGACCTGGACCGGCGGATGACGATCGTGCGGCTCGGCCAGGGCGTCGACCGCACCGGCCGGCTCGCGCCGGAGGCGCTCGAGCGGACGTTCGCCGCCTGCCGCGAGTACGCCGCGATCATCAAGGAGCACGGTGCCGAGAGGCTCCGTTTCGTCGCCACCTCCGCCTCCCGTGACGCCGAGAACCGCGACGAGTTCGTGCGCGGGGTGTTGGACATCCTCGGGGTCGAGCCGGAGGTGATCACGGGCGGGCAGGAGGCCGAGTTCTCCTTCACCGGCGCCACCAAGGAACTGATCGGCCGAGACGACCTGGCCAGGCCGTATCTCGTCGTGGACATCGGCGGCGGTTCCACCGAGTTCGTCGTCGGCGAGGAGCACGTACGGGCCGCGCGCTCGGTGGACGTCGGCTGTGTGCGGATGACCGAACGGCACCTGGTGCAGGACGGCAAGGTCACCGACCCGCCCACCGAGGAGCAGATCGCCGCCATAAGGGCCGACATCGAGGCCGCGCTGGACCTCGCGGAGCAGACCGTCCCGCTGCGCGAGGCACACACCCTGGTGGGCCTGGCCGGCTCGGTCACCAGCGTCTCGGCCATCGCCCAGGACCTGCCGGAGTACGACTCCGCGCGCATCCACCACTCCCGGGTCTCCCACGACCGGGTCCGCGAGATCACCGAGTGGCTGCTGCGCTCCACGCACGCCGAGCGCGCCGCGATCCCGTCGCTGCACCCGGGACGGGTCGACGTCATCGGCGCGGGCGCCCTCGTCCTGCTCGCGATCATGGAGCGGATCGGCGCCGCGGAGGTCGTGGTGAGCGAGCACGACATCCTCGACGGAATCGCCTGGTCGCTGGCGTAGTCCGGCGGCCCGAGCGGGCCCGGCAGGGCCCGCTCGGGGCCCGCTCGGGGCCTTCCTGCGGAGGCTGCTTTCCCAGTTGTTTGCTACTGGTCGGTAGCCTCCGTTGAGCAGGTTGGATAACGTGTGAGCGGGCCGTTCGGGGGCTGCGGTGACACGCCGTCGGAAAAGTTCGTGAAGTTCTTCACAAGGAATTGGGTCCCGACGAGGGATCAAAGAGCCTTCATTGGCCCATCCGGGGGCTCACCAGCTCATCGAGCGGACCTCCCGGACCCTCGCCCAGGTGTCCGTGGGGGATGTCGTGGGGCTCGCTCGGTGGCCTTCGCGGAGGCCCTGAACGGCGCGGAGTGGCAGCTCACGCGGCCTTGACATCGGGGCGAACCGCCCCGGGGTACCCCGGTGGCCGCATGACCTGCGTCACGCGGGCCGCGCAGTTTAGCACAGGCCCTGTCGAACCTTGTGAAGGGGCGCACGAGCACCCCTCGAGGTGCGGGTGGATACTCGATGCCATGAGCACCACGGAGCGTCCCAGGATCCTCGTAGTAGGCGGTGGGTACGTAGGCCTGTACGCAGCTCGGCGCATTCTCAAGAAGATGCGCTTCGGCGAGGCGACCGTCACGGTCGTCGACCCCCGGTCGTACATGACCTACCAGCCCTTCCTCCCCGAAGCCGCCGCCGGCAGCATCTCCCCTCGCCACGTCGTCGTCCCGCTGCGACGCGTGCTGCCGAAGGCGGAGGTCCTCACCGGTCGGGTCACCACCATCGACCAGGACCGCAAGGTCGCCACGATCGCCCCGCTGGTGGGCGAGGCGTACGAGCTGCCGTTCGACTATCTCGTCATCGCGATGGGCGCGGTCTCCCGCACCTTCCCGATCCCCGGCCTCGCCGAGCAGGGCATCGGCATGAAGGGCATCGAGGAGTCCATCGGCCTGCGCAACCACGTGCTTGAGCAGCTGGACAAGGCCGACTCCACGACCGACGAGGAGCTCCGCCGCAAGGCGCTCACCTTCGTCTTCATCGGCGGTGGCTTCGCGGGTGCGGAGACCATCGGCGAGGTCGAGGACATGGCCCGGGACGCGGCCAAGTACTACAAGAACGTGTCCCGCGAGGACATGCGGTTCGTCCTCGTCGACGCCGCCGACAAGATCCTTCCCGAGGTCGGCCCGAAGCTCGGCCAGTACGGCAAGGAGCACCTGGAGAGCCGGGGCGTGGAGATCTACCTCTCCACCTCCATGGACTCCTGTGTCGGCGGTCACGTGGTGCTCAAGAACGGCCTCGAGGTCGACGCCAACACCATCGTGTGGACCGCCGGCGTCAAGCCGAACCCGGCCCTGTCCCGCTTCGGTCTGCCCCTCGGCCCGCGCGGCCACGTCGACTGCGAGCCGACCCTCCAGGTCAAGGGCACGGACTACATCTGGTCCGCCGGTGACAACGCACAGGTCCCGGACCTCGTCGGCCGCAAGGCGGGCAACGAGAACGCCTGGTGCCCGCCCAACGCCCAGCACGCGCTGCGTCAGGCCAAGGTCCTCGGCGACAACGTGGTCTCCGGTATGCGGGGCTTCCCGCAGAAGGAGTACGAGCACGCCAACAAGGGTGCGGTCGCCGGTCTCGGCCTGCACAAGGGCGTGGCGATGATCGTCATGGGCAAGATGAAGATCAAGCTCAAGGGCCGTCTCGCCTGGTACATGCACCGCGGCTACCACGGCATGGCGATGCCGACCTGGAACCGCAAGATCCGCGTCTTCGCCGACTGGACCCTCGGCATGTTCCTCAAGCGCGAGGTCGTCTCCCTCGGCGCCATGGAGAACCCCCGCGAGGAGTTCTTCGAGGCCGCCAAGCCGGCGCCGGTCGCCGCCGCCAAGACCGAGGAGAAGGCCAAGGCCTCCTGACCCCCGGTCAGCACCCTGCGGCCCCGGCCGATGAACGAACCGGAAGACCTCCCGCCATCCGTGGTGCGGGAGGTCTTCCGGCGTTTGTGGACCGGCCATCTACATGGCCGCTACAACTATTTTGCCCCGTTGTAACTCCTTTGCGGGACTGCGCCGAAGGGCCGACGGTGTTTACGTGGTAACCGGCATCCGGGATCGACGTCTTGGAGGTGTGCGCCATGGCCGACGCCGCGTCGCGGCTGAGGAGTCTTGCCGAACAGATGCTGGGAGTACCGCTCCCGCTGAGGATTCGGGCCTGGGACGGATCACAGGCCGGGCCGCCGAACGCGCCGGCACTGGTCGTCCGCAACCGCCGTGCCCTGCGCCGCATGCTGTTCAAACCGGGTGAACTGGGCCTCGCCCGCGCCTGGGTCGCCGGTGACCTGGACGTCGAGGGCGACCTGTACACCGCGCTCGAGGCGATGGCGGGACTGGTGTGGGAGCGCGGGGAGGACTCCCGCGGCCTTCTCCAGGCCGCGCGCGACCCCGGCGTCCGCGCCGCCGCCCGCGAACTGCTCAGGCTCGCCGGGCCGCCCCTGCCGCCCGCCCCGCCACGCGAGGAGGTCCGCAGGCCGCGCCGGCATCTGCACACCCGGCACACCGACAAGCGGGCCATCAGCCACCACTACGACGTCGGGAACGACTTCTACGAACTCGTCCTCGGCCCGTCCATGGTGTACTCGTGCGCCTACTGGGAGGAGGACGCAACCCTCGAGTCCGCCCAGCGCGACAAGCTCGAACTCGTCTGTGCCAAGCTCGGCCTGAAGGAGGGCCGGCGGCTGCTGGACGTCGGCTGCGGCTGGGGCTCCATGGCCCTGCACGCGGCCCGCGAGCACGGCGTGAGCGTCGTCGGGGTCACCCTCTCCCAGGAACAGGCCACCCACGCCCGCAAGCGGGTCGCCGACGCGGGTCTGGCCGACCGGGTGGAGATCAGGGTCCAGGACTACCGGGACGTCGCGGACGGCCCCTTCGACGCGATCTCCTCCATCGGCATGGCCGAACACGTCGGCGCCGAACGCTATCTGGAGTACGCCCGCAGGCTGCACGGCCTGCTCAAGCCCGGCGGACGGCTGCTCAACCACCAGATCGCCCGCCGCCCGCAGCACGACGAATCGGCGTACCACGTGGACGACTTCATCGACTCCTATGTCTTCCCCGACGGCGAGCTGGCCCCGATCGGCACCACGGTCACCCAGCTGGAGCGCGCCGGGTTCGAGGTGCGGGACGTGGAGTCCATCCGCGAGCACTACGCCCGCACCCTGCGCCGCTGGGTCACCAACCTGGAGGCGGACTGGGACCACGCGGTCCGGCTCACCAGCCCCGGCCGCGCCCGTGTCTGGCGGCTGTACATGGCCGCCTCCGCGCTCGCCTTCGAGCGCAACCGCATCGGCGTCAACCAGGTCCTGGCGGTCCGCACGCCCGACTCGGGCGCCTCCGGACTGCCCCTGCGCACCCGGACCTGGAACGCCTGACGCTCCGTACGGCGAAGGGGGCCTCGCGACGGCGAGGCCCCCTTCTTGCTGGTGCCTTTCTCCTGCTGATGCCGTACGGCTACTCGGCCTTGATCGACGCGAGCATGTTCAGCCGGGCCGCGCGCCGGGCCGGCCACAGGGCGGCCAGGATGCCGACCAGGCCCGCCAGCAGCAGGAAGACCGCCATCCGGCCCCAGGGCAGGACCAGTTCGTACGTCGGCATCTTCGTGCCCAGCAGCTGACCGGCCGCCCAGCCGAAGAACACGCCCAGGCCGATGCCGAGCACCCCGCCGAACAGGGAGATCACCAGGGACTCCAGGCGGACCATCCGCTTCACGGCCTTGCGGTCCAGGCCGATCGCGCGGAGCATGCCGATCTCCTGGGAGCGCTCGAAGACCGACATGGCCAGGGTGTTGATGACCCCGAGGACCGCGACGATCACCGCCATGCCGAGCAGGCCGTAGAGCATGTTCAGCATCGTCGAGAAGACCTGCGCGATGCTGTTGGAGATGTCCTGCTTGTCCTGGATCTTGATCGCCGGGTTGGTGCCCAGGACCTTCGCCAGCCGCTCCTTGGTCGCCTCGGAGGCGCCGGACGCCGTCTTGACCATGACCTGCATGTCGGCCGGGTCCTTCAGGTGCGGGGTGAGGACCTTGTTGTCGAGCATGATCCCGTTGATCATGTCGTTGCCCTCGTAGACACCGGCGACCGTCAGCTGCCGCGCCTTGCCGTCCTCGAAGTGCGCGGTGAAGTGCGAACCGGGCGTCCAGCCGTACTCCTTGGCCCGGTCCTTGTCGACGACGACCTGCGAGCCGCCCACCGTGAAGGAGCCGTCGTCCACCTTCAGGTCCGTCAGCTTCGTGATGGACGCGCCGTCGACGCCGGTCAGGTACTCGGACTTGCCGTCGATCCGGGACGCGGCGTTGCGCAGCGGGCTGCTGGCGGTGACGCCGTCGGTGGTGGCGAGCTTCTCCGCCACGTTCGGGGAGAGCGGGGAGCGGTTGGCCATCGAGACGACGTAGTCCGCGCGGATCGCCGAGGACGCCATCTTGTCGATCGCCGCCTGCAGGCTGCCCGCCATCACCGTCATGCCGGTGATCAGGGTCAGGCCGATCATCAGAGCCGAGGCGGTGGCCGCCGTACGGCGCGGGTTGCGCACCGAGTTCTGCCGGGCCAGCTTGCCCGAGACGCCGAAGACGCGCAGCACCGGGGCGGCGGCCGCGATCAGCGGGCGGGACAGCAGCGGGGTCAGGATGAACACGCCGATGATGAGCAGGACCGCGCCGATGCCCATCGGGCCCTGGGCGGAGTCGGCGCTCATCGTGGTGGCCGAGAGGACCACCGCGACACCGGCCCCCGCGAACAGCGCGCCGAACGTGTTGCGCAGCACCAGCGACTTGGTGGTGGCCTTGGCGTGCACGCTGCTCATCGCCGCCACCGGCGGGATCTTCGCGGCCCGGCGGCCGGGCAGCCAGGCGGCCAGCATGGTGATGAGGATGCCGACCGCGAGAGCGGCCACCACGGTGCCGGGGCTGATCACCAGCGGTCCGTCGGGCACGCTCGCGCCGAAGGAGCCGAGCAGCGAGCGCAGGCCCGCGCCGATGCCGATACCGGCGGCCAGACCGGTCACACCGGCGACCGCACCGACCGCGAACGCCTCGATCAGTACCGAGCGGGTGACCTGGCGGCGCGAGGCGCCGACCGCGCGCAGCAGGGCCAGTTCCCTGGTGCGCTGGGCGACCAGCATGGTGAAGGTGTTGGCGATGATGAACGTGCCGACGAACAGCGCGATGCCGGCGAACACCAGCAGCGCCTGCTTGAGGCCGCTCATCGAGTTCGCGATCGCCTTCGCCTGGTCGTCGGCGAGCTGCTTGCCGGTGGTGGTCTCCACCAGGTGCGCGGGCAGGGCCTTGTCCAGCTCCGCCTTCAGCGCGGACTGGCTGGTACCGGCCGCGGCCTTGACGTCGATCTCGTCGTACCCGCCCTTCTTGCCGAACAGCGCCTGCGCGGTCGGGGTGTCGAAGAGCGTGAGGCTGCCGCCCGCCGCGACGTTGCCGTCGTCGGTGGTGAAGACGCCCGCGACCTTCGGGGTCAGGACCGGGCCGTCGACCGAGAGCCGCACGGTGTCGCCGACCTTGTAGCCGGTGCGCTCGGCGGTCCTGGAGTCGATCAGCACCTCGCCCCTGCCGTGCGGGGCGTGACCGCTGACCAGCGGGTAACGGGCGTCCTTGGTACCCCAGTAGTTGCCGCCGGTGGACTGCCAGTCGCCGCCGGCCAGCTTGCCGTCCTTGTCGGCGAGGGCGGTGAAGCCGCTGACGACACCGGTCGCGGAGGCCGCGCCCGGCACCCCCGAGGACTTCTGCAGCAGCGCCTGGGTCAGATCGGGCGTTCGGCCGACCTTGTCGCCCTCGGAGCCCTGGTACTTGGGGTGTACGGCGACGTCGACCTGGTCGAAGCCCTTGGCACTGCTCTTCTGGTAGGCGTCGGAGATGGTGTTGGTGAAGACCAGCGTCCCGGACACGAACGCCACGCCGAGCATGACGGCGAGCACGGTCATCAGGAGCCGGGCCTTGTGCGCGAGGACGTTGCGCAGGGCGGTGCGGAACATCAGCTGGTACGGCCCTTCGCGTCGAACTGCTTCATCAGGTCGAGGACGGCGTCGGAGGTCGGGCCGTGGATCTCGTCCACGATCCGGCCGTCCGCGAGGAAGACCACGCGGTCCGCATAGGCGGCGGCGACCGGGTCGTGGGTCACCATGACCACCGTCTGGCCCAGTTCACGCACCGAGTTGCGCAGGAAGCCGAGCACCTCGGCGCCGGAGCGCGAGTCGAGGTTTCCGGTCGGCTCGTCGCCGAAGATGATGTCGGGCCTGGAGGCGAGGGCACGGGCGACCGCCACGCGCTGCTGCTGGCCGCCGGAGAGCTGGGAGGGCCGGTGGCTGAGCCGCCCGGACAGGCCGACCATCTGGATGACCCGGTCGAGCCACGCCTTGTCGGCCTTGCGGCCCGCGATGTCCATCGGCAGGGTGATGTTCTCCAGCGCGGTCAGCGTCGGCAGCAGGTTGAAGGCCTGGAAGATGAAGCCGATCTTGTCCCGGCGCAACTTGGTGAGCTGCTTGTCCTTCAGGGAGCCCAGCTCGGTCTCGCCGATGCGCACCGACCCGGAGGAGAACGTGTCGAGGCCCGCCACGCAGTGCATCAGCGTGGACTTGCCCGAGCCGGACGGGCCCATGATCGCGGTGAACTCGGCCTGCCGGAAGTCGACGGAGACCCGGTCCAGGGCGACCACCCGGGTCTCACCCTGCCCATAGATCTTCGACAGCTCCGTGGCGCGTGCGGCCACTGCGGTGGTCCGGCCGGCGAGGGGTGTGGTGGTCACGGGACAGTGCTCCTGTCGGGGATGACGTGTGTTCCTGGGGACTGCTCCATCCTCCCGGCGCGGGCGGCGCGTGTAGTCAGTCGCTGTTCCCGTTCCGGGGGGCGACTCGGGTCGGACGCAAGGGCGCCGTGTCATACCTGGGGAGGACGGCGGACCCTGAGCGGCGGCCGACTCGCGGGCGGTGCCGCCGGGCCGCGCTCGGGAAATTGCGGAAGCCGCCACCGAGCCGCACTCGAGATGTGCTCAAGGTGCAATCGAGAGGGAATCGAGGAACGGTGGAGGCGTCGTCGAAATGGTGTCGGACGATGTCGAGAACAGGTGGAACGCCCTCGTTCGGACGGTGAAATTCCGTCATTCCACGTACACACCTGCCCCTGTCACGTCACGCTGTTTGGCAAGTGCGGATGGCGCGTTCCACGGGCTGATGCACCCTCAGACCTCAATAAAATAAGACAACATCGGTCCGCCCTTCCGCTGTTCGGGGGATGGGTCCCGATAGGCTCGGACTCCTCGACGCGGAGCCCATGGCCTGCCCGGATGGTGGAATGCAGACACGGCGAGCTTAAACCTCGCTGCCCCTTCGCGGGCGTGCCGGTTCAAGTCCGGCTCCGGGCACCACCGCGTCCTCTTGTCCATTGACATCGGTTGCATCCCGGCGGAGACTCAACGCTCGAAAGTCGGTGAAGAAAATTTCACCAGACGAACCACCTGGCATGAGCGGCACTACGGGAAGGGGCGGAGCCGATGCGCACGACCGTCGGGATCATCGGGGCGGGACCGGCCGGGCTGCTGCTCGCACGGCTGCTGCACCGCGCGGGCATCGACTCGGTCGTCCTGGAGGGCCGCGACCGCGCCTACGTCGAACACCGCCAGCGCGCCGGGATCCTGGAGCAGGGCACGGTCGACGTCCTGCGTGCCGTGGGCGCCGGGGAGCGGCTGGACCGGGAGGGGCTGCGGCACGACGGCATCGAGCTGCGCTTCGACCGCCGCCGCCACCGCGTCGACTTCCCCGGCCTGACCGGCGGACGGTCGGTGTGGGTGTACGCCCAGACCGAGGTCTGCAAGGACCTCGTCGCCCTGCAGCTGAAGGAGGGCGGGCCGCTGCTGTTCGGGGCGCAGGCGCTCGCGGTGCAGGGCGCGGACGGCGACCGGCCGCGCATCCCCTTCCGGTACCAGGGCCGCGAGGACGTGCTCGAGTGCGACTACGTCGCCGGGTGCGACGGGTTCTGGGGTGTTTCCCGGGGTGCCGTACCGGCCGCGCTCTCGCGCACGTTCGAGCGGACGTACCCCTACGCCTGGCTCGGCATCCTCGCCGATGTCGCGCCCTCGCACGACGAACTCGTCTACACCCGCCACGACCGCGGCTTCGCCCTGCTCTCCATGCGCTCGCCGTCCGTCTCGCGCCTCTATCTCCAGGTGCCCGCCGGAACGGACGCCGAGGAGTGGAGCGATGAGGAGATCTGGGACGAACTGCAGCGGCGCTGCGAGACGACGGACGGCCGGCGGCTGGAGCGCGGCCGCATCACCCACAAGTCGGTCACCCCCATGCGCTCCTTCGTCCACGAGCCGATGCGCCACGGCCGGCTCTTCCTCGCCGGTGACGCCGCCCATATCGTCCCGCCCACCGGCGCCAAGGGCCTGAACCTCGCCGTCGGCGACGTCGTCACCCTCGCCCGGGCGCTCGTCCACGAGAAGGAGACCGGCTCCCCGGACCTCCTCGACGCCTACTCCGCAACCTGCCTGCGCCGCGTCTGGCAGGCCGAGCGGTTCTCCTACGACATGACGACCCTGCTGCACCCCGCCCCCGACGCCACGGCCTTCGACGGACGCCTGCAGCAGGCCCGGCTGGAGCGGATCGCCTCCTCCCGTGCGGCCGGGACCGACCTGGCCGAGGCGTACACCGGGTTCCCCCTCGGGTAGGCCGACCGGGCGGTTTTCTCTCGGTTCGGTAGCAGGTTCGTCATGGATCGCGATCACCCATGGCCGGGAATCGCCGTCCCGCGTAGCGTGTTGGTCAGCAGGGCAGGGGAAAGATCCTCCTCAAGTATCATGGTCGATCCTTTGCCAATCCATTACGCTTTGAGCCAAGGCTGCGCACGGCAGCCATGGAGGAGTGAGATGAGGAGCAGTAACCCGGTCTTCTCGCGACGGGGGTTCAGCCGCGACAACGGCTACGCCGGCTTCAACACCGCACCGCAGGCCGGGTACGCACAGGGCAACCCGTATGCGCAGAACCCCTACGCGCAGAACCCGTATGCCCAGCAGGGCGTGCAGTACGGCGCGCCGCCGCAGGCCCCGGTCACCACCGACCGGATGACCATGGACGACGTCGTCGTCCGCTCGGCCATGACGCTCGGCACGGTCGCCCTCGGCGCCGTCCTCGCCTGGGCGCTGCTGCCGGTGTCGACGACGAGCTACGGCCTGGCCGTCGGCTCCGCGCTGATCGCGTTCGTCCTGGCGATGGTCCAGAGCTTCAAGCGGACCCCGTCGCCCGCCCTGATCCTGGGGTACGCCGCGTTCGAGGGTGTCTTCCTCGGCGTCATCAGCGAGATGTACAACAGCCGCTGGAGCGGCGCCCCGTTCCAGGCGGTGCTCGGCACGATGGCGGTCGCGGGCGCGACCCTGCTCGTCTACAAGGCGGGCTGGATCCGCGTCACCGCCCGCTACGCCCGGATGGGCCTCGCCATCGCGATGGCCTTCATGGTCGTCATGGCGATCAACCTGCTGCTGGTGGTGTTCGGCGTCGCGGAGAACGGCGGCCTGCGCAGCTTCGGCCCGCTCGGCGCGCTCGTCGGCATCTTCGCCATCCTGCTCGGCGCCTTCTTCCTCACGCTGGACTTCAAGCAGATCGAGGACGGCATCGCCTACGGCGCGCCGCGCAACGAGTCCTGGCTCGCCGCGTTCGGTCTCACCATGACCCTGGTGTGGATCTACGTGGAGATGCTGCGGCTGGTGGCGATCTTCACCAACAACGACTAGCGGTTGCGCCGTTCGGCGAGCGTGCCGGACAGGCGAAGGGCCCCGGGCTGTCACAGCCCGGGGCCCTGTCGCGCTCTAGAGCAGCTTGCGGGCCGCCCTCCTCAAGTCGTACTCGTGCACGATGGCCTTTGCGTGGCCGTACGCGAGGTCGTACTCGTGCCTGAGCCAGCTGACCTTCTCCTCGAAGCGGACCAGGGCGGGGCCCTCTTCTACAGTGCGCAGCCAGTCGGAGACTTCACGACCGGTGCAGTGGGGGATGCGGGCGAGCAGATTGCGGTGGGTCTCCTCGGAGAAGAGCTGGGACATCGGCGCCTCCGAACGCAAAGGGGATGTAAGCCGGTCCTTCACGTCACCGTGCCTGAGCGTTCGCGTATTGGCAACAGTGCGGCGCGTTACGCTCGGCGCGTGGTTGATACGACGCCCTTGACCCAAGCAGTGGATCACTTCGCCGACCGGCTGCGCGCGGCCCCGCAGAGCCGGCTGCAGAGAGGAGCCGCGGCCGAGGCTCTGGCACTGGCCAGGGAGTTGGCCCGGTGGGCCCAGCGGGTCGAGGAGCCCGGGAGCGAACCCCGGGAGATGCCGGACGCGGGGATGTTTGCGGCGGCCGATCAGATTCTTGTGGCCGCGCACGACTTGGAGCTGGTGCTGCGCAGCGACGGTGAAGTCACCGAAGCTGTGAAGCTGGTGGAGGAGGCGCGGCGGCGGGCGGGGGTCTGAGCCCCTTGCGGGGCCCGTTACAGGGACGCGATGACCCGGTCGGCGAGGATGTAGACCATCTCCTCGCCGCAGGCGAAGGTGAGGGTGTACGCACCGGAGATGCCGGAGCCGCCGAGGAGGTAGGGGGTGTCACCCGTCTCCACCGCCGCCGCCAGGCGCTCGGCGGTCTCGCGGTGGCCCGGGGTCATGCACAGGGTGGTGCCGTCGGCGAAGACGTAGACGTCGAGGGTGCCGAGCGGGCCCGGGCGGACGTCGGCGAGTTCGACGCGGTCGGCGGCCAGCTGCTCCAGCGTGGTCACCGTGCGCTCGTGGTCGTTCACGGCCGGGGACTGCGCCGGGACGAAGTCGGGGTGCGAGGGGTGGCGGCGGCGGGCCGCGGCCAGCTCCGGGGACTCCCCGGCGAACTCGTCGGCCTCGGCGGTCGGCTCCGACACGGGCTCCAGGCCGGCGAAGTCGCTCTGCCGGGGCAGGAAGAGATCGGCGTCGGACAGGCCGAGCAGCGAGGGGGCGTCGGAGACGTCACGCGCCTCCTGGGCGGCCCAGAAGGCACGCGCCTCGGCCAGCTCCCGCTCCCGCTCCTCGGCGAGCGCCTCGGCCACGGCCGCGCGTATCTGGTCGGCGTGGGAGCGGGCGCTCGGCAGCAGGGCGCGCGTGGCGGCCTGCTGGTTCTCGGTGAGCTGCCGCTGCAGCTCACCGAGCTGACGGCGCAGCTTGAGAACGGTGCGCAGGACGGCGACGCCCACGGCGCCGGTGGCGGCCGTGGTGAGCAGCAGGGCGATCGGCATGGCGCTCACTGACGTTCTCCCGGTTCAAAGTCGACCCCCGACTTCCTACATCAGCTTGAAGGGTGGACTAACCAGCTGTCAGTGCGTAACGTCACGAAACGGACAGGACTTTGGCTCTGTGGATTCCTCGCAGACCGCGCCGACCCGCGCTGACCTGCACTTATACGCCGGGCGAGCGAGATAGGTCACATCCTGGGGGAGATTGGATCACGGAAAGGCCCGGATCCGTGGTGTTTCCTCGGATCCGGGCCGATTCCTGACGTGACGTGCCTGTCCCGCTACGGACGGTGGGTCAGCTGAGGCGCTCGATGACCATCGCCATGCCCTGGCCGCCGCCGACGCACATCGTCTCCAGGCCGAACTGCTTGTCGTGCCACTGCAGGGAGTTGATGAGCGTGCCGGTGATACGGGCGCCGGTCATGCCGAAGGGGTGGCCGACGGCGATGGCGCCGCCGTTGACGTTCAGCCTGTCGATGTCGATGCCCAGCTCCCGGTAGGAGGGGATCACCTGGGCGGCGAAGGCCTCGTTGATCTCGACCAGGTCGATGTCGTCGATGGTCAGGCCGGCGCGGCGCAGGGCCTGCTTGCTGGCCTCGACCGGGCCGAGGCCCATGATCTCGGGGGACAGGCCGGAGACACCGGTGGAGACGATGCGGGCGAGCGGGGTCAGGCCCAGCTCGCGGGCCTTGGTGTCGGACATGATGACGACGGCCGCGGCGCCGTCGTTGAGCGGGCAGCAGTTGCCGGCCGTGACCAGCCCGTCCGGGCGGAAGACCGGCTTGAGCCCCGCCACGCCCTCCAGGGTGACGCCGGCTCGGGGGCCGTCGTCCTTGCTGACGACCGTGCCGTCCGGAAGGGTCACCGGGGTGATCTCGCGCTCCCAGAAGCCGTTCTTGATGGCCTGCTCGGCGAGGTTCTGCGAGCGGACGCCGAACTCGTCCATCTCCTGGCGGGTGACGCCCTTGGCGCGGGCCAGGTTCTCGGCGGTCTGGCCCATCGCGATGTACGGGTCGGGCACCAGGCCGTCCTCGCGCGGGTCGTGCCAGGTGGAGCCGGTCGACTCGGCCACGGCGGCGGTACGGGCCTCGGCCTCGGCGAACAGCGGGTTGTGCGTGTCCGGCAGGCCGTCGGAGCTGCCCTTCACGAACCGGGAGACCGTCTCGACACCGGCCGAGATGAAGACGTCGCCCTCGCCGGCCTTGATGGCGTGCAGGGCCATGCGGCTGGTCTGCAGGGAGGAGGAGCAGTAGCGGGTGATCGTGCAGCCCGGCAGGTGGTCCATGCCCATCTGCACGGCGACGATACGGCCGAGGTTGTGGCCCTGCTCGCCGCCGGGCAGGCCGCAGCCGAGCATCAGGTCGTCGATGTCCCTGGGGTCCAGCTCGGGGACCTTGGCGAGCGCGGCCTGGATGATCGTGGCGGTCAGGTCGTCGGGGCGCAGATCCTTCAGGGAGCCCTTGACGGCGCGGCCGATGGGGGAGCGGGCGGTCGAGACGATGACGGCTTCGGGCATCACGGCTCCAGTGGGCGGTGTTGTGTGAGCAGGGCCGTTTGGGAAGTTACCCGTACGTATGAACCAGGTCACTGGTGTGGTGGTGTGACACTGACCGCAGTTTTCTAAGCGCTTGCTTGGGTCAGATCGACGGAGTCGCCGGCTCGGCCTCCGGCACCCTGCGCCGCCGCCTCCGCTTGAGCAGCGCCCACGGTCCCCGCGGCCCCGTCGGCATCGCCGCCGTGACCTCCGTGCCCGCCTCCGAGGCCGCCTCGGCCGCGGCGCGGGCCACCGGCAGGAAGCCCTCGCGGCGCGTCACGTCCGGGCGCTCCTCCTCGGCCGGCCACAGGCCGAGGGCGGCGCAGACGGTGGGCAGGACGGCCATCGCCGCTGTCGCATAGCCCTCCGCCGAGGGGTGGTAGTTGTCCGGACCGAACAGCTCGCGCGGGTTCGCCTGGAACTCCGGGCCCAGCAGGTCGCCCAGCGACACCGTGCGGCCCCCCTGCTCCACCGCGCCGATCGTCTGGGCCGCCGCGAGCTGCCGGGACGCCCGCCGGGCCAGCCAGCGCAGCGGCTGCTGCACCGGCTCGATCGTGCCGAGGTCGGGACAGGTGCCGACCACCACCTCGGCGCCCGCCGTGCGCAGCCGTCGTACCGCCGCCGACAGGTGCCGTACCGAACGGGTCGGCGGCATCCGGTGGGTCACGTCGTTCGCGCCGATCATGATCACGCAGACGTCGGGAACGGGCGTCGGGGCGGCGAGGACCGACGCCACCTGGCGGTCCAGGTCGTCGGACTGGGCTCCGGGCACGGCGACGTTGCGCAGGTCCACCGGGCGCTCGGCCACCGCCGCGAGCCCCGACGCCAGCAGCGCCCCCGGCGTCTGGCCCGCCCGGTGCACGCCCTGTCCGGCCGCCGTCGAGTCGCCGAGCAGCGTCAGCCTGAGGGGCGGTTCGCCGGGGACCTCGTAGGTGTGGCCGTACACGCCGTCGGCCACCGGCACCCGGCCCCCGCTGCCGTTGCCCACATGGCGCCGGGCCAGCCGTACCTCCGCCAGCAGCAGACCGACGGCGGCCGCGCCGACCAGTCCGGCCCCGCCACCGCCGTACGCCGCTCCGGCCGCGATGCGCCGGGCCACTCGCGCCCTAGACATGCTCGTCATGCGTCGCCGCCACCTCCCACGTAGCCGTACACCCACTCCTTGCCCCGTACAGGCCGTACGCCAATCTCAACAGGGAGTGAACGGCCACCACGGCTCACTCGTGGGCCGTAGGCTGGCGGAACCACTACGACCACTGTTTTTTTGCAGCAACCGGAGACAACGGTGCAATTCCACGACTCGATGATCAGCCTCGTCGGCAACACCCCGCTGGTGCGGCTCAACAACGTGACCAAGGGCATTCAGGCGACAGTCCTTGCCAAGGTGGAGTACTTCAACCCCGGCGGTTCCGTGAAGGACCGCATCGCCCTGCGCATGATCGAGGCCGCCGAGCAGAGCGGCGAGCTGAAGCCCGGCGGGACGATTGTGGAGCCCACCAGCGGCAACACCGGTGTGGGGCTGGCGATCGTCGCCCAGCAGAAGGGCTACAAGTGCATC
Source organism: Streptomyces broussonetiae (assembly GCF_009796285.1). NCBI lineage: Bacteria > Bacillati > Actinomycetota > Actinomycetes > Kitasatosporales > Streptomycetaceae > Streptomyces > Streptomyces broussonetiae. Next base: position 4,144,139 of record NZ_CP047020.1, on the reverse strand, counting down.
TTCGTGTGCCCCGACAAGGTGAGCACCGACAAGATCAACGTGCTGCGCGCCTACGGTGCGGAGGTCGTGGTCTGCCCTACCGCCGTGGATCCCGAGCACCCCGACTCGTACTACAACGTCTCCGACCGGCTCGTCCGCGAGACCCCGGGCGCCTGGAAGCCGGACCAGTACTCCAACCCCAACAACCCGCTCTCCCACTATCACTCGACCGGTCCCGAGCTGTGGGAGCAGACCGAGGGGAAGATCACCCACTTCGTGGCGGGCGTGGGCACCGGCGGCACCATCTCCGGCACCGGCCGCTATCTCAAGGACGCCAGTGACGGCACGGTCAAGGTCATCGGTGCCGACCCGGAGGGCTCCGTCTACTCCGGCGGCTCCGGGCGGCCGTACCTGATCGAGGGCGTCGGCGAGGACTTCTGGCCGACCGCCTACGACCGCACCGTGGCCGACGAGATCGTCGCCGTGTCCGACAAGGACGCCTTCCAGATGACCCGCCGCCTGGCCAAGGAGGAGGGGCTGCTGGTGGGTGGCTCCTGCGGCATGGCCGTCGTGGCCGCGCTGCGGGTCGCCGAGCGGCTGGGCCCCGATGACGTGGTCGTCGTCCTGCTGCCGGACAGCGGGCGTGGTTACCTGTCGAAGATCTTCAACGACGAGTGGATGGCCGACTACGGCTTCCTCGAGGACGAGGGCCCCAGCGCCCGTGTCGGTGACGTCCTCAACTACAAGGCGGGCGGCTCCATTCCGTCCCTGGTGCACATGCACCCGGACGAGACCGTCGGAGAGGCCATCGAGGTGCTGCGCGAGTACGGCGTCTCGCAGATGCCGGTCGTCAAGCCCGGCGCCGGGCACCCCGACGTGATGGCCGCCGAGGTCGTCGGCTCGGTCGTGGAGCGCGAGCTGCTGGACGCCCTGTTCTCCCAGCGGGCCTCCCTGGGCGACCCGCTGGAGAAGCACATGTGCCCGCCGCTGCCGCAGGTCGGCTCCGGCGAGCCGGTCGGCGACCTGATGTCGGTGCTCGGTGCGGCAGACGCGGCCATCGTCCTGGTCGAGGGCAAGCCGACCGGCGTGGTCAGCCGCCAGGACCTGCTGGCCTTCCTGGCCGACGGCGGGAAGCAGTAGCCGAACAGGTGGTGAACTGCCGGTTTCCGTGCGCCCCCTGCGGGTGGTCTGCCGGTCGGGCGGACTTCGCGGAAGTGGTACGAGCGTGTCACGTCCGCGCAGCACACGCTTAACACGACTCCGGCACATTAGTGGGTGTCGGCAGGGCAGCGGGGTACCTCCCAGGCGTTGAGCACTGGGGGAGGCTCCCCGCCCCGGCCGGCGCCGAACGGCGCCAAGGACCTCCGGAGCGGCTCCCGGACCTCCATGGACGCCACGGACGCGTAAGCCCGGCCCTGACCCGGCCCGCGTCCTTCGCGGGGACCGCCGTCGTCCCGCCCCCCAGCAATGGGGGTGCGGCGGTCCCCGCGCAAGTCCTTCCGGCCGGCCCGGCCCGAGGGCGCAAGAGGGTCAGACGGCCGTCCAACTGCCCAGCAGGGCCAGACGCTCCGCCGTCCGTGAACCCTTCTCCGGCGTGTACACCACGAGCGTCTGCTCCGGGTCATGGCCGACCGCCAGGGTCTCGTACGGCAGGGTCAGCAGGCCTGCGACCGGGTGCCGGATCTTCTTCACGCCGTACGCGCACTCCTTGACCTCGTGGTCCGCCCACAGCCGCCGGAAGTCCGCGCTCTTCAGGGAGAGTTCGCCGACCAGGGCGCACAGGCCGGGGTCGTCGGCGTACGTGCCGGCGGCAAGCCGCAGGTTCGCCACCGTCGTCGCGGCCACCGCCGACCACTCCGGGTACAGGTCATGGGCGGACGGGTTCAGGAAGACCTGCCGGGGCATGTTCCGCTCGGCCGGGGCGAGGCGGCTGAAGCCGTTCACCGCGTCGCCGAGCGCGTTCCACGCGAGCACGTCCATCCGGCGGCCCAGCACGAACGCCGGGCTGCGCTCCATGCCGTCGAGCAGCGTCTGCACACCGGGGCGGACCTGCAGCGCGGGCTGCCGAGGGGACCGTCTGCCCTGCTGCCGGTGCTGCGGGCGGGCCACGGTCCGCAGGTAGGCGTGCTCGGTCTCGTCCAGCCGCAGCACCCGGGCGATCGCGTCCAGCACCGCATCGCTCACGCTGGGGCCCCGGCCCTGCTCCAGGCGGATGTAGTAGTCGACGCTCACCCCCGCGAGCTGGGCCACCTCCTCGCGGCGCAGGCCCGGTACGCGGCGCCGCCCGTGCCCGGGCAGGCCCACCTCCTCGGGCCGGATGCGTGCACGGCGCGAGCGCAGGAAGTCGCCGACCTCGCCGTCCAGCCAGTCCCCGTCTGCGTTCATGCCCCGATCGTAGGGGAGGTGCCCGGGGCGGAACCTGGTACTGGCAGACCCAGGAAAAGTGCATCCCTGGGTACGGCCGCGGGATCCGGCGAGGGTGGTGTCGGCCGCCGGGGAACCGCTCCGGCACAGCTCCCCAGGGGGAACCCCATGTCGTACCCGAACCTGTCCGGTCGCACCGTCGTCGTCACCGGGGCCGCCAGCGGTATCGGTGAGGCGCTCGCGCTGCAGCTTGCCGCCGAGGGCGCCCGGGTGGCGCTGCTCGCCCGGCGTGCCGACCGGCTGCGGGCGCTGGTGGAGAGGATCCGGGCCGACGGGGGCGAGGCGCTCGCCGTGGCCGCCGACGTCACCGACGATGCGTCCGTGGACGCCGCCCGGGAACTGGTGCACACGACGTTCGGGGCCGTCGACCTCGTCGTCAACAACGCCGGTGTCATGCTTCCGAACCCCGTCGCCGAGGGCCGGATCGACGAGTGGCAGCGGATGCTCGACACCAACGTCGCCGGTGTGCTGCGGATCGTCCGCGCCTTCGGCGCCGACCTGGTGGCCGCGGCTGCCGAGGGCCGCAGCGCCGACCTGGTGAACGTCTCCTCCATCGGCGCCCACATCCCGTTCCCCAACTACGCGGTGTACGGCGCCACGAAGGCGGCCGTCACCCATCTCTCGCAGTCGCTGCGCACCGAGTTCGGGCCGCGGGACGTGCGGGTGACGAACATCGAGCCGGGGCTGACGGAGACCGAACTCGCGACGCACATCGACAGCGCCGAGCTGTCCGGGCAGCTGGACGGCATGCTGGAGGCCGTCGGCACCCTGTCGGCGGCGGAGGTCGCGGACGTCGTCGTCTACGCCACGAGCCGCCCCCGGCACGTCAACCTGCGCCAGATCGTGGTGCTGCCCACCCGGCAGGCCTGAGCCCGCAGGGCCCGGTCAGGCGTCCTCGTGGGAGCGGTCGCGCCGGCCGGCGAGCAGCTCGGGGTTGAGCCGGACCGCCTGGGCGAAGTTGACGCCGACGATGCCGGCCCAGGCGGCGATCGTCCCGGTCGTCCCCGCGATGCCGCCGGCGACAGCGGTCAGCGGGATCGCCAGGACCAGCGAGATGATCGCGAACCCGAAGCGCTCCACCCAGGTGTCGGCGTCCTTCGGCCGCCGGGCACCGCGCGCGCTCACCATCTGCTGCTCGGCCAGGTGCCGCCGCACCCGGCGGTCCACCGCGTCGTCGATCCGCCGCTCGACCTTCTCCAGGAAGGAGTCCACCAGGGCGGCGTCGTAGTCGTCGCCCAGGTCGCGGCGTGCCCGCACCGTGGCGTCGAGTTCCTTGCGCAGGTCCACGTCCCGCGGGTCCAGAGTGCTCATGCCGTTCAGGGTAGGCAGCGGTCCCCTGCGCCGCACTGGGGTTAGCCCCCTTGTTGCGGGTCAGGGCAGCAGGCGCACGACCCCGGTGCCCGGGTCGAACCGGGCCGCCTCCACCCCGGCGGAACCGAACGCGGGGTCGGCGCGGATCACGTCCCGTACCCACGCGGTGTGTGCCCGCATGGTGTGCTCGGCCCAGTTGCCGGGCCGGACCCGGGTGCGCCGGGCGGCCGGGGCGATCTCGTCCACCAGCAGTTCCAGATGGCCCGGTACGGCCGCCCCCGTGCGCACGTGTTCCAGCGTGGCGGCGACGGCGCCGCACCGCTCGTGCCCGAGCACCAGCACCAGCCGGATGCCCAGCTCCTGGACGCCGTACTGGACCGAGCCGAGCACGGCCTCGTCCAGCACCTGGCCGGCCGTCCTGGTGCACAGCAGGTCCCCGAGCCCCTGGTCGAAGACCAGCTCCGCGGGCTCCCGGGCGTCGACGCAGCCGACGATCACCGCGAACGGGTGCCGCCTGGCCGCCGGCAGCGGCCGGCGGGGGCGGCCGGCGGCGTAGCGGGCGTTGCCGGCGAGGAGTTCGTCGAGCGCGGCGGCCGGCGAATCCGCGACGGGGGCGGCCGGGCCCGCGGCGGTGGCAGCGGTCAGGAACGTCCTGCGGGGGGAGACCATGACGCTTCCTCAGAAGTCGTACCAGTAGCGCCTGTTCGCGACGTACGTGTTCACGGTACGCAGGGGAAACGTCACGCTCGGTGGCCGTTTAACGACCTTTGGCCGATTCGTCGTCGGATCATCGCCGTGGCGATACCGCCCCTTGGCCGGCGGTGGGCGCGGGCGCCGCGGGCTCCGGCGCGTGCGCCGCGCCTCGCCGTCCGGCCAGCCAGTACAGCAGCGCCGGTACGGCCAGACCGACGATCCAGGAGATGTCCGCGCCGCCCAGCGGCTCCACCAGCGGGCCGGTGTAGAAACTCGTGGCGAGGAACGGCAGTTGGGCGAGCAGGCCGACCGCGTAGACGGTGAGGGCGTCCCAGCGCCAGGCGCCGTAGCGGCCGTGCGGGTCGGACAGGGCCGGGATGTCGTACCGCTCCTTGGCGATCAGGTAGTAGTCGACCAGGTTGATCGCCGACCACGGCGTGAAGAAGGTCAGCAGGAACAGCAGGAAGTCCTTGAAGGAGGACAGGAAGCTGTCCTTGCCGAGCAGGGCCACCGCCGTGCCGGCCACCATGACCAGCGCGATGTAGGCCGCCCGTCCCGTCCGCGACAGCTCGCGCTGCCCCCGGAAGCCGCTGACGCCCGTCACCATCGACATGAACCCGCCGTAGGTGTTGAGCACGTTGATGGTGAGCTTGCCGAGCGCGATCACGAAGTAGAAGAAGGACGCGACCAGGCCGGTGCCGCCGAGCGCGACGACGTAGCCGACCTGGCTGTCCAGGAACTTCTGGCCCGCCGTCGCCGCCACCAGGACACCGAACGTCATCGACCACTGCGAGCCGAGTGCCGAGCCGGACAGGGTCCACCAGAAGGTCGCCCTCGCCGACGTCGTGCGGGGCAGATAGCGCGAGTAGTCCGCGACGTACGGCCCGAAGGCCAGTTGCCAGGAGGCGGACAGGGACATCGCCAGCAGGAACATCGGCAGGGAGAAGTGCGCGTCGTGCAGCAGGGCGCCCACGTCGGCGCGATCGAGGAGGCGTATGCCCAGGTAGACGAAGGCGAGGGCGCAGACGGTGCTCGCGATGCGGCCGAGGGCGTGGATGACCCGGTAGCCGACCGCCGCCATGAGGGCCGTGACGGCCGCGAAGACGACGATCCCGGTCGTGTCGTTCGTGTGCGTCAGCTCGCCCACCGCCTGCCCGGCGAGCACACTGCCGGAAGCGAAGAAACCGACGTACATCACGACCACCAGCAGCAGCGGTACGGCCGCCCCGCGCACCCCGAACTGCGCCCGCGACTGGATCATCTGCGGCAGCCCGAGCCGGGGACCCTGTGCCGAGTGCAGGGCCATCACGGCGCCGCCGAGCAGATTGCCCAGCACCAGGCCGACCAGCGACCAGACGACGTCCCCGCCGAAGACGACCGCGAGCGCGCCGGTGACGACGGCCGTGATCTGCAGGTTGGCGCCGAGCCAGAGGGTGAACTGGCTGAAGGCCGTGCCGTGCCGCTCCTCGTCCGGGACGACGTCGATGGAGCGCAGTTCCACCAGGCCGCTCATCTACTTCACCAGTCCGTGCTGCTTGGCGTAGGCGTTCGCCACGTCCTCGGGGTCCTTCTTGTCCTTGTCCACCAACCGGTTCAGCTCGGTGAGCTGGGCCGTGGTCAGCAGGTTGCCCAGCTGGGCGAGGGCCCTGCGGACCGTGTCGTCGGCCTTGCGGTCGGCGACGAGCGGGACGATGTGCTGGCTGGGGATCAGGTGCTCGGGGTCGCTGAGCACGACCCAGTCGTTGGCCTGGATGTCGGTGTCCGTCGTGAACAGGTTCGCCACGTCCACGTCGCCCTTCTTCAACGCGCCCTTGACCAGCGGACCGTCGGAGTCGAGCGACTTGAACTCCTTGAACGTGACGCCGTAGACGGCCTTCAGGCCGACCGCGCCGACCTGGCGCTTCTTCACCTCGGGCGCGGCCCCGATGACGAGCCTGCCGTTCTGCTTCCTCAGGTCCGCGAGGGACGCCAGCCCGTACTTCTTCGCGCTCTCGCGGGTGACGACGAAGGCGTCGGAGTCCTCCGCCATGCCGTACGGGAGCACCTGGAGTCCGGAGGGCAGGGCCTGGGCGAGGGCGTTCTGCATCGCGCCGGACTCGGTGGCCGTGGCCTTGGGGTCCAGGTAGTTGAGCAGGGCGCCCTGGTACTCGGGCAGCAGGTCGATGTCGCCGCCCTCGAGGGCCGGGATGACGATCTCGCGGGTGCCGAGGTTGGGGCGGACGGTCACCTTCACGCCCGCCCCCTGCAGGGCGGCCGCGTAGAGGTAGCCGAGCACCTGGTTCTCGGTGAAGTTGGCGGTACCGATGGTGACTCCGCCCTTGCTGGAGCCACCGCCGCCGGCGCCGGAGCCGCCCGCCTTGAGGGAGGTGACACCGCCCGCGCAGGCGGAGAGGGCGGGGACGGTGGCGACCGCGAACAGGCCGCCGAGGACAGTACGTCGGTTCATTTCGGGGTTCCCGGGTCTTGGGCGGTTCGGTGGTCGGACGGAGTGATGGTCGGACGGTGGTCGGACGGGGTGATGGTCGGACGGTGCGGCGGTCAGACGGTGCGATGGCGGAAGAGGAAGCGCTGGAGGCCGGCGAGGGCCACGTCCAGGACGACGGCGACGGCGGCGACCAGCACCGCGCCGCCGAGCACCTGGACCAGGTCGCGCTGGGCGAGGCCGTCGAAGACGTAGCGGCCGAGGCCGCCGAAGGAGACGTACGCGGCGATGGTGGCTGTCGCGACCACCTGGATCAGGGCGAGGCGCAGGCCCGTCATGATCAGCGGCAGTGCGAGCGGCAGCTCGACCTGACAGAGCACCTGGTGGCCGCGCATGCCCTGGCCGCGCGCCGCGTCCTTCACGTCCGGGTCGACGGCGGTCATGCCCGCGTAGGTGTTGGTGACGATCGCGGGGACGGCGAGGGCGACCAGTGCGACGTACACCGGCAGCATCGACAGGCCGCCGGCCAGGAAGACCAGCACGACCAGGCCGACGGTCGGCAGGGCGCGGCCGAAGGAGGCGAGGTTGATCGCGAGGAAGGCGCCCTTGCCGGTGTGGCCGATCAGCAGGCCGAGCGGGAGGCCGATGGCGGCGGCGATGAGCGTGGCCAGCAGGGAGTACTGCAGGTGCTCGGCGAGGCGGTGGGCGATGCCGTCGGGGCCGGTCCACTGGGCACTGCTGGTCAGCCAGGTGCCGAGGTTCTTCAGGAGCGTGTACATCTCAGGCTCGCCTCCTGGCCCAGGGGGTGAGGGCGTACTGGACGGCGACCAGGACCGCGTCGGCGACGACGGCGAGGAGCAGGGTGAGGACCACTCCGGCGATCACCGGGGTCGGGAAGTTGCGCTGGAAGCCGTCCGTGAAGAGCTGACCGAGGCCGCCGTCGCCGATGTAGGTGGCGACGGAGACGAGGGAGATCGACATGACGGTGGCGATACGGACGCCCGCGAAGATCACGGGGAGCGCGAGGGGGAACTCGACGGTGAGGAGCGTGCGCAGGGGGCGCGTGCCCATCGCCTTCGCCGCCTCCTTCACCTTCGCCGGGACCGAGTCGAGGCCCTCGACGGTGTTCCGCAGCAGGACGACCAGGGTGTAGACGGTCAGGCCGGTCACGGTGGTGGTGCGGGTCAGGCCGCTGACCGGCAGCAGCAGCACGAAGATCGCGATCGACGGGATCGTGAACAGGATGTTGGACAGGCCGAGCAGCGCGCCGCGCAGCCGGGGGACGCGGTGGGCGACCACGGCCAGCGGGAGCGAGATCAGCAGGCCGAGGGCGACGGCCGTCAGGGCGGCCTGGAGGTGGGAGAGCGTGAGGGTGGTGAGGTCGTCGGTGTGGGCCGATATCCAGGACCAGTCGATCGTCATGCGACCACCCGCACTTCGGCGTGGGCCCGGCCGGCGTGTTCGTGGATGTCGTCGCGGGAGGAGACACCGGTGAGGGTGCCGTCGGCGTCGACGCGGGCGATCAGGCCGGTGGGGGAGGCCACCGACTCGTTGAGGGCCGACAGCAGGGAGTCGCCGTCCGTCAGCGGGCGGACCGGGACCTCGGTGTCCTTCGAGGCCCAGTGCAGGGGCCTGCCCTGCGCGTCGAGGACGAGGGCCCAGGTGCCGCCTTGCGGCGCCGGTCCCTGGGGGACGTCGGCGAGGGTCTTGAGGGACAGCAGCTTCAGTCCGCGTTCGGCGCCGAGGAAGTCGGCCACGAAGTCGTCGGCCGGGCGGGCCAGGAGGTCGGCGGGCGGGGCGCACTGGACGAGGTGGCCGCCCGTGCGGAACACGGCGATCTGGTCGCCGAGGCGCACCGCCTCGTCGATGTCGTGCGTGACGAACACGATGGTCTTGCTCAACTCGTCCTGGAGCCTGAGCAGTTCGTCCTGGAGCTGGGTGCGTACGACCGGGTCGACCGCGCCGAACGGCTCGTCCATCAGCAGCACCGGCGGGTCGGCGGCCAGGGCGCGGGCCACGCCGACGCGCTGCTGCTGGCCGCCGGAGAGCTGGTGCGGGTAGCGCTTGCCGGCCTCGGGGGCGAGGCCCACGGTCTCCAGCAGTTCGGCGGCGCGGGCCCGGGCCCTCCTGCGCGACTGGCCCAGCAGGAGCGGGACGGTGGCGATGTTGTCGAGCACCGTGCGGTGCGGGAAGAGGCCGGCCTGCTGGATGACGTAGCCGATGGAGCGGCGCAGCTCGGCCGCGTCCTGCCGGGTGACGTCCCTGCCGCCGACGCGGATGGTGCCGGAGGTCGGCTCGACCATCCGGTTGATCATCCGCAGGGTGGTGGTCTTGCCGCAACCGGAAGATCCGACCAGGACGGTGACGCCGCCCTGCGGCATTTCCAGGGTGAGGTCGTGGACTGCTGTGGTGCCGTTGGGGAAGCGCTTGTGGACCGCGTCGAACTGGATCATGAGATGTCCCTTGCCCGGCTGTATAACGTCATGCAGAGTTCTTGGTGTGTGAATAGCTTGTCAACGGGTCGGTGTTAATCCGCTGTAACGGATGACCGAGGAGCAAGACCTGATGTCCGGGTTGAGGGGAGTTTGGGCGTGATGTCGTCTCGCATCGTGGACGCACCGTTGTCCGTGCCGTCCGCCAGGACCGCGACCGTGGTCCTGGACGGCTCCGCACTCGGCGTCGAGGACGTCGTACGCCTCGCCGACGGCGCCGCGCGCCCCGCCCCCGGGGCCGACGCGATGGTGCGCGCGGAGCACTCCTGGAACGCCGCCCGGCAGATCGCCGCGACCGGGCGCGTCTACGGCCGCTCCACCGGCGTCGGCGCCAACCGGAACGAGGACGTGCCCACCCGGGCCGCCGCCGGCCACGGCCTGCGCCTGCTGCGCAGCCACGCCGGTGCCATCGGCGCCGAGCTGCCCGCCCGGCAGGTGCGCGCGGCGCTCGCCGTCCGGGCCAACCAGCTGCTGGCCGGCGGCGCCGGACTGCGGCCGAGCGTGGTCACCGCGCTGTGCGAGGCACTGGAGTCGGGCGCGTATCCGGTCGTCAACGAGTTCGGCTCCGTCGGCACCGGCGACATAGCGGCCCTCGCGCAGGTCGGGCTCGCGCTCGCCGGGGAGCACCCGTGGCGCGGTGCCGGTGCCCCCGTCCCCCAGCCCCTCGACAACAACGACGCCCTCGCCCTGATCAGCAGCAACGCCTTCACGCTCGGCCAGTCCGCGCTCGCCCTGCACGAACTGCGCGGGCTCATCGGCGCCACCCAGGTCGTCGCGGCGCTCTCCCTGCTCGCCGTCGACGGCTCCCACGAGGCCTACGCCGCCCCCGTCCACGCCGCCCGCCCGCACCGGGGGAGCGCCGAGGCGGCCCGGCGGATGCGGGAGCTGATCGGCGCCGCGGACCGGCCGACCCCGCCGCTCGGCCGGATCCAGGACCCGTACGGCTTTCGCTGTCTGCCCCAGATACACGGTCCCGCGCACGACGCCGCCGACGCCCTGGAGCAGGTGCTGACCGTGGAGATCAACGCAGCCGCCGAAAACCCGCTCATCGCCCCCGAGGACCTCGCCGCCTACCACCACGGTGGCTTCTACCAGGCCCAACTCGCCCTGGCCCTCGACCACTTCAGGCTCGCGCTCACCCAGGTGGCCCGGCTGTCCACGTCCCGCCTGTCCACCCTCAACGAGCCCGCCTACACCCGGCTGCGGCCCTTCCTCGCCGACAACGAACCGGCCTCCTCCGGCGTGATGATCCTGGAGTACGCGGCCGGCGCCGCCCTCGGCGACCTGCGGGCCTTCTCCGCGCCCGCCTCGCTCGGCCACGCTGTACTCTCCCGGGGCGTCGAGGAACAGGCGAGTTTCGCCTCGCTCGCCGCGCGGCAGACCCTGCGCGCGTGCGGTGCGTATCGTCTGGTGGTCGGCTGCGAACTCGTCGCCGCGGTCCGCGCGCTGCGCCAGCGCGACCTGCGGCCCGACCCGGGGCTGCCGGCCGGCCGGGCGTTCGCGCTCGCCGAGCCGGTCCTCGACGCCGACCCGGCCGACCGGCCGCTCACGGACGACGTGACGGCGGCAGCCGCACTGCTCGACCGGTTCACGGACATCTGGAGGGGGAGCGCGACATGAGCGTGGACAGGAGTACCGGTACGACGGAAGGTGCGCCGTCCGGTGCCGTGGACAGTCCCGCGGGCCGGTTGCAGGCGCTCTTCGAGGGGCACCGGCTCACCCCGACCCAGCGCCGGATCGCGCACAGCATGGTCCGGCGGGCCGCCGACGTCCCCTTCCTGTCCAGCGTGGAGCTGGCCGAACTGGCCGGGGTCAGCCAGCCGTCGGTGACCCGGTTCGCCGTCGCCCTGGGCTTCGACGGCTATCCGGCGCTGCGCAGGCACCTGCGCGAGGTCGTCCCCGCCGAACCGGCCTCCGAGGCGGGCGCGTTCAACGAGTACCAGCAGGCCGTCGAGGCCGAGATCGAGAACCTGCGCCACCTTGCCGACCTGCTCGCCGACCCGCGCCCGGTGCAGAAGGCCGGCCGGATCCTCGCCGCCTCCCGGCCGCTGCCGGTGCTCGGCCTGCGCGCGGCGGCCTCCCAGGCGTACGGCTTCGCCTACTTCGCCGCCAAGGTCCACCCGGACGTCCGGCTGCTCAACGAGGGCGGCACGATGATCCAGGACCGCATCGACGCGGCCGTCCGCGCGGGCGCCCGCGCGCTGCTGTGCTTCGCGCTGCCCCGGCATCCGCGCGAGGTCGTCGACACCCTCGCCTACGCCAAGGACGTGGGCCTCACGACCGTCACCGTTGCCGACTCCGTGTTCGCGCCGGTCGCCAAGTACTCCGACCTGCTGCTGCCCGCCGCCGTCGGCACCGGGCTCGCCTTCGACACCGCGTGCGCGCCGATGCTGCTCGGGCGGGTGCTGCTGGAGGCGGTCTGCGACGACCTGCCCGAGGCGCAGGCCCGGCTGGAGGAGTTCGACGCGAAGGCGGCGACCCGGGGCCTGTTCGTGGAGTGAGCCTCTGAGGGGGCGCTCTCAGACTCGTCTCACGTTCCCTCGTTACCGTGCCCGGCCGACAGCACTGTGCCGACAGCACGGTGCCGGGACGACGAGGAGGCGGATCATGGGGCGCGGAGCACACGGAGCACAGGGCCTGGCTCGGGTGGCCGTCGTCGTACGGGCCGGGGCCGCACCGCTGTGGTGGTCCGGGGTGGCTGCGACCGGGTTCGGGGCGCTGCCGCCCGGGGTGGGCGGACGCCGGATCGGGGTGCTGGCCGGGGCCGCGATGTTCATCGTCGCCGCCGCCGTCGTACCCCTGGTACGGCGGCGGCGGTACGTCGTACTTGCCCGCGCGGCGACCCGCGCGGGCAAGTACGACGTGCTGCAGGACCGGGCGGTGACCGTGCGCAACTGGCGCCGGGGCCACCGCTGGTGGCTGCTGCTGGCCTTCGCCGCCGCCCTCGGCTCCGCCTTCGCGATCCCCGCGGCCGGCGGCATGCTGCTCGCCGGGCTCGGCACCGGGCTGCGGCTGAAGGCCGCCTGGATCGGGCGGCGCGAGCGGGCCGGGCAGACGCTGCTGTGGGTGCGCGTCGACTGGCTCGGCCGGCGCGGCGGACGCCCGGTGGGCAAGGCCGTGAAGGGCCTGCGCGGTACGGGCGTCGCGGCCGGCGACGCGGCCCCGGGCGGGGCCCGCCGCCGTAGTGCCGCACTCGTCTAGCGGTTCAGACCTCCAGGTCCTCCTCGATCCGCTTGAGCTGGTGCCGGGCCATCGCCAGGTTGGCCCGGCCGGCGTCGAGGACCAGGTAGAGGAACAGGCCGTTGCCGCCGCGGCCCTTGAGCAGGCGGATCAGGTGGTACTGGTCCGACAGCGTGATCAGGATGTCCTCGATCTCGGCCTTGAGGCCCAGGTGTTCCATCGTGCGCATCTTGGCGCGGATGACGTCGGTGTTGCCGGCCGCGGCCACGTTCAGGTCGAAGCTCTTGCTGCCGCCCATCGTGCCCAGCGCCATGCCGCTGGTGTAGTCGACGAGCGCGACGCCCGTGGCACCCTCGATGGAGGTGAGGGCTTCCTTCAGCGCGGTCTCGGTGTTGGCCATGGTGGTCCTTTCGAAACGTTCGGATGTGCTCAGCTGTCGGTCGTGGTGTGCGCCTCGGTGGTCGTGGCGCGGGGTGTGCGGGTGGGACGGGTCCGTGCGGGTGCGCTGCGGGTGGTCGTCGGACGTGCCGTGGCCCGGGCGGCGGCCTCGGCGGCGTCGAGCAGCTCCCCGATCCGGGCGCCGGCCCGGCGGCCCTCCAGGTGCAGCCGGCCGACGTTGACCCGGCCTTCGGCGAGCAGGGTCAGCACGGCGGTGCGGCCGGCCGCGTAGGTGGCGACGTAGCCGCCCTCGCCGCGCACCAGCAGCTCGCGCAGGCCGCCGTGCCCGGTGGCGTCGCTGATCCTTACGGCGACGCCGAGTGCGGCGGCGGTGAGCGCGGCGAGGCCCTCCGGGTCGACCCCGGGGGTGTCATGGGCGACGACCAGCCCGTCGACGCCCGCCGCCAGGGCGCCGGTGAGCTGCGGCACCCGGGTCCGCAGTCGGCGCAGCTCCTCCAGAACGGTCTGGAGGTCCTCCTCGGACACGATCAGCTCTCTCCTCTCGGCGGGGCGGTGCTCGGCGGGGCGGTGCCGTTCAAAGCGCCTCCAGCGCATCCCTGAGCCTCTTCAGCAGCGCGATGTCGGGGTCGGTGACCGGGGGTGGGTGGGCCGGGGCGGGGGCCGGGACCGTGGGGTGCGCCGCTACGAGGTGACCGGCCGCCGCGAGCCGGCGTACGTCGACCAGCGTGTGGAACGCCTGCCTGCCCAGGTCACGGGCGATTCCGGTGGCCGAGCGGATGCCGTCCACGCGGTCCAGGACCGCCCGCTGCCGGGGGGTGACCGGGGCGGCGGTGACCGGGTCCGCGCGGATCAGCGGTGCGCTGTCGGTGGCCGGGTCCGGCCACAGCCGGTGCAGCAGCAGGCGGCGGCGCAGCGTCTCGCGTTCCAGCGCGACGACCGGCACCGAGGGCAGCGGGCCGAGCCGGGGGCCGTTGTCGTAGCGGAAGCGGCCGGGGGCGCTGCTCGGGGCCAGCGTGAAGAACCCGGCGTCGTACAGAGCGTCCAGATGGCACAGTTCCAGCGCGCCTGACGGTAACTTGCCCGAATCCAGAAGGAGTTCGGCCGCTTGTGACGGGCCCGTGCAGTGCGCGGCGGCCTGCTGCCAGGCGGCGGTCGCAAGGGTGCCGTGGGCCGTGAGGAGCACGTCGAGGCCCGGGGAGCAGGGGCTCTCGGCGTGCACCACCCGGCCCTCGGCCAGGTACAGGGTGCCGTGCTCGCGGACCAGGACGCCGGTGGCCCGTTCCTCGGCGAGCCGGGTCAGCATCGGCGACAGGGCCCGGCCGGCCGAGGTGTCCCGTACCGGCAGCGGCGGTATGTGCGTCACGGTCATCCCAGCACCAGCCGCGCGGCCATCTCGCCGAGCCGGATCCGGGCGAGCGCGAGATTGCCGTCCTCGCGGCCGATCCACAGGTGCAGGAACACGCTGCTGTCGAAGGAGGTGTCCACGAAGCGCAACAGGTGGTAGCTGTCGCGGTTGCTGACGATCACGTCCTCGACCGGCGGCCCCTCACCGTCGGCCCCCGCAGTGAAGGCGCCGTGCTCGGCGGCCATCCGGGCCAGCTCGGCCGCCTCGGCGGCGGTCGTCTCATGGTCGCCGCCGGGGGCGTCGCCGACCGTGCCGAGCGCCAGTCCGCTCGTCCAGTCCACCAGCGCGGCGCCCCGCGCACCGGGCAACCGCATTGCTTCCAGCAGACACTCGTCGATTCCGGGCACCGTGGCTCCCCTCCCGCCTGGGAATCCGGCTGAGTGACGCAGACACTACGCAACGTGTGCGCGAGGGGTGAGGCCTTTGGCATTTTCCAGTGGAACATGCGTCCGGCGTACTAGTGTGGGTCAACTGACCTCTGTTGCGGGTGAGTTGATCCATTTCGCCGGGAGTACGTCAACGGCTCCCGGGCGCCCGCAGGGTGGTGAGCGCATCCGCGTGCGCCCCACCGGACTCCGCCACCACCTCGGCGACGGTCTGCGGCTCCCGTACGGTGGCGAAGGCGATGCCGCCCGAGCCGTCCGGAGCGAAGCCGTAGATTCCGGGCCGGGCGAGGGAGTTGTAGGCGTAGTGGTGGGCGAAGTAGTACGCGCCGGTGTCCAGTGCCGCCGCATGGTCGCCCTGCTCCAGCTCGGGCAGCGTCCGCCCCTCGGCGAGCAGGTCGCCCGAGAAGCAGGCCGGCCCCGCCACGTCCTGCACCACCTCCGGCCCCTGCTTGGGGCGCCCCTTGGCGTCGTACGCGGCGATCCGCAGCGGCCATGCCTCGGGCGCGTACACCGTCCGCGTCGCCACCTGCACACCCGCGTGCGTCACCGCGATCCGCCGCCCGCCCGCGCTCTTGGCGTACTCCACCCGTGCCACCACGGTCCCGTGCCGGGCCATGAGGGAGCGCCCGAACTCCGTCACCAGCCCGTACCGCCCGTCGAACAGCCCGGGCGCCTCCTCGGCCAGCACGCGCACGTACTGCGCGTACGTCGGTGCCGACGCCTCCGAGGCGAAGTCCACCGACAGCCCGCCACCGATGTCGAGCGTGTCGACCTGCCGCCGCCCGGCGCGTGCGTTGATCTCCTCCGCGAGCGCGTACGTCTCCGCCGCGCCCCGCGCCAGCAGCGGCAGCGGGATGCCCTGCGAACCGGTGTGCGCGTGCAGCCGGGTCAGCCACGGCCGCTCCAGGAACGCCCGGACGACCCAGTCGCGCGCCCCCTCGTCGCGCAGGCCCACCCCGAACTTCGCGGTCGCCGTAGCCGTGGAGGTGGCCCGGATGGCGCCGCCGCCGAGCTGCGGGTTGACCCTCAGGCCCAGCGGGGAGCGAGGGGCCGCCCGGCCGACCAGGGCGTCCAGCCGGTCCAGCTCCTGCGGGTTGTCGGCGTTCACGGCGATGCCCAGGGCCAGCGCCTCGCGCAGTTCGGCCGGTGTCTTCGCGGGCGCGTCCAGCACCGTCCGCTCCGCCGGAATCCCGGCCGCCCGCGCCAGTGCCAGCTCGCCCGGGCTCGCCACTTCCGCGCCGAGGCCCGCCTCGCGCAGCAGCCGCAGCACCGGCACCAGCGGGGTGGCCTTCACGGCGAAGGCGTGCAGCACCGGGGTGCCGGGCGGCACGGCCGCGTCGAACGCCGCCCGCAGGGCCGCCGCCGACTCCCGGATCCCGCTCACGTCCAGCAGTCCCACCACGGCCGCGTCCGGACCGAGCAGGCCCTGCTCCGCGGCGGCACGCACCGCCTCGTCCCGCCGGGCGACCCGCTCCCGCGCCTGTCGCACCTCGCCCGCAGCCCGGCCCTCGATGTCCCGTTCCACAGCTTCTCCCCTCGTGTCCGCCTTCGGTGCATCCAGCCAAACACCACCGGCGCGCGAAGAGGCCCGCCCTGATGTATTGACTAGTTCTATTCAGGCGGACAGGATGTGAATAGACGTAGTAACAGGAGGAGGCAGACGATGTCGGGACCCCGCCCCGTACGAGCACCGCGCGGCACGGAACTGAGCGCCCTGGGATGGCAGCAGGAGGCCGCCCTGCGGATGCTGCAGAACAACCTCGACCCCGAGGTCGCCGAGCACCCCGACAAGCTCGTCGTCTACGGCGGCACCGGCAAGGCCGCCCGCGACTGGCGCTCCTTCGACGCGATGGTGCGCACCCTGAGGACCCTCAAGCAGGACGAGACCATGCTGGTCCAGTCCGGCCGCCCGGTCGGCGTGATGCAGACCCACGAGTGGGCCCCGCGCGTGCTGATCGCCAACTCCAACCTGGTCGGCGACTGGGCCAACTGGGAGGAGTTCCGCCGCCTGGAGGCCCTCGGGCTGACCATGTACGGCCAGATGACCGCCGGCTCCTGGATCTACATCGGCACCCAGGGCATCCTCCAGGGCACCTACGAGACCTTCGCCGCCGTCGCCGCGAAGAAGTTCAACGGCACCCTGGCCGGCACGATCACCCTCACCGCCGGCCTCGGCGGCATGGGCGGCGCCCAGCCGCTCGCCGTGACGATGAACGACGGCGTCGCCATCTGTATCGACTGCGACCCGCGCGCCATCGAGCGCCGCATCGAGCACCGCTACCTGGACGTCAGGGCGGACTCCCTCGACCACGCGCTCCAGCTGGCCACCGAGGCCCGCGACGCCCGCCGCCCGCTGTCGATCGGCGTCCTCGGCAACGCGGCCGAGCTGGTCCCGCAGCTGCTCGCGATGAACGCCCCCATCGACATCGTCACCGACCAGACCTCCGCCCACGACCCGCTGTCGTACCTGCCGGTGGGCGTGGCCTTCGAGGACATGGCCGACGCCGCCGCCAAGGACCCGGCCGGGTTCACCACGCGTGCGCGTGAGTCCATGGCGAAGCACGTCGAGGTCATGGTCGGCTTCATGGACGCCGGCGCCGAGGTCTTCGACTACGGCAACTCCATCCGCGGCGAGGCCCAACTCGCGGGCTACGACCGCGCGTTCGCCTTCCCGGGCTTCGTCCCCGCCTACATCCGCCCGCTCTTCTGCGAGGGCAAGGGCCCCTTCCGCTGGGCCGCCCTGTCCGGCGACCCCGCCGACATCGCCAAGACCGACAAGGCGATCCTGGAGCTGTTCCCGGAGAACGAGTCCCTGGCCCGCTGGATCAAGATGGCCCGCGAGCGCGTCCACTTCCAGGGCCTGCCCGCGCGCATCTGCTGGCTCGGCTACGGCGAGCGCGACAAGGCCGGCGAGCGCTTCAACGACATGGTGGCCTCCGGCGAGCTGGCCGCCCCGCTGGCGATCGGCCGTGACCACCTGGACTGCGGCTCCGTGGCCTCGCCGTACCGCGAGACCGAGGCCATGCTCGACGGCTCCGACGCCATCGCCGACTGGCCGCTGCTCAACGCCATGGTGAACGTGGCGTCCGGTGCGTCCTGGGTGTCCATCCACCACGGCGGCGGCGTGGGCATGGGGCGGTCCATCCACGCCGGGCAGGTGACGGTCGCCGACGGTACGAAGCTGGGCGGCGAAAAGATCCGGCGCGTACTGACCAACGACCCCGGTATGGGTGTCATCCGGCATGTGGACGCGGGCTACGACATCGCGGAGTCGGTGGCGGCCGAGCGCGGGGTCCGGGTGCCGATGCGTGAGGGTGACGAGGCGTGACGGTAGAAGTGGGCGGAACGGCTTCCGCCCCCAGCGCCCCCTCCTTCCAGGAGATGTGGCGCGAGTTGCTTCCCGTCGGCCGTCACCCCGGCTCCGGCGGTTACCGGCGCTTCGCCTGGACCGGCGCCGACGCCGAGTGCCGGGCCTGGTTCAGGCAGCAGGCCGAGGGCCGCGGGCTGGCGTACGAGGTGGACCGGAACGGGAACCAGTGGGCCTGGCTCGGTGACCCGGCTGCCGGGGACGCCGTCGTCACCGGGTCGCATCTCGACTCCGTGCCGGACGGCGGGGCCTTCGACGGGCCCCTCGGGGTCGTGTCCTCCTTCGCCGCCCTCGACGAACTGCGCCGCAGGGGAGCGCGGTTCAGCAGGCCGCTGGCCATCGTCAACTTCGGGGACGAGGAAGGCGCGCGCTTCGGGCTCGCCTGTGTCGGCTCCCGGCTCACCGCCGGGCAGTTGACCGTGGAGCAGGCGCACCGGCTGACCGACGGGGACGGGATCACGCTCCCGCGGGCCATGGAGGCCGCCGGGTACGACCCCGAGGGCATCGGGGCCGACCCCGAACGGCTGGCCCGGATCGGCGCCTTCGTGGAACTCCACGTCGAACAGGGCCGGGCGCTGGACCTGTCCGGCGACCGGGTCGGCATCGCCAGTGCCATCTGGCCGCACGGCCGCTGGCGGTTCGACTTCCGGGGCGAGGCCAACCACGCCGGCACGACCCGGCTGGTGGACCGGCGCGACCCGATGCTGTCGTACGCCGAGACCGTGCTCGCCGCCCGCCGCGAGGCCCGGCTCGCCGGTGCCGTCGCCACCTTCGGCAAGATCTCCGTGGAGCCCAACGGGGTCAACGCCATCCCGTCCCTGGTGCGCGGCTGGCTCGACTCCCGGGCCGCCGACCAGGACACCCTGGACACGGTGGTCGGCGGCATCGAGAAGGCGGCCCGGGAGTACGCCGACGCCCACGGCATCGATCTCGACGTCGTACGGGAGTCCTTCACGCCCGTTGTCGAGTTCGACCACGCCCTGCGCGACGAACTCGGCCGCATCCTGGGCAAGGACACCGGACTGACGGTGCCCGTCCTCGGGACCGGGGCCGGACACGACGCCGGGATTCTCTCCGGGAGCGTTCCGACCGCCATGCTGTTCGTGCGCAACCCCACCGGTGTCTCGCACTCCCCGGCCGAGTCCGCCGCCGAGGACGACTGCGTGGCCGGGGTGCACGCACTCGCCGACGTACTGGAAGGGCTGGCCTGCAGGTGACCAAGGCGACCTACTGGCTGGAGCACGCCTGGCTCGACACCCACGTCGAGCCGGGCGTGGCTCTCGCCACCGAGGACGGGCGGATCAGCGCCGTCCGTACCGGCGTCCCCACCCCGCCGCCCGGTGCCGAGGTGCTGCGCGGCCTGACCCTGCCCGGCCTGGCCAACGCCCACAGCCACGCCTTCCACCGGGCGCTGCGCGGCACCGTCCAGGTCGGCTCCGGGACCTTCTGGACCTGGCGCGAGGTGATGTACTCCGTCGCCGACCGGCTGACCCCGGAGACCTACCACGCGCTGGCCCGCGCGGTGTACGCGGAGATGGCCCTGGCCGGCATCACGGCCGTCGGCGAGTTCCACTACGTGCACCACGCCCCCGGCGGCACCCCGTACGCCGACCCCAACGCCATGGGCGAGGCGCTGATCGAGGCCGCCGCCGACGCCGGTATCCGCATCACCCTCCTCGACACCTGCTACCTGTCCGCCGGCTTCGGCGAGGCCCCCAACGGCCACCAGCTCCGCTTCTCCGACGGCAGCGCGCAGGCCTGGGCGGCACGCTGTGCAGTTCTCAAGGAACGGGATCACGCACGGATCGGGGCGGCGATCCACTCCGTACGGGCCGTGCCCGCCGACCAGTTGGCGACCGTGGCCGGATGGGCCGAGGAGCGGCGGGCCCCGCTGCATGTGCACCTGTCGGAGCAGACCGCCGAGAACGATGCCTGCCTCGCCGCCCACGGCTGCACGCCCACCCGGCTGCTCGCCGACCACGGCGTGCTCGGGCCGCGCACCACCGGCGTGCACAACACCCACCTCACGGACGAGGACATCGCGCTGCTCGGCGCCAGTGGCACCGGCACCTGCATGTGCCCGACGACCGAGCGGGACCTGGCCGACGGCATCGGCCCCGCCGTCGCCCTCCAGCGGGCCGGCTCCCCGCTCAGCCTCGGCTCCGACAGCCACGCCGTCGTCGACCTGCTCGAAGAGGCGCGCGCGATGGAGCTGAACGAGCGGCTGCGCACCCGCACCCGGGGCCACTGGACGGCCGCCGCCCTGCTGCGGGCCGCCGGCGCCGACGGGCACGCCGCCCTCGGCTGGGACGCGGCCGGCACCCTCGAGGCGGGGGCGCTCGCCGACTTCACGACGATCGCCCTCGACTCGGTCAGGACAGCGGGCCCGCTGCCCAGGCTGGGCGCCGAGACGGCCGTATTCGCGGCGACCGGGGCGGACGTGCGGCATACGGTCGTGGGCGGGCGGCATGTCGTACGCGACGGGGCGCACACCCTTGTACCCGACGTGCCGCAGGCGCTGTCGGCCGCTGTCGAGGCCCTCCGCGACTGAACCCCATCGCCCCCCACAAGGACGACACCATGAGCAGCAGCACCGTCATCACCAACATCGCCACGCTGGTCACCAACGACCCCTCCTCCGGTGACGGATCCCCCCTGGGCCTGATCCAGGACGCGGCCGTCGTCATCGACGGCGACCGCATCGCGTGGACCGGTGAATCCAGCAAAGCACCCGCCACTGACAACCGGGTCGACGCGGGCGGCCGGGCGGTGCTGCCGGGCTTCGTTGACTCCCACTCGCACCTGGTGTTCGCGGGCGACCGCACGCAGGAGTTCAACGCCCGGATGTCCGGCCGCTCCTACACCGCGGGCGGCATCCGCACCACGGTCGCCGCCACCCGGGCGGCGAGCGACGAGGACCTGGAGGCGAACCTCACCCACTACCTGGCGGAGGCGCTCCGGCAGGGCACGACCACCTTCGAGACGAAGTCGGGCTACGGCCTCACGGTCGAGGACGAGGCCCGCGCCCTGCGCATCGCCGCGCGGCACACCGACGAGGTGACGTACCTCGGCGCGCACATCGTCTCCCCGGACTACGCCGACGACCCGGCCGCCTATGTCGCCCTGGTCACCGGCGAGATGCTGGACGCCTGCGCGCCGCACGCCCGCTGGATCGACGTGTTCTGCGAGAAGGGCGCCTTCGACGGCGACCAGGCCCGCGCGATCCTCACCGCCGGCAGGGCGAAGGGCCTGCACCCCCGCATCCACGCCAACCAGCTTTCCTACGGCCCCGGCGTCCAGCTCGCCGTCGAACTCGACGCGGCCAGTGCCGACCACTGCACGCACCTCACCGACACGGACGTGGACGCCCTGGCGAACAGCGACACGGTCGCCACGCTCCTGCCCGGCGCGGAGTTCTCGACCCGTGCTCAGTGGCCGGACGCCCGCCGTCTCCTCGACGCCGGCGCGACGGTCGCCCTGTCCACGGACTGCAACCCGGGCTCGTCGTTCACCTCCTCCGTCCCCTTCTGCATCGCCCTGGCCGTCCGCGACATGCGGATGACCCCCGACGAGGCGGTCTGGTCGGCCACGGCGGGCGGTGCGGCGGCCCTGCGCCGTACCGACATCGGCCGCCTCGCCCCCGGCGCCTTCGCCGACCTGACCCTTCTGGACGCGCCGAGCCACGTCCACCTCGCCTACCGGCCGGGTGTACCGCTGGTCGACGGGGTGTGGCGGCGGGGAGTGCGGGTGGCCTGAACGGCCTTACGCCCTGGGGGAGTCGGGGCTGTCAGGCGGCGCCCGCCCGCCACTGCTGGTCCGGGTCGCCGTCCAGCGGTTCCAGGGACACCCCGTACCGGCCGTCCGGGGTCACCGCGGTGTCTGGGGCGATGTCCGGGCGGATCGTGCCGTCGACGGCGACCGTGAAGCGGAGGTTGTCGCCGTTGTCGCCGTAGACCGAGTCGCAGGTCCAGATGCCCACGCCGCGGTCGGTCGCGCCCCGGCTGTCCAGGCAGAAGGAGTCGTCGGCCGCCGAGCGCAGGACGCCCAGGCGGGTGTCCACGCGCCAGCGTTGGGTCGGGGAGCCGGAGCAGCGGGCCGTGACGACGTCGTTGCCCTGTTCCAGGTCGCCGTCGCGGATGTCCAGGCAGCGGCCCGTGGCGAGGTTGACCACCTGGGCGAAGGCCGTTCCCGGGGGCTCGGGAGCGGGGGCCTGGGGATGTGCGGTCGGTGTCGGCGTCGGGCCCGGTGCAGACACGGACGCACTGGCTGAAGTCCGGCTTGGCGCGGGCGGGTTGGAGGAGGCCGACGGGGATGAGGGCGGGGTCGGGGACGCGGACGGGGACGTCGAGACCGTTGCCGTCACCGTCACCGGGGGAGGGGTCGGTGTCGCCGCGGTCGGCTCCTGGCCCGCGGGACCGTCCGGGGTGAGCAGGAACACCAGCAGCGGGGTCAGGGCCACGCCCAGGGCCGCCGAGGCCAGCAGGAGGCGTCGCGCGGGCGGCCAGGTCGCCCGTACCGAGGGCACTTCGTGGGTGGCCGGCGGCTCGTGCGCGCGCAGGTACGCCGTGCCGCGCCACGGCAGGAGGCCCTCCGCCAGGGTCTGCCGGGGCGTGTCCCGCAGGGCCCGCAGGTCCTCGAACGCGGCCGTGCAGTGCGGGCAGCGCGCCATGTGGGCGTCCAGATCGGCACTGCGGCGTGGGCCGTCCGGCCGTACGGCCTCCTCGATCAGCCGGCGGAAGTCGGCACAGCGCGGGTCGTCGGAGGCAGCCAGGCGCCGACGGAGACAGGCCTGGGACAGGGCCTGGAGCGCCTGTGGGGTGCCGTACGCCACGTCCGTGCCGCTCAGGCCGAGGAAGGCGGCGGTCCGCTCCTGCGGCTCCCGCTCCAGTACGCCGTACCAGATCAGGCCCTGGGTGCGGGAGGGCAGCGAGCGGAACGCGGGGAGGAGGGGCGGGGTGGGGCCGTCGGGCAGGCCGGACGCGTTCAGTACGAGCAGCAGGCCGGGGTCGACGCCCGCGGAGCGCTCGTCCTGCGCCCAGGCCGTCGCCAGCCTCGCCGTCAGCAGCAGGAGCCGGTGGCGCAGCGGGACGGCCGGGTCGACGCCGCGGGCTGTCTCGCGGGCCGCCGTGGTGAAGGTCTCGGCCGCCAGCCGCCGGGCGGCGGACTCGCCCGCGGCACACAGCCGGGCGTAGGCCAGGACCGCCGGGTGGTGACGTCTGCGCAGTTCCTGGAGCGCCGGGTAGGCGGTGGGGGCGGGGGAGCGGAGGAGGTCGGTGAGCCGGGAGTCCGCGGCGCCCTCGAGTCCTCCACCCGCCGTGGCCTCGCCCGCTCCGGCCCGGCCGCTCTCGGCGCCGTCCGTCCCGGCCTCGCGGGTTTCGGCCCCTTCCGGCCCGTCCCCGACGCCGTCCCCCTGAGCCATCGTCCAGCCTCCTCGTGACGCCGGGTGGCCGCGCCGTTGCGACCCCCGTCCGGCATACCAGCCGGTTTGGGGGCCCATGCTGGTGGAGGGGACCGTGCGGGAAAAGAGGTTTCCCCCGGTAACCGGATAACGGTTGGGGCCGGGGGCGGAGAGCCACGGGTCAGGGGGGCGGAGCCCGACGGGCCGGGGCGGAGGCTGAAGGCCGGGGGCTGGGGCCGCTGGCGGTGGCCGGTGGCCGGTTGCCGAGGACGGTGGCGGGGCCGGAGGAGGACTACGGCCGGGAGCGTCGCCGTGGCCCGGTACCAGCGGGGCAGGGGGTTGGTGGCTGGTGGCCAGAGGACCGTAGCCGGGTACGTTGCAGAGCCCCGGGGCGCCGGCGGGGCTGGTGGCCGAAAACGGCGGCGGGTGGAGGGCCGCGGCCGGGGATGCCGCGACGGGAGCGGTTGCCGGGAACGGTGGCGGGCCGGTGGCCGAGAGCCGCGGCCGGGGGCGGTCGCGGTGGCCCGGTGCCGGCGGTGGCTGGTGGCGGTAGCCGGTGGTCGAGCATGGTGGCGGCGGGTGGATGGCCGCGGCCGGGGATGCCGCGACGGGAGCGGTTGCCGGGAACGGTGGCGGGGTCGGTGGCCGAGAGCCGCTGCCGGGGGCGGTCGCGGTGGCCCGGTGCCGGCGGTGGCTGGTGGCGGTAGCCGGTGGTCGAGCATGGTGGCGGCGGGTGGAGGGCCGCGGCCGGGGACGCCGCGGTGGTCCGGGCCCGACGGGGCCTGTGGCTGAGTACGGGTCCGGTGGCCGAGCGCGGGGCCGGCGGGTGGAGGGCCGTGACCGCGGACGCCGCGGCGGTCCGGTGCCGACGGGGCCTGTGGCTGAGTACGGGTCCGGTGGCCGAGTGTGGCGGTGGGGCCGCAGGGCGGCGGCGGGCCGGAGACCGGTGGCGAAGGGGTGTGGCCGGTGATGAAGGGGCGGGGCCGGGGACGCCGCAGCGCCCCGGTACCGGTGGGGGCCGGTGGCCGGGGCGCTGCGGCGGTGTCGGCGGCGTCAGGGACAGGAGGTGGTGGTCACTCCTCCACCGTCAGCCCCCTGCGCAATCGCACCAGCGTGCGCGACAGCAGCCGGGACACATGCATCTGGGAGATGCCGAGTTCGTCGCCGATCTCGGACTGCGTCATGTTCGCCACGAAGCGCAGGGAGAGGATCTTCCGGTCCCGGGGCGGGAGTTCGGCGATCAGCGGCTTGAGCGACTCGACGTACTCGATGCCCTCCAGGCCGTGGTCCTCGTACCCGATCCGGTCCGCCAGCGCGCCCTCGGTCTCGTCCTCCTCGGGCTGGGCGTCCAGCGAGGAGGCGGTGTAGGCGTTCGAGGCGGCCATGCCCTCGACGACCTCGTCCTCCGAGAGGCCGAGCCGCTCGGCCAGCTCCGCGACCGTGGGCGCGCGGTCCAGCTTCTGCGCCAGCTCGTCCCCGGCCTTGGCCAGGTCGAGACGGAGTTCCTGCAGCCTGCGCGGGACCCGCACGGACCACGAGGTGTCACGGAAGAAACGCTTGATCTCGCCGATGATCGTCGGCATCGCGAAGGTGGGGAACTCCACTCCGCGCGAGAGCTCGAAGCGGTCGATCGCCTTGATCAGGCCGATGGTGCCGACCTGGATGATGTCCTCCATCGGCTCGCTGCGGGAGCGGAAGCGCGAGGCGGAGAACTTCACGAGCGCGAGGTTCAGCTCGACGAGGGTGTTGCGGACGTACGAGTACTCGTGCGTCCCTTCCTCCAGCGAGGCGAGGCGCTCGAAGAGGGTCTTGGACAAGGCCCGTGCGTCGACGGGACCGATCTCGTCGTACGGCGGGATCTCCGGGAGTCCCTCGATGGGGTCGAGGGGTTCGATGGCATGATCCAGCTGGTCCGGTGGGGGTGTCGACGTCGCGTTCTGGGTATGCGATGCGTCGAGCCGGGGTGACATGGTGTCCTCCATCGTTCTCGGCATATGGCAGCCGAAGCCAGTGCGTGCACTGCGGTGTGCGGCGCCTCCGAAGCCGACGTGGGCCCGTTGCGGGCCCGGTGGGAAATGTTTCCTTACTACCCCTACCGGCTTCCCTGAACCGATCGCAAGTGCGTTCTGTTCGAGTATGTCCGATTATGCGAGGTTGTTCGGGTGTCGAAGTGTGCTTGGAAGGCGTAATGTTCGAGGGCATCAGCAGCCACGACCTCGGGAGAGAGAACGGCATGGACCACGGGATGGTCGGCAGCGCACAGTCGGGCCGGCTTCTGGTGGAGGTGCGGGAAGAGGGCTCGAGCGCTGTCGTGAAACCGGCGGGTGAACTCGATCACCACACCGCCGATCTGCTGCGCGAGCCCCTCGACAACCTCCTGGCCAAGGGTTACTCGCGTCTTGTCGTGGACTGCACGCGCCTGGACTTCTGTGACTCCACCGGCCTGAACGTCCTGCTCGGCGCCCGGCTGAAGGCGGAGGCCGCCGGAGGCGGGGTTCACCTGGCGGGGATGCTGCCGGTGGTGGCCCGCGTGTTCGAGATCACGGGGGCCGAGGCGGTCTTCACCGTGCACGACTCCGTGGCGGCGGCCCTGGCCGGTGACGGCGCCGACGACCGCGCCGACTGAGCCCGGCCTGCTGCTTTCCGTCCTTCTGTCGTCCCGCTCTCCCGTCTGTCGCCCCGTCGAGGGGACCGCTATGTCCCATGCCGTCACCGGAGGCCCGGTGGAGGGGGCGAAATGGGGGGTGTTCCGCCGGGTCGGCCGGGCAGGAGAGGGCAGGAGGAGGCGGGAGTGCACAGAAGCAGGCAGGAACGGGCAAACAAGAAGACCGGTCGGTGTCGGCCGGTGCAGGCCCTTTGAATCGTTGAATTGTGAAACTGGTGGATCGGTGAGGTGAAGCGCTGATGAGCACCACCCGGCCTTGCTCGCCGGGCGACCGCGGCCCGGAGCCGGGCGGCGCTGCCGGGGTGTCCGAGGAGGGTGCGCCGAGCATGGGCGCGCCCGCGGGGGCAGCCGCGTCGTCCGTGTCGTCCGGCTCCGTCGACGGCATCGCGGGCACCGGCGGCCGGCAGGTCCGCCGTCTCGTACTGGAGGGGGAGAGCGGGGTCGTCCCGCTCGCCCGCGACTTCACCCGCCAGGCGCTGTACGCCTGGGGCTGGCTGCCCGCCGCGACCGCCGACCAGCGGGCCGCCGGCGAGGACGTGCTGCTCGTCGTCTCCGAACTGGTCACCAACGCCTGCCTGCATGCCGAGGGTCCCGACGAACTCGTCCTCGTCCGCTACGACAAGGTGCTCCGGCTGGAGGTCTCCGACCGTGGCACCGGCGAGCCCGCCCCGCGCACTCCGCACCGCGCCGGCCGCCCCGGCGGTCACGGCATGTTCATCGTGCAGCGGCTGTGCCTGGACTGGGGTGTCGTACGTGTTCCGGGGCGGGCGGGAAAGACGGTGTGGGCGGAGCTGGGCGCTCCGCTCTGAGGGCGGTTCGGTGCCGTCCGGGTGTCCGTCGTCTTCGGGCGCGGGCGCGTCTGTGGTGGCTCGTACGGCTCCCCGCTCCCCTTGGGGCGCTCCCCTCCGGGGCGCTCGCATCGTCACAGATCCTCCGTGCGCCTTGTCTTCCCTCCTTGCGACCCCGGGCGTACCTTGACGGCCGAATCTGATGTGTCGTCAGGAATGAATGGGGTGGACCGACCGTGTCGTACCCGAAACGAACCGCCGCGCTCGCGTCCGCCGCGGCGCTCGCCGGCTCGGTGGTGCTGCTGGCCGCGCCGGCGGCCCACGCCGACGTCATCGACGTCAACTACCGCTGCCAGACACCGATCGGGATCAAGAGCGCCGTCTCGCCCATCGACATGAAGGGCGTCAAGAGCGGCAGCGGCTACAAGATCACCATGTCCTGGCAGAAGGGCGTGTCCTCCAGCCCGGTCGAGCTGGGCAAGGGCGCGATGAGCCCGAGCGCCACCATCGTGCTGGGCGGTGCGGACAGTGGCACGCTGCCGGTCAGCGGTCCGCCCAACGCGGCCGCGATCCCTGCCAACACCCCCATCAAGATCAGCGACTTGAGCGGTACCTACACGCCGAAGAAGACCGGCAAGGTCACCTTCACGCCGGGCACGCTCACCATCAAGGCCCTCGGTACGACCACGACCTGCACGCCGACCAACAGCCCGGGGCCGGGACTGACGCTCGACGTGACGGCGGCCGGCGGCGGCTCGTCCTCCGGAGGCTCCTCCTCGTCGTCCTCGGGCGGCTCCTCCTCGTCCTCCGGTGGTTCCGCGTCGTCGTCCTCCGGCGGACAGCTCCCGCAGACCGGCCCGCAGGACTCGGCGGTCGCCCTCGGCACGCTCGGCGCCACGGTGTTCCTCGCCGGCGCGGCGGGCACGTTGTGGCTGACCCGGCGCGGCCAGTCCCTACGCCGCTGACCCCAGGCCCACGACCCGCGGCCGAGCCGTCCGCCGCCGCACCCCGGCCACCGCTGGAGCCGCCCATGCCGTCCGTCGCCCGCACCCTGCCCGTGACCCTGTGCCTGCTGTTCACCGCGCTGGGCGCGGCACCCCGTGCCGCCGCGGACACGGGCGCGGCCACGGACTGGTCCGCCGCGCCCGCGGGCGGCGCCCGCCCGTCCTTCTACGCCGAGGGCACGCCCGGAACGGTCCTGCAGGACACGGTGACCGTCACCAACTCCGGGCGCGCGCCGGTCGTCGTACGGTTCTTCGGTACCGGCCTGCGGACCGTCTTCGCCCGGAAGGCCGGGCAGGGGCTGCGCGTTCCCGCCCGGACCCGCGCCGAGGTGCCCTTCACGGTGACCGTGCCGACCGCGGCCACGCCCGGCGTCCGCTCCGGCGCCGTCGTCGTACGGGACGCGCGCGGGCGCACGGCGAGTGTCCCGGTCCGGCTGCGCGTCGGCGGTCCGGTGCTCGCGGCGCTGACCGTCGAGCACCTCGCCGTACATGCCCACAGCATGACGTACGACCTGGTCAACCGCGGTACGACCGTCCTTGTGCCGACCCTCGCGGTGCGCGCGGACGGTGTGTTCGGGCGGGTCCTGGACCGTGCCCCGCGCACGCTCCCGGTCCGGCTGAGCCCCGGTGCGCGCCGGAAGCTGACCGAGCCGTGGCCGGGCCGGCCCGCGCTGGACGCCGTCGACGTACGGCTGACGGTCACGGCGCAGGGCGGGGCGCACGACACGGCGACCGTGTCGGCACGGTTCGTGCCCTGGCCGGGGATGGCGGAGGCGGGCGGCGCGGCGCTGGCCGGGGCGGGCGCGGTGCTCGCCGTACGCCGCCGCCGAAGCAGGGCGTCCATCGGGCCGCGGGGTGCCCCGGTACAGGAACTCCCTTGCCCAGAGCACGAGTTGACGGAAGGGGTGGCGAAGTGAGCGGAACGGCAAGGCTTCTGCGGCTGTCCACGTGCCTGGCGGTGCTCGCGCTGCTCCTGCTCCCGCTCGGCACCCCGGCGACCGCGGCGGACGGGCCGACGGTGCAGCTGTCGGCGACCCAGGCCGGTACCGGCGGCTCGGTCACCGTCAGCGGGACCGGCTGGCGGTCGCACACACTGCTGATGCTGCTGATCTGCGGACGGGCCACCCCCTCCCGGGGCGTGATCGGCGGCACCAACTCCTGCGCCAACGGCGACGGGCGGGCCGTGACCACCGACGCGCAGGGATCCTTCAGCCGCGCACTCCCGGTCGCCGAACCGCCCGTGCCCTGTCCCTGTGTGGTGCACGTGGCCACGGTCACCGGGACCGCGGCGCAGGCGGACGCCGTCCTGGACGTCGCCGGGCATCCGGTCGCGCCGCTGCCCGCCGAGGACTCCGGCGGCCGGCTGGCGATCCTGTCCGACACCCGGCTGTCCGGTTCGAGCGGTCTGCTCACCTGGTTCGGAGCGCCGCCGAGCCGGTCCCTGGTCCTCACCGTCGGCAACACCGGCCTGGGCACGATCAAGGACCCGGTGTTCCAGGTCGGCTCGGCGCACGGCGTCTTCGCCCCGCAGTGGGACGACCAGCAGTGGCAGGGCACCCTCGCACCCGGCAGGAAGGCGCAGGTCAAGCTGCCGGTCGAGCTGACGGCCGGGGCCCACGGCGACTACACCGTGTCCCTGAAGTACGACGGCAAGGTGCTCGCCGAGCAGCCCTGGGGCGTGGCCCGTCCCTGGGGCGTGACCCTGTTCTGGATCCTGCTCTGCCTGGTGATCCCGGCCGCGTTGTTCCGCATCGGCATGGCCGTCGTGGACCGGCTACGGCCGCACCGCCCGGGCGGCGCCCGCCGCACCGGCGCCCGTCACAGCGACGTGAGCCGCACCGGCCCCTGGCGGTTGCCCCGGCCCGCCCTGCGGCTGCCACTGCCGGGCTTGCGCGCCGACGCCGAAGAGCAGCCCCCCTCGACTCCGGCCCTGCCGTGGTTCACCCCGGACTCCGTCCCGGGCGGCCCGGCCGGCCGGCTCTCCGCACCGCACACCGACAGCCCGTCGAGTCCTACGACTCCCACCACGAAGGGACCCACGTGAGCATCCGAAGGAGAGGTACGGCCGCGGGCGCGGCGCTGGCGCTGTGCGGTGCGGGCGTCCTGCTGGGCCTCGCCGCGACCCCCGCACAGGCGGCCGACGTGTCGTTCGCCACCCACTGTGTGCCGCCCGCCGGCATCACTCCCGTCGACGGCACCACCAAGGTCGAGATCACCGCGCCGGCCACGGCGAAGGTCGGCGACACGGTGGACGTCGTGTGGAAGTTCGTCCAGGCCGCCTCCAAGAATCCGAACATCATCGACCTGCCCGCGAACTCGGTCCAGCCCTCCGGGGTGCTGAAGGCGGCCGGCGCGCAGAGCGCCGACATCGCCATGCAGGGCCCGCGGCAGAACCCCGCGATCCCCAAGGGCGGTGACATGGTGCTGTCCGACATGAAGGGCAGCCTGAAGCTGACGAGCGCCGGCGAGGTGACGCTGACGCCGGACGCCTACACCGTCAACGCGATGTCGACCGACACCAAGTGCACGCCCAAGGAGACCGTCCAGAAGGCGGCGACGATCCAGGTGACCGGCGGCGGCACGTCCAGTACGACGCCGACACCGACGCAGTCGACGACCCCGACCCAGTCGGGCACACCCACCCAGTCGGCCACCCCCACCGCCACGTCCTCCGGCGGCAGCGGCGGGCAGAGCGACTTCACGGGCAAGGAGGTGCAGATCCCGTACGCCTGCAAGACCCCGATCGGCGACAAGAGCGCGACCTCGCCGGTGCAGATCAACGCGAAGAAGAACGGCGGGAACTTCGACGTCACCGTGGAGTTCAAGAAGTCCGTGATGGACAGCCCCGCCGACATCCCGGCGAACTCCGTGAAGCCGTCCATGGAGGTGGCGCTGGGCGGCGCCGACAAGGGCACGGTGCACGTGGAGGGGCCGACCAACGCGAACCCCATCAAGTCCGGCGACCCGATCACCATCCCCAACCTCACCGGCACCTACAAGCCCGGTGCCAGCGGCACTTCGACGCTGTCCCCGGGCGTGCTGACGGTCAAGGCGCTCGGGACGACCACGACGTGCACACCGACCAGGACGCAGGTGTCCCTGACCCTGGACACCAGCCAGCAGCCGGGCGGCGCCTCGGGCGGTACGTCCACCTCGGGCGGCTCGAGCGGCGGCAGCACCAGCGGCGGCTCCGGCGGCCTCGCCCAGACGGGCGCGAGCGACCACGGCGCGCTCAAGGCACTCGGTCTGGTGGCGGGCACGGCGATCCTGCTGGGCGGCGCGGTGTTCACGTTCATGCCGGGACGCAGGACGCGCTGAGCCCGGACATGTGAAAGAGGGCCATCGCATCCGGAGACGCGATGGCCCTCCTCGGGCTTCGGGGAGCTACGTCAGTGCACGTCGCCCATCAGCTTGTTGACCTTCTTGCGGTACATCCACACCGCCGCACCGGCGAGCACGGCGAGCACGGCCTCCAGGGCGACGAAGCCCTGCTTGTCGAGGTTCATGCCGCCGACGGCCGGGTTCGACACCAGCGCGGTGATCGAGTCGCCCGCGGTGACCGCGAGGAACCAGACACCCATCATCTGGGAGGCGTACTTCTTCGGCGCCATCTTCGTCGTCACCGACAGACCCACCGGGGACAGCGTCAGCTCACCGATGGTCTGCACGAAGTAGATCGCGACCAGCCACATCGCCGCGGCCTTGTGACCGCCGTCGGCGATCGACAGCGGGGCGAGGAAGAGGAAGAAGGACGCGCCGATCAGCACCAGACCGGAGGCGAACTTCACGATCGTGCTCGGCTCCTTGCCGCGCCGGTTCAGCCACAGCCACAGCCAGGCGAAGACCGGCGCCAGGGCCATGATCATGACCGGGTTGACCGACTGGTACCAGGAGACCGGGAAGCCCCAGCCGAGGATCGAGTTCTTGGCGCTGCTGTCGGCGAACAGCGACAGGGTCGAACCACCCTGGTCGTAGATCATCCAGAAGACGGCGGCGGCGACGAAGAACCAGATGTACGCCGAGACCTTCGACTTCTCGCCCGCGTCCAGGTCCTTGTCCCGGCGGATGCGGGCGATGACCAGGATCGGCACGATCAGGCCGATGACCGTGAGCGGGATCAGCGCCCAGTTCAGGGTGAAGTGGCCGGTGCCGCCGACGACGCCGTAGAAGACCGCGGCGATCGCCAGCCAGATCAGGCCCTTGCGCAGGGTGGCGGACTTCTCCTGGGCCGTCAGCGGGGTCGGGACCTTGCTGCTCTGCTCGCTCAGGTGACGGCCGCCGAGCAGGTACTGGGCCAGACCCAGCGCCATGCCGAGCGCGGCCAGCGCGAAGCCGAGGTGCCAGTTGACGTTCTCACCGACGGTGCCGATGACCAGCGGCGCGACGAAGGCACCGACGTTGATGCCGATGTAGAAGAGAGTGAAGCCACCGTCACGGCGCGGGTCGTCCGGGCCCTTGTAGAGGTGGCCGACCATCGTGGAGATGTTGGCCTTCAGCAGACCCGAGCCGATGGCGACGAGGCCGAGACCGACGAAGAAGCTGGCGGCCACGGGCAGTGCGAGGCACAGGTGACCGAGCATGATGATCAGGCCCGCGACGGCGACCGTCTTGCGGGGGCCGAGCACGCGGTCGGCGAACCAGCCGCCGGGAAGGGCGAGCAGGTACACGAGCGACACGTACACCGAGTAGATCGCGGTTGCCGTGCCCGCGCTCAGATGCAGGCCACCCGGGGCCACCAGGTACAGCGGAAGCAGGGCCCTCATGCCGTAGTAGGAGAAGCGCTCCCACATCTCGGTCATGAAGAGAGTGGCCAGGCCGCGGGGGTGGCCGAAGAAGGTCTTCTCGGAGCCGGGGGTGCCCGGGCGGACCGAGTCCTTCGTCAGGCTGGACGCCATGGTCGTTCCTTGCTGGTCGGGACGCGCTGCTGGAGCGTTGCGCGCCCGGTGGGGGTGCGGCCGGCACCGGCAGGGTCGGTCGTCCACCCCCACGCCCGGGGGGAGTCCGTCTCCGGATCACGGAAGCGGCGGACGGCGACCACCGGGATCCACGCCCCGACGCGACGATGCGTCCGGGGCCCGGCCAGAGGTCATTCCTTTCGAGGCTGGCGCTTGCCAACCCGTACACAAAAGAGACCTTCAGCGTCAGATGCCCGCCAAAGGTCCCCGGATGTACTACAGGCGTTCACGTCACTGTACGGCAGGACACTGCCGGATATGGAAGGACTTGAGACGCGGATCACAGGTGTTGGGGGAACCGCGGAACCGGATTCGAAGGTCTCCCCTACGATCGCATCTCCGGACCGATGGTTCGTACCAGCAGTTCAGCAAGGTAAGAGTTCCGGGAAGCGATCACACCCCAGCAGAGTGTGCGAGCGGTCTACCATCACCTCTATGACCCGTGTACTGCTCGCCGAGGACGACGCGTCCATCTCGGAGCCGCTGGCCCGCGCCCTGCGCCGGGAAGGTTACGAGGTCGAGGTGCGCGAGGACGGACCCACCGCGCTCGACGCCGGAATGCAGGGCGGCGTCGACCTGGTCGTACTGGACCTGGGGCTGCCCGGTATGGACGGCCTGGAGGTCGCCCGCCGGCTGCGGGCCGACGGCCACACCGTGCCGATCCTCATCCTGACCGCGCGCGCCGACGAGGTGGACACCGTCGTCGGCCTCGACGCGGGCGCCGACGACTACGTCACCAAGCCCTTCCGGCTCGCCGAACTGCTCGCCCGGGTGCGGGCGCTGCTCCGGCGCGGCGCCGCCGAGCCCCAGCAGCCGCCGGCCACCCACGGGGTGCGGATCGACGTCGAGTCGCACCGCGCCTGGATGGGCGACGAGGAACTGCAGCTCACCGCCAAGGAGTTCGACCTGCTGCGGGTGCTGGTGCGCGACGCCGGCCGGGTCGTCACCCGCGACCAGCTGATGCGCGAGGTCTGGGACACCACGTGGTGGTCGTCCACGAAGACCCTCGACATGCACATCTCCTGGCTGCGCAAGAAGCTGGGCGACGACGCGGCGAACCCTCGCTACATCGCCACCGTACGAGGCGTGGGCTTCCGCTTCGAGAAGAGCTGAGCCCTCCCCGGGGCTCAGCGATCACCGCAGGTAACGGAACATGCGCCGACGTCTCATCCAGTCCACCCTCGCCGTCGTCCTCGTGGTGATCGCCGTCTTCGGCGTCTCCCTGGTGATCGTCGAGACCCGGACGATCAGCAACAGTGCCCAGGAGCGGGTGGATTCCGAGGCGGTGCGGCTGGCCAGCATCGTGGACAGCCGGATCCTCGCCGCGGAGAACGTCAATGCGGACGTGCTGCGCAATCCGGTCAGCAAGGAGCAGTACGCGGTCATCCGCATGCCCGGCCAGGCGCCCATAGAGATCGGCACCAAGCCGCAGGGCGATGTGATCCACGCCACCCAGCAGGGCGAGGAGGGCGAGACGGTCACCGTGCAGGAGCCGCGCTCCGCGGTGACCCGGGAGGTCGGCCGTACCCTGCTGATCATCGGCCTGGTCGCGCTGCTCGCCGTCGTCGCCGCCGTCCTGCTCGCCGTACGCCAGGCCAATCGGCTCTCGACCCCGCTGACCGATCTCGCCGAGACCGCCGAACGCCTCGGCTCCGGCGACCCGCGCCCGCGGCACAAGCGGTACGGCGTCCCCGAGCTGGACCGGGTCGCCGATGTGCTGGACTCCTCGGCCGAGCGGATCGGGCGGATGCTGACCGCCGAGCGGCGCCTGGCCGCCGACGCCTCCCACCAGCTGCGGACCCCGCTGACCGCCCTCTCGATGCGGCTCGAGGAAATCACCCTCACGGATGACCCCGAGATCGTGAAGGAAGAGGCGAACGTCGCGCTCACCCAGGTCGAGCGGCTCACGGACGTGGTCGAGCGGCTGCTGACGAACTCCCGCGACCCGCGCACCGGCTCCGCCGTCACCTTCGACCTGGACGAGGTCATCCAGCAGCAGCTCGCCGAGTGGCGGCCCGCCTACCGCAACGTCGGCCGGGCCATCGTCAGCTCCGGCAAGCGGCATCTGCAGGCCGTCGGCACACCGGGCGCGGTCGCGCAGGTGCTGGCCGCACTGATCGAGAACTCGCTCATGCACGGTGGCGGCACGGTCGCGCTGCGTACCCGGGTCACCGGCAACCAGGCCGTGGTCGAGGTCACCGACGAGGGTCTTGGCGTCCCGGCCGACCTGGGCGCGCGCATTTTCGAGCGCACGATCAGCGGCCGCAACTCCACGGGCATCGGTCTGGCCGTCGCCCGCGACCTCGCCGAGGCCGACGGCGGCCGCCTGGAACTCCTGCAGACGACCCCTCCGGTCTTCGGCCTGTTCCTCTCCCGCACGCCCCCGTCCCGCAAGACGGACGAGGAACGGCCGACGGTGCGCTGAGCGCTGCGCCGGGAGGGCGGAGGCGGAGACGGCGAAGCCACGACGGCCGCCGCTTGTCCGCGGCGGCCGTCGTGGCTGCTTGCACAGTTCCCCGCGCCTCTGGGGAGTGCCGGCTACGGAACCCGCTGGGTCTTGGGCTCCGGCTCGGGCATCGGCTTCTTGGACTCCGCCGCGAGGATGGACTCCGCCTCCTGGGACGGCTGCACCCGGAACACCCAGGTGCGGTACGACCAGAAACGGAACAGCGTCGCGACGCCGATGCCCACGAACTTGAAGATGTTGCTCTGCAGCGAGCTGTCCCAGCCCATGCCGTAGGTCGCCGCGTACAGCACGCCGTTCTCGATCACGAGGCCGATCGCGCTGAAGAACAGGAAGAGGGTCAGCTCCTTGGTGCGCCCGCTCCGCTCACGGTCCCGGTACGTCCAGTAACGGAAACCGACGTAGTTGAAGGCGATGGCGACCACGGTCGCGATGATGCTCGCGCGCACGACCGGCAGGTCGGAGGCGTGTCGCACCAGGTTGAAGACAGCGAGATTGACAAAGATGCCCGCGACACCGACGGTGCCGAACTTGGCCACCTCGCGCACGAGTCGTTGCAGCCCCGAGGAACGAGGTTCCATAGCTGGGCAGCTCCCGTCGGTAGGTTTCGTCAGCCCAGCCATGCTAACCACCCGAATCGCCGTACGCCTGCGCTCCAGGCCACAGCTGGGAAACAGTCCGGGAAGAGGTCGGGAAGTCGGCGGTAAGAGGCCGTGAGAGGGACGCGATCCGGTCGCCCCTGCGTGGCCGATACGCTATAGGCGTGACGTTCCCGGTAGTCGGCATGGTCGGCGGGGGGCAGCTCGCGCGTATGACGCACGAGGCAGGCATCCCGTTGGGCATCAGGTTCAAGCTTCTCAGTGACACCCCTCAGGATTCCGCGGCGCAGGTCGTGAGCGATGTCGTCATCGGCGACTACCGCGATCTGGACACGCTGCGTGACTTCGCGCGCGGGTGCGATGTGATCACCTTCGATCACGAACACGTACCCACCGAGCATCTCAGGGCCCTGGAGGCGGACGGCATCCCCGTGCGCCCGGGGCCCGACGCGCTGGTGCACGCCCAGGACAAGGGCGTGATGCGCGCGAGGCTCGACGCGATCGGCATCCCGTGCCCACGGCACCGGATCGTCAGTGATCCGGAGGACGTGGTCCGGTTCGCCGCGGAGGGGGACGGCTTCCCGGTCGTCCTCAAGACCGTGCGCGGCGGCTACGACGGCAAGGGCGTGTGGGTCGTGGAGACCCCCGAGGAGGCCGCGGAGCCG
Organism: Streptomyces broussonetiae; assembly: GCF_009796285.1. Classification (NCBI taxonomy): domain Bacteria; kingdom Bacillati; phylum Actinomycetota; class Actinomycetes; order Kitasatosporales; family Streptomycetaceae; genus Streptomyces; species Streptomyces broussonetiae. Next base: position 4,107,543 of record NZ_CP047020.1, on the reverse strand, counting down.
TTCCGCGCGGGTGTCCCGGTCCTCGCCGAGGAGAAGGTCGACTACGTCCGCGAGCTGGCCGCCAACGTCGTACGCTCCCCGCACGGCCAGGCCGTCGCCTACCCGGTGGTGGAGTCGCAGCAGGTGGGCGGCGTCTGTGACACCGTGATCGCGCCCGCCCCCGACCTGGACGAGGCCCTCGCGCTGAGGGCCGAGGAGATGGCCCTGACCATCGCCAAGGAACTCGGAGTCGTCGGGCATCTGGCCGTGGAGCTGTTCCAGACCCGCGACGGCCGCGTCCTCGTCAACGAACTGGCGATGCGCCCGCACAACTCGGGCCACTGGACCCAGGACGGCGCGATCACCAGCCAGTTCGCCAACCACGTCCGCGCGGTCCTCGACCTCCCGCTCGGCGACCCGCGCCCGCGCGCCAAGTGGACCGTGATGGTCAACGTCCTGGGTGGTGACTACCCGGACATGTACTCCGCGTACTTGCACTGCATGGCCCGCGACCCCAAGCTCAAGATCCACATGTACGGCAAGGACGTGAAGCCCGGCCGCAAGGTCGGACACGTGAACACCTACGGCGACGACCTGGACGACGTGCTGGAGCGCGCCCGTCACGCTGCCGGCTACCTGAGAGGCACCATCACCGAATGAGCCCTGTTGTTGGCATCGTCATGGGGTCGGACTCCGACTGGCCCGTCATGGAGGCCGCCGCCAAGGCCCTCGACGAGTTCGAGATCGCGTACGAGGTCGACGTCGTCTCGGCGCACCGCATGCCCCGCGAGATGGTCGCGTACGGCGAGCAGGCCGCCGACCGCGGCCTGAAGGTGATCATCGCGGGTGCGGGCGGTGCCGCCCATCTGCCCGGCATGCTCGCCTCCGTGACCCCGCTGCCGGTCATCGGCGTGCCGGTGCCGCTCAAGTACCTGGACGGCATGGACTCGCTGCTGTCCATCGTGCAGATGCCGGCCGGTGTCCCGGTCGCCACCGTCTCCGTCGCCGGTGCCCGCAACGCCGGGCTCCTCGCGGCCCGTATCCTCGCCGCGCACGACGAGGACCTGCTGCACAGGATGCGTGACTTCCAGCAGGACCTCAACGACCAGGCCACCGAGAAGGGCAAGCGGCTGCGCTCCAAGGTCGAGAGCCAGGGCCACTTCGGCTTCGGGAAGTGACGCCGATGACCCCCCTCGAGCAAGCCCACGCGCTGCTGCGCGAGTTCCCGGTCGTCGACGGCCACAACGACCTGCCGTGGGCGCTGCGCGAACAGGTCCGCTACGACCTCGACGCCCGCGACATCGCCGGACACCAGAACGAGCATCTGCACACGGACATCCCGCGGCTGCGCGAGGGCGGGGTCGGGGCGCAGTACTGGTCGGTGTACGTGCGCTCGGATCTGCCGGGCGCGGTGCCTGCGACGCTCGAACAGATCGACTGCGTACGGCAGTTGATCGAGAGGCACCCCGCCGATCTGCGGGCCGCGCTGACCGCCGCCGACATGGAGGCGGCGCGTGCCGAGGGCCGTATCGCCTCCCTCATGGGCGCGGAGGGCGGTCACTCGATCGACAACTCGCTGGGCACCCTGCGCGGTCTGTACGGGCTGGGCGTGCGCTACATGACGCTCACCCACAACGACAACAACGACTGGGCGGACTCGGCCACGGACGAGCCCAAGGCCGGCGGGCTGTCCGCCTTCGGCCGTGAGGTGGTGCGCGAGATGAACCGCCTCGGCATGCTCGTCGACCTGTCCCACGTGGCCGCGACGACCATGCGCGCGGCGCTGGACACCACGTCCGCGCCGGTGATCTTCTCGCACTCCTCCGCACGCGCGGTGTGCGACCACCCGCGCAACATCCCCGACGACGTCCTGGAGCGGCTGCCCGCCAACGGCGGCGTGGCGATGGTGACGTTCGTGCCCAAGTTCGTGCTCCAGGCCGCCGTCGACTGGACGGCGGCGGCCGACGACAACATGCGCGCCCACGGTCTGCACCACCTCGACTCCAGCCCGCGGGCGATGGAGATCCACCGCGCCTTCGAGGAGCGTCACCCGCGCCCGATCGCCACGGTCTCCACGGTGGCGGACCACCTGGACCACATGCGCGAGGTGGCCGGCATCGACCACCTGGGCATCGGCGGCGACTACGACGGCACCGCGTTCACCCCGGACGGCCTCAGCGACGTCTCCGGCTACCCGAACCTGCTCGCCGAGCTGCTGGAGCGCGGCTGGTCCAAGGCCGATCTGGCCAAGCTGACCTGGCAGAACGCGGTGCGGGTGCTGGGCGCCGCGGAGGACGTGGCCCGCTCGCTCCAGGCGAGGCGGGCGCCGTCCAACGCCACCATCGAGTCGCTCGACGGCGTCGCCTGACCCGCGAGGGCGGGGTAGTCGTTGTAGCCGGCGGCCCCGCCCACGTACATGAAGTACCGGTCCCGGACCGGGTTGAGCGGCGCGCCGAGGCGCAGTCGTTCGACCAGGTCCGGGTTGGCGAGGAACGGGCGGCCGAGCGCCACCAGATCGGCTCCGGCGGCCAGCATCTCCCGGGACGCCCGGGTCACGGCCCGGGTGGACAGGTCGGTCAGATCCGGGTTGCCGATCAGCACGCCGGGCCAGTCGGCGCGGATGCGCCGGTACCAGCCGGCCTGCGGGTCGGAGCGCACCAGGTGCAGATAGGCGAGGTCCAGCCCTTTCAGCCGGTCCAGGAGCGCGGCGTAGAGGCCGCCGGTGTCGTCCTCGTGGACGCCGTTGACGGTGGAGGCGGGGGAGAGCCGGATGCCCACCCGGTCGGCGCCGATCGCGTCGGCCACCGCCTCGGTCACCTCCGCCGCGAACCGCACGCGCCGCTCGACGGAGCCGCCGTAGGCGTCCGTACGGCGGTTGGTGTTGTCGGCGAGGAACTGGTGCAGCAGCATCCCGTTGGCCGAGTGCACCTCCACGCCCTCGAAGCCCGCCTCGACGGCCCGGCGCGCGGCGGCGGCGAAGTCGGCGATCGTGGCGCGGATGTCGAAGGCCGTCATCTCGCGCGGGACGGCGGCCGGCCGGTGCCCGCCGGCCGTGAAGATCGTCTCCGGCAGCGGGAGCGGGGAGGGCGCCACCGGGGCCAGGCCCGTGGTCGCCGGGTGACCGACCCGGCCGCCGTGCTGGAGCTGGAGGAACATCCGCCCGCCGGCCGCCGTCACCGCGTCGGTGACCCGCCGCCAGCCGGCCACGTGCCGGTCGGTGTGGATCGCGGTGATGTCCGGGTACGTCTGCCCGACCGCGTTCGGCGTCGACCCCTCGGCGATGATCAGTCCGGCGGAGGCGCGCTGGGCGTAGTGCGTGACCATCAGGTCGCCCGGGGTGCCGTCGGCCTCGGCGCGGTTCCGGGTGAGCGGGGCCATCACGAGGTGGTTCGGGAGGGCGAGCCGGCCGAGCCGGGCGGGGGCCAGGAAGTCCGTGGAGTCCGTTGTCTGCGTCATGCCGGCACGGTAGAACTTGACACTGATGTCAGATTCAAGCCCCCTTCCGGCGGAGGCCGACATGCGGATCGGTGAACTGGCCCGGCGCACCGGCGTGAGCGAGCGCTCGCTGCGCTACTACGAGACCCAGAGCCTGCTCGTCGCCGAGCGCACCCCCGGCGGCCACCGCGACTACCCCGAGCGTGCCGTCGACCGGGTCATCCGGATCCAGGAGCTGTACGCGGCCGGGCTGCACAGCGAGAAGATCCGGCAGCTGCTGCCCTGCATGCGCGACCAGGACGGCGGCCCCTCCACGATCGCCACCCCGCGCCTGGTCAAGGACCTCACCGCCGAGCGCGACCGCATCGACCGCATGATCGCCGACCTGGTGCGCTCCCGCGAGACGCTGGACGAGGTGATCCGCACGGCCTGCGAGAGCTGACCGCCGTACCCCCGAACGCCCCACTCACCAGGAAGCTCTCGTTGCCTCCGTGCGACCGTGTCGGTACGCCAGCCACATCACGACGTAGCTCACGACCGACGTAGTCCACGACGTACGGAGCCGCCATGGCCGACCTCCAGCACGACATCCCCACGACCACCGAGGTCGGCGCGGACGAGGGCCTGCCGGACGACCCCTTCACACAGGACGCGCTCGACGCACTCCTGGTACAGGCCCACGCCCTGCTCGCCGAGCACCCGGTGGCCGACGGCTACAGCGGACTGCCCTGGGCGCTGCGCCATCTGCCCTGGTACGACCTGGAGCTGGGCGAGGCCGCCGTCGACACCGACGTGCCCCGGATGCGCGAGGGGCACGTCGGCGTGCTGTTCTGGTCGCTGCACCTGCCCGAGGGGCCCGGCGGCGACCGGGCGACGGCGGCGACCCTGGAGCTGCTGGACCAGGTGCGCTCGGTGGTCGAGGCCCATCCGGACGGGCTGCGCCTGGCGGGCACCGCCGGGGAGGTCATCGACGCCCGCAACCGCGGCCGGGTCGCCGTGGTGCCCGGGCCCGCCCACGCCGGCGCACTCGACGACTCCCTCGGCGTCCTGCGGATCCTGCACACCCTCGGCGTACGCGTCCTCAGCCTCGTGGGCACGGCCTGGGCGGGCGAGCGCGGGCTGAGCCGGTTCGGCGAGGAGGTGGTCCGCGAGATGAACCGGCTCGGCGTGCTCGCCGATGTCTCCGGCGCCTCCGCGGCCACTGCCGAGCGCACCCTCGCCCTGTCCAAGACCCCGGTGCTGTGCACCCGATCCGCCGCCCGCGAGCTGCGCCCGCATCCGGCCAACCTGCCCGACAGGCTGCTCGTGGCGCTGGGGGAGGCGAAGGGGCTGTGCATGGTGCCGCTGACCGCAGAGCAGACCGGGCCGACGATCAGGGACGTCGCCGACCACCTCGACCACGTCCGCGACGTGGCCGGCCCGGAGTGCGTCGGCCTGTCCGGTACCTACGACTCCGGCGCCGTCCACCCCCGTGACCTCGCCGACGCCTCCCGCTACCCCCACCTGATCGCCGAACTCCTGCGCCGTGGCTGGTCCGAGACCGAACTGTCCCTGCTGGCCTGGGGGAACGTCCAACGGGTCCTGCGCAGCGCGGACTTCATGGCCCGCGCCGCGCAGGACCGCAGGGAGGCGTCGAACGCGAAGCGGGCGGAGCTGGACCACTCCTAGTTCAGGCGTGGTCGATCCGGCACAGGCAGAACGGATGCCCGGCCGGATCGGCGTACACCTGGAAGTCCTTGGTCTCCCGGTCCTCCAGATCCAGCGGACGGGCGCCCAGCGCGAGCACCCGCTCGTGCGCCGCGTCGACGTCGGCCCAGGTGGGGCCGGCGTCGAAGTCGAGATGGAACTGCTGCCCGTTGCGGTCCGCGCGCGGCCACTGCGGCGGGGTGTACCCCTCGGCCCGCTGGAAGCCCAGCCGGGGACCGCCCGGGACCTGGAGCACGACCCACTCCTCGTCCTCGGGCCGGGGGGTGCCACCGGCCACGGCCGCGTAGAAGGCGGCCAACGCGAGCGGATCGGGGCAGTCGAGCACGACGTTACGCAGACGGGCGACGGGCGCCATGGGGTCCTCCCTGCTCTCGGCGGGCAAGCACACGCTAAAACACAGGGAGTTGACCGGCCACGCAATTGGCCCGTGGTGCAGAATGCGCGAAGACGCCGGTTCGGCCGACTGAGCCTCGGCCGAACCGGCGTCGCGCTGTGTGCCTAGGCGGTCGGGCGGCCCATCGCACGGTACGTCCAGCCCGCGCGGCGCCACAGCTGCGGGTCGAGGGCGTTGCGGCCGTCCAGGATCAGACGGGCCGGCGCGGCCTCGCCGAGCGCCGCCGGGTCCAGCTCGCGGAACTCGCGCCACTCGGTCAGGTGCAGCACGGCGTCGGCACCCCGGACGGCCTCCAGCGCCGAGCCGGCGTAACCGAGCGTCGGGAAGACCTTGCGGGCGTTGTCCATGCCCTTGGGGTCGTACACGGTGACCTGCCCGCCCTGGAGGTGGATCTGGCCGGCCACGTTCAGCGCGGGCGAGTCGCGCACGTCGTCCGAGTCGGGCTTGAAGGTGGCGCCGAGCACCGCGATCCGCCTGCCGAGGAAGGAGCCGCCGCCCAGCGCCTCCCGGGCCATCTCGACCATCTGGCCGCGTCGGCGCATGTTGATGGAGTCGATCTCGCGCAGGAACGTCAGCGCCTGGTCGGCGCCCAGCTCGCCCGCCCGGGCCATGAACGCCCGGATGTCCTTGGGCAGACAGCCGCCGCCGAAGCCGATCCCGGCGCGCAGGAACTTGGCACCGATCCGGTCGTCGTACCCGATGGCCTCCGCGAGCTTCGCCACGTCACCGCCGCCGGCCTCGCACACCTCCGCCATCGCGTTGATGAAGGAGATCTTGGTCGCGAGGAAGGAGTTCGCGGCCGTCTTCACCAGCTCGGCGGTCGGGAAGTCGGTGACGACGAACGGCGTGCCCTCGCCGATCGGGGTGGCGTACACCTCGCGCAGCAGCTTCTCCGCGCGCTCGCCGCGCACACCCGCCACGATCCGGTCCGGGTGCAGGGTGTCCTCGACGGCGAAGCCCTCGCGCAGGAACTCCGGGTTCCAGGCCAGCTCGGCGTCGCCACCTGCCGGGGCGTTCTCGGCGAGGTGGACGGCCAGCCGCTCGGCGGAGCCGACGGGCACCGTCGACTTGCCGACGACCAGGGCCGGTCGGTGCAGGTGCGGGGCGAGCGAGGCGATCGCGGAGTCGACGTAGGACATGTCGCAGGCGTACTCGCCGTGCTTCTGCGGGGTGTTCACACACACGAAGTGGACGTCACCGAAGGCGCCGATCTCGGCCCAGTCGGTGGTGAACCGCAGCCGCCCGGTGGAGCCCTCGAGGCCCACCACGTGCTTGCGGAGCAGTTCCTCGAGCCCCGGCTCGTACATCGGGGTCTCGCCGCGCTCCAGCATCGCGATCTTCTCGGGTACGACATCGAGCCCGAGCACCTCGAAACCGAGTTCCGCCATGGCCGCGGCGTGCGTGGCGCCGAGGTAGCCGGTGCCGATCACGGTGATCTTCAGGCTCATGGGTGCGCTCCAGCTCCGTACGTCGGTGATGCGGCCCTGAGCATAGTCGGGCCCCTCGCCGGGCAATTTCCCTGCTGTCGCGTAGCTCACGTAGGCGTCCTGCGGACCGGCCTCTAAAATTTGAGTTACTTAACGGTAATTAGCGTCAGTATCACTGCGTCTTTGGAGCGTGAGAGACCGTGGCCGGATCGGCTGACTTCGACCTGTACCGCCCGTCCGAGGAGCACGACATGCTCCGCGACGTCATCCGCTCCCTGGTCGAGGCGAAGATCGCGCCGTACGCCGCGGCGGTGGACGAGGAGGCCCGCTTCCCGCAGGAGGCCCTCGACGCCCTCGTCGCCAACGACCTGCACGCGGTGCACGTCCCCGAGGAGTACGGCGGCTCCGGCGCCGACGCCCTCGCGACAGTCATCGTGATCGAGGAGGTGGCCCGTGCCTGCGTCTCCTCCTCCCTGATCCCGGCGGTCAACAAGCTCGGCTCGCTGCCCGTGATCATCTCCGGCTCCGAGGAACTCAAGAAGAAGTACCTGGGCCCGCTCGCCAAGGGCGACGCGATGTTCTCGTACTGCCTCTCCGAGCCGGACGCGGGCTCGGACGCGGGCGGCATGAAGACCAAGGCCGTGCGCGACGGCGACCACTGGGTCCTCAACGGCGTGAAGCGCTGGATCACCAACGCGGGCGTCTCCGAGTACTACACGGTCATGGCCGTGACCGACCCGGACAGGCGCACCAAGGGCATCTCCGCCTTCGTCGTCGAGAAGTCGGACGAGGGTGTCTCCTTCGGCGCCCCGGAGAAGAAGCTCGGCATCAAGGGCTCCCCGACCCGCGAGGTCTACTTCGACAACGTCCGCATACCCGCCGACCGCATGATCGGCGCGGAGGGCACCGGCTTCGCCACCGCCATGAAGACCCTGGACCACACCCGCATCACCATCGCCGCCCAGGCGCTCGGTGTCGCGCAGGGCGCCTTCGACTACGCCAAGGGCTATGTCCAGGAGCGCAAGCAGTTCGGCAAGGCGATCGCCGACTTCCAGGGCATCCAGTTCATGCTCGCGGACATGTCGATGAAGATCTCGGCGGCCCGCGCCCTCACCTACCAGGCCGCCGCCGCCTCCGAGCGCGGCGACGCCGACCTCACCTACCTGGGCGCCGCCGCCAAGTGCTTCGCCTCGGACGTGGCGATGGAGGTCACCACGGACGCCGTCCAGCTGCTCGGCGGCTACGGCTACACCCGTGACTACCCGGTGGAGCGCATGATGCGTGACGCCAAGATCACCCAGATTTATGAGGGCACGAACCAGGTTCAGCGGATCGTCATGGCCCGCAATCTGCCGTAACGGCAAGGGGGTTGCACCGTCCGACGAAAGGCGCCCTGCGGGGCGCCTTTCCGTTTCCCGGGCGGTGCCTGCCGACCGGTCGGTCACATGCGGGGCGGGGCTCGGGGACGTAGGACGGAAGCACACGGGACCCGCCCCGGATCCCCGCCTCCCCAGGAGGAGCCATGACCCAGCCCGGAACGATGACGCCCATGACGCAGCAGATGCAGGAGTGCGTCGACGCCTGCATGACCGCGCACCGCATGTGCGAGGAGACCATGAGTTCCTGCATGCAGATGGGCGGCCAGGTCCAGATGAAGATCATGCGGGCGCTCATGGACTGCTCCGAGACGACCCGTATGTGCGCCGACATGATGATGCGCCGCTCACCCATGGTGGGCGACATGTGCGCGATGTGCGCCAGGGCGTGCGACATGTGCGTCGAGGCGTGTAGCACGATGCCGGACGACCCGCAGATGATGCGCTGTGCGGACGCGTGTCGCAGCGCGGCGGAGATGTGCCGCGCCATGGCGGGCGCCAAGATGTGACGCTCGCCCGCACGCGATCGAGGGCACCCGCGTCCGCGCGGGTGCCCTCGATCTCTGCATGCCCTCGGCCCCCGGGCCGTCGGTCAGTTGCCGGTGACGGTGACCTTCTGGTCGTTGTTCAGCTCGTCCACCAGGGTCTTGACCTTCGCCTTGTCCCAGACGAGGTTGCCGCCGACGGAACCGGAGATCGGCATGTTCAGGGACGTGCCGTTACCGCCCTGGACGCCCTTCATCGCCCAGAACATCGAGCCCAGGTCCCACAGGGACATGCCCTTGTCGACGATCAGGGAGTCCAGGCCCGCGCCCATCACCGGGTAGAACTTGAACGGGTTCAGGACCGTCGACGGGGTGGCCACCTGGTGGGCCAGCGCCGACAGGAACTTCTGCTGGTTCTTGGTGCGCTGCAGGTCGGAGGCGGCGAACGCATGCCGGGTGCGGACGAAGGCGAGGGCCTGCTGGCCGTTCAGGGTCTGCGTGCCCGCCTGGAAGTTCGCGCCCGAGTAGCTGTCCTTGAAGCCCTTGTCGATGGTCATCTGGACGCCGCCGACCGCGTCGACGATGTTCGCGAAGCCCTCGAAGCCGATCTCCACGTAGTGATCGATGTGCAGACCGGTGTTGGCCTCGATCGTGCGGACCAGCAGCGTCGGGCCGTCCTCGGCGTAGGTCGCGTTGAGCTTCTCCTGACGGCCCTGGGCCGGGTAGACCTTCCCGGACGTCGAGCCCTTGTACGACGGGACGGTCACGTTGGAGTCGCGCGGCAGCGAGACCAGCGTGTCGCCGTTGTCGCCGACGTGCAGGATCATCATCGAGTCCGTGCGCTTGCCCTCGGCGGCACCGGTGTGCAGCTTCTTCTCGTCCGCCTTGGTCATGCCCTCGCGGCTGTCCGAGCCGACGATCAGGTAGTTCGTGCCCGAGCCCGACGCGGGACGGTCGATCACCTGGGACAGGTCGACCTCGCGGCGCAGCTTGGAGTCGGCCCAGAAGTAGGTCGCGACGGATGTGACGACCACCACGGTCACCAGCGTGATCGCGATCCACTTGATCCGGCGCCGCCAGTTCGGGCGCTGCCGGTAGCGCTGGAGTTCCGGGTCCGGGTCGTTGTCGTTGGGTACGAAGCCGCCGCCGCGGTGGCCGCCGCCGTACACCTGCCCGGTGTTGTAGCCGCTGTCGTAGCCGGCGCCTTCGTCGTATCCCTGGCCGTCCGTGTACGACGGCTGCTGCGGGACACCGGCTCCGTACGGCGGTGCCGCCGGGCCGGGGTCGCCGTAGGAGCGCTGCCCGGGCGGTACCGCCGGGCCGCGCCGCACCTGACGCATCGCACGCGCGCCCTCCGGCTGCGCGCCGGCGCTTCCGCGTCCGTACCGGGGTCCGCCATTGTTGTCGGACCATCCCTCGGGCCAGTCATTCATGCGCCCCAGTGTGCAGGGCGCCGCCAGGTGCCTCACAAGGGCTGTCGGGAAATAGGAGCGACGCTGTTGCGAAGCCAACACAAATTCCGCGATCGCCGCCTCGGCATAAGGTGGACGGCATGACAGACCAGGTCACGGACACGGAACCGGCCATGGAAGCGGACATTCCAGGCAAGCCCACGTCCGCCTCCCGCACCACTCTCAGTCACATCATGACCCACAACGACACCAACCTGCTGGGGACGGTGCACGGCGGTGTGATCATGAAGCTGGTCGACGACGCGGCGGGCGCGGTGGCCGGCCGGCACTCCGGCGGTCCCGCCGTCACCGCGTCCATGGACGAGATGGCCTTCCTGGAGCCGGTCCGCGTCGGTGACCTGGTCCATGTGAAGGCCCAGGTGAACTGGACCGGCCGGACCTCCATGGAGGTCGGCGTCCGGGTCCTCGCCGAACGCTGGAACGAGTCGGCCCCACCCACCCAGGTCGGATCGGCCTACCTGGTCTTCGCCGCCGTCGACGCCGACGGCAAGCCGCGCCGGGTCCCGCCGGTGCTCCCGGAGACCGACCGTGACCGCCGCCGCTACCAGGAGGCCCAGATCCGCCGGACCCACCGGCTGGCCCGCCGCCGGGCGATCCGGGAGCTGCGGGAGCAGAGGGCGGCGGAGGGGTTCGAGGAGTAGAGGCCCAGCTAGGTCCTGTCGTCGAACTCCCGCCTGCCTCGCGATGCCATGCGGGCCCCGGCCCGAGTACGTCGTTGAAGGGGCGCCGTGGCTTTCCTGCGACCTGATCCGCCGGGCAGACCCGAGGACCCTGGTGCCGGCGCATGTCCCGGCCGAGGGGGCCCCTCAGGTGAGGGAACACACCACCTGGCTGCCGCGCACGGCGGCCGGCTGCGGCTGGGCGGGATCCTCGAAACGGACCTTGTGCACGTCCTTGAAGTCGGCTCCGGCGGTCACCTTGAGCAGCGGGCCCTGCCCCGGCACGGCCCGTAGCTCGGCCCCCGGCAGGGCCGCGGCCAGGGCGCGGGCGGAGCGGTCCCAGTCGGGGTCGTACGTGATCACCGTGCGCTTGGCGTCATGGGCCGAGGCCGTCACCGGCAGGTGGTTCGTCGCGAAGCCCGTCGCCGCGAGCGCCGCGTCGACCCGCTTGGCGAGCCCCGCCGTGCCGGTGCCGTTCTCCACCTGGACCCGGATCTGCCGGGGGTCCACCTCCACCGGCGCCACCGCGGCCCGCGCCGGGCCCGGGTGCGGCTGGTCCGCGGTGAGCGGCTTGTCGTCGCGCAGCGAGGAGAACAGCTGGTCCGCCTTGACCGGGTCCCACTTCAGGGTCGAGCCGATCCCCTTGACCTCGTAGTCCATCCGGCCGATGGGCACGGTGACGAACTCCGAGGAGGACGGGGAGAAGTCCCGCATGGCCCGCCCGAGGTCGAGCAGCTCGTCGGTGCCGAAGCCCTCGTCCGCGCGGACCGAGCCGAGCACCGCCCGGGTCACGTCCCGGAACCTGAGCGGGTTCAGCAGCACCCCCGAGGAGGCGGCCTTCTCGATCAGCGCGGCCAGGAACCGCTGCTGCCGCTTCATCCGGCCCAGGTCGCTCGTCGCGTCGAGGTGCCGGGCCCGTACGTACTGCAGCGCCTGCCCGCCCATGAGCGTGTGCGTGCCGGGCGCGAGGTCGAGGCCGCTGTACGCGTCCTTCAGCGGGGTCGGCGTACAGACCTTCACTCCGCCGAGGACGTCGACGGTCTTCATGAAACTCGTGAAGTCGACCTCCAGATAGTGGTCGATCTTCAGATGGGTCATGTTCTCGACCGTGCGGACGGTCAGCTGCGGGCCGCCCTCGGAGTAGGCGGCGTTCAGCCGGACCGGGTGCGCCGCGCGCTGCCGTCCGGTGGCCTGGTCGGTCTGCGCGGGTACCTCGGCGTAGGAGTCGCGCGGCAGGCTCACCACGGTGGCCCGGTCCCGGTTCTCCGAGATGTGCACGATCATCATGGTGTCAGTGCAGTGGCAGGGTGCCCCGCCCAGCCGGAAGGCCCGCCGCTCATGCTCGGTGATCTTGTCGCGACCGTCGGTGCCGACCAGCAGCACGTTCATGCCGTGTCCCGCGCGGGGGCGGTTCTTCATGTCCTTGAACGCGTCCACCCGGGCGATGTCCGCGTCCAGGCTGCTGATCACCGCGTGCCCGATCCCGGCGGAGGCGAGCACCACCACGGACAGCGTGGAGACCGCCCGCATCGCCCAGCGCGGCCGTCGGGGTGTACGCAGGGATCGCACGGGCTGCTCGGGCGGGTGCGGCACACGGCGGGGCGGCTGGGGTCGGCGCTGCGGACGCGCGGGGGACCGGGGCGGGCTGGCCAAGGGGGACACCTCCGGGCGAGGCCGTACGTGGGATCCGTGAGCACGGTAGGCCGATACGATCTCCTGCCCGGTCCTACGCCCCGGCGGCGCGCACCGCTGTCCCCCGTTCGCGGTAACGTGAGCCCCCTATGAACTCCAAGCCCGACGTGCGGCTCCCCGCTGTTTCCGTGATCATGCCCGTCCTCAACGAGGAGCGGCATCTGCGCGGGGCCGTCCAAGCGATCCTCGCGCAGGAGTACGCCGGCGAGATGGAGGTCGTGATCGCTCTCGGTCCGTCCACGGACCGCACGGACGAGATCGCGGCTCAGCTCGTGGCGGAAGACGCGCGTGTGCACACCGTCCCGAACCCCACCGGCCGTACGCCCGCGGCACTGAACGCGGCGATCAAGGCCTCCCGGCACCCGATCGTGGTCCGTGTCGACGGCCACGGCATGCTCTCGCCGAACTACATCACCACCGCCGTCCGGCTCCTGGAGGAGACCGGCGCGCAGAACGTCGGCGGCATCATGCACGCCGAGGGCGAGAACGACTGGGAGCACGCGGTCGCCGCGGCCATGACCTCGAAGATCGGCGTCGGCAACGCGGCCTTCCACACGGGCGGCGAGGCGGGCCCCGCCGAGACGGTCTACCTCGGCGTCTTCCGCCGTGAGGCGCTGGAGCAGCAGGGCGGCTACAACGAGGAGTTCATCCGCGCCCAGGACTGGGAGCTGAACTTCCGCATCCGCGAGGCGGGCGGACTGATCTGGTTCTCGCCCGAGCTGAGGGTGTCATATCGGCCGCGGCCCTCGGTGAAGGCGCTGGCCAAGCAGTACAAGGACTACGGCCGCTGGCGGCATGTCGTCGCCCGCTACCACTCCGGCTCCATCAACCTGCGCTACCTCGCCCCGCCGACGGCGGTGTGCGCGATAGCTGCGGGCGTCGTGGTCGGCGCGGCCCTCACCCCGTGGGGCCTCGTCATCCCCGGCGGCTATCTCGCGGCCATCGCCGCGGGCTCCCTCCCGGCGGGCAAGGGCCTGCCCCTGAAGGCGCGACTGCAGATCCCGGTGGCCCTGGCCACCATGCACATGTCGTGGGGCTGGGGCTTCCTGACCAGCCCGAAGTCGCTGGCGAAGCGGGTCATCGCCTCCCGGCGGCCGGCGGTCCTCAGCGCGCACTGAACCGGTGCCGAGCGGCGATACCGAGCAGCTGTGAAAGGCCCCTCCCGGATGCCCGGGAGGGGCCTTTGCGATCTGTGCCCGCAGGGGGTCAGCCCTGGTCGGGCCTCACCACTGATACGGCTTGTAGACGTCCATGCAGTCGTTGGTGTCCGCGCCGTTGACCGAGTCGGCGTTGGTCGGCAGGTCCCCGGCCCTCGGCTTGGACTGCTTGGGATAGCTCGCGCCGGTCCGCCAGTCCGCGCCGATGACGACCGTCACCCCGGACACCCCCGTCGACTGCTGCACCGAACTCGTCGGAATGCCCAGCGCCTTGGCCACGCTCTGGGCGTCGCCCGCCAGGTCGGCACTCGGGTACTGCACGACCGTCTTGTCCGCGGACTGTGTCACGGAGGTGTCGGCCGCCGCCCTGGTGTAGCCCAGCTGCGCGAGCGCCTGGCTGATCGCCCCGGCCCGGCCCGGCACCGCCGCCTCGGTCGAGCTCTGTGTGGCGTTCTGCACCAGCACCCCGAGCCGGGCCGGGTCCGTCGAGGGCTTCTTGGCCGTCCCGGTCGGCTTGTCCGACGGCTGCTTCGTGTCCGACGCCTTGCCGTTCTTGTCGAGCGGCACGTCGTCGCGGAGCATCTCCCACAGCTTGTCGGCGTTGGCCGCGTCCGCGACGACGTGGTTCTTGGGGTCCTGCGGATCCTCGAGGTTGGGCATCGTCGCGCTCGTGATGCGGTTCGACGGCACCGACTTCAGCTGCATGCCCAGGTCGTACAGCTTCTTGACCGTGCCGATCTCCTCGGAGACCTGCAGTGACTTGGTGGCCGCCTCGGCAAGGTGCATCAGCCGACCGGTGTCGGTGAACACGTTCTGCTTCTTGAGCGTACGGATCATCGAGTTCAGGTACATGTGCTGGGCGCGGGCGCGCATCAGGTCGCTGCCCCATGCGTGCCGGGTGCGCAGCCACTGCAGGGCCTGCACGCCCTGGACCTTGTGCGTGCCCGCCGTCATCTTCAGCCCGGATCCGCCGGGCACCGAGGGGGTCGGGTGGTCCCACACGTTCTGCCGCACACAGACGTCGACCCCGCCGATGGCGTCCGCCATGCTCACCACACCGGAGAAGTCGACCATCATCCAGTGGTCGATGTAGACCCCGGTGAGGTTCTCCCACGTGGTGAGTGTGCAGCCGGCTCCGCCCCGGGCCAGGGTGGTGTTGATGATGTCGTTGGTCGCCGGGTAGACCTTGCCGGTCTTGGGGTCCGTGCACTTGGGGATGTCGACGCGGGTGTCCCGGGGGATGCTCACCATGGCGGCGCTCTTGCGGTCCGCGGAGAGGTGGATGAGCATCTGCACGTCGGCCAGCGGAGGAGCGCCCACACTGTCCCTGCTGCCGCCGAGCTTGAGGTTCTCCGCGGAGTTACGGCTGTCCGAGCCGATCAGCAGGATGTTCAGCGGGGTCTGGCCGGCCGCGTTGGGCGCGGTCTTCTGCGCACGGGCGTCGCCGCTGCTGCGCTCGCCCTTGCGGATGTTGCCGTTGAGGTGCTCGTAGTACAGGTAACCGGCCGCCGCCGTACCGAGTATGACCACCGCCAGCACGGTCGCCGACCAGCGCAGGGCGCGCCGTCTGCGCCGCCGTCTGTCGGTCTGCCCGCCGCCTGTGCCCCGCCTGCCCCCATGCCGGCCGGAGCCTTCCGCCGCGTCCGCGGTCCGCGGGGTGAGCGACATCGTGTCGTCCCCCGCGGCAGCCTCCCCCTGCACATCGCTGTGTGCCAAGCTTCCTGCCCTCCCCACCCTTGCGCCCCACCCTTGCGCCACGAAACGGGCCCGTCCCGCGTCGGGTTAGACGCACGACGGGCCCGCAGGGTTACCTATGAGGCGCACTTGACCTCGTTGGCCGTGGACTTGTCGACGTCCGGCGCCTTCTGCGCGGCGGTGAAAGACACCCCGGCGCCCTTGAAGTCCTTGCCCAGGGTCAGTGTCATCGCCGGCAGCCCCTGGGAGTTGATCACGCTCTTGCCGGGCTTGAGCGCGGAGCCGGGCAGTCCCATCAGCGCGGCCAGTTCCCGCGCCTGAGCGGCCTGGTCGGGGGCGTACTCCAGCGTGGTGTTCTTCGCCTGCGCCGGGGCGTTGCCCGCGTTCTCCGACTTGAGCACGCCCTTCTGGGTCTGCATCCAGGACAGCTCCTCCTGCGCGCTGCCCGCGTCGGCACCGCCGTTGAGGATCCGTACCCGCACGTCCGCCGGCGCGGACCTGCTGCCCTTGAGCCGGGCGGCCTCGGCGTCCTTAGCCGCCTTCTGCTTCTTCTTCACCTCGGTGAAGGAGACGTCGTTCTTGACGGCGTCGAAGACGGCCGGCGCCGCCGACTGGTTGACGACCACGGTCGCGTGGACCTTCTCGGCCGGATTGTCGATCACCGGGACCGTGGTGAAGGTGATGTTCTTCGGCGGCACCTTCTTCATCTCCAGCGCCATGTCCTTGAGGGTGCCGATGCTGTCGATGCCGGTGTCGACGGTCAGCGCCTTGGTCGCCGCCTCCGCGAGGTCCAGCAGCTTGGAGGGGTTGGTGAGGGTGTCGCTGGAGGACATCTTGCGCATCAGCGAACCCAGGAACTGCTGCTGGACCTTGATGCGGTCCAGGTCGCCCTGGTTGCCGAAGCTGTGCCGGGTGCGGACGAAGGCCAGGGCCTGCTCGCCCTCCACCACCGACTTGCCCGCGGGCAGCTTGAGATGGGACTCCTTGTCGTTGACGGGGTGGGTGACGCACACCTCGACGCCGCCCACCGCGCTCGACAGGGTCTTCACCGCGTTGAAGTCCGCCATCATGAAGTGGTCCACGTGGATGCCGGTGACCGCCTCGACGGTGCGCATGGTGCAGCCCGGGTCACGGCCGTCCTGACCGAGGCTGGTGTTGAAGCGCACGTTGGCCGTGCCGGGGATCACCTTGGTGCTGCCGTCCGGCTGCTTCGTCGGACAGTCCGGGACGTCGACGATCAGATCGCGCGGGATGCTGAGCGCGGTCGCGTTCGTCCGGTCCTTCGACACGTGCAGCAGGATGTTGGTGTCCGCGTGCCCGACGCTGCCCTTGTCGCCGTAGCCCTCGTTGCCCTTGCCGGTGCGTTTGTCGGTGCCGATGACCAGGAGGTTGAAGGCCTCGTCCTTGCTGAAGCCCTTCGAGCCCGCGTCGCCGACGTCGGTGGAGCTGATGTTGCCCTCGAGGTGCCGCAGGTAGAGGTAGCCGGCGGTGCCCGCGGCGACCAGCACGAACGCGGTGCCGCCCGCGGTCCACGCCAGGACCTTCTTGACCTTCGACTTCTTCTTCACCGGCCGCCGCGAGGCGCGCCGCCCCGGCGGCGGCTCCGGCTCACTGCCCCGGCGCCGGGACGACCGCGGCGCAGGGACGTCCCCAGCGCGCACCGATCGCATCTCCCGGGTCTCGCCGGGCGCCTTGTCGTTGCGGCGGCGCCGCGTGCCGCCGTCCTCCTGGGCAGCCGGTCTGCGCGGACCGGGGACCGACGACTGCGGTGCGGAAGTGCCCAGTCGCAATTCGTATTCGCCGGTCTCCGGATTGAGTACCCACTGGTCAGCGGGATCGATGTCGTCCGCCCGCCCACGGCCTTGCGCGTCCACGATTGTCCGAATCCTCCGTCGGGGCCACGCGGCACCTTCCCCCTCAAAGGCGCTCAGGTCTTGGTGAATCAGTGCACGACCCCAGGACGGACCTCGCGGTCGGGTGCACCGGATCGCTCACACTATCCGCCCAGTTCAGCGTCAAGCGACGTCGGTGACAAATTCGCCTTCCTACAACTGGGCAATACCCCTCATTTTCTGAGCGGAATGCGGGCGCGCCGGTGTGCGCCTCACGCGCAGCCGTGCTCGGCGGCGGTACTGCCGCGGAAGGTCGGCGCGGGCGAGGGAACGCCCTTGCCGGCCCTCCCGTCCTCGCCGTCGGCCGTGTCGTCGCCCTTGGGGCGCGGCGCCGTCGGCCCGGTTCCCGGGGCGTTCTTCGTCACCGCCACCGGCTGATCGGCCCGCAGCCGGGCGAACAGCTTCTCGGCCTCGGGCTCCACGAGTTGGTCACGATTGGCGTCGTAGACGTACGACTCCCTCGGCACCGTCAGGAACTGCACCTGTTTGACGGGGATGGTGCGCAGCCCGCGCACCAATTGGTACATGCCGCGCAGACTGGCCAGTTCCGGATCGGTGGTCAGCGAGGACGTCGCCGCGTCCAGCACCGGATACAGCTTCGCCGGGTTCAGCAGGACGTCACCGCTCTGCACCCTTTTGACGAGCGCGCCGAGAAAGCGCTGCTGCCGCTCCATCCGCTCGGTGTCGCTGCCGTCCCCCAGCGACTTGCGGGCCCGTACGAAACCGAGCGCCTGCTCCCCGTCGAGCATGACCCTGCCCGCGGGCAGCCTGAGCCTGGCGGCCTTGTCGTCGATGGGCTCCTTCAGGCAGACCCGCACACCGTCGACGGAGTCCACCATCTTCTTGAACCCGCGGAAGTCCACGACCACGTGATGGTCGATCCGTACGTCCGTCAGCTTCTCGACGGTACGGATCGTGCACGCCGAACCGCCCACCTGGAATGCGTGGTTGAACATCGCGAACACCGGCTGGCTGCGGCTGCCGTCCGCCTTCTGGCAGCCGGGGATGTCCACCATCAGATCCCTCGGCAGGGACACGGCGGTGGCGCTGCGCCGGTTCGCGGCCAGGTGCAGCAGGATCGTCGTGTCCGACCGCTCGCTGCCCAGATCCCGCCCGTACTGCGCGTTTCCCTCACCGGCCCGCGTGTCGGACCCGATCAGCAGGATGTTCTGCGCGCCACGTACCAGCGCGGTGGGCCGCTCCCGCTCGTACCGGGCGAGTTCCCGGGCTGCCGCGTCGTCCGCCGTGATGTTGGCGCTGAGCTTGGCGTACAGGGCCCAGCCGGCACCGCCGGCCACCACGAGGAGCCCGGCCAGCCCGAGTGCCGTCCGTTCGGCCCACCGTCGGCGCCGCCGCCGCACCAGCCCGTCCCCGGTGGCCGAGGCCCCGGGACCGGGCCCGGGAGCCCTGCCTGCGGTGTCGGTCACGGGCGGGGCACCCCCTCGTCGGCGTACGAGCGTCATGTGCTGCTCCTACGACGATGGCGGGGAAGGGGGCGGGCAGCGCCCTTTGCTACGCCGATCGGGGGAGGACCGGGGGGAGGACCGAGGAAGGGGGGGCGGCCCCGGGGCCTACCGCCGAACCGCGGTCACCCTCTCGCTCTCGATCCGCTGCGCGAGCCCCTCCTCACCCAGCCGGTCGAGGTTCCGGCAGAGCACCACGGACCCGCCGACGGCCAACGGCGAGAACAACCCGGCGCTGACCCCCTCCCACGTGTCGTACGACATCCCGGACAGCAGGCGCGAACCGGGCCCCGTCAGATCCAGTGCCGGCGCTTCGGCCAGGGCTCGCTCGACCACCTCGGCCGCGCTGAACTCCCGTCCGGCGACGATCAGCGCCGGCTCCTCGGGATCCACCGGTGCGAACGCCGCGAACCGGTCCCCCTGGCCCGGCACCTCGAGGGCGTAGTCCGCGAACCCCTCCGGCTGCTGCGGAAAACGCCCGCCCAGCGGCCGTAGCGCGAGAGCGATCCGCTCCCCCCGGCAGGCCCGCGCCGCGTCGAGCGCGTCCGGGCCGCTGACCACCACGTCGGCTGTCGCCGGATCCCCGCCGATGTCCGCGACCGCACCCACCGAGGAACAGGCCAGCAGCCACACCGCCGTCTGCCAGTGCGCGGGCAGCAGCAGGGTGACCCGGTCGCCGGGCTCGGCGGCGAGGTCGCCCTGGAGCAGGTTCGCCGTCTTGGCCACCCAATTGGCGAAGGTGGCCACGGACAGTTCGACGCGTTCGCCCGTCGCGTCGTCGTAGAAGGTCACCAGCGGGCGGCCGGGGTCCGCGGCGAGCGCGGAAGCCAGCAGGTCGGCAGGGGTGCGATCGGTGGCGTTCACCCGGGAAAGGGTACGCGGGCGGGCGCAGGCACCGCGTGCCCGTGCCACCGGTTCGGCGCAGCGGTGTCCGACGGTCCGTCAGATCACCGTTGGACAGGATTGTCTGACTATGTCAAAGATCATGCCCATGCGTGGATTCCTGACTTCCTCGATCGGTGTCACCTGCGCCGCGATGCTCGCGTTCCCGCTGCCCCTGCCGACGGTCACCGCGGTGGCCGCGACCGCCGAAACCACGGCCGCGGGCGGTACCCGCTCGCTGCCCCTCGTCCCCCTCTCCCAGGAGCGGGGCCTCGGCGCGCCCCCCGGGCTGGGCCTGTACCGGGCAAGCGGTGAGCGTTTCTCGCTGCTCGGGGTGGTGTGGGACGACCCCGGCACCGAACTGCACGGCCGGGTCCAGGTGCGCACCCGGTCGGCGGCCGAACGGACCTGGTCGGGCTGGCAGGACGTCGAGACGCAGGGCGCCGGCCACGGCCCCGACCCGGGTACGGCGGAGCGGACCGCACGACGGGTGCGCGGGGCGACCGCGCCGCTGTGGGTGGGGGCCTCGGACGGCGTGGACGTACGGGTCCGCGCCGAGAGCGCGGCCACGGCGCGCAGCCGTACGGCGGCCGGTCCGCGGGGGCCCCTGCCGTCCGGCCTGCGTGTGGAACTGGTCGACCCCGGGGGCGACGGCACGCCGCCCCCGGGTGCGCCGGCCGACCCGCCCCGCACCGGCCAGGACACGGACGCGCAGCGCACGGCCTCCGCCGCCAACAGCGACCTCACCGGCTTCGGCGCTCTGGAGATCCCGGAGCTGGACAGGCAGGCCACCGGGCAGGAACTCGCCCGGCTGCAGGGCCCGGTGCAGGGGCAGCCGTACATCGGTCCCCGCCCGCGGATCGTCACCCGCCGGGGCTGGGGCGCGGACGAGTCGCTGCGCGAACCCGGGTTCGGCTACACGAGGAACGTCAAGGCGGTGTTCCTGCACCACACGGGCTCGGGCAACCAGTACACCTGCGCCCAGGCCCCCTCCGTCATCCGCGGTATCTACCGCTACCACGTCACGAGCATGGGCTGGCGGGACATCGGCTACAACTTCCTCGTCGACAAGTGCGGAACCGTCTACGAGGGCCGGGCCGGGGGCGTGGCGAAGGCGGTCCTCGGCGCGCACACCCTCGGGTTCAACGGCGACAGCACGGGCATCGCCGTGATCGGCACTTACGAGACAACCAAGCCGCCCGGCGCGGTGGTCACGGCCCTCGCCCGGCTCACCGCGTGGAAGCTCGGGCTCTACGGGGGCGATCCGAGCGGAAGGACATATCTCACGTCGGGTGGTGGCAACCTCTATCCCCAGGGTAAGAACGTACGACTGAACGTGATCTCCGGCCATCGGGACGGGTTCGCCACCGAGTGCCCCGGCGCGTTGCTCTACGCCGGTCTCGGTAGGGCCCGTTCCCGTGCGGCGCGCTACCAGGGGCGCTGAATGCCCCGTTCTGGGCGTGCCGGCGGGGGCGCGCGTTCACCGCCGTCGGCGGGGGCTCGCCGGTCTCACACCGTTCTATTACCGATCTCGTGGCAAACTACGGGGTCGTCAAGGGCGCCGTCGCTACGGTCTGCATACACTGACCGGCCGAAACCGAAACGAGTAGAACGAGTAGTTCGACCGGTCCCGGCAGGAAGAAAGCAGAGACGACAGGTGACAGAAGCGATCCTCCTGGTCGGTGGCAAGGGCACCCGGCTGCGTCCGCTCACGGTGCACACGCCCAAGCCCATGGTCCCGGCCGCCGGGGTGCCGTTCCTCACGCACCAGCTGGCACGGGCCAAGGCGGCAGGCGTGGACCACATCGTCCTCGCCACCAGCTATCTGGCCGAGGTCTTCGAGCCGTACTTCGGTGACGGCTCCGCCCTCGGCCTGACCATCGAGTACGTCACGGAGGAGGAGCCTCTCGGCACCGGCGGCGCGATCCGCAACGTCGCCTCGCGGCTGCACTCGGGCCCCGACGAACCGGTCCTGATCTTCAACGGTGACATCCTCACCGGCCTGGACATCAAGGCGCTGGTGGACACCCACGAGTCGACGGGCGCGGACGTCTCGCTGCACCTGACGAAGGTGACGGACCCGCGCGCCTACGGCCTGGTCCCGACCGACGAGACGGGCAGGGTGCTGGCCTTCCTGGAGAAGCCGCAGACGCCCGAGGAGATCGTCACCGACCAGATCAACGCGGGAGCCTACGTCTTCCGCCGCTCGGTCATCGACGCGATCCCGCTGGGCCGCCCGGTGTCCGTGGAACGCGAGACGTTCCCCGACCTCCTGGCCGCCGGTGCCCACCTGCAGGGCATGGTCGACTCCACGTACTGGCTGGACCTCGGCACCCCCGCGGCCTTCGTGCGCGGTTCGGCCGACCTGGTCCTGGGCCGCGCCCCGTCCCCGGCCGTCCCCGGCCGCTGCGGGGACCGCCTGGTCCTGCCGACGGCCACGGTGGCGGCGGACGCCAAGCTGACGGGCGGCACGGTGGTGGGCGAGGGCGCGTTCGTCGCCGAGGGAGCACGGATCTCCGGCTCGACGATCCTCCCGGGCGCCGTCATCGAGCCCGGCGCGGTGATCACCGATTCCCTGATCGGCACGCGGGCCCGCGTCGGCGAACGCTCCGTCCTCACCGGCACGGTCGTCGGCGACGGCGCGGTCGTCGGCCCCGACAACGAGCTGCGCGAGGGCGTACGGGTGTGGTGCGACGCCCACATCCCTGCGGGGTCGCTCCGCTTCTCCTCGGACCAGTAGCCGTACGGGTGGTTCCGGGGACCGCAGCCCGTGGAGGCTGCGCCCCCGGAACCCCATCGAGTACGGGACGGTCTGCGCCGAGTACAGGGCGGTGTCCGCCGAGTACGGCGGGGCGGTGTCAGCCCCGATGCCGCCGTTCGGGCCTGTCGTGCGTTCCGGCCCGGCGTGGCTCGTCGCGCCGTTCCTCGTGCCCGGTGCCCCTGCGGGCCGTCTCACAGCAGGCCGATGTCCACCCGGGGCATCTTCGGCGTCCGCCGGGCCGGCACCTGACCGCTCAGCAGGACCAGCCGGGCCGCCCGATGCCGCTGTCCGGCATACGGCTCGAGCAGGCGCAGCATCACCGCATCGTCGGCATCCCGGTCCCCCGCCAGCGCCCACCCGACGATCCGCGGCAGATGCAGGTCCCCGACCGTCACCGCGTCCGCCGCCCCATGGCTGCGCTGCACCACCTCCGCCGAGGTCCACGGCCCGATCCCCGGTACGACCTCCAGCCGCGCCTGCGCCTCGTCCGCCGGCATCTCCACCGCCTGCTCCAGCCGCGCGGCGACCCGCACGGCCCGCAGGACCGTGGCCGCCCGTTTGTCGTCGACCCCGGCCCGGTGCCACTCCCAGGAGGGAATCAGCGCCCAGGTCCGCGGCGCGGGCATCACCCACATCGGCCGCTCGGACGTCCCGGCGGGACCCGGCGCCGGCTCCCCGAACCTGCGCACCAGCAGCCGCCAGGCCCGGTACGCCTCCTCGGTCGTGACCTTCTGCTCCAGTACCGACGGGATCAACGACTCCAGCACCAGCCCGGTCCGCGTCAGCCGCAGCCCCGGCCGCCGGTGCCGCGCCAGCGCCACCAGCCGGTGCCGGGGCACGAACGCCTCCGGATCGTCGGCCGCGCCGAGCAGCTCGGGCAGCCCGTCCAGCAGCCACTGCGCGCCCGGCCCCCAGGCCTCGCCGAGCACCTCACCGCCGTACGCGCGCACCCGCAGCGTGCCCGGCCCGGCCGGCGTACGGCTGGCCCGCCACACGGATCCGTCCGGGGTGGCCCGGAAGGTGGGATCGGCGGGCCCGCGCCGCAGCGGTCCGAGCACCAGGGCGAGATCGAGCGGCCCCTGCGGCGTCCACCGCCGTACCCGTGCGGGCTCCGCCGCCTGCCGCGGTATCCCCGGGGCCCCGCGTGCGGGCACACCGGCATGGCCGCCGCGCACGGTCGTACGCGTGGGCCGCTGAGCGAATCGTCCTGCCACGGGTGAGGTCCTGGGGAGCGGGTGCAGTCCTACGAGACTAGGCGCTTGTACGAGGGTTGCGGCGGCGTACGCCGAACTCAGCGCACCTCGATGAACGCCCCCGCGTCCCGCTCCGGCCGCGGTCTCGGCTCCTCGGCCGGGTGGCCGACGGCCACCGCGCCCATGGGATCCCAGTGCGCCGGCA
The DNA here is from genome assembly GCF_009796285.1 of Streptomyces broussonetiae. Classification (NCBI taxonomy): domain Bacteria; kingdom Bacillati; phylum Actinomycetota; class Actinomycetes; order Kitasatosporales; family Streptomycetaceae; genus Streptomyces; species Streptomyces broussonetiae. The sequence continues at coordinate 4,083,669 of NZ_CP047020.1, read as the reverse complement.
GCGCGAGCGTCTCGCGCACGACGTCCGCGCAGAACATCGTGGACGACACCCACGCCGAACCCAGCCGCTCCCCGGCGAGCGCGACGAGGAGGTTCTGCACGCCCGCGCCCATCGCGACGACGAACATCTCCCGCTCGGCGCCGTCCCGCCGTGCGTCCCCGTAGTGGTGCGAGCCGTCCATGACCAGGCAGGGGACGACCAGGTAGGGCGCGTTGCGCAGCACGTCCCCGCGGCGCACCCGCCTGGCGACGGACTCCTCGCTCCTGCCGTCCCGGCGCAGGTCGGCGATCCAGGCGTCCCGCATCGCGTCCAGCAGCCGTGTCCGCGACTCCTGCGACTCCAGCAGCACGAACCGCCAGGGCGTGGTGTGGTGCGGGGCCGGTGCGGTCACCGCCGCCGCCACCGCGCGCCGCACCGCACCGGGGTCCACCGGTTCGTCGGTGAAGGCCCGGACCGTGCGCCGCTGGGTGACCGCCTCGCGGACCGCCTCGGAGGTGCCGAGCCGGAACATGTCGTCCCGCGGGGTGCGCACCAGCGCCCCCGCGCCCTCGGCGTCGTCCCCCTCCAGCACGTGCGGCAGCCCGCGTACGAGGGCGACCGGCCGCCCGGCCGCCTTGCCCTTGACCAGGTCGCCCGCGGCGGCCAGCTCGTCCGCCGTGGCCACGACCGTCGCGCTGAGCGGATTGCCGTACGCGTCCGTGCCGCCGCGCAGATCGTCCAGCACGCGCACGCCCGCGGCGCCGACCGCCACGTCGGTGAGCCCCGAGCGCCAGGGCCGCCCGAAGGTGTCGGTGACGACCACGCCCACGTCGACGCCGAGGGCGGCGCGCAGGCCGTCGCGGATCGCGCGCGCGGACGCGTCCGGGTCCTCGGGCAGCAACAGCACGGTGCCCGCCGGGGTGTTGGAGGCGTCGACACCGGCGGCGGCCATGACCAGGCCCTGCCGGTTCTCGACGATGCGGAGGGTGCCGCGGCGGGCCACCACCCGGACCGTCTCGGCGTCGATCGCCGCCTCCCGGTCGTCCGCCCGGACGACCCGGCCCTCGGCCTTGGAGACGATCTTGGAGGTGACCAGCAGGACGTCCCCGTCGGCCAGGCCCGGCTCCGCGGCGGCGATCAGCTTGGCGAGGTCGTCGCCCGGCTGCACCTCGGGGATGCCGGACAGGGCCCGGACCGTGTACTCCGGGCGGCCCTCGGTCATACCGCCCGCACCTCCTCGGCCAGTGCCAGCGCCTCGCGCGCCATCTGCGCGGCGGCGTCGACGTCGGTCATCATCAGCGGCACGGCCCGGCAGCGGATGCCGTCGGCCTCGACCCGCCCGACGGCGGCCTCGTCCACGGTGTCGACCAGCCAGCCGTCCAGCAGGCCGGAGCCGTAGTGCTCGGCGACCGCGGCGGCCGTGGACTCCACGCCGACCGCGGCGAGCACCTTGTCCGCCATCCCGCGCACGGGCGCGTCCCCGACGATGGGGGACAGGCCGATCACCGGCACGCCCGCGTCCGCGATGGCCTCACGGACGCCGGGCACGGCGAGGATGGTGCCGATGGACACGATCGGGTTGGACGGCGGGAAGAGGATGACGTCCGCCGCGGCGATGGCCTCGAGGACGCCGGGGGCCGGCTTGGCCTGCTCGGCGCCGACGGGCACGATCGCCTCCGCGGGGACCTCGGCGCGCAGCCGTACCCAGTACTCCTGGAAATGGACCGCCCTGCGCTCGCCGTCCACCTCGACGGCCACATGCGTCTCCACGCGGTCGTCGGACATGGGGATCAGCTTCACGCCCGGCTGCCAGCGCTCGCACAGCGCCTCGGTGACCGCGCTGAGCGGATAGCCCGCGCCGAGCATCTGCGTCCGCACGATGTGCGTGGCGAAGTCCCGGTCGCCGAGACCGAACCACTCCGGCCCGACCCCGTAGGCCGCCAGCTCCTCCTTGACACGGAACGTCTCGTCCGTCCGCCCCCAGCCCTGCTCCTCGTTGATGCCGCCACCCAGCGTGTACATCACCGTGTCGAGGTCCGGACAGACCTTCAGCCCGAAGAGGTGGATGTCGTCGCCGGTGTTGCCGATCACCGTGATGTCCGCGTCCGGCACGGCCCGCTTCAGACCGCGCAGGAAACGGGCACCGCCGATGCCGCCTGCCAGAACCACAATGCGCATGGGCCCAAGTCTTGCAGGCGGGTACGACAACGCGTCAGGCAGTCGCCGGACGTGCGACGGTCGGGTTTCGGGCAGGTCGGGCAGGCGTGCGGTTCAGGCGGTGACCGGGCGCGGCTCGCTGGGTGCCTCGCAGTGGGGAGAGGTGGAGGTCTCCCCGGCCGAACGAAGCCGAGACTGGGGGAGCATGGGCATCTCGGTCAGGCCCGGGTAGTAGACGTGCAGGGTGACCGCCGGTTCGAGCGTGTCGTTGACGACCTCGTGGACGTACCCCGGCGCGAACACCCGCTGTGCGCCCGACGCCAACGCGCGCGTGCCGCGCTCGGTGCGTTCGGTGAGGGCGCCCTCCAGGACGGTGAGGACACCGGAGGAGCGGCCGTGGTCGTGCAGTCCGCTGCCCTGTCCGGGCACCCAGGACAGCAGCCACACCTCGTAGCCGGGGCCGGTGCGCAGCCGGTGGTACCAACGGGTCGTCGCGTCGTAGCGGACCAGATGTGCCCACTGGGAGCGGTCGGCGGCGATCGCGCGGGCGAGGCCCACGAACTCGGCAACCGTGGCCGGGTGCTCGCGCGGCGGCTGGAGCAGGTGCGGGACTTCGAGGATGTCGCCGGCGATCTGGAGATCGTTGTCGCTGTTCATGGGGTGCGCTGGTTCCTCAGTGAAAGAAGGCCAGAGGGAACGGAAGAACGGGGACCGCGTCGCAGGGGGACACGGCCTGCAGCCGGAGCGAGGTGTGGCTCAACAGCTGGAACAGCAACAACAGCTACAGCACACCCGGGCAGCACCGAGGGACCCGGCGGTGCGGGTCGAGGTGGGAGCCGAATGCGCGAGCATGCCCACCAGCACAGCGGCTCACACCTGTGCTGTCAACTCGGCGCCCGATATGTGGGACGCGTTTCACCTCATCCGGTTCTTCTGTCAGGTGAAAGGTTTGTTCACCCGGGCCTCCGGACACATGCGGCACAACCGAGCGCTCAAGCCTCGTTGCAACGCGATCGAACACGGAGCCGTCCTTCTTCGTACAGAGGGGGTACGGGTTCGACCGCCCCCTCGGGCCTCGGCCGCGTGTCAAGGTTTATGGCGATTTGAACACTTTCCGCATGGCCTTGGTTCCGCAGAGTGAATAACGGGCTCAATAGCAGATCTCGGCTTGACTCGCCCGGAGCAGCACACTTGTAATTTCACTCGTGTCGTTCAGCCGAAATCGGTAGCGGCTGACGCACGGGGACGCGAAAGACAGACGAGGGGCGCACATGACCGAGCTGGTGCAGCAACTGCTGGTCGACGACGCGGACGAGGAACTCGGCTGGCAGGAGCGCGCGCTGTGCGCCCAGACCGACCCCGAGTCCTTCTTCCCCGAGAAGGGCGGCTCCACCAGAGAGGCGAAGAAGGTCTGCCTCGCCTGCGAGGTCCGCTCCGAATGCCTCGAGTACGCCCTCGCCAACGACGAGCGCTTCGGCATCTGGGGCGGCCTGTCCGAGCGGGAACGCCGTCGCCTGAAGAAGGCCGCCGTCTGACCGCACATCCACACCAAATCGTCACGAACGGCCCGTCGCTCATGGGTTATCCACAGGCGGCGGGCCGTCGACATGGGCAGCCGATAGTGTGGGCGCTCGTCCGAGACGCCCCGCTGTCCCCGCACGGCACGGGTGTCCACCGCAGTCCATCGAACCGGGGCCCGTACCTCGATGTCCGTGCACAGCCATACGGCAGCCCAAGACCCGGCTGCCACGCCCGAGTTCCCGCGCCATGTCGTCACCGCGGTCCTCGTCGCCCACGACGGCGCCCGCTGGCTGCCCGACGCCCTCGCCGGGCTGCTCGGCCAGGAGCGTCCGGTCCAGCACGCGGTCGCGGCCGACACCGGCAGCGCGGACGACTCCGCCCGGCTGCTCACCGAAGCCCTCGGCGAGGGCAACGTCCTGCACCTCGCCCGCCGCACCGGCTTCGGCCAGGGCGTGGAGGAGGCGAGCCGCACCGCTCCGGTCCTCACCCCGGAGGAGCTGCCGTACCTCAAACGCCCCAGCGGCTGGGACCCGGTCACCCGCTCCTGGCGCGACGACGCCTACGACCTGCCCGAACTCCCGCACGGGGAGCCGGTCCAGTGGCTCTGGCTGCTGCACGACGACTGCGCCCCCGAACCCGATGCCCTCGCCCAGCTGCTGCGGGTCGTCGAGACCGAACTCGAGCTGGGCCGTGACGACGTGGCGGTCGTCGGCCCCAAACTGCGCGGCTGGTACGACCGCCGGCAGCTGCTCGAGGTCGGCGTCTCCATCGCCAACTCCGGCCGCCGCTGGACCGGCCTGGACCGCCGCGAACAGGACCAGGGCCAGCACGACCACGTGCGCACCGTGCTGTCGGTGTCCAGCGCCGGCATGCTCATCCGGCGCGACGTCTTCGAACAGCTCGGCGGCTTCGACCGCAGACTGCCCCTCATGCGCGACGACGTCGACCTGTGCTGGCGCGCCCACGCCGCCGGCCACCGCGTCCTCGTCGCCCCCGAAGCCGTCGTACGGCACGCCGAGGCCGCCTCCCGCGAGCGCCGCGCCGTCGACTGTGCGGGCCGCACCGCCGCCTCCCCGCACAAGGTCGACAAGGCCGGTGCCGTCTACACCCTCCTCGCCAACACCCGCGGCGCCGCGCTGCCCTGGGTGCTGCTGCGACTGGTCCTCGGCACGGTCCTGCGGACCGTCGCCTATCTGGTCGGCAAGGTCCCGGGCCAGGCCGTCGACGAGATCCGCGGCCTGCTGAGCACCCTGCTGCGCCCCGAGCGGATCATCGCCGCCCGGCGCCGCCGCGGCCCCTCGCAGATCGACAAGGGCGAACTGCGCCAGCTCCTGCCCCCGCCCGGCGCCACCGTCCGGGCCACCGTCGAGCAGATCGCGGGCAATTTCTCCGGCGGCTCCGACCCCGACACCTCCTCCGCCGGCCGGCACGGCGGCGCCGTGGAGTCCGGGCCCGGCGGCGACGACGCCGAGTTCCTGGAGGTCGAGCAGTTCGCCCGGCTCAAGCGGATCGCCCGCAGGCCCGGCCCGGTGCTCTTCCTCGCGCTGCTGCTCATCTCCCTGGTCGCCTGCCGCGCCCTGCTCGGCAGCGGCGCACTCACCGGCGGCGCCCTGCTGCCCGCCCCGGCCGGCGCCGGGGAGCTGTGGTCCCGCTTCGCCGACGCCTGGCATCCGGTGGGCGCGGGCGGCACCCCGTCCGCACCGCCCTACCTCGCGATCGTCGCGATGCTCGCCACGATCCTGTTCGGCTCCACCGGACTCGCGGTCACCGTCCTGCTGGTCGCCTCGGTGCCGCTCGCCGGGTGCACCGCCTACTTCGCCTCCCGGCCGCTCGTCGCCTCCCGGCTGCTGCGCGCGTGGGCGGCCATCGCCTACGCCTTCCTGCCCGCCACCACCGGCGCCCTGGCCGGCGGCCGTATCGGCACCGCCGTCCTCGCCGTACTGCTGCCGCTCATCGCGCGCGCGGGCATCGCCGCCAGCGGCCTCGCGAACCGCTCCGGCGCTCGCGGCAGTTGGCGCGCCACCTGGGCGTACGCGCTGCTGCTGACCATCACCACCGCCTTCACGCCGATCGTCTGGCCCCTGGCGCTGCTTCTCGGCCTCGGAGTGCTGGTCCTGCGCCGCGGCGACCTCGTCGCCCACTCCTTGCGCTTCCTCGCCCAGCTCGGCACCCCGCTGCTGCTCCTCGCCCCCTGGTCGCTGACCCTCCTCCCGACCGGCTTCTTCAAGGAAGCCGGCCTGGACTACGGCCCCTCGACCGCCTCCGCGCTCGACCTGCTCGGCGCCAGCCCCGGCGGCGCGGGCACCGTGCACGGGCTGATGCTCATCGGCATCGTCCTCGCCGCCCTCGCCGCGCTCCTGCGCTCCGAGCGCCAACTGGGCATCCGCACGGCCTGGGCCGTCGCCCTCGTCGGCCTCGTCCTCGCCGTCCTGTCCAACCGGTCCGCCTGGGCCGGACCGGCCACCCTCGTCTACGGCATCGCCCTGCTGTCAGCCGCCGCGCTCGGCGCCGACGGCGCACGCGCGCGCGTGGCCGAGCAGAGCTTCGGCTGGCGCCAGCCCGTCGCCGCCCTGATCGCCTTCGCCTCCGCCGCCGGACCCGTGCTCATCGCCGCCGGCTGGATGATCGGCGGCGCCGACGGCCCCCTCAAGCGCCACGACCCCACCCAGGTGCCCGCGTTCGTCGCCGAGGACTCCAGCACCGGCGACCAGGCCCGCACCCTGATCCTCGACAGCGACTCCACCGCGCGCGTGCGCTACACCCTGGTCCGCGGCTCCGGCGCTCGCATGGGCGACGCCGAACTCGGTGCCGCCGGCGCCGAGAACACCAGGCTGGACAAGGTCGTCGCCAACCTCGTCGCCGGCTCCGGTGCCGACCAGGCCGACCAGCTCGGTGGCTTCGCCGTGCGCTACGTCCTCGTCCACAAGGGCGCGCCCCGCGACTTCACCCGTGTCCTCGACGCCACCCCCGGCCTGTCCCGGCTCAGCCAGCAGGGCGGCAGCGCCCTGTGGCGCGTCGACCAGGAGGTCTCCCGCGCCGCCATCGTTCCCGCCGGCGGCTCGGGCACCGCCCAGTCGGTCAGCGCGGGACCGGTGGAGATCCACACGACCGTCCCGACCGGATCCGACGGCCGCGTGCTGCGCCTCGCCGACACCGCCTCCGCCGGCTGGACGGCCACCCTGGACGGCAAGCCGCTCACCCGCACCACGGTCGACGGCTGGGCCCAGGGCTTCCAACTGCCCGCCTCCGGCGGTCGGCTGGACGTCACCTACGACGATCCGTTCACCCACACCGCGTGGCTGTGGGCCCAGGGCGCGCTCGCCGTCGTCCTGGTCGTCCTCGCCCTGCCCGGCCGCCGCCGTGACGTCGACGACGACCTGCCCGAGGAGCAGCCGCTGCCCGCCCAGGCCGGCCCGGGCGAGGGCCGCCGCGCCCGCCGCCTGCGTGCCCAGGCCGAGGAGCAGGCCGCAGACCAGCAGCAGGAGCAGGGGCAGGCCGGCGCGCCCGAGATGCCGCAGGAGCCCCCGGCCGCCGCCGTACCCCACCAGCAGCCCTACGGCGACTGGGACCAGGCCACCTACGCGAACGCCGGATACACCGGCTACGGCACCGACCAGTTCCAGCACGGCGGGCAGTACCAGACCCCCGGCTACGACCAGCAGGCCTACGCCCACGACCCGTACCAGACGGGCCAGTACGACCCGTACGCCTACGGCGGTACGGCCGACCAGATGCCCTACGACCCGACGGGCTACCAGCAGGGCTACGACCCGGCGTACGACCCCGCCCAGCAGGGCTACGACCCGGCCCAGCACCCCCACGGCACCGGCAGCGAGCGCCCCGACGGGAGCCAGCAGTGAACCGCACCACCCTGTCCCTGATCGCAGGCACCACAGCGGTGGCCGCCATCACCGCGTTCGCCGCGCTTGAGGGCCCGGCCGCGTCCGGCGCCGCCCCCAAGGCGGCCGCCAACCTCCCCGTGGAGCGCACGAGCCTGCTGTGCCCGGCGCCTAGCATCTCGGACATAGCCGACACGTCGTACACCTCGTTCACGCCCGTCACCGAGGGCACCACGAGCAGCGGCACGGCCCAACTCCAGGCGGCTGCCGAGCAGTCGGCGGACGGTACGGGCAACTCCCAGACGGGCGGTTCCCAGACGGGCAAGGGCGCGAAGGGAGCCAAGGGCGCAAAGAAGACCGCGGGCCAGCCGGTGCTCACCCCCAAAGCGCCCGGCACCCCGGCCACCGGTGACACCTCCGGCTCCGACGGGCCCGCGCTCATCGGCACCGCCGACGGCAGGTACGCGCCCGGCTGGACGCTCCAGGAGACCACCGAGGTCGCCGCCGGCACCGGCCGCGGCCTGCAGGGCGTCAACTGCAGCGCCGCGGATTCCGAGTTCTGGTTCCCGGGCGCCAGCACGTCCGCCGACCGCACCGACTACGTGCACCTGACCAACCCCGACGACTCCGCCGCCGTCGTCGACATCGAGCTGTACGGCAAGGACGGCGCGATCAAGTCCCCGCTCGGCGAGAACCTCACCGTCCCGCCGCACGCGAGCAAGCCGATCCTGCTCTCCACGCTCACCGACGAACGACAGGCCGACCTGACCGTGCACGTCAGCGTGCGCAGCGGCCGGCTCGGCGCGGCCGTCCAGGCCCTGGACGCCAAGGTGGGCGGCGACTGGCTGGCCCCGGCCGCCGACCCGGCCCCCAGCCTCGTCCTGCCCGGCATCCCCAAGGACGCCACCGACGTCCGGCTGATCGCCTTCACCCCCGGCGGCGACGACGCCGACCTGAAGGTCCGCCTGGCCTCGCCCGACGGCCTGATCACCCCGGCCGGCAACGAGACCCTGCACGTGAAGTCCGGCATGACGACCACGGCCGACCTCGGCGCGGTCACCCGTGGCGAGGCGGGCTCCCTGGTGCTGACCCCCACGGACCAGTCGGTCCCGGTCGTGGCGGCGCTCCAGGTGCTGCGCGGCAAGGGCGACAAGCAGGAGACGGCCTTCATCCCGGCCACCGCCCCCGTCGGCACGCGCGCGACGTCGGCCGACAACAGTGCCAAGGGCAGCACCCTCGCCCTGACCGCGCCCACCGCCACGGCCACGGTCAAGGTCACCGCCTCGGCGGGCAGCGAGGGCGGCACGGCGGCGACGAAGACGTACACGATCAAGTCCGGTACGACCCAGGACGTCGACGCCCCCGTGCCCTCCGGCCTCCAGGGCACCTACGCACTCACCGTCGAGACCACCTCGGGCGGCCCGGTCTACGCCTCCCGCACGCTGGCGGCCACCGAGGGGGGAGTGCCCGGTTTCACGATCCAGACCCTCCCGAACGACCGGGGGATGGTGGCCGTGCCGCGGACGACGCAGGACTTCTCGGTGGTGCAGAAGTAGGACCGCGACCACGGGCAGAGCGGGGGAGCGGGCGGATCGGTCCGCTGCCCCGCCCCGTCCCGCCCGGTCGCTGGTCCGTCAGTCCTCCCCGTACCGCGGATCCACGGTCTCCGGAGTCAGCCCCAGCAGCTCGGCCACCTGCTCCACGACCACCTCGTGCACCAGCGCGGCCCGCTCGTCCCGCCCCTTCGTCCGGATCTCCACCGGCCGCCGGTAGACGACGACCCGCGCCCGCCGTCCGTCCCGCGCGGGAACGACCCCGCCCAGCGGCACGGCCTCGTCGCTCCACACCTGATCGCCCCGCCCCTCCAGGCGAGGCACCTCCAGCACGAGGAAATCGATGTCGGCGAGCTGCGGCCAGCGCCGCTCAAGACGCTCCACGGAGTCCTGCACCAGGTCCGCGAACACATCGGCACGGCTGGCCGCGAGCGGCACCTGCGGCGGTGCGATCGGTCCTCGCATGCCCCGCCCGTGGCGATCACGTCGACGGGGCCCGGGGCCGGTGGCACGGGGCGGTACACGGTTGTCCATCACCGGTGAAGCGTAGTCCCCGCCCGTTCCCCCCGCCCGGCTCCACACGACACCGGACACCGGCCTCCGCGGCGGCAGCGCCTCCCCCACCGCAAACGCCTCCCCGCGACCCCGCCGTTCGGCTCCTGCCCCTCGGCCCCCTGTGCCGATCGGCCCGCCGCCGATCGGCCCATCCGCCCCTCCTGGCCGGAACCCACCTCATCTGTCACAGGATGACCGTTCCAGCCAACGTCTGGCTCGTTTCCATATCCCTCCAAGACCGCCGAACTCAAGGCAATTGACGGTGTTTGTACCGACTCATGACCGGATCCCGTCCCGCCCCGGATCCGCCGAGGATCCGTCCACGCAGGTCAACCGGGCCTCCCCGAAGGGGTGTGTGGGACGTTTCACAGCACGACACAGTGGAGTGACCTGGTGGAGAGTCGTCGCGGCCCGCTCAAGAGTGCGGTACCGTCCAACGTCGTGAGCCCTGTACGTCGCTGTTCGCGCACCGCCTGCGGCCGACCCGCCGTGGCGACGCTGACGTACGTCTACGCCGACTCGACCGCGGTCCTCGGCCCGCTCGCCACCTACGCCGAACCCCACTGCTACGACCTGTGCGCCGAGCACTCCGAGCGCCTCACCGCCCCGCGCGGCTGGGAGGTCGTACGCCTCCTGGACGGCTCGGCCCCAGCGCGCCCCAGCGGCGACGACCTCGAAGCCCTCGCCAACGCCGTGCGCGAGGCGGCCCGCCCTCAGGAGCGCGCCGCCGGGGCGGGCGGCGGAGGCCGCGCGGCGGACCCCATGGAGGTCGCCCGCCGCGGCCATCTCCGGGTGCTGCGCTCCCCGGACAACTGACCGACCCGCCCCGATCCGGCGGTCACGACGGTCACGGCTCAGTCCGCCCATGGTGTCCGCACACCACTCCCTTACCCCCGACGGGTAGTTTGTGGGCACCCATAGAACTTTCAGGAGGGTTGGCCGTGGCTGTTGATCTGTCGCAGATCGTGAAGGCGTACGACGTACGGGGAGTGGTCCCGGACCAGTGGGACGAGTCGCTGGCCGGGCTCTTCGGCGCCGCCTTCGCGGAGGTGACGGGAGCCACGGCGATCGTCGTCGGCCACGACATGCGGCCCTCGTCCCCGGGCCTGTCCCGCGCCTTCGCGCGCGGCGCGGCGGACCGCGGCGTGAACGTCACCGAGATCGGCCTGTGCTCCACGGACCAGCTGTACTACGCCTCGGGCGCGCTGGACCTGCCCGGCGCCATGTTCACCGCCTCCCACAACCCGGCCCAGTACAACGGCATCAAGCTGTGCCGCGCGGGCGCCGCCCCGGTCGGCCAGGACACCGGCCTGACGCAGATCCGCGAACTGGTCGAGCAGTGGCTGGAGTCGGGCCACCCCGAGCCGGTCGCCGAGCCGGGAACCCTGTCGTCGCGCGAGACGTTGGAGGATTACGCGACGCACCTGCGCTCCCTCGTCGACCTGACCTCCATCCGCCCCCTGAAGGTCGTGGTCGACGCCGGCAACGGCATGGGCGGCCACACGGTCCCCACGGTCTTCGCCGGCCTGCCCCTGACCCTCGTCCCGATGTACTTCGAGCTGGACGGCACCTTCCCGAACCACGAGGCCAACCCGCTCGACCCGGCCAACCTCGTGGACCTGCAGAAGCGGGTTCCCCAGGAGGGCGCCGACCTCGGCATCGCCTTCGACGGCGACGCCGACCGCTGCTTCGTCGTGGACGAGCACGGCGACCCGGTCTCCCCGTCCGCGGTCACCGCGCTGGTCGCCGTGCGCGAACTCGCCCGCAACGGCGGCAAGGGCACGATCATCCACAACCTGATCACCTCCCGCACGGTCCCGGAGGTCGTGAAGGAGAACGGCGGCACGCCGGTCCGCACCCGCGTCGGCCACTCCTTCATCAAGGCCGAGATGGCCCGCAGTGGCGCGATCTTCGGCGGTGAGCACTCCGCGCACTACTACTTCAAGGACTTCTGGAACGCCGACACGGGCATGCTGGCCGCCCTGCACGTCCTCGCGGCCCTGGGCGGCCAGGACGGCCCCCTCTCCGCGCTCGTGGCCCAGTACGACCGCTACGTCGGCTCCGGCGAGATCAACTCGACCGTCGCCGACCAGGCCGACCGCCTCGCCGCGATCCGTGCCGCGTACGAGAACCGCGCCGACGTCACCCTGGACGACCTCGACGGCCTCACGGTCGCCGCGGCCGACTGGTGGTTCAACGTCCGCCCCTCCAACACGGAGCCCCTCCTGCGCCTGAACGCCGAGGCGAAGGACGAGGCCACGATGGCAGAGATCAGGGACGAGGCCCTGGCGATCATCAGGGGCTGAGACCGGCTTCCCGCCCGGCCGCGACGGGTGGCCGGGCGAGAACGACGGGGTCCAGGGGGCAAAGCCCCCTGGGCGGTGCCCGTGGCCCGGCCCAGCCTGCCCAGCAGCGGTACGCTGACCAGCGGCCAAAGAAAACTCCGCCCTCGAAGGGAACCCCCTCATGCCGCTCGAAGCCGGCCTCCTGGAGATCCTCGCCTGCCCGGCCTGCCACGCCCCCCTCAAGGAGCAGGACACCGAGCTGGTCTGCACGGGCCAGGACTGCGGTCTCGCCTACCCGGTCCGCGACGACATCCCGGTCCTCCTCGTGGACGAGGCCCGCCGCCCCGAGTGACGAGGCCCATCCCCGCGTAGACCCCCTCGTAGCGAAAAGGCGCCCGCCGCGCAGCGAAGAGGCGCCCACCCCCCTGGAAAGGCTCCGCACAGGACGCCAGGCGACCGGAGGCTGCCGCCATGCTGGACGAATCGCTGCTCGATACCCCGGAGGGCCTCGCCGAGGCCGACCGCCGAGGCCTGCTGCGCGGTGCCGCCGAGGCCGGCGCCCGCGTCCGCACTGCCGTCCGGCATGCCACCGAGGCGGGCGTCGGCGACCTCAAGCCCGACGGCCGCCCCCGCGCCGTCCTGATCGCCGGCCCCGGCGCCGCCGCCACCCACACCGCCGACCTGATCGGCGCGCTGGCCGGCGTCGGCAGCCCCGTGGTCCGCCTGGCCCCGACCGGCGTCGCCCCGGCCGCCGGCGCCCTGCGCTGGGAACTGCCGGGCTGGACCGGTTCCGTGGACCTGCTCCTGATCGCCACCCCGGACGGCACCGAGCCCAGCCTCTCGCTCCTCGCCGACCAGGCCTACCGCCGCGGCTGCTCGGTCGTCGCCGTGGCACCGCCCGGCACCCCGCTCGCCGAGTCCGTCGCCGGCGCGCACGGCCTGTTCGTACCGATGGCAACAGCGCCGTACGACCAGGACGAACCGCTCGCCGCGTCCTCCCCCGGCGTCTTCTGGGCGCTGCTCACCCCGCTGCTGGCCCTGCTGGACCGCATCGGCCTGCTCAGCGCCCCGCCCGAGGCGCTCGAGAAGGTCGCCGACCGGCTGGACCACATCGCCGAGCGCTGCGGTCCCGCCATCGCGACGTACAGCAACCCGGCCAAGACCCTCGCCGCCGAACTCGCCGACGCGCTCCCGGTGGTGTGGACGGAAGGAACCTCGGCGGGCCCTGCCGGACGCCGTTTCGCCGCCGCCCTCGCTGAACTCTCCGGCCGCCCCGCGCTCGTCGCCGAACTGCCCGAGGCGCTCGCCGTGCACAGCGCCCTGCTGGCCGGACCGCTGGCCGCCAGCGCCGACCCCGACGACTTCTTCCGCGACCGCGTGGAGGAGGCCCCCGCGCTGCACGCGCGCGTGGTGCTGCTTCGCGACCGCCCGATCAGCGGCCTCACCGCCGCCCCGGCCGCCCGCGACCTGGCCCTCAGCCACGACACGCCGATCAGCGAGCTCGAACCGGAGGAGGGCGGCGATCTGGAGACGCTCGCGGAACTGATCGCCGTCACGGATTTCGCCGCCGTTTACCTGGCGCTCGCTTCGAGGGCCTGATCTGGCTACGGGCCGGAGTCCGCGCCCCTCACCGGTCGACGCCGACCGAGCAGCGTACGAACGACAGACAGAGAAGACACATACACATGGACCGCCTCGACAACACCGTCCGCCCCTACGCCTGGGGTTCCCCCACCGCCATCCCGCACCTCCTCGGCGTCGAGCCGACCGGTGAGCCACAGGCGGAGATGTGGATGGGCGCGCACCCGGGCGCCCCCTCGCGCACCGAGCGCGGGAGCCTCGTCGAGGTCATCGACGCGCACCCGGAGGCCGAGCTGGGCAAGGCGGCCGTGGCGAAGTTCGGCCCGCGCCTGCCCTTCCTGCTCAAGATCCTCGCCGCCGGCGCGCCCCTCTCCCTCCAGGTGCACCCCAACCTGGAACAGGCGAAGGAGGGTTACGAGGACGAGGAGCGCCGCGGCATCCCGGTCGACGCCCCGCACCGCAACTACAAGGACGCCAACCACAAGCCCGAACTGATCTGCGCGCTCACCGAGTTCGACGGCCTGTGCGGCTTCCGTGACCCGGTCCAGGCCGCCGACCTGCTCGCCGGACTCGGCGTCGACTCCCTCAAGCCGTACGTCGACCTGCTGCACGCCCACCCCGAGGACGCGGCCCTGCGCGAGGTCCTCACCGCGATCCTCAGCGCCGACCGCGACGAGATGGCCCGCGCGGTCGCCGAGGCCACCGCCGCCGCCACCCGCCTCGGCGGCGCCTACGCGCCCTACGCCGACATCGCCCACCACTACCCGGGCGACCCCGGCGTCATCGCGGCGATGCTGCTCAACCATGTCCGCCTGCAGCCCGGCGAGGCCCTCTTCCTCGGCGCCGGCATCCCGCACGCGTACCTGAACGGCCTCGGCGTCGAGATCATGGCCAACTCCGACAACGTGCTGCGCTGCGGGCTGACGCCCAAGCACGTCGACGTCCCCGAACTGCTGCGCATCGTCCGCTTCGAGGCGAGCGACCCGGGCGTGCTGCGCCCCGAGGCCTCCCCGGACGGCGAGGAGGTGTACGAGACGCCGATCGACGAGTTCCGCCTGTCCCGGTACGTCCTCCCCGAAGGCGCGGCGGCCCACGACCTCACCCTCGACACCCCGCAGATCCTGCTGTGCACGGCCGGTTCCGTCCGCGCGGGCGAGCACGAGCTGGACCCGGGCCGGTCGGTCTTCGTCCCGGCGGGCGAGAAGGCCGAGGTCTCCGGCGCGGGAACTGTCTTCCGTGCCACTGTGATCGTATGACCGGGGTTGTGGATACCTGACGCACCGGGGCCCGGCCGGGCTGCAAGAATGACCCATCGGCAAAGGCCGGGCAAAGCCGGGACCTGCCCGGACACGGCGGGGCGTACGAGGGCGACAGAGGCGAAGGGACACGCGGACACATGAGCGCGTCAGGCGGTACGAAGGCGATCGTGGCGGCACTCGGCGCCAATCTCGCGATCGCGGCATCGAAGTTCGTGGCGTTCGCGTTCAGCGGCTCCTCCTCGATGCTCGCCGAGGGCGTCCACTCGCTCGCCGACTCCGGGAACCAGTTCCTGCTGCTGATAGGCGGCAAGCGCGCACAGCGCGAAGCCACCCCGCAACACCCGTTCGGCTACGGCCGTGAGCGCTTCATCTACGCCTTCCTGGTCTCGATCGTGCTCTTCTCCATCGGCGGCATGTTCGCCATCTACGAGGGCTACGAGAAGATCAGCCACCCGCACGAGCTGGAGCACTGGTACTGGCCGGTGGGCGTCCTGCTCTTCGCGGTCGTCGCCGAGGGCTTCTCCTTCCGCACGGCCATCAAGGAGTCCAGCGAACTGCGCGGCAGCCTGTCCTGGGCGCAGTTCATCCGCCGCGCCAAGGCACCCGAGCTGCCGGTCGTCCTGCTGGAGGACTTCGGCGCGCTCATCGGCCTGGTCCTCGCCCTGCTCGGCGTCGGCCTCGCTGCGCTCACCGGCGACGGCGTCTGGGACGGCATCGGCACCGTCTGCATCGGCGTCCTGCTCGTCTGCATCGCCCTGGTCCTGGCCGCCGAGACCAAGTCGCTGCTGCTCGGCGAGGCCGCGGGCCTGGACGTGATCAAGCGGATCGAGGAGGCGACCGTCGACGGCGACACCGTCACCGGCCTCATCCACATGCGCACGCTGCACCTCGGCCCCGAGGAGCTGCTGGTCGCCGCCAAGATCGCCGTCCAGCACGACGACACGGCCACCGAGGTCGCGAACGCCATCAACGCCGCCGAGGCACGTATCCGCGCCGCCGTCCCGATCGCCCGCGTCATCTACCTCGAACCGGACATCTACAGCGAGACCGAGGCCGCCAAGGGCCCGGACCCGGAGGCCACCCCGGGCGGCCCGAACCCGCACGCGGCCGGCCACTGACGCCTGCCGCCGCGCCCGGTCAGCTCCCCGTCGGCTGCATCGGCCAGGGCATCTGCGGGACCTGCGGCACCTTCCGCCGTCGTACGGCGAGGAAGGCGATGCCGAGGCCGCCCCCGACCAGGAGCAGCACGACGCCGACGAGCAGAGCCGCGACCAGCAGGAACGGGACCGTGCGGTCATCCGTCACCCGGCCCCGCACCGCGTCGGCGGACACCGTCCCACCCTGCTCGCCGGAATGGAAACGCGAGTCATTGGAGTTCGCGCGGTTGTCGCCCAGCAGGAACAGCCGCCCCCGGGGGACCGTCACGTCGTACGACTTGTGCACGCCGTCGGCGTCACCGCCGTACACGTACGGCTCCTCGACCGGCTTCCCGTTCACGGTCACCCGCTCCCGCGAGCCCGCCGCCGTGCAGCACGTCACCCGGTCCCCGCCCACGCCGACGACCCGCTTGAGCAAAGGCCCGTCGAACCCGTAGTCGGCGGGCGGCGTGAACAGCACGACGTCACCGCGCCGTACCTCGCTCCCGTCGACACGCTCCCAGACGATCCGGTCACCCCGGTCGTACGACGGCCGCATACTGCTGCCCGCCACGGTGGAGGCCCCGTACGCGGACCTCAGGAAGCCGAAGCCGCCGACCGCCAGCACCAGCCCCAGGAGCCCCACCACGAGCGCCGATATCCCCAGCCCTCGCCCCCGCCTTGCGCCTGCCATGTTCCGTCCTCCCCAAGCGGCCCATCCGAGGCGCGGATCCTAGCGGCCCCCTGTGAACACTCTGTGCCACAGCGGGCCTCGCCGTACGGTCGTACGCGGGCCGTGCACAGGAGCAGGTCAGGGGGTGGGGTGGAACACCGGCCCGGGCCCCGCCCCCCTCCCGCCGACTCGGCGCTCTCGGTTCTCTCAGCTCTGCCGGCTCAGCCGATCTCACCGAGCACGTCGAGCACCGCCCGCTCGTCCGGCGCCGCCAGCAGCCGCTCCCGGAAACCGGGATCCATCAGCTTGCGGGACAACAGCGCGAGGATCCACAGGTGTTCGTCGCCGGCGGCCGCCTGCGGTACGGCGATCATGAACACCAGCCGGGCCTTCGTACCGTCCAGCGCACCCCACTCGACCCCCTCGGCGGACCGTGCGAAGCCGACGACCGGCGCCGTCACCGCATCGGTCTTGGCATGGGGGATGGCAATCTCCTCCCCGAGCCCGGTCGTCCCCTGCTCCTCACGCCGCAGCGCGGTCGCCACCAACTCGTCCACATCGCCGACCCGCCCACTGCGGCCGAGCAGTTCGGCCATCTCCCGTATCGCGGCGTCCTTGTCCTCGGAGGCGAGCGAGACCTGGACGGTGCGCTCGGTCAGATACCCGGAGAGGACCTCGGACCGAACTTCCTCACGGTCCTCCGACACCACCACCACCGCCCTGCCCGAACCCACAGTCGCCGACGACGAGGACTCCTCACCGGAGCCCCTCGCACCCGTCGACGCCGACGATGCCTGCGCGGGTGCTGCGGGCGGGAAACCGTCCCCCACCGCACCCGAAGGCGCACCCGAACCCGCACCGACCGGAACGGCCTCCACCGCTGCGACAGGTACAGCCGCCGCCCCCGCCACACGCCCCCGACGCCCACTCGCGTCGACCAGCGCCACAGTCGTCAGCGCGGTCACCACCGACCCGATCACCACGGCGACGAAGAACATCGGCACGCCACTCACCGCCCCCAGCACCGCCACGATCGGCCCCCCGTGCGGCACCGCGTCCTTCACCCCGGCCAGCCCCGCAACGGCACCGGCCACCGCGCCACCGAGCATGTTCGCCGGAATGACCTGCGCCGGACGCGCCGCCGCGAACGGAATCGCGCCCTCGGAGATACCGAAGCAGCCCATGAACAGCGCCGCGAGCCCCGTCTCCCGTTCCTGCTCGGTGTACAGCCGGCGGCGGATCAGCGTGGCCATTCCCTGGCCCAGCGGCATCACCGGGATCGCGGCCGCGCACATGCCCATCACCGTCTGGTTGCCGCTCGCGATGAGACCGGCACCGAAGAGGAACGCCGTCTTGTTGACCGGCCCGCCCATGTCGAACGCGATCATCAGCCCGAGAATCGCGCCGAGCAGGATCGCGCTCGTCCCGGTCATGCCGCCGAGCCAGCTCGTGAGGTGCTCGAACACCCAGGAGATCGGCTTGCCGATGACATAGATGAAGAACAGCCCGAGCGCCGTCGTCGCCACGATCGGGATCACGATGATCGGCATGATCGGCTGCACGAACCTGGGTACCCGGACCTTCTTGATCCACAGCACCAGATAACCGGCGAGGAACCCGGTCACGATCGCCCCGATGAACCCCGCGCCGGCCTTGGAGTCGTACAGCGCGCCCGTGTTGGCGATCCACCCGCCGATCATTCCCGGCACGAGCGCGGGCCGGTCGGCGATCGCGTAGGCGATGTAACCGGACAGGATCGGGATCATCAGCTGGAAGCCGATCCCGCCGATCGCGTTGACGTGCGCCCAGAAGGTGCCGTCCGGGATCACATACCCCTTGGACGTGGCATGCCCGCCGAGCGCGAGCGAGACCGCGATCAGCAGACCGCCGACGACCACGAACGGGATCATGTACGACACACCGTTCATCAGCGCCTTGTACACGGGCCCGCGTTCCTTGCCGCGCCCTGCGGTCGCGGACGCCGGGCCCCCGGCTGCCCCACCCGGCGCGTGCACCGGCGCCGAGAGCACCCGCTCGATCAGCTGCTCGGGATGGTGGATGCCCTCGGCGACCCCTGCCGTCAGCACGCGCTTGCCCGCGAAACGGCTCAGGTCGACGTCCTTGTCGGCGGCGACGATGATGCCGTCCGCACTTCTGACATCGTTGTCATCGAGGACGTTCTCGGCCCCGATGGATCCCTGGGTCTCCACCTTCATCTCGATGCCACGGCTCGCCGCGGCCTGTGCGAGCTTCTCCGCCGCCATGTACGTGTGCGCGATGCCGGTCGGGCAGGCGGTCACCGCCAGCAGCTTCACCTGCCGCCGCTCGTCATCGCGGCCATCCGTGGGGGGAGGGCCGGCCGGACTGGTCACGTCGATCTCCTAACACCTTGGTCGCGCGCAGCGCCGTCCCGGGCGCCTCGCGGGCGAGGGCCGGAACTCCCGGCCCCTGTGCATCCTGCCGTACCGGCAGGCCGGCCCAAAGACGCAAAGTTCCCTGTTCCTCCTGGTCCGTAGGCTCCCGCGTCCGGGTTTTCGGACCTTGCCGGCACCCGGCCTGCCCCCGCCCGGCCCCTCGAAACCGCTCTTTGGCCGGATCGAACCTTGCAAAGGCGAACTGGGGGCGACCCGGCTCTCCGGTGTAGCTTGGAACGGAGCCAGACGTCGCTGCTGATGGCGGTCGGGCGGTCCCACGCGGACCGACCGAGGGAGAGAGGGCCTCCGACGGACTGCGCTGCGCGTACGCGGGCATGCCTGTGTCCTCTTTTCAGGCACTCCTGTGTCCGCCGCCGCGCAGACCAGCCGTACCCACCTCGCCCCGATACCGAGGAGCAGCCCGCAATGACGACTGTCGACAACCGGCAGGACTTCAAGGTCGCCGACCTCTCCCTGGCCGAGTTCGGCCG
Source organism: Streptomyces broussonetiae (assembly GCF_009796285.1). Taxonomy (NCBI): domain Bacteria; kingdom Bacillati; phylum Actinomycetota; class Actinomycetes; order Kitasatosporales; family Streptomycetaceae; genus Streptomyces; species Streptomyces broussonetiae. Next base: position 4,064,226 of record NZ_CP047020.1, on the reverse strand, counting down.
CAAGGAGATCACCCTCGCCGAGCACGAGATGCCCGGCCTGATGGCGATCCGCAAGGAGTACGCCGAGGCCCAGCCGCTGGCCGGTGCCCGGGTCACCGGTTCCCTGCACATGACGGTGCAGACCGCCGTGCTGATCGAGACCCTGGTCGCGCTCGGCGCGCGGGTCCGCTGGGCCTCCTGCAACATCTTCTCCACCCAGGACCACGCGGCCGCCGCCATCGCCGTCGGCCCCAACGGCACGCCCGACAACCCGCAGGGCGTTCCGGTCTTCGCCTGGAAGGGCGAGACCCTCCAGGAGTACTGGTGGTGCACCGAGCAGGCGCTGACCTGGCCGGACAGCCCCACCGGCGGCCCGAACATGATCCTGGACGACGGCGGTGACGCCACCCTCCTCGTCCACAAGGGTGTCGAGTACGAGAAGGCCGGCGAGGTCCCCGCCCTGGAGACCGCCGAGTCCGACGAGCACCGCGTCATCCTCCAGCTGCTGCACCGCACCCTGGGCGAGAACTCCCAGAAGTGGACCCAGCTCGCCTCGGAGATCCGCGGGGTGACGGAGGAGACCACGACGGGTGTCCACCGGCTGTACGAGATGCAGCGTGACGGGGTTCTGCTGTTCCCGGCGATCAATGTCAACGACGCTGTGACCAAGTCGAAGTTCGACAACAAGTACGGTTGCCGGCATTCCCTGGTCGACGGCATCAACCGGGCCACGGATGTGCTGATCGGTGGCAAGACGGCGGTGGTGTGCGGTTACGGCGATGTCGGCAAGGGCTGTGCGGAGTCGTTGCGGGGTCAGGGTGCCCGGGTGATCGTGACGGAGATCGACCCGATCTGCGCGTTGCAGGCGGCGATGGACGGTTACCAGGTGACGACGCTGGACGAGGTTGTCGACAAGGCCGACATCTTCATCACGACGACGGGCAACAAGGACATCATCATGGCCGGTGACATGGCCAGGATGAAGCACCAGGCGATCGTGGGGAACATCGGCCACTTCGACAACGAGATCGACATGGCGGGTCTGGCGAGGGTGCCGGGGATCGTGAAGGACGAGGTCAAGCCGCAGGTTCACACGTGGACGTTCCCGGACGGCAAGGTGATCATCGTGCTGTCGGAGGGGCGGCTGCTGAACCTGGGCAACGCGACGGGGCATCCGTCGTTCGTGATGTCCAACTCGTTCGCGGACCAGACGCTGGCCCAGATCGAGCTGTTCACCAAGCCGGACGCGTATCCGGTGGGTGTGTACACGCTGCCCAAGCACCTGGACGAGAAGGTCGCCCGGCTTCACCTGGACTCCCTCGGCGTCAAGCTGACCAGGCTGCGTCCGGAGCAGGCCGCGTACATCGGTGTCGAGGTCGACGGGCCGTTCAAGTCGGACCACTACCGCTACTGAGCCGGCCACCGCGCGGCCCCGCCGGCCGGGGAGCGCGCCGGTACCCCGCCGCGCTCTCCGACAGCAGGTCCTCCGAGGCAGGCCCCCGCACCCCCGTGCCGGGGGCCTGCCCCTTTGTCCCGACCGTCAGCCCGTCCGGACCGTCAGCCCGTCAAGAGCCAGGACCCCCATGCCCCGCGGCCGTTATTCGCTCCACGATCCGCACGATCACACCCCCCTCGCAGAAGAACACTTCCAATGCGCCCCCGGCCCGTCCGGCTGGCGCTATGTCGCCCGGCTGACCGGCCCCGCCGGTGACCACCGTGGCTCGGTGGATCTCGCCCTGGACGACCTCGGCCGCCCCATCCGTCTCGAGCTGCTCGCGGGAGGCTGGCAGGTGCGCGGCGCCGCCCTCGACGGCGTCACCTGGGTCCGCACGGACCCCACCGGAACCCATGCCACCGAAGGCAATGTGCGCGCCCACGCCTTCACCGGCACGTCCCCCGCGTTCCTCATCGCCACCGCCCGTCTCCTGCGCCTCACCCCCTCGTCCTCCGCGACCCGTGTACGCCTGGTCGCCTTCACGGATCCGGTCCTCGCCCCCCGCACCGTGGACCAGTCCTGGGCCTTGGTGAACAGCGAAGCACACGCCACTGACAACGGCCTGCTGACCGTGGACGAATACCAGGTCACAGCCCTGGACACGGGCGAACGGCACAGTGTCCACATCGCCGGCGATGTCGTTCTGGCCGCTCCCGGGATCGAGCTGGAGGACCTCCAGTCACCGCCGTCGACGTTCGATTGAACCGAACGCGCAGGGATCCGACCGGGGAGGGGATCCGACCAAGCAGGAGTCCGGTCGGCAAAGAGTCCGAGCGCCGATAACTTCCCGCGCCCGCGTCCTACGCGGGCGGCGCGAATCCGGTGGTGGGCCGGCCGGCCGGCGGCTCGTCCCGGGGCGATGCGGCCGGCGGCATGACGGGAGCCTGCGGTTGCCGAGCCCAGTCCTGCGACTGGACCGGCGGAGCGGGGCTCTGCGGCCGGGCAGCCGCGGCAACGGGCGGCTGATAGGAGGCGGGCGCGCCGGGTCCGGCCGCCGGTGCGGTGGGCCCTGTGGTGCCGAACGCCCGCCGGGCCTCACGGGACTGGCGCTCGTGCAGCACGGCCGCCAGGAACGCGGCCGCCGGCAGATCCGGTGGCACCGACGCGCCCGTACGCGCCGCGAGGTCGGCCGCGAGCCGCTGGGCCATGCCCAGGGAAACCTGCGGATCGAGCTGCGGCATGCGCGTGAGGTACTGGCGCACGGCAAGCCACAGCCCGTCCGGCACGGCGGAAAGGTCCAACCCGGCGAACCGCCCCGCGAGCCACGGCGGCGGAGGCGGCACGAAAGCGGTCCGACCGGTGGGTATGCGCTCACGCACGACCAGCGTGCCCGCGAACACGTCGCCGAGCCGTCGGCCCCGTGCGGACACCAGCGAAGCGATGCAGGCCACCACGCCGAACGTCAGCAGGATCTCCACCACACCGATCGCACCCCGCACCAGCGCATGCCGGAACCGGATCGGCCCACCGTCGTCCCGCACCACCCGAAGCCCGAACGCCAGCTTCCCCAGCGAGCGCCCGTGACTGAGTGTCTCCACCGCGATAGGCCCGCCGACCAGCACCAGCAGAAACGACGCAATCGACAGCGCCACCTGCGCGGCCTCGTCCAAAGAGGCCGTCGACATCACCAGCACGACGGTGACGACGGCGTACACGACCACGGTCACCACCAGGTCGAGCAATACGGCAAGCGCCCTGCTCGGCAGCTTCGCCGGCCGTAGTTCGAGCGCCACCGCCTCGCCCGTCACCAGCTCACTCACGCCCGCCGTCCTTCCCTGAACTGCCCCCGGAACCGCAAGTCTGCCAAGCTGTGGGCGCATCGCGTCGCAGTACGACAAGCTGACAGCAAACGCGAGCATCCCCGACGAGCGGACAAGCTGTCGAGGACCAGCCAAGGAGCAGGCAGACCCGATGGACCTGGACGTCTTCGTCTCCGCCCACCGAGCCGAGTGGGACCGCCTGGACGCCCTGCTCCGCCGCCGACGCCGCCTCAGCGGCACCGAAGCCGACGAACTCGTCACGCTCTACCAGCGCACCGCCACCCACCTCTCCCTCATCCAGTCCAGCGCTCCGGACCCGCAGCTGACGGGACGGCTCAGCCAACTGGTGGCACGCGCGCGTAGTGCCGTCACCGGCACCCGCCGTGCCTCGTGGCGCGATGTGACGCGCTTCCTGGGCCAGGGCTTCCCGGCCGCTGTCTACCGCGCGCGCCACTGGTGGGTGCCCACGGCGGTGCTCTCCACGGTCATCGCGATCCTCCTGGGCTGGTGGATAGGCACCCACCCGGACGTCCAGTCGTCCATCGCCGCCCCCAGCCAACTGCGCGAGCTGACCCGTCCCGGTGGTGAGTACGAGACGTACTACTCCAGCCACCCCGCGACCGCGTTCGCCGCCCAGGTGTGGACGAACAACGCCCAGGCCGCCGCGATGTGCCTGGTCCTGGGCGTTTTCCTCGGCCTGCCCGTCCTCTGGATCCTCTTCGAGAACATGCTCAACCTGGGCGTCGGGGTCGGCCTGATGTCCTCCGCCGGCCGGCTCGATACATTCCTCGGCCTGGTTCTCCCGCACGGCCTGCTGGAACTCACCGCGGTCTTCGTGGCAGCCGGTACGGGACTGCGCCTGGGCTGGACGCTCATAGACCCCGGCCCACGTACCCGCCGCACGGCTCTCGCCGAGGAGGGAAGGGCAGCGGTGGGCATGGCCATCGGTCTGGCCTTGGTCCTTTTCGTCTCCGGCGCCATCGAAGGCTTTGTCACCCCGTCTGGTCTGCCCACCTGGGCCCGCATCAGCATCGGCGTCGTGGCCGAGCTGGCATTTCTGACCTACGTCTACGTCCTGGGCGGCCGTGCGGTGGGTGTCGGCGAAACGGGTGATCTTGAAGCGACGAGTCGCAGCGCCACCGTCCCGACCGCCGCCTGATGTGCGTTTCACCCCTGTGAGCTGCTAGTCTCCTCTTCGCCCCGCAAGACCCGTTGACACGGGTGGCGAGGGGAGGTAGATTCAAACAGTTGCCTGGAACTGGACAAGTTCGGCGGCGAACGTTAGAATCTATGAGCTTCTCCAGGGAACGTCGAGAACGGCGTCTCGAAGAAGCATCCCCCGATTACTCAGAAATGAGCGGCCGGTCAGACCGGCCAAGAACTTCTGATAAAGTCGGAACCGCCGGAAAGGAAACCGCGAAATAACGCGGGAACCTGGAAAGCGCCGAGGAAATCGGATCGAGAAAAGATCTGATAGAGTCGGAAACACCGAAGGGAAGCCCGGAGGAAAGCCCGAGAGGGTGAGTACAAAGGAAGCGACCGTTCCTTGAGAACTCAACAGCGTGCCAAAAGTCAACGCCAGATATGTTGATACCCCGTCTGTCGGAACATTCCGATGGTCGAGGTTCCTTTGAAAAAACACAGCGAGGACGCTGTGAACCATCGGATTATTCCTCCGGTGGTTCCGCTCTCGTGGTGTTGCACCGGCTGAATTAATTTTCTGGCCGAGTAAACATTCACGGAGAGTTTGATCCTGGCTCAGGACGAACGCTGGCGGCGTGCTTAACACATGCAAGTCGAACGATGAAGCCCTTCGGGGTGGATTAGTGGCGAACGGGTGAGTAACACGTGGGCAATCTGCCCTTCACTCTGGGACAAGCCCTGGAAACGGGGTCTAATACCGGATACGAGCCTCCAAGGCATCTTGGAGGTTGGAAAGCTCCGGCGGTGAAGGATGAGCCCGCGGCCTATCAGCTTGTTGGTGAGGTAATGGCTCACCAAGGCGACGACGGGTAGCCGGCCTGAGAGGGCGACCGGCCACACTGGGACTGAGACACGGCCCAGACTCCTACGGGAGGCAGCAGTGGGGAATATTGCACAATGGGCGAAAGCCTGATGCAGCGACGCCGCGTGAGGGATGACGGCCTTCGGGTTGTAAACCTCTTTCAGCAGGGAAGAAGCGAGAGTGACGGTACCTGCAGAAGAAGCGCCGGCTAACTACGTGCCAGCAGCCGCGGTAATACGTAGGGCGCAAGCGTTGTCCGGAATTATTGGGCGTAAAGAGCTCGTAGGCGGCTTGTCACGTCGATTGTGAAAGCTCGGGGCTTAACCCCGAGTCTGCAGTCGATACGGGCTAGCTAGAGTGTGGTAGGGGAGATCGGAATTCCTGGTGTAGCGGTGAAATGCGCAGATATCAGGAGGAACACCGGTGGCGAAGGCGGATCTCTGGGCCATTACTGACGCTGAGGAGCGAAAGCGTGGGGAGCGAACAGGATTAGATACCCTGGTAGTCCACGCCGTAAACGGTGGGAACTAGGTGTTGGCGACATTCCACGTCGTCGGTGCCGCAGCTAACGCATTAAGTTCCCCGCCTGGGGAGTACGGCCGCAAGGCTAAAACTCAAAGGAATTGACGGGGGCCCGCACAAGCGGCGGAGCATGTGGCTTAATTCGACGCAACGCGAAGAACCTTACCAAGGCTTGACATACACCGGAAAGCATTAGAGATAGTGCCCCCCTTGTGGTCGGTGTACAGGTGGTGCATGGCTGTCGTCAGCTCGTGTCGTGAGATGTTGGGTTAAGTCCCGCAACGAGCGCAACCCTTGTTCTGTGTTGCCAGCATGCCCTTCGGGGTGATGGGGACTCACAGGAGACCGCCGGGGTCAACTCGGAGGAAGGTGGGGACGACGTCAAGTCATCATGCCCCTTATGTCTTGGGCTGCACACGTGCTACAATGGCCGGTACAATGAGCTGCGATACCGTGAGGTGGAGCGAATCTCAAAAAGCCGGTCTCAGTTCGGATTGGGGTCTGCAACTCGACCCCATGAAGTCGGAGTCGCTAGTAATCGCAGATCAGCATTGCTGCGGTGAATACGTTCCCGGGCCTTGTACACACCGCCCGTCACGTCACGAAAGTCGGTAACACCCGAAGCCGGTGGCCCAACCCCTTGTGGGAGGGAGCTGTCGAAGGTGGGACTGGCGATTGGGACGAAGTCGTAACAAGGTAGCCGTACCGGAAGGTGCGGCTGGATCACCTCCTTTCTAAGGAGCACTTCTTACCAACTCCGGTTGGTCAGAGGCCAGTACATCGGCGGATGTCCGATGCTGGTTGCTCATGGGTGGAACGTTGACTATTCGGTCCAGACCTCGGGTCGGGGGCTGCTAGTACTGCTCGTCAGAGCGTGGAACGCATGATCTCCGGACGGGAGTGGGCCGGGCACGCTGTTGGGTGTCTGAGGGCACGGCCGTATGGTCTGTCTCTCGGTCGCCGGCCCCAGTGAACTCACCGGTTTGTCTGGTGGGGTGATGGGTGGCTGGTCGTTGTTTGAGAACTGCACAGTGGACGCGAGCATCTGTGGCCAAGTTTTTAAGGGCGCACGGTGGATGCCTTGGCACCAGGAACCGATGAAGGACGTGGGAGGCCACGATAGTCCCCGGGGAGTCGTCAACCAGGCTTTGATCCGGGGGTTTCCGAATGGGGAAACCCGGCAGTCGTCATGGGCTGTCACCCGCTGCTGAACACATAGGCAGTGTGGAGGGAACGAGGGGAAGTGAAACATCTCAGTACCCTCAGGAAGAGAAAACAACCGTGATTCCGGGAGTAGTGGCGAGCGAAACCGGATGAGGCCAAACCGTATGCGTGTGAGACCCGGCAGGGGTTGCGTATACGGGGTTGTGGGATCTCTCTTCTGTTGTCTGCCGGCGACAGGACGAGTCAGAAACCGTTGATGTAGGCGAAGGACATGCGAAAGGTCCGGCGTAGAGGGTAAGACCCCCGTAGTCGAAACATCAGCGGCTCGTTTGAGAGACACCCAAGTAGCACGGGGCCCGAGAAATCCCGTGTGAATCTGGCGGGACCACCCGCTAAGCCTAAATATTCCCTGGTGACCGATAGCGGATAGTACCGTGAGGGAATGGTGAAAAGTACCCCGGGAGGGGAGTGAAATAGTACCTGAAACCGTGTGCCTACAAGCCGTGGGAGCACTTCGGTGTGACTGCGTGCCTTTTGAAGAATGAGCCTGCGAGTTTGCGGTGTGTTGCGAGGTTAACCCGTGTGGGGAAGCCGTAGCGAAAGCGAGTCCGAATAGGGCGTTGGAGTAGCACGCTCAAGACCCGAAGCGGAGTGATCTAGCCATGGGCAGGTTGAAGCGGAGGTAAGACTTCGTGGAGGACCGAACCCACCAGGGTTGAAAACCTGGGGGATGACCTGTGGTTAGGGGTGAAAGGCCAATCAAACTCCGTGATAGCTGGTTCTCCCCGAAATGCATTTAGGTGCAGCGTCGTGTGTTTCTTGCCGGAGGTAGAGCACTGGATAGGCGATGGGCCCTACCGGGTTACTGACCTTAGCCAAACTCCGAATGCCGGTAAGTGAGAGCGCGGCAGTGAGACTGTGGGGGATAAGCTCCATGGTCGAGAGGGAAACAGCCCAGAGCATCGACTAAGGCCCCTAAGCGTACGCTAAGTGGGAAAGGATGTGGAGTCGCACAGACAACCAGGAGGTTGGCTTAGAAGCAGCCACCCTTGAAAGAGTGCGTAATAGCTCACTGGTCTAGTGATTCCGCGCCGACAATGTAGCGGGGCTCAAGCGTACCGCCGAAGTCGTGTCATTGACATATATAGCCCCAACGGGTGTGTTGATGGGTAGGGGAGCGTCGTCTGCCGGGTGAAGCGGCACTGGAAGGTAGTCGTGGACGGTTGACGAGTGAGAATGCAGGCATGAGTAGCGATTCACACGTGAGAAACGTGTGCGCCGATTGACTAAGGGTTCCTGGGTCAAGCTGATCTGCCCAGGGTAAGTCGGGACCTAAGGCGAGGCCGACAGGCGTAGTCGATGGATAACCGGTTGATATTCCGGTACCCGCTGTGAAGCGTCAAACATCGAGCATCGTGATGCTAAGGCCGTGAAGCCGCCCTGATCTCTTCGGAGTTGAGGGGAGTGGTGGAGCCGCCGGACCAAGCGGTTAGTAGGTGAGTGATGGGGTGACGCAGGAAGGTAGTCCATCCCGGGCGGTGGTTGTCCCGGGGTAAGGGTGTAGGCCGGTGTGTAGGCAAATCCGCACACCTTGTGGCTGAGACCTGATGCCGAGCCGATTGTGGTGAAGTGGATGATCCTATGCTGTCGAGAAAAGCCTCTAGCGAGTTTTATGGCGGCCCGTACCCTAAACCGACTCAGGTGGTCAGGTAGAGAATACCGAGGCGTTCGGGTGAACTATGGTTAAGGAACTCGGCAAAATGCCCCCGTAACTTCGGGAGAAGGGGGGCCACGCCTGGTGAGAACACTTGCTGTTCGAGCTGGGGGTGGCCGCAGAGACCAGCGAGAAGCGACTGTTTACTAAAAACACAGGTCCGTGCGAAGCCGTAAGGCGATGTATACGGACTGACGCCTGCCCGGTGCTGGAACGTTAAGGGGACCGGTTAGCTTGGATTCGTCCAGGCGAAGCTGAGAACTTAAGCGCCAGTAAACGGCGGTGGTAACTATAACCATCCTAAGGTAGCGAAATTCCTTGTCGGGTAAGTTCCGACCTGCACGAATGGCGTAACGACTTCTCGACTGTCTCAACCATAGGCCCGGTGAAATTGCACTACGAGTAAAGATGCTCGTTTCGCGCAGCAGGACGGAAAGACCCCGGGACCTTTACTACAGTTTGATATTGGTGTTCGGTTCGGCTTGTGTAGGATAGCTGGGAGACTTTGAAGCAGGCACGCCAGTGTTTGTGGAGTCGTCGTTGAAATACCAGTCTGGTCGTGCTGGATGTCTAACCTGGGTCCGTGATCCGGATCAGGGACAGTGTCTGATGGGTAGTTTAACTGGGGCGGTTGCCTCCTAAAGAGTAACGGAGGCGCCCAAAGGTTCCCTCAGCCTGGTTGGCAATCAGGTGTTGAGTGTAAGTGCACAAGGGAGCTTGACTGTGAGACCGACGGGTCGAGCAGGGACGAAAGTCGGGACTAGTGATCCGGCGGTGGCTTGTGGAAGCGCCGTCGCTCAACGGATAAAAGGTACCCCGGGGATAACAGGCTGATCTTCCCCAAGAGTCCATATCGACGGGATGGTTTGGCACCTCGATGTCGGCTCGTCGCATCCTGGGGCTGGAGTCGGTCCCAAGGGTTGGGCTGTTCGCCCATTAAAGCGGTACGCGAGCTGGGTTTAGAACGTCGTGAGACAGTTCGGTCCCTATCCGCTGTGCGCGTAGGAGTCTTGAGAAGGGCTGTCCCTAGTACGAGAGGACCGGGACGGACGAACCTCTGGTGTGCCAGTTGTTCTGCCAAGGGCATGGCTGGTTGGCTACGTTCGGGAGGGATAACCGCTGAAAGCATCTAAGCGGGAAGCCTGCTTCGAGATGAGGACTCCCACCCACTTGATGGGGTAAGGCTCCCAGTAGACGACTGGGTTGATAGGCCGGATCTGGAAGCCAGGTAACTGGTGGAGGTGACCGGTACTAATAGGCCGAGGGCTTGTCCTCAGTTGCTCGCGTCCACTGTGTTGGTTCTGAAACCACGAACAGCCCCACGTTTCACAGAACGTGGTGTGGCATGGTTCGACAGTTTCATAGTGTTTCGGTGGTCATAGCGTGAGGGAAACGCCCGGTTACATTCCGAACCCGGAAGCTAAGCCTCACAGCGCCGATGGTACTGCAGGGGGGACCCTGTGGGAGAGTAGGACGCCGCCGAACAAATTTTGAGAAAGGCCCACGCCATCCGGCGTGGGCCTTTCTGCGTTTCGGAACCGGATTTCTCGGCCGTACCTTCCAGAAGGACGGCGGAGCGGGCCCGTATCAGAGCCGACCCGCCGCCTTCAGGGCGAGGTATGCGTCCGCCAGTGCTGGTGCGAGTTCTTCTGGAGTCGCGTCCACCACCGTCACTCCATGGCGCCGGAGCTGTTCCGCGGTGTGCTGACGTTCGCTCTGTGCCTGTGCGGCGGCCGCGGCCTCGTACACCGCTTCCGTGCTGCCCCGGGTCTTGGCCATGCCCGCGATGTGCGGGTCGGCCACCGAGGCGACCAGAACCGTGTGCCGTTGAGTGAGCTGGGGGAGTATAGGGAGCAGTCCCTGTTCCACCGGTGCGGCGTCCAGCGTGGTGAGCAGGACGATCAAGGAGCGGCGAGGCGCCGTGCGCAGCGCCGACGCGATGAGACCGCGTGCGTTGGTCTCGACGAGTTCCGGTTCGAGCGGAGCCATCACGCTGACCAGGGCCGGCAGCACGTCTCCTGCGGAGCTGCCGTGGACCAGAGCGCGTACCCGGCGGTCGTAGGCGAGGAGAGCCACACGGTCGCCGGCCCTGGAGGCGAGTGCCGCGAGGAGCAGGGCCGCGTCCATGGCGGCGTCGAGGCGTGGGGCGTCGCCGACGCGTCCGGCGGAGGTGCGGCCGGTGTCCAGGACCAACAGGATGTGCCGGTCGCGTTCGGGGCGCCAGGTGCGCACGGCGACAGCGGACTGCCGGGCGGTGGCCCGCCAGTCGATCGAGCGGGTGTCGTCGCCGGGGACGTACTCGCGCAGGCTGTCGAACTCGGTTCCCTCACCGCGTGTCAGCACACCGGTGCGGCCGTCAAGTTCACGCAATCGGGCGAGCTTTGACGGCAGATGCTTTCGGCTGGTGAATGGGGGCAGAACTCGTACAGCCCAGGGCACCTCGTGGGCGCCTTGGCGGGAGAACAGGCCGAGGGGGCCGTAGGAGCGAATCGTGACGCGGTCGGCCTGGCGATCGCCGCGGCGGGTGGGACGAAGTCTCGTGGTCACGCGCCTGCGCTCGCCCGGGGGGATGGTCAGGCGGTGCCGGGAGGCCTCGATCTCGGTACCGGCCTGCCAGCTGCTCGGCGGCCATGCGTCCCGTAGTTGTGCCCGCAGGGGGCGGCGGGACGGGTTGGTGATCGTGAGCGTGACGTCGGCGGTCTCGCCGAGGCGTGTGGAGGTGTCGCCGGAACGGGTCAGGACGAGACGTCGTACGGGGGCGGCGAGCGCGAAATCGCAGGCACAGGCCAGGGCCAGGGGGCCGTTGACCGCGAGGAGGCCGGTCCAGCCGGGCTCCAGGATGCCGACAGGGATCGAGCCGAGGGCCGCGAGGAGGGCGGCGCGTCCGGTGAGTGCCATCAGCGGGGGACCGAGACGTGCGCGAGGACGGCGTTGATGACGGAGTCTGCGGTCACGCCCTCCATCTCGGCCTCGGGGCGCAGTTGGATCCGGTGGCGCAGGGTGGGCAGCGCGAGGGCCTTGACGTCGTCGGGGATGACGTAGTCGCGGCCGGTGAGCCATGCCCACGCGCGTGAGGTGGCCAGGAGGGCGGTTGCGCCACGCGGGGAGACGCCGAGGGTGAGGGAGGGCGACTCGCGGGTGGCGCGGCAGATGTCGACGACGTAGGAGGTGATCTCGGGGGACGCGGTTGTCTTGGCGACCGCGGCGCGGGCCGCTTCCAGGTCGGCGGCGCCGGCCACGGGGCGTACGCCGGCGGCGCGCAGGTCACGCGGGTCGAAGCCGGAGGCGTGGCGGGTGAGGACGTCGATCTCGTCCTGGCGGGACGGCAGAGGGATCGTCAGTTTGAGCAGGAAGCGGTCCAGTTGGGCTTCCGGGAGGGGATAGGTGCCCTCGTATTCGACGGGGTTCTGCGTCGCGGCGACCAGGAATGGTTCGGGAAGCGGGCGCGGGGTGCCGTCGACCGTGACCTGGCGCTCCTCCATGGCCTCGAGGAGGGAGGACTGGGTTTTGGGCGGCGTGCGGTTGATCTCGTCCGCGAGGAGGAGGTTGGTGAAGACCGGCCCCTCCTGGAAGGAGAACTCGGCGGTGCGCACGTCGTAGACGAGGGAGCCCGTGACGTCGCTCGGCATCAGGTCGGGGGTGAACTGGACGCGCTTGGTGTCGAGTTCGAGCGCGGATGCGAGGGTGCGGACGAGCAACGTTTTGGCGACTCCGGGGACTCCTTCTAGTAGTACGTGTCCGCGGCAGAGGAGGGCGACGACGAGGCCGGTCACGGCGGGGTCCTGGCCGACCACGGCTTTGGCGATCTCGGCGCGCAGAGCCTCCAGGGACGCTCGGGCGGCGCCCGGGTCCCCGGTGTTCCCGGCGTTGTCAGTGGTCGGGGCCATCATGGACGGCGTACCTCTCTTTCGAGGGCGTCGAGTTGGTCGGTCAGTGCGATGAGGGCCGCGTCGTCGCCGGGCGGCGGTCCGAAGAGAAGGGAGTGCAGGGCTTGTCCGTCGCCGTCCAGGTGGGCGGACAGGGCGGGGAGCAGGGCCTCGGGCGTGTGCGCCTGGGTGACGGGGATGCCGACGAGGGGGGCGAGCCGGGTGCGGGTGACGGAGCGAAGAGCGGTGGCAGCGCGGTCGCGGGCGTTGGCCCTGCGGTAGAGGCGGGCGCGGCCCTCGGCGGTTTCGGAGGCACGGATCGCGACAGGGAGTCTTTCGCGTACGAGAGGGCCGAGGCGGCGTGCCCGCCAGAAGGCGGCGAGGGCGGCTGCGATGAAGAGTTGGAGGGCGCCCCAGAGCCAGCCCGAGGGAAGCAGGTCGAGGAAGTTCTTCTGATCGTCTGCGGGGGCGGCCGAGGTGTCGGAGAGCGAGGGGAGGTACCAGACCAGATGGGGGCGGGAGCCGAGGAGTTGGAGGGCGAGCGAGGCGTTGCCCTGCTTGTCGAGGCGGTCGTTGTAGAGAATGTCGGGCGCGCCGAGCACGACGGTGTCGCCGCCTCCGGATGCGGCGGGGAGGCGCAGCAGAGTGGCGAGGCGCTGGCTGGGGTAGCAGGAGTCGGCGTCGAGGCGGGTGGTGGTGTAGCGGATACCGCCGGCGTCGGCGCTGCCGGCCCGCTGGGCTTCGAGGAGGGGGCACTGGGGGGCGAGTGTGGTGCGGCTGCTGGTGACGGGGTCCGCGGTGACCCCTGGGGCGAGCCGCTCGACGGACCAGCTGCCGGCCGCGACCAGGACGGTGCGGCCCCTGGAGGCCGCGATCGCCTGGTGCAGCTGGATCTGTTGACGTTCCGTCAGAAGATCGGGTACGGCGACCAGGAGGGTGGTGTCCGGACCGGCGGCGGTACGTGCCGAGTCGAGCGTGGTGACCACGCGGGTGGAAACACCGCGGTCGGCGAGGAGTTGGGCGATGGCGTGGCTGCCATGGGGGTCGGCGGAGCGCGGGTCCAGTTCGCCGTGCCGGGTGGTGGAGCGTACGGCGGCCATGGCGACGGCCGCGGCGAGGATCAGGACGACGGCGAGCGTGATGCCACGCGTGCGGGTCCACATCTGGCGAGGGGTCGGCGCTGTGGAGGTCGACGGCAGGGTGGCCCCGGCGGTCACTCGGCGTCCCCCTGGCGGGTGTTGTGGGCGGGACTGGCGGTACTGGCTGCGCTGTGGGCGAGGGCAGGCCTCGTGCGTTCCAGGTCGCGGTCCAGTTCGGCGATGCGGTGGTACGAATCCTTGCTCGCGCGGCGTCCGCCGTACGTCACGTCGTCGAACTCCCGGGCGGCGGCCACGAGTCGGCCCAGGTGCGAGGGGAGGGTGCGGCCGGCCTCGGCGGCCGCCTCGTCGGCGGTGCGGCCGGGGCGGACATCGAGCAGGGCCCGTTCCTCCAGGGAGCGGACGATGGCCCGCATGCGTTCCTGGACGGCCTGGTTCCAGTGGCTCTGTGCCGCGTGCGCCTCGCCGGCCGCACGGTGCTCGGCGGCGCTACGGGGACGGTCGTCGAACAGGACGGCTGCGGAGGCGGGTTGGCGGCGCGGGATGCCCAGGCGCCACCACAGGGCGGCCAGAACGGCGACGACGAACAGGACCACGACGATCAAGCCGAGCGTGCCGCCGGGTGTCGCCGAGGCGGCAGAGCTGAAGAGCCGGTCGAGCCAGTCCCAGAACGCGTTCAGGGCGCGCTGGAACAGGCCGGGGTCGTTCTCGTGGTACATCCGCTTGGCCAGCTCGCGCCGGGCCGCTTCCCGCGCGGGATCGCGTGGGGTGGTCACGGGCGGCCCGTCCCCCGAGCCGCCGGCCGCGAGGAGGGCCATGTCCGATGTGCGCAGCAGGCCGCGTACGACCGTGCCGCCGACGCCGGACAGGGCCGCCGCCGTGAGAACTCCCCCCGTGAGGCTCACCGCATCAGCTCCCCCGGACGGGACCGGGTGCGCCGGTGCCGTAGTCCTGGACGCCGGCGGCGCGGGCCAGTTCGAGGTCGAGAGCCTCACGGCGGATGCGCTGGTCGATGTAGAGGAGCACGGTGACGCCCGCGCTGATCGGGAGGGTGAGAGTAGTGCCGATCAGCGCGCCGATCCCGCTGATGATCAGGGCCGCCCAGCCCACGTGCCCGCCGCTGGTGCCGAGCAGGTTGTCCATGCTGTCGCCGCTCACGGCGGCCCCGATGGCGGTGAAGGGGATGGTGATGATCGCCGAGACGATGCCCGTGATGAGGAGGGTGAGCAGCATGATGCCGAAGATGCGCCACCAGGAGCCGCGCACGAGCTTCGCCGAGCGCTTGAGGGACTTGACGATGCCCTGGCGCTCCAGCATCAGGGCGGGCGCGGCGAGGTAGAAGCGGATCCACAGCCACACCGTGACGATGCTGGCGGCGAGGACGCCCAGGGAGAGCAGGGCCGATCCGGCGTTGTCGCCGCCGGCGACCAGGACGAGCAGACCGGGCAGTGCGCCGGCCAGCATGACGCCGGCGAAGATCAGACCGAGCAGGATGAGCAGACCGAACAGCTTAGGGATCTGCGGCCGGGCTTCGCGCCAATTCTCTCGGGCCGTGACCGTTCTGCCGAGGACGGCCCGGCTGGTGACGGGGGTGAGCAGAGCGGTCGCGACGATGATGGCGATCGTCCGGATCACCGAGACGACGCCGGCGCCGATCATGGTGTCGCGCAGGGCGTGGAGTGCTTCGGCAGGGGTGGCGTTGGGGTCGCTGAGCGTGTTCTGGACGACGACGTCGTTCAGGACGAAGCCCTGGATCAGGACCATGCTGACGTTCATGATCAGCGCGACGATCAGCGAGATGCCGAGCACCGTGCGCCAGTAGGCGCGCATGGTGGAGACGGCACCGTCGAGGATCTCGCCGACGCCGAGCGGGCGCAGCGGAATGACACCGGGCTTGGCCGCCGACGGGGGGCCGCCCCAGCCGCCGCCCCAGGCTCCGTAGCCGCCGGGGCGGCCATAACCGGCTCCGTACCCGCCGGGGCCCGGAGCGCCGGGCTGCTGTCCGCCCCAGCCGGGGCTGGGCGGCGGGGCCTGGTGCGGGCCGGAGGCACCGGTGGGGGCGGACCACTGCCCCGGTGGCGGCTGCTCCTTGGACCACTTCGCGCCTGGGCCCTGCGGGCCCGTGCCCGGCTGCGGCGCGGGCTCGGTCTCGCCGGGGCGGTCGGCGGGCTCGGTGGGGCCGGACGCGCCGGGTTCCCGCCCCTCGGACGACGGGGCGGATCCGGGCGAGGCCCAGCCCGGAGTGTCTGTCATCGAAGCTCCTTCTCGGTGCCTGTCCGCTGTCGCGGCGGCAGGTTGGCAGCCATCGTGCCATGGGGTGGTCATCCAAGGGCCTGTCGCGGTGGGCGCCGAAGACCTTCAATTGTGTGAGGGATCCGGGGCAGACTGACCGCATGGCTGATCAGCAGGCGCGAACCGACGGGGACAAGCGGCCGACCGAGATACCCGTGATCCGATGGGAGGAACCACCCGAAGGCCCTGTGCTGGTCCTTCTCGACCAGACGCGGCTCCCGACCGAAGAGGTCGAGTTGGTGTGCACGGACGCGCCGGCGCTGGTGGAGGCGATCCGTTCGCTCGCCGTACGCGGGGCACCGCTGCTGGGGATCGCGGGGGCGTACGGCGTCGCGCTCGCCGCCGTGCGGGGCTTCGAGGTGGCCGAGGCGGCGCGGGCGCTCGAGGGTGCCCGGCCCACCGCGGTGAACCTGTCTGTAGGCGTGCGCCGGGCCCAGGCCGCGCACCAGGCGGCGCTGGCGAAGACCGGAGATCCGGCTGCGGCGGCCGCGGCGGCGCTGGCCGCCGCGCGGACGCTGCACCGCGAGGACGCCGAGGCCAGCGCCCGGATGGCGGCGC
This sequence comes from Streptomyces broussonetiae, assembly GCF_009796285.1. Classification (NCBI taxonomy): domain Bacteria; kingdom Bacillati; phylum Actinomycetota; class Actinomycetes; order Kitasatosporales; family Streptomycetaceae; genus Streptomyces; species Streptomyces broussonetiae. The sequence goes on along the minus strand of NZ_CP047020.1, from coordinate 4,047,774 downwards.
ACGGCCTGGCACTGCTCGAGGAGCTGCAGCCCGGCGGTGGGCACCGGATCCTCACGCACTGCAACACCGGTTCGCTGGTGTCGGGCGGGGAGGGCACGGCCTTCGCGGTGGCTCTGCGCGCGCATCGGGAGGGACGGCTGCGGCGGTTGTGGGTGGACGAAACGCGTCCGTTGCTGCAAGGTGCTCGCCTGACGGCGTACGAAGCGGCCCGCAGTGGCATGGCGTACACCTTGCTCACCGACAACGCGGCGGGTTCCCTGTTCGCGGCGGGCGAGGTGGACGCGGTGCTGATCGGGGCGGACCGGATCGCGGCCGACGGCTCGGTGGCGAACAAGGTGGGGAGCTATCCGCTCGCTGTGCTGGCGCGGTACCACCATGTGCCGTTCATCGTGGTGGCGCCGGTGACGACGATCGACCCGGACACCCCTGACGGGGCGTCCATCGAGGTCGAGCAGCGTCCCGGCTTTGAAGTGACCGAGGTCACAGCACCCCAGGTGCCGGTGACAGGAGCAGGAGGCGGGATTCCGGTGGCACCCCTGGGGACCCAGGCGTACAACCCGGCGTTCGACGTGACGCCGCCCGAGCTGGTGACGGCCATCGTCACCGAGGCGGGAGCCGTTTCACCCGTGACGGCCGAGGCTCTTGGGACGCTGTGTGCCAGCTCACGCCAGGTAACGATTTAGCTAATGGGATGATGTCGTTTATGAAGGGACGAGTCCTTGTCGTCGACGACGACACCGCACTGGCCGAGATGCTCGGCATCGTGCTGCGTGGTGAAGGTTTTGAGCCGTCTTTCGTAGCCGACGGTGACAAGGCGCTGGCCGCTTTCCGGGAGACCAAGCCTGACTTGGTGCTGCTCGATCTGATGCTGCCCGGCCGGGACGGCATCGAAGTGTGCCGGCTGATCCGGGCGGAGTCCGGGGTGCCGATCGTGATGCTCACGGCCAAGAGCGACACCGTCGATGTCGTGGTGGGCCTGGAGTCGGGTGCCGACGACTACATCGTCAAGCCGTTCAAGCCCAAGGAGCTGGTCGCCCGGATCCGGGCGCGGCTGCGGCGGTCGGAGGAGCCCGCGCCGGAGCAGCTCACCATCGGTGACCTGGTCATCGACGTGGCGGGGCACTCGGTGAAGCGGGACGGGCAGTCGATTGCGTTGACTCCGCTGGAGTTCGACCTGCTGGTCGCCCTCGCGCGCAAGCCGTGGCAGGTGTTCACGCGGGAGGTGCTGCTCGAGCAGGTGTGGGGCTACCGGCACGCCGCCGACACGCGGCTCGTCAATGTGCACGTCCAGCGGCTGCGTTCCAAGGTCGAGAAGGACCCGGAGCGTCCGGAGATCGTGGTGACCGTCCGTGGTGTCGGCTACAAGGCCGGACCGAGCTGACATGTCCAGGGACGGCGCCGCTTCGGCTCCCGGCCGGTCCGGGGCCCGTCCGGGGCGGCCTGCCGGCCGGACAGCCGGTGCGCGCTTCAGGAGCCTCTTCGAGGGCGGGCTGCTCGAGGGCGGGGTCCAGGGCAGCCCGGTCCTCAGACTGTTCCTGCGCTGGGTGCGTCGTCCGCTGCTGCCGGTGATGCGGCTGTGGCGGCGCAACATCCAGCTCAGGGTCGTCGCCACGACCCTGCTGATGTCGCTGGGTGTCGTCCTGCTGCTGGGCTTCGTCGTGATCGGGCAGGTGCGCAACGGCCTGCTGGACGCCAAGGTGAAGGCCTCGCAGAGCCAGGCCACGGGCGGGTTCGCGGTGGCCAAGCAGAGGGCGGACGAGGCGGCGAGCGGTGCCGTCACGGGCACGAACACGACAGCCGGCACCGGTGACGGCACCTCGACCGCGGACGGACGGCAGTCGCAGAACGTCATCCAGTGGATGAGTGATCTCGTGGAGTCGCTGTCCAGCGGTGGTGCGGGCGCCTTCGACGTGGTGACGCTGCCCGTCGGTGACGACAGCGGCGGGGGACGCAGCCCGCGCGGTTCCGGGAACGTCAACCCGACCTCCAGCGTGCCCGCCGATCTGCGCGAGCGGGTCAACAGCGGGATGACGGCCGCCCAGAGCTACACCCGGATCGTCTACTCCAACGGCAAGGACTCGCAGCCTGCGCTGGTCATCGGCAAGCAGGTCAACGACCCCAACGGGCGGCCGTACGAGCTGTACTACCTCTTCCCGCTCACGCAGGAGGAGAAGTCCCTGAGCCTGGTCAAGGGCACCCTGGCGACCGCGGGGCTGTTCGTCGTCGTGCTGCTCGGCGCCATCGCCTGGCTGGTGGTGCGCCAGGTCGTCACGCCGGTGCGGATGGCCGCCGGGATCGCGGAGCGGCTGTCCGCCGGGCGGTTGCAGGAGCGGATGAAGGTCACCGGCGAGGACGACATCGCGCGCCTCGGTGAAGCCTTCAACAAGATGGCGCAGAACCTCCAGGTGAAGATCCAGCAGTTGGAGGACCTGTCGCGGATGCAGCGCCGGTTCGTGTCGGACGTCTCGCACGAGCTGCGCACCCCGCTGACGACCGTCCGGATGGCCGCGGACGTCATCCACGAGGCGCGCGAGGACTTCGACCCGGTGACCGCGCGGTCGGCGGAGCTGCTCGCCGACCAGCTGGACCGGTTCGAGTCGCTGCTCGCGGACCTGCTGGAGATCAGCCGTTTCGACGCGGGCGCGGCGGCGCTGGAGGCCGAGCCGATAGACCTCAGGGAGGTCGTCCGGCGCGTGGTCAGCGGCGCCGCCCCGCTCGCCGAGCGCAAGGGCACGCACATACGAGTGCTCGGCGACCAGCAGCCCGTCGTCGCCGAGGCGGACGCGCGCCGCGTGGAGCGCGTGCTGCGCAACCTCGTGGTCAACGCCGTGGAGCACGGCGAGGGCAAGGACGTCGTCGTCAAGCTGGCCGCGGCGGGCGGCGCGGTCGCCGTCGCGGTGCGCGACTACGGCGTGGGGCTCAAGCCGGGTGAGGCGACGCGCGTCTTCAGCCGTTTCTGGCGGGCGGACCCGGCACGCGCGCGTACCACCGGAGGTACGGGACTTGGGCTGTCGATCGCCCTGGAGGACGCGCGGCTGCACGGCGGCTGGCTGCAGGCCTGGGGCGAGCCGGGCGGTGGCTCGCAGTTCCGGCTGACGCTGCCGCGGACCGCCGACGAGCCGCTGCGGGGCTCGCCCATACCGCTGGAGCCCAAGGACTCGCGCCGCAACCGTGGCCTCGACGAGGCCGGTCTGCCCGGCGGGGGCGAGGAGAAGCGGGCCACGGTTCCGGTGCAGCAGGGCGGCACTCAGGTGCCCGCGCTGCCGCCGCGCGCGTCGATCGCGCCGCGGCTGGCCGGTGTCACCCCGGCCGCCGGCCCGACCGCCCTGCCGGGCAACGGCAACGGCACGCGCGTGGTGCCCCGGCCCACCGGTGGCACGCGGCGCCCGGACGACGGGTCCGCCGCAGGCCCTGCGGGCGACGCGGGCGCGGCTCCGCAGGAAGCGGCCGCAGCGGAGGACTCGACGACCGAGCCAGGGGAGGCATTTCGTGGGCGCTGACCGCATGGGGGGCGCCCGGTGGCGACCCGGGCGCGCGGTGGCGTACGCCGCTTCGGGGGTCGTTCTGCTGGCCGGGTGCGCCTCGATGCCCGACAACGGGGACTTGCGGAACGTGGAGTCCACGCCGCGGCAGGACACCGGCGTCCGGGTGTTCGCCATGCCGCCGGCCGAGGGTGCTGGGCCGGCCGAGATCATGCAGGGCTTCCTGGAGGCGCTGACCAGCGACGATCCGGACTACGACACGGCCCGCAAGTATCTGACGGACGACGCCGCGCGCGCATGGCGGCCGGAGCGGTCGACCACGGTCCTCGCGAACGGGCCGAGTATCGAGCCCGACTGCCGCCCGGGCGGCAAGCCGGATCCGACCAGCAGTGTCACCTGCGTGCTGGAGGGCACCCGGGTTGCGGCCGTGGACTCGCAGCAGGCGTATCAGCCCGCTGACGGCTCCTACAGCAAGAAGGTGCACCTCACGCGGAACCCCAAGACCGGGCAGTGGCGTATCGACGGGCCGCCCGACGGCGTCGTCATGGGCAAGTCGGACTTCCAGCGCAACTACACGTCCGTTGACAAGTACTACTTCGCGTCCGACACGACGGCCGGGGCGACGGGACAGCCGGTGGCGGTCGCCGACCCGGTGTTCGTGCGCAGCAAGGTGGACCCGATGACGCAGATGGTCCGCTCACTGCTGAGCGGCCCGAGCAGATGGCTCGGCCCGGTCGTCAGGTCCAGTTTCCCGACCGGTACGGCCTTGCAGAAGGACGTGTCGGGGCTGGCGCCGGACGACCAGAACAAGCTGACGGTGCCGCTGAACCTCAAGGTGTCCCAGGTCGCGGCCACCAAGTGCACCGAGATGGCGACGCAGCTGCTGTTCACGCTGCGGAACCTGGCGCCGACGCTGGACTCGGTCGAACTGCAGGGCGTCGGCGGTCGTCGGCTGTGCGATCTGAGCGAGGAGCGCGCCGAGTCCGCCGCCTGGCACGGGTCGGCCAAGAGCCCCGAGTACCTGTACTTCCTGGACGGCAAGCACCGGTTGGTGCGGATGCCGACGGGGAGCACGGGTACGAGTGCCGTTCCGGTGCCCGGTCCGCTCGGTGAGGGTGACAAGGGGCTGCAGTCGGTGGCTGTGTCGCGGGACGAGCACAGCGCGGCCGGGGTCGGCGATACGGGCAGGTCGTTGTACGTGACGTCGCTGTCGTCGGGCGATTCGCTCGGGAATCCGCTGCTGACCAGCGCGGGCGCGACGCCGGCCGACCGGCTGACGACCCCGAGCTGGGACGCGCGCGGCGATCTGTGGGTGGCCGACCGCGACCCGCACCGTTCACGGGTCTACGTCGTGGCGCAGGGGAGCAGCAAGCCTCAGGAGGTCGCGGTCCCGGAGCTGTCCGGCCAGATCAAGGACGCCCGGGTGGCGGCCGACGGGGTACGGATCGCGCTGGTCGTGGAGAAGGACGGCAAGCAGTCCCTGCTCATCGGCCGGATCCAGCGTGACGACGGGACCGGGCAGGGTATCTCCGTGGTGGAACTGCGGTCGGCCGCACCCGACTTGGAGCAGGTCAGCGCCCTGTCCTGGGCCGGGGACAGCAGGCTGCTCGCGGCCGGCAGGGAGCAGGGGGGCGTGCTGCAGATGCGCTACGTCCAGGTCGACGGCTCCACGCTCGACGGTCCGGCCCCCGGCGCGCTGACCGGCGTCAAGGCGATCGCCGCGTCCGAGGACGAGCGGGTGCCGCTGGTGGCCTACTCGGAGGACGACGGGATCGTACGGCTGCCGTCCGGAGCGCAGTGGCAGAAGGTGGACAAGGACGGAACGGCACCGGCCTATCCGGGCTGAGCGTCCTGTTGCCCGGTGCCTTTGCTCTCGGGTGGCTGTGCTGAGCGTCGTGTCGTCTGGCGTCTTCGCTCTCGGGCGACCGGGCTGAGCGTCGTGTCGCCGTGCCGTTTTCTCCCCCGGTCGCCCGGCTGAGCGGTGTGTCGTGTTCCCCGCCGTGACCGTCTCCGTGCTCGTGCGTTTTGCTCGGGTGTCGTGTCGCGCGATCCCGGGTTCTCCCGTGTGGGTGACGGTTGCAGCGCGGTGGTCATGGTTGTCCACAGGGGGTTTTCCACAGGGGTGGTGGGGCGGCTCGGCCGTTGGCACAGTGGTGGGCATGCGGGGCTGGTGGCGGGACCTCAGCGACCTGGTGCTGCCGGCCGACTGCGCGGGCTGCGGAGCGCCTCGTACGGTGCTCTGCACGCGCTGCCGGGCCGCGCTGGGCAGGGGCGCGGCCCGGCGGGTGCGGCCGGTGCCGGAGCCGGCCGGGCTGCCGGTGGTCCACGCGGCGGCTCCCTATGCGAAGGAGGTGCGGGAGCTGCTGCTCGCACACAAGGAGCGGGGCGCGCTGGCCCTTGCGGGAGCGCTGGGCGTAGCGCTGGCGGGGGCCGTGCGGGCGGGGCTCGGCCCGGGCGGTGCCCGTGCCGGAGGCGCTGGTGAAGAGCCGGTCGACGCCGGGGGAGACGCGGCGAGCGTGGTACTCGTCCCTGTGCCCTCCGCACGCTGGGCCGTGCGGGCGCGTGGGCACGATCCGGTACGGCGGATGGCGCTCGCGGCGGCCCGGGAGCTGCGGCGCACCGGGACACCGGCCCGGGTGGCGGCCGTGCTGCGCCAGCGGCGGCCGGTGGCGGACCAGGCCGGGCTCGACGCGCGGCGGCGCCTGGCGAACCTCTCGGGCGCGCTGGAGGTGACGGCGGGCGGTGGCCGGCTGCTCGGCACGGGACGGGTCGTGCTCGTCGACGACCTGATCACGACCGGCGCCAGCCTCGCAGAGGCCGCACGGGCTCTTGGGGATGTGGCCCCGTCGCGTCGCGAGGAGGAACGCGAAGTGAGAACGTCCGTGTATGCAGCCGTAACTCGGGAAGGAAGGGAGGAACGACGGAGCGGAACGCGTCCGGAACGCGGGAAGTGGGTGCATGGTGCACCGGAAAGGACGGCGGAGAAGGCCCTCGGGTACGCGCTCCGCGCGGCCGTGGTCGCGGCTCCCGGCGATTCTTTCGAAATAAACAGGAACTGACCATCTACCTGCATCGTTGCAGGTAGTGAGAGGGGGAATTCACCTGAACGGAGGTACGCCGCAGTAGAGGGTGACGACATCCGTCCGGGCGAGATATGTTCGGTTGTGAGGAAAGGCGCAGGCCACACCTCTCATATCCGAATGCCGTGGCGTGGGTTTTCCACATTCACCCGCGCCGCTGGGGTGGAGATCTTGCCGCTGGGGGAGGAGGAGGTGAAGTCACCGAGTCCGAGGTCCGGTGCTCACCGGACCTGGTGCAAAAGGGAGATGCTCCGCCGACCGAGCGGAGCGATCCGGGAACGGAGTTCTGCGTGGACATCGTCGTCAAGGGCCGCAAGACCGAGGTGCCCGAGCGGTTCCGCAAGCACGTGGCCGAGAAGCTGAAGCTGGAGAAGATCCAGAAGCTCGACGGCAAGGTGATCAGCCTCGACGTCGAGGTGTCCAAGGAGCCCAACCCCCGACAGGCCGACCGCTGTGACCGAGTGGAGATCACCCTCCGCTCCCGCGGTCCGGTGATCCGGGCGGAAGCGGCGGCCAGCGACCCGTACGCGGCACTCGACCTGGCGGCGGAGAAGCTGGACGCGCGGCTGCGCAAGCAGCACGACAAGCGTTTCTCGCGGCGCGGCGCGCGCCGGATCTCGGCGGCCGAGGTCCCCGACCACGTCCCCGGCGCGGCGACGCTGAACGGCAACGGCCTGCCCGTCCAGGAGGACGAGACGGACGGAGTGCCGACGAAGAAGATCGGCTCGCTGGAGATCAAGGGGGAAGGCCCCCTCGTCGTTCGCGAGAAGACCCACGTAGCCGCACCCATAAGCCTGGACCAGGCCCTCTACGAGATGGAACTGGTCGGCCACGACTTCTACCTGTTCGTCGACGCCGAGACGAAGCAGCCGAGCGTCGTCTACCGGCGCCACGCCTACGACTACGGCGTGATCCATCTCGACCCGGACCGGATGGTCGCTGAGGCACAGCCCCACGCGGCGGGGGGCACGCTGGGCGGCTGACCCACCCGGAAGAAGCGGAGCAGGTGCCCCTGGCAGCGCGTGTGCGCCCCCAGGGGCACCGGTGTGCGACCACTTCACGCCCCGCATGTCACCTCCGCGTCGCCCAGGCATGAAATCATGGCCGGACCGGCCCAACCGGTGGGCCGTTGCCTTGGGTTGGCGATGGCGCGGGACAACAGGCCACAGCCTTCAGGGGGAGGAACGATGGCGGACACCTTCGGACCGATGCGGGACGAAGATGCCGAAGACGGTGTCATCGGCAGGGACCCGGACGCGGGCTCCTCACGTGGGGAGCCGATCAGAGTCCTGGTGGTGGACGACCACGCCCTCTTCCGGCGGGGCCTGGAGATCGTGCTCGCGGCCGAGGAGGACATCCAGGTCGTCGGCGAGGCCGGTGACGGCGCCGAGGCCGTAGAGAAGGCCGCCGACCTGCTGCCCGACATCGTGCTGATGGACGTTCGCATGCCCAAACGGGGCGGGATCGAGGCCTGCACCTCCATCAAGGAGGTGGCCCCCAGCGCCAAGATCATCATGTTGACGATCAGCGACGAGGAGGCCGACCTCTACGACGCGATCAAGGCGGGGGCGACCGGATATCTCCTCAAGGAGATCTCCACGGACGAGGTGGCCACCGCCATTCGTGCGGTGGCCGACGGGCAGTCGCAGATCAGCCCGTCCATGGCGTCCAAGCTCCTCACCGAGTTCAAGTCGATGATCCAGCGCACCGACGAGCGCCGGCTGGTTCCGGCGCCCCGGCTGACCGACCGGGAACTGGAAGTCCTCAAGCTCGTCGCCACCGGGATGAACAACCGCGACATCGCCAAAGAGCTGTTCATCTCCGAGAACACCGTGAAGAACCACGTCCGCAACATCCTGGAGAAGCTCCAGCTGCACTCCCGGATGGAAGCCGTGGTCTATGCGATGCGGGAGAAGATCCTCGAGATCCGGTAGCGGATCGCCGGGGCTAGGCCAGGGCGCGGGCGAGTTCCCTCTCCAGGGGCTCGCGCCATTCGGGTGCGTCCACGCGCTCGACGCGGACGTCCGTGCAGTCCACCCAGTCGGCCGCCTCGAGCAGGGCCTGGGCGACCGCCGGGACCGCCTTCGCACCGTCCAGGGTGACCTGCTTGGCCACCAGCGTGCGGCCCTCGCGGGCAGGGTCCACGCGCCCGACCAGCCGGCCGCCCGCCAGGACCGGCATCGCGAAATAGCCGTACACCCGCTTGGGCCTGGGGACGTACGCCTCCAGGCGGTGGGAGAAGCCGAAGATCCGCTCCGTGCGCGCCCGTTCCCAGATCAGGGAGTCGAACGGCGACAGCAGCGTGGTCCGGTGCCGGCCGCGGGGCTCGGTCGCCAGGGCCGCGGGGTCGGCCCAGGCCGGCCTGCCCCAGCCCTCGACCTCGACCGGCACCAGCCCGCAGTCGGCGATCACCGCGTCGACCTGCTCGCCCTTGAGACGGTGGTAGTCGGCGATGTCCGCGCGCGTGCCCACGCCCAGGGACTCACCGGCCAGCCGGACCAGACGGCGCAGGCACTCGGTGTCGTCCAGCTCGTCGTGCAGCAGCGTGTCCGGGATCGCGCGCTCGGCGAGGTCGTACACGCGCTTCCAGCCGCGCCGCTGGACGCACACCACCTCGCCGTACATCAGCGCGCGCTCCACCGCGACCTTGGTGCCCGACCAGTCCCACCACTCGTTCGTCTTCTTCGCGCCGCCCAGCTCCGTGGAGGTCAGCGGGCCTTCCGCGCGCAGCTGCTTGAGGACCTGGTCGTAGGCGCCCTCGGGCAGTTCGTGGTTCCAGTGCGGGCGATGCCGGTAGGCGCGGCGGCGGAAGGCGAAGTGCGGCCACTCCTCGACCGGGAGGATGCATGCGGCGTGCGACCAGTACTCGAAGGCATGCGTGTCGTCCCAGTAGGCGGCCTCGACCGTCTTGCGGCCGACCGCGCCGAGCCGGGCGTAGGGCACCAGCTCATGGGAGCGGGCGAGGACCGAGATCGTGTCGAGCTGGATCGCGCCGAGGTGGCGCAGCACGCCTCTGACACCGGCCCGCCGGTCGGGCGCGCCGAGGAAGCCCTGGGCCCGCAGGGCGATACGGCGGGCGTCGTCCGCGGTGAGGATGGTGGTCGGGCGCGGAAGGGTCGTCATGGTCCGGACCCTAGAGGGTGCCACTGACAATCCGCCCTGAGCTGGGCATTCGCCCGCCTGCGGTCAGATGCGGGCAGGCAGGTACGGCGCCGTGGACGGCAGGCCCAGGTCAGAGGGGAGCAGGGAGCCGACCCAGCAGTCCCGGCGTACCCCTTTGTTGTTCACAGCGGAGCGCAGGGTGCCCTCGATGGTGAAGCCCGCGCGTTCGGCCACCGTGCGGGAGGGGTGGTTGCCGACCTCGGCGCGCCATTCGACCCGGTCGACGCCGACCTCGGTGAAGATCCACCGGCAGGCGGCGAGCGTGGCCTCGGTGACGTAGCCACGCCCGCGGTGCTGCACGGCCGCCCAGAAGCCGACCTCCGCCACGCCGAGCGAAAGCATGGTCAGAGAGAGCATGCCGGCGAGTTCCCCGTCCGGGAGGAAGATGCCGAAGGTGAACATCGAGCCCTGTGCCCAGCCGTCGGGGACCAGCTTCTGCGTGAAGCCGCTCGCGTGCTCGGGCAGATAGGGGGACGGTACGGTCGTCCAGCGCTGGATGCCGGGGTCCTGGGCGGCCTCGTACACGGCCTGGGTGTCCTTGGGACCGACGGCGCGCAGGACCAGGCGATCCGTGGTGAGTGTGACGGGTTCCATCGGCCGATTGTGCTCGGCGACCCGCGCGCGAGTCATCGATTTTCGCTGTGCGTGAGCGTGTGATCACAATTCGCGCAATTCCTCGCGTCGATGCGGCACTATCGCCCTGCCCCGTCCGTTGTCCAGGTTGAGGGCAGCCGTCGGGCCGCCAGGCCTCCCGGCCCAGCCGGGTCCTCGCATACGATGGCCGTTGCTCAGTACGTCAAATGGAAACCCGACCGTCCCAGGCCCGACCGGCAAGGAGACAAACCCCCGTGTCCGTCCTCTCGAAGATCATGCGTGCAGGCGAAGGCAAGATCCTGCGCAAGCTGCACCGCATCGCGGACCAGGTCAACTCCATCGAAGAGGACTTCGTCGACCTCTCCGACGCCGAGCTGCGGGCCCTCACCGATGAGTACAAGCAGCGGTACGCCGACGGTGAGAGCCTGGACGACCTGCTCCCCGAGGCGTTCGCCACCGTCCGCGAAGCCGCCAAGCGCGTGCTCGGTCAGCGGCACTACGACGTGCAGCTGATGGGTGGCGCCGCCCTCCACCTCGGCTACGTGGCCGAGATGAAGACCGGTGAGGGCAAGACCCTCGTCGGCACGCTGCCCGCGTATCTGAACGCCCTGTCCGGTGACGGCGTTCACCTCATCACGGTCAACGACTACCTGGCCGAGCGCGACTCCGAGATGATGGGCCGCGTCCACAAGTTCCTGGGCCTGAGCGTCGGCTGCATCCTCGCCAACATGTCGCCGGCCGAGCGTCGCGAGCAGTACGCGTGCGACATCACCTACGGCACGAACAACGAGTTCGGCTTCGACTACCTGCGCGACAACATGGCGTGGTCGCAGGACGAACTGGTGCAGCGCGGCCACAACTTCGCCATCGTCGACGAGGTCGACTCCATCCTGGTCGACGAGGCCCGTACCCCGTTGATCATCTCCGGCCCGGCCGACCAGGCCACGAAGTGGTACGGCGACTTCGCCAAGCTGGTGCTGCGCCTGAAGAAGGGCGAGGCGGGCAACCCGCTCAAGGGCATCGAGGAGACCGGCGACTACGACGTCGACGAGAAGAAGCGCACGGTCGCCATCCACGAGTCCGGCGTCTCCAAGGTCGAGGACTGGCTGGGCATCGACAACCTCTACGAGTCGGTGAACACCCCGCTCGTGGGCTACCTGAACAACGCCATCAAGGCGAAGGAACTGTTCAAGTGCGACAAGGACTACGTCGTCATCGACGGCGAAGTCATGATCGTTGACGAGCACACCGGCCGTATCCTCGCCGGCCGCCGCTACAACGAGGGCATGCACCAGGCGATCGAGGCGAAGGAAGGGGTGGACATCAAGGACGAGAACCAGACGCTCGCCACGATCACCCTGCAGAACTTCTTCCGCCTCTACGGCAAGCTCTCCGGCATGACCGGTACGGCGATGACCGAGGCCGCCGAGTTCCACCAGATCTACAAGCTCGGCGTGGTCCCGATCCCCACGAACAAGCCGATGGTTCGCAAGGACCAGTCGGACCTGATCTACCGCACTGAGGTCGCCAAGTTCGAGGCGGTCGTCGACGACATCGCCGAGAAGCACGAGAAGGGCCAGCCGATCCTGGTCGGCACCACCTCGGTCGAGAAGTCCGAGTACCTCTCGCAGCAGCTCTCCAAGCGGGGCATCCAGCACGAGGTGCTGAACGCCAAGCAGCACGACCGTGAGGCGACGATCGTCGCCCAGGCCGGCCGCAAGGGCGCGGTGACCGTGGCGACCAACATGGCCGGTCGTGGTACGGACATCAAGCTCGGCGGCAACCCCGACGACCTCGCCGAGGCCGAGCTGCGCCAGCGCGGCCTCGACCCCGAGGAGCACATCGAGGAATGGGCGGCGGCTCTGCCCGCCGCTCTGGAGAAGGCCGAGCGGGCGGTCAAGGCCGAGTTCGAGGAGGTCAAGGAACTCGGCGGTCTGTACGTCCTCGGCACCGAGCGGCACGAGTCGCGCCGTATCGACAACCAGCTGCGCGGTCGTTCCGGCCGTCAGGGCGACCCGGGCGAGTCCCGGTTCTACCTCTCCCTCGGCGACGACCTGATGCGCCTGTTCAAGGCCCAGATGGTCGAGCGCGTCATGTCGATGGCGAACGTGCCGGACGACGTGCCGATCGAGAACAAGATGGTCACGCGCGCGATCGCGTCCGCGCAGTCGCAGGTCGAGCAGCAGAACTTCGAGACCCGTAAGAACGTTCTGAAGTACGACGAGGTGCTCAACCGGCAGCGTGAGGTCATCTACGGCGAGCGCCGCCGCGTCCTGGAGGGCGAGGACCTGCACGAGCAGATCCAGCACTTCATGGACGACACGATCGACGCGTACGTCGGCGCGGAGACCGCCGAGGGCTTCCCGGAGGACTGGGACCTGGACCGGCTGTGGGGCGCCTTCAAGCAGCTCTACCCGGTGAAGGTCGACATCGAAGAGCTGGAGGAGGCCGCCGGCGACCGGGCCGGTCTGACGGCCGAGTTCATCTCCGAGTCCGTCAAGGAGGACATCCACGAGCAGTACGCGGCCCGGGAGGCGCAGCTCGGCTCCGAGATCATGCGCGAGCTGGAGCGTCGGGTCGTGCTGTCGGTCCTCGACCGCAAGTGGCGCGAGCACCTCTACGAGATGGACTACCTCCAGGAGGGCATCGGCCTGCGTGCGATGGCCCAGAAGGACCCGCTGGTCGAGTACCAGCGCGAGGGCTTCGACATGTTCACCGCGATGATGGAGGGCATCAAGGAGGAGTCCGTCGGCTATCTGTTCAACCTGGAGGTCCAGGTCGAGCAGCAGGTCGAGGAGGTCCCGGTCGAGGCTGCCGAGCCGGCCGTCGAGGGTGTCCAGGACACGGTGCCGGCGCAGGCCGGCGCGCGGCCGGAGATCCGGGCGAAGGGGCTCGACGTCCCGCAGCGCCGGGACATGCACTTCTCCGCGCCGACGGTGGACGGCGAGGGCGGCATCCTCGAGCGTGATCTGGAGGACGACGAGCCGGTGCGCTCCGAGTCGGACGGGCTGACCCGGGCCGAGCGGCGCCGGCAGGCCAAGGGCGGGCGGCGCCGCAAGAAGTAACGGCGCTCTGTGGCGCCTCAGCCGTTGAGAAGGGCCGGGTTCCTCGTGGAACCCGGCCCTTCTGTGCTGCCTGGGGTGTGGTGGCCCGTGGCTGCTTCGTTCCGTCGCCGGTGGTCTACGAGGCCGGCCGGGAGTGGGACGCGGCTTCGACCGCCGTACAGCGCCAGCGGAGGTCCTGGCCGAGTTCCAGGCGGAAGGCCAGAGCCCGCAGCTGGTTGCCGGCGGCGATGCGGGCGAAGACCTCCAGGGCGCCGTCGCGGGGGACGTAGTAGCCGATGTCGCGGACGACGGGGCGGGAGCCGCGGGCGCGCAGGGGACCGCGTTCGGCGAGACGGGCCAGGTCGTCGTAGGCGCGGCCTGCGGTGTGGCGGAGCATCCAGTGGACGGGGCGCTGACCGCTCAGGACGGCCAGGAGGCGGTCGGCGAAGAGATCGGTGGGGCGCAGCGGGGGTTCGGCGGCTTCCGGGGCCGTGCGGGGCGGGCGGGTGGTCCTGGTGGCCGTCGACGGCGTGTCGCGGGCGGTCCTGGTCGGGGGCTTGCGGGGTGGGGCGCCTTTCGGGCGGCGGGTGTCGTGGCGGGTCGGCGGGCGGTGGCGCGGGCGGGGCTGGGCGGTACGGCTCATGACCTTGTTCATGCGGTCCCCGTTCGGCGGGCCCGGTTTGATACCGGGCGGTAACTCGCTGGTGGGGATCTTGTACGGGGGTGGGGAGCCGGGTGGCAAGGGCGACGCCACGGGCCGGGGAGGGGCCGGAAAGTTCGCCTATCCGGGGGACTCGGAGGGCCACGAACCCCGGGATCGTGCGGGTGGACCGGGTGAATGCGTGGACCGATGTGGACGGCTTCGGGGGTGCGGGCAGGGACTCGAAAGGGGACGGGCGCACGTATCCTGAAGGCCCTCGAGGCTTTGATCAGGAAAGAGCGGCAGTATGCGCGTCTACGTCCCCCTGACCCTCACCGCTCTCGCCGAGGCGCACAGGACGGGTGAGGTGGGGAGTGGCCCCTTCGTCGCGTATGCCGTCACGCCCGCGCTGCGCGAGTGGTACCTCTCCGAGGACATCGAGGAGCTGGAGTACGCCGCGCTCAGCCGGGCCGCGCTGGCCTCGCTGCGACTGCTGACGGCCGATCCGGCCGCGGTACGGCGCCGGGTCGTGGTCGCCGTGGACGTGCCCGACGGTGCCGCGAGCGTCGATCCCGACCGTGGGCCGGACTCCTCCGCGCTGGGCGAGGTGACCGTGACGTCCACCGTGCCGCTCGCGAAGGCGGCCGCGGTGCATGTCGACGCCGATGACGCGGAGCAGGACGTGGCCGCGGCGGCGGACGCGCTCGTCGCGGCCGACGGCGGGGACGACGACGCCCAGTTCGTCGTGGACGGGGCGGACGACCACGAGCTGCTGTGGTACGCCACGCAGGAGATCCCCAACCTGGTCGGGCCCGCCTGACGCCTGCCACGGCCGCTGCCCGCCCCGATTGTCAGTGGCGGCGGGTACGGTTTTCGGCATGGGGATGCACGTAAGCGCGCACATCGTCTGGGACTGGAACGGCACGCTGTTCCACGACAATGACGCGATCATCGGGGCGACGAACGCGGCCTTCGCCGAGCTGGGGCTCGCGCCGATCACACTGGAGCAGTACCGGACGCTGTACTGCGTGCCGGTGCCGAAGTTCTACGAGCGGCTGCTCGGCCGGCTGCCGACCGATGCCGAGTGGGAGCTGATGGACGTGGTGTTCCATCGGCACTATGCCGAGCAGCGCGGACGGTGCGGGCTGACCGAGGGGGCGGCGGAACTGCTCATGGAATGGCGGACCGCGGGGCACAGCCAGTCGCTGCTGAGCATGTACGGGCATGAGGAGCTGGTCCCCCTGGTGCGGGGCTTCGGCATAGAGGCGCACTTCCTGCGGGTCGACGGGCGGACGGGGCCCTCCGGAGGCAGCAAGGCCGGGCACATGGTGCGGCATCTGGAAGCGCTGGGTGCGGGCGTGGAGCCGGCGCGGACCGTGGTGATCGGGGACGCGGCGGACGACGCGGTCGCGGCGAGCCAGGTGGGGGCCCGGGCCGTGCTGTACACCGGGGGGTCGCACAGCAGGGCCAGCCTGGAGGAAGCGGGGGTGCCGGTGGTGGACACGCTGGCCGACGCGGTGCGGGAAGCGCGCCGAATAGCGGCGTAGCAGCGGGGCGGGACGTCCCCGGCGGCCCGACCGCGCGCGGCCACGGAGGTGCTGGTGCCCATGGCCACGGAAGTGCCGGTGTCCGCGGCCACGCAGGTGCTGCTGTCCACGGCCCGCCGCACGGCCGGCCGCCCGGCCGCCCCGGCCGTCCAGGTGTCCGGTGTCCTACGCGGCCGGTGCGGTAGCCCTCAGCACCTTCAGGAACTCGCGCATCCAGGCCGGGTGGTCGGGCCAGGCCCGGGAGGAGACCAGGGTGCCGTCGACCACCGCTTCGGAGTCCTGGAAGCCCGCTCCGGCCGCCTGCATGTCCGGCTCGAGGGCGGGATACGCCGTGACCCGTCGGCCGCGCAGGGTGTCGATCGCCGCGGTGAGCAGGGGACCGTGGCAGATCTGGGCGACGGGCTTGTCGGCGTCGAAGAAGGCCTTGAGGATCTTGCGGAGTTCGGGATCGTTGCGCAGGTACTCGGGGGCCCGGCCGCCGGGGATGACGACGGCGGCGTACGCGCCGGGGTCGACGTCGGCGAAGGCCAGGTCGGCGGGCCAGGTGTAGCCGGGCTTCTCGGTGTACGTGTCGTAGCCGGGCTCGAAGTCATGGACGACGAAGCGTAGGGTCTTGCGGGAAGGGGCCGCGATGTGGACCTCGTAGCCTTCCTCGAGCAGGCGCTGATACGGGTAGAGGACTTCCAGGGACTCCGCTGCGTCGCCGGTGACGATCAGGATCTTCGTGGGCATGTCGGCTCCTCCGGGCAGGCAGGGTGCGCTTTCAGGTTGCGGTCGGGGATCTCGCGGCGCGACCCGACAGATCTGACAGACCTCATGGACCGGGCCAGATCCGGCAGACCTGACACCTACCCGGACAGGCCCCCGCCTACCCGGAGTAGCGCCACGCGGACTCGGCGCACACCCGCAGGGCCCCCGCCCCGCCGACAGCCGGAACCGGCTCTGGCCGGATACGTCATGCACCCCCGTCCCGCCCCTGTGCAGAACGTCAAACTTCACCCCCCTGTTTTGTACACATACGGCTCATGACGGGCCCCGGGTGAGGAGCGATAGCCTTGTGGCGTGATCAGCGCGATATCTCGCGGGGACGATCGTGTCCCTGCCCTGCGCCCGGGTTGCACGGAACACCTCCGTGACCGGGCGGCGGTCGCTGGTCTTCGCGGGCGGGACGGGGCCGAAGGGGCTCCGGGGACGCCGAGAGCAGCCCGGGACACGGCGATGCCGAGAGCAGCGTCACATCCGGCGGGTGCATCGAAAATGGCTGAATTCCCCCCGCTCATCTCACCTCGCGGCATAGCGTCTAAGCGGCCCGGAAACCCCGGGCCGTGGCGTCGAGCCGGAGGGAAAGAGACCGTATTTCCTTCTACGTCACGCAACGGCGCGCGACAGGAGCCAGAGGACAATGCAGACCAAGCTGGACGAAGCCAAGGCCGAGTTGCTCGAGAGGGCCGCCCGGGTAGCTGAGAACAGCCCGGTCGGGGGGCACCTACCGACCGGGACCGCGGGCGAGGGCTCCCCGGACATCCCGGACAGTGAGTCCGTGCTCGCGTTCCTCCAGCGCTACTACCTGCACACCGCCCCGGAAGACCTCGCCGACCGCGACCCGGTCGACGTCTTCGGTGCCGCGGTCTCGCACTACCGCCTCGCCGAGAACCGCCCGCAGGGCACGGCGAACGTCCGGGTCCACACCCCGACCGTGGAAGAGAACGGGTGGACCTGCAGCCACACCGTCGTGGAAGTCGTCACCGACGACATGCCCTTCCTGGTCGACTCCGTCACCAACGAGCTGACGCGGCAGGGCCGGGGCATCCACGTCGTCATCCACCCGCAGATCGTCGTGCGGCGCGATGTCACCGGCAAGCTGATCGAGGTCCTGCCGGTTTCGCCCGGCGGTGGCCTCCCGCACGACGCGCACTTCGAGTCGTGGATCCACGTGGAGATCGACCGGGAGACCGACCGCGCCGACCTCAAGCAGATCACCGCCGATCTGCTGCGCGTCCTGTCCGACGTCCGTGAGGCCGTCGAGGACTGGGAGAAGATGCGCGCCACGGCGACCCGGGTCGCCGACGAGCTGCCGAGCGAGCCCGCCCCGGGCGACCTGGCCAAGGCCGACGTCGAAGAGGCCCGCGAGCTGCTGCGCTGGCTGTCGGACGACCACTTCACCTTCCTTGGCTTCCGCGAGTACCAGCTGCGCGACGACGACACGCTCGCCGCCGTGCCCGGCACCGGCCTCGGCATCCTGCGCTCCGACCCGCAGCACGCCAAGGACGACCAGCACCCGGTCAGCCCCTCCTTCGAGCGGCTGCCGGCGGACGCCCGCGCCAAGGCCCGTGAGCACAAGCTGCTGGTGCTGACCAAGGCGAACAGCCGGGCCACCGTGCACCGGCCGTCGTACCTCGACTACGTCGGCGTCAAGAAGTTCGACGCGGACGGGAACGTCGTCGGCGAGCGCCGCTTCCTCGGACTGTTCTCCTCCGCCGCGTACACCGAGTCGGTGCGCCGCGTCCCGGTCATCCGCCGCAAGGTCGACGAGGTGCTGCGCCGGGCCGGCTTCTCGCCCAACAGCCACGACGGCCGTGACCTGCTGCAGATCCTGGAGACCTACCCGCGCGACGAGCTGTTCCAGACGCCCGCCGCCGAACTGCAGACCATCGCCACGAGCGTGCTCTACCTGCAGGAGCGCCGTCGGCTGCGGCTGTACCTGCGCCAGGACGAGTACGGGCGCTACTACTCGGCGCTCGTCTACCTCCCGCGCGACCGCTACACCACCGGCGTCCGGCTGCGGATCATCGACATCCTGAAGGAGGAGCTGGGCGGCGGCAGCGTCGACTTCACCGCCTGGAACACCGAGTCGATCCTGTCCCGGCTGCACTTCGTCGTCCGCGTCGCGCCGGGCACCGTGCTGCCCGAGCTGTCGGACTCCGACAAGGAGCGCATCGAGGCCCGCCTGGTCGAGGCCGCCCGCTCCTGGGCCGACGCGTTCGCCGAGGCGCTGACCGCCGAGTGCGGCGAGGAGCACGCGGCCGAGGTGCTGCGCCGTTACGGCCACGCCTTCCCCGAGGGCTACAAGGCCGACCACACCCCGCGCGCCGCGGTCGCCGACCTGGTCCACCTCGAGCAGCTCAGCGAGGACAAGACCTTCAGCCTGAGCCTGTACGAGCCGGTGGGCGCGGGTCCCCAGGAGCGCAGGTTCAAGATCTACCAGAAGGGCGGCTCGGTCTCCCTCTCGCAGGTGCTGCCGGTGCTCAGCCGCCTCGGCGTCGAGGTCACCGACGAGCGGCCGTACGAGCTGCGCTGCTCGGACCGCACCACCGCCTGGGTCTACGACTTCGGTCTGCGCGTGCCGACGGCGGTCGGTGGTGTGGAGCACCTCGGCGACGACGCCCGTGAGCGCTTCCAGGAGGCCTTCGCCGCCACCTGGACCGGCAAGGCGGAGAACGACGGCTTCAACTCCCTGGTGCTGAGCGCCGGGCTGTCCTGGCGGCAGGCGATGGTCCTGCGCGCCTACGCCAAGTACCTGCGCCAGGCCGGCTCGACCTTCTCGCAGGACTACATGGAGGACACCCTCCGTAACAACGTCCACACCACCCGCCTGCTCGTCTCGCTGTTCGAGGCGCGGATGTCCCCGGACCGGCAGAAGGCCGGCCTCGAGATCACCGACGCCTTGCTGGAGGAGCTGGACGCGGCCCTGGACCAGGTGGCCAGCCTGGACGAGGACCGGATCCTCAGGTCCTTCCTGACCGTGATCAAGGCGACCCTGCGCACGAACTTCTTCCAGCAGACCGCCGACGGCGCGCCGCACGACTACGTCTCCATGAAGTTCGACCCGCAGGCCATCCCGGATCTGCCCGCGCCGCGCCCGGCGTACGAGATCTGGGTGTACTCGCCGCGCGTGGAGGGCGTGCACCTGCGCTTCGGCAAGGTCGCGCGCGGTGGCCTGCGCTGGTCCGACCGGCGTGAGGACTTCCGCACCGAGATCCTCGGCCTGGTCAAGGCGCAGATGGTGAAGAACACCGTCATCGTGCCGGTCGGCGCCAAGGGCGGCTTCGTCGCCAAGCAGCTGCCGGACCCGGGCGTGGACCGCGACGCCTGGCTGGCCGAGGGCATCGCCAGCTACAAGACGTTCATCTCGGCGCTGCTCGACATCACGGACAACATGGTCGCCGGCGAGGTCGTGCCCCCGCAGGACGTGGTCCGGCACGACGGCGACGACACCTACCTGGTGGTCGCCGCCGACAAGGGCACCGCGACCTTCTCCGACATCGCCAACGGGGTCGCCGAGAAGTACAACTTCTGGCTGGGCGACGCCTTCGCCTCCGGCGGCAGCGCGGGCTACGACCACAAGGGCATGGGCATCACCGCGCGCGGTGCCTGGGAGTCCGTCAAGCGGCACTTCCGTGAGCTGGGCGTGGACACGCAGAGCGAGGACTTCACGGTCGTCGGCATCGGTGACATGTCCGGTGACGTCTTCGGCAACGGCATGCTGCTCTCCGAGCACATCCGTCTGGTCGCCGCCTTCGACCACCGGCACATCTTCATCGACCCCACCCCGGACGCGGAGACGTCGTACGCCGAGCGCCGCCGTCTGTTCGAGCTGCCCCGCTCCTCCTGGGCGGACTACAACACCGAGCTGCTGTCGGCGGGCGGCGGGATCTTCCCGCGCAGCGCCAAGTCGATCCCGGTCAACGCCCACATCCGCGAGGCCCTCGGCATCGAGGACAAGGTCACCAAGATGACCCCGGCCGACCTGATGAAGACGATCCTGCACGCGCCGGTGGACCTGCTGTGGAACGGCGGCATCGGCACGTACGTGAAGTCCTCGGCGGAGTCCAACGCCGATGTCGGCGACAAGGCCAACGACGCCATCCGCGTCGACGGCAAGGACCTGCGCGTCAAGGTCGTCGGCGAGGGCGGCAACCTGGGCCTGACCCAGCTCGGCCGGATCGAGTTCGCCCTGCACGGCGGCAAGATCAACACCGACGCGATCGACAACAGCGCCGGCGTGGACACCTCCGACCACGAGGTGAACATCAAGATCCTGCTCAACGGCCTGGTCGCGGACGGCGACATGACCGTCAAGCAGCGCAACAAGCTGCTCGCCGAGATGACCGACGAGGTCGGCGCGCTGGTCCTGCGCAACAACTACGCGCAGAACACCGCCCTGGCCAACGCCCTGTTCCAGGCGAACGCCATGCTCCACGCCCAGCAGCGGTTCCTGCGCCACCTGGTGCGCGAGGGGCATCTGGACCGGGCGCTTGAGTTCCTGCCGACCGACCGGCAGATCCGCGAGCGCATCTCCCAGAGTCAGGGCCTGACCAGTCCGGAGACGGCCGTCGTCCTGGCGTACACGAAGATCACCGTCGCCGAGGAGCTGCTGCAGACCTCGCTGCCGGACGACCCGTACCTGCGCAGCCTGCTGCACGCGTACTTCCCGACGGCCCTGCGTGAACGGTTCGCCGACGCGATCGACAACCACCCGCTGCGCCGCGAGATCACCATGACCGTGCTGGTCAACGACACGGTCAACACGGGCGGTACGACGTATCTGCACCGGCTGCGCGAGGAGACCGGTGCCTCCCTGGAGGAGATCGTCCGGGCGCAGACCGCGGCCCGCACGATCTTCTGCTCGGCGCCGGTGTGGGATGCGGTGGAGGCTCTGGACAACCGGGTCGACGCGGCTGTCCAGACCCGGATCCGCCTGCACTCGCGCCGGCTGGTCGAGCGCGGCACGCGCTGGCTGCTGAACAACCGGCCGCAGCCGCTGCAGCTCGCCGAGACGGTCGAGTTCTTCGCCGAGCGGGTCGAGCGGGTCTGGCAGGAGCTGCCCAAGCTGCTGCGCGGCGCGGACCTGGAGTGGTACCAGCACGTGTACGAGGAGCTGTCCGAGTCCGGCGTCCCGGACGAACTCGCCTCGCGCGTGTCCGGTTTCTCCTCCGCCTTCCCGGCGCTCGACATCGTGTCGGTGGCCGACCGGACGGGCAAGGAGCCGCTCGACGTCGCCGAGGTCTACTACGACCTCGCCGACCGGCTCAGCATCACGCAGCTGATGGACCGCATCAGCGACCTGCCCCGCAACGACCGCTGGCAGTCCATGGCCCGCGCCTCCATCCGCGAGGACCTGTACGCGGCGCATGCGGCGCTCACCTCGGACGTGCTCGCGGCCGGCAACGGCACCTCGACGCCGGAGCAGCGGTTCAAGGCCTGGGAGCAGAAGAACGCCGCGATCCTGAGCCGGGCACGCACCACCCTGGAGGAGATCCGCAGCTCGGACTCCTTCGACCTCGCCAACCTGTCGGTGGCGATGCGTACGATGCGGACGCTGCTGCGCACGCATTCGTAGGCACCGCACGGCAGTCGCGGCACCCAGGACGCCCCGGGCACACAACGACCCGGGGCGTCTCGTTTCTTGCCGGTCCTTAGGAAAAAAATGTGAGTTGAATTTACCGCTTCCTGCTAATCGATGGGTTTCGGATAGGGTCGGGCGCGTGACACTGAACCTCGAGGCCCGCCCGGCACCCCCGGCACCCGCGCCGGCACCGGCGCCGGCGTCCGGGCCCGTCACGCGTGTCGTGCTGGAGATCGTGAAGTTCGGGGTCGTCGGGGGCAGCGGTGTCCTGGTCAACTTCCTGATCTTCAACCTGCTGCTGCGTGGCCTGGGCTGGCAGGCGATGACCGCGACGGTCCTGGCCAGCGGAATCGCGATGGCGACCAACTACGTGGGCTTCCGCTTCTTCGCCTACCGTGACCGGGCCTCGCGCACCCGCAGCCGGATCATGCTGTTCTTCGCCTTCAGCGGTCTCGGTGTCGTCATGGAAATCGGCCTGTTCTGGCTCGGTTACCACGGGCTCGGCCTGCACAGCGTCATCGAGTCGAATGCGGCGAAGGCACTGTCCATCGTGCTCGCCTCCACTTTCCGTTTTGTCGTCTACCGCACTTGGGTGTTCCAGCAGGATGCAGACCGCACCATCTGACACCGAGTCCGTGAGCCACACGGAGCCGTCACCCACCACCGCCCGAGCCGGGCGGGCGCTGCCGCAGGCCGCGGCCGCGCTCGTCGTGGTGCTGGTGCTCCTCGTGATCGTCCGTCTGCCGTGGGCGGGCGACCTCGGCATTCACGCGGCCACCATCCAGCGCCTGAGCCACAACCTGCTGCATCCCGGCGACCCCCTGGTCGACGCGGACACGCCGAGCCCGTACTACTCGCCGTGGATGCTGGTGCTCGGCTGCCTCGCCAAGCTCACCGGCCTGTCGGTGTTCGTGGTCCTGCGCATCGCCGCGTTCGTCGGCCTCGGCCTGCTGGTCACGGGTGTCTGGCGGTACGTCCGCACGCTCAGCGCCCATCGCGCGGCACCCGCCCTCGCACTGCTGAGCCTGCTCCTGCTCTGGGGTCCGGTGCTGTTCAACTGGTCCGGCTTCCTGGGCCTGAACTCGCTGGCGCTGACGGTGTCGTACCCGAGCGTGTTCGCGCTCGGCCTCGCGTTCCACTTCTGGGCGTGGCTCACGCGCGCGCTGCGCGAGCCCGAGCCGGCCGCGTGGGCGACGTGGTCGGCGCTGGGGCTGCTCTGGGCCCTGGTCCTGCTCTGCCACCAGTTCACGGGCGTCGTGTCGTCCCTGGGGGCGCTGGCGATGGTGATCGCGGCCCGGCCGACCCGTGCGGTGCTGCTGCGCCTGGGCGCCGCGCTCGCGCTGGGCATGCTGCTGCTGGGGCTGTGGCCGTACTACGACTTCTTCTCGCTGTTCTCCGCGGGCGCGAATCTGGAGGCCATACACAAGCCGCTCTACGAGCAGCTGGCCGGGCACTTCGGGTTCGTGCTGCTGGGCGTGGCGGCGCTGGTGCTCCGCTTCCGCCGCGACCGCTGGGATCCGCTGGTCCTGTTCTTCGCCCTGGGCGCGCTGATGTTCGCCGCGGGCGGTCTGAGCGGCCACTACTCCTGGGGCCGTGCCCTGCCGGCCGCGCTCGTCCCGGCCCAGCTCGCGGCCGCGCTCGAGGCCGTGACGGCGGGGCGGCGGGCGTGGGCGAGGACGGGCTGGGCGTGCGTGCTCGGCGTCGCACTGGCCGCGGGGGCGTGGACGCAGGCCGGGACACTCGGCTATGTGATCCCCAAGAGTGCGCTGCCGGCGGCCGTCGCGGACAAGTACGACACGCCGTGGGTGGGGTACCACTGGATGACCCCGTGGGTGAAGTACGGGGACGTGGTGATGGCCCGGACGTCCCCGGCGCGGCAGATCCCCGCGTACGGCGCGTACACCGTGGCTCCTGGATACCCCGACTTCTTCCTGCCGGACGAGGCGAAGAGGGACGCGGCGGTGGTGCGGTACTTCGACGCGGGGACGTCCGCCGCCGAACGGCGGGGGATCCTGCGGGAGTACAAGGTGCAGTGGGTCGTGGGCTCGCGGAGCCTGGCCGGCCCGGGCCTGCGGAAGGTGACCACGGGCCCCGACCACCAGGTCCTGTACCGGGTGGTGCGCTGAGCCGACGGCGCCGCACCGGCACAACGCACCACAAGGCCGCGCCATCACGACGAAGCAGCGCCATCACAACAGAAAACAGCGCCATCACGACGACGAAGGGGCGCGGGGAACTGCGCGAGGGCCACGACGGCCCCGCAGTTCCCCGCGCCCCTTCGTCGTACGACGGCGCGGACCGACCGACTACTTCAGCACGCTCGACAGGAGCTTCGCGGCCTTGCGGATCTTCGGGCGGGCCACCTTGCGGATCACCGGGCGGATCACCTTGGCCGTGACCCCCACCGGACGCCAGCGGATCTGCAGGCGGCCGGGGTTGCGGACCTCCGGCTCGATCGTGACGTCGTGCGGGGTCGCGCCGGAGCGGTAGTCGACGCGGGCGGTGACCGCCGGGAAGTCCAGCGGGGCCAGCAGAACGCCCGAGTGGGCCAGGCCCTGCTGCTGGAGGCGGATCTGGGGGTGCCGGATGCCCTCGAAGCCCTGGAGGGGGAGCGGGGCGGCCGACAGGTCGAGCTTCACCGTGCCCTCGAAGAGGCCGGGGCTGATCGGGTCCAGGCGGAACGGGACCGTCATCCGGCGGTTGCCGGGCGACAGGAGCAGGCTGGCGCGCTGCGGGCCCACCGGGAGGCGCAGGCCCGGGTCGTACGTACGGATCGAGAGCGTCAGCGTCGCGCCCCGGCCCCGCTCCAGCTCGGTGATCTCGTGGCGGAACTGCGCGCTCGGGAACGGGCGCGTGTCCAGCTCCAGGTCGGACAGGTCCAGCTCGCGGCGGGCGCGGTCCGTGGCGGGGACCTCGTCGCCCCAGTACGGCACACCCGAGGCGTCCGCCGTCACATGGCGCGGTGCCACCTTGTCGCCGAGCCCGCGCGAGGCGAGCTGGGCGTCGGTCAGGCGGCCGTCGCGCAGCAGCTCCAGCACCACCCGCTCCGGACGCGGCAGCCGGGCGTACGCGCCGTCGGCCAGCGTGTCCAGGTACGGGTTCATGATCTCGGCGAAGGCGCGCATCCACTCGTCGTCGCGGAAGGGCAGGTCACCGGCGTACATGCGGAAGTCGTGCTTGAGGAACTTGAAGTCCTTGTCCTCGCGCAGCCCCGCGTGCCCGCTCTCCACCAGGAAGTCGTCGATCATGCGCTGGACGTTGACCCGGTCCTGCACATTCTGGACCTTGTGCCGCTGGTTGGAGATGGACGCCGAGGCCGCCGCCGCGTACGGGTCGATGTACCAGACGTACACCGGGTCCGGGATGATCGTGAACGCCCTCGCCAGGCAGTAGGCCTGGGCCGAGAAGAGCTGGTCCTCGTAGTGGATGCCCTCGGGGAAGCGCAGGTCGTGCCGGTCCAGGAAGGAGCGGGCGTACATCTTGCTCGTCGACAGGTGCTCGAACAGCAGCCGCGGGTCCGCCTCGATGCCCTCGACCGTGCGCTTCTCGGCCACCACGTGCGGCATCCAGGTCGAGCGCTTGCCGTTGTCCACCCGCACCCGCCGGACCGCGCCCATGGTGAAGTCCACCTCGCGCTCGCGGTGCGCGGCGAGCAGCAACTCGACGGCGTTCGCCGGGAGTTCGTCATCGCTGTCGAGGAACATCAGATACGGCGCCCGGGCGATGTCGATGGCCCGGTTGCGCGGGGCGCTGCAGCCGCCGCTGTTCTCCGGCAGGCGGAGATAGCGGACGCGCTCGTCCTGCGCCTCCAGCCGGCGCGCCACGGCGGGCGTGTCGTCGGTGGAGTGGTCGTCACTGATGATGATCTCGATGTTCGCGTGCGTCTGCGCGCGCAGCGACGCAACCGCCCGGGGCAGGCGCTCCGCGTCGTTGAAGACGATGACCGTGACCGTGACGTCAGGGGTCGAGGTCGAGGTCGTGGTCATGCCGAGGCCTCCTCGGGGGTCGGGGCGGGGGTGCGTTCCTCGAGCGGGAGCACCGGGGGCAGGGACTCCTCCGGCTCGCCCAGGAACACCCGGCGTACGACCCGTTCGGCGGCGCGCCCGTCGTCGTACTCGCAGAACCGGCGGCGGAACGCGGCTCGTGCCTTCGCCGCGCTCTCGTTTCGCCAGGCACCGGAGACGAAGATCTCCGTCAGTTCTTCCTGGGTGCGCGCGACCTGGCCGGGGTGCTCTTCCATCAGGTCGAAGTAGACGCCCCGGGTGGTCCGGTACGTCTCCCAGTCGTCGGCGTAGACGACGATCGGCCGGTCCAGGTTGGCGTAGTCGAACATGATCGACGAGTAGTCCGTGACCAGCGCGTCGGCGGCCAGGCACAGCTCCTCGACGGGGTCGTAGGAGGAGACGTCGATGATCCGCCCGGAGCGGCGCAGGCCGGTGAGCGGGGAGGCGGCGCCGCCGTAGAAGTAGTGGGCGCGCACCAGCAGGACGGTGTCCTCGCCGAGCCGGTCGGCGAGTTCGGCGAGGTCCAGGCGCGGGGTGAAGCCGGCCTCGTAGTCGCGGTGGGTCGGGGCGTACAGCACGGCCTTCTTGCCGGGGGCGATGCCGAGACGCTCGCGGGCTGCGCGGACGTCGTCGGCCGTGGCCGTGTAGAAGACGTCGTTGCGCGGATAGCCGTAGTCCAGCGAGGTGAAGCGGGCCGGGTAGGCGCGCTCCCACATGCGGGTGGAGTGGCTGTTGGCGCTGACGCTGTAGTCCCACTTGTCGATACGGCCCAGCAGGGCGTCGAAGTCCAGGCCCTTGGCGGCGGCCGGGTGCTCCATCTGGTCCAGGCCCATGCGCTTGAGCGGGGTGCCGTGATGGGTCTGCAGATGGATCGCGTCCGGGCGCTTGACCACCGCGTTGGGGAAGTTGACGTTGTTCACCAGGTACTTGGCGGTCGCCATGGTCTCCCAGTAGCGGCGGGTGCCGGGGATGACGTAGTCGGTGCCGGGCGGCAGCAGGGCCTCGTTGCTCTTCGACACCACCCACACCGGGTGGATGTGCGGGGCCAGTTCGGCCATCTTGGCGGCGATCGCGGCCGGGTTGCAGGCCACGCCGCGCTCCCAGTAGGCGGCGAACACGGCCAGGTGCGGGTTGACCGGACGGCTCAGCGCGCGCTGGTACTGCTGGTCGCGCAGCTTGGCGCCCAGCTCCTTCTTCCGGCTCTTGACGGCCTTCTTGGCGGCGCGGCGGGTGCGGTTGGCGGCCTGGAACGCGCGGTACTTGGTGTACGCGCCCTCCTCCAGCAGCGCGTGCCGTACGCCCTCCACGCCCGCCGGGCGCTCGTGGTGCTCGGGGCGCCAGCGGACCGCGGCGAGGGAGGCGCGGCGGAAGAACTCGCGGGCGACCGCGTCGGGCAGGTTCTCGCCGGCGAAGGTGCGCACCAGGTCGCGCATCATCAGGTCGTACAGCACCGCACGGGCGGCGCGGCGGTTCCCGGTGAGCGGGAGCAGCGACTCGTAGCGGTCGATGAGCGCGAAGCGGTCCTCGGGGTCGAGCGGCGGCAGGCTCTCGGGGCGCAGCTCGCGGCTCTCGTACGCCGCCTGGTTCAGGCAGGCGACGCGGTCGGCGTGCAGCAGGGCCGCGTGGGCGGCGTACGGCTCGTCGCCGTGGGTGAGCTGCTCCTCGTGCGCCCGCCAGAAGTCGGCACGCAGCGCGCGGTTGCCGAGGATCGGGGTGAGACGCACCAGGTCGGCGGCCTCGTTCAGGGCGACGCCCTCGCGGCCGACGGCGGCGAGGAGGCGGCCGTCGCGGGAGGCCCGGGCGGCGGTCTGCCAGGTGGTGACGACATGGTCGAAGAGGAGTACGTCGACAACGGCGCCGGGCTCGGCACCGGCCTCGGCGTCGAGTTCGGCGGTGCGCTCGGCGATCAGGCGCGGGGCACCGGCCGGCAGGCTGTCCTTGGCGTGCACGAAGTGCAGCCAGCGGCCGGTGGCACGGGCGGCGCCGGCCGCGCGGGCCGCCGGGTCATCGGTGCCCTCCGGCAGGGGGACGACGATCGTCTCGGGGGCGTGGCCCTCAGCCGTCTCCCGCGCCCAGTCGCCGACCGCGGCGACGATGATCTCGGCGTCGAGCAGGGGGTGGGCTTCCACGGAGTCCAGCAGCTCTGTCAGATGCCCCTGTGCGTTCGGTCCGTAGACGATGACGCTGAGTTGGGGCATCGCAGGGGACTCCTTTGGGTCAAGGGTTGGCCAATCTTCATAACATACTGTCACGAAGTGTATGAAAAGGATAACCGAGATGAAGTAAGAGGGCGGCCAGGGCGGGGCCCCAGAGAGGAAGACGAGCTTCCGTGGCCTGGGGTTTCGGCAACCGTAACTTTTCGGCCGCCTTCTTACTATATTTCTTACGAACTGTTAACCGGGGCCGGTCAGGCAGCCTTCTTCTTGCTGCCCTTTTCGCCGCTGAAGGCCTCGTACTCCTTCATGACCTCCTCGGTCGGTCCATCCATGCGCAGCTCGCCACGCTCCAGCCAGATGGTCCGCTCGCAGGTGTCGCGGATCGACTTGTTGTTGTGGCTGACCAGGAAGACCGTGCCCGCCTTCTCGCGCAGCTCGCGGATCCGGTCCTCCGAACGCATCTGGAACCTGCGGTCACCGGTGGCCAGGGCCTCGTCGATCAGCAGGACGTCGTGGTCCTTGGCGGCGGCGATGGAGAAGCGCAGCCGGGCGGCCATGCCGGAGGAGTACGTCCGCATCGGCAGGGTGATGAAGTCGCCCTTCTCGTTGATCCCGGAGAAGTCGACGATGTCCTGATAACGCTCCCGAACCTCCTCGCGCGACATGCCCATGGCGAGACCGCCGAGCCAGACGTTGCGCTCGCCGGTGAGGTCGTTCATCAGAGCCGCGTTGACGCCGAGCAGGGAGGGCTGGCCGTTGGTGTAGATGTGGCCGTTCTCCACCGGGAGCACGCCGGCGATCGCCTTGAGCAGGGTCGACTTGCCGGAGCCGTTGGTGCCGATCAGGCCGACCGCCTCGCCCTTGTAGGCGACGAACGAGACCTTCTTCACGGCGTGCACCGTGCGCACGCCCGCCGCCTTCTCGGCCTGCTTGCGGCGCATGATGCGGTTGAGGGCGGCGGTGGCGGAGCCGCGGCCGGAGCCGGTGCCGTGAACGCGGTAGACGATGTCGACGTTGTCGACGACGATCGTGGGGACCGTCTTGGCCTTCGCGAGGCGCTCGTAGCGCTCGCGCATCTCGCGTGCCTCGGGGGTCTCGGCCTCGTCGCCGAGGAGTTCGGGGTTCTCGGGAGTCTGCTCAGCCACGGCCGTACTTCTCCTCTGCCTTCCAGAAGTAGATGAAGCCGCCGATGCCGGCGGCCAGGGCCCAGCCGACGGCGAGCGGCCACACGTGCGGGGGCAGCTGCTTGGCGTGGAAGCTGGCGATCAGTGAGTAGCGCATGAGGTCGATGTAGACCGCGGCCGGGTTGCTCTCCAGCAGGACCGTGACGATGTGCGGCAGGTGGTCGCTCTTGGTGAGCTTGCTGATGCTCCACATCACACCGGACATGTACATCCAGGTGCGCAGGATGAACGGCATCAGCTGGGCGATGTCCGGGGTCTTGGCGCCCAGGCGGGCCATGATCAGCGACATGCCGGCGTTGAACACGAACTGGAGGACCAGCGCCGGGATCACCAGCAGCCAGGACAGGGAGATCGGCAGGCCGAAGCAGAGCAGGATGACGACCAGCGCGGCCATCGAGAACAGCAGCTGCTGCAGCTGCTGGATGCAGAAGGAGATCGGCAGGGCGGCGCGCGGGAAGTGCAGGGCGCGCACCAGGCCGAGGTTGCCGGAGATCGCCCGGGTGCCGACCTGGATCGAGCTCTGTGTGAACGTCCACACGAACACGCCGGTGACCAGGAACGGGATGTAGTCCGGCACGCCCTTCTTGGAGCCGAGCAGCACACCGAAGATGAAGTAGTAGACCGCGGCGTTCAGCAGCGGGGTCATGACCTGCCAGACCTGGCCGAGCTTCGCCTCGCTGTACTGCGCGGTGAGCTTGGCGGTGGCGAAGGCGGTGATGAAGTGGCGCCGGTCCCACAGCTGGCGGATGTACGCAGGCAGGGTCGGGCGGGCGCCGCTGACCGTCAGGCCGTGCCGGGCGGCGAGTGCCGCGAGATCGTCGTCCGGGGCCTGGGTGGGGGGCGGTGTGTCGAGGACCTGGCTCACATCCGCTGCTTTCGCTCGAGGGAGGGGGAGGCGCGTCCGGCTGGCCGCCGGGGCGCGTCGGGGTCATCCGTCCGATGTTTCCTTACGCTTCTCTTCACGTTCTCTTACGTCGGGACGGGGCCGTATCGTCGCAACGCGAGACTAGAGCCAATCGACGTCGGAACGCAACCGTATCGTCGTCGCGCACCTATGCTGTGAGTCATGACGACGAACGCCGACGAGATCCCGAAGCGTGCACGCCGCAGGGCTCCTGCCGGAGCTGCGGTGCTCCGGGAGGATGTGACCGAAGCCATCCGGGCGGCGGTCTTCGAGGAGCTCGCGGCGGTCGGCTACGCCCGCATGTCCATCGAGGGCATCGCGCGCCGGGCGGGTGTCGGCAAGACCGCGGTGTACCGCCGGTGGCGCTCCAAGCTGCACCTGGTCCTGGACGTGGTGTCGGCGATGGCGGTTCTGGGCCTTCCGGCGCCCGACACGGGCTCCCTGGAGGACGACCTGCGCCTTCTGTACGAGGTCACCTCGCGCGCCCTGCGCCACCCGGTGGCCTCGCAGATCATCCCCGACCTCCAGGCCGAGGCGGCCCGCAATCCCGATATCGCGGAGGCCTTCCAGAAGGCGCTGCGGGACGGCCAGGAGGGCGTGGCCAGCAAGATCATCGCGGCGGCGGAGGCCAGGGGAGAGGTACGGCCGGGCATCGATCCCGACCTCGCTCTGGACATGATCTCCGGTCCGCTGTACTGGCGAGCGGTGGTGATCCGGTCGCCCAAGCTGCCCAAGGGGTACCTGGCGAATCTGGCCCGGGCCACGGCGGGGGCGTTGAAGGCGTTGTAGGGCGCGTGGCGCGGGGGCTGCGCGGCCTTGGGGGCGAGGAGCCTCTCGGTCCGTTCCAGCAGGTCCTGGGCGCGCAGCAGCCGTCCGCCGAACCCCGGCAGCGGCACGTGCAGGGCCCGGTACAGCGGGCCGGTATCGCGCTCGGGCCGTACACCGCACCCGTCGGCGCCCGGTGACCGCTGCCACGGTGTCCGTGTCGCCGCCGAGGCCGGTCGCCGGGCGGACCGCCTCCTCGTACGACCCCGTGGTCCGCAGGGCCCACACGGCCGAGCCCAGGCACGGCCGGACCGCTGCGTCGAACTCCGTGGCCCGGTCCGGATGCCGGTCGGGGGGAGAGAACCACGGCGTAGCGCTGCCGGTGGGTGGGGTGCAGGGCGCTCAGGGTGTCCGGTACGGCGCCGAGCGGGTCCGCCCCGGTCAGCGCCACCCGGGTCAGTTCCTGCAGGGCCGCCGTGCCCTCCCGGGCCGCGGGGTCGCCGTGGGGGAGAGCGGTGAGACGGCGGGCGGCGGTCATGGTGGTGGCGCGGCCCTGGTGGGCGAAGTGGACCGCTGAGGGGCCGCTCGCATCAGGGAGCCGTTGCCCGCCGCCCGCCCGTTGCTCCGGAAATGGAGTGCCGCCGCGGTGTCCCAGGGGCGCCGCCGGTCGGCAACGTCTCCGTCTGGAGGCCGATGAGGCCGATGTCCCTGGGGTCGGCGGCGGCCCGCGTCCGGAAGCGGTGGAAGACGTCCGCGAGGTCCAGGCCGCCGTGCTCCACCAGGGACTCGGCGCTCAGCACCGCCATCCGGGTGTCGTCCGTCGCCTCGCCCGGCTCCCGGCCGCCGCCCCCGCACATCTCGCCGCCGTGCCCGGGGCGCGGGAAACGGGCGGAGAACGCGCCCTCGGGGCCGAACTCGAAGGGGGCTCCGAGGGCGTCGCCCACGGCGGAGCCGAGTGCGGCGCCGGGGGCGCGTTCCACCGGGGTCATGCCGGGGAGGCTACGACCGGGCAGCCTCCGGGTGGTGGTGGACCCAGCCCTCCCAGGCCGAGGTGATCATGTCGTGGACGTCGTACTTGGCCTGCCAGCCCAGCTCGGTGCCGATGCGGGCCGCCGAGGCGACGACGCGGGCCGGGTCGCCGGGGCGCCGCGGAGTGACCGTCGCAGGGCGGTCGTAGCCGGTGACCGCGTTGATCCGGTCGATCATCTCGCGGACGGAGACGCCTTCGCCGCGGCCGATGTTCACGGTCAGATCCGTGCCGGGGGCCGAGCGCAGGGCGCGGGCGACGGTGACGTGCGCCTCGGCGAGGTCCACCACGTGGATGTAGTCGCGCACGCAGGTGCCGTCCGGCGTGGCGTAGTCGTCGCCGAAGATGCGCGGCGCAGCGCCCTCGGTGAGCTTCTCGAAGACCATCGGGATCAGGTTGAAGACCCCGGTGTCGGCGAGTTCGGGGGTGGCCGCGCCCGCCACGTTGAAGTAGCGCAGGGACGCGGTGGACAGACCCGTCGCCCTGCCCGTCGCACGGACCAGCCATTCGCCGGCCAGCTTCGTCTCGCCGTACGGGGACATCGGGACGCAGGGGGTCTCCTCCGTCACCAGGTCGACGTCGGGCATGCCGTAGACGGCCGCCGAGGAGGAGAACAGGAAGGACGGGACCTCCGCGGCCGTGACCGCCTCGAGCAGGACCCGCAGGCCCTCCACGTTCTCGCGGTAGTAGTGCAGCGGGAGGTCCACCGACTCGCCCACCTGCTTCTTGGCCGCGAGGTGCACGACCCCGCTGATCTCGTGCTCGGCGAGGGTGCGGGCCACCCGCTCGGCGTCCAGGGTGGAGCCCTGCACCAGCGGGACCTCCGCCGGCACGCGCTCGGCGATGCCCGTGGACAGGTCGTCGTAGACGACCGTGCGCTCGCCCGCCTCGGTCATCGCTCGTACGACGTGTGCCCCGATGTATCCGGCACCGCCGGTGATCAGCCAGGTCATGGAAGAGGCCATCCCCTTGTCAGTCGGCCCGTGGAACCGCTCGGTGGAGCAGCGGGCGTCTTTCAGTGAAGCAGCAGGTGTGCGGCAGCCGCGACGTGACAGGCACGCGGCGGGTGCGACGGGTGGGCGGCGGCACGCGCGCGTACCGGCCGTACCGGCGCAGCGCGCGCGTACCGGCCGTTCTAGCGCAGCAGGCGCTTCAGGCGTCCGCGGGCCACCCGTACCGCCCCGCTTGCGCCGCTCGCGATCCGCAGGGCCAGTGCGCCGGAGTGCGTCGCGTACGGCTGTACCAGGAGCACACCGTGCCGGACGCTCGGGACGGCGCGCCGGCGCAGCCGGCCGGCGCCCGCCAGGGCGTGCGCCGTGATCTCCCGCTCCTTGCCGTCCGCGAAGCGCACGGTCAGGCGCAGATCCCAGGTGCCCGCACCGAGCGCGGGCAGGTCGACGGGCACGTCGGCGAACCAGCTGTCCGCGTCCGTCCCGGCGCTGGAGGGCGTGAGCGCGACCGTCGTGCGCCCCCACGCGCGCTCGTCGTCGCGCGCGCCCCACGTCACGTCCACCTCGCGCGGGGCCGCCTCGGCCACCCTGCCGTACATCTCGTGCAGCCGCAGGTGCAGGCGTGCGGCACGCGCGCTCAGGCGCAGTTGCGCGTCCACCGCGAGCGGGAGGATCTCGGTGGGGCGGGTCAGGAACGGCTCCAGGGTGACCTGGGGGAGATCGGCGGACCAGACGGGGACGCCGTCGGCGTCCCGGGCGTACGGCGGCAGCAGGCGCGCCGGGCGTGCGGCCAGCTCCCGCAGGCGGGGCAGGTCGCGGGGCTCGGGCGACTCCAGGACGACCCGGGCGAGGACGCGGCCCGGAGCTCCCGGGTTCAGCTCCCAGTCGGCGGCGTCGTAGCGCGCGAGGTACTCCTGGGTGTGCGTCCACCACGCGCGCTGGTAGCCCGGATCGCGCAACCCCAGCTCGCGCGTGTACATGCGCACCTCGTGGTCGAGGAACTTGGCCCGCGCCGCCCGCGCCAGCTCCTTCTGCCCGGCGCCCAACAGGATCTCGTACGCCTGCGCGCACGCCTCGGTGCGCGACTGCCAGTTCCCGATGCGGTCCCGGTCCAGTGAGATCGACAGCTGTTCGGCGGAACGGCGCACGTGCCACACGTACACGCGGTCCGGTATGAGCGCCATGCGCGGGCCGGCGGCCAGCACGCGCGCGGTGAAGACGATGTCCTCGTAGTGGAAACGGCCCTCCGGGAAGCGGATGCCGTGCTCGCGCAGGAAGTCGGTGCGGTACAGCTTGTTGACGCACAGCGTGTCGTGGACCAGCCGGGGGTGCTGTGCGGGGCTCGCGAGGACGGTGTGCGCCGTGTAGAGGGGCGCCTGCCAGGGCTGCTCGCGCCCCGAGGGCAGCTCCCGGCGCACACACAGCCCGGCCGTGACCTCGGCGCGCGCCTGCGTGGCCGCCGTCAGCAGTGCGTCCACCGCACCGGGCGGCAGCACGTCGTCGCTGTCCAGGAACATCACGTACGGCGCCGTCACCGCGTCGATGCCGTCGTTGCGCGGGCTGCCGCAGCCGCCGCTGTTCTCGCTGCGGCGCACCACCCGCAGCCGGGGCTCCTCGGCGGCCAGCCGGTCGAGCAGGTCGGCGCTGCCGTCCGCGGAGCAGTCGTCCACGGCGACGACCTCGCCGACCGCCGGCCCCTGCGCCAGCGCCGAGCGCACGGCATCGCCCACATGAGTGACGTCGTTGTAGCCGATGACGACGACGGCGACCTGCGCCGGGCGTGCCGGCTCAGCGGTGCCGGCCGGATCGGCCGTGCCGACGGTGTCGGCTATGTCTGCCACGTCCGACGCGTCAGGCGTGTCGGACGTGCTGTGCGGGGCTTGCGGGTCTTGCGGGTCTGGTCGCATGGGGTCCACGGGCCGGGAGCGTAGAAATTTTCGGTAATCCTAGGTTAAGAGATGCTTACGACTTGGCCCGGAAGGCGGTCGGAGCCGGCTCGGGGTTCCGTTCTTTGCCTGCTCTTTACCTGCGGTCGTGCCGCCCGCCACAGCCGGACGAACGACAGTACGGCCGCGGCCGTCAGGATTCCGTTGCGGGCCAGCATCAGCAGGCAGCCGGTCCAGGTGCCGTCGATCACCTCACCGTAGGTCATCGGGAACACCACCGTACTCAGCGCGGTCGCCGCCAGGACCAGCACCGCGACCGGCCGCTGGCTGGTGTGCCGTGAGGTCAGACACACGGCGGACAGGCCGAGCAGCCAGAT
This sequence comes from Streptomyces broussonetiae, assembly GCF_009796285.1. Taxonomy (NCBI): domain Bacteria; kingdom Bacillati; phylum Actinomycetota; class Actinomycetes; order Kitasatosporales; family Streptomycetaceae; genus Streptomyces; species Streptomyces broussonetiae. The sequence goes on along the minus strand of NZ_CP047020.1, from coordinate 4,012,626 downwards.
CATGTACTGCGGGCTGATGACCCGGCTGGTCACCGTGAACAGCAGCACCGCACACAGTGCCGCGTCGAACGGTGTGGCCTCGCTCCAGCGGCGCGCCCGCACCCGCCACACCACCAGCAGCCCGAACGAGACCGCCGTCAGCGCCAGGCAGACCGTGGCAACGGTGTCCACGTTCGGGCCGACCAGCTCGGCGGAGCCGTACTGATAACGCTCCCGGCCGGGCCAGCCGGCGTGCCGCGCCAGGTTCAGCGCCGTACCGCCGAGCGACTCGATCTGCACCCCACGCCCGCCCTGCTGCCGCAGAAAGGACAACGGGTCGCGGAACACAACGGTGAGCAGCCCCAGCGCGACGGCCCCGGTGGCCGTCGCCCACGTCCACGCCCCGCGCGCCGCCGGCCCCCGGGGCGCGCCCAGCAGCGCCAGCGCCGGCCATCCCTTCACCAGCGCGCCCAGCGCCGCGCACGCACCGCCCGCGCGCGGGGAGCGCGTCAGCGTCAGCAGGGAGAGCACGGCCAGGGCGGTGACCTGCACGTCGTAGCGGGCGAGCGGGAGCTGGAGCAGCAGCGGCAGGCCGCCCGTCCACAGGGCCGCACCGCGCAGACTGCGTCCCGCGCGCGTGCCCGCGCGCACCAGCGCCACCGTGACCAGCGCGTCCCCGGCCAGCGTCAGGGCCACGAAGGCCTGGAAGTACGTCAGTCCCGGCACCAGCCCCGGCGCCAGCAGTACCGCGCCCGCGCCCGGCGGGTACTGCCACAGCGTGTCGTCCGCAGGGAACGTGCCGTGCGCGAGGACGCCGTACCACTGCTGGTACAGGTGTGACACCTCACGTGCCACCGCGCCCCCGCCCAGCAGCGGGGCGCTGTCGTGGGCGAGCAGCCACAGCATCAGGGCGCGGGTGGCCGGCCACAGGACGGTGACGCCGAGGACCCCGCCGGTGTTGACACGGAGACGGTTCATCGCGTGGGAGCCTAAGCGGCGCAGACGGCGCATCCATGCTGATACGCCGTCATGACCGCAAAAGGGTTGGCCAATCGGAAGAGATCGGGCAGACCGTGGTGAACGTCGGGCTTCCTGCGACACCCCACGCGCCGGCACCGCACGTGTCGGCACCGCACGCGCCGGCACCGCACGTGTCGGCACCGCACGCGCCGGCACCGCACGCGCCGGCACCGCACGCGCCGGCACCGCACGCGTCGGCACCGCCGTGGCCGGCACCGCCGTTGCCGTGCGTGCCGGAGGACCGCCGGGCGCGGTGGCGCCGCCGGGCCGCCGTGTGCGGGCCCGCGCTGGTGATGCTCGCGGTGGGGCTCTGGGGGCTCGACCGGGGCGGGATGTGGCGCGACGAGGCCGTCACGCTCCAGGTCGGGCGGCGTACGGTTCCGCAGATCTGGCGGCTGCTGCACGAGGTGGACGCCGTGCACGGCCTCTACTACCTCCTCATGCACGCGGTCCTCGCCGTCCACCCCGGTGAGGTCGTCCTGCGGCTGCCGTCGGTGTGTGCGGCGGCGGTGACGGCCGCTCTGGTCGCCGCGCTGGGCACCCGGCTGGCCCGGCCGCGGGTCGGGCTGTGGGCCGGTCTGCTCTACGCGGTCGCGCCGATGGCCGGCCACTACGCCCAGGAGGGCCGCTCCTACGCCCTCGTCGCGGCCGGTGCGACCGGGTGCGACGCTGCTGTTCGTACGGGCCGTGCGGGGCGGCTCCTGGTGGGCCTACGGTGCCGTCCTCGGCCTCACCTGCTGGCTGCACGAGTTCGCGGTGCTGCTGCTGTGCGCCCACGCGTGCTCGCTGCTGCTGGCCCGGGCCGGGCGGCCGCTGTGGCGGGGCTGGGGACGTGCGGCGGGCGCGGTCGTACTCGCGCTGCTGCCGATGGTTCTCGTCTCCAGGGGGCAGGCGGCGCAGGTGGCATGGGTGCGCAGGCCCACGGTGGACACGGCGGAGGATCTGCTGCAGGTGTTTCTGGGGCCGAGCTGGGCGGTGTACGCGGTGTGTCTGGTGCTGGCCGGGGTGGGGCTGGCGGGCCTTTTCGGACGGCGGGCGGACGTCACTCTCGAGGGGGTGGCCCTGCCGTTGGCGGTGGTGCCGCCCGGGGTGCTGATGCTGGCTTCCCAGCTCTCGCCGCTGTTCGTCGACCGGTATGTGCTGTACGCGCTGAGCGGGGTGCCGTTGCTGGTGGCCGCGGGGGGTGCGCGGGTCGCGCGGGCGGTCGGCACGCTGAAAGGGCGCTGTATTTCACGGTCCCGTCCACGGCGGTCCCGTCTCCTGCCGACCCCTCTCCTGCAGTCCCGTCTCGTCACCCTCACCGGTGTCTTCGCCGTCGCCCTCGTCCTTCTCCACCAGCTCCCCCTCCTCCGGGCCGACCGCGACCCCGCCACCCGGCCCGATGATCTCGCCGCCGTTTCCCGGGTCGTGGCACGGGAGACGGGGATCGGGGACCCCGTCGTCTTCCTGCCGGCGAGTGCGCGGAATGCCGCGCTTGCCTATCCCGGGGCGTTTCGGGGGGTGCGGGACGTCGGGCTGGTGGCGGCTCCGGCCGCGTCCGGGAGCCTGTACGGGCGGGAGGCCGGGCCCCGTGAGATGCGGCGCAGGCTGGAGGGGCTCGGCCGGGTCTGGGTCGTCGCCGACGACGATCTGATCGCCGGTCGCCGGCGTCCGGCCAGCCGTACCGAGCGGGCCGAACTCGCCGTCCTGACAAGGGAGTTCACCGGCGGCAGGGCGATCGTGCGGGGTGGGATGACCGTACGGCTCTACGTCCGTGACCCCGCCCCGCACCGGTCTCGTCAGTCGGCGTCCCGGGCTGCCGCCACCGCCGCCGCGTCCAGCGCGTCCGTGAGCTGGTCGAGGCGTTCGCGAAGGTCGGCGATCTCGGCCGGGTCGAAGCCGGTGGCGTCGACGATGCGGCGGGGTACCTCCAGGGCGCGCTCGCGCAGGGCCGCGCCCTCCTCGGTGAGCCGCACCCACACCGAGCGCTCGTCCTCGGTGCTGCGCTCCCGGCGCACCAGAGTGGCCGCTTCCAGCCGCTTGACCAGCGGGGACAGCGTGCCGGAGTCGAGTCGCAGATGTTCGCCGAGCCTCTTGACGGGCAGGTCGCCCTGCTCCCACAGCACCAGCATCACCAGGTACTGCGGGTAGGTGAGCCCGAGGTCCTTGAGGACCACGCGGTAGACGCCGTTGAAGGCGCGGGACGCGGCGTGCAGGGAGAAGCAGATCTGGCTGTCCAGGCGGAGCCAGTCCGGGTCGGCGGCGGTGCGGATCGTGGCGGTCATGGCTCCAGGGTAGCCCTTACGAGCCATTGGATTGTGCACAACTTAATTGTGTGCTCTACTTGTGGTCGTGAGGCGGTCGGGACAGAGGCCGCCGGAACACCGACTTCGTAAAGGGATGGTCTTCATGGACGCGCTCTACACCGCCGTCGCCACCGCCACCCACGGCCGCGAGGGCCGTGCCGTCTCCTCCGACGGCAGGATCGACCTCAAGCTGGCCATGCCGGTGCAGATGGGCGGCGATGGTCAGGGCACCAACCCCGAGCAGCTCTTCGCCGCCGGTTACGCCGCCTGCTTCGGCAGCGCCCTCGGCCTCGTCGGCCGGCAGGCGAAGGTCGACGTCAGCGACGCCGCCGTGACCGCCGAGGTCGGCATCGGCAAGCAGGGCGAGGGCTTCGGTCTGAAGGTGACGCTGCGCGTCGAGCTGCCCGGCACCGTGGACGAGGAGACCGGCCGCAAGCTGGTCGAGACCGCCCACCAGGTCTGCCCCTACTCCAACGCCACCCGCGGCAACGTGGACGTCGACCTCGTCATCGAGTAACCCGCGCATCGGGAGGGGGCTGGTGCCGTGTCCGCACCAGCCCCTCGTGCGTCCCTGCGGCCCGGCTTCCTATGCCGACGTCAGCGCGTCCCGGCCCGCCGTCTGACCCGGGATCCGCGGCGCGCCCGGTCCCGGGCCGGGCATCGGCTCGCCCAGCAGCAGCGCCCGTACGACCCGCTCGGCGGCCCGGCCGTCGTCGAACTCGCAGAACCGGGCCCGGAACCGCGCCCTCAGCCGTGCCGACTCCTCGTCCCGCCAGTGGCCCGAGGCGAACAGCCGGGCCAACTCCCGGTAGGAGTGGGCGACATGGCCCGGGGCCTCGGCGGGCAGGTCGAGGTAGGCACCCCGGCTCGCGGTGAACGCGGGCCAGTCGTCGGCGTGCACCACGATCGGCCGGTCCAGGTTGGCGTAGTCGAACATGACGGACGAGTAGTCGGTGACCAGGACGTCCGAAGCGAGCAGCACGTCCTGGACGCGTGGCTCGTCGGTCGCGTCGACCACGACGCCTCGCCGGGCCAGCTCGGCCAGGCCCATGCCACGGGCGGGGCCGGCCGCCAGCGACGGGTGCAGCCGAACCACCAGGGTGTGTCCCTCGCCGAGGTCGGCCGCCAACCGGGCCGGGTCGAACCGGTCCACGTGTCCGGTGCGCCGGTAGTCCCGCCGGGTCGGTGCGTACAGCACGACCGTGTGGTCCGCCGGGATCCCGTGCCGCTCACGAAAGCCGCCGCAGGTGCCGCAGGCGCCGGAGCCGCCCGCACCGTGGTGCACCAGGACGTCGTTGCGCGGGCTCCCGGTGCGCACCGAGGTGAAGTGGCACGGGTAGGCCCGCTCCCAGACCAGCTCCGCATGGCGGCTCGCGACCAGGCTGTAGTCCCAGCGGTCGGCCCGGCGCAGCATCCGCGGCACGTCGAGGCCGAGCCGGGCGCCCGGCTTGTCCAGCAGGTCGGCGCCCAGGTACTTGAGCGGGGTGCCCTGGTGGGTGTGGATGTGCACGCTGCCGGGCCGCTTGGCGGGCGAACCGGGCCAGTTGACGTCGTTGACGAAGAACTTCGCCCGCGCGGTGATCTCCAGATGGCGCCGGGAGCCCACGATCACATGCTCCACATCGGGCGGCAGCGTCGCGGCGGTCTCCGCGTCCCGTACCACCCACACCCCGCGCAGCCCCGACGCGATCTCCCGGGCCTTGGCGTACACGGCCGCCGGGTCGCCCAGCATGCCCCGGTGCGAGGACGCCGAGTAGACGACCAGCTGCGGATCCAGGGGGCGGCGCCGGTGCACGTCCGCCCAGCAGGCGCGCGCTCGCGCGGTCACCGCACCGCAAAGCGCCCCCGTCTGCCGTGCCGCCTGCTGCCCGGCGCGCGCCGCCTGCCGTTTGAGCAGATACGCCGGCCAGGAGCCCGCCAGTACCGCGACCTCGCCGTCCACCAGCGCACCCTCGGGCCGGTGGATGCGGAACATCCGCGTCGTGAGCCGGAAGAACTCCGCCTTGTCGCCCGGGGGCAGCCGGTCCGGCTTGGCCAGCACGTCCAGGCAGTGCTCGCCCATCTTGCGGTGCAGATACGGCCGCCAGGACGCGAGGTGCGGCCGGGCCGCCACGAACGCGAAGATGCGGTCGTACTGGTCGTGGATGTCGAAGTGCCTGCGGCTGGTGGTGGACAGGATGTTGCCCTGCCGGCGCTGCCGGTAGTTCACGCAGATCCGGTCCAGGACGGCGATCCGCCGGGCACTGAGCATGACCGGGAAGGTCCAGGCGGTGTCCTCGTAGTAGCCCGGCGAGAACTCGAAGCCCTGCGACGACACGAACGCGCGGCGGTACACCTTGTTCCACACCACCGTCAGCAGATCCAGGATCCGGGGGAACTCCTCGGCGGTGAAGGTGTCCGGACCGGCCTCGGCGAGCACCTCGGCCAGGGCGTTGCGCCGGGTGCCGCCCCACCAGTAGGTGCGCGCGTGGTCGAAGACCAGCACGTCCGGGTCGGCGGCCTCGGCCAGCCGGTCCGCCATGGCGCGCAGCGCGCCCGGGGTGAGCGAGTCGTCGCTGTCCAGGAAGAACAGATAGTCGCCGCTCGCCTCGGCCGTCCCCGCGTTGCGGGCCCGGCCGAGGCCCACGTTCCGCGGCAGGTGCAGCACCCGCACCCGTGGGTCCCGCCCGGCGTACTCGTCCAGGATCGCGCCGCAGCCGTCGGGGGAGCGGTCGTCCACGGCGATCAGCTCGAAGTCGCCGAAGGACTGGGTCAGCACCGACTCCAGGCACTCGCGCAGGAAGCCCTGCACCTTGAAACAGGGCACGATCACACTGAAGCGGGGCACGGCGGGGTCAGCTCCTGACGAGGGTCGCGGCGGCGGGGGCGGGGACGCGCTGCGCTAGCGGGACCACGGGCGGCAGCGCCTCGGGCGGCTCGCCCAGCAGCACCCGCCGTACGACCCGCTCGGCGGCCCGCCCGTCGTCGAACTCGCAGAACCGCTCCCGGAACGCGGCCCGCAGCGCCGCCGCTCCGGGCCCCGCGTACGAGCCGTCGCGAAAGACTCCGGCCAGCTCCTCGGGGGTGCGCACGACCGGGCCGGGCGGCTGGGCCATCAGGTCGAAACAGACGCCCCGCGTCTCGCGGTAGACCTCCCAGTCGTCGGCGTACACGACGATCGGCCGGTCCAGGTTGGCGTAGTCGAACATGATCGACGAGTAGTCGGTGACCAGCGCGTCCGCCGCGAGACACACGTCCTCGGCGCAGCGGTGCGCCGTGACGTCGATGACCCGGCCGCGGCTCTTCGCCGGTCCCCGGTCGTAGAAGTAGTGGGCGCGCAGCAGGACGACGACGTCCTCGCCGGCCGCCTCGCAGAACGCCTCCAGGTCCAGGCCGGGCTCGAAGCCGGTGTGGTGGTCGCGGTGGGTCGGCGCGTACAGCACGGCCGTGCTGCCCTCGGCGACGCCCAGTTCCCGTCTGACGCGCGCCACGTCCTCGGCGCCCGCCGTGCAGAAGACGTCGTTGCGCGGATAGCCGTACTCCAGATGCTCGTACGTGCCCGGGAAGGCGCGCTCCCACATCTGGGTCGAGTGGCGGTTCGCGGACAGGTTGAAGTCCCAGCGGTCGACCCGGCCGAGCAGTCCGGTGCAGCTGCCGGACTGCGCGGCCACCACCGGGTACGGCGCCTGGTCCACGCCCATGGTCTTGAGCGGGGTGCCGTGCTGGGTCTGCAGATGCACGCTGCCCGGGCGCTTGACGACGCCCTCGGCGAAGTTGGCGTTGTTGATCAGGTACGTCGCGCGGGCCAGCACCTCCCAGGAGCGGTGCGAGCCGATCACCGCGTACTCCACATCCTTGGGCATCGCGTGCTCCTGGCCTGCCTCGACCAGGAACACCGAGCGCAGATGCGGGGCCAGTTCGCGGGCCTTGGCGTGGATCGCGGCCGGGTTGCAGGCGTAGCCGCGACCCCAATAGGCGCAGTACACGGCGAGATCGGGGTCGAGCGGGCGGCGCAGAGCGGCGGCGTAGCGCAGCCGGGTGCGTACCAGTTGCGGGCGCGGCACGCTCCCGGCGGCCCTCGTGGCCACCCGGTTGGCGCCGCGCAGCGCCCGGAACGCGCCGTACGCCCCCGCCGCCAGCAGCCGGTGCTGCACCCCCAGGCTGCCGCCCGGCACCCGGAAGCCGGCCGGCCGGTGGCGCCGGTGCAGGCGGCCCGCACGGCGGAAGAACGCCCGGCGCCCGAAGGGCAGACGCTCGGGCCGGGACGCCGTCCTGAGCACATGCGCGAAGAGCTGTTCGAACAGCGCCCGCGCCCGCTCCTCGGGCAGTGCCTGCTCGGCGGCCCGGGTCAGCACCAGCTCCACCTGGTCGAGGAGCGCGTGCTGATGCGGCCCGGGCAGATTCAGCCGGCTGCCCTGGCGGCGCAGCCGGTGCCGTACGACGACCCGGCGCAGCACCGCGATCCGCCCGGCCGCGAGCGTGGTCAGCCCGCCCCAGCCCAGATCGGTGAAGTGACCGTCGGGAAAGGTGAGTTCGTGCTCGGTGAGGAAGGCGCGACGGTACACCGCGCTCCAGGCCGGCAGCTGCACACCGGTCAGCTCGGGCAGGCGGGCCGGGGCGAAGGCGCCCTTGGGGGCCCTGGCCGGCAACCGTGCGGCCGGGTTCGTGGACTCGCCCTCCCACCAGGGCATCCGCTCGTGCTCGACGTAGAGCACGTCCACCCCGGCGGTCTCGCTCAGCCGGGCGTCCAGCGCCGAGAGCGCGCCCGGCAGCAACAGGTCGTCGCCGTCGAGGAACAGCACGTACGCACCCGTCGCCGCCCGCAGCCCGGTGTTGCGCGCCCCGCTCAGACCGGCGCAGGGCGGCGAGTCGACCGGGCTCACCCGGCAGTCCTGCTGCGCATACCCGGCGACGACCTCGGCGGCGGGGCAGTCGGGGCCGTCGCAGACCGGGATCAGCTCCAGGTCGCCGAAGGACTGGCCGAGGACCGAGTCCAGCGCCTGGGACAGCCGGCCGGCGACCCCGTGGGACGGGACGATGATGCTGAAGCGGGGCATGCTGTTCTTTCTGTCGTCTTGCGGACGCGGCCGGGCCGGCCCGCCGGACGCCAGGTGGGCGGCCGGACCGGGGTGGGCCGCGTCGAACCGAGGGGCATGGGGACTCCCAGGGGGACCAACGCCGTTCAGCGGCTCTCGGTGACGGGAAAGAAGCCGGAAGGTTGCGGCACGGTGGACAGCTGGGTGCGGGCGCAGGCCGACGGCACCGGATTGCGCCGCGCGAGCGGCACCACCGGAGGCCGCTGCGGCTCGCCCAGCACCACATGGCGTACGACCCGTTCGGCGGCGCACCCGTCGTCGTACGGGCAGAACCGCTCGCGGAACGCCGCCCGCAGCTGCGCCGAGCGCGAGCCGCGCCAGTGGCCGGTCGCGAAGATGTCGATCAGCTCGTCCTCGCTGCGCGCGACCGCGCCCGGCGGAACGGCCCGCAGATCGACATAGCAGCCGCGGGCCGCCTCGTACGCCTCCCAGTCGGCGGTGTGCAGCACGATCGGCCGGTCCAGGCCCGCGTAGTCGAACATCAGCGACGCGTAGTCGGTGAGCAGCGCGTCCGCCGCCAGACAGAGGTCCTGCACGCTCGGGTGGTGGCGGACGTCGATGATCCGGCCGTCCCCGGCGCCCGGCTCGTACGGGGTACGCGCCAGGAGCACGAAGCGCGGGCCGAGGCGGCGCGCGATCCGCGCCAGGTCCAGCAGCGGGCGCTGGGTGCGCAGATGGTCGCGGTGGGCCGGTGCGTACAGGATCGCGACCGCGCCGTTCGCAACGCCCAGCGACTCGCGCAGCCGGGTCACGTCGGCCGAGGTCGCCCGCTGGAAGGCGTCGTTGCGCGGGGCGCCGTACTCCAGCGTGGTGTACCGGCCGGGCAGCACCCGCTCCCAGACGAGCGTGGAGTGCCGGTTGCCGGACAGGACGTGGTCCCACCGGTCGACGTCCCGCAGCAGCTCGGCGAAGTCGGTGTCCCGGGCCGCCGCGGGCCGCTCCAGCAGGTCCAGGCCCATGTGCCCGAGCGGGGTGCCCTGCCGGGTCTGGAGCACCACCTGCCCGGGCCGTTTGCGCAGTCGCCGCTCCAGGCCGCCGTCGGTGACCAGGTACGCGGAGCGGGCCAGCGCCGTCCAGTGGGCGGCGGTGCCGGGACGGATACGGCGCGGGCCGGGCGGAGGCGTGTGCCGGTGCTCGGGGCGGGCGATCCACGCGGTCCGGATGTGCGGGGCGAGGGTGCGGAACGCCTCCTCCAGCGCGGCCGGGTCGCCGCCGCCCGCCTCGGAGGCGAACACCGCCCGGTCGGCGCGCACGGGCAGCCGCAGCTGGATCCGGTAGTGCAGCCGCAGCATGCCGGCGCGCACGGCGCGGGCCTCTTTCATCAGCGCCTTCAGCGCGCGCCGGCGCACGGCCGAGGCCAGCCGGAGCGCGCGGAACGTGCGGTGCAGCCCGAAGCGGACCAGGACGCTGCGCCGCCGCATCCGGACGCCCGGGACCCGGTAGCGGTGGTAGTGGGCGCGGGCCAGGCGCAGGAACTCGCCGTGGCTGCCGCGCGGCAGCCGGCCCCGCTTGGCGAACACCGTCGCGTAGTGGTCGATCATGCGGCGGAACAACTCCGGCCGCCACCGCTCCAGTTCGGGCCGCCCGGCCACGTACGCGAACACCCGGTCGTACTGATCGAACAGGTCGAAGTGCTTGACGCTGGTGGTGGACAGGATGTTGCCCTGCCGGCGCTGCCGGTAGTGGACGCACACCCGGTCCAGGGTGGCGATCGACTCCGCCGTCATCAGCACCGGGAAGGTCCAGGGCGTGTCCTCGTAGTAGCCCGGCGGGAAGGCGAAGCCGTGCTCCGCGACGAACTCCCGCCGGCAGGCCTTGTTCCAGGCCACCATCAGCACCCGCACCAGCTCCGGCCGGTCCTCGAGGCGGAACGGCGCCGGGCCCTGCTCGGTGAGCGGGCCGGGCAGGTGGTTGCGCAGCGTCCGGCCGTCCCAGTGCGTGCGCGCGTAGTCGTACATCAGGACGTCCGGCTCACCGGTCTCCTTGATCCGGTCCGCGATCCCCTGCAACGCGTCCGGGGCGAGCGTGTCGTCGCTGTCCAGGAAGATCAGGTAGTCTCCGCTCGCCTCGGCGATCCCCGCGTTGCGGGCGCCGCCGAGCCCCTGGTTCCGGTCCAGGTGGACGGCCTTCACGCGCGTGTCCCGGGCCGCGTACTCGTCGATGATCGCGCCGCAGGCGTCCGGTGAGCAGTCGTCCACGACGATCAGTTCCAGATCGGGACACGACTGCGTGAGCACCGAGTCCAGGCACTCGCAGAGATACGCCTGGACCTGGTACGCGGGGACAATGACACTGAACCTGGGCACGGGACATCCATCGGTCGTCGGTCGGCGCGGGGGCTTTGACCGGGAACGGCCGATGGAGTGAATTGGTTACGCCTCGTACGGCATGTGAGGGACGCCCGGCGACGGTCGGGGGCGGGCCGTCCGCGGCCCGCCCCCGACCCGCGTCACGCGGGACTACTTGACCGCGCCCGCCATCACGCCGGACACGAACTGCCGCTGGAACGCGAAGAACACGGCCAGCGGGATCACCATGGAGACGAACGCGCCGGGCGCCAGCACGTCGATGTTGTTGCCGAACTGCCGTACCTGCGTCTGGAGCGCGACCGTGATCGGCTGGGTACCCGACTTGGTGAACACCAGCGCGACCAGCATGTCGTTCCACACCCACAGGAACTGGAAGATGCCGAGGCTCGCGATCGCCGGCCCGCCGAGCGGCATCACCACCCGCGCGAACAGCCGCAGTTCACCGGCACCGTCCAGGCGGGCCGCCTCGAGGAGTTCCCTGGGGATCTCGGCGAAGAAGTTCCGCAGCAGGAATACCGCGAACGGCAGGCCGAAGCCGGTGTGGAACAGGATCACCCCGAAGATCGTCCCGAACAGCCCGATCTTCCCGAACAGTTCGGCGATCGGGATCAGCGCCACCTGCACCGGCACCACCAGCAGGCTCACCACGCCCAGGAACCACCAGTCCCGGCCCGGGAACTCCATCCACGCGAACGCGTAGCCCGCGAGGGAGCCGACCACGACGACCAGGACGGTCGCCGGGACCGTGATCAGCACGGTGTTCCACAGGGAGTGGGTGATGTCGCCGTTCTCCAGCAGCTTCCGGTAGCTGTCGAAGGTCAGCCGGGACGGTTTGGAGAACACCGTCCACCAGCCGCTCGCGCTCATGTCCTCGGGCGCGCGCAGCGAGGAGATGAGCAGACCGACGGTCGGCACCAGCCAGAACAGGCCGACGACGATCAGGAACACCCGGACCAGGCCGCCGCTCAGCTTCTCGGCGACGCGTGCGCCGAGCGGCCGGCGGGCCTTCGCCGTCGCAGCGGCCGGGGCCGTCTTCCCGACGCCTCTGGCGGTCGCCGTCATCGCCGCACCTCCCGCTCCCGCCTGAGCCGCCGGATGTTGAACGCCATGACCGGGAGTACCAGCACCAGCAGCAGCACCGCGATCGCGCTCGCGACGCCCGGCTGGTCCTCCGCGAAGCCCTTGCGGTACAGCTCCAGGGCGAGCACGTTCGCGTCGGCCTGGGAGGAGCCCGGGGCGATGATGTAGACGAGGTCGAACACCTTCAGCACGTTGATCATCAGCGTCACGGTGACGACCGCGAGGACCGGTGCCAGCAGCGGCACGGTGACCTTGCGGAACACCTGCCACTCGGTGGCGCCGTCCACCCGCGCGGCCTCCAGCAGCTCCCGGGGCACGCCCGCGAGCCCGGCCGCGATCAGCACCATCGCGAAGCCGGCCCACATCCACACGTACGACCCGATGATCGCCGGGGTGACCAGGGCCGGGCCGAGCCATTCGACGCCGTTGTACGGCTCCCTGAAGTTGCTCGCCGGAAGCCGCAGCCGGGCTCCGTCGGCGGACGCGGGCAGGGTGAAGGTGCCGTCACCGGCCGCCTTGGTGGAGGCGACCACCCTGCCGTCCTTCACCGCCTCGATCCGCATCCCGGCATAGCCCAGCTCGGACGGGTCGGGCCTGCCCAGCCGTCCGACGCCCTTGCCGCGGGTGAAGTCCTGCCAGGTGGTGCCGGTGATCTTCGACGGCTGTGGCTTCGCGGCCACGGCCTTCTTCGCGCCGCCCGGCATCCGGTCGGGCGCGACGCCGACGAGGGGCAGCGTGACCGGCTGCCCGGCGTGCACGGCGGCCCGGGTGACGAAGCCGCCGTTCTGCGCGACGAGCGGCGACTCGCGGCCCGGGTGGGCCTTGGGGAACGCCGAGGACCGGGCGAAGGTGTCGTGCACCCCCACCCACACCGCGTTCGCGACGCCCTTGTGCGGATCCTGGTCGTACACCAGCCGGAAGATGATCCCGGCCGCCAGCATCGAGATCGCCATCGGCATGAAGACGACCAGCTTGAACGCCGTTCCCCAGCGCACCCTTTCGGTCAGCACCGCGAAGATCAGTCCGAGCGCGGTGGAGACCGTGGGCGCGAACACCACCCAGATGACGTTGTTCTTCAGGGCGGTGCGGATGCTGTCGTCGGTGAAGAGGGCCTTGTAGTTGTCCACGCCCGCGAAGCCGTGGCCGGAGGCGCCCATGAAGCTGCGGACCAGCGAGTACCCGATCGGGTAGACCACGAGCGCGCCCAGCAGCACCAGGGCGGGCAGCAGGAACAGCGCTGCCACGGCCTTGCGGGTGCCGGTCACGCTCCGACGACTCCTGCGACCGCGGGACGCGGCGGGACCCGGTGGGGCCCCGGCCGCCGCTGCCGACGCCATCGCCGGGTCAGCTCCCGCTTCCGTAGGCCGCCGCCGCGTCCTTCTCCAGCCTCGCCTGGGTGCCCGCCACGTCCGTCGGGTTCTTCAGGAAGTCCTCCAGGTCCTGCCACTCACCCTTGCCCGGGGTGCCGCCGAAGGCCTGCGGGGCCTGGTCGGACATGTCGAAGCGGAAGTCGTCGCCGGACGCGATCAGCGCCTTGGCGATCTTCTGCTGCACCGCGTTCGGGTACGCCGAGACCGGCACGTTCCTGTTCGGCGAGAGATAACCGCCGAGCTTCGCCTGGATCGTCGCCGCGTCCGGGGAGGCGAGGAAGGTGACCAGGGCCTGCGCCGCCTTGGAGTCCTTGAGGACCACCGCGGCGTCCCCGCCGGTGACCACCGGCGCGGTGGACCCGACGGCCGGGAACGGGAACACCTTCGCGTCCGTGCCCACCTTCGCCTTGGTCTCACCGATGTTGACCTGCACGAAGTCGGCCTCGTAGACCATCGCGGACTTCGGCTGGTCGCCGCCGGTGAAGGTCTGGGTGACCGAGGCCGGGAACTCCGTCTGCAGCGCGCCGCTCTGGCCGCCCGCCAGGTACTCCTTCTTGCCCCAGATCTGCGCGAGCGTCGTCAGCGCCTGCTTGACCGAGGGATCCGTCCACTTGATCCTGTGCTGGGCGAGCTGGTCGTACTTCTGCGGGCCGGCCTGGGACAGATAGACGTTCTCGAACCAGTCCGTCAGCGTCCAGCCGTCCGCGCCGGCCACCGAGAACGGCGTGACACCGGAGTCGTACACCGCCTGCGCGGTGGCCAGCAGGTCCTTCCAGGTCTTCGGCTCCTTGGCGTTCGCGTTCTCGAAGACCTTGGCGTTGTACCAGACCAGCGACTTGTTGGCGGCCTTGTAGTAGACGCCGTACTGCTTGCCGCCGACCTTGCCGATGTCCTGCCAGCCCTGCGAGTAGTTCTTCTGCAGTTCCTTCAGGGCGTCCGGGCCGAGCGGCTTGGCCCAGTTGTGCTGCACGGCCTGCTTGATGGCGCCGGGCTGCGGCAGCATCGCCACGTCCGGCGGCTGGCCGCCCGCGATCTTCGAACCGAGGAAGTTGATGATCGGGTCCTGCGCGGGCACGAAGGTGACGCTCGCGCCGGTGCGCTTCTCGAACTCGGCGAGGACCTTCTTGAAGTTGGCCTGCTCGGGCCCGGTCCAGACGGCGGCCACCTCCAGATGGGCGCCGTTCAGCCGGGGCAGGGTGACGGTGGAGCCGGGCGCGCTGCCGGTGCCGCCCTTGGTCCCGTCGTTCTCCTTGTCGTGGTTGTCGCTGCTGGAGCACGCGGTGAGCACGAGGGCTCCCGCGAGCAGGACCGCGAGCGTGGTGGCGGTCCTGTGTGTCCGGATGCTGCTGCTGCTGCGCATCACTTCCCCGTTCGTCGTTCTCCGTTGAACGTCAGAACTGTCCCGTGCGGTCCGGTGTACGCCGGGCGGCTCAGGGCGGGCAAGAGCGCCTGCGGTGTCAACCCGCCCATCGTGACCGGCTCGTGACCGGGAGTGTATGCGTCTCGCTTCGGCTACAGCAGGGACGGCACCTGAGCCGCCGCCACCTCCCGGGCCGCCCGCTCCACGGCGCTCGCCAGCAGGGCCAGGTCGGTCGGGCCGTTGCCCAGCTCCCGCACGGGCCGGCGGGTCGGCGGGTCGCCCATGCGCTGCCAGTCCAGTGGTAGGACCGTGGGCCGCTGGGTCGCGGTACGCGGGATACGGCCTGTCACCCGGCCGCCCTGGAAGCCGATGGTCCGCCCGTCCTCGTACGCCAACTGCCCACGGCCCGGAGCCGGTTCGTTCGGTCCCTCCTGGGGGGCGTCGAGCGCGACCCGCAGGGTCGCCCTGCGCGCGGGCTCGGTCTGGGCCGTACGGCCCCCCGTCCCGGCCGCCGCCACCAGGTGCACGCCGAGCCGCTCGCCCTCCCGGGCCACCGCCTCCAGCGCCCGCATCACCGACCCTGCGGCGGGCCGGCCCGGCGAGCCGAGCGCGGGTGAGACCAGCGCGTCCAGGTCGTCGACGACCACCACGAGGCGCGGCAACGGGGGTACCGCCTCGGCCTGTTGGCGAGCGGCGGCCCCCGGCCGCAGCCGCAGGGTGGTGCTGGGCGGGGCCTCTATGTCCCCCGAGCCCGACGTGCGCTGTGCGACGACACGGCCCGGCACGGCACGCCCCGTGTGCCACTCGGCGAAGTCCGTGCGGCCCAGCAGCTCCGCGCGCCGCTTCAGCTCGGCGGCCAGCGACTGTGCGAACTCCCGCATCCGCACGGGGTCGTTGGCGATGAGGTGGGTGGTGACGTGCGGTATGTCGGTGCACACGCGCAGCCCTTCGCCGCGCCCGGCGCCGGTCCCGACCCCGTCCCGCCCGTCTATCAGCACCATGCCCAGCCGGTCGGGCCGTTCGGCGGCGGCCAGCGAGGCCACCACGGCCCGCAGCAGCTCCGTACGGCCGCTGCCGGCCGGTCCCTCGATCAGCAGATGCGGTCCGTCGGCCACCAGGTCGGCGGTGAGCGGCCCGCGCGGTCCGGCACCGAGCACCGCCCGTGCCCGCCCGCCCAGTGCCTGGGCGTCGTCCGCCGCGTCCGCCCAGCGTGCCATCAGCGACGCCGGGGTGGCCCGGGCCAGCCCCAGCTCGTCCAGCAGCCGCGCCGACCGGGGCAACGGCGTGGCCACGCGCGCGTGCCGCTCGGCGACCGGGCCGTCCGGACGCAGCGGTGCCAGCGCCCGCGCGAACCGCTCCGCCCAGGCGGCGGACACGGCGTCCACGGCGGCGAGGACACCGGGGGACACGGGCCCGCCCGGCGCCACCCGCACCAGCTGCAGCGCGCTCGCGACATCCCCGCTGAGCAGCGCCACGGCACCGCAGTGCCGGAACGTCGGCGTCACCGTGCACGCGGCCTCGTACGCCGCCGCCACGGGGGAGGCGGACGAGGCGGGCTCGGTCTCGGCGAGAGACACCACGTGCACCCCGGCCCGCGGCCCCGCCACGGCGAGCCGCGCGAGAGCGTCCTGCAGCGCGGCTCCACCGGGGTCGCCGTCCACGACGACGACGGTGTACGGCCCGGTGAAGCCCCCGGTCCCGGCGCCGTCCACGCCGTCCCTGGCCCAGGAGGGACGACGGGCGGACGCGGCGCCGGGGTGGTCGGGGTCGGCACGCCGGATGGGCGTGCCCGGGGCGGTGGCGGGGTACGCGCCGTGGCCGGGGGCGTGCAGGGCTGCGGCTTCCCGGGCGGCTGCGCCGGGCATACCGGGGTGCCCGGAGGCCGGGACCCCGGGCACGGGGTGGCCGGGTGCCGGTTCGTGGGCGGGCAGGCCGTGGGCCACGGCGGGTGCGCCGTGGGCGGGCGGGCCCGGTGCGTCGGTCGGCGATCCGGGCGCGGCCGGGCCCGGATCGCCGACCGACGCGGTGTCCCAGGGTCGGGCGGCAGAAGGGCCGAAGGTGCCGGGGCGGCCGGTGGCTCGGGGTGCCGTGGGGTCGCTCGAGGAGGTGCCACGGGCGGGCGGGCCCGAGACCGGGGGACGGGCGTGGGCACCCGGCAGCGAGCCGTACGCGGTGGTGGTGGTGCCCGGCGCCCCGTCGCCGGACCTGGTACCGGGCGCCGGGGTGCCGGCGGGCCGGGCCGCGCCTCTGTCCGCCGCCGCGTGGTCGTCCACCCGGCGCAGCAGTTCCTGGGTGCGCGCCGCCGCCTGTTCGCGGTCGTAGGCCAGCAGCAGCCGGCAGTCCTGGCCGTGGCCCGGCCGGACGTGCGGGAGCCAGCCCAGCCAGGACCACTCGGCCGTGCGCTCTTCCACCGGACGCGAGCGGTCGGCGCTGATCAGCACGATCTCCAGCAGATCGGGGGAGTGCACCGCGGCGAGCTGGGCCAGCACCGCGCGGGCCAGCCCGGACAGCCGGGGGCGCGGACCGGCCAGGCCCAGTGAGCCCGCCTCGCGCAGCGCCGCCGTCACGGGCACGGCGGGCAGCAGGGCCGAACCGTCCGGCGCGCTGCGGTCGGCCGTGCCGAGCCGCACGGTCAGCGTCTCCGGGTGTCCCGGCCCGCGCTCCCACAGGCGAGGGCCGGGACCCAGCGCCGTCAGCAGCAGCGCGGCGGGATCCGGCCAGGTCTCCGGCCGGCGCGGGGCACCCTCCGCCGGGGCGTCGCCGGGGGAGTGGGCGGCCACCGCGGTGCCGTACGCCTCCTCGCCGCCGGGCTGCTCCGTGCGCCCGCCGGCCAGCCGCCGCGCCCACTTGCCGAGCCCGCGCCGCCGCACGCCGTGCGGGGCGTCCGTGCCGCGCAGGGGAGTGTTCTTGCGGCCGGTGTCCCGTGGCTGCTCGCCCGGCCCGCCGACCCCGAAACGCCCCGCGTGCGTGTCCCCGCCGGAAACGGCACCGGGCACGTACTCGATGCCGGGCGCCCCGCCCTGCCCGGGTACGAAGGCCGAGTCCGCCCGCTGGTGTTCCTGCCCCTCGCCCACGAAGGCGCCGGCCGCAGCCGCCGACGAGGCCTGTACGGGCGGTACGGACGGGAACCCGGACCCGGGCCCGGACTCCTGCGCGCCCGCACCCGGCAACGCCTCGCCCGGCAGCGCTTCCCGAACGACCCGGACGCACCCCTCCCCGTCGGCGACCGTCCGCACCCGCGCCCCCGGCCCCCCGGAGGGAGTGACCCGGAGCGCCGACTCCCCGATCCGCAGCAGGCCTCCGGCGGGGAACCGCACCGGCCGCTCGCCCACCCGCACGCCGTCGAGCGCCGTACCGTTCGTGGAGCCGAGGTCGGCGACCGAGACACGGCCGTCGGCGCCGACCGTGACCGCGCAGTGCAGCCGGGAGACGTCGGGGTCGTCCAGCGGCACGTCCGCGTCTGCGGAGCGGCCCACGCTGATCCGGCCGCCGTGCAGCAGATGGACCCCGCCCGCGTCCGGCCCCGCGACGACGTGCAGCTGGGTCGGCGCGTCGTCCAGCTCGGGATGCGGCTCGGGGGCCGCCGGGGCGCCCAGGGACAGCACGGCGCCGTCGACCAGCGGGGGCTCGCCGAGGGCGCAGCGGCGCGGGTCCAGACGCTCGGTGCCGGCGTACAGCACCACGGGGGAGCCGGAGGCGTCCCGGCCCGCGCCGCTCTCCCCGGTGACCGCCCCGGCCAGCGCGGACGCGACCGCGGCCAGGTCCGTGCCCGTGGGCGCCGTGACCAGCACGTCGCGGCTCGCGGCGCGGCCCCGCTGCGGAGACGGGCCCAGCGGGTCTACGACGGTCAGCCGGATCTGCATCGGCGTCAGCGGTCCCTTCTGCGCGGGTCTGCGCGGGCGCGGACTTCCCCCCACCCCACACGAGCACGTCGGCCAGTACTGGGAGGCATCCTCGCACCTGCCACTGACACCGCGCCCGGCACCCGGTAACAAGTGATCTTGATTGGTCGGCTCTGCCCCCAAAAGTGCCTGACCAGTGATCCGCCGGCGATCAGTTGAGATCGGTCACGTCCGTCCTGCGGCAACCGGCGGACCGGTGCGCGCGTCTTTCCGTCGAACACATCGAACATGCTCGGGAACGTTTGCGTAGTGCTCTCAGGGGCGGCACTACAGTGGGTCGGAACAACCGGAACGCAGGCAAGCAAGCATCAGCAAGCAGCAGGGAGCGCGTGACGTGCGGCCAGTCGGCAGCAAGTACCTGCTTGAGGAGCCGCTCGGACGCGGCGCCACAGGCACCGTCTGGCGTGCCCGCCAGCGCGAGACCGCGGGTGCCGAGGCGGCCGTACCCGGGCAGCCCGGCGAGACGGTCGCGATCAAGGTCCTCAAGGAGGAGCTGGCGAGCGACCCGGACATCGTGATGCGCTTCCTGCGCGAGCGCTCCGTGCTGCTCCGGCTCACCCACCCGAACATCGTCCGGGTCCGCGACCTGGTCGTCGAGGGCGATCTGCTGGCGCTGGTCATGAACCTCGTCGACGGCCCCGACCTGCACCGCTACCTGCGCGAGAACGGCCCCCTCACCCCGGTCGCCGCCGCGTTGCTGACGGCCCAGATCGCCGACGCGCTCGCCGCGAGCCACGCCGACGGCGTCGTGCACCGCGACCTGAAGCCCGCCAACGTGCTGCTCGCGCAGAACAACGGCCAGATGCACCCGATGCTGACCGACTTCGGCATCGCCCGCCTCGCCGACTCCCCGGGCCTGACCCGCACCCAGGAGTTCGTCGGCACACCCGCGTACGTGGCACCGGAGTCCGCCGAGGGCCGCCCGCAGACCTCCGCCGTCGACATCTACGGCGCCGGCATCCTGCTGTACGAGCTGGTCACCGGCCGCCCGCCGTTCGCCGGCAGCACGGCCCTGGAGGTGCTCCACCAGCACCTGAGCGCCGAACCGCGCCGCCCCTCCACCGTCCCGGACCCGCTGTGGACGGTCATAGAGCGGTGTCTGCGCAAGAACCCCGACGAGCGGCCCAGCGCCGAGAACCTCGCACGCGCTCTGCGTGTCGTCGCCGAGGGCATCGGCGTGCACGCGAACGCCGCGCAGATCGCCGCCGCCGAGGGTGTGGGCGCGCTGCTCGCCCCCGACCCGGCGCCGACCGCCGTACCGGGCGTGCCCGGCGCCGCCGACCCCACCCAGGTGCTGTCGGCGAACGCGCCGCAGCAGGCGTACGACCCGAACGCGGCCACCAGCGTGCTGCCGCACACCGGCGGGCCGGCCGGCGCCGCCGACCCCACCGCCGTCCTGCCGAACACGGGCGCGGCGGACCCGACCGCGGTGCTGCCGAACACCGGCCCGCAGGGGCAGCAGCCCGACCAGCCGCACCCCTGGCAGACCCAGCTGCGCGCCGCGCGCGACCGCAACGAGCAGACCCAGATCCAGTACCTGGCCCCGGAGGACGACCCGCTGCACCACCGGCCCCAGCGCCAGGTCGCCCGCCCCCAGCAGCAGCCGCGCCCGGCCCCGCAGGCCCGTCCGCAGCAGCCGCAGCCGCGCGGGTACCAGCAGGGGTACGGCTATGCGCCGCAGCAGCCCCAGCAGTACGCCCCGCCGCAGCAGCCGCAGCGGTACGCGCCCGCCCCGGAGCCGCAGCGTCCCGCCCGCGAGCCGCGTGAACCGCGCCGGCGCAGCGCCAACCCGATGAAGATCCCGGGGCTCGGCTGCCTCAAGGGCTGCCTGTTCACGATCGTCATCCTGGTCGTGGCGAGCTGGCTGATCTACGAACTGACCCCGGTGCACACCTGGGTCGGCCAGGGCCGCAGCTACTGGCACGAGGTGACCCACTGGGCCGGCCAGATCAGCAGGTGGGCCAAGGACCTGGGCGGCTCCTCGGGCAACTGATCCCGGGACGCCCCGGTATCCGATCGCGAGTTTGCGGATTTGTCGACATCTGGCGGGTGATTTCCGTCTCCGCGGTGAAGGTTGGCTCGTCGGACGCGTAGTTTTAACGGCACCACGCGACAACGCGCGTCTGTAGGAGCAGTCTTGGCACGGAAGATCGGCAGCCGGTACACCGCGAACCAGATCCTGGGGCGGGGCAGCGCCGGCACGGTGTGGCTGGGCGAGGGACCGGACGGCCCCGTCGCCGTCAAGATGCTGCGCGAGGACCTGGCCTCCGACCAGGAACTCGTCGGACGCTTCGTCCAGGAGCGCACCGCGCTGCTCGGCCTGGAGCACCCGCACATCGTCACCGTGCGCGACCTCGTGGTCGACGGCAACGACCTGGCCCTGGTGATGGACCTCGTCCGCGGCACCGACCTGCGCACCCGGCTGGAGCGCGAGCGGCGGCTCGCCCCCGAGGCGGCCGTGGCGATCGCCGCCGACATCGCCGACGCGCTCGCGGCGGCCCACGCGGCCGGGGTCGTCCACCGGGACGTCAAGCCCGAGAACGTACTGCTGGACATGCAGGGCCCGCTCGGCCCCGGCGGCGCCCACCCGGCGCTGCTCACCGACTTCGGCGTCGCCAAGCTGATCGACTCGCCCAGGCGGACCCGCGCCACGAAGATCATCGGCACTCCGGACTACCTGGCCCCGGAGATCGTCGAGGGCCTGCCGCCGCGCGCGTCCGTCGACATCTACGCCCTCGCGACCGTGCTGTACGAGCTGCTGGCCGGCTTCACCCCCTTCGGCGGCGGCCACCCCGGCGCGGTCCTGCGCCGGCACGTCACCGAGACCGTCGTACCGCTGCCCGGTATCCCGGAGGAGCTGTGGCAGCTGCTCGTGCAGTGTCTGGCCAAGGCGCCCGCCTCCCGGCTGCGGGCCTCGGAGCTGGCGGCGCGGCTGCGCGAGCAGCTGCCGATGCTGGTCGGAATGCCCCCGCTGGACGTGGACGAGCCGGACCAGAGCGAGGAGCCCGCGGCCCAGGAGCAGGCCCCGTCGGCTCCGGCCGGCGACGAGCCGGTACGGCGGCGGGGAGCGGTGTCGCTGGTGCCGGGCGCCAAGCCGGACTCCAACCGGGACACGCACACCTCGATGCGGGTGCCGGGGCCGGACGAGCTGGCGGGGGGCGCCCATGGGACCGCTCGCGCTCCCCGGGCCACCGGTGCGCCCCGGCCGGGCTCGGCCCGGCACCGGGCGGCGATGCGGCGGCGCCGGATCACACTGGGCGTGGCAGGGGTGGTCGTGGCGGCCGTGGTGGGCGTCGGCGCGTGGCTGGCCTCCTCGGGCGGGGGCGACCAGCAGCCGGCGCAGGACACCCACAGCACGTCGGCGCCCTGAGACGCCCTGCCCGGGTTCCTTGCCACAGCCGTTACGCTGGAGGCGTGGCAGTCGTCGATGTATCCGAAGAGCTGAAGTCCCTCTCCTCGACCATGGAGTCGATCGAGGCCGTCCTGGACCTCGACAGGATGAGGGCAGATGTCGCCGTGCTCGAGGAGCAGGCGGCCGCGCCGTCCCTGTGGGACAACCCGGACGAGGCGCAGAAGATCACGAGCAAGCTCTCCCACCTCCAGGCCGAGGTCCGGAAGGCGGAGGCGCTTCGCGGCCGGATCGACGACCTCGCCGTCCTCTTCGAGATGGCCGAGGAGGAGGACGACCCGGACACCCGTGCCGAGGCCGAGTCCGAGCTGGCCGCGGTGCGCAAGTCGCTGGACGAGATGGAGGTGCGCACCCTCCTGTCCGGCGAGTACGACTCGCGTGAGGCGCTGGTCAACATCCGCGCCGAGGCCGGCGGTGTCGACGCCGCCGACTTCGCCGAGAAGCTCCAGCGCATGTACCTGCGCTGGGCCGAGCAGCGTGGCTACAAGACCGAGCTGATCGAGACGTCGTACGCCGAGGAGGCCGGCATCAAGTCGACCACCTTCTCCGTGCAGGCGCCGTACGCCTACGGCACCCTCTCCGTCGAGCAGGGCACGCACCGCCTCGTGCGCATCTCGCCCTACGACAACCAGGGCCGCCGTCAGACGTCCTTCGCGGGCGTCGAGGTGCTGCCCGTGGTCGAGCAGTCCGACCACGTCGAGATCGACGAGTCCGAGCTGCGCATCGACGTCTACCGCTCCTCGGGCCCCGGTGGCCAGGGTGTCAACACGACCGACTCCGCGGTCCGCATCACGCACCTGCCGACCGGCATCGTGGTCTCCTGTCAGAACGAGCGCTCGCAGATCCAGAACAAGGCCACGGCGATGAACGTCCTCCAGGCCAAGCTGCTCGAGCGGCGCCGCCAGGAGGAGCAGGCCAAGATGGACGCCCTCAAGGGCGACGGCGGCAACTCCTGGGGCAACCAGATGCGTTCGTACGTCCT
The DNA here is from genome assembly GCF_009796285.1 of Streptomyces broussonetiae. Lineage (NCBI taxonomy): Bacteria > Bacillati > Actinomycetota > Actinomycetes > Kitasatosporales > Streptomycetaceae > Streptomyces > Streptomyces broussonetiae. Next base: position 3,989,855 of record NZ_CP047020.1, on the reverse strand, counting down.
GCACCCGTACCAGATGGTCAAGGACCTGCGCACCGAGTTCGAGGTCGGCAACCCGGAGGCCGTGTTCAACGGCGAGATCGACGGGTTCCTCGAGGCCGGAATTCGCTGGCGCAAGCAGCAGGAGAAGTAACTTTGTCGACATGACAACTGCCGCCCGAGAGGCGGCAGTTGTTGTTATGTCTGGGTTTTACATCACAATTACAGGCTTCAACTCATCACAAACGCCCATTCAAAGGACATCGCGCCCGCAACGGCCTTGACGTTGCTTTGAAGAATGGGAAGAGTTGCCCGCGGCATGCGTACTTGCGGGGCGCATGTGAACCGGGGGAATGAGTTGACGCGCTTCGTCACCGGCTGCCCCCCGTCGATCACGGCTAATGCCCCACGCGCCGCCTCATTGACGAACAGCTACTGGGGGTAGCAACCATATGACGAAGAAGACGCGGATCCGGGTCGCGCGGATAGCCGCGGGCGCCGTGATCGCGGCCGGTGCGTCACTGACCGCAGCCGGCGCGGCCTCCGCCGCGGGCATCGATGTCCAGGCCGGACCGATCAGCCTGGGCGTGCACACGGACGCCGGGAACGACGACGGCGGCACCGATGGCGGCGGCTGCCCGGTCGCCGTCTGCACCGACGGCGGCACCACCGATGGCGGCACCAACGGCGGCTCGACCAACGGTGGGACCACGGACGGTGGGACCACGGTCGGTGGCACTGTCAGCATCGGCGGCACCACGGACGGTGGCAGCACCGACGGTGGCTCGACCAACGGTGGCTCCACCACCGGCGGCACCACGGACGGTGGCTCGACCAATGGTGGCACCACGGACGGTGGCTCGACCAATGGTGGCACCACGGACGGTGGCTCGACCAATGGTGGCACCACGGACGGTGGCTCGACCACCGGCGGCACCGCGGACGGTGGCTCGACCACCGGCGGCACCGCGGACGGTGGCTCGACCACCGGCGGCACCGCGGACGGTGGCTCGACCACCGGCGGCACCGCGGACGGTGGCTCGACCACCGGCGGCACCACCACCGGCGGCACCACCACCGGCGGCTCGACCACCGGTGGCTCGACCACCGGTGGCTCGACCACCGGTGGCACCACCACCGGCGGCTCCACCAATGGTGGCTCGACCACCGGCGGCTCCACCACCGGCGGTTCCAGCACCACCGGCGGCAGCTCCACCGGCGGCTCCAGCACCTCGGGCGGCTCCGGCAGCACCGGCGGCAACAACGACAACCCGCAGGGCGGCAGCGGCAAGGCCACCCAGGACGCGGGCTCCTCGACGCTGACCGACACGGGCTCCGGCAACAAGGCCCAGGCCCAGGGTGGCGACAAGCAGCTCGCCGAGACCGGTGCCGGCCCGACCGAGTTCCTGCTCATCGGCGCCGCGACGATGATCGCCGGCGGCATCGGCTTCCGTGTGCTGCCGCGCCTGATGAACGGCCGGGGCGGCGCCGCGGCCTGACCGTAGCCCTACGGTCACGCAGCGCACGCACCCCGCATGCGCAAGGGCCCGGAGCTTGGCGCTCCGGGCCCTTCGCCGTCTCGACGGCACCTTCCGCCGCGGCTCAGGCGGTCTGGTGCGCCAGCAGCGCCACCGCGGCGATCAGCACCGCCAGCAGCGCGATCAGCGCCATCGGGTTCACCCCGCCCAGAAAGCCCTCTTGCTGCAGTCGCTCGCGGTTGGCGCGGCACACCGGGCACCGGCCCTCGCTCACGGGCGCCGCACAGTTCGCGCACACCAACCGGTCGTACGTCATGCGCTCGCCCTCCTTGCACCGGCCATCACTACGAAAACGCTCTGGGGAACGAGAACGTTCCCCACTCCACTGTGCCAGGTTCCCGCAAGCCGTGCGCGGGCCCCCGGGAGAGCCGAACGGAAACAGGGGCCGGTACAAAAACGTACAAGTCTTGCCCAAGCTCTACCTGCGACTGCACTTGCACACCCGGTTCGCGTATGGTCACGCTCATCTACCCCCGGCGACCCGTGGTGCATCCGTGATCCGATTCGACAACGTCTCCAAGGTCTACCCCAAGCAGACCCGCCCCGCGCTCAGGGATGTCTCCCTGGAGCTGGAGAAGGGCGAGTTCGTCTTCCTCGTGGGGTCCTCCGGCTCCGGAAAGTCCACCTTCCTGCGGCTCATCCTCCGTGAGGAGCGGTGCAGCCACGGCCAGGTGCACGTGCTGGGCAAGGACCTCGCCCGCCTCTCCAACTGGAAGGTGCCGCAGATGCGCCGCCAGCTGGGGACCGTCTTCCAGGACTTCCGGCTCCTGCCGAACAAGACCGTCGCGGAGAACGTGGCCTTCGCCCAGGAGGTCATCGGCAAGTCCCGCGGCGAGATCCGCAAGTCGGTGCCGCAGGTGCTCGACCTCGTCGGGCTCGGCGGCAAGGAGGACCGTATGCCCGGCGAACTGTCCGGTGGCGAGCAGCAGCGCGTGGCCATCGCGCGGGCCTTCGTCAACCGGCCCAAGCTGCTCATCGCCGACGAACCCACCGGCAACCTCGACCCGCAGACCTCCGTCGGCATCATGAAGCTGCTCGACCGCATCAACCGGACGGGCACCACCGTCATCATGGCGACGCACGACCAGAACATCGTGGACCAGATGCGCAAGCGCGTCATCGAGCTGGAGAAGGGCCGCCTCGTCCGCGACCAGGCCCGCGGCGTCTACGGCTACCAGCACTAAGCAAGTTCACGACGGAAAGGCTTGACCCGACGCCATGCGCGCCCAGTTCGTCCTGTCGGAGATCGGAGTCGGTCTCCGCCGCAATCTGACGATGACCTTCGCCGTCATCGTCTCTGTCGCCCTGTCCTTGGCTCTTTTCGGCGGCTCGCTGCTGATGAGCGACCAGGTGTCCACCATGAAGGGCTACTGGTACGACAAGGTCAACGTCTCGATCTTCCTGTGCAACAAGCACGATGCCGAGTCGGACGTCAACTGCGCCAAGGGCGCGGTCACCGAGGACCAGAAGAAGCAGATCCTCGCCGACCTGCACAACATGCCGATCGTCGAGAAGGTCTCGTACGAGTCGCAGGACGATGCCTACAAGCACTACAAGGCGCAGTTCGGCAACTCCCCGCTGGCCAGCTCGCTGACGCCGGACCAGATGCAGGAGTCGTACCGGATCAAGCTCAAGGACCCGCAGAAGTACCAGGTCGTCGCGAGCGCCTTCAACGGGCGTGACGGCGTGCAGTCGGTGCAGGACCAGAAGGGCATCCTGGACAACCTCTTCCAGCTGCTGAACCTGATGAACCGCGGCGCGCTCGGCGTGATGGCGATGATGCTGATCGTCGCGCTGCTGCTGATCGTCAACACGGTGCGCGTCTCGGCGTTCAGCCGCCGGCGCGAGACCGGGATCATGCGCCTGGTCGGTGCCTCGGGCTTCTACATCCAGGCGCCGTTCATCGCGGAGGCCGCGGTCGCCGGACTCATCGGCGGCGGACTGGCCTGCGTGGCCCTGCTGGTCGGCCGGTACTTCACCATCGACCACGGCATGGACCTCGCCCACAAGCTCCAGCTCATCAACTTCGTGGGCTGGGACGCGGTGTTGGCCAAGCTGCCGCTGATCCTCGCGACGAGCGTGCTGATGCCGTCCTTGGCGGCGTTCTTCGCGCTGCGCAAGTACCTGAAGGTGTGACGCATGCCAAGAGGGCCGTACGGGCAACCGCCCGTACGGCCCTTCGCGTTGTCCTAGACTCACGGCCATGTCAGGCCGAGACCTGTTCTGCCCGCCCCGCCGCATCCGCCGCGGGGCCACCCTGACATTGGTCTTCGCCGGCGTCCTGGTCGCCGGTGCCGCCACCGGCTCCTTCCCGGAGGCCGGCCAGCCCAACCGCAAGCCCGCGTTCGGCCCGGCGGCCACGGCCACCACCCCGCACGAGGACGTCCAGAAGGCCGCCGCCGAGGCCGCGGCCGACGGGAAGTCCCCGATGGAGGCCGCCGAGCGGGCCGTCAGCCGCAGCGGCGACCGCTGGGGAGCCGTCTACTCCGAGGGCGAGTACCAGGAGTTCCAGGAAGCCCTCGACGGCAAGTACACCGGCGTGGGGCTGTGGGCACGCCGCGAGCAGGACGGCCGGATCGAGGTGACCAGGGTCCAGCCCGGCTCGCCCGCCGACCGGGCCGGCATCCGCAAGGGCGACCGGCTCACCAGTGTCGACGGCAGCAAGGTCGACGGCCGCCCGGTCACCGACGTGGTCGCGTTACTGCGCGGCGACGCCGACGACGCGGCCGCCGGGACGACCGTCACGCTGGGCCTGGAGCGCGGCACGCGCGCGTGGAGCGAGAAACTGCGCCGGGCCAGCCTGTCCACCGACTCGGTGAGCGTGAGCAGGCTGCCCGGCGGGGTCACGGTCATCAAGATCGCCGCGTTCACCAAGGGATCCGGCGACGCCGTCCGCGCCGCGGTGCGCCAGGCCCCGGCCGACGCCGGGATCATCCTCGACCTGCGGGGCAACTCCGGCGGCCTGGTCACCGAGGCGGTCGAGACCTCCTCCGCCTTCCTCGACGGCGGCCTGGTCGCCACCTACGACGTCGACGGCGCCCAGCGCTCCCTGCACGCCGACCCCGGCGGCGCCACCGCCCGGCCGCTGGTCGCCCTGGTCGACGGCGGCACGATGAGCGCCGCCGAGATGCTCACCGGCGCCCTGCAGGACCGGGGCCGCGCGGTGGTGATCGGCTCCCGCACCTTCGGCAAGGGCTCCATCCAGATGCCGACTCGGCTGCCCGGCGGATCCGTCGCCGAACTGACCGTCGGGCACTACCGCACCCCCTTGGGCCACAGCGTCGACGGTCGCGGTATCACCCCCGACCTGGATGTCGGGCAGGCCGACGGGCAGGCCGCCGTGGAGCGGGCCGAGACCGTGCTCGGCGGCCTGGGCGACGCCGATTAAAGGCTGGCCGCCGGACCCCTGTGTAGTGCGAAAATGGACGGCACTATGAGCAAGGGAATGTACGTACCCAAGGAGTCCCAGCCCAAGCAGGGCGGCGGGGCCGCCAAGGCCAGGGACGGCGAGAAGGGCGGCAAGCGCAAGATCGTCGCCCAGAACAAGAAGGCCCGGCACGACTACGCGATCATCGACACCTACGAGGCCGGGCTCGTACTCATGGGCACCGAGGTCAAGTCGCTGCGCGAGGGACGGACCTCGCTGACCGACGGCTTCGTCCAGATCGACCGCGGTGAGGCGTGGCTGCACAACGCCCACATCCCCGAGTACCACCAGGGCAGCTGGACCAACCACTCCGCGCGCCGCAAGCGCAAGCTGCTCCTGCACCGCGAGGAGATCGACAAGCTGGAGTCGAAGTCCCAGGAGACCGGGCACACGATCGTGCCCCTCGCCATCTACTTCAAGGACGGCCGGGCGAAGGCCGAGATCGCTCTCGCGCGCGGCAAGAAGGAGTACGACAAGCGCCAGACCCTGCGGGAGAAGCAGGACCGGCGCGAGTCGGACCGCGCGATCGCGGCGGCGAAGCGCAGGCAGCGCGGCGTGTAGCCAGGGAATACGGTGGCATCGGCGTGGGTTGGTCACGTACGATGGCGCCAACACCGGATGAACCCGGTGTGTGCGTTGAGCTGTATTTAATTCAAGAGTGGCAACATGGGGATGATCGGTTTCGACAGCGGCTGTCGAAGCAGGGGAAGCGTGTCGAGGAAGCGGCAATGATCTCGTAAACCATATGTCGCAAAAAATAATCGCCAACACCAAGCGCGATTCCTTCGCCCTCGCTGCCTAAGTAGCGACTTGCGAAGTGTCAGCCCGGGGCTGTTCCCGACCCGGATCCTGGCATCAGCTAGGGAACTAAACCTTGATCCCGGTCACGGGGTGAAGAGGGAAACCAAACAGTGACTGAGCCCGTCGGCGACTTGTTCGCGTGATCGCCGGGGCTGAGAAAATCACAGCGAACTGCACACGGAGAAGCCCTGATTCCGCACCGTTGGACGCGGGTTCGATTCCCGCCATCTCCACTCATCCCATGTGGGCACAGGCCCCGTCGCTGCGAGCGGCGGGGCCTTTGTCATGCCCGGACATGCCCTGAGCTGCGCGTTCATCATTTGTTGATCCCCGCGTCGGAGCCTTGTGAAGCCATCTGCGCACGACCTCCACAAGAGGAAGCGCGTGACAGCTCCACCCGGAAAGGGGGTGTAGTGATGAAGCTTCTCTTCGCCATCCGTAACAAGGTGTCCGCTCAGAAGAGCCTGAAGGCGAGCGCCTGGTACTTCTGGTACTAAGCCGAAGCCGAGTGGTCGCCCCCGCTGCCCGGCGGGGGCGACGCCGCCCGCCGACGTCCGCCCCCTCGGTCTTCCGGAGACCCGCATGCGCCGCACGTTGTTCCACCCACGGCTTGCCGCCCTGTTCCGGGACCATCTCGGGCAGGACGTCTTCCGGCTCGAACCCGACACCGTCGGCATCGCCGGGTACGAGGTCGCCGACCGGATCCTCGCCGCCCGCCGGGCCACCGAGACCGAGCGGCCCACGTTCAAGCCACTGCACGGACGGTCGATCTCACGCGGCGAGGCCTCCTCGGTGATGCGGACCATCGGCGGCGACGTACGCGAGGCGCTGAAGAGGTCCCGCCCCGGGCCCGAGGACGTCGACCTGTCCGGGGTCTGGCCGCTCAGGGGGCATCTGTTCCTGCGGGACCTGATCCTCGGCAAGGACCCCTACCGGCTGCGGATCCTGATGAGCCGCAACCTCGAACTGACCCCCAAGCTCACCTGGGCGGTGATCGCGGCGGGCGCCGCGCTCCCGGGGCGGGTCGGGCGGCGCGGCGCCCCGCTGACCGCGATCGCGGGGCTGACGGCCGACGCCGGCGGCTACCACGAGCGCCGGTACGCCATGGGCATGTACCGGCGCGCGGCGGCCCCGGTGTGCTTCACGGTCTCCACCCTGGTCGCGAACGCGCTCTGGCTCGGCTCGCCGTTCGACCCCGACACCCCGAACCGGCACATCCTCCACGAGTCCATGCGGCTGCTGCCGCCGTCCTGGAACATCCTGCGCAACGCCTCCCCCGAGTACCCCGCCGTCGACGACCGCATCGGCGCGGGTGACGACGTCCTGCTCCTGCCCCTCCTGACGCACCGGGACCCCAAGCTGTGGGAGGACCCGCACGAGTTCCGCCCGGAGCGCTGGGAGAGCCTCGATCCCGACACCGCCCCCGGCTACCTCCCCTTCGGCCACTCCTCCGAGCGCTGCTGGGGCCGGCACATGGTGATGCCGCTCGCCGAACTGCTCCTGGACCTGATCCGCGGGTCCGGCCTCGCGGTCAGCCCCGACCAGCGCTCCGCCAAGGTCCCGCTCGTCGGACTGCTCGGCGTGGAGGACGTACAGGTGACGAAGGTGCGCCGTGCCGCTGCCTGAGATGTCGTACGACACGGAGACGGTGGACGAGTCCTTCGCCGGTCGCCCGCACGACGTCTACCGGCGCTGGCGCGAGGAGGGCGGGGTGCGCAAGGTCCGTTTCTCCGGCGCCGCCCCCTTGGCCGGCTGGGTCGTCACCGGGCACGCCGCCTGCCGGGCGGCGCTCGCCGACCCCCGGCTGAGCAAGGACGGCGCGACTGAGGCGTACGCCCGCCACGAGGGCCTGCCGGGCGGCGGTCCGGGCGGAGCGCTCACCACGCACATGCTCAACTCCGACCCGCCGCGCCACACGCGCCTGCGCCGGCTGGTGCAACAGGCGTTCACCCAGCGGCGGGTGGCGGAGCTGCGCCCCCGGATCGAGGCCCACGTCACCGCACTCCTCGACGCGGTGGACCGGGCGGACGAGGCGGGCGAGGTCGACCTGATCGCCCGGTTCGCGCTGCCGCTGCCGCTCGCGGTGATCTTCGAGCTGCTCGGCGCGGACCCCGGCGCGCACGGGATCCTCCAGGTCAGGGGCCACACGGTGGGCGGGGACGGGGGAGACGGGGAGGTGTCCGTCCCGACCGCCGAGACCATGCTGGAGCGGCTGCGGGAGCTGGTCGAGGACAAGCGCGCCCACCCCGGCGACGACCTGCTCTCCGCTCTCCTCGCCGCCCGCGCCGACGGCGAGCGCCTCACCGGGCAGGAGGTCACCTCGATGGCGTTCCTGCTGGTGATCGCGGGCCACCAGACCACGGTCAATCTCGTCGCCAACGGCCTGTACGCGCTGCTCACGCATCCCGGGCAGCTCGCCGCCGTACGCGCCGATCCCGCGCTCGTCCCCGGCCTGACCGAGGAAGTCCTGCGCCACGAGAGCCCGTTCGCGCTCGCGAGCCTGCGCTACACCACCGAGCCGGTGACGATCGCCGGTACGACGATCCCGGCCGGGGAGTTCGTGCAGATCGCGTTGGCGGCCGCCAACCGGGACCCGGCGGTCTTCGCGGACCCCGACCGCTTCGACGTCACCCGCGACGCCTCCCGGCACCTGGCGTTCGGCCACGGCATCCATCACTGCCTGGGCGCACCGCTGGCCCGGCTGCAGGCCGAGATCGCTTTCACCCACGTACTGCGACGCTTCCCCGGCCTGCGTCTCGCCGGTCGCGAGCGTGCCCCCGAGTGGCAGGACAACCCTCGGCACCGCGGCCTGCTCAGTCTTCCGGTCCGTCTGCGCTGACGTTCCGCCGGGCGCCCGTCGATGCCGTGTGGACGAGCAGCGCGAGCGCGGCCGCGGTGGCCGGGACGGCGAGGGCGGTGCCGGGGGAGAGGTGCTGGGCCGTCCAGCCGCCGGCCGCCGAGCCGCAGGCGATGCCGGTGAGCAGCCCGGTCACCACCAGGCTCATGCCCTCGTTCAGCCGGTCGGCCGGGGTGCGCCGCTGCACCAGGGTCATCGCCGTCACCATCGTCGGCGCGGTCGCCATGCCCGCGACCAGCAGCGCGCCCGCGAGCCCCGGCAGCGAGCCGGCCGCCCCGGCCGCCGCCCACGGCAGGGTCATCAGGACGGCCATGGCGGCCAGGCAGTGGCCGAGCCGCACCCCCGCCGGCCTGCGCGCCCCGAACACCAGGCCCGCCGCGCACGAGCCCGCCGCCTGGAGTGCGAGGACGGCACCGGCCACCGCGCGGTGGCCGTGCGCGTCGGCGAAGGCGATCGTGCCGACCTCCATCGAGCCGAACACCATGCCGGTCGCGACGAAGCAGGCCAGCAGCGGCCGGATGCCGGGGCTGCGCAGCGGCGACGGCGCCTTCGAACGGGCGCCGACCGGCGGCTCGGTGGCGCGCTGCGCGGTGAACAGCAGCATGCCGGCGAGCAGCAGCACCGCCCCGGTGAGCGTGCCCGCCTCCGGGAAGAACGTGCCGGTCAGGAAGGACGCGAGCACCGGGCCGAGCATGAAGCACAGCTCGTCGGCGGCCTGCTCGAAGGCGTTCGCGGTGTGCAGCGCGCCGGAGTCGTCGCGCAGCAGATGGGCCCAGCGGGCGCGGGAGAGTCCGCCGATGTTGGGGGTGGCCGCGGTCGCGGCGTAGGCGGCGAACAGGGTCCAGTCGGGAGCGCCGAAGCGCACGCACAGCAGCAGCGCGAGGCTGCCGAGCACGGAGAGAAGCGTGGCGGGCACGGCGATCCGGGCCTGTCCGTGCCGGTCGATCAGCCGGGCGATCCAGGGCCCGGCCAGCCCGGTCGCGGCGAGTCCGGTCGCGGTGACGGCACCGGCGAGGGCGTACGAGCCCCGGGAACCGGCGATCATCACGACGGCGCTCACGCTGAACATGCCCATCGGCAGCCGGGCGAGCAGATTGCCGGTGGTGAACGCGCGCGTACCGGGGAGGGAGAAGAGCCGGAGGTAGGCGCTCCGGCGCGTCGGCGTGGATATGACGGAGGGCATGGACGCACCCTCGCCCAGGGCGGATCAAGGGGTCCAACACCTGCTCGGCGCCCATTCACGCACCTGTGTTGTAGGTTCGCGCTCATGCCCGCCGACCTGGACCCGAGACTGCTGCGCGCCTTCGTCGCCGTCGCCGAGGAACTGCACTTCACCCGGGCCGCCGCCCGGCTGTACGTCGCCCAGCAGGCGCTCAGCCGTGATGTACGGCGGCTGGAGCGGGAGTTGGGCGCCGAGCTGTTCCTGCGGAGCACGCGGCAGGTGACGCTGACGGCCGACGGCGAGCGCCTGCTGCCGTACGCCCGACGGGTCCTGGCGGCCCAGGACGAGCTGCTGGCGGCCTGCACGTCCTTCGGGCAGGCCCGCCCGCTGCTGGTGGACCTCAACTCGCCGGGCCTCGTCACCGGTCGCCGGGTGCTGCACCGGGCCCGTGAACTCGCCCCCGACTGCGAGCTGATGGCCCGCTACGAGAGCGGTCTGACCGGAGCCGCCGAGCAGATCCTGTCGGGCCGGCTGGACGTCTCCTTCGGCCGGTTCGCCGGGCTGGACCCGGCGCTGCGGTCAGGGCTGGAGCGGCAGCCGGTGCGCTACGAGCCGATGGCCGTGGTCCTGCCCGAGGAACACCCCCTGGCCGCGCTGCCGGAGATACCGGTGGCCGGGATGACCGGGGAGACGGTGTACGCCGGTGCCGGCAATCCGCGCACCCTGGAGTGGACCGACCTGGCGTCCCGGCTCTTCGCGCAGTACGGCATCCGGCTCGCCCCGCCGCTGCCGCTGGCCGTCGGGGACGAGGAGTTCGAGCGGATCATGGGCAAGACCCGGTATCCGGTGCTGGCCGTGGTGGACTTCCCGGCCCTGCCCCGCACGGTCCGCCGCCCGCTCGTCGACCCCGTTCCGCTGTCGCCGGTCTCGCTGGTGTGGCGCAGGGGCCTGGTCCATCCGGGGCTGGACGCGCTGCGCGGCGCGGCGGCGCGGATCGCGGCGGCGCAGGGGTGGCTGCGCCGGCCGGAGGGGAGCTGGCTCCCGGCGGCGGACGAGATGACGGCGACCGGCTGACGGGGCCACCGGGTCGTCTCCGACCAGGTGGCCCCGTCAGCCGGTTGAGGATCAGCCGTTCGCGCCCGCCGGGGTCGTCGTGGTCTTCAGGCCCTCCAGCTTGTTGGCCTGGAGCACGAAGTCGTTGGTGAACGTCTTGCTCAGGTCGATCGAGGAGGTGGCGTTGCCGACCAGTTCCTCGGTGGCCAGGACGGTCTTCGGGCCGCCGGCCGGCATCAGGCCGTCCGGGAGGAACTGCCCCTTGTCCTGGTTCAGGGCCGTGACGTAGTCGGCCTTGGTGACCAGCTGGTTCTGCACGAACGACTGCGGCAGCTTGTCGGCGATGTCGGCCGCGCTGTGCGTGTTGATCCAGTGCATGGTGGCCACGAGCGCGTCGACGACCTTCTGCACCGCGTCCTTGTGCGAGTTCACCCAGTCGGTACGGGCGATGACGCTGGCGGCCGGCCAGGCGCTGCCCAGCGCGGCGGTGGCGCCCTGGGTGGTGGCCAGGTCGATCGCGGAGGTGCCGACGCCCTTCTTCTCCATCGCGGCGACCGTCGGCTGTGTCGTCATGACGCAGGCGGTCTTGCCGTTCTGGAGCGCTGCGACGGCGGTGGAGCCCGCGCCGACCCCGATCCGGCTGAAGTCGCCGGTCTTGAGGCCCTTCTTGGCGGCCAGGAACTTGGTGAGGGTGTCGGTGCCCGAACCCAGGTCGGTGACGCCCAGCGTCTTGCCCTTGAAGTCGGCGGCCGAGTGGACGCCGCTCTTCGGGGTGCACATCTCCCGCTCGCCGGGCGCACCGGACAGCTGGATGACGTCCTCGACCGCCTTGCCCTTCGCCTGGAAGTCGATCGTGTGGTTGTACCAGGCTCCGGCCATGTCCACCTGCCCGGAGGCCATGGCGTCCTCGGCGCCGGTGCCGCCGTCCTGCTCGGTGCTCAGGACGACGTTGACGCCGTACTTCTTGTAGAAGCCGAGGTTGTCGGCGAGCTGGTACGGCAGGTAGATCTGCTTGTCGATGCCGCCGACCATGATCTTGACGGTCGGGGTGCCGCCGGAGGCCGACGAGCCGCCGGAGCTGCCGGAACACGCGGTGGCCGCGCCGAGGGTGAGGGCGGTGACGATGGATGCGGTGAGGGCTCTTTTCAGCATGGCGGCTCGTACCTTTCGGACCTGCGAGGGGACGCGGGGAGGGAGGGGAAGGGGGCAGGGAGGGGTAAGTCAGGGGCGGTCAGAGGGAGTTCGCCTCGGTGGGGGCCGGCGGGCGCCAGGACAGCAGCCGGTGTTCGAGCTTGGCGATCAGCCACTCCGCGCCCAGCACGATGACCGAGATGACGAGCATCGTGGCGAACACGCCGTTGGGGTCGAAGTTGTTCTGCGCGGTCTTGATGACGAGACCGAGGCCGCTCTGCGCGCCGAGCACCTCGCCGACCAGCGCGCCGACGATGGCGAAGCCGAAGGCGCTGTGCAGGCTGGCGATGATCCAGGTGAGCGCGGAGGGCACGATGACGTGCCGGACGATCTGCAGCTGGGAGGCGCCGAGGACCCGGGCGTTGGCCAGGATGTTGCGGTCGACCTCGCGGACGCCCTGGAAGGCGTTGAAGAAGACGATGAAGAACACCAGCACGGCGGCGAGCAGGATCTTAGGGGTCACGCCGATGCCGAACGCGACGATGAAGATCGAGCCGAGGACGATGCGCGGGATCGCGTTGACCATCTTGATGTAGGGCCCGAGGACGTCGGACAGGTAGCGGCTCTGGCCGAGGGCCACGCCGAAGACGACTCCGGCGACGGCGCCGACGGCGAACCCGATGAGCGCTTCCTGGATGGTGGTCCAGATGTTCGCGTAGAAGGAGCCGAACTCGGTGCCGTGCTGGAAGAGGTCGACCAGCCGCTTCCAGATGCCGGAAGGCTGTCCGAAGAAGAACGGGTCGACGATGCCCCACGTGGTGAAGGCCTGCCAGCCGCCGATGACGAAGACCGCGATGCCGATGCGGCCCGCCCAGACCGACGCGACCCGCCGCCGGGCGGCCTGCTTGGCGGCTGCCGCCGCGGAGGACTGCTTGCCGCCCGCGACCTGCGCGGCGGAAGCGGTGGACGTCGTGCTCATGCCTTGCCTCCTGCGGTGCGTGCGTAGGCGCGCTCGACCTCTTCGCGCAGCGTTTCCCAGATCTGTTGCTGGAGTTCGATGAAGCGGGGCTGGAAGCGGATCTCCTGGACGGAGCCGCGCGGGCGCGGCAGGTCGATGTCGAAGACCGCCTTGACCGAACCGGGGCTGGAGGTCATCACGACGACCCGGTCGGCGAGCGCCACGGCCTCGTCGAGGTCGTGGGTGATGAAGATGACGGACGGCCGGATCTGCTCCCAGAGGCCCAGCAGCTCGGTCGACATGATCGCCTTGGTCTGCACGTCCAGCGCGCCGAACGGCTCGTCCATGATCAGGATCTTGGGTTCGTTGATCAGCGCCGCGGCCATGGCCACGCGCTTGCGCATACCGCCGGAGAGCTGGTGGGGGTAACGGTCCTCGAACCCGGACAGTCCGACCCGGCGCAGCCAGTCCCGGGCGGCGGTCTGCGCCTGCTGCTTGGGCACCCCCCGGAAGACCGGCCCCATCAGCACGTTGCCGAGGACGCTCTTCCAGGGCAGCAGCGCGTCCGCCTGGAACATGAAGCTGACGCCGTCGGTGATGCCGTCCACCTCGCGGCCGCCGACCTTGACCGAGCCCTCGCTGGGCCGGTCGAGGCCGGACACCATGCCCAGGGTGGTCGACTTGCCGCAGCCGGTGGGGCCGACCACCGCGCAGAACTGGCCGGGCTCCACGGTGAACGACACGCCCTCCAGCGCCGTGAACACCTCACCGGCAGGCGTCAGGAATCGCTTGGTGAGCCCGGATATCTCGATGTGCGCGTCCTCGCGCACCGCCGCACCGGCACTGCTGGAAGCCATGGGGAGCGGTCTCCTTTCCCCTCGGGGGTCGAGGTGAAGGCAGACGCTAGAGGCCACCCCGTGTTACGTCGCTGTTTCACAGGTATCCCGCGATAGCCGCGTAACCAGGAGTTCTGCTCGTTCTGCTCAGTGAAACGGGGCTGGGCAGAATTCCGGCCATCAGGCACAATCACGCCACCACGGGTCCGGCGCAGGGCCGGCCCGGCACCAAACGGAACAGGGGCGATGAGGCACCTGTGACACCCATCCGCATACGGATCGGGCGCGGCGGGAGGGGGAGACTGTCCGCGCGGATCCTCGTCAGCCAGCTCGCCATCCTGGCGCTCACGGGCGTCATCGGCTTCGCCCTGTTCGCCTTCGCGCAGCGCTCCGCCCTCGACCGCACCTACGAGGAGCGGGCCGTGGCCATCGCCAAGACGACGGCCGCCGATCCGCAGATCCGGCGGGCCATGCAGGACGGCGGCGGCGCCGTCGTCCAGGCCGTCGCCGAACGCATCCGGCAGTCGTCGGGGGCGTCGTACGTCGTGGTCATCGACCTGCACGGGGTCCGCCACTCGCACCCCATGCCGCAACTGGTCGGCTCGCCGGTGGCCGAGCCGATCGTGGCGCGGGACGGGCAGCCGCACGTCGGCACCGACCAGGGCGCGACCGGGCGGTCCGCCAACGGCAGGGTCCCGCTGTACGGGCCGACGGGCGAGCTGGTCGGCGAGGTGTCGGTGGGCATCCCGGAGCGCGACGTACTGGGCGAGCTGTGGCACGAGCTGCTCACCTTCGCCGTGTACGCCGCGATCGCCACCGCGCTCGGGGCCGCGGCCGCGTTTCTGCTGGCCAGGCGGCTGAAGCGGACCACGTTCGGGCTGGAGCTGGAGGAGATCGCCGGGCTGCTGCAGGACCGCGAGGCGATGCTGCACGGCATCCGCGAGGGCGTGCTCGCCTTCGCCCCGGACGGCCGGATCAGCGTGGTCAACGACGAGGCCCGGCGGCTGATCGGCCTCGGCACCGCCCTCGGCAGCACCCTGGACGAGGTGCTGCCCGACGGACGGCTGCGCCGCGCCCTGGACGGCACCCTGACCGGCACCGACATCAGCGTCCTGACGGACGAGCACTGTCTGGTCGTCAACCGGATGCCGGTGACCCTGCACGGCCGCGCGCTGGGCGCGGTGGTGACCGTCCGCGACCGCACCGAACTGGTCGGGCTGCTGCGGGAGCTGGACTCCGTACGCGGTCTGACGGACGCCCTGCGCGCCCAGCAGCACGAGTTCACCAACCGGATGCACACGCTCGCCGGGCTTCTGGACATCGGGGCGTACGACGACGCGTACGACCTGGCCGTGGAGTCGGCCGGCGCCGGGCAGGCGCTCACCGAGTTCGTGCGGGGGCGGATCGGCAACCCACTGATGGTCGGCCTGGTCGTGGCCAAGACCACGGTGGCCGCCGAACGCGGTGTGTGGGTCGAGCTGGCCGACGACTCGGCGCTCGGCGCGGACCCGCCGCAGCTGCGCCTGCTGCTGACGATCGTCGGCAACCTGCTGGACAACGCGATCGACGCGGCGGGCGACGGACCGCCCCCGGCGGACGGGCGCACGGTCCGCCTCGCCCTCACCGAGGACGAGCGGGGCACGACGGTACGGGTGGCGGACACCGGCCCCGGCATCCCGCCCGGCGCCCGCGAGTCGATCTTCGAGGATGGCTGGTCGACCCGCCCCGACCGGGGCACCGCCCGCCGCGGCCTGGGCCTCGCCCTGGTCCACCGCCTGGTGTCGCGGCACGGCGGCACGATCACCGTCAGCGAGGGCCCGGGCGCGGTCTTCACCGTACGACTGCCGGCCCCCGCCGTGCGGCCGAAGAACAGATTCGCCGAGGCGCTGCCCGTGGGAGGTGACCGCCGATGATCCGCACGCTGGTCGTGGACGACGACTTCCGGGTCAGCCACATCCACTGCGACTACGTGTCCCGGGTGCGGGGCTACGAGGTGGTGGGCGAGGCGGCGACCGTGGCCGAGGCGCTGGAGGCGGCGCACGACCTGCGCCCCGACCTGCTCCTCCTCGACATCTTCCTGCCCGACGGCAGCGGACTGGACGTGCTGCGCCGCCTCACCGGGGACGCGGGGGGCGCCCGCCCCGACGCCTTCGTGATCACCGCGGACCGTGACATCGCCTCCGTCCGCACCGCCATGAAACTCGGCGCCGTGGGCTACCTGGTCAAGCCGTTCGGCGCCGCCGACCTGGCCGAGCGGCTCACCTCGTACCGCGAACTCCAGCACCGCGTCGACACCCTCGGGGAGACCACGGAGACCGAACAGGCCGATGTGGACGCCCTGTTCAGCGCGGTCCGGCCGCCCGCCGTGCCCCGGGTCCCGGCCAAGGGCCACTCGGCGCCGACGCTCGCCCTCGTCCAGCAGACGCTGCGCACCGCTCACCGCGACCTGTCGGCCGCCGAGGCCGCCGAGCTGACCGGCGTCTCCCGGGCCACGGCCCAGCGCTACCTCTCGTACCTCGTCAAGGAGGGAATGGTCCGCCTGATCCTGCGCTACGGGGCGACCGGCCGCCCCGAGCACCGCTACCGGATCGCGTCCTGAGACACCGGCTGCGCGCCCTCACGGACCGGTCACCGGCCGCGTGAGAGCAACGTTCCCTTCCGGTCACCCACGGCCACAGCGCGGAAACGCGTGCTCCCTACCTTCGGGTTCAGCCAGTCGTACAGCGGACCGCCGTATGACAGAACGAGCAGCCGGAGCACCGTGGAGGAGCGATGACAGCCCCAGCCCTACCCCGTCGCAGTGGCCGCTGGATCGAGCGGTGGGACCCGGAGGACGAGGGGTTCTGGCGAGCGAGCGGGGAGCGGATCGCCCGCCGGAACCTGTGGTTCTCGGTGCTCTCGGAACACGTCGGCTTCTCGGTCTGGACCCTCTGGTCCGTCCTCGTCCTGTTCATGGGTCCGCAGTACGGCCTCACGCCCGCGGACAAGTTCCTGCTGACCTCGATGGTCACGCTGGTCGGCGCGGTCGTCCGCGTCCCGTACACCTTCGCCGTGGCGGTCTTCGGCGGCCGCAACTGGACGATCATCTCGGCGAGCCTGCTGCTGGTGCCGACGGTGGCGGCGTTCGCGGTGATGCGGCCGGGCACGTCCTTCACCACGTTCCTGCTGGTCGGCCTGCTGGCCGGCATCGGCGGCGGCAACTTCGCCTCCTCCATGACCAACATCAACGCCTTCTTCCCGCTGAAGAGGAAGGGCTGGGCGCTGGGGCTGAACGCCGGCGGCGGGAACGTGGGCGTGCCGGTCATCCAGCTCGTCGCACTCGCGATCATCGGCGCGAACGGCGGCCCGCGCGTGCTGCTGGGCATCTACATCCCGCTGATCGTCGTGGCGGCCGTGGCGGCGGCGATCTTCATGGACAACCTGGCGACGGTGAAGAACGACACCGGCGCGGCGAAGGACGCGGCCAAGGACGCCCACACCTGGATCATGTCGTTCCTCTACGTCGGTACCTTCGGCTCCTTCATCGGCTACAGCTTCGCCTTCGGCCAGGTCCTGACGAACCAGTTCGGCCGCACCCCGCTCCAGGCGGCCTACCTCACCTTCATCGGCCCCCTGCTCGGCTCCCTGATCCGCCCGGTGGGCGGCCGGCTGGCGGACCGCTACGGGGGCGCCCGCATCACTCTGTGGAACTACGTGGGCATGGCGGCGGCCACGGCCGTGCTGGTGATCGCGAGCATGCAGAAGTCGCTGCCGCTGTTCGTGTCGGTCTTCGTGGTCCTGTTCGTCCTGAGCGGGCTCGGCAACGGCTCGACGTTCAAGATGATCCCGGGCATCTTCCAGGCGAAGGCGCTGGCCAAGGGCCTGACCGGGGAGCAGGCGGTGGCGTACGGCCGCCGGCTGTCCGGCGCTTCGATGGGCCTGATCGGCGCGGTGGGAGCGCTCGGCGGAGTCGGCATCAACATGGCCTTCCGCCAGTCGTTCCTCTCCTACGGCTCCGGGACGGGCGCCTTCGTCGCCTTCCTCGCTTTCTACGGCGTGTGCTTCGCGCTGACGTGGGCCGTATACCTTCGCCGCCCGGCGGGGCAGGCCGAAACGGAGGCCACGACCGGCGCGAAGTCGCAGCTCAGCTACGCCGAAGTGTGACGTGAGGCCGGTGTTGAGGTAGGACGTAACAGCGGTGACATCACCCCGAACCGAGCCTGTCACGCGCCGTTGACAGGCTCGAACGGCGTACCGGTCAGGGGCGTGCCGGTCAGCGAGGAGAGCCATGTACGACGAGGAACAGCACCCTGGGCACGGTCCGCTCGCGGGCTTCACCGTGGGCGTCACCGCCGCGCGCCGGGCCGAGGAGCTGGGCGCTCTGCTCCAGCGGCGCGGCGCCGCCGTCCAGCACGCGCCCGCGCTGCGGATCGTGCCGCTCGCCGACGACGGGGAACTCCTCGCCGCGACGAAGGAGATCATCGACCAGGTCCCGGACATCGTCGTGGCCACCACCGCCATCGGCTTCCGGGGCTGGGTGGAGGCGGCCGAGGGCTGGGGTTTGGGCGATCCACTGCTCGCCCGCCTCCGGGAGGCGGAGCTGCTCGCCCGCGGCCCCAAGGTCAAGGGATCGATCCGCGCGGCCGGCCTGACGGAGGAGTGGTCCCCTTCCTCGGAATCCATGGCGGAGGTCCTGGACCGGCTGCTGGAGGCGGGCGTGGAAGGCCGCCGTATCGCGGTGCAGCTCCACGGCGAACCGCTGCCCGGCTTCGTCGAATCGCTCCGGGCCGGGGGAGCGGAGGTGCTCCCGGTGCCGGTGTACCGCTGGATGCCCCCGCAGGACACGACCCCGCTGGACCGTCTGCTGGAGGCGACGGTGGCCCGCTCGGTGGACGCCCTGACCTTCACGAGCGCCCCCGCGGCAGCGTCCCTGCTCTCCCGGGCGGAGGCCAGGGGCCTGCTGCCGGAGCTGCTGTCGGCCCTCTCCCACGACGTCCTGCCGGCCTGTGTGGGCCCGGTGACGGCGCTCCCGCTGCAGGCGCAGGGGGTGGACACGGTCCAGCCGGAACGCTTCCGCCTCGGCCCGCTGGTGCAGCTGCTCTGCCAGGAACTCCCGGCCCGGGCCCGCGCACTGCCGATCGCCGGTCACCGGGTGGAGATCCGGGGCCATGCGGTCCTGGTGGACGGCGACCTCAAGCCGGTCCCCCCGGCCGGCATGTCCCTGCTCCGGGTCCTGTCCCGCCGCCCGGGCTGGGTGGTACCCCGAGCGGACCTGCTGCGCGCCCTGCCGGGCGCGGGCCGGGACGAACACGCGGTGGAGACGGCGATGGCGCGCCTGCGCACGGCCCTCGGCGCACCCAAGCTGATCCAGACGGTGGTGAAGCGGGGCTATCGGCTGGCGCTGGACCCGGCGGCGGACTCCAAGTACGCGGACGCGTGAGGCGGAGCCCGGTCCCTCACCGGGAGAAGCCGGCTGCGGCGCGGACCGACTCGTCGGCCTGCTTCCCTGCCTCGGTGACGAAAGCGGGCGAAGCCGCAGAAGAAGCCGACCGCCGAGGCCCAGCCGGTACGAGGGGTTCCGGCCGGGCCCTCGGGCGGGCACTGTGAAGAGGAGCCCCCACGAGAGCCCCAACGGAGAGCCACCACGGTTCCTGCCTAGGCGGTGACAGGCACATGGCACTGGGTACGGCCACGCCCCCGTACGAGCTGCGTTTCGACGCCGGACGGAGCTGTCTCGATCTTCTCGCCACCGCGCATCCGGCCGAACGGCTGGACGACGTCGGGGCGTTGTGCGCATGGATCCGCGGGGCCGGTCTGGTGCCGGACGGTACGGCGCTCGGACACGCCGACGCCTCCTGGCTCCTGGGGTTCCGTGAGCTGCGGGCGTACGTCGGGCTGTTGGTGCGCGTCGGCGGTGCGCCGGAGGCGGCCTGCCCCGAGCGTGCCCTGCTGCGGGTCAACGACGTCGCCCACGCCTCGCCCCCGGCCCCGCGCGCCGTATGCGGTGAAGACGGCCACCTCGTCAGGGAGTTGGCCGATCCGCCCTCCTGTGCCGCCCTGCTCGCCCTGGTCGCCCGGGACGCCGTGGAGCTGCTCACCGACCCCGTTGCGTGGGCGGCCGTCCGGGAGTGCGAAGGGGACAACTGCCCGCTCGTGTACCTGGACACGTCGCGGGGGCGGCGCCGGCGGTGGTGCTCCAGCGAGGTCTGCGGGAACCGGGAGCGGGTGGCCCGGCACCGGAGGCGGGCCGCCCTCGCGCGGGCCTGAGCGGCGCGGGACCCCTCGCGCGGCGAGTGATTTGTGTAACACCCGGTTTTCCGGCGGCTCTTGCCGGGCAGGTCTGCCGCTCCGCCCGTCCACCCGGCGATGTGTCGGAAATGCAAAGATCATGCGGTGGGAATGTGTGCGCATGTCCCGCTCGTCACGCCACCCCCGAGAAAACTGTCGCTTCCGTTTGAACACGTCGGCGCTGGTGTCCGTACGGGTGGGCGAGCGACCGACTGGGGGAACCCCCGGACACCGGAGGTGGGCGTGCGCAAGGATGCGGCCGTGGCCAATGAACGTGGATCGAGGGCCCGACATCGCATGTCCTCACAGCCCTCGGAACCCGATGAGGAGCTGATGCGTGCGCTGTATCGAGAGCACGCCGGACCTCTGCTCGCGTATGTCCTGCGGCTGGTCGCCGGTGATCGCCAGCGCGCCGAGGACGTCGTACAGGAAACGCTCATCCGTGCCTGGAAGAACGCCGGTCAGCTCAATCGGGCGACCGGATCGGTACGCCCCTGGCTGGTGACGGTCGCGCGCCGCATCGTCATCGACGGCCACCGCAGCCGGCAGGCCCGGCCGCAGGAGGTCGATCCGTCGCCGCTGGAGGTCATCCCCGCGGAGGACGAGATCGACAAGGCGCTATGGCTGATGACGCTGTCGGACGCGCTCGACGACCTGACCCCGGCCCACCGGGAGGTGCTCGTAGAGACGTACTTCAAGGGGCGTACGGTCAATGAGGCGGCCGAGACGCTGGGCATTCCCAGCGGCACGGTGCGGTCTCGGGTGTTCTATGCCCTGCGATCGATGAAGCTGGCACTGGAGGAGCGGGGGGTGACGGCGTGATGAGCAATGGTTACGGGGGAGTGCAGGGATTCGGCATGGGTGGTCCGGGTATGTCTGGGCCCATGCATCCCGGTTCAGGATCTTCGGTGCCCAGCGAGCACGAGACCGTCGGCGCCTATGCCCTCGGGATCCTCGACGACGCCGAGGCAACCGCTTTCGAGGCGCATCTCGCCGGCTGCGAGTGGTGCGCCCAGCAACTGGACGAGCTGGCCGGGATGGAGCCGATGCTCGCCGCGCTCGCGGATCTGCCGGGCTCCGGCAGCACGCCCGCGATCGGCGACTCGCTGTCCGCCAGGCCCAGCCCGCGGATCGTGGAGAAGCTGGTCGACGAGGTGGCGGAGAAGCGCGCCCAGAAGCGGCGACGCTCCTTCTACATGATCGCCGCGGCCGCCGCGCTGATCATCGCCGGGCCGCTGGCCGCCATCGCCGCGAACAGCGGCTCGTCGGGCGGCGGTGGTCAGGTCACCGCGTCCGCGCAGACCACGTTCTCCGCCATGGCCGAGAAGAAGTCGGCCACCGACCCGACGTCCCATGCCAGTGCGACCGTCGGCATGGAGCAGAAGGACTGGGGCACCCAGGCGGTCCTGGAGCTGAAGAACGTCAAGGGCCCGCTCAAGTGCTCCCTGGTGGCCGTCGCCAAGAACGGGCAACGCGTGACCATGTCGTCCTGGTCCGTGCCCGACTGGGGCTACGGCATTCCGGACGCGAAGACGGACGACGCCAAGAAACCGCTCTACATCGGCGGCGCCACGGCCTTCAAGCCGAACGAGATCGACCACTTCGAGATCGTGACCTTCGACGGCAAGAAGCTGGTGCAGGTGAACGCGTAGCGCCTGCGGTCGAACGCACGACGCCTGCGGCGCGGGCCCGGCCGGGTGTGTCCTGTCCGAGCCCGCCCGCCCGCCGGTCGCGTCGTGGCTGGTCGCGCCCGCGCGGCGGAGCCGCGTCCAGGCAGGGACCCGCGCCCCCGGCGAACTGCTGTCCCGTAGCTTTGACGGTCCCCTTCGCGTACGGTTGACGGCTGCCCAGCACGTCAGAAGGGGGCCCGGTGGCCGCTCAGGTTCAGCAGTCCGCGGTCGGCTCGGTACACGGCGCACACGATTCCGTCCGTGACCGGGAGATCAGCGTCGAACAGGAACACCTGGACCGGGTGTACCGGCGGCTCGAGGAGAAGATCCACGAGGCCGAGTTCCTGATGAGCGACGCGGCCAAGCGCGGCCAGGTCGGCACCCCGGGCGCGCTCGCCGAGCGCGACGCACAGGTCTTCCGCGCCGGCATCCACCTGAACCGGCTCAACAACGAGTTCGAGGACTTCCTCTTCGGGCGGATCGACCTGCTGCTGGGCAAGGACGGCAAGAAGGGGCCCGACGGGGCCTACACCGCCGTGGAGCCCGCCGAGGGCGCCGTGCGGGACGACAACACCGCCGACATCGCCGAGACCCTGCACATCGGCCGCATCGGCGTCCTCGACGAGGACTACGCGCCGCTGGTCATCGACTGGCGCGCACCCGCCGCCGCGCCGTTCTACCGGGCCACTCCGGTGGATCCGGGCCGGGTCGTCCGGCGCCGGGTCATCCGGTCCAAGGGACGCCGGGTACTCGGCGTCGAGGACGACCTCATGCGGCCCGAGCTGACCGCCCGCCTCGACGGGCACGAACTGCCCGTCATCGGCGACGGCGCCCTCATGGCCGCTCTCGGCCAGGCCCGCAGCCACACCATGCGGGACATCGTCTCCTCCATCCAGGCCGAGCAGGACCTGGTCATCCGGGCGCCCGCCGCCTCGATCACGTACGTGGAGGGCGGCCCGGGCACCGGCAAGACCGCCGTCGCGCTCCACCGTGCCGCCTATCTCCTGTACCAGGACCGGCGACGGTACTCCGGTGGCATCCTCATCGTCTCGCCGACCCCGCTGCTCGTCGCGTACACCGAGGGCGTGCTGCCCTCGCTCGGCGAGGAGGGCCAGGTCGCCATCCGTGCGATCGGCTCGCTGGTCGACGGCGCGGAGGCCACGCTGTACGACTCCCCGTCCGTGGCCCGCGCCAAGGGCTCGTACCGGATGCTGAAGGTGCTGCGGAAGGCGGCCAGGGGCGCTCTGGAGCTGGGGTCCGGGGAGGGGCCCGCGCACGACGGGGACGCCGGGCCGCAGGGCTTCGCCGGCCCGCCCGGGCGGCTGCGCGTCGTCGCCTTCGGGCGCCGTCTCGAGCTGGAGGCGGCCGAGCTGGAACGTATCCGCCGTACCGCGCTCGGCGGCACCGCGCCCGTCAACCTGCTGCGCCCGCGGGCCCGCAGGCTGCTGCTGGACGCACTGTGGGACCGCTCCGGCGCCACCACCCGGCACAGCGACCCGGAGCTGGCCGCCGAGCTGCGGTCCTCCTTCGACGAGGACGTCCTGTCCGAGGACTCGTTCATCGCGTTCCTCGACGCCTGGTGGCCCGAGCTGACCCCGAAGCAGGTCCTTTCGGCCATGTCCGACGAGCGCCGGCTGGGCCGCTGGGCGCGCCGGATCCTCAACCCCGGCGAGGTCCGCAAGGTCGCCCGCTCCCTCAAGCGGGACGGCCACTCCGTGCACGACATCGCCATGCTGGACGAGCTGCAGGCGATCCTCGGCGCCCCGGCCCGGCCGCGCAGGAAGCGCGAGCTGGACCCGCTGGACCAGCTCACCGGGCTGGAGGAGCTGATGCCGGTGCGCGAGGAGACGCAGCGCGAGCGGGCCGAGCGCCTCGCGCAGGAGCGCACCGAGTACGCGCACGTCATCGTGGACGAGGCGCAGGACCTCACGCCGATGCAGTGGAGGATGGTCGGCCGCCGCGGCCGGCACGCCACCTGGACGGTCGTGGGGGACGCGGCCCAGTCCTCCTGGTCCGACCCCGACGAGGCGGCCGAGGCCCGCGACGAGGCCCTCGGCACCCGGCCCCGGCGGCGCTTCCAGCTCACCGTGAACTACCGCAACCCGTCCGAGATCGCCCAGCTGGCCGCCAAGGTCCTCGCCCTCGCCATGCCCGGCGCCGAGGCGCCCAGTGCGGTGCGCTCCACCGGGGTCGAGCCGCGCTTCACCGTCGTAGGGGACTCGCTGGAGCGGTCCGTGCGCGCGGCGGCCGAGCAGCTCCTGGACCGGGTGGACGGCACGGTCGGCGTGGTCGTCGCGATGAACCGGCGCGAGGAGGCCCGGCGCTGGCTGGCCGGGCTCGGCGACCGGGTGGTGGCGCTCGGCAGCCTGGAGGCCAAGGGCCTGGAGTACGACGCGACGGTGGTCGTCTCCCCGGCGGAGATCGCCGACGAGTCCCCGGCCGGACTGCGGGTGCTGTACGTGGCGCTGACCCGGGCCACCCAGCAGCTGACGGTGGTGTCGGGGGAGCGCGACGAGCCGGACGCGTCCGGTGTGCCTGATCTGCTGCGGGACTGAGTTTCCTGTGAACTGCCCGTAAGAGGAATGGCCCTGGGCATCCGTTTGTTAGCCTGGGTACGGCACCGGCTCGATCCAAGCCCCCGGGCCCAACCTTTGTCCCTGCGAGGGACCACTTGCCGCGAGGCGAGCATGGCGGGTCGGTGTCATGAACGTGCGGGAGGCCCACGTCACGATGTGACGTGGGCCTCTTTCTTTGCCTGGACGACCCCTTTCCCCACCTGATCACTTCTCGTATGGTGGAAGTGGTTTTCCGAAACAGCGCACCACTCATGAACAAAACGTCCGCAATCCGAGGCGACTACCACGTACCCAGGGGTAGGTGCGACGATCGGACGGCACAACTTCGCGACACGGTGAAAGCAGAGGAAGTCGGCCATGGCAACGGCGCCCAGCGTCTCCTACTCGATGACCATCCGGTTGGAGGTGCCCGCGAGCGGAACCGCCGTCTCGCAGCTCACCACCGCCGTGGAGTCCTCCGGAGGCTCGGTGACCGGCCTCGACGTCACCGCGTCAGGCCACGAGAAGCTCCGCATCGACGTGACCATCGCGGCCACCTCCACGGCCCACGCCGAGGAGATCGTCGAAAAGCTGCGCGGCATCGAGGGCGTCATCCTCGGCAAGGTCTCCGACCGTACGTTCCTGATGCACCTCGGCGGCAAGATCGAGATGCAGTCCAAGCACCCCATCCGCAACCGTGACGACCTCTCCATGGTCTACACGCCGGGTGTGGCCCGCGTCTGCATGGCGATCGCCCAGAACCCCGAGGACGCCCGCCGCCTGACCATCAAGCGCAACTCCGTTGCGGTTGTGACGGACGGTTCCGCCGTGCTCGGCCTCGGCAACATCGGCCCCAAGGCCGCGCTGCCCGTCATGGAGGGCAAGGCGGCCCTGTTCAAGCGCTTCGCCGGTATCGACGCCTGGCCGATCTGCCTGGACACCCAGGACACCGACGCGATCGTGGAGATCGTCAAGGCGATCGCGCCCGGCTTCGCCGGCATCAACCTCGAGGACATCTCCGCGCCCCGCTGCTTCGAGATCGAGGCCCGGCTGCGCGAGGCCCTCGACATCCCCGTCTTCCACGACGACCAGCACGGCACCGCGATCGTCGTCCTCGCCGCCCTGACCAACGCCCTGCGGGTGGCGGGCAAGGCCATCGAGAACATCCGGGTCGTCATGTCCGGCGCCGGCGCGGCCGGTACGGCCATCCTCAAGCTGCTGCTCGCCGCGGGCGTGAAGAACGCCGTCGTCGCCGACATCCACGGTGTCGTGCACGCCGGCCGCGAGGACCTGGTGAACGCCCCGGCCGGTTCGGCGCTGCGCTGGATCGCCGACAACACCAACCCCGAGGGCCTGAGCGGCACCCTGAAGGAGGCCGTGCGCGGCGCCGACGTCTTCATCGGCGTCTCCGCCCCGAACGTCCTCGACGGCGACGACGTGGCCGCCATGGCCGACGGCGCCATCGTGTTCGCGCTCGCGAACCCCGACCCCGAGGTGGACCCGGCGATCGCCCGTCAGACGGCGGCCGTCGTGGCCACCGGCCGCTCCGACTTCCCGAACCAGATCAACAACGTGCTGGTCTTCCCGGGTGTCTTCCGCGGCCTGCTGGACGCCCAGTCCCGCACCGTCAACACCGAGATGATGCTCGCTGCCGCGCAGGCCCTCGCGGACGTGGTCAGCCAGGACGAGCTGAACCCGAACTACATCATCCCGAGCGTCTTCAACGACAAGGTGGCGGGCGCCGTCGCCGGTGCCGTCCGCGAGGCCGCGAAGGCCGCGGGCGCGACCGTCTAGGCACGCCGGGGGCCTGGCGCCGGGTGACGCGAGAGCGGCGCCCGGGCGACGTCCCGGTGACGCCGTGCCGTACTGTGCAGGGGCTGTGAGGATCAACACGGCGGCCCCTGCATCGGCGCGTCGTGGAACCAGCCGATGCCGGGCGCACTCTAGGGTGGCGCCGAGCGGGCGCTTTTCGTGTGACTCCCCAGGGTGTTCTCACGACTCCTACGGGTGCCGGATTGGCTTTACCGCCGCAGGTAGGGGCAGGATGCGTCCCTGGGCGCGAGCGCATCGGCATCGCAGTGCCTCGGGCGGATCCGCCCCGCGGCACACCCCAACGGCAAGAAAAACACGGGAGTAACAACATGAACCGCAGTGAGCTGGTGGCCGCGCTGGCCGACCGCGCCGAGGTGACCCGCAAGGACGCCGACGCCGTGCTGGCCGCGTTCGCCGAGACCGTCGGCGAGATCGTCGCCAAGGGCGACGAGAAGGTCACCATCCCCGGCTTCCTGACCTTCGAGCGCACCCACCGTGCCGCTCGCACCGCGCGCAACCCGCAGACCGGCGAGCCGATCAACATCCCCGCCGGCTACAGCGTGAAGGTCACCGCGGGCAGCAAGCTCAAGGAAGCGGCCAAGGGCAAGTAAGCGCTCTGCGTCGAGCGCCGGTCCACCGGAGCGCCGTTCGACGCAAGCGCCGTGGGCAGTGTCGTCTGCAGCCGGTCGCGCCCGCGCGGCGGAGCCGCAGGCCGACACGGCCCCGCGCCCTTTCGGGGCGCGTCCACAGCGGGCGTGGACAACGACAATGGGGCGGCCCCTTTCGCCAAGGGGCCGCCCCATTGTCGTAGCAACGCCTAGCCGAGCGCCTTGCCCGGCAGCTCGACCTTCGCGCCGAGTTCCACGAGCTTGTCCATGAAGTTCTCGTAGCCGCGGTTGATGAGTTCGATGCCGTGGACCCGGGAGGTGCCCTCGGCGGCCAGGGCCGCGATCAGGTACGAGAAGCCGCCGCGCAGGTCGGGGATGACGAGGTCGGCGCCCTGCAGCCTGGTCGGGCCGGAGACGACCGCCGAGTGCAGGAAGTTCCGCTGGCCGAAACGGCAGTCCGAGCCGCCCAGGCACTCGCGGTAGAGCTGGATGTGGGCACCCATCTGGTTCAGCGCGGAGGTGAAGCCCAGGCGGGACTCGTAGACCGTCTCGTGGATGATGGACAGGCCCGTGGCCTGCGTCAGGGCCACCACCAGCGGCTGCTGCCAGTCCGTCTGGAAGCCGGGGTGCACGTCCGTCTCGAGCGCGATGGACTTGAGCTGGCCGCCGGGGTGCCAGAAGCGGATGCCCTCGTCGTCGATCTCGAAGGCACCGCCCACCTTCCGGTAGGTGTTCAGGAACGTCATCATCGAACGCTGCTGGGCGCCGCGGACGTAGATGTTGCCGTTGGTCGCGAGCGCGGCCGACGCCCAGGACGCGGCCTCCAGGCGGTCCGGCAGGGCACGGTGGGTGTAGCCGCCGAGGCTCTCCACACCGGTGATGCGGATCGTGCGGTCGGTGTCCATCGCGATGATCGCGCCCATCTTCTGCAGCACGCAGATGAGGTCCTCGATCTCCGGCTCGACAGCCGCGTTGGACAACTCCGTGACGCCCTCGGCCATGACGGCCGTCAGCAGCACCTGCTCGGTCGTGCCGACGGACGGGTACGGCAGCCGGATCTTCGTGCCGCGCAGGCCCTTGGGGGCCTCCAGGTACTGCCCGTCGGCCCGCTTCTCGATCGTCGCGCCGAACTGCCGCAGCACGTCGAAGTGGAAGTCGATGGGCCGGCCGCCGATGTCACAGCCGCCGAGGCCCGGGATGAACGCGTGGCCGAGACGGTGCAGCAGGGGACCGCAGAAGAGGATCGGGATACGGCTGGAACCGGCGTGGGCATCGATGTCGGCCACGTTGGCGCTCTCGACGCGCGTCGGGTCCAGGATCAGCTCGCCGGGCTCCTCGCCCGGACGGACCGTCACCCCGTGCAGCTGGAGCAGGCCACGCACGACGCGCACGTCACGGATGTCCGGAACATTGCGCAGTCGGCTCGGCGCACTGCCCAGCAGGGCGGCGACCATGGCCTTCGGCACGAGGTTCTTCGCACCGCGGACACGGATCTCGCCCTCGAGCGGGGTTCCGCCGTGGACAAGCAGGACATCGTCGTTGACGGTCATGAATCTCGCGTTCCGATGAGTTGGGCAGGAGACGGCCGATCACTGTTGCGCGCGGGCCGGGAAGGACAGGGTAGTCGCCGATCACCCCCCTCTAGTAAGCCCAAGGACCGTCAAGCCGCGTCATAGCTGTGTCACAACACGAACCGTGCGCTATCGGGCACATGGGGTCACCGGGGCGGGCATGCGCCGGGCCCGCCTCCCTGCGCCCACCCGTCTCCCGTCACCGTCCTGAACGGGGCCTTTGCGGGGCACCTCGCTCGATGCGCGCTGCACGGCCCGCATTGGCTCCCCACACCGGGGAAGATGCGGGATCATGTCTGGCATGACCGAGGTGTCCTCGCTCACAGGGCGGCTGCTCGTGGCCACGCCCGCCCTGGCGGACCCGAACTTCGACCGTGCGGTGGTGCTCCTTCTCGACCACGACGAGGAGGGCTCCCTCGGCGTCGTCCTCAACCGTCCCACTCCGGTGGACGTGGGCGACATCCTGGAGGGCTGGGCCGACCTCGCCGGGGAGCCCGGGGTGGTCTTCCAGGGCGGCCCCGTCTCGCTGGACTCGGCGCTCGGCGTCGCGGTGATCCCGGGCGGCGGGGCCGCCGACGGCGCCCCGCTGGGCTGGCGCCGGGTGCACGGCGCGATCGGCCTGGTCGACCTCGAGACCCCGCCTGAGCTGCTCGCCTCGGCCCTCGGCTCCCTGAGAATCTTCGCCGGGTACGCCGGCTGGGGGCCCGGTCAGCTGGAGGACGAACTGGTCGAGGGCGCCTGGTACGTGGTCGAGTCCGAGCCCGGGGACGTCTCCTCACCGGCACCGGAGCGGCTGTGGCGCGAGGTGCTGCGCCGCCAGCGCAGCGAACTGGCGATGGTGGCCACGTATCCGGACGACCCTTCGCTCAACTGATGCCTGTGAGCTTCAGTACCCTGGGCGGTATGAGCACTCTTGAGCCCGAGCGCGGGACTGGTACGGGGACCCTCGTAGAGCCGGCGCCACAGGTGTCCCACGGCGACGGCGACCACGAGCGCTTCGCCCACTACGTCCAGAAGGACAAGATCATGGCGAGCGCCCTCGACGGTACCCCCGTCGTGGCGCTGTGCGGCAAGGTCTGGGTGCCGGGCCGCGACCCGAAGAAGTACCCCGTGTGTCCCATGTGCAAGGAGATCTACGAGTCCATGGGCAGCGGCGGCGACGACAAGAGCGGCGACAAGAAGTAGTCCCTTCCGTCCGGGACTTGCAGGCCCCCGGGGCGCGTTCAGGTGCGCCTCCGGGGGCTTTTGCATGTCACGAAGTGGTGGAGACCTCTTGTCGGCATGTTCATGTACTCCTTAGCCTCCAAGTCTGTTGTGCAGAGCGAAACAGTCATTGCATATGTTGCAACGAGGCTCGGAGGTTCACTCCATGAAGTTCGCTCCCCGGCCGGCCGTGCTCCTCACGGCCGTCGTCGCCGTCGTCGCCACCGCCTGTGCCCCGCAGACCTCCGCTGCGCGGAGGGCGCGGCGCGGCCGGGGAGATCCGCTCGGCCGAGCCGCGGCCGTGGACCCGGGCGCCGTCGTTGGACTCCTTCAGGCGGGTGTTCGGGCAGCATGAATTCGGCCGCTACTTCGTCAACAGTGCGGTGGTGGCGGGCAGTGTGGTGATCTCCTCGGCGCTGATCGCGTTTCTCGCCGCGACCGCCGTCACACGATTCCGGTTCCGCTTCCGGACCACCTTGCCGATCATGTTCCTGGTGGCCCAGATGGTGCCCGTGGAAGCCCTCACGATCCCGCTGTTGTTCCTCATGCGGGACTTCGGCCAGCTGAACACGCTCGGCTCGCTGATCCTGCCCCACATCGCCTTCTCGCTGCCCTTCGCGATCTGGATGCTGCGGGGGTTCGTGAAAGCCGTTCCCGAGGAGCTGGAGGAGGCCGCGTACCTCGACGGAGCGAGCCGTGCGCGATTCCTCTGGCAGATCCTTTTCCCGCTCGTCCTGCCCGGTCTGGTGGCCACGAGCGTGTTTTCCTTCATCTCGGCCTGGAACGACTTCCTGTTCGCCAAGTCCTTCATCATCAGCGACACCTCACAGTCGACCCTGCCGATGGCCCTGCTGGTGTTCTGCAAACCGGACGACCCGGACTGGGGCGGGGTCATGGCCGCGTCCACGGTGATGACGATTCCGGTGCTGGTCTTCTTCGTACTCGTACAGCGGCGTCTGGTCTCCGGACTGGGCGGAGCGGTAAAGGACTGACATGGTTGATGTGATTCCCGCGCCGGTGAGCGTCGTCGGCAACTCGTCCGGCCTCACGCGTCTCGACGGCAACACCGCGCTTCAGGCACTGCCGGGCACGGAGGGCACCGCGCGCTGGCTGCGGGCCACCGTGGGCGCGGCGACAGGCCTGCCGTTCCCGGACGGCCCCGACCGCCCGCACCGGATCGTGCTGGGCATCGATCCCGGCCTGCCGCCCGAGGGCTACCGGCTGGTCAGCGACGCGTGGCCGATCCGCATCGAGGGCGGCAGCCCGGCCGGCGTCTTCTGGGGCGCCCAGACCTTCCGTCAGCTGCTGGGCGCCGACGCCTTCCGCCGGGCGCCGCTGCGGCCGGAGCGGGCCTGGGAGGTGCCGGCCGTCGCCGTCGAGGACGGCCCGCGATTCCGCTGGCGCGGTCTTCTCCTCGATGTCGCCCGGCACTTCATGCCCAAGGAAGGCGTGCTGCGCTACCTCGACCTCATGGCCGCGCACAAACTCAACGTCTTCCACTTCCATCTGACCGACGACCAGGGCTGGCGCATCGAGATCAAGCGCTATCCGGAGCTGACCGGGACCGCCTCCTGGCGGGCGCGGTCGAAATTCGGTCACCGGGCCTCCCCGCTGTGGGAGGAGAAGCCGCACGGGGGCTACTACACCCAGGACGACATCCGGGAGATCGTCGCCTACGCCGCCGAGCGGCATATCGCCGTCGTCCCGGAAATCGACGTACCGGGCCACTCGCAGGCCGCCATCGCCGCGTACCCGGAACTCGGCAACACCGACGTCATCGACACCACCGCCCTGAGGGTCTGGGACAACTGGGGGATCTCCTCCAACGTACTCGCCCCCACCGACACCACCCTGCGCTTCTACGAGGGGGTGTTCGAGGAAGTCCTGGAGCTGTTCCCGGCGGACGCCGCGGAGTTCTCCACGTTCGTGCACGTCGGCGGCGACGAATGCCGCAAGGAACAGTGGACCGAGTCGGTCACCGCCAAGACCCGGATCGCGGATCTCGGGCTCACCGACGAGGACGCCCTGCAGTCGTGGTTCATCGGGCACTTCGACGCGTGGCTCGCCGCGCGCGGGCGGCGGCTGATCGGCTGGGACGAAATCCTGGAGGGCGGACTCGCCGAGGGCGCGGCGGTGTCCTCCTGGCGCGGCTACGGCGGCGGGATCGCGGCCGCGCGGGCCGGCCACGACGTCGTCATGTGCCCGGAGCAGTACGTGTACCTGGACCACCGTCAGGCCCCGGGCGAGGACGAACCGGTGCCCATCGGCTTCGTGCGCACCCTGGAGGACGTCTACCGGTTCGAA
This sequence comes from Streptomyces broussonetiae, assembly GCF_009796285.1. Lineage (NCBI taxonomy): Bacteria > Bacillati > Actinomycetota > Actinomycetes > Kitasatosporales > Streptomycetaceae > Streptomyces > Streptomyces broussonetiae. The sequence goes on along the minus strand of NZ_CP047020.1, from coordinate 3,958,126 downwards.
CCCGTCCCGGACGGGCTCACCGAGGCCGAGGCCCGGCATGTGCTGGGCACCCAGGCCAACGTCTGGACCGAGGTGCTGGAGGACGCCGCGCGCGTGGACTACCAGACCTTCCCCCGGCTCGCCGCCTTCGCCGAGGTGGCCTGGAGCCGGCTGCCCGCCCCCGCGGAACGGGACTTCGCCGGTTTCGAGCGCCGTATGGCCGCCCATTACGCGCGACTTGACGCCCTGGGGGTCGCCTATCGGCCACCCGCCGGGCCCCGGCCGTGGCAGAAACGCCCCGGTGTCCCCGGCCGTCCGATCGAGGGGGCGCCGCCGAACAAGTGACCGTTCCGAACGCGCGGTGAAAATAGCGCCAAGAGTCACCGAAGAGTGTCAATCGGTATGCACCGGCGATGCTATGTCAAATCGGTCCATGTCCCTTGTGAGGTGGGCGAATGTCTCCTAGTGCCTGCTAGCGGACCCCCGCGTTCGGCCCTTGCGAAGATGTGCCAGAGTTGCCACGTCCGCCCTGTGAGCACGTACCGTACGGCCACACAGGTGGGACCAGGTGGGGCAGCGGGAAGGGGCAGCCGGTTTGACCACGCACGCACCGCAGGCGGCGCAGGCCGTCACGCTGCCCACGACGCTGGACGAGGCGGTGGCGGCCCTCGGGGCCATGCCCACCGCCGTGCCCGTCGCGGGCGGCACCGACCTGATGGCCGCCGTCAACTCCGGCCAGCTCAGGCCCGCCGCCCTGGTGGGCCTCGGGCGGATCAGCGAGATCCGCGGCTGGCAGTACCAGGACGGCCACGCGCTGCTCGGCGCGGGCCTCACGCACGCGCGGATGGGCCGCCCCGACTTCGCGGCCCTGATCCCGGCGCTCGCCGCCGCCGCGCGCGCCGCGGGCCCGCCGCACATCCGCAACGCCGGCACCCTGGGCGGCAACATCGCCTCGGCCGCCCCCACCGGGGACGCGCTGCCGGTGCTGGCCGCCCTGGAAGCCACGCTGATCATCGCGGGCCCGGGCGGAGCCCGCCGCGAGATGCCGGTGTCGCACCTGCTGGCCGGCATGGAAATGCTCCGCGGCGGCGAACTCATCGGCTACGTGCGCGTACCGCTGCTGCACGCCCCGCAGGTCTTCCTGAAGGCGACCGGACGCACCGGGCCGGGCCGCGCGCTGGCCTCCGTGGCCCTCGTCCTCGACCCCGCCCGGCGCGGAGTGCGGTGCGCCGTCGGTGCCATAGCGCCGATGCCGCTCAGGCCGCTGGAGGCCGAGGAGTGGGTCGCGCAGCTGATCGACTGGGACAACGACCGCGCGCTCGTGCCGGAGGCCCTGAACGCCTTCGGCGAGTACGTGGCCGCGGCCTGCATCCCGGACCAGGCACCGGAGTCCGACGGCTCGGTACCCGCACTTCCGCCCGCCGTACTGCACCTGCGGCGCACCGTCGCCGCGCTGGCCCGACGAGCACTGGGGAGGGCGCTGTCGTGACCGACGACCAGCACGGAGAGGGCACGCCCCAGGGCGGCGGCCGCTGGGACCCGCTGCCCCAGGGCGACTACGACGACGGCGCCACCGCCTTCGTCAAGCTCCCCGAGGGCGGCATCGACGCCCTGCTGTCCGGCGACAGCCCGCTGGCCGCGCCGGGTCACGGCTATGTGCCGCCGCGGATAACAGCCGCCCCCGGCACGGGAGATCCGGCCGCGCCCGGCACCTGGGCCGCGCCCGCGAGCGGCACCGAGTGGCCCGACCCGAACGCCGTGGCCCAGGCGCCGGGCGCGGACGACCGGTTCACCTACGAGCCCGCCGCCACCCAGCAGTGGACCTTCGAGGAGCCCGCGGCCCCGGCCGCCCCCGGGCACGACGTCACCGGGCAGTGGTCCATCCCCGTCGCCGGTGGTGACCTTCCGGACGAATCGGGCGAGTTCACCACGTCCTCCCTGGTCGAGCAGTGGGGCGGCACCCCGCCGCCCACCCTGCCCGGCGGCGCGCCCGCACCCTGGGCGGCACAGGACCCCGGCCGCCCCTGGGGCCATCCCGAGGACCGGCAGCCCCCTGCCCACCCGCTGCCCGACCACACCGGAGCGCACCCGGCGGGTGGCGCGGCGGCACAGGGGTACGTGCCGCAGGAGCCGTACGCGAGGGACGAGTCGTACGCGACGGACGAGCGGTACGCGACGGACGAGCGGTACGCGACGGACGAGCGGTACGCGCACGATGCGGCCGGTCACGATCCGGCCGGTCACGGCAGAGCCGAGCGCGGTCCGGCCGGTCACGGTCCGGTGGGGCACGCGGATGCCGGCCCTGCGCGGACCGGGCACGCGGAGGCCGTGCACGCGGACGCCGCCCCCGTTCGGGCCGGTCGCCCGGCGGAGTTCGCCGAGTTCACCGAGCCCGCGGCTCCTGCCGGAATCACGGCGCCCCCCGCCGAGCCGGAAGCGGCGCCGGACGCGAACGGTCACGGCCCCGCGCAAGCCCCTGAGCGCCTCGCTGACGGCCCCGCGGGCCACGAGGACCCGGCAACCCCGGCCGCGGGACCGCGGGCCGCCACAACGCCCGTCACGCCCGCCGCGGTCGACGCGGAGGCAACGGCCGCCCCGGCGACGCCGGAAGACCTGCCCGCGGTAGCCGGGGACGAGGACGCCGCGGCGCCGGAACACCCCGCCGACGCGCCCGGAGCCGCCGTACCGGCAGCCGACGACACGCCCGGGGGCGACACCGAGGCCGCCGGTGACGAGGCCGCGCGCGAGGCGGCCGTGGCCGAGAAGCACACCGCGCCGCTCCCGCCCGGCGACGACCACCCCCTCGCCTCCTACGTGTTGCGCGTCAACAGCACCGACCGCCCCGTCACCGACGCCTGGATCGGTGAGTCGCTGCTCTACGTCCTGCGTGAACGGCTCGGCCTCGCCGGTGCCAAGGACGGCTGCTCGCAGGGCGAGTGCGGGGCCTGCAACGTCCAGGTCGACGGCCGTCTGGTCGCCTCCTGCCTGGTCCCCGCGGTCACCGCGGCCGGCAGCGAGGTGCGCACCGTCGAGGGCCTCGCCGCCGACGGGCGGCCCTCCGACGTCCAGCGTGCGCTCGCCCGCTGCGGCGCCGTCCAGTGCGGCTTCTGCGTGCCGGGCATGGCGATGACCGTGCACGATCTGCTGGAGGGCAATCCGGCGCCGACCGAGCTGGAGGCCCGGCAGGCGCTGTGCGGCAATCTGTGCCGCTGCTCCGGCTACCGGGGCGTCCTGCAGGCCGTCCAGGAGGTCGTCGCCGAACGCGAGGCGTCGCACGCCGCCGAGGGGACGGACACGGAGGAAGCGCGCATCCCGCACCAGGCGGGCCCCGGCTCCGGCGGTGTCCACCCGTCGGCGTTCGAGGCGCCCGGCGCGTTCGACACGCCGCAGCCCGCTCCCGGTGGCTACGGCGGCACACCGGATCCCTACGGCTCGCCCGAGCCGTACGGCACCCCGGGACCGCACGACCCGCGCGACCAGCACTACGGCCAGGACGGAGGTCAGGTGTGAGCAACGAAGCCGCCGCGGCGCCCACCGCCGCGGAACCCGCCCCCGAGAGCGAGCCGTTGCCGCACGGCCTCGGCGTGTCCCTGACGCCCGCCGACGCCCGCGCCAAGACCGAGGGCACCTTCCCGTACGCCGCCGACCTGTGGGCCGAGGGCCTGCTGTGGGCGGCCGTGCTGCGCTCCCCGCACGCGCACGCGCGCATCGTGAACATCGACACCACGCACGCGCGCGAGATGCCCGGCGTACGGGCCGTCATCACACACGAGGACGTCCCCGGCACCCCGCGCCACGGCCGGGGCACCCCCGACCGGCCGGTGTTCGCCTCCGAGGTCGTACGGCACCACGGCGAGCCCATCGCCGCCGTCGCCGCCGACCACCCGGACACCGCGCGGATGGCCGCCGCCGCCGTCATCGTCGAGTACGAAGTACTCGACCCCGTCACCGACCCGGAGCAGGCCTTCGAGGCCGAACCCCTGCACCCCGACGGCAACCTGATCCGGCACATCCCGCTGCACCACGGCGATCCGGAGGCCGCCGGCGAGGTCGTCGTCGAGGGGCTGTACCGCATAGGGCGCCAGGATCCGGCCCCGATCGGGGCCGAGGCCGGTCTCGCCGTGCCCCGTCCCGACGGCGGCGTGGAGCTGTACATGGGCTCCACCGACCCGCACGCCGACCGCAACACCGCAGCCGCCTGCTACGGGCTGTCCCCGGATCGGGTGAAGATCGTCGTCACCGGGGTGCCGGGCGCCACCGCCGACCGCGAGGACCAGGGCTTCCAGATCCCGCTCGGCCTGCTCGCCCTCAAGACCGGCTGCCCGGTGAAACTCACCGCCACGCGCGAGGAGTCCTTCCTCGGCCACGCCCACCGCCACCCCACCCTGCTGCGCTACCGCCACCACGCGGACGCCGAGGGCACGTTGGTGAAGGTGGAGGCGCAGATCCTGCTGGACGCGGGCGCGTACGCCGACACCTCCGCCGACGCGCTCGCCGCCGCCGTGTCCTTCGCATGCGGCCCGTACGTCGTCCCGAACGCCTTCATCGAGGGCTGGGCCGTACGCACCAACAACCCGCCCTCCGGCCATGTGCGCGGCGAGGGCGCGATGCAGGTCTGCGCCGCCTACGAGGCGCAGATGGACAAACTGGCGAAGAAGCTGGGCCTGGACCCGGCCGAGGTGCGCCTGCGCAACGCGCTCGCGACGGGTGACGTGCTCCCCATCGGCCAGACGGTGACCTGCCCCGCTCCGGTGGCCGAACTACTGCAGGCGGTACGGGACTTCCCGCTGCCCGAGCTGCCGAAGGACACGCCCGAGGAGGACTGGCTGCTGCCGGGCGGCCCGGAGGGCGCGGGCGAACCGGGCGCGGTGCGCCGGGGCGTCGGCTACGGCCTGGGCATGGTGCACATGCTCGGCGCGGAGGGCGCCGACGAGGTGTCCACGGCGACCGTCAAGGTCCACGACGGCGTCGCGACCGTCCTGTGCGCGGCGGTGGAGAGCGGCCAGGGCTTCACCACGCTGGCCCGCCAGATCGTCCAGGAGACCCTCGGCATCGAGGAAGTCCACGTGGCCCCGGTCGACACCGACCAGCCGCCGGCCGGCGCGGGCTGCCGGGGCCGGCACACCTGGGTGTCGGGCGGCGCGGTGGAACGCGCGGCGAAGATGGTCCGCACCCAGCTCCTCCAGCCGCTGGCGCACAAGTTCGGCATGTCGACGGAACTGCTGCAGATCACCGACGGCAGGATCACGTCGTACGACGGCGTCCTGTCGACCACCGTCACGGAGGCGATGGAGGGCAAGGAGCTGTGGGCCACGGCGCAGTGCCGCCCGCACCCCACCGAGCCGCTCAACGCCTCCGGCCAGGGCGACGCCTTCGTGGGGCTCGCGTTCTGCGCGATCCGCGCGGTGGTGGACGTCGACATCGAGCTGGGCTCGGTGCGGGTGGTGGAGCTGGCGGTGGCGCAGGACGTCGGCAGGGTGCTGAACCCGGCCCAGCTGACGGCCCGGATCGAGGCGGGCGTCACCCAGGGCGTCGGCATCGCCCTGACGGAGAACCTCCGTACGCCCCGCGGCCTGGTCCGCCACCCGGACCTGACCGGATACACCCTGCCGACCGCCCTGGACGCGCCGGACATCCAGATCGTGAAGCTGGTGGAGGAACGCGACGTGGTGGCACCCTTCGGCGCCAAGTCCGTCAGCGCGGTGCCGGTGGTGACGTCCCCCGCGGCGATCGCCTCCGCCGTCCGCGCGGCCACCGGCCGCCCCGTCAACCGCCTCCCGATCCGCCCGCAGGCGGCGGTGGTGACCGCCCAGTGAGCTGCTGCCCCGTGTGAGCGACGGGGCGGCGTGCGCGGTGGCGGAACCGGACGAGGAGCTGCGCCGGCGCGCAACGCGCACGAGCCGCCCGGCGTCCTTTCCCCCGAGGGCCGTTGTCAGTGGGGCGGCGTAGTCTGCGAAGCAGTGGGGGCGGCTGCGCTCACGGACGTACGTGGGGCTTGGACGGGGAAGATCGCGGGGGATCGATGAGCACGACCGACACCGGGATTGCGGCGATCACGCTGACCGAGGCGGAGCTGGACCGCTACGTCACGCACGCGCCGACGCGCGGCCTGCTCAGCGGCGCCGGACTGCCCGCGCACACCGACCTGCTGACCTTCTCGCCGCTGCGTACGCACGGCCTGCGCACGCTCGCCGACGCCGCGGACGCCCCGTTCCGGCTGGCGGAGGAGCTGCGTGGCCGCCTGGTCATAGGCGAGCTGCTCAGCCCGGCCGGCATGGGGCGCGAGTCGATCCTGCTCGACGGCGCCACGGGCGAGATCACGACGGCCCATCTCTTCGACCCGTCGGACCTCCGTCCCTTCGCACCCTCCCTGACCACGTTGCTGCGCTTCGCCGCGGTCACCGAGGAACTGGCGGGCCTGCGCGGCCGTTTCGCGTCCCTGGCGGGCCAGTACGGCCCCCAGACGGCCGCGGAGGCAACCCGCCGCCTGCTCGCCCTGTTCGAGGAGGGCGCGGACGGCGCGGTCCCGCCGTACTGGAAGGTGGCGGCCCTGATCCGCCCGCTCGCCCTGGTCGCCGGCCCCGGCACGGCGTGCGGCCTCACCCTGGACGTCCCCGCGCGCGTCCTGGACCAGGAGTTCGGGCACGGCAGGGTGTCCCGCTTCGAGGAGGTCGACTTCCCGCCGACGCTCACGCACGAGTCGACCCGGCGTTTCCTGCGCGAGACGGGCCTGCCGGAACAGGCGGTGCTCTTCCACACCGACACGGACGAACCCCTCCCGACACTGCGCGAGTACTTCACACAGGAGCACCCGGGCGGATTCCCTCTGGACGAACTCCCGGCCCACGCCGACCACTTGGTCCGCCTCGGCTACCTGCTGGAGGACACCAGCCTGGTGGTCGACGGCAGAACGGGCGCCGTGCTGACCTTCAGCGAGCCGGACGCCACGCTCCACCCCCTCAACACGGACGTCTCCACCCTGGCCTTCACCCTCTGGCTCCTGCACCACGAGCGCACCATCCACCGCCACCTGCACCACGAACTGCCGACCCTGTCCTACGAGCAGCTGGCCGCAGCCATGATCCACACCCTGACGACCGTCGACCCCACGGGCACCTCTTCGGCCACCGACTGGCACTACTGGACAGAGGCCTTCCAGGACGAGGCCGGCGGAGTGCTCTGATGCGTCGCGGGCGCATCGAGGGTGCACAGAGGGCGCGGTGAGGCCGGACCGGCGGCAGATTGCCGCAAGGCGGAAAGGTGGAGGCCGTGGCGGGAATCGAACCCACGTAACTCGCTTTGCAGGCGAGCCCCTAAACCACTCGGGCACACGGCCGTGTTCGTGGGAATGAACCTACGGGCGGTCGGTGGCGGACTCAAGAGGGCCGGGTGCGCTGCAACGCGACTGCCACACCGCGTTCATGAAACGGGGGCCTACGACCAAGGTCGCAGGTCGGACCGGCCTCCCGACAGGGGTCAAACCCGGTTGCGGGCCTTACTCTGGCGAGCATGACCGCCCTGGAGCCCCGCGACGCCGATGTCGCGACCGAAGCCGCCGAGACGGACGCCGACGGACGAAGAGCAGCAGACGACGGTGTACTGAGCAGGTCGTACCGGGCGCTCAGTGTCGGGATCGTCTCCGTCGTGCTGCTCATCGCCTTCGAGGCGACCGCCGTAGGCACCGCCATGCCGGTCGCGGCGCGGGAACTGCACGGCGTGGGCCTGTACGCGTTCGCGTTCTCCGGCTACTTCACGACCAGCCTGTTCGGCATGGTGCTCTCCGGTCAGTGGTCCGACCGGCGCGGCCCCCTCGGCCCGCTCGGCGCCGGCATCGCGGGCTTCGCCGCAGGGCTTGTCATCGCCGGCACCGCCCAGGTCATGTGGGTGTTCATCCTGGGCCGGGCCGTGCAGGGCCTCGGCGGCGGGCTCGTCATCGTGGCGCTGTACGTCGTCGTCGGCCGCGCCTACCCCGAGCGGCTGCGCCCCGCGATCATGGCCGCCTTCGCGGCGGGCTGGGTGGTGCCGTCCATCGTCGGCCCGCTCGCCTCCGGCGCCATCACCGAGCACCTCGGCTGGCGCTGGGTCTTCCTCGGCATCCCGGTCCTCGTCGTCCTCCCGCTCGCCCTCGCCCTGCCCCAGATACGCCGCCGGGCGTCCGGCCCGGTCCAGGCGGACCGGGCCGCCGGGTCCCTCGACCGACGGCGCATCCGGCTCGCCCTCGGTATCTCCCTGGGCGCCGGACTCCTGCAGTACGCCGCCCAGGATCTGCGGCCGCTCGCCGTACTGCCCGCACTCGCCGGTGCCGCCCTGCTCGTGCCCGCCGCCCTCGGCCTGCTCCCGCGCGGCACCTACCGGGCGGCCCGCGGCCTGCCCTCCGTCGTACTGCTGCGCGGACTGTCCGCCGGGTCCTTCATCGCCGCCGAGTCCTTCGTGCCGCTGATGCTCGTCACCCAGCGCGGACTGTCGCCGATGCTCGCCGGGTTCTCGCTGGCGTCCGGCGGCCTGACCTGGGCGCTGGGTTCGTTCGTGCAGTCCCGGCCGCGCATGGCGCCGTACCGGGAGCGGCTGATGACCGCCGGGATGCTGCTCGTCGCCGCCGCCGTGGCCACCGCGCCCAGCGTGCTCGTGCACGCGGTGCCCGTCTGGGTCGTCGCCGTCGCCTGGGCCTTCGGCAGCCTCGGCATGGGCCTGGTGATGTCCTCCACCAGCGTGCTGCTGCTCCGGCTGTCCGCCCCCGAGGAGGCCGGCGCCAACTCCGCCGCGCTCCAGATCTCCGACGCCCTGTCCAACGTCGTCCTGCTCGCCGCCACCGGCGCCGCCTTCGCGGCCCTGGGAGGCGGGAGCGCCGCGGCCGCCGCCGGCGGCGGCCCCCGTCCCCTCGCCTTCGCGGCCGTCTTCCTGCCGATGGCGGGAGTGGCGCTGGTGGGGGCGTGGGTGACCCGGCGACTGCGGGCCTGACGGCGATCGCACCGGTGGTCACACCGATGATCACCGCCGCTGTGATGTGGGTCCCACCCACGGGCGACCCGGCCTCGTCCGGGCGTTGACGGTGGTGCGGCGCCGGTAGGGTGGCCCGGTTGTCATACGTAGCCGAGCGCCGAGCCCCACAAAACGGAGACCGTGACTACTACCGCCGCTTCCTCCGCGTCGTCGTCCCACCACCTCTCGCCCGCCTTCCCCGGCCGGGCCCCCTGGGGTACCGCCAGCAAGCTGCGTGCCTGGCAGCAGGGCGCGATGGACAAGTACGTCCAGGAGCAGCCCCGTGACTTCCTCGCCGTCGCCACGCCCGGCGCCGGCAAGACGACCTTCGCGCTGACGCTCGCCTCCTGGCTGCTGCACCACCACGTCGTGCAGCAGGTGACCGTGGTCGCGCCGACCGAGCACCTGAAGAAGCAGTGGGCCGAGGCCGCCGCGCGGATAGGTATCAAGCTCGACCCCGAGTACAGCGCCGGACCGCTCGGCCGGGACTACGACGGCGTCGCTGTCACCTACGCCGGTGTCGGCGTACGGCCCATGCTGCACCGCAACCGCGTCGAGCAGCGCAAGACCCTCGTCATCCTCGACGAGATCCACCACGCCGGTGACTCCAAGTCCTGGGGCGAGGCGTGCCTGGAGGCCTTCGAGCCCGCCACTCGCCGGCTCGCGCTGACCGGTACGCCGTTCCGGTCCGACACCAACCCGATCCCCTTCGTGACGTACGAGGAGGACAACGCCGGCATCCGGCGCTCCGCCGCCGACTACACCTACGGCTACGGCAACGCCCTCGCCGACCACGTCGTGCGGCCGGTCATCTTCCTCTCCTACAGCGGCAACATGCGCTGGCGTACGAAGGCGGGTGACGAGATCGCCGCCCGGCTCGGCGAGCCGATGACCAAGGACGCGGTCAGCCAGGCCTGGCGCACCGCGCTCGACCCGCGCGGCGAGTGGATGCCCAGCGTGCTGCGCGCCGCCGACCAGCGGCTGACCGAGGTCAGGAAGGCCATCCCGGACGCGGGCGCCCTCGTCATCGCCTCCGACCAGGACTCGGCCCGCGCCTACGCCAAGCTGATCCGTGAGATCACGGGGTCGAAGGCCACGCTCGTGCTGTCCGACGACGCGGGGGCCTCGAAGCGGATCGACGACTTCAGCGAGAGCGACGACCGGTGGATGGTCGCCGTCCGGATGGTGTCCGAGGGCGTGGACGTGCCCCGGCTCGCGGTGGGCGTGTATGCGACGACCATTTCGACACCCCTCTTCTTCGCGCAGGCCGTCGGGCGGTTCGTACGGTCCCGGCGCCGCGGCGAGACCGCCTCCGTGTTCCTGCCGACCGTGCCCGACCTGCTGACCTTCGCCAATGAGATGGAGAAGGAGCGGGACCACGCCCTCGACAAGCCGAAGAAGGAGGGCGAGGAGGACCCGTACGCCGAATCCGAGAAGGAGATGGAGGAGGCGAACAAGCAGCAGGACGAGGACACCGGCGAGCAGGAGCAGTTCTCCTTCGAGGCGCTGGAGTCCGAGGCCGTCTTCGACCGGGTCCTCTACGACGGCGCCGAGTTCGGCATGCAGGCCCACCCGGGGAGCGAGGAGGAGCAGGACTATCTCGGCATCCCCGGCCTGCTCGAACCCGACCAGGTGCAGTTGCTGCTGCAGAAGCGGCAGGCCCGGCAGATCGCGCACAGCAAGAAGAAGCCGGACGCCGACGCCGATCTGCTCGAACTGCCCGCCGAGCGGCGGCCGGTGGTCTCGCACAAGGAGATGATGGAGCTGCGCAAGCGGCTCAACACGATGGTGAGCGCCTACGTCCACCAGAGCGGCAAGCCGCACGGGGTGATCCACACCGAGCTGCGGCGGGTGTGCGGGGGGCCGCCCAGCGCGGAGGCCACGGCAGGGCAGCTGAGGCAGCGCATCGCCAAGGTGCAGGAGTGGGCGACGCGGATGAAGTGAACCGCGGGCACCCCGTGTGCGGCGCGTATCCGGACGAATGTCGGCAGGCCGGATCTGCCCTTGCCCGGATTCTGGACGAAGACTTCCGCTCAGCGAACCTGCTTCGCTACTGTCCCGCTACGCACACGCCCCGTGGCAGCGTCGCCGCGGAGCGCAGCCGTGAAGCGACCTGGCCCGGAGCCGCCGAGCCGTCCTGCCGATCGGCGGCCTCTGAACGCGTCGCCGACGGGACTCGGCCACGCATCTGCCGCTCAGGGGCCCGCCGGCCTCACCACCAAAGGAGTGGGCGTCGTGACCGCGGAGACCTCTCAGACGCTCGACCGGGGACTACGTGTCCTCAAGCTGCTGGCCGACACGGACCACGGGCTGACCGTCACGGAGTTGTCCACCAAACTGGGCGTGAACCGTACCGTCGTGTACCGGTTGCTCGCCACCCTGGAGCAGCATGCGCTCGTCCGGCGTGACCTGGGCGGGCGAGCCCGGGTCGGCCTCGGAGTGCTGCGGCTCGGCCGGCAGGTGCACCCGCTGGTGCGCGAGGCCGCGTTGCCCGCGCTGCGTTCGCTCGCCGAGGACATAGGGGCGACGGCGCATCTGACGCTGGTGGACGGGTCGGAGGCGCTGGCCGTCGCCGTGGTCGAGCCGACGTGGACCGACTACCACGTGGCCTACCGAGCCGGTTTCCGGCACCCGCTGGACCGGGGCGCCGCGGGCCGGGCGATCCTCGCCGCGCGTCAGTCGCCGACCGCGGATCCGGGCTACACGCTCACCCACGGCGAACTGGAGGCCGGTGCCAGCGGCGCCGCGGCACCGCTGGTCGGGGTCACGGGGGTCGAGGGCAGCGTGGGCGTGGTGATGCTGGCGGACTCCGTGCCCGAGCGGGTGGGGGCGAGGGTGGTGGAAGCGGCGCGGGAGGTTGCGGAGGCACTGCGCTGAGCGGCGCGCCGCCATGGCGCCCGCACCCTCGACTGCAGCCACGGCACAGCCGTTCGTCGGCAGCGTCCAGGTCGACTCGCCCCGGCCGCCCTGCCCGGCTTCACGCTCCCCGGGAACACCGCGGCCTGCGCCCGCTGCTTCGCCGAGGACCTCACCGAGCCGGTTGTCCTGCAGGACGGCCGTCTGCCCGTTCCGACCGGTCCCGGGACCGGCGTCGAGCCGCCGCCGGAGGCGCCTGGCCGCCTCACCCGGGAGCGCCGGGACCTGTACACGGCACAGGGCACAGGTGACGGTCGCGTTAGATTGATCCCGTGCTCTCACGTCTCACGCGTTCCCAGGCCGTCGCCGTCTGCGCAGTTCCCGTCGTGGCCCTGCTCGCCACGGCGGCGTTCGCGCCGCTGCCGTTCTCGGTGGCCCAGCCGGGGATGACGGCGAACGTGCTCGGCAGGAACAAGGGCGCCGAGGTGATCACCGTCTCCGGGGCGCCGGCCCGCAGGACCAGCGGGGAGCTGCGGATGGTCACCATCGAGGCGACCGGCCCGGACGCCCGGATCTCCCTCGGGGACGTGGTCGGCAACTGGTTCCGCAGCGACCGGGCCGTGATGCCGCGCGACGCCGTCTACCCCAGCGGTGACACCGTCCAGGAGATCCAGCAGCACAACCAGGCGCAGATGCAGCAGTCCCAGGACGCGGCGACGCAGGCGGCGCTCAAGTACCTCGGGCTGAGCGCCGACAAGGTCAAGGTCACGCTCAAGCTCGCCGACGTGGGCGGGCCGAGCGCCGGCCTGCTGTTCACCCTGGGGATCGTCGACAAGCTGCGCGGCGACGGCGGCGGCGGCGATCTCACGGGCGGGCGGAACATCGCCGGTACGGGCACGATCGACGCCGACGGCACGGTCGGCGCGGTCGGCGGGGTGGCCCTCAAGACCCAGGCCGCCCGGCGGGACGGGGCCACCGTCTTCCTGGTGCCGAAGGCGGAGTGCACCGATGCCGAGGCGCAGCTGCCCAAGGGCCTCAGGCTGGTCCCGGTCACCACGCTCAAGGGCGCGGTGACCGCGCTGACCGCGCTGGAGAAGGACAAGGGCGCGGTCCCGAGCTGTTAGGCCCTGTCGTCGGACCACCGCCTGCCCCGCGACGCCGTGCACGCCCTCGCGCCGCTGCGCACGAAGCCGCTACTTCACGAACCCCTGCTGCTTCATCCAGTCCAGCGCCACCTGGTGCGGGTCCTGGCCCTCCACGTCCACCTTGGCGTTCAGGGTCTGCGCCACCGAGTTGTCCAGCCTCTTCGTGACCGGCTCGATGACGCTCGCGATGGCGGGCCACTTCTCCAGGACCTTGGTGTTGATCACCGGTGAGGCGTTGTAGTTGGGGAAGAACTTCCGGTCGTCCGTCGTCACCGCCAGGTTCATCGACCTGATGCGTCCGTCGGTGGTGAACACCTCGCCGTAGGTGCACTTCCCCTTGGCCACCTGGGTGTAGATGATCCCGGTGTCCATCTGCGTGACGTTGCCCGCCGGGATCCTCATCCCGTACGCCTTCTCCAGGCCGGGCAGTCCGTCCGCGCGGTTGGCGAACTCGCTCTCCACGCACAGGGTGACCGCGCCGGGGTCCTTCGCGGCGAGCGCGGCCACCTGCGAGAGGGTCTTCGTGCCGTACTTCCTGAAGTTGGCCTGGTTCATGGCCAGGGCGTAGGTGTTGTTCAGCCGTGCGGGCGGCAGCCAGGTCAGTCCGTTCTTCAGGTCGGCACGGCGCACCGCCGCCCACTGCTTCTGCGGGTCGGGGATCGGCTCGCTGTTGCCGAGGTAGGTGATCCAGGCGGTGCCCGTGTACTCGTACTGCGCGTCCGCCGTCCCGTTCCTGACCGCCTCCCGTGAGCCGATCGACCCCTGGATGCCGGTGCGGTCCAGCACGTCCGCGCCGGCCGCCTGGAAGGCGATCCCCATGATCGCGCCGAGGATCAGCTGCTCGGTGAACTCCTTGGAGGTGACGGTGAGATGGGCCCCCCTGAGCGGTTCGCCCGCGCCGACCGAGCCGGGCCGCACGTCGTCGGCCATCGGGGAGCCGCTGGTCAGCCCGCAGCCGGCGGCCAGCACCAGCCCCGCCAGTGCCAGGCACGCACCGCGTCTCATGTGCCCACCTCCAGGCCGCGTGGCCGCAGCAGCACCTCGGCGAGCGAGGCCAGCCAGTCCACCAGCAGGGCGAGCGCCACGGTGAGGACCGAGCCCAGCACCAGCACCGGCATGCGCTGGGTGGTGATGCCGGTGGTGATCAGCACGCCCAGACCGCCGCCCCCGCCGAAGGTCGCCAGGGCGGCCGTACCGACGTTGAGGACCAGGGCGGTACGGACACCCGCGAGGATCAGCGGGACGGCGAGCGGGAGTTCGACCCGGGACAGCACGCCGAGCGGGGACATGCCGATGCCCCGGGCCGCCTCCAGCAGTGTCGGGTCGTTGGCCTTCAGGCCGGCGATGGTGTTGGACAGGACCGGCAGGATCGCGTAGATGATGATGCCGATCAGCGCGGCCTTCGTGCCGGTGCCGAGCCAGATCACCAGCAGGGCCAGCAGGCCGATCGCCGGGGTCGCCTGGCCCATGTTGGCGAAGGCCATGGCCACTGGAGTGGCCCTGCGAAAGGCGCGCCGGGTGAGCACGATGCCCAGCGGGATGGCGATGATCAGCACGAAGAAGGTGGAGATCACCGTCAGTTCCACGTGCTGCCACAGTGCCTTGGAGACCTGCCCGCCGGACAGCGCGTTCTTCGAGATCGTGTCCAGGTGCGCCTGCCGGAACCACAGCCAGGTCGCCAGCAGTACGGCGATGAGGAACACGGGCAGGAACGTCAGCCGCTGCCAGGTCACCCGGCGGCCCTGCGACGGCTGCCGCGGGGACGGGGCCGCCTGCTCGGCCTCGCCCTCGTCGCGGAAGGCGAGCCCCTTGACCTCGTGCTCGCCCTCGGGGCGCCCACCGGACGAAGCGCCGGACGGCGTACTCATGCTTTCGTCACCCCTCCAGGACCCTCCTGCTCCCGATGGGTCTGCTCGGCACGCGTCTCCTCCAGCTCGTGCTGGGCCTCCATGGCCTCCAGCCGGTCGGCCTCCAGCAGTTCGTGCACGGAGTTCATCAGGGTCTCCATGTCGACCACGCCGATGTACTCGCCGCGCCGCCCGGTCACCGCGACCCGGCCCGCGTTGTCCGTGAGCACGGCCTCCAGCGCGTCGCGCAGGGTGCCGTCCCGGGTCACCGTGTCGTGCACGAGCGTGCCGGCGCGGGCCAGCGAGCCCTTGGCCCGCATCAGGTCGCCGCGCCGCAGCCACTTGTAGGGCCGCCGGCGCCGGTCGAGCAGCAGGATCTCGTTGGTGCCGCTGGAGCGCAGATGCCCGAAGATCTGCTGGAGCGGGGTGTCCACGGTCACCGTCGGGTAGTCCCGCATCTCCACGTCCCGCACCCGGGTCAGGTTCAGCCGCTTGAGGGCCGCGCCCGCGCCGACGAAACCGGAGACGAAGTCGTCGGCCGGGTTGGTGAGGATCGCCTCCGGGGTGTCGAACTGGGCGATGTGCGAGCGTTCGCGCAGCACCGCGATCCGGTCGCCGAGCTTGATCGCCTCGTCGAAGTCGTGGGTGACGAACACGATCGTCTTGTGCAGTTCGTGCTGGAGCCTGATCAGCTCGTCCTGGAGATGGTCGCGGGTGATCGGGTCGACCGCGCCGAACGGCTCGTCCATGAGGAGGACCGGGGGGTCGGCCGCGAGCGCCCGTGCCACGCCCACGCGTTGCTGCTGACCGCCGGAGAGCTGGCGCGGATAGCGGCCGTGGAACTCGCCCGGGTCGAGCCCGACGAGGTCGAGCAGCTCCTCGACCCGGTCCTTGATCCGCTTCTTCGGCCAGCCGACCATCCTCGGCACGAGCGCGATGTTCTGGGCGACGGTCATGTGCGGGAAGAGACCGGCCGACTGGATGGCGTACCCGACCTTGCGGCGCAGCTTCACCGGGTCGATGTCGGTGACGTCCTCGCCGCCGATCCGGATGCGGCCACCGGTCGGCTCGATCAGCCGGTTGATCATCTTGAGCGTGGTGGACTTTCCGCAGCCGGACGGGCCCACGAAGACGACC
Organism: Streptomyces broussonetiae; assembly: GCF_009796285.1. Lineage (NCBI taxonomy): Bacteria > Bacillati > Actinomycetota > Actinomycetes > Kitasatosporales > Streptomycetaceae > Streptomyces > Streptomyces broussonetiae. The sequence goes on along the minus strand of NZ_CP047020.1, from coordinate 3,942,183 downwards.
GTCTCGCCCGCCTTGATCTCCATGCTCACGTCGTCCACGGCCGGCTGTGCACTGCCCGGATAGCGCTTGGTCAGGTTCTCCAGCTCGATGGACGCGCCGTGTGCGGTCGTCGTCGTCTCAGCCACGGATCCCCCTCGGAATGGTCAGCCGCCCGATCAGGACGTATGCGGCATCGAACAGGAGCGCGAGGATGATGATCCCGAGGGTGCCCGCGAGCACCTGGTTCAGCGCGTTCTTGCTGCCCAGGGAGGCGAGCCCGCGGAAGATCTCGTTGCCGAGCCCGGGGCCGGAGGCGTACGCGGCGATCGCGGCGATGCCCATCAGCATCTGCGTGGAGACCCGGATCCCGGTCAGGATCGGCGGCCAGGCCAGTGGCAGCTCCACCCGCACGAGCCGCATCGCCCGGGACATGCCGATGCCCCGGGCCGCGTCCACCAGCGTCGGGTCCACGCCGCGCAGGCCCACGATCGCGTTGCGCACGATCGGCAGCAGCCCGTACAGCGTCAGCGCGATCACCGTGGGCGGCACGCCCAGCCCCACGACCGGGATGAGCAGACCGATCAGGGCGAGCGAGGGGATCGTGAGGATGGTGGAGGTCGTGGTGGTGGCGAGGTTGCCCGCCCAGTCGGAACGGTAGGCGGCGACCGCGATCAGCACCCCGATGACGGTCGCCAGCACCATGCACTGGAAGACCGCGCTGGCATGCTGATAGGTGTCCGTGAGCAGCTGCTGGTGACGATTGCCCAGGTACTCCCAGAAGTTCACCGGCGCTCACCCCAGACAGGTCACGTCCCTTCGCTGTCCCGGGCGGCCTGTTCCACCAGCGGGATGATCCGCAGCGGAACGGGGTTCTCCATGACGATCGCCGTGGAGGCCCGGACGATGCCATCAAAGCCGACGACCCGGTCGATCACCCGTTGAAGATCCTCGTTCGAGCGGGCCACCAGCCGGCACAGCATGTCCCCGCTGCCGGTGGTGGTCAGCAGCTCCAACACCTCCGGCACGCCCGCCAAGTGGGCCCGGACGTCCGGCCCTTGGCCCTGCCGGATCTGCAGCGTGGCGAAGGCCGTCACCGGGTATCCGAGGGCCGCCGGATCCACCTGCGGGCCGAATCCGCGGATGACTCCATTCGACTGAAGCCGGTCGAGCCGCGCCTGCACCGTCCCGCGCGCCACACCGAGCCGCCGGGACATCTCCAGCACCCCGATGCGCGGCTCCTCGGCGAGCAGCACGATGATCCGCCCGTCCAGCCGGTCGAACGCCATTCGAGCCTCCCAAGTGGTCATCCTGTACAGAAAGTCCGCCGAGTCTGACGTACCACTGAGCAGATTGCCCTGCTAATACGCAAACTATTGCGCACCTTGCAGAGCGGGGTCACGCTTCCGCCATGACGCAGACCACAGACCACACTCCCGACACCGCCCGGCAGGCCGATCCCTTCCCGGTCAAGGGAATGGACGCGGTCGTCTTCGCCGTGGGCAACGCCAAGCAGGCGGCGCACTACTACTCCACCGCCTTCGGCATGCAGCTGGTCGCCTACTCCGGACCGGAGAACGGCAGCCGCGAGACCGCCAGTTACGTGCTCGAGAACGGCTCCGCCCGCTTCGTGTTCACCTCGGTGATCAAGCCCGGCACCGACTGGGGCCGCTTCCTCGAGCGGCACGTGTCCGAGCACGGCGACGGCGTCATCGACCTGGCCATCGAGGTCCCGGACGCCCGTGCCGCGCACGCCTACGCCGTCGAGCACGGTGCCCGCTCGATCACCGAGCCGTACGAGGTCAAGGACGAGCACGGCACCGTCGTCCTCGCCGCCATCGCCACCTACGGAGAGACCCGCCACACCCTGGTCGAGCGCTCCGGCTACGACGGCCCCTACCTGCCCGGCTACGTCGCCGCCCGGCCGATGGTCGAGCAGCCCGCCCGGCGCACCTTCCAGGCCATCGACCACTGCGTGGGCAACGTCGAACTCGGCAAGATGGACGAGTGGGTGGCCTTCTACAACAGGGTCATGGGCTTCACGAACATGAAGGAGTTCGTGGGCGACGACATCGCCACCGAGTACAGCGCGCTGATGTCGAAGGTCGTTGCGGACGGCACCCTGAAGGTCAAGTTCCCGCTCAACGAGCCCGCGATCGCCAAGAAGAAGTCCCAGATCGACGAGTACCTGGAGTTCTACGGCGGCCCCGGCGTCCAGCACATCGCGCTGAACACCAACGACATCGTGGAGACGGTGCGCACCATGCGCGCGGCCGGCGTCGAGTTCCTCAACACCCCCGACTCCTACTACGACACCCTCGGCGAGTGGGTCGGCGACACCCGCGTGCCCGTCGAGACCCTGCGCGAGCTGAAGATCCTCGCCGACCGCGACGAGGACGGCTACCTCCTGCAGATCTTCACCAAGCCGGTCCAGGACCGCCCGACCGTCTTCTTCGAGATCATCGAGCGGCACGGCTCCATGGGCTTCGGCAAGGGCAACTTCAAGGCCCTGTTCGAGGCCATCGAGCGCGAGCAGGAGAAGCGGGGCAACCTGTAGGCCTACGGGGTGTCGTCGGGCGGCGGCTCGTCGGGTACGCCGCCCAGTTCCCGCAACGCCGCGCGGGCCAGTGGCACGCGCAGCGGCGAGAAGTACGGGTTGATCCGCAGCGCCTCCTGGAGATGCCGGCGGGCCGGGGCGTCCAGCTCCAGCTCCTGCTCGATCAGCCCCCGGTGGAAGACGTACAGCGCGCTGAGCACCCCGCCGCCCTTCTGCCTGTCCGTCGCGGCCGAGGCGTACCCAAGCGCCTGCCTGTCGTCGCCGGCGCGGTGCAGCGCCCAGCCGAGGGCATCGGCCACCTCGGTCCCCGGCTGGCGCTGCCACTCCGCCCACAGCCGTGCCACGGCCTCGTCTGCGTCCGCGTGGTCCGTCTCGTACTGCCCGAGCAGCAGTTCCTCGTCGACCCCGGCCGCCATCTGCTTGTCCACCAGCGCCCGCAGCTGCCCGTACTGGGCCCGCGCCTCGCGGGGCATGCCCCGCGCCTCGTACAACTCGCCCAGCTCGTAGGCGATGCGGGGGCTCGGCTGCTGGGCGAGGGCGGCCCGGTACGCGGCGAACGCCTCGCGCGTACGGCCCAGCGCGGCCAGCGTCCGCCCCGTCCCGGCCAGTACCGCCCCCTGGCCGGGAACGAGCCGGGAGGACGCCTCGAAGTGCCGCAGCGCGTCCGGCAGGTCCCCGCGCTCGAAGGCGAGCTGCCCGAGCCCGGCCAGATACCCGGCCTGCGCGACCGGGGTGCCGGCGGCGGCCGCCGCGTCGGTCAGCTGGGCCACCGCGTCCTCGCGCCAGCCGCGGTCCCGGTACACCGCCGAGGCGTGCGCCATCACCGCAGGCCGCGCCGCGGCATCCAGGCGCAGCGCCAGCAGCTTGTCCAGCGAGGTCTGGACCGCCTTGTAGTCACCGAGTCCGGTGTAGGCGTCGATCAGCGGCGGGTACGCCGTCCACTGCTTCGGCGCCGCCCGCAGTACCTGCTCGCCGTACCGCTTGGCCGTGGGAAAGTCCCGGCGCGCGAGCGCGAGGGCGGTCAGCCCGGCGTACGCCTCGGTGTTCTTGGCATCTCCCGTCTTCAGGGACGTCCCCAGGGCCCGCTCGGCCCGCGGGAAGTCCGCCGGGTCGGCCGTCCGGCTGCCCCGTTGCGCATACGCCTCGCCCAGCACCGCCCACGCCCGCGCGTCCCGGGGCCGGGTGTGCACCCGCCGCTCCTGCTGTGCGATGAGTGCCGTCAGCTGGGACGGCGCGGCCGGCGTCCCCGAGGCCAGCGCCGCCAGTGCCTGGGCCTGCGGACCGGCGACGGGCGGCCGTACCACCGCGTGCTGCGGCTGTTCCGTCGGCAGCATCATCAGTACGGCGCCCGCGAGGACACCGCCCGCCAGCGCGGCCGGCAGCACCCGGCGCGACCGCCGTCGGCGGCGCGGCGCGCACGGCTCGGCCGGCCGGAACCCACCCGGCGCGGTCGTTCGGTTGTCCATGGCCCTCACTGTGCGTCAGGGCGCCGGACACGCCGGGGCGGCCCAGGCCGGGCAGGTGCGGGGTTCACACCGATGGCCGCGAGTGTCACGCTGTGATCATGAGCCGTATCGAAGCGCCCCGCTCCGACAACACCGCAGAGACGAGCAGTCTCACCGACCGGCTCCTGGCCGGCCTGCCCGCCGAGGCCGTCCTGACCGACCCCGACGTCACCGCGTCCTACGCCAACGACATGGCGAGCTTCTGCCCGGCCGGCGCCCCCGCCGTGGTCGTGCTGCCGCGCACCGTCGAACAGGTCCGGCACGTCATGCGCACGGCCACCGCACTACGCGTCCCCGTCGTCCCGCAGGGCGCCCGCAGCGGCCTGTCCGGCGGCGCCAACGCCGTCGACGGCTGCATCGTGCTGTCCCTGACCAGGATGGACCGCATCCTGGAGATCAGTACCGTCGACCGGATCGCCGTGGTCGAGCCGGGCGTGATCAACGCGACCCTGTCCCGCGCGGTCGAGGAACACGGCCTGTACTACCCGCCGGACCCCTCCAGCTGGGAGATGTGCACCATCGGCGGCAACATCGGCACGGCCTCCGGCGGCCTGTGCTGTGTGAAGTACGGCGTGACCGCCGAGTACGTCCTCGGCCTGGACGTCGTCCTCGCCGACGGCCGTGTGATGTCCACGGGCCGCCGCACGGCCAAGGGCGTGGCGGGCTACGACCTCACCCGGCTCTTCGTCGGTTCCGAGGGCTCTTTGGGCATCGTCGTCCGCGCGGTCCTCGCCCTCAGGCCCAAGCCGCCGCAGCAGCTGGTGCTGGCCGCCGAGTTCCCCTCCGCCGCGGCGGCCTGCGACGCCGTCTGCCGGATCATGGAGGGCGGACACGTCCCCTCCCTCCTCGAACTGATGGACCGTACGACCGTCAAGGCGGTCAACGACCTCGCCCACATGGGTCTGCCGGAGACCACCGAGGCGCTGCTGCTGGCCGCCTTCGACACCCCGGACCCGGCCGCCGACCTCGCCGCCGTCGGCGCCCTGTGCGCGGCCGCCGGTGCCACCGAGGTCGTCCCGGCGGAGGACGCGGCCGAGTCCGAGCTGCTGCTCAAGGCCCGGCGGCTCTCGCTGACCGCGCTGGAGGCGGTCAAGGGCACGACGATGATCGACGACGTGTGCGTACCCCGCTCCCGGCTGGGCGCGATGCTCGAGGGCGTCGAACGGATCGCCGCCGCGTACGACCTGACCATCGGGGTGTGCGCCCACGCCGGCGACGGCAACACCCACCCGACCGTCTGCTTCGACGCCCAGGACGAGGACGAGTCCCGGCGGGCCCGGGAGTCCTTCGACGAGATCATGGCCCTCGGCCTCGAGCTGGGCGGCACCATCACCGGCGAACACGGCGTCGGCGTACTGAAGAAGGAGTGGCTGGCCCGGGAGATCGGCCCGGTCGGGGTCGAGATGCAGCGGGCCGTGAAGCAGGCCTTCGACCCGCTGGGCATCCTCAACCCGGGCAAGGTGCTCTGAGCCCGTTGCACGGCGGCCGGTACGGCGGCTCACCGGGCGAGCAACTGGTCGAGGGCGTCGTCGATGCCCAGCTGCGCGCCCTCCGTGCCCGGCGGCACCGCCGTCAGCGTCCGTTCCAGCCAGGCCGACACCTGCGGGATCGGCGCCTCCAGCAGCGCGTCGCCGTCCGGCGAGCTGAGCGCGACCAGGACGACACTGCGCCCGTCGACCTTCGTCGGCCACACCCGCACGTCCCCGTGCCCGCACGGCCGGAACACCCCCTCCACCAGCAGGTCGCGGGCGAACGTCCAGTTGACGGGGGATTCTGAGTTGATGTGGAAGGCGATGTGGACGGCGTACGGGTCGTCGGAGCGGTAGCTGAGCCGGGCCGGGACCGGGATGCTGCGCTCCGGCGACAGGACGAGCCGCAGCTCCAGCTCCCGCTCCACCACGGTGTAATGCATGACGTCGCCTCTCTCTCGGGGGCCGCTCGCAGTGGGCCCGCACCGGGAGAGAGCGAGCGGGTGCGGGAGCATTACGCGGGTTCGGAGAATTTTTTCGCGCAGCTGTGGAAGCCCGGTACGGCGTCGCCCGGAAAGGGGTGGGTCCGGCAGGACTGGCGGTGCGGGACGTCCCGGTCTGATAGATGTGGAGGCCCCCATCCCACCCCCGAGCAGATACGGGACGACGGACATGAGCGCCCCAACCCCGGCCCCAGGTGACGACAGGCCCCGCGAGGGCTACTACCCGGACCCGTCCATCCCCGGCTACGTCCGGTACTGGAACGGCGCCTCCTGGGTGCCCGGCACCAGCCGCCCGGCGCCCAAGGACGGCGAACCGCTCATCCCGCCGCCCGGCGTCCGTCCGGCGACCCCCGCCGCTGCGGCGCCGTCGGCGGTGGAGGAGACGGGCCCCTACTTCTTCGACGAGGATCCGCAGCCCTCGCCCTCCGGGCCGGGCACGGCCGCACCGGGCGGCCCGTACACCGGGCAGGCGGGCACCGGCGGCGACGGGCGTACCGCCTGGGGCGTCGATCCGAGGGTGCCCGCGGCGCGGCCGGGCGGCCAGGGCGCACACACCGACGGCACGCCGACCGCGACGCCTCCGTCGGCCGAGGAGGCCGCCGCGGACCCGGGCGGCACGTTCATCTTCCGCCGCCCGGTCCCGGGTCCCGCGGCCGTCACCGACGAGGGCACGATGACGTTCCGCCCGGTACCGGGCCAGGGCCGGCCGGGTGGACCGCCGTCGGCCGCAGGACCGCAGGACGCCGGGGCACGCTCCGGTTTCGGGCCGCACGACCCGGCCCAGGGCCAGGGCTTCGGCGCGCACGCCTCCGGGTCGGGAGCGGGGACGGGCGGACCGGGCGCGGCCGGGCCGGGCGCCGGACCCGCCGGTGCCCCCGCGACGCCTGGCGGCTTCGGGCCGCAGGGCCCCGTGGGCGCCCCCAACCCGCACTCCGCCGCGGCTCCTTCGGCCCCGCAGGCGCCCTCCCCGGCCGCCGGGCCCGGTTTCGGCGCGGGCAAGGCCGCAGCCGCGCGTGCCGCAGCCGCGCAGACACCCCCGGCCGTCGCGCAGGCCCCCGCGCCCCACGCGGCTGCCCCCGCCCAGCCCGCGCCGGCTCCCGCCGCGCCCTCCGTACCTGCGCAGGGCGGTGCCCCCGGCACCCCGCTGACCAGCGGGCCCGGTGGCGGTCAGGCGTCCTGGGCGCAGCAGGTGCACCAGCTGGCCGGCGGCGGGGACGAGCAGCCCGTGGCGCCGTGGAAGCCGCCGGTGGAGGACGTCTTCCAGGCCGCCGCCCGGCGGCAGGCCGCCGCCCGGCCCGCCGGACTCGGCAAGCGGTTCGCCGCCCGGCTGATCGACACCCTGATCGTGGTCCTGGTGACGGCCGCCGTCGGGGTGCCCCTGGTGCTGCGGGCCGCCGACCACATCCAGCAGAAGATCGACGCGGCCAGGCTGTCCGGCCGTGAGGTCACCGTCTGGCTGCTCGACGGCACGACCGCCACCAGCCTCGGCATCGTGCTCGCCGTCCTGCTGCTGGTCGGCGTCGGCTACGAGGTGCTGCCGACCGCCAAGTGGGGCCGGACCCTGGGCAAGAGGCTGCTGGGTCTGGAGGTGCGGGACATCGAGGCGCACGAGCCGCCCACCTTCGGCCGCGCGCTGCGCCGCTGGCTGGTCTACAGCGTGCCCGGACTGCTCGGCATCGGGATCCTCGGTGTGCTGTGGTGCCTGTTCGACCGGCCCTGGCACCAGTGCTGGCACGACAAGGCGGCGCACACCTTCGTCGCGGGCTGACGCAACCGGCCTCGGATACGGCCGTGGGCTACTCCGTACGGCCGCCCGCCGGGTGCGGAGCCGGGGTGTTCGCGGTCCACTCGGGCCATGAGCAGCGAACCGCCCCCCGGCTCCGGAGAGCAGCCCCCCGAGGACGACCCGTTCAGGAAGCGGCCCCCGTCGGACCAGGGGGCGGGCTCGCCGTACGACACCCCGTCCGGCGGCGGCGAGCAGCAGCCTCCACCGCCGGGTGGCGGGCAGCAGCCGCCTGCGTGGGGAGGGCAGCAGCCACCTCCGCACGGGGGTGAGCAACCGCCCCCGCACGGCTGGGCGCAGCCGCCCCCCTACGGTGGTGCCCAGCCTCCTCCCTACGGTGGTGGTCCCTACGGTGGTGGTCCCTACGGTTCAGGTGCCGGCGGTTACCCCGCGGACCCGCTGGCCGGTATGCCCCCGCTGGCCGACAGCGGTCGGCGGACGCTCGCGCGGATCGTCGACATGATCCTCGTCGGCATCGTCGTGTGGCTGCTCACCTGGGCGTTCGGAGTGCGCGAGTACTCCGTCAACGGCGATCACGTGGAGGTCGGCAAGTCGGTGGGGCAGTCCTTCATCGCGGCCGTGCTGTACGTCGCCTACGACACCTTCCTGATCGCCAAGAACGGGCAGACCCTCGGCAAGCAGTGGCTCGGCATGCGGGTGGCGAACCTGGACGACGGTGCCACCCCCTCGGTGCAGACCACGCTGATCCGTTCGCTGGTGCTGTGGGTGCCGTTCGCCTTCTGCTGTGCCTGCGTCTGGACGGCGATCTGCGGCGGCTGGAGTTTCTTCGACCGGCCCTACAAGCAGGGCCTGCACGACAAGGCGGCCAAGACGGTGGTGGTCAGCACCCGTTGAGCACTCCTTCGAGTACCCGTCGAGCGAGGACGGTGCACACGAAGGCGGCGGGCCCGTGGGATGTCACGGGCCCGCCGCCTTCGTGTGCACCGCTCACAGCGACACCGGCTCCTCCTGGGGCGCGGGCTCGGTGGATTCGGCCGGTGCCAGGGCCGCGCGGGCCTTGGGCAGCGGCACCGTCATCGCCACGAGCAGCCCGAGGGCCAGCGCCGCGAGCGCGATGACGGTGATCCCGAGGCCCGAACTCGTCTGGGACAGCAGCAGCATGGCGAGTGTCGAGAAGATCACGGTGCACGAACCGTAGGCGAGCTGTGCGGCAGTCGGACGAGGCATGGCAATCGTGTCCTCGGAAGTCGTCGGGGGATCGGGGGTGCCTTCGACTCTCTTCGCGTGCATGCCCGAGCCCGGCACCTGGTAAGCGTGACCTAACCCACGTTGTCGGTGCACAGGGGGGCGCACGGGGGGCACGGCATCCGTAAAGCGCAGGTCGGCTCTGCCTAGTCCAATTGACCGGAGCAAGTCAAGATCTGTCTTTTCTTCTAAACCTCTAGTCAAATTACGTCACTTGACATGCGTCGAACAGGCGCAGGGGAGGAACTCAAGTGACCAGCAGATCCTGGACGTTCAGAGCGGCCGCGATCGGCGTGACGCTGGCGGCGGCCTCCGCCACGTTCGCCACCTTCGCCGTCGCACAGGCCGCCACCCGGCCGGCCGGCTCCGCCGTCGCCGACCGGCACGACCCGGCTCCGGTGCAGCAGAAGGCGCACGACCTAGACGGCCCGCTCAGCAAGACCCGGCGGGCCCAGCGCCAGGAGGCCCTGAACCAGCTCATCGCGGGCAAGGTCAAGGCCCAGGAGCGGGGCGGCTCGAAGGTCGTCCAGCTCAAGAGCCGCAAGGGCGACGGCAAGTACGTCGAGCTGAGCCGCGAGAAGACCGACAAGATCTTCACGATCCTGGTGGAGTTCGGGGACCGGACCGACCCCAAGTACGGCGGCACGGCGGGCCCGCTGCACAACACGATCGCCGCGCCGGACCGTACGAAGGACAACTCGACGGCCTGGCAGGCGGATTACAACCGGAAGCACTACCAGGACCTCTACTTCGGCACCGGCAAGAAGTCCGAGTCGCTGAAGAAGTACTACGAGAAGCAGTCCTCGGGCCGCTACTCGGTCGACGGCGAGGTCTCCGACTGGGTCAAGGTCCCCTACAACGAGGCCCGTTACGGCAACAACGCCTGTGGCTCCACCAACTGCCCGAGCGTGTGGAACGTGGTCAGCGACGGCCTGAACGCCTGGGTCGCGCGAGCGAAGGCGGCCGGCAAGTCGGACGCCGACATCAAGAAGGACCTCGCCCAGTACGACCAGTGGGACCGCTACGACTACGACGGCGACGGCAACTTCAACGAGCCCGACGGCTATGTCGACCACTTCCAGATCGTGCACGCCGGTGAGGACGAGTCCGCGGGCGGCGGCGCGCAGGGCAAGGACGCGATCTGGGCCCACCGCTGGTACGCCTTCGGCACCGACGCCGGCGCCACCGGCCCGGCGGGCAACAAGCTCGGCGGCGCCCAGGTCGGCGACACCGGCATCTGGGTCGGCGACTACACCATCCAGCCGGAGAACGGCGGCCTCGGCGTCTTCGCCCACGAGTACGGCCACGACCTCGGCCTGCCGGACGAGTACGACACCGCCGGCGGCGACAACTCCACCGGCTTCTGGACCCTGATGTCCTCCGGCTCCTGGCTCGGCACCGGCAAGGAGTCCATCGGTGACCTGCCCGGCGACCTGAACGCCTGGGACAAGCTCCAGCTGGGCTGGCTGAACTACGACACCGCCAAGGCGGGCGTCTCCTCCTGGCATAAGCTGGGGTACGCCGAGTACAACACCAAGTACCGCCAGGCGGTGGTCGTCTCGCTGCCGGACAAGGCGGTCAGGACCGAGATCGTCACCCCGGCGCAGGGCGCCTTCCACTGGTGGAGCGGCAGCGGCGACAACCTCAAGAACACGCTGACCCGTTCGGTCGACCTGACCGGCAGGTCCTCGGCCACGCTCGGCCTGGACGGCTGGTACGACATCGAGAACGGCTACGACTACCTCTACACCGAGGTGTCGACCGACGGCGGCGCCAACTGGACCGCCCTGGACGGCACGGTGGACGGCCAGGCCCTGCCGCGCGACGGCTCCGGCAAGCCGGCCCTGACCGGCACGGTCGACGGCTACAAGAAGCTGTCGTACTCGCTCGACGCCTACACGGGCAAGAAGATCGACCTCCGCTTCCGCTACCAGACCGACGGCGGGGTGGCGCAGAAGGGCTTCGCGGCCGACGAGATCACGCTGACGGCGGACGGTACGGCGCTGTTCTCCGACAACGCCGAGTCGGCGGACGCCGGTTGGACCGCCGCGGGCTTCTCGCGCATCGGCGCGTCCTTCACCAAGGACTACAAGCAGTACTACCTCGCCGAGAACCGCCAGTACGTGTCGTACGACAAGACCCTCAGGGTCGGCCCGTACAACTTCGGCTACCTGAACACGAGCCGGCCGGACTGGGTGGAGCACTACCCGTACCAGAACGGCCTGTTGATCTGGAAGTGGGACACCTCCCAGGCGGACAACAACACCAACGCGAACGCCCACCCGGGCACCGGTCTGATCCTCCCGGTCGACGCCCACCCGAAGGCGCTGCGCTGGTCCGACGGCACGCTGCTGCGCAACCGCATGCAGGCCTACGACTCCACCTTCACGCTGGAGCCGACGGACGCGATCACGCTGCACCAGGCAGGTGTCGCCACCAAGATCAAGTCGCAGAAGGGGGTGCCGGTCTTCAACGATCACACCAGCACCTACTACGACCCGGCGAACCCGACCGGCGGTGTCAAGGTCACTGACACCAACACCAGGATAAAGATCACCAAGCAGGCCGGGAACGGCTCGACGATCGAGCTGGAAGTGGGCCCTGCGGTGAAGTAGTCGGCATTTTCCCAGGTCAGAAGCGTATCGGCGGCAAACCCTTGGCGGGTTGCCGCCGATCGTGTTTAGGTGCGTCATGTGGACCGCTTATTGACACCGACCGAAACGGGGATGTGACGGCATGGCCGCTGGAGGCTTTAGCAAGCTGCCGAACGGCACGGTCGTGGTGGCGCTGAATCTGCCCTACGGCTCCGCCGCGGTGCGGGTACTGGTGCATGCCCAGAACCGCGCCCGAGCCCTGACCAGGCTGCGCAATCTGGGGTTGCGCGCGATCTACCTCCGGGGGAACGCCGCGCCTCCGACCCCGGACGAGATCACGGCGGTGCTGCACCATCCGGACGGTCTGATATGGCGCACGGCCCCGGCCGACAACGGTGTCATGGTGAACGAGCTGTGGCACCCGATCAGGGCACTTCTTCGCAGGTCGGCGGTGGTCCAGTAGGACTCAGCCGCTGACCACCGGCTTGCCCGTCAGCTCCACGCCCGCCTCCCGCATCTCCTCCAGCGCGCTCTCGGTCGTCTGCGAGGAGACGCCTGCCGTGAGGTCCAGCAGCACCTGGGTGCGAAAGCCCTCCCGCACGGCGTCCAGGGCGGTGGCCCGTACGCAGTGGTCGGTCGCTATGCCGACCACGTCGACCTCGTCGATCCGGCGGTCGCGGAGCCAGTCGGCCAGCGACACGCCGTTCTCGTCCGCGCCCTCGAAACCGCTGTAGGCCGCCGAGTACGCCCCCTTGTCGAAGACCGCGTCGACCGCGCCGGAGGCGACGGCCGGGGCGAAGTTCGGGTGGAAGCCGACACCCTCCGTACCCGCCACGCAGTGCGCGGGCCAGGAGCGGACGAAGTCGGGGTTGTCGGCGAAGTGGCCGCCGGGGGCGATGTGGTGGTCGCGGGTGGCGACCACGTGCCGGTACCCCGTCCCGGCGGCCTGGCCGATCAGCTCCGTGACGGCGGCGGCGACATCGGCGCCGCCGGACACCGCGAGGCTGCCCCCCTCGCAGAAGTCGTTCTGCACGTCTACGACGATCAAGGCGCGGCGCATGGCGGGTGTCCTTCGGTGGGGGTACCCCCGGGCCCGCAGAGCCCGGGGGAGGGCTAATCAACTGAGCCTAGAGACTTCCCGGCCCGGGCGGGAGGGGGCGCTCGAGGCTCTGGACGGCGGACCCGTTCTCGCCACCCGGGCGCTCGGTGACGTACTCCGTCGCGAGCACGGGTTCCCCCCGGGAGAGCTGGGTGGCGGAGAGGGGGAGATTCGCGCGGGCGGCGATGTGGCGGTCCCGGGGGACGTCCAGCGGCTCGCGGGTGAGCACGTCCCCGCCCTTGACCAGCTCGACCAGCAGTTGCCGGTCGGCCAGCGCGGGCGGCACCGGCCCGGTGCCGACGATCTCGGCCTCGGCGATTCCGTCCTCGTCCAGCCGGCGGGCCGCCCACTTGCGGCCCCCGAGGGAGGTCTTGCCGCCGCTGGACTTCTTCGCGACCGGCACCAGCGGCGCCCCGGGGTCGCCGGACTCGGCGCGGGCGACCAGCTTGTAGACCATGGAGCAGGTCGGGTGCCCGGAGCCGGTGACCAGCTGGGTGCCGACGCCGTACGCGTCCACGGGAGCCGCGGCGAGCGAGGCGATGGCGTACTCGTCCAGGTCGGACGTCACGACGATCTTCGTGTTCGTCGCGCCCAGCTCGTCCAGCTGCTGGCGCACCCGGTGCGCGACGAGCAGCAGGTCGCCGGAGTCGATGCGGACCGCGCCCAGCTCGGGGCCGGCCACCTCCACCGCCGTACGGACGGCCTCGGCGACGTCGTAGGTGTCCACGAGCAGGGTGGTGCCCCGGCCGAGGGTGTCGACCTGGGCCCGGAAGGCGTCCCGCTCGCGGTCGTGGAGCAGGGTGAAGGCGTGGGCCGAGGTGCCGACCGTGGGGATGCCGTAGCGGAAGCCCGCCGCCAGGTCGGACGTGGTCGCGAAACCGCCGACGTACGCCGCCCGGGCCGCGGCCACCGCCGCCAGCTCGTGGGTGCGGCGGGCGCCCATCTCGATCAGCGGACGGTCCCCGGCGGCGGAGGCCATCCGGGAGGCGGCCGCGGCGATCGCGGAGTCGTGGTTGAGGATGGAGAGGATCACCGTCTCCAGCAGTACGCACTCGGCGAAGGTGCCCTCGACGCGCATGATCGGCGAGCCGGGGAAGTACACCTCTCCCTCGGGGTAGCCCCAGATGTCACCACTGAAGCGGTAGTCGGCGAGCCACTCGAGGGTCTCCTCGTCGACGATCTTCCGCTCGCGCAGGAAGCCGAGGACGTCCGCGTCGAAGCGGAAGTTCTCCACCGCGTCCAGGACGCGCCCGGTGCCCGCCACCACGCCGTAGCGGCGCCCGTGCGGCAGCCGCCGGGTGAAGACCTCGAACACGCTCCGCCGTTCGGCCGTACCGGCCTTGAGCGCCGCCCGGAGCATCGTCAGCTCGTACTGGTCCGTGAAGAGCGCTGTCGAGGGAACATCCACCGGCAGCCCAAGGTCCGCTGTGTTCATGGCAACCGATGGTACCCCCATTTCGTCAGTGTGACGATTTTCGCTGAGCGTGGCAGCATGGGCACTGTGACGTCACCCGCGCCCGTAGAGATCGAACGCACCGAGTCGGCGGAGGAGGTCTTCGCCGTACCCGAGCCCGACGTCCCCTGGGTCACCATCGTGCACAACGACCCGGTCAACCTCATGAGCTATGTGACGTACGTCTTCCAGTCGTACTTCGGCTACTCCAAGGACAAGGCCACCAAGCTCATGCTCGACGTCCACCACAAGGGCCGGGCGGTCGTCTCCAGCGGGAGCCGCGAGGAGATGGAGCGCGACGTGCAGGCGATGCACGGCTACGGACTGTGGGCCACCCTGCAGCAGGACCGGAAGTAGCGAACCCATTTCGATGCCTGGACATTTCGAACCGCTTCCCGGCGGCGGCGCAGCCGTCGCACTCGACGACGTCGAGATCTCCATCATCCGGTCGCTGGCCGTCCAGCTCCTGGAACTGATCGGCCCGGGCCCGGGCGCGGAGGCCCCCGAGGACCCGCTCGCCGAGCTGTTCGCGGAAGGGCCCAGCGAGCCGCCCGCCGATCCGGTGCTCAGAAGGCTCTTCCCGGACGCCTACAGCGATCCGGAGCAGGCCCCCGCCTCGCCCGCCGAGGCCGATGAGCAGCGGGCCCACTCCGCCGAGTTCCGCCGCTACACCGAGAACGACCTGCGCGCCGGCAAGCGGGAGAACGCGCTCGCCGTGATCCGCACGCTCGACGCGCTCGCCCCGGTGGACGAGGGCGGCGCGGTGCTCAAGCTGGCGCCGGGGGAGTCGAAGCAGTGGCTCAGCGCCCTGAACGACCTGCGGCTCGCGATCGGTGCCCGGCTGGAGATCACCGACGAGGACGACACCGACCTGCTCTACCGGCTCCCGGACGAGGATCCGCGCAAGCCGATGGTGATGGCGTATCTGTGGCTGGGCGGGCTGCAGGAGACCCTGGTGACCACCCTGATGCCGTAGCTGCGGGCCTTGGCGCACCGGTTTTTTGCGGTGTACGAGTGTTCGCTCAGCGGACGCTCAAATCCGGATAACGATCCTGTCACCATTGCGGCCGGTTTTGCCGCATTTGGGCGTTCTTTGTCCTCTTTTCCCTGTGTGATGCGCCACAGCTCACCCCTGTGATCAGTATTGCGGCCGTGATAAATCTTCACGACCGCCCGGCGAACACCACCCATGTTCGGCCGGGTGCGCCACCGAGCCGACGACCGTCGGCCAGGCACAGCTCCATCAATCCGGGGGGATCGAAACCCGATCCGAGGCCGACGAAGGGTCGCGGTTCGGCATGGAGAAAGGCGCACCACACATGACCTCAGCGCAGGTCGATCAGCATCGCGACGGCAATGAGGCCGTGCGGGACGGCGAGGGCGGCGAGGGGTATCAGCGCGGGCTCGGGGCCCGGCAGATCCAGATGATCGCCATCGGCGGTGCCATCGGCACCGGCCTCTTCCTCGGCGCGGGCAAGGGCATCTCCAAGGCCGGCCCCAGCCTGATCCTGGCGTACGCGGTCGCGGGTCTGGTCATCTTCCTGATCATGCGGGCGCTCGGCGAACTGCTGATGTACCGCCCGGTGTCGGGTTCGTTCTCGGAGTACGCGCGCGAGTTCATCGGCCCCTTCGCGGGCTTCGTCACCGGCTGGACGTACTGGCTGTTCTGGGTGGTCACCGGCATCACCGAGGTCACGGCCGCGGCCGCCTACATGACGTACTGGTTCGACATCCCGCAGTGGGTCTCGGCCCTGATCTTCACGATCGTGCTGTACGCCGCCAACCTGATCTCCGTGAAGCTCTTCGGTGAGCTGGAGTTCTGGTTCTCCATGGTCAAGGTCACCGCCATCATCGGCATGATCCTCATCTGCGTCGGCATTCTGACCGTCGGCTTCTCCGACGCGGGCAAGACCGCCTCGGTCAGCCACCTGTGGAACGACGGCGGCTTCTTCCCGCACGGCGTCGGCAGCACCCTGATGACCCTGCAGATGGTCATGTTCGCCTTCCTCGCCGTCGAACTGGTCGGAGTGACCGCGGGCGAGTCCAAGGACCCCAAGAAGGTGCTGCCGAAGGCGATCAACACGGTGCCGTGGCGCATCGCCGTCTTCTACGTCGGCGCGCTGATCATGATCCTGTCGGTCGTGCCGTGGACCGAGTTCCACCCGGGCGTGAGCCCCTTCGTGGCCGCCTTCCAGAAGATGGGCCTGTCCGTCGGCGCCGGCATCGTGAACTTCGTCGTCCTGACGGCCGCGCTGTCCTCCTGCAACTCCGGCATGTACTCCACCGGCCGCATGCTGCGCGACCTGGCCCAGAACGGCCAGGGACCCAAGGTGTTCACCAAGCTGACACCCAGTGGTACCCCGCTCGTCGGCACCACGTTCTCCGCCGCGCTGATGCTCGTCGGCGTCTGGATCAACTACCAGTGGCCGGGCAAGGCGTTCGACTACGTGGTGTCCTTCGCGACCATCTCGGGCATGTGGGCCTGGATCGTCATCCTGGTCTGCCAGATCCGCTACCGGATGAAGGCCGACCGGGGCGAGCTGCCGCAGAGCGAGTTCCGTGCACCGGGCGCGCCGT
The DNA here is from genome assembly GCF_009796285.1 of Streptomyces broussonetiae. Lineage (NCBI taxonomy): Bacteria > Bacillati > Actinomycetota > Actinomycetes > Kitasatosporales > Streptomycetaceae > Streptomyces > Streptomyces broussonetiae. The sequence continues at coordinate 3,925,461 of NZ_CP047020.1, read as the reverse complement.
ACACGAGCGTCTTCGCGCTGCTGTTCATCCTCATGGTGATCGTGCTCATGGGCATCGACAAGGACGCCCGGGTCTCGCTGTACTGTGCCCCCCTGTGGGCCGTGATCCTCGGCGTCTCCTACTGGGGGCTCAAGCGCCGCAACCCGGAGGCCGCGGCCTTCGCCAAGCGCTGACACCCCCTGCGGACGCCCCGCAAGGACGTCCGCCGCCGGGAGCACTCGTGGCGCCCCCGGCGGCTGCCGCTCAGGACGTCCATCATGTGGGCCGCCCCGTACCACACCTCGGTACGGGGCGGCCCCACTGCTTATCCTTGCCGGCATGCTGACCATCACCCAGGCCCTGTACGACCAGATCGTCGCCCACGCGCGCGAGGACCACCCCGACGAGGCGTGCGGCGTGGTCGCCGGCCCGGTGGGCGCCGGCCGCCCCGAGCGGTTCATCCCGATGCTGAACGCGGCCCGCTCGCCCACCTTCTACGAGTTCGACTCGCAGGACCTGCTCAAGCTCTACCGCGAGCTGGACGACCGCGACGAGGAGCCGGTGATCATCTACCACTCCCACACCGCGACCGAGGCCCACCCCTCGCGCACCGACATCTCCTACGCCAACGAGCCCGGCGCGCACTACGTCCTCGTGTCCACCGCCGACACCGACGGCCTCGGTGACTTCCAGTTCCGTTCGTTCCGGATCGTGGACGGAGAGGTCACGGAAGAGGAGGTCAAAGTCGTGCAGGCCTACTGATCTCGGACTGTGGTCGAAATTGGTCCGGCATATGGGATCACACTCCGGGCCGGGGACCGGGAATCGATACGATGAGCCCATGGTTCTGACGGTGGTGCTCGCCCTCAGCTGACGCACCGAGCCCGCTGCCCCGACGACGCCTTACGACAGGAGCCCGCCACCATGGCCATCGAGGTCCGCATCCCGACCATCCTCCGCACGTACACCAACGGTGAGAAGGCGGTGGAGGGCAGCGGTGACACCCTCGCCAAGCTGTTCGCCGATCTCGAGACGCGGCACGCGGGCATCCAGGCCCGCATCGTGGAGGACGGCAAGCTGCGCCGGTTCGTCAACGTGTACCTGAACGACGAGGACGTCCGCTTCGTCGACGGCATCGACACCAAGCTGTCCGACGGCGACACCGTCACGATCCTGCCGGCGGTCGCCGGCGGCATGCGCTAAGGCTCGCTGACCACTGATGCGCTACGACTCGCCGCTGGCCGCGGTGGGCAACACCCCTCTGGTGCGCCTGCCGCGGCTATCGCCGTCTTCCGACGTCCGTATCTGGGCCAAGCTGGAGGACCGCAACCCCACCGGCTCGGTCAAGGACCGTCCGGCCCTGCACATGATCGAGCAGGCGGAGAAGGACGGCCGGCTCACCCCGGGCTGCACGATCCTGGAGCCGACCTCCGGCAACACCGGTATCTCGCTGGCCATGGCGGCCAAGCTCAAGGGCTACCGCATGGTGTGCGTGATGCCGGAGAACACCTCGCAGGAGCGCCGCGACCTGCTCGGCATGTGGGGTGCGCAGATCATCTCCTCGCCGGCCGCGGGCGGCTCCAACACCGCCGTGCGGGTGGCCAAGGAACTGGCCGCGGAGCACCCCGACTGGGTGATGCTGTACCAGTACGGCAACCCGGACAACGCCGGCGCCCACTATGCGACCACGGGCCCGGAGATCCTCGCCGACCTCCCCTCCGTCACCCACTTCGTGGCGGGCCTCGGCACCACCGGCACCCTGATGGGGGTCGGCCGCTACCTGCGCGAGCACCGGCCGGGCATCCAGATCGTCGCCGCCGAACCGCGCTACGACGACCTGGTGTACGGCCTCAGGAACCTCGACGAGGGCTTCGTCCCGGAGCTGTACGACGCCTCCGTGCTGACCACCCGCTTCTCGGTCGGCTCGGCCGACGCGGTCACCCGCACCCGTGAACTCCTCCAGCAGGAGGGCATCTTCGCGGGCGTCTCCACCGGCGCCGCCCTGCATGCGGCGATCGGCGTGGGCAACAAGGCGGTCAAGGCGGGGGAGTCCGCCGACATCGTCTTCGTCGTCGCCGACGGCGGCTGGAAGTACCTGTCCACCGGTGTCTACACGGCGGCCACCACCGAAGAGGCCATCGAGACGCTGCAGGGCCAGCTCTGGGCCTGAGCAGGCCGGTCCGCTTCTCGAGCGGGCCTGTGCCAGGGCCCGAATCGCCTCAAGCACGCCTTAGCCCCCTCCTATGAGGGGGCTAAGCCATTCCTACGGCAAGGCAAAGAAATGCGTCCGGCACTGCCCGTGACGCCCGGGCCGGAGCTACGTTCCTCCCCGCACCCTGTCATGCCACGCTCACTCGGTGTCATGCGGGGTGTCTGTGAGTGTCATGCTCATGACTGCGCGGTTCCACCGCCGCTACGCGCGTCACGGGCCTGCCAACCCAGTGCGAATCCCCACTTCTAACCGGAGGCAGCACCCCATGCGTGAGTCACGCCCGAGCAGCCGGAGACGGAGTCTTCGAAGACTCGTCGCCGTCGCCTTCCCCGCCCTTGCTCTCACCGTCGCCGGGCTCGTCGCGGCACCGACGGCAGGGGCGGCCCAGGCGGCCGCTCCCGCGCCCCACACCTCCAAGGTGACCCAGAACTCCAAGGCGCTGACCGACCCCGAGCGGCAGACGTTCCACACCACCGGCAAGGCCGGCCAGAAGGTGCCGACCCAGCACCTGTGCGCCACCGCCGAGCCGGGCCACGCGTCCTGCTTCGCCCAGCGCCGTACCGACATCAAGCAGCGTCTCGCCTCGGCGCTCGCCGCCGCGACGCCCTCGGGCCTGTCGCCGGCGAACCTGCACAGCGCCTACAACCTGCCCACGTCGGCCGGTTCCGGCATGACCGTCGGCATCGTGGACGCCTACAACGACCCCAACGCCGAGTCGGACCTGGCCACCTACCGCTCCACGTACGGCCTGTCCGCCTGCACCAAGGCCAACGGCTGCTTCAAGCAGGTCAGCCAGACCGGTTCCACCACCTCGCTGCCGACCAACGACAGCGGCTGGGCCGGCGAAGAGATGCTCGACATCGACATGGTCAGCGCGGTCTGCCCGAACTGCAACATCGTCCTGGTCGAGGCCAACTCCGCGAACGACACCGACCTCGGCATCGCCGAGAACGAGGCCGTCTCGCTCGGCGCCAAGTTCGTCTCCAACAGCTGGGGCGGCTCCGAGGCCTCCTCGCAGACCAGCGAGGACAGCCAGTACTTCCAGCACCCGGGTGTCGCGATCACCGTCTCCGCGGGTGACTCCGGCTACGGCGCCGAGTACCCGGCGACCTCCCAGTACGTGACCGCCGTCGGCGGCACCGCGCTCTCCACCGCCTCCAACTCCCGCGGCTGGAGCGAGTCCGTCTGGAACACCAGCTCCACCGAGGGCACCGGCTCGGGCTGCTCGGCCTACGACCCGAAGCCGAGCTGGCAGACCGACACCGGCTGCTCCAAGCGCATGGAGGCCGACGTCTCCGCGGTCGCCGACCCGGCCACGGGCGTGGCGGTCTACGACACCTACGGCGGCTCCGGCTGGGCGGTCTACGGCGGCACCAGCGCCTCCTCGCCGATCATCGCCTCGGTCTACGCCCTCGCGGGCACCCCGGGCTCCGGCGACTACCCGGCGAAGTACCCGTACCAGCACACCGGCAACCTGTACGACGTCACCAGCGGCAGCAACGGCAGCTGCTCCCCGTCGTACTTCTGCACCGCCGGCACCGGCTACGACGGCCCGACCGGCTGGGGCACCCCGAACGGCACCGCCGCCTTCACCTCCGGGGGCGGCACCGGCGGCAACACCGTGACGGTCACCAACCCCGGCAGCCAGTCCACCACCACGGGCAGCTCGGTCAGCCTCCAGATCAGCGCCTCGGACAGCGGCGGCGCCTCGCTCACCTACAGCGCCTCCGGCCTGCCGACCGGCCTGTCCATCAACAGCTCCACCGGCCTGATCTCCGGTACGGCGTCCACCGCCGGCACCTACCAGGTCACGGTCACCGCGAAGGACTCCACCGGCGCCACCGGCTCGACCTCCTTCACCTGGACCGTCGGCTCCGGCGGTGGCGGCTGCACCTCGTCCCAGCTGCTGGCCAACCCCGGTTTCGAGTCGGGCAGCACCGGCTGGACCGCGACCAGCGGTGTCATCACCAACGACTCCGGTGAGGCCGCGCACAGCGGCTCGTACAAGGCCTGGCTCGACGGCTACGGCTCCTCGCACACCGACACCCTGTCCCAGTCGGTGACGATCCCGGCCGGCTGCAAGGCCACGCTCACCTTCTACCTGCACATCGACACCGCCGAGACCACCACCAGCACCGCGTACGACAAGCTGACGGTCACCGCCGGTTCGCAGTCCCTGGCGACGTACTCGAACCTGAACGCCAACTCGGGTTACGCGCAGAAGACCTTCGACCTGTCCTCGCTGGCGGGCCAGACGGTCACCCTCAAGTTCAACGGCGTGGAGGACTCCTCGCTGCAGACCAGCTTCGTCGTGGACGACACCGCCCTGACGACCGGCTGACCCTGCGAACGCTCCAGTGATCCCGCACGCGGAGATTCTCCGCGTGCGGGATCCTTTCTGCCCGCCGCTACGTCTCATCTGCACCACAAGGCCGCTCCCCACGGCCACGGCAGAAAGGCGAACCCCCATGCGCCGTACGACGACGACGTCCCTCGCCCTCGCGGGCGCCGTGCTGCTCCTTGCCGGATGCGGCTCGAAGAGCGGCTCGGACACGGACACCAAAGGCGCCGGGAAGGTGTCACCGTCGGCGCCCTCCGCGCCCGCCTCGGGCGGCTGCGCCTCCACCGTCGAGCTGAAGGCCGCCGACACCGGCCGCACCGTGTGCGTGGCCAAGGGCGGCGAGGTCCGGCTGACCCTGGACGGCACCAAGTCCCGACCCTGGAAGCCGGTCATGACCAGCGGCACCGCCCTCAAGGGCATCAACGCGGGCCTCGCCCTGCAGTCCGGCGACGCCACGGCCGCGTTCCGCGCGGCGGCCGACGGCACCGCGAAGCTGACCTCCACCCGGCCCCTGTGCGCCGAGCCCACCGCACCGGGCGGGGTGTCCTGCAAGGGCATCCAGGAGTGGATGGTCACGGTGACCGTGAAGTAGCTAACCCGCCAGGTGCCGTACCTGGTCCCACAGCACCGGGTCGACCACGCCGACCCGGCGCCGGAAGTCGCCGACCGGCACTTCGCGCAGTTCGTCGGTCTCCAGGAAGCTGGGCCTGCCCCGGGCGTCGCCGACCGCGCCCGGGGGCAGCGGGATCACCCCGGACCGTTCGTCGTGGAACTTGCTGGTGATCTTCGCGACCGTGGCCCGGTTCCCGCGCACCGCCAGCACCAGACAAGGCCGGTCCTTCGACCGGCCGTCGGCCGCCACCGCCCGGTCCGACGCGCTCCGCGCGGCCCCGGACGATTCCGCGCGGTCCTCATAGGGGACGTCCGCCCACCAGATGTCGCCCGGAACCGGCCGGGCGGCACGCGTGCGCTTACCCGCGCGGCCCGGCGGCCGAAGGCGCCGCCCACCGGGCCGGCGACCGCGGCCCCAGCCGTCGATGAGCGTGGCGACCAGCGCGAGCAGGACCACCGCCGCGAGCGCCAGCCACCATGACGTGTCCATACGACGACGTTACCGGCGCGCGTCGGTAATCGCGCGCCCTTGGCGGATCCTTCTGCGCCCCCGGTCCAGCCGAACCGGTGACAGCGCAGGTGAGTTCGCCCACAACGGCCCTTTGCGGAGGAGCGACCCGCGCTTTCGCGCCTTACGCTCGACAAACCGCACGACCCCCGTTTTCCTGCCCATTTGATCTTTCCCGCCAACGGAGGTTTCTGCTTCATGAAGCTCACCGTCGTCGGCTGCTCGGGGTCGTTCCCGTCCGCGGAATCGGCCTGCTCGAGCTACCTCGTCGAGGCCGACGGCTTCCGGCTGCTCCTCGACATGGGCAATGGCGCCCTTGGCGAGCTGCAGCGCCACTGCGGTCTCTACGACCTCGACGCGATCTTCCTCAGCCATCTGCACGCCGATCACTGCATCGACATGCTCGCGTACTTCGTCGCGCGCTACTACCGCCACGACGGCGGCCGCTGCGACCCGATCCCGGTCTACGGCCCCGAGGGCACCGAACAGCGCCTGACCACGGCCTACGACGACGTCCCTTCCGCCTCTTCGATGAGCGAGGTCTTCGACTTCCACACGGTCAAGCCCTCCACGTTCGACATCGGCCCGTTCACGGTGCACACCGAGCGGGTCCGCCACCCCGTGGAGGCGTACGCCATCCGCGTCGAGCACGCGGGGCGGACCCTGACGTACTCCGGCGACACGGGCGTCACCGAGGCCCTGGACGAGCTGGCCCGGGACGCCGACCTGTTCCTGTGCGAGGCCGCGTTCACGCACGGCAAGGAGGAGATCCCCGACCTCCACCTCAACGGCCGTGAGGCGGGTGAGACGGCCGCGCGGGCCGGAGCCCGGCGCCTGGTCCTCACCCACGTTCCGCCGTGGACCGACCCCCAGGTCAACCTCCGCCACGCGCGTGAGGTGTTCTCCGGTCCGGTGGAACTGGCCACGCCGCGGGTCACGTACGAGATCTGACGCCCCCTGCACATGACGAAGGCCCCCGGAGCCGCAGCGCTCCGGGGGCCTTGCCGTCATACCGTGACCGTCACGCCTTCGTGAGGTCCTCGATCTCCTCCTCGGGCTCGCGGCCCGGGGTGGGGAGGTTGAACCTGGTGATCGCGAAGCGGAAGACCACGTAGTAGATCGCCGCGAACACCAGGCCGATCGGGATGATCAGCCATGGCTTGGTCGCGAGGTTCCAGTTGAGCGCGTAGTCGATGAAGCCCGCGGAGAAGGTGAAGCCCGCGTGCACGCCGAGCGCCCAGGTGACCGCCATGGACAGCGCCGTCAGCACCGCGTGGATCGCGTACAGCAGCGGGGCGATGAACATGAAGGTGAACTCGATGGGCTCGGTCACACCGGTGACGAACGAGGTCAGGGCGAGCGAGACCATCATGCCGAGGACGGCCTTGCGGCGCTCGGGACGGGCCGAGTGGGCGATGGCGATCGCCGCGGCCGGCAGACCGAACATCATGATCGGGAAGAAGCCCGACATGAACATACCGGCGTGCGGGTCACCGGCGAAGAAGCGGTTGAGGTCACCGTGGACGATCTGACCGGCGGAGTTCTTGTAGTCGCCGATCTGGAACCAGGAGACGGTGTTCACGAACTGGTGCATGCCGACCGGGATCAGCGCGCGGTTGACCAGACCGAACAGACCCGCGCCCAGCGCGCCGAGACCGGTGATCCACTCACCGGCGTGGGAGATGCCCTCACCGATGGGCTTCCAGATCAGCCCGAAGAAGACGCCCATCAGCGTGCCGACGAAGGCCATGATGATCGGCACCAGCCGGCGGCCGTTGAAGAAGCCGAGCCAGTCCACCAGCTTCTTGCGGTGGTAGCGCTGCCACAGCACGGCGGAGAACAGACCCATCAGGATGCCGCCGAGCACACCGGGGTTGTTGTAGGTGGCCTCGACTATCTTGCCGCTCTCGATGTGCTGCTGGGTCAGCGGGAACGCCTTCAGCACGTTGCTGTAGACCAGGAAGCCGACCAGGGCGGCGAGTGCCGTCGAGCCGTCGGACTTCTTGGCGAAGCCGATCGCGACGCCGATGCAGAACAGCATCGGGAGATTGTCGAAGATCGCACCACCGGCCGTGGCGAACACCGCCGTAACCTTGTCGGGCAGGTGCAGCTTGTCATGGACGTCCTGCTGTCCGAGACGGAGCAGGATGCCTGCCGCCGGCAGTACGGCGATCGGGAGCTGGAGGCTGCGGCCGACCTTCTGCAGGCCCTGGAACAGGCCGGATCCCCGCTTCTTTGCGGGGGCCGCCGTGGCGGTGGCGGTGCTCATGGATGGTTCCTCCATCGGTGGTGGTCTACACCACTCAGTGGTGTAGACCTGTTGTAGCACGATGAAGGTGGGATAAGGAACCGCGAAATCCGCTACCGGCACGCTACGCGGCGTGCTGATGTGCTAAAGGAACCTAAGGGCCTTTGTCCACGGTGACTTTCGGCCCCCGGGGTCAGGCCTTGGTGATGTCCTCGACCTCGTCCTCCGGCTCGCGGCCCGGTGTCCTCAGGTCGAACTTCGTGATGGCGAACCGGAAGACGGCGTAGTAGACGGCCGCGAAGCACAGGCCGATCGGGATGATCGCCCACGGTCTGGTCGCCAGGTTCCAGTTGATCACATAGTCGATCAGGCCGGCCGAGAAGCTGAAGCCGTCGTGCACGCCGAGCCCCCAGGTCACCGCCATCGAGGCGCCGGTGAGCACGGCGTGGACGGCGTACAGCACGGGCGCGATGAAGAGGAAGGAGTACTCGATCGGCTCGGTGATGCCCGTCACGAACGACGTCAGCGCCACCGAGAGCATCAGGCCGCCGACCTCCTTGCGCCGGTGCGGCCTGGCGCAGTGGGTGATCGCCAGTGCCGCCGCCGGCAGCGCGAACATCATGATCGGGAAGAAGCCCGAGGTGAACTGGCCCGCGTGCGGATCGCCCGCCAGGAACATGTTGATGTCGCCGTGCACCACCGTGCCGTCCGGCTTGGTGTAGCTGCCGAACTGGAACCAGATGGGCACGTTCAGGAACTGGTGCAGGCCGACCACCAGCAGCGCGCGGTTCGCCACCCCGAAGACGCCCGCGCCCCAGGCGCCCGCGTCCCGCAGCCAGTGGCTGAAGCTCTCCAGCCCGCTGCCGATCGGCGGCCAGATCCACAGGCACAGCGCCGCGAAGACGATCGCGACGAACGCCATGATGATCGGTACCAGCCGGCGGCCGTTGAAGAAGCCGAGCCAGTCCACCAGCCTGGTGCGGTGGAAGCGGGCCCAGAAGAAGGCGGCCAGCAGACCCATCACGATGCCGCCGAAGACGCCCGGGTTCTGGAAGGCGAAGGGCGTCACCGAGCCCGTCCCCGTGCCCACGGTCACCTGGCAGCCGACCTGCGGGATCACCTTCGCCCCGCCGGGGCACGACTCGGGGAACTGGTGCAGGACGCCGTAGTAGACGAGGAAGCCCGCCACCGCCGCGAGCGCCGTCGAGCCGTCCGCCTTCTTCGCCATGCCGATCGCGACGCCCACGCAGAACAGCAGCGGCAGGCCGAGGGAGCCGTCGAGCAGGGCACCGCCCGCCCCCACCATGACCTTGGAGACGTCCGTCCAGCCCAGCCCGTCCTTGCCGAACACGTCCGGCTGGCCCAGCCGGTTGAGGATGCCCGCCGCGGGCAGCACCGCGATCGGCAGCTGGAGGCTGCGGCCCATCTTCTGCAGGCCCTGGAAGGCGCGGTTCCAGCGCTCCCGTACCGGACTGACCGCAGGAGTGGCGCTGCCTGCGCTCTCGGCGCTCATGGGCGACCTCCGGCCACTCGACTCGCACGCGGTTCGTCGGACGCGGTTTGGCTACCGTCCCCGTGGTGGTGTAGACCAGTCGACGGACGGTTCCGCTGCCGTGATCGCCATCATTGGGCACGTACGGCACGACCGCTCGCGAAGATGGGCCAACTGTGGGTTACTGCGACCAAGCGGTTCGGATCAGGGAAGTCAGGGAGACAGGACATGGCCAGCAAGGCTGAGAAGATCGTCGCCGCACTCGGCGGACTCGACAACATCGAGGAGATCGAGGGCTGCATCACCCGGCTGCGCACTGAGGTCAACGACGCCTCGCTGGTGGACGATGCCGCCCTGAAGGCCGCCGGCGCCCACGGTGTCGTCAAGATGGGCACCGCGATCCAGGTCGTCATCGGCACCGACGCCGACCCGATCGCCGCGGAGATCGAAGACATGATGTGAACCGTGCCGGTTCACCTGTAAGGGGCTCTTCCCGACGCGGGAAGGGCCCCTTGCGCATGTACGACTAGGCTCCATGTCATGTCTCGCATCGACGGCCGTACCCCCGAACAGCTCCGCCCGGTCACCATCCAGCGCGGATGGAGCAAGCACGCCGAGGGCTCCGTCCTCGTCTCCTTCGGCGACACCAAGGTGTTCTGCACCGCCTCCGTGACCGAGGGCGTCCCGCGCTGGCGCAAGGGCAGCGGCGAGGGCTGGGTCACCGCGGAGTACGCCATGCTGCCCCGCGCCACCAACACCCGGGGCGACCGCGAGTCCGTCAAGGGCAAGATCGGCGGCCGTACCCACGAGATCTCCCGGCTCATCGGCCGCTCCCTGCGCGCCGTCATCGACTACAAGGCGCTCGGCGAGAACACCATCGTCCTCGACTGCGACGTCCTCCAGGCCGACGGCGGCACGCGGACGGCCGCCATCACCGGTGCCTACGTGGCGCTCGCCGACGCCGTCGCCTGGGCCCAGGGCAAGAAGCTGATCAAGGCCGGCCGGCAGCCGCTCACCGGCACCGTCTCCGCCGTATCGGTCGGCATCGTCGGCGGCGTCCCGCTCCTCGACCTGTGCTACGAGGAGGACGTGCGCGCCGAGACCGACATGAACGTCGTCTGCACCGGCGACGGCCGCTTCGTCGAGGTCCAGGGCACCGCCGAGGCCGAGCCCTTCGCCCGCGACGAACTGAACGCCCTGCTCGACCTCGCCGTCACCGGCTGCACCGAACTGGCCGCGATCCAGCGCGCCACGCTGGAAGCCGCCCTCGGAGAGTAAACGGCGGACCAACGCGGGGAAGGGCACGCGGGCAACCCGCGTGCCCTTCCCCGCGTCCTAGGGATACGGGCCCTCGACCGGGTCCGCACGTGTCTCAACGGGCCCTGCGGTCTACGGATCCACAGGCCCGACCAGAGGAGGGGATCACCACCATGGCCGTCAGCCGACGCCGTCTCACCACCGTCGCCGCCGTCGTGGCCACGGCCGCGTTCACCGCCGGCCTCACCACCGGATGCGACAGCGTCGACAAGGCCCTGGACTGCGTGCAGACCGCCGACTCCATCGCCGACAGCGTCACCGCCCTGCAGCAGGCGGTGGAGAACGCCACGAACGATCCGACCCGGGCCGACACCTCCCTCGACGCCATCGAGAAGAACCTCGACAAGATCGGCGACAAGACCGACCACGCCGACGTCAACAAGGCGGTCGACCACCTCAAGCAGGCCGTGGAGAACGTGCGTACGGCCGTCAGGAACGGGGACAGGACGCCGGACGTGAGCCCGGTGACGGCTGCGGCCGGTGAGCTGACCAAGGTGTGCACCAAGTAGGGCTGCTCCCGTACTCCTCGTTCACTCCCCGTGCCGACGGCGCTCGCGCTCTTCCTGCCGTTCCTCGCGCCGGGCCCGGTACAGCTCCTGCCGGGCCTCCCTGCGCTCCAGCCGCTCCTGCCGGCGCTGCTCCTTGAGCCGTTGCTGCTCGGCCCGGGTGACCTTGCGGGACACACCGACCCCGCCCCAGAAGGCGAATCCGCCGATGACGACCCGCGGAGCGCCCGGCTCGGGCGGGCCGTCGTCGCGCGGGTGCTCGAAGCCGCCCATGATGCCGACGCCGCGGACGACGACCTCCACACCCGGCGGCACGATCACCTGCACCCCGCCCATGACCGCCACGCAGTTGATCACGACCTCGTGGTCCGCGAAGTTCGCCTCGCGCAGGTCGATCTCGCCGCCGCCCATGAACGCGAAGCCGTTGAACCGCCTGGGCACCGTCCAGCGGCCCTTGCGCTCGAACCCCGACAGGATCGCGACCCCACCCGCCGATGACCCCTCGCCGCCGACGATCCGCGAGGCCCAACTCCCGCTCTGGGCAGGCGCCTTGGTGAAGGAGACCGGCGTGGGACCGGCCGGCGCGACGGCCGTCGGCAGATCGCGGGTGAGCGGGGCCAGTTCACCGTAGGTGCGCGCCTTGTAGGCCGCCTCCAGCCGCTCCTCGAACTCCACCATGTCGAGCCGGCCCTCGGCCAGCCCGTCCCGCAGGACCTCGGCGACCCGCTCACGGTCGGCGTCGGAGGCACGAAGGTCCGGGACAGGAGCAGAGGCCCGGTGGTCCGGGACCGCGTCGTCGGTCATGGCAGCAGCCTACGAGACGGCCTTCTCCGCGTACATCTTGGCGATGACGGCCTCGATGTCCGGTTCCCGCACCGACAGGTCCACCAGCGGATACCTCGCCGCGAGATCCGCCACGACCGGCGCCGCCGACTGCCCCGCGGGGAACGCCAGGTACTGACGCGGCCCCTCCACCCTCACCACCCGGGCCGAGGGCACCTCGACCGGCGGCAGCTCCCGCTCCAGGTCCACCACCAGCGTGCGCTCGCTCTCCCCGGCCTCGTGCAGCCCCGCGAGCGGGCCGTCGTACATCAGCCGGCCGTGGTCGATCACCATCACCCGCGAGCACAACTGCTCGATGTCCTGCAGGTCGTGGGTGGTCAGCAGCACGGTCGTACCGCGCTCGGCGTTCAACTCCTTCAGGAAACCGCGCACCTTGGCCTTCGAGACGACGTCCAGCCCGATCGTCGGCTCGTCCAGGTACAGCACCTCCGGATCGTGCAGCAGCGCCGCCGCGATGTCCCCGCGCATCCGCTGCCCCAGCGACAGCTGCCGCACCGGCACGTCCAACAGCTCGCCCAGCTCCAGGAGTTCGACACACCGCTCGAGGTTCTCCCGGTAACGGGCCTCGGGGATGCGGTACATGCGATGCGCCAGCCGGTACGAGTCGAGCAGCGGCAGGTCCCACCACAGCGTCGTACGCTGCCCGAACACCACCCCGATCCGGTGCGCGAGGCGCGTGCGCTCCCGCGACGGGTCGATGCCCGCCACCCGCAGCCGCCCCCCGCTCGGCGTCAGGATGCCGGTCAGCATCTTGATCGTGGTCGACTTCCCGGCGCCGTTCGGCCCGATGTAGCCGACCATCTCGCCGCGCGCCACGCTGAACGACAGCGAGTCCACCGCCCGCACCTCGCGCCGCTCCCGCTTCATGAACCCGGTCTTCCTGCGCACCTCGAAGACCTTCTCGACGTTCTCGAGCGTGATGAAATCGCCCACGCTAGCTCCCTGTGCTCCGATACGAACGAAGTCCCGCCCGCCACGCCAGCCCCGCCAGCGCACAGCAGCCCGCCGCCACCAGCGGAGGCGTGAACGCCACCCACCCGGGCAGGTCCAGCGGATAGGGCCGCCCGAGGACGTAGGCGGCGGGCAACCAGTTGACGAAGGCCAGCGGCAGCAGGAACGTCACCCCGCGCACCAGCTCCTTCGCGAACACCGTCGGCGGATACTGCAGCAGCGTCGTCCCGCCGTACGTGAAGGCGTTCTGCACCTCGGAGGCGTCCTGCGCCACGAACTGGAACGCCGCCCCCGCCACGAACACCGCGCAGAAGATCGCGCAGCCGCTCGCCACCGTCACCGGCATCAGCAGCAGCTTCAGCGGCGTCCAGTCGATCTCCACCCGGGTGAGCGCCCAGCCCAGCACCAGCGAGCCCTGCAGCACCCGGCCCAGCCGCCTGAGCGCGAACCGGTCGGCCGCCACCTGCGCCAGCACCGGCACCGGCCGCACCAGCAGCGTGTCCAGCGTGCCGTCCCGCACCCGGCGCCCCAGCCGGTCCATCGACCCGATCGCCAGGTCGGCCAGCCCGAAGGACGCCGCCGACAGCCCGTACAGGAACGCCACCTGCGGCAGCGAGTAGCCGCCGAGCGCGTGCACCCGCGTGAACATCAGCATGATCGCGACGAAGTCGAAGAAGGTCGCCGCGAAGTTCCCGAACGTGGTCATGACGAAGGACGCCCGGTAGGCCAACGTGGACCGCACCCACATCCCGGCGATCATCCAGTAGGCCCGCACGCCCGCGACGAGACGGCTGTCCTCACCCACCCTGGACCACCACCCGTCGGGTCGCCGCCGACTGCATCATCCGGCCGAGCCCCAGCAGCGCCACCGCCCACGCCCCCTGGAACAGATACGTCCGCCACGGATCCGCGTGCCCCAGCAGCACATCCGCCGGTGCCTGGAGCAGCGACGACCACGGCAGGGCCCGTACGACCTCGCCGAGCGCGCCCGGGAAGACGTTCAGCGGCAGCAGCATCCCGCTGCAGAAGTAACCGGCCAGCCACATCATCTGCCCCACGCCCGTGCCGTCCAGCAGCCAGAACGCGCACAGCGCCACCAGGTAGCGGAGGCCGAAGCTGACCACCATCGCCAGCAGCACGGTGACGAGGAAGGCCAGCCAGGTACCGGCGTCGGTGGGCAGATATGCCGGAAAACACAGTGCACCGAAGACGAAGGGGACCACCCCCCGCCCGAGCAGCTGGAAGAAGGCCCGGCCGAGATCGGCGGCGAGCCACCACAGCTGAAGATCGGCGGGCCGGTACAGGTCGATCGCCACGTCCCCCGTACGGATGCGATCCATCAGCTCCTCCTCGACGCCCCCGCCCCCGATCGCGAGCGTCGACAGGAACGCCTGCCCCAGCCACACATACGTCACGGCCTGGGCCTGGTCATAGCCTCCAAGGTGCGGCTTCGCATCCCACAGGGCGCGATACGTGTACACGAGAATGAGCCCGAAGACCGTGTTCGTGAACACCCCTGCCGCAGTGGCCGCCCGATACGTCGCGTACCGTCTGAATCCCCCCGTCGCGACGGCCACGTACAACCGTCCCGTGCCCATGCCAGTCAACCTCCCGGGACCGCTCGACACCGAAGCGCAGGAGCCTAGTCCGCAGCCCCGGTGACCGGCCACGCAATTTCCGTGACGGAAGCGTGCCGGGATCCGGGAACGGAACGCCGGGTGCGAGAGTCTTCAAACTGGGGGCGCAGAAGGCGTACGAGGCGTACGGGAACGTACGACGCGAAACAGGAGTCCGTGCACGACATGAGCGACGAGCCACAGCCGCAGCAGCCGAACGAAGGCGTGGCGCCGGGAAAACCGCTGCCGGCTGAAGGGCCCGGCACCCCGGGCGACGGGACGAAGGAGGCCGAGGGGGCGGAGCGAAGGGGCCGGGCGGGATCGGCAAAGCCGGCAAGGACCGAGGGGTCCGCGCAGGCGGGCGAGGCCGAGCAGGCCGCCCGGGCCGGGAGCGGCCGAACGGGTGAGCAGGCCGACCAGGCCGAGCAGGCCGGGGGCGGCCGAACGGGTGAGCCGACGGCGCCCCGCGACGGCTCCGCCCAGGACCGCACGGCCTCGATGGCCCGCGCCCGGCAGGCGGCCCGCGCAGGGACGACGTCCGGCCGGGCCGCAGAGTCCGGCACGGGCCCGGCATCGGGCGGGGCCCCCGCTTCCGAGGATGCCTCCGGCTCGGGGTCGGATTCTGGTTCGGGTTCCGGTACCGGCTCGGGCTCCGCTTCTGCTTCCGGCCGGGCTGCCTCGTCCCGCGGTGATTCCGCGGCCGATGCGCCCTCCTCCTCTGCCCCCTCCTCCTCTGCCTCTTCCGCCCCCTCCGCTCCCGCCCCCACCGCCGGAGCCGAGAAGCCCCGGTCGCCCGAGAGCACGCAGGTGCTGCGGCGGGTCAGTGCGCCCCGGGGACCTCAGGAGGAGCGGCCGGCCAAGCCGGCCGGGGCGGGTCAGGGCCCTGGTGAGACGCGGGCGCCCGAGACCACCCAGGTCCTGCGGCGGGTCAACGCTCCGCGCACGCCCGAGCCGGGCGAGAGCGCGGCCACGGAGCCGAACGCCACCGGCCGCACCCCTCGTCCGTCCGCCTCGGACACCGCATCCCGAGCCACCCGGCAGGGCGGCGCCGCCGGTGCCGCAGCCGCCGGTGCCGCAGCCGCCGGTGCGGCGAACGCCGCCGCGGGCCGGGCATCCCAGGCGGGCGCCGCAAAGGCCGCGGGCGTGGCAGCCACCGGCGCGGCGGGCGCAGGCACCCGGGGCCCCCGCCCCGCCCCCGGCACCGCCACCTCCCGGCAGATCCCCGGCCAGGCCTCCGCCCGCTCCGGCGGGTCCGCCGAGGAGGCCACCGCCCTGCTCGGCGCGACCGACGCCTCCGCCGGTGGCCCCGGCGTCCCGGGCGGGCCCGGCGACGGAGGCAACGGCAACGGCGGCGGCCCGGGCAAGGGGAAGAAGAAGCGGCCCAAGCGGACCGGGTGGCGGCGGATCATCCCCACCTGGCGCATGGTGCTCGGCACCTTCGTCATCGGCCTGCTCGCGCTCATCGCGCTGTTCTTCGTCGGCTACTCGATGGTCAACATCCCGCCGGCCAACGCCCTCGCGATCAAGCAGAGCAATGTCTACCTCTACGCCGACGGCTCCCAGCTGGCCCGCGACGGCGACATCAACCGCGAGAACGTGAGCCTCGCCCAGGTCTCCAAGGACGCCCAGCACGCGGTGCTGGCCGCCGAGGACCGCGACTTCTACAGCGAGTCCGCCGTCGACCCCAAGGCGATGCTGCGCGCCGCCTGGAACACCGCGACCGGCAAGGGCACGCAGTCCGGCTCGACGATCACCCAGCAGTACGTGAAGAACTACTACCTGGCCCAGGAGCAGACGCTCACCCGCAAGGCCAAGGAGTTCTTCATCGCGATCAAGCTGGACCGCACCAAGTCCAAGGACGAGATCCTCGAGGGCTACCTCAACACCAGCTACTTCGGCCGCAACGCCTACGGCATCCAGGCCGCCGCCCAGGCCTACTACGGCAAGGACGCCGCCGACCTCGACCCGGCCCGCGCCGCCTACCTCGCCGCGCTCGTCAACGCGCCGAGCGAGTACGACGTCGTGGCCCACCCGGAGAACAAGGCCGCCGCCGTCGCCCGCTGGAACTACGTCCTGGACGGCATGGTCAAGAAGGGCTGGCTCAGCCAGTCCCAGCGGGCCGGGATGAAGTTCCCCATGCCCAAGGAGCAGACGCTCTCCACCGGTCTGTCAGGCCAGCGCGGCTACCTGGTCCGGGCGGTCAACGACTACCTGACCAAGAACAACATCCTCGACTCCGACCAGCTCGCGGCCGGCGGCTACCGCATCACCACCACCATCCAGAAGAACAAGCAGGACGCCTTCGTCAAGGCCGTCAACGACCAGCTGACCTCCAAGCTGGACAAGAACAACAAGGTCGACAACTACGTCCGCGCGGGCGGTGCCTCCGTCGACCCCAAGACCGGCGAGGTCGTCGCGATGTACGGCGGCATCGACTACGTGAAGCAGTACACCAACGGCGCGACCCGCGGTGACTTCCAGGTCGGCTCGACGTTCAAGCCGTTCGTGTTCACGTCCGCCGTGCAGAACGGCTCGACCACCCAGGACGGCCGCCAGATCACGCCGAACACGATGTACGACGGCACCAACGAGCGTCCGGTGCAGGGCTGGAACGGCGGCTCCTACGCCCCGCAGAACGAGGACCAGAAGTCGTACGGCCAGATCACCGTCACCAAGGCGACGGACCTGTCCGTGAACGCCGTCTACGCACAGATGGCCGTCGACGTCGGCCCCTCCAAGGTCAAGCAGACCGCGATCGGCCTCGGCATCCCCTCCGACACCCCGGACCTCCAGCCGTACCCGTCCATCGCCCTCGGCACCGCCACCGCCAGCGTGCTGGACATGGCGCAGGCGTACGCGACGCTCGCCAACCACGGCCAGCACGGCCAGTACACGCTGGTCAAGAAGCTCACCAAGGACGGCACGGACACGATCAAGCTGCCCGGGCAGTCGGTCAAGCAGGCCGTCAGCAGGGAGGCCGCCGACACCACCACGGCCATGCTGCAGAGCGTGGTCGAGAACGGCACCGCCTCGGCCGCGCAGGCCGTGGGCCGCCCGGCGGCCGGCAAGACCGGTACCGCCGAGAGCGACACCGCCGCCTGGTTCGCGGGCTACACCCCCGACCTGGCCACCGTGGTCGCCGTCATGGGACAGGACCCGGTGACCGCGCAGCACAAGTCGCTGTACGGCGCCCTCGGCCAGCCGCGTATGAACGGTGGCGGTCCGCCGACCCAGATCTGGACGCAGTACACGCGCGACGCGCTCCAGGGCACCCCGGCCTCCGACTTCGACCTCCAGCTCGCGTCGGGCGCCGACCAGCCGCAGGCCCCCAGCGCCGGCTCCTCGGCCCAGCCGGGCACGACCGGTGACCAGAGCACCGGCGGGACCACCACCGGTACCCCGACCACCGGAGGCACGACCGCGAGCCCGACCGCCGGCGGGACCACCACCGGCACCCCGACCACCGGCGGCACGACGACGAACGGCGCCACCACGACCGGCGGCGGTACGACGACCGGCGGCGGCACGGGCACGACGGGCGCCACCACCGGCGGGGGCACGACGACCGGCGGGGGCACCACCGGCGGCGACACGACCGGCGGGGGTACGACCGGCACGAGCCCCAGCGGCGGCACCCTCGGAGGCGGTGACGCGACCGGCGGCGGTACGACGGGCACGGCGGCCGGCGCGGGCGGCGGCCCCGGCACCTGACGCATGTGACGCCTGCCGCCTGATGTCTCAGTGACCGCTGGTCGCCTTCAGCCCCACGACGGCGACCAGCAGCAGACAGACGAAGAAGATCCGGGCGGCGGTGACCGGCTCACCCAGCACCACCATGCCGAGCACCGCCGCACCGGCCGCGCCGATACCCACCCACACGCCGTAGGCGGTACCGATGGGCAGGGACTTCGCGGCGTACGACAGCAGCACCATGCTCGCGACGATGCCGGCGCCAGTGAGCACGCCCGGCACCAGCCGGGTGAAACCCTCGCTGTACTTCATCCCGATCGACCAGCCCACTTCCAGCAGACCGGCGACGACAAGCAGAACCCAGGCCATGACAGGCACCTCCGGATGGCATCGAGAGATATCTCGGAACGGGGGTGCGTCGTCTTTTCCTGGGGGGTCGGGGATCCCGGTACGGCGCGTCTCGTCGGGCTGACCTTCTTCGAATCTAGCAAAGAGACGACAAAGAGGAACGGCAAAGGGGCTGGTGACGATGGTCACCAGCCCCTTGGACCGCCGGATTACAGGTACAGGCCGGTGGAGTCCTCGGACTCCTCGAACCGGTCGGCGGCCACCGCGTGCAGATCACGCTCGCGCATGAGCACGTACGCCACGCCCCGTACCTCGACCTCGGCCCGGTCCTCCGGGTCGTACAGGACCCGGTCACCCGGCTCCACGGTCCGCACGTTCTGCCCGACCGCGACGACCTCGGCCCAGGCCAGTCGCCGACCCACCGCCGCGGTGGCCGGAATCAGAATGCCGCCTCCCGACCGCCGCTCACCCTCACCGGCGTCCTGCTTGACCAGGACCCGGTCGTGCAGCATGCGGATGGGCAGCTTGTCGTGGTGAGGGGTGCTCTGCTCGTTTCTGTTGGCGCTCACGCCTTGAACCTACCTGCCTTCGCCCCGTACGTCCGCGCCCGGGTCAGGCCCTGCGCCGCTTGCGGCCCACGGTCAGCAGTCCGACGACGCCGACGGCGAGCAGCGCGACGGGTACGACCCGCTCGAGCCGGGGCGCGCCCTCTTCGTCGACGAACTGCGCCCGAACCTGACTCACCACCCGGTTGACCTGGACGTATGCCCGCCCGACGGTGTGATCGAGATTGGCGACGACCTTCGCCTTCGCATCCCCGATGATCGTCTGCGGATGGACCCGCACCCCGATCTCGTCGAGCGTCTCGGCCAGCACTTCACGGCGGCGCTTGATGTCCGCCTCGATCTGCGCCGGGGTTCTGGTGTCCGACGTGTCCGCCACCGTACGGCCTCCGAAGTCTGCTGATGCTGTTCCGGACAGTTTGTCAGCTCCGCGCCGCGCCGCACCGCAAGGGCCCCCGGTTACCCTGGCCCGATGAGCGAGCGACTCCAGCCGGGGGACGTGGCCCCCGCCTTCACCCTCCCCGACGCCGACGGCAACGAGGTGTCCCTTTCCGCCCACAAGGGCCGCAAGGTCATCGTCTACTTCTACCCGGCCGCCCTGACCCCGGGCTGCACCAAGCAGGCCTGCGACTTCACGGACAACCTGGAGGTCCTGGCCGGCGCGGGCTACGACGTCCTCGGCATCAGCCCCGACAGCCCGGAGAAGCTCGCGAAGTTCCGCGAGAAGGAGTCGCTGAAGGTCACCCTCCTCGCCGACCCCGACAAGAAGGTCCTGGACGCCTACGGCGCCTTCGGCGAGAAGAAGAACTACGGCAAGACGTACATGGGCGTCATCCGCTCCACGATCGTCGTGGACGAGGACGGCAAGGTCGAGCGAGCCCTCTACAACGTCCGTGCCACCGGCCACGTGGCCAAGATCCTCAAGGATCTGGGGATCTGAAGGCCTGTACCTGCAGTTGGCGGCTCGCACCGGAGTGACCTGGTGCGGGCCGTCTGCTCTTTTCCGGGCGTGACTGTCCGACAAGCGGTTCGTTACTCCGTACGAGCTGCGAACGCACAGCCGGAACGGAGGGGGTTTGTATGGGGGTCGGCGCGTACACCGGGGAGCGGCTGCTGGAGGTCGATCACATCGACGGCGACTGGCGTGACAACCGGATCGAGAACCTTCGTCTTCTCTGCCCCAACTGCCACGCGGCCACGAGTACCTGATGCCGAGGAGGCGGACGGCGAAAGGCGCAGCCCCGTACACTGGGCGAGGCGAAACGGCGTGCAGGTGAATAGTCCGTTTTGGGGCGGCCGTGGCGAAATAGGCGATACGCGCGGGTTTTAGGTGCCCGTGGGAGAAATCCCGTGTGGGTTCGAGTCCCACCGGCCGCACAGGTGAGGGGCCGTCCGTCCGGGCGGCCCCTCTTCGCTCAGCCCAGCAACTCCCGTACCACCGGCACCAACGCCCGGAACGCCTTCCCCCGGTGGCTGATCGCGTTCTTCTCCGCGGCGCTCAGCTCGGCGCAGGTCCGCGTCTCGCCGTCCGGCTGGAGGATCGGGTCGTAGCCGAAGCCGTTCGTGCCGGCGGGGGCGTGGCGCAGGGCGCCCCGGAGCTGACCCTCGACCACCCTCTCCGTGCCGTCCGGCAGCGCCAGGGCGGCCGCGCAGGCGAAGTGCGCGCCCCGGTGTTCCTCGGCGATGTCGGAGAGCTGGGCCAGCAGCAGATCGAGGTTGGCCTTGTCGTCGCCGTGCCGGCCGGCCCAGCGGGCCGAGAAGATACCGGGGGCGCCGTTCAGGACGTCGACGCACAGGCCCGAGTCGTCGGCGACGGCCGGCAGCCCGGTGGCCCGGGCCAGGGCGTGGGCCTTGAGGAGGGCGTTCTCGGCGAAGGTGACGCCGGTCTCCTTGACGTCCGGGACCTCGGGGTAGGCGTCCGCGCCGACGAGTTCGTGGGGCAGTCCGGCGTCGGCGAGGATGGCCCTCAGTTCGGTGATCTTTCCGGTGTTTCGGGTGGCGAGGATCAGGCGGGTCATGCCCGCCAGTATTCCTCCTCTCACAGCTCCGTCTGTCCGCCGCCCTCCAGGCTGAGCAGGTCGAAGACCCCGGCCATCCTGGCGAAGCCGCGGTCGCTGGGGTGCAGGTGGTCGCCGGAGTCGTAGTCGGGGCGCAGGCGGCGTGGGTCGTAGGGGTCGCGCAGGGCCTTGTCGAAGTCGACGACCGCGTCGTACACCGTGCCGGAGCGGATCTCGGCGTTGACCTGCCGGCGGACCGCCTCCCGCGCCGACGTGTAGCCGCGGTGGCCCTGGAAGGGCATCAGGGTGGCGCCGACGACCTTCAGGCCGCGGGCGTGCGCCTGGGCGACCAGGGTGCGCAGGCCGGTGACGATGCGGGCCGGGTCGGCGAGCCGGGGGTTGCGCAGGATGTCGTTGACCCCGAGGTCGATGACGACGGCCTTGACGTCGGGGCGCGCGAGCGTGTCGCGGGCGAAGCGGCCGAGACCGCTCTCGTTCTCGGCGGGACGCCCGAGGCCGCCGGCGAGGACCTGGTTGCCGCTGATGCCCTCGTTCACGACGCTGTAGCGCGGCAGTCGGCTCCCGCTCTCGAGCGCGCCGCGCAGCCGGTCGGCGAGGAGGTCCGGCCAGCGGTGGTTGGCGCCGGTGGTGGAGGTGACGCCGTCGGTGATGGAGTCGCCGAAGACGACGACGGTGCCGTCGGCCTCGTTGCTGAGCACGTCCAGCGCCGTCAAGTACCGCCAGTACGGCGTCTGTTCGGTGTACGGCCTGCCGGTCGGGTCCTCGGTGACGTCACCGGCGGCGACGTACGAGATCTGCCGGGCGTGCGGGTGGTAGGTGACCGGGCCCGAGGGTGTGGGGGAGTAGGTGGTGACCAGGACGTCGCTGTCGTGCGGGACGACGAGGCGTACGGCGTCGCTGATGGTCTGTCCGCCGGCGGGTATGACCACGCCGGTGGAGCCGCTGAAGGTGAGCCGGCGCATCGAGTCC
The DNA here is from genome assembly GCF_009796285.1 of Streptomyces broussonetiae. NCBI lineage: Bacteria > Bacillati > Actinomycetota > Actinomycetes > Kitasatosporales > Streptomycetaceae > Streptomyces > Streptomyces broussonetiae. The sequence continues at coordinate 3,903,248 of NZ_CP047020.1, read as the reverse complement.
GGCGCGGCCGTCGCGGAGCCGTCCCCGGTGGACAGCGCGAGCGAGGCGTGCGTGATGGTCAGCGGCGACTGGCCGTAGAGGTTGGACAGCGTGATCCGGGCGCTCGTGCCACCGGTGTTCGCGTGCACGACGTTGCGCACCGAGTGGCCCGCGAGGCCGACGGTCCCGGTGCCGGGCTCGCCGCCGACCGGGGCGGTGGACCAGGAGCCCACCCAGGTGCCGGCGGAGGCGGGGGCGGCGGCGGAGTCGTGGCGGACGTGGGTTTGCGCGACGGCGCCGCGAGGGGTGCCCTCGTCGGCCGCCACGGTGAGGTAGATGACGGCGGAAATGGCTACGACCAGCGCGACGAGCGCGGTCATCACGGCATAACCACGACGCTTGGTCATGCTGGAGCCGTTCTCCTCGGGGGTTGGGGAGCCCGAGGCTCCGATCCTGGTCGGCCCATGATGCGTCATGAGCCCGGGAAAGCTGACAGGGCCCTGCCCAAAACTCCCCTTTGGACAGACGCCGGGAACTCTTGTGCCGTTCCGGGAGTCGGTCAGGAAGGGACAATTGTGTGCGGGATCTCCGAGCGATCATCGAACGGGTGGAGCTGATGGACACGACCGAGACGGAGACGGACGCGGCACCGGGGCGAGGCGTGTCGTACCGGACCATGACGGCCTTCACCCCGGCCGACGAGGAGCGCCGGCGCGGGGTGCGGCGGATGAAGCTCACGGCGAGCGGCCTGCTGCTGCTCGTGGCGCTCGTCTACGTCCTCGCCAAGCTCGGCACGCACGAGGGCGCCGGACCATGGGCCGGCTATGTCGCCGCCGCCGCGGAGGCGGGCATGGTGGGCGCGCTGGCGGACTGGTTCGCGGTCACCGCGCTCTTCCGGCACCCCCTCGGCCTCCCCATTCCGCACACCGCGATCATCCCCACCAAGAAGGACCAGCTGGGCGTCTCGCTCGGCGAGTTCGTCGGCGAGAACTTCCTCTCCCAGGACGTCGTACGGCAGCGGCTGCGCGCCGTCGGCATCGGCAGCAGACTCGGGGCGTGGCTGGCCGAGCCGGAGCACGCCGACCGGGTCACGGCGGAGCTGGCGACGGCGCTGCGCGGCGCGCTGACGGTGCTGCGGGACTCGGACGTGCAGGCGGTCGTCGGGGAGGCGATCACGCGGCGGGCGGGTGCCCAGGAGATCGCGCCCGGCCTCGGCAAGATGCTGGAGAAGGTCGTGGCCGACGGCGGGCACCGGCGGGTGGTGGACCTGGTGGTCGCCCGCGCGCACGACTGGCTGGTGCTGCACCGCGACGACGTGATGGTCGCCGTGGAGGGCGGCGCGCCCGGCTGGACCCCGCGCTTCGTGGACCGCAAGGTCGGCGAGCGGGTCTACAAGGAGTTGCTGCGCTTCGTCACCGAGATGCGGGACATGCCCGCCCACCCGGCGCGCGGCGCGCTGGACCGCTTCCTCGGCGACTTCGCCTCCGACCTGCAGTCCGACACGGAGACCCGGGCGCGCGTGGAGCGGCTCAAGGGCGAGGTGCTGGGCCGGGGCGAGGTGCAGGACCTGATCGCGTCCGCCTGGACGGCCGTACGCGCCATGATCGTCGCCGCGGCCGAGGACGAGCGCAGCGAGCTGCGGGTGCGGGTGCGGGCCGCGTTGCTGTCGCTGGGCGCGCGGATGGCGACCGAGCCGAAGGTGCAGGAGAAGGTCGACAGCTGGGTCCAGGGTGCGGCGGTGCACGTCGTGACGACGTACCGCAAGGAGATCACCTCGCTGATCACCGACACCGTGGCGAGCTGGGACGCCGAGCACACCACCCGCAAGATCGAGGCCCACATCGGCCGCGATCTGCAGTTCATCCGGATCAATGGCACGGTGGTGGGGTCACTGGCCGGACTGCTGATCTATACGGTGACGCGGACGCTGGGCGCCTGAAACCGTGGGACACGGGCACCCGTCCTGCCGTCCCCCTCCGGTCGGGGGACGTCCTTCGACGAGGAGGAGGGAGCCCATGACCGCAGCGCAGACGCCGTCACCGGAGGCCGGAAAGCCCGGCACCTCGGGTACGCCCCGCGAGTCCGGCCGGACGATCACCACCGGCATCCCGGCCCGGCTGGACCGTCTGCCCTGGTCCCGCTGGCACTGGACGATCGTGATCGGCCTGGGAACCGTATGGGTCCTCGACGGCCTGGAGGTCACGGTCGTCGGGAACATCGCCGGCCGGCTGGCCGAGCCCGGCAGCGGACTGTCGATCACCTCCGGCCAGATCACCGGCGTCGCCGCCGCGCTGTATGTGGCGGGAGCCTGTGCGGGCGCGCTGTTCTGGGGCCGCCTGACCGACCACTACGGCCGCAAGAAGCTCTTCATGATCACCCTTGCGGTGTATCTGGCGGCGACGGCCCTCACCGCCGTCTCCTGGGAGGCCTGGTGGTTCTTCCTCTTCCGCTTCCTGACCGGCTTCGGCATCGGCGGCGAGTACGCGGCGATCAACTCCGCGATCGACGAGCTGATCCCGGCCCACTACCGCGGCCGGGTCGACCTGATCATCAACGGCAGCTTCTGGCTGGGCGCGGTCGGCGGCTCCCTGCTCTCCATCGTCGCGCTCAACACGAACGTGCTGCCCAAGGACGTCGGCTGGCGCCTGACCTTCGCCCTGGGCGCCGTACTGGCCCTGGCCATCCTCCTCGTACGACGGCACGTCCCGGAGAGTCCCAGGTGGCTGCTGATCCACGGCAGGGACCGGGAGGCGGAGGAGATCGTCTGCGGCATCGAGCGCCGGATCGAGACGGAGACGGGCGTACGGCTGCCCGAGTCAAAGGGCGAGCTGGAGATCCACCAACGCAGGAGCGTGACCTTCATGGAGATCGCCCGCACGGTCTTCGGCCGGTACCGCAGGCGGGCGGTGCTCGGCTTCTCGCTCTTCATCGGCCAGGCGTTCCTGTACAACGCGATCACCTTCGGCTTCGGTGCGATCCTGACCAGGTTCTACGCCGTGCCCGCCGACCGCACCGGCTACTACTTCGCGGTGATCGCGGTGGGCAACTTCTGCGGCCCGCTGCTGCTGGGCAAACTCTTCGACACGTTGGGCAGGCGGATGATGATCTCGTCCACCTATCTCCTCTCGGGCCTGCTGCTGTTCGGCACGGCCTGGCTGTTCGGCCGCGGCTCGCTGAGCGCGGGCACGCTGACGGCGTGCTGGTGCGTGGTCCTGTTCTTCGCGTCGGCGGGCGCCTCCAGCGCGTATCTGACGGTGTCGGAGATCTTCCCGTTGGAGACGAGGGCGATGTCCATCGCCTTCTTCTACGCCCTCGGCACGGCGGCCGGCGGCATCAGCGGCCCCCTGCTCTTCGCCGACCTCACGGGTACCGGCAAGGTCGGCGACACGGTCCTCGCGTTCTCGATCGGGGCGACCCTGATGTGCCTGGCGGGCCTGGTCGCGGCGGCCCTCGCGGTACGGGCGGAACGCCGCTCCCTGGAGGACGTCGCCCGCCCGCTGGCGGCGGTGGCGGCGCCGTCGGCCGGCGCTACGGCTCCCTGAGCCTCACGAGCCTCACGAGCCGGTGATCAGGCACCGGTGCCGGACGGGGCGCGCATCAGGCACCGGTGGTGGATCCGGGCCGCACGATCATCAGGACGGTCACGGCGGCCCACAGCAGGTTGAAGACGCCGGTGAACATGGCGAGCCGTGCGGAGTTCGTGCCCTCGCCCGCCACGAACGCGCCCTGCGCGGGCAGGACCAGGGCACCGAGGACGACGGCGGCGAGGAGGGTCAGCACGATCGACGTGATGAGCCAGCCACTGCCGAGCACACCCATCCGGCTCGCGGTGGCGAACCCGAAGACCGGGACGACGACGCCGACGAGCGCGTAGACCCGGCAGATCCGGTGCAGGAGGCTCAGGGTCCCGGCGGTGCCGTCGTCCCCGGGCGCGGCGAGGGCCCGGCGCGCGAGGGGCGGGAACATGCTGGCGGCGACGGTCACGGGTCCGACGGCGACGATGGCGGCGAGGACGTGGACGGCGAGGAGGAACTTGGTCACGGCGGTGACGGTAGGCGGGGAGGGGATCTTGGGAGAAGGGGCGAGAGTGCCAGTATTCAACGGTTTCCCGCCAACGGCGAACAAGACGAAGTCGACGCACCGGTCCCAGCATGAGAGCGGTTGGCCGTAATCCGTCGTACCCCCGGATCCGGCCTAGGATGCTGCCATGCACACCGTGGCGGTACTGGCGCTGGACGGAGTCGTCCCGTTCGATCTCTCCGTCCCCATCGACACCTTCGGCCGGGCCCGGCTGCCCGACGGCCGGGAGCCGTACCGGGTGCGGGTGTGCTCGGCGCGCGAGGAGGTGAGCGCGGGCGCCTTCGCCGTACGGGCGCCGTACGGCCTCGACGCGCTGGCGGAGGCGGACACGATCGTCCTGCCGGGGGTGGCGGACCTGGCCCAGGAACTGCCGCCGGGGGTCGCCGAGGCACTGCGCGAGGCGGCGGCGAACGGCACCCGGATCGCCTCGATCTGCGTGGGCGCCTTCCTGTTCGCGGCGACGGGCCTGCTCGACGGTCTGCGTGCGACGACGCACTGGTACGCGGCCGCCCGGCTGGCGGAGCTGTACCCGAGGGTGACGGTCGACCCGAACGTTCTCTACGTCGACAACGGCCAGTTCCTGACGTCGGCGGGCGCGGCGGCGGCGCTGGACATGTGCCTGCACATGATCCGCAAGGACTTCGGCTCGGCCGTCGCCGCGCACACGGCCCGGATGTCCGTGATGCCGCTGGAACGGGAGGGCGGCCAGGCCCAGTTCATCGTCCACGACCTGCCCCCGGCCCCGTCGGGCGCGACCCTGGAGCCGTTGCTGTCCTGGCTGGAGGACCAGTGCGACCGTGACATGACGGTGGACGAGATCGCGGTGAAGGCGGGCATGAGCACCCGCACCCTCAACCGCCGCTTTCGCGAACAGACCGGCACGACGCCCCTGCAGTGGCTGCACCGGGCCCGGGTACGGCGGGCCCAGTACCTGCTGGAGACGACGTCGTACCCGGTCGAACGCATCGCCACGCAGAGCGGGTTCGGCTCCCCGACGGCCTTCCGCGAGCGCTTTCGCAGGGTGGTGGGGACGAGCCCGCTGGCGTACCGGAGGTCGTTCAGGGCGGGGACGCCGTAGCCGGCGGACGCCGTGCCGGCGGGGCTAACCGAGGCGGTCGACGGCCTCCTTGGCCTCCTTCAGGCCGGCGCCCGTGCTCTCCCGGTACACCTTGATCGCGTGGATCTTCTTGCCCTCGCGTACGAGCGCGAGCACCTCGTCCATCCGCGGGTTCTCCTCGCGCAGATCCAGATGCTCCATGATCAGGTCGAGCTTGCGCTCGACGCGCGCGAGACGCTGATCAGCCTGCGTGATCCGGCTCCCGATGCTGACGATGCCCCCGACCGCAGCCAGAGCCAGTGCGAGAAAACCCACTATGTCCATGACCATGATCCTAGAAGTGCCCGGGTGTTCACCTGACGTGGACACGCAGGCACTTTCGAGTGTGTGCCTGGCCACAACCGGCCTGGGGCCCTGATCCGCCGGACGGCCGGCCCTGTCCGGGCCTCGGCCGCCGGGTTGGCTCAGGCCTTGACGGCGACGGCCGCGGTCCTGCTTGGGCCTTGGGCCGGTCCTGCCCGGGCGTTGCGGCCGGTCCTGCCAGGGCGTTGTGGCCGGTCCTGCCCGGGAGTCGTGGCCGGTCCTGCTGGGGCCTTGCGGCCGGTCCTGCTGGGGCCTTGCGGCTGGTCCTGCCTAGGCCTTGCGGTCGGCGACGGCCCAGGAGGCGAGGGCGACGGCGCCCGCGACACCGAGGACGGACGGCCAGGCGCCGACCTTCTTGGCCAGCGGGTGGGACCCGGCGAACGCGGCGACGTACGCGGCGCCGAGCGCACCGGCGGCCTTCCCGCCGGCCTGCTTGCGCCACTGCTGCGCGGCAGTGACCCCGGCAACGGCCAGCACGGCCCCACCCAGCTGCCGCTTCTTGGTCCACCGGGCAACGCCATACCCACCGACGAGCCCACTCGCGGCAACGACCGCGCTGGGAACCTTGGCCATGACTGCCTCCTCATCCACCTCTTTGATCTTTGTCTGGTGCTGAGGCTAACGAGCGCCTCCGGGGCGTCGTACACCAGCCCCGCCGGGATCGTTCGCCGTTCGCCGGACCATGCCATCCTGCCTCGGAGCTGACCCTGACGCTGACCTGCCAGGTGGTGAACTCAGTGAACGACGAGCAGGACCCCATCCTCAACGAGGCGCTGACGGTCGCGACCGAGCTGGCCGCCTGGGCATCGGAGACGATCCGCCGCCCGCGCGAAGGCGAGGCACGGGAAGAGGTACGGGAGAAGGCGGGCCCTGCGGACATCGTGACGCCGACGGACGAGACGATCGAGGCACACATCCGCACGATCCTGCGGGCGGCGTTCCCGCAGCACGGCATCGAGGGCGAGGAATACGGCGTCCACGAACCCGAGACGCCGAACGCCCCGTACTGGGTCGTGGACCCGGTGGACGGAACGACCAACTACGCCCACGGCATCGGCTGGTGCTCCTTCTCCCTGGGCCTGGTGGCCGCCGACGGCACGCCGCTGCTCGGCCTGGTGGCCGACCCGTGGCGCGGAGAGGTGTTCACGGCAATCCGAGGCAGAGGCGCGACGCTGAACGGCACTCCGATCCACGCAGCCTCGCACACCACCCTCACCGGCCACCTCTTCCTGACGGAATGGGCAGCCCACCACCACTGGCCCGGCCTGGACCCCCTCCTGTCCGCCCTGTCCGACCGCCACTGCACGACCAGGGTGATGGGCTCCACGGCCCTCTCCCTGTCCCAGGTGGCCGCGGGCCGGGCCACGGCAGCGGCGATCGGCGAGTTCCACGCGGTGGACGGCCTGCCGGCGTACCTGATCGGGGTGGAGGCGGGGGCGGTTGCCCTCCCTTCGACCCCCGCATACGACGAGCCACTGCTGCTGGCGGCGCCGGGGGTGGCGGAGGAGCTGGGGGAGCTGTGGAGGACGAGCCGGAGGGGCGAGGCCTAGCTGCCGGGGCTCACGAGATGGCTCCTGGTCCGACGGGACAGGTCAGTTCGGGCTTCGAACGGTTCGGAGAACACGTCACCACTGCGAGAGACAGATACGAGGGGCGCTCGAGATAGAACCCGAGCGACACGTCACCACCTGAACCGAGCCTCTCGGTCGCGGAGTTGACCAACACGGCGAAATCGGTGAAGCCCCGCGCCCGTTCGGAGGCGAACCGGGGCGCGTACTCGGCCACACACGCCCCGACCCAGGCAGCCGCATCGTTCGGCTCGTCCCACGTGCCCCGAACCAACGAACGCGGCTTGAAGAGCCAGTAAGCCGTTTCCAACGGAGGAAGATCCACAGTCGGGAACTCCGCCGCGACCTCCCGGTAGCGCTGGATCAGCTCCGGCCTGCATCCGGCCGGGGGCGGCTCAGGATGTGGCGGCCGCCGGAGGGCTTCCTGATCGAAACGCTCTTTCGCCCCCACCCAGAGATAGCCGTGGTGATGCACTGGTCGTTCCCATCGGGCCACGAAGATCGAGAAGGTCGAGGGGAACCGGTCCCGGACTCCCCGCGGGGGCCGGTACCGGCCGGAGGAGAGCATCCTCAGCGATGGGATCCCTCACGCTCTGAGGCGGCCCGTTGTCGCGCCTGCCCCGCTTCGATCAAAGCGATGATCGACCGCGGTGCGCACAGGTCGCCCTCGTAGCGGGGCGGGATCACCCAGTACGTGCCCGGTGGCTGTTGCTGGTCGAGCCGTGGCACTCCGAGGTACACGCCCTGACCGAGGCAGGTGGCGACGTCGTCATACGCCCAGACCAGACCGGCATGGGCCTGAATCAGGGCGTAGTACGTCTCACCCATGGCACGACGGTCGTAGATGATCGACCCGCCTAGCGCCCTACCAAGCGCAGGCGCCACATCGTCCAGGTCACGCGAACCCACAGCGGCGTGCACTACGGCTGCAGGCATGCGTACAGCGGCGAAGCGAACTCCGAGAGGAAGTAACGCGACGCCCTGAGATGACCACTCCGCCCGTGCCCGCTCTGGTGCCGGATGGGCGCGGGCGAGCCATTCGCCAACAGCTCTGTCCAAGGCCTCTTGCGTATCCAACGAGCCACCCTCCACTTCCCGGGTCCCGGTCGATGTGTGTTCAAGCCTTCAGCAACTGAGCAGCACAATCGAGGACTTGGATAGGACACTTGGAGGCCGCAAACAGGACCTCTATGGCCTCTTGTGAGGGAATCCATACCCAACAGAGGACACAGTGTGGGAGTGTTACAGAAGCCGTAGCAGGAGGTGTCCCAGTGCCTAGGTCCACCGGCAATACCCGGCTCAAGGCAGCTCGTGTGGCCGCCGGATTCAACTCCCAGCAGGACTTGGCAGCAGCCCTCACCCAACACGCACAGGACATGGGGCTTCGTGGGCTCTCCATCGGAGTACGGCAGGTCCGCCGTTGGGAGTCGGACAGCCCGCCCTGGCCTCAGCCTGACTGCCAACGGGTGCTCGTCCACTTGCTGGGCCAGAACATGGAAGCGCTTGGATTCACGCCCCCGTGGGGCTCCGATGGCTTGCAGCGCACAGACTCCGCGCGGCGTACTTCGCTTGGAGGAGGCCCGGCTTCCTTGAGCGCGGCATCCCAGCCCCGCCGAGATGCCGCGGTGGCGCAGCCTTCAACGGTCGGCACGGACTTCCTGGCAGTCACTCGGTCCCACAGAAGGCTGTACTGGTCCGTCGCCCCAGCCCAACTACATCCTGCCGTTGTCGCTCACGCGAGATTGGGCTGCGCCCTGCTGCCGGAGACCACGGACTCCACACGTCAAACGGTAGCGGCCGCGCTGGCGGAGACCTATCTCCTGGCGGGGCGTATCGAGTTCTTCGACCTCCGCGAAGCGAGCGCTGCCAACGACACTCTCCTCTTGGCGCTGCAAGCTGCTGGCGAAGCAGATGATCCGCTACTAGGCTCGGCGATCCTCGCGCACATGGCGTTTATGCCCGGCTGGGTGGCGGACCGTGACGGCGCTCTGGAGCGGATGACAGCCGCTCGCACCTATGCCCGACGCGCCTCCGCGTCAGCCGAATTCCTCGCTTGGCTGGACGCGGTGGAGGCGGAGTGCGAAACCAGGTGCGGTAGCACACGCACCGCTCTGCACCTGATCGGGCACGCCGAGGACGTCTTGGCTGCCGGTAATGAACACCCGTCGCCGGAGTGGATGGACTGGTTCTCTCCGGCTCGTTTGGCTGCCTTCAAAGGAAACACGCAGATGATCGCGGGCCATCTCCCTCAGGCCCGTGAGAGTCTGCTCAGCGCTTTGACTTCGATGACTCCTGCCGAGGACAAGCAACGTTCGGTGATTTACGGCGACTTGGCGGCTGTGGAGGCAGCGTCGGGAGATTCCGAGAAGGCGTGTGACTACGCGGGTAAGGCATTGGACCAGATGGCGGTCACCTGGTACGCCACTGGCATGGATCGAGTACGCGAAGTCCGCCGCGCACTGGCGCCCTATCAACATGAGCGCTGCGTGCGCGACCTTGACGACCGCTTGTACGACTGGTCAACGACGATCAGCGCACTGAGCCGTTGAACTTACCAATGGCTTTGGGTAGTTCCATCAGACTCTCCACTCGAAAAGTAGGGAGCTCCCTGGCCTCAACGCTGTTCCACTGAACCGTCGCCCAGGGCCCACGATGCACCAGCGCGGTGTGCATGCCTACGTCGCGAGCTGGACGGATGTCGTTGTCGCAGCGATCTCCGACATAGAGAATCTCGGCGCCGTCGAACGGCACGGCGTCGGTAACCCGTTTGAAGAACTCCAGGTCAGGCTTGCTGGCTCCCCAGTCGTCCGAGGTACCGATCAGATCAACGTCATCCAGGAACAACTTGCGCAAGATACGTCCTGCGCGGACGGTTTGGTTCCCAGCAATGCCTAGCCATAGGCCGCTACCCCGGAGGTGCCTCAGGGTTGGGCGGACATCGGCGTACAGATCCTCTTCCCCGAACGACTCTGGCTGCCCGGCAGCGGCCCGCTTCTCCCGTTCTTCGTAGAGATCGAACCCGGGCTGAAACACCTGGAAGACCTCCCGGTAGTCCCGCCCCTGCGCGATGACGGCCCCGAACATTGCATGAAACGTGTGCCGCGGCACCCCCAACCAGTCAGCCCAGGCCCCGTACTCCCTGGTCTCGTCTACCAGGCACTCACCTACGTCGAAGACCACTGCGCGAATCACGAGGGACAGGCTATCGAAGACGCCCAGCTACGTCGGTTGGCTGCCCCTGGCCTGCGGCAGCCTGCAATCGTGAGCCCTCCTCCGGCGCCCCCTCCGCTACGGCGACGCGACACAACATCGCGTCTCGACTCAACTCGAGGTCGAAATAGCTGAAGTCGAAGGCAAATTGAAGTAGGGCGCAGGCCAATCGACGGAGCCGTCTGCATCGGCTTGTGCTACATGCTGGAGCAGAAGGGCTGTGGAGTCTTGAATGTCTACCTCAGCGCCCTTGCCGAGAAGGCGAGTCGCGACGGGGATCGAGGAGTAGGATATTCCCAGCAGGCTGCATATATGCTCGAAGCCTTCATTCCTGTTACCTGTGCCAAGACTTCCGTTCAGATAGTCGCGTAGGCGCGAACATATGTCGAGCATTGCATTACCACTCTCGGTGACCTGGTATTCTCCTCCCTGTAGACTTTCGCTTTCCATGAACCCGATAATGAAAAGTCGATCAGTCTCAGACTTGAGGGCCTCTAGGTTTACATTCAACGCCTTCGCTGTGTGCCTGTGGCTGCGATATCCGAACCTCTTGACGTGTGAAAGGATCGCAACGGGGAGGCCGGGTCGTCTTGATGAAGAGAAACGCTTTACATCTCGAGGTATGAGCCCTCCGAGCGTTATGTGCATAAGGAGATCTCTCGTGATCTCTTCCCTCAAGGAGTTGTAAATAGACTCTTCAATCCCCTCGTCCCCTGCCTTAAAGTCGGCCGGCACCCAGAAGACGCGCAGACGAGATAGGCGATCTCGCATCGGTGTTTCGAGATAGGACTGAGTCACTTCGGCAAATCGAGAACGGAGCCGACTTTCATGGCGCGCTATATATACGGCGGCAGCGATGTCTTTCTCGTTGAGGAGAGTCCTAAGATCTTTGTCGATGCCGTCCCCGCCGTGCTTCCATAGGGTTTGCCCTATAACTACCTTAGACCAGTCCCGTTTGAGATCACAGGAGAAGTCAAAGAGCTTGCGTTGCCCTTCCGTGTAGCCAAAAAGCCCAGAGTCTGAGGCGCTCTCCATAATGCGAAGTGCTGCTTTTGAGAGGAAGTCATGCTCACGTGATGTAGCCATGGTGACTCCAAGGGGGCGAGGGTTCGAAATCTAGCGTGACGGAATTCTTGTGTACTCGCCTTCATTTTGGTAGACGAGGTCAATTCCTTCTGTGTGGAGAAGGTTCAGCAAGTCATCTTGAGGCTTTTCGGGTAGGAGCGTGACTAGCTTAGGATTGGCTGGGTCTATGTGTCGCACATAGTCCTTGAGTTGGCCTATTGCGGTACGCACTTCCTCGCGACTGCTTTCACCGCGTACCGAGTACAGCTCATGCTCAGTGGCGTCGTATAGATCAGTCGTGAGGAGGGTCGTCGTGCCCGCGATCCTTATCTGATACGCCGCTACTTCGTGCCCCTCCTCAATGAGTCTCATTAGGTACCCCTCTCGGAGCTCCGACTGGCGAAGTTCCGCTGTGAGGCTGGGCTGAGCTGCACGCCTACTTTCTGAGGTTCGCTTTCTCTTGGGTGAGACAAGATTAGGCTCGGGTACTTTAGGCGTTGCGACGGCTGCCAAAACCTGTTGTGCGGCGGTTTTTTCTGCCCGTGTTATGGCGTCTTTAGAGAGAAGCTCGAATTCGCCTTTGGGGCGTAGGCGGAAGACGATGATGCGGCGTCGATTCCTGTTCTCGTCTTTTGCCTCGCGTACCGTGTACGGCTGCTTCGGGTCCAACGCGAACTCGCCGATGTACCGCTGCTGCTTGGCGCTGGATTTAGGGTTGGCTACTTTTCCCTCAGCCATAAAGACATGCAGTGACTTTTTAGTCACTGCATGATATAGAACAGCGGCATTGCGAGAACCTTTCCTGCCGAGAAATGTTTGGTCCCCGCTGGTGCCTTGCCCGGTGTATTCGAAGATGGGCCCGAGCTCATCTTCCTCTGCCAGCCACCCGTCTTCGTAACCGTACTGCTTGCCACTGTCGTGATCGACGTAAATGAGGATGTTTGGGGTGGTTGTGGAGGGGATGATCCCTGCCTGACTTCCCCCACCGAACAACCTGTCCATCTCTGCGCGCGTGGTCAGGAGTCCAGGGGTGATCGACGGTATGCCCATACCACGACGTTAGCTGATCACACTGACACTGAAGTTGCTCAACTAGCCTGCGCTGATGGCCGAGTACGTCCACACGTCGGCCGGCAGCTCGTGCGTCAGACGCCAGGTGATGGCCATCGGCTTGCTGCCGGTGTGGTCCTCGTACGTGGCCGGGCCGAGCAGCATCCACGGCTGGGACTTGCCGATATCGGTGTTCTTGTAGCGACGCATGAACAGCAGGACCTGGCTGCCGCGATCGTTGTGCTGCTGGTAGCGCAGCCCAGTGGGGGAGTCGACGGCTGTCGAGTTCTGGGACTCCCAGTGGAAGAGCGTCGGACTCAACGCGTAGTCCTTGTACCGGATGGTGGGCGAGAAGTCCTTCTCGTTCTTGTCCAGCGTGATGAGAAGGGCATCGGTTTTGAGCTCCTCAACCCATTGCACGCCCTGAGCGAAGGAGCGTGGCATTTGTCCACCGAAACGAGCCACGCCGAGCGCAGCGAGGATCTCGGAGCGGTTGTAGGCGCTGTGAACCTTCAGCGGGACATGACTGAGGCGGCCTGATAGTGGGATGGGGACATGGTCGGCCTGCTCGATGACGTGGGAGATCACCTGCCGCAGCTCATCTCGGAACACCCGCTGGTGACGCAGGGCTTCCAGGCCCTCCTGGAAGCTTGTGAAGCCGCCTGCATTGTCCCAGAGGTTGAAGAACAACATGCGAGCGTACGACTGGTCAATGGGGCTCAGTTCCGCGTACGACGGAGCGTCGTCTTGAAGGAGGCGGAGATACGCCTCTGCGCGCTCCGGGTCATCTATGTGGAGGAAGGCATGGACCCGCTTGAGTAGTGCAGCCTCTCCGGAGGGAACGGGTTCGTCGATCAGGCTGGCGCGACGCAGCACGGTTGTCCAGGAATTATCGCTCTTGTACAGCTCCTTGATCTCCCGACGGCTTTCCCGAAGGTAGTCGGAGAGGCGGGGAGCGTTGTAGGTCTTCACCTCCTTCACGAGCGTCTTCACCGTGGCACCCAACTGGATCCGGATGTTGTCGACGACGAGGTCCTTCGACTTCCCCTCCAGGATGATCTGGCAACCTGATGGCAACTGAGGGAAGTTGTGCTCGATGTGGTCGAGGAGTCGGTTTCGCGACAGGTTGGTCAGAGCCCGAAACTGGTCCTCGAAGCGGAACTCGGCCCGGTGCTGCCCGATGAAGTCGAGGACCGTGAGTACGGGTTTCGTTTCTGTGCGCCGTAGTCCCCTGCCCAGCTGCTGGAGGAAGACGGTGGCGCTGTTTGTGGGGCGGAGGAGGAGCAGAGTGTCGACGTCAGGGATGTCGAGCCCCTCGTTGAACAGGTCGACGGAAAAGATCACTTGGAGCTTTCCGTCGCGAAGGTCGGACAACGCCTTGGAGCGCACTTCGGCGGGCGAGTCACTGTCGAGCGCCACTGCCTCGAAGCCCGACCGCCGAAAGAAATCCGCCATGAAGCGGGCGTGTGCTTTAGACACACAGAAGCCCAGTGCACGCATGGCACCCGGGCTGGAGATCTTGTCCCTGATCTGCTTCACGATGATACGGGCGCGCGCGTGGTTGCCCGTGTAGAGATTGCTGAGCTCTTGATCGGTGTACGAACCTTTCTGCCAGCCAAGGTTCGTCAGATCCATGCCGTCAGGAATGCCGAAATAGTGGAAGGGACAGAGTAGGTCATTTTCAAGAGCTTCCCAGAGCCGCATCTCGGCAGCGATCCGGCCCTCGAAGAACTCGTCCTGGACGTTGAGCCCATCCATTCGCTCGGGTGTGGCCGTGAGACCTAGCAGCTCCTGGGGGCTGAAGTGGTCGATGACCCGGCGATAGGTGGCTGCGGTGGCGTGGTGGAACTCGTCAATGACGATGATGTCGAAGTGGTCCGGGGTCAGTTGCTCAAGACGTTGAACATTGAGTGATTGCACACTGGCGAAGACATGGTCCCAGTCGAGCGGATCCTGCCCAGCGTGTAGCAGCTCTCCGAATGAGGCATCGTCCAGTACCTCCCGATAGGTACGCAGAGACTGCCTCAGAATCTCTTTGCGGTGAGCCACAAACAGCAGCCTCGGCCGGCGGCCGTGCGACGTGCTGCACAGGCTGCGGTAGTCGAGCGCGGCCATGACCGTCTTGCCGGTCCCGGTCGCCGCGACCAGAAGGTTCCGATGCCGCCCGCGGAGTTCTCGCTCGACGGTCAGCCGTTCCAGCATGTCTCGCTGGTGAGGGAACGGGCGTACCTCGAGGCCAGAAAGGCTGATCTGTACGTCCGTCCTGGAGCTGGTGCCGCTCGCCTGGGCCAGTGCTCCATCGAGCCGTTCACCGTGGAGGTCGGGGTCGTACGTCTCGAAGGCGACGTCGTTCCAATACGCGTCGAAGGTTGCTTCGAACTTGTCCAGTACGGCAGGGGTCGCAACCGACGAGAGACGTACATTCCACTCCAGGCCGTCGAGCAGCGCTGCCTTTGACAGGTTGGAGCTGCCGACGTACGCCGTGTCGAAGCCTGTTTTGCGCCGGAACAGCCAGGCCTTGGCGTGCAGACGAGTGGAGCGGATCTCGTAGTTGACCTTGACGGTAGCGCCGAAGTCGCGGACGAGGCGGTCAAGTGCATGGCGGTCGGTGGCGCCGATGTACGTCGTCGTTATGACGCGAATTGGCACGCCTCTGTCCCGTGCGGCGCGCAGCGAGTCTTCAAGAACGCGGATGCCGTACCACTTGACGAACGCACAGAGGAGGTCGATTCGGTCTGCCGTCGCCAGCTCCGCTCTGAGTTCGGCACCTAGGCTGAGGTCCTCTGGGGAATTGGTGATGAGCGAGGTCTCGGACAGAGGCGTCATGGGGCGCAAGGCGTACACCCCTGGGGCCTCCTGCCGAGCGAGAGTCAGAAGCTGACGTGGGCCCTCGACGATGGAGCCGACGCCGTCGGTATCGCTCGATTCCGCACTGCCCGTTGTGGCCAGCGCCTCGAGGATGCGGTTCGCGACCTTGACGCGGTCCTCGGCGGGAACTTGCGCCAGCCTGCGACCGACGGCCTCACCGATGTAGCGAGCCAGGACATGAGGAGCGGATTCCGAGCTGACCTCGGCATCGACGGCCTTCCAACCAGTCGACTCGAATCGCACCAACTCATCGCGTACGTCATGCGTGATCAGCTTCTCGTAGACACCCGCAATCGGCTCCGACAGGCCCATCGGTTCTGCCACGGCTGCTCCCCCGATCCGTCGTGATGCTCGTGCACGACATTGCGTGCCGACAGGGATCAGTTCTAACAGCAGCCACTGACAGACGAAGGCCGTGTGCCCAAACATGATCGGTGTGCTGGGGCTCTGCAGTGGCCGTGAGGGCCGCCCGCGTCTCGGCATTGTCTCGGGGAGCGGGCGGCGCTCCGGCTTGCGGTTTGTGGCTCAGGTACCGGCGCTCTTACTGGCCGTGACAGCCCTCGTACCCCTCAGCTGCCCCACACCAACACCCCGCCCCCCTCTGAGGCGGCCAGGCAACCGCCCTCCCCCGAGCCGCCAGCGTCGTCGCGTACTGCGGCAGCAGCGTCATGTCCTCCGGGGAGGACTGTTCCGACGCCGCGAAGGCCTCGTACGACGGGACCGTGCCCGTGACGATGCCCAGGTTCCCCGTCCCGGACGACGACAGTTCGCGCAGCGAGGACTCTATGGTCGACAGGTGGGTCTCGTGGGAGGGGTATTCGGATGCCAGGGTCGGATACGCCGACAGCAGCTCCGTCAGTTCGGAGGCCGGCCAGTGGAGCACCGCCACCGGGAAGGGGCGGGACAGGGCCTCCCGGTAGGCGCCCAGTTCGGCCTGGAGGCGGGAGATCTCGGCGGCCAGTTCCACGGGGTTGTCCGAGCCCAGGGACCAGATCCGCTTGGGGTCGTGGAGTTCGTCCAGGGAGACCGGGGACGCGTGCAACGTGTCCGCCAGGGTGTCCCAGTCGTCGTGCGCCAGGCCCAGCATGCGGCGCACGCGGTGGCGGCCGTAGAGGAGGGGGTGGGTGGCGGCGGGGGGCTCCGCGTCGGTCGGCAGGAGCAGGCGGGCTCCCTCCGTGAAGGTCTCCTCCGCCGCCTCCAGCTCGTCGTGCCCCTCGAGGGCCTCGGCCACGATCACCCAGGGGGCCGGGTCGCGCGGGGCGGCCAGCCGGATGCCCTCGATGATCGCCCTCGCCTCCGCCTCGTGGCCGTACTCCCAGAGGTTCGAGGCCTTCAGGGCCCGGACCAGGGGAGGGTCGTCCAGGCCGTCCGGGGACGACAGCAGGCGGTCGTAGAGCGCTGTCGCGGCGGGGCGGTCGCCGGAGAGTTCCAGGTGTGCCGCCGCGCGGAGGAGCAGGGCCTCGGCGTCCTCGGGGTACAGCCCGGCGATCCGCTCCAGGCGTGCCGCTTCGGCGGTGTGGTCGACGTTCTCGGCAGGAGTGTCGGGGCGCATGGGGGACACCGTACTGCCGAGCGGTGACAAAAGTGAGGCGCGGAGGGGGCGTACAGGAAGGCCCCCTATCCTTCGTCTGTCTTCGTGCGAGCATCGCAGATACGGGCATTCAGTGGGGGTTCCGTGAAGAGCGCGGGTGGGGTGGTGGCGGCCGACCGTGATCGGCAGGTCGTCGGGGACGAGCCGGGCGCCCCGCTGCCCCGGTACTGGCCCCTGCTGCTCGTGGCCTCCGCCGTCGTGCCAGGGGTCCTTCTCTTCGCCGCCGGGCGGTGGGGGGACGCACCGGCCGTGCAGGCCTGGCGGACCGTCTGCCTGGCCGTGACCGTGCAGGCCACGCCCTTTCTGCTGCTCGGGACCGCGCTGTCCGGGGCGATCAACGCGTTCGTGCCCGAGCGGGTGTTCACGCGCTTCCTGCCCCGGCGGCCCGTGCTCGCCGTGCCCGTGGCCGGGGTCGCGGGGGTGGTGCTGCCGGGGTGCGAGTGCGCTTCCGTGCCCGTCGCGAACAGCCTCATCGGCCGCGGGGTCGCCCCGTCCGCCGCCTTCGCGTTTCTGCTCTCCGCGCCCGCCATCAATCCCGTCGTTCTCACCGCCACCGCGATCGCGTTTCCCGGGCAGCCCCTCATGGTGCTGGCCCGGCTGCTCGCCTCGCTCGTCACCGCCGTCGTCATGGGCTGGCTGTGGCTGCGGTTCGGGCGGGCCGAGTGGCTCCGGCCCGACCTGCGGCAACGGCACACCGGCCACCGGCACGGGCACAGCCGCTGGAACGAGTTCCGGCTCGGCTTCCAGCACGACTTCCTGCACGCCGGCGGGTTCCTCGTGCTCGGGGCCATGGCGGCGGCCACCTTCAACGTCACCGTTCCGCGCTCCGTGCTCGACACCTTCGCCGGGTCGCCCTGGCTGTCCGTGCTCTTCCTGGCCGGGCTCGCCGTCCTGCTCGCCGTCTGTTCCGAGGCCGACGCCTTTCTCGCCGCCTCGCTCACCGGGTTCCCGGCGGTGGCGCGGCTCGCGTTCATGGTCGTCGGACCCATGGTCGACCTCAAGCTCATCGCCCTGCAGGCGGGGACCTTCGGGCGGGCCTTCGCCGTACGGTTCTGCGCCGCCACCACCGTCGTCGCCGTCGCGTGCAGCGCGCTGATCGGGGGAGCCCTGTTGTGAAACGGCCTGCTGTGAAACGTCTCCTCCAGGCGGGGCTGCTCGTGCTGTGCGGGCTCGGGCTGCTGAACGTCTCCCTCTTCACCGACCTCTGCCTGCGGTACGTCAAGGAGAGCATGCGGCCCCTGCTCATCGCCTCCGGCGTCGTCCTGGTCCTGCTGGGCGTCGCCAGTGCCCTCCTCGACCGCCGGCAGCCGCACGAAGAAGGCCACCACGGCCATGACCACTCGCGGCTCCCCCGCGTCGCCTGGCTCCTGCTCCTGCCCGCGCTCAGCCTGCTCTGCTACGCCCCGCCCGCCCTCGGCGCCTACACCGCCTCCCGGCAGCCGGCCAAGCCCGTCGCCGAGCGGCAGACCTTCGATCCGCTGCCGCACACCTCGCCCCTGCCCATGACCCTCTCCGACTTCACCAGCCGGGTGCAGCAGGACCGCGGGCAGTCCCTCAGGGGGCGCACGATCCTGATGACCGGGATCGTCACGCCCCATGGGGACGGAGGCTGGGATCTGACGCGGATCATCATCAACTGCTGTGCGGCGGACGCCCAGTCCGTGAAGGTACGGATCTACGGCGGTGACGTGCCGCGCGCGAACGGCTGGGTGACGGTCACCGGGACCTGGCACCCCGGCGGGACGCTGGGGACCAGGTCCGCGCCGGTCGCGCTGGACGCCCTGACGGTCGAGCAGGTCGCCCGGCCGGTCAACGGCTACCAGGACGCCCTTCCGCTGCCGTCGGCCCTCACACGCTGACCCCGTCCACCTGCAGCGTCTGCACCGACTTCGCCGCGAAGGGGACGGCCACCGTCCTGCCGGACAGGTAGGTGTCCGAGTGGGCCGTGTAGAGGTCCGAGCCGCCCGTCGTGACCGTGTTCCAGCGGGGTACCAGGCCGCCCGGGCCGCCGGTCACCGAGGAGAAGGACGAGAGGTCGAAGGTCAGGGTCTGGGCGGACGACGACGTGTTCGCCGCGACGATCACCAGGCGCTGCGCCGCCCTGTCCAGTGCCGCCGCCGCGTAGCTCACGCCCGTGTCCAGGATCGTCATCCCGGGGCGGATGTGCCGGGTGAACTGGGCCAGCGTGTAGTACTTCGTCTGCACCGCTCCCGGCCAGCGGGCGGCGGCGTCGTACGTGATCGTCGCCCAGCCCGGGCTGGGGTCCATGACCTGCCAGTACACCCAGGCCGTGGGGTGCAGCCAGCGGAAGTCGTAGAGGAGGTTGCCCGCCAGGGTGAGGCCCGTCGCGTCGCCGTCGCCCGTCTCCGAGTTCCACAGGCCCTTGCCGGCCGTCGTCACCACGTCCGTGTAGAGCAGGTCGCGGCGCCCGCCGGAGCCCTGGTAGCCGTGGACGTTGACCCGGTCCACGTAGCCCCGCGTCGTCGCGGAGAAGGAGTTCCACGTCGTGCGGGCCAGGTCGTAGGTGTTCTCGTCGGATGCCGAGATCCTCGTCGCCGTCAGGCCGCGCCGGTCCAACTCGCTGCGCAGGTACGGGAGTACGGCCGCCTGGACGGTGGCGTCGATGTGGCAGCCCTCCTGGGTGCCGGTGGCGGTCCACCAGGACGACGAGGGTTCGTTGAAGGCCTCGACCGTCGTGAAGGCCACGCCCCAGTTCTGCTGCGCGTACAGCGCGACCGCGGCCAGGTGGGAGGCGTGCCGGCGGTAGTTCCAGGACTGGAGGTTGTTGCCGCCGCCGGCCGCGCCCGAGGGGTTGTGGTTCAGGCACATCCACCACATCGGCGAGTTGGCGAACAGCTCGGTGGTCGCGCCGCGTTCGGCCGCCTTCACCAGCATCGCGCGCTGTGTCGCGTCCGCCGTCCACCTGAACGACGAGGAGGCCGGGTCCTCGCTCGTCCAGTCCTGCCAGTAGCCCTCGATCTGCTTGAAGGAGGGGATGTTCGGGGAGGCGGCCATCGACTCGCCGTTCACGCTGTTCCAGCTGCACGCGCCCAGGTTGTAGCGGGCGATGTTCAGGCCCAGGCCGGGCAGGGCCGTGCCGTTGTACGTCGTGGTTCTCGTCGTGAAGAAGAGGTCCGCGAAGTCGTCCCGTGCGCCGAAGACGTTCGCCCACCAGGCCAGGGACGTGCCCCAGCCCTCCCAACTGCCGTAGGTGGACGACGGGTTGACGGAAACCGTGGCGTCCGCCCGTGCCGTTCCTGTCGCCAGGGCGCTGCCCAGGACGCCGCCGCCCGCTGCGGCCAGCAGTGTTCTGCGTCGGATCATGGCTTCTCCGCTCTCTGTCGCGGGTGCGCTCTTCGGTGCGGCTCCGGTTTCCGTTGCGGCTCCGGCAGCAGGAAGCATCGGGGGAGACGGGCGGGGTTGTCGAGGGTTCTGACACTGCTTTCTAAAACCCGTTGAGGAAGCGCGTCCGGCCTCCCGGACGCCGTGCGGCTATGGCCAGTTGTGCCCGCTGCGCCTATCGTGCGGGCGGCTCCCGTGGAGGTGGGTGCGGATGTTCGTGGCGTCGGGTGTGCGGGTCGTGGGGCACGGCGACCGGCGCAGGCGCGCCCGGCGCCGTCGTGCGCTGTGGGGCGGGGGCGAGGCGCTCGTCACCGTCGGGGTGCTGCTGATGCTGCTGGTCGTGCACCAGCTGTGGTGGACCAACCGGGAGGCGAAGCGCGGCGCCGAGCGGCAGGTGCAGACGCTGGAGCGGGAGTGGGGGAGCGGGGGACCGGACGCGGGCTCCGGTGGTACGCGGCCCGCCCCCTCCGCCTCGCCCACGGCCACTGAGGCGAGTGGGGGCGCGACCGCCTCCCGTGCGCCGCGGTCGTCGTCCGTTCCCGTCGCCCTGCCCCGCCGGTCCCAGGCGTACGCCGTGCTCGACATTCCCCGGCTGGGGCTGCGCGTCCCCGTCGCCGAGGGGGTGAGCAAGGCGGACGTGCTGAACAAGGGGTACGTCGGCCATTACCGCGGCACCCAACAGCCGGGCCAGGCAGGGAACTTCGCGCTCGCCGGGCACCGCAACACACACGGTGAGCCCTTCCGGTACCTGCCCCGGCTGCGGCGCGGGGACGACATCGAGGTGGAGACGGGCACGGCGACGTACACGTACGACGTCGACCAGATCCTGCCGCAGACGTCCGCCATGGACTCGGGGGTCGTCCGGCCCGTCCCGCGCTCCCTCGTCCACCCCCGCTACGGGTACGACCGGCCCGGCTTCTACATCACCCTGACCACCTGCACCCCCGAGTTCACCTCGCGCTACCGGATGGTGGTCTGGGGCAGACTCGTGTCCGTGCGGCCCAGGTGAGCGACCGGCACCGTCAGCCCTCCCGCAGACCCAGCATGCTCGCCACCCCCACCGCCGCCAGGCCCGCCGACACCAGCAGGGCGACGTCCGCGCCGTGGGCGAGGGTGCCGGAGGAGGTGGCGAGGGCGATGGTCAGGGCCACGCCCGCGCTGGAGCCGATGTAGCGGAAGGTCTGCTGGGCTCCGGAGCCCATCGCGGCCCGTTCGCGCGGAACCGAGTCCACGGCGAGCAGGGGCAGCGCCCCGTTGAGCAGGCCGCTGCCCACTCCGCCGACGATCAGGCCGGGCAGCAGCCGGGTCCAGGAGCCGGAGCCGACGGCGCCGAGCATGGTCAGGACGGCGACGGCGTGCAGGGTGAAGCCGGCGGCCAGCTGCAGGCGCGGGGCGATCCGGCCGGCCAGGTGCTTGACCTGGAGGGCGACCGCGAAGCTCAGCCCGGACCAGAGCAGGAGCAGCCAGGCCGTGTCCATCGGGGACAGCCGGAGCGTCTGCTGGATCAGGGCGGGCAGGAAGCTGAACGGGGCGATCACGGCGAGGCCGGTGAACAGGCCGCCGGCGGCCGAGGCCAGGAACGGCGGGTGGCGCAGCAGGCCGAGGTCGATCATCGGGGTCCCGACCCGGTGTTCCACGGCGACGAACAGCGCGATGAGGACCACGGCGGCCGCGAGGAGGAGGCCGACCGGTGCGCGCAGCCAGCCGTCGCGGCCCAGCGTCAGGGCCGCGACCAGGGACACCAGGGCCAGCCCGAAGGTGAGCGCGCCGAGCACGTCCGGCCGGCCGCCGCGCGGGGCGCGGGACTCGGTGAGCGTACGGGTGCCGAGTGCGGCCACGAGGAGGGCGGCGGCGCCCAGCACGCCGTAGGCCACCCGCCAGCTGGGCAGCGCGCCCGCGATCAGCGGGCCGGCCGCGATGCCGCCGCTGACGAAGGCGCCCCAGACGGCGGTCGCGTGCAGCCGGCCGCGCGGCGAGGGGAACGCCGTCACCAACAGGCCCAGGCTGCTGGCGAGGAGCGCCGCGCTCGCCGCCCCCTGAGCGATGCGGGCGAGCGTGAACTGCCAGGTCGAGGTCGCGAAGGCGCCGAGGACGGTGGTGAGGCCGAGGGCCAGGGTGCCGCTGAGGAAGAGCCGGCGGCGGCCGTAGTCGTCGGCGAGGCTGCCGGCCACCAGCAGGAGCGCGGCGAGGCCGAGCGGGGTGCCGTTCAGCAGCCAGGCCTGGGCGGACAGGGAGGTGTGCAGGGCGCTCGCCGTGTCCGGGAGCGTGACCATCGGGGCCGTGTACGTCATCAGGGCCACGGCGGTGGCCGCGCTGGTCAGGGCAAGGGTGGCCCGGGGGCGTGCGGGGGCGTCCCGGGCCGTCGCGTCGTGAGCGGCGGGAGTCGGGGTGGGGATGGGGGTGTTGGTCGGGGAGTCGAGCCCGGTCATGGCGTGATCCTTACGGTTCAGTCATTGAACTGACCTGACCGGGCCACCGTAGCATCATGGGTTCGGTCACCGAACCAAGGCGTCGGAAAGTGGCTACAGTGGACGGCATGGCACTGGGCAAGGACTACGTGACACAGGAGTGCTCGATCGCCCGCGCACTCGAGGTCGTCGGCGAGCGCTGGACGCTGCTCGTCGTCCGGGACGCGCTGTACGGCGTGCGCCGCTACAACGACTTCCTCGTCCACCTCGGCATCCCGCGCGCCGTCCTGGCCGCCCGGCTGCAGATGCTGACCGCCGAGGGCATCCTCGAAAAGCGCCGGTACCAGCAGTCGCCGCCCCGCGACGAGTACGTCCTGACCGAGCGCGGCATCGCCCTGTGGCCCACGCTGCGCTCGCTCGGCCTGTGGGGGCGCGAGCACTTCACCGACGGCCGGCTGCGTTACTTCCGGCACGCGTCGTGCGGCACCGAACTCGGGCCGTACGGCGAATGCCCCGCGTGCGGAGGTGTCGTACCGGTCGGGGACGTGGTCATGGAGCCAGGCCCGGGGCTCGACCCGGACCCGGCGGACCCCGTCAGCCGGGCGCTGCTCAGGCCCAGGCGGCTGCTGGAGCCCCTGGAGCCGCCGGAGGGCGCGTCCGCCTGAACGTCTGTTCAGGAACCGGCCGTGCCGCGCCCGGCGAGGAGGTCGATGCCGGTCCGGTCGGTCGCGTCCGAGTCGCCGCCCAGCCGGTGGACGACCACCCACCGGCCGTCCGCCGTCGCGCCGGTGAAGAGCGAGGCGTCCCGGGTCGCGCCGTTGTGCCAGAGCAGGGACCCGGCCGTCTGCCAGGAGGGGGCCGGATCGCCCAGCCGACGTTCGATCACCAGCCGGACCAGCAGATCGGCGACCGCACGCGGAGTGGCCCACAGTCCGCCCGCCGGAAGGATCGCCCCGGTCATGGTCCAGGGCCGCCGGTCCCGGCCGAACAGCCCCGGGGCGAGCAGCCGCCGGCCCGCGTCGGGCCGCACGCTCACCTCGTTCACCGCCAGCGGCCGCAGCACATGC
This sequence comes from Streptomyces broussonetiae, assembly GCF_009796285.1. NCBI lineage: Bacteria > Bacillati > Actinomycetota > Actinomycetes > Kitasatosporales > Streptomycetaceae > Streptomyces > Streptomyces broussonetiae. The sequence continues at coordinate 3,879,600 of NZ_CP047020.1, read as the reverse complement.
TCGGCGAGCAGTTCCTCGTACGCCGTCCCGGCCGCCGCGACCAGGGCCGCGCCGAGGACGGCGTACCCGAGATTGGAGTACTCCTCCTGCCCCGGCGGCCGGACCACGACCTGGTCCAGCCGGCCGAGCAGCCGGTGCAGGGCGGCACGGTCGAACGCGGCGTACGGATCACGCAGGCCCGTCCCGGGAGGAAGGCGGGGCAGCCCCGAGGTGTGGTCGGCCAGGTTCCGCAGGGTGACCCCCGTGCCCGGAGCGGCGGGGAGCCAGCGCTCGACGGGGTCGTCCGGGTCGAGCAGGCCCGCCGCGGCCATGCGCATGAGTGCGGTGCCGGTGAGCACCTTGGTGAACGAGCCGATCTCGACGAACCGGTCCGCCGCATGGCCGTCGGTGACCTGCGCGACGGACGCGTCGGTCAGGATGCAACTCGGTGTGCGTGGCACGCGTGTACTCCCCCTACGGCTCCCCCTTGGCCGAGTCGATCATATGAACTCTCGCCGTTCATGTCGTTCCTCACGCTCGTCACGGTCGCCGTCGTGCCGCTGGCGGCCGCGCTGTACGTCGTGACCAGCACGGCCTGGACCGCCGTGGAGCGGGCCGCGCTGTACCGCTGACGAGGCGGGGTTACGGTCCAGTACCTGAACAGGGTCTTGCGGAGTGGACCGTGGGATTGGAGGATCGGCCAGTCCTCCGATGGCTGCACCCATCGGTCGGGCGCCCGCGATCGAGGGAGATGGTGACCATGAAGCTGCTGCGAGTGGGTACGGCAGGGGCCGAGCGGCCCGCGCTGCTCGATGCGGAGGGAACGCTCCGGGACCTGTCCGGCATCGTGGCCGACATCGACGGCGGGCTCCTCGCCGACCAGGCCGCGCTCGGCCGGGTACGGGCGGCGGCCCAGTCCGGCGAGCTGCCCGCGCTGGACGCGGCCGGGCTCCGGACCGGGCCGCCGCTCGCCCGGATCGGGAAGATCGTGTGCATCGGGCTCAACTACCACGACCACGCCCGCGAGACCGGCGCCCGGCCGCCCGCCGAGCCGGTCGTCTTCTTCAAGGCGCCGGACACGGTCGTCGGCCCGAACGACACCGTGCTCGTCCCGCGCGGCTCCGTGAAGACCGACTGGGAGGTGGAGCTGGCCGTCGTCATCGGACGTACGGCCCGCTACGTGGAGTCCGCCGAGGCGGCGCTCGCCCATGTCGCCGGGTACGCGGTGGCCCATGACGTCTCCGAGCGCGAGTTCCAGATCGAGCGGGGCGGGACCTGGGACAAGGGCAAGAACTGCGAGACGTTCAATCCGCTGGGGCCGTGGCTGGTGACGGCGGACGAGGTCGGCGACCCACAGGATCTGTCGCTGAAGCTGTGGGTCAACGGGGAGCTGAAGCAGGACGGCACGACGGCCGAGCAGATCTTCCCGGTGGGCGAAGTCGTGCGGTACGTCAGCCAGTTCATGACCCTTTACCCCGGGGACGTCATCAACACGGGAACGCCGGCGGGGGTGGCCATGGGGCACCCCGAGCCCAAGCCGTACCTGAGGGCCGGGGACGTCGTCGAGCTGGAGATCGCCGGGCTCGGCCGCCAGCGGCAGGAGCTGAAGGACGCGTAGACGCTCCGCCGGGAGTGCCGGGGACCGGCTTCGTGGTCGGCCGCGGCCGGTTCGTGTCCGGGCGCGCGGTTCCCCGCGCCCCTGGGGCGGCTCACTTCAGCAGACGGGCCAGCCTGCGCCACTCCTGCCTCGGGAGGGCGTCGCGCCCGGCGTCGGTGATCACCTGGAGGGCCACGTGGTCCGCGCCGGCCCGGTGGAAGGCCTCGATGCGGTTGCGGACGCCGGCCTCGTCGCCCCAGGCGAAGACCGCGTCGACCAGGCGGTCGCTGCCGCCACCCGTCACGTCGTCCTCGGTGAAGCCGAGGCGCAGGAAGTTGTTCGTGTAGTTCGGCAGGGCGAGATACATCGCGAGGGTCTTGCGCGCGATGGCGCGAGCCCGGGCGGGGTCGGCCTCCAGGACGACCTTCAGCTCGGGCGCGAGCAGCGGGGCGTCGCCGAGGATCTCGCGGGCCTGGGCGGTGTGTTCGGCGGTGACCAGGTACGGCACCGCGCCCGCCGCCCGGTCCCGGGACAGTTCCAGGGTCCTCGGGCCGAGGGCCGCGAGGACCCGGCGGTCGGCGGGGACGCCCGCGGCGTCCAGTGCGTCGAGGTAGGCGACCAGGGCCGAGTAGGGGCGGCGGTACTGGTCGGCGAGCTTGGCGTGACTCACGCCCAGGCCGAGCACGAAGCGGCCGGGGTGCGCGGCCTCCACCCCGGCGAAGGCCGCCGCGCTCTCCTCGGCGTCGTACTGCCAGATGCTCTGGATGCTGGTGCCGACGGTGAGCGTGCCGGTGGCCTCCAGCAGCGGGGCGGCATGCCGGGCGGCCGTGCTGCCGCCCAGCCATACGGCGCCGTAGCCCAGCTCCTCCAACTCGGCCGATGCCTCGGCCAGTTCGGCGAGCCGGGCCTGGTCGTCCGCGTGCGGGGCGAGACTCGTCCAGATGCCGTACCGGCCGATCGTGTCCTTCAGGCCGTTCAAGGTGCTCATGGGGCGATCCCTCCGGGCGGGTGCGTGGTCATCACGTCTGCAGCCCTTCCCAACCGGAGGCATCCCCCACGGATTCCCGCCGGGCGTCACACCTTCAGGAACTGTTCCAGGGCCGCCACGACGAACCGGTGGTCCTGGAGCTGGGGGAGGCCGGACACGGTCACCGCGCCGACGACGCCCACGTCCTCGACGCGGATCGGGAACGAGCCGCCGTGCGCCGCGTAGGTGTCGGGGTCCAGGCGGGAGGAGTCCTCGAACGTCGTGCCCTTGGCGCGAAAGCGGGTGCCGACCAGGTAGGAGGAGGCGCCGTAGCGCTCCACCACCCGGCGCTTGCGGGCGATCCAGGCGTCGTTGTCCGGGGTGGAGCCCGGCAGGGCCGCATGGAAGAGCTGCTGGCCGGCGCGGTGGATGTCGATCGCGACCGGGGCCTGGCGCGCACGGGCCAGGCCGACCAGGAGCGAGCCGAGGGCCCAGGCGTCGTCGTGGGTGAACCGCCGGAAGACCAGAGCGCGTTCCTGCGCCTCCAACTCCGCGACGGACGGGGCCGGTTCGGGGGCGGACCCGGGGGTGGTCCGCGGCATCAGAGCGTCACCGTCACCTTGTCGCGGGCCGACGTGCGGGCCGCTTCCAGTACGTCGAGGGCGTCGGCCGCCTCCAGCGCGGTCACCGGGTTGGGGCCGGTGCCGCGCAGGGCGTCGGCCACGGCCGCGTAGTAGGCGGGGTAGTCGCCCGGCACGGTCGGTACGGGGGTGCCGCCGCCGGTCAGCGGGGACTCCCCGGCGCCGATGCGGCCCCACAGGGACTCGGGCTCGGCGCCCCACCGGGGTCCGGGCCGCAGGCCTTCCCTGAGAGCCCCCTCCTGCGGGTCCAGGCCGTACTTCACATAGCCCGCCTGCGAGCCCAGCACCCTGAAGCGCGGGCCGAGCTGGGCGGTCGTCGCGGAGACGTACAGGTGGGAGCGGACGCCGTTCGTGTGCGTGAGGGCGATGAAGGTGTCGTCGTCGGTCTCGGCGCCGGGGCGGCGCACGACCGTCTCGGCGTACACCTCGGTGGCCGGACCGAACAGGACCAGGGCCTGGTCGACCACATGGCTGCCGAGGTCGTAGAGGAGACCTCCGATCTCTGCGGGGTCGCCGGACTCGCGCCAGCCGCCCTTGGGCTGCGGACGCCAGCGCTCGAAGCGGGACTCGAAGCGCCAGACGTCACCGAGCCGGCCGTCCGCCAGCAGTTGGCGCAGGGTCAGGAAGTCGTTGTCCCAGCGGCGGTTCTGGAAGACGGACAGGAGCAGACCACGTTCGTCGGCGAGGGCCGCGAGGCCGCGGGCCTCGGCGGCCGAGCCGGCGACCGGCTTGTCCACCACGACCGGCAGGCCCGCCTTGAGAGCGGTGGTGGCGAGCGGCACGTGCGTCTTGTTCGGGGACGCCATGACGATCAGGTCCAGCTCGTCGGCGCGGTCGAACAGCTCCTCGGGGCCGGCGGCCGTGCGGACGTCCGGGAACCGGGCGCGGGCCTGCTCCTGCCGCTCGGGGTTCGAGGTGACCACGGTGTCCAGGGCGAGGCCCTCGGTCGCGGCGATCAGCGGGGCGTGGAAGACGGAGCCGGCGAGGCCGTAGCCGATCAGGCCGACACGGAGGGGAGTAGCAGTCATGCCCCCTACTTTCGCAACGCTGTTGCCAAAGTGCAAGCGGCGAGGACAATGGGTGGCGTGAACAGGACGAGGACGGGGAGCGGTGTGCCGGCGAGCGGCGACGGGCCGACGGGAGCCAATCTCGGCGTGGTGCGCAGCCACAACACCGCGCTGGTGCTGGGGCTGCTGCGGGACGCCGGGGCGCAGGGCGTCAGCCGGCTCGAACTGGCCGAGCGCACCGGGCTGACCCCGCAGGCCGTCAGCAAGATCACCGCACGGCTGCGGGAGGAGGGGTACGCGGCCGAGGCGGGCCGGCGGGCGTCGACCGGGGGCAAGCCGCGGACCGTACTGCGGCTGGTGCCCGAGGCCGGGCACGCGGTGGGCGTGCACCTGGACCGGGACGAGCTGCGCGCGGTGCTCGTCGACCTGGACGGGGCCGTGGTCGGGCAACGGCGGGCGGAGCTGGATCTGGGGGCCGGCGCACAGGCGGTGCTCGGGGTGGTCGTACGGGCGGTGGAAGGGCTGGTCGCGGGCGGGCTGGGCCTCGAGGACGAGGGGCTCGCCGGGGTCGGGACACTGCTCGGGGTGGGGGTGGCGCTGCCCGGGCCGCTCGATCATGCGCGCGGGGTGCTGCACCGGGTGACCGGCTTTCCCGAGTGGGACGGCTTTCCGCTGCGGGACGCGCTCGGGGAGCGGCTGGGGGTGCCGGTAGTGGTGGACAAGGACACCAACGCCGCGGCGCTGGGGCTTTCGGCGGCGGGTGAGGGCGGATCCGGATCCTTCGCGTACCTGCATCTGGGCACGGGGCTCGGCGCGGGTCTGGTGATCGGCGGGAGTGTGCACCGGGGGGTGCGGACCGGGGCGGGAGAGTTCGGGCACCAGGTGATCCAGCTGGACGGGCCGCCCTGTGAGTGCGGGAACCGGGGGTGCGTGGAGGTGCTGTGCCTTGCCGCCGTGGGGCGTGGGGAGCCCGGGGAGGCGGCGCGGGTGCTGGGGGTGGCGGCGGCGAATCTGGTCGGGCTGCTGGACATCGATGCGGTGCTGCTGGGCGGACGCACGATCGCCGGGGCGCCGGAGGTGTTCGTGCGGGGAGTCGGCGAGGTACTGGCCGACCGGGCCCGCAGGGAGGGGACGCTGGGCGGCGAGGTACCGGTCCGCGTGGCCGGCGGCGGCGAGCGGGCCGTCGCCGAGGGGGCGGCGCAGTTGCTCCTGGGGCCGCTGTTCGGGCGCGGGGCGTAGGCGCCCCCAAGGGGTGCGAGGCCCTGTCGGCGTGGGGCGTCGCCGCGTGGGTGCGATCGGCCACGCCGGAGCCGCGGGCGAAAGACCCGGTACCGGCAGAACCGGCAGAACCGGCGGAGCCCTCGGCCGCCGTGCCGCCGTGGCCCCGCCCCCGCGGCCGCGATCCGGACGGCGTGGTCACCGCGGACGTGACCATGACCGGCCGGACGTCATCGGGACCGGCCGGACGTCACCATGACCGGCCGCGCACCACCATGACCGGCCGGACGTCGTCATGACCGGCTGTTCGAGCGGATTTCGCGGCCCGTACCGGAGTGGCGACCAGGGCGCTCGGGGCCGACCGGCATGGTCATGTGTTCATGCGACTGTGCACGTCCCTGTTCCTCTGCCTTTCCGCAGCCGCCGCCACCGTCCTCGCTCCCGCGCCGGTGCAGGCCGCCCGGGCCGCCGGCGCCGCCCGGGCCGTTCGCGCCGACGCGCCCCCCGCCTGCGTCGGCGCGGACGCCCGGGCCTTCCCGCTGGCCGCCCGGATCCGCGGTGGCCCGGACTCGTACGAGGCGGGCGGCGGATACGGCACCTGGTACATCGACCTCACCAACACCACGCGCCGGACCTGCACCGGTATCCACCCGGTCGTGGTCCTCGTCGACGACAAGCGCGCCCTGCGGCCGGACCAGCCCCAGCTGGACTTCTACGACGGCTCGCGGGCCCGGCCGGTGTCGTTCAGGACCACCGACGAGCAGGAACTGATCGGGGTGCTGGACGGCGCCGGGTTCGCGGGGTTCGCCGTACCGCCCGGCAGGACCGTCAGCGTCAAGGTCAGGCTCGCGCTCACCTCCGACACCGCGCCCGACCAGGTCACCGCCAACGCCGCCGTCGTCCAGCGCCGGGGCGACGACGGGGACTGGGTCGGGGAGTCCAACGCCTACCGGTTCGGGATCGGACCGTACGCGGACGGCACGGAGCCCCGGCCCGAAGGCTCCCGGCGGGACGGGGTCGTGGAGCCCCGTCCCGCCGGCAGCAGGCAGGGCGCGGTGAGCACCGGTACCCCCACGAGCGCCGCCTCCGCCTCCGTCCCCGACTCCTCCCTGCCCTTCGCCGAAGCGGCGGAGGAGGCCGGGGAGCGGGCCCGGGAGCTGGGGGGCACCGGGCTCGGGCTCGTCCACGGGCTGTTCGCGGCCACCGTCACCCTGCTCGGAGTCGGCCTGGGTGCCTTCCTGCTGGCCCGCAGACGCCGCTGAAGAGGGGTCCCGTACCGCCAACTGCTCCGCCGTCTGCGACGATCCCTGCGTGGACTACCCGAACGACCAGGCCCCCGGCGCCGCCGTCCGCTCCGGCATCCCCGAGCACGGCCGCATTCCCAAGTACTACGCGGTGAAGGCGCGGATCGCCGCGCTGCTCGAGGAACTGGGGCAGGGGAGCGTCATCCCGACCGAGCGGGATCTCGCCGAGCGCTACGACGTCGCCCGCGAGACCGTACGGCAGGCCGTGCGCGAGCTGGTGCTGGAGGGGCGGCTGCAGCGCCGGGGGCGCGGGACCGTCGTCGCCGGACCCAAGCTCGCCCAGCCGCTGTCCCTCGCCAGCTACACCGAGGGCGTACGCCGGCAGGGCCTCACCCCCGGCCGTACCCTCGTCACCCTCGACCGCTTCCCCTGCCCGGACGCCCTCGCCGCCGAGACCGGGCTGACCCGGGGCGAGCCGGTGTGGCACCTGGAGCGGCTGCTGCTGGCCGACGACGAGCGGGTCGGGCTGGAGAGCACGTACGTCGCCGTCGCCCGGCTGCCCCGGCTGGACACGGACTTCGAGCCCGACTCCTCCTTCTACGGCTACCTCAAGGCTCTCGGTCTCGTCTTCGGCGACGCCGACGAGCGCATCGAGACCGTGCTCGCCACCCCACGTGAGGCCCTGCTCATCGGCACCCCGCCGGCCCTGCCCATGCTGCTGATCCACCGCATCTCGCGGGACACGGACGGGCGGCCCCTGGAGCGCGTGCGCTCGCTCTACCGCGGTGACCGGTTCTCCTTCACCGCCCACCTGACGGGCTGAGAAACCCTCAGAAACAGTCAAAGGCGGAGATACCGACCCTCTGTAATGTCACGAGAAGATAACGGGTCTAGCCCAAACGTGATGGGTCGTTCACGCTCTCGTTGTCAGCCGGACCCTTCCGGTTCCCCGACCACGAGGAGTGTTGCCGCCGTGAGAGTGATAGTCGTCGGAGCGGGCGTCATGGGCACCATGCACGCCTGGCAAGCAGTACAGCGCGGCCACCAGGTCGTTCAGATCGAGCGTGAGGCGGAGGCGCGCGGCGCCTCACTGCGCAACTTCGGACAGATCTGGGTCAGCGGCCGCGCGGGTGGAGAAGAACTCGAGACCGCGCTGCGGGCCCGGGAGCTGTGGGAGGAGATCGGCCGGCGGGTGCCTGGGCTGGGCTTCCGGGCCAACGGCTCGCTGACCCCGGTCCGCGGTGACCTGGAGCTGGCCGTCGCCGAGGCCGCCGTGGCCCGGCCGGACGCCGCAGCCCGCGGCTACAAGCTGCTGACGCCGAGCGAGGCCCGGGCCGTCAACCCCGCCCTGCGCGGCGAGTTCGACGCCGCACTGCACTGCGAGCGCGACGCCGCCGTCGAGCCCCGCACCGCCCAGCTCGCCCTGCGCGAGGAGCTGCTGAAGTCCCCGAACTACACCTTCCTGCCGGGACGGGAGGTGCGTGACGTGGTCGGCGCCGCAGGCGTGCGCGACGACCACGGGGACGTGCACCAGGGCGACGTCGTCGTGCTGTGCACCGGCGCCTGGCTCGGCGGCCTGGTCCGCGAGCTGGCCGGTCCCGACCTGCCCGTGCGCCGCGTCCGCCTGCAGATGATGCAGACCGACCCGCTGGGCGAGCCGCTGACCACCTCGGTCGCGGACGCCGACAGCTTCCGCTACTACCCGGCCTACGCCTCCCCGGAGCTGGACGCGCTCAACGCCGGCCGGCCGCAGGCGCAGACCGCCTCCGAGAACAAGATGCAGCTGCTCATGGTGCAGCGCGCCGACGGCGGTCTGACCATCGGCGACACCCACGAGTACGAGCACCCCTTCGCCTTCGACACCGTCGAGGACCCCTACGACCACCTCGTCGGGGTCGTCGAGTCCTTCCTCGGCCGGCCGCTGCCCAAGATCCGCCGCCGCTGGGCGGGCGTGTACGCGCAGTGCACCGACACGAGCCGGGTCGTGCACCGCCAGCAGGTGAGCGACGGCGTGTGGCTGGTCACCGGGCCCGGCGGGCGCGGCATGACCTGCTCGCCGGCGATGGCCGAAACGACCGCGAACGAACTGGGCTGGTGAGCACCGTGACCGACAACCCCCTGACCGACATCCGTCTCGTCGTCCTCGACATGGCCGGCACCACCGTCGCCGACGGCGGCCTCGTCGAGCGCGCCTTCGCGTCCGCCGCCGCCGAACTCGGCGTCGAGCCCGGCTCGCCCCGGCACGCCGAGCACCTGGCCTACGTCCGCGCCACCATGGGCGAGTCCAAGATCTCCGTCTTCCGGCACCTGTTCGGCGACGAGGACAGCGCCCAGCGCGCCAACGGCGCCTTCGAGAAGGCGTACGGCGACCTGGTCGACAGCGGTCTGATCGCCCCCCTCCCCGGTGCCCGTGAGGCCATCGAGGAACTCGCCGCCGCCGGCCGCACCGTCGTGCTGACCACGGGCTTCGCCCGCGTCACCCAGGACGCCATCCTCGACGCCCTCGGCTGGCGGGACCCCTCGTTCCCCGTCGCGCTCACCCTGTGCCCGGCTGACGCCGGCGGGCGCGGACGGCCGTACCCGGACATGGTCCTCCAGGCCTTCCTGCACACCAAGGCCGCCGAGAGCACGACGCAGGTCGCCGTCGTCGGCGACACCTCGTACGACGTGCTCAGCGGTGTACGGGCCGGGGCCGGGCTGGTGGCCGGCGTGCGCACCGGCGCCCACGGCGACGACGCGTTCCGCGCGGCCGGTGCCACGCACGTCCTCGACTCCGTCGCCGACCTGCCCACCCTGCTGTCGGGAGCGCGCTGAGATGGGCATCCGCTTCGACTCCGTCACCGTCGCCTACGACGGCAAGACCGTCGACACCCTCGCTCTCGACTCGCTCGACCTGACCGTCGAGCCCGGCGAGGTCATGGCGCTGCTCGGGCCGTCCGGCTCCGGCAAGACCACCGCGCTGCGGGCGGTCGCCGGGTTCGTACGGCCCGTGTCCGGGCGGGTGCTCCTCGGCGGCCGGGACGTGACGGACCTGCCGCCGTACCGGCGCGGTATCGGCATGGTGGTGCAGCAGTACGCGCTCTTCCCGCACCTGCGGGTCGACGAGAACGTGGCCTTCGGACTCAAGGCACGCAGGACGCCCAGGAACGAGATACGGCAGCGGGTCGCCGAGGCACTCGAGATGACCGGGATGGCCTCCTACGCCCGCCGCCACCCGCGCGAGCTGTCCGGCGGACAGCAGCAGCGGGTCGCCATCGCCCGGGCGCTCGCCATCCGGCCGGACGTGCTGCTCCTGGACGAGCCGCTGTCCGCGCTGGACGCCCAGCTGCGCTCCGGAATGCTGGCCGAACTCGCCCGGCTGCACCGGGAGTTGCCCGAGGTCTCGATGCTGTACGTCACCCACGACCAGGTCGAGGCGCTGACCCTGGCCGACCGGATCGCGGTGATGGACAAGGCGCGGCTGCAGGCCTGCGGCACGCCCAAGGAGCTGTACCGCGCCCCGGCCAACGAGTTCACCGCCTCCTTCGTGGGCGGCGCGAACCTGGTGCCGGTGACCGTCGGGACCGGCGCGGTCTCCTTCGCGGGCACCGAGCTGACGGCCGACACGACGGGGGTGCTCGCCGGGGCGCGGGCCACGCTGTGCGTACGGCCCCACCTGGTCGGGCTCGGCGAAGGCCCCAACCGGCTCGTCGGCACCGTCACCGAGATCCAGTGGCGCGGCGCCACGCACCGGCTGTACGTCGAGGTCGACGGGCACCACGTGATGGCCGACCTGCGTGAGCTGAAGAACCCGCCCTCGCTCGGGGACGTGGTGGCGCTGCACTTCGCGCCGGAGGACGCGGTGCTGCTCCCTGCCGGGGTGAGCCATGGCTGACACCGTCCGCACCACGCGAGCCGTCCGTGGCCGGTCGCGCCCGGGTGGCGGCAGCCGCAGGCCGAGCACGGCCCCGCGGCGCCCCTTCGGGGCGTTCCTGTGGGCGCTGCCACCCGTCGCCGCCCTCGCCCTCTTCTTCCTCTACCCCCTCGCCCTCGTCGTCCAGCAGTCCTTCCAGCCCGACTCCGGCGGCACCTCCCTGCAGCCGTACGCCGACGTCTTCGCCTCCGAGGCGTTCCGCAACGCGCTGTGGACGACCGTCTGGCTGGCCGTGGCCGCCACCATCGGCTGCCTGGTGCTCGGCTTCCTGCTGGCGCTGGTCATCGCGTTCGTGCCGTTCCCCGGGGCGAAGGCGGTGGCGCGGTTCATCGATGTGTTCCTGTCCTTCCCGTCCTTCCTGATCACGCTGGCGCTGCTGTTCATCTACGGCAGCGTGGGCATGGCGAACGGGGCGTGGACGGATCTGACCGGCGCGGCGAGCGGGCCGTTCCAGTTCCTGACCACCCCCTGGGGCGTGCTGCTGGCCGAGGTCACCTACTTCACGCCGTTCGTGATGCGGCCGCTGCTCGCCGCCTTCTCGCAGCTGGACACATCGCAGCTGGAGGCGGCCAGTTCACTGGGCGCGCGGGCGCCGCGGATCGTGCGGCAGGTGATCCTGCCCGAGGCGCTGCCCGCGCTCGCGGCCGGCGGGAGCCTCGTCCTCGTGCTCTGTCTCAACGAGTTCGGCATCGTGCTGTTCACCGGTGCGAAGGGGGTCACCACCCTGCCGACGCTCGTCTACAGCAAGGCGATCCTGGAGTCCGACTATCCGGGCGCGTGTGTGGTCGCCGTCGTCAACGTCCTGATCTCCGTGGGGCTGTACGGCCTCTACCGGGTGGTGAGCCGTCGTGCTGGTGCATAGCCGTGGGGCCAAGTGGGCCGTCTGGGCGGTGTTCCTGCTGCTCTTCGTGCCGCTGTTCGCCCTGCCCCTCCTCGTCGTCCTCGGCGCCTCCTTCGCCACCCACTGGTCCAGCGTCCTGCCCTCGGGCCCGACCACGGCCAACTACCGTGCCGCCACCCGCGGCGAGGCCCTGCAGGCGCTCACCACCAGCCTGCTCACCGCCGTCGGGGCCAGCCTGCTCGCGCTGACCGTCGGCACCTGGGCCGCGCTGGCCGCGGCGGCCCTGAAGAAGCGCTACCGCAGGGTCATGGACGCCCTCTTCGTGCTGCCGGTCGCCGTACCGTCGGTCGTCGTCGGACTGTCGATCCTGGTGGCGTTCTCCAAGCCGCCGATGCTGCTCAACGGCACCCGGTGGATCGTGATCCTCGCGCACACCGTGCTGGTCACGGCCTTCGCCCACCAGTCCGTGTCGGCGGCGATCACCCGCCTCGACCCGGCCTACGAACAGGCCGCCGCCTCCCTCGGCGCCCGGCCCTCCTACGTGCTGTGGCGGGTACGGCTGCCCCTGCTGCTGCCGTCCCTGACCGCCGCCGCCGGCCTCTGCTTCGCCCTGTCCATGGGCGAGCTGAGCGCCACGATGATGCTCTATCCGCCCGACTGGACCCCGCTTCCCGTCCTGATCTACGGCGCCACCGACCGCGGCGCCCTGTTCACCGGTTCCGCCGTCGCCGTGGTGCTGATGGCCGCGACCCTGATCGTCCTGTTCGCCGTCTCCCGGGTCCGCACCCGGGCGTCGTACCGCTGACCCCCCGCATCCCCCCGCACCCCCCACGACCCCGTCGTCATCCCCGTGAAAATGCCAGGAGTTGGCCTCGCCATGCCCAGAACCCGTATCACGCTCGCCGTAGCCCTCGCTCTCCTCGCCACCCCCGCGCTGGCCGCCTGCGGCGGCTCCTCCTCCGCCTCGAACGCCAAGGAGGTCACCGTCTACAGCGCCGACGGCCTCAAGGGCGAGAACGGCGACGGCTGGTACGACAGGGTCTTCGCGGACTTCACCAAGCAGACCGGCATCAAGGTCAAGTACGTCGAGGGCGGCTCGGGCGAGATCGTGCAGCGCGCCGTCCGCGAGAAGAGCAACCCGCAGGCCGACGTGCTGGTCACCCTCCCGCCCTTCATCCAGGAGGCCGACACCAAGGGCCTGCTGGAGAAGTACGAGCCCAAGGACGCCGACCAGGTCAGCGGCGCCGACAAGTCCATCGACGGCACCTGGACCTCCGTCGTCGACAACTACTTCGGCTTCGTCTACAACAAGAAGGAGCTGAAGCAGGCTCCCAAGACGTGGAACGAACTGCTCGACCCCCAGTACAAGAACAAGCTGCAGTACTCCACCCCGGGTGTCGCCGGTGACGGCACCGCCGTGCTCATCAAGGCCGTGCACGACTTCGGCGACAAGGGCCAGGCCCTCGCCTTCCTGAAGAAGCTGCAGGCCAACAACGTCGGCCCGTCCGCCTCCACCGGCAAGCTCGCGCCCAAGGTCGACAAGGGCGAACTGCTCGTCGCCAACGGCGATGTGCAGATGAACTACGCCCAGGCCAAGACCATGCCGAACCTCGGCATCTGGTTCCCGGCCGGCAAGGACGGCAAGCCCACCACCTTCGCCCTGCCGTATGCGGCCGGCCTGGTCGGCAAGGCCCCGCACAGCGAGAACGGCAGGAAGCTGCTCGACTTCATGCTCGCGCAGAAGCAGCAGCAGGAGGTCAGCTCGATCGGCGGCGGCTTCGCGTCCCGCCAGGACGTCAAGGCCACCGACGCCGACGCCATCGACCTCACCAAGATCATGGACGGCGTGAACCTCTTCACGCCCGACTGGAACGACATCGACAAGAACCTCACGTCGTACGTCGAGGACTGGAAGGCGGCCACCGGCAGCTGACCCGTCCCGCACGAGCACCACACCGCAGGCAACAACGGGTACCGGGTGATCGACGGGGTACGGATCACGCAGGTCTGACTAGGCTGGGGGCGTCGGTACGCCGTGGTTCCGGCGCCCCCACGCTTTCTTGACCGTACGTATGCCAGGAGACGCACAACATGGCAGACCGCAAGCCGATCGAGTCATGGCTCACCGACATGGACGGTGTCCTGATCCACGAGGGCGTCCCGATCCCCGGCGCCGACGCCTTCCTGAAGAAGCTGCGCGAGTCCGGGCGGCCCTTCCTGGTGCTCACCAACAACTCCATCTACACCGCCCGTGATCTGCACGCCCGGCTGCGCCGGATGGGCCTGGACGTGCCGGAGGAGAACATCTGGACCTCCGCGCTCGCCACCGCCCAGTTCCTGGACGACCAGCGGCCCGGCGGCAGCGCCTATGTCATCGGCGAGGCGGGCCTGACCACCGCGCTGCACGACATCGGCTACATCCTCACCGACCACGACCCCGACTTCGTGATCCTGGGCGAGACCCGCACCTACTCCTTCGAGGCGCTGACCAAGGCCGTCCGGCTGATCAACGGCGGTGCCCGGTTCATCGCCACCAACCCGGACAACGTCGGCCCGTCCACCGAGGGCGACCTGCCCGCCACCGGCTCGGTCGCCGCCCTGATCACCGCCGCGACCCGCAAGAAGCCGTACTTCGTCGGCAAGCCCAACCCGCTGATGATGCGGGCCGGCCTGAACGCCATCGGTGCCCACTCCGAGACCTCCGCGATGATCGGCGACCGTATGGACACCGACGTCCTCGCGGGCCTGGAGGCCGGGATGCGGACGTTCCTGGTGCTCAGCGGGGTCACCCAGCCCGAGGACGTCGACCGGTACCCGTTCCGGCCCTCGCAGGTCGTCGACTCCATCGCGGACCTGGTCGACCTGGTCTGATCAGGGGCTTCCAAACCCCGACTCACCCGGTTGGAGCAATCGGGCGCCTCCCGAGGATGCGGGGGCGCCCGGGGCGGGGGAGCCTCCAGATAACTGGAGGTTCACGATGGGCTCACTACGCCTCACTGTCTGTACCGGAATCCTGGCCGTTGCCGCCTTCGTCCCGACGGCCCATGCGGCCGACAGCGGCTCGGTTTCCGTGACCCCCGACTCCCCGGCCCCCGGGACCGATGTGGCCCTGCGGGTCCACGGCTGCTCCGGTGCCGTGGGCACCGCCGTCTCGACCGCGTTCGTCTCCGACGCCCGGCTGACCGGCAGCCGGGGCACCCTGGCCGGCCAGATCCGTGTCCGCTCCTCGCTGTCGCCCGGCGCCTACGACGTGCGCATCAGCTGCGCCGACTACGTCATGACCGGGAGGATCACGGTGGCCGGCCGGGGAAGGGGAGCCGACCCGGGAAAAGGTGCCGATCCGGGAACGGCACCCGGCCGGGGGTCCGGCCAGGCCGATGAGCCCACGCAGCCGCCCGCCGCCTCCCCCGTCGCCCCCGTCCACGCGGGCGGCGGCGGCACCGCCACGCACTTCGCCACCGTGGCCACCAGTGAGTCGGGACCCGACACCGCCCAGGCGGTCACCGGGATCGGGCTCGCCGCGGTCGCCGCACTCGCCGTCGGGCTGCGTGCCCATCGGGGCCGTAACAGCCGTAACCCCCGCTGACAGGCCGGCATGACCGACGAGCACGGGCACCCCACCGGCGGAACCGGACGGCTGGTCACCGTGCTGGCCTGGGCGCTGCTGCTGCTCGGGCTGTGGCTGTGGGGACGGGCGACGACCGGCGTACCGCGGGGCACGGACGGCCCGGCCACCGGTGACCGGGTCCCCTCCGGCACCGCCCCGGCCTTCCTTCCGCGCCCGGCCGCCCCGCTCGGGGACGCGCTGCCCCGGCGCGTCGACATTCCGCGACTGAGCGTGCAGGCGCCGGTGGTGGCCCGCGGCCTGGACGCCGAGGGCGCCGTCGACCCGCCCCCCTTCGACCAGCCGGACGTGGTCGGCTGGTACGCCGCCGGCACCAGGCCGGGCGCCAGGGGCGCGGCCCTCCTCGTCGGGCACGTCGACACCACGACCCGGCCCGCCGTGTTCTACAAGCTCAGCACGCTGGCGCCGGGCGCGACGGTCCGGGTGGTCCGCTCGGACGGAAAGACCGCCGAGTTCACCGTCGACGACGTGCGCGTGCTGCCCCGCGACGACTTCGACGCCCGCCAGGCCTACGGCTCCCACCGGGCCGGCCGCGCCGAACTCCGCCTGATCACCTGCGGCGGCAGCTTCGACCGGGCCACCCGCAGCTACACCGCCAACGTGGTGGTCTCCGCCTATCTCACCGGCGCCCACTGACCCCGCACGCCCCGCCGTGCGACCTCGTGGCGAACCGTCCGGACATGCCAGCATGGACAGGGCACCCGACCAGTGCGCCCAGGGGGGAATCGCATGTACGACAACAGGGGGGCCCGGTCGTCCGCGCGGGCGTGTGCGGCGGCCGTGCTGGGGGCGGCGCTGCTGCTCGCCGGATGCTCCTCGGGAGGCGGGGACAGGAACGCCGGCCCGGACACCCGGATCACCCAACAGCCCAAAGCCACCGACCCGTTCTGGGTGAACCCGGACGGCACCGCGGCCCGCCGGCTCGCCGCCTACGCCAAGGCCGGAAAGACCTCGCAGGCCGAGCAGATCCGGAAGATCGCCGAGCAGCCGGTGGGGGAGTGGATCGGCCCGGAGAACCCGGAGCAGGAGGCCCGCGGCTTCACCGAGGCCGCCGAGACCTCCGACCGCACGGCCCTGCTCGTCCTCTACAACATCCCGCACCGCGACTGCGGCCAGTACTCACAGGGCGGTGCAGCCGACGGCAACGCCTACCGCGCCTGGATCGACGGCGTGGCCCGGGGCATCCAGGACCGGCCGGCCATCGTGATCCTCGAACCGGACGCCGTCCTGCACCTGGTGGACGGCTGCACGCCCGCGCAGTTCCACGAGGAGCGCTACGACCTCCTCAAGGGCGCGGTCACCAAGCTCAAGTCCCTGAAGAACACCAAGGTCTACCTGGACGCGGGCAACGCCGGCTGGGGCCACCCCGACCAGATCTTCCAGCCCCTGCGGCAGGCCGGCCTCGACCGGGCCGACGGCTTCTCGGTCAACGTCTCCAACTTCTACTCCACCCAGGACTCCCTCGCCTACGGAAAACAGCTCTCGGCGAAGGTGGGCGACAGGCACTTCGTCATCGACACCAGCAGGAACGGCAACGGCCCCGCCACCTCCGGCGACCCGTCCCAGCGCTGGTGCAACCCCCCGGGCCGCGCTCTCGGACAAGCCCCGACGACCCGGACGTCCGACCCCCTGGTGGACGCCTACCTGTGGGTCAAGCGCCCGGGGGAGTCGGACGGGACGTGCAAGGGCGGCCCGAAGGCCGGTCAGTGGTGGGCGAGTTACGCACTCGCCCTGGCCGAGAACAGCAAGTGACTCAGGGCACCTTGACCCACTGGGCGACGGACGGCGTTCCCTGGTCGTCGTCCACGAACAGCATGTACCACCCCGACTGCACCAGGTTCCGGTTCTCCGGCACCCGCACCGTGATCCGGTCCCCTGAGGTCCTGAAGTCCAGCGCGATCGACCGCTGATCCACATCCGTCACATGCGTCGAGGCACTCGGCCGGACCAGCCGCACCTTCCGGATGCCGGCCGCCTGCCTCGACGTGAAGGTCCCCGACGCTCCCCGGGCAATGGTCTGCGGGCCGCCGCCGAGCGAAGGCCGTGAGCCCCGGTAGAGATACGGCGGCGTGTAGATCTCGATCCGCTGCTCGAACTTCCCCGGCCTGGTGTTCGCCTTGTCCCCGTACAGCGAGTCGGAGCCGAAGAACATCACCCGCCCGTCCGGCAGCAGGATCGACCCGGAGTGGTAGTTGCGGCCCACCAGCGGATCGGCGACCCGCGTGAAGCTGTTGCTGTCCGGGTGGTACAGCCGCGCCTGCAGGATGTCGGAGTCACCGCGCCCCCGGTAGTCCTCGGAGCCGCCGCTCACCAGGACCGTGTCGTCCGGCAGGATCGAGGCCTGCGGATACCGGGTCCCCTTCGCCAGCTCGGGCCCGTCGGCGAACCGGGGACTGCGCGCCTGCAGATCGATCAGCCGCGTCTTCCTGCTCGACAGCTTCGACTCGCCGACACCGCCGCCCCCGATCACCATGAACTTCTCGTTCTGCGCCGGCGGCAGCAGCACGGTCCCGGAGGTCTCCATCATCGTCGGGTCACCGAGCCCGGGCAGCTTCGCGAAGGCGTTGGTGCCGACATCCCAGATGCCGGGCTCCCGGCCGACGTCGGCCGGACCGTACCCCGCGTTGGACCCCGAATAGAAGATCTTCCCGTTCTGCATCAGGAACAGCGCCGGATACGTCGGGAACTGCCGGGTCCTCGTGGTGTACGTCCATTTCCTGGTCGCCGGATCGAAGATCTCGTTCTTGCCCGGCACCAGCTGGCCGATGTCGTCGAGGCCGGAGACGCTGAGGATCCTGCCGTCCGACAGCGTGGTGAGCGTCGGGTACCAGCGGGCCTCGTTCATCGGGTCGACCTTGATGTACCGCTCGGCGACCGGGTCGAACTCGTAGGCGTCCCTGATGCCTTCGAAGTCCTTCTTGTCGAGGGCGAGCTTCTGCGCGATGCCGTAGGTGTTGCGCGCGTCGGCGCCGGTCAGGCCCCGGATCCGGTAGTTGTCCTGGGTGCCGGTCTCGAACTGGCTGCCCTCGAGCGGCGCCTCGACGTAGACACGGCCGTAACCGGGGTTGTTCCGCAGCCACTTGCCGCCTCTGTCGAAGACCTTCGTGGCGCGTGGGATCAGGACCGGATCCTGCGAGACGAACGTCCTGCCGTTCTGCCTGCCGGTGAATGCCGTGCCCGCGGGCAGCGTCATCGGCTTGTCCGGGTTCTCGTTGTAGAGAATCATGACGCCACCGGCCTTCTTGACGTCACCCTTGAGCTTCTCGTACCGCTTGGTGCCGCCCGCGATCAGCAGACTGCCGTCGGCGAGCTGCGTGTGGCCGGTGCAGAACAGGTCGTTGGGCGTGGGGACCTTCTTGATCGTGCCCTTGGCCGGGTCCCAGATCCGGGTGTCGAACCTCCTGGCGTCGAAGTTGTCCTGGTTGTTGCCCGAGCCCGCGACCAGCAGCACCTTTCCGGTGTGCAGGAGGGCCGCGTGGATGGTGTCCTGCCGGTACTCCTTGGGGAACTCGATGATGTCCCAGTGGCCGTTCGCGGCCTTGTACTTGGGCCTGTTGATCTTGTACTGGTGGTACTGCGCGGTGGCGAAGCGGTAGACCCACGGCCCGTTCGTCCCGGCCAGCGCAAGTACTACCGCCGTACCGATCGCGAGCCGACGGACGCGACGGCGGCCGGCCTGGTCCCTCATTCCTCACGTCCCCCCGGTCCGCCAAGCGTGATCTGCATGGTCTGCTCGGTGTCCCCGGCCCGCCGCGCCGCCTGCCCGGCGCCCGCCCAGGAGGGCCGCTGCCGCAGCAGCGGGGCCGGCCGCGGCGCGGGCACCGCGTCCTGCGGTTCGGCGGCTCCGGCCGCCCGCCCCGGCCCCCGCCTCTCCTGCCGCAGCGTGTACCGCCAGGCGAAGATCGGCGAGGCGGTGATCAGCAGGGCGAGGCCCGCCCAGGTGATCATCGCGGGGTGGGAGTTGCCGAGCGCGAAACCGGCGCCGAGCGAGCCGCCGAAGACCAGGATGAAGAACCAGTGGACCCGGAACGTCCCGAACAGCGTGTCGGGGCTGGCCGATGCGCCCTTGGGCGTCACCACGAACCTGCTCTTGCGGCGCAGGACCGCATCCATCAGCGAGCGGGCGTAGATCGGCGCGGACAGCGCGGACATCACCATGCCCGCCACACCGCCCGAGCCCTCCGGCTCGTGCGGGGAGACGTTGTGCCGCCGGTTCCAGATGTACAGCCCTATCTGCAGCGCGGAGGCGTTGCCGTACAGCATCAGCCACACGGCCGGGTCGATGTTCACACCCGAGGCGCCCAGACCCAGGAACAGGGCGCAGCTCAGCGCCGCGAGGATCCAGTTGAGGGCGGACATCGGGTAGAAGATGATCATCATCGTGTAGTTGAAGAACTTGCCCGGCCCGAGCGTGAACAGGCCCTTCCAGTACTGCTTGAGGATCGTCTCGTACGTTCCCCGGGACCAGCGCAGCTGCTGCGTGAAGAAGTCCGTCCAGGCGGCCGGGCCCTCACCGACGGCGAGCACGTCCGGCGTGTAGACCGACTTCCACCTGCGCCCCGTCGCCGGGTTCTTCGCCCGGTGCATCTCGAAGCCGGTCGCCATGTCCTCGGTGATCGAGTCGTACAGCCCGCCGATCTGCTGCAGCGCCCTGATCCGTACGGCGTTGGAGGTGCCGACGAACATGGGCGCGCCGTAGCGGTTGCCGGCGCGCTGGACCAGGGCGTGGAAGAGGAACTGCTGCGACTCGGCGGCCTTGGTGACGAACGTGTCGTAGTTGCCGTAGACCTGCGGGCCGATGACGAAGCCGACGTCCGGGTCGCGGAAGTAACCGAGCATCCGCTCCAGGTAGTTGGGCAGCGGGACGTGGTCGGTGTCGACGGAGGCGAAGAAGTCGTAGGCGTCGCCGTGCGCCTCCAGCCAGGCGTTGTAGTTGCCGTGCTTGGTCCTCGCGCGGTGCGGGCCCTTCGCCCGGTTCCACCGCTCGACGCCCTTGCGGGTGAAGTGGTGCACGCCGAGCCGGGCGCAGACCCCCTTGACGGCCGGGTCGTCGCCCTCGTCCAGCAGCCATACGTGCACAAGCCCCCGGTGCCGCAGCCGCACCGCCGCCTGAAGGGTCCTCGTCACCATCTCCAGCGGCTCCTTGCCGGGCACGAAGGTGGTGATGAAGGCGACGCGGGTGCCGGACTCGGGGACCACCGGGACCGGGTCGCGGGCGACGAGCGTGGCGTGTGCGTTGGACAGCACGTTCATGCAGCGGAAGAACTCGATCAGACCGATCGAGACGAGCATGACGGTGTCGAGGGCCGGCAGGAAGGCATGGGCGGGATAGTCCCGTTCGGTCCAGTGCTCGGGCCGGAGCAGCCAGAACAGCAGCACCAGCGAGAGGATCGGGGCCGCCCCCAGCATGAGCGCGGCGCGCAGGCGATGCGGTTCCTGCGAGAGCAGCGACCGGTACTGCACCGTGTACGGCCGGGTCGGGTCGGGCCGGGTGAGCGGGCCCGCGAGCCGGCTGTAGTGCTCGTAGTCGTATCTCGGCAGGCTCTTCCGTATCCGGTGGAACTGGCCCGTCCGGTGCGTGACCGCTCGCAGTCGTGTGGTCCGTGACGGGTCGTCGTGAGCGTGGCTCTGTCCGGCGCCCGTCGGCGTCGACGTCATGAGTCATTCCCCCCACACGCAGGTCACCGCGTGTTTCGTAGGTCCTTGCCGCCCGGCCGGCTCCCCTGGGCCCGCACGCGCGGAATCAGTGGCGGCGCGCAGTCACCACGTCTTCGCCGCCGCACAGACACAGGACTGCGACCTTCCGGTTGCATGGATGCCCCCCTCGGCACCGATTCATGAGCGGGCCCCCTCCCCGCTGCCGTGCCGCAACCGGTTTCCCCCCAACTGCCGCCAATCGGCGACAGCTTGGACATCCAGGGTTCTACGGTGATCCGCATGATCGCAAGATGCGAAACGCGGTGTTTACCGGTCAAACCCGTTCATTGTGGCGCGTGTGGGGCTCGGGCGCGCGCTGTGCGCCGGTGGTCCCGGAGGGCCGGGGCGAGCCGGTGGTGGAAAGGCGGACACGGATGTTGCCGAAGTGATCCCTTATGGCCCCCTCCGCCCGCAGTGAGTCCCCGGACCGGACCGCGTCCAGGATCTCCCGGTGCTGGCGGCAGGTGACCCGGGGGTCCTGCGGTACGTCCACCAGATCCCGCTGCACCCGGTGGAAGGCGTCCCAGAACGCCTCCAGCACCTCGCTCAGCAGGACGTTGTCCAGCCCCCGGTAGAGGGTGGCGTGGAAGGCGCGGTCGGTCTCGGCGAGGCCGGTCCCCTGCGCGGCCTCCCGTTCCATGCGGTCCACGAGCCCGGCCAGTTCCACGAGGTCCGCCTCCGGCAGCCGCCCGGCCAGCCGTGACACCAGCCCCGTCTCCACGGCCTCGCGCAGCTCCAGCAGCTGGAGCAGGGAGTCCTCGCCCCGGTAGTGCCCGGCGACGGTGCGGAAGGCCAGGCCCTCGATCATCGGGGCGAACGACATCGAGCCGACGTACGTCCCGAACCCGTGCCGGATCTCGACGATCCCCATCGCCTGGAGCGCCTTCAGGGCCTCGCGCACCGAGTTCCGGCTCGCTCCCAGATGCTCCATCAGCTCGGGCTCGGTCGGCAGTGGGGCACCCGAGGGCAGCCGCCGCTCGACGATCAGCTTCTTGATCCGCTCCTGGAGGTCCCGGGCTGCCATGGCGAGAGGGTATCCGGCCAATCGGGGCATGCGAAAAGCCCCCCGCATCAGCGAGGGGCTTTTCGGACGAGGGGGTGTGGGCCGCTAGGGCCCCCACTGCGCGCGGCGGAGCCGCGCGGGAACAGAGATGGCGACCCAGGTCCGCGCTTGCTGCGGACGTGGATCGCCATCGTCATCGTGCGCCGCCAGGGACTCGAACCCCGGACCCGCTGATTAAGAGTCAGCTGCTCTAACCAACTGAGCTAGCGGCGCCTGCTGACGGAGATAACTCTACCCGACCTCGAGGGGTGCCTCCGACCACCATCAAGTGGCCGACGGGGGTCGTGGAGGGCCGTGTACATCATTCGGACCGTCAAAGTGGCGGTCCGGTGGACAGTTGGGAAACTGACCAACGTGCACACTCGCGGACAAATCACCTCCGAATGTGAGGCAGATCTCATGACAGCTCCGGTGTTCGAGGAATTCGACCCTGCGAGCGGCTGCGACTGCCCCGGTTGCGCCCACGTGCGCCCAGTGAGCCGTACGGGCTTGCGTCCGCCGTTCGGCCCGCTCGGCGCCCCGGCGGCCTGCGGCCTCGTGGTCGTGGCCGCCACGTCGGCCGTCCTCGGCGCGGCCGCACCGGCCGCCGCCCTCGCGGCCGGCCGGCCCGTCGTCCACCGCCCCCATGTCCCCCGGGACGGCGGGCCCGACACCCCTCAAGGCGGCAGGTCTCCGCTGCACGGCCGGACGGGCAAGCCGGCCGACCCCACCGACATCCCCTCCGCCACCCGGACCAAGATCATCGCCCGGGCAAAGATCTGGGTGGCCGCCCAGGTGCCGTACAGCATGAGCACCTACTGGTCCGACGGTTACCGGCAGGACTGCTCGGGCTATGTCTCCATGGCCTGGGGTCTGCCCGGCAACGAGTGGACGGGCAGCCTCGGCGGGTACGGCGTGAAGATCACCAAGGAGGAGCTGGAGCCCGGCGACATCCTGCTGTACCACAACCCCGACAACCCCGAGAAGGGCTCCCATGTGGTGATCTTCGGCGGCTGGACCGACGGCGGGCACACCAATTACCTGGTCTACGAGCAGACACCCCCGCACACCCGCAGCCAGCCCACCCCGTATCCCTACTGGAGCAACACCGACAAGTACGTCCCCTACCGTTACAAAGGCTTGGTCGCGGAAACGGCGGGCACCCAGGCGGGCGCCGACAAGACGCAGACCGCCTTCCCCGGCATCGCCTCCTTCGGCCCGGGGGCGGACAACCCGTACGTCGCCCTGCTCGGGCGGATGCTGGTGGCCCGGGGCGGCCACACGTACTACCCCCAGGGTCCCGGCCGCACCTGGGGCGAGGCGGACCGGCGGGCCGTGGAGGCCTTCCAGCGGGCCCAGGGCTGGACCGGCGCCGAGGCCAACGGGCTGCCCGGCCCGCACACCTGGCGCCTGCTCGTCACCGGCAGGGGCAGGGACATCGCGTCGGCCGCGGCAGGCCCGGTCGGGCGCTCCTCGCGCGCAGCGCCCGTCTATCCCGGCCGGGCCGCCTTCCTGCCGAACGCGGAGAACGACTACGTCACGCTGCTGGGCCGCCGGCTGGTGGAGAAGGGGTTCGGCCGCTTCTACGCCGCGGGTCCCGGTCCGCGCTGGGGCGAGGCGGATCGGCGGGCCGTGGAGGCCTTCCAGCGGGCCCAGGGCTGGCGGGGCGGCGCGGCGGACGGCTATCCGGGGCCGGAGACCTGGCGCCGACTGTTCGCGGACGCGGGCCCCGACCACGCGACCGGCCTCTGACTCTCCCGGCCCGTCGTCCCCACTCATCCCCCGATCCCCTGCTCATCCCTGCTCATCCCTGCTCATCCCCTGTTCATGACGCATCTGGCGCGGAGGCTGGAGGCACGCATGAGTACGACCACGTCACACACACCGCCCGAATCCGACGGGCAGCCGGAGGCCGCCGTGGGCCCGGACACCCGGGCGGGCCGGCTGATCCACAACGAGGGGACCACCGAGATCCCCGTCCATCTGCTCTTCCGCGACGACCCCACCTCGGTGAAGGTGCCGCTCAAGCCCGCCGTGGTGGGCCGCCGGCAGGGCACCGGCGAACTGCCGCGGCTCAGACGCACCGCGCCGGTGCGCGCCCGGCCCCTGCCCGAGATCGACCCGGACCTGGCCGAGCGCCCGGCCCGGGTGCTGCCGGGACTGGCCGGGGTGCTGGCCGGGGTGTGCGGGCTCATCGGGTGGCTGGTGACCTCGTGGTGGGTGGGGCTGCTCCCGCCGCTCGCGACGCGGGCGCTGCGGCTGCCCGCCTGGGCCGGCGCGGGCCTCGGCCCGGCGCAGTGGGCGGCGTACGTCGGGGCCGCGGCGCTCGGGGTGGCCGGCTTCGGCGGCCTGGCCCGGGGACAGGCCGGGAGGGCCTGGATGCTCGGGCTGTTCGGCCGCTACCGGGGGACCGTCCGGCGCACCGGGCTGCTCTGGATGAACCCGTTGCTGCTGCGCCGTCCGGTGGACGTCCGGCTGCGGCACTGGCGCAGCGAGGCGATGCCGGCGGCGGATTCCGACGGGGTGGGGCTGCGGGTGGTCGTGCTGGTGGTGTGGCGGGTGCGGGACACCGCGCGGGCCGTGCTCGGCGTCGAGGACCACGAGACCTATCTGCGCGAGTGCGTCGAGGCGGCGCTGGCCCGGGTGCCGGTGGAGCACGCGGGCGGGACCCGGGGCGGGACGGCGGCGGCCGGGGACGCGCTGACCCGGCTGGTGGCGGCGGAGACCGCGCCGGTCGGCCTGGAGGTGTTCTCGGTGCAGCCGCTCCGGGTGGAGTACGCCCCCGAGGTCGCCGGCGCGATGCACCGGCGCCGGATCGCCCAGCTGGACGCCCGGCAGCGGGCCGGCATGCTCGGCTCGGTGGTGGACTCGGTGGAGGACACGGTGACCCGGCTGACCGTGCGCGGCCTGGTCGACCTCGACGACTACGAGCGCAAGGTGCTGGTGCGGGACCTGACGGTGGCGTTCTGCGCGGGGCGCGGTGCGCCGTCGTAGCGGGGGCACGCGCGGGGGATGGAGACGTCCCTTGTATGGACACAGTCAAGTAGTGGCAATAATCTGGGACTTGGTCTAGACCTACCTGCACAGCTCACCCGAACTCCCCACGTTCTCGAGGAGCGGCAGCATGCGCACCAGGACCAAGTTGTCCGCGGTCGTGCTCGGGGTGGTGACCGCCGGAGCGTTCGCGCTCTCCACCGGCGGCGCCAGCGGGCACGGCTACACCGATCTCCCCATCAGCAGGCAGAAGCTCTGCGCCAACGGCACGGTGACGAACTGCGGTGACATCCAGTACGAGCCGCAGAGCGTCGAGGGTCCCAAGGGCTTCCCGGCCGCGGGACCCGCCGACGGCCAGATCTGCAACGGCGGCCTGAGCCGGTTCGCCCAGCTCAGCTCGCCGGCCACGCCGTCCGGCGGGGCCTGGCCCACCACCCGGGTGACGGGCGGCCAGACGTACACCTTCCGCTGGCAGTTCACGGCCGAGCACGCCACGACGGACTTCGAGTACTACGTCACCAAGCAGGGCTGGAACCAGAACCACGCCCTGTCCCGCTCGGACCTCGACCTCACCCCGTTCCTGACGGTGCCGTACAACGGCCGGCGCCCGCCGGCCACACTCAGCCACACCGGCACCCTGCCGTCCGGGCTGAGCGGGCACCACGTCATCCTCGCGGTGTGGACGATCGCCGACACGGGCAACGCGTTCTACGCCTGCTCGGACGTCACGTTCTGAGCACCGCTCAGGAGCGGCGCCGAAGCTGAGGTCCCCTCGAGGCCGGGCGTCCGGGCGGCCGGGTGGGTTCGCGCCACGCCGATCACCGGGAGCGGCGGACCGGCCTCGGGGGAGCCTCGTGGAACTCCTCCTCTGTGCCGTGCCCGCGGGCATGATGCCGTGACCCTCCCTGTCTGACGCTACGTCAATTACCGTTCGCCCCCATGGAGTCCAAGACGCGCACCGTCGCCGAACTGGTCGCGGCCCGGTGGGGGGACCACCGGCCCGGGCTGTGGTGCGGGGAGCTGACGCTGACCCAGCACGAGAGCGCCGCGGGCGCCGCCGCCCGCGCCGCCCTGCTGGCCGACCTGCTGCCCCGGGACGCCGTACGGCACATCGGTGTCCTGCTCGACAACACCGAGGAGTTCCCGCTGTGGCTCGGCGCCGCCGCCCTCGCCGGCGCGGCCGTCGCCGGGATCAACCCCACCCGCCGGGGCGCCGAACTGGCCCGGGACATCCTGCACACCGAGTGCCCGGTCCTCGTCACCGAGCGGGCCCGGCTGCCGCTGCTGGCGGACCTGGACCTCCCCGGGATACGGCTCCTGGTCACGGACACCCCGGAGTACGCCGCCCTCCTCGCCCCCTACGCCGGCGCGGAACCCGACCCGTCCCGGGCCACGCCCGCCGACCGCCTTCTCCTGTACTTCACCTCCGGCTCGACCGGCGCTCCCAAGGCCGCGATCTGCTCCCAGGGCCGGCTGGCGGCGGCCGGGCAGGCGCTGGTGCGGCAGTTCGGGGTGCGGGCGCAGGACGTGCACTACGTCTGCATGCCGATGTTCCACGGCAACGCGGTGATCGCCGACTGGGCGCCCGCGCTGGCCGCCGGGGCCGGGGTGGCGCTGCGCCGGCGCTTCTCGGCGTCCGGCTTCCTCGCCGACGTGCGCCGCTACCGCGCGACCTACTTCACCTACGTCGGCCGGGCCGTGCAGTACATCCTCGCCACCGAGGAGCGGGCGGACGACCGCGACCATGTCCTGCGCCTCGGCTTCGGCACCGAGGCCGGCGCGGTGGACGCGGCGGCCTTCGAGCGGCGGTTCGGGGTGCGGCTGGTGGAGGGGTACGGCTCCTCCGAGGGCGGCGCTGCGATCCAGTGGGCGCCGGGCACGCCGCCGGGGGCGGTGGGACCGGCGGCGCCGGGACTCGTCGTACTGGATCCGGCCACCGGGCGCGAGTGTCCGCCGGCCGCGTTCGACGCCACAGGGCGGCTGCTCAACGGGGAGCAGGCGATAGGGGAGCTGGTCAACCGGGCGCCGAACCCCTTCGAGGGGTACTGGCGCAACCCGGCCGCCGAGGCCGAGCGGCGCCGGGCCGGTGCGTACTGGACCGGTGACCTGTTCTACCGGGACGCGGCCGGCTATCTGTACTTCGCGGGCCGCGGCGACGACCGCATCCGCGTCGACGGGGAGAACCTGGCCGCCGCGATGATCGAGAACATCGTGTCCCGCTACGAGGGCGCGGCAGCCGTCGCCGTGTACGGGGTGCCGGACCCGGTGACCGGGGACCAGGTGATGGCGACGATCGCCGGGTCCTTCGACCCGGCGGGGTTCGCGGACTTCCTGCTCGCCCAGCCCGACCTGGGCACGAAGATGGCGCCCCGGTTCGTCCGGGTGGTGGAGCGGATGCCGGTGACGGCGACGAACAAGATCCACCGGGCGCTGCTCAGGAAGGAGGGGCACGCGTGTGCCGACCCGGTGTGGTGGCGACCGCCGGGGGAGTCGTCGTACCGCCCGCTCACCCGTGAGGACGCCGAAGCCGCGCGACAACAGGGACGGGCATAGCAGAGATGGCGACCCAGGTCCGCGCTTGCTGCGGACGTGGATCGCCATCTTCACTGTGCGCCGCCAGGGACTCGAACCCCGGACCCGCTGATTAAGAGTCAGCTGCTCTAACCAACTGAGCTAGCGGCGCATGACTCCCGCCTTCCACTGGATCTTCGCTCCTGCGGTTGGCGACGAAGAAAATACTACCTGGTCCACGGGGGTGCTCGTGACCACCTAGAGGGTGAGCGAGAGGAGGACCGGTGCCGCGCTCCGGTTCAGCGCCTCCGCCGCCTGCTTCAGCCGGTGTGCGTGCTCCACCGGCAGCGACAGCGCGAGGCAGCCCACACTGGAGCCCGCCGTGATCGGGACGGCCGCGCAGACCGTGCCGATGGCGTACTCCTGGAGATCGAGCACCGGCACGGTCGGCGGCTGCGACTCCAGGCGGGAGAGCAGCAGCTTGTCGCTGGTGATGGTGCGCGAGGTGAGGCGGGCCATCTTGTGCCGGGAGAGATGGTCGCGGCGGGCGTTGTGGTCGAGCTGGGTCAGCAGGCTCTTGCCGACCGCGGTGGCGTGGGCGGAGTAGCGGAAGTCCACCCACTCGTTCACCGCCGGGGTGGCCGGTCCGGCCGCGTACTGGGTGACCTTGACCTCGCCGTCGACGTACCGGCTGATGTAGACCGCCGCGCCGACCGAGTCGCGCAGCCGGTCCAGGGTGTGCTGGAGCTTGTTGCGCAGGGCACGCTCGCGGTCGTGCGCCGAGGTCAGCCGGCGCAGGGTGTCCCCCGTGACGTAGGCGCCGTCGCCGATCTGCTCGACGTAGCCCTCGCGGCGCAGCATGCGCAGCAGGGCGGTGAGCCGCTCGGTGCCGAGGCCGGTGCGGCGGGCCAGCTCGGTGTCGGTGACGCCGGCGGAATGGCGTGCCACCGTCTCCAGCACGCGCAACGCGTCCTGGGCGGAGTGGTACGGGGCGGTCGGCTCGTGCTTCAGCGCCACGGTGGTTCCCCCCTGGCTGGCCTGTCAGTGCTCGCTTGTCAGTGCTCGCTTCTCGGGCCGCGACATCCGGTCGGCGGATCCGTACCACGATATCGGGCAAAGGGCCGTCAGGGAGAGGGGGTTGGCGAGATTGTGGCGCTCGCCGTCCACTCCCAGCTGCGGTGCAAACCCTCTGGCATATGCCAGGGACATCGCCCACCGCTCCGACCTCGACTCTTCACTTCTTCACACCATGCAGTTACAGCACTGCGCCGAGGAATTCCCGGGTGCGCTCCTGCTCCGGATCGCTGAAGATCTTCTCCGGCGTACCCGACTCGATGACCCGGCCGCCGTCGAACATCAGCACCTGGTCGGAGATGTCCCGGGCGAAACCCATCTCGTGGGTCACGCAGAGCATCGTGATGTCGGTGCTGCGGGCGATGTCCCTGAGCAGATCGAGCACGCCCGCGACCAGCTCCGGGTCGAGCGCGGAGGTCACCTCGTCCAGCAGCAGCACCTGCGGCCGCATCGCCAGCGCCCGGGCGATCGCCACGCGCTGCTGCTGCCCGCCGGACAGCTGCGTGGGCCGGGCGGTGCACTTGTCGGCCAGCCCCACCATCTCCAGCAGCTCCCGGGCCCGTGCCTCGGCCTCGTCCCGGGACAGGCCGAGGACCTGCACCGGCGCCTCGGTGATGTTGCGCAGCACGCTCATGTTCGGGAACAGGTTGAACTGCTGGAACACCATCCCGATCTTCTTGCGGACCTCGCGGACCTGCTTCTCCGGTGCAGGGAACAGCGGTTGTCCGTCGAGGGTGATCGTGCCCTCGTCCGGCTTGGTGAGGGTCATCAGGAGCCTGAGGATGGTGGTCTTGCCGGAGCCGGAGGGGCCGATCAGCGTCACGTGCTTGCCGGGCCGGACGGAGAAGTCCAGCTGGTCGAGCACGGTGTTGGCGCCGAAGCGCTTGCTGACCTTGTCCAGACGGATCAGCTCGGCCGGCGAGGCGTCGGTGGCGGACGGCTCGGGATGGGTTTCAACGGACAAGGCGACGCTCCAGGGCTCGCAGGAGAAGGGAGGCCAGATAGGAGATGACGATGAAGGCCACCCCGATCACGGTCAGGGGCTCGGTGAACTGGAAGTGCTGCTGGGAGAAGAGCCGGGCGCGGCCGAGCATGTCCAGCACGGTGATCACCATCAGCATCGGGGTGTCCTTGAGCATGGAGATCACGTAGTTGCCGAGCGCGGGGATCACCCGGCGGATCGCCTGCGGCAGGATCACCGCGATCCAGGTCCGGCGCCGGGGCAGGTTCAGCGCGGTCGCCGCCTCCCACTGGCCGACGGGCACCGCCTCGATGCCGGCCCGGTAGACCTGCATCGTGTACGTCGAGTAGTGCAGGCCGATCGCGAAGACGCCGGTCGACAGCGCCGAGAACGTCAGGCCCCACTCCGGCAGCACGTAGAACAGGAAGAACAGCTGGACCAGCAGGGGGGTGTTGCGCACGAACTCGGTGACCACCCCGACGGGCCAGCGCACCCACCGGCTCGGCGTGCGCATCAGCAGCGTCCACAGCAGGCCGAGGGTGAAGGAGAGCAGCGAGCCGAGGGCCACCGCCTCCAGGGTGACCAGCAACCCCTGCCAGAAGTCCGGCATGAAGTCGCTGACGGCGTTCCAGTCCCACTTCATCACAGACCCCCTCCGATGCCGGAGCCCGCGACACCGGTCGTCTGAGCCCGCTTGAGCTCACGCGCCGCCCGCTCGGTCCCCGCCTCCTTGCCGACGCCGGACTTCAGCCGCTTCTCCAGCATGCGCATCAGCCGTGTCAGCACGAACGCGATCGCGAAGTAGATCAGCAGCACATAGGTGTAGATCTCCGCGCTCTGCTGCAGCGCCAGGCGTACCAGGTTCGCGCTGAACGTCAGATCGCCCATGCCCATGACGGACACCAGCGCGGTGCCCTTGAGCAGCTCGATCAGCAGATTGCAGAAGGACGGGATCGTCTCCGGCACCGCCTGCGGCAGCACGATCAGCCTGAGGCGCTGCCAGGGCGTGAAGCTGAGCGCGATCCCGCCCTCCTTCTGCGCCGGGTCCACCGCGTTCAGTGCGCCGCGCACGATCTCCGAACCGTACGCGCCGTACGTCAGCCCGAGCGCGAGCGTGCCGGCCCACATGGGCACGAGCTGCCAGCCGAACGCGATCGGCAGCACGAAGAACACCCAGAAGATCATCACCAGCGCCGAGGTGCCACGGAACACCTCGGTGTAGAAGCCGGCCACGAAGCGCACGATCCACAGCCGGTGTGTGCGCGCGATACCGACGACGAAGGACACGGCACCGGCCAGCAAGGCGCTGAACACCAGCAACTGGACGGTGGTCCAGACACCCTTGAGTACGAGTTCCCACAGGCCCGAGGTCATCCGCCGCACAGCTCCTTCGCGGTGAGGCCGGTCATCTCGGCCCTGGTGAAGCCGAACGGCCTGAGGATCCGGAACAGTTCCCCGCTCTTCTTGAGCTTGCGCAGCTCCACGTTGAAGGCGTCCCGCAGATTCGTCTCGGCCGACCGGAACGCGAACGCCCCGCCGTCGACGTGCGGTTTGCCCTTGACCAGCGGCGCGAACGGGGCGGTGGCCTCCGCCTTGGAGGACTTCTTCACCACCTCGCGGGTGGTGAGCGCCGTACCGGCGAAGACGTCGACGCGTCCGGCCTCCACGGCGTTCAGCCCCGCCACCTGGTCAGGGACGATCAGGATGTCGCCCTCCTTGTACCCGGCCTCGACCGCGTACTGGATCTCGGCGTACCCGGTGCCGGTGGCGAACTTCGCCTTCTTCGCGACGACGTCCTTGTAGGAGTGCAGCCCCAGCGGGTTGCCCTTGCGGACGATGAACGAGTCCAGCATCTGGTAGTCCGGATCGGCGAAGATCACCTGCTGGCAGCGCTCGGGATTGACGTACATCCCGGCCGCCACGACATCGAACTGCTGCGAGTTCAGGCCGGGGATCAGCGAGCCGAACTCCGTCGGCACCGGCTGCACCCGGTCCACTCCGAGCCGTTTGAATATCACCTTGGCCAGCTCGGGCGCCTCACCGGTGAGATGGCCGTCCTTGTCGATGTAGCCGAAGGGGATCTCCCCGGCGATCCCGAGCCGTACGACTCCCTGCGCCCGCAGCCGTTCGAGCAGGTCACCGCCGTTCTTGCCGGACGCGGCGGCCACCCGCGTGCACCCGGTGGCCCCCAGCGCGCCGAGGGCCGCGAGAGCGCCGAGACCGCCGAGCACCGAGCGCCGGGCGGGTCTGTGTTCCGACCGGAATGTGTGTACGTCGTTCCCAAGTGGTGGAGCCATGGCGGCGCGGCTACCCAAGCGCATCCGGGGTATGCACCCTGGTTCTCATGGCCGATCGATTCGTCACTGTCTCCCTCGACAAGCGGGACGTGCGCTGCACGGCCCGCCTCCTGACCGACCGCGCGCCCCTGACCTGCGAGGCGGTGTGGGAGGCGCTGCCCCTGTCCGGCGACGTCTACCACGCCAAATACGCGCGCAACGAGATCTACGCCCTCTTCCCGCCGTTCACCTCCACGGAACCCCCACTGGAGAACCCGACGGTCACCCCGATTCCCGGCGATCTGTGTTACTTCTCCTTCGCCGGTGCCGAACTGGGTACGAAGGCCTACGGCTACGACCGCGAGGTCCGCCCCGGCAGCACGGTCGTCGACCTGGCCCTGTTCTACGAGCGCAACAATCTGCTCCTCAACGGGGACGTGGGCTGGGTGCCGGGCATCGTCTGGGGCCAGGTGACCGACGGCCTCGACCGGATGGCCGAGGCCTGCAACGACCTGTGGCGGACCGGAGCGGCGGGGGAGACGCTCAGTTTCCGGCGGGCGTGACGCTCGCGGGGGCGGCGGCTCCCGCCTCGTACAGCGCGTGCGCCGCCCGCAGCACCAGATCGTCCCGGTGCCGGGCGGCGACGAGCTGCAGTCCCACCGGCAGACCGTCCCCGTCGAGCCCCACCGGGACGGTCGCCGCCGGTTGCTGGGTCAGGTTGAACGGGTACGTGAAGGGCGTCCACCCCGTCCAGCGCCGGTGCGGCGAACCCGCCGGCACCTCGGCGCCCGCCTCGAACGCCGTGATCGGCAGCGTCGGCGTCACCAGCAGGTCGAACGTCTCGTGGAAGCGCCCCATGCGCCGCCCGAGGTCCATCCGGACGTCCACCGCGGCCAGGTACTCCAGCGCGCTGTACCGGGCCCCCTGGACGCAGATCTCCCGCAGGCCGGGGTCCATCAGCTGCCGCTTGCGGGGGGAGAACCGCTCGGTGAGCCGGGCCGCGCCGCTGAACCACAGGGTGTGGAACGCCTCCACCGGGTCGCTGAGGTCGGGATCGGTCTCCTCGACGTACGCGCCGAGGTCGGCGAGGCGCGCCACCGTCCGCCGTACCGCCGCCGCGACCGCCGGCCGGACCGCGACCTGCCCGCCCAGGCTGGGCGAGTACGCCACCCGCAGTCCGCGTACGCCGCCCTTGAGGGACTCGGTGAAGGAGCCCGGCGCGGCGGGCAGGGCCGACCAGTCGCGGGCGTCCGGCACCCCGACGACGTCGAGCAGCAGCGCCGCGTCGGCGGCGTCCCGGGTCATCGGGCCCGCGTGCGACAGCGTGCCGAACGCGCTCGCCGGGTACAGGGGCACCCTGCCGTACGTCGGCTTCAGGCCGAAGATGCCGCAGAACGCGGCCGGGATGCGGATGCTGCCGCCGCCGTCCGTGCCCAGGGACAGCGGGCCCGCGCCGAGCGCGACGGCTGCCGCGCTGCCCCCGCTGGAGCCGCCCGCGGTCCGGGACGGGTCGTGCGGGTTGCGGGTGATGCCGGACAGCGGGCAGTCCGTGACGCCCTTCCAGCCGAACTCGGGGGTCGTGGTCTTGCCGAGGAACACCGCGCCGTGCTCGCGCAGCCGGGCCACGGAGGGCGCGTCCTCGTCCCAGCTTCCCTGCTCGGCAATGGTCTTCGAGCCGCGCAGGGTCGGCCGGCCGCGCAGCAGGAGGATGTCCTTCACCGTGACCGGCACACCGTCGAGCAGCCCGGCCGGCTCACCGCGCCGCCATCGCTCGGTCGACTCCCGGGCCCGGGCGAGCGCGTCCTCCTCGGTGAGCCGGACGAAGGCGTTCACCTCCGGCTGGATCCGCCGGGCTCTGGCCAACGTCTGTTCGGTCGCCTCCACCGGGCTGAACTCGCCCTTGCGGTACCCGTCGAGGAGCTGGACGGCGGTCAGGTCGGTGAGCTGCATGCACCCTCCCAGAGGTCAGTGACCGGGCACGTAGCCACGTTTCTTGTCGACCACGTTCGCCAGTGATCTGCCCGCCGCCCACCGCTCGTACAACTCCACGAACTGGTTTGCCAGTTCGTCGCGCCAGCCGATCGTGTCGCCGCTCATGTGCGGGGAGACGATCAGCCCGGGCAGGCCCCACAGCGGGCTGTCCCCGGGGAGGGGCTCGGTCGTGAAGACGTCGAGGGCCGCGCCCGCGATCCAGCGCCGGGTCAGGGCCCGGGCCAGGGCGTCCTCGTCCACGAGCGGCCCGCGCCCGACGTTCACGAAGAACGCCGAGGGCTGCATCACGCCGAACCGGTGGCTGTCGAACAGGTGGAACGTCTGCTCGGTGAGCGGCGCGGCGGCGATCACCCAGTCCGCGCGGGAGATCAGCCGGTCCAGGTCGGCCGGGCCGTGGATACCGGTCCGCGGGACCCGCCCGACCAGCGCCGTCGTCACGCCGAGGGCCTTGAGCGTCCGTACGATCGCCCGGCCGATCGGGCCCGAGCCGACCACGCACGCGCGCGTGCCCGCCACCCGCCGGCTCTCCCGGTGCCGCCAGGCCCGCTCCCGCTGGTGCTCCAGCGTGAGTGGAAGATCCTTGGCGACCGCCAGCACCAGCGCCGCCACGTACTCGGCGATCGCCTGGTCGAAGATCCCGCGCGCGTTCGTCACCACCGTGTCCGACGCGGCCAGCTCCGGGCACATCAGATGGTCCACACCCGCGCTCGCCGTGTGCACCCAGCGCGGCCTCGGCCCGTCCCCCGGCCAGGCCTCGCGCACCGCGTGCGAGGTGAAGTCCCACACCAGCAGCACGTCCGCCCCCGGCAGCCGCTCGGCCAGACGGGCCGCGTCGGTGTGCACGATGCGGGCGCGTCCGGTGAGGCGGCCGAGCCGGGGCGGCGGGTCGGCGTCCAGGACGAGGAGCGTGGGAGGGGTCGTCATACAGGGCGGCTCCGGGCGTCTGACATGCACGGATTATGCGCGGATTGACCACGCTCGCACCCGAACCTACCTTCGTCAACACGGGCGCACTCGCGATCCGTTGCCCACTCGTCGTGAGGCCGGTGCCAGTCATGGACGTTTCCTTTCTGGGCGGACCCCGTCCGCAGCGCGGTGTGGGGGTCGTCGCCCCTTTTGACTTCGCCCTCGACCGCGAGCTGTGGCGCTGGGTGCCCGACGAGGTGTCGCTGCACCTCACGCGCACTCCCTATGTGCCGGTCGAGGTGAGTCTGGACCTGGCCAGGCTGGTCAGTGAGCACGAGACCCTCGGCGACGCGGTCCGCGC
Organism: Streptomyces broussonetiae; assembly: GCF_009796285.1. Lineage (NCBI taxonomy): Bacteria > Bacillati > Actinomycetota > Actinomycetes > Kitasatosporales > Streptomycetaceae > Streptomyces > Streptomyces broussonetiae. The sequence continues at coordinate 3,844,754 of NZ_CP047020.1, read as the reverse complement.
GCTGACCGCCGTCGCCCCCGAGGTCGTCGCCTACGCCTGCACCTCCGGCAGCTTCGTCGGAGGGATCGCCGGGGAGCGGGCGATGTGCGCGGCGATGAGCCTGGCCGGGGCGCCGCCCTCGGTGACGACCTCCGGGGCGCTGCTGGAGGCACTGGCCGAGCTGGCCGTACGCCGCATCGCACTGGTCACGCCGTACACGGTGTCCGTCACCCGGGTGCTGGAGGAGTTCGTCGCCGAGTCCGGCGTGCAGGTCACCGGGTGCGCCTTCATGGGGCTGACCAGCCACATCTGGAAGGTGCCGTACAAGGACGTCGTCGCCATGGCCCGGCGGGCGGTCCGCCCCGGCACCGCCGACGCGCTGTTCATCTCGTGCACCAATCTGCCGACGTACGACGTGATCCCCCAGCTGGAGGCCGAGCTGCGCATCCCGGTGCTCTCGGCCAACCAGGTCACGATGTGGGCGGCGCTGCGCAAGCTGGGTACCCGAGCCGTGGGGCCCTATCAGGCACTGCTGGACGAATCGGCGCGCGCCTGGCCCCCCGCACCCCCGGTACGGCCGGAAGAGACGCAGGAAGGCTGGACATGACCGCACTCGGATTCCTCTACCCGGGCCGCTCCGGCGAGGACGACTACCCGCGCATCGAGCAGCTCCTCGGCAGCAACATCAGGGTGGACCTGGTCCACACCGACATCGGCGAGGACGCGCACCGGGTGGATGCGCTGCGCGAGATGGGCTCCGCCGAGCGGCTTGCGGCGGGGGTGGAGGAGCTGCGGCGCACGGGCGCGGAGACGGTGGTGTGGGCGTGCACCAGCGGCAGCTTCGTGCACGGCTGGGAGGGCGCCCGGGACCAGGTGCGCTCCCTGGCCCAGGTGGCCGGGATGCCCGCCTCCTCGACGTCGTTCGCCTTCGTGCACGCGGCCCAGGAGATCGGGGTACGGCGGGTCGCGGTCGGGGCGACCTACCCGCAGGACGTGGCCGCACTGTTCGGGCGGTTCCTGCAGGCCGGCGGTCTGACGGTGACCGGGGTGCGACCGTCGGGGATCGTCACGGCCGCGGAGGTCGGCACGTGGGGCGAGGCGGAGGTGCTGGCGCTGGCGCGCGCAGCCGACGCGGCCGAGGCCGAGGCGGTCCTGCTGCCGGACACGGCCCTGCACACGGCCGCGTATCTGCCCCTGCTGGAGAAGGAGCTGGGCAAGCCGGTGCTCACGGCGAACCAGGTGACGGTGTGGGAGGGGCTGAGGCTGGCCGACCGGCGGGTGAACGCGCCCTCGCTCGGGGTCCTGTTCACCCGGGAGCCGATCGTCCAGGTCTGAGACCGGAATAAACGGAGACCGTCTCCTGTTGGACGGGGCGGACAGCCACGCCACGAACAGGAGGCCACACCGTGTCGGCAGACGAGGCAGACGAGATCCGGGGTACGACGCACGGCACCGCCCCCGTCCCCCTCTCCGTACTGGACCTGGTGACCGTCGGCGCGGGCAGTACCGCCGGTGACGCGCTGCGCACCAGCGTGGCGTTGTCCCGGTACGCGGAGGCCCGGGGTTTCCACCGGTACTGGGTCGCCGAGCACCACTCCATGCCCGGCGTCGCCTCCTCCTCGCCCGCCGTGATCCTCGCTCACCTCGCCGCCCACACCGACCGCATCCGGCTCGGCTCGGGCGGCGTGATGCTGCCCAACCACGCCCCGCTGGTGATCGCCGAGCAGTTCGGCACGCTGGAGGCGATGGCGCCGGGCCGCATCGACCTCGGCCTCGGCCGCGCCCCCGGCACGGACGGCGCCACGGCCGCGGCCCTGCGCCGCAGCGACACCCCGGGCGAGGGCGCCGACGACTTTCCGCAGCAGCTCGCCGAGCTGATCCGGTTCCTGGACGACGACTTCCCCGACGGGCATCCGTACGGCCGTATCCACGCGATCCCCGGGCCGGTGCAGGCCACCACCCCCGGCGGCGTCCAGTCCCCGCACCGGCCGCCGGTCTGGCTGCTCGGCTCCTCCGGCTTCAGTGCCCGGCTCGCCGGGATGCTGGGCCTGCCGTTCGCCTTCGCGCACCACTTCTCGGCGCAGAACACCATCCCGGCCCTCGACCTGTACCGGGAGACCTTCCGCCCCTCCGCGGTCCTCGACGAGCCGTACGCCCTCATCGGCGTCTCCGCCCTCGCCACCGACGACCCGCGCGAGGCCCGCCGCCAGACCCGGGCCATGGCCCTGAACATGCTCCGGCTTCGCACCGGCCGCCCCGGTCTCTTCCCCGACCCGGCCGAGGCCGAGAAGCACGAGTTCAGCCCCATGGAGGAGGAGTTCATCACCTCCTGGACGGCCAACATCGTGCACGGTGCCGCCGACGAGGTCCGCTCCGGCCTGGACGACCTCCACAAGCGCACCGGCGCCGACGAGCTGATGCTCGTCTCCCACGCCCACCGCGGCGAACTGCGGCTGCGCTCCTATGAGTTGATCGCGGACGCCTACGGCCTGCCGGGCGCCTGACGCCGCACCGCGAGCGGTGCCGGGGGCCGGCCCCGGCACCGCACCCGTCTGCGGTCACCGCCGCCGCGGGGACAGCACCGGCACCGCCGTCGTCAGCGGCCCGGTCCGTCGGCAGGACGTGGTGAAGTCCCACGAGCGCAGGGCCTTGCGTGGCGGCGATCGCCGTGGGCACGGCCCTGCCCACGGAGCCGACGCACAGGTGCATCCGCGTCGGCCCGCCGCCGAGCCCCGCTCCGTCCCGCCGCCGGTCGGCGCGCGGGGCGAGCCCGGGCGGGGCCGCCGTCGCCCGGCCCCCGGACGGTCATGTGACGGACGCCGTCCGGGGCTTCGTGCGGGCCTGTGCCGAGGTGCGGGACGGTCAGGGCTGGGGGCAGGCCGGGGTGCCGAGCAGCTCGGAGATACGATCCGGCGGCACCGGCCGGGAGTACAGCCAGCCCTGGCCGGTGTCGCAGCCGATCCGGCGCAGCCGGGTGGCCTGCGCGGAGGTCTCGACGCACTCGGCGGTGACGGTGATGCCGAGCCGGTGGGCGAGCTGGATCATCGCCTCGACGACGACCTCGTCGGCGGGGTTGGGGGCGATCGCCTTCTGGTCTCCCTCGTACTGGAAGCCGCGCACGAAGGAGCCGTCCAGCTTGAGTGTCGACACCGGCAGTCGGCTGAGGTAGGCGAGGTTGGAGTAGCCGGTGCCGAAGTCGTCGATGGCGATCCGCACGCCCATGTCGCTGAGGGCCTGCAGTGCCTGCAGCGGGCGGCCCGCCGAGCCCATCACCGCCGACTCGGTCAGCTCCAGCTGGAGCAGGTGCGGGGCGAGCCCGGTCTCGGCGAGGACCTCGGCCACGTCGGCCACCAGGTCGGAGTCCCACACCTGCCGTACGGCCACGTTGACGCTGACGAAGATGGGCGGCTCGCCGGGGCGGGCCAGCTGCCAGCGACGGGCCTGCCGGCAGGCGGTCCTCAGCGCCCAGCGGCCGAGCTGCACGATCGAGCCGTCCTCCTCGGCCAGTCCGATGAACCGATTCGGCGTCAGTGTGCCGAACTGAGGATGATTCCAGCGGATCAACGCCTCGACCCCGGCGAGCCGCCCGTCCTCCATGCCGACCAACGGCTGGTACTCGAGGGCGAATTCGCCGCGCTCGATGGCGGGGCGAAGGGTGGAGGACAGGGCCTGACGGGTCATCCGGTGGGCGTTGCGCTCAGGGTCGAACAGGGTCCAGCGGGCCTTGCCGTCGGCCTTCGCCCAGTACAGGGTCGTATCGGCGGCCTGCATCAGGCCGGTGGCCGTCGTACCGGCCGCGTGGCGTTCGACGACCCCGATGGACGCGGTCAGTGACAGGCGCTGGCCGGCCAGGTCGAAGGGGTCCTCGAGCGCCTTGAGCGCCGACTCGGCGAGGTCGGCGAGCTGTTCGGTGCCGGTGGAGTCCTCCACGAGCAGCGCGAACTCGTCGCCGCCCAGCCGGGCCACCAGGGGAGTGGCGGCGCGTGCGTAGCCCGCCTTGTCGGCGACCCGGGTCAGCCGCTCGGCGACCGCCGCGAGCAGCCGGTCGCCGACCCGGTGGCCGAGGGTGTCGTTGACCGCCTTGAACCCGTCGAGGTCCAGATAGCACAGGCCGACCCGGCCGGTGCCGCTCTGCTCGTACGACTCCGCCTCCAGCGCGGCCGTGAGCCGCTCGAAGAACAGGGTGCGGTTGGGCAGCCGGGTCACCGGGTCGTGCATCTGCAAATGCCGCAGCCGCGCCTGGAGTTCGCGGCGGGCGCTGATGTCGGCGACCGACAGCAGCACCCCGGGCTCCTCGCCGGCCAGCGGGGCGACGGTGACCTGCGCCCACACCGAGTGCCCCTCGGGGTGTTTCAGCCGGCGGGTGCAGCGCAGCCGGGCCTGCCGGCCGCGCAGGACCTCGCGGTAGGCGTGCCAGCTGCGGGCGTCCGAGGCCAGGTCCACCAGATCGGCGGCGACCCGGCCGGGCAGGGTGTCCGTCGCGGCACCGAGCAGCTCCCCGAAGGCCGCGTTGGCGCTGACGACAAGGCCCGCGCGGTTCACGACGGCCATGGCGACCGGGGCGGCCGCGAAGACACGATGGTAGGTGGTGTGGTCACTGTCTGTGACGGCTGACCGGTCGAGGTCTGCCGCGGGCGTCGGCCCTTCGGACGTTCCGCTCACCGCTCGCTCCCGCAGTGCACTCGATCTCTGTCCGTGCCGGAAAGTGTGCCGATCATAGAGGCTGGCCCCGGGCCCTTCCAGCCACTCTCCAGTGTCCCGGATGGGGCAAGGGTTCTGACAGATCGTTTCTGCCCGCACCTGGACAGGTTCTTGGGGCCCTCGACCAGTTGTGACGTTCCGTGAGTGTTACGGGGTGTCGAGCGCCGTCGCGCGCCGGTGCACGGAAGGGCGCACTCACCCTTCTGGTGCCGAAAAACAGGGCATAACTCAACATAGCCGCTCAATCTGGAATGCGGGTCCCGCGAACCGCGTCCGGAGGTCAAGTCCGTGCTCAAGCTGCGCAGTACCGCCGCCGTGTGCACCACGCTGTCGGCGCTCGCCGCCACCTCGATCTTCAGCGGCCCCGCGGTCGCCGAACCCTTCTCCACCGCCCCCTGCGCCCTGCACCGCACCGACGCCCACCACTCGGAAGGCGTCGACACCTGGAACCCGGACTACACCCGCCCGACCGGCACCCTCGACGCCGTCCTGGTCTTCCTCTCCTTCCCGGACGCCACCCCGCGCACCAGCCCCGCCCAGCTGACGGCCGATCACTTCCCCCTCACCAGCCGCTACTACGAGCAGGCCTCCTACGGCCGCTTCACCCTGCGCCCGCACCCGCTGAACCACTGGCTGCGCATGCCGAAGTCCTCCGCGGCGTACGCCATGAAGCGCGACTGGAGCGCCGAGGACCGCGGCACCTATCTTCGGGACGCGTTCGCGGTGGCCGACCCGGAGGTGGACTTCTCCCGTTACCAGGTCGTGTACTTCGTCGCCGACCCGGACGCGCCCGGCGTCGACTCGGACGCCACGAAGGTCGTCAACCTCGACACGCCGGTGCACGTCGACGGCACGGACGTCCAGCGCGTCGTCACGGTCTTCGAGAAGCACCCGCCGGACCGGCTGGTCCTCGCCCATGAGACCGGCCATGTCTTCGACCTGCCCGACCTCTACCACCGTCCGGTCGACGGCAAGGGCGACTGGGACACCTACGTCGGCGACTGGGATCTGATGGGCAGCCAGTTCGGCCTCGCGCCCGACATGTTCGCCTGGCACAAGTGGAAGCTGGGCTGGCTGGATCCGCGCCAGGTGGTGTGCGTGCGCGGCACGCGCGGGACCCGGCTGACCCTGGAACCACTGGAGGCCGGCCCGGGCGTACCGGTGCAGGGCACGGCCGGCGCCCCGGCCTTCGGCCTCGGCCACGGGGTGAAGCTGGCGATCGTGCGCACCGGCCCCGACAGTGCCCTGGCCTTCGAGCTGCGCGGTGCGGCCGGCAACGACGCGGCCGCCTGCCGTGGGGGCGTGCTGGTGTACCGGATCAAAGGCGCCGCGGAATCCGGCGGCGGCCCGGTGGAGGTCGTGGACGCCCACCCGAACACCGAGGCCTGCTGGGAGAACTCGGTCTACCCGCCCCTCGCCGACGCCCCGGTCGCCCTGGGCGAGAGCTTCACGGTGCCCGGGGAGGGCGTGAAGGTCGAGGTGGAGGGCCGGACGGCGTCGGGGGCATGGACGGTGAAGATCACACCGGGGGTGCAGGGCTGAGTGCTGTGCGTACGGCCGCCGTGTGTATGACCGCTGTGCCTACGACCGCTGTGCCTATGACCGCTGTGTGTATACGAAAACGGCGGGCCTGATTCTTTCGAATCGGACCCGCCGTTTCCTTCGCGTGCGCCGCCAGGGACTCGAACCCCGGACCCGCTGATTAAGAGTCAGCTGCTCTAACCAACTGAGCTAGCGGCGCCTGCTGACGTCGTAGACCTTAGCATCCTGATCCGCGGGAGGAAAAATCGATATCCGTACGGCAGCCCGGGCGGCTCGTACGGCTGCCCAGAGCACCACTTCCGGCCCCGGCAGCCACGGATGCCGCTGGTCCGGCGCCACCAGCCAGCGGGAGTCGCCCGTGGCGCCGCTGCCGGCCGGGGCGGGGACGGTCACCGCGTCGCCGGTGCCGTGGCACAGCAGTGGCGGCACCGCGGCCGTACGGTGCGTGCCCCACTCCTCCCACGCCAGCAGCGAGGGCAGCCGCTGGGCCGTGCCCGGAGCGGCGAACAGCAGCGTGCGGCCCCGGAACACCGCGACCGGACCCGAGCCCGGCCCCTCGTCCCATAACTGGTCCAGCATCCGGCGTCCGAAGATCGAGGGCGCGCTCACCACGTCGAAGGCCGTGCCGCAGGGCAGGGCGAGCGGAACGTCCGGCCGGTCCTCCCAGTGCGCCAGCGTGCTGCGCGGATACGTGGCGGCCGAGGCGAGCCAGGCGACGCCGTCGGAGGTGACTCGGGTGACGTTCGGAGCGCTGGTCATGACACCCAGATGTACCGGGGGTGAGCGGATCGTTCTTCTGAGTTGCCGAAACCCGGGACAACAGGGGTGGAGGAGGAGTATCTTGCCCGCCTGGCATATGCCAGAGGGGTTTACTTATGAGCCGGACTCATGGGTGCGGGCCCATGGGCGCCGCGGCATGGGCGCCGGGTCACACGGGGTCGGCGGTCGTCCGCCCCTCGCTGTCGCCCCGCATCAGGTCCCGGCCGAATTCGACCATCTTCTTCGCATAGTCCTCGGTCCACTCCGCGCGCTCGGCGATGTCGGCCGGGGTGAGCCGGTCGAAGCGGCGCGGGTCGGCGAGCTGGGCCGCCGCGATGGCCTGAAACTCCACTGCACGGTCGGCGGCCGCGCGGAACGCCTGGGTCAGCTCGGTCGCCCGGGCCAGCAGCGCCCGCGGATCCTCGATCGACTCCAGGTCGAAGAAGTGCTCGGGATCGGTGGCCGCCTCCACCGGCTCGAAGATCAGGGGCGCGGGGCGTAGCCGCGGTTCGTTGCGACGCGGCGTGGGCTCCGCCATGTCTTCTCTCCTCCTCGTACGGTTCGCTGGGCACCACCTGCAGGTGGGCCACCGTCCATTGTCCCGCGCCCTCGCAAGGGGCCCTCGGGAGTACCGCCCCAAGGCCTCACGGCCGCCAGAGCACCCGGTGTTCCGCCAGATGGGTGAGGACAGCGTGGTTCGCCTCCCAGCCGTCCGGGAACTTCACCAGCGTGCCCAGCTGGACCGGTTCCGTGGACGGGTAGTCGTCCAGGAGGTCGCCCACGCCGGCGCGGCAGACCACGATGCACGCGTGGCGGTGCCGGGACGCGAGGACGCACAGGCGGCCGGTCTCCAGGTGGAAGGCGGTGGCGTCGGGGCGGCCGGAGAGCGGGTGCAGGACGACCGTGACGTCGTACTCACGGCCCTGGAGACGGTTGGCCGTGTCGACCGTCACGTCCGCCACGCCCAGCTCGGCGAGGGCCGTGCGGACCGCCGCCGCCTGGTCGCGGTGGGCCGTGCCGACGGCGATGCGCTCGGCGGTCAGGGGGGAAGGGTCCGGCGCGCGTTCGGAGACCGCCGCTCCGCCGCGCTCGAGCAGGCGCCGTACGACCGTGGCCACCGCGCGGACCGCCTCCGGGTCGGTGCGCGGGGTGTGCCGGGCGGGCAGTTCCAGCAGACCCCAACCGGAGTCCGCCGCCTCGTCGATCACCCGGTCGGGGCCGGAGCCGTCCGAGGGGACGGCGAAGGCGAGGCGGCGGTCGCCGTGGTCGGTGCCGCTGCGGAACGGGGTGTAGGGGTAGAACGCGTCCGAAACCAGCGGCGCCGCCGAGGCGGGCAGCCGCCAGGAGACCGGCAGGCGGTGCTGGGGAAGGGCCGGGTTGTGCGCCAGGAGCGTGGTCACCGCCGAGGCCGACGGGTCGTACGACAGGCCCGCCCACTGCTCGCTGCCGACGATCGCGAACGGGTCCAGCTGCCCCGGGTCGCCCACGAACAGCGCCCGCTCGAACAGGCCGGCCACGGCCAGCAGGGAGTCCGAGCGCATCTGGTACGCCTCGTCCACGATCGCGTGCCGCCAGGGCTCGTCCACCGTCACATGGGCCCACTTCGCGGCCGTGGAGAGGACGACCGGAAGGCCCTTGAGGTCGGCCGCCTTCGCGGACGTGCGGACGTGGGGCAGGCCGTCCAGCGCCGGGTCGTAGGCGTCCGCGTCGCTGCTGTGCAGGCGGCCGACCGGCAGCTGCGGACTCTTCTCGGCGAGCCGCAGGACCAGGTCGTCCACCTGGGCGTTCGTCTGCGCCACCACCATCAACGGGCGCCCGGCACCGGCCAGTTCGAGGGCCGCGCGGACCACGAGCGTCGACTTGCCGGCGCCCGGTGGCGAGTCCACCACCACACCGCGCTCGCTGCCGTGCAGGGTGTCGTGCAGGATCGCGTCGGTGGCGCGGGCGGCGGCGGCCCCGGGGTCGAAGTCGACCGTCGTCACAGCACGTCCTCCTCGGTCACGGCGTCGGGCGCCTCCGGCGCGGCCTCGCCCGGCGGGCCGCCGTGCGTCCACGGGGTCTCCTCCGGATCGGGCAGCTTCGGGCCGCCGCGCTGCTCGTGCTCGAACAGGGTGAAGCAGAGCCGGTCGCCCTTCTGCGGCACCGAACCCGGCTCCGGCTCCCTGCCACGTCCCATCTTGTCCAGGACGCGCAGCACCAGCACCCCGTCGGCCTCCTGCCCGGCGACCTCCGCCGCCTGCGGCTTGCCGCCCAGCGAGCGGTACACCTTCGCCCGCTCGGCCGACTGCGGCCGGTCGTCCGTGCGCACCGTCACCAGCGGACGCGGGCTCGGCCGCTTGCCCTCGCTGTACGCCATGACGACATCGATCACCTCACCCGCGAACGCCTCCCCGGCCAGCCTGCGGCCCGCCATCACCAGCGGGTCGTCCAGCGCCTCCTGCGCCTCGAGCCGGGCCTGCTCACGCTCGCGCGTGGCCAGCTTGTTCGCCGCCGTCACCGCGTCGTCCCGGCGTGGCTGCGGGGGCTCGCCGGCCAGCACCCGGTCCCGGTGCCCGGTGAACGACCAGCGGTCCCGCGTCCAGCGTTCCTCGACATGCGCCCCCTGCGGCAGCGCCCGCAGCAGGTCCAGGCCCCGCCACACCGCGTCCCAGGTGGGGCGGGTGCGGCTTTCCACCAGGTCGCGGATCTCCCGCTCGGCCACGGTGAGCGCGGCCAGCCGGTCGTCGGCGGCCACGGCGTCCTCGGCGGCGGCGAGCGCGGCACGCGCGCGGTCGTAGCGCTCGATCGCGGGAGCCAGCAGCCTGTTGTCGAACGCCGGGTCGGTGGCCGGGCCGGCCGGCGGACACCGCAGCTGGCCGTCGGCGTCCCGGGCCAGCTCGGCAGCGCGCGCGGCCTCGGCACCGGACGTCCCCCCGGGAGGGTCGATCCAGGCGAGCAGCGCGCCCAGATGCTGGTCCTCCAGGCCGGACTGGCCGGTCGCCCAGTGTCGGGACAGCACATCCGTGAGGGCCAGCAGCAGCGAGGAGCCGGGGACCCGGGCCCGCTCGCCGTAGTGGGTCAGCCAGCGGCCCAGCAACGGGACGCGCGGCGGCGCCGGATGGGGAGTCTGCGGGTCCTGCTCGGCCGTACGGCGAAACCGCATGGAACGCCCGAGCAGCCGGACGAAGTCCAGGCCCGCGCGGCTCGGCACGATCAGCTGGGGCGCGTCCGCGCACAGCTCCACCTCGACCTTGACCCGCTTGCCGGTCTGCGGGTCGGTCTCGGTGCGCTCGGCCGCCTCCACGGACTGCGCGTGCGCGTCGACGTACGGCAGGACGACGTCCGCCAGCTCGGCTAGGAACCCGAACCGCAGGTCACGGTCGCGGGGCTGCGGTACGACCAGCAGGCGGGGCGCGTCGCGGTCGGTGCCGACCAGGGCGCCGAGCGGGGCGCCGGCCTCACCGGCGGTGGTGAGCGGCACGAACACCAGGGGGCGCTCGGACAGGTGCCGGTGCCGGACGGTCGCGACGGGCCGGGCCCGGCCGCTGCCGACGGCCTCGAGCCGGGCGAGGGTGGTGATCAACGACATGCGGCCACCCCCTCCAGCGCTTCGGCACGCAGCGCGGCGGCCCGGCGCAGGGCTGCCACCGCCGGGTCGTCCGGGTCGCCGCTCTCGCCCCGGGCCGCGGCGAGGACGTCCTCGACCGTGGCCAGGCCGCCCAGCTCGGCGCGCAGTGGCCGGCCGAGGCGGGTGACGGCCCCCGCCTCGTGCGCGCGGTCCCGGCAGTGGAAGGCCAGTTCGCACGCGGCCAGGCACTCCGGCGCGTACGCCGCCGGGACCGCGGCCACGGCCGCCGTCAGCTCCTCGGCACTGCGCTCGGGCGCGAAGCATGTGCCCTCGGGCAGGGCCTCGGCGATCTCCTCGATCCGGGTGAGCCGGGCCAGCTGGCGGGCGGTGACCGCCCGTTGCTTGCGCACGTCCACGGCGGATCCGGTCGCCAGGTTGGAGAAGTCCCTGGGGCACACCAACAGCACCCGGTGCCGCACGCGCGGGGGCGGATCGAGCCGGGCGGCGACCTCCTCCAGGGCCAGCACGTACACCGCCGCCTGGCGGGCCGCCGCGCCGACCTTCGACGGGTCCGCCGCACCGTCCAGCATCGGGAAGGACTTGATCTCCGCCACCGACCAGCTGCCGTCGGGGTGCACCACCACCGCGTCCGGCTCCAGGAAGGCGAGCGAGCCCGCCACGTCCAGCGCCAGCATCGGGTGGTCCAGCAGCGTCCAGCCGCCCGCGCGCGTGGCCTCCCGCAACGCCAGCGCCGTACGCGCCGTACGCCCCTGCGGGCCGTGCGCGCTCAGGTCGGGCACGGCGGCACCCTCCGGCGGCTCCGCGGCCGGGTCGAGCCGGGCGTGCGCCAGGCGCAGCAGCTCCGCGCCGCCGTCCGCCTTCACCCGCGCCTCGAACGCGTTGCCCCGGGTCAGCGCGAACTGCGACTGCCCGAAGCCGGACGGCGCGCCCAGCGCGCTCGCCAGCCGTGCCTTGTCCACCCCGGCGCCGTCCAGGATCGCCCGTCTGCGGCAGCCGGGGTTGGCGGCGAGCGCCGCGAGGGCACGCGCGTCCAGGGCCTTGGCCGGTACGTCGGGACCGCGCAGCTCAGCGAGCCGGTGCCGCAGCCCCTTCTCCCTCGTCGCTGGGGGAGGTGTCCGCTTCGGCCCCGGCGCCGGGCCGCGACTCGCGCTGCCGTGGAATTCGCTCACCCGCGGAAGTCTGGCATCCGCCACTGACAATCGGGGAGCCCGTGCCGTCCGTGGCCGGTGTGCGGCGCGGGAACAGGCGGGCCCGCAGCCAGTCCAGAACCCGCATCACGCGCGGCGCCAGCAGGTGGCCGACGCCCATGACGGCGACGCCCGCGACCGCGTCCAGGAAGTAGTGGTTGGCGGTGCCCATGACCACGAGCGCGGTGCCCAGCGGGTAGAGAACACCGAAGACCTTCGTCACGCGCGTGCCGCCGTGCCGCCACAGCATCACGCCGCACCACAGCGCCCAGCCGACGTGCAGGCTCGGCATCGCCGCGTACTGGTTGGTCATTCCGCCCAGCCCGCGCGGGGCGCTGGCCTCGCCGCCCCACCAGCCGTACGAGCTGTAGTGGGCCATGGTGTCCACGAAGCCCTGTCCGGCGGAGAGCAGTCGGGGCGGGCAGGTCGGCACCAGTGTGAAGCCGATCAGACCGATGAACGTGGACGTCATCAGCCAGGTGCGGGCCCGCCGGTAGTGCTCGGAGCGGGCTGTGAACAGCCAGACCAGGATGGCGGGCGTGATCAGGTAGTGCAGCGAGGCGTACCAGAAGTCGGCCGGCACACCGAGCCAGGGCTCGCGCGTGAACAGCCGGTTGAGCGGGTGCTCGGCGTTCAGGTGCAGGGCCTTCTCGAAGCGCAGGATCGCCAGGCCGTGGTCGACGGCCGAGGCGACGTCACCGCGCGCGAGCAGGCGGCCGGCCGAGTAGCAGCCGTAGACCAGCAGGATCAGCGGCAGCTCGGTCCACCAGCGCAGCCGGGCAGACGGGGCCCCCTCGGTGCCCGGTGTCTCGGTCTGCGGCATCCGGCTGTCCTCCCCCTCGTTTGCGGTGCGGCCCGCCCCGCAGGGCGACCGTGCCACTTTACGGCGTCCGTACATCGCCTCTGCGGGCACTCCCTCTTCGCTCGAGGGTTGCCCGAGCGTTCGCCCAGGCGATGCGGCCGCGCGGGCGCTCAGCCCTCGAAGACGCCGAGATCGCCCACGGGGTTGCCCCGGTACGGGGTGAGCGATGATGGAGGGGTTCCCTTCGCACCCGGAAAGGTCTCCCATGGCACCGCGCATCCTGCTGGCCCGGCACGGACAGACGCAATGGTCACTGTCCGGCAAGCACACCGGCAGGACCGACGTTCCGCTGCTGGAGGAGGGCCGGCGCGGAGCCAAGCTGCTCGGCGAGCGCCTTTACCGCACCCCGCTGGACGGGCTGCCCGACGTGGAGGTGCGCACCAGCCCGCTGCTGCGCGCGCGTGAGACCTGCGAACTGGCCGGCTTCGGCGAGCGTGCCACCCCCTGGGACACGCTCATGGAGTGGGACTACGGTGCCTACGAGGGCCTGAAGCCGGCCGAGATCCAGGCCCTGCGGCCGGGGTGGCTGATCTGGCGGGACGGGGTGCCCGAGGGCGAGACCGTCGCGGAGGTCACCGCGCGCGCGGACGCCGTCGTCGACTGGGCCCGCTCGGCCGACCGCGACGTCCTGGTCTTCGCCCACGGCCACATCCTGCGCTCCATAGGCGCCCGCTGGCTGGGTCTGCCCCTGGACTTCGCCGCCCGCATCCGCCTCAACCCGACCTCGTTGTCGGTCCTGGGCTGGGCCTACGGGGAGCCGGCGATCGAGAGCTGGAACGACACGGGGCACCTGGCGGTCTAGGAGGCGCACCCCAAGGGGCAGGAGCGCAGGGACTGCGCGAGCAACCACAACGCACCCGCACTCCGCCCCCTTTGGTCAGACCCTGCCCGCCCTCGGCACGGAGGCATACCGGTCCAGGAAGTCGGAGACCCCCGACGCCCGCCGGTGCGGCAGCAGAACCCGTGCCGTACCGGCCAGCATGCTCTGAATACGGGAGGACTGGACCTGGTCCAGCAAGGTGAGCACGCGCAGCCCCGCCTGCGCCGCCTCGTCGGGACGGCCCTCGCGGGCGAGGTCGTCGGCCAGTTCGGCGGTGTACAGCGCGATGTTCCGGGTGAAGTGAGGATCCTGCAGATGCGCCGCCCGGCGCGCGTGCCGCGACGCCCGCCGCCAGTCGCCCAGCGTCGACCAGCACTGCGCCTCCAGCCCCTCCAGCTCGGCCTCGCCGTAGAAGCTCATCCACTCGGGGTCGGCTGCGCAGTGCCCCCGCGCGAAGAGGGCATGGGCCCGGGCGAGAGCCTGCTCACAGCCGGTGCGGTCGGCGAGCCCCGCCCAGCCGCCCGCCTCGCGCAGCGCGAGCAGGGACAGCAGGCGGGGTGAGCCGAGGGGGCGGGCGGCGCGCTGGGCGGCCTGCGCCGCGCGGACCGCCTCCCGGGGGCGGCCGGCGTCCCGTGCCAGGAACGCGGTGTTGCAGAAGGCGTGCGCCTCCAGTCCCGCGTCCCCGGTCATACGGGCCGTGGCCAGCGCCTCCGCGTAGTGCGAGCGGGCGTCCTCGGAGCGGCCGGAGTCATGAGCCAACCAGCCCACGGAGATGGCCAGTTCGCCGGCGCCCGAGTGCAGCCGGTCGGCGGTCGTCTGCCGGGTGGCGCCGGCGTCCAGCAGCGCGAAGGCCGCGCGCAGCGGAGCCGCCGCGCGCCGGTAGAGGCCGTCCGCGCCGTGCCGGTCGTCGAGCAGCCGGATGCGGCGTACGGCCTCCTCGACCGCGGTCACCTCGGGGGTGCCGGGCCGCCCCGGGGGCCTGATCGCGGCCGCGGCGTCCGTGGTGAGCCCCCATGGGCCCAGCGTGACGGCGGCCACCGTGGCGCCTCCGCCGGTCATGAATGCGCGACGCAGCACGTCGCTCTCCTCGTGGTTCAGGTGGTCGTTCTCGTACGGCTCGTGCGGGTCATACGGCTCGTGCGGGTCGTACAGGCGGTGCGGGTCCTGCTGGTCGTACGTGTGCTCCAGGTGGTCCTGCGACTCATACGGATCGCAGGTCCCCGGTGACTCACCGGGGGCGTCCGCTGCCGGGCGTGCCGCCCGGCCGCGGACGGACGAGCGGGGCGCGAAGCCCAGGTCGGTGAGCGTGCGCCCGGGGAACATGTGCAGGAACACCCGCTCGTAGGCGTAGTTCGGGCAGCGGATCTCGCCTGCCTCGACCCTGCCGACGTAGCGCGCGTCACAGCTCACCCGCTCACCGATCTCGCGCGCGGCGCGCCGTACGAGCGCCGCGAACTCGGCCGGTGACCGCCTGCCGCGCAACTGCCGGAAGGCGAGGTTGGGCCGGGGTGGCCGTTCGGGCTGTGACGAGGTCACGGTTGACGACGCCATGGCCGGTCCTCTCGTGCGAACCGTCGAACCGGGCATGAACGTACCCGCTGTGACGGACCCGCCACGCGCTGTTTGGCTACAAACCGGATATCTCATCCACGATCTGCCATGAAGTGCCATCCTTTGCGGCGCACTTGTGCCGTAGCCGTTGACGGGCTCGCGCGTTGAATCGGTTGGACCGCAACAGTGCTGTGTGGTGGAGGCCGGCATGGAGACCAGCCAGAGCAACGAACCTTGTACGCCACCGTCGCCTTCGCCGGACGAGGGGGACGACGAAGACGCAGCGGGCTGCGACCTCGTGACGGTGCCCGCCCGGCAGGGGCTGGAGGCGGTCGACATCCTGCGGCGCGGCTCCGGTGAGTCGGTGGGGCCCGTCCTGCACGACGACGGCTGCGACACCCTCGGCTTCCTGGTCCCGGCCGGCACCGCGGCCTGCTGGGACGTACCGGGCAGCACGTGCACCGGGACCGACGGGCGCGGTATGCGGCTCAACCCCGAGCCGCCGGTCGAGGGCTCCGACTGGCTGCTGCCGCCCGGCGAGGCCGACCTCGCCACCGACCCGGTGGTGCTGCGCAAGGCGCTCGGGGAAGCGGCCCGGCTGATCGAGGCGGCCGACAGCCGCCGCTGAGGCACCCGGCCCCGGCACCTGCGACAATGGTCCGATGGTCAGGGCGTCCGCGAAAACACGGCACACACGGCGCAGGGCAGCGGCCGTCGAGGCCGTGGTGGAGGCGGTCGACGGCGGGCTCGCCGAGCTGGTCCCCGACCCGGACCGCGGCCGGGCCTGGACCCTGCTGGTCGACGGTGCGCCCCAGTCGCACGTCGACCTGGACGACCCCGCACATCTCTCCTTCGAGTACCAGCGCCGCCTCGGCCATGTCATCGACCTCGCCGCCCCGCCCGGCCGGCCCCTGCACGTCGTGCACCTCGGGGGCGGCGCCTTCACCCTCGCCCGCTATGTGGCCGCCACCCGGCCCCGCGCCACCCAGCAGGTCGTCGAGCAGGACGCGAGCCTGGTCCAACTGGTGCGCAGGGAGCTGCCGTTGGATCCGAACGCCCGGATCAGGGTGCGTTCGGCGGACGCGCGCGCGGGGCTCGGCAAAGTGCCGGACGGCTGGGCGGACCTGATCATCGCCGACGTCTTCAGCGGCACCCGCACCCCGGCGCATCTGACCTCCACCGAGTTCCTGGACGAGGTCCGCCGGGCGCTGAAGCCGTCCGGGGTCTACGCCGCGAACCTCGCCGACGGCCCGCCGCTCACACATCTGCGCGGCCAGATCGCCACCGCCGCCGCCCGGTTCGCCGGACTCGCGCTGATCGCCGACGCGGCCGTCCTGCGCGGCAAGCGCTTCGGCAACGCGATCCTCGTGGCCTCGGACGCCCCGCTGCCGCTCGCCGAACTCACCCGGCGCGCCGCCTCCGACCCGCACCCGGGCCGCGTCGAACACGGCAAGCCGCTCACCGACTTCACCGGCGGCGCGGCTCCCGTGACGGACGCGGCGGCCGTGGCCTCCCCGGCGCCGCCGCCTTCGGTGTTCCGCTGAGCCTCCCGCGCCGATCGGCGCCGCGGTCAGTAGTTCCCGACCTCCACATGCGGCGGCCCGTCGTGCCAGGTGCAGAACACCGACACCCGGTCCGTGCCCCGGCTGAACTCCACCCGGATCCAGGTCGCGGTCTTCCACACCTGCATCGACCAGCCGGTCCCCGGGGTCGCCGAGACGAGCGTGGCGTCGGCCGTGCCCAGCTCGAACACCGCCCGGCCGCCGGTGGTGTCGTACGCCTTGACCTGGCCGGATGCGGTGGCCGTGGCGGAGGCGGAGGGGCTCGGCGGACGCGTGGGCGTGGGGGACGGCGTCGCCGGGCCCGTCGAGGGCCGCTTCGACGGGGACGGCCGGGGCGTCGGCGGGGCCAGGGCCTTCGAGCCCTGCGTGGTGGCGTCGCCGTCCGTGATCGGCAGGGCCCGCGGCGGGTCGTACGCCGTGCCCGCCATGACCGTGTGCACACCCCACCACGACAGCGTCACCGCCGCTCCCGTCGCGAGCAGCCACGCCATCACCGGTACGAGTCCTCTGCGCATCGGGGGCCATACTGCCTCACGACCCACACGGGTTGTCCACAAGCCCGGAGTTGTCCACAGGCCCGGACCGGGTCGGTCCGCATGGCGTACGGTGCGGCGCATGGCAAGTGTGCTCGTGGTCGAGGACGACCAGTTCGTACGCTCGGCGCTCATCCGGCATCTGACCGACGCCGCACACACCGTGCGCAGTGTCGGTACGGCACTGGAGGCGCTGCGCGAGGTCGCCCATTTCCGTTTCGACGTGGTCATCCTGGACCTCGGACTGCCGGACCTGGACGGCTCCGAGGCGCTCAAGATGCTGCGCGGCATCACCGACGTGCCGGTCATCATCGCCACCGCCCGGGACGACGAGACGGAGATAGTCCGGCTGCTCAACGCCGGGGCGGACGACTATCTGACCAAGCCGTTCTCGGTCGAGCACCTCTCCGCCCGGATCGCTGCCGTGCTGCGCCGCTCCCGCGCCGCCGGCGCCGAGGCCCCGCCCTCCCCGGTGCTGCGGGTCGGCGGTCTGACCGTGGACCCGCTGCGCCGCCAGGCCGAGCTGGACGGCGCCCGCCTCGACCTCACCCGCCGCGAGTTCGACCTGCTCGCCTTCCTGGCCGGTCGGCCCGGGGTCGTCGTCCCGCGCAAGGAACTGCTCGCCGAGGTCTGGCAGCAGTCCTACGGTGACGACCAGACCATCGATGTCCATCTGTCCTGGCTGCGCCGGAAACTGGGGGAGACGGCCGCCCGGCCGCGCTATCTGCACACCCTGCGGGGCGTGGGCGTGAAGATCGAACCGCCTGTCGAGGACGGGGCCGACGGGGTCGGGGGGCCGGCGCGATGAGGTGGGCCCTGGTCAAGGTCTGCCTGGCGGTCACCACGATGGTCGTGGTCGCCTTCGCGGTCCCGCTCGGGCTGGTCGTCAAGGAGATGGCCCGGGACCGGGCGTTCTCCAATGCCGAGCGGGAGGCCGCCGCCGTCGCGCCCGCGCTGTCCATCACCACCGACCGGGACAAGCTGGAGCGGGTGGTGGCCTCCGCGGGCGCCGACTCAGGGATGGCCGTGCACCTGGCCGCCGCCGACGGCCGCCCCGCGCTCGACCTCGGCAGACAGCGCGCGGCCGACCGCGACATCCAGGCGGTACGAAGAATGGGCCGGGCCTCCACGTCCTCCGTGCCCGGCGGCTCCACGCTGCTCCAGCCGGTCGCGCTCAGCTCCGGCACCATCGCGGTCGTCGAGGTCTACGTCCCCGAGTCCGAGGTGAGCAACGGCGTCGGCACGGCCTGGGCTGTGCTCGCCGCCGTCGGCCTCGCGCTGATCGTCGGCTCGGTCGCGGTCGCCGACCGGCTCGGGGTGCGGATGGTGCGGCCCGCGCAGCGGCTGGTGCGCGGGGCGCACGAGCTGGGCGAGGGCAGGCTGGGCGCCCGGGTTCCGGAGGACGGGCCGACCGAACTCCGGCTCGCGGCCGTCGCGTTCAACTCCATGGCCGACCAGGTCGTCCAACTCCTGGCGAACGAGCGCGAGCTGGCGGCCGACCTCTCGCACCGGCTGCGCACCCCGCTGACCGTGCTCCGGCTCAACGCGGCCTCTCTCGGGGCCGGACCGGCGGCCGAGCAGACCCGGGCGGCCGTCGCCCAGCTGGAGCGCGAGGTCGACACCATCATCCGCACGGCCCGCGAGGCCAAGCCGCAGACGGCCGCGGCCCTGCCCGGCGCCGGGTGCGACGCGGCCGGGGTGGTGCGCGAGCGCATGGAGTTCTGGTCCGCGCTCGCCGAGGACGAGGGCCGCAAGTGGCGGGTGGCCGGCGTGGACGGACCGGTGCGCATACCCGTGGCCCGCGCCGATCTGGCCGCCGCTCTCGACGCCCTGCTCGGCAACGTCTTCCGGCACACCGCCGAGGGCACCGCCTTCGCGGTCGACGTGCACAACGGCGAGGACGCGGTGATCGTGCTGGTCTCCGACGCGGGCCCCGGCATACCCGACCCGGACGCCGCGATGGCCAGGGGCCGCGGCTCGGGCAGCGCCGGCTCGACCGGCCTGGGCCTCGACATCGTGCGCCGGCTCGCCGAGTCCACCGGCGGCGACGTCCGGATCGGCTCCTCGGTGCTGGGCGGCACCGAGGTGCGGATCTGGTTCCAGCTGGACGGACGGCGGCCGGTGGGGCGCGGGCACCGCGGGTCGGTGCGCAGGCGCCGATCGGGCAAACCGGTCCCGACCGGTCTCGACCATTAACCGTCCCCGATCCCTTCCTTAAAGGCACCCTAAGGTCTTCAACCGCCGCCCCGATCAGGCGGTTTGTCCGATTCCGAATCGCTAGCGTGCTGCCGCACCCCACCCCCCGTGAACAGCGAAGGCAGGCACGCGCATGAGCACGCACCGGCGCAGGATCAGTGGCAGGAACAAGGCGATCGGCGGCCTCGTGGCCGCAGCCGTCGTCGGCGGCGGCGCGGTCCTGCTCACCGGCACCGCGAACGCGGCCGGTGTGAACGCCGCGTACACCAGGACCAGCGACTGGTCGACCGGTTACACCGCCCAGTACGTCGTCACCAACAACAGCAGCGCGCAGGAGAAGTCCTGGACGCTGGAGTTCGACCTCCCGGCGGGTGCCAGGCTCAGCTCGCTGTGGAACGGCGAGTCGAGCGTGAGCGGCTCGCACGTCACCGTCAGGCCGGCGAAGTGGGACACCGAAGGCCTCGCCCCGGGCAAGTCGGTGACGGTGGGCTTCGTGGTCGACGGCAGCGGCGCCCCGACCGGCTGCCGTATCGACAACAGCCAGTGCTCCGCGGACGGCGGCGCCACTCCCGAGCCGAGCGGACGTCCGACCGGGACCCCGTCGCCGGCCCCCACCCCGACCGCCACCAGGACCTCCACCCCCACCCAGAGCGCGACCCCGACCCCGACCGCCTCGCAGACCACCGGCAGCGGCAGCGGCACCACCGCCTCCGCCGGCTTCGCCCCCTACGTCGACACCTCCCTCTACCCGGCCTTCGACCTGGTCGGCGCCGCGGACGCGACCGGGGTGAAGAACTACAACCTCGCCTTCATCACCGACGGCGGCGGCTGCACCCCCAAGTGGGGCGGCGTGACCGACGTGACCAGCGACGCCGTGGCGGCGCAGATCGGCTCGCTGCGCGCCAAGGGCGGTGACGTCCGGGTCTCCTTCGGCGGCGCCTCCGGCTCCGAGCTGGCCACCACCTGCTCCTCCGCCGACGCGCTGGCGGCGGCGTACGGCAAGGTGATCGACGCCTTCAAGCTCACCAAGGTCGACTTCGACGTCGAGGGCGGCGCGCTGCCGAACACGGCGGCGAACACCCTGCGGGCGCAGGCGATAGCGAAGCTCCAGGCGCAGCACCCGGGCCTGGACGTCTCCTTCACCCTCCCGGTGATGCCCGAGGGCCTCACCCAGGACGGCGTGAACCTGCTGTCGAACGCCAAGTCCAACGGCGCGAAGATCGGCACCGTCAACATCATGGCGATGGACTACGGCTCCTCGTACAGCGGCGACATGGGCGACTACGCCCAGCAGGCCGCCACCGCCACCCAGGCCCAGATCAAGGGCGTGCTCGGGCTGTCCGACTCGGCCGCCTGGAAGGCCGTCGCGGTCACCCCGATGATCGGTGTCAACGACGTCTCCTCCGAGATCTTCAAGGTCGACGACGCCACACAGCTGGTGGGCTTCGCCAAGTCCAAGGGCCTCGGCGGCCTGTCGATGTGGTCCGCCGCCCGCGACAAGCAGTGCGACGGCGGCGCGAAGAACTCCGCCGACCCGACCTGCAGCTCCATCGTCCAGGACAAGTTCGCCTTCTCGAAGGCGTTCGGCGCCTTCAACTGACCGCTCCTGCACTGTGGACCGAGCGCGGCATCCCTCCAGGGTGCCGTGCCCGGCCCGGTACGCACCCTGCCCCACGACGGCCGTGCCCGGCTCCGCGGCGGCTGCGCCCCGCTCCCCGACGGCCGCGCCCGGCCCTGCGACGGCCGTGTCCGGCTCCTCGGCGGGCCGCGCCCCCTCCCTCGTCAGGTGGCGGAGGCCACCGGTGGCAGCGTTCCCGTCCGTGCCACCTCCGCATACCACCGTGCGCTCGACTTCGGGGTGCGCTTGAGCGTCGTGTAGTCCACGTACACCGCGCCGAACCGCCTGCCGTAGCCGTACGCCCACTCGAAGTTGTCCATCAGTGACCACAGGTAGTAGCCGCGCACATCGGCGCCGTCGGTGAGCGCCCGGCGGAGCGCCGACAGGTGGCCGTGCAGATAGGCGATGCGCTCGGGGTCGTGGACGCGGCCGTCGGGGTCGGGCTTGTCGTCGTAGGCCGCGCCGTTCTCGGTGACGTACAGCGGGAGATTCGGCGCCTCGCGCGAGTAGCGCATGATCAGGTCGTACAGGCCCGTCGGGTCGATCGTCCAGCCCATCTGCGTGCGCTCGCCCGGTGTCTGGTGGAACAGCACGTCGTCGGCGCCCGGCCAGGGGGAGTGGTCGCCGGCGCCGTGGCCGTCCGCCCGCGGGCCGGTGACCTCGCCGGATCCGGCCGAGACCAGGGCCGGGGTGTAGTAGTTCAGGCCCAGCGCGTTCAGCTTGGCGCCCGCCGTGCGCAGATCTCCGTCCAGGACGTACGACCAGTCGGTGACCGACGCCGTCGCCGCGAACAGCGACTCGGGGTAGGCGCCGTGCAGCATCGGACCGTGGAAGATCCCGTTGGCCAGGTCGTCGATCCGGCGGGCCGCGGCCAGGTCGGCCGCCTCCTGCGACTTCGGCCGCACCACCGAGGAGTTGAGGCTGACCGCGATCCGGTTGCGGGCGGGCATCACCGAGCGCAACGCCGAAGCCGCCAGCCCGTGGGCGAGGTTGAGGTGATGGGCGGCCCGCAGCGAGGCCGCGGCATCGGTGCGGCCGGGTGCGTGCACCCCGGAGCCGTAGCCCAGGAAGGCGCTGCACCAGGGCTCGTTGAGGGTGGTCCACAGCTCCACCCGGTCGCCCAGCGCCTCGCCTACCAGGCGTGCGTACTCGGCGAACCGCAGCGCGGTGTCCCGCTCCGGCCAGCCCCCCGCGTCCTCCAGCTCCTGCGGCAGGTCCCAGTGGTAGAGGGTGAGCGTCGGCATGATGCCGTGCCGCAGCAACTCGTCCACCAGCCGGCGGTAGAAGTCCAGGCCGCGCTGGACCGCCGGGCCCCGGCCGGTGGGCTGCACCCGGGGCCAGGAGACCGAGAAGCGGTACGTGCCCAGGCCCAGCTCCGCCATCAGCGCCACGTCGTCGCGGTAGCGGTGGTAGTGGTCGACCGCGATGTCACCGGTCTCGCCGGCGGCCGTCCGGCCCGGCGTATGGCTGAAGGTGTCCCAGATCGAGGGGGTGCGGCCGTCCTCCCGCACCGCCCCCTCGATCTGGTACGCCGAGGTCGCCGCGCCCCACAGGAACGCGGGCGGGAACGTCACGGGGGGTACGGACGGCAGGGCGGAGGCGGATTCAGGCATGGAAGCGCTCCCATATGAAGTGGTCGAAGACCGGTGAGGTGAAGGAGGGTCAGGGAGCCGGGGCGGCGGTGGCCCGGCTCCCTCAGGTGGACGCGGGCGGTCAGCCCTTGACCGCGCCCTGCATGATCCCGCCCACGATCTGCTTGCCGAAGACCGCGAACACGAGGAGCAGCGGCAGCGTGCCGAGCAGCGCGCCCGCCATGATCAGGGACTGGTCGGGGGTGTAGCCGCGGCCCAGGGCGGACACCGCGACCTGTACGGTCGGACTGCCGTTCTGGGTGAGGACGAGGAACGGCCACAGGAAGTCGTTCCAGGTCTGTACGAACATCAGCATCCCGAGGACCGCCATCGCGGGCCGGGCCGCCGGGAACACGATGTGCCACACCACCCGCCAGCTGCCCGCGCCGTCCACCCGGGCCGCCTCGATCAGCTCGTCCGGCAGCGCCTGCATCAGGTACTGCCGCATGAAGAACACCCCGAACGCGCTGACCAGCGACGGCAGGATCACCGCCTGCAGCTGGTCGGTCCAGTCGAGCTTGGCGACCATCATGTACAGCGGGATGATGCTGAGCTGCGGCGGCACCATCATCGTGCCGATCACGATCAGCATCAGGGCGTTACGGCCCCGGAATCGCAGCTTGGCGAAGGCGAACCCGGCGATCGTCGACAGGAACACGATCGTCGCCGCCGAAACCCCGGCCACGAACGTGGTGTTGACGAGCGCCTTGCCCAGGTTGGCGTCGTTCCAGGCGACGTTCAGGTTGTGCATCAGGTTCGAGCCGAACCAGAACGGCGGAGGGGTCTCGGCCAGCCTGTTGTTGTCCCTGGACGCGGCGATCGCCGTCCACACCAGCGGGAACAGCGAGCCGACCGAGAAGAGGACCAGGACCGCGTACCCCAAGGGGCCCGCGTGCAAAGTCCCGCCGGCCCGCGCCGACTTGGGCCTCCGGGTCCGCCGAGGCTCTCTCACCTCGGTCGGGGTCAGGGTCGTCGTCACGGCCGTACTCCTAACCACTCTCGCGCAGACGGCGCGAGATGACGTAGTTGACGATCCCGATCACGATGAGGATCAGGAACATCGTCCAGGCGATCGCGGAGGCGCGCCCCAGGTGCTGGTTGACCCAGCCCTGCTCGTACAGATACAGGCCGAGCGTCTGGAACTGGTGCTCGGCACCGCCGGAGGCGCCCTTGTTGGCATCGAACATCAGCGGCTCGCCGAACAGCTGCGAGGCCCCGATCGTCGACACGACACAGGTGAACAGGATGGTCGGGCGCAGCTGCGGCAGCGTCACATGGAAGAACTGCTGCCAGCGGTTGGCCCCGTCCAGCGCGGCCGACTCGTACAGGTCCTGCGGGACGGCCTGCATCGCGGCCAGGTAGATCAGCGCGTTGTAGCCGGTCCAGCGCCAGACGACGATCGAGGAGACCGCGATCTGCGAGGGCCACTTGTCGTTCTGCCAGTCGATGTGGCCGATGCCGACGAAGTGCAGCGCCCAGTTGATCATGCCGTAGTCACGGCCGAAGAGCAGCACGAAGACCAGCGAGGCGGCGGCGATCGAGGTCGCGTACGGCGCCAGCATCACGACCCGGAAGAAGGTCGAGGCGCGCAGCTTGTAGTTGAGGATGTGGGCCAGGCCCATCGCCATCGCCAGCTGCGGGACGGTCGAGATGACCCCGATGGTCAGGGTGTTCCTCGCCGCGTTCCAGAAGAAGTCGTCGTCGAAGATCCGGGTGTAGTTGTGCAGCCCCGCCCACCGCATGTCGGTGGGCGCGGTCAGCTCCACCGTGTGCAGCGAGGCCCAGCCCGTGTAGAGCAGCGGGAACAGGCCGAACGCCACGAAGAGCAGGAAGAAGGGGGAGACGAAGGCGTAAGGGCTCCATCGCACGTCCCGCTGCCAGCGGCGGGACAGCCGGGCCCGTCGCCGCTCGCCGGCGTCCGATGCGGCGCGCGAGTGGGCCGGGGCCGCGCCCCCCTCCCCTACGGGGGGCGCGGCGGTGTGGTGCCGGGTGGCCATGCCGGTCACTGCTCCAGGTTGTTGTCGATGGTCTTGGTGGCCGTGTTCCAGGCGTCCGCGGCCGACTTGCCCTTCGTGACCAGGAAGACGCCGTTGTCCGTCAGACCCTGCTGGATGATCTGGTCCTTCGGGCCGATCGGCTGGAGCGGGATGGACTTGGCGGCCTGGGCGAAGATCGTGCCGATCGGGGCGTCACCGGTCATCTCGTTCTTGGCGCCGGTCACCTGGGACATCCCGTACGCCGACGGCGCGCTCGGGAAGCTGCCCTGGACGGCGAAGAGCCTGGCCTGCTGGGCGGGCGCGGTCAGCCAGGTCACGAACTTCTCGGCCTCGGTGACGTTCTTGCCGGACTTGGGCACGGTCAGGAAGGTGCCGCCCCAGTTGCCGGCCTGCGGGGCCTGGGCCACGTCCCACTGGCCGGCGGCGTCCGCCTTCGACTTGCCCTTGATGTAGCCGAGCATCCACGGCGGGCAGGCCACCGAGGCGAACTTGACGTTGGAGATCAGCTGGTCCCAGGCGGGCTGGAACTGGGTCTGCGCCTGGAGCAGTCCCTCCTGGGCGGCCTTGGCGGTCAGGTCGAAGGCCTGCTTCACGGCCGGGTTCGTCTTGTAGACGACCTTGCCGGAGGAGTCGTAGAACTTCTGGCTCTGGCTGCTGAGGATCGCGTTCAGCAGTCCGCCGGGCGTGTCCATGAAGGTGGTGCCCTTGGGGGCCTTCTTCTGATACTGCTCGCCGACCGAGACGAGCTTGCTCCAGTCGCCCGCCCACAGCTTGCCCACCTGGTCCCGGTCGGTCGGCAGCCCGGCCGCCTTGAACAGGTCCTTGCGGTAGCAGATCGCCATCGGGCCGATGTCGGTGCCGAGCCCGACCGTCTGGCCGCTCGCCGTGGTGGCCTGCTGCCACTTCCAGCCGAGCCAGCTGCCCTTGTCCACGCCCTGCACCTTGGACAGGTCCTCGAGCTTGCCCGCCTGGGTCTGCACGACCTCGGCGATGTTGCCGACTTCGACGGCCTGGACGTCCTGCAGACCGCTGTTGGTGGTGAGGTGGTTGACGAGGGCCGGGTAGTAGTTCTCGTTCTTCTCGATCACGTTTTCCTTGATCGTGATGTTCGGGTGCAGCTTCTCGTACTCGGTGTAGAGACCGGCCTCCTTGAAGCCCATGGTGCCGAACAGGCCCAGGGTGATCGTGGTGCTGCCCTTGCCGCCGCCGTCGGAGGTGTCGGACTTGCCGCCGCTGTCCTTGGCACAACCGGTCAGCAGCCCCGTGGTCAGCGCGGCCACGGCCGCGAGGGCCCCCAGCCTGCGGGACCGGTGGATGCTCGTGCGCATTGCGTCCTCCTGTTGCCTGACGTGCCGACCCCCCGGCCAACTGCACTGTTGGGCCCGTCTGTTGCTCGCTGCGGCTCGGGCGGGGAACGTGCGGGACATGTAGATGTCAGGTAGTGTGGGAGCGCTCCCACAAGTGATGTGTTGAAGAGTCGCCGCTCGGGGGCGGGGTGTCAAGGGAGCGGACGTGGAGGGGTGTGTTCAGTTGTCTGAGCGTCGGCGGGCCGTCCTGGGCTGTTCGGGCGGGGCCGCTCGGCCGGGGCGGCGCTCTGGCCAGGGCTGTTAGATTCCAGCCAGGGATGCGACACGGTCGAGAGAGGCGGAGCCCATGGCAAGCCAGGGAGCGCGGGGCCGGAGCGGCGGGCGGCCCACGCTCGAGGAGGTCGCCGCCCGGGCCGGGGTCGGCCGGGGCACGGTCTCACGGGTGATCAACGGCTCGCCCCGGGTCAGTGACGCCACCCGGGCCGCGGTCGAGGCGGCGGTCGCCGAACTCGGCTACGTCCCCAACACCGCGGCCCGCGCCCTCGCGGCCAACCGCACCGACGCCATCGCCCTGGTGGTCCCCGAGCCGGAGACCCGCTTCTTCGCGGAGCCGTACTTCTCGGACATGCTGCGCGGTGTCGGTGCCGAACTCGCCGACACCGAGATGCAGTTGCTGCTGACCTTTGCGGGCAACGACCGCAAGCGGCAGCGTCTGGCCCAGTATCTGGCGGCGCATCGCGTGGACGGCGTCCTGCTGGTCTCGGTGCACGCCGACGATCCGCTGCCCGACCTGCTGGGCCAGCTGGAGATCCCGGCCGTGATCAGCGGCCCGCGCTCGGCGGGCGAGGCGCTCACCTCGGTGGACTCGGACAACTACGGCGGTGCCCGCTCGGCGGTCGAGCACCTGCTGGCGCGGGGCCGCCGCCGGATCGCGCACATCACCGGCCGCCTCGACGTCTACGGCGCCCAGCGCCGCGTCGACGGCTACCGCGACGCCCTGCGCGACGCGGGTTGGGGGGTGGACGAACTCCTCGTCGAACCGGGTGACTTCACCGAGGAGGGTGGTCGCCGGGCCATGTCCGTGCTGCTGGAGCGGCATCCCGGCCTGGACGCGGTCTTCGCCGGCTCGGACGTGACGGCGGCCGGCGCCCGCCAGGCGTTGCGCGAGGCGGGCCGCCGCATCCCCGACGACGTGGCGCTGATCGGCTACGACGACTCCGCCATCGCCCGCCACATGGACCCCCCGCTCACCAGCGTCCGCCAGCCCATCGAGGAGATGGGCCGGGCGATGATCGACCTGCTGCTCGCCGAGATCGCCGACCGGCGTCCGGCGACCTCCCGCGAGCTGGAGCGGCGCCATGCGGTGCTGCCCACGGAACTGGTGGTGCGGGCGTCGTCGTAGTGGTGTGCGGTGGCGGCTGTGAGCGGACGCGGCTGTGGTGAGCGTCCACGTGAACGCGTCCGGACCCGCGGGCTGTCGGCCGTGTCACGGCTGTTTCGTGCTGCCGGTTCGGGGCGGCGGGAAGCCTGCCCCACCCCGCGACGGTCAGGGGGTGTCGTTCGGATCAGGCCGGCCGTGCGGAACGACGCCCCCTGGCCGCCCGAGCCGTACGACAGCCGTGCGAGGACGAGCGCGGTCAGGACCAGGGCGGCCCGGCGCAGGCGGCCGGGGCGGGCGCGCCGGCGCCTGTGCACGGACCGTTTCGTATGGCGGCTCATGCCGCTCCTTCCTCGACTTCTCGTATCCGCGGCAGGCGGTCAGACCGCGTAGCGGCCGGGCGCGAAGAGGTGCAGGTTGCCGCGGATCCAGTCGGAGGTGCGGCGCAGGCCCTCGTCGAGGGAGACCTCCGGCTTCCAGGACGCCCAGGTGCGGGCCCGGGAGTTGTCCGACAGCAGACGGTGGACCTCGCTGCCGGCCGGGCGCAGCCGCGCCTCGTCCACGACGATCTCCGCGTCCCGCCCGGAGACGGCGATCAGCTTGTGGGCCAGGTCGCCGATGGCGATCTCCTCGCCGGTGCCGAGGTTGACGACGTCACCGAGCGCCCGGTCGCACTGCGCGAGGGCGAGGAAGCCGCGCGCGGTGTCGGTGACATACGTGAAGTCACGGGTCGGGGTCAGCGAGCCGAGGCGTATCTCCCGGGCACCGGAGTGCAGTTGGGCGAGGATCGTGGGGATCACGGCACGGGCGGACTGGCGGGGACCGTAGGTGTTGAAGGGGCGGACGACCGTCACGGGCAGGTCGAAGGCGTGGTGGTGGGAGAGGACCATCATGTCGGCGCCGATCTTCGAGGCCGAGTACGGCGACTGGGGCTGGAGCGGGTGGTCCTCGGCGATCGGGACGGTCAGCGCGGTGCCGTAGACCTCGCTGGTGGAGGTGTGCACCAGGCGGCGCACCCGGTGGCGGCGGCAGGCCTCGGCGATGTTCTCGGTACCGGTGACGTTGACGGCGACATAGGCGCCCGGCGAGTCGTAGCTGTACGGGATGCCGATGAGGGCGGCGAGGTGGAAGACGGTGTCGCAGCCGGCCACGGCGTCCATCACCCGGCCCGGATCGCGTACGTCACCCGCGATCAGCTCGACCTGGGGGTGGTCCTGGAGCCGGGCGAGGTTGCCCTTCTCCGCGTACGGCTTGTAGTGGACGAGGGCGCGGACCGTGGCGCCCTGTCCGACGAGCAGGTCGACCAGGGTGGAGCCGATGAACCCTTCGGCTCCGGTGACGAGGACGGTACGGCCGTGGAAGAACTCGGTCGTGGACATGGTGGGGCCTTTCTCGTTCGTGGTGAGGAACTGCGGGACTGCGGGGTTTCTCAGAAGGCGACGGGGAGCGGGGCGGGCACCGGGTGCCCGGCGAGCCTCAGGACCCTGCGCGCCAGCCGGTCGGCCGCGTCCCGGTGCAGTGCGCCGACGCCGGCCGCCGCGGCGGCGTGGCCCATGGCGTGCAGCCGGCGCGGGTCGTCGAGCAGGGAGCCGGCGAGGGCGTCGAGGGACGCGGCCGTGGTCTCCTCGTCCGGCAGCAGCACACCCGCGCCGATCGCGGTGAGGGTGCGGGCGTTGTGGGTCTGGTGGTCGCCCGGGGCGTGCGGATACGGGACGAGTACGGCGGGCAGGCCGATGGTGGCCAGTTCCGCGACGGTCGCCGAGCCCGCGCGGCACACCAGGAGGTCGGCGGCGGCGTAGGTCCGGTCGATCCGGTCCAGGTAGGCCACCGCCTCGGCGACGCGGTCGGCTCCGGTGGCGCGCAGCCGGGCGCGGGCCGCGTCCAGGGCCGCCGGGCCGGTCTTGATCAGCAGCCGTACGTCGGTGCGCTCCCGCCAGCGCTCGGCGAGCCCGAGGGCCGCCTCGGTGAGCCGGGCCGCGCCCAGGCTGCCGCCGTTGACGAGCAGCAGCCGGGTCCGGGCGCAGATCCCCAGCTCCCGGCGGGCGTCCTCGCGCTCGGTCGCCCGGTCGAGGGCGGCCAGCGGGCCGGACAGCGGCATGCCGACCAGGTCGGGCCTGGTGGCCGCGGGCAGCTGTGCGCCACCCGCCTCGAAGGCGAGCGCGACGTGCGGGGTGAGCCGGGCGGCGAAGGCGTTGGCCCGGCCGGGCACCGCGTTGGACTCGTGGATGACGCTGGGCAGTCCGGCGAAACGGGCGCCCAGGATGACGGGGGCGCTCGGGTAGCCGCCCATGCCGACGGCGACCTGCGCGCGCTGCTCCCGCAGGACGGCCCGGCACTGCCCGGCCGACTTCAGCAGCGCCGCCGGCAAGGTGAAACGTTTCGCCCCAAGGGAGCGGTCGAAGGGGATCATGTCGACGGTGTGCAGCCGGTACCCGGCCTCGGGGATCAGCCGGGTCTCCAGGCCGCGCTCGGTGCCGACGAAGGAGATCACCGCGTCGGGCACCCGGCGGCGCAGCGCCTCGGCCAGCGCGAGCCCGGGATAGATGTGGCCGCCGGTACCCCCGGCACCGATCACGACGGAAAGCGGAGTGTCCATGCCCGGCACGCTCGCGCGATGTTCTAAGAGGCTTCTAAGAGAGCGGTTTGGCAGGCTGGGGCCATGAACGACGCAGCTTCGGACCAGTCCTGCGGCGCCTTCGGGCGGGTGCTGGTGGTGGACGACGACCCGGAGGTACGGGCCGCCCTGGAGGACGGGCTGACGCTGGAGGGCTTCACCGTCCGGGGCGCGGCGGACGGCCATCAGGCGCTCACGGCGGTCGCGGACTGGGAGCCGGACGCCCTGGTGCTCGACGTGATGATGCCGGTGGTGGACGGGCTGGCCGTGTGCCGGCAGCTCCGCGCGCTCGGCGACCGTACCCCGATCCTGGTCCTCACCGCGCTCGACGCGGTCAGTGACCGGGTGGACGGCCTGGACGCGGGTGCGGACGACTACCTGGTCAAACCGTTCGCGCTGGACGAGCTGGCGGCCCGGCTGCGCGCCCTGCTGCGCCGCGCCGGCCCCGGCGAGAACGCCCAGCCGGGCGGGCTGTGCTTCGCCGACCTGGTCACGGACCCCGAGAGCCGCTCGGCGGTGCGCGCGGGCCGGCGGCTGGAGTTCACCCGCACCGAGTGGGCCCTGCTGGACCTGCTGCTGTGCCACCCCGGACAGGTCCTGGAGCGGGAGACGATCATGCGCTGGGTATGGGGCCGCGACCTCGGCCCGGATTCCAACTCCCTTGCCGTGTACGTAGGTTACCTGCGTCGCAAGCTGGAGGCGGGCGGTGCCTCGCGGCTCGTCCACACCGTGCACGGCGTCGGCTACGTCCTGGACGAGCGATGACCCGCCCCCGCTCCCGCTCCCGTTCATGGGCCGGCCCCCGCCTCTGGTCCCGCCCCCGTCGGCACCGCCGCCCGCCGCTGCGCCGCCGGCTGGCGCTCACCGCCTCGGCGGCGGTGGCGGGTGTGGCGCTGACGGTGTGCGCGGGCGCGTATGCCGTGACCGTCTACACCCTGAACCGGCAGTTCGACCTCCAGCTCACCCAGGCGGCGACGCTGGCGATCCAGCAGCACCAGGGCAGCGGGCCCGGCGTACAGGCCGGCGAGTGCCGCTATCTGGCCGCGCCCGCGTGCGCCCAGCTCGTGCCCGCCTCGGCCGCGGACGACCCGAAGGAGAGCTATCTGCTGCCCGTCACCGACGCCGTGCGCCGGGTCGCGGGCGGCGAGCGCGCGCCGTACTACAGCACGGCCTCGGTGGCCGGCCATCCGGTGCGGGTGCTGACCACGCCCGCGGGCAAGGGCCTGGCGATGCAGGTGGCGCTGCGTTCGGACGGGGTACGGCGGGCCGAGCGGCAGGTCGCCGGGCTGCTGGCGGTGATCGGCGGGGCCGGGGTGCCGGTGGCCGCGCTGCTGGGCTACTGGGTGTCCCGCTCCGGGCTGGCTCCGGTGGCCCGGCTGACCTCGACGGCGGAGCGGATCACCGCCACGCGCGACGCCGGGCACCGTATCGAGCTGCCGCCCGGGCCGCGCGGCCGGGAGGACGAGATCACCCGGCTCGCGGTCAGCTTCAACACCATGCTCGACGCCCTGGAGGAGTCCCTGGCCGCCCAGCGGCGCCTGGTCGCCGACGCCTCGCACGAACTGCGCACCCCGCTGACCGCGCTGCGCGCCAACGCGGAGATCCTGCTCCGGGCGGAGCGGCTGACCCCGCGCCAGCGGGAGCGCGCCACCGGCGCCCTCACCCGCCAGCTGCGGGAGGTCACCAATCTCGTCAACGACCTCATCGACCTGGCCCGTGACGAGGAGCCGCGGCAGGCCCTGGAACTGGTGCGGCCCACGGATCTGCTGGAGCACGCCGTGGCCGCCGCCCGGGACCACTGGCCGCACATCGCGTTCGTCTCGCAGACCGACCCGTCGGCCACCGCCACCCTGACGGCCGCCGTGCCGAGCCGTCTGACCAGGCTGTTCTCCAATCTCCTGGACAACGCGGCGAAGTTCTCCCCGACCGGCGGCCGCGTCGAGGCGACCGCGCTGCGCTCACCGGAGGACGGCCGGCTGGAGATCACCGTCCGTGACCACGGCCCCGGTATCGACCCGGCCGACCTGCCTCATGTCTTCGACCGCTTCTACCGCTCGCGCACCGCCCGTGCCCTGCCCGGCTCCGGGCTGGGGCTGGCCATGGCCCGCCAGATCGCCCACACCCACGGCGCCGAACTGACGGCCCACCAGGCTCCGGGTGGCGGTGCCCTGTTCCGGCTGCGGCTGCCGGCGAACGAAAACAGCCGGTGACCCGTCTCGCGACGGGTCACCGGCTGATCAGTGAGGGTGAGTGACGGGACTCGAACCCGCGACATCCTGGACCACAACCAGGTGCTCTACCAGCTGAGCTACACCCACCACGACCGGTGGTGGAACTTGTCGTTTCCCCGACCGGCCGAGAAGAAGTCTACAGGGTCCCCAGGGGTGCTCGCGCACATGTTTTCGCGAGCACCGTTCCGGGCGCTACTGCGCGGGCAGGACGTGCTTGGCGGCGATCGCCTTCGCGGTGTCGGAGTCCGGGCCGGGCTGCGGGACGAAAACGGCCTCGCGGTAGTAGCGCAGCTCGGCGATCGACTCGCGGATGTCGGCGAGGGCCCGGTGGTTGCCGTTCTTCTCCGGGCTGTTGAAGTACGCCCGCGGATACCAGCGGCGGGCCAGCTCCTTGACGGAGGACACGTCGACGATCCGGTAGTGCAGGTAGTCCTCCAGGGTCGGCATGTCCCGCAGCAGGAAGCCGCGGTCGGTGCCGACGGAGTTGCCGCACAGGGGGGCCTTGCCGGGCTCCTTCACGTACTCCTTCACATACGCGAGGACCTGCTCCTCGGCGTCCTGCAGGGTCGTGCCGTTCGGCAGCTCCGCGAGCAGTCCGGACGCGGTGTGCATCTGACGCACCACCTCCGGCATCGTCTCCAGCGCCCGCTCCGGCGGGCGGATGACGATGTCCACCCCCTCGCCGAGTACGTTCAGCTCGGAGTCGGTGACGAGGGCGGCCACCTCGATGAGAGCGTCGTCGGACAGCGAGAGGCCGGTCATCTCGCAGTCGATCCACACCATGCGATCGTTCATGCGACCACCCTAGAGCGGGCGTCCGGTTTTGGGTGCCCCCGTGCTCCGCGGGAAGTGCCGAGAAGGGCCGCCGGCGCGTCCGCGGCGCCGTCGTGGCCTCTCGCGCCCGCGCGGCAAAGCCGCATGCCGATACGACCCCGCGTATGCCCCCGCGCCCCTTGGGGACGCCGAAGGAAGGAGGGGAGCGAGCACCCGCTCGCTCCCCTCCTTCCTTCAGCTACCTCTGCTTTCTTTCAGCCACCGCTGCGCGGTCCCGGCAGGAGACCCACCGCGCCCGCCGCCTGGCGGCGGCTCTGCATCGGCACCCCGCTGTCCCGGTCCGTGTGCAGCAGGGCCGGCGGATGGCCCATGGGGCCGGAGCCCGGCAGGCCGGTGGGCGGGAAGTGCTGGCCGGGCGCTGGCACGGACGGGTCGCCCTCGACCGGCTTGTCGCCCTGCGGCCGGCGAGCCCGGTAGGCGGCCCGGTAGGCGGCGGGGGAGGAGCCGAGCTGGCGGCGGAAGTGCCCGCGCAGTGCGACGGGGGAGCGGAAGCCGCAGCGGCCCGCCACCTCGTCCACGCTGTAGTCCGACGTCTCCAGCAGCCGCTGTGCCTGCAGCACCCGCTGGGTGATCAGCCACTGCAGCGGCGCGCTGCCGGTCAGCGAGCGGAACCGGCGGTCGAACGTACGGCGGCTCATATAGGCGCGTGCCGCCAGGGTCTCCACGTCGAACTGCTCGTGGAGGTGTTCCAGCGCCCAGGCGACGACCTCGGCGAGCGGGTCGGCGCCGATCTCCTCGGGTAAAGACCTGTCGAGGTAGCGCTCCTGGCCGCCGCTGCGGCGGGGCGGGACCACCAGGCGCCGGGCCAGCGCGCCGGCCGCCTCGTTGCCGTGGTCCGTCCGCACGATGTGGAGACAGAGATCGATCCCGGCCGCCGTACCGGCCGAGGTCAGTACGTCGCCGTCGTCCACGAAGAGTTCTCGTGGATCGACGTGCACCGACGGATAGCGCTTGGCCAGCGTCGGCGCGTACATCCAGTGCGTGGTCGCCGGGCGGCCGTCCAGCAGGCCCGCCGCCGCGAGGACGAAGGCGCCGGTGCACAGCCCTACGATGCGGGCGCCCTCCTCGTGCGCCCGGCGCAGTGCGTCGAGCGCCTCCTCCGGTGGCGGCGAAGTGATCGAACGCCAGGCCGGTACGACGACCGTCCCGGCGCGTGAGATCGCCTCCAGCCCATGCGGTGCGCTGAGTTCAAGGCCCCCTGTGGTCCGCAGCGGACCCTCTTCGCCGGCGCACACCAGCAGTCGATAGCGCGGCACCCCGGCGTCCTGGCGGTCGATACCGAACACCGACAGCGGGATGGAACTCTCGAAGATGGGGCCGCCGCTGAACAGCAGCACCGCGACGATCTCCTTGCGGCGGCGCCCGGAGAGTTTCCGGGCCGCGGCTTCCGGCGTGGCAGTGGAGTCGTGGCTCATACTGCTAAGCCCCCCTCGGTGGTCGCGGCTCCTCGGTTGTGTCGCTCCTGCACGTTTCCCCTCGGTCCTGCACGAGTCCCCCGCCGTAAGACAGTCAAGATCGAATTTACTGGCTACCGCGGTCTCACGGTGGCCGGTTCGACACGCCGGACATTGTCGACATGACAACTTGGCGTGAAGCATTCGATCACGAAGCGTTGCACTCGCGGGGGGTGTAGGGAAGTACGCCTTGTGGCGGTGGCCGAACCGCGTAGGGTGCACAACCGTCCGTAGACCCTTTCCGTGCAGGTCAAACGGGGGGTGGGGGGTGGTCTGGACCCCCCTGGGGTGACATTCGGAAGTTGGCTGAAAAGAAACGTTCGGGGGTACGGAAACAGGTCAGTCGACCGGTGTCCGTCGCCGGGTGTGGCGTCCGCCGCTTTGCTTGCCGGAACGGTGGGCGCACCGCGCGGCGCACCGCTCCGACTGCCGCAGCAGGACCCGGCAGGCGGCCGTGACGGCGACCAGTCCCAGGGCGGCTCCCGCGGCGCCGGCCAGCGAGGTGCCGTACCAGAGCAGGACCACGGGGACGAGGACGCAGCTGAAGGCGGCCCAGCGGATCACCTCGGTCGCGCTGTCCGGCACGGGGCGCGACTCGGCGGTGGGTCGCGGTCCGGGCATCTCGTACTCCCCTTCGTGCTCCCCGGGCGTACGCGCCTGCGCACACTCCGGGGTGGTGGCTCATCCGGTTCAACGTCCGTTCGACCGGTCGGTCACCGGCCGTACGGTTGTGAATCCTGTGCAAACCGCCTGTACGGGGCAGCAACCATTGCGTTACGGGCGCGGCTCGTGCATGCTCCGGTGAACCCCTAACGGACGTCGGGGGGCCGCTTACGGAGCGTGCGCGGTATCTGTGCTCAGGAGGCGTGCCGCCGTACCCTTGGGGGTATGGGGTTGGGAAGATGTTTCCCGGACACAGCTCCGCCGCACACTGTCGTCCCCACCCAAAAAGGATCAAAACGCCGAGACAGCCATGGCCGGTCACGAATTCTTCGAACCCGCGGACCGCAAGCGGCCGGTCGCCGATCCCACGGCGTCCGAGCCTCTGGCGGCGGAAGAGTCACGCCCCTCCTGCGACCCAGCCTTCCGGCACGGAGTCGTCGTCGGCTTCGACGGCTCCACCTCCAGTGAGCGTGCCCTCGCCTATGCGATCGGCATGGCCCACCGTTCGCACTCCGGCCTGATCATCGTCCATGTCGCCAACCGGTTGCCGTCCACCGTGTGGGCCGGCTGCGAGCCACCGGTCTTCGTCGACGTGCCGGACCACCGCACCGAGGTCCTCGGGCTCGAGCTGGCCTGCGCCGACTATCTGGCCGAGGTGCCGTGGATCCTGGTCGAGCGCGGCGGGGACATCTGCCACGAGCTGGAAGAGGTGGGGCGGGAGTACGAGGCGGACGCGATCGTCGTCGGCTCCACGCACGGTATCGTCGGCCGGATCTTCGGCTCCGTCGCCGGGCGGCTCGCCAAGCGGGCGCAGCGGCCCGTGATCGTCATCCCCTGAGGCTCCAACTCCCTTGGTGCAGCGCAAAACTACTCGCGCGTAGGGGTGGGTTGTGCCCTTGTGAAGGGCATATATCGGTCACCGCGCAACTGCACATGCACGAAGGGAGCCCGCCGTGGACAGCGAAGTCTCTGCGGGAATCGGAAGCACTACGGTGGTGGGCCGACTCGCCCTGGGGATCACCCTGTTGGCGTTCGGCCTCGGTACGACTGGCGTGATTCATGGCGTGGCTGCGTCCGACGCCGTGTCAGTGGCCCACTATGTGGGTGGAGTTGCCCTGTTCCTCGTCGGCCTGCTGGCCTTCCGGGACCGGGACAGCGCCTCCGGTACGGGTTTTGTGGCTCTCGGCGCCCTGTGGTTCACCTGGGCCGTCGCGGACCACTCGTCGGCCAATGCGGCCGGACTGTTCCTGCTTCTGTTCGCCCTCGTGGCGCTCACCCTGACCCTGGCCGGCGGGGACAGCCTCGGTCAGGTCATGCACGGTCTGCTGTTCCTGGCGATGCTGGTGCTGGCCGTCGCGGCCTTCGCCGGCAGTTCCTCGCTGACCAAGGTGGGCGGCTGGGTCGCCGCGGTGTGCGGTGCGGTGGCCTGGTACGCGGCGACCGCGGCGCTGGCCCACTGGCCGACGGCTCTTCCGGGGCGTGCTGCCGGCCGGGGGGTGACGGCCGCCGGCTGATTCGAGCAGCACCCGAGGGACCCCCACGTGTCTGGTGGCACACGTGGGGGTCCGTTCTGCCGTGGTGTCCGTGCGGGGCGCGTCCTACTCCACCGTCACCGACTTGGCGAGGTTCCTCGGCTTGTCGATGTCCCGGCCGAGGGCCTTGGCCGTGTGGTACGCGAGCAGCTGCAGCGGGATGCCCATCAGGATCGGGTCCAGCTCGTCCTCGTTCTTGGGGACGACGATCGTCTGGTCGGCCTTGTCCTGCTGCTGGTGGGCCACCGCGAGGATCTTGCCGCTGCGGGCCTTGATCTCCTCCAGGGCGGCGCGGTTCTTCTCCAGCAGATCGTCGTCGGGGACGATCGCGACCGTCGGCAGCGCCGGCTCGATCAGGGCCAGCGGGCCGTGCTTCAGCTCGGAGGCGGGGTAGGCCTCGGCGTGGATGTAGGAGACCTCCTTGAGCTTGAGGGAGGCCTCGCGGGCCACCGGGTAGCCCCGCACGCGGCCGATGAAGAGCATCGAGCGGGCGTCGGCGTACAGCTCGGCCAGCTCCTTGATCTGCTCCTCCTGCTTGAGGATCTCGGTGATCTGGTCCGGCAGCCTGCGCAGGCCCTCGATGATCCGCTTGCCGTCGCGGACCGAGAGGTCACGGGTGCGGCCGAGGTGCAGGGCGAGGAGGGCGAAGGCCACCGTCATGTTCGTGAAGCACTTCGTCGAGACCACGCAGACCTCGGGACCGGCGTGGACGTAGATCCCGGCGTCGGCCTCGCGCGCGATCGCCGAGCCGACGACGTTGACGACGCCGAAGACCTTGGCGCCCTTGCGCTTGAGCTCCTGGACGGCGGCGAGGACGTCGTAGGTCTCACCGGACTGGGAGACGGCGACGTACAGGGTGTCGGGGTCGACGACCGCGTTGCGGTAGCGGAACTCGGAGGCGGGCTCGGCGTCGGCGGGGATGCGGGCCAGCTCCTCGATCATCTGGGCGCCGATCATGCCCGCGTGGTACGAGGTGCCGCAGCCGAGGATCTTCACGCGGCGGATCTGCCGGGCCTCGCGGGCGTCGAGGTTGAGGCCGCCGAGGTGCACGGTGGAGAAGCGGTCGTCGATGCGGCCGCGCAGCACGCGGTCCACGGCGTCGGGCTGCTCGAAGATCTCCTTGTGCATGTAGGTGTCGTGGCCGCCCATGTCGTACGACTCGGCCTCCCACTCCACCGTCGTGGGCTCGGACGTCGTCCGCGTGCCCTCGGTGGTGTAGGTGCGGAAGTCGTCGGCCTTGAGCGTGGCCATCTCGCCGTCGTCGAGGGTCACTATCTGGCGGGTGTGCATGACCAGGGCGGCGATGTCGGACGCGACGAACATCTCCTTCTCGCCGATGCCGAGGACGACCGGGGAGCCGTTGCGGGCCACCACGATGCGGTCGGGGAAGTCGGCGTGCAGCACCGCGATGCCGTAGGTGCCCTCGATCACGCGGACCGCCTGGCGGACCTTGTCCTCGAGCTTCTCGGCGGTGGCGCGGGCGATGAGGTGGGTGAGGACCTCGGTGTCGGTCTCGGAGAGGAACTCGACGCCGTCCGCCTCCAGCTTGCGGCGCAGGTCGGCGGCGTTGTCGATGATGCCGTTGTGCACGACGGCGACCTTGTTGTCGGCCGACATGTGCGGGTGGGCGTTGACGTCGGAGGGGGCGCCGTGGGTGGCCCAGCGGGTGTGGGCGATGCCCGTGGTGCCCTTGAAGCGCGCCGGGACCTTGGCCTCCAGGTCGCGCACCCGGCCCTTGGCCTTGACCATCTTCAGGCCGGGCGCCTTGGGGGAGGAGACGACGATGCCCGCGGAGTCGTAGCCGCGGTATTCCAGCCGCTGCAGGCCCTCGAGGAGGAGGGGGGCCACGTCACGCTTCCCGATGTATCCGACAATTCCGCACATATACAGGTATCTCTCAGCCTGGCATCTCAGCCGTAGACCATGCGGCGCAGCTGCCTGAGCGTCAGCTCCGGCGGCGCCACCGCCCGGTATTTCAGGTCCGCCTCGATCCGTTCGAAGATCTCCGTGTTGACCAGGCCCTGGGCCTGGAGTTCACGGTGGCGGCGACGGACGAAGTCCTGGGTCGTCTCGTCGAAGAAGGCGAGCACGTCCTGGACCACCCGCAGCGCCTCGCCCCGGCTCAGGGGCGTGGACCGCGTCAGATGATCTACGAGTTCGTCGTGCACCCGGTAGATCCTGAGCCACCGGCGCCGGTTTCGCAAGAAACGTGCCCGATTTCGGGCAGAGGTCCTTTCTTGGTGCCGCCTTGGTCCGGACTTGGGGCTGTTGGATCTCTGTTCTCCGGATGGCCATGCTGTGTCTTGCATCTCGTTGGGGATGTGGACCATTTTCAGGCGCCATGGACATTCCTCGTATGGGAGTACCCGACCGGCTCGCCGAGCGCATGAGTATGGCCGAGCAGCACGAGTACCTGCGCGCGAGATTCTCGCGGCGCACGATGATCAGAGGCGGTGCAGTGACGCTCGGTGCCGTCTCGGGCGGCGCCTTCGTGACGGGCGCCACCGCCCAGGCGGCCGTGCCCACGCAGCGCACCGCCACCGAGACGGTCGACGGCGCCCTCGTGGCCCCCTTCGGCCGGCACCTGGCCTACGGCGCCGACGCGCGCACCGAGATGACCGTCTCCTGGCAGGTGCCGGTCGCGGTGAAGAAGCCGTTCATCCGCATCGGTGCCCGCCCCTGGGACCTCTCGCGCAAGATCGAGGCCGAGGTCCGCACCCTCTACACCCCGGCCGGTGTCGGCGCGAGCGGCGACCACACGCAGTACTACCTGCACGCCCGCCTCACCCACCTGCGCCCCGGGAAGACGTACTACTACGGCGTCGGCCACGAGGGCTTCGACCCGGCCGAGCCGCACCTGCTGGGCACCCTGGGCACCTTCACCACCGCCCCCGCCCACAAGGCGCCGTTCACCTTCACGGCCTTCGGCGACCAGGGCGTCAGCTACCACGCGCTGGCCAACGACAGCCTGATCCTCGGCCAGAACCCGGCCTTCCACCTGCATGCCGGCGACATCGCGTACGGCGACCCGGCCGGCCAGGGCAAGTCCACCGACACGGGCTTCGACTCGCGCACCTGGGACCAGTTCCTCGCCCAGACCGAGTCGGTCGCCAAGCAGATCCCGTGGATGGTCTCCTACGGCAACCACGACATGGAGGCCTGGTACTCGCCCAACGGCTACGGCGGCGAGCAGGCCCGCTGGACCCTCCCGGACAACGGTCCGGACGAGGAGAACCTGCCGGGCGTCTACTCCTTCGTCCACGGCAACACGGCGATCATCTCGCTGGACCCCAACGACGTCTCCTTCGAGATCCCGGTGAACCTGGGTATTTCCGGTGGAACCCAGACCAAGTGGTTCGAAGCCCAGCTGAAGAGGTTCCGGGCCCGTGACGACATCGACTTCGTCATCGTCTTCTTCCACCACTGCGCGTACTGCACGTCCACGGCGCACGCCTCGGAGGGGGGCGTGCGCCAGGAGTGGGTGCCGCTGTTCGAGAAGTACCAGGTGGACCTGGTCATCAACGACCACAACCACCAGTACGAGCGCACCGACGTCATCAAGGCCGGCGCCGTCACCAAGAAGCTCCCGATCGGCGGCACCGCCTACCCCGAGACCGAGGGCGTGGTCTACGTCACCGCCGGCGCGGCGGGCCGCAGCCTGTACGCGTTCAGCGCCCCGGACTCCTACGAGGGCCACGAGCACGAGGTCGACTCGGTCGCGTCCTTCATCAACACCAAGGACGGCAAGGTGAACGAGACGGTCACCTGGTCCCGGGTGCGCTACCTCAACTACTCCTTCCTGCGCGTGGACGTCGCCCCCGCCCCGCGCGGCCGGCAGACCACGCTGACGGTGTCGGGCATCGCCGAGACCGGCGACCGCATCGACCACTTCACGGTGTCCCGCCGGGCGAAGTAGGAAGAAGCAGGAACGCGGCGGACGGTCCTCACGCGCCCTCGGACGCGCTCGAGGACCGCCCGCCCGGCCGGGGAGCAACCCCCTCCGGCAGCCGGACGCACCGGTCGACGCTCCCCGGCGTTGAAGGTCCGGGTGCCGTCCTTCCGGATGATTTCCACCGTGGAGGGACTGTTCCGTCCGAACTGCGGGAGAGTGGTCTCGACCACATCTGAAGGGAGCGCATGTGAGACGCAACCACAGCACAACTCCCCGAACACCTCGCATCCTCGGGTCCCTGCTGCTCGTCGCGGCTGCCGGGGCCTTCACCCTCGGTGCCGCCCCCGCCGCAGCAGCCGCCGCCCCCACCCCCCTTGGCCGGGTGGTCCCGGCGCCCGCCTCGGTCGCACCGGGCGGCACCCCCTACCGCATCACCCGGGGCACCAGCGTCCGCGTCGACGCCACCCCCGAGGTCCGCAGCATCGGCGCGTACCTCGCCGCCATCCTCAGGCCCTCCACCGGCTACCCGCTGCCGCTCACCGAGCACGGCGCCGGCGGCATCCGACTCCACCTCGCCCAGGGCGACTTGGGCGCCGAGGGCTACCGGCTGCACAGTGGTGCCGACGGTGTCACCATCGTCGCGAGCGCCCCCGCGGGCCTCTTCCACGGTGTGCAGACGCTGCGTCAGCTCCTGCCGTCCGCCGTCGAGAAGAAGACCGTGCAGAGCGTGCGGTCCGGCGCCTGGCGGATCGCCGGCGGCACCATCGAGGACCGTCCCCGCTACGCCTACCGCGGCGCCATGCTGGACGTCTCCCGGCACTTCTTCACCGTCGCCCAGGTCAAGCGGTACATCGACGAACTGGCCCTCTACAAGATCAACGAGCTGCATCTGCACCTCAGCGACGACCAGGGCTGGCGCATCGCCATCGACTCCTGGCCGCGCCTTGCGACCTACGGCGGCTCCACCGAGGTCGGCGGCGGCAAGGGCGGCTTCTACACCAAGGCCCAGTACCGGGAGATCGTCTCCTACGCCGCCTCCCGCTATCTGGAGGTCGTCCCCGAGATCGACATGCCCGGCCACAGCAACGCGGCCCTCGCCTCCTACGCCCAGCTGAACTGCAACGACCAGGCACCCCCGCTCTACACCGGCACCAAGGTCG
The DNA here is from genome assembly GCF_009796285.1 of Streptomyces broussonetiae. Taxonomy (NCBI): domain Bacteria; kingdom Bacillati; phylum Actinomycetota; class Actinomycetes; order Kitasatosporales; family Streptomycetaceae; genus Streptomyces; species Streptomyces broussonetiae. The sequence goes on along the minus strand of NZ_CP047020.1, from coordinate 3,803,183 downwards.
GCTTCAGCTCGCTGTGCGTGCCCAGGCAGGTGACCTACGACTTCGTGGACGACGTCGTACGCGAGCTGGCCGCGCTGACTCCCGGCCGCTACCTCCACATAGGCGGTGACGAGGCGCACTCCACCAGCCACGCCGACTACGTGACCTTCATGGACCGGGTGCAGCCCGTCGTCGCGAAGTACGGCAAGACGGTCATCGGCTGGCACCAGCTGACCGGCGCCCACCCGGTCAAGGGCGCGATCGCCCAGTACTGGGGCCTGGACAGCACCAGCGCAGCCGACAAGGAACAGGTCGTCACGGCCGCCCGGAACGGCACCGGGCTGGTCCTGTCCCCGGCCGACCGGGTGTACCTCGACATGAAGTACACCAAGGACACCAGGCTGGGGCTCACCTGGGCGGGCCTGGTGGAGGTGCAGCGGTCGTACGACTGGGATCCGGGGAGCTATCTGCCGGGTGCCCCGGCCTCGGCGATCCGGGGGGTGGAGGCGCCCCTGTGGTCCGAGACCCTGAAGACGTCCGCCGACATCGACTACATGGCGTTCCCGCGTCTTCCCGGCGCGGCCGAGCTGGGCTGGTCCCCGGCGGCCACGCACGACTGGAACACCTACAAGGTGCGCCTGGCCGCGCAGGCCCCGCGCTGGGACGCGCTCGGGATCGGCTACTACCGCTCGCCGCAGGTGCCGTGGCCGGCGGGATAGGTTGATCACGACGGGCACCCCGGTGGACCGTACACCGGGGTGCCCGCCCGTTCTGGTCAGAACCCGGCGATCGGGTTCTCCAGGGTGCCCACCAGCTGGAGCGCGCCGGACGGATCGGCGAGGTCCACCATCTGCTCGTTGTTGCGCAGCTGGAGCCGGTTGAGGCAGGACAGGGCGAACTCGGGGGCGAACATGTCGTACTGTCGGAACTTCTCGGCCAGTTGGGGGTTCGCGTCCTGATACTCGCGGGTGACCTCGGCGACCGTGCGCCAGAAGCCGTCCTCCGCCAGGATGCCCTCGCCGGCGAGGTTCGCGGCCAGGAAACGGAAGAAGCAGTCGAAGACGTCGGTGAAGATCGACAGGAGCTTCTTGTCCTCGGGCACCTCGACGCGGATCCGCCGCACCTCGGGCGGCAGCGCCGCGTCCGGGTCCATCACCGCGATCTCCTCGGCGATGTCCTTGTAGACGGCCCGCTGCACGGCCCCGTCCTTCAGCACCAGGATCACGTTCTCGCCGTGCGGCATGAACACCAGGTCGTAGGCGTAGAAGCTGTGCAGCAGCGGGGTGTAGTACGCCCGCAGGTACTGCCGCAGCCACTCGGTGGGCGTGAGCCCGGAGCGGTCGATCAGCGCGCCCGCGAAGGAGGCGCCGGCATGGTCCAGGTGCAGCAGGCAGGCCATGGTCGCGAGGGACTCACCGTCCTTCAGCGTGGGCACCGGGCTCTCCCGCCACAGCGCGGCCAGCATCTTGCGGTACGGCGAGCAGGGGTCGGTGGCCTTCTCGTACTCCAGGTGCCGGTAGCCCACGGCCGCCCGCTCCCGGATGATGCTCAGGCCGGTGGACCTGAGCACCGGGTCGTCCTCGATCAGCTGGGCCAGCCAGTCGTTGATCGCCGGGGTCGCCTCCATGTAGGCGGCGGACAGCCCGCGCATGAAGCCCATGTTGAGCACGGACAGGGCCGTCTTCACATAGTGCTTGTGCGGGTCGCTGCTGTTGAAGAAGGTCCGGATGGACTGCTGGGCCAGGTACTCGTCGTCGCCCTCGCCGAGGCAGACCAGGTGCCGCCGGGCCACCTCGGCGGCGAAGGTGACGGACAGCTTGTTCCACCACTGCCAGGGGTGGACGGGGATGAGTAGGTGGTCGGCGGGGTCGAGCCCCTGCGCGGTCAGCGTCGCGTGGAACCGTTCGAGGGTCTCCTCGCCCAGCTCCTGCCGGATGAAGTCCTCGTACGCGATCCCGACGCCCGCCGTGAAAGCGGCCCGCGAGCGGTGCGCGGCCAGCCACACCAGCCGCACCTGGCTCGCGGTCTCCGGGGCGTACGACAGGTACTCGTGGATGCCGAACCCGAGCCGCCCGTTGTTCGCGACGAAGCACGGGTGGCCCTCGGTCATCCCGGCCTCGATCGCCTGGAAGCCGCTGCCGGCCAGCTCCGCGGAGGTGACGCGGGGCTTGGTCAGCTTGTAGCAGGTGCCCGAGAGGGTGGAGGAGATCTCCTCCAGGTAGACCGGCAGGATCTCCTCGCTCAGCCCCAGGGTCTGCTGCAGCTCGATGAGGAAGTCCATTGCGGCGAGCGGGAGTTCGGCGCCGTCACGGTGCCGGGTGAGGGAGCCGGCGTCGACCTGCCAGTGGTCGAGGGCCCGCCGCACGGCGGTGAACCGGTACGCGGTGAGCCCGTCGTCACTGCGGACGACGTACCGTCCGTCGTCGAGGGCCTCGGGCGTGAGCAGGCGCTCGTGAGCGAACTCGGCGAGCGCCTTGCGTATGAGCTGCCGGTTGGCCTGCTCCCAGCGCTCGGGGGACAGATGGGCCACGGTGTCGGCGAGGGTCATACGGCCACCCCCGTCGCCGTCAGGAACTGCTCCCGTGTGCAGAAGCTCAGCAGAGCCTGCTTCTCCGGCTTTCGGATCTCGCGTTCGGGCACGAACCCGACGGCCTCGTTCAGGGCGTGGACGGCCCGGTTGGCCACGTCCGGTTCGACGACGACGCGCTCGGTCGCCGGGTCCTCGAAGAGGCGGGCCAGCACGGCGGTGATGACGGCCCTGGTGAACCCGTGCACCGGGGTGTCCGTCGCCGGAGTCAGGAAGTGCATGCCGACGTCGCCGGGCAACGGCTCGTACAGACCGACCAGTTCGCGGTGCGCCGGATCGTAGTACTCCATCAGGAAGGCCGGTTCACCGCCTTGGAGCCCGAGCAGCGCGTGGTGGTGCTCGTCGGCCGCGATCTCCATGTAGGCCCGCTCGACGTCCACCAGGGTGGCGTCCTGCATCATCCAGAAGGCCGCCTTGGGATGGGTGACCCAGCCGTGCAGCAGCTCGGCGTCCTTGAGGGGGTCGAGGGGGCGGAAGGCGAAGGTCATACTGCGAACTCCTGGAAGGCGATGGTCTTCTCGACCGGGTAGTACTCGGTGCCGAGCAGCTCACGGATGATGCAGCTGTTGCGGTACGCGCCCATGCCCAGGTCGGGGCTGGTGATGCTGTGGGTGTGCACGCCGGCGTTCTGCAGGAAGACGCCGCGGCCGGTGGTGTCGACGCTGTAGTTGCGGGCGACGTCGAAGCGGCCGTGGCCGTCGAAGCGGAGCCGGTCGCGGACCGGGGCGAGGAACGCGGGCGGCTCGTAGTGGTAGCCGGTGGCCAGCACCAGGCCCTCGCTGCTGATCTCGAAGTCCTTGTCCTGCTCGTCCTGGCGGAAGCCGAGGGTGTAGCTGCCGTCCTGGTAAGTCGCGGTGTTCAACGAGGAGTTGGTGAGCAGGCGGGTCGGGACCGGGCGGTCGCCGCTCTCCACGTTCTTCTGGTAGAGGAGGTCGAAGATCGAGTCGATCAGGTCCGAGTTGATGCCCTTGAACAGGCCCTTCTGCTGCTTCTCCAGGCGGTAGCGGGTCTCCTCGGGCAGGGCGCGGAAGTAGTCGATGTAGTCCGGAGAGGTCATCTCCAGGGTCAGCTTGGTGTATTCGAGCGGGAAGAAGCGCGGCGAGCGGGTGACCCAGTTCAGTTCGTAGCCGCGCGTGTCGATCTCGGCGAGCAGTTCGTAGTAGATCTCGGCCGCGCTCTGACCGCTGCCGACGATGGTGATGGACTTCTTCGTCTGCAGCTCCGTCTTGCGGTGCATGTACTGCGCGTTGTGCAGGAAGTCGCCGGACAGGCCCCGGCAGGCGGGCGGCACGTAGGGGACCGTGCCGGTGCCGAGGACCAGGTGCCGGGCGCGGTACGTCACTCCGGTGTCCGTGCGGAGGACGTACACCTCGTCCTCGTACGTCACCTCGGTGACCGTCGTGGAGAACCGCACGCGGCCGAGTTTGTTCGCCGCCCAGCGGCAGTAGTCGTCGTACTCGACCCGCAGCGGATAGAAGCTCTCGCGGATGTAGAACGAGTACAGCCGGCCCTTCTCCTTCAGGTAGTTGAGGAAGGAGTACGGCGAGGTCGGGTCCGCGAGGGTGACCAGGTCCGACATGAACGGGGTCTGGAGGTGGGCGCCGTCCAGGAACATCCCGGCGTGCCACTCGAAGTCCGCCTTGGACTCCAGGAAGACGCCGTCCAGTTCGGTGATCGGCTCGGTCAGGCAGGCGAGGCCGAGGTTGAAGGGGCCGAGCCCGATCCCCACGAAGTCATGGGTGCGGCTGGCTTCAGGAAGCGCGGTCAAGGGACTCTCCCAGGTACTGCTCGGCGTGGCCGGCGATCAGGTCGAGGACGGCGGCGATGTCGGCCGTGGTCGTCTCGGGGTTGAGCAGGGTGAACTTGAGGTAGTGGCGGCCGCCCACCTTGGTGCCCGCGACCACGGCGTCACCGGAGGCGAACAGGGCCTTGCGGGCGTAGAGGTTCGCGCGGTCGGTCTCGGCCGGGTCGGTGACCGCGGAGGGGATGTAGCGGAAGACGAGGGTCGAGAGCGAGGGCGCCACGACGACGTCGAAGCGGGGGTCGGCGGCGAGCAGCTGCCAGCCCTCGGCCGCCAGGTCGCAGACCTCGTCGAAGAGCTGCCCGATGCCGTCGGCGCCCATCACCCGCAGGGTCATCCACAGCTTGAGCGCGTCGAAGCGGCGAGTGGTCTGCAGGGACTTGTCCACCTGGTTGGGGATACGTTCCTGCGTCATGCGGCGCGGGTTGAGGTACTCCGCGTGGTAGGTGGCGTGGCGCAGCGTGGCCGCGTCCTTGACCAGGACGGCGGAGGAACTCACCGGCTGGAAGAAGGACTTGTGGTAGTCGACGGTGACGGAGTCGGCGTGCTCGATGCCGGCGATACGGTCCCGGTACTTGAGGGAGGCGAGCAGTCCGCAGCCGTAGGCCGCGTCGACATGCAGCCACACGCCGTACTGCGCGCACAGCCCGGCGATCTCCGGCAGCGGGTCGATGGAACCGAAGTCGGTGGTGCCGGCGGTGGCGACAACGGCCATGGGGACGAGGCCGTCCTGCACGCAGCGCTCCAGCTCACGGGCGAGGGCCACGGTCTGCAGGCGCTTGTCGTGGCCGACGGGGACGGGGACGACCGCGTCCTGGCCCAGGCCGAGCAGTTTCGCGGACTTCTGCACGCTGAAGTGGCTCACTTCGGAGGCGAAGATCCGCAGGTTCGCGACGGAGTCGGTCTTGGCCTCCTCCCTCGCCAGCAGCAGCGCCTGGAGGTTGGACTGGGTGCCGCCGGAGGTGAAGACACCGTCGGCGGCGGGCCCGAGGCCGATGCGCCGGGCCGTCCAGTCGATGAGCTTGCGCTCGATGAGGGTGGCGCCGGCCGACTGGTCCCAGGTGTCCAGGGAGGAGTTGACGGCGGAGAGCACCGCCTCACCGAGCACCGCCGGGATGACGACCGGGCAGTTGAGGTGGGCGAGGTAGCGCGGGTGGTGGAAGTAGACCGCGTCCTTGAGATAGACGTCCTCGAGTTCGTCCAGGACGGCGGTGGTGTCGCCGAGCGGTGCGTCCAGGTCGATGGCGTCGACGCGGGGGGTGAGGGCGTCCACGGCGACGCCGGTGAACGGACGGTCGGTGGTGGCGAGTTTGGCCGCCACCCGCTCGACTCCTTCGGTCACGGAGCTGCGGTAGTGCTCCGCGGTGAGGCCATTGAGCAGGTGCGAGCGCATGTGGGGGTCCTCCGGGGGACGGTCCGTGCGGGTGTGAACGGGAGCCGTTTAGACTTAGGTTAGCCTAACCTAAGTTTTTTGGATCAAGGCGTGCGTCACCCGTGACCGGTGTCACGCAGGGAGCGGTCTACTCGGCGGTCCGCAGCTGTTCCTCGGTCATCCCCTGACGCCAGTACCCGACGAAGGTCACCCGCCGCCGGTCGACCCCGCGTTCCCCGACGAAGTACCGGCGCAGCGCCTTGACCTGACCGGACTCGCCCGCGATCCACACGTACGGCCGTTCACCGGCCGGGAGCCGGGCGGCCCGTACGGCGTCGACGGCCGTGGGGGACCCGTCGTGCCGAACGAGCCAGGTGATCTCCGCGTCCGCCTCGGTGCGCACGTCCTGAATGTCGGCCGCGTGCGGCACCTCCAGCCAGGCCCGCGTGCGGGTGCCGGCCGGCAGGGATTCGAGGATCGCGGTCGCGGCGGGTACGGCGGTCTCGTCGCCCCACAGCACGACGAGGTCGGTGTCCTCGGGCGGACGGAATCGGATCGCCCGGTTGTCGGCGACGACGGGCCCGAGCACCAGGACCCGGTCGCCGGCGCCGGCCCGGGCGGCCCAGCGGGAGGCGGGTCCGGCGGGGGCCGAGGCGCCGGGCTCGAGGCCGTGCAGGGCGAAGTCGATGTCGATCCCGGTGACGTTGCCGCCGGCGTCCCGCCGCATCGCCCGCAAGGTGTACGAGCGCATCACCGCCCGTATGTCGTCCGGCAGTTCGCGCCAGGCCTGCCACCAGTCGTCGCCCAGATCCAGTGGGACGACGGGCTCGCTCTGGCCGGGATGCGGCAGGAAGAGGGAGAGGGACTGGTCGTTCCCCAGCGAGTCGAACGCGCACAGGTCGTCCCCGGTGAAGGTGACCCGGATCAGAGACGGCCCGAGCCGCCTCGTCCGTACGACCTGAAGGGAGAAGAAACGGTACGGGGCGGCTACGGCCGTCGTCATGTGGGCTCCTGATATGGATGACGTCAGGGCTGATGTGCGGTCGACTCGACGGTCAGCCGACCTTCTTGGCCTTCTCGAGCGCCTCGGCCAGGCTCGTCAGCAGCGGGACGCACTTGTCGTAGGACAGGATCGGCTCGGGCGAGCGCGCGATGACCTGGCCCGCCTTCACGGCGGGCAGCTTCTTCCAGGTCGGCTTGGTGATGTCGGCGGGCTGGATGGCCGAGGTGCGGTCGTCCATCATGATGACGTCGGCCGGGTACTTGTCGACGTTCTCCCAGCTCAGCGACTCGTACCAGCCGCCGCCCTGCTTCTTCGCTCTCTCCGGGGGCTCGACGAAGTTCACGCCGAGGCTCTTGAAGTACTCCAGGTCGACGGAGAGGTTGGTGCCGGAGACGTAGAACAGTGGGTCGCTCGCGCTGGCGGCCATCACTTTGATGCCGGGCTTGGCCTTGGCGGCGGCGCGCAGCCGGGCCGCGGCGGCCTCGAACCGCTTCTTGGCGTCGGTCGCCCGGGCGGCCTTCATGTCCGCGCCGAGCGAGGCGGCGAGGTCCCACATGCGCTGCAGAGGCTGGGTGAGCAGGCGGTCGTAGACGGAGATGCCGACGCTCGGGGCCAGTTGGGAGATCTTCTTCTTCGACTCCTCGGGGATGTACCAGAGCGTGCCCGAGGAGTCGAACATCGTCGAGATCAGCACGTCCGGAGCGAGGGAGGCGTACTTCTCGATGTTGAACTGGCCCCAGGTGTTGCCGAGGACCGTCACCTTGCTGACATCCATGTCACCGGCCTGGACGTCGGCCTTGCCGTCCTTGGTCGTCGTCGGACCGAAAACACCCTTGACCTGGACGCCGTAGTCGTAGAGCGCGGCGCCGACGCCGGTGAACGCGACGATGTTCGCGGGGACCTTGTCCAGCTTCACGGCCTGGCCGCGGTCGTCCCTGAAGGACCAGGGGCCGGACCTGGCAGCCGTCGTGCCCTTGTCGGAGCCGCCGTCCTTGCCCTTGCCGTCCCCGCAGGCCACGAGCGCGGCACCGAGACCGATGGCTCCGCCCACGGCGAGGATTCCGCGGCGAGTCGGATGAGTGGCACGGGCAAAGGGCATGGGTCTGACTGCTTTCGAACGGGGCGGAGCGCCCGCCGGACAGGAACGAAAGCAAGGTTAGCCTAACCTCATTTGATGTCCAGAGGTCCGCGCCTCGACGGTCTGCGCCTGCCCGCTTTCCAGCTCATTTACCGTTGCTTGACTGTCCCGGCAGTTAGGGAGATCACATGAGAATCCGGGGAGGGGGAGCTTGCGCACACGTGGGCACATTCGTGGAGGGGCGGGGCTTCGAAGACGCTGCCGAGGCGCGGCCGTCGGCCTGACGACGGGGACCGGTGCGCCTGCGCCGGCGACAGCCAGGTGACCAACTCCGACCCACGCGCCCCCACGGGCACCACCCCAACGCGCCCCCAGGATGGCTCATGCTTCGAAGAAGCTCGCCGGGACCGACTGCCCCGGTGGCGCATCGGGCGGCGGCTGGGGGTTCATGGTCGACAAGGGAAACGGCAGCTTCATGTCGAAGACGGCGAAGTCCGGCCCCCGGGATCGGCCTCGGCTTCACATGCGAGTTCTTCGGCTGCACGCCGAGTCTCGCCGTTGTGGACGGCGGGAGAACTCTCTGCGCCACCGACGACCCGGACGTCCCCTGTGGCCTCGAGGTTCGCTTCACCCGGCAGAAGTGACCGGGCGGGGACCGGGGGGAACGCCGGACGATCCGTGCGGCGTCGGTGTGAGGCTCACCCGCGCAAGGTGATGCCCGCGGTGCGCCGCCCCGGCAGGACAGCGCACCGGACCCGCCTCGGACGCGCCTAGCCCGCCAGTCCCAACTCCCGTGCGATCAGCATCCGCTGGACCTCGCTCGTGCCCTCGCCGATCTCCAGGATCTTGGAGTCGCGCCACATCCGGGCCACCGGGTACTCGTTCATGAAGCCGTAGCCGCCGTGGACCTGGGTGGCGTCGCGGGCGTTGTCCACCGCGATGGTGGAGGAGTACAGCTTGGCCAGGGCCGCCTCCTTCTTGAACGGCTCCCCGGCGACCAGGCGGCTCGCCGCGTCGCGCCAGGCCAGGCGGGACGTGTGGGCCTTCATCTCCATGTCCGCGATCTTGAACTGGATCGCCTGGTTGGCGCCGATCGGCCGGCCGAACGCCTCGCGCTGCCTGGCGTACTTGACCGACTCGTCGACGCAGCCCTGGGCCAGGCCCGTCGCGAGCGCCGCGATGGCGATCCGGCCCTCGTCGAGGATGCGCAGGAACTGGGCGTAGCCCCGGCCCTCTTCGCCGAGCAGGTTCGCGGCCGGCACCCGGACGTCCTGGAAGGACAGCTCGCGGGTGTCCGAGGCGTTCCAGCCGACCTTCGAGTACGGCGCCGCCACCGTGAAGCCCGGGGTGCCCGAAGGGACGATGATCGAGGAGATGCGCGGCCTGCCGTCCGGCTTGCGGCCGGTGACCGCCGTGACCGTCACCAGACCCGTGATGTCCGTGCCCGAGTTGGTGATGAAGCACTTCGTGCCGTTGATGACCCACTCGTTCGTGTCCGCGTCCAGGCGGGCCGTCGTCCGGGTCGCGCCCGCGTCGCTGCCACCGTCCGGCTCCGTCAGCCCGAACGCGCCCAGGATCTCGCCCGCGCACAGCCGGGGGAGCCACTCGCGCTTCTGCTCCTCGGTGCCGAACAGGTGCAGGGGCATGGCGCCCAGCGAGACCCCGGCCTCGAGGGTGATGGCCACGGAGGAGTCGACCCGGGCCAGTTCCTCCAAGGCGATGCCGAGGGCCAGATAGTCGCCGCCCATGCCGCCGTACTCCTCCGGGAACGGCAGCCCGAACAGGCCCATACGGCCCATCTCGCGGACGATCTCGTACGGGAACTCGTGCCGCTCGTAGAAGTCGCCGATCTTCGGCGCCACGACATCGTGCGCGAACTCCTCCACCGTACGGCGGAGTTCCTCCAGCTCGGGGCTGAGACGGTGGTCCATGCTGATCACTGGTCCTTGTGGGAGAGAGCGCGGACGGTACGGGACGGGCTCGGGCGGCCCAGCTGTTCGGCCATCCACACGCTCGTGGCGGTCAGACGGCCGAGGTCGACCCCGGTCTCGATACCGAGGCCGTGCAGCATCCAGACGAGGTCCTCGGTCGCGAGGTTGCCGGTGGCCGACTTGGCGTACGGGCAGCCGCCCAGCCCGCCGGCGGAGGCGTCGATCGTCGTCACCCCGTGCTCCAGGGCCGCGTAGGTGTTCGCGAGCGCCTGGCCGTAGGTGTCGTGGAAGTGCACGCCGATCTGATTGGTCGGCACGCCCTCCTCGTTGAGCAGGTTGAGCAGTTCCAGGACATGGCCCGGGGTGGCGACGCCGATCGTGTCGCCGAGGCTCAGCTCGTCGCAGCCCATGTCCTTGAGGGCTGCGCAGACGGCGGCCACCTGGTGGAGCGGCACCGCGCCCTCCCAGGGATCGCCGAAGCACATCGAGACATAGCCGCGCACCTGCAGCCCCGACTCCTTCGCGTGCCGCACCACCGGCTCGTACCCGCCGAGCGACTCCTCCAGCGAGCGGTTGAGGTTGGCCCGCGCGAAGGACTCGCTGGCGCTGGCGAAGACCGCGACCCGTTCGGCGCCGAGCGCGAGCGCCCGGTCCAGGCCGCGCCGGTTGGGCACCAGCACCGGCAGCGCAACCCCCGGAATGTCCTTGACCAGGGGGAACAGCTGCTCGGCGTCGGCCAGTTGGGGCACCCACTTGGGGTGCACGAAGCTCGTCGCTTCGATCGTCGTCAGCCCCGCGTCGGCCAGCCGGCGGATGAACTCCGCCTTCACCTCGGTGGGGACGGCCGTCTTCTCGTTCTGCAGTCCGTCGCGCGCGCCGACCTCGTGGATCCGCACCCGCGCGGGCAGGTCCTGGGCCGGAACGACCATCGGCAGCCCCTCGACGCTCATGGCGCCACCGGCCCTTCCTCCTCGTGCGGCGCGATCACGGCGAGGACCTGGTCCATGGCGACGGTCGCGCCCGGGACCACGTCCAGCTCGGCGACCGTGCCCGCGTGCGGGGCGGAGATGACGTGCTCCATCTTCATCGCCTCCACCACCAGCAGGCTCTGGCCCGCCGCGACCTCGTCGCCGACGGCGACCTTCACCACCGTCACCGTCCCCGGCATCGGCGCGGTCAGCGAGTCGGCGCCCGCGTGCGCGGCCCCGGTGAGGGACGCGGCGACCGGATCGTGATCGTGCACCTGCCAGGCGTCCCCGTCCCGGCCCAGCCAGGTGCCGTCCGGTGAGGCGGCGAAGGTGTGGCAGACGCCGTCGAGCAGGAAGGTGAACCCGTGCCCCGTGCCGGGCCGCGGGGCGACGGCCCCGGACCCGCGCACCGGCCGGTCCGTGCCGGGCAGCAGCAGTTCGCTCCCGCCGTCCGGCGTGCTGCGCACGCGGACGGTGACCGGCTCGTGGCCCGCCACCCGCAGGTGATGTGCCGTCCAGGCCCGCCGGCCGCCGAGGCGCCAGCCGTCCGCGGCGGCGAACGGGTTCGTCCAGCCGGAGCCGTCGGCAGGCGCGAGTGCGGCCTGACGCAGCAGCGCCGCCGCCGCGTAAACCTCCTGCGGCACCTCTTCCGGCACCAGCGTGTCCACTTCCCGCTCGACCAGTCCGGTGTCCAGGTCCCCCCGGACGACGGCCGGATGCGCGAGCAGCCGCCGCAGGAACCCCGCGTTGGTCGGCACGCCCAGTGTGACCGTCTGAGCGAGAGCCGCCCGGAGCCTGCGCAGCGCCGTCGCGCGGTCGGGGCCGTAGGCGATCACCTTGGACAGCATCGGGTCGTACAGGCTGCCCACCTCGGTGCCCTCGCTGAGCCCGGAGTCCGTGCGGACGCCGTCGCCCTGGGGCTCGTTCAGCAGCAGCACCGTGCCGCCGGAGGGGAGGAACCCGCGCGCGGGGTCTTCGGCACAGATGCGGGCCTCGACCGCGTGCCCGGTGAGCGTCACGTCCTCCTGCGTGAAGCCCAGCTTCTCCCCGGCCGCCACCCGCAGCTGCCACTCCACCAGGTCCAGCCCGGTGACGAGTTCGGTGACCGGGTGCTCCACCTGCAGGCGGGTGTTCATCTCCATGAAGTAGTACCGGGTGGGGTCGTTGCCCGGCACGATGAACTCCACCGTGCCCGCGCCCCGGTACCCGCAGGAGCGGGCCGCCTGCACGGCCGCCTCGCCCATCGACGCGCGCGTGGCTTCGTCCAGCAGGACCGAAGGCGCCTCCTCGATGATCTTCTGGTGGCGCCGCTGCAGCGAGCACTCGCGCTCGCCGAGGTGGACGACGCCGCCGTGCCCGTCGGCCAGCACCTGGATCTCGATGTGCCGGGGCCGGTCGATCCACCGCTCCACGAGCAGGGTGTCGTCGCCGAAGGAGGCCCGGGCCTCGCGGCGGGCGGCGGCGATCTCCTCCTCCAGCACGGTCAGGTCCCGCACCAGCCGCATGCCCTTGCCGCCACCGCCGGCCGACGGCTTCAGCAGCACCGGAGCGCCCAGCTCGCGTGCCGCGTCGGCCAGTTCGGGATCACGGCCGCCGGGCACGACCGGCACCCCGGCCGCCTTCACCGTCTCCTTGGCGCGGATCTTGTCGCCCATGAGCGCGATCGCGTCCGCCGACGGGCCGATGAAGACCAGCCCCGCCTCCTCGCATGCGCGCGCGAAGCCCGCGTTCTCGGCGAGGAAGCCGTACCCGGGGTGCACCGCCTGGGCGCCGGTGCGGGCGGCGGCCTCGAGCAGCCGCTCCACCGACAGATAGCTCTCGGCGGCCGGCGCCGGGCCGATCCGTACCGCCGTGTCGGCCTCCCGGACGTGCCGCGCGTCGGCGTCGGCGTCGGAGAAGACCGCCACCGAGCGCACGCCCAGCGAGCGGAGCGTACGGATGACGCGTACGGCGATCTCGCCCCGGTTGGCCACCAGCACTGTGTCGAACACGGTTCCCCTCCTCACATCCGGAAGACGCCGAACTGGGGGTCTCCCAGGGGCGCGTTGGCGCAGGCCGTCAGGGCGAGTCCCAGCACCTGACGGGTCTCCAGCGGGTCGATCACGCCGTCGTCCCAGAGGCGGGCCGTGGCGTAGTAGGCGTTGCCCTGGTGCTCGTACTGGGCGCGGATCGGCGCCTTGAAGGACTCCTCGTCCTCGGCGGGCCAGGACTCGCCGCGTGCCTCGAGCTGGTCCCGCTTGACGGTCGCGAGGACGGATGCCGCCTGCTCGCCGCCCATGACGGAGATCTTGGCGTTGGGCCACATCCACAGGAAGCGGGGGGAGTAGGCCCGGCCGCACATCGAGTAGTTGCCCGCGCCGTACGACCCGCCGACCACCACGGTCAGCTTGGGCACGCGCGTGCAGGCCACGGCCGTCACCATCTTGGCGCCGTGCTTGGCGATGCCGCCCGCCTCGTAGTCCTTGCCGACCATGAACCCGGAGATGTTCTGCAGGAACACCAGCGGGATGCCGCGCTGGTCGCACAGCTCGATGAAGTGGGCGCCCTTCTGGGCGGACTCGGAGAACAGGATGCCGTTGTTGGCGACGATCCCCACCGGGTGGCCGTGGATCCGGGCGAACCCGGTGACCAGCGTCTGCCCGAACTCGGTCTTGAACTCGGCGAACCGGGAGCCGTCCGTGATCCGCGCGATGATCTCGCGTACGTCGTAGGGGGTACGGGAGTCGACCGGGACCGCGCCGTACAGCCCGTAGGGGTCGGCCTTGGGCTCCACGCCCGGCTGCACGTCCCAGGGCGGGGACTGCCGGGCCGGGAGCGTGGCGACGATGTTCCGCACGATCCTGAGCGCGTGCGCGTCGTCCTCGGCAAGGTGGTCGGTGACGCCGGAGATCCGGGAGTGGACCTCGCCACCGCCCAGTTCCTCGGCCGTGACGACCTCGCCGGTGGCCGCCTTCACCAGCGGGGGCCCGCCGAGGAAGATCGTCCCCTGATTGCGGACGATCACCGCTTCGTCGCTCATCGCCGGGACGTACGCGCCACCGGCGGTGCAGGAACCGAGTACGGCGGCGATCTGCGCGATGCCCGCCCCGGACATCCGCGCCTGGTTGTAGAAGATCCGCCCGAAGTGCTCCCGGTCCGGGAACACCTCGTCCTGCATCGGCAGGAAGGCGCCGCCGGAGTCGACCAGGTAGACGCAGGGCAGGCGGTTGTCGAGGGCCACCTCCTGCGCGCGCAGGTGCTTCTTCACGGTCATCGGGTAGTACGTGCCGCCCTTGACCGTGGCGTCATTGGCGACGATCACGCACTCGCGCCCGCTGACCCGGCCGATCCCGGCGATCACACCGGCGGCCGGGGCCTGACCGTCGTACATCCCGTCGGCCGCGAGGGGGGCCAGCTCCAGGAAGGGCGAGCCCGCGTCGAGCAGCGTGTCCACCCGGTCCCTGGGCAGCAGCTTGCCGCGCGCGGTGTGCCGGGCGCGGGCCTTCTCGCCGCCGCCGAGCGCCGCCGCGGCCAGCTTGCCGCGCAGCTCCTCGACGAGTGCGAGGTGGGCTTGTTCATTGGCCCGCCAGGCCTCGGAGGCGGGGTCTGCCGCGCTCCTGAGCTCCGGTGCCTCGTGCATCCTGCGGTCCCCTCACCGGTGATCGAACCTGTTGCCCAGATCTGTTAATGAGCGTTAACCATTTCCTTCAGGTTAACGACCGCTAACCTCGCTGTCTAGAATTACTCGCATGGTCACCAGAACCGACGCCCCCACCCGGCGCGAGCAGATCCTCAAGGAGGCCGCCCGGCTCTTCGCCGAGCGCGGCTTCCACGGCGTCGGTGTGGACGAGATAGGTGCCGCGGTCGGCATCAGCGGCCCTGGCCTGTACCGCCACTTCCCGGGCAAGGACGCGATGCTCGCCGAGCTGCTGGTCGGGATCAGCGGCCAGCTGCTCACGGGGGCCAAGCGGCGCCTTGCCGAGGCCGACGGCGCCACCGGCGCCCGGGCCGTCCTCGACTCGCTGATCGAGGGGCACATCGACTTCGCCCTGGACGACCGGCCGCTGATCACCCTGCACGACCGCGAGCTGGACCGCCTGCGCGACAGCGACCGCAAGCTGGTGCGTCAGCTCCAGCGGCAGTACGTCGAGCTGTGGGTGGAGGTCGTGCGCGAGGTGTACCCGGGTCTCAGGGAGCCCGCGGCCCGCTCCGCCGTCCACTCGGTCTTCGGCCTGCTCAACTCCACCCCGCACCTGGGCCGCGCGGGCACGCTGCCCGGCCGGGGTGCCACGGCGGCCCTGTTGCACCGGATGGCGTGCGGCGCGTTCGAGGCGGCGGGGGAGGAGTGAGCCGCCGGGACGGGTGCGGCAGCTTGTTGCCGAGGGGCTTGCGCGTGGGCTAGCTCACCCTGGACGGCACACCGTACTGGCCGGTATCTTCGAGTCTGAGCAAGCGCTTAGACATGCCGTTGTGCCGAGTAGGTGGAGGTAAGCCGTGCGCCGTACGGTGTTCAACGAGGATCACGAGGCGTTCCGGGAGACCCTCCGCGCCTTCATCGAGGCCGAGGTCGTCCCGGTCTACGACGAGTGGTTCGCCGCCGGCCAGGCGCCGCGCGACTTCTACTACAAGCTCGGTGAGCTGGGCATCTTCGGGATCAACGTCCCCGAGGAGTTCGGCGGCGCGGGTCTGGACAGCCACAAGTTCGAGGCCGTCCTCTACGAGGAGACCGCGCGCGCGGGTGTCCAGTTCGGCGGCTCCGGTGTGCACGTGCTGCTCGCCCTGCCGTACATCAAGATGCTGGCCACGGACGAGCAGAAGAAGCGCTACCTGCCGAAGTTCGTCACCGGTGAGGAGATGTGGGCCATCGCGATGACGGAGCCGGGCACCGGTTCCGACCTCGCGGGCATGAAGTCCACCGCCAAGCTCTCCGAGGACGGCACGCACTACGTCCTCAACGGAGCTAAGACCTTCATCACCGGCGGTGTCCACGCCGACCGCGTGATCGTGTGCGCCCGCACCTCCGCGCCCACCGCAGAGGACCGCCGCCACGGCATCTCCCTGTTCGCCGTCGACACCAAGTCCGAGGGCTACTCCGTCGGCCGCAAGCTGGACAAGCTCGGCCTGAAGACCTCCGACACCGCCGAGCTGGCGTTCGTCGACGTCAAGGTCCCGGTCGAGGACCTGCTGGGCGAGGAGAACAAGGGCTTCTACTACCTCGGCCACAACCTGGCCTCCGAGCGCTGGGGCATCGCCTTCGGCGCCTACGCACAGGCCAAGGCCGCCGTCCGCTTCGCCAAGCAGTACGTGCAGGAGCGCACCGTCTTCGGCAAGCCGGTCGCCCACTTCCAGAACACCAAGTTCGAGCTGGCCGCCTGCCAGGCCGAGGTCGACGCCGCCGAGGCCGTCGCCGACCGTGCGACGGAGGCCCTGGACGCGGGCGAGCTGACCCCGGCCGAGGCCGCCTCCGCGAAGCTGTTCTGCACCGAGGTCGCCCACCGCGTGATCGACCGCTGCCTGCAGCTGCACGGCGGCTACGGCTACATGAACGAGTACCCGATCGCCCGCCTGTACGCGGACAACCGCGTCAACCGCATCTACGGCGGCACCAGCGAGATCATGAAGACGATCATCGCCAAGGACATGGGCCTGTAGGGCCCGCGCCCTCACTGGCCGGTACAACTGACGCCATGAGCAAGGCACTTCAGGACCTCCTCGATCTGCTCGACCTCGAGCAGATCGAGGAGGACATATTCCGCGGCCAGTCCCGCTCCGCCGTCGTCCCCCGCGTCTTCGGCGGGCAGGTCGCGGCGCAGGCGATGGTCGCCGCCGGGCGGACGGTCCCCGCCGAGCGCAGCGCCCACTCCCTGCACGCGTACTTCCTGCGCCCGGGCGACCCCGGCGCGCCGATCGTCTACACCGTGGACCGCATCCGCGACGGCCGCTCCTTCACCACCCGCCGCGTGGTCGCCGTCCAGCACGGCAAGCCGATCTTCCATCTCTCGGCGTCCTTCCAGACGTACGAGGAGGGACTCGAGCACCAGGCCCCGATGCCGTCCGCGCCGGACCCCGCCACGCTGCCCACCTCCCAGGAGCGGCTGCGCGGTTACGGCCATCTCGAGGCGGCCGTGGTCGAGAAGTTCATCGAGGCCCGCGAAGCGGTCGATCTGCGCTACGTCGAGGAGCCGCCCTACGGGCAGTTCGGCGCGCCGCGCGAGCCGCACAGCCAGGTGTGGTTCCGCACCAACGGCAAGCTGGGCGGTGCTGTCGACGAACCGTTGCTCCATGTCGTCCTCGCCACCTACGTCTCCGACATGACCCTCCTCGACTCCGTGCTGCTCGCGCACGGGCGTGGTGGCTGGGCGGTCGGCGATGTCGTGGGCGCCTCCCTGGACCACGCGATGTGGTTCCACCGTCCCTTCCGCGCCGACGAGTGGCTGCTGTACGACCAGGAGTCGCCGTCCGCGCACGGCGGCCGGGGCCTCGGCCAGGCCCGTATCTACACACAGGACGGGCAACTCGCCATCACTGTCATCCAGGAGGGTGTGGTCCGCGTTCCGCGCGGCTGACCCGCCGAGATGCCGAGTGACGAATCGGGCATTACGCTCATTCAGTGAAGCCGCAGTACAGGGTGTGACCATTTGGATGCGCTCCGGATGCACGGAGCGTGAAGTTCCGGTGGTGGCGACCCTGTAGCCAACCTCTGCGGCGACACCTGAAAAGCGCGCCGTGCCTTCCCCCTCTGCGAACACGGCGCCGGCCATCCATCCCGTGTCTTCCCTCGGGGAGCCGCGAGAGATGATGGAAACGAAAGGGTAAATTCCCATGCGAGCACAGCGCATTAGGCGTTATGTCGTGATGTCCGCGACCGGCCTGCTGCTGGCCGGCGGGACCGCGATCGGCGCGGCCGGCACCGCCTCGGCGGCCCCCGCGCACCACCGGTTCAACGAATGTGGCGGCCGGCACCACCACGGTGGCCGGCACCACGGCGGGGGCGACCGAGGCCGCGGTGGCCGCGGCGGCAACCGAGGCGGCCGCGGCGGCGGCAACTGGGGTGGCGGCAACTGGGGTGGTGGCGGCAACTGGGGCGGTGGCGGCAACTGGGGCGGCGGCGGCGGTCGCGGCGGCGGTGGCGGCAACTGGGGTGGCGGCGGGGGCAACTGGGGTGGTGGCGGCGGTGGCGGCGGCGGTCGCTGACACTGACCGCTGACGCAGATCGCGTCCAACTGTGCGGCTCCGCGCGCGAGGAGCCGCACAGTGCTGTCCGGGCCGTCAGGAAAGCCCTGACTCCGCCAGCAGATAGGCCGTCATCGGGTCGTAGTGACGCGGGCTGACCACATGGTCGTCCAGCGGTACGACGACCTGGACGGTGCCTTCGGACTCGGCCAGGAACAGCGCGGGGTCGTTGCAGTCGGCGTACCCGACGGAGTCGACGCCGTGCTGTCCGGCGTACCCGGCCCAGCCGTGGTCGGCCACGACGAGATCGGGCAGCGGGCGCCCCTCGCGCTCAAGTCCCGTCAGAATGGCCCGCATCGGCTCCCCGGAGTGGGTGTGCCACAGCGTCGCCCCGTGCTCCAGGACCGCCACGTCCGCGAACTGCATGACGTACCCCTCGTCCGTCTGCAGTCCGTCCGGAATGACGACGATCTCGCAGCCGGCGGCGCGCAGCGCGGCGGCCGTGGCCCGGTGCACGTCCAGCAGGCCGCCCGGATGCCCGGTGGCGAACAGCACCCGCTGTCTTCCCTCGGCCGCCTTGCGCAGCCGTGCCGCCATCCGCTCCAGTGCGTCCACGGTCAGCTCGGGGTCGATGGTGTCCTGCCCGTACCGGTACTCGGGGTCGTCGTTCACCCCCACCCGCTCGGCCATCACCGCGAGCACGTCCTGCTCGTCCGTCCAGCGGTCGGCCAGCTCCAGTCCGAGCCAGAAGCCCCGGACACCGTTGGCGAGCTGACGGTAGTGGGAGAGGTTGTTCTCACGGGGCGTGGCGACGTCCCCCGCGATACGGGTCCTCACCAGATGGTCGACGAGCTGGGCGCGGCTGGGTGTCCCGGATATCGGCATGCTTCCCATTGTGGGGCAGCGCGTCACCGCGGTCCTCGGCATATCGGGGGCTGGGACGGGGGTCACTCGCCTGCTCGGCCGTGCCGCAGCGCGAACCACAGCTCCATGCGGACGTCGGGGTCGTCCAGGTCGGCGTCCAGCAGGGCGGCGCAGCGGGCGATCCGTTGCCGCACGGTGTTGCGGTGCACGTCCAGAGCCACTGCTGTGCGGTCCCAACTGCCGTGCAGCGAGAGCCAGTTGCGCAGGGTTTCGGCTAGTGCGGGCTGACCGGCGAGCGGCGCCAGCAGGGTGCGGGCGTGCGCCTCGGCGTCCGCCCGCGGCACCAGGTCCGTGAGGCCCGGCCGGGCCCCGTGGCGGACCAGCGGGGTGCGGGTGGCCCGGGCGCGGGCCAGCGCGCGGGCCGCCTGGACGTCGGCGGCCGGCCACTCGCACGGCTCCACCGCGGCGCTCACGCCGAGTGTCCAGCCGGGCTGCGGCTCCGGCTCCCGCCCGCCCGGCAGCAGTACCCGTACGACGTCCCGGGCGAGATCGACCAGCGGCGAGCCGAGGGCGGCGCCGAGCGCGGAGGCGGCGACGGCGTCGGGAAGCTGCGCCTCGGGCCGTGCGTGCACGACCACCCAGCCGCCCTCTCCCAGCAGGGGCGCGACCTGCTCCGGCGGGGTGCCGAGCAGCAGCCGCACCAGCGCCGACGACCGTGCCGCCCCGGCACCGCTGTGGTGCTCCCCGGTCAGCAGCGACAGCAGCACCGCGGCGACGGAGGCGATGGTGTGGTCCCCGGGCTCGCGGCGCGTGGTGGCCACGCCGAGGACGAACCCCTCGCCGGAGCCGAGGGCGTAGACGGCGAGGTGGGTGGAGCCGACGGTGTCGGTGGCGGAGGTGGGCAGCGGCCGGGCGGGGGAGGAGACGGCGGCCGGGGTGGAGACCGGGCGTCCCGAGGCCGTGCCGGCGGCCGAGGGCGCGGGGGGCGGGGCGGGGGTCCGGTGCCCGGTGGCAGGGTTGGCGCCGGGGCGGCCGGTGGCCGTGCCGGCGGCCGGGGAAGCCGGGGCGGGGATCTGGCGCCCGGTCGCCGGCGCGGCGCTCGCGCCGTCGGCGAGGTCCTCGGCCGGGTGTGACCGGCCCGCGGTCGAGGGGGAGCCCTCGGCCGGGTCCGCGCCGGTCGTGCCCGCCGCGTGACCGCCCGCGGCGGTGGCTGCCGTGCGGTCGGCCGGGGCCCCGGGGGCGGGTGCGCCGGTGGGACGCACCACCACGGTGAGCCCGGCCAGGGCGGCGCGGATCTCGTCGGACGTCTCCCGGCCCGCCGCGGCGAGGACCGTGCGGTCGGGGCCGTAGAGCACGGCGTGGCCGGAGAGGTGCCGGGCCAGGCGGCGCAGCACCGACGGCACCGGGTCCGGCCGGCCCGCGGCGGAGGCGAGGCTCTGCTGGGCCTCGGTGACGCGGCGCAGCTCGGCGAGGCGGGCCTGTGCCATCAGCTGCCACACCGCGCGGGCCACACCGGAGAACGTGGTCTGCGGCGGGACCTCCAGCAGGGGCAGGCCGTAGTGCTCGCAGGCGGCGACCAGGGCGCGCGGAACCGTGTCGTGCACCGGGGCCACACCGAAGCCGAGGGCCGCGCCGCCTGCCGCGACGATGCGGGCGACGTAGTCGTCGAAGTAGGTACCCGAGCCCGCCGCCTCCGGAATGTGCACCCCGGCCGTGAGCAGCAGCTCGCCGCCCAGCAGATACGGGTAGGGGTCGGCCATCTCCGAGGTGTGCGCCCAGTGGATGACGACGGAGGGATCCGCCGGGCCCGCGATCTGCCGCAGGGCGAGGTCCTCACGGGCGAGCAGTGCCTGGAGCGGGACGGGTGGGGTCGGCGGGACGGCCGGCGCGGCTGCGGTCACCGGGGACGCCGGAGGCGCCGAGAACGCTGGGGGCTCTGAGGGCTCCGGGGGCTCTGGGGTGATCGATTCCGGCATGGTGTGCATTCCCTCTACTTCCACCCCGTTCATATGGATGAAACGTACACTTCGCAGTCGCTTTCCGGCCACCTAGTGTCAAGTCAGCACGGCAGCCGCGGGTACGGGCGGATGTCCCCGCGATCCGCTGCCGGCGCGCCACCCCCCATGTATCTGCACGACACGCCACCGACAGTGCGCGAAGGAGGGCCCCATGGCCGTCGACTACACAGTGATCGTCCTGTACCTGGCCGGGATGCTGGCCATGGGCTGGTGGGGCATGCGCCGCGCCAAGTCGAAGAGCGACTTCCTGGTGGCGGGCCGCCGCCTCGGGCCCGCCATGTACTCCGGCACCATGGCGGCGATCGTCCTCGGCGGCGCGTCCACCATCGGTGGCGTGGGTCTCGGTTACCGGTACGGCCTCTCCGGCGCCTGGATGGTCTTCACCATCGGCCTCGGCCTGCTGGCGCTCTCCGTCTTCTTCTCCGCCCGGATCGCCCGTCTGAAGGTCTACACCGTCTCCGAGATGCTCGACCTGCGCTACGGCGGCAGGGCGGGCGTCATCTCGGGCGTGGTCATGTGGGCGTACACCCTCATGCTGGCGGTCACCTCGACCATCGCCTACGCCACGATCTTCGACGTCCTCTTCGACATGAACCGGACGCTCGCGATCGTGATCGGCGGGTCCATCGTCGTCGCGTACTCCACCCTCGGTGGCATGTGGTCGATCACCCTGACGGACATGGTCCAGTTCGTGGTGAAGACGATCGGCGTCCTGCTCCTGCTCCTGCCCATCGCCGTGGTCAAGGCGGGCGGCTTCAGCGAGATGAAGGCCAAGCTGCCGACCTCGTACTTCGACCCGCTGGGCATCGGTGGCGAGACGATCTTCACCTACGTCCTGATCTACACGTTCGGCATGCTGATCGGTCAGGACATCTGGCAGCGCGTGTTCACCGCCCGCGGCGACAGGACCGCCAAGTGGGGCGGCACGGTGGCCGGAACCTACTGTCTGGCCTACGCCCTCGCCGGCGCGGTGATCGGCACGGCCGCCAAGGTGCTCTACCCGAACCTCGCCAACCCCGACGACGCCTTCGCCACCATCGTCAAGGCCGAACTCCCCGTCGGCGTACGCGGCCTGGTGCTGGCCGCCGCCCTGGCCGCGGTGATGTCGACGTCCTCCGGCGCGCTGATCGCCTGCGCCACGGTCGCCAACAACGACATCTGGTCGCGGCTGCGGGGCGCCGTACGACGGGACGGCGGCGGTGATCACGACGAGGTCGCGGGCAACCGGGCGTTCATCCTGGTCATGGGCGTGGCGGTGATCGGTACGGCGATCGCGCTGAACAACGTGGTCGAGGCGCTGACCGTGGCGTACAACCTGCTCGTCGGCGGTCTGCTCGTGCCCATCCTCGGCGGCCTGCTGTGGAAGCGCGGCACCGGCCAGGGCGCGCTGGCCTCGGTGATCGTCGGCGGCCTCGCCGTGATCGGCCTGATGGCCGGCTACGGCATCCTCGCCAACGAGCCCGTCTACTACGGTCTGCTCGCCTCCCTCGCCGTCTACGTGGCCGTCTCCCTGGCCACGAAGCCCACCGACGAGGCCGTCCTCGGCGCATGGCGCGAGCGCCTCGCCGGACGCTCTCCCGAACTTCCGTCCGAACCCGTCCCGGCTCACCAGTAGAGTCGTATGGAAAGCAGTGCATGCGCGACGAAGCGCAGGAAAGAAGGCATTTCACCATGAGCAGCAACGAGACGCCCCGCGGCCCCGTCGACTCCTCCCGCATCCCGCGGTACGCCGGCCCGGCGACCTTCGCCCGGCTGCCCCGCCTGGACGAGGTCGGCACCGCCGATGTCGCCGTCGTGGGCGTGCCGTTCGACTCCGGCGTCTCGTACCGGCCGGGCGCCCGCTTCGGCGGCAACGCCATCCGCGAGGCGTCCCGGCTGCTGCGCCCGTACAACCCGGCGCAGGACGCCTCCCCGTTCGCCCTCGCCCAGGTCGCGGACGGCGGCGACATCGCCGTGAACCCGTTCAACATCAACGAGGCGGTCGAGACCATCGAGGCCGCGGCCGACGACCTGCTCGGTACGGGCGCCCGCCTGATGACGCTGGGCGGCGACCACACGATCGCCCTGCCGCTGCTGCGTTCGGTGGCCAAGAAGCACGGCCCGGTGGCCCTGCTCCACTTCGACGCCCACCTGGACACCTGGGACACCTACTTCGGCGCCGAGTACACCCACGGCACCCCGTTCCGCCGCGCCGTGGAGGAGGGCATCCTCGACACCTCCGCCCTCTCCCACGTCGGCACCCGCGGCCCGCTGTACGGCAAGCAGGACCTCACCGACGACGAGAAGATGGGCTTCGGCATCGTCACGTCCGCCGACATCTACCGCCGCGGCGCCGACGAGGTGGCCGACCAGCTGCGCCAGCGCATCGGCGACCGCCCGCTGTACATCTCCATCGACATCGACTGCCTCGACCCCGCCCACGCGCCCGGCACGGGCACGCCTGAGGCGGGCGGCATGACCTCGCGGGAGCTGCTGGAGATCCTGCGCGGCCTGGCCTCCTGCAACCTGGTCTCGGCGGACGTGGTCGAGGTGGCCCCGGCGTACGACCACGCCGAGATCACCTCGGTCGCCGCCTCCCACACGGCCTACGAACTGACCACCATCATGAGCCGCCAGATCGCGGCGGCCCGGAAGGACGCGTAACCGACGTGACCCACGACCACGACCTGGTACTCCGCCCGACGCCGGCGCAGATCACCGCGGCCCTGAACCCTCCCCCGGGGCGCAACGGCGGAGACCTGGTCGTGGAGACCCTGGCCGGGCTGGGCGCGACCACGGTCTTCGGCCTGCCCGGCCAGCACGCGCTGGGCATGTTCGACGCCCTGCGCAGGTCGTCGCTGCGCTACGTGGGCCTGCGGGTGGAGAACAACGCGGGCTTCGCGGCGGACGCGTACGGCAGGATCACGGGCGAGGCCGCGCCTCTCCTGCTCTCCACGGGCCCCGGCGCGCTGACGTCCCTGGCGGCGCTCCAGGAGGCCGCCGCGGCCTCCGCCCCCGTCCTGGCGATCAGCAGCCAGATCCCGACGGCGGGCCTCGGCGGCGGCCGTCACGGCTACCTCCACGAACTTCCCGACCAGTCCGCCTCCTTCCGGGGCGTGGTCAAGTCCGTGCACACGGTCCGCACGCAGTCCCAGATCCCGTCCGCGATCGCGGAGGCGTGGAAGTCGGCGCTGACGGCCCCGCACGGCCCGGTGTGGGTGGAGATCCCGCAGGACGTCCTGCTGTCGCCGACCGCCCTTCCGGTGGTGACGGCGATGGACGCGACGCCGGACGGCCTGGTCCCGCGCCCCGAACTGACGGCGCTGGCAGCCGACTTGCTGACCCACGCGTCCCGCCCGGCGATCATCGCGGGCGGCGGCGTCGTACGGTCCGACGCCTCGGGCAAGCTGAAGGCGCTGGCCGAGACGCTGGACGCACCGGTCGTGACGACGTTCGGCGGCAAGGGCGCGTTCCCCTGGGAGCACCCCCTGTCTCTCCAGTCCTGGCTGGAGGACCGCCACACGACGGACTTCCTCGAGGAGGCCGACGTCCTGCTGGTGGTCGGTTCGGGCCTCGGTGAACTCTCCTCCAACTACCACACGTTCAAGCCCCGCGGCCGGGTGATCCAGATCGAGGCGGACCTCGGCAAGCTGGAGTCCAACCATCCCGCCCTCGGCATCCACGCGGACGCCCGCCTCGCCCTGCAGGCGCTGCTGGAGACGGTGCGGGAGCGGACGGACGACTCGGCGCCGGAGCGGGTGCGGGAGCTGCTGGAGAAGGTGGCCGCCCGTATCGCCGGGCAGGGACTGACGTTGGAGCAGGAGGTGTTGGGCGCTGTCCGCAGTGCGCTGCCCGCGACCTCACCCTCCTTCTGGGACATGACGATCCTGGCGTACTGGGCGTGGTCGGCCTTCGACCCCCGGGGCACGAACACCATGCACTCCGCGCAGGGGGCCGGCGGCCTCGGCTACGGCTTCCCGGCGGCGCTGGGCGCGGCGGCGGCGGACCCGACGCGTCCCGTGCTGGCGGTGTCGGGCGACGGCGGCGCCCTGTACTCGATCGCGGAACTGGCCACGGCACGCCAGTACGACCTCCCGGTCACCTGGCTGATCGTCGACGACGGCGGCTACGGCATCCTGCGCGAGTACATGACGGACGCGTTCGGACAGCCGACGGCGACGGAACTCACGCGACCGGACTATGTGGCGCTGGCGGAGTCCTTCGGGGTGCCGGGGGTCCGTACGACTCCGGAGACCCTGGAGGAGGACCTGGCGAAGGCGATGGCCTCGCCGGGACCCTCGGTGGTGGTCCTGCCGGCGGTACTGCGGATGTTCGCGCCGACGCATCTGGGTTAGCCGGAGTGCGAACGGCGCAGTGCGCCGAGGGCGATCGGGGTCCTCGGCGCACTGCGCGGTCAGTGGAACGGCGGTGTCGCCTCAGCTCACGTCCGACGGGTCCAGGCGGTAGACCGTCGAGGTGCTGCTCTGTGTGGTCATCCTCGAAGAGGACTTGGCGGACGACTTGGACGAGGACGTCGCGCTCTTGCTGTACGCGCTCTCCTTCACCAGCGTCCCGTGCTTCTTCACCCAGGCCGTGACCTCGGAGGACAGGCTGTTGTTGCCGCCGCCGGGGCCGCCGCCCGTCATGCCGCCGCCGAGCTGGATGTAGTGCAGCTCGCCCTTCTTGACCAGTTCCTCGAGCTTGGCGACGGTCATCGCCTTGTCGGTGCCGGTGAAGCCCCACATGGAGATGACGGGCACCTTGGCGCTCAGCTCGATCTGGGCCGCGCTCTGCGAGTTGGAGACCGCGAGGAGCCAGGTGGCGCCGTCCTGGTGCTTCTTCAGGTACGCGATCAGCTCGCTGTCCGCGCCGCCCATGCCGCCCGGGCCACCGCCCATACCGGCGCCCGTACGGCCGCCGACCATGCGTCCCGACTCGCCGTTCGCGGAGCCGGTGCCGGCGGTGTCACCGGCGCCACCCGGCGCCGTACCGCCCGACGCGCCCTGGCCGCCGGGGAGTTCGCCGTTCTGGCCGCCGCCCGGGAGGCCCCCGGGTGCACTGCCGCCGTCGGGGAAGCCGCCGCCGGCCTCCGCGTTCCGGCCGCCGCCCCGCTGGGTGCCGCCCGGCATCCCGCCGCCGCCCGGGAAGTCGCCCCGGCCCCCCTGGAAACCGCCCCGGCCGCCGCCGAAGCCGTTGCCCGTCGAGGGACCGGCCGTCGGGTTCACGCCGCTCATGCCGCCACCGCCCGAGCCGGACGGCACCGACCAGGCGTACGCCGCCGGGCCCGCGAGCGCCGCGACGACGGCGGCGGCGACGGAGGCCGCCAGCAGCCGGACGCGGCCCCCGGAGCGGAAGACGAACAGGCCGACGACCGCAGCCGCCATCACGACACCCACGACCGGCCACAGCCAGGTGTTCCAGCCCGAGGCCCGGCGCAGCAGGACCATCGCCCAGACCGCCGTGACCGCGAGAGCGGCCGGCAGGACCCACACCCAGCGCCTGTCGGCGCGGAACGCGCGCAGCAGCAGCACGCCACCGCCGCCGCACAGCGCCGCGATGCCGGGCGCGAGGGCGGTCGTGTAGTACGGGTGCATCGTGCCCTCGGCGGTCGCGAAGGTGACGTAGTGCAGCACCGTCCAGCCGCCCCAGAGGATGAGCGCGGCCCGGGTGAGGTCGGTGCGTGGGGCGCGGCCGCACAGGATCAGGCCCGAGACGAGGGCGATCAGCGCGAACGGGATCAGCCAGGAGATCTGGCCGCCGAGGATGTCGTTGAACATCCGGCCGAGGCCCGCGGAGCCGGAGAAGCCGCCACCGCCGCCCCCTGCGCCACCGCCGCCGTTGCCCTCGCCGCCGAAGATCCGGCCGAGGCCGTTGTATCCCATGATCAGGTTCCAGGCGGTGCCGTCCGTCGAACCGCCGATGTACGGCCGCTCGGAGGCGGGGACGAGGGATACCGCGATGGCCCACCAGAAGCTGGCGACGGCCAGCACCACGCCCGCGATCAGCAGGTTGACCACCCGCTTGAGGAGCTTCGGCCGCGCCGCGAGCAGATAGACCGCGAAGACGGCGGGCAGCGCGATGTACCCGGCCAGCATCTTCGTGTTGAAGGCGAGGCCGAAGCAGACCGCCGAGCCGAGCAGGGGCAGCAGCCTGCCGGTGCGGGTGGCGCGCAGGGCGAGCGCCGCGCCGCCGGCCATCAGCAGGACGAGGATGGTGTCGGGGTTGTTGTCCCGGTTGATGGCGACCGTGATCGGGGTCAGCGCGAGGACCAGCGCGGCCACTGCCGCTGCCGCGTGCCCGAAGGACCGCTTCACGGAGGAGTGCAGGATCCAGATCGCGCCGAGCCCGGCAGCGACCTCCGGCAGCATCATCTGCCAGGTGCCGAATCCGAAGACCCGGCACGACAGGCTCATGACCATGTCGGCGAACGGCGGCTTGTCGACGGTGAGGAAGTTGCCCGCGTCGAGCGAGCCGAAGAACCAGGCCTTCCAGTTCTGGGTGCCGCTGTAGATGGCCGCGCTGTAGAAGCTGTTGAGGCTGGAGCCCGACAGGTTCCAGGTGTACAGCACGGCCGCGAGCAGCATGATCGCGAGCAGCGCGGGCAGCGACCAGCGCGGCGCGCGCTCCGGACCGGTGTCCGGCGGGGTCGGCGTCGGCGACGGCGGACCCGGGGTCGCCGTCATGGCGTGGGGGAGGGGATCGGTGGCAGATGTCACCGGGGTAGCGTGCAAGGACGGTTTGGGCGCTCGCTGTGGCGTGCCTTGCGGTTGCCTGTGAATCGGCAAGGGCTGACGGAGGTCCTTGGTCCCTCCGGGACTCGGCGGCGCCCTTTCGGTGCCGCCGAGTCTGCACCTGGCGCTCAGACCTGAGCGTCCTTCGCCAGGGCTACGAAGTGGGACCACGCGTGGGCGGGGAGGCTCAGCACCGGGCCGTTCGGGTTCTTGGTGTCACGGACGGGGACCAGGCCGCGGGTGGCGGCGAGGTTGGTGGCGACCTCGATGCAGGCGCCGCCGTTGCTGCTGTACGAGGACGTGAACCACTGCGGGGTTTCGGTCGTCACTGGGAATCCTTCTTCCAGGCGCTCAGACCTGAGCGTTCTTCGCCAGGGTGACGAAGTCGGACCAGGCGTCGGCGGGGAGGTTCAGCACCGGGCCGTTCGGGTTCTTGGTGTCACGGACGGGGATCACACCGTGCGAGGCGGCAAGGTTGACGGCGACTTCCACGCAGTTGCCGCCGTTGTTGCTGTGGGAGGACGTGAACCAGCGGGGAGCGTCGTTCGTTGTCACGGGGTGCCCTTTCGAAGCTGATCAATCATGGCCACGGAAGCCGCCTGCGAGAGTGCTTCGGCCTGCAGCTGATGGTAGGCCGCCATCATGGGCCGGATGGAAGTGGTTTCACGGTCCATGTGACCCTGGGCTTGGGACTCGGCGTAGGCGACCATGGACTGATCAGGCAGCGTCAGCAAGTTGACGGGTAGGTCGTAAGGACGCTTCTCGCCTATGTCGAACGGGGCAACCTGTAGAACCGTGTTGGGGCGGGCGGCAAACTCGACTAAGGCCTGAAGCTGGGCGTCCATGACCATGGTGCCGCCGACCCACCGCCGAATGCAGCTCTCATCCACGACGACAAGCATCGAGAGGAGCTGGGGCCGTGATAGCGCCTTCTGTCGCTCCAGCAGGTACGCAACCCGCTCGTCAGCCTGCTCGGGTGTGATGGCCCCCCGCTTGACGGCGCTTTCCGCCAGTACGCGTGCGTACTCGGGCGTCTGAAGCAGGCCTGGGATGATCCCGATCTCGTAGAGCCGGATTTCAACTGCTCGGGCTTCGTAGTCGACATACTCGGCGAAGCCCTCCAGCAGGGAGCCAAGGGTGAGCTCGCGGAAGCGGCGCTCGAACATGTCGCCTGTGCCCAACGTTCGGTCAGCACTGCGCGAGAACCGCAAGGTTGGCATCTTGCGACCAGTTTCAACGGCCGAAATATGCGAACTGGAATATTCCATCCTGGACGCCAACTCCTCCTGCTTCCACCCCCTCTCCTCTCTCGACCTGCGCAGCTGAGCCCCATAGGCAGCCTGTGGACTGCGCTCGGGGTTCAGCACCTTCACGTTGACCAACCCGACCTCCAACTAATCTGCCAGCTCTGACACGTTGAATGGCTTCCCACTGTAGGCCACGCTGAACTCGCTTGGTAGTCACACCGCTACAGAGAGGAGTTCCCGTGTCCGAGATGGCCCGGAATCAGGTGGAGGCCTTCCCCAAGTGCTATGGGTCGCTCGAGGAGTTGCGTGAAGCCCTGGCCGGCGTCGGCGTCACTCTTCCCGGTCTTCACCTCGACCCGGCGTCCTTCGGTGACGGGGACGGGATCCCTCTCTTCGACCTCGGCCGCTGCAACATGACCAACGCGGTTCGGCTGGTCGAGGCGCTTCGGAGGGGAGTGTCGCCGCCCGGGACACCGGCGGCGTCCGCCGCGACCGCGCGACCGGTTCGGGGCCGTGGCCATCATTCAGCGCAAGGGAGTTGACGACGTGAGTCACCGTATCGCCCGCCTCCTCAAGCCGCTGCTGCTACGGCGGAACAGGCCGAACGGCCACGGCACCCGGTCCCCGTAGCCGCAGTCGCAGCCGCAGTCGCCGCCCCCGGCCCGCGTGCCCGGCATCGGCATCGGGTCGTGCGGTATGCCGCCCGCTGTCGAGGTGACCCGGTGAACGGCCGCACCACCGCTCGCCTGCTGCCCTGGGCCGGGTCGGAGGGCAAGCCCTGTTACCTCGTGACCGACGGCACCGGCCCTCTCTCCAGGGTGGCCGACGCCCTCGAGGCCGTGCAGCTCGGGATGGCGGCCGATCTGCTCGGGCACGCCGCCGACTTGATGGCCGACCACCGGGCGACACCCGCCCAGCTCCGGTTCCTGCTCGCTCGGATGCGCGAGGCGTTGGCCGACGTGCACCGGATCGCCGAGAGCCGGGGCGCCCGCCTCGCGGAGCGGAACTGAAGCTCCCCGCCATCAGCCCCGGAGAATGGGCAAGTCCTCCTTGAACCGCGCCAGCTGAGCCTCGTACCCCGCGACGAAATCCGGGCGGCGGTCCTGGCCCAGGGTGCCCGTGGGAGACAGCGACCCCTGTTCCAGGAGGCCGGGCAGCGCGCGGAACACCGCCGCTGCCGCCTCCCAGTGCGCGCCACCGCGCTTGCGGGCCCGCAGCAGGGCGTCGTACGGATTGGACTCCAGTCGGTCGATGCGCTGGGTCGGGGTGAACTTGTCCGTGAAGGTGGCCGCGTCGGGCAGGGGCTTGGCCGGATCCGCGAGAGAGCGCAGCACCGCCACCGCCGCGAACAACCGGCCCCACCGCCTGACTTGACTCTCGTTCTCCGTCGGCATGGGCGAATCATTGCCACCTTTCGAACTCTTCGAACTTCCTCGGTGGGACCAGGTGTGCAACCATCCGGCCGTCTCGATGAGTCAACTGGGGCATGGATTCCCGAATACCCAGACGCAGGCGTACCGGTGTGCTCGCCGCGGTCCTCGGTGCCGCCCTGGTCGCGCCCACCGCGGTCGCCGCCACGCCCGCCGCCGCGGCCACGCCCGCCGTCAGCTGCACGTCCGCCAAGGCGGGTCTCGCCGCCAAGCTCCAGAAGGACATCACCGCCGCCCTCGCGAACCGCAAGGGCACCGTCGCCCTCGGTGTGTACGACCGCAGCACCGCCACCACCTGCACCCTGCGCGCCACCAGCGCCTACGACTCGGCCAGTACCGTCAAGGTCACCGTGCTGGCGACGCTGCTGTGGGACGCCAAGAAGCACAACCGGTATCTGACGAGCACCGAGCAGTCGCTCGCCACGGCCATGATCACCCAGTCGGACAACGACGCGACCAGCACGCTGTGGAAGCAGCTGGGCATGACGAAGATCAAGGGCTTCCTGACCGCCGCCGGAATGACGAAGACCGTGCCGGGCACGGGCGGTTACTGGGGCCTGACCCAGGAGAACGTCACCGACGAGCAGAAGCTGCTGGGGCTCGTGACCGCGAAGAACAGCGTGCTGAGCGACAACTCCCGCGCCTACATCCTGAAGCTGATGGGCCAGGTCATCCCCTCGCAGCGCTGGGGCACCCCGGCCGGCGCGCCGTCCACCGTCTCCGTGCACGTCAAGAACGGCTGGCTGCAGCGCGCGACGCGCGGCTGGCGGGTGCACAGCCTCGGCACCTTCAACGGCGCGGGCCACGACTACATGATGTCGGTGCTGACCCAGGACAACAGCACCATGGACTACGGCGTGACCACCATCCAGAACGTCGCCAAGGTCATCCACAAGGACCTCGTGCCGACCACGACGACCACCAAGGTCTACGTCCCGACGAGCAGGCCGAGCGAGGCCTTCGTCGCCGTACCGCCGCAGGGCTGAGGCACGGCACACGGCATACGGCCGGACCCCGCGGAGCGTTTTGTTGCAGCGGGATGAAATCCGCCCCCGCCGGCGTTGGTGCCTTCCGGTAGAGCAGGTCGATCGAACGGAAGGCACCGGCGTGGCAGCGCAACGGGGATGGGCGAAGCGTCTGGCGGTCTATGCCTGGCGGTATCCCAAGGACGTCGTCCTCGCCCTCGGCTCGTCCCTCGCCGGCATGGCCGTGATGGCCGTCGCCCCGCTGATCACCAAGGTGATCATCGACGACGTGATCGGGAACCACACCCGCTCCATGGCCCCCTGGGCCGGCGCCCTGATCGGCGCGGCCCTGCTGGTCTACGCCTCCACCTACGTCCGCCGCTACTACGGCGGCCGGCTCGCCCTCGACGTCCAGCACGACCTGCGCACGGAGATGTACGAGACCATCACCCGGCTCGACGGGCGGCGCCAGGACGAGCTGTCCACCGGGCAGGTGGTCGGCCGGGCCACCAGCGACCTCCAGCTGATCCAGGGCCTGCTCTTCATGCTCCCGATGACCATCGGGAACGTCATGCTCTTCCTGATCTCCCTGGTGATCATGGCGTGGCTGTCGCTGCCGCTGACCCTGGTCGCGCTCGCCGTCGCGCCCGCGCTCGGCTGGATAGCCAAGCGCAGCCGCAGCAAGCTGCACCCCGCCACCTGGTACGCCCAGGCCCAGGCCGCCGCCGTCGCGGGCGTGGTCGACGGTGCCGTGAGCGGCGTACGCGTCGTGAAGGGCTTCGGGCAGGAGGAGCAGGAGACCGGGAAGCTGCGGGAGGTCGGCCGCCGGCTCTTCGCCGGGCGGCTGCGGACGATACGGCTGAACAGCAGGTACACCCCCGCCCTCCAGGCCGTCCCCGCCCTCGGCCAGGTCGCCATGCTGGCCCTCGGCGGCTGGCTGGCCGTGCGCGGGCACATCACGCTCGGCACGTTCGTCGCCTTCTCCAGCTATCTCGCCCAGCTGGTCGGCCCGGTCCGCATGCTCGCCATGGTCCTCACGGTCGGCCAGCAGGCCCGCGCCGGCACCGAGCGCGTGCTGGAGCTGATCGACACCGAGCCGACGATGCAGGACGGCACCAAGACCCTCCCGGCCGACGCGCCCGCGACCGTCGAGTTCGACGACGTGTCCTTCGGGTACGAGAGCGGTTCGCCGGTCCTCCGGGGGCTCAGCTTCGAGATACGCCCCGGCGAGACCCTCGCCGTCGTCGGCTCCTCCGGCTCCGGCAAGTCCACGCTCTCCCTGCTCCTGCCGCGCTTCTACGACGTCACCCACGGCGCCGTCCTGATCGGCGGGCACGACGTGCGCGAGCTGACCCTGGACAGCCTGCGGGCCGCGATCGGGCTCGTCCCCGAGGACTCCTTCCTCTTCTCCGACACCGTCCGCGCCAACATCGCCTACGGCCGCCCGGACGCCACCCAGGAGGAGATCGAGAGCGCCGCCCGCGCCGCCCAGGCGGACCGTTTCATCGCCGAACTCCCGGGTGGCTACGCCACCACGGTCGGCGAGCAGGGCCTGACCCTCTCCGGCGGCCAGCGCCAGCGCATCGCGCTCGCCCGCGCCCTGCTCACCGACCCGCGCCTGCTCGTCCTGGACGACGCCACCTCGGCCGTGGACGCCCGCGTCGAGCACGAGATCCACGAAGCGCTGCGGCACGTCATGGAGGGCCGGACGACCCTCCTCATCGCGCACCGCCGCTCCACCCTGGGCCTCGCCGACCGCATCGCCGTCCTCGACGGCGGCCGGCTCGCCGACCTCGGCACCCACGAGGAACTCCAGGAGAGGTCCGCGCTGTACCGCCGGCTGCTGACCGATCCGGACGAGCTGGGCGGAGTCTCGCCGGGCCACGCCGAGCCCGCCGTACCGGCGCAGGACACCTCGCTGCGCGAGGAGCTGGACGCCGAGTTCGACGCCGAGCGGGGCGTGACCCCGCGACTGTGGACCGGTGACCGCGAGTCCAAGAACGCCGAGGTCACCGCGCTGGGCGGCACCCCCGCCACGCCCGAACTGCTCGCCCAGGTCGAGGCGCTGCCCCCGGCCACCGACACCCCGGACGTCGACGAGGCCCGGGCGGTGCTCCGCGAGGACTCCTACGGTCTGCGCCGGCTGCTGCGCGGCTTCGGCGCGCCCCTGCTGATCAGTCTGGGGCTGGTCGCCGTGGACGCGGGCGCGGGCCTGCTGCTGCCGGTGCTGATCCGGCACGGCATCGACGCGGGCGTGACGAAGATGGCCCTCGGCGCGGTCTGGGCGGCGGCCCTGCTCGGCCTCGCGACCGTGCTGGTGCAGTGGGTCGCGCAGATCGGCGAGACCCGGATGACCGGCCGTACCGGCGAGCGGGTGCTGTACACGCTGCGGCTGAAGATCTTCGCCCAGCTCCAGCGGCTCGGCCTCGACTACTACGAGCGTGAGCTGACCGGCCGGATCATGACCCGGATGACGACCGACGTCGACGCCTTGTCGACGTTCCTGCAGACCGGCCTGGTCACGGCGTTCGTCTCGGCGGTCACCTTCTTCGGCATCATGGTCGTCCTGCTGGTGATCGACGTGCACCTCGCGCTCGTCGTCTTCGCGACCCTGCCCCCGCTGATCGTCGCGACCGTCTTCTTCCGCCGGGCGAGCGTGAAGGCGTACGAACTGGCCCGTGAGCGGGTGTCGGTGGTCAACGCCGACCTGCAGGAGTCGGTCGCCGGGCTGCGGATCGTGCAGGCCTTCCGGCGCGAGCGGGACGGCGGGGCGCGGTTCGCCGGGCGCAGCGACGACTACCGCCGCGCCCGCGTCCGCGGCCAGTGGCTGATATCCGTCTACTTCCCCTTCGTCCAGCTGCTGTCCTCGGTCGCCTCGGCGTCCGTGCTGATCGCGGGCGCGCACCGGGTGGAGGCGGCCACGCTGACGACGGGCGCGCTGGTCGCCTATCTCCTCTACATCGACCTGTTCTTCGCGCCGGTCCAGCAGCTGTCCCAGGTCTTCGACGGCTACCAGCAGGCCACCGTCTCGCTGGGCCGCATCCAGGAGCTGCTGCGCGAGCCGACGTCCACGGGGTCGGCCGAGGAGCCGCTGGAGGTGCTGTCCCTGCGCGGCGACATCGCCTTCGAGAACGTGCACTTCGCCTACGGCGCCGCCGACGGCCACGAGGAGGCGCTGACCGGCATCGACCTGAGGATCCCCGCCGGCCAGACGGTGGCCTTCGTCGGTGAGACGGGCGCGGGCAAGTCCACCCTGGTCAAGCTGGTCGCGCGCTTCTACGACACCACCAGCGGCCGGGTCACGGTCGACGGCACGGATCTGCGCGCCCTCGACCTGACGTCCTACCGGCACCGGCTCGGGCTGGTCCCGCAGGAGGCGTACCTCTTCGCGGGCACGATCCGTGACGCGATCGCCTACGGCCGTCCCGACGCCACCGACGCCGAGGTGGAGGCGGCGGCGCGGACGGTCGGCGCGCACGAGATGATCGCCCGGCTGGAGGGCGGCTATCTGCACGAGGTCGCCGAGCGCGGCCGTAATCTCTCGGCCGGCCAGCGCCAGCTGATCGCGCTCGCCCGCGCCGAGCTGGTCGACCCCGACGTCCTGCTCCTGGACGAGGCCACGGCCGCCCTGGACCTGGCCACCGAGGCCCAGGTCAACCAGGCCACCGACCGACTGGCGGGCCGTCGCACGACGCTGGTGGTGGCCCACCGCCTGACCACGGCTGCCCGGGCCGACCGGGTGGTGGTCATGGACCACGGCCGGGTCGCGGAGGACGGCACCCACGACGAACTCCTGGCCCTCGGTGGCCGGTACGCCGAGCTGTGGCGGACCTTCGTCGGCGGGGCCGAACCGGAGGAGCCGGTGGGCGTCTCCCGCTGAGGCCGGTCCACGGCCCGGGACGAAGCGTTCTGTTGACGGTCGTGCAACCTTCCGACACACCAGTGCGTCCGTACATCAGTACGGGGCCATCGGGGGGAAGGCTTCTGCGGCACGGGGAAACGGGGATCGGGGAGGACAACGGTGAACAGTGGTGGGACACGTCGACGGCTGGCGCTCGGCGCGGCCGTGCTGGCCGCGTCGGGGGCGCTGGCGTTCCTGGCGTCCGGCACCGCACAGGCGGACGCGGCGAACTCCTGCGCCGGGCGCGAGGTGCTGACCCTGCCGTTCAGCACCGGCGTCACGCACGTCTACAGGAACGACGGCTACGTCTGCGCGCTGACCATCGCCAGACAGCCGGGCTCCCGTCAGACGATGTCGGTCAGCGTCCAGGCCCGCGGCAACCGCCCGGTGGTCGACCGGGGCAGCTACCTCCGGCTCGCGGGCCCGGTCACCGTCCACGCCGGCCACCGCTGCCTGTGGATCAAGGGCTCGGTGGGCCGGGGCTCGGTGGACAGGGGCTGGGTGCTGTGCTGAGCGGGCGCTGAGCGAGGGGCTCACACCCGCCGGGCGCAGCCCACCGGCCTCGTCCCGCCCAGCTGGACGTAGAGCACCGTCGACGCGGGACACTGCGCGCGCGTCGCGACCGCCGTGGCGATCCGGTACTGCGGCCGGTGTGCGCCCGAGCCGTCGCAGGCCGTCTCGCGGACCTGGCCCGTGCCCGAGGTGTAGACGCAGTCGCCCGGGATCGTGCGCGGGCCGCCCCCGCCGCCGGGGTCGCCGGGGTGCGGGGGCTCCAGGTCGCGCATACAGGCGTAGCCCCGGGCGCCGATGTGCAGCACGAAGTCCGTGGTCGCCGGGCACAGCGGGCCGTCGCCCGGCGCGCCGTCGTAGCGGGTGACGACCCGGGCCGCCGCCCGCTCGCTCGCGCAGGGCACCTCGGTGATGTCGGCCGTGCCGAAGGAACTGCAGGTGCCGACGGCGAGGAACGCGGTGCCGTAGCCGCCAGTCGCGGTGGGGCGGGCGTCGCCCACGGGGGCGCCCGTCTGCCTCCCGCAGCCGGTCAGCAGGGCGGCCAGCAGCAGGCACGCCAGTCCTGCGACACCTTTCCCACGCATGGTCACCCCCCCGGCACCCCTGCCCAGCGTGGCCCGGGCGCCGGTGCCACGCCAGGCGTTCGGGAGGGTTTGCGACTTCCTGCGCCGGTACGCCCGGTGGGTTCCGTACGCCTAGTACGTCAGCCCGTGTCCGATCGGGTACAGCACCTGCGTCGGATCGTCCGCCCGCTGCACCGCCACCGGCAGCTTCCCGCGCGGCGACACCCGCCCGGCGATCACCCGCGCGGCGGCGCGCACCTCGACGTCGGTCCAGCCGTAGGACGCCAGGCAGCCCTTCACGGCGGGGAACCGGGCCACGTCGTACGGGTTGCGGACGGCCAGGGCCGCCAGTGGCCGGCCCGTGGCCAGCAGCTGTGCCACCAGGGTCCGCTGGGAGCTGTCGGCCGTGACGTCGTACGTCGCCACGACGATCGCGTCCGCGTCCTGCGCCGCCGCCACCGCCTGGGCGACGGCCGCGGCGGAGGGCGAGGTGCCGGTGGACAGGGCCGTGGCGGTGAAGCCGAGTTCGGTGAGCGCGGCGGCCAGGACGCGGGTGGGCGGACCGGTGGTGCCGGAAGGGGAGTCCGGGTCCGCGCCGACGACCAGGATCCGGCGCTCGGTGCGCACGGCGAAGGGGAGCGTGCGGTCCTCGTTGACGAGCAGGGTCGTGGTGCGCTCGGCGATCCGGTCGGCAGCGGCCAGGTGCGCCTTGCTGCCCACCGTGCGCTCCAGGCCGGCCCGGTCGGCGTACGGCTGGTCGAAGAGACCGAGCCGGGACTTCAGGCGCAGGATGCGCAGGATCGATTCGTCCAGCCGGGACTCGGTCAGCTCGCCGTCCTGCACGGCCTTGAGCACGGCGTGCCAGGCCACGTCGATCGAGGGCGGGTTGAGCAGCTGGTCCACCCCGGCCTTGAGGGCGAGCACCGGTACCCGGTCGTCGCCGTACTTGGTGCGTACGCCCTCCATGCCGAGGGAGTCGGTGATCACGACACCGTCGTAGCCGAGTTCGCCGCGCAGGATGCCGGAGAGGATCGGGGGCGAGAGGGTGGCCGGGTCGCCGGAGTCGTCCAGGCCAGGGAACTGGATGTGGGCGGTCATGACCGAGTCGATGCCGGCGGCGATCGCGGCCCGGAACGGTACGGCGTCCAGCTTCTCCCAGAGGTCCCGGCTGTGGGTGATGACCGGGAAGCCGGTGTGGCTGTCGACGGCGGTGTCGCCGTGGCCCGGGAAGTGCTTGGCGGTCGCCGCGACCCGGGACTCCTGGTAGCCCTTCACCTCGGCGGCCACCAGCGCCGCGACCGCGTCCGGATCGGCGCCGAAGGAGCGCACGCCGATGATCGGGTTGGCCGGGTTCACATTGACGTCGGCGTCGGGGGAGTAGTCCTGGTTGATGCCCATCGCGCGCAGTTCGGCACCGGAGAGCCGGCCGAGGGTCCGCGCGTCGGACCGGGATCCGCCCGCTCCGACCGCCATCGCGCCCGGGAACAGCGTCGCGGGCTTGCCGACCCGGCAGACCGCGCCGTGCTCCTGGTCGGTGGCGATGAGCACCGGCAGGCCGCGCGGCCGGTCCAGGGAGGCCTTCTGGATGCCGTTGGACAGGTCCCGGATCTGGTGCGGGTCACGGGTGTTGTGGGCCCAGGTGAAGTAGATGATGCCGCCGACCCGGTACGTCGCGACCAGCTCGGCGGCCGTGCGGACGCCCAGCTCCTTGAGGTTGGCGTCGATGTCGGCCTGGTCGGGGGCGGTGGCGGAGTGGCCGTAGACCCGCATCACGAAGAGCTGGCCGACCTTCTCCTCAAGCGTCATCCCGGAGATCAGGGCGCGCAGCCGGCGGTCGTCGGGGGACGGGCCCGCGGCATGGGCGGCTGCCGTCGGCACCGTCAGCGCGGCGGTGAGGCCGGCGGTGGCGGCGAGGACGGCGCGTCTGGACGGCCGTGCGGCGTTTCCCGTGTTTCCGGTGCTTCCCGTGCTGGTGTCGGGCACGTGCGCTCCTTCCGGAGGAGAACCGCTGAAGGAAACTTCCGAGGAGTCACCAATATCCGGGAAGTTTCTTTCCGTCAAGGACGTGCACGGTGCCCGCGGCCGGCGTCCAGCTCCTGGACATGCCCGACCGGATCGTGGACGAACGGTCATCATGCGGCCATGCCCGCAGTCGACATCCCCGGTTCCAAGTCCATCACCGCCCGTGCCCTCTTCCTCGCGGCCGCCGCCGACGGGGTGAGCACCCTGGTGCGTCCCCTGCGCTCCGACGACACCGAGGGCTTCGCCGAGGGCCTGGTGCGGCTCGGCTACCGGGTGGGCCGTACTCCCGGCAGCTGGCAGGTGGACGGCCGCCCGCAGGGCCCGGCGCACAGCGAGGCCGACGTCCACTGCCGCGACGGCGCCACCACCGCCCGCTTCCTGCCCGCCCTGGCCGCCGCCGGCCACGGCACCTACCGCTTCGAC
This sequence comes from Streptomyces broussonetiae, assembly GCF_009796285.1. NCBI lineage: Bacteria > Bacillati > Actinomycetota > Actinomycetes > Kitasatosporales > Streptomycetaceae > Streptomyces > Streptomyces broussonetiae. Next base: position 3,764,659 of record NZ_CP047020.1, on the reverse strand, counting down.
GCCTCCTCGCAGATGCGCCGCCGCCCGCTCGGCCCGCTCACCCGCGCCCTGCGTGACCTGGGCGTCGACCTGCGGCACGAGGAGGCCGAGGGCCACCATCCGCTCACCGTACGGGCGAGGGGCGTCGAGGGCGGCGAGGTCGTGCTGGACGCCGGGCAGTCCTCGCAGTACCTGACCGCGCTGCTCCTGCTGGGCCCGCTGACCCGCACCGGCCTGCGGATCAGGGTGACCGGGCTGGTCTCGGCGCCGTACGTGGAGATCACGCTCGCGATGATGCGGGCGTTCGGGGTGGAGGTCGTCCGCGACGGCGAGGTCTACGACGTCCCGGCCGGCGGCTACCGGGCCACCACCTACGCGATCGAGCCGGACGCCTCCACCGCGAGCTACTTCTTCGCCGCGGCGGCCCTCACCCCGGGCCGCGAGGTGACCGTGCCGGGCCTCGGCGCGGGCGCGCTCCAGGGCGACCTGCGCTTCGTCCAGGTGCTGCGCCGGATGGGCGCCGAGACGGAGATCACCGAGGACTGGACGACCGTACGCGGTACGGGAATTCTGCGCGGGCTGACGGTCAACATGCGGGACATCTCCGACACCATGCCGACCCTGGCCGCGATCGCACCGTTCGCCTCCGGACCGGTCCGCATCGAGGACGTGGCGAACACCCGGGTGAAGGAGTGCGACCGGCTGGAGGCCTGCGCGGACAACCTCCGGCGGCTCGGCGTGGCGGTGGTGACCGGCCCAGACTGGATCGAGATCCAGCCCGGTGCCCCGTGGCCCCACGGGGAGATCAGGACCTTCGGCGACCACCGCATCGTGATGTCCTTCGCCGTGACCGGCCTGCGCACCCTCGGCCTGACGTACGACGACCCCGGCTGCGTCCGCAAGACGTTCCCGGACTTCCACGAGGCGTTCGCCGCACTGGCCGGCTGAGACCGCCGCGCATCCGGTGAGCCCTACGCCGCCTCGGCCAGCAACCTCATCAGGTGCTCCCGCCCCCGGCCCAGCAGTTCCGGCAGCGGTGCGGCCGACTCGTACCACCGCTTCTCGTACTCCCAGCAGAGCCACCCGTCCCACCCGTGCCGGCAGAGCACGTCCACGCACTCGGTGAGCGGGAGCACCCCCGAGCCCAGCGGCAGCGGCGTGCTGTCGTCGACCGAGGCGATGTCCTTGACCTGCACATATCCCAGGTGCGGGGCGAGGGCCGCATAGGTCTGCGAGGGCTGCTCGCCGCCCAGCCAGGTGTGCATCACGTCCCACAGCGCACCGACGTGCGCATGCCCGACCGGCCCCAGCACCCGGATCGCGGCGGCGCCGGTGCGGTGCGAGTCATGGGTCTCCAGCAGGACGCGCACCCCGAGCGCGGCGGCGTCCTCGGCGGCGGTGCCGAGCCGCCGGGCGGCGATCGCGTCGGACTCGGCCGCGGGCAGAGCCGGGTCGCCGCCCGGGAAGACCCGGATGAAGGGCGCACCCAAGTCATGGGCCAGCTGCAGGAGCCGGCGCACCTCCTCGAGCACCGGGCCGTCCTCGCCGGGCGCCGCGACGCGCGCATAGCCGGCCACGCCCAGGACATCGACCCCGGCCGCCTTGAACCGGGCGGCCACGTCCGCCCGTTGGGCCGCCCCCAGCCCTGTGTGCACGGGCTCCTCCGGATGGGCGCGCAGCTCGACACCGTGGTAGCCGTGCGCCGTGGCGAGTGCCAGCACGTCCGGTACCGGCAGACCGGGAACCCCGAGAGTGGAGAAGGCAAGCTTCATGGTCACGGACCCTACTCGTCACTCGCCCGATGCGTGCAGCTCCATCGTCACTCGCCCGACCGGTGCAGATCCAGTCGCCAGTCCTGGCCGACCAGGTCCTTGCCGAAGGAGCGGTGCGGTTTCTCGGCGGTGAGCACGAACCCGTGCCGCCGGTAGATGCGGCGGGCGGCGCCGAGCACGTCGTTGGTCCACAGCACCAGGTCCCGGTAGCCGACCCCGCGTGCGAAGTCCACGACCTCCCCGACCAGCCGGTCCCCGATCCCGAGCCCGCGTGCCTCCGGCTCGACCAGCAGCAGGCGCAGCCGCGCGGTGCCCGGCGCCTCGTCCCGCACGCACATCACGCATCCCAGGGCCGTCCGTCCCCCACTCTCGGCCTCGCCCGGGCGGTGGGACGCCCAATCGGCGATCCACACCCGTTCCAGATGGGGATCGTGGTCCTCGGCGAAGTCGGCGACGATCCTGGCCACCAGCCCCTCGTAGGCGGCGTTCCAGCCGTACTCGGCGGCGTACAGCGCGGCGTTGCGCTGCACGATCCAGCCGAGGTCACCGGCCCGGGGCTCGCGCAGTACGACGTCGGCGGGCCGCCGCGGCTCGCTGTCGCCGAGGAGCGTACGGATGGTCCGCATGGCCTGAGCCAGGCGTGGCCGCTCACCGGGCGCGACCGCCCCGAGCAGCGCGCCGGCCGTCTCCCGCGCCCGCTCCTCGAGCAGCCCGGCGGTGTCCCGTCCGCGCGCGGTGAGCGCCACCCGGGCGCCGGACGGGCCCCGCTCGACCAGCCCGGCCGCCTCGAAGGCGCCGAGGATCCGGGCCAAGTGCCCGGTGCCCAGCCCGAGTCCGGTCCGCAGCCCGTCCTCGTCGGGGTCCGCCGTGTGCGCGAGTTCGTAGAGCACCCGGCACTCGGTGAGGGTGTACGGGGTGCCGAGGTGGCGGCCGTAGTCGAGGGCGCCGATGACGCGTGTGTAGAAGCGGTTGAAGGCGCGGATGTCCTGGACGGTCATGGCTGGACCCCGATGATCTCCGATGGTTTCCCGATGGTTGAAGCCTTCAAGTACGTTGACTTCTTTTACCAGTTCTCTACTGTGCCCCTTGGTCCTGCCTTTGACTTCCCCGCCGTCTCATCGTACGTTTATCACGAACGTCACTTATGTCCGGTTTGGCATCGGAGGTGACGGATCCGCCGTGAACCGCGATCGCGGACGGCGGACCCCGCTCGGAGCTGCGCGCAGGCTCCGGAGCACGAGAGCGGCCCCCAAGCGGTCGCCGATAAGCAATCACACCCTCGGAGAGGGGCTCATCATGCGCGCGCACACCACCCGTATCAAGAGAGTGGCCATCGCTGTCTGCTCGGCCCCCATCCTGGCCCTCGCGGCCGGAGCCGGAGTCGCCAGCGCTGCCACCACGGCAACTCCGGCCAACGTAGTCGTCCACGGCGGCGGCGGCGGTGGCGGCTGGGGCTGGGGTGACGGCGGCGGCTGGGGCTGGGGCTGGGGCTACAGCCACGGTGGCGGCGGCGGCTGGGGAGACGGCGGCGGCTGGGGCTGGGGCTGGGGCGACGGCGGCGGCTGGGGCGACGGCGGCGGCTGGGGCTGCTGACAGCCCGTCGTGACGCAACACTCCGGACAGTGAAGGGTGGATCCGGGTGCCCGACCCCATGGGCACCCGGATCCCATATGACCACCCGGCTCCACCCGGATCCACCGGAGCCGGCAGCGGCGAAGGCGGTGACCGGATGAGGATCGTCTGTGTGGGCGGAGGCCCGGCCGGGCTGTACTTCTCGATCTCGGCGAAACTGCGGGACGCCGGGCACGAGATCACGGTGATCGAGCGCGACCCGCCGGAGGCCACCTACGGCTGGGGCGTCGTGTACTGGAACGACCTGCTGGACATCCTGCACGCCAACGATCCCGAGAGCGCGGCGGCGGTGAGCGCCGGTTCCGTGCTCTGGCAGGGGCAGGAGATCCAGGTGCACGGTGCCCGGCACGACGGTACGGCGTACTTCGGGGGCTACGGCTACAGCATGGGCCGCGCGGCCCTGCTGGACGTGCTGACCCGCCGTGCGCGGCAACTCGGCGTGGACGTCCGGCACGGCGAGCGCCTGGCGGACCCCGCCGACCTGCCGGAGGCCGACCTGATCCTGGCCGCCGACGGGGCGAGCAGCCGGATCCGGCAGAGCCGCGCCGGGCACTTCGGTACGACGACGCAGACCGGCCGCAATCCCTACATCTGGCTCGGCACGGACCGGCAGTTCGACAGCTTCGTGTTCTGCTTCGAGGAGACCGAGGCGGGCTGGATCTGGTTCCACGCCTATCCCTCGATCCGGGGCATCAGCACCTGCATCGTGGAGTGCTCCCCGGCAACCTGGCAGGGCCTGGGCCTGGACGCGATGGAGGCCGAGGAGGCCGTACCGCTGCTGGAAAAGATCTTCCACCGCGCGCTCGACGGTCACTCGCTGATCAGCAGGTCCCGCGGGGCGCCGGCCCAGTGGCAGCGCTTCACGCACATCACCAACAGGACGTGGGTGGACGGCAACGTCGTCCTGGTCGGCGACGCCGCGCACACCACCCACTTCACGCTCGGCTCCGGCACCCGGCTGGCGATGATCGACGCGATCGTGCTGGCCCACAGCCTCACGCAGCACGCGGATCTGCGGGCGGCGCTGCGGGCGTACGACGAGCACCGCCGCGAGGAACTGCACCCCGTGCAGGCCGGAGCGCGCTCCAGCATGGCCTGGTTCGAGCAGCTCGACGACTACCTGGACCGCGACCCGGTCTCCTTCGCCTACGCCATGGCGGTCCGCACGGGCCGCCAGCCCCCCTGGCGCTACCAGGTCCACCTGGCCAACCAGGTCCCCGCCCTGCGCCAGGCCCGCCGGGCCTTCGACATGGGCCGCCGCTGGTACGAGGACCGCAAGCGGGGAGGGGCACCGCTGCCGCTCCTGGGCCGTTCGCTTCCCGGCCGGCGGCAATCGGGCTGAGCGGTCCGCTTCCCGGCCGACGCCGAACGAACGGGCGGCGGCCGGGCAAGAGGGGTCCGCGGGTCCGAGGGCGGGGCGGGGTGGGCTGCTCAGGCCCGGGGTACTGCGGAGGACCCCCGCACCATCAGCTCGCCCCGCACGGTCGCGATACCCCCGGGCGGCGGCTCCTCCCGGCCCATGGCGATCCGTCCCGCCCGGGCCCCGGCCTCCGCCAGCGGCAACCGTACGGTCGTCAGCGCGGGCACCGCGTCGATGCTGAACGGCAGGTCGTCGAACCCGGCCACCGAGACGTCCTCGGGAATCCGCAGCCCCGACTCGCGCAGCGCCGCACACGCCCCGAGCGCCACGGAGTCGTTCGCGGCGACGACCGCCGTCAGACCGGGGTCCCGGCGCAGCAGTTCCAGCGTGGCCTCGTACCCGGAGCGGCGGTCGTAGCGGCCGTACACGGTCCGGCGCGGGTCCTCCTCGACGCCCGCCGCGGCCAGCGCCGCCCGGTGACCCTCCAGCCGGTGCCGGGTCGTCGTCCGCTCCTCGGGGCCGGCGATGTAGCCGAGGCGGCGGTGGCCGAGGCCGATCAGGTGCTCGGTCAGCCGGTGCGCGCCCCCGCGGTTGTCGAAGGTGAGGGCGACGGCCTCGGTCTCGGGCGCCGGCGGGCGCCCGCACAGCACCACCCGGGTCCCGGCCTCGGCCAGCTTGCGCAGCTTCGCCGCGACCGCCGCCGCGTGCGGCGCGTTCTCCACGGCACCGCCGGTCAGCACCACGGCCGCCGCCCGCTGCCGCTGCAGCAGGGTCAGATAGGTCAGCTCGCGCTCGGGGGAGCCCCCGGTGTTGCAGACGACCGCCAGCCGCTCGCCGCCGGCCCGGCCGCCCGGGCCCCCGATCTCGGCCTGGATCGCGGACGCCATGATCCCGAAGAAGGGGTCCGCGATGTCGTTCACCAGAATCCCGACCAGGTCGGACGTCGCCGCGGCCAGCGCGCTCGCCGGTCCGTTGAGGACGTAGTCCAGCTCGTCCACCGCCCGGAGCACCCGCTCGCGGGTGGAGGCGGCCACCGGGTAGTTGCCGTTCAGCACGCGCGACACCGTCGCGGGGGAGACCTGGGCGCGGGCCGCCACGTCCGCCAGGGTCACCGTCATGTCGTCGTCCTCCGGTCGTGCTTCGTGTCGTACGCCCTCGTAGACAGCCAGGTCATGCTCCTGGTTCCGAGAAACCGTCGAGCAGACCTTAAAGGGATGGACCCCGGATGTTCGCCCCCTCGAACAACTCGAAGGGGCAACGGTCTTGTACAGACCAGTTTCGGAGACTAGCTTTCCAGGGGCGGAAAGCGCTTGCTGCACGTGCTGTACGTAATCAGAGGGGACTGACGTGACACGCAAGACGGTGCGTATCGCCATGAACGGCGTGACCGGGCGCATGGGCTACCGCCAGCACCTCGTCCGGTCGATCCTCGCCCTGCGCGAGCAGGGCGGCCTCGACCTCGGCGACGGCACCGTGCTGTGGCCGGAGCCGATCCTGCTCGGCCGCCGCGAGTACGCGCTCAGGGAGATCGCCGAACGGCACGGCCTGGAGCACGTCTCGACGGACGTCGACGCGGTCCTCGCGGACGACGGCGTGGACATCTACTTCGACTCCCAGATCACCTCCGCCCGCGAGGAGGCGATGGTGAAGGCGATCGCCGCCGGGAAGCACGTCTACACCGAGAAGCCGACGGCGACGGGCCTCTCGGGCGCCCTCGAGCTGGCCCGCCTCGCGCACGCGAAGGGCATCAGGCACGGCGTCGTCCAGGACAAGATCTTCCTGCCGGGCCTGCTGAAGCTCAAGCGGCTCATCGACGGCGGGTTCTTCGGGCGGATCCTGTCCGTCCGGGGCGAGTTCGGCTACTGGGTCTTCGAGGGCGGCTGGCAGTCGGCCCAGCGCCCCTCCTGGAACTACCGCGCCGAGGACGGCGGCGGCATCGTCGTCGACATGTTCCCGCACTGGGAGTACGTCCTGCACGAGCTGTTCGGCCGGGTGACCTCCGTACAGGCCCTGGCCGCCACCCACATCCCGCAGCGCTGGGACGAGAGCGGCAAGCCCTACGACGCCACCGCCGACGACGCGGCCTACGGCATCTTCGAACTCGAGGGCGGCGCCGTCGCCCAGATCAACTCCTCCTGGGCCGTGCGCGTCCACCGCGACGAACTCGTGGAGTTCCAGGTCGACGGCACCGAGGGCTCGGCCGTCGCCGGGCTGCGCAGGTGTCGTGCCCAGCACCGCTGCGCGACCCCCAAGCCGGTCTGGAACCCGGACCTCCCCGCGACCGAGGTCTTCCGCGACCAGTGGCAGGAGGTGCCGGACAACGGGGACTTCGACAACGGCTTCAAGGCCCAGTGGGAGCGGTTCCTCAGGCACGTCTACGCCGACGCGCCCTACCGCTGGGACCTGCTCGCCGGCGCCCGGGGCGTGCAACTCGCCGAGCTGGGCCTGAAGTCCTCCGCCGAGGGCCGCCGCATCGACGTACCGGAGATCTCCCTGTGACGATCCAACTCCCCTGTGCCGACGGCACGTTGCGGACGTACGAGCCACGCGCCGAGCCCCTGGCGGTGACGCCGGGCACCCGCTTCACCTCCCGTACGGTCTTCGCGGCGGCGCACGTCGTCGCCGATCCGTACGCCGACGTCTCGCCCGACTCGCCCGCCGCCGTCGACTGGGACGCCACCCTCGCCTTCCGCCGCCATCTGTGGTCCCACGGGCTCGGCGTCGCCGAGGCGATGGACACCGCCCAGCGCGGCATGGGCCTGGACTGGGCGGGCGCGGCCGAGCTGATCCGGCGCAGCGCCGCCGAGGCGCGGTCGGTCGGCGGCCGGATCGCCTGCGGGGTCGGCACCGACCAGATCACCGGCGGATCCCCGGCCCGGATCCGCGCGGCCTACGAGGAACAGCTGGCGGTCGTGGAGGAGTCGGGCGCGCGGGCGATCCTGATGGCGTCCAGGGCGCTGGCCGCCACCGCCTCCGGTCCCGAGGACTACCTGGAGGTCTACGGCCACCTGCTGCGCCAGTGCGCCGAGCCGGTGATCCTGCACTGGCTGGGCCCGATGTTCGACCCGGCCCTGGAGGGCTACTGGGGCGCGGCCGACCTGGACGCGGCGACGGAGGTTTTCCTGCAGGTCATCGCCGCGTACCCGGACAAGGTCGACGGCATCAAGGTGTCCCTGCTCGACGCGCGGCGCGAGATCGACCTGCGCCGCCGTCTGCCGCGCGCAGTCCGCTGCTACACCGGCGACGACTTCCACTACCCCGAGCTGATCGCGGGCGACGAGCGGGGCTTCAGCCACGCCCTGCTGGGCATCTTCGACCCGCTGGGTCCGCCGGCCGCGCAGGCGGTCCGGGTGCTGGACACGGGTGACGCGGCAGGCTTCCGGGGGTTGCTGGACCCGACGGTCGAGCTGTCCCGCCACCTCTTCCAGGCCCCGACCCGCTTCTACAAGACGGGCGTGGTCCTCCTCGCCTGGCTGGCGGGCCACCAGTCGCACTTCACGATGGTCGGCGGCCTCCAGTCGGCCCGCTCCCTGCCGCACCTGGCCCGCGCCTACGAACTGGCCGACACCCTCGGCCTGTTCCCGGACCCGAAGCTCGCCGAGGAGCGGATGAAGAACCTGCTGTCGCTGTACGGGGTGACCTCATGACGTCGATGGATCTCTCGCGTTTCAGCATCAACCAGATGACGGTGAAACAGCTGTCGCTCCCGGAACTAGCGGTGGCCTGCGGCGAGTTGAGCGTGCGCCAGGTGGGCCTGTGGCGGGAACCGGTCCAGGAGTACGGCCTGGCGGCGACGGCGAAACTGATCCGCGGGGCGGGTCTGACGGTGACGACCCTGTGCCGCGGCGGTTTCTTCACGGCGATCGACCCCGAGGCCCGGGCGGCGGCGCTGGCGGACAACCGGCGGGCGATCGAGGAGGCGGCGGCGCTCGGCACGAACACCCTCGTCCTGGTCTCCGGCGGCCTCCCGCCCGGCAGCAAGGACCTGCGGGCGGCGCGCGAGCGTATCGCCGACGCCCTGGCCGAACTCGCGCCGTACGCCGGGGAGAACGGCGTACGCCTCGCCATCGAGCCCCTGCACCCCGTGTACGCCTCCGACCGCTGCGTCGTCTCGACCCTGGCCCAGGCCCTGGACCTGGCCGAGCGCTTCCCCGCGCACCAGGTCGGGGTGGCCGTGGACACGTACCACATCTGGTGGGACGATCGGGCGCCCGCGCAGATCGCCCGGGCGGGCGCGGGCGGCCGTATCCACACCTTCCAGCTGGCCGACTGGACGACCCCGCTCCCTGAGGGCGTCCTCAACGGCCGGGGCCAGATCGGCGACGGCGCGATCGACATGCGCGAGTGGCGGGGCCACGTGGAGGCGGCCGGCTACACCGGCCCGATCGAGGTCGAACTCTTCAACGAGGAGCTGTGGGCCCGGGACGGGCGGGAGGTACTGGCGGAGACGGTGGAGCGTTTCCACAGCGCATTCCTGTGACCAACAGGCGCGCCGCTCGCTTTTCAGTGGTGGAGGCGGCCGTGCTTCACGGCGGCGACGAAGTTTGCCCAGCCGTTGGTGGAGAAGAGGAGGGCGGGTCCGGGTATGACTTTGCTGTCGCGGACGGGGACGCAGGCGTGGCCGCGGGCGACTTCGAGGCACTCGCCCTGATTGCCCCCGCTGTAGCTGGACTTGTACCACTCGGTGATGTGCTCACTGTTGGCCATGCGTGTGTTCCTCTGCTGCCGCCCTGACGAGGGCCAATGATTTCTGGTGCGACAACGCGTCGCTCAGAGCCAGAGAGTAAGCCGTCTGGCTTGCGCTCACCAGGGCCGGGTCATCGAGCAGTTGTCCGATCAGGAACGCTTCGATATACGCCACGGGAGCGGAGTCTTCGAAGCTCATGAGCGTGAGCAGGCTCTGTACCAGCGCGTGTGCCCCTACGTCGTACGGCACTACGTGCAGTCGTAGTCGACCCACCTCGGCCAGGTCCGCGATCCTGTGCAGCTGTTCTGCCATGACCTGTGGTCCGCCGATACTGCGCCGGAGTACCGCCTCGTCGAGCAGGGTCCAGACCTCCGGTTTCACGGGATCGGCCAGAATCCGGGCACGCTGTGTTCGAATGACAACGTCGTCGTCAAGTTCCTCGGCTGTGTGGTTGGGGCGATAGGCGGCGAACACGGCCCTTGCGTAGTCAGGGGTCTGCAGCATGCCGGGGACCAATGTGATCGCGAACTGCTGGATCAGACTTGCCTGTTGCTCCAGCTCGGCGGCCGCAGCGAAGTGGACGTCGTACTTGTTGTCCAGGTCCTTCAGCCATCGCTCGAAGAACCCGTCCGTTTTCAGCGCCAGGTCGATCTGTCGTGCGTCGTCCGGCTTCGGTAGCCGCCTTCCGGCCTCGAAGTGACTGATCAGAGTGGGCGAGCACACAACCTGATTGCCCAGTTCCCCCTGTGTGAGCCCGACCGCGATCCGCCGCAGCCTCAACTCCTCCCCGTACTTCTCGCGCGGCGTCCGAGGCTTGTGGCGCTCGCTCATGCGGCCAACTCCCGTTCCTGGCAGGGGCGATGTCAAGTCCCCACCCCTGGCAGCGTAGCCACCCCCGACGCCACTCCGTGAGCGATTCCCCACAGAACGCAGTCACCGCAGGTGAGAAAGCAGGTCGGCATGACGCATCTCCTCGCCCGGCTGGTCGAGCGGCTGCTCCGGCGGCGCCGTAGGCCGGTCGCGCCGCCCCCGTACGCGTACGTGCTCCCGTACTCGTGCCCGTACGTCGGCCGCCCGGCGGCGTACCGCGAGCACGAAGCGCCGCTGCGCGGCGAGGACAGCCGCCTCGTCCGCCCCTACGTCGACCGCGTGGAGACCTACGCATGAGCGGGCGCCTGCTTCCCTGGACCGGCGCGGACGGCAAGCCCTGCTACCTCGTGGGGGACGGCGCCGGTCACGTCTCCCGGCTCGCGGACCGGATCGAGAGCGTGCAGCTCGGCATGGCGGACGGCCTGCTCGGCCACGCGGCCGACCTCCTCGCCGAACAGCGTCTGACCAACGAGGAGTTGCGCTACCTCGCCCGCCGCCTCAGCGAATCCCTGACGGATGTCAGGCGCGTCGCGGAGAGCAGGGGAGCCAGGATCGTCCGGAACGAGTGAACGGGAGCGTGCGCTCGTCGCCCCGGACCCGGTTCGCTAGAAGAACACCCCGCACCGCAGCAGCACGTTCGCGTACGGCCGGGCCTCCCCGGTGCGGACCACCAGCCGGGCGCCCGCCGACAGTTCCTTGAGCCGCTCGTGCGGGACCAGCTCCAGGTCCCGGAAGTGGCCCTCCAGCAGCGCCCGGTTGGGGCCGCGCAGCTCCTGCGCCGCGGTCGCGCCCTCCACCACCAGCTCGGCCAGCAGACCGTCCAGCACCTCCGCGAACGACGGCACCCCGGCCCGGAACGCCAGGTCCACCACGCGCGGCCCGGCCGGGATCGGCATACCCGCGTCGCACACCAGCACCCCGTCCCCGTGCCCCAACTCGGCCAGCGCACCGGCCAGATGGCGGTTGAGGATCCCCGCCTTCTTCACAGGGAGTCACCTCGCCGCTGCTCGCCGGGTTCCTGGTCCAACCCCCGGCCGGGGGTCCGGGAGTTGTCCCCCGGGTCGGCACAGCACAGGGCGTCGACCTCCTCAGCCGTCGGATACGACTCCTGCGCGCCCCGCCTGGTCACGGCCGCCGCGCCGACCCGGGCCGCGTACCCCGCGGCCTCGGCCGGCGCGGACCCCGACCCAAGCTGCCAGGCCAACGCGGCGGTGAAGGCGTCGCCCGCCCCCGTGGTGTCCACCGCGTCCACCTTCACCGGCTCCACCCGCGTCACCCCCGCGGCGTCGCACACCAGCGCCCCCTGCGCGCCCAGCGTCACCACCACCGAGCGCGGCCCCTTGGCCAGCAGCAGCCTTGCCCAGTCCGCGGGCTCCTCGCTCACCCGCGCGTCGCCGAGGATCACCCGCGCCTCGTGCTCGTTGACGATCAGCGGATCGCAGGCCGCCAGCACCTCGGCCGGCAGCGGTCGCGGCGGCGACGGGTTGAGGACGAAGCGGCTGTCCGCGGGCAGCTGCCGTACGACCTCCACGACCGTCTCCAGCGGGATCTCCAGCTGTGCCGAGACCACCCGGGAGGCGTGGAAGAGGCTGCCCGCCGCGCGGACGTCCGCCGGGGTGAGCCGGGCGTTGGCGCCCGGGGACACCACGATGCTGTTGTCCCCGGAAGGGTCGACGGTGATCAGCGCCACCCCCGTCGGCGCCCCGCCCACCAGCACGCCGACCGTGTCGGCGCCCGCCGCACGCAGGGAGTCGAGGAGCAGCCGGCCGTGGGCGTCGTCACCGACCCGCGCCAGCAGGGCCGTGGCCGCCCCGAGCCGGGCGGCGGCGACCGCCTGGTTGGCGCCCTTGCCGCCCGGATGCACGGCCAGGTCGCCGCCGAGCACCGTCTCACCGGCGGCCGGCCGTCGCTCGACATCGATCACCAGGTCGGCATTGGCCGACCCCACGACCAACAGGTCGTAGTCGTACATCAGTTGACTCCCCATGCTCCCCGTGACTCCCCTGACACGACCCGGGGCGGACGGCCGTCACCCGGAACACCCGAGGTGCCCCTGGTGCACGGCCGCCCGCCCGAGCCGTCCGTCGTCAGCCGCTGAAACCGGCCACGTTCTCCTTCGTGACCACCTTCACCGGCACCTTCACCGTCGGATCCACCTTCTTGCCCTGCACGGCCTTCAGCGCGTTGTCCACCGCAATCCTTCCCAGCTGCGTCGGCTGCTGGGCGACCGACGCGTACAGCGTGCCGTTCTTCACCGCCGTCAGCCCGTCCGGAGTGCCGTCGAAGCCGACCACCTGCACCGACCTGCCGGCCTTGGAGCCGAGCGCCTTGACCGCGCCGAGCGCCATCTCGTCGTTGGCGGCGATGACGCCCTGCACGTCCGGGTGGGCCTGGAGCAGGTTCGACATCACGTCGAGGCCCTTGGTGCGGTCGAAGTCGGCCGGCTGCTGGGCGACCACCTGGATCCCCGGGTAGGCCTTCAGGCCGTTGGCGAAGCCCTGCGCCCGCTCCCGGGCCGCCGAGGTGCCCGCCTGGCCCTGCAGGATCACGATCCTGCCCCTGCCGCCGAGCTTCTCGGCGATCGTCTTCGCGGCCAGCTCACCGCCGGCCACGTTGTCGGACGCCACCAGGGCGTCCACGTCGGCCTTGTTGACGCCCCGGTCGACGGCGATCACCGGGATCTTCGCCTGGTCGGCGGCCTTGACCGAGTTGCTCGCCGCGTCCGAGTCCACCGGGTTGACGATGATCGCGCCGAGGCTCGAACTCGTGAAGTTCTGCAGCTGGTTGGCCTGCTGGGAGGCGTCGTTCTGGGCGTCGGTGACCGTCAGGTCCACACCCAGCTTCTTCGCCTCGGCCTGTGCACCGGCCCGGATCTGCACGAAGAAGGGGTTGTTGAGCGTGGACAGCGACAGGCCCATCCGCGGGTTCGCCGAGGACGACGAACCGCTGTGCAGGAAGGAGGTGGCGCCGACGACCGCCACGGTCACGACAGCCGCGAGGGCGTACGTCGCCGCCTGCCTGCCCCTGCCGCCCGGAGCGCCGCCCGTGGTCATCGCGGCGGTCCCGGCCTTGCGGCGCACGGTGTCCAGCAGCACCGCCAGCGCGATGACGACACCGATCACGACCTGCTGCCAGAACGCCGACACGGAAAGGAGGTTGAGGCCGTTCCTGAGCACCGCCAGGATCAGCGCGCCGATCAGCGTGCCGGACGCCTTGCCGGTACCGCCCGCGAGCGAGGCACCGCCGATGACGACCGCGGCGATCGCGTCCAGCTCATAGCCGTCGGCGGCCTGCGGCTGGGCCGAGGACAGCCGGGAGGCGAGCACGACACCGGCGACGGCCGCGAACACACCGGACAGCGCGTAGATCGCGAGCTTCTGCTTCGGCACCCGCAGACCCGACAGCCGCGCGGCCTCCTCGTTGCCGCCGATGGCGTACATGGAGCGCCCGATGTACGTCCGCCCCAGCACGAGGGCGGCGATCAGCCCCATCACCACCATGACCAGCACGGGCACCGGCAGCCAGCCACCGAGCGTGTCCCCCAGGTGCGAGACCGAGTCGGGGAAGGCGATGGGCGAGCCCTGTGAGATCACCAGCGCGAGACCACGGCCCACCGACAGCATCGCCAGCGTCGCGATGAACGGCGGCAGCTTGCCGTAGGCGATGAGGAAACCGTTCACCAGACCCGCCACGACACCCGTGGCGAGTCCGAGCAGCACCGCGAGTGCCACCGGCACCCCGTGCTGGGTGGCACTCCAGGCCAGCACGGTCGCCGACAGCGCGGCCACGGACCCGACCGACAGGTCGATGCCCGCCGAGACGATCACGAAGGTCACACCGAAGGCGAGGATCGCCGTCACGGCCGCCTGGACGCCGATGTTGAGCAGGTTGTCGGTGGTCAGGAAGTCTCCGGACAGCGCAGACAGGGCGATGACCAGGACGATCAGTGCGGTGAGCGCGCCGTTGTCGAGGAGCAGCCGGCGCATGGCCCCGGGGGCGCCACGCGCGCCCGCCCGGCTCTTGAGCGTGTCAGTGGCCACGGCTGGCCTCCTTCTCGGTGGTGGGGGTGGAGACGGCGAGGGACATCACCGCGTCCTGGGTGGCCTCGTCGGCGGCGAGTTCACCGGCGATCCGGCCCTGGGCCATGACCAGCACCCGGTCGCTCATGCCGAGCACCTCCGGCAGATCGCTGGAGATCATGAGTACGGCGGCCCCGGCGGCGGTCAGCTCGTTGATCAGCTGGTAGATCTCGACCTTGGCGCCGACGTCGATCCCGCGCGTCGGCTCGTCCAGGATCAGCACCTTGGTGTCGGCCAGCAGCCACTTGCCGATGACGACCTTCTGCTGGTTGCCGCCGGACAGCGTCCGTACGTGCTGCCCGAGCCCCGCCATCCGCACGCCCAGCTGCCCGGCCATCCGTTCGGCGGCCACGTGCTGGGCCCTGCGGTCGACGAGCCCGCCGCGGGTGGCGGCGCGCATGGTGACGAGTCCGAGGTTCTCCTCGACGGAGGCGTCCAGCACCAGCCCCTGCCCCTTGCGGTCCTCGGGCACCAGCCCGATCCCGGCGGCCATGGCGGCGCTCACGTCGTGCCGCCTCAGCGCGCTCCCGGAGACCTTCACGGCCCCGCCGTCGTAGGGATCGGCCCCGAACACGGCGCGTACGACCTCGGTCCGCCCGGCCCCGACGAGCCCGGCGATCCCGACGACCTCTCCGGCGTGCACCTCGAAGCTCACGTCGTGGAAGACCCCGTCCCGGGTGAGTTCCTCGACGGACAGCAACGCCGGCCCGCGGTCGGGCCGCTGCCGCGGATACTGCTGCTCGATGGAGCGCCCGACCATGAGCCGTACGAGTTCGTCCTCGGGCGTGGCGGCCGGGACCTGCCCCACGCTCCTGCCGTCCCGGATGACGGTGACCCGGTCACCGAGGGCGGCGATCTCCTCCAGGTGGTGGGTGATGAAGACGATCCCGACGCCGTCCGCGCGCAGCGAGCGCACGATGGCGAAGAGCTTGTCCACCTCCTCCGAGGTGAGCACGGCGGTCGGCTCGTCCATGATGAGCACGCGTGCGTCCAGGCTGAGCGCCTTGGCGATCTCGACCATCTGCAGCCGGGCGATGCCCAGTTCGCGCACCCGCGCACGCGGGGACACGCTCACCCCGACCCGCCGCAGCAGCGTCTCGGCGTCGGCCTCCATCTTCTTCCGGTCGATCAACCCGAAGCGCCGCGGCTGCCGTCCGAGGAAGATGTTCTCGGCGACGGTCAGGTCCGGGACGAGGTTGAACTCCTGGTAGATGGTGGCGATCCCGAGCCGTTCGGCGTCCTGCGCACCGTGGATGCGCACCTCGCGGCCGTCGGCCAGGATCCGTCCGGCGTCGGGCGTGTAGGCCCCGGAGAGCATCTTGATGAGCGTGCTCTTGCCGGCGCCGTTCTCACCGAGCAGCACATGGACCTCGCCCCGGCGCAGGTCGAAGTCGACGCCGTCGAGCGCGACCACGCCGGGGAAGGTCTTCCGTATGCCCTCGATGCGCAGCAACTCGTCCGGGTCGCTCACGACGTGCTCCTTTGCACTGGGGAGGGGGACTGCAGAGGGGACGGGGCGGGCGGCTCGCCGCACGAGCGGCGCACGACGAGCCGGGCGGGCAGCGTCACGGACTGCGGGGTCCGCCCCTCGATCCGGTCGACCAGGGCCCGTACGGCCGCCCGCCCCAGCTCACCGGTCGGCTGGGCGACCGCGGTGACGGGCGGATCGGTGTGCACGAACCACGGGATGTCGTCGAACGCGGCCAGCGCGATGTCGTCCGGCACGCGCAGCCCGCGCGCACGTACGGCGTCCAGGGCGCCGAGCGCCATCAGGTTGTCGGCGGCGAAGACGACCTCGGGCGGCTCCGACAGGTCCAGGAACCCCTCGGTGACCCGCCGCCCGCTCTCGGCCTGGAAGTCGCCCTGGCCTATGTAGGCGTCGGGGAGCGCAAGGCCGTACTCGGCCAGGGCGGCCCGGAAGGCCTCGACCCGCTCACTGCCGGTCGTGGTGGCGGCGGGCCCGGCGATGATGGCGAGCCGACGGTGCCCGAGCGCGCACAGATGCGCCACCAGGTCCCGTACGGCGGCCCGTCCGTCGGCCCGCACGACGGGTACGTCCACGCCGGGGATCCACCGGTCCACGAACACCATCGGGGTCCCGGCCCGGGCGGCGTCCAGCATCAGCGGAGACCCGCCGTCGGTGGGGGAGACGAGCAGCCCGTCGATCCGCCGGTCGAGCAGGTTGCGCACGTGGTGGTCCTGGAGGTCGGGCCGCTCGTCGGCGTTGCCGATGATCACGCTGTACCCGAGTGTCCGGGCCTCCTCCTCGACGGAACGGGCCAGCTCGGTGAAGTACGGGTTCAGCACATCGCTGATGACCAGCCCGAGGGTGTGGGTCTGATCGGTGCGCAGGGACCGTGCGACGGCGTTCGGCCGGTACTCCAGCTCCTCGACGGCGGCCAGCACGCGCGTACGTGCGTCGGCACTGACCGACGGGTGCTCGTTCAGGACACGCGACACCGTGGCCACGGACACCCCGGCCGCGGCGGCGACGTCCTTGATGCTCGCCATCGCCCGGCTCACCTCCTCGTGAGACTCCTTGGCGGCACGGCCGTGTAATCGATTCCACGCCATTGCCGTAGGAAGGATTGGAATCGATTACACGAGCTGAGGCAAGGGGGTGACGGGTGGCCGAAACCCAATCGTGACCGGGCGGGGGTGGGCTCGGCCCGGGGCGGCTGGGGTTGGCGGGATGAACGCCGGCCCCGCCCGTGCGCCACGGGGGGAGCGGACGAGCGGGGCCTGTCAGTCTTCGAGCATTCCGGCCATGAGACCGGGGAGCGTGCCGGGTGACGTGGGGATGCCGGTCCAGGTGTCCGGGGCGACCTGTTCGGCCGTGGCCGGGTCCAGAGCCGTCACGAGCGTCACGCCCCGGTAGACGTCCGCGACGCTGTCTTCGTGGCCGCGCCGCGCTGACGCCACACGGTGATGCCGCGATCGTTGGTTTCCTGCTCGAACCGGTGCGGCACGAATGCGTGGCGCGGGACGATGGCGAAGATATCGGCCCACTCCTGGGTGCGGATCTCCTGGGTGCGGATCGCGCCGGCTCTGCTGAGTTCCTCGGCGAGAGCGGCCATGTGCGGATGAGCCTTGTGCCGGGCGGCGCTCATGCGGTGACTCCTTGGAGTTCTTGGGCGATTGCCTCGGCGATGAGCAGGCCGGTGGCGTGCTCTCCCGCTGACCGATCCGGAGCGGCTGACCGGGTACCTGCTGCACAGCGGGTACAAGATGTCCGGCGAGCGGCGCCGAGCTTCGCGACATGGGCGTACTGGCCCTGTACGGCGAGGGCGGCTTCCACCCGAACCGGCCGGGCCGGGCCGGACCAGGCCAGGACAGGGCAGGGCGAAGGACTTTCCCGTGGCGGTTCTCTCCGCCCTCTCCCGTCCCTACGCGAAAGACCACCAGTCACGTCATAGCGGGGCACATTGGCGGGATGCATATGCCGACTCTCCTGCGGGGCGGACCAGTTGGCGGAGTCGGATGGCGGCTTTCCCGTCAGGGGGGTCGACGGACCCTGCACATCTGCCTCCCGGGAGTTCCACATTCCGCAAGCGAATTGTTTCTCCGGCTCCGCTCCCCTTTCCCTCCTGCCCCTCGGGAATCTTCTGCCTTTCCCAAGGAAATCCGGGCAAGCCTAAATCGCGTCACGCGATCCCCCCGGTATTTTTAGGACTTTGTCTTCGGGGTGAACCGCGAAACCGTTTCCGCATATCTACGATCGCAGGCTATGACCGACATTCCACGGGACAACTCCGCCACCCGTGCGCGCTGGCAGACATGTCTCAGGCTGGCCCGGGAACTCTTACTCGTCGGACCCGGCGGCGAGGACCTCAAACTCGAATATCTGCACACGCTGATAGACACGGGCAGCCTCGGCCCCACCCGGCACCCGCGCAAGAAGATCCTCGTCGTCGGCGCCGGCATCACCGGCCTCGTGGCCGCCGGGCTGCTCAAGGACGCCGGTCACGACGTCACCGTGCTGGAGGCGAACGCCAACCGCGTCGGCGGGCGGGTCAAGACCTTCCGGACGACCAAGCACCACCAGCCCTTCGCCGACCCGGCCCAGTACGCCGAGGCCGGGGCGATGCGGCTGCCCGACTTCCACCCGCTCGTCCTCGCCCTGGTCGACAAACTCGGTCTCGGCCGACGCCAGTTCTTCAACGTGGACGTCGATCCCCGCACCGGCAGCGGGCCCGACGTGTCCGTCCCGCCGGTGACGTACACCTCCTTCACCGGCCGGACCTGGAGCTACGGCGACGACAGCCCCGAGTTCCGCGAGCCCGACAAGCTCGGCAACTCCTGGATCCGCGCCAACCGCGTCCAGGTACGGCGTGCCGAGTACGCCACCGCTCCCGAGCGGATCAACGAGGGCTTCCACCTCACCGACGACGAGGTCCGCGCCCCCGTCGTACAGATGGTGGACGCCGCGCTGGAGAGCGTGCGCGACTACTACTCCGACGTCGTCGACGGCAAGCGGGTCAACAAGCCGTTCGTGGAGTGGGTCGAGGGCTGGGCCCGGGTGATCCGCGACTTCGACGGCTACTCGATGGGCGCCTTCCTGCGCGACCACGCCGGGCTCAGCGACGAGGCGGTCGAGGCCCTCGGCACGCTGGAGAACATGTCCTCGCGGCTGTACCTCTCCTTCTTCCACAGCTTCCTGAGCCGCAGCGACATCAACCCCGCCGTGCGCTACTGGGAGATCCCGGGCGGCAGTTGGCGCCTGCCGCACGCCCTCCACCAGGGCCTGCTCGACGAGGTGCGGCTCGGGCAGCGCATGATCCGGCTGGAGTACCACGACCCCAGCCGCGACACCGACCCCGAGGGCACCGGCGCCGTCGGCCCCGCCGGCTGGGGCGTGGCCGTCCAGACCGTCGCCGAGGACGACCCGCAGGCACCGCCCCGCCTGTGGACGGCGGACCTGGCGATCGTCACCATCCCGTTCTCCTCCCTGCGCTTCGTCGAGATCGTCCCCTCCATGTCGTACAAGAAGCGCCGCGCGATCATCGAGACCCACTACGACCAGGCCACCAAGGTGCTGCTCGAATTCAGCCACCGGTGGTGGGAGTTCACCGAGGACGACTGGCGGGACGAGCTGGAGAGCATCGCGCCGGGCCTGTACGAGTACTACCGCCGGGGCGAGGACGCCGACTCCGACCCCGTCCGCGTGCCCACGCTGCCCGAGCCGGAGGCGGGGCTGCTCGGCGCCGCCGTCAAGGACAGCGCGGTCACGGCCGAGATGCGGCAGCTCAACGGCGCCCTGCCGCTGCGCGGCCCTGCCGTCCGCCCCGCCACCCACTGCTTCGGCGGTGGCTCCGCCGCCGACAATCCCAACCGGTTCATGTACTACCCCTCGCACCCGGTCGAGGGCAGCACCGGCGGTGGCGTCGTCCTTGCCGCGTACTGCTGGTCCGACGACGCCGCGCGGTGGGACTCCATGCCCAAGTCGGAACGCTACGTCTACGCCCTGCGCAACCTCCAGGCCCTGCACGGCCGGCGCGTCGAGGTGTTCTTCACCGGCCGGGGCGCCACCCAGAGCTGGGCCCGCGACCCGTACGCCTTCGGGGAGGCCGCCATCTACACCGCGCACCAGATGACCAGCTTCCACCTGGACGTCTCCCGGCCCGAGGGCCCGGTGCACTTCGCCGGCGAGCACACCTCCCTCAAGCACGCCTGGATCGAGGGCGCGCTGGAGAGCGCCGTCCGCGCCGCCCTCGCCGTCCACCAGGCCCCGCCGGTCACCGACCCGGGCCCGGAGCGGGAGGGGGAGTCCTCGTGAGCGCGACCGCCTCTTCCTGCACGGTCGCCCGCTATCTCGCCCTGCGGCTGGCCGAGTTGGGGATCACGCATCTCTTCGGCGTGCCCGGCAACCACCTCGGCCCGTTCCTGGCCACCCTGCGGGCCGAGGGCGACGTCGAGTGGGTCGGCACGCCCACCGAGGGCGGGGCGGGCCAGGCCGCGGACGCCTACGCCCGCATCCACGGCGTGGGCGCGGCGGCGGTGACGTACAGCGTCGGCGCGTTCAACCTGCTGAACGCCTGCGGTGGCGCGTACGTCGAGCAGATCCCGCTCATCGCCGTCAACGCCTGCCCGCCGTACGAGCAGTGGCAGAACTACCGGGCCGTCGGGCTGCTCACCTCGCACATGAGCCCCCGCGCGGAGAGCAACCTGGACGTCTACCGCCAGGTCACGGTGGACGCGCAGGTCATCTCCCACCCCGGTCTCGCGCCCGGCCAGATCGACGCCGCGCTCACCGCGTGCGTCTCCGAGCGCCGGCCGGTCTACCTGGAGGTCATGGAGGACCTGTGGGACGAGCCGTGCCCCGAGCCGGCCGAGCCGATCGTCCGGCGCGAACGGCCGTTCAGCACGCGCAACCAGACCATGCTGGAGGACGCCGTGCAGGCGGTCCTCACCCTGGTCGAGGAGCACCCCGGCCCGGACGGCAGGCCCCGCCCGATCGTGTGGGCCGGCGAGGAGATCGACCGGTTCCGCCTCGGCGTGCAGCTCACCGACCTGGTGGAGGCCACCGGCGTACCGTTCTGCACGACGGTCGGCGCGAAGGCCGTCGTGGACGAGGACCTCCCGCAGTTCCACGGCGTGTACAACGGCAGGGCCAGCCACCCGGACGTGCACGCGGTCTTCAAGGACTGGGCCACCTGCCGGATCGGGCTCGGCGCCTGGTCCACGTCGAAGAACCTCGGCGGCGAGCAGAGCGTCGGCACGGACTGGGTGATGGCGGCGCACGGCGGCATCAGCGTCGGCACCTCGTACTTCCCCGACGTCCAGCTCGCCCACCTGCTGCCCGCCCTCCAGGACGCGCTGGTGAAGGAGTACGGCTCCGGGGGCCTCGCGGCCGACTACTACGCCGAGTCCTACAGCTACGGCGGAGCACGCGCCGGCCGCCCCGCCGGCCTGGCGCAGTACCGCGCCTCGCTGAGCGCCGACGGTGCCCGGTCCCACGGCGCCGAACACCTCACGTACGACGGCCTGTTCGACCGGATCAACCACTTCCTGGGCGAGGAGACCGGGGAGGACTGGACGGTCGTGTCGGACGCCGCCTTCTCGCTGATCGGCTCGATGAACCTGTCCCTGTCCGCGGGCGGGTTCCTGTCCCAGGTCAGCTGGCTGTCCATCGGCTGGTCGGTCGGCGCGGCCACCGGCGCCGCGCTCGCTCCCGAGCGGCAGAGCGCCCGCCCGATGGTCTTCGTCGGCGACGGCTCCTTCCAGGAGACCTGCCAGGAGATCTCCACCCACACCCGGCTGGGGCTGCGCTCGGTGGTGTTCGTCCTGGACAACGGACACTTCTACGGCATCGAGCAGATGCTGGTGCACCCGTCCTACTTCGCGGAGCAGAACCCCACCGAGCCGGACTTCTACAACGTCCTGCATCCCTGGCACTACGAGCGCCTCGCAGAGGTCTTCGCCGGCGAGGGCACCCCGGCGCACGGCGTCGGCATCGCCCGCCCCGCGGACCTGGACGCCCTGCTCTCCCGCCTCGCCGACCCGCACGACCCGTACAACGCCGGACCCCTCCTGGTCCGGGTCCGCCTGCGCCGGCACGACTACCCGAGGGCCATGGCCTACAAGGTCCCGTAACCGAGAAGTCCCGTAACCGAAGGGGAAAGAGATGGCCGACCTGAACGTACTGATCTCGTTCGACGCGGCGACGATCGTCGAGCAGAACCCGAACGCGTCGAGGAACCCGGACGCTCCGACCTACGTCGACCAGAGCCTCATCTACATGACGACGCGCCACGACCACATCGTCGGCACGTCGGGCGCGGAGCTGAACCTGCGGGCCGAACCCGGGGACACGATCCGCTGGCGGGAGACCACCCTCTCGCTCGGCAGCGACTACAAGGCGCTGCTGTACCGGTACGTGAGCAGCGACCGCGACCACACGCTCATCAGGACGCCGGAGATCGAGGTGGTCGACGGCGTCTACCCGCTGCCCAAGGAAGGGAGCGAGGGCAGTCCGGACTTCGTGACGCAGAAGTACCAGGACCACTACTGGCGTACGACCGTCAAGAGCGTCGGCAAGGTCGTGTACCACTTCTCCTTCCAGATCCTCGACCGCCACCGCCAGTTGAAGGGGTACTTCCAGTGGGACCCCTTCATCACCATCGAAGAATCCTGAGCCCCGGGTGACGGGCGGCGGCTTCCGGATGCCGGAACGCCGCCCCGACCGGCAGATCCTCGTCCGCCCCAGGGGCTCGCCCACTCGGATGCGCTCGGCGGGCAACTGGCCACGAGGGTGTGCATGGTGAGTTCATGGACACTACACCTCACCCCAAGAAGACCGTTTCCCGGACGCTGCGAACGTGCGCGGTGAGTGCCGCCGTGGGCATCGCCTGTGCGGTGGGAGTGGCGAGCGCCACATCCGCCGCGGCCGCGACGCCCGCCACGCACGTCGCCACGAAGGCCGCCTCGGCCCACGGTCACGGCGGCCACGGCGGCGACAACAACGCGTGCGGCGACGGCATCCTCGGCATCCTCAACTTCTGCAACTGACCGGCGACCGACGGCAGTTCCTCCACCTACCCACTCCCGGGGCGGTCAGGGTCAGGGACAGGGACAGGGTCCCTCTCCCCGACCGCCCTGCCGACCGCGGCCGAAGGCCTGCGAGAGGACGGCTCCTCGAAGCCCTGAAGAGGAACCGGCAACCCGCTGTCACACCCCACCGGTACCGTCGAGGGCGTGACTCAACAGGCGGGGAATCCCACGACCGAGCGTCGGCTCGCCGTGCTCGAGGGCGTGCTGGAGCGCATCACGTACGCCAACGAGGAGAACGGCTACACGGTCGCCCGGGTCGACACCGGACGAGGCGGCGGCGACCTCCTCACGGTCGTCGGCGCGCTGCTCGGCGCCCAGGTCGGGGAGTCGCTGCGCATGGAGGGGCGGTGGGGCTCCCACCCGCAGTACGGCAAGCAGTTCCACGTCGAGAACTACACGACCGTCCTCCCGGCCACCGTCCAGGGCATCCGGCGCTACCTGGGTTCCGGGCTGGTCAAGGGCATCGGCCCCGTCTTCGCCGACCGGATCACCCAGCACTTCGGACTCGACACACTCCAGATCATCGAGGAGGAGCCGAAACGGCTCATCGAGGTCCCGGGCCTCGGCCCCAAGCGGACCAAGAAGATCGCCGACGCCTGGGAGGAGCAGAAGGCGATCAAGGAGGTCATGCTCTTCCTCCAGACCGTGGAGGTGTCCACCTCCATCGCCGTGCGGATCTACAAGAAGTACGGCGACGCGTCGATCTCCGTCGTCAAGAACCACCCCTACCGGCTGGCCGCCGACGTCTGGGGCATCGGCTTCCTGACCGCCGACAAGATCGCCCAGTCCGTCGGCATCCCGCACGACAGCCCGGAGCGGGTGAAGGCCGGCCTGCAGTACGCGCTGTCCCAGTCCGCCGACCAGGGCCACTGCTTCCTGCCCGAGGAACGGCTGATCGCCGACGCGGTCAAACTGCTCCAGGTCGACACCGGGCTGGTCATCGAGTGCCTCGCGGAGCTGGCCGAGCCGGGGGAGGAGGGCGAGGACCCGGGCGTCGTACGGGAGAAGGTCCCGGGGCCGGACGGTGCCGCGTCGGATCCCGTCACGGCCGTCTACCTGGTCCCCTTCCACCGTGCCGAACTGTCCCTGTCCGCCCAGCTGCTGCGCCTGCTGCGGACCGGGCAGGACCGGATGCCCGCCTTCCAGGACGTCGACTGGGCGAAGGCTCTCGGCTGGCTGAAGACGTGCACCGGCGCCGACCTCGCCCCCGAGCAGGAGTCCGCCGTGCGCCTCGCGCTCAGCGAGAAGGTCGCCGTCCTCACCGGCGGGCCCGGCTGCGGCAAGTCCTTCACGGTCCGCTCGATCGTGGAGCTGGCCCGCGCCAAGCGTGCCAAGGTGCTGCTCGCCGCGCCGACGGGGCGTGCCGCCAAGCGGCTGGCCGAACTGACCGGCGCCGAGGCCTCCACGGTGCACCGGCTCCTGGAGCTGAAGCCCGGCGGGGACGCGGCGTACGACCGGGACCGGCCGCTCGACGCCGACCTGGTGGTCGTGGACGAGGCCTCCATGCTGGACCTCCTGCTCGCCAACAAGCTCGTGAAGGCCGTACCGCCGGGCGCCCACCTCCTCTTCGTCGGGGACGTCGACCAGTTGCCCAGCGTCGGCGCCGGCGAGGTGCTGCGCGACCTGCTCGCCGATGGCAGCCCCGTTCCCGCCGTCCGGCTCACCCGCGTCTTCCGGCAGGCCCAGCAGTCCGGTGTCGTCACCAACGCGCACCGCATCAACGCCGGGCAGCACCCGCTGACCGACGGGATGAAGGACTTCTTCCTCTTCGTCGAGGACGAGACCGAGGAGGCCGGCCGGCTCACCGTGGACGTGGCGGCGCGGCGGATTCCGTCCAGGTTCGGGCTGGATCCGCGCCGGGACGTGCAGGTGCTCGCGCCGATGCACCGGGGGCCGGCCGGGGCCGGGGTCCTCAACGGGCTGCTCCAGCAGGCCATCACGCCCGGCCGGCCCGATCTGCCCGAGAAGCGGTTCGGCGGCCGGGTCTTCCGCGTCGGCGACAAGGTCACCCAGATTCGCAACAATTACGAGAAGGGGAAGAACGGTGTCTTCAACGGAACCGTGGGCGTCGTCACCTCGCTCGATCCGGTCGACCAGCGGCTCACGGTGCTGACCGACGAGGACGAGGAGGTTCCGTACGAATTCGACGAACTGGACGAACTGGCCCATGCGTACGCGGTGACCATTCACCGCTCCCAGGGGAGTGAATATCCCGCCGTGGTGATTCCCGTCACGACCGGGGCATGGATGATGCTCCAGCGGAACCTCCTCTACACGGCGGTCACCCGGGCCAAACGGCTGGTCGTCCTGGTCGGTTCGCGCAAGGCGATCGGGCAGGCGGTGCGCACGGTGTCGGCGGGACGGCGGTGCACGGCCCTCGACTTCAGGCTGGCGTCACCCGCAGGGCGGGCGAGCGTCACCGGTTCGGACGGGTAGGGGACCAGTGCGGACGGGCATCACCAGAAATGATCGATCAAATGAGTCGTGAAGGTCACAGAGCACTTCCAGATGCCGTTCGGAGGGGGCAGGATGAGCAGGTTGGCGGCACTGAGTGCCGCCAATAGGCCCAATGGTCGACCCCGAGTGCACTCTCCTGAGCCAAATGGGGGATGGTAGAGACAGTCAGGGCACCTCGAAGATGAGGCACTACGTCGGTGAGGGAAGACGTGAGCGACAACTCTGTAGTACTGCGGTACGGCGACGGCGAGTACACCTACCCGGTGGTCGACAGCACCGTCGGCGACAAGGGCTTCGACATCGGGAAGCTCCGCGCCCAGACCGGTCTGGTGACTCTGGACAGCGGGTACGGCAACACGGCCGCCTATAAATCCGCTGTCACCTACCTCGACGGCGAGGCGGGCATCCTCCGCTACCGCGGCTACCCCATCGAGCAGCTGGCCGAGCGCTCCACCTTCCTCGAGGTGGCGTACCTGCTGATCAACGGTGAGCTGCCCACCGTCGACGAGCTGACGACGTTCCAGAACGACGTCACGCGGCACACGCTGCTGCACGAGGACGTCAAGAACTTCTACAAGGGCTTCCCGCGGGACGCCCACCCGATGGCCATGCTGTCGTCGGTCGTCTCGGCGCTGTCCACCTTCTACCAGGACAGCCACAACCCGTTCGACGAGAAGCAGCGCGACCTCTCCACCATCCGCCTGCTCGCGAAGCTTCCGACGATCGCGGCGTACGCGTACAAGAAGTCGATCGGTCACCCGTTCGTCTACCCGCGCAACGACCTCGGCTACGTCGAGAACTTCCTGCGCATGACCTTCTCGGTCCCGGCGCAGGAGTTCGACCTCGACCCGGTCGTCGTCGCCGCGCTGGACAAGCTGCTGATCCTGCACGCCGACCACGAGCAGAACTGCTCGACCTCCACGGTCCGCCTGGTCGGCTCCTCGCAGGCCAACATGTTCGCGTCGATCTCGGCCGGCATCAGCGCGCTGTGGGGCCCGCTGCACGGCGGCGCCAACCAGTCCGTGCTGGAGATGCTCGAGGGCATCCGCGACTCCGGCTCCGACGTCGACACCTTCATCCGCAAGGTGAAGAACAAGGAGGACGGCGTCCGTCTGATGGGCTTCGGCCACCGGGTCTACAAGAACTTCGACCCGCGCGCCAAGATCATCAAGGCCGCCGCGCACGACGTGCTCTCCGCGCTGGGCAAGGATGACGAGCTTCTCGACATCGCCCTCAAGCTGGAGGAGCACGCCCTTTCCGACGACTACTTCGTGGAGCGCAAGCTCTACCCGAACGTCGACTTCTACACCGGTCTGATCTACCGTGCCATGGGCTTCCCGACCGAGATGTTCACGGTCCTGTTCGCCCTCGGCCGGCTGCCGGGCTGGATCGCCCAGTGGACCGAAATGATCAAGGAGCCGGGCTCCCGCATCGGCCGCCCGCGCCAGATCTACACGGGTGTCGTCGAGCGCGACTTCGTGCCGGTCGAGGCGCGCTGACACCTGCCGGTGAGGGCGCCGTCCCGCGGCGCCCCGTCGGCAGCTGGAGAACGGGGCCTGCCCACTGCCGGGCGGGCCCTGGAACGGCGGTGAGCGGCGATCCGCAGCGCACCGCGGGCACAGAGCAGAAGGCGCCCTGTCGCCGGTCCCCCCACGGGCCGACGACCAGGGCGCCTTCCCGTGTCCCGGTGCGGATTCCCCCCACGGGATCCGGCCGGGCGCTCGGAGAGGACAGCGCCTGAATCGCTGTCTTCGAGCAGAACGAGCAAAACTCGTCCCACTCCAGTGACGCGGTGCGATCTGCCGGGACAACGCACGCTGGGAGGGCCGCTCAAAGCTCCCCGGTGTACGTGCCCCGGCAACGCATCTCTGAGGAAGTCCCCCAAGACATCCTCAGATGCCGGTTGGCGCCCCCCAAGACGCCGAACCGACATCGCCAACTTAGACCTTCGAACCCCTTCGATGGTTACGTTCGCATCACTGTGATCTGCGTCTCTTGCATATGTCCCTTAGGTGCGCAAGAGCCCCGATACGGCGATCGGGACCCAAGCGTAAGGATGATGCGCGAGCCTTGTGAAGAGCTTATGTGCTGCGCGCGTCCGACTCTAGGGGGTCTCTTACTCCGACCGCCCCGAACCGTCGGTAACCCCGCGGGACTTCAGCGGAAGCGGCGCAGCCGCAGGCTGTTGGTCACCACGAACACCGAGGAGAAGGCCATCGCGGCGCCCGCGATCATGGGATTGAGCAGCCCGGCGGCGGCCAGCGGCAGCGCGGCCACGTTGTAGCCGAAGGCCCACACCAGGTTGCCCTTGATGGTGGCCAGCGTCCGCCGGGACAGCCGGATCGCGTCCGCCGCCGCGCGCAGATCCCCGCGCACCAGCGTCAGGTCGCTCGCCTCGATCGCCGCGTCCGTGCCCGTGCCCATCGCCAGACCCAGATCGGCGGTGGCCAGCGCGGCCGCGTCGTTGACGCCGTCGCCGACCATCGCCACGGCGCGCCCCTCGTTGCGCAGCCGTCGTACGACGTCCACCTTGTCCTCGGGAAGCACCTCGGCGTACACGTGCGCCGGGTCGATGCCGACCGTCCGTGCGACCGCCTCGGCGACCGTCCGGTTGTCCCCGGTGAGCAGCACCGGTGTGAGTCCGAGCGCGCGCAGGTCCCGTACCGCCTCGGCGCTGGTCTCCTTGACCGCGTCGGCGACCGCGAGCACCCCGCGGGCCCGACCGTCCCAGCCGGCCACGACGGCCGTACGCCCCTGTTGCTCGGCCTCGCGGACCGCCCGGGTCAACTCCTCCGGGAGGGCGTCGTACAGGCGCCCCACGGCCACCTCGCGGCCCTCCACCCGCCCGCGCACACCCCGCCCGGGCACGTTCTCGAAGTGCTCGACCTGCGGAAGTGTCCCGGCGCGCTCCTCGGCGCCCACCGCGACGGCGCGGGCGACGGGGTGTTCGGAGGCGTGCTCCAGGGCGCCGGCGAGCCGCAGCAGCTCCTTCTCGTCCTCGCCCTCGGCGGTGTACACCGCCTGCAGCGTCATCCGGCCCGTGGTGACGGTGCCGGTCTTGTCGAGGACGACCGTGTCGACGCGGCGCGTGGACTCCAGAACCTCGGGACCCTTGATGAGGATGCCCAGCTGTGCGCCACGGCCGGTGCCGACCATCAGTGCGGTCGGTGTGGCGAGGCCCAGCGCGCAGGGGCAGGCGATGATCAGGACGGCGACGGCGGCCGTGAACGCGGCGGCCGCGTCCCCGCTCACGCCCAGCCAGACGCCGAACGTGACGAGCGCGATGCCGATGACGACGGGTACGAAGACGGCGGAGACCCGGTCGGCGAGCCGCTGCACCTCGGCCTTGCCGTTCTGCGCGTCCTCCACGAGCTTCGCCATCCGGGCGAGCTGGGTGTCGGCGCCGACCCGGGTGGCCGCGACGACCAGCCGGCCGCCCGCGTTGACCGTGGCTCCGGTGACCCGGTCGCCCGGTCCCACGTCCACCGGCACCGACTCGCCGGTCAGCATGGACGCGTCGACGGCGGAGACGCCCTCGACCACCGTGCCGTCGGTGGCGATCTTCTCTCCCGGCCGTACGACGAACCGGTCGCCGACGGCCAGGGAGGACACGGGGACACGTATCTCGCGCCCGTCGCGGAGCACCGCCACGTCCTTGGCGCCCAGCTCCATCAGAGCCCTCAGGGCCGCGCCGGCGCGGCGCTTGGAGCGGGCCTCCAGGTAGCGGCCGAGCAGGATCAGCGCGACGACTCCGGAGGCGACCTCCAGGTAGAGGGCGGAGGCGCCGTCGGCGCGGGAGATGGTGAGGCGGAACGCGTCGTGCATGCCGGGCCGGCCCGCGTCACCGAAGAACAGCGCC
The DNA here is from genome assembly GCF_009796285.1 of Streptomyces broussonetiae. NCBI lineage: Bacteria > Bacillati > Actinomycetota > Actinomycetes > Kitasatosporales > Streptomycetaceae > Streptomyces > Streptomyces broussonetiae. Next base: position 3,735,414 of record NZ_CP047020.1, on the reverse strand, counting down.
CACAGCGACCAGCCGAAAGCGGCCAGCGTGCCCACCGAGACCAGGGTGTCCATGGTGGCGGCGCCGTGCCTCAGGTTCGTCCATGCGGCGCGGTGGAAGGGCAGGCCGCCCCAGACGACGACGGGCGCGGCGAGGGCGAGCGAGAGCCACTGCCAGTTGTCGAACTGCAGGGCCGGGATCATCGCGAGCAGGACGACGGGCAGGGCGAGCAGCGCGGAGACCAGCAGCCGCTGCCGCAGGGTGCCGAGTTCGGCGTCGTGCTCGAAAGTGCCCTCGGCCGTGGCCTGCGGCTGCGTCGGTGCGGGTTCCTCGGCGGTGTAGCCGGTCTTCTCCACGGTGGCGATCAGGTCGGTGACCCGGACGCCCTCACCGAAGGAGACCTTCGCCTTCTCGGTGGCGAAGTTGACGGTGGCGCTGACGCCGTCCATCCGGTTGAGCTTCTTCTCCACCCGTGCGGCGCAGGAGGCGCAGGTCATCCCGCCGATGAGCAGTTCGACCTCGGAGGAGGGCCCGGCTGTCGCGGCCGTGTTCGCTGTGGTGGTGCTGGTCATGTCCGGACTCCAGACATCGGACCGGACCGAACGGATCCAGTATGAGCTGGTCGGTACGGCCCGGTCGGGGAAAGAAAGGTTTCGGCCCCGTGCGGGCCGCACCCGTTGCCGGTGAGGCGGGTTCGCGCCGGGAGGGTCAGGCCCGGCCGGCCAGCTCGAAGCCGGCCTCGTCCACGGCGGCGCGCACGGCCTCGTCGTCCAGCGGGGCCGCGGAGACGACGGTCACCTCGCCAGTCGACGCGACGGCCTTCACCGAGCTGACGCCGGAGATCTGGGAGACCTCGCCGGAGACGGCGCCCTCGCAGTGGCCGCAGCTCATGCCCGTCACCTTGTAGACGGTGGTGACGGAACCCGGTGTGTCGGTGTGGGCGGTCATGTCGTTACTCCTCGTCGAGGCGTATGGGGCTGGTGGGATCCGTGCGGGCCGATGGGGCCGCCGAGGATTCCCACGCTTCCCACACTATACCCCTAGGGGGTATTTCTCCAAGAGGGGTCCCGGCGTGCCAGCGACCGGATCCAGCCGATCCCGCCCAGGGCCACCAGGGCGAGTCCGCCGACCGAGAACAGTGTGAACAGGTGCTCCTGCACGGCGCTCGGCCGAGTCGGAAGTGCCTGCGTGAACAGTGGCCGGTCCAGGTCGGCGCCTGTCAGCCGGGCCGTCCCCCACAGCGCGAGGCCGTGCGTGGCGTCCCACAGCGCGTGCAGCAGGCAGACGCCCAGACAGGTGCCGGCGATCGGCGCCGTGATGCGGAAGTGCCCGGTCGGCCGGCGCCGGGACAGCAGGACGCCGCCGGCGATGGCGGTCCACAGGCCGTGCCCGAGGGGGGCGAGCACCCCGCGCAGGATCTCCGTCTCGAGCAGCGTGCGCAGACCGACGCCCGCGGTCGTGGCGGCCGTGGCGAAGGCGTACCCGGCGCTCTCCAGCGCCGCGAAGCCGAAGCCGACGGCCGCGCCGAGCACCAGCCCGGCGCGCGTGCCGCGGATGCCCGGCCGGCCGCGCAGCACGAACACGAGCGCGGCCAGCTTGGCCGCCTCCTCGATGGGTCCGGCGCCGGTGAAGACCTCGAGGGCGGGGCGCAGCGGATACGACGCCGTGAGTGAGGCACCGAGCACGCCGAGCGCGCCGCCGGTCAGGAAACAGCCGAGGACCGCGCTGACGCCCAGGTCACGGCCGTGCCGCTCGTACGCCCACAGCACGAAGACCACCGGCACCAGAAAGCTGCCGAGCAGGACCAACGTCGGCAGCAGCGCGCTGTTCTGCGTCTCGTACGTCACCCACGCCGTCAGCGCCCACAGGGCGAGCCCGCCGCCCAGGCAGTGCCGCCACAGTCCCGCACGGATGCGCGGGTACGGCGGCGGGGGCTGCTGCGGGCCGGGGATGCGGGCCTTGGGCGTGCCGGGCGGCGGGGAGTGGCTCACGGGGGACCCCTCGGGCGGCTGCTGGGCGATTCATCCGCACTCTAGGCAGATGTGCCGGGCGCCGCAGTGCGGGCGGCTCCCCGGGGTCACCCGTGGCCGAGGCGGTCTCCCACCAGTGGTTCCAGGTAGCGGACCAGGACGTCCTTGATCTCCTGGACATAGGCGGTGCGCTCGGCGCCCTCGTGGGTGAGGACCAGCTCCAGGCCGGCCTTGTAGATGCCGAGGCACACGTGCGCCGTGCGGGTGACGTCGGCCGGGGCGGCGTCGGGCGCGAGAGAGGCGAGCAGGACTTCGATGCGGCCGATCAGCGTGGTGTGCAGCTGGTCGTGCGCGTCGGTGATCCCGCCGGGCAGGTCGGGACCGTGCATCAGCGCGCGGTTCCGCCGCGGGGGGAGATCAGCCGCAGACGGCCGGCGGCCGACAACCGGCAACGTCCGTGGAACGCTAGCGTTCCGCAGGAACAGGTCGGCCGGGAAGTGGGGGCACGGATGCGCGCAGTGGTGTTCGAGCGGTACGGGGAGCTTGCCGAGGTGCGTGAGCTGCCCGACCCCCACCCGGCCCCCCACGGGGTGATCGTCCGGGTCGAGGCCACCGGCCTGTGCCGCAGCGACTGGCACGGCTGGATGGGCCACGACCCCGACATCGAGCTGCCGCACGTGCCCGGGCACGAACTGGCCGGTGTCGTCGAGGCGGTGGGCTCCCGGGTGCTGCACTGGCGGCCCGGCGACCGGGTCACCGTGCCGTTCGTCTGCGCCTGCGGCACCTGCCCGGCCTGCGCGGCGGGCGACCAGCAGGTGTGCGAGCGCCAGACCCAGCCGGGCTTCCACCACTGGGGCTCCTTCGCCGAGTACGTGTCGCTCGACCACGCCGACGTCAACCTGGTCGCGATCCCGGACGACATGGCCGGCACCGCCGCCGCAGGCCTCGGCTGCCGCTTCGCCACCGCCTTTCGCGCGGTGGTGCAGCAGGGCCGGATGGTGGCGGGGGAGTGGGTCGCGGTGCACGGCTGCGGCGGGGTGGGGCTGTCCGCCGTGATGATCGCGGCGGCCTCGGGCGCCCGGGTCGTGGCCGTGGACGTCTCGCCGGAGGCGCTGGAGCTGGCGCGCAGGTTCGGGGCGGCGCAGTGCGTGGACGCGTCCCGTACGCCGGACACGGCGGCGGCGGTCCGCGAGCTGACCGGTGGCGGCGCCCACCTCTCCCTCGACGCCCTGGGCTCCCCGGCCACCTGCGCGGCCTCGGTGAACGGCCTGCGCCGCCGGGGCCGGCACGTCCAGGTCGGCCTGCTGCCCTCGGCCGACGGCACGACCCCTGTCCCGCTGGCCCGCGCCACAGCCCTGGAGCTGGAGCTGCTGGGCAGCCATGGCATGGCCGCGCACGCCTATCCCCGCATGCTGGAGCTGGTCAGGGCCGGGACACTGCGCCCGGACCTGCTGGTGACGCGCACGATTGCGCTCGAGGCGGCCCCTCGGGCCCTGGCGGCGATGGGCTCGGCGCCGGGCGCGGGCGTGACGGTCATCGAGCCGTGGAGCTGAGCGCCGCCCACTCCCGGTCCAGGACCGCCATCACCACCTCGTCCACCCATACGCCGTCCCGCAGGGCGGCCTCGCGTCGTACGCCCTCCACCACGAACCCGACCTTCTCGTAGACCCGCCGGGCCCGGGCGTTGTGGCCGTAGACCTCCAACCGGACGCGGTGCAGACCCAGTTGCTCGAAGGCGTGGCCGACGATCAGCCGGGTCGCCTCGGTGCCGACGCCCCGGCCCCGGCCGCGTGGGCCGATCAGGGTGCGGAAGGTGCAGCTGCGGGCCTGCCGGTCGACGTCGTACAGGACGACCTCGCCGAGCAGTTCGCCGGTGGCGGGGTCGGTGACGGCGAGGTCCAGCCGGTCGGGCTCGGCGGTGCGCTCGCCGTAATGGGAGCGCAGCCGCTCCAGGGTGAGGTCGCCGCTCGGCTCGAAGGTGAAGCGGACGACCTCGGGGTCGCCGATGATCTCCCACATCGGCTCGGCGTCGTCGGCGGTGAAGGGGCGCAGCACGGTCCGTTCGCCGGTGAGGAGGGGTTTGACGGAGAAATCCATGGTCGGCATGGCCAGCACTGTGCCCCACCGCGGCGGTGGGGCACAGGAGATTTTTTCCGGCGCCGGGTCAGTCGAACCGGCGGCCGCGGTTGCCGGGCCGGGAGGCGACCCAGGCGCGGACGGTGTCGGCGTACCAGTAGGGCTTGCCGCCCTCCACGTGGTCGGGCTGGGGGAGCAGCCCGTGCTTGCGATAGGACCGTACGGTGTCCGGCTGCACTTTGATGTGCGCCGCGATCTCCTTGTATGACCAGAGCCTGCGGTCGGTCATGAGTTGCACCTCCCTGCGCACGCCGCGGCGGCGGCCTGGAAGGCCGTCGGGGGAGCCGGGCGCTGCGCTGGCGATCACCAGCCTGCGCACGGTGAACGACACAGGGTGACCAAGGGGCAGTGCCTGTAGACCGGGTGTGACGCACAGCCCGCGTACATGCGACACATGTGACACAGGGGGCGCGTTTGTGACAGAGCCACCACAAAGCTGTCGGGCGCCGATCGGATCCCGGTACGGGAGAGTGGGGAGTGTGACAACGATGTCCAGGGCGTCGGCGTGCGGGCGCCCGGGACGTACTGCCAAGAGTTGGTCCGTATGTCTGGACAAAACATTGACAGGCTCGGCTTGCGCGGCTAAAAAACCGGGAAGAGCCGTGACGAAGGGAAGCCGATGGCGTACGACCTGATCACCATGGGGCGGATCGGAGTGGACCTCTACCCGCTGCAGACCGGTGTGCCGCTCGCCCAGGTGTCGACCTTCGGCAAGTTCCTCGGCGGCTCGGCGACGAACGTCGCGGTCGCCGCGGCCCGGCTCGGGCGGCACACCGCCGTGATCACCCGCACCGGCGACGACCCGTTCGGCGCCTATCTGCACGAGGCGCTGCGCGGTTTCGGCGTCGACGACCGCTGGGTCACCCCGGTCCCGCACCTGCCGACCCCGGTCACCTTCTGCGAGGTCTTCCCGCCGGACGACTTCCCGCTCTACTTCTACCGCCGGCCCAAGGCGCCCGACCTGGAGATCGACGCCCACGACCTGGACCTCGACGCCATCCGCGACGCCCGTATCTTCTGGGTCACCGGCACCGGCCTGAGCGAGGAACCGAGCCGTACGGCGACCCTCGCCTCCCTCGCCCACCGGGCCAGGTCCGGCATCACGGTCTTCGACCTCGACTGGCGCCCGATGTTCTGGAGCCACCCCGACGAGGCCCGCCCCTTCTACGCAGAGGCCCTTGGGCACGCGACCGTCGCCGTCGGCAATCTGGACGAGGTGGAGATCGCGACGGGCGTGCGCGAGCCGCACGAGGCCGCCCGGGCGCTCCTTCGGGCGGGGGTCGAGATCGCCGTCGTCAAGCAGGGACCCAAGGGCGTCCTCGCGGTCGCCGCCTCGGGCGAGTCGGCCGAGGTCCCGCCCCTGCCCGTCAACGTCCTCAACGGACTGGGTGCCGGAGACGCCTTCGGCGGCTCCCTGTGCCACGGCCTCCTCGCCGGCTGGGACCTGGAGACGATCATGAAACATGCCAACGCGGCCGGCGCCATCGTCGCCTCCCGCCTGGAGTGTTCCTCCGCGATGCCCACCCCGGACGAGGTGGCCGCCGCGCTCGAGGCCGGAGCGGTGCTGTGAGGGCCGGCCGTGTCGCGGGCGCGCACACCGAGGGCGGGGACGGCGGCCGGCGCCCCCGGGTCGACGTCGCCGAACTCGTCCGCGTCCGTACCCACCACCCCGAGGCGATCGCCGAGGCCGCCGTCCGCCGGGCCCGCAGGCCGCTGCTGAACGAGGGCGGCCGGCTGATGATCGTCGCCGCCGACCACCCCGCCCGGGGCGCGCTCGGCGTCGGCGACCGCAAGCTCGCCATGGCCAACCGCGCCGATCTGCTCGAACGCCTCTGCCTGGCGCTGAGCCGCCCCGGTGTGGACGGTGTGCTCGCCACCGCCGACATCCTGGACGACCTGCTCCTGCTCGGCGCCCTCGACCACAAGGTGGTCATGGGCTCGATGAACAGGGGCGGCCTGCAGGGCGCCAGCTTCGAACTGGACGACCGCTTCACCGGCCACCGCCCCGAGGACATCCAGCGGCTCGGCTTCGACGCGGGCAAGCTGCTGCTGCGCATCGACTACGACGAGCCCGGTTCGCTGACCACCCTGGAGTCCGCCGCCCGGGCCATCGACGAGATGGCCGCGCGCCGGCTGCCCGTCTTCGTGGAGCCGTTCATCAGCGGCCGTACACCCGAGGGGAGGCTGAGGAACGACCTGTCCGCCGAGGCGGTCACCCGGTCCATCGCCATCGCCTCCGGCCTCGGCGGCTCCTCCGCCTACACCTGGCTGAAGGTGCCCGTCACCGAGAACCCCGACGACATGGCGAGGGTGATGGAGACCTCCACGCTGCCCGCCGTCCTGCTCGGCGGCGACATCGGCGACTCGCCCGAGGACCAGGTCGCCGCGTACGAGAAGTGGCACGGCGCGCTCCAACTGCCCACCGTGCGCGGCCTGGTGGTAGGCCGCTCGCTGCTGTACCCGGCGGACGGCGATGTGGCCGCCGCCGTGGACACCGCCGTAGGACTGCTGTGAGGGCCGCATGAACAGCACCGACCTGCATCTGCCCAGGGGCACCACCGCGAACGCCCGGTACGCCGTCGACGTCGACCCCAAGTTGGCCGGCTGGACGCACAGCAGTCTGCGTGTGGTCGAGTTGACGCCCGGTGGCACCCATACGTTCACCACCGGGGACAGCGAGTGGATCGTGCTTCCCCTGCGGGGCGGATGTACCGTACAAATCGAGACCGCGGCAGAGGAGAAGGGCGAGTTCCAACTCCTGGGCAGGGAAAGTGTGTTCGCGAAGGTCTCCGACTTCGCGTACGTTCCCCGGGACGCCCGGGTCCAGATCGCCTCCGGCGCGGGAGGCCGCTTCGCCCTGGCAGGAGCGAAGTGCGAGCGACGACTCCCCGCCCGCTACGGCCCCGCGCCGGAGGTCCCCGTCGAGCAGCGCGGCAGCGGCAACTGCGCCCGTCAGGTGCGGGGCTTCGCCGCAGCCGACTCCTTCGACTGCGACAGGCTGATCGCCGTCGAGGTGATCACGCCGGGCGGCAACTGGTCCTCGTACCCGCCGCACAAGCACGACGAGCACCGGCCGGGCGAGGAGTCCGCGCTGGAGGAGATCTACTACTTCGAGATCGACGGCCCGAACGGACTGGGATATCAGCGCGTGTTCCCCTCACGCGAGGGCGGCTGCGACGTCCTCGCCGAGGTCCGCTCCGGCGACACCGTCCTCGTCCCCGACGGCTGGCACGGCCCGTCCATCGCCCAGCCCGGGCATGACATGTACTACCTGAACGTCATGGCGGGCCCGGGCGAGACCCGGGAGTGGCGGATCTGCTTCCACCCGGATCACGTAGAGAGCACAGGGGGGTACCGATGACCACGACCCGGCTGACCGTCGCCCAGGCACTCGTCCGTTTCCTGGCCGCCCAGTACACCGAACGGGACGGCGAGCGGCGGCGGCTGATCGACGCCACCTGGGGCATCTTCGGGCACGGCAATGTCGCCGGGCTCGGCCAGGCGCTGGTCGAGTACGCCGAGGTGATGCCGTACCACCAGGGCCGCAACGAGCAGTCCATGGTGCACGCGGCGGTCGGCTACGCCCGCCAGTCCGGCCGCCTGTCCACGCACGCGGTGACGACGTCGATCGGCCCCGGTGCGACGAATCTCGTCACCGGCGCCGCCCTCGCGACCGTCAACCACCTCCCGGTGCTGCTCCTGCCCGGCGACGTCTTCGCCACCCGCCCCGCCGACCCGGTGCTGCAGCAGCTGGAGGTCCCGTACGCGGGTGACGTGTCCGTCAACGACAGCCTGCGCCCGGTGTCGAAGTACTTCGACCGCATCACCCGCCCGGAGGCCCTGATCCCCTCCGCGCTCCAGGCCATGCGGGTGCTCACCGACCCGGTGGACACCGGTGCGGTCACCCTCGCCCTGCCGCAGGACGTGCAGGCGGAGGCCTACGACTGGCCGGAGGAGTTCTTCGCCGAGCGGGTGTGGACCGTGCGCCGGCCGGGTGCGGACCCGGTCGAGCTGGCCGAGGCGGTCCGGGCGATCCGCGCCGCCGCGCGGCCCCTCGTGGTCGCGGGCGGCGGAGTCCACCACAGCCGCGCCGAGGAGGCCCTCGCGGAGTTCGCGTCGGCCACCGGGATCCCGGTCGCCTCCACCCAGGCCGGCAAGGGCTCCCTGCGCCACGACCATCCGCAGGACGTGGGCGGGATCGGCCACACCGGCACCGCGACCGCCGACGAACTGGCCCGCACCGCCGACCTGGTGATCGGCGTCGGCACCCGTTACACCGACTTCACCACCGCCTCCGGCACCCTCTTCGCGCACCCGGACGTCCGCTTCCTGAACCTCAACATCGCGCCCTTCGACGGCCACAAGCTGGCCGCGCTGCCGCTGATCGCCGACGCCCGCAGCGGCCTGGGCGAGCTGACCGAGGCGCTGGTGATGCACGGCCACAAGGTGCCGGAGCCGTACGTCACCGAGTACACCGAGGACAAGGAGCGCTGGGAGCAGCGCGTCGACGCCTGCTTCGAGGCCGACGAGATCGACGTACGGCCGACCCAGCCGCAGGTCGTCGGGGCCCTGGACGCCCTGGTGGACGAGTCCGACATCATCATCAACGCGGCCGGCTCGCTCCCCGGCGATCTGCACAAGCTGTGGCGGGCCAGGGCGCGCGACCAGTACCACCTCGAGTACGGCTACTCCTGCATGGGCTACGAGATCCCGGCCGCGATCGGCGTGAAGCTCGCCGCGCCGGAGCGCAACGTGTGGGCGCTGGTCGGTGACGGCACGTATCTGATGATGCCGACGGAGATCGTGACCGCCGTGCAGGAAGGCATCGCGATCAAGATCCTGCTGCTGCAGAACCACGGGTACGCCTCCATCGGCGGGCTGTCGGAGACCGTGGGCGGCGAGCGGTTCGGCACCGCGTACCGCTTCCCGACCGGTGAGGGCACCTACACGGGCGCCCCGCTGCCCGTCGACCTCGCCGCCAACGCGGCCAGCCTCGGAATGCGGGTGCTGCGCGCGAAGACCGTGGCGGACCTGCGTACGGCACTCGCCGAGGCGCGGGCCGCCGACACTCCCACATGTGTCTACGTGGAGACCGAAACGTCCGACACTGTGTCGGGCGCGCCTCCGGCGCAGGCCTGGTGGGATGTTCCTGTGGCCGAGACCGCGACCCGATCGTCCGCGGTCAAGGCACGTGAGCTGTACGAACGGCACGTCTCGACCCGACGCCGCCATCTGTGAGTAAGGAGTTCCCGGGCATGACGAAGATCGTCAACCACTGGATCGGCGGCAGGACCGCCGAAGGGGCGTCGGGTGCGTACGGGCCGGTCACGGACCCGGCGACCGGCGCGGTCACGACGAAGGTCGCGTTCGCGTCGGTCGAGGAGGTGGACGCCGCGGTCGCGGCGGCCAAGGAGGCGTACCTGACCTGGGGCCAGTCCTCGCTGGCCCAGCGCACCTCGATCCTCTTCAAGTTCCGCGCGCTGCTGGACGCCAACCGCGACGCCATCGCCGAGCTGATCACCGCCGAGCACGGCAAGGTGCACTCCGACGCGCTCGGCGAGGTCGCGCGCGGCCTGGAGATCGTCGACCTGGCCTGTGGCATCAACGTGCAGCTCAAGGGCGAGCTGTCCACGCAGGTCGCGAACCGGGTGGACGTCTCGTCGCTGCGCCAGCCGCTCGGCGTCGTCGCGGGCATCACGCCGTTCAACTTCCCGGCGATGGTCCCGATGTGGATGTTCCCGATCGCCATCGCGTGCGGCAACACCTTCGTGCTCAAGCCGAGCGAGAAGGACCCGTCGGCGTCGATCAAGATCGCCGAGCTGCTGTCCGAGGCCGGTCTGCCGGACGGCGTCTTCAACGTCGTGCACGGCGACAAGGTGGCCGTCGACCGCCTCCTGGAGCACCCGGACGTCAAGGCGGTGTCGTTCGTCGGCTCGACCCCGATCGCCCGCTACATCCACACCACCGCCTCCGCCAACCACAAGCGCGTGCAGGCCCTGGGCGGCGCCAAGAACCACATGCTGGTCCTGCCGGACGCCGACCTGGACGCCGCGGCGGACGCGGCCGTCTCCGCGGCCTACGGCTCCGCGGGCGAGCGCTGCATGGCCATCTCCGCGGTCGTCGCGGTCGGCTCGATCGGTGACGAGCTGGTCGACAAGATCCGCGAGCGCGCCGAGAAGATCAAGATCGGTCCGGGCAACGACCCGACGTCCGAGATGGGCCCGCTGATCACCGCCGCGCACCGCGACAAGGTGGCGTCGTACGTGACGGGCGCGGCCGCCGAGGGCGCCGAGGTGGTCCTGGACGGCACCGGCTACAGCGTCGACGGCTTCGAGGACGGCCACTGGATCGGCATCTCGCTGCTCGACCGGGTGCCGACCAGCGCCAAGGCCTACCAGGACGAGATCTTCGGCCCGGTGCTGTGCGTACTGCGCGCCGAGTCGTACGAGGAGGGCCTGGCCCTCATCAATGCCTCGCCGTTCGGCAACGGCACCGCGATCTTCACCCGGGACGGCGGCGCAGCCCGCCGCTTCCAGCTGGAGGTCGAGGCCGGCATGGTCGGCGTGAACGTGCCGATCCCGGTGCCGGTGGGCTACCACTCCTTCGGCGGCTGGAAGGACTCGCTCTTCGGCGACCACCACATCTACGGCAACGACGGCACGCACTTCTACACCCGCGGCAAGGTCGTCACCACGCGCTGGCCCGACCCGGCCGACGCCCCGGCGGGCGTGGACCTGGGCTTCCCGCGCAACCACTGACGTCGTACGGTGCCCCGCCCTCCCCGCGCCGGAGGGCGGGGCGCCGGTGTGTTCGGCACCCTTCCCCGCTATCGCAGTGTCATGAACGCGACCAGTTTGGACGTCCGGATACCGGACGCCCTGACATTTTTTTGACGCGTCGGCTGCGGTTCCCGTTTACGCCGGACGAAACGGGTGACGAAGGGGTTACGTGAGGATGACCTTTGAAAGCAAGGTCATAGTCGGCAAAGGCTTGATGGATGCGCCAATAGGGCTCCGTCACCTGTGAATGTGATGCGAAGCAAGGTTCTTCGCAGGTGCGGATTCCGAAGGTTAACGGCCATTGACGTGGTGGTTTTCGTCGGGGTTCTCTATGGCAGCGCCGGGAGCGGACAAGACGAACGCACCACGATCCGCCGGAGGCGATAGCGCTCCCGACCCCCACCCTCAGTCGAACGAGTCGATCGGAACCGCCGCATGACCGACACGCTCAGCCCCGCCGGGACCGCTGTCCTGGACGCTTCGGGCAGCCCCCAGAAGCTCAAGCGCTCCATCGGCGTGGTCGGCGGCACCCTGCTGACGCTGTCCTGCGTCACGCCCGCCTCGACGCTCTTCGTGATCGTGCCCGATCTGTTCTCCAGTCTCGGCACCGCGACGGCTCTGTGCCTCGCCATCGGCGCACTGCTCTGTATCCCCGTGGCCTTCTGCTACTCGGAGCTGGGCACCCTCATCCCCAGCGCCGGCGGCGAGTACGCCATCGTCTCCACGCTGGCCGGGCGGCTCGCCGGCTGGCTGGCCTTCGTGATGTCCCTGCTCGTCGTGATGATCGTCCCTCCGGTCATCGCGATGGGCACCGCCGACTACCTCGCCCCGGTCGTCCACCTCGACCCGTCCTTCACGGGCGCCGGCGTGATGCTCGCGGCCACCCTCGCCGGACTGCTGGACCTGCGCGCCAACGCCTGGATCACCGGCATCTTCCTGGTCCTGGAGGTCGTCGCCGCCGGCGTCGTCGCCCTGCTCGGCTTCACCCACTCCCACCGGGGCGTCGGCAGCCTCGGCTCGATGCAGCTGGCGGGCGCCCACGCCCACGTCGACCCCGTCACGGCCATGATGGTCCTCTCCGGGCTCGCCATCGCCCTCTTCGCCACCCAGGGCTTCTCCACCGCGGTCTACCTCTCCGAGGAGCTGGAGAACCCACGCCGCAACGTCGCCCGCACCGTCCTCGCCACGCTCGCCATCTCCAGCGTGGTCATCCTGGTCCCGGTCGTGGCGATCACCCTGGGCGCAGGTGACCTCAAGTCCCTCACCGGCGGCGACATCAGCAGCATGGTCATCGCCTGGAGCAACTCGGCCGTCGGCACCTTCGTCAGCCTCTGCGTCGCCCTCGCGATCATCAACGCGGGCATCGTCATGGTCATCCAGAACTCCCGTGTGCTCTTCGCCTCCGCCCGCGACAAGGCCTGGCCCTCCCCGGTCAACAACGCCCTGGCCAGGCTCGGCCGGTTCGGCTCCCCATGGGTCGCCACCCTCGTGGTCGGTGTGCCGGGCGCCTTCCTCTGCTTCGTGAACCTGGACACGCTGTACGGCGTCACCGGCGTCGCCGTCACCGGCCTGTACCTGCTGGTCGCGATCGCGGCGCTGCTCGCCCGGCGCGGAGCGCACGGCACCCGGACGGCCTGGCGGATGCCGCTGTGGCCCGCGATGCCGGTCCTGCTCATCGCGGTCCTCGTCTACATCCTCGTGGAGCAGGACCCGTCGTACCTGCTGTGGACGGGCGCCATCACCGCCGTCGCGACCCTCTACTGGGCCTTCTACCTGCGCCCGCGCCGCGAGACCCGGTGGCTGGTGTCCATCCCCGAGGACGCGGAGTCCCCGGAGGCCGCAGCGGCGTGACGCCGCCTCGGATCCCCCGCGCCGCCACCGCGACCCGTCCGCGCACACCGGCAGCGGACGGTGTCGCGCGGCGGTGAGGAAACGCACCGCCCACCCGGTGCGCACCGGGTTGTCGAACGGATGCTCGGCAACGGTGACTTCGGTGACGGCGGTGACCCCACGGATTCCACGGCTCCGCATACCGCGCCCGAAGTACGGGGGAGCAGCCCCGTACTTCCCAGGGAGGGGCCGGGGTTCACCCCGGGGGATCCGTCGGTTGTCAGTGCGGGCCCGTACCGTTGAGGGCATGGATCTTCGCCGGCTCTCGCTGCGAGGGCTGCTCACAGGGCCGCGGCGGCTGGTGGCCGCCGCGGCCGCCGTCGTGGTGCTCGCCGGGGCCGGCACCTGGACGGCCGCCGCCTCCGGCGGCCCGCCGCCGGTGCACCGCACCGACCAGGTCATGGCGGTCGACGGCGGCCGCCTGGACACCTCCTTCTTCACCCCGGCCGGCACCGGCCGCCACCCGGCCGTCCTACTGGCGCACGGCTTCGGCGGCAGCAAGGACGACATGCGCGGCCAGGCCGAGGACCTCGCCCGCGACGGGTACGCGGTCCTGACCTGGTCAGCGCGCGGCTTCGGCAGGTCCACCGGGAAGATCGGGCTCAACGACCCCAAGGGCGAGGTCGCCGACGTCTCCCGGCTCATCGACTGGCTGGCGAAGCGGCCCCAGGTCCAGCTCGACAAGCCCGGCGACCCGCGCGTGGGCGTGGCCGGCGGCTCCTACGGCGGCGCGATCTCCCTGCTCGCCGCCGGATACGACCACCGGGTGGACGCCATCGCCCCGGCGATCACCTACTGGAACCTCGCCGACGCCCTCTTCCCGAACGGCGTGTTCAAGAAGTTGTGGGCCGGCGTCTTCTTCAACACCGCCGGCGGCTGCGCCCGCTTCACCCCCGAGCTGTGCCGGATGTACGACAGGGTCGCCGAGTCCGGCACCCCGGACCAGGCCGCCCGCACCCTCCTGGAGGAACGCTCCCCGTCCGCCGTAGCCGCCCGCATCAAGGTGCCCACGCTGCTGGTGCAGGGCCAGACCGACTCGCTGTTCACCCTCGCCCAGGCCGACGCCGCCCAGAAGGCGATCCGCGCGAGCGGCGCCCCCGTGGACGTCGACTGGATCGCGGGCGGTCACGACGGCGGCGACATGGAGACCGCCCGGGTCCAGGCACGCGTACAGGCGTGGTTCGACCGCTATCTCAAGGGCGACAAGAACGCCGCCACCGGCCCGGCCTTCCGCATCACCCGCACCGGAGGCGTGAACTCCAACGACGGCACGGCCCAGCTGCGCGGCGCGAGCGCGGACTCCTACCCCGGGCTGCACGACCACCAGCGGGCCGTCGCCCTGACCGGTGGCCCCCAGAAGGTCGCCAACCCCGCCGGCGCCAGCCCGCCCGGTGTCTCCGCCCTGCCCGGCCTCGGCGGCTCCGGCGGTCTGTCGCAGCTGTCCGCGCTCGGCGTCGGTGTCTCCCTCGACTTCCCCGGCCAGTACGCCAGGTTCGACTCCGCGCGGCTCACCCGCGACCTGCAGATCACCGGCACGCCGACCGCCACCGTCCACATCACCTCGACCAGTGACGACGCCGTCCTGTTCGGCAAGGTCTACGACGTCGGCCCCGACGGCACCCAGCAGGTGCTGCCGTCCCAGCTGGTCGCGCCCTTCCGGGTGACCGGGGCCAAGGCCGGCAAGGACGTCACCCTCACCCTCCCCGCGATCGACCACCAGGTGCAAAAGGGCCACCGGCTGCGCCTGGTCCTCGCCTCCACCGACCTCGGCTACGCCTCCCCGGCCACCCCGGCCACCTACACCGTCTCCCTCAAGGGTGCCCTGAGCGTGCCGACGGCCCCCGCCGTCACCACAGCCGCGGCGCCCCTGCCCGCCTGGGTCTGGTGGCTGCCCGCGGCCGGCGCGGCGCTCGCGCTCGCCCTGGTACTCACCGGCCGCCGCCGCACCACCGCCCCCGCGCCCGACCCGGAGCTGTCCCAAGTCCCGCTCGTGATCAGGGACTTGAGCAAGAGGTACGCGAAGTCCACCGACCGGTACGCGGTGCGCGAGCTGTCCTTCCGGGTGGAGTGCGGCCAGGTGCTCGGCCTGCTCGGACCCAACGGCGCGGGCAAGACCACCACCCTGCGCATGCTGATGGGCCTGATCACCCCGGACGACGGCGAGATAAGGGTCTTCGGTCACGCCGTGCGGCCCGGCGCGCCCGTGCTGTCCCGGGTCGGCGCCTTCGTGGAGGGCGCGGGCTTCCTGCCGCACCTGTCCGGCCGGGAGAACCTCGAGCTGTACTGGCGGGCCACCGGCCGCCCGCCCGAGGACGCCCACCTGGACGAGGCCCTTGAGATCGCCGGGCTCGGCGACGCACTCGCCCGCGCGGTGCGTACGTACTCCCAGGGCATGCGCCAGCGCCTCGCCATCGCCCAGGCCATGCTCGGCCTGCCCGACCTGCTCATCCTGGACGAGCCCACCAACGGTCTCGACCCGCCCCAGATCCGCGAGATGCGCGAGGTGATGATCCGCTACGCGGCCGCCGGCCGTACCGTGATCGTCTCCAGCCATCTCCTCGCCGAGGTCGAGCAGTCCTGCACCCACCTGGTCGTGATGGACCGCGGCCGGCTCGTCCAGGCGGGCCCGGTCCGGGAGATCGTCGGCTCCGGTGACACCCTGCTGGTCGGCACCGCCACGCCCGTGCAGGACCCGGTCGTGGAGAAGGTGGACGCGCTGGCGGGCGTCGCCTCCGCCGTGCGCACCGACGACGGACTGCTGGTCCGGCTGGAGCCGGGCGGCACGGCCGAGCAGCTGGTCGTGGAGCTGGTGCGCCTCGATGTGCCCGTCGCCTCGGTCGGCCCGCACCGTCGCCTGGAAGACGCCTTCCTGACCCTGATAGGAGGTTCCGCATGAGCACGCTCACCGAGGTCGCCTCCGGCTATCAGACCCGGCACACCCTGCCCCTGCGGGTCGAGCTGGTCCGCCAGCTCAAGCGACGCCGCACCCTGGTCATGGGCGCGATCCTCACTCTGCTGCCGTTCGTGCTGCTGATCGCCTTCGCGATCGGCACCCCGCACGACCGGACGGGCCGGATCACCCTCATGGACCAGGCCACCGCGTCCGGCGCCAACTTCGCCGCGGTGAACCTGTTCGTGTCGGTGGGGTTCCTGCTGGTGATCCCGGTCGCCCTGTTCTGCGGGGACACGGTGGCCTCGGAGGCCAGCTGGTCCTCGCTGCGCTATCTGCTCGCCGCGCCCGTGCCCCGGGCCCGGCTGCTGTGGTCCAAGCTCGTCGTGGCGCTCGGGCTCAGTCTCGCCGCGATGGTGCTGCTCCCGGTCGTGGCGCTCGCCGTCGGCACCGCGGCCTACGGCTGGGGCCCGCTGCAGATCCCCACCGGCGGAGCGCTCGACACCGGCACGGCGGTGCAGCGGCTCGCCGTGACCGTGGCGTACGTCTTCGTGTCCCAACTGGTCACCGCCGGGCTGGCGTTCTGGCTGTCCACGAAGACGGACGCCCCGCTCGGCGCGGTCGGCGGCGCGGTCGGCCTGACCATCGTCGGCAACGTCCTCGACGCCGTCACCGCCCTCGGCCACTGGCGTGACTTCCTGCCCGCGCACTGGCAGTTCGCGTGGGCCGACGCGGTCCAGCCGCACGCCGAGTGGTCCGGCATGATCCAGGGCGGCGCGATCTCCGTCTCCTACGCCCTGGTGCTGTTCGCCCTGGCCTTCAGAGGTTTCGCCCGCAAGGACGTGGTCTCCTAGGGAATCCCCGCCATGACCCATGACCCATGACCGGGAAGAACGGGCCGACGGGGACCGCATGTTCGTCGTCACCGGCGGCCCGGAGCAGGCCGACTGCAGCGTGGGCGCCCAGGGCACGGACGCCGCCTTCCGTCTTGACTCCAGGGCGTGAAACGCACGGCGCAGCCGGGCCACGACTCCTTCACCACGGCCGGGATCATCGTCCACGAGGGCTACGGTCCGACCGAGACCAGCGCGGCCGCCACCATCGTGCCCCCGCTCGGCCCGCGCCCCGGCACGGTCGGCCTGCCGGTCCCCGGCGTCGCCGTGCGTCTCGCCGACGACGGCGAAGTACTGGTCAAGGGCGGGGTGGTCTTCGGGGCGTACTGGAACAACGCACCGGCCACGGACGCCGTGCTGGCGGACGGCTGGTTCGCCACCGGCGACCTCGGCGCGCTGGACGAGGACGGCTGTCTCACCATCACCGGCCGCAAGAAGGACATCCTCGTCACCTCCGGCGGCAAGAACGTCTCCCCGGCCGTCCTGGAGGGCCGGCTGCGCAGCCGGTCGCCGGTCGGCCAGTGCGTGGTCGTCGGTGACAACCGCCCCTTCGTCGCCGCGCTGGTCACCCTCGATACGGAGGCGGTCGCCCACTGGCTGGCGACGCGGACTGCCGCCGGACACCCCGCTGTCCCGGCTGGTCCACGACGAACGGCTGCGCGCGGAGGTGCAGAAGGCGGTCGACCACGCCAACCAGGCCGTCCCACGTGCCGAGTCCATCAGGGCCTTTGTGCTGGTCGAGGGGGAGTTCACCGAGGACAACGGGCTGCTGACCCCCTCGCTGAAGGTGAAGCGGCAGGCGGTGACGGCCGCCTACGCCGAGGAGATCGAGGCGCTCTACCGGAGGTAGGACACACGAACGGCGGGTCACCGGAACACCGGTGACCCGCCGTCGTGGAGCGGGATCGCTCAGCCCTTGTTGTCGCTCAGGGTGGACAGGGCGGAGACGTCGTCCAGGACGTGCGAGAGCGGCTCGTCGCCCTTGGCCTGGGTGGAGTTCTCGGTGCACTGCTGGTTCTGCGGCGAGGACAGGACCGGGATGTCCTGGACGCCGACGTTGACCGCGGCGAGGATCGACTGGGCGTTGAGCTTCGCCGGCAGGCCGACGCAGGGCTTGTTCAGCGAGCCCTGGATCAGCGAGAGCTGCGGGCTCATGTCACCGAAGGTGGCCGAGTTGCCGAACTCCTGCTTGGCGCCGTTGCCGCTGAACGACGTGGTGCCGTGGTCGTTACCGTTGGCGAGGGCCTGGGGGGCCGCCACACCGGCGAGACCGGCGACCGAGACGGCGGCAGCCGCGGTTACCCACAGCTTCTTCATGATCGTTCCCTTTCGAAAGGCGGACTCCGGGGAGGAGTTGCGTGATCGTCAACGCTGTTGCCCTGCCCCGGGTTGCTACCTTTGCCCCAAACGGACCAGTGCGGTGCGATGAGTGCACAAACGCTGCTTGCGGTCGGGGAAGGCGTGCGCTGCGGACAGGCCGAAGGGCCGCCGGGAGGCCGACGGCCCTTCGGGCGTGCCCATTCGGGCCCGAGGGGTCTCCGGGTCAGTGCTTCTCGTTGTCGCTCTGGGAAGCCAGGGCGGAGATGTCGTCCAGGACGTGCGAGAGCGACTCGTCGCCCTTGGCCTGGGTGGAGTTCTCGGTGCACTGCTGGTTCTGCGGCGAGGACAGGATCGGGATGTCCTGGACGCCGATGTTGAGCAGAGCGGCGATCGACTGGGCGTTGACCTTGGCCGGCAGGCCGATGCAGGGCTTGTTCAGCGAGCCCTGGATGAGCGCCATCTGCGGGCTCATTTTGCCGTAGGTCGCGGAGTTGCCGAACGCCTGCGAGGCGTCGTTGCCGCTGAACGACGTGGTGTTGCTGTCGTTGCCGATGGCCAGGGCCGGCGACGCGACGGCGGCCGAGGCGCCGACGACGGAGGCTGCGATCGCGGCGGAAGCCAGAACCTTCTTGATCACTTACGCATTCCCTTCTGGATAAACCCCGTCCATCGGAGCGCCCTGCATCAACTCCTCATCCCCTGAAGGGTTGCTGGTTTTCACTCCGATGGCCCATGTCAGGGGCGTGCGATGTGCCGCGTACGCCGGACGCAAAATTCCACCGAATCCGTCCGCTCGAACGATCCGATCGGGTGATGCTGCGCAACCAATCCGCCGGGATCCGGTTGATGCGGGGGCAGGAACGTGCGTCTTGGCGAGGAGCCAGGAAAGGAAAGCGAAATGTTGAAGAAGGCAATGGCCGCGGCGGCGGTCGCCGCGTCCTTCATCGGTGCGTCGGCGGCGGTGGCCCCCCAGGCGCTTGCCATCGGCAACGACACCGGCACCACGTCGTTCAGCGGCAACGATGCCAAGGAGACGTTCGGCGACTCCGTGACCAAGGGCAGCATGAGCCCGCAGGGCGCGCTGGTCCAGGGCTCGCTCAACAAGCTCTGCGTCGGCCTGCCGGCCAAGGCCGACGTCCAGTCGGTCGCCGCCTGGTTCGTGAACGTCGGCGTCCAGGACATCCCGATCCTGTCCTCGCCGCAGAACCAGCAGTGCACCGAGAACTCCACCCAGGCCAAGGGCGACGAGCCGCTCTCGCAGACCCTGGACGACGTTTCCCTCCTGGCTTCCCAGACCGACAACGAAAAGCACTGATACGGGCCGGTCATCGCACCGCCCGGGCGACAGGCCGGATCTTCGGTGCCGCTGCCCGGGCGGCCTTTTTCCGCCCTTTGGCCGCGCTTTTCGGAAAAGTGTTTCCCTTGCGCCGGAGCCGCATTTCGCCCCACGGTCGGCGATGTGTCAATTCCGTGAAGGCGTTCGAGTGAATTCCGGGACGGCGCGTGTTCCATAGTTTCTTCGCTTGTCTGTCCCTCGTTCTACAGCCTGCCGGTCATGGTGCGAGCCGTTGAAGCTGTGCTCGCTCGGTTTCGGCCGTCATAGGGGCATGACCGCAGAGAAGGGAAAACTCATGAAGAAGAGCGCTGCTGTCGTCGCCGGTGCCATCCTGGCCCTGGGCGGGGCGGCTCCCGCCTTCGCGGACGCCGGTGCCGAGGGCGCCGCGATCAACTCCCCGGGTGTCGTGTCCGGCGACACGGTCCAGATCCCGGCGCACGTGCCGGTCGCCCTCTGCGGCGACACCGTCGACGTCATCGCTCTGCTGAACCCGACGTTCGGCAACACCTGCGTGAACGGCTGACACTCCGCACCCCGACACCAGCCACCGGCTGCGTTCTGGCCGGCCTCGGACCGCTGATCCGTCGATCCGTGTCCGGGGCCGGCCTTCCCACATCTTCGAGCAGGAAGACAACGAGATTGCGACAGACCCTCAGCAAGGGCATCGTCGTGGCCGCCGCCGCGACCGGCATGTTGTCCTTGTACGGCGGCAGCGCCGCGTTCGCCGACACCCGCGCGCACGGCGCCGCCCAGGGCTCGCCCGGCCTGCTGTCGGGCAACGACGTCCAGGTGCCGGTGGACGTCCCGGTGAACGTCTGCGGCAACTCCGTGGACGCGGCTGCGGCTTTGAACCCGGTGTTCGGCAACTCCTGCGCGACCGGGCCGGGTTCCGAGCACCGTGCCCACGGCAGTCACAGGAGCCAGGGCGGTCACGGCGGCAGCCGCGGAAGCCACGGAAGCCCCCACCGCCACGCGCACGGCGGCTCCGACGCCCCATCCGGTGACGACCTCGCCGGATACGACTTCTCGGGGCACGGCTTCTCCGGATACGACTTCTCCGGTCATGGCGACTCGGGCAACGGCGACTCAGGTCGCCATTTTGGCCACGGGGACTTCGGCGGCTGCAGCGACCTACCGAGCCCCGGCCCCACCAGCGCACCCCCGTCGTACGGAGAGGGCGAGACCACACCTCCGCCCCACGGCGGGGGCGAGAAGACCCCGCCCGGCAGCCATCACAGCACACCTCCGCCCGGCGGTCGTACGACCTCGCCGCCCGTCGGCGGCCGGTCGGCGCCTCCCGCCGAGAGCCGGACCATCCCGCCGTACCACGGCGGTGGCGAGCACCGCCCCGGGCAGCCGCCCGCCCTCGCGCACACCGGCGGGGACGCCCGGACCATGTTCGCGACCTCGGCCGCGAGCGCCACGCTGATCGCGGCCGGAGCGATGCTGTACCGGCGCGGACGGGCCGCCGCACTCCGGTAGCACGCGGAGCCTCGCGTCCCACGGGGCGCGAGGCCGCATCGAGAAGATGCCGCCGCCGTGACGGGGGTGCGGACCGTCACGGCAACGGCACTTCCAGTGGAGCCTCCCGTCGGCCGGCCGGGATCCACCGGCCGGCCGGACCCGTGCGCAGCCGCCGTCGTACCCCGCGCACCAGCGTGCCCGCCGTGAAGGCCGCGCCGTGCACGAACCGCATGGCCGGGCCGAAGCCGGCCGCCGTGACGAGACCCGCCAGGAAAAGGCCGGGGTACGACGACTCGAACTCCGCCCCCACCTCCGGCGCCCCGTCGGCGCCCGTCGCCAGCACCTCGCGCAGCTCGGGCGAGACCAGCCGCAACCGGTCCAGGGTGGCCCGGAAACCGGTCGCCGCGATGACGTGTCCGGTGTGCAGCGACCCCATACCGCCGCTCGGACCCACCGTCTCCAGGCGCAGCCCGTCCGGTACTTCACGGGCCGCCACGATCTCCCGGCCGAGCAGCATCTCCACCCGGTGCTCCACCTGCTCGCGCACCCACCAGGCGCCCGCAGGGCCGAGCGCGCCGGCCGCGATCCGGGTCCGGGTGCGCTCCGGCAGCCGTCGGTACAGGCCGGGCCGCTCGGCGTAGAACCAGTTCCGCCAGCCGGGGCCGAGGCCGCTGTGCGGGGAGCGGACCGTACGCCACCAGGGGCGTTCCCACGGCGGGGGCACCTCGTTCCAGCACAGCCGGTCCGCCCGGGCCAGTACGCGTACCCGGGTGCCCTGTGCGGCGAGGAGCGTGGCCGTCTCCAGGGCCGCCTGGCCGCCGCCGACGACGGTGACGTCCCGGCCGCGGAAGCGGTCGAGGTCGGCGTGGTGGCTGCTGTGGGTCACCAGCGCCGGGGGCAGGTGGCGCAGGGGTGCGGGGATCTCGGTGAACGGCAGCACGCCCACGGCCAGCGCGACGGTCCGCGCGGTGAGCGTCTCGCCGTCCTCGGTGACCGCCGTGAAACCGCCGGGTCCGGGCGCCACCCGGGTCACCGTCCGCTCGTCGACCGGGGGTGCGGCGTTGCGCGCGAACCACAGGCCGTACTCGGCGAACACCTCCAGCGGGAGCGGCTCGGCGTGCCGGGCCGTGAGTCCGCGCGAGGCGCAGAAGACGTCGAGGCGCCAACGCCCTTGCGGATCGGAGAGGTTGGACGCCCACGGCTCCGACTTCAGGAACATGCCGCGGGGCATGTGGTCGCGCCAGGACGCCATGGGCCGGCCGAGGACCCGGACACTGAGCCCGGCCGCCGCGGCGTGCGACGCGATGGACAGCCCGTAGGGGCCGGCGCCGACCACCAGCAGGTCGTACATCAACAGCTGCTCGCCTTCTCGTCGTCGCGGGAGTCGGGGAAATCTGGGAGATCTGGGAGATCTGGGAGATCTGGGAGATCGGGGAGATCGGGGAAGTCGGTTACGCCGTCGCGGACGCCGACGGCCGGCCCGAGGGGGAGGTCCTGGGGGCCCGCCTGGTGCACCAGGTGCGGTGTGGCTGCCGCTGCCGGTGCGGGCACCGGCACGGGCGACGCGCGGCGGCGCAGCAGATCGTCGAAGTGATCGGCGAGGCGGTCGTGGACGAGGCCGTGAAGGAGACCGACGAGGCGGGACGCCAGGCGGGCGGTGACGCGGGCCGCGGCGTGCCGGCACCACAGAGCCCACATCGCCCGGCCCGGGCCCCGGTCGTCCGGGGCGTACCAGGCCAGCTCCCTACCCCGGGGCGCGGGGCGCAGCGCGGTCAGCGGAGCGTAGTTCTCCACGACGAACTCCCGCCCGGCAAGCGGCACTTGCTCCGGCAGCGGTCGGTGGGTCAGGTCCAGGTGCAGGGCCCGTACGACATCCAGTCCGGCGCCGTCGGTGAACAGCCGGAACTGGGCACCGGGGCGCGGGTTGAAGTCCAGCAGGTGGTAGCGGCCGGTGCTGCCGCAGCGGCGGAAGTCCAGGTCGAAGATGCCTCGGTAGCCCAGCTCGCCGGTGAGCTGCTCGGCCAGCGCCTGCACCTGCGGGTTGGGTGTCCACCGGCCGACCGCGGTCAGTCCCGCACCGCGCGGCCAGGCCAGCTGCTTGCGGCCGGGGCCGCCGGCCCGGACGGCGCCGGTGCGGTCGGCGTAGCCGTGGAAGAACCAGTCGCGGTCCGGGCCCGGCGGCAGGTACGCCTGCAGCAGCAGCGCGCTGCCCGCCTCCGCGCTGCGCAGGAACAGCTCCCGGGCCTCGCGTGCCGAGCGCACCAGCGCGGTGGAGCGCAGCCCGCTGCCCGCCGGCACCAGCCACGGCCGGCTCCACTTGGCCACCAGCGGCAGCCCCAGCCGCCAGGCGGCTGCCGCCGCGTCCTCGGCGCTGTCCGGGATCAGGGTCACCGGATGCGGGACGCCGGCGGCGGCGCACACCCCGGCCAGCTCCGCCTTGTCGGCCACGCGTTCGGGCAGCGCGGCGGGCTGCTGCGGCAGCAGATAAGCGGGCGCCAGCTCCTCGCGCAGCCGGCCGGCGGCGATGGCGCTCGCGTCGTCGAGGGGGATCAGTACCGCCCTGCGCGCCACGCGGACCGCCACCCGGTGCAGGGCGGCGGCGATGTCACCGGGGGACGCGCCGGGTGACGGCGGGGGATGCAGCTGGCGCACGAAACGCGAATTGCGTACGGGGCTTCCCGTGGAATCGGCGACGACATGTACGTCCACTCCGGCTCTGCCGAGCGAGCGCACGGCGCCGAGGGTGCCGTGATGAAAGGGATTCCGGTCGATCCGCAGCAGCACGGCGGGGACCCGGATGTCCAACAGCGACACGAATGTTGTTCCTGTCCTTCGTTCGCCCGTGCGGGGGCCTGGGCAACCTGAAAGCCGTAACCGCACTGGCGGAATTCGGATCGATATGACTGTGTGTCAATAACGGGAATTGCGCGAACAGGCAGTGCACAACGAGAGAACAGCCGAGTGGAGAGAGGAGCAGGCATGCTTCCACAGCAGCGACGGGACCGTTCCCGGCGGCTGACCGTGGTGGCCGCGGTGGTCGTCGCGTCGGTCACCCTGGCGGCCGGTTCCGGATTCGCGGTGGGGGTGGGCCCGGTCACGCCGACTCCGACCACCCCGGCCCCGGCAGCCCCGGTACCTGCGGCTCTGGCACCGCCGGTACCGGCAGCTCCGGCCCCGGCAGCCGTAGCCCCGACCCCGGACCCAGCCCCGGCACCGGCTGTCCCGGCACCGGCTGTCCCGGCCCCGGCAGCCGCAGCCCCGACCCCGGCCACATCGCCTCCCGGGCCGGCCAAGCCCGCCGTGCCCGCCAAGCCCGTCGCGCCCGTCAAGCCCGCCGTGCCGCCCTTCGGGGCGTTTCTCGACTCCGGGCCGCTCGGGGTCGCGCGGATGGCCCAGCTGAGCCACTGGCTGGGCGGGACCGAGCTGAAGGTCGCCCACACCTATCTGCCCGGCGACCGCTGGCGGGACATCGAGGGAGCGCCCGGATTCCTGGACGTATGGGCGCGGTGGCGGCGCGACAAGGCCGACCGGACGCTCGTCCTCAACGTGCCGATGCTGGAGCGCAACGAGGCGGGCATCCCCGACATCGGGGTGGGGTGGCTGCTGCGGGAGGGCGCGGCAGGCATGTACGACCAGCACTTCAAGGCACTGGCCGAGCGGCTGGTGGAGCTGAAGGTGCCGGACACGGTGATCGTGCTCGGCTGGGAGATGAACGGCAGCACCTACACCCATCGCTGCGGACCGGACCCGGAGAGCTGGAAGAAGTACTGGGACCGGATCGTCACCACCATGCGCAGCGTGCCGGGGCAGAAATTCCGGTTCGACTTCACCCCGAGCCGTGGCCGGGACTCCGTGCCCTGGACCGAGTGCTATCCGGGCGACCGCACGGTCGACATCATCGGTATGGACACCTACGACCAGCCGACGGGTGAGTCCTTCGAGGAACAGGTGAAGGAGCCCTACGGTCTCCAACAGCACGTGGATTTCGCGAAATCCCACGGCAAGCCCATTTCCTTCCCGGAATGGGGACTCTTCCGCAACGGTGACAACGCCGTATACATGCAGCACATGCTCGCCTGGATCGACGAGCACAAACCGTTGTACAACACGCTGACCGACTACTGCCCGCACGGCGTGTGGCAGTGCTCGGCCAACCCCCAGTCGGCGCAGATCTACCGCACCGCCCTGTACGGCCTCGGCCAGCCGGTCACCCCGGTGCTCACGTCGTCCGAGCCGACCCCCAAGCCGGCCACCGAACCGCTCCCGAAGCCGACGGCCCACAAGGCCCCGGCCACCTGCTCGCCGGTGGACCTCGGCGACTGGTTCGAGTACTGGCTCGGCGGAAAGCTCTGCGTCCGCTTCGACTGGTGGTCGCGCAGCCGTTAGCACCGCCGGCGTTCCTTCCACCCGCGCAGCGCCTCCCTGCCCCGCTGCCGGGCCGCCGCGTCGAACCGGGCTGCCGTCAACAGCGCGGCGGTGCGCCGCCGGGCCAGCAGGAGCCGGCGGTTGGGCACCGGTTCCGGCCGCCAGTGGTGCTTGTACGGCTCGTCGCCGCGCAGCAGGCTCAGCGTGCCGCGTCCGCTCGCGTGCTCGGTACAGGCGTCCAGCAGCATCACGGCCACGTCCGCCTTGCGTGCGCGCAGGCTCGGATGGGCGCCGTAGAGATAGCCGCCGGCGAGGCTGCGCGACAGCAGGGTCAGGTCGACGGCCACCACCTCGCCGTCGATCCGGAACTCGGTGACCGCCGCGTTGCCCGCGCGGACCATCGGGCCGACCGCGCGCACCAGATGGGCCCGGAACCGGGGCTGGAGGTGCTCGGTCGTCACCTTCCGGTCCTGCCACTGCAGCTGGTGCAGCTCCAGCAGCCGGCCGAGCGCCGCGTCCACCTCCTGCGGACCGACCGTGTGCCGCTCGACGCCCAGCGACTGCAGCTTGCGCAGCTTGGCCCGCACCCGTTGCTGGGCCTTGTTCGACGACAGCCGGGCCATCAGGCCGTCCATGGGGACGGCGGGCAGTTCCAGGCACAGGGAGCCGGCCACCGTGCGGCGCGGACCGGGCCAGCGGTCGTAGATCCGCTGTACCGCCGCGCCCGGTCGTACCTCACGGAAGTCGATCAGTGCCGTACGGGCCGCGTCCGCCAGGGCCGAGGTGAGCGCGAGTGCCGCGGGCCCGTCGTCGGCGTCGTCCAGCAGCACGTCCGCGTAGTCGGAGATCGCCCCGCCGAGCGGCACCAGCGCGGGCACGGGCCTGCGGACGAGCATCAGCGGCGCGGCGGCCACCAGCTCGCCGCCACGGCGCACCAGCAGCAGCCGGAGCCGGCCGGGGCGGCCGTACGACTGCCACCACGAGTGCAGCCAGGCGTGGCTCTGGAACGGGGTCGCGGCGGCGCACCGCCCGTACAGCCGCTCCCAGGCCGGAGCCAGGGCGGCGAAACCGGCCTCGTCGGTGACGACTTCGGCGGCGCGGGTGGGGTGCGCCGTCTCGGTGGCCGTCACCGCGAGCCGTGCGCGTCGGCGGCGACGGCCGGACCGGGCACCGAGGCCGGACGTGTGGTCTCCTCCTCCGGCCGGCGCCGGGGCCGCACCAGCAGCGCGAGCCCGCCGAGCAGACCGCCCGCGCTCGCCCCGACCAGCCCGGTCACCTTGGGGGAGGCCGAACTCGGCGCGGCCGGCTTGACCGCGCGGGAGAACAGCAGGAGTTCCACGTGCGTGTTGTCCTTGGTCTCGTCGGCGTGCCCGGTGAGCGCGCGGGCGACCGCGTTGGCCATGTCGGTGGCCTCGACCGGGTGGGCGGAGGTGGCGGAGACGGCGATCATCGGGGCGTCCGGCGAGGTCTCGGTGCGCACGCTGTTGCGCAGCGTGTTCACCGGCACCCCGGCCCACATCTGGGCGTCGTCGAGCACCGCGAGCTGGGGGGCGACCCGGCCGTAGGCCTGCGCGAAGCCGAGCGCGGAGGTGGTGTCGGACTTGTCGGTGGGGACGGCGATGACATAGCTGGTCGCCGTGTACGTCGGGGGCTTCAGCACGCCGTACGCGCCTCCGGCGAGCCCGCCCGCGAGAACCCCGGCCGCCACCAGCGACCAGGGCGGGAGCGCGCTGAGGCGGTAGGGGCGAGTGGTGCGCTGGTTGTCGGTCATGAGGGGCTTGCTCCCTGCTGGACGGGGACCTGGGCGGTGGGGTGAGGGGCCGCGAGCGCCGAGGCGTAGACGTCCATGAGCCGGGCGGCGCTGCGGGTGATGCAGTAGTGGCGGGCGGCCTCGGGGGCGGTGCGCGGGCCGGGGCCGGCGGCGCGGACGCCGGCGAGGGCCCGGGCGTAGGCGCCGGGGTCGCACGGGACGCGCGCCGCGTGCGGGGCGGCCCCGGGCGGCAGGTCGTCGAGGGCCGGGCAGGAGGTGTGGCGCACCGGCAGCCCGGCCGCGAGCGCCTCCACGACCGCGAGCCCGAACGACTCCTCGGGGCTCGGCGCGGCGAGCACGTCCATCGCCGAGGTCAGCGCGGGCAGGTCCGGGCCGGGCGAGTCGTCGCCGAGGTACGGCCGCTCGCCCGCGAACAGCACCCGGTCGGCGACCCCCGCCGCCCGCGCGGCCCGCCGCAGCGAGCCCTCCTCCGGGCCACCGCCGACCAGCAACAACCGGCAGTCGTGCGGAAGTTGGGCCAGCGCCTGGATCAGGACGCCGAAGCGCTTGCCGGGGGTCAGGCGGCCCACGGCGCCGATGACGAACGCGTCGGCGGGCAGCCCCAGTCGGTCACGGGTGCCCAGCCGGGCCGCCCGGTCGTAGGCGAAGCGCGCCAGGTCGATGCCGTTGGGCACGACGGCGACGCGCGGTGCGGGCACGCCCCAGCGGACGAGCCGCGCGGCGACCGTGGGGGAGACGGCGACCGTGGACCGGCCGAGTCGCTCGCCCAGCAGATACAGCCTCCGCACCCCGGCGGTGAGCGGCCTGCCCTCCATCTGTGAGTCGCCGAGGGAGTGCTCGGTGGCGACGACCGCGCGGACCCCGGCCAGCCGGGCGGCGATCCGGCCGTACAGACAGGCCCGGTAGAGATGGGTGTGCACGAGGTCGTAGCCGCCGCGCCGGATGATCCCGGCCAGCCGGGGCAGCGCGGCCAGGTCGCGGTTCCCGGCCATGCCGAGGTGCGTCACCCGCACCCCGTCGGCCGCCAGCCCCTCGGCCACCGCCCCGGGGTTGGTCAGCGTCACGACGTCGCAGGACACCGGCAGGTGCCGGATGAGCAACCGGAGCTGCTGCTCCGCCCCGCCGACCCCGAGCCCGGTGATGATGTGCAGCGCCTTCACCGCAGCCCCTCGACGGGGCGGCGGCGCAGCCGGTGCAGCCGGTACTTGAGGAACAGGCGTACGGCGTGGTCGTTCTGCCCGACGTGCACGCGCGGCAGGGTGTACGGGCCGCTCGGCGCGCCCGGGTCGATGGCACAGGCGTAGCCGTACCCGGCCGCCCGTACGGCGTCCACGGCGCGCCGGTCGACCGTGCCGTAGGGGTAACAGAAGCCGGTGACGGTACAGCCGGTCAACTCCTCGAGCAGAAGGCGGCTTTCTGCGGTCTCGGCCTGCAGCCTGGAATCGTCGGCCAGGGTGAGGTCCACATGGGTGAGGCCGTGCGAGCCGATCTCCACGCCGGCGTCGGCGGCCTGCCGGATGCCCTCGGCGCTCAGCAGGGGCTTGCGCGGGCCGAGCGGGTCCCAGGCGTTGTCGCCGCCGAGCCGGCCGGGCAGCACGAACAGGGTGGCCGTACAGTCCCGGCTTTCCAGTACGGGAAGCGCGTTGGTGACGAAGTCGGCGTACCCGTCGTCGAAGGTGAGACCCACCAGGTCCCGCCCCTCACCGCGCGCGCGGGCGGCGAGCAGCTCGGCGACGGACACGCCCCGCAGCCCCCTGCGGCGCAGCCAGCTCAGCTGCCGTTCCAGCCGGTCGGGGGTGACGGTGATGCGGTACGGGTCGTCGGAACTGTCGCCGACCGAGTGGTACATGGCGATCCAGGGGGCGGGGCCGGGTCTGGAGCGCTGGACGGGGGCGGCGGTCTCAACGTAGGAGGGCATGGGCGAGCCTTCGGGTCAGGGTGCCTACGGTGCGGAGGGCGGCGGTGCAGCCCTGGTCGCCCAGGGCTCCGCCGAGCAGGACGAAGACGACGGTGACGGTGGCGCCGCCGGCGACGAGTCCGGCGAGCGGCGACGCGGACAGCCGGGTGGCGAACTCGCCGGCCAGGGCGGCGATCGTCGCCGCCCGCAGCGGCCGGCTCAGCTCGCGCAGCAGGCGCGGGACACGGACCGGCACACTGCGACGGCCCATGCCGGCGAGCAGCAGGACGGCGGTGACGGTGATGCCGATGGCGTTGGCGGCGGCGATCCCGGTGACGCCCCACGAGCCGACCGACCAGGCGCCGATGCAGGATGTCGCGGCGATCCCGGCGGCCATCGCGGTGACCGGGTACCAGGTGGCGCGGCCCGCCGAGAAGTAGGAGCGGACCAGGACACCGGTGAGCGTCTGGCCGAGCAGGCCGAGGGCGTAGATCCGCATCACCACGGCGGTTGCGGCGGTGTCCTGGG
This sequence comes from Streptomyces broussonetiae, assembly GCF_009796285.1. Taxonomy (NCBI): domain Bacteria; kingdom Bacillati; phylum Actinomycetota; class Actinomycetes; order Kitasatosporales; family Streptomycetaceae; genus Streptomyces; species Streptomyces broussonetiae. The sequence continues at coordinate 3,706,196 of NZ_CP047020.1, read as the reverse complement.
CGGTGAACGCGCCGCGCTGGAACAGCAGGCCGATCAGCTGCGGGGCGCAGGCCACCACCGTGGCGGCGCCGAGCAGTACCAGTGCGGCGGCCACGGCCAGATCCCGCTCCACCTGGGCCCGGGCCCGCTCGGTGTGGCCCTCGGCGAGCGCCCGCGCGACCACCGGGAAGGTGACCGTGCACAGCATCATCGACAGCGTCATCGGGATCTGCGCGACCTTCTGGGCGTAGTTCAGGTGCGAGATCGCCCCGGCGGGCAGGCCGGAGGCGAGGAACCGCTCGATCAGCACCTGCGACTGCCGGCACAGCGCGAAGAGGAGCACGGTCGCCATCAGCGGTACGTCAAGGGCGCCGGCCCCGGCCCCGGCCCCGGCCCCGGCCCCGGCCCCGGCCCCGGCCCCGGCCTCTGCCCTCGTCTCCGAGCCCGCCGCACCCCGCTTACGCAGTTCGCGTACGAGGAAGGGCAGTTGTACGACCACCATGAGACATCCGCCCGCCGCCACCCCGACCGCGGCCGAGCGCACGCCCCAGTGGCCGCCGAGCGTGTGCATCGCGGTGATGATGCCGAGGTTGTAGGCGATGTAGATCGCGGCCGGGGCCGAAAAGCGGCGGTGGGCCCGCAGGGCCGCGCTGCAGTAACCGGCGAGCCCGAAGCTGAACACGCAGGTCGCGGTGAGCCGGGTGCAGTCCACGGCGAGCGCCTGGTCGGGCAGCCCCGGCGCAAGCGCCGCCACGAACTGCGGGGCGGCCAGCGCGAGCCCTCCGCCCACCGCCGCGAACGCCAGCGCCAGCCGCGGCAGCGTACCGGCCACCAGCGCCCGCACCGGATCCCCCGGGGCGCCCTGGGCCCGCCGGGCCAGCGCCCTGCTGAACGCCGGGACCAGCGCGAACGCCAGCCCGTCCTCGATGAGCAGCGTGGCCGCGAACTCCGGCACGGTCCAGGCGACCAGAAACGCATCGGTGTCCCGCCCGGCCCCGAACAACCGAGCCAACGACTGGTCCCGCAACAGCCCCAGCAACGCCGCCGCGACGGAGAGCGAGGCAGTGACAACCGCGGCACGAGCGAGAAAACGCCGGGTGGGCGGGGGGTGGTCGGGCGGTGTGCGAGGGGTGTGTTGGGGGGTGGGTGCGCTGGGTTGGGTGGTGGGTGCGAGGACGGGGCCGGAGGCGGTGGGCGCGTCCGGGAGGGGTTCGGCGGGGGTGACGGATCCTGTCTCGGCGGTGGTGACGGGCCCCGAGGTGATCGGTGCGGTGGAACGGGTGGGGGAGGGCGGGACGACGCCGGGAGCGGCGGGCGCGGCTGGGCCTGGCCGGGCGGGTTGGAGCGCCTTGGGGGCGGCGGGCCCCAGGGCGATGGGTGCGACGGGTTGCAGGGCCCTGGGGACAGCAGGTCCCAGGGAGACGGGCGCGGTGGAACGAGTGGTGGGCGCGCCGGTGGCCCCCGGAGCGGCAGCCGCGGCCGGACGCCACTCGGCCGACGCCATCGGACGCGTCTCGGTTGGTGCGACCGGCCCCGACTTGTCAGGCGAAACCGGGCCCGAGCCGGCCGGTGTGACCGGACTCGGCCTTGCGGGTGTGGCCGCACGCGTGTCGGCGGGCGCGGTGGGATCCGGCTCGGCCGACGGGGCCGGACGTGCTCCGGCGGATGCGACGGGACCCAGGTCCCCTGGTGTTGCCGGACTCGACGCGGACGGTGTGATCGGATGCGGCACTGCACGTGCGACGGGGTCCGGTTGTGTGGGCGCGGTCGGAACGGACTCGGTCGGCGGGGCTGGATGCGACCCGGCGGGCGCAGTCGGACTCAACGCGGAGGGCGCGACCGCCCCCGACGTACCCGCCGCGACCGCCCCCGACCCGTCCGGCACAACTCCACCCGGCCCGTCCGGCGTAACCGCCCCCGACGCGCCCGCCCCCGACCCGTCCGGCGCAACTCCACCCGGCCCGTCCGGCGCGACCGCCCCCGACGTACCCGCCCCCGACCCGTCCGGCGCAACTCCACCCGGCCCGTCCGGCGCGACCGCCCCCGACGTGCCTGCTGCAACCCCGCCCCACTCGCCCGCCGCAACCCCGCCCGATCCGTCCGGCGCAAGGCAACCCAACCCGGCACGTGTGGTGGCCCCAGGGGCGGTGTCGGGGGTGGGTGTGGTGTGGTCCGGGGCGGTCCGGGGTGCCGAGCGGGCCACCGGTACCGTCGTGTCGCCCGGGGTGGTGGCCGGTTCGTGGTCCGGCAGCCTGCCGGTCCTCGGGTCCGTCATCGGTCGGCCTGGGCGGTCAGGCCGCACCAGGCGGCCATGCCGAAGCACACCGCCGTCAGGACGGTCGAGGGGCCGCCGATGTCGGCGTACGCGAAGTCGACCAGCTGCCACAGGAGCAGGCCGCAGGCGATCAGGGCGCAGTCCAGGCCGTGCCCGCCCGACGTCCGGGAGCGGTGCAGGCCGTGCAGGGCGCGGATCAGCAGGGCCAGCCAGCCGCCCGCGAGGCAGAGCAGGCCGATCAGGCCCTGTTCGCCGAGCACCAGCAGGTACATGTTGTGCGGGGAGAGGAGGGGCTGTCGGCGGAACGCGGCACCGGCGCCCTCCGTGTCGCTGCCGGACGACAGGGCCAGGGAGGCGTGTCCGTCCCGGTACTCGGGGAAGCCCTTGAGACCGACGCCGATCAGCGGGTGTTCGCGCCACATGCCGAGCGCGGCCGCCCACATCGTGTACCGGTCGGTGACCGACTGGTCGGGCGCGTCGGTGACCTGGGTGATGCTGTCGATCCGCTCCTGGAGCATCGCCGTACCCGCCCCGAACCCGCCCACCAGCACCACGCACAGCGCCACCCCGGCCGCGCCCGTCCGCAGCGCCCGGCGCAGCCCCGCCAGCACCAGCTGCGCGGTGAGGGTGACGGCGGTGGCGATCCAGGCGCCCCGGCTGAAGGAGACCGTGAGGGGGAGCAGCAGCGCCAGGGCGCAGGCCGTGGCCGTCAGGCGGACGCGGACCGGGCCCCGGCCCAGCGCCAGGCCCGTTGCGCAGACCAGCCCGAAGGACACCACCGTCGCCATGCCCATCACGTCCGACGGGCCGAAGGTGCCGACCGCGCGGATGTCCTCGCCCTGGTAGGAGGCACCGGTTTCGGTGAGGTACTGGTGCACGCCGACCGCGCCCTGGAACATCGCCAGCGCGACGAACGACCACGCCAGCAGCCGAAAGTCGCGACGGTCGCGGACCAGGAGCAGGACGGCGGCGGGGACCAGCACGAAGATCTGCAGGTAGCGGCCGAGGCCGGCGATCCCGGCGCCCGGCGAGACCGCGTGCAGCGCGGCCAGCGACACGCCGAACACCGGCAGGCCGAGGAACACGGCCGCCGTCCGGGTCAGCGGGCGGCTTCGCGCGCGCAGCAGTCGTACGGCGCAGTAGGCGACCACCAGCGCGGACAGTGCGTCGGCGGGGCCCGCGCCGCCGTCGTCGCCGGGGGCGGTCGGCAGCGCGACCAGCGCGACCACGGCCATGACGGGCAGCACCGGGGAGAGGCGCGGGACGCGGTGCAGGGGCAGGGCGAGGGCCATCGGTCAGCTCCCCGTCGAGCGCACGAGCGCGGCCGCGGTGCGCAGCAGGACGCAGACGTCCTGCCACAGCGACCAGTTGTCGATGTAGGCGTTGTCGAAGCGGGCCCGGTCCTCGATGGAGGTGTCGCCGCGCAGCCCGTGGATCTGGGCGAGCCCGGTGATCCCGGTGCGCATCCGGTGGCGGGCCGCGTAGCCCGGGTGGGCCTGGCTGAACTGTGTGACGAAGTAGGGCCGTTCCGGGCGTGGGCCGACCAGGCTCATGTCACCTCTGAGGACGTTCCACAGCTGGAGCAGCTCGTCCAGCGAGGTCTGCCGCAGGAACCGGCAGAACGGGCTCATCCGCTGCTCGCCGGCCACGCTCCACCGGGTGGCGGCCTCGTGCTCGTCGGCCGGGCGGTGGGTGCGGAACTTCAGCAGGGTGAAGGGGCGGCCGTCCTTGCCGATGCGTTCCTGCCGGAAGACGACGCCGGGACCGTCGGTGCGCCGCAGCACCACCGCGCACCCCAGCAGCACCGGGCTGACCAGCACCAGCAGCGTCCCGGAGACGAGCACGTCCAGCAGTCGTTTGCCGATGCTGCCGCGCCGCCGTGAGCCGAGGTCGAGCTGCCGTACGGCGAACCCGGCGAGCTGGTCGCGCATCTGGTACGACGGCGAGTCCGCGTCCAGCTCCCACACCGTGCAGCCCGACTCGGCGAGCGCCCGCAGCAGCGGTGCCTTCCCGGTGCGTACGGCGGGGTCGACGGTGAGCACGGCCCGCACCCCGTTCTGCACCAGCGCCCGCTCCACCTCCTCGCCGCTGGTGAGCACGGGCAGGCCGCCGTGGCCGTCGGGCCGCTCGGCGACGACGCCCACGGGCCGTACCCCGCAGCGCGGATGGCGCAGCAGCGCGGCGGCCACGCGTTGCGCGGTCGCGGCGGGCCCGATCACCAGGGCGGTGTGCGGGCGGTTCCTCAGCGCCACCCGGCGCCGCCAGTGCACCGCGCCCCGGCCCGTGCAGGCCGCCGTCGCGTGCAGCGCCACCCCGAGCAGCAGGGTGCGGGCGTCGAGGGCGCGCTCGGGGGCGTAGGCGGCGAGCAGCGCGGCGAGGGCCAGCCAGGCCACCGCGATCCGCCCGCACACCGCGGGCAGTTCGTCGAGCACGGCGGGCACGAGCCGGGTCGTGTGCGGGCGCAGCAGCAGTGCGCCGCAGACCAGCGCGGCCACCAGCACCGGCCGGTGCGCGGTCTCGTCCAGCGCGACCGTGCCGACCAGCGCCGCGAACAGATCCGCGGCGATGAGGGGCAGTGGGGAGACGGGCCGGGCGGGCGGGCGCCGCAGCGGGAACCGGAAGCCGCCGGCCGTGCCGGCCGTGCCGGCCGCGCGGGCCGGAAGGACCGAGACGGCCGGGAATCCGGGGTCCCAGGGCTGTGCGCCGGGGGAGGGGACGGTACGTTCCGCGGTCACGAGGGGGTGGACTCCCTGCACTCGGAGGGCACGTGCGGGTGTGTTTGTCTGTCTGCCTCCGGGCGGCACGGACGCGCCCCTTCGGCGGCGTCGAGCAACTCGCGGTACAGGGCCGCGATCCGCTCGGCGGTGTGCCGTACGTCGTGCGTGGACAGGACGTGCCGGCGCCCCTGGTCGCCGAGCGCGGCGCGCAGCGGCGGGTCGGACAGCAGCCCGGCGACCGCCCCGGCCAGAGCCGTGGGGTCCTCCGGGGGGACCAGACAGCGGGCGGCGAGGGCGGGCGGCAGGCTCTCGCGGGCGCCGTCGACGTCGGTGAGCACGACCGGCCGGCCGCAGCCCAGTGCCTCCAGCGGGGCGAGCGCCATGCCCTCCCAGCGGGAGGGCAGCACCACCAGGTCGGCGGCCCGGTACCAGGGCACGACATCGGTGACCGCGCCGGCGAACCGTACGGAGGGGTGGGCGCGTTGCTGCAGCGTCTCGCGGTCCGGACCGTCACCGACCAGGGCGAGCCTCGCCTGCGGCACCGCTGCGAGCACCTGTTCCCAGGCCTCCAGCAGCACGTCCTGGCCCTTCTGGCGGCAGAGGCGGCCGACGCAGACCACGAGAGGAGCGGATCCGAGGGGGGCGTGCGGGCCCGGTGAGAAGCGTGCGGTGTCGATGCCGTTCGGGACGACGGCGTACGCGGCCCGGACCCCGGCGCGCAGCCCGGTGGTGCGCTCTGCCTCGCTGACGCACACGACCCGGTCGGCCCAGCGCGCCCCCCACCGCTCCCAGCGCAGCGCGAGCGCCGCCGTGGCGCCGCCGACCGCCTCGAAGGACCAGGCGTGCGGCTGGAACACGGTGGGGATCCGGCCGCGGACGGCGAGCCGGCCGGCCAGGCCCGCCTTGGCACTGTGCGCGTGCACCAGTTCGGGCCGTACCTCGTCGAGCAGTCGTACGAGCCGCCGTACCTCGCCCGGCAGGCCCGGGCCCGGGGCGCGGCCGGCCCGCCAGTGGTGGACGTCGACGCCCAACTCCCGCAACTGTAAGGCGAGTTCACCGTCGGGACAGGCCGTCGTGACGTGCAGGCCCGCCGCGAGCTGGGCGCGCGCCAGATCCAGGACGACCCGGGCGACACCGCCGTCGACGGGTTGCGCGAGGTGCAGGACCCGTGGCCGGGGGGCGGGCGCTGGCTGGTGCATGGGCGGAATACCTCGTTCACAGGGGGGGCGCTCGGGACGGCGGTCGGGAACGCGCCTCACACCTGTGCGTCCACGGCGGCGAAGAGGACGTCGGCCCATGCCGTTTCCGGCAGGGGAACGAGCCGGAAGCCCGGCTGGTCACCGCCGCGCCGCCGATCCGGGCCGAGATCGGACAGGTCGGAGTCGTGGCCGAGCGTGTTGGCGTAGCCAGAGATCCGCCGGGCGGGTGTGGGCCCCGGTGCGCTGGTCGTGGGGGCGGGTACGTCGTCAGGTGGATTGACGGAGCCGCCGAATGCGACAGACGTACGCCGGATCGCTGTGACGGGCGTACGCCGGGGGCCGGAGGAGAGCGTGCGCCGGTCGCCCGCGCCGGTGAAGTCCTCGCTGACCGTGTGCCGCACCGTGTGCGGACCCAGGAGCTTGCGCATGACCGGCGGTGCCCTTTCGCATGTGCTGGAGAGGGCCGTAACTCTAGCCGCTATGCGTATTAATCCGTTGAAAGAGGACAAGTGTGTCGGAAGTGTGAAGGGTAACCCTTTGCGTGTATCACCCCGTTGGCGGCACAACTACCGGCGCCGGCCCGCGTTGACACAACGCCGGGCGTCCGCCCGCATGTTTGCCTCGATCCCCAAGGAGCACCTCTCCATGTCGCGTATCGCGAAGGGTCTGGTCCTGACCTCCGCCGCCGTCGTGGCCGTCGCCGGCGGTGCCGGTGTGGCCTGCGCCGACTCCGGTGCGGCCGGCGTCGCCAAGAACTCGCCGGGCGTTCTGTCGGGCAACACCGTCGAGATCCCGATCCACGTGCCGATCGCCCTCTGCGGCAACACCGTCGACGTCATCGGTCTGCTGAACCCGGGCTTCGGAAACACCTGCGTCAATCACTGACGCCGGGACACAACCCTTCGGCCGGCCGTCCGTCCCGCGTATCCGCCACGGGGCGGACGGCCGATTCCTCCGCTCCCCCGGATGGATCAGATCCATGATCCACCGGTTGCGAGGCGCTGTCGGTGAACGGACGGTGGGCACAGGTCCCGCTGTTCACCGAAAGGAACTCCCATGCGTGTTCTGTCCGCGCGGCGCCTTGCGTCCACCACCCTCTGCGCCGCCGTCCTGGCCGGTGTCACCTGCCCGGCAGCCGTTGCCGCCGACGCGGCCCGAGAACACGCGTCCAGCGCCTCCTCTCCCGCCACGCAGGCAGAGGAGCAACTGCTCGTCCAGGTCAGAGCCCTGGACGCGACCCGTGTCGTACTCCAGCCGGTCGTCGACCTGCTCAACGAGTCGCTGAAGAAGGGCAGACTGACCTCCGAGGAGGCCGACAGGCTCGGCGGGGCGGCCCGACGGGCCATCAACGAGGTGGCCAGGACTGCCCCGGTCCTGCCGGCACCGGCCGCGCCCAGGGCTCCCGTGACGCCCGGCCTCTCCTCGACCGCCAAGCTCCCGATGGTCCCGGACCGCCCGGCCGTCGTGAAGCACGCCGACGACGGCAAGGCCCCCGCGGCCCGCGACGCCGTCGGCGACCTGCTCGCCTCTCTCCAGACCGCGGTCAACAACCTGCTCAAGGCGGCCACCTCCGGCCTGTCCACGGTGGTCTCGGCGGCCGGCGGCGTGGTGTCCAACCTGGTCGGCCTGCTGACGTCCACGCTCGGCCTGGCCACCTCGAACGCGGCCTCCCCGGCCTCGGTACCGAACCTGCCCGCGACCGGCTGACCCTTCGGCGCGTGCACCACTCAGCCGCCGTACCGCCCGGTACGGCGGCTGAGTGCTGTTCCCGAGGAGCCGAACCTCGGGGATCTCATATGTCTTGTGCGTACGGGGTTTCCGCCCCGGCCGGATCTCGTTAGGCACGGCGTCAGAATTCACTGGGGTGACTTGAGTTGCCGAAGGAAGGAACACGATGAAGTCCCTGAAGGCTGCCGCTGTCGTTGCCGGTTCCGTGGCCCTCGCAGGCGTTGCCGCGCCCGCGTTCGCCTACAACGCCGCCGACGTGACGCCCACCAGCCTCAACGGCGCCGTCAACCAGCTCACCAAGGGCCCGCTCACCCTCAACGACGCGATGCCGATCCATCACCAGTCGGACGCGCTCAACACCGAGAACAAGAACTCCCTGCTCCACACGGTCAAGGGCGCAACCGGCGCGCTGAACCAGCACAACCCGCTGCTCGGCGGCCTGCCCCTGCAGAGCTGACACCCCGCCCGTACGCACGGAGGCCGGTACCGCACCCGCGGCACCGGCCCCCGGCTTTTGCGGCCCCGCTTCCCTCGTTCGTGTGGAGCGGGTCCGGGCGCTCGTCCGGAAGGGTGAGAAGCCGTCAGAGGGCCCGCGGAAGCGTCGATAGGGTCGCGCGGTGACCTCAACCCCAAGCGACATCCGCCCGGCCGGCCTCGGCACGCTCGTCCTGCTCGCATGGAGCGGCGAGGCCCCCGACGGCGCCGACATGCCCTATCTGCTGGCCTACTCCCTGGGTGACGCCGAGGGCGGCCCCGAGGCCACCGCGGCGGCGGTCGAGCACCTGCTGACCAGCAACGGGCTGCCGGTCGGCGGCGACCTGGTCGACGGCAACGCCCGGCCCAGCCTCCCCGTCAGCCTGCTGGTCGAGGCAGGCCAGGCCGTCGTACGGATGCCACAGCTGGTCGCGCAGGCCGGTGCGCCGCCGGAGTGGCTCGAGGCCGTCGCCGAGCGCGGCTACGCCTACCTCGTGTTCACGACCCGCGCCTGGCCCGAGGGCGAGCCCGGCAAGACGGTCGAGCCGGCCGACCTCGCCGCCTTCGCCGGTGCCGAGGAGACCCTGAACGCCGCCGCGCACATCGTCCTGCCGGCCGCCAGAGTGCGCCACTGATGCCCAAGCCCCTGGCCGGCGGCAGGGGATTCGGGCTGCTGCTGGTACTCACCGGGGCGGCCGGGCTGCTCGCCTCCTGGGCCATCACGCTCGACAAGTTCAAGCTGCTGCAGAACCCGAACTTCGTGCCCGGATGCAGCCTGAACCCTGTGGTGTCCTGCGGCAGTGTGATGAAGAGCGAGCAGGCCGCGGCCTTCGGGTTCCCCAACCCGATGCTGGGCCTGGTGGCCTACGGCATCGTCGTGTGCGTCGGTATGAGCCTGATCGCCGGGGCCCGCTTTCCCGGCTGGTACTGGCTGCTGTTCGAGGCCGGCTGCCTGTTCGGCGTCGGATTCGTCTCCTGGCTCCAGTACGAGTCCCTGTACCGGATCAACGCGCTGTGCCTGTGGTGCGCTCTGGCCTGGGTCGCCACGATCCTCATGTTCTGGTACGCCACCTCGCTGGTCGTCGCGCACGGCTTCCTGCCCGCGCCGACCTGGCTGAAGGGGTTCCTCGCCGAGTTCACCTGGGTGCTCCCGGTGCTGCACATCGGCGTGGTCGGCATGCTGATCCTGACCCGCTGGTGGGACTTCTGGACCAGCTGAAGAGTGACCAGCCGACAATTACGGCAGCCGGGCGAATTGTGAACAGAAGTGGTTTTCCGGCTCGTTACGCGGTACGGACGTCGAACTCCCGCATCCTGGAAGGGACCGTACCTGACATGAAGTCGACCACCCGAGGAACCCTTGCCGCCGTCGTCACGGGCGTCGCGGCCGCCGTGGGTGCCGCAGCCACCCCCGCCGCCGCGGTCGGCACGGTCCCCATTTCCGTGCCCCTGGAAGGCGCATCCGAGTCCCTCGGCATGGAGATGCCGAAGGCGGGCCTGGAGCTGCCGGCGCCGCTGATGATGCCGGGCGCACCCCAAGGCCCGCGCTACGTCACCGGCCACCTGCTGCCCGACCGCACCCTGCCCCCGGTGCCGATGTCCGGCGGCCTGCCCGGAGTCAACCTCGACGCACCGATCCCGCGGGTCCTCGGCGACCGCTTCGACCACGTGGCCGTCGACACCCCCGTCAACGACCTGCACACGCTGACCCCCGGCGTGGTCGCTGACGCCCCCCTGACCCGGCCCAACCCGGACAACTTCGGCCTCCCGGACCTCAAGGAGCCGCAGCTCGGCATCATCGCCCCGGCCCTGCAGACGATCGCCGACGCGGACGTGGCGGGCGGCGCGGGCCGGTAGGCCCTCAGGGGGCTGTGGGCCGTGGGCCCGTGGCCCGTGGCCCGTGAGCCGTGAGCCGTGCGGGGCGCGCGCTGGGGTACGAAGGGCTGCGCCCCTTGTCGGCCCGGCCGTCTCCGCCGCCCGGTCCTGTTGCCCGGTCCCGTTCTCCGGTCCCGTTCTCCGGTCCGTTGTACTCGACCGCCGAAGCCGCCGAAGCCGCCGCACCGCCTCCACCGCGCCCCCGTTCGAGCCGGGCGTCGTAGCCGCTCCTCCCCACCGGATGGCTCTGGTGCGGTGACCCTCCGTGCCCCGGGCCGGTTAGCCGGTACGGCGTCCGGTCGTGGGCGTCCGGTTCCAGGCGAGGAGCGCGTGATGGTCTTCGGTATCGACGGAGCGACGGTGGGCGCGGGGCGGCAGGGGAAAGAGGGGGCGGCGAGAGCGGCCCGGAGGGACGTGGCGCGGGGGCTGCTGGCCTCGGTCGCCGCGCTGGCACTGGCGCCGGTCGTCGGCGCGTCCCGGCCCGTGCCCCCGATGCGGTCCTCGGACGGCACCTCCTTCGACGAGGTCTACCGGGGCCGCCTCATCCAGGGCGTGCTGGTGCCGGTCGTCGAGGGCGGGACGACCGAGGAGGACTGGCGGATCACCGTCGACGGGCGCCCGCTGCACCTGATGCGGCGGGCCGACGGCACCTGGCTGAGCATGGTCGACCACTACACCTCGTACCGGACACCGCTGGAGGCGACCCGGGCGGCCGTGGACGAGATCGGCCCCGGCCAGCAGCTGCGCGACGACCTGGCCACGGACCCGATGGGCGGCGAACAGATGCACATGGGGGAAGACCGTGGCGTACGTGCGTAGGGACGTCGGCACGCTCACCGCGAGCGAGCGGCGCCGGTTCGTGAACGCCCTGCTGGAACTCAAGCGGCGCGGTGAGTACGACGAGTTCGTCCGCACGCACATCGCCCACTACACCCCCGACGGCGAGACCGGTCTGCGCACCGCGCACATGGCGCCGTCCTTCCTGCCCTGGCACCGCCGGTTCGTGCTGGAGCTGGAGCGGGCGCTGCGCCGCGTCGACTCCTCGGTGACGGTGCCGTACTGGGACTGGACCCGGGACCGTACGCCGGCCTCGGTGCCGTGGACGAAGGACCTGCTCGGCGGCAACGGACGGCGCTTTGACCAGCAGGTGACGACCGGGCCGTTCGCCTATGCGGCCGGTCACTGGACCATCAAGGAGGGCGTCACCGACGGCAGGTTCCTCACCCGGGACCTGGGCCGTGCCGCCGCCCCCTTGCAGCTGCCCACGAAGAGCGACCTGCGGTGGGCGCTCGACGACCCCGTCTACGACACTCCGCCGTGGGACTCGACCGTGACCAGCGGCTTCCGCAACAAGCTGGAGGGCTGGGGGCAGGGCAGCGGCAGCGCCTCCTGGCACAACCACAACCGGGTGCACCGCTGGGTCGGCGGGGTGATGCTCGGCGGTGCCTCGGTCAACGACCCGGTGTTCTGGCTGCACCACGCCTTCGTCGACCTGCAGTGGCAGCGCTGGCAGCGGGCGCACCGCGAGCACCGCTATCTGCCGGCCGACCCGCCCGGCCCCGCCGACGACCAGAACGGGCGGGTCGTCGCCCGCTACGGGAAACTGCCGCCGTGGGACGAGACACCGGACCAGCTGGAGGACCTGAGCCGGATCTACCGGTACGCCTGAGGCCGCGGGCTCCCGGGCACGAGACGGGCGCTGCCGGGCAGGGGCAGGGGAAGAGCCCCGGCGCTCGCAGTGCCGGGGCTCTTGGGGTCTGCCGCTGACGGCCGGATCGTCGCGTCGGCCGGTCCGGTCAGTGGCCGTAGCCGCCGTTGCCGTAGCCGCCGGGGTTGCCCGGCTTCAGGTCGCCCTTGTTGACGCAGGTGTTGCCGAAGGCGGGGTTCAGCAGGGCGATCGCATCGACGGTGTTCCCGCACACGTCGACCGGGACGTTGACCGGAACCTGGAGCAGGTTGCCGGACAGCACACCCGGCGAGTCGACGGCCGCGCCCTCGGCGCCCGCGTCGGCCAGGGCCAGCCCGGCCCCGCCGACCACCACGGCACCGGTGCCGAGGGCGACAACGGCTGCCTTCGCGATGCGAGACATCACGTTCTCCTTTTGTTGCTCGGAAAGCGCAGCGGCAGGCCAGCCGCCGCACTTTCCGTTCAACGGCGCCGCGCGAGGGTGGTCACGGTGATCGCAGGTGGATCACCCTTTCAACGGCAGCATGCCTTTTCGTCGACGGCACTCACGGCAGCCGTCGTATCGGGGAGCCCGCCAGATAGGCCTGGATGTTCTCCACCGCCTGGCCGTAGTACGTCGTGTAGTTGGCCCGTGAGACATAGCCGAGGTGGGGCGTGGCGAGCAGGCGCGGCGCGGTGCGCATCGGATGGTCGGCGGGCAGCGGCTCGATGTCGAAGACGTCGATGCCCGCTCCCGCGATCCGGCCCTCGTGCAGCGCGGCCAGCAGCGCGTCCTGGTCGACGACCGAGGCCCGGGAGGTGTTGACCAGGTAGGCGGTCGGCTTCATGAGAGCCAGTTCGGCGGCGCCGATGAGGCCGCGGGTGCCGTCACCGCCGGGCACCTGGACGGAGACGAAGTCACTGGCGGTGAGCAATTCCTCCTTGGACGCGGCCAGTTCGACACCGTGTTCCGCGGCGCGCTCCTCCGTCAGGCGCGGGCTCCAGGCGCTGACCCGCATGCCGAAGGCGAGCCCGACCCGGGCCACATGGCCGCCGATCCGGCCGAGACCGAGCACGCCGAGCCGGGCGCCGTGCAGGTCGGCGCCGACGGTGGACTGCCAGGGACCGCCGGTGCGCAGGGCGGTGTTCTCCTCGACGATCCCGCGGGCCAGCCCGAGCAGCAGCGCCCAGGTCAGCTCGGCGGGCGGGATGCCCGAACTCTGCGTGCCGCACACGGTGACGCCGTGCTTCTCGGCGGCCGCGTAGTCGATGACGGTGTTGCGCATCCCGGAGGCGACGATCAGCTTCAGCCGGGGCAGCCGGGCGATCAACGAGCCGGGGACCGGGACGCGTTCGCGCAGGGTGACGACGATGTCGAAGTCGGCGAGGGCCGCGGCGAGGTCGTCCTCGGTGTCCAGGTGCTCGCGCAGTGCGACGGCCTCGACCTCGTCCTCGATCACCGACCAGTCGGCCAGCGTGGTGGCCACGCCCTGGAAGTCGTCCAGTACCGCACAGCGAAGTCGCACGTCGACTCTCCTCTCCCCGAGGATGACTGTATCCGCGCCACGCCGACGGGCCGGGAGAGGGGAACGGCGCCCCGGACCACCCGCGCCCGACCCCCAGAGGCCCAGGTGCCGGGCGTTGGCTGATCTTCCTCTGGTCGAGAAGGTCGACATGATCTGCGGCAGGGCCACCCGCGACACCCCGGTCACAGCCGGACGGTCCCGAAGCGCACCCTTGGCCACCAAGGAGGCGTCCCGGGCTGACCCGCGCCCCGTGGTACCACCTCTGACCAGCAAAAAAAGCCCTCCCTGAGGGAGGGCTGTGCACGGGCGCCCCCGGCAGGACTCGAACCTGCGGCCAAGCGCTTAGAAGGCGCCTGCTCTATCCACTGAGCTACGGGGGCCTGGTGGCGGGACCAAGGATAAAGCTCCCTGTTCCTCGACCCTGTCGCTTCGCCTCCGTGGCTCGATGTGGAGGTTCGGTGAAGCGGTCCTGATAATCGCAGGCAGGTACGAATCGTGCATCGCTTTTGGCGTCCGACGCACCGGGTGTTGTGCACTCGTTATGCCTGGACTGCGCGCGCGTCCCAGTCATCCCTTCTGCCCTTTGTGCGCCGTCGGCGCGCAGACATGTCTATATGCTTCAGAATTCCCCTAAAATTGGGCATTCTTCGCATGTGGTGACCTTGGACGTACGGCCTCAGCTGCTCGACACACTCTCCGCGCTGCGCGACCGTGTCGCCGCCGCACGCTTTCCGCTGCCCCTGGCCGGAGCCCCACGCGCGCGTGCCAACCGCGACGAACTGCTCGCTCAGCTCGACGACTATCTGGTACCCCGTCTGCGGGACCCCGAGGCGCCCTTGCTGGCCGTCGTCGGCGGTTCCACCGGCGCCGGCAAGTCGACGCTCGTCAACTCGCTCGTCGGCCGACGGGTGAGCGAGGCGAGCGTGCTGCGGCCGACGACCCGGACGCCGGTGCTTGTCTGCCATCCGGAGGATCATCACTGGTTCAGCGACATGCGGGTCCTGCCCGACCTCACGCGCGTGTGGTCGCCCCAGCACGAGACCACCGACGACCTCCTGATGTCCGGCGCCGAGCACCCCGCGCGCGTGCTGCGCGTCGAGAGCGCCGAGACCCTTCCGCCCGGACTCGCCCTCCTCGACGCACCGGACGTCGACTCCCTGATCGCCGACAACCGCGCCCTGGCCGCCGAGTTGATCTGCGCCGCAGACATCTGGATCATGGTCACCACGGCCGCCCGCTACGCCGACGCCGTACCCTGGCACCTGCTGCGCACCGCCAAGGAGTACGACGCCACGCTCGTGACCGTCCTGGACCGGGTGCCCCACCAGGTGGTCTCCGAGGTCTCCCGGCAGTACGGTGCCCTGCTCACCAAGGCCGGGCTCGGCGACGTACCCCGCTTCACCGTGCCCGAGCTGCCCGAGTCCGCCTGGGGCGCCGGGCTGCTGCCCACGACCGCCGTCGCCCCGCTGAAGGACTGGCTCGCCCATCACGCCCAGGACCCTGCCGCGCGTCGGCACGTCATGCTCCGTACCGCCCACGGCCTGCTCGACTCGCTCAGGTCCCGGATGTCCGAGCTGGCCGGCGCGGCCGCCGCCCAGTACGCCGCCGCGCTCCGGCTCACCACCGCCGTGGAGGCCGCCTACGACGGCGAGCACGCGCGCGTGCGCGACCGGCTGCGGTCCGGCGCCGTACTCTCCGGGGACGCCCTCAAGCGCTGGCGGGCCTTCCCGCTGGACTGCACCGCCGGGGAACTCCTGGACGCGCTCGTGGAGAGCCTGGTCGCCCTGCTGCTGTGCGCCGTCACCGCCGCCGACGAGCGCGTCGACGAGGCCTGGCGGCTCGAGCCCGCCGGAGCCGACCCCGCCCTCGCCGCCGGCGAGTCCTCCGTGGAGAGCGCCGAGCACCGCATCGGCCTCGCCGTACGGCGCTGGCGGCGCGAACTGGAGGAGTACGCCGAGGAGGAATCGCGCGATCTGGAGCGCTCCGGCGCCCCCGATCCGGAGGCCGTCGCCGCCCTGGTCGCCACCGCGCTGCTCGGCGGACGCCGGGCGCGCACCGCGGGCGAGGGGCTCGCCGAGCGGCTCGGCGCCCATGGCGCGCTACGGCTGCGCGACCGGGCCGGACGCCTGCTGGGCGAGCGCGTGGACCGCGTCATGCTCCGCGAGCGCGAGCGGCGCCTCGCCCCGCTCGACGCCCTGGACGTCCATCCCGAGCCCCAGGCCGAACTCATCGCCGCACTGTCGCTGCTGCAGAAGGAGAGGTGACCGGTGACCGCTGTCACTGACCAGGAGCACACGGATCACATTGACCACTTGGGACGCGTGGGGCGCATGGAGCACGACAGCAACGACCGGGTGGAGCTGGGCGAGGGCGCGATGGACGGCCGTACCGGTACGTCCGGCACCGGCACCGGGATCCGGGCCGACGGCACGGACGGCGCGGCCGGGGCCGGCGACGACGGCGCGGTGAGCCAGCCGTACGCGCGCGTGCAGGACGAGGGCGGCGCCCGCCGGGGCGCTGCCGGGCACGGCGGCGTCGGCACGATGGGTGCGTACCGGCAAGACAGAGCCGGTGGAGTGGGTGGAGCAGGTGAAACAGGTCCAGGGGACGCAGGGGACGCAGGGGACGCGCGCCGGGTAGACGGCGACGGTGTCGACTTGTTCCCGCCTCAGCGCCCGGAGCCGAGGAAGGACCCGGACAGGACCGCCGCGCCGCCGCGGCGTGTTCCGCCCCCGCACCCCCGCATCCCGGCCGCCCTCAGCCTCCACGGGCCCGGCCCGGACGCCGACCCCGAGTCGGCGGAGTCGGACGAGGCCTGGGACGACGGGCTGATCGCCCGGCGGGTCACCGAGGCCACCGCCGCCGCCCTCGCGGCCGAACGGGCCACGGCCATGGAGACCTCGGGCCGCGGCCACGGCAGCCAGACCCCGGCCCCGCTGGCCTACGACGGCAAGCTGCGCTCCCGCCTGGACGCCCTGCGCGAGCTGGTCGGGCTCTCCCGCACCCGGCTGGACAGCGAGACCCTGGCCGAGGCGGGCCGGGTCCTGGACGAGGCGGCCGCCCGCCGCAAGCTGTCCGGTCGGCACACGGTCGTCG
This sequence comes from Streptomyces broussonetiae, assembly GCF_009796285.1. NCBI lineage: Bacteria > Bacillati > Actinomycetota > Actinomycetes > Kitasatosporales > Streptomycetaceae > Streptomyces > Streptomyces broussonetiae. The sequence goes on along the minus strand of NZ_CP047020.1, from coordinate 3,689,661 downwards.
CCATCGCGGGCGCGACCGGCAGCGGCAAGTCGCAGCTGTTCAACGCCCTTGCCGGAGTGGCCATTTCGGAGACCGGGGTGCGGCGTCCGACCACGGCCGCGCCCATCGCGTGCAGCTGGAGCGACGGCGCCGCGAGCCTCATCGACCGGCTCGGTATCCCGGGCCGGCTGCGCCGCCGCCCGCTGCAGAGCGCGGATACCGAGGGGCAGCTGCGCGGTCTGGTCCTGGTCGACCTGCCCGACCACGACTCCGCCGCCGCGGAGCACCGCAAGCAGGTCGACCGCATCCTGAAACTGGTCGACGCGGTGATCTGGGTCGTCGACCCGGAGAAGTACGCCGACGCCGTGCTGCACGAGCGCTATCTGCGCCCCCTGGCCGGTCACGCGGAGGTCATGTTCGTCGTCCTCAACCAGGTCGACCGGCTGCCCGGGGACGCCGCCGACCAGGTCCTGGACGACCTGCGGCGGCTGTTGGACGAGGACGGCGTCGCCCTCGGCGAGCACGGCGAACCCGGCGCCACGGTGCTCGCGCTGTCCGCGCTCACTGGCCAGGGCGTCGCGGACCTGCGCGAGAGCCTCGGCGAGTTCGTGGCCGAGCGCGGTGCGGCGGCCCGCCGGGTCGCGGCCGACGTGGACGCCGCCGCGGCCGAGCTGCGGCCCGTCTACACCACGGTGCGCCGGTCCGGCCTCAGCGAGGAGGCGCGCGAGGAGTTCGCCGCGCGGCTCGCGGACGCGGTCGGCGCCACCGCGGCGGGCGAGGCCGCTGAGCGCGCCTGGCTGCGCAACGCGGGCCGCGCCTGCGGCACGCCCTGGCTCCGGCTGTGGCGCTGGTACCAGCATCGCGGCGAGTCTCCCACCGGCCGCCACCTCGTGCGGACCCAGCCCGACGAGGAGGCGACGGCCCGCCAGCGCGTGGAGCAGGCGGTCCGTACGGTCTCCGACCGGGCCTCGGCCGGGCTGCCCGCACCCTGGGCGCAGGCGGTGCGCGAGGCGGCCGCACGCGGGTCCCAGGGACTGTCCGAGGCGCTGGACGAGCTGGCGGAACGGGCCGGCCTGCCGCCGGGGCGCCCGCCGCGCCCGGGGTGGTGGCCGGCGGCGGTGCTGGTCCAGGCGGCGATGACGCTGCTGCAGGTCATCGGCGGCCTGTGGCTGGTCGGGCAGATCGCCGGTGTCATGGCACCCAACCTGGGGGTTCCGGTGCTGCTGATGGTGTGCGGGATCATCGGCGGGCCGATGGTCGAGTGGGGCTGCCGGATGGCGGCGAGAGGCCCGGCCCGGCGCTACGGCCAGGACGCGGAACGGCGCCTGCGCGAGGCGGCGGCGAGCTGCGGCCGGGCCCGGGTGCTCGATCCGGTGGCGGCGGAGCTGCTGCGCTACCGGGAGGTGCGGGAGCAGTACGGCAGGGTGGTGCGGGACGGGAGCGGGGCGCGGGTGCGGTGACGGGGGTGGGTCCGGTGACGGGGTTGGTGCCGGCGTCGGGGCGCGAGTGAGGTGACGGGGGTGGGGGTCGGGTGCGGTGACGCGGGCCGGGGTCGGGGTGGGGGTCGGGTGCGGTGACGCGGGCCGTGGGCCACTCGTGCGGGTGGCGGGGTTTTCCACAGGTGGGATGGTCGTCCACAGCGTCCGGCGGGCCCGGCCCGGCGGCGGCACTCTGGGGTCGCGGCGATCGCGGTAGGCGGTGCGGCCGCCGCGCCACAGCGGTACGGGACGGCCCCGTACGCGTGCCGCCCGCGGGCCGCAGGACGCCGGGCGGGGGAGGGGAGCGAGGACATGAACGAGACCATCGTCTGCGTGGTGGGCAACGTGGCGACCCAGCCGGTGTACCGGGAGCTGGCGGCGGGTCCGTCGGCCCGGTTCCGGCTGGCGGTGACCTCCCGCTACTGGGACCGCGAGAAGAGCGCCTGGACGGACGGGCACACCAACTTCTTCACGGTGTGGGCCAATCGCCAGCTCGCGGTCAACGTGATGGCGTCGGTGGAGGTGGGCCAGCCCGTCGTCGTCCAGGGTCGGCTCAAGGTGCGCACGGAGGTCCGCGACGGTCAGCAGCAGTGGGCCTCCGCCGACATCGACGCCGCGGCGATCGGCCATGACCTCGCCCGCGGTACGGCGGCCTTCCAGCGCGCGGCCAGGCCGGAGACACAGCCGTCGGCGACGAGGCCGGAGCCGAACTGGGAGACACCGCGCCCCGCGGACGACCGGACCGAGGCAGGAACCGGTCAAGAACGTCATCAACAGGCCGCAGTGCCCGTCATGGTGACGTGAGGTCAGCGACCACCGGCGGTGCGCACGGGTCGGCGCCACCGGGCGCCACCTGGCACCACCGGGGACCGCTCGGCCGTACCGGATCGCCCAACACCCTGTACGAACCGGTGGATTTGTCGATATGCCCAGCTCATGGACGGTCCCGGCGATAACGATTACGGATCGGATCCCCCATCGGATCATCCGACCGGCAGGGGAGGCTCCGGCTGATCCATAGGATGCCGGGCATGCCCCTAGGGGCTGCCGATTCTGCTGGTGGGACCGTCCCCCACGTCCAACGGGTCCTGCTCGAAGGGGAATTCTGTGCTTGGTGCGTTCTCTGGGTTTCACCGGTCCGCCCCCGCGGCCCGCCTGGCCGCCGTCGCGTCGGTGTCCGGCATCGTGGCGGCCGGTGTGCTGTCCGGCGCCGGTACGGCTGTGGCCGAGGGGACACCGCAGACCCAGGGCGGGGCGACGGCCACCATCAACGGCCTGAAGACCTACGGCGAGGCCGTGATCCACGAGGCCGGCGGCGACCAGCGGGTGGAGGCGGGCCTGTTCGAGATGTCCGTCGACGGCGGCGGCACCCTGCAGACGTACTGCGTCGACCTGTACAGCCCCACCCAGCGCGATGCGCCCTACCGGGAGACGTCCTGGAGCGGCACCTCGCTGGGCACCAACAAGAACGCCGGCAGGATCCGCTGGATCCTGCAGAACTCCTACCCCCAGGTCAACGACCTCGCCGCACTCGCCCGCAAGGCGGGCGCCGGCAGCCTCACCGAGCAGGACGCGGCAGCCGGCACCCAGGTGGCCATCTGGCGCTACTCCGACGGCGCGAAGGTCGACGCCGCCGACCCGCAGGCCGAGAAGCTCGCCGACTACCTGCAGAAGAGCGCCCGTGACCTCGCCGAACCGCAGGCCTCGCTCACCCTGGACCCGCCCGCGGTGTCCGGGCGGCCCGGCGCGCTGCTGGGACCGGTGACCGTGCACACCAACGCGACCGGTGTCGCGGTCAGCCCGCCGGCGGACGCAGCCACCACCGGGGTGCGGATCGTCGACAAGACCGGCAAGGCGGTCACCACCGCGAAGAACGGCAGCCGGCTGTACTTCGACGTCCCCAAGGACACGGAGGGGGATGCTTCGCACGCGTCCGGAAGTGGGGGAGGCACCGCCCAGCTGACCGTGCAGGCGTCGACCACCGTGCCAGTGGGCCGTGCGTTCTCCTCGGACAGCCGCAGCCAGACCCAGATACTGGCCGGGTCCAGCGAGTCAACGGTCTCCGCGACCGCCGGCGTCACCTGGGCGGCCGAGGGCGCCATACCGGCGGTCTCGGCTCGCAAGAACTGTGCGGACAGCGCCGTGGACATCATCGTGGTGAACTCCGGCGACAAGCCGTTCGGCTTCGCGCTGATGGGTGCCGAGCACACCATCCCCGCGGGCGCCACCCGCACGGTGACGGTCCCGCTCCAGGAGGACCAGGCCTACGACTTCACGATCACCGGTCCGAACGGCTTCAGCCAGCGTTTCACCGGCGTCCTCGACTGCAGGACCCAGGGCGTGATCACGACCCAGGGCGCCAAGGTCCACAACGAGCCCAGCCCCGCCTCGGTGGGCGGCGGCACCGCGGCTCCCGACACCGACCTCGCCGCGACGGGCGGCTCCGCGATCACCCCCCTGATCGCGGGCGCGGCCATCGGGCTGGTCGTCATCGGCGGTGCGGTCCTGGTGATCCTGCGCAAGCGGGAGCAGCCGGGCGACTGAGGCAGGTCGGCCGACGGCCCGGGGGCACGGGTTGCGGTGGCTGCCGGTATGCGGCGGCTCCCCGCGTTCGGGTACCCGGGGCAGCCCGCAAAATCGTCAGCCGCAAACACCCATCAGGTGCCGCCGGGCCTGTGCGACAAAACGCAACGCGCTGTCGAATACATCGACATGGAATGGAGATTCACTGAAAAGGCCCGCGCGGATCAGTCAGTGCTCTTCACCTGAAGCAGGTATCAGAAGGCAGGCCCATAATGCCGCCTCGATCCGGCTTTTCGTCCCGGGCGCTGTCCGCAGGGACGTGCAGCGGATCGGCGCCGTGCCACCCACCGAACTCCTCGGCCCGGTAGCCCAGTAGGCGTTGGGCCCCCGCACTCCAGCCCGTCAGTACATCTTGTCCGTCGACGGTCGCATGCGCCTCGTCCTTCGGGGCGAGGAGACACCACCGGCCATGCCGCACCTCAGAGAATAGAAAATTCGGCGATCGCTCGGACTGCACGGGGGAGACGCGAATTCCTCCGACCGGTCAACCGGAGACGACCGTGTTGCCGATTCGGGCACCTTGCCTGTCGGCAATGCGCGATGCACCGGCGGGCCCCGTCCGCTCAGGGCTGTGACGCCCCGGCCGACGGCGGCTGCTCGGAACCGCAGTGCCGGCACTTGGTGGCAGCGGCCGGCAGGTCCTCGCACAGGCAGGCCGGGCCTTGACGGGCCCCGGCGCTTCGAAGACCACCACACCGCGCCGCGCCGAAAAATGCTTGTACGGCACTACGATGAGGAAATAGACGACGGCCATGAAGATGATGAAGTAGATGACCGCCGAAATGAAGGATCCGATATCAAGGTACGTGGCCTTGTTGCCCGCCTGGCCGAGCTGCCATCCCAATCCGACTGAATGGCTGCCCTGGGCGCGGGCAATGATGGGGTTGATCACGAAATCGGTGAACGCCTTGATCAGGGTGCTGAATGCCAGTGCGACAATGAGACCCATGGCTACGACGATGACGTCGCCGCGCATCAGGAAGTTCTTGAAACCCTTGAGCATTCCCGGCTCCTCGCGACAGGGCCCCGATCGGGGCCGGGCAGCACGCTACATTCTTCGGCGCGCCTGGAGCGGGACGGCGCGGAGGCGGGAGGTGTTCTTCCCTCGCCCGCCGAAATCCATCGGCGGCCCGTACGCCGATCGGGCGAATGGTCGCACCTGAGCAACGAACAGTTCACGGAATTCACCCACCGGCGAGGTCAGCGGCCGCCGGCCCTTGGGCGACTTCACGCGTACGAATGGACGGTGTACCCGACGCGGCGGCGCCGGCCGAGATCACCCGCGCCCCCATGTACACGCCCACACCCGCCACGGGCAGGCCCACACCCCCATGTGAGGGTCCGGCTCGCCGAGTGGCCGGCGGGCCGACGGGTGAGCGCCCCAGAGCCGCCCCCGGGTCGCCCGAGGCTGCCCGACGACGACCGACAGCGACCGACGAGCCACTGCCGCGCGACCGCCGCGCCCCACGAAACCCCAGGTCACAGCCCCCCAACCAAACGGGTTAACACCCAAGGCTGGCCGTCGGGCAAGATGGGGTGTATCTGCCCACTGCCAGATTTCAAGCTGCCGGACGGTTTCTCTTGGCTGAGTTCATTTACACCATGCGCAAGGCGCGCAAAGCGCACGGCGACAAGGTGATCCTCGACGACGTCACCCTGAGCTTCCTGCCGGGAGCGAAGATCGGTGTCGTCGGCCCGAACGGTGCCGGTAAGTCGACCGTGCTGAAGATCATGGCTGGTCTTGAGCAGCCGTCGAACGGCGACGCGTTCCTGTCGCCGGGCTACAGCGTCGGCATCCTGCTGCAGGAGCCCCCGCTGAACGAGGAGAAGACCGTCCTGGAGAACGTCCAGGACGGTGTCGCCGAGGTCAAGGGCAAGCTGGACCGGTTCAACGAGATCGCCGAGCAGATGGCGACCGAGTACACCGACGCGCTCATGGACGAGATGGGCAAGCTCCAGGAGGAGCTGGACCACGCCAACGCCTGGGACCTCGACGCCCAGCTCGAGCAGGCCATGGACGCGCTGGGCTGCCCGCCCGGCGACTGGCCCGTCACCAACCTCTCCGGTGGCGAGAAGCGCCGCGTCGCGCTCTGCAAGCTCCTGCTGGAGCAGCCCGACCTGCTGCTCCTCGACGAGCCCACCAACCACCTCGACGCCGAGTCGGTGAACTGGCTGGAGCAGCACCTCGCCAAGTACCCGGGCACCGTCGTGGCCGTCACCCACGACCGGTACTTCCTCGACAACGTCGCCGGCTGGATCTGCGAGGTCGACCGCGGCCGTCTGCACGGCTACGAGGGCAACTACTCCAAGTACCTGGAGACCAAGGCGGCCCGTCTCAAGGTCGAAGGTCAGAAGGACGCCAAGCGGCAGAAGCGGCTCAAGGAAGAGCTGGAGTGGGTCCGCTCCAACGCCAAGGGACGCCAGGCCAAGTCCAAGGCCCGTCTCGCGCGGTACGAGGAGATGGCCGCCGAGGCCGACAAGATGCGGAAGCTGGACTTCGAGGAGATCCAGATCCCGCCGGGCCCGCGGCTCGGCAACGTCGTCGTCGAGGTCGACAAGCTGAACAAGGCCTTCGGCGAGAAGGTCCTCGTCGACGGGCTCTCCTTCACGCTGCCGCGCAACGGCATCGTCGGTGTCATCGGCCCGAACGGCGCCGGCAAGACCACGCTGTTCAAGATGATCCAGGGCCTGGAGACCCCGGACTCCGGCGACATCAAGGTCGGCGAGACCGTCAAGATCTCCTACGTCGACCAGAGCCGCGCGAACCTCGACCCCAAGAAGACGCTGTGGGAGGTCGTGTCCGACGGGCTCGACTACATCAACGTCGGCCAGGTCGAGATGCCGTCCCGCGCGTATGTCTCCGCCTTCGGTTTCAAGGGGCCGGACCAGCAGAAGCCGGCCGGTGTCCTGTCCGGTGGTGAGCGCAACCGCCTCAACCTGGCGCTGACCCTCAAGCAGGGCGGCAACCTGCTGCTCCTCGACGAGCCCACCAACGACCTGGACGTGGAGACCCTGTCCTCCCTCGAGAACGCCCTTCTCGAGTTCCCGGGCTGTGCCGTGGTCGTCTCCCACGACCGGTGGTTCCTCGACCGGGTCGCCACGCACATCCTCGCCTACGAGGGCGAGTCGAAGTGGTTCTGGTTCGAGGGCAACTTCGAGTCGTACGAGAAGAACAAGATCGAGCGGCTCGGTCCGGACGCCGCGCGTCCGCACCGCGCCACCTACAAGAAGCTGACCCGGGGCTGATCGGTCTTGCGGCACATCTACCGCTGCCCGCTGCGCTGGTCGGACATGGACGCCTACGGCCATGTCAACAACGCGGTCTTCCTGCGCTACCTGGAGGAAGCCCGTATCGACTTCATGTCCGGCCGGCCCGCGGAGTCCCGGCAGGGGTCCGTGGTGGCGCGCCATGAGATCGACTACCGGCGCCAGCTCGTCCACCGGCCCACGCCCGTGGACATCGAGCTGTGGGTCACCCAGATCAAGGCCGTGTCCTTCACCGTCTCCTACGAGGTGAAGGACGAGGAAGCGGTCTACGCACGGGCCTCGACCGTGGTCGTGCCGTTCGACTTCGAGGCCCAGCGCCCGCGGCGGATCACCGACGAGGAGCGCGCGTTCCTCGAGCAGTACACGGACGAGGCCGGGGAGGCCGTCGCCGCATGACGGTGCTGCACCTTGCCGACGAGACGGAGGCGGCGGACCTCGCCGCCTTCCTCTCCCGGCTGCTCCACTACGACCGTGGAGCCGCGGTGCGTCTGCAGGCGGCCGGCACCGCGCTAGCCGTCTTCGGCCGGCCCCCCTCCTTCGAGGTGCTGGCCGTGCGCGCGGTGCGGCTGGCGAAGCCGTACGAGGACGGGCTCGAGGTCACCCTCGATGTGACCGTCTCCGCCGGTGAGCTGCTGGAGTCGGTGGACGAGCGCGCGGCCACCGCCGCCGTCCCGGCCGCCGTCACCGGGCCGCCGTGGGCCGGGGTGCTGCCGCCGCGCGGTGGCTGGCGGCCCGAGCCGGGCCTGCCCGCTCCGGACGCGCTGCGGGCCACCGTCGCCGCCGCGGTCGCCGAATTCCGCTCGCGCACACAGGAGTTGGGGCCTCAGGCACGTACCCGCGCCGAACTCGACCGGATCGGGGGGGACATCTGGTCCCGGGAGATCGGCCGGACCGGGCTGCCGGTGCGGGCCGTGCACGCGGCGCAGTCCCTGGGCTTCCTGCGCCCGGGCACGCGGTCGGCGGACACCGGGCTGTTCTCCTCGGGGGCATGGCTGCGGCTGCGCACCCCGTACGGCTCCGTCGCCGTCCGGCGGGCCGGGCTCGGCCCGCTGGGCGTCAGCGTCCGCTGAGTCCGGCCCTTCCTCGGCGCCCGGCCCTTCCTCGGCGCCCGGTCCCCTCCCGGACTCACTCCGGGGTGTTCACCATCGACTGGGCCGCGTACGTCAGGTAGTTCCACAGCGTCCGCTCGTGCTCCTCGGAGAGCCCGAGTTCGTCCACGGCCGCCCGCATGTGCCTCAGCCACGCGTCGTGCGCCGCCCGGTCCACCGTGAACGGCGCGTGCCGCATGCGCAGCCGGGGGTGGCCGCGGTTGTCGCTGTAGGTGGTGGGGCCGCCCCAGTACTGCATCAGGAACAGGGCCAGCCGCTCCTCGGCGGGGCCCAGGTCCTCCTCCGGGTACATCGGCCGAAGGAGCGGGTCCTCGGCGACTCCCTGGTAGAAACGGTGGACGAGCCGACGGAAGGTCTCCTCCCCGCCGACCTGCTCGTAGAAGGTCTGCTCCTGAAGCGTGCCGCGCCGAATCTCTTTCACCTGTACATCGTCTCAGACCGGGTGACCCAGGACTCAAGGCTTAGGACCCGGTGACCGTCCCGGCCCCTACTGTGGATCCATGGGGCCGTACGACACCGAGACCGACTGCCTGGCCGCCGCCGCGCGGGCCGCACTGGTGCGGGAGATCGACGCCGACGGAGCCTGGGCCGGGCACCCGGTGTGGCGGGAGGCGTTCGCCGCCGTGCCCCGGCACCTCTTCGTGCCGTACTACTACGTCGCCGGGCGCGGCGGGTACCGGCGCCGTTGGGGCGAGAGCCCCGACCGGCTCGCTCGTGCGGACTGGGTGCGCGGCGCCTACACGGACGCCCCGCTGGCCACCCGGCTGCGCGACGGCGAGCTGGTCTCCTCCAGCAGCCAGCCCTCGCTGATGGCCCGGATGCTGGTCGCGCTGGGTGTCGAGGACGGCGACCGGGTCCTGGAGGTGGGCGCCGGAACGGGCTACAACGCGGCCCTGCTCGCCCACCGGCTCGGTGACGACGGCCTCGTCACCACGATCGACCTGGAACCGGAGATCGCCGAGACGGCCCGTCGGCACCTTCAGGCGGCCGGCCACCACCCGGCCGTCGTCACCGGCGACGGCGCCCGCGGAGTGCCCGAACGGGCCCCCTTCGACCGGATCATCGCCACCTGCGCGCTGTCCACGGTCCCGCGTGCCTGGCTCGCCCAGTGCCGCCCCGGCGCCGGGATCCTGACCCCGCTGGCCACCGGTCTGCTGGCGCTGACGGTCCGGGACCCGGAACACGCCGAGGGCCGTTTCCTGCCGACGGCCGCCCACTTCGTACCGCTGCGCGGCGAGGGCGGGACGGCATCGGCGGGGGTACCGCGGGCCGGGCTGCCGGACCGGGTCCGCGAGCAGGAGACGATCCGCTTCCTGCTCGCGCTGACCCGGCGTGCCCTCGATCCGCACGCGGCCTGCGCGCTGTGGGAGCGCGAGGGCATGCCGGAGCGCGAGCGGTACGGCGTCACGGTCGCCGGCGAGCACGCCTGGGTGTGGCTGGACGACCCGCAGGGGCCGTACGTCTGGCCCCTGCCCTGAACTCAGCCCCGGCGGACGGTGATCGTCGTCCAGGCGCCCACGTGTACCCGGTCGCCGTCCTGTAGCGGGACCGGTACGAACGGCTGGATCGGCTCCTCGGACATGTTGACCGTGGTGCCGTTCGTCGAGTTCTGGTCGACGACCGCCCAGCTGCCGTTGGGCTGCTGCACCAGCACCGCGTGCTGGTGCGAGACGCCCGGGTCCTCCGCCGGCACCGCGAGGTCGATGTCGGGGGTGTCTCCGGTGGAGTGCCGGCGGCGGCCGATGGTGATCTGGTTGCCGCTGAGCGTGCGCTGCTGCTCGGGCGAGTACGCGGGCAGGTTGAGCCCCGCGGCCTCGGGACCCGAGCGCTGCATCATCGCCATGAAGTACTCGCGGTCCGGGCCGATCGTCGCGGTCCAGGTGGTCGGCTCCGCGTAGGGGGCCTGCGGGTAGCCGTACCCGCCGCCCGGGCTGCCGGGCACCTGTCCCTGCGCCGGTCCGGCCGGGCCGGCGGACGACGGCGGGGAGATCACCCAGTCGTCGTCACCGCCGCCGAAGGAGGGACCGCCGCCGGCGGCCGGCCGGCCGCTCTCGCCCGGGAACGCGGGCGGCGCGGGCGGACCGGGCTGCTGGAACGCCTGCGGGGCACCGCCGGGGCCGGCGGGCGGGACCGGCCCGGGCGGCGGCGGAACCGGACGCGAGGGGTCGCCGCCGAAGCCCGTGGGGCCGGGCGCGCCGGGGCCGCCCTGGGGCGGGCCGGGGGGAGTGGGGGCGCCGGGAGCGGAGGGCTCACGGCCGAAGGGGTCGCCGGGACCGGACGCCGGCCCACGACCGAACGACGGCGGAGCGGCGGGAGCGGGAGCCCCGGGACCCGGGCCCTGGCCCTGGCCCGACGTCTGGCCCGGGATCTGTCCGCCGCCGAAGCCGGACGGGCCGCCGGGACCCTGCCCCGCGCTCTGCCCGCCGAAGCCGGAAGGAGCGCCGGAATTCGGGCCCTGGCCCGGACCCTGCACAGCGCCGAAGCCGGGCGGGCCCGACGGACCCGGGGAGGTCGGCGGGCCGGACCTGGCGCGCTCGCCGCCGAACGGCGTCGGACCCGACGGCTCACTGCCGAAGGACGGGATCGGTTCGGCGGGCCGGTTCACCTGCGAGGGCCGGGAGCCCTGGTACTCGTACCCCTCACCGCCGCCGTACGTCGCGCTCGGCGGCTGGAAACGGGGCTGGGGCGGGCGCGGGGCCGGCGGGGTGTACGACGTGGCCGTGTTGGTCAGGAAGTTCCACCGGCACTCCTCGCAGAAGGGCGCGCCGCCCTCGCGGGGCGTGCGGCACTGCGGGCACAGCTCAGGCTCCGGGGCCGCGGCGGCCGGCGGGCGGGCGCCGGGAGCGCCCGCGCCCGCCGGGGGCGGGAAACCGTGGCCGCCGGCGGCGGGAGGCGGCGGGGGAGGGGGCGGAGGTACGGCACCGGCCATGCGGTGACCGCAGACCTCGCACCAGTCGTCGGAACCCGACTGGTGTCCGTTCGGGCAGGTCGGCATGTCGGTGCTTCCCCTTCTCCTGAGGGTTCGGCCGGCTCGGCCGAGGGTCCGGCCGGCTGGGCGCTGCCGGGTGGCAGCGTCACTTCTTTACACGAACAGTCTTTGTGGACCGGGTCTCCAGAGTCATCTCGTCCGCCTCGGCGACCTTCGTCTTCAACCGCACAGTACCTGTCGCGGCGTCGACAACGTCCACCACCTTCGCAAGCAGTTTCGCAGTATCGGCGTTCCCGGAGGCGCCGGCGAGCTGAACAGCACGTCCCAGTTTGGCGGTTGCTCCATCGAAATCGCCCGCTTTGCGAAGATCGAGCCCCTGCTGAATGGCTTGTGCCAGTTCGGCCTGTCCGGTGTAGTGGGCGACTTGGGGGTTGATCGAGGTGGAGGCCGTCATGTCGTCGGTCCACACGGCTCGTACGAGTCCCTGGGCGCCGAGGTTCTGCGCGGAGTTGTCCGCCTGCGGCACGACCAGCGAGACCCGGGCCGCGAGCATCTCCTGGCCGATCCCGGCCGCCGGTACCTCCACGCACAGGTGGTAGTCGCGGGACTCGTCGCCCCAGGAACCGGTCGGGTAGTCCCCGGCGCGCGGCCCGGCCTCCGTACGGCGGGTGGTCAGGTCCTCGACGGTGGGCGCCACTTGCTTGACGAAGCGGATGGCCGTGCCGACCGGCGTCCACACCCTCAGGGAGACGTCGGCGACCTCCTTGCCCATGGCCGTCTCCATCATCCGTGTGAAGTCGGCGGCGAGACCGGCCGGGTCGGCCACGATGTCCGCGCTGCCGAGCAGCGCGGAGGCGATCCCTGTGACTTCTTTCACTTCCCAGTCGGTGCCCACGCCCCGCGCGTCACAGGTGAACCGCCCGGCGCACGCCTGGAGTGTCGCCCGCAGGTCCTCGGGCGACTCGTGCTCGTTGCGGCCGTCGGTGAGCAGGATGCCGTGCCGGATGGTGACGTCCGCCGAGTTCAGCAGCCGGTCGGCGAGCCGCAGCCAGGTGCCGATGGCCGTACCGCCGCCCGCGGCGAGCCCGCGCAGCGCCCGCTTGGCCTGCTCGCGGGTGGTGGCGTCGGCGATCGCGAGCCGCCCGCCGCCCGGATAGACCTCCGTGGCCACGTGCGTACCGCCGATCACCGCGAAGTGCGTTCCGTCGCGCAGGGCGTCGATCGCGGCGGCCGTGGCGTCCCGGGCGCCGCGCATCTTGGTCGGCGGGTAGTCCATGGAGCCGGAGCAGTCGACCATGACCGCCACGGCGGCGGACGGCCCGCCGCCCTGTGGGTACACCTGGGGCGAGGAGCTGCCGATCGTGCCCCCGCCGGTCGCGGTCACCGTGACGATCGCGTTGACCTCACGGCCGCCTTCCGGCAGGTACTCGTTCTGGTAGACGTCCATCGAGAACTGCGGCACGTTCGACTTCGAGAAATTGGCCATACGTACTCAAATCCCCCTTGACCACCCTGCTGAAGCAGGGAATGGCTGTGAACAGACCGGTCCCCTCCGGCCCGCGGCCTCAGGCCGATCCTGCCCCCCGCGGCGGCGCCGGGAACGGCACGACGGCCACTGTTACGTTGTCGTGGCCCCCGCCGTCCAGGGCGTGACCGACCAGGACCCGGGCGCTGTGCAGCGGGCGTTCGGCCGCGTCGGCGGGGACGGCCTCGGCCATCTCCTCGGCCGTCTCGGCGTAGTTCCACAGACCGTCGGTGCACACCACGACGACACCGGGCCGGTCGGGCTTGAACGATGCGGTGTGCGGCTCCAGTTCGTAGGCGTCCGCGCCGAGCCAGCCGGTGATCGCGTGGGCCCGCTCGTCGGCGTACGCCTCGGCCTCGCTCATCAGTCCGGCGGCGACCATCTGCGCGGCCCAGGAGTCGTCCTCGGTGAGCCGGGCGGGTGGGGCGGAGCGGTCGGTGGGCACCCAGTAGGCCCGGCTGTCGCCGACCCAGCCGACCACCAGCAGCCCGGGGGTGACCACCGCGCCGACGATCGTGCAGGCCGGCGCGTTCTGGTGCGGGGCGTGCTCACGGGCCGTGGCGGGCTCGTCGGCCAGCGCGTTGACGGCCTGGGCGGCGCCGACGATCGCCTCGTGCAGGGCCGCCTGCGGATGCGTGCCGCGCGGCAGGGCGGCCAGCAGCGTGTCCCCGGCCGTCCGGGCGGCGGCCAGGGAGGCGTCGTCCGGACGGGTGGCCGAGGAGACGCCGTCGCAGACGACCGCGAGGACGGCCGGGGTGCCATCGGGCAGTGCGGTGTGGCCGACGGAGAAGGCGTCCTCGTTGCGGTGGTGGCGCAGGCCGCGGTCGCTGACGGCGGCGACCGGGCCCGACTCCCGCTCCACGTGGTCGCGTTCGCGGGGCTGGGCGTGTCCGCAGTTCTCGCAGTAGCCGTCGCTGTCCACCCGGCCCGACCGGCAGGCCACGCACAGCTGCGCGGGCTCCTCCGCCGCGACGGCGGTCTCGGCCATCCGCGGGTCGGGCGCCTGCAGGGGGTACTCGTCGGGCTCCGCGGGCCGGTCGAAGCACACCCCCGAGCCGGCCCGCGCCTCCTGCACGCCGTGTCCGGGCAGCGGTGTGTCCCCGGAGTCGGTGCCGGGCAGGTCGGTCGGCAGATGCACCGCTGGCGCGGCGCCGGAGCCGTCCTGATCGGGGGCGGGCCAGGCCACGTCCTCGGCGCCCGGCCCGTCGCCGCCTCCGGCGCCGCCCATGGTCAGCGTCGGATGGTCCCGCGGCGGCGCCGGTACGACGGAGAGGTCGTATCCGCACGCTCCGCAGAAGTGGTCACCCGGCTCCACGGGCTCCGCGCAGCTCGGGCACTTCGACAGTGCGGCCTGCTGGGGCATCTGCGACATCAACTACACCCACGTCCGGGGGCGGTAACGGTTGGCCCGTTCCACCAGTTCGATCCTCTCCTCGCCGCCGGGCGCCAGCCGGGCCAGCGTGCGGTAGGCGCGCTCCAGGCCGAAGCGGAGGCCCCGCTCGTCCAGACCGCTGCCCAGCAGCACCCGTCCGCCGGCGCCGGGCTGGGAGCCCTGGCCCCCGGAGAGTATCCAGTCCAGCGCACCGCCGAGGACTTCCGCCGCCAACTGCTCACGGCGCGCCGGATCCAGGCCGTACGCGTCCAGCGCCTCGACCTGCCCGGCGGCGGCGCTCAGGTCGTCCAGGAACGGTACGTCGCCCGCGCCCGCCGTACGTTGTCTGAGCCGGGCCCGTACGGCGGCGACCCGGGCGGCCGTGAAGTGGATGGAGGACTCCGGGACCGACTCCAGGGTGCGCACGGCGCCGTGCCGGTCCCCGGCCGCGAGCTGCACCCGGGCCAGCCCGAAGGCGGCGCTGACGAAGCTCGGGTCGGTCGCCCACACCAGGTGGTAGTACTCGGCCGCGTTGTCCAGCTGGCCCAGCACCTCCGCGCACAGGCCGAGCGCCAGCTTGGGCGCGGCCTCGCCGGGGAAGGCGTCGTAGATCGCGTCGAAGGCGAGCGCGGCACCCTCGAAGTCACCGGTGACCAGCGCGGCCAGGCCCTGGTACCACACCACCCGCCAGTCGTCCGGCCGTTCCTCGTCCAGCGTGGCCAGGCTCATCAGCGCGCTCTGCCGCTCGCCGCTCTCCAGCCGGGCGCGGATCTGCCGCAGCCGGGACTCCACGGTCTGCGTGGGCGCCGCCTCCAGCACGGCGATCAGCTCCGCCGGGGCCGAGGCCATCAGGCCCGCCAGGAAACCGGCGTTGGGGTCGCTCGGGTCGACCAGCGGGACCGGCAGGGCGAGCGCGGCGGCGGGAGTCTCGACGGCCTGGACCAGGGCCGCGGGGGGCAGCGCCGGAGCAGGTGCCGTGCTCCTGCGCACCTCCCGCGCCCCCAGCCGCGAGACGTCCCCGTCCAGCCGTGGGAACAACTCCCGGTCCACCACCCGCACTTCGGGCCCGAACAGGGTCGACAGGGCCGGCCGCGCATGCCCGGTCTGCAGCGAGACGACCTCGCGCAGCACCCCGGTCAGCTGCTCGGCCATCTCCTGCGCGGAGCCGAAGCGGCGGGCCGGGTCGGGGTCGGTGGCCCGCACGAGCAGCCGGTAGAAGGACTCGTAGCGGCGGAAGACCTCGATCGTGTCCGGATCGGGCAGGGAGTCCGCGTAGAGGTTCGTGTAGCCCTGGAAGTCGAAGGTGAGCACCGCGAGCGTCCGGCCCACCGTGTACAGGTCGCTCGCCACCGACGGGCCGACCTCGGCGACCTCCGGCGCCTGGTAGCCGACCGTGCCGTAGATGGCCGACTCCTCGTCGTCCATGCGGCGCACCGCGCCCATGTCGATCAGCTTGAGCTGGTCCTCGGTCTGGATGGCGTTGTCGACCTTGAAGTCGCAGTACAGCAGGTTGCGGCTGTGCAGGTGGCCCAGGGCCTCGAGGGCCTCGATGCCGTACGCGCACGCCTGTTCCACCGGCAGCGGATCGCGGCGGCCGTCCGGCGCGCGCCGTGCGTTGGCGATCTCCTTGAGCGACTTGCCGCCGACGTACTCCATGACGATGTAGCCGTCGAGGGAGCCGGTGCGCTGGTCGAGATGCTCGACGAAGTTGTAGATCCGCACGATGTTGGCGTGCTCGATCTCGGCGAGGAAGCGCCGCTCCGAGATCGCCGCCGCCATCGCGTCCTGGTCGCCGGTGTCCAGCAGGCCCTTGAGCACCACCCAGCGGTCGGCGACGGCCCGGTCCACGGCGAGGTAGATCCAGCCCAGCCCGCCGTGCGCAAGGCAGCCCGCGACCTCGTACTGGCCGTGCACCACGTCCCCGGACTTCAGCTTGGGCACGAAGGAGTACGGGTGCCCGCACTTGGTGCAGAAACCCTCCGTGCGGCCCGGCTGCTCACCCCGGGCGCGCCCGACCGGCGCCCCGCAGTCCGAGCGCGAGCAGTACCGCTTGCGCTCCGGCACCTCCGGGTTCTCGAGCACCATCGCGCGCGGGTCGGGCCGCGGCACCTGAGGCACGCTCACCAGCCCGGCGCCCAGCCGCCCGCGCGCCGACGCCCCCGACCCCGAACCGGAGCTGCGCACCGACACCGACCGCCCGCTGGACCCGCCCGACGAGGACCGGGACAGCCGCCCCGACACCGAGCGGCGCGAGCGCGACGACTGCGACGACGTACGGGAACTGCGAGAGCTGCGCGAACTGCCGCTGTGCGGCGCCTCCTTGGTGATCCCGGTGGGCGGGGAGCCGACCATGCCTCCCCCGGAGGGGGGACCCCCGGCCGACACGACCGGCGCGAGACCGCAGGTGTCGCAGTACAGCTCGCCACCGCCGACGTCCTCGTACGACCCCGTGCAGCCCGGCCGCTGACAGGTCTGCCCCGGCTGACTCATGACTGGTCCCCCTCACGGTCCTCGGGTGCGCCCGGCCCGCCGATCAGATCGGCCGCCAGCCGCTGGTAGCGCAGTACGGCCTGTTCGGCCACCCGCAGATCACAGGGCGCGCTCCACAGCATCCGCCGCGCCGCGTCGTAGCGCTCGGTCAGGAACGGGTCCTCCGCGAGCCCGTGCCGGGCCACCTTCGCCTTGTAGGCGTCGAGCCGGCCGCGCAGCTCGGCGCGGACCGCGAGCGGCGCGGTGACCGCGGTCAACGAGTCGCGAGCGCGCAGCAGTTCGTCCTCGGCCTTCTCCTCCAGCGACTCCAGCAGCGGGGAGAGCCGGTGCCACTGCGCCTGCCTGCGGTACTCGGCCGCCGCCGCCAGCTGCTCCTGGAGCACGGTCGGCGGCCCGCTGACCACCGGGACCTCGGTCGCGGCGATCTTCGCCAGCACCTCGCCGCGCGCGGTACGGGCCTCGGCCAGGGTGCGGTCGGCACGCAGGAGTACGTCCCGCAACCGGATCAGCCGCGCCTCCGCGTCCTGCCGGACCGTCAGTACGGCGTCGATCTCCCGGCGCACGTCCTCCAGGGCGCGCGCCTCACGGTCGTACACCGTGGTGTCCGGACGGCCGCCGCCGGGCGCCGAACTGCCCTCGGCCCGTACCCAGAACGCGAGCGGGTCGCAGACGACGTCCTTGCGCAGCTTTGTCAGTGTGCGTGTGATCCGCTCCAGGTCGTCGCCCGCCGGGTGCTCGCCGGGGCGTACGCCGACGGAGTGCGCGAGCTTGCGGGTGCGCTGCAGCTCGGCGGCGAGTAAATCGATCCGGGCGGGCAGCGCCGACCAGACCGCGTCGGCGGCGACGACCAGGTCCAGGCTCGTCGCGTACAGCTCGTTCATCCGGTCCACGAGGGCGGCCAGCGAGAAGGTCTCGCTCAGCCTGCTCTCCCCGGCCACGGTCACGCCCTCGCCGCGCAGCAGCCCGGTCAGCTCCACCAGGTCCTCACGGCTGGACCAGCGGCGCCGGGAGCGGATCTCGCGGGCGGCGCGCAGCGCGGCCGTGTAGGCGTCGAAGTACGCCCACAGCCGGGTGATCCGGTCCTCGGTGGCCTGCCAGCGCTCTGCGGTGACACCGGTCAGCTCGGCACCCTCGAGGAGTCTGCGGCCCGCGTGGTCCTGCAGGGCCAGCAGCGAGGTCTCGATCGCCTCGTGCTCCTGGCCGAGCCGCGCCAGCGCACGGTCCACCTCGTCCCGGTCCATCACCGGCCCGGCGGGGTCCGTGACGCCCATCGATCACCTCTCGCTGCTGTGGGGTTCCAAGGTCGTGTAGGGGGGTCAACCGGTGCGCAGATACCGCGGTGCGGGCGGCTTCGAGGCCGCCGAGTCCTTTCCCAGTGTCGCCGACAGCCAGGTGTCGTACGACTGTTGCCAGCCGCTTGCGCGGTAGTCCACCAGGACGCGGTTGACCCGGCGTACCAGATCGTCGGCGTCCTTCTTCATCGCCACGCCGTAGTACTCGGTGGTGAACGGCGCGCCCTTGAGCTCGACCGTCGGGTCCTGCGCGGCCTGGCTGGCGGCCAGCGCGCCGTCGGTCACCACCGCGTCCACCTCGCCGAGTTGCAGCCTGACCAGGCAGTCCAACTGGTTCGGGACGGTCGTGGAGATGTCGGTCGAGGCGGGCAGGGTGCCGGCCTTCCTGTCGTCGGACAGCTTGGTGTACGCCGTCGAACCGGCCGCCGTGCACACCTTCTTGTGCGCCAGGGACGCGTTGTAGCCGGTGACCGAGGACGACTTGGGCGCCAGGACCTGCTGACCGGTCTTGAAGTAAGGGGCGGAGAAGGCGACCTGGGACAACCGGTCGCAGGTGATCGTCATGGTCCGTACGACCATGTCCACCCGCCCGTCCTGGATCGCCGAGATGCGCTGGTCGGTCGGGATCGCCTTGAACTGCACCGCGTCCGGGTCGCCGAGGACGTCCTGCGCGATCCGGTGCACCAGGTCGATGTCGAAGCCCTCCAGCTCCGCGCCCTCGGTGTTCGGATTGCGGTATCCCCAGCGGTAGCTGTTCTGGTCGACGCCCACGACCAGCTTGCGCCGCTCGCCCGTACGGGCCTTGATCGCGTCGACCGTCGGGCCGTCCGCGCCGGACGGTGACAGCGTCTGGTCCTGCGCCTCGGAGGGCTTGCAGGTGTCGGCGCGGGCCTGCACGCCGTGGGCGACGGCCTGCCCGGCGCGCCGCGCATGCTGTGCGACCTGCTGGGTGCACGGCAGCAGCAGGACGAAGGCCAGCGCCAGCGCGCACAGCACCGCCATCGCGCCGACCCCGCCCCAGCCTCGCAGGGAGGCCCGTACACGGCTCGCGTACATCGTCCTGCCCCCTGTCACCGGTACTCCGAGAGTCTGCGCCCGATGCCGGCCACCGCGCCGGCCGCGCCGAGCACCGCGAGCACGGCCGCGCCCGCCGGCAGCCCGGTCAGCGCGTCCCGGCCGTCCCGGGCGGACCGGCCGAACTCCGCCTGCTCGTGGTCGATGGCCCGGGCGAGCGAGCTGTCGACGCCGTCGAAGCACTGGCCGGTGGCGTCCTTGGGGCCGATGACCTTGTCGAGCGCCTGGTCGTAGTTGCCGTTCTCGTCCTCGGTGCGGGCCGCGGCGTGCCGCTGCTTCCACACCGCCATGTTGCTCTCGGCCGCCTGCACCGGGGCGCTGCCGCCCTGGTCGTCGGCGAGCTTCTCCGCCCGGCTCAGGCCCTTGCCGAGGGTGGCCATGTCCTTGTCGAAGTCGTAGGAGTAGGCGTCGTAGGTCTGTCCGTCCACGGTGACGGTCTCGGCGCCGCGCGCCACCAGGCTCAGGTTCTCGTTGCCGCGCGCCTTCAGGGAGGCGATCCGGGCGTCGTGCAGCACGGTCAGCGAGCGGATGCCGCTGTCGTAGGAGCCGGTCAGCTCCGTGCGGGCCACCGCGTGCCCGACGACCAGCCACAGCAGGGCGACCGTGGTGGCGGCGGAGGCGGCGACCAGGCCGTGGTTGAGGACGCGGTGGGTGCGCCGGTAGGTGCGGCGCTGGGCCCAGCCGAGCGCGCCGAGCGCGAGCACGCCGAGCCCGATGGCGATCCAGGGGTACGGCGTGGCGTCCGCGTAGTCGGCGTCCAGCCGCCCGTTCTCGGTGGTGTAGAGATCCTCGGCGGCCGGGAGCATCTCCTGCTGCATCTTCTCGTTGGCGTAGCGCAGGTACGCGCCGCCGACCGGATAGCCCTGCCGGTTGTAGGTGCGGGCCCGCTCGACGAGCCCCTTGTACTCGGGCAGCAGCCGGTTCAGCTTGGCGATCGTCGCCTCGGAGGCCGAGCCGGGCTCGGTGTTCGCGGCGGCTGTCACCAGCCCGGCGGCGGCCGTACTGATGTCGTTCTCGTACCGCGTCCGGGACTGCGGCGTCTCCTGACCGCCGGCCAGGAACCCGCTGGAGGCGGCGGTGTTGGCGTCCGCCAGCGAGCGGTAGATGTCGGCCGCGCCCGAACTGAGCGGCTGGCTGCGGTGCAGCACGTCGTCGGCGGCGGCCGAGCGGGTGTCGGCCTGCCAGGCGGCACTCGCCCCGAACGCCACCACCAGCAGCGCCAGGACGGCCCCGATGATCCGGAGCCGGCCCGGCTCGGTGGTGGCCGCGGCCCGCAGCCGGTCGACCCCCTCGGCGAACGCGGTCCGCCGGGCGGGCGGGGCGGGGGAGCCGGCGGGGGCAGGGCGGGCGGACCGGGCGGGGGTGCCGGGCATGCCGGGACCCGCCGGTGGTGGTGCCGTGCTGCTTCTCGGCAGGTGTGTCACTCGACCTCCCCCAGGGTCATCCGTCGCCGCCCAGTATCGCGGCACGCACCGGCATCCGCACCGGCCTTCACTGGATCTTGATCGGATCGCAGTGCGCGCCTCACATGAATACGCCCTGTGCAGTTGTTCGGTTCCGCCGGGGGCGGCCGGTCACCGCTCCCAGTGCTCCCGCGCCCGCTGCTGCGCCCGGGACCCCGCCTGCAGCCGGTCCAGCCCCAGCAGGGCCGCGCCCAGGACCGGGCTCGCGGTGACCACGCGGACCTCGGCCTTGGGGGCGCGGGCGGCCAGCAGGTCGCGTACGGCGTCGTCCAGCAGGGCGTGACCGGCCGTCAGGACGCCGCCGCCGAGCAGGACGGGTGTCTGTTCGCCGAGGAGGTCCAGGCGGGTCAGCGCCACCGTGGCCATCACCGTCACCTCCTCGGCGAGCCGGGTGACGATCGCGCGGGCCACCGCATCGCCCCCGTCGGCCGTCGCGAACAGCACCGGGGTCAGCTCGTGCCGGCGGTCGTGGTCGACGTGCTCCAGGTGCAGCGCCTCGATCAGCGCGTACATCGTCGGCAGCCCGAAGTGACCGGGCAGGGTGCGGGTCAGGGCCGTCGGCCCGCCCCGGCCGTCCTCCGCGCGGGCCGCGTGCCACAGGGCCTCCTCGGCCAGGGCCCAACCCCCGCCCCAGTCACCGGAGATCCGGCCGATCGCCGGGAAGCGGGCGGTACGGCCGTCTGGGCGCATACCGACGCAGTTGATGCCCGCGCCGCACACCACGGCCACGCCCCGGGGCTCGGCCACGCCCGCCCGCAGGATCGCGAACGTGTCGTTGCGCACCTCCACCGACGCGCCCCACGCGCGCGCGTGCAGCGCGGCCGCCAACTGCTCCTCCTCCACCGGCAGGTCGGCGTTGGCCAGGCAGGCCGAGACATGCGAGACCGAGGCCACACCCGCGTCCGCGAAGGCCCGCGCGACCGGCTCGGCCAGCGCGTCCAGCGCCGCCGGTACCCCCACCACGGGCGGCCGGAAGCCGCCGCCGCGGGCCGTGGCCAGGACCTCCCCGGCGGCGGTGACCACGGCCACGTCGGTCTTGCTGTTGCCCGCGTCGATGGCGAGCAGGGTCGAGGTCAGGCCCACGCGAGGTGCTCCCGGTTGTGTGCGATCAGCTGGTCGGTGAGGGTCTCGGCGTACGCGTACTGGCCGATCAGGGGGTGGGCCAGCAGGGCGCGGAAGACCCGGTCGCGACCGCCGCGCAGCGCCGCCTCCAGGGCCAGTTCCTCGTACGCGGTCACGTTCGCGACCAGACCGGCGAAGAGCGGGTCCAGCTCCGGCACCGGCAGCGGGGCCGGGCCGCTCGGTCCGACCGCGGCCTGGACCTCGATCACCGCGTCGTCGGGCAGGAAGGGCAGCGTGCCCCCGTTGAGCGCGTTCACCACCTGGTACGGGCTGCCCCCGCCGCCCAGCAGGGCCGCCGCCAGGTCCACGGCCGCCTCCGAGTAGAAGGCGCCGCCCCGCCTGGCGAGCAGCGCCGGCTTCCCGTGCAGCGCCGGGTCGCCGTACATCGTGAGCAACTCCCGTTCCATGGCGGCGACTTCGGACGCCCGGGAGGGCTTGGTGCGCAGCTCCGCGACGACCTCGTCGTGCGCGTAGTAGTAGCGCAGGTAGTAGGAGGGGACCACGCCCAGCCGGTCCAGCAGGGGGCGGGGCAGGCGGACGTCGTCGGCGATCGCGTCGCCGTGCTCGGCCAGCAGCTCGGGCAGCACGTTCTCGCCCTGCGGGCCGCCGAGCCGTACCCCGGTCTCCCAGGTGAGGTGGTTGAGGCCCACGTGGCCGAGGTGGACGTCGGCGGGGGCCACGCCGAGCAGGTTCGCGAACTTGCGCTGGAAGCCGATCGCCACGTTGCACAGCCCGGCCGCCCGGTGCCCGGCCTGCAGCAGGGCGCGGGTGACGATGCCGACCGGGTTGGTGAAGTCGATGATCCACGCGCGCGGGTTGGCGCGGCGCACCCGCTCGGCGATGTCCAGCACCACGGGAACCGTGCGCAGGGCCTTCGCCAGCCCGCCCGCGCCCGTCGTCTCCTGACCGACGCAGCCGCACTCCAGCGGCCAGGTCTCGTCCTGCTCGCGGGCCGCCTGGCCGCCGACGCGCAGCTGGAGCAGCACGGCGTCGGCGCCGTCGACGCCCGCGTCCAGGTCGTCGGTGGTGACGATCCGGCCGCCGTGGCCCTGTGCGGCGAAGATCCGGCGGGCGAGCCCGCCCACCAGCTCCAGGCGTTCGGCGGCCGGGTCCACGAGCACCAGCTCCTCGACGGGCAGGGTGTCCCTCAGGCGCGCGAAGCCGTCGATGAGTTCGGGGGTGTAGGTCGAGCCGCCGCCGACCACGGTGAGTTTCATATACGGATCAACCCTTCACTCCGGTGAGCGTGACGCCCTCGACGAACGCCTTCTGGGCGAAGAAGAACACGAGGATCACGGGGGCCATGACCAGTACGGTCGCGGCCATGGTGAGGTTCCAGTCGGTGTGGTGGGCGCCTTTGAAGGACTCCAGGCCGTAGGACAGGGTCCAGGCACCGGGGTTCTCGGACGCGTAGATCTGCGGGCCGAAGTAGTCGTTCCAGGCGTAGAAGAACTGGAACAGGGCGACGGCGGAGATGCCGGGCCTGGCCATCGGCAGCACGACCCTCAGCAGTGTCCTGAGGTCTCCGCAGCCGTCGACCCTCGCCGCGTCCAGGTACTCGTTCGGGATCGTCATCAGGAACTGGCGCAGCAGGAAGATGGAGAACGCGTCGCCGAACGCCATCGGGATGATCAGCGGCCACAGCGTGCCGGACAGGTCCAGCTGCTTCGCCCAGAACAGGTACATCGGGATGATGACCACCTGCGGAGGCAGCATCATCATCGAGATCACCAGCATGAGTGACAGGTTGCGCCCCCGGAAGCGGAACTTGGCGAGGGCGTAGGCCACCGGGATCGACGACACCACGGTCAGCACGGTGCCGAGGCCGGCGTAGATCAGCGTGTTCTTCCACCAGGTCAGGAAGCCGGGCGTGTCGAAGACCTTCCGGTAGTTGCCCCACTCCCAGGTGTGCGGGATCAGGTCCCGGCTCAGGGCCTGGCTGTCACTCATCAGCGAGGTCAGGAACACGAACACGAAGGGCAGCGTGAAGAACAGCGCGGCGGCGAGGCCGAGCGAGTGGACGGCGATCCACTCCAGCAGGGCCCGGCGCCGGGCGGTGCGCTCGGCGGCCGAGGCCGGAGCCGTCAACCCGGCCGCCTTGTCCAGTACTTGGGTCATGGTCAGTCACCTGCCTGGATGAGACCGCCCCGGCGCCGCATCAGGAAGGCGGTGAAGACCATCGACAGGGCGAAGAGGACGAGGGCGACGACACACGCGGAGCCGTAGTCGAAGCGCTGGAAGCCGAGGTTGTACACCAGCTGGGGGAGGGTGAGCGTGGACTTGTCGGGGTAGCCGGGCTCGAACTGGGTGCCCGCGCCCTGGATCACGCCCGAGGCGACCTTCCCGGCGATCAGGGGCTGTGTGTAGTACTGCATCGTCTGGATGACCCCCGTGACGACGGCGAACATCACGATCGGGGAGATGTTCGGCAGCGTGACGTACCGGAAGCGCTGCCACGCCGACGCGCCGTCCAGCTCGGCGGCCTCGTACTGCTCCGTCGGTACGTCGAGCAGCGCGGCCATGAAGATGACCATCAGGTCGCCGACGCCCCAGAGTGCGAGCAGGGTCAGCGCCGGCTTGGACCAGGTCGGGTCGTTGAACCAGCCCGGAGCCGGGATGCCGGCCTTCTCCAGGATCGAGTTCACCGGCCCGGTGCCGGGGTTGAGCAGGAACGCGAAGGCCATGGTGGCGGCGACCGGCGGGGCGAGATACGGCAGGTAGAAGAGGGTCCGGAAGACACCCGTAGCCGTCTTGATCTTGGTGATGAGCAGCCCGACGCCGAGCCCGAAGACCACCCGGAGGGTCACCATCACCACGACCAGCCACAGGGTGTTGCGCATCGCGGGCCAGAAGTACGGATAGTGCTCGAAGACGTACGTCCAGTTCTTCGCACCGCTCCACGTCGGCGGTTTGAAGCCGTCGTAGTGCATGAACGAGAAATAGACCGTCGAGATCAGCGGATACGCGAAGAACACCGCGAAGCCGATCAGCCAGGGCGACATGAAGGCGAGGGTCCGCAGTGCCGACCGGCGGCGCTTGGACGCCAGAGTGACCGTACTCATCGGCTACTTCGCCTGCGCGATGTCCGTGTCGATCTGCGCGGCCGTCTTCTTCAGGCCGGCCTTCAGATCGGTGACCTTGCCGCTCTCGTAGTCGTAACCGAGCTGCTGGATGGTGGCGAGGTACACACCGCCGTTGACCGAGGCGGGCGTGGTCGTGGAATTCGGGTCGGCCGCGATGTCCAGGAACGTCTTGAAGCGCGGGTCGTACTTCAGCTTCGGGGACTTGAGGGCGGCGAGCGTGGAGGGCACGTTGTGCAGGTCGTTGGAGAAGCCGACCACCGCGTCGGTGTCCGTGGTGATGTACTTGACGAATTCCCAGGCCGCGTTCTGCTTGTGGCTGGAGGCGGAGATGCCCGCGATGGTGCCGGTGATGTAGCCCTTGCCGTACTGCGCGGCCCGGTCGTCGGGGACGGGCAGCGGGGCGACCCCGATGTCGAAGTTGGGCTTGGCGGCCAGCGCCATCCCGAGCCGCCACTCGCCGTCGAGCTGCATGGCGACCTGCCCGGTGTGGAACGGATGCCTGGGTCCCCACTCGTCACCGAGCGTCGAGCGGAACTTCTCCAGCTTCTGGAATCCGCCGAGTTCGTCCACCAGGCGCTTCTGGAGGCTGAATCCCTGTTCGAAGGCCGGGTCCTTGGCCAGGTTCGACGTGCCGTCCTTGGCGAAGTACGTCGGTGAGAACTGCGCGAAGTAGTGCTCGGTGGTGGTCTCCCAGCCGTGGTAGTCCGGCATGAAACCGAGCTGCTTGTAGGAGTCGCCGCCGGGGATGGTGAGTTTCCGGGCGTCGGCCTCGAATTCGGACCAGGTTCTGGGCGGGCGGGAGATGCCCGCCTTCTTGAACTCCGTCTTGTTGTAGTAGAGCCCGTACGCGTCCCCGAGCAGCGGCACCGTACAGCGGTTGCCCTCGAACCGGGTGTACTCGTTCATCGTCCTCGGGAAGGTCGCGGTGGGATCGATGCCCGACTTCTTGAAGAAGGGGTTGAGGTCCACCAGCGCGCCCGAGGAGCAGAACTTGCCCACATTGTTGGTGGTGAAGGAGGAGATGACGTCGGGGGCCTTGTCGCCGCCCGACCGCAGCGCCTGGTTGATCTTGTCGTCGGTCATGTTGCCGACGACGTTCACATGGATGTTGGGGTGCGCCTTCTCGAAGCCGGAGACCAGCGTCTTGACGGCCTGCACCTCGTTCGGCGCGCTCCAGGCGTGCCAGAAGTTGATCGTCGTGTCCTTCGTGGGGTCGTCCGAGGCACCGGAGCCGGACTGCCCCGTACAGGCGGTGGTCAGCAGGGCGAGCGAGGCGGTCACGACAAAAGCCGTCTTCCGGACAGCCGAGGGTATGACTTCGGGCATGGCGAGGTCTCCCAGAGGGACGGGGTGGGTGAGAGGGGGGCGTGACTCAGCGCGAGGTGTCGAAGACCTCGTCGCGGGTGGCGGCGAGTGCGCTCTCCAACGCGCCGCGCAGGACGGGGTGTTCGCGGACGTCGCCGACGACCAGCCGGGGCCGGGCCGCCGCCAGCTCCTCCAGCTCGGCCTGGACGAGGGCGCGCAGGACCTCGCCGCCGGCCGTCAGGGCGGAGCCGCTGAGGACGACGAGTTCGGGGTCGAGGACGGAGACGAGCGAGGCGAGACCGGTGGCCAGCCGGGTCGCGTAGGTCTGCAGCAGCTCACGGTAGGGGCCGCGGGTGTGGTCGGCGGCGCGGGCGACCAGTGCGGCGGCGACCTCGGTGTACGGCCCCGACGGCACGTCCGTGATGCCGAGTTCGCGGGCCAGTCCGGGTACGGCCTGGGAGCCGGCCAGCTCCTGGTAGCCGCCGCTGTTGGCCTTGGTCACCTGGCGCACCAGGGGCGTGCCCGGCACCGGCAGGAAGCCGACCTCGCCGGCGCCGCCCGTCCAGCCCCGGTGCAGCCGGCCGCCGAGGATCAGGGCGGCGCCGAGCCCCTCCTGGTTCCACAGCAGGACGAAGTCCCCGTGGCCCCGGGCCGCGCCGAGCCGTTGTTCGGCGAGGGCGACGAGGTTGACGTCGTTCTCGTACTCCACCGGCATCGGCAGGGCCGCGGCGAGGTCGTCGAGCAGCGCGGGGGAGTGCCAGCCGGGCAGGTGGGAGGCGTAGCGCAGCCGGCCGGTGTTGGGGTCGAAGGCGCCCGGGGTGCCGATGACCAGCCGGTGCACGTCGCGGCGCGCGAGCCCGGCCGCCTTCACCGCGCCGTCGAGCGCGTCCGTCACCCGCTGGACGACGGGCTGCGCGGGACGGCGCCCAGGGGTGGGCAGTTCGTACTCGCCGACCGTGCGGCCGGTGATGTCGGCGACGGCGGCACGGATGCGTTCCGGGGTGACGTCGAGCCCGGCGGCGTGCGCGGCGCCGGGATGCACCGCGTACAGCTGGGCGTTGGGGCCCGGCCGGCCCTCGCTGGTGCCGGTGACCCGGACCAGTCCGGCCGCCTCGAGACGGGCCAGCAGCTGGGAGGCGGTGGGCTTGGACAGGCCGGTGAGCTTGCCGATCCGGGTGCGCGACAGCGGCCCGTGCTCCAGCAGCAGGTCCAGGGCGGCGCGGTCGTTCATGGCGCGCAGGACGCGAGGGGTGCCCGGCGTACCGGCGGTTCCTGCCATGGGGGTCGACACCTGCCTTTCCAGCCGCCCAGCTTCGCAGTGACCTGGCCGGACGTCCAGTCTTGATCATCGAGATGACCACCGGCCGCCGAGAAGATCATTGTTAGGAAAGTTTCCTATTCGGATGGGAGGAAAGTAAGCCCAGGACGAAGGGGGCGTCAATAGACAACGTCCCCGAGGAAACGGAGTCGTTACCTCGGGGGCGGGGTGCGTGGCCGGTCAGTCGGTGACGAACGGGGCCGTGTCGAGGGTGAGGTGAGGGGCGGGGAGGGGGAGGGGGTCGCCGAGGGTCGCCACCGACGCTTCTTCGATCGCGATCAACAGGTCGATGGGGTCCTGCTGCGTCATGACCGGCTCCGTGAGGGTTCGGCGCTCATCGCTCGTTGCTCGTTCTCCTTGTCCCGCTGGTGCCGGGCTGAGCCCGCGCCGGGTGCCCCGGCAGAACGATGGGGCACCTCGTGCGCACTGTGCGCCGGGACGCCCCGCCTCTTCACTCGAACGAGCGTGCTGAACCGTTCCGCTCGCTACTTGACCGGAGGATCCGGCTGCTGCAGAACTATCGGCGTCGCCGCCTTCGCCTGCGCGGAGTCCGCGTTGGAGAAGGCCGACGGGGCCGCGACCGACGCCGTCGGGTCGGGGGTGTCCTCTGCGTCCTCCACGGACGTGGCGCCGCCCACGATGCGGATGTGCGCCCCGTCGAAGGCCCGCTTGATCCGCCAGCGCAGCTCGCGCTCCACCGTCAGCGCCTTGCCCGGCATCGTCTTGGCCGAGACCCGGACCACCATGGAGTCGATCAGGACCGAGTCCAGGCCGAGCACCTCGATCGGGCCCCACAGCAGCTCGTTCCAGGGCTCTTCCTTGCTCATGTGCTCGGCGACCGTGTCCAGCGTCTCCTTGACCTTGTCCGGGTCCTCGCTCGAGCGCACCGTCACATCGACCCCGGCCGTCGCCCAGCCCTGCGAGAGGTTGCCGATCCGCTTGACCTCGCCGTTGCGGACGTACCAGATCTCGCCGTCCGCGCCGCGCAGCTTGGTCACCCGCAGCCCGACCTCGACCACCTCGCCGGTCGCCACGCCCGCATCGATCACGTCACCGACGCCGTACTGGTCCTCCAGGATCATGAACACGCCGGACAGGAAGTCCGTGACCAGGTTGCGCGCGCCGAAACCGATCGCCACGCCGGCCACCCCGGCCGACGCCAGCAGCGGCGCCAGGTTGATCTTGAAGGTGGACAGCACCATCAGCGCCGCCGTGCCCATGATCAGGAAGCTCGCCACCGACCGGAGCACCGAACCTATCGCCGCCGACCGCTGCCGCCGCCGCTCGGCGTTCACCAGCAGCCCGCCCAGCGCGGAGCCGTCCATGGCCTGCGCGGTCCGGCCCATGCGCTCTATCAGCTTGGTGATCGCCCGCCGCACCACCGCTCGGAGCGCGACCGCGGTCACCACGATCAGCAGGATCTGCAGACCCATCGCGAGCCACGTCGACCAGTTCTGCTCGACCCAGCTCGCCGCGTTCGTCGCGCTCTCCTGGGCGTCCTGGAGCGAGGGCACGGCCGGCTGCGTCGACCCGGAGGGCGAGGGAGACGGGGACGCACCGACGGCCGGCAGGACGACGGGCAAGGACGACACGGCAGGTACCTCCAGGTGTTGCGAGTTCCGTACCGGCGGGGCGGTCAAGGGTTCCAGGGACTTCCAAGGTCACGAAAAGGTCACCGGACGGACAGGACCACCACACTAACGGGGCATTGTGAGCGCCCCGCGCGAATACGCCAAGGAAGGGTGCAGGAGAGACGGGACTCACCCTGGCTTGAGCAGGGCATGATCCGGGGGATGTATCGGGTGTGGTCGAAAACACTCCCAGCCCGTTACCGGGACATGGTGGCGCGTTCACCAGGCATGAGGGGAGACTGACTGCAGATCGTCCCGGCGCGAGCCACGCGCCGCCGACGCCCAAGGAGGCCCCCGTGCCGCATGTCCTGGTCCTCAACGCGTCGTACGAGCCGCTCGGCGTCGTACCGCTCCGCCGCGCGCTCATCCTCGTCCTGGAGAACAAGGCTGTCTCCCTCGAGGAATCCGGCGCCTATATGCACAGCGCGACCGTCACAGTCCCCGCACCCAGCGTGGTCCGGCTCAAGCGATTCGTGCGGGTTCCCTACCGTGGCCCCGTTCCTCTCACCCGCCGTGCGCTCTTCGCGCGCGACGGCGGCCGGTGCATGTACTGCGGTGGCGTCGCAACCAGCGTCGACCACGTCATCCCGCGCAGCCGCGGGGGCAAGCACGTCTGGGACAACGTGGTGGCGTCCTGCCGCCGCTGCAACCACGTCAAGGCCGACCGCCATCTCGTCGAGCTGGGCTGGCGCCTGCGCCACAAACCCGCTCCGCCGACCGGCCTGGCCTGGCGCATCATCGGCACCGGCCACAGGGACCCGCGCTGGTTGCCCTACTTGCAGCCGTACGGCGCGGATGACGCCTTGGCCCGGATCGACGGCATCTCTGCCTAGATCCGGGCCAGTGTCGTCTGCGGGCGGTTGTCCGAGCCCGCCGGGGGCGTGGTGGGGTTCGCCGGCGACCGCGGGTCCGTCCGCACTCGCTCGCGCGGTTCCCCGCGCCCCCTTCAGGTGCTCCGGGAACGGGAGCGAGTGCGGACGCCGTCACGGGGTAGGCCTGTCGTACACAAACCGGCATGTATGGCCGGCCTCGACCGACAGGAGACCCCCGTGGCCGCACCGGCTCGACCGACGATCCCGGCCCAGTGGAAACCCGTGGCGGAGTCGTCCGCCGCGACCGACGAGGCGCTCACGTGCGTCTTCAGCGCGGAGAGCGCCTGCGCCCAGGCGCCCCTGACCAGCGAACCGCCGCTGCCCGACGCCGAGCCCCTGACCAGTGAGCCGCCGCTCGCCGAGACCGCCCCGCTGACCAGCGAGTCCGATCCCGTCCCGGACTTCTTCGGCCCGGGGCTGTAGATGACGGCGGCGAACGACGAGCCGCCGGCGCCGGCCCAGGAGCTGGCCCGGCTCGCCGAGCTGTACGGGGTCGCCACCTCCTACAGCCCCGCCCCGGACCGTACCGTCCCGGTTCCCGACTCCGCCGTGGTCGCCGCGCTGGCCGCCCTCGGCGTCGAGGCGGCCGGACCGGACGCCGTACGCGCCGCGCTCGCCGTCCGCGACCGGGAGCTGCGCGAGCGCCTGCTGCCGCCCACGGTGGTCCACTGGACCGGCGCCCCGCCTCCCGCCGCCCTCGCCGCACTGCCCGCCGGTACCCGGCTGACCGTCGAGACCGAGCGGGAGCAGGGCCACGGCCAGGACCCGGACCACGGCGGGCGGCGGGCCGGGGAGCGCAGGGAACGGGGAGAACGGGACGGGGGCGAGGTCCCGACCGGGGACGGGGATCCGGGTGAGGTCCCGACCGGGCGGTGGGCCAGGGAGTGGCACGGTGTCGCCGAACTCCCGCTCGGCGTCCACCGGTTGACCGCCGTCGCGCCCGACGGCCGCAGCACCCGCGCCCACCTCGTCGTCGCCCCCGACCGGCTGCCCACCCCCGCCGGCCGCTCCTACGGCCTCCTCGTCCAGCTGTACTCCCTGCTCTCGCGCCGCTCCTGGGGCATGGGCGACCTCGGTGACCTGGCCGAGCTGGCCGGCTGGGCCGGGCGTACCGTCGGGGCCGGATTCGTGCAGGTCAACCCCCTGCACGCGGCCGTACCCGGCGCCCCCACCGACCCCTCCCCGTACCGCCCGTCCTCTCGCCGGTTCCCCGACCCGGTGCATCTGCGGATCGAGGACGTCCCCGAGTACGCCCACACCGAGGACCGCGAGCGGCTCGGCGGGCTGCTGGAGCGGGCCGCGCGGCTGCGTACCGCCGTCCTCGACAAGGGCGCCCTCATCGACCGGGACGCCGTGTGGGAACTCAAGCGCGAGGCCCTGGAGGCGGTGGCGGCCGTCCCCCTCGGGCCCGGCCGGCAGGCCGCCTACGACGCCTTCCGCGCCGCGCACGGCCAGGCCCTCGAGGACCACGCCACCTGGTACGCCCTCGCCGAGGTCCACGGCCCCGACTGGCACGCCTGGCCCGACGGTCTGCGTGCCCCCCGCTCGGCCGCCACCGCCCGGGCCCGCACCGAACTCGCCGACCGCGTCGCGTTCCACACCCGCCTCGCCTGGCTCACCGACGGCCAGCTGCGCACCGCCCAGCGTGTCGCGTCGGAGGCCGGGATGCCCGTCGGGATCGTGCACGACCTGGCCGTCGGCGTGCATCCGCAGGGCGCCGACGCCTGGGCGCAGCAGGACGTGTTCGCCGCCGGTATGTCCGTCGGCGCCCCGCCCGACGCCTTCAACGCCCGCGGCCAGGACTGGGGCCTGCCGCCCTGGCGCCCCGACCGGCTCGCCGCCACCGGCCATGCCCCCTACCGCGACCTGCTGCGCGCCCTCTTCCGCTACGCCGGCGCGCTGCGCATCGACCACGTCATGGGCCTGTTCCGGCTGTGGTGGGTGCCCCGGGGCAGCGCCCCCACCGAGGGGACCTACGTCCGCTACGACGCCGACGCGATGCTCGCGATCCTCGCCCTGGAGGCCACTCGCGCCGGGGCGGTCGTCATCGGCGAGGACCTCGGCACCGTCGAGCCCGGCGTCCGCGAGAGCCTCCAGCGGCGCGGAGTGCTCGGCACCTCGGTGCTGTGGTTCGAACGGGACTGGGAGGGCGACGGCCGCCCGCTGCCGCCCGAGCGCTGGCGCGCCGACTGCCTGGCCACCGCCACCACCCACGATCTGCCGCCCACCGCCGCCCGGCTCACCGGCGACCACGTCGGCCTGCGCGACCGGCTGGGCCTGCTCACCCGTTCGGCGGCAGAGGAACGCACCGAGGCCGCCTCGGACACCGCCGAGTGGCTCGCACTGCTCGGCAGCCTGGGCCTGCTGGACCGTCCGGCGGCCGGACCACCCGGCTCCGACGAGGAGGAGGAGATCCGCGCCGTCCACCGCTTCCTGCTGCGCACCCCGGCCCGGCTGATCGGCGTCTGGCTCCCGGACGGCGTGGGCGACCGCCGCCCGCAGAACCTGCCCGGCACCTGGGACCAGTACCCGAACTGGCGGCTGCCGATCGCGGACGGCGCCGGTCGCGCGGTGCCGCTGGAGGAGCTGACGGCCGCGCCGCGGCTGCGCGCGCTGCTCGAGGTGTACGCACATATCGGAAGCGGGCCACCCCTGCTACGGGACCCCGGGCGCGCGACCGACCGGGTGATTCGCTAACTTGAGATCGTGGACAAGAAGAACGCCCTGCGCGCCGGCGCCCTGGCCGCCGGTACGACGCTGATGATGCTGCTCATGTCGTCCCCTGCGCTCGCGCTGACCCGCGACGACGGCGACGACCCCGGCAAGGGCCTGAGCGTCATCCAGACGCTGGGTCTCTACGTGCTGATCCCGCTGGCCCTGTTCGCCGTGATCGCCGGTCTGGTGATCATGCTGGACAAGTCCAAGATCAGGACCTTCAAGCCCTCGTCCAGCACCAAGGTCAAGTCGGGCGCCAAGGCCTGAGCCGACCGGACTCCGCTTTCTGTTCGCCGGGGGCGCCTGACCTCCCGTCGGTACGCGTGTTGCGTGTACCCGGGCGGGGTCGGCGCCCTCGGCGTGTTCCACACGGTTTTCCGTGTGTCCTTCGTGCCGCGCGGCTCAGGGGCCCGGTGCCGTCAGATGGCGCTGCACGGTCGGTCCGAGCCGGGCCGGCAGCTCTCCGTGGGTCAGCTCCCGGGCGGGCGGCAGGCGCAGTGCGTAGCGGGTGAGGGCCAGGCCGAGCAGCTGCGCGGCACACAGCGCGGCCCGTGCCGGGAACTGCTCGGGATCGGGGCACACCTGCCGGGCCGCCGGCAGCAGCTGGTCCCGGAAGACGAGCTGCATCCGCTGCGCGCCGGCCTGGTGGGTGACACCGACCCGGAGAACGGCCGTCAGCTCCTCGCTCCCCTCCCACAGGTCGAGGAAGTGTCCCACCAGCGCCCAACCCACCTCCTCCCGCGGTATCCGCGTCAGGTCGGGCAGCCGCAGATCCAGCTGGACGGCCGCCGCGCGGGCCGAGGCGGCGGTGCGCGCCCACGTCGGAGGCTGAACAGGCTCCCGCGCTGCGCTCCGTGTCGCCCGGCTCTCCAGCGCCCGGCTCTCCAGCGCCCGGCTCTCTAGCGCTCCGCTTCCTGTGTCCCGGCGAGCAACACCCGCAGCAGGTCGGCCAGTTGGCCGGCCTGCTCGTCGTTCAGGGACGACAGGGCCGCCGTCTGGACCGCGAGGCCCGCGCCGACCGCCCGGTCCACGGCGTCCAGCCCCTTGTCGGTGAGCGTCACCTGCAGGCCTCGGCGGTCGTGCGGGTCGGGGGAGCGGCGCAGCAGACCGGCCTTCTCCAGTTTGTCCAGGCGGCCGGTCATGCCGCCGGTGGTGAGCATCAGGGTGGCCGACAGCTGGCGCGGGGAGAGGGTGTGCGGCTCGCCGGAGCGGCGCAGGGTCGCCAGCACGTCGAACTCGCCGCGCGAGATGCCGTAGGCCTGGTACGCCTTCTCCATGCGGTCGCCCATGGCGCGCGAGAGTCGGTAGATCCGTCCGAAGACCTCCATCGCCCGGGACTCGAGGTCGGGCCGCACGGCCGCCCACTGGTCGATGATCGCGTCGACGGGATCCCTGCGCTGCTGCGGGCCTTCGGTCATGTGCCGAGTATCGCCCGCTCACCGATCGCTCGCAAGTAAGCAGCTTGCCAGGAAGTGACTTCCTGGAAAGTAGCTTGCCAAAAAGAAGCTTAGGGCTAAGCTACTTGTCGCCAAGCTACTTACGAGGGGATCCGCACGATGAAGCGGAAGAGCGGGGCGGACGAGCGCGTCCCGGGGGAGTGGACGCTGCCCGTCGCCGCCGCCGTCAACGGCATCGGCACCGGCATGTACGTCCCGTTCACACTGGTCTTCTTCCACGCCGTCACCGGGCTGTCCTTCCCGGTCGTCGGCGCCGTGCTCACCGCCACCGGTCTCGCGGGCATCGCGGTACTGCCGCTCGCGGGGACGGCGGTGGACCGGTACGGCGCACAGCGGGTGCTGTATGTGCTCTACGGCGTCCGGGTCGTCGGTTTCGCCCTCTACCCCTTCGCCCACTCCCTGGCCGCCTTCGCCGTCGTCGCCCTGGTCACGGCCGCCGCCGACCGGGCCTACCCCGCCGCGCAGCAGTCCCTGATCGGCGAGGTGGCGTCCGGCTCCGGGCGGGACCGGCTCCAGGCGTCGACGCGCGCACTGCAGAACGCCGGCAACGGCGCGGGCGCGCTGCTGGCAACGCTCGTCATCTCCCTTGCGGGCAGCGCCGGTTACGCCTGCACGGCCTGGGGCAACGCGCTCACCTTCGCGCTTGCGGCACTGCTGCTGCGCCCGCTGCGGCCGGCGGGCGCGGTGGGCGCGGCGAGCGGCACGGGCCGGGTGCCGGTCCCGGGGCGGGCCGGAGCCGGCTACCGGCTCGTCCTCGCCGACCGGCCCTTCCTGATCGTCACCGGCGCCAACTTCCTCAACGCACTGAGCTATTCGGCCCTCTCGGTGCTCTTCCCGCTGTACCTGGTGGAGTGGCTGCACGGGCCCGCGGTGCTCACGGGTGCCGCGTTCACCGTCAACACCGTGCTGTGCGCCGTGGGCGGGGTCGCCGTCGGCGCACGGGTCCGCAGGGCCGGTGCCCGGCGCACCCGGGCGGCGGCGCTGGGCGGGGCCCTGTTCGCCACCGCCTTCGCCGCGCTGATCGCACTGGGCACCCTGCGGCCGGGCTCCGGTGGGGTGCTGGGCGCTGCCCTGGTCGCCGTGGTCGTCGTCTACACCGTCGGCGAGCTGATCCACAGCCCGGCCGCCCAGGTGCTCGCGGTCGAGGCGGCGCCCGAGGAGGTGCGCGGCCGGTATCTGGCGGCGTATCAGATGTCCTGGTCGCTGGCGAAGGCGGTGGCGCCGTCCCTGTTCACCGCCCTGCTCGCGCTGGACGGCCGGGCGCCGTGGGCGGTCCTCGTCGTGACGTCGGCGCTCGCCGCCGCCCTGCTGATCCGCGTGGAGCGCCGCCTGCCGGCACAGGTGCTGCGGCCGCTGCCCCTCACCCGGCACCCCGTCTCCGCCCCGGCCGCCCCTCTCACTCCTGTCATCGCCCAACCCGAAGGGATCCGGTCGTGAAACGCTCCGCGACGATTGGGCTCACCGCCCTCGCCCCCGTCTCCTGGGGCACCACCTACGCGGTGACCACCGAGTTCCTGCCGCCGGACCGGCCGCTGTTCACGGCCCTGATGCGGGCCCTGCCCGCCGGGCTCGTGCTGCTGGCGCTGGCCCGGGTGCTGCCCAAGGGCGCCTGGTGGTGGAAGTCGCTGGTGCTCGGCGCGCTGAACATCGGCGCCTTCTTCCCGCTGCTGTTCGTGTCGGCGTACCGGCTGCCCGGCGGAATGGCGGCCGTCGTCGGCTCGGTCCAGCCGCTGTTCGTCGTCGGCCTCTCGGCACTGCTGCTGGGCCGGCGGCCGGCCGGGCGCACGCTCGCCACCGGCGCCGTGGCCGCGCTCGGCGTCAGTCTCGTCGTCCTGCAGGGCAGCGGTGCGCTCGACGTCACAGGGCTGCTCGCGGCCGTGGCGTCCACCGCGTCCATGGCCGCCGGGACGGTGCTGACCAAGCGGTGGGGCCGCCCGGACGGCGTCGGCCCGCTGGCTCTCACCGGCTGGCAGCTCACCGCGGGCGGCCTGCTCATCGCCCCCGTCGCCTTCCTGACCGAGGGCGCCCCGCCCGCCCTGGACGGCCCGGCCGTCGGCGGCTACCTCTATCTCGCCCTGGCCAACACGGCCGTCGCCTACTGGCTCTGGTTCCGCGGCATCGGCCGGCTCACCGCCACCCAGGTCGCCTTCCTCGGGCCGCTGTCCCCGCTGACCGCGGCCGTCGTCGGCTGGGTGGCGCTCGGGCAGGCGCTGACCGCGGTGCAGGTGGCGGGCATGGCGCTGGCGTTCGGGGCGACGCTGGCGGGGCAGCTCGGGGAACGCGCCCGGCCATCGTTCGGTTCTTCTGAAAAGAACGGTCGAAAAGTTTCGATGGACCTGACAGGTCACTCCTTGCGACGGTAGCAGCACGCCCAGCCGCTGCCGCTCCCGCCGAAAGGAACCCCGTGACAGCCGTCCTGCCCCGGACCGCCGCTCCCACAGCCACCTCCCCGTTGCTCGGCCTCGCCTGCGCCGCCCTCGCCACGGTCGTCTGGTCCGGCAGCTTCGTCACTTCCCGCGGCCTGCACGACAGCGTCCCGCCCGTGCAGCACGCCTTCTGGCGCTGGGTGATCGCACTGGTCGCCGTGGCCCCCTTCGGTGCCCGGCAGGCGTGGCGACAGCGGCGGCTGATCCGGCGGCACGCCCGCTATGTGCTCCTCGCGTCGTTCCTCGGCGTGGCCGTCTACAACACCCTCGTCAACCAGGCAGGACTGACCACCCCGGCCGCCACCATGGGCATGATCATGGCGGCCTCGCCGGTCCTCATGGCGCTGTTCGAACGGCTGGGCGGCGTACGGCTCGGCGCCCGGCGCACCACCGGCCTGCTCATCGCCTGCGCCGGTGTGGCGCTGCTCGTCGGGGGCGGCGCCCACTTCTCCGCCGGAGACCTGTGGATGATCGCCGCCGCGTGCAGCTTCGCCGGCTACAGTGCGCTGCTTCGCCGCAGGCCGGCCGAACTGGGCGGTCCGTCCTTCCTGTTCACCACGTTCCTGACCGGCACCGTTCTCCTGCTCCCCGTCCAGGCCGCGAGCGTCGCCGTCCAGGGCGGCTTCACCGCGACCCCCGCAACGGTGCTGCCCCTCCTCTACGTCGGCGTGGCTTCCTCCGCCGTCGCCTTCTTCGCATGGAACAAGGCCATCGCCCTGGTCGGCGCGACCCGCGCGGGCATCGTCTACTACCTCCAGCCGGTCTGCGTGGCCCTGCTGTCCTGGGCCGTGCTCGGCGAGACGACAGGGTGGCCGCAGCTGCTGTCGATGGCCCTGATCCTGGGCGGGGTGGTGCTCGGCGCCGGGGCACGCCGTTGACGTGTAGCTTTCTCGACATGGCCGACTGGGACATCAGGAAGCTGCAGATCCTGCGGACCCTGCGCGAGCGCGGGACGGTCACCGCGACGGCCGAGGCCCTGCACATGACCCCGTCCGCGGTCTCCCAGCAGCTCACCAACCTCTCCCGGCAGCTCGGCGTACCCCTGCTGGAGGCCCGGGGCCGCCGGGTGCGCCTCACCGACGCGGCCCGCCTGGTGCTGACCCACACCGAGCCGGTCTTCGAGCAACTGGAGCGCGCGCAGGCCGCGTTGGCGGCGTACACCGGGGGAGAGGCGGGAGAGGTCCGGGTGGGCGCCTTCCCGACCTCGGTCCCCACCCTGGTCGTACCGGCCGTACGGGCCCTGCGGGGCACCCACCCCGGGGTGCTGGTCCGCGTACGGGAGGCGGAGGCGGCCGAGGCCTACGATCTGCTGACCGCCGGCGAGGTCGACCTGGCCCTGTCCCTGGCGGCCGAGGCCCCGAGCGCGGCCGACCCCCGCCTGACCCAGGTCCCCCTCCTGGCCGACCCCTTGGACGTCGCCCTGCCCCCGGACCACCCGCTGGCGCCGGCCCCCGACCTGACGCTGACGGACCTGGCCGCCGAACCCTGGATCTTCGGCGGCAGCGGCCCCTGGTCGGACATCACCCGCCGCGCCTGCGAGGCGGCCGGCTTCAGCCCCCACCAGGGCCACTCGGCCTCCGGCTGGACCGCGATCCTCGCCATGGTGGAGGCGGGCATGGGCGTGGCCCTGGTCCCGAGAATGGCCGCGACCCGCCGCGACGGCGTCGTGATGCGCGACCTCGGCCCGGACGGCCCGGTCCGCCATGTGACGGCGGCGGTGCGCAGGGGCGGGGAGTCGGGGCGCGCGGTGACGCACGTACTGCAAGCCCTGCGGGGTGCCGCCGCGGCCGGCGCTCACCCGGGCGTGAACCCGTACTGAACTGCGCAGCAGCGGCCCGCCCCGGTCATGGCGGTGGCCTCGACCGGACGGCTGCCGCGGGTGTCCACCACGCGCAGCGTCCGCAGTGCCGCAAGGACGCTGGGGAGGCTCACCGCCTACCGGTCCCGCCGCACCTCGTACAGAAAGCACCCGTACTCCACCGCCCGGACGTGTACCAACGCCACCTCGGGGTCGGCGAAGGCCGCCGAGAAGGCCGATGCGAAGCCCTCCGAGGGGCTCACCAGGCGGCCGCCCAGGATGCGGCCGTCGGCGGAGTAGCGCCGCAGGACGCGCGGGGAGTCGGTGAAGGGCAGGTCGGTGCCGGACGGGCCGGGGCAGTCCTCGGCGTGGACGAAGACCGGGCCCTGCTCGTCGTACGCCCCGGGATCGGCGCCCGTCTCGGCCGCCCAGCGGCGCAGCGGCGCGTACGACACCAGGGCGATCGGCTCGCCCGGCGCAGCGCGCCGCAGACAGCAGCGCAGCGGGGCGCCGCCCTCCTCGTCGGTGAAGGGGGCCAGGGGGCGGCCGGCGTCGTCGGCGGTGCGCAGTTCCTCGAGCACCCGGGGCGGGACGGGCCGTGCGGTGTGTGCGGTCGTCATGGGTCCAGCCTCCTGCCCGGGCGCCCCGCCCACCGGCGGGAACCGGACATCGCGCTTCCTGTGGATCCCATGGAAGGATGGCGCAACCCACACATAACGAGGAGATGACCGCGTGCCTGGCACAAACCTGACTCGCGAAGAGGCGCAGCAGCGGGCCGAGCTGCTCACCGTTGACTCGTACGAGATCGATCTCGACCTCTCCGGAGCGCAGGATGGGGGTACCGCCCGCTCGAGCGAAGCCGGGAGCGGGGGAGGCACCTACCGGTCCGTGACCACGGTGCGCTTCGACGTCGCGCGCGGCGGTGAGTCCTTCATCGACCTGGTGGCGCCCACCGTGCACGAAGTGACTCTGAACGGCGACGCGCTCGACCCCGCCGAGGTGTTCGCGGACTCGCGGATCGCCCTGCCGGGGCTGCTGGAGGGCCGCAACGTCCTGCGGGTCGTCGCGGACTGCGCCTACACCAACACCGGCGAGGGGCTGCACCGCTTTGTCGACCCCGTCGACGAGCAGGCCTACCTCTACACCCAGTTCGAGGTCCCGGACGCCCGCCGGGTGTTCGCCTCCTTCGAGCAGCCGGACCTGAAGGCCACCTTCCGGTTCACCGTGAAGGCGCCCGAGGGCTGGACGGTGATCTCGAACTCACCGACCCCCGAGCCCAAGGACAACGTCTGGGCCTTCGAGCCGACCCCGCGCATCTCGACGTACATCACCGCGATCATCGCGGGCCCGTACCACTCCGTGCACAGCGTGTACGAGAAGGACGGGCAGAGCGTGCCGCTGGGCATCTACTGCCGTCCGTCGCTCGCCGAGTTCCTGGACTCGGACGCGATCTTCGAGGTGACCCGGCAGGGCTTCGACTGGTTCCAGGAGAAGTTCGACTACAAGTACCCCTTCGCGAAGTACGACCAGCTCTTCGTGCCGGAGTTCAACGCGGGCGCGATGGAGAACGCGGGCGCCGTCACCATCCGCGACCAGTACGTCTTCCGGTCCAAGGTGACCGACGCGGCGTACGAGATGCGGGCCGAGACCATCCTGCACGAGCTGGCCCACATGTGGTTCGGCGACCTCGTCACGATGGAGTGGTGGAACGACCTGTGGCTGAACGAGTCGTTCGCCACCTACACCTCCATCGCCTGCCAGGCCGCCGCCCCCGGCTCGCGCTGGCCGCACTCGTGGACCACGTTCGCCAACTCCATGAAGACCTGGGCGTACCGGCAGGACCAGCTGCCGTCCACGCACCCGATCATGGCGGACATCCGCGACCTGGACGACGTGCTCGTCAACTTCGACGGCATCACGTACGCCAAGGGCGCCTCGGTCCTCAAGCAGCTCGTCGCGTACGTCGGCGAGGACGAGTTCTTCCAGGGCGTGCAGGCCTACTTCAAGCGGCACGCGTTCGGCAACACCCGCCTGTCCGACCTGCTCGGCGCCCTGGAGGAGACCTCCGGCCGCGACCTGAAGACCTGGTCGAAGAAGTGGCTGGAGACGGCCGGCATCAACATCCTGCGGCCCGAGGTGGCCACGGACGCCGACGGGGTCCTCACCTCCTTCGCCGTCCGCCAGGAGGCCCCGGCGCTGCCCGCGGGCGCCCAGGGCGAGCCGGTGCTGCGCCCGCACCGCATCGCGATCGGCTGCTACGACCGCGACCCCGCGAGCGGCAAGCTGGTGCGCACCGAGCGCGTCGAGCTGGACGTCGACGGCGAGCTGACGGCCGTGCCGCAGCTGACCGGCAAGCGCCGTCCCGCGGTGATCCTGCTCAACGACGACGACCTGTCGTACGCGAAGGTCCGCCTGGACGAGCAGTCGCTGGCCTTCGTCACCGAGCACCTCGGCGACTTCACCGAGTCCCTGCCGCGCGCGCTGTGCTGGGCCTCGGCCTGGGACATGACGCGCGACGGCGAACTGGCCGCCCGCGACTACCTGTCCCTCGTCCTGTCGGGCATCGGCAAGGAGTCCGACATCGGCGTGGTGCAGTCGCTGCACCGCCAGGTCAAGCTCGCCGTCGACCTGTACGCCGACCCGACCGCCCGCGAGTCCCTGCTCACCCGCTGGACCGACGCGACGCTGGCCCACCTGCGGGCGGCCGAGGCGGCGAGCGACCACCAGCTGGCCTGGGCCCGTGCCTTCGCGGCGACCGCCCGCACCCCCGAGCAGCTGGACCTGCTGGAGGGCCTGCTGGAGGGCACCCACACCGTCGAGGGTCTGGCCGTGGACACCGAGCTGCGCTGGGCGTTCGTGGAGCGGCTGGCGGCGGTCGGCCGGTTCGACGAGGCGGAGATCGCGGCCGAGTACGAGCGGGACCGGACCGCGGCCGGTGAGCGGCACGCGGCCACCGCCCGCGCGGCCCGGCCGACGCCGGAGGCCAAGGCGGAGGCCTGGGCCTCGGTGGTCGACTCCGACAAGCTGCCCAACGCCGTGCAGGAGGCCGTCATCGGCGGCTTCGTCCAGACCGACCAGCGCGAGCTGCTGGCGCCCTTCACGGACACGTACTTCGAGATCCTCAAGGGCGTGTGGGACTCCCGCTCGCACGAGATCGCCCAGCAGATCGCGATCGGCCTGTACCCGACGGTCCAGGTCTCCGAGGAGACCCTGGCCAAGACCGACACCTGGCTGGCCGCGGCCGAGCCGAACGCGGCCCTGCGCCGCCTCGTCTCGGAGTCCCGTGCGGGTGTCGAGCGGGCCCTGAGGGCCCAGGCCGCAGACGCGGCGGCCGGCAAGTAGCACCACCGACGAGGGCGCCCGGACTCCGTGCCGGGCGCCCTTCGCGTCCCTCCGGCGGAGCCATGCGCCGCGCCCTCGGCCGCCCACCGCCGTCCTCCTGCTGTTCGGTCCCCGTCGGCGGTACGGCGGCCGGCGCGGCCGTGCTGCCGCTGGTGCGGGGACCGGCGTACGGCGGGGTGTCCGCCACGGCGTACGGCGGGTGTCCGCCACGGCGTACGGCGGGTGTCCGCCACGGCGTA
Organism: Streptomyces broussonetiae; assembly: GCF_009796285.1. Taxonomy (NCBI): domain Bacteria; kingdom Bacillati; phylum Actinomycetota; class Actinomycetes; order Kitasatosporales; family Streptomycetaceae; genus Streptomyces; species Streptomyces broussonetiae. The sequence goes on along the minus strand of NZ_CP047020.1, from coordinate 3,647,792 downwards.
CGGCGGGTGCCCGTCCCGGCGTACGGCGGGTGCCCGTCCCGGCGCGGAACCGGCTGACCGCCGGTCGCGCCCGGGGGCCCGGAGGCGGCCTGCGCACTGTTCGCCGGGGTGTTCAACACGGCCGTCACGCCGGTCGCTCCCGCCGGCGGCCGTTGCGCGGACGGCGGGAGCGGCCGGGTGAGCAGATCCGCCCCGGCCGCGGACACGGCGCGGGCGGCCACGTGACCGTGACCGCCCGCGCCGTACGACTGCCGGTGAGTGCCCTACTTCGCGGACAGCTCCGCCGCCACCAGCTCCGCGATCTGGACCGCGTTCAGCGCGGCACCCTTGCGGAGGTTGTCGTTGGAGATGAACAGCGCGAGGCCGTTGTCCACCGTCTCGTCACCTCGGATGCGGCCGACGTACGAGGGGTCCTGACCGGCCGCCTGCAGCGGGGTCGGGATGTCCGAGAGGGCGACGCCCGGCGCCTTCGCCAGCAGCTCGGTCGCGCGCTGGGGGGAGAGCGGGCGGGCGAAGCGGGCGTTGACCTGGAGGGAGTGGCCGGAGAAGACCGGGACGCGCACACAGGTGCCGGACACCTTGAGGCCCGGGATCTCCAGGATCTTGCGGGACTCGTTGCGCAGCTTCTGCTCCTCGTCGGTCTCGTTCAGACCGTCGTCGACGATCGAGCCCGCCAGCGGGAGCACGTTGAAGGCGATCGGCCGCTTGTAGACCTGCGGCTCGGGGAAGTCGACCGCCGCGCCGTCGTGGGTCAGCCTGTCGGCCTCGGCGACGACCTTCTGCGCCTGGCCGTGCAGCTCGGCCACGCCCGCGAGACCCGAGCCGGACACCGCCTGGTAGGTGGCGACGACCAGCGCCTGGAGACCGGCCTCCTCGTGCAGCGGCTTCAGGACCGGCATCGCGGCCATCGTGGTGCAGTTCGGGTTGGCGATGATGCCCTTGGGCCGGTCCGCGATCGCGTGCGGGTTCACCTCGGAGACGACCAGCGGGACCTCGGGGTCCTTGCGCCAGGCCGAGGAGTTGTCGATCACGACGGCGCCCTGGGAGGCGACCTTCTCGGCCAGCGCCCTGGAGGTCGCACCGCCCGCGGAGAAGAGCACGATGTCGAGGCCGGTGTAGTCGGCGCTCGACGCGTCCTCCACCGTCACGCCGTCCAGCACTGTGCCCGCCGAGCGTGCCGAGGCGAACAGCCGCAGCTGTGTCACCGGGAAGTTCCGCTCCACGAGGATCCTGCGCATGACCGTGCCGACCTGACCGGTGGCTCCGACGATTCCGACCCTCACAGCGACTCCCTCTTTTGTGTCTCTTCCATGACCAGGCGCATGACCGGGGCTTTTCCATCATGCGGCCGACCCCGGTCCGCCTGTCCAATTCTTTGCCGTGCGTGCCCGAGGAATGGGACAGATTTCCCCCGGCCGCCGGTTCCACACCTCCGCCGATCACCCCGCTGAGCTGGAGGAATTCCCCCCACCGGGGCCCTGCGCCGCAAGCTGTGCCGTCCCGCCCCTGCCCGTGCGGCCCTCGGCCACACTGCGGTGTGACATACACCTCGAACGTTTTCGCCGGCTGCGGCGTCATAGGGAAAACGCGTGAGGGGGGTGGCTTGTGCTGCGCGGAGGGGCGCGCCGCGACCAGGTGTCGCATGCGGCCGGTACGGACGACCGTACCGGCGACGACCCGCTGGACGCGGACCAGGAACGCCGGGTACGGGCAGTGCTCGCGCTCGGTGGTGTGCCGCAGTCGGACCTGCCGGACGGGGTGCAGCAGGTCCGGCTGCGGCTGCTGGAGCGGACCGCGAGCGGGCAGGAGGCACCGCGGGACGTGTCGGCGTGGGTGGCGGTCGTCGCCTCCCACCTCGCCATGGACTGGCACCGGGCCGAACGGCGCCGGGAACGACTGGGGGAACGGCTGGCCGCGCTGCACGAGCCGGCCCACCCCTCCGGCGAGGAGACCAGCCTGCTCTCCCTCGCCGTGGCCCAGGGCCTGGACGAACTGCCCGCGGTCCAGCGGCAGGTGCTCGTGCTGCGCTTCTTCGCCGATCTGCCGGTACGGGGCATCGCCGAGGAACTGGGCATCCCCGAGGGCACGGTCAAGAGCAGGCTGCACACGGCGGTCCGCGCACTGCGCGACCGGCTGCACGAGAACGAGGTGGTGTGACGTGACCGCCGAGCACGGGGGCACGCGGGGGGCCGAGGAGTACGGCGGCATGGACGCGCTCATGGCCGCCATCACCGGGGAAGCGCTACCGGAGGAGGCCCGACGGGACCCCGCCTTCCTGGCCGAGCACCGGGCGGCCGAGGCCGACGTGGCGGTGCTGAGGGAGCAACTGGCCCGGCTGGCCGAGACGTTGACCGCGCAGACCGCGCAGACCGCGCAGACCGCGCAGACGGCCGCGGAGGAGGCCGGGGCATCCCCCCGGCCGGCCCAGCCTCCGCAGGGCGGACGGCTCACGCAGCCCGGTCGGCTCACGCAGCCCGGGCCGTCTCCGCAGCCCGCCCGGTCGGCGCGGTCCGAACCCGTCCCGCCACGCCTTCGTCGCCCCCGCACGACCACTCCCCGTGCCGCCCGTCCCGCCCGTCCCTTGCGTCCGCCGCGTCCCGGTCGTCCCTCCGGGCGGCGACGGGTGGTGCGGGGCGTGTTCGGGGTGCTTGCCGGTGGTGCGGCGCTCGGGCTGGTCGCCGGGTTCGGGTGGATGGTGGTGCACGCCGGTGGCGCGGACGACGACAGTGCCGGGGCGAACACCGCCGCCAAGAGCGTCAGGGCGCCCGTCGCGACGGACGGCGGGCCGCCGGCCGACCCCGCGCTCGGCCTCGCCTGCTCCCGGCTGGTCGTGGAGGGCACGGTGGCCGAGGTGAGGCCGGGCAAGCCGGCCCCGTGGCGCCGGGTCACGCTCACCGTCAGCCGCTCCTACAAGCCCGCGCACGGCCCGGCCGAGGTCGCCTTCCTGCTGGACGCCGGGGCGCGGCCGGCCCCGCGCAAGGGGCAGCACGTGCTCGTCACGGTCGGCGCGGGCGGGCAGAACGCGAGCCTGTGGGCCGTCGGGGACACCCGCGTCGCCGTCAACCGGGCATGGATCACCGCGGCGCTGCCCGCCTCCCGGCACACCACGTGCGGGTAACGCCGAGGGTGGGCGCCCCCCGGATGCCCGGGCGACGCCCACCCTCTCCTGTACTGCCGGCCGCTCGGCGCCCGTTACGGCGTGACCGTGCCGATCCTCACGCTGCCGGTGCCCGCGACCGTGCCGCGCGCGTTCACCAGCTGGACCCGGCCGAAGAACTCACGGCCCGCCGGTGCCTGGGCGGCGGCCGTGACCTGGCCGGTGACCGTGTCCGAGTCGCCGGTGCCGAGCGCGACCGGGGCCGAGCCGTCCACCGAGACCGTGCCGAGGGACGGGGAGAAGAACACGTCCCGGTAGTCGTAGGCGGTGGTGCCGGACGGCACCGAGTAGCCCACGACCTCGATGGTGTAGGTGCCGGCGGCCGGGGACGGGATGGAGACCGCCTCCTCCGAGTCGCCGTCCGCGGACTGGGCGACCTGCTTGCCGCTCGCGTCGTACACCGTCAGGTCGAGGTCGGCGGCCGTGTCCGAGACGCCCCCGATGGCGACGTCGAGCGAGGTGGCGCCGGCCGGGACCGTCACCGTGCTGGTCTGCCTCTCGCCCACCTTGACGGACGGGCGGGCCGTCCTGGCGGAGCCGAGCGGGCCGCCGGTCAGCCTGCCGTCCAGGGCCGCGTAGTTGTTGGTGACCTTCCAGGAGACGGGGGTCGCGGTGCCCGCCCTGGCCTCGGGCACGGTCACGGTCTGCGGGTCGAAGGCCACGCCGAGGACGGAGACGTCCAGGGTGTAGGGGTTGTCCAGCAGCGGGGACGTACGGCGGGACTCCACCTCCACCTCCCAGACGCCCGGCTGCGGGTCGGCGTACGCCCGCACGTCGGGCCTGCAGCCGTTGCCGTCCAGGTAGTTGGGGTAGCAGTACGGGGTACCGGTGTTGTCGACCGGGACGCCGTAGGGGTGGATGGCGATGAACCGGGTCTGGCTGTTGTCCTTCAGCCCGCCGATCGCGACCTGGAGCGACTTCGCGCCCTCGGGCACGGTCACGAAGTACGACTGCGTGCTGTTGCGCTGCACCTAACCCGTCACCGAGTAGGTGTGGCCGACGGGGGTCGAGACCACGACCGTCGTCAGGATCTGGCGGTCGATCCCCACCGTCCTCGGGTCGTCGACCTCGAGGATCGCGCTCTTGACGCCCGCCGACCTCGGGGCCGCCTGGACCTTTACCGTCACCGGCCGGTTCAGCGGGAGCCGCACGACGTCGTCGCCGAGGACGCGGAAGGTGCCGCCGGCGTTGTTCTCGAAGTGGTGCTGATCTCGTACGAGCCGGAAGGCGCCGTCCAGGTCGCGCCGCCGTAGGAGAAGCCCGGCCCGGAGACGGCGGTGACCATCGGACGCCAGGTCGCGTCGCCGTCCACGACGGGGTCGGTCGAGGTCACCCAGTCGACGATCTTCCGCTCGCCGGTGGTGGTCCTCTGCAGCGCCGGGTGGCCGAGGTCGACGCCGGAGTCGAGGATGCCGATGGTGATGCCGCGGTCGTCCGCCTTCGGGTGGTCCTTGACGAAGTCGACGGCACCCGTCTCGAAGGACGGGTTGTACGGGTTCTCGGCCGGGGTGTTCCTGCCCGGAGCGGGGTACGTCGCCTTGTCCGCAGGGGACTTGGCGGCGCCCGGCATCGGGTCGTCCAGCGGGATCTCCCGCCTGAGGTCGATGGCGTGCACCGAGGAGAGCCTGGCCGCGGCGGCGATGGCCGACTGCGCCCGCGCCGTCGGCACGGTGGTGCGAACGTAACCGAGCCTGTCGTAGGTGCGGCCCACCGAGCCGCCCTTGACCGCGTCCAGCTCCTCGGTGACCTGCTCGGTCTGTCCCGGAGCCGTCGCGATCATCATCGTGACGTTCTTGGCGCCGTCGGCCTCGGCCTCGGCGAGCAGGCGGGCGTCGTCCGAACCGAGCTCGTCCTGGGCGGACTTGACGGCGGGGTGGGTGGCCGGAGCGGGCGTGTTGTCCGCGGCGAGGGCCAGGGGTACCGGCCCGGCCACGCAGAGGGCGGCCACCACACCGGCGGCCACGGCCACACGGGCCGGACGTCTGGGACCGGGTCTGGGGTCGGGCAGAGAAGTGCGCTCGGATATATGGGTCATCGGCATCCCTCGGGTCAAGGAACGAGCGAATGAGAGCGCTCAGCTTTACCCAAGGGGTCGAATTTTGGGTACTGTTGACCGAATCGCAATGGAGGTATGGGGAAAATCCGCTATGGGCTTGACGGAGAACCGGCCCAGACGTGGGGAATTCGGTCAGCTCTTCTTCGAGCGTGCGTAATGCCGGGACGCCTTCGCCCGGTTGCCGCACGAGGCCATCGAGCACCAGCGGCGGGTGCCGTTGCGGGACGTGTCGAAGAAGTGCAGGATGCAGCCGCCGCCGGCGCAGCTGCGGATCCGCTCCGGCGCGCGCTCCAGCAGCTGAAGGTAGCTCCGGGCGGCGAGCCAGGCCGGACCCCGGTCCGGGTCGGCGAACTCGGGCTCCTCGGCGGGTCCGTCCGCGGTCAGCCGGGCCCGGATGCGGCCGTGGGCGAGCACGGCGTCCACGAGGGGCGCCGCCTGCCGCGGTGACCCGTGCACGGCGGCGGCGAGCGCCTCCCGGGCCTCGCGCAGATGGCGCAGTGCGGCCTCGTCGGCCCGGTGCCGTCCGGTGAGCCCGTTGCTCTCCAGCCACACCGCCAGCCCCTCGGTGTCGTCGAGCAGGTCCCGCGTCACGCCCTCCTGGTTCCAGCGGGTGTTCAGCAGGTCGAGGGCGAGGGGCTCGCCGGTGAGCGGGCGGGGATCGCGGGCGGCGGACATCCGGTTCTCCTTGTCGTCTAACCCCTCAAGGGTACGTGACCGGTTGACCTCGCGGAACTAACCGTCTACTTTGAAGACAACGGTTAAGCAGCTCGAAGGGAAGTGCCATGCCCCCACGTATCGCGCACACCGGCCTGAACGTCACCGACCTCGACCGCTCACTCGCCTTCTACCGGGACGTCCTCGGCTTCGCCGTGCTCGTCGAGGGCAAGGAGGGCGACCAGCGCTGGGCCATGCTGGGCGAGAGCGACGGCGCCCCGCTCGTCACCCTCTGGCAGCAGGCCGAGGGGGCGTACGACAGCGGCAGGCCCGGACTGCACCACCTCGCCTTCGCCGTGGACTCGGTCGAACGGGTCCGGGAGTACGAGGCCGTGCTGCGCGACCACGGCGCGCAGTTCGCCCACGAGGGCGTGGTGGCACACCGGGAGGGCGGCACCTCGGGCGGGATCTTCTTCCACGACCCGGACGGCATCCGCCTGGAGATCTCGGCCCCGCTCGGCCCCGACGGCGCCCCCGCCCCGCACGACTCCGCCCCGACCTGCGGCTTCTTCTAGCCATGGGTAGCTATCACGCGGGCTCGCTCGCCGTGCAGGAGCTGGTGGGCGTACGCGAGCGCGCCGAGCACGTGGGCCGCTCCCTGGGCCAGGACATCAAGCCGGTCGCGGCGGCCTTCCTCGAGCTGCAGCCCCTGCTGGTCGTGGGCGCGGCGGACCCGGGGACGAGGAGGGTGTGGGCTTCGGCCCTCACGGGCACGCCCGGCTTCGTCCGGGCCACGGGCCCCCGGCAGATGTCGGTCACCACGGACGCCGGGCCGGCCGATCCGCTCACCGCGGCCCTGAAAACCCCCGGCACCCACCTGGGCACCATCGCCCTGGACCCCCGCACCCGCCGTCGTATGCGCCTCAACGGCCGGCTGCGGCCCACGGCACGAGGCTTCGCCGTACAGGCGGACCAGGTGTTCTCCAACTGCCCCAGGTACATCCAGCGCAGGCAGTCGTACGCGACGTCCGCCGACCGGACGCCCGGCAGCCCCCGTCGGCTCACCGGACTCGGCCCGGTGGAACAGGAGTTCATCCGGTCCGCCGACACCTTCTTCCTCGCCACCGTGCACGGCGCGGGCGCCGACGCGAGCCACCGCGGCGGCAACCCCGGTTTTGTGAAGGTCACGTCACCGCGCGAGCTGACCTGGCCCGACTACCCCGGCAACGCCATGTTCCGCACGCTCGGCAACCTGCGCACCGACCCGCGCGCCGGGCTGCTCCTGCTCGACTGGGAGAGCGGCGACACCCTTCAGCTCACCGGCGAGGCGCACACCGAGTTCGCCGCCGACGGCGTCCGCAGCGTCCGCTTCACCCTCCTCGAGGCCCGCTCGACCCCGGCTGCAGTGCCCCTGCGCTGGTCCGCTCCGGAGTACTCACCGGCCAATCCCGGCAGCTAACTTCGGGGCATGCGAGAGCACTTGAGGGTAGCGGCCTACGCCGTCTGCGTCCGCGAGGAACAGATCCTGCTGGCCCGCTCCCCGGGCCCCGGCGGCGTTCCCGAGTGGGTGCTGCCGGGCGGCGGCATGGAGCACGGCGAGGATCCCTACGACACCGTCCGCCGCGAGGTCACCGAGGAGACCGGCTACCGGATCCGGGTGACCGGTCTCCTCGGCGTCGACTCCCTCCGGCTGGTCAACCACCCGCGCGTCGGCCGGCACACGGACCTGCAGGCGCTGCGGATCGTCTACGAGGGGGAGGTCGTCGACGGCGAACTGCGCTACGAGGTCGGCGGATCCACCGACTTCGCCGCCTGGCAGCCGCTGGACGTGGTGCCCGCCCTGGTCCGGGTGCCGCTCGTCGACACGGCGCTGCGGCTGTGGCGCGAGCGGCCCGTGGACGGCCGTCCGACACCCGCCTGATACCCCGGCAGATGAACGAGGAGTGACCGGGTCCCGTCCGCCCGCGATCCACTTCATGGCGGCGCTCCCGCCCCGTGATCCACGTACGGTGATCGGCGCTGCGCGTTGCTGCCGCGTTCACGCGCAGGTCATTCCCGGTGCCAAGCATCCAGAGCGAGCGGGCCGTTCGCCACGGCGACGACCCGCGACCACTGCCGACGCGTTCGCACCCGGGGAGATCGCGCCATGTCGCGCATACGCTCTGTCGCCACCTCCGCTCTGGGGGTCAACCGCCGTACCGTCCTCGCCGCCGCCGGAGCGGTCTCGCTCTCCGCGGGCATCGGCTACGCCCTGCGTCCCACCGACAGCGAGGCCGCCACCGACGCCCAGGCGCCCGTCGCCGATTCCGGGCAGGCCTCCGCTGCCGGCCCGCTCGCCCCGTACACCAAGGGCACCACCCTCGCCTCCGTCGCCGCCCCGCAGAACAGCTCCGGCTACTGCCGCCTCGGCGACGGCCCGGGCTGGAAGCGCGTGGTGCGCAGCGAGCTGGCCGCGCCCAAGTCCGGCCGCGCGAGCCGCCGTACGACACTCGCCGCGTTCGTGCAGTTCACCGACCTGCACCTGCAGGACGTCCAGCACCCGCTGCGGCTGGAGTACCTGCGCTCCAACGCCCCGCACGCCTGGCGTCCGCACGAGGCGCTCACCGTGCCCGGCGCCATCTCCCTCGTCGAGCGGGTCAACGCGCTCAAGGGCGCTCCCGTCACCGGCGCCCCGCTGCACTTCGTCATGACCACCGGCGACAACACCGACAACAACGCCCACTCCGAACTGGATTGGTTCATGAAGGTGATGAGCGGTGGCCGCATCACTCCCAACACCGGTGACCCCGGGCACTACGAGGGCGTGCAGAACAGCGGCCTGAAGCTGTACTGGCAGCCCGACTCCACCACCCGGGACAACGACAAGGCGCTCGGCTTCCCGCACCTCAAGGGCTTCCTGGCCGCCGCGATCCGCGAGGTGCGCAGCCCGGGCCTCAACGTGCCCTGGTACTCCACCGTCGGCAACCACGACGCCCTCCCGATGGGCTGCTTCGGCTCCCACGGCGACCCCTACCTCGCCGAGGCCGCCGTCAGCGGCAAGAAGCTGATCAGCGTCTCCGCCGCCGACGCCAGGAAGCTCCAGGAGGCCATCAGCTCGGCCAAGGACCCGAGGGGCGCCGGCTACCGGGACTTCCTCAAGGCCCACGCCCGTTCGATGCACTCGGTCACCCCGGACGAGAAGCGGGCCCCGTACACGCCCGCGGACTACCTCAAGGCCCACCTCGACCCCGCCCACCAGGGCCTCGGCCCGGTCGGGCACGGCTACTCCTCGGCGAACCTGGACGCGGGCACCCAGTACTACACCTTCCGCATCTCCGACGACGTCATCGGCATCAGCCTCGACACCACCGACCCCGGCGGCGACTCCGTGGGCTCCGTCGGCACCGCTCAGCTGAACTGGCTGGACAAGACACTCAAGGACAACAAGGGCTCCTACGCGGTCGTCTTCAGCCACCACACCAGCACCACGATGGGCAACACCCGCCCCGACCCGGCCCGCCCCGGCGAGAAGCGGCACAACGGCGCCGAGGTGCTCTCGGTCCTGTCCGCCCACGCCAACGTGCTGGCCTGGGTGAACGGCCACATCCACGAGAACGTCGTCACCCCGCACCAGGGCCCCGCCGGCCGCTCCTTCTGGGAGATCTCCACGGCCTCGCACATCGACTACCCCCACCTCGCCCGGATCATCGAGCTGGTCGACAACAAGGACGGCACGCTCTCCCTGTTCACCACGCTGATCGAGTCCGCCGCACCGCACCGCACCGACTTCGCCGACCTCTCCCAGACCGGCCTCGCCGCTCTGTACCGCGAGCTGGCCTACAACGCGCCCGGCGCCAGCAAGACCCTGCAGGGCGGCGCGGGGGACCGGAACACGGAGCTGGTACTGAAGAAGGGCTGAGAGTCACCCAACCGGCGTATCGATAGGCAACCTTCGCGTATCCGGCATCGGTTTCTTCCCCCGACCGCACCATTGACCACAGGTTGGGGGAAGACATGCGTGTACGTACGACTCTGGTGGGCGCCACCGCCCTGCTCGTCTCGGCGGCCCTCGCGGCACCGGCCGCATCGGCTGCGCAGGGTGGCGGGCACCTTGCGACCCGCAGGGCCGTCGAGGCGGCGGTCGCGGCCGGCGTGCCGGGCGTCACCGCCACCGCCGAGGACACCCACGGCGCCTGGTCCACCACGGCGGGCGTGGGCGACCTGCGCACGGGCAGGCCGCGTTCGACGGCCGACCGCTACCGCATCGCCAGCATCACCAAGACCTTCGTCGCCACCGTCCTGCTCCAGCTGGAGGCGGAGCACCGGATCTCCCTGGACGACACGGTGGAGCGGTGGCTGCCGGGCGTCGTCCACGGAAACGGCAACGACGGCCGGCGCATCACCGTCCGCCGGCTGCTGAACCACACCAGCGGCATCCACGACTACCTCGCCGACGCCGACTTCCAGCGCACGTACTTCACCGAGGCCGGATTCCTCGAGCACCGCTACGACACCGTCGGCGCGCGCGACCTGGTGGCGATCGCGATGCGGCACAAGCCCGACTTCGCGCCGGGCACCTCCTGGAACTACTCCAACACCAATTACGTACTCGCCGGAATGGTGATCGAGAAGGTGACCGGCCGGCCCTATGCCGCCGAGATCGAGCGCCGCATCATCGGACGGCTGCGTCTGACGGCGACCTCGGTGCCGGGCACGAAGGTCGCTCTCCCGTGGCCGAGCAGCCGGGCGTACTCGAAATTCACGGATCCGGACGGTCCCACGTACGACGTGACGACGCTCAACCCGTCCTTCGCCTCCTCGGCGGGCGAGATGATCTCGGACTCCGCCGACCTGGACCGTTTCTACAGCGCCCTGCTCGGCGGAAAGCTCCTTCCGCCGAGGCAGCTGAAGGAAATGAAGACCACGGTCGACACCCGGATCGCACCCAACGTCCGCTACGGCCTCGGCCTGATGGACACCAGGCTGACCTGCGGCGTTCACGTCTGGGGTCACACCGGTGGCATTCACGGCTCGGCGTCCGAGGCGGCGACGACGCAGGACGGCCGGCACTCCGTGGCCGTCAATTTCAACGGTGACTGGAGCGGGGAGACGGCGCCGGTCCTCGAAGGGGAATTCTGTTAGCCAACGTTTCATTCACGTCGTTCCGTGTTAACGCGGATGCAATGTTCGTACCGCCTCATATCGGCTAACCCGCTCTTCACGGGGATGGCTCGATCTTCTCGATCATTTATGCAAGGCGGGTGGTCGTGTGCGCGCTTCGCACGGACTGCGTGTGCTGTCGGTCTACGAGGGTTTCTTCTCCGGAGGGGCCCGGATCGTGCACAGCGACGTCGTACTGGGGCTGGCCGAGGGCGGCCAGTCCCACCAGGTGCTCAGCATCCATGGCGAGGTCCGGCGCGAGGCCACCCGGCAGCGCATGGAGGACGACGCCTGCTACCGGGCGCTGACGGCGTCCGGGGTCGGCGTCACCTCGCTCGGGCGCAGCGCCGGGCTGGTCGACGGCTCCCTGGCGGCGAACGTTTTCAGCGGGCCCGAGCTGGCCGAAACGGCGCGGGCCATGGCCGGGGCCGAGGTGATCCTCTCCCTGAAGGAGCAGCCGCTGGCCCTGCTCAACCAGGGCGGGCTGCCGCGCCGCCCGGTCGTGGTCTGCCTGCACCGCTCCGACCCGGAGAACCAGGGTCCCGCGCTGGAGGAGCTGAAGGCCGCCATCGCCGACGGCACGGTGGTGGCGTGCGTGTGCTGCGCCGAGTCCACCCGCGCCGCCTACGAGGCCGCCGGCATCCCGGCCCACCTGCTGCACGTCATTCCCAACGGCGTCGACCTGCTGCGCTTCTGCCCGGACCCGGCCGCGCGCCTGGCCTTCCGCGCCTCGCTCGGGATCCCGGCCGCCGCGCCGGTGGTCGTCTTCGCGGCCCGGTACGCCGCGATGAAGAACGTCTCCCTCCTCCTCGCCGCCGCCCGCGCCTGGCTGGCCCGCGAGGGCGGCGGGCACGTGGTGCTGTGCGGCGCCGGGATGACCCCGGGCAACTCCGAGCTGCGCGCGGACCTCGCCGACGCCTTCGCGGACGCGCCGTCCCTCACCGACCGGGTGCACCTGCTCGGCGTACGACAGGACATGCCGGCCGTGTACGCCGGTGCCGACGTCGTCGCCCTGACCTCCGTCTCGGGGGAGGCCGCGCCGCTGTGCCTGATCGAGGGCATGATGTGCGGCGCGGTCCCGGTGACGACCGACGTCGGCGACAGCGCGTCGATCGTCGAGGGCCTCGGCTTCGTCACCCCGCCGGACCCGGCCGCGATCGCCCTGGCCTGGACCGCCGCCCTCGCCTCCCGCACGGACCTCCAGCCCGCGCTGGAGCTGAGCCGCGAGCGCTTCAGCCGGACGAGGATGATCGCGGCGTACGCGACCCTGCTCGACGAGGTGTACGCCGCACACGTGGGCGGGCGGCGGATCGTGGCGCAGCACGCTGCGGGCGACGCCGTGGCGCCATCGGCCGTCCCGGAGGACGACGGCGCACGGTACGCACTCGCGGGCGAACCCGGCCTTCTCCAGAGCCCGCTGCTCGGCGACGTTCACGGCCTCGAAGAGGCGGCGGACGAGCTGTAGCCGCCTCTGGCGGTCAGGAGACCCGGTCGAGGGCCGGCAGGTAGCCGCGGGACTGTCCCGGTGCCGTGGGGTGGTACGACTCGGTGATCCTGAGCAGTTCGACGCTGTGCAGCCAGGGGCTCGGGGAGCAGATCTCGTGGCCGGTGAAGGCGGACCTGACGTCGGCGAAAGTGAACCCGTGGTCGGCCGAGCGCTTGGCGATCACGGTGTCGAGGTGGTCCACCGCGCTGTCGACGGCGGCGCGCGCGGTGTCCTCGAGGCCGGTCCGGCAGGTGCCCCTGAGGTGGTACAGGTGCGGATAGCCGAGCACCACGACGTGCGCGCCCGGAGCCCGGTCCCTGATGGCCGAGTACAGCCGGTCCAGGTCGCGCGGGAGGGAGTCGTCCATGATGGCGCGCGCCCGGTCGACGGCCGCGAGACAGCGGGAGGTGCCGCCCAGCGCGCAGATCGTCATGACGCTGCTGAAGCCCGCGTCGCTGCCGCCGACGGTCAGGCTGACCAGCCTGGTGGGCGGGCCGAGCGGGTCGAGCTGGCCGCTGAGGACATCCTTCGTCCGGGCGCCGTTGCACGCGGGGAAGGCGAAGGACTCCACGTGGTGGGCCGCCGCCCACAGCACGGGGTAGGCCCGGCTGCTGCGCTTGCACTCCGTGCGGCCGGGGAGGTAGTCGCCGGCGCCGACACCGGAGGAGTAGGAGTCGCCGAGGGCCACATAGCCCACGGTCGCCGTCCGGGGTGTCCCCTGTGCCGTCGCCGGCCCGGTGAGCCCGGTGAGAAGGGCTGTTGCGAGCACGAGGCAGGACGCACCCGCCGCTGTCCGGGACTGTCGCATACGTCTCGGTGTAGCGCGCCCCGACGGGCACCACCCGCTGGACTCGGCCGCTCGGGTGAGTACGCGGCGTCACGGCCGGGGGCGGGCCCCGGTCACGTACGAGGACACGAGGAGGGGCCACCGGAATCGGCCCGGTGGCCCCTCCTCTCCCCTCCTGAGGGCGCTCGGCCGCCCTCCTGATGCCTCCCGGTCCGTCACTACCGGGGAAGCACCACGACATACGCGGCCGGGTCGCGGTCGGCGGACGCCATCAGGGCCGTGCGGACCACCGTGGCCTGCTGCTCGAGCGACTCCCTGAGCTTCCTCGGCGTGATGTGGACGACGGTGATCCCGAGGCGTTCCAGGTGCTCGCGCTTGCGGGCGTACTCGGACCACAGGTCGTCGTCGTCCTGCCGGTGGTCCGGGCGGGGTGCCCGGGTGTCCAGCTCCAGCGCCACGGCCTGGTCGGGCCAGTACGCGTCCAGGCCGCCGAGGTGCGGGCCGCCGGGCAGCCGCAGGTCGACGTTCCAGACCGGGTCGGGCAGCCCGTACTCGCGGACCATGCGGTAGAGGCCGTCCTCGGCGCGCGAGCGGCCCTCCGCCAGCAGCGCGTCCACGGCGTCGACCACGTGCGGCTGGTGCAGCAGCTTGGCCCGGGTCAACTCCTTGACCACGGCGGCCGGTTCGCAGTGCCCGGCGCGTACGGCCTCGCTCAGCAGCCGGCGTACCGCCTCCGGGTCGGTCAGCTCCGTCACCGCGTCCGCCAGTGCCCGGGGCACGGGGGCCACGGGCAGTCCGGTCACCGTGCGGGGCGTGGGCAGCGCGGGGGTGCGCAGGACGCGGACGTAGCCGGCCGAACGCAGTCGGCGCGAGCGCGGGACCAGGACGTCGACGTGGTCCAGGGAGAGCAGCGGCGGAGTGGCCGAGAAGCCGTACAGGGTCAGCGCGGCCAGGCCGGTGATCACGGCCTCCGGGAAGTCGGGGCCGTGCGGTTCCCCGGCCGTCGGCTGGGTCGGGACGCCCGGCGCGTCGTCGCGGGCCGCGTACAGCAGGGCCCCGCGCAGACGCTCCTCGCTCGTCGGCGGCCCGGGGTGCAGCAGGACCACGTTCGGCAGCAGCGTCTGCCAGGGGCCGCCGGGGCGGCACTGCTCGGACACCTCGGCCGTCGTCACGCCGTGGGCGCGCAGCTGAGCCGTCGTCAGGACGCGGCGGTGCACCTCGGAGAGGTGGCGGAGGGGGCGGGGGGAGAGCGGGGTGTTGTGCGTCATGGCGTCGGGATTCCCCGGCCCCGCCCCGCCCCTAACCGCTGTTACACGGCCGTCGAGAAATGCGGACAAGGTGGTACTAAAGGTCAGGTGTTCGGGTGCCGAGGAGGGAGGGAAAACCCCTGGTCCGATCGGGTGCGGACCAGGGGTTACGGCTCCTCCTGCCCGAATCTCGTAACGGTCACCGGCCGGCCAGGCTCAGGCCAGGACTCAGCGGGTGCCGGCCGACGCGTCGCACGCCTGTGCGCGCAGCGCCCGCGCCAGGTCGTCCCGTGCCTCCAGCACCAGCCGGCGCAGCGCCGGCGCCGCGTCCTGGTGCGCCGCCAGCCACTCGTCCGTCGCCTCGACGGTCTCCGGCCGGTCCTGGTGAGCGGGGTACAGCCCCCGTACGACATCCATGCCGATCTGGATCGACCGCTCCCGCCACACCCGCTCGATCACCGCGAAGTACTTCTCGGCGTACGGCGCGGTCAGCTCGCGCTGCGAGGCCTGGTCGAAGCCCGCGATCGTCGCCTCCACGAGGGCGTTCGACAAGGCGTCGGACTCCACGACCTGCGCCCACGCCTGCGCCTTGACCGCCGCCGACGGCCGCGCGGCCAGGCACCGCACGTGGTGCCGCTTGCCGGACGCCGTGTCGTCGCGGGCCAGTTCGGCGGCCAGCACCGACTCGTCCGCCGCCCCGTGCGCGGTCAGCGGCTCCAGGAACGCCCAGCGCAGCTCCTGGTCGACCTCCAGCCCGTCGATGCCCGAGGTGCCGTCCAGCAGTCCCCGCAGCAGCGCGAGGCCGTCCGGGCCGTCCGCCACGCGCGCGTAGAAGCGGGCCCACGCCAGCTGGTGCTCGCTGCCCGGCTCGGCGTCGTACAGCTCGCGCTCCGCGCCCTGCGCGAGCAGCGCGCCGCCCCGCTCCCGCCACTCCGGCGCCGCGTAGTGCACCAGCGCCGACTCCGCCCACGCATGCAGCATCTGGAGCACACCGATGTCGGACTCGCGGCCCGCGAACCGCAGCACGAGAGCGATGAAGTCCCGCGTCGGCAGCAGCGCGTCGCGGGTCATGTTCCACAGCGCCGACCAGCACAGGGCACGCGCCAGCGGATCCGTCAGCGCGCCCAGGTGCTCCCGGAGCGTGGCCAGTGAGGTCTCGTCGAAGCGGATCTTGCAGTACGTCAGGTCGTCGTCGTTGACCAGCACCAGCTCCGGCGCCTCGGCGCCCGCCACCTCGGCCACGACCGTACGCGGACCCTCCACGTCCGTCTCCACGCGCGCGTACCGCTCGAGCAGGCCCTCGGGAGTACGGCGGTACAGGCCCACCGCGACCCGGTGCGGGCGCTCCTCGGGGTGCGACTCGGGGGCCTCCTGGACGACCGCCAGCTCGGTGATCCGGCCGCTCGCGGGATCCAGTAGCACCTGCGGGGTCAGCGAGTTCACCCCGGCCGTCTGCAGCCAGGCGCGCGTCCACGCGGACATGTCCCGGCCACTGGTCTCGCCCAGCACCGACAGCAGGTCACCGAGGCGCGTGTTGCCGTACGCGTGCCGCTTGAAGTAGCGACGGGCGCCCTCCAGGAACGCCTCCTGGCCGACGTACGCGCCCAGCTGCTTGAGCACCGAGGCGCCCTTGGCGTACGTGATGCCGTCGAAGTTCAGCTTCGCGTCCTCGAGGTCACGGATGTCCGCCGTGATCGGGTGCGTGGAGGGCAACTGGTCCGCGCGGTACGCCCAGGCCTTGCGGCGGTTGGCGAAGGTGATCCAGGCGTCGGTGAAGCGCGTCGCGCCCACACTCGCGAACGAGCCCATGAAGTCGGCGAAGGACTCCTTCAGCCACAGGTCGTCCCACCACTCCATGGTGACCAGGTCGCCGAACCACATGTGCGCCATCTCGTGCAGGATGACGTTGGCCCGCGCCTCGTACGACGCCTGCGTCACCTTCCCGCGGAAGATGTACTCCTCGCGGAAGGTCACCAGACCCGGGTTCTCCATCGCGCCCAGGTTGTACTCGGGCACGAACGCCTGGTCGTACTTCCCGAACGGGTACGGGTAGTCGAAGTGGTCGTGGAAGAAGTCCAGGCCCTGCCTGGTGATCAGGAAGACGTCGTCGGCGTCGAAGTGCGGGGCGAGCCCCTTGCGGCACATCGCGCCGAGCGGGATCTCCAGCTTGGAGCCGTCCTCGAACGTGCGCGTGTAGGAGTCGGTGACGTAGTGGTACGGCCCCGCCACCACACACGTGATGTACGTCGAGATCGGCTTCGTCTCGGCGAACCGCCAGACGCCGTCCACCCGTTCACCCGCGCCGTTGCTCCACACCGTCCAGCCCTCGGGGGCCTGGACCTCGAAGCGGTAGGGGGCCTTGAGGTCCGGCTGCTCGAAGTTCGCGAAGACGCGGCGGGCGTCGGCCGGCTCGTACTGCGTGTAGAGGTAGACCTCGCCGTCCTCGGGGTCCACGAAGCGGTGCATGCCCTCACCCGTGCGGGAATAGGCGCACTGGGCGTCGACCACCAGCTCGTTCTCCGCGGCCAGGTCCTCCAGCGCGATCCGCGCGCCGTCGAAGACCTCGCCCGGGTCCAGGTCCCGGCCGTTCAGCGACACCGAGGTCACGCTCGGGGCGATCAGATCGGCGAAGCTCGCCGCGCCCGGCTCGTTGCAGCGGAAGCGGATCGTGGTCACCGAGCGGAAGGTGCGCGGCGCCCCTGCCCGGCCCTGTGGTCCCTCGTCGCCGCCGACGGCGGACCTCAGGTCCAGGGACACGTCGTATCCGTCGACGGACAGCAGGGCGGCCCGCTCCCGGGCCTCGTCGCGGGACAGATTCTCACCGGGCACGTGCGGCACTCCCTCGTGATCGCATGGATGACGGCTTGCGGATGACGGCTGAACAGGACCGATCCTGCCATGTGCCCCTGACGGGTGACACCGGGGAATGGCCGGGCCGGCACGGGCGTTCTTGCGGGAAAGAGTTCCCCTTGAGGAGAGACATGTCGGAGAAGACCCCCGTCGACTTCTGGTTCGACCCCGTGTGCCCGTGGGCCTGGATGACCTCCCGGTGGGTACTGGAAGTGGAGAAGGTCCGCGACATCGAGGTCCGCTGGCACGTGATGAGCCTGTCGGTGCTCAACGAGAACAGGCTGGAGGAGCTGCCCGCGGACTACGCCGAGAACATGCGGCCCGGCGGCACGACCTGGTGGCCGGTCCGGGTGGTGATCGCGGCCCAGCAGCTGCACGGCGACGAGGTGGTCGGTCGGCTGTACACCGCGCTCGGCACCCGCTTCCACAACGAGGGCCTCGGGGTGAACCGCGACAGCATCGCCGCCGCCCTCGCCGACGCGGACCTGCCGGCCGAGCTGATCGAGTTCGCCGACAAGGACACCTACGACGCCCAGCTGCGCGCCTCCCACAAGGAGGGCATCGACAAGGTCGGCCAGGACGTCGGCACCCCGGTCATCGCGGTCCCGGGCTCCGACGGCGAGCAGATCGCCTTCTTCGGCCCGGTCGTCACC
Source organism: Streptomyces broussonetiae (assembly GCF_009796285.1). NCBI lineage: Bacteria > Bacillati > Actinomycetota > Actinomycetes > Kitasatosporales > Streptomycetaceae > Streptomyces > Streptomyces broussonetiae. Next base: position 3,629,763 of record NZ_CP047020.1, on the reverse strand, counting down.
CCCGCGCCCAAGGGCGAGGAGGCGGCCCGCCTGTGGGACGGCGCGCTCGCCGTCGCGTCGGTGCCGGGCTTCTACGAGATCAAGCGGACCCGTACCAAGGGCCCTGACTTCAGCAACCTGTAGCCCCCGGCGAACGGGGCCCGGCGCCGCTCGGCACCGGGCCCCGTTCCCGCGCGGTGGTGCCGTGGCCGGCCGCGCCGGGCGCACGGAGGAGCAGCTCCCGTCGACAGCCCGGCCGGCCCGAGCAGTTCCACGACCCTGTTGCCGCCGCCGTCGCCGTCGAGCCCGCCTGCCGTGCCCCGCGGCCTGGTCCCGTACCGCGAAGCCCGCCTGTGCGCATGCGGCTTCGGGGTGGCGGACGGGCCGTACGCCCGCCGGGTTCGGGGACGGCCCCGAGGCTGTGGGGGCTGCTGCCCCCCCCGGGATCGTCACGGGCGGGGCAGCAGCCCCCGCTCCATCGCGACGACCACCGCCCGCGTCCGGTCGTTGACGTCCAGTTTGGCGAACAGGCGCAGCAGATGTGTCTTGACGGTGGCCTCGGAGATGACGAGACGGCGGCCGATCTCGGCGTTGGTGAGCCCGTCGGCCACCGCGCCCAGCACATCGGTCTCGCGGGCGGTGAGCGGATCGTGGACGGGGCGCCGCAGCCGGGCGACCAGCTTCTCCGCCACCCGGGGCGCGAGCACGGTCTCGCCGCGGGCGGCCGAGCGGATCGCGTCGAGCAGCTGCTCCCGGGTGGTGTCCTTGAGCAGGTAGCCGATGGCGCCGGCCTCGACCCCACGCTCGATGTCGGTGTCGGTGTCGTAGGTGGTGAGGATCAACACCCGGGTGCGCGGGTGCCGGGCGGCGATCTCGGTGGTCGTCGCGACCCCGTCCAGCACCGGCATACGCAGGTCGACCAGGGCCACGTCCGGATCGTGGCGGGCGATCAGGCCGAGGGCGGCGCGGCCGTCGCTCGCCTCGCCGACCACCTCGATGTCCGCCTCCCCGTCCAGCAGGGCGATCACCCCGGCCCGCATCACGGTGTGGTCGTCCACCACGACGACCCGCAGCACCTGCACCTGTGCGCTCATGCCGGGATCACCGCCAGGATCCTCGTCCCGTCCCCGACCGAACTGGTCACCGTGAGCCGCCCGCCCAGCTCGGCGAGCCGTTTGCGCATCCCGTCGAGGCCGAAGCCCGTGGAGGCCTCGACCACGAATCCGGTGCCGTCGTCCGTCACCTCCAGCTCCACGCCGTGGGGACGCCGGGCCAGCACCACCCCGACCGTCGAGGCACGGGCGTGCTTGCGCACGTTGGCCAGGGACTCCTGGGTGCAGCGCAGCAGCGCGATCCGGGTCTGCTGGTCGAAGTCCAGGTCGGCCAGCTCGACGGCCACGCTCAGCCCGGTGTCCTCGGCGAACCGCTCCACGATCCGCTGCAGGGTCTGCGCCACCGAGCCGGGGTGCGCCCCGCCCGCCCGGGCCGAGCCGACCAGCTCCCTGGCCTCCGCCAGGTTCTCCCGGGCGGTCGACTCGATCGACACCAGCTGCCGGGCGCTGCGACCGGGGTCGATGGCGAGCCCGGCCCGGGCCGCCTCCGCCAGGACGACGATCGAGGCGAAGCCCTGCGCGAGCGTGTCGTGGATCTCCCGGGCCATCCGCTCCCGCTCCTCTGCCGCGCCCTGTCGCAGATGCGCCTCGGTCAGCTCCGCCTGGGTGCGCTCCAACTCCTCGATCAGCCGGGCGCGTTCGCTGCTCTGCTCGACCACCGCACGGGCCCACAGTCCGATCAGGACGCCCACCGCGACCACGATCAGCGTGCCCACGACCGACTCGCCGAAGAACTCGCCGGACCAGCCCTGCCGCACCCAGCTCCCCAGCAGCGTGCCGACGGTGGCCAGCCCCAGGAACGCGAGGGAGATCCTCGGGGTGCGGCCGAACATCCAGTAGTGCGGCAGCGTGACCATGAACAGGGCCGCGTAACTGGTCCGCAGGTAGGCGAGACCGCACAGGGCGATCACCAGCACCACGAGGTACCCGTGCGGCCGTACGACGCGATGGGCGGGGCGGCGGTCCAGCACGGCGAAGCACAGGGCCACGCTGCCCAGCAGGGCGAGGGCCGCGTACCGGTCGACGCCGTGGCTCAGTGCGGTGATCCCGACCGCCATCGCGGCGAACAGGACCCAGCACACCGCGTTCCAGCGGCGCAGGGAGGTCGCCCACAGGGCGTCGGCGGTCGTGGTCATGCCTGTCAACCTACGTCCACCAGCGCGGGGTTGCGGCCGGGAGCGGCGTTCTTCGACGGCCGCACGGGCCACCAGGTGCGCTCGCCGAGCAGCAACAGGGCCGCGGGCAGGAGCAGAACGCGCACCACGAAGGCGTCCAGCAGGACGGCCGCGGCGAGCACGAATCCGATCTGCTTCATCTCGATGAGGTGCAGGAAGACAAAGCTCACGAAGACGGTCGTCATGATCACGGCCGCGCTGGTCACCACGCTCGCCGACCGGCGGATGCCCTCGACGACGGCCCGCCGGGTGGGTACGCCGGCGAGTACCGCCTCCCGGATCCGGCTGACCACGAACACCTGGTAGTCCATCGACAGGCCGAAGAGGATCACGAAGAGGAACAGCGGGACGCGCGAGCCGATCGACCCGGTGGAGCGGAAGTCCAGCAGCCCCTCGGCCCAGCCGTGCTGGAAGACCAGCACGAGCAGACCGAGCGCGGCCGCCGCCGACAGCAGGTTCAGTACGACACCGAGCACGCCGAGCACGACCGAGCGGAAGGCGTACAGCGTCATCAGGAACGTCACCAGCAGCAATGCGCCCAGAACCAGGGGCAGTTTGCCGTCCTGATGGGCCGGATAGTCGGCGTAGCGGGCCACGTCGCCGCTCACCGCGTACCGCGCGCCGCTGATCCTGCCGACCGTGCCGGGCAGGTAGTCGTGGCGCAGATGCTCGAGGGAGGCCCCGGCCTGCGGGGAGTTGCCCAGGTACGGCACCCGCAGTTCCAGGGTGCTGGTCCGGTGGTCGGCGGAGGTGCGGATGCGGGCGTAGCCGGTGAACAGCGGGTCGGCGGCGGCCCGGTGGGCCAGTTCGCGCAGTTCCCCGGTGACCTGGGCCGAGCGTGCGGCAGGGGCCTGTACGACGACCTGGTGGGCGACCCGCTGCCCGGGGAACTCCGCGTTGAGCCGGTCGTACACCCGCATCGCGGGGATCGCGCGGGAGTGGGTGTCCCGGCCCATCTCGGTGATCTTCAGGCCGGTCAGCGGGAGGGCGAGGGCGAGCAGGGCGAGCAGCGAGCAGCACAGGGTGGCGAGCGGGTGCCGGGCGGCGGGGCGCAGCAGCGCGGCCCAGAGCCGGCCGTCGTTCCCGCCGCGCGGGCGCCGGGAGGGCCTGCCGCGCTCCGCCTGCCGCCGCGCCCGGTGCTCGGCCCGCCTGCCGAGTACGGTCAGCAGCGCGGGCAGCGCGGTCAGGGAGCTGGCCACCGCCACCAGGACGACCACGACCGTGCCGGTGGCGAGCGAGGAGAAGATCACGTCCGAGGCCAGGTACAGCGTGGCGGTGGAGGCGACGACCGCGAGCCCGGAGACGACGACGGCCCGCCCGGACGTGGCCGCCGCCAGCTCCACCAGCGCCTCCGTGCCGAGCCGGCCACCGGAGCGGGCCCGCTCCTCCCGCTCCCGTTTGAGGTGGAAGAGCGTGTAGTCGACGCCGACGGCGAGGCCGATCATGAGGATGATGTTCGTGCCGACCCCGGCGTCGGGACTGAGGTGCGAGGCGACCATCGCCAGTCCCACGGCCGCCGCTATGGAGGACAGCGCGAGCAGCAGCGGCACGGCGGCCATGGTGAGCGAGCCGAACACGATCAGCAGGGTGACGAGGGTGACGGGCAGGCTGATCTTCTCGGACAGGGCGAGGTCGTCGTCGCGCTGCTGGTCGACTCCCTTGCTGACGGAGGGGGATCCGGTCTCCTGCACGAGCAGGTCGGGGTGCGCCCGCTGCACCGCCCGGGTCTGCGCGAGGAGCGCGCCGACGTGGTCCACGGCGTCCAGTTCCTCGCCCTTGAGGGAGACCTCGACCATGAGGACGCGTCCGTCGGAGGACCGTACCGGGTCGGCCACCTGCGCGACCTCGGGCAGGTGGCGCATGCGTGCGGTCAGCTCGTGCGCCGCCGAGGCGGCGAGCGCCTCGTCCAGGGCGCCGTTGGGGTGGGCGGAGATCAGGATCTGTTCGGTGGAGAGGCGTTCCAGGTGCCCTTCGGCGGCCATGGCCTCGGCCCGGCCCGCCTCGCCCACCCGGTAGTCGGCCGTCTTCGCGCTGTTGGTGCCGACGGCACTGCCGACGCCCAGGCACAGCGCCACGAAGAGCAGCCAGCCGGCGAGCGCCCGCCAGGGATGCCTGGCGCTCAGGCGTGCCATACGCACAGTCAGGGAGTTCATGCCCAAAAGCCTTGCTGGGCAGGGCGTCTGCCGGACACGGGTGCCCGGTGGAACTCGGGGTCGGCCGTTCGGTGGACCCCGGGGTGGGGAAGACCCCCGCAAGTCACGTCCTCGCGGGGGTCTTCTTTCATCCGCCTGCCAACGTGAAGGGTGAGAAGACGATCACGAGGCAGGACGATTCAGGGGGCGAGCAGCAGCGTGTTCGCCCGGGACCTGGCGGCCTCGTAACGGCGGGCGACGTCCTGCCAGTTGACGACCTGCCACATGGCCTCGACGAAGTCCACCTTCTGGTTGCGGTACTGCAGGTAGAAGGCGTGCTCCCAGGCGTCGAAGACCAGGACCGGGGTCGAGCCCTGGCCGACGTTGCCCTGGTGGTCGTAGACCTGCTCGACGATCAGGCGCCCGCTCAGCGGCTCGTACGCGAGCACGCCCCAGCCCGAACCCTGGGTGGTGGCCGCGGCCTTGGACAGCTGGGTCCTGAAGGCGGCGAAGGACCCGAAGGACTCCTTGATCGCCTCGGCCAGCTCGCCGACCCCGTCGGCGGCGAGCGGCTCTCCGCCGCCGTCCTTCGGGCCCGTCATGTTCTGCCAGTACACGCTGTGCAGGATGTGCCCGGACAGATGGAAGGCCAGGTTCTTCTCGAGCCCGTTGACGGTCCCCCAGGTCTCCTTGTCCCGCGCCTCGGCGAGCTGCTCCAGCGTGTCGTTGGCGCCCTTCACATAGGCCGCGTGGTGCTTGTCGTGGTGCAGCTCGATGATCTCCGGGCTGATCACGGGAGCGAGCGCGGAGTAGTCGTAGGGCAGGTCGGGCAGCGTGTAGACGGGCATGGGTGATCCCCTCCGGAACCTTATTGCAAGTATCTTGCAACTGCACGCTAGCAGCAAGAGGCGGACGCGGATGCCGGGGGCGCGCGAAACGGCGCGTGCGGGTGCTCGGTCCCGAGCACCCGCACGTCGTGGGGAAGGGTCGGTGGCGCACCGACCGGTGGGCCGAAGCCCGGCGCTGATCAGGCCTTCTTGGCTCGCGTCCGTTGGCGGGCGTAGCCCGTCGCCGCCAGTGCCAGCGTCATCGCGCCGGTCGAGTACAGCTGTACCCGGGTGTCCGCCTCGCGGGCCATCAGGACGAAGATCGTGACCATGCCCGCCAGGGCGACCCAGGTGAGGACCGGGAACGCCCACATGCGGACGACCAGCTTCTCGGGGGTCTCGCGTTCCACGCGGCGGCGCAGCAGGAGCTGCGAGACGGCGATGAAGATCCAGACGACCAGGATCACCGCGCCGATCATGTTCAGCAGCCACTTGAAGACGTCGTTCGGGCGCCAGTAGCTGAGCAGTACGCAGACGAAGCCCAGCACACAGGAGGTCAGGACCGCCACGCGCGGGACGCCGCCGGAGAGCCGGGCCAGGAACCCCGGCCCCTGCCCCCGCTCGACCAGCGAGAACGCGATGCGCGAGGAGCCGTAGATGTTGGCGTTCATCGCGGAGAGGAGGGCGACCAGGACGACCACGTTCATCAGCTGGCCCGCACCCGGGATGCCCAGGTGGTCGAGCGTGGCGACGTACGGGCCCTTGGAGACGACCTCCGCCGAGTTCCACGGGACCAGGGTGACCACGACCGCCATCGAGCCGATGTAGAACAGCGCGATGCGCCACATCGCCGTACGGACGGCGGACGCCACGCCCCGGACCGGGTCCTGCGACTCGGCCGCCGCGATGGTGACCGTCTCCAGGCCGCCGTAGGCGAAGACGGACGCGAGCAGGCCGATGATCAGGCCGTTGCCGCCGTGGGGGAGGAAGGGGGAGAGGTTCGAGGTGCCGGGGGCGTCCGTGCCGGGGAGCACGCCCGCGATGGCCAGCACGCCGAGGATCAGGAAGAGGGAGATCGCGCCGACCTTCAGTGCGGCGAACCAGAACTCGAACTCGCCGAAGTTCTTCACGGCGGCCAGGTTCGTCCCGCAGAAGACCAGCATGAACAGTGCCACCCAGGCCCACTCGGGCGTGCCGGGCACCCAGCCGGAGACGATGTGCGCGGCGCCGATGCCCTCCAGGCCGACGGCCGTGCACAGCAGGATCCAGAAGGACCAGCCGGCGGCGAAGCCCGCCCAGGGGCCGATCGCCCGCTCGGCGTGCGCGGAGAAGGAACCCGAGGAGGGGTGGGCGGCCGACATCTCGCCGAGCATCCGCATCACCAGCATCACCAGGAGGCCGGAGACCGTGTAGGCGATCACGATGGACGGGCCGGCGGCGGCGATGCCCGCACCCGAACCGACGAACAGCCCCGCGCCGATCACCCCGCCGAGCGCGATCATCGACAGATGGCGCTGTTTGAGGCCGTGCGAGAGAGAGGCGCCCCGTTGCTGCGGGGGCGTCTGCGTCGTGGTGCTGCTGTCGGGCATGGGTGCGGCTCCCCCGTGCAATGGGCGGGCAAAACTCCGCCAGTCTGGGCAGCCCGTCCGCTCAGGCCAACGGGCTGCCCAGTATCCGGACACCTGCCGTACGCAGGGTGAACCGGCGGTTACGCAGCCGTGAGCACCGGTGTGTAGTGGGAGGCGTCGCCCTTGATCGAGTAGCTCTCCTTGCCCTCGGTGTCGACCGGGACGTCACCGGCGACGGTCACCCGGTGCAGCCGGCGTGGCTGCCCGTCGTAGTTGTCGATGGCGTAGTGCTGCGTGATCCGGTTGTCGAAGAGGACCAGCTCGTTCTCCGCCCAGCGGTGGCGCAGGATGTTCTCCGGGCGGGTGACGTAGGCCTGGAGCAGGTCGAGGACCTTGCGGGACTCGCCCACGGACAGGCCGGCGATGCGCTGCGCGAACCCGCCGATGAACAGGCCGCGTTCGCCGGTCAGCGGGTGGACGCGGACCACGGGGTGGGCCGTGCGGTACGTGATGGACGTGAACCGGGCGCGCTGGGCGGCCTTCTCCTCGTCGATCTCCTCGTCCGGTACGGCGTAGTCGTAGTCGTTGGTGTGCTCGGCCCACAGCGTGTCGGCGAAGCGGCGCAGGGGCTCGGGCAGGTCGCGGTAGGCCGCCGCCGCGTTGGCGATCAGGGTCTCGCCGCCGTACGACGGGACCGTGATCGAGCGCAGGGTGCTGGCCTGCGGCGGGTTGAGGACGAAGGTGACGTCGGTGTGCCAGTGGTTGGCGCGGCCCCGCTCGCTGTCGACGGGCAGCACGTTCGGGGCGCCGTCGACCGCGCCGACCGTCGGGTGGGCGGTGGTCAGGTCACCGAAGTGCCGGGCGAAGGCCTGCTGGCCGGCGTCGTCCAGGCCGTCGGCGGCGAAGACCAGCGCCTTGTGGACGTTCAGTGCCTCGCGGATCGCGTCGGCCTGCTCCGGGGCGAGCGGCCGGGTGAGGTCGACGCCGAGGACGCGGGCGCCGATGCGGGCGGTGAGCTTGGTGATCTCCAGGGACATGTGCGGGTCCTTTCAGGCGAGGGCGGGAGCCGGGGTCAGGTACTGGTTGGCGGGGCGGGGCAGGCCGTAGCGCTCCCGCAGGGTCCGCCGCGGGCCGTACGCGTCACGGAACAGGCCACGGGCGCGCAGCAGCGGTACGACGTGCTCGACGAAGGCGTCCAGTCCGGAGGGCAGTACGGGGGGCATGATGTTGAAGCCGTCGGCGGCGCCCTGCGTGAACCAGGTCTCGATCTGGTCGGCGACCTGCTCGGGTGTCCCGGCGAAGGTGAGATGGCCGCGTCCGCCGCCCAGCCGGGTGATCAGCTGCCGCACGGTGAGCCGCTCGCGCCGGGCCAGCTCCACCACGAGCGTGTAGCGGCTCTTCGCACCCTCGACGGCGGACTCGGGCGGCAGGCCGTCGGGTAGCGGGGCATCCAACTCCAGTGTGTGGGACGGGAGTTGCAGCAGCCGCTCCAGGCGGAGCACACCGTGGTCGTACACGATGTGCTCCGCCAGCAGTTGCTCGGCGGCCCGTGCCTCCGCCTCGGTCGAGCCGAGTACGGGCACGATCCCGGGCAGCACCTTGAGGTGACCGGGATCCCGCCCGGCCCGCCGGGTGCGGGACTTGAGGTCGGCGTAGAAGGCCTGTGCGTCGGCGAGGGTCTGCTGTGCGGTGAAGACCGCCTCCGCGTACCGCGCGGCGAAGGCCTTGCCGTCCTCGCTCGACCCCGCCTGCACCAGCAGCGGGTAGCCCTGGGGCGTACGCGGGACGTTGAGGGCGCCCTCGACGCCGAAGTACCTGCCCCGGTGCCGGGGCGGGTGGATCTTGCTGTCGTCGCCCCAGACGCCGGCCGCCTTGTCGGCGACGATCGCGTCGTCCTCCCAGCTGTCCCAGAGCTTGCGGGCCACGTCGAGGAACTCGGCGGCGCGGGCGTACCGCTCGGCGTGCGCGGGCTCGGCGTCCAGCCCGAAGTTGCGGGCGGCCTCCGCGCCCGCCGTGGTGACGATGTTCCAGCCGGCCCGGCCGCCGCTGATGATGTCCAGCGAGGCGAACTTACGGGCCAGGTTGTAGGGGGAGTTGTAGGAGGTGGAGGCGGTGGCGATCAGGCCGATGTGCTCGGTGGCCGTCGCCAGCGCGGTCAGCAGGGTGAGCGGTTCCAGGGCGCCGGCCGGACGCTGGGCGAGGTTGCTCCACAGCTGGGGGCCGTCGGCGAGGAAGAGCGAGTCGAAGGTGCCGCGCTCGGCGATCCGGGCCAGGCGGACGTGGTGCTGCAGGTCGACATGCGCGTACGGGTCGCTCTCCGGCAGCCGCCACGACGCCTCGTGGTGGCCGGTGTTCATCAGGAACGCGTTCAGGTGGAGCTTTCTCTCTGTCACTGGTGGTCCTCCGTGACGCCCAGGGCGGTCAGCAGCCGTTCGCGGTATTCGCCCAGTACCGGCTCGCGGTAGGAGCGCGGGTGGGGATGGTCGATGGTCAGGTCGAGGGCGATGCGGCCCTGGTCGAGGACGAGGACGCGGTCGGCGAGCACGATCGCCTCGTCCACGTCGTGGGTGACCAGCAGCACGGACGGCCGGTGACGCGTCCACAGGGCGCGCAGCAGGTGGTGCATCCGGATCCGGGTGAGCGCGTCCAGCGCCCCGAACGGCTCGTCGGCCAGCAGGAGTTCGGGCTCGCTGACCAGGGCGCGGGCGAGGGCGGCCCGCTGCGCCTCGCCACCGGACAGCTCGCCCGGCCAGGCCCGCTCCCTGCCCCCCAGGCCGACCTCCGCGAGGGCGGCCCGGCCGCGTGCGACGGCGCCCTTGCCGTCCGCGCCCAGCAGCACGTTGTCCAGCACCCGGCGCCAGGGCAGCAGCCGGGAGTCCTGGAAGACCACCGAGACCCCCTCGGGCGCGGTGAGCCGCCCGTCGCCCGCCACCCCGTGGTCGATTCCGGCGATCGCCCGCAGCAGGGTGCTCTTGCCCGAGCCGCTGTGCCCGAGCAGGGCCGTGAACTGGCCGGCGGGCAGGTCGAGGTCGATGCCGTCGAGGACCGTACGGTCGCCGAAGGACCGGGTCAGTCCGCGGAGTTGGACGGCGGGGCGGGTCAGTTGCTCAGTGTGCGGCGCCATGACAGCACCCTCCGTTCGATCAGACGGACCGCACTGTCGGAGACCAGGCCGAAGACGCCGTAGATCAGCAGGCCGACCAGGATGACGTCGCTCTGGCCGTAGTTCTGCGCCTGGAACATCAGATAGCCGAGGCCGCTGGTGGCGTTGATCTGCTCCAGCACCACCAGGCCCAGCCAGGAGCCGGTCACGCCGAGCCGGAGCCCCACGAAGAATCCGGGCAGCGCGCCGGGGATCACGACCTGGCGGACGAAGGCGAGCCGGGTCAGGCCCTGCACCTCGGCGAGTTCGACGTACCGGCTGTCGATGCCGGACAGCGCGGCGTGCGTGTTCAGGTAGACGGGTATGTAGACGACGATCGCGATGATCGCGACCTTGAAGGTCTCCCCGATGCCCAGCCAGAGGATGAACAACGGGATCAGGCCGAGGGTCGGGATCGCCCGGTTGAGCTGTACGGTCCCGTCGATCAGCGCTTCCCCGGTCCGGCTGAGCCCGGAGGCGAGCGCGAGCAGCACGCCCGCGACGAGGCCGATGGCGAAGCCGTACCCGGCGCGCCGCAGCGAGGTCAGGACGTCGGTGGGCAGCGTGCCGTCGGTCCACAGGTGACCGGCCGTGCGCACCACCGTCCACGGCGCCGGGATCGCACCCGTGTCGAGGGTGCCGGCGGCCGAGGCGGCGGCCCACAGGGCGAGCACGAGCAGCGGACCGACCAGCCGGGCCGCGGGCAGCCGGCGGCCGGGGGACAGGCGGCGGCGCCGACGGACCTGGGGACGTTCCGCGGCGGTGGTGGCCGCGGCGGCGGCCGTCGTGGTCACGGCGGTCATTTCCGGTACTCCTCGGGTACGGCCTCGGCGGCGAGCGCCTCGAAGCGGTGGTCGAAGAGCGAGGAGACGTCGGACCTCTTCACGAAGCCGCCCGCGGCGAGCAGGTCGGCCGTCTCCTGCTCCCACTTGACCGCCTCGTCCCAACGGGGCGGGAACAGAGGCTTGTTGGCGTGCGCGGTGATGGACTTCGCCTGCTCCGGGGTCAGGTTCTGGGTCTTGACGTAGAACTCTTCGTTCCACACGTCCGGGTGCTCGTACTGCCAGACCTGGCCCCGGGCCCACTGTGGGATGTATGCGGCGATCGCGGCGGCCTTCGCGGGGTCGTTCAGCACCGACTGCGGGGCCCACAGCAGGTTGAGCAGGTCGACGACGTCCGTGTCGATGGTGCGGGCGCCCTTGGCTCCGTACTGCTTCAGATAGGCGGGTGCCTGGCTGATGGCGAGCGGAGCCACGTCGACCTGCCCGGACTGCAGGGCGGTGAGGAACTGGTTGCTGGTCAGCGGGACCAGCTTCACGTCGTCGTACCTCAGGCCCGCCCGCTTGAGCGCCCGCAGCAGGACGACACCCTGCGCCTGGCCCTGTGAGAAGGCGAGCCGCTTGCCTTTGAAGTCGTCGGCGGTGTGCACGTCACTGCCGGGCTTGGTCGCGAAGAGGTAGTTGGGCTTGCGGGTGATGTCGATCGCCACGATCTTCGCGGCGTAACCCTGGTAGTGCGCCTGGATGGGCGGGATGCCCGCGTTGTCGGCAAGGTCGAGGGACCCCGCGCGGAAGGCGTTGATGACATCCGGACCGGCGCCGATGTTCAGCCAGTTCGACACCGTGAAGGGCAGCCGGGGCAGCTTCGCCAGCCTGAACTGCAGCTGCTGCACGTTCTGGTACGAGGCGATCTTCAGGCTGGTTCCGGCGGGGACCTTGTCGGCGAGCGGCCTGGTGGCGGCGCCCCTGGTGTCGGCGGAGGCGTCGCCCTTGGCGCAGCCGCCAAGGCCTGCCACGGCTGCGGACGCACCCAGCAAGGAGGAGAGAAAGACGCGACGGTGCATGGGAGAACTCCCAGAGGGAAAGAGGGAAAACGCAGCAAGAATTCCGGGCAGGCAGGCCGGAAGGGGAAAGACTCACGCAGCGGGAAACACGCGCTTCATGCGCGGCAATGTGTCAGCAACAGAGGGTGCGACAGCTCCTGAGCGGGTCCATGACCAGCATGTTCCCGGCCACGATCGCCCCCTGTCAACATTCCGAGTTTCTGAATTAAATAGCCTCAGGTGGCGCGCCCAGCGGATCCCGGAACAGCACGTCCAAGGCCACCGAACCGCCCGCGACGGCCAGTACGGAATCGGGGAAACTCGTCGGCAGTACGGCTGCCGTACGACGTATTCCGGCCGTTTCCCGCAAAGCGGCGAGGCAGTCCTCGAAATGGATCACACCCAGCTCCGTCACCACGACGGTCTCCGGATTGAGCACGTCCAGCAGCAGCCCGGCCGCCCGCCCCGTCGCTCGGGCCCGCTCCACCAGCAGCCGCCGGGCGGTCGCGTCCCCGGCCGCCGCCGCGGCCACCACGTGCATCGGATTGCCGGAGCCGGTCACCCCGGCCGCGCGGGCGCGCCGGCACAACGTCCGCTCGCTCAGCTCCGCCTGCAGGCAGCCGGTACGGCCGCACGGGCAGGGCTCGGTGCCGCCCGGCACCGGCAGATGCGCGATCGCACCGGCCGCCGAACGCGGCCCGTGGTGCACCTCGTCGCGGGTGGCGAAGGCCGCGTCGACCACGTTGCCCACGAACAGATGCAGTACGCTCCCGCTGCCCCGGGCCCGCCCGAACAGCCGCTCCGCGTTCACCAACGCCCGCGCATGCCCGTCCACATGGACCGGCAGCCCGGTGCGGGCGGCGAGCAGCTCCCGCACCGGCACCTCGCGCCAGCCCAGCAGCTCGTGCTCGACCACGCTGCCCGTCTCCCGGTCCACCCAGCCACCGACCGCCACCCCGACGCCCAGCGCCCGGCGGCCCGGCGCCTCGGCGAGCAGCCCCGCGAGCCCCTCGGCGGCCCGCGCCAGCACCCGGCCGGGCTCGGTCCGCTCGTGCTTCAGCTCGCGCCGGGCCACCACCCGGGCCCGCAGATCCAGCAGCGCGACCGTCGTGTACGGCACGGCCACATGCACCCCGCCGACGACGAACCCCGCGTCGTCCAGGTCGACGGGGACATGCGGCCGGCCGACCCCGTTCGAGCGGCGCGGCGCGGCGGACTCCCGGATCAGGCCGAGACCGGTGAGCCGGGCGCAGTGCTCGGTCACCGACGCGGGCGACAGCCCGGTCAGCCGGGCGATGGTGCTGCGCGCCACCGGTCCGTGCTCCAGCACGGACCGCAGGACGACACTGGCGCTGGTGCGCCGCCGGTCGCTGTCGGCGGCACGCGGAACGGGCGAGGCAAGGGGGGACACCGCGGTACGGGGCATGGAGGACCGTCCTCGGGAACGGGGTCGACACGTCTCGGAGTTCGAGGGGTTCGAAGAGTTCGAGGGGTTCGAAGGGCTCGAAGGATTCGAAGGGTTCGAAAGAAGGGGCGTGCCGAGCGGTCCGCCCCTACCCCGGGTGGCGACAGGTGGCCGTGCCCTGGCGTCGCAGGTCGACATAGCGACGCGACGTGAAGTACCGGGCCTGGGCCGTCATGCGTTCGAAGCTAGCAAAGCGCCCCCGCGCTGCCCAGACGCCGACCGACGGGCGAGACGTTCCCGGGGCTCAGGGGCGGGGCCTTGGTGGAAAGTCACAGACGGGCCGGCGGGCGGCGCGGTACCGCGGGCCACCCCACCTCAGTGACCGGTATCACGTCGCACCCGGTGTAACCCGCACCCTTTGTGCGGAGCCCACCAAGGCCCGGCTCAACCCTTTGTCGACCGGTGACGGTGATCGACACGAGCGGCCCGGTATAGCGTCACGGTGTTCCCGCCTGCCCACTCACCCGCGGAGTCCCCATGAGCACCGCCACCGCCGCCGCTCGCCCCGGCGCAGTCCTCGCCGACCTGCTCCCTGCGTCCCGTGTCCGCGACGCGGCCCTCGTCCTCGGCGGCGCCGTGCTCACCGGCATCGCGGCCCAGCTGGCCGTCCCGGTGCCCGGCTCCCCGGTGCCGGTGACCGGACAGACCTTCGCCGCCCTGCTCGTCGGCACCGCGCTCGGTGCCCGTCGCGGCTTCCTCTCCCTCGCGCTGTACGCGCTCGCCGGTGTGGTAGGCGTGCCGTGGTTCGCGGGCGGCGCCTCCGGTGCCGGCATGGTCTCCTTCGGCTACGTGCTCGGCATGCTGCTCGCCTCGGCCGCCGTCGGCACCCTGGCCCGGCGTGGCGCCGACCGCTCCCCGCTGCGCATGGCGGGCACGATGATCCTCGGTGAGGCGATCATCTACGCCGTCGGCGTGCCCTACCTGGCCCTGGCCGCCCACATGTCCCTCTCCCAGGCGATCGCCGCCGGGCTCACCCCGTTCCTGATCGGCGACGCCCTCAAGGCCGCCCTGGCCATGGGCGCGCTGCCCACCGCCTGGAAGCTGGCCGGCAAGCGCTAGACGCCGCGGTTCCTGCGGAAGAGGTTCGCCGGGTCGTAGTCCTCCTTCACCCGGGCGGGCCTCTTTCGCGTACCGGCGTCGTACCGCCCCTCGCCCCGGTCACCCACCCGCTCCCCTTCCCCGACGGCCGGCAGCCGCACCGGGAACCGCCGCGCACTCCACGGCACCGCGTCCGGCGTCGCCCTGGGGCACGGCTCGGGGTCCCACGCCGGGGACGCCCCGGCGCAGCTCGCCGTCGGCGGTGACGACCTCGGGCCACCGCACATGGCCGGCCGCGTACCCGGACTCCCGTGCCAGGACGCCCGATCCACCCCCGGGTCTGCGGCACCACGACGGCGCCGCGCCCACGCCCGGCGCCGAGCCTCTCCCCCTGCCCCAAGCGTGGGAGACGTGTCCACCGGGCAGCCCGCGCGGGGGTCGTGGGACGCAGCATGGCCGCACGACCTGACAGGTGCCGTCAGGTCGTGCGGCCATGTACCGCGTTCTGTTTCGAGACGTCAGCCGGTGGTGACCTTCTCGGCCGCGTCCACGGCCGGCACGCTCTGCGCACGGTCCGGCCCGAACTTCTGCTTCACCAGGGACGCCACGACCACGACCGCCGCCACGCCCACCGACAGCAGCACGGTCGTACGGCCGCTGCTCGCGCCCTCGGTGTCGGTCAGCATGTAGCACAGGACACCGACGATGAAGAAGGCCGTGGCCCACGTCAGGTACGGGTACAGCCACATCTTCACGACGAGCTTCTCCGGTGCCTCGCGCTGGATGATCCTCCGCATGCGCAGCTGCGAGAGGCAGATGACCAGCCACACGAACAGGGCCACGGCGCCGGAGGAGTTGACCAGGAAGAGGAAGACGGTGTCCGGGTAGGCGTAGTTGAAGAAGACCGCCACGAATCCGAAGACGACCGACGCCAGGATCGCCGCCATCGGCACACCGCGCGCGGTGGTGCGGGCGAACGCCTTGGGGGCGTCACCGCGCTGGCCGAGCGAGAAGGCCATACGGGAGGCGGTGTACAGGCCGGAGTTCAGACAGGACAGCACCGACGTCAGCACGATCACGTTCATGATCTCTCCGGCGTGCGCGATGCCGAGGGAGTTCAGCGCGGCGACGTAGGAGCCCTGCGCCTTGATGGACGGGTCGTTCCACGGCAGCAGCGAGACGACGACCAGGATCGAACCCAGGTAGAAGACGCCGATCCGCCAGATGATGCTGTTGGTGGACTTGGTGACCGCGCGCTGCGGGTTCTCCGACTCGCCGGCCGCCAGGGTCGCGATCTCGCTGCCCATGAAGGAGAAGACGACGAGCAGGACACCGGTGAGGATCGAGCCGGGGCCGTGCGGCAGGAAGCCGCCGTGGTTCGTGAGGTTGCCGAAGCTCGCCTTGTCCGCGTGCACGCCCGGCAGGACGCCGAAGATGGCCAGCAGACCGACGACGATGAACGCGCCGATCGCCACGACCTTGATGCCGGCGAACCAGAACTCGAACTCGCCGTAGGAGCCGACGGAGACCAGGTTGGTCGCGGTCAGCACCGCCATCACGATGAGCGCCCAGCCCCACTGCGGCACGGCCGGGACCCAGCCCGCGAGGATCTTGGCGCCGGCGGTGGCCTCGACGGCCAGCACGACGACCCAGAAGAACCAGTAGAGCCAGCCGATGGAGAAACCGGCCCAGCGCCCGAGGGCACGGTCGGCGTGGGCGGAGAAGGAGCCGGACGCGGGGTTCGCGGCGGACATCTCGCCGAGCATGCGCATCACGAGTACGACTAGGGTGCCGACGAGTGCGTAGGAAAGGAGGATGCCGGGTCCCGCGGTGGCGATACCCGAGCTGGAACCGACGAAGAGGCCGGCTCCGATCACACCACCGATCGCGATCATCGTCAGGTGGCGGTTCTTGAGTCCTGCTTGGAGGCCCGAACCAGGGGTCATGGACGGTTTCCTTTACGCCAGGTGGAGCAGTTCGTACGAGCGGTGTACGAGTCGGTCCAGTGAAAGCGAGGCGAATGGATTGGGGAACCTCTGAATCCGAATTGTTACTTGAGGTTTTCTTGAGGTTCTATGGCCTTGCTCACATTTCCACCCCCTTTTCCGAGGCCGGGTGCGCGCCGACACCCGGGGCTGCTGCCCCGCAACGGCCGTGTCACACTCGTGGCATGCGCGTGTACCTCGGCTCCGACCATGCGGGCTACGAACTCAAGAACCACCTCGTCCAGTGGCTCGAGAAGGCGGGCCACCAGCCCGTCGACTGCGGGCCGCACATCTACGACGCCCAGGACGACTACCCGCCCTTCTGCCTCCGCGCGGCGGAGCGTACGGCCGCGGACCCCGAAGCCCTCGGCATCGTGATCGGCGGCTCCGGCAACGGGGAGCAGATCGCCGCGAACAAGGTCAAGGGCGTGCGGGCCGCGCTGGCCTGGAGCGAGGAGACCGCGTCGCTGGGCCGCCAGCACAACAACGCCAACGTCGTGGCGGTGGGTGCGCGCATGCACACGCAGGAGGAGGCGACGAGGTTCGTCGAGACCTTCCTGGGCACCCCGTTCTCGGGTGACGAGCGCCACATCCGCCGCATCGACATGCTGTCGGCCTACGAGACGACGGGCGACCTCCCCCCGATCCCGGCCCACCACCCCCAGCAGTAGGACCCCGGGGGCCCGCCCCCGCTCACCGCGTCCTGCCCGCCCGCCCACCGGACTCGGTGGGCGGGCGGGAACGTACTGAAAGGACAGCTCCGCCTTGCCGGAAGGGCACACCATTCACCGGCTGGCCCAGGACTACGCCGAGCGCTTCCGGGGCACCGCCCCGCGGGTGACGAGCCCCCAGGGCAAGTTCTCCGACGCCGCCGCCCTTCTGGACCGCGCCGAGCTGACGGCCACCGAAGCCCACGGCAAGCACCTCTTCCTCCGCTTCCGGGACGCCGACTGGGTCCACATCCACCTCGGCCTCTTCGGCAAGGTCGGCTTCGGCGACGCCCCCGCGCCCCCGCCGACGGACACGGTCCGGCTCCGGCTCGCGAACGACACCGCATACGTCGACCTGCGCGGCCCGACCACCTGCGCGCTGATCACCGAGGCCGAGAAGCAGGCCGTACACGGCCGCCTCGGCCCCGACCCGCTGCGCGAGGACGCCGAGCCGGGCGTGGCCCACCGGCGGATCTCCCGCAGCCGTACGACCATCGCCGCGCTGCTCATGGACCAGAAGATCGTCGCCGGCGTCGGCAACGTCTACCGCGCCGAGGTCCTCTTCCGGCACGGCATCGACCCGTACCGCTCGGGCAGGGACGTCACCCGGGCCGAGTGGGACACCATCTGGGCCGACCTCGTCGAGCTGATGCGCGAGGGCGTGCGGAACAACAGGATCGACACCGTCCGTGCCGAGCACACCCCCGAGGCCATGGGCCGGCCGCCGCGCGTGGACGACCACGGCGGAGAGGTGTACGTCTACCGCCGCGCCACCCTGCCCTGCCACATCTGCGGCGACGAGATCCGCACCGCCGGCCTCGCCGCCCGCAACCTCTTCTGGTGTCCCACCTGCCAGCAGCGGTGAAGCGGTCCTGAAGCCCTGCGGCACCCCCGGGGGCAGCGCTGAGCCGAACGCCGCCCACGCCCGCGCCGGCACGGCCGCCCGGAGGCCGAGCGCCCCGGCCGCCCGGGTGCTCCCAGTCGTTCCGGGCGGCCGTCGAGCGGCCGAACTCCGTTGCGGAACGGTCCGGTTCGCGCTCCTGGACCGAGGCCACCGGCCGAGGTCCCGGACCGGGCCGTCCCACCGGTCGGGACATTACGGACGAGTCGGTGAATGTGCCCGGGGCGGCGGCGCGCCCGGCCTCGGTGCCGTTCACTGTGAGGACGGGCCGTCGAGCGGAGCCCCGCACGGGGGACAAGTGGGACCTCCCGTGCCAAGCAGCCGGTCCGATGGATAGGGTCCCGAACTAATGGCAGCAGGACGAGAGCGGCGCGCGAAGGCCGAGACGTTCACGGCCCGGTGGAGGATGCAGTGGCACCGGGTCCGCACCGGCCTGCGCAGAAACGCCGTGGACTACTTCCGCGGCGACGGCTCCGACTGGATCGCCTTCGCCGGACTGCTGCTCACCGTTCCCCTCCTCGCGGGCATGACGCTCATCGACTCGGTGTGGTGCTCCCCGGCCACGCTGGTGCTGCCGATCGTCGCCGGCGGCCTGCTGCTGCGCCCGGCGAGCCTGCTCGGGCTGTACGCGGCGGCGGCCACCGCGCTGATCGTGGAGTCGGTGCGGCTCGGCCCGTACACGGAGGGGGCGAGCCGGGTCACTCCCGGCGTGGTCCTGGTCGTGGCCGCCTGTGGTTTCTTCGGGCTGCTCACGGCCCAGTTCCGCAGCCGGGTCGGGGTGCCCTGGCGGCGCGGCGGCACCATGCTGTTCGACCTGCGTGAGCGGATCCGGGTGCAGAGCAAGCTGCCGAAGCTGCCCCAGGGCTGGCACCAGGAAATGGCGCTGCGGCCGGCCGGCGGGCAGTCCTTCTCCGGTGACTTCGTCGTCGCGGCCCGTACGAACGGCGGTCGCACCCTGGAGGTCGTGCTCACGGACGTGTCCGGCAAGGGGATGGACGCCGGATCGCGCGCCCTGCTGCTGTCGGGGGCCTTCGGGGGCCTGCTGGGCTCCCTCGCCCCGCACGACTTCCTCCCGGCCGCGAACGGCTATCTGCTCCGCCAGGACTGGGACGAGGGCTTCGCCACCTCCATCCATCTCGTCCTGGACCTCGACTCCGGGGACTACGAGCTGTACACCGCAGGTCATCCGCCGGGGCTCCAGCTGAGCGCGGGCAGCGGCCGCTGGGAGGAGAAGGCCGCCGAGGGCCCGCTGCTCGGTGTGTACGACGGCGCGCAGTTCGACCCCGTGAAGGGCTCGCTGCGGCCGGGGGACGTGTTGATGCTGTTCACGGACGGCCTGGTCGAGACCTCCGACCGGGACATCGTCGAGGGCATGGACCGCCTCACCGGCGAGGCCGACCGCTATGTCGCCGGCGGCTTCCACGGCGCCGCGTGGCATCTCATCGAGGCGGTCGCGAAGGACGTCAACGACGACCGTGCCCTGCTCCTGATCTGCCGCCAGGCCACGGCCCCGGCCCACTGACCGATGACACAGCCCGAGCCCCTGCCCGAGTCCACGCCCGAGCCCTTGCCGATGCCCGAACCCGAGCCCATGCCTGAACCCGAGCCCATGTCGATGCCTGAACCCGAGCCTTTGCTCACGCTTCCGGAGGTCGAGGCCCTTGCCCGGGCCGCCCACGAGGGGCAGACCGACAAGGCGGGACGGCCGTACGCCGAACACCTCGCCGCCGTCGCCGGGGGCGTGCGCGCCCGCGGCGGGGACCCGGAGCAGATCGCGGCGGCCTGGCTGCACGACGCCGTCGAGGACGACGCGCTCACCCGGGAGTGGCTCGCGCGTGCGGCGCTGACCGCACGCACCAAGGCGATCGTGGACGCCCTCACCAAGCGGCCGGCCGAGGAACCGGCGGCGTACGCGCGGCGGATCCTCACCACCCCGGGCGCACGGCTGGTGAAGGAGGCCGACCTCGCGCACAACGCCGACCCGCGGCGGCTGGCGGTCCTGGACGGGCCGACCCGGAGACGACTGACCGAGAAGTACGCGGGGATGCGCGCACTTCTCGGCCTGGAACGGGAAGCCGGGGAAGCCGGGTGCGGCGGCGGGACGCCTAGGCGCTGACGGACGCGCGCTCGGGCCGCCGCTCCTTCTTCTCCCGCTCACGGGCGAGCGTGGCCGCGTCCTGCCGGAACGCCCACTCCATCTTCGGCTCCATCGCGAAGCGGAACACGTGCTGGACCGGCCTGGTGCACAGCAGCGTGACGGCGGCCGCCGCGAGGACGGTCACCAGGATCTCGCCGAGCGGGCGGTGCAGCGAGGCGTGGTCGAACCAGCCGCGGTAGTCGGCGAACTTCACCAGGAAGCCGTGCAGCAGGTAGCCGTACAAAGTGCCCGCGCCGAGCGTCGTGAACCACGTCCTGCGGCCCGGCACCCAGGCGAAGAAGCAGGCGGTCAGCACCAGCGAGCAGGCCATCAGCGCGAGGACCATCACCGGGCCGGACCACCAGGGTGCGGCAAGGTCCTGTGCGGCGTCGCGGTGGAAGAACCACGCGGTGTTCATCCGCGGCACCGCCCACCAGCCGACCAGCAGCGCGGCGGCGAACACCGGCACCGCGGCGATCCGCACCGCGCGGCGGCGCACCCGCTGGAAGTGCTCGGGCTCGAGGACCAGGCCGAGCACGAAGTACGGCAGGAACTGCAGGACACGCTGGAGGTCGAGATCGTCGCCGATGCTCGGCGCGACGCTGGCCAGCATGGCGATACCGATGGCCACCGGCAGCGGATGACGCACCAGCTTCCAGATCGGAGTCGTCAGCCGCCAGACGAACAGAGCACACAGGAACCAGGTCAGATACCAGGGATCGAGGAGGCTGATCCCCTCGTGCGAGCCCGTGACGAGGTTCTTGAACAGCGGATAGGCGGTCTCGAAGACGACGTACGGCACCAGGACGCCGGTGATCAGCCGCTTCAGCCGGTCCGGGCGCATGTCGAAACTACGGGAGAAGTAGCCGGAGATGATGATGAACGCCGGCATGTGGAAGCAGTACACGACCGTGTACAGGCCCTCCAGGATCCGGCTGTCGCCCTTGAGCGGCTCCCACGAGTGCCCCATCGCGACGAGCACGATCGCCAGGTACTTGGCGTTGTCGAAGAACGCGTCGCGCTGTTTGCCGGGTCTGTCCGCCTGCGCCGCACCCTTCTGCGCACTCATCGGAGTACGTGGACCGGGCACTCCGTTCGCCGGCGACTGTGCCGGGGGGAGCGGCCTGCGGTTCTGGCCGGGAGACGAGGCGGCGTCAAACATCTCAGGCACCCTAGCGTTGTCCTTGGATTTCGTAAAACTCTTCCAAGGCATTCCTGGTTAAGGGCCGGGAGGGTCGCCGATTTACTCAACATGCTCTCTTCGTAGGGGTGATGGAGCGCACACGAAGGCCGCCGGTTCACCCCTTGATGTCCCGATTCGTAACGACTGAACAGGGCATACGGCACCTCTGTGTCATCAATTCGAATTACCTGCGCACAGGATGTGTGGAGACGGAAACGAAGTCGCGTAATTCCGCCGGGAGTCGCGCGGGCGGTGCTGTTGAATTACAGTGCGGCGGGTCGCCCGCGCCGGTCCCTCACCCGACGATGTGTCACGGGCCGCATACGGCGGCCGGGTTGGTGGCACGATGGTTCTGGCGGGGGTGCGGGCCGTACCTCCGGGCCGGGAGAGCGGACCGACCGAGGGTGTGATCAGTTGTGGCCATTTCACTGTCTGTGGTGCTGCTGTTGGCGATCATCCTGGTGGTGTTGATCCGAGGAGGGAACATCAAGGCGGGCCCGGCCATCGTCGCCATACTCTTCGGCTTCTTCCTCGCCTCGACCGGCATGGCCCCCTCCATCACCCGCTTCCTGAACTCGATAGCGGACTCCATCAACTCGATCAAGTTCTGAGCCGCGGACACCCCTGCGCCGGCCACCCCTGTCCGTGGCTCCCGGCGTCCGTGGGGGCGTGGGGTGCGCGAGACGCGCGGGGGTGCGTGTCGAGGTGCGTCAGGGAGCGTCGGGGTCGCGCCGGGGCGCGCGCGGCCGGGCCGGCCGCCCCTGGGACGGCGGAAGGCCCGGCAAGGAGGACGACGTCCTCCTTGCCGGGCCTTCGGCGTGCAGAGCGGGCGACGGGAATCGAACCCGCGTAGCTAGTTTGGAAGATCGCGTATGCGGACGCGCGGTGACCTTGCGAGATGCTGACCTGCGCGGTTCTGGGCTGGTTGCCGTGACTCCCCGTTGTTCCCCGTGCGATACCCGCTCATCGGGCACGCAGGGGGCACGCGTGGCTCTCTGTCGTGTTCTCAGCCTTCCAGTGCCCCGCATGTGTCCCGGGCCCTGTTCGGCTCTCATGTAGTGCTCTGAGCCGTCCCGGCGCCCAGGCTTTGAGGACGAGCCTCATCCTTATCAGGTCGATCACAGGCCCCGCCGGAGCCCAGGAAACGCTAGCTTGAGGCTGATGCGATGACCGCTGGGGACCGCTCTCATCCGCCCTTGTTCGGTGCTGTTGGTGTCAGGAGGTGGTGTCAGATCCGGCAGGGAGGCTTGGCAGGCGCCCAGCGGAGGTGGCCCGCAACAACCTGAACGATGATGAGGACGGTGATCGAAACCACTAGCCACGTCGCCTGCTGCAAGACATTGGTCAGTGAGTCGCCGTTGATGACGCACGCCAGGACGATCAGCAAGACGATCTTGGTTTTGTTGCGGCTGTCAGACCCACATGCGAGAGTTTGAATCGGGTGGACGTCGAGTGCAGGCAGTCCACCACTACCCAGGATGGGCATAGTCCTCCTTGGTTACTTGGAGGGCGCGCCCGAGACCTCCGTCAAGAGCGGGCGCGCCCTTCGGTGTTGACACCGAAAAAGGTAAGGCACGGCCCTGACAGTGGGTGCCTGTCGAGGCAAGCGCGCAGTTCTTGACACGGTTGCCCACCGGGACCAACTCCGGCTAACTAGGGTCAACTTGGGCTACAACGCAGCGATAGCCTGACCTGCGCCTTTGCGCTCCTATATCACACAGCACTGACAAATGCTGGCGACCCCACCCTAATGCACCCTCAGATGCATAACCTTATGGTCTAGTTGTCCGCATTTTTCTAGTGATAGAGATCACTAAATTCTGCTGCTGATCGATCTCGGTGACGGTCAGTGGAAGCCAGGGTGACCGTGTCGCCCTCGATCTCGATGCGCACCCCCATCACCCACCACTCACCTCAGCTCCCATCCCGTACGCCGTCGACCCACACACCGTGGAGCGGGCGTGGTTCAGGGGCGTCAAGGTGGAGCGCGCCACTGTACGAACGACCTTGACGCCCCTGGGCCGCGTCTGCTCGGCTCTGCCTGGGTCGATGGTGTGCGGGATGGGAGCCCCCAGCATCCGCCACGACGGACCCGCAGTCGGCGACGGCGCCCCCTCCATCCCGGTGCCGGCCGATCCCCCGCCGGAGGCACTGTTCTGACCGTCGCGTACGCGGTGATCGGCTCATGACCACCGGCCCTATCCACATGTGGGCGCGCGTCGGCGCAGCGCGGGCGGAGCGGGCCGGAGGCAGGAGCGGCGCCCGCAGCGGAGCCGGGAAGCGCGCCCGGCGGAGCGGAGCGCAGCCGGGGCTTGATGAGGTAGAGAAATCTGTAACAGCTCATGGCCGATACGGGGCCTTGGCGCTGGTGCTGCTCCGTGGTGATCTGGAAGTGCAGGTCACATGCAAGGGGGGCAGGGTGCAGCCATTACCGGATGACTTGGCACGGAATCGGCCGGGCGACGCGGTGCGCCGCAAGATCCTGGAGCTGCAGCCGAATCCGGTGCTGAGACTGATCGACCGTTGGCGACCCGGGGCGGACATCCGCAGTTGGGTGGACGGACTTACAGGCGAACGGCTCACCGGCAGGACGCTGGACCGACTCCGGGGCCGTGGTTGGTTCACCCTCCGCGCCATCCAGTGGGCGAGCGGCGCCGACATTGATCACCTTGCCATTGGCCCCGCTGGCGTCTTCTCCATCAACTCCAAACGGCATCGGGGGAAAACCGTCTGGTACGGCGATGCCGCCATCACGGTGAACGGTTCCCCGACCCGTCACATCGCGGTCAGTCAGTCCGAGGCCCGGCGTATCGCACGGATCTTGTCGGCACGCTGCGGAGTCGACGTTCCTGTGCGTCCCGTGATCTCCGTGGTGCACGCGGCGAAGCTCACGGTCAAGGCTGCCAACCCTCCGGTGCTCGTCCTCGCGGTCGAACACCTCGGGCGGGTGCTGTCGGGGCTGTCCCCGATGCTCACCACTGATCAGGTTGCGCACATCTATGGGGTAGCGCGGGATGCTCGTACTTGGGGCAGTTGATCAGGCTTTGACGTCGTAACCCAGCGCATGTGCGATGGCACCCATGTCCTCGATGATGGCTTCGGCTCCCGCTTCGGCGAACGCCTCACGCTTACGGGGCTTGTTGGCGTAGCCGATGGCTGATCCTCCCGCCGTGTGCGCGGCCTGGATGTCAGTCAAGGAGTCGCCGATCAGTACGCAGGCGGCCGACGGGAGATCGAGCTGTTCGGCGGCGCGAAGTACCGCGTAAGGGTTCGGCTTCATCAGGTCGGGCCTATGGAAAACCCGTCCCACCACGTCATCCACGAGGTAGGACAGCCCGTGGAGATCGAAGAAGCTACGGACACAGTCCGGAGAGTTGTTCGTAACCACCGTGATGGGCCGGCCGGACCGCCTGACCGCGACCATGGCTTCCACTCCGCCCCCGGTCGGGCTGCCCGCTACCTGCACGGCCTCAATCTCCGCCGTGATCAAAGCTTCCTCGACTCTGCTGCTCAACGATCGATCCGAGTCGTACGTGAGGCGCAAGACTTCGAGCGGATCGGAGATTCCCTCGAGCTTGGCTCGAAGCTCGGGGTCGTGTTCCGCGGCGAGCCGGCATAGATCTCTGGCGACCCGTGGCGCAGGCAAGCCCGCGAATACGTCGCACAGCGGCCCATCAAAGTCGAACAACACGGCCTCGGCGGCAACGAGCGTCCTGGTCAGGCTGTCACTGGGCATCAAGGTCGAAGTCCCTCGCAATGCTGTCCCACACACTCTCGAACCACATCTGCGCTTGCTGAACCTGCTGGGCGCCACTCGATGACTCGCCCTCATTCACAGAGTGGTGGAACAGGACAGTGTCCTTGCCCAAGAGGTCGTAGATCTCGATCGCCTGTCCCTGGGCGACGACCTTGTTGGGCTTGACCGGGTAGTACCCGAAGAACACATCGGCGTCGTTGATCACGTATAGCTTGAAGAACGCTGTCCCGCTGTGGACGCGAACCTCGACCGTCGTTTCCGGAACCAGCTCAAGCTGTTGAAGCTCGTTGATTGAATCCCGGATGCTCCGCGCGTAGCCCAGCATGATGCCGTTCATGCGGGTACGGAGCCTTTCGTCGTCCGCGCCGTCCTCCCGGCGCACGGGCGCCGCGTGAGGCACCGACATGTCCGGGACGAGTATCCGAATGCGGATGCTCCCCGGAGTGAGCCGACCGACCCTGATCTTGTCCAGCGGTTCCTGCAGAGCGCCATGCAACGTCTCGCTTGAGAACCCGGCGAAGTCGATCGTCACGCGCTCAGCGGCGAACGCCTGCTCTACATATGGCCGCAGTCCCGCCGGCCGTTCCGTCCGGTTGCGGACGTAGACCCCGCTGCCCTTGCGGGAGACCACCAGACCCTCGTCCTCCAGCTCGCGCAAGGCGCGCTGGATCGTCGCTCGGGCGAAGCCGTACAGCTCAGTCAGCTTCTGGTGGGATGGAATCTTCTCGCCCGGTGCCAGCTTCTTCGTGCGAATCGCAGCTCCAAGACTGCTGGCGACCTGCTCATACGGCGGTCGCTCGTCGTCCGGGTCGAGTGGGTCCGGGTTGAAGGCCATGGCCCGATCCTACGCGGAAGCCACCCTGTCAGGACAGCCAGGACAGTCAGGTGTTGACATGGCTAGCCAGGATGCTTATGTTGGTCATGTAGCCAACTCGGCTAGCCAAGTCAGTCACGTACTGGAGAAGACATGCCGTCCTTCAAGATCGATCTTTCGACCGCTGTGGTGTTCGTGGCGACCGCGCCCGAGCCGAAGATGGTCAACAAGAAGACCGGTGAGCGGGCCGTGGACCGGGAGAGCAACGCGGACCTGTCGACCGTGGGTCTGCTGGTCTCGGACGAGGGAGAGGGAAACCTCTACCAGGTGACCGTGCCGGAGACTGGGGTCCCCGAGAAGCTTGCGCCGGGTACGCCGGTGGCCGTGACCGGGCTGAAGGCCCGTGACTGGGAGAACGAGTTCAACGGTCAGAAGCGGCACGGGATCTCGTTCCGCGCGGTCGCGATCACGCCGCTCGGGGCCTGATCATGACCGACGTAGCCGCCTGGTTCGAGCTGGGTGGTGCCGCGGCCGGTGTTGGTGGGCTCGGCTACGCCAAGGCCCGCGCCCCGCGCGTGTACTGGTCGCTGGTGGGTCTACCGGTCACCTGGGGCCGGTTCACCTGGAACTACAACTCCACGATGGAGGTGTGCGGGCTGACGGTGCAGCCGTCCCGTCTGCGGGCGTTCATGACACGGAACGTGGCGCGTCGGGAGGTGCGGCCGGTGCCGCCGAAGGTTCGCCGGGTTCGGCCGACGATGACCGGGTTGCGGGTCACGCTGCGGCTTCCGGCGGGTCTGGAACCGGCCGACCTGGCTGCGGCCTCTCAGCGGCTCCGGCACGCGTTCGGGGTGCAGTCGGTGACCGTGGTGGAGATCAAGCCGGGGTACGTCGAGCTGCGGATGACCGGGTACGACGTGCTTCGGCGGGTCCGGCTGCCGCGCTCGGCCCGGCCTCGTGACCTGGTCGTTCCTGTCGCGCTGCGGGAGGATGGCACGGTCTTCGAGCGGGACTACCGCAAGGTCCCGATGGCATTGACGCTGGGTGCCACGCTGTCCGGCAAGTCGGTGTATCAGCGCAATCTGGTCAAGGGGCTGGCGCAACTGCCGGTCGCTCTGGTCGGGATTGACTGCAAGCGCGGGGTGGAACACAGCGCCTACGCGCCCCGGCTGTCGGCTCTGGCCACCGATCCGCAGAGTGCCGGGCTGCTGATTGACGCGCTGGTGGGTGAGATGGAAGAGCGCTTCGACCTGCTCGCCCTGCACGGTGTCTCCGACCTGTGGGCGCTGCCGGACAAGGTCCGCCCGGTCCCGCTCGTTGTCCTGGTCGATGAGGTGGCTGAGCTGTTCTGGGTGACCTCGAGGAAGGATGAGGCGGCCCGGGATCGCACGGTCATGCAACTGGTCCGCCTGGGCCAGATGGCCCGCGCGATCGGGATCTACCTGGAGGTGTGCGGCCAGCGCTTCGGCTCCGACCTCGGCAAGGGCGCGACCGCTTTGCGGGCTCAGCTCACTGGGCGGGTCGTGCACCGGGTCAACGACAAGCAGACCGCCGAGATGGGCTTGGGCGACATCGCCCCGGACGCGGTTGCTGCCGTGACCGTGATCCAGCCGGACCGCCCGGGTATCGCGGTGGCCGGTGACACCTCCGGCGGCTGGTCCCGCATCCGCACCCCGGAGACCACCCCCGAACAAGCCGCGGCGGTCTGCCGCGAGTTCGCCCACCTGACGCCGGAGTTGCCGTTCCTGGCACCGTTCCGGCCCGTCCTCGGCATCCCGGCCCCGGCGGATGCCCCGGCTGTGGAGTCCATCCCGGCTGCTCCCTGATCACTGCCGTTCCACGGTCGGCGTGACCGCCTCGCGCCAGGTCCCTACCCGAGCCATGCCTCAAGCAAGGAGATCACCCGCCATGTGCCCTAACTGCGAGGACTTTGCCCGCACCGTGGTGATGCTCGGCCAACTCGCCCTCTACGCCGACACGGTCGGCGCGGACCTCGACTTCATCGACGCCATCGGCCCGTCTTTGGCTGTGTCGCTGCCGGAGCCTCCGCCCGGAGTCTTCCCGCCCGGCTACGACCCGACCGACGGGCCCGAGTACCCCGGCCAGGGGTGATGGCCATGGCCACCGCCAAGAGGCCCGCCACCCGCCGCAAGGCGGCTCCGCCAGAGCCTGAGCCCGCGAAGTGCCCGGTCTGCAAGGGCACCGGAGAGGTCTCCCGCACCGTCCGGGTCGGCCGCAAGCGTCGCGCGGTCGGGGAGCAGACGGGCCTGTGCCTGAACTGCCTTGGCTCCGGCGACGCCCCTGCCGACTAGCCCCCTTGCCGGGACCGGGCCGCCGACCACCGATCGCCCGCCCTGGCCCACTCCCTGAAGGAGGTGAAGACCATGGTCCGCTCGATCCGCCCGGATGCTGTCCTGGTGCAGGCCGTGATTGCCGGGGCTCTGTCCTTCGCCCACCTGCACGACCTTGCCGCCGCGGCCGGACAGTCCGGCTGGAAGGCCTGGGCCTACCCCGTCTCGGTCGACCTGCTGTTGGTCGCCGCCTGGCGTCGGCTTCGGGTACAGCGCACGCGGCTGGCCTGGTGCTGGTTCCTCGTCGCCCTGGTCGCCTCGCTCGGCGCCAACGTCGCCACCGCCGGATTCCTCGACCTGGCCAACCCGCCCGCACTGCTCCGCCTGGGCATCGCCGGATGGCCCGCACTCGCCTTCCTGGGCGGCACCCTGCTCGCCCACTCGCCCTCACCTGACCCGGCCGACAACCCGGCGCCGGTTCCGCCGGCACCCGCAGTCCCGGCCCCCGCACCCGACCCGGAACCGCAGCCGGAGCAGATCACGGCCCCGGAGCCCGCTCCGGCTCTGCCGGAAACGGTCCCGGTCGTGCCTCCCGCGCTGGTCGACCACGCCCGCAAGGTCGCAGCCGACCACCGCAGCCGCACCGGCACGGACATCGACACCGCCACCCTGCGCGCCCGGCTTGGCGTCCCTGACGACCTCGCCGGGGCCATCGCCGCTCAACTCGCCTGACACCCAAGGAGGTTCAACCGTGCGCCCGAACCGCTTCTACGACGTGATCCGCATCGGGCCCGTTCAGGTCGGCACCTACAACAACGGCCGCGGTCAGATCCGGCACGCCGCCGCCTGCACCGCCCCTAAGTGCGGCTTCTCCACCGACCACGCCGACCGCTCGGCCGCCGAACTCGCCGCCCGCACCCACCACTGCGCCTGAGAGGAGACCCACCCGTGTTCACCCCGAAGTACCCGACCCCGGACACCGCCCCGCCCCCGGCCCCTGCCCACACGCAGACCGCCCCGGCGCCCGTTCAGGCGGCCTCGACCCCGGTCGTCCCGGCGGCCCCGGCCCCGAACCGGCCCACCGTCCAGCTCACCCCCGGCACCATGTTCGCCCTCGTCGGCGGCGGCACTGCCGTGGTCCTTGTCGTCGGTGCGGTCCTGGTCTCGCTGCTGCTGGCGGTCGCCATCACCGGGATGTCCGTCGCTGTGGTCGCTGTCGTGCTCCGCTCGCTCGTCAACAACCAGAAGGGCCACTGACATGGGCATCTTCAGCCGCAAGAACAGCACCCCGGAACCCGCCCGCAACGAGGAAATGGTGGAACTCGGCCGCGAGTACGCCATCGCCCGACGGCACCGGGACACCAAGGCCATGAACCGGATCATGCGGCAGGTCGGCAACGACAAGGACGTGACCGACCTGAGCGACTTCCGCACCGGCCAGGAGTCCTACGACTCCATCCCGCCTATCCCGCGCGGTCGCAACCGCCGCCGCTGAACGGCCCCCGGGGCGGCTCACTCGCCAAAGATCCGCCGCCCCGGACGCCTGCAACCACTTCCAGATCCAACGGACCCGAAAGGGAAGCCACATCATGCCCCAGCGCGCCCTGAACACGCCCGTCTGCCGCGACTGCGACGGCTTCTCCGCCGCCGCGATCACCACCGGCACCCGTGACAGTGACGGCACCCGTAAGACGCTCACCGTCACCTGCCCGGCCTGCAAGGGCACCGGGCTCATTGCGCCCGCCCGGGCGCTCGTAAGGGCCGGGAGGTGACCGCTGTGGGACTCCTGAACTGGAACTCCAACCAGCACTACGACCCCAAGGCCAAGCCCTGCACCGAGTGCGGCACCACCACGCCCCTGCGCTCACACGCCGGTGAAGCGGTCCACAAGGTGTGCGCCGAGGACTGGAACGACCGCAACCCCAACGCCGCTCGCTACGAGCACGAGGGCCGCGACCTGGGAACGAAGCGCTTCCACTCCGACCCCCCGCGCAAGAACGGCAAAGAGGGGGCCCATTGAACACCGCCACCGCGGCGGGCCTGGACCCGGCCACCCTCAGTGATCTGCTGAGGCTGGCCGGGTCCACCGGCTTCGACCGCATCCAGGACCAGATCCGCCGTACCGGCGGCTGCTCCGACCCGATCCACCTGCAAGGCTCCACCGTCACCCGCGACGCAGTCACCGGCCAGGTCCTGCACCACTACTCGACCGACACCGAACCCGGCGGTCGGCTCCGCCTCGCCTGCGGCAACCGCCGCGCCTCGCGCTGCCCCTCCTGCGCCTGGACCTACGCCGGAGACACCTACCACCTCATCCGTGCCGGACTCGTCGGCGACCCCGCCAAAGGCACTCCCGAAACGATCCGGGATCACCCCCGCGTCTTCGCCACCCTCACCGCCCCCTCGTTCGGCCCGGTCCACAACCGGCACGACAACCGGCCCTGCCGCTGCGGCACCCGCCACAGCGAGGACGCGCCCGAACTCGGTACCCCGCTCAACCCCGAGACCTACGACTACGCGGGCGCCGTGCTGTGGAACAACCACGCCTCCGACCTGTGGCGCTACTTCACGATCTACCTGCGCCGTGAGATCGCCCGTCGCGCCGGTCTCACCCAGAAGGAAGCCCACGCACAGGCTCGCGTCTCCTTCGGCAAGGTCGCCGAATACCAGAAGCGCGGTGCTGTCCACTTCCATGCCGTGGTCCGGTTCGACGGTCCCGACGGACCCGACAGCCCACCCCCGGCCTGGGCCACCCTCGACCTGCTCACCAAGGCCATCCGCGCCGCCGCAGACCCAGAGCGCTTAACGGTCGACATCGACCCCGCCGGGGACCAGCCCGCCCGCAGCCTCACCTGGGGCAAACAGCTCGACGTGCGTCCGATCCGGGCCTTCGGCAAGGGCGAAGAGATCACCGAACAGGCCGTCGCCTCCTACCTCGCCAAGTACGCCACCAAAGCGGCCGAGACTACCGGCACTGTCGACCGCCGCATTGGCAACAAAGAGGCGCTGGCCCTGCTCGGCGTGCCCGACCATCCCGCCCGGCTCATCGCCGCGTGCCTCGATCTCCACGCCCTCTACCCGGACCGGAAGCTTCGGGACTGGGCTCACATGCTCGGCTTCCGCGGCCACTTCTCCACCAAGTCCCGCCGCTACTCCACCACCCTCGGCGCCCTCCGCCAGGTCCGCGCCGACTACCGCGCCGCCCAGCAACGCGCTGCCCTCGGCCTGCCCGACCCCGACGACAACCCGGAGGCAACCACGCTCACCCTCGCCCACTGGACCTACGCCGGACACGGCCACACCCCCGGCGAATCCTGGCTCGCGGCCAATGTCCGGCGCGATATCGAGCACAACCGCGAGATTGCCCGCGAAGTGCGGGCGGACCTGCACGAACACGAGACGGAGGGGGAGTGGTGATGGCTGATCAGCTCTTGGACGTCAAGCAGGTTGCCGTACGGCTCGGGACCTGGGAGGAGAGTGGAGAGCGCTTCCCGCGCCGCCTGATCGAAGAGCGTCGGATCGCCTACGTCAAGGTCGGCCGGTACGTCCGCATCCGGGAGAGCGTCGTAGAGGCGTTCATCGAGGCCAATACGGTGCGTCCTCGTCGGTCCGACCTGGGGAGGGCTGCCTGATGGCTGCGAAGCGTCGACAGTTCGGCCGTGTCCGCAAGCTCCCGTCCGGCCGCTATCAGGCTCGCTACGTCGGCCCCGACGGGCTTCTGCGGCCCGCCCCGGAGACCTTCCGCACGAAGAAGGACGCGGACGACTGGCTTGCCGACAAGCAGACCGAGATGCGGCGTGGTGACTGGCACGACCCGGATGCTGGGAAGGTGCTCTTCGGGTCCTATGCCACCGCGTGGATCAAGGAACGAGAGCTGACCACGACCACGCGTCAGCTCTACGGATCGCTCCTGCGACAGCACCTCGAACCCGACTTCGGGGCCGTCAACGTCGCGGAGATCTCGCCCCCGCTCGTGCGACGCTGGCGCGCTGACAAGCTCGCCGCCGGCACCGGTGCGACGACCGTTGCCAAGGCGTACGCCCTGCTGCGCGCGATCATGGGTACGGCCGTCGCCGACCAGATGATCCGGCGCAACCCGTGCACCATCAAGGGCGCCAGCGTCGTGCACACGCCTGAGCGGCCCACTGCGACCGTGCAGGAGGTCTACGACCTCGCCGACGCGATCCAGCCACGCTATCGGGCGCTTGTGCTCATGGCCGGGTTCCTGGGCCTGCGCTGGGGTGAGCTGATCGGCCTGCACCGCCGGGACATTGACCTTGACCAGGGCGCCGTGCGTGTCCGCCGAGCTGTCGCCGAGCTGTTCAACGGTCAGCGTGAGATCAAGGCGCCCAAGAGCGCTGCGGGCAAGCGCACAGTCTCCATCCCGGCCGCGATCGTCCCGGACATCCGCGATCATCTGAAGCGGTACGCCGAACCGGGCGCGGACGGTCTTGTTTTCGTCGGGGCCAAGGGGGCGACTCCCCGCCGGAATCACTTCAACGGGCTGTGGCGCAAGGCCTGCGAGGATGCCGGGATCAAGGGCCTGCACTTCCATGATCTTCGGCACACCGGCAACACCCTTGCCGCGTCGACCGGGGCCAGCACGCGGGAGCTGATGGCGCGCATGGGCCACAGCACGGCTCGAGCCGCGCTGATCTATCAGCACGCCAGTGCGGAGCGGGATCGGCTGATCGCTGAGGCTGTGAGTGGGCTCGTCGACAAGGGACTGAAGAAGAGCCGAGCGAAGAAGAAGCAAGACCGGAAGCCCAAGGGGCACGCGGGGGACACGCAGGGCTGAACGGCTCGCGGAACGATCGAAGGCCCAGGGGTAGTAAATTTGCTACCTGATCTGGGCCTTCGGCGTATGGAGCGGGCGACGGGAATCGAACCCGCGTAGCTAGTTTGGAAGACTAGGGCTCTACCATTGAGCTACGCCCGCAGCAGTGCGACACAGGTCGGTGACCTCGGCACTGCACGCATCGTAGCGGGTCGCCCGGCGCCGAGGCCAACGAGTTCGCGCCGCAGACCTTCCGCGCGCCGTCCCGGAGAATGCGGCCGACGGAATCGGCCGGGGCATGTACCCTACGTGTCGCACCAGACGGGGTGTGGCGCAGCTTGGTAGCGCGTCCGCTTTGGGAGCGGAAGGCCGTGGGTTCAAATCCCGCCACCCCGACCACCGGCTCGCGGCGTCGTGATGATCGCCTTTTGGGGCGCTGACCGGCTCCGGTTACTATGCAAGCTGCGCGCCCGTGTGTCCCGGCCCTCACGGCCTACGAACTCCTCCGGGCGGCGAAATCCGCCGGACCTGTCTGGCTCGGCAGAAACCAAGAAGTCAGCCACAAGGAGACCGAACCGTGAAGAGCGCCGTGGAGACCCTGAACCCGACTCGGGTTCGGCTCACTGTCGAGGTGCCCTTCGAGGAGCTCAAGGACAGCCTCGACGCGGCGTACAAGAAGATCAACCAGCAGGTCACGGTGAAGGGCTTCCGCAAGGGCAAGATCCCGGCCCGCGTCATCGACCAGCGGTTCGGCCGCGGTGCGGTCCTGGAGGAGGCGGTCAACGACGCGCTTCCCAAGTTCTACACCGAGGCGGTCAACGAGGCCGAGCTGAGCCCGCTGGGCCAGCCCGAGGTCGACATCACCGAGCTGAAGGACGGCGAGACGCTGAACTTCACCGCCGAGGTCGACGTCCGCCCGGCCCTGGAGATCCCGGACTACTCCGGTATCGAGGTCGAGGTCGACGCCGTCGAGGTCACCGACGAGGACGTCGAGAAGTCGGTCGAGCAGCTCCGCGAGCGCTTCGCCTCCACCTCCCCGGTGGAGCGCGCCGCCGAGGACGGCGACGTCGTCACCATCGACCTGGAGGCCAAGGTCGACGGCGAGGTGCTGGAGGACGGCGTCGCGAGCGGCGTCTCCTACACCATCGGCTCCGGTGAGCTGCTGGACGGCATCGACGACGCCGTGAAGGGCCTGGAGGCCGGTGGCGAGGCCACCTTCACCTCCGAGCTCAAGGGCGGCTCCGCCGCGGGCCGGGAGGCCGAGGTCACCGTCAAGGTCACCCAGGTCGCCGCCCGCGAACTGCCCGAGCTGGACGACGACTTCGCGCAGCTCGCGTCCGAGTTCGACACCCTGGACGAGCTGAAGGCCGACAGCCGCAAGCGCCTGGCCAACATGAAGCAGTTCGACCAGGCCACCCAGGCCCAGGAGCGCGTCCTGGAGAAGCTCCTCGAGCTGGTCGAGGTCCCGGTCCCCGAGAAGCTGCTCGAGGACGAGATCAACACCCGCAAGCACAACCTGGAGCACCACCAGCTCGGCCAGATGGGCCTCGACCTCGAGAAGTACCTCGAGATCCAGGGCAAGACCGCCGAGGAGTTCGAGACCGAGACCCGCGAGGCTGCGGTCAAGGGCATCAAGACCCAGTTCGTCCTCGACGAGCTGGTCAAGCAGGAGAAGCTCAACGTCAACCAGGAGGAGCTGACCGAGCACCTCATGCGGCGCGCGGCCTCCTCCGGCATGTCCCCCGACCAGTTCGCCCAGGCCGTCGTCGAGGGTGGCCAGGTGCCGCTCCTGGTCGGCGAGGTCGCCCGCGGCAAGGCCCTGGCCGTCGTGGTCGAGAAGGCCGCGGTCAAGGACACCAACGGCGAGATCGTCGACCTGTCGGACGAGGAGGAGGAGACCGAGGCCGCCGAGGCGTCGGAGACCTCCGAGGAGAACGCCGAGGGCTGAGCGGCCCCACGGCGCCGGTAAGGCACGTACAACGGGCCCTGGGGACTTTCCCCGGGGCCCGTTGTGGTACCGAGAGCGGCAGCCGACCCAAGGGGCGCGGGGAACCGCGCGACAGGCCCCCGCGCCCACCCGCGGCCCGCCGATCGCCGCACCACCCCCCTCCACGAGCCGCACCGGCCCCCGAGGCGGAGCGCTACGCCCCCGGCGAACACCCGCATCTGCGGGATTCCCCGAAGGGACCCTCGCGTTAGGGTCCATGAAAGGCAGAACAATGAGACGGCCCGGCGCCGTCGTAAGACGAGCAGGTGGATACGTGACGAATCTGATGCCCTCCGCCGCCGGCGAGCCTTCCATCGGTGGTGGCCTCGGCGACCAGGTCTACAACCGGCTGCTCAACGAGCGGATCATCTTCCTCGGCCAGCAGGTCGACGACGACATCGCCAACAAGATCACCGCGCAGCTGCTGCTCCTCGCCGCCGATCCGGACAAGGACATCTTCCTCTACATCAACAGCCCCGGCGGCTCGGTGACGGCCGGCATGGCGATCTACGACACCATGCAGTACATCCCGAACGACGTGGTCACGATCGGCATGGGCATGGCGGCCTCGATGGGCCAGTTCCTGCTCACCGGCGGCACGGCGGGCAAGCGCTTCGCGCTGCCCCACACCGACATCATGATGCACCAGGGCTCCGCGGGCCTGGGCGGTACGGTCTCGGACATCAAGATCCAGGCCCAGTACCTGCTGCGGACCAAGAAGACCATGTCCGAGCTGACCGCGCTGCACTCCGGTCAGACCGTCGAGACGATCGTCCGCGACGGCGACCGCGACCGCTGGTTCACCCCGGAAGAGGCCAAGGAGTACGGTCTCATTGACGAGATCATCACGCACGCCTCGGGTGTTCCGGGAGGCGGCGGCACCGGTGCCTGACCGGCCCGGCCACGCCACGCACCGAGACCTAAGCCCCCAGAACGCCACCAGGACGGTGAACACCCCATGACCAACTTCCCCGGCGCCGCCAGCGGCATGTACGAAGGGCCCCGCCCCGACAGCCGCTATGTCGTCCCGCGCTTCGTCGAGCGCACCTCCCAGGGCATCCGCGAGTACGACCCGTACGCGAAGCTCTTCGAGGAGCGCGTGATCTTCCTGGGCGTCCAGATCGACGACGCCTCCGCCAACGACGTCATGGCGCAGCTGCTGTGCCTGGAGTCGATGGACCCCGACCGGGACATCTCGATCTACATCAACAGCCCCGGCGGCGACATGACCGCCCTCACGGCGATCTACGACACGATGCAGTTCGTGAAGCCCGACATCCAGACGGTCTGCATGGGCCAGGCGGCCTCCGCCGCGGCCATCCTGCTCGCCGCCGGCACGCCCGGCAAGCGCATGGCGCTGCCGAACTCGCGCGTCCTGATCCACCAGCCGGCGGGCTCCACCGGCCGCGGTCAGCTCTCCGACCTGGAGATCATCGCCAACGAGTTCACCCGGATGCGCGAGCAGCTGGAGAACATGCTGGCCAAGCACTCGAACCAGCCGATCGAGAAGATCCGCGAGGACATCGAGCGCGACAAGATCCTCACGGCCGAGGAGGCGCTGGAATACGGCCTCGTCGACCAGATCATCTCCACCCGCAAGCTGAACAACTCCTCGGTCCGCTGACCCGGACAGGATTGTTCCCGGCCCCACTTGGCAGGCTGCACGTCAAAGTGAACCCTGCCAAGGGGGGCCCGTACACCGGGCCCGGCAAGGTACCGTCGGACATAAGGCAGCACCAGGAGCCGCTGGATTCGAAAGTGTCCAGGCGTCTCCCAGGCGAAGGGGAAGCACACCGTGGCACGCATCGGTGACGGCGGCGATCTGCTCAAGTGCTCGTTCTGTGGCAAGAGCCAGAAGCAGGTCAAGAAGCTCATCGCAGGGCCCGGTGTGTACATCTGCGACGAATGCATCGATCTCTGCAACGAGATCATCGAGGAAGAGCTCGCGGAGACCAGCGAGGTGCGCTGGGAGGAGCTGCCCAAGCCCCGCGAGATCTACGAGTTCCTCGAGGGCTACGTGGTCGGCCAGGAGGCCGCCAAGAAGGCCCTGTCGGTCGCGGTGTACAACCACTACAAGCGGGTCCAGGCAGGCGAGAACGGCGGCGCGAGCGGCCGTGACGACGCCATCGAGCTGGCGAAGTCCAACATCCTCCTGCTGGGCCCCACGGGCTCCGGCAAGACCCTCCTCGCGCAGACGCTGGCGCGCATGCTGAACGTCCCGTTCGCCATCGCCGACGCGACGGCGCTCACCGAGGCGGGCTACGTCGGCGAGGACGTCGAGAACATCCTCCTGAAGCTCATCCAGGCCGCGGACTACGACGTCAAGAAGGCCGAGACCGGGATCATCTACATCGACGAGATCGACAAGGTCGCGCGTAAGAGCGAGAACCCGTCGATCACTCGTGACGTGTCGGGCGAGGGGGTCCAGCAGGCCCTGCTCAAGATCCTCGAGGGCACCACGGCCTCGGTCCCGCCCCAGGGCGGCCGCAAGCACCCGCACCAGGAGTTCATCCAGATCGACACGACGAACGTCCTGTTCATCGTGGGCGGTGCCTTCGCCGGCCTGGAGAAGATCATCGAGGCCCGGGCGGGCGCCAAGGGCATCGGCTTCGGCGCCACGATCCTCTCCAAGCGCGAGCTGGAGGCCAAGGACGTCTTCGAGGACGTCATGCCGGAGGACCTGGTCAAGTTCGGCATGATCCCGGAGTTCATCGGCCGCCTCCCGGTGATCACCAGCGTCCACAACCTGGACCGCGAAGCCCTGCTCAAGATCCTGGTCGAGCCCCGCAACGCACTGGTCAAGCAGTACCAGCGCCTCTTCGAACTCGACGGCGTGGAGCTGGACTTCGAGCGCGAGGCCCTGGAGGCCATCGCCGACCAGGCCATCCTCCGCCAGACCGGCGCCCGCGGCCTGCGCGCCATCATGGAGGAGGTCCTCCAGGGCGTGATGTACGAGGTCCCGTCCCGCAAGGACGTCGCCCGCGTCGTCATCACCGCGGACGTGGTCCTCTCCAACGTCAACCCGACCCTCATTCCGCGGGACGCGCGGGGGCGGGGGTCCGGGGAGCAGAAGTCGGCGTAACGCACGCGGCGCACACGACGGCGAAGGGCCCCGGTCGACCGACCGGGGCCCTTCGTGCGGCGTAGCGGCCGACGGCGTCAGGCCTTGACGCGGACGTCGTTGCGCAGCTTGGCCGCGATCTCCGCGGCGTCGTCGATCGAGCCGCCGTCGCCCGACGCCATGGTCGCCACGCTGTACGACGTGACCAGGGCGATGGTGCTGTGGTCGCCCCAGATGCACACCGGCATCTTGATGGACTTGGGGACCCCCGTCTCCCCCGAGCCGGAGGTGTCGAGCTGGGCCACCTGGCACTTCATGATGCCGTTGGAGAAACCCGCCGGGTGGACGGTCTGCGGGCTGCCGATCAGCTTGCCCTTGAAGTCGGACCCGCTCTGGTCCTTCCCGGACCCCGCCTGGGCCTTGGCGAACATGGCGTCGACCACCACCTCGGGATGGTCGATGGTCCCGTACACGCCCTTGAAGTCGAGCCCCTTCTTGGTGAGCCCCGTGCCGCTCTCGTAGACGCCGGTCACCTGCTGGGGGTTGTCCACCCCCCACTTCTCGAAGTCCGAGCGGTCGGAGGCCGTCATGGTGTCCGAGGAGCCCGAGTCGGTGGACTTCGTGTAGGTGCCGTTGATCACCTGCTGCGGGGCGACCAGCTTGTGCGGCCCGTCGTCCGCCACACCGCTGCTGCTCCCGCCGAAGACGAAGTACGCGCCCACCGCCACAGCCGCCACCACGGCCACCGCGCCGATGATCAGGCCCGTCTTCTTCTTGCCGCCGGCCGGCTGCGGTGCCTGCGGCATGCCGTAGGGCTGCTGGCCGTAAGGAGGCTGCTGGCCGTACGGGTTCGGCTGCTGCGGCACGCCCGCCGGCTGCGGGTAGCCGTAACCCGGCTGCGGCGGTGCCGCCGGCGGTGCCTGCTGGGGGTAGCCGTAGCCGGGCTGCGGAGCCTGCGGCGGCTGGCCGTACGGGCCCGGCTGGCCCGGCTGGCCGTAGGGCCCCGGCTGGCCGTACGGACCCGGCTGCCCCGGCTGGCCGTACGGTCCCGGCTGCTGGGGTGGCTGGCCGTACGGGCCCGGCTGGTTGTTGCTCATTTCTGGGTTCCCCCTAAGACGCTTATGTGTTCCAGACATCCTGGACCAGCCACCGGAAACGCACGGCACCGGGGGCCGCACCGTTACAGAACAAACGCGTTTCGGGACCACCCCGTGACCCCTCTAAACTGACCCCGTGACCGACAACGCTCAGCAGCAGCCACCCGCGCCCGACTCCGAACTGCCGACCCAGTACGCGCCGGCCGATGTAGAGGGGCCGCTGTACGAGCGCTGGGTGGAGCGCGGTTACTTCGAGGCGGACGCCAAGAGCGACAAGCCGCCGTACACCGTCGTCATCCCGCCGCCGAACGTCACGGGCTCGCTCCACCTCGGGCACGCCTTCGAGCACACCCTCATCGACGCCCTGACGCGCCGTAAGCGCATGCAGGGGTACGAGACGCTGTGGCAGCCCGGCATGGACCACGCCGGTATCGCCACGCAGAACGTCGTCGAGCGCGAGCTGGGCAAGGAGGGCAAGTCCCGGCACGACCTGGGGCGTGAGGCGTTCGTCGAGCGCGTCTGGCAGTGGAAGGGCGAGTCCGGCGGGCAGATCAGCGGCCAGATGCGCCGCCTGGGAGACGGCGTCGCCTGGTCGCGTGAGCGGTTCACGATGGACGAGGGGCTCTCGCAGGCCGTCCAGACCATCTTCAAGCGCCTCTACGACGACGAGCTGATCTACCGCGCCGAGCGCATCATCAACTGGTGCCCGCGCTGTCTGACGGCCATCTCGGACATCGAGGTGGAGTACCAGGACGACGACGGCGAGCTGGTCTCGATGAAGTACGGCGAGGGGGACGACACCATCGTCGTCGCCACCACCCGTGCCGAGACGATGCTCGGTGACACGGCCGTCGCCGTCCACCCCGAGGACGAGCGGTACAAGCACCTCGTCGGCAAGCACATCAGGCTCCCGCTGACCGACCGTTCCATCCCGGTCGTCGCCGACGAGCACGTCGACCCCGAGTTCGGCACCGGCGCCGTCAAGGTCACCCCGGCCCACGACCCGAACGACTTCGAGATCGGCCAGCGCCACGACCTGCCGTCCATCACGGTCATGGACGAGCACGCCGTCATCACCGTCCACGGCCCCTTCCAGGGCATGGACCGCCTGGAGGCCCGCTCCGCCATCGTCGCCGCGCTGCGCGCCGAGGGGCGGATCGTCGCCGAGAAGCGTCCCTACGTCCACTCCGTCGGCCACTGCTCGCGCTGCAAGACCACCATCGAGCCGCGCCTGTCCATGCAGTGGTGGGTCAAGGTCGGCCCGCTGGCCAAGGCCGCCGGTGACGCGGTCCGCGAGGGCAAGGTCAAGATCCATCCGCAGGAGATGGAGAAGCGGTACTTCGACTGGGTCGACAACCTCCACGACTGGTGCATCTCGCGCCAGCTGTGGTGGGGTCACCGCATCCCGGTCTGGTACGGCCCGGAGGGCGAAGTCGTCTGCGTCGGTCCGAACGAGGAGCCGCCCACCGGCGAGGGCTGGCACCAGGACACCGACGTCCTCGACACCTGGTTCTCCTCCGGCCTGTGGCCGTTCTCCACGCTCGGCTGGCCCGAACAGACCGAGTCGCTCGCGAAGTTCTACCCGAACTCCGTCCTGGTCACCGGCTACGACATCCTCTTCTTCTGGGTCGCCCGGATGATGATGTTCGGTCTGTACGCGATGGACGGCACCCCGCCGTTCCACACCATCGCCCTGCACGGCATGGTCCGCGACCAGTTCGGCAAGAAGATGTCGAAGTCCTTCGGCAACGCGGTCAACCCGCTGGACTGGATGGACAAGTACGGCTCCGACGCCCTGCGCTTCACCCTCGCCCGCGGCGCCAACCCCGGCGTCGACGTCCCGATCGGCGAGGACTGGGTCCAGGGCTCCCGCAACTTCGCCAACAAGATCTGGAACGCCACCCGCTTCGCGCTGATGAACGGCGCCACGGTGGAGGGCGACCTGCCGGACGCGTCGCGGATGTCGGCGACCGACCGCTGGATCCTCTCCCGCCTGAACTCGGTCGTGGCCGAAGTCGACGCCTACTACGACGACTTCCAGTTCGCCAAGCTGTCGGACACCCTCTTCCACTTCGCGTGGGACGAGGTCTTCGACTGGTACGTCGAGCTGTCCAAGACCGTCTTCCAGGCGGGCGGCGCCCCGGCCGAGGTCAGCAAGCGGGTCCTCGGCGAGGTCCTGCACGTCACGCTGAAGCTGCTGCACCCGGTCGTCCCGTTCGTGACCGAGACCCTGTGGACGACCCTGACGGGCGGAGA
The DNA here is from genome assembly GCF_009796285.1 of Streptomyces broussonetiae. Classification (NCBI taxonomy): domain Bacteria; kingdom Bacillati; phylum Actinomycetota; class Actinomycetes; order Kitasatosporales; family Streptomycetaceae; genus Streptomyces; species Streptomyces broussonetiae. The sequence continues at coordinate 3,588,547 of NZ_CP047020.1, read as the reverse complement.
GTCGCTCGTCGTCGCCGAGTGGCCGACGGACAGCGGCTTCCGTGACGCCGACGCCGAGCGGGAGATCGAGACCCTCCAGTCGGTCATCACCGAGGTCCGCCGCTTCCGCGCCGACCAGGGCCTGCAGCCCGGCCAGCGCGTCCCGGCCCGCCTGACCCTGGACGGTACGGCCCTGGCCCCGCACGAGGCCGCCATCCGCCAGCTGCTGCGCCTGCAGCCCGAGGGTGACTCCTTCACCGCGACGGCCACCCTGCCGGTCGCCGGCGCCGAGGTCGCGCTGGACCTCTCCGGCACGATCGACGTGGCGGCCGAGCGCAAGCGCCTCGCGAAGGACCTGGCGGCGGCCGAGAAGGAGAAGGCCCAGGCGAACGCCAAGCTCGGCAACGAGGCCTTCCTGGGCAAGGCCCCGGAGAACGTGGTGGAGAAGATCCGAGGCCGCCTGGCGAAGGCGGAGGAGGACATCACGCGGATCACGGCCCAGCTGGACAGGCTGCCGCAGGCGTAGGAACGCCAGGGGCGCGGGGCGGTGCGTGGCCGGCCACGCACCGCCCCGCGCCCGCCGGACGGCATGAGTGCCCACTGCGTGGGCACTGTGTCCGTCCCCCTCCGTAGACTGGCCCTGTGAGCGACCTCCCGGACGAGAACGACCAGCCCGACCCCCTCGGCAGCTTCGAGGAGATCATCGAAGCCGAGACCACCCGCGACCCCGACCTCGCGGTGATCGAGGCCGGCAGCCGCACCCTGCGCACGCAGGGCGGCGCGCCGCAGGCCGACGTACCCGGGCGGCCCGAGGACCCCGAGGTCGACAAGGCCCTGCGCGAGGTCGAGGCGGAGCTGGCCACCCGCTGGGGCGAGACCAAGCTGGAGCCGTCGGTCAGCCGTATCACCGCGCTGATGGACCTGCTGGGCGAGCCGCAGCGGTCGTACCCGTCGATCCACATCACCGGCACGAACGGCAAGACCTCCACCGCCCGCATGATCGAGGCCCTGCTCGGCGCCTTCGAGCTGCGCACCGGCCGCTACACCAGCCCCCATGTGCAGTCGATCACCGAGCGGATCAGCCTGGACGGCGCCCCGGTCTCCGCCGAGCGGTTCATCGAGACCTACCAGGACATCAAGCCGTACATCGAGATGGTGGACGCCGCTCAGGAGTACCGCCTGTCCTTCTTCGAGGTGCTCACCGGCATGGCGTACGCGGCCTTCGCGGACGCCCCCGTGGACGTCGCCGTCGTCGAGGTCGGCATGGGCGGCTCCTGGGACGCCACCAACGTCATCGACGGCGACGTCGCCGTGATCACCCCGATCGACCTGGACCACACCGACCGGCTCGGCGAGACGACCGCGGAGATCGCCGTCGAGAAGAGCGGGATCATCAAGCAGGGCGCGACGGTGATCCTGTCGCAGCAGCCGGTCGACGCGGCGCAGGTGCTGCTGAAGAAGGCCGTCGAGGTGGACGCGACCGTGGCCCGCGAGGGGCTGGAGTTCGGGGTCGTGGCGCGGGAGGTCGCCGTCGGCGGGCAGTTGCTCACCCTGCGCGGTCTCGGTGGCGAGTACCCCGAGGTGTATCTCCCGCTGCACGGCGCCCATCAGGCGCACAACGCGGCCGTCGCGCTCGCCGCCGTCGAGGCGTTCTTCGGCGTCGGCGCGCAGCGCGCGGAGTCGCTCGACATCGACACCGTCCGCAAGGCCTTCGCGGCCGTGTCCTCCCCGGGCCGGCTGGAGGTCGTACGGCGTTCCCCGACCGTCGTGCTGGACGCGGCGCACAACCCGGCGGGCGCCGCGGCCACCACGGAGGCGGTGCGGGAGGCGTTCGACTTCACCCGGCTGATCGGTGTGGTGGGTGCGAGCGGCGACAAGAACGTGCGGGGGCTGCTGGAGGCCTTCGAGCCGATCTTCGCCGAGGTCGTCGTCACGCAGAACTCCACCCCGCGGGCCATGGACGCGGACGAGCTGGCCGCGATCGCCGTCGAGGTGTTCGGCGAGGAGCGGGTGCAGGTCGAGCCGCGGCTGCCGGACGCCCTGGAGGCCGCGATCACGCTGGCCGAGGAGGAGGGCGAGTTCGCGGGCGGTGGCGTACTGGTCACCGGATCTGTCATTACAGTCGGCGAGGCCCGGCTGCTGCTGGGGAAGGGCTGAGGCTCCCAAAGATGCGTACGTTGTGCTCCTCGACCTTGATCGGTGAGTTCTTCATCATCGGCTTCGCCGGGCTCGTCGCCATGAAGGACCCTTCCCTGTCCGCCTCGACGGTTTGGCTGGTCAGCGGTATCGCGATGCTGCTGTGCGTGCTGATGTGCGCCGTGGTGACCCGCCCGGGCGGCGTGGTGCTCGGCTGGGTGCTGCAGATCGCGCTGATCGCCTCCGGCGTCTTCGTCCCGCTCATGTACTTCCTGGGCGTGGTCTTCGCGGCGCTGTGGTGGGCTTCGGTGCACTTCGGGCGAAAGGTGGACGAGGCGAAGGCGCGCTTCGCCGCGCAAGCGGAGTCCGCCTCCACTCCGGCTGACGCTGCGTAACGGGCGGCCCGACACGCCCTGTAACCTCGTCCCACCGCACACGTCCGTCGCGTAAGGAGTCCCCCCGTGAGCCAGCGCACCCTCGTCCTGCTCAAGCCCGACGCCGTCCGGCGTGGCCTGACCGGCGAGATCATCAGCCGTATCGAGCGCAAGGCCGGCTGGCAGATCACCGCGCTGGAGCTGCGCACCCTGGAGCGTGCCACGCTCGAGCAGCACTACGCCGAGCACCTGGGCAAGCCCTTCTACGAGCCGCTGGTCGAGTTCATGTCCTCCGGTCCCGTCGTGGCGCTGATCGTCGAGGGCGAGCGGGTCATCGAGGGCGTGCGCCAGCTCGCCGGTCCGACCGACCCGATCGCCGCCGCGCCCGGCTCCATCCGCGGTGACTACGGCGTGATCGTCCGGGAGAACCTGATCCACGCCTCCGACTCCGAGGAGTCCGCCGAGCGCGAGGTGAAGATCTTCTTCCCCGGCCGCGGCTGAACAGCGCGCGGAGTTTTCGCTAATTTTTCTGAGAGGGCGTCAGCTCCGGCCCCACGACTCCTGACCAGGGACGGCCGAACATTTCGGCCGTCCCTTGGCATATGCCTTGCCGATCGGGGGAACGCGTGCCTCCGATGGACCGTCTCCACAAGCGGGGCGGGCCGCCATCTGGTGACAATGGCGGAGACCCTCGCGCAGTGGCCGTGCAGGCGCGTTTACGATGGAAGCCTTCACGTCACAGCACCCGCCTCGCCTACCTGATATGCCCTCAAAAGCGCAGGAAGGCCAGATGAATCCGGATGGGGAACTCAATGTCGTTCATCGGCCGTGACATGGCTGTCGACCTCGGGACCGCCAACACGCTGGTGTACGTCAGGGGTCGCGGGATCGTACTGAACGAGCCGTCCGTCGTCGCGATCAACACCAACACGGGTGGGATCCTCGCGGTCGGTGCCGAAGCGAAGAAGATGATCGGCCGGACGCCGGGCAACATCGTGGCCGTCCGCCCGCTGAAGGACGGCGTGATCGCCGACTTCGAGATCACCGAACGGATGCTCCGCTACTTCATCCTGAAGATCCACAAGCGGCGGTATCTCGCCCGGCCGCGGGTCGTCGTCTGCGTGCCCTCGGGCATCACGGGTGTCGAGCGCCGCGCCGTGATCGAGGCGTCCACCCAGGCCGGCGCCCGCCAGGTGCACATCATCGAGGAGCCCATGGCCGCGGCCATCGGCTCCGGTCTGCCGGTCCACGAGGCCACGGGCAACATGGTGGTGGACATCGGCGGCGGCACCACGGAGGTCGCGGTCATCTCGCTCGGCGGCATCGTCACCGCCCAGTCCATCCGCGTCGCGGGCGACGAACTGGACAACGCGATCATCCAGTACATCAAGAAGGAGTACAGCCTCCTGCTGGGTGAGCGTACGGCCGAACAGATCAAGATCACGATCGGTTCGGCGTACGACCTCGACTCCGACGAGCACACCGAAGTACGCGGCCGGGACCTGGTGTCCGGGCTGCCCAAGACCGTCGTCATCTCGGCCGCCGAGGTCCGCAAGGCGATCGAGGAGCCGGTCAACGCGATCGTGGACGCGGTCAAGACGACCCTCGACAAGTGCCCGCCGGAGCTGTCCGGCGACATCATGGACCGAGGAATCGTTCTGACCGGCGGCGGAGCCCTGCTGCGCGGCCTCGACGAGCGGCTGCGCCGGGAGACCGGCATGCCGATCCACATCGCCGAGGACCCCCTCGACAGCGTCGCGCTCGGCTCCGGAAAGTGTGTCGAGGAGTTCGAGGCACTCCAGCAGGTCCTCGACGCCCAGCCGCGCAGATGACGTAACCCGTCGATTCCGCCGTACGAGACGTTCTCCTCTCGTGCGGCGGATCGTTGATATAGAGGCATAAGCTCCGCTGAATGGGCCCCTTAGGTCTGCGTTTCGCGTACCGCTCCGCAAAGGGGCTCCCGAATTCCTATCGAGGAAGGGCACGGCCGCCGCACGTGAGGGACACGAAAGAGAGCCGGCTGCTCCTGGTCCTACTGGTCGCCATCGCGTTCGCGCTGATCACGGTGGACATCCGAGGGGGCCGGAACTCGCCGGTCGACGGTGCCCGGCAGGCCGCGGCCGCGGCGTTCGGCCCCGTCGAGAACGGGCTGTCCTCGGCGGTGGATCCCGTCGGCAACGCCGTTTCCGCGATCCGTGACTCCGGCCACCGGCACGACCGGCTGGCCGCATTGGAGAAGGAGAACGCGGCTCTCAAGGCGAAGCTCGGCAGCGACGACCGGAACCGCAGCCGGCTGAACCAGCTCGACAAGATGCTGAAGATCGCCGGCGAGGGCCAGTACGGCATCAAGGGCGCCCAGGTCATCGCCATAGGGTCGGCGCAGGGCTTCTCCTGGACCGTCACCATCGACGCCGGCGCCAACGACGGCATCAAGCGGGACATGACGGTCCTCAACGGCGACGGGCTGGTCGGCCGTGTCACCACCGTCGGCCCGGACACCTCCACCGTGCTGCTCGCCAACGACCCCGACTTCACCGTCGGCACCCGCATGGAGGGCGGTGACGAACTCGGCTTCGCCTCCGGGCAGGGCGACCGCCCGCTGCGCGTGGAACTGCTCAACGGCCAGGCGGAGGTGCACAAGGGCGACCGGCTCGTCACCTTCGGCTCGCAGAACGACCGCCCGTTCGTGCCGGGCGTGCCGGTCGGCGTGGTCTCCCGGATCGACCCCTCCAACGGCGGCCTGACCCGCACGATCTACGTCACGCCCTACGTCGGCTTCACCAAGCTCGACATCGTCGGTGTGGTCGTCGAGGCCCCCAAGAAGGACCCGCGTGACGAGGTCCTGCCGGCCAAGCCCAAGCCGATCCCCACGCCGACGGTCACCGTCACCGTGACCCCGTCGGCCAACGCGTCCGCCTCGACCGGCCAGCAGCAGTAGGAGCTGACTTTTCCATGCGCTTCAACCGGATCCTGCTCTCCAGCGCGCTGGTCGTCGTGGCCCTGGTGATCCAGGTGAGCGTCCTCGCCCGCCTGCACCTGCCCGGTGCCGTCCCCGACCTGCTGCTGCTGACCGTCCTCGGCCTCGCCATGGTGTACGGCCATGTCGGCGGCTGCCTCGTCGGTTTCGGCGCGGGCCTGCTCGCCGATCTCGCCCCGCCCGCCGACCATGCGGCCGGCCGTTATGCCCTCGTCCTGTGCGTGACCGGCTACTTCGCCGGGCTCGCGCGGCCCGGCAACGGCCGGCTGAAGTCGGCGACCGGCCCGATGGCCGTCGTGGTGGCCGCCGCGATCGGCTCCACGCTGCTGTACGCGGGCGTGGGCGCCCTCGTCGGCGACACCGCCGCCCGTCACGTCGGCCTGCCCGGCCTGCTGATCTCGGCCGCCCTGTACGACCTGCTGCTCGCCCCGTTCGTGGTCCCGGCGATCATGTGGCTGGCCCGCCGTGCCGACAACGACCCGCTCGCCGAGGCAGGCCCCGCTCCCAAGGCCGGGGACGTCACCTCGGGCTGGCTCTCCTCGGGCACCGGCCTGCGCATCGGCGGCCAGCGCGGCGGCCTCGGCGTCCTCAAGGCCAGGGCCCGCACCCGCGCCGTCCGGGTCGGCCGGATCAAGGGGGTCAAGCGGCTGTGAGCGGCGCGGAGTTCACCCGAACGAGTCAGCCTTCGCGGAACGCGGGTTCACAGACTGGTCGTTCATCATTCGTACGCGCACAGGCGGATCGCACACATGTGCCGCACGCGCAGTCGTTCGTGTTCTGAGAGGGGGACGAAGCCGCAGTGACCAACATCCCCGAGACCGGTCGGACCCCACGGGTCCAGATCCGGCTCGTCGTGATCCAGATTCTCGTCCTCTCGCTCCTCGGCACCCTCGGCGGCCGCCTGTGGTACCTCCAGATCCGCGAGGGCGCCCAGTACCAGAAGGAGGCGTCCGGCAACCACGTCCAGCAGGTCGTCGACCCCGCCGTGCGCGGCGACATCCTGGACGCCCGGGGCGTACCCCTCGCCGACAACGAGACCCGCCTGGTCGTCTCCGCCTCCCGCACCGACCTGCTCAAGCAGAAGGACGACGGCAGGACCGTCCTCACCAAGCTGGCCGGCGTTCTCGGCATGAAGCCCGAGGAGGTCATGCAGAAGGTCCGGCTGTGCGACGCCAAGACCCCCCAGCCGTGCTGGAACGGCTCGCCGTACCAGCCGATCCCGATCACCGACAAGGCCACGCCCAAGCAGGCCCTGCAGATCCGCGAAGCCTCCGAGGACTTCCCGGGCATCAGCGCCGAGCCCGAGGCCGTGCGCCGCTATCCGGGCCCGGGCAACTCCAACACCGCGCAGGTGCTCGGCTATCTCTCGCCCGTCACCGACGACGAGATCCAGAAGGCCAAGAACAGCAACTCGCCCTACCTCCGCTCCGACATGGTCGGCCGCTCGGGCCTGGAGCGGGAGTACGACAAGGAACTGCGCGGCAAGGCCGGCGTCACCCGCTACGAGGTGGACAACCTCGGCCGGGTCATCGGCAAGGCCAAGTCGGACGCCGCCGAACCCGGTTCCAACCTGGTCACCAGCATCGACTCCCGGGTCCAGCGCGTCGCCGAGTACGAGCTGGACAACGCCATGAAGGCCGCCCGGCAGCAGTTCGACAAGAACACCGGCGAGAACTTCAAGGCCGACTCCGGCGCCGTCGTCGTGATGGAGGCCAAGACCGGCCGGATCGTCGCGATGGCCTCCGCACCGACCTACGACCCCAACGTCTGGGTGGGCGGCATCTCCGCCAAGGACTACAAGGACCTCACGGGCAAGGACTCCGACTACCCGCTGCTCAACCGGGCCATACAGGGTCAGGCGGCCCCCGGTTCGACGTTCAAGGTGGTCTCCACGGCCGCTGCGGTCCAGGCCGGCTACGCCTGGGACGGCGGCTACCCCTGCACCAGCTCCTACTCGGTCGGCGGCCAGGTCTTCAAGAACTTCGAGGGCGAGAACTTCGGCGACATCTCCCTGGGCCGCGCCCTGGAGGTCTCCTGCGACACCGTCTTCTACGGCCTCGGCGACAACGAGTGGAAGAAGGACGGCGGTATCAACCCCAAGAAGGGCCAGCCCAAGGACTGGTTCTTCAAGACGGCCCACCAGTTCGGCCTCGGCAAGGCGACCGGCATCGACCTGCCCAACGAGGTCACCGGCCGCGTCCCCGACCGCCAGTGGAAGCTCGACTACTGGAAGGCCAACAAGGACGCCTGGTGCAAGTACGGCAAGAAGGACGGCAGCTACGTCCAGAGGATCTATTACGAGGACTGCCTCGAGGGCAACAAGATGCGCGAGGGTGATGAGATCAACTACTCCATCGGCCAGGGCGACACGCTCGTCACGCCGATCCAGGAGGCGATGATCTACGGCGCCGTCGCCAACGGCGGCACCGAGTACGCCCCGACCATCGGCAAGGCGGTCATCAGCCCCGACGGCAAGAGCATCCAGGAGATCAAGCCCAGGCCGGTGCGCAAGCTGCCGGTCAGCCAGGCCACCCTCAAGGGCATGAACGACGCCTTCGCGGGCGTCATCACCCGCGGTACGGCGGCGTGGAAGTTCAACGGCTGGCCACAGGACAAGATCCAGCTGCACGGCAAGACCGGTACCGCCGAGGTGTACGGCAAGCAGACCACGGGCTGGCTGGCCACGTACTCCAAGGACTACTCGGTGATCATGACGATCTCCCAGGCCGGTACGGGTTCCGGTTCCGCCGGTGAGGCCGTGCGCAACATCTACAGCGCGCTCTACGGCGTCCAGGGCGACGGCTCCATCGACAAGAAGAAGGCGCTGCTGCCCGAGCCGCAGCAGGGTCTGCCGAAGGTCCGCACGGACGGCACCATCGACGCCCCGAAGATCACCGGCGACCCCGGCAAGGACGCCGAGGCCTCCCAGAAGGGCAACCCCAGCAACGGCTCCGACCAGCAGCCCGCCACCTCGCCCTCGCCCACCACGGGCAACCGCAACACCCGCAGGCGGCCGCGCAAGCGAGGAAGCCGGAGGATGCCCTCATGACCGGCGCGAACAGCTTCTCCGTCTCCGGGTACGGCCCCGCCAGGGCGGGCTGGACCAGGTTGCTCGCCCGCGACTCGCTGACCCGCCGGCTCGACTGGCCCATACTGCTCGCCGCCCTCGCGCTGTCCCTGCTGGGCTCGCTGCTGGTCTTCTCGGCGACGCGCAACCGCACCGAGATCAACCAGGGCGACCCGTACTACTTCCTGGAACGTCACCTGCTGAACCTCGGCATCGGGTTCGCCCTGATGATCGGCACGCTCTGGCTCGGCCACCGCGCCCTGCGCAACATCGTGCCGATCCTCTACGGCCTGTCGGTCCTGCTGGCCCTGGTGGTCCTCACCCCCCTCGGCGCGACGATCAACGGCCAGCGGAACTGGATCGTGATCGGCGGCTTCTCGATCCAGCCCGCCGAGTTCCTCAAGATCGCGATCATCCTCGGCATGGCGATGATGCTGTCGGCGCGGGTGGACGCGGGTGACAAGCCGCATCCGGATCACCGGACCGTGGCCCAGTCCCTCGGCCTCGCGGCGGTGCCGTGCCTGATCCTGCTGCTGATGCCCGACCTCGGCTCGGTGCTCGCCATGGTGGCCATCATCCTGGGCGTACTGCTGGCCTCCGGCGCCTCCAACCGCTGGGTCTTCGGCCTGCTCACCGTCGGCGTGATCGGCTGTATCGCCATCTGGCAGCTGCACATCCTGGACCAGTACCAGATCAACCGTTTCGCGGCCTTCGCCAACCCGAACCTGGACCCGGCGGGCGTGGGCTACAACACCAACCAGGCCCGTATCGCCATCGGCTCCGGCGGCCTGACCGGACAGGGCCTCTTCCACGGCTCGCAGACCACCGGCCAGTTCGTGCCCGAGCAGCAGACGGACTTCGTCTTCACCGTCGCGGGGGAGGAGCTGGGCTTCCTCGGCGCGGGCCTGATCATCGCCCTGGTCGGTGTCATCCTGTGGCGGGCCTGCCGTATCGCCCGCGACTCCACGGAGCTGTACGGCACGGTCGTGGCCGCCGGTATCGTCGCCTGGTTCGCGTTCCAGGCCTTCGAGAACATCGGGATGACCCTCGGCATCATGCCGGTCACCGGTCTGCCCCTGCCGTTCGTCTCGTACGGCGGCTCGTCGATGTTCGCCGTGTGGGTGGCCGTGGGACTGCTCCAGTCGATCAAGGTGCAAAGACCCATGTCGGCATAGCCGGGCGGTCAACCCGAGAGCGGCGCCGTTCACCGGGTGAATGGTGGCAGTTTTCCTACTATTCACCCGGAACGGCCCCTGCCGCATCGGCTCCAGCCGCACTAGATTCAGTCCATGGCGGATGAGAAACGCGAGATCGAGCGCAAGTACGAATCCGATGACAGTGGGTTGCCCGACCTGACCGGCGTCGGCGGGGTGGCGGCCGTGCTCGACAAGGGCCTGGTCGAACTCGACGCCATCTACTACGACACCGCCGACGAACGCCTGGCGGCCGACGCGCTCACCCTGCGCCGCCGCACCGGCGGCACGGACGCCGGCTGGCATCTGAAATTCCCGGTCGCCCCCGGGGTCCGTGACGAGATCCGCGCCCCGCTCTGCGACAGCATCCCCGAGGAGATCGCCGGCCTCGTGCGTTCCCGGGTCCGGGACGCCGAGCTGATCCCGCTGGTGCGGCTGCGCTCCGCCCGCGACGTCCGCCACCTGGTCGACGCCGACGGCGCACTGCTCGCCGAGGCGAGCGTCGACGCCGTGACCGCCGAACGGCTCACCGGCAAGGGCAGGGCCGCCCAGTGGACCGAGATCGAGGTGGAACTGGCCGACGGCGGTGACCCCGCCCTCCTGGACCTGGTGGAGAAACGGCTGCGCAAGGCAGGCGTACGCCCCTCGCGGTCGCCGTCGAAGCTCGCCCGGGCCCTGGACCAGACCGCCGGCCCCCGCACAGGCCGCACAAGCCGCAGGCAGAGCAGGCCCGAGCCCCCGGTAACCGCCGGCGATCACGTCCTCGCCTACCTCCGCGTCCAGCGGGACGCGCTGGTCGAGCTGGACCCCGCCGTCCGCCGCGACGTGCCCGACGCGGTGCACCGCATGCGGGTCGCCACCCGCCGCGCCCGCAGCACCCTGCGCAGCTTCCGCTCGGTCCTCGACCGGAGCGTCACCGACCCCATCGGTGTGGAGCTCAAGTGGCTCGCCGGTGAGCTGGGGGTCGGCCGTGACCAGGAGGTGCTGGCCGACCGCCTGACGACCGCCCTCGACGCGCTCCCCGCCGACCTGGTCACCGGCCCGGTCCACGCACGCCTCGCCGCCTGGGCCGAGGCCCGGCACGGCAGTGCGCAAGGCCATCTGACCGGCGTCCTGGACTCCCGCCGCCATCTGACCCTGCTGGACACGCTGGACACCCTCCTCGCCGACCCGCCGCTGCGCACCGCGGGCGGGAAGCGGCCGCAGAAGGTGCTCGACAAGGCCGTACGCAAGGACCTGGCGACCCTGTCCACCCTGGTCGAACAGGCACTCGACCTGCCCTCAGGCCGGGACCGTGACATCGCCGTGCACGAGGCCCGCAAGAAGGCCAAACGCACCCGGTACGCGGCCGAGGCGGCCACCGAGGCCCTGGGAGCACCGGCCCGCGCCCTCACCAAGAACATGAAGTCCCTCACCACGCTCCTCGGCGAACACCAGGACAGCGTCATGGCCCGCCGGACCCTGCGCGAGCTGTCCGCGGTGGCGCACGCGGCGGGCGAGAGCGCGTTCACCTACGGGCTGCTGTACGGGCGCGAGGAGGCACGGGCGGCACAGGCGGAAGAGGAGCTGCCCGGGCTGTGGCGGGAGATCGGATCCGGGCAAGCCGGCTGAGCGTACGGTTCAGGGCGCCGGGCGGGTTACGCTTGATGGTCACCCCTGTCAGCTCACGAAGGTTCCCCCGATGCCTGTCGAGTCGGTGTTCCCGCAGCTCGAAGCCCTGCTCCCGCATGTGCAGAAGCCGATCCAGTACGTGGGCGGCGAGCTGAACTCCACCGTCAAGGAGTGGGACAGCTGCGACGTCCGCTGGGCGCTCATGTACCCGGACGCGTACGAGGTCGGTCTGCCCAACCAGGGCGTCATGATCCTTTACGAGGTCCTCAACGAGCAGGACGGCGTCCTCGCCGAGCGCACCTACAGCGTGTGGCCGGACCTCGAGGCGCTGATGCGCGAGCACGGCGTCCCACAGTTCACGGTGGACAGCCACCGCCCGGTGAAGGCCTTCGACGTGTTCGGCCTGTCCTTCTCCACGGAGCTGGGCTACACGAACATGCTGACGGCGCTGGACCTGGCGGGGATCCCGCTGGAGTCCAAGGACCGCACGATCGACGACCCGATCGTCCTCGCCGGCGGCCACGCGGCCTTCAACCCCGAGCCGATCGCGGACTTCATCGACGCGGCGGTCATCGGCGACGGCGAGCAGGCCGTCCTCGACATGACGAAGATCATCCGTGAGTGGAAAGCGGAGGGTCGTCCGGGCGGCCGCGAGGAGGTCCTCTTCCGCCTCGCGAAGACCGGAGCGGTCTACATCCCGGCGTTCTACGACGTTGAGTACCTCCCGGACGGCCGCATCGCCCGCGTGGTCCCCAACAAGTCCGGCGTCCCGTGGCGCGTGTCGAAGCACACGGTCATGGACCTGGACGAGTGGCCGTACCCCAAGCAGCCCCTCGTCCCGCTGGCCGAGACGGTCCACGAGCGCATGTCGGTGGAGATCTTCCGAGGCTGCACCCGCGGCTGCCGCTTCTGCCAGGCGGGCATGATCACCCGCCCGGTGCGCGAGCGCTCGATCACGGGCATCGGCGAGATGGTCGACAAGGGCCTGAAGGCGACGGGCTTCGAGGAGGTGGGCCTCCTCTCCCTGTCCTCGGCGGACCACTCGGAGATCGGCGACATCGCCAAGGGCCTGGCGGACCGCTACGAGGACGACAAGATCGGCCTCTCCCTCCCCTCGACCCGGGTCGACGCCTTCAACGTGGACCTGGCCAACGAGCTGACCCGCAACGGCCGCCGCTCCGGCCTGACCTTCGCCCCCGAGGGCGGCTCCGAGCGCATGCGCAAGGTCATCAACAAGATGGTCTCGGAAGAGGACCTGATCCGAACCGTCGCGACGGCCTACGGCAACGGCTGGCGCCAGGTGAAGCTGTACTTCATGTGCGGCCTGCCGACGGAAACGGACGACGACGTCCTCCAGATCGCCGACATGGCGATGCACGTCATCCAGAAGGGCCGCGAGGTCTCGGGCTCGAACGACATCCGCTGCACGGTCTCGATCGGCGGCTTCGTCCCCAAGCCCCACACCCCCTTCCAGTGGGCGCCGCAGCTCTCGGCGGAGGAGACGGACGCCCGCCTGGCGAAGCTCCGCGACAAGATCCGGGGCGACAAGAAGTACGGTCGCTCGATCGGCTTCCGCTACCACGACGGCAAGCCGGGCATCGTCGAAGGCCTCCTGTCCCGCGGCGACCGCCGCACCGGCGCCGTGATCCGCGCGGTCTACGAGGACGGCGGCCGCTTCGACGGCTGGCGCGAGCACTTCTCCTACGACCGCTGGATGGCCTGCGCCGACAAGGCCCTCGCCCCCTTCGGTGTGGACGTCGACTGGTACACCACCCGCGAGCGCAGCTACGAGGAGGTCCTGCCCTGGGACCACCTCGACTCCGGCCTGGACAAGGACTGGCTCTGGGAGGACTGGCAGGACGCCCTCGACGAGACCGAGGTCGAGGACTGCCGCTGGACACCGTGCTTCGACTGTGGCGTCTGTCCGCAGATGGACACGCACATCCAAATCGGCCCGACCGGCAAGAAGTTGCTCCCGCTGACGGTCAAGAACGCAGGTCCGACGCCGGCTTCGAGCGGTCACGCGCACTGAGGTGGGCGAGGCGCTCGATCGGGTGGTTGAGGCGCTGGCGGGGGTGAGTGAGGAGGAGGTGGCTGCGGCGTTGGCTGCGGCCGGTGCTTCGAGTCCTCGCCCGCCGACTCCGCTGGCGTCGTCTCGGACGCCGCTGCCGGGCCCTGGAAGTACTCCGTACATCGTTTCCGAGGTGGAGTGGGTTTGAGAAGCCTGCCAGCGCGCGTGCCGGCTTGGCCCTCGAGCCCCCTTTCCTGATGGGAAGAGGGCGCCCCGGACCGATCTTGGTCCGGGGCTTTTGGCATTTGTTCCCGCTATCAACTGGGTCGGTCACAGACGACTCGACGCCTGATGGGGTCGGTGCGGGCGACGGTGTCGGCTCCTCAGTCTTTCGGGAAGATGGAGTCGCCGGTTACGGTCATGGAGCGCCAGTACTTCCTGGTCGGCGGCTGACAGGCGCCGCCAGGCGGCTACCAGGTCCATCCGTTCCTCGGCCTGGGTCACACCGTCGTAGCTTTCGTCGCCGCCGTTCTCCGGGACACGCACCGCGACAGCCGTCTGGCGGCGCTGCCCGCGGTGGGCGTTGAGCAACGCGTTGCGTGCGGTGCCGAAGAGCCACGGACGTGGGTCCTTTGGCAGCTCGCTGCGACGACACCACGCGGCGAGGAACGTCTCACCGACGATGTCGTCCACGTTCATGGGGTGAGCACGCCGGCGGACGAAACGCAGCACGTCCTCGTAATGAGCGCGGTGGACATCGGTGAACTCGTCCTCGCGTCGATGGCCATGGCTTCCTCTCGCTGCTTCCGCCCCTACGTGTCCACCACCCGTGAAGGTGCAACGTGAGAGTTCGAAGAATTTCGTGCCGGCCTTCGGTAGCTCGGGCAACGCCGCCGCGACTTCGAGCAGAGTCGAAGCTCCACACCCCGGCAAGGTCACGACCGCCTCTTCCGGCGGCGTGCGGCGGTGATCCACCTGGGCCCCGCAGGTCCTGATCGTCTTGCTGACGTCCTGGAGCACGACAAAGCTGGCTATGTGGGCGTTCCGGAACGCGCTCAGAAGAGAGGAGAGCCCGCAGACCAGCCGATGGACGATCAAAGGAAGAGGGAGTCATGACGACACAGAGATCCGCGCAGTCGGCGACTCCGGAGGACGCGACTCCGACCGTGGCCAGGCAGCCCGACGGTCTCGGCAAGAGGGTCGGGGAGGTTGCGGAAATCACCGTTCTCTTCGATGCCAAGCCAGGTGGGGCGGAGCGGTTCCACCAGAAGGCCGCCAAGATCCAGGACGACGCCTGGCACTACGAAAAGCTTGTCGGCACTGTCCACGACTTCCGCGTCGCGTTCATCAACAATGACACTCAGGTCATAGGCGCGGTCACCTATGACGGTGACTTCAAGCCGTACATGGCCGACATATTCGCCAACGCCGGACCCTGGTTCGATGAGATGTTCGAAGACATCGTTGAGGGCTGGCCCGGGGCGTCCGATCCGCACATGGTCGACTGGCTGGCGACGAAGATCGTGGAAGCCGACATGTGGTACGCCTCCAACCCGACCATGACGGTCGAGGACACCACCAAGGCGCAGAAGGTCACCCAGGCGTTCAACGCGTTGCTGGACACCGTGTCCGGCTAGCAGCGGTCTTGTGTCCCGGTTCCAGGCGCCGTAGCCGCGGACATGGCGCTTGGGCTCAGGTGGGCCGGCAGCGGCGTGCGGTCGTCGGCCCGGACCCCGTCAGCGGAGGTCGCAGCACCATGTCCGACCATCTTTCCGGCACCCGCGCCGTGGCCGATCCGGCCATCGACCTGACCGACCTTTACGCTTTTCCCAGCCCCTCGCGGCCCGGTCGGCTCGTTCTCGTCCTCGATGTCTTTCCCAGCGCCTGGCCCGGAGCCCTGTTCTCGGACGCTGCCAGTTATCGATTTCGCGTCCGTCCGGTGTCCGTGCCCATGGGACATTCCGGAGCTCTCTTCGATGTCGGCGCCGACGAATTCGCGCTCACGTGCACTTTCTCTGCTCCGGCCGGACCGGATGAGGACGGGCGGTCGGCGCAGCGGGGAACGTGCGTGCTGCCGAGCGGGGCATCGGTGTCGTTCCTGGTGAACGACGAGCGGGGCGGTGAGGGCGACGACGTGCGCTGCTACGCGGGACTGCGGCTGGATCCCTTCTTCATGGACGTGGCCAAGGAGGTGGAGACGCGGGCGAGCGGGCGGCTCGCCTTCGTCCCGCAGGGCACCAACCCGCTGGAGGGCAACGACGTCCTGACCTTCGTGGCGGAACTCGATGCCGCCAGGGTGTTCGGGCCGGCCGCGGGCAGCGTCTTCGCCGTCGCGGCGGAGACCGTCACCCTCGGGCCGTATCCCGTGCGACTGGAACGCCTGGGCCGTCCCGAGGTCAAGAACATTCTCATGTCGGAGAACGGGGTCGACACCGCCAACAAGATCGTGGACCTACGCGATCTCTACAACGAGGAAGACCCGTTCCGGCTGGGTCCGACCTACCTGGACGCCTATCGC
Source organism: Streptomyces broussonetiae (assembly GCF_009796285.1). NCBI lineage: Bacteria > Bacillati > Actinomycetota > Actinomycetes > Kitasatosporales > Streptomycetaceae > Streptomyces > Streptomyces broussonetiae. The sequence continues at coordinate 3,572,681 of NZ_CP047020.1, read as the reverse complement.
TCACGACTTAACGCCAACCTGGGCTTCTTCGACGGTCTCGACGGCAAGCTGGACTGGACGGCACAGCCGGACGGGACGCATCCGCTGACGGAACTGCTGCTGGCGGACTTCCTGGTCGTGGACGCTGCCAAGCCGTACGCAGAGGACAGCTATTTCGAGATCGAGTGGGCTCTGCTGGAGGGCCGGGAGTACACGACCTGCGGTGGCCGGTCGCTCAACGACGACGTCATCGACACGCTCTACACACTGATCGTCAACGCGGGACACGGCCCGCGCGTGAGCGACGGCGTCGACGGGACCGTCCCGGCGCTGCGCGAGTTCCCGTACCTGGCACCGGCCAACCCGTACCCGCCCGAGCAGGCGGCCACCATTCCGAAGGCCCCGGCGAACAGATGAGCGGCGTCACCGCAGCTGATCGTGCCGGAGGCGACCTCGCGGGCGGGCCGCGCACGACGGCCGGTGTCATCGCCATGGGCAACCTGGACGCACGCATCGAAGGTCTGGCGGCGCAGGCGGTGCCGGGAAGGCTCACCGCCGCAGGCTGGGGCGAGCTGGTGGAGCTGACCGCCCTGCGTGGGCACGTGGGGGGCCGCATCGACGAGGTCGAGCGCGTGGCAGCGCTGGCCGACATGTTCGTGGACCGGGCGCCGGGCGATCCTCGTCCGCTCCTCGCGCGCGCCGGAGTGGCGGCCCACTTCCACCGGTTCGCGGCGGCGCTGGACGATCTGGAGGCGGCGGCCGTTCTGGGACTCGACCGGTGCACCGTCGACGTGGAGCGGGCAGCGGTCTGCCAGGCGGTCGGGCGGTACGACGAGGCGCACGCGCTGTGTCGGCGGGCGTTGTCGAGACGGCGGGACTTCGGGACCGTCGCTGCTATGGCCCGCTGCCACGCCGACAACGGCGGTGCAGCGCACGAGGCAGATGAGGCAGCCGAGGCCGAGACGTGGTTCCTGGCGGCGCGTCGCGCGTACCGCGGGGTCAGTCCCTTCCCGCTGGCGATCCTCGAATTCCAGTGCGGGCGGATGTGGCTGGTGCGGGGAGGTCCGGCGAGGGCGCGGACCTGGCTGGAGTCGGCGGTCGCCCGCCTGCCGTCCTATGTTCCGGCTCTGGGCCACCTCGCCGAGGCCGACGCCGCCGAGGGGAGGAGGGCCGCGGCGGTGGAGCGGCTGCGGCGGCTGGTCCTCGTCAGCGACGACCCCGAGTACGCGACCGGGCTCGCCCGCCTCCTCGGCGGATGCGGGGCGTCGGCGGAGGCCCGGTTCTGGCGAGCGCGCGCCGCCGCGCGCTACGAGGAGCTGATGGCGCGCCACCCCGAGGCGTACGTCGATCACGCGGCCGAGTTCTGGCTGACCGTGGGCGGCGATCCTCAGCGGGCGCTTCGGCTGTCGCTCCAGAACCTCGCGCATCGACCCACTCCACGTGCCCGGGCGCTCGTCGATCGCGCCAGATGCCGTGTCGGACAGCGCTAATAGTGCCTGTGATTGGTACAAATCGCCCGACGCCCGACCGAGGGGACGAGATGACGACGGTTGAAGGCCCACCACTGCAACTCGACGACATCCAAGGCATCGTGCTGCGTACCCGGCCGTCGCCGTACGTCGGCACCTACATCCTGCTGCGGGTGGACGACCGGCGCGCTGGACGTGACCTGATGGGACGCCTGGCCGGACTGGTCGACTCCGCCGCCAACTGGTGGCAGCCGCCCCTGCCGGCGCTTCTCAACGTCGCGGTGACGTACCGGGGGCTCGAAGCGCTCCAGGTGCCGCAGGCTTCTCTGAACAGCTTCCCGGAGGAGTTCCGGCAGGGTATGGCGGCACGGGCCGAGTTCCTGGGTGACACCGGCGAGAGCGCGCCCGCGCACTGGGAGCCGCCCTTCGGTACCGGCCGGGTGCACATCGTGTTGTCCCTCATCGCTGCCGACCAGGAGTCCCTGGCGGTCGTACTCGAACGGGCGCGGCAGGCGCGCATGCAGCTTCCCGGCGTTCAAGTGGTGTACCGGCAAGATCTCTATCAACTGGCCTCGGGGCGCACCAGCTTCGGCTACAAGGACGGCATCAGCAACCCCGCGGTGGAAGGAAGCGGCGCGGACAACCCACCCGGCGGCGGTCCCGTCCTCAAGGCGGGCGAGTTCGTGCTGGGCTATCCCGACCAGACCGGAAACCTGCCGCCGATACCGGAGCCGGAGGTGCTGGGCCGTAACGGCACGTTCGTGGTCTGGCGGAAGCTGCACACACGTGTCGCCGCCTTCCGGCGCTATCTACACGACAACGCCGGCAGCCCGGAAGAGGAGTCGCTGCTCGCCGCGAAGATCGTGGGCCGCTGGCCGAGCGGTGCCCCGTTGATCCTGGCGCCCGAGCACGACGACCCGGACCTGGGGGCGGACGAGCAGCGCAACAACGACTTCGTCTACGCGTCTGATCCGCGTGGGGTGGTCTGCCCGCACGGTGCCCACGCCAGGCGTGCCAATCCGCGTGACTCGGAGATCATCGGTGACGTCGACCTCCACCGGCTGATCCGGCGAAGCACCAGCTACGGGCCGCCGCTGCCCGCCGGCACCCTGGACGACGACGGCGCCGACCGCGGCATTGTGTTCATCGCCGTCAACGCGCACCTCGACCGTCAGTTCGAGTTCGTGAAGTCGCAATGGTTCAACGACGGCAACTTCACCGGCCTGGACGTGGAGAAGGATCTGCTGACGGGTGACAACGACGGCTCGGGCATCTTCACGATCCCGCAGCGGCCCGTTCGGCGTCGCCTGCACGGCGTCGAGCGCTTCGTCACCACGCGCGGCGGCGAATACCTCTTCCTGCCGAGCCTCAGCGCACTGCGCTGGATGGCCGACCTCGGCTCCTGAGCCGACGTGATGAACCCAGGGGATCTGGGGTCTGGTTGTGGATGCTGCCCTGCCCGCAGATGGACACGCACATCCAAATCGGCCCGACCGGCAAGAAGTTGCTCCCGCTGACGGTCAAGAACGCAGGTCCGGCGTCGGCTTCGAGCGGTCACGCGCACTGAGGTGAGCGAGGCACTCGATCGGGTGATGGAGGTGCTGGCGGGGGTGAGCGAGGAGGAAGTGACGGCTGCGTTGGCGGCGGTCGGTGCTTCGCGCCCCCGCTCGCTGGCGTTGTCGGATGCTTCCCGTACGCCGCTGCCGGTGCCTGAATCCACCTCGCAGATCGTCTGCGAGGTGGAGTGGGTCTGAGGTCCGTTCCAGGCTTGTGCGCGACCGTGTGGCTCCCTGCGCCCCCTTCCCTGGTTGGGAAGGGGGCTCGTTGGGTTTCGGCGGCGGGTGATTTCGTGGGCTGCGCTGTGGAGTGCCCGACGCATGTCGGATCCCAGCTGATGCCTGACGTTCTGGTCCCGGGTGATGCTTGACGTTGGGCCTAGACAACGTAGGGAGCCCCGTGGGGCTTGTTCGCTTTCACGTTGCGGACCGGGACGTCGGTCGTGCGCCGGATCACCCGGACCTGGCCGTCCAGCTCGACGGTGACCGCGGAGTCCGACACGTGCGCGGTCACGGTCTGGCCTGCGTAGGGGCGGCCAAACAGCCGATGCTCCGGCCGGTACCGGCTCCGGCTCCGCAGGAGATGTAGCGCCAGAGCGGATCGAGTCAGCCGCTGTATCCGAGCTCGCGCCGCTCTGTCCCCGCGCGTGGGTGAACGAGGCCTCCACCTCGAAGGCCGATTGAGTGACTGGGACGTCACGTTACATATGCGGGCACGCCACATGTGGTGCGATGCCCACGTCAAATCCGGTTGGCCGGGCTCGGACAGTGACGCCCGCCCTGGATCCGTGGACGATTGAAGGGAAGCCCATGGTGCTCCGCGTGCTGGCGGCGGCTGGTGTCGCCACATCATTGTTCGGCTCGTCGGCCTTCGGTGCCAGCGCGGCTCCGCCCCCGCCGCCGGACCGGATCGTCATCGACAGTGTGGCGGCCGACGGTACCGGCTGCCCGCCGGGGACGGCCTCCGTGGCCATCTCCCCTGACAACACCACCTTCAGCGTTACCTATAGTAACTACCTCGCCCAGGTGGGGCCCGGCTCGGCGCCGACCGACTCCCGCAAGAACTGTCAGCTCAACCTGCGCGTGCACGTCCCCGGTGGCCTCACTTACGCGATCGTGTCCGCCGACTACAGCGGCTTCGCGTCACTGGCGCCGGGTGCGTCCGGGACCCAGCGGGCCAGCTACCACTTCGAGGGCAACGCCACCACCACCAAGACTCATCACTTCAAGGGCGGGTTCACCAACAACTGGCGGACGACCGACACCGTGCCCGTCGCCGCCCTGGTCTTCGCCCCCTGCGGGCAGGAGCGCGACCTCGACATCAACACCGAACTACAGGTCGACCCCGGCACCTCAAGCCCGAGCGCCACCAGCTTCATGGAGATGGACTCGACGAACGGCACGATCAAAACCGTGTACCACGTAGCCTTGAAGCGGTGTCAGTGATCTCCTGGCGCCGCGATCGGCGGGTGCGTCCAGGGCCAACGGCTCTCGTAATCGGTGGTAGCACCATGTAGTGATCACTGGAGGTGGGATGCGCCTTCGGAGCAGGGGTAACTCGGCTCACCCGCGCATCTCCCTCTTGCGGCACGCGAGCCGCCCGGCCTCCCCACACGCGCCGCAACGACGCGCACAGAAAAGCCGATCACGGCCACTGTCAACCACCAGCTGGGACCGAACTGTCAAGCGTCACCCGGGATCGGACAGGAGTGCCCGACGCAGCTGAGCACTGGGTTGCAAGTTGCTCTACGTCGGCAAGTCGCCGCGCAAGCGCGGCGTGCGCGGCCGGGCCTGCGCTCCTGCCTCCGTCCCGTTCCAGCCCGGCCGATGCCCGGGCCGCGCGCACAGCTACGAGCCAAAGGCCACGATTCGGCTGCCGCACGGAGTGGCCACGGTCAGAATGATGCCTCCGACGAGGGATCGGTCGGCGCCGGGATGGCGGGAGCGCCGTTTCCGGCTGTGGGTCCGTAGTGGCGTACGGGATGGGGGCTGGGGTGAGTGGAGGGCTGAAGAGAGGTCAGTCTTCTGCTGCATCGCGGGAGGGCGGGAGCAAGAGGTCGCGCTGCGGGTGCTTCTCGCCCGTGACTTTCCCCTGGATGCCCAGGTCTTGCCGGGCCGCTTCATGGAAGGTGTTGATCGCTCGGAACGCGGCGCGATGCCGTTCCCGCCATTCGCTGAGAGTTCCGGTGATCTTCCCTGTGGCCTGCCAAGTGATCTCGGAGAGCAGCACGTTCAGTTCATGGCCGGCCTCGATCGCATCGTCACAGCCGAGGAGCATGACCCGTTCGAAGGCGGACCCCCATCGTCGGCTCGCTTGAAATAGGTCCGTGCGAAGCTCCCCCTCGGACCTGTGCTCTTCGGCCAACCCTTCTTTGGCCTCGTACACCCGAACGCACGCGGCGATGCGCCACTTCACTGCATCCATGTACGCCGCATATGCTTCGACCTTTTTGTCGTCCCACCGAGTCATGAGTTGGTAGCGATTCTTGCTCCGCTCCATCAGGTGGTTGGTGACATGAGTGGACAGCGCGCCAACCAGGACGGCTCCTATCGTCACAAACTGCTCGGTTGCCCCCATCTGATCCCCCAGCCTCGAACACCTCACGATGACCGGATGATCTTACGAGTGCTCGTCATCGGGTGTGATGGACTGGCCGAACAAGCTGCACGGATGCGATGGGCCGATGTGTCAAGAGGGGCCCTGGCGCCTGACATCTGCGGTTGACACCGACAGGCGCGGACAACGGCGGCAGGCCCGTGCCTCAGCGGACGTCCAACTGCGGCCAGAAGCGAGTTGCCCGATGCCGCCAGCTCCCCGTGATCAACCTGATAAAGATGAGCACAGTCCTCAAATCCTCGGTCTCGAACGGGCGCCGCACCTCGCTGCCGGTGGGCGCCCGTCGCCTTGACTCGGTAATTGAGTTACTCCGCTGACCTGATCGGGTAGGCCACGCCGGTCACCGGTCACGGCCATTGGAGGGATGTCGCGGCCCTGCCCCTGTCATCCAGCGTTCGGATGGCCACACCATCCTTCAGCGGGCTGCGCCTCGGACGTATTCCGTATGGAAGGGCGGCGCGGGCGTTGGATTCCATTCGAGCCCCGCATGGCACGGGAGAACGGGATGAATATGCGATTGGCCGAGGGAGTGCGTCCCCGGTGGGGGAAAGCCGCGGCGGCGGTGGCGGCAGCGGGCGTAATCTGTCTGGCCGAGGCAGGGCCGGCCATGGCCATCGACTCCGGCGGCGTGGTCGACTGCAGACACAACCCCAACGCCTTGCAGCCTGCTCTCGCCAATGCGCGGCCTGGGGCGACGCTGCGCATCAAAGGTGTCTGCTTCGGCAACTTCGTCATCAATACCGACCTGAAATTGATCGGCCTGGACGGTGCCGTCCTCGACGGCCACGACACGGGCACCACAGTGACGGTCAACAACGCCCGTGTAGAGCTGAAGAGCCTGACCATCATCCACGGCCAGGCCGACTCCGGTGGCGGGATCTCGAACAACAACGGCTCGGTGACGCTCGATGACTCGACCGTGCGTAACAACAACGTCAGCCAGGGCGGTGGCGGCATCGACAACACCAACGGCACCGTCACTCTGATCAAGTCGACGGTACGCAACAACACCGCCAATGGTGCTTTCGGCTTCGGAGGCGGCATCAACAGCTTCAACGGCACCGTGACGCTGGACCACTCAAAGGTGAGCAACAACTTCGCGAACGGATTGGGCGGAGGAATCGAGAACAGCCACACGACCCTGAAGCTGGACGGCTCCACGGTGAGCAACAACAGTTCCGGTGAGGTCGGCGGTATCGACACGTTCAACAAAAGCTCCGTGACGCTAACCGATTCCACGGTGCGGAAGAACTCATCGACGACCGACTCCGGGGGCATTCTCGTCGAACACACCAATGGTTCGGTGACACTGCACAATTCCCGCGTCGTCGACAACAGCGCGGGTACCGACGGCGGCGGAATCTACAACCAGAGCGCAACCACACTCAAAGGTTCCACGGTGAGTGGGAACATCGCCGGGCGTTTCGGCGGCGGAATCTACAACGGAATCCTCGGCGGTGTTCGCGGAAGCCTGACCGTGCGTGATTCCACTGTGGAGCGCAACACTGCCTTCCAGGACGGGGGAGGCATCTACAACCTGGGAACCGTAACGTTGCGCGACTCCAAGGTGCGGGACAACCACCCGAACAACTGCGCCCCCACGCCGATCCCTGGCTGCAAGCAGTAGCCGTCCGCCGTCCGGCAAGAGGCTGCTGCCGCTGAGGCCATGTGCTCGCCGCCACCGGCGCTCTGCGCTCTCGCGGGTCGCAGCCGTCGGCGTCCTCTCGGACGCCGCTGCCGGGCCCCGGGCGTTCCTCGAGCACCGTCTCCGAGGTGGAGCGGGCCTGAGGATCGGCTCCCGCCCGTGCGCGACCGCATGGCCCTCGCGAGCCCCCTTCCCCGGCGGAAGGGGGCTCGCGGGTCTTGGGAGGGACGTGAGTCCGTCGCTGCATGTAAGTGCCCGACGCGGCCGGGCACATGCCCGACGCGGCCGGGTACAAAGGCATGGGGGCCGCGGCCACGATGCGGCCTCCGGTCGCCGCACTCAGGCTTGGCCGGGCGTGATCTCGTCGAGCAGTCCGCGGATGTGCTTTTCGATCGCGTCGCGGATGGGGCGGATGGCGTCGACTCCCTGTCCGGCCGGGTCGGGGAGCTTCCAGTCGAGGTATCGCTTGCCGGGGAAGACCGGGCAGGTGTCGCCGCAGCCCATCGTGATGACGATGTCCGAGGCCTGGACGGCTTCGACCGTGAGCACCTTGGGCACCTCGGCGGAGATGTCGATGCCCGCCTCCGACATCGCTTCGACGACAGCCGGGTTGACCGTGTCGGCGGGTGCGGATCCGGCGGAGCGGACCTGTACCCGGTCGCCCGCGAGACGGGTGAGGAACGCGGCGGCCATTTGGGAGCGCCCGGCGTTGTGGACGCAGACGAACAGCACGGACGGACGCTCGGTGGGAGGGGGCATGGCGGATGTCTTTCCTGGGGCGGCAGTTCAGGGGTGCGTGGATGCGGCGAGTTCGGGTTCGTCCACGGCAGGGGTACGAGTGGTGCGCACCGGTTCCGTACGCCCGAACAGGGCGATCAGCAGGCCCAGGCCGAGCGCGGCACCGGCACTCTGTGCCGCAATGAACGGGCTGACCGAGGCGGGCGCGATGCCGGCGAACGTGTCGGTGAAGGCGCGGCCGATGGTGACGGCCGGGTTGGCGAACGACGTGGAGGACGTGAACCAGTACGCCGCCCCGATGTAGGACGCCACGGCCACGGGGGTGAAGTGGGCACGTCCGGTGCGGCCGAGGCCGAAGACCAGCAGGATGAGGCCGGTCGTTGCCACGAGTTCGCCCAGCCACAGGTGGCCGGCGGAGCGGTCGTGGGTGGACCAGTGCACGAGCGGTTTGGCGAACATGGCATCAGCGAGGATCGCGCCGCCGATGGCTCCGATGGTCTGGGCCGGCAGGTACGCCGCGATGTCTCGGCCGTTCGGTCCTTCGCCGGTGTGCCGGTCGGTGAACCAGGCCGCGAGCGTGACGACGGGGTTGAAGTGCGCACCGGAGACCGGCCCGAGGAGGGCGATCAGTACGCCGAGTCCCAGGACGGTGGCCAGCGAGTTGGCCAGCAGTTGCACGCCGGTGTCCTGGGTCAGCTCGGTGGCCTGGATCCCGGAGCCGACCACCACCGCGACCAGGGCCGCCGAACCGACAAGCTCAGCGAGGGCCCGCCGCCCCAGGGAGGCGCTCACGCGTGGCCCTCTGCCGTCTGCGTGGTCGTCAGGAACGCTGAAAGCCGGTCGAGCGTGGCAGGCAGCACCCAGTAGTAGACCCATGTGCCGCGACGCTCGCAGTCGATCAGGCCCGCCTGCCGAAGCAGCTTGAGGTGGTGGGAGATCGTCGGCTGGGACAGGTCGAAAGCCGGGGTCAGGTCGCACACGCAGACCTCACCGCCCGCCCGCGAGGCGATCATGGACAGCAGTCGCAGCCGAACCGGGTCGCCCAGGGCTTTGAACATCCTCGACAGCTCGGCCGCCTGGTTCTCGTCGACAGGCGCCGCCACCAGTCCAGGGCAGCAGGCGCCGGACTGATCGTCCTGCCCGAGCACCACCAGCTCTTGCTTTGACATGCTTCTATATTGACGTTTCTCGATCCAGTGCGCAAGGTTGCATAGACGGACATCAATGCAAGCAGATGGGAGTCGTTCATGTCCCGTGCTCAGCTCGCCCTGCGCGTCAGCGACCTTGAAGCGTCGATCGCCTTCTACTCAAAGCTCTTCGGCACCGAACCGGCCAAGCGGCGTGTGGGCTACGCCAACTTCGCCATCGCGGAGCCCCCGCTGAAGCTCGTGCTCATCGAAGGTGAGCCCGGACAGGAGACCCGCCTCGATCACCTCGGAGTGGAGGTGGAATCGACAGAGCAGGTGAACGCCGCCACCACCCGGCTCAAGGACGCCGGCCTGGCCACCTTCGAGGAGGGCGACACGTCCTGCTGCTACGCCCTCCAGGACAAGGTCTGGGTGCACGGACCCGGGCGGGAACCGTGGGAGGTCTATGTGGTGAAGGGCGACGCAGGCACCCTCGGCAAGAGCGCCGACCCCAACGCCACCGGTGACGTCTGCTGCAGCAGTCCGACCGGCGAAGCGGCCCCTGCCGCGACCGCTTGCGGCTGCGGCAGGCGGACATGAAGCGGTGGCTGCTTCGGTCGTACTGGAGTGGTCACCTTGACCGTGATCACCCGTGGGCGCATCATCCTCCTGATGAAGGAGTTGTGATGCTGCGGTTCATGGACTGGTCCGTGGTTGCCATGGGGTGCGTGCTGGTCCTCTTGAGCCTCGCCAGTCGGTGGTGGGAGCGGACCGAGGTCCGCAAAGGGAGGAGTCCCGACCAGGGCATGCGGTTCTTCGGGGCGTGGCTCCCCCTCCTCGTGGGCCTGGGCCTGGTCGGTGCCAGGATGCCGAGCCTGTTGGTCGCACCCCACCCCGTCATCATGATCGCGGACACTCTCGACGGCGCGCTCTGGGTCACGGTGCTGATCCTGGTCCTCCGGGCGGTGCGCCGCGGCACTCGGGCGCGCAGTCCTCGCAACGGTTGGGCGCCGCCACGGCCTTGAGTGGCCAATTCTCCGTCGCCTCATCGCAGTTGGCCCGATGCGGAAGTCCAGGCACTGCGCACCGTCACGTAACGGCTTGACCAAGGTTCCCTGAAGGCCCGCTTCTCCGGTTGTTAGGTAAGCCTTCCCTGCCTTAGCTTCTGGGTGCGTCCCCGCACGTCAGACCGGAGAATCCCCATGTCCAGCGCGAACATCGCCCTGCTCGGCGCCATCGCAGGTTTCACCATCTATCTCGGCCTCCCCATCGGCCGCCTGCGTTCGCCGACTCCTCGCCTCAAGGCGGGCCTGAACGCCGTTGCCATCGGCATCCTGGTCTTCCTCGTGTGGGACGTGCTGGCACACGCCTGGGAGCCGGTCGACGAGGCGCTCGGCAAGCACGAGTGGGGCTCGGTCGCCTCCAAGGGCGGCACCCTGGCCGTGGGGCTGACCATCGGGCTGGCCGGGCTCGTGCACTACGACACCTGGATGGCCCGCCGTCGGACCGCCGCCGCACGCCCCGCGGGACCCGGCGCCGCCACCACCACCGAGCCGGCCCTCAAGACCCGCAGCCAGGCGGGCTCGCTCGCGCTGATGATCGCCACCGGTATCGGCCTGCACAACTTCGCCGAGGGCCTGGCGATCGGCAACTCCGCCGCCAAGGGCGAACTCTCCCTCGCCGTCCTGTTGATCATCGGGTTCGGCCTGCACAACGCCACCGAGGGCTTCGGCATCGTCGCCCCGCTCGCCGCCGAGGGCGAACGCCCGTCCTGGCTCACGCTGCTGTGGCTCGGCCTGATAGGCGGCGGCCCCACCTTCCTCGGCACGCTCGTCGGCCAGCACCTGGTCGACGACACCCTCTCGATCGCCTTCCTCGGCCTCGCCGCCGGCTCGATCCTCTACGTGGTCATCGAGCTGCTGGCCGTCGCCCGCAAGGCCGGGCTGAAGACACTCACCACCTGGTGCATCCTGCTCGGCCTGCTGCTCGGCTTCGCCACGGACGCCATCGTCACGGCCGCCGGCGCCTGAGCCGACCCCGGGCCGCCGGGACCGCTTCGGCGTCAGCCGGTCGCAGTTGCGGCCGTCGTCATCTGCGCGCCGCACTGCTCTGAGCGGCGCAGGCGGTCGAGCCGGTCGTACTCGGGCGTGCGGGTAGGGGGTTCAGTAGGGGGTTCAGGGGCGTGCAGACGGGCGTGGCGAGCGTGGCGACACCGACGAGTTCGACCAGGCCGGCAGTTCGAGTTCGTCCAGTCGGAGTGGATGAACGACGGAGTCTTCTTCGGGGCCGGCAGCTCGAGGGACCCGGTCGTCGGAGCCGCCGACGGGGAGGCCGGCTACACCATTCCCCGACGGCCGGTGAGGCGCCGCCTCGCTACGCTGCCGCGCTTCGTCGTCACCCGAGGGGCGAGTACGGCTTCATGCCGAGCACGAGCGCCCTGCGCCGGCTCGGGGAGCTTCGCGACTGACCGGCGGGGAAGCGTGTGCAGCAGGGCGACGTCGTCGCGGGCGCGGCGATGCAGGTACTGCTCGCCTCCGTCGGCAGCCTCACCTTCGCCCCACCGTCAACGCCGTCCTCACCGCCGCCGACATCGGTACCAAGGCCTCCCTCGACGTGGGCGCACTGGTGCGGTGGGCTCCCGCAACTCGTCCCGTCCGCCGTCGGCCTGCTCCTGCGCCGCTACGCCGAACCCACCGCACAGGCGTGGCACACCACGACAGCAGCAGTCTCCGACGTCACCTTCCTGATCGTGCTGGTGGGCATGCTGCTGGGCGGCCGGCACGACGTCGTCGCCCTCTTCGGCTCACTCGCACTGCTCGCGGGTTTCCTGCTCGCGGCGTTCGCCTTCGCCGTCGGAACACTGCTGGCCACCGGACCGATGACACGCCGGACCACCATGGGAGGCGTGAGCGCGGCACGCAACGTCGGACCCGCCCTGGCCGCGATCGGCCTGCCTTCGCCGACCAACCCGCGATCCTCGGCGCGTTCGCCGCGATCCTGCTCAGCGGCCTGGTCGCGGCGCTTCCGATCGCCACGCGCCTCAGCAGGCGGCGCAGCGCTGATCGCGGCTAGGCGTTCGGAGCGGCCACCGGCTCCGGCTCCGCGTCTTCGGTGGCGGGGGCGTCGCTCAGGCCGAGGCGGAGGTGTTCGACGTGGTAGAGGGCCTGGTCGAGGAGTTCGGCCACGTGGTTGTCGTAGAGGGAGTACACCACCGATCGGCCTTTACGGGTGCCGACGACGAGGCCGAGGTTGCGCAGCAGGCGCAGTTGGTGGGAACAGGCGGACTGCTCCATCTCGACTTCCGCCGCCAGTTCGGTTGCCGGAAGAGGGCCCTCGCGCAGCCGCGCGAGGATCAGCAGCCGCGAGGGTGTCGCCAGCGCCTGGAGGGTGGTGGCGACCTTGGCGGCACTGGCGGCGTCCAGGTGTTTGCGCGGGACGCTTCCGGTCGGCGGTGCGGCTCCATGACCCATGCGCCCATGCTACGGCACCACGCATGAACACATGAATGACTCTTCATTTGTTCCTGTTACGGTGGTGGCGACCCGTCGCGCCCCGACCTGCGAAGGACCTTGCTCCCATGTCTTCCACCCTCACCCGCCCGCCCGGGACCGGCGCCGCCCACGAGACGGTGGCGCCCCGGCGGCGTACGCGGATCCTCGCGCTGTCCGAGGCCCGATGGGCGGCGGCCGCCCTGGTGCTGTTCCTGGTCGCGCTGCCGCTGTATCTGACCGGCGGGCCCGCGTGGTCGTGGGGGCCGCTGTTCGCGGGTGTCTACGTCACCGGCGGCTGGGAGCCCGGCTGGGCCGGTCTGCAGGCCCTGAAGGACAGGACCCTGGACGTGGACCTGCTCATGGTCGTCGCCGCGCTCGGGGCGGCGGCGATCGGGCAGGTCCTGGACGGCGCGCTGCTGATCGTCATCTTCGCCACCTCAGGTGCTCTGGAGGCGATCGCCACCGCCCGTACCGCGGACTCGGTACGCGGTCTGCTCGACCTCGCCCCCACCACGGCCACCCGCCTGCGGGACGACGGTGGCGAGGAGAGCGTGCCCACCGAGGAACTGCGCGCCGGAGACACGATCCTGGTGCGCCCCGGTGAACGGATCGGCGCCGATGGGCGGGTGCTGGACGGGGCCGGCGACGTGGATCAGGCGACCATCACGGGCGAGCCGCTGCCTGTGGCCAAGGAGGCCGGCGACGAGGTGTTCGCCGGCACCCTGAACGGCACCGGCGCCCTGCGTGTGAAGGTGGAGCGGGACCCGTCCGACTCGGTGATCGCCCGGATCGTGGCCATGGTCGAGGAGGCCTCCGAGACCAAGGCGCCCACCCAGCTGTTCATCGAGAAGGTCGAGCAGCGCTACTCCCTGGGCATGGTCGCGGCCACGGTCGCCCTGTTCGCGCTGCCGCTGCTGTTCGGCGCCGCACTGCAACCCACGCTGCTGCGCGCGATGACGTTCATGATCGTCGCTTCTCCGTGTGCCGTCGTGCTCGCCACCATGCCGCCGCTGCTGTCGGCGATCGCCAATGCCGGACGTCACGGCGTGCTGGTGAAGTCGGCCGTGGTCATGGAGCGGCTCGGCCAGGTGGACGCGGTGGCGCTGGACAAGACGGGCACCCTGACCGAGGGCACGCCGAGGGTGACGGACATCCGCCCGCTGGCAGGTTCCGGGCTGAGCGAGGATGAGCTTCTGCGGCTGGCGGCGGCGGTCGAGCACCCCAGCGAACATCCGCTGGCCCGCGCCGTCGTGGATGCCGCCCGCACCCGTGACCTGGACGTTCCCCTGGTGGAGGGTTTCACCTCCGCTCCCGGTACCGGCGTCAGCGCCCTCGTGGCCGGTCGTGCGGTCGCGGTCGGCAGCCCCACCCGTCTGCTGGGGGCCGGCACGCACCGGGCCCTCGCCGTCGCCACCGGCCTGGAGGAGGAGGGCCGCACCGCGGTCCTGGTCACGGCCGACGGCAGTCCGGTGGGGGTGCTGGGCATCGCCGACCGGCTGCGCGAGGAGGCCGCGGCCGCCACCTCGGCGCTGGGGCGTCTGACCGGCAGCGCGCCGGTGCTGGTCACGGGCGACAACCCGCGCGCCGCCACCCGGCTCGCCGACGAGGTCGGGATCACGGACGTGCGTGCCGGACTGCTTCCGCAGGACAAGGTCGCGGCGGTCAAGGCGCTGGCGCAGGCCGGCCGGAAGGTGCTGGTGGTCGGCGACGGCGTCAACGACGCTCCCGCACTGGCCGCCGCCCACACCGGCGTCGCCATGGGCCGCGCCGGATCGGACCTCGCTCTGGAGACGGCCGACGCCGTCGTCGTGCGCGATGAGCTGGCCACCGTCCCGACCGTCATCGCTCTCTCCCGTCAGGCCCGCCGCCTGGTCGTACAGAACCTGGTGATCGCCGCGGTGTTCATCACCGGCCTGGTCGTCTGGGACCTGACCGGTCACCTGCCCCTGCCGCTGGGTGTGGCCGGACACGAGGGCTCCACGGTCATCGTCGGCCTCAACGGCCTGCGGCTGCTCGCCGATGGAGCGTGGAGCCGCGCGCGGGCGCAGCTGCACCAGTGAGGCCGCCACCGTGCCTTCAAATCGAGCCGGATGGAAGGGAGTTGGGGCGGGGCACGCGAGAACCTGCCTTCTCGGGCCGGATCCGGTGGTCGTTCAGCGTGGTGTTCGGTACCGCGGTGGCGGCGTCGTACGTGCAGGAGGCAGGCGGGTGCTCCACCGTGGCGACGGGGGCGGGCGGCCCCGCCGGACGTGCGGCGACAGGGGGCGGCAAGCGGGGACGCGGTGCCTGACAGGGGCCCGGCGCGGGTCTGCGGGACTGCGGGCCCCATCGTGGCGTGCGAGCCTGGCAGCATGGATCGCGAGCCGGCGTTCTTCCCCGACCCGACGCTCGGCATGGTGGGGCTGGACAGCGGCGGGCGCATCACGGCATGGGGCGGCGCCGCTTCGGCCATTCTCGGATACGACGCGGAGGCGGTGCTCGGTCGGCCCGCGAGCGAGCTGCTGGCGAGCGACGCGGACCGCCCGGCGGTGGTCGCTGCGGCGCGACGCTGCCGGATGGGCGAGAGCGTGCGGGAGGCACTGGCCGTACGACATCACGACGGTGGCCCGGTGGAACTCTTGGTGCGGTCGTGGCCGGTCGCGACCGGCGCGAGGGACGTGCACTGGCACCTGTGCTTCGCCGAGATGGCGAAGGTACGCCGCTGGGACACCGATCGGGCGGTGATCGAGGGGCTTTTCGCCCAGGCACCGATCGGGCTTGCGGTCCTGGACACCAGGCTGTGCTTCGTACGCGTCAACGATGCGCTCGAACGCATCCACGGAATTCCCCGGAAGGAGTCTCTGGGGCGGCGCATCAGCGCCCTGTTCCCCGGTCCGGAGACGGACCTGATGGAGGCAAGGCAGCGCCGGGTACTGGAGACCGGGAAGCCACTGACCACGGAGCATCGGGCCTCGATGACGGCTGCCGGGGAGGGGCACCGGGGGTGGAGCATCACGTCGTTCCGGCTGGTCGACCCGCGCGGCACGATCCTCGGAGTGGCCTCGGCCGTTGTCGACGTCACCGAACGCAACCGGGCCCGGGACCGTCTGATGCTGCTCGACGAGGCGGCCCGGCGCATCGGCACCACGCTCGACGTCACCCGCACCGCCGCCGAACTCGCCGACGTGGCAGTCCCCCGACTGGCCGACTACATCGCCGTCGACCTGCTGCGGGGCATCGCCCTGGGCGAGGAGTCCGGGCCGGGCCCCGTCGGCGGCGGCGCGGTGCTGCGTCGGGCCGCCATCTGCTCGCTCCTGAAGGAGGCTCCGGAGGCCAGCTACCCGGTGGGCGAACTGATCACCTTCCACCAGGCCACGCCGCAGGCACGCGCGATGGCCGACGGCAGGTCCGTGCTCCTGCCCACCCTCGAGGACTCCGAGGAGTGGCTGGCCCAAGACCCCCACCGGGCCGGGAAGATGATCGCAGCGGGCATCCATTCGGTGATGGTCATCCCGCTACGCGCCCGGGACGTCACACTCGGCGTCGCCCACTTCTACCGGTGGCAGCGCCCCGAGCCCTTCGAGGACGACGACATCACCGTGGCCGAGGAACTCGTGGCCCGTGCCGCCGTGTGCGTGGACAACGCTCGCCGCTACACACGCGAACGCCATACGGCCATCACTCTCCAGCAGAGCCTGTTGAGGACCACAACGCCCGAGAACAGTGCGGCAACCACCGTCTGCCGCCACCTGCCCGCCATCGGCCCCACAGGGGTGGGCGGCGACTGGTTCGACGTCATCCCGCTCTCCGGGGCCCGCCTCGGCCTCATCGTCGGCGATGTCCCCGGCCGTGGCATCCACGCAGTCGCCAACGCGGCCCGTCTGGGCACGGCGGTCCGGGCCCTGGCCCAGCAGGACGCCTCCCCCGACGAACTCCTCACCCAACTCGACGACATCGTCACCCAGGCCGCCGAGGAGGCAGAGCATCACCCCGAGGCACCCACGGCAGGCATCGGCACCACCTGCCTGTACGCCATCTACGACCCCGTGTCCCGCCGCTGCGCGCTCGCCGGCGCGGCGCACCTCCCGCCGGTGCTCGTTAAGCCCTCCGGCGCCCCACACCTCCTCGACCTGCGGGCCGGCCCTCCACTCGGCCTCGGTGGAATGCCCTTCGAGACAACCG
This sequence comes from Streptomyces broussonetiae, assembly GCF_009796285.1. Taxonomy (NCBI): domain Bacteria; kingdom Bacillati; phylum Actinomycetota; class Actinomycetes; order Kitasatosporales; family Streptomycetaceae; genus Streptomyces; species Streptomyces broussonetiae. The sequence continues at coordinate 3,555,898 of NZ_CP047020.1, read as the reverse complement.
ACGTCGACGTGCCGGAGGGCAGCACGCTGGCCCTGTACACCAACGGCCTGCTGCACGGTGAAGGCCGTCACCACGACATCGACGCGGCCTTGCGCACGCTGTGCCGGACCCTGACCCACTCGGGCAACAACCTGGAACAGGTCTGCGACACCGCTCTCGACGCCCTGCTGCCCTCCCGCGCCCCCCACGACGACGCCGTCCTGCTCCTCGCCCGCACACACGCTCTCGGCCCGGACCGCGTGGCCACCTGGGACCTGCCCCCCGACCCGGCCATCGTCGGCCAGGCCCGCTCGCTGACCAGCACCCAACTCGCCGCCTGGGATCTCGAAGAACTCGCCTTCACCACCGAACTCATCGTCAGCGAGCTGGTCACCAACGCCATCCGCTACGGCCGGGCCCCCATCCAGCTGCGCCTCATCCGAGCGACGACGCTCGTCTGCGAGGTGTCCGACGCCAGCAGCACCTCCCCGCACATGCGGCAGGCGGCCGACACCGACGAGAACGGGCGGGGCCTTTTCATGATCGCGCAGATGGCCGACCGCTGGGGAACCCGCCACTCCCTCACCGGCAAGACGATCTGGGCCGAGTGCGGCGCCCTGTCGTCGACTGCCGCGCGACGCCCGGGACGCCGAGATCTGCGGCCTTTCCGCCGGGCCCGGTGACGGGCCTCATGGCGAGGCCGGACACCGGCCACTCGGCGCAGGGGCCGATCCAGCCTCCGGCGCCGCCCGGCGCGCAGCAGATCTCGGGGCAGATTCGCCTACGTCAACCACCTGCGCGCGTCGGTGCTGGACGTGATCGGCACGCGCCCGGCGGGTCACCAGGCGCGTGCCGATCCCGGCGGATGCGGGCAGGTCCTCCGACGAGGCCGTCTCGCCCGACGGACGGGACATCCGGCTGGGGATGCCCACCAACGGGCGGACCACCGCCGTGGTCGACGCGGCCACCTACCGCGTGGAGGCGGTGCTGAAGACGGGGCCGCGCACCAACCACCCCAACTTCGTCACGGTCGGCGGCGTCGACCACGCCTACCAGACCGTGGGCGCACTGAACGAGACCCTGATGTACTGGCGGTCGAAGACCGGGGCGCCGCCCACACTGGTGAAGACCGTCCACAACCTCGCACCACGGCGCTGATGTCCATGACGAGCAACCAGTTCGGCAACATCGACGAGGCCCTGTCCTGTTCGTACTTCTTCGTCAACCACTACACCTCCGTCGTCCCAGGCCCGGAACTCCGTCCGGCGAGCAGGCGCCGGACGGGCCACCGGGTGATCCGGTCGTCGACGGCGGGTGGCAGGGCCCGGATGCAGGCCGGCCGGACGAGTGCCAGACTGAGAAACCAGAGTCGGTGGTGTACGGCGGAGCATTCGGGACTGCCTGCCGTCCATCCGCTCAGCGGGGAGGTGCCCATGACTTCCGACGCACGGTACCCCCCGGACGAAACCGCTCTTCTGATCGTCGACCCGTACAACGACTTCCTGTCCGAGGGGGGCAAGTTGTGGCCCAGGGCGAAGGAAGTGGCGGAAGGCATCGGTCTGCTCGACCACATGCGCACGATGCTCGCCACCGCCCGTGGGTGCGGCTTCCGCGTCCTCATCGTGCCCCACCACCGGACGAGGCCGAGCGACTACCGCACATGGGACCACCTGTCACCGACCCAGCGGCACGTGGTCAGCAGCCAGACCTTCGCCGAGGGCAGTTGGGGGGCCGAGTGGCACCCCGACTTCGAGCCCCGCGAGGACGAGCTGGTCGTCAGCCAGCACTGGGCCTCGAGCGGCTTCGCCAACACCGACCTCGACTTCATGCTCAAGCAGCACCACATCCGCAGGATCCTGCTCATCGGTATGCGGGCCAACACCTGTGTGGACACCACCGCCCGCTACGGCCAGGAGCTGGGCTACCACGTGACCCTTCTCCGCGATGCCATCGGCTCCTTCAGCTGGGCGGAGATGGAAGCGACGTTCGAGGTCAACGCGCCTATGTACGCCCACGCCATCCTCACGACCGAGGAGTTCGCCGACATGGTGAGCGACACGGTGAACGAAGAACCGGGCGGCGCTGACCGATGAGGACGCTGCCAAGGCCTGCTTACGGCTGCTTCGTCACCGGGGGGCCGTTGCGCACCCAGCGGTGCCGGGGCGGAAGGGCAGTGCCCGGAGGGACGAACCGGTACGGGCCGTCCGGGAGTCGGGCGATGACAGGGCGGCGCACGATCTCCTCGAACCAGGCAGCGGCGATCCGGCCGAGGTGTTCCGGAGGTCCGGCGGCCGACAGCGGCTCCAAGTGCCTCGTCGGTTCCGGGGACTGGTAGTTCTGGCTGTGCCGTTCGCTGCAGAAGAGCCGGTCGCCGATGACGGTCGCACCCAAGGCTCTCTGCCCGCCGTTCAGCTCCTCTTCCTCGAACCAGTCGTCGTACACACGGGCGAGGCTACGCGAGGGGCCGTGGCCGACGTGCCGGAGCGGTGGTTGCGCCCCTGCCGGGTGATGGCCACCGTGAACGGGTGATGCTGGTTCCGGGGTGGATGTGGCGGCTCGGGACGGCCGGCCGGCGTGTGGCCGCCGGGCTTGCGGCCGGCCTCTTCCTGGGGGCTTTCGTTCTCGTCGAGGCGGGGTCGTGGGCCGGTGCCGTGGTGGTCTTCGTGGTGCTGAGCCTGTTCCACGGGACCCGGGTGGCGCGCCGGATGGAGAACGTCTGGCCCGCCGCCGAGGGGATGAGCGGCGCCGACCGTACGGCCGTGGTACGAGCCACCCGGCGCGGCGAGGCCGTGGACGATCCCCGGCTGGCGTCCTCGGTCGTCGAGTACGCCCGCGCCCTGCGCCGGGGCGCCGAGGAGGACCGGCTGCGCCGTCGGGTCGTCCTGCTCGTCACCGCGCTCGCGGTCGCTCTCGCCGTGTACGACACCGTGCGGGGCTCCACCGGCCAGACCATCGCCTCCTGGCTGGTGGTCCTGCTCCTCCTGGCCGACCTGGTGTGGTGGCCCCGCAGCCGAGCCCGCCTGCTGGCCCGGGCCGACCGGGCCGAGGCGTCGGCCCGCCGGTCGACGGGCGGGCACTGAACCGGGCCCCGCGTCCTCGCGCGTCCCCTCGCGTTGCGAGGTTCCTGAGGAGGGGTTGACCCTGAAGGGAGAGGCATGCCTGCCAACCGGACGGAGCGAGCGCAGACGGCTGCGGAGCCCGCGGCTACGCGGCCCGTGCAGGGAGCGGGTTCCAGATGAGGCTTGTCGTCGATCTCAACCGGTGCCAGGGATTCGCACAGTGCGTCTTTCTGGCCCCGGACGTCTTCTCCCTGCACGGGGAAGAGGCGCTGCTGTTCTCCCCTCGCTTCGACGAGACACAGCGTGACCGGGTGGAGAAGGCCGCCGCCGCCTGCCCGGTGCAGGCCATCCTCGTCGACTACAGCGACGAACCGACGAAGGGGGCGGAGCCCCATGTCGGCTGACACGGACGTCGAGGTTCTGCGGCGCCAGGGCCGCATTGTCGTCGTCGGTGCCTCGCTGGCCGGTCTGCGCGCGGCGGAGACACTGCGCGAACAGGGCTTCACCGGATCGCTGACCGTGATCGGCGACGAGCCGTACGAGCCCTACGACCGGCCGCCGCTGTCCAAGCAGGCGCTGCTCGGGCGGGCGCGGCCCGAGGACACGGCGTTGCCGCGGCGGCGCGACATCGACGCCGTATGGCGCCTGGGCGTCGCCGCCGAGGGACTGGACCGGGACGCCAAGCAGGTACGTCTGGCGAACGGCGACACCGTTGCCTACGACCGCCTGCTGATCACCACCGGGACCAGGGCGCGGCCCTGGATCCACCCGGAAGAGGCCGGGCTTGACGGGGTGTTCGTGCTGCGGACCCGCGACGACTCCGCACGCCTGTGCCGCAAGCTGACCGGCGGCGTGTCCCGGGTCCTGGTGATCGGCGCCGGTTTCACGGGCTCCGAGGTCGCCTCCGCCTGCCGGGAGCTGGGCCTCGAGGTCACCGTCGCCGAACGCGGTCCGGCACCGCTGGTGGGCGCACTCGGCGGAGTGGTCGGCGCGGTCGCCGACCGGCTGCAGCGCAGGCACGGAGTCGACCTGCGCTGCGGCATCAGCGTCACCGCCCTGGAGGGCGACTACGTGGGGCGGCTCAGGCGCGCCCATCTGTCCGACGGCTCGGCGATCGACGTGGACGTGGCGGTCGTCTCGCTCGGCGCCGTCAGGAACACCGAGTGGCTCGCCGGCTCGGGTCTGGCCGCCGGTCCCCGCGGGATCGCCTGCGACGCCGGGTGCCGGGTGTTCGACGTCAACGGCATCGTCACCGACGACATCTACGCCGCCGGTGATGTCGCACGCAGTCCCCACCCGCTGTTCGACTACCAGTTCCTGTCGCTGGAGCACTGGGGCAACGCCGTCGAACAGGCCGAGATCGCCGCCCACAACATGATCTGCGCGGGTCCCGACCGCCGTCCCCACCTGTGGCTGCCGATGTTCTGGTCGTCCCAGTTCGGTGTCAACATCAAGTCGGTGGGTGTGCCCCCGCTGGGCGACCAACTGGTCGTCGCCCAGGGCACGCTGGGCGAGGAGCGGTTCGTCGCGGTGTACGGGTACCGCGGCCGCGTCATCGCCGCGGCGTCCTTCGACGGAGCCAAGTGGCTGGGGTTCTACCAGCAGCAGATCGAGTCCGGCGCGCCGTTCCCGCCGGAGTACCGCACCGTCGACCGCCGCACCGAGACGCTGGAGCCGGTCGACCCGGCCTTCCCCGACCCCCATCTGCCCACGCACGGGCCCACCGTCACGCTGACGGGTCACTCACCGAGCGAGCGGCGGATCAAGTTCGTTCCGTCGCATGCCTGATCACCGGCCCTGTGCCGCCCGGCGCCCCGCAGGAGACACCATGACGCCCGACACCATCTCCGCGCAGATCATCGACTACGCCAATCGGGCCGATCCGTACCCGCTCTACGCGGAGCTGCGCAAGACACCGGTCAGGCGGGAGGACGACGGCACCTACCTGGTCAGCACCTACTACGAGGTGCGGAGCCTGGCCAACGACCCGCGGCTGAGCAACGACACGCGCAACCGCCCGCCGGGCTACGCCCGCCCCGGGCAACCGGCGGAGGAGTCCGGCCTGCCGCCCGGCTTCATCTTCACCGACCCGCCTGTGCACGACCGGCTGCGCGACACCATCAACCGGCCGTTCGGTCCTCCGCACAGCCCCAGGTTCCTCGACGCGCTGCGCGGAGACCTGACCAAGGTGGTCACCGAGCTGCTCGACGCCTTCGAGGGCAAGGACCAGGTCGACATCGTCGAGGACTTCGCGTACCCCCTTCCCGTCACCGCCATCTGCAAGGTCCTCGGCGTGCCGCGCGAGGACGAACCGCGCTTCCACGGCTGGGCCGACGCCCTTGCGGCGGCACTCGATCCCCGTCCCGGCGGCGACGACGCCGAGCAGAAGGGACAGCAGGCGCGCCAGGAACTGGGCTCCTACCTGGCCGATCTGATCGAGACCAAACGGCGCCACCCCGGCCCCGGGATCCTCAGCGCGCTCGCCCCCGACATGACACCGGCGGACCTGGAGGCCACCGCGGTGCTGCTCCTGGTCGCCGGCCACGAGACGACGGTCAACGCGATCACCAACACCACCCTCACCCTGCTGCGCCACCCCGACATCCTGGAGCGGTTCCAGAAGGAGCCGGACCTGGCCGTCCCGCTCATCGAGGAAGTGCTGCGCTACGAGCCCCCGGTCCAGTTCGTCACCTGGACCACCGCCCTGGCCGACATCGACGTCGCCGGCACCACCATCCCCAAGGGCTCGCCGGTCTGGCTCATGCTGGCCGCGGCCAACCGTGACCCCAAACGCTTCAAGGACCCCGACCGGTTCGATCCCGACCGCAAGGACAACGAGCACCTGGGCTTCTACACCGGCATCCACTACTGCTTCGGCGCCCCTCTCGCCCGTATAGAACTGCACATGGCCGTGCCCGAACTGTTCCGCCGGGTCAAGTTCTCCGGGCCGCTCGAGGACCCGCCGCCGTACCGTACGAACGCGGTGCTGCGCGGCCCCCGCCACCTTCCCGTGGCGATCGAGGGCCTCACGTCCTGAGCCGAGGGAGGGCCGCGGGCGCAGGGACCCGGGGATTCCGGACGATGCGGCGGTCGTGTTGTTCCGGCTCCCGGGCGCGAGGCGATCGGATCATGGCGGCATGCACGTTGTCGCTGCCGTCGTCCTGGCAGCTTTCCCGGCCGTCACGGGGGTCATGTACATGGTGACCTCTGGCTGCCTCCGCACGCTGGTGCCCGTACGGCTCGGCACGGGGCGGCTCCTCGTGACCGTCGCGGTGGCAAGATCCGCCGCCTGACGCCGATGCGCGGCGACTGGTTGTCCGAGGTGGCGCCCAAGCCATCCGTAGTCACAGAGGAAGTCATTTCATGAGTCATCGCCTCGTTGTCGTGGGCGCCGGTTACGCCGGTCTGCTGGCGGCCAAGCGCCTCGCCCGCAGGCTGCACCGCAACGACGTCACCGTCACGCTGGTCAATGCCTCGGACCGGTTCGTGGAACGGGTCCGGCTCCACCAACTCGCCGCCGGACAGCGACTGACGGAAGTGCCGTTGCGGCAACAGCTCAGCGGCACACCGGTTCAGCTGGTCGTCGGGCACGTGACCGCGATCGACGCCACCGCCCGGACCGTGTGCCTCGGCGACGAGCCCCGAACGATCGACTACGACACCCTGGTGTACGCGGTGGGCAGCCAGGCGCGGCTCGACGACGTCCCGGGAGCAGCCGAGCACGCCTACGCCGTGGCCTGTCCCGAGCAGGCGACGCGGTTGCGGCACCGGGTCGCCGAGATCGCGTCCGGTGGCACGGTCGCGGTGGTCGGCGGCGGGCTGACCGGGCTGGAAACCGCCTCGGAACTGGCCGAGAGCCATCCCGGGCTGCGGGTCCGGCTGTTCACCAGTGCCGATGACGTCGGATCCGGGCTGGCCCCGCGCGGCCGGGCCCATCTGCTGCGCGCCCTCGACCGGCTGGGCGTCTCGATCCATCCGGAGACCGTCGTCACGGCGGTGCGGGAGGACGGCCTCGGTACCCGCGACGGCCGGTCGTTCACCGCGGACGCCGTGGTGTGGACCACCGGGTTCCGCGCCCCGGACCTGGCCCGCGCGGCAGGGTTCGCCACGGATGACAGTGGCCGGATGCTCATCGACGCCACCCTGCGCTCGGTTTCGCATCCCGAGGTGTACGCCGTCGGTGACGCGGCCGCCGGGGTGTCGGTGAGCGGGGCACCGAGCCGGATGTCCTGCCAGGCGGCGCTGCCCATGGGCCGGGGCGTGGCCGACGTCGTCGCGGCCCGGCTGTCGGGCCGGGAACCCGGGCCGGTCCGCATCGGCTACGTCTTCACCAACATCAGCCTCGGCCGGCGTGACGGTGTCGTGCAGTTCACCCACGCCGACGACCGCCCGCGCAGGTTCGTCCTGACGGGCCGTGTCGCGGCGGTGTTCAAGGAGGCTGTCGTGCGCAGCACGGTACGCGCCCGGCGGCGCGGCGAGCCGGGCAGTGACGCGTCGGACTCCTGAGCCGTCAACACCGAGGTGACGTCTGCCGTTCGTGATCGTTGCTCAGGCATGATGCGCTCACGTACGGCCACCGGTTCCGTTCTCCTGGCAACGCTCCTGCTCTGCGCCGCTCCGTCGGCCGGTGCGGCCCCTGCCGTGGCCGACTCGGCCCTTCGAGCCGCCCCCGTCTCCGGCGCGCCCGCGCTGGAGACGGTGAGGGCGACCGGTCGGGGCAGGGCGGAGGGGGCAGAGGCGGACCGGGAGACTCTTGTGCAACGAGCCCGTACGGCAGCGCTCGCCGACGCCCGGTCCAAGGCCGAGCAGTACGCCAGGTCGGAGGGCCGGCGACTGGGTCGTCTCGTGTCCGTGACCGAAGTTCCCAGCGGGCACGCACCGGCGTCCGGGCGCCTTGTGATGGAGGTCGATGTGGCAGCCTCCTATCTCCTGGACTGAGGAACCCGACGGTCTCCTGGACCGAGGAGTGCGAGGGTCTCCTCGAAGAGCCTGGCAGGGACGCAGTGCGACGCCCGGTCCGGCGCGGCCCGCCGTCGTGCCTGGTGGCAGCCGCAGCGGCCGGCCGGACCGGATCACCCGCACCACCCGGTGGTGTGACAGGCGGCGTCCCTGTTGCCCCTGCGCTGTTGCGGAGGGAAGCGGCCCGGCGGTGCAATCAAGTGTGAGGCACTTCGACGGCATCCTGTCCGTCGGCCGCCCCGCTCCCGGGACGGGGTCCGGCCGCAAAGGGCTCAAGAACAACGCCCTGGGCATGTTCTCCTCGGTGGCCATGGGCCTGGCCTCCACCGGCCCGGCGTACAGCCTGGCCGCCACGCTGGGCATCATCGTGGCCGGCGTCGGACTGCAGGCCCCGATCGTCACGATGCTCGCGTTCATCCCGATGCTGCTGGTCGCGTACGCCTTCCGGGAGCTCAACGCGAGCAACGCCGACTGCGGGACCACCTTCACCTGGGCCACCCGCGCCTTCGGACCGCGCACCGGCTGGATGGGCGGCTGGGGCATCATCGTCGCCAACATCATCGTCATGGCGAACCTCGCCGAGATCGCCGCCGCCTACGGTTTCCGCCTGGTGGGCCTGGACGAACTGGCGGACAACCGGCTGTGGACCACCGTGGCGGGCATCGTCTGGATCGCCGTACTGAGCGCGGTCTGCTACGTCGGCATCGAGTTCTCCGCGGCCGTCCAGCGCTGGCTGCTGTGCCTGGAAGTACTGATGCTGGTCCTCTTCGCCGTCGCCGCGCTGGTCAGGGTCTACCTCGACCCTCCCGCGACGGCGATCCACGTCTCGGCCTCCTGGTTCAACCCCTTCGAGGTGCCCTCGGTCAGGTCCCTGACCTCGGGCATCCTCGCGGGGGTCTTCATCTACTGGGGCTGGGACACCGCGTTCGCGGTCAACGAGGAAACCGTCGACAGCGCGCACATCCCCGGGCGCGGCGCGGTCGTGTCCACCCTGCTGCTCCTGGTCATGTACGGGCTGGTGTCCACCTCGGCGCAGGCGTTCGCGGGAGTCGGCGCCTCGGGCATCGGGCTCGGCAACACGCACAACTCGGACGACGTGCTGTCGGTGCTGGGCGAGGCCGTGTTCGGAAGTCACGACACGGGGCTGCTCCTGTCGAAACTGCTGGTCCTGATGGTGCTGACCTCCGCGCTGGCCTCCGCCGAGACCACCATCCTGCCCCTGGCCAGGACCGTCTTCTCCATGGCGGTCCACAAGGTGGTCCCCTCCGGGTTCGCCCGGGTCCACCGCAGGTTTCTCACCCCGACCTGGGGAACCCTCGGCATGGGAGCGGCCTCGATCGCCCTGCTCGTCCTGCTGACGTCGTTCAGCCGGAACATCCTGGCCGACTCGATCGACTCGGTCGGTCTCGCGATCGCGTTCCAGTACGGCCTGACGGGCTTCGCCTGCCTCTGGTACTACCGCAGGGTCCTGACCCGCAGCGCCAGGGATCTGGTCTTCAAGGGCGTACTGCCGGGGCTCGGCGGGCTGATGATGATCCTGCTGTTCTGCTACGCCGCGTTCGTCGTCTACGCCGACCCCGGGTACGGCGCGAGCGCCGTCGACCTGCCGCTGATCGGCAGGACCGGCGGGGTCACCGTGCTCGGCCTGGGCGCCCTGTCGATCGGTCTGCTGCTGATGCCGGTGGTCACCCGTGGCCACACCGTGGCCCTCAAACTCCAGCGGAGCCTGCTTCCGCGCCGCCTGCCGCGGCACGCCGCCGTCGACACGGCGAGCCGCTACGTGCCGGCCGACAGCGGGTCCGGGGTGGGCGGCGACTGGTACGACGTCATCCCCTTGTCGGGAACCCGGGTCGCCCTGGTCGTCGGGGACGTGGTCGGTCACGGCCTGCGTGCCGCGGCCACCATGGGACGGCTGCGTACGGGGGTGCGCGTACTGGCCCGGCTGGACCTGAGCCCGGACGAGCTGCTGTCCCGGCTGGCCGACCTGGTCGAACAGACCGCGCACGAGGGCGGGCCCGGCCGGGGCCCGGGCCACTGGACGTCGCACCACGACGCGGCCCTCGGCGTGAGCTGCCTGTACGCGGTGTACAACCCCGTCGCAGGGAAGTGCAGCATCGCACGGGCCGGGGATCCGGTGCTGGTGGTCGTCCCGCCGCGCACGGGCGTCGTCGACTGCCCGGAGCTGCCGCCCGGGCCGCCGCTGGGAATGGGCGGCCCGCCGTACCAGAGCACAGAGCTGGTCCTCACGCCGGGCAGTCTCCTCGTCCTCTTCACGGAGGGCCTCCTCCAGGCGGCCGACGACCACGACGCCGGGCTCGCGCAGCTGTCCCGTGCCCTGGCCGGCGGCCCGGCGCCGCTGGAGGCGCTCTGCGACAGAGTGGTGAGCGCCATGCTGCCCGGGCCGGTGGACGTGGACGCGACGCTCCTCATGGTCCGCACCCGCCTGCTCGACCGGAACCAGTACGCCGAGTGGGCGGTGCTCCCGGACCCGGCGGCGGTGGCCACCATCCGCACCGCCGTCAGCAAGCAGCTGCGCGACTGGGGGCTGGACGACCTGGCGTTCACCACGGAACTCATCGTCAGCGAACTGGTCACCAACGCCATCCGCTACGTCGGCGGTCCGATCCAGGTACGCCTGATCCGTGACCGGGCCCTGATCTGCGAGGTCTCGGACACCGGTCACACCTCGCCCAATCTGCGACACGCCGCGAGCGACGACGAGGGAGGCCGCGGCCTGTTCATCATCGCCCAGATGACCCACCACTGGGGCACGCGCTACACCCGCACCGGCAAGACGATCTGGACCGAGCAGGACCTGCCATCGGGCAGCGGCCCCTGAACCGGGACCTCCGGCTCCGCGCTCCGTCACCGGTCCGGCCGCACGGTGGTGACCCGAAGGCTCGTTCGGCAGTTACCGCTTCGGCCGGTCGAACCTGACGAGGAGTGGAGGGCGATCGTGGCGTACACCAGAAAGAACGTCAACAGGCTGACCCGCACCGAGAGGCGACGGTTCGTGGGTGCTCTGCTGGAGGTCAAACGCCGTGGTGAGTACGACGAGTTCGTGCACATCCACATCACCCACAACGGCCCCGACGGCGAACACCGTTTGCGCACCGCCCACATGGCGCCCTCCTTCCTGCCCTGGCACCGCAAGCTCGTGCTGGAGCTGGAGCGGGCCCTGCGCCGGGTGGACGCGTCGGTGACCGTGCCGTACTGGGACTGGACCCGTGACCGCAGCGCACACGCCCTGCCGTGGACCGACGACCTGCTCGGCGGCAACGGACGACGCTCGGACCGGCAGGTGATGAACGGGCCGTTCGCCTACCGGGCGGGCCACTGGAAGCTCACCGACAGGGTGACCGACGTGCGGTACCTCACCCGCGACCTCGGCCGCGCCCGCAACCCGATCCAGCTGCCGACCGGCCGCGAACTCGAGTCGGCGCTGGCCGATCCGGTCTACGACACGTGGCCCTGGAACTCGACGGTCACCCGTGGCTTCCGCAACAGGCTGGAGGGATGGGGGAGGGGCCACGGCAGCGTCTCCTGGCACAACCACAACCGGGTGCACCACTGGGTCGGCGGGGTGATGCTCAGCGCCGCCTCCGTCAACGACCCTGTTTTCTGGCTGCATCACTCCTTCATCGACCTGCAGTGGACGCGCTGGCAGCAACGGCACCCCGGCCACCGGTACCTCCCCGCCGAACCCCCGCGGGCGGGCGACGCCCAGCACGGCCGGATCGTGGCCCGGCACGAGAGGCTGTCACCGTGGGACGTCACGCCGGCCGAACTGGAGGACGTGAGCGGGATCTACAGGTACGAGTGAGGCCGGTCCGACAGCCGCTCAGCGGCAGGCGGTCACCACCGAGAGGTCGCTTCTCCGTTCGAGGTGTCACACGTCCCGCTGAAATGCTGACGACACAGCGACCACCGCTCGCGTACGGCCTCCCCTTGATCAAGCTGGTGTCTTCTGCGAAGGAGACGCCACCGTGCGAATTTCTGACATCCAGCGCTGCGAGGTCCGGCCCGGGCGGCTCGTCGAGTGGACGTTCAGCCCGGCGACCATCGCGGCCGCGGCAGTGCTGCCGCCGGATCCGCGGCCGCCGGCGTACATCCAGGAGTCGCACATCAGAACGTCCCGCTCGGTGCGGGAAGGCGGGCTGTTCGTACCGACCTGGCTCGGCACGGCCTTCGACCTGCCGGGCCGGGCCGATCTCGACGCGCTGGAAAGGGCGTTGCGCGGCTGGACGCTGCGTCACGAGACGCTGCGCAGCGGCTTCAGATGGGCCGGCGACGACATGCACCGGTTCACGCTCGGCGAGGACGACGTGTCGCTGCATCGCGAGGTGGTCGGCGACTTCGCCGACCCGGGGGCGCTGATCCGGTACCTGCAGGACCGGTTCGACACCGCGGCGGACGCGCTGGGCTGGCCGAACTTCATCTATGCGGCGGTCGTACGCGAGGACTCCACCAGCGTGTACATGGCCTTCGACCACACCAATGTCGACGCCTACTCCCTGCAGCGCATCCCGGACGAGATCCACGGCCTGTACACGGCAGACGTCACGGAACGGCCCGTCGTCGGCCGGGCGGTGGGAAGTTACGTCGACTTCTGCGAGCTGGAGCGGGCGAACGCGGACGGCATCGACGACACACACGCGATCGTCGCGCGCTGGCGGGAGTTCATCGGCCGGTGCGACGGGCGGCTTCCGGAGTTCCCCGTCGACCTCGGTCTGCAGCCCGGTGGCGCGTTGCCCGCGCAGAAGCTGCTGTGCGAGCCGCTCGTCGACGCGGACGCCGCCGCCGCCTTCGAGGCGCACTGCCGGCCCTACGGCGGCAGCCTGGTGGGGGTCCTGGCGGCAACCAGCCTGATCGTCCACGAACTTGGCGGGCAGCCGGTCTACCGCACGGTCGTGCCGTTCCACACCCGGCTGAAGTCCGCGTGGTCGGACTCCGTGGGCTGGTACGTCGGCGGCGCACCGATCGAGGTGCCCACCGTGCGGGACTGGACGGGCGCGCTCACCGCGGTCCGCGCGGAGTTGCGGGCCAACCGGTCGTTGGCGCGCATTCCGCTGGCACGGGTACTGCGTCTGCTCGGCGAGGACTTCCGGCCGACCTCGCCCGACATGTACTCGATCATCTCGTACGTCGACGCCCGGCTCACCCCCGGCTCCGCGGACTGGACGCAGAAGAAGGCGTACGGTCTGATCCGGGTGTCATACGGCGACCAGGTGTGCGCCTGGGTCAACCGGCTGCACGAAGGCCTGTGGTTCGCCTGCCGCTACCCGGACACCGACGTCGCGCGCAAGACGGTGCGGCAGTACGCCGAGGGGCTGCGGGACCTGATCGTCTCCGCGCCCGCCCGCGATCGGTCGCGGGTTGCGGAACCGGCGTTCTCCTGACGCAACTTTCGTCCGCGTCACCTGTGTTGGCGCCGGCGCCGTGCCGCGTCCGACACGAACGCACGTGCCGTGACGGCGCGACCCGCCGGGCAATCCGTGTCTGCGCACGGCCAGTTGGCATCCATCGGGTGATTCTGTGGGGCTATATCCCCCTCGGGGCGGATGTCCGATGTGGAATGGCTCGTCCAGCTACTGCTAGTGTTCGTTCAGTCACGCTAGGCAATCAGTTTCGCTGTTCAGCAAAGAACCGAGGGCTCCATGCGCAAGCTTCAGCAGATCGTGATCGCAGCAGTGGCGGCCGGTGGTCTGTCCGCCATCGGCGCCGGCACCGCCATGGCCGACACCTACGGCGGTGACCAGCCGCAGGCGACCGACAACTACCGCCCGTACCAGGAGTGCAGCCCGCAGACGGTGTCCGAGAACGACGTCCCGATCGGCGTGCTCGGCCTCGCCGACACCCTGGACACCACCTGCCAGCAGAACAACAACGCTTTCACCGGCTGAGTTCGGCGGCGGCATCGTGCGCGACGCCTGGTACGGGACTCTCCGGGGACGGCCTCGAAGAGTCCCGTCCTTCCGGCCGGTTGCCTGATTCTGGAAGACGGAGCCCGGCGCGGCGGGCCCCCTACAAAGAAAGCGCATCACATGTTCAGCAGGAGAAAGATCGCGGCTGTCTCGGGGCTCGTCGGCGGCATCGCAGTGGCCTGCGCCGGCATCACCCAGGCTCATGCCGCAGCAACTCCGGGAAACTGCACTCGCGATCTCCTGGGCACCATCACCTGTACCCAGCGGATCAAGGGCGAGGCGCCCGACGACGGTGCGATCGCGCACCAGGAGACCTGTCAGCCGGTGCAGCCCTTGAAGCTGCCCGCCTTCCTGGGGCAGGGGACGGAGCGGCTCGGACCCAATGTGACCTGTTCTCCAACGACCGTGGGAGTGCCGCCCGACAGTGAGCAGGAGGCGCCCGACGGTTCCGCGTTGGGCCCCATGGCCCGGATCCTTCCGGTCGAGGGTTCGTAGTACTGATACGGCAGACGGGGGCTGACGCAACATGTGGAGTGTAGATCCTCGGTAACTACGGAGTGTGTGTATATGCTCACATTAAGTAGTCAAGCCAGGCGCTTTGCCTGGATAGGAAAGGGTCATTCCATGCGTAAGTTTCAGCGCGTTGCAGTCGTAGCGGCGGCGGTTGCGGGGCTGTCCGCCTTCGGTGCCGGTGTCAGCTTCGCCGCCGGTGGCGAGGACGCGCCTCCGCAGATCACCGCCGTGGCCAACTCGACGGCCAACGCCGTGGCCGTTGGCGGCGGTTACTACGCCGCTCCGCCGCAGGGCGGGCCGGAGCAGGGGAACCCCGGGCCCGAGCAGGGTTACGGCCAGCACCAGGGCGACGAGTAAAGACGTACCGAGGGGCCATCCTCTCGGCGCCACCACGGGCGCATCGGGCTTCTTGGGAAGCCTGACGCGCATCGCACGACCTCGGCATCCCGGATCCGTACCGATCCGGTCTGTTCACCGGTGTGCCGAGTGACACCCGTGGCGAAGGCGGCCCGGACGCACGACACTCCTGTCGGAGTGCGCGTCCGGGCTGCGGCACTTCCGCCACTGGGCGCGCCGACAGCGCGCCCAGGCGTGGAATGCTCTGTTTCGACCTTCTCAGGCCCGGGCGCACGCCAGTCAATGGCGCAGGCGCCCGGGCCTTCGTCGTAAAGGAATACAGCACATGCTCACTCCACGGAAGATCGCCGCCGTCTCGGGGCTCGTCGGAAGTCTCGCCGCGTTCTGTGTCGGCGCCGGACACGCGTACGCGGACGGACCCAAGAGCAACTGCAAGAGCACCGCACAGGGCGGCACGGTCTGCGTGCACAAGAGCGAGACCCACACCGACAAGGACGGCTCACACGTCATCAGGCAGACGCAGGACTGCTCGACGGCAGACCGTCCGCGTGTGGTGTTTCCGCAGGGCCAGCTGTTGGACGGTGGATCCGCCCAGGTCGGGCCGGTGGTGGACTGCTCCAACTCGGCAAAGCTGCCCAAGGGCTTCAAGAAGCCGCACATCGAGTTCTGACGGTCTGTCGTTCCGGCAGGCGTGCCCGCCGGTGCACACGAAAATCCCCGGTGTCCCGACCGCTGGTCGGGACACCGGGGATTTTCGTTGTGCGTTACTTGCCGAACGAGTTGCTGCAGCCCATGGACGAGCCCAGGGACGACTGCTGCGCACCCGAGTTGCCCTCGCCGTTCAGCAGGTTGCCGGCCAGGCCGTTGATGAGGCCGACCTCGCCGAGGATGTCGAGGTTCAGGTCGTGCGACCGGCATTCGGTGCTCTGCGTGACATTGAATTCGTCACCGCCCTTGCCCGAGCCCTGGCCGGCGTGGGCGGTGCCGGCACCCAGGAGCCCGAGGCTCCCGAACGCGGTGACGAGAACGGCAGCGGTGCGGAGCTTGTGCATGTCATCTCCGGTGAAATGAGGTGGATGCGATTCGTGAGAATCGCCGTCTTTGCCATGGGAATGCTGATACAAAATGCTCGAAAGAATCGAGTGACGCGCCGAACTCGAGTGCTTTTCGTTCCCTCGGAGATCTGTCGGCGCACACGAATGGTCCCGGCGCCCGGCCTTGGCCCGGCGCCGGGACCATTTGCTGTCCGGCGCCTCGGCGTCGGACGAAAGCTCAGAATGCGCTGTTGTTGCAGCCCATGGTCGAGCCGAGGTTGGTGGCCTGGGCACCCGGGTTGCCCTCGCCGTTGAGGGCGCTGCCCAGCGCGCCGTTGAGAATGCCGACCTCGCCGAGGACGTCGAGGTTCAGGTCGTGCGACCGGCAGCGGGAGCTCTGCGTGATGTTGAACCTGTCGCCGTGGTCGCCGCCCTTGCCTTCGCCGCCGCCCTGGCCGGCGAAGGCCGTGCCGCTCGCGAGCCCGATGCTGCTGAGTGCGGCGACCAGGACGGCAACGTTGCGAAGCTTGCGCATGTCATCTCCGTGGAGTGAGTGGATGCGATCTGTGACAGATCGACTTTTTACAGTTACGGGAGATTAGTACGAAATACGCTAAAAGCGGTCACGACGCGCCGTTTTTGTGATCACTCGTCAGAAACACCCGAAAGCCGTATCGCATGCGAACGGGCCTCTCGGTCTCGATCCTCGAAAGGCCCGTGCTGGGTGTCGATGTCCGGCTGTCAGCCCTGGTGCGCGCTGGCGAGGGAGTTCGACTGGCTGTTGGCCTGGGTGCAGTCGACGCCGCGGGTCTCGGAGGCGGCGAGCAGGGCGACCGGGATGTTCGCGTCGAGCAGGTTCTGCGGGCTGCACTCCTGGTACGGACGGAACGTGTTGGTCTGGCCGACCGCGCCCCCCGGGCCCACCGGGGCCGACTGCGGGGCCTGGGGCGAAATCTGGGGGCTGATCTGCGGGTTCAGCTGGGGGTTGAGCTGCGGGGCAACATCGGTGCCCCGTTGCTGCTGGGCCGGTGAGCCATAACTCTGCGCGGTTGCCTGGGAGGAGGTGGCCGAGGCGGCCTGGGCGTCCGGCTGTGAAACGGGAGGCCCGCCGGTGTAGGCGGGGGTGACGGCGGAGCTTGGGCCGGCACCGACGGCGGTCAGGCCGCCGGCTGCTGCGACGACGAGCGCGACTTGGCGAAGCTTGCGCATGGAATCCTCGGCCCTTCATTGACCTGTACGCGGAACCTGATGAAATGCAGACGAGGCAGCGCAGTTGCCGCCGTTAATGCTGCCTTGAGCGGGTGCGACGGACCATCGCCACCTGCCCTGTGCGGAACGAGATGTGCGCGCGCTCGGATACGGGTGCCGATTCGTGGTCACCCATTTGACGCAAGGGTTTGAGGGTGCAGCGCCTGTCCCGGTGAATGGCAAATGGGTGACGGGCCTTTGGGCGCCGTGACCACGGTGAGGGGATTCTCGTTCCGACCGGGAGAGGGCAACGACCGTGTACTCGACGAGGCGGTGAGGTAATTCGCTGCCGACTCCGACGCGACGTCCGCGTGCCGCTCAGGAGTGCCGCTGCTGACGGTGCGGTGCGATTACCGCACCGGCCGTACGTGTAATCGCACTGAATGCAATGGATTTCCCCTTTTTCAGGTATCGAAGGGCCGAGGGTTTCATGCGCAAGCTTCACAAGGCCGCGCTCGTTCTAGCAGCGGCCAGTGGTCTGTCCGCCATCGGCGCCGGCGTCAGCCATGCCGACTCCCCCGTCGGGTATGGCGGTGGTGCTCCGGCGCCGGCGCCGGAGCAGCCGGTTCCCCAGGCCGCACCCCCGGCGCCGGCTCCGCAGTACGCCCCGCCACCCCAGCAAGCCGGTTACGCCTCCGGCACGTCACAGGGCACGGCGCAGGCCACCGCCACGCCGTACCAGCAGCCGCAGTACGCGCCGCAGCCGCAGTACGCCCCGCAGCCGGCCCCGCAGTACGCCCCGCCGCAGCAGCAGACGGGCTATGCCTCCGCCTCGGCCTCCTCGCAGGGCACGGCGCAGGCCTCCACCTCGCCGTACCAGCAGCCGCAGTACGCCCCGCAGTACGCGCCGCAGCCGCAGTACGCCCCGCAGTACGCGCCGCAGCCGCAGTACGCCCCGCAGTACGCCCCGCCGCAGCAGGCCCCGCAGGTCACGCCGCAGGTCGTGCCGCAGGTCATGCCGCAGGTCGCCCCGCAGTTGGCCGTACCCCAGGGCGTCGCCCCGGAGGGCCCGACGCGTGTCGCCCCGCAGGTGAATCCACAGGTCAACCCGCAGGTGAACCCGCTCATCAACCCGCTGGTCGGGGCGCCGAGCGTTCCGCAGCTGTCTCCGGTCGGCCTCGGACAGGTTGCGGCACCCCCCCTCGGCCAGCTGGGGCTTCCCCGACTCGGCTGAGCGCCTCCCCGCAGTCGCCCGCAATCCCCCCTGATCTGTGACAGATCTCATCCGCTCGACCAACGGAGAACCAATGCGCAAGTTCCACAAGGCAGTCCTCGTGGGCGCCGTCCTCGGCAGTGTCTGCTCCTTCGGCGGCACCACCGCCTTCGCCCATGGCGAGCCGGGCCACGACATCGACGTCTCGCAGGGCACCGAATGCCGCTCGCACGACATGAACATCGAGGTGCTCGGCAACATCGGCGCCATCGACGGCCTGGCGGGCAACCTGCTGAACGGCGAAGGGAATCCGGGCGCGCAGCAGAGCCACCTCGGTTCGGACATGGGCTGCAACAACCAGGCGTTCTGACCGGCCCCGGACGGACCCGCGGCGGCACTTCGTCCCGACCGGCGTGAAGTTGTCGCCGACGAAGGCTCGGTCGAGCCCCCTTCCCGGTTGGGCAGGGGGCTCGTTGCCGGACAGGTCCCGTCCTCGAAGGAGCAAGCGGTATGAAGATCGTGACGTCGCAGAAGATCACTGCGTTCTTGATGTTCGAGGGCCATGCCGAGGAGGCGATGCGCTTCTACGTCTCGCTCTTCGACGACGCCGAGGTTCTCGACATCACCCGCTACGGTGCGGACGGCCCCGGCAGGGAGGGGAGTGTGCAGCACGCGACGTTCTCGCTGGCCGGTGAGCACATCATGTGCATCGACAGCCCCGCGCAGCACGACTTCACCTTCACACCCGCGATCTCGTTCTTCGTGCAGTGCGAGAACGAGGCCGAGATCGACCGCCTCCACGCGGCCCTGGCCGAGGGCGGCACGGAGCTGATGCCGCTGGGCGACTACGGCTTCAGCCCCAAGTTCGGCTGGGTCAACGACCGTTTCGGTGTCTCCTGGCAACTCAACCTGTCCGCCTGAGGCCACGGCGAGCCGTGGCCCCCGGCAGCGCCTCGGGCCGATGTCTGCGGCCTTCACTCGTTCGGCGGTAATGCTGCCGCATGCGTCGCCAACTGGGCATACGCCACGAGGACACGTGTCACGATCAAGTGACGACCAGTCAGGAGGACGACGATGGCAGAGCAGCTGTACGCGACGCTGAAGACGAACAAGGGCGACATCGAGATCCGGCTCTTGCCGGATCACGCGCCGAACACGGTGAAGAACTTCGTCGAACTGGCCAAGGGCGAGCGGGAGTGGGTCAACCCTCAGACGGGTGTGAAGAGCGCGGACCGGCTGTACGACGGCACGGTCTTCCACCGGGTCATCGAAGGCTTCATGATCCAGGGCGGTGACCCGCTGGGCAACGGCACGGGCGGACCGGGGTACAAGTTCGGCGACGAGTTCCACCCGGATCTGGCCTTCACCAAGCCGTACCTGCTGGCCATGGCCAACGCCGGGCCGGGTACGAACGGATCCCAGTTCTTCATCACCGTCTCGCCCACCACGTGGCTCACCGGCAAGCACACCATCTTCGGGGAAGTGGCCGACCCGGCCAGTCAGAAGGTCGTCGACGCGATCGCGACGACGCAGACCAACCCCCGCAACGACCGGCCTGTACAGGACGTCGTCATCGAGTCGGTGGTCGTCGAGACCCGCTGAACGCCCGGCGGCCGTAACGCCATCGCAATCCGAGGGCCGAATCCGGACAGGGCGCCGGGGCGTCCTCCTGGGTATGGAACCGCAGAAGCCGTCGCCCCAGCCCCGGCAGCCCGAAGGGTGTCTCGTCGTCGCGATCCGCATCCCGGTACGCATCCTCGTCCTCGTGCTGGTC
The DNA here is from genome assembly GCF_009796285.1 of Streptomyces broussonetiae. Taxonomy (NCBI): domain Bacteria; kingdom Bacillati; phylum Actinomycetota; class Actinomycetes; order Kitasatosporales; family Streptomycetaceae; genus Streptomyces; species Streptomyces broussonetiae. Next base: position 3,535,898 of record NZ_CP047020.1, on the reverse strand, counting down.
GTGCCGGTGCGGATCGCGTGGGACGCACTCGTCGTCGCCACACGGTTTCTGCGGGACACGGTGGGGCGGCCGCTCGGCCGGGCCCTGCTGTGGGTCGGAAAGGCCCTGTTCGCCTGGCCGTTCGTGGCGCTGTGGCGGTACGTCCTGGCCCCCCTCGGCACGGCGCTCGGCCGGCTTCTGCACGTGCTCGTCGTCGTGCCCGCCCGCTGGCTCCACCGGAACGTGCTCACGCCCGTGGGCCGCGCCCTCGCTCTGCTGGCGCGGTATCTGCTCGTCGTGCCCGCCCACTGGCTCCGCACCCGGATCCTCGCGCCCGTCGCAGGCAACATCGCTCTCGCCCTGTACCGGGTGCTGCGCGTACTGATCGTCCTGCCCGCCCTCGCGCTGCGGCGCCGGGTCCTCGTGCCGGTCGGCCGGATCCTCGCCGTCGTGGCGCGGGAGGTGGGGGAGGCGCTCGGGCACGCGTGGCGGATCGCCGGGCGGATCTCGCGGGCCGTCGGGCGGGTGCTCGGCACACTCCTGCGGTGGATCCTCGTGGAGCCGGTGCGCTGGGCGTACCGCAACGTCCTCACGCCCGTCGGGCACCTCGTCCGGGACACCGTCCTGCGACCGGCCGCCGCGGGCGCGCGCGTGGTGGGCCGGGCCGTAGGCGAGGCACTGACCGGCGCGCGCGACGCAGTACGGCAGGCCCGGGCCGACGTCCGGCGGATGCTGTTCGGCGAGCCCCGGCAGCCGGTCCCGGTGGACCGGCGGGAACCTCGGGGGCCCGCGGCACGTACTCTTGGTAGCAGTACGACCGCACTCACGAAGGACTAGGACACTGGGCAAGCGACAGCCCGAAGGCCCGCCGCCCGCACCCGCGGTGCAGCGCATCCGACTGCGCTACACCAAGCGCGGCCGCCTGAGGTTCACCAGCCACCGAGACTTCCAGCGCGCCTTCGAGCGTGCGCTGCGCCGCGCCGAGGTGCCCATGGCGTACTCGGCCGGGTTCACGCCGCACCCCAAGGTGTCGTACGCCAATGCCGCACCCACCGGCACGGGCAGTGAGGCGGAGTATCTGGAGATCGCGCTCACCGAGCCGCGTGACCCGCACAAGCTGCGCGTCCTCCTGGACGAGTCGCTGCCCGCCGGGCTCGACATCGTCGACGCGGTCGAGGCGCGGACCTCGGGCCTCGCCGACCGGCTGACGGCCTCCGTCTGGGAGCTGCGGCTGGACGGCGTGGCCCCTGCCGACGCCGAGCGCGCGGTCGAGGCCTTCGCCAAGGCCGACAGCGTCGAGGTGCAGCGGATGACCAAGAACGGCGTCCGCACCTTCGACGCCCGGCCGGCCGTGGCGAGTCTGGAAACGCATGGTTCACCGGCTGATAGGCCGACCGACCAGCCCTGTGCGATACTGCGGCTGGTTGTTCGGCACGTGACGCCTGCCGTACGACCCGACGACGTCCTGTCCGGTCTCCGCGCCGTGGCCGACCTGGCGCCGCCGGTCCCCGCAGCGGTGACCAGGCTGGCGCAGGGGCTGTTCGATGAAGAGACCGGCACGGTGACCGACCCGCTCGCGCCCGACCGCGAGGCAGCCGAGGCCCTGACGGCCACACCGGCTGCCGCCGCGACGGCGCCGACGCCGGAAGGTCCCGCGTAGGGACGGACGTCGTAGCGCAGCCCTCGTACTCGGGAGCCACCTGGGTCGGGCAGCGCACCGACCAGAAGACTTTCGCCAGGCCGTACCGACAAGGCGTACGGAACCGGCGAGACAGGACACAGAGTGCTCCCGTGTGGCGCCCGCGCCCCGGACGGCGGCCATCGCGCATCGCGCGGGCCGCGGACGTCAACGGCGGACGGTCTTTTCGGACCGACGCCGGACCAGGCGCGGCGCCCGGGAGCCTGACGGGAGAAACGCCCGCATGCTCGAGCCGACCGAACCCGCTGAGGGTTCCGAACTCAACACTCCGAGCGACACCCTGCCGCCGCGCAGGCGTCGCCGTGCCGCTTCTCGCCCGGCGGGCCCGCCGGGCAAGGCGGAGGCATCCACCGAGGTGACCTTGCCGGCCATACCGGCAGATGAGGCCGCCGAGGCCGAAGAGATCACCGAGACCGAAGAGACCACCGAGACCGCTGAGACGCCCGAGCCCGCTCCGGCGCCGGCCGCCGAGGAGGTGCCGGCCGCCGGTCGTCCACGCCGCCGGGCCACGCGTCGTGCGTCCGCGCCCGCCGGGGCGCCCGCGTCCGCCGAGGCCGTCGAGACCGTCGTACCGGTCACGCCCGCCGTCGCCGAGACCGAGCAGCCCGCTGCCGTTGCCGAGGGCGGCGAGGTCGTGGTCGGCGAGGGGGCCGCACCGCGCCGCACCCGTCGCCGGGCCACGCGTACCGTTTCCGCGCCGTCCGCCGCCGAGGCTGCTGCCTCTGCGGAGCCCGCCGCCGAGCCCGCTCCCGAGCCTGCTGCCGAGCCCGCGCCCGCCGGTCGTCCGCGCCGTCGTGTCGCACGTCGTGCGGCGGCGCCCGCGTCCGTCGAGACCACCGAGGCCGTCGTGGCCGCCGTCGAGGCCGAGCCGGCGCCGCAGGAGACCGCCGCCGAGGAGACCCCGGCCGCCGCGCGTCCGCGCCGCCGTGCGACCCGCCGTGCCTCCGCGCCCGCCAGTGCTCCCAGGACCGCCGAGACCGAGGCCGTCGAGGAGACCCCGGTCGCCTCGCACGCCGTCCAGGAGGCCGCTGCCGAGGCCGCCGCCCCCGCCGTCGAGGAGGCCGCTCCCGCCGAGGAGGCCGCCCCGCGCCGTACCCGGCGGCGTGCCACCCGCCGGGTGTCCGCACCCGGCGGTGCGCCCGCGCAGGAGGAGGCCGCCGCGGCAGAGACCGCTGCCGAGGCCCCTGCCACTCCCGCGGTGGCGGCTGCCGCTCAGGAGCCGCGGGCCGTCGAGGCCACCGCCGAGGTGCCGGCCGAGGAGGCCGCCCCGCGTCGTTCCCGGCGCCGGGTGGTGCGTGCCGCGGCCGGATTCTCCGAGCCCGCGCGGTCCGCCCGGGCCGCCGCCGAGCCGTCCGAGTCCGCCGAGCCCGAGCCCGGGGCCTCGCGCCGGCCCGCCCGGCCCGCCGTCGCCGTCTTCCAGGCGCCGGTGTTCACCGAGCCCAAGTTCCAGACTCTGCAGCGCGCAGCCGCCGAGGCCGCGGCCGAGGCCGCCGAGGCGCAGGAGCCCGAGGAGGCGGCGGAGGAGCCCGCCGACGCCGGTTCGCGCCGCCGTCGCCGCCGCCGGGGTGCCGTCGAGGAGCCGCAGGCCGTCGAGGCCGTCGAGGCCGAGGAGACGGAAGAGGCCGAGGAGTCCGTCGAGGATCTCGCGGAGGACGAGGAGGCCGAGGAGACGGAGGGCGTCGAGGGCTTCGAGGAGTCCGGCTCCCGCCGCCGTCGCCGTCGTGGTGGCCGTCGCCGCCGTCGCGGTGAGGCCGCCGAGGGCGAGGCCGACGAACTGGCCGCCGAGCAGGCGGCGCAGGACGCCGAGGACACCGCCGAGCAGGAGGAGGAGGACGCCGAGGAGGCCCTGGGCGACGAAGGCGCCGGGTCCAGCTCCAGCAGCCGTCGGCGCCGTCGCCGTCGCCGCCGCGCGGGGGACTCCGGCCCCGACACCGAGCCCGGCGAGGGCGACCCGGAGCGTACGGTCGTCAAGGTCCGCGAGCCGCGCAAGCCCAGCGAGCCGTCCGACGAGGTGCAGTCCATCAAGGGCTCGACGCGTCTGGAGGCCAAGAAGCAGCGCCGCCGTGAAGGCCGTGAGCAGGGCCGCCGCCGCGTTCCGATCATCACCGAGGCCGAGTTCCTGGCCCGCCGTGAGGCCGTCGAGCGCGTGATGGTCGTGCGCCAGCACGGCGAGCGCACGCAGATCGGTGTGCTCGAGGACGGCGTGCTCGTCGAGCACTACGTCAACAAGGAGCAGTCGACCTCGTACGTCGGCAACGTGTACCTGGGCAAGGTGCAGAACGTGCTGCCGTCGATGGAGGCCGCCTTCATCGACATCGGCAAGGGCCGCAACGCCGTTCTCTACGCCGGTGAGGTCAACTTCGAGGCGCTCGGGCTCTCCAACGGGCCGCGGCGCATCGAGAGCGCGCTCAAGTCCGGGCAGTCCGTCCTCGTCCAGGTCACCAAGGACCCGATCGGGCACAAGGGCGCGCGTCTGACCAGCCAGGTCTCCCTGCCGGGCCGCTACCTCGTGTACGTCCCCGAGGGCTCGATGACCGGCATCAGCCGCAAGCTGCCCGACACCGAGCGGGCCCGGCTCAAGACCATCCTCAAGAAGATCGTCCCCGAGGACGCGGGCGTCATCGTGCGCACCGCCGCCGAGGGCGCGAGCGAGGACGAGCTGCGCCGGGACGTCGAGCGGCTGCAGTCGCAGTGGGAGGACATCCAGAAGAAGGCCAAGAGCGGCAACGCGCCGACGCTGCTGTACGGCGAGCCGGACATGACCGTCCGGGTCGTGCGCGACATCTTCAACGAGGACTTCTCCAAGGTCATCGTCAGCGGTGACGACGCCTGGCAGACGATCCACGGGTACGTCTCGCACGTCGCGCCGGATCTGGCCGGACGCCTGTCGAAGTGGACCTCCGAGGTCGACGCCTTCGCCACCTACCGGATCGACGAGCAGCTCGCCAAGGCACTGGACCGCAAGGTCTGGCTGCCGAGCGGTGGTTCGCTGGTGATCGACAAGACCGAGGCCATGGTCGTGGTCGATGTCAACACCGGCAAGTTCACCGGCCAGGGCGGCAACCTCGAAGAGACCGTGACCAGGAACAACCTGGAGGCGGCCGAGGAGATCGTGCGCCAGCTGCGGCTGCGCGACCTGGGCGGCATCGTCGTCATCGACTTCATCGACATGGTGCTGGAGTCCAACCGGGACCTGGTGCTGCGCCGGCTGCTGGAGTGCCTGGGCCGGGACCGGACCAAGCACCAGGTCGCCGAGGTGACCTCGCTGGGCCTGGTCCAGATGACCCGCAAGCGCGTCGGCCAGGGCCTGCTGGAGTCCTTCTCGGAGACCTGCGTCCACTGCAACGGCCGCGGTGTCATCGTGCACATGGAGCAGCCGAGCGTGTCCGCCGGCGGTGGTGGCGGCAAGCGCAAGAAGCGGGGCCGTGGCGGTGACGTCCACGAGCACGTGCACGAGGCCGCGGCCGTGGCCGTGGAGACCGGCGAGGCCGTCGAGCCCGAGGCGGAGACCGTTGCCGAGGTGGCCGCGGAGGCCGCCGAGCCGGTCGCGCTGCCCGGGCCCGACTTCGCGCCGGACGAGGAGCTGTACAGCAGCGTCGCCGAGGCGGAGGCGGCGGCCACCCGTGGCCGTACGCGGCGCCGGGCGAGCCGCCGGGCCTCGGCTCCGGCGGGTGCGCCCAGGGCGGAGAAGTCCGAGAGGGCCGAGAGGGCTCGCAAGGAGGCCGCCCCCAAGGAGGCCAGGGCCGGGGCTCCCAAGGAGGAGGCCGCGGAGGTCCCCGCCGCCGAGCCTGCCGTCCAGGAGCCGCAGGTCGTCGAGGCTGCCGCCGAGGCCCTGGCCGAGCCGGTCGCCGTCGAGGACCAGGTGGTTGCGGCACCGCAGGCCGAGGCCGCCGAGGAGGCCGCGCCCAAGGGCCGTACGCGCCGTCGCGCGACCCGCAAGGTGTCGGCGCCGGCCGGTTCCCCGGTGGGGGCCGAGGAAGCCGTGGTGACGGTCGCCGAGCCGGTGGCCGAGCCCGCTGCCGAGGAGGCCCCGGCTGCGGCTCCGGCCGCCGTCGAGGAGCCGCCCGCGCCCGTCGAGAGCGCCGCCCCGGCCCGCCCGCGCCGCCGTGCCGTGCGCAAGGCCACCGCGCCGACCGCGTCCGAGGAGACGGCCGTCATGGTCGTGCCGTCGGCCCCGGCGGAGGAGGCTCCTGAGCAGGCCGCCCCGGCGGAGGAGGCCCCGGCGGTCGAGGAGACCGCTCCGGCCAAGAAGGCGGCCCGCAAGACCGCCAAGAAGGCGGCGGTGAAGAAGGCCGCCGTCAAGAAGACCGCGGCCAAGAAGACGGCCGCCAAGAAGACGACGGCCAAGAAGGCGGCCAAGACCACCAAGACGGCCGCCGCGAAGTCGACGGCGAAGAAGACCACCGCGGTCTCCTCCGCCACCGACGAGGGCTGACACCCGCGGCGCGCGGCCGGTCCATCGTGACCGGCCGCGCGCCTGTGGGGGCTGTCCCTGGTGACCGCTCCCACACCCCCAGGGCCCGGTTTGACCCCCTCGGCCCGGCCCCGTAACCTTGACCGTCGGCGTGTCACTGAGCGCGCCACATCCCCGTAAACCTTTTCCTCCCGGGCGCACTGCGGGCCGGGAGAGGTCGCCCGTGTGTTGTTGGCGGCTGGCCTGCGGGGGTGCCGGTTCTGAACGAGCGAAAGAGAGTCCGCGTGTACGCCATCGTGCGCAGCGGTGGTCGCCAGCACAAGGTTGCTGTCGGCGACATCGTTGAGGTTGACAAGATTTCCACCGCCAAGGTTGGCGACACGGTCGAGCTCTCGACCCTGCTCGTTGTCGATGGCGACGCTGTGACCAGCGACCCGTGGGTGCTGGCCGGCATCAAGGTCCAGGCCGAGGTCGTGGACCACCACAAGGGCCAGAAGATCGACATTCTGCGCTACAAGAACAAGACCGGCTACCGCCGTCGGCAGGGCCACCGCCAGCAGTACACGGCGATCAAGGTCACGTCGATCCCCACGGCTGCGAAGTAAGGGACTGAGGAGACATGGCACACAAGAAGGGCGCATCGTCCACCCGGAACGGTCGCGACTCCAATGCCCAGCGGCTCGGCGTGAAGCGCTTCGGCGGTCAGGTCGTGAACGCGGGTGAGATCCTGGTCCGCCAGCGCGGCACCCACTTCCACCCCGGCGCCGGTGTCGGCCGTGGCGGCGACGACACGCTGTTCGCCCTCCAGGCCGGTGCGGTGGAGTTCGGTACCCACCGTGGCCGCAAGGTCGTGAACATCGTTCCGGTCGCCTGAATCGTCTGATCGACAGCTGATTCAGCACTGAACGCTTTCGCGAGGCGGACCTCACTTCCCGATCGGGAAGGCGGGTCCGCCTTTCGCGTGTTATGCGTGTTGAAGAGAGAAAATCCGTACTTCTGGAGGCACTGAACCATGACCACCTTCGTGGACCGCGTCGAGCTGCATGTCGCCGCGGGTAACGGAGGTCACGGCTGTGCCTCCGTCCACCGTGAGAAGTTCAAGCCGCTCGGCGGCCCGGACGGCGGCAACGGCGGCCGGGGTGGCGACGTCATCCTCACCGTCGACCAGTCCGTGACGACACTGCTCGACTACCACCACTCGCCGCACCGCAAGGCCACCAACGGCAAGCCCGGCGAGGGCGGCAACCGGGCGGGGAAGGACGGGCAGGACCTGGTCCTCCCCGTGCCGGACGGAACCGTTGTCCTCGACAAGGCGGGCAACGTCCTCGCCGACCTGGTCGGGCACGGGACCTCGTACATCGCCGCGCAGGGCGGCCGGGGCGGGCTCGGCAACGCGGCGCTGGCCTCCGCCCGCCGCAAGGCGCCCGGCTTCGCGCTGCTCGGCGAGCCCGGTGACCTCCAGGACGTCGTGCTGGAGCTCAAGACCGTCGCCGACGTGGCTCTCGTCGGGTACCCCAGCGCCGGCAAGTCCTCGCTGATCTCCGTGCTCAGCGCGGCCAAGCCCAAGATCGCCGACTACCCCTTCACGACCCTCGTCCCGAACCTCGGTGTCGTGACGGCCGGTTCGACCGTCTACACCGTCGCCGACGTGCCCGGTCTGATCCCGGGCGCCAGCCAGGGCAGGGGACTGGGCCTGGAGTTCCTGCGCCACGTGGAGCGGTGCAGCGTGCTGGTGCACGTGCTGGACACCGCGACCCTGGAGTCCGAGCGTGACCCGCTCTCCGACCTCGATGTCATCGAGGCCGAGCTGCGGGAGTACGGCGGCCTCGACAACCGGCCCCGGATCGTCGTCCTGAACAAGGTCGACGTGCCGGACGGCAAGGACCTCGCCGAGATGGTCCGCCCCGACCTGGAGGCGCGCGGCTACCGCGTCTTCGAGGTGTCGGCCGTCGCCCACATCGGGCTGCGCGAGCTGTCGTTCGCGCTCGCCGAGCTGGTCGCCAGGGCACGGGCCGCGAAGCCCAAGGAGGAGGCGACCCGGATCGTCATCCGGCCCAAGGCCGTGGACGACGCCGGTTTCACGGTCACCTCCGAGGAGTTCGGCGGCGAGCCGCTGTTCCGGGTGCGCGGCGAGAAGCCCGAGCGCTGGGTCCGCCAGACCGACTTCAACAACGACGAGGCCGTGGGCTACCTCGCCGACCGTCTCAACCGCCTCGGCGTGGAAGAGGCGTTGATGAAGGCGGGCGCCCGCACCGGCGACGGCGTCGCCATCGGCCCCGAGGAGAACGCGGTCGTCTTCGACTGGGAGCCGTCGGTCATGGCGGGTGCGGAGATGCTCGGCCGCCGTGGCGAGGACCACCGCCTCGACACGGAGCGGCCCGCGGCGCAGCGCCGCAGGGACAAGCAGGCCGAGCGGGACGAGGCCCTGCGCGAGTACGACGAGTTCGATCCCTTCGAGTAGAGCTGCTGCGAGGCCGGTGAACGTGCCGCCTGGGGGCCGGCGCCCCCAGGCACCGGCTCGGGCCCGTCGTGTCCCGAACCCGGCCGCCGAGTCCGTGTGGGTGTCCGTGGACTGCGCCCGGACCGCACGTACCGGTACCGCTTCCGGGCCGTCCGGCGTATCTCGCCGTCGCCGGAGACGGACGTGCCGACAGTGGATTTGAGCCGTGGGACTCATCCGGGTCCCACGGCTCTCAGGTAAGTCCTAGGTGCACGCCTTACCGTCCCTTGACCATGGAGAGGGACCGTACGAGGTTTGCCCTGCCCGCGGGGACCCGGCTGCTGCACATCAAACCGCACAAGACCGGGACCATCGCCGCCAGGGCGCGCTGTTCGCCGCGAAGGACCGGCTGGGGGAGTACGACGTCGCGTTCCCCGGCGCACACCCGGCACCCCATGGAGGCCGCCCTCGCCGCCTGCGCCGCTCGTGACGAGGACTGGCTGGAGCACATGCTGCGCAAGCCTCCCTACGAGATGCCCACCCCCAGCTTCTGGCACCGGCACCGGCACGACCGGCTGGTTGAGCGGTGGGCTCGGGTCGTCGGGGCCGACCGGGTCACCGTGGTCGTGGTGGACGACCGCAACCGCGACGGTCTTATGCGCGCGTTCGAGACGCTGCTCGGTTTGCCGGAGAATCTGATCCAGCCCGTTCCCGACGCCTCAAATCGGTCTCTTACCCGGACAGAGTCCGAAATGCTGCGGAATCTCAATGTGGAATTCCGGCGCAATGGGCTGCCCGAAGAGTTGTATTCCTGGCTCGTTCGTAACGGTGCCGTGCCGCATATGAAGAAAGCGTGTGGAACCCTGTCCGCGGAGATGCGGATCGTCACTCCGTGCTGTGCTCTCGAGGCGGCGGGCGCGATCGGTGCCGAGGCGACGGAGCGGATCGCCGCACTGGGCGTACGGGTCCTCGCTGGCCCGGCCCTGCTGTCCGCCGTACCCCGGCAGCCGGACGGAAGCCCGGATGATCTGTGGATATCCCCGGAAACGGCGGCCCGCGCGCTGTGCGGAGCGTTCGCCGCCGTGGCTGGGCGGACCGGCGTGCGCAGTGTGCACCAGACGTCTCCGAAGGAACTGGTTCGGGTTCTCGGGCGCCGCTGTCTCAAGCCATTCGGGCAGCGCTGAACGAACCTTACGGAATTCTGTGAGAGGCCTGTGCACCTACTCACAGGAAATTCACGGGTGTTCGTCGGTCCGTACCCAGTCACCGCGCGTACAAGGTGAATGACAGGTTGCGCTCTCATATGCATGAAATGTCGCTCGTCTTGCATTCTCCTTACCAAGAGTGGGAGCCTTTCGCGGCCCCCATTCCCCCCAAGGTAGGTCACCTGTGTCCCAGCACATAGCCAAGCCCCGTACCACCGCAGTGATCCTGGCCGGTGGCACCGGTCAGCGGGTGGGGCTGTCGATCCCCAAGCAGCTGCTGAAGATCGCCGGCAAGGCAGTCATCGAGCACACCCTGGCCACCTTCGAGAAGGCCGAGTCGATCGACGACGTCATCGTGCTGATGGCACAGGGCTACGTCCCGGACGTCGAGAGGATCGTCGACAGGGCCGGCTTCACCAAGGTGAAGAAGATCGTCGAGGGCGGCAACACGCGGAACGAGACCACCGAGCGTGCCATCGAGGCGCTCGGCGAGGGCCTGGCCGACGGCGAGGACCGCAAGGTCCTCTTCCACGACGCCGTACGTCCGCTGCTCTCGCGGCGCGTCATCGACGACTGCGTGACCGCGCTGGAGCGTTACCAGGCCGTCGACGTCGCCATCCCGTCCGCGGACACCATCATCGTCACGCGCACCCACGGCGGGGACGGCGAGTTCATCACCGAGATCCCGGACCGCTCCCGGCTGCGCCGCGGCCAGACCCTGCAGGCCTTCAAGCTGTCCACGATCCGCCGTGCCTACGAGGTCGCCGCCGGTGACCCCAACTTCCAGGCCACGGACGACTGCTCCGTCGTGCTCAAGTACCTGCCGGACGTGCCGATCCACGTCGTCGCGGGTGACGAGTACAACATGAAGGTGACACAGCCGGTCGACGTCTTCATCACCGACAAGCTGTTCCAGCTCGCCTCCACCGCCGCGCCCGAGCAGAAGGGCGAGGACGCCTACCGTGAACTCCTCACCGGCAGGACGCTAGTCGTCTTCGGCGGTTCCTACGGCATCGGCCAGGACATCGCCGAACTGGCCCAGTCCTACGGTGCCGACGTCTACGCGCTCGGCCGCTCCACCACCGGCACCCACGTGGAGAACCCGGAGGAGGTCGACGACGCGCTGTCCAGGGCGTACGCGGAGACCGGCCGGATCGACTACGTCGTCAACACCGCGGGCGTACTGCGCATCGGCAGGCTCGCCGAGACCGACAACGCCACCATCGAGGAGGCGCTGAAGGTCAACTACGCGGCCCCGGTGCAGATCGCGCGCTCCTCCTACAAGTACCTGGCGGAGACCGGCGGCCAGCTGCTGCTCTACACCTCCAGCAGCTACACCCGCGGCCGCGCCGAGTACTCGCTGTACTCCTCCACCAAGGCCGCCATGGTGAATCTCACCCAGGCGCTGTCCGACGAGTGGGCCGGCGACGGTATCCGCGTCAACTGCGTCAACCCCGAGCGCACCGCCACCCCGATGCGCACCAAGGCCTTCGGTCAGGAGCTGACGGACTCGCTGCTCTCCTCCGAGGCCGTGGCCCGCACCTCGCTGGACGTGCTGCTGTCGGAGCTGACCGGCCATGTCGTCGACGTCCGCCGGCAGGACCCGACCGCCGGTGCCGCCGAGGCCTCCGGCTTCGCGCAGGCGCTGGCCTCGGTGCTGGACCGTCAGGACGGCGTTTGATCATCACAAGTAGACATTCTTGGTGAATTCAGGCCTTTGTCGCTGCTCATTCGCCGGGTGTTGACAGAGGCCTGACCCGTAAATTCCAGAATTAAATGCCACCCCACAGGCATTGTCGATAAAACCGGCATTCCCCCCTCCCTGAGCAGGTTTCTCCGTGATATCCACCGCTATTCGCGTCGCCCGGGTGGGCAGCGCGGCCGAGCTGACCGCGGCGGCCCTCATGGTCCTGGGCTTCCCGGGGCTCATGCTGACCGCGCTCGTCCCGAGCATTCCCGCCTTCGCCGCCCTGGCCGCCGTGACGTACCTGGCGGACCACTATCTGCATCGCAAGGGCAGCTACCTGATCAACCGCCTCAGCAAGATCCGGGCGGGTCTGTCGATCCGCTTCCTGATCCGGCAGCTGCTGCTGATCCTGCTGCTGGCCCGCCTGTCCGACGCGGACGACCTGATCTTCTACGGCGCGGTCGCCTGCTTCATAGCCCTGTACGGCCTGCAGGCCCCGCACGGCGCGCTGGTCACCCTCATCCGCAACCGCCGCAGGATGCCGGTCGCCACCCGCAACATCGACCTGACGTCGCGCATCCGCATCCCGGACGCCCCGCCGCGCCGTCTGCTGCGCCGCAGCGCGGAGAAGATGCTCCACCTCGACCTGTTCGCCGTGATCGGCATCCTGGTCTCGGCCGAGCTGGACTCCGCGACCGCCGTCGGCTTCACCGGCATCGGGCTGACCCTCGGCCTCGGTGTGCTGTACGTCCTCGTGGTCGTGCCGTACATCCGCGGCAACAGGATCCCGCCGAGGGCCGACGTCGTCCTTGCCGCCGTCGACGACTGGCTGGCCGGGTACAAGCCCGGGACGGTGCTGTACTTCTCCGGCTCCAAGGACTCCGCGTACCAGGTCGACATGTGGCTGGAGACGATGGAGCAGCTGCAGAGCCGGCCGCTGATCATCCTGCGCGAGCGCGCCATCCTGAACAGCCTCGCCCCGACCACGGTCCCCGTCATCTGCGTGCCCGGAGGGGTGCACCTGATGAACCTGGACCTGTCGACCGTGGGCGTGGCGCTGTACGCCGCCAACGTCGGCAAGAACATCCACCTCTTGCGCGTGCCCACCATGAAGCACGTCTTCATCGGCCACGGCGACAGCGACAAGCTCGCCAGCGTCAACCCGTACAGCAAGGTCTACGACGAGGTGTGGACCGCGGGCCGCGCGGGCCGTGACCGCTACGCCGTCGCCGACGTCGGTGTCCGCGACGACGACATCGTGGAGGTCGGCCGCCCGCAGCTGGCGCCGATCCAGACCTGGCGCGGCGTGCCCGAGGGGCGTGTCCCGACCGTGCTCTACGCGCCGACCTGGGAGGGCTGGGACGGCGACCCGGGCAACACCTCGATCGTCCTCGCCGGCGAGCACATCGTGAGCAGGCTGATCGCGGCGAACCCGCCGGTCCGCGTCCTGTACAAGCCGCACCCGTTCACCGGCACGGTCAGCAAGGAGGCCGGTGCCGCGCACAAGCGGATCACCGCGCTGGTCGAGAAGGCCGCCGCCGAGCGCGCCGCCGACCCGCGCTTCACCGCCGACAAGGCCACCGAGGACAGGGCGAAGTCGGACCTGGCCCGGATCGAGGCCCGGATCGCCGAGCTGGCCGGCAAGGGCGGGGACAAGGGCGACGAGGCCGAGGCCACCCGTGACGGCGTCGTCGACGTGGCGAAGCACGAGGAGATCGCCCAGCTGCGCGCCGAGTGGAACGCCGCCTACTGGCGCTCCTTCCCTGCGTACGAGCACCGCGTCATCGGGGGAGCCGAGCCGCGCCTGTACGACTGCTTCAACGTCTCCGACGCGATGGTCTCCGACATCTCCTCCGTCGTCTCCGACTTCATCGCGAGTGGCAAGCCGTACGCGGTCACCGACTCCGGCGAGCTGGGCCACGAGGAGTTCAGGCGGCAGAACACGGCCGTGCGCGCCGCGGTGGTCCTGTCCAACGACGCCGCCGAGCTGGGCGGCCTGCTGGATGCCGTACGCGATCCGTCCGCCGACCCGATGGCGCAGGACCGGGCCGAGCTGAAGCGCTATCTGCTGGGCCCCGACGAGCCGAAGTCGATCGACCGGTTCAACACCGCGGTGGCGAACCTCGCGCTCAGGGCCGAGGCCCGCAATGCCGGGCAGGAGTCCCGGCTGGCTGCCGGGGGCCTGGATCCCGCCGGGCTGAGCAACGCGGTGCCCGGGCAGCGGACCGTGTCGGCCGAGGACCCGGACGGGGTGAACGCGGGCTGACTGTGCCGGGCTGACTGTGCCGGGCCGGGGCCGGTCCCGGGAGCGACGGACGCTGCCGGGACCGGCTTCTTTCCGTTCACTTTCCCCCTGCCGGCCGTTCAGATTTCTTACCGGACGCTCATACTTCGCCCTCCGGGCAAAGGTGAGTAACTCTTACCGGCTCTTGCGTGCCGTGGGATGGCGTCCAGGGTGGCTCTCTCCCTTGCGCGCGGGCAGGCCACGGTAAGGCTGTCCAACAGATTGCGAATAAGGTAAATAGCGGAGAATCTCCTGCGTAAGTGGGAAGCGTGACCGCCGGGACGCGGCCTGAAGCAAGCGGCCGGGGCCGCGGCCCCGGGACGGTGACGGCCTGATCGCCCTCGGGCCCGTCTGCCCCGCCCGCCTCGCGGGGCCGGCGGGCGTAGGCCTGGCCCCCTCCTCGACGGTCAGGACCCTGTCCGGAGGCTGGACCGCGTGCGCGCGGGACGATCCACTTCGCGTAGATTGCCGACCGGGCAGCCGGATGCGCACGCGGGCACGAGGGCCCGGACACGAGGGGACACAGGGCAAGGTGGCAAGGGCAAGGCAGGCCGTGGGCGAAGCCCGCAGGATCGTCGTCAAGGTGGGCTCCTCGTCACTGACCACCGCCGCCGGCGGCCTGGACGCCGACCGTGTCGACGCTCTGGTCGACGTGCTGGCCAAGATCCGCAGCGGCGGGGAGCGGGAGATCGTCCTCGTCTCCTCCGGTGCCATCGCCGCCGGTCTCGCCCCACTGGGCCTGCGCCGCCGCCCCAAGGACCTCGCCCGCCAGCAGGCCGCCGCCAGCGTCGGCCAGGGCCTGCTCGTCGCCCGCTACACCGCATCCTTCGCCCGCTACGGCGTCCGTGTCGGACAGGTTCTGCTCACGTCCGACGACATGAGCCGCCGCGCCCACCACCGCAACGCCTCCCGCACCCTCGACAAGCTCCTCGCGATGGGTGCCTTCCCGATCGTCAACGAGAACGACACCGTCGCCACCGACGAGATCCGCTTCGGCGACAACGACCGCCTCGCCGCTCTCGTCGCCCACCTCGTCCACGCCGACCTGCTCGTCCTCCTCTCCGACATCGACGGCGTCTACGACGGCGACCCGAGCAGGCCCGGCACCTCGCGGGTGGCGCAGGTGAAGGGGCCCGAGGACCTCGCGGGCGTCGAGATCGGCAGCGCGGGCAAGGCCGGTGTCGGCACCGGTGGCATGGTCACCAAGGTCGAGGCCGCCCGGATCGCGGCCGCGGCCGGCATCCCCGTGGTCCTCACCAGTGCCGTGCACGCGGCGGAGGCCCTGAACGGCGGCGACACCGGCACCTACTTCCACCCCACCGGCAAGCGCTCCGCCGACCGGCTGCTGTGGCTCCAGCACGCCTCCACCCCACAGGGCGCGCTCATCCTCGACGACGGCGCCGTCGAGGCCGTCGTCAAGGGCCGCAAGTCGCTGCTGCCCGCTGGAATCGCCGCCGTGGAGGGCGAGTTCAGCGCCGGCGACCCCGTCGAACTGCGCGACACGGCGGGCCGCGCGGTGGCCCGGGGGCTCGTCAACTTCGACGCCAAGGAGATCCCCCGGCTGATCGGGCGTTCGACCCGCGAGCTGGCACGCGACCTGGGTCCGGCGTACGAACGCGAGGTCGTACACAGGGACGACCTGGTGCTCCTGCACGCCTGACACTCGCAAAACCGCTCGTAAAACGGGGCGTACGGAACGCCCCCGGTGGGGGACGTTCCGTAAAACCACCACGCGGAGCGCTGCGGCCTGCTCAACTTTGTCTCGGGGACAGGGTGAAAGGACCCTTCCCGTCAAGGGGCCATGCGAGCCATGAAGGAGGCCGTCGTGAGACGAGTGCGCCCTGGTGCGACGTCCCGTGGTGCTCTGACGAGCGTCGCGGCCGGGGACACCTTCGAGGAGCCCAGGGACCTGCCCCGGCTGTGGCACGTCACCCTCAGCGTCTCCGGGGAGCACGTCCCGCTGCCCGACCTGCGCCGGGCCCTGGAACAGCTGGCCCATGACCACCCCTTCCTCCTGACCAGCAGATACGCCACCGATCACGCCGAGATCCGGTACTGGGAAGAGGCCCGCGACCTGCACGACGCGGCCGCCGTCGCGCTGCGCCTGTGGGGCGAGCACCGGCAGAGCGCCGGACTGCCCGCATGGGAGATCGTGGGCCTGGAGGTCATCGACCGCGAGACCTATCACCACCGCATCGCCGAGGGCTACGGCCCGTCGCCCGCGACGCCGGTGGGCGTTCACCCCTTCTGACCTTGTGCAGTCACCTCCGGAGCGTGTCTCGGGGTATGGGATGAGCGGTGACCGGGCCGCCCTGCGCACTACCCTTCCTGCATGACCACGCTCTCGCCGTACGACTCGATGTCCCCGGTCACCCAGGCCGCCTACCGGGCCAAGGCCGCCGCCGCCGACCTCGCGCCGCTGCCGCGTGCCGTGAAGGACGACGCGCTGCTCGCCATCGCCGACGCCCTGGAGGTCCGGACCGTCGAGATCGTCGAGGCCAACGCCAAGGACGTGGCCAAGGCCCGGGAGAGCGGCACCAGCGAGGCCATCGTCGACCGGCTCACCCTCACCCCCGAGCGGGTCCGCGCCATCGCCGCCGACGTCCGTGACGTCGCGAAGCTGCCCGACCCGGTCGGTGAGATCGTCCGCGGCTCCACCCTCCCCAACGGAATCGACCTGCGCCAGGTCCGCGTCCCGCTCGGCGTCGTCGGCATCATCTACGAGGCCCGCCCGAACGTGACCGTCGATGCCGCCGCCCTCTGCCTGAAGTCCGGCAACGCCGTTCTGCTGCGTGGCTCCGCCTCCGCCTACGAGTCCAACGCCGCCCTCGTGCGTGTCATCCGCGACGCCGTCGGCGGCGCCGGGCTGCCCGCCGACGCCGTGCAGCTGGTCCCCGGCGAGAGCCGCGACTCGGTGCGCGAGCTGATGCGCGCCCGCGGCCTGGTCGACGTCCTCATCCCGCGCGGCGGCGCCTCCCTGATCCAGACGGTCGTGAACGAGTCGACCGTCCCGGTGATCGAGACCGGCACCGGCAACTGCCACGTCTACGTCGACGCGGCGGCCGACATCGACATGGCGATCGACATCCTGATCAACTCCAAGGCCCAGCGGGTCAGTGTCTGCAACGCCGCCGAGACCCTCCTGGTCCATCAGGACATCGCCCCCGAGTTCCTGCCGCGCGCCCTGGACGCACTCGCCGAGGCCGGCGTCACCGTGCACGCCGACGAGCGGGTGATGGCCTACGCCAAGGACTCCAAGGCGACCGTCGTGGAGGCCGTGGCCGAGGACTGGGAGACCGAGTACCTCTCCTACGACATCGCCGCCGCTGTCGTCGACTCCCTCGACAGGGCCGTCGAGCACATCCGGCTGTGGACCTCCGGCCACACCGAGGCGATCGTCACCGCCTCCCAGCAGGCTGCCCGCCGCTTCACCCAACTGGTCGACTCCACCACCGTCGCCGTGAACGCCTCCACCCGCTTCACCGACGGCGGCCAGTTCGGCTTCGGCGCCGAGATCGGCATCTCCACCCAGAAGCTCCACGCCCGCGGCCCGATGGGCCTGCCGGAGCTGACCAGCACGAAGTACATCGTCACCGGCGACGGCCACGTACGCCCCTGAATTCACCCGTTCGGGCGTACCCTCCCCGCCGCGACCGTGCGCCCGGGAGGCGTCCGGAAAGCGTCTCAACCGGCGGATGAATTTCCATACCGTCTGCCCAAATTGACCCCCCAGGTCTACTCTGGATGTGTGCCGGAGGACGTGGGGGGCACGCCGTTCCCTGACGGCTGGGAGCCCGACGACGACCACGACCACGGGGTGCCGGACGAAGAGTTCGCCTCCGTGGTCTTCGACGAGGCCTTCGTACAGGCGGCAACGGTCCATGAACCGAGTGCTGTCGAACGCCTCCTGGCTGCCGCACAGGCCAGAGCCGAGGCCTCCGAGGCGGAGGCCCGCCGCGCCCGCGCCCGCAGCGAGCGCTACGACGATCGGTACGACCCCGAGGGGACCGATCTCAGCCAAGATCAGGACGACGACGAACTCGACGACACCTACGTCCTCGACGACGGCCACGGCCCGTTCGCCAGAAAGGTCCGCTGGCACCGCCCCGTGGCCTGGGTGCTCGCCGTCGTGATGGGCATAGGCATGGTCGCGCTGGCCTTCGCCGCCGTCTACCGGGGCGGCTCCTCGGGCGCCCGCGACCGCGTGCCCGCCCCCGCCGCGACCGGCGTGGAACAGGGCAGCTCGACCGCTCCCTCGATCTCCGCCGAAACCTCCCAGCCGGCCGTCTCGGCCGTCCCGCGCACCCCCTGAGCGCCTGCGCCCGCTTCTTGGTGAGCACCTGTCAGAAGTTGTCGTGTACCAGCGCGTTTACCTGGCGCCCCTGAGACCTACTCTGAAGGTATGGGCGGGCCAGGAGACCCACCGGAGGGGACACCCGAGGGCGGCCCCGGAGGTGCGGAGGACGAGTACCGATCCGTCGTTTTCGACGAGTCGTTCGTCCGTGCTGCCCGCCTCCAGGAGTACTCCGCCGAGGAGCGGATGGCCGACCACGCCCCCGCCGTACGCCGCCGCCCGTCCCTGCACCGCAGACTGATCCGGCAACTGCTGGTCCTGATCGTGCTGATCGCCGTTGCCCTGAGCACCGCGGTCTATGTGAGCATCCGCCACCCCTACGACACCCCGCAGGACCGGCACCCCGCCGACCCCCTGCGGATGACGGTGATCCCGCTCGCCCCCACGGGCCAGGTGCCCGGCGCCACCGACGCCGAGAGCCTGTACGCGCACAGCCCCGCCGCCCAGTTCGAGGTCGGCGCCGAGGGGATACCGCTGCCCGCCGCGCGCGGCACCGCCCACTTCTCCGACAGCCAGGTCGTGACCGCGCTCACCGCCGCCAAGGACTACATCGTCCGTTCCTCGCTCTACCCCGAGGTGCTGACAGGCCGTCAGAGCAGCCCCGCCCGCGCCCTCGTCGACGGCGACCAACTCGAGCAGTTCGACCAGAGCTTCGACCACCCGGCGGCCGACGGCCGGCACGCCTCCACCGGCTGGGTGGTCCGCCTCGACCCCGCCCGCGCCCAGCTCGCCGACGACCGGATCCGCGTCCAGGGCGATCTGCAGGCTGTCGAGGCCGACACGGACGCGCTGGAGGTCACTGCAGACCACACCTTCGTCTACGCCCTGCGCCCCGCCGGCGCCCCGGCCGGCGCGCTCGTCTCCCTCTTCACCGTCCGCCGCGCGCTGACCTTCCGCTTCACCCGCGACGACCTGCGCACGCACCAGGTCCAGCTGGTCACGTCCTACGTCCAGGCGGGCCCGCTCGCCTGCGCCGAGGACTCCACGGCGTACCTACGGCCACTGCTCGCCGGGCAGACGGCGCGCAGTGGGGGCCCGGCGGGCACCGACCCGTTCGCCACCGAAAGCCCGGTGGCACTGTGCGGGACCCTGGCCGCCGGGGCCCAGCCGAAGGTGTGAGAGCGGGCCTCTCCTTCCCGGCCCGAGGAGCGACAGCCCTGGGCCGCTGTGGTCCCGGCACCACCGGATCCCATTCGCCGCCGCGGCGGAGCGCCCCTGTGGCGGAAGGAAACGGCCGGTCCCCGTCACGGCGGGATGGGGGCAGCCGAGGGCCGTCATGACGGAGAGGCAACGGCCGGGGTCCGTCGGCCGTCATGGAGGGGAGAGCGCGTCCGGGGTCTGTCGGCCGTCAGACGGGGAGAGCGTCCGAGGGCTGTTGCGGCGGAGAGAGACGCCGAGAGCCGTCGCGTGGCGAGCGCGCGCCGAGCGCCTCCGTCGCGGTGGCGGGAGAGCGCCCGCCGAGCATCTCCGTCGCGGTGGCGGGAGAGCAGCCGCGTGCCTCCGTTCGCGGGAACGGGACGTCAGTCGTCGTCCCGGGGCGGAACGTCCGTGTCCGTCGGGCCTTCCTTCGCCGGCGGCGGGGTCCGGAAGCCGTCGAAGCCGCGCCGCACCCTGCCGCCCAGGTCGCCCGCGCCGCCCGCGAGGTCCGAGACCAGCTTCATCAGCGGGTCCTTGGACGTCTTGACGTCGCTCGCGTAGGCGGCCGCCGACTCGCGGAAGGAGTCGCTGACCGAGGTGTCCTTGTCCCCGTCACGCCGCTCGTAGTGGCCGTCCATGATCCGCTGGAAGTCCCGGGACTCGGACCACTTCTTCAGCTCGGCCGCCCGCACGGTGGTGAACGGATGCGAGCGCGGCAGCACGTTCAGGATCTTCAGCACCGAGTCACGCAGATCGCCCCCCGAGTCGTACTCCTCGGCCTGCTCCAGAAAGGCGTCCACGTTCATCTCGTGCAGATGATTACCGCCCGCGATCTTCATCAGGCCGCGCATCGAGGCCTGCACGTCCTGGCCCACCAGCAGACCCGCGCGGTCCGCGGACAGCTCCGACTTGCGGAACCACTCCCGCAGGGCCGTGATGATCGCCATGACCGCGAAATTGCCCAGCGGGATCCAGGCGACCTTGAGCGCGAGATTGGTCAGGAACAGCAGGATCGTGCGGTACACCGAGTGGCCGGACAGCGCGTGGCCCACCTCATGGCCGACGACCGCGCGCATCTCCTCCTCGTCGAGAAGCTCCACGAGCCCCGTGGTGACCACGATGATCGGCTCGTCCAGGCCGATGCACATGGCGTTCGGCTGCGGGTCCTGGTTGACGTACATCGGCGGGACCTTCTCCAGGTCCAGGATGTAACAGGCGTCCAGGAGCATGTCGTGCAGATGCTGGAACTGCCGCTCGGAGACACGCACCGAGTCGGACAGGAACAGGAGCCTCAGGCTCCGCTCCGGCAGCAGCCCGCTGAGCGCCTTGAAGACGGTGTCGAAGCCGCTCAGCTTGCGCAGCGCGACCAGGGCCGAGCGGTCGGCGGGATGCTCATAGGCGCGTGAGGAGATACCGGGGAAGCGCCTGCGCTGCCTGCTCGGCACGCGCTCGTGCCCCGTGTGCTGCTGGCCGTCGTCGGACATGTCTTCCCCCATGTGCGTGTGAGTGTCCACTGTGCCCCCGAGGTAGGGCCCAGCCTAGGCGGAGATACCGTGGACGGGCAGTACAGCCGAAGGAGTCCACGATGGATCACCACCCCGCAGCCACCTGGCTGACCGAGGCCGCCGCGAGCGCCGTCCAGCAGCACGGGACGGGGAATCTGCTCCGCATCGTGCTGGTCGTGATGGTTCTGGGCTGTGTACTGACCGCCTGGTTCCTGTTGCGCGGCTACAAGCAGAAGGACGACTGACGGACGGTCGAAGTTCCCCGCCGGTCGCCGGCGGATCGCCCCTGCGGCCCCAATGGCGGAGTCGGCGTGATCGCCGCCGGGACTCCCGCATACGATGAGCCGACATCTTTATCCCGCCCACACGCGTTAGGTCCTGCCGAAGATGAGCCTTCACAGCGCCGCAGCCCAGATGGTCACCCTCGCCGAAGCCGAGGGCGGCCACCACAACAGCCTCAACCCGGCAATCACCGGCGGCGGTGCCTTCATCATCCTGCTGCTCCTGCTGTGGATCACCACCCGTTTCAACCGCGACCGCTGAGCCCGGACCCGTCCCCGGCGGGAGGCTTCAGGCCGGGCCGGTAGGGTCTGCACGCATGGGAGAGCAGGACATGCCTACCGGTCCGGTGTTCGAGACCGCCGACGCCATGGCGCAGTACCCGCCGTACCGGCCGGGCCGCGGCCCCGCGCACACGGGCAAGCGACGCCTGGGCGTCATGGGCGGAACGTTTGACCCGATCCACCACGGGCACCTCGTGGCGGCCAGCGAGGTCGCCGCGCAGTTCCAGCTGGACGAGGTGGTGTTCGTGCCCACCGGCGAGCCGTGGCAGAAGTCCCACCGCAAGGTTTCCCCGGCCGAGGACCGCTATTTGATGACGGTCATCGCGACCGCCGAGAACCCCCAGTTCTCCGTCAGTCGCATCGACATCGACCGCGGCGGCCCCACCTACACCGTGGACACCCTGCGCGACCTGCGCGCCCTCAACCCCGACACCGACCTGTTCTTCATCACCGGTGCCGACGCGCTCGCCCAGCTGCTCACCTGGCGCGACAGCGAGGAGCTGTTCTCCCTTGCGCACTTCATCGGCGTCACCCGTCCCGGTCACCATCTGACCGACCCGGGTCTGCCGGAGGGCGGCGTCTCGCTGGTCGAGGTTCCCGCGCTCGCCATCTCCTCCACAGACTGCCGTGCGAGAGTCGCCAAGGGAGACCCCATCTGGTACATGGTGCCGGACGGAGTCGTGCGCTACATCGACAAGCGCGAGCTGTACCGCGGCGAGTGAGCCGAGAGGGGCACCGGTGAACGACCGATACGACGCGGGTGACGCGGGCCATGGCGCCGGCCCGTACGAGATCGTCGGCTACGACGAGTACGGCCGGCCCGTGTACCAGCAGGTCCCGGCACAACAGGCGCAGCAGGCTCCGCAGACGGCCTACGATCCGTACGCCCAGCATCAGGGCTACGGCTACGACCCCTACGCCACCGGCCAGCAACCGCCGGTGCCCGCCCACGACTCCGGCCCGCACACCGCGCCGTACGACGCCTACGGCGCCCAGGCCCCGTACGACCCCTACGGCACCGGCACCCAGCAGGCCGTAGGGCACGATCCCTACGGGCAGGCCGCGAACACCGGGCAGCAGCCCCGGGTCGCCGGGCAGACCGCCCACATCCCGCAGCAGGCCGGGCCGGCCGAGGAGCAGCGGGGCCGGGGAGAGCGGCCTCAGCCACCCCTGGGCGACGGTGAAGGGGACTACCACACCGAGCAGTTCGCCTTCGTCGAGGAGCCGGACGGTGACTCCGAGGACGTCATCGACTGGCTGAAGTTCACCGAGAACCGAACCGAACGCCGTGAGGAGGCCCGCCGCCGCGCCCGCAGCCGGATCATCGCGCTCACCGTCGTACTCGCCCTCGTCGCCGTCGGCGGTGTCGGCTACCTCTGGTACGCCGGAAAGCTGCCCGGCCTGTCGTCCTCGGGCTCCAAGCCCGGCGCGGCCACGTCCGTGGGCGCCCAGAAGCGCGATGTGATCGTCGTCCATCTGCACAACACCGGCCAGGGCGGCACCTCCACGGCGCTGCTGGTCGACAACACCACCACCAAGCAGGGCAGCACCGTGCTGCTGCCCAACTCCCTCGCCCTGAGCGGCGACGACGGCTCCACCACGACCCTCGCCAAGTCGGTCGACGACGACGGTTCCTCCGGCACCCGCGACCAGCTCGACACCGTCCTCGGCACCAACATCCAGGGCACCTGGCGCCTCGACACCCCCTACCTGCAGAACCTGGTCGACCTGGTCGGCAACATCGACATCGACACCAACACCGACGTGCCCGACCCTGATGCCAAGAAGAAGGGCGCCGAGCCGCTCGTCCACAAGGGCAGCGCCCAGACCCTCAGCGGCAAGATGGCCGTCGCCTACGCCACCTACCGTGCCGCCGGTGAGTCCGAGGACGCCCAGCTGGAGCGGTTCGGGCAGGTCATGCAGGGCGTGTTGCGCAAACTGTCCTCCGACCCCTCGTCGGCCGTCACCACCGTGCAGACCCTCGCGCAGATCCTCGACCCGCCGCTCACCGACAAGGACCTCGGCACCTTCCTCGCCAAGCTCTCCGACCTCGCCAAGAGCGGCGACTACAAGACCGCCCTGCTGCCCGTGCAGCCCGACGGCACGCTGAGCGCCAAGACCAGCGACAGCGTGGTGAAGGACATCCTCGGCGGCACCGCCAAGAGCCCCGGGGCCGGCTCCGCGGTCCGGGTCTCCGTGCAGAACGCCACCGGTGTGAAGGACGACACCGGGAAGGCACGCGTGGTGCTCCTCAACGGAGGCTTCACTTTCCTGGAGGGCGGCACCACCTCCGGCACCCAGGCCGCCTCGAAGGTCGTCTACGCGGACGCCTCCGACAAGCAGAACGCCACCGAGGTCGCAAAGACCCTCGGACTGCCGACCGGCTCCGTGACCAAGGGCACGGTCTCCTCGGGCGCCGACGTCTCGGTCGTCCTGGGCCGGGACTACAAGCCGTCCGCCTCCTGACGAAAGGCCTGGGCACCCCTCGTGTCCCCGTAATCACGTGGGGTGCCCCGGGCGGTCCGTGAGACCCTTAGTGGCAAACGACCGCCGACGGAAAGCCAAGTAGTGACCGCCACCGACCGTTCCATTGAGCTCATCAACACCGCCGCCCAGGCGGCGGCCGACAAGCTGGCCCACGACGTCATCGCCTACGACGTCAGCGACGTGCTGTCGATCACGGACGCCTTCCTGCTGGCCTCCGCGCCGAACGACCGCCAGGTCAAGGCCATCGTCGACGAGATCGAGGAGCGCCTGCTGAAGGAGCTCGGCGTCAAGCCGGTGCGCCGCGAGGGCGACCGCGAGGCCCGCTGGGTGCTGCTCGACTACGTCGACATCGTCGTCCACGTCCAGCACAGCGAGGAGCGGGTCTTCTACGCCCTGGAGCGGCTGTGGAAGGACTGCCCCGAGCTGGAGCTGCCCGCCGACGCCAAGGCCACCCGGGGCAAGGCGGCGGAGCACGCCCGAGTGCAGGCCGAGGAGGCCTCCGCGGAGCCGGGCGGGGAGTGGTGATGGGCGCCACCGGTGAGGTGACCGACCGCAGGACCCGGGGCCGCCGCATCATCCTGTGGCGGCACGGCCAGACCGCCTGGAACGTCGAGCGCCGTTTCCAGGGCAGCACGGACGTCGAGCTGACCGACACCGGTATAGGCCAGGCCCGTCGTGCCGCCCGGCTGCTCGCCTCCCTGGGGCCGGACGTGATCATCTCCTCCGACCTCCAGCGCGCGGCGAACACGGCCGCCGAGCTGGCCTTGCTCACCGGCCTCGACATCACCCGCGAGGAGGGTCTGCGCGAGACCTACGCGGGCGTGTGGCAGGGGCTGACGCACGAGGAGATCATCGAGCGCTACGGCGAGGAATACGCCGCCTGGAAGCGCGGCGAGCCAGTCCGCCGCGGCGGCGGCGAACTGGAGACCGAGGTCGCCGACCGGGCCGCCCCCGTGGTCCTGCGCCATGCCGAGAAGCTGCCCGAGGACGGCACGCTCGTCGTCGTCAGCCACGGCGGCACCATCCGCACCACCATCGGCCGACTCCTCGGCCTGGAGGCCCGGGACTGGGAGAGCCTCGGCGGTCTGTCCAACTGCTGCTGGTCCGTGCTCGGCGAGGGCGCCCGTGGCTGGCGGCTGTTGGAGCACAACGCAGGCACCCTTCCGGAGCCCGTGCTCGGCGACGACACCTGAGCCGCCGCGACTCCCGGACCTCGGATTTCACTTTCTGGCAGGTCACAGGCTAAAGTTCTTCTTGTTCGCCCCGCCGAGCGGGAAGAACGCAAGGGGCTATAGCTCAGTTGGTAGAGCGCCTGCATGGCATGCAGGAGGTCAGGAGTTCAATTCTCCTTAGCTCCACTGGTCGACACTCTGTTGAGTTGTCAAAGATCGGTGATGAAGGTCCCGTCCCCGTCAGGGGGGCGGGATTTTCTGCATTTCACTGGCGCACCTCTCCTCTGCCTTCTCTGCCCCCTCCCTCGCGCGCTTCCTTACGCGCTCCCCCGGAAGCACCACCGCGCCGCCCGCCCGCAGCTCCATGGACCCGGGCTCGCCGCGGACGGCGCGCGTATGCAGTCCTCCCGGACCGGCTCGCCCACGTGTCTTCCGCAGCCCGACCGAAGGAAGGCGCCGACTCCGGTCTGCGGCGCTGTGCGCTCGCCGATCGCGTCGGCTTCGCCACCCGTGTCGTGATCTCCGTGTTCGCAGGTCCCGGTGTTCGTCGTCCCCATGTTCGCCGTCATCTTCCGGCCCCCGTCCACTCCGTTGTCCTCACTGCCCTCTTTGCCCCCGTCCCCGTCCCCGTCGCCGTCGCCGTCGCTGTCGCCGGGCCTCCGGCGCCCTACGATTAGTGAAGCATCTGCCACTGACAGTGACTGGCAGTCGGCGGCGGACCGCAATCACCCGTCACGGACAGTGAAGCACCCGGCACTGACAATCGGCCCCGGCCGCTGCTCGCGGCCCTGCTCGCCGGCCGGTTCATGGCGGCCCTCGACCTCTTCACCGTGAACGTGGTCGCGCCCACCGTCAGTTCCGAACCCCACGCCCGCGGCGCCGATCGGCAACTGGTCATCGTGGGCTGCGCCATCCGCAGCGCCATGGCCGGGGTGGAACGCGGGCCGTGCGCCGGTCGGTGCCGGTAGGTCGCCGGTCTGTTCGGTGTGGCTGACGGCCGTAGGCCTGGTCGACCAGCGGGTGGGCGCCCAGCGGCGGCGACGGGGGAGAAACCGTCGCACGGCGGGTGTCAGTGGCCTGTTGGTGATGGTCGCCCAGCTCGGTCGGCTGATCGGCGTGGCGTTGTTCGGCACACTGTTCCTGAACCGGATTGAGTCACTCGGGGTCTCGCACTCGTATACCCCTGCGGAGGCGTTCTCGGTGTGGGCTCGGACGCCGGCGGGAACGGCCCGGGCGGTAGCCGTGTCCGGACTGGTACTGAGGCGTCGCTGACCGTATTGCTCCGGCCGTGGCAGAATCAAACGGCCGGAAGGGGGCGTGGCCCGACGGGAGGGAGTAGCGATGCCTGCGAGCATCCTTGGGGAGGGCGGCCACCTCCTCGGTGCGGCGTTGATACGGGATACGACCACCCGGCTGAGCTGCCCTTCCTGCGGTTCCGCGCATGTCGCCCAAGTCCTTGGCGACAACGGCGGAATCTCCTACGTGTGCACGGCCTGCGGCCACAGCTGGAGCTGATCGATGGGTGCACACAGGCGAAAGTGTGACTGGTGTGGGAGCGGTACGCCGATCGTCCGCGACATGGAGCCGATCAATCCCGACTACCAGTACTGGTGCGAGGAATGTGCGCGGGCGCTGATCATAAAGGGCGACCCGATCGAGACGTACCGGGAATTGGAGGGTGAGCCGATCTACGGTCGCCTGCTCGAGGAGCACTGCACACTCAAGCGGTTCTACTCCTTCGTGACGGCTTGACGCCGGTCATGCCGCTGTCGCGGCACGGCAACGATGTCGGGCTCGGTGCGAGGAACAGTGCTTCGGCTCCTGTGGAAGGGGCGAAAGCGCCAATTCCTGCTCTCCCCGGTGCGGTTCGGGACGCCGGTCCGTGCGGCATCCGTCGAGGGGGCGCGCCAGGCCCGGCGGTGTTTCCAGGACGTGGGGCCGTGGCTGCGGCATGCGCGGAGAGTCGAGCCGGGTCCCACGGCACCAGGACGTCCGGCGCGAGGCCGACCTGACCCCGCGGCGGTCTCCACGTGCGCGTGGCCGACGGGATTGGGCGACCGGCCGTCCGGGACCGCCAGGGGCGCGAGGTTGCCTGTGGCGGCGCGCGCAGGGGCGTACGCGCCGTTCGCGACCCAGCTGTCCACCGTACCGATCCTGCCGGCGCCCCTGCGCCCTGCGGTGGGCTCTCGGGCGACGCGATCACGGTCACGCAAACCGACATTAGGGCTGTACCGGCGCGAACCCGAAACCGATTTGGTGCTGTGGCCCCGGGCCTGTAATGTTTACGACGTCGCCGGGGGAACCGGGCGAAACAACAAAACAAGGGGCTATAGCTCAGTTGGTAGAGCGCCTGCATGGCATGCAGGAGGTCAGGAGTTCAATTCTCCTTAGCTCCACAGAAGTTGAAGGCGGATCATCCTCGGGATGGTCCGCCTTCGGCGTGTTGCGCCCGGATGACGGGCGAACGGCAAGGGGTGCCCCACCCCGTCGCGGGTGGGGCACCCCTTGCCGTGTGCTCAGCGGCCCAGCGCCCGCCGGCCGCGGCCCTGGGAGAGGACCGGAAGGTTGCGCGACGGCGCCTGCCCGCGCGTGTCCTCCTCGAGGCGCAGGGCGAGCGCCGGACAGCGTCGCACCGCGCGAAGGGCCTTGGCCTCCGCGTAGCGCGGCACCTGCGCCTGGGCCACGGTCGGGAAACCGTCGGCGCCGAGTTCGAACACCTCGGGAAGGATGTCGGCGCACAGCCCGTGCCCTCGGCACAGCGTCCAGTCGACGTAGATCTTCTGGCGGCTGGAGCCGGTCTCCTCGGGCTCTGCGCCGCCCGGGATGCCCGTAGGCGCCCTGCCCCCCTCGAAGAGCGGCAGAACGCCCTCCACGGGCCGTCCGCAGCCATTTCCGAGCACATGGGCGGCCAGGTCGTCGGTGAACGCCTTGATGGTCGACTCCAGGAACATCGCCGAGCCGTCCGGGTGCGAACACGCGCCGCGGCGCTTGACGTTCTTCGCGACCTGCTTGAGCGCCTCCAGGGCCGCGGGTCCGCCGCCGTTGAGGATGTCCTCCATGCCGCGCGCGGCGGCGGGCAGTCCGAGGTAGCAGGGGCCGCACTGGCCCGCGCTCTCCTCGGCCAGCCACTGCGCCACCCGCAGCGACTCGCCCAGCGGACAGGTCTCCTGGCTGATCGGCAGGATCGCGCCCGCGCCCAGCGAACCGCCCACCGCGTCGAGCGAGTTGCGGGAGACGATCGCCTCGTTCACGGTCGCCGCGTCGATCCACTTGCCGTGGTAGCCGCCGGTCAGCACGCCCTGCGGCATCGGCGGGGCGCCCGCCAGCTGGAGTACGTAGCGCAACGGCACGCCCGTGGGGACCTCGAGCACCATCGGACGGGCGACCGCGCCGGACACGGTGAGCATGACCGTGCCCGGCTCGTCGTACAGGCCGGTGTTGCCGTAGCGCTCGGGGCCGATGCGGGCGGCGATGGCCAGCTGCGCGAAGGTCTCCGCGTTCGACAGCAGCGTGGGCGCTCCGCCGACGCCGCTCTGCGAGGCGCTGATCTTGCGGCCGGGCGGGATCGCCGGGCCGCCGTCGACCGAGCGGATCAGCGAGGCGGCTGCGCCGGTGACCATGCGCACCGGGTTTCGCTGCACCCACGCGCGCAGGGCCGATCTACGGCTGTTGCTCAGTCCGCGTTCGGCGAGTGCGGCCTCCATGGAACGCTGCGTGGACTCACGTGTGACACCGATCACGAGCGTCCGTGCGCCGAGCGCCTCCGCGCACAGCAGTGCGCCGTCCAGGATCAGGTGCGGGGCGCGGTTGATGAGCACCGTGTCCTTGCGACAGGCCGGTTCGTCCTCGCTGCCGTTGACCACGACGACCGGCCGCACCCCGCGCTTGATCGCCGACTCGGCGACCGAACGCAGCTTCTTGTGGAAGGGGAAGCCCGCGCCGCCACGGCCTTTGAGGTTGATGTTCTCGGAGAGCTGCGCGAGCTGTTCGCCGCCCAGGGGATCGAGCGGCCCGTGCACCTTCAGATGCATGGGCAGGTCGAGCCGCTCCACAAGGTCGAAGCCCGACGTGAGCTGGGGAAGGCCGACCACGCGGACTTCGGGGACGTCGGGCAGGGCCTCGTTCACTTAAAGCCTCCGGACGGCGTGTTCCAGGATTCGCCCGAACCCGGTGCGTCGAAGGACGCGCCGGGCAGCGTTTCGGTAGCGGGACCGTTGTTGTACGTGTCACTGGCGTTGTACGTGCCATAGCGGCCGTTTGTCTCACCGGTGTCGTACATCTCACTTCCGCCGTATCCGGATGTGCCTGTATTGCCATAGACCGGGATGGTGTATCCGGTGTCCTGGAGGGGGTCGTACACGGACGGCGGGGCCTCGCCGACCGGCGGCGGGGACGGGATCGGCCAGCTGCCCGAGGTGCTGGAAGGGCCGTCCGTGCGCGGGACGGCCTCCGTGGGCTGCAGGTCCAGCGGCAGATCCATCCGGGCCGTCTGGCCGGCCGTGTACGGCTGCTGGGTGCTCGCGTGCGGGGACACCGCGCGGTAGGCGGCCGCGAAGCCGGACGCGGGCTGCGCCGTGGGAGCCGCGGGCGACTGGTACAGCGGTTGGGCGGGGGCGGCCGCCGCCTCGGGCTCGCGCCGGCTCTCGAAGCCCGGCAGGGCCGACTCGGCGACCCGGGAGCGGCTCGCGTCCAGCTCGTCCAGTCCGGGCCGCTCCGAGCTGCCGAAGAGCGCCACCAGGCGGTCGGCGATCCTGCGCTTGACCGGGCGCGGGGCGGAGCGCAGGGCGAGGGCGGCCATCACGCCCAGCAGGGACAGGCCGTAGGAGATCACGAAGAACGGCTTGGCCGCGCGGCCCGCGTACAGGCCGTGGATCAGCGCCGCGCACCAGGCCGGGTAGGCCAGCATGTGCATCGCGCGCCAGCGGGCGGCGATCGGGGCAGGGGTGGCGAAGTTGCTGCGCAGGGCGCCGGTGATGCCCACGAAGATCATCAGCAGGCCCGCCACGGACCCCAGGCCGATCAGGCCACCGATTCCGGTGATGCCGAGCGAGAACGGGATGATCGCGGCGATCACGCGCGTGTGGCCGAGCGCGATCTTCGTGACGATGTGCAGCAGGAGGAAGGCGATCGAGGCGATCCCGAGCGTGCGGTGCACCGCCTGGCCGACGATCCGCTGCCGGATGTTGAGGAAGATCCGGTCCTGGGCGAACAGGCCCCAGATCACCGAGCAGCTGAGCGAGACCAGCGACAGCACGCCCGCGCCGAAGTTGAGGAAATCGCGGACCTGACTGCCTCCGACCAGCACGACCACGGGTATCAGCAACAGGGCGACGGCGGTCGCCACCCCAGAGGCCGAGCGGCCCGGTTTGGGGAGTGAGCTGGTACTACGACGAGGGTTCATGGGGGCAACTCCGAGCAGTTTCGGGAAAGCGGTCCCGCTGCCGAACTCTAAGTGGCGCCATACCGATCGGTACGGGGTTTGAGTTATTGCGTTGTTATCAACGGGCAATATGACTAGGGCGATGTCCCTTAGTGGACGATACGCGAAGTAATTTTTGACCTTGGTTCAGTTCTGGCGGGAGTTCCTGGCATGTCCACAAGGGATACGGACGCGCGTCGCGGCTTGCTCAAGGCCGTCGCGGCTCGCTCAGGGCCTGCGGTACCCTAACGCCATGCGTGCCGTACGCCTTCTGCTTAGCGGGCCGCGCTGATCAGTACCGACCCCGGTCGTACCCGTGAGGTCGGCATCGGCGCGGCGTCCCCTCCTGTGCGAGGGGCTTTTTCATTTCCGCAGGCAGAGACGATCGATGGAGCTTTGAGGATCATGAGCGAGACGAACCCCGCTGCTGCCGCCGCCGCGTCGGCGGAAGCAGCGCCGCACCGCTACACGGCTGCCATGGCGGCCGAGATCGAGGCACGCTGGCAGGACTTCTGGGACGCCGACGGCACCTACGCGGCGCCGAACCCCAAGGGTGACCTGGCGGGGGACCCCGAGCTGGTCGCCAGGCCCAAGAAGTTCATCATGGACATGTTCCCGTACCCCTCCGGAGCGGGCCTGCACGTCGGCCACCCGCTGGGTTACATCGCCACCGACGTCTACGCCCGGTTCCAGCGCATGACCGGCCACAACGTCCTGCACACCCTGGGCTTCGACGCCTTCGGCCTGCCCGCCGAGCAGTACGCCGTGCAGACCGGCACGCACCCGCGCGTCTCCACCGAAGCCAACATCGAGAACATGAAGTCCCAGCTGCGCCGGCTGGGTCTGGGCCACGACAAGCGCCGGTCGTTCGCCACGATCGAGCCGGACTACTACAAGTGGACCCAGTGGATCTTCCTGCAGATCTTCAACTCCTGGTACGACGAGGAGGCGCGCAGCGCCCGCCCGATCTCCGAGCTGATCGCCCAGTTCGAGTCCGGTGAGCGTGCGATTCCGGGCACCACGCGCGCGTGGAGCGAGCTGAACACCGCCGAGCGCGCCGACGTCCTGGGCGAGTACCGCCTGGCCTACGCCTCCGAAGCCCCCGTGAACTGGTGCCCGGGCCTGGGCACCGTGCTGGCCAACGAGGAGGTCACCGCCGAGGGCCGCTCCGAGCGCGGCAACTTCCCGGTCTTCAAGGCCAAGCTGCGCCAGTGGAACATGCGCATCACCGCCTACGCCGACCGGCTGCTGGAGGACCTGGAGGAGCTGGACTGGCCCGAGGCCATCAAGCTGCAGCAGCGCAACTGGATCGGCCGCAGCGAAGGCGCCCGCATCGACTTCCCGATCGACGGCGAGCACATCACGGTCTTCACCACCCGCCAGGACACCCTGTTCGGTGCCACCTACATGGTGCTGGCCCCCGAGCACCCTCTGGTCGAGAAGTTCACCCCCGAGGCCTGGCCCGAGGGCACGCACGAGGTGTGGACCGGCGGCCACGGCACGCCCGCCGAGGCCGTCGCCGCCTACCGCGCGCAGGCCGCCTCGAAGTCCGACGTCGAGCGTCAGGCCGAGGCCAAGGACAAGACCGGCGTCTTCATCGGCGCGTACGCCACCAACCCGGTCACCGGGGAGCAGATCCCGGTCTTCATCGCCGACTACGTCCTGATGGGCTACGGCACCGGCGCGATCATGGCCGTCCCGGCGCACGACACGCGTGACTTCGCCTTCGCGCGCGCCTTCGAGCTGCCGATCCGCTGCGTGGTCCAGCCGTCCGACGGCCGTGGCACCGACACCACGGCCTGGGACGACGCGTTCGTCTCGTACGACGCGAGGATCGTCGGCTCGACGACCGACGAGGTCTCCCTGGACGGGCTGGGCGTCGCCGAGGCCAAGGCCCGCGTCACCGAGTGGCTGCAGGGCAAGGGCATCGGCGAGGGCACCGTCAACTTCCGCCTGCGCGACTGGCTGTTCAGCCGTCAGCGCTACTGGGGCGAGCCCTTCCCGATCGTCTACGACGAGGACGGCGTCGCCCACCCGCTGCCCGAGTCGATGCTGCCGCTGGAGCTGCCCGAGGTCGAGGACTACAGCCCGCGCACCTTCGATCCGGACGACGCGGACACCCAGCCCGAGACGCCGCTGTCGCGCAACGAGGAATGGGTCAACGTCACCCTGGACCTGGGCGACGGGCCGAAGAAGTACCGCCGCGAGACCAACACCATGCCCAACTGGGCCGGTTCCTGCTGGTACGAGTTCCGCTACCTGGACCCGCACAACGACCAGAAGCTGGTCGACCCCGAGATCGAGCAGTACTGGATGGGCCCGCGCGAGGGTCAGCCGCACGGCGGTGTCGACCTGTACGTGGGCGGCGCCGAGCACGCCGTGCTGCACCTGCTGTACGCGCGCTTCTGGTCCAAGGTCCTGTACGACCTGGGGCACGTCTCCTCCGCGGAGCCGTTCCACAAGCTGTTCAACCAGGGCATGATCCAGGCCTACGTCTACCGCGACAGCCGCGGCATCGCGGTGCCGGCCGCCGAGGTGGAGGAGCGCGACGGCGCCTACTACTACCAGGGCGAGCAGGTCAGCCGTCTGCTGGGCAAGATGGGCAAGTCCCTGAAGAACGCGGTGACTCCGGACGAGATCTGCGCCGAGTACGGTGCCGACACCCTGCGCCTGTACGAGATGGCGATGGGCCCGCTGGACGTCTCCCGCCCGTGGGACACGCGCGCGGTGGTGGGCCAGTTCCGGCTGCTGCAGCGGCTGTGGCGCAACATCGTCGACGAGAACACCGGCGAGCTGACGGTGGTGGACGAGGCGCCCGACGAGGACACGCTGCGCGCCCTGCACAAGGCCGTCGACGGCGTCCGCCAGGACCTGGAGGGCCTGCGCTTCAACACGGCGATCGCCAAGGTCACCGAGCTGAACAACCACCTGACCAAGGCCGGTGCCGCGGTGCCGCGCTCGGTCGCCGAGCCGCTGGTGCTGATGGTCGCCCCGCTGGCCCCGCACATCGCCGAGGAGCTGTGGCGCAAGCTGGGCCGTACCGACTCCGTCGTGCACAGGGACTTCCCGGTTGCCGACCCCCAGTACGTGGTCGACGAGACCGTGACCTGCGTCGTGCAGATCAAGGGCAAGGTCAAGGCTCGCCTGGAGGTGCCGCCGGCCATCTCCGAGGAGGAGCTGGAGAAGGCAGCCCTGTCCGACGAGAAGGTCGTCGCGGCGCTGGGCGGCGCGGACATCCGCAAGGTGATCGTGCGCGCGCCGAAGCTGGTGAACATCGTTACGGCGTGACGAGCGGACACCGGCCGCGATGGGGATCGGGTTAGTCCCCTACGGGCAGATTCGGGGCAGGTTCGGGGTTCTTCCGGAACTCCGGGCCTGCCTGCTGCGTTTACTGTGGAAAGCGCAGCGGCGCAGGCCGCATCAGCCGGAGGAGGAGCGTCATGGAAGCAGTGATCGCCGTGTTCGCCCTGCTCTTCCTGCTGTTCATCGGCCTCGGCGCGTACGCCACGGTGAAGGCGGTCGGCGCCGCCAAGCGCGGAGTGGACCGGACGATCGAGCAGGCCCGCCGCACGGTCGAGGACCACACCCTGCGTGCGAAATCCATCGTCCAGATCGGCCCTTCCGCCGAGATCGCCGAGTTGCGGCTGGCACTGCGCACGTCGATGCGTGCCACCCAGGACGCGTTGCGCACAGGGATCGCCGAGGACGAGTCGCTGAAGGAGTCCCTCGGTCTCTTCGAGCGCCTCAACGTGCACGGACACCAGCTGGACGCAGACCTCAGGCGCCTGGAGACCGAGCCCGACCGGGCCGAGGTCGGGGCCCGACTGGCCGAGCTGCGCGGCCGCACCGAGCGCATCACCAAGTCCGCGAACTCCCTGCGTTGGGCCGTGCGCGACCGCGCGCGCCAGTTCACCGACGACGATCTCGGCGCCCTCAGCGATCAGATCGACATCGAGGCGGACGCCCTGCGCCACTGGACCCCGGCCGGGCCTGCCCAGGCACCGCAGTGGCCCGACGCCGGTGCGACCGAGGACCGGGCGGCGCAGCACACCCAGTCGTGGGCCCCCGGCCCCCGGCCTGCCGAGGAGCCTGCTCCCCAGGCGATCACCCCGCCGTCGCGCCGCCTCGCCTACCCGTGGCAGAAGAAGCCGCGCCCCGAGAGCACCGCCTGAGCGGACCGCTCCGTTCCCGTTACGCAGGGGCCGGGCTGCCGCGCGAGGGCTACGGCAGGTAACCTCCAGCTCATGTCCCGCCATGTCGCGATCGTCACCGATTCAACGGCCTACCTGCCGTCCAGGACGATGGAGCGCCACGGCATCACAGCGGTACCCCTGACCGTGGTCCTCGGCGACGAGGCGCTCGAAGAGGGCACCGAGATCTCGACCCGCTCGCTTGCCCAGGCACTGCAGAAGCGCCGGCCCGTGACGACGTCCCGCCCGAGTCCCGAGGTGTTCGCGGAGACCTACCGCAGGGTCGCCGAATCCGGCGCGAGCGGCATCGTCTCCCTGCATCTGTCCGCCGAGTTGTCCGGCACCTACGATGCGGCGGTCCTCGCGGCGCGTGAGGCAGCGGTGCCGGTGCGGGTGGTGGACACCGGGATGGTCGCGATGGCCCTCGGTTTCTGCGCGCTCGCCGCGGCCGTGACCGCGGAGGCCGGCGGCACGGTGGACGAGGCCGTCACAGCCGCCGAGAAGCGCGCTGCGGGCACGTCCGCCTACTTCTACGTCGACACCCTGGACTATCTGCGCCGTGGCGGTCGAATCGGAGCCGCCCAGGCACTCCTCGGTTCCGCGCTCGCCGTCAAACCCCTGCTCCAGCTGGACGGTGGCCGTATCGAGCTGCTCGAGAAGGTCCGTACGGCGTCCCGGGCCATCGCGCGCCTGGAGGAGATCGCCGCCGAGCGGGCGGGCAGTGCCGAGGTCGACATCGCCGTCCACCACCTCGCCGCCCCCGACCGTGCTGCCGCGCTCGCCGACCGGCTGCGGGCAAGGGTGCCGGGTCTGGCCGACCTGCATGTCAGCGAGGTCGGAGCGGTGATCGGGGCGCACACCGGTCCCGGGCTGCTGGGTGCGGTGGTCTCGCCCCGCTGATTTCCGCTCGTACGGGTGACGGGGTTTTCCACAACCGGGCGGTAATTCCCGGAAATTGAGCATGATCATCGCGAATCGGCAGGATGTCCCATCCTCGTCGCATGGCACTTCGATCACGTACACGCATCGCCTCTGCCGGCAGCGGTCCCGGACGTGGGCCCGCCTCGGACGGCCGGGTCCGATACCGCCGTCGCACCCGCCACCGCCGGCCTGCACCGGCGGACGAAGTGCGCCGCCGGGCGGAGCTGCTCTTCGGCGAACGTGGAGTGCGGTGCGGGGAGCTGGGAAACGCACCACCGATGGGGGAGGGGCCGTCGGCGCCTGCGACCGCGACGCCAACAGCAGCGGTTGCGAATACGGCGACGATGACGGGTCCGGCATCCGGGTTGATCCCGGCGAGGGCCGAGGGCGCCGCCGTCACCACGCCGCTCGTCCCCCAA
Organism: Streptomyces broussonetiae; assembly: GCF_009796285.1. NCBI lineage: Bacteria > Bacillati > Actinomycetota > Actinomycetes > Kitasatosporales > Streptomycetaceae > Streptomyces > Streptomyces broussonetiae. Next base: position 3,500,023 of record NZ_CP047020.1, on the reverse strand, counting down.
CCGGCCGATACGGCCCACTGGATGGCGCCGCCGGAGTCGCTGGAGCCGCCGGAGTCGTCGGGGCTGCTGGAGCCCGCGGAGCCGCGCCAGCCCCCGGGCCCCGGTGCCCTCGGCTGGCGGGATCGGGTGGCGCCCGCGCTGCGGGAGCGGATGCCGGTGTGGTTGCAGACGCGGTGCGGGGTGGAGCGACGGGGAGTCGTGGCGCTCGCCGTGGTGCTCGTGGTCGCCGCCGTGTTTGCCGTGCAGCACTTCTGGGCCGGGCGGACCGAGTCCGTGCGAGCCCCCCAAGTGGTGCGTGCCGAGGCGCCGTACGTCAAGAGGAGCGAAGACGCCAAGGCCGGTGCGGGCGGGCGTACCCCGGCGGCGCCGGGCGGGGAGATCGTCGTGGACGTCAGCGGCAAGGTCCGGAATCCGGGGCTCCGGCGGCTTCCGGCCGGCTCCCGGGTGGCCGACGCGCTGCGGGCGGCCGGCGGTGTCCGCCCGGGCGTCAGCACCGAAGGGCTCAACCAGGCCCGCTTCCTGGCCGATGGCGAACAGGTCCTCGTCGGCACACCCGTCGGCGCGGTGGCCCCACCCGGCCCGCCCGGCGAAGCGGCCGCTGGAGCTGCGGGCACGGCCCCCGCGGCTCCGGTCTCTCTCAACACGGCCACGGTGGACCAGCTCGACAGCCTGCCCGGAGTCGGCCCGGTGCTGGCCCGGCACATCATCGACTACCGCACCCAGCACGGTGGTTTCCGCTCGGTGGACGAGCTGCGTGAGGTCAACGGCATCGGCGACCGCCGTTTCACCGATCTGCGCGACCTGGTACGGCCATGAGCAGCGCTACCGGCGCCGGACCACCGGGTGCCGTCACGGCCCGTGGGCCCGAGGTCCAAGAGGTATTGCCCGAGGCACGAGAGGCTCCGCGAGGCGACCGGGCGGGGCCCCTGGACCTGCGCCTGGTGCCACCCGCGCTCGCGGCCTGGGCCACGGCGGCCCTGACGCTGGACGCACCGGCGGGCTGGACGGCCGCGCTCGCGGTCGTCTGCCTGGTGGGTGGGGCCGGGCTGCTGTCGGTGCGGCGTGGACGAGGCAGACGGGCCGGTGGCGCCGCAGGGGCAGAGGAGCCGGGGCATGGCGCGCGGGCGCTCGGGCGGTTCGCGTGGGTGCGGGCCTCGGTCGCCGCCGTGCTGCTCTGTGTCGCCGCGGCGGCCGTCTCCGCCGGGCTGCACGGGGCGGATGTGCGGCGCGGGCCCGTACCCGAGCTGGCCCGGCGGTACGCGAGCGTGACCGCCGAGGTCGAGGTGAGCGGTGATCCCTGGCGCAGCCGGCCACGGGTGCGTGGCGATCACGAGGCGCCCGTGACGGTGCTGGCGCGGGCGGAGGTGCGCAGTGTCGAGGGGCCGGACGGCAGGCGGGTGCGGACCCGGAGTCCCGTTCTGCTGGTCGTCGACGCGGACGTCCCGGCTCCGGAGGGGAGCGCCGGACGGAGGAGCGGCTCGGAAGAGGAGGGTGCGGCGGTCGCCCGGCGGGCGCGCGAGGCGCAGGCCGGCTGGCTCGGGTTGCTGCCGTCCACGCGGCTGATGGTGGGCGGGCGGCTGGCGCCCGCACTGACGGGAGGTGATCGGAGCGCGGCCGTGTTGCGGGTGCGGGGCCGGCCGGGGCCGCGGATCGTCGCGGGGCCGAGCGGGCCGCAACGGCTGGCGGGGCGGCTCAGGGCCGGGCTGCGGGAGGCGACGGACGGCCTGCCGGGGGACGCGCGGGCACTGCTGCCCGGGCTGGTCGTCGGGGACACCGCGCGCATCACACCCGAGCTGGACGAGGCGTTCAAGGAGACGGACCTGGCCCACACGCTCGCCGTGTCGGGCAGCAACCTCACCGTGCTGCTCGCGCTGCTCATCGGGCCGCCCGGGCTGGCCCAGCGGGCCGAGCGCCGCGGCCTGGCCCCGCTCCTGGGGCTCTCGCTGCGGGCGACCGCCGTGGCCGCCGCGGTGCTCACGGCGGGGTTCGTGGTCGTGTGCCGGCCCGACCCCAGCGTCCTGCGGGCCGCCGGCTGCGGCGCGGTCGCACTGCTCGCACTGGCCACCGGGCGCCGCAGATCCCTGGTCCCGGCCCTGGCCACGGCCGTCCTGCTGCTGGTGCTCTACGACCCGTGGCTGGCCCGCGGTTACGGCTTCCTCCTCTCCGTGCTGGCCACCGGCGCCCTGCTCGTCCTGGCGCCGGGCTGGAGCGAGGCGCTGCGACGGCGCGGGGTGCCGCCGAGGCTCGCGGAGGCGCTGGCGGCGGCGGGCGCGGCGCAGGCGGTGTGCGCGCCGGTCGTGGCGGTGTTGTCGGCCCGGGTGAGCCTGGTCGCGGTGCCGTGCAATCTGCTGGCCGAGGCGGCGGTGGCACCGGCGACGGTGCTGGGGTTCGCGGCGCTGACGGCGGCGCCCGTGGCGATGCCGATGGCCAAGGCGCTGGCCTGGTGCGCGAGTTGGCCGGCCCGCTGGATTGCCGGGGTGGCCCGGGCGGGGGCGGCGCTGCCCGGGTCGGGCGTGGACTGGCCGGGGAGCTGGCCGGGGGCGCTGCTGCTCGCGGCGGTCACCGTGGGTGTCGTCCTGGCCGGGCGCCGGTTGGCGCGGCATCCGTGGTGGTGCGGGCTGCTAGGGCTGGTGCTTCTTGTGGCGGTGGTGCGGCCGGCGCCGCTGACCCGGGTGATCACGGGCTGGCCGCCGCCGGGTTGGCGGTTCGCGATGTGCCTCATCTTCCCTGTTGGATCTACGTGTTGAAGCAGATCCAGCGAGGTGGTTCGTGGTGGGTTGGCGGGTGGTATGGGTACCCGAGGAGCGGGATGTCTGCACGGTTCGAGTGCCGGGTTTGGCTGGCTGGGACGACTTGGTAGCGCGTGAGGTGAAGACGGGCATCCATCCCGGTGACCCGATCTTGCTGTCTCCCGACTGCCAGGTTGACGAGCTTTTGAGTGTGTACTTGTGCCGCTCTTCGTTCGCGCGACTGGAGGCCGAGACTAAGCGCAACTACACCTCGGACTACTGCGTGTTCTTCGACTTCCTTTGGGGCCGGGGCAAGACATGGAACGAAGCCACGGCGGATGACCTTTGGGACTTCGAGGACTGGCGGACTCGCTCCCCGCGTAATCCGCGCAAGGTCGGACCCTCGCGTTGGAACCGAGGATTGGCTGCGGTGACCCGTCTCTACCGGTGGGCCGTTACGAACGGGCACATGACGGATAGCCCTGTTGAGACGCGGTCGGTGATGGGCCGTCGGGGAGAGGCTATGCAGGTCCCGACGGCAAGGGCAAAAGGGGCCAGGGCTAGCAACGTTCGTTGGTTGACGCCTCGGGCGTTTCGCTTATGGGTCGATGTCGGATTACGTGGACACACCTCCGCCGGGATCATCACCCCGGGCTGGAGGGGACGACTGGAGGAGCGCAACACTTCTTTCGTTGACCTGCTGTTCTCCTCCGGTATGCGGCTCGGCGAAGGAGCATCGTTACTGACGCTTGAGGTGCCTGGCGTGCGGCTGGGGGGTGGACGCTATTATCACGGCCGTCTGGCCAGGGCAGTGACGAAGTCCAAGAGGGCTCGCACCTTTTACGTGTCAGCGCCAGCCGTCGCAGCCGTTGAGGGGTACATGGAATCGACTCGGGCCTTAACCGTTCGCCGAGCCCAGGTCCAGGGTCGGTACGATCGCTTGCCAATGCGCCTTGTGGTGCGCCAGACCGGACATCATCGACGGCTACTGCACTGGATCGACCAAGACGGTTGTGAAGGGCAGACGCCGTTGGGCGAGGCGACGATCGCCGAGCGGATGACGTACTTCACTGAGGGGCCGCTTGGGCCCGAGCCGTTGTGGTTGTGGCTGAACGAGTCCGGCACGCCGTTCCGCCCAGCATCCTGGGAGAACGTCTTTCGCTCGGCGTCCCAACGCTGCCAAGACCAGCTCCGCAATGTGACGGAGGAGCCGCCGTGGTGTACGCCGCACATGTGCCGGCACTCCTTTGCGCTTTACATGTTGGTGGTGCTGCACCATGTCATGGACGTGAAGTTGGGGCTCAGCGCGGAGGAACGGCGGGATTTCCGGCTTCTCTACGGTGACCCCTGGCGGATGGTCCAGGACCTTTTGGGGCATGCCCAGTTGGAGACGACCCGAGAGATTTACCTGGCTCCGGTCGCTGATCTGCAACTTCGCTCCCTCCTGCTGGAACCGGCGCCACCGTTGGGGGAGGCTGCACGCTCGGATGCGTGGGTGACGTCTCTGCTGGCCCGCATTGCGCGGGAGAGCGACCACATTCAGGATCTGAACGAGCGCCTAGGGCCAGGATGAGCCCGCGCGGACGCAGGGCGGCACAGCCCGAAGAGATCCACCACCGGCCTGCCATCGTTGACGACTCCGGCCTGATCGTCCGGCACCGCGATCTACAGGGCCGGGTGAGGATCTACGACTTCGCAGCATTGTCCGTCGGATCCGCAATGCAGCGGGACCTAGCGGGACGGTTCGCGGCCAGATGCGCCCCCGGCGGGGGGTGGAACTCTGTCGCCACCAGCCGGGCCCTTTGGTACTTGGTGGAGGCATTTTCCCGTTTCCTTGGCCAGTTGGATGCGCCACCCGCAGATCTGGGAGAGATGACGGCAGGGCACTGGAATGCCTGGCGGCTCAGCCGCCCGGATTCGGTGCGAGGTGCTCAGGAAATCGGATCCGTGGCGTCCTTCCTGCGTGATGATCCGCGTCTGTCCCAGCCGCTGCGGGAGGCTATGGCCCGTAGGGTCCCACCAGTCCGTGTCGAGGAACGGGCCTACACTCCAGCGGAGTTTGACGCGATTCGGCTCGCGGCCCGCCGGACGTTCCGCGCGGCACTTCTTCGCGTAAGGGAGAATACCGCGACGCTTCAGGCATGGCGGGAAGGCCATCATGAGCCGGGCACCGACGGTTATTTGCTCGGTGAAGCGCTCGACTTGCTGGCACGCGAGGGCCACGTCCCTCGTCAGCTTCGAAAGTCGGGCACCAGCCACGGGCAGCGGCAAGTATGGCGGGTCCCGGTCCCGTATGAGCAAGCGCTGGGCGGCTCGCACCCTCGGCACACCTGGCAGCGGTTGTACCTGACCTGCGCTGAAGTCGCTGCTTTAGGCGTCTTGTTCGCCGCAGAGTACGGTCTGAACGCGACTCCGATCTCCGAACTGCCTGCCCCGCGCCCGACCCCGGATTCCGTCGGGGACGGCACGCTCGTCTATCGGATCGAACTCACCAAACGGCGTAGGCAGAGCCGCCACAGCGAGGTCCGCAATTTCACCGACTTCGGGGCGACGTCGCCGGGCCGGCTTATCACCGAGGCTCTTGAGGCCACCGCCCACGCCAGGGCCTACACCGCAGCAGCAGGGGGCCCGGATCGGCTGCTGGTCTGGCACCGCTCTCATGCCTCAGGGCCGGGCCTGGGGCAGTTCAACTTCGGGCTGACGAAGTACTCCATGCCCAGCTGGATCAGGGAGACGGGCCTTGTGAGCGTGTCGATGAGGCGGATCCGGAAGACGGTCAACGTGGTCCACCGCCGTGAACCGGGGCAGAACAGTCAGGATGTTCACGACCGCGTCTATGTCCTCCCTGAACCGCAGGCCCACGCGGTGGCTGTCCCGCTCATCGCCGACGGGGCACAGGAGGCCCTGGACGCGGCCCGCCGCACCGTGCTTCAGGCCCGCCTGATCGACGCACCGCAGAACGGTGATGCCGAGACAGTGACAAACGGCTGCTCTGACTACATGGCCAGCCCGTTCGGATCGGCAGGCATCGGCTGCACCGCCTCGTTCCTCCTCTGCACGGCGTGCCCCAACGCTCGCATTGCTCCTCACCACCATCCCCGTCTGGCCTACCTGCACCAGGTCTTGGAGGGCCTGCGTGGCGTCATTGAACCGGTCCTCTGGCAAGCGGACTGGAGCGAGGCTTACGCCCGCTTGTCGGATTTGAAGGACCGGATCGGCCCTGGCGTCTGGGCGGCCGCGCAGAGCGGGGTGACTCCACAGGACCGCAAGATCATCCATCAACTCGTGAACGGACATTACGACTCGTGACGGCCTTGCTCGACTTGCCTTCGCTCTCGCCAGACCCGGCCGTAGCGTTCATCACCTCCGACCGACTGCCTCCGGGCGCCGGCCCCGTCGCCCGTTACGGCGATCAGGTGTGGTGTCTGCACCCCTTGATCGAGAATCCCGGCGGCGTCCGCTGCCGCATCTACTGGGCGAACTTCCCCAGTGGACTCCGGGAGGAGTGCCGCTTCCTCGCCTACCGGCTGATCAACGAGCCCGTGCCGGCGCTCTACCTAGTCAGCCGGGCTGGGGCCTGGCGCGAGAGGCTCAGCCCGTACAGGATCCACAAGACTGTGTTGCACTGGGCCGAGCTGGCCAGGTGGTGCCACAAGCACGGCATCACCACCTTGCGTGACTTCAGCGAAGACGCCTGGCACGACTACCACCAGTTCGTTCGCGCCAAGGGCCTGTCCAGGTCCTCGGTATGTCATCGGCTCACCGCGATGCAACGGCTCTGGATCTTCGATCACACCAGCCCACACCCGCTCGGCATCGCCGAGCCCCCCTGGAGCCGTGAGGGCAGCGACGACTACCTTCCCGCCGCTACAGCGCTCGGGGAAAACGCCACCGAGCCGATCACCCCGGCGACGATGGGGCCGCTGCTGATCTGGGCCCTGCGGATGGTCGAGGACTTCGCAGACGATGTCTTGGCGGCCTGGGCGGAGTACTGTCGTATGACGGCCCGCCCACGCCACAACCCCGCGGCGAACGAGATGAGTAGGCCAACCCTGCTGGCCTACTTTCGCGAGCTAGAATCCAGCGGCAGGCCAGTCCCGACGATCCAGTGGCAGGGCAGGACGGCATTCGCCACTACTTACATTGCGGCCCTGACCGGAGCTTCCAACAGTCAGGTCCAGCACGCTCTCGAAAGCAACCTCCGCTGGCAGGAGCTGAAAAGGACCCGTCCCGGCGGCTGCCCCATGCCTTGCGCTGTCACCGGCATGATCGACGGTCGCCCATGGACCGACGCCGTCGACTTCGATGAGGTCGGCGGGCTGATGCGGCACCTGGGAACTGCGTGTTTCATCGTGATCGCCTACCTCACTGGTATGAGACCAGGCGAGGTCCTGGGCCTTCACGAGGGCTGCTGCCCCGAGCCGGAACCCGGGGGACGGCACCTGATTTATGGGCACGAGTTCAAGACCGCCCGAGACAAGGACGGCAACCATCTGTCCCGCGGGAGGACGCGGGATGTTCCCTGGGTCGCCATTGCACCCGTGGTCGCCGCGATCCGTGTCCTCGAACGCATCGTCCCGTCCGAAGCGTTGCTCTTCGACTCGTACTCGCACCAGTTCTTGATCCAGCGTAAGAACGCCAAGAGGGCGCTGACGTTGTATTCGTTCCGCGACCGCGTCGAGCATTTTGCTCACTGGGCATCTGATCTCGCCGTCAGCCTGGACCGCCCCCACGAAGTGATCCCCGCCGACCCGGAGGGCCTGATCGGCACCGCCCGGTTCCGCCGCACCCTGGCCTGGCACATTGCCCGTCGGCCCGGAGGCCTAGTCGCGCTCGCGATTCAGTACGGCCATATGCGCACGGCGGTAAGCGCCGCCTACGCCTCCCGCAGTCGTGACGGCATTCACGACCTACTCGACATCGAGATGGCAAGAGCGACCGCTGAAACTCTCGCCACCCTCCACGACGACCTTGCTGTTGGCACCGGTGTCTCAGGGCCCGCTGCTCGGCGACTCATCCACGCAGCGACGCAAGCACCAACTTTCGTGGGCGTGATCACCACGGCCCGGCAGGCCAGAGCTCTGCTGAGCAACCCGGCTTTGGCCGTCCACGACAACCCGCATGCCTTCGCGATGTGTGTGTATAACCGGGACAAAGCGCTCTGCCGCCGGATCAAGGATGACGACTCGCCCCGCCTCGACAGTTGTGTTCCGACCTGTGCGAACATCGGCCGCCTCGACCACCACGCTGTCCAGCTCGGCGACCAGGCCGAAGACTTGGAAAGGCAAGCCGATTCGGGAGGCCTCCCGTTTCCGCTGGCTGAGCGTCTACGCGGGCAGGCGATGCGACTGCGCGAGTACGCCGACCTGCACCACAGCAATCGGACCACCGCCCGGGGAGAACCCGCATGAGTCCCGCCAGTGACGAACGCCGCCGCATTCGTGAGGCCATGAGTCGGATCCTGAACGGCACCGCCGAGCAGTCAAATGGCGCCCTGACCATCGTCGCACTCGCTGCTGAAGCTGGAGTTCCGCGCAACGCGCTCACGCAGCGCCACCCCGACCTTAAAAATGAGTTCTACGCTCAGGTCAGTGCACGCGGAGAGATTACCGACGCGGAGAAGCGACTCCGGAAAAAAATCGTAAAACTCAAGGAACTACGGGCTGCGGACCAGAACGAACTGGCCCAGTTGAGAGATGACGTCGAAATCCTTGCACGGGTTGTGAATCAGCTGACATTGGAGAACCGGCAACTTCGCCTGCAAGTGGCCGCCCCGGAGTCGGCCCTTCGATCCCTGCCCTCCCAGCCTCGACCACCGGCCGGACGGTCGTGGCCGGTGGGGTGAGTGGTGGGTCAGGTCGCCCGGACAGCGACTCAGGGCGATCACGGTATTGGAGGGGCTGAGGACGTAGCGCACGAGTGTGGTCGCGGAAACCAGGACCGTACCGGCGCGCAGGTACTGAACCAGCTCGCCGGCATGCTCCAGCACCTTGTCCCGGACAGCGCACCACAGCCCGTCCGGCCAGCCCCGCCCAAACTCTCTGAAGTTCCCGACCGCGGGAAATCTCTCGTCCACCTACAGAAGGTAGGGCGCCTGCTCGCGCACGCTCGACAGAGATCTCAAACGCGGTCTCACGAATCTTCCGCACGCTCTCCTTGCAGGCTCGGCGTATCGAAGACACGCAATAGCAAAGATGGGGCGATCGTCAACCCCCTTGCCAAGGCCAGAATCGTAGTCAAGCTTGGATTTCGACGTCCGTGCTCGATGTAGACGATGCCTCGGAAGCTCATCCCGCTCACCTCGGCTAGCTCCTCCAGTGTGAGCCCTTGCGCTTCGCGCAACTGTCGCAGGTGCATGCCAAAGGCATGAAGAGTGGGGTCTGGGTGGTCGGATGCTGGCACAGCTCCGACTCGAACAGTGGCGCCCGTTTGACCACCATGAACAGCTGTGCATAATCGTCTTCGTTGTATCGCTAGACAGCCACCCCCCAAGGGGTGTGCCGGGCATGACTAAATGATTAGCCTTGGAGACGATGAATCGTGCCCGCCCATCGCAGATATTCGCGAGAGGTTATTGAACGCGGCGTGCAATTGGTGCTTGAGATGAGAGAGGAATCACCTAAGCGTTCAGGTGTCATGCGGGAGGTGGGTGAACTCCTCGGAGTTCACCCGGAAGCTCTGCGGCATTGGGTGAGGAAGGCTGAAACGGGAGGATTGCATGGTGCTGGAGTTGCCAGTGCTGATGCAGAGTTGATTCGGAAACTAGAGAAAGAGAACGCGGAGCTGCGGCGCGCAAATAGCGTACTAAAGGCGGCAGCTGCGATGTTTGCCTCAGAGCTGAATCCCCGAAGTCACTTCTGAAGTGCGGCCCGGCAGGGCGGGCGAGAGCCACAGCAGCCGGCTGCCGGGGTCGGTGACGACCTGCACGTTCTCGCCCTGCTCGTAGCCGACCCGGTCGTACTCGGCGAGCTCCACGAGCGTATGTGGTAGATAGAGTCCGGCAGGATGGATGACCAACGAGGCTCCGAGCAATGTGGTTGAGACGTCAGACACCTCGATCAACAGCCCGGGGCCTCGCTCGTTGCGCTTCACTGGCCATCACCTGTTCGATGGCCAACTCGAAAGAGCTCACTGCGTCCGCGGTGTGACCTCGCGTCCGAGCTGCCATCGGTAACGCTGCGCCCGAACGAACTCCGAACCTTCTTCGAGCACTGCCCGCACCTGTTGAATGCTCGCGGCCGGCTTGTCCGGGAAACGGTCGTGGACCAGCTCTTGTACCTCGGCGGCCAGGATCGGTTGGGTTTGCCGAGCCAACGCGATGGCGACCTGCTGTCGGAGGGTTGGCCGTGAAGGCGCCGGAAGGATGACGTCACGCAGACCCTCGATGCCACGCTGTTCTTGTGCCATGCCGACTGCGAATTGAGTGGCAATCGCCTCGACGACCTTGCCAACAACCTGAGCCGTTGCCTTTCGCCGGTCAGGCTTCTGGAGGAGAAGAACACCTGTACCCAGGACAATGCCACCGAGTAGCCATGGTGAGACGCCGACCTTGCGCCCGGAGAACGTGAGCAACCCAACCGCACCCCGGAACGGCAGGGCGGCGACATTCATGGTGACGATCTGATCCTGGAATCCCTCGACGAGGTCCACGGCCGAAGCAGCGGCCTCGCGCCACTCCTTGGGAGCCAGACCCGGCTTCTTGAGGTGCCTGTCGTCTGAGAACACGACGCAGGGGGCAACGAGTTTGGCGAGCAGGCCAGTTGGGACGTCGTCCGGGTCGGTGATGGCGAGGACTTGTTGGTCGGGGGCATCCAGGCCTGACACGGTGACGAACCGAAGGGCAGGGAGGTAGGCCTCCTCGAAGCACTCGACCAGCGGTGCCATGGGCACCTTGCAACGCTTCGCGAAGCGTGGAAGGCGCTCGTACATCTCGTCGAAGACGTGGTCGGCGGCGAAGAGAACGGCAGACCCGTTGTCGCTCATCCTCAACAGCCGTGACCGACGTCCGTGGCGGCAGTCGTTCTCGATGCTGCTCATCAGGGCGTTGGTGTCCACGATGCCGACCAGGCGGGTCGCGCTTGAACTGTAGAGGTCAAGCGGCGCGGGCTTCGAACGTGGTTCACGCTGACGTTCCGTCATGCGCAGATGCTAGATGATCGCTACCCGAAATGCGTCCTGCTTTTTCTCGCAGCAAGCAACCTATGCTCGCTCGTAAGGGATGTCCCTGGTATCGAGTAGAGCAGCAACCCTGTCTATGTGACTAGTGTGCACTGCAAGCATCAAGAGCTCCTCAGCACGTGAGCCAGCGACATATAGAACTCGTCGGGCCTCGGTGTCGAGGTCACGTTCCCAAGCATCCAACACCTCTTCCGTGGCCTTACTCTTTGGTGCCTCGGGAATAATTAGCACTACGCCGCGAAACTCCATACCCTTAACGCCATGGACGGTGGAGTAGGGAACCAATGGGCTCACGGTTAGATGGGTGATGCTGCCCCATGACTTCTCCGAAGGAGCTTTGTACATAGACCCAATGGATCGCGCCGTGGGTGTGCCGAGATGACCCCATTCGACGTTCTTTAGAAAGGTGCGCACTTCTTCGGCAAAGGTGTCCCGAGGTTTTTCCGTAGCGTCCAAAGAGATAGATATACGTACCGCGAATTCGCGGAGCCATCGTGCCTCAACACCAAGCTCCTCGCGGATAAGATCGAAGCTCTTATGCTCGGTCTTTATGTCGGCGGTAAGTAGCTTCAAGATAGACCGCTCAACTTTTTCAAGAGCCTTGAGGCGAGTGCGGGCGTCAAAATCCGTTGACTTGAGCTTGAACCCGGCGTCAGCGATTTCGAGTACCTTGCTGGTGCCGCTCTCAACGTCAACGACTCCTACGGCTTTCATACTGTGGGCCTCGGCATGCGAAAGGACCATCAGATCAGTAGCGCCAAGCTTGTGCTTCTCTGCGATGCGTAGCACAGCAGGTGCTATCTCGTCGAGCTTGGAGAAGTCCAGGAGATACACGGGAGTTGAGAGTGTGGCGTGCTTGCCGCTTGATGACTCAACGAGAGAGCCCGAGCGTAGTCCGTTATTGAAAGCGGAGATGGCCGGGGTGCTCCGGAAGTTGTCTCGCAACTCTAGCTGAATGGGTAGGGCTTGGGCGAAATCACTCACTGCCTGAGGCGTCGCACTGCGAAATTCGTAGATGGATTGGTCAATATCGCCTACCATAACGACGCGAACCCCGCATGCTTGCAGGAACCCCAACACGAGTAGCTCTTCTGCACCACAGTCCTGGGCTTCATCTACGATAACTTCGGCGAAGCGAGCTGTTAGAAGCGGAGCAATAACCTGTCGCGCTCTGGGGTCCCTAACCCATACACCCGCGAGAATCCTTCCTGCCTCGCAAGTAACAGTTCCCGCTCTAATGAGGTGCCCGAAACGGTCGGAAGCTTCATCCTCTGCTTTCACCTTCAAGGACATCAGCGTTTCAGTCTGATTCTTCCCGAAGCGCTGAGGAACACTTACAAGAGTTGCGCGCCCATTAAGGTCAAAATCAAACCAACCCATTTGGATGGGTTCAGATCCGGGGATGAGATCACGCTGATTTTGGTCAAGCAGGCGAAAATTGCCGGTTGGCGCATCTTTCCAAGACTGGACGTATCGCGGTGACTTTTTGTAGTGTTTGGAGAAGAGGGGTGTGACTATGAAGCGATGGAGGAATGAGTCGAAGGTGCCGACAAAGTTCGGTGCCTTCAAGGACTCATTGTCGCTTCCACACCGGCGACGGACTTCATCGACTGCCGCGTTGGTGAAGGAGATTAGCCCAATTCCCTTGCGCGGCTCTTCGGCGGTGCGCTTCAGGAATCGAGTCACCATTGCTCGTGTCTTTCCCGCACCGGGGCAAGCAACAGCAAAGAGACTGTCTGTGGCATTTACGAGCGCCTTCTGGCCCTCGGACAGGTCGATCGTAGTCAAGCCTTGGTCCCATCCGTTCCGCTCTCTAGCGCGCCACGGATGGCTTTGGCTAGGTACTCGGGAGCTTCGAAAGGTTTTCCATCTTCGATAGCCAAGGCGACGTCATGCGCAAATTCGCCCTTGCTGATGAACTTGTCGTATTTGCACAGTTTCTGATAGAAGCCGAAAGATCTACCCTTGCTGTGCTGCAAAATGTCTTGCCAGTGGTGCTCAGACTGACGGTGCTGCTCAAGGTATGCATCCTTCAGGACCGGCTCGTTAATTTCCGGGCCCAGCAGGTCCGCTTCCAGGGTGTAAGGCGCCTCTGTGACGAGCAAGTGCCGAGCTGCGCCGATGGACTCGGCGTGCTTGAGGAGCTGTTCCTTCCGATTGCTTACTCTGGTCCGATTCTGGGAGCGGTCGTCGCTCTCAGTTTCATCTTCTCCAACAGGCTGCTCGTCTTCACTCTCGGGTTGTTCTCCTGCCCCCTCTTCCTTCTTCTTTTTCTTAGGGAGCTCCGGATCTGGGTCGCGGTCAGTTACGACCGTAAGCCTGTCGAGAAGACGGCAGCCATTGATTGACGACAGAAGTAGTGTGATGTAAGGCGCGAAATCGACACTGCCCACGTTAACTATGGTGACGCCGTGAAAAGCCCGGCGATGTCCGACATGGTCAGGGTCTTGGTCGTCGCCAAACACGCAGTAGCGTGCAATCACAGGAAGGAGGACAGCTTCGGCAATGCCCTCAACCAAGATGACACGGCGAGCAAAAAGTAGGCCGGCCCGCGTTGCATCTAGGTATTGATTGATCTTGCGCCGCTCGTTAGAAGACAAAGTTAGTTGTGCAAGGGGCAGCGCTTGAGTCTTCCGCCGGTCAACGTTCTGTTCCTTTCCCTCTTCGTCTTCCTCCTGCTCGGTCTCAACCTTAGTCCGAAGAGCTACGACATTTTCAATCCCGACACTGCTCGCCAAGTTGGGTGAGTGTGTGGTAGCGATTACCTGGATTCTTCCAGCAGGTCCCTGCAAGTCGTCTTTGGTCGACGCCTTGGACTGCTCGCGCAGGTATTCGAGCAGGACGGCCTGCAACTGTGGGTGCAGATGCGCCTCAGGCTCTTCGACAAGAAACAGAGTTAGCTCGAATTCCCGAGCTTTGCGTAGTTCCAGAATGACCGTCGCGATAAACAGCAGGTTCGCGTACCCAAGGCCAGATTCAATGAGATCGGCAGGTTCGATGCCTTTTTCTGCCATCTTTACCCGCAAACTGCGGGTTAGGCGCCCCAACTCGTAGTCAGCGAAGGTTACCTCTACAGTCTGACTGCGTACGGAGTCGGTGAGCTTTCCCAGGTGATCCTGGATCTCATCCTTGGCGGTAGTGAGAACGCCATGGTCCTTGAGATCCTTAAATGACTTGTTGGCGCTCTTAACGAAGTCATCCTGTTGTTCACCGGTGGTGAGGTGCTGAATGATCCGAAGGAGACGCTGACTGTCAGAGGAGTCCAGCTCTCTCTGTGCATCTCGCAGTGGAGCGAGATAAACGTGTGCAATCTGATCACGCTTGTTTGATTCAGCCTCAGGGCCGCCGACGGGACCAGCTGTCACGCTCGGACGCATTTGATTGCGAGCGGGATCTTCCTTGTACGTCGTGGTGTAAATTGCCTGATTTGAGTCAATGTTTAGGGCTGTGATGTAGTGCGCCCGCTGTGACTCTGTCAGCCCATCGTAGATAGCTTGGAACTCTGCTTCCTTGTCTTTCCTGCCGTGTGACAGGTCGGACTTTTCAAACCATCTGGTAGCTCGACGATTCAAGGGCGCTGTTGCAAGCCTCAAAGCTTCGATCACGTTCGACTTACCGGAATTGTTCTCTCCGACTAGGAGCGTGATGTCGGGCTGGAAGTCAATCCCGATGTCGTAGCAAGATCGAAAGTTCTTGACCTGTAGACGCTTGAGGTACATCCCTGCATTAGAGGCTTGAGCAGTCACAAATATTTCCCCGTTTACCTATGCCGTCCATTTTAAGTGAGAGTTGACCTTCGTACCATGTGTCACACAAAGAATCCCCGTGTACCCTGCCACACAGCTCCCTTGCTGCGCAGGTGAACTGACGGGTAATGCGACAGCACTCCCGCTCTGTCGAACGGGAGTGCGATTTGCTGTTCTGGCTTCTATTGGGCTTCTTGGGAGGATGAGTTCGTGAGCTCGTACGTCTGCCCCGGCTGTGACGTCGACTTTGGCTACCCGCAGGGGCTGGCTGTCCATCAGGAACTCGGCTGTGAGTGGGGCGACGATGGGACCGACGGCGACGCAAAGTACTGCTGCGGCGTGATCTATGAGGATGGCGAATCCGCCTGTCGCAGCTGCGGTGAGCCGCTGTAGCTCTGCCCCACTCCGGCGGCGGCTGGGCGGAGGCCGCGGGAGGGCTCCAGATGTCTATCCGGGGCTACGGCCGGCACTGCTGGCGCTGGTCGAATCGGACGAGCGGGGCGATCCGATATTGCCGCCTGCAGACTGAAGCCTTCCTCACGCAGCAGGTCTGCGACGGTGTCCCCACTAACTTTGCCCGGCCCAGGCCAGCTTCCGCGTCAGTCCTAGGGCCGGACAGGCAGCGGGGCTCACGCATCTGAGGGCGGGGCCCGGCCCGGTGGAGAGCGTTGCGGACGCTTGGACCGGGCACGCCGGAGCTGTTAGGTCATAGGCTCGCCGAGCAGGAGCGAGCGAGCCCGGGCACGGAACCCGTTGTCCAGGCCCGCGGTGCCGACCAGGAAGCCGACAACATCAGCGGCTCGCTTGGCCGCGACGTCGTCGTACAGCCCTCCCATGTCTTCCGGCTTCTCAATCCGCTGCCCCAGTGCGGTTACCGACGTGGCGAACTCCAGCAGGCGCAGCGCTGGCAGCACGCTGTCGGCGCGCGTAAGGATCCTGATCGCGAGCTCTCGAAGTCGGGGGAAGTAGGAGGGAAGCAAATCTACGTGTACCCCGTCGGGGAGTGCGCCACTTTGCTTGATGCCTTCCAGTAGCCGTGACAGCCCTTGCTTCTCGCTTAGGCCAGCGGGGCCTCCGAACAAATACTCCTGTAGCCCACGGTCGGGGTCTGCCACATGGGCAGCACGGAGGCTCTCAACTGCGTGGCTGAGGGTGAGCAGGTATAGCCAGGCGCAGTCGAGAACGAGCGCGAGATGGTGGGGGTTGCGTGGATCAAGGTATCGGGCAACGGCGGTCAGTTCGTCAACCAACTGCATTGGATTCCGATGTTCCTCGGCGAGCCAGTACGTGAACTCCCGGTATTCCAGGAGGGGTTTGAGGCGCTTGTCGAGCCCGTTGAAGGTACCAAGCACGGTAGCTGCCTTGTCTCGCTGGAACAGCCACGCCAATGGTTCTGCGTCCAAGGCCAGATGAGAGGGGTGCAGCTCCTCCAGGCGCGTGACCTCAGCACTCGTCAGCGCCGCGATCCCCAAGCGAGAGGTCAACTGCCGGGCCGCATTGCTCAGGTCTTTCTCCCGCACCATGTACGCAGCATCGGCGGCAAAAAAGTCTGCGACGCCACGGACCCAGAACATCCGACTCGTCGAGCCCTTGACCGTCGTCTTGCAGTCGACGATGGCACTCTGCAGCCGGAAGCCCCCTGTCACGGTGATTCCCAGAACGTCGAGGTCGGTGAAAGCCTCCGGCACGCTGGATCGCCGACTACGTCCTGCCGCTCCTGCCGCTCCTGCCGTCGGACGTTCGGCTGCTCCAACGCTGCGGAGCTGCACGTCCAGCCGAGTCGTGTATCCCATCCTCCACAGCAGTCTTCGGGAGGCGACCTTCAGGCCCAAGTCGAGCTCGCTCACCTGACACGTCCCCTTCCCAGTGCGGAGTCGATCACGCTCTGCCATTGCTTGACACTCACCGGTGCTTTGGCTCGGGTTCGGTTCATGGTCTGCATGGGGGCGGTGAACGGTTGTCCCAAGGCCAACGCCTTGCGTGCGTCCTCGTCGCCCACTCGTCCAGACAACTGCTCCCCGTGAGTAATCAGGTCACGCGCGATCTTCAGAGCCTCGCGGTTGTCCTCCGTGTCGATGAAGCGGGGAGTCACCCAGTTCCCCCCTGGCAGCAGGTCCGCATCGAACGCGAGGAGGCCCGCAGAGTGCATCAGTCGATATTGGCGTGCGTGGGACCCGTGAGGCCGCAAGAACCCTCGATTGGGGTCCAGCAGCTTGTCGATGACGTCGACTAGCGCAGCAGCCGGCAGGCTCGTAGCTCCGCCAAAGTGCTGTCCGCAGCGTAGACATGCCAGTACTGCCAGAGCTTTTTCCAATACTGGCTTCCGTCCGCGTAGCAGCTCGCGATCAAGTGTGTATGGCAAGGACGCAAACGGCTGGAGCGTCCCGTCCGGACGCTCCACAGCAGGAGCAAGCAACAGTCCGCGCCCGATCGCATCCTGTAGTAGCGGCTGGGCGTCACCAATGGGCAGCCCCTGCTCTCCGCGAACTGCCGCGAACGCCTCCGCCAGCTGATCTGGTCCGTGATCGCGAACAAGCTCGGCGATGACCTCGGGATTCTCGAACCCGAAGAACGGTGAGTACAGAACATCGCCGTCCGGCAGTTGGATCCGCTTGACCAGCTCGGCACTCTCTCCCACGGCGAGCAGGTCAGGCAGCGCCGCTGTGTCCAGGCCCGCCTCGCTGGCAAGCTCATCCGCCGGAGTGGGGGCATCCGAAAGATGGTCGACGAGTAGCACCATCTGTTCCTCAAGCTCCGAAGGGCGACGATCACGCCACGCCGCTCCGAGCCGGGCGTATAGGTCGTCGTAGTACGGCACGTTCTCCGTGAACCGGGTGGTCTTTCCGCTTGAGCGCTGTAGCCCTTCGACGAAGCCGATCTCCGCGAGCGCATCGAGTACCTGGTCAAACGCGTACTGGTTCACGTCCAGCTGCTCAGCTGCCACCGCCCGAAGCGCCTGTGCATCGTCGATGACCTCTTGGCCGCGAATCAGGGCAGCAAGGCTCCCCGCCATTCCAATGAGCTGGGTGTCAGCCAGCTTGGTTAGACCCCCAGAGTTCGGGTCCACGTTCCGCAGCCCGGCGTGCACGTCCTGGCAGCGCAACCCCTCGTCGAATCGCTCCATAGATCCCCCTCGATCTCCGTTGATCGTCCGGCCCAATTCTTGCAGCTCCGGGGTAGCTACGGGTTGGGATCTGGTTCGTCTGTCCTGGCGCTACGGTAGGCGTCTGATATCCAGAAGCGCTCTTTGGGGCCGCGAGGACAGGAAGCGGTCGCGGGCCCCACGTCGGACCTGGGCGGGAACCACGGGGAGCCGGTAAGAACCGGGTCGTAAGCCGTAGATGGCGTCCCGCATGCCCCTCTGGTCCCGCCGGGCCGGGCCAGTTGGGACACGGCCACTGCCTGAGCGAGTACAAGTAGGCCGCTCCTCCGTGCGTCATCTCGTGCAGCGTGGCCTTGCCGCCGGACACCGCCGGGAGGACGGTGAGACTGAGGTGCCGAGCGGGCAGACACATGTGGCGGGTGCGGGCCGGTGACTTGTCAGCCGGCCGGAGCAGTAGCTCCCGGGCCTTCAGGGGTCGGAGCGCCCCCGGACGGAGAGCGGTATCTGTGCCTGAGATCCGCCTGTCGGTGGAAGCCCGATGGGTGTGCCCCTATTGGGACGCTTTGAGACATCGCACCTCAATCAGAGGTGCGATTGCGCCGAGCCACGGTGTGGGAGGTGGGCGGCGTCATCGAGAAGCCGGACTCGAACTTCAACATGCTGAACTTGACAGGGAAGATGTCGGACAGGGCGACGCGACCGTGCTGGCGGCGGGCGACGGCGCCGGCGTGGTCGTGGACGCCGGGCCCGATCCGGCGGCGGTCGACCGCTGTCTGCGACAGCTCGGGATCACCCGTGTCCCGCTCCTCGTCCTGACCCATTTTCATGCCGACCATGTCGCGGGGCTGCTGGGTGTGCTGCGGGGCCGCTCGGTGGCGGAGATCGAGACCACCGGCTTCCAGGAACCCGCCGAGCAGGCCGAGTTCATCGGAAAGGAGGCGGCACGGCGGCACATCCCGCTCACGCGGGCCGTGGCCGGGGAGGAGCGGCGCACCGGTCCGCTCGCCTGGCAGGTCCTGTGGCCGCCGCCGGACATCGGGGCGCCGCTGGACCCGAGGTTCCCGGTATGGGCGGGCCCGGTGCCTGAGCCGGACGGCCCGAACGACGCCAGTGTCGCGATGCTGGTCCGCGCGGGCGGACTGCGGCTGCTGCTGCTCGGCGACCTCGAACCCCCGGACCAGCAGGCGTTGCTACGCTCCCCGGCCGCGACCCAACTGGCACATGTGGACGTACTGAAGGTGGCCCACCGCAATTTCCTTGGAGGACGGCTACTTGAGGGTTTTCGGCTCCAACTCAGTTGATCCCCAGCGCCCTACCGGTCCTGCGGATCAGACTGGTCGTCCAACGACGAGGGAGGGGCCAGTGGGCGTCAGGAAGATTCTCACGATCAAGCTAGAGATCGAGGTCAACGAGAAGGTGACCCGGTCCAGCCGTCTGGAGAACACGTACGGCGAGGTGGTGATCGCTGCCATGAAGGCGGCTCGTGCCGAGATGCCAGCGGACAGCATCGAGCAGATCACCACTCACGCTCGCTGGGAGTACCGGCACTGGGATCCGGAGCCGATCACCTACGCCAATGGGGAGGACCCGGAGATCGAGGACTTCGATGACGAAGAGTTCGTCTTCGAGTTGGAGGACGAGGATTGAACACACCGGAGAGCCCCGATCGTCCAGGACGACCGGGGCTCCTCGCGACCTCACAGGGCCACAGGGGATGCCTCAAGGGCTGACTCCGTGAGGGAGTGCGGGAGATGGGGCGTGCTGGGCCACGAGCTGGTCGACCCGGCCAAGGAACGCGGTGTGGGTCCCGGCGTCCTGGGCGGCCCGGATCACCTCGTCCAGGAACTCGTAGGTATCCTCGTCCGCGAGGGCGTGCAGCCAGGGAAAGGCGTTGCTCTCCACGGTCAGACTCGTCGCGAGCGCGGCACGGTGACGCGCAGGCGCTTGGGGGTTGTGCTCGCCCACTCGCCGCCTCCACCAGCAAGGGGGCGCAGGATGTACGTGCCACCCTGCACATCGGTGACGACCCCCTCGCGCCCGGCGTCCTCGTCGTGGACCTGGTCACCCACCCAGGGGGACTTCTCAATGGTCACTTCGCCTCCAGCTCGGAGTACGGGTTGCCCTCGGTCGGGGAGACCCGCCAGAAGCTGGTGATGATCGCCCTGTAGGTCCTGTGGGTCGGGTTGAGGCCGGTGTGCTTCAGGGCCCAGACCTCGGCGGGGAGAAGGTCCCCGTCGGTGGCTCCGGACTGCTCCTCGCACGTGAGGCACTCGGCCTCGTACATGGGCTCCTTGGGGGCGCCCTCGGCCGTCTCCGGCCCGAGTGTCCACTCCGCTGCCTTGATGATCGCTCTCATGTCTCGTCCTTCGTGGTGAGCTCGGCCCACAGCCCCTGTCCGTCGGAGTTCACGCCGGACGTGACCGAGAGGCCGCTGACGATGCTGAAGCCGGGACCGTGGCTGTGAAGGAGGCTGAGCCCCACCGAGCCGGCTGCCGTCACCCGGATCCGAGGGCCCGCCGTGGAGAGGGTCATCTCGACCGTTTCCGTCCCGGTCGCCATCACGGAGGCGAAGAGCTCGTTGGCGACCTGCGGGGCGTCCGGGTGGTCTAAGCGGATGCCGACCCACTCGCGGACAGGGTGAGCTTCAGCCGGATGCGCCTTAAATTCTCGGCCCCACGTTTGTCCCGATTCGGACATACCTGTCCCCCGGTTTCGTGGCTTTCTGTGTATCAGATAGCCCGTATCTGTTGCACAGATTGGCGGGCGGGGTTGGCGCAGGTCAAGCTCAGGCGGGCAATATGTGTGCGCAGATTGCGGCGATCACTCGAAACGGTGGTGGGGCATGGAACGGCCGGGGTACCTACGCATCGCTGCCGACCTGCGGAACCGCATCACCTCCGGCGAGTACCGGATCGGTGATCAGATCCCGACGCTCCCGGCACTTGCCGAGACGTACGAGGTTTCGGAGACGACGATCCGCAACGCCCTCGCGCTCCTGCGCAACGAGGGGTTGATCGAGACAAGGGCCCGTGCCGGTACCCGGGTTCGGGAGAGGCCCCCGATCCACCGGCTGACCTCCGACCGGTACCGCAACAAGTTGGGCGTGCCCTCGACGCCGTTCACCCGGGACCAGCAGATCGGCTGGAGCGAGTACCGCCTGGACAAGAAGTTCGAGCGGGTGGGGGCCACGCCGGAGCTCGCGTCCCTCTTCGAATGCGAGGTGGGGGAGCCGCTGTTGGCCCGCCACTTCGTCTTCTTCGACAACGACCAGCCCCACCAGATGAGCACCTCGTACGTGCGCTGGAGCGACGTAGAGGGGACCCCGGTGGCGGACCCGATCCACGAGCCCTGGCCGGGCGGCACCGTGGCCCAGCTGGCCACCCTGAGGATTCGGGTCACCCTGATCAAGGAGTCCTTCACCTGCGGCATGCCGACAGAGCGCGAGGCCAAGACCTTGAAGATCGGCTCAGGTGTGCCCGTGCTCAGGTACGTGAGGCGTCACATCGCCCACGACGGCAGGGTCGTGGAGGTCGCCTCACCGATCGTCAGGCGCGGGGACACCACCGTGGTGGAGTTCGACATCCCGCTGACCTGACCTCGAACGCCGAAGATCATCGATGCATGTACTGGACACATTTTTGCTACATGTTGGCCTCAAGCTCTCCACATCAAGGGTTTGAGCTGCCACGATGGCGCCTCCAACAGCAGCATCGTGAGAAGAGAACGCCACGTGATCGAGGTCCAGGGCAAGGGCGGACAGATTCAGTTCGACGGCCAGTACGTGACTATCACCCGCAAGGGTTTCCTGGCCCGCTCCATCGTCGGTAAGGGCGAGAAGCGCCTTCACATCAGCCAGATCGCCAGCATCCAGTGGAAGCCGGCCGGAGCCATTGTCGAGGGCTTCATCCAGTTCGGGGTCAATGGTGGCGTCGAGAGGCGGTCCCAGTTCGGCAGCCAGACGCAAAGCGCCAGGGGCGACGAGAACTCGGTGCTGTTCACGAAGAAGCAGATGCCTGCGTTCGAGGAACTCCGTAAGGCCCTCGACGCCGCCATCGCCCAGCAGCACGCACCGCAGCAGCCCACCGCGGCAGCCCCGTCCGTCGCCGACGAGCTGACCAAACTCGGGCAGTTGCTACAGCAGGGCATCCTCACTCAGGCCGAGTTCGAGCAGCAGAAGGCGCGTCTCCTCGGCGGCCGGTAGGGCCCAGAACGCAGAAGAGCGCCCCCGGCCTCCACGAGGGAGACCGGGGGCGCAGCGCGGAGTCATGACTCGATCAGGAAGCGGTCACCCTTGTGGAGGTTGCAGAGCCAGTGACTCAACTGAACGTTCTCTCTCGTGTGCTCACCGCCTGCGGTGAGCGGGATCTTGTGATCCAGTGTGGGTGACCACATGTCGGGCCATACCCGGCGGCGGTCCACAGGCGACCGGCAGATCTGGCACACCCATGCGTCGCGCTCGTAGATCTCCTGCGGGTCCAGCCGCTCGATTTCTCCCTCAAGGCCGAGCTTGCGCATGCGAGCTGCGTAGCTGCCTGCGGAGCTGGATTCACGCTTCAAGCGTTCCGACCGGGCGACGTAGGCCGGTGTCCACAGCCGAGGTACGGACTTCTTGCCGCACACGTACGCGCTCCAGGATCCCCGGGCTGCCCTCTCGTGTGAGGGGCGGACTTGCGCTCGGCGGCCATGTCGGGCCTGAGCCGCGGGCTACCCCCTCGCGTGAGGGGCGGACAGGATCAGCGGACCGCCCCGCTTCAGCCGGAGCGCGCTACCCCCTCGTGTGAGGGGCGGACGCCTTGGAGACGGCGTCGGTGATGGACACCTTCGGGCTACCTCCTCGCGTGAGGGGCGGACCGCCGTGTCGCCCTCGGCCACCGCATCGCCGACGGGCTACCCCCTCGCGTGAGGGGCGGACGAGCGGCGTGCCAGACGCGCCAGCGGGTGCTTCGGGTTACCCCCTCATGTGAGGGGCGGACATGATCGAAAGATGCCGCAAATCTGCTGCTGACGGGCCACCCCCTCGCGTGAGGGGCTGACTACCCGGTTGATGTCGTGTTCGCGGACAACGACGGGCTACCCCCTCGCCTGAGGGGCGGATCTGGTCGGCCTGCTCGCCGTCAACGTCCCCGGCGGGCTACCCCCTCGCGTGAGGGGCGGACTCCAGCCAATGCAGGACGTAGACCCCGTCCGGCGGGCTACCCCCTCGCCCGAGGGGCGGACGTCCTCCCCATGGAAGCCAAGACCGGCCATTTCGGGCTACCCCCTCGCCTGAGGGGCGGCCCTGAGCTGCATCGGTGTCGGGGCTTTGTTCTTTCTTTACCCCGTAATGGGGGCGAGGGAGAGGAGACCTGCACCATACGCACGGCCGCGCCCGATTCCGGTGGTCAGGGCGGCGCGGAGGGCGGTGGTGTCGGTAATGGTCGCGATGCCCTCGAATCGGGTGAGGCTGTGGCGGACGCGGTGGCCATCGCGGTTGCCGGTAGCCGGGGTCTGGGGGGTGTCGAGGATGAGTTGTGGGTCGAGTCCGGCGGTGTGCGCCTGCCGGTCCCACCAGGCGACAGCGTCGGCTCCGAAGAGCGGCGTCCTTTTGCCGGGCTTGCGCTTGCCGTCGGGGCGGCGGTCCTGGGTGGCGATGGCACGGGTGGGTGTGGCGTCGATGCGGTAGCGGACGGTGGCGCCGTCGGTGAGCCAGTCCAGAAGGGGACCGAGGGTGCGGCTCTGCGGGGGAGTGGCGAGGTAGTCGGCAGGGAGGGCGGCGGTGTCGGGGGCGAGGGGGGATTGAATGAGGACGGTGGTGGCGTGGCGGTCCCGCTCGATCCGGTACAGCACCCCCAGTTCGGCGCGGGCGCGGGTGCCGTCGCTCATCTGGTCCGGGTACAGGGACATAATCCGGCGGTGCATGAGGTGGGCGTCGCGGAGGTCGCGGTGGGCGGTGCGGGAGCGGGGGCCGAGATGTAGGCGGGTGAGGTGAAGGGTGCGGGTCTCGGTGGCCATGCTGGTCTCCGTCGTGGGAAGGGCGGCCCCCCGGTGTGTGGGGCGGTGGTGGTGTGTCAGGCGGCCGTGACGGGGCCGGTGAGAGTGTCGCGCCAGGCGGTGAGGCGTGCGAGCCAGGCCGTGCCGTATCCGGCACAGAGATCGGCCGGCATCGGCCGGGTGGTCTGCCACTGGGGTCGGGTCGCGAATGCCCTGCTGCCGCCGGGGTTGGGGTTGTCGCGGAGCTCCGCGGTGGGTGGCAGCCCGGACTCGGGGGCGTGGTCGTGGAGGAACGTCACGTTGACGGTGGCGCGGCCGTGGTCGGGTCCGCGGTGCAAGGGCATCAGGTCCAGTGCGGCCACGGGGTCGTTCACGGCGGCGATGAGCAGGGGACTGTCTGGGGGGCAGGAGCGCCGGCCGAGGTAGGGCTGCCAGACCGGGTGGCGCAGGGCGTGTGCGACGGTTTCGATGGTGTCGGCGGGGCCGGTGACGGCCGCGGTGAACGCCGCGTCGGCGATGTACCAGCGGTGGCTGACGAGGGTGCTGGTGGCGTCGTTCCTGCGCTTACCGTCGGCGGTGATCACTGTGCGTTCCCGGGGATAGCCGCCGCCTACGGTGTGGTAGTCCCGCAGCCGCTGGCCGGGCCGGTCCACGCGGATGGTGTAGGAGAGCGCGGCGAGGTCGTGAAGGGGTTCTCCTCGTGTGCGCCCGAGGGTGCAGGCGAGGAGGCCGGTGAGGCCGGAGCGGGTGGGATGGGGGTGGGTGAGACGCGTGCCGAACTGGGAGTCGGCACCCCAGGCCTGCATCGGGGCGGACAGGTGGAGTAGGAGCCCGTTCACGCGGTGCTCGCCTTGGTGACAGCGTCCTCGATGGTGGTCAGGAGCGCGGCGAGGCCCTCGACCGGCTCGCCGAGGTGCTGGGGTTTGGTGCCGGTCAGATCGACGTGTGCGGACATCAACTCCCCATCGGTGCCGTAGAACCGTCGGACGGCGCCGGTGTGCTCGTCCAGGCGGGTGATGGACGGGACGACGTACCCGGAGCCGCGCTCGGCGCGGACGGGCGCCTCAAACGCGGACCCGAGGTTGACGGGCTGGTCGGTGCGCAGGACCGCGCATACCAGGGACGGCGGTGTGAACGGCGCCGTGCTGTTCTTCTTGGCCGAGGGGATGGTGACGGCGAACGCCTGGGTGAACTCGACCGCGACCCTGCGGGCACTCTCCTCGTCGTTACCGAGGTTCGCAGCCAGCTCGGGGAGGTTGACGGACGCGTACCGGTAGTAGGTGCCAGAGGTGAGCAGGGCGGTGCCCATGTGGGCGCTGCCGGATTCGTCCTGCTGGCCGTGGGTAATGTCGTCCACCGCCGTGAAGAAGTCGGCCTGGACGGCGGTGGCGTGGGTGGTGATTTGGTGGGCGACCTGGATCGCGCCGTCCACGGTGGAGCCGGGCTCGTTGGCGAGCATCCGGCCGAACGCGGCGATGGACGCGGTCCGGCCCCGCAGGACCGCCAGGACGCTCTTGGAAGCGGCCTTGGTCAGCTTCTCCTGCTCGGTCTTCTCCTTCTTGGCGTCGGTGGCGGCCTCGATCAGGGCGCGGTGCTCGACCGCGAGAGCAGCCAACTCGGAGATCCCAGCGCGGGGGAGCAAGAACATGGAGTTGGTGTCGTTCGTCTCGCTCTCGACCTTGACGCCGTCGACTCCGGCGGCCAGGGCCAGCATCCGGCCGGCACGCGCGGCGGCCTCCGCGTCCCAGCCATTCGCGGTGAGCTCGGCGGCGATGGTCTCCGGCAGACGCCGAGTCCGGATCGCGTACTCGCCCAGCCGCTGCTCGACGGCGGCGCGGACGTGCCTCTTGCCGGACTGGGACGAAACTCGGCCGCGCTGCTCGCCCCCGTAGATCGCCGTCTTCGGGCTGTTGAGATCGTCGCGGTTCAGGTTCGACAGCGGGTAGGAATGCAGGACGTGCAAGTCCAAGTACAGGCGGTTGCCCATTAGTTTAGTTCCCCTCGGTGGTGTCGTCAGTGTGTTGGTAGTAGGCGCGCATCCAGGAACGGGCGGTGTCGGTGGGCCAGCGGTCCCAGCGCGTCAGGTCCCGCAGCAGCACCGGCCAGGTGATCGGCACATTCGCACTGCGCAGGTGGGCGATCAGGGCCGGCAGGTCGCGGACCAGGCCGTCGAAGTCCTGGCGGGCCAGTAGCGCGAGACGGTCCTGCGCGGTCTCCTTCCGCAGCACCTGGGCGCTGACCGCCCGCGCGAGTGACCATCCGAGGTTGCGCCAGCGGTCGTCTGGATCCGTCTGGGGCTCGGCAGGAGTAGCCGCAGCGCCGAGGCGCGGGTTCGGGGCCTGCTGCGCGTACATCGCGGCGGTCAGGATGTACGCTCTCTCGCTCTCCCGGGACGCCGTCACGGGGATTCGGGACAGCAAGTGCTCGTAGGCCCGGTATGGCCGGTCGAGATCCACCAGCGCGGATCGAATCGCCGCGCGGCCCTGCGGCGAACCGCACCGCTCAGCCACGTGGGACATGTAGGAACGGAACGGCTCCAGACCATCAACCTGGGCAGGCGGGGACTCACTGGGCATCGATTCTCCATAGTTAGGCAGGGGACAGGGCTCCCACGTTGGTGAGCGGACGGGGCTACGTTGCGCAGCGCCTGCCACGAACGGCGGGCTGCCTCGGGTAACCCCTCGTGTGAGGGGCGGAGCCGCCCACCCGCGGCGGGGTGAACTTGTACTGCGGGCTACCCCCCTCGCGTGAGGGGCGGAATGCCCGAAGTCGTCCTCCAGACGGCGGACGGCGGGCTACCCCCTCGCGTGAGGGGCGGAGGCGTTATGCACAACCAGGCCCTGAAGTTTCGTCGGGCTACCCCCTCGCGTGAGGGGCAGAGATTCCCTGCTTGACGGGGCACTCGCCCAGGTTCGGGCTACCCCCTCGTGCGAGGGGCGGAGGCCCAGTCGGAGAAAACAACGACGTTGTCCACCGGGCTACCCCCTCGCGTGAGGGGCGGAGTTGACCGCGAGTTCGGCCTGCTGAACGTTCAGCGGGCTACCCCCTCGCGTGAGGGGCGGAGATGCGTCCCTGGGCCGATTTCTCGTCGGGCTGCGGGCTACCCCCTCGTGTGAGGGGCGGAGCCGATGATCGCAGCGTTGCGCGGGCCGCCGACCGGGCTACCCCCTCGTGTGAGGGGCGGAGGCTTCGTGACCTGGGCGTTTTCAGGGGGCTTTCGTTTTCTTTGCAGTTTTTCTGGGTGGGCGGAGCATGGTGGCGCGGGCAGTTTCGATGGCGCTCATGCCGCGGGCGGTGTGACTAGCCTCGGCGGTGGTGCGGTCGTAGATGGTGGTGGCGATGGCCTGGAATCGGGGTCGGGGGCGGTCGGCGCCTGCGGCGGTGACGACGGCCCAGAACTCGGCCTCGGATTCGGTCCAGTACTCGGTTGTGGCGGTCTCGGTCCAGGGGCAGGTGCTGCTGCCGGAGGCGTAGGAGGCCCATGCTTGGCGGAGGGCGCGTCCCAGTCCGGAGGCGACTGCTTCGGCTTGGGCGCGGGCTGCGCTGATGGCGGCGGCGCCGTCGGGGTCACGTTCTTCCAGGTGGCCGAGGACCGGCGGGGTGACCGATTGGGTCCAGGCTGTGTTGGTGTCCTGCTTGTCCTGGTGGATGCCGTAGGAGCGAAGGCGCAGCCGGTCGGCGACGTCCATGGGGAGGTCGTTGATGGCGTTGAGGACCGGCGGTCTGCTGGCGGTGGATGTGACGCCGGGGCGGGTTTTGAGGAGGAGGGCGTCAAGGTCGCGCCATGCTGCGCGGCTGCTGTTGGCGCGCACGGGGCCGCCTTGGTCGCGGTGGATGAGGTAGGGGTCTAGAGCGTTGGGGATGTCGCCTTGCCAGGCCCAGGTGACCCACGAGTCGGTGGCGTGGGTGTCGTCGGTGTCGGGTTGCAGGAGCACGGCGTGGGCGTGTCGGGCGGTGAGGAGGGAAACGGGTCCGGTGGGTGCTTTGGGCAGGAGGGGGTTGGGGAGTTCTGGGGTTTCCCAGGGGGCGAGGTCAGGGCCGGGGGTGGTGGGCCAGGTGTCGGGGGCGGGGATGGAGATGGTCAGGGATTCAAAGAGGGACTGCCCGGCGGGGAACCAGGAGATGGTGCAGCGCATGGGCCCGGCGACTGTGGTCTTGGTCGCTTTGGGCATGGTGCCGTGTTGGCGGTTGGCGGCCATGCCCGAGGGTCCGTAGTACCGCCACACGAGGAGGTCGAGGGCGGCGTCTTCGGCCGGCAGTGGGCTCCCGGAGCCGTCCTTGGGGAGGGGCCACCAGAGGTGGTTGTTGCCGGACGGGAGGGTCATGGATAGTCGGCCGATTCCGCTGCTGCCGGTGCACTCGGCGCGCAGGCGTGGGTCCTGCATCCAGGGCGTGTCGGGGTGGTACAGGTACAGCCGGTCGTGGTGCGTATCCAGGTAGGTGGTGATCGCGGCGGGGGTGAACCGGCCGGTCTCCAGGATGCTCCAGCGGTGCTCGGCCCATGGCGTGCCATCGTCGGAGATTTCACGGTCGAGGCCGGTGACGCGGGCGGCGAGGGCTATCAGGACGCGGGTGAGCGCGGACTCGGCGGCGGGGTTGGGGCACTCCAGGGATTCGATGAGGTGAGCTGCTGTCAGGACTGTCCGTAGGCCGTGCCGGGCGGCCTGGCCGGGGGTGGTTCCGGGTGCGAGTGCGGCGAGTTCGGCGGTCTCGTCAGGGGTGAGGCTGGCGCGGAAGCGGACGGGCACCCACGGGCGCTCGGCGAGGTCGTACCAGCGGTCGTCGGGCATGGCTGTCGCTCCTCTCGTACGGGGGTGCCCGGTAGGTACGCGGGCAATTGGCATGTGTAGATGCGCCGTTTAGTGCTGCTTCTGGCGCTATGTCAGCGACGTGGCGTGGGCATATCTAAGTGGCTAATCGGATGATGCACAAGTCCCCAGTTCAGCTGGAGTGTTAGCGTTCGTCCGCTGTCCCAGGCAGGGCTTCGGCCGCAGCCCCGAGCTATGGTTGGGACTGCCCCGCACCGCGGGGGTCGCCCGTGGCTCATCGGTCATATCACCGGGCACTGACACTCAGCCCCACACACGTGGGGGTCTCGCCCGAGGGCAGCGTGGCGGTGGGTGCGCCGTCCCAACGCCCGCCTTTCACATGGGATTAGCCCTCCCCCGCGTAACGATTCCCGCGCACGCGGGGGCTTCTCCCTTCGCCACCGATGGAGGTCATGCCGTGTCGGACCGTGTCGATCCCCGCGTGTGGGGTAAGCGCCGGGGTCTGACGGGCCCGTATCCGCTGGCGTGTCACCTGGTGGATACGGCGGTGATTGCTGGTGAGCTGTGGGACCGGTATCTGGTCGGCAGGCAGCGGACGTTGATCGCCGCCGGGTGGGGCGTGCAGCGGGACCAGGCTCGGCAGCTGGTGATGCTGTGGGCGGGTCTGCACGACATGGGAAAGTGCTGCCCGGGTTTCCAAGGGCAGGTTGCGGATGCGAGCGGGGGCTTGCTGAATGAATCTGGGTTCGAGCGCCCGGCAGGCTGGATGCACGAGGACGCGATCCTCCACGACCGGGCCTCGCATCTGCTGCTGCCTCAACTGCTGGCCGAGCTCGGATACTCCACGAGTGGACGGCCGCAGGCCACGGCAGCGCAGCAAATCGCGCAAATCGTGGGCGGGCACCATGGTCTGTATGGCCGGGCGCTGTCTCAGCGCGAGATGCTCGACCCACTGCGGGGGGCGGCTGTGCTCGGTGCCGGCTGCGGGTGGATGGCGCAGCGCAGCGCGCACGTCCTGGCTGTGTGGGATGCCGTCGGGCGTCCGGCCGCGCCAAAGAGCCCGGCCCCTGCGGGTGCCGCCGTGGTGGTCACCGGCCTGGTGATCCTCGCGGACTGGCTCGCGTCCAACACACCGGACGTGCAACGCCGCCTGGACGGATGGGGTGGGGATCTGGGTGCCCACACCGCCCGGGTCCGCGCTGAGGCCCAGGCCGTGGTCACGCGGGCGCAACTGGCCGCCCCGCGCTGGCGTCCCGCGTCGAGCTTCCGCGACATGTTCCCCCACATCAAGGAGCCCTATCCGCTCCAGCGGGATGTCGCCGACCGGCTTCCGTGGCTGGTGGACGGTCCCGGGCTGGTGCTGGTGACCGCGCCGACCGGTGATGGCAAGACCGAGACCGCGCTCTACGCCGCGAGGGTCCTTGGGGATGCGGCCGGCACACCTGGGCTCGCCGTGCTGCTTCCCACGATGGCGACCACCGAGGCGATGTGGTGCCGCGTGGACGACTTCACAGCCCGGCAAGCGTCAGACGACATAGCCGTGACGCTGCTGCACTCCATGGCCTGGTTGAACGCCGAGTACGACTCGGACCGCGACAGGGTCATCGCGGACGAGCGCGTATCCACCACGGCGCAGGAATGGCTGCGCGGTCGCCACAAGGGCCTGCTCGCGGGCAGTGCGGTCGGCACCTGGGACCAGGGCGTCATGGCAGCCCTGCCGGTGCGCTGGAACCAGATGCGGTGGCTGGGCCTTTCCGGGAAGACCGTCATCATCGACGAAGCCCACGCCTACGACGCGCACGGCCACCACCTGACGCAGCGTCTCCTGGAATGGCTCGGCCATATCGGCGCACCGGTGGTGCTGCTGTCTGCGACCCTTACCGGCCGTGTCGCTACCGAACTCCTCACCGCCTACCGCAGGGGCGCCGGCCACACGGATCAGGTCGCCGTCGCCCCGCAATACCCGGGATGGCTCCACCTCAGCGCAACCAGCGGCAAGACCACCGCGTTCGGCCCCGTGCCGTCGACACGGGAGCGGGACCTGACGGTCGACCACCGCATCGTTACCCCCACCCACGACCCTGCCGTCCAAGGCGGCTGGGCGGCGGCAATCCTCGACGCCCTCGCCCCCCTGGCAGCCTCCGGGACCGGCTGTGCGCTGGTGGTGTGTACCACCGTCGCCGAGGCTCAGAAAACGCGCCGCATGCTCGCCCGGCAGTGGACAACCCCCGCCGACCCCATGGTGCACATCCTCCACGCCCGCACCACCCATCGGCGCCGCACCACCATGACCCGCCGCGTCGAGCAATGGACCGGCCCCAAGGGTCGCCGCCCCAGCCGACCGCTGGTCCTGGTCGCCACCCAGGTCGTCGAGCAGTCCCTCGACCTCGACTTCGACCTCGTCATCACCGACCTCGCCCCCATGTCCCTCCTCCTCCAGCGCGCCGGCCGATGCCAACGCCACCCGCGCACCGACCGGCCCACCTGGACCCCCACCCCCCGCGTGGTCGTCCTCACCCCTCAAGGACAACTCCCGCCTCGCACCTGGGGCGAGGTCTACGACGTATCCCTCCTGCGCCGCACCGCCGACGCCCTCGCCACGCTCACCGCACCGATCAACATCCCCCGAGACGTCCAGAGCTTGATCGAAACCGTGTATGAGGCCGCATGGCAGCCCGGACAGATGCAGACAGACGACGCCCGCCGCATCGCCATTGACGCAGCAGCAGCCGCCATCGCCGACACCGCAGCCATCCCCCCGCCCCACCGCACCAACGACCTCCACCCCCTCACCTCCACCCTCGACCCCGACCTCGTCTCCACCCGCCTCGGCGCCGACACCGCCACCGTCCTGCCCGTCTACCAGCACGCCGACGGCACCATCCACCTCCACCCCACCCGCCGGACGCCGCTCCCCGCCCACCCCACCCGCGCCCAGACCCGCACACTCATGCGCAACGTCGTCAACCTCCAGGCCCACTGGATGAACGGACGCGGGCCCGACACCAACATCCCCACCACCTGGGCCGATCTGCCCGGCCTGCGCGACCTCGTACTGCTCCCCCACAGCCACGACCCCACCGGCCCGATACCCTGGACCGCCACCGACGGCCGCACCATCCACCTCCACCCAATCGACGGCATCGTCAGAGACTGACCATCCGAACCCCCTGCTCTTTGATAAAAGAATCGCAAAGGCGGCCAAACACAGCAGGTTCAGAAAGTGTCCGCCCGTCACACGAGGGGGTAGCCCGTTGATCACCGCCGTCGCGCACGGCAAAGTCAAGTCCGCCCCTCACACGAGGGGGTAGCCCGGCCCAGGCCCGCAAGCGGCACCGCACCCTCATGTCCGCCCCTCACACGAGGGGGTAGCCCGGCTGACGCGCCATTCAACTGCGTGTCCCTTGTGGTCCGCCTCTCACACGAGGGGGTAGCCCGTCCGGGATCGCGTGCTCATGGGGCACGTCCTCGTCCGCCCTCACACGAGGGGGTAGCCCGTTCGGCAAGGCCGCGCGCATCGCGGAGGAGGAGTCCGCCCCTCACGCGAGGGGGTAGCCCGATGATCTGCTGGGCCCGGGTCCGGGTGAACCCGTCCGCCCCTCACACGAGGGGGTAGCCCGTTGACCCAGGCTCCGACACTCGGGTATTCGCTGTCCGCCCCTCACGCGAGGGGGTAGCCCGACTTCTGGCTGGATAGCATCGACTTGTAGACGGTCCGCCCCTCACACGAGGGGGTAGCCCACTCAGCCACCTTCTGCTCGTGGCGCACGCGCTGTCCGCCCCTCACACGGGGGGGTAGCCGCAGCGGCGGTGTCGCCCTGCCATTCGCAATCTCTGCCACACGAGGGGGTAGCCCGGCGTATGCCGCCCAGCGGTTCGAGTCCGACGAGTCCGCCCCTCACACGAGGGGGTAGCCCGGACGCTTTCGGCAACCCTCTGATCGTTGGCCCGTCCGCCCCTCACACGAGGGGGTAGCCCGTGCTCGCGGGCCGCGGCGCTCTTCCCGCTGCCGTCCGCCCCTCACACGAGGGGGGTAGCCCGTCCATCCAGGACGCGATCGTGGCGCAGTACGGGTCCGCTCCTCACACGAGGGGGTAGCCCGCCGCAGGCGACGTTCACCGACGCGATCAAGTCGTCCGCCCCTCACGCGAGGGGGTAGCCCTCCGCACTGGTACGCGGCCGGCGCCTGAGAGATGTCCGCCCCTCACACGAGGGGGTAGCCCGATGGTCGGGCAGCCCACGTCACTGCTGCCGGTGTCCGTCCCTCACACGAGGGGATAGCCCGCAGACCGCGCTGTAGTTGTCGGAGTCGTAGGCGTCCGCCCCTCACACGAGGGGGTAGCCCGTGCTCGCGCGCGGCGGCCGACTTGCCGGACCCGTCCCCCTCACACGAGGGGGTAGCCCGGACGCCTTCGGCAATCTTCTGATCGTAGGCCCGCTACGCGGCCGACTGGAAGCAGTTCACTGAGTGGTGCGCGCGCCGCGGCTTCTCTCCACTGCCTGCAACCCCCGAGACACTGGTCGAGTACTGCACTGCCCTGACGCTCATCCCCAGACCCCGCACTGGCCGGCCGTCCTCCCCCTCCTCGATCGAGCGGGCCCTCGTGGCCATCCAGACCGCTCACCGCGCCGCGGATGTGCCCCCGCCGGAGACCAAGGGGGCAAGGAAGGTGCTCAGCGGCTACCGGGAGCGGCTCGCCCTGGCCAAGGACCCGGCCGCGCTGCCCAAGAAGGCCAGCCCTGCCATCCCGTCGGCCCTGCGCGGAATGCTCGATACCCTGGACCGCTCCACGCTCATCGGGAAGCGGGACGCCGCCCTCCTCGTGCTCGGATACGCGGCTGCCGCCCGCGTCTCGGAGCTGGTGACGCTGGACCTGGAGGATCTGGTGGAGACCGAGGAGGGCATCGAGGCCAGGATCTACCGGCGGAAGTTGCAGTTCACCGAGACCGCCCTCCCCTACGGCAGCAGCTCGGTTACGTGCCCGGTGCGGACCTTCAGGGCCGTCCGGGAGGCCATGGCAACCGTGGGGCCCACTCAGGGCCCGCTGTTCGTCCGGATCGACCGGCACGGCCGTATCGCTCCGCCGCTGGTTCGCGAGGGCAAGCCGATCGGGGACCCGTCGGGCCGGGTGACGGCCGAGGCCGCTGCCGACGTCGTGGAGAGGGCGGCAGCCGCTGCCGGGCTCACCGGACGGTGGAGGGGCCACAGCCTCCGGCGGGGGTTTGCCACGGCTGCCCGGAGGGCCGGACACGATCTGGTGAGGCTCGGCCGACATTGGCGGTTGGGCCGACGGCTCCAACGCCCTGCTGGGCTACTTGGAGGCCGCCGACCGGTGGACCGAGAACCCCGTGTCCGGTCTGTGAGCCCATGGGACCATGCCGGGTATGACCGAGACCGCCCAGGCCCCCACGCAAGACTGCGAGTTCTGCGGAGAGCCCGCGACCGAGTCCCTTCAGCTCCCCCGGGAGACCACACAGGACCCGGCCCCTCCCCGGCTGCCGGTCTGCGTGAAGTGCCGAGCCCTCTACGTGACCGGGCAACTGCCCCTCCCGAGGCGTTGGCGCAGCCGCTGAGCAGCTCCGATGCTCCAATCGGTAGCAGGGCGGCCCTGTCACCTGGGTTGGCCAACTGGGCCGGCTCTGGAATCCACGGCTCGCCGGGGCTGATCGGTGAACGCCTTCAGCGCTGCCTGTCCGCGTACATGTTGATGTGCAGAGGTAGGTACGAGCTCACGTACACACTCGATCGGGTTGATCTTGGGCGTGTCGTACGCGTGTCGTGAGTAGGGCCTTCGGGTGCGGGACAGCCATCGCGCGAGGTGAGAGGAGGCGAAGGGTGTCCCGTCTCGATGATCCTGCACTCGGAGCGTTGGATGGATCTGCGCCGGTTTCGCGCCCTGCATGAAGCAGGGATGAGCATCTCCGCCATCGCCCGGGAGACCGGGCTGAACTGGCGGACTGTCAAGAAGTATGTCGAGGCGCCACCGCCGGTGGTGCCGCCGAAAGGGCCGCCCCGCAAGGGCTGCAATCCGCAGGTGATCGAGCCGTTCAAACCGGTCATCGACGCCTGGCTGCGGGCCGACATCACGCTGAAGGGCACGGTGATCCACGAACGGCTCGTCGCCCAGTATGGGTTCACCGGCAACTACCAGCGAGTGAAGATCTATCTGCAGCAGGCTCGGCCGCAGGTGATGGCCGAGCTGGGCATCGGCCCGGACGAACTCGATGGCCTGCACCGCCGGTTCGAGGTGATCCCCGGCGCCCAGGCCCAGGTCGACTGGGGCGACGAGGGCGGCGTCCTCACGCACGTCGGGATCAAGAAGGTGTACTCCTTCCACATGGTCCTGTCCTACTCACGGGACCCGTTTTGCTGCTTCACCACGTCGATGGACCTGGCGACGTTCTGGGACTGCCACCGTCGGGCATTTGCCCACTTCGGAGGGGTCCCCAAGGTGATCGTCTACGACCGGACCAAGACCGTCGTGCGCCGACACGTCGCCCCAGGCGAAGCGGTCCCGCTGCATCCGGAAGCCGTCGCGTTCGCCGGGCACTACAACTTCGACATCGATGTGCTGGCCGCCTATCGGCCCACCGGAAAGGGCCGGGTCGAGCGGCAGGTGACCATCGTCCGTGATCACGTGCTGGCGGGCCGGTCGTTCGACTCGGTGGTGCAGATGGATGCCGCCTTCGTCGACTGGGTGCCGCTGCGGCGGGCCCGAACCCATCGCACGCACCATGAAGTGATCGGTCTGCGGGCCGAACGCGACCATGCCGCCCTGCGACCGCTTCCGTCCCGGCCTTACCTGGTCACCGACCGACACCTGCGGCACGTCGGCAAGGACTGCCTGGTCGCGTTCGAGGCCAGCCTCTACTCGGTGCCCGCCCGTCGCGTCCGCCCCCGACAGCTGGTCGAGGTCCGTGCCGGCGGCGACAGCATCTCCCTGCACCTGCTGGCCCCGGACCTGACAGGGGCGACCCTGCTGGCCGTTCATCCCCGGTCGCACACCCGCGGCGCCTGGGTCGTCGACGACGCCCACTGGAACGGCCTGCCCGACGGATCCGGCCGCCGCACCACCACACACGTCACCGAACCGGCTCGCCGGTCCGGGACGGCGACCGCGTCGGACAGCCCACTCCAAGAACTGATCAAACAGTCACCAGCTGCCCAAGTTCCTGTCGGCAAACGTCCGTTGTCGTTCTACGACGACATCGCCGGCACCGGTCCCAAGCCCCGTCCCCGCATCGTTTCGGACTCGAAGGACACCGCGTGAGCGAACTGGTCACCGCCCGACTGCGATCCACCGCCGCCAAGCTCGGCCTGCCCCACACGGCGGCCAGTCTCGACCACCTGATCCAGCGCGCGGACGCCGGCAAGATGGGCT
This sequence comes from Streptomyces broussonetiae, assembly GCF_009796285.1. Taxonomy (NCBI): domain Bacteria; kingdom Bacillati; phylum Actinomycetota; class Actinomycetes; order Kitasatosporales; family Streptomycetaceae; genus Streptomyces; species Streptomyces broussonetiae. The sequence goes on along the minus strand of NZ_CP047020.1, from coordinate 3,464,146 downwards.
ACCTCGACTTCCTCGACCTGGCCCTGTCCGAAGAACTGGCCGTCCGGGACGACCGCCGCTTCCACACCGGCCTGCGGCTGTCCCGGCTGCCGCACCACAAGACGCTTGAGGACTACGACTTCTCGTTCCAGCCGGAACTCGACCCCCGCAAGATCCGCGACCTGGCCACCTTGGCCTTCGTCGAAACCAGGACCAACGTCGCCCTGCTGGGACCGCCCGGGGTCGGAAAGACCCACATCGCGGTGGGGCTGGCCGTCGCGGCTTGCCGGGCCGGGTTCACCATCTACTTCACCAGCCTCGACGACATGGTCCGGCAGCTCAAAGAGGCCGACCGGATCGGCCGGCTGCCCGCCAGGATGCGGCAGTATCAGCGGCCCGACGTTCTCGTGGTCGACGAGGTGGGCTATCTCCCACTCGACCGGGACGAGGCCAACCTCGTCTTCCAGCTGATCTCGAAGCGATACGAGAAGGGCTCGATCATCCTCACCTCGAACAAGACCTTCGGAGAGTGGGGACAGGTGTTCGGAGACGAGGTCCTCGCCACCGCCATCCTCGACCGTCTCCTGCACCACTGCGAGGTCGTCTCCATCAACGGCAACAGCTACCGGCTGAAGAACAAGCTGTTCGCCATCGACGGCGGCGACGCAGCGACCGCCTGAACCTGCCGCTTCACCCCACACGGCCGGGGCGAGGGCTGACGCCCTCGCCCCGGCCACAACTTCGTACGTCACTCTGCACGTGAGGGTGTACTTCGCTCTGCACATGAGCTCGTACACCGACACTGCCTGTAGTCATGGGCCAGAAGCTTCATCTCCTCGCCCCAGATGGTTACGTTGTCGCCCTTGCGGCCGAACTCGTCCCGGGCCAGGCGATAGAACCCCGCGCCGGGCTCCTGCTTCTCCTTGAGCACCACCATGGCGGAGAGCATCGCCTTCGTGCCGTCCGGGCTCTCCTGGTGGGAGACGTCGGCCAAGAGATGATCCATCTCCACGCTGTGTGCCGGGACGTTGTGGCCCTGTTCCTCCAGGAGCTTGCTCAGCTTCCCGTACTGGATCGGCCAGTCCCCACTACGGGCCCGCTCCAGCAGGATCTCCGCCATGGCCTCCTGGGCCGCCTCGTACTCCGATGTCCCTCGCCTCACGGCCTCCCCTTCCACCTCGACAGGGGCGCCAGAGTAGCGAGACCGAGCCGGTGATGAGGATCTGCGAAATTCAACGATCCCTATCACCGGCAAGACGGTTCGCCTGCGGCGCTTGCGATTCGACCGTTACCGCACGGGTCCTGATCCGACCGCGTGCAGTGCCGACCAGCACCCTCGCGCGCGTGAGGTACCAGCTCGAGAGGCCGAGGTCAGCGGCTCCGCAGGAACACCGGGGTGGGGAGCCCGATGGGCCGTGGGGAAAGCAGGTGGTCGATGACCTTCGGATCAGCCGCGAGCACCGCGACTGCATCGCAAGGTCTCCCCGGACCGGTCCCTCGGAGAGTGATGGTTCGGAGCCGGACTCCCTCGGCCAGGACCTTCGACCACGAGCGGGCCTTCGCCTTGTTCACGTATCCGACCGGGCCAGGTCCCTGCTCGGGGTAGACCGCGAGGGCGTTGGGGTCGTGCGGGTTGTCGGGCTCGGGGACAAGACGCACCAGCCGACCGGGCCGGAGGTCGGCCTCCCGGGCCGCCTTCGCGTAGTACCGCTCACCACGGACGTTCGTGGCGTAAATGCCCGCCAGGTGGAGGCGTCGGTCCGTCGGTCCCACCAAGAGGCCCGTCACGTCCTCGCAGAGGCGGAGGTCCCCTTGGTACTCGATCAGGTGCAGCCGGGGCATCCTACCCGGAGGAGGCACGAACCGGTCCTTGGGCCCGTCGGACGGAACGTAGAAGCTCTCTGTGGCCCGCGCGTCCATGGAATCCCCTCTCCCCGATAGTCGGCCAACCTACTGCGGGCACACGGAGGCCGGGTCCTCCTCGGCGAGGAACGCGACATCTTGACCTGGCTCACCGCTCCCAGCGGGGGACGGCTCCACGGGGTTTGGAGGTGATGGGACGTCCGGGCAATCGGAGGAAGGCCGGACAGGTGTCCGCGCGGGGCATCAGGACGGGCATGGACCATGGACCCACCGAGGGGAACCCGCGACTCCTTCGGCTGGTGGGCGGGACGTCGGGGTTGCGTGGGCATTCGGGACCGTCCTCACTGGCCCAGCCCGACGGCGAGGACCCCTGTATCGGTCATGTGTTCGACGGTAACCGTGAAACCATAGAGCGTATCTCCCGGGTGCCGCTCCTCCCGGCGCCACTTCGATCGGGAGCTGAGCGCCGTCGCTCGGGGTCCACCCGGTACCGTCCGTCGCAGGCACCCCCCGGAGGGTGCCAGGGGCGACTGAACGCTTGGCGCCCAGCGCGGACGGGAGCCCTCAGGGCTCCCTGGCCGTGAAGGGCCCGCGCCCTGCCGAGCTTTCCCGACCCATACTCGGCTCTCGTGAGGAGCGGTCCTCCCTGCCTGCTAATCAAGTCAAACGTTGCCGATGTTTTTGTGACTTCTGGGGGACTTGGCTCCTGCTATTCCAGAGTCGAAAATAGGTTCGAACTAGTGCAAAGTGTGATGAATGGTCCTATCGACCGAGGGACTTTGCTCCACTCTTCGGTAAAATCTCAGCAGGTCCGCGACGCGCTCCCTGAAGCGCTGCCGGCCGCGAGGGCCTCGTCAAGGCCCGTGACCCGCTAGACTCCACCGGTCCAGCCAAATCCGCAGGTCAGACAGCGAATCCTGCTGGAGTATTAGTCGCAGAAAGCATGCGGTGAGCTTGATTCAGATTGCAAGCACTCGGCTGACGGATGTCATGGCGAAGGTGAGGCGTCCGGGTAGTTGGTCCACAGATCCAGGGGAAACGGTTGCCGCCGAAGCACGGTGCCCATGACGGTCCGAAGGTCCGCACACAAAAACTGGTACAGAGGGACGGGTATCCCCTCCTCGCCTTCGCGGAGCCTCACCGGATCATGGTCTATCTTGGTGTGAATCCGCTCCAGGAAGTGCCGGACCTCGGGGTCCGCGAACCTGAGGGCCTGCTGTTCTAGGAGGCGATTCAACTCGCCCAAGCGGCCGGTCCAGGTCCAGTACTCGCTGCTGAAGGGGTCCACCTCTACGTCCCCGGCGAAGTGGTCCTGGAGCTCGTAGCTCAGTCGGATGACCTCATTGGCCGCCGCCTCGGCAAGGCCCAGCAGGTGTGCTCGTTCGGCCTCGTGAGCCGTCTTCCGCTGCTGCCACACGACGGCCCCCGTGGAGACCGCTGCACCGACCAATGTTCCGCCGAGGCCGAACAGGCCCGCCAACAGCTCAGCCTGCACAAGGTCGTCCTCTCGGTGGCTCACAAGCTGCCGCACTGGCGGGCGTCATGACGGGTCGACTTGGGCCCTGCTGCGAGCCCTCATGAGCTCGTGTTGCTCCAGGAATCGCTGGGAGGGCTCTGGGAGCGGCTCCTCTCGCAGGAAAGCGGAGAGAACGCCGATGGCCTCCTTGCAACAGGTGTCGATCCAGCTCTTGTCCTCGCTGTTCGGGCGACGGGGCTCCATGTAGGCCGCAGCGAGGCCGATGGTGCCCAAGACTCGCCTACGCATTTCGTCGCCGCCGGGCACCACATAGAGGGCGGCATCAAAGGTCGTAACGAACTCGACAAGCGCCTCGCTGAACGCGAGGTCGCTGTCGGCATCCTCGGTCCGCTTCATGCTGGCGTGGCGGAAGCGTATGAGCATCTCAAGCGCTGTCTGGCCGGTCGCGTACCTGCGTTCGTCCCGACGAAGTTCTTTCGCGGCCTTGTCCTGATAGTGCTGCTGGAGCCACCCGCCCAGCAGTGCGCCCCCGGCACCCACCACAGCGCCACCGAAACCGATCAGCCCCACCAGCGTCTCCGTCTGCACGGCGCTCATCCTGCCCGGCAGCCGGGCGTTGATGGGACTGATTCTGCCAACTCCTCAGTGGCCGCAGCCGGGCTTGGTCCACCAGCCGCATTCGGCGCAGTACTCCATGGACACCTCCTCAGCTCTCGACGGGCTCGATGACCTTGACGTGGGTCCGGACCGGGTTCTGGGGGTCGGGAACCGAGATGATCTGGACCCCGCTCGGGAAGCGGGTGGCGGTCAGCTCGGTGTTGTTGTCGGGCTGACCAGGGCCAACAACAGATTCAGAGGCCCCGGGGGAGGGGCTGGGAGAGGGGACGTCGGACCCCTTCACGCCCGTGCTCACGCCCCGGCCCTTCATCCGCACATCGCTGATGGGCACCCCGGCCCGGGTGAGGACTTCCCGCACGTGGGCGGTGTCGGTGCCCAGCTTCTCGGCAACGACGGCGAGATGGACGTGGGGAGCGGCGGACTCCCGCAGGGTCGCGAGGACTTCCGGGGAGTCGTCCTGCTCGGCGGCCGGCTCCGAGGTCTTCTGGGGGAACACCTCCTCGGCCTCCTCGTGCTTGCCCTTCCGGAAGGCGGCGATGACCCACCAGACGGTGAGCGGGAACATCAGCACAGGGGCGGTCCGGATGAAACCCCAGACGATCGCCAGGCCGCCCAGGAGGAACACGAGGCGGATCAGGAAGTCGAAAGGTCCCTTGCCCTCCTTGAACCACGCCACGGTCCCCCGGGCCATCCCGAGGGCCACGAGGCCGTTTCCCCGGTACACGCGGTCCACGAAGGCCCGCATCACATGACCCCCGTGACCTTGTCGCCGACGGCGTTGAAGACGGTCACCACGGCCGTGGCGGCGATGCCCGAGCAGCCCGCCGAGAGCCCGAGCATGATGCCGCACGTGACGCCGCTCGTCACCTTGCCATGGAAGACCTTCCCGCTGGACTTCCAGATGGCCGCGAGGCCCACGATGTACATCACCAGGGCCGCACTGCCGCCCGGGGTCAGCGCGGTGTGGCCGCTCCTCGTGACGCCTGGCGTCGCGGTGCCCGTGACGGCCGTCAGGGACCAGTCGCCAAGGGTGTTGCCGAGGCCCAGGAGCATCGTCGCGGCCGTGCCCAGCAGACCTCCAGCGGCGACGATGCAGAGCATCCCCAGGGCCACACTGCTCAGGAACGGGATCAGAACCTTCGGGTCCCGTCCGCCTCCTCCGCCTCCGGACGGACCTGCCTTGGAGTCACCCTTCCACCAGCAGGTCATGTGCCAGGCCATGATGCTCAGCCCGATCGTGACGGCCCCCAGCGAGACCGTGGCGCTCGTGACGGTGTTCACCGGCCGCCTCCCGTCATGACGTCCACGACGGCCGTGAAGACGGGCAGGACGAGGACCATGCCCAGCACGGCAGCCCAGACGCAGAAGCGGTTGAAGAAGCCTCGGTACTGGACGAAGCGGATCACGGTGACGGTCAGGGCGAAGCCGCCCATCACCCAGGCGCCGGACGCTGCCTGCTCGCGGTGGACGTCGTTCAGGGTGGCGGCCCAGATGTTGGCCGGGACCCAGGCGCACGCGATGGCGCCGAGGGTCTTGGCGGGCTGGATCCAGGAGAAGTCCCAGCGGCTCTTCTGCGGCTGCTCGGGGGTGAAGTGGACATGGACGTGGGTCTCGGGATCGGCCCAGCCGTACGGCGGCTGATCCGGCGGAGGAGGAATGTCGGTCATGACGCTCTCCGGGCGGGTGGGCGCGCGTGCTCAAGCCGACGGCGAGCACAGCGTGCCGATGGGTGTGGTGCTCAGGCCGCGATGGCCTCGGGGAGGTCCTTCAGGTGGGGCTCGGCCAACTCGACGCGCTTCCGGGCTTCGCGGCAGGTGCCGTCAGAGTTCGGCAGACCCCTGTCAGCCAGCGCCTGACGGATGTGACGGGTCGCGGGGCGCCGGTTGCCGAGGACGTCGTACAGCCGCCGGACCACGAGGTCGACCTGCTCCCGCTGCGTCAGCGGCTCCTCGGACGTCTCGGGCTCGATGACGGGCTCCGTGACGGGCGTCATGACGGGCTCTTCCACAGGGGTGTGGACGGCCGACCCGGGCTCCGAGGACGCCTGTGCCGAGTCGGCCTTGACGGGTGCCGTCACGGGCAGGGCTGACGGCACTGGCGGAGCCGTCAGGACGCTCTGATGTGAGACGAGGAAGTCGTGGATCTGACGCATCAGGACGCCGAAGGCGAGCAGGGCGGCGACGGGCGGGACGGCGGCCACGATGTAGTCGAGCGGATTGTGGCTGACGCCCACACCGGCGACATTCAGGGCGATTGAGCCGAGCGAGCCGGCGGAGGTGAGGACGATGGCCCAGGGGTCCACACGGCCCATCAGCGAGGCCCGCAGGATGAGCAGTTCGCCGATCCCGATGAAGCTGTCCACCGTGGCGGGCCAGGCCCAGGCGCGCCCTCCCTGGAGGCGGTGGGCGGCGGCGAGGCCGTGAAGGCCCTCGTACGAGAGCCAGAAGGACACAGCGGTCAGGGCGGTGGTCAGCACGGCGGCGCCGATGGCCAGCCCGAGCTGGGCGTCCGTGCGAGGGCGTACAGGCGTCTGCCCTGCCGCCTCTTCAGACGGCACGGTAAGTTCTGCGTTGGGCATGGGGAGGTCAGCTCTCCTCATTGCTCGGGGCCCCCGGGGTTCTGATTGGCGTCGGAGACCGGGGGCCCGCAGCGGTTTTCGGTTATCTGTGCACAGGTTAGCCGCAACCACCGTCAGCGCGTCAGGTGTTGACGGCGTCATGCGCACGCTCCGCCTGAGTCTTGACCAGAGCTTCGTAATACCGGTCGTCGAGCTTCACGCTCGGGCAGTTCCGGCACTCGGCCGCCCAGTCCCCGGGGAAGTGCCGGACCAGAGCCGTCATCCCGCATGACGGGCACGTCACCCCCTTCAGCAGTTCCCGGCGCGGCTCCGTCATCGTGATCCTCGGGGTGGCCCTCACGAGGTCCCCGATCTCCTCGGCGAAATCCACGACCCAGTCCTGCTCGCAGATCCACGGCAGGTGGGCCGTCAGCCGGGCCGTCATGGTCGTCACGTGCTTCCTGACGGGCGTCAGGCCGCGCTCGTTGGTGATGGCCTGCGTCCAGCTCCAGAGGGTGTCCAGGAATGGCGTGGGGCCCACCTGGTCGAGCACGCCCGTGACGGCGTCAGGGCTTACCGGACCCAAGAAGGTTCAGGACGTCAGCACGGCCCGGCAGAGGGGCGTGGAGCTTCTTGGACGACCGTCCATCGCCGCCTCCTGCCTGGACCCGCTGACGGCTCATGGTCAAGTACACGTACTGCTCGGGGATCTGGGAGAGGGCGCCGCGCACCCTGCTGCGGCAGCGGTCGCACGTCTTGGACTCCTGCGGATCCCCGCAGACGAAGCACTCGTAGATATTCACGGATGGACCTCCAGCACGGTCAGGCGGAGCAGGGCGGCGTACTCACCGCGAGTCGCCCCCTCGGGAATCGCGGGGGCATGACGCAGGACGGCCGGCTCACCGGCGGTCAGGGCGAGGAGCACCCCGAGGGTCATCAACTCCTCGGGGTGCTCGCTCAGGGCGTCGGCCACGGCGGTCAGCACGGTTCCGGGGTCGGTCCGAGGTCCTCGCCGGTGCTGTCCTCCAGCGAGTGCTCCTGCTGGGTCACTTGAGTCTCCGCAGCTCTTGGTCGAGGAAGAGGATCAGGCCGATGACGATGACGGCGGCCACGGCGTGCAGGGCGAGGATGAAGGCGGTCACCAGGACCTCCGAGGGGTCGGGGGGATGAAGGGGGCGGCGGAGCCGGCCGGGAAGATCCAGCAGGTGCGCGGGATGTGGCGCTCGTCGAGCTGCCGGTCGCGTCGGGCGACGCCCGTCTTCTCCAGGCCCGTCAGGGCGGTGGCCACCGTGGTCCGGTGGATGCCGAGGTCCCGGGCGATCTGCGCGGCGACGAAGGGGCCCGTGTTGACCAGGCCCCAGACGGCGACGAGCTTCTCCGCTGCGGTCAACCTCTTGTCGGTCAACCGCCGTCTGATGGTGGTGACGGTGTCGTTCATCGCTGCTCTCGATCCAGGGCGCCCAGCGGGCCACTGAACGCCTGCCGTACGGCGTCGTCCTCGCTCGGCAGGTCTCGTTTCAGGGACTCGGTGAAGGTGGTGTCGGACTCTACGAGCACTGGTTGCCGTCGACGTCGATGCGCTTGTCGTAGGTCTGGGCGCCGTCGAGTTTCTGGGCCAGGCCGCTGTGCAGCAGCGCGTGACTCATGAAGTCGGCCGTGTTGGCGGCGAACTCCGCACCCCACGGGCTGTACGCCATGAACATGCGCATCGCGAAGATGATGCTGACGAGTGGCGCGGGCATCGTGTCGGCCGCGGCGTTCTCCGTCGGGATGAAGTACCCGGTTGCGCCGATACCGTCGGCGTCAAGTTCTTGCCGCCACAGCTCGTACAGCTGAGGGTTCCCGATGCCGGTCGGCTCCGCGAGCTCCCACAGGCGGATCCACGCCTCCCCGCGCTCGAACGAGTAGAAGATCGGGCGCACTGTGCCGAAGCCCCACAGGTTCACGGTCTGTTCCCGCGACAGGTTCGCGTAGCAGTTGTTCGTGCGGCAGAACTCGGCGCACGCCTCGGCTTGTCGCCAGTCCAGGTCCGAGAACGTTTCGCCGGTCTGACGCATCTCCTCGCGCAGAGCCGCCATGAAGGCGGTGGCCCACTCCTCGCCGTTGGTGAGTGGTAGCGGCTGCTCTGTGGTCGTCATGCCACCACCAGCTGCTTGCGGATGCCCACGAACTCCGGCGCGCGCTCCCCGGCCTTGCATGCTCGGCAGTAGCGCCGGGTCGTCCCCTGCGGATCCGTGTAGGAGTAGCCGCTGACGGCGTACGCGTGGTCGCTGGGGCAGTGCGTCTTGCGTCGGTGGTGCTCACCGCTGTGTCCGGCCCGGTCGTTGGCCGCGTGGGTCTGGAGGGCGAGGTGCTCGACCCGGACACACAGGCGGTGACGGCAACGGCCGCCGGGGCACGTGGGGTCGGCGTCGTGGCACTGGTGGCCGACGTGGACGCGCTGGCACCGGTCATCGACGTGGGCGAGGACGGGGACGAGGTCGAACGTCACCGTCCACAGGATGTGGTGGGCACGGACCTTGTGGCCATCCAGGTTGAAGATGCCGTAGCCATTGGACGTGGGCTGGCCCATCCAGGTCCAGCAGTTCTTGTCGATCGTGGACGAGTTCAGGCCCTGGTGGATCTTCGCGTTGAACCGGTCGAAGATCTTGCTGCCGCCGCCGAGTTCCGGGGCCATGGCGTCCACCAGCAGCTTGTCGTACCAGGGCTGCTCGGCGGGGATGAGGACCTGGCGCAGTGCCCCGTCAACGACGGCGCGAGAGGGGGTGAGACCGGAAATGTCGAGAGTCTGAGTCGCCATCGCGGACTCCTTCCGACATCAACGCAGGAGGCTTTCCCCTGCGCGGGGTGCCTCCTGGGAGTCGGGTGTCGCGTTCGGCGACGTGTCGAAATTACCACGCGTATGGCAGAAGGAGCAATGCCGATGTGCTCATGCGGGAACCGTCAGGATTTTTAAATCCTGCCCTCCGAGGACGGCTCCAGGATTTTTAAATCTTGCCCTCCGGAGGGGCCTGTAGGGCGTGCTCCTGGAATTGCAGGAGCACGCCAGGCAGGAGCTTCGGGAAGGTGTCGACGACGCTTATCCGGTGGGCCTATCCTGGCCCAGACATGCGAAAGGCCGGGAATGGCGTCCCGGCCTTTCAATCCCCTCGCCAACCTTCGACGGGCACGAGAGGTTCAAGTGCTCCCCCACTTTAGCAGGAATCCCCGGCCCTCCGAGGACCGAGCGGGCCGCGACTCCGTGCTCATCGGCATTCGGCAGGCCCTGCTCGACGGAGTGGTTTCCGTCCACGAGGCCAGGGTCGCCGTCGCCCTCACCCTGAACCCTGACGCCTGCACCACCGGTGCCCGCTCCATCGAGGTCGTCTCCGGGCTGAGCATGGAGGCGCTCTTCGGTCGTCCGTCTCGCGGGACCTCGGGCGTCATCCCCCTGGAAGGCCAGCGCTCGGTGCTGCTCTCCTGCACCACCCGGGGCGAGTACGGCATCGACGGAGACCACGCCAGACCCATGCATCTGGGGGTCATCCGATACCGGCGGTCTGCCGCACATAGTGCTTGTCCCCTTATTAGTTCTTCTACCACTCTGGGCCAGGAGGTGGGTGACCCCATCCTGGACGTGGTTGGGGGTAAGAAGGATCTTGAGACGCACAATGTGCGGCAAACCGCCGGTATTGCGAAGGAGCAGGTCGAGTCCCTGGACCCGGCCCTCGACGTCTGGAGCAACACCAAGGTCCACGGACTCCAGGGGCTGGGTGACGCGGGATGGGCGCTGGCCCTGGCCTTCGGCTTCGAGAGGACCGAGACCGACCTGGCCACCATCGAGCGCATCACCGGGCTGAGCACACGGCAGACCCGGGACCGGATCGCTTCCTGGGAGAAGAACGGCGAACGCTGGGTCACCCGGACCAAGCAGGGCCGCAGGACCGTGGCGGTCGTGGACTTCAGCGAGCTGATCGACCCCTACGTCCGCGAGGTGGGCGTGTACGCCCTGGCCCACCGCCGTGACGACAAGACCGAGGCCCACCGCAAGGAGCGGATCGTCGTGGCCCGCAGGAAGACCGCCCTGGGCTATCAGGCCTACCAGATGTGGAAGACCCGGGGATCGCGCCTACGGCTGGCCCGGCACATCGCGGAGACCAAGGGCGACACCACGCTCCTGGACCTGCTGACGTATCAGGGGTCGGCTCTGGAGGCCGAGGAGCGCATCCACACGTACCTCGTGGCCCAGACACAGGAGCAGGAGGCGCCCGAGGAGTCGTCGAGTGGCCCGCTGACGGCCGTTCAGGGCAACCTGATCGAGAAGGACCAGACGATCCCTCGGGCTGCCCCGCAGACGCCTGTGCAGCCCACGATGGCCGGGTCGCCCCTGGAGGTCACCAAGCCCTCCACGCCGGAGGAGGAGGCCGCGCTGAAGGAGCGCGTGACCGAGATGCGGCGGCGACTGATGGGCCTTCCGGCCTGAGCGCAGGCCCAGCCGACCTACGAGCCCTCCGCTAACACCGGCCCCTTTCCGCCCATTGCACTGGGGTTGGGAGGCAGGATGCCTCCCAACCCCTGACCTGCAGCGTTCCTCCGGGGCTGGCCCTGCCCTCACCATTACAGCTCAGGATGAGCTGCAATTCATCGCCGTACGCCTCGCCCCGGCCTGGGACTCGTCCCCATTGTGGTCCAGGATGGACCACAATCACGAGCTGCGGCCGGCCCGCTCCGGCAATTCCAGGAGTGCAGGGCAGGATTTATAAATCTCATTCCGACATGTGAGACGGCCGTCGACGAGTTTCGCTCGACGTATCCGCAGGTAGGACCGTTTCATTCGTTGTTTCCGCAGGTCCGCTATTACCAGGAATCCTTGTAGTAAGTCGTCGTGCAAATTGCACGGTCTGCATGTTCTGCCTACTGTCCTCGCCATGAACAGCACCGCCCGGTGGAAGTCCACCAAATCCGTCTCCGCTGCGGACTTCCGCGCGCAGATAGCGTCCGTGGTCAGCTTCGTCGAGATGGCCGAGAAGCCCGTCGTCATCGAGCGCCACGGAAAGCCGGTCGTCGTCCTGCTGCCGATTCCCGAGTGGCAGGAACTCCAGGGGATTCGAGAGGGCGCTATGCCCGAGAGCGAAGTGGGCTGAACATGGGACAGATCTACGGCGACCAGGGTCCGATGGACCACATCATGATGGACCTGAAGCTCAAGGCCGGAGACCAGGGCGTCTACTACATCGGCGAGTCCGACATCTATTACGAGTTCGGCACCGCTCTGGTGGCCCCGCGCTTCAAGTGCCATGACTGCCTGGACCGCCTGATGACCATGCAGGAGGTCGCCATCGTCCTGGGCGGTACCAACGACGATGTCTCGGCTACCAGTGACCTGGACGAGGTCACCATCCACTGGATCGGTGACCTGGGTATCGAGTGTCTCGACCTGTACCACGTCGAGGACGTCAAGCGGCTCTTCGAGGCCGGAGGGCTCAACCACGTGTGGCAGCCCGTCCCCAAGAAGGAGGGCTGATGGCGGAGCTGGAGTGGAATCAGCAGGCGTATTACGAGACGGCCGGAGGGGATCGTGTGGGCCTCCTGGCGATGAACGACGGGCACGCGGCCGTGTGCTGGGCCTACGCGTATCCGCACAGCGGAATGCAGCTCGTCTCGTACGACCCGGAGAGGGCCCAGGAGGTCTTCGAGGGCTCCCGAGCCCGATCGGAGCGTGAGGGCGGCCTGTCCTACGACAGCCGGACCGCGTGGACCCAGGGGAGCGTCTGATGGACGAGCAGCTCTTCACGGTGACCGCGTTCAGCAACGCGCCCGAGCACACGCCCACTCAGGGCGTCGTGTACATCGTCACCGACGCGACGCAGGAGCAGGTGGACGCCCTGAAGGCCCGGGAGGCCGAGCAGAACCCCACCTACTGGATCCGGGTGGAGGCCCAGGGATGACCGTGCGCTGCCCGGAGTGCGGCGAGCCCCTCCAGCGGGTGCAGCCGGACGACTGGATCGCGGCCTGGGGCCCCGTCCCCGAGTGGTCCCACTTCGACGGCTCGTCCCTGTGCCCCGTCATAGGGGACAACGGATACGAGCCCGCCCAGCCGGAGTTCCGCCCGTGAAGAACCTCGTCATCATCGACCCGGAGGCCCCGAGGGGCTTCCGGCGTCGCTCCTACGCCCTGCGGGTGGAGGGCAAGACCGTGCGGCCCCCTGCACTGCGGAAGTTCGTCCAGGTCGTCGTGAAGGCCCAGAGGGACTTCGCTGAGCGGGAGCGCCTGGAGGCCGCCTGGGTCCAGCGGCAGTTGGCCACCGCCCCACCGCTGACGATGGCCCAGACCCGGATGCTCCGCCGGGTGAAGAGTGACCTGATCAGGGCTGCTCAGAAGACCTGAGCACGTTTGTCGGAAAAGGCCATGACGGTGTCACCGCCTGCTCGTATCTTCAGACCATGACCGTCACTGCCCGTAGGGAGCTGGTGAGTCCAGCGACCCGCAACGCATTTCGCTCGCTCGCCACGGACCTGACCATCCGGATCGTGGAGGAGCTGTGGGAGGACCATGGGTTCGCACCTATACCTCCGGAGGATCTGAAGTACGACGATCCCGGGCAGCGGCGGACCACGTTCATGCTGTACGCGGAAGGCGTGAACTGGTCCGATCCCGAACACGTACGGCGAGCCCTCCTCGTCTTCGAGGACTTCATTCGCGCGTATCGGGACCCCAACCAGCAGGGCACCCCAAAGTGGCTGGAGGACATCGGCGTTCGGCTGGAGCGGGATGGCTTCTTGCTCGATGCGAGCGGCCGAATTTCCTGGAAGCATCCGCCCATCCCTCTTCTCGCCCGTGACCTGAGCGTCCTGAGTGACAGCTCGGGGATCGTGGTCGAGCTGGAGCGGATCAGGAGAGACTTGACCACCGACCCTCACGGGGCCATTGGGGCCGCCAAGCAGCTCATCGAGGCGACGGCGAAGACGGCTCTCCGGGAGCTGGGCATCGAGGTCGACAAGAACGCCGCGCTCCCCGTTCTGGTCAGCACGGTTCAGAAGGCACTGAAGCTCGACGCCGGTTCGGCTCCTGACGGCCCCGACGGTAGTAAGGCCGTGAAGAAGATCCTTTCCGGCTCGGTGAACATTGCCGTCGGTGTCGCCGAACTGCGTAACCAGGGCTTCGGGAGTGGCCATGGACAGGCGAGCGCACCGTCTGGGCTAGGGGTACGTCACGCCCGTCTCACCGTCAACGCGGCGGTGACCTGGTGTGAGCTGATCCTCGATACCCTGGCCGATCCCGCTGCACCGTGGCGCAAGGCCGCTCCCTGACCTACTTCCAGAACACCTCGATCCGGTCCGGATTCCAGACGTTGAAGGGCCGGGTCGCGGGGTGGATCAGGATCTCCCTGATCAGCCCCCGGTACACCGACTGCTTCCGGGGGACTGAGTAGTCCTTCCACGCCTTGCGCAGTTCGACCGCGCTCACCTCGGTGAGGTTGGCCTTGACGGAGTAATGGGCGATCTCCCGGCGGGCGTCGGCCATACGGACGTTGAGCTTGTCGATCGCATCCTGGATCTCCCGGGCTGGGCGGTCGCCATCCAGGAGTTCGTCCTCCAGCTCCCCCTTCCGCTTCTCCCAGCGGACGAGCTTGGCCTCCAGCTCCGGGCGCGGGTCGGCGGGGTCCTCCTCGGTGGCCACCTCGATCTCCTCCAGACGCGCGAAGAGGAGCTTCTCCACCAGCGGCTCCAGGTCAGGGATCTGGATCGTACGGCCGCCGCAGCCGCCCCCTTCTTTCTTGCACGTATAGATGGACATGTCCTTGTCCCCGCGTTGGCCCGTGCTCATCTTGTGGTGCTGCCGCCCTTCCTCCTTGCAGGCACAGGGCTCACCCACGACGTGCGGGACCTTGCAGGTGCAGCGGACCAGGCCGGACAGCGGGTACTTCAGGGCGGTGGCGTCGCGCTCCCCGAACTCCGCCTTGTGCTCCTCGGACCGGGCGGCGAGCAGGGCCCGGAGGGCGTCGCTCTTCTCCGGCGAGATGATCGCGGGCCAAACGGCCTTCCCCTTGATCTCACCCTTGTGCTCCTTGCGGCCGGAGATACGGGCGGACATGAGCAGGGCCCGCATGGCCTGGTACGTGAACTCTCCACCGGTGGTGGTCTTCACACCGTTCTCGTGGGCGTCCAGGACCAGGCTGTACAGCTTCTCGCCCTCCAGGGCTCGGTCCGCCCAGCGCTCCACGTACCGGGCCTCCTCCGCGTTGAGGATCTCGCCGAGGATCTTCCGGCGCGGGCCCTCGCCGTCGAAGAGGCGGGTGTAACCGAAGGGTCGGTGGCCGGAGTTGTGAATCTTTCCGGCCGCCACCAGCTCCTGAACCTTGCGGATGATGCGTTCCTGCTTGTGCTCGACCTCGTACTTCGCGATGGCGCCGAGCATCCGGGCCACGAGCCGGCCCGTGGGGGTGCTCAGATCGAGGTCGCCCGCCTTGACGGATGCGATCTCGGTCTTGTGCTCCTCCACGATGATGATCAGGTCCTCCAGCTCTGCGGGCTGGCGGTAAAGGCGGTCCGGGTGCCAGGAGATCACGGCGTCGATGTGGCCGGACTTCACGTCCTCCAGCATCCGGATGTAGTCCTTGCGCTTCTTCCGGCGGTCGGCGGCGGTCACGTCGTTGTCGACGTACACCTCCACGACCTTCCAGCCGAGCGCAGCGGCGAGGAGGCGGCAGTCGTCCTCCTGGCGCTTCACGCCAAGTCCGCCTCCCTCACGGTCATCTGAGATGCGGACGTAGATGCCGACGCGGCGGACCCTGGTGGTGGTCTTCATGTCGTCAAAGATAAAGGAGTAGATACGTCTCAAGGAAGTTATGGCACCACGGCTCGGCCTATCAGGATCCGGAGCTGATACGGCTCGCGGCTCCCCGGGTGGCCCTGATCTCCGTCGGCGCAGGCAACCCCTACGGCCACCCGGCGCCGTCGACGGTGGCCGCGCTGCGGGCGGGCGGCGCGCTGGTGCTGCGCACCGACCGGGACGGAGGGCTGGCGGTCACCGGGACGGGCGGGACGGGCGGTCGGCTGCGGGTGACGAGAGACTGAGCACATGAACTCGAGTCAGGTCGACGCCTACCTCCACCGGATCGGGGCCGCGCCCCCGCAGCGGCCCACCGGCCAGGCGCTGCGTCGGCTGCATCTGTGCCATCTGCGGGCCGTTCCCTTCGAGAATCTGTCCATCCATCTCGGCGAGGAGATCGTGCTGGAGGAGAAGCGGCTGCTGGACAAGGTGATCGGGGCGCGAAGGGGCGGATTCTGCTACGAACTGAACGGCGCGTTCGGCGCGTTGCTCGCCGCCCTCGGCTACGAGGTCGACCTGCTCGCGGCACGCGTGTACGGCGACGGGGGGCGGCTCGGCATCCCGTACGACCATCTCGCGCTGCGCGTGCGGACGGTGGAGGGGGACACCTGGCTCGCCGATGTCGGGTTCGGGGCGCACAGCCACTTTCCGCTGAGGTACACGGAGCGCGGGGAGCAGCCCGATCCGGGCGGGGAGTTCCGGATCGTGGCCGCCGGGCCGGACCCGGCAGGGGCGCGCGGCGGCGGCCCGGCGGAGGCCGGGGACCTTGATGTCGTACTGGGCGGCACACCCCAGTACCGGCTGGAGACGCGCCCGAGGGCGCTCGGGGACTTCAGAGCCGGTGCCTGGTGGCACAGCACCTCGCCGTTGTCGCACTTCACCGGATCGCTGGTCTGTTCACGGATCACCGAGGACGGGGGACGGATCACGCTCGGCGGGCGCACCCTGAAGACGACGGCCGCCGACGGCGGGCGCGGGACACGGGAGTTGGCGACGGACGAGGAGGTGCTGACGGCGTACCGGGAGCAGTTCGGGATCGAGCTGAGCCGTGTGCCGACTGTACGAAACCGGAGCCTGAACTCCTAATTCTGCTCAGTTCCGGCGCATGTGCTGGATTCCCGCGATGTGGGCCCGTGTTGCCTCGAAAGCCGCATCAGTGATCGAATGAACCTTCGGCAACAGGTGATGTCGAGGCGTACAGGGGTGTCGTACATGTTCGGCCGCTGGCTGGGTAACCGGACCGACCGGAAGCAACCGACGAGCCCTCTGGTGGGAGTCCGGACGCCGCCCGATGCGGGAGTGCTCAGCTGCCGGGTGGTCGATCCGGTCAACGAGCCGGTCATGGGTGCCGAGTTCGCGGTCACGGACACCATGGGCCGCAAGGTCATGAGCGGCGGGACGGACCCCTACGGTTCGTTCATGGCGATGGTGCCGGCGGGGGAGTACCGGCTCGCGGTGTCGGCCGAGGGCTACACGCCCTTCCGCGCGACCGCGCTGGTCGGCGAGAACTCCCTCGCCTCGCTGGGCGATGTGATCCTCCAGGTGTCCCAGCCGCCCGAGCCGCCGGCGCCGGGTGACTGGGAGATCGAGCCGACGCACTCCTCGATCTCCTTCACCGCGCGGCACATCGGGCTGGCCAAGATCCATGGGCGGTTCGCCTCCTTTGCCGGAGCGGTGCGGATCGGCGAGCGGGTGGAGCGGTCGGCGATGCACGTCGTGATCGACGCCGCGTCGATCGACACGGGGGTGCGGATGCGTGACGACCATCTGCGGTCGGCGGACTTCCTGGACGTGCGGCGGTTCCCGACGCTGGAGTTCTACAGCGACCGGTTCGTGCACAAGGGCGGCAGCCGGTGGGCGGTCACCGGCGCGCTGTCGCTGCACGGTGTGACGCGCACGGTCACGCTCGACACCGAGTACCTCGGGCTCGGCAACGGCATGGAGGGCGAGGTGCGGGCCGCCTGCCGGGCCACCACCGAGCTGCACCGTGACGACTTCACGGTCAGCTGGCAGTCCATGCTGGCGCGCGGCATCGCGGTCGTCGGACCGAGCATCCGGGTCGACCTGGACGTGCAACTCGTCGCCAAGCGCTGACCCGGTCGTGGCCAGGTGTCGTGGCCAGGTGTCGTGGCCAGGTGTCGTGGCCAGGTTCCGACCCGGTCCTCCAAGGACCGACCTGGCGGTTCGCTTCTCGCGCGGTACCGGAGAATGAAGCGCGTGAGCGATGTGAGACATGTGCTGGTGCTGCCCGACCGGGATGCCGCCGAGGAGGCGGCCGAGGCGCTCGGGGAGCGGTTCGGCCTGGCCGAGGAGCCGCAGCTGGTCCGGGACGCCCTGGCCGGCGAGGACGACGCCGAGGACGCGCAGTGGTTGGTGGTCGTGCACGACGAGGCCGAGCGGCTGGACCCGGCCGAACTGGACGCGTTCGCCGGTGAGTGGGACGGCTGGCGCGAGGAGCCCTGACCCCGAGACCGGCTCCGGGTCCGTTCGGGGACCGCTCAGGGTGCGCGGGCCGTCTCGTTGTCAGTGTCGCGTGGGATGCTTTGAGCGATGGCCAGAAAGACTGCGAATGACGACCCTCTCGCCCCGGTGACCCTTGCCGTGGGCCAGGAGGACCTCCTGCTCGACCGTGCCGTGCAGGAGGTGGTGGCCGCCGCCAGGGCCGCCGACGCCGACACGGACGTACGCGACCTCACCCCGGACCAGTTGCAGCCCGGCACCCTCGCTGAGCTGACCAGTCCATCGCTCTTCGCCGAGCGGAAAGTCGTGGTCGTACGCAACGCACAGGATCTTTCGGCCGACACGGTCAAGGACGTGAAGGCGTATCTCGGCTCGCCCGCCGAGGAGATCACGCTCGTGCTGCTGCACGCGGGCGGTGCCAAGGGCAAGGGGCTGCTGGACGCCGCGCGCAAGGTGGGGGCACGGGAGGTGGCCTGCCCGAAGATGACCAAGCCGGCCGACCGGCTGGCCTTCGTACGGCAGGAGTTCCGGGCGGTGGGACGGTCGGCGACGCCGGAGGCGTGCCAGACGCTGTGCGACGCCATCGGCAGCGATCTGCGGGAGCTGGCCTCGGCAGTCGCGCAGCTGGTGGCCGACGTGGAGGGCACGATCGACGAGGCGGTCGTCGGGCGGTACTACACCGGCCGGGCCGAGGCCTCCAGCTTCACGGTCGCCGACCGGGCCGTGGAGGGGCGTACGGCGGAGGCGCTGGAGGCATTGCGCTGGTCGCTGGCGACCGGGGTGGCGCCGGTGATGATCACCAGCGCGCTGGCTCAGGGAGTGCGGGCCATCGGGAAGTTGTCGTCCGCGCGTGGCGGCCGGCCGGCCGATCTCGCCCGCGAGCTGGGGATGCCGCCGTGGAAGATCGACCGGGTGCGGCAGCAGATGCGGGGGTGGACGCCGGACGGTGTCGCGACGGCGATGCGGGCCGTCGCCGAGGCCGACGCCGGAGTGAAGGGTGGAGGGGACGATCCGGAGTACGCGTTGGAGAAGGCCGTGGTGATCATCGCCCGGGCTGCTCGGTCCCGCGGACGCGGGTAGGCGAGCCGGGGTCCCGGTCGGCGGGGAAGTGGCCCACCGATCCCCGGCAGGAAAACCCCCGGTACGCCAAAACCCCGGCACCCGCCCTGGGGAAGGGAGAGGCACCGGGGTTTTCGGTTGAAACTGGTGAGCCCGTACCCGCGTGGCGAACGCAGGCCGCGTACAGGCTCGGGGTGCCGAAAGGGAGCGGATGAGAGAGGGCCCGCTCTTGGTCCTTCCGGCGGTCAGATCACAGGGAAGTTCAGCCCTTGAGGGACGCGACCTTGGAAGCAAGCGCCGACTTCTTGTTGGCGGCCTGGTTCTTGTGGATGACGCCCTTGGAGACGGCCTTGTCGAGCTGACGCGCAGCCTCACGGGACAGCGCGGTGGCCTTCTCGACGTCACCGGCGGCAACGGCCTCACGGGCCTTGCGGACCGCGGTCTTCAGGGAGGACTTGACGGCCTTGTTGCGCAGCCGAGCCTTCTCGTTGGTCTTGATCCGCTTGATCTGGGACTTGATGTTCGCCACGAAGGAGCCTTTTCAGGTTCTGGTACGGAGCCGCACGGGTCCCGCACCGGTGATCCAAAATTTCTCTGACGCGCCTCGCGCTGAGAGGGCATGAGGCACAGCCATCTACAGTACCAGCGGCCCTGGTGGCGGCCCAAAACGGTCTTCGGTCGCTCCCCGTGGGACCATGGAGACTACGTATCGATCCGACCCGAGGCATAAGGCGCCTCAAGAGACAGGACCCTGCGTGCCCGCGACCCCTAACCATGTGCCCGAGCCGAGCCGTACCGCCCCGGCGCTGATCCGCAATTTCTGCATCATCGCGCACATCGACCACGGCAAGTCCACGCTCGCCGACCGGATGCTCCAGCTGACCGGTGTGGTCGAGCAGCGGCAGATGCGTGCTCAGTACCTCGACCGGATGGACATCGAGCGCGAGCGCGGCATCACGATCAAGTCCCAGGCGGTGCGTCTGCCCTGGGCCCCGACCGAGGGCCCCGATCAGGGCACGACCCACATCCTCAACATGATCGACACCCCCGGGCACGTCGACTTCACCTATGAGGTCTCGCGGTCGCTGGCCGCCTGCGAGGGGACCATCCTCCTCGTCGACGCCGCCCAGGGCATCGAGGCGCAGACCCTCGCCAACCTCTACCTGGCGATGGAGAACGACCTCACGATCATCCCCGTGCTGAACAAGATCGACCTGCCGGCCGCACAGCCGGAGAAGTTCGCCGAGGAGCTGGCGAACCTGGTCGGCTGCGACCCGTCCGACGTGCTGAAGGTCTCCGCGAAGACCGGCCTCGGCGTCGACGCGCTGCTGAACAAGGTCGTCAAGGAGATTCCGGCTCCGGTCGGCGTCGCCGACGCGCCCGCCCGCGCGATGATCTTCGACTCGGTCTACGACTCCTACCGCGGTGTCGTGACGTACGTCCGTGTCATCGACGGCCAGCTCAACAGGCGCGAGCGCATCAAGATGATGTCGACCGGCGCCACGCACGAGCTGCTGGAGATCGGTGTCAGCTCGCCCGAGATGCTGCCGGCCGACGGCCTCGGCGTCGGCGAGGTGGGCTATCTGATCACCGGCGTGAAGGACGTGCGCCAGTCCAAGGTCGGTGACACCGTCACCAGCCAGAACAAGGGCGCGACCGAGGCCCTCGGTGGATACAAGGACCCGAAGCCGATGGTCTTCTCCGGTCTGTATCCGCTGGACGGCTCCGACTACCCCGAGCTGCGCGAGGCCCTGGACAAGCTGCAGCTCAACGATGCCGCGCTGGTCTACGAGCCGGAGACCTCCGCGGCCCTCGGCTTCGGCTTCCGCGTCGGTTTCCTCGGGCTGCTCCACCTGGACGTGATCCGCGAGCGCCTGGAGCGCGAGTTCGGGCTCGACCTCATCGCCACCGCTCCCAACGTGGTCTACCGCGTGGTCATGGAGGACGGCAGCGAGCACACCGTCACCAACCCGAGCGAGTTCCCCGAAGGCAAGATCAACGAGGTGTACGAGCCGGTCGTGCGCGCCACCATCCTGGCGCCCACCGAGTTCATCGGCTCGATCATGGAGCTGTGCCAGACCCGGCGCGGCACCCTGCTCGGCATGGACTACCTCTCCGAGGACCGGGTCGAGATCCGCTACACGCTGCCGCTCGCGGAGATCGTCTTCGACTTCTTCGACCAGCTCAAGTCCAAGACCCGCGGCTACGCCTCCCTCGACTACGAGCCCACGGGCGAGCAGACGTCCAGCCTGGTCAAGGTCGACATCCTGCTGCACGGCGACAAGGTGGACGCCTTCTCGGCGATCACCCACAAGGACGCGGCGTACGCGTACGGCGTGCGGCTCGTGGCCAAGCTGCGCGAGCTGATCCCCCGGCAGGCCTTCGAGGTGCCCATCCAGGCCGCCATCGGCTCCCGGGTCATCGCCCGCGAGACCATCCGCGCCATCCGCAAGGACGTCCTCGCCAAGTGCTACGGCGGTGACATCTCCCGTAAACGGAAGCTGCTGGAGAAGCAGAAGGAAGGCAAGAAGCGGATGAAGATGGTGGGTTCCGTGGAGGTTCCGCAGGAGGCCTTCATCGCGGTCCTGTCCAGCGATGACAGCGCGGGGTCGGCCAAGGGCAAGAAGTAACCACGGGTAACAACGGGTTACGTCCGCAAACCGGGCATGAAGGGGCTCGTCGTACGAAAGTGCGGCGGGCCCCTACGCGTGCGTAACGTCGCTCTGCGTGGAAAGCGCGGGGAAACAGACAGGCCGATGCCCCTTACGCAGCGGCCGGTCGCGGCTTACTCTGATCCCTGCTCGATAGTTACTCGCGAGTTAAACAACCGCGTGACCACAGCGCGTGACCCACCCGTGAGTGAACCCAGCCGCACTGAGCCAGCCGCACCGTCGCGGGCCCCGGAGGATGTCGTGAGCGACACACAGACCCTGATCGAGAACCGTCCGCCGTCCGTGGCGGCCCTCTTCCTGGAGCGCGTGGCGGCCACACCGGACGCCGAGGCCTACCGCTATCCGGTCCCGCCGGCCGCGGGCCAGGGCCCCGACGACTGGAAGTCGCTGAGCTGGGCACAGGCGGCCGAGCGGGTCTACGCGATCGCGGCCGGGCTCATCGAGCTGGGCCTCCAGCCCGAGCAGCGGGTGGCGCTCGCCTCCTCCACCCGCGTCGAATGGATCCTCGCCGACCTCGGCATCCTCTGCGCGGGCGGCGCCACGACGACCGTCTACCCGCAGACCAACGCCGACGAGTCGGCCTTCATCCTTGCCGACTCCGAGAGCCGGGTGCTCATCGCCGAGGACGCGGCCCAGGTCGCCAAGGCGGTCGAGAAGCGCGCCGAGCTGCCCGAACTGACCAAGGTCGTCGTCATCGACCCGGCCGGCGTCGAGACCGACGACTGGGTGACCACGCTCGCCGAGCTGGAGCAGCGCGGCGCCGCCTACCTCGAGCAGCACCCGCAGCTGATCAAGGAGCGGGTCGGCGGGATCACCCGGGAACAGCTCGCCACGCTCATCTACACCTCGGGCACCACCGGCCGCCCCAAGGGCGTGCGCCTGCCGCACGACAACTGGGCGTACATGGCGAAGGCCATCGCGGCGACCGGCCTGGTCACCATCGACGACGTGCAGTACCTGTGGCTGCCGCTCGCGCACGTCTTCGGCAAGGTGCTCACCTCCGGGCAGATCGAGGTCGGGCACGTCACCGCCGTGGACGGCCGCGTCGACAAGATCATCGAGAACCTTCCGGTGGTGCAGCCGACGTACATGGCGGCCGTGCCGCGCATCTTCGAGAAGGTCTACAACGGCGTCGCCGCCAAGGCCCGCGAGGGCGGCCCGGCCAAGTACAAGATCTTCCAGTGGGCCGCCGAGGTCTCCCGCGAGTACGCCAAGGTCACCCAGGACAACTTCCGCCGCACCGGCACCCACGCGGCGCCCTTCGGCCTCGCCGCCAAGCACAAGGTCGCCGACACCCTCGTCTACGCCAAGCTCCGC
Organism: Streptomyces broussonetiae; assembly: GCF_009796285.1. Classification (NCBI taxonomy): domain Bacteria; kingdom Bacillati; phylum Actinomycetota; class Actinomycetes; order Kitasatosporales; family Streptomycetaceae; genus Streptomyces; species Streptomyces broussonetiae. The sequence goes on along the minus strand of NZ_CP047020.1, from coordinate 3,441,333 downwards.
GAGGCCTTCGGCGGCCGGCTGCGCGCCTGTGTCTCCGGCGCCTCCGCGCTCGCGCCCGAGATCGGCTACTTCTTCGCCGGCGCCGGCATCCACATCCTGGAGGGCTACGGCCTCACCGAGTCCTCCGCGGCCTCCTTCGTCAACCCCGGCGAGGCCTACCGCACCGGCACGGTCGGCAAGCCGCTGCCCGGCACGGAGGTGCGCATCGCCGACGACGGCGAGATCCTGCTGCGCGGCCCCGGCATCATGGAGGGCTACCACGGGCTGCCCGAGAAGACCTCCGAGGTGCTGGAGTCCGACGGCTGGTTCCACACCGGAGACATCGGCGAGCTGTCGCCCGACGGCTACCTGCGCATCACCGACCGCAAGAAGGACCTCATCAAGACCTCCGGCGGCAAGTACGTCGCCCCGGCCGAGGTCGAGGGCCAGTTCAAGGGTGTGTGCCCGTACGTCTCCAACATCCTGGTGCACGGCGCCGACCGGAACTACTGCACCGCCCTCATCGCCCTCGACGAGATCGCGATCCTGGACTGGGCGAAGGAGAACGGGCTGGAGGGCCGGGCGTACGCGGAGATCGTCGCCGCGCCGCAGACCGTCGAGATGGTCGACGGATATGTGCAGCAGCTCAACGCCGGGCTCCAGAAGTGGCAGACGATCAAGAAGTTCCGGCTGCTGCCCCGGGATCTCGACGTGGAGCACGGCGAGATCACGCCGAGCCTCAAGCTCAAGCGGCCCGTGGTGGAGCGGGAGTACAAGGGCCTCATCGACGAGATGTACGCCGGGGCCAGGGAGAAGTAGGAGGTCGGTTCAGCGCGGGGAACTGCGGGCCGTTCTCGGTTGCACACGCAGTTCCCGCGCCCCGCGGGGAGTTGATGCTCACCGACGTTCAAAAGCTGCCGTCTTCTGGCCACTTCGATAACTCCCCGCTTTCGTCCGCCCTCTGTCTGTCACCCTGGCCGCATGGACATGGCGGCCATACCCACGCAACGGGAGGGCGAGTCCCGGGCCCGGGAGGCGCGCGGGCGGGCGACGCTGCCCGGAAGCGCTCTTGCGCCCGGGGCGGCCCGGGCGCTGGTGCAGGCCGCGCTGGCCGATGAGCCGGACGTGGCGGCCCGGCTCGTCGACGACGCCATGGCCGTCGTCAGCGAGCTGGTCACCAACGCCGTCGTACACGCCGGTACGGACGTCGAGGTCGACTGGTGGCTGGAGGAGACCGGCGCGTTCGTCGTGGAGGTGTGCGACCGGCATCCCTCGCGCCCTCCGCGCGACGCCTTCGGGGGTGACGGGTCGTACGACACCCCCGAGTACGGGCGTGGGCTGCGCCTGGTCGCCACGCTCGCCGAGGCCTGGGGCGTCACCTACCGCGCCGGTGCCAAGACCGTCTGGGCGCGACTTCCTCCGGGCGGCCTGGACGAGCCGGACGGGCCGGCCCCGGGCCCGGAACTGGAGGTCGCCGAGAACCTGGCCCCGCAGCCGCTGCGGGCCGACGGCGACGCGGACTGGCTCGGCCGGGGCGCGCTGTCCTTCCTTGCCGAGGCCTCCGACCTGCTCGCCGGACAACTGGACGAGGCCCTGGTCACCGCTCTCACCGGCCAGCTCATCGTGCCCCGGCTCGCCGACTGGTGCGCGGTGTGGCTGGAGGACGAGGCGAGCGTGCGCGGCGGCGACGGCGGCGGCCCCGACCGGGTCTGGCACACCTGCGAGGGCCGCGTCGAGGAACTGCACCGCGCCCTGGAGAAGGAGCCGCCCGCCCCGCGCGACGGGCTGCGCTCCGGCCCCGAGCCGTACCCGTGGCCCGGCGACGCGCTCGGCCCGGGCGGCGCCGAGGGCACGGCGCTGGCGTACCGGTTGATCGCGGGCGGCCGGCCGCTCGGCACGCTGGTCATCGGCCGCAGCAGGCCCGCCGGGTTCCCCGACGAGGTCACCGGGCTCGTGGAGGACCTGGGCCGCCGGGTGGCGCTCGCCATCGGCGCGGCCCGCCAGTACGCCCGCCAGGCCACCATCAGTGCCGTTCTGCAGCGCGGTCTGCTGCCCGGCGCGGTCGCCCAGATCCCCGGGATGAGCAGCGCGCTCGTCTACGAGCCGCGCGACAAGGGCGGCCCCAGCGGCGACTTCTACGACCTGTTCCCGGCGGGCGACGGCCGCTGGTGCTTCGCCGTCGGGGACGTCCAGGGCAAGGGCCCCGAGGCGGCGGTCGTGATCGGGCTGGCCCGGCCCTGGCTCCGGCTGCTCGCCCGCGAGGGCTACGGCGTCGCCGACGTCCTCGACCGCCTCAACCAGCTCCTCCTGGACGACGCCACCGAGGCCGCCGACGCCGCCGCCCGGGCCCTGGTCGCCGCCGGCGCCCGGCCCGTGGCCCCGGGGGAGGGCCCGCAGACCCGCTTCCTGTCCCTCCTCTACGGCGAGCTGACGCCGTACGAGGGCGGGGTCCGCTGCACCCTCGCCTCGGCCGGCCATCCGCTGCCGCTCGTGCTCGGCCCCGACGGCACGGTGCGTACGGCGGCCGGACCGCAGACCCTGCTCGGTGTCATCGAGGACGAGACCTATCGCAGCGAGACCCTCGACCTGAGGCCCGGTGACAGCCTGCTGTGCGTCACCGACGGGGTGACCGAGCGGCGCTCCGGCTCCCGCCAGTTCGACGACGGCGACGGGCTGGCCCGCGCCCTGTCCGGCTGCGCGGGCCTGAGCGCCGAGCTGATCGCGGAAAGGATCCGCCGCCTGGTGCACGACTTCGGTGGCGGCCCGCCCGAGGACGATCTGGCGCTGCTCGTCCTGCAGGCGGAGTAGCGCCCGGGGTGCTGGACAATGGGGACATGCCTTCCGCACTCCCCGACGGCGAGCCCGTCCCCGCCGACGGTGCGCTGCCCGCGTCTGCGCTCGCCGGGGCCGCAGACCGCCCGCTCGGCTTCTACCTGCACGTCCCGTACTGCGCGACCCGCTGCGGCTACTGCGACTTCAACACCTACACCGCGACCGAGCTGCGCGGCACGGGCGGGGTGCTGGCGTCCCGCGACAACTACGCACAGACGCTGGCGGACGAGATCCGCCTGGCCCGCAAGGTGCTCGGCGACGACCCGCGCGAGGTCCGCACGGTCTTCGTCGGGGGCGGTACGCCGACGCTGCTGGCCGCCGACGATCTCGTACGGATGCTGGGCGCGATCCGCGACGAGTTCGGCCTGGCGGCGGACGCGGAGGTGACGACGGAGGCGAACCCGGAGTCCGTGGACCCCGCGTACCTGGCGACCCTCCGCGAGGGCGGCTTCAACCGGATCTCCTTCGGCATGCAGAGCGCGCGGCAGCATGTGCTGCGCGTGCTCGACCGCACGCACACCCCGGGGCGCCCGGAAGCCTGCGTGGCGGAGGCGCGCGCGGCGGGCTTCGAGCACGTCAACCTCGACCTGATCTACGGCACACCGGGCGAGAGCGACGACGACTGGCGGGCTTCGCTCCGGGCGGCGCTGGGCGCGGGTCCCGACCACATCAGCGCGTACGCCCTGATCGTCGAGGAGGGCACCCAGCTCGCCCGCCGGATCCGCCGGGGAGAGGTGCCGATGACCGACGACGACGTCCACGCGGACCGCTACCTGATCGCCGAGGAGGCGCTCTCGGCGGCGGGCTTCGACTGGTACGAGGTCTCCAACTGGTCCACCTCCGAGGCGGGCCGTTGCCTGCACAACGAGCTGTACTGGCGGGGCGCGGACTGGTGGGGCGCGGGACCGGGGGCGCACTCGCACGTGGGCGGAGTGCGCTGGTGGAACGTCAAGCACCCCGGCGCGTACGCGGCGGCGCTGGCCTCGGGCCGTTCACCGGGTGCGGGCCGGGAACTGCTGTCGGACGAGGACCGGCGGGTGGAGCGGATCCTGCTGGAGCTGCGGCTGCGAGAGGGAGTGCCGCTGTCCCTGCTGAGGGAGGAGGGGCTCGCGGCGTCACGGCGGGCGCTGGCGGACGGGCTCCTGCAGGAGGGTCCGTACGAGGAGGGGCGGGCCGTGCTGACGCTGCGGGGGCGGTTGCTGGCGGACGGGGTGGTGAGGGATCTGGTGGACTGAGCACCCGGGCGAGTGAATGACCCCGGAACGCCGGTTCGGTCCCTAACCTGGTTCGTGGGCTGCCGCCAAAAGGACGCGGCGGATGCGGAGGGCCACGGAGATGACCGCTGTGGACGAGCGTGGAATGACCAAGGTCTTCGAGGAACTCGAGCCTCCGGAGGGCGTGAAGGTCGAGCTTCTCCGGGGGGTAATTGTGATGACGGCAAGCCCTGATCTGGTCCACAACATGATCGTGGAAGACGTGTTGGACCAGATCCCGCGCAAGCGGTGGGCGAGGCTTCAGACCCAGGACGTCGACATCCTTGACGAGGCCAGCGAGCCGGTTCCGGACTTGGCGGTAACGCGGCAGGAAAGATCCCTGCCTACCTCATCCTGGACCCGATCATGGCGCACTGCGTCTTGCTGACGAAGCCTGCGGGCCAGGGCGAGGACGCCGACTACCTGGGCCAGGAGATCATCAAATTCGGCGATCCAGTTCCGGTGGAGGTCTTGGGACTCGAACTGGACACCACCGAGTTCGGATCGTTCCCCAACGTCAGGCCCCACCGCTACCCGTGACGAAGTCGATCAGCTCCTCCACCCGCCCCAGCAGCTCCGGCTCCAGGTCCTTGTAAGAGGTCACCCGCTTCAGGATCGCCTGCCACACCGCGCCGGTGTTCTGCGACGGCCAGCCCAGCGCCCGGCACACGCCCGTCTTCCAGTCCTGGCCGTGCGGCACCCGGGGCCAGCCGGCGATTCCCAGGGACGACGGCTTCACCGCCTCCCAGATGTCGATGTACGGGTGGCCGACGACCAGCGCGTGTTCGCTCGTCACCGACTGGGCGATGCGCCACTCCTTCGTGCCCGGCACCAGGTGGTCCACGAGCACGCCCAGCCTCGCGTCCGGGCCCGGCGCGAAGGACGACACGATCGACGGCAGGTCGTCCACGCCCTCCAGGTACTCCACGACCACGCCCTCGACGCGCAGGTCGTCGCCCCACACCTTCTCGACCAGTTCGGCGTCGTGGCGGCCCTCGACGTAGATGCGGCCGGCGCGGGCCACGCGGGCGCGGGCGCCGGGGACGGCCACCGAGCCGGAGGCCGTGCGGGACGGCCGTACCGGACCACCCGACGCGGGCCGTACGAGCGTCACCACCCTGCCCTCCAGCAGGAAGCCGCGCGGCTCCAGCGGGAACACCCGGTGCTTGCCGAAGCGGTCCTCCAGGGTCACCGTGCCCGCCTCGCAGCGGATCACCGCCCCGCAGAAGCCGGTGCCGGGCTCCTCCACCACCAGACCCGGCTCCGCCGCCACCTCCGGCGCGGGCTGCTGCTTCTTCCACGGCGGGGTCAGGTCGGCGGAGTACACACGAGGGCGCGGGCCCGCAGGGCCCTCGTTGGAGGGGTGGTGGCGGGAGACGGGTGGGCGCATTCGGATGACCATAGGAGAAGTCCCCCGCCCGCGCTCACGACACGCCGAAACGGGCGGCCAGCGCGTCGCGTTGACGTCGTACGAACGCCGCGTTCACCACCGCTCCGTGACCGGGCACGTACAGTGCGTCCTCGCCGCCCAGGGACAGGAGCCGGTCCAGGGCGTCCGGCCAACGGGACGGAACCGCGTCCGGGCCTGCCTGCGGCTCGCCGGACTCCTCGACCAGGTCGCCGCAGAAGACCACCTCGCGCTCGCCCGGGATCAGGACCGCCAGGTCGTTCGCCGTGTGACCGGGGCCCACGTTGGCCAAAAGCGCCTGGCGGCCGTCGTCCAGGTCGAGCGTCCACTCGCCCGAGACCTGGTGGCCGGGCGGTACGAGGGCGTCCGCCGCCTCGTCGGCCTCGGCCGCCGGCAGGCCGTTCCTGATCGCGTCCAGGCGCAGCTCCTCGCGCTCGTGGGCGAACACCGCGTCGACACCGACCGCCGCGTACACCTGCACCCCGGCGAACGCCGGAGTCCCGAAGACGTGATCGAAATGGGGGTGCGTGAGCGCGAGATGGGTCACACGACCGCCGGCCAGTTCCTGCGCCTGCGCCCGCAGCCGCGCGCCTTCGGCCAGACTCGAGCCGGCGTCCACCATCAGCGCCGTATCCTCGCCGAGGACCAGTCCCACGGTGCAGTCCCAGCCAGGAAGCCGGCACCGCCCGATCCCGGCGGCCAGCCGCTCCCATCCCAGCTCTTCCCAAGTCAGCGTCATACCGCGACGCTAGCCCTACGGGCCGCAACGACGGCACCGACCTTGCCCCGGGTGTACCCGACAGCCGTACACTGGGCCCCGGGAAAGGCTGGCACTCGCATGGGAAGAGTGCCAGGCGGCCGAACAGACGGACGAGCGGTACGAGGGGACGAGGTGCTGGAGGTGCGCGCGAATGCTGAGTGAACGCAGGCTTCAGGTGCTGCGCGCCATCGTCCAGGACTACGTCGGCACCGAGGAGCCGGTCGGCTCCAAGGCGCTGACCGAGCGGCACAACCTCGGCGTCTCCCCGGCGACCGTGCGCAACGACATGGCGGCCCTGGAGGACGAGGGGTTCATCGCCCAGCCGCACACCAGTGCCGGGCGGATCCCCACGGACAAGGGCTACCGGCTCTTCGTCGACAAGCTCGCGGGCGTCAAGCCGATGACCGCGCCCGAGCGGCGGGCCATCCAGAACTTCCTCGAGGGCGCCGTCGATCTCGACGACGTCGTGGCCCGTACCGTACGGCTGCTCGCGCAGCTCACGCGGCAGGTCGCCGTCGTGCAGTACCCGTCCTTGACCCGGTCCACCGTGCGGCATGTGGAGCTGCTCGCGCTCGCCCCCGCGCGCGTGATGCTCGTGCTGATCACGGACACCGGCCGGGTCGAGCAGCGGATGGTCGACTGCCCGGCGCCGTTCGGCGAGGCCTCGCTGGCGGATCTGCGGGCCCGGCTCAACAGCCGCGTCGCGGGGCGCCGGTTCACGGACGTGCCGACGCTGGTCGAGGACCTCCCGGACGCCTTCGAGCCGGAGGACCGCGGTACGGTCTCCACGGTGCTCTCCACACTTCTGGAGACACTCGTGGAGGAGAACGAGGAGCGGCTGATGATCGGCGGCACCGCCAATCTCACTCGCTTCGGACATGACTTTCCCCTCACGATCCGGCCGGTGCTCGAGGCGCTGGAGGAGCAGGTCGTGCTCCTCAAGCTCCTCGGCGAGGCGAAGGATCCGGGCATGACCGTGCGCATCGGGCACGAGATCGCCCACGAGGGACTCAACTCCACGTCCGTCGTGTCGGTCGGCTACGGTTCGGGCGGCGAGGCGGTTGCCAAGCTCGGCGTGGTCGGACCGACCCGCATGGACTACCCGGGAACGATGGGAGCGGTACGCGCAGTGGCACGGTACGTCGGACAGATCCTGGCGGAGTCGTAAGTGGCCACGGACTACTACGCCGTTCTCGGCGTGCGCCGCGACGCGTCGCAGGATGAGATCAAGAAGGCGTTCCGTCGGCTCGCGCGCGAGCTGCACCCGGACGTCAACCCGGATCCCAAGACCCAGGAGCGGTTCAAGGAGATCAACGCCGCTTACGAGGTGTTGTCGGACCCGCAGAAGAAGCAGGTCTACGACCTGGGCGGCGACCCGCTCTCGCAGGCCGGCGGTGCGGGCGCGGGCGGTTTCGGGGCCGGTGGCTTCGGCAACTTCTCCGACATCATGGACGCGTTCTTCGGTACGGCGTCGCAGCGCGGTCCGCGCTCACGCACCCGGCGCGGCCAGGACGCGATGATCCGTATCGAGGTCGAGCTGGGCGAGGCGGCCTTCGGGACCACCAAGGACATCCAGGTCGACACCGCGGTCGTCTGCAACACCTGCAACGGTGAGGGCGCGGCGCCCGGTACGACCGCCCAGACGTGTGACATGTGCCGCGGTCGTGGTGAGGTGTCCCAGGTCACCCGGTCCTTCCTCGGCCAGGTCATGACCTCCCGCCCCTGCCCCCAGTGCCAGGGCTTCGGCACGGTCGTGCCCACGCCGTGCCCGGAGTGCGCCGGTGACGGGCGGGTGCGGTCGCGGCGGACGCTGACCGTGAAGATCCCGGCCGGTGTCGACAACGGCACCCGGATCCAGCTCGCCGGTGAGGGCGAGGTCGGCCCCGGCGGCGGTCCCGCCGGTGACCTGTACGTCGAGATCCACGAGCTGCCGCACCCGACCTTCCAGCGGCGCGGCGACGACCTGCACTGCACGGTCACCATCCCGATGACTGCGGCGGCGCTCGGCACGAAGGTGCCGCTGGAGACCCTGGACGGCATGGAGGAGGTCGACATCCGGCCCGGCACCCAGTCCGGCCAGTCGATCCCGCTGCACAACCGGGGCGTCACGCATCTGCGCGGCGGCGGCCGGGGCGACCTGATCGTCCACGTCGAGGTGCAGACCCCGACCAAGCTGGACCCCGAGCAGGAGCGGCTGCTGCGCGAGCTGTCCAAGCTGCGCGGCGAGGAGCGTCCGCAGGGCCAGTTCCAGCCGGGCCAGCAGGGGTTGTTCTCGCGGTTGAAGGACGCCTTCAACGGACGCTGACGTGCGCCGGGGCGTGGCCGGGGGTCCGGGGGCCGGCCCCCGGGCAGGCACAATCAGCCGGGCCGGCAGGGGTTGTTCTCGCGGTTGAAGGACGCCTTCAACGGACGCTGAGGCGTCGTCCGACAAGGGCCGTACGGGGTGCTCCGGCACCCCGTATGCCGTTGTCCTATGCCGACGCAAGCCCCGATTCGGACTTGTTCGAAGGACGTGACAACATGCGGTCATGTCCTCCGCGCTGACCGATCTCTTCCCCCACCCGATCGTGCAGGCCCCCATGGCGGGCGGTGTCTCCGTCCCGCAGCTCGCCGCCGCCGTCTCCGAGGCCGGCGGCCTCGGCTTCCTCGCCGCCGGTTACAAGACCGCCGACGGGATGTACCGGGAGATCAAGCAGCTGCGGGGGCTCACGAGCCGCCCCTTCGGCGTGAACGTGTTCATGCCGCAGCCCGAGTACGCCGAGTCCGGCGTGGTCGAGGTCTACACCCACCAGCTGGCCGGTGAGGCCGCCTGGTACGAGACCGAACTGGGCGACCCCGACAGCGGACGGGACGACGGCTACGAGGCCAAGCTCGCCGTACTTCTCGACAACCCGGTGCCGGTGGTCTCCTTCCACTTCGGTGTGCCGAGCCGGGAGGTGCTCGACCGGCTGCGCCGGGCCGGCACCGTCACCCTGGTCAGCGCCACCACCGCCGAGGAGGCCCGCGCGGTCGAGCAGGCCGGGGCGGACGCGGTGATCGCACAGGGCGTGGAGGCCGGCGGCCACCAGGGCACCCACCGGGACCTGCAGGAGAACGACGGCTCCGGTATCGGCCTGCTGTCACTGGTCGCACAGGTCCGCGAGGCCGTGAACATTCCGGTCGTCGCCGCCGGCGGCATCATGCGGGGCAGTCAGATCGCCGCCGTCCTCGCGGCGGGCGCGAGCGCGGCCCAGCTGGGCACGGCCTTCCTCGCGACCCCCGAGTCCGGCGCCCACGCCCTGCACAAGCAGGCGTTGGCCAACCCCCTGTTCGCCCGCACCGAGCTGACCCGCGCGTTCTCCGGCCGCCCGGCGCGCGTCCTGGTCAACCGCTTCGTCCGCGAGCACGGCCCGTACGCCCCCGCCGCCTACCCCGAGGTCAACCACCTGACCTCGCCGCTGCGCAAGGCCGCCGCCAAGGCCGGGGACGCGCAGGGCATGTCGCTGTTCGCGGGCCAGGGCCACCGGCTGGCCCGGGAGCTGCCGGCCGGGGAGCTGGTGGAGGTGCTGGCGGCCGAACTCGCCGCCGCCCGGACAGCGTTGTCGGCCGGGGGTGACGGGCGATGACGGCCCCCGTCTTCGTCGTCGAGCACTTCGACGCGGACAGCGGACGCTACGTCCTGGACGGTCCCGAGGGCCGCCATGCGGTCTCGGTCAAGCGGCTGCAGCCCGGTGAGGAGGTCGTCCTCACCGACGGCACCGGCCGCCACGCCGTGTGCGAGGTGATCGGCAGCGAGGGCAAGGACCGGCTGATCGTGCACATGAGCAGCATCTTCGAGGAACCGGCACCCAGCCCCCGCATCACCGTCGTCCAGGCCCTGCCCAAGGGCGACCGGGGCGAAGTCGCCGTCGAGACGATGACGGAGGTCGGTGTCGACGCCATCGTGCCGTGGCAGGCCGCCCGTTGCATCACCCAGTGGAGGGGCGAGCGGGGTCTGAAGGCCCTCGGCAAGTGGCGGGCCACCGCCCGGGAGGCCGGCAAGCAGTCCCGCCGGGTCCGCTTCCCCCGGGTCGCGGACGCGGCGACCACCAAACAGGTGGCCGCACTTCTCGCCGAGGCCGACTTCGCCGCCGTACTGCACTCCGACTTCGAGCACGAGAGCCGGCCGCTGGCCACCGCCGAACTGCCCGCCGAGGGCGAGATCGTGCTGGTCGTCGGCCCCGAGGGCGGCGTCGCACGGGACGAGTTGACGCTCTTCGAGGAGGCCGGGGCGAAGCCGTACGTCCTCGGTCCCACCGTCCTGCGCACCTCCACCGCCGGCACCGCCGCAGCGGCCCTGCTGCTGGGCCGCACCGGCCGCTGGTCCTGACCCACACTCGGGGGACACCGTGGAACTCGCCCAAGTCCGACTGCTGGTCACCGACTTCGCCGCCTGCTACCGCTTCTACGCCCACGTCCTCGGGCTGAAGCCGCAGTCCGGCGCGGCCGAGGGCCCGTACGAGAAGTTCAGCCCGCACGTCGGCTCCGCCGGCATCGCCCTGCAGGACCGGGCGATGATGGCCGAGATCCTGGACGAGCTGGGCGACACCGTCAACGGCCACCGCTCCCTGGTGGTGCTGCGCGTGGACGACCTCGACGCCTACTGCGCCGAGATCACCTCCCGCGGCGCCACCCTGATCCACGGCCCGTCCCACATGACCGACCGCATGCGGGTCGCCCACCTCAAGGACCCGGAGGGCAACCTGGTCGAGCTCCAGGAGTGGCTGCTGCTGCGCGGCTAGATGCTCCGCCGCTCGCGCCCGCGCGGCGGTAGCCGCATGTCCGGTACGGCCCCGCGTCCCTTGGGGGGACCCCGGCTCCCCGAACGGGTGAGTGGCCGTATGCGGCCTTCCCCGGCGGGCGCGCCGGTGGCACTCTGCCCTGCATGGGGGCTTTCAGGTGGGTTCGGTATGGGTCGCACGGGGCGCGGGTCGTGGGTGCGGCGGGGGCCGTCGTCGTGGCCGGTGGGGCCCTGGTGGCCTGCCAGCCGACCGGCCTCGATTCCATGACCGCCGCCTACACCACCGGCAGGACCGCCACGGCCGGGCTGAAGCAGCAGCATGTGGACGTCAGTTGGCTCAGTTGTACCGGTCATGACCGAAGCAACGGGACGGCGGGCACGCTCTCGCCGACCGGGACCGGCGCCGTCTTCGTCGACTGCAAGGGCGAGACCGGTCACCGGCAGAAGATCACCGTCACCGGGAGGGTCACCAAGGTCGTCGACGGGGCGTGCGTGCGCGGGGATCTGACGGCCTGGGTCGGCGGCCGGCAGGTCTTCCACGTGAGTGGCCTCGGTGACTGCAACGCCACACCCGGGCCCACGTACAAGCCGCCCACCTACCGTCCCGGGGGCGGCCGGCCCACCGTGACGGTCACCGTCACCCGGACCCTGTGGTGCAAGGGCGACCCCACCTGCTGGCCCGTCGAGGGCAAGTGAGCGCCGGGGGCGAGCGACCTTCGCGTCAAGAGATCGGAACGCCGGGCGTGGCACGCCGATCGCTGCGTACAGTGACGGGGTGACTCAGGGTGCTTCGACGGGAACCACGGCGTCTTCCGGATATCTCCGATTCCCCCATGTACACGGCGAGTTGGTGACGTTCGTCGCCGAGGACGACGTGTGGCTCGCGCCCCTCGACGGCGGCCGGGCCTGGCGGGTCAGCGCGGACAACCGGCCCGTGAACCGGCCCCGGATATCCCCGGACGGGCGCCGGATCGCCTGGACCTCCACCCGGGACGGCGCTCCCGAGGTGCATGTCGCCCCCGTCGACGGCGGCCCCGCCGAGCGGCTGACGTACTGGGGCAACGGCCGTACCGAGGTGCGCGGCTGGACCTCCGACGGGCGGGTGCTCGCGCTCGGCGCGCAGGGCCGTCCCAGCTTCCGCCACAGCTGGGCGCACGCCGTCCCGCTGGACGGCGGCCCCGCCCGGACCCTGCCGTACGGCCCGGTCGGCGATGTGGCGTTCGGACCGGCCACCGTGCTGCTGTCGGTGACGATGGGCCGCGAGGCGGCGTACTGGAAGCGCTACCGGGGCGGTACGGCGGGCCGGTTGTGGATCGACCGCGCCGCCGAAGGCGACGAGGGGGCAGGGGAGTTCGTACGGCTCCACGAGGAGATCGACGGCAACATCGAGTGCCCGGTCTGGGCCGGAGACCGCATCGCCTTCCTCTGCGACCACGAGGGCACCGGCGCCCTGTACTCCTCCCTCGCCGACGGTTCCGACCTGCGCCGCCACACGCCCCTCGGCCGCTTCTACGCCCGGCACGCCTCCGGCGACGGCACCCGGGTCGTCTACTGCTCGGCCGGAGAGCTGTGGGTGCTGGACGACCTGGAGGGCGCCGAGCCGCGCCGGCTGGACGTGCGCCTCGGCGGGCCCCGGATCGATCTGCGGCCCCGCCCGGTGGACGCCGGCCACTGGTACGGCGCGGCCTCACCCGACCACACCGCGCGCGGCAGCGCCGTGTGCGTACGCGGCGGGGTCCACTGGGTCACCCATCGCTCCGGACCCGCCCGGGCCCTCGCCGCCACCCCGGGCGTGCGCGCCCGGATGCCCCGCACCTTCCGCGCCGACGGCGAGGAGTGGGTGGTGTGGGTGACGGACGCCGAGGGCGACGACGCCCTGGAGTTCGCCCCCGCGACCGGGAACGTGCCCGGCGCCACCCCGCGCCGCCTCGCCGCCGGACAGCTCGGCCGGGTCCTGGAGCTGGCCATGGCCCCCGACGGCAGCCGGGCCGCCGTCGCCGCCCACGACGGCAGGCTGCTGCTCGTGGAGCGGGAGACCGGCGAGGTCCGCGAGGTCGACCGCAGCGAGGACGGCGAGGTCTGCGGCCTCGCCTTCTCGCCCGACTCCGCCTGGCTCGCCTGGGCCCACCCGGGCCCTCGCCCGCTCTCCCAGCTGCGGCTCGCCCACACCACCGACCTGTCGGTCACGGAGGCGACCCCGCTGCGCTTCCAGGACTACGCCCCCGCCTTCACCCTCGACGGCAAACACCTCGCGTTCCTGTCCAACCGCGCCTTCGACCCGGTCTACGACGAGCACGTCTTCGACCTCGCCTTCGTGGTCGGCGCACGCCCGCATCTGATCACCCTGGCCGCCACCACGCCCTCGCCCTTCGGCCCGCAGCGGCACGGCCGCCCCTTCGAGACCCCCGAGAAGGACGAGACCCCGGACAGCGAGGGCACCCCGGCCACCCGTATCGACCTCGAGGGCCTCGCCGACCGCATCGTCCCGTTCCCCGTGGAGGCCGGCCGCTACTCCACCCTGGGCGCCGCCAAGGACGGCGTGCTCTGGCTGCGCCACCCCGTGCACGGCGTCCTCGGCGCCGCCCGCGCCCACCCCGAGGACCCCGAACCGCACGCCGAGCTGGAGCGCTACGACCTCGTCCAGCGGCGCCTGGAGCACCTCGCCTCCGACGCCGACCACTTCGAGGTCAGCGGCGACGGCAAACGCGTCCTGCTGTGGAGCGACGGCCGGCTGCGGGTCGTCCCCAGCGACCGCCGTACCGGCACCGACGACGACGGCGACACCAGCGTCACCGTCGACCTCGCCCGGGTCCGCCAGACCCTCGACCCGGCCGCCGAATGGCGGCAGATGTACGACGAGACCGGCCGCCTCGTGCGCGACCACTTCTGGCGCCCCGACCTGGGCGGCACCGACTGGACGGCCGTACTCGACCGCTACCGCCCGCTGCTCGCCCGCCTGGCCACCCACAGCGACCTGATCGACCTCCTGTGGGAGGTGCAGGGCGAACTGGGCACCTCGCACGCCTATGTCAGCCCCCGCGGCGGCCGGGGCGGCGGTGCCCGGCACGGCCTGCTCGGCGCCGACATCTCCCGCCATCCGGACGGCAGTTGGCGCATCGACCGCATCCTGCCCGCGGAGACCTCCGACCCGGACGCCCGTTCCCCGCTCGCCGCTCCCGGCGTCGCGGTCCGCCCCGGTGACGCGATCATCGCGGTCGCCGGCCACCCGGTCGACCCGGTGACGGGCCCGGGTCCGTTGCTCGTCGGCACGGCGGGTCACCCGGTCGAACTGACCGTCCTCCCGGCGGGCGGCGGCGAACCGCGCCACACGGTCGTCGTCCCCGTCGCCGACGAGGAGCCCCTGCGCTACCACGCCTGGGTCGCAGACCGCCGCGCCCACGTCCACACGGCCTCGGCCGGCCGGCTCGGTTACCTCCACGTCCCCGACATGCAGGCGCCCGGCTGGGCCCAGATCCACCGTGACCTGCGCGTCGAGGTGGCCCGCGAGGGCCTGGTGGTCGACGTCCGCGAGAACCGCGGCGGCCACACCTCCCAGCTCGTGGTCGAGAAGCTGGCCCGTCGCATCGTCGGCTGGGACGTCCCGCGCGGCATGCGCCCCACCAGCTACCCCCTCGACGCCCCGCGCGGCCCGGTCGTCGCCGTCGCCGACGAGTTCTCCGGCTCCGACGGCGACATCGTCAACGCGGCGATCAAGGCCCTCGGCATCGGCCCGGTCGTCGGCACCCGCACCTGGGGCGGCGTCATCGGTATCGACAGCCGCTACCACCTGGTCGACGGCACCCTGGTCACCCAGCCCAAGTACGCGATGTGGCTGGAGGGGCAGGGCTGGGACGTGGAGAACCACGGCGTGGACCCGGACGTGGAGGTCGTACAGCGTCCGCAGGACTGGGCGGCGGGCACGGACGCCCAGCTGGACGCGGCGATCGGGCTCGCGCTGGAGGCACTGCGGGAGCGGCCCGCGAAAACCCCGCCGGGGCTGCCCACCTGAAACGACTACGATGCACCGGTATTGATCACCAGCGTGAGGAGGCACACGCATGGCCGGCGAACCGCAGGACGACTGCCTGTTCTGCAAGATCGTCGCAGGGCACATCCCGGCGACGATCGTCCGCGAGACAGAGACGACCGTCGCCTTCCGGGACATAAACCCCAAGGCGCCGACGCACATCCTGGTGATCCCCAAGGCCCACTACGAAAACGCCGCGGCCCTCGCCGCAGGCGCCCCGGAACTCGCCGCCGACGTCCTGCGCGAGACCCGGGCCGTTGCCGACGAGGACGAACTCGACAGCTACCGGATCGTCTTCAACACCGGCTCCGGCGCCGGCCAGACCGTCTGGCACGCCCACGCCCACGTCCTCGGCGGTCGTGGCCTGGAATGGCCCCCCGGGTAGAACGCCGTGTCCGTACGTGAATTGGTGGTCCTCGGTACCGCCAGCCAGGTGCCGACCCGGCACCGCAACCACAACGGCTATCTGCTGCGGTGGGACGGCGAGGGCATCCTGTTCGACCCCGGCGAGGGCACACAGCGCCAGATGGTGCGCGCCGGTGTCGCCGCCCACGACCTGAACCGGATCTGCGTCACGCACTTCCACGGCGACCACAGTCTCGGCCTCGCCGGCGTGATCCAGCGGATCAACCTCGACCAGGTGCCGCACGAGGTCACCGCACACTACCCGCGCTCCGGGCAGCGTTTCTTCGACCGCCTGCGGTACGCGACGGCCTACCGCGAGACCGTCGGCATCACCGAGGCGCCGGTCGCCGCCGCCGGCATCCTCGCGGTGACCCCGTCGTACACCCTCGAGGCCCGCAGGCTGTCCCACCCGGTGGAGTCCTACGGCTACCGGCTGATCGAGCCCGACGGGCGCCGGATGCTGCCCGACCGGCTCGCCGCGCACGGGATCAAGGGGCCGGACGTCGGCCTGCTCCAGCGCGAGGGGCGGCTCGGGGACGTGCGGCTGGAGGACGTCAGCGAGGTGCGGCGCGGGCAGCGGTTCGCGTTCGTCATGGACACCCGGCTCTGCGACGGCGTGCACGCGCTCGCGCAGGGCTGCGACCTGCTGGTGATCGAGTCCACCTTCCTGGACGAGGACATCGAACTGGCGGTGGAACACGGGCACTTGACCGCCGGACAGGCCGCCGCGGTCGCCCGCGACGCGGGCGTGCGGCACCTCGTGCTCACCCACTTCAGCCAGCGCTACGGCGAGCCGGAGGAGTTCGAGCGGCAGGCGCGGGCGGCCGGGTTCGAGGGCGAGCTGACCGTGGCGTACGACTTGCTGCGAGTGCCGGTTCCGAAACGGCGGTAGAGCGCCCGTACGATGCTTTGATGCCCCTCCCGAAAGCAGAACTGCACCTGCACATCGAAGGCACCCTGGAGCCGGAGCTGGCGTTCGAGCTGGCCGCCCGCAACGGTGTGACCCTGCCGTACGCGGACACGGACGCGCTGCGCGAGGCCTACGCGTTCAAGGATCTCCAGTCCTTCCTGAACCTGTACTACGAGCTGATGGCCGTCCTGCGCACCGAGCAGGACTTCACCGACCTGGCGAACGCCTACCTGGCCCGCGCCGCGGCGCAGGGCGTGCGGCACGCGGAGATCTTCTTCGACCCGCAGGCCCACATCTCCCGGGGGCTGAGCCTCGGCACGGTCGTCGAGGGGCTGTGGCGGGCGCTGGGCGACAGCGAGCGCAACCACGGTGTCTCCACCAAGCTGATCATGTGCTTCCTGCGCGACGAGTCCGCCGACTCGGCGCTGGAGACGCTGACGGCCGCGCAGCCGTATCTGGACCGGATCACCGGGGTCGGCCTGGACTCCGCCGAGGTCGGGCATCCGCCGGCGAAGTTCCGGGAGGTGTACGAGGTGGCGGCCCGGCTCGGGCTGCGCCGGGTCGCGCACGCCGGTGAGGAGGGACCGCCGCAGTACATCACCGAGGCCCTGGACGTGCTCGGCGTGGAGCGCGTGGACCACGGGCTGCGCTGCATGGAGGACCCGGCGCTGGTCGAGCGGCTGGTCCGGGAGCGGATCCCGCTCACCCTGTGCCCGCTGTCCAACGTCCGCCTGCGCGCCGTCGACACGCTCGCCGACCACCCGCTGCCGGCCATGCTCGACGCGGGCCTGATGTGCACGGTCAACTCCGACGACCCGGCCTACTTCGGCGGGTACGCGGGCGACAACTTCGCGGCCGTGCAGCAGACGCTGGGCCTGACCGAGGACCGGCTGCGCGAGCTGGCCCGCAACTCCTTCCGCGCCTCCTTCCTGGAGGACGACGAGGAGCGCCGGGCCCGCTACCTGGCCGAGGTCGACGCGTACGAGTTCGCCGGCGACGCGGTGTCGTAAGCCCGCTGTGCGGGTACGGCAGGCGCCTCCACCGGGAGTTCCACGACCGGCAGGGGGCGCTTTGCCGTGCGCAGCGCGACCGCCGTCATCGGTACGGCGACCAGCAGCAGCCCGGCAGCGAGCAGTTCGCCCATGACCGGGAAGCCCACCCCGGCCGCGAGCACGCTCCCGGCCAGCGGGCCCGCCGCCGTGCCCAGCGAGGACGCGGAGCCGACCAGGACCGCCCAGCGGCCGCGCGGGTCGAGGGAGGCGGCGAGACCGAGGACGTACGACAGCACGATCGGGTAGAGCAGGTTCCAGGAGATCTCGCCGGCCGCGAAGGAGGGCAGGTCCCGGGCCGACGCGCTGAGCGCGATGCAGCCCGCGATCAGTGCCGTACCGCCGCCGATGGGCAGCGCCCGGCCGAGCCGGGGACCGAGTGCGCCGGCGCCCAGCACCCCGAGCAGCCCGGCGCCGAGCGCGACCGCGAAGACCGCGCCGACGGTGACCTCGGTGAGGTGGGCGCGGGCGAGGCCGATCCGCCCGCTGACGCCCCAGAGCGCGTTCTGGGCCAGGGACCAGCAGGGCAGGGCGGCGGCCAGCAGCAGCCCGGCGCGCAGGTGGGGCAGGCGGCCGTGTCCGGTGGCAGGCCTGCGGGCGGGTGCCGTGGGACCGGGCAGCCGGCCGGTGAGCGGCCAGACGGCGAGCGCGGTGAGCGCGAGGGCGGCCGGCGGCAGTCCGTGGCCGGAGCCGAGGTGGGGGATCGTCAGGTACAGGGCGCCGGCGAGGGCCGAGACGCCCAGCAGGCCGAGCGTGGTGACCCGGTGCGGGTCGCGGTGGGCGGCGATACCGCTCGCGGCGACCGCCGTGATCGTGCCCGAGCCGAAGCCGCCGACGACCGTGCCCGCGACGACGGCCGGTACGACCCCGGTGAGGGCGGCACCGCCGTAGCCGAGGAAGGCGAGCGCGAGGCCCGTGCGGGCGAGGGTGCGGGCGCCGAACCGCTCGACCCGGGAGGCCAGCAGGAAGCCCGCCGTCGCCGAACTCAGCAGCAGGGCGCTGCCGATGGCCCCGGCCTGGGTGGCGGTGAGCGGCAGTGCGGAGTCGAGGCGGCCGACGGTGGTCGGCAGCAGATAGGGCGCGAGATACCCGGCCGTGAACAGGGCGACGAGGGGCCAGGGCAGGGGGCGGGGGGCGGACACGGGCGTTCCCGGGGCAGGCGTCGGAGGCGGCTCGGAAGAGCCGCGGAAGAGGGGGGGAGCGACGACCGTCGACGGACAGGAACGCGCGAGCAAGTTGTATCAAGCGGCTGGTGCCGGAAAAAGGCGGGGCCTGGTGATCCGGATCACTCTTTGGTTTACCTGGTGCGGGTTCGGGTAACGGAAATTTCTGATAGGTGTTCTCATATATAGACGTGATTCACAAGAGGAGATGATCGACGTGGGTGGCGACCCTGGTCCGCAGGACGTGGCACGGCGGCTGCGGGAGGGTATGGCGCGGGGCGTGCTGTCCTTCCCGCTCACCGCGTTCCGCGACGACGGCTCCCTCGACCCCGACGGCTTCCGCGCCCACGTCGCCGGCCGGCTCGCCACCGCCCCCGGCGCCGTCTTCCCGGCCTGTGGCACCGGGGAGTTCTTCTCGCTGGACGAGGACGAGTACCGGACGGTGGTCTCCGTCACCGTCGAGGAGGCCGCCATGGGGAGCGTGCCCGTCGTGGCCGGGACCGGGTACGGCTGGGCGCAGGCCGCCCGGTTCGCGCGGATCGCCGAGGAGGCCGGCGCGGACGCCCTGCTCGTGCTGCCCCACTACCTGGTCGAGGCCCCGCAGGACGGCCTCGCCGCCCAGCTGGAGCAGCTCGCCGCCCGCACCCGGCTGCCGATCGTGGCCTACCAGCGCGGCCAAGTCGCCTACGACATCGGCACCTTGCGGCGCATCGCCCGCATCCCGAACGTCATCGGCGTCAAGGACGGACACAGCGACCTCGACCGGCTCCAGCGCCTCACCCTCGCCGCCCCCGACGGCTTCCTCTTCTTCAACGGCGCCGCCACCGCCGAGATCCAGGCCCGCGCGTACGCCACCGTCGGCGTCCCCGCCTACTCCTCCGCCGTGCATGCCTTCGCCCCCGAGATCGCCGACGCCTTCTTCACCGCGCTCCGGGACGGGGACCAGGGGACGCTCGACAAGCTGCTGCGCGAGTTCTACGTTCCCTTCGTCGAACTGCGCGACCGTGTGCCGGGGTACGCCGTGTCCCTGGTGAAGGCGGCCGCCCGGCTCCGGGGAGAGCGCGTCGGGCCCGTGCGCGCCCCGCTCACCGACCCCGCGCCCGCCGACCTCGCCGACCTCAAGGCCCTCCTCACCAGCGGACTCGACCTCGTAGGAGCCTCCCTGTGACCCGTGATCTGACCATCGCCGAGATACGGCTGACCCCGGTCCTGGTCGCCGACGCGCCGCTGCTCAACGTCCAGGGCGTGCACCAGCCGTACACCCCGAGGCTGATCGTCGAGATCGTCACGGCCGACGGGATCACCGGACTCGGCGAGACGTACGGCGACACCCAGTACCTGGAGCCGGCCCGCCGGCTGGCCGAGCAGCTCACCGGGCGGTCGGTCATGGACGTGAACGGAATGTTCGCGCTCGACCTCGGCGTGGACGCCGCGCGGCTCGAGGCAGGGGTCGACGCCGGCGGGCTGCGCGGGCGGCAGAGCGCGGACAAGGTCCGGCTCTCGGTGCTCTCCGCCTTCGAGGTCGCCTGCCTCGACGCCCAGGGCAAGGCGCTCGGACTGCCCGTGCACGCGCTGCTCGGCGGCAAGGTGCGCGACGCGGTCGAGTACAGCGCCTACCTGTTCTACAAGTGGGCCGCGCACCCGGCGGGCGTCGCGGCCGAGCCCGACGACTGGGGCGCCGCCCTCGACCCGGCCGGCGTGGTCGCCCAGGCACGGCAGCTCAAGGAGCGCTACGGCTTCACTTCCTTCAAGCTCAAGGGCGGCGTCTTCCCGCCCGACGAGGAGATCGCGGCCGTACGCGCCCTCGCCGAGGCCTTCCCCGGGCATCCGCTGCGCCTCGATCCCAACGGCGCCTGGTCGGTGGCGACCTCGCTGAAGGTGGCGGAGGAACTCGCGGACGTCCTGGAGTACCTGGAGGACCCGACGCTGGGCACGCCCGCCATGGCCGAGGTGTCCGCCGGCACCCGGGTGCCCCTCGCCACCAACATGTGCGTGACCACCTTCGGTGAGATCCAGGAGGCGTTCACCAGGGACGCCGTCCAGGTGGTGCTCTCCGACCACCACTACTGGGGCGGACTGCGCAACACCCAGCATCTCGCCGCGATCTGCGCGGCCTTCGGGGTCGGGGTGTCCATGCACTCCAACACCCACCTCGGCATCAGCCTCGCCGCGATGACCCAGGTCGCGGCGACGGTCCCGAACCTCCACCACGCGTGCGACTCCCACTACCCCTGGCAGTCCGAGGACGTCCTGAGCGAACGGCCGGTCTTCACCGGCGGCCGGGTCGCGGTGTCCGACGCCCCCGGACTCGGCGTCGCGCTCGACCGGGATGCGCTGGCCCGGCTGCACCGCAGGTGGGCCGAGGACGACGGCGCGCTGCGCGAGCGGGACGACGCCGCGGCGATGCGGGCGGGCGAGCCGGGATGGCGGACGCCGGTGCTGCCTCGCTGGTAAGACCCCTTGTACGGGGCGCTGCCTGGTGCACACTGGCCAGACCCGCACCACGTCAGGGAGCGCACCGTGACCGCCTCGCACGCCCTCACCGGAGAGGAACCGGAACACCTCACCCAGGCAGCGCGCTGCCAGGCCCAGGTCGATCCGCTCGCCGCGCTGCGCGAACCCGGCGATCCGCCGTGGGACGTCTACCTGACGGGCACGGTCTTCCTCGACATCATCTTCACCGGCCTGGACTCGGCGCCCGTGCGCGGCACCGAGTCCTGGGCCCGGGGCATGGGCTCCAGCCCCGGCGGGGTCGCCAACATGGCCACCGCGCTGGCCCGGCTCGGCCTGCGGACCTCCCTCGCGGCGGCCTTCGGCGACGACCACTACGGCGAGTACTGCTGGGACACGCTGGCCCAGGGCGAGGGCATCGACCTGACGCCCTCGCGGACCGTGCCCGGCTGGCACTCACCGGTGACGGTGTCGATGGCGTACGAGGGCGAGCGGACGATGGTCTCGCACGGGCACGAGCCGCCCGCGGAGGAGCCGTCCCGCCCGTCGCCCGCCACCACCCTCAAACGGCGTCCCTCGGGCGTGGAACCCCTTCCGCGCCCGCCCCGCGCGCGTGCCGCCGTCGCCTCCCTCACGCCCGGCACCTGCGCGCCCTGGATCGCGCAGGCCGCCCGCGCGGGCACCCGGATCTTCGCCGACGTCGGCTGGGACGACACCGGGGCGTGGGACATCGCAGGGCTCGCCGACCTGGAGCACTGCGAGGCGTTCCTGCCGAACGCGGAGGAGGCGAAGCGGTACACGGGCGCCGCGTGCCCGCGTGTGGCCGCGCACGCCCTGACCCAGTACGTGCCGGTGGCCGTCGTGACGCTGGGGTCGGAAGGGGCGTACGCGGTGGACCGGCGCACGGGGGAGGCCGCCGAGGTGCCCGCGATCGCGGTGGAGGCGCTGGATCCGACGGGCGCCGGGGACGTGTTCGTCGCGGGGTTCGTGGCCGGCTCCCTGGCCGGGTGGCCGCTGGCGGACCGGCTGGCGTTCGCCGGGCTCACGGCCGCCCTGTCGGTGCAGGAGTTCGGGGGGTCGCTGTCGGCGCCGGGGTGGTCGGAGATCGGGGCGTGGTGGCGGCGCGTGCAGTCCCTGCCGGGTCAGGAGCCGGCGGCGCTCGAGCGGTACGCGTTCCTCGAGGGGCTGGTGCCGCAGGAGCTGGACCGGCCGTGGCCGTTGCGGCGGGCGGTCCCGACCATCGGCTTCCGGCGCTCGGGGTGACGGGGACGGGCAGGTCTGCCGCATGCCGGGCAGGCATGCTGTGCAGGCCTGTGAAAAGCCCTACGGGCTTGTCATCCCACCGTCGTACCCTGGAACCGCGAGGCCGCCCTCAGCCAGGCGGCCGTGACGAGGAGGAAGCGCAGGCCTTCAGCGCCGGCCCATGACACAGACATCCACAGCTCACACCCCCGCGCAGGAGCAGGCGAGAGCGCAGTTCACCGTCCCCGCCCAGCACCCCATGGTGACCGTGCTGGGTTCTGGCGACTCCCTCCTGCGCGTGATCGAGAGGGCCTTCCCGGCGGCCGACATCCACGTCCGGGGCAATGAGATCAGCGCGGTCGGCGACCCCAGCGACGTCGCCCTCATTTCGCGCGTGTTCGACGAGATGATGCTGGTGCTCCGCACCGGGCAGCCGATGACGGAGGACGCAGTGGAACGCTCGATCGCCATGCTCAAGGCGAGCGAGAACGGGACGAGCGACGGCCCGGAGACCCCGGCCCAGGTGCTGACGCAGAACATCCTGTCCTCGCGCGGACGCACGATCCGCCCCAAGACCCTCAACCAGAAGCGGTACGTCGACGCGATCGACAAGCACACGATCGTCTTCGGCATCGGCCCCGCCGGTACCGGCAAGACCTACCTGGCCATGGCCAAGGCCGTGCAGGCCCTGCAGTCCAAGCAGGTCAACCGCATCATCCTCACCCGTCCCGCGGTCGAGGCCGGCGAGCGCCTGGGCTTCCTGCCCGGCACGCTCTACGAGAAGATCGACCCCTACCTGCGCCCGCTCTACGACGCGCTGCACGACATGCTCGACCCGGACTCCATCCCCAGGCTGATGGCCGCCGGGACCATCGAGGTCGCGCCGCTCGCCTACATGCGCGGACGCACGCTCAACGACGCCTTCATCATTCTGGACGAGGCCCAGAACACGAGCCCCGAGCAGATGAAGATGTTCCTCACCCGCCTCGGTTTCGACTCGAAGATCGTCATCACCGGTGACGTGACCCAGGTCGACCTGCCGAACGGCACCAAGTCCGGTCTGCGGCAGGTGCAGGAGATCCTGGAGGGCGTCGAGGACGTCCACTTCTCCCGGCTGTCGTCCCACGATGTCGTCCGGCACAAGCTGGTGGGCCGTATCGTCGACGCGTACGAGATGTACGACAGCAAGCACGGCACCGAGAACGGCACCCACAAGGGCGGCCACGGCAAGCCCGGTGCCAAGGGCTCCAAGGGGAAGTAGACCAGCACGACCATGTCGATCGACGTCAACAACGAATCCGGAACCGAGGTCGACGAGCAGGCGATCCTCGACATCGCCCGCTACGCGCTCGCGCGGATGCGCATCCACCCGCTCTCCGAACTCTCGGTGATCGTCGTGGACGCCGACGCCATGGAGCAGCTGCACATCCAGTGGATGGACCTGCCCGGGCCGACCGATGTCATGTCGTTCCCGATGGACGAGCTGCGCCCGCCGTCCAAGGACGACGACGAGCCGCCGCAGGGGCTGCTCGGCGACATCGTGCTGTGCCCGGAGGTCGCCGCCAAGCAGGGGACGGAAGCCCCGACGCAGCACTCCATGGACGAGGAGCTTCAGCTGCTCACCGTCCACGGGGTGCTGCACCTGCTCGGCTACGACCACGAGGAGCCCGACGAGAAGGCCGAGATGTTCGGGCTCCAGGCCGCCATCGTGGACGGCTGGCGGGCCGAGCAGGGGCTGACCGGCCCCTCGCCGGCACCGACCGTCTCGTAGGCGGGCCGGTCCTGCCATGTCTCCGCAGATCGTGATCGGCGCGATCGCGCTGGTCGTCGTCGCCTGGCTCGCCGCCTGCGCGGAGGCGGGCCTTGCGCGGGTCTCCAGCTTCCGTGCCGAGGAGGCCGTCAAGTCCGGCCGGCGCGGCAGCGCCAGGCTCGCGCAGATCGCCGCCGACCCGACCCGCTATCTGAATGTGGCCCTGCTGGTCCGCGTCGCCTGCGAGATGGCGGCCGCGGCCCTGGTGACCTACGCCTGCCTCGAGGAGTTCACCGCCACCTGGCAGGCGCTGCTGGTCGCCATCGGGGTCATGGTGCTGGTGTCGTACGTCGCCGTCGGCGTCTCCCCGCGCACCATCGGCCGCCAGCATCCCCTCAACACCGCGACCGTGGCGGCGTATGTCCTGCTGCCGCTCGCCCGGATCATGGGCCCGATCCCCTCGCTGCTCATCCTCATCGGTAACGCGCTCACGCCCGGCAAGGGCTTCAGGCGCGGCCCGTTCGCCTCCGAGGCGGAGCTGCGCGCGCTGGTCGACCTCGCCGAGAAGGAGTCGCTGATCGAGGACGAGGAGCGCCGGATGGTGCACTCGGTCTTCGAACTCGGCGACACGCTCGTGCGTGAGGTGATGGTGCCGAGGACCGACCTGGTCACCATCGAGCGCTTCAAGACCATCCGGCAGGCCCTCACCCTCGCCCTGCGCTCCGGGTTCTCCCGGATACCGGTCACCGGCGAGGGCGAGGACGACATCGTCGGGATCGTGTATCTCAAGGACCTGGTCCGCAAGACGCACATCAACCGCGACGCCGAGAGCGACCTGGTGTCGACCGCCATGCGGCCCGCCGTCTTCGTGCCCGACACCAAGAACGCCGGCGACCTGCTGCGCGAGATGCAGAAGGACCGCAACCACGTCGCCGTCGTCATCGACGAGTACGGCGGCACCGCCGGCATCGTCACCATCGAGGACATCCTCGAGGAGATCGTCGGCGAGATCACCGACGAGTACGACCGCGAACTGCCGCCCGTGGAGGACCTGGGCGACGACCGCTACCGGGTCACCGCCCGCCTCGACATCACCGACCTCGGCGAGCTGTACGGCCTGGAGGAGTACGACGACGAGGACGTGGAGACCGTCGGCGGCCTGCTCGCCAAGGCCCTCGGCCGGGTGCCCATCGCGGGTGCGTCCGCCGAGGTCGAACTGCCCGACGAACGCCGCCTGAAGCTGACCGCGGAGGCCGCGGCCGGCCGCCGGAACAAGATCGTCACCGTCCTGGTGGAACCCGCCGAGAAGGAGCGAGCCGAGTGACCCCCAAGGAGCTGCGCGCCTTCTGCCTGTCCTTCAACGCGTCGGTGGAGGACTTCCCGTTCAGCCCGGAGACCTCGGTCTTCCGGGTGCTGGGCAAGATGTTCGCCCTGACGCACCTGGGCGCGCAGCCCCTGACGGTCAACCTCAAGTGCGACCCGGAGGACGCCGTCCGGCTGCGCGGCGAGTACGAGGGCCTGATCGTCCCCGGCTGGCACATGAACAAGCGGCACTGGAACACCGTCACGGTGGACGGCGG
This sequence comes from Streptomyces broussonetiae, assembly GCF_009796285.1. NCBI lineage: Bacteria > Bacillati > Actinomycetota > Actinomycetes > Kitasatosporales > Streptomycetaceae > Streptomyces > Streptomyces broussonetiae. Next base: position 3,415,765 of record NZ_CP047020.1, on the reverse strand, counting down.
TCTGCCGGCGCGGCTGGTCCGGGAGCTGATCGAGGACTCGTACGACCTCGTCGTCGCGGGTCTGCCGAGGGCGGAGCGGCTGCGGCTGGACCGGCCCTGAGGCCGTGGGACCGGCCGTAATTCCCTTGTCGGGGGCGGCCGGTGCGGGGTCGGATGTTCCTATGACCCTCAGATATCCGCGCCCCCTGCGCCCCGGTGACCGTGTCGGTGTGACCTCCCCGTCGAGCGGGGTGGCCGAGGATCTGCGCGGCCGGCTCGACCTGGCGGTGCGCGACCTCGAGGCACGGGGCTACGAGGTGGTCGTCGGCCGGTGCATGGACGGCTCGGGGCACCTGAGCGCCCCGGCCGCCGAACGCGCCGCCGAACTCACCGGCATGCTCACCGATCCCACGATCCGGGCCGTGGTGCCGCCGTGGGGCGGGGAGATGTCCATCGACCTGCTGCCGCTGCTCGACTTCGAGGCGATCGGGCAGGCCGAGCCGACCTGGGTGGTCGGCTACTCGGACATGTCGACCCTGTTGACTCCGCTGACCCTGCTCACCGGTGTCGCGACCGTGCACGGCAACAACCTCATGGAGACCCCGTACCGGACTCCCGAGGGCCTGACGTCCTGGCTGGACATCGTGGCCGCGCCGCAGAAGGAGCCGTTCACCCAGACCCCGCCCGGGCGGTACCGCGCCGCCCGCTGGGACGACTGGGTCCGCAACCCTCGGATCCGTGACCTCACCCTGGACGCCGAGGGCGGCTGGACCCGGCTCGACGGGGACGGGGACGTGGACGTCGAGGGGCGGCTCATCGGCGGGTGCATCGAGACCATCGGCCCGCTCACCGGCAGCCCGTACCTCGACACCTCGCGCTTCGCCGGGGACGAGCCGCTGCTCGTCTACGTCGAGGCGTGCGAGGACAACGCGTTCATCATCGGCCGGCACCTGCACGGCCTGCGCCTCGCCGGGTTCTTCGACCGCGCGGCGGCCGTCCTCGTGGGCCGCACCCACGCCCCCGACAGCAGCACCCTCACCCAGCACGAGGCCGTGCTCGACGCGCTCGGCCCGCTCGGCGTGCCGATCGTCGCCGACGTCGAGTGCGGGCATGTCCCGCCCTACCTTCCGCTGGTCAACGGCGCGCGCGGCCGTGTGGTGCACACGGCCGCGCGCAGCGAGATCGTTCAGACCCTGGACTGACCCCGGCGCAGACCCAGCCCGACGAGGACGGCGGCGACGAGGACGATCGCCGCGTCCAGGGCGAGGACCGTGTGGACGCCGGCCAGCAGGTCGTGGGAGGTGGTGGCCAGCACGCCCAGCAGCGGGATGCCGACCGTGAGGCCGACCTGCTGGGTGGAGGTCACCAGACCGGTGGCCAGGCCCTGCTCCTCGTCCGGGACACCGGAGGTGACGGTCAGGCCGTACGAGACGATCGCGCCCAGGTGGCACATGCTGGCCAGGGACACGGCCGCGGTGGCGAGCCACACCGACCAGACGTGGGAGTTCAGCAGGAGCAGGGTCGCGATCAGCGCGCCCTGGCCGGTCAGCGAGGCGACCAGGGTGCGGCGGGCGCCGAAGCGCCCGATCACCTTCGCCGCGAGCGACCCGGCGACGGCCGACAGCACGCCCTGGACGCCGAAGACCAGGCCCGTCTCGAACGCCGACAGGTGCAGGACGTCCTGGAAGTACAGGGTCAGGACGAAGACCACCGTCGACATCATCGAGAAGGTGACCAGGCCGCCGATGTTGCCCCATGCCACGGTGCGGCGGCGCAGCATCGGCAGCGAGACGAGCGGGGCGGCCGTACGGGACTCGACGACCGTGAACGCGGCCAGCAGGAGCAGCCCGGCGACCAGTGCCGTGATGACGTCGGGGCGGCCGAAGCCGTGGTCGGCGGCCGTGGACAGGGCGTAGATCAGGGAGAGCAGACCGGTGGTGACGGTAACCGCGCCGGGCACGTCCAGGCGCGGGCGCTCAGGGGTGCGCGACTCCGGCAGCAGGCCCGGGGCCGGCGGCAGCACGATCAGCACGAACACCGACAGCAGGGCCATCGTGGAGCGCCAGCCGAACGCGTCCGTCAGCACACCGCCCGCGACCATGCCCACGGTGAAGCCCAGCGACAGCAGCGTGCCGGAGATGCCGAGGGCGCGGTCGCGGGCCGGGCCCTCCGGGAAGGTGGTGGTCAGCAGGGACATGCCGGTCGGTACGATCGCCGCCGCGCCGAGCCCCTGAAGCGCCCGCCCGGCGAGGAAGGACGCCGGGTCCCAGGCCAGGGTCGCCAGCAGCGAGGCCGCGCCGAACAGGGCCAGGCCGGCCAGGAACAGCTTCCGGCGGCCGAACAGGTCGCCGATCCGCCCGAAGAGGAGCAGGAAGCCGCCGGAGGGCAGCGCGAACGCGGTGACCGCCCACTGCAGGGCCGAGCGGCTCATACCGAGGTCGGTGCCGAGTGCGGGCAGGGCCACGTTCAGGACGGAGAAGTCCAGCGCGACCACGAACTGGGCCGCGCACAGCACGAACAGGACGAGCTTGTCACGCGTCGACAACCGGGGCGGCCGGGGACTGTCGAACGGTGTGCCCGTGGAGGTGGTCGGTGGGGTGGTGGTGTCGATCGCCATGTCCCGAGCTTCGGGCAGCCGGAATACCGGTGGGGAGTCGGAACTTATGGTGGTGGTGGCACCACCAGACACGGCGGGGACGTCGGACACGGCGGGGCCGTCGGACACGACGGGGGAGGAGCGGTACGTGCCTGCTGCGGGGGCGACGAAGAGTGAACGGCGCAACGAACTGCGCGAGTTCCTGATGAGCCGGCGGGCCCGGGTCAGCCCCGAGGAGGCCGGACTGCCGGCCGGTGGCGGCCGGCGCCGTACGCCGGGGCTGCGCCGGGAGGAGGTCGCCGTGCTGGCCGGGGTGGGCGCCTCCTGGTACCAGTGGCTGGAGCAGGGGCGGGAGATCTCCGTCTCGCCGTCGGTGCTCGACGCCGTGGCCCGGGTGCTGCGGCTGAGCGACGCCGAGCGCCGGCACCTGTATCTGCTGGCCGAGATGAACCCGCCGACGCCCGAAGTGGTGCCGCAGAAACGGGACATGTGCGACGGACTGCGACGGCTGATCGACACCTGGATGCCGTACCCGGCGCACATCATGGACCTGTACTACAACTGCGTGATGTACAACGACGCGGCCGCGATCGTGCTCGGCATGCGGTCGGACGTCACACAGAACTGCCTCATCGACTTCTTCGTCGACCCGCTGTACCGGTCGCGCAGCCACAGCTGGGAGCGGAACGCGCGCACGGTCGTGGCGCAGTTCCGGGCCGCGTGTGCGGCGCGGCCGGACGACGAGGGGTTCCAGGAGGTGCTCGCCGAGGCGTCGGCGCGCAGCCCCGAGTTCGTCCGGCTGTGGGCCGAGCGGGACATCGAGGACCAGGGGCAGATCCGCAAGGAGCTGGAGCATCCGCTGGCCGGGCTGCTGGTGGTGGAGTCGACGGCGATGAAGGTGCCGGCCCGGCCCGATCTGATGATCGTGCTGCACACTCCGCTGGACGAGGCGAACACCGCCGAGAAGCTGGAGTGGCTGGCCTCTCCGGAGGGACGGCGGGGCGCGATGTACCCCGTGGCGGGGTGACGTGGCCCGGTCTTCGTATGCTCGGGGCATGACCGAGACCAACGCGCTTGACCCCGAGGACCGCAAGATCGTCACCCTGGCCCGTTCCGCGCGGGCCCGCAACGGTGTGCCCGAGGGTGCGGCCGTACGGGACGAGACGGGGCGTACGTATGTCGCCGGGACGGTGGAGCTGGCCTCGCTCAGGCTGAGCGCGCTGCGGACGGCTGTCGCGATGGCCGTGGCGTCCGGTGCCACGTCGCTGGAGGCGGCGGCCGTCGTGAGCGAGGCGGAGTCCGTGTCGGCGCAGGACCTCGACGCCGTGTCCGACCTCGGCGGACCCCGAACGCCGGTCCTGCTCGCCGGGCTGGACGGCGAGGTCCGGCGCACCGTCTCCGCGGGCTGAACTCCCGTTGTCCAGCCGACCGGAAGGTCGGCTGGAATTCAACCTTGTTCGGTTCCTGCCCTTGCGCATCAATGGAGCCGTACCTTCCCGACGGACCGTCAGATCCGCACCGCCGTGCAGTGTGCCCGCACCCGCCTGCTCGGGCCTCTTCGTCCGTCGGCCCCCCACATGGCACTCCCCACCAGGGAAGGGAAGCGGATCCCCATGAGAGGCAAGCGCACGGCAATGGGTGCGGCACTGGCCGCCGGGGCCCTCGCGGTCACCGGTCTCGCCTTCGCACCCTCCGCGGCCGCCGTCACCCCACAGTCGGCGACCATCACCGCGAGCTGCGGCATCTTCGGCGGCGGTTCGGCCACGCTCACCGCCACCCAGAGCGGCACCTCGGCCACCATCACCCTCACCTCCTCCGCCATCACCGCGCCGGTCGCGGTGGCGCAGGACTCCATCAGCTCCACCCTCACCATGGCCAAGGCCGGCGGCGGTTCGGTCGTCTTCAGCGGCACCAAGAACCCCGCCATGAACGCCGGCGACTCGGTCAGCGTCGGCCCGCTCCCCGGTACCGTCGCCTCCGGTGACAGCCTGGACGCCAATGGCGGCTCGCTCAAGATGGTGATCTTCGGGGTCACCGTGACCTGTACGGCGACCGGCCCGCAGTCGCCCGGCCCCTTCGTCTTCGACTGAGCCCGCCGGCGCCCGTGAACTGAGCGATCTGTTCCGGTTCGGTCCGGTAGAACCATGGATGCCGCAGAAACTGATGATCCGTCAGATTTCTGCGGCATCTCCATTGACTTCTCACCTCCGCTCCACATCAATGCCCCCTGTCGGCGCAGTCGAGCCGCTGCGCCCGCAACCCTCAGGAGGGGGCCCCATGGGTGCCACACCCCCAAGATCACGAAGATCCCCACGGTGGCGCTGGATCTCACTGTTCGGGGCGACCGCGCTCGCGGTCACCGCAGGCGGTGCGCTGGCCTGTCCGGCCGGTGCCGCCGGCACGAACGTGGACTTCGCCACGCACTGCATCCCGCCCGCCGTCGCGGGCCTGCCGCCGATCGACGGCAACACCACCGCCAGTGTCTCGGTGGACAACACCAGTCCCAAGGTCGGCGACACCGTCACCGTCACGTACACCGTGGTGACGGCCGCCGCCGCCAACCCCACCGATCTCGCGCTGCCGGCCGACATCATGACCCCGACCGGCAAGGTGACCCTCGGCGGCGCACAGACCGGTGACGTCACCGTCGCGGGCCCCAAGAAGAACCCGCCGGTGCCGGGCAAGGCGGCCTTCCCGTCCTTCTCCATGACCGGCACGTTCACCGTCACCAAGCCCGGGCGGATCACCCTCTCGCCCGGCGACTACAACATCCACACCAGCTACATCCTCGAGCTGGACACCCCCTGCACGGTCACCAACCCGCCCGCCCCGGTCTCCGAGACCGTCACGGCGAGCGACGGCACCCCGGCCAACACCCGGTCGATCTCGCTGGGTTCGGCCTCCGGCGACCCGGGCGCCAGTGTCACCGTCAGCGGCAGCAACTTCACGCCGGGCGCGACCGTCACGCTGGCCGGACGGGCCGGGGACACCCAGACCGGGGACACGGCGACCGTGACGGCGGGCGCCCAGGGCTCCTTCAGCGGCTCCCTCGTCGTCAACGACAGGACGACCACCGGGATCGTGGCCTACGAGGGCGGCGGCTGGAGCGCGGACAAGGGCGCGGGCCCGGCGGCCTACGTCGTCAACGACACCACACCCGTCCCGCCCGGCAGCCAGAAGCTGACGACCACGGTCAAGGCGGGCACGCTGTCCATGTCCCAGGCCGGGGACTCCGTCGTGCTGTCGTCGGTCGACTTCGGCCAGGGCGGCGCCTCGACCGGCAAGCTCCAGACGGTGACCGTCAAGGACTTCCGCGGCGGGCCCGCCGGCTGGTCCCTGACCGGCAAGGTCACCGACCTCACCGGTCCCGGCGCCAAGATCGACGCAGGCAGGCTCGACTGGACACCTGCCTGTGCGACCAAGGCGGGCAGCCCCAGCACCTGCAAGGCCGGTTCGGCGGGCCCGGTGGGCGGCTCGGGAGCGACCCTCGCGTCGACACCCGACGGCACGTTCACCGGCGGCGAGTTCACGGTCGACGCCGGGCTCTCCCTGGACGTACCGGCGTTCACGCCTCCGGGCTCGTACTCCGGTGTGCTCACGCTGACGCTCACCTGAGCAAGCGGGCGTCCGCACCCGCCCGTCCGCACCCGCCCGTCCGCACCCGCCCGTCCCCTGTCCCTCGTCCGTGCCCGTCCGTGGGGGTCCGCACCCATGCGCAAGCTGTACGTCCTCCTCCTGGGCCTGCTGCTGACCGGGCAGGCCGCACCCGCGCGCGCCGCCGACAACGGCAGCTGGTCCGTCTATCCGGTCGCCTCGAAGGTCGCCGCGCGCCCGTACTTCTACCTCTCGGCCGACCCCGGCCAGACCCTCACCGACAAGGTCGCCGTCGCCAACAAGACCGGCAGCCCGCTCACCTTCCGCCTCTACGCGGCCGACGCCTACAACACCGCCCGCGACGGTGGGTTCGCCGTACGCGGCCCGACGGAACGGATGCGTGGGGTGGGCGCCTGGGCGAGGCCCGCGCAGTCCCGGATCACCGTGCCCGCGCACCGGACCGTCACCGTGCCGTTCACCCTGCATGTGCCGGACGGCGCCGGACCGGGCGACCACCCGGGTGCCCTCGTCGCCCTGGACGAGCGGGTGGACCCGGGCAGCGGAGCACTCGCCCTCGGAGTGCAGCGGGCCGTCGGCGCCCGCGTCTACCTCCGGGTCAGCGGCCCCACGCTCCCGGCCGTGTCCGTCGAGCACGTGCGGATCGACCACCACCAGCCGCTGATCCCCGGCCTCGGCGCCGGCACGGCCACCATCTCCTACACCCTGCGCAACACCGGCAACGTCACCGTCGACCCTAAGGTGCAACTGCGGGCGCGCGGGCTGTTCGGCCGCACCCTGCTCGACCGCATCCTGACCCGGGTCCCCTCCGAGCTGCTGCCGGGGCAGGCGGTACGGCTCACCGAACCCTGGTCCGGGGCACCCCAGCTCGACTGGGGCGACGTGACGTTGACCGTGAGCGCACCGGGCACCCGGCAGTCGGCGAGCGCCGCCTTCCTGGCGCTGCCGTGGCTCCTCGCCGCGATCGTGTTCGCGGCCGGCGCGGGATGCGGGGCGCTGCTGGTCAGAGCGCGTCGGGGCCGCGCTCGCCGGTCCGTACCCGTACGACCGTCTCCACGGGCACGGACCACACCTTCCCGTCCCCGATCTTCCCCGTCCGCGCGGCCCTGACCACCGCGTCGATCACCGCGTCGGCGTCCGCGTCCTCGACGACGACCTCGATACGCACCTTCGGCGCCAGGTCGACCCGGTACTCGGCCCCCCGGTACACCTCGGTGTGACCACGCTGGCGGCCGTAGCCGCTGGCCTCCGTCACGGTCAGACCGTGCACGCCCAGCTCCTGCAGTGCGGTCTTGACCTCGTCGAGGCGGTACGGCTTGACGACGGCGGTGATGAGCTTCATGCCTGGTGCTCGGCCTTCTGCACGGAGTGGACGACGGACGCGCTGACCGGGGCGCCGTGGCCCAGGACGCCGTGATCGTATGCCGTCTCGGCATGCACCGTAAGGTCCAGGCCGGTGTGCTCCTGCTCCTCGCTCGCCCTGAGGCCCATCGCCGTGTCGAGCAGCTTGCCGAGGCCGTACGTCACCGCGAAGGTGTACGACGCGACGACCACCACGGCGAGGAGCTGCTTGGCCGGCGGGGCGAGCCCGCCGCCGTAGAACAGGCCCTCGGTGCCGCCGGTCATCGCCTTCTCGGCGAACAGGCCGATCAGCAGGGTGCCGATGATGCCGCCGACCAGGTGGACGCCGACGACGTCGAGGGAGTCGTCGTAGTTCAGCTTGAACTTCCAGCTCACCGCGTACGAGCAGACGACACCGGCGGCGAGGCCGACGACAAGGGCGCCGAGCAGGGAGACCGTGCCGCAGGACGGCGTGATCGCGACGAGACCGGCCACCGCGCCGGAGGCGGCGCCGAGGGTGGTGGCGTGCCCGTCCCTCTTCTGTTCGACGAAGAGCCAGCCGAGCAGACCCGTGCAGCCGGCCGCCAGGGTGTTGAGGAAGGCCGCTGCCGCAAGGCCGTTCGCGCCGAGCGCGCTGCCCGCGTTGAAGCCGAACCAGCCGAACCAGAGCAGGCCGGCGCCGAGGATCACCATGGGGAGGTTGTGCGGCCGCATGGCGTCCTTCTTGAACCCGAGCCGGGGCCCGAGGACCAGGCACAGGGCGAGTCCGGAGGCACCGGAGGTGATCTCCACGGGCAGACCGCCCGCGAAGTCGAGCGCGCCGAGTTCGGTCGCGATCCAGCCACCGGGGCCCCAGACCCAGTGGGCGACGGGGACGTATACGACGAGGGTCCAGAGGGGGACGAACACCAGCCACGCCGAGAACTTCGTGCGGTCGGCCACCGCGCCGCTGACCAGGGCGGCCGTGATGATCGCGAAGGTCAGCTGGAAGGTGGCGAACAGCAGGGTCGGGACCGTGCCGTGGACGCTCGCCGGGCCGAGGCCGCGCATACCGGCGTGGTCGAGCCCGCCGATGAGCCCGCCGCCGATGTCGTCCCCGAAGGCCAGGGAGTAGCCGGCGGCCAGCCAGACCACGGTGACCAGGGCGATCGACACGAAGCTCATCATCAGCATGTTGAGGACGCTCTTGGTGCGGACCATGCCGCCGTAGAACAGGGCCAGACCCGGTGTCATCAGCAGGACGAGGGCGGTCGCGGCGAGCAGCCAGGCGGTGTCGCCGGTGTTCACGTGGGGCGCGGCGGCGAGGGTCACGGGCGTCTCCAACGGATGGGGGCTGCGTCAGAGAGTCACCGGTGTGCGTTTCCGGTCGCGTACGGCTGTGTTTCCGTCACGTTTCGTTACGTGCGGGTTTCCGCAGGCTCACGAGGAGGGGGCGTGGTGACCCGGGGGCGGGGCGGTGTGCACCGGTGGGGCCTCACTGGTGCAGCGCGGGCCTGTGGATCAGGGAGAATGGGCGGCATGAGCGTGCGTACCCAGTCATCCGAGCAGCCGGCCGAGGCCGTCCACCGCGCCGGTTTCGCCTGCTTCGTGGGCCGCCCCAACGCGGGCAAGTCCACCCTTACGAACGCTCTGGTCGGGCAGAAGGTGGCGATCACGGCGAATCAGCCGCAGACGACGCGGCACACCGTGCGGGGCATTGTGCACCGGGAGGACGCCCAGCTCATCCTGGTCGACACCCCTGGACTGCACAAGCCGCGCACACTGCTGGGCGAGCGGCTGAACGACGTCGTGCGGACCACCTGGGCCGAGGTGGACGTGATCGGCTTCTGCCTCCCGGCGAACGAGAAGATCGGTCCGGGTGACCGCTTCATCGCGAAGGAACTGGCGGGGATCCGCAAGACCCCCAAGGTCGCGATCGTCACCAAGACGGACCTGGTGGACTCGAAGACCCTCGCCGAGCAGCTGATCGCGATCGACCAGCTGGGCAAGGAGCTGGGCATCGCGTGGGCGGAGATCGTCCCGGTGTCGGCGGTGGGGGACAAGCAGGTGGAACTGTTGGCCGACCTGCTGGTGCCGCTCCTTCCGGAGGGACCGGCGCTCTACCCCGAGGGCGACCTCACCGACGAGCCCGAGCAGGTCATGATCGCCGAGCTGATCCGCGAGGCGGCGCTGGAAGGCGTCCGCGACGAGCTGCCGCACTCCATCGCGGTCGTGGTCGAGGAGATGCTCCCGCGCGAGGACCGTCCGGCCGACCGGCCGCTGCTGGACATCCATGCCAACGTCTACATCGAGCGGCCCAGCCAGAAGGGCATCATCATCGGCCCCAAGGGCAAGCGCCTGAAGGAGGTCGGCATCAAGTCCCGCAAGCACATCGAGGCGCTGCTGGGGACGCCGGTCTTCCTGGACCTGCACGTGAAGGTGGCCAAGGACTGGCAACGCGACCCGAAGCAACTGCGCAAGCTGGGCTTCTGACTCCCTTTCCTTACCGCCCACCCAGCCGTTCCACGGATCCGCACCTCGGCCGACGACCGCGAAGCTCGGCCGTGGGGCTGTGTTCCGGTCCCCGGGTGGGGCTTTCGCGTCGCGGGTGGGCGCAGGCTCGCTCACCTGTCCCGTGTCCTTGTCCCGCCGTCGTCCGTCGTCGTCATGTCCTGTACCCCCACCACCCGCAGCAGCTGAAGCCGTTCGTGCGAGTCCGTGCCGGGGCGGGCCGTGTGGAGGACGAGGTGGTGGCGATGGTCGTCGGTCAGGAGGACCTCGCAGTCCAGCTCCAGCAGGCCCACCACCGGGTGCCGGAAGCGTTTGGCCGAGGCGCGGCGGACCGCGACCTCGTGGGTGTCCCAGAGGCGGGCGAACTCCTCGCTCGCGGCGCGGAGTTCGGCCACCAGGGCGGCCGGCTCGGGGTCGTCCGGGCGGGCCGCCGCCACCGCGCGCAGGTTCGCCACGTGCACGCGCGCGTGTTCCGGCAGGTCCTCGGGCAGGAACAGTTCGCGTCCCGCCGGGTCCAGGAAGAAGCGGCGGACGAAGTTGCGTTCGCGCGGCGGCAGGGCCAGCACGTCCCCCGACAGCGCCCGCGACAACGCGTTCTGCGCCAGCACCTCACCGCAGTCCGTCACCACCAGCGCCGGCGCGTCGTGCAACCGGTCCAGGATCAGCAGCAGTCCGGGGCGCACATGCGGCGAGGCCGTGTCCCGGCGCGGCGGCTCCTCGCCCGCCAGATGGAAGAGGTGGTCGCGCTCGTCGTCGGTCAGCCGCAGCGCGCGGGCCAGCGCCGTCAGCATCTGCCGGGACGGGCGCGGGCCACGGGCCTGTTCCAGCCGGGTGTAGTAGTCCACCGACATGCCCGCGAGCGACGCCACCTCCTCCCGGCGCAGGCCCGGGGTGCGGCGCCGGGCGCCGGGCGCGAGGCCCACGTCGGAGGGGTCCAGGCGGGTACGGCCACGGCGCAGGAAGTCGGCCAGTTCGAGTCGGTTCACCACTCCTCCAGCCTGCCCCGGACCGCCCGTCCCAGCCAGGGACTGCCGGTCCCCCGATCGGCAGGTCTCTCCCGTCCGCCCCGGCGCCGCCCGACAGTGGTGGCAACACGGAGCAGCGAGGAGAAGATCATGCTGACGCTGGTGACGGGTACGACAGGACAGGTCGGGCGGCGTTTTGTGCCCCGGCTGCTGGCGCAGGCCGGGCCGGGTGAGCGGGTGCGGGTCCTGGTCAGGGACGCCTCCCGTGCGGACCACCTCTGCGACCTCGGCGCCGAGGTGGTCCTCGGGGACCTGCGCGACGAGGAGGCCCTCGGCAAGGCCGTGGCCGGCGCGGACGCCGTCGTGAACATCGCCGCCTCCTTCCGCGGCGTACCCGACGAGGAGGCCCGGGCCGTCAACCGGGACGCGGCCGTGGCCCTGGGCCGCGCCGCGCTGGCCTCCGGCGTGCGGCGGTTCGTACAGGTCAGCACCGGTCTCGTCTACGGCACCGGGCGTGGCCGCCCGCTGGTCGAGGAGGACGAGATCCGGCCCGGCGGCGCGATGTGGGGCGCCTACCCCGAGGCCAAGGCCGCGGCCGAGCGGGAACTGACCGCGATGGAGGGCATGGACGTGCGGGTCGGCCGTCTTCCCTTCGTCTACGGCGAGGGCGACCCGCACCTCGCCGCCTCCCTGCGCTGGGCCGCGCACTGGGCACCGACCCAGCGGCTGCAGATGGGCCACCACGCCGACGTCGCCCAGGGACTGCTGCGCCTGCTGTACGCACCGGCGGTGAACGGCCCCGTGCACAACATCGCCGACGACACCCCGGTCACGGCCGTCGACCTGCACCGGCTCAACGGCGTCGAGCTGCCCGCCGACATGGACACCCGGACCGACCCCGACCCGTGGCACGGGATCATGTCCACCCGGAAGATCCGCCGGGACCTCGGCTTCCGCCCGATCCACCCGAGCGTCTGGAGCGCCCTCGACGCCGGCGCCCTGTGAGGACCCGGGTGCCTACTCCACTCCTCTGATCCGGCCCACCAGCACCGCCCCGCCCAGTCCGATCACCGCCGCGACCAGGTACAGCACCCGGTAGCCGCCCAGGTAGGTCACGATCGGCGCGGCCAGCGCCGGCGCGGCCACCTGCGGCAGGGCGTTCGCCACGTTGATCACGCCCAGGTCCTTGCCCCGGTCCAGCGCCGTCGGCAGGACGTCCGTCATCAGTGCGAAGTCGACCGAGGTGAACACGCCGAAGCCGACCCCGAGAACCGCCGAGGCGACGACCGCGCCCGGCCAGGTCTGCCAGCCGGCCAGTGCCGCCGTCGCCACCGCCATCAGCATCCCCGACCAGACGACGAACGGCTTGCGCCGGCCGACCCGGTCGGACCACACCCCGCCCGCCACGACCGTCGCCAGCAGCGTCAGGCTGTTGACGGCCGTCAGGATCAGCACCCCCTGGTCGGGGTCGGCGTAGTGCAGGCGGTCCCGCAGGTAGTAGAGGAGGTACAGCAGGACCAGAGAGTTGCTGAGGTTGATCAGGAACCGGGTCAGCCAGGCCCAGCCGAGGTCGGGATACCGGCGCGGACTCAGCCAGAACCCCGCCAGGAAGCCGCGCCAGGACCACTGCGCCCGGTCTTCGCGCGCCAGCCGCAGATCCCTGTGGCGGAGCACGTACGGCACCACGCCCGCCGCCGTGCACACCGCGCACGCCACATACCCGGCGCCGATCCCGCCCGCCGCCGTCGCCAGGCCCGTGCCGCCGACCACGCCGAGGATCTGCGCGGCCCCCAACCAGCCGCCCACCGCCCCGCGTTGACGCCTCGGCACCCGGTCCGGGACGGCCGCCGTGACCGCCGCGAACGCCGCGTTCAGCGTGAGCTGCACCAGGCACCAGCCCGCCGCCATGGTCCACACCCCGCCCGCCCGTGCGAGCAGCAGCAGGGAGAGCGCACCGCCCGCCGCCCCGGCCACGATCCACGGCGTACGGCGGCCCCGGCGGGACGTCGTACGGTCCGACAGGGCCCCGAAGAAGGGGTTCGCGAGCAGGGAGACCACCGCGCCGGCGCCCGTCACCCAGGCCAGCACGGTCTCCTTCGACATCCCCGAGCCGGGCGCGAAGTCCCTGGCCTGGGAGGCGAGCAGGATCTGCAGCGGGCCGAACCAGCCCACCCAGATCGCCCCGTTGGCCAGCGACAGGGCCGCCGTCCAGCCCCGGCCGACCGGCTCGACCGGCTCGGCCAGCGCGCCCGGGACACGGGCCGTGGTCGCCCCGGGCCCGCCGTCCCCGGGGCTCGGCCGCGTCATCTCTGGGCCCGGAGCAGGTCCCGGAACCAGTGGTAGGAGGCCTTGGGAGTGCGCTCCAGGGTGGCAGGGTCGTCGAAGTCCACGTGCACCAGGCCGAAGCGGCGGGCGTAGCCCTCCGCCCACTCGAAGTTGTCCATCAGGGACCACACGAAGTAGCCGCGCACGTCCACCCCGGCCGACAGCGCGGTGTGCAGGGCGCGGATGTGGGCGTCCAGGTAGGCGATGCGGTCCTGGTCGTCGAGGCCCTCGTACGAGCAGCCGTTCTCGGTGATGACGATCGGCGGGAGCCGGTCGCCGTAGCGGTCGCGGAAGCCGGTCAGCAGCTCGGTCAGCCCCTCCGGGACGACCGGCCAGCCGAAGTCCGTCACCGGCCGGCCCTCGATCTCCCGCACCGAGAAGGGGAGTTCGGCCGGCAGGGCCAGCCCGCCGTACTCGCTGTCCGTCCCGCCGGGTGCGCCCACCCGTGTCGGCGCGTAGTAGTTGATCCCGTACCAGTCGACCGGTTCGGCGACGACCTTGAGGTCGGCCGCCACGTCTCCCGGCATCAACTCGCCCATTCCCTCGGGGTATTCACCGAGGATGACCGGCTCGGCGAACAGGCGGTTGAGGAGGACGTCGTAGAAGCCCGCCGCCTGCGCATCGGCAGGGTCGTCGGACGCGGGCCAGGTGGGGCCGTGGGAGTTGGCGATGCCTATGTCGCCCGCCCCGGCGGCGCGCAGGGCCCGTACCGCGAGACCGTGGGCGAGCAGCTGGTGGTGGGCGACCGGGAGCGCGTCGAAGAGGAGCCGCCTGCCGGGGGCGTGGGCGCCGAGGGCGTGGCCCAGCAGGGTGTGCTCGGCGGGCTCGTTGAGGGTGATCCAGGTGCGGACCCGGTCGCCGAGGCGTTCGGCCACCGTGCTCACGTGGTCGGCGAACCGGGCCGCCGTGTCCCGCTGGAGCCAGTCCAGCGAGGCGGGCAGGTCCCAGTGGAAGAGGGTGGGCACGGGCCGTACCCCCGCCGCGCACAGCTCGTCCACCAGGCGGTCGTAGAAGTCCAGGCCGCCGGGGGAGTTCACCCGGGGCCAGGAGACCGAGAAGCGGTACGCGTCCACGCCGAGGCCGGCGAGCAGGGCCACGTCCTCCCGGTAGCGGTGGTAGTGGTCGCAGGCCACCTCCGCCGTCGAGCCGTCCTTCACGCGCCCCGGTTCGGCGGTGAACACGTCCCACACGGACGGTTCGCGCTCCTTTGCCGCTCCCTCGATCTGGTGGGCGGAGGTCGACACGCCCCACAGGAAGTCCGGGGGGAACCGGGGTATCGGATTGCCGTCGTCAGTCGCCATGGCCGGATCATCCTTACCCCCGGTAACAGAAGTCAACGCCCCGGCGGCAACTGGCGCTCAGGCTCCCTCCTTCAGGACTCGGGAGATCAACTCCCTTTGGTCGTCGGTGAGTCGGGGATCCGCCGCGTACACCGTGCGGCCGTCCACGGTGATCTCGTACCGGAAGCCGTCCGGGACGCCGGCGGGCATGGTGCCCGGAGCGGACGCGAGGACGCGCTCGGCCAGGGCCTGCCACTCGGGAGCGTCGGGCCGGGCCGAGGTGTCCACCTCGGCCCGGCGCTCGATCCCCGCGAAACCGCCCGTGCGTCGTACTTGGATACGCATGGGTCTTGTCTAGTACGGAACTACGACGTGCGCACCCCGACCTGCTCCCACGCCTTCTGCGCGGCCTCCAGCTCGTCCCCGGCGCCGTACCGCGCGCGGGCCGCCTTCACCGTCAGCCTGGCGAAGTCCGCGAACTGGGCGCTCGATTGCAGCTCGCCCCCGGTGAGCACGTCGTACCAGATCTGCCCGGCCTTCTCCCAGGCGTGCCCGGCGAGGGCCGTGGCGAGCAGGTAGAAGGCGTGGTTCGGGATGCCGGAGTTGATGTGCACGCCGCCGTTGTCGCTGCTGGTGTGCACGTAGCCGGCCATGGTCGCGGGCTGTGGGTCCTTGCCGAGCCTGGGGTCGTCGTACGCGGTGCCCGGGGCCTTCATCGAGCGCAGCGCGGTGCCGTGCACGCCCGGGGCGAGCAGGCCCTCGCCGATCAGCCAGTCCGCCTGGTCGGCGCTCTGGCCGAGCGAGTACTGCTTGATGAGGGAGCCGAAGACGTCGGAGACCGACTCGTTGAGGGCGCCGGACTGGCCCTCGTACTCCAGGTTCGCGGTGTACTGGGTGACGCCGTGCGTCAGTTCGTGCCCGATGACGTCGAGGCAGCTGGTGAAGTCGACGAAGATCTGGCCGTCACCGTCCCCGAAGACCATCTGCTCGCCGTTCCAGAAGGCGTTGTCGTAGTCGGTCCCGTAGTGCACGGACGCGTCGAGTGCCAGGCCCCGGCCGTCGATGGAGTCGCGCTCGTACGCCTTCAGGTACAGCTCGAAGGTGGCGCCGAGGCCGGCGTACGCGCGGTTGGCACTGGCGTCCTGGACCGGGTCCTGACCCTCCGCGCGGACCTCGGTGCCGGGCAGGTCGGTGCCGTGCCCGGCGTCGTAGACCGTGCGCTTGGGCTTGCTGGCGGCGGGTGCCGCGGCGGCGACGGCGGTCTCGGTGCGTACCGCGGTGTCGCGGCGCAGGGTGCGCAGCGCGGAGTCGTGCTGGAGGGTGCGCTGCGCGGAGTCGGAGAGCGCCTGGTCCTCGTGCTGGGCGAGCCGGTCGAGGATGTGCGGCGGCACGATCGGGCAGAAGACGGGCCTGAAGCCCCCGTTGGTCGTCATGACTCAGCACCATCGCACTGAGTGATGGCACTGTCACTACTCGCAACCATGATTGGTGAAGTATCGCCACATGTGACCACCCTCCGTGACGGAGAGTGGTATGGCGCACTTTTTATACCTTTTATCCCCCGCGGTCCCGCATACTGATACGGGCCTCACACACCCGGCACGACTCGGCTACGCTGCGGAGCATCATGCGTTTCGGGCTGCTTCTTCTTAGCTGCCGCGGCGAGGGCCTGTAGTCAGAGGCCGACCCCCTCCCCGCGGAGCTTTGGCGTTGCGTGTCGGCCGTCCACCCGGACATCGGGACAACCGGACCTCCTGAGGAGCCCACGCATCATGGCCAACCGCCAGCAGCCCAGTTCCATGCCGATCCACAAGTACGGCCGCTACGAGCAGGTCGACATCCCGGACCGCACCTGGCCCCAGCAGCGGATCACCACCGCCCCCCGCTGGCTCTCCACCGACCTGCGCGACGGCAACCAGGCCCTGATCGACCCGATGTCCCCCGAGCGCAAGCGCCGGATGTTCGACCAGCTGGTCAAGATGGGCTACAAGGAGATCGAGGTCGGCTTCCCCGCCTCCGGCCAGACCGACTTCGACTTCGTGCGCTCGATCATCGAGGAGGAGGGCGCGATCCCCGAGGACGTGACCATCTCCGTCCTGACCCAGGCCCGCGAGGACCTGATCGAGCGGACCGTGGAGTCCCTCAAGGGCGCCCGCCGGGCCACCGTCCACCTGTACAACGCCACCGCCCCGGTCTTCCGCCGGGTCGTCTTCCGCGGTTCCAAGGACGACATCAAGCAGATCGCCGTCGACGGCACCCGCCTGGTGATGGAGTACGCCGAGAAGCTGCTGGGACCCGAGACCGAGTTCGGCTACCAGTACAGCCCCGAGATCTTCACCGACACCGAGCTGGACTTCGCGCTGGAGGTCTGCGAGGCGGTCATGGACGTCTACCAGCCCGGTCCGGGCCGCGAGATCATCCTCAACCTGCCCGCCACGGTGGAGCGTTCGACCCCCTCCACGCACGCGGACCGCTTCGAGTGGATGCACCGCAACCTCTCCCGCCGCGAGTACGTCTGCATCTCCGTCCACCCGCACAACGACCGCGGTACGGCCGTGGCGGCGGCCGAGCTGGCGCTGATGGCCGGTGCCGACCGCGTCGAGGGCTGCCTGTTCGGGCAGGGCGAGCGCACCGGCAACGTCGACCTGGTCACCCTGGGCATGAACCTGTTCTCGCAGGGCGTCGACCCGCAGATCGACTTCTCCGACATCGACGAGATCCGTCGTACGTGGGAGTACTGCAACCAGATGGAGGTCCACCCGCGCCACCCGTACGTGGGCGACCTGGTCTACACGTCCTTCTCCGGCTCCCACCAGGACGCCATCAAGAAGGGCTTCGACGCCATGGAGGCCGACGCGAAGGCCAGGGGCGTCACCGTCGACGACATCGAGTGGGCGGTGCCGTACCTGCCGATCGACCCCAAGGACGTCGGCCGCTCCTACGAGGCCGTCATCCGGGTCAACTCGCAGTCCGGCAAGGGCGGTATCTCCTACGTCCTGAAGAACGACCACAAGCTGGACCTGCCCCGCCGGATGCAGATCGAGTTCTCCCGGATCATCCAGGCGAAGACGGACGCCGAGGGCGGGGAGATCACCCCGAAGGAGATCTGGGCGGTCTTCCAGGACGAGTACCTGCCCAACCCGGACAACCCCTGGGGCCGCATCCAGGTCAGGACCGGCCAGTCGACCACGGACACCGACGGGGTCGACAGCCTGACCGTCGAGGCCGTCGTCGACGGCGAGGACACCGTCCTGTCCGGCTCCGGCAACGGTCCGATCTCGGCCTTCTTCGACGCCCTGCAGTCCATCGGCATCGACGTACGACTGCTGGACTACCAGGAGCACACGATGAGCGAGGGCGCCTCCGCGCAGGCCGCCTCCTACATCGAATGCGCGATCGACGGCAAGGTCCTGTGGGGGATCGGCATCGATGCGAACACGACGCGTGCGTCGCTGAAGGCGGTCGTCTCGGCCGTCAACCGCGCGGCCCGCTGACCGCTCTGACCGGTGGTTTCGGGGCTCCGGCCGCTGTATACGGCGGCCGGAGCCCCGCCTGTTATCGGCCACCGGGCCGGGCAGGTCACAGAAAGGTCTCTTCCGGGGTACTGACTCAGCCTCCGTGATGTGGCTAACATCACGCCAGCACGGCGATGTTGCCGCGCGGTTACGGAGGTGCGACGTGCTGCCAGTACGGGGACGAAACGGCCGTGCCACCAGGGCTGTGCACATCCTGGGCACCCGCACCGCATGGACGCCCGTCGGGGACGGCGCGTTCTACTGTCCCGGCTGCGGAGGAGACCGCAACTACCAGCGGCTCACCGGCCGCCGCCGCCTCACCCTGCTCGGGGTGCCCCTGATGTCCCGCGGGACGGCCGGACCGGTCGTCGAGTGCGCCGCCTGCCGGCAGCACTACGGCACCGACGTCCTCGACCACCCCACCACCCGCCGCTTCTCCGCGATGCTCCGCGACGCCGTGCACACCGTCGCCCTCGCCGTGCTCGCCGCCGGCGGCACCTGCTCCCGCACGGCCCTGGAGACGGCCGTCGGCGCGGTCCGCGCCGCCGGTTTCGACGACTGCTCCGAGGAACAGCTGGCCGCCCTGGTCGAGGCCCTCGCCGCCGACACCGGCCGGGTCTTCGAGCAGCCGTGCGGCGCGAGCCTGACGATAGAGCTGCACGAGGCCCTGGACCCGCTCGCCCCGCACCTGGCTCCGGCCGGCCGCGAGTCCCTCCTCCTCCAGGCCGCCCGTATCGCTCTCGCCGACGGCCCCTACACCCCCGCCGAACGCGAGGCCCTCACCACGGTCGGCGCCGCCCTGACGATCTGTGCCGCCGACGTCACCCGGCTGCTGGCGGCGGCGCGGACGACTCCGTCCTGACCCGGGGCCCCGGCCTCAACGGCGGATGAGGCCGAGGGCGGTGGCGGCGGCGACGGCGGCGGTGCGTGAGTCGACGCCGAGCTTGGCGTAGGCCCGGGCCAGGTGGGACTTGACGGTGCCCTCGGTGAGGTGGAGCCGCCGGCCGACGGCCTGGTTGGACAGCCCCTCGGCGACCAGGGCGAGGACCTCGGTCTCGCGCCGGGTCAGCGAAGTGCCGGGCGTGCGCAGCCGGTTCATGAGCCGGTCCGCGACCGCGGGCGCCAGGGTGGTGCGTCCGGTGGCTGCCGAGCGCACGGCCGCGGCCAGCTCCTCCGGAGGCGCGTCCTTGAGCAGGTAACCGGTGGCGCCGGCCTCGATGGCAGGAAGGGTGTCCGCGTCGGAGTCGTAGGTGGTGACGATCACGACCCGGGGGGCGCCCGGCCGTGCGGTGATCCGGGCGGTGGCCTCGGCACCGCCCATTCCTCCGCCGAACTGCAGGTCCATCAGCACGACGTCGATGTCGCCCGCGGCGGCACGGGCGACGGCATCCTCGGCGGTGGCGGCCTCGGCCACCACGACGAGACCCGGCTCGGTCTCCAGAACGGCCCGCAACCCGGCGCGCACCACGGGGTGGTCGTCGGCGAGGAGGAGACGGACGGGGTGGTCGGTCACGGTCGGCCTTCGTCTTGGCGGTCAGGGGAGCGGTCGGTCACGGGTGGGCTTTCGTCCCGGCGGGCGGCGGTGGCGCGGGCTCGCTGCCGGCGGGGGCGGTCCCGGACCCGGCACGTGCGGTGCGCGGCCTCTTGGGCGCGGGTTCTGCCCCGTCGGCCGGCGGTTCGGTTCCGCAGGGCCGGGTCCCGGGGCCGGTCGGCGGGGTTGCGGTGCCGGGCAAGGGCTCCGTTGCGGCCGCGGCGGAGGCGGTCCCGGTGCCCGCGGTCGGGGATTCCCCGTCGTGCCGCGGCGTCCGGGTGTCGACGCCGGGGGCCTGTGCCGCGCCCGGCCGGGTGAGGGGGAGCCGGGCCGTCAGGGTGGTGCCGTGGCCGGGGGTGGAGTCGATGGACACGGTACCGCCGAGGGCCCCGATGCGGGCCTGCATGGCGGCCAGGCCGAAGCCGCCCGTCTCGGGGTCGGGTGCGGGCAGCCCGCCGGGATCGAAGCCCACGCCGTCGTCGGCCACGGTGAGAGCGACCCCGTCGTCGAGGTGGCCGAGGGTGACCTCCACGGCACCGGCCCGCGCGTGCCGGACGGTGTTGGCCAGCGCGGACTGGGCAATGCGCAGCAGGGCGACCTCGTACGCGGTCGGCAGGGCGCACGCCGCACCGCCGAGGCGGAAGCGGACGGTGAGCCGGTGCCGGGTGCCGGTGGTGGCGCACAGGCGCTCCAGCGCGTCCGCCAGGGTGCTGCCCTCCAGGGCGGGCGGGGCGAGGGCGGCGACGAAGCGGCGCGCCTCCGCGAGATTGTCGACCGCGGTCCGGCGGGCCTGGCGGACATGACGTACGGCGTTCTCCGGGGCGCCGGGCAGCGTCCGTTCGGCGGCGTGCAGCAGCAGCTGGATGCTGGACAGACCCTGCGCGAGCGTGTCGTGGATCTCGCGGGCCAGCCGCTCGCGTTCGGCCAGTACACCCGCGGTGTGCTGGGCCTCGGCCAGGTCGGCGCGGGTGGCGGTGAGTTCCTCGATCAGTTGTCTGCGCCGTTCGCTCTCCCGGTACAGCGCCTGGTATCCCCACACCACCGCGACCGCCACGGCGGCTCCGAGCGCCGGGCCGATCGCCATGGCCGCGCTGAAGGAGCCCTGATGGGCGGCGAACGCGGCCACCGCCGCGAGCGTCGTTGCGGTCACGGCGGCCAGTGCGGCCCGGCGCGGCAGCAGATGCAGCTGGAGGAAGTACAGCGGAAAGGCCGCCCACACCCCGTCGGCGGACAGCGCCAGCAGCACCAGCCACACCGCGCCTACGGCGGCCAGCCACCAGGCGGCGGCCCGCCGGTCGCCGCGGATCCGGGGCACCAGCGGCCCCGCCGCGTACACCAGCGCGCACCCGGCCGCCACGGCGACGGTCGGCGCGGCATGCGGCAGGGGCCCGGTCACGGCCCGGACGGCGGCCAGTGCGAGGAGGCCGACGACCAGCAGGTGCAGGCACCAGGACAGGGCCCGGGTGGTCGGGGTCGGGGCGGGAGCGGCGGTGTTCACAGTGCCTCCAGCGTAAGGAACCGATCCGCGCCCGGCCTCTGCCGAAAGATGCAATCCATGCGCCGCCCTTCGATCCGCGAAGTGCCCTCCGCCGCCAGATGTCCGAGCGGGGGCGGGCGGCGAGGGTGGAGGCACACCATCCTCACCACCCCGGAGAGCAGCCGAAGCCGTGTTCGTCGCCTGGAGAGACCTGAGGTTCGCCAAGGGCCGGTTCGCCCTGATGGGAACCGTCATCACACTGATCACCCTGCTGGTCGGGCTGCTGTCCGGTCTGACCGCCGGCCTGGGCCGGCAGAACATCTCCGCGATCACCGGCCTGCCCGCCGACCGGATCGCCTTCGCCGCCCCCGGCCCCGGGCAGAAGCTGTCGTACGCCGACTCCACCGTCACCGCCCGGCAGTGGGAACAGTGGGCCAAAATGCCCGGCGTCACCCGCGCCGAACCTCTCGGGATCACCACCACCCGGGCCGCCGCGGGCGACCGGAGCGCCGCGGTCTGCGCCTTCGGCGTCCGGCCCGGCTCGCACCTGGCGCCGGACGGCGGCACGATCCGCGGGCTCACGGCGGTGCTGTCCATCACGGCCGCCGCCGACCTCGGCGTCAAGCCGGGCGACCCCTTCACCCTGGCCGGCCGGAAGCTGACGGTGGCAGCCGTCCGGGGAGACGCCTCCTTCAGCCATACGCCCGTGATCTGGACCGGTCTCACCGTCTGGCGGCAGACGGCGGCTTCCGGAGGCGCCGGCGACGGTGCCGGCCCGACGGCGACGGTGATCGCCCTGAACACCACCCCCGGCACCGATGTGCCGGCCGCCGACCGGGCCGTCGGCACCCGTACCGTCAGCAAGGCCGGCTCGCTGTCCGCGATCGGCTCCTACACCTCCGAGAACGGCTCCCTCCAGCTGATGCGCGGCTTCCTGTTCGCCATCTCCGCCCTCGTCGTCGGCGCCTTCTTCACCGTCTGGACCATCCAGCGCAGCGGTGACATCGCGGTCCTGAAGGCGCTCGGCGCCTCCACCGCGCACCTGCTCAAGGACGCCCTCGGCCAGGCCGCGGTCCTGCTCGCCGCGGGCACCCTCCTCGGCACCGGCGCCGCCGCCGCCCTCGGCGCCCTCGTCGTGAAGCACGCGGTGCCGTTCGTCCTCACCCCCGCCACCGTCCTCGTCCCCGCCGCCGTGATGATCCTGCTCGGCACGCTCGGGGCCGCCCTGTCCGTCCGCCGCATCACCTCCGTGGACCCGCTGACCGCCCTCGGGAGCGCCCGATGAGCCTGTACCTGTCCGACGTCACCCTCACCTACCCCGACGGCGAGGACCGCCTGACCGCCCTCGACCGGGTCGGCCTCGAGGTGCCCCGGGGCACGCTGACCGCCGTGGTCGGCCCCTCCGGTTCCGGCAAGTCCAGCCTTCTCGCCGTGGCCGCCACGCTCGTCACCCCCGACACCGGCACGGTCACCGTCGACGGCGTCACCACGACGGGCATGAGCCGCGCGGAACTCACCGAGCTGCGCCGCCGCGCGATCGGCATCGTCTTCCAGCAGCCGCACCTGCTGCCCTCCCTCACCGCCGCCGAGCAGCTGCAGCTCATGGCCTCGATCGACGGGCGTTCGCCGGCCAGGGCCCGTGGCCGGGCCCTGGAACTGCTCGACGCCGTGGGCCTGGCCGCCCAGGCCGGCCGCCGTCCTCACCAGCTCTCCGGCGGCCAGCGCCAGCGGGTCGGTATCGCCCGCGCCCTGATGAACGACCCCACGCTCCTCCTGGTCGACGAACCCACCAGCGCCCTGGACCACGAGCGCGGCGCCGCCGTCGTCGACCTGCTCGCCCGGCTGACCCATGAGCGAAGCACCGCCACCGTCCTGGTCACGCACGACCGCACCCACCTGACCGCGGCCGACCGGATCGCCGAAGTCCGCGACGGACGCCTGCGCGCCCCCGCGACGGCCACCTGACGGGACCTCGGGACACGGCCGCCCGGATCACCGCGCACCCCGCCCTGTTTACTCCGGACGGAGTAAGGACGCCCCGGTGAATGCGGGCAGCATCACGGCGTGACCCCGCTCAGCCGCCGCTCCCTCCTCACCAGCCTCGTGCTCCTCACCTCGCTCGCCGCCCGGGTGCCCGCCCACGCCGCGCCCGGCTGTGTGTCGTCCGAGCCGTACGTGTCGGGGCAGGGCGGCTATCACACCTACCGGATCCCGGCGGTGGTCATCACCCGGCACGGGACGGTGCTGGCCTTCGCCGAGGGGCGGCGGGCCGGTCCGGGCGACAGCGGTGACATCGACGTCGTGCTGCGGCGCTCCACCGACGGCGGCTGCACCTGGGGCCCGCTGGCGGTGGTGGCCGCCGGGCACGGGGACACCCGGGGCAACCCGGCACCGGTCGTGGACCCGCGCACCGGTGCCGTCGTCCTGGTGACCTGCGGCAACAGCGGAGCCGTGACGGAGGCGCAGATCATGCGCGGACAGGTCGCGCCCGGGCAGGGCCGACGGGTGTTCGTGCAGCGCAGCTGGGACGACGGCCGCCGTTTCAGCCCTCCGGCGGAGATCACGGCCGAGGTGAAGCGGCCCGGCTGGCGCTGGTACGCCACCGGACCCGGCCATGCGGTCGCCCTCACCCGCGGCCCGCACGCCGGCCGGATCCTCGTCCCGGCCGACCACTCCACCGCCCCGCCCGCCCACTCCTCGGACACCGGCGAGGAGCCCGGGTACTACGCCGGCCACGTGCTCTACAGCGACGACTTCGGCGACACCTGGCATCTCGGCCTCGTGGCGGCGGCCCCCGGCGGTACGACCGACGTCAACGAGACGACCGCGGCCCAACTCCCCGACGGACGGATCTACTTCAACGCCCGCACCCAGTACAGTGCCACCAGCGGCCACCGCCTGGACACCTACTCCTCCGACGGCGGCATCACCCTCGACCGCCCCTACGCCCCCCAGCGGAGCCTGGACGACGTCCCCGTGGTCCAGGGCAGCGTCGTCCAACTCCGCGGACCAAACGCCCCGTTGCTCTTCTCGGCGCCCTCCGTGCCGACCGCCCGCCGCGCCCTGGCGATCTGGGCCAGCAGGGACTTCGGCCGCACCTTCACCAGGCTGCTCACCCTCTCCGAGGGCCCGGCCGCCTACTCCGACCTCGTCCGGCTGGGCCCCACCACGGTCGGCGTCCTGTACGAGACGGGCACCGGGAGCAGCTCCGACATGCTGGTGTTCCGCAGGCTCGGCCGGTAGAGGACGCGCCCCGGGGAGGGCCCGCCCGCGGGGGCCCGCCGCTACGGCATACTGACGCCCCACCAGTGCAACAAAATGTTTAAGGAGGAGGAGTTGGCAGCCCGTTTCAAGACGGTCACCGAGGTGGGAGAGGCCCATCTCGCCCAGGCGGAAGCCCTGGGCCGCGCCTTCCAGGAGGCGATCGCACCCGCCACCGTCAACTACGACTTCGGTCACATCCGCGATGCCGCCGCCATGCTTCCCGACAGCGACATCGTCAAGATGGTCCGTGGCTGGGGGCTCCAGGAGGAGGCGCCGATCCTGGTGATGGCACTCTCCCTCAAGGAGGCGGTCCGCCAGGCGCTCCCGCCCGAGGCGGCTCAGGCGTCGTTCTGGGACACCATCGAGCGCGGCCTCGTGGACGCCTTCACCGGTCTCGCGGCACAGGAGGACGAACCGGGACTGGCCTACTACGAGGAGGGCCCGGACCACACGAGCTACTACCGCGACCTGTTCTTCGCCCTCCAGGACGAGGAAGCCGGCGCGTACCTGTACGCCGTCGCCTTCTGCACCGACGTCACCGTCGGCTTCGGCAGGACCCGTGTGGGCACGCTGGGCCTCACCGACACCGCACCGTTCGCGGTCCGGCTCAACGCGATCGTCGTGCGCCAGAAGCTCGCGAACGCGGCCTGATCCTCCGGGCGTTGCCCGCCGCTCCGACGCGGGCCCGTCCCCCGTGTGTCCTGCGGCCGTCCCCGCAGGTTCCGCACGGCCAGGCGGCGCAGGGCAGACGGGATTGTGACGACAGGGCCTAGAGCAACCCCGCCGCCGCCAGGAACTTGCCGGCCCGCCGGGTCTCCTCGCCGGACAGCGGTACCTGTGGCTCGGCCGTCACCGGGCAGTCGATGATGCCGCGCAGATGCAGTGCCGCCTTGAACGCGCCCAGCGCCGAGGAACTCCCGCCCATCCGCGCCGGGTCACCGACCCCGACCATCCCGAACAGCGCGCACAGCCGCTCCTGTTCGCCCCGCGCGCCCTCCCAGTCGCCCGCCCGGCACAGCCGGTACAGCCGGACGTACCCGTGCGGGTCGACGTTGGCCAGTCCCGGCACCGCCCCGTCCGCGCCCAGCGCCAGTGCGGCGTCCACGAACACCTCGGAGCCGGTCAGCACGCTGAACCCCGGATGCGGACGCGCTCCGGTGACCACCTCCCGGAAGGCGCCCAGGTCCCCGCTGGAGTCCTTGAGTCCCGCCAGCACCCCGTCGGCCGCCAGCTCCAGCACCAGGTCGGCCGGGAGCTTGGTGTGCACGGCCGCCGGGATGTCGTAGGCGATGACCGGCACCGGGCTCGCGGCCGCGGTCAGGCGGTAGTGGCGGACGATCTCGGCACGGTGGATGCGGGCATAGAAGGGGGCGGTGACGACCACGGCCTGTGCGCCGGCCGCCGTGACGGCCGCGACGTGGTCCAGGACGCGGGGCGTCGTCATGTCGATGGCACCGGCGATGACGGGCAGCCGGCCGCCCACATGAGCGACGACCGCCGCCACGACCTGCCGACGCTGCCGGTCCGTGAGGAAGGCCGCCTCCGAGGTGGACCCGAGCAGGAACAGCCCGTGCACTCCCGCCTCCACCAGATGGTCGACCAGCCGGAGCAACGAGGGGACGTCCACCTCGCGCTCCGGTGTCAAAGGGGTGCAGACGGGCGGGACGACACCGGTGAGCGGGGCGGGGAACGTCATTCAGGGCTCCTGTAACAGGCTCTGTCGGGCCAGGTCGCGGGTCGGCCGGTCCTCCTCCACAGGATGGTGGCAGCGGTAGCGGTGCCCGGGCCGTGACGCGGCCGAGAAGCCCGGCATCGACTCGGCGCACACCGGGTCCGCCTTCCAGCAGCGGGTGCGGAACGGACAGCCGCTCGGCGGCCGGGTCGCGGACGGCACCGGTCCGGTCAGCGGGATCGGGTCGAGGGGGTCCAGCAGCCCGGGCGTGGCCGAGAACAGGGCGCGGGTGTACGGGTGCCGGGCGGCGTCGGTGACCCGGTCGGCCGGGGTCTCCTCCACGATCCGGCCCAGGTACATGGTGATCACCCGGTCGCTCATCCGCCGTACCGTCTGGATGTCGTGCGAGACGAACACCAGGGCGAGGCCCAGCCGTTCCCTGAGGTCCAGCAGGAGGTTGAGGATCTGCGCGCGGACCGAGACGTCCAGGGCGCTGGTCGGCTCGTCGGCGACGACCAGGGCCGGGTCCAGGGCGAGCGCGCGGGCGATGGCGACCCGCTGCCGCTGCCCGCCGGAGAGCTGCCCGGGAAGAGCGTCGGCGAGGGCCCGTGGAAGCCCGACCAGGCTCATCAACTCCCTGACGCGGTCCTCCCGTTCGCCCCTGCCGCCGCGTTCGTGGACGTCCAGCGGGTCGCGCAGGATCCGGCGTACGGGCAGGCGGCGGTTGAGCGCGGTCGACGGGTCCTGGAAGACCATCCCGATGCCCGCGCCGACCGCGGCCCGCCGCTCCCCGGCCGGCATCGCCCACAGCTCCCGGCCCCGGAACGACACCGTCCCCGAGGTCGGCCGCTGGATGCCCACCAGCACCTTCGCCAGCGTCGACTTCCCGCACCCCGACTCGCCGACCACACCGACCGTCTCGCCGGCCGCCACGGTGAGATCGGCGCCGGTCAGGGCGTAGACCCGGTCGCGGGTGAACAGTCCGCCGCTGCGTGCCCTGTGGACGACATGCGCGTTGCGCACCTCCATGATCACGGGAGTGCCTCGCTTTCCACGGGGTCCACGGGTTCCACGGGTACGGCGGGGTGGTGGCAGGCCGCCGCATGGGTGGCCGTACCGGTGAGGGCGGGTGTGCGCTCGTGGCACACCCCGGTCGCCAGCGGGCAGCGGTCGGCGAAGCGGCAGCCCGCCGGGAAGTCGGCGGGGGCGGGGACGACCCCGCTGATCTGGGTCATCCGCGCGTCGGCCGACTCCAGCGACAGCACGCTGCCGAGCAGCCCACGCGTGTAGTGGTGGGCCGGCGCCGCCACCAGGTCGGCGGTCACCCCGCTCTCCACGATCTGCCCGCCGTACATCACCACCACCCGGTCGGTGACGTCGGCGACGAGCGCCAGGTCGTGCGAGACCAGGATCAGCGCGAAGCCCAGCTCCTCGCGCAGCCGCAGCAGCAGCTCCATCACCTGGGCCTGCACGGTGACGTCCAGGGCGGTCGTCGGCTCGTCGGCGACGATCAGCTCAGGGTCGCGGGAGAGAGCCATGGCGATCAGCACGCGCTGGCGCTGCCCGCCGGACAGCTCGTGCGGATAGCTGCGCAGGGTGCGCTGCGGATCCAGGCCGACCAGCTCCAGCAGCTGGGCCGGGGTGCGCCGCCCGCCCCGCCGTACCAGCTGCCCCAGCTGCGCCCGGATGGTCATGGCGGGGTTCAGCGAGGACAGGGCGTCCTGGTAGACCATCGCCATCTCGTGCCCGAGCAGCCGCCGCCGTACCCGCATCGGCTCGATGAGCAGGTTGCGCTGCCGGAAGCGGACCTGGCCGCGCACCCGGGCCTCCCCGGGCTGGAGCCCCATGATCGTGAGCGCGGTCAGCGACTTGCCGCAGCCCGACTCGCCCACCAGGCCCAGCACCTCACCGGGATGCACCTCGAAGCCGACTCCGGCGACGATGTCCACACCCCCGTGCCGGTCCGGGAACCCGATGGCGAGGTTCTCCACGGCGAGCACCGGCTGCCCGCCGCGGTCCGGGCGGGGCCGGGCCCGCGAGCGCAGCCGCCGGGCGGCCTGCGGCAGCCCGGGCAGCGGGAGCACGGCGCCGGGTTCCGCCTGCTGCGACCGCTTCTCGGGCACCGCCACCTCGCGCGCCGCCGGGGCGGCCCATGCGTCGGACACGCCCTCGGAGAGGATGTTCAGCGACAGCACGGTGAGCAGGATCAGCAGCCCGGGGAAGACGGTCGCCCACCAGCCACCGGTCAGCACCATGTTCTTGCCGTCGGCGATGACACTGCCCCACGACGGGTCCGGAGGGCGCACCCCCGCCCCGATGAAGGACAGCGACGCCTCGAACACGATCGCCTCGGCGACCTGGACCGTGCAGAACACGAGGACCGGAGCGGCACAGTTGACGGCCACATGCCGCAGCACGATGTGCGGTGTACGGGCCCCGATCACCCGCTCCGCGGTGACGTAGTCCTCGCCGTACTGATCGAGCACGTTGGCCCGTACGACCCGCGCCACCGGCGGCGTGAAGAGAAAGGCGATGGCACAGATCAGCACGCCGATCCCGCCGCCGAAGACCGCGACGAGGACGGCCGCGAGCGCGATGCCGGGAAACGCCATCACCACGTCGAGGCAGCGCATCAGCGTCTCGTCCACGGCCTTGCGGGAGGTGGCAGCGACCGCCCCGACGACGGCACCCACGACCAGTGCCAGCCCGGTCGCCCCGAGCCCGATCGCCAGCGACCAGCGGGCGCCGTACATCAGCCGGCTCAGGATGTCCCGGCCGAGGCTGTCCTGTCCGAGCCAGTGCGCGGTCGACGGGTGCCCGCTGCCGCCGACCGGGGCCTGCTGGTCGAGCGGGTCGTCCGGGGCGACGAGGGGAGCGAGGACGGCGACGAGGAGGACGACCGCCAGAAAGCAGACGGCGGCCCTGGACAGCAACGGCAGCCGGCGCCAGCCGCGCAGCCGGACACCGCCGGGCCGGGAGAACCGCTCGGCAAGACGCGCGCGCGTGATCATCAGGCCGCCCTCAGACGTGGGTTGACCAGCAGATACAGAATGTCGATGACGAGGTTGACGACGACGAACCCGGTGGCGGTGGTGAGCACGACCCCCTGGACGACGGCCGGATCGCCGTTCTGCACGGCGTCGATCATCAGCTTGCCCATGCCGGGCAGCGAGAAGATCGTCTCGATGACGACGGCACCGCCGAGCAGATAGCCGACCCGCAGGCCCAGCACGGTGAGCGGATTGACGAGCGCATTGCGCAGGACGTTGCGCCCGACGACGACCAGGGGCGGCAGCCCGCTCCCGATCGCCGTCCGTACGTAGTCCTTGTCCAGCTCCTCCACGACGGACGTCCTGACGATCCGGGTGAGCTGGGCGGCCACCGGCAGGGACAGCGCGAAGGCGGGCAGCGCCATGGTCCTGAGCCAGCCGGTGACGGAGTCGGCGGGGTTGATGTAGCCGCCGGTCGGGAACCAGCCCCGGTCCACCGCCAGGTACTGGATCATCAGCAGCGCCAGCCAGAACCCGGGCGCGGCGACCCCTACGAGCGAGACGACCCGGATGACCTGGTCCGGCAGCCGGTCCCGGTGGACGGCAGCCGTGACCCCGCCCGCCAGCGCCAGCACGACCGCGATGCCAAGACCCAGGAAGGTCAGCTGGAGGGTGAGCGGCAGCGCGGTGGTGACCTGGTCGGCGACGGGGGCCCGGGTCAGGGCGCTGGTGCCGAGGTTCCCGTGCAGCACGTCGCCGACGAAGTGCACGTACCGCACGGGCAGCGGATCCAGCAGTCCGCCTCGCTCCCGGAAGTCGTGCAGTTGCTGCGGGGTCGGATTGGCCCCCTGGAAGAACGCGGACGCCGGATCGACATCGGAGAACCGCATCACCAGGAAGACGAACAGCACGACCCCGAGCATCAGCGGCACCAGCAGGGCGATCCGGCGCAGCAGGATCCGTACGACGGCCGTCATGCCGTCAGGCCCACTTGGCCTGGAGCACGTTGATCCCCGGGTACGGCTGGGCCCTTATGCCCGAGAGCCTGCGCGGATCCCACGCCGTCATCAGCTCGTTGTGGACGACCGGGTAGAGGACGGCCTGTTCGGCGACGACGTCGATGTAGTCCTGGACGAGTGTCTTCTTCTTCGCCGGGTCCGGCTCGCGCGTGGCCCGGTCCATCGCGGCGAAGAGCTGCTGGGCGACGGGGTTGCCGGCCCACCGCGTGTACCCCATCCAGAGGTTCTGGGGGCCGTAGTTGTAATGCATGATCAGGTCGGCGTCGAGCCCGAACTGGTTGGGATTGGAGGCCGCGGCGACGACCTGGTAGTCCTGCTTCTGGTCCATCTTCGTGAACACGGCGGTGGTCTCCTGCGGTGCCAGGGTGGTCTCGACACCGATGGCGTCCCAGGAGGCCTTGATGGTCGGCAGACAGTCCACGATCCAACTGACGTTCACGGCGAGGAGGTTGACCTTCAGCCCGCTGACCCCGGCGGCCTTCAGCAGCGCCTTCGCCCTGCCGGGGTCGTGGTCGTAGACGGTCCTGGCCCGCCGATAGGAGGGGTTTGCCTCGTTGAGGAAGGAGGAGGCGGGCGTGCCGTGCCCCTTGAGGGCGACCTGCACCATCTTCTGCCGGTCGATGGCGTAGTGGAGCGCCTGTCGCACCCGCACGTCGTCGAACGGTCTGCGCGCGGTGTTGAACATCAGGAACAGGTTGTTCATCCCCGCACCGCCGGCGACCTCGAGCCCGCCCTGCTCCAGCCGCGGGATGTTGGCGTACGGGATGTTGTCGGCGATCTGCGCACCGGCGTCGGACCCGGAGATCTTGGCGACGCGCGGCGCCGCGTCGACGATCGTCAGCCAGTTCATCCGCTTGAAGGCGGGCGGACGCGGCCCGTTGTAGGCGGTGAACGCCTCGAACGTCGTGTTCGACTTGGGGTGATGCGCGCTTTGCCGGTACGGCCCCGAGCCCACGGCCAGCCCCGTGATCGCCCTGTCCCAGGCGCCCGGCTCGGAGAACACGTGCCTGGGCATGATCTTGGCGAGGGTGAGCCGCGAAAGCCCGTCGGGAAAGGGGAACTTGAGGACGAGTTCGACGGTGTTGGCGTCGACCTTGCGGGCCCCCTTCAGCCAGCTCTCGAAGAACCCCTTGGCGAGGGTCGGCGTCCTGGGGTCCAGTATCCGGTCGAAGACGAAGACCACGTCGTCGGCGGTGACGGGCCTGCCGTCGTGGAAGGTGGCCCCTTCCCGCAGGCTGAACCGCCAGGTGGTGGCACGGGGGTCGGCCGGTACCCGGGTGCCGAGCGCCGGATACGGCACCCGGGTGATCGGATCGGTGTCCAGCAGCCCTTCGTAGATGTGGTTGTTGGCGGCCATCGCGAACGCCGACGCCGTCTGCGCCGGATCCCAGCTGCCGTCGTTGCCGTACCCGATCACGGCCGTCAGCGTGGCGTCCTTGCCGCTGCCGCCGCTCCCGGTGTCATTGGTGGACTGGGGGCCGCCGGAGCAGGCGGCCAGCACGGGAGGCAGTACAGCGGCTGCGCCCAGCGCGCCGCTGTACTTGAGGAACGACCGCCGGGCCGGTGCCGGCACTTCGCGGGTCACGTCGTCGCGCACGGGTCCTCCAGCGAGGTCGGGGAGGTGAGGGGGGAGGTACGACGTCCTACGTCCGGTCGGTAGCGCGACCATAAGAGCGGCCCCGGGGCCGGTCAAGGCAGCGCGCGCGAATGGGGTAGCCGCCACTGGTCGGGCCAATGGCGGACGGGAGGCGCGAGCGGACGGGCTGACGGATGTCGGGACAGGGCCCGGATCCTGGCCCTGTCCGCCGATCGGGCTCCTGTGGTTCAAGAGGTCCGGATGCCGTCGAGACCGGGCATACCGGCCGTTTTCATCCGGGTGAGCGGTCACGTCTTTCTCGTACGCGAGAATGGGGGCATGAGCCTGTTCCGCGACGACGGCATCGTGCTGCGCACCCAGAAGCTGGGTGAGGCGGACCGGATCATCACGCTGCTCACGCGCGGTCACGGCCGGGTACGCGCCGTGGCGCGCGGGGTGCGGCGGACGAAGTCCAAGTTCGGGGCCCGGCTGGAGCCGTTCTCCCATGTCGACGTGCAGTTCTTCGCGCGGGGGAGCGAACTGGTCGGGCGCGGGCTGCCGCTGTGCACACAGAGTGAGACGATCGCGCCGTACGGTGGCGGCATCGTGACCGACTACGCCCGGTACACCGCCGGGACGGCCATGCTGGAGACCGCCGAACGGTTCACCGATCACGAGGGCGAGCCCGCCGTGCAGCAGTATCTGCTGCTCGTCGGCGCGCTGCGGACGCTCGCGCGCGGGGAGCACGCGCCGCACCTCGTCCTCGACGCCTTTCTGCTGCGCTCGCTCGCCGTCAACGGATACGCGCCCAGTTTCGACGCCTGCGCGAAGTGCGGAATGCCCGGTCCGAACCGGTTCTTCTCCGTGGCCTCGGGCGGGTCCGTGTGCGTGGACTGCCGGGTGCCCGGCAGTGTCGTGCCCTCGCCGCAGACCCTGGTCTTGCTCGGTGCTCTGCTTACGGGAGACTGGGGGACGGCGGACGCGTGCGAGGCGCGGTACGTCCGGGAGGGCAGCGGGCTGGTGTCCGCCTACCTGCACTGGCATCTGGAGCGCGGGCTGCGCTCGCTGCGGTACGTGGAAAAGACCTAGCGGTAGTAGGGAGACGAGAGGCACATGGTGGTACGCGGGATCCTGGGGCGCCAGCGGCGCGAGTACAAGGCGCCGGCGCCGCACCCGTCGGGTGCCCGCGCGCCCAAGCTCCCCGGCGAGCTGGTCCCGAACCACGTGGCCATCGTCATGGACGGCAACGGACGCTGGGCTAAGGAGCGGGGGCTGCCCCGCACGGAGGGCCACAAGGTCGGTGCCGAGCGGGTGCTCGACGTGCTGCAGGGCTCCATCGAGGTCGGCGTCCGCAACATCTCCCTGTACGCCTTCTCGACCGAGAACTGGAAGCGCTCGCCCGACGAGGTCCGCTTCCTGATGAACTTCAACCGCGACTTCATCCGGAAGACGAGGGACACGCTCGACGAACTCGGTATCCGGGTGCGCTGGGTGGGGCGGATGCCCAGGCTGTGGAAGTCGGTCGCCAAGGAGCTGCAGGTCGCGCAGGAGCAGACCAAGGACAATGACCTGCTCACCCTGTACTTCTGCATGAACTACGGCGGCCGTGCCGAACTCGCCGACGCGGCCAAGGCGATGGCCGAGGACGTGGCGGCGGGCCGGCTCGACCCGGGCAAGGTCACCGAGAAGACCATCCAGAAGTACCTGTACTACCCCGACATGCCGGACGTGGACCTGTTCCTGCGCCCCAGCGGCGAGCAGCGCACCTCCAACTACCTGCTCTGGCAGAGCGCTTACGCGGAGATGGTCTTCCAGCACGTGCTGTGGCCGGACTTCGACCGGCGTGACCTGTGGCGGGCCTGCATCGAGTTCGCCTCCCGCGACCGGCGCTTCGGCGGGGCCGTCCCGAACGAGGAACTGCTCGCCATGGAAGCCGCGATGAAGGGCAACCCGGCCACTTCGTAGCCACCGGAGGTTCATCCGGTCTGCCGAGGATGTGGATTCATGAGACGTCCCACTCCTGTCCTCTCCGTCCTCACCCTCGGCGCGCTGATGCTCGGCGCGCTGCCGGCGCACGCCTCGGCCGGCGGCCCCGCGCACCGGGAGGGCTACGGCACGAAGGCCCCGTACGCGCCGGAGCAGAACCCGCGCACCTACCAGCGGCCCCCGGCCGGCTTCGAGCCCGTCTTCACCGAGAACGTCTCCCGGCACGGCTCCCGCTCGGCCACGGACAGCTCGGACGGCGATCTGGTCCTCGCACTGTGGGACAAGGCCCGGGGTGAGGGCCAACTCACGGCCATGGGCGAGGAGTTCGGGCCGACCGTGCGCGCGCTGACCGTGGCCATGGCGAAGGTCGGGTACGGCAACCTCAGCGCGCGCGGCCGGCAGGAGATGCGGGACACGGCCACGCGCATGGAGCAGCGGCTGCCGTCGCTCTTCGCGCAGATCGCCGACCGGGGCGAGAAGATCGACGTCGTCAGCTCGGGGCAGGGGCGGGCCGTCGACAGCGCGGGGGAGTACACGGGGGCGCTCGCCGCGGCCGACCCGGAGCTGGGGCCCCTCATCGGGCCGACCCGCACGGACAAGGACCTGCTGTACTTCCACAAGGCGGCGGGCGGCGCGGCCTACCGTGACTACATCGCGAACGACCAGCGCCTCAAGGACACGCTGGCGTCGATCACCGACCAGCCGAGGACGCACGAGGCCGCCCGCAGCGTGCTGCGCCGACTCTTCACGCAGCCGTTCGTCGACACGATCACCGACCGGGTCGGCGCCGCGCAGGCCGTCTACAACCTGTACGCCATCGCCCCCGCGATGAGCGAGGAGAGCCCGGACCCGGACGGCAGGGGCTGGGACATGGGCCGCTTCATCTCCCGCAGCGACGCGGCCTGGTTCGGCTACCTCGGCGACGTCGAGGACTTCTACGAGAAGGGCCCCGGCTTCGCCGACAGCGACATCACGTACAAGATGGCGGACGTCCTGCTGGACGACTTCTTCCGGCAGGCCGAGGCCAAGCGCGCGGGTACCGGCGACCTCGGCGCCGAGCTGCGCTTCACCCACGCCGAGGAGATCATCCCGCTGGCCGCGCTGATGCGCCTGCCGGGCAGCACGAAACCGGCGACGCCGGGGGAGCCGTACACCCATGCCGACAACCCCTGGCGGGGCGCGGACGTCGCTCCTCTCGGCGCGAACATCCAGTGGGACGTGTACGCGAAGGACGGCCGCCACCTCGTCCGCATGCTCTACAACGAGAAGGAGACGGCCTTCAGGCCGGGCTGCCACCCGATCGCGAAGGGCAGCATGTTCTACGACCTCGACGAGCTGGAGCGCTGCTTCGGGCGTGGCTGAAAGCGGCCCGTACGATCCCGCCTCATGGTCATGGGCGTGGGGCGGGACGCCGGACAGGGCGTGGTCGAGCCGGCGTACGAGCCGGTCGCGGGGGACATCGCAGGGGCGCTGCGGGAGCGCAGGCGGTTCAACCGGGCGGGGCGGATCCACAAGGTGGCCCACCTTCAGCGAGGACAAGAACGCGATCTGCTTCTCCGTGCTGCCCAAGCGTGGTCTGCGCAATCCCGCCGACGAGGACAGGCTGCGGGAGATCCTCGACCGCAACCTGACCCGGGCCTGAGGGTTCAGTCCCCGCCGCAGGCGCAGTCCGCGCAGGTGCCGAAGATCTCCACCGTGTGGGCCACGTTGACGTAGCCGTGCTCGGCGGCGATGGCCTCCGCCCACTTCTCCACGGCCGGTCCCTCCACCTCGACCGCCTTGCCACAGGTGCGGCAGACCAGATGGTGGTGGTGCTCGCCGGTGCTGCAGCGGCGGTAGACGGACTCGCCGTCGGAGGTGCGCAGGACGTCGACCTCGCCGGCGTCGGCGAGGGACTGCAGGGTGCGGTACACCGTGGTGAGCCCGACCGAGTCGCCCTTGTGCTTGAGCATGTCGTGCAGTTCCTGCGCGCTGCGGAACTCGTCGACCTCGTTCAGGGCCGCCGCCACGGCTGCACGCTGTCGGGTCGCGCGGCCCTTCACGGGCGGTCCAGCGGTCGTCACCGTTGTCTCCTCACGTCTTGCTTCTGCCCGGGCGGCCATTGTGCCAGCCCGGACCGGCAGCGGTCAGACGCCGACCTCGTCCCCGGCTGCTCTCGCGGCCGGAACCGTGGCCGGAATCGAGTACTCCGCCGGGTCTCCGGCGGGCCCGGCCTGGGCTGCCGCGCGGGCGCGTCGCCGGGCCAGCGGGGCGGCCAGCACGGTCAGCGCGACGAACGCGGCGATGGCCAGCAGAACGATCGTCGCACCGGGCGGAACGTCCTGGTAGTACGACGTGATCGTGCCGCTGACGGTCACGGCCACACCGATGGCCACGGCGATCACGAACGTGGCGGTGAAGCTGCGGGTGAGCTGCTGGGCCGCCGCGACCGGCACGACCATCAGTGCGGACACCAGCAGCAGGCCGACCACGCGCATCGCGACCGTGACCGTCACCGCCGCGGTCACGGCGGTCAGCAGGTTCAGCGCACGTACGGGCAGGCCCGTGACCCGCGCGAACTCCTCGTCCTGACCGACCGCGAACAGCTGGCGGCGCAGGCCGAGCGTGACCAGCACCACGAACGCGGCCAGCAGGCAGATCGACACCACGTCCGACTGCGACACCGTCGACAACGAGCCGAACAGGTACGTCGTCAGGTTCGCGTTGGAGCCGGTGGGCGCGAGGTTGATGAACATCACGCCACCGGCCATGCCGCCGTAGAAGAGCATGGCGAGGGCGATGTCGCCGCGCGTCCTGCCGTACCAGCGGATCAGTTCCATCAGGACCGCGCCGAGCACGGAGACGGCGGTCGCCATCCAGACGGGAGAGGTCGACAGCAGGAAGCCAAGGCCGACGCCGGTCATGGCCACGTGTCCGATGCCGTCGCCCATCAGGGCCTGGCGGCGCTGGACCAGGTAGATGCCGACGGCGGGGGCGGTGATGCCGACCAGGACGGCGGCGAGCAGCGCCCGCTGCATGAAGGCGTAGTCGAGGAAGTCCATCAGCTCAGCAGTCCCGTGCGGATCGGTTCGGTGCCCGCGGGTGCGTGCGGGTGTACGTGGTCGTGGCCGGGGTGGGGGTCCCCCCGCTCGAGCGAAGCCGAGAATGGGGGAGAGTGCCGGCCCACGGCCCGCGGCGGCGGGCCGTCGTGGAGCACGCAGCCGTCGCGCAGGACGACCGCCCGGTCGATCAGGGGCTCCAGGGGGCCCAGTTCGTGCAGCACGAGCAGCACCGTCGTACCAGCCTCGACCTGCTGCTTCAGGGTGCGCGCGAGGATCTCCTGGCTGGCCAGGTCGACGCCCGCCATCGGCTCGTCCATGATCAGCAGTTCGGGCTCGGCGACGAGGGCGCGCGCGATCAGGACGCGCTGGTGCTGACCGCCGGACAGGGCGTTGACCGAGTCCCTGGCGCGGTCCGCCATGCCGACCAGCTCCAGGGCCCGGTGCACGGCCTCCCGGTCGGCCCTGCGGAAGACGCCGAAGCGGGTGCGCGACAGCCGGCCCGAGGAGACGATCTCGGTGACCGTCGCCGGGACCCCGCCGGCGGCCGTCGTGCGCTGCGGTACGTAGCCCACCCGAGCCCACGCGCGAAAGGCGCGGCGCGGGGTGCCGAACAGCTCGATCGTGCCGCCGCTCGCCGGCACCTGGCCGATGAGCGTGCGGATCGCGGTGGACTTGCCCGAGCCGTTCGCGCCGAGCAGCGCGACGACCTCGCCGCGGCCGACGGTGAGATCGATGCCGCGCAGCACGGGACGCGCGCCGAGTTCGGCGCTCACCCCGCGCAGGGCTATGACGGGCTCTTCCATGATCCTGCCCTCCCTGCCGGTCACTTGGCGCCCAGCGCCTGCTGGAGGGCCTTGAGGTTGGCCTCCTGGACGGAGAAGTAGTCCTTGCCCCGGGACTTGGCGGTGATGCCCTCGATCGGGTCGAGGACGTCGGTCTTCATGCCCGCGTCACCCGCGATGGTCTTGGCGGTCTTGTCGCTGACGAGCGTCTCGTAGAAGACGGTGGAGACGCCGTCGGCCCTGGCCATCGTCTCGAGGTCCTTCACGCGCGCGGCGCTGGGCTCCGACTCCGGGTCGAGGCCGTTGATGGCCTCCTCGGTCAGGCCGTAGCGCTCGGCGAGGTAGCCGAAGGCGGCGTGGGTGGTGATGAAGACCTTGGTCCTCGTGTGCGCCAGACCGTTCTTGAACCGCTGGTCCAGGTCGTTCAGGCGCTGGACCAGGTTCGCGGTGTTCTTCCTGTAGTCGGCGGCGTTCTTGGGGTCGGCCTTCTCGAAGGCCTTGCCGACGCCCTGGGCGACCTGGGCGTAGCGCACCGGGTCGAGCCAGATGTGCGGGTCGAGGCCCGCCGACTCCTCGTTCTTGGAGGCGTCGTGGGCGGCCGCGTGCCCGCCGACCTCGTTTCCGTGCTTCTCCAGCGTGGTCAGGGAGGCCGCGTCGACCTTCGTCCGCACCGGGGACTGGGCCACCGCGTCGTCGACGGAGGGCTGGAGGTTCTTCAGGTACAGCACGGCGTCGGAGTCCTGGAGCAGCGCGATCTGCTTGGGGCTGATCTCCAGGTCGTGGGGTTCCTGGCCGGGGGAGGTGAGACTGGTGACGTGGACGTGCCCGCCCCCGATCTGCTCGGCCAGGAAGGCCATGGGGTAGAAGGACGTGACGACGTCGAACCTGCCGGTGTTCGCCGCCTTCGCCGTGTCGCTGGAGCAGGCGGACAGCGTGCCGATACCGAGAGCGGCGACCGCGGCGACCGCGGCGGCGGGTATGAGGCGTCGTCGTACGTTCATGACAGTCATTTTCAACAAACATGGAAACCGTTGTCAACAAGCCAGGGTGAGGGCCAGGTGAGAAGCCCCGGGAGGGGTCCGGGGAGGGGGCCGGGGAGGGGGCCGATTTGGCCGAGGGGGATCCTGCGCCGGTAACCTGAATCATTCGCTGGAAGCATCTCGCTTCAACGCCCGTCGTCGTAATGAAGAGAGCACCGTGGCCGCCGACAAGATCGACACCATCGTCAGCCTGAGCAAGCGCCGTGGCTTCGTTTTCCCGTGCAGTGAGATCTACGGCGGACAGCGTGCCGCCTGGGACTACGGACCGCTGGGTGTCGAGCTCAAGGAGAACATCAAGCGTCAGTGGTGGCGCTACATGGTGACGTCGCGCGAGGACGTGGTCGGTATCGACTCGTCCGTCATCCTGGCCTCCGAGGTCTGGGTCGCGTCCGGCCACGTCGCCACCTTCACGGACCCGCTGACCGAGTGCACCGCGTGTCACAAGCGGTTCCGCGCCGACCACCTGGAAGAGGCGTACGAGGAGAAGAAGGGCAGGGCCCCGGAGAACGGCCTGGCCGACATCAACTGCCCGAACTGCGGCAACAAGGGCCAGTTCACCGAGCCCAAGCAGTTCTCGGGTCTGCTCTCCACCCACCTCGGCCCGACCCAGGACTCCGGCTCGGTCGCGTACCTGCGCCCCGAGACCGCCCAGGGCATCTTCACCAACTTCGCCCAGGTGCAGACCACCTCGCGCCGCAAGCCGCCCTTCGGCATCGCGCAGATGGGCAAGTCCTTCCGCAACGAGATCACGCCCGGCAACTTCATCTTCCGCACCCGCGAGTTCGAGCAGATGGAGATGGAGTTCTTCGTCAAGCCGGGCGAGGACGAGAAGTGGCAGGAGTACTGGATGGAGCAGCGCTGGAACTGGTACACGGGCCTCGGCCTGCGTACCGAGAACATGCGCTGGTACGAGCACCCGAAGGAGAAGCTCTCCCACTACTCCAAGCGCACCGCCGACATCGAGTACCGCTTCCAGTTCGGCGGCAGCGAGTGGGGCGAGCTGGAGGGTGTCGCCAACCGTACCGACTACGACCTCGGCGCCCACGCCAAGGCCTCCGGCCAGGACCTCTCCTACTTCGACCAGGAGGCCGGCGAGCGCTGGACCCCGTACGTCATCGAGCCCGCGGCCGGTGTCGGCCGCACCATGCTGGCCTTCCTCCTCGACGCCTACGTCGAGGACGAGGCGCCGAACGCCAAGGGCAAGATGGAGAAGCGCACGGTGCTGCGCCTGGACCACCGCCTCGCCCCGGTGAAGGTGGCCGTCCTCCCGCTGTCCCGCAACCCCGAGCTGTCCCCGAAGGCCAAGGGCCTCGCCCAGGCGCTGCGGCAGAACTGGAACATCGAGTTCGACGACGCCGGCGCCATCGGCCGCCGCTACCGCCGCCAGGACGAGATCGGTACGCCGTACTGCGTGACCGTCGACTTCGACACGCTCGAGGACAACGCCGTGACCGTGCGTGAGCGTGACTCGATGAAGCAGGAGCGCGTGTCTCTCGACCAGATCGAGGGGTACCTGGCGCAGCGCCTCATCGGCGCCTAGTCACACCGTCGTGAAGCCGGGCGGGCCGAGTGATCGGCCTGCCCGGCTTTCGCATGTCAACGGCCCTGCAGCGCCTTCACGTTGTCGCCGAAGGTCCAGTTCTTCGAGCCGTCCCAGTTGACCGACCAGGTCATCAGGCCCTTGAGCGAGCTGCCGTAGTGCTGCCAGGCCTGGGAGACGAGGGACGGTGACATATGGCCGCCGCCCGCGCCGGGCTGGGCGGGCAGGCCCGGGACCTGCTTGTCGTACGGCACCTTGATCGTCGTGCCCTGGACCACCAGGCCCTTGTTCAGGCAGTCGGTCTGGGCGGTGAAGCCGGCGACCGTGCCCGCCTCGTAGGAGTCGCCGGAGCAGCCGTACATGCTGCCGTTGTAGTACTGCATGTTCAGCCACCACAGGCGGCCGTTGTCCGCGTACTTCTTGATGACCGGCAGGTACGCGCCCCAGATCGAGCCGTAGGTGATGCTGCCGCCGGTGACGTACGCCGTCTCCGGGGCCATCGTCAGGCCGAAGCCCGACGGCATCTGCGCGAGGATGCCGTCGATGATGCGGATCAGGTTGGCCTGGGACGTGGACAGTTGGTTGATGTTGCCGCTGTTCGTCAGGCCGGTCTCGATGTCGATGTCGATGCCGTCGAAGTTGTACTGCTTGAGGATCGGCACGATCGTCGAGACGAACTTGTCCGCCACGGTGGTCGAGTTGAGGTCGATGCCGGCCGTCGCGCCGCCGATGGAGAGCAGGATCGTCTGGCCCGAGGCCTTCGCCGCGCACATCTGCGCGGGTGTCGCCACCTTCACGCCCGTGTCCATGCCGTCCTGCCACAGGGCGGTGCCGTCGGACCGGATCACCGGGAAGGCCGCGTTGATCACGTTGTAACCGTGCGCGGGGATCCGGGAGTCGGTGATCGGGGTCCAGCCGAAGGGCGGATGGACGCCGTTGGCGGAGCCGTCCCAGTTCTCCCAGTAGCCCTGGAGCACCTTTCCGGCCGGCCGGGACTTCACGGCGCAGGTGTCGGCGGCGGAGGCGGTGGGGGCGGTGGCGATCCCGAGCGGGACGAGGACGGCCGCCGTGAGCGCGGTGGCGAGCAGACGTCTGAGCATGCGAGGCCTCCCGGTGGGGGTGGGATGCGGCGAGGTGTCGTAGCCATGACATTTCGTCCCTCGACCTTGGACGTGGTCCAGACCTCTCGTCAATAGGTCTGGACCATTCAATGCCGCGAGTGACAGAGTTGGACTGACAGATATTGAAATCTGTCAGTCGTCATGACACAGTGAACGGCATGACGATGCACACCCGAAACCTCGGAACCACCGGTCCTGCTGTCTCCGCCGTCGGCCTCGGCTGCATGGGCATGTCCGCGCTCTACGGCGACGCCGACCGCGCGGAGTCCGTCGCGACCATCCACGCCGCCCTCGAGGCGGGCGTCACGCTCCTGGACACCGGCGACTTCTACGCCATGGGGCACAACGAGATGCTGATCGGCGAGGCCCTGCGCAAGGCCCCGTCCGCCCTGCGTGAGCAGGCCCTGACCAGCGTGAAGTTCGGCGCCCTGCGCGACCCGGAGGGCAACTGGGCCGGCTACGACGGCCGCCCGGCCGCCGTGAAGAACTTCGCTTCCTACTCCCTGCAGCGCCTCGGCGTCGACCACATCGACGTCTACCGGATCGCCCGCCTCGACCCGGACGTGCCGATCGAGGAGACCGTCGGCGCGATCTCCGAACTGATCGAGAAGGGGTACGTGCGGCACGTCGGCCTCAGCGAGGTCGGCGCCGACACGATCCGGCGGGCCGCCGCCATCGCCCCGATCTCCGACCTCCAGATCGAGTACTCGCTGATCAGCCGGGGCATCGAGCAGGAGATCCTGCCGACCACCCGCGAGCTGGGCATCGCGGTCACCGCGTACGGCGTGCTCTCCCGCGGCCTGATCTCCGGTCACTTCACCCGGGACCGGCAGCTGGCCGCGAGCGACTTCCGTGCCCACTCGCCCAGGTTCCAGGGCGAGAACCTCCAGCACAACCTGAACCTGGTCGAGGCGCTGCGCAAGATCGCCGAGCAGAAGGGCGCGACGGTCGCCCAGGCCGCCATCGCCTGGGTGCTCTCCCGTGGCGAGGACATCGTGCCGCTGATCGGCGCCCGCACCCGCGAGCGGCTGGGCGAGTCGCTCGGCGCGCTCGACGTCACCCTGGACGCGGCCGACCTGGCGGCGATCGAGGAGGCCGTGCCGGCCGACGCGGCGGCCGGTGACCGCTACCCGTCGGCGCAGATGGCGCACCTCGACAGCGAGCGCTGAACCGGGCGCCGGGTACGGTCTACGACATGGCACCGACCAGTGAGATCCTGACCGCCGAGCGCATCCTCGAAGCCACCGAGGAGGTGCTGCGCCGGCACGGCCCGGCCAAGGCCACCGTGGTCGACGTGGCCCGTGCGCTCGGCGTCAGCCACGGCAGTGTCTACCGGCATTTCCGCACCAAGGCGGCGCTGCGCGAGGCGGTCACCAAGCGCTGGCTGGACCGGACCTCGCAGCGGCTCGCCGGGATCGTGGACTCCCCCGGAAGTCCCGAGGAGCGACTGCGGGCGTGGCTCGCGGCGCTGTTCGACGCCAAGAGACACAAGGCGGGCGACGATCCCGAGCTGTTCGCGACGTACACGGTGCTGGTCGACGAGAGCGTCGCGGTGGTCGACGAGCACATCGCCGACCTGACCGGGCAGCTGACCCGGATCATCACGGCAGGGGCCGGGTCGGGTACCTTCCCGGTACCCGACCCGGCCGCCGCGGCGCGTGCCGTCTTCCAGGCCACCGGCCGTTTCCACGACCCCTGTTACGCCCGGGACTGGATCCGACCCGGTGTCGACGAGGAGTTCACGGCTGTGGTGGACCTGCTGGTGAGGGGACTCAGGTCACCGTCACCGTGACGGTGGGCGAGTACACCTTGCCGGACTTGGTTGCGCTCGCGACCCGCAGCTTCTCCGTGCCCTTGGTGCTGGGCTTGGTGGAGATCGCGTACGAGCTGCCCGTCTTCACCTTGCCGGTGGCGCTGAGGGGAACCCACTTGCCGTTCTTCTCGCGCTGGAGCACCAGTGGGGAGCCAACCTTGAGGCCCTTGGTGCGTCCGGTGACGAGTACGGTCTTTCCGGCCTTGACCGACGTCGGCTTCGCCGTGGCGGTGATCGAGGCCACCGTGTCCATGGGGGACTTGGTTGTGGGGGAGGACTTGGGGGAGGGGGTGCTACTGGCGGCGAAGGCTCCGGCCGTCCCGCCGGACAGCAGCGCCACAGTCAGTACGCCGGTACCCAGTGCACGGCCGTAGCGATGGCGGAATACCGAGGTCATGTTCGTCTCCTGTCGCTCGATTGGACCTATCCCAGGCTGAACCCACTGCTGGGAGGCGGCCACTCGAGACAGGGCCGAGCAACCCGGCGAAGGTGCAAGGCCGCAGGTCAACCGGGTGCGGACCGCGGGCTTCTCACCCGGATGGCCGATAGTGGGACAGGCGGGACCCAGGACGTCGCTCCCGTCCCCGGCCCCGCTTCAGACGGACGGCTGTCCGCTCCCCGCCGGGTCGACCGTCGCCTGGTGGGCCTCGGCCAGATGCTCCTCCGCCTTCAGCCACGGCAGGAACTGGGCGCTCCTGCGCCAGCCGCAGGTGTCGCATCTGATCACGCGCTGCACCCCGGTGCGCTCCACCCGGACGATGTGCTCCCGGCCGTGCCGGTCCCAGCGGCTGACCTTGCTCGTACTGCTGCCCTGCACCATCACGCCTCCCGCGCGCCGACACACCTCGACCGGAGGGAGTGTGCAGCAAGACCAACATCAACAGGGAGGGGTTCACGGGCAGTTGGCCAAGCCGTGGCCGGGCTCAGCCGATCTCGCGCGGCAGCCGCAGACTGGGCAGGCCCCTCACGACGACCCCGGCCGACCGCACCGGCAGCGCGACGACCAGTGCTTCCCGCATGCCCGCGCGCGGGACGAGGCGAGGAACAGGGTGCCCGGCGTGGCCACACCCGGCGCCCTTGCGGACTGCCGGGTGGTGACCATCACACCGCAGCCGGCCCCGGCCCGGTCCGGCGGCACCCCACAGAGCACGCTCCGCATCACATCGGGCAGTTGGAGCGCCCGCGTGCCGCCCTCGCCGGGCACCTGAACGGCTGGACGGGCCGCACGAGATGGTGAGCGGGACCGGTACGGGCCGACACGTGCTCAGGAACCTGCCGGAACCCCCACGACGTTCTTGATCTCGGCCGACTCCAGCTGGTCGGCAGTGCGCTCGGCCGTCCTGCGCGCCCACCGCCCGCTGGTGACCAGCCCGAGGACGAGCACGGCCAGTCCGCACACCGTGAGGATCCACCAGCCGGGGCGGGCCGCCGAGACGAAGGCCCGGTGGTACGAGGACGCGCCGATGCCGGAGGCCAGGACGGCGCCGATCACCGCGACGCCGAGCGTCTGGCCCAGCTGCCGGCTCGTGGAGGCGACCGCGGCGGCCACTCCGGCCTGGGCGCGGGGCATGCCCGACACCGCCGTGTTGGTGATCGGCGCGTTGACGAAGCCGAAGCCGATGCCGAACAGGACGTAGCCGAGCAGCAGGGTGTCGTTCGAGGTCTCCGCCTCGAAGGCGGCGAAGAGGATGCCGCTCGCCGTCATCGCCGTACCGGCGATCAGGAGCGGCAGACGAGGACCGCGGGTGCCGACCAGGCGGCCGGAGACGGGCGCGCACAGGAACGTCGGCAGGGCCATCGGGAGCATCCACAGGCCGGCGTGCAGGGCGTCCAGGCCGCGTACGTTCTGCAGGTACAGCGTCGACAGGAACAGGAAGCCGCCCAGCGCCGCGAACGCGCTGATGGCGATCACCGTGGCCCCGCTGAACGGCGCCGAGCGGAAGAAGCGCAGGTCGATCAGGGGTTCGGCGCGCCGCGGCTCGTACCACAGCAGGGCCGGCAGGGCCGTCAGGGCGATCGCCACG
This sequence comes from Streptomyces broussonetiae, assembly GCF_009796285.1. Classification (NCBI taxonomy): domain Bacteria; kingdom Bacillati; phylum Actinomycetota; class Actinomycetes; order Kitasatosporales; family Streptomycetaceae; genus Streptomyces; species Streptomyces broussonetiae. Next base: position 3,370,786 of record NZ_CP047020.1, on the reverse strand, counting down.
AAGGGGGCCACCACGGCCGCGCTCGAGTCCGGTGCCTCGATGATCGCGTACGTCAGCGAGCCGAACAGGGCGATGACCAGGAGCTGGCCGATCGGGTCGGGCCTGCGGGCCTTGGGCGCCCGGGACTCCGGGACGAAGCGCAGGGTGAGCAGGAGGGCCGCGAGGCCGACCGGGAGGTTGATCCAGAAGATCGCGCGCCAGCTCACCGACTGCACCAGCAGACCGCCGACCAGCGGGCCCGCCGCCATGGATATGCCGACCACCGCGCCCCACGCCCCGATCGCCCGGGCACGCTCACGGGCGTCGGTGAAGGTGTTGGTGATGATGGACATGGCGACCGGGTTGAGCATCGAGCCGCCGACCGCCTGCATCATCCGGAACACGATCAGCAGGGACAGGTTCGGCGCCACCGAGCAGAGCACGGAGCCGATGGTGAACACCGTCAGGCCCGCCATGAACACCCGCTTGCGGCCGATCCGGTCGGCCGTCGAGCCCGCGAGCATCAGCAGCGAGGCCAGCACCAGCGTGTAGGCGTCGATCGTCCACTGCAGACCGGAGGTACTGGCGTGCAGATCGCGCTGCATGGAGGGCAGCGCCACGTTCAGGACGGTGTTGTCGAGGCTCACGATCAGCAGGCTCATGCAGCAGATCGCGAGCACGAGCAGACGGCGGCGGTGGCTCAACTCGGGCATGGCCCCATCGTACGCGCATATCAATAGTGCGTCTAACTAATGACTGTTACACGATCTCTGTCCGTGCGGCGGTGGTGCGCCCCCGTACCTCGGTAGCCGCCGCACTCCGGTACCCGCCTCATCCCAGCACTCGCGGCAGCCTGAGGCCGAGCCACCCCAGCCCCAGCAGCCCCGCCGCCTGCACCGCCAGCACGACCGCCAGCGCCTGCCGCATCCCGAGCGCGGCGGTGAGTGACAGGAACAGCGAGCCGAGCGTCGCCACCCCCACGGCCAGGCACGACTGCTGGAGCGTGGCCGCCAGCCCGCTGCCCGCGCCCGCCAGCCGCGCCGGGATCGCGGCCAGCAGGATCCGGTAATAGAGGGGAAGCTGAAGGCCCTGGCCGATTCCGCACAGGACCAGGCCGGGGGAGAGCAGGAGCGGGCTCAGGTGCGGCCAGGGGCCCAGCAGCACCGTCGTCACCACCGTCGCCAGGCCCGCGAGGTGCACCGCCGCCGCAAGCGCCACCGCCCGTCCGCCCGTCCGCCGTACGGCACGCGGGGCCAGCATCGACGCGGCGAACTGTGCCACCCCCATCGGCACGAGTGTCAGCCCCGCCCGCAACGGCCCGTATCCCAGGCCCTGTTGCAGCGCCACCGCGCTCACGAACATCCAGCCCGCGAAGCCGACGAACACCGGCAGCCCCAGCAGCAGACCCCGGCGCACCTCGGGCGAGACAAGGAGGGACGGCGGCAGCAGCGGGCTCGTGCCGTCCCGCTCGGCGCGGCGCTCCACACCGTGGAACGCGAGCGCGGACAGCGGCGCCGCGCACAGCAGCAGCACCGACCACAGCGGCCAGCCCGCCGCCCGGCCCTCGGTCAGCGGCAGCAGCAGCGCGGTCAGCGTCGCCGCCAGCAGCACCGTGCCGGCGAGGTCCGTGTGCGCCGGGCGCTCCGCCCGGCTGTCCGGCACCGCCCGCAGCGCACAGACCAGCGCGGCGACGGCCACCGGTACGTTCACGAGGAACACCGCACGCCAGCCGGTGCCCGCCGGATCGGCCGCCACCAGCACCCCGCCCAGCACCTGCCCGAGGACGACGGACACCCCGCCGACCGAGCCGTACAGGGCGACCGCGCGCGCCCGCCGTTCGCCCGACGTCGTCGCGTGCAGCGTGGCCAGTACCTGCGGCAGCAGGGCCGCCGACGCGGCGCCCTGCGCCACCCGCGCCGCCACCAGCCACCACGCCGTCGGCGCGAGACCGCAGGCCAGCGAGGTCAGCCCGAAGCCGGCCACCCCCCACAGGAACAGCCGCCGCCGGCCGAAGCCGTCCCCGAGCCGGCCGCCGAGGACCAGCAGTACCGCGTACGCCACCGCGTACCCGGCCACCACCATCTCCAGTGTGGCCGCGGAAGCGTGCAGATCGTGCTCGATCGTCGGCAGGGCGACGTTGACGATGAAGAAGTCGATCATCGGCAGCGCGCAGCCGAGCAGCAGGGTGAACAGGCCGAGGGGCGTGAGGGTGCGGGGCGGGGCCGTGGTCCGGGCGCGAGAGGTCGTCGTGGTCACGACCACGACTGTGCGCCCGCGCCCAGCGGGGTACCAGGCGGTGCTCATCCAGGTACCGGCACCACCTGGAACCGGGGTACGCGGACACGGCACCCTGGGTTCCATGACCATCGCAGCGCCGGAGCATCTCGGGGAGCGGGGCCGGGGGCGGCCGGCGGAGCAGCACGTACGGCGCCGGGAACTGGCCGCCTTCCTGCGCAGCCGGCGCGAGCGCGTCACCCCGGAACAGGTCGGCCTGCCGCGCGGCCCGCGCCGGCGCACCCCCGGCCTGCGCCGGGAGGAGGTCGCCCAGCTCTCCGCGGTCGGGGTGACCTGGTACACCTGGATCGAGCAGGCCCGCGCCACCCATGTCTCCGCCCAGGTGCTGGACGCGGTCGCCCGCGCGCTGCTGATGGACCCCGCCGAGCGCGCCCACCTCTTCGCCCTCGCCGGCACCACCGACCCGCGCACCGAGGCCGAGTGCACGCTCGCCCCCAAGTCGGCGATCAAGGTCGTCGAGCGACTCGCGCCCTACCCCGCCACGCTCCAGAACGCCCGCTACGACATCCTCGCCGCCAACCGCCCCTTCGCCCAGGTCTTCGGCGACCCCGCCGAGCTGGCTGCGGCCGACCGGAACTGTCTGTGGCTGCTGACCACCAGCGAGCGCTGGAAGCGGGACTTCCTCGACCGCGACGAGATGCTGCGCGACCTGATCGCGAAATACCGGGCGGGCATGGCCGAGCATGTGGCCGAGCCGGTGTGGAAGCAGCAGCTGGACCGGCTGCTGCGGGCTTCCGGGGAGTTCCGCGCGCTGTGGGAGCGGCACGAGGTCGCGCCGATGTCCCCGCACGTCAAGCGCTACCGGCACCCGGTGGTCGGGCTGATCCGGCTCGAGCACCGCACCATGTGGCTGGCCCCGCAGACACCGGCCTACCGCGTGGTCGTGTACGTCCCCGCGGACGAGGACAGCGAGGAGCGGCTGGAGCGGCTGGCACAGGCGACGGACGGGCGAGCCGCGGAGTGAGGGACAATGGTTCCTTGTCCGTCGCCGCAACCGCCGTGTCCGCCGTACGTCCGCCCCGGAGCCGTCTGATGTCCCACCCGCTCTCCATCGGCCCGCACCTCGTGGCCCCGCCCGTCGTGCTCGCACCCATGGCGGGGATCACCAACGCGCCCTTCCGCACCCTGTGCCGGGAGTTCAGCGGGGGCAAGGGGCTGTTCGTCAGCGAGATGATCACGACCCGGGCTCTGGTCGAGCGCAACGAGAAGACCATGCAGCTGATCAGGTTCGACGCGAGTGAGCAGCCGCGTTCGATCCAGCTGTACGGCGTCGACCCGGCGACCGTCGGCAAGGCCGTCCGCATGATCGCGGAGGAGGGCCTGGCCGACCACATCGACCTGAACTTCGGCTGCCCGGTCCCCAAGGTCACCAGGAAGGGCGGCGGCTCGGCCCTGCCCTACAAGCGGAACCTGCTGCGCGCGATCCTGCGCGAGGCGGTCAGCGGCGCCGGTGACCTGCCGGTGACGATGAAGATGCGCAAGGGCATCGACGACGATCACATCACCTTCCTCGACGCCGGACGCATCGCCGTCGAGGAGGGTGTGACGGCGATCGCCCTGCACGGCCGTACGGCCGCCCAGCACTACGGCGGCACCGCCGACTGGGAGGCCATCGCCCGCCTCAAGGAGCACGTGCCGGAGATCCCCGTGCTCGGCAACGGCGACATCTGGTCGGCCGAGGACGCGCTGCGGATGGTCCGGGAGACCGGCTGCGACGGAGTCGTGGTCGGACGCGGCTGCCTGGGGCGGCCGTGGCTGTTCGCGGACCTGGTCGCGGCCTTCGAAGGGCGTACGCAGGACATCGCCCGTCCCTCGCTCCGCGAGGTGGCCGACGTCATGGTCCGGCACGCCGGGCTCCTCGGCGAGTGGCTCGGCGACGAGTCCAAGGGCGTGGTCGACTTCCGCAAGCACGTCGCCTGGTACCTCAAGGGCTTCGCGGTCGGCTCCGAACTGCGCAGGCGCCTCGCGATCACCTCCTCGCTGGCCGAACTCCGCGCCGGACTGGACGAGCTGGACCTCGACCAGCCCTGGCCGGCCGGCGCGGACGGCCCCCGCGGCCGTACGTCCGGCAACAACCGTGTGGTGCTGCCGGACGGCTGGCTGAAGGACCCCTACGACTGCGCGGGGATCAGCGAGGACGCGGAGCTGGACACCTCCGGCGGCTGATCAGTTCTTCTTGGGGTGCGGCGTCGAGCCGAACGCCGCCAGGAAGCGGTCCCGGAAGGCGCTCATCTGCCACACGGGTGCGTTGTGGGCGGGGCGCAGGCCCTCGGTCCAGTTCCAGTTCGCGATCCTGTCCAGGACCTTGGGGTCCTTGGCGACGACCGAGATCGGCACGTCACGGCTGGCGTGGTTGCCGCTGACGTGGGCGTTCGGCTGGTGGTCGCCGAGGAAGACCAGCACCGTGTTGTCGTTGCCGTAGCGCTCCAGCCACTCGGTCAGCGCCGTCACCGTGTACTGGACGGACTTGCCGTACTCCGCCCTGGAGTGGGTGTCGTCGGTGAGGGTGTACGACGACGGGTGGCCCGCCTTCTCGATGCCGTTGAAGACCGAGCCGTCGCCCAGCTGGTTCCAGGGGACCATCTTGGGGATCGGTGCCCAGGGCGTGTGGCTGGAGGTGAGGATGAGGAACGACATCCGTGACTTGCCGTCCGTCGGCTTCTTGCTGTGCACCCGGTCCTGGAACTGCTGGAGGGTGTACTGGTCCGGCATGGTCGACCAGCTGAACTTGGGCCCCTGGTAGCCGAGTTGGAAGGCGTTGTAGACCTTGTCCAGGCCGTACCACTTCTGCTCCGGCCACGCCTTCTGCACACCCGGCATCACGCCGACCGTGTCGAAGGCACCGGTCTTCTTGAACGCGTCGGTCAGGCTGAGGTGGTCGCTCGCCATGACCGTGCGGTAGCGCTGCTGGTTGCTGATCCACAGGCCCGACATGGTGGTGGAGTGGCCGAGCCAGCTGCTGCCGCCGTAGGTCGCCGAGGTCAGCCAGCCGCTCTTGGCGTGGAAGCCAGCCTTGGCCAGCGCCTTGGTGCGGGCGTCGAGGGTCGCGTCGACGCCGGGGGCCATGATCGGGTCCTCGACGGCACTGCGGCCGTAGCTCTCGATGAACGTGAAGACCACGTCCTTGCCCCGCAGATCCGGGACCAGCTGGCTGCCCGGTGTGTTCCCGAAGGCGTCGACCCTGGCCACCTTCTGGAACTCGGCCTCGTCCTTGAGCGTGTTCGAGATCCGGTGGGCCTGGTCCTTGAGCGCGGCGGCGGTGGTGTCGGCGGCCAGCGGCACACCGGACAGCTGCAGTCCGAGCGAGGAGCAGGTGATCCACACGACCCCGGCGACCAGTGTGCCCCGGGTCGCGAGGGCGGTGTGCCGGGCGAGCAGATTGCTCAGCCGGACCATGGACAGCGCCAGCAGCACGAACAGCAGCAGCACGACCGTGATCACACCGGCCACGAGGGCCAGGGTCTGCGTACGGCCGACGGAGTCCTCCAGATACGACTCCGCGTCGGCGAACAGGCTCCAGTCGAGCACGACGTTGAAGCCGCGGCCGAGATACTGGTTGAACCCCATGTCCAGCAGGTTCAGCACGGTCATCGCCGCCAGCGCGACACCGCACAGGGCGGCCAGCACGATCCGCGGCCGGCGCGGCAGCGCGATCATCACCGCCGCCCCGATCACCGCCTCCGCCGGGATCCGCAGGAACGTCGAAGGACCCAGCCGGACCATGGAGTTGGGCATCACGAGCGCGACGACGACCAGGGCCGCGGCCAGCACGGTGAGCGTGCCGGACAGCACCTGGACGGCAGTCGGATGCGCGGCGCGCCATCGCCGTGTCCACGTGGCCGCCACCGCCCAGGGACGGGGGAAGGACCTGGGCCGGAACCGGGGAGCGGGTGCGGGAGTTTCATCGGGGATGTTCTCCGGCGCCTCGGTCTCCCCGGCCGTACCCGGTTCCTGGCGCGTACTCATGTCCTGGGACAACCCGAAGGTCCTTCCGTGCGAGACCCGTATCGCCGTCTCGTACGGCTGCCCGTCGCCCCCTGTTCAGGACGCCGAGCAAACACCGGGCAAATACCGGAGCCCTTGGCCCTTTCGCCGCATCCCGCCTGCCCCGCGACGCCCGGCACGCCGGGAGCACGCACCGGACGCCGCGCGGCCGCCCCCCGGGCGACGACGGGAATGTGACGACAGGACCTAGGCCCCGCCCACGGCCGTGAGCAGAGCCAGCGGTGCCGCGGCCGACCGGGCCTCCCGCGCGCAGGCATGCGGATACGGCACGGGCTCCGGATGTGTGTCCCTCCCGTACCCCGCGAGGACCTCCGGCAGCCGGTACCCCGCCACCGCCGCCGCGTCCACCAGCGCATGCGCGACGGTCCGGGCCTCGTCGTGCAGCCCGTAGCGCGCCAGCCCCAGCGTGATCAGCGCGTTGTCGTGGGGCCAGACGGAGCCCCGGTGATACGACAGCGGGTGATACGCGGCCTGCCCGGCGGCCACCGTGCGCACACCCCAGCCGGAGAAGAAGTCCGGCGCGAGCAGCCGTCGGCCCACCTCCTCGCCGTACTCCTTGTCCAGCAGCCCCGACCACAGCAGATGTCCGGCGTCGGAGGCGAGGGCGTCGACCTGCCGGCCCTCCCCGTCCAGGGCGAGGGCGGGGAAGGAGTGCTCCGGCATCCAGAAGTCCCGCTGGAAACGGTCCCTGAGGTCGGCCGCCGCCTGCTCGAGCAGCGCCGCGTACGTCTCGTCGGCCCACACCGTGCGCGCCACCCACGCCGTGCGGCGCAGCGCGTCGTACGCGTACCCCTGCGCGCCCGCCGCCATCACCGCGCCGCTGGGCCGGGTGCCGTCGGCACAGCAGATCGCGCCGGGCGAGTCCTTCCAGTTCTGGTTGGCGAGACCGCCCTCGTCGGCGCGGTAGACGAGATAGCCGCGCGAGGTCAGCCCGCCGTGGTCCAGCATCCAGCCGACGGCGGCCCGGGCGTGCGGCTCCAGCCGGCGGGCCAGGTCCGCGTCCTCGGTCCGCTCGACGTACGCGCCGAGCAGGATCAGGAACAGCGGGGTCGCGTCGACCGAGCCGTAGTACCGCCCGAACGGCACCTGCCCGAAGTGGGCCAGCTCGCCGTGCCGGACCTCGTGCACGATCTTGCCGGGCTGGGCGACCGGGGACGGGCCCGAGCCGGTCGCCTGGGCCGCGGCCAGGGCGAGGAGTGTGGCCGCGGCGGGCCGCGGGCGGTACGGCAGCGCGAACAGGGAGGTGAGCAGGGCGTCCCGGCCGAGCAGGGTGAGATACCAGGGGGCGCCGGCGGCCGGGACGCGCAGCTCCTCGCCGTCCGGTCCGGTGGCCGGCACCTGGAGCAGGGCCAGGTCGGCGAGGCCGCGCGCGCAGGCCTCCGCCAGCTCGGGCCAGCCGGTCGGGAAGGCCACGCCTTCCATGAACTGCCCTTCCTCGGCGAGCTGTTGCTCCTGCACGGCGGCGGGGTCGCGCGGCACCCGCACGGCCCGCTTCTCGCCGTGCGGGCGGGCGATCACGCGCAGCACCAGCTCGGTCGTGCCGTGCGCCGGGAGGTCGAGGGTCCACACCAGGCGGCGGGCGCCGGTGCCGGTCTCCTCCACGGCGTCGGGCGCCGGGTCGGCCGTGATCGCTGTACAGGACCGCCATTCGGCGCGCCGGTAGGTGAACTCGATGCCGTCGCCCGTGACTTCGCGCGAGCGCAGGGCGCCCGGCTTGACGTAGGTGCGGTGGTCGGAGCGGAGTTCGAACTGGTCGGTGAAGTCGGCGTCGGCGGTGACGGCGAGCCGGACCGTGGTCGGCACCGGACGGTTGCTGGTCACCCGCAGCGACTCCACGAACGAGCTGTCGCCGACGGCCTGGTGACGGAAGACGGTGTGGGCCGGGGGTTCCTGCCGGCCGCCGCGCGGGACGAGTACGCAGCGGGCCGCGTCACCGTCGGCGACCGGGCTGAGCACCTCGGGCATGGCGCCGTCGAGGGTGAGCTGCCAGCGGCTGAGGTGCCGGGCGTCCCGGACGAACAGCCCGTCCGGGGGGCCGCTGCCCCGCACTCCGCTGATGTCGCCCCGATCGCCCACGGCGGCGAACGTCGCCCCGTGCACGAGCAGATGATGCCGGTCCGTCATCGCCGGTCTCCTCCTTTGTCACTCGTGTCGAACGTGTCGGTGGCCGCACTGGACACGCCCTCGCGGGCGCCCTTGACAAGCTCTTGGTACGGACTTTGGTGGGGGTCTCGGTGCAGGTCCTGATGCAGGTCCCGGCGCAGGTCGTGCGGGAGGTCGTCACGGAGGTCGTGGTACAGGTCGAGGGCGAGCGCGGCGGTCCAGCCGAAGCCGGTCGCGCCGCAGGCCTCGCCGGTGTACGGGTCGACGTACTCCGCGAAGCCGGTCGCGTCGGCGAGCCGCAGTACGGCCGTGCGCAGGGCGTCGGCCAGGGGCAGCTCCCCGTGCGCGCGCAGCCCCCGCTCCAGCAGCCAGCCCGTGTTGAACCAGGCGGGCCCGCGCCAGTACCGGTGCGGGTCGAAGGCCTCGCCCAGGAGGTCGTAGCTGGGCACCAGCCGGGTGCGGTCGCCGAACCCGAAGTGCGGCCCGCACAGGGTGCGGACGAGGGCTGCGGTGATGTCCCGGGGCAGTCCGGGAAGCAGGAGCGGGATCAGCCCGCAGACGCCCCGCTCGCGGACGAGCCCCGGTTCACCCCGTAGGTCCCGGCACAGGAACAGGCCGGCCGCCGGGTCCCACAGTCGCTCGACCAGCGCCGCCGTCAGCCGCTGCGCGCGCGCGTGGCGGGCGGTGCCGGTCGCGCCCAGCTCCGTGGCGATCCGGGCGAGCGCATGCTCGGAGGCGATGAGCAGGGCGTTGAAGGCGGGGTCCTCGACGGCGAACTCACTGCGGCCGTCGGCGTAGGCATGGTCCCGGTAGTCGGTGGCCAGCCGCACGTAGCGCCCGTAGTCCAGATCCGTCGGCCGGTCCTCGGGCGCTCCGTGGTCGAGGTCGGCGCGGCGGAAGGAGCGGGCCGGGGCCGGGACGATCCGGGCCAGCGGGGCGTCCCAGCAGGGGCTGTTGTCCATGCCCTGCTCCCAGGGGTGGACCACCGACACCAGACCCGCGCCGCCCAGGTCCCGGCGGTGCAGCAGATAGCGGTGCCAGGCGGCCAGGCGCGGGTAGACCCGGGCCAGGAAGCCGCGGGAGCGCGAGAGCACCGGGTCGGCCAGGTGTACCAGCCAGGCCGCGAGCGCGTGCACCGGTGGCTGCACGATCCCCGACGTCTGTACGGTGCGCGGGGCGCCCGCGGCGCGACCGGCGGTCACGGAGCGCCAGAAGTCGGGGCTCGGGAAGTAGGCGTCGAGTGGTACGGAGGGGTTGAAGACGATGTGCGGCACACGCCCGTCGGCCCACTGCGCGGCCAGCAGGGTCTCCAGCTCGGTCTGCGCCCGCAGCGGCGAGACATGCCTCAGGCCGATGGCGATGAACGCCGAGTCCCAGGACCACTGGTGCGGATACAGGTTTAGGGAGGGGACCGTCGAGCTGCCCGTCCAGTTCGCCTCGAGCACCCGGGCCGCTCTGACGTGCAGCGACCCCTCGGAGGCCGACTCGGCACCGGGGAGATCGTATGCGATCGCGTCCTGGGTGGCACGGGAGGTGAGCTGGGCGGTGCGGTCCACTCGGGGCTCCCCGAAGAAAAGACGACCCGGCCGGGCCGGTCGGATGTGGTGGTGGCTACCGTAGAGTTACGTCTATTTAACACGCAAAACCCACTATGTAATGCAGGGTTGAGGAACACAAGGGGGTGCGCATGACCGGACGTCCGGGAAGAGCTGTCAGGAGCGGCGGCCAGGCCGGCGCCGGAGACCTGCTCGAACTGGTGCGCAGCGGCCGGGCGGTGACGCGCGGTGCGCTGCAGCAGGTCACCGGGCTGTCCCGGGCCACCGTCGGCCAGCGCCTGGACCGGCTGTTCAGGGCCGGCTGGCTGCGTGAGGGCGCCGGCGGCCCGGTCGGCTCACCGCTGGGCGGCCGGCCCTCCATCACCTTGGAGTTCGACGGCTCCCACGCGGTCGTCCTCGCCGCCGACCTGGACACCCGGCACGCCCGCGCGGCGGTCCTCTCCCTGACCGGCGAGATTCTCGCCGAGCACTCGGGCACGCTGGTGGTCGAGGACGGACCGGAAGCCGTCCTCGGTGAACTCGGCCGCTGGTTCGCCGAGTTGCTGGAGAAGGCCGGGCGTCCGGCGGAGGTGTGCGGCATCGGGCTCGCGGTGCCCGGGCCGGTGGACAGCGAGACCGGCCGGGTGGTGCAGCCGCCGATCATGCCGGGCTGGGACGGCTACGACATAACAGGCCGCCTCTCCCGGGCCTGTACCGAGCACACCGGCGCCCCTCCCGTCCCGGTCCTGGTCGACAACGACGCGAACCTCATGGCGTACGGCGAACAGCGCGCCGGACACCCCGACTGCGGGGCGTTCGTACTGGTCAAGGTCTCCACGGGCATCGGCGCCGGGGTCGTGGTGGACGGCTCGATCTACCGGGGCATCGACGGAGGTGCGGGGGACATCGGGCACATCAGGGTCGGCGCGGACGCGCTGTGCCGATGCGGCTCGTACGGCTGTCTCGCCGCCGTCGCGAGCGGGGGTGCCGTGGCCCGGCGCCTCGCGGAGTCCGGGGTGCCCGCCGCCTCCGGCTCCGACGTACGGGACCTGCTGGCGGCCGGGCATCCGCAGGCGGCGGCGCTGGCCCGGGAGGCCGGGCGCCTGGTCGGGGACGTGCTGGCGACCGTGGTGACCCTGCTGAACCCCGGAGTGCTGATGATCGCGGGCGATCTGGCCGGAACACCCTTCCTCACCGGTGTGCGCGAACTGCTCTACCAGCGGGCGCTGCCCCGCTCCACGGCCCACCTGGACGTCGTCACCTCCCGGCTCGGTGAGCGGGCCGCGCTCATCGGAGCGGGTGCGCTGGTCGTGGAACACCTCTACGCGCCGGAGCGGGCCGAGGAGCGGCTGCTCGCGCTGGGGGTGTGATCTGCTTGCCGGCGGGCGTGTGACGAGGAGTTTCCCTGCGTGTTTCGAGTCCGGGAAGCGGTCCGCATGGTGAAATCCGGCGCGCTGTGGCAGCGTGATTCTCGCCACCCTTGATAAGGGTTGCGCTCAGATGAGCGGATCATGAGCGGCTGCACTTCTCCAAGGGGTGGCACTGGGTGCCACCCCTTGATCGTTCATCGATCGAAATCAGACGTGCGGGATGCCTGCTCATCTGAGCGGAAAACCCCGCGTTTGGCGGTGACTGCGTTCAAGAAGTGAAGACATGTGGCCGCGTCGGCTTGCCAAGCCTTGACTTTCAATCCGGTGGCGGACGGGTGGTTACAGGCGCATGACGCCCGAGTGGACATACCCATGAACCTTCGATCTGGGTATGTTCCTCGCCGTCAGGGCAGCCACCGCGGCCTCAAGGAGTCGAGACCCGTGTCGGAAAACAAAGAACCCCACGTAGCGAAGTTCGTTTACGACTTCACCGAGGGCAACAAGGACCTCAAGGACCTCCTCGGCGGCAAGGGTGCCAACCTCGCCGAGATGACCAACCTCGGTCTGCCGGTTCCTCCCGGCTTCACCATCACCACGGAGGCCTGCAAGGTCTACCTGGAGAGCGGTGAGGAGCCCGCGGCACTGCGTGACGAGGTGAGTGCGCACCTCGACGCCCTCGAGACCCGCATGGGCAAGAAGCTCGGCCAGGCCGACAACCCCCTCCTCGTGTCGGTCCGCTCGGGCGCCAAGTTCTCCATGCCCGGCATGATGGACACCGTCCTGAACATCGGCCTGTCCGACAAGTCGGTGCAGGGCCTGGCCAAGCAGGCCGGCGACGACCGGTTCGCCTGGGACTCCTACCGCCGTCTCATCCAGATGTTCGGCAAGACGGTCCTCGGTGTCGACGGCGAGCTGTTCGAGGAGGCCCTCGACGCGGCCAAGGACGCCAAGAAGGTCACCGTCGACACGGACCTCGAGGCGGCCGACCTGAAGAAGCTGGTCACCAAGTTCAAGAAGATCGTCAAGGCCGAGGCCGGCCGGGACTTCCCGCAGGACCCGCGCGAGCAGATGGACCTCGCCATCAAGGCGGTCTTCGACTCGTGGAACGGCGACCGCGCGAAGCTGTACCGCCGCCAGGAGCGCATCCCCGGCGACCTCGGTACGGCCGTGAACATCTGCTCCATGGTCTTCGGCAACCTGGGCCCGGACTCCGGCACGGGCGTGGCGTTCACCCGCGACCCCGCCTCGGGCCACCAGGGCGTGTACGGCGACTACCTGCAGAACGCCCAGGGCGAGGACGTGGTCGCGGGCATCCGCAACACGGTCCCGCTCGCCGAGCTGGAGTCGATCGACAAGAAGTCGTACGACCAGCTCATGCAGATCATGGAGACCCTGGAGAACCACTACAAGGACCTGTGCGACATCGAGTTCACGATCGAGCGCGGTCAGCTGTGGATGCTCCAGACCCGGGTCGGCAAGCGCACGGCGGGCGCGGCCTTCCGGATCGCGACCCAGCTGGTCGACCAGGGCCTGATCGATGAGACCGAAGCCCTCCAGCGCGTCACCGGCGCCCAGCTGGCGCAGCTGATGTTCCCGCGCTTCGACGAGCACGCGAAGGTCGACCAGGTCGCCCGGGGCATCGCGGCCTCGCCGGGTGCTGCGGTCGGCAAGGCGGTCTTCGACTCGTACACCGCGGTGAAGTGGTCGCGCTCCGGCGAGAAGGTCATCCTGGTCCGCCGTGAGACGAACCCCGACGACCTCGACGGCATGATCGCGGCCGAGGGCATCCTCACCTCGCGCGGCGGCAAGACCTCCCACGCGGCCGTGGTCGCCCGGGGCATGGGCAAGACCTGTGTCTGCGGCGCGGAGGAGCTGGAGGTCGACACCAAGCGCCGCCGCATGACGGTCCCCGGTGGCCACGTGGTGGAGGAGGGCGACCTGATCTCCATCGACGGCTCCTCCGGCAAGGTGTACCTGGGCGAGGTCCCGGTGGTCCCGTCCCCGGTCGTGGAGTACTTCGAGGGCCGGATGCACGCGGGTGCCCACGACGCCGACGAACTGGTCGAGGCCGTGCACCGCATCATGGCCTTCGCCGACCGCAAGCGCCGGCTGCGGGTGCGCGCCAACGCGGACAACGCCGAGGACGCCCTGCGGGCCCGCCGCTTCGGCGCCCAGGGCATCGGCCTGTGCCGCACGGAGCACATGTTCCTCGGCGACCGCCGTGAGCTGGTCGAGCGCCTGATCCTGGCGGACACGCAGGACGAGCGCGAGGAGAGTCTGAAGGCGCTGCTTCCCCTGCAGAAGCAGGACTTCGTGGAGCTGTTCTCGGCGATGGACGGCCTGCCGGTGACGGTCCGCCTCCTCGACCCCCCGCTGCACGAGTTCCTCCCGGACATCACCGAGCTGTCGGTCCGGGTGGCCCTGGCCGAGTCCCGCCAGGAGCCCCACGAGAACGAGCTGCGCCTGCTCCAGGCGGTCCACCGCCTGCACGAGCAGAACCCGATGCTCGGCCTGCGCGGCGTACGCCTCGGCCTGGTCATCCCCGGCCTCTTCACCATGCAGGTCCGCGCGATCGCGGAAGCGGCGGCCGAGCGCAAGAACGCCAAGGGCGACCCGCGCGCCGAGATCATGATCCCGCTGGTGGGCACGGTCCAGGAGCTGGAGATCGTCCGCGAGGAGGCGGACCGGGTCATCGCGGAGGTGCAAGCGGCGACGGGCACCGAGCTGAAGCTGGCGATCGGCACGATGATCGAGCTGCCGCGCGCCGCGCTGACCGCCGGCCAGATCGCGGAGGCGGCGGAGTTCTTCTCCTTCGGCACCAACGACCTGACGCAGACGGTGTGGGGCTTCAGCCGGGACGACGTGGAGGCCTCGTTCTTCACGGCGTACCTGGAGAAGGGCATCTTCGGCGTCTCCCCCTTCGAGACGATCGACAAGGACGGCGTCGGCTCCCTGGTGAAGGCGGCGGCCGAGGCCGGCCGTCGCACCCGCCCCGACCTCAAGCTCGGCGTCTGCGGCGAGCACGGCGGTGACCCGGAGTCGGTCCACTTCTTCCACGAGGCCGGCCTGGACTACGTCTCCTGCTCCCCGTTCCGCATCCCCGTCGCCCGGCTCGAGGCGGGCCGCGCGGCGACGCAGTCGGCGGGCAGCGACCACCGCTGAGCCGGGCCTCCCGACCCCGGAGCCGCCGTTGGTCCCCGACCCTCACCGATCGGCGGCGGCTCCGGCGCACGAAGAGGAGAGGCGGCACCCTGTGCGGGGGTGCCGCCTCTCCGTGCATCATCTGTGGCGACTGTCAAGCTAGGACGCTGACCAGGCAAATTAGCGTTTGTTGGCGTTGGCTGCCGTTGAACCCGCGCGAAGCCGTTGTGCCCTCGTTGTGCCCTCCAGGTGCGGCAGGGCCCCGTCATGCGTCGTCACCACAGAGGCCCCCGCCCTGATTCGGCGCATTCCAGGGCGGGCTCCCTCGTCTTGTTTGGGCAGATAGCGGCCGTCGAGGGCGCGTACGAGGCGCGACCCCGGCGGAAACGAGCTCACGTAACTCGCTTTGCAGGTTTGTCTGAGGTGGCCAGAGTATGAGCCGTACGTTCGCCAGCGTTCATTCCTGTGCAAGCGGTGTGCGAGGCGGTGGCAGCTGAGCGGCCCCGGACGGCCTCGTACCTCGATGAACGAGACGGACACCGCCGGCTCCGGCAAGGCCAGAGTGCCGTCCAGTCGAGTCTCAGGTCATCGAGTGCCTTCTCCCTCAACGGCATGCAAGCCCTGTCCGTTGTAGAAGGATGCCTTGTCACTCGATCAGTGACCACGCTGAAAGAGCCCACTCGCCCAATGCAACGAAAACAAGCCACCGGGCCTCAAACGGCCAGATCGTGCGACATGCCTGCAGTCGGGCCTGAAGGCTAGGTACAGTCACGGCAAGATGTCCACGCGTCTAGAGACGGGGCAAGGGAGAGCATGGACGCCGCCGAAATATCCGCCGCTGTCGTCCCATACATAACGGCAGCCACAGTCGCCTACGGACACGCTGTCCTGACACGGGTAGAGGATGCCGCAGCGGTTAGTACCGTAGGGGTGGGGCAGAGAATTATCCAACGCATCATGCGACGCGAGCGTAATCAAGCGGACGTTGCAACTGCCGTCTCTGATCTTGCAGAGGATCCCGACGATCCCGACCTTCAGGCGACCCTGCGAGTTCAAATAAAGAAGGCTCTAAAGGATGACCCCGACCTGAAGAGGGAACTGCAGGAACTTGTTTCCGGGGCGGGCGATTCAATTCAATCAATCGGCGAGCGATCTATCGCGGCCAAATCCATCGACGGTATAGCCAACACCGGCAACGACGTAACGATAAATCGCTGATGGGACGCAAGAAGAATAGTGGGCGTCGTACTCGCCACTCTCGGAGAGAGATAATCGCGTCAGGGACTTCTTCGCTTTCAATCGCCAATAACTCCGGAGTGGCAAACACTGGAGATGGTGCAACATTCGACCTTCGGAGGACCGAAGTCTCTTTGGGGTCAATCAAGGATCCCGGCGACGCTAATAGCAGAAAAGGTCTAAATAATCTGCCGGCACCCGACAATGAACATTTCATTGGTAGGGAAAACGTACTCGTTAGGCTCGGGGAGATTCTCAATAATGGCGCCGGAGTAATCACTCAGACTATTCACGGTCTTGGAGGAGTTGGGAAGAGTCGGGTCGCACTTGAATATGCCAGGAAAGGCGTTGCCGACCGATCACTCACATGGTGGATCACTGCTGATAGCGAAGGATCACTCAATCACGGACTCGCCACATCCGCACTGGCCGTAGAGCCGACACTTTCTGCCGCTCTCGATACAGAGCAGCTTTCCGCCTGGGCTATGAAGTGGCTCCAGACACACGATGACTGGCTCCTAATTCTCGATAATGTTGAAGATCACACGCTGGCCCGCAGTTTTACAGGTAGATTCACGCGAGGCAAGGTTGTTCTAACCTCCAGGAGGAGGCACGGCTGGGCTGGCATCGGCCAAGAACTAGAAATAGACACACTCAGCCGCGACGCCTCGGTTGAACTCCTTGCTCGCGTCGCGTCGATAGCACGGGTAGAGACGCAAGGGGATCTGAATGATATTGCCAGTGAAGTCGGCGATCTCCCGCTCGCTCTTCTCCAGGCGGGGGCGTACATAGCCCAAACAAAAATCAGCCCATCGCAATATCTAAAGCGCCTGCGAAGCCATCCATATAGAATGTTTTCTACCGGTGGAGACGAACAGGACCCGGCGAGAACCATCGCACGCATATGGAATATCACACTCGACGCCGTCAGGGAACGAGATCCAGGTTCGGTACCACTATTGGAGCTTCTCTCGTTCTATGGGCCACAGTCCCTCCCGCGATATGTTCTTCGGGACGCACTCGATGACGAAATAGCCGTCGATGAAGCACTGAGGGCACTTTCTGCTTACAGCATGATTAGCTTGAGTGGAGAGGAGGTGAGTACACACCGTCTCGTGCAAGCCGTGGTCCGGTCCAGAACAAATAACTTCGACCCGCACAACGATCGAATTACCCGGCTTTCAGGTACCCCAGCAAAAGCTCTGGAGCTTCTCTCTGCAGCTCTACCCAAGCCGGATGTGCCATTGAAGTATAGACGCGAATGGAGCAAACTAATTCCTCATGTTGAGGCATTCTGTTCATATGGGCCCCGCACGTCCAGTGGTACAGAATTTGGAGAGCTCCTACACGCCGCTGGTACTTTCTACAGGAATCAGCACCAGGGCGAACGTGCAATTGAGCTACATAAACGCGCCCTAGAGTTGGTTAATGGTCATGATGATCTTAAATTGAAGGCGAAGCGTCTTACCTACTTGGCAGACGCTCACAGGGTGAACGGAGACTTCACGACAGCGTTGGAGATAGCTAACCAAGCTGTCCAGCTCAGTCAGGAAACCCACGGTGAACTCTCTTTCGAAAATATAGACCCCTTACTCATACGCGCCCTGATCAGCCATACGACTGGAGACTCTGACGGTGCCGTTGCAGATATGCAATTGATGCACGAGATACTCCGAAACAATCCAGTCGACACAGTGCGAGATGACACGTTCCTTCACGCCATGACCCTGTCTGCAGCTATCGCTGAGACAGCAGGCCTGTATGAGCAAGGGCTAGAGGTCCTAAAGGGCGCTCTCCAGATAGTAGAGCGGTATGGCGACAAGGCAAGGGAGGCAAAAGTCTCTTGCCTCTCTGCTCTTGCTGTTCTCTACAGGCATCTAGATCGTCCTCAAAAGGCACTGACTGCAGCCAAAAACGCGTATCAGATCAGCCAAGAAATTTACGATGAGGGCAATTTATCTCACATATCCATCATCATTAATCTGGCGGGCGTCTACAAGTCATTGAATCGCTATAGCGAGGCCATAGCGCTGGCCGAGAAGGCATTGCGACTTGCTGTAGAAAACTTGGGCGAAAATAACTCTTTCACTGCCGTTTGCATGAACAATCTGGCCTCCTACTATATTGATACCGGGCAGTGCAATATTGCACTGCCGCTGACGCGGAAAGCGCTGCAAATAACAGAGGAGACGTTGGGGGCTGGCCATCCTACGGTTGCGAACAGGCTTTCGCAGATAGCTACCTTGTTCTTTAGGTTGGGTCGCTACACAGATGCGCTCCCCTACGCTGAGCGGGCCGTGCGCATACTTTCTCGCACGGTCCCCTATGGGCATCCGCGAGCTATAGCTTCACTGGAGAATTTGGCGGTGAACTACTTGCACTGTGGAGAAGTCTCAAAGGGTATTTCTACGGCCCGAGAGGGGTATAGGCAGTCATTGGCGAAGTATGGGTCAACTCACCCGACTACTCAGCTACTAAAGAGACTGGCCGCTGATTTCCCCTAGCTATTCGTTGGTTCGTTGTCGCTGTGGATCTTCAACCAACGTTGGGGTGCCTTCTGGTGTCACTACTCACAGGGGCAATACGTCGGTTTTCAGGACCGTGCCGGCGCCGATCCACGGCGGGCGTGTGACCTGCGCAGAAAGATCATCTACTTCTGGTCCCTCTGCACGGGCACGGCCATCCCGATTGACTCGTGGCGGTCGCGGATGTGGCTGGACACCTGGGTCTAGCTGGGCGGACACACTACGAGGGGACGGCCAACGGCCGTGCCTCGTAGTCGTTGTCGGTCGCCAGTGGCCACCTTCGGACGGCCCGGAGACGGCCCCGCGCTGGCCCACGGCAGTTTCACAGCGGGCTCTCCTCGTACGCCGCGACCCGCGGCTTTCCACTGACAGTCCGCTGCTGGGGGTAGGCGTCTGGGGGAACAGGCCCGAGCATGCTGAGGGGCGGCCGCCACGTGCGATTCCCCGTCGCAGCGCAGCCGAGAAGAAGTGCCGCGCTTCGGGAAAATCCCCGCGCCCGCGTCTGCGAGTCCCTCATGCTGACAGGCATGCACCCTCGTGACCAAGAGACATGGCTGGCGATCGACCAGGGCCTCCGGGCGATCGACTGGGAGGCGTGGTTCGGTTGCCCGGAGGGCGCCGACTATCTTTCCCCCGCAGGTCACGAGGTGACCGCACGCGCGGTGGCCGGCCTCACTACGTTCTTCGACAGCCGCTGGCTGCCCAAGGCCGTGACCCCCTCCCCCGCGTCGGGCAGAGCCAGCGACACCTTCGTCGGTCTGGGCCGGGCCGCCCCCGTACTCCAGATCATGAACGGAGCCGAGCCGGGAGCATGGGTGGAGGCGGTCCGGTGGTGGGCTGCGTACGCCTATCTGGAGGAAGCCGGGGTGCCCGGCCTTACCTCAGTCAGGCGGGATGCCCGCTGCGACGTCACCCTGTCCCGGTTCCTACACACCCAGACGCAGTCCCGGCTCGCGCTCATGGGGGCGGCCCGGGGACTCCCGGTCGAGCTGGAGCCGGCGAAAGCCAGCGGCGGCCCCGGCGACGTCCGCATCGGTCCGGTCTTCATCGAGGTCGTCACGTTCGCCGAGGACCAGAAGCTCCAGGACTACGAGAGGTTCCGCCAGAACTGCGGGATTCACCTCCGCGCTCTGGACAGGAACCGTGACATCTACTGGGAAGGCGACTTCCCCGAACTCCTCAATGGCGACGACTTCGAGACGTGGAAGAAGCGGACTGAGGAGGCCGCCCAACGGTGCGCGGCCGCCGAGGTCGCGGTCGACGTCGTCAGCAGCGCTGGGAGGAGGCTGACCGTCCACCCCGGAACTGCTCCTCAGGGCACCACCCTGACCGGGGAGACCGTAGAGAGCGACCAGGGCAAGCGGCTCCTGGCCAAGGTGCGGGGCAAATGCGCCAGGACGGAGGGAGCGGGTACCGCGTGGATCTGGGTGGAAGATCACAGCGGGCTCTTCCACTTCCCGATGCCCTTCGCTGAGATGTCGCTCGCTGCCAAGACCGACGCGCTCGCAGACCTATTCGGGCCACTCCTGGGGGAGTACGTCCACGTCGCCGGGATCGTCGTCTCGAACGCGGCCCGCCGACGCCTGCCGCTCCCGCCGGACGAGGACGCGCTCCGCCCCGCCGCGCAGGGGTTCCGACGGGGACTGCCCCTGGACCGGGTCCGCGAGACGATCGTGATCCCGCGAAAGATCATCCTGCCTGAACAGACGAGCCTGATTGCCAGAATGTGCGATGCCGAAGCCGCTTCGCTCGACTGGGCTTTGAGGAAGCTCGGTGTTCCCGGGGGGTTGACGTCGCTGCTGGCCGACTCGTCGACACCGCGCCGGGTCTCCCCGCTGTGGACGCCGTGAGCCGGCCTCGGCGGTAAAAGAGCGTTGAGCTCCGCCTGGCTGGCGATGCTCCGTCGGAGCGGGATGCACCTATGGATCAAGGGTTATTCGCTGTGCTCGGTGCCGCGGTCGGGGTGATGGACACGGCTATATCAGGTGCCCTCGGCTACGTAGCTGCCAGACGGCAGGCGCCAGATCAGGGCCGTATGGAGCACGCTCGAACCCTTCGGTTGGAGCGCCGTGAGAGCTACTTGGAGTTCATGAGGTGGATGCAACCAGCCCACGATTTCGGGAACGCAGAGTCGTCCGATGAGACTCGTGAGTGGCTAGAGACCATGCATCGCTCGCTTGCGGAGGCGCAACAACGTTTTCATGCCTTACAACCTCGCATGGATCTAGCTGGCCCGCGTGAGGTCTCTCGGTGCGCTGGGCAGGTCTGGATGGAAGCGTATGAGCTTGCAATCGCTGTGGAGCGAGAATTGCAAGGGGTGGCAGGACCAGGGGAATTGTCGGCGAGGTGGCGGGAGTTCGTTGCTGCGAGAGACAGGTTTGTCCAAGCCGTGAACGTGGTCTTGGGGGAGCCACCGAAGTAGGACCTCTTAGTGATCGTTGAGCTTCACCGGACGGTTCTGGCGACCGCCCCGTACACGGGCACGGCGATCCCGATCGACTCGTGGCGGTCGCGGATGTGGCTCGACACCTGGGTCTAGCTGGTCGGACACACCACGAGGGCGCGGCCGACGGCCGCGCCCTCGTGGTGGTTGTTGGTCGTTGGCGGTTGCTGCTGGCCGCCCGTGGACGGCCCGGAGACGGCCCGAACTAGGCGAGGTCTGTCAGTGCCCTGATCTACGGTGTCGGCCATGGCACCTGCTGAGATCACGCGCGCGGGGATTCTCCAAGCGATTGCAGAGCACGATCGGGTCGGACGGGAGACGTTCCTCGACACTTACGGCTTCCGTGCGGCTGCTTCTTACCTGCTCGTTCATGAAGGGCGGGAGTACGACTCCAAGGCCATAGCCGGCGTTGCTCATCTGTACGACTTCGGAGAGGTCCTCAAGCCCTCCCAGTTCAGTGGGGGGCTCAAGCACGCAGTGGCCTGGTTGAGGCGGGAGGGGTTCACTGTCGTGGAGCCGCCGAAGACGTTTCTCAGGCGGGCAGGGGACGTGCGGCCGGCCCGTCGAGCAGGTAGCGCAGCAGTGCACCGTCCTGCCCTGCTCCTGTGGGCGATCGGTCAGGCCGTCGCTGGCGCACCCCGCACGCAGCCGTGGTCGGCCACGCGCGATGCACTGGCACCTCTACTCGAAAAATACGCGCAGGCCAAGGACGGCAAGGACGGTGCTCTCTACCCGTTTTGGGCGCTCGCGAACGATGACCTGTGGACCGTGGCTTCCATCGAAAACCTCACCCTGACCAGCCGGGGCCGCCGCCCAACGCTCGAGTCCCTCAATCGCATCGACCCGTCAGGCGGGCTACGCGAGGACGACTACGAGCTGCTGCGTTCACAGCCCCAAGTTGCCGCCGAAGCTGCCGCAGGACTCCTCTTGCGCTACTTCTACCCCCTGCCGGCAGGCCTGCTGGAGGACTTTGGTCTTCACGACTTGCTCGCTGGCAGGTGGGCCGATGCCCTGCGTCCACAGCTCGGGGAGAGCTTCAAGGACCGGGATGCCATCTGGCGCGTCTACGGTGGACAGAAGATGGCAGGTATCGGTTGCCTTGCTGACGGCATTCTGAGCGTCTTCTCGGACGACAAGGGCCCCTATGCCGACGGCCGTCTGCCCGACACAGGCTGGATCGCCTACGTCGGCGACGGTCTCTCCGGAGATCAGCGGATCGCGGATGGCAACGAACTCATGGCCGAGTACCAAGCCGCTGGCCGGCCCTTGCGCTACTGGCACAAGCCATTCCAGAAGCAGTTCACTTTCGAAACCTGGGCCGTCATCGTTCAACGCCGGTTGCGCTGGGGCCGAGGAGCTGACGGCCAATGGCGCCGCGAGTTCCTCTGGGTTCTGGCCCCTGTCCCCTCCCCAGAGCGCGAGGTCTGGGCTCCGGACGTGCTCGAGGCACTCGAAGCCGACACCGGCGCGCTTCACGACGACACAGACAGGTACCGCCCCGGCGATCTGGATGCCGAGGCACGCGATACGACGGAGACCGACGAGGACGCCTACAAGCGCTTGGCAAAAGCCGCGGAGGCCAACGCCAAGCGGCGGGAACAAACCAAGAAGCCGTCGCTTGTTGATCGCTTCATCCGTGACCCAAGCGCCAGGGCAGCAGTCATTCGACGTAGCGGAGGCAACTGCGAGAGTCCCCAATGCGCGGGTCACCCGAAGGAACGCACCACGGCGGGAGAGCCGATTTTGCAGGTCGACCATGTACAGGACCTAGCCAAGGGCGGTGCTGACCTCCCCTCGAACATGATCGCCCTGTGCCCGAACTGCCATGCGCTAAAGACCTACGGCGCCAACAAGGGCAAGCTTCGACGTCTACTCGCAGCTACTGTCCGCCGCCTGCATGCGGAGGCCGTTGCGTAGTGGGAAGGACAGACGTTTGGCTCCGCACTTTGAACTATGGACCTACGGGCCAATGAAGCTAAGCCACGGCCTCCTCTCGCCTGAGAGGAGGCCGTGGCTTAACCATTTGTAGCCGGCAACATCCGTCAACCAGAGAGGTGCTCCATTACCGCTGCGGTTGCGGTGTTCATCACTCGACGCGACCTCACGGGACCGACCTGTTTGGCTTTTTGAAGGTCAGTCTCCGACGCCGCCAAAATCTTCCTCACAGTGTCGTACCCAAGTTCTTTGCATTTCTTGCGAGCGAAAGCAGTCAGGTCCAAAAGGTCGACACTTCGATCGAGCTGTGACCTGATGTACTCTTGCTGTACCTCATCCATCTTTTCGACGTCGAGTCTTGCAATGCTCTCATAGGCTTCATGGTTGGCCCCAAATTCAATAAAGCGCTTAATTGAAATGGAACCCCTCAGTTGGTTCGTGGCGGAGACGGGGTCAGCTTCGGGAGCGGTCCTCGTCCCGATATTCAGCATGTATCGAGTTCCGGTTAGGCCACGCGTTGCGACTACCCAAGTCCCGGCTTCGTGCAGAATTCCGCTGTAACAGAGTAGGCGCAGAGCCTCCTTCACAGCGGCGGGGGCGTCACGATGGATCCACAAGAATACGCGCTTGTCGTGATCTCCTGCCTGCCGTGACCCTCTGCGTAGGGTTGAAATGACTTCGTGTTTAATGAAATCGATTCCCCAATGAATCACCGAGTTGTGACCAACATAGCGGTCGGCCAGAGCTGAGTGCTCAGACCAAATAGTATCTCGGTAGTACTCCTTCATGACACGCTGAGCATTAGTCGTGTTCAGGGGTGAAGCGGCAGATATGGTCTTCAGTAGAGTCCGCGGGTTTCCGCTAGAGGCAAACGCCAGTGCGTCGAAAACTGCCCCATTTCGATTGATCACCTTCTCTAGAGTCGAGTCCTGGCGAATTACAATCTGACGCATGGAGGCGAGGTAGTCGGGTTCAAGGATATTGCGATTCACGTTGATCAATTCGGCGTCGTGACTCATTTGGAATGAGTCGCCGAAGTATGTGACGCCGGGGTAAACCGCGGCTTTCACTGAAAGGTATGGACTGCGCAGGTCGCGCATCACCGTGAAGAACTGCCGCTGCTGCTCGGGGATGAACACGTGTGCCGCTTCATCGATGAGTAGAGCGATCCTTCTCACGCCGGATTGATCGCACAGATCCTCGACCGCATCCTTGATCATCTCTGGGTCAATACCGGAATCTGTTTCAAGTGGCGCTGAGTCGTTCTTCCAGGCGTCCTCCAGGCTGGTCCATAGCGTCTCAAGCCTTGAAGCGATAGCTTCGTCGTCTGCCCCACTGGACAGCGTTGCGAATACACTGCTTTTGTTCTGCAAAACCCCCTTCTTGCGAGCCTCGCGAATGATCCTATTGCAGATCTTGGCAAGCATCCAATGCTTGAACCGTTCCGGGTCTGACGTTTGAAGGAGTCCGGCCTTATTGAATGTAACGTAAACGGCGAGCGTCTTGGAGTTGGGGAATTCTTCATCCATCTCCTTCTGGGCTACTTTCAGCAAGAAAGACTTGCCGACCCCACGTGCACCTTGTAGTACGACGGTCTTCTTGCTTTTCAATACGTCGATGGTCTGGCGGTCAAACTCGGTTTCGACAAAGAACTTACCGACGTCCTCCAGTGTAAGGTCTTCCGTTCGAAACTGTAGTTCGTTCTTACTCAAGAGCGCGTCTCCTCGAGTGGTAGACCCAGCAGTTTCCTGACGGATACAAGGTGAGAGAAGTGATCCTCGAGGGAACCTTCAACGATTCCCTTAGAAGACCGAGAGAGGTCCTTGTAGTACCTGACTATGAAGCAATGCATCGTCGCATTGAGGGCGGAATCGGCAACTGACAGCCATTCTTTCGTGATGTCTTCCCGGTAAGAAATCTCGGTCGGGAGCATCTGGGAAGTTGAGACGTTACCGTGGATGTACTCTGAGCATCGCCGGTATGTCCGCTTGAGCTTTTCAAGCATCTCTTCTTGCTCGTCTACCGCCTCGGGGCAAAATTCCTCGAGGAACGGGGTGGAGTAGAGGCCACTCTCGGTTGAGGTGATTGCCTTCCAGCTTATATCGTGCTTACCGCTCACCCACTGGCGGCGTTTGAATTCATGGGAACTCAAGTATGTGGCGCCCACTGTCACTTCAAGGAATGACCTGAGAGTGGAGAAAGCCTGGCGATAGAGGCCGGTCATTGCGGCATAGAAGGCAAGTCCGAAGTCGCGATGCGCCGATTGAAATTGTTGAGCCTCTGGTTTTGAGTCCAAGGCTTCGAGCCAGGCAGCTAGATCGGCCTCAAGGTGCAAGACCTGATTTACTTCGAGTTCGTTGGATCCCGTTGCTTGCTCGATATGGTCCAGGCAGGACTTGTGTAGCTTGAGCATTATTTTTTCAACGCTCGAAGCATTCTCTGCGCTTCGCTGCGACATGGGCCTTAATGTAGCACTGTGGTCACTGACTGTCGTCGGCTTCTTGGAGGAGCAGATCAAGCTTCGTACGAAGTGACAGGGGGATCGTCCTTGCCGGAGATAGGCCGGTCGTCACAGAGGCGCCCCTCGACGTTCCGCGACCGTGGGATCCTTGGCATCGAGTCATAGAGCGACGCGAGAGGAGCGGAAGTGCCCGAGGCTAGTCCGCGTGGAACCTACCTGGTCATCGCAGAGGCACTGCGGACCGCCATCGAAGAAGGGAAGGGGGTCGACACCCTGCCGTCGGAAGCCGACATGATGCGCTCGCACGGTGTTGGCCGCAACACGATCCGTCGTGCCCTCAAGGTTCTCGAAGCCGACGGCCTCGTTGAATCCGCCCCCGGGATCGGGTGGCGCGTCGTTCGGGGTGAGGACCGTCGGTCTCTTGCCGAGCGCATGGCCGATGTGATCACGGAGGACTCGCTTTCGGTGGGCGATCCGTACCCGTCTGAAGCGAAGTTGTGTGAACGGTTCAGCGCTTCACGTACAGCGGTGCGTCGCGTCCTTGCTCAGATGGAGGGGAACGGCCTGCTTGCGACGATCCATGGCAAGGGGAGAACGGTGCGTGCTCTCCCAACGCCCACCGTCCAGCCGTAGTCTTGGCCGCCATGGGACTGACTGAGTGGGCCTACAGCCTCTCCGAAGCGATGCTGTCCGAACCGTTGCCGCGCCGCTGGGCCCACTCCCTCGGGGTGGCCAAGCACGCTCGCTCCCTGAGCCCCATCCTGGGCGACGACGCGGAACTGTTGGAAGCTGCGGCCGTGCTGCATGACGTCGGGTACACGCCGACCATCGCCGCTACTGGTTTCCACCCGTTGGACGGAGCTCGGTTCCTCAGAGACCAGGAAGGTGCGGACGAACGGGTTGTGCGTCTCGTCGCGCACCACTCCTGCGCTCTCCTGGAAGCCGAGGAGCGCGGACTGAGGCAGGAGCTAGAGTGCGAGTTCGAGCTAGAGCGTCCTGACCTGGTGGACGCGCTCCTCTACTGCGACATGACGACGACGCCGGACGGAACGCGAACGACGCCGACCGAGCGGCTGGACGAGATCGTGCAGCGGTACGGCCCGGACACGATTGTGGGGCGGTTCATCCAACGCGCCGCCCCGGAGATCCACGCGGCGGCCGGCCGGGTTGAGAAGCGGTTGGCGGAAGCCTCTGCCGGTGGTCAGCCGATGTAGGGCTCTTGCCGCGTCGAGTCCAAGCCGTGCCGGATGCGAAGCATCATCGACGGATGGATATCCAATCCGTCTAGGTCCGCTGGGTCAACCCAGCGGACCTCTTTCGATTCGCTGCTCGTGCGCAGGGAGCCGCCCACGGGGTGGGCTCGGAAGCAGATCGAAAACTGTTGCCGGACCTCGCCGTCGTCGTACGCCAGCACGTGTTCGGGGTCGGTGTACAACCCGCTGATGTTGTCGATCTCGACCTGAATGCCGGTCTCTTCGAGGACCTCTCGGACGACAGTGGCACCGATGCGTTCGCCGATGTCGTGTCCGCCGCCGGGCAGTGCCCACAGATCGTTGTCGGTCTTGTGGATGAGCAGAAGTCGTCCCGAGTCGTCCCGGACCACCGCCGTGACCGAGGGGACAACGGAGTTGGCCTTGGGGGCGGTGGGGTCGCGGAAGTAGTCGATGCGGCTCATCAGCTCGTGCCTTCCCAATCGGCGGGGGAGGAGATCGGCCGTGCCGACGCCCACACCCTCTCAACGCTCTCAGCGTAGGCGTCGAAGAGTTCGCCGCCGGGCACCCGTCGGAGGTGCAGTACGGGAGCCATGTAGGCGCCGACGCCGTAGAGGTGACCATTCGCGAGCATCTCGTCGTCGGCTCGATAGATCGAGTTGTAGAGGGTCGTGCTGTGGAGGCGGAACTCCACTCCGGGGAGGCCGAAGAGTGGGCCATAGTTGACCAGGGCATTTCGGATCTTGGCCGCCATCGCCGCACCGATCCCCTCGTCTTCCCCGCGTACGGCTACGGCGGGCGACGTCGGTTCTCCCAGCATGAAGCGGATGGCCACCCCCTCGGCCGACTTCTCCTTGACGATGCGGTGAAACGTCGCGTCTTCCGTGAGCCAGAACCCGGAGTAGACGAGTACGTCGAACTGGCGTCGTGCCTTCGAGTACAGGTCGGTCCACAGGGTTTGCATCACGACGGATCGATGCGGATAGAGCCGTACCAACTCGGCGTTGCCGGCTGCGGCGACCTCAGCTGACGTGCGCTCGTCCGGCCACAGGTACGACACCTCGCACTTCAACAGTGAGGCTGTTGCGAACTGAAAGCGGCGATACGGCTTGCGTTCAGGTTCGTTGATCCATCGTTCGACCGTCTTGGCCGCGACCCCGAGCCGTTCGGCGACCTCGTCGAGCGTCAGCCCCAAGTCCACTATCGCGCCGCGCAGTCGCTCGTTCGCCATGCCAACCACCGACTTTCTGGGACGACTTGGTTCGACTTCACGGTAGCCAAGAACGACCCGAGCCGTACATCTGCGAAGTCGATCGTCGTCGGCCCTGACGCCAGTGTGTAGGTACATCGAGCGCGAGGGTCTCGCCGAACTCCACAAAGCCGAAGGGCTTGACGAGGCGAACCTTCCTCTGCAAGATGAGGAACACGTATTACATGTTCCTCATGCAGGGTCCGGAGAGCAAGGCCTGGATTCCGCCCTGCGAAGAACTCAACAGAGTGCCGACCCAGCCGCCCGAACACGGGCGGTCGATGGGTGCGGGTCACCACCCCGACCGCCCATGTCGGGCCGGGTGACCTGCCCGGATCCGCCCTCCGGGGCGGTGACGGCATTGCGTGATCTGACATCGCGGAACCTTTCGCGGGCCGTACCGGCCCGCGCTGAGCACCAGTGCTCACGGTCCCCGACACCGGCGCCGTACTCGGCGGTGGGTGCCGGGTGGCCGTGAGCGCTCGTCCTGCACGAGACGCCGACGCACACGGCTCGCACCTTCCCGGGGAGCTCCGGGAGCCGCTGTTCGGGCCGTTCCACTGTGAGGAGAGACGCCATGAAGTACATCGTTGCTGGTCATGAGGCCGTCACCGACGCGGAGTTCGCGGAACTGGCCCTCGGTACTCCGGTTGAGCTGTGGCTGGGTGTCGAGGGCGAGACGGCCGAGGAACGCGCGGCCCGCCTGGACGCGGCGCGCGACATCCTCACCGACCCCCAGTTCCGCGACCTGCCCGACGACCTGATCTGCCTGGCCGCGCGGGTCGTCGACGAGAACCCGGACCTGTTCAACGTGGTCCCGCTCGTCCGCCCCGCCCGCCGCCGCGTGCTGCGCAAGGGGGTTGCGGCATGAACGAGGGTCTGACGCTGGACGACCTGGCCGCGCCGCTGCGAGCGCTGCGCCTGCTGGCCGCAGACTTCGGGCACCTGTCGGCACCGGCCGTGCGGGTGACCCCGATCTACCCGGAGCGGCTGGAGCTGGCCTTCCATGACGACCTGGCCGGGTTTGAGGGCTGGCGGGACGCGCTGGGCATCGCGCCGGACGCGGTGACCCACGGCACGCAGAGCGGCGGCCGTACGCGCGTGCTGCGGTCGTCCGTCGAATACGCGGGCGCTGAGCTGGAGCTGGTGGCCTACGCCCGGATCCCGGCTGAGGCGCTGGTGGGAGCGGCGGCCTGATGTCGGGGGCGTTCGGCAAGTGCTTCGACCCGACCGGCGACCGCTACGGCATCCCCACCTACCCGTGGCGCCTGGCCCCGGACGGCCTGGCCACCCGCCGTCAGCTCCGCGAGCGGGGCTTACGGCCGGGCGGTCAGCCGATCGCGGCGCAGGTCATGCGGGTCAACCGGCGGGCCGGAGGCGTGCGGGTCGGCTACCTCTACCGCGTCGACCGTGCCAAGCCGGTGCGGCCGATGACGTCCCGCAAGTGGGGCGCACTGGCGCTGGCGATGCTCGCGCGGCGCACCTGCCCCCGCTGCCGGCTCGATGTCGGCTACTGCATCCCGCGCTCCTACGGCATCTGCGGGATGTGCATCGTCACCGAGGAACAGCGCACCACCTGACCTGATCGAGACAGGAAGGTCCGATGAACGACACCCGAGAACGGTCCCTGAGCTGGGGCCAGGCACTCGTGCTGAGTGCCGCCGCGGTGCCCATGGTCGCGTTCGGCGGTCTGGGTGCGTGGGGCACCTACAGCAACATCACCTCCGTGTTCCATCGGTCGGCTACCGCGCTGGGGGTGGTCGCCGCGGGTGAGGGCGCGACGCTGGTTCTGGCGCTGACCCTGGTGGGACTTACCATGCTGGGCCAGTCCTCCCCGGTCGCTGTGCGGGTCGGTCTGTGGACGCTGCCGGCGGTGGCCTCCCTGACCGGCGCCGCAGTCGCGCCGACGGGGACGGAGTCGGTGGTGTTCGCCTTCACCCCGATGGCCATGTGCGTGGCCGCGGAGGGCATGGGCCTGCTGGCCCGCCGGATCGTGGTCTACCGCACCGGCGTGGACGCCGAAGCGCAGCGCCGCAACGCGGCCGTCATGCAGCGGCTCGCCTACCACCGGGCCCGCGCCGCGAACCACCCCGAAGAGGGCGCGCGCAAGGACTCGGAGCTGAAGTCGTGGAAGCTCGCGAAGAAGGTCGGCACCGGTGACGCCCTGCTCGGGGCGCACCTGGTCGGCGTCCAGCGTGAGCGGATGACGGCCGGCGCCGATGCCGCACTGGCGGGCATGTTCGCCCTGCCCGTCACGGCCCCCGCCCCCGGCGTGACGCCCGCCCCCGAGCCACCCGTCGTCGAGGGCGCGAACGAGGAGAGCGTCACGCCCCCCGTGACGGAGGAAGACACGCAGGTCGCGGCCGAAGTCGAGACCGTACCGCCGGAGCCCGTCACGCCCGTGACGGCCCCCGTCACACCCCCCGTGACGCTGGGGGAGATCGCGGCCGTGGCCGGGGTGCCCACCCCGCAGGCCGGCGAGCCGCTCACCGATGCACAGCTCGTCGTCGTCCTGCGGCACCTGCGCTACTCCGACGACCCGCCGCTGTCCTACCGCCAGGCCGTCACCGCGTTCCGCGAGGGCGGGTTCGTCGGCGGGGAACAGCGCGTGCGCAAGGCGTGGGGCTCGCTGATGTCCCATGAGGAATCGGAAGCCTGACCGTCGTCCGGCACCACCAATGAGGACCAGCCCAGTGGAAGTGGGCTGGCCCTCGTTGCGACTGCCGGAAGCAGTTGACCGCACCAGTGAAGCAGACCCGGTGAGCCCCGGCGAGCGGCACCCTCGCAGACCCGGCGAGCAGACCCGGTGAGCCCGCCCCCGGCACCTGCACAGACGGGGGTTGGGGCATCGCGTACCGCCCAACCGCCCCTCCAACCAAGGAGTTTCGCTGTGTCCAGCCGTACCCGCACCCGCAGCGTGAAGACGGCCGCGGGTGTCCACACCATCCACATCCCACGCCAGCGCGGGCGTCGGCGCGCTCAGCCGTTCGTGGTCGTCGTCCCGGAGCACCCCTCCCTGATCCGCGAAGCCGTCGGGTTCCTGGGACGGATGCTGTGGCGCTTCCGTGGCGCGCTCGCCCCCACTTTCCTGGCCGTGTCGGCATGGCCGCTGACCGCGATCCTGCACGCGCTCGCCTGGTGGTCCGGTCTGCTGATCGCGCCCCTGGCCGTCGCTCCCGTGCTGTGGCTCGGCTTCGTCCAGATCCGGCGACCGGCACGCACGGCCGCGGTCGTCTGGCGGGCCGGTCTGTCCCTGCTCGCCACGGCCGGGTTCGCCTGGCTGGCGCTGGCGGCCGGGTTCGGGCCGCTCGCGGGCCCGCTGCCCCTGATCTGGCTCCTGGCCTGGCTGGTCGCTCAGACCGCATGGCTCATCGTCCGCCGCTCCCACTGACCCGAAGGAAACCCGACTCATGGCAGACAACGGATCCGCCAACCGGGCCGCGAACCGGCGCTACCGGGAGGCTCAGCACGCAGGCCGGCCGCTCATCGACGGAGCCAACGGCTCCTACGCCAAGGGCGCGGTGAACAGCAAGAACTTCGGCGCATCGTTCGCGCCCGGGTTCACCCTCAACATCAACGCAGGCAACAAGACCACCAACGGCACAGGCGGCACCGGCGCTCGCAGCGGTGGCTCACGCGCTGAATCCCTGCTCCCGGCCCCGGAGTTCGGATCCCCGGCGCAGGTGCGGCAGTACTGCAACACCCTGCGCGCGGCGGCCGTGACGCTGTCCATCGAGGTGGCCATGGGTGCCGAGATCATGAAGGGCGTGCTGGCCGCGGTCCCGGACCCGGAGGGGCGCCCGTTCGGCTCCCGGGCCCGCGCCGCGAAGGTGGCCCGCAAATTGCAGAAGTCCGCCGACGCCCTGCGGGACGCCGCCAAGAACGCCGCGGCCTGCTACTCGACCTTCCAGCAGCAGTACGAGGAAGAGATCAACCGCGTCCGTCACCGTGCCCGCAGGCCGCAGCAGCCGGTCATGAACTGGGCTCAGCAGTAAGGAGGTTCGTTCCATGGCTGAGCGCGACGCACAGCATCAGCTTGCGGAGCTGCTGGAACTTCAGCTCCGGGGCGGCTCGGACGCTGGCGGGGTGGGCAAGTACCTGCTGCACCGGGCCAAGCCGCACATCCCGCCGTGGCTCGGGTGGGCCGGTACCGGCCTGGCCGGGGTGCTCGGTCACCTGCGGTGGGCCGACAGCGCACCGGCGGCCGTGGGCCTCACCCTGGGCTCGGTGGTGCTGACCGGCGCCACCTGGCTGATCGGCAAGAACACCAGTCAGCAGCGGCGCCTGCACTCAGCCATCACCGTGGCCGCGGGCTCCGCCTGGCTGACCGCGGCCTGCCTCGCGGGCCCGACCGCGAGCCCGGTCGGGGACCTGTACCTGATGGGCGGGCCAGCCCTGGCCCTGTCCTGGAACGTGCGCTTGATCCTGCGGCACAACCCAGACGCGTCCGGCGAAGGCTCGGACAAGGGCCTGTTGGAGAAGGTGGGTCTGGCCAGGGCGCAGATCGGCAACGCGAAGGTGGAGCCGAACCGCGTCACGGCGCCGGTCGCGCTGGAGGCGGGGACGCAGACCAACGACGACATGACCAAGGCACTGGGAAACATCGCCTCTGCCCTGGACCTGCCGACGGCGGCTGTCCGCTACACCCCGGATCCGGGCTCTGCCCGGCGCGGGGAACTGGTCATCGTGCCGGAAGACATGCTGGCCGAAGTCGTCGAGTGGGAAGGGCCGTCGAACCTGGGTGGTTCGATCGCTGAGCCGCTGATCATCGGCCGGTACGACGACGGCGCCCCGCTGGTGATCTGGCTTCCGGGCGACCCGGAGGCGGGCCGCAACTCCACCCACGTCCTGGTGGCAGGCGGTACCGGGTCCGGCAAGGGCGACACTGCCCTGAACCTGCTGACCGAGATCCTGTCCCGCCGGGACGTGATCGTGTGGTTCTCCGACCCGAAGGCGTTCCAGGACTTCGCCGCCCTGCGCCCTGGGCTGGACTGGGGCGTCGAGGGTGGCACCCCGACCGAAGTCATGGTGGCGTCCGTCGAGGCCGCGATCCCGGCGCGTACGCGCTGGCTAGGTGCCCACGGCTACCGGCAGTGGGTACCGGAGGCGGCGCAGGCACAGAACAGCCCGGAGCACACCTGTCGCCCGGACGGCCGGCCGTGCGGCTGTGACGGGATGCCGTTCCTGGTGGCCTGGTTCGAGGAGGCTGCCAACACCCTGCGCGCGCTGGGGGACGACGCGTTCACCGGCATCGCGCAGGAAGCACGTTCCGCCGGTATCTCGCTGATCGTGTCGCTTCAGCGGCCGTCGTACGACCAGATGTCCACTAGCACCCGCGCCTCTCTGCCGTCGGTGATCGCGCTGGGCTGCGACGCGCGCGACGAGGGGTTCTCGCTGTCGGACGAGGTCTTGGCCGCGGGCGCCCACCCCGGGGCGTGGGGCAACCGGCGTCCGGGCTACTGCTACGTCGTCTCGCCCGGCATCCCGGAGGACCGCTACCCCTCCCCGGGCCGCACCCGACGCTTCACGCACCGGGCCGTGCCGGTCATGGAACTGCTCGCTACCTGGGCACAGCGCAACGGCGCACACGCCGACCCCGTCACCGCCGGCGCCGCCTCCAGCGTCGCCGGACGCGCCTACACCGGCCGGGCCGCGTCCGGCACCGAGCAGCCGACGGCGCTTCGGGCCGTCGAGCAGGAGGAGGACGACATGGAGCAGGGCGGCTTGCTGGTGGATCCGGAGGACCGGGACATCGACCCGGAGGCCGACCTCCCCGCGTCGGAGGAGGGCGACGAGGCCCCGATCTTCGGGCAGGAGACGGGCCGCAAGCCGTCGCCGGAGGAGGCCCGGCGCCTGTTCGCGGACGCGCTGGCGGAGTTCGCGAGCGAGGGCCGAATGATCGTGGGCCCGAAGGACTTCACCGACTGGTGCGACCGGCACAACCTGTCCCGCTCCTGGGTGTCCCTGCGGCTCAAGGAAGCGGCGCAGGAGGGCCGGTTGGAGGCGACCAACACCACCGGCCGGTGGCGCATCGTCCCCGCCCTCACGGCCGCCTGACACCCGTAACGCGTTACGCCTGCCTAACACCCAAACCCCTAGGCAGGCACGCGTGTTACCCGCCCTGACAGCGGTCGATCACGCCGCCTAACACCTGCTCGTAACACCCTCCCGCGGGCCCGCGCTCACCCCTGGTGGCGCGGGCCCGCGGCCGTCCCGAAAGGAGTCCCCGTGAGCCACCCCGAGCGGCCCGCGGCCGTCGAAGTCCACCACCCCCAACCGATCACCGTGCACCCGCCCACCGCGCCCCTCGTACCGGTGCAGCCGGGCCCGCCGCCGGCCGTGCAGAGCATCGTCCTGCCCGACGGCCGCGTTGTCACCGGCTACACCCTCACCCCCGCGCCTGCCCCGGCACCGGTCGAGGCGCGGCCGGCCGTCTCGCGGACGGCGGTCAACATCGCCCTCGGAGGCATCGGGTTCGGCGCGGTGTGCGGCGGCCTGTTCCTGTTCACCTCGTTCATCGCCGCCCTGACCGCGTTCATCGCCCAGCTCATCATCCTGGCCGCCGTCATCTTCGGCGGATGGATCGCCGTGCAGGTTTTCGGCGCCACCGGCCATCACGAGGGCGGGACCACGGTCAACATCCGCAAGGCCGTCATCAAGCGCAACTACTTCCACGGCTGACCCCGACAGGAGACCCGTGTTCGAGATCCGCGTCATCTGCGACCGGGCCGACGCCGACCGTGTCAGCCGGGCCCTGGCCGCCGCGTTCGACACCGGCCCGGCACGCCAGTACCCCACCCGCGACGGCAAGCGCACCCGCCTGTACATCACCGCCGACCACCGCCCCGACACACCCGAAAGCGAGTGATCCCATGTCGTTCGGAGAGACCCCGATCACCATCATCGGCAACCTGACCGCCGACCCGGAACTGAAGTTCACCGCCTCCGGCCAGGCACTGGCTCGCTTCACGGTCGCTTCGACCCCGCGCACCTTCGACCGCGAGTCGAACCAGTGGAAGGACGGCACGTCCACATTCTTCCGCTGCGCCGCCTGGCGCACACTCGCCGAACACGTCGCCGAATCGCTGGGCAAGGGCTCGCGGGTCGTGCTTTCCGGCCGGATCCGTCAGCACGACTGGCAGACACCGGAGGGCGAGAACCGCTCGATGCTCGCCGTCGAGGTCGACGAGATCGGCGCGTCCCTGCGCTTCACCACCGTCCAGATCAACGGCAAGCGCACCAGCGGCGCCGCTCCGTCCGGCGACCCGTGGAACACCGGGGACAACCGTCCCGAGCCGGGCAACGAGCCGCCGTTCTAACCATGCCCGGGGCGACCGCCTCTCTCGCCAAAGACACGCGGTCGCCCCGGCCAACCAGTCCACAACAGACCTGTTGGAGGCATCCAGCATGACCCATCGCACCACCACACGGCGAGCGCACATGCTCTCCGCCGCTCTGGCCGCCGCCGCGCGCGGCTGGCACGTCCACCCGCTCCGCCCCGGCAGCAAGGCATCCGCCCTGCACGGCGAACATGCCTGCCCCCACACGGGCGAGTGCGCCGGCGGACACGTGAAGTGGGAGCAGCGCGCCACCACCGACCCCGACCGCATCCGCGCCGCGTGGACCGCGGGGGCGTTCAACGTCGGCATCGCCACCGGGCCCTCCGGCCTGGTCGTCGTCGACCTGGACGTACCCAAGGAGAAAAGCGGGAAGGGCAGTTCGGACGCGCCTTGCGGCGCGGCGACCTTTTCGGCGCTCTGCGAGCGCGCCGGACAGTCCTGGCCGACTACCTACACGGTGCGGACGCCCTCCGGCGGCATGCACCTGTACTTCACGGCCCCGCCAGGCGTGCGTCTGCCCTGCACGGCCAAGACCGTAGCGCCGAACGTCGACACCCGCGCGTGGGGCGGCAACATCGTCGCCGCAGGCAGCGTCACCACGGCCGGAGCGTACGAGGTGACCGATAACGCCCCCGTGGCGGTGCTGCCCGCGTGGCTGCTGCACCGCCTGCGGCCCGCGCCCGCACTGGCCCCGGCGCCCGCTCCGCTGCTGGTCCCGGGCGGGGCGACCCGTCGGGCCACGGTGGCGCTGGAGCGGGAGGCCGCGCGGGTCAGCAAGGCGCCGGAGGGGCAGCGGCATGACCTCCTGCTCAAGCGCACGATCGCCATCGGACGCTTCGTCGTCTGGGGAGAGATCGCCCGAGACATGGTCGCGGAGGCATTTGGGTTGGCCGGTGAGGCGGCCGGACTGCCGGCGGCCGAGTGCCACGCGACGATCCGGGACGCGCTGGCCTACTCCGCCCGTACCTGCCGCGCCCGGGGGACGGCATGAGCCACAACCCGCCCCGCCCGAAGCCCAAATGCACACCGGACACGGCCGGTCGCCCCGGCTCCGCCACCAGCGCGGTACGCCCGGCTGAGGGGTGCGGCCAAGGAAAGGCCGCCCGTCAGGGCGTCCTTTCATCCCTTCCCCGCGACCAGCACTCCAGCGGCCCGACCGGCGGTGACGGCCGCTTCCCCGTGGCCTGGCTCCACATCCGCGCACCGCGCGGCGCCACCCCTACAGCTACCTCGATGTGCCTGTGCGGCTGGGATCACAGCGCTAGCGGGCAGCGCAAGGTGCTCGCCCTGATCGCCGACCACGAAGCCCACCGAGACCTCTGCCCGCTCCGCACCACTCAGGAAGGGAGGAACGCCGCGTGACCAGCACCGAGACGCCCGCACCGCCCACCGACGGCGCCGTACTGCTCGATGAGGTCGAAGCGTTCCATCGGCGCTTCAACATCTTCCCCCTCGATGCCGCGTACGTCGCCGTCACTCTGTGGGACGCGCACGCCCACTTGCTGGACTGCTTCGACTCCACCCCGCGGATCGCGTTCCTCTCGCCGGAGCCGGGATCCGGCAAGTCTCGGGCGCTGGAGATCGTGGAAACCCTCGTGCCGTACCCGATGGTCGCGGTCAACGCGTCCGCGTCCGCGCTCTTCCGGGCGGTCTCTGGGATGGAGGGACGGCCCACGATCC
Source organism: Streptomyces broussonetiae (assembly GCF_009796285.1). Classification (NCBI taxonomy): domain Bacteria; kingdom Bacillati; phylum Actinomycetota; class Actinomycetes; order Kitasatosporales; family Streptomycetaceae; genus Streptomyces; species Streptomyces broussonetiae. The sequence continues at coordinate 3,334,278 of NZ_CP047020.1, read as the reverse complement.
TGTTCGACGAGATCGATACCATCTTCGGGCCCAAGGCCGGGGAGAACGAACAGCTCCGGGGGTTCCTGAACGCGGGACACCGCCGCTCCGGCGTCATGTGGCGGTGCGTGGGCGACGGCGCAAACCAGCAGGTACAGGAGTTCCCGTCGTTCTGCGCGGTCGCGGTCGCCGGACTCGGCTCGCTGCCGGACACGATCCTGACCCGCTCCGTCATCGTCCGCATGCGGCGCCGCGCGCCGAACGAGAAGGTGGAGCCGTTCCGTCAGCGCATCCACGAGAAGGAGGGTCACGCGCTGCGCGACCGGCTCGCCAACTGGGCACAGTCTGTGCGCCATCTGGTTGACGGGGTGTTTCCGGAGCTCCCGGAGGGCATCAGCGACCGGCCCGCGGACGTGTGGGAACCCCTGCTGGCAGTCGCGGAGGCGGCCGGCGGTGCGTGGCCGGAGCGGGCCCGCGCCGCGTGCGTCGAGCTGGTGAACGCGGCCAAGACCAGCGACAAGGGCAGCATCGGCATCCGCCTGTTGACCGACCTGCGTGACTACGTGTTCAACGGCATCGATCGCCTGCCCACCGTCGCCATCCTGGACCGGCTCCACAGCCTCGAAGAGGCGCCGTGGGCGGACATGAGCGGCAAGCCCCTGGACGCACGTGGCCTCTCGCGGATGCTGCGCGAGTACGTCACCGCGGACAACACCCCGATCGCGGCCCGCAACATCAAGACTGGCGGAAGCGTCATGAAGGGCTACTACGCGAGCGACCTTCACGACGCATGGCAGCGCTACTGTCCACCCCCCGCTCAAAGTGCGCTACTTCCGCTACCTCCGCTACCGGGCAGGTCAGAGCTCTGAAAACGGTAGCGGATGCGTGCCCCGCATCCGCTACCGCCGCGCCTCATCCGCTACCCGCTCCGTAGCCACCATCCCGGGGCCGGTAGCGGATCCATCCGCTACCGCTACCCCTATCCGCTACCTCGATCACGCCCCTGACCAGGGCGGTAGCGGAGGTAGCGGAAGTAGCGGACCTACAGGAGGGGGCCCGACGGGCTCCCTCCCTTCGTATGCCCCTTCCTCTGCCCTGAGGGGAGGCGGGCATGACCACTCCTTCCCGCCGACGCCACACGTCGAAGGACGAACTGATGCCCCTGAGCGAAGAGTCCCTCGCCACAGGAAGGACGTCATGAAGAAGTACCTGACGACCGCGGAAGTCGCCGACCGCTACCGCACGTCGCCCGCAACTGTCCGCTACTGGCGGTACGCCGGAACCGGCCCGCAGTGCTTCATCAGGCGCGGCCGACATGTTCTGTACGACGCCGAAGCGCTCGACAAGTTCGACGCTGAAGAGATCGGAGGCCGATGCGCAGCATGACCCGCAACGGCAACGAACCCCATCAGAGAGAACGCCACTTCATGGCTGACTCAGCTTGCTCTGGGGGGAGGGGAAGCGATGGCTGACGTGTATGACCGCTGGCACCTGTCCCGACCGCCGGCCGACGCCGAGCCGTGCGAAGCGCACAGCACCAAGACGGCGACCGTGTACCCGAGCGCAGAGCACGGAGTCGGGAAGCGCTGGCAGGTGCGCTACCGGGATCTGTCCGGCAAGCAGTGCAAGGAGAACTTCGAGAAGAGGACGGCCGCAGACTCCCGGGCCGCCAAGGTGAAGGCTGAACTCGACGGCGGCACGTTCGTGAACCGGGAGCTCGGCAAGCAGAAGTTCAAGGCTGTGGCTGAGCGCTGGCAGGAGACGGCCGTACACCGCGAGCGGACCGAGACGAACGTCGAGCGGGCCCTACGGCTGCACATCTACCCGACGTTCGGCAACCGGCAGATCGGCAGCATCCAGCGAGCAGACGGCCAGAAGTGGATCAAAGATCGGTCCGCGGTCATCGCCCCGTCGACGTTCGCGACGCCCTGGAACGTCTGCACCAGCATCCTGAAGATGGCCCACCAAGAGGGCATCATCCCGAAGTACCCGTGGGAGGGCCTCAAGCCTCCCGAGGTGTTCTATCCGGAGATTCACCCGCTCGACCCGGAGGCGGTGAAGGCGTTGATCGCCACCGCGTCCCCGCGATATCGCGCGCTGGTGCGGCAGGCGGCTTCCACTGGACTCCGCCAGGGCGAGCTGTTCGGTTTGGAAGACGACGAGCCGACCGGGACCGTCGCGGTCAAGCAGCAGCTAATCGGCCCCGACAAGGGCGTGCCGTACCTGGGAGAGCCGAAGACCAAGCAGAGCTATAGGGCAGTGCCTCAGGGGCAGTCTGTCGTCGACGAGGTCGAGCGGCATCGCAAGGAGTTCCCGCCCAAGGTCGTGTACATCGAGGACCGGACGAACCCGCGTAAGCCCGTGTGGCGCCATGCTCGGCTGCTGTACACCAGCGAGACGGGCGGGGCGATCCGGCGCGGCAGCTGGGCGAAAGTGTGGGCCCGCAACATCAAGCGGGCGAACGCCTACCTGGCGAAGTCCGGCAGCAAGGTACGCGTCCCCGAGGGCACTACGCTTCACGACCTGCGCCACTTCTACGCCTCCGTGCTGATCAAGAACGGGGCGACACCGAAGCAGGTTCAGATGCGCCTCGGTCACGCTAAGCCATCGATCACGCTGAACGTCTACACGCATCTGTGGGAGGCGGAGGCGGATCGGACGGCCGACATGATGGAAGCCGTCCTGAGCGATGTGCCCTGAGAGTGCCCCGAGGGCATGGAAAACGGCTGACTTCCCAGGTAGGGAAGTCAGCCGTACACCCTGTGCGGGGGTGCCGCCTCTCCGGCGTGCCGCCTCCCTCCTCGGGTCACGCCCTCCCCGTTCGGATCACGCCATCCGCGTTCAGATCACGCCCTCCGTGTTCACCGGACCCACCTGGAAGATCCCGGAGCAGGTCGTCCAGGGGGCCGGTATCAGGGCTGCGGTGCGGGAGGCCGGCGGGTAGACCCGCAGGTAGGTGCCGGTGCGCAGGCAAGGGCCGCCCACCGGGCCGTTGGCGGTGCGGATGACCGACGCGGCCGAGTGCCCCGGAGCGAGCGTGACCGTGCCGTAGGAGCTGCCGCTGCGGGTGGCCGCCGGGCCGAGCTGGTGGTGGGCGGCGTCCAGGACGCTGACGCCCGGGTAGCCGCGCAGGGCGCAGCTGGTGGTGCTGGTGTCGGTGAACCGGACCGGCCAGTACACCGAGCCGGCCGCACCCTCCTTGCGGCCCATGGAGAGATACAGGTCGCTCACCGTGCAGGTACGGACAGCGGCCGAGGTCCGGGCCGCCGTCGGCGTCGCGCTCCATGCCGCTCCCGCCGCCGTCAGCCCCAGGAGCGCCGCGGTCAGTACGGTGGCCGCGCCGCGCCCGGGCAGTGGCCGGAACAGTCTCGGAAGAGTTGAGTGACGAAGCATGCGATATTCGCCTCCATCGGGCGAATCGGTGGATGAAGGTCACTGTGTTGGATGCGCCCCGGGCCGGAAAAGTTGTGCGATGTCCGCAGGATCTGGAGAGATTCGGCCAAGGGCCCGCTGAACCGTCGCCGCGGCCCGTCCTCCGGCGGGTGACACATCGCCGAAACGCGCCTTTCGTAATCATCGCGCAAGGTTGATCGTTGGGCCGTGCATCGATGACCGACGTCAGGGGGCACAGACGATGACCATGAGCCGCAGGGCACTGCTGGTCGCGGGAGCCGGGGCCGGAGCGGGCCTGCTCGCCGCGTGCGGGTCCAACAACGGCCGCGGCGGCGGGAGTTCGGGTACCCAACTGTCGCAGTGGTACCACCAGTACGGCGAGCCCGGGACCCAGCAGGCCGTCCAGCGGTACGCCGCCGCCTATCACCGGGCCCGCGTCAAGGTGCAGTGGCGGCCGGGGAACTACGACCAGCAGACCGCCGCCGCCCTCCTCACCGACTCCGGACCCGATGTGTTCGAGGTCAACGGGCCCACCCTCGACCAGATCCAGGGCGGTCAGGTCGTCGATCTCAGCGATCTGCCGGCCGGCGTCAAGGACGACTTCAATCCGGCCGTCCTCACGCCCAAGACCCACGACGGCCGGATCTGGGGCATCCCGCAGGTCATCGACATGCAGATGCTCTACTACCGCAAGAGCCTGCTGAAGGACGCCGGGGTCGCGCCGCCCACCAGCCTGGACGCCCTCGTGGACGCGGCCCGCAGGCTCACCGGAAGCAAGGTCAAGGGGCTGTTCCTGGGCAATGACGGGGGAGCCGGGGTGCTCGGCGGAACTCCCCTGTACGCCGCGGGACTTCAGCTCGTCACCGAGGACGGAGCCGTCGGATTCGACGATCCCGCCGCCGCCCGCACCCTCGGCAAGCTGCACCGGCTCTACGCCGACAAGTCCCTCCTGCTCGGCGCGCCCGCCGACTGGTCCGACCCGTCCGCCTTCCTCCAGGGGCTGACCGCGATGCAGTGGACCGGGCTGTGGGCGCTGCCGCAGATCGAGAAGGAACTCGGCGACGACTTCGGGGTGTTGCCGTTCCCCCCGGACGGCAGCCAGGGCAGGCCCGGCGTGCCCGTGGGCGCGTACGGGGCCGCCGTCAGCGCGCGCAGCAGGCACAAGGACGCCGCCAAGGACTTCGTGAAGTGGCTGTGGGTCGAACGGACCGACTACCAGCAGGACTTCGCGCTGTCGTACGGCTTCCACATCCCGGCCCGGATCTCCCTGGCCAGGAAGGCCGCCCGGCTCAGGTCCGGCCCCGCCGCCGAGGCCGTGCGCCTCACCACCGACCACGGATACGCCCAGCCTCTGCTGTGGACGCCGGCCGCGCAGGTCGCCTACCAGGACGCGCTCAGCCGGATCATCACCGGCGGGGCGAGTCCGGAGCGTGAACTGCGGGCTGTCGTACGGAAGGTGGCCGGTGAACTCGAGCGCGTGAAGAAGAAGCCGTGAGGCGCCGCAGAGCGCTGTGGTTCTGGGTGTTCGTCGGGCCGTTCGCCGCCGGGCTGGCGCTCTTCACCTACGTTCCGCTGCTGTGGAGCGTGGGCCTGAGCTTCTTCGACGCGCAGAACACCGTCACGCCCACGCACTTCGTCGGGCTGGACAACTACACGGCGATGCTCGAGGACGACGCGTTCGTCGACAGCCTGAGGACCTTCCTGGTCTTCACCGCCTTCATCGTCCCTGTCACCTACCTCGTCTCCCTCGCGCTCGCTCTCATGGTCAACCGGGTGCGGCGGGCGCGCGCCTTCTTCCGGTCCGTCTTCTTCCTGCCGGCCGCGTGCAGCTATGTCGTCGCCGCCCTGGTCTGGAAGATGTCGATCTTCAACGGGGTGCGGTTCGGGCTGGCGAACACCGTGCTGGGATGGTCCGGGGGTGATCCCGTGGCCTGGCTGGCCGGCACCCGTCCGCCCTGGTACTGGCTGGTCATCGTCACCGTACGGCTGTGGCTGCAAGCCGGCTTCTACATGATTCTCTTCCTCGCCGGCCTCCAGCGGATCGATCCGGTGCTGTACGAGGCCGCCGCCGTGGACGGGGCCCGGCCCGGCTGGACGGTGCTGCGGCACATCACCCTGCCCCAGCTGCGGGCCACCTCGGTCGCGGTGCTGCTGCTGCTCGTGATCAACGCCTTCCAGGCCTTCGACGAGTTCTACAACCTGCTGTCCGACGCCCGGGGCTATCCGCCCTACGCCCGCCCGCCGCTGGTCTACCTCTACTACACCGCCCTCGGACAGGGGCAGAACCTCGGGCTCGGCAGCGCGGGCGCGGTGATCCTCGCGCTGATCATCGCGGTCGTCACGCTGGGGCAGGCACGGTGGCTGCGGCTGGGAAGGACGGACGCCGATGGATGACGCCCTGGTACGGGCCGGGCGGGCGCTGCGGCTGGCGCTGCTGATCGTGCTCGCCGTGGTCTTCCTCATCCCCTTCTATCTTCTGGTGCGCAACGGGCTGTCCAGCGAACAGGACATCACCTCGCCCCAATGGACCTTCTTCCCGAAGGAGTTGGAATGGGGCAACGTCCGGGAGCTGTTCGACGACCCGTCCGTCCCCTTCGCCCGCTCCCTGCTCAACTCCGCGCTGATCGCCGTCGCCACCACCCTCGGCACGCTCGTCCTGGCCTCCCTCGCCGGCTACGGCCTCGCCCGCATCCCGTACCGGCACGCGAACAAGGTCTTCTACGGCATCCTCGGCACCCTGCTGGTCCCGGCCGCCGTCACCTTCGTACCGAGCTTTGTGCTGGTGTCCTCGCTGGGCTGGATCTCGACCCTGCGCGGGCTGATCGTCCCGACGCTGTTCTCGGCGTTCGCGTGCTTCGTCTTCCGGCAGTACTTCCTCGGATTCCCGCGGGAACTGGAGGACGCGGCGCAGGTCGACGGGCTCGGGTACTGGCGTACGTACTGGCTGGTGGTCGTGCCGGGCGCCCGGCCGGTGTTCGCCGCCGTCGGGACGATCGTGTTCCTCGGCGCGTGGAACTCCTTCCTGTGGCCCCTGGTGATCGGGCAGGACCAGAGCGCCTGGACTGTGCAGGTCGCGCTGTCGTCCTTCACCACGTCCCAGGTCGTCCGGCTGCACGAGCTGTTCGTCGCCGCTGTCGTGTCCGTCCTGCCGCTGCTGCTGGTGTTCCTGCTCTTCCAGCGGTGGATCGTGGCGGGGGTGGAGCGTTCGGGGATCGACTGATCCCCGAACGGTTCACAGCGTGGCGCCGCTGTCCACCACCAGGTCCGTGCCGACCACCGACGCCGCGTCGTCCGAGGCCAGGTAGAGGACGGCGGCGGCGATCTCCCGGGTGGCGGCGATGCGGCCGAGCGGGAGAGTGGCGCGGGCGCGCTCGGCCCGGTCCGGCTCCGTCTCGCCCGGGCGCAGGGACATCGAGGTCTCGGTCGCACCCGGGCTGACGACGTTGATCCGCACGCCGTCACGGATGTGGTCCAGGGCGGCGCCCCGGCTGAGCGCGGTCACGGCGGCCTTGCTCGCGGCGTAGGCGGCGGCTTCGGGGGAGGCGGTGTGCAGGCCGAAGGTGGAGGAGATGTTCACGATCGCGCCGCCCGCCGGCTGGGTGCGCATCCGGCGGACCTGGGACTGCAGGGCCAGGAAGACGCCGGTGACGTTGGTGGCCAGCTGGGCGTGCCAGTCCTCCTCGGGCAGGTCCGCGAGGGGCTGCCCGCCGCGGAAGACGCCCGCGTTGTTGACCGCCACGTCGAGCGAGCCGAATCGGTCGACGGCGGCCCGCACCAGCGCCTGCGCGTCGGCGGCCCGGCTCACGTCGGCGCTCACCGCGAGAGCCTTGCCGCCCTGCCCCTCGATGAGACGGACGGTTTCGTCCAGCGGCTCCTGCCGCCGTCCGGCCGCGACGACCTGGGCGCCCTCGGCCGCAAGGGCGAGGGCGACGGCGCGTCCGATGCCGGAGCCCGCGCCGGTGACCAGGGCCGTCCTGCCGGAGAAGCGGTGCGTCATGGGAGTCCCCTTATCTAGAACGTTCGGTTCAGTATGAGAGGAAAGACAACGCCCTCCGTGGAGGGCGTGATTCTTCCTGTGGTCAGGCGAGCAGCATCAATGCCTGCTCCGCCGCGTCCCGCACGCGTGCCGGGTCCGCCGACGCCTTGCCGACGACCCGCAGGCCCTGCATCAGCACCACCAGCATGCGGGCCAGGGCGAGCGGGTCGCGGTCGGCCGGCAGCTCGTCCTGGCTCTGGGCGCGGACCAGCGCGGCGTGCAGCAGTGTCTCCAGGTGGTCCCAGCTGCGCTCGACGCGCCGGGCGGCGGCCGGGTCGTGCGGGGCCAGTTCGGCGGCCGTGTTGGTGATCAGGCAGCCGTCCAGCCGCCCCGGCTCCTCGGCCGCCTCCGCCGCGAAGCGCCGTACGACCGCCCGTACGGCCGGCAGGGCGGGGCCCGGCCGGGACAGCTCCCGCACGGTCCGGGTGTGCCCCGCCTGCGCGTAGCGCTCCAGCGCCTTCAGGTACAGCTCGTGCTTGCTGCCGAACGTCGCGTACAGGCTCGCCCGGCCGATGCCCAGGCGGTCGACCAGGTCGGCCATCGACGTCGCCTCGTAGCCGCGCCGCCAGAACAGCTCCAGGGCTGCCTGCAGCGCGGCGTCCGGATCGAACTCCTTGGTTCTGGCCACATGCCGCAGCCTAGATCATTCTTGAACGACCGATCAAGCTCGACGGGTCAGGCCGGCTCGGGCCGGGCCAGGCGCACCGCGTACGCGGCCACCCGTACCGACGCGTCGTCCAGGCACTCCCCGCCGACCAGGTCGAAGCGCTGCTTGAGCAGGGGAGAGGCCACGAACGGGCGGCCCTCGTGGGTGCCGGTCAGACCGCGGGACAGGACGGCAGCGCCGGTGAACGGGTCGCGGTTGTCGATGGCGTAGAGCCGGTCGGAGCGGTCGCGGAACAGGGCCGCCTGGCGGCCGTCCGGCAGCAGGACGGCCGCCCCGCGCCCGGGCAGCAGCGCGTCCAGGTCACAGGCGGTGAACCAGCCCTCGGCCAGCTCGAGTTGGACCTTCAGGGCGGTGGTCTCGGCGGTCAGGGTCATCGCTGGGTGCTTCCTTCCAGGACGTCGTCGGCGGGCCGCATGCCGATGGCCAGCAGCGGCAGGTCGGGCTTGATCTGGTCGCGCTCGGGCACGAAGGAGACGACCGGGTCGGGGGTGTCCGGGGCGTTGACGAAGGACACGAACCGGGCGAGCTTCTCGGGGTCGCCCACGGTCTCGGCCCACTCGTCCCGGTAGTGGGCGACATGCGCCCGCATCAGCGCCTCCAGCTCGTCGCAGATGCCGAGACTGTCGTGCACCACCACGTCGCGTACGTGGTCCAGGCCGCCCGGGATCCGCTCCAGCCAGACGCTGGTGCGCTCCAGGCGGTCGGCCGTGCGGATGTAGAACATCAGGAACCGGTCGATCAGGCGGACCAGTTCGGCGTCGGACAGGTCCTGCGCCAGCAGGTCCGCGTGGCGCGGGGTGGCGCCGCCGTTGCCGCCGACGTACAGGTTCCAGCCGCCCGCGGTGGCGATCACGCCGAAGTCCTTCGACCGGGCCTCGGCGCACTCGCGGGCGCAGCCCGAGACCGCCGACTTCAGCTTGTGCGGCGAGCGCAGGCCCCGGTACCGCAGCTCCAGGTCGATCGCCATGCGCACCGAGTCCTGGACGCCGTAGCGGCACCAGGTGGAGCCCACGCAGGACTTCACCGTGCGCAGCGCCTTGCCGTAGGCGTGCCCGGACTCGAAACCGGCGTCCACCAACCGTGCCCAGATCAGCGGGAGCTGTTCGGCCCGGGCGCCGAACATGTCGATCCGCTGGCCGCCGGTGATCTTCGTGTAGAGGCCGAAGTCCCGGGCGATCTCACCGATCACGATCAGCTTCTCTGGCGCGATCTCACCGCCGGGGATGCGCGGCACGACCGAGTACGAACCGTTCTTCTGCAGGTTGGCGAGGTGGTGGTCGTTGGTGTCCTGCAAGGTCGCCTGCTCGCCGTCGAGGACGTAGCCGCTCGCGCCGATCGCCGGGGCGAGGGAGGCGATGATCGAGCCGACGGCCGGCTTGCAGGTCTCGCAGCCGTCGCCGCCCCGGGCGCCCGCACGGCCGTGCCGGTCGAGCAGCTCCCGGTACGACGTGAGCCGCAGGGTGCGGACGATCTCGTACAGCTCCTCGCGGGTCTGTGCGAAGCAGCCGCACAGGCCCTTGTCGACCTCGACGCCGGACGCCTCCAGCTCGGCGTCGACCAGCTGCCCGAGGACCTTGACACAACTGCCGCAGCCCGTACCGGCCCTGGTGCACGTCTTCACCTCGGGCAGGCCGGTGCACCCGTGCTCCGTCACCGCCCCGCGGACGGTGCCCTTGCTGACGTTGTGGCAGGAGCAGATGACCGCCTCGTCCGGCAGCGCGGACGGGCCGAGCCGGGCCCCCGCATCCGCGTCGGCGGGCAGGACGAGGGACTCGGGGGAGACCGGCGGCACCGAGCCGGTCAGCGCGCGCAGGGTGCCGTACGCCTCCGCGTCGCCGATCAGGATGCCGCCGAGCAGCGTGCCGTCCCGGCCGATGACCAGCTTCTTGTACAGGCCCGCGCGGGAGTCGGAGTAGACGACGTCCAGGCAGTCCTCGGCGGTGCCGTGCGCGTCGCCGAAGGACGCCACGTCCACGCCGAGCAGCTTGAGCTTGGTGGACAGGTCGGCGCCGGTGAACGTCACCTGCTCGGTCTCGTCGGCGGCGATGGTGGCGGCCGCGGTCTGCGCCTGCTCGTAGCCCGGCGCGACCAGGCCGTACACCCGGCCGTCCGCCGCCAGCGCGCACTCGCCGATCGCGAAGACGTGCGGATCGGTGACCGTACGGCACCGCTCGTCCACGCTGATGCCGCCGCGCGCGCCGACCGCGAGGCCGCAGTCCCGGGCCAGCTGGTCGCGCGGGCGGACACCGGCGCTGAACACCACCATGTCGACGGGGAGTTCGCGGTCGTCGGACAGCTTCATGCCGGTGACCGAGCCGTCCGCGCCGGTGACGATCTCCTGGGTGCCCACGCCCGTGTGCACGCTCAGGCCCATGCCCTCGATGGTCCGCAGCAGCGCCGCGCCGCCGCCCTCGTCCACCTGCACCGGCATCAGGCGCGGCGCGAACTCCACGATGTGCGTGTCCAGGCCGAGGCCCTTGAGCGCGCCGGCCGCCTCCAGGCCCAGCAGCCCGCCGCCGACCACGGCACCCACCTGTGCTGTCGACCGCGCGTACGCCTCGATCGCGAGCAGGTCCTCGATCGTGCGGTAGACGAAGCAGCCGGCCGCGTCCCTGCCCGGGACCGGGGGGACGAAGGGGTAGGAGCCGGTGGCCAGGACGAGGGTGTCGTACGCGAGGACCCGGCCGGAGCGGGCCGTGACCCTTTTCGCCTCGCGGTCGATCGTCTCGGCCGGGTCACCGACCCACAGCTCGATGCCGTGGGCCTCGATGAACCCCATGTCGGTCAGCGAGAGGTCCTCGGCGGTCCTGCCCGAGAAGTACGAGGTGAGGGCGACGCGGTCGTATGCCGGGCGCGGCTCCTCGCAGAGCACGACCACGCGGTGCGTGGCGGTCAGGCCGCGCTGCGCGAGTGCTTCGAGGAAACGCTGGCCGACCATGCCGTGGCCGACGAGCACGATCGTGGGGGTGGCCCCCGGGGCGCTGGTCATCAGGAGCCTCCGTCGTGGGTGAGCAGGGGGAAGGGGCCCGTCGCCGGGTCGGCCGGGGCGGCGCACGGGTTGCGGTGCAGCGGGCGGTGCCCGCTCCGGCAGGCAACCCGGCGCCCGCGCCGGCTCCTCGCGGGGCGTGGCCGTACCCCGACCGCGACGACCGCGAGCCCCGTCTTCGGGGTGTGGCCGGCCGGCGGCCCGTCGCCCCGGCCGACGGTCCCGGCGGCCCGGTCGCGGCCGGTGCCCCGGGTGCGCATCGGGTGGCCGGGTGCCGGGAGGGCGGTCGCCTCCGGTGCGTACCGGCCGGCCGGCACCTCGGCGGGCCGGACCGGTTGGTACGTCGGGTGGTCCTCCGCGCCGATGAGCGGCGCGGGGGTGCCCGAGCGCCCCGGCCGGGCGGGGCGGCGGGCGAGCCGTACGCCCGCCGGGCCGACGCCGATCACCACCACACGCCTGTCCGAGGTCATGTCCCTGAGCGTGCGATGGCGACGTTACCCGGCCGCATCACCTCTGTTTCCCGCGCGGAACGCTGCCCTCAGCGGGCCCCGGCCGGGGGTGTGAGGGCCTTGCCCGGCGCGCCGCGCCGGGCGGTGGGCCGGGGCCGCGATCAGGCCGGGAAGCGGACGGGCGTGGTGGCCTGGCCGAGTTCGGCGACGGTGAGGGTGTCCAGCAGCCCGGTGGCGCGGCCGGCCGCCTCGGCCGGGGTCGTCCCGGTGGTGGCGATCATGGCCCAGCGGTCCGGCACGCAGGCCACCGCCCGCGCCAGGCTCCCCGCGGCGCACCGGGCGGCGGCGACGGCCTCGAGCCGGCGCAGGGTGGCCCAGGGCGCGGGCCGGAACACGCGGGTGGCGGCGTACTCGTCGGCGACGCCCAGGCGCCGGGCCTCCTCCAGGAAGGCCCGCAGGCACTCCGCACCGTTCGAGGAGAGGTTGAAGTCGAGGGCACCGACGACCAGCCGCTCGCCGAACCGGCCGCCGAGCCGGCCGAGCGCGAAGTCGACCCCGCCCGTGACCAGCGTCAGCCGGCTGCCGTCCGCGCGGCCGGGCGCGCCGATGAAGGCCGTGCGGATGGACTCCAGTGACGTGCGGATCGTCCGGTAGACGGTGTCCGGCAGGCCGAGTCCGGTCCAGCCCGCCTCGTCGACGTAGGTGTTTCCCGCCCACACGAAGCCGTCGAGCGCCTGCAGCGTGATGCCCTCGGCGACCTGCCCGTGGCGGAAGTGGCCGGAGGGCGCCACCGGAACCCGGCTGCCGCCCAGCTCCACCGGCAGGAACTCGACCCAGGCCTCCAGCAGATAGTCGTCGCCCACCACGTGGGCCTCCCGGGCCACCGCGGCCAGCCGGCCGCTGTCGGTGAGGTCGAGGTTGCCGGTGATCCGGGCTCCGCCACCCGCCTCACTCGGTTTCAGGGCCGCGGTGGTCGTTCCGTAGCGGCTGCGCAGCAGCTCCGCGGCCCGCAGGACCCCGGCGGTGAAGGTGCGCAGGTCGGCACGTTCGCGTGGCACCAGGTACCCGGGCAGTACCGGGACGCTCAGGCCGAGGTGTTCGTACACCTCGCTGAGTCGCTGCTCGGCGGCGAGCAGTTCCTCGGCGGACCGCCCCTGCGGGTCCAGCCGCGCGGCGGCGTCGACGCTGGGGTGAAGGTGCCGCTTGCAGTTCCACCGGGTGGCTATGTCGGGGCCGTTCGCGTCCGTGACCAGCGCGGGCAGGCCGGCCGCACGGCGCAGCCACAGCAGGAAGATCTGCATTTCCAGGTCGAGGGCGTAGAGCCGGATCACGGCGTCGGAGCGAGAGCGCAGCCAGTCGATGATCCGGCGCAGCGGGGTGACCGCGCCCCGGTCGTGCTCGGCGGCCATGACCAGGAGTGCGTGGCTGAGGTAGTAGTGCTCCCGGTCGCCGAGGTCGACGGCGGGAACGCCGCTGATCCCGACGGCTTCGGCCCAGGGAGCGGTGCGGCCCACGCTGAGGTCGTCCGCGGTGGCGAGGAGGACCGAGCGGGCCTCGGTGTAGGTGGTCACGTCGTGGGGGCTGCGTCCCGCCGCCAGATCGTCCACCTCGGCCTCGAAGGCGCGCAGGGTCCCGGTGGTCGAGTGCAGCAGCAGCGCGGGCGGCCGGTGACCGGTCCGCTGGCGGTACGGGAGCAGCTCCTGTGCGGCCGCCACCGGCACGGACGCACAGTCCATCCCGATCAGCCGGTCCGCGAAGGCGGCCACCTCCCGGTCATCGAGCACCCGGGGCCCGGTGTAGAGGCCCTTCCAGGGGACCACCCGGCCGTCCGGCATCCGGTGGTCGGAGGTGGGGAAAGGGGACAGCATGGTACGGCTCGTCACCCGGCTCGGACGGCCCGGAGCACCGCGGTGACGTAGGAAGGTCCGGCGTCCCGCCCGCACGGCATTTTGCGCTTTCGCCAGGTCTGCGTCTGTGTCATGGGCAACAACCTCGACCTTCGGGCGAGACTTCCGTGTCCCGGCGCACCCGGATCCATGTTCGAAGAGGCCACGGGCAACCGCAACTCGGCGAGCGGCCCGCGGGCCGCTCGCCCACCGTTCGCCCGGAAGCGCTCAGGCGCTCCCCGTCAGATGGGCGAACACCACCACGTTGCCCTGATAGCCGGTCGCCCTGGAGTAACCGCCGCCGCAGGTGATGACGCGGAGTTCGGGGCGGGAGGCCGCGCCGTAGACCTTCTCGTCGGGGAAGTCGCGGGCCGCGTACACCTCCACCGCGTCCACCGTGAAGACGGCGACCGTGCCGTCGCGGCGGTCCACCTCGATGCGGGCGCCGCGCTCGAGCGCGCCGAGGTCGTAGAAGACGGCGGGGCCCTCGGCGTTGTCGACGTGGCCGGCGACGATCGCGGTGCCCGTCTCGCCGGGCATGGTGCCGGCCTCGTACCAGCCCGCCAGGTTCTTGTTCTGCGCGGGCGGTACGTCCAGGCTGCCGGAGCGGGTGAGGGCCAGGCCCATCAGCGGGGCGTTCACGCGGATCGAGGGGATGCGGATCCGGGTCGGCGGGGAGGGGGCCAGGGCGGGGACGGCGGGGCCCCCGCCGCCCGGATCCAGGCGGCCCTCTGCGCCCGCGGGCTGCGGCGGCGCGTGCGTCCCGGTGCCGAGCAGCCACACCCCGGAACCGAGGGCGGCGACCGTGACCGCGGCTATCGCGGTGTCGCCGAGCCTGGCGCCCCGGCCGCGCCCGGCGTTCCTGCCGCGCCTGGCGTTCCTGCGCATAGCGATCAACCCTTCTCCCGGAGGCGGACCCCCGAAGACCCCCTCCCCCTCCGGGCCGCGAGGGGCGTCGGACCCGGAGGGGGCGGGATGTGCGGTACCGGCGGACGGACAGCGGAGGGTGTCCGTCAGATCCCGTCGCCTCTCGCCCGGCGATGCAGGAGCCAGGTACCACCCGCGGCGGCGACGGCCAGCGCCGCCACACCCGCCGCGGTCTGCACGGGGTCGCGGCCGAGTGCGCCGCCGACCCCCGTCTTCAGACTTCCGCGCGGCTGCTGCGCCGCGCTCAGGGCCACCACCAGGTCGCCCCGCACCTGCCGGTTGCCCTCGGCGCACTTCGCGACGATCTCGTACGTCCCCGGCTGTGCGCTCTCCGGCACCTGGAACTGGCCGATCGCCTGGCCCTCGTGCGTGCTGGGCGCCAGGGCGAAGACGCCGGCGCCGACCGCGCCCGCGTCCCCGGTCGCCGCGCCCGAGTTCCCGCACGCGCCGGTGTTCACGGTGACCTGGCCGCCGGGCACCACGGTGGAGGGGAACACCTCCAGGCTGCTGGCGCTGCCGGCCCAGGCGGGGGCCGCGGCCGCGCCGACGAGCGCGATACCGGTCAGCAGTCGGGCGGTGCGGCGCATGGTGCTCCCCAGAGCTTCGCGTTTCGGTTCCCAGGGGATCGCCCCTGCCCTACCGAGGTAAGTCGCAGTCCGGCACTTCCGCCTCCTGACGCCTCGTCAGAAATGAGGCGAACGGGTGTCGTCCCCGCCCTCCGTACGGCCTATCCCGCATGAGGTTTCGGCAGGTCACGGGCGCAGGGGAGGTCGCGCGAGGATCCAGTGCGAAAAGCACACGAATGGAGCGGCGGTGCCGTTGAACGGGTGAGGGTGCGTCAGCGCACCGCCGGACACGGTCCGGCAACCGGCGCCGGCAGCACCACCTCCGCCAGAGGGCCGTGGTCAGCAGGGTCGCGGTGGTGACGGCGACGCCGGCGGTGGTGGTGAGGCGACGGGGTCCTCGGACATGCTGCCGTATCCGGCTCATCCGTCTCCTGGGGATGGCGCCAGGTCAAGGCGTGGGGATGGCGCTGCTGCCGACAGAGATGACATTTCATGTCCACAGCGTCTTGATGGAGATGTGTGAGGGGCGCGAGGGGGTGAAGAATCGTTTCCGTGATCACGTCGGACCCCGGGACCCCGCTGCCCTTCTTCGTCTACGGCACCCTGCGCCCGGGCGCGGCCAACCACGACCTGTTCCTGCGGGGCCGCACCGCCCGCGAGGAACCGGCCCGCCTCCCGGACGCGATGCTCTACGACGGCCCCGGTTACCCCTACGCCGTCGAGCGTCAGGGCGCGGACGTGCGCGGCGAGTTGGTCACCGCCCGCCCGGAGTCGTACGGCGAGCTGCTCGCCGCCCTGGACCGGCTGGAGGAGTACGCCCCGGGCGACCCCCGCAACCTTTACGAACGCGTCACCCGGCTCGTCGTGCGCGCCGACGGCAGCTCCGCCCCGGCGTGGGTCTATCTCGCCGCCCCGCGCGTCGCCGCCCGGCTGCGTGCCACCGGTACTCCCATCGAGGACGGCGACTGGCTGTCCGGCCGCTGAGTCAGCCCAGCAGGGTCTGCCCCTCGGGTACGGCGATCCCGAACTCCTGCGCCACCACGCGCCGCGCCTGCGCCTCGTCCGCGAGCTTGCGCTCGGTGACCGTGCCGTCGGGCCGGGTCTCGGTCAACCGGGCGCCGTCCAGGCAGAGATGGTGCTCGGCGGTGGCCCGCTGCAGATACGGCCGGCGGGTGAAGGGGGAGCGGGGATTGGTGCCGACGTGCCAGTTGAACACCTCGTAGTCCGCGGCGGCGAACGGCTCCAGCGTGAACGCGTACTGGCCGACCCAGTCCCGGCCGTCGAACGCCTGCAACTCCAGCAGTTCCAGCGGTCCTTCGTGCGACAGCGGCACGAGCCGGTGCCTGCGGCCGCCGCCCTCGAACTCGGCGCCGGTGACCAGCGGGACGGGCGCCAGCAGCGAGCCGACGGCGCCGAAGCCCACGTCCGCGAGGTACGGCTCGGGCTCGCCCGGCACCGGGACGCGCAGCATCATGTGCGTGCGCGGCCGGCTCCAGGGCGTCGGGGCACCCAGCACCACCCGCGCGGCCAGGCCGCCGACCCGGAAGCCGAGCGCCTGAAGGGCGAGCCGCATGAGGGTGTTGTGCTCGTAGCAGTACCCGCCTCGACGACCGCGGACCATCTTGGCCATGAGATCGCCGGCCGCCAGCGAGGGCGCCCGGCCGCTCAGCGGCTCCAGGTTCTCGAAGGGCAGGGACAGCGCGTGGGCCAGATGGACGCCCCGCAGCGTCGCCACATCGGCCTGCCGGCCGCCCTGCCACCCGATCCGTTCCAGGTAGGCGTCGAGGTCGAACTGCTCGGTGTCGGACATGGCTCGAACCTACGTGAGCCCGCCCCGTGCCGCCGCACCCAAGGGACCGAACCGCACTACTGCGGTCGTCCTGGGACCACCGCCCCGCAACCCCGCAACCCCGCAGGCCGGCAGGTCCGGACGAGGGCCGCGCCGTCCGCTCCGGTCCGATGCGAGGCTCCGGCCGCCGCCGTGCTCGAGCCTGACCGCGGCAGTTGTGGAGCCGCCACGCTCGGCTCCTCGGACGAGGCGCCCACCCAACCGAGTTGACGGCCGCGAGCCGGCCGGCGATCCGTCCGGCGCCCGCGGCCGGCTCGCCGTCCTCGCGGATCGGCGGCGGGGTCGGCCGTGCCTCCGGTACCGGCAGGCCCGGCGGCCGTACGGCCCTTGCCGCGCAGCGCGCCCCGGGCCGACGGCGAGCACCTGCAGGGGACCGGCGTGCCGAGGTCACCGGCCCGTGGCCAGTGCCCGGGCCACCCCCGGCTCCCTGGGCCCGAGGAAGTGCGGATTGGGACGCAGGGCCATGTCCAGCACGGCCTTGCCGGCGGCGAAGACCTCCCGCGTCCCGCCGTAGTACCAGGTCACGTCGTGCGTCTCGTCGACCCCGATCCCGTACGAGTCCACCCCCGCCGCCTCGCACAGCGCCACCGCGCGCCGGATGTGGAAACCCTGGCTGATCAGCACGGCCCGGTCCACCCCGAAGATCTTCCTGGCCCGCACACAGGAGTCCCAGGTGTCGAAACCGGCGTAGTCGCTGACGATCCGCCGGCCCGGCACGCCGTGTTGCGTCAGGTAGGCGCGCATGGTGTCGGGCTCGTCGTAGGTCGTGCGGCTGTTGTCCCCGGTGACGAGGACGGCCTTGATCCGCCCCTGCCGGTACAGCGTCGCCGCCGCGTTCAGCCGGTGCGCGAGGTACGGCGACGGCCTCCCGTTCGTGAGCCCGGCTCCGAACACCACGGCGACCTGCGCCTGCGGCACGTCCGCCACCGTCCGCAGCCGGTCCGCCGTGGACACGTACAGCCAGGTCACCGGGGACAGCGCCAGCACACACACGGCCATCGCGGCCTGCACCAGCCGCCGCTGCCCGGTACGGGTGCGCGGCAGGCGCGGTCGACGGATCCTCATCGTCACGTCCCCCCAGTGATCGGTTCCGACCTTGGAGGACGCCACCGGCGCCGATACGGTTCGCCTCACATCGTGCAGGTGTACGAGGTGAACCAGCGGAAAACGCTCGTGACGGCCAGGCAACGACAACGCAACGTGGCCCCGTCAGGATCCTTCCATGACGGCGTCGACCCCTCCCCGCTCCGAGCCCCGCATCCACCTCGACAGCACGGCGCACCTCATGAGCAGCATCGGCAGCCGACTGGCCGACCGGCTCCGGCTCGTCCCGCCGCCCGTCCGCCGCCCGGCCCCGCCCGCGCTGGTGCTGGTCGCCCACGGCAGCCGGGACCCGCACGCGCTGACCACCGTGACGACGCTCATGGAACGCGTACGCGAGCTACGTCCCGGCCTGCCCGTCAGCCTCGGCCACATCGAGCTGAACGAGCCCCTCCTCCCGGACACCCTCGCGGCCCTCGGCGACACCCCCGCCGTCCTCGTCCCGCTCCTGCTCGGCCGGGGTCACCACGTCAAGCACGACATCCCCGGCGTGGCCGCCGGGGCACCGGTGCGCGCACGCGTGGCACCTCCGCTGGGCCCGCATCCCCTCCTGGCGGAGGCCCTGTACGACCGCCTGCTGGAGGCCGGCTGGCCGACGTCCCCGGACGACTCCGTACGACGGGGGAGCGCGGTGGTCCTGGCCGCTGCGGGCTCCCGCGACCCCGACTCGGCCGCGGACACCCGCCGCACCGCCGGCCTCCTCGCCACCCGCCTGGGTGTCCCCGTCCTGCCCGCCTACGCCGCGGCGGCCACCCCGACGATCCCGACGGCCCTGCGCACCCTGGCGGCGAAGGGCCGCCACCGGGTGGCGATCGCGTCGTACTTCACCGCCCCGGGCCGCTTCGCGACCCAGTGCGCGCAGGCGGCACCGTGGATCGCCTCGGCTCCGCTGGGAGACCATCCGGCGATGGCCCGCCTGGTCGTGAACCGTTACGAGCAGGGCCTGGCGGCACGCGGAGCGAAGGCCGCCTGAGGGGGCGCGGGGCCGTATCGGCACGGGGCGGCGCCGCACGGGCGCGGTCGGCCACACACCACCCGCAGCCGCACGAAAACAGAACCGGGCGCTGCAGTGGCCTTACTGTCGAGGAATGGAAGGCACCGCACCCAGCTACGACCCGGCTGCCGTCGAGCGCTACGCCCCCGAACCCGACAAACGCCCGGGCCGCACCGCCTTCCAGCGCGACCGTGCCCGCATCCTCCACTCGGCCGCCCTCAGACGCCTCGCCGGCAAGACCCAGGTCGTCACGCCGGGCCAGCGCAGCGCCCACGCCTGGGACGCCAGTCCCCGAACCCGTCTCACCCACTCCCTGGAATGCGCCCAGGTGGGCCGGGAGCTGGGCGCCGCCCTCGGCTGCGATCCCGACCTCGTCGAGGCCGCCTGCCTGGCCCACGACCTCGGCCACCCGCCCTTCGGTCACAACGGCGAACAGGCGCTGAACGCCTTCGCGGACGACTGCGGCGGCTTCGAGGGCAACGCCCAGTCCCTCAGGCTCCTCACCCGCATCGAGCCCAAACGGTTCACCGAGGAGGGTTCGGTCGGCCTCAACCTCACCCGCGCCACCCTCGACGCCGCCACCAAGTACCCCTGGCCGCGCGGCGCCCACCCCACCGAACCGGCGTCACGGAAGTTCGGCGTCTACGAGGACGACCGCCCGGTGTTCGACTGGGTCAGAGCGCCCGCCCCCGGCACCCGCACCTGCTTCGAGGCCCAGGTCATGGACTGGTCGGACGACGTGGCGTACTCGGTGCACGACGTCGAGGACGGCCTGCACGCCGGTCATGTCGACCCCAACTGCCTGCACGCCGAGCCCGAGCGGCAGGAGGTGTTCCGGGTCGCCGTCGGCCGCTACGTCCCCGCGGACACCGACCCCGCCGAGCTGTCCGCCGCCCTCGACCGGCTCCAGGACGAGGAGTGGTGGCCGCACGGCTACGACGGCACGGCGGTCGCCCAGGCCCGCCTGAAGGACGCCACCAGCCAGCTCATCGGCCGGTTCTGCCTGGCCGCCGAGGGCGCCACACGCGCCGCGTACGGCACCGGCCGGCCCACCCGCTACGGCGCCGAACTCGTCGTACCCCGCGAGGCCCGGATGGAGTGCGCGGTGCTCAAGGCGGTCGCGGACCGGTATGTGATGCAGCGGGCCGAGCAGGAGCGGCTGCGCGCGGACCAGCGGGTGATCGTCGCCGAGCTGGCCGAGGCGCTCACCGCCCGCGCGCCGGACGGGCTCGATCCGCAGTTTCGGGCGCTCTTCGGCGGGGCAGGCGACGACCACGCGCGCAAGCGGGTGATCGTCGACCAGATCGCCTCCCTCACCGACGCCTCCGCACTGTCTCTGCACGCGAGACTGACGGGGCATATGTGAGCGGAACGTGACCTGCGGTGGCCTGATCGGGTCACTCCCTCTTCCCGCAGCCCGCCGTGTGCGGGAGGCTCGCACATGGCGGCACCCTTACGAGGAGGCATCAAGTGGTCGACGCGGATCAGACATTCGTCATCGTCGGGGGCGGTCTCGCCGGCGCGAAGGCGGCCGAGACGCTCCGGGCGGAGGGCTTCACCGGCCGGGTGATACTGATCAGCGACGAGCGCGACCACCCCTATGAGCGGCCGCCGCTGTCCAAGGGCTATCTGCTGGGCAAGGAGGAGCGCGACAGCGTCTTCGTGCACGAGCCCGCCTGGTACGCGCAGAACGACATCGAGCTGCACCTCGGCCAGTTCGTCGACCGCATCGACCGTGCGGCGAAGACGGTCCGCTACGGCGACGACGGCACCCTCGTGCGCTACGACAAGCTGCTCCTGGTCACCGGTGCCGAACCGCGCCGCCTCGACATCCCGGGCACCGGCCTGGCGGGCGTGCACCACCTGCGCCGGCTCGCGCACGCCGAGCGCCTCAAGGGTGTCCTCACCGCCCTCGGCCGGGACAACGGGCACCTGGTGATCGCGGGTGCCGGCTGGATCGGCCTGGAGGTCGCGGCGGCGGCCCGCGAGTACGGCGCGGAGGTCACGGTCATCGACCCGGAGCCGACCCCGCTGCACCATGTGCTCGGCCCCGAGCTGGGCGGTGTCTTCGCCGAGCTGCATCGCGAGCACGGCGTCCGTTTCCGGTTCGGGCGACGGCTCACCGAGATCGTCGGCCAGGACGGCATGGTCCTCGCCGTCCGCACCGACGACGGCGAGGAGCACCCGGCGCACGACGTCCTCGCGGCGATCGGCGCGGCGCCCCGCACCGGCCTCGCCGAGGCGGCGGGCCTGGAGATCGCCGACCGGGCGCACGGCGGTGGCATCGTCGTGGACGAGCGGCTGCGCACCTGCGACCCCGACATCTACGCGGCCGGCGACGTGGCGAACTTCCCGCTCGCGCTCTTCGGCACCGAGCTGCGGGTGGAGCACTGGGCCAACGCGCTGAACGGCGGCCCGGCGGCGGCGCGCTCGATGCTCGGCCAGGACGTCACGTACGACCGGATCCCGTACTTCTTCACCGACCAGTACGACCTGGGGATGGAGTACAGCGGCTGGGCGCCGCCGGGGTCGTACGACCAGGTGGTGATCAGGGGCGACGCCGGCAAGCGGGAGTTCATCGCGTTCTGGCTGTCGCAGGGACGCGTGCTGGCCGGGATGAACGTAAATGTGTGGGACGTCACAGAGGGGATCCAGAAGCTGATCCGCACCCGGACGCAGGTGGACCCCGAGGCCCTCGCCAACCCGCACGTGCCGCTGGACACCCTCACCTCCTGATCATCAGGGCTGTCGGCGGGTCCCCGTAGAATTCACCCGTGGCAGGACGGATCAACGACGAGGACGTGAAGGCGGTACGGGACGCGGTCCCGATCGACGCCGTGGTCTCCGAGTACCTCCAGCTGCGCAACGCCGGTGGCGGCAACCTCAAGGGGCTGTGCCCCTTCCACGACGAGAAGTCGCCGTCCTTCCAGGTCAGCCCGGGCAAGGGACTCTTCCACTGCTTCGGCTGCCAGGAGGGCGGCGACACCATCACCTTCGTGATGAAGGTGGACCACCTCTCCTTCTCGGAGGCGGTGGAGCGCCTGGCCGCCCAGGCGGGCATCACGCTGCGCTACGAGGAGGGCGGGTACAACCCGGCCCACCAGCGCGGCGAGCGGATCCGCCTGGTCGAGGCGCACAAGATCGCCGCGCAGTGGTACGCCGAGCAGCTCGCCACCAGCCCCGAGGCCGAGACCGGCCGCCTCTTCCTCGCCGAGCGCGGCTTCGACCAGGGCGCCGCCGTCCACTTCGGCGTCGGCTACAGCCCCCAGGGCTGGGACCACCTCACCCGCTATCTGCGCGGCAAGGGCTTCACCGACAAGGAACTGATCCTCTCCGGCCTCTCCCAGGAGGGCCGCCGCGGCCCCATCGACCGCTTCCGGGGCCGCCTGATGTGGCCGATCCGGGACATCGGCGGCGAGGTCGTCGGCTTCGGCGCCCGCAAGCTGTACGAGGCGGACAACGGCCCCAAGTACCTGAACACCCCCGAGACGGCGATCTACAAGAAGAGCCAGGTGCTGTACGGCATCGACCTGGCGAAGAAGGAGATCGCGAAGTCCAGCCGCGCGGTCGTGGTCGAGGGCTACACGGACGTCATGGCCTGCCACCTGGCCGGGGTGACGACCGCCATCGCGACCTGCGGTACGGCGTTCGGCGGCGAGCACATCAAGATCCTGCGCCGCCTGCTGATGGACAACGGATCGGCCCGGGTGATCTTCACCTTCGACGGTGACGCGGCCGGCCAGAAGGCCGCCCTGCGCGCCTTCGAGGACGACCAGAAGTTCGCCGCCGAGACGTACATCGCGATCGCGCCGGACGGCATGGACCCCTGTGAGCTGCGCCTCGCGAAGGGCGACGAGGCGGTGGCGGACCTGACCGAACCGCGCACGCCCCTCTTCGAGTTCGCACTGCGCCAGATCGTGAACCGCTACGACCTGGACACCCCGGCCGGCCGCGCCGCCGCCCTGGACGAGGCGGCGCCCATCGTCGCCCGGATCAAGAACAGCGGCGCCCAGCACGAGGTCGCCGTCGAGCTGGCCGGCATGCTCGGCATCCTCGACACCCAGTTCGTGGTCAAGCGGGTCGCCCAGCTGGCCCGCTGGGCGCGCGAGCGCGGCGGCAAGGCCCCGGCCGCGGCGGGTCCGCAGCCCTACGAGTCCGCCGCCCGTCCCGCCACCGCCGGTCCCGCGCTCCAGCTGCGCAACCCCATCTACGCCACCGAGCGCGAACTGCTCAAGCTCGCCCTGCAGCGCCCGGAGCTGGTCTCCCCGGCCTTCGACGCCTACGGCGTGGACGAGTTCACCGCCGCCCCCTACGCCGCCGTACGCCAGGCCATCCTGGACGCGGGCGGCGCCGAGTACGGCATGCAGGACAGCCAGGAGTACCTGGTCCGGGTCCGCGAGGCCGCGCCCGACGACTCGGTCCGCGCCATGGTCACGGAGCTGGCCGTGGAGGCGATCATGCGCCGCGCGGTCGACGAGGCCTACGCGGGCGAGCAGCTCGTGACCGTCCGCCGCCGCGCCGTGGAGCGCCGCGTCCAGGAGATCCAGATCACCGCCCGCCGCCTGGAAGCCGGCGGCGACCCGGCCCAACTGGCCGCCGTTCACAACGAGTTGTGGGTCCTGCAGCAGTACGACCAGTCCCTCAAGACCCGGGGCGCGCAGGCGCTGTAGGGGAAGCTGGTCCTCTTCTCGGAGCCGTTCGGGTGGTGCGATGCCGAGGTGGTCGGTGATCGCTCTCAAGCTGCGTCTGCCGCAGAGCCTGCATCAACTGCTCGTCCGCCCTGCGCTGCTCCTCGATCTCGCTCATGCCTTCCGTCCTGCCTCACGTCGGTGCGGCCCAGTCATGGCCGCATATGTCAGCCGGATGGTCCGACGAGCTGAGTAACCGTCCGGTCACGAAGCGAACGCAAAAAGTCACCGCACGCCCCTCGTGGCGGGGTTGTGTCGTACCCCACACTGGGGGCGGTGCCCGAGTCCTCGGAGCGCAGGCCGTCGACTCTCCGCCCCCGAAGTACCGCTGCCGCACACGCCCGGCAGCGATCATCCTGGAGGTCGCCCCCGTGCAGACCCAGACCCTCACTCAGACCGACAGCGCCACCCGTACCACCAGCGCCACCGGCACGACCGCGGACGAGCCGGACGCGGATCCGGACGTGCTCGTGGCCGTGCCTCCGCAGAGCCGCGGCGCCCTGCCCCCGGAGACGGCGTCCGCCGAACCGCCGGCGGAGGCGCTCGCCGACGAGCCCGAGGAACCCGACGAACCCGCCGAGACCCCCGCCGCGGCCCGGGCCGACACCGGCGGCCCCTCCGCCGATCTGTTCCGCCAGTACCTGCGCGAGATCGGCCGCATCCCGCTGCTCACCGCGGCCGAGGAGGTCGAACTCGCCCGTCGTGTCGAGGCCGGCCTGTTCGCCGAGGAAAAGCTCTCCAGCACACCGGATCTGGACAGCCAGTTGGCGCTCGACCTGGACCGGCTCGTCGTCATGGGGCGGATGGCCAAGCGGCGGCTCATCGAGGCCAACCTGCGGCTCGTCGTCTCGGTCGCCAAACGGTACGTCGGGCGCGGGCTGACCATGCTCGACCTCGTCCAGGAGGGCAACCTCGGGCTGATCCGGGCGGTGGAGAAGTTCGACTACGCCCGCGGCTACAAGTTCTCCACGTACGCCACCTGGTGGATACGCCAGGCGATGTCCCGGGCCCTGGCCGACCAGGCCCGCACCATCCGCGTCCCGGTGCATGTGGTCGAGCTGATCAACCGGGTCGTGCGCGTGCAGCGCCGGATGCTCCAGGAGCGGGGCTACGAGCCCACGCCCGACGAGGTCGCCGACCATCTCGACCTGGCACCCGAGCGGGTCAGCGAGGTGCTGCGGCTCGCCCAGGAACCGGTCTCCCTGCATGCCCCGGTCGGCGAGGAGGAGGACGTCGCCCTCGGCGACCTCATCGAGGACGGCGACGCCGCGAGCCCGGTGGAGTCGGCCGCCTTCCTCCTGCTGCGGCAGCACCTGGAGGCCGTTCTGTCCACCCTGGGGGAGCGGGAGCGCAAGGTCGTCCAGCTCCGCTACGGCCTCGCCGACGGCCGCCCCCGCACGCTGGAGGAGATAGGGCGCATCTTCGGCGTGACAAGGGAACGGATACGGCAGATCGAGTCCAAGACCCTCAACAAGCTCCGGGACCACGCCTTTGCGGACCAGCTGCGGGGCTACCTGGACTGAACGGGGGCCGCCCGGCGGCGGCCCCCTGCGCCGTCAGTCGACCTCGGCCACCGCCTGCGCGAACTGCGCCTTGTACAGCCGGGCGTACGCCCCGTCGGCCGCCAACAGCTCGCTGTGCGCGCCCTGTTCCACGATCGAGCCGTTCTCCATCACCAGGATCGTGTCGGCGTCCCGGATCGTGGAGAGCCGGTGCGCGATGACGAACGACGTACGGCCGTGGGCCAGCTTGGCCATGGCCTTCTGGATCAGCACCTCCGTACGGGTGTCCACGGAACTCGTCGCCTCGTCCAGCACCAGGATCACCGGGTTGGACAGGAACGCCCGCGCGATGGTGATGAGCTGCTTCTCACCCGCGCTGACCCCCGTGCCCTCGTCGTCGATCACGGTGTCGTAGCCGTCCGGGAGGGTACGGACGAACCGGTCCGCATGGGCCGCCCGGGCCGCCTCCTCGATCTCGCCGCGCGTGACCTCACGCGCGGCGCCGTACGCGATGTTCTCCGCGATCGTGCCGCCGAACAGCCAGGTGTCCTGCAGCACCATGCCGATCCCGGAGCGCAGTTCGTCGCGGGTCATCCTGCGGACGTCGACCCCGTCCAGGGTGATCCGGCCGCCCGAGACGTCGTAGAACCGCATCAGGAGGTTGACCAGCGTGGTCTTGCCCGCGCCGGTCGGGCCGACGATCGCCACCGTGTGACCGGGCTCCACCGTGAGCGAGAGGTCCTCGATCAGCGGCCTGTCCGGGTCGTACCGGAAGGACACGTGCTCCAGGCGCACCCGCCCGCGCAGCTCGGCCGGACGCTCGCCCGGCACCGGGTCGGCCTCCTGCTCCTCGGCGTCGAGGAGTTCGAAGACCCGCTCGGCCGAGGCGATGCCGGACTGCACCAGGTTCGCCATCGACGCGACCTGCGTCAGCGGCATCGAGAACTGCCGCGAGTACTGGATGAAGGCCTGGACGTCACCGATGGAGAGCGAGCCGGAGGCGACGCGCAGGCCGCCGACCACCGCCACCAGGACGTAGTTCAGGTTGGACACGAACATCATCAGCGGCTGCATCACACCGCTGTTGAACTGCGCCTTGAACCCGGCCTCGTACAACGCCTCGTTCTGCTCGGCGAACTGCTGCGCCGACTGCTCCTGCCGGCCGAACACCTTCACCAGGGTGTGCCCGGTGTACATCTCCTCGATGTGGGCGTTCAGCTTGCCCGTCGTGCGCCACTGCTGCACGAAGTGCGGCTGGGAGCGCTTGCCGACCCGGGTGGCCACCAGTGCCGACAGCGGCACGGTGACGAGCGCGACCAGCGCCAGGATCCAGGAGACCCAGAACATCATCACCAGCACACCGACGATGGTGAGCAGCGAGTTGATCAGCTGGCCCATCGACTGCTGGAGCGTCTGGCCGATGTTGTCGATGTCGTTGGTCGCGCGCGAGAGCACCTCGCCGCGCTGGCGCTTGTCGAAGTACGACAGCGGCAGCCGGGACAGCTTGCCCTGCACCTGCTCGCGCAGCCGGAACATCGTGCGGTTCACGGCCCGGTTGACCAGGCGGGTCGCCACCGCACTCAGCAGACCGGCGACCATGAACGTGGCGAGCGCGAGCAGCAGGACGCTGCCGACCGCGCCGAAGTCGATGCCCTTGCCGGGCGTGAAGTCGGTGCTCTTGAGCATGTCCGCGACGGCGCCCTGGCCGTGGGCCCGCATCTGGTCGAGGACCTGCTGCTTGGTGGCGCCGGCCGGCATCCGACGGCCGATGATGCCGGAGAAGACCAGGTCGGTGGCCTTGCCGAGGATCTTCGGGCCGACCACGTTCAGGCCCACGCTGACGATCACGCACAGCAGCAGGCCGTAGATCGTGAGCCGTTCGGGCCTGAACTGGGCGAGGAGCCGTTTGCTCGACCCCTTGAAGTCCATCGAGCGCTGGTCGGGTCCGCGCCCGGCCATCATGCGCATGGGCCCGGCCATCAGGCAGCCTCCGCTTCCGTCAGCTGGGAGAGCACGATCTCCCGGTAGGTCTCGTTGGTCGCCATCAGCTCCTGGTGCCGGCCGGTGCCGACGACCCGGCCCTCGTCCAGCACGATGATCCGGTCCGCGTCGCGGATGGTGGCCACGCGCTGGGCGACGATGACGACGGTCGCCTCGGCGGTCTCCCGGCCGAGGGCCGCGCGCAGTGCCGCGTCGGTGGCGTAGTCGAGCGCGGAGAAGGAGTCGTCGAAGAGGTAGATCTCCGGACGCTGCACCAGGGTGCGGGCGATGGCCAGGCGCTGGCGCTGACCGCCGGAGACGTTGGTGCCGCCCTGCGAGATGGGCGCGTCCAGGCCGCCCTCCAGCTTGCTCACGAAGCCCTTGGCCTGCGCCACCTCCAGCGCGTGCCACAGCTCCTCGTCGGTGGCGTCCGGATTGCCGTAGCGCAGGTTGGTCGCGACCGTCCCCGCGAACAGGTACGGCTTCTGCGGCACCATCCCGACCGTTCTCGCCAGCAGCTGCGGGTCGACCTGCTGGACGTCCACGCCGTCGACGAGGACCGCGCCCTCGGTGGCGTCGAACAGCCGCGGGACCAGCCCGAGCAGGGTCGACTTGCCGCTGCCGGTGGAGCCGATCACGGCGGTCGTCTCGCCGGGCCGGGCCACCAGGTCGACGCCCTTGAGCACCGGCTCCTCGGCACCCGGATAGTGGAAGCCGGCGGCCCGGATCTCCAGGTGGCCGTGGGCGCGCAGCTCGGTGACGGGCGCCACCGGCGGGACCACGCTCGAGTCGGTCCCGAGGACCTCCTCGATGCGCTCGGCGCACACCTCCGCGCGCGGCACCATCATGAACATGAAGGTGGCCATCATCACGGACATGACGATCTGCATGAGATAGGCGAGGAACGCGGTCAGATCGCCGATCCGCATACCGCCGCTGTCGATGCGGTGTGCGCCGAACCACACGACCGCGATCGACGACAGGTTCACCACGGTCATGACGATCGGGAACATCAGCGCGAGCATCCGGCCGGTGGCCAGCTGCATCTCGGTGAGGTCGGTGTTCGCCTTCCCGAACCGGCGCTGCTCGTACTCGTCGCGGACGAAGGCGCGGATCACGCGGTTGCCGGTGATCTGCTCGCGCAGCACCCGGTTCACCGTGTCCAGGCGGACCTGCATCGACCGGAACAGCGGACGCAGTCGGCGCACGATGAACGTGACACAGATCGCGAGCACCGGGACCACGGCCACCAGCACGCCGGACAGGGGTACGTCCAGCCCGAGGGCCATCACGATGCCGCCGACACACATGATGGGCGCCGACACCATCAGCGTGAACGTCATCAGGGCCAGCATCTGGACCTGCTGTACGTCGTTCGTCGTACGGGTGATGAGAGAGGGGGCGCCGAAGTGGCCCACCTCACGTGCCGAGAAGGACTGCACCCGGCCGAAGACGGCGCCGCGCACGTCCCGGCCGAGCGCGGAGGCGGTGCGTGCACCGTAGTATACGGCGCCTATGTTGCACACGACCTGCGCCAGCGAGATGCCGATCATCAGGGCGCCGAAGGACAGGATGTAACCCGTGTCACCCTTCACGACACCGTTGTCGATGATGTGCGCGTTGAGAGTGGGCAGGTAGAGGGTGGCGCAGGTCTGCAGGAACTGCAGCAGCACCAGCAGGGCGATGGATTTCTTGTAGGGCCTGAGATAGGCCCGTAGAAGTCGTATGAGCACGCTGTGTCTCTCGGAGTCGGCGACAGGGGCTGGTTCGGTTGCCCTTGGCCCCTATCGTCCGACACTCCACCCGTGTTACCTCAAGCGATTAACCCGGCGGGCAAGCGCGTACGGCCACGCGTACGGAAGCTCGTACGACCACCTCAGTGGCGTTATGTCATTTATGAGTGGAATGCCCCTGGATGGGTTTGTTCCCGTACGGCCGTGAACTGCTGTCGCACCGCCTGACCCACCGCCAGCTCGTCGCCCGGCTCCAGCACCTGCGCCGCCGCGCCCTGCCAGGCCGGCGGGGTACGCGGGTCGAGTGTGCCCTGCGACACGCCGAGCGCCCAGGCGGCCTGCCGGGCCGCGCCGATCGCCGCGTAGTCCGCCGGCTGCGGTACGACGACCTGTGCCCCGAACAGCGCGGGCGCCGAGGCCTGTACGGCGGGCAGCTCCGCGGCCGGGCCCAGCAGGAAGATCCGCCGCACGTCAACGCCCCGGCCGCGCAGCACGTCGAGCGCGTCGCCGAGTCCGCACAGCATGCCCTCGAACGCGGCCCGCGCCAGATGCTCGGGCTTCATCGACTCCCGCCGCAGCCCGGCGAGCGTGCCCGCGGTGTGCGGCAGGCTCGGCGTCCGCTCACCCTCCAGATAGGGC
This sequence comes from Streptomyces broussonetiae, assembly GCF_009796285.1. Taxonomy (NCBI): domain Bacteria; kingdom Bacillati; phylum Actinomycetota; class Actinomycetes; order Kitasatosporales; family Streptomycetaceae; genus Streptomyces; species Streptomyces broussonetiae. The sequence continues at coordinate 3,304,903 of NZ_CP047020.1, read as the reverse complement.
AGCAGCACCAGGCCGTGAGCCCCCGGCGTCGACTTCATCGCCAGCTCGGACAGGCCCTCCAGGTCCGGCAGCCCGAGCAGCTCGGCGGTACCGCGCAGGGTCCGAACGGCGTTCAGGGTGGTGACGACCGGCAGGTGCATACCGGTGGCGTCGGCCAGGGAGGTGATCATCCCGGACTGGTCGGCCAGCGCCTCCGGGTGCACGGCCATCACGGACCCGGAGGCCCCGAGCGACACGACCGCGTCCCCGAGCCCGATCCCGAGTCCGAACGCGGCGGCCATGGTCTCGCCCGTCCCGGCCGAGATCAGCAGCCCCTCCGGGGTCGTACCGGCCGCGTCCGACGGGCCGATCACCTCCGGCAGCATCGCCTGGTGCCCGAGGGCCAGCTCGACCAGGTCGGGCCGGTACCCGCCCGTCGCGGCCGACCAGTACCCGGTCGAGGAGGCCCCGCCGCGATCGGTCGTCCTGCGCACGGGCCGCCCGAGCAACTGCCACACCAGCCAGTCGTGCGCCTGGAGCAGGACGGCGGTGCGCCGGGCGTTCTCCGGTTCGTTCTTCGCGAGCCAGCGCAGCTTGGTGACGGGCTGGGCGGCCTGCGGCACGCACCCCACGGCCTGCGCCCAGGCCTCGCGCCCGCCGAGCGCGTCGACGAGATCGGCCGCCGCGACCTGCGCCCGCTTGTCGCCGCCGACCAGCGCCGGGCGGACCGTGTTGCCCTGGGCGTCCAGCGGGACGAGGGCGTTCTGCTGCGCGGAGACACCGATGGCCTGCACGCCCTCCAGCAGACCGCCCCCCGCGGCCTCGCCGAGAGAGAGCAGCCAGGCCTGCGGATCTATGTCGCTGGGGCGACCCTCCGCCGGATGCGGGGCGTACCCCTGCCTGAGCACGGCTCCGGTGTCCGTGTCGCAGACCACGATGCGTGTGAAGTCCGGTGAGCTGTCCAGCCCGGCGACTATCCCCATACGGAGAATTTTGCAGCATTCCTGCGGATGGTTCGGCCGAGGACGTCCAACGGGGTGGGTGCCCGTGTTCCGCTAGGTGTTGCTGGTGCCCCAGTCGTCCTCGGGCGTGCCGTTGAGGTTGCGCTCCCGCAGGGAGCGGACCCGCCGGCTCACCGTCTGCGGGACATGGTCGCCGACCTTGCCGCTGACCGTGTGAAACGCCCTGCCCGCGTACTGGCGGCCCTGCTGGGCGGCCGTCTCGGCGGTGTTGCGGACGGCCGGGTTCTGCGCGATCCGCCGGGCGGACTTCTTCAGCTGCTCGTACCGCTCGCGTCCGGCCCTGGTGCCGAGTACGTAACCGAGGGCCAGTCCCGCGACGAACGTGAGCCGGTAGCGCATGGCTGCCACCCTTCCCTTGCCTGGGTCTGCTGGCGCGACGTGGGCGCCGAGGGTACCGATTGGCGGAGCACCCCCCTGCTTGCGCTAATGTATGTGTCGCAGCGAGCGCCCGCCCCCTGGCGAATACCCAGGTAGGTACGTTCGATGCAATCGAGGCGATCCTCCGTAGCTCAATTGGCAGAGCAGCCGGCTGTTAACCGGCAGGTTACTGGTTCGAGTCCAGTCGGGGGAGCTTCGGTCCTCCGTAGCTCAATTGGCAGAGCAGCCGGCTGTTAACCGGCAGGTTACTGGTTCGAGTCCAGTCGGGGGAGCGCAGTGAACGAGGACCCCTTGGGGGTCCTTTTTCATGCCCGCGGGAACCGCCGCTTCCGCGTCGATGTCCTCGAGGTCATGAGCAGCACAGATGCCGACCATCCGAAGCAGGAGATCGTATGAGCGGCTATGCTGCGGCAGACGGCGCGCACACTTGTACGCGACACGCCGCTATGGGGCGGTAGCTCAGCCGGTTAGAGCAGCGGACTCATAATCCGTCGGCCGTGGGTTCGAGTCCCACCCGCCCCACCAGCGCAGGCCTCCGGCCTGCAGAAACGTATCTGCAGATGGCCCCGCGGTGCCGTGCGGCAAGATCGAGAGGGCCCGCGGCAACCGGGTGACCCTCCCGGCCGACACGCCGGCGCGGCGCACGGCCGCCGTCCGATCACCGCACGGCCCCCGCCCTGCCCCCTTAGGACGGTTCGGTTCGGAGGGTTCGGCCCGGACGGCCCCGGGATTCGGACCACGGCGACGAAGGGCTCGTGGAATCCAGGCGGTCCGGTCCCTCCACGCCGCTCGGGCGTCCGGTCGAGGGCAGGCGCAGGCGCATGATGCGCAGTCGTTCCTGCCTGCCTGGTGCGGGACCGGCGCGGACGGCGCGCCGTGCCGTCCCCGCCGGGTGAGGGCAGGCACCGGTGGGGAACTGATCGACCGCCACCCTCAGTTCGAGTTCCGGGGCGTCACTCCTCGTAGACCGGCGCGAGGTGGGCCAGTGCCGCATCCGCCTGCACCGCGGCCCGGGCCGGGCTCGCCGCGCGGGTCATCACATGGCCCAGCCGCTCGTGGCTGTGGGACGGCCAGACGGTCCGCCGGCCGGCCTCGGCCTTCGTCCGGAAGGCGACGACCGAGGGGAAGTTGGCCAGGACGCCCGGGTCGGGTACGCCGGTCACCGTCCCCGACCGCCCGGCGATGAACCGGATCGCGGCGCCCTCGGCCCGGGTCGGCGTCAGATCGGGGCGTCCGCCGCTGTGCGCGACGACCGACTGGCGCAGCAGTTCCACCCCCGTGGCGTGATGGACCAGATCAGGGATGAAGTCCCCGCCCGTGTGCGCGTTGACCTCGATCAGCACCGGGCCGCGCGGGGTCAGCTTGGCCTCCACGTGCGCCGGGCCGAAGTCGAAGCCGGGGGCGTCCAGTGCCGCCACGGCAAGCTCCGCGGCCGCCGTGGCCTCGTCGGCCAGCGCCGACGGGAAGGTGTGGCCCAGCTCGACGAAGTGCGGTGTCGGGCCCAGCAGTTTGTCGGTGACGCCGAGCACGCTCGTACGGCCCTCGAAAGTGAACGTCTCCTGTGCTGCGGCCACCGGCACGCCGTCGGCGACGAGGGCCGCCGCGCTGTCGTGGTAGTACGCCGAGATGCCCAGAACCAGATCGGCCATGTCCTCTTCCCCTCTTTCTTCGCTTCTCCGCCTCTTCGCTTTTCCGCTTTTCCGTGCGCTCAGCGTTTCCTGTGACGACGCCTGGCCCGCCGGTCGGCCAGCCAGGCGTGTGCGCCGGTGGGCGGATCGAGCGAGCGGTAGCCCTCGCGCACCCGGCGCCAGGCGGCCTCACGGGTCTCGGTGCCACTGCCCGCCGCGAGAGCGGACATGAAGGCGTCGATGGCGTCCGCCGCCCATGCGGAGTGCCCCGTGGCCACGTTGTCGATGGTGTTGTGGAGGTCGACGAACCGTGTGCTGAAGCCGTGCTCGCGCAGTGCCAGCCGGGCCCGCCGGTAACTGCCGCCCACCCCCGACAGCTCCATGGCGAGGTTCAGCCCCAGCACCTCCGGCTGGAAGGTCTGCGGGAAGCGGCCGATGGCGAGCCAGAACACGGGCAGCTCGAAGGAACGGTCCTTGAACCCCGGCCAGCGGGCGAACTCGGCCGAGCCGGTCGGTGGCAGGTCCACCCCCATCTCCGTGACCAAGTGGCGGTAGATCAAGGGGTGGTTGAGGTCCGGCCGTCCGTTGCCCAGCTCGTCCCAGTACGTCTCGAACAGGGAGTGACCGATGTCCGAGGAGGCCAGCTGGTAGTCCGTGAACCCCTGCAGCCAGGCACCGTCGATCATCGTCAACGGGGCGAGCTGCAGAGTGGACTCGACCAGCTGCTCCCGGGACGGCAGCCCCGTGTCGGAGCCGCGCTCGAACTCGGCCGCAGGCCGGTCGTGCTGCTCGGACAGCCAGGGCCGCAGTCCGTCGGCAGGCCAGCTGTCGGGCAGGGGCATACCGGGCCCGGACATCCGCACCCGCGCCCGGCCCAGCCGCCCGTGGACGTACTCCAGGGCCCAGCGGCGCACCGCCGGGGGCTGGCCGCGGCGCTGGAGCAGCACGTAGGCCTCACGCAGGTCCGCGGGAGCCCGGTCGTCGGACGCTGCGCAGACCGGCGGCCGGGAAGCCGACTGCCCGGAGGCGGGCTGTCCTGAAGCCGGGTGTCCTGATGCCGGATGCCCTGACAGCGACGGCTCGGCCGTTTCCGGCACCCTCCGCCGCCGTATTGCCGCGTCGGCGGCGTCCCGGTCCTGTGCGGCGTCCCGGTCCTGTGCGGCGTGCCGGTCCTGTGCGGCGTGCCGGTCCTGTGCGGCGTGCCGGTCCTGTGCGGCGTCCCGGTCCTGTACGTCGTCCCCGTCCTGCCGGTGCCCGTCCCGCCCCTTGCGCCCGTCGGCGTCGGCCTGCCGCTCCCCGCGCTCCGGGTCGTCGAGCGAGGCGATCCAGCGGCGCAGGACGTCCAGGTCCTCCTCGGAGAAGACACGGAACATCGCGCCCCGTTCGCCGACCAGCCCGTTCACGAGCGGACTGCGCTCCGGGCGGCCGGGGCGCACCAGCGAGCTGGTGGCGAGGGCCGTGAGCAAGCGGTACGGGTCCTCGCGGGCCTCGGCCAGCCAGTCGGCGAGCGGCCGGCCCGCGAGCTGGTACCCGTGGTGGTAGACCGCTCCCTCGCGGGCGCGCAGCCGGAGCAGGTCGGCGGCCTCCTGGCGGGGGTCGAGGACCCCGGCCAGGTCCGTGCGCAGGGCCGTGTGCCACTCCCGCAGTGCCGTCAGGGCCCAGCCGAATCCGCTCAGCACCCCGTCCCGCACCTCGGACGGCGCCTCCTCGGTCAGTGTCTCCACCGCCGTCGGGGCTGCCTCGAGTCCGCCCGCGGGTCCCCGCGGCCGGGTGGCGCCCGGGTCCAGCGCCTCCCAGTCGACGCCCTCGCCCACCAGCGTCCGCAGCGGGGTGAGCGCGGGCAGCAGACCGACCTGGCACAGACAGAGGTCGGAACCGAGGATCTCGGCCCGGAAGTCCTCAGGCCGCCTGCTCATGACGAGCAGCAGCGCGGGCAGGACGAAGGACTCCTGCCCGATTCTCGGATCCAGGACGGTCCGGGCGGCCGGCACCGCGTGCTCCGCCGCGCGCAGGCTCTGGAGCAGGGGCCAGACAGGCGTGCCCGCGTGAGCTGCGCGGATGGCCGACACCGACGTCCGAGGCGTACAGGGACAGGACGGCGAGGGCGCCGGGATCGTCCGACTCGGCCATGCTGCTCAGCCACTGCAGCCATGCTCCGGACAGCAGGGCGAGCGGTGCACAGCCGAGCGCCAGGCGCTGGGCCGCCCGGGCCCGGACGGTGTCCTGCCGGGCCCCGGCGGCCAACTGCCGGAAGACCGCGGCCTCTTCGGTGGACCACTGCGCGGCCTGCCGGAGCAGCGCCGGCAGGTCCGGGGAGTCCTGTCCGGACGGAGCGGGCCCGGCGATCAGCTCCCGGACCCGGGCCACCGGCAGCCGGTCGGCCCGTGGACTTTCCGGGTCGCAGAACGCGGCGTACCACGCCCTGGCCCAGGAGACGTTCGGCGCGTCGTCGCGGATGTCCTCCGCCGGCGCCCGCAGAACTGTCGAAGACATCGCTGTTGCCTCCTTCTCCCGGTCTAGAACATCGGATAGATCGAGGCGTCCTCGTTCCGCTTTCCGCGGCGGCGCCGGAACAGGGTGTCGATGATTTTGCGCAGGAAACTCATGGAATTCCTCCTGACGTGTGGTCACCGCAGGGAAAGCCGGTCGGCAAGCAGCCCGGCGACGATGTCGTGTCCGTGGTCGGTGAAGTGAATTCGGTCGACGAATATCCAGTCATCGGCGTCGATCGCCCCGCCGAGCACCGGATTCATGTCGAGGAAGGGCACGCCCAGCTTGTCGCAGCCTCCGCGCAGCTGGTCGACGTAGCGGCGTCCGGCCTCGATCGTGCAGATATCGCCGTACGCCCGACCGAAATTGGCGATGGCGTCCAGCTCGTCGAAAAGGAGCTGTTCCTCGGTGGCCGGGCGTTCGCGCACCCATGGTGCGAGCGGCTGCAGGACGAAGGTGAGCCGGGCGCCGAGCCCTTCGGCGAGCAGCCGCCAGGTGTCGAGATGGCGCAGGGTCAGTTCGACCGCAGCCGTGAGCTGTCCGTCGAGGTCGGGCACGGCCTGGTCCGCGCTCGGCCGCTGCGGTTCCCGCCGGGCGGCCCGGCGTGACTGCCCGGCCGCCCGGCGCTGCCGGATGCGCAGCTCCCGTACCTGCTCAAGGTACTCGTGGCCGTTGAAGAAGGCACCGCTGTCCCCCTGCATCCAGCGGGGCAGCCGGGCGAGCCCGAGGTTGTTGAACCCGGTGAACAGCACGATCTCCTCGACGCGCGGCACCAGGTGGCGGTACAGCGTGAAAAGGAGCAGCTCCTGGGCGGAGTTGAAGCTGCGTCCGCCGAAGTTGAGCCAGGGCCGGCCGCGAGGGCGAGCAGGGCCACCGCGGCCCACGGTGGGGAGCCAGCCGCCCAGGCGATACCGGCGCAGGCCACGCAGAACGCCCACCCCGAGCGGCGCAGCGCCACGGCCGCGCGCCGGGGAGTGTCGATTCTGCGGCTGACCGCGACCTGGAGGAGGACGATGATCGCGGTGTTCGCCACGACCGCTGCCGAGACCGTCCAGCGGGGTGCGGAGGTCGCGCTCACCACCCACAGCGGAAGCGCCACGGTGAGGACGCGGTACTGGATCGACAGCACTCCGTCCAGCAGCGACAGGGCGAGATGCGGCCGGTCGCGCAGCGCCGTTCAGCGGCCGGCCGTGGCCGGCGGACGCACGGCCGTGGTGCGGGGCAGCCGGCAGGCGAGCAGCAGCGCCACGACGAAACAGGCGCTGTCCAGCAGCACCAGGCGGTGGTAACCGCGCACGGTGTCCGTCTGGGCGGCCCACCCGGCGATCACGGCGCCGACCGCGATGCCGACGTTGGTGACGGACCTGATGTAGGCGCGCAGTTCCTGCGGCCGTCCGTCCGCGATGTCGTTGATGATCGGGCCGCGGGCCACCAGGAGCGTGGCCTGTGCCGTCGTCGCGAGGACCACGACGAGCAGGACCGACCAGGAGACCCGGGCCAGCAGGAACGCCGCCGTGGCGGCCGCGCTCAGCGCCAGGCTGGCCAGCAGCACGACCCGCGGGCCGTGACGGTCGGCGAGGTGGCCGGCCGGGACCCCGAGGACCAGGGACACGAAGCCGGCGATGCTGAAGGCGATGCCGATCTGAAGGGCCGGCAGCCCGACCGCCCGGGTGAAATAGAGAACACCTGCGGTGAGGAATATCCCCTTCCCCGTCGAGCTGGCCAGTGTTACCCAGGCCAATGAGCGCTGCGCCTTTGAGTCCGGCAGTACCGCAGGACGAATGCGCACCCGAAAAACTCCCGTAAGTTCCGGGGCGGCAAGCGTGACAACGCCGTCTGCGAGCACCCCGTGAAGAAACAACGCCGGTATTACCCGCCCCGGCCCGGCCGAACAGTCGCCGAGGTTGGTGATTCCCTCCTCGGCTCCGCAACAGGGGTCTCGCAACTGAGACGCGGGGTGCGGCGAAAGGCCCGGACAACGAAGCGGCCGGCAGGCGGTGTTCGCCTGCCGGCCGGTGGCCGGTCCGGAATTCCCCGGCTCAGCGGCCGTTGTTCCGGTAATCCGTCCGGTTCAGGAGCCGTACTCCCAAGAATTCATGTAGGTGTTCTGGTCCTCGGTGATCGAGTCGATCGACACGCCCATGCTGTCCAGCTTCAGGCGGGCGACGTTCTTGTCGATCTCGGTCGGCACCTCGTAGACCCGGGGCTCCAGCGAGGCGTGGTTCGCCGTCAGCCACTCCGCGGTCAGCGCCTGGTCCGCGAAGGACATGTCCATCACGGAGGCCGGGTGGCCCTCGGCGGCACCGAGGTTGACCAGGCGGCCCTCGGCGACCAGCAGCAGCCTGCGGCCGTCGGCCATCACGTACTCGTCCGTCTGGTGGCGGATGCGCGAGCGCTTCTCCACCGACATGGCCTCCAGCCCGGCGACGTCCACCTCGACGTCGAAGTGACCGGCGTTGGAGAGGATGGCGCCGTCCTTCATCACCTCGAAGTGCTCCTTGCGCAGCACGCCGCGGTTGCTGGTGACGGTGACGAACACGTCGCCGATGCGGGCCGCCTCCGCCATCGGCAGCACCCGGTAACCCTGCATCAGCGCGTCCAGCGCCTTGGTGGGGTCGACCTCGGTCACGACGACCGAGGCACCGAGGCCCGCCGCCCGCTGCGCGACACCCTGGCCGCAGTAACCGAAACCGGCCACGACGACGGTCTGCCCGGCGAAGAGCAGGTTGGTGGCCCGCATGATGGCGTCGAGCGAGGACTGACCGGTGCCGTACCGGTTGTCGAACATGTGCTTGGTGTCGGTGTCGTTGACCGCGACCATCGGGAACTTGAGGGCGGCGCCGTCGGCCATCTGCCGCAGCCGCACGACACCGGTCGTGGTCTCCTCGCAGCCGCCCTTGATCGACTCCAGCAGCTCGGTGCGCGCGGTGTGCACCGTGTTGACCAGGTCGCACCCGTCGTCGAAGACGAAGTCGGGGTTGATGTCCAGCGCGGAGTTGATGTGCCGGTAGTACCCGTCGCGGTCGATGCCGTTGACGGCGAAGACGGAGATCCCGTACTCGGCCACGAGCGCCGCGACCGTGTCGTCCTGCGTGGAGAGCGGGTTGCTGGCGCAGGCGGCGAGTTCGGCGCCACCGGCCTTCAGCGTGCGCAGCAGTACGGCCGTCTCCGTGGTCATGTGCATACACGCCGCGAACCGGATGCCTTCGAAGGGCCTTTCCTTCGCGAAACGCTCCCTCACCTGGCGCAGCACCGGCATGTTGCGCTCGGCCCACTCGATCCTGCGCACGCCCTGCGCGCTCAGAGCCTTGTCCTTGACGTCGTGCTTCGGGAGTTCAGACATGGCTGAAGACTAGCCTCGCTCTCGTGTTGGCATGGTGGGTAATCGGCCACGGCCCCGCACGGCATCGCGGGCGGCCGGGGAACGTTGACACAGCGTCAGTTAGCTGACTGCGCCTGGGACTTCTGCCCGGGCAGGGCGATGGCGATCAGCACGGTGGTGACCAGGGCGACGAGGGTACCGGCGGTGAACGCGGTCTGGAATCCCGCGGCTTGGTGTTCCGCGGTGGGCGCGCCGAGTGACCGGGTGTGCTGGGTCGCGAGGCTCACCAGGATCGCGACGAAGGCCGCCGTGCCCACCTGCTGGAAGGTGTTGAGCAGGCCACCCGCCATGCCCTGGAGTTGCTCGGGAACGCCGGTGGTCGCCGCCATCATGGCGGTGGCGAAGAAGGCGGCGAATCCCAGGCCCATCAGGATCGTGCCCGGCAGCACGCCGGAGGCGTAGTCGCTGTCCGCGGAGATCCGCGACAGCAGGAACACACCCACGGTCACCAGCGCGCCGCCGGTGATGCAGACGATCTTTGGCCGGAACTTCCCGGCGGCGATGGCGGACACCGGCCCCGCCACGGCGACGGACACGCCGAGCGGCAGGAACGAGAGTCCGGTGTTCAGGGCCGAACGGCCCTGGACCTGCTGGAGGAAGAGCGAGAGCTGCAGCGCGGTGGTGCCCATGACGCCCGGGATCAGGAAGCTGGCGACGTTGGCGACGCTCAGGGCGCGGCTGCGGAAGACGCCGAGCGGCACGAGCGGGGCGGCCGCCCGGGACTCCACCACCACGAAGACCACGAGCAGCAGGACGCCCGCGACGATGCCCACCGCCGCGCGCGTGCCGTTGTCCGGAACCTGGCTCAGCCCGTAGATCAGGGCCACGAACCCGGCCGCGGACAGCACCACACCGGGCAGGTCGTACGTGCGCGGGCCCGCCGCGCCGCGGGCCGCGGGCAGCACCCGGAAGGCCGCGGGGACGGCGAGGGCCGTCAGGGGCACGTTGACGAAGAACACGGCGCGCCAGCCCCAGAGTTGGACCAGGATGCCGCCGAGCAGCACACCGATGGCGAAGCCGCTGGCGGTGGCGGCGCTGAACCAGCCGAGGGCCTTGTTGCGCTGGGCCTCGTCGGGAAACCCGGTGGTGATCAGGGAGAGCGCGGCCGGTGCGATCAGCGCGGCGCCGACGCCCTGTACGGCGCGCATGCCGATGAGCAGGGCGGGGACCGTGGCCAGGCCCGCGATCAGGGAGGCCGCGCCGAACGCCGTCACGCCCACGACGAGCATCAGGCGCCGGCCGATCAGGTCCGACAGCCGCCCGCCGAGCAGCAGCAGGCTGCCGAAGCCGAGCGCGTAGGCGCTGACCACCCACTGTGTGCCGTGTTCGCCGAGTCCGACGGAGGACTCCATGCTGGGCAGTGCGACGTTAACGATCGAGAAGTCCAGGAGCAGCATGAGCTGCACCCCGCACAGAAGAACAAGGGCACCGGGCCGGTTCTGGTTCGCCGCGCTCTGGCTTCCCGTGCTCTCCCGGTCGAGCGCTCCGGCTTCTGACATAAGCGGGACACAGCCTTTCGCTTGAGGAGTGAACAGGGGCTGAGCTCGGTGAGCCTAGCCGAATGCGACGCTCCGGAAACCGGACGGCGAAGCAGGAGGCATGTGCTTTCGGTCAGTCTGTGTCAGGTGTCGGGCTTGGAGGGCTGGTTGAGGGCCCCATGGGACCCATCGCATTTCAGCCACCGTGGCTGTCGTATCTCATATCGCGGACGAAGAGATGCCTTGCTTACACGTTGCTTCGAGCGATACGTTCAGGGCACTGAAAGGAGGATCCACTGTGTCGCCGACAGAATTGACTCGATGTCGCAGGAGCTCCTGCGCGATACGCGTCGGTGTGATATCGACGCCCCCCTCCCAGGCTCGCCGGCCATACTCGGCCACCTCCGCCTTCCTCCCGTGCCATCCCCGTCACCTCAAGACCACCCGACCGTCAACTCCAGCTGATGGGCTGGATCCACGGTCAGGCAGGCGAGGGCGGGAATGCGCGGGAGGCTTCGCGTGAAGCTCGCACTGCGCCAACTTTCCCACGACTACGTCGTTTCCCGGTCGCTCGACAAGAACCCGAACTGGAATGCCAGCCTCCACCTGGACAAGGTGGTCTGCCGGTCGATCAGCAACTGGTACGACCAGGCGCCGCTCAGCACGGGGACCGAGCAGGAAGCCCTTCAGTACCGAATACTGAAGGAAGACACCCTCGAGCAGTTCGAGCTGTTACGTAAAAACGGCGTCAGCATTGAACCGTGGCTGACCGACGGACAGCCGTACACTTCCTCTGCCGCACTGTCTGATCAATTACATGCCGAGAAGAAACTTTATGTGTTTCTAACGGCCAACGGGCACGGAGAGGGCAACGGGATCGAGAGCGCCGAGCGGCCCCCCGATCACCCCATGCTGGAACCCTCGCCCGTCACTTCCAAAGGCGTGCGTTTCCTTTTCAATGATCTTTTCCGCGCCGTGCATGACGCGTTCGGTCACGCGGCACGGGGGAATCGTTTCACCGCACGTGGCGAGTTCATGGCGGCCTGGGACCACATGAAGATGTACCCCCCGGCCTGCCATCCCGTGCTGCTGTCGGAGACCGTCGGCCAGATCTGCTGGTTCTACTTCGGGCCCCACGTGCGCCGCCCCGACGGCTCCGTGCCCGGCCCCCCCGATCCCGACTACGTGCCGCCGGCGCGGCGGCCGTACTCCCCGCAGAAGACCGTCCCGATGCCGGACGAGCTGCTGTCAGCCTTCCGTTCTCTCTTCAAGCAGGTGAGCAGATGATGTCCGACGCCCGGGAGCACTTCCCGATCCTGACCCAGCAGGTGGACGGCCACCCCCTGGCCTACCTCGACAACGCGGCCACCACGCAGAAGCCGCGCCAGGTGCTCGACGCGGTCGTCCGCTACTACTCGGAGTCGAACGCCAACGTCGGGCGCAGTGTGCACGCGATGAGCATGCGGGCCACGGACGCCTACGAGGCCGCACGGGAGACCGTCCGCGGTTTCGTGAACGCCGCCGACGCCTCGGAGATCGTGTTCACCAAGGGCACCACCGAATCGGTGAACCTGGTCGCCGAGGGCTTTGTCACCGAACTGGTCTCGGCCGGCGACGAGATCGTCGTCAGCGGCATGGAGCACCACTCCAACCTGCTTCCCTGGCACCGGGTGTGCCGGCGCACGGGCGCGGTGCTGCGGGTCGTTCCGACCGACGCCGACGGCGAGATCACGGCAGCCGCGTTCGCCGAACAGCTGGGCCCGCGCACCCGGTTCGCCGCGGTGGCGCACGTGTCCAATGTGCAGGGGACGGTCAACCCGGTCGCCGAGATCTCCGCGCTGACCCGCGAACGCGGCATTCCGCTGCTGGTCGACGGCGCCCAGGCGGTCGCGCACCGCCCGGTCGACGTACAGGCGCTCGGCGCCGACTTCTACTGCTTCTCCGGGCACAAGATGTACGCGCCCATGGGCACCGGCGTGCTCTACGGGCGGGCGGAGCTGCTGGAACGCACCGACCCGCTGCTGGTCGGCGGCGGCATGGTCCGGCACGTCAACGCCGAGGGGCCGCAGAAGGTCTTCCCGGCACCGGCCCTGTTCGAGGGCGGGACGCCGAACATCGCCGGGGCGGTCGGGCTCGCGGCCGCGGTCGAGTACCTGACCGGCATCGGCATGGACCAGGTCGCCGCGCACGACGCGGAGCTGACGGCGCGCGCCGCCGCCGGGCTGCGCGGGCTCGACGGCGTAAGGGTGTTCGGCGCCCAGCAGCCGTCCGGCGGGCTGGTCTCCTTCGGCGTCGACGGCCTGCACCCCTACGACGTGGGCAACCACCTCAGCGCCAACGGGATCATGGTCCGCACCGGTGTGCACTGCGCCATGCCGTTCGTCGACTCCCTCGGCGTGGTCGGCACGGTGCGCGCCTCCTTCGCGGTCTACAACACGCCCGAGGAGGTGGACCGGCTCGTCGAGACCGTGGCCACCGCCGAGAAGGGCTTCTGGACGAACGAGCACCCCAACGAGCGCTTCCTCAGCGACTGATCCGCCCCGCTCCGTGAAAGGACGGTCCGACCCTTGCCGGACAACGAAAGCAACCCAGCAGCGGCGTTCAAGGCGCAGCAGGAGCGCAACTGGCACGAGCTGAGCGCGGGCTGGGACAAGTGGTACGAGCTGTTCGAACGGGGCGCCGAGCCGGTCACCCGGTCCCTTCTCGAAGGGGCCGGGCTGACCGCGGGCAGCTCCGTGCTGGACATCGGCAGCGGCACCGGTCAGCCGGCCCTCGCCATCGCCGCCCAGGTGCCCGAGGGCCGGGTGGTCGGCGTGGACCAGGCCGAGGGCATGCTGGCCGTGGCCCGGCGTCGTGCCGCCGAACTCAGGCTGGACAACGTCGAGTTCCTCCGGCAGGACGCCGAGGAGCTGGACGTCGAGGCAGGCGCCTACGACGCGGTGGTCAGCCGCTGGGGCCTGATGTTCCTGCCGGACGCCGACCGGGTGCTGCACACCGCCCTGCGGGCACTGAAGCCGGGCGGCAGCTGCACCGTCTCCGTATGGGGCACCGCGCCCCAAGTTCCCATGCTCAGCCTGGCGTTCGGTGTCGCGGCGGCGCGCCTCGGCCTGCCCGCCCCGCCGCCCGGCCTGCCCGGGCCGTTCAGCATGGCCGACTCCGAGGCGCTGTGCGCACGGTTCACCAAGGCCGGCTTCACGGACGTCACCGCCGAGGAGCACCGGATCGTCTTCAGGCCGCAGACCGTCGAGGAGTTCGTGGAGTTCTCCTGGGACCTGCTGCCCGGCTGGCTGCGAGCCAAGCTGGCGGAGACGTTCGGTGACGAGCGTGACGAACGCACCGTACAGGCCGTCGCCACGGCGGCCAGGGAATTCGAGTCGGACGGCGGCGGTCTCGCGGTGCCCTGCGTGGCGCACTGCGTACGGGCCGTCAAGCCCAGCTGAGCCCGACCGTCCGAGCCGAAAGAGAGACCCGATGCAATTCGACACCAAGCTCGTCCAGATCGGCCAGGAGGCACACCCCGGCACCGGCGACATCGTGCCGCCCATCCACCTGGCCTCCACCTACGAGCAGCGGGCGCAGACGGACCTGCGCTACTTCTACGGCCGGGGCGAGAACCCGACCCGGGAGGGCCTGGAGCGATGTCTGGCCTCGCTGGAGGACGCCGCGTACGCGCTGGCGTTCTCCTCGGGCCAGGCCGCCGGCACGACCGCGCTCAGCCTGCTGTCACCGGGCCAGAAGCTGATCTCCTCCGACGACGTGTACGGCGGCACGTTCTCGCTGTTCGACCTGCTGCCCCGGTACGGCATCACGGTGGAGTACGTCGACCTCACCGATCTCGACGCCCTCGACGCGGCCCTGACCGACGACACCGGGCTGATCTGGATCGAGACCCCGACCAACCCGCTTCTCAAGGTCGCCGACGTGCGCGCCATCAGCGAACGGGCCCACGCCCGCGGCGTGCCGGTACTGGTGGACAACACCTTCGCCAGCCCCGTCGTCCAGCGTCCGCTGGCCCTCGGCGCCGACATCTCGCTCTACAGCACCACCAAGTTCATCTCCGGTCACTCGGACGTCATCGGCGGCGCCCTCGTCTACAACAGCGAGGAGTTCCAGTCGAGTTTCTTCCGGTACCGGACCTCGGCCGGGAACGTACCGGGCGCGCTCGACTGCTACCTGCTGCACCGTGGCGTGAAGACCATGTCGCTGAGGGTCCGCAGGCAGAACGAATCGGCCGAGCAACTCGTGCAGCTGCTGCGGCAGTCGCCCAAGGTCGGAGCCCTGCACTACCCCGGGCTCGCCGACCACCCGCAGCACGAGACCGCGGCCCGGCAGATGGACGGCTTCGGCTCGATCATCACCTTCGACTACCTGGGCGACGCCCAGAAGCTGCTGGAGAAGGTCGAGCGGTTCGCCGTGGCGGTCAGCCTCGGCGGCGTCCGCTCGCTGATCGAGTGCCCGGCGCTGATGACCCACCGCCCCATACCCGCCGAGACCCGGAGGCGACTGGGCATCGGTGACAATCTGATCCGGCTGGCCGTCGGCATCGAGGACGTACGCGACCTCGCCGCGGACCTGGAACGGGCGCTGTGAGCCGGCGAGCGCGGGAGGCACGGTGAACCCGGCGCCGGGGCTGCCGTCGGCAGCCCCCGGCGCACCCGTGATCATCGACGGCGCCAAGGGGACCGAACTGCAGCGCCTCGGCGTCAGCGTCACCGAACCGTGGTGGACGACCGCCGCCCTGCTGGAGATGCAGGGACAGCGGCAACTGGCCGCGATCCACGGGGAGTACACCGCCGCCGGTGCCGACCTGGTGACCGCGATCACCTTCCGGACCAACCGGCGCACCCTGCTGCGCGCCGGGGCCGACGAGCGCGCGGCCGAGGTCCTGGTCCGCCGGGCCCTGGCTCTGGCCCGCGGCTCTGCCGGGCCGGACGCAGACGGCCGGCGGCCGGTGCTCGCCGCCTCGGTGATCCCGGTGGAGGACTGCTACCAGCCCTCCCTGGTTCCCCCGGAGGACGAGCTGCGCCGGGAGCACGCCTGGATCACTCGTCAACTGGCCACTGAGGGCGTGCAGTTGGTCGTGGCCGAGACCATGAACAGCGTGCGCGAGGCGGCGGCCGTCGTCGAGTGCTGCGTGGCTGACGGACTGGCGGTGTGGGTGAGCTTCGTCTGCGGTCCGGACGGCACCCTGCTGTCCGGCGAGTCCGTGACGGAGGCGGCCCGCGCGGTCGCGGCTCGCGGGGCGTCCCTGGTCAGCGTCAACTGCACCACCGTCGAGGGCACCGACGAGGTGCTGCGCAGATGGTCGTACGACAGTCCGCTGCCCTTCGGGGCCTACCCGAACCTGGAGGACCGCTCGGGCATCGCGGACTGGACGCCGGTGGACCGCTATGTGCCGGTCCGGTTCGGCCCCGTGGAGTTCGCCGACCTCATGGCCGAGCGGGCCGAGCGGTACGGGCTGTCCCTGGTGGGCGGCTGCTGCGGCAGCACCCCCGCGCACATCGCGGCGCTGCGCAAGCGGATACCCGGCTGAGCCGGTCCCGCCCGGTCCTACGACGAGGCCGGCGCGCCCCGGAGCCGTCCGGGGCGCGCCGGCCTCGTGCGTGCCCGGACCGGTTCAGGGGGCCGGCCGGGCGGCCGGTGCGGGCAGGGCCGCGCAGATCCCGGAGATGAGCCGCGCCACCCCTTCCCGCTCGTTGTCCGGCAGGACGAGGCCGGCGACCGCCAGCACCTCGGGGTGGGCGTTCGCCACGGCCGCGGCCAGCCCCGCGACCCGCAGCATCGGCAGGTCGTTGGGCATGTCGCCCACGGCGGCGGTGGCCGCGAGCGGCACCCCGTAGTGGCCGGCCAGGCGGCGCAGCGAGGTCCCCTTGTCCACGCCCCGCGGTGAGATCTCCAGGAAGTACGGCGTCGACCGGGTGGCCTCCACGCCGTCGCCGGGGCGTACGAGCGCCTCGTCCAGGCGTGCGGCCGGCAGTGTGGCGTGCACGGCCAGCACCTTGACCGGCGGGTCGTCCGAGGACACCGGCAGCACGGCGTCCGGCACCGCCTCATGGGGCCAGCAGTCGGGAACCAGCTCGGCGAAACCCGGCTCCAGATACAGCCCCCGTACGCAGTCCACACCGAGCACCACGCCGGGCACCCGCTCCCGCATGCGCCGCAGCAACGCCGCGACCTCGCCGGCGTCGAAGCCGCGCCGGTCCAGCACCTGCCCGGTGGCCGCCTCGACGGTCACCGCGCCGTTGCTGCACACGACCAGGCCGCGAAAGCCGTGGTCACGGGCGGCCCCGAGGGCGTCGCGCAGCGGCCTGCCCGTGACGTACGCCACGGGCAGGCCCTTGAGTTCGGCTTCCGTCAGGGCGGCGCGGGTGGCCGGACCGACGGTCCCCGCCCGGTTCAGCAGGGTGCCGTCGAGGTCGGTGCAGACCATCCGCACCGCGCCGAGCGCAGCGCTCACCGTGTCCATGCGCCGTCCCGGTCCGTGGCGCCGCTCACCGGGACCCACACGCGCACCCGCAGCGGCTGGTCGCCGGCGAGCAGCACCTCCACCCGGCCCTCGCGGACCAGCCGGGTGCGGTCCGGGCCGGCGCCCAGGGGGATCCACACCCAGTCGCTGTCCGGGTCGAGCAGCCACTCGATGCCGCCCCGCTTGACCGGTTCGTCGTCGTGGCCGCGCCGGGCCCGCGGCACCGCCCGGGCCACGACGTCGGGGACGTCCAGCAGGTCGACCGTGATCGGACGCGCGTGGTCGTCGAGGGAGATCCAGACCCGGGAGTGGAAGGTGACCGTGGCGCGCTGCGCGTGCGCGCCTGCGGCGTCGGCCCGCAGGGTCAGGATGCCGATGCCGGCGTCCCAGTCGACCGACGGACAGGGCTCGTTGCCGGACTCGCTCATGGGCTCCTCCTCCGCCGTCATACGGCCTGCAACCGGTCCAGGCCGGTCACCGGGACCTGGTCGGGCAGCCGGGCCGGACGCAGTTCCACCTCGCCGACCACGGTGTCGGCGGGGGCCTGCAGCACCCACAGCACCGCCTTGGCCACCGAGGAGGTGGTCATCTTCAGCGGTGAGGTGTCATCGGGCAGGTTCGCGATGGCGCCCGGGCTGATGAGCGTGGTGCACACGCCGCTCGGCCGCTCCTCCAGCAGCAGCACCTCGGCGATCGCCTTGAGCGCGGCCTTGGTCGCGCAGTAGGCGGCCCCGCCCTCGAAGAACCGCGTCCCGGCGTGACTGCCCATCAGCACGATCCGGCCGCCGCGGGCGCGCAGCGCGGGCAGGGCGGCCTGGACCAGCGCGATCACCGAGGTGAGGTTGACGTCCACGGCCTCCCGCCAGCTCTGAAGCGGCAGTGTGGCCAGTTCGCCCAGGGCACGTTCCACGCCGTTGGCCACCACGGCGTCCAGGCCGCCGGCCAGCTCGGTCACCCGCTGCACGGCCGGCCCCACGTCCGCGGGGTGGCGCAGATCGCAGTGGACGTTCTCGATCCAGGGCAGCTCGGCCGGGGTCCGGCCGAGGTTCCACACCCGCCAGCCGGCCGCGTGCAGTTCCTCGGCGACCGCGCGCCCGGTGCCCCGGTTCGCGCCCGTGACCAGTACGGTGCGCCCGTCGCCGGTCACCGTCATGCCTTGATCCGCTCGACGAGGCCGGTCCAGACCGAGATGATCGTCGCCGGGTCGGCTCCCTGCCGGAACAGGTCCTTGTCCAGCGGGTTGCCGGAGTCGTCCCGCAGCCGCATACAGTCCGGCGAGATCTCGGAGTTGATGACCGGACGGCCCGCGTCGTCGGTCCCGATCACCAGACAGAAGTCCCACAGGTCGAGCGGGCTCAGCCAGGAGCGCAGCGAGGCGTTGCATTCCAGGGCCGTCTCGCGAAACGCCTCGACGTCGACCCCCATCTGCCGCAGATAGTCCTCGCCGATCGGCTGGTCCTCGGGGTCGGTCCGGTAGTCGAACTTCACCACGGGCGGGTCGAATCGGTGCCCTTCCTCGAAGAGGCCCGGATATTTCCGGGTCGTGGAGCCGGTGGCTATGTTCTTCACGATCACTTCGAAGGGCGGGGCGGGTATGTAGGAGGCCCGGTACGATATGGCGCCGAGCCGTTCCAGGAAGACCGTCCGTACGCCCTTGTCGGCCAGTCGGGCGGCGGCCCGTTCGTAGAAGTCGAGCCGGAGCCGTGCGGTTTCCGGAATCATCTCGTCGCGGTCGTAGGTGTAACTGCGCAGACTCGGAATGAGTTCCACGTCGCAGGTGCCGTCGCCGTTGATCCACAGTCGCTTGCTGCGACCCTCGATGTCGGGACGCCGGTTGTTTTCGGCCATGACAATGTCCTTCCGCGCGGGGCGATGCGATGAGAGAGGCGCCCGGGCACGCGGGCGCGCTGAAAACGCCGTGGTCGACGGGAGGTACGGCGTACACGGTCGTACCCCGACTCGGTCGGCAGGCGTAAGGAATGGCTCTGGCGCATGAGAAATCGAGTCGTGCCCCCCGTACGACGTTCTCGATTGCGGCTTCACTGCATATGCGGTCCGCAGGATCCTTTCCTCGCCCACATCAGGGAAAACATCCATTCCAGCCTTCCCGCTGCGGCGGAAGGTGCCGTTTGCCGCGAGTTCGCCCCTTTCGGGAAGGCGGGGTGGGCAGGGAAGCGGACGGTCACATGACCGGCCAAAGAGCCGGAGCGCCGAATTCCGTGCGCACGGAGCCGCCCAGTCCGGGAACGTGCCGAACGTTCGTACGCCGACCGCCGTTCATATCGGCGGTGCTGCCTGGACTCCGAACGAGCGAAGCGCGGAAGGGGAACGTTCATGCACGGGGGCCGCTTGGGACTGGGGCAGGGGACTGCCCTTTACATAGGTGCCGTCCTGGGGCCCGGTGTGCTCGCGTTGCCCGCGCTGGCGGCCGCCACGGCGGGTCCCGCCTCACTGGTCTCGTGGGCCGCCCTGCTGGTGCTCAGCATCCCGGTGGCGATCACCTTCGCCGCGCTGGGCGCGCGGCACCCCGACGGCGGCGGCGTGGCGAGCTTCGTCGCCCGGGCGTTCGGCCCGCGGCCGGCGGCCTGCGTCGGCTGGCTGTTCTACGCGGCGGTACCGGCCGGCGTCCTGGCCGGTGCCATGGCCGGCGGAAACTATGTGGCCGAGGTCCTAGTGTGATGCGCCAGAAATCCTGAGGGTTAGTTCTGCTCTGTTTTCTGGCCGGTGGTTCCGACCTTGGCGAGGTAGTCGGCGAGGGATTTGAGGATCTCGTCGGCGGTCTTGGTCCAGGTGAAGGGTCGCGGGTTCTCGTTCCAGGTGTTGATCCATGCGGTGATGTCGTCCTCCAGTGCCTTCACGGAGGTGTGGACGCCGCGGCGGATGAGTTTGTCGGTGAGCAGGCCGAACCACCGTTCCACCTGGTTCATCCAGGAGGATCCGGTGGGGGTGAAGTGGACGTGGAAGCGGGGGTGTTTGCCGAGCCACGTCCTGATCTCGGCGGTGTTGTGGGTGGCGTAGTTGTCACAGACGAGGTGCACGTCGAGCCCGGCGGGCACCGCCTTGTCGATCCGGGTCAGGAACTTCTTGAACTCGATCGCCCGGTGGCGGCGGTGCAGTGCCGATATGACGGTGCCGTCGGCGATGTTGAAGGCGGCGAACAGGCTGGTGATGCCGTGCCGCAGATAGTCGTGGGTACGCCGTTCGGGCATGCCCGGCATCATCGGCAGCACCGGCTGGGACCGGTCCAGCGCCTGGATCTGGGACTTCTCGTCCACGCAGAGCACGACCGCCTTCTCTGGCGGGTGGTGGTACAGGCCGACAACGTCGACGACCTTGGCGACGAACTGCGGATCGGTGGACAGCTTGAAGGAGTCCTGCAGGTGGGGCTTGAGATCGAACCGCTTCCAGATTCGCCCGATCGTCGACTTCGACAGGCCGGTGCGCTGGGCCATCGAGGCCCGTGACCAGTGCGTGTCCTGGCCCGGGAGCGACTCCAGGGTGGCCACGACGACCTCCTCGACCTGGTCGAGGAGGATCGAAGGCGGCCGGCCCGAGCGCGGCTCGTCATGCAGACCATCGAGGCGTTTTGCGATGAACCGGGCCCGCCAGCGGTCCACGGTCGACCTGTCGATACCGAGGTCGGCCGCGGCCTGCTGGTTCGTCCCGCCCTCCGCGCAGCGCAGCACGATCTTGGCCCGTAACGCGAGGAACTGGGCGGTCTTGGCCTGCCGCGCCCACTGCTGCAGCTGTCTGCGCTCAGCATCGTCGAGGATGAGGTCGGCCTTCGGCCGGCCGATCCAGCCGGCGTCCTCAAGCCCGGCCATCCGCTCTGCGGCGAATGCCCGACGCCACTTGCCGACCGTCTTGGCCTGGACACCGACGAGCCGTGCGACACGCGCGTTTGACATGCCGTCAGCACACGCCAGGATGATGCGGGCCTTCTCAGCCGAGCGCCGGTGCGGCATGTTCGTCCGGCGCACCAACTCGGCACGCTCGGCTTCGGACAAGGTGATCGCCACAGCAGAAGGCCCCGAATGCGACATGCCAACAGGGTAGTAACTAACCCTCAGGATTTCTGGCGCATCACACTAGGACTGTCGCACGGCGCGGGGTACGCGGCGGCCGCGGCCATCCTGGCGGCGGCGGTCCTCGCCAACTACGCCGGGCTCCAGGTGTCCGGGCGGATGCAACTGCTGCTCGTCGGCCTGCTGGTGCTGCTGCTCGCCTGTGCGACCGTCTTCGCCGCGCCCCATGTGACGGCCGGTCACTTCACGCCCTTCATGCCCGGCGGATGGCTCTCCGTCGGCTCGGCCGCCCTGGTGCTGTTCTACGCCTTCAGCGGCTGGGAGGCGGCCAGCCATCTGTCCGCCGAGTTCGCGAGCCCCCGGCGGCATCTGCCCCGGGCCACCGTGATCACCCTGGCCATCGTCGGCGTGCTCTACCTGGGCCTGTCCACCGTCACCATCGGTGTCCTCGGGGCGCGGGCGGGCCGCTCCGACGTCCCGCTGATGCTGCTGCTGGAGCAGGGTGTCGGGCCGGGCGCGCGCTGGCTGACCGCGGCGGCGGCCATCTGCCTGAGCCTCGGGGCGGTCAACACCTTCATCGCGGGTGCCGCCCGGCTGGGCGCGGCGCTGGGACGGGACGGCGCGCTGCCCGGCTGGCTGGCCAAGGGCGGGGGAGCGGGGCAGGTGCCGCGTCGCAGTCTCACCGTGCAGGCGGTGCTCACCGGTGCCCTGACGCTGGTCGCGGCCCTGCTGAGCGTGCCGCTCGATCCGCTGATGCGCGTCACCTCGGCGTTCCTGGCGGCGGTCACCGTGGCCGGTATGGGCGCCTCGCTACGGCTGCTGCCGCGTCGCACGCCGCTGTGGTACGCCGCGTGGGTCGCCGTCGTCTTCACGCTGGTGGTGCTGGCGTTCAGCGGATGGCTGCTCGTGCTGCCCCTCGCGGTCGGGGGATGCGCGGCGGCGTACTGGCGGCGCCGGCACGGGCCCGTGACCCGTGCCGGTCGTCCGCCGGCTCAGGCGGGGGAGCCGGCCGCGGCCGACGTGGCCTCCGCGACATCTTCCGGCGCAACGCCCTGAAGAACCGCCTGCTGGCCGTCGCCCTGCCCGAGTCCGCGATGGACACGCTCATGGTGGCCGCGGAGCGCGATCCGTCCTTCGAGGTCACCGTCGACGTCGCCGTCGGCACGGTCGGTGCGGGCGGCGCCGTCTGGGAGTTCGACCTGGACGAGCGCACCCTCTGGCTGCTGCTCAACGGCTATGACGACATCGCCGTGACCCTGCGCGAGGCCGAGTCCATCGCGGCCTACGAGACGTCACGGCCGTACTGGCTGCCCTCGCTCCGCAAGGGCCACGCCGCCGTCCCGCGCGCCCACACCGCTCAGGAGACGACATGACCACCGTGACCGCGGCCCGGCGCACCCTGCCGCACGGCGCCGCACGCGTCGGCGCCCTGCCGGCCGGCGCCCTCGCGCAACTCCTCCACCTGGGCGCGGAACTGGGCGCCCTGGACCTCGCCGGGGGGCCCGGCACCCCCCCGGCCGCCGCACGCCGCCCTGACCGCCGCCGCCGGACAACTCCTCGACGGCGACAACCAGTACGAGGACACCAGCGGCAACCTCGCACTGCGCGAGCAGATCGCCGCCTCTCTGCCGGGCCGCCCCGATCCACTGACCGAACCGACCATCACCACCGGAGCCTCCGAGGCACTGAGCATCGCCATGCTGGCCACCGTCGACCCCGGCGACGAGGTGGTGCTCCTGGAGCCGTTCTACGAGAACTTCCTCGCCGCACTCGCACTGGCCGGCGGCGTCCCGCGCTTCGTGGGCCTCGGCGCCCCCGACTGGCGCTGGGACCCCGAGGAACTGGCGGCCGCGTTCGGCCCCCGTACCAGGGCCGTGGTCGTCAACTCCCCGGCCAACCCCACCGGACGCACCCTGACCCGGTCCGAGCTGGCGGAACTGGCCGCCCTCTGCGAGAAGTGGAACGTCACCCTCATCTCCGACGAGGTGTACGCGCCCTTCGTCTACGACGGCCGGCGTCATGTGTCGGCGGCCGAGATCCCTGCCCTGCGCGAGCGCAGCATGGAAGATCGGCTGGGCCTGCGGCCCCGCGCACCTGGTGGCGGCCGTGGCCACGGCCAAGCAGTACCTGACGTACGCCACCGGTACGCCGTTCCAGGCGGCCGTGGCCGCGATGCTCGCCTCGAAGACGGCGTGGGTGGCGGGGCTGCGCGACGATCTGCAGACCAACCGGGACCTCTTGCGCGAGGGCCTGTGCCGGGCGGGGCTCACCGCCTTCCCCGGCGAGGGCGGCTACTTCGTCCAGGCCGACGTACGTGCCTGGGGCCATCCGGACGGCGAGCGCTTCTGCCGGGAACTGCCGTTGCGGGCCGGGGTGGTGGCCGTGCCGACCAGCGCCTTCTACCAGGGCGACGAGGTTCCGGGCAGGCTCGTCCGGTTCAGCTTCTGCAAGGACCGGCAGGTGGTGAAGGAGGCGGTGCGGCGGCTGGTGGCCGCCCGCTGAGGCCCGGCTCCGCCTGGGCTCACCAGGCGCCGCGGGCCCGCTTGGGTCCGCGCCGGGGCGAGGCATTCGCGGGGTGCGGGGCGTGCGCCTGCGGCAGCGGGGACAGCAAGGGCGTGGGCGCGTGCTGGAAGATCACGATGGTGCGGAATCCGACGACCTCGCGGCGCTGGCTGAGCCGGTCCATCAGGAACGCGTGCAGGGCCTCGTTGTTCTGCACGGCCACATGGATGAGGAAGTCGTCGCCCCCGGCGACCACGAAGACGCCGACGACCTCCGGGAGCTGGGAGACCGCCTCCTGGAAGGACGTGATCACCGTCCGGCTCAGCGGCCTGACCTGAGCGGCGACGAACGCCTGGTAGTTCCGGTTCAGGGCGGCGAGGCTCAGCTCCGCTTGGTAGCCGGTGATCACTCCGCGTTCCTCGAGGGACCGCACTCGTTCCAGCGATGTGGAGGGAGCCACCCCGATCTGACGGGCGAGTTCCCGGTTGGACTGCCGTGCGTTCAGCTGGAGATGACGGATGATCGCCGAATCAAGTTCGTCCATGCCGTTCATTGTGGCATGAAGGTTTTTCAAGTGTTCGGCCAATAAGCCCTGTTGCCGTTGATACGGCTACTCTCCGTGCGAAGTGACGGACATGCGATCGGTGCTGAGGTGAGATGCCATGCAAACGAAGGTTGCGCTGGTTCTGCGGGAGGATCTGCCGATGGCGCACGCGGCGAACACCTCCGCCGTGCTCGCGCTCTCGCTCGGCGGCAGGATCGGCGAAGCGATCGGCCGCGACGGCGAGGACGCCTCCGGCGGCGTCCACCCGGGCCTGAACACCCACCCGATCCCCGTGCTGACCGCCTCCGCCGAGGAACTGAACCTGCTGCTGGAGCGGGCCCGCACGACCGACGGCGTTCAGCTGGTGTCCCTCACCGAGACGGCCCGCAGGGCACGCGACTACGAGGACTACCTCACCGATCTGAAGGCCGCACCGGCCGGGGACCTGGAGTACCTCGGCGTGATCGTGCACGGCCCGAGAACCGATGTCTCACGGCTGACCCGGCGGCTGTCTCTGCTCTGAACCCTCCGACGAGTTGGCCGGATCATGCTTGAAGCACGCGTGTCATGGGCACGCACCCCCTACCGGCAGGCTTGCCGGGTCGTACGGACACCGTCGTACGGACCAGAGGAGGGCGTCATGGACCGTCGGATCCGAGTACGTGTCAGCCGGCGTCCCGCCGCCCCGCGCCGCGAGCAGGAGATCGACCGCAGGACCCCGTCGGGGCGGATCCTGCCGTACTGACCACCAGGGCCCGGCGCGCGGCAGCAGGGTGACGCCGTGCCCCTGGCCGAGCCTCACAACGGTGCCTGCCACGTCACCGTCGTGCCCTCCCCGTCCGCCCCGGCCGCGCCGTCGTCGTGCGCCGTCTGCCGTACCGCCGCCCGTCCGTCCCCCAGGGTTGCCGTCGCGTTCTCCGGCGCGGAGCCCACCCCGAGGACCGCTTCGAGCAGGGGCGGCAGGTGCGGTACGGGATCGCCGGCCACAGGGGCCCCACGGGGTGCCGTGCCGCTCAGGCGGCCAGCGGGTTCAGCACCAGCGGCTCGATCCGGCCCTCCAGCATCTCGCCGAGGCCCTGGGCCGCGCAGATGTCGGGCCGCTCGGCGATGTGCACCGGCATCCCGGTGGCCTCCCGCAGCATCTCGTCGAAGCCGGGCAGCAGCGCCGAACCGCCGACCATCACGATCCCGCGGTCGGCGAGGTCGGCCACCAGGTCGGGCGGGCAGCCGCGCAGCACCTTGCCGATGCCGTCCAGGACGGCGGTCAGCGGGGTGTGGATCGCGTCCCGTACGGCGGCGGTGTCGACCCGCACGCTGCGCGGGAGACCGGTGGCCACGTCCCGCCCGTGGATCTCGGTCTGTGCCGGGCCTTGCGAGGTCAAACCGTTCTCGGACAGGGCCAGTTGCAGTGGCCGTACCGACTGGCTGGGCAGCATCAGCTCGTGCTCGTGCCGCAGATGCTGCACGATCGCGTGGTCCACGGCCTCGCCGCCCACCGGGATCCGGTCGGCGGTGACGATGGAGCCGAGGGAGAGGACGGCCACCTGGGTGGCGGCGGCCCCGCACACCATGATCATGGTGGCCTCGGGACGCTCGACCGGCAGCCCGCAGCCGATGGCGGCGGCGATCAGCGTGTCCACCAGCTCGACCTTGCGCGCCCCCAGCCCCACCAGCGTCTCGATGGTCGCCCGCTGGGCCAGCGGATCGGCGTCGTGCGGGGTGCAGGCCGCCGCACGCAGCCGCAGGTTACGGCGCAGGGCGCGGCGCATCTTGTCACCGAGCAGCTGACGCAGCATGCGCTGGGCCATCTCGATGTCGACCACCGTGCCGCCGGAGATGGGCCGCACGACCCGGATGTAGTCCGGCGTGCGCCCCGTCATCTTCTCCGCGAACTCGCCCACGGCGATCAGCGCACCGCTACGGCTGTTCACGGCGGCGACCGAGGGCTGGTCCACGACGAGACCGGCACCCTTCACATAGACCCGGGTCCGGGCCGCGCCCAGGTCGACGGCGAAGTGGCAGCGTCTCAACTGCTCCAGACTGACGGTCACGGCGGATCCTCCCGAGTGCTCGGGCCATGGGGCGCCCGCCCGGTCGGCGGGTGTCTTCGTCTCACTGCATCCTGTGCGGGGCGGGAGGACCGACGCCTTCTGGAGGGGGCCGGGCGGGGTGCCGCCGAACGGGGGTTCTTCGCGGACTTGGGCGCGTCACAGACTCTGAACAGCACGAAGAAGAGGTAAAAGGCCGAAGCTGGTCAGCAGGTCGGTCACCCGGGGGCCCGAGCCGTCCACGTAGACGAACGGCACCCCGGCGGCCTGGGCGGCTGCACACTCGGAGTCGCTGCTCCCGATCATCAGGCACCGGGCCGGACGGACGCCGAGCCGGTCGGCGGCCTGGAGCACGAGCTGCGGATCGGGCATCGGCGCAGTGACGAGGACGTCCTGCCCGTGCACCCCGCCGTCGAGGCACTCCAGCAGCCGCCGCCGAGCCAGGTACGCCGTGGCCGGTGCCGTCGAGCGGTTGGTCACCAGGGCCAGCGGCTTGCCCTTGTACGCCAGGGTGCGCAGCAGCAGGTCGGCGTTGGCCACGGGTTCCGGCTCCGCGGCGGCATCCTCGGCGCCGGCCCCTGCGAAGTCCCCGTGGCCGTGCGGGCGCACGCGGGCCAGTACGCCGTCGAAGCCCATCAGTACGGCATCGGCGGCGCGCAGGGCGTCGGCGAGTTCCCCGGGGACGTCCTGCGGGGACGGGGCTGCCAGGGCCGCCCGGGTCGGGGTCAGGACGCCCTCCCAGCGGACCGCGAAGCCGGACGGCAGGTCCCCGGCCACCTCGGCGACGAGCGCCGCGCGCGCCTCGGCCGCGTTGCCCGGCGGGTACAGGGCCGAGACGGTGCCCAGGCAGTCCACCACGTGCTCCCTGACGAGGGCGGACGGATCACGGCGCGCCGCGGCCCGGACGGCACGCACCGGGTCGGCGATCCGCCAGCTCGCCTCACCGGCCAGCTGGAACACGGGAACGCCGTTGACCAGCGGGCTCAGCTCGGTCGTCTGCATGCTGTGCCCGGTGAGGTCCACCTCGTAGTAGAAGCCGTCCACGTCGGGCCGCTCGAGGGTGAATCCGGTGCCGTACACCGTGTGGACGACGCATCTCGTGATGTTCGCGGGGCGGGGCAGCGGCGCCCGGGCGGGCAGCCGGAAGGGGCCCTGGATCGGCTCGGCGGCGGAGGCCGGCCGGTGCGCGACCAGGTACCAGCCGTGGTCCCCCGGGCCGCCCTGGCTCACGAGCGCCGGGACGCCGTCCAGGAGATCGTTCTCGGCCAGCCCGATCCGCAGTGCGTCGGGGAAGGCGACGACCCCCAGGGCACCGCTCATGTCCAGCACCTGATCGAGGAACCCCTCCGGCGGCTGCCAGGGCGCTGTGCCGTCACCCGGCGCGTCCGCGAACGTCACCCGCCACCGCCTGCCGCCCGTCTCGGCCACCCGGTCCTGGAACTCCCGCAGGGTGACACTGAGCAGCCCGAGGAGCGGTACGCCGGCGCGCAGCAGGACCAGGTAGCCGTCCGGCTCGGTCCGCAGCCCGTAGTCGTCCCGGTCCAGCCCGGCGGCCACCAGCAGTCGTACCACCGCCCGGCCCAGCGCCGGCCGGTCGTCCGCGTCCCGGGGCTCGTCCGCCAGCTCGAAGAGGGCCACCCTGCGCAGGGCCGCGGCGGACGAGACGTCCTCCGCGGCGAACAGGCTCTCCGGTACGTCGTCCTGCGGCAGCGGCGCCTCCTCGGCCGCGTCCTCGGGTTCGTAGAGCAGCGACGGCGGCGCGTCCTCGGTGGGAAAGGGGCCCTCCGGCAGCTCGTCGGGGGCCGCCAGAGCACCGAAGGCGCTGCCCGGGTCGTAGGCGGGGGGCTGCTCGGTGTCGGTGGCCGCCACGTACTCGTCGTACTCGGCGCGCAGTTCGTGCCCGAGGGCCAGCAGGGTGGGGTCGTCGCCGCCGGACCACTGGTACTCCTCGAAGACCTCCAGCGCCTCGTCGAACCGGTTCAGCCCGCGCAGCGCGAGCAGCAGCAGCCGGCGGCCGTCCTCGTCGGAGGGGTGCTGTTCCACGAGTCCGGTGAGGTCGGCGACGGCCCGCTCGTAGTCCTCCGTCTCCAGGTCGAGTTCGGCACGCTGGCGGAACAGGGCGAGTTCGAGCCGTCGCAGCCGGGCGCGGGCGGTGCGCGCGGCGGGGCCGGGCACGTTGGTGAGGGGGGCCGGGCCCTGCCACAGGGCGAGCGCCCGCTCCAGCCGCTCCCGCGCCTCTCGCAGCTCTCCCCGCCCGGCCAGTTCGGCGGCCTCCTGTTCCAGGCGCTCGCAGCGGACCAGGTCCACGTAGTCGGCGCTGGTGTGCAGGCAGAAGCCGTCGGACAGGGCCGCCAGCGCGCCGGGGCCCAGGGCCTGCCGCACCCGGGAGGCGATCCTGCCGAGGACGGCCGCGGCCTCCTCCGGCTCCTCGTCGCGGCTCCACAGCCCGGCCCGCAGCTCGTCCAGGGACACCGGGCGGCCGTCGCGGAGCAGCAGCATGGCGAGGAACGCCTGCTCGAGCAGCGCGAACTCCCCTTCCGTTCCCAGGACTTCGGCGTACACCGGGCCCAGGACGTGATAGCGGCGCTGCCAGTAGGCCTCCCGCGCGTGGTGCAGCGGGGCGCTGCTCCGCAGCAGGTCCGCCCCCTCCCGCTGGGCGGCGGGCGACGACGACATCAGCTTGTTCAGCGCCCGCGCGTAGGCCCCCTGCGCGGCCCGCGGCAGCCGGCCGAGCCGTTCGGGCGCGATCGGCAGCTCGAGCCGGGACGTGCCCGCGGCCAGCAGCAGCATCGACTCGCACAGTGCGCGCAGGTCCTCCGCCGGACCGTCCGGCCCGGTGACGCGCAACGGCTCGACGAGGCCGAGTTTCAGCGTGCCGTCGGGGAGCAGCAGCATCCGCGACAGGGTGAGCCCGCCGTGCCGCAAGCCGCCGTCGTGCAGGGCGGTGACGGCGTCGGCGAGCTGGATGCCGATGGCGGCCACCAGCGGCGGCGGCAGCAGGTGGCCGTCGGTTCCCGCCAGCGCCTTCACGGCGACACCGTCCAGATGCTCCATGGCGAGGTACGGGACGTCCCCGGTGAACCCGAAGTCGACGACCTTCGCCAGGTGAGGATGTGTCAGCGCCCGCAGCCGTTCGGCGTCGCGCAGGAAGGCCGCCCGGCGCGCGGGATCGGTGACCGGTTCCAGCAGCCGCAACGCCACGGTCGTACGGGCCTGCGCGCTCCGGGCCAGCCAGAGCGATCCGGCCGGCGAGAGCCGCCGCAGCAGCCGGTAGCCGCCGTAGGTGCCCGCGGGTGGCTCGCCCTGCCCGGACAGCAGCCGCACGCTCTCCTGCCGGACGGTCGCGAACGGCTCCCCGTCGGCGGCGGCCGACCCGGATCCGCCGGCCGCCGGGGTCACCGCCCGGAACTCCCCGGGCGCCGATCCCGCGCGCTCGTCGATCAACCCGCCCACCCGGGCGAGCAGTTCGGTGGTACTGCGCCGGGACGAGCGGGGCAGGCCGCGCAGCAGCAGCTCGCGGACCCCGGGCCGGAAGGCGTACGCGCCGGGCGCCCCGTCGGCCGTGGTCAGCAGGCCGCTGAGGACGACCTCCGCCAGGTGCTGCGGGCGCGGATCGGGTTCGACCGCCCGCTGGACCAGGCGCATCACCGGCAGGTCGGGCCGGCCGACGGCGACATGCCCGGCCAGCCGGAAGGCCTCCGGCGAGGCGGTCGCCCGGAAGCGCAGCACCAGCTCCTGCGGGGACAGCCCCGCGAGGTCCGTGCGGGCCGTGGTGTCCAGCGCACGCCCGAACGGCGCCGCCGAACCGGGCAGGGCCGTCCCGCCCGCCGACGCGAGCAGCGCGGCCCAGTTGGCCAGCCAGCGCGGCCCCGGCTCCAGCACGGGCAGGGTCAGGACGCCCGCCTCCCGGTACCGCGCGGGGTCGCCGTCGTACGGCGTGAACGTCAGCGTCGCCGTCGGCGCCGCCGGGAACGGCATGCGCAGCAGGCCCGGTTCGGCAGGCAGCGCGGTGTCCCGCCACAGGTGTTCCGGCAGGGGCTGTACGACGGCCACCGGCTGCCGGCGGGCCCAGCGGCGCAGGGTCGCGTGCCACCGGCTGCCCGCCGGGCCCGGGCGCCACTGGGGTCCCATGCAGTCGCTGACGATCAGGGTGACGGTGCGGCCGTCGGCCGGGTCGAGCGCGCCGTGGCCGCCGACCCGGCCGTCCGGCGTGGCGGGGATCGCGGCGACCGTGCGGAAGACGCCCGACTGGGCCAGGGCCGTGTGCAGTTCGCGGACCAGCGGGCGCCAGATGGGCATCGTGGGGCCGGTGTCGTGGACCAGGTTCAGCCGCAGCCAGCGTTCCCGCGCGGGCCGCAGCACCGGCAGCCAGTGCTCGGGGTCGGCACCGAGGCGGGCGATACGGTCCACCGTCGCGTGTTCGTCCAGGCGGTGCCCCAAGGGGGCGTCCGCACGGCGTTTGACCGGGCGCAGTGCCCGCTGCACCGCCAGCGGGTGGCGCAGCATCGGGGGTGCGGGCGCCAGGAGCGAGGAGTACCGGCCGCTCCGCGAGTCCGCTGCCGGCAGGTGGAGCGGTACGCGGGGGGACTCCCGGGGCGCGGCGGGCTCCGGATCCGGCACGGGCGGGGCGGCGGGCGCGTCCCGCAAGGGCCGCTCGGGGGCGGCCCGGGGCGGTGGGTCCTGCGCACGTGGTGACTCGGGCGGCGCTGCCGGCCGATTCGGGTGCTCCTCGGCCGCCGGATCCATCTGCCGTGCCAGCCAGAGCAGTTCGGCCAGCTCCAGCGGGGTGGGCCGGACACCGCCCGTCACTTCGGCCAGGGCGTCGGCCAGGCGGGCGAGCGGGTCCGGGCAGCCGCGGCGGTCAGAGGGCATCGGTCGCCTGGGACTCGCCGAGGTAGGGCATGAGCTGCTCCGCCAGCTCGTCCAGGGAGTCGGCGGACACATCGGCGGAGCGGGCCAGGTAGATGGCGTTGAGCAGCTGGTCGGTGGCCAGGTCGCCGCTGCTCACGCGGTCCACGAAGTGTTTGATCAGGGTGTGGGCAAAGGCGCCGGGCGCACCGTCGAAGTGGGCGTCGACGATGGCGGCCAGCTGGGTGTCGTCGGGCTGCCGCAGCCCCAGCCGGACACAGCGGCGCAGGAAGGCGGGTGGGAACTCGCGCTCGCCGTTGCTGGTCAGGACGACGAACGGGAACGCACGGCAGCGCACGCGGCCGCCCTCCACGGCGATCCGGTCGGGGGTGCCGTCGACCATCACCTCGGCGTTCGGTGTGTGCCGGGCGGCCCGGACCAGCTCGGGGATCTCGTACTGGCCCTCCTCCAGCACGTTGAGCAGGTCGTTGGGCAGGTCCAGATCGCTCTTGTCGATCTCGTCGATCAGCAGCGCGCGGGGACGGGCGTAGGGCAGCAGCGCGGTGCCGAGGGGGCCGAGGCGCAGATGGTCCTCGACGGCCGAGTCGGGGCCCGGGGTGCCCGGTTCGCTCGCCGCCTGCCGGGCCGCGTACAGGCGGGAGAGCGGGTCGTACTGGTAGAGGCCGTCGTGCAGCGTGCTCCGGCTGGTGATGTTCCAGCGCAGCACCGGCCCCAGCTTCAGCTCGCGGGCCACCGCGTATGCCAGTGAGGACTTGCCCGTGCCGGGCGGGCCGGTGACCAGCAGCGGACGGCGCAGGTAGAGCGCCGCGTTGACCAGCTGCACGGTCTGCGCGGTGGCCTGGTAGGTGGCGGCGCGGTGGGTGCGGTCGGGGGAGGTGGCGGTCACGTCGGCGGTGACGGCGGGCGTCGGGAGGACCGGCTCGCCGTCGAAGGCCCGCCAGGGCGGGGGCGGGGGCAGCTCGGCGATGCCGTCGTGCGGCTCCGCGGTGCCGGTGTACACGGGCCTCAGGGGCATGGGGGCGGTCCTTCTTCCTGCGGTCGTACGGCGTTCGAGGGGCGGGCGGTCGCCACGGCGGTTCAGGCGACGGGCGAGTGCAGGCTGGCGGCGGTCTCCGGGAAGCAGCGTGGATCGTCCCAGAGCAGCTGGACGTCCCGCGCCCAGTGCTGTTCCGGGTCCGTCGCGGCCTCGGCCTCCTCGCGCAACGAGGTGATGATCCGCGGGAGTTCGGCCGCCGAGACGCTCTCGACGGCGGGGGCGAGCGAGTCCAGGAACGCGGAGCCGGTGCACGGGGCGGTGTGCGGCCCGGCCGTGTCGGGACAGCCCGAGCGCGGCCACAGCAGCACGGGCACGGGCATGTTCAGACCCACCTCGAAGTGCCCGGGCAGCGCGGTGGGCGGGGCGGCGAACCCGGCCAGGCCCGCGCCGTTCTCGCTCAGGCGCCTGCGCAGGCCGGGCGGCTGCTCCTGGGTGCCGCAGTCGACGCGATGCAGTGGCGCGGCCGAACCGCCGTCCATCTGCTGCCACTTCTTGCCGAGCTTGTGCCGCAGCCGGCCGCTGTGGTGCCGGTAGCGGTCGTTGACGACCACGGGGTGGGCGCAGCCCAGCGGCGTGGCGTCCTCGGCGCTGCACGCCCACTGCGCCACCGGCAGGTTCAGCAGGTCCCGGGGCAGGACGAAGGTGAGCAGTTCCTCGGCGTCCGGGGCGAGCCGGGTGAAGGCCCGGTCGATGCCCTGCTGGACGTACTCCCGCACCTCGGAACGGGCCAGCCGGGCCGTGCCCACCGGCCGGCGCCGGCCCTCGCGGTAGGCCGACACCGACACCGTGACCTGATCGGTGCCCGCGCCGCTGCGGTCGATCTCGACGAGGATCGGGGTCCACTCCGCGGCGGGCGCGGCAGGTGCGGGCCGGGCTGCGGGCTCGTCCAGCAGCCCCGCCAGCCGGTGGGCGAACCGGGACAGTGCCTGCGCGGACGGCACGACCTCCCACTGCACGTACGCGACCGCCTCGCGCAGGGAGCGCAGTCCGCCGGGCGGCGGCTCCGGACCGAAGGCACCGACGGCATCCACGAACAGCTGGTCCGGTGAGCACTCCAGCCCGACGGCCTCGGCCCGCCGGACCAGTTCGTAGAGCCGCCGGGTCGGATCCTCGCCGCCGTCCACGCCGCCGTCGCCGTCCCCGTCGCAGGCCGGGACGAGTTCGCCGAGGCCGGGCCAGTGCCGGGCCAGGGTCTCGGTGGGCAGCATCCGGGCGACCAGGACGCCGGGCTCGCCCGCCCGCTGGGCGACCATGCCGACCACCCGGCCGTCCGGGAGCGCCGCGGCGGCCCCGCTGAAGCCTTCCACCAGCGGCTGCCCGTGCGCGGTGACGGCCTCCAGCTGCAGCCACTGGTCGGCGATCCGCGTGGTGGACACGGCCCGGTACCACGCCAGTTGACCCTCGTCGTAGCCGTGCGGGAAGCCGTACGCCTCCAGTACCCGCTCGGTCAGGTCCCGTTCGGTGTCCGGCGGAGCGAACCGGGCCGGACTCAACGGCACTTTGCGGTCCAGCTCGAGAACGGCGAGGTCGCCGGGGTCGGTGGCGCCACCCGCCCAGCCACCGTGCACGGCAACGGTCGCGGGCAGCCCGGAGAAGTCCGGCCGGTTGGGGAACGACACGGTCAGCGCGCCCGGCTCGCCGTACTGCACGACGTGCGCGCAGGTCAGCACGGTACTGGGGGCCACCAGGAAGCCCGCCCCGGCCACGACGCCCCCGCACTCGATCCGGGCATGCCAGGCAGCGTCTCTCATGAGCGGGGCGCCGGCTCCGGGGTGTTCACCGCCGCTGCGGACGCCGTCGGCTCGTCGGCCGGGCGCTGCGAGGACCACGACAGGCGCACCACCAGTTGCCCCTCGGCCGCTCCCTTGGCGATGACCGCGCCGGCCTGCGCGGTCAGTTTCACGCCGAACTCCAGCTCCACGGAGTCCGGCCGCAGGCTGCCGTCGCGGAACACCCGCAGCGCGGACTGGGCCGCCGTGCGGACGCCGTCCAGGGCGGCCTCGAAGGTGCGGGACGCCGCCGTCACCGTCCCGTCGTCGCGGGCGACGGGACGGGTTCCCGTCCCGCCCTCGGCGCTCTCCACGACGACGACGGCGCCGTCCTGCGTGGTGAACTCCAGCAGTTGGGCCATGGTGTTCATACCCCCGTGTGTTCGATCTGCGGCCAAGTCCATTGTGGACGACGGTGACTGACGGTGTCTCGGGGGCGCAGCGGTGCAGTTCTCCGGCCCTGGCGGGAATCCGCCAGGGCACGTTTCCGCCGTCGATGGTCAACGTCCGTACAACCGGCGGCACATGACACTCGTCCCAGCACGCGAGCCACTCGGACGGACACCCCGACGAAAGAGGCGTGGATGACCAGAGGACCAGTCAGACGCGGAGCGGCACTGCTGGCGGCGGGCCTGGTGAGTGCCCTGATCCCGGCCGGCCCCGCCGCCGCGGCGGCGCACACCGCCCCACCGGCGTCCCCGCACATCGTCCCGCACGCCCCGGACGGTCCCACCACGGCCACCACCGGGCCCGCCACCACCGTCACCCTCGTCACCGGCGACAAGGTGACCGTCACCGACCTCGGGCACGGGAAGAAGACCGTCACCGTGCGGCGGCCCGAGGGGGCCGTCGGGGCCGTGCGGACGCAGGAGAGCGACGGCGGGATCAGCGTCGTACCGGACGAGGCGCTGCCGTATCTGCGGGCCGGGACGCTGGACCGGCGGCTGTTCGACGTGAGCGGGCTGATCCGGCAGGGGCTGACCGACGCCAGGGCCGCCGCGACGCCGCTGATCGTGGCCTACGGCAAGGGCGCGCGGGCCGCGGCCCCGGCCGGGACCGAGCGGACCCGCAGCCTGCCGAGCCTCGGCGGGGCCGCGGTCGAGGCGGCCAGGGGGCGGACCTTCTGGCGGTCGTTCACCCACCACGACGGTGTCGCCAAGGTGTGGCTGGACGGCCGGGTGCAGGCCGACATGGCCGAGAGCAACGCCCAGATCGGCACGCGGACGGCCTGGGACGCCGGGCTCACCGGCAAGGGCGTCACGGTCGCCGTCCTCGACACCGGGGTCGACCCGGACCACCCCGACCTCAAGGACCGGGTGAGCACCACCAAGAGCTTCATCGACGGGCAGGAGGTCGCCGACCGCAACGGGCACGGCACGCATGTGACCTCCACCGTGGGCGGCAGCGGCGCCGCGTCCGACGGCAAGGAGAAGGGGGTCGCGCCCGACGCCACCCTCGCCGTCGGCAAGGTGCTCAGCGACCAGGGCTCGGGCAGCGAGTCCCAGATCATCGCCGGCATGGAGTGGGCCGCGCGGGACGTGCACGCCCGGATCGTCTCCATGAGCCTCGGCTCGACCGAACCGAGCGACGGCACCGACCCGATGGCCGAGGCCGTGAACACCCTCTCCAGGGAGACCGGCGCGCTCTTCGTCGTCGCCGCGGGCAACACCGGCGCCCCGTCCTCCATCGGCTCGCCCGGCGCCGCCGACGCGGCCCTCACCGTCGGCGCGGTCGACTCCGCCGACCAGGCGGCCTACTTCACCAGCGCCGGCCCCCGCTACGGCGACAACGCCCTCAAGCCCGACATCTCGGCTCCCGGCGTCGACATCCTCGCCGCCCGCTCCCAGCTCGTCGACGGCAGCGGCTACTACACCTCCATGAGCGGTACGTCGATGGCGACCCCGCACGTCGCCGGGGTCGCCGCCCTGCTCGCCCAGCAGCACCCCGACTGGACCGGCGCCCAGCTCAAGGACGCGCTGATGTCCAGCTCGAAGCAGCTCGACACGTCCGCCTACCTGCTGGGCGCCGGGCGGGTGAGCGTGCCGGACGCGGTCAAGGCCCGGGTCACCGCCACCGGCAGCGCCGACCTCGGCTTCTACAGCTGGCCGTACGACCAGGACGGGCCCGTCACCCGGTCCGTCACCTACACCAACTCCGCCGACACCGCGGTCCGGTTGAAGCTGTCCGTGCAGGGTGCGCCGGACGGCGTCGCCACCCTCGCCGACTCCGTGCTCACCGTCCCCGCGCACGGCACCGCCGCCACCACGGTCACCGGTGACGGAGCCAAGGCGCCCGTCGGTGAGACCAGCGGGCAGATCGTCGCCACGGACACGGCCGGGAACACCGTTGCGCACACCGCGTTCGGGCTGGTCAAGGAGGAGGAGCGGTACACGCTCACCGTCCACGTCAAGGACCGTGCAGGCGCGCCCGCCGCCGCCGACCTCACCGTGCAGCGGCTCGCCGCCGCCGAGGACGCCCAGTCCGCCCGGGTCGGCGACTCCGGCACCCTGCGGCTGCGCCTGAAGCCCGGCACCTACGCCCTGTCGACGTTCCTCGACGTGCACGGCAGCCACGGCGCCGACTCCCTCGGCCTCGGCTTCCTCTCCGCGCCCCAGATCACCCTCGACCACGACCAGGAAGTGACGCTGGACGGACGGGAGTTGAGGGAGGTGAAGGCCGACGTCGGACGGCGCACCGAGACCCACCAGCTGATCATGGAGTACGACCGCAGGGCGAACGGCGCCGACCTCTTCGGCGCGGTCCAGGTGCCCCTGACGTACGACAGCGTCTTCGCCGCACCCACCCGCCCGGTCACCCAGGGCTCCTTCGAGTACCGCACGGTGTGGCGGCTGGCCAAGCCCCAGCTCGAGGTCAAGGGCGTCGGCGAGGCGACCGTCCAGCCCGGCGGCACGCTGACCGCGGGCCGCAGCCGGCTGCCGCTCGTGGACGTCGGCGACGGGCCCGTCTCCGCGGCGTCCGTGTCCGGCAAGGCGGTGCTCGCGCACCTCGCCGACGGCGCCGACCCGGCCGCGCTCGCCCAGGCCGCACAGGACGCGGGTGCCAAGGCGCTGTTCGTCACGGACGACGCGCCCGGCCGGCTGATGGCCTGGTGGGGGACCGCCGACAACGCCGAGCGGCCCCTGCAGATCGCCACGGTCGACGCCGCGGACGCGGCCCGGTTGCGCGCCGACCGGACGGTCGAGATGACCGGCACGCCCAACTCTCCCTATGTGTACGACCTTTCGGACGGACACCCGGGAGCCGTCCCGGACCGTGACCTCACCTACGCGCCCACCACGCGTCAACTGGCCGCCGTACACGTGAAGTTCCACGCGCCCCGGCCGACCTCCGGCGGGGAGTTCCGCTACTCGATCACCGACACCTTCCCGATCGGCCTCGGCTTCCAGGAGCGCCTCGCCCTGCCCGGCGAACGCACCGACTACGTCTCCACCGGCCCCGGCCGGCTGTGGCACGAGTCCGTCACGATCGGTGACGGCACGCTGGAGGAGCGCAGCGGACTGGTGCGGTACGCGGGCGGCGCGCACCCGGTGCTGGACTGGTTCCGGCCGGTGTGGCACCCGTGGCTCGGCACCGGGCTCGGCTGGGGGCAGCAACGGGCCGGGAACCAGATCCAGTTGAACACCCCCGGCTGGGGCGACTCCGGACCCGACCACACCGGCTTCGGTGACGTGTGGAGCACGGACAGCGGCATGAGCCAGACCACCGCCGTCTACCTCGACGGCACCCAGGTCGACAGGCGCACCGGCTCCGCGGGGTACGTCTGGGACGCGCCGGCCGACGAGCACACCTACAAGGCCGTCACCGACACCGCGCTCGACCCCGGCCACTTCCCGCTCGCCACCCGGGGC
This sequence comes from Streptomyces broussonetiae, assembly GCF_009796285.1. Taxonomy (NCBI): domain Bacteria; kingdom Bacillati; phylum Actinomycetota; class Actinomycetes; order Kitasatosporales; family Streptomycetaceae; genus Streptomyces; species Streptomyces broussonetiae. Next base: position 3,267,418 of record NZ_CP047020.1, on the reverse strand, counting down.
CACACCGAGTGGACCTTCCGCTCGGCGGCGACGCCGGACGACCACTGGACCTACCTGCCGCTGATCAACCTCGCCTACGACCTCGACACCGACCTCGCGGGCACGGTGCGCGGCGCCTCGCGGATCCCGGTGGGGCTCGGCGCGTCGTACGTGGCGGGGGCCGCGGGCGCGGGCACGCTGGGCGGGGGCCGGCTGGAGGTGTCGTACGACGACGGCGCGACGTGGCACACCGTGCCGCTGACCGGCAAGGGCGCCTCCTGGCACGGGACACTGACCGTGCCGCGCACCGCGACCAGCGTGTCCCTGCGGGCCTCGGCCCACGACGACAAGGGCGGCTCGGTGACGCAGGAGATCCTTCGGGCGGTGGCCGTGCGCTGACCCGGCTAGGGCCGGGGGTGGTCCACGATTCCCCGGATCACCCCCAGCTCCACCAGGTCCTGCGGCCGGATCCGCAGTTGCTCGGCGGTCCTCTCCACCTCGTGCGGCGGGCGTTTGAGGATGGCCGCGGCAAGCTCCGGGGCGATCACCGAGAAGTAGCTGTCCGGGGTGGCCCAGGTGCGGCCGGGCGCGGCCAGGGCGAGGGCGCCGCCGGAGCCGCCCTCGCCGATGACCAGCGTGGTGACGGGGACGCGGGCCGCGGCCACCGCCCCGAAGACCTCCGCGATCGCCGGGCCGGCCCCCTGCCGCTCGGCCTCGGCGTCGTTCGCGGCGCCCGGGGTGTCCACCAGCGTCAGTACGGGGATCCCCAGCCGGTCCGCGAGCCGGATCAGCCGGGCGGCGGTGCGGTACCCGGCGGGTCGCGTCGCCGTCCCGGTCTGCGCAGCGTAGGCCACGCTGCGGCCGTCCCGCTCGCCGAACCCGCAGAGCATGCCCTCGGGGTCCGCGCCGCCGCACCGGTCACCGCTGATACCGAGGCGGTACGTGAAGCAGGCGTCCAAGTAGGCCTCGGACCGCGGGCGTTCGGGCGAGCGGGCGCGCCGGACGGCGTCCCAGCCGGTGCGCGGGAGGTCCGCCCGGCCCAGTGCCGGGGGCAGCGGCGCTCTTGCCGCCGGGCCGGTGAGCAGGCGCAGCCACCGGCCCAGCGTCCGCTTGAGCTGCTGCGGTGGCACGACCGCGTCCGCCGACCCGGCCGCCACCTGGGCCTGCGCCGTGTACGCGGCCGGGTCGGCGTCCGGCGGGCGGACCCGGGAGCCGGCGAAGCCCACCTGGGCGCCGGGCAGGGCCAGGACCACGTCCGCGCCCGCGCCGAGGGTGGCCCAGCCGCCGCCGGTCGTCGGGTCCCGCAGGACCGCGACCTGTGGCAGCCCCGCCTCCCGGGTGAGCGCCGACTGCCGGGCCACACGCTGCAGTTGGGTGAGGGCGAGCATGCCCTCCTGCATCCGGCTGCCCCCGGTCGCGACCAACGGCACGACCGGCAGCCGGTGGGCGCGGGCGTACTCGTACGCGGCCTGCAGCCGGTCCCCGGTGCGCTCGCCCAGCGAGCCGCCGAGGAAGCCGAACTCGAAGGCGAGCAGCACGGCCGGGGTGCCCTCGACGCGCGCGGCGGCGCAGACGACCGACTCCTCCTCGCCGGTGCGCGCGGCGGCGCGGGCGCGCGAGGCGTCGTAGCCCTGCCAGGCGAGAGGGCCGTCGGACGGTGACTCCCGTGCCGGAGAAGGCAGTTCGCGCAGGCTCCCGTCGTCCGCCACCAGGGACAGGATCTGCCGCGCCGAGCGCCGCTCAGGCATCGGCCACCAGGGCCCGCTTCAGGATCTTGCCCATGTCGTTGCGGGGGAGTGCCTGCAGGTGGTGGACGACGCGCGGGCGCTTGTGCGGGGCGAGGCGCCGGGCCACATGGTCCGCCAGCTCCTCGGCCGCGGGCGGCGCCTCGGGGTCTGCCGGGACGATCCAGGCGACGATCCGCTCGCCCAGGTCCGCGTCCGGCTCCCCGGTGACCGCCGCCTCCCGCACCCCCGGATGCTCCAGCAGGGCGTTCTCGATCTCGCCCGCGCCGATCTTGTAACCGCCGCTCTTGATCAGATCGGTGGCCTTGCGTCCGACGATCCGTACGTACCCGTCCGGCTCGCGCACGGCCATGTCCCCGGTGCGGAACCAGCCGTCGGCGGCGAACGCGGCGGCCGTGGCGTCCGGCCTGTTCAGGTACTCGGTGAACAGGTTCGGCCCGCGCACCTGGATCTCGCCGACGCTCTCCCCGTCGTACGCGGCGATCGGCGTGCCGTCCTCCTCCACCAGCCGCAGTTCCACGCCCGGCAGCGGCACCCCGACGGTCCCGGCCCGGGCCTCGCCGTCCGCCCGCACACTGGTGTTCATCAGGGTCTCGGTCATGCCGTACCGTTCGACGACCCGCCGCCCGGTGGCCGCGGCGATCCGCTCGTGGTCGTGCAGGGGCAGCGCGGCCGAGCCCGACACGAGCAGCCGGGCCCGCCCGAGCGCCTTGGCCAGCTCCGGGTCGTCCGGCAGGGCCTCGGCGATGCGGTGGTACATCGTCGGCACCCCGAACAGCATGCTCGCGCCCTCGTTCAGCTCCCGGGCCACGCCCTCGGTGCTGAACCGGCCCAGGTGCCGCACGCTGCCCCCGCGCCGCAGCGGGCCCAGAATGCCCAGCACGAGGCCGTGCACATGGAACAGCGGCAGCCCGTGGACCAGGACGTCCGCCTGCGTCCACTGCCAGGCGTCGGCGAGCGCGTCCAGGGTGGTGGCGAGGGCCCGGCGGGACAGGACGGCACCCTTGGGCGGGCCGGTGGTGCCGGAGGTGTAGACGACCAGGGCGGGGTCCCCGTCGGCGACCTGTGTCCCGGGGGCGGGCGCCGCGGCGGACACATCGACGTCCAGCCGCGTCAAGTGGCCGAGACCTGCGGGGAGTTCGGTGCCGGGTGCGGCCAGGACGAGGGTGGGGGCGCTGTCCGAGACGATGTGCGCGAGTTCCTTCTCGCCCGACTTGGGGTTCAGCGGTACGGCGGCGGCCCCGGCGAGCAGGACGCCGGTCACGGCGACGGCGGTCTCCAGCTCCGGGGTCGCCCACACGGCGACCCGGCCGGCCCCGCGCAGCTGCCCGGCGACCGCCCCGGCGGCCCCCGCCAGCTCGCCGTAGGTCAGGGACCGCTCGCCGAACCGCAGGGCGACCTTCCCCCGGACTTCGTCCGGGGGGACCCCCTTCTCGCTGCGCTCGGCCGGGCCGTCCGTCAGGGCGGGGAAGAGGGAGGTCACGCGACGCACTCCTAACGGTCGGCACAATCGACAGCACCCTTCCTACACCAGGTCTCTCGTCCCGACGACCGTGCCGTTCACCGGTGGTTGTTAGCCTCGCGGTGATCGAACCGCCGTACGACAGGGAGTCCGCCGTGCCCCGCATCGCACTCGTGACCTACGACCCCGGTGCCGAGCCGCACCGGGACGCGGACCTGCCGGTGCTGGTGCGGGCGCTCGTGGCCGCCGGGGCCGAGGCCGAGGCGCGGTACTGGGACGACCCGGAGGCGCACTGGGCCGGGTACGACCTGGTCGTCATTCGTTCCACCTGGGACTACAGCGGGCGCTCCGCACAGTTCGGGGCCTGGGTGGAGCGGGTCGCCGCCCTGACCCGGCTGGCCAATCCGGCGCCCGTGGTGCGCTGGAACACCGACAAGCGCTACCTCGGCGAGCTGGCGGCGGCCCAGGTGCCCACCGTCCCCACGCGCTACGTGGGCCCGGGCGAGCCGGTCGTGCTGCCCGCGGACCACGAGTACGTGATCAAGCCGACCTCGGGCGCGGGTGCCCGGTTCGCCGCCCGCTACACGCCCGCCGAGCGCGACACGGCCGAACGGCACCTGGCCCGGATGCACGCCGAGGGCTTCACGGCGATGGTGCAGCCCTATGTGCGGGGCGTCGACGTCAGCGGGGAGCGGGCGCTGCAGTTCTTCGGCGGCCGGCTGCTGCACGCCAGCCGCAAGGGCGCCGTCCTCGCACCGGGCACGCCGTACGACGCCGAGAAGGTGGCCCATCCCGACCTGGAGCGCTGGCAGCCGACCGGGGCCGAACTCGCCGTGGCCGAGAAGGCGTTGGCCGCCGTACCCGGCGGCGCGGCGGGGCTGCTGTACGCGCGCGTGGACCTCGTCGACGCGCAGGACGGACAGCCGCGCGTGATGGAGCTGGAACTGGTGGAGCCGAACCTGTTCCTGTTCCTGCATCCGGACTCGCTGCCCCGCGTCACGCAGGAGATCCTGACGGCGGCCGAGTACGTCACCGGGTGACCGCCGCCCGGCACGCCTGCGCGTACGCCCGTACCAGCGGCCGGTGCCCGTCCTCGCGGCGCCAGGCCAGCGCATAGCGGCTCGGTCCGATGCCCCGGACCGGGCGGACGACGACACCGCCCAGGGTGATCAGCGGGGCGTTGCCCTCGGCCACCAGACACAGGCCGAGGCCCGCGACCAGTGCCTCGTATGTCTCCTCCGCCCCGGAGACCTCCGCGCCGATCCGGGGCGGCCGGCCGCCCCGGGCGTCCAGGGCGAGCCAGTGGTCGCGCAGCCGGCCCGCGCTCATGGGCAGGGCCAGGAACGGCTCGTCCAGCAGGTCCGCGAAGTCCAGCTCGGCCCGGGCGGCCAGCGGGTGGCCCTCGGGCAGGGCGAGCAGCCGGGGCTCCTCGGCGACCACCGTCCAGTCGTAGCGCTCCTCGTCGGGCAGCGGCAGCCAGACGAAGGCGACGTCGCTCTCCCCGGTCGCGAGGCCCGCCGTCGGATCGTCCCAGCTCAGCTGGCGCAGCCGGACGGTGACCTCGGGGTGGGCGGCGGTGAACCGGGAACGGATGGCCGGCAGCAGCCCGCCCCGGCCGGGGCTGGTGCTCATGCCCACCGCGAGCGTGCTGCGCTGGGCCGCCTTGGCCGCCTCCACCGCGGCAGCGCCCGCCTCCCACGCGGCCAGCACGGCGCGCGCGTGCGGCAGCAGCGCCTCGCCCGCCGCCGTCGGCGCCACCCCGTGCCGGTCGCGCCGCAGCAGTTCCGCCCCCAACTGCCGCTCCAGCGCCCGGATCTGCTTGCTCAGCGCGGGCTGCGAGACGTACAGCCGCTCTGCGGCGCGGGTGAAGTGCAGTTCCTCGGCGACCGCGACGAAGTAGCGCAGTTCGCGGGCGTGGACGTCGATGGTCATAGCCGTTGGTTATCACCATGGGTCTTGGACGGGCAACGGCATCGGGCTGCAGTGTGGTGCGTGTCGAACACGGCGAGAGTGACCGGGAGTTGTGATGAACAAGGTGTGGCTGGTGACCGGGGCGAGCAGCGGGTTCGGGCGGGCGGTCACGCAGGCGGCCGTCGCCGCCGGTGATGTGGTGGTCGGTGCGGCCCGGCGTCCCGAGGCCCTGGACGACCTGGTGGCCGCCCATCCCGACCAGGTGGAGGCGCTCCGGCTGGACGTGACCGACACCGTCGCGATCGAGGCGGCGGTCCGTGATGTCGTGGCCCGGCACGGACGGATCGACGTGCTGGTCAACAACGCGGGCCGCACCCATGTCGGTGCCGTCGAGGAGACGACGGACGCGGAGCTGCGGGACCTGTTCGACCTGCACTTCTTCGGTCCGGCGGCCCTCGTCCGGGCGGTGCTGCCGTATCTGCGGGAGCGGCGCTCGGGCGCGATCGTGCAGATGAGCAGCATGGGCGGGCAGATGTCCTTCGCGGGCTTCGGGGCGTACAGCGCGACGAAGTTCGCCCTGGAGGGCCTGTCCGAGGCGCTCGCGGACGAGGTACGGGAGTACGGCATCAAGGTGCTGATCGTCGAGCCGGGCGCGTTCCGGACCTCGCTGTTCGAGGCCGACCGGGCCGGGGTCAGCTCCGACACGGGGGTGTACGCCAGGGTCGGTGAGACCCGCGGCTCTGTCGCAGGCGGCCAGGGCAGCCAGCCCGGCGACCCGGCCAAGGCGGCGGCGATGATCCTGGCCGCCCTGGAGGCGGCGGACACCCCGCTCAGGCTGCCGCTCGGCGACGACGGGGTGAGCGCGGTCCTGGCCCATCTCGACCAGGTCCGTGACGACGTCATGGCCTGGGAGAAGCAGACCCGGGCGACGGGTCACGACGCCTGACTCACGGGCGTACGGCCGTGCGCTGCAGCAGCCCCCACGTGAACTCGGCGACCACCTCGTGCCGTACGCCGTCCCGGTCCGGCGCGGTGAACGCCAGACCCCAGCGGGTGGGGGCCGTGCCCTCCAGCGGGCGGGCCGGGGCGAAGGCGCGGGCGGCCTCGTCCACCGTGCAGGACCAGGGGGCGAGGTCGTCCAGGGTCTCCAACTTGGGCGCCGGGGCGCCCGGTGCGCGTACCAGCCACTCGTTCCACACCGCACCCTCAGGCCCGACCAGCACCTCGAAGCGCAGGTCGGGCCAGAGCGGCAGGGCCCAGCGCCGGGCCTCGCAGACGGCGTCGCCGAGGCGGCGCGGGACGACCGACTCCGGCTCGCCCAGGACCGAGCGGTAGCGGGAGGCGGCGGAGCGGGAGCGGGGTGAGCGGACCATGGCCTGCCAGCGCTTGTTGGCCTCCCGCAGGTCCGCGATCGACGCACCCAGCGAGCGGCGGGCGTCCTCGACCAGGTCCGGGTTGTGGTCGGCCATGCGGCGCAGCAGCACCAACTGGAAGTCGACGTACATGCCCTTCATGGTGCCCGGCGTGCTCCGGACCATTGCCCGTGCTCCTCCCCGTGATTAGCCTATGTTCGTCATGCCGATCGCCTGTTGAAATCTCGAACACTGGCGCCTACACCCAAGGGAGGGGGCCGGACGTGGGACGCCTCGTGCCTGCCGTGACCCGGGCTCTCGACATTCTTGAGCTGTTCCTCGACGGGGACGGGACGCTCTCCGCCCCCGACATCGTGCGCAGGCTGCAGCTGCCGCGCACCACCGTGCACGAGCTGGTCACCACGCTCGCCGCACGGTCGTACATCGTGCCCGTGCCGGGCCAGCCCGGACGCTACCGGCTCGGGGTACGCCCGTACCAGCTCGGCAGCCGCTACGCCGAGCAGCTCGACCTCGCCGCCGAGGGCCAGCAGGTGGCCCGCGCGGTCGCCGAGACCTGCGACGAGACCGTCCACGTGGCGATCCTCGAGGGCACCGACGTCATCTACATCGCCAAGGTCGACTCCACGCACGCGGTGCGCATGGTCTCGGCCGCGGGCCGCCGCCTGCCCGCGCACTGCACCTCCGTCGGCAAGATGCTGCTGGCCGCGCTGGAGGAGCGGGAGCTGGCGGCGCGGATCCCGGACGGCGCCGAGCTGGCCGCGATGACGCCCAACAGCATCACCGACCCGGCCGCGCTGCGCGAGGCGCTGGGCCGGATCCGGCAGCGGGGCGTCGCGGTGGAGAGCCGTGAGTCCAACCCGGACGTCAGCTGTGTGGCGGCCCCCGTGCGCGACCGTACGGGTCAGGTGGTCGCGGCCCTGTCGATCTCGGTGCCCATGATCCGCTGGAGCGAGGAGCGCCGGGCGGAGCTGGAGCAGCTGGCGGTGAAGGGGGCGGCGGACCTGTCCGAGCGGCTGGGCCACCGGGGCGCGCCATGAGCGCCGGGTACGAGGTCGCGGTCCGTGCGGAGGCGACGCTCGGCGAGGGCCCGACCTGGGACGCGGCGACGGGGCGCCTGATCTGGCTGGACATCCTGGGCATGCGCCTGCACACGTACGACCCGGCGACGGGCCGGCGCACGGTGCGTACGACGGAGCAGCACGTGGGCGCGGCCAAGCCGAGGGTCGGCGGCGGTCTGGTGCTCAACCTGCGTGACGGCGTGGGCCTGTTGGGCCCCGACGGCGGCTTTGGCTGGCTGCACCACGAGCCGGTCCCGGGCCGCCGCGCGAACGACGCCGCGGTGGCGCCCGACGGGTCGCTGTGGGCGGGCACGATGCGCTACGACGAGGCGGCGGGCGGCGGCACCCTGGCGCGCCTGACGGGGGCGGGGACGGTCGAGACGGTCCTGCCCGGCGTCACGGTCAGCAACGGCACGGGCTGGAGTCCGGACGGCCGCCTGATGTACTACGTGGACACCCCGACCCGCCGCGTGGACGTCTTCGACCACGACGCCGGGCGGGTGGCCAACCGCCGCCCGCTGGTGGAGATCGAGGAGGGCGCGGGCCACCCGGACGGCCTGACCGTCGACGCCGACGGCTGTGTGTGGGTGGCTCTGTGGGACGGCGCGGCGGTACGCCGCTACACGCCGGCCGGCACGCTGGACCGGGTGATCGAGCTGCCCACCCCGCGCACCACGGCGTGCGCGTTCGGCGGCACCGGGCTGAGCGACCTGTACATCACCACGGCCAGGGTCGGCCTGTCCTCGCCGCACCCGCTGTCGGGCTCGGTGCTGGTGGTTCCGGGAGCCGGGAAGGGCCTGCCGCAACCGGCCTTCGCGGGCTGACCCGGGGGGAGCCGCCACGCCCATCGCCGGCACAACGACACCCGCTCACTCCGGCACCGGCAGTGGGAGCGGGATCGTCGTCGGTGCCGTCACCCGTGCCCGTACCGTCTCGATCTCCTCCGGCCTGCGCAGGGCGCGGGAGAGCGGGCCGATGTCGCGGAGCAGGTCCGTGGGGTCGGGGCCCGTGGCCGGCTCGGCCGGTTCCGGGGAGCGGCGCTTGTGCTCGATCGCGTCCAGGACGGCGATCGCCGCCGCCAGCGCGCGGGCCGCCTGCGCGGGATGTCCCACGGTGAGCGCGGCGTCGTACGAGCGGCTCGCCAGGTCGGTGTCGATGTACCGGGTCAGGGGGAGCAGGACGTCGCGGATGAAGGTCTCGCGGCGGGTCAGGCGCAGTTCCGGGGTGGCGTGGAGCACGAACGGCACCGTGTCGCCGCTCGCGCTCCGCATCAGCCGGTACAGCGGGCGCAGTTCGCGGTGGGCGCGCCGGACCTGCCAGCGGTCGTGCAGGTACTGCCCGGCGTGCGGGAGGATGAAGCCGGCCGCGACCAGGATCGCGGAGAGCGCGGCGACCGGCGGGGCCAGGTTCGTGCTCAACCAGTCCAGATCGTGTCCGGACCACCGCGCGACGACGGCGGTCACCTTGGCCGCGTCGAAGACCAGGTTGAGCGCGTATCCGGTGCCCAGCAGCTTCAGCCCCCAGCGCAGCCAGGCGTCCAGACCCTCGGTGTGCGCCCAGTTCCAGATGAGCCGGGAGGCGATCGTGCAGGCCACGGTGTGCGCGGTGAGATAGAGCAGGATCTCCTCGCGCATGAACGGCGTACCGGCGTAGTACGTGTCCAGATCCCGCACCCGCTCCACCGGCGCGTCCGCGAGCAGGAACAGCACCCACAGCGCGACGATCACTCCCAAGTACCCGAGGACCACCCGGCGCACCGTGCGCCGGGTCACGGCCGAGCGGTCGGACAGGCCGTTGCGCCAGGTCACGATGAGCAGCAGCCCGGACCCCGACATCGCGGTGATGAGCGAATAGCACCAGGGCGCCGACATGTTGGGCACCCCGGTCAGCTGGTTGACCCGGTGGATCGTGGACGGTGTGCAGAAGACGAACACCGCGCACGCGAGCAGCAGCAGTCCGCCGACCGCGCGCAGCAGGGGATCCCGCCACAGCCGGATGATCGTGGGCAGTTTGATCACCAGCGCGGCGGTGAGCACGGTGGTCGGGATCCAGAAGGAGATGTAGAACTCGCCGAGAAACTGCGAGGGATCAAGGGCCAGCTGTCTCACCGGGCGGCTCCTCCACGTCCGCGATAGCCGAGGACCCGCTGGACGGGGTCCGGCGGGATGGTGCGGGCCCCGGAGAGGTGGCCGCGGAACAGCGTGGCCAGCCGGTGCCCGAAGTCGTCGGCCTCGGCCTCGTCGGTCTCCCGGGAGCCGTTGCGGGCGGCCACCGTGAGCGCCGCCTCCCGCCAGCCGGGCGCGTCGGCCAGCGCGCGGGCCGCCGCGTCGCCCGCCAGGTGGTGATGCCGGTGCCCGGCGTGCAGATGCCACAACTCATGGCCCAGGATGACCAGTTGCTGCACGGACTCGGCCCGCTCCTCCACGATCACCAGGTCGAAGTCGGCGAACTCCACCCACAGCCCGGTGACGTCCAGTTCGTCGGGGAAGCGCTCGAAGCGCAGCTCGAGCGGCCGTCCGCCGCGCCGCGCGCTCATCTCCTCGCACAGCGCCCGGCACAACTCCCGTACGCCCTGCGGTGTGCCGGGCCGGGCGCGGACGGCGGCGGCCAGGTCGGCGGCCAGCAGGCGCATCGCCGAGCCGGACCGGGAAGACCGCCGGGAGAGCCGCCGGGGGAGCCGCAGCCACGTGGTCAGGGGTGCCGGCCGCCCGCTCGCGCCCGCGATGCCCATCGCCTCCCCCTTCTCGCTGTGCGGCCGGTCACGAGCGTACGCGCTGGATGTGTCCGCGTCATGCGATCCGGCGACCGTGGTCCGGGATCGGACCGGTGTGATCGGACGGGTGTGATCGGAATCGGACGGGTGTGATCAGACGGGTGTGACCGGCAGTCCGCCGGTCGCCGTGCCGAGCAGCGTCAGGCGTACCGCCCCGGGACCCGAGAGCGTGGTGAACTCCGAGAGGGCCGCCAGCGCGAGGGTGTTGGTGCCCCGGGTGCGCAGGATGCCGTTCGGCAGGACGAAGGTGTGCTGGGGGCCGACGTTGTTGATGTACTGCCCCAGGTTCCAGCCGTTGAGGAAGATCTGGGTCCGGTAGGCCCGGTACGGGTCGTCCTCCAGCGTCAGGCCGATCGAGGCGTCGAGGTCGGCCGGGACCGACAGCCGGAAGGCGGTCCGGTACCAGGTCACCCCCTGGTAGCGGGCGGCCCGCGGGAAGGCCACCGGCTCCCAGTCGTGGTCCCGGAATTCCGGCAGATGCCATCCTTCCCGCTCGCCGTACAGGCCGCCGTTGTTCATCGGCCCGCGCACGGGGTCCGGGGCCGCCTCGCCCTGGATGCGCCACTTCACCTTCGGGGCGGCCCCCGTGAAGGAGGCCGCCGTCAGGCCGCGTGCCGCCTTGTGCGTGTCGAGGCCCTTGCCGTCCTGGTCGTGCTGCATGCGCCGGACGAGGACCGACAGCACATGCGGGCCGGGCGAGCGCAGCGCCTCGCGTACCGGGAAGGTGGCCGTCGCCGTCCAACTCCCCTGCCGGGCGGTCGAGTTCCTGTCCGGGACGGGCATCCGGTGGGTGCCCAGCGGGTCACCGTCCAGCCAGGCCATCAGCAGGCCCTGGGTGCCCGTGCTGTAGGCGAGGGAGATCTCCTCGAGGCCGTCGGCGCCGGTGAAGGCGCCGCGATACCAGACGTCGCCGTAGTGGAAGCCGTAGTCGTCGGCGAACAGCACCGGCCGGCCCCTGGGGACCGGCGTGCTGGAGAAGGACGTCGTACGGTCGGCGACCTTCCAGCGCGAGTCGTCGAAGCCCGGTCCGGCCTCCGGGTTCTCCCGCCGCATCCGCCAGCCGTCCAGCGTGGGCAGCCGCACCTCGGGCACGGCGGGCAGCAGGCCGGTGGTCATCAGGCTGCCGGACAGGGTCACCCGGGTGGGCAGGGTCCGCCCGTTCCACACCAGGGTGTCGATCCCGCGCGGCCCCCAGACCTCGATGGTCGTCGTCCCGGTGACGTCACCGGTCAGGTGGACGGCCGAGCCGCGCAGCTCGGCGTGGCGCAGCAGAGCCGGGCCGTAGACCACCAGGGTCCCGGTCGGGGTGTCGTACGGGAAGAGGCGCACGGAGGTGGCGTCGTCTCCGAAGAGGAGTACCAGCGGGGTCTCGCTGCCGCCCTTCTGCACCAGGACCCGGGTCAGCCCGCCCTCGCCGAGGGGGCTGGTCACCCGCAGCTCGTCGTCGTCGTTGTAGACCCAGGCGGCCTCCGGGTCCAGCCGCATGACCGACGGCTCTTCCGGGGTCATCAGCACCAGGTCGGCCATGTCGGCGCTGCGCCCCGTGAACAGGGCGACGTCCTGCTGCCCGGCCGTCAGGCAGAAGACGGGCTGGGCGGTGGAGTACTTGAGCGTCCGCTCGCCGAGCTTGAGCCCGGTCGTCAGCAGCCGGGCGTCCTTGCCGGGCACCGTGATCCGCAGCCGGCCGGCGTCGGTGGGCAGGTCGCTGGTGACCGGGGCCGCGGTGTCGTTGCGGGCGACGTAGACATGGGCGCCGGTGTCCGGGTTGACCAGGTGGTAGACCTTCAGGCCCCTGGCCGCCACCTCGGCGGCCCGGTCGAGTTTGGCGAAGTCGGGCAGGCTCTGGAAGAGGTGGCCGAGCTGGTGCATCGGCGCGATCTTCGCGGTGACGTTGCGGGCTTCGTCGATGGCGGCCCCGTAGTCGTACGACGTGTAGACGACGGGTGCGGGCAGCCAGCCCCAGGAGGTACCGCCGAAGGTCATGTACACGTTGTGCAGGGTGAGCCCGTTGGCGAAGTTCGTCAGACAGAACCGGCGCTCGTAGGCCGCGTCCCGGGTGCGCCGCGACTCGGCGTACCCCTTGCCGTCGAACCAGGCCCCGCCCCACGGATCGAACCAGCCACCGCCGAACTCGGGCACGAACCCGGGCGTCGACGGCGACGCGCTGGCCCCGCCCTTCGCGCCGCCGGGCCCGAAGCTCCCCCAGTCCGGCGGGGTGCTCGAGGGGGACGGATACCCGTCGAAGCCGTACAGCCAGCCGCCCGTCTCGCCTCCGGTGTCGAACGAGCCGGGCGCCCAGTACCCGTTGCGCCCCTTGTCGTTGTGGAAGAGCGGTACGTCGATGCCGTCGGCCCGCACCTTCTTGTACAGGTGGGACATGTACCGTCGGCCGGTGACGTCCCCGGCGTGCGCGTCGTACTCGTTCTCGATCTGGTAGAGCAGGATCGTGCCGGTGCCCTGGGTGAACAGGTGCTTGCGGGCGATCCGGTTGACCTGGGTCAGCCACTGGTCGGCGTAGGACAGATAGGTCGGGTCGTCGGTCCGTGCGGTGCCCCTGGTCACGGTCAGCCACCCGGGGAACCCGCCCCCGTCGACCTCGGCGTTGATGTACGGCCCGGGCCGCAGGATGACGTACAGGCCGGTTTCGGCCGCCGTCCGCAGGAAGAGGTCGAGATCGCGGACGCCGGAGAAGTCGTACGTGCCCGGCGCGGGGGAGTGGTAGTTCCAAGCGACGTAGACACTGACGGCGTTGAACCCGTGCGCCCGCATCTTCTGCAGCACGTCCCGCCACAGCGCGGGGCTGGGCAGCCGGAAGGGGTGCATCTCCCCGGACCACACGACCAGGCGTCTGCCGTCCACGATCAGCGAGTACCGGTCGTAGCCGATGGTGTGCTGCTCACCGTCGACCCGGGGCGGCACGGGCGCGGGCCCGGTCGGCACACTGGCGCGCGCAGCGAACGCCGAGGGCGCGCCGGAGCCGCCGCTGCCGCCCAGGCCGAGCCCGAGCGCGGCAGAGCCGGCCAGGGCACTGAAAGTACGTCTGCTGAGCGCCAAGGTGGATCCTCCCGGGCGATCTTACGGGGCGCGGGTCCGGCCATTGTCCACGGACCGACGCCCCACAATGGATCCATGAGGATCTCGGCGCGGGCGGATTACGCGGTACGGGCCGTACTGGAACTGGCCGTACGGCAGGCTAACGGACCGGTGAAGGCAGAGGAAATCGCCGCCGTCCAGGACATCCCGCACAAGTTCCTCGAAGGCATCCTGGGCGCTCTGCGCCGGGCCGGGATCGTGGAGAGCAGGCGCGGCGGGGGCGGCGGCTACCGCCTGGCGAAGGACGCGGCCACGATCACCGTGGCGGACGTCATCCGGGGCGTGGACGGCCCGATCGTGTCCGTACGCGGTGAACGCCCGACGGACCTGTCCTGCACGGGCACGGCCCGGCCGCTCCTGCCGCTGTGGATCGCCCTGCGCGCCAACGTCCGCCGCATCCTGGAGGGTGTCACGGTGGCCGACCTCGCGGCGGACGCCCTGCCGGAGACCGTCCGGGCGCTGGCGGCGGAACCGTCCGCCTGGGAGAACCCGTGAAAAGCCGGATGTGAATGGCCGGAGTTCACTCTCCCGGGCCGGAGCGTGGCTTCCTTACGATGCTCACGCCTCCCGCCCTTCACAGGTTCCGCACAGTTTCTTCAAGGGTGAACGGGTGGCCCGGAGGCGCACCCCCCACTCCACAACACGGGAGAAACCATGGCTGGTGGACTGCTCCTGAGCGGCGCCGTAGCCGCTCTGCTCACCACCGCGCTACCCGCCCGGACGCCTGCCTCGGGCGTCTTCGACAACCCGCCCCCGGACAAGATCGTCATCGACGTGGCGACCGTCAACGGCTCCGGCTGTCCGGAAGGTACGGCCGCCGTCGCCGTGTCCCCGGACAACACCGCCTTCACGGTGACCTACAGCTCCTACCTGGCCCAGGCCGGCGGCAACTCCGACCCCACGGCCTTCCGCAAGAACTGCCAGCTCAACCTGGTCGTCCACGTCCCGCAGGGCTTCACCTACGCCATCGCCAGCGCGGACTACCGGGGCTTCCTCTCGCTCCAGCCCGGTGCCACGGCCACCCAGAAGGCCTCGTACTACTTCCAGGGCTCTTCGAACACCGTCCCCAAGACCCACCCGTTCAACGGTGCCTTCAACGACAACTGGGAGGCGACCGACAGCACCGACGTGGCCCAACTGGTCTGGGCGCCCTGCGGGGTGCTGCGCAACTTCAACATCAACACCGAGCTGAGAGTGAACGCCGGTACTCAGTCGCCGGACAAGGTCAGCTTCATGACCATGGACTCGACCGACGGCGACATCAGCACGGTGTACCACATGGCGTGGAAGCAGTGCCCGTAGCGGCACAGCCGACGAAGTCGCTCCAAGCGGCGGGGGAGAGGCCCGGCGTCGGGCCCTCCTTCGCCTTGGAGTCGCGGACGCGGATGGTGGCGGGGCGGATGGCGACCTCCACGCAGTTGTCGCCGGAGCCGCTGCTGCAGCTGCTCTTGAACCACGTCAGCTCGGAGGTGCTCATGGGTCTCCTCGAATCCGTTGCAGCAGGCTCACGGAGTCCCGGATGGTGAGAGCCTGTGAACGCAGAGTGGCATACCGGTTCCGGAGAACGCTGATCACCTTCAAGTCGGAGATGAACTGGCCGCTTTCCTGTCCCTCGCTGTACGCGAACCACTTGTTCTTCGGGGTCTCGAGCAGAGCGATGGGCCCGTGCAGTCCGGCGTGTGCCTGCTCGAGGTGCGGCTCGCCCTGGTGACCGGGAGTGTGCGGGTCGAGGGGACGGACACCCGGGCCGAGCGCCCCCCGGACCGTGCGAGGTGACCGGGCCCGCGCCGCTCGCCGCGGCCGGGCGAGGGCTTGTGCTGGTCGGGGCACTGGCCGACCGGTGGGAGGTGGTGGACCGCGACCCGCCCGGCAAGACCGTGCGGGCCGAGGTCGACGTACCCGGGTGGTCGGCCCTCTGCGCCGTTCGAAGGCCGCTGACGGCGAGGGCGCAGAAGATGAACAGCGGGGGCAGCCGGCGGTCGATCAGCAGAGCAGGTTGATCAGGCCGACGCAGTCCGGCCCGTCCCAGTCCCGGCCCTCGTCGTGGTCGCCGCGGCCGTGCTCGTGCTCGTGCTCGCGGCCGTGCTCGTGGTCGCGGCCGTGCTCGTGGTCGTGGTCGACGGGACTGGACTTGACTGTGGTGGCCCTCGCGGCCACTGCGGACGAGGGCGTGGCCGCGGTGGCCGCGAGCGCGACGCCCAGGGCGCCGGCCGCGAGTACTCGGGCGATGGTCCTGTGTCGGCGAGACGCCGGTATACCGTTCATGTGACTCACCCTGGCTGCCTTTGAAGGAAGTTTCACCTCGAGTGGGCCAACCGTGTGAGCCGCCCGGGATCCCGCGTTTCCAACCGCCTTGTGACGCAGTGGACTTCGCGCTCAGCCTGCCTGGCCCATGCCCGCCGCGTTCGGCCAGCTCTGGGCGTTCGGCCAGCCCGTGGCCGGGGCCGGGGTCAGCCCGTTCGGGGTGGCCGGCGCCGGGGCGGCGGGCGCCGTCACGCCGCGCACCTGCGCCGCCGTCAGCCCGCCGCGCGCCGGAACGCCGGGCGGGGTGGGGGCGAAGGCGGCGGCGGGGGCCGGGGCGGGCACGGGGGCCGGCATGGGCGGAGGGGGCGGGGCCGGGAAGGGCGCGGGGACCGGCACCGGGGCCACCGGCTGCTGCATCGGCATCATCGGCGGCTGAGCCGGGACCAGGGGCTGTTGCGCAGGGGCGGGCTGCACCACCGCCGGTACCGGAGCCGGCAGAGCCGCGGCAAGCGGCGCGGGTACCTGCTGGGGCGCCGCCGGCATCGGCATCCCGGCGCCGGGTGGGGGCACGGCGGCGGGGAGCGGCATGCCGGTGCCGGCGGCCGGAGCGGGAGCGGCGGTCATGGCCTGGGCCTGTGCGGCCAGGCCCGGTACGCCGCCTCCGTTGGTCTCGCTGACCAGCCGGTCGACGGCCGCCGTACCCGAGCTGTAGCTGGTCCCGGTGCCCAGCTCGGGTACGGCGGCTCCCCTCCTGGTCCCGTAGAGCACCTGTTCCAGGCCGGACACCAGGCGACGCACGTCGACCTGGGGGCGCACCACGAGTCTCAGGAAGCGGCTGGAGGAACCGATCTTGTTGCCGCACTCACGGACCAGGATCCGGTGCTCGGTGAGCATCCGGTCCCGGACCACCGTGCCCTCGGCTCCTACGGGCAGTCGTACGAAGAGGAAGTTGCCCTGCGAGGGGAACACCGTCAGGCCGGGGAGCGCGGAGAGGTGGCTGGCCATCTCCAGGCGGTCACGGCGGACCTGCAAGAGGCTCTGCGCGTACTCGACACCGTGCTCCTTCAGCATGAACACCACATGTTCGGCAAAGGAGTTGAGGTTCCACTTGGGCAGCATCGAGCGGACCCTGCCCGCGAGCGCCGGGTTCGCCACCAGGTAGCCGAAGCGGATGCCGTGCAGGCCGAAGTTCTTGCCGAGGCTGCGCAGGACGATGACGTTCGGGCGGAGCATGGCCTCGCGCACGACGCTCGGCTCGGCCTCGGCGTCCGCGAACTCCAGGAAGGACTCGTCCACGACGATCAGGTCCAGGTCCGTCATCGCGTCCATGAACTGGACCACCTGCTGCTTGCGGAGATAGCCGCCGTCGGGGTTGTTCGGGTTGCAGATCACGGCGACCCGCGTGCCCCGGGCGCGGATGAAGTCCGCGTACTGGGCGAGGTCCAGCGCGAAACCGGCCGCCTCCTGGAGCGGGAACATGTCGACCCGCTTGCCGGTCTCCATCGGCTGGTCGGTCCAGCGGCCGAAGGTGGGGACCGGTACCGCCAGGGACTCACGGACCAGGAGATGGTCGATCCAGGTGATCAGTTCCGTCGAGCCGTTGCCCATCGCCACGCACTGCGGCGGCAGTTGGAGCAGCGCGCACAGCTCGCCCGTGATGGTGTCGGCGCCGCTCGGGTAGTACGTGGCGATCTCACGCAGCCGGGCCGACAGCTCGTCGAACATGGCCGGGGTGGGGAAGTACGGGTTGCACGGGACGCAGAAGTCCACCGGCCCGGTCCCGTCGCCGCCCTCCCGTGCCAGCGCCGCCATCGACGGGCTGTGCGCGGCGGTGCCGCGGAACAGCGAGGTGACGTTGCCGGCCAAAGGAACCTCCGTTCAAGGTGGCCCGTGCGGGGGAGCACGGGCCACCCATGGATACGGAAGGGACGGCAGTGGTGTTCAACTCACGTCGGGTGTGAGCCAGTTCATGCGGAGAACCGGTGAACGGTTGTCGTCCGGTAGGTGCGGCCGGGGCGCAGCACGGTGGACGGGAACGTCGGCTCGTTCGGCGAGTCCGGGAAGTGCTGGGTCTCCAGGGCCAGTCCGTCGCCCTGCCGGTAGGTGCGGCCGGACGGGCCGACCAGGGTGCCGTCGAGGAAGTTGCCCGAGTAGAACTGCACACCGGGCTGGTCGGTGAAGATCCTCAGAGTGCGCCCGGAGCCGGGGTCGCGCAGCGTGGCCACGTGTTCGGGCCGCGCGGTCACGCCCTTGTCGAGCACGAAGTTGTGGTCGTAGCCCTTGGCGGTGACCAGCTGCGGGTGACCGGTGCGGATGTCCCGGCCGATCGGCTTGGGGCGGGTGAAGTCGAACGGGGTGCCCGTGACCTTCGCCAGTTCGCCGGTGGGTATCAGGCCCGCGTCGGTCGGCGTGAACCGTCCTGCGGCGAGCTGGAGTTCGTGGTCGTAGATGCTGCCGCTGCCCTCGCCCGCGAGGTTGTAGTACGTGTGGTTGGTGAGGTTGACGACCGTCGGCCTGTCGGTGGTGGCCTCGTAGTCGATCCGCCAGTCGCCGAGCGGGGTGAGGGTGAAGGTGACCTTCGTCCGCAGCGTGCCGGGGTAGCCCATCTCGCCGTCGACGCTGGTGTAGTACAGGTGCAGGCCGACGTGTGCGCCGTCGGTGAACGGCTCGACGTCCCACACCTTGGTGTTGAAGCCCTTGGCGCCGCCGTGCAGGCTGTTCACACCGTCGTTGACGGACAGCTGGTACTGCTTGCCGTCGAGGGTGAACCGGCCCTTCGCGATGCGGTTGCCGTAGCGGCCGATGGTGGCGCCGAAGTAGGTGGTCCCGGCCACGTACGCGGCGAGGTTGTCGTAGCCGAGCGAGACGTTCGCGTACCGGCCGTGCCTGTCCGGGATCTCCAGGGACTGGATGATGCCGCCGTAGGAGAGGACCTTGAGCCGCGTGCCGCCGTTCTCCAGCGACCAGCGGTGGACCTTGGTGCCGTCGGCGAGCGTGCCGAAGTACTCCTGCACGGGCCTGGCCGCGGATGCGGCCCGCGCGCCCGTCGCGGCGGCGGCTGATGTCGCCCTGCCGAGCGTGGTGGCGGCGACACCCGCCGCGGCGGCGCCGGCGAGGACGGTGCGTCTGTTCAGTTCCATGGGTACGGCTCCCTTTTCTGGACCCTCACGAACCGGACTTGCGCTTGTTCCACACGTCGAACCCGACCGCTGCCAACAGGGCCAGGCCCTTGATGACCTGCTGCCAGTCGGTGCCGACGCTGAGGAGGTTCATGCCGTTGTTCAGCACACCGAGGACGAGACCGCCGATGATGGCGCCGAGCACGGTGCCGACACCGCCGCTCATCGAGGCGCCGCCGATGAACGAGGAGGCGATGGCCTCCAGTTCGAAGCCGTCGCCCGCCTTCGGCGAGGCCGCGTTCAGGCGGGCGGCGACCACCAGACCCGCCAGGGCCGCGAGCACGCCCATGTTCAGGAACACCTGGAAGGTGATGCGCCTGTCCTTCACACCGGACAGCTTGGCCGCGGGCAGGTTACCGCCGATGGCGTAGATGTGGCGGCCGAAGACCGAGTTGCGCATGACGTAGCCGTAGCCGCCCACCAGGACACCGAGGATGATCAGGATGATCGGTGCGCCGTCGTAGCTGGCGAGCAGCATCGTCAGGGCGACGATCGCGGCGACCAGGGCGACGAGCTTGAGCAGGAAGAGGTTCTTCGGCACCACGTCGAGGGAGAACTCCCGCTGGCGGCGCCGGTCGCGCACCTCCTGCCACACCACCGCGGCGACCAGGACGATGCCGAGGAGCAGGGTGAGGTTGTGGTAGTTGGTGTTCGGACCGACCTCGGGCAGGAAGCCGTTGCCGATCTTCTGCAGGCCGTTCGGGAACGGGCCCAGGGTCTGGCCCTTGAGCAGGATCTCGGTGAGGCCGCGGAAGAGGAGCATCCCGGCGAGGGTGACGATGAACGACGGTATGCCGAAATAGGCGATCAGGAAGCCCTGTACGGCGCCCGCCGCCGCGCCCACCAGCAGACACAGCACCAGCGCGACGGGCCAGGCCACGCCGTGCTGCACCGTCAGCACGGCCGCGAAGGCGCCCACGAACGCCGTGATCGAGCCGACCGACAGGTCGATGTGCCCGGCGATGATCACCAGCATCATGCCGATCGCGAGGATCAGGATGTAGCTGTTCTGCAGCACCAGGTTGGAGACGTTGCGCGGCAGCAGCAGGTCGCCGCCGGTCCAGATCTGGAAGAGGACGACGATCAGACCGAGCGCGATCAGCATGCCGTACTGGCGCATGTTGCGGCGCAGGCCGCCGAGCACCAGCCGCAACAGGCCCTCGCCGGTGGCCGAGCCGTCCTTGCCCGGCGGCGCGGCGGCCGGGGTCTTGTCGGTGACGTCCGTGCTCATCGCGTTACCTCTTCGTCCTTTGCGTGGTCCGTCGCGTCCGTCGGGGCCTGGTCCTTCGTCATGTGGCGCATCAGCACCTCCTGCGTGGCCTCGGCCCGTGGCACCTCACCGGTCAGCCGTCCCGCGGCCATCGTGTAGATGCGGTCGCACATGCCGAGCAGCTCCGGCAGCTCGGAGGAGATGAAGACGACCGCCTTGCCCTGGGCGGCCAGCCGGTCGATGACCGTGTAGATCTCGTACTTGGCGCCCACGTCGATGCCGCGCGTGGGCTCGTCCAGGATCAGCACGTCCGGACCCGCGAAGATCCACTTGCTGAGCACGACCTTCTGCTGGTTGCCGCCGGACAACTTGCCGACCGGCTCGAACACCGTCGGCGCCTTGATGTTCATGGACGTCCGGAAGCCCTCGGAGACCTGCCGCTCCGCCTGCTCGTCCACCACGCCCCGCCGCGCGACCTTCTTCAGCGCGGTCAGCGAGATGTTCCGGTTGATGGTGTCGATGAGGTTCAGGCCGTAGTGCTTGCGGTCCTCGGTGACGTACGCGATGCCGTGCTCCACCGCCTGGGCGACGGACTTCGTACGGATCTCGGTGCCGTCCTTGAGGACCGTGCCGCCCGCGTAGCGGCCGTAGGTACGGCCGAAGACGCTCATCGCCAGTTCGGTGCGGCCGGCGCCCATCAGCCCCGCGATGCCGACGATCTCGCCCCGGCGGACGTTGATCGACACGTCGTCCACGACCTTGCGCTGCTGGTCGATGGGGTGGTGGACGGTCCAGTTGCGGATCTCCAGCGCGGGCGCCGCGCCCTCCTCGGCCTCGTGCGGGGTGCGCTCGGGGAAGCGGTGGTCGAGGTCGCGGCCGACCATGCCGCTGATGATCCGGTCCTCGGTCGTCGCCGGGGCCTTGACGTCCAGGGTCTCGATCGACCGGCCGTCCCGGATGATCGTCACCGAGTCGGCGACCCGGCGGATCTCGCCCAGCTTGTGCGAGATGATGATCGAGGTGATGCCCTGGTTCTTCAACTCGAGTATCAGATCGAGGAGTTGGCCGCTGTCCTCGTCGTTCAGCGCCGCCGTGGGCTCGTCGAGGATGAGCAGCTTCACCTCCTTCGACAGCGCCTTGGCGATCTCCACGAGCTGCTGTTTGCCCACGCCGATGTCGGCGACGCGGGTCTCGGGATGCTCGTCGAGGCCGACCCGGCGCAGCAGTTCGGTGCCGTGCCTGAGGGTCTCGTTCCAGTTGATGAACCCGCGCGTGGCGTGTTCGTTGCCGAGGAAGATGTTCTCCGCGATGGAGAGGTACGGCACCAGCGCCAGCTCCTGGTGGATGATGACGATGCCGCGCTGCTCGCTCGCCCGGATGTCCCGGAACCGGCACACCTCCCCCTCGAAGAGGATCTCGCCCTCGTAGGTGCCGTGCGGATGCACGCCGGAGAGCACCTTCATCAGGGTGGACTTGCCGGCGCCGTTCTCCCCGCAGATGGCGTGGACCTCGCCCCGGCGGACGGTCAGAGTGACGTCCGAGAGCGCTGTGACACCGGGAAAGGTCTTGACGATCGAGCGCATTTCCAGGACGGGTCCCGCCATGGTCGTGCCTTCCAATCAGTGTGGGGTCGCAGGGACGGTCGGGATCACTTGAGCTGGGACTCGGTGTAGTAGCCGCCCTTGACCAGCACGTCCTCGTAGTTGGTCTTGTCCACGCTCACCGGCTGGAGCAGGTACGAGGGGACGACCTTGGCGCCGTTGGTGTAGGTCGTGGTGTCGTTGACCTGCGGCTTCTTGCCGTGCAGGACGTCGTCGACCATGGTCACGGCGACCGCGGTCTCCTTGCGGCTGTCCTTGAAGACGGTCTGGGTCTGCTGACCGGCGATGATCGACTTCACCGAGGCCAGCTCGGCGTCCTGGCCGGTGATGACGGGCAGCGGGTTGCTGCCCGAGCCGTAACCGTCGGACTTGAGCGCGGAGATGATGCCGATGGAGATGCCGTCGTACGGCGAGAGCACCGCGTCGACCCGGCCGCTCTTGTAGGAGGCGGTGAGGATGTCCTCCATGCGCTTCTGCGCCGTGGTGCCGTCCCAGCGCAGGGTGGTGACCTGGTTCAGCTTGGTCTGGCCGGACTTGACGACCAGCTCCTTCTTGTCGATGTAGGGCTGGAGCACCTTCATCGCGCCGTCGAAGAAGTACTGGGTGTTGTTGTCGTCGTTGGAGCCGGCGAACAGCTCGATGTTGAACGGACCCTTCTTGCCGGCGTCCAGACCGAGCCTGTGGACGATGTAGGTGCCCTGGAGGGTCCCGACCTTCTCGTTGTCGAACGAGGCGTAGTAGTCGACGTTCTTGGTGCCGAGGATGAGCCGGTCGTAGGCGATGACCGGGATGTTGGCCTGGGCGGCCTCCTGGAGCACGTTGTTCAGGGACTTGTTGTCGATGGCCGCGATGATCAGGCCCTTGACGCCCTGCGTGATCATGTTCTCGATCTGCGAGACCTGGGTGCTCGGGTCGTCCTCGCCGTAGACCAGCTTGGTCTTGTAGCCCTTGGCCTTGAGGTTCTTGACCATGTCGGTGCCGTCGTTGATCCACCGCTCGGAGGACTTCGTCGGCATCGCGATGCCGATCGTGGCGCCCTTGACGTCGCCCGTCTTCTCCTTGCTGCCGCCCGAGCCGCTCTGCCCGCAGGCGGTGAGTATCAGGGCGAGCGAGGCGGCTCCGGCTGTTGCGGCGAGTGCGGCTCTGCGGTTGCGCATGGGGATCAGTCCTTGTCGTTCTCGTCGTTGGGAGGAGCGGACGCTTCGACGGGGAAGCGGTTCAGCGGGCCGGGCAGCCGGGAGCCGAGCGGCGCCATGTCGCCGTCTGCGCCGTGCCGGGCGAGCAGGTCCAGGGCGAGCCGGCCGCGCCGCACCCGCTCCCGGGCGGTGTCCAGGGTCACGTCCCGCAGATGGGTGCCCCACGGGTAGATGCCGGGAGCCTTGGACAGACCGAACTTGAGATAGAGCGGTGCGCCACGCCGGATCAGCTCGGCGACCTCGTACATCCGCACATAGCCGCCGAGGTCGTCGGGGGCCTCGATGTACATGTCCATGGGAGCGGCGGAGACCCGGCGGATCTCGGTGAGGTGGGCCGGGGTCAGATCGCTGGGCACGTTGACGGAGTCGGCGCCGAGGCGCTCGAAGACGGCGTACGACGCCGGGTTCACCGGGCCGACGAGCGCCGAGACCTTCAGGGTGGTGTCGGCCGGGATGATGCCGCCCTCGCGGGCCCGATGCAGGGTCCACAACACCCCCTCGTCGGCGACCAGCAGGCACCTGACGCCCAACTCGGTCGCCCGGACGGCGTCTTCGACACAGCCGGCCACGGCGTCGTGGCCCCGGGCGCGCAGTCCGGCCCCCCGCGAGTCGGAGCGCACCGAGCCGCCGATGTCCCAGGTGCCGCGCGGGCCGGTGAACAGGCAGAGTTCGATGTCGCGTGCGGAGGTCGCCTCGACCATCTCGGTGATCTCGGCGTCGGTGAGCATCCACACACCGCTGCCCTGGCTGATCCGGTGGATCGGCACGTCGAGGCGGGAGGACTCCTTCAGGACGACCGCCAGCGCCTCGGGCCCCTCGCACGAGGGGATCTCGGTGCGCCAGCGGCCACCGCCCGGGAAGCTGTGGGCGGAGGCGTCGGCGGGGTCGGGCGCGGGCGCGCCGAGGCCGAGAGCGGTAAGCACCGGCTCTCCGGGCCTGCGGACTCCCGGGGCGGAAGCGTCGGTCACAAGCTGTTCCTTCGCACTCAAGGCGTTCGATATCTCGGACATGGTTCGCGGCTCTGGGTGTGCCAAGGCCGTGGCTCCAAGGCCATGGCCTCGGGCCTTGGGGTACGCCGGTCAGGGCGCCGTCAGGTCACGCCCTGACCGGCGTACGTCTCTAGGGGCGGAGCAGCACCTTGCCCACCTTGGGATCGCCGGCCCCGACCAGCTCGATGGCCTGCGGGAACTCGGTCAGCGGCAGTTCGTGCGTGACCAGCGGCACCGGGTCCAGCAATCCGGCGCCGAACACCCGCACGGCGTGCGCCCAGGCATCGGGCGGTGCCCCGAAGACGGTGAACACCGCCAGCTGCCGTACGACGAGATCCGTCGGGTCGAGCCCGTCCGCGCCCGGCGCCGGGATCCCGGTCAGGACCAGTCGTCCGCCGCGCCGCAGCAGGGAGGCGGCGGTGCGTGCGGCGGACGCGGATCCGGCGGTCTCGATGACCACGTCGAAGTCGTCGGGCAGTGCCTGGTCCCTGGTGCGGAAGTCGGTGGCGCCGAACCGCCGGGCGAGGGCCTCGCGGCCGTTGCCGGTCCCGACCGCCAGCAGCTCGCCCGGCGAGATTGCCCTCAGGAACTGCACGGCGAACATCCCGAGCGTCCCGGTGCCGACCACCGCGACCCGTTCACCCGGCCGGGCGCCGCTCTTCAGGGCCGCCGCCGCGACACAGGCGGCGGGCTCCAGCAGCGCGGCGGCCGTGAGGTCGGCGTCGTCCGGCAGCGCGTGCAGCAGCCGGGCCGGCAGGGTGAGCGTGGCGGCCATGGCGCCCGGCAGGGTGAAGCCGGTCTCCTCGTAGCCGTCGGTGCACAGCGTGGTCTCGCCCGCGTGGCAGCGGTCGCACACCTGGCAGTTGCGAAAGCCCTCGCCGACGACCTTGCGCCCGACGAGCGTCCCGGGAACCCCGGCGCCCACGGCCCGCACCGTTCCCGACCACTCGTGACCCGGTGTCAGCGGGTAACGGACGTACCCCTCGGGCCGGTTGCCCTGGTACACCTCGCGGTCGCTGCCGCAGATGCCGACCGCGTGCACGGCGACCAGCGCCTCGCCCGGGCCGGGCGTGCGGGGCGTGTGCTCCTCGACCCGGTGGCTGCCCGGCGCCTCGACGACGACCTGGGAACCCCGGGAACTCACTTCGTCCCCTTGGGCTTGCGCTGCTCCCAGCCCTCGGCCCACAGGTCGAACCGGGCCTGCTGCTGCGGGAACTCGGCGGCGGCGTCGACATCCAGCTCGACCCCGAGGCCGGGCGCGTCGGAGAGGTGGAAGTAGCCGTCCACGACCTGCGGTGCGCCCTTGACCACCTTCTTGATCTCCGCGTCCGCGAAGTCGTTGAAGTGCTCGAGGATCTTGAAGTTCGGCGAGGTGAAGCCGACCTGGAGGGAGGCGGCGGTGAGCACCGGCCCGCCGACGTTGTGCGGCGCGAGCAGCATGTAGTGCGTCTCGGCCGTCGCGGCGAGCTTGCGGGTCTCCCAGATGCCGCCGATGTGGCCGACGTCCGGCTGGATGATGTCCACGGCCTGGCTGTCGAACAGTTCGCGGAACTCGATGCGGTCGTGGATCCGCTCACCGGTGGCGAGGGGGGTGTCCACCTTGGCGGCCACCTTCTCCAGCGCCTTGAGGTTCTCCGGCGGCACCGGCTCCTCCAGCCAGGCCGGCTGGAAGGGGGCCAGCTCCTTCGCCAGCCGGACGGCGGTGGCGGGGGAGAAGCGGCCGTGCATCTCCAGCATCAGCTCGGCGTCCGGGCCGATCGCGTCCCGCACGGCCTCGATGAGCGAGACGGCGTACAGGGTCTGTTCGTGGTCCAGCTCGAAGTGCCCGGTGCCGAACGGGTCGATCTTCAGCGCCCGGTATCCGCGCTCCATCACCCCTTGGGCGGCCTTGTGATACGCCTCGGGCGTTCGCTCGGTCGTGTACCACCCGTTGGCGTACGCCTTGACTTTGTCGGTCACCCTGCCCCCGAGCAACTGCCACACCGGCACGCCGAGCGCCTTGCCCTTGATGTCCCAGCACGCCATCTCCACGACCGCGATGCCGGACATGACGATCTCACCGGCGCGGCCGTAGTCGCCGTACTTCATCCGGCGTACGAGATCCTCGACGGCGAACGGGTCCGATCCGAGCACGTGATTGGCCTCGGCCTCCCGTAGATAGCCGATCAGCGCGTCGGTGTGACCGAGCATCCGGGTCTCGCCCACTCCCGTGATGCCCTCGTCGGTGTGCACCTGGACGTAGGTCAGGTTGCGCCACGGCGTGCCGACCACGTGTGTGCTGATTCCGGTGATGCGCACGGCAGTTGCCCCTCAACTGTTCGAAATTTCGTCACACGTTCGAAATGTTGGCGTGACAGTAAGGACGGGGTGGCGGGGGTGTCAATGGGGCGAACGGATAACGGTTTCGGCAAGTCTTTCGAGAATTCTTTCGCTGATCCACGAAACCTTCACAGGTGCCCCTAGGAACGTTACCGGCGGGGAATCTAGTCTTCCGGCGTCATGGACTACTGCCACCCGTGCCAACGGCACCTCAACGGCGCCCTGGCCTGCCCCGGGTGCGGAACACCGGCGCGCGCCGCGGCCGCGGAGACGACGGTCGCGTACGCCTACGCGGGCGCCGCCGAGACGGGCCGGACGCCGGGGTACGGCGGTGACGCCGCGGCGGAGAGCGGTTACCCGCCGCCCGCGGGCGGCCCTGCCCCGGCCGAGGACCACGGCGCCCGGGTGCCGGCCCAAGGGCGCGGCGCCGCGCAGGAGTACGGGCCCGCCGGAACGGGTGAGGCCCAGGAACCGGAGCCGGAACCGGAGCCGGAGCGTGAGCCGGGTGGCCGGGCCGCCCGGCGCAAGGGACGCGGCGCCGCGACCGCGAGCCCGGCCGGGTCGGACACCAGCCGCCGCGACCGCAAGGCCGCGGCCCACCGGCGCCGGCGTCGCCGTACCGTGCTGATCGCGGCGGGTCTCGCGCTGGCCGCGGGCGGGCTGAGCATCGCCGAACTGGGCACGGACGCCCCCTTCTCGCCCTTCTCGGGCGGCGGTCCGGCCACGTCCGCGGACACCGCGGCGGGCGGCGCCGCGGCCTCCGCGACACCGGGCGGCACGGCCCGGCCGGTGAGCGACACCTCCGGCGCCGCCGCGGGCGCCTCCGCCTCCACGGGCGCGTCGGCCTCCGCGTCCGCCAAGTCCGGCAGGGGCAGGGCCTCCAAGCCGCCCAGGGCCTCGGGGGCCGGCCGGACCGGCAGCTCGGCCCCGTCGGGCTCCGGCGCGACCCCGACGGCCCCGGCCGCCACGGCCACCACCCGTCCCTCGGCCCCTGCGACCGGCGCCCCGACGACGTCCGGCCCGACTCCGGCACCGTCCCCGAGCAGCACCTGCAAGCGCTTCCTGTGGTGGTGCACCTGAGCCCTGCCCCGCTTCCGCGTACCACCCCGCGCCCTCCGCCATCCGGGGCATCGATGACACCCACCGGCCCCCGGGGCGGTTGAGTCGAACAGGTACATCTCGCCGTACCGGTCTGGGGAACGTCCGGAGCGGGAAC
Organism: Streptomyces broussonetiae; assembly: GCF_009796285.1. Classification (NCBI taxonomy): domain Bacteria; kingdom Bacillati; phylum Actinomycetota; class Actinomycetes; order Kitasatosporales; family Streptomycetaceae; genus Streptomyces; species Streptomyces broussonetiae. The sequence goes on along the minus strand of NZ_CP047020.1, from coordinate 3,240,070 downwards.
GGGCGTTGTGCAAGGAGGAGCAGCGAGAGCGGCTCAGGTTGAGGAGAGCGGATGAGTCAGGAGATCACCGTCCACGGCACGGTCGCCGGGGGCTTCGAGGCGGTGCGCGAGGAGTTCGCCGCGTTCGTCGCCGGGGAACGGGACGACTACGAGGGTCAGTTGTGCGCGTATGTGCACGGGCGGCGGGTCGTCGACCTGTGGGCGGGCGCCGAGGCGGACTCCCTGTACGGCGTGTTCTCGTCCACCAAGGGCGCGGCCCACCTCGTGGTCGCGCTCCTCGTGCAGGACGGCACGCTGGAGCTGGACCGCAAAGTGACCTACTACTGGCCCGAGTTCGGCGCCGAGGGCAAGGGCTCGGTGACCCTGAGGGAACTGCTGGCGCACCGGGCGGGCCTGGTCGGGATCGATGCCGGGTTCTCGCCCGAGGAGATGGCCGACGACCGGGCGATCGCCGAACGGCTCGCGGACCAGAAGCCGTTCTGGCGGCCGGGCACGGCCTTCGGCTACCACGCGCTGGTGATCGGCGCGCTCACCGGCGAGGTGGTCCGCAGGGCCACGGGACACACCCTGCAGGAGGTGTACGAGGAGCGGGTGCGAGCCCCGTACGGCACGGACTTCTACCTGGGACTGCCCGAGGCCGAGGAGCCCCGCTTCCGCACGGTGCAGCCGTACTGCCCGACCCCGCAGCAGCAGGCACTGATCGCGGCGGAGCCGACCGGCCCGCACACCCTGACCGCGATCGCCTTCAACCAGCACGTGGCGCGGCCGGCGACGCTGGACGGCTACGTCAACTCCCGCCGGGTGCGCGCCCTGGGACCGGCGTCCGCGGGCGGGGTCGCCTCCGCGCGCGGGCTGGCGACGATGTACGCGGCGGCGATCAGCGAGCTGGACGACCGCCCGCCGCTGCTGAAGCCCGACACGGTCGCGGAGGTGGGCCAGATCCACTCCGTGGGCTACGACCTGGTGGCCCGCGCGCACAAGTCGTACGGCCTCGGCTTCCAGGCGACGGCCGACATGTGGCACCCGGTCCTGGGCGCGGGCACCTTCGGGCACAGCGGCGCGGGTGGCACCCAGGCCTTCGCCGACCCCCGCAGCGGCCTGGCGTACGGCTACGCCCGTCGGCGGATGGTGTTCCCGGCCGGGGCCGCGCCGGAGAACGGGGGCTTCGTGAGAGCCGTGCACCGGGCGGCGCAGGCCGCCTGAGACAGGACGGCAGCCGCACCCCACGTCCAAGGATGCGGCTGCCGCAGTGGAAACGACGGTGGTCAGACCAGCGTCACGGTGATGTTGCCGCGGGTCGCCTTCGAGTAGGGGCACACCTGGTGCGCCTTCTCGACCAGATCGCGGGCCACCTCGGCGGACACGTTCGGGATGTCCGCGGAGATCTCCACGATGATCCCGAACCCGTCGTCGTTCTTGCCGATGCCGACCTTCGCGGTGACGGTCGAGCCGGAGACGTCGGCGCCTTCCTGGCGGGCGACGACACCGAGCGCCCCCTGGAAGCAGGCGCTGTAGCCCGCGGCGAACAGCTGCTCGGGGTTGGTGCCGGCGCCGTTGCCGCCCATCTCCTTGGGCGGGTTCACGACCACGTCGAGCTTGCCGTCGTCGGTGGCGACGCGGCCGTCACGGCCGTTCTCGGCGGTGGCGACGGCGGTGTACAGGACGTCGGAACGACCAATAGGGGTGCTGGGCATGCGGTTGTCTTCCTCCTCGGTCCGCCGCGACTCGCGCCCACGATCGACGACGGATTTCGGAATGAAGTTACCGCATGCCGGAAACAACGGGGAAGGCCCGTCGGGGCTCAGAGCTTGACGATCATCTTGCCGATGTTGTCGCCGCGCAGGACTCCGAGGAACGCCTCCAGGGTGTTCTCGATGCCGTCCACCACGGTCTCGCGGTACTGCAGCTCGCCCGAGGCGACCCACGGACCGACCTTCTGGACGAACTCGGGCTGCAGGTCGTAGTGGTCGCCGACCAGGAAGCCCTCGATGCGGCCCCGGGTCTGGATCAGTCGGGCGAGGTTCCTCGGGCCGGGGGCGGGCTCGGTGTTGTTGTAGACCGAGATCATGCCGCAGACGGCGATGCGGCCGCCCTGGTTGAGCGAGCCGATGGCCGCCTCCAGGTGGTCTCCGCCCACGTTGTCGAAGTAGACGTCGATGCCGTCCGGCGCGGCCTCGCGCAGCTGCTCGCTCACGGGGCCGTTCTTGTAGTTGAAGGCCGCGTCGAAGCCGTACTCCTCGACCAGCAGCTTGACCTTCTCGTCGGAGCCGGCCGAGCCGATCACCCGCGAGGCGCCGAGCAGCTTGGCGAGCTGGCCGACCTCGCTGCCCACGGCACCCGCGGCGCCGGAGACGAACACGATGTCGCCCTCCTTGAAGGAGGCGGTGCGCAGCAGACCCGCGTAGGCGGTCAGGCCGGTCATGCCGAGGACGCCGAGGAATGCCGAGAGCGGCACGTCCTGCGCCTCCACCTTCACGGCCGGTACGGCCGTCGGGCCCACCTTGACGGCGTGCTTCGCGTCCAGGGCCGCGTACTCGCGCCAGCCGAAGAAGTGCAGGACGTGGTCGCCGACCGCGATGCCCTCGGCGTTGGACTCGATGACCTCGCCGACTGCGCCGCCCTGCATGACCTTGCCCAGCTCGAAGGGGGCGGCGTACGACTTCGCGGCACTCATCCGGCCCCGCATGTAGGGGTCGACGGAGAGGTACTTGTTCCTCACCAGGACCTGGCCCTCCCCGGGGGTCGGGACCTCGGTCTCCACCAGGGCGAAGTCCTCGGGCTTCGGCCAGCCGACGGGACGGCTGAGCAGGTGCCACTCGCGGTTGATCATGACGGGCCTTCCTTGAGGGTTTCGTGCAAATACTTCAGTACCTGAAACAACAATGCGACTAAATATTTCATGATGTCAAGTAACCGGGTATCCTGGAGTCCATGTCGTCCACGCCATCGAAGACCCGCCGACCCGACGCCCTCACCCTGGAGGTCGTCGAGCTGATCGGCGACGTCGTGGCCCGCTTCTACGCGGACTACGAGAAGGCGGCGGGAGAGCACACCCTGACCGGCCCGCAGGCCAGGCTGCTCAGCCTGCTCTCGCTGGAGCCGCTGCCCATGCGCAAGCTCGCGCAGAAGCTCAAGTGTGAGCCGTCCAACGTGACCGGGATCGTGGACCGCCTGGAGGCCCGGGGGCTGGTCGAGCGCCGCCCCGACCCCGCCGACCGCCGGGTGAAGCTGGCCGCCGCCACGGACGAGGGCCTGCGCATGGCCAGGGACCTGCGCGAGGGCCTGCGCTTCGCCCGTGAACCCCTCGCCGGCCTCTCCGAGGACGAGCGCCGCTCGCTGCGCGACCTGCTGCGGCGGATGCTGGGCGACTGAGTCCACCGGTAAAGTTTTCGCCATGCGCGATCTCGGGGTGGGGTTCGGCCATCTGCTCAAGGGCCAGCACTGGGTGAGGCGGCACGGCAGGCAGTACGGCTTCGCACTGCTGCCCGGCCTGATCACCCTGGTCCTGTACGTGGCGGCACTGGTCGCGCTCGCCGTGTGGGGCGAGGACGCGGTCACCTGGACGACCCCGTTCGCGGACCACTGGTCCAGCCCCTGGCAGGGCCTGTTCCGCGGCTTCCTCACCGCCGTCCTGTTCGCCCTGGGCCTCCTGCTGGCCGTGCTCACCTTCACGGCCGTGACCCTGCTGGTCGGCCAGCCCTTCTACGAGAGCCTGTCGGAGAAGGTCGACGCCGACGTCTCGCCCGACGGCACCGCCCCGCACTCGCAGCTGCCGCTCTGGCGCGAGCTGTGGATCTCGGCCCGCGACAGCCTGCGCGTCCTGGTGCGGGCCGGCCTGTGGGGCGTCCTGCTCTTCGCCCTGGGCTTCCTGCCCTTCGTCGGCCAGACCGTGGTCCCCGTGCTCGGCTGCTTCGTCACCGGCTTCTTCCTCACCGAGGAGCTGACCGCCGTCGCCCTCCAGCGCAGGGGTGTCGGACTGCACGCCCGGCTCGCCCTGCTCCGCTCGCGAAAGACCCTGGTCTGGGGCTTCGGCACCCCGCTCGGCCTGGCCTTCCTGGTGCCGTTCGTCGCGGTGTTCCTGATGCCGGGGGCGGTGGCCGGGGCGACGCTGCTGGCCCGGGAGCTGCTGGGGGAGGAGAGCGGCGACGACTCCGCCGCGGACACCTCCGCCGCCGACGTCCCCCACGCCGCGCCGCGGTAGGCCCACCCGGGGCGGCTACTCCTCGCCCAGCAGCCGGAGAAAGTCCCGGAACGCGCCGGGCATGTCCACCGACTCCGGGTCCAGCAGCCACTGGTACTGCAGCCCGTCCATCACGGCGACCAGCAGCGGAGCGGTGCGTTCGGGGGTGAGGCCGTTGGGCAGACGGTCGCCGTACTCGGCGCGCAGCACCGCCGCCATGGACTCCCGGACCCGTGCGTAGCGCCGGGTGAAGTAACCCCGTGCCGGATGATCCTCCGTCACGCTCTCGCCGAGCAGCGCCGAGAAGGTCTGGATGATCGCCGGACGCATCGCGTTGTACTCGACCAGCGAGGCCAGCAGATCCACCCTCCACTGCGAGTCCGGCACCGCGTCCCACCGGTCCCGCTCCTGGAGCACGGCCACCAGCAGGGCGTCCTTGGTGGGGAAGTGGTGCAGCAGGCCCTGCTGGGTCAGCCCCACCCGCTCGGCCACCGCGGCCAGGCTCGCCCCCCGGTAACCACGCTCGGCGATCACCTCCAGCGCCGCCCCGACGATCTCCGCGCGCCGCTCCTCGCTCCTGACCCTCGCGTTCATGACGTCACCGTACGGCATGCGGAGGAGCGAAATGTAACGTCAAGATAACGAAACCTACCGATCTACAGGTGGCGGATGCAGGATGAGGAGGACACCAACGGGCTTGAGCGAGGAGGTACCGCCGTGGCGGAGACAGGCACGGACCGGGCGGACGCGGCACGAGAGGCGGTCGTGGAGGAGGCGCTGGCGCGACTCGGCCTCGACGCCAAGACCCGGCTGCTGGCCGGTCAGGACATGTGGACCCTGCCCGCCCTGCCCGAGATCGGCCTGCAGTCGCTCGTCATGTCCGACGGGCCGGTCGGCGTCCGGGGAGTGCGCTGGAGCGCCGACGACCCCTCCGTCGCCCTGCCCTCGCCGACCGCGCTCGCCGCCTCCTGGGACCCCGAACTCGCCCGCCGCGCAGGCGTGCTGCTCGCCCAGGAGGCCCGCCGCAAGGGCGTCCACGTGCTGCTCGCCCCCACCGTCAACCTCCACCGCTCCCCGCTCGGCGGCCGTCACTTCGAGGCCTACAGCGAGGACCCGTACCTGACCGGCGCGATCGGGACCGGATACGTCACCGGCGTCCAGTCCGGCGGAGTCGGCACCACCGTCAAGCACTTCGTCGCCAACGACGCCGAGACCGACCGCTTCACCGTGAACAACCGGGTCGGCGAACGCGCCCTGCGCGAGCTGTACCTGGCCCCCTTCGAGGCGATCGTCGAAAACGCCCGCCCCTGGGGCATCATGACCGCCTACAACCAGGTCAACGGCACGACCATGACCGAGCACCACCACCTGGTCAACGAAGTCCTGCGCGGCGAATGGGGCTTCGACGGCTTCAACGTCTCCGACTGGATGGCCGCCCGGGACACGGTCGGTGACATCAACGGCGGTCTCGACGTCGCCATGCCGGGCCCCCGGACCGTCTACGGCGCCGCCCTCGCCCGGGCCGTCCGCAACGGCAGGGTCGCTGAGGCCACCGTCGACGCCGCCGTACGGCGCGTGCTGCGGCTCGCCGCCCGCGTCGGGATCCTCGAGGGCGCCGCACCCGTCGTACCCGAACCGCCCGCGCCCGTCGACGGCGAGGCCCTGGCCCGCGAGATCGCCCGCCGCTCCTTCGTCCTCGTCCGCAACGAGCGCGCGGCCCTGCCGCTGCGGCCGAACGGCACCGTGGCCCTCATCGGCGCCGCCGCCCGCGACGCCCGCGTCCTCGGCGGCGGCTCCGCCACCGTCTTCCCGGCCCGGATCGTCTCCCCGCTGGACGGCCTGACCGCCGCACTTCCCGAAGGCACGCTCAGCTACGCGGTCGGCGCCGACCCGGCCACCGAACTCGCCGTCGCCGGCCAGGGGTTCACGCTCGAGGCGGTCTGCCGGGACACCGACGGCACCGTCATCGGCACCCGCTCCGCCCCCGGCGGGCTGATCCAGTGGATGGGCGCGGACCTCCCCGACGGCGTCACGTACGACACCCTGCACACCGTCGAGCTGACCGGTACCTTCACCCCGCGCGAGTCCGGCCCGCACACCTTCGGCATCAAGGGCACGGGCGCCTTCACGCTCACCGTCGACGGCACGACGTACTACGACGACGTCCAGCGCCCCGACAAGGACGGCCCCTTCGAGGCCCTCTTCGCCGCCCCCGTACCCCGCGCCCAGGCCGAACTCACCGCCGGCCGGCCGGTCGACGTCTCCCTCACCCACGTCGTCCGGCTCCCCGACGACATCCCCATGAAGGTCATCACCTTCGCGCTCGCCCACTGCGCGCCCCGGCGCGACCCCGACGAGCTGATCGCCGAGGCCGCCCGGGCGGCTCGGGGCGCCGACACGGCCGTCGTCATGGTCGCCACCACCGACCGCGTCGAGTCCGAGGGTTTCGACCGCACGGACCTGCGCCTGCCCGGCCGCCAGGACGACCTGGTCCGCGCGGTGGCCGCCGCCAACCCGAACACGGTCGTGGTCGTCAACTCCGGCTCCCCGGTGGAACTACCCTGGCGCGAGGACGTGGCCGCCGTCCTGCTGACCTGGTTCCCCGGCCAGGAAGGCGGCGCCGCCCTCGCCGATGTCCTCACCGGCGCCCACGAGCCCGGCGGCCGGCTCCCCACCACCTGGGGCTCCCTCGCCGACGCCCCGGTCACCCAGGTCGTCCCGAGCGACGGTCAACTCACCTATGACGAGGGCGTGTTCATCGGCTACCGTGCCTGGGAGAGGGCCGGTCGCACCCCGGCGTACGTCTTCGGGCACGGCCTCGGCTACACCGACTGGAGCTACGAGTCCCTCGAGGCCCGCCCGGAGGGCGACGGCACCGTCACGGCCCGCGTCCGGCTGCGCAACACCGGCGGACGGCCCGGCCGTGAGGTCGTCCAGGTCTACCTCTCCCCGGCCGAGCCCGACCCCGGGCGCCCGGCCCGCAGGCTCGCCGGCTTCGCCTCCGTCGAGTGCGGCCCCGGGGCGAGCGCCGAGGTGACGGTCGTCCTTCCGCGCCGCGCCTTCGAGATCTGGGACGAGGAGGCGAAGGCGTGGGTGTTTGTGAAGGGTTCGTACGAGATCGCCGCCGGACGCTCGATCGCGGACCACGGGCTCACCGCGCCGATTAACGTCTGATCCGGGACAAGTCCCCCCTCAGCAGCCCCGGTCCGGGACCTGACCCCTGGACCGGGGCTCGTCGTCCGTGGGTACGTATAGACTCCCGGCCCGCGAGCACAGCGGACACACCGGGTACGGGGGAGAGACATCGTGTATCCAGGCCAGCAGCAACCGCCGGGACCGTACGGGCAGCAGCCGCCGCCGGGACCCTACGGGCAACCGTCGCAGTACCAACAGCCTTACCCGCAGCCGTATCAGCAACCCCGGTATCGGCACCCCCAGTATCAACAGCCGCAGTACCAGCAGCCGTACGTCCCTCAGCAGCCGTACCCGCCGCACCAGCCGTACCCGCAGCCGGGGCACCCGCCCCAGCAGTACGCCCCCTCGCACGACCAGGAGGCCGGCGAGGGCCGCATGCGGCTGGATCCCAACCTCACGCCCCAACAGCGTGAGCTGGCCCTGAAGATCCAGGCGACGTCCAAGCCCATGGCCTACGGCATGGTGCTCGGCCTCCCGCTCACCTTCGGCGGCCTCCACTACGGCATCACGCGCCAGCCCCTCGGTTTCGTCGCCGCGCTCGTCGGAGTGGGGCTGCTGGCCTTCGGCGTCTACTCGCTGCTGCAGATGCAGGCACTCAAGCGGCAGCTGCGGCTCATCACGGCCGACGCCTGGCGCTCCCCGGCCGCGCACCTGCCCGGCGCCCGCAAGGCCGCCACCCAGGCCGCCTACCTCAACGGCGTGCTGGTCCTGCTGTCCCTCGCCGCGACCGGCTACCTGCTCTACAAGGGCGCCGGCTGGGGCGCGTACGGCAACTCCTTCGGCTTCGGTGCGCTGATGACCGCCGCCGCGCTGCCCTTCGGGATGGCGCTGGCCGCCGCGAGCACCATCCCGCAGTTGCTCCAGGTGATCCCGGCCGGCGCGAAGGTCGGACGGAGCCTGTACTCGATCATCTTCGTGCTGGCGACGACCGTGACCGGCGAGGGCATCAAGGGCCACGCCGTCGGCCCGGTCGTGGGCGGCGGCGCGACCCTGCTGATCTGCTGGGGCGCGATGTCCCAGCTGGGCAGGGCGGCGCAGCGGATGCGGGGCGAGAGGACCTAGCGAACCGAGAAGGCGTACACCGTCTCCGAGCGGAACACCTCACCCGGCCTCAGTACCGTGCTCGGAAAGCCCGGCTGGTTCGGGGAGTCGGGGAAGTGCTGGGTCTCCAGGGCGATGCCGTCGGCAGGGGCGAAGGGGGCCGGGAGGTGGTCGGCGGTGTAGAGCTGGAGGCCCGGTTCGGTCGTCGAGATCGTCAGGGTGCGGCCGGAGGCCGGGTCGTGGAGTTCGGCGGCCTCCTGCGCAGCCGCGCTCACACCCTTGTCGAGGACGAAGTTGTGGTCGTAGCCCGAGCCGGTCCTGCGGGTCTCGCGGAAGTCGAAACGGGTGCCGGTCACGTCCTGCAGGACGCCCGTGGGGATCAGGTCCGCGTCGACCGGGGTGAAGCGGGAGGCGGCGATCCGCAGTGCGTGGCCGCCCGCGTGGCCCGCGTCGTGGCCGGCCAGGTTGAAGTAGCCGTGGTGGGTGAGGTTGAGGACCGTGGGTGCGTCCGTCGTCGCCTCGTACCCGATGCGCAGCGCACCGGCCGCGTCCAGCGTGTACGTGGCCGACACCGACAGGCGGCCCGGGAAGCCCTCCTCGCCGTGCGGACTGACCCGGCTCAGCCGCAGGCCGTGATCGACCGGCCCGGCGTCCCACACCCGCTTGTCGAAGCCGCGGGCGCCGCCGTGCAGGGAGTTGGGGCCGTTGTTCGGCTCCAGGGCGTACACGACGCCGTCCAGCGGGAAGCGGGCGCCCGCGATGCGGTTGGCGTAGCGGCCGACGAGGGCGCCCAGGTACGGGTCCGGGTGCGCGAGATAGCCGTCCAGGGAAGGGAAACCCAGCACCACGTTCGCCGTGCGGCCCTCCCGGTCCGGGACCTGCAGGGAGCGCACGATCCCGCCGTACGTCAGGATCTCCGCGCGCGTCCCGGCGCGCTCCAGCGTCCAGCGGTGGACCTCGGTGCCGTCGGGAAGTGTGCCAAAAAGTTCAGGAGCGTGTTCAGTCATGTCGGAAATCATGGGGGAACCCTAGGTGACCGGTGTCCTGGACGCCCGGTCTCCTAGGCGGCCGGGTCCGGCGCCGTGATCGTCTTGTAGGCGATCGCCGCGAGCCGCGCCTGGCCGTCCTTGCTGGGGTGGAACCAGTCCCAGCGGCTGAGCTGGTCGGTGCCGAACTCGTAGTCGTATACCGCGCCTCCGTCGAAACGGCAGAGACGGTCCTGGGCGCAGACCTCCTTCAGCACCTTGTTGTACGCCACCACCCGCTCCTGCACCTGGTCCCGGCGCCGGGTGGCCACGTTCGTCAGGTCGTCCGCACCGGACAGCATCGACGGGCAGATGCCGAGCTTCCACACCTCCTTGCCCAGCGGATTGGTCCGGCCCTCGGACCACAGCCGCTTGAGGTTCGGCACACTCGCCACGTACACCTGCGTCTTCGGTGACGTCCTGTGCAGGGTGCGCAGCGCCTCCTCGAAGTCCGTGCGGAAGTCGGCCACCGGGGTCATCTCCGACGCCGACGTGCGGCAGGCGTCGTTCGCGCCCGCCATCACCGTCACCAACTGCGGGCCGCGTGCCGCCGCCTGGGCCATCTGGCCCGGCAGGTCCGCCATCCGGGCCCCGGTCACCGCGTAGTTCCAGCTGCGCCGTGCCGCGTCCGCCGCGCCCAGCAGCCGTACCGCGAGGCTGTCCACGTCGGCGTCGCTGCCGGTCGCCCACGACACCTCGGGGCAGTCGGACAGCACCATGCACGCGTCGAAGCCGCGGGTGATGGAGTCGCCGACCGCGGCGATCGAGTCCGGGCTGCGGTTCCACACCGGGACGGGCCTGGCGCCGCGCGCCTTGGTGCCCTCCGGCGTACCCGCGCCGCCCCCGGCGTCGCACCCGGCGACCCCCAGCACGCCGACCGCCACGACGGCGAGGGCGGCTCGCGTACGGCTGCCTGGCTTGCGCATCCTGTGCTGGTCCCCTCGTCGTCCCGAACCCGTACGTCCCGGTGGCTGTCGAACCGGGTCTTCCCGGTGCTCCCTCCCATAACAACGTGCGAGGGTTCCCGGCCGGGCCCCCGGGAACGGAGCACCCCCGTACAAGCGTCCCCCTGGGTGAATGGCAGAGGTTTCCTGGCGCCTGGACCGACGGTACGTCACACTCCTTGCGCCGCCTCAGGGTAGCCTCGCCATCAACGCGGCCGTCGCACCCACTGCCGCCAGCCAGACCGCAAGATGTCCCGCTCTGTCCGGAGGTTCCGGTGACGACACGTGGAGTTCTGTACGTGCACTCCGCGCCGCGCGCGCTGTGCCCGCATGTCGAGTGGGCCGTCGCCGGGGTACTCGGCACGCGCGTCAACCTCGACTGGATCCGGCAGCCCGCGGCCCCCGGCACCTGGCGCTCGGAGTTCTCCTGGCAGGGTCAGGCCGGCACCGCCTCCAAGCTCGCCTCCGCGCTGCGCGGCTGGCACCTGCTCCGCTTCGAGGTCACCGCCGAGCCCTGCCCGACCGCCGAGGGCGAGCGCTACAGCTGCACCCCCGACCTCGGCATCTTCCACGCCGTCACCGGCATCCACGGCGACATCCTCATCCCCGAGGACCGGCTGCGCGCGGCCCTGCAGCGCAGCCAGCGGGGCGAGAGCGACCTGGAGGCCGAACTGTCCAAGCTGCTCGGCAAGCCGTGGGACGACGAACTGGAGCCGTTCCGCTATGCGGGAGAGGGCGCACCGGTGCGCTGGCTGCACCAGGTGGTGTGAACACCGGGACATGAGGAAGGGCCCCCACCGGTGGGGGCCCTTCCTCATGCTCGGACGGTCACGCGTCTCACACGGTCCGGAACGCCAGCACCACGTTGTGGCCGCCGAAGCCGAACGAGTCGTTCAGCACCGCGATGCGGCCCTCGGGCAGCGGGCGGGCCTCGCCGCGCACGATGTCCGCGTTGACCTCGGGGTCGAGGTTCTCGAGGTTGATCGTCGGCGGAGCCGTACGGTTCACGAGCGCCAGGATCGACGCGACGGTCTCGATACCGCCGGCGCCACCGAGCAGGTGACCGGTCATCGACTTCGTCGCGGAGATCGCCATGTGGTCGACGTCGTCGCCGAACACCTTGCGCAGCGCCTTGATCTCGGCCACGTCGCCCTGGGGCGTCGAGGTGGCGTGCGCGTTCACGTGCGCGATCTCGGCCGACTTCAGGTCGGTGTTGTCCATCAGGTTCTGCAGCGCGTGCGCGATGCCGTCGCCGGACGGCTCGGGCTGCGTGATGTGGTGGGCGTCGGCGGAGATGCCCTGGCCGACCGCCTCGACGTAGACCCGCGCGCCGCGGGCCTTCGCGTGCTCCTCGGACTCCAGCACGATCACACCGGCGCCCTCGCCGAGCACGAAGCCGTTGCGGTCGGCGTCGTAGGGGCGCGAGGCGCCCTGCGGGTCGTCGTTGTTCTTGCTCATCGCCATCATGTTGCCGAACGCGGCGATGGGCAGCGGGTGGATGGCGGCCTCGGTACCACCGGCCACGACCACGTCCGCACGCCCGGTGCGGATCATCTCGATCGCGTACCCGATGGCCTCCGCGCCCGAGGCGCAGGCCGAGACCGGGGTGTGCACACCGGCGCGGGCACCCAGCTCGATACCGACGTTGGCCGCCGGGGAGTTGGGCATCAGCATCGGCACGGTGTGCGGGGAGACGCGGCGTACGCCCTTCTCCTTGAGGATGTCGTACTGGTCCAGGAGCGTGGTCACACCGCCGATGCCGGAGGCGATCACCGCACCCAGACGGTCGGGGTTCACGGACGCGTCCTCACCGGCCCTGGCGGTGAAACCGGCGTCCTTCCAGGCCTCCTGCGCGGCGATCAGCGCGAACTGTGCGGAGCGGTCCAGCTTGCGTGCCTGCGGCCGGGGGATGATCTCGGTCGGCTCGACCTTGATCTGTGCGGCGATGCGGACCGGCAGGTCCGCCGCCCACTCGTGCTCCAGAAGGCTGACGCCGGACGTGCCGGCGACAAGGGCGTCCCAGAACGACGCTGCGTCGCCACCCAGCGGTGTGGTTGCGCCGATACCGGTGACGACCACGGTGCGATTGGTCGGGCTCACGGGAATTCTTTCTCCAAGCGGATGCGGGATTCTACGGCGAAACACCGCCGGGTGGCGGGGCCTAGCAGTGGGACTGAGGGGTGGCTCAGGCCTGGTGCTTGAGGATGTAGTCGGTCGCGTCGCCGACGGTCTTGAGGTTCTTGACGTCCTCGTCCGGGATCTTCACGTCGAAGCGCTCCTCGGCGGCGACGACGACCTCGACCATGGACAGCGAGTCGACGTCCAGGTCGTCGGTGAAGGACTTGTCCAGCTGGACGTCCTCGACGGGGATCCCGGCGATCTCGTTCACGATCTCAGCGAGACCTTCGACGATCTGCTCCTGAGTGGCGGCCATGTTGGCGCTCCTTCTTGATGTTCCAGACGGTTTGTGGCAGTTGTCCCCCTACCGGATCGCATGATCCGGCACGGAGTGCCTAGGGGAGGGTAACGACCGTGGCGGCGTAGACGAGACCCGCCCCGAATCCGATGACGAGCGCGGTGTCGCCGCTCTTCGCCTCCCCGGTCGCCAGGAGCCGCTCCATCGCGAGCGGGATCGAGGCGGCCGAGGTGTTGCCGGTGGTGCGGATGTCACGGGCGACCGTGACGTGCTCCGGCAGTTTGAGAGTCTTCACCATCGAGTCGATGATCCGCACGTTGGCCTGGTGCGGGATGAAGACGTCCAGGTCGTCCGGGCTGATCCCGGCCGCGTCCAGCGCCTGCTGGGCGACCTTCGCCATCTCGAACACGGCCCAGCGGAACACCGCCTGGCCTTCCTGCGTGATCGCGGGGAACTTGACGTTGCCCTCGCTGTCCAGCGGGAGCTGCGACACGTCACCGAGCCGGAACCGGTCCCACGGGACGGTCTGCTTGATCGTCTCGGACTTGTCGCCCTCGGAGCCCCACACGGTCGGGCCGATGGCCGGCTCCTGCGAGGGACCGACGACGACCGCGCCGGCGCCGTCGCCGAACAGGAAGGCCGTGGCCCGGTCCTCCAGGTCGGTCAGGTCGCTGAGCCGCTCCACGCCGATGACGAGCACGTACTCGGCGGAACCTTCCACCACCATGCCCTTGGCGAGCGTCAGGCCGTAGCCGAAGCCCGCGCAGCCGGCCGAGATGTCGAAGGCGGCGGCCTTGTCGGTGCCCAGCTTGTCGGCGATCTCGGTGGCGACGGCCGGGGTCTGGCTGAAGTGCGAGACGGTCGAGACGACCACGGCACCGATCTGCTCGGCGTCGATGCCGGCGTCCGCGATCGCCTTGCCGGCGGCCTCGACGGACATCGCGGCCACGGTCTCCTCGGGGCCGGCCCAGTGCCGGGTCTCGATGCCGGAGCGCGAGCGGATCCACTCGTCGGACGAGTCGATCTTCTCGAGGATCACCTCGTTGGGCACCACCCGGGTCGGCCGGTAGCCGCCGACCCCGAGGATGCGCGCATACGGGGCGCCCTTGCTGGGCTTGATCTTCGCCATCTACGGCTCCTTAGGCGCCGGCGCCGGCGTGCTCAGCGATGAGCGTGCGGGCCGCGTCGAGATCGTCGGGGGTCTTGAGGGCCAGCGTCTTGACGCCGGGCAGGGCGCGCTTGGCCAGGCCGGTCAGCGTGCCGCCCGGGCACACCTCGACGAGCGCGGTCACGCCCAGCTCCTTGAACGTCTCCATGCACAGGTCCCAGCGCACGGGGTTGGCGACCTGGCCGACCAGCCGCTGCAGCACCTCGGCGCCGGTCGCGACGGCCTGGCCGTCCTTGTTGGAGACGTAGCGGACCGTCGGGTCGGCGGGGGTCAGCTCCGCGGCGGCGGCTTCCAGTGCCGTGACGGCAGGAGCCATGTGGTGCGTGTGGAAGGCGCCGGCGACCTTGAGCGGGACGACCTTGCGGACGCCCTCGGGCGCGTCCTCGGCCAGCGCGGCCAGCTGCTCCAGGGTGCCCGCGGCGACGATCTGGCCCGCGCCGTTGATGTTCGCCGGGGTCAGGCCCAGCTTCTCCAGGTGCGCGATCGACGTCTCCGGGTCGCCGCCGAGCAGCGCCGACATGCCGGTCTCGGTGATCGCGGCGGCCTCGGCCATGGCCAGACCCCGCCGGCGGACCAGGCGCAGCGCGGCGGTGTCGTCCAGAACTCCGGCGAAGGTGGCGGCGGTGATCTCGCCGACGCTGTGACCGGCGACCGCGCCCGGGGCGATCTCGGAGATGTCACCGAGTGCCATGGCGGACACGAGTCCGGCGGCGACCAGCAGCGGCTGGGCCACCGCGGTGTCACGGATGTCGTCGGCGTCGGCCACGGTGCCGTAGTGGGCCAGGTCCAGTCCGATGGCGTCCGACCATGCGGAGACGCGGTCCTTGGCACCGGGGAGTTCGAGCCAGGGAGTCAGGAAGCCGGGCGTCTGGGCGCCCTGGCCGGGAGCGACGAGTACGAGCACTCTCACACTCTCTCTTGGGGACGGCCGGGGCCGCCCGTGGGGACAGGGACGAAGAACAGGAAGGGCTTTTGTGGGGCCCCGACAAAACCCTATGTCTGGGGTTCGGCATCGGCCAGACGCCCCAGGATGAGCGCGATCCGCAGTGTGAACGCGGATCGTACATCCGAAGGTGACCAGCCGGTGACGTCAGTCACACGTCGGAGCCGGTAGCGCACGGTGTTCGGGTGAACGAAGAGCATCCGGGCAGCGCCCTCCAGGCTGCTCGCCTGCTCCAGGTAGACACTCAGGGTCTCCAGGAGAGCCGAGCCCGCCTCCTCCAGCGGTCTGTAGATCTCCTCCACCAGCTGTTCACGGGCGCTCGGATCGCCCGCGATGGCGCGTTCCGGCAGGAGATCGTCCGCCAGTACCGGCCGCGGTGCGTCCTGCCAGGCGGAACACGCCTTCAGCCCGGCCGCGGCGGCCTGCGCGGACCGGGTGGCGGCCAGCAGATCCGGTACGACCGGTCCCGCGACGACCGGCCCGGCGGCGAAGGGCCCGATCAGCGACTTGGCGACGGCGAGCGGATGGGGGCTGCCACCGGCGATGACGACGAGCCGGTCGCCGAGCACCCCGGTGAGCACCTGGAGCTTGGCGTGCCGCGCGGCCCGCCGGATCGCCTCGACCGTCAGCTCGCTGTCGCCGTCCGGCGCGGTGCCGAGCACGACGCAGACGTACTCGGGCGAGTTCCAGCCGAGGGCGGCGGCCCGGCTGAGGGCCCCCTCGTCGGCCTCCCCGCTGAGCACCGCGTTGACGACCAGCGACTCCAGCCGCGCGTCCCAGGCACCGCGTGCCTCGGCGGCCTGGGCGTACACCTGGGCGGTGGCGAAGGCGATCTCCCGGGCGTACACGAGCAGCGCCTCGCGCAGCACGCTCTCGTCCCCCGGAGCCGCCACCTCGTCGATGGCCGACTCCATGACCTCGATGGTGGTCCGCACCATCTCCACGGTCTGCCGCAGTGTGATGGCCCGCGTCAGCTCGCGCGGCGCGGTGCCGAAGACGTCGGTCGAGATCGCCTGGGGGGCGTCCGGGCGCCGGAACCACTCGGTGAAGGCGGCGATGCCCGCCTGGGCCACGAGCCCGATCCAGGAACGGTTCTCCGGGGGCATGGCCCGGTACCACGGCAGGGTCTCGTCCATCCGCGCGATGGCCTGCGCGGCGAGGGACCCGGAGGACTTCTCCAGCCGCTTGAGGGTCGCGGCGTGCGGGTGAACGTCGTGTGCGTGGTGAGTGGCGCGGGACTCTGCGTGGGGATCGCTGCTGCGGGATTCGGGTTCGGGCACGGGGACAAGACTGCCTTATCGGGACGTGCCCGTGCGCCGCCGGGTCGGAGGTCGGGACGGGGGTGCGGGGGGCACAGCGGTGCGCGGCGGCACTACGGTGGAGCCCGTGATGGAGGTACGGCGCGCCGCTGAGCGCTATCGCGGAGGGGATCCGGAGGCCGGGATCGACTCCTGGCACGCCTTCTCCTTCGGCCCGCACTACGACCCCGGCAACCTGCGCTTCGGCGCGGTGATCGCCTGCAACGAGGAGCGGCTCGCCCCCGGCGCCGGCTTCGACGAACACCCGCACAGTCACACCGAGATCGTCACATGGGTGGTCGAGGGCGAGCTGACCCACCGCGACTCCACCGGTCACGAGACCCGGGTGCGGCCGGGGGACGTCCAGCGCCTGAGCGCGGCCGCGGGCGTGCGCCACGTGGAACGCAACGACGGCCCCGTCCCACTGACCTTCATCCAGATGTGGCTGGCCCCGCGGGAGCCGGGCGGCGCACCGTCGTACGACATCGTCCCGGGCATCGCGGACTCCACCCCGTACGCCCTCCCGGCCGCCGGGGCCATGCTCCACGTCCGCCGCCTGACCCCGGGGGAGCGGACCGCGGTACCGGACGAGGCGTATGTCTACGTCCACGTGGTGCTCGGGAAGGTCCGGCTGGCGGGGCAGGAGCTGGGAGCGGGGGACTCGGCCCGGATCGCTGCCGCGCAGGGCCTGGAGGCGGTGGGGGTGACGTCGGCGGAGTTGCTGATATGGGAGATGGGGGCGTAGGGGCGAGGCTCAGCCGCGCAGCTCCGCCAGCACCGCGTCCGTGAACACCGGCCACGCCTCGATCGCCCAGGGCCCGAACGCCCGGTCCGTCAGGGCAACCCCGGCCACCCGGGCATCCGGGTCGATCCACAGGAACGTACCGGACTGCCCGAAGTGCCCGAAGGTGCGGGCAGAGGACGAACTCCCCGTCCAGTGCGGCGACTTGGAGTCGCGGATCTCGAAGCCCAGACCCCAGTCGTTCGGGTTCTGGTGCCCGTACCCGGGCAGGACGCCCTTCGTCCCGGGGTACTGCACGGTCATCGCCGCCGCCACCGTGCGCGGGTCCAGCAGCCGGGGCGCCTGCACCTCCGCCGCGAACCGCAGCAGGTCCGCGACCGTCGACACCCCGTCCTTCGCGGGCGAGCCCGCCAGCGACGTCGAGGTCATCCCCAGCGGCTCGAGCACCGCCTGGCGCAGGTACTCGGCGAACGGGATGTCCGTCGCCCTGGCGATGTGCTCCCCCAGCTGTTCGAACCCGGCGTTGGAGTACAGCCGCCGCTCCCCGGCCGGAGCCGTCACCCGGTGCTCGTCGAAGGCCAGCCCGGAGGTGTGGGCGAGCAGGTGGCGGACGGTCGCCCCGGGCGGCCCGGCGGGCTCGTCCAGCTCGATCGCGCCCTCCTCGTACGCGACGAGCGCCGCGTACGCCGCCAGCGGCTTGGTGACCGAGGCGAGCGCAAAGCGGTGGGCGACGGGGCCGTGCGTGCCGAGAACGGTCCCGTCGGCTCGTACAACACCTGCGGCGGCGGTGGGGACGGGCCAGTTCTCGATCGACGCCAAGCTGTTCAACGACATGGTGCCGAGCCTATGCGGCTCACAGTCGCAGCCGCATCGACGGGTCGGGATCCCGGGTGAAGCCGAGGGAGGCGTACAGCGGCTCGGCCGCCGGGGAGGCGTTGAGCAGGACGTGACCGGCGCCGCGCGCGCGGAACCAGTCCAGCAGTTCCTCCATGCACGCGCGCGCGTACCCGCGCCGCCGGGCGTCCGGGTCGGTCGCGACGCTGAAGACGTACCCGACCCGCCCCTGTGGGTTCCCGGCCTTCCCGATGCGGTACTCCAGCGTCCCGACGACCAGCGCGGCCAGCGTTCCGGGCCGCTCCGGACGCTCGACGACGAAGGCCGCGAAGTCCCCCTCGGCCTCCGCGAGCCGCTTGCGCAGCGTCGGCAGGGACTCGTCGTGCCAGTCGGTCGAGGCGTTGCCGCCCGCGATCGGCAGCGCGTCGAGCATGACCTGGCGCAGCCGCAGCACCTCCACGGCGTCTTCGGGCAGGGCCCGGCGTGCAAGACTCATGCGCCATACGCTAACCATCCGTCCCGGTGTGCGTCCCGCGTATTTCTTACCGGGTTCCGCTTGCTTGGAGTGCACTCGAAGGCCATAGCGTGGGGCCATGACGGTGATGCAGACCAAGCCGGCGGACACCGCACGCACGGCCCCCGCAGACATCTGCTCCGCCCCACCCAGACGCCATCCGCGCCCCGAGGGCCAGGACCGCTACACGATCAGCGAGGTCGTCGCGTTCACCGGCCTGACCGCGCACACGCTGCGCTGGTACGAGCGCATCGGCCTGATGCCGCACGTCGACCGCTCCCACACCGGCCAGCGCCGCTACAGCAACCGCGACCTGGACTGGCTGGACTTCGTGACCAAGCTGCGGCTGACGGGCATGCCGGTGGCGGACATGGTCCGGTACGCGGAGCTGGTGCGCGAGGGCGAGAACACCTACCTGGAGCGCCAGGCCCTGCTGGAGTCGACCCGCCGGGACGTCCTGAACCGCATCGCCGAACTCCAGGACACGCTCTCCGTACTGGATCTCAAGATCAGCTTCTATGCGAGGGAGCAGGCGGCGCGCTGACTACAGCTCCGCCAGCAACTCGGCCTTCTTGGAGGAGAATTCCTCGTCGGTGACCAGGCCGGCCTGGTGCAGCTCCCCGAGATGCCGGATCCGCTCGGCGATGTCCGCGGGATCCCGCCGGGCCGGGGCCGCGGGCACCGCGGGCACCGGCCCCCTGGTGCGTACGGCGGCCAGGACCGCGGCGGCGAACGGCAGCGACTCGTGCACCGGCCCGTACCCCAGCCCGAAGACGACGGCCGCCGGATCCTGATCGGCCGGCGCGGCCTGCCCCGCGCCGGCCGCGCGCCGGATCAGCCGCAGATGTCCCTCGAACACCTCCGGCGAGCGCCACTCCACCCCGGTGAGATCGGCGACCGGAAAGCTCTGGTCGCCCGCCTTCCACTTCGCCGAGGACGCGCCCGTCCACGACCAGCGGAACTGCACGGCCGCCCCGTCGAAGGACACCTTCGCGTCGTAGGCCTTGAAGTGCAGCGGGGCCTTGGGTGCCGGCACCAGATAGTGCTCGGCCGGTCCGGAGCCGGACTCGGTGAGCAGGCCCTTGAGTTCGTCCGCGTAGTACTCGGCGAGCGTCTCCCGCTCGGCCGGCAGCACCAGCCGGTAGGGATCGGAGCCCTCCTTGAGCTGCCCGTCGGCCGCCTCCATCAGCGGATCGGCGCCGACGCGCGGCAGCAGGCGCAGGACGACGGTGCCGCGCCTGCCCGGTGCGAGGCGTACGTCCTCGACCGCGGACAGCGGGACCCGCCGTTCCCCGAGCGCCTGGAACAGCTTCGGTGTTCGAATCCCCCGTTCGTAACGGATGAGCACGGAGTCGGACTCGAACTCCCAGACGGCATGAAAACCCGCCAGTACGTCACCCATGCGGCTCATCGTATGCGGCACGTGCTCCTCCGTCGCCACCCGCGCAGACCGCACTTCCTGCTGTTTCTACGCGCGTCCGGCCGTCGTCGTGCCGGGCACACCGGCCTGGCACAGGTCGTTCTCACGTGCGCACGTCACCGCGTCGTACGCGCCGACGCCGACATCGGCGAGGTTGCGCAGGCTGTCCGTGCCCGGCTGGAAGTAGCCGGCGTGACCGTGCGCGCCCCGCGCGGACAGCACACGCGCACCGAACGGCGAGGACACCGGGTCCGCGCCGTGCCCGAGGCCGCCCAGCTCCAGATACGGCACGTCCTGGATCCAGTCGGTGGCGTCCCGCATCGCCCACACCCGGGCACCGGTCCGCAGGTGGGAGGCCTGGGAGACCCGCATGCCGGGGCTCGCGGCCACCGCTATGTCGGACACCCGCCGGGGCATGTCGTGCGCGGCGACACCGCAGACCACCGAGCCGTAGCTGTGGCAGATCGCCGCCACCGGGGCCTTGCCGGGCAGGGCGTCCAGCAGTGCGTTCAGCCGCAGGGCCCCCTCCGCGGCGCGCAGTCCCGTCGCCGCGTCCACGCCGAGCCCGTCGGGCGCGGTGTAGTCGGCCCAGGCGATCACGGCCGTACGGGTGCCGGGGCTCGCCGTGCGCTCCGCCGCGTACAGCGCCGTGGCCATGCCGACCGGGGCGGTGTACGGGCGGCCGGTCTTCTGGAAGGTGAGCACGTCGGTGTCGACGCCGGGGACGACGACGGAGATCCGCTGTGCCCTGTCCAGGTTCCCGAACACCTCGGCGATCCGGCCCGAGCCCTCCGGGTCGAAGGCCAGGATCTGCCGGCCCGGGGTCAGCAGGGACTCGTAGCGGTGCATACGACGGCCCGCGTCCTGGTGCCCGGCCGCGCTGAGCCGGCTGTCGTGCATGCGCTTCTTCTCGACCTTGCGGGCCTGGTCCAACGCGATGTGGTTCGCGTGGTAGCGCAGGGTGACCGGGGCGCCGTTCATGT
This sequence comes from Streptomyces broussonetiae, assembly GCF_009796285.1. NCBI lineage: Bacteria > Bacillati > Actinomycetota > Actinomycetes > Kitasatosporales > Streptomycetaceae > Streptomyces > Streptomyces broussonetiae. The sequence goes on along the minus strand of NZ_CP047020.1, from coordinate 3,219,367 downwards.
TGCCGACCGCCAGCGGATAGCGGCGGGCGAGCAGGTCGCGGTCCTCGGGGGTGAGCGACGCGAAGAAGCGCGTGAGCCGCGCCGGGCCGGCCTCGGGGTCCGGCAGGCGCAGGCCGTGGAGTCGGCCGTGCTCCCACTTGGTGAGCGAGGCCTGCAGCGCCGTCGATTCCCGGTTGGTGTGCAGGGCGGTCCAGCCGGTGGTCGCGAGCATCACGAACACCACGGCCAGCGCCAGCAGTGCGCGCCAGACGTTCAGTTGCGGGGAGGTGTCGAAGGAAGTCACTGGGAGGACACACTAGGAGAACGGGACGGTCTCGCGGTAACCGAGTGACAGGTATCACGTTTCGTCGAAGATCGAACGCCCCGTCAACGATCTCATTTCACACGCCAGTTCCCGGTCAGTGCCGGACCCACCTGATCGAGGTAGGACGCGGTGAGTTGACGGATCGACTCCAGGCTGAAGTCCTCGCCCGTGCACCACTGCCGCTCGGTGACCCTTATCACCCCGCCGAACACGGCCACCGCCAGCCGCGGTCGAGGGTCGGTGTCCACGTCGACGCCCTCGCGCTCGGCGAGCACGCGCGCGATCGTCTCCTCCACGGCGACCGACCGGCGCAGGTGGGCGGCGAGCAGCGCGGGCGTCGACTCGATGGTGCGGTACATCCGCAGGTACAGCTCGACCGGGACCGCAGACTCCACGGTCTGGCGGATCGCGTCCCAGCCCTCCAGCACCGCCTGGCGCAGCGCCTCCATCGGCGCCTCGTGCGCCGGCCGTGCCCGTACGGCCGCCAGGAAGTGCCGTTCGGTCATGTCCTGCACCGCGAAGGCCGCGTCCTCCTTGCCGGCGAAGTGACGGAAGAACGTGCGCTGTGAGACATCCACGGCCGCGGCGATCTCGTCGACGGTCGTGTGCTCGTACCCGTGGGTCGTGAACAGCTCGAGAGCGGCTCGAAGCAGGGACTCCCGGGTGCGCTGTTTCTTGCGTTCGCGCAGCGTTTCCATAGGTGTCAGTTACTGACTTGTGAAATTGTTTGTCAATTGTCAGCGGCTGTCACTAGCCTCGAACGCATGACTAGTCAGACCACCGTCAGCGCCTCGGGGCCGGGGGACAGGGCACCGGCAGCCCCGTTGGAGGCGCCCCCGGCCGCGGGGTTGCGCGGCCATCCGTGGCTCACCCTCATCACCGTCGCCGTGGGCGTCATGATGGTGGCCCTCGACGGCACCATCGTGGCCATCGCCAACCCGGCCATCCAGAAGGACCTCGACGCGAGCTTCGCCGACGTCCAGTGGATCACCAACGGGTACTTCCTGGCCCTCGCGGTCTCCCTGATCACCGCGGGCAAGCTCGGTGACCGCTTCGGCCACCGCCAGACCTTCCTGATAGGCGTGAGCGGTTTCGCCGCCGCCTCGGGCGCCATCGGCCTGTCGAACAGCATCGCCGCGGTCGTCACCTTCCGTGTCCTGCAGGGTGTCTTCGGCGCACTGCTGATGCCGGCCGCGCTCGGTCTGCTGCGGGCCACCTTCCCGGCCGAGAAGCTCAACATGGCGATCGGCATCTGGGGCATGGTGATCGGCGCGTCCACCGCGGGCGGCCCGATCCTCGGCGGTGTCCTGGTCGAGCGCGTCAGCTGGCAGTCGGTGTTCTTCATCAACGTGCCGGTGGGCGCGCTCGCCCTGGTCCTCGGCCTGCTGATCCTGCTCGACCACCGAGCCGAGAACGCCCCGCGCTCCTTCGACGTCCTTGGTATCGCGCTGCTCTCCGGCGCCATGTTCTGCCTCGTCTGGGCGCTCATCAAGGCCCCGACGTGGGGCTGGGGCGACGGACTGACCTGGTCGTTCATCGCCGCGTCGGTGCTGCTCTTCGCGTTCTTCTCGCTCTGGGAGACCCGGGTCGCCGAGCCGCTGATCCCGCTGAGCCTGTTCCGCTCGGTGCCGCTGTCGGCCGGCGTGGTCCTGATGGTCCTGATGGCCATCGCCTTCATGGGCGGCCTGTTCTTCGTGACCTTCTACCTGCAGAACGTGCACGGTCAGAGCCCGATCAAGGCCGGCCTGCACCTGCTGCCGCTCACCGGCATGATGATCGTCGGCTCGCCGCTGGCCGGCGCCGCCATCACCAAGCTCGGCCCGCGCATTCCGCTGGCCGGCGGCATGGCCGCGACCGCCGTCGCCATGTACGGCATGTCCACGCTCAAGGCCGACACCGGCAGCGGTGTGATGTCGGTCTGGTTCGCACTGCTCGGCCTCGGTCTCGCGCCGGTCATGGTCGGTGCCACCGAGGTCATCGTCGGCAACGCGCCCATGGAGCTGTCCGGTGTCGCGGGCGGCCTGCAGCAGGCGGCCATGCAGATCGGCGGCAGCCTCGGTACGGCCGTACTGGGCGCCGTGATGGCCTCCAAGGTCGACAGCGACCTGGCGGGCAACTGGGCGGGGGCCGGGCTGCCGAAGCTGAGCCCCGCCCAGCTGGAGCAGGCCTCGCAGGCGGTCCAGGTCGGTGTGGCGCCGGTGGCCAAGGGCACGTCGGAGCCGGTCGCCGCGAAGATCACCGAGGTCGCGCACCACACGTTCATCTCCGGCATGAGCCTCGCCTCCCTGGTCGCGGCGGGCGTGGCGGCGGTCGCCGTCCTGGTGGCGCTGCTCACCAAGCGGGGCGCGAACACGGAGGCGGGTGCGGGCGTGGGCCACATCTGAGTGCCCCGCCGCGGTGGATTTCGCCTATCAGGGTGACACCGCTAAAGATCCCTCGCCTCCGGCGCGCGCCGCGGCTCACAGTGGGTCAAGTCCTCCGCAGCACATGGGAGGACGGCCGGGCCACGGCGCGCGTCGCGGAGGGGGCGGTGCGCGCCGGCCTGCGGTGCCCTGGCCTGCGGCCCCTTGGCGGTGCCGGAGACCGGGGTGGGCCGCGTGTGTGCGTTGCCGGGGCGGGTGAGCGGTCGGCTGGTCGCGCGGTTCCCCGCGTCCCTTGGGGAGTTGCGGCACAACCCCCTGAAGGGCGCGGGGAACTGGGCGAGCAACCACGACCGGACCCGCACCCGGCAAGGGACACACAGCCCCGGCCCGGCTGCCGCCCGGCCGGGGCCGCGCGGCGCTACGCGTCTCCTCCCGCGGCGCCCGGGTGCGCCGCCGACACGTCCAGCAACTGGTACCGGTCGATGGCCTGCTTGAGCACGGAGCGATCGACCTTGCCCTCCCGCGCCAGCTCGGTCAGCACCGCGACGACGATCGACTGCGCGTCGATGTGGAAGAAGCGCCGCGCCGCACCCCGCGTGTCGGCGAAGCCGAACCCGTCCGCGCCCAGGGACTGGTACGTGCCCGGCACCCACCGCGCGATCTGGTCCGGAACCGAGCGCATCCAGTCGGACACGGCCACGAACGGCCCCTCGGCGCCGCCGAGTTTGCGCGTCACGTACGGCACCCGCTGCTCCTCCTCCGGATGCAGCAGGTTGTGCTCCTCGCACGCCACCGCTTCGCGGCGCAGCTCGTTCCAGGAGGTGGCCGACCAGACGTCGGCGCGTACGTTCCAGTCCTCGGCGAGGATCCGCTGCGCCTCGAGCGCCCACGGGACCGCCACGCCCGACGCCATGATCTGCGCCGGGAGCGAGCCCGCCGTGCCCGGCCGGAGCTTGTGGATGCCCTTGAGGATGCCCTCGACGTCCACGTCCGCCGGCTCGGCCGGGTGCTGGATGGGCTCGTTGTAGACGGTCAGGTAGTAGAAGACGTCCTCGCCGTGCGGGTGTTCGGCGTCGCCGCCGTACATGCGGCGCAGGCCGTCCTGCACGATGTGCGCGATCTCGTACGCGTACGCCGGGTCGTAGGCCACGCACGCCGGGTTGGTCGAGGCGAGCAACTGCGAGTGGCCGTCGGCGTGTTGAAGACCCTCGCCGGTCAGGGTCGTACGGCCCGCGGTCGCACCCAGGACGAATCCGCGCGCCAACTGGTCGGCCATCTGCCAGAACTGGTCGCCGGTGCGCTGGAATCCGAACATCGAGTAGAAGACGTAGACCGGGATCAGCGGCTCGCCGTGCGTGGCGTAGGCCGAGCCCGCAGCGATCAGGGACGCCGTGCAGCCCGCCTCGGAGATGCCGTCGTGCAGCATCTGGCCGGTCGGCGACTCCTTGTAGGCGAGCAGCAGTTCACGGTCCACCGACTCGTACTGCTGGCCGAGCGGGTTGTAGATCTTCGCGCTCGGGAAGAAGGAGTCCATGCCGAAGGTGCGGTACTCGTCCGGCGCGATCAGTACGAACCGCCGACCGATCTCCTTGTCCCGCATGAGGTCCTTCAGCAGCCGGACGAACGCCATGGTCGTGGCGATGGACTGCTGGCCCGAGCCCTTCTTCACGCTCGCGTAGGTCTTGTCGTCCGGCAGCGCGAGCGGCTGGGAGCGCACGACGCGCGTCGGGACGTACCCGCCGCACTGCTTGCGCATGTCGTGCATGTACTGGATCTCGTCCGTGTCCCGGCCCGGGTGGTAGTACGGCGGCGGGCCGGACTCCAGCTGCTGGTCCGTGATCGGCAGGTGCAGGCGGTCCCGGAAGCGCTTGAGGTCGTCGACCGTCAGCTTCTTCATCTGGTGCGTGGCGTTGCGGCCCTCGAAGTTCGGGCCCAGCGTCCAGCCCTTGACCGTCTTGGCGAGGATGACCGTCGGCTGGCCCTTGTGCTCCGTGGCCGCCTTGAACGCCGCGTAGATCTTGCGGTGGTCGTGACCGCCGCGGCCCAGGTGCAGGATCTGGTCGTCGGTCATGTTCTCGACCATCGCGCGCAGCCGGTGGTCGTCGCCGAAGAAGTGCTCGCGGATGTACGCGCCGGACTCCGTGGCGTACGTCTGGAACTGCCCGTCCGGGGTCCGGTTCATCTTGTTGACGAGGATGCCGTCCCGGTCCTGCGCGAGCAGCGGGTCCCAGGTGCGGTCCCAGATCAGCTTGATCACGTTCCAGCCGGCGCCCCGGAAGATCGACTCCAGCTCCTGGATGATCTTGCCGTTGCCGCGCACCGGGCCGTCCAGGCGCTGCAGGTTGCAGTTGACCACGAAGGTCAGGTTGTCCAGGCCCTCGCGGGCGGCGATGGAGAGCTGGCCGAGCGACTCCGGCTCGTCCATCTCGCCGTCGCCGAGGAACGCCCATACGTGCGACTTGGAGGTGTCCGCGATGCCGCGCGCCTCCATGTAGCGGTTCATCCGTGCCTGGAAGACGGCGCCCAGCGGGCCGAGGCCCATGGAGACCGTCGGGAACTCCCAGAAGTCCGGCATGGAGCGCGGGTGGGGGTAGCTGGACAGGCCGTTCGGGTACTTCGACTTCTCCTGGCGGAAGCCGTCGAGCTGGTCCTCGGTGAGCCGGTCGAGCAGGTACGCGCGCGCATAGATGCCGGGGGAGGCGTGGCCCTGGAAGAAGACCTGGTCGCCGCCGTCGCCCCGGTCCTTGCCGCGGAAGAAGTGGTTGAAGCCGACGTCGTACAGCGAGGCGGAGGAGGCGAAGGTGGCGATGTGGCCGCCGACGCCGATGCCGGGGCGCTGGGCGCGGGAGACCATCACGGCCGCGTTCCAGCGGGTGGCGTTGAGGATCCTGCGCTCGATCTCCTCGTTGCCCGGGAAGAACGGCTCGCTCTTGGTCGGGATCGTGTTGACGTAGTCCGTGCTGCGCATCTCGGGCACGGCCACGCGCTTCTCGCGGGCCCGCTCGATCAGGCGGAGCATGAGATAGCGGGCCCGTTCCCGGCCGCGCTCGTCCACGGCGGCGTCGAGGGAGTCGAGCCACTCCTGGGTCTCTTCGGGATCGAAGTCAGGAACCTGACTCGGAAGGCCGCCAATGATGATCGGGTTGCGATCGGATCCGGAAGCCACGCTGTTCCTTACCTGTCGGAGGGCCAGTGTTCTACCTGCCTGCGCCGTTCCCCATCGTGTACCTCGGGGCGGCGTACGTCATCTCCATCGGTAGCTCCATCGGTCGAAACGCAACGATACGCCCGGGGTGTGACGCGTTTGGCAAAGGTGTTCGAGTGGCCTGTTCGCCGGATGCTCATGAGATGATTCCAGTCATCGCAAACCGGGCAAACTGGTGTGATGTGGGTCACGCTGGATCGCGAGGCGGTGCCGGGAGTTGCGGTGACAAGGCCGGGATCGTCACCGTTTCGGCGGTCCGAACGGCCGGGTACTTGCGCGATCCGCCCCGCACGTGTGGACTACGGCCAAGCGCCACGCGCACGCGCGTGGCCGAGTTATTCCCAAAAACATGATCAGGAGGCAGACCGTGAGCGCGACCGCGGACCACGCGGAGACGAGCCTGGCCGTCAGGCTGGGGTTCCAGCCCGGACAGGTGGTCCAGGAGCTCGGCTACGACGAAGACGTCGACCAGGATCTCCGCGAGTCCATCGAGGAAGCCATCGGCAGCGAGCTGGTGGACGAGGACTACGACGACGTCGCCGACGTCGTGTTGCTGTGGTTCCGTGACGAGGACGGCGATCTGACAGACTCGCTGGTCGACGCCATCGGTTTCCTCGAAGAGGGCGGCCTGATCCACCTCCTCACACCGAAGACCGGACGGGACGGCTACATCGAGCCGAGCGAGATCAACGACGCCGCCCAGACGGCCGGCCTGTCGCAGGCCAAGAGCGTCAGTGTGGGCAAGGACTGGATCGACACCAAGCTCCAGACGCCGAAGGCGAAGCGGTGACTGGCTCCCCCGGGTGAGCGAGGCGGGGGCGGTGATCCCTTCGGGTGATCGCCGCCCCCGTCGCCGTAGGCTGTTCTCCTCCGAACAGCCCACCGAAAGGGAAACATCCCGATGGCGATCCAGGTCGGCGACAAGGCCCCCGACTTCGAACTCAAGGACAACCACGGCGCCACCGTGAAGCTCTCGGACTTCCGCGGCGAGAAGAACGTGGTCCTGCTCTTCTACCCGTTCGCCTTCACCGGTGTGTGCACCGGCGAGCTGTGCGAGCTGCGCGACAACCTCCCCAAGTTCTCCGACCGCGGCACCCAGGTGCTCGCCGTCTCCAACGACTCCATCCACACCCTGCGCGTCTTCGCCGAGCAGGAGGGCCTGGAGTACCCGCTGCTGAGCGACTTCTGGCCGCACGGCGACGTGTCGCGCGCGTACGGCGTCTTCGACCAGGACAAGGGATGCGCCGTCCGGGGCACCTTCATCATCGACAAGGAGGGCGTCGTGCGCTGGACCGTGGTCAACGGTCTGCCGGACGCCCGTGATCTGAACGAGTACGTGAAGGCGCTCGACACCCTGTAGGCCCAGTGCGGGCCGACACCTGTGAGTCTTGGGGTCCAGGGTCTGCGGGGGGCGGGAACCCGTCACTAGGATCGGCACGTTGATCCCGTATCCGAAGCACGACGGGGGCACCCCGCCCCTGGACACCACATGGAGGACCCGTGGGAGTCAGCCTCAGCAAGGGCGGCAACGTATCGCTGACGAAGGAGGCCCCTGGCCTGACCGCCGTCATCGTCGGTCTGGGCTGGGACGTGCGCACCACGACCGGCACCGACTTCGACCTCGACGCCAGCGCACTGCTGTTGAACAACTCCGGCAAGGTCGCGAGCGACCAGCACTTCGTCTTCTTCAACAACCTCAAGAGCCCCGACGGCTCCGTCGAGCACACCGGCGACAACATCACCGGTGAGGGCGAGGGTGACGACGAGCAGATCAAGGTCAACCTGGCCGGGGTCCCGGCCGACATCGACAAGATCGTCTTCCCGGTGTCGATCTACGACGCCGAGAACCGCCAGCAGTCCTTCGGCCAGGTCCGCAACGCCTTCATCCGTGTCGTGAACCAGGCCAACGAGCAGGAGATCGCCCGCTACGACCTGAGCGAGGACGCCTCCACCGAGACCGCCATGGTCTTCGGCGAGCTGTACCGCAACGGCCCGGAGTGGAAGTTCCGCGCCATCGGCCAGGGCTACGCCTCCGGGCTGCGCGGCATCGCGCAGGACTTCGGCGTCAACGTCTGACGTACGACGGTCGCCGTACGACGACCCCGTTCGGCAGTCCCCGCATCCGTCCGGCGCCGCACCGTTTACGTGCGGCGCCGGACGTGCAGGACAAACAGATCAGCACCACTAGGGGAGGACCACCATCATGGGCGTCACGCTCGCCAAGGGAGGCAACGTCTCCCTCTCCAAGGCCGCACCGAACCTCACCAACGTCATGATCGGGCTCGGCTGGGACGCGCGGTCCACCACCGGCGCCCCCTTCGACCTCGACGCCAGCGCCCTGCTGTGCGGCGCCGGCAACCGGGTGCTGGGCGACGAGTGGTTCGTCTTCTACAACCAGCTCAAGAGCCCCGACGGCTCCGTCGAGCACACCGGCGACAACCTCACCGGTGAGGGCGAGGGCGACGACGAATCGATTCTGGTCGACCTCGGCAAGGTCCCGGCCCACTGCGAGAAGATCGTCTTCCCGGTCTCGATCCACCTGGCCGACGAGCGCGGCCAGACCTTCGGCCAGGTGTCCAACGCCTTCATCCGCGTCGTCAACCAGGCCGACGGCCAGGAGCTGGCGCGCTACGACCTCAGCGAGGACGCCTCCACCGAGACCGCCATGATCTTCGGCGAGCTGTACCGTTACCAGGGCGAGTGGAAATTCCGCGCCGTGGGCCAGGGCTACGCCTCGGGGCTGCGCGGCATCGCCCTCGACTTCGGCGTGAACGTCTCGTAGCCGGACGACTCTCCATGGGCCCGCGCTGTGGCTTTGGCATGAGGGTTGCCCCGAGCGGTACCGCGGGTAGGGTGCCCCTCTAGACTCGGGTCAACATTTAGCAAAGCCGAGTACGGCGCGGGGGAGCCCCTCCTCTGGGAGGCCCCCAGAACACGATTGGGTAGCCAGTGCTTCTGAAAACCTTCGGCTGGTCGTTCGCGGTCACCGCGCTCGGCCTTGTCGCCGCCGTCTTCTACGGAGGATGGGAGGGCTTCGGGGTCGTGGCGATCCTTGCCGTCCTCGAGATCTCGCTGTCGTTCGACAACGCCGTGGTCAACGCCGGAATCCTGAAGAAGATGAACGCCTTCTGGCAGAAGATCTTCCTCACGGTCGGCGTCCTCATCGCCGTCTTCGGTATGCGACTGGTCTTCCCCGTCGTCATCGTGGCCATCACCGCCAAGCTCAACCCCATCGACGCGGTCCACCTGGCCTTCAGCGACAAGGACCGCTACCAGCAGCTGGTCACCGACGCCCACCCGGCGATCGCCGCCTTCGGTGGCATGTTCCTGCTGATGATCTTCCTCGACTTCATCTTCGAGGAGCGGGACATCCAGTGGCTGCGCTGGATCGAGCGGCCCCTCGCCAAGCTGGGCAAGGTCGACATGCTGTCGGTCTGCATCTCCCTGATCGTCCTGCTGATCACCTCCTTCACCTTCGCCACCCACGCCCACCAGCACGGTGGTGCCCACGCCGACAAGGCGCAGACGGTCCTGATCTCCGGCATCGCCGGCCTGATCACCTACCTGGTCGTCGGCGGTCTGTCCGGCTTCTTCGAGGACCGGTTGGAGGAAGAGGAGGAGCGTGAGCACGAAGAGGAGGAAGAGGCCGTCCGCACCGGCAAGCAGAAGTCGGCGGTGCTGCTGGCCGGCCAGGCCGCGTTCTTCATGTTCCTCTACCTCGAGGTCCTGGACGCGTCCTTCTCCTTCGACGGTGTGATCGGCGCCTTCGCCATCACCAACGACATCGTGATGATGGCCCTCGGCCTCGGCATCGGCGCGATGTACGTCCGCTCGCTCACCGTCTACCTGGTCCGCCAGGGCACCCTCGACGACTACGTCTACCTGGAGCACGGTGCCCACTACGCCATCGGCGCCCTGGCCGTGATCCTCATGGTCACCATCCAGCACGAGATCAACGAGGTCATCACCGGCCTGATCGGCGTCGTCCTGATCGGCCTGTCCTTCTGGTCCTCCGTCCGCCGCAACCGCGCGCTCGCGGCCGAGGGCGAGGGCACCGACGAGAAGGCACAGGTGTCCTCCGGGGTGTGACGCCCCGGCCGGTGAGGAACGCTTTCGTCGGGGCGGCCGACAGGCTCGGCCGCCCCGACGGCGTGCACGACAGCTACCAGGGGGCGGGAATGGGTTTCTTCGACGGGCTGCTCGGCGCGCGGCTCACCGAATTCGACTCGGGCGAGGCCGCGACCGGCTCCATCCAGCTCACCGGGCGGCACCACACGGTGTCGCTCACCAAGCAGGGCGCGGCCACGGGCAATCTGCGGGTCAACCTGACCTGGCGGATGCGCACATCCGACTTCGACACGGGCCAGCGCACCAGTCTCTTCCGGCACCCCTTCAGGGCCCTCAAGCCGGCGGAGGTGCTCGGGCACGGCCAGAGCATGGTCAACGTCGACCTCGACCTCGGCTGCCTGTACGAGCTGACCGACGGCACGAAGGGGGTCGTCCAGCCGCTGGGGAACCTGCTCGGAGACGTCAACGCCCCGCCGTACATCAAGCTCAGCGGCGACGACCGCTTCGGCTCGGCGTCCGGCGAGACGATGTACGTCAACCTCGACCACCGCGACGCCATCAAACGCCTGCTGGTCTTCGTCTACATCTACGACCAGACCCCGGCCTTCGACCGTACCCACGCCATCGTCACGCTGTACCCCAGCAACGGCCCCCGTATCGAGATAGGCCTCGACGAACGTCACCCACAGGCCCGCTCCTGCGCGGTCGTCATGATCGAGAACGTGAAGGGCGAGCTGATCGTCCGCCGCGAGGTGAAGTTCGTGTACGGCTTCCAGGGGGAGCTGGACCGGTTGTACGGGTGGGGGCTGCAGTGGGGGCGGGGCTACAAGACCGTCGACCGCTGAGACCCAAGAGGCTCAGCGCCCGATGAACTGCGGCCCCTGCGGCGGCAGCCGGAAGTTCGGGTCCATCGGGCCCGCCGGCACCGGCTGCGGCTGGGTCTGGGGGTAGCCGTACGCGGGCGCAGCGGACGCCGGCTGCGGATAGCCGTACGCGGGCGGCTGCTGCGCCACGGCGGCCGTCGGCTGTTCAGGAGGCAACGGCCGGGACACCGTGGGCTCCGCCTCCGGCTCCGCCCCCTGCGCCGACTCGTCCACCGAGATGCCGAAGTCCGTCGCGAGGCCCTTGAGCCCGTCCTGGTACCCCTCGCCCAGCGCGCGGAACTTCCAGCCCTCCCCGCGCCGGTACAGCTCACCGCAGATCAGCGCCGTCTCCGCGCCGGTCTCCGGCTTGATGTCGAAGCGGGCCAGCGGTTCTCCGTCGGCGAGCGCGTCGTGCAGCAGGATGCACAGCGTCGGCACCTGATCGAAGGTGACGCCGTCGGCGGAGGCGACCAGCAGGATCCGCCCGACGTCCGGCTCGACGCCCGGAAGGTCTGTCTGGATCGTGTCGGTCAGTCCCTCGGCGACCCGCTTCTTGCCCAGCCGCCACACCTTTCCCGACGGATGCCGGGGCTGGTTGTAGAAGACGAAGTCCTCGTCGGAGCGCACACGGCCGTCGGGACCCAGCAGCAGCGCCGAGACGTCCACGTCCGGAGCCCCCTGCCCGGGAGTCCAGCGCAGCACGGCCCGGACCGTGGTGGCTTCCAGCGGGATGTTCGACCCCTTCAGCATGGCGTGCGTCATGCGGTCATCCTGCCTTCTCGGTCCTGGTCACGACAATGCGGGGTGCTGCCGCCGGGAGCCGCCGACACAAGCGAGTTACCGGAAATTCATGCCCACCGGGAACCCCGGACATGGATCCCTACGTACTATTACCGGCCACCCTTTACTGAACACAGAGATTCGGGCAAGCGCCCTGGGGGAGTCCCATGCGTCATTTCGGGCACATCGCCCCCGAGGTGCGGCAGCGCCTCTTCCACCGGGAGCCGAGCGCGTTCACCGCCGACGCCCCGGCCCGGCTGCTCGCCGCCGCCCTCGGCGCCACCCTGTACAGCCCCGCCACCCGGCCGCGGCTCGCCGACGACATCGTCAAACAGGCCGGGAACGGCGTGATCTCGATGGTGCTGTGCCTGGAGGACTCGATCGACGACGCGGACGTCGCGGACGGCGAGGAGAACCTCGTCCGGCAGTTCGCCGACCTCGCCGCCCGGCCCGGCCTCGAGCCGCCGCTGCTGTTCATCCGGGTCCGCGCCCCCGAGCAGATCCCCGACCTCGTACGCCGGCTCGGCCCGGCCACGCGGCTGCTGTCGGGATTCGTGCTGCCGAAGTTCGCCGAGGAGCGCGGCATCCCGTTCCTGGAGGCGCTGAGCGCGGCAGAGGCCGAGAGCGGGCGCCGGCTGTTCGCGATGCCCGTCCTGGAGTCCCCCGAACTGCTCTACCGCGAGTCCCGCGTGGAGACCCTCGAGGGCATCTTCCGCGCGGTCGACAAATACCGCGACCGGGTGCTGGCCCTGCGCCTCGGCGTCACCGACTTCTGCTCCTCCTACGGCCTGCGCCGCGCTCCCGACATGACCGCCTACGACGTCCAGGTCGTCGCCTCCGTGATCGCCGACGTCGTGAACATGCTGGGCCGGGCCGACGGCACCGGATTCACCGTGACGGGGCCCGTGTGGGAGTACTTCCGGGTCTCCGAGCGCATGTTCAAGCCGCAGCTGCGGCAGAGCCCCTTCCTGGAGGTGCAGGCCGTCGGGCTGCGCGAGCGGCTGATCGAGCACGCCATGGACGGGCTGCTGCGCGAGATCTCCCTCGACCAGGCCAACGGCCTGCTCGGCAAGACCTGTATCCACCCCTCCCACGTGCTGCCCGTCCACGCGCTGTCCGTGGTCAGCCACGAGGAGTACAGCGACGCCCAGGACATCCTGCGGCCGGACCGGGACGGCGGGGGTGTACTCAGGTCGGCCTACACGAACAAGATGAACGAGGTGAAGCCGCATCGCGCCTGGGCCGAGCGGACCCTGCTGCGCGCCGAGGCGTTCGGCGTGGCCCACGAGGACGTCGGCTTCGTGGAACTCCTCGCCGCCGGGATACCCGGCTGAACCCGGTTGATCCTTTCCATACCGCCCAAGGAACGCATGAACAACGCAGTGAACGACGGGGTCTGGTCCGGCGCCTGGGTCGCTGAGCGACTCGGGGTCGAACTCGTGGGGGACGACGGTCTGCAGGACCTGCTCGGGCTCGCCCTGCGGCGCAACCCCAAGCGGGCCCATCTGCTGGTCTCCAACGTGCTCGGCAAGCATGTCCCGCAGTCGCCGTCCGTGGTCCACTCGCACGGGTTCCGGCTGGGCCGCAGGGTCGCCGGACTGCTCGGCGAGGCGGAGGCGGCCCGGGCCGTCGTCCTCGGCTATGCCGAGACCGCGACGGGGCTGGGGCACGCCGTGGCCGACGGGCTCGCTACCGCGCCGTATCTGCACTCCACGCGCCGGCCGGTGGCCGGTCTCGCCCGGGCCGGCGGCTTCGAGGAGTCGCACTCCCACGCCACGTCGCACCTGCTGCTGCCGCAGGACCCTGCGCTGCTGGCCGGGGGCGGGCCGCTGGTGCTCGTCGACGACGAGTTCTCCACCGGGAACACCGTGCTGAACACCATTCGTGACCTGCACGTGCGCTATCCGCGCGGGCGGTACGTGGTGGTCGCGCTGGTCGATATGCGTTCCGCCGAGGATGCCGAGCGGATGAAACGGTTCGCCGGTGAGATCGGCGCACGGGTGGATCTCGTGGCTGCCGCCTCCGGGGTCGTCAGGCTGCCCAAGGGAGTGCTGGAGGCGGGGCAGCGGCTGGTGGCTCACCACGAGCCCGCCGGTCGCGCGGCCGACGCGGTCGCCCGCGTGGTCCCCCGCGCCCCTCGCCGACTCGACCTGCGCTGGCCGGCGGGCCTCCCCGACGGCGGGCGACACGGGTTCACGCCTGCTCACCGGGACCGGCTGGAGGCCGCGCTCCCCGAGATGGCCGCACGCATACGTGAGGCCCTGCCCGCCGATGCCCACCGTGTCCTCGTCCTCGGCTTCGAAGAGCTGATGTACGCCCCCCTCCGCCTCGCCGGTGAGCTGGAGCGGGCCGTCGCCGCCGAGGTGCGGTTCTCCACCACCACCCGCTCGCCCGTCCTCGCGCTGGACGACCCCGGCTATGCCATCCGCACCCGGCTGGTCTTCCCCGCCCACGACGACCCGGCGGACGGCCCCGGCGAGCGGTACGCCTACAACGTGGCGGGCGCGGACTTCGACGCCGTCGTCGCCGTGGTCGACTCCGTCGCCGACACCCCGGCCCTGCACGCGCCCGACGGCCTGCTGGCCCGGCTCGCGGCGCACGTCCCGCACGTCCTGCTCGCGGTCGTCCCCTCCTACGTCCCCAAGACCGGCGTCCCCGCTACCCCGCACGCTCCCGAAAGGCCGGCCATGCTGCCCGAGCCCCTCCGCGGCCCCGCATTCTCCTCGTACGCGCCCGAGGAGGTCGGCTGGCTGCTCCAGGACCTCTCCGACGTCACCCTGGAGGCGCCGACCGAGGAGCGGGAGGAGGCCATCCAGAGCGGCGGGGCGCACTACGCCGAGTCGCTGCCGGTGGAGTACCAGCCCAGCGAGCAGTACCAGGAGCTGTTCCACGCGGCCCTCGACACCTCCGCCGTCCGGATCGCGCAGGCCGTCGGAGTGGTGACGGAGACGGTCCTCGCCGAGCGGTCGCCGCGTCCGGTGCTCGTGTCGCTGGCCCGGGCAGGAACCCCGGTCGGTGTCCTGATGCGCCGCTGGGCGCAGTTCCGGCACGGCCTCGACCTCCCGCACTACGCCGTGTCGATCGTGCGCGGCCGGGGGATCGACGCCAACGCGCTGCGCTGGCTCGCCGCGCACCACGACCCCCGGGACGTCGTGTTCGTGGACGGCTGGACCGGCAAGGGCGCGATCACCCGGGAACTCGCCCAGGCCGTCGAGGAGTTCGAGAAGACGGAGGGCACCGGCGGCTTCGACCCGGAGATCGCCGTCCTTGCCGATCCGGGCTCCTGCGTGCGCACCTACGGCACCCGCGAGGACTTCCTCATCCCCTCGGCCTGCCTGAACTCGACGGTGTCCGGCCTGATATCACGTACGGTCCTGCGCGCCGACCTGGTCGGTCCGGACGACTTCCACGGCGCCAAGTTCTACCGCGAACTGGCCGGTTCCGACGTCTCCGTGGCCTTCCTCGACGCCGTGTCCGCCCGCTTCCCGGAGGTCGCCGACCGCGTCGGCACCGCCGTCAAGGAGCTGATGGCCGAGGACCGCGCTCCGACCTGGGCCGGCTGGCGGGCCGTGGAGCGGATCAGCGAGGAGTACGGCATCCACGACGTGAACCTCGTCAAGCCCGGCGTCGGCGAGACCACCCGGGTGCTGCTGCGGCGCGTGCCGTGGAAGATCCTCGCGCGGGCGGGGGCCGGCGCCGACCTCGACCATGTGCGCCTGCTCGCCGAGCAGCGCGGGGTGCCGGTCGAGGAGGTCGGTGAACTGCCGTACACCTGCGTCGGGTTGATCCACCCCCAGTACACGCGCGGTGCCACGGGCGCCGACGGCAGGGCGGTGAACGTCTGATGGCGGTGCTGGTGGCGAGCGACCTCGACCGTACGCTCATCTACTCCTCGGCGGCCCTGGCGCTGACCATGCCGGACGCCCGGGCACCCCGGCTGCTGTGCGTGGAGGTGCACGAGGCCAGGCCGCTCTCCTACCTGACCGAGACGGCGGCCCGGCTGCTGACCGACCTCGGGGACACGTCCGTCTTCGTGCCGACCACGACCAGGACACGCAAGCAGTACCAGCGGATCAACCTGCCCGGGCCGCCCCCCACGTACGCGATCTGTGCCAACGGCGGCCATCTGCTGGTCGACGGGGTCACCGACGCCGAGTGGCACGCGGGCGTGCAGGCCCGGCTGGCCGACGAGTGCGCGTCGCTGGCGGAGGTGCGCGAACATCTGCTGCGGACCGCCGACCCGGCGTGGGTGCGCAAGCACCGGGTCGCCGAGGACCTGTTCGTCTACCTCGTCGTCGAGCGCGCCCTGCTGCCCGACGGCTGGGTGAAGGAGCTGGCGGAGTGGGCGGAGCCCCGGGGCTGGACCGTCTCGCTCCAGGGCCGCAAGATCTACGCCGTCCCCAAGCCGCTCACCAAGAGCGCGGCCGTCCGCGAGGTCGCCCGCCGCACCGGCGCGCAGCTGACGCTGGCGGCGGGGGACTCGCTGCTCGACGCCGACCTGCTGCTGGCCGCCGACCGCGGCTGGCGCCCGGGACACGGCGAACTGGCCGACACGGGCTGGACGGCCCCGGCGGTCTGCGCCCTGCCGGAGCGGGGCGTCCTGGCGGGGGAGCGAATTCTCAGGGAATTCTTGGACGCGGCCCGGTCCGCCTAGCCGCAGCACCCTCCACCACAACACCCGCCCCCGCCGCCCGCGGGGGCGGGCGCAGGGCCTGCCGTACCCCCCACAGCCACGGTGGACAGCAGTTTCACCGTGTCGTCATGCCCCGTGGGGCAGGTCGCGGGGGCGGCGGATTCCGCCATCGGACGGCTGAGTTCGAAGGTGTCGCCGCAGGTCCGGCAGCGGTACTCATAGCGAGGCATGGGCCCAGATTAGCCGTCGGGCCCGGGGTTTCGACCCCTTGATCCGGGTCGAACGGCCATCTTCACAGACACATGTGTGAGGGTTTGGAAAATACGCTGATAGCTTGTTTCCGCCGTTGCGAGAACGCTTAGTTCACCGCGCGAGCAAGAGCGAGTGCGGAGGGGAGACGCCGTCGTGACTGACGCGTCGGGGGGACAGAAACAACCCCGAGGGGGAGAGCAGGGCAAGGAGTCGCCCGACGTCGAGGAGACCCTGCATCTGCGCGTCGGTGCCGCCAGGCCCGACGAGACCATGCAGCTGCGCGTGCCTGCCCCGCCGGAACCGCCTGTGCACGGCAGCCGGTCCGGGCGCCGGCGCAGTACCCGTACCTCCGCACGGCAACGCGCCGTGGCCACGGCCGCGACGACGGCCCGCCGGCTGCTCGCGTGGCTTGCGCCTCTGGCGCCGTACGCGCGCAGACTCGCGCCCTACGCGCGCCGCCTCAAGCCCGTCTATCCCCGTCCCGGCCGCACCGGCTGGCGCCGCTGGATACCCTCCTGGCGCCAGTGGATCGGCGGCTTCTTCGCCTCGCTCGGGCTGCTCGGCGCCTTCCTCGTCACGGCGTACGCGATGACCGACATACCGAGCAACCTCAACACGTACGCCACCCAGCAGGACAATGTGTACTTCTGGTCCGACGGGACCCCGATGGCCCGTACGGGCTGGGTGCAGCGGCAGGCGATGCCCCTGAAGGACATCCCCCAGGACGTCCGCTGGGCGGTGCTGGCGGCGGAGAACGAGACCTTCTACTCCGACCCCGGCATATCCGTGCGGGGCATCACCCGCGGCCTGTGGCAGACGGTGGGCGAGGGGGACACCGCGGGCGGGTCCACCATCACCCAGCAGTACGTCAAAAACGTCTATCTCAACCAGAACCGGACGATCAGTCGCAAGTTCACCGAGGCGATGATCGCCCTCAAGCTCGACAACAAGATGAGCAAGGACCAGATCCTGGAGGGCTACCTCAACACCAGCTGGTTCGGCCGCGGCAGCTACGGCATCCAGCGCGCCGCGCAGGCGTACTACGGCAAGGACGTCAGCAAGCTCAACGTCTCCGAGGCGGCCATGCTCGCCGGACTGCTCAAGGGCGCCGGTCTGTACGACCCGACGCTCGGCGCGGCCAACCACCAGCGGGCCGTGGAGCGCTGGAAGTGGATCCTGGACCGCATGGTCAAGATCCACAAGCTGACCCCGCAGCAGCGCACCACGTACAAGACGTTTCCCGAGCCGCTGAAGACCAACCCGCTCTACAACACCGGTGCGCAGAGCGACTACCTGGTCGAACTGGCCTCGCAGTACGTCAAGAAGGCCGCCCATCTGACCGACCAGCAGTTCGACCTGGGCGGCTACCAGATCTACACGACCTTCGACCGCAAACGGGAGCAGGCGCTCACCGACGCCGTCACCAAGGCCCGCAAGGAGGCCAAGCAGAAGGATCCGGGACCGGCGAAGGACGCCCACTACGGCGCCGCCTCCGTCGCCACCGACGGCCGGATCCTCGCGGTCTACGGCGGCCCCGACCACCGTACGCAGGGCTACAACGAGTCCAACGCGGCCACGGTCCCGGCCGGCACCGCCTTCCTGCCGTTCGTCTACGCCGCAGGGCTGGAACAGGGCGTCCACAAGACGCGCAGCGGCCCCGCCACCCCCGTCACTCCGCAGACCGTCTACGACGGCAACGACAACATTCCCGTCATGACCCCGGAGGGGCCGTACTGGGACCGCAGCGGCAAGAAGGTCGCCGCGCGCAACGACGGCGGCAAGTCGTACGGGAAGGTCACCCTGCGCCAGGCGCTCGCCCAGTCGGTGAACACCCCGTTCATGCAGCTGGGCATGGACACCGGCCTGGACCAGGTGCGCAGGACCGCCGAGGCCTCCGGGCTGCTGTCCGACAGCTTCGGCCCCCAGGTGCCCGCCCTGTCGCTGGGCAACTCGACGCCGAGCGCGATCCGGATGGCGAGCGGGTACGCCACGTTCGCGGCCGACGGCACCCACACGGAGCCGTACTCGGTGCGCCGGATCACCCGCAACGGCACCCCGCTCGACCTCAACACCCCGCACGCCACGCGTGCGATCGGCGTCCAGGTGGCCGAGGACGTCACCGACGCCCTCACCGACTCCTTCCGGCTCGCCCACCCCGGCACCGCCGCCGCCCGGCCGGGGGTGGCCGGAAAGGCCGGCACCGCGACCGCCGGCACCACCGCCGACAAGGACACCGTCGGCAAGGACATCGCCGCCTGGTACGCCGGCAGTGCCGACTCCGTCTCCACGGCCGTCGTCGTCTACCGGATGGACCTGGCGAAATCCCTCGAGCCCCTGCCTCTCCAGGGACTGGCGGGAACATCCGCCGACAACGTGCCGTACAACCTCTGGGCGGCCGCGCTGGGTCTTGGCTGACGACCGGACCCGCACCACCCTCACCCCCCTCGGAGAATGAGCCGCGCATGTCCCGCAAGAAGCCACCGACGGGCCGCCGCCGAGCCACCACCGGCCGCCGCGTCCCCGCCGCCACCCGCCCGCAGGTCCTGACGCTGGCCGCCTTTCTCGTCGTGGCCTCGCTGGTGGCCGGTTACCTGGCCCTGAACCGCCAGGACGACACCGCGCCGACCGCCGCCTCCGGCAAGAACACCCAGGCAGCCGCCCCCAAGCCAAGCCCCACCCCCAAGTGGGACGGCAAGACCCACATCCTCGGTGACGGCTCCACCTCCTACACCGGCCCGCAGCAGGGCACGCTCAAGCCGGTGCCGCTCAAGCCCGGTGAGAAGCCACCGCAGTTCGTGGTCTTCTCCTGGGACGGCGCGCTCGAGGGCGACGACCGTCTCTTCTCGCACTACCGGGAGATGGCCAAGGAGTACAACGCCCACATGACCTTCTTCCTCACCGGCATCTACCTGCTGCCCAAGAGCAAGAAGGACCTGTACCACGGCCCGATGCACAACCCCGGTGACGCCGCCATCGACTACCCCACCGACGACCACATCCGCACCACCCTGGAACAGCTCCGCCTCGCCTACGAGCAGGGCAACGACATCGGCACCCACTTCAACGGCCACTTCTGCGGCGCCAAGGGCGGCGGCGACTGGAGCGTCGCGCAGTGGAAGAGCGAGATCGACCAGTTCTACTCCTTCGTGGAGAACTGGAGGACCAACACCGGGTACAAGGACATCCCCGCCCTGCCCTTCGACTTCAAGCAGGAGGTCACCGGCGGCCGGGCGCCCTGCCTGGAGGGCCAGCCCAACCTGCTCAAGGCCATCAAGAGCTACGGCTGGCGCTACGACGCCAGCTCCCCGGGCGACTTCCAGATATGGCCCACCAAGAAGAACGGCGTCTGGGACTTCCCGCTCGAGATGCTGCCCTACGCGGGCAAGGACTTCCAGGGCCTGTCGATGGACTTCAACTTCCTCTACAACCAGTCGGGCGGCAAGACCGACGGCGACCCGGCCAAGTACGACCAGTGGGAACAGCAGACCGTCCAGTCCTACATGGACGGCTTCAACCGGGTCTACTACGGCAGCCGTGCACCGCTGTTCATCGGCAACCACTTCGAGCACTGGAACGGCAGCATCTACATGAAGGCCATCGACAAGGTCATCCCGCAGATATGCACCAAAAAGGGTGTCAGGTGCGTGTCCTTCAAGGAGCTGGCCGACTGGCTCGACGTCCAGAAGCCCTCGACTGTCGCCGCGCTGCGCAGTCTCGACCCGGCTCAGTCCCCGGACTGGTCGACGGTCGTCAAGTGACATGAATAAAGGCCTGGTTCCACTTGTGCAACCCCCTTCACATCTGCCACACGAGGCATGCAAGGATGCCCCATCCCGGTAGGTGTACCGGAGTCCGGTAGGTGTACCGGCGTAGAGGGGAACATCATTGAAATCAAGAAGACTGAGCCGTAAGCGGAGCCGTACGGCCATAATCGGGGCCTCGGCGGCCGCGGTGGTCGCCGGGGTGGCCCTGGTGCCCAACTGGAGCGCGGGCGCCGCCGTCACCAACGACCCGACGGTGGACGCGGCCACCAAGGCGACCTTCCAGAAGCTGGCCGACGCGGTCTTCACCGACCGCACCCAGGCCCTCGTGGACGGCGTCGGCAGCGCGGGCACGCGGCACACGTCCGGCTTTCGGGGGTCCGTGCGGATGTCCGGCGGGCAGAACAGCGAACAGACCACCGCCCTGAGCCAGTTGCGCACCCGCAAGAGCCTGCTCGCCAAGCTCGGCGAGAAGTACAGCGCGGGCAGCACGCAGGTCACGCTCGACGCGACCGAGGTGCACGGCCGAAGCGCCAAGGTCGCCGTCACCGAGACCACGACACTGACCTACAAGAAGCCGGCGGCCAAGGGACCCAGGACCACCGGCTTCCAGGCGCACCACGAGCTGACCTTCAAGGCCGACCGCGGCGGCGACTGGCAGCTGACCGGCATCAAGGACACCGACGACGGCTATCTCGCCGTTAACCAGGTCGCCAAGCCGTCGGTCGCCAAGGCGAAGACCACCGCCGCCGACGACGGCCCGCCGGACGCGCCCCGCGCGTCCACCAGCTGGCCCGCAGCGGCCAACCCCAAGAACCTCACCGGTGGCGCCTACGACTACAAGGCCATGGTGGCGTACGCGCAGAAGTACTGGAGCCACTACAACCCGGACTACCCGGACTACAACGGCGAGGCCGACGGCGGTGACTGCACCAACTTCGTCAGCCAGTCCCTGAAGGCGGGCGGCTGGAAGCACGTCCCGGGCTACACGAACGACTTCCACAAGTGGTTCGGCACCGCCGACATCCAGTCCGACTCGTTCGTCGGCGTCAACGAGTTCTCCTGGTTCGCCCTGTCCTCCAAGCGCGTCACGCCGCTCGCCGACGTCTACCAGGCGGACCTCGGCGACGTGATCCAGATGGACTTCAACCGGGACGGGTCCAAGGACCACTCGATGCTCGTCACCTACCGCGACCGCTACGGCGTGCCGTACGTGACGTACCACTCCACCAACACCTACAACCGGTCCGTGGCGAGCCTCGTCGCGTCGTACCCGAACGCGTACTTCTACGCCTACCGCACCTGATCGGGTGCACGGCCCTCGGGCTCGTCCCCCGCGGGATGGCGGGCCCGCCAGTAGGGGTTGTCGTGCGGCAGGGTCGAGCCGACCCTGCCGTACATGCCGAAGGTCATCAGCAGCAGGCCCACGATGAAGCTGAAGAACACGTTCTGGATCTTGAACGCCAGGAAGTTGGACGTCGTGTCCAGCAGCCCCAGGAACAGGAAGCCGGCCAGCAGGAACAGCACTCCGAACACCATGTTCAGCGTGGAGGCGACGTTCCCGCCCACCGCCATGCCGGCGAGCAGGATCGCCCCGACGACGATCGACAGCACGCTCAGCGTGCCGTTGGTGTTCAGTCCGGCGACCGTCGCACCGCCGGTGTTGAAGAAGCCGATGTGGTCGATCAGGCCCAGGATGCCGAAGGCGACGAGGAACGCGCCGATCAGGCCCGCGCCGACCCGGTAGACCGTGTTCAGCCGGTGGTCGACGGGCAGATGCTGATCGAACTGGATCCGCCGCCGCGGTTTCGTGTGCACTGCGTGTGTGGCCATGTCCGCCTCCCTCGGGCGCTAGCGGAGGCCATGCATCCACATCACTATCCGCCCGTGGTACGGGACCATGCAACCGACGGCACCGCGACGCTCCGCCGGGGGCGCCGGCGGATTCCCGCTCAGCGCCCGCCCCCGCGCTCCTCGCGAATCCGCGCAACCACCCCCGCCGCAGCCCGGCGCACGGCATCCGTCTCCGTCAGGAAATGCCAGTAGTCGGGGTGCCGCCCCTGCAGCGTGGCGACAGCCCGCTCCAGCCGTCCCACCGCCTCGTCCAGCGGAGCGGCATGCCGGGGGTCGGGGGCCGTACGTCCGCTCATGGCCAGCCGCTGGGCGTCCCGGATCGCGAACCGGGTCCGCTCGATCTCCGCCTGCGGATCCTTCTGCACGGCGTTCAGCCTGGTCAGCCGCTCTCCGGCGGCCGACACGGCCTCGTCCGTGGTGTTCAGCAGCGCCCGTACGGTGGACAGCAGCGACGTGGCGTCCGGCCAGCGCTGGGCCTCCCGCGCGGACTGCGCCTCGCGGAGCTTCAGCTCGGCCTGCCGAACGTTCTGCGCCGCCTGCTCGGGCACCTGCTGGAGGTCCTGCCAGCAGGCCGCCGCGAACCGCCGCCGCAGCTCGCTCAGCACCGGGTCCACCTGCCCGGCCCGTGTGGTCAGCGCCTGCGCCCTGGTCCGCAGCGAGACCAGCCGGTGGTCGGTCTCGGCCGCCAGCGCCGGCAGCCGCTCGGCCTCGGCCCGGATCGCCCCGGCCTCCCGCTGCACCCGCTCGGCCCGCTCCAGCGTCTGCTGCACACCGTGCTGCCCGGCGCCCTGGTTCAGCTTCGTCAGCTCGGGCGAGAGGGCGGCGAGCCGGCCCGCGAGGTCGTCGGCCCGCAGGCCCTTCTCGCGCGCGGCGTCCAGGGCGTTGCTCGCGGCCAGCAGGGCCTGCCGGGCCCGCTCCACGGCGGGCGCCACCCGGGCCAGCTGGGTCTCCGCCTTGCCCAGCAGCGGTGCGAGCGAGCTGCCGAACCGGTCCAGCTCCTGCCTGGTGCGCAGCAGTTCGTCCTTGGCGGCGGTCAGCTCCGAGCGGGCACGGGACGCGGCCGAGGCCTCCAGGTCGTCCCGGTCGAGATCATGGGCGTCGACGGCCTGGATGTAGCGCTGGCTGACCTCGTCGATCCGCAGGCCGAGCGCGGCGAAGTCGCTCGCGACGCGTCGGGCTGCGGGGGAGTCGTCCACGGCCGTGATGGTCTCGACGGAGATGCTCAACTCCCGCTGGGCGGTGTCGAGTTCGTAGAAAGCGGTGGCCGCGGCGTCCTTCGCGGCCTGCGCCTCGGCGCGCTGGCTCTCCGCCCGCCCGCCGAACCAGCGCCGGGTGCCGCCGCCGGCGAACGCGGCGGGCAGGGCGAGCGCGGCCAGCAGCGGCAGGCTCATCAGGGTGAGGGTGTCGCGCAGAGCCGAGGACCCGCCCCGGACCCGTGCGGTCGACGGCGGGTACGTCCGCGTCGCTGGCGTGCCCGGTGTCGCCGTCACATCCCTCTCCCGTGCTGTGGTCCGCCCTGGGTGGAGTCATTCTCCCACCCGTAGGAGACGAACACACGGGCCGGTCAGTTCGCCGTACGGACCGTTACCTTGCCGTTCGAGGAGTCCGCGGACACGGTGTGCGGGCTCTTGTCGTCCCGGGGCACGGACACCGACACCCCTCCGTTGTCCGACTGCGCCGTCACGTGGTAGGTGGCGCGGGGCAGTGCGACCGTCACCGCGCCGTTGTCGGACCTGGCGTCCACGCGGTCCGGCACCCGGCCGAGAGTGAGATCGACCGAGCCGTTGCTGGTCTCGGCCCGCACCCGGGGCGCGGAGACCTCCGCGCGCACCGAGCCGTTGTCCGAGTGCAGGTCCAGCGGGCCGGTGGAGTCGGTGACGTGCACGGAGCCGTTGCTGGTGCGGATGCCGAGCGTGTCGGCGAATCCGTGCGCCTGCACGCTGCCGCTCCCCTCGTCGACGCTGACCCCGACTCCCTGCGGCACCTCGATCCGGTACTTGGCCGAGCAGTCGGCGATGAACCCGGAGCAGTGCATGCGCAGCTTCAGCCGGTCGTCCTGGAAGGACCAGCTGACCCGGGGCGTGCCGCCGACGACGACCTTCCCCTTGAACCACCGGGTCACCTGGACCGTCCCCGCCCGGGTCCCCTTCGCGGCGACGATCTCCAGCCCCGCGTCGTCGGAGTCGACGGTGAGCGTGCGGCCGTGCAGCGCGAAGGACCGGTGGTCGGGGTGCTTGTCGTCGTCGGCGGAGGCGCCGCAGGCGCTGACCCCCGCGACGAGCACTCCGGTGACGGCAGCCACGAGGGCGGCGCGGGCGGGAACGGAACGGGTCGTACGGGCCATGCGTAATCTCCCCCTGAACCGGCCCGCCGGGTGCGGCGGGCCGGAGTGTCTCGGTCTGTGACGACGGTAAATGATCAAGACCTGGCCGGGAATCGGGGAGACTCCCGGAATCGGGGTGGGGATAACCCCCCGACACCCCTGACCGCCGCCGGAACGGGTTTGCGGTGCACCGGTCCCGGCAAGGTAGGCTGTCAACTCGTCCTGGGCGCTGGTCCGGGTGTTCGGGGTGCGTAGCTCAGGGGTAGAGCGCCTGCCTTACAAGCAGGATGTCGGCGGTTCGAAACCGTCCGCGCCCACCAGTGGAAAGCCTCCGGCCGCAGGGTCGGGGGCTTTCCCCTTTTACTCCTCCGCTTCTTCCTCCGCCCGCTCGTGCGCGTGCTTCAGGCGGCTGCGCATCTCCATCCGGTCCGCCGCCGCGACCTCGGCCCAGAAGCGGTGCGTGCTGACGAACACCGCCAGCTCGTGCTCGCGCCGGCGCAGCTTCTCCACCTCGGCCTGCTCGTCCGTCGTCCAGCCCGGAGAGGCGGGCCGCTCCGCCTTGCGCCAGCCGTTGTCGTCGCTGAACCCGGCCATCGGCTCGACCGACCACGGCAGCCGCTTGAGCAGGGCCGACAGCTCGGCCCTGACCTGATGCAGCTCCTCCTGACCGGCGAGGAGGTCACTGGGGAATTCGGGGGTCGTCACCACGCGGCAATGCTACGCCTGTTCGATTTTGAGAGGCGAGCGCGATCGTGGGATGCGGGGGAGGTTCAGCCGAACGGGTGGCGAGGGGGCGGCGGGGCGACGAGCCGCCGCCCGCCCGCCGCCCCCTCGTGTGTCAGTGGCCGGCGGCCCGGATCTCCCGCACCAGGCGGGCCGTCACCGGCGCCGGTACGCCGTGCCGGCCGGCCGCGCGCAGCAGCGCCCCGCCGATGGCGTCCAGTTCCAGCGGCCGGCCGGCCTCCGCGTCGCGCTGCATGGACGACTTGGCGGCGGGCGGGAAGGCGTCGTACCGGGTCAGGGCCGCATCCGGGTCGGCGGGGGCGCCGCAGGCGCGGCTGACCGCGGCGGTCTCGGCGACGAGGGCCGCAAGCTCCTCGCGGTGTCGGGTGCGAGCCTCGCCGAGCGGGAGGCCGTACCGGGTGGTGAGCAGCGCGAACGGGGCCAGGAACGCCATCTTGGCCCACAGTGCCGCCGTCTCGTCCCCGACCGCGTGGGCGGTCGTACCGGCGGCCGTGAGGGTGGCGGCCAGGGCCTCCAGGCGGGCGCGCGGCACGCCGTCCCCGGCGAGGTCGATCTCGGTGAACGGGCTGCCGTGCTCGATCACGCCGGGGGCCACGCGGGTGGACTCCACGCGGATCACCGCCGGGGCGACCCGGTCGGGACGGTAGCGGGTGCGCAGCGCGGCCGGGTGTTCGACGCCGTTGAGCAGCGGTACGACGAGGGCGTCGCCGAGTGCGGCCGGCGGGATGCGGGTGAGGGCGGCCTCGAGCGCGGTGTGCTTGACGGTGACCAGGCAGGCGGTCACCGGTTCGCGCAGTTCGGTGTCCGCCTCGACGGAAGCGGTGAACTCGCCGAACTGCGGGCTGCGGACGGTGATTCCGTCGCGGCGCAAGGCGTCGGCCGTGCGGTCCTGGGCCAGGCAGACGACGCGGTGGCCGGCGCGGGCGAGCAGGGCGGCGAGCAGGCCGCCCGTGCCGCCGGGCCCGAGGACCGCCACGGTGTTCTCGGTGCTCCTGCTGTTCTCGGTAGCCATGAGGCTGTTCCTTTCGACGGTCGGCCCCGCAGTTCGGTGGCCGCCTTCGCCGTGATCATCGCAGGGGTGTGCGGCGAGCGGGAGACTGAGGGCATGTGCCGGAGTATCAAAACGCTGCGCCCGCCCGTCCTGTCCGACGAGGCCACGGACGAGGACATCCACGCCGCCGCGCTGCAGTACGTACGGAAGGTCTCGGGCTTCCGCGCCCCCGCCGCCCACAACCGCGAGGTCTTCGACCGGGCGGTGGCGGCCGTGGCCGAGGCGACGGCCGAACTGCTCGCGGGGCTGGAGGTGAGGGGGCAGTCGGTGCGCGGCGGCACCCCGTAGGGGGGTGCGAAAGCGCAGGCTGAAGCGGAACTACGGATGAATGTTGAAGTTGCAAGTACAGATTAGGTTCGCCTAACCTGGGTTCCTCGATCGGTCCGTCCCCCACGACCGGCCCGTCCCCGGCCGGCGCCGAAGAGGAGAACCCCCATGTCCGCTCGCCTCGATTCCGCTCAGCCGTACGTGATCGCGCTGTTCCGCGCCGTCGTCGGCCTGCTGTTCGCCGTGCACGGCGCCGCCTCCCTCTTCGGTGTCCTCGGTGGTGCCGCGGGCGGCGGTGCCGCGATCCCGGCCGGCACCTGGCCGGGCTGGTACGCGGCCGTGATCCAGCTGGTCGCGGGCGCCCTGGTGCTCCTCGGCCTCGGCACTCGCGGGGCCGCGCTGGTCGCCTCGGGCTCGATGGCGTACGCCTACTTCGACGTCCACCAGCAGGCCGCGCTGTGGCCCATCCAGAACGGCGGCGAGCTGTCGGTGCTGTTCTGCTGGGCGTTCTTCCTGCTGGTCTTCACCGGCTCGGGCGCCTTCGGGCTCGACCGGCTCCTCGGCGGGCGTACGGCCGAGCGCGCCGAACCGGTCGCCGAGCAGAGGCCGATGGCGGCCTGAGCCCGACGGCTCCGACGCGCGGCGGCGCCCTTCCCTGCCGCGAGGGGAAGGGCGCCGCCTTGTTCCGCGGCCGTCGCGGGCTTACGACGCGCCGCCGAACGGCACGCTGAAGCAGGCCGCCCGGCTGCCCTTGGTGCCCGGCTGGCTGTGGATCACCAGCGAGCCGGCCTGGCCCTTGCGGAAGGCCCAGCCGTGCTGCGTGGTCGCCTGGCCGATGCCGTGCGCGTCGGTCTTGAAGTCGAGCCAGACCTCGTTCTTGTTGTTGACGTGGGCGGCGTCCGTGCCGGCCTTGTCCTGGTAGTGCTTGCCGGCGTCGTCGGGCTTGACGCCGCAGGCCTTCTGGTGGATGTGGGCGCCGTACTGATGGCCGGGCACGAGGCCCGCCACCCGCAGCTCGATCTTCGTGGTGCCGTTCGGCAGGCTCTGCTGTCGGACGTTGATCATTGCGCCTGTCGGGACGAGCTTCTGGTCGTACGTCAGGGCCTTGGATGCCGCGCTCTTGGCCGACGGTGTGAACACGCCGCTGGTGTCCAGCGAGAAGCTGGGGGTACTTGCGCTTCCGGTCGCGAACAGGGCTGCGGCGAGGGCGCCCGCGTATACGGTTGCCACCATGATGTGCACCTTTTCCTGCGCTTGCGCGCCGTTTTGTTCGGATACGTGCCTTCTGTCCGAAGACTGGCCTCTCTACGTTGCTAAGGGGCGCGGGACGGTACCGCCGCACGGGGGGCGCCATCAGAGTGAATAGACGTCCGGAATCGCCCCATCGGCCCCCCTGGAACCTTCTGTCACACCCCCGGCGTACGCTGTTGGGCTGTCAACGGGGGAGCAACGGGAGTCGTGGTGTTCGAGAGTGTGGGGTCGCTGACCGGCGGACCTTGGATCTATGCCGTGGTGGCCCTGTCCGTGCTGCTCGACGTGTTCGTGCCGGTCCTGCCGAGCGGTGTGCTCGTCATCGCGGCGGGTACGGCCGCGGCGGCGGGCTCGGGTGCGGCGGCTGGCCGGGTCCCGCACGGTGTGCCGGACACCCTGGCCCTGATCCTGTGCGCGGCCACCGCCTCGGTCCTCGGCGATCTGGTGGCCTATCGCCTGGCCTGGCGGGGCGGAGAGCGGCTGGACCGGGCGATAGCCCGGTCCCGGCGGCTGACCGGTGCGCAGGAACGTCTCGGCGATGCCCTGTCCCGGGGCGGCGGCGCGCTCGTCGTGCTCGCCCGCTTCGCCCCCGCCGGCCGCTCGATCGTCTCCTTCTGCGCGGGCGCCGCCCATCGCCGCGCCCGTGACTTCGTTCCGTGGTCCGCGCTGGCCGGCCTGTCCTGGGCCGCCTACAGCGTCGCCCTCGGCTACTACGGCGCCCAGTGGCTCGGTACGACCTGGCTCGCCACGGGTGTCTCCCTTGTCGCCCTGTTCGGCGCGGGCGCGGCGGCGGGCTATCTGATGCGCCGCCGCCCGGCCTCCTGACGCCGGGGGCCGCAGGCGAGGCGGGGCCGCGGCCCTGCCCGGCCGGCCCCGCCCCCCGGCTGCTCACCGCCGCGAACCTCAGCAGCCGGCGAGGTGGTTCCTCAGGGCGTTCTTCTCGGCGGTGTCGACCGAGAGGTCGTAGTAGTACTTCACCTGCACCCAGGCGCGGACGTAGGTGCACAGGTACGCGGAGCGGGACGGCACCCAGGTGGCCGGATCCTGGTCGCCCTTGGCCTGGTTGACGTTGTCGGTGACGGCCAGGAGCTGGGGACGGGTGACGTCGTTGGCGAAGGCCTGCCGCTGGGCGGTCGTCCACGTGCTCGCACCGGAGTCCCAGGCCTCGGCGAGCGGCACGAGGTGGTCGATGTCGACGTCGGACGGGGAGATCCAGGTCGCGCCGTCGTACGGGGAGTACCAGCTGCCGCTGGTGGCGGTGCAGGCCGAGTTGGTGACGACGCTCTCGCCGTCCCGCTCGAGGATCCACTCGCGGGTGTTGCAGGCGCCGGAGATGGTGATCCAGGTCGGGAACTTGTCGCGGCTGTAGCCGGTGCGGTCCTCGGTGGCGACCGGGAGCCGGGAGAGGTAGCTGCGGGCGGTGGCGGCGCCGACCGGGGTGGGGAGGGCGGCGGAGGCGGCGGGGGAGTTGAACAGTGCTGCGGAAGCCATGAAACCGGTAAGGGCCGCGAGTATGCTCAGCCGTCGACGCGCGTAGACCTTCTGCATGCGAACTCCCGTGTGGTGTGGGGACGTTGGGTGCGGGTCAGGGAATGCCCGCGAGGGCGCGTTGCCGGAAGGTGAGCGCCCGGTAAGAAGCTAATGACGCGTCCATGTCATGCCAAGGCGTACCGCGGCACTTTCGCGTCCCGTACCATGGGCGGTGCAGAAGGGGAGTAGCTCTTCGCCGGACCGTCGACATACTGCTCAGCGAGCCTGAGCCGGCGCCCGGAGGCGGACCGTCGAGTCGCATCGAGGTCCGCCAGCGAGACCTTCGGCAAGCAGTGCGCGTCCGTGCCCCCTCGGCACGGGCGCCGAACGCGCTGCCGTGCCGAGGTGTCATCGTGTGACGTACCGCACTCTCGGCCGGGCGGCCCGACCGATTGAGGAATCTTGATCAGCATTACCGTGACGGCGCTCGTCTTCGGCGTCATCTTCCTTGCCGAACTGCCGGACAAGACCGCGCTCGCGGGTCTCGTCCTCGGCACCCGTTACCGGGCGAGCTACGTCTTCGCGGGCGTCGCCGCCGCCTTCCTGCTGCACGTCGTGCTGGCCGTCGCGGCCGGCAGCGTGCTGACCCTGCTGCCGCAGCAGATCGTGCACGCCATCACCGGTGTCCTCTTCCTGGGCGGCGCGGCCATGCTGCTGCTGCAGAAGGCCGAGGACGAGGAGGAGATCAAGAGGCCCGCCGACCAGTCCTTCTGGAAGGTCGCCGGCACGGGCTTCATGCTCATCC
The DNA here is from genome assembly GCF_009796285.1 of Streptomyces broussonetiae. Taxonomy (NCBI): domain Bacteria; kingdom Bacillati; phylum Actinomycetota; class Actinomycetes; order Kitasatosporales; family Streptomycetaceae; genus Streptomyces; species Streptomyces broussonetiae. The sequence goes on along the minus strand of NZ_CP047020.1, from coordinate 3,189,373 downwards.
TCGTCGCCGAGTTCGGCGACCTGACCCAGATCATGACCGCCAACCTCGCCGCCCGCTACAACGACCCGATCTCCGTCGGCCTCGGTGCGACGCTCGGCCTGTGGGCCGTCGCCGGGCTCGGCATCGTCGGCGGAAAGGCCCTGATGAAGAAGGTGCCGCTGCGGCTGATCACGCAGATCGCGGCACTGCTGATGCTGGGTCTCGGTGTGTGGAGTCTGTACGAAGCGGTGGCGGGCTGAGCTGAACGGTGGGTGAACCCTCGCCGGATGCGGTGGCGGGACCCGCCCCTTGTTTTGTACCGTGGAGGAACAAAGTGGCCTCCGCCCGTTTTCCCTGACCGGCGGGCGGGGCTCCTTTGTCCCCTGCCCCTCGGGGCCTGTCCCTGCCGACGTGGGGCCCTCCCCGTTCGTCCTCTCGTATCTGCCGTACCTGTCGTACCTGGAGCTGCCGATGACGGCCACCGCCACGCCCACCGTCCTGACCGCCCGCGCCCTCCTGCTCGACATGGACGGCACCCTCGTCAACTCGGACGCCGTGGTCGAGCGCATCTGGCGGCGCTGGGCCGAGCGGCACGGACTGGACGGGGGCGAGGTGATGAAGGTCGTCCACGGCCGTGAGGGGCACGCCTCCATGGCCGTCCTGCTGCCCGACCGGCCCGTCGAGCAGAACCTCGCGGACAACGCCCGCATGCTTGCCGAGGAGACCGCCGACACCGACGGAGTGGTGGAGATCCCCGGCGCGAGCGCCTTCCTGGCTTCCCTGCGCGGCCTCCCGCACGCCCTGGTGACCTCCGCCGACGTCGCGCTGTCCACCGCCCGTATGTGCGCCGCCGGGTTGCCGCTGCCGGAGGTCCGGATCACCGCCGAGTCGGTGGGCGCGAGCAAGCCCGACCCCGAGGGCTTCCTCAAGGGCGCCGCCGAGCTGGGCGTGGACCCGGCCGACTGCGTGGTCTTCGAGGACTCCGGGGCCGGTATCGCCGCCGGGCGCAGCGCGGGCATGACCGTGGTGGGCGTCGGCCCCCGCGCCGGGCTGCACGCTCCCGACGTGGTGGTGCCCGACCTGACGCGGGTACGGATCGAGGCCGCCGCCGACGGGACGATCCGGCTGCACATCGACTGAGGCGACGCCGTACCGGGGCCTCTTGGGCCCCGCCGACGGACTGTGCTCGCCCGGCCCGGCCCTACGGCTGGGACGTCTCCGCCTCCAGGCTTGCGCGGGTCGCCGGCCCGTACTCCCCGTACGTGTCGCCGATGATCCCCCGGGCGAGCTGGTACGTGCGTACCGCGTCCTGCACGGGGCGGGTGAAGACACCGTTGATCTCGTCGTCGTAGAGGTTCAACTGCCTCAGTCGCTGCTGGAGTTCGGTGACCTCGGGGCCCGTGTCGCCGCGCCGCAGGACCGGTTCGGCGGTGGCGGGCGTCTTCTGCGGGGCGGCGGAGGAGACCGTCGCGGAGGGCGTGGCCGAGCCCGGGCCGGACGTGCTGGGGGACGGTGCCGTGCGGGTCGGCGACGCGGACGGCGTGGTCGAGGGGCTCGGGCTCGCCGCGGCCGTGGGCGGGCGCACCAGGGAACGGGACACCGCGCCGGAGGAGTTCGGCGCCGTCGGGGACGCCGGGGCCGACGTGGTCACGTCCGGGACGCTCTGCCTGACCTCCTGGGCGGCACCGTCACGGGACGGCACGTCGTACGAGAATAACCCGCTCACGAACCCGGCCGCCGCCGCGACCACGGCGCCCGCGCCCACGACGGACAGCACCACCCTGCGACCGGACCGCCGACGGCGCGGCCCGGCACCGTCCGCCCAGCCGGTCTCACCTGCCGCGTCCGTCTCCCCGTCCTCGAACAGCCCCAGGTCCGCCGTGTCCGGCCCCGGTACCGCGCGCAGCGGCAGCGTGGCCTCGACGGGCCGCACCACCCCGGTCTCCCGAACCCCGTCGGCCTCGCTGACGTCGCTGACGTCGCTGACCTCGACGTAAGGCCGTATCCGCAGCGGATCGAAGTCCCCCGCCGCTGCCGCCTCCGCCGTACGCGTCTCGCGCAGGGCCTCGGCCGCCCGCGCGGTGCAGTCGCAGGACGGGCTACGGTCCGGTCCTCTCGGCGCCCCGCACTCGGGGCAGGTATGGCCCTCGGGGCCCTCGGATTCACTCACGCGTTCGTCCTCCCCTCACGAACTTCAGAGACTATGCGCAACTTCTCCGCATCCGAAGCCGGAAACGCGGGACTCGACGGGCCACAACCGGTCACACCGGCGACGATGGAGAAGGTGCACTCCGAGCCCTCCCGGGAGGTCTTCATGGCCCTGGACACACACGGCGCGGCGAAGGACGTGAACACCGGCGAGCACGTCGCCGGCAGCGTGTTCGTCTCGATCGGCGCCCTGCTCCTCGGACTGCTGCTCGCCGCGCTCGACCAGACCATCGTGTCGACCGCGCTGCCCACGATCGTCAGTGACCTCGGCGGGCTCGAGCATCTGTCGTGGGTGGTCACCGCCTATCTGCTGGCCTCGACCGCGGCGACCCCGCTGTGGGGCAAGCTCGGCGACCAGTACGGCCGGAAACGGCTGTTCCAGACGGCCATCGTGATCTTCCTCATCGGCTCGGCGCTGTGCGGCATGGCACAGAACATGCCGGAGCTGATCGGGTTCCGCGCACTGCAGGGCCTGGGCGGCGGCGGGCTGATGGTGCTGTCGATGGCGATCGTCGGCGACCTCGTGCCGCCACGTGAACGCGGCCGCTACCAGGGGCTGTTCGGGGCCGTGTTCGGGGCGACGAGCGTGCTCGGGCCGCTGCTCGGCGGGCTGTTCACCGAGCAGCTCAGCTGGCGCTGGGTGTTCTACATCAACCTCCCCGTCGGCATCGTCGCGCTCGCCGTGATCGCCACCGCCCTGCGCATCCCGCGCCGCAGCGCCCGCCATGTCATCGACTACCTCGGCACCTTCCTGATCGCCGCCGTCGCCACCTGCCTGGTCCTCGTCGCCTCCCTCGGCGGTACGACCTGGGCCTGGGGCTCGGCGCAGATCATCGGGCTCGCGGTGCTGGGCGTGCTGCTCGCCGTCGCGTTCGTGGCCGCCGAGCGGCGGGCCGCCGAACCCGTCCTGCCGCTGAAGCTGTTCGGCATCCGCACCTTCACGCTCGCCGCCGTGATCAGCTTCATCGTCGGCTTCGCCATGTTCGGTGCGATGACCTATCTGCCGACCTTCCTCCAGGTCGTGCACGGCGTCTCGCCGACCATGTCCGGGGTGCACATGCTGCCGATGGTGTTCGGCCTGCTGCTGTCGTCCACGGCCTCCGGCCAGATCGTCAGCCGCACCGGCCGCTGGAAGGTGTTCCCGGTCACCGGAACCGCCGTCACCGGCATCGGCCTGCTCCTGCTGCACCGGCTCACCGAGCACAGTTCGACCGCCGTGATGAGCGTCTACTTCTTCGTCTTCGGCCTCGGTCTCGGCCTGGTCATGCAGGTGCTGATCCTCATCGTGCAGAACGCCGTGTCGTACGAGGACCTGGGCGTGGCCACCTCCGGCGCGACCTTCTTCCGCTCCATCGGCGCCTCCTTCGGCGTGGCCATCTTCGGCACGGTCTTCGCCGGCCGCCTCGGCGACAAGCTCACCGCCGCCTTCCGGGGCGTGAGCCTGCCGCCAGGGGCCAGCGCCGACGCCCTCAAGTCCGACCCGCGCGGCATCGCCGCCCTGCCGCCCGTGCTGCGTCCCGCGGCCCTGCACGCGTACGCCTCCGCCATCACCGACGTCTTCCTCTACGCCGCCCCGGTCGCGCTCCTCGGCTTCCTGCTGGCCTGGTTCCTCAAGGAGGACCGGCTGCGCGGCTCGGTCACCGCGCCGGACGCCTCCGAGACCATCCCGCCGAACCCGGTCGAGCGTTCCTCCTACGACGAGTGCTGCCGCGCCCTGTCGGCGCTCGGCACCCGCGAGGGCCGCCGGGAGATCTACCGGAAGATCACCGAACGGGCCGGCTACGACCTGCTGCCCGCCGCCGGTTGGCTGCTGCTGCGCATCCGCAGGTACGGCTCGGTCGAGCCGGGCGTGCTCGCCGAGCGCGGCCAGGTCCCGCTGGAGGTCGTCCTCGCCGCCGAGCGCCAGATCGAGGAACGGCGCCTCGCCCGACGCGAGGGACTGGACCTGTACCTGACCGACTCCGGCCGCGAGGCCGCCGAACGGCTCGCGGCGGCCCGCGAGGAGTCCCTGGTCGAACTCCTCGGCGACTGGTGGCAGCCGGGCCGCTCGACCGACCTGACGCAACTGGTGAAGGAACTCACCGGGCAGATGTGCGGCTCCGAGCGCGAGCAGCCGCGCGACGGGGCGGCCGCCGGTGTCAGGTGACCGCCCGCCGCGGCATCAGCTCCTTGCGGAACCAGTGCTCGGCGTAGCGGGCGTCGTTGTGCGGCCCGGTCTCGGTGTAGCCGAGGCGGGCGTACAGGGCGCGGGCCTCGACCAGGTCGCCGCGGGTGTCCAGGACGATCCGCCGGGCACCCAGGGTGCGGGCGGCCTCCTCGGCGGCGGCCACGAGCAGCGGGGCACCGCCCCTGCCGCGCAGGTGCTCGTACACGAACACCCGGGTCAGCTCGGCGGTCTGCGGGTCGAGGAGCCGTACACCCGCCGAACCGCCCGGCTTGTCGCCGTACCGCCCGATCAGCAACCGACCGGTCGGCGGGGCGAGTTCGGACCCGGTGCCGGCCGCGATCGCCCGCTCCAGCTCGTCGGGATCCGTGCGACGGCCCTCGTGCAGCAGGTACCAGCGGTCACTGACCTCGGTGTAGTACGCCCGCCACAGTGTCGCGGCGGCCGGGCAGTCGTACGGTTCCGGGGCGATGGTCCACGTCATGGGGGCATTGTGAGCGGTCGCGGGCGCGCCCGCCGCTCGGTTTCTCCGCCGCGCCGGTTCGCGTACCGGCCGCCGTTTGCGGCTCCCCTTCCTGGTCACCCGGAGGGGGAGCCGGCCGGTGCGGCCGGTCCGATCGGAGGGTGCCCTGTCCATCAGCATGATCGTGATGGCCGTGGCCGTGGCCGTGGTCGGGATCGTGGCCGCGGCCCCTCTCCGGTCCTCCGCGTCGAACGCCACGGGGAGCTGAGCGAGAGGCCGCTCGACCCGGCCGGGCAGGAACAGTACGAGGCCCGCCGGACGGCCGTACCGGCGCACTGCGCCGACTCGCCGCGACAGGCGGTGACCGAGGCCGACCACGTCGATGGCTGCCGTCAGGTGCACCGGGTCGCCCACGCCCGGGCGAGCGACCCGGTGACCAGGGCCGGTTCCCATGCCCCGCGGGTCTTCAACAGGTGCCATCCGGAAGGGAGTTGAGCATCATGTCGGACAGGACGAGCGGCTCCGGCGACGAGCGCCGGGCCGGCCGGTTCGCCCCGCGACCGGACGAGGAGCGGACTCCTGAGGACGCCCCTGCGGGCTACCGCGCACCGAGGGTTGCCCGGCCGGAGGACCGGCTTCCCGGCGGACCCCCGCCCCCACCGTCACCCCCGCCCTCCCCGGCGAGGGCCGCATCCCGCCTCCCCGGTTCGACCGGCCCGGGCCGTGAGGGTCTGACGGCGGACGACCGCACCCCGCGCGACGCACCCCTGCACCCTCCGGGACCGGCGGGCACCGGGAAGCGGGGCGAGGGCCGGATGTCCGGCGGGCGCGGGATGCCGGCCGAGCGCGTGACCCCGTACCGGGCCCGGACGCCGGACGAGAGCCCGATGCCGGAGGACGGGCTGGGGGTCCCCTCCTCCGGTGAGGCGAGCACACGCGAGGCACACGGCAGCGAGTCCCCGGACCCGGACGCCTGGCCGACAGCGCCGGGCGGCCCGGCGGCCGGCGCCGCCCCCGCCGCCGGCGCGCCTCTCCTGTCCCACGACGAGACCGACCGCTGGGAGCGGCGGATGCAGGAGCTGGCCGCCGGGTTCGCGGCGGAGCCCCGCCGGGCCGTCGAGGCGGCCGACCGCGCGCTGGAGGAGATCGTGGGGCGGTGCGACGAGGCCGTGGCGGGGCGGCGGCGTACGCTGCGCCGCTCCTGGGAGGCCTGCGGGGACCGCGGGCCGGGCACGCAGACCGGCACCGAGCAGCTCAGACTGGCCCTCAGGGACTACCAGGAGCTGGCCGACCGTCTTCTGCATCTCTGAGGGGCTGGGCCCTGCGCCGCCGCCACTCCTGTACGACCTCCTCGACGTCGTAGGGCTTCCTGCCCAGCGGGGGACCGGGCGGGGGCTTGAACATCATGTCCTTGATCTTGACGTTGACGTCCTCGACGATCCTGCGGGCGATGCGCTCGGAGGGGGCCGCGTAGGCCGCCTCGAGCGCGTCCTCGGCCTCCCTGCGCAGCGCGAGCGCGGGCGGCAGGACGGACAGGCCCTCGCGCGCCATCTTCCGCTTGATCCACCACAGTTCGTCGTACGTGGAGTCGACCTCGGTGGGCAGCGGCTCGCCCGCCCCCGGCAGTCGCTCGAACTCACCGCGCCCCTGCGCGTCACGGATCTGCTTGTCCACCCACGAGTCGAACGGCACACCCGGTGGCTTTCGCTCGGTCATGACTCCATTGTGCCGGACGGCACCCGGGCGGGCGTTTTATCATGCGGCGCGGCAGGCCGATCCGGCCGCCGTGCAAGGACGTACAAGGACGTCACAGGGGGAACGCGCGTGCTCGAACTCACCATGGCCACCGTCTCCGGGGCCGACTCGGGTGTCACGGCCGGTATGACGATGGCCGATGCGCCCAGCGAGCCGGGCGCCGTGCTCCGGGTCGGCCGGGACGCATCCGTGTGCCGGCTGGTCACCCCGGAGGACTGGCTGTTCGTCTCCCGGGTCCACCTGGAGCTGAAGTGCGGACCGGACGGCGTCTGGCAGTTGACCTGGTTGCGCGGCTCCCAGGTCGAGCCGTCCTCCGAAGTGCGCCTGACGTCGGGGGAGTTCAGCGGTCCCCTCGGCTACGGCGCGACGATGCGGCTGCCACGCGGCGGGTCCGGCGAGATCATCGTCCAGGACCGCACCGCGCCGCGCAGCGTCAACATCGGCTTCTACCACGAGGTATGAGCCGCACAGCGGTGCCGGATCCGGCTCAGGCCAGCACCCGGGCCAGGGCGAACCCGTCGTAGCCCTTGCTGCCGACCGTCTGCAGCGCCGTGCCGTCGAGCCTCGGGTGGGTGGCGATCAGCTCGATCGCGGCGCGGGTGCCCACGATGTCCGGCTCGGTGCTGTCGGCGTCCACGACCCGGCCGCCGCGCACCACGTTGTCCAGGACGATCACGCTGCCCGCGCGGGTGAGCCTCAGCGCCCACTCCACGTAGTGCGGGTTGTTGGCCTTGTCGGCGTCGATGAAGACCAGGTCGAAGGGGGCCGGGTTCTCGTCGGCGAGCTTGGGCAGCGACTCCAGGGCCGGACCGACCCGCACCTCCGCGATCCGGTCCAGGCCCGCCCGGGCGATGTTCCGTACGGCCACCTCGGCGTGCCTGGCGCTGTACTCCAGCGAGATCAGCCGGCCGTCCTCGGGCAGCGCCCGGGCCAGCCAGATCGTGCTGTATCCGCCGAGCGTGCCGATCTCGAGGACGTTGCGCGCACCCTGCACCTGTGCGAGCAGCTGAAGGAACTTGCCCTGTGCGGCCGTTACGGCGATGTTCGGCAGCCCGGCGGCCTCGTTCTCCCGCTGGGCCGCCTGGAGCGCCTCGTCGTCGGGCGCGAGATGGTGGATGAAGTAGTCGTCGACGTCGTCCCAGACCTGCGAGCCGGTCATGCCCGTACTGCCTTTCCCGAGTGCCTGCGCTACTTCAGCATGATCTCAGCCGACGGGCGCCGAGGGGGAGAGCGGCGGCGGGGGCTCCACGGGTGGCGGGGGGAGCACGGGCCGCCGCGAGCGCCGTACGACGATCACCGCGACCACCGCGACGATGACCAGCAGCCCGCCGCCGACCGTCAGGCCCCATGCCGGGATCCCGGCGATCCGGCGCAGCTCGTCGTCGTAGACCACCTGCTGGACCGGGGTGTCGGCGGGGGCCTGGAGCAGTTCGTGGTCGCCGGAGATCCGGGCGGGGTCGGGGAACTGCTGGGTCAGCGCGGTCAGATACGGCGTCCGGGCGGTCAGCGGGCCCAGGGCGCCGTCCTGCGGGCCGAGGCGGCCGGCGAAGACCGTGCTGGGCGCCGGCCCCCCGATCGTCGTGCGCGTCCGCATGCGGTGCGTGGCGAGCACGTACAGACCGAGCGACTGCGGGGTGGTGGCCAGGCGGGACAAGCGCATCGGGTACACCGGGGCGTCGGCCGCGAAGGTCAGCCGGATCGGGTCGAGCGCGCCGTGCAGAGAGCTGCCGGCGGCGCTCGGGGCGAGGCGGACGGCGACGTACTCCCAGTGCCGGTCGACGTACGGCTGCAGGGCGGTGCGCAGCCGGGCGGGCAGGGGGAAGCCGTGGGCGCGCAGCCAGCCGCCGAGCGCGCCGGGGTCGGTGGCGGTCAGCCGCGCCACGTCGAACGGGCCGAGCTGCTGCCGGTCCACCACACCGACACCGGCCGGGTCCGGGGGCGCGGCGGCACCGACGGTGTCGTGGCTGTCGAAGGGCCAGTCGCCGTCGTCCGGCCAGAAGTGGTACCGGGTGCGGTGCACGGGCTGGATCGCCCTGGCCAGCTGGTCGAAGAGGGCGGGGTCGTCGAGGCGGACGGTGGCCCGGTGCGGGACGGGCATGATCCACGCGGCGTGCCGGGCGTCCCCGGCGACCGTCAGACGCATCACGATCTGCTCCTGCCGCCCGTCCCATCGCAGCACGGACTGCTCGTTCGCGACGGAGATCCGCGACGCCGGGTCCGGGATCATCGCCCCGCACCCACAGGCGTAGGCGGGGGCGATGAGCCAGGTCAGCTGGATGCCGAGGAACGAGAGAACCAGGGCGAGTATCCGGGCGCGTTTCACAGGCCTACAGACGGCGCCGACCTGTGATCGGTTCCGGCCCACGGCAGCCCCCGAAGACGCACGGGAACATATGCGTCCGGCCACGGCCGCCCCGCGCTGCGACGGCATCCGGCGGACTTCTGTCGAGGGTGCCGGTGGCGCCTAGCGGGCCTCCACCGCCGGTGCCGATCCCGGTAGCGGCAGTCCGGCCGACTCCGACATCCGCCACACGGCGAATCCGCCCACGACAGCCGCGCCCATCATGTAGTACGCGGGCATCATCATGTTCCCCGTGGCCCCGATCAGCGCGGTCACGACCAGCGGGGTCGTGCCGCCGAACAGGGACACCGACACGTTGAAGCCGATGGACAGCGAGCCGTAGCGGACCCGGGTCGGGAAGAGAGCGGGCAGCGCGGCCGGCATGGCCGCCGTGAAGCAGACCAGGAGCAGGCCCAGCGCACCCATGCCCAGCGCGACGGCCAGCAGGCTCCCCTGGCGGATCAGCAGCAGGGCGGGGACGGACAGGAGCAGGAAGCCCGTGCAGCCCGCCGCGATCACCGGACGCCGGCCGACCCGGTCGCTCAGCGCGCCCGCGAACGGCTGCACGATCATCATCAGCGCCATCACGCCCAGCACGACCAGCAGCCCGTGCGTCTCGTCGTACTTCAGCTCACTGGTCAGATAGCTCGGCATGTACGACAGCAGCATGTAGTCGGTGACGTTGAAGACCAGTACCAGGCCCATGCAGAGCAGCAGTGCCTTCCACTGGCCCGCCACCATCTCGCGCAGCGGCACCTTCGGGCGTTCCGCCTCGGCCTTCTCGACCTCGGCCGCGAACGCCGGCGTCTCCTCCAGGCGCATCCGCAGGTACAGGCCGATGATGCCCATCGGACCCGCGATCAGGAACGGGATGCGCCAGCCCCAGGTCAGCAGGTCGTGCGACGACAGCAGGGCCGTCATCAGCGTCACCAGGCCCGCACCGCCGATGTAGCCCGCCAGCGTGCCGAACTCCAGCCAGCTGCCGAAGAAGCCGCGCCTCTTGTCGGGGGCGTACTCGGCGATGAACGTCGACGCGCCCGCGTACTCACCGCCGGTCGAGAAGCCCTGCACGAGTCGGGCGGCCAGGAGGAGGAGCGGGGCGCCCACGCCGATCGACGCGTACGACGGGATCAGGCCGATGGCGAACGTGCCCGCCGCCATCATGATCATCGTCAGGGCGAGCACCTTCTGCCGCCCCACGCGGTCGCCCAGCGGACCGAAGACCATGCCGCCCAGCGGACGGACCAGGAAGGCCGCCGCGAACGCTCCGAACGTCGACAGCAGCTGCGCGGTCGGGTTGCCGGACGGGAAGAAGACCTTGCCCAGGGTGACCGCGATGTAGCTGTAGACGCCGAAGTCGAACCACTCCATCGCGTTGCCGAGCGCCGCCGCCTTGACGGCGCGCTTGACGAGCGCGGGATCGGTGACGGTGACCGCGGGGGCCTGGGGGGCCTGCGCGGCCCCGGCGGCTTTCGGGCTCTTCTGGTACGGGGTGACGGCTGTGGCGGCTGCCAAAACGGGGCTCGCCTACCTTTCGACGGGGACGGGGACGCGGTCCGCGGGGCGACGCTGCCGGGTAACGGGCCGAAAAACGACCATAGGGTGGTTTCGGCCCCTTACGTCACGTGAGCAACTGGCTGCATAGTGCACCTAAATCGCGCGTATGCAGGTACGTCTGCCCCCTTCGCGCGGGCCATGCCACCTCCGCGCTGTGATCCTTCTCGCGCCCCGCCCCTGCAACCGCACAGGCCCCTGACTATCGTCATCCGGACAAAAGGAGGGCGGACGTCAGGTGAATCGGGGGTTGCCTGCGTCTTGGTCCGGGGGGTCTGCGAGCCTCATAGGGTTCTCAGAAGAACGTGGCGTATACGGCGCCGGAACGAACGGGGCGGGAGGCCGACGAGGCGTGGCGAACGTAGAGCACAGCGGGCGACCTGCAGATGCCTTCGGGCAGGCCACCATCGGAGCACGGCTGCGCGCGGCCCGGCTGGCACTGTGGGCGGTGGCGGCGGTCCTCGCCGTACGGCAGGTGGCCGTCGTCCTCAGCACTCCACGGGGCGAGCGGCTGACCGACCTGGAGACCTGGGTCGGCCCGCACGGCGTCCTGCATGTGAACGGCTCGATCTACGACTCGACCCGATTCACCGGCACCCCCTTCGGGGGCCTGGTCCTCAAGCCGCTGACCCGCTCCGCCGAGGCCGCCCTCGGCTGGGGCTGGACCTTCGGCACCCTGCTGCTGGTCGTCGCGCTCGGCCTCGTCGCCGCCCGCGCGCTGCCCCAGCCCATCGGCCGCCGCACCTCGCTGCTGGCCGCGCCGGTCGCGATCAGCCTGCTGATGCTGTCGCTGCCGGTCCGCAACGCCCTGTGGCTCGGCCAGACCAGCATCATCCCGGTGCTGCTCGTCCTGCTCGGCTGCTTCGCCGTGCGCGGGCAGCGGGCGAGCGGGCTGTGCATAGGCCTGGCCGCCGCGCTGCAGCCGACCATGCTGCTGTTCGCCCCGCTGCTGTGGTTCACCGGCCGCCGCCGGGCCGCGCTCACCACGGCCGGCGCCTTCGCCGGCTGGACCGCGCTCGCCTGGGCCGCACTGCCGCACGACTCCTATGAGTACTGGGTGCACCACATGGCCGGGGTCGGCCTCGGCGGCAAGGCGGACGCCCTCGGCAACCAGTCGCTGCACGGCGCCCTGCTCCGGCTCGGCCTGACCGGCCCGCTGGAGATCGCCGCCTTCCTGGTGCTCGGCGCCGCCGTCGCGGCCCTCGCCATGCGCCGCGCGGTGCACTACGCGGCCGACGGGCAACTGCTGCTCGCCGTCGCCATCACCGGCTGCGCCGTCGTCGCCGTCTCACCCACCGCCTGGCAGTACCAGCTGCTGTGGGTGCTGCTCGCGGTGGTCGGCCGGGTCGGCAGACGGGCCTCCGACCGCTATGTCTGGCCGGTGGCCGTGGTCCTCGTCACCACGCTCCCGGCGAAGATGATGCTGCCGAACACGCCGGCGCTGTACCCGCTGCGCGACAACCTCGTCCTGCTCGCGGCCCTCGCCGCCGCCACGGCCGTGCCGTTCCTGTCCCGCACCTCTCCCTATTACCAGACCCCGGTCCCCACGGAGTACGCCCCGCAGGTCCCGGCCCGCTTTCGACGCGTCCCTCTCGTCCCGTTCCTGCGCCGGGTCCTGACCCGCCCGAACCTCCTGCTGGAACTACTGCTCATCCGGGTCGTCTACGCCGCCTACTCACAGGTCCGCCTCGCCGCGACCGGCGGCACCATCTCCGGCGGCCGGGCGCGCGCCGAGCACCACGGGCACATCGTGCTCGACGTCGAGCGCTTCCTGCACATCGACATGGAGCACTGGGCCAACCACGCCGTCGTGAAGATCGGCTGGCTGCGGGAGTTCTTCAACTTCTACTACGAGTCCTTCCACTTCGTGGCCCCGCTGGCGGTCCTCGGCGTCCTGTACTGGCGCCGCCCCGTCGACTACCGCTGGGCCCGCGCCTCCCTCGGCTTCGCCACCTTCCTCGCCCTGATCGGCTTCTGGCTCTTCCCGCTGGCCCCGCCGCGCCTGATGCCGGGGCTCGGCATGATCGACACCGTCCACGGCGTCCAGGACTTCTCCAAGCCGAACTACGGCACGCTGACGGCGCTGACCAACCAGTACGCGGCGATGCCGTCCCTGCACTTCGGCTGGGCCCTGTGGTGCGGGGTCGTCATCGCGGTCATCGCACCGAAGTGGTGGATGAAGGCCCTCGGTCTGCTGCACCCCTTCTTCACCGTCTCGGCCATCGTCGCCACCGGCAACCACTGGGTGCTCGACGCGGTCGGCGGCGCGGTCGTGGTCGGCGCCGGCTTCGCGCTGTCGTACCTGCTGCAGGGGCCGCGGGCGCGGGTGGTGCGGATGGTGGCCCAGCGCCGCGCGGAGCCCGTCCCCGTGGCGGCCCCGGCCCGCGACGCGGCTACAACCGCTGAATGATCGTCCCGGTCGCCAGCCCGCCGCCCGCGCACATCGTGATGAGGGCGAACTCCTTGTCCGCGCGCTCCAGTTCGTGCAGGGCGGTGGTGATCAGGCGGGCGCCCGTCGCGCCCACCGGATGACCGAGGGCGATCGCGCCGCCGTTGACATTGACCTTGTCCAGGTTCTGTTCGAAGACCTGGGCCCAGCTCAGCACCACGGAGGCGAAGGCCTCGTTGATCTCGACCAGGTCGATGTCCTTCAGGGACATGCCCGCCTTGCCCAGCACCGCACGCGTCGCGTCGATCGGGCCGTCGAGGTGGAAGTGGGGATCGGCGCCGACCAGTGCCTGGGCGACGATCCGCGCCCTCGGCTTCAGTTTGAGGGCGCGGGCCATCCGCTTCGAGGTCCACATGACGGCCGCCGCGCCGTCGGAGATCTGCGACGAGTTGCCCGCCGTGTGGACGGCCGTCGGCATCACCGGCTTCAGGCCGGCCAGCGCCTCCATCGAGGTGTCGCGCAGCCCCTCGTCCTTGTCGACCAGTCGCCACATGCCCTGCCCGGCGTACTGCTCCTCCTCGGTGGTCGGCACCTGCACGGCGAACGTCTCGCGCTTGAAGCGTTCCTCGGCCCAGGCGAGGGCCGCCCTCTCCTGGGAGCGCAGACCGAGGGCGTCGACGTTCTCGCGCGTCAATCCCCGGTGGCGGGCGATGCGTTCGGCCGCCTCGAACTGGTTCGGCAGGTCGACGTTCCACTCGTCGGGGAAGGGCTTGCCGGGTCCGTGCTTGGAGCCGGAGCCGAGCGGTACACGTGACATGGCCTCCACGCCACAGCTGATCCCCACGTCGATCACGCCGCCCGCGACCATGTTGGCCACCATGTGCGAGGCCTGCTGCGAGGAGCCGCACTGGCAGTCGACGGTCGTCGCGGCCGTCTCGTAGGGCAGGCCCATCGCCAGCCAGGCGGTGCGCGCGGGGTTCATGGACTGTTCGCCGGCGTGGGTCACCGTGCCGCCGACGATCTGCTCCACGGCGTCGGCGGGGATCCCGGTCCGGCCGAGGAGTTCACGGTAGGTCTCGCCCAGGAGATAGGCGGGGTGCAGGTTGGCGAGCGCGCCGCCGCGCTTGCCGATCGGGGTGCGGACGGCTTCGACGATCACGGGTTCGGCGGCCATGGGTGCGGGTCCTCTCCGAGGGCTCTCCTCCAGAACGTGCCAGAACTAGTACGCGTTCTAGTTCTGACCAGCAGTCTGCTGACGTGATGTCCATCACCGCAAGGGTCTTGCAGGTGCCGGAGTTGCGATCTGCACGAATTCCGCACGGATTGGGGGTGCTCTACCTCTTGCGGGTTGTAGAACCGGTTACTACGTTCACGGCACTCGCTGATGGTCCGTCAGATGGCTGGAGTGACCGATGCCCTGTCCAGCGCTGCCCGACGGGTTCGACCTCACCGACCCCGACCTGCTCCACCACCGTGTGCCCCTCCCGGAGTTCGCCGAGCTGCGCCGCGCCGAGCCGGTCCGCTGGATGCCCCAGCCGCACGGCATCGCGGGCTTTGCCGACGACGGCTACTGGGCCGTGACCCGGCACGCGGACGTCAAGTACGTCTCCACGCACCCGGAACTCTTCTCCTCCACCCTCAACACCGCGATCATCCGCTTCAACGAGCACATCCAGCGCGACGCGATCGAGGCACAGCGCCTCATCCTGCTCAACATGGATCCCCCGGAACATACGCGCGTGCGGCAGATCGTGCAGCGAGGCTTCACGCCACGTTCCATCCGTGCCCTCGAGGACCGGCTCCGGGCCCGCGCCGAGGCCATCGTCACGGCCGCCCGCGCCCGCTCCGGCCCCTTCGACTTCGTCGCCGAGGTCGCCTGCGAACTGCCCCTGCAGGCCATCGCCGAACTGATCGGCGTGCCCCAGGAGGACCGCTCCAAGATCTTCGACTGGTCCAACAAGATGATCGCCTACGACGATCCCGAGTACGCCATCACGGAGGAGGTCGGCGCCGAGTCGGCCGCCGAGATCATCGCCTACGCCATGAACATGGCCGCCGAGCGCAAGCAGTGCCCGGCCCGCGACATCGTGACGACCCTGGTGGCGGCGGAGGACGAAGGCAACCTGAACTCCGACGAGTTCGGCTTCTTCGTGCTGATGCTCGCGGTGGCCGGCAACGAGACGACCCGGAACGCCATCACCCACGGGATGCACGCCTTCCTCACCCATCCCGGGCAGTGGGACCTCTTCAGGCGGGAGCGGCCGGCCACGACGGCCGAGGAGATCGTCCGCTGGGCGACCCCGGTCAACGCCTTCCAGCGCACGGCCACCCAGGACACGGAGCTGGGCGGGGTGCGGATCAGGAAGGGCGACAGGGTCGGGCTGTTCTACGCCTCCGCCAACCACGACCCCGAGGTCTTCGCCGACCCCGACGCCTTCGACATCACCCGCGATCCCAATCCCCACCTGGGCTTCGGCGGCGGTGGTCCGCACTACTGCCTGGGCAAGTCCCTCGCGGTGCTGGAGATCGAGCTGATCTTCAACGCGATCGCCGACGCCATGCCCGGGCTGCGGCTGTCCGACGAACCCCGGCGGCTGCGCTCGGCCTGGATCAACGGGGTCAAGGAGCTGCGGGTCACGACCTCCTGAGCGGGTCGCTCACTCCCGGCTCGACGCCACCACCGCCAGCACGGCCGAGGCGACCGCCGCGATCAGCAGCGGGACGCCGAGGCCGTGGTGCAGGACCAGCCACGCGCCCAGACAGGCGCCGGCGAACATGGCGACGGCCGAGGCCGTGCGGCGCGGCGAGCGGTGGCCGGTGCCGTCGCCGAAGCGGGACTCGGAGGCCAGCCCGGTCAGGGTCATCGTCAGCACGGTGGTCGTCAGATCGGCGATGCCCAGCTTGCGGACCGTGGCGTTGCGCAGGCCCATCGCGTATCCGGTGAGGGCGATCAGGGCGTAGACCGTGCCGGTGGCGTGCGGCCAGGCGAAGGCGACCGCCGCCGAGACGGCCACCAGCAGCGCCTCGCCGATCAGGGTCAGCCGGGTCCAGCGACGGCGCGAGCCCTTGCCGACGCGGGCCGCCAGCCGGCCGCCGGTCGCCGCGCCCAGCAGGAAGCAGCCCAGCGAGGTGGCCGTGTGCGGGACCGAGAAGCCGGGCGCGCCGGCCGCCGCGAAGCCCAGGACGACGACGTTGCCGGTCATGTTGGCGGTGAAGACCCGGCCGAGGCCCAGATAGCTGACGGCGTCGATCAGCCCGCTGACCACCGTCAGGATCAGCAGCACGATCACCAGCGGCACCCCGCGCGTCTCGGGGTCGGGCGCGGGTGGCTGTGCGGTCGGAGCCGTCGTCATGGTTCCTCCGGTGGGCCGGACGGACGGGGTGGGGACCCACTCCACCACGGCCGCGGGGGATTCCTGGACGTCCGGGCCGAGCGTGTCCTCGCGGCGGTCGGCACAGGGCGGCGACCCTGCGCAAGTCCGAGGAGAACCAGGGAGGTTGGGGTGCGCGGACGTGGCCGGCAACGCCCGGACATACGAACGCACCCCCGCCGCGGGGGCGAGGGTGCGGTTGCTCGACGGGCGCGCTGGTTCAGCGGCGGAGCATCGAGGGCGGGCCGGCTCAGTACCAGCCGTTCGCCTGCCAGAAGCTCCAGGCCTTGACCGGGCTGCCGTAGCGGGAGTTCATGTAGTCCAGGCCCCACTTGATCTGGGTGGCCGGGTTGGTCTTCCAGTCGGCACCGGCGGAGGCCATCTTCGAGCCCGGCAGGGCCTGGACCAGGCCGTAGGCGCCGGAGGAGGAGTTGGTGGCGGACGGGTTCCAGCCACTCTCGTGCGAGACGATCTTGCTGAACGCGTTGAACTGCGCGGCGTCCGGGATCATCTTGTGCGCGATCGCCTGAGCGGAGGAGGCCGAGGCGGGCGTGGCGGCCTGGGCGGGCGCCGCGGTCAGAGCCAGACCGGCGCCGGCGGTGGCCACGGCGGCGGAGATGAGGGCCTTCTTCGGGGAAGCGATGCGGCGGATGAAGGAGACGGACACGGAGAACCTCTTGCGTCGGGGACAGGGGGTCGCCCGTATGCCGTGGCCCGCGTTCGCGCGATGGCCGGCCGTATACGTGGGCGCCGCGGGCCCGGGTGGGCTCGTGGCGCCTTGCGACGTCCTCCAGAGAAGCAGGCACGCAGGAAGCCCGCAATCACCCCTTTTACTAGTTGTGGCCGAAACGACGGGAAACGACGGTTCTGTGGCGCGGGTCTCCCTGTGCAGGTCAGAGCGAGTGCCCGAGGTGACATATCGGGACATTTTGCGCTACTGCCCCGGATCGTAGGTGATCCGGGTCATGTGGGGTGCTTCACCGTCGTGCTGTCGCTGAGTGAGGTGCCGCGTCCGCCCGGTGACGGTTCCCGGGCCTCGAATGTGACCGCGGTCTCGAAGGCGGCCCGCCGTGTGGCCCTGCGCAGCGCGCGCAGCACCGCCGGGCCGAGGAACAGGGTCAGCACCACCGTGCACAGGGCCCGGCCCAGGTCCCAACCGAGCGAGGTGGCCAGGCAGTAGGCCGCGAAACGGGCCAGGTTGGCGGGGATGGCGGCGTGGGCGTCGAAGGAGATGTTCGAGGCGGCGGCGCCCAGGAAGGGCCAGCCCGCCAGATTCATGACCGTGCCGTAGGCGAGGGAGGCCAGGGAGCCGTACGCGGCGAGGAGCAGCAGCTCCGCCCGGCCGCGCAGGCGCACCGCCCCCGGCAGCAGCCCGGCCCCCATCGTGAACCAGCCCATCGACAGCATCTGGAACGGCAGCCAGGGCCCGACCCCGCCGGTGAGCAGGGCGGAGGCGAACATCGTCACCGAGCCCAGGGTGAAGCCGAAGCCGGGACCGAGGACCCGCCCGCTGAGCACCATCAGGAAGAACATCGGCTCGATCCCGGCCGTCCCCGCGCCGATCGGCCGCAGCGCCGCCCCCGTCGCCGCCAGCACGCCCAGCATCGCCACGGCCTTCGGCCCGAGGTCCGACTCCGAGATCGTGGCCGCCACGACCGCGACCAGCAGCACCAGCAGGCCCGCGAAGAGCCAGGGCGCGTCCTGGGCGTGCGCGTTGAGCTGTGAGGCGGGCGGAGCGAGGAAGGGCCAGCCGAAGGCGACCACGCCGACCGCGCTGACCAGGGCGAGCGCGGCGAGCGAACGGGGGCCCAGGCGGACGGCGTGCAGCCGGGCGGCCCTCATGACAGGGCCTCGCGCACCTCGGCCACGGTGAGCCACTGCTGCGGGGCGAGGATCTTCGTCACCTGCGGGGCGAAGGACGGCGAGGAGACCACGATGGAGGCGGTCGGTCCGTCGGCTATGACCTCCCCGTCGGCGAGCAGCACCACGCGGTGCGCGATCTCGGCCGCCAGCTCCACGTCATGCGTGGCCAGCACGATGGCGTGCCCCTCGGCGGCGAGGCCGCGCAGCACGCCCACCAGGCGGGCCTTGGCCGCGTAGTCCAGGCCGCGCGTCGGCTCGTCGAGCAGCAGCAGGGGCGGCCGGGCGGTCAGTACGACGGCCAGGGCGAGCGCCAGGCACTGGCCCTCGGACAGGTCCCGCGGGTGCGTGTCGTCCGTGATCCCCGGCAGCAGCTGCGACACCAGCGCCCGGCAGGTGCCGGGCTCGGCCCCGGCGTCCCGGTCGGCCGCCGCGCACTCCTCGGCGACCGTGTCGGCATACAGCAGGTCGCGCGGTTCCTGGGGGACGAGGCCGACGTGGCGGACGAGTTCGGGGGGCGCGGTGCGGTGGGGGGTGACTCCGCCGACGTGCACGCTGCCCGCGGTGGGTGCGAGCAGGCCCACCAGCGAGCCCAGCAGGGTGGACTTTCCGGCGCCGTTGCGGCCCATGAGGGCGATGGTCTCGCCGGGGGTGACGGTGAGGTCCACCTGGCGCAGGGCCGTGATGCGGTCTCGGCGGACGGACAGGGACTGGATCTCGGCGACCGTCGCGGACAGGGGGGCCGGGGCGGCGCGCCGGAAGAGGCGTCGGCGCGCAGGGTGTGTGGGGCGCCCGGCGCCGGGGCCGGACGGAGGCGGGGCCGCTTGCCTGCGCGCGCCGGGTCCCGACAGCTGTTCGCGCAGGTCGGCGGCGCGGCGGCGGGCGTCCCTGACGGTCAGCGGGAGGGGGGACCAGCCGGCCAGGCGGCCCAGGCCGACCACCGGGGGATACACCGGGGAGACGGCCATCACCTCGGCCGGGGTGCCGACGACCGGCGCCTGTGCGGGGGACGGGAGCAGGATGGCGCGATCGGCGTAGTGGATCACCCGTTCCAGGCGGTGTTCGGCCATCAGGATCGTGGTGCCGAGGTCGTGCACCAGGCGCTGGAGGACCGCGAGCACCTCCTCCGCCGCGGCCGGGTCCAGGGCCGAGGTCGGTTCGTCCAGGACCAGGACCCGGGGGTGCGGGGTGAGGACCGAGCCGATCGCGACCCGCTGGCGCTGGCCCCCGGAGAGGGTGGCGATCGGGCGGTCGCGCAGGGCCGCGAGGCCGAGCAGGTCGAGGGTCTCCTCGACCCGGCGCCGCATCACCTCCGGGGCCAGTCCCAACGATTCCATTCCGTAGGCGAGTTCGTCCTCCACCGTGTCGGTGACGAAATGGGCGAGCGGGTCCTGGCCCACCGTGCCCACCACGTCCGCCAGTTCGCGCGGCTTGTGGGTCCGGGTGTCCCGGCCGGCCACCGTGACACGGCCGCTCAGCGTGCCGCCGGTGAAGTGCGGCACCAGTCCGCTGACCGCGCCGAGCACGGTCGACTTGCCGACCCCCGACGGGCCGACGAGCAGCACCAGTTCGCCCTCCGGCACCACGAAGTCGACGCCGCGGACGCAGGGTTCGGCCGCGCCCTCGTACGTCACGCTGACGTCCTCGAAACGGATCACGAGGGCTCCTTGGGGACGGCGAAGGCGGGCAGCAGGCCGAGGAGGACCGCCGCCGCGGGCCAGAGCGGGAGCGTGGGCGCGACCAGGGGGACGACGCCGGGGTGCAGGGCCTGCGGATCGCGGGTGGAGGCGAGCGTGAGCAGCGCGGCGACGGCGGCGCCGGAACCGGCCACCAGCCAGGCCCGCGCGTCCCACGGGTCCGGGCGGTACCGGGTGCGCAGCGAGCGCCGGCCGCCCAGCTTCAGGCCGGCGAGGGCGGCGGCCACACCGGCGAGCAGGACCGGCAGCCCGTAGCTGCCGCCCTCCGCGGTGAGCAGCCCGTACGTCCCCGCGCACACCCCCAGCAGGCCGCCGAGGGTGAGCGCGGCCGTCGTACGGCGGACCCGGGCGGGGACCTCGGCGCTGCGGCCGTAGCCGCGGGCCTCCATCGAGGCGGCGAGCGCGACCGAGCGCTCCAACGCGCCCTCCAGGACCGGCAGTCCGACCTGGAGCAGCCCGCGCAGGCCCCGGTCCGGGCGGCCGCGCAGCCGGCGGGCGGCGCGCAGCCGCTGGACGTCGGCGACGAGATGGGGCGCGAAGGTGAGGGCGACGACCACGGCGACGCCGGTCTCGTACAGAGCGCCCGGGAGGGACTTGAGCAGGCGGCCCGGGCTCGCGAGGGCGTTCGCCGCGCCGACGCAGATCAGGAGGGTGGCCAGCTTCAGGCCGTCGTAGGCCGCGAAGACCAGGGCCTCGGCCGTGACCCTGCCGCCCAGGCGGATGCCCTGCGCCCAGTGGGGGAGCGGGACCTCGGGGAGGGTGAGGAGGGTGTGGGTGCCGGGGATGGGGGAGCCGAGTGCCACCGCGAAGAAGAGGCGGATGAGGAGGACGGCGAGAGCGAGCTTGGCGAAGGCGGTGTAGGAGCGGGCGGCGGGGGTGGCAGTGCGGTGCGTCGCGACGACGTAGGCGGACGCGGAGACGAGGAGGGCGAGCAGGAGCGGGTTGGCGGTGCGGGTGGCGGCGCTGCCGAGGCCCAGTGCCCAGAGCCACCAGGCGCCGGGGTGCACGGCGGCCCGGTGCCCGGTGCGGCTGCCGGGCCCTGTCGTCGAACTCCCGCCTGCCCCGCGACGACCGGACCTAGGCATTGCGTCGCCGCCGTGCCTGCCACACCGCCGCGCCCGCCAGCAGGGCCACCACCCCCGCACCGATCGGCAACCCCAGCGAGGGCCCGCCGTCGGAGCCGCTGCTCCTCTGCGTGGACTGCCTGGACTGCGTGGACTGCGCGGGCGTCGCGGTCTTCCTGCCGTCCGTCGACACCTGCTCCCCGCACCCGCTGCGCGGATAGCCCGCGATGGCGCACAGCAGGGCGTTGGTGTCGTAGCGCAGGGGCCTCGCGACGGCGGCCAGAGCCTCGGCCGTCGTCGCGTCGTCGGACACGCGCGCGCAGGCCGTACGGCCCGCCGGCGGCGTCTCGCCGGACGGCGCGTCCGCCGGGATGCCGAAGTCGAGGACCAGCGCCACCCGCTTCATCCCCGACCTGGCCGGTGTGGTCGAGCAGATGGCCCCGAAGTCCGCCGTGCCGCGCGGCCGGCTCGCGTCGGCCGAGTCCGCGCTGACCGCGAAGCGGAAGCCCTCCACCGCGCCGTCGTCGGGACGGGCGGTCGAGGGCCCCTGCGTCGCGTACGTCCAACGGCCGTCCGTCCGCTCCCAGAAGGACCAGTAGCGGTAGCCGGTGGCGTGCGCCTGGGTCGCGGCGGCCGTCAGCAGGACGAGCGCGGCCAGCGCCAGGCTCGCCGCACGACGGATCACGGCTGCTGCTTCTTCCGGCCGCTCAGCAGGAAGCCGATGCCGATGCCCGCGACTAGGCAGACGCCGACGAACCACCAGAGGCCGAACGACGAGTTGCCGTCCGACTTCTTCTTCGTCTCGTGCCCGGTGGAGGGCATGCTCGGGGCCGGGCCCTGCGCGTTGAGGGACCGGACGAGGCTGGTGCCGCCGAAGTCACCGGGCTGCGCGCCCACCGCGTGCGCGGCGAGGATCAGCTGGGCGTAGGCCGCCGGGCCGCTCTGCTCGGCCCACTTGAGGGCGTTGTTCTCCAGCCAGGTGTACGACTGCAGCGCCTGCGTGACGCGTCCGTCGGCGGCGAGCGCGACGACCGTGTCCGCCGTGTTGCCGTAGTCCGGCTGGTCCATGGCGCCGGGCAGAGTCGACGTCAGGTGGCCGGTCTTCGCGACGACCGAGGCCAGGTTCGCGCCCGCGTTGTCCGCGATCTGCGCCGGGGTGAGGTGCTTGCCCAAGACGCACGTGGTGCTGCCGGGTGCCTTGCCGGCCGTTGTGACGAACCCCTTGCCGAGCGCGCCGAGCACGCCCGCCGCCGACGCGTCGGCGTTGGCCAGCAGTTCGCCCTTCTTGTCCGGCTGGAAGGCGAGGGCGCCACCGCCGGTCCTGTCGCAGGGGACGGCCATGGCGGCAAGCAGGTCGTAGGGGGACTTGCCCGCCTTGGCGACCTTCGCCGGGTCCGTGCCGGTCGCGGTCAGCGCGCCGATGACGACGGAGGTGGAGTTGGTGTCGCTGGCTCCGCCCGGGGCGTAGCCCCAGCCGCCGTCCTTGTTCTGCACGGACTTCAGCCAGGTCATGGCCTTGCCGACGGCGTCGTCGTGCCCGCCGGCGGCCTTCAGGGCCTGGACGGCGGCGGCCGTGCTGTTGGTGTCCACCATGACCTTGCTGTCGCAGGCCTTGGCCGGGTCGGCGCGGAACGCGGCGAAGGAGCCGTTCGCGCACTGCTGGCCGGCGAGCCAGTCCACGGCCTTCGCGGCCGGTTCGTAGCCGAGCGTGCGCTGGGCGATCAGCGTCAGCGACTGGCGCCACACACCGTCGTACGTCGGATCGGAGGTGCCGTACAGCCCGGACGGGATCGCGCCCTTCGGGGACGGGGACGGCCCGGCGGCCGTGGCGGGCGCGGCGGCGGCCAGCACGCCTACGACGGCGAGAGCCGCTGCGCTGCGGCGGACGTTCATGGTCGGCGACTGCCTCTCCTGCGGGGAGCCGGGCAGCGCACGGGACACCCCGGGCGGCTCGGCTCCGTAGACCTCGACGGTGCCGTGCGCGGCGGGCCGCCGACGCACGTGAGCCGGTCAACGTCCCGTCCGGGGCAGTCCGGCTCTTACGGTTGCGGGTCAGCGCCGGAATTGCACCGGCTTTCCCCTGTACGGGTGTGATGACGACCCCGCCACCTTACCGGCAGCCCCGCGCGGCCCGAGGAGTGGCTGTGCGCACAGGACGGTCGTGACCGGGGTCACGCGGTGGACGGCCGCCGTGACCGCCCCGCACGCCCCCGAACGCACCCCCCACCGTGCGCCGGACGGCCCCCCCCGCGGCGAGAGCGTCATGCGGCGTCCAGCGCCCGATCGCACTCCGCCACGTCCTCCCCCTCCACCACCCAGTACATCCGCCGCCGGCGCTGCCGGGAATCCGTCGACTCCGCGAAGCGGACCGCCGCGGCCCGCTGCCGGCTGGGCGAGAGGTCCACGCCCGTCCCGCACGCCAGTGCCACCGCCACCTCCGCCAGATCGACCCCGGTCGCCCGCTCCACCAGCGAAGGGATCAGATCGCCCGGCAGGTACGGCGCGACCCCGGTCACCCGGGGCCCGCGTCCGGTCACCCGGAGCCCCACATGGGCGACGGTGTGGTTGAGCCCCAGGGCCCGTACCGCCCGCTCGACGGTCTGCCGCAGGAAGCGGTTGTGCAGCAGTCCGTCGTGTGCGTGGACGCAGTGCCGCAGCGGCAGGCGCCCCGGCGGACCCGGCGTCGTACGGGTGAGCGCGGCGATGCGGACCTCGTCGTCCAGGACGACGGTCTCGGCGGACACCAGCGGACCGTCGGCGTCCCCGGGCTCGTCGGGCAGCACCTGGTGCAGGGCGAGCCGGGCCCGTACCGCCGCCGGGTCGGCGCAGGCCGCCGCCGCCTCGTACGACGGTCCGGGCAGGCCCAGTTGTCCGGTGACCCGTGCGGTGGTGACCAGGTGCCCCCTGGTCCAGGTGAGCACGCCGGCGATCCGTTGTCCGTCCGCGTACCGCGCGATCGTCCCGGCCGTCTCCGCCTCCCGCTCGGGGTCGGTGGCGAGATGGCCGGACAGGAAGGGCTGCGCCCAGCCGGGCACGGTGGTGTCGACCAGGATCACCGGGTGGATCCCGGCGATCCGCGCCAGCGGGAACCCGTACGCGGCCGGGCCGGCCCCGAGCAGAAGGACGGGCTGCGGCATCGGCGCATCACCTTCGCGGGGGGCGGGGCAGAGAAACACCCCGGATGCCGCTCCCCCATAGGCGGCACCCGGGGCGGGTCGAAAGCTTGCTCTCTGTGCCGTGATCCTCACCCGCCGCGCCCTCAACTGTCAACTATTACTGCCGCATTGGGCAGGGAGCGTTGTCACGTCTGGTCGGCGACCGGGCGACCGGGTAGCCTCGCGTTCCGTCCGGTCATCACACGGACGACACACACTCAGGGGGGACCTCGGTGAGTGATGCCTACATCTCGCTGGCCGAAGTCCTGGCCAGACTGGGGGAGTTGACCGGTCGGCCCGGTCGGCTGCCGGAGACCCTCGACGTGACCGGCCTGTCCCATCGCACCGGCATTCCCGTGCCGGTCGTCGTCGACCTGCTGGGCGGCGGGCGGGCGCCCGAGAGCGGTCTGGCCCAACGGGTGCGCCAGCGACTGGACTTCATAAGGGAGACCCGGCGCCGGCCCGACGGCAAGCGGTACTCGCTGGACGAGCTGGCCAGGATCGCCGGAACCAGCCGGCAGTGGCTGAGCGAGTGGCGCAAGTGCGGGATGCCGAGCCTGGAGCACACCGACCGGCTGCGCCGCTTCTTCGGTCTGCCGGCCGGCTTCTTCACCGCCGACGAGCCGGAGGCGCTGCACGAGGCCCTGCAGCCGGTGCTCCAGGGGCTGGAGGCCGAGGCGGATCCGCTGCTCAGGCTGCGCGAGAGCGGCCTGGTCCGGCTCGCCGCACGGGCCCCGCAGATGAACGCCCGCCAGCTCGCCACGCTCGCCGACCTGGCCGAGATGATCATCTCCTCGGAGCGGGCGGAGGACACCCGCCGGTGAAGCCCCCCAAGCCCCCCAACTCCGGCAGGTCCGCCAGGTCGCCCAAGCGCTTCCTCGACCGGCTGGTGCGCGACACGGCCCGCACCCTCACCCCGCCGACCGACGCCGAGGCCTTCCTGCACGCCCTGTGCGCCACGCTCAGCCCGCAGCTCGACCGCCCGATCCGGCTGAAGTTCGTCACCTTCCCGCCCGGACTGGACGTCTCCGGGGTCACGCTCGCGCTGGACGAGCAGTACATCGTCGTGGTCGAGGACCGCGCCCCCGACCCGCACAAGTTCGTCATCGCCGGGCACGAGATCGGCCACATCCACTACGGCACCCTCGACGTGCACCATCCGTCCGGGCCGCCCGCCGCCGCGCGCCGCCTGCTGTCCCGGTACTCCGTGGGCCACGGGGACTCCGGGGAAGCCGGGGACTTGCGCGACGACGAGGACATCCCCTGGGACCAGGTCGTCGCCATGGCCACCCGGTCGCCGGCCGCCGCCGCTGCCGCCGCCGCGGCCGAGTGGGAGGCCGAGGAGTGCGGGCTGCGCCTCGCCGCGAAGTTCTCCAAGGTCGTCGGGCCCGGCGCGGCCACCGGCCGGACCACCCAGGACACCCTCACCGGCCGGCTGTCGTCCTCCCTGGGCAACATCGGCGGACCGTGATGCGCTGGGACATCTCCGGCACCTTCGCCGCCTACGCCGTGCCGGCCGTGCTGTTCGTCGTGGCCTTCGTGATCAAACTGCCGCTGCTGCGCCGCGCCTGGCAGGACCCCATCCTGCGGGCCACCGCGCTGCTGCTCGGCATCGGCGCGATCGTCTTCGCCTCGCTGCCGCCCGCCAACCTGCACCGCATCAACCGGATCACCGGCGTCCCCAACTTCGCGGGCGTGTGGGTCTATTCGCTGCTCACCGCCTACTGCGGCGCCTGCCTGTGGCTCATCATCACCTGGCGCGAACCCCCGTCCGCCGTCCGCCGCCGGCGCACCCGCCTGGTGTGGATGGCGTACTCGGCCATCATCGCGGGCCTGTGGACGACGTTCTCGCTCGGCGACCACCACGTGGAGCGGCTGCGCGACCTCGACACCTACTACGCCGACACACCCTGGATGCGCGAGTTCGGGATGCTGTACCTGGTCGCGCACCTGGTGTCGGCGCTGGTCGCGGCCGGCATGCTGTGGGCCTGGTACAAGGAGGTCGAGGACACCTGGCTGCGCCGGGCGGTGATATTCCTCCAGGTCGCCTACGCCCTCGGGCTCGTCTTCGACGTCGCCAAACTCGCCGCGATCGGCGCCCGCTGGAGCGGCCGGGACTGGGACTGGCTGTCGACGTACGTCGCCCCGCCGTTCGCCATCGCCGAGGCACTGCTGGTCGCCATCGGGTTCATCGCCGGGCAGGCCGGCCCGGTGGTCGACGAGCGCCGACGGCTGGTGCGCACCCACCGGCGGCTGCGACCGTTGTGGCAGACCATGGTGACGGTCACCGCCCCGGCAGCACCCGCGACCGGCCGGGTCAGCGGTGCCGCCCTGCGCCTCGAACTGCGCCGGGCCGCCATCAACGACGGTCTGCTCAGACTGGCCCCGCACCTCAAGCGGGCCCGGCGCGAGCGGGTCCGTACGGCCGCCGTGGCCGCGGGCCACCCGGACGCCGAAGCACTGGGCATCGCCGGGGCGGTGGACATCCTGATCGCGGCCGACGTGCTGCACGGCCCGGCCGGCGGGGACGAACCGCCCGCCGCGGGCCGGGCGGACGAGGCGGGACGGCCCCTCGCCGCGGCCGCCCTCTCCGACAGCGAGCTGGACTCCATCGCGCAGGCGTTGCGGTTCCACATGCCGGTCATCGACAGGTTCCGCCGGGAGGCGGCCGCCACGGAAGGTCTCACCGCACATGCCTGACACAGGCGCTGACATACGCACCGCCCGCCGCAGAGCGGTCGTCATCGGCGGCAGTACGGCCGGCATGCTCGCCGCGTCCGTGCTCGCCACCCGCTTCCACGAGGTGACCGTCGTGGAGGCCGACCGGCTGCCGGCGGGCCCCGAGCCCCGCAAGGGGCTGCCCCAGGCCCGCCACGCCCATCTGCTGTGGTCCGGCGGGGTGAGCGCCCTGGAGGACCTGCTGCCGGGCATCACCGGCGAGCTGACCGGGCAGGGCGCCGGACTCGTCGGTGTGATGGCCGACCTGGTCAGCAAGGCGCCCTCGGGACAGTGGTTCCGGCGCTTCACCGACTCCCGGCACCACCTGATCGTGTGCAGCCGGGACCTGCTGGACGCGGTGATCCGCGGACACGTCCTCGCCCGGCCCCGGATCACCCTGCTCGACGGCACCCGGGCGGCCGGCCTGACGGGCGGGCACGACCGGGTGACCGGCCTGCGGCTACTGCGGGGCTCGGACGGCCGGGAGACCACACTGGACGCCGACCTGGTGATCGACGCGGGCGGGCGCGGCTCGCAGGCGGCCACCTGGCTGCGCGCGCTGGGCCACGCCCCGGTCGCGGAGCGCGTGGTGGACGCGGGCGTCGTCTACGCCAGCCGTCTCTACGCGGCCCCCGACGGCACCCTCGGCCGCCGCTACCCGGTGGTCAACGTCCAGGCCGACCCGCGCGAGGCACCCGGCCGCGGCGGGGTCGTCGTACCGATCGAGGACGACCGCTGGCTGGTCACGCTCTCCGGCACCCGGGGCGGGCAGCCCACCGCCGACCCCGACGCCTTCGAGCACTTCGCGCGCA
Source organism: Streptomyces broussonetiae (assembly GCF_009796285.1). Taxonomy (NCBI): domain Bacteria; kingdom Bacillati; phylum Actinomycetota; class Actinomycetes; order Kitasatosporales; family Streptomycetaceae; genus Streptomyces; species Streptomyces broussonetiae. The sequence goes on along the minus strand of NZ_CP047020.1, from coordinate 3,161,843 downwards.
CCGGTCTGACGGACCCGATCATCGGCCGCCTGCTGGCCCGGGCGAAGCCACTGACCGACCCGGTGACCACCCGCAGCACCGCCAACCGCCGCCGCTACTACGAGAAGTCCGAGACCTGGCCCGAGGGCTTCGCCGTCCTCGGGGACGCCGTCGCCGGCTACAACCCGGTCTACGGCCACGGCCTGACCGTCGCCGCGCAGAGCGCCCTCGCCCTCGGCCGGGTCCTCGACCGGTACGGTCCCACCGCCCCCGGCGCCGCCCGCCGCGTCCAGCGCGCGGTCGCCCGCCCGGTCGGCAACGCCTGGAACCTCGCGGTGGGCCAGGACGCCTACTACCCCGGTGCCACGTCCGAACCGCCCACCCTCGTGGAGCGGATGCTCAGTGCCTACGTCGACAAGGCCGTGGCCGCGGGCTCCGGCAACCCGCGCGCCCTGCAGGGCCTGCTGGACGTGATGAGCCTGAAGGCCCCGGCATCCCGGCTGTTTGCCCCCGACATGCTCTGGAACATCGCCACGGGCCCCCGCAGGGCCCCGCTGTCCGGCCCGCCCCTGAGCGAGACGGAACGCAGGGCGGCGGGCCTCAACTAGCCCGGCCGGCACGAGGGGTCGGCCCGCCCAGGGGCAGCCGCAGCACCCGGTGGGCCAGTAGCCAGCGCCCGTCCGCCCGGCGGAAGGAGTCCTCGTACTGGCCGACCTGGACGGGCGGCCCGGCGGGCACCATGCCGCCCTCGTACCCGTCGACCCGGTAGGTCGCGAAGTACGAGACGGCGGTGGCGGTGTCCGGCCCGGTCACGGTGACGAGGACGTTGGACAGGAACCGGCGCGAGAGCCGGTCGGCGGGCCGCGAGCCGAAGTACGCGGCCAGCGCCTCGCGCCCCGTCACCCGCCGCCCGTCCCCCGGCGGCGGCCACTGCCAGCTGCCGTCCTCGGTGAACAGCCCGGCCACCGAGGCCGGTTCACCGAGGTCGAGGCGGTGGACGAAGTCGGTGATCACACGCTCGCAGGCGCGCTCGGCAAGCAGGCGCTCCAAGGGGTCCATGAGGCTTTCCAACCGCACACAGGCGGGGGCCGCAAGCGAACTACCGGCTCACACCGCCACGTACGCCACCGGGTCGCTGCCCGCCACCGCCTCCGCCCGCCCCTGCTTGACCAGCCGCCGCAGATGGGCCTCGGCCTCCGAGACGGCGATGTTCCGTGACCCCAGCGGGATGTGGTCCCACGGACGGTTCCACTCCATGCGCTCGGCGACCTGCCAGGCGGTGAGCGGCTCGGCGAGGAGGGCCAGCAGGCCGCGGAGCCGGTCCTCGTGGTGGTCGAGCAACTGGCGTACCCGGCCGGACGCGTCGGTGAAGGCGTGCTGATGGGCGGGGAGGACCTCGGCCGGGGCGAGCCGGCCGATCCGCTCCAGGGAGTCGAGGTAGTCGCCGAGGGGGTCGGTGACGGTGGCGTCGTCGGGATCCTCGTAGAGGCCGATGTGCGGGGTGATCCGGGGCAGCAGATGATCCCCGCTGAACAGACGCCCGTTTCCCGGCAGTTGGGCCGGATGCCGCTCCTCCAGGTGCAGGCAGACGTGGCCCGGCGTGTGGCCCGGGGTCCAGATCGCGCGCAGCCTGCGGCCGGGCAGGTCGATGAGTTCACCGGGGACGATCTCCCGGTCCGGGAGGGCGGGGGCGAGACCGGGCAGGGTGCGGGGGGTGCGCAGCGGCGCCAGATGTTCCTCCGGGGCGCCGGCCGCCGCGAGCTTGGCGCTCATATAGGTGAACCAGTGCTCCGGCCGGGCCTCCCGGGTGCGCCTGACGACCGCGGTGTCGGCCGCGTGCATCGCCACCCAGGCCCCCGAGGCCTCGCGCACCCGCGCCGACAGGCCGTGGTGGTCGGGGTGGTGGTGCGTGACGACGACGCCGTACACCTCCGTCACCGCCGTACCGCACGCGGCCAGTCCCGCCGTGAGCGTGTCCCAGGACGCGGGATCGTCCCAGCCGGTGTCGACCAGCACCGGGCCGCGATCGGTCCCGACCACGTACACCAGCGTGTGGCCGAGGGGGTTGTCCGGGATGGGGACCGCCACGGACCGTACGTCCCCGCCGTGATCGAACGTCGTCGTCATCAGACCCTCCGCCCCGTCGGCCGCGCTGCCGCACGGCCATTGCCCACTATAACTAGAACTGATATCAGTTCTGAAACAGCGTCAGAAAGGTGGCGGGCATGACGGAGCTCGTGGAACACGGACAGCTGTTCATCGGCGGGGAGTTGACCGATCCCTTCGGCAAGGACGTCATCGAGGTGATCTCGCCGCACACCGAGGAGGTCATCGGCCGGGTGCCGCACGCCTCCCGGGAGGACGTCGACCGGGCCGTGGCCGTCGCACGCCGCGCCTTCGACGAGGGGCCGTGGCCGCGGGCGACGCTCGAGGAGCGGGTCGGGGTCGTCACCCGGATCAAGGACGGTATCGCCGCCCGGCACGAGGAGATCGCCCGGGTGATCTCCGCCGAGAACGGCTCCCCGTACTCCTGGAGCGTCCTCGCCCAGGCGCTCGGCGCGATGATGGTGTGGGACGCGGCGATCAAGGTTGCGAAGGACTTCACCCACGAGGAGCGCCGCGCCGGGGTGCTCGGTCCGATCCTCGTCCGGCGCGAGCCGGTCGGTGTCGTCGCGGCCGTGGTCCCGTGGAACGTGCCGCAGTTCGTGGCCGCCGCCAAGCTCGCGCCCGCGCTGCTGGCCGGCTGCACGGTCGTACTGAAGCCGTCCCCGGAGTCCCCGCTGGACGCGTACGTGCTGGCGGAGATCGCGCGCGACGCGGGGCTGCCCGAGGGCGTCCTGTCCGTCCTGCCCGCCGACCGGGAGGTCAGCGAGTACCTGGTCGCGCACCCCGGCATCGACAAGATCTCCTTCACCGGGTCGGTCGCGGCCGGCAAGCGGGTGATGGAGGTGGCGGCCCGCCATCTCACGCGTGTGACCCTGGAGTTGGGCGGCAAGTCGGCGGCGGTCGTCCTGCCGGACGCGGAGGTGCAGACGGCGGTGTCCGGGATCGTCCCGGCCGCCTGGATGAACAACGGGCAGGCGTGCGTGGCCCAGACACGCATCCTCGTCCCGCGCGCCCGTTACGACGAGTACGCCGACGCCTTTGCGGCAGCGGCGAGCGCGCTGAAGGTCGGCGATCCGCTGGACCCGGCGACCCAGGTCGGCCCGCTGGTCGCCCGCCGCCAGCAGCAGCGCAGCCTCGACTACATCCGGATCGGCCAGGAGGAGGGCGCCAAGATCCTCACCGGCGGCGGCCGGCCGGCAGGTCTGGAGCGCGGTTGGTACGTCGAGCCGACCCTCTTCGGCGACGTCCACAACTCCATGCGGATCGCCCGCGAGGAGATCTTCGGCCCGGTGATCTGCCTGCTCCCGTACGGCGACGAGGCCGAGGCCGTGAAGATGGCCAACGACTCCGACTACGGACTGTCCGGCAGCGTGTGGACCGCCGACGTGGATCACGGCATCGAGATCGCCCGCCAGGTCCGCACCGGCACCTACTCGGTCAACACCTTCAGCCTGGACATGCTCGGCCCGTTCGGCGGTTACAAGAACTCGGGCCTCGGCCGGGAGTTCGGCCCCGAGGGTTATGGCGCATACCTCGAGCACAAGATGATCCACCTGCCGGCGGGGGCGTGAGGCATGGGCGACCGCTGGCACATCGAGGTCGACCGGTCGGTGTGCATCGGCTCGGCCCAGTGCCTCCACCACGCCCCCGACGCCTTCCGCCTCGACTCCGCCCGCCAGTCCCACCCGCTGTCCCCGGACACGGACGCGACCGAACCGGTCCTGCAGGCGGCCGAGAGCTGCCCGGTGGAGGCGATCCTGATCACGTTGGCGGGGAGCGGGGAGGCGGTGTTTCCGCCGGAGGAGTAACGGGCGGGCCCGGCGGCAGCGTCACATCGACCTCGATGTCCCGGGCGTGGCCGCCGGGCCGGGCGCCCTGCCCGGCGAGGGCCACGCAGCGACCGCGGCGGTCGGCCGCTCCGCTCATGACGAGGCCGGGCACGGCACCGGTGCCGCGGCGCGCACCGTCCCCTCCGGTCCCCGCCGGACCTTCGTGAAGCCCGGCCGGCTCGGCGGCGAACTGCGCCGAGGTGCGGGACCGTTCGGCTCGGCCAGGGGGTGTCGTTCGGATCAGGCCGGCCGTGAGGAACAGCGCCTGCCGGCCGACCCGGGCGGGGTCAGGTGCGCGTGCCAGGGCCCGCGACGCCGGGATGGTCCGAACGACGTCCCCTAGGCCCGCGGCGCACCGCGGCGGGGCCGCTCGCCCTCCCCGGGCTCCGTCAGGTCGATCAGCCGGCACACCGTCTCGATGTCGATCTTCACCTGGGCGATGGAGGCGCGGCCCGAGAGCCAGGTGATGAGGGCCGAGTGCCAGGTGTGCTCGATGACGCGGACCGCCGAGAGCTGCTCGGGAGTGGGATGCTCCAGACCCATCGCGTCCAGGATGATCACGGTGGTCTGACGGGAGACCTGGTCCACTTCGGGGGAGACGCTGCGGTCGGCGAAGGTCAGCGCGCGGACCATCGCGTCGGCCAGGTGCGGCTCGCGCTGCAGGGCGCGGAAGGCACGCATCAGGGTCTCCGCCACCCGCTCGGCCGCCGTGTCGCCCGCCGGGGGCTTCTTGCGCAGGGTGCCGTGCATGTGCTCCAGCTGGTCCTGCATGGTGGCGACCAGCAGGTGGACCTTGGAGGGGAAGTAGCGGTAGAGGGTGCCGAGGGCCACCTGGGAGGACTCGGCCACCTCGCGCATCTGTACCGCGTCGAAGCCGCCCCGGCTGGCCAGCTGGGCGCTCGCGTGCAGGATCCTGCGGCGGCGGGCCTCCTGCCGCTCGGTGAGCGGAGACGAGGGAGGCGACGACGGCCGGACCGTGCTGACTTCCACCTTGGATTCCGCAGGCATGGGTCCCGTTCCGTGACAGTCGGTGAGGGCGTCTGTAGGGCACGTGATCAGACAGCATGGCAGGGTCGTCCGCCGTGGCGTGAATCACCTGATCCACTGCTCACAGTGCTCCTACCTGCCGGTAGATTCAGAGCCTCTTGAACGATCAAGTCTGAAACTTGTTCTAGATTAGCGTCCCGTCGTAGTCTCGCGGGACAGCGCAGGCAGAAGGGGGCACAGAGTGACCGCTGAGGCCCGGGAAGCGGGCGTCCGGACGGACTCCGCTGCCGACGGCGGGCGACCGCTCGACATCGCGCTCCTCACCTATAAAGGGAACCCGTTCTGCGGCGGCCAGGGCGTCTACGTACGCCACCTCTCGCGCGAGCTGGCCCGGCTCGGGCACCGCGTCGAGGTCATCGGCTCCCAGCCCTACCCCGTGCTCGACGAGGGCTACCCCCAGCTCACCCTCACCGAGCTGCCCAGCCTCGACCTGTACCGCCAGCCCGACCCCTTCCGCACCCCCGGGCGCGACGAGTACCGGGACTGGATCGACGGCCTGGAAGTCGCGACCATGTGGACCGGGGGGTTTCCCGAGCCGCTGACCTTCTCCCTGCGCGCCCGCCGCCATCTGCTCGGCCGACGCGGTCAGTTCGACGTCGTCCACGACAACCAGACGCTCGGGTACGGGCTGTTGGGCGACGTCGGTGCGCCCCTGGTGACCACCATCCACCATCCCATCACCGTCGACCGGCAGTTGGAGCTGGACGCGGCCGAGGGCTGGCGGCGGCGGTACTCGGTCCGGCGCTGGTACGCCTTCACCCGGATGCAGAAGCGCGTCGCCCGCCGGCTGCCCTCGGTCCTCACCGTCTCCGGCACCTCCCGGCAGGAGATCGTGGACCACCTCGGCGTCCGCGACGACCGTGTGCACGTGGTCCACATCGGCGCCGACACCGACCTCTTCTCGCCGAATCCGGCGATCCCCGAGGTGCCGGGCCGGATCGTCACCACCTCCAGCGCCGACGTTCCGCTCAAGGGCCTGGTGTTCCTGGTGGAGGCGCTGGCCAAGGTGCGCACCGAGCACCCGGCCGCGCACCTCGTCGTCGTCGGCAAGCGCCCCGAGGAGGGCCCGGTCGCGGCGGCGATCGAGCGCTACGGCCTCTCCGGTGCAGTCGAGTTCGTCAAGGGCATCTCCGACGCCGAACTCGTCGACCTGATCCGCTCCGCCGAGGTCGCCTGTGTGCCCTCGCTGTACGAGGGCTTCTCGCTGCCGGCCGCCGAGGCCATGGCCACCGGCACCCCGCTTCTCGCCACGACCGGCGGCGCCATCCCCGAGGTCGCCGGCCGCGACGGGCAGACCTGTCTGGCCGTTGCCCCGGGGGACGCGGGCGCGCTGGCCGCCGGGCTGGTACGGCTGCTCGGCGACCCGGACCTGCGCGCCCGGCTCGGCCGGGCCGGCCGGGAGCGGGTGCTCGCGCGCTTCACCTGGGCCCGGGCCGCCGAAGGCACGGTCGCCCACTACCGCGAGGCCATCGCCCGCAGGGGCGGCCCACGCTCCGAGCCGCACACCGAGCAGACCGAGGGCCGCGTCCCGGCCGCAACAGGCGTCTACACCGAAAGCAGGGCCACGTGCTGACCGTCGACTTCTCCCGGTTCCCGCTCGCCCCCGGCGACCGTGTCCTGGACCTCGGCTGCGGGGCCGGCCGGCACGCCTTCGAGTGCTACCGGCGCGGCGCCCAGGTCGTGGCCCTGGACCAGAACGGCGAGGAGATCCGCGAGGTCGCCAAGTGGTTCGCGGCGATGAAGGAGGCCGGGGAGGCACCGGCCGGTGCCACCGCCACCGCCATGGAGGGCGACGCGCTGGCCCTGCCCTTCCCTGACGAGTCCTTCGACGTCGTCATCATCTCCGAGGTGATGGAGCACATCCCCGACGACAAGGGGGTGCTGGCGGAGATGGTGCGGGTGCTCAGGCCGGGCGGCCGGATCGCCGTCACCGTGCCCCGCTACGGCCCCGAGAAGGTCTGCTGGGCACTGTCCGACGCCTACCACGAGGTCGAGGGCGGCCACATCCGCATCTACAAGGCCGACGAACTGACGGCGAAGGTCCGCGAGGCCGGCCTCAAGCCGTACGGCAGCCATCACGCGCACGGCCTGCACGCGCCGTACTGGTGGCTCAAGTGCGCGTTCGGCGTCGACAACGACAAGGCGCTGCCGGTGCGTGCGTACCACAAGCTGCTGGTCTGGGACATCATGAAGAAGCCGTTCGCCACCCGGATCGCCGAGCAGGCGCTGAACCCGGTCATCGGCAAGAGCTTCGTCCTCTACGCGACCAAGCCGCACCTGCCCCGGACCGAGGCCGGGGCGAACGCCGAGGTGGCCGCCAAGTGACCACTCCCCGGACAGAACACCTCGTCCTGCCCGGGGTCCTCACCGCCGAGCAGGCCGCCGCGACCGTCCGCGGCATCCTCGACGTGCAGCGGGAGGACGGCGCCATCCCGTGGTTCCGCGGGCACCACCTGGACCCCTGGGACCACACCGAGGCCGCGATGGCCCTGGACGCGGCGGGCGAGCACACGGCCGCCGAGCAGGCCTACACCTGGCTGGCCCGGCACCAGAACGAGGACGGCTCCTGGTACGCCGCCTACGCCGACGGCGCGTACGACGACGTCACCGACCGCGGTCGCGAGTCCAATTTCGTCGCCTACATAGCCGTAGGCGTCTGGCACCACTACCTGTCCACCGGCGACGACACGTTCCTGGACCGTATGTGGCCGACCGTCTACGCGGCCGTGGAGTGGGTGCTCGCCCTGCAGCGGCCCGGCGGCCAGATCGGCTGGCGGCGCGACGACGACGGTACGCCCGTCGTGGACGCCCTGCTGACCGGCAGCTCCTCCGTCCACCATGCGCTGCGCTGTGCCCTCGCCATCGCCGAACAGCGTGAAGAGGCCCAGCCGGACTGGGAGTTGGCGGCCGGTGCGCTGCGCCACGCGATCCGCCGTCACCCGGAACGCTTCCTCGACAAGGACCGTTACTCGATGGACTGGTACTACCCCGTCCTCGGCGGTGCCCTGACCGGCGAGGAGGCCAGGTCCCGCATCGACGGGTCCTGGGACCGGTTCGTCGTGCCGGGAGTCGGCGTGCGCTGTGTGGACCCCAACCCCTGGGTGACCGGCGGTGAGTCCAGTGAACTCGCCCTCGCCCTGTGGGCGGTGGGCGAGTCGGACCGCGCGCTGGAGGTGCTCCAGTCCATCCAGCACCTGCGCGATCCGGACAGCGGCCTGTACTGGACCGGCTACGTCTTCGAGGACGACGCGATCTGGCCGCGCGAGCTGACCACGTGGACGGCGGGCTCCCTGCTGCTCGCGGTGGCGGCCCTGGGGGGCCACGAGGCGACGTGCGCGGTGTTCGGGGGCGAGTACCTGCCGACGGGCCTGGATCCGGACTGCTGCGGCCCCTGACGGAGTACCCCGAGTGGCGCACCGGAGCCAACCGGGTGACCCTGCCAGGGGAAGCCAGACAACTCGGGGAGAACGTCCGGAGGACCCCGTGCCCGTACCGATACGCCGCCTCTTCGTGGCACTCACGCTCAGTACCGCCCTGCTGGCCGGGACCACGGCCTGCGGCACCGGCGAGAAGACCAGTACGAAGGACACCGCAGCGGTGCAGGCTGTCCCCGCCGCCGCCAAGCCCAGCCCGACCACGTCCGCGGAACGCCAGAAGTTCGCCAAGACCCGGTTCGTGGCCAACGCCGGTCTCGCGGCCGGCGCGACCTACCAGTGGATCGTCAAGCCCTGGAAGGCCGGCAAGTTCAAGAAGGGCGCCCACGGCCGTAAGTCGGCCCTGGCCAAGGCCGCGCTGGCCGGTGCCTTCACCTACAACCGCCTCAAGGCCGCCGAGCGCAACGCCCAGGGCGACCCGGCGCTGGCCAAGGCGCTCGCACCGCTCAGCTCGGGCATCGACGCGCTGAAGAACCTGCCGGCCAAGCTCAAGAAGGGCGACGACAGCGCCGCCGGTTCCTTCAACGACACCATCAACAAGGTCAAGGGCGCGGGCGCCGGTGCCGGTGCCCCGGTCCAGAACCAGGTTCCCTCCGCCGCCCAGCTCGCCAAGGGCAGCTGAACGGCTAGGAGTTCAGCTCCGCCAGCACTCTGAGGGTGTGCGGGTCCGGTGACACGGCCAGCAGGTCCGTCACCGGGCCCGTGCGCCACGCCTGGAGCCGCTCGGCGATACGCTCACGCGGTCCGACCAGGGAGATCTCGTCGGCGAAGGCGTCCGGCACCGCCAGCACGGCCTCTTCGCGCCGCCCCGCGAGGAACAGCTCCTGGATGCGCCGGGCCTGCTCCGCGTAGCCCATGCGGGCCATCAGGTCGGCGTGGAAGTTGCGGGCCGCGTGCCCCATCCCGCCGATGTAGAAGCCGAGCATGGCCTTGACCGGCAGCAGCCCCTCGGCCACGTCGTCGCACACCCGCACCTGGGCCAGCGGAGCGACCATGAACCCCTCGGGCAGCGCCCGCACCGCCTCCCCGTACACCTCGGGCCGGCTCGGCGCCCAGTACAGCGGGAGCCAGCCGTCGGCGATCCGGATCGTCTGCGCCACGTTGCGCGGACCCTCGGCGCCGAGCAGCACGGGCAGATCGGGCCGCAGCGGATGCGTGACGGACTTGAGCGGCCGGCCGAGCCCGGTGCCGTCCGGCCCCCGGTAGGGCAGCGGATGGAAGCGCCCGTCCACCTCGACGGGCCCCTGCCTGCGCAGCACCTGCCGTACGACGTCCACGTACTCGCGGGTCGCGGTCAGCGGTGAGTCGGGGAACGGGCGGCCGTACCAGCCCTCCACCACCTGCGGTCCGGACAGGCCCAGCCCGAGCAGCATCCGGCCGCCGGAGAGATGGTCCAGGGTGAGCGCGTGCATCGCGGTGGCGGCCGGTGTGCGGGCGGCCATCTGGGCAACGCCCGTACCCAGCCGGATCGTCGACGTGCGCGCCGCGATCCAGGTGAGCGGGGTGAAGGCGTCCGAGCCCCAGGACTCCGCCGTCCACACCGAGTCGTAGCCGAGCCGCTCCGCCGCGACGGCCAGCGGCACATGACCGGCGTCCGGACCGCGTCCCCAGTACCCGAGTGCGAGCCCGAGTCGCATACCCCACCTGCTTTCTGACGATACGTCAGATCACTGTCGGGAGGCGAGGGTACGGCAACGGCCCCCCGCCCGGAAGGGCAAGGGGGCCGTTGCCGTGGTGTGCGGGCTCAGCCGCGCTGGATGCCGGAGGTGTCCTGCAGGACACCGCGGCGGCCGTCCTGGGTCTGGGCGACCAGCGCGGCGCCGCGCTGCTCGACGGCCAGGTACCAGGTGCCCGGCGCCAGTTCGGCGATCGGGGCCGACGAGCCGTCCTCGCCGAACAGCGGACGGGTCACCGGCACGGCGAACCAGAACGGGGAGAAGTCCGCGGCGGTCGGCTGCGGTGCCGCCGGAGCGGCACCCTGCGCGGCCGGCGGCTGCTGCTGCCCGAACGGCTGCCCCGGCTGCGGCTGGGCGCCGTACGGCTGCTGCGGGGCCGGGGCGCCCGGGTAGCCGTAACCGCTGGGCGGCTGCGCGCCGTAGGGCTGCGGGGCGGCCGGCTTGGGCGCCGGGAGCAGCGCGGCCTGCAGGGCCGGGACCAGCGGGGTCGCGATGGCCGCGGCGGCCATGACCAGCGTGGCGATCAGGGCGAGGATCAGACCGGTGCCGGCGCTGAAGCCGTCGCTCGAGCTGTGGCCGATGTTGTCGACGCCGCCCGCCGGGTCGAAGATGTTCCCGAGCGCGCTCCATGCGGCGAAGACGGTGAACGCCACACCGAACTGACCGAGGTCGAGACCGACGACCTTGGGCGCCTGCGGCAGCCCGCGAGCGACGACGATCAGCGCGGCCCCGATGATGCCCGCCAGGATGACACCCAGCAACACCGGGCCGCTGCTCCAGGCGTTGGGGATCTCCGAGCTGTCGACCTGGTCGATCGAGTAGAGGCCGAGGAACGACGCGATGAACAGCACCACCGCTGCTCCGATCACCACGCCGTCGCCTCTAGTGAGGGAGCGGATATTCACTTCAGGTCCTTCGTAGGTCGTCTCTCGTCGTCGGTAGACACTACCGTCCACAAGATCCGGCCGTCCGGCCGTATCCGCCCGCCGGTCACGACTCGCGCAGGAAACTCACGATTCCGTCAGACATCCCTTGCGCGGCCTTCTGCCGCCAGGCTCCGCTGGTCAGCAGTGCCGCGTCCTTGCTATCGCGCATGTTGCCGCACTCGATGAACACCTTGGGAACTGTTGACAGATTGAGACCACCCAGGTCCGTGCGTGTGACGAGGCCGGTGCCTTTGCCGACGTAGTTGGACGGCGGCTCACCGGTGTCGCGCTGGAACTTGTCCGCGATACGGGTGCCCAGGTCGGTGGAGGGTTTGATGATCTTCCGGGTGTCGGCGGCACCGGCGTGCACGGACCCCGGCAGGATCACATGGAATCCGCGGTCGCCCTCCGCGGAGCCGTCGGCGTGGATGGAGATCGCCGCGTCGGCACGGGCGTTGTTCCCGAACCGGGCCCGCTCGTCCACGCACGGTCCCCAGGCCGGGCTGTTCCCGTCGCGCGTCATCTTCACGGTGGCGCCCTGCTTCTCCAGGAGGGTGCGCAGCCGGTGGGCGACGTCGAGGGTGAACCGGGCCTCGGTGTAACCGTCGTTGGTGGACGTACCGGTGGTGTCGCACTCCTTCTTGTTCGTCCCGATGTCGACCTGGCGGTTGATCTCGGTCGTGTGCCGGAAGTTGCCCGGGTTGTGGCCCGGGTCGATGACCACGACCTTGCCCGCGAGCGGTCCGGCGGCGCTCTGCCCCTTGGCGTCGGCGGCGGCGGAGCCGGTGGGCGAGGCGGAGTTGCCCGAGGCGCCGGAGGACGCGGCGGACGTGCGGGAGGCCGGTGCGGCGGCCGGGTGCTCCGCGCCGCCTCCACCGCCCACCGCCTCGTACACCACCCAGCCGAGCAGCGCGCCGGGCACCAGCGCGGCGATCGCCATGGTCAGGGGGCCGCGCCGGGGCCGACGCGGCTGCGGAGGCTGGAGTTCCGGTCCTGTGTACGACACGTCTGCGACTCTAACCGGGGTCTCAGATCCCCGCGCGCGTTCGCCGCAGGACACGGAGCGAACCGGTGACGGAGACCTCCTCGAACGCCCCGGACGCAAGGGCGCGCAGGTACACACGGTACGGCGCCTGCCCGGTGAACTCGTCCTCCGGATGGGGGAAGACGTCGTGGATCACCAGCAGACCGCCCTCGGCCACCTGCGGTGCCCAGCCCTCGTAGTCGGCGCCGGCGTGCTCGTCGGTGTGACCGCCGTCGACGAAGACGAGGCCGAGCGGGGAGTTCCAGAGCGCGGCGATCTGCGGGGAGCGCCCGACGAGCGCGATCACGTGCTCCTCGAGTCCCGCCCCGAACAGCGTGCGGCGGAACGTCGGCAGCGTGTCCATCAGCCCGGTTACGGGGTCCACGGTCTCGGGGTCGTGGTACTCCCAGCCGGGCTGCTGCTCCTCGCTGCCGCGGTGGTGGTCGACGGTCACCGCGCTGACCCCGGCGGCACGGGCCGCGTCGGCGAGCAGCACGGTGGACCGCCCGCAGTACGTCCCGACCTCCAGCAACGGCAGTCCCAGCCGCCCGGCCTCCACCGCGGCCGCGTACAACGCCAGCCCCTCGTCCACGGGCATGAACCCCTTGGCAGCCTCGAACGCGGCCAGGATCTCGGGCTTGGGGGTGGTGGCGGACATGGGGGCCTTCCGGTTCGTACGACGCTTCCGGCCGCCCATGCTGCCGCACCCCCGGCCACCGATGTGACAGGGGGTGCGTGAAGAAGAGGCGCGGGGAACCGCGCGGGAAACCACGACGACGGGAGGCCGCAAACCCAACGGCCCCCCGAGGCCTCAGGCGCTCACGACCTCTCCGGGCAACGAGAGATCCAGATCGACAGCCCGCTCCTCACCGGAATGCGTGGCGGAAGAGGCGAGCGGCCCATGGCCGGAGGCCATCGCGGCCAGCACATAGGCCCCCTCGGCCGGCACGGCCAGCGCGTACGCGCCGTCCTCGCCGGAGACGGTCGCGCCCGCCTGCCGCCCCCGCCGGTCGATCAGCGTGACCTTGGCCCGGGCGACCGGAACGCCGGTGGCGTCCAGGACCCGGCCGCGGAAGCCGCGCAGCACCTCCTCGGCCTGCTCCAGGACGGCGTCCTCCTCGCTGCTGGCCCGCAACTGCGTGTGCTGCGGCTGCTGCTGAGCCGGGCGTGCGGCCTTGGGCAGGAACAGCGCGAGCAGCAGACCCACCGCGACGGCCGCCGTGGCGATCAGGAACGAGACCCGGAAGCCGTGCATGGTCGGGATGGCGACACCGCCCGCCTTGTTCGCGGTGTTGGCCAGCACCATGCCGATGACGGCGCTCGACACCGACGTGCCGATGGAACGCATCAGCGTGTTCAGACCGTTGGCCGCGCCGGTCTCCGAGGCGGGGACCGCGCCGACGATCAGCGCGGGCAGCGAGGAGTAGGCGAGGCCGATGCCGGCGCCGAGGATCACGGACGTGACGATGGTCTGCCACGCCGCGTGCATCAGGCCGAGGCCGCCGCCGTAGCCGATCGCGATGATCAGCAGGCCGGTGATCAGGGTGACCTTGGGGCCGAAGCGGGCGGACAGGCGGGCGTAGACCGGGGCGGTGAACATCATCGTCAGGCCCAGCGGAGCCACGCACAGACCCGCGACGACCATGGACTGGCCGAGGCCGTAGCCGGTGGCCTTCGGCAGCTGGAGCAGCTGGGGCAGGACCAGCGAGACGACGTAGAACGCGACGCCGACCATGATCGACGCGAGGTTGGTGAAGAGCACGGCGGGGCGTGCGGTGGTGCGCAGGTCGACCAGGGGTGCCTGGATCCGCAGCTCGAACAGGCCCCACAGGAGGAGGACGACGACGGACGCGGCGAACAGGCCGAGCGTGGTGCCGGAGGACCAGCCCCAGTCGCTGCCCTTGGTGATCGGCAGCAGGAGCAGCACCAGGCCGGCGGACAGGCCGATCGCGCCCAGGACGTCGAAGGAGCCCGCGGCGCGCATCGGGGACTCGGGCACGGCGAGCAGGGTGAGGACGATGGCGAGCGCGCCGAGACCGGCGGCGCCGTAGAACAGGGCGTGCCAGTTGGTGTGCTGCGCGACCAGGGCGGCGGCGGGCAGGGCGAGGCCGCCGCCCACGCCTATGGAGGAACTCATCAGGGCCATGGCCGAGCCGAGCTTCTCGCGGGGGAGCATGTCGCGCATGAGGCCGATGCCCAGCGGGATCGCGCCCATGGCGAAGCCCTGCAGGGTACGGCCGACGATCATGGTGAGCAGCTGGCTGGTGAGTGCGCTGACCAGGGCGCCCACCACCATGACGGCGAGGCTGAGGATCAGCATCCGCCGCTTGCCGTACAGGTCACCGAGGCGGCCCATGATCGGGGTGGCGACGGCGCCTGACAGCAGGGTCGAGGTCAGTACCCAGGTGGCGTTGCTGGGGGCGGTGCTCAGCAGCTGCGGCAGGTCCTTGATGACCGGCACGAGCAGGGTCTGCATCACCGCGACCACGATGCCCGCGAAGGCGAGCACCGGGACCACGGCCCCGCCTGCCTGCCGCGCCGGCTGGTCGGTCGTCGTGTGGGTCATTGAGTGAGGCCTCCCGTGGACATAAGTGCTCGGTAAACCTCGTATGCACAGGCAACTATTCCGTTGCTTCGGGCTTCTAATCAAACCTGGTGAATCCTTGACCGGTTCATGGGTTTCTGGCTCGGCGTCAGGAAATCGGCATACGCGCCGCCGGGGGCTGGTGTGTTGATGGAACACGTTCTAATCTGACGCGCCATGAAGGCCTTTGTCGCCGGGGTCGGGATGACCAGGTTCGAGAAGCCCGAGACCCGTTCATGGCAGTACTGGGACATGGTGCGGGAAGCGGGCGAGGCGGCCCTCGTGGACGCCGGGATCGCCTACACCGATGTGGAACAGGTTCCCATCGGCTACTGCTTCCAGCCCTCCACCGCCGGCCAGCGGGCCGTGTACGAGCTGGGGCTCACCGGCATCCCCGTCTACAACGTCAACAACAACTGCGCGACCGGCTCGACCGCCCTGATGCTGGCCCGGCAGCTCGTCGAGGGCGGTGCGGCCGACTGTGTCCTGGCGCTGGGCTTCGAGAGGATGAAGAAGGGCGCGCTGGGCGGGGGAGCCGACGGGGGTGACTTCTCGACGTCCCCGGTGGCCCGGCACTACGGCATCATGGCCGCTCGCCACGGCTTCGAGCAGGCCCCGCCGACCGCTCAGATCTTCGGCGCCGCGGCCCGCGAGCACATGGAGCGCCACGGCACCACCGAGGCCCAGCTCGCCGCCGTCGCCGCCAAGAACCACCGGCACTCCGCGCACAATCCCTACGCCCAGTTCCGGGACGTGTACGAGGTGTCCGACATCCTGTCCGCCCGGATGGTGCACCGGCCGCTGACCAAGCTCCAGTGCTCGCCCACCTCGGACGGCGCGGCGGCGGCCGTGGTGGTCTCCGAGCGGTTCGCCGGGGAGCGCGGGCTCACCGGGCTCGTCGAGATCGCCGGGCAGGCCATGGCCACGGACACGGAGGAGTCCTTCGCCTCCGGCTCCTGCATCGACGTCGTCGGGCAGCCCATGTCCCGCGCGGCGGCCCGGCAGGCGTACGAGCGCTCCGGGCTCGGCATCGAGGACGTCGACGTGGTCGAGCTGCACGACTGCTTCTCGGTCAACGAGCTGCTGACGTACGAGGCGCTCGGCATGTGCACACCGGGGGAGTCCGGGAAGCTGGTCGAGTCCGGCGCGACGACCTACGGCGGCCGGTGGGTGGTGAACCCGTCCGGCGGGCTGATCTCCAAGGGGCATCCGCTCGGCGCGACCGGCCTCGCGCAGGCCGCCGAACTGGTCTGGCAGCTGCGTGGCGAGGCGGGGGAGCGGCAGGTGCCCGGGGCGCGGGTGGGGCTCGCGCACAACATCGGGCTGGGCGGTGCGGCCGTGGTGACGCTGCTGCGCGGGGCGTAGCGGCCGGGGCGCGGAAAGAATCTCTTCCCGGGGACGGGCAACGGTCCGGGCGGCTCGTGGACTCTTTTTGATGTCTAGGAGGTGCCCATGGGGGACGGGAAGAAGGTTCGGAACGAGGAGTTCCAGAGCTTCATGGTCGGCCGCTGGCCGCGGCTGATGCGTACGGCATTTCTCCTTACGGGGGAGCAGCATGCCGCCGAGGACCTGGTCCAGTCGACGCTCGAGCAGGTCTATGTGTCCTGGCGCCGGGTCGGTGCGGCGGACGATCCGGAGGCCTATGTGCGGCGGGTGATGATCAACGCGCATGCCCGCAAACACCGAAGAAGGCTCAAGGAGTTCCTGGCTCCCAAGGACGACTCCGGACTGGTGCACGAGGTGCCCGACACGGGGGACCGGATCGCGCAGGCCGACGACCGCAGCGCCCTGCTCAAGGCACTCGCCCAACTGCCCGTGCGGCAGCGGGAGGCGGTGGTCCTGCGCTACTGGGAGGACCTGACGGAGACCCAGGCGGCGGAGGCGATGGGCTGCTCGGTCGGCACGGTGAAGAGCAACGCGGCCAAGGGGATCGCGAAACTGCGGGCCATACCGGGACTGGCGGAGACGGTGATGTACGGGGGGCGGAAATAGATGAGTGCGGATCGGGACAACCACGGAACGGCCGAGATGACACAGACGGACATCGCCCTCCTTCTCGCGGATGCCGCGGACGAGGTGGAGATCGGCATAGCCCCGGTCCAGGCGGTCATCCGCGGCGGCCGGCGCCGCAGAGCCCGCCGCTGGGCGGTGGCCGCGGCCACCGCCCTGGTACTGGCGGGGTCGACGGGGGCGACGCTCGCGGTCACCGGGCTGCCGGGCGGCCAGGACGGGGACAGGGCCTCGGTGGTGGCCACCCGTCCCCGGCATGTGTACGACCCGCAGACCACGGAGCTGGCCCACGGCACGGACCACCACGGCAGGAGCTGGCGCGTCGTCGTCTCGGTCTGGGACGCGCCGCGCGACGACACGGAGGCGGCCGGACAGCTGGCCGCGATGAGGAGGTACGGCATCGACTCCCGCGCGCTGCCCGACCGCGGGGACGTGGTCGGCAAGTCCTCGCACTACGCAAGCCTGTACTCCGGCGACGACAACCCCAGAGCGGTCATGTTCAACACGGCCGCCGAGTGGGATCCCCTGTCCGGCACGGATCTGCTGTCGGCGGCGTTCTCCGTGGACCCGGCGCGGTCCGACGGTCCCGCGAGCCTGGTGGTGGGCACGGTCGCCAGGTCCGTCCGGCAGGTCAAGTGCGGCTGGCAGGACGGCACCATGAGCCTGGTCCGGCCGAGACCGGCGGCCGGTTCCCCGGTCGACTGGTTCGTGTGCGAGGCCCCCAAGGGGACGGCCTATGCGACGGCGGAGGTGGTCCAGTAGCCCACGGAGATCACGGAAGCCATGGAAGCCATTGACGTCAGGGAAGCCATGGACGTCATCGAGGTCACCTGATCCACATGGCTCACAGCCACCCCTGCTGCCGGGCCTCCCGTACCGCCTCCGCCCGGTTCCGGGTGCCCGTCTTGCCGATCGCCGAGGACAGATAGTTACGGACGGTGGACTCGGACAGGTGCAGCCGGCCGGCGACGTCGGCGACCGTCGCCCCGTCCGCCGACGCCGTCAGTACCTCGCACTCGCGGGCCGTCAGCGGATTCGGCCCGGCGCCGAGCGCGGCGGCGGCCAGCGCCGGATCGACCACGGTCTCACCGGTGAGCACACGCCGGATCGCCGAGGCCAGTTCCTCCACGGGCCCGTCCTTGACAAGGAACCCGGCCGCTCCGGCCTCCATGGCCCGGCGCAGATAGCCGGGCCGGCCGAAGGTGGTCAGGATGAGCACCCGGCAGTCGGGCGCCTGCTCGCGCAGCTCGGCCGCCGCGTCCAGCCCGCTGGCGCCCGGCAGTTCGATGTCCAGCAGGGCCACGTCGGGCCGGTGCAGCAGTGCCGCCTCGACGATCGTGTCACCCCGGGAGACCTGGGCGACGACCTCGATGTCGTCCTCCATGCCGAGCAGCAGCGCGAGGGCCCCGCGCATCATCCCCTGGTCCTCGGCGAGCAGAACCCGAATGCACTTGGCAGGCCTGCTGCCCCGGGGCATCTCGTTCATGGGCTCAGCCTACGGCCGCCGAGCGGAGCGCCACCGGACCGAGCAACCGCCGGTTGGCCCGGGGGATTTACGGACATGGTCCGGCTGATGCCTGAAGAGACGGGTTTCTTCCGGTCGTCGGGCACGGCGCTGACGGTCGGCACCTAAAGAAATCACATTTTCCGGTGCGGCGGGGGTTGACGGTCTCGGGTGCCGCCCAAAACAATCGCCCCTGCATTTCAAGGAATCCCCGGTAATTCAGCAGTCGAATGGGTTCGGTATTTCGATCGAACGACGTTCGGGATATCGGACACTGCTGGACGCCACACGAACCCGCACTGCCCTACGACGAACCCGAGGTGCATCGTGCTCCTGAGTTCCCCCCACGTCCGTCCCCGGCGCTCGAGAAGCGCCGTCCTGTCCGTGCTCGCCGTCTGTGCCACCCTCGCCGCGCTGCTGCTCGGCACCGGTGCGCCCCAGGCGGCCGCGGCGAGTTCGCTGCCCTGTGACGTCTACGCCGCCGCGGGCACCCCCTGCGTCGCCGCGCACAGCCTGGTCCGGGCGCTGTACTCCTCGTACAACGGCTCGCTGTACCAGGTGCGGCGGGCCTCGGACGGTGCCACGAAGGACATCGGGCTGCTCGCGGCCGGCGGATACGCCGACGCGGCTGCCCAGGACTCCTTCTGCTCCGGCACGACCTGCGTCATCACCAGGATCTACGACCAGTCCTCCCGTCACAACGACCTGACGATCGAGGGCGCGGGCGGGGCCGGCGCCGCCGATGTGGGGGCGCCCGCGGACGCGCTGCCGGTGACCGCCGGCGGCCACCGGGTCTACGGCCTGGAGATCTCCGCCGGCATGGGCTACCGGAACGACTCCACCTCGGGCGTCGCCACCAACGGCGCCGCCGAGGGGATGTACATGGTGACCTCCGGCACCCACGTCAACGGCTCCTGCTGCTTCGACTACGGCAACGCCGAGACCAACAACAAGGACACCGGCAACGGGCACATGGACGCCATCAACTTCGGCACCGAGTGCTGGTTCTCGCCCTGCTACGGCTCCGGCCCCTGGGTGCAGGCCGACCTGGAGAACGGGCTGTTCCAGTCCGACTCCGGATACAGCAAGAACTCCTCCAACACCGGTACGGGCGCGCTGCCGTTCGTGACCGCGCTGCTCAAGAACAACGGGCAGGACCATTTCGCGCTGAAACACGGGAATGCCCAATCCGGCGGACTGACGACCACCTATTCCGGTGGTGAGCCGACCGCCGGGGGCTACTCGCCGATGCACCAGGAGGGCGCCATCGTCCTCGGCACCGGTGGGGACAACAGCAACGGCTCCATCGGCTCCTTCTTCGAGGGCGTGATGACCTCCGGCATCCCGACCGACGCCGCCGACAACGCCGTCCAGGCCGACATCGTCTCCGTCGGCTACGGCGGCTCGACCGGCAGCACCGGCACGCTGAGCGCGGGCTCGGAGATCTCGCTGCGCGCGACCACCTCCTGCTGCACCGGCGACTACGTGCGCCACCAGAACAACGCGGGCGTCCTGTCCGCCATCACCTCGAGCAGCTCGTCCCTCGACAAGAACGACGCCACCTGGATCGTCCGCCAGGGCCTTGCCGACAGCTCCTGCGTCTCCTTCGAGTCGCGCAACTACCCCGGCGACTACCTGCGCCACTTCGACTACAAGCTCTACCGGCAGCCGATGGACGGCACCGCCCTGTTCCGGGCCGACGCCACCTTCTGCCCGCAGACCGGCAAGAGCGGCACCGGTACCTCGTTCGCGTCGTACAACTACCCGACGAGATACCTGCGCCACTACGACTACAACCTCTACATAGCGAGCGACGGCGGGTCCGCCGACTTCGACAGCAGTACGTCGTGGACCGACGACGTCAGCTGGGTGGTCAGCTCGCCCTGGGCGCCGTAGTCACCGGGTCCTTCGCGAACTGCGCCGACTCCACCGGGAGTTCGGCGGTGACCGTGAAGCCGCCGCGCGGCGACGGGCCGGCCGTGAGCGAGCCGCCCGCCGCCGCGAGGCGCTCGGTCAGCCCCTTCAGCCCCGTACCGCCGATGCCCTGCTGGGGCCGGCCGGCCGGCTTGCCGGTTCCGTTGTCGGTGACGGTGAGCCGGGCCTGCTCGGCGCCGCTCTCGACCGTGATCTCGCAGCGGCTCGCGTCACTGTGCCGGACCACGTTGGTGACCGCCTCGCGCACCACCCAGCCGAGCAGCGCCTCGGTCTGCGGGGTGAGCGGGCGGCCGGACTGCCGTACCACCGGCTCCAGGCTCGCCGCGGACAGTGCCGAGCGGGCCCGGGTCAGTTCGGTGGCGAGGCTGCCCTCCCGGTAACCGGTCACCGCCTCGCGGATCTCGGTGAGCGCCTGCCGCCCCACCGACTCGATGTCCGCGATCTGGCCCAGCGCCGCGTCCATGTTCCGCGGGGCCAGCCGCCGGGCCGCCTCCGACTTCACCACGATCACGGACAGCGTGTGCCCGAGCAGGTCGTGCAGATCCCGCGAGAACCGCAGCCGTTCCTTCTCCACCGCGCGCCGGGCCAGCTCCTCGCGCGCGGCCCGCAGCTCCCGTACCGCCTCGGACAGGCCGAGGATGGCGGCGGTCACCATGCTGGACAGGAACGTGGCATAGCCGATGTTCGTCGCATCGCCCCAGCCGCCGCGGACGGCGGAGACGGCTGCCGCGTACACGGTCAGCAGCAGACCTGTCCGGCCCAGCCACGGCCCGCGCAGCGAGGCGCCCACGGCGAGGCCCAGCAGCGGGAAGAACATCAGCCAGTTGCCGCCGTAGCCGAGGGCCAGGCCCGTGGTCAGCAGGCCCATGAGCAGCAGCGCCACCCGGGTGGAGACAGCCTCGCGCTTCTCCCGCTCGAAGGCCCGGAACGTGACGTAGATGTACAGGGAGTTGAAGGCGAGCAGGCCCAGGCCGCCGATCCAGGGGTTCGGGGTCCGGCCCTGCAGCAGGTTGGAGAAGGCCCCCATCCCCATCAGCAGCCAGGGCAGCAGCGCGAAGCCGGTCGGCGGCGGGCCCGGATGGTCGACGTCCGGGTGCTCGCCCCGGTCACGGGCGGCCCGCTGCGCGGCCTTGAAACGCTCGTGCTCCGCCTTCCACTCCGTCCGCGCCGCCTGCCAGGCCCGCGCCTGGCACCGGACTTTCCGTATCCACGCCATATCCGTGTTCCCCCGATCACATGGTCTTCGCCCCACGGCGGTGCGACAGCGCAGCGTGCGAGCCGAACAGTCTCGGCCACACCGTCAGCACGATGATCGCACCCGCACCGAGGGCGCGCCCGTCCATCACGGCCGCGACCGGCCGGGGCGACCCGGTGCGCGAGTGTCATGCCTGCAACGCTACGGATCCGGCGTCGCCCCGGACAGATGCGTATGTACGGACTCGGGCAGTACAAATGTCACCGACCGCGGCTCCTGACACCTCGTCAGGAGCCTTCACAACTGCGGAGCGCTCGGCTATACAGAGGGCGCCGGATTGGAACGCGTTCTAGATCCGCCCGTGGACGACCTCGGTGCGGCCGACGGTGCGGACGACCGCGCCGGGGTCTTGAACCGCCAGTGTCAGGAGCCGTATGCCCATCGACGCAGCAAAGGCCCTCGCGGCCGAACCCCGTACCGGTGAGATCTCCTGGACCACCAAGGACGTCCAGCTCTATCACCTCGGCATCGGGGCGGGTGCCAACCCCGACAGGCACAGCCCCGCCACCGACCCCGACGAACTGCGCTACACCCTGGAGTCACGGCTGCACGTCCTGCCGAGCTTCGCCACCGTCGCGGGCTCCGGCGCACCCGGAGTGATCAGCGGGCTGTCCATGCCCGGTGTGGAGGTCGAACTCGCCAAGGTCCTGCACGGCGGGCAGACGCTGGACATCCACCGCCCGCTCCCGGTCGAGGGCACTGCGACCGCGACCAACCGGCTCGCCGCCGTCTACGACAAGGGCAAGGCCGCCATCCTGGTCCTGCGCACCGAGGTCACCGACGCCGACGGCCCGCTGTGGACCAACGACGCCCGGATCTTCGTACGCGGGGAAGGCGGCTGGGGCGGCGACCGCGGCCCCTCCGACCGCCTCGCCGCGCCCGTCGGCGAACCCGACAGGACGGTCGAGCGCCCGGTCCGCGAGGACCAGGCCCTCCTCTACCGCCTGTCCGGTGACTGGAACCCGCTGCACGCCGACCCCGACTTCGCCCAGCGCGCCGGCTTCGACGGGCCGATCCTGCACGGGCTGTGCACCTACGGCATCACGCTCAAGGCGGTCGTGGACACGCTGCTCGGCGGGGACGTGAGCCGGGTGCGGTCCTACGCCACCCGGTTCGCCGGGGTCGTGTTCCCCGGGGAGACCCTGCGCATCCGTATGTGGCAGGGGGAGGGGAGCGTCCGGGTGGGTGTGAGCGCCGTCGAGCGGGAGGACGCGCCGGTCCTCGCCGACACCGTCGTCCGTCACTCCTGAGACGCACGTCCGACCAGCACCTCCGAGAGGCCTGTGAGGGGAGAGCCGCACCATGCGCGCAGCCGTACTGCACGAGATCGGCCAGGAAAAGCTCGAGGTCCACGACGACATGGAGGCCGTGGGCTTGGGTCCCGGCAAGGTCAGGGTCCGGGTGCGTGCCACCGGGCTGTGCCACTCCGACCTGTCCGCGATGAGCGGGGTGCTGCCGCAGCCCGCGCCGTTCGTGCCGGGACACGAGGGCGCCGGAGAGATCCTCGAAGTCGGTGAGAACGTCGGGCACGTGAAGCCGGGCGACCGGGTCGTGATCTGCTGGCTGCCCGCCTGTGGTGCCTGTCCGGCCTGCAAGCGCGGCCAGACCCAGCTGTGCCTGGCCGGTTTCATGAACGCCGGCACCCCGAACTTCAAGCGCTCGAACGGTGACGTCTTCGGCTTCGCGGGCACCGGCACCTTCGCCGAGGAGGTCGTGGTCGACGCGGGCTGTGCCGTGCCCATTCCCGAGGACGTGCCCTTCGACGTGGCCGCCCTGATCGGCTGCGGGGTGACCACCGGACTGGGCGCCGCCCTCAACACCGCCGATGTGGCGGCCGGTTCGTCCGTCGCCGTCATCGGCTGCGGAGGCGTCGGCATCTCGGCGGTCCAGGGCGCACGCCTGAAGGGCGCCGCGGAGATCGTCGCCGTCGACCCGGTCGCCTCCCGCCGAGAGTCCGCGCTGAGGTTCGGCGCCACGAGGGCTGTCGCGCCCGACGAACTGGCCGACGCCAAGCAGCAGGTCACCGGCGGCGAGGGCTTCGACTACGTCTTCGAGGTCGTCGGCAGGTCCGCCACCGCCCGCACCGCCTACGAGAACACCCGGCGCGGCGGCACCCTCGTCGTGGTCGGCGCGGGTGCCATGGACGACTTCCTCCAGCTGAACATGTTCGAGCTGTTCTTCGACGAGAAGCGCATCCTGCCGTCCATGTACGGCGGCGGGGACGTGCTGCGTTCCTACGAGCGCGCGATCGCCCTGTGGCGGGCCGGCCGCATCGACCTGGCGGGCCTGATCACCCACCGGGTGCCGCTGGCGGAGATCAACGAGGCACTGGACCAGATGCGTACCGGGACCGCCCTGCGTACGTGCATCGAGATCTGAGGACGCGGCGTATGTCACTGCCACTGGAGGGGATGGCGGCGATCGTCACCGGCGCCGGACGCGGGCTGGGCCGGGCCGAGGCACTCGAACTCGCCCGGCTCGGCTCGGCCGTCGTCGTCAACGACTACGGCCGAGCCGGACGCGACGGCTCCGGCGAGGCCTCGGCGGGCCCCGCACAGGACGTCGCCGCCGAGATCCGCGCACAGGGCGGCCGGGCGGTCGCCCACACCGGGGACGTCGCCGACTTCGCACAGGCCCGCGAGCTGGTCGAGCTGGCGGTCGCCGAGTACGGCAAGCTCGACATCCTCGTCAACAACGCGGGCATCCTGCGCGACCGCATGGTCTTCTCGATGACCGAGGACGAGTGGGACTCGGTGATCCGGGTCCACCTCAAGGGCCACTTCAACACCACTCACTTCGCCGCCGCGCACTGGCGGGAGCGGTCCAAGGCGGCCGGGGGAGAGAAGGTCTACGGGCGGATCGTGAACACCTCCTCGGAGGCGTTCCTCGCCGGTTCCGCGGGCCAGCCCAACTACGCCGCAGCGAAAGGCGGAATCGTCGGCCTGACCACCTCCAGCGCCCTCGCCCTCGCCCGGTACGGCGTCACGGCCAACGCGATCTGCCCGCGCGCCCGAACCCGGATGACCGAGGACGTCTTCGCGGGCTTCGCCGCTCCGGACGAGGGCCTGGACCCACTGGCGCCCGAGCATGTCGCCCCGCTCGTCGGCTACTTGGCCGCACCGGCCGCCGCCCGGATCACCGGCCAGCTCCTCGTCGTCCACGGCGGCATGGTCGCCGTCGTCGAACGGCCGCGGGTGCAGGCGAAGTTCGACAGCAAGCAGGAGACGTTCAGCTACGACGAACTCGACGCGCTGCTCACCCCGCACTACGCGGACCGGCCGCCGGGGGAGACCTTCGCGGCGGCGGAGGTGCTGGGTCTCAAGCGGGGCTGAGGCGGCGAAGAAGGCGGAAAGAGCAGGAAGAAGGCGAAAAAAGAGGGGGTGCCCGGTCGGGCACCCCCTCTTCGCTACGACCGTCAGGCAGCTGCCTCGGTGGTCTCCGTGGCCGGCTTGCGGTGCCGCCCGTGGGCAGCCGACTCACTGTCCTGGGCCGCGACCGGGCCCCGGTGCCGGCCGTGACCGGCCGCCTCCTGAGAGCCGGCAGACAGCTGCTCGGTGGTGCTGGTGTCGCTCATCGGAAGAATTCACCCCGTCAACATGATCTTTCGTACAGCCCGGCGAGTGTAACCGGCACACCACAGGCCGAATCCAGGCGCACACGCCAACCGGCACTAGTTCGTTACAAGACGACCCAGCGGTGCTTGCTGCAACGGCACAGGACGTGCCACCACAGGTTCCGGAGGATCCGGTTCCGTCGGCTGCCGTGACGCCTCGGGCGCCCCGGCGGCCGTGCCGTCCCGGACCGGATCCCCCGGACCCGCGTCCCCCCGCGCTGCGGCGATGCCGCTTGCCGCAGCCGTCTCCCCCCTGGGTGCCGTCAGCTCCGCCACGCCGCACGGAGTCTCCTGCGTGGCGTAGGGCAGCCGCAGCACCCCGTCCCGCGTCCACCGCCCGGCGCCGGCCAGCCACCCCCCGGGCGCCGGAAGGTGGCTCACCCGCCGCCCGTCCGGCCGCCAGATGCCCACCCAGCTGCCGAACGGCCCGTCGACGCGCAGCGCCACCGCGCAGCTCTCCGGCATCAGCATCTGCCCCGGCTGGATCGCGAACGGAGTCACCGGGCAGTCGGGCACCCGCAGGCTCTCCGGGAAGCGCACCGGCAGGGTGCTGCCGAGCACCCCCCAGCCCAATCGTTCCTGCCCGGGAGAGGGCGCGTCGGAGGAGATGAGCAGCAGCCCGCTGTCGGGGTCCGCGAGCAGCAGCCGGTCGTCGCTCTCGGCCGTGATCTGGAGCAGGGGCGAGACCTCGGCGCGCGCCAGGTCCACCACGACCGTCTTGACCGGCCCGCCCTGCTCCCGGTCCAGCGCCAGCATCCGCCCGGCGCGGTCCAGCCACACCCCGCCCGCGCACTGCCCCGGCACCTCGGCGAGCCGCTCCGGGCCGAAGGCGCCCCCCGCCACCAGCCAGACGGTGCTGGAGCGCGGGCCGACGGCGAGGGCGTACGCCTGCGTACCTCCCGGCGCGGGCGGCAGCAGGGTGAGCCGGCTGCCGGGCTCGGGGCACTCCACCGCTCCCAGCGGCAGCTCACCGGTGCCGGGCCCGGTCGGATACAGCAGCGAAAAGGCGTGCCGACGCTCGATCAGCCGGTGGATCAGTACCCGGCCGTCGGCCAGGGGCTGCACCTCGGTACCGGGCTCCTCCGGCTGGTTGCCGGGCAGCGGCACCGCGTACGGCTCCGGACCGTCGAGGGTCCAGCGCTCCGGGAACCAGCAGTCGCCGTCCAGCGCGAGCCGGGCGGCGTACGCCCCGTCCGCCGTGAGGGCGCAGACCGTCCCCGCCTTCCCGTCCGCACCGTTCGTGGACGGGGGCTCGATCGCACAGGCCGTCATCGTTCGGTCACCTCCGGCGACGAAATTAGTTTTCGCACGCACAGACGTGGGACCGACCGATGTCCACTTCACACATACGGGTGGCGCAGAAGCGATTCACCTGAGGAAACCGGGACGTTTGTGCTGAGCGGGACAAGACCATGCGGATGCGGTACGGCCCCGCC
This sequence comes from Streptomyces broussonetiae, assembly GCF_009796285.1. Classification (NCBI taxonomy): domain Bacteria; kingdom Bacillati; phylum Actinomycetota; class Actinomycetes; order Kitasatosporales; family Streptomycetaceae; genus Streptomyces; species Streptomyces broussonetiae. The sequence continues at coordinate 3,135,485 of NZ_CP047020.1, read as the reverse complement.
GAACAGCCAGGTAGCCTTTTCCCGTGCCCCGTCTGTCTGAAGTCATCGCCGCGCTGGAGAGCCTGTGGCCCGCCGAGCGGGCCGAGTCCTGGGACGCGGTCGGCACGGTGGCGGGCGACCCCGACCAGGAGGTCACCCGCGTCCTGTTCGCCGTCGATCCCGTGCGGGAGATCGTCGAGGAGGCGGTGAAGCTCGGCGCCGACCTGCTGGTCACCCACCACCCGCTCTACCTGCGCGGGACGACGACAGTGGCGGCGACCCACTTCAAGGGCCGCGTCGTGCACACGCTGATCAAGAACGACATCGCCCTGCACGTCGCCCACACCAACGCCGACACGGCGGACCCGGGCGTCTCGGACGCGCTGGCGGGCGCGCTCGACCTGAGGGTCGTCCGCCCCCTGGTCCCGGACCCCACCGACCCGACGGGCCGCCGGGGTCTCGGCCGGATCTGCGAGCTGGACCACCCGCTGACCGTGCGCGAGCTGGCCGCCCGGGCCGCCGAGCGGCTGCCCGCCACCGCGCAGGGCATCCGCGTCGCCGGCGACCTCGAGGCCGTCGTCCGTACGGTCGCCGTCAGCGGCGGTTCCGGCGACAGCCTCTTCGACCAGGTCCGCGCCGCGGGCGTCGACGCCTTCCTCACCGCCGACCTGCGCCACCACCCGGCCAGCGAGGCCGTCGCGCACAGCCCTCTCGCGCTGCTCGACGCGGCGCACTGGGCCACCGAGTGGCCCTGGTGCGAGCTGGCCGCGAGCCAGCTCGACGAGATCTCCGACCGCCACGGCTGGGACCTGCGCGTCCACGTCTCCAAGACGGTCACCGACCCCTGGACCGCCCACGCGGCGTCCACCCCTTCCAGTAGCTAACAGGAGCCCCCAACTGAACGCCGCGCCCGCCGACCAGATCCGACTCCTCGACGTCCAGGCCCTCGACGTCCGCCTCCAGCAGCTCGCGCACAGGCGGAAGTCGCTGCCCGAGCACGCCGAGATCGACACGCTGAACAAGGACCTCACGCAGCTGCGCGACCTGCTGGTGGCCGCGCAGACCGAGGAGAGCGACACCGCCCGCGAGCAGACCAAGGCCGAGCAGGACGTGGACCAGGTGCGCCAGCGCGCCGCCCGCGACCAGCAGCGCCTGGACTCCGGCGCGGTCACCTCGCCGAAGGACCTGGAGAACCTGCAGAAGGAGATCGTCTCCCTCGCCAAGCGCCAGGGCGACCTGGAGGACGTGGTCCTCGAGGTGATGGAGCGCCGCGAGGCCACGCAGGAGCGGGTGGGCGAGCTGACCGAGCGGGTCGCGTCCGTGCAGTCGAAGATCGACGACGCGACCGGGCGCCGGGACACGGCCTTCGAGGAGATCGACGGCGAGGCCGCGACGGTGACGAAGGAGCGCGAGGTCGTGGCCGCGTCCGTCCCGGCGGACCTGCTGGCGCTCTACGAGAAGCTGCGCGAGCAGCAGGGCGGCATCGGCGCGGCCAAGCTGTACGCCCGCACCTGCCAGGGCTGCCGCCAGGAGCTGGCGATCACCGAGCTGAACGAGATCCGTACGGCGGCCCCGGACACCGTCGTGCGGTGCGAGAACTGCCGTCGCATCCTGGTGCGTACGGCCGAGTCGGGTCTGTAGTCCTCTTCAGACCTCTGTAGACCTCTGTAGACCTCTGTAGACCTCTGTGGACAAGGGGCTTGTCGGGTGCGGGAGTTCATCGTCGAGGCCGACGGCGGGTCACGGGGCAACCCCGGGCCGGCCGGTTACGGCGCCGTGGTCAGCGACGCGGCGACGGGCGAGATCCTGGCGGAGGAGGCCGAGTTCCTCGGTGTCGTCACCAACAACGTGGCCGAGTACCGGGGGCTGTTGGCGGGGCTGCGCGCCGCCCACGCCCTCGACCCGGGCGCCGCGGTGCACGTCCGCATGGACTCCAAGCTGGTCGTCGAGCAGATGTCGGGCCGCTGGAAGATCAAGCACCCGGACATGAAGCCCCTGGCCACCCAGGCCCGTGCGGTCTTCCCGCCGGACCAGGTCACGTACGAGTGGATTCCGCGGGAGCAGAACAAGCACGCTGACCGGCTGGCGAACGAGGCGATGGACGCGGGTACCGGCGCAGCCGCGGGCAGCCGTGCCGCCGGGGCGGCACCGGCGGACGACGGCGGCGTGCCCGCGCGAGCGGAGCCGAGCGTGGCGGAGGCACCTCTGAGCGAGCAGCGCCTCACCACCCCGGACGAACAGGCTGCTGCCGGTTCCGGTGGGGCGGGCACCCCCGGCGGTTCCGGTGAGGCGGGCACCCCCGGCGGTTCCGGTGGGGCGGGCACCCCCGGCGAGCTGCGTGCCGCCGGCTCCGGCGGGGTGAGCACCCCGGACGAGCAGCGCGCCTCGGCCCCCGGCTGGAGCAGTGCCCCCGACCTCGGCGCCCCCGCCACGTTCGTGCTGCTGCGTCACGGCGAAACCGCCCTGACTCCCCAGAAGCGTTTCTCCGGCAGCGGCGGCACCGACCCCGCCCTTTCCGAGGCCGGCCGTGAACAGGCCCGCCGGGTCGCCGAGGCCCTGGCGCGACGCGGCACCGTCCAGGCCGTCGTCGCGTCCCCGCTCGCCCGCACCCGCGAGACCGCCGGCATCGTCGCCGCCCGCCTCGGGCTGGACGTGACGATCGAGGACGGCCTGCGCGAGACGGACTTCGGCGCCTGGGAGGGCCTCACCTTCTCAGAGGTCCGCGAGCGCTATCCGGACGACCTCAACGCCTGGCTCGCCGACCCGCAGGCCTGTCCCACCGGCGGCGGCGAGAGCTTCGCCGAGACGGCCGCGCGTATCGGCCCCACCCGGGACAAGCTGGTCGCGGCCTACGCGGGCCGCACGGTTCTGCTGGTCAGCCATGTGACCCCGATCAAGACGCTCATCCGTCTCGCGCTCGGCGCCCCGCCCGAGTCCCTGTTCCGCATGGAACTCTCGGCGGCCTCCCTGTCGGCGGTGGCGTACTACGCCGACGGCAACGCCAGCGTCCGGCTCTTCAACGACACGTCCCACCTGCGTCCCTGAGCCCGTCGCGGCGGGCGAGCCGCACCGCGTCCCGCGCCAGCTCCTCGATGCGCGCCCAGTCCCCGGCGGTCACCGCGTCCGCCGGGACCATCCAACTCCCGCCCACGCAGCTGACGTTGGGCAGGGCGAGATAGTCGGGCGCGGTCGCCGGGCCGATCCCGCCGGTCGGGCAGAACCGGGCCTGCGGCAACGGCCCGGCCAGCGACTTCAGGTACGCCGTACCGCCCGCCGCCTGGGCCGGGAAGAACTTCATCTCCCGCACCCCGCGCTCCAGCAGCGCGACGACCTCCGAGGTGGTCGACACTCCGGGCAGGAACGGTACCCCCGACCCGCGCATCGCCACCAGCAGCGCGTCCGTCCACCCGGGGCTGACCAGGAATCGCGCCCCCGCCGCCACGCACGTGCCGACCTGCTCCGGCGTGATCACCGTGCCCGCGCCGACCACCGCCGACGGCACCTCGGCGGCGATCGCGCGGATCGCGTCCAGTGCCGCAGGCGTCCGCAGTGTCACCTCGATCGCGGGCAGCCCGCCCGCCACCAGCGCCCGCGCCAGCGGTACGGCGTCGGTGGCGTCGGAGACGACCACCACGGGGACCACAGGGGCGAGATCCAGTACGGAGGCAGCCGAGGACGAGGGCAGCGGTGAGGTCATGTCCTCATCGTGCCCAGGGAATGCACTACACGCAATGAGCGTTGCGCATGTTGCAATGCATGCCGTCGTGTGGGCGATCCGGTGTCCCGGCCGTCAGTGGATCTCCTCCACCAGCACGTCCAGCGACCACGCCCTGCCCGCCTTCTCCGGCGCCTGCGCCTCCACGACGTACCCCAGCTCCCGCAGCACCGCCACCAGCTCGGCGGGGTGCTCGGGGGTCGCGTCGGCCGTCAGCAGGCCGCGTACCATCCGGCCCTTGGTCGCCTTGTTGAAGTGGCTGACCACCTTGCGGGTCGGCGCGTGCAGCACCCGTACGGTCGCCGTCCGCCCGGCGACCTCGCCCTTGGGCTTCCAGGCCGCCGCGTACGCCGAGGAGCGCAGGTCCAGGACCAGGCCGTCCCCGGCCGCCGCGGGCAGCACCTCGGCCATCGGTGCCCGCCAGTGCGCGCCCAGCGCGCCGAGCCCCGGCAGCTTCACGCCCATCGAGCAGCGGTAGGAGGGGATGCGGTCGGTGACCCGGACCGCGCCCCACAGCCCCGAGAAGACCAGCAGCGAGCCCGCTGCCCGCCGCTTCGCCGCCGCGTCCAGGGTGGCCAGGCCGAGGGCGTCGTAGAGGACGCCGGTGTAGATCTCCCCGGCAGGGCGGGCGGCGGCCGTGTCGAGCCCGGCGTTCTTCGTGACCTCGCCGCGCAGTCCCTCGCTCAGTCCGAGCACCTCGCGGGCCTTCTCCTCGTCACCGGCGCACAGCTCGACCAACTCGGCGAGCACGGCCCGGCGGGCGTCGGTCAGCCCCGGCAGGGACAGCGACTCGAGCTGCAGCGGGGCACCCTCACCCGGGCTCGCCTTGCCTTCGGAGGGCGGCAGCAGGACCAGCAACACGAACTCCTTACGTAGACCTCCGCGCCAGAGTACGGCGTGCCACCCACCCGGCCTCGACCTACGCTCGCTGTATGCCCCGCCGCAAGATCCGCGTGACCGGTGCCCCCGAGGCTCCCCTCCGGGCCGCCCTCGCCGCGCTGCGCAGCGAACTCGGCATCCCGGAGGAGTTCCCGCCCGAGGTCCGCGAGGAGGCCGAGCGCGCGGCGCGGGCGCCCACCGCGCCGTCGTACGACGCCACGGACATCCCCTTCTTCACCCTCGACCCGCCCGGCTCCCTGGACCTCGACCAGGCAGCCCATCTGTCCCGGCGGTCCTCCGGCCACCGGGTGCGGTACGCCATCGCCGACGTCCCCGCCTTCGTCGCCCCGGGCGGCGCGCTGGACGCCGAGGCGCACCGGCGGGTCAACACGCTGTACTTCCCGGACGGCCGGGTCCCGCTGCACCCGGCCGTGCTCAGCGAGGGCGCCGCCAGCCTGCTGCCGGACCGGATCCGCCCGGCCGTGCTGTGGACGTTCGACCTGGACGCGGACGGCCGCTGCACGGCCGTCGACGTGCGCCGCGCCCTGGTCCGCAGCCGCGCCCGGCTCGACTACGCGGGCGTACAGCGGCAGATCGACACCGGGACGGCCGAGGAGCCCGTGGCCCTGCTCAAGGAGATCGGCGAGGCCCGCGAGCGGCTGGAGGTGGAGCGCGGCGGCATCTCCCTGAACGTGCCCGAGCAGGAGATCACCGCACAGGACCACACCTACGTCCTCGGCTACCGCGCCCCGCTGCCCGCCGACGGCTGGAACGCCCAGCTCTCCCTGCTCACCGGCATGGCCGCCGCCGAGCTGATGATCGCCCACGGCACCGGGATCCTGCGGACCCTCCCGGCCGCCCCCGACGGCGCCGTGGCCCGGCTGCGCCGTACCGCGACCGCGCTGCACATCGACTGGCCGCACCATGTGTCGTACGCCACCCTGATCCGCTCCCTGGACCCGACCGACCCGCGCCACGCGGCCTTCCTGCAGGAGTGCACCACCTTGCTGCGCGGCGCCGGCTACACCGTCTTCCGGGACGGTGTCCTGCCCGCGATCACCACGCACGCCGCCGTCGCCGCCCCCTACACCCACTGCACCGCTCCGCTGCGCCGCCTCGCCGACCGCTACGCCGCCGAGATCTGCCTCGCGGCCGTCGCCGGCCAGGCCCCGCCCGACTGGGTGCTCGGCGCGCTCGCCGCGCTGCCCCGGCAGATGGCCGACGGCGCCCGCATCGCCGGGACGGTGGAGCGGGAGTGCATCGACCTCGTGGAGGCGGCACTGCTCAAGGACCGGATCGGGGACGTCTTCGAGGCCTGTGTGGTGGACGTCGAGGAGCGCCAACCGACGGTAGGTACCGTGCAGTTGATCGCCCCGGCGGTGATCGGCCGTATCGAGGGCGACGACCTCCCGCTCGGCGAACGGCTGCGGGTACGGCTCGTCCGGGCCGAACCGGGAGCGTCGAAGATCCTGTTCACCGCCGCATGAGCGCCCGGACGAGGCCGCCGGGGTCGTCGGCGTGCAGCCGTACGACGGTGACGTCCCTGCGACGGCCGAGCGGCGTCACATGGGTGACGGGCTCGGTGAGTTCGAGGGTGAGGGAGGTCTGGGAGCCGACGGCGAGATCGAGGGCGTCCTCGGCCGGCGGATGCGTCATCCGCGTCTCCCGGCGTACGGCGCCGATCGCGGACAGCGGGATGCGCAGGTCCACGTGGGCCCCGTACCGCACCCGCACCGCGTCCGGCGTCAGCACGTGCGGGCGGACCACGCAGGCCGCGTACAGGCCGACGACGAACAGCACGGTGTAGACGTCCAGCACCAGCAGCACGTCGTGCGCGATGGGCATGTCGCGCAGCAGCACCGAGACGCCGACCGTCTCGACCACGCACACGAACGCCAGCCCCAGCAGTGTCGCGCCCAGTCCGCGCGCATAGCCGAACGCCCGCCCGCCGGCGGTCCCTTGAGTACGCCGGGTCAGCCACAGCCCGAGACTGACGTAGAGCCGCGCCTCGTGCCGCGCCAGCCGCCCCACCGCCCGCATGGTGCTCAACTCCCCTCCTCGGTAAGGATCTTCAGCGTACGGCGGATCGCCTCGGCCTGGGCGGGAGCGAAGTCGGCGTACAGGGCGCGCAGCACCGCATGGTCGGTGTCGGGCGGTTCGGCGGGCAGCAGACCGCGCGGCACGCACGCGGCCAGGGCCCGCGCGGCCTCGGCCACGCGCGGGTCGTCCGGCTCGGCGTCGGCGAGCGCGTCGAGCAGGGCGTACACCTCATGGGTGCGGGCCATGGCGTCCGGATCGTCCAGGAAGCCGCGCAGCGCGGACGTCATCCGCTCCCGCTCCTCGGGCGGCGCACCGGTGTCGATCAGCGCGAGGACCTCGCGGTCCTTGGCGGCCATGGGGGAATCGCCGCCGGGCAGCGCGCCGAGCAGGTCCGCCAGCCAGGGTGAGACCGGGCTCTCGGCGGGCAGCCCTCCGGTGGCCCCGGCCGCCAGCAGCTCCCGCAGCCGCTGCCGCCGCTCCCGGATCCCGGCCTCCTGCCGGGCCAGGTCCTCGTCGAGTTCGGTGAGCACCTCGACGAGGTCCTTCCCGGCATCGTCTGCGAGCACGTCCCGCACCTCGGCGAGCCCCAGCCCCAGCTCGGTCAGCCGCCGGATCCGGGCGAGGACGACGGCGTGCCGGAGGGTGTAGTGCCGGTAGCCGTTCGACAGCCGCTCCGGCTCTGGCAGCAGGCCCAGGTGGTGGTAGTGCCGCACGGTGCGCGTCGTGACGCCGACGGCGGCGGCGAGTTCTCCGATCCGCATGGGACCAGTACAGACGTTGACGCTACGGCGGGGTCAAGCGCGGGCCGCCGGGGTGCCGAGCCAGCGTTCCAGGGCCTCGGGCAGTCCCTCGGCGACCGTGTCCCGGGTGTTCGCCGTGTCGGCGGCCCAGGCCACGAAGCCGTCCGGGCGCACGAACAGCGCCCGCAGGCCGGGCCGGTCCGGACAGGCGAGGGTGCGGACCTCCAGGCGGTCGCCGTACCCGGCGGCGTGCGCGCGCAGCGCGGGATCGTCGGCGAGGTCGAGCAGCAGGGCGCGGCCGGCGTGCAGACGGTCGCCGAGCCGGGTGCCGTCCGACAGCTCCAGGTCGGGCGCGCTCGCACCGGTCAGCGGGTGCTCGCCGGGCAGGTCGTAGCGCTGCCAGACGCCGGAGATCCTGGTGACGAGGTACGTCGTCCCGGTGGTGGTCAGTGCCAGGTCGGTGACCACCCGGCGCAGGGCGCGGGCATGCCGGTCCGGGCGCATCACCGCGATCTGGGCCCGGGTCCAGTCGAGCACCCAGGCGCCGAGCGGGTGCCGTTCGGCGGTGTAGCTGTCGAGCAGGGACACGGGCGCCGTGCCGCGTACGACGGCGGCCAGCTTCCAGCCCAGGTTCATCGCGTCCCCGAGGCCGAGGTTCAGCCCCTGCCCGCCGAACGGCGAGTGCACATGCGCCGCGTCGCCCGCGAGCAGCACCCGGCCCCTGCGGTACTCGGCGGCCTGGCGGGCGTTGTCCGTGAACCGGGTGGCACTGAGCACGTTGGTGATGGTGACCTCGGGCACCTGCGTCACCCGGCGCACGCCGGCCTGCAGCTCCTCGGCGGTGACGGGGGCCGTGCGGTCGGCCGGGGGACCGTCGAACTCCACGGTGAGGATCCGCCCGGGAAACGGCCCGTAGGCGTACGTCCCGGTGTCCGTCGTGTTCCAGCCCTCGCGCAGCCGCTCGCCGCCGGTCAGCTCGACGATCGCCTGGTAGCCGGTGATCTCCGGGTCCGTGCCCGGGAAGGCGAACCCGGCGGCCTTGCGGACCGTGCTGCGCCCGCCGTCGCAGCCCACCAGCCAGCCGGCGCGGATGCTCGGCGCGCCGTCCACGTGTACGGCGACGCCGTCGGCGCCTGCGTCGAAGCCGGTCAGCTCCACACCCCGCCGTACCTCCACCCCGAGCCGCTCGGCCCACCGGGCCAGGATCCGCTCCAGCTCGGCCTGTGGCACGCCGAGCCCGGTGTCGCCGGCGGGGCCGACCTCGGCCCAGGCCGGGTCGGAGCCGTCGAACAGGTCCTTGGTCATCGAGATCCCGGCGAAGTGCCCCGCGAACTTGGGCGGGAGCCTGGACTCGCCGTCCTCGCCCCGGAAGGCGCGGATCCGCTCCCGTGCCGCCTCCCACACCGCCGCCAGCTCGGGCAGCAGCCCGCGCCGGTACAGGGCGACCGCGCTCGGGATGTTGATCGCGCCCGCCTTGATCGTCTCGTCCACCTCGGCCAGCCGCTCCAGGACCAGCACCCGTGCCCCGCCGAGCCGCAGCTCACAGGCGAGGAACAGGCCCACGGGCCCGGCGCCCGCCACCACCACGTCGTAGTCCGTCGCATCGCTCCTGGGCGTCGTCATGACTCCGACTATAGTCAGTAAAAGTTTTGAGCGGCTATAGTTTTATTATGAACGACGAACGTGTGCGCGACGAACTGCCGCTGCGGGAGCGCAAGAAGCGCGAGACGCGACAGCGGATCTCGGACATCGCGACGGGCCTGTTCGCCGAGCGCGGCTTCGATGCGGTGACGGTCGCCGAGGTCGCGCGGGCGGCGGGCGTCTCCGCGATGACGGTCTTCAACTACTTCCCGCGCAAGGAGGACCTGTTCCTCGACCGCATCCCGCAGGCCGCCGAACTCTTCGCCGGGGCGGTGCACGACCGCACCCCCGGCGAGTCACCGCTCGCCGCCCTGCGCAGCCTCGCGCTCCGCCTCCTCGACGAACGACACCCGCTGAGCGGCGTGGGGGAGCGTTACCCGCGCTTCTACCGGATCGTCATGGCCTCCCCGGCCCTGCGCTCGCGCGCCCGCGAGGGCGTGGAGGAGGTCGAGCGGACGCTCGCCGCCGCCCTCGCCGAGGCGGGCACGGCCGACCCGCAGCTCCTCGCGGCCCTGACCGTGGCCGCCTACCGCACGGTCTACTTCACCTCCGCCCGCCGCCTGCTGGCCGGCGACCCGGTGGCCGAGGTGGCCAGGGACCACCGGGCACGGCTGGAGGCCGCGTTCGCGTCCCTGGAACGGGCGAGCCTCGACGACCGGGACGGTCCGGGCGACGGCTGAGATCGTCCGGGATCACCGGCCCGGTGCGGATCCCTGCACGGTCCGTACGGACCCGTACCCGTACGGACCCGTACGGATGCGGCCGGGTTCCGGCATGAAGTGCGCCCCGCGGGCGTTGCACCCGTGGGCGTCGCACTCATGGGCGCCGGCCGACGAGGAGGGGGAGGAGACGTCGGATGGCGGAACAGGCGCCCGGGATGGCGGAACAGGCGCTGTGGACCAGGGCGCGGCTGGGCCGGCGCGGGCCTTCGCTCGACCTCCTGACCGCGAACTTCCGGCAGCACGTCTACGCCCCGCACGCCCACGAGGAGTACACCGTCGGCGTCTGCGTCGGCGGCTGCGAGGTGATCGATTACCGGGGCGGTCGCATCCGCACCGGACCGGGCACCATCGTCGTCCTCGACCCCGGCGAGATGCACACCGGCGGCCCGGGCAACGCCACTGACGGCTACGCCTACCGCGCCCTGTATGCCGAGCCGGCACTGCTGAGCGACGGCATCCTCGGCGGCCTGCCGCACTTCCGTGAACCGGTCCTGCAGGACCCCGAACTCGCCGCCGCGCTCCGCCTCACCCACACCGACCTCAGTCGTTGCCCGGACCCGCTGGAGGCGGAGTCCCGCGTGCCCTGGCTGCTGACGGCCCTGGCCCGCCGCCACTCCACGGCCAGGCCCGCGCCGGACCTGGTCCCGGGTGCGGCCACGATCGCCGTGACGGTGCGCGACCGCCTCGCCGACGAGCTGACGGCCCCGCCGACCCTCGCCTGCCTCGCCGCCGACCTGGGCCTGTCCCGCTACCAGCTCCTGCGGGCCTTCCGTACGAGCATGGGCATACCCCCGTACGCCTGGCTGGCCCAGCACCGGGTGACCCGGGCCCGCGCCCTGCTCGCCGCCGGACTGCGCCCGGCGGAGGTGGCGGGGCTGGTGGGCTTTGCGGACCAGGCGCATCTGACCCGGTGGTTCCGGCGGGTGCTCGGGGTGACCCCGGCGGCCTACCGCAACAGCGTTCAAGACGCGCCCTGAGAGCGTGGCCGAAACTCATCGCATGACTGCACGCGGCTGGTTCCTGTTCTCCCTGATGGGAGTGATCTGGGGCGTCCCCTATCTGATGATCAAGGTGGCGGTGGACGAGGTGTCCCCGCCGGTGGTGGTGTTCACGCGCTGCGCGCTGGGCGCGATCCTGCTCCTGCCGTTCGCCCTGCGCCAGGGCGGGCTGCCCGCAACCATACGGGCCCACTGGCGCCCCATACTGGCCTTCGCGTTCCTCGAGATCATCGTCCCCTGGTTCACGCTCACCGACGCCGAACGGCACCTGTCCAGCTCGACGGCCGGTCTGCTGATCGCGGGCGTGCCGATCGTGGGCGTCGTCGTGGCGCGCCTGCTGGGCAGCACCGAACACCTGGGAGCCCGGCGGCTCACCGGACTCGCCCTGGGCCTGGCGGGCGTGACGGTCCTGACCCTTCCCCACCTGACCGGCGGCGACGGACGCTCCCTGGCCGAGGTGCTGGTGACGGTCGTCGGCTACGCGACCGCCCCGGTGATAGCGGCACGCCGCCTGAAGGACGTCCCCTCCCTGCATCTGACGGCGGTCTGCCTGTCACTGGCGGCCGTGGTCTACGCCCCGGTGGCGGCCGCGACCCGCCCGTCCTCCGTCCCCTCCGCCGCCGTCCTGGCCGCGCTGGCAGGCCTGGGCGTGATCTGCACGGCCGTGGCCTTCGTGGCGTTCCTGGAGCTGATCAAGGAGGCGGGCCCGACCCGGGCGACGGTGATCACGTACGTCAACCCGGCGGTCGCGGTGGCGGCGGGCGCCCTCTTCCTCGGCGAGCGGCTGACCGCGACGATCGGGGTGGCCTTCGCCCTGATCCTGACGGGCTCGGTCCTGGCGACGGCGACCGCCGGTCCTCGCCGCTCCCGGCTCCCGGTACCATGGTCGACACGGCAGACGAGCCGGGCGGACGGCCGCGTGGAGTCCCCTTGAGGGGCTTCCCGAGGAACGTCCGGGCTCCACAGGGCAGGGTGGTGGCTAACGGCCACCCGGGGTGACCCGCGGGACAGTGCCACAGAAAACAGACCGCCGGGGGCTGCGCTCTTTTGAAGAGGGCGGTCCTCGGTAAGGGTGAAACGGTGGTGTAAGAGACCACCAGTGCCCAGGGTGACCTGGGCAGCTAGGTAAACCCCACCCGGAGCAAGGTCAAAAGGAAACACCCCGGTGTTTCTGCGCGGACGATCGAGGGCTGCCCGCCCGAGTCCGCGGGTAGACCGCACGAGGCCGGCGGCAACGCCGGCCCTAGATGGATGGCCGTCGCCCCGGCGCCCGCGAGGGCACCGGGGAACAGAACCCGGCGTACAGCCCGACTCGTCTGCCGCCTAGGTGCTTTGGCCTGTTCAAGAGGCCGGGCCCCATCAAGGTGATCACAGACGGCCGGCCTTCCTGCCCGCCGTCCTCGTCATCCAGGACTGGCAAGACCATCGGGCAAGACCGCCCACGGCAATGGCGGCGAGCACAGCTCCTCCGTCGATGACGTGCGGTAGTCCGGGGCCGAAGGCGAAGAAGGCCAGCGTGGCGACGAACCCCACGAAGAACGCGACGATACCGGCCCGGCGCCGTCGCGCTTCCCAGGCCTCGTCCACGTCGTTCCGCTGTTGCTGCTCGACCATGAAGGACTCACTTCGTGACGTGGTGGCACTGGCTCACGCGGCGCACTCCGTTGACGTAGAGGTGGGCACACGCCTTTCCATAACGAGGCAGCGTCTGGGGAGAGTTGTTCCGCATCGGGTCGATCTTGCACTCGGTGTGCGTCCTCCCGCGGGATGTGCGGTATGTCCGGTTGTCTGTGTCGGCGTAGGCGAAGTCGATGCGCCAGTTGCAGAATCCGCTGCTGAGGGCCGCGACGAAGGCACAGTCGACGCCTGCGTTCTGGTAGGTGATCCTCCTGCCGTCGCCGCGGACGATGTGCGTGAACATGCATCCGGTCGGGATCTTCATGGTCACGCCGCCGACGCTGTACTCGAAGGTGCGCACCGGAGTTGTCCCGATCGCGGTGGCATGCGCGCCCGTGGGTGCGGCGAGGACAAGGGCTCCGGTGGCGGCCAGAGTCGTGGTGAGGCGCGTGAAGTACTGCAGGCGCAAGGCGGTCCCTCCCGGTGATCTCCTGATGAGCACCTGGGACAACCGGATCTTGTGACCGGTGGTTGCAGGGTTCTGCTTGGTTCACCGCGATTGAGTGATCAAGAAACAAGCAGATTGACATGCAGAAACGTTCGTAGGTTGTGCGCGGGGCGGGTAGGGGCCAAGGTGTGCCGCTAGAACGCCTCCCGCGCGGCCGGGCCGGGGACTGCCCGGAGTTTCGGCAGGTACGTACGGCTGGTTCCCGCTCGCGTGATCGGTGCCGGTCACGCCGACGGTGCGAGTGGGCGCTCTTGCACCCTCTTCAGGTGTCGCTCGAACACCTCGCGCGCGTCCGGGGTCAGTGACCGCAGGGCCACCAGGGCCGAGATGGTCACGTCGCACAGCTCCCGCTGCACGTCCTCCCAGGTGTGGGAGAAACCCTTGCGGGGGTTGTCGCCGGTCGCGCCGATGGCCGCCTCGGCCACCTCGCCGACCTCCTCCGACAGCTTGAGGACGCGGAGCAGCACGCCCTCCATGCCGGTGCGGTCGCGGCCCTCCTCCAGCCGGGCGAACAGTTCGTCGATGGTCGGCCAGAGCGCGGGGGTGGTGTTCTGATCGGTCATGCCCCGCAGCCTGCCACGCCGGGGAAGAGAAACCCTCGGCTACTCCTCGAACAACGCCTCCTGCTCGCCCTCCCGCTTCGCCCGGACCCGGCAGTTGCGTGCTCCCACCACCAGTGCCGTGGCCGCCGCCGTGACGCCGAGGGCCGCCGGAACCATCCAGCCGCGGTCGAGGACATGGCCGAGGGCATGGTCGAAGGACAGGCGCCCGGGGCCCGTGATGGCGAGTCCGGCCGCCGCCAGGCCCAGGGTCACCGCGTACTCGTAGCCTCCGGACTGGGCGAAGAAGCCGTTGGGCACATGGACGGCCGCTGCCCCTGCCATCGCGCCGGCCGCCGCCGCGCCCGCCGCCGGGGTCGCGAGGCCCAGGGCGAGAAGGGCGCCGCCGCCCGCTTCCGCGACGCCCGCCGCCGTCGCGCTCGCCCTGCCCGGCGTGTAGCCGACGGACTCCATGAACTGGCCGGTGCCCTCCAGGCCGTGTCCGCCGAACCAGCCGAACAGCTTCTGCGTGCCGTGCGCGGCGAGCACCCCGCCGGTCCCCAACCGGAGCAGCAGCAGGCCCAGATCACGTCGGTCGAAACAGCTCACGGTGACTCCCCTGAAGACATGGTGACTCCCCTGAAGACATGCGGACACGGCAGACATGTGGACACGCGGACGGGTCCTCCCGTGCTCCCACCGTCGCAGGTCTCACCCTCACGGGCGAGCCGAGCGGGGCGTTCGGGTGGCGGGTCCGGGGAAGCGGTGTGAGCCTGGCGCCATGGCGATCAAACCAGACAAACTCAGCGATCCGGTCGTCCGGGCCTTCGTCAACGCCGTCAACTCCCATGACCGCGAGGGCTTCATGAGCCTTCTCTCGCTCGGCGCGACCATGGCCGACGACGGCCGTGACCGCAACCTCGCCGACTGGATCGAGCGGGAGATCTTCGCCTCCAACGGCCACATGGAGGTCGACAGCGAGTCCGACGGCGGCCGGACCCTGCACGCCCGCTACCGCAACGACACCTATGGCGAGATGAAGACCCAGTGGCACTTCACCGTCGACGACGGCGGACAGATCTCCCGTTTCGAGACCGGACAGGCGTGATCCGGGCCGCCCGGGCCCTTGCCTTCGTGCATGCTTCAACTCCTGGTGCCCTGAGGCATGGAGACCATGACCAGGACACCGGGACGCAGCGGAATCGACGTGAGCGCGCTCGGCTTCGGGTGCTGGGCCATCGGCGGATGGGGCCCCCGCGCGAGCAAAGCCGAGCGTGGGGGAGGCAGGCCGCCGACGGGCAGCCGCTCGGCTGGGGGAAGGTCGACGACGAGGAGTCCGTACGCGCGATCCGCCGCGCCCCTCGACCTCGGCGTCACGTTCTTCGACTCCGCCGACCGCTACGGCGCCGGGCACAGCCAGGAGGTCCTCGGCCGGGCCCTGGGCGGGCGCCGTGACGAGGGCGTGCGCGCCACCAAGTGGGGCAACGTCGTCGAGCCGGACACCCGCACCCTCACCGGCGGCGACGACACCCCCGAGTACGCCCGTCGCGTCGCGCCCTCACCGCCTCGCTGCGCCGGCTCGGCACGGATCACATCGACCTGTACCAGTTCCACCCCTCCGACGCCGGCCCCGGACGGGTCGCCGAACTGCCCGACGCCTGCGAGGAGTTCGTGGCGCAGACCTCGTCCGGGCCTACGGCCGGAGCACCGGCGGCCCCGGACGGGCCGCCGTCTTCGCGCAGGGCACGCACTGCACGGCCGTGCAGCACGCGTTGAACGTCCTCGGCGACGCGCCTCGGCTCGTCGCACTGTGCGAGCAGTCGGAGCCGGCCGGCGTCGACCGCAGCCCGCCGGCCATAGGGCTGCCGGCCGGGCGGCGCAGGCAGACGCTGGAGGCCGGGGACATCCGCAGCCGGCCACCGGCCTGGCTGCAGGGCGACGACGCCGACGGGTTCGGCGCCGACACGCATGGCTGGACCGGATCGACGCGCCGCGCTCCGTCCTCACCGGCGACGGCCGTACCCCTCGGCCAGGGCGCCCTGGCCCGGCTGTGGGCGCGCGGCCCGTGCACCGTGCCGATCCCCGGCTTCCGGACGGTCGCCCAGGCCGAGGAGAACGCCGGCGCCATGGCGAAAGGGAGCCGGAGACGGAGGAGGCGAGGTCGGCGGAGGTGGTGACCGTCGTACCGGAGATGTTGGCCCGGACGTTGAAGTTCGCGCCGCCGCCCTGCACCTGCGGCTCCTTGTCCTGCGCCTGCGTCATACCGGCCGACACCGAGTTCACGGTGATGACCAGCGCGATACCGAGCGCCAGACCCATCGCGATCACCGGAGCGGCCTTCTTGCGGCGGCTCGGCTCGCGCTTGAGACAGGTGCCGAACATCCCGTTCCTCGAACGGTTCTCGGCGCCCGCTGTGGGCGCGGCCACAAGCTGGGGAGGAACCTTTGAGCAGCCCTGGGTGAAGGATGTGCAGGGCCCGGGAATCGCCAGGAAACGCAGTTAACTCATCGGATTTTCATAACGCGGCAAATTCCGGGCCGTCCGCGCCCGGGTCCGGGAATCCGCTGCTGGGCGCGGTGTACGGTCCCGGAGTGCGTGAATGTTCCCGGATCAGCCGGCGTGCCGCCCTCGGTCTGACGGCCGCCGCCCTTCCCCTGTCCATGGCCACCGAGGCCGCCGCAGCCGAGCCCGCCGTCATCGGGGGCGAGCAACTGAACCGCGCCGGCGTCCAGGTGCGCGGTGCCTCCGGACTGCCCGCGAGGCTCACCGCCCGCTCCTGGCTGATCGCCGACTACGACAGCGGGGAGGTGCTCGCCTCCTTTGACGCGCACCGACGGCTCGCGCCCGCGTCGACGCTCAAGATGCTTTTCGCGGACACCGTGTTGAAGAAGTTCGACCGCACCGAGCGGTACACGGTCAAGGACACCGACATCTCCGACGTGCCGGCCGGCTCCAGCCTGGTCGGCATCAAGGCCGGCATCACCTACACCGTCGAGCAGCTCTGGCAGGGCGTGTTCCTGCGCTCCGGCAACGACGCGGTGCACGTGCTGGCCCACATGAACGGCGGGATCGCCAAGACGGTCGCCGAGATGCAGGCCAAGGCCGAGGACCTGCAGGCGCTGGACACGCATGTGGTCAGCCCCGACGGCTTCGACCACCCGGGCCAGATCTCCTCGGCGTACGACCTGACGCTCTTCGCCCGCCACGGTCTCAAGAACGCCGACTTCCGCGGCTACTGCGGCACGCGCACCGCCGACTTCCCCGCGGGCGGCAAGAAGACATTCCAGATCCAGAACACCGACCGCCTGTTGACCGGGGCATGGGGCCTGAGGACATACGACGGCCTGATCGGTGTCAAGAACGGCTACACCAGCAATGCCGGCAACACCTTCACCGGCGCCGCCACCCGGGGCGGGCGCACCCTGCTGGTGACGGTGATGCATCCGGCCGAGGGGAGCAACGCCGTCTACGAGCAGACGGCCGCGCTGCTCGACTGGGGCTTCGGTCGCGGGCGTGCGGCACAGGCCGTGGGCACGCTGGTCGAGCCGCTCAGCGAGGGCGGCGCGAAGGCGGGTCCGGCTCCGGGGAGCAAGGCCCAGGCGGCGGCCGGCAGCTCTGACGCGTCGTCCGGCGGGCTGTCCACCGGCCGGCTGGTCGAGGGCGCCGGGGGCACGGTGCTGCTGCTGGCGGCGGCGGGGGCCTGGATGGTCAAGCGGCGGCGCAGGGCGAGCGCCGTGACGGCGACGAAAGCGACGACGGTGACGACGGCGACAACAGAGACGACGGCCGTGAGCGAGACGAGCGGCGGCCCGACGGAGCCCGGCGGGCGCCACCGGCGCTGAAAGCGCCGCGGCGGTGAGCGGTTCGGCGGCCGGCCGTGCGGCGGCGAACCGCTCACCGCCGCACGGCGAACGACGTGCCCCGGTGAGATCGCCGGCGGCTTCGCGAACAGCGCGGCGGCCGTTCCAGCGACCGGTGCGTACCCCGCGTCCCGCGCGAGGTCCACCCCCAACTCCGGTCCGGTGGAACGGCCGCCGCCTCCCCCCTCGGTATGGCTTGCGGAATCCACGAGCTTGAAGTGTGAAGCTCTCGTGGAGGGAAGTTGAGCATATGTGCTCGACCGGCCGCAATACCGCGGATGTTCGAACTCCGTTTGTGGAACCGGTCCGGGAGCCGGTTCAGCCCCGCCCGATGTACGGCATCGCCGTCGCCAGCACCGTCGCGAACTGCACGTTCGCCTCCAGCGGCAGCTCGGCCATGTGCCGCACGGTGCGCGCCACGTCGGCCACGTCCATCACCGGCTCCGGCACCACCTCGCCGTTCGCCTGGAGCGCACCGGTCTGCATCCGTTCCGTCATGTCGGTCGCCGCGTTGCCGATGTCGATCTGCCCGACCGCGATGCGGTACGGCCGCCCGTCCAGCGACAGGGACTTGGTCAGGCCGGTGAGCGCGTGCTTGGTCGCGGTGTAGGCGACCGAGTGCGGACGGGGCGTATGGGCCGAGATCGAGCCGTTGTTGATGATCCGGCCGCCCTGCGGATCCTGCTCCTTCATCCGCCGGTACGCCGCCTGCGCGCACAGGAACGCCCCGTTGAGGTTGGTGTCCACCACGTGCCGCCAGGCGTCGTAGGGGAGTTCCTCGACCGGGACGCCGCCGGGCCCGAAGGTCCCCGCGTTGTTGAACAGCAGATCCACCCGCCCGAACCGCTCCACGGTGGCCGTGAACAGTGCGTCCACGTCCTCGGGCCGGGCCACGTCGGTACGCACGGCGAGCGCGGAGCCCCCGGGCGCGAGCGCCGCCGTCGCCTCCAGCGTCTCGGTGTGCCGGCCGGCCAGCGCGACCGACCAGCCGGCCTGCAGCAGTTCCACGGCGACGGCCCGTCCGATGCCGGAGCCGGCGCCGGTCACCACCGCGCTCTTCGTATGCCTGTCAGTCATGCCTCCGCAGCGTAGGCGGGGAGTCCGGCATGCGGAATGCCGTGTCCGTCATGCGGCTGGTCGGGTACTCGGCTCCCCATCACCGCGAGCGAGCCCTCCGACCCGTCCGTCGGCCGGATCGGCGGTGAACTCCTCGGGGCCAGGGCCGTCGCGGTGCAGCACGAGCCGGTCCGGATGGAAGAGGCCCGGCGGTTCGTCGATCCGGCCGTGCGGGGCGGCCACCGACGCCGTGGCGCCCGCGGCGCCGACGACCGGGCGGCGCACCGTGGCCGGCGCCCGCCCGCCCGCGACGGCACCGCGCCCGACCGGAGGCCGACGCCCTGCGCCGAGAGCGTCGCGCTCGCCGGGACGGGGTCGGGCTCGCCGGGCAGCGGCTGCGCGCACGACACCGGGGTACGCGCCCAGGTCCGGCGGCGCCCCGCCGCCGGCAAGAGGTGGCCCGCGAGCCCCGGCTCCCGGCGCACCCTCTGGTTCACCCTCGTCCCGCCCTCGCTCATGTGTGCCCCGGCAGTCTGTGCGAGCTGAGAGCATGGGTGCCGGTCATGTCCGAGGGACGGGCCTGGAAGCGGGCCGCAGGGGGCTCGGTGAGCCCGGACAGGGAACGGAACAGGGGAGGAAGCGCATGCCCGAACACGCGGCGCCGGCCACACCGCAACCGCAGACCGGGCACGCCCCGCCGCCGGCCGCCGCCCGCCGCACCGGATGGCTCGTCACCCTCGTCCTCGGCGGCCTCACCGCGACACCCCCGCTCGCGATGGACATGTACCTGCCGTCGCTGCCCGAAGTCACCCGGACCCTGCACGCCCCCGCCGCCACGGTCCAGCTCACCCTCACCGCCTGCCTGGCCGGCATGGCGCTCGGGCAACTGGCCGTCGGCCCGATGAGCGACCGCTGGGGACGGCGTCGGCCGCTGCTCGCCGGTCTCGCCGTCTACGTCCTCGCGACCGCCCTGTGCGCGTTCGCGCCGAACGTCGGGACACTGGTGGTCTTCCGGCTGGCCCAGGGCCTCGCGGGCGCGGCCGGCATCGTCATCGCCCGGGCCGTCGTACGCGATCTGTACGACGGCGTCGCCATGGCCCGCTTCTTCTCCACCCTGATGCTGATCTCCGGGGTCGCCCCCATCGTCGCCCCGCTGATCGGCGGGCAGATCCTCCGGGTGACCGACTGGCGCGGTGTGTTCGTCGTCCTCACGGTGGTCGGCGCACTGCTGGCCGTGCTCGTCTGGCTGCGCCTGCCGGAGACACTGCCGCCCGCCCAGCGGCACCGCGGGGGAGCGGCACACGCTCTGCGCACCATGCGCACCCTGCTGGCCGACCTGCCCTTCACCGGCTACACCCTGGCCGGCGGCTTCGCCTTCGCCGCGCTGTTCGCCTACATCTCCGCGTCCCCCTTCGTCATCCAGGAGATCTACGGCGCCTCCCCGCAGACCTTCAGCCTGCTGTTCGGCCTCAACTCGGTCGGCCTGGTGATCGCCGGGCAGGTCAACGGCAAGGCGCTGGTCGGCCGGGTGAGCCTGGAGAAGGTGCTGGCCTGCGGCCTCGCGGTGATCGTGCTCGCGTCGACGGCGCTGCTGCTGATGTCCGCCGGCGCCCTCGGCAAGGTGGGCCTGACCCCCGTCGCGGCCGCGCTCTTCGTGCTGATGTCGGCGATGGGCATCACGCTCCCCAACGCCCAGTCCCTCGCCCTGCTGCGCACCCGGCACGCCGCGGGCTCCGCCTCCGCGCTGCTCGGCACCACCTCCTTCCTCGTCGGCGCGGTCGCCTCGCCGCTCGTCGGCATCGCGGGCGAGCACACCGCCGTACCCATGGCGCTCGTCCAACTGGCGGGGGCACTGGCCGCGGCGGCCTGCTTCGTGGGAATGTGCCGTCCCTGGAACACACGGGGGAACGCCCGTGCGGTCTCGGAGGGAGACGAGAACTGAGCGCACCGAGACTGCGCGCCGACACGCCGGAACGGGCCGGGCTCGACCCGGCCGCCATCGAGCACCTGGTCGGCGACGTGCACGCCCTCACCTCCGCGGACCACCCCTGGGCGGCCGGTGCCGTCGTCCTGGCCGGCCGCGGACCCGTGGTCGCCGTGGCCGAGGCCGCGGGCTGGGCGGTGCGTTACGCCGCCCACGACCCGGAGACCGGCAACGGTGTCGAACTGCCGCCCGAGGCCCGGGTCCCGGCCACCGTCGACACACCCTTCGACCTGGCCTCGCTCACCAAGCTGTTCACGTCCGTCGCCGCCGTGCAGCAGATCGAGCGCGGCACGCTCGGCATGGACGCCCGGGTCGGCGACTACCTGCCCGACTTCCACGCGGCAGCCGCCCACGGCATCACCGTCCGCCAACTGCTCACCCACACCTCGGGACTGCGCCCCGAACTCCCGCTGTACGACTGCCCGGACGACGCGAGCCGTCTGTCCCTGCTGCGCGCCGAGGCCCCGGCGACCGCCCCGGGCACATACGGCTACTCCGACCTGAACATGCTCCTGCTCCAGTTCGTGCTGGAACGCGTCACCGGCCGTGCCCTGGACGTCCTGATCGCGGACGGCATCACCCGCCCGCTCGGGATGACGGCGACCCGCTTCGGCCCCTGCCCCGGCGCGGCGGCCACCGAGGACCAGCGGCGGCCGTGGGCCAAGGCGGACCGCGGAATGCTGCGGGGCGTGGTCCACGACGAGAACGCCTGGGCGCTCGGCGGGGTGGCCGGACACGCGGGCCTCTTCTCGACCGCCCCCGATCTGGCGGTCTTCTGCCGCACCCTGCTCGCGGGCGGCTCCTACGGCCCTGCCCGCATCCTCGGCCCCGACTTCGTCGAACTCCTCCTGACCCCACCGGGCCTGGGCTTCACCGTCGACCAGCCCTGGTTCATGGGCGCCCTGGCGGGCAACGGAGCGGCGGGCCACACCGGCTTCACCGGCACCTCACTCGTCCTCGACCCGAGAACGGACACCTTCCTGATCCTGCTGGCGAACACGGTCCACCCGCGAAGACGCCTGCCGGACAGCGGGCCACGGGCGGCGCTGGCCACCCGGCTGGCCGGGGCGGTGATCTGAGCGCCACCGTAGAATCACCGGGTGAACGACCCCGTGACCCCGGCCCGGACCCTGCGCGCCGCTCTGGACGACCTCCTCGACGGACTTCCGCCCAGGCAAGCAGCCTCAGCCGTGGAACGGCTGATCGCCGCCTACCGGGGGCAGACCCCGACCCACGCGCCGATCCTCCGCGACCGCGCGGACGTCGCCGCCTACGCCGCCTACCGCATGCCCGCCACCTTCGAGGCCGTCCGCTCGGCGCTGGAGGCGTTCGCGGCGGCCGTGCCCGGCTGGACGCCCGGCAGCCACGTCGACGTCGGCGGCGGTACCGGCGCCGCGACCTGGGCCGTCACGGCGGCCTGGCCCGGCGAGCGCAGCGTCACCGTGCTGGACTGGGCCGAACCCGCCCTCGCCCTCGGCCGGGAGATCGCCGCCGCCAACCCGGCCCTCGCCGGTGCCCGTTGGCAGCGGGCCCGGATCGGCGCCGACCTCACCCTGGACGACACCGACCTCGTCACGGTGTCGTACGTCCTCAACGAACTCGCCGAGCCCGACCGCGCCGCCCTCGTCGACGCCGCGGCCGGTGCCGCCCGGGCCGTGGTGATCGTGGAGGCCGGCACCCCGGCCGGCTACGCCCGGGTCATCGAGGCCCGCGACCGCCTGATCCGCGCCGGACTGCACGTCGTCGCCCCCTGCCCGCACAGCGCCGCCTGCCCCATCGAGCCCGGCACGGACTGGTGCCACTTCTCCGCCCGGGTGAGCCGCTCCTCGCTGCACCGCCAGGTCAAGGGCGGCACCCTGCCCTACGAGGACGAGAAGTTCTCGTACGTCGCCGCCACCCGCCTGCCCGCCGAGCCGCCCCCCGCCCGCGTGGTCCGGCGCCCGCAGATCCGCAAGGGCCAGGTGCTCCTCGACCTGTGCGAGGCGGACGAGCGAATCCGCCGCACGACGATCAGCAAGCGCCACGGCGATCTGTACAAGGCGGCCAGGGACGCCGAGTGGGGGGACTCCTGGCCACCGGCGCCCTGAAAGGGACGCGGGCCGCGTCGATGTGCGGCTGCGCGGCGGGCGCCGCGGCCGTGCGGCGGCACAACGCGGCACTTCCCGGCGCACCGCTGCACCGGCGCAGCTTGTAGCGTCGTCCCATGGTCAAGAAGCCCGCCCCCGACGCCGCCCGGCGCAGCGAGAAGTCACGCCGAGCGATCTACGCCGCCGCCCTCGCCCTGGTCGGTGAGGTCGGGTACCCGAAGACCACCGTCGAGGGGATCGCCGCCCGGGCCGGTGTCGGCAAGCAGACGATCTACCGCTGGTGGCCCTCCAAGGCGGAGGTCCTGCTGGAGGCGTTCTTCGACCTCTCGACGCAGGCCGCGCAGGAGGCGGGGCAGGCGCCGTACGTCATCCCGGACACCGGCGACCTGGCCGCCGATCTCAAGGCCGTGCTGCGGATCACCGTGCACCAGCTCGTCGACCCGCGTTTCGAGGCGCCCTCCCGGGCGCTGGCCGCCGAGGGCGTGGTCAACGAGCCGCTCGGCCGCGAGTTCGTCACCAAGCTCCTCGAACCCCAGCTCCAGCTCTACGTCGACCGGCTGCACGCCGCCCAGGACGCCGGGGCGGTACGCGCCGACGTCGATCCCCGGATCGCCCTGGAACTGTTCGTCTCGCCGCTCGCGCAACGCTGGCTGCAACGGACCGGACCGATCACGTACGACTACACAGACACCCTGGTCGACTACGCCCTGCACGGAATCGGACCCCAGACACCCCCAAGCGCGTGAAGATGGGACGATAAGGCATGCTGTCCGCACACCAGCGAGGCGACCTGCGAGGCGAGGGGACAGATGAGCGCGACGTTCGGCGGCCGGCCCGGTCGGCAGGGCAAACTCTCCCAGTGGCTGCTCGGACGCCGCCCGAAGGAGGCCACCGCCGACACCGGCGGCCGTGAGGCGCTGCTGCTGGCTGCCGCCGCGGCGGGCCTGCCGCTCGCCCCCGCCGCGCACCCCGCCCCGGGCTACCGCTGTTCCTGCGACCGCGTCGGCTGTCCCACCCCGGCCCGGCACCCGGTGTCGTTCGCCTGGCAGACGCAGTCCACCACCGACCGCGCCCAGATCGAGCGCTGGGCCCGGCACCAGCAGCAGGCCAACTTCATCACCGCCACCGGCATGGTGCACGACGTGCTCGACGTGCCCCTGGAGGCCGGGCGGGAGGCCCTGGACCGACTGCTCGGCGAGGGCGTCGAGGTCGGCCCGGTCGCCGAGAGCGACGACGGCCGCATGCTGTTCTTCACCCTCACCCGCGGCACCCCCGAGGACGAGGACGAATGGTGGCCCTGTGAGCTGGACTGCCACCCCGAGACCATGGACGAGCACCCGGGCCTGCGCTGGCACTGCCGGGGCTCCTACGTCCTCGTACCGCCCGCCCGGCTCCCGGGCGACGACCAGCAGGTGCGCTGGGTCCGCGGTCCGGAGCACGCCCTGCCGGACCCGCTCACCCTGCTGGAGTCCCTCACCGACGCCTGCGCCCGCCACGTCGGCGCCGATCACCAGGGTGCAGCCTGGCCCCCGCGGCACTGATAACGGCTACTGGCCCTGAGCCGACGTCAGCCCCGGCACCCGGCCCAGCATGGACACCGCGCCGCTGCCCGCCGGGTCCAGGACGACCTCGTTGGACATCAGCTCCAGCGTCAGGGACTGCTTCACCTCGCCCTTCGTCAGGGCCTGCACGTCCCTGTTCTGAGCCGGCATCGTGGCGCCCGCGGCGACGGTCCGCTTCTCGTAGTGGTGCGTGGTGAAGAACACCAGCGCCCCGCCGTCCGCGGTGCGCAGCGCCAGCGGCTGGTAGTCCCCGCCCGTCAGCGGCTTGTCGATGAACTGGGTCACCAGGCCCGGCTTGTTGGCCCGCTCGGCGCGGTCCGCGCGCTCGGCGCTGGTGTACGTGCCGTCGGCGAAGGTGCTGCCGCCCTTTTGCAGGTACGTCGCATAGTCCTGGCTCAACTTGCCGGGGGCGACGGCGAGTTGGGCCGAGGTGGTCGGCACGGCCTCGGCCCAGCCGTCCCCGTCGGTCCTGAACTGCGGTACGGCGCCCGGCGCCACGAGCGTCAGATACGCCACCTGCCACCGCTCGCCGAGGCCGTTGCGTGTGAACACCAGCAGCCAGCGTGCGTTGCCCGCCTTGTTGCCCCGGGCGTCGGCGACGAACCAGCGCGGCCAGCCGGCCTTCTTGGGGATCGTGATCTTCACGTCCGTGAGCTTGAGCGGCACGTGGTTCGCGTTGCCCGACGGGCTGTTGGTGTGCCCGGCCTTGAGCCGCGCTGCGTCGATGTCACCGAACGGGCCCGTGACGTAGGGCGCGTCAAGGGAGCTGTCGAAGGCCTTGTCGGCCTTGTTGTACGCGGCCGTGAACGCGGTGAGCGCCTTGGTGGCCTCGGCGCGCGTGGCCGCGGGGAGCACCTCCCGCTCCCCGTGCACCACCACGCACCCGCTCGCCGAAAGCGACAAAACGGCCAGAGAGGCCGCTATGAGTGCGTTACGGTCACGCCTGCGGAGCCTGCGCGGGCTGCGATCCCTGCTCATCGGGTCCCTTCACCTTCGCCTTCCCGGAGGCGAACCCTACCGGGGCGAAGAACGCCGCGAGTGCCGGGACCGGGTACAGCAGCCACACCGTGACCTGGGCGCCCGCTGCCCGGCGGCGCCCCCGTCGTCGTCGTGATGCTTCAATTCACCGGTGACTGACTACGACATACTCCGCGTCTTCTGCGGACCGACCGGCGGCCACGGCAACGCACTCGGTGTCGTGCGCGACGGCTCGGTCCTGCCCGAGCGGAGCGACCGGCAGACGCTGGCGGCCGAACTCGGCTTCAGCGAGACCGTGTTCGTGGACGACCCCGAGCGCGGTGTGATCGACATCTACACCCCCACCCTGCGGCTGCCCTTCGCCGGTCACCCCTGCGTCGGCACCGCCTGGCTGCTCGACGTGCCCGAACTCGTCACTCCCGCCGGAGTCGTCGGAGCCCGGCTGGACGGCGAGTTCAGCTGGATCGAGGCCCGCGCCGAGTGGGCCCCTGCGCGCACCCTGCGCCAGTACGCCGGCCCCACCGAGGTCGACGCCCTCGACGTGCCCCCGCCGGGGGAGTGGATCTACGCCTGGGCCTGGGAGGACGAGGCGGCCGGCCGGATCCGCGCCCGCGCCTTCCCCGGCCGCGACGACGGCATCGACGAGGACGAGGCCACCGGCGCGGCGGCGATTCTCCTCACGGACCGGCTCGGCCGTGCCCTCAACATCACCCAGGGCAGGGGCTCCCAGATCCTCACGGCCCCACAGCCGCACGGGTGGGTGGAGGTCGGCGGGCGCGTGTTCCTCGAGCGTGAGTGTTCCCCGAGCGCTGGGCGCTCGGCGGGAACTCCTCGCCCAGCGCGCTGAACACGGCCGAGTTCAGTGCGTACGCCCGCTTGCACTCGGACACGATCCGCTGCTTCTCGAGGTCGTCCACGGCGATCGCGTCCAGCAGCTCCCGGTAGCTCCGCTTGAAAGCGGCCGGGTTGGTGACGCCCTCGAAGACGTAGAAGCGGACCCCGTCACCCTTCCGCGCGAAGCCCCAGGTCTTCTCCGCCCGGTCGCGGATGACCTGGCCGCCGGAGAGATCGCCCAGATAGCGGGTGTAGTGGTGGGCGACATAGCCGCCGGGCCAGCGCTCGGCGCAGTCGCGGACCCGGTTCGTGTACGCCCGGGTCGCGGGCAGCGCCGACAGCGTCGCCCGCCATCCCGCGCCCCGCAGATGGGCCAGGTCCCGCTCCAGCGCGGCCAGCCGCTTGAGCTGCGGCCGGACGAACGGTCCCGCCACCGCGTCCGAGGCCAGCAGCCCGGCGCCGCTCTCCAGTGCCTCGTACACGAACCACAGCTGCTCGGTGTAACGCGCGTAAGCGGCCACGCCCAGCCTGCCGCCGAGCAGGTCGGTCATGAACGTCGAGGTGTTCGCCGCCACGTGCTGCTCGTGGGACGCGGTGCGGATGAGGGTCGAGAAGGAGTCCATGTGGCCGTCCCCTGCGCATGTTGCCGACACCATGTCGGTAAAAGTCTACAAGAGAAAGCCCGCCCTGGCAGAGGGCGGGCAGGGGGGAGCTGTCCGGGCGAGCGCAGCGCTACGGCAGGGTCAGGATCTCCGCACCCGTCTCCGTCACCACCAGCGTGTGCTCGAACTGCGCCGTGCGCCTGCGGTCCTTCGTCACGACCGTCCAGCCGTCGTCCCACATGTCGTACTCGTGGGTGCCCAGCGTCAGCATCGGCTCGATCGTGAACGTCATGCCCGGCTGCATCAGCGTCGTCGCGTGCGGGCTGTCGTAGTGCGGGATGATCAGGCCGGAGTGGAACGACGAGTTGATCCCGTGACCGGTGAAGTCACGGACGACGCCGTAGCCGAAACGCTTGGCGTACGACTCGATGACCCGGCCGATGACATTGATCTGCCGGCCCGGCTTGACCGCCTTGATCGCGCGGTTCAGCGACTCCCGGGTCCGCTCCACCAGCAGCCGCGACTCCTCGTCCACGTCCCCGACCAGGTAGGTGGCGTTGTTGTCGCCGTGCACCCCGCCGATGTACGCCGTCACGTCGAGGTTGACGATGTCGCCGTCGTTCAGGACCGTCGAGTCCGGGATGCCGTGGCAGATGACCTCGTTGACCGATGTGCACAGGGACTTGGGGAAGCCGCGGTAGCCCAGCGTGGAGGGGTAGGCGCCGTGGTCGCACATGTACGTGTGCGCGACCTTGTCCAACTGGTCCGTGGTGACCCCGGGCGCGATGATCTTCGCGGCCTCCGCCATCGCCTGCGCGGCGATGCGGCCGGCGATCCGCATCGCCTCGATGGTCTCCGGGGTCTGCACCTCGGGCCCGGTGTACGGCGCCGGCGCGGGCTTGCCGACGTACTCGGGACGGCGGATGTTTCCGGGGACCGAACGGATGGGGGACAGCTCCCCTGGTACGAGCAGCGACTGGCCAGACATGCCAGCGAGTCTATCCAGCCGGGATGGGGGAACATGTCCGTGGCGAGAGGAGCTGTTCATGGCCCTGTTCAAGAAGCGCACCGTCGGCAAGCCGGGCGAGTGGTACTACTGCCTGGAGCACAAGAAGGTCGAGGAGGGCCCGGAGTGCCCGGCCAAGGACCGCTTCGGGCCGTACACCTCACCCGAGGAGGCCCAGCGGGCGATGGAGACCGCCAGGGAACGCAACCTCGAGTGGGAGACCGACCCGCGCTGGCACGACGCGTCCGCGCCCCGGGACACCGGCGAGGAGTGATCAGTCCACGGCCGACCGGCTCACGGCCGGTTCGGTGGCGGCGCGCCGCTCGCGCATCCGTACCGCATGCGCGTTGGTCCGGGCGTCGTACGTCATGAGCCCCGGCAGGCACAGCGCGAGCAGGCCCATCGCGCCCGCGCACGCCAGCCCGCCCAGGGCGACGGAGGTCCGTACGCCCGCCCAGGCGGCCAGGCCACCCGCCCGGACCTGGCCGAGCTGCGGGCCGACCGAGTAGGACAGCAGCTCGATCCCGGCGAGCCGGCCGCGCAGCTCGTCCGGGATCGTCTGGTTCCACATGGCGGCCCGGAAGACCCCGGAGACCATGTCGAAGCCGCCGCCGACGGTCAGGAAGACGAGGACCAGCCACACGTTCCCGCATACCCCGGCCGCCGCCACCGCCAGGCCCCAGCCCATGGCCGACACCACCACCATCAGCCCGTGCCGGTGCACCCGGGAGGCCCAGCCGCTGGTCAGGCTCACCAGCAGGGAGCCGGCCGGAAGGGCGGCGTACATCAGCCCGAGCGCCCAGTCGGCGTGCAGCTCGTCGGCGAGGAACGGCAGCACCGCGAGCGGCATGGCCAGGAACATCGCCGCGAGGTCGACGACGTAGGTGCCGAGGAGTTCCTTACGGCTCCACGCGTACCGGGCGCCTTCCAGGATGGCGTTCAGCGAGGGCTTCGACGCCTCGGCGACGGTGGGGGAGGGGGCGATCCGCACGATGTACGCCACCGACACGACGAAGGTCAGCAGGTCGGCGGCGTAGGCCCAGCCGAGGCCCGCGTAGGCGACGACCACGCCCGCGACCGCCGGGCCCGCGACTCCGCCGACGGTCCAGCGCAGCGAGTTCAGCGAGGCCGCGGCGGGCATGTCGGCGTGGGCGACGATCCTGGGCCACAGCGAGTCCAGTGCCGGGCGCTGGACGGAACCCAGGGCGCAGGAGAGCGCGGCGATGGCGTACAGCGGCCAGACCGCGGGGTGCGGGAGCAGGGCGTTGACCAGCAGGACCGCGCTGAGCAGACCCTGTCCGGCCTCCGTGCGCACGATGAGCTTCCGTTTGTCGAGGGCGTCGGCGAGGGCGCCGCCGTACAGGCCGCAGACGATGAGCGGTAAAAGCTCCACGGCACCGATCGCGCCGACCGCCGCCGCGGAACCGGTGAGGTCCTTGAGCTGGACGGGAAGCGCGACCAGCGTCAGGAAGCTGCCGAAGTTGCTGATCAGCCCTGACGTCCAGAGCCGACGGAAGTCCTTGGAGGCCTTCCAGGGGGAGAGGTCGGGAAGGAGGGCACGGGCCACCGATGCATGCTCGGCCCATGCCGGGGACGGGGCAACTGCTTTTCCCCGCCCACCGGGAAGGTCACCAAGGGGAGGGGGGCGGCGCCGTCAGGACCTCCGCGAGCCGCGACAGGCGGTCCCGCAGACTCCGCCGCCCGCGCGCGGAGACCCCGCCCGCGTTCTCCCCCGCCGCCGCGCTGACCAGGTGCTGCACGCTGTCCAGGTCCAGTTCCGCGCCTTCGGGTACGGCCAGCGTGTCGTGTGCCATCGCGGCCAGCTCGCCCCCGGCCGCCCCCAGCGCGAGCACCGTCACCCCGGCCCGGCGGGCATCGTGCACCCGGTCAAGCAGCGCGGCCGGCTCCTCGGGCGCGACGACCAGCAGGGTCTCGCCCCGGCGCGCCGCCTCGATCCGGCCCGGTCCGACGGCCAGATGGGGCGGGTCGCAAGGGCGCGCCCGGTGCCGTACGAGCGTCGGCGCCAGCTCCGGCGTACCCGACCACGCGGCTTCGTCCACCAGATGCGCCGCCAGATGCCACGGCTCGTACTCCGGCGTGCCGACGAGCAGCAGTCCGCCCCCGTGCGCCACCACCGACCCGCGCAGTACCCCCGCGAACCTCCGGGTGGCCCCCAGCCACTCCGTCCCGGTGAGCACTTCCCGCAGCAACGCGACCCGTACGGCGTCCATGCGACCGCATCCTGCCGCAACCGGCCACTCGTGACGCGGAGTTCACCTGGAATTCGCCCGTCCCGGGGACATGCATCCGTCCCCGCCCGAACCGAGGAGCCGCCCCATGACCGAGGCCACCGTTCCCTTCCGCGCCGGACACGAGGGCTACGCCGGCTTCCGGATCCCGGCGATCGTGGTCACCGGCGCCGGCACGCTGCTCGCCTTCTGCGAGGGCCGCCACGACTCCGCCGCCGACCACGGCCACATCGACATCGTGCTCAGGCGGTCCACCGACGGCGGGCGCACCTGGGGCCCGCTCACGGTCGCCGCGGACAACGGCACCGGCCTCGCCGGCAACCCCGCCCCCGTCGTCCTCGACACCGGCCGCGTCCTGCTCGTGCACGTCCGGGCCGCGGCCTGTGCCACCGAGGACGCCATCCTGCGCGGGCAGGTCAAGGACGCCGACGGGCGCCGGGTGTGGGTGCAGCACAGCGACGACGACGGCCTGACCTGGTCCGCGCCGAGGGAGATCACCGCGCAGGTGAAGCGGCCCGGCTGGCGCTGGTACGCCACCACCCCCGGGCACGCCCTGCAGCTCGCCTCGGGGCGCGTGCTCGTCCCGGCCAACCACACCCTGCCGCCCACCGGCACCGACACCGGCGCCGAGGCGAAGTACCACAGCGGCCACTGCCTGCTCAGCGACGACCGCGGCGAGAGCTGGTACCTCGGGTACGTCGACGAGAACACCGACGGCCACCTCAATGTGAACGAGACCACCGCGGCCGAACTCCCCGACGGGCGCGTCTACTTCAACACCCGCAACGAATCGGGCAGTTCCCCCGGCAGCCGCGCCGACGCCCACTCCGCCGACGGCGGCCGCACCCTCGTCAAGCCCTTCCGCCCGCAGGCCGGGCTCGTCGCCCCCGTCTGCGAGGCCTGCGTCCTCCAGCTCCGCGACCCCGACCTGCTCCTGTACTCGGGCCCGGCCGACCCCGAGCACCGTGCCCTGATGACCATCCGCGCCTCCACCGACGCCGGCACCACCTGGCGCCCGGCGTTCACCGCCGACGGACTGCCCGCCGCCTACTCCGACCTGGTCCGCGTCGACCGGCGCACCGTCGGACTCCTCTACGAGACGGGGGACTTCGGCGCCTACGAGACGATCACCTTCCGCCGGGTGCCCGTGACGCGGCTCACCTGAGGCCGGTGCCGTCCGTGCCACGGACGTAGAGTCGGCGCATGACCTCTACCGACAGCGCACAGACCCCCGCGAAGGCCCCCGCCAAGGACCCCTGGGACCTGCCCGACGTCTCCGGGCTGGTCGTCGGCGTGCTCGGCGGCACCGGCCCGCAGGGCAAGGGCCTCGCCTACCGGCTCGCCCGGGCCGGCCAGAAGGTGATCATCGGCTCGCGGGCCACCGAGCGGGCCCGGACCGCGGCCGAGGAGCTGGGGTACGGCATCGAGGGCGCCGCCAACGCCGAGGCCGCGCGCCGCAGTGACATCGTGATCGTCGCCGTCCCGTGGGAGGGGCACGGCACGCTCCTCGAGTCCCTGCGCGCGGAGCTGGCCGGCAAGCTCGTCGTGGACTGTGTCAACCCGCTCGGCTTCGACAAGCAGGGCGCCTACGCGCTGAAGCCGCAGGAGGGCAGCGCCGCCCAGCAGGCCGCCGCCCTGCTGCCCGACTCCCGGGTCACCGCAGCCTTCCACCACCTGTCGGCCGTACTGCTGGAGGACCCGGAGATCGAGCAGATCGACACCGATGTGATGGTGCTCGGCGAGGCGCGCGCCGACGTGGAGATCGTGCAGGCCCTCGCCGGGCGCATCCCCGGCATGCGCGGCGTCTTCGCCGGGCGGCTGCGCAACGCCCACCAGGTCGAGTCGCTCGTCGCGAACCTGATCTCCGTCAACCGCCGCTACAAGGCACACGCCGGGCTCCGCGTCACCGACGTGTGAGCGGGCCGGGGCCATGGGGGACACTGGTCGGCGAAGGAACGCGTGAAGCAGTTCGTGCAGTTCCGAGCAGTGTCCCCCGACAGGATCCGACAGGAGCCCACTCCCCATGCCCCGCATCGCCCTCTACCCCCTCGTCGTCTGCGTCCTCGCCGTGGCCGCCGCCGTCGTCTCCTTCGCCCAGGGCAGCTGGGTGGGGATCGTCTGGGTGCTGCTGGCGGGCCTGGCGTCCAACATGACCTGGTACTACGTCAAGCGCGGCCGGCAGGCGTCGCAGCGGGGCAAGTCCGTCACGGGCTGACCGCGCACACCTCCGGCGTGCCGCGCCAGAAGCGGTACAGCTCCTGGCCGCAGTAGCGCGAGTAGTCGTCGACGCCGAGGCCGCGCAGGATCGCGTCGATCGTGTCGAAGAACGCGGTGTTGATCGACGGCACCCACAGCAGCGCGAACACGAACAGCAGCCCGAACGGCGCGTACGGCGCCAGCTGGCGCTTGACCTGGTACGACAGCCAGGGCTCGAGGACGCCGTAGCCGTCCAGGCCGGGCACCGGCAGGAAGTTCAGGATCGCGGCCGTCACCTGGAGCAGGGCCAGGAAGCCCAGTGCGAAGCGGAAGTCGGCGGGCACGCCGTCCAGCGCGTGCAGCCAGAAGGGCGCGGTGCACACGGCCGCGAACAGCACGTTGGTCAGCGGGCCCGCCGCCGAGACCAGGCTGTGCTTCCAGCGGCCCCGGATCCGGCTCCGCTCGATGAACACCGCGCCGCCGGGCAGCCCGATCCCGCCCATGACCAGGAAGACCACCGGCAGCACGATGCTCAGCAGCGCGTGCGTGTACTTGAGCGGATTCAGCGTGAGGTAGCCCTTGGCGCCCACCGTGATGTCCCCGCTGTGCAGGGCGGTGCGGGCGTGCGCGTACTCGTGCAGGCACAGGGAGACGATCCAGGCCGCCGTCACGAACAGGAACACCGCGACGCCCCGCTGCGTCGCGTACCCCGTCCAGGTGGCCCAGCCCGTCACCGCCGTCACGGCCAGGATCCCGAGGAACACGGGACTGACCCGGTGGTCGCCGCGGCGCGTGGTGGCGGTGGTCATGGGGAGGACTCCTGCTGGTGTCTCGGGTGGGCCGGGGTCGACCGTACCGGTGATGTGGGGGGAACGTCCTGCGGATCGGCTGGGGTTCCTGCCGGGACTACAGCGCGAAGCCCGGTCATTACGCGTTGCGTGGCATTCCGGCCTACCTGATCGTTGACGTGCTCACCGCCCGGTGGACGCTCCTGACCCGGCTCACCGACGGCGAGTACCAGCACCGTGGGTCCGGGGTATTCGGCGACCAGATCGAGGTTCCCGTCGCCGACCAGACCCTCACCCTCGACTCCTCCCGGTTCATGCGCATCTGAAATCCACAAGCCGCGCCCGGTCGTCCCCAGGGACAATGGACCCCGTGCGTTATCGGCTTCTCGGCACCACCCAGGTACTTCGCCCCGACGGCACGGCCGTCCCGGTCGGCGGGGCGCGGCTTCGTACCCTGCTGAGTGTGCTCGCGCTCAGGGCCGGGCGGACCGTGCCCGTGGGCGTGCTCGTGGAGGAGGTGTGGGGCGCCGACCCGCCCGCCGACGCGGCCGGTGCGCTGCAGGCGCTCGTGGGCCGGCTGCGCCGGGCTCTTGGCGCGGACGCCGTCGCCTCCGCCGACGGCGGCTACCGGATCGCCGCCGCCGGTGACGACATCGACCTCGTCCGCTTCGATCGGCTGACCGGCGACGGCCTCGCCGCGCTCGCCGACGCGGACCCGGCCAAGGCCGCCGCCGTCCTCGACGACGCGCTCGCCCTGTGGCGCGGCCCCGCCCTCGCCGACCTGCCGGACCACACCGCCGAGGCGGCCCGCTGGGAGACCCGCCGCCTGGATGCGCTGCGCGCCCGGCACACCGCCGCCCTCGCCCTCGGCCACGCCGAACAGGCGCTGCCCGAACTGACCGCGCTGTGCGACGAGAACCCGCTGGACGAGCCGCTCCAGGCGCTGCGGCTGCGCGCCCTGCGCGCCACCGGCCGCCCCGCCCGGGCACTCGCCGCCTACGAGGACGTACGACGCCTGCTCGCGGACCGGCTCGGCGCCGACCCCGGGCCCGAACTGCGCGCCCTGCACACCGAGTTGCTGACGGACGAGACTCCACGGAAACCGGAGAGTCCCGCGCTCGGCAACCTGCCGGCCCGGCTCACCTCCTTCGTGGGCCGGGAAACCGACATCGAGGCCATCGGTGCCGATCTCGGCCGGGCCAGACTGGTCACCCTGCTCGGACCAGGCGGCGCCGGGAAGACCCGGCTGTCCCAGGAGGCCGCCGAGGCGGTACGGCACACCGTCCGGGACGGGGTGTGGCTGGCCGAGCTGGCTCCCGTGGACGACCCCGAGGCCGTACCGCAGGCCGTGCTCACCGCGATCGGTGCCCGCGAGACCGTGCTGCACGGTGCCGGTGTCGAGAACATGCGCGCGGTCACCGACCGGCACGACGACCCCCTCGAACGGCTCCTGGAGCACTGCGCCCGGCGCCGGATGCTGATCGTCCTCGACAACTGCGAGCATGTCGTGGAGGCCGCGGCCGCCCTGGTCGACCGGCTGCTGGCCCGCTGCCCTGGACTGGTCGTGCTCGCCACCAGCCGCGAACCGCTCGGGGTGCCGGGGGAGCTGGTGCGGCCGGTGGAGCCGCTGCCGGAGCCGGTCGCGCTCAGGCTGCTCGCCGAGCGGGGCGCGGCGGCCCGGCCCGGGTTCCGTACCGCGGACGATCCGCAGGCCTGCGCCGAGATCTGCCGGCGGCTCGACGGGCTGCCCCTCGCGATCGAGCTGGCCGCGGCCCGGCTGCGGATGCTCACCCCCCGGCAGATAGCCGGCCGGCTGGACGACCGCTTCCGGCTGCTCACCTCCGGCAGCCGCACCGTCCTGCCCCGCCAGCAGACCCTGCGGGCCGTCGTGGACTGGTCCTGGGAGCTGCTCGACGCGGACGAACGCGACGTCCTCGCCCGGCTGTCGGTCTTCGCGGGCGGCTGCGACCTGGCCGCCGCCGAGTCCGTGTGCGGCCCCTTCGCCCTCGACGCGCTCGGCTCCCTGGTGGACAAGTCCCTGGTGGTGGCGGCCCCGTCGAGCGACGGCGGGATGCGCTACCGGCTGCTGGAGACCGTCGCCGAGTACGCCGCCGAACGGCTCACCGAGACCGGGCGGCGCCCGGACGCCGAGCGCGCGCACCTGACGTACTTCCGTGAACTCGCCCGTACCACCGACCCGTTGCTGCGCGGCCACGAGCAGCGCACCGCCATCGAGCGGTTCCAGCTGGAGTACGAGAACCTGCGCACCGCCCTGCGGCACGCCGTCGCCCTCGGCGACGAACAGGAGGCGCTGTGCCTGGTGCTGTCCCTGGGGTGGTTCTGGCAGATGCGCGACCAGCGCATCGAGATCCGCACCTGGTGCCGGGAGGCCATGGCGCTCGGCCCCGACCCGTTCGCGGCCCCCCTGCGCCCGGCCCGCCCGGTCCGGCAGCGCTGCACCGACACCCCGCCCCCCTACACCGGCGAGGTCCTCGTCGAAGCCCGGCGCGGCGTCCATCTGGGTCATCTCGCCTGCATGGAGACCGAGCTGGAGGCCTGGCAGACCCCCGAGGCCCGGGCCAAGCTGAAGGCCATCTCCGAGGCGTACGAGCCCGGACAGCCGCAGACCTGCCGGGCCCCGGGCGCGCTGTGGTTCTACGCCGTCATGATGACCGAGGGCATGCAGCGGCTGCGCACGATCATCGACGCCACCGTGCAGACCTGCCGGGACACCCCCGGCTTCGAGTGGGAGCTGGCCGGCGCCCTGCAGATGCGGGCCAACGTGCTCGCCAACCGCACCGTCTGGGCCGGCGACGCCGCCCGCGACGCCGACGAGTCCCTGGAGATCTACCGCCGCCTCGGCGACGCCTGGGGCACCGCCGAGGCGCTGTCCGCGCGCGGCGAGGCCCATGAACGCAAGGGCGCCTATCCGGCTGCGGTCGCCGACTACCAGGCCGCCATCGAGTACGCC
Source organism: Streptomyces broussonetiae (assembly GCF_009796285.1). Lineage (NCBI taxonomy): Bacteria > Bacillati > Actinomycetota > Actinomycetes > Kitasatosporales > Streptomycetaceae > Streptomyces > Streptomyces broussonetiae. The sequence continues at coordinate 3,099,934 of NZ_CP047020.1, read as the reverse complement.
GAACGCCTCGGCGCCCGCGCCCAGATGGCCATCCTGCGCGCCCGGCTCGGCAACGTGCTCATGGAGGAGGGCGAACTGGAGCGCGGCGAGCGGCTGCTGCGCGGAGTCGTCGCCGACGGGGACGGCGCCCTCAGCGAGGCGATGCCGGCCGCCCGGCTCTTCCTCGCCTGCTGGCTCGCCCTGACCGACCGCATCGGCGAGGCGCGCGAGCAACTCAGGCTGCTGCGCGAGGAGTTCAAGATCGCGCACTTCGTCGTCTTCGACGCGATGATCCTCACCCAGGAGGCCTGGCTGGACGCCCTCGAACGGCGGCCGGAGGAGTCCCTGGCCCGCATCCGCAGGGCTCTCAGGCTCGCCGAGGACCCGCTGTGCGAGGCCGTCACCCCGCAGCTTCCCTCGATCTGCCTCGGTGTCGCCGCAATGGCCCTGGCCGGCTGCGACGGCGGTGGCCGTGCCGCGGACGGCGCCCGCTGCCAGGGGGCCTCCGACGCCCTGCTGCCTGCCGGGCACCTCCAGTCCGGCGTGGAGCGCCGGGTCCACGATCTCACCGAGGCCCGTATCCGGGAGACGCTCGACGCGGCCGGGTACGCGGCCGCGTACGCCGAGGGCGGTGGCCTCTCCCTCGCGGAGGCCACCGCCCTGGTGTGACGTTCGAGCCGGGGCGTGAACGTCAGGTCTTGGTACGGAACTTGTGGATCGCGATCGGCGCCATGACCGCCGTGATCCCCACCGACCAGATCACCGTCACCCACAGATCGTGCGCGACCGGGCCGCCCACCATGAGCCCCCGGGCCGCGTCCGCGAGCGTGGACAGCGGGTTGTAGTCGGTGAAGTGCTGCAGCCAGCCGGGCATCGACCTGGTCGGCGCGAAGATCGAGGAGCCGAACTGCAGCGGGAACAGCACCAGGAAGCCGACTCCCTGCACCGACTGCGCGTTCTTCAGCATCACGCCGAGGGTGAGGAACACCCACATGATCGAGGAGGCGAACAGCGCGGACAGCCCCACGGTCGCGAACAGTCCGGCCCAGTGGTGGATGTGGAACCCGACCAGCACGGCGACGACCATCAGGATGGCCGTGGCGAACAGCATCCGCGCCAGCTCGACGGCGATCTTCGCGAACAGGACGGATCCGCGCCCGATCGGCAGCGAGCGGAACCGGTCCATGACCCCGCTGTTGAAGTCCTGGCTGAACCCGGTGCCGACGCCCTGCGAGAGGGTCATGCTCATCATCGCCAGCATGCCCGGGATGACGTACTGGACGTATCTGTCCTGGCCGCCGCCGAGCGCCTGGCCGATCGAGCCGCCGAAGACGTACACGAACAGCAGGGTGAAGACGATCGGCATGAACAGGGCGTCGAACATCGACTCCGGGTCCTGCCGGATCCAGAGCAGGTTGCGCCGGACGAGCGCGCCGGTGTGCCGCAGATGCCCGCGCAGCGGGATGCGGACGTCGCCATCGGTCAGGGTGGTGGCGCTCATGCGGCGACCTCCTCGCGGGTCTCGGCGGGCGTGGCGTCCTGCGCGGCACTGGCGCGGTGGCCGGTGAGGGACAGGAACACCTCGTCCAGGCTGGGCAGTTCGGTGGTGATGGAGGAGATGGTGATGCCGCGCGCGGTGACCGCGCCGACCACCGCGGTCAGCTGCACGTCGCTGAGGATCGGCACCAGCAGCGTCCCGGACTCGGTGTCCACGGTGGTGTTGGCCAGTCCGGTGATGCCCAGCTCGTCCAGCATGCCGGCGAGCGGGCGCAGCTGCAGCGGGTCGACGGGCCGTACGCGCAGGGTACGACCGCCGACCTTGGCCTTCAGCTCCTCGATCCCGCCGTTCGCGATGACCTTGCCCCGGTCCACGACGGTCAGCTCGGAGGCGAGCTGCTCGGCCTCCTCCATGTACTGGGTGGTGAGCAGCACGGTGACGCCGTCCCCGACCATGGCCTTCACCTCGGCCCACACCTCGTTGCGGGTGCGGGGGTCGAGGCCGGTGGTCGGCTCGTCCAGGTAGAGCACCTGGGGCCGCCCGATCATGGAGGCGGCGAGGTCCAGCCGCCGTCGCATACCGCCGGAGTACGTGCTCGCGGGCCGCTTGGCCGCGTCCGTCAGGGAGAACCGCTCCAGCAGCTCGTCGGCGCGGGCGCGGGCGTCCCTGCGGGACAGGTCCAGCAGCCGGCCGATCATGTACAGGTTCTCCCAGCCGGGCAGCTTCTCGTCGACGGAGGCGTACTGCCCGGTGAGGCCTATGACCCGGCGCAGCTGCCGGGGCTGGCGCACCACGTCGTAGCCGGCCACCGTGGCCCGGCCGGCGTCGGGGGTGATCAGGGTGGACAGGATCCGTACGAGGGTGGTCTTGCCGGCGCCGTTCGGCCCGAGCACGCCCATCACGGTGCCCTCGCGCACGTCCAGGTCGACGCCGTCCAGCGCCTTGGTCTCGCCGTAGTGCTTGACCAGACCCCGCACCGTCACTGCACGGCTCGCGCCGACGGGGTTGTCATCGATTCGTGTCATGGGGACGACTCTGCCGGCGCCCACCGACAAACCACCGACAGGCCGCCGACAGCGACCGACAACCCGCCGACAGGGGGCAGCCCCGCTGACGGGGGAAGATCAGCGGGGCTGCCGGGGTGTTGCCGCAATGGCTCGGTGGCACCCTCTAGTGGACGGAGTGCTCCTCCAGCGGGAACGTCCCGCCGACGACGTCCTCGGCGAACTCCTTCACCGCGTCGCCCATGACCTCACGCAGGTTCGCGTACTTCTTGACGAACTTGGGGACCCGGCCGGAGGTCAGCCCGAGCATGTCCGTCCAGACCAGGACCTGCGCGTCGCACTCCGGGCCCGCGCCGATGCCGACCGTCGGGATGTGCAGCACCCGGGTGACCTCGGCCGCCAGCTCCGCCGGGACCAGCTCGAGCACGACCCCGAAGGCGCCCGCGTCCTGGACGGCCTTGGCGTCGCGCAGCAGCTGCTGCGCCGCCTCCTCGCCGCGCCCCTGCACGCGGTAGCCCATCGCGTTCACGGACTGCGGGGTCAGCCCGATGTGGGCCATCACCGGGATGCCGGACTCCACCAGCAGCCGGATCTGCTCGTGCGAGCGCTCGCCGCCCTCCAGCTTGACCGCGCCGACCCCGGCCTCCTTCACCAGCCGGGTCGCCGAGCGCAGCGCCTGCACCGGGCCCTCCTGGTACGAACCGAAGGGGAGGTCGCCCACGATCAGGGCGCGCTGCGTGCCGCGGACCACGGCGGCCGACAGCATGGTCATCTCGTCCAGCGTGACGGGCACGGTCGTCTCGTACCCGAGGTGGCAGTTGCCCGCCGAGTCGCCGACCAGGATCACCGGGATCCCGGCCTCGTCGAAGACGGAGGCGGTCATCGCGTCGTAGGCGGTGAGCATGGGCCACTTCTCGCCGCGTTCCTTGGCGAGGGCGATGTCGCGAACAGTGATACGGCGTGTGCCCTTGCCCCCGTACAGCGCCTTGCTGCCGTCGGTGGGCTTCGTCTGGGCAGCCGAAAGCTGCGTCATTGCAACGGCTCCTTCAGTCATCTCGAGGCGCCCTCACGGCGTCCCCGGATCGTCTCCATGGTGGCACCTCGTGCCAGTCAGGACCAGGGGGGGACCTCAGTGATCCCGTCGAGTCCGCCTGCAGGCGCGGTCCATGCCCGCTGTGCAAGGTCTGAGTAAAGGCCTTAAATACGAGACCGTTCCGTATCGAAAAGGTCGTAGTCTCGAACACATGACAAGTTCCGTCCCTGCCTCCCGAATACCGGAAGCGGTGCACCGGCGCCGATGGGCCATCCTCGGTGTGCTGATGCTGAGCCTGCTCATCGTGGTGCTCGACAACTCGATCCTGAACGTCGCCATCAAGACCATCTCCACCCCGGCGCCCACCGGCCTCGGTGCCAGCCAGGGGCAGATCGAGTGGGCGATCAACGCCTACACCCTCGTCTTCGCCGGCCTGCTGTTCACCGCGGGCCTCGTCGGTGACCGCCTCGGCCGCAAGAAGGTGCTGATCGGCGGTATCGCCGTCTTCGGCATCGGCTCCGCCCTGGCCGCGGAGTCCGGCTCGCCGGGCCAGCTGATCGCCTACCGCGCCCTGATGGCCCTCGGCGCCGCCTTCGTCATGCCCGCCACCCTGGCCGTGCTGATGAACGTCTTCGAGCGCGAGGAGCAGCCCAAGGCCATCGGCATCTGGGCCGGCGGCGTCGGCCTCGCCATCGCCATCGGCCCGATCACCGGCGGCGCCCTCCTCGACCACTTCTGGTGGGGCTCGGTCTTCTTCGTCAACGTGCCGATCGTGATCGTCGCGCTGATCCTGATGACCTGGCTGGTACCCGACTCCCGCGACCCGAGGCCGGGGCGCCTCGACCCGATCGGCGTCGTCCTGTCCGTCGTCGGCCTGGTCCTGCTGGTCTACGGCATCATCAAGGGTGGCGAACTGGCCGACTTCGCCGACCCGAAGGTGCTGGCCACCAGCATCGGCGGTCTCGTCGTGCTCGCCGCCTTCGTCGTCTTCGAGAAGCGCAGCGACCACCCCTCCCTCGACGTCACCTACTTCAAGAGCAAGGTGTTCTCGGCCGCCATGAGCGCCATCGCGCTCGTGTTCTTCGCCCTGATGGGCGTCACGTTCTTCGGCGTCTTCTACACCCAGAGCGTGCGCGGCTACTCGCCGCTGGAGTCCGGCGCGCTGATGCTGCCGCTCGCCGCCGCGCAGATGATCTTCGCGCCGCGCGCGCGGCTGCTCGTCGACCGGTTCGGCAACAGGGCCACCACCACCGCGGGCCTGGTGCTGATCGCCGCGACGCTGGCCGCCTTCGCCACCTTCGAGGCGGACACCCCGATCTGGCTCCTCGAGGTCGTGTTCTTCCTCATGGGCACCGGCATGGCGCACATCATGACGCCGACCTCGGTCGTCATCATGCAGGCCCTGCCGCGCGAGAAGGCCGGCTCCGCCTCCGCGCTCAGCAACACCTTCCGCCAGGTCGGCGGCGCCCTCGGCATCGCCGTGCTCGGCTCGGTGCTCGCCACCTCCTACCGCAACGGCATCGAGGGCAAGCTCGGCCTGCTGCCGCCCGCCCTGCGCGACAAGGCGGGCGAGTCCATCGAGGCCACCCTCGGCATCGTCGGCAAGCTCGGCCCGCAGGGCAAGGCCCTCATCACCCCCGCCGACGACGCGTTCCTGCACGCCATGCACGTCACCGCCCTGTGCGGTACGGGCGTCGCGCTGCTCGGCGCCGTGGTGACCGCCCTGTTCCTGCCGGGCCGGCCGACGGCCGGTCAGAAGGGCGAGAAAGAGACGGAGTTGGTCGCGGCCGCGGACTGAGGCAGCTCGCCGGGCAACGGTGTTCCGACGGGGGAAGGAGGCTGCTGCGGGACAATTCCCGCAGCACACAGTGAGAGGACGGAAGCGACGTGAGCGTTGCCGACACCGACTCCGGCGCCGACTCAGGCACCGACAGCCGGACGCGCCCCTGCGGTCCCGTGCGGGGCAGGCCCCGCAGCGAGGCCGTGGAACGCGCCATTCTCGAGGGCGTCATGAAGCTCCTGGAGGACGGCGTACCCCTCGCCGAACTCTCCATCGAGCGTGTCGCCCGCACGGCCGGGGTCGGCAAGGCCACCATCTACCGCCGCTGGAGCGGCAAGGACGAGCTGTTCATCGACGTCGTCCGGGCCGCCGAACCCCCCGATCCCGAACTGCCCGGCACCAGCCTGCGCGACGACCTCGTCGCCCTGCTGGAATCCCTGCGCCTGCGCGGCCTGGCCACCCGCTCCTCGGCGATCCTGCACAACGTCTACGCCCAGATGAAGTCCAGTCCCAAGGTCTGGTCGGCGTACCACGCCGGCGTCATCGTCCCCCGCCGCCACCTCGTCATGCAGGTGCTGCGCCGGGGGCAGGACAACGGCGAACTCCGCCGGGACATCGACCTGGAACTGGCCAACGACCTGTTCGTCGGACCCATGCTCGTGCGCAGCACCCTGCGTCCCGACGGCGACCTGCCCGAAGGCCTCGCGGAGGAGATCGTCGACACGGTCCTCGAAGGCCTACGGCCCGTCAGCTCGACAGCCTCGTAGCATCCATGTGCGCGTTTCGTCACAGACCCGGGTGTCCGGGGGGTGAACGGAACTCGCAGCCCCGCCCCGTTCGTCCTCGACTTCCGTACGGCCGTCATCGGACGGCGGGAACGGAACCGATCATCCCCTAGGGTCGGAACGGCACGGGGGGACGACGGTGTGCACGGCAGGCAGTGAGGCAGACGGTATGGCGCAGCAGGCATACATTTCGCAGACGGCGAGCGGTGGCTCGGGGCCGAAGCGACCTGGATCCCGGCTCCGCCGCATGTTCACCGGCTGGCGCGGCGACCCGGGCATCTGGCGCCGCGGCATCGTCCTCGCGCTCCTCGCCCTCCTCCTGGCCCTGGTGATGCTGCTGCACTCGCACATCCCGAACCAGGTGGGCAACCTCGGCAGCCTCACGGAGACCTTCCTGCCCTGGCTGGGCCTGGCCGTCCCGCTGCTCCTGCTCTGCGCCCTGCTCCGCAAGTCGGCCACGGCCCTGCTCGCGATCCTGCTCCCGGTGATCGTGTGGCTGAACCTCTTCGGCGGGCTGCTCGTCGACCGCACGGGAACGGGCGGCGACCTGATGGTGGCCACCCACAACGTCAACGCCGACAACCCCCACCCCGTCACGACCGCCCGTGCCGTCGCCTCCTCCGGCGCCGACGTGCTCGCCCTGGAGGAGGTCCCGAGCACCGCCGTGCCCGTCTACGAGAAGGCGCTCGCGCCGACGTACAGGTACCACGCGGTCGTCGGCACGGTCGGGCTGTGGAGCAAGTACCCGATGAGCGACGTGCGGGACGTCGACATCAAGCTCGGCTGGAAGCGGGCGATGCGCGCCACCGTCACGACCCCCAAGGGCCCGATCGCGGTGTACGTCGCGCACATGCCCTCGGTGCGGGTGAAGGTGGAGGCCGGGTTCACCGCCCGGCAGCGCGACACGAGCGCCGACGCGCTCGGCGAGGCCATCGCCGCCGAGCCGCTCAAGCGGGTCATCCTGCTCGGCGACCTGAACGGTACGATGAACGACCGCTCGCTCAACGCCGTGACCTCCCAGATGCGCTCCACGCAGGGCGCGGCGGGCAGCGGCTTCGGGTTCAGCTGGCCGGCGTCGTTCCCGATGGCCCGGATCGACCAGATCATGGTCAAGGGCGTCGAGCCCGAGAGTTCCTGGACGCTGCCGCGCACCAGCAGTGATCACCTTCCGGTGGCTGCTCGTGTGAAGCTGGACACGCCGTCGTAACCCGTTGGAATACTGGGCCTGAGAGGCTTTGTTCCGTAGCTGAACTTAGACTGGACGGAACCCTCCTCTCCCCTGAAAGGCAAAGGCCCTTCATGCCCCTGGCCCTGCTCGCTCTGGCCGTCGGCGCTTTCGGTATCGGTACGACCGAGTTCGTGATGATGGGCCTGCTGCCCGAGGTCGCGGACGATCTGCACATCTCCATCCCCAGCGCCGGACACCTGGTCTCGGCGTACGCGCTCGGCGTCGTCATCGGCGCCCCGCTGCTGGCCGCCGTGACGGCGCGCATGTCCCGCCGCACGGTCCTGATCGCCCTCATGGGGCTGTTCGTCGTCGGCAACGCGCTGTCCGCGTTCGCCCCCGGCAACGACTCCCTGCTGGCCGCCCGCTTCCTCAGCGGCCTGCCGCACGGCGCCTTCTTCGGCGTGGGCGCGGTCGTCGCGACGTCGATGGTCGCTCCGGAGCGCAAGGCCCGCTCGGTGTCGCTGATGTTCCTCGGCCTGACCGTCGCCAACATCGCGGGCGTCCCCGTGGCCACGCTCATGGGCCAGCACCTCGGCTGGCGCGCGACCTTCCTCGGCGTGAGCGTGATCGGCCTCGCGGCGATCGCCTCGCTGGCACTGCTGATCCCGCACGACCACACCCGCGCGCCCTCGACGGGCCTGCGCGGCGAACTGGCCGCGCTCAGGTCGCTGCCGGTCTGGCTGGCACTCGGTACGACGGTGGCGGGCTTCGGCGCGCTCTTCGCGGCCTACAGCTACGTCACCCCGATGCTGACCGCGTCGGCCGGCTTCGCCGAGGGCAGCGTGACCCTGCTCCTGGCTCTCTTCGGCGTCGGCGCGACCGCGGGCAACCTGCTCGGCGGCCGGCTCGCGGACCACTCCCTGCGCGGCACGCTCTTCGGCGGTCTGGCCTCCCTCGGTGTCGTGCTGCTGCTGTTCCCCGCCCTGATGCGGGCCGAGTGGAGTGCGGCGGTGGCCGTCACCCTGCTGGGCATGGCCGCGTTCATCACCGGCTCCCCGCTCCAGCTCATGGTCATGGAGAAGGCGTCGGCGGCCCCCTCCCTGGCCTCCTCGGCCAACCAGGCGGCCTTCAACCTGGCCAACGCAGGCGGCGCCTGGATCGGCGGGCTGGCACTCGCGGCGGGCTTCGGGGCCACCTCCCCGGCGCTGGCCGGCGCCGCCCTGGCGGTCCTCGGCCTGGGCGTGGCGAGCGTGGCGTACGCGGTGGACCGGCGCAGGGTGACCCCGTCGGCCGGGCGGGTCGTCACGTCCCACCTCCCGGAGGGGTCGGGGGCACTGCACCACTGACCCCCGGCCGGCAGGCCCCCGTGGGACGGCCCGGCCGTGCGTCCGCTCAGAGCCAGCTGTAGCGCGTGCTGTGCAGGACGCGTGGGCCTCTGCCGTCGCCCGTCGCGGCCGGACGGAATCTGTGGCTGAAGTCCAGCGGGATGTCCAGGGCGAAGAAGTTCTTCCCGCTCTCCGTCCGTGCCCGCAGGCGGATCCGGTGCCGGGCCACCGGCACCGACTCGGGCAGCTGAAGGTTCCACGCCTGCCGCCAGGGTCCGGCGGGCGGCCTGGGATCCCCCGACAGCCTCGCGCCCATGCGCGCCAGCAGGTCGGGCAGCCGGTAGCTGTTGTCCAGTATTTTCACCGGACCGAACTTCATGATCACACTGCAGGTGACCCGGGTCAGATCGACGGACTCCTTGAGGTAGCCGTCCATCTCCCAGCGGACCTTGCGCCCCAGCAACGGCTGTGCGGGGGTCAAGGTGATGTCGAGGAGGTCCAGGACGTAGGTGTCGTCGCTGGTGTCCTCCACCAGGCGCATACTCATCTGGTTCACCCCGTAGTGTCGCGGATACGGGACATTGCTGCCGTGGCGCGTGCCCGACCGGTCGGCTGCTGCGTCGAGCACGTCGCCGGTGCGGTGCTTGCGCCCTTCCTCACCGTTCGGGGGTGGGGAAACGCACGGAAGGAAAGGGAAGCCGACGGCCCTGGCGCGACGACACGGACCGACGCGAGGCGTACCGGGGGACGGCACCAGGTGGGTCGGCCGGTGAAGGAGGGGACGACCGCCCCGACGCCGGAAGGGTGGCGCCTGATGGCCGGCCCGGCCGGTGTGTGTACGGCGTGCGGGTGGTCGGACAACGGGTCGTGATCAGGGTCCCCGGCCCGATTCCGGCGGGCCGGGGCTCCCTGTCGTGCTGTCGGTATCGGATCAGTCGTCCTCGTGGTGCCGGATTACACGGAAGCTGGCCAGCACGCCGTCCTTGACGTGGACGCCCTTGGGAGGGCAAGCGTGGACGCCGAAGCTGGCGCTGTGAGGGCCGACGGTGGCGATGGGGGCGCCGTTGTCGCAGACCGCTCCACGGAAGACCTCGACGGTCTTGTGGCTCTCGTTGCGGATGTTCAGGGTCTTGGCGCCGAGGCCGCTGATGACGGTGATGCAGTCGCCGGGGCGGGAGGAGTAAGACCGCTCGTTGATGAGGATCCGGCCCTCCCGGTGGTGGCGCTCACCGCCCCAGCCCCCGTTGCCTCCGCCCTCATTGCCCTTGCCCTCGTTACCCTTGCCTGCATTGTTGTTGCTGTTGTTGTTGTTTTGTCCTGAATCGCCGCCGAGCGGCACCACGGCAGCAGCGGCCGGGGCCGCCTGGGGCGGCGGAACGGAGGCGGCCGAGGCATAGGTGATGCCGGTCGCGGCAAGCGCCGCGGCGGCCCCGATGGCGGCGGTCACCATGTTGGAACGGGCGAGCTTCATGTTGCTTCTCCTGTCAGGTGTCTCGGAGATGCCGGCCCGTCAGCCGGCTTGGGATCAAAAGTATCGAGAGCTGACAAGTCGGCAATTCCGGAAGATTGCACTATGGGGCCAAACGGGGCATTCGCGGCCTGGAACTCCGCCTCTCCAGGCAGCTGACTACCCGTCAAGAAATACAGAAAAAGGTAGTATTGACGTACTATTACGCCTTTGGGGTGATTCTCTGACGCCTTCTCACCCCCGGCCGACACGTGTCGCTGCGGACATGGCGAGGAGAGTCGTGTTAAACGGCACCCGCACCGGCGCGGCGGGCGGCGGGGCGGGCGGCGTGAGCGGGTCGGGACCGGTCGCGGACGCAGGGCGGTGGTCCGGGCGGTTCGCCGCCCGTCGTCGGCCGAACGGCCCGAGTCCGTCGCGGAGTTGGCCGGGGGCCCCACGGCGGCGGCACCAGCGATGACATCGCTCTCGTGTGCGAGTGGCGCAGGTCGTACGATCGGCTCAGGGCCTGGACCTCTTTCATCGCCTCACTCGAGAGGCACCCCTGACCAGGGAGGCACTGTGCGCCGCAGTTCGCAGTGGGGTTGGTTTCTGGCGTGGCTCGCTGTCGGAGGGTGCCTCGCGCTCGGCCTGGTCGCGCTGTTGACGGTCGGCGTGGTGCTGCTCGTCGTGGGCGGGGCGGCCGCCGTGCTGCTGCTGCGCAAGGGCCACCGGGACGCCGCCGTCGGGGGGCTCGCGGGGCTGGGGCTGCCGCTCTTCTATCTCGCCTATCTCAACCGGGGTGGCCCCGGGAACGTGTGCCAGGTGTCGGCGAGCGGGAGCACCTGCACCGATGAGTGCGCGCCGGTGCCGTTCCTGGTCGCCGGTGCGGTGCTGGTCGCCGCCGGGTTCGTCGTCTTCCTCCTGCGCGAGCACCGGCATCGCGGGACCGGCTGACCCAAAGGGCCGCCTTTCCGGTTTTCCGTCCGCTATACCGTCCAGGGCGGGACGGAAAACCGGAATGGGGCGGAACTAAATCTCTCACTTCTTGGCGCTCGGCGACACCGAAGCAGAAGCCGCGGAATCCTCAGATCCCTGCGAGCCATCGGAGCCCTGAGAACCCGCAGAGCCCTGCGAACCCTGGGAACCGTTCTGCATCGCCTCCTCGAACTTCGGGAAGCATACATACCATTTCCCGGAATTCTTGCAGACCGCCACCTTGAAGGCAGGATCAGAGGAATCGCGCTGGTGGTTCTCGATGCATTTCTCGTGCTTGCGCGGATCCACGGTGGCTCCCTTGGGGACCACGGGAGCGCTGCACATCCTGCCGGTCATGACCACGGTCGCGGAGTCGGCCTTCGTGGCGACGGAGCCGACGCCCAGGTTCTCGGCCCGGACCGAGGAACTGGTCATGCCGGTGAACAGCACCTTCAGGACGCCGCGCTCCCGGGGCAGGACATAGGCGGAGGCGCGCTCGAACTGTGCGGAGAACAGGGCCGTCGAGTACTGCACGGCCACCGTGCCCGGATCGGTCAGTTTCACGTCGGCCGCCGCGGCGGGCGTACCGGGGGTGGCGGTGGTGCCGGACGAGCAGCCGGTGGCCGTCAGCGCCAGGGCCGCAAGGAGCAGGGCGGCGCCCCACGCGCCCGTCCGTCGAGGACGAGGCGCGTGGGACGGCCCGTCGAGCGGGCTCATCGTCAGGAGGTCCATCCCCAGCCGTTCGAGGTCCGGTGGTGCACCAGGTTCGAGCAGCCCCCCGCCTTGCTGTCGCTCCAGGTGTGGGACCGGGAGCCGTCGCGGTGGCCGTAGACGTGCACGTTGTGCTTGAAGACGGCCGTGGCCGTGCTGAAGCCGCAGGCGGCCCAGCCGGACGTGCCGAGCAGCGCGAGGACGATGTCCTCGAAGTCGTTGTTCTTGAAGGTCTCGGCGCCGCCGGTGCCCCACCCGTCGCTGATGGTGCTGAACGACGGCTTCGGCGTGCCGGAGGTCGACCAGCCGTCGTACTTGAACTTGTAGGCGTTGTTGCGGGCGCTCAGCGTGCCCCCGGCGCCGTACAGCGGCCAGCGCAGGTTGGTGGTCAGCGACGTGATGGTGATGTTCACCGGGTCGATCCACGCCGTCTTCGTGTGCGCGTTGCTGTACGAGGTGGTGGCGGCCGTCTCGGCCGCACCCGTCTCGTCATAGGGGTTGTCGGCGGCGTTGACGGTGGCCCCGGTGTCGCCGGCGCTGCTGGCGGCCTGCGGCGTCTCGGGGACGTCGTTGGTGTCCGCCGGCGAGGCCAGGGAGGCCTCCTGGGCGGTCGTGATGCTCCCGGTCAGGACCCGCTCCTGGCAGGTGGTCGGGTTGTAGCCGACCTCCTGCTCGTAGGTTGTGGCCGACGACGAGTCGCTGCTGGAGTCGTCGAACTGGCAGGTGCCGTCGCTCTGGACCGTGCCGTCGATGGTCTTGACGGTGCCCGTGACGCCGAACTGGGTGGTGGCGTCGTCGGAGTAGGTGATCCAGCCGTCGGTGCCGATGGCCACACCGGGGATGCCGGTGGAGGAGGGGCTCGGCGAGCCGGTCGCGGTCGGCGTGGGCGTCGGCGAGGAGCCGCAGCCGGGGCTCACCGTCTCCGCGGAGAAGGTGCCGACCGCGTCCGTGCAGGCGTCGGGCGCCGCCTGTGCGATACCCGCGGGAAGCCCGACGGAAAACAGGGCGGCGGACAGGACGAGCGTGACCACGGGGCGTGGTCTGAATCGGGACATGAGGTTCCTTTGGTTGTGATGGAAAAAAACAATCCGGAACCGTGCGAATGATTCAGAGCGGAAATCAGCGCCCCGCTGTGCGGCGAAGACCCCCCTGAGTCGGATTAACCGTAGGGCTCGATAAATATGAAGATCAAGTGCGGATTCCTTCATTCCTGCAAAGGAAACTTTTACATTCAACGAGAGAGTCTTTTGCTTTCTTGGGTTGCTGTTGACGTGATGTGCGGCATTGCTTTGCGTCGCGATGGGGGCCGCAATAGGTGCCGTAAACGGAAAAAGGGGGTGCGGGGTCCTGGGACCCCGCACCCCCTGTCCGCCGAGCGGACCGGTGCGTCAGTGCTTGCGGTACGACTGCACGTAGCCGTTCGCGGGAGAGCCCACGCCCGTCACGTCGTCGTAGCCCTTCACCGCGGACAGCGAGCTGTCCTTGCCGAGGCTGCGGACCGAGTACAGCAGGCCCTTGGCCTTGTCGAAGCCGTTGGCGTAGTCCACGCGAGCGACCGCCAGGTCGGTGCCGGTCGGGTGGTCCGTGACGTCGTGGAAGACGTCCTTCTTGCCGTAGTCGGCGTAGATCAGCGGGTTGGCGAAGCCGATCGCCTTGCCGCGGGCCTCCTCGGCCAGCGCCTGGATGGCGGCGATGGTCGGCGCGGCAAGCGAGGTGCCGCCGATGCGGTACTCGCTGTACTGCTCGGTGCCGTCCGGGAAGGTCTGCGTCTGGCCGACCAGGAAGCCGGTGTTCGGGTCGGCGATCGCCGCGATGTCCGGGACGACGCGGTTGCCGGCGGCGTTGTTGGCCGTGGCCAGCGCCTTGGGCACGATGCCCTTCTGGTAGTACGGCTGCGGCACGGTCTTGCTGGTGCCGCCGCCCGCGCCGCCGGTGTAGGCGCCGGGGAAGGCGGTCCAGCTCTTGCCGTCGGCCGCCAGGGTCGCCTTCTCGGTGCCCCAGCCGGTCTCCCACAGGTACTTGTCGCCCTTGCCGACGGCCAGCGAGGTGCCGCCGACCGCGGTCACCCAGGCCGAGTTGGCCGGCGAGTCGACCTGCTTCGTACCGGTGTTGGCGACCTCGTCGCCGTTGTCACCGGAGGAGAAGTAGAAGCCGATGCCCTGGACCGCGCCCAGCTGGAAGACCTGGTCGTAGGCGGCCGCCAGGTCCGGCGTCTGCGCGGCCTCGGTGTCGCCCCAGGAGTTGGAGACGATGTCGGCCAGGTGGTTGTCGACGACCTTGGCGAGCGAGTCGAGCAGGTCGTCGTCGTAGCAGGAGGCCGAAGCGACGTAGGTGACATCGGCGTTGGGCGCCACCGCGTGCACGGCCTCGACGTCGAGGCTCTCCTCGCCGTACCAGCCGGCCGCCTTGCACTCGTCGGTCTTGGTGTACTTGCCCGGCAGCACCTGGTGCAGCTGGCTGGTCGTCCAGGCCTGGTCGCCGTTCCTGACCGCGTACTTGCCCGCGTCGTAGGCGATGGTCGGCGAGGCGTAGGCGTCCGTGATGGCGACGCGGACACCCTTGCCGGTGTAGCTGCCGGCGCCGTAGGCGGCGCGCAGCTGCTTGCCGGTGTAGCCCTTGATCGCGTACGGGATCTTCTGGCCGTACGCGTCCGGCAGCGTGCTCGCGGTCTTCGAGCCGAAGTACGAGGAGAACGGCCCGGCGTTCCTGAACACGGCGTCCGGCGGCGGCAACTGGTCGTCGTGGTTCGCCTTGTGCGGCGCGTTGTCCAGGCCGGTGACGGTCAGGACGGCGCCCTGCAGGCCGGCCGGCACGGACGCGGTCTGCTCCGGGGCGCGGTACGTCGCCGAGCCCTTGGCGTAGTTGTGCAGCCGGGTGCCGAACGCCTTCTCGGCGGCGGCCACGTCACCGGAGACGGCGACGTAGTGCTGGGTGACCGCGGTGACCTTCAGGCCGGCCGACGTCAGCCAGGACTTGACCGCGGCCACCTGGGCCTTGGTGGCCCCGAAGCGGTTCTGCGCCTGCTTGGTGCTCAGGTACTTGCCGTACAGCGGCGAGCTGGGGTCGGACACCGCCTTGGCGTAGGCGGCGAGTCCGGCGGCGTCCCGGCCGGCCAGGTACACCCTGGCGTTCACCTGGGCGCCGTTCGCGGTCGAGCCCTTGTCCGCCTTGGCCGTGGCCCATGCGGGCTTGGTGCCCTTCAGTGCTTGACGAGCGGGGCTGTCCGCGGCATGTGCCGCGGGTATGCCCAGCGCCAGCGCGCCGGCGACCATCGGCAGTGTCGCTGCCATGCTCACGGCGCGCAGCTTGGCGCGGTTGGATCTCATAGAACCCCCTGCGATGCGGTTCGCATGCATGTAGTGGTTGGCACGTCATGCGTCCGCGCGCCGGCCTGCGGCGGTGTCGGCCGGCGGCGCTGGATCACACGATGGTCGCCACTCTGTCGATGAACCGTTCATGCCAGGGGCACGCAAAGGTCAAGAGAGGACCAAGTAGTCGTTAAGTAAGGCGATTTGCGTCATTCGTCCTTACGGCGGTGTTACGAAACCGCTTGCCCGTTGTTCACGAACGCGGCTTCGCGCCCCGTTCCTTGAGCATCCCCGCCATCACCTGAAGCTCCGACTGCTGGGCGTCGACCATGCCCTGCGCGAGCCGCTTCTCCACGCCGACGGTGCACTTGGCCACACACCCCTCGGCCATGTGGATACCGCCCTTGTGATGGTCCGTCATCAGCTGGAGATAGAGGATCTCGGCCTGCTTGCCGTTCAGCGCCTGGAGCTTCCTCAGCTCCGTGTTCGTCGCCATCCCCGGCATCAGCGAGCCGTCCCCGCGCTCGGGCATGTCGCCCATGCCCATCCAGGTCATCGGCGGGTTCGCCGACACCTTCGGCAGCTGCCACAGATCGAGCCAGCCGAGCAGCATGCCGCGCTGGTTGGCCTGCGTCTGCGCGATGTCGTAGGCGAGCCGGCGCACCTCTGCGTTGCCGGTCCGGTCGCGCACGATGTACGACATCTCCACGGCCTGCTGGTGGTGCACGGCCATGTCCCGCGCGAACCCGGCGTCGGCCGACTCCGCGCCCGGCACCGTCAACTGCGTGGAGCCGCCGGAGTCCTCCGCGACCGCGTACGTGATCGCGCCGGCCGCGACGAGCACCGCCGCCGCGGCTCCGGCGATCAGGCCGATGCGCTGCCGGGTCACTACATCGCCCCGTTGGTGCAGGCGGCGCCCGGCTCCGGTGTCTGCGGACCCTGGACGTAGGCGGCGAAGAACTTGTTCACCTCGGGGTCGCTCGCGCTCTTCACGGTCACCTGGTGACCCCAGGCCGACAGGATCAGCGGGGCCGCCTGGTTCTCGTACGGACTCATCAGCGAGTACGGCGTCTTCTTGACCTTGGCCGCGAGCGCGTCGACGTCCGCCTTGCCCGCCTTGCTCGTGTACGTCACCCAGACGGCGCCGTGCTCGAGCGAGTGCACGGCGTTCTCGTCCTGCAGCGGCTTGGTGTAGACGGTGCCGTCACAGGTCGCCCAGACCGGGTTGTGGTTGCCGCCGACCGGCGGGTGCATCGGGTACGACACCCTGGTCGTCACGTGCGTGCGCGCCAGCTTGCCGGTCCAGGTCATCACCCCGTCCTTGCCCGCGGCGAAGTGCCCGGAGTCGCCCGAGTTCTTCCCGTCGTCGGCGCTGTTCGACTTCTTGCCCGACTGGGAGTTCACGAGGACCACGCCACCGGCCACGAGCCCGGCGACGACCACCACGCTGGCGGCGATGGTGAGCGCGCGGTTGCGGCGCTCGCGTGCGCGCTCGGCGCGTCGCATCTCCTCTATGCGCGCCTTGCGTGCCGCGGTGTTGTTCTTGGCGGAACCCATGAGGTGTCCTTCTGGGGAAAGGGACGGCTACGGGAAGGGTGGGGCCCGCTGATCGTAATGGGGGAGGGGGTGTCTTCCGTAGACAGGGCGCGGCAATGGAGTGGCAACAGATAATTTGAATCGTGGATGCGTATTACCTACGCTCGCGGTATGCGGCTCCTGCGCTCCACCGACCTGGCCCTGCGGGTCCTGATGCGACTCGCCGTGTCCGCCGGCGCCACGCCCACCACGCGGCAGGTCGCGGCGGACATGGAGGTGCCCTACACGCACGCCGCCAAGGTGGTCGCCGAGTTGCAGCACCTGGGCCTGGTGGACGCCCGGCGCGGCCGGGGCGGGGGGCTGGCCCTGACCGGGCGGGGCCGTACGGCGTCGGTCGGCGCGGTGGTGCGGGTTTTCGAGGGCGACGGGGACGTGGTCGAGTGCGAGGGGGCGACCCCCTGTCCGCTGAACTCCGGCTGCCGGTTGCGCGGTGCGCTGCGCCGGGCCCAGGAGGCGTTCTTCGCCGCCCTGGACCCGGTCACGGTCGCCGACGTCGTCGCCGACCCGACGGGGCCGCTGCTGCTGGGTATCTCCCGGGGGCCGCAGGGCGGTTGACGTCTCCTGGCGCACCGCATTCATCGAGCGGCGTTAAGGTACGCGCGTGTTGGAGGGGAACCAGGGGACGGACGACGAACGGTGGAACGAGTTCGTCAGAGAATTCGAGCGGGGCAGGGGGGCCCACGAGCCGGGCGCGGCTGAGCGCGAGACCGGCTCGGAGCGCAAGGCGGGCCCCGCGCGCAGGCCAGGCCCCGAGCGCCCGCGACGCCGCGGACGCATGACGGTGATCGCCGGTGCCGGTGCCGTGGCCGTGCTGGCCGGGGCAGCGGTCTGGCTGAGCGCGGGGCACGGGACGCGCCACCAGGCGGCGCCCGAGGCGGCAGGGCGTGCGCCGACCACCCCTTCGGCGCGGCCGGCGGCGTCCGGGCAGGCGCAGGGCTCGGCGGAGCCGTCCACGGCGCCGATGGTGATGCTCACCGCGGACCAGGCGTTCCCGGCACACGTGGCCGGCTACACCAGGGTCGGGCAGTCGGGCGGCCCGAACTGTACGAGCGGGATCGGTCCGAACCTGGCCTCGCTCATCGGCAGGAGCAAGGGCTGCCGGGGCGTGATCGGGGCCCTGTACAAGGACGCGTCGAACAACCAGTTCACGATCGTCGCCTTCGGTATGAAGGACCAGGTCGACGTGGTCCACCTGATCACCGACCTGGCCTCGGCTCCCACGGACTACGAAGTGCCGGTGCTGACGCCGCCCGCCGGATCCGGGCTCAGGACGCTGCCGCCGGACAGCGCGATCGTGCAGTCCTTCGCCGGGCACGCCGAGTTGATGGTGATCGGCCTCGGCCAGTGGTCGGACGGCCGCGGCGCCGACCTCCAGGCCCTGTCCCACAAGCTCCAGCCGCTCATGGACAAGGTGACTCGGGTGGCCGGGGGACGCGACCGGGGCTGATCCGGTCAACTGCCCTGCTGTGCACACCACAGGTCCGGGCCGAACACCTCGTAGTGGATGTCGGCCGCGGCCACGCCCCTGTCGATCAGCTGGGTGCGGACCGTGCGCATGAAGGGGAGCGGTCCGCACAGGTACGCGCGCGTGCCGGGCGCCACCGCGATGCCGGTGAGGTCGACCAGGCCGGTGCGGGTACCCGGCCCCGCGCCCCGCTCGTAGAAGAAGTGCACCGCGGCGGTCCGGGAGCTTCGCCGCGTAGGCCTCGTGGTCGGTGCGCAGGGCGTGGTCGGCGGGGGAGCGGTCGCCGTGCACGACCGCGACCGGGGCGCGGTGACCGTCGGCGGCGAGCGCGGCGAGCATCGGGGTCACACCGATGCCCGCGGAGGCGAGCAGCAGGGGCCGCTCGCCGGTGCCGCCGAGGGCCAGGTCGCCGTACGGCTCGGACAGGTGCAGGACGTCACCGGCCCGCACGCGCGCGTGGAGGTGGTTCGAGACCTCGCCGTCGGGCGCCGCGACCGCGCCCCGCACGCGCTTGACACTGATGATCTGCCGCACGGTCCCGCACGGGGCGCCGGACAGGCTGTACTGGCGTATCTGCCGGGCCCCGTCGGGCGGCGCGACCTGGACGCAGGCGTACTGTCCGGCACGGAACCCGGCCACCGGGCCGCCGTCGGCCGGCCGCAGCCGGAAGCTGACGACGTCCGCGGTCTCCCCGATCCGCTCGAGGACCTCCCACTCCCGCAGGCCACGACCGCCGCTCTCCTCGTACAGCCGCTTCTCGGCGGCGATCGGGGCGTGGGCCATCAGCCGGTAGACCTCGTCCAGCCGGTAGACCTCGTCCCAGGCGGCGACCTCGGGCGTGACGGCCTCGCCGAGGACCTCGGCGAGGGCTGCGAAGAGGTGCGTGCGGACGATGTCGTACTGCTCGGGCCTCACCCCAGGGAGGCGTGCTTGTGGGCGATACGGCCCGGCATCGCGTCGGGCCGCTGCTCCGGGTGCTGGACGAGGTGCGCGGCGAAGGCGGCGATGGAGCCGGCGAGGGCCTGCTTCTGGGCGCCGGAGGCCTGGTTGCCGCGGTGGAACAGGTCCCGCAGCAGTTCGGGGTGGACGGCGAAGAGCCGGGCGAAGAAGCGCTCGGTGATCTCGCCGATGGCCGCGCCGACGGCGGGAAGGGTGGCGCGGACGGTGGCTGCGGCCTGCTCGGACAGCATCGGATCTCCTCGGAAGTCGACTGACCGACGGCACGCTGCGAAAGTATGAATCTAAGATGCAAATTAACTGGAGTGGCGTCGGTCGCTCCGGGATCCGAATCGGCCATTACGGATGTCGGTGCGAGCAGGCAAGATGGGCGGCAGAGCGGTACACCTGCCGTACGAGAGCCGTTCAGACCGAGGACGCTTCGGCGATCGAGGTCCGCAACGCGCTCGAAATGCTGTTGTGGTGTGATGCTCAGGTGCCCGACCGTCTCCCGTGCGCGTGTGGGAATGGCGGCCTGACCAGCAAGGATGGGGAAGCGGAAGATGGACAAGCAGCAGGAGTTCGTGCTCCGGACCTTGGAGGAGCGTGACATCCGGTTCGTACGCCTGTGGTTCACGGACGTGCTGGGCTTCCTCAAGTCCGTCGCCGTGGCCCCCGCCGAGCTGGAACAGGCCTTCGACGAGGGCATCGGTTTCGACGGCTCCGCCATCGAGGGTTTCGCCCGGGTCTACGAGTCCGACATGATCGCCAAGCCGGACCCCTCCACCTTCCAGGTCCTGCCGTGGCGCGCGGAGACCCCCGGCACCGCCCGCATGTTCTGCGACATCCTCATGCCGGACGGCTCCCCCTCCTTCGCCGACCCGCGCTACGTCCTCAAGCGCGCCCTGGCCCGCACCTCCGACCTGGGCTTCACCTTCTACACCCACCCCGAGATCGAGTTCTTCCTGCTCAAGGACCGCCCGCTCGACGGCACCCGCCCCACCCCGGCGGACAACTCGGGCTACTTCGACCACACCCCGACCAACGTCGGCATGGACTTCCGCCGCCAGGCGATCACCATGCTGGAGTCGATGGGCATCTCGGTGGAGTTCTCCCACCACGAGGGCGCGCCGGGCCAGCAGGAGATCGACCTGCGCTACGCCGACGCGCTCTCCACGGCCGACAACATCATGACGTTCCGCCTGGTCATGAAGCAGGTCGCGCTGGAACAGGGCGTCCAGGCGACCTTCATGCCCAAGCCCTTCTCGGAGCACCCGGGCAGCGGCATGCACACCCACCTCTCCCTCTTCGAGGGCGACCGCAACGCCTTCTACGAGTCGGGCGCGGAGTACCAGCTCTCCAAGGTCGGCCGCTCCTTCATCGCGGGCCTGCTCAAGCACGCGGCGGAGATCTCCGCGGTCACGAACCAGTGGGTGAACTCCTACAAGCGCATCTGGGGAGGCTCGGAGCGCACGGCGGGCGCCGGCGGCGAGGCCCCGTCGTACATCTGCTGGGGCCACAACAACCGCAGCGCCCTGGTTCGCGTCCCCATGTACAAGCCCGGCAAGACCGGCTCCGCGCGCGTGGAGGTCCGCTCCCTGGACTCCGGCGCCAACCCGTACCTGGCCTACGCCCTCCTGCTGGCCGCCGGCCTGAAGGGCATCGAGGAGGGCTACGAGCTTCCCCCCGGCGCCGAGGACGACGTCTGGGCCCTCTCCGACGCCGAACGCCGCGCGATGGGCATCGAGCCCCTGCCCCAGAACCTGGGCGAGGCCCTGACCCTGATGGAACGCAGCGACCTGGTCGCCGAGACCCTCGGCGAGCACGTATTCGACTTCTTCCTGCGCAACAAGCGCGCCGAATGGCACGAGTACCGCAGCGAGGTCACGGCGTTCGAGCTGCGCAAGAACCTGCCGGTGCTGTAGGGGCAGGTGAGGGCGGACGCCTGCCGAAACCATCCCGTGGGGCCGACGGTCGCGGAACCGTGGGCCCCACGGCGTTTCGCGGCGGCCGGGCCGTCCCCGGGTCGCGCTCCTGCTCCGGGAACCGTCGGCCCCGGCGCCGGGCGTGACGTGGGCGGTGAGCGCCGCCGGACCCCGTCCGCACCGGCGCGGGCTGCGATTGCGGAGGTCCTGCGGGCGGGGCACGATGGCCTTGTCCGCCGTCCACTCGATGAGCACCGCGACCGATCCGGTCGGCCCGGCATCGCTTCCGCAGTCCCCGGATCCCCGGCCAGGACGCGGAATTCCCCTCGTCGTCCGGCGGCCCTCACCGGCCACGACGTCAGGCGTGTGCACGCATGCCCCAGGATTCCGAGGAGGGTTCATGAGCGAGGACGATCTCGACGGTGGTCTGCCGCCGGGCGGAGCGCCGGCCCAGGTTCCCTGCGACTGCGGACCGTGTCCCGTCTGCAGCGATGAGCGGCAACAGTCAAGTCCCTGCATCTTCTTGCTGGGGCACGACGGTGACCACCAATGCTCCTTCCAGGACGCGTGGTCGCAGGCCGGCCCCTCCGACGTCCCCATACCCAAACCGCCACCGGTGCCCAAGTGCCGAAGGGTGTGCCCGGTCGACGGCACGGAATGCCTGCTGGTGCTGGGGCACGAGGGAAGCCACCAGTGCGGGCACAGTTTCTGACCGACGTCGAAGGTCTCCGGGCCGGCGAGACGGCCGGCCCGACTCGCCCCCGGGCCGGGGCCGCGCCGCCTCCCCAACTCTCCTGTCCCGAATCGGAGTTCCCGAGCGGCCCTCATCCCACGTAGGCGGGCGACACCGCGGCCGTGCTGATCCGCCGGGCCGTCCCCGACCCGTCGGCCGGAACCTGGTACAGATCGGCGCCGTAGTCGCCGGGCAGCGCGTACACGATCGTACGGGCGTCACGCCACACCACCTGGTCGTCCACGCTCCGCCGCTCGGCCAGCGGGGTCTCCTTCATCGTCCGCAGGTCGAGGACGTAAAGATGCCAAGGGGCGTCCTTGGGCAGCCCCTCGACCCGCTTCTTGTAGGCGATGCGGGTGCCGTCGGGCGACAGCGACGGGCACTCGACATCGGCGTGCAGGGTCGTGACCGTACGACTGCGCAGGTCGCCCCGGACCAGATACGTACTGCCGCCCGTCGCGAGCGTCGCGTAGAAGGTGCGGTCGTCCGCCGCGAACGTGACTCCCCAGAAGTTGGCGTCCGGTACCCGGTACGGATGCCCGTCCTTGACGATCCGGAAGGACTCCAGCGACGGGATCAGCTCACCGGTCCGCGTGTCCACGATCGCGGCGCGCGTGGAGAAGTGGGTACCGGCATAGGAATCACCCCCCACGAACGCGGTCCAGGCCGCGTAGTGCCCGGTGGGAGAGACCCGGGCCCGGGACGGGATGCCCGGGACGTCGTAGCGGTGCAGGGTCCGCAGCCGGGCGTCCAGGACGAGCGCGCGGTAGGTGTCCGAAACCGGCCCGTGAACGGCCTGAAGGCACACCCCCACCCCCGAAGCGGCATAGAAACGCAGGCACTTGACGCCGGAGGCGACACGGGCCCCGCCCGGATCGTCCGCCGGTACGGACGTCAGCTCGTCCCGGTGCGGTCCCCACGCCATGTTCCGGAAGATCATGCGCCCCTGCCCGGTCAGGGTCACCGTCCCCGGTGCGACGCTCGGCCCGCCCGCCTGCACATGATTGCGGCGGTCGGCCCGGGCCGAGGCGTGCAGGACGGAGGCCAGCCCGATCGCGGCCAGCACGGCGACGGCCGAGACCAGGATCAGAACGCGATTACGGGTGGTCATACGGCGACGGGACCTTTCACGCGCTGGGGACGGACGACGAGCGAGAAGACCGCACAGGCGACCAGCGCCACCGCCGCCCCGGCCAGTGCCGCCCGGTCGCCCCACACGGTCCAGGCCGCGCCGAACAGCAGCGAGCAGACGAACCGGGCCAGCGCCTGCCCGGTCTGCACGAGGGCCAGCCCGGAGGAGCGCAGCGCCTCCGGCACCCCGTCCGAGGCCGCGGCCATCAGCACCCCGTCCGTGGCCGCGTAGAAGGCGCCGTGCAGGATGAGGACGACGTACGGCAGACCGCCCCCGTGCCACGACGTCAGCAGCAGCCCGTACGCGCCGAGCAGCGCCCCGTGACCGGTCAGGAAGACGGTCCACCGGCCCACCCGGTCCGCGAGCCGGCCGAGCGGGACCGCCAGCAGCAGGAACGCGGCGGCCGTGCCGAGCGGCAGCAGCGCGAACCAGCGGTCCGGGACCCCCAGGCGCCGCTGAAGCAGCAGATACACGAACGAGTCACTGACCGTGGCGAGACCGAGCAGCAGCGCGCACACGGTGATGCGGCGCAGATCGCGGCGCCCCAGCAGCCGTACGGCGGCCGACAGGGTGGGCCGTTCGACCGGAACCGTCCTGCTCCGCCCGCCGGGGACGAACAGGACCAGCACCAGCACGCCCAGCACGGCCACGCAGAAGCTGACGGTGAACACGGCGTCGTACCCGTCGACCGTCGCCCGCAGGATCAGGAACGCCACCAGCGGCCCGAACAGGGCACCCGCCGTGTCCATGGCCCGATGCACCCCGAAGGCCCGCCCGCGTGCCTCCGGCGTACTGGACAGCGAAATGAGGGCGTCGCGCGGCGCCGTCCGCAGCCCCTTGCCCGTCCGGTCGGCGGCGAGCACAAGCCCGATGGGCGTCAGCGAGTGCGCCACCAGCAACAGCGGCTTGCACACGGCCGACACCGCGTACCCGAACCCGGCGACCCACTTGTGCCGTCCGCCGCCCCGGTCCGCCAGATGCCCGCCCACGAGCCGCACGAGCGCCGAGAACCCGTTGTAGATGCCGTCGAGCAGCCCGAACCCCAGCGGGGACAGGCCGAGCCCCGTCACGAGATACAACGGCAGTACGGCCGTGACCATCTCGGAGGACACGTCCGTCACCAGACTGACCGTCCCGAGGGCGAGGACGGCGGGCGCGACCGCGGCACGGCGCCGCCCGGCCACAGGCCGGACGGCACCGTCAGCGGACGACTGCGTCGCGCGGCTGTCCGCTACGTACACGTCAGGACGCCCAGACGCCGCTGATGTCCTCGGCGGAGGAGGCGTTGCCGGCGTGCGTGCTCAGCCCCTCCAGGTCCTCCAAGGTGCGCAGCAGGTCGTAGTGGTCGTACGTCGTGGAGCTGGACGAACCGGCCGTGACCGGCTGGCCGTACAGGACGGTCGGGATGCGGTTGCCGCTGAGCGAGTTGTCCTCGTCGAAGGTGACGACGAGCAGGCTGTTGTGGGTCTTGGCCCACGTCGCGTAGGCGCTCAGGTTGTTCTTCAGCCAGGTGTCACCGGTGGACACCGAGCAGTCGTGCATGTCGCTGCACAGGTTCGGGGTGACGAACGACAGCTGCGGCAGCGTCGAGTAGTCGGTCGGGAACTGCGCGAACGTCTTCGCACTCGACGTCGGCACATTGCTGAAGCCGAACCACGGGTTGTGCTTGCGCGCGTACTTGCCGCTGCTGCACGTGGTCGACCCCTGGCTGGGCAGGCTCTCGTTGTAGCTGGTCCAGCTGCGTCCGGCGGCGATCAGTTCGGACGCCAGGTTCGGGGCGGACGAGAACCCCGGGGTGTAGCAGCTGTCGTCCGTGATCCCCTGTGTAGAACCGGAGAACAGGGCGAAGTAGTTCGGCTGGCTCGGGTGGGTCTCGGCGTACGCCTGGGTCAGGTTGCCGCCGCCCGACACCAGCGAGTTGATGTACGGGGCGCTGGAGGAGCCGATGACCTGGCTGTACGCATGGTTCTCGAAGACCACGACGACCACGTGGTCCGGGCTCGGCACGGCGCTCGCGGCGTGCGCGGACTCGCCGCCGAGTCCGGTCCACAGCCCGACTGCGGCCGCGGCGAGGGCGGTTGCCGACGCCACGACGGTGCGGGCGCGGCGGTACACGGAACTGCCGGACACATCAACCTCCGGGTGGGGGGGAGTACGGGGTTGGCGGTGCGGACAGAGCATGCACACGCCAATATTCCCGTGTCCCACGGATGTGAACCTCGCGGATGAAGACCCGATGAACGGCGGGTACCCGTGCGGGCCGCAGTCGCGTACGGCGGCAAGGGGACGTGCCGGGTGGTGTCCGCCCGCAGCGGCCGGCGCAGACTCGTCGAAGCCCCGCAGGAAACAGCCCGCCGGACCGAGGACGGACACCACCCGGCGCGGCCCCGACGCACCACCGGGCGGAGCCGACAGCCGGGCCCACCACGACCCGCGGGGGCTGCCGCAGGCGTCACGACACAGGGGTTGCCGGCGGGCAGGCCACCACGATCCGCGGGGATCGCCGAAGGCACCACGCACGGGCCGGCGCGGGCACGCCCGCCACGATCCGCGGGGGCTGCCGAAGGCAAGTCCTCAACGCACCCGCGGGGGCTGCCGTCGGGATGTCGCCACGCGCTGGTTGGGCGGGCAGGCCACCACGATCCGCGGGGATCGCCGAAGGCACCACGCACGGGCCGGCGCGGGCACGCCCGCCACGATCCGTGGGGGCTGCCGAAGGCGAGTCCTCAACGCACCCGCGGGGCTGCCGTCGGGATGTCGCCACGCGTTGGTTGGGGGGAGGCAGGTTCACCACGATCCGCGGGGATCGCCGAAGGCACCACGCACGGGCCGGCGCGGGCACGCCCGCCACGATCCGTGGGGGCTGCCGAAGGCGAGTCCTCAACGCACCCGCGGGGGCTGCCGTCGGGATGTCGCCACGCGTTGGTTGGGGGTGCGGCGGGCAGGCCACCACGATCCGCGGGGATCGCCGCAGGCAAGTCCTCCGCACCCGCGGGGGCTGCCGCCGGCATGTCACCACGTACTCGACGGACCGCCGCAGGCAAGCCCGCTGCAACCGGCAGGGACCGCCGCTGACAAGCCCGCCACGACTCGCACGAATCTCCGCAGGCATCCACGGCCTACCCGTACAGGACGCCAGGCATCTCACTACGCACCTGCAGGCCGCCGCAGGAACGACGCACCCGCACGGCCCCGCCCCAGCCATCCCCACCCCTGCAGGCCGCCGTGGGTATCCGTATCCGCGCAGGCCCGCCGCAGGCACCCGCACGAGACCGCCGCAGCCGCATGCAGGCAGCCCAAGCCACAAACGCCCGTGGGCGGCTACGCTCGGGCCAGGACGACCTTGATCCGAGGGGAGGCCACGGAGATGACGCCGGGGCGCAGAAGCAGCACCTTCACCCGCCTGCTCCGACACGGCTTCACCGACCCCTCCGCGGCCGAGCGCCTTCTCGACGGCCCCGAGCTGACCCCCGTCCGCAACGACCCCGTCCTCCTGGAGGCTCTGGGCGCCACGGCCGACCCCGACCTGGCCCTGCACGGTCTGGTCCGTCTCCTGGAGGCCCAGCCCACCCCCACCGACCACCGCGAACTGCTGGACACCCTGATCGCGGCCAAACCCCTGCGTGACCGGCTCCTGGGCGTCCTGGGCGCCTCCGCCGCCCTCGCCGACCACCTGGCCCGCCACCCGGCCGACTGGCAGGCCCTCGTCACCTACGAGCCCCAGGACCTGCACCCCGGCCTCGCGGAGTTCGAGCGCGGCCTGGCCGAGGCCGCCGACCCCGTCTCCCTCCGCGTGGCCTACCGCCGCTGTCTGCTCTCCATCGCCGCCCGCGACGTCTGCGGCACCACGGACCTGGCCGAGACCGCCGCGGAACTGGCGGACCTGGCCACCGCCACCCTGCGCACGGCGCTGGCCATGGCGCAGGCGCACGCCCCCGAGGACACCGCGGCCTGCCGCCTGGCGGTGATCGCGATGGGAAAGTGCGGCGGCCACGAACTGAACTACGTCTCCGACGTGGACGTCATCTTCGTGGCGGAAGCCACCGAGGGCACCACGGAGGCCAAAGCCCTCACCGCAGCCACCCGCCTCGCCTCGCACCTCATGCGGATCTGCTCGGAGACCACCGTGGAGGGCTCCATCTGGCCGGTGGACGCCAACCTCCGCCCCGAGGGCCGCAACGGCCCCCTGGTGCGCACCCTCTCCTCCCACCTCGTCTACTACCAACGCTGGGCGAAGACCTGGGAGTTCCAGGCCCTGCTCAAGGCCCGGCCGGTGGCGGGCGACGCGGATCTGGGCCAGGCGTACGTCGACGCACTGCAACCCCTGGTCTGGCAGGCGGCCGACCGCGAGAACTTCGTGGCGGACGTGCAGAAGATGCGCCGCCGCGTCGTGGAGAACATCCCGGCCTCCGAGGTCGAAAGAGAACTCAAGCTGGGCCCGGGCGGTCTGCGGGACGTCGAATTCGCGGTCCAGCTCCTGCAGTTGGTGCACGGCCGCACCGACCAGACCCTGCGCAGCGGCACCACCCTGGACGCCCTGCAGGCCCTGGCCGCAGGAGGCTACGTCGGCCGCGAGGACGCCGCCCGCCTGGACGAGGCGTACCGCTTCCTGCGCACGATGGAGCACCGCATCCAGCTCTACCGCCTGCGCCGCACCCACCTCGTCCCCGCGGCCGAGGAGGACCAGCGACGCCTCGGCCGCTCGCTCGGCCTGCGCACGGACCCGGTGGCCGAGCTGAACCGGGAGTGGAAACGGCACACAGGCGTCGTCCGCAGGCTTCACGAGAAACTCTTCTACCGCCCGCTGCTCGACGCGGTGGCCCAACTGGCCCCGGGCGAGGCCAGACTGAGTCCCGAGGCGGCCCGCGAACGCCTGGTCGCCCTCGGCTACGCCGACCCCGCGGCGGCCCTGCGCCACCTCGAGGCCCTGGCCTCCGGCGTCACCCGCAAGGCAGCCATCCAGCGCACCCTCCTGCCCGTCCTCCTCGGCTGGTTCGCCGACTCGGCGGACCCGGACGCGGGCCTGCTGAACTTCCGCAAGGTCTCCGACGCGCTCGGCAAAACCCCCTGGTACCTGCGCCTGCTGCGCGACGAGGGCGCGGCGGCCGAAAACCTCGCACGAGTCCTCTCGGCGGGCCGCCTCGCCCCCGACCTCCTCATGCGCGCCCCCGAGGCGGTGGCCCTGCTGGGCGACGGCGACGGCACCGGCACGCGCGGCGGCGGCCTCGAGCCCCGCGAGCGCACCCCGCTGGAGCAGGAGATCCTGGCTGCCGTGGGCCGCGCGGAGAACGCCGGGCAGGGCGTCACGGCGGCCCGTGGCGTGCGCCGCCGCGAGCTGTTCCGCACGGCCGCCGCCGACATCGTCGGCTCGTACGGCACCGAGACCAACCCGGCCGAGGCCGACCAGGGCGCCCTGGTGGACCGGGTCGGCGCGGCCGTCTCCGACCTCACCGCCGCCACCCTCGCCGGCACCCTGCGCGCGGTCGTCCGCGACGGCTGGGGCGACACGCTCTCCACCCGGTTCGCGATCATAGGGATGGGCCGTTTCGGCGGGCACGAGCTGGGCTACGGCTCCGACGCGGACGTCCTGTTCGTACACGAACCGCAGGACGGCGTGGACGAGCACGAGGCGGCCGCGGCGGCGAACAAGGTGGTCGCCGAGATGCGCCGCCTGCTCCAGCTGCCCAGCTCCGACCCGCCGCTGCTCATCGACGCCGACCTGCGCCCGGAGGGCAAGTCGGGCCCGCTGGTGCGCACCCTGAAGGCGTACGAGGCCTACTACCGCCGCTGGTCCCTGGTCTGGGAGTCACAGGCGCTGCTGCGCGCGGAGCAGGTGGCGGGCGACGAGGACCTGGGCCGCCGTTTCACGGACCTGATCGACCCGCTGCGGTACCCGGCCCACGGCCTGGGGGAGGACGCGGTGCGCGAGATCCGCCGTCTCAAGGCCCGCATGGAGTCCGAACGCCTTCCGCGCGGCGCGGACCCCAAGCTGCACACGAAACTCGGCCCGGGCGGCCTGTCCGACGTCGAGTGGACGGTCCAGCTGCTCCAGCTCCGGCACGGCTGGGAGCTGCCCGGCCTGCGCACCACCCGCACGCGGGAGGCCCTGGCAGCCGCCCGGGAGGCCGGGCTGCTGTCCGCCGAGGAGGCGGAGACCCTGGACGAGGCCTGGGTGCTGGCCACGCGGGTGCGCAACGCGGTGATGCTGGTACGCGGCCGGGCCGGCGACACCTTCCCGACCGAGCCGCGAGAGCTGGCCGCGGTGGGCCGCTACCTGGGCTACGGGGCAGGTCACGCGGGAGACATGCTGGACGCGTACCGCCGCACGGCCCGCCGGGCACGCACGGTGGTGGAGGACGTCTTCTACGGCGACTCACCGTGACCGCGCCAGGCGCCCGGCGCCCGGCGCCTGGCCACCCGCGTGCCACGTCCGGTGCTCCGCGTGCCGCGTCCGGCGCTGCCGCGCCCCGTGCTCCGCGTCCGGCGTTCCTCGTCCGGCGCCCCGCGCGCCACGTCTGGACGCTCCCGCGTCCCGCACCCGCCCCACGCACCGCGCTCCCGCGTCCCGCACCCGCCCCACGCACCGCGCTCCCGCGTCCCGCACCCGCCCCACGCACCGCGCTCCCGCGTCCCGCACCCGCCCCACGCACCGCGCCCCCGCGTCCCGCGGCGTTCCGTACCCCACGCCCCGCGCCCCGCGCTCCGCACCCCGCCCCACGGCCACCGGCGAACGCCGTGACATCGCAGCACGGCCGCCGCCAACCTCTACGGCCGACCCCTACGACACCGTCGCCCCGGCCGGCTCGGGCTCGGGGGTCCGCGTTCGGCCCGGCAGCCGAGGCAGCGCATACGGCAGGGCCCGGTACCACACCCGGGCCACCGTGAAACCGAAGCCCAGGCACAGCACACCCCCCACCGCGTCCAGCCAGAAATGGTTGGCGGTGGAAACGATGACCAGGAGCGTGGTCATGGGGTAGAGCAGCCCCAGCACCCGTACCCACGGCACCGACGCCAGCGTGAAGATCGTCAACCCGCACCACAGCGACCAGCCGATGTGCATGGACGGCATCGCCGCGTACTGGTTCGACATGTGCTTGAGATCGCCGGAAGCCATCGAACCCCAGGTGTGGTGCACCATCACGGTGTCCACGAAGTGCCCGTCGCGCATCAGCCGAGGCGGTGCGAGCGGAAACAGGTAGTAACCGACGAGGGCCACACCGGTGGTCGCGAACAGCACCAGCCGGGCCGCCGCGTACCGGCCCGGATGCCACCGGTACAGCCACACCAGGACGCCCAGCGTCATGATGAAGTGCAGTGTGGCGTAGTAGTAGTTCATGCCGATGATCAGCCAAGTAACCGAGTTCACGGCATGGTTGACCGTCTGTTCGACGGCGATGCCCAGATGGTGCTCGGTGCGCCAGATCCAGTCCGCGTTGCGCAGCGCCTTGTCCTTCTGCTCCGGGACGGCGTTGCGGATCAGTGAGTACGTCCAGTAACTCACCGCGATCAGAAGGATCTCGAACCAGAGCCGGGGCCGGCGCGGCCGTCGCAGCCGACCGAGGACACCCCGCGGATCCTGTCCGGCCCTTCCCGCGACGGTCTGCCTGTCCTCGCCCGTGACCGCCCTCGGAACGGCCGCCTCCTCGCGACCTTCCGACTGCGTCACGGTCGAGTCACTCATAGGCATCAAGTCTGCCAGAAAAGGCTTCCTCGACAGATCATCCCAAGGTCGGGTCCGCGGCGCACCTTCTACGACGTACGGACGACATGAGGCGCCGAAGCCGTCGAACCACGTACCACCAGCTCCGGCATGAACACGAACTCACTGTGGGGTGCGGGCGTTCCGCCGATCTCCTCCAGCAACGTGCGCACCGCGGCCTGCCCCATCGCCGGCACCGGCTTGCGCACCGTGGTCAGCGGTGGATCGGTGAACGCGATGAGCGGGGAGTCGTCGAAGCCGACCACCGACACGTCCCGGGGCACGTCCAGACCCCGCTGCCGCACGGCCCGTATCGCACCGAGCGCCATCATGTCGCTCGCACACACCACGGCCGTGCAGTTGCGGTCGATGAGCGCGCTCGCCGCCGCCTGACCACCCTCCAGCGTGTACAGCGAGTGCTGGACCAACTCGGTCTCGATGACGCCGACATCCAGCCCCAGCTGGTCCTGCACGGCCCGTACGAAGCCCTCGATCTTGCGCTGTACCGGCACGAACCGCTTGGGCCCGAGGGCGAGCCCGATCCGGGTGTGGCCGAGCGACACCAGATGGGTCACCGCGAGCGTCATCGCGGCCCGGTCGTCGGGGGAGATGAACGGTGCCTGCACCTTCGGCGAGAACCCGTCCACCAGCACGAACGGCACGCCCTGCGCCCGCAGGCGCTCATAGCGCTGCATGTCGGCGGTGGTGTCCGCGTGCAGCCCGGAGACGTAGATGATCCCGGCGACCCCGCGGTCCACGAGCATCTCGGTCAGCTCGTCCTCGGTCGACCCGCCCGGGGTCTGGGTGGCGAGTACCGGCGTGTAGCCCTGGCGGGTCAGCGCCTGGCCGATGACCTGGGCCAGGGCTGGGAATATCGGGTTCTCCAGCTCGGGTGTGATCAGGCCGACCAGACCCTCGCTGCGCTGCCGCAACCGCACCGGGCGCTCGTAGCCCAGGACGTCCAGTGCGGCAAGCACGGACTGGCGGGTGGTGGCGGCGACGCCCGGCTTCCCGTTGAGGACCCTGCTGACGGTCGCTTCGCTCACCCCCGCCTGCGCAGCGATGTCGGCAAGCCGTGTGGTCACGGCACTGGACTGTACCGGTCGTATGACGCCTTGCCCACCGGCCGGACGCCGGGCACGGGAAGCCGGACGGCCCGCCCTGGGTTGCTGCCTCATCGCGCTCCCTCGAAGTCATGGCGGCAAGAACTTGCAGAGTCTTGCACAAGTGCCGTCAGTACCGCCCCACGGGCCCCAATGCGCGGTTGCGCCAGGGTCGAGTGCCGGTCACGGCCCGGTAACCATCGTGTTCCCTTGCACTTTTTTTCTGCAAGGTCTTTCGCAACGCTTACATCGCTGTTACGTTCCCTGTCGCCCGGCGGCCGCAACGGCGCAGTCGGCAAGACAGCGGGAACAGCGGACGGGACTGCTCTCGCATCACACGGGCTTGAACCCTCAAGGAGAACTCATGCGGCGTGGCATAGCGGCCTCCGCGCTGGTGGCGTCCTTCGCCCTCGCGGCGACGGCCTGCGGCGGCAGCAGCGACAGCGGAGACAAGGCCGGCGGCCCGGTCACCATTACCTGGTGGGACACCTCCAACGCCACGAACGAGGCGCCGACGTACAAGGCCCTGGTCCAGCAGTTCGAGGCCCAGAACAAGAACATCAAGGTCAAGTACGTCAACGTGCCCTTCGACCAGGCGCAGAACAAGTTCGACACCGCCGCCGGCTCCAAGGGCGCCCCGGACATCCTGCGCTCCGAGGTCGGCTGGACCCCCGCCTTCGCCAAGAAGGGCTACTTCCTGCCGCTGGACGGCACCGAGGCCCTCTCCGAGCAGAGCAGCTTCCAGCCGAACCTGATCAAGCAGGCGCAGTACGAGGGCAAGACCTACGGCGTTCCGCTGGTCACCGACACCCTGGCGCTGGTCTACAACAAGGCGCTGTTCAAGAAGGCCGGCATCACCGAGGCCCCCAAGACCTGGGACGAGCTGAAGTCGGACGCGGCGAAGGTCAAGGACAAGACCGGTGCCGACGGCTACTGGGGCTCCACCCAGTCCTACTACGCGCAGCCCTTCCTCTACGGCGAGGGCACCGACACCGTCGACGCGGCCGCCAAGAAGATCACCGTCGACTCGGCCGCCGCGAAGAAGGCCTACGGCACCTGGCTGAGCCTGTTCTCCGGCAAGGGCCTGCACAAGGCCGACAGCACCGCCGACGCCTACGCCCACATCTCGGACGCGTTCGTCAACGGCAAGGTCGCCGCGATCCTGCAGGGCCCGTGGGAGATCACGAACTTCTACAAGGGCAGCGCCTTCAAGGACAAGTCCAACCTCGGCATCGCCACCGTCCCGGCCGGTTCCACCGGCAAGGCGGGCGCCCCGACCGGCGGCCACAACCTCGCGGTCTACGCCGGTTCGGACAAGGCCCACCAGGAAGCGGCTCTCAAGTTCGTGAAGTTCATGACCTCGGCGTCCTCCCAGGAGACCATCGCCCTGAAGAACTCCACCCTGCCGACCCGCTCCGACGCCTACACCGCCCAGGTCAAGGCCGACCCCGGTATCGCCGGCTACCAGAGCGTCCTGTCCGCCTCCCAGCCGCGCCCGGCGCTGCCCGAGTACAGCAGCCTGTGGACTCCGCTCGACCAGGAACTGCCGAAGGTCGCCGACGGCAAGGAGTCGCTGGACCAGGGCCTGAGCAACGCCCAGCTGGCCATCGCCAAGCTGGTGCCCGACTTCAGCAAGTGAGCCCGTGTGGCCGCCGGATCCTCCGTCACGGAAGGCGGGGGGAAGGATCCGGCGGCCACCGCCCTGTGCCCGGCCCAACTCCTGAACGTTTTGAAGGTGTCGAACCATGACAGTCGCCATCGACCGTGCGACCGGCAAGCGCCGCGGTGACCGCGCGCCTCGGCCCGGGCTGGGGCAGCGCATCAAGAACGGCTTGCAGAAGTACTGGTACGCCTACGCGATGATCGCCCCGGTGGTCGTCGTACTCGCCGGCATCGTCGGCTACCCGCTGGTCCGCGGCGTCTACCTGACCCTCACCGACGCCAACAGCCTCAACTCGGCGCGCACCATCGGCGTCAACCACATCGCGGCCACGTACAAGTTCGTCGGCCTGGACAACTACAAGGACATCCTGTTCGGCCCGACCGCCTACGACCGGTTCTGGTCGCACTTCCTGTGGACCATTGTCTGGACGGCCGCCTGTGTGGTCCTGCACTACACCATCGGTCTCGGGCTCGCGCTCATGCTCAACCAGAAGCTGCGCGGCCGTACCTTCTACCGGCTGCTCCTCGTCCTGCCCTGGGCCGTGCCGACGTTCGTCACCGTCTTCTCCTGGCGGATCATGCTCGCCGACACCGGCGTGCTCAACCAGATCCTGCACTCCCTGCACCTGCCCCAGCCGCAGTGGCTGGAGGACACCTTCTGGCAGCGGTTCGCCGCGATCATGGTCAACACCTGGTGCGGTGTGCCGTTCATGATGCTCTCGCTCCTCGGCGGCCTGCAGTCCATCGACTCCAGCCTCTACGAGGCGGCCGAGATGGACGGCGCGAACGCCTGGCAGCGCTTCAGGCACGTCACCCTGCCGGGGCTCAGGTCCGTCAGCTCCACCGTCGTCCTGCTCGGCATCATCTGGACCTTCAACCAGTTCGTCATCATCTTCCTGCTGTTCGGACCCACCAGCGCCCCCGACGCCCAGATCCTCGTGGACTGGGCCTACCAGCTGGGCTTCGGACAGCAGCCGCGGGACTTCGCGCAGTCCGCCGCGTACGGCGTGCTGCTGCTGTCGATCCTCGTCGTGTTCACCTCCTTCTACTTCCGCTGGCTGAAGCGCAATGACCAGCTCGCCGTCTGACGCCGCAGGAGCCGCCGCCATGAGCACCCCGACCCTCGAGAAGACCGAGGCCGCCCCGGCCGCCACGGGCGAGGCCCCGCGCCGTACGCGCCGGCGCGGCGAGCGCGGCCCGCTCGGCGCCGCCCTGCTGCACGGCGGCCTCGCCGTCGCGAGCCTCATCGCGCTGGCCCCGGTGGCCTGGCTGTTCTATCTCTCCCTCGGCCCGGACAAGGACGACTACCTCCACCCGGGCAAGATCGCGGGCAAGCTGTCCTTCTCCAACTACAGCTTCGTGCTCCAGCACACCGGCTTCTTCGACTGGTTCAAGTCGACGATGATCGTGGCCTGCGGCACCACCCTGATCGGCGTCCTCGTCGCCGCCACCACCGGCTACGCGGTCTCCCGGATGCGCTTTCCCGGCTACAAGCAGCTGATGTGGGTCCTGCTGCTCACGCAGGCCTTCCCGATCGCCATCCTGATCGTGCCGATGTACCAGATCTTCAGCGATCTCGGCCTCATCGACACCTACTGGGCGCTGATCATCATCAACTGCACCACGGCCGTGCCGTACAGCGCCTGGCTGCTCAAGGGGTACTTCGACACCATCCCCTTCGAGATAGACGAGGCCGGACGTGTCGACGGGCTCAGCCCGTTCGGCACCTTCTTCCGGCTGATCCTGCCGCTGGCCCGCCCGGGCCTGGCCGTGGCCGCCTTCTACAACTTCATCACCGCCGTGGGCGAGGTCGCCTTCGCGACGACGTTCCTGCTGGACGACTCGAAGTACACCTTCGCCGTCGGTCTGCAGACCTTCGTCAGCGAGCACGACGCCCAGTGGAACTACATGGCCGCCACCGCGGTGCTGATCGCGATACCCGTGTCGGCGTTCTTCTACCTCGTGCAGAAGAACCTCGTCACCGGTCTGACCGCGGGCGGTACGAAGGGCTGACAGCCCCTTGGAATGAACTCCCGCGCGCCTTGCCGCGCGGGTAGGCGGCCGCGGTGATCCATCCGACCCCGCAGTCACCGCGGCCGCCTCGCAGTACACCTCCGGTCCCCGGCACCCCCGGCCGTACCCACGCGCCCATGACCAGAACCCCTTTACACATCAAGGACGCCATGAGCCAGCAGCACCCCGCCGCACCGGCCCCCCACTCCGCCGCAGCCGCCGTCGCCGACCGCCGTGACTGGTGGCGGGACGCGGTCATCTACCAGGTCTATCCGCGCAGCTTCGCCGACAGCAACGGCGACGGCATGGGCGACCTGGAAGGCATCCGCGCCCGACTGCCGTACCTGCGTGACCTCGGCGTCGACGCCGTGTGGCTCAGCCCCTTCTACGCCTCGCCGCAGGCCGACGCCGGCTACGACGTCGCCGACTACCGTGCCGTCGACCCGATGTTCGGCAGCCTGCTCGACGCCGACGCGCTGATCCGCGACGCCCACGGGCTGGGGCTCAGGATCATCGTCGACCTCGTCCCGAACCACTCCTCCGACCAGCACGAGTGGTTCCGGCGCGCCCTCGCCGAGGGCCCCGGCTCCCCGCTGCGGGAGCGCTACCACTTCCGCCCCGGCAAGGGGAAGCACGGCGAACTCCCGCCCAACGACTGGGAGTCCATCTTCGGCGGCCCGGCCTGGACGCGGATCACCGAACCGGACGGCACGCCCGGCGAGTGGTACCTGCACCTCTTCGCCCCCGAGCAGCCCGACTTCAACTGGGACCACCCGGCGGTCGGCGACGAGTTCCGCTCGATCCTGCGCTTCTGGCTGGACATGGGCGTCGACGGCTTCCGTATCGACGTGGCCCACGGACTGGTGAAGGCCGACGGCCTGCCGGACCTCGGCGCGCACGACCAGCTCAAGCTGCTGGGCAACGATGTCATGCCGTTCTTCGACCAGGACGGCGTGCACGCGATCTACCGGCAGTGGCGCACGATCCTGGACGAGTACTCCAAGAACAAGGGGCCCGAAGGGCCTTCGACGGACGGGCGGCGGTGGGAGACGGGCGGGCGCATTTTCGTGGCCGAGGCGTGGACGCCGACCGTCGAGCGCACCGCCAACTACGTCCGCCCGGACGAGCTGCACCAGGCCTTCAACTTCCAGTACCTGAGCACGGCGTGGGACGCAAAGGAACTGCGCGAGGTCATCGACCGCACGCTGGAGGCGATGCGACCGGTGGGCGCCCCCGCCACCTGGGTCCTGTCCAACCACGACGTCACCCGGCACGCGACCCGGTTCGCCAACCCGCCCGGTCTCGGCACCCAGATCCGCACCGCGGGCGACCGTGAACTGGGACTCAGGCGGGCCCGGGCGGCCACCCTCCTCATGCTCGCGCTGCCCGGCTCGGCGTACATCTACCAGGGCGAGGAACTGGGCCTGCCGGACGTGGTCGACCTCCCCGACGAGGTGCGCCAGGACCCGGCGTACTTCCGCGGCGCCGGCCAGGACGGCTTCCGCGACGGCTGCCGGGTGCCGATCCCGTGGACCCGCACGGGCTCGTCGTACGGCTTCGGCGGCGGGGGCAGCTGGCTGCCGCAGCCCGAGAGCTGGGGCGGGCTGAGCGTGGAGGCGCAGACCGGGGTGGCCGGTTCCACCCTGGAGCTGTACCGCACCGCGCTCGCCACCCGCCGGGAACACCCCGCCCTCGGCGCGGGCGACGCGGTGGAGTGGCTGCCGGCACCGGAGGGCGTCCTGGTCTTCCGCCGGGGCGAGTTCGTGTGTGTCGCGAACACCACGGAGGAGGCGGTGACCACCACGGCGTACGGGCGGGTGCTGCTCGCCAGTGGTGAGGTGGCCGAGGCCGACCGCGAGGCGAAGGTGCCGGCCGACACCACGGTGTGGTTCACCACCCGCCCCTGAAACTTCTTGCATCAACTTCACCCGGCCCGCTGCCTTTTCAGGCGGCGGGCCTTTAACATCTCCGTCACCGCAAGTTGGCTGAAACTTTTCAGCAAGAGCCTTCAACGGTGAAGGAACCCCCACATGGCACGCAGAACACTCCCCACGGCACTC
The DNA here is from genome assembly GCF_009796285.1 of Streptomyces broussonetiae. Classification (NCBI taxonomy): domain Bacteria; kingdom Bacillati; phylum Actinomycetota; class Actinomycetes; order Kitasatosporales; family Streptomycetaceae; genus Streptomyces; species Streptomyces broussonetiae. The sequence goes on along the minus strand of NZ_CP047020.1, from coordinate 3,062,597 downwards.
GCGCTCACCATGGCCACGTTCGGCCTTACGGTTGGCATGAACCCGACCACCGCCGAGGCCTCCCCGCCCGGCACCAAGGACGTCACCGCCGTCCTCTTCGAGTGGAACTACGCCTCGGTGGCCCGCGAGTGCACCACCACCCTCGGCCCCGCCGGCTACGGCTACGTCCAGGTCTCCCCGCCCGCCGAGCACATACGGGGCTCGCAGTGGTGGACCTCGTACCAGCCGGTGTCGTACAGGATCGCGGGCCGGCTCGGCGACCGGACCACCTTCAAGAACATGATCGACACCTGCCACGCGGCCGGGGTGAAGGTCGTCGTCGACACCGTCATCAACCACATGTCGGCGGGCAGCGGCACCGGCACCGGCGGCTCGACGTATACGAAGTACGACTACCCGGGCCTGTACTCGTACCCCGACTTCGACGACTGCACCTCGCCGGTCACCAACTACCAGGACCGCTGGAACGTCCAGCACTGCGAACTCGTCGGCCTGGCCGACCTGGACACCGGCGAGGAGTACGTCCGCAAGACCATCGCCGGGTACATGAACGACCTGCTCTCGCTCGGCGCCGACGGTTTCCGCATCGACGCGGCCAAGCACATCCCGGCCGAGGACCTGGCGAACATCAAGTCCCGCCTGACCAACCCCTCCGCCTACTGGAAGCAGGAGGTCATCTACGGAGCGAACGAGGCCGTCCAGCCCTCCGAGTACACCGGCAACGGCGACGTCCAGGAGTTCCGCTACGCCTACGACCTCAAACGTGTCTTCACCAGCGAGAAGCTGGCGTACCTCACCAACTTCGGCGAGGGCTGGGGCTACCTGAGCAGCTCGGTCGCCGGCGTCTTCGTCGACAACCACGACACGGAGCGCAACGGCTCCACCCTCAACTACAAGGACGGCGCCGACTACACCCTGGCCAACGTCTTCATGCTCGCCTGGCCTTACGGCGCCCCCGACATCAACTCCGGCTACGAATGGTCGGACGCGGACGCGGGTCCACCCGACGGAGGCCAGGTGAACGCCTGCTGGCAGGACGGCTGGAAGTGCCAGCACGCCTGGCCGGAGATCAAGTCCATGGTCGCCTTCCGCAACACGACCCGCGGCGAGGCCGTCTCCAACTGGTGGGACGACGGCAACAACGCCATCGGCTTCGGCCGGGGCGGCAAGGGCTACGTGGCCGTCAACCACGAGTCCTCGGCCCTGTCCCGCACGTACCAGACGTCCCTGCCCGCCGGGACGTACTGCGACGTGCAGAACAACACGACGGTGACGGTGAACTCCAGTGGGCAGTTCACCGCCACCCTGGGCTCGAACACGGCGCTCGCGATCTACGCCGGCAAGTCGAGCTGCTGACCCCCAAGGGCTGCCGCCACTACTTCCAGGTGTCGCTCGTCGTGTAGCCGGACGAACTGCCCGTCGTGTACGTGCGGTTCGTCCCGGACTCCCAGGTCACGTTCCCGGAGCTGTCCTTCTTGAGGTACTTGTACTCGAAGGAGGTGCTCCTGGGAACGATGACCAGCCTGCTCCAGTCCGGGTACGAGGCCGACGACAGCTGGATCGCGTCGGCCGTGTTCCAGGAGCCGAGCGAGGGGATGGAGCCGGACACGTAGACGTTGGTCCCCCAGTCGGTCGTGGCGTTCTCGTGGAACGTCACGTCCGTGGCGTCGGTGTTCGCCACGTTCCAGGAGTTGTTCAGGGCCAACGCCGAAGTCGTCGTCGCCGTCGACCGGTTGGCGTTCGACTCCCAGGTGACGTTCCCGGAGGCGTCCTTCTTGATGTACTTGTAGGTGAAGGACGTGTTCACCGGCACGCTCACCTCGCCGGACCACTCCGGGTAGCCGGACGACGAAAGCGCCACCGCCTTCGAGGTGTCCCAGCCGCCCAGTGCCGCGATGGACCCGACCACGTACACGTTGGTGCCGGAAGTGGTCGACGCGTACTCGTTGAAGGTCGCACTCACCGTGTCGCCCGAGCCGCCGCCCGCGTCGCCGCAGCCCACCGTGCAGGTGTAGGAGGAGTTGTAGAAGGCGACCGCGCCCTTCGCGGGGATCGTGACCGACGCGCTGCCGCCCGACACGGTCACCGCCGTCCTCCCGCCGTCGACGACGTTGCTGTACGTGCCGTCGGCCATGCCTGTCGTGAACGTGTAAGTCGCCGCAGCCGTCCCGTTGTTGAGCGCGAAGAAGCCCTTGCCGCTGCGGCCGAAGCCGATCACGTTCGAGGACATCGTCTGCCAGTTGGAGACCGCGGCCGTGTCGGTCGCGTTGTGCCAGGCGACCATGCCGACGACGGCGGTGTCGCGGTCCAGGCAGTACCAGGAGCCGCCGGCGCAGTCCGTGTCGCTGACGAACCCCGAGGAGTTCGGCGGGGCCTGGTCGCTCTGGGTCCACTCCCAGCTGGCGTACACCGTCGGCGTCGCCCACTTGTAGGCGAGCTGGAAGAGGTTGGCCAGTTTGTAGGTGTCGCCGTCCTTGTAGGACAGGTGAAGGCCGTTGCGTTCCGTGTCGTGGTTCGTCACGAACGACACCGAGTTCGCGGCGGGCAGGATGCCGCTGCTCTCGATCGAGGACAGGTCGGAGACATTGCCCTGGAAGGCCGACTTGAGCTTGCTCGCGTAGGTGAAGTCCAGGACGTCACCGGTGGGGTAGTAGTCGCTCGGCTGCGGGGTCGTACCCGGGTAGATCTCCTGGAAGACGTACGGCGCCGAGCCGGACGCGGTGTTCGTCAGCTTGCCCTCGATCGCCGCGATGTCGGTCTCGGGGATGTGCTTGGCCGCGTCGATCCGGAAGCCGTCCACGCCCAGTGCGAGCTGGGAGTTGAGGTAGTTCGCGAGACCCGCGCGTACCGTGTCCGACCCGGTCCTGAGGTCGGGCAGGCCCAGCAGTTCGCAGTTCTGGACCTGGGTCAGGTTCGAGTAGTCCTGGATGGTCAGGTCCGAGGTCGGGCACTCGCTGGAGTCGTGGTAGTCGGTGCGGGACCAGTCGGGCGTGGCGTACTTGTCCGTGATGGTCGTGCCGTCGTAGCCCGTGCCGGTCTGCGCGGCCGTGTGGTTGATCACCGCGTCCGTGTAGACCTTCACGCCCGCCCGGTGGCAGGCCGTGATCATGGCGGCGAACTTCGCCCGCGTGCCGAAGCGGCTGTTCAGTGAGTAGGAGTAGGGCTGGTAGACGTCCCACCAGTAGTAGTTCGTCTGCTTCAGGGACTCCTGTGGCGGTGCGACCTGGACCGCGCCGTAGCCCGCCGGGCCCAGCACGTTGGTGCACTCCGAGGCGATCGAGTCCCAGTTCCACTCCCACAGGTTGGCGATCACGTCGCCCTTGGCGGTCGTCCTCGCCTGCGCGGGCGCCGCCGGCAGGGCGAGCACGCCCGCAAGCGCCAGCGCTCCGGCGCTCATGGCCCCGGCCGTCCGGCGGAAGACACCCGCGGGGCCCGGGGGCCGGTGTCGGTTTCCGGTCATGTGCGGCTCCCAAGAGAGGGGTTGTGGTTCAACAACCGGTGAGCGTGCGGCAGTTGAGAAGAGCACGTCAAGGTTGACGTTGAAACTTCTTGCTATGAGTTTCAAGACTCTTGCTGTAAAGCTTTCGTTGGGGATACGGTCGCGCGGGGTCGGACCCAAGAGAGCCGCATTCGCTAGGAGTTACCGCGTGATACCCAGAGCGAGACGGGCCGCGGCCGTCACCGCCGTCGCCCTCGCCGCCGCCCTGATCCAGCCACTGGCGGCGCACGCAGCCACCCCGCCCGCACCCCCGTCGGACGCGGCCCTGGCCGCCCAGCCCGCCCGGCACGACGACACCCGCGAGCAGTTCTACTTCGTCATGCCGGACCGTTTCGCCAACGGGGACAGGGCCAACGACAAGGGCGGCTTCACCGGCTCGCGCCTCGCCACCGGCTACGACCCCACCGACAAGGGCTTCTACCAGGGCGGCGACCTCAAGGGCCTGACCAGGCGGCTCGACTACATCAAGGGGCTCGGCACCACCGCCATCTGGATGGCGCCGATCTTCAAGAACAAGCCGGTCCAGGGCACGGGTGCCAACGCATCCGCCGGCTACCACGGATACTGGATCACCGACTTCACCCAGGTCGACCCGCACTTCGGTACCAACCAGGACCTCAAGACCCTCATCGCCAAGGCCCACGCCAAGGGCATGAAGGTCTTCTTCGACGTCATCACCAACCACACCGCCGACGTCGTCGACTACAAGGAGCAGTCCTCCGACTACCTCTCCAAGGGCGCCTTCCCGTACCTGACCAAGGACGGGAAGCCCTTCGACGACGCCGACTACGCCGACGGCACCAAGAGGTTCCCGGCCGTCTCCGACGCCTCCTTCCCGTACACCCCGCGGGTCACGAGCGACAGCAAGGTCCCGGCCTGGCTCAACGACCCGACGATGTACCACAACCGGGGCGACTCGACCTTCGCCGGCGAGTCCGCGACCTACGGCGACTTCTCCGGCCTCGACGACCTGTGGACCGAGCGTCCCGAGGTCGTCCACGGCATGGAGAAGATCTACGAGCGCTGGGTGAAGGACTTCGCCGTCGACGGCTTCCGCATCGACACGGTCAAGAACGTCAACATGGAGTTCTGGACCCAGTGGGCCACCGCGCTCGACGCCTACGCGGCCACGCACGGGCGGAAGAACTTCTTCATGTTCGGCGAGACCTACTCCGCCGACACCTCGGTGACCTCCCCGTACGTCACCCAGGGCCGCCTCGACGCCACCCTCGACTTCCCCTTCCAGGACGCGGCCCGCGCCTACGCCTCCCAGGGCGGCAGCGCCCAGAAGCTCGCGAGCGTCTTCGGCGACGACTGGAAGTACACGACCGACAAGGCCAACGCCTACGAGCAGGTCACCTTCCTCGGCAACCACGACATGGGCCGCATCGGGTACTTCCTCAAGCAGGACAACCCGAAGGCGACCGACGCCGAGATCCTCAGGAAGGACAGGCTCGCCAACGAGGTGATGTTCCTCAGCCGTGGCAACCCGGTCGTCTACTACGGCGACGAGCAGGGCTTCACCGGCTCCGGCGGCGACAAGGACGCCCGCCAGACCATGTTCGCCTCCCAGGTGCCCGACTACCTCAAAGACCCCGAGATCGGCACCACCCGCACCCACGCGAGCGACTCCTACGACACCGGTGCCCCGCTCTACCGGGACATCGCCGCCCTGTCGAAGCTCCGCAAGGCCAACCCGGCCCTGACCGACGGCGTCCAGACCGAGCGGTACGCGGCCGACGGCGCCGGGATCTACGCCTTCACCCGCACGGATGCCAAGGCGGGCGCCGAGTATGTCGTCGCCCTCAACAACGCGGACACCGCGAAGACGGCCACCTTCGCGACGGGGTCGGCGGACATGGCGTACCGGGGCGTCTACGGTGCGGACGGCTCGGTGAAGACCGGCGGGGACCGTCGACTCACCGTCACCGTCCCGGCCGAGTCCGCCGTCGTCTACCAGGCCGCCGGCCATCTCGCCGAGCCCGCCGCAAAGCCGACGATCACCCTGACCGCCCCGGCCGCCGGAGCCACCGGGACCGTGGACCTCACGGCCGGCGTGGACGGCGGACAGCTCGACAGGGTCGTCTTCGCCGCGCAGGTCGGCAACGCCAGGTGGCAGGTGCTCGGCTCCGCCGACCACGCCCCGTACAAGGTCACCCAGACCCTCGGCAAGGCCGTACCCGCCGGGACCGCCCTGCGCTACAAGGCCGTCGTCATCGACTCGGCCGGGCGCACCGCCGGCGCCACGGCGAGCAGCACCAGTGGCACCCCGCCCACGACGCCCGTCCCCACGGCCTCCTCGCGGGACTACGCGATCGTCCACTACAAGCGCACCGACGGCGACTACGCCGACTGGGGCCTGTACGCCTGGGGCGACCTCGCCGACGGCGAGGCCACCACCTGGCCGGCCGGGCACCCCTTCACCGGCCGGGACGCCTGGGGCGCCTTCGCCTACGTCAAGCTCAAGCCGGGCGCCTCCACCGTGGGCTTCCTGGTCGTCGACAAGAACGGGAACAAGGACGTCTCGGCCGACCGGAGCATCGACGTCACCAGGACGGGCGAGGTCTGGGTCGAGCAGGGCAAGGCGGACGTCCAGACCGAGAAGCCCTCGTACCCGGCCCAGGACACCACCAAGGCCGTCATCCACTACCGCCGCGCCGACGGGAACTACGACGGCTGGGGCCTGCACGTCTGGACGGGTGCGGCGACCCCCACCGACTGGTCGAAACCCCTTCAGCCGGTCAAGACTGATGCCTATGGCGCGGTCTTCGAGGTGCCGCTCACCGCGGGTGCCACCAGCCTCAGCTACATCATCCACAAGGGCGACGAGAAGGACCTCGCCGCCGACCAGTCGCTCGACCTCAAGGCGAACGGCCATGAGGTGTGGCTGTTGAACGGCCAGGAGAAGTACCTGCTCCCGCAGCCGGCCGGCAGTGCGGGCGCGCTCGACCTGACCACGTCCAAGGCGGTCTGGATCGACCGGGACACCGTCGCCTGGAACGGCGTCGACGGCGCCGCCTCCACCCAGCTGCTCTCCTCCCACGACGGCTCGATCACCGTCAAGGACGGGACGCTGACCAGCGACGACGAGCGCTGGATCCGGCTGGAGAAGACCACGCTCACCGACGCCCAGAAGGCGAAGTTCCCGTACCTGAAGGACTACACCGCCTGGTCCGTCGACCCGCGTGACCGCGGCCGGGTGCGTACGGCGCTGACCGGCCAGCTCGTCGCCTCGCAGCGCGCCGCGAACGGCGCCGTCCTGACCGCGACCGGCGTGCAGGTCGCGGGCGTCCTCGACGACCTCTACCCGGGTGCCACCAAGGCCGCGCTCGGACCGGTCTTCCACGACGGCAGGCCCACCCTCTCCGTCTGGGCGCCGACCGCACAGAGCGTCGCCCTGGAGCTGGACGGCTCGCTCAAGGCCATGCACCGCGACGACACGACCGGCGTCTGGTCCGTCACGGGCCCGGCGTCCTGGAAGGGCAGGCCCTACCGGTACGTCGTGAAGGTCTGGGCGCCCAGCGTCCGCAAGCTGGTCGTGAACAAGGTCACCGACCCCTACTCGCTCGCCCTCACCGCGAACTCCGAGCGCAGCCTCGTCGTCGACCTGGACGACGCCTCCCTCGCCCCGAGCGGCTGGGCGGGCCTCGCCAAGCCCAAGGCCGTACCGATGAAGGACGCGCAGATCCAGGAGCTGCACATCCGGGACTTCTCGGTCGCCGACAAGTCCGTCCCGGCGCGCGACCAGGGCACCTACCTCGCCTTCACCGACAAGAACAGCGACGGCTCGAAGCACCTGCGGGCGCTGGCCAAGGCGGGTACGTCGTACGTGCACCTGCTGCCGGCCTTCGACTTCACCTCCGTCCCCGAGAAGAAGGCCGACCAGCAGAGCCCGGCCTGTGACCTCGCCTCGTACCCGGCCGACTCCGACCAGCAGCAGGCGTGCGTGGCGAAGACCGCCGCGAAGGACGCCTACAACTGGGGCTACGACCCGTATCACTTCACGGTCCCCGAGGGCTCGTACGCCACCGACCCGGACGGCACCGCCCGTACGGTCCAGTTCCGGCAGATGGTGCAGTCCCTCAACGAGGACGGCCTCCGGGTCGTCATGGACGTCGTCTACAACCACACCGCCGCGAGCGGCCAGGCCGACACCTCCGTGCTCGACAAGGTCGTGCCCGGCTACTACCAGCGACTCCTGGCCGACGGCTCGGTGGCCAACAGCACCTGCTGCTCCAACACCGCGCCCGAGAACGCGATGATGGGCAAGCTGGTCGTGGACTCGATCGTCACCTGGGCCAAGGAGTACAAGGTCGACGGCTTCCGCTTCGACCTCATGGGCCACCACCCGAAGGCCAACATCCTCTCGGTCAGGAAGGCCCTGGACGCGCTGACGCCGCAGAAGGACGGCGTCGACGGCAAGAAGATCATCCTGTACGGCGAGGGCTGGAACTTCGGCGAGGTCGCGAACGACGCCCGGTTCGTGCAGGCCACCCAGGCGAACATGGCCGGCACCGGCATCGCCACCTTCTCCGACAGGGCCCGGGACGCCGTACGCGGCGGCAGCCCCTTCGACTCCGACCCCGGCGTCCAGGGCTTCGCCTCCGGGCTGTACACCGACCCCAACTCCTCGGCGGCCAATGGTACTTCGGCCGAGCAGAAGGCCCGTCTCCTGCACTACCAGGACCTGATCAAGGTCGGGCTGAGCGGAAACCTGGCGAAGTACCGCTTCACGGACACGAAGGGCAAGGACGTCACGGGAGCCGAGGTCGACTACAACGGCTCGCCCGCCGGGTACGCGGACGCCCCCGGCGACGCCCTCGCCTATGCGGACGCCCACGACAACGAGTCGCTGTTCGACGCGCTGACCTACAAGCTGCCCGCCGGGACCAGCGCCGCCGACCGGGCCCGGATGCAGGTCCTCGCGATGGCCACGGCCGCGCTCTCGCAGGGGCCGTCCCTCTCCCAGGCAGGCACCGACCTGCTGCGCTCGAAGTCCCTGGACCGCAACTCCTTCGACAGCGGGGACTGGTTCAACGCCATCCACTGGAACTGCGCCGACGGCAACGGCTTCGGCCGCGGGCTGCCGATGGTGGCCGACAACGAGTCCAAGTGGCCGTACGCCAAGCCGCTGCTGAGCACGGTCGCGGTCGGCTGCGCCGACATCACCGGGGCCTCGGCCGCCTACCAGGACCTGCTGAAGATCCGCACGACCGAGCGAGCGTTCTCCCTCGGCACGGCCGCCCAGGTGCAGGACGAGCTGTCCTTCCCGTTGTCCGGCACGGACGAGACGCCCGGTGTGATCACCATGCGCCTCGGTGACCTGGTCGTCGTCTTCAACGCCTCTCCGCAGCGGCAGGAGCAGACGATCGCTGCCCTGGCCAAGGCGCCGTACCGGCTGCATCCGGTGCAGGCCTCCGGCGCCGACCCGGTGGTGAAGACCTCCTCCTACGCGGCCGGCTCCGGCACGTTCTCCGTCCCGGCGCGGACGGTTGCGGTGTTCACCCGGGCGGGGAAGTAGGGTCGGGGTCCCGTCGTAGAACAGTCGCAGAACAGGAGCGCTCATGCCGCAGATCACCATCGACTACTCGCACCTCGTGGCGGACGCCTTCGACCGCGCGGGCTTCGCCAGGGAGCTGCACGAGGCGACCGTGGCGATCGCGGCGGCGAAGCCGGAGGCCTGCAAGACGCAGTTCCGGCCGAGCGCGTACACGGTGTTCGGGTACGAGGACCCCGGCGCGGGCGGGCACGCCATCGTGCACGTGACGATCGGGCTCCTTGCCGGACGCAGTGACGAGACCAAGGCGAAGCTCACGGAGGCGACCCTGGAGCTGCTGCGGAAGCACGTGGCGGACGCGGGCGTCACCCTGCACGCCTCCGCCGAGGTCCAGGACCTGGATGCGTCGTACCGGAAGTTCGACCGCTAGGTCCGTCGAACTCCTGCCGTCCGCCCGGAGGGCAGGAGTTCGATGACAGGGCCTAGGACCCCAGGGAGATCAGCCGGCCGACCAGCTCCGCGAAGGGGCCGTCGGCCTGCTCGCCCTTGACCATGGTCTTGAGCAGGGCCGCCATGTCCTCGTCGTGCGCGGCGCTGACGGCGGCCAGTGCGGCGAAGTCGTGCACGAGCTGGAGTTCCAGCTCGGCGCGGGGGATGCGCCGGCCGTCCAGCCAGAGCAGGGCGGTCGACTCGGCGAGGGAGATCCAGGAGCGGACCACCAGTTCCAGGCGCGCGGGCGCCGCGGCGACGCCGAGATGGGACAGCATCTGGTCGTAGGCGGCCTGGCGCACCGAGTCGATGAGAGCGTTCGTCGCCGACGAGCCGACCGCCGGGCCGCCGCGCATCAATGCCGAGAAGCCGGGTCCGTGTTCGTCCACGAAGTCGAAGTAGCGGCGCATCACCCGCAGCAGCCGGGCGCCGAGCGGCCCTTCGTGCGGCTCGGCGAAACGGCTCGCGAGGTCCTGCGATGCCCGCTTCAACGCGGCCTCGTACAGGCTGAGTTTGCCGGGGAAGTAGTGGTACACGAGCGGCCGCGAGATGCCCGCGGCCGTCGCTATCTCGTCGATGGAGACCTCGTCGGGCGAGCGTCGGCTGAACAGGTCGAGTGCGACGCCGATCAGCTGCTGCCGCCGCTCATCGACGCCCATCCTGCGGCGAACCCCGGTACTCATGCGAACACCTTACCGATCGGTTCCGGCCGCACGTGTTCACATGTCGAGCACCAAACGATCGCTCCGGGACCGTGATACGCAGATCAGCATCGAGCCGGCACGCTCCGTGTCCGTCAGCAACTCGTCCCGGTGGTCGATCTCTCCCTCCAGCACCCGCTGTTGGCAGGTCCCGCAGAATCCCTGCTCGCAGGAGTAGGCGGTGTCCGGCAGCTCGTCGCGCACGGCGGCCAGTACGGTGGAGTCGGCCGGGACGGTCAACGTGCGCCCACTGCGCCGCAGTTCGACCTCGAACTCGGTGTTGCCGTCGGACGACGTACGTGGCGCGAATCGTTCGAGACGGACGTGGGGAAAGCGGGCCTCGACGGCCGCCATGAGGCCCTCGGGGCCGCAGCAGTAGACGGCGGCCCCGTCGCTCACCTCCAGCGTGTCGAGGTCGGGCTGTCCCTCCACCACGGTCACCCTTCCTCCGGCTCGGCCCGGCCCGCCCGGGGGAACCGCCGTGCTGCCCAGCTTCTCGATTTCCTCCAGGAACGGCATCGAGGCCCTGTCGCGCCCCGCGTACAGCAGCCGCCACTCGGCGTCCTGCGGGAGTGCCCGCAGCATCGGCAGCAGCGGGGTGATCCCGATCCCGCCGGCGACGAAGACGTACGACTCCGCCTTGACCAGCGGAAAGCGGTTCCGCGGCCCCCGCACCTCCAGTTCCATGCCCTCCGTCACCTGCTCGTGCACCTCGCGCGAGCCGCCCCGCCCGCTCTCGACCAGCCGGGTCGCGACGGTGTACGAGGAGGTGTCCTCGGGGTCGCCGCACAGCGAGTACTGCCTCACGAGCCCCGATGGCAGGACGAGGTCGAGATGCGCGCCGGGCTCCCAGCGCGGCAGGTCCCGGCCCTCGAGCCGGAGTTGGACGACGCCGTCGGCCACCGTCCGGCGCGAGGTCACCAGCAGCCGCAGCGCCCGCGAGCGCGGCCGGCCCGAGGTGGGCTCCTCCAGCGCGGGCAGCGGCCACAGCGGTGAGAGCTGGATCCGGCGGCGCAGGGCACCCCGGGTCAGCAGCGCGGCGCCCGCGACGAACGCGACGGTACGCAGCTTGGGCATCAGGCCACCCCCTTCGCCGACTGCTCCGCCTTCTGCGCCGCGAGCGCGGCGGGGGAGCCGGCCAGATAGGCCACGGCCTGGGCGGTGGAGAACTCGTGGGAGGGGTGGTAGGCGCGGCTCAGATACCGCGGTATGGATTTGAGCATGGCGCCGGTGGTGGGCAGCGTGCCCCTTCGGCCGCTCAGATGGAACTCCTTGAGGGAGGCCTTGCCGTTCACGAGCGTCGGGTCGTTCGCCATGAAGAAACGGGACCCGCGCTGCCACAGGAACACGATCGCCGCGAAGGCCGTCGCCCAGGTCCGCGCCCGGCGCCGGTAGCTGCCGTCGACGTGCGTGAACAGGTCGAAGGCGACCGAGCGGTGCTCGACCTCCTCGGCGCCGTGCCAGCGCAGCAGGTCCAGCATGGTCGGGTCGGCGCCGCGCCGGTCCAGCTCGGCGGCGTTCAGCACCCAGTCGCCGAGGAACGCCGTGTAGTGCTCGATGGCCGCGATGAGCGCCACCCGCTCCAGCAGCCACCAGCGCCGGGCCCGGCCCGGCGGCAGCGTGCGGTCGCCGAGCAGCTTCTCGAAGAACCAGTCGACCTGCGCGGTGTACGGGGTCGGGTCGAGGCCCTGCTCGCGCAGGTGCGGCAGCACCTCGTCATGGGCCTGCGAGTGCATGGCCTCCTGTCCGATGAACCCGATGACGTCCTCGCGCAGCCTGTCGTCCCGGATCAGCGGCAGCGCCTGCTTGTAGACGTGCACGAACCACCGCTCACCGGCGGGCAGCAGCAGGTGCAGCACATTGATCGTGTGCGTGGTGAAGGGGTCGCCGGGCACCCAGTGCAGCGGGGTCTCCTCCCATGAGAAGGAGACCTTGCGGGCCTTGAGCGCGACGTGCTCGGACTCCAGCGGCCGGGGCTGCGTGTTAGACATGGCGTCAATGTACTGATGGGTAGGCCCGCTGAGAACCCCTGTGCCGCATCTTGTTTACGCCGGTGTCAACAACGCTCCGGGGCCGGGTTCCGCTGCCTCTAGTGCAGTCCGCTGATCGGCTGCCCGTCGCCCAGTGTGCCCTTGAGGGTGGCCCGAGCCCCCTGCCTGGCCCGAGCCATGAGCAGCGGGCCCTGACCGGCCGCGGTGATGCCGCCGCCCGCCTGGATGGTTGCGGTGTCCGCACTGCCGGCGGCCAGCAGGTACCAGTGCCCGGCCGCCGACTTCCACAGCACCCCGGCCAGCACATGAGGATCGCGCGGTCCGCAGGCCCGTACGTCCGTGCCCTTGGCGACCACCGCGCCGACCGGGCTGCCGGGTGTGCGGAACTGGGCCAGTGCGGCCGTGCCGTCACCGCGCCAGGTCTCGGCCCGGGTGCACACCCACGCCCCGGCCCCGCTGCCGTCGGGCAGCGGCTGCTCGGCGTAGGCCCAGGCGTTGACACTCCGGATGCCCGCCGAGCGTTCGGCCGCCAGTGAGCAGGCGAACGGCGCCCAGGCGTGCAGCCCGGCGGCACCGGACGCCTCGCCGGGCGAGCCGGGCTTGCCCGCGGTGAGGTGCGCAGGGACCAACTCACCCAGGTCGGTGTCCAGTTGGGTGCCGGAGGCGTCGGTCAGCTGCAGCACTGTCCACGAGGTGCAGCTGCCGGTCTGGAGCGCGGGGCTGGGCAGCGGCGCCGTGACACCCCCGGCGAGGGTCAGGGCGGTCGTGGCCGCGGCCGGCTTCAGCAGGTTCCGGGCCGCCGCCTTCCTCACCCAGGGCGCGGTCAGGTACTGCACGTTGCCGTCGGAGCGGCCCAGTAGCAGCGCGCTCGCCTCGGCGCCGGTCGCGCCGTCGACGCGGGCGAAGTCGAGGGCCGCGCCCGCGGTGCCGTTCGCCGGTTCGGCGTAGCGGGCGATGCGCAGACCGTCGTAGAGGATCACCACCCGGGCGTTGTCCACCTGGCCCGCGTACAGCAGCTGGGGCGGGCCGGCCGGGCCGCCGGTCTGGGTGCCGGGGGTCGCCGAGACGCGGACCGTGTCGCCGGGGCGGGCCCAGACGGCGAGGGCGCGGCGCAGCAGGTCCTGGTCGCCGGTGAGCGGGCCGCGCGCGGGCCACACGGAGAAGTCGGCGCGCGCGGAGGTCTTCCAGGCGGTGGGGGAGACCCGGACGAGCTGGGCCGGGTCGAGGGCGGCCTGGGCGGCCGGGTTCCCGGCGTAGGCGGGCGCGGCGGCGCCGTCCGGGCCCCAGCCGCCGCCCGGCATCAGCACCAGCGCCCCGCACACCGCGAGCGCGCCCGCCGCGGCGAGGGCGGCCTTCGTGTGCTGGCGGCGGCGCATCAGATCGGTGGGCCGGGCCTGCAGCGAGCAGGGGTCGAACTCGGGCGAGGTGAGCAGCGCGGGCTGGGTGGGCACGCTGTTCGCCGAGGCCAGCGCTCCGCCCGGGTCGCCGACCCCGGCGGAGTCGAGGAGCCCCCGGATGTCGGCATCGGAGAGCTTCTCCAGGCCGCGCAGGACGTAGGCGGCGCGGGCCGGGCCGGACAGGGCGGCGAGCCGCTGGTCCAGGGCGAGTTCGTCGGCGCCGCCCGAGCGCGGGAACAGCCTCAGGCCCCAGACCTGGGGGAGCAGCGGCGGCAGCTGGGAGAGCCGGGGCAGGCCCTTGCGGGGGCGGGCCGCCTCCAGGGCCGTGCACAGGACGCGCTCGCGCAGGTACGCGTATCCGGGGTCGGCCTCCCGGCCCGAGGCCTGGGAGGGGAGCGCAGACGGCTGCTTGCGGCCCCGCGGCAGGGCGCGCTGGACCAGGGCGTGTGCGGTCAGCACCCGGCGGCCCCGGCCGAGGCTCGGCGGCAGCACCAGATAGGCGATCCGGACCAGCCGTGGATAGTGCTCGACGAGCGCGGCCTCGGCCTGCTCGACGTCGACCGGACCGGGGTCCCCGGCGAGGGCGACTGCGTGACGCTGGGCTACATCCTGTGACTGCACGTCATGAAGAACGAGCCAACCGGCGGTTGGTCACCGCCGGATGGGTGATTCGCCTTCCCCGGCGGTACCGCCCCGGCGCGCGCCCGCCCCCAGGCATGCCCCCCAGGCTCACTCCTCCGGATCGACCAGGAGGCGGGCGTAGTTCGCCATCGACCGCTGGTAGCGCGGCAGATGGGGGGCCAGTGCGCCGAGGACGAGGGAGAGGCCCTCGCGGTCCCGGCCGGTGCTGGACAGGCACAGCGCGAGACAGGCACGTACCGCGTCGTCCAACTCGTCGGAGGCCGCGTCCAGCTCGGGCGTGAGCAGCTTGACGCCCTCCTCCGGCTCGCCGGTGTTCCTGAGCGAGCTGGAGAGCTGGATCTTGGCCCGCCGGCCCTTGTACCGGCTCGCCTCCGACAGGCCGCGCGCCAGCGCCTCCCGGTACAGCGGCACCGCCTTGTCCGAGTGCCCGGTCGAGTCCCAGGCGCAGGCCTGCTCGAAGGGGCCCAGCGGGCTGCCGTCCGGCAGTTCGGCGACCAGCGCGTCGATCAGCGCGCGGAACTCGTGCGCGCGCTCCTCCGGATAGTCGTCGAAGGTGGCCCAGGCGGCGGCCACGCGGTCTTCCCAGTTCTCGTTCACCGGAGGACTTTCGCACATCCGTGCCCGTGCGGTCACCGGAATTGAGTGTACGGCGGCCGAGGTCCGTATCCGAAGGAGCCGAGGCATGCTTGGGCCGCAAGGACCGGAGGAACAGATGAGGGTGACACGACTGCTGCTGGGCGCCACCGCCGTACTGGCGCTGGCGGGCTGCGGGGCGGGCGAGGGGACCAAGGCGGTCCCGCCCACCGCGACCGGCAGCCTGGAGAGCCTGGCCGCCGAGGTGAAGTGCACGCCGAACATGCAGACCGACGCCGACACGATCCGCCAGGCCATCTGCACGAACACCGACGGGAAGTTCATCCTCGCCACCTTCTCCACCGACCGCGGCCAGCGCGAGTGGATCAACGACGCGAAGGACTACGGCGGTTACTACCTCGTCGGCCGCAAGTGGGTCGCCGTCGGCGGCAACGGCACCGTCAAGGCGCTGCGCGGCACGCTCGGCGGGGACGTGGAGATCGGCACGGACCACTCCGCCCACTCCGGGCACGGCGGCTGAGCCGGCCGAGCCGCCCGTGTCGGCACGCCCGCCTCGGCGGCCGTGCCGACACGGGCGCGGACACGGCGAAGGCCGGTGACGGGAGGGGGGTCCGTCACCGGCCTGGCTCTGTGGCGCGTGCCCAGTGATCAGGCGCAGTTGCGCCCGCTGTTGATGCAGTTGGCGATCCTGTTGGCCAGGCCGCCGGTCGTGACGCTGATGAAGTCGTCGTGGTCGGTGATCGGCTTGTGCAGCTCCTCCGGGAAGCCGTCCACCGCGTAGGCGTTCTTCACCGTGCCGTCCGCCTGCAGGACGGGCTGCGGCACGTTGTACACCAGGCGCATCGTCAGCTGTGGGATCGCCTTGAAGCCGTTCGGGCAGACCCCGCTCGCCGGGTCGGCGAAGGCCACGTGCGTGCGGTGGTTGGCACTGTCGATGTTCTGGCCGTCCCAGCAGCTCTGGAAGGCGAACGAGCGCACCACGTTGCTGCCCTGCGGGCAGATCGGGTACTTGTCCGTCAGCTGGACCTTGTTCTCGAAGCCGGTGCAGCTCCAGTGCGCGTTGGCGTTGGCCGGGCCGTTGACGAAGGCCTTGGCGTCGCCGGTGATGATCCGCAGGAACTGCGGCATCGCGACGACCTTGCTCGCCGGGGAGCCGACGTACTTGATCTGCGCCTGCTGGGCGACCAGGATCTTGCCGACGTTGAGGTCCTTGCCACCGCCGTCGGCGTTCGCGTCCTTCTCCTGCGTGCCGTCCTGCTCGCGGATGACCGGCCAGTAGTACGCCGACAGGTCGTTGCGGTTCTGGCAGCTGGTGCCGCCCTGCAGGAACGTCTGGTTGCTGGAGAACGCGTTGACCTTCTGGTTGCCCACGTAGTCGTGCACGTGGTGGGCGCCGTTGGTCACTCCGGGGGCGACGATCACGTTGTCGCTGTTGTGGTTCTGGTTCGCGTTCACACCGCAGCGCGTGGTGAACGTGCCCGTCGAGGCGTTCTGCAGCCTGCTCGGCTTGCCCTGGACGTTCGGGGCGACCTTGGTGATGTCCACGAAGTCCGCCGCGGCAGGACCGTCGCCGCCCTGGCCGCCGTTGTTGCCCTGCTGCTGACCGCCCTGCTGCTGGCCGCCGTTGTTGCCCTGCTGCTGACCACCCTGCTGCTGGCCACCGTTGTTCTGCTGCTGGCCGCCGCCCTGCTGCTGCCCCCCGGCGGTGGTCTGGTCGGCGGACTGCGTCGTACAGGCGGCGAGCTGGGACAGGGAGCTGTTGAACCAGCCGCCGGTGCGCTGGATGTCGATCCGGATCCGGTTGATCGTCGCCGCCCGCTTGTCCTTGAGCGGGCCGACGATCGCGTTCTGCACGAAGCTCGGATCCTTGGCCTGCGCGTTGCGGGTGGAGCCGAGCCGGGTGTAGGCCTCGGTGATCTGCTTGTCGAGGTTCGCCAGCTCCATCGCCACGCCCCGGCGGGCCGCGGCCGGTACGTTCGTCAGTTTCTGGCCGACGTCGGGGCAGGAGATCGTCGCGACCTGTGCCGTCGCGGCCTTGGTGGTGTTGCCTCCCCATGCCTGGTTGTTGGACTCGTGTGCCGAGGCGTAGTAGTTCGCCCACAGCAGCCCGCCCCCACCGAGCGCTAGGGCCGCCGATGCGGCTATGGCCTTGGTGGCCAGCGGCGTACGGCGTTTTCGTGTGTTGCGTCCCATGGAACTCCTCTGACTTCCTTGCGAGCGGGGCAGCATCGGGGCGCCCGACAGGAGTGAAGCGGCGTCCTTGTGTACGGACGCCGCCCCAGAGGTGTTCACCGGTCTCACAAATTACTCGTAGAAACAGGGGAGTTGGCAGGTCAGCGTGCGGTCACCGGTCCTGGTCGAGATAGGCGAGCACCGCCAGTACGCGCCGGTTGTCGTCGTCCGACACCTCGAGTCCCAGTTTGGCGAAGATGTTGGAGGTGTGTTTGGCGATGGCCCGTTCTGTCACCACGAGCTGGGCCGCGATGCCCGCGTTGGACCGGCCCTGCGCCATCAGTTCCAGCACCTCCCGCTCGCGCGGGGTGAGCCGGGCGAGCGGCCGGTCGTCGGCGGCCCGTCGGGACAGCAGCTGCTGGATCACCTGTGGGTCCATCGCCGTACCGCCCGCGGCGACCCGCCGTACGGCGTCGACGAACTGCTCGGCGTCGAACACCCGGTCCTTCAGCAGGTAGCCGATCCCGCCGGTGCCGTCGGCGAGCAGCTCGCGCGCGTACAACTGCTCCACGTGCTGGGACAGGACCAGCACCGGCAGCCCGGGCCGCTCCCGCCGGGCCGCGAGCGCGCACTGCAGTCCCTCGTCGGTGTGCGTGGGCGGCAGCCGCACGTCGACCACGGCGACGTCAGGCTTCAACTCGGCCAGTGCGCGGGTGAGTTCGGGCCCCGACTCGACGGCGGCCGCGATCTCGAAGCCGAAGGCCTGAAGCATCCGGACCAGCCCGTCACGCAGCAGGAAGAGGTCTTCGGCTAGGACAACACGCACGGAATCTCCATGGTCACCATGGTGGGGCCGCCGGCGGGGCTGCTGACGGCCAGGACGCCGTCGAATGTACCGAGCCGGCGCTCGACCCCGGTCAGGCCCGACCCGGCGCCGACCGCCGCGCCGCCCTTGCCGTTGTCCGTGACCGTGATCCGCAGCCGGCCGTCGGTGTGGTGCGCGTCGACCCAGATCCGGTCGGCGCCCGCGTGCTTGACGGCGTTGGTGAGCACCTCGCTGACCGCGAAGTAGGCCGCCGACTCGACCGGGGCCTCCGCACGGCCCGGCAGCTCCACGGTCACCTCCGTGGGCAGCGCCAGCCGCAGCGCCAACGCCCGTAGCGCATCGCCGAGTCCGCGTTCGGCGAGGACCGGCGGGTGGATGCCGCGCACCAGGTCGCGCAGCTCCTCCAGGGCCTCGGCGGAGTTCCTGCGGGCCTGGGCGAGCAGCTCCTTGGCCTGCGCCGGGTCCCGCTCCACCAGCGACGCGATGGTGCCGAGGTCCATGCCCATGGCCACCAGCCGGGCCTGCGCGCCGTCGTGCAGGTCCCGTTCGATGCGGCGCAGCTCGGCGGCGGAGGTGTCCACGGCGTCCCGCCGGGTCTCGGTCAGCACCCTTACCCGTTCGGCGAGTTCGGCATCACCGCCGAGCACGGCCCGGGTCAGCCGGAAGTGCGCCGTCAGCATCCCCGGGACGAGACGGTAGGCGACGACGAGGAGCACGGCGGCGAGCCCGGCCGCGCCGAAGGCGCTCGTCCGGTCGGAGACCGGCACGAAGGCGTACCAGTAGGTGTCGCCGGTGCCCGACGCGTACGGCCGCCACAGCCCGGCCGCCAGCAGGAACCCCTCGAGCGGGTAGCACAGCAGCAGGGCCGGCAGCAGCGCGGTGACGAAGCCCGCCGTGAAGTCCACCGGCAGCCACAGCACGTCACGCCGGACCTGTGGGTCCCGCAGCAGCGCGACCGTGCGCGTCCAGGGGTTGCCGCTCGCGGGCAGCGGCCGGTACACCGCCGGGATCCGCACCCCGCACCACTGCGCCGCGAGCCTCCTGCGGACGTCCGCGAGGGCCCGTACCCCGGTCAGGATCGCGGGAGTCGTGAACAGCCCGATGCCGAGCGGGATGAGCGCGACGGAGACCAGGGTCAGGCAGAGGAACGCCACACCGCAGGGCAGCACGGCCACGGCCAGCGTCAGGCCCTGTACGGCGGCCAGCAGGACCTTGCGCGCACGGGTCCGGAAGGTGCCGCGCTCGATGTCGGTGGTCATGCCACAAGTCTCACCGACCGGCGTCGGTGCGTCAGTCGTGCGAGGCCCCCTCCTCGGGGGTGGTGCCAGGTACACCCCCGGCCCCCGCCAGGAGCTTCGCCTCCGTCCCGGGATCGATCCCCGGGGGCTCCCGGTCGCTGCGCTGCGGTGCCGTGCCCCCGATCTGCGTCAGCCACCGCCAGGTGTCCGCCACGGTCTCGCCGGCCGGCCGGCACACCAGGCCGGTGGCCACCGCCCGGGACACGTCAGCACCGTGCAGGGCGCCGTACAGCGGGTCGTCCGGCGGCACCCACACCGGCAGCTGTGTCCAGGGCTCGATGCCGGCGGCGAGGACCGTCTCCGGGTCGATCCAGCGCAGCTCGGCGTCCGCGCCGGTGACGTCGACGCAGTGGCGCAGCAGCTCGCCCATGGTGGTGTGCCCGGGCGGGCTCACCAGGTTGTACGGCCCGCTCAGGCCCTGTTCCACGGCGCCGAGCAGCCAGTCGGCGAGGTCGCGTACGTCGATGTACTGCAGCGGCAGACCGGCCGGTCCCGGGGCCGGCACCGGGCCGCCGCGGGCGATCCGGGTCAGCCACCAGGGCAGCCGGCCGACGTTCTCGTACGGGCCGAGGATGGTGCCCGCCCGGGCCAGCAGCGAGCCCTCGCTGCCGAAGGACTCGAGGGCGGCCAGTTCGCCACCCCGCTTGTCGCGGCCGTAGTCGGACGGTTCGGCGTCGGCGGCGGCGCCCTCGACCAGCGGGGCGTCCTCCGCGACCCCGGCGGGCGGGGGCCAGGCGTACACCGACCGGCTGGAGACGTAGACGTACCGTCCGGCACGGTCCCGCAGCAGCCGTGCCGACCCCCGTACGGCACGGGGCCCGAAGGACCAGGTGTCCACCACGGTGTCCCAGTCGCCCCTGTCCTCGTCGAGGGCGGCGAGGCCGTCCGGGGCGGTGCGGTCACCGAGCAACGGCCGTGCCCCGGGCGGGGGTTCGTGCCGCCCGCGGTGGAAGACGGTCACCTCCCAGCCGCGGGCGAGCGCGGCCTCCGCGACGGCCCGGCCCACGAACTCCGTGCCGCCCAGCAGAAGAAGTCTCATGCCGTCGATCATTCCGGGCCGGGGCACAGGGCGCCACGGCGCTCTGCCGAGGGCAGAGCGCCGTACGGCGCGGGGCTCAGCGGCCGGTCGGCGGGGTGTACTTGTAGCCGACCCGGCGTACCGTCTGGATCGTCTGGCGGTACTGCGCGCCCAGCTTGCGGCGCAGCCGGGCGATGTGCACGTCCACCGTGCGGCCGTCGCCGACGTGGCCGTAGCCCCACACCGTGGTGACCAGCTGGTCGCGGGTGTGCACCCGGTGCGGATGGGCCACCAGGTGGGTGAGCAGCTCGAACTCCAGGTAGGTCAGGTCGAGTTCACGGCCGTCGACGCTCGCGGTGCGCTGCACGGGGTCGATTCGCAGCAGCGGGTCGCCGGCCGCCTCGGGCTCAACCCCGGCCGCCTCGGGCCCGGCCCCGGCCGTCTCGGCCCGGTCCGGCGCCGCGACCGGCAGGAACGGCGGCCGCTGGTCGGCCGGGACCAGCACCAGATAGCCGACCATCGGCGGCCGGCCGGGCAGGGTGGGCAGGGTGTGCTGCGGCGCGGGCAGCCAGGTGGCGCCGGGCGGCAGGAAGTCCGCGACGTCGATCACCTCGTCCCGGTCGACGGCGCGCAGCCGGTGCCGGGCGGGTGCGGCGAGGGGAGAGGCGGAGGAGAGGGAACGAGTGGTCGCCATGAGAGGTCAGCTCTTTCGCGCGAGAGATTCGTCGGACGATGCGACGGCCGCGATTCGTGGTCGGGCGCGCCGGAGGGACGTACGTCGTTTCGCGCTGGCCGGAGGCCGGGGGTTTCGGCTTACAGGGCCCGCGCATCGGTCGCGCGACAACACACCCGGTCGAAGTCGTGGTGCTGACGGGAAGGCCAGAAGGGCTCGAGGTCATGGCGACCCGTCGCGGTGTGCTTCTGGATGCTGGCCATGCGCCCATTGAAGCAGACGGCGGCGCCGGACAGGACCCTTCTCTCACTGCTTGGACGCCTGCTTGACACGAAGTTGACGGCGCATGCCCTCCGCGTCCGGGTTTCCGGCCCTGATCAGCGGCTTTCCATCACTCCGTGGGGCCCGGCACGTCGTCTCGGTATTCGGACAGCGGCCGTCGGCCGGACGCCGGCAACGGGCGGGCGCGATCGGTCCCGGCAACGGTGCGGTGGCGGGCCCGGGTAGGGCCGCACGAGTCGGCCGAACGGTGGTCGTGCTGCCGGGTTCGGCGCCGGGACGGGGCAGGTGCGGGCCCGTGTCGCCGGTCGCCCGGCGCTGCACCGGCGCGTCGGTCACCGCTCCCGGGCAGCGCCGCCGCGCGCGGCGCCTCGGCACCGGCGGCCGGCCCGAGCGCGCCGCGTACGGCGCCTCGCGTCACCGCCGTACTCCTGCCCGGGCAGCGGTGGCACGGTCGGGCGGAGACGCCGAAGGGGCGCCCGCCAAGACGGCGGGCGCCCCTTCCGGGAAGCGACGGAGGATCAGACCTGGCCGGCCTTCTCCAGCGCGGAGCAGCAGGTGTCCACCAGCAGGCGGGTCACCACGTAGGGGTCGACGTTGGCGTTCGGGCGGCGGTCCTCGATGTAGCCCTTGCCGTCCTTCTCGACCTGCCACGGGATACGCACCGAGGCACCGCGGTCGGAGACGCCGTAGGAGTACTTGTCCCACGGGGCGGTCTCGTGCAGGCCCGTCAGGCGCTCGTCGATGCCGGCGCCGTAGTTCTTGACGTGGTCCAGCGGCTTGGAGCCCTCGCCCAGCGACTCGCACGCGGTGATGATCGCGTCGTAACCCTCGCGCATGGCCTTGGTGGAGAAGTTGGTGTGCGCGCCCGCGCCGTTCCAGTCGCCCTTGACCGGCTTGGGGTCCAGGGTCGCGGAGATGCCGAAGTCCTCGGCGGTGCGGTACAGCAGCCAACGGGCCACCCACATCTGGTCGGAGACCTCCAGCGGGGCGAGCGGGCCGACCTGGAACTCCCACTGGCCCGGCATGACCTCGGCGTTGATGCCGGAGATGCCGAGACCGGCCTTCAGGCAGTTCTCCAGGTGGGCCTCGACGACGTCACGGCCGAAGATCTCGTCGGCGCCGACACCGCAGTAGTAACCGCCCTGCGGGGCCGGGAAGCCGTTCTCGGGGAAGCCGAGCGGACGGGAGCCGTCGAAGAAGGTGTACTCCTGCTCGATGCCGAAGATCGGCTCCTGCGCGGCGAAGCGTTCGGCGACCTCGGCCAGCGCGGCCCGCGTGTTGGACGGGTGCGGGGTCATGTCCGTGTCGAGGACCTCGCACAGCACCAGGATGTCGTCGCCGCCGCGGATCGGGTCCGGGCAGCTGAAGACCGGCTTGAGCACACAGTCCGATGAGTGGCCCTCGGCCTGGTTGGTGGAGGAACCGTCGAAGCCCCAGATCGGCAGCGTGTCGAGACCGGCCGGGACACCCGTGATGACCTTCGTCTTGGAACGGAGCTTGGCCGTCGGCGCGGTGCCGTCGATCCAGATGTACTCAGCCTTGAAGGTCACGGGGGCCACGTCCTTAGGGGTGGGTCGGGCGCACTCGTCGGCGCGGGTGCTGCGGCGCTGCGGCACTGGGGCGCCGCGTGGAACTGCCCGGCAGCTTGTCAACAGGCGGTTTCCCGGCCATTGCTCGAATGTGAACCCCGTGTTACCTGGTGTTTCTGTGGCGCGACTCACGCGGTGCCGGGGCGTTCTCGGTCACCGCGGCTTCCCGGACGCTGTCCAGGAAGCGGGTCGTCTCCGTACCGGCCCGCCCGGCGTCCACGAGGGCGATCAGGGCGCGTACGTCCGTCGGGTGCATGCCGTGGTGCTGCGCGAACCGGGCGCTGTGCAGGCCGAGTCCGACGGTGGTGCGGATACGGCGGACGCGGCGCGTACGACAGTGAGCGTTTCCGGAAGGTGTACGACAGGGTGCTCGCGCGGCGGCCCGCCGAGCGCGAGGCGCTGACCGTCCGCACCCCTTTCGGGGACACCCGCGTCAACGCCTGCGGTCCGCGCCCCCGCTGCTGCTGCTCCCGGGCAGCGGGTCGGCGACCTCCGTCTCCTGGTACGGCCTGGCCGTCGCCCTCGCCCGGGTCCGCCGGGTGTACGCCGTCGACCTGATCGGCGCGCCCCGCCCGAGCGTCCCGGCCGCCGACCGCCACCCCCGTGCGGTCGGGACCTGTCCGCCCGGCCGGACGCGCTGACGGACGGCCCGGGCGCCGATGAGGCCGACCTGGGCGGGCACTCGTACGGCGGCTGGATCGCCCTGCACCACACCCTGTGGGGCGCCCGGCCGGGTGCGCCGCCTGTTCCTCCTGGACCCGACCGGGTGTTTCGCCGGGTTCAAGGCGGCGTACCTGTTGCACGCCCTGCCGATGCTGCTGCGGCCCTCACCCCGCGGCGTCCGGCACCGGACGCGCTGCGGGTGCTGCAGACGCGGGTCCTGCTGCTCGTGGCCGCGAACAGCAGGACCCTCCCCCGCTCTCGACTTCGCTCGGGCGGGGGCACCTGTCCGGGCGTGGACAGGGGGTGCTGCCGGGCGTCTCCCATCAGGCGCTGGCGCAGTCGGCTCCGGGCGACCTGGCGGGCCGTATCACCGCGTTCCTGTCCGGTGACTGGTTCTCCTGAGCCTCACCCCACCTTCTCGATCCGGGCGTGGCGGATGAGGAACTTGCCCGGCTCCCTGACCTGTTCGAAGGCCGCGTTGTTGAGCAGGACGCAGCTGCCGGAGACCGAGGTGACCTTCACCGTCGTGGACTTGTTGTTGTCCAGGTTGGTGACCTTCAGGGTCGTCCCCGCCGGGAACTGGTTGCTGGAGGCGGCCGGGGCGCCGGCTTCCCCGGAGAGGGTCACCGTGGAGCCGTTGCAGACCTGTTGGCCGGAGGCGGACGCGGCACCGGTGCTGCTGCCCGCACTGGCGCCGCTGCCCGCGCCGGTGCCGCCGCTTGCGGCGGCGGACTGCGAGGGCTGTGCGCTCTGCCCCTGGGACTGGCCGCCCTGCGCCGACTGGGAGCCCTGAGCCGACTCCCCAACGGTGCAGCCTGCCGCCTTCTGCTGGACCTTGATCTGCGCGATCACCGCCTGCCGGTTGGCGATCCGGGCCGCCGACTGGGCGTCCGGGTTGGCCTGCTGTCCGGCGATGAACCGCTCGTTGTTGCCGAGCGCGGTGGCGAGGCCCTGGCAGACGGTCGAGTCCCCGGCGGACAGGGTCTTCGCGTGCTGCGCGGGCTGGGCGGCGTTGGAGGTGGTGGCCAGAGCGAAGGCCCCGCCACCCGCCACCGCCGCCGCACTGGCGAGCAGCGCGATCTTCTTCTTCGTGCCGAGAGTTCTCCTGCGCGACATGCGCGCCTCCTGAAGAGGTAGGGGAGCGTACGCCGCTATGTACGAGATACCGAACGCGCTGACTCAGCCGTCGCCGCAGTCATCGAAGTGACCTGCACCACACGGGAGTTGGGCCCGGCTCAGCCCTTGGTGCGGGAAAGGGCCTCCCGTACGGCCTCCTCGGTGCGGGCCACCAGGGCCGTGCCGTCCTCGGCGGTGATGATCGGGCGTTGGATGAGCCTCGGGTGCTCGGCGAGCGCGGTGATCCACCGCTCGCGTGTGCTCGCGTCCCGCGCCCAGTCCCTGAGTCCCAGCTCCTTGGCATCGGCCTCCTGGGCGCGGGTGACGTCCCACGGCTCGAGGTTCAGCCGCTCGAGGACGGCCCTGATCTCGTCCGCGCTCGGCACGTCCTCCAGATAGCGGCGGACGGTGTACTCGGTCCCTTCGGCGTCGAGCAGGCTGATGGCGCTGCGGCACTTGGAGCAGGCCGGATTGATCCAGATTTCCATGCGGACACGGTAGGCGAGAACGGTCTGGCGCGGGTGCCGGGACCGGGTTCCGCCCCGGGTGGGTGGTGTTGCGACACGGTCGCGCCCGGCCTTCCATGGGACTGTGGCGGCGACATACGTGACCCGGCTCATCGAGGCGCTGGAGGGCCATGCCGACCGCCCGGCCCTGGGCGGTGCGGGCCTCGGCGGTCGTGTGCTCGACCATGGCGCACTGCTCGCCGAGGTCTACCGGATCGCCGGCGTGCTGGCCGACGCGGGGGTGTGCCGCGGCTGCGGTCTGGCGTGTGTGCTCGGCGAGAACCAGGCCCAGGCACTGCTCCTGCGGACCGCCGCCCACGTCCTCGGCGCGCGGTTGACCCTGGTGGTGCTGGACGCGTCCGTGCACGGTGCGCAACACGTGCTCCGGGACTGCCGTCCCGGCCTGGTCGTGCACGACGTACCGGTGCCGGACACGGGGGTGCCGCGGCTGACCGCGGCCGAGGTGCTCCGGCGGGCCGCGCGCCGTCAGGCGGTCGCGGTGCCGGTCGCGGCCCGCGAGGACGACGTGGCCCGCGTGGCGTACACGGGAGGCACCACCGGCCGTCCCAAAGGCGTCGCCACCACCTTCCGGGCGCTGGCGGCACGCCCCGGCGGACAGGGTGCGTGCAGCGCCGAAGGCCGCCACGGCCCGGGGACCTTCGTCTCGGTGACCTCCCTGGCGGCGCGGTCCGGCGGCCGCTGCCTCGAACAGTGGCGGGCCGGCGGCCGGGTGGAGGTGCTGTCCGCCTTCGACGCGGGGCGGTTGGCGGAGGCCTGCCGGAGGCTTGGACCGGCGTCGACCTACCTGATGCCGCCCATGATCTACCGGTTGCTCGAGGATCCGCGGACCGCCGACGGAATTCCCGGCCTCGAAGAGATCAGCTACGGCGCCGCGCCGGTCCTGCCGCGGCGGCTGCGGCAGGCGGTCACCGCCTGGGGCTGCCGCTGGCAGCAGGGCTACGGCGCGACCGAGGCCGCGGTCATCACCCGGCTGACCCCTGCCGATCACACGGCGGCCGTCGCCGGCCGGCCCTGGCTGCTCGGCTCGGTGGGGCGCCCGGTGGCCGGTGTGGAGATCGAGGTGCGGGAGGTCTCGGATGCCGGGGGGCCGCTGCCCGCCGGCCGGGTGGGCGAGGTGTGGGTGCGG
Source organism: Streptomyces broussonetiae (assembly GCF_009796285.1). Taxonomy (NCBI): domain Bacteria; kingdom Bacillati; phylum Actinomycetota; class Actinomycetes; order Kitasatosporales; family Streptomycetaceae; genus Streptomyces; species Streptomyces broussonetiae. The sequence goes on along the minus strand of NZ_CP047020.1, from coordinate 3,036,497 downwards.
TCGGCCGCCCGGATGTCGGGCTACTGGATGCGCCCCGACCTCACCGCGCAGGCGCTGCGCGACGGGTGGCTGCGCACCGGCGACCTCGGGCATCTCGACGCCGAGGGCTATCTCTACCTCGACGACCGGATCAAGGACATGGTGGTGGTCGACGGGGACAACATCTACAGCCTGCCCGTCGAGGCCGCCCTCGCCCGGCACCCTGCGGTCGGTCAGGCCGCCGTGGTCGGTAGGCCCAGTGCCCTGACGGGCGAGGAGGTCTGTGCCTTCCTCGTGCCGGCGCCCGGCCGCGGGGCAAGCCGGTCCGTCGCCGCCGAGGCGTGCGCGATCGCGGCACGGCAGCTCGCCCCGGCGCACCGGCCGACCACGGTCTGGTGGACGGAACGCCTGCCGCTCACCGGCAACGGCAAAGTGGACAAACGCGCGTTGCGGGCCAGGGCCGTGGCGGCCGGCACCGGACCGGACTGACCGCCCCGCCGATGCCCCTTGTTCGAATATGACACCGCCTCACAGGCACCACGCGGATCGATGGTGACGGAACATCAATTCACCATCTCACCTGGATGTTCGGCTGATCCCGCGGACTGTCTCGATGTCAGTGCCGGGCAGTAAACTGGAGGCAGTGTTCGAGGGCATCGACGGGCCGTCCGGCCGGTGCCCGACCGCGACAGGAGGATGCCTGTGCCCGCTGCCGCCCTGAAGCCGAAGCCGTCCCGGACCCAGTCCACCGCCCAGCACCCCGTTCTGTTCGACTCGCCCGTCCAGCCCGTGACGAAGTGCCCGCTGCCGGCCGGGCGGCCGCGCGAGTGGTACGTCACGCACAACCGCCGGCTGAAGGCCATGCGCCTCGCCATAGCCCTGCTCGACTCCGGCGTCTATTTCCCGTCCCAGGCCCCCGACGCAACGATCCGCAGCACGGCGCAGGACATCGGCATGCGCCCGCCGTCCGCCACCACCTGCCACATGGTCCGGGCGTTCATGCGCTACAGCCGCTGAGTACGGCCAGGCACCGGGTGCCCCGCGAAGCGGCGGGGCACCCGGTGCGGCCCGCACGCCGATACGCCCTCGCAACCGGTGCTCCTGCCCGGCCCGGCGGCCGGGCGTGCACCCCGCCGAGCCCTCCGCCGTCGAAGTCGTGGGCGGCGTAAGGGATTTCGCTCATGGGGGCGGGCACTCGCGGCGAGTCCGCGGCGGGCGGAAAACGGGATGCGGGTGGGGTCGCGGCGTCCCTACGCTGATCAAACGGCACGAAGCCGACACACTCCACCCCAGCCACCCTCACCTCACGGAGGAGGTCCGTCATGCGTGGCATCGTCGCGTCCGGGACCGTCGTCCTGGTGATCCTCGGAATCGGCAACCATCTGTGGTGGCTCGCCGCCGTCGCCCTGCTGTACCTGCACGCGACGCACGGACGCGGTTCGCCCGGCACGCCACCGCCCCCCGGCCCGGGCACCCCGCCCGCGCCCGACAGCTACCGCGCCTACCGCGAGCGCCGGGACCGGCTCGCCCGGTGGGAGCGCCGCTACCGCCGGGAGCACCCCTTCGAGGTGCGCCGGCAGGAGCGGGAGAAGAGCAGGTGAGCCACGGCGTCCCCGGTCACAGGCCGGGGGCGCCCCACACCGGGAACCAGCGGCTCAGGTCCTGCTCGATCCTGAGGTCGTTCGCGAGCGTCGCCTTCACCTGGAGTTCCAGGGCACTGTCCCGCCGTTCACCGGCACCGGCGAGAGGAGCGAAGGGGTAGAAGGTGCCCCGCTTGTAGAGGTAGACCAGCGCCAGCCTGCGGCCTCCGTCGTCCTGGAAGGCCGCGAGCGAGCACAGCAGCTGGGGGCCGAAGCCGTTGACCTCCATCGCACTGTTCACCGCGTGCAGATCGTTGACGAGCTGGGGCAGTTGGTCCGGGGTCCGCTCGGAGACCAGCCACGAGTAGCCGTAGTCGTCCCGCCGCAGTTCCACCGGCGGACCGGTCCGGTCGGTGTCCGCGTCCAGCAGCGCCTGCACCTCCCGGTGCGTCTGCTCGAACGCGGCCCCCTCCACCGTCGCGAAGCACACCGCCCCGCCCCCGGTGGGCGTGAAACCGGCCGCGGCCTGAAGGGTCACGGCCGCCGAGGGCAGCGCGAAGAGCTGGTCCAGGTCGGGCGCGACCGGTTTCGTACGGCCCAGCAGGATGTCCAGCAGCCCCAATACTCAGCCCGCCTTTCCGGGGGAGGCGGCCTCGCCCAGTTCCGCCGAGATCCGGCCCAGCTGCTCCAGGCGCTGCTCCAGGGTCGGGTGGGTGGAGAAGAACCGCTCCAGGCCCGGCTCCTTCCCCTCCGCCGGGGTGAAGAAGAAGGCGTTGAAGGCCTGTGCCGTGCGCAGGTCCTTGGTCGGGATCCGGGCGATGTCCCCGGAGACCTTGGTGAGCGCCGAGGCAAGGGCCGACGGACGGCCGGTGAGATGCGCGGCCGCGCGGTCGGCCGCCAGCTCCCGGTACCGGGACAGCGCCCGGATCAGCATGAAGCTGATCGCGTACACCGCCACCGAGACCGCCAGCACGGCGGCCAGCACGGCGGCCGTGTTCTGGTCCCTGCGGCCCCCGAAGACCTGGGAGTAGAAGGCGAACCGGACGATCAGGCCCGCCAGCACCCCGAGGAAGGACGCGATCGTGATCACGGCGACGTCCTTGTGCGCCACGTGCGACAGCTCGTGCGCCAGCACGCCCTCCAGCTCGGCGGGCTCCAGCCGCCGTAGCAGCCCCGTGGTCACACAGACCACCGCGTGGTCGGGGTTTCGCCCGGTGGCGAACGCGTTCGGCATGTCCAGCTCGGACACGGCGACGACCGGCTTGGGCATGTCCGCGATCGCGCACAGCCGGTCGACCACCGCGTGCAGCTCGGGATACTCCTCGCGCTCCACGACCCGACCGCGCATCGCGAACATGGCGATCTTGTCGGAGAACCAGAACTGGGCCACGAACATCGCCCCGACCACGACGACGACCAGCACCCAGGACCTCAGCAGCACGATCAACGCCGCGACGAAGCCCACGTAGAGCAGACCGAGCAGGAACATCGTGAGTCCCATGCGCACAGTCAGCCGTCGGTCGCTCCGGAACCGGCTCTGCATCTTGCATCACCCCGCAGTCAGGCACTCGTCCCGCTGTCCAGTGTGCACCTGCCGATTCCCATGGAATAGTTCCGAACGGCCCTAGGGGCAGCAAAAGCTACCTGTGAGCGCTGTCACTAGTACGAAGAGTGAAACTGTACGAAACCGATCAGCACCATCACCGCCAGTACACAGCCGACCACCACGGCCGTCGACGCCCATGACGCCCGGCGCGGCACCGGGTCGGCGTCGGCGCGGAAGGGCGCCGGGTCGGGCGGGCTCTCCTTCCAGCGGGCGGCGAGCATCCGCGCCCGCGCCGAGGGTTCCTTGTGCTCGGCCGATTCCGCCCAGCGGTGATCGAACTCCCGCTCCCAGTCGTCCTGTTCCGTCATCCCCGTGCAACCTCTCTCGTCCGGCAGGGTCAGGAGGGATGATCTCCCGAAGGTAGGAATGCCGGGAAGCCGAAAAGGTTGCTCTCAGGTCAGCGACGCGGCGGACGGCACGACGACGCCGTACAGGTCGGCGATCGTCGCGAGCGCGCCGTGGTGGAGCTGGTCGGAGGAGACCCCGGCGACGGCGGTGGCGAGCGGCCGGGTCGCGCAGGCGTCGGCGACGACCGTGGGCCGGTTGCCGCGCAGGAAGGCGCCCTGGGCGGTGAAGGCGACGCACATGTGGGTCATGAAGCCCGCGACGATCACGTCCTTGTGCCCGGCGGCGTCCACGTGCGCGGCCAGATCGGTGTCCAGGAACGCGTTCGGCGCCGTCTTGACCACCACCGGCTCGCCCTCCACGGGGGCGACCTTGGGATGGATCGCGCCGATCTCGGCCCGGATGTCGTACGGCGTCCCCTCACCGCCGTCGTTGACGACGTGCAGGACCGGCGCGGCCGCGCTCCGGGCCCGCGCCAGCAGATCCGCCCCGGCGTCGAGCGCGGCCTGCCAGCCGGTCAGTTCCATGACGCCGCGGGTGTAGGTGTTCTGGTAGTCGATGAGGATCAGCGTCGCGCCGGCGAGCGAGGCCGGGGTCTGGTCGAAGCCGCTGAGGTCACGCAGAGTCGTCGTAGCCATGGCCCTCACGCTAGGGGCGGCCTCACCATGGCGGCAATGTCAGGTAACTTGCAGATCCGGACATCGGATCCGGACATCGGATCAGGCGTCGGTCCGGTCGTCGGTGGGGGGAGGGAAGCCTGGTGGGCAGCGCTGAACGGTACGTCGTCGTGCTGGTCTTCGACGGTGTCGACCTGCTCGACGTCACCGGCCCGCCCGAGGTGTTCGCGCTGCTGCGCTGGGAGACCGACGACGCGGACGGCATCCGGGTCGTCCTCGCCGCCGAGACCCTGGACCCGGTCACCACCTCGGCCGGGGTGCGCGTGCTGCCCGACGTCACCTTCGACGAGGCCGCCCGGCTTCCCCTCGACACCCTGCTGGTGCCCGGCGCGGTCGAGGTCGACGACGAGGGCCAGGTGCGGGCCGTGACCGACGAGGGCGTGGTCCGCCGGGTGCGGACGCTGGCCGACCGCGCCCGCCGCGTCGCCTCCGTCTGCGTGGGCGCGCATCTGCTCGCCGCCGCCGGACTGCTCGACGGCAGGCGCGCCACGACCCACTGGTCCACCGCGCGCCAGCTGGCCGCCGAGCATCCGGCCGTACGGGTCGACGCCGACCCGATCTTCCTGCGCGACGGCAAGGTGTGGACCGGCGCGGGCATCACCGCCTGCCTCGATCTGTCCCTCGCGCTCGTCGCCGAGGACTTCGGCGAGCCCGTCGCGCTGCGCGTGGCCCGGCAGCTGGTGATGTACCTGAAGCGGCCGGGCGGCCAGAGCCAGTTCAGCGTGCCGCTCGAACCCGTCTCGACCACCCGGCGCATGGACGATCTGCGGCGCTACGTCGACCGGCACGCCCCCGGCCGGCTCACGGTCGCCGATCTCGCCGCCCAGGCGCACATCAGCGAGCGCCAGCTGACCCGGCTGTTCAAGGCCGAGCTGGGCACGACCCCGGCCGCCTACATCGAGTCCGCCCGCGTCGAGGCGGCCCGGGGCCGGCTGGAGTGCACCGACGACACCCTCGACCGGGTGGCCGCCGCCTGCGGCTTCGGCACGGTCGACACCCTCATCCGCGCCTTCCGCCGCAGGCTGGACACGACCCCGACGGAGTACCGCGGCCGGTTCCGGCACAGGGGCTGAGCACGAGGGCCGGGTACCGCGGCCGAGTACGGCGAAGGCCCCCCGGCCGCTCTCCGTGGAGAGAACCGAGGGGCCCGATCCCGGGGGATCCGTCTGTCACACGTCGAAGTACAGCTCGAACTCGTGCGGGTGCGGACGCAGCTGCAGCGGCGCGATCTCGTTGGTGCGCTTGAAGTCGATCCACGTCTCGATCAGGTCCGGGGTGAACACGTCACCCTGGAGCAGGAACTCGTGGTCGGCCTCGAGCGAGTCGAGGACGGCCGGCAGCGAGGTCGGGACCTGGGCGACGTTCGCGTGCTCCTCGGGAGCCAGCTCGTACAGGTCCTTGTCGATCGGCTCGGCGGGCTCGATCTTGTTCTTGATGCCGTCCAGGCCCGCGAGGAGCAGCGCGGAGAAGGCCAGGTACGGGTTGCCGGAGGAGTCGGGCGCGCGGAACTCGACGCGCTTGGCCTTCGGGTTGGAGCCCGTGATCGGGATACGCATGGCCGCGGAGCGGTTGCGCTGCGAGTAGACCAGGTTGATCGGCGCCTCGAAGCCCGGCACCAGACGGTGGTACGAGTTGACCGTCGGGTTGGTGAAGGCGAGCAGCGACGGGGCGTGCTTGAGGATGCCGCCGATGTAGTAGCGGGCGGTGTCCGACAGGCCCGCGTAACCGGCCTCGTCGTAGAACAGCGGGTCGCCGTTGCTCCACAGCGACTGGTGCACGTGCATGCCCGAGCCGTTGTCACCGAAGATCGGCTTCGGCATGAAGGTCGCGGTCTTGCCGTTGCGCCAGGCCACGTTCTTCACGATGTACTTGAAGAGCTGCAGGTCGTCGGCGGCGGCGAGCAGCGTGTTGAACTTGTAGTTGATCTCGGCCTGGCCGGCCGTGCCCACCTCGTGGTGCTGGCGCTCGACCTTGAGGCCGTTCTTCTCCAGCTCCAGGGAGATCTCGGCGCGCAGGTCGGCGAAGTGGTCGACCGGCGGGACCGGGAAGTAGCCGCCCTTGTAGCGGACCTTGTACCCGCGGTTGTCCTCGAGGGCGCCGGTGTTCCAGGCACCCGCCTCGGAGTCGATGTGGTAGAAGGACTCGTTCGCGCTGGTCTGGAAGCGGACGGAGTCGAAGACGTAGAACTCGGCCTCGGGACCGAAGTACGCGGTGTCCGCGATACCGGTCGACGCGAGGTACGCCTCGGCCTTCTTCGCCACGTTGCGCGGGTCACGGGAGTACTGCTCGCCCGTGATCGGGTCGTGGATGAAGAAGTTGATGTTGAGGGTCTTGTCCCGGCGGAACGGGTCCACCCGGGCGGTGGACAGGTCGGCGCGCAGCGCCATGTCGGACTCGTGGATGGCCTGGAAACCACGGATCGACGATCCGTCGAAGGCCAGCTCCTCGTCGGGGTCGAACGCCTCGACGGGCACCGTGAAGTGCTGCATGACGCCCGGCAGGTCGCAGAAGCGGACGTCGACGAACTTGACGTCCTCGTCCGCGATGAACTTCTTGGCCTCGTCGGCGTTCTGGAACATCCAGCTCCTCCTACTCCCGACCGTCCTCGCCGGGGTGGTAGATCGTGCGTGCGGCCAGTGCGGTGGCACACGGTGGTCTCGACCCTAGGGACGGGTGATTTCTCGGGCGTGACCCGTTTGTTTCGCAGAAGTTAACCGGCCACGTGTCCACCGTAGACCCGACACACCCCTCCGCGTAGGGACCGCGGCCGGGCGCAGTACCTTTGACGGGTGGACAACAGGCGTGCAATCGGATCATGGCTCTCCGGGCCCCGCGAGGCCCTGGAAGACGCCGGTGCCGACTTCGGTTACCGGGGTGAGCAGCTCGGTCTGCCGGAGCAGGGGCCGAACTCGATCGCACGGCCCGGCCGGCGGCTCGGCGCACTCGTCGTGGACTGGACGGTGTGTGTCCTGATCGCATACGGCCTCATCACCCACGGCTACAGCCAGGCGACGAGCAACTGGGCCCTCGGTGTCTTCTTCGTCCTGAGCGCCCTGACCGTCGGCACCGTCGGCTTCACCCCGGGCAAGCGGCTGTTCGGCATCCGGGTCGTGGCCCTGCAGACCGGCACGGTCCACCCGGTGCGCGCCCTGGTGCGCACGATCCTGCTCTGCCTCGCGATCCCGGCGCTGATCTGGGACCGGGACGGCCGCGGCCTGCACGACCGGCTGGCGAAGACCGTCGAGGTACGGATCTGAGGGGCCGCGGCCGGCCACGACGGACCCGCACGGTCCATGCCACCGTCCGTCCCCGGTTCATCCGGATGTCCCATTCCCGGTAGCCGCTCGGGTGACTGCTCCCACCTGCGGGGCGTGCCGTGCGGCGCCCGGCGCCCGCGCGGAGCCCCCCGCCTCTCTGGTTGCCCGGTCACACCGTCGGCGGCATAGTCGTGATCGCGGCCGTGACGGCCCGGACACGGACTGTCGCAGGCCGCCCAGGGCCGACGCGGGCCGGACGTCGCGGGACAGGTGGTGCGCGGTATGACCGATGCTCAGGATGTGATGGCGGCCGAGGTGACTCCCGAGGAGTTCCGGGACGCCATGTCGCGCTTTCCGTCGGGCGTGGTGGTGGTCACCGCCCGCTGCGAGGACGGCACCCCGCGCGGCTTCACGGCCAGTTCCTTCTGCTCGGTCTCGCTGGAACCGCCGCTGGTCCTGGTGTGCCTGTCGGACCTCGCCGACTCGGCGCTGGTCTTCGCGCGCTGCGACCACTTCGCGGTGAGTGTGCTGGCCCCGGAGCACCAGCATCTGGCGCTGCGGTTCGCCACCAAGGGCGCGGACAAGTTCGCCGACGGCCTGCTGCAGCCGAGCCCGGCCGGGCTGCCCACGGTGGTGCAGGCGCCGGTGCAGCTGGACTGTGCCGCATACGCGCGTTACCCGGCCGGGGATCACACGATCCTGATCGGCCGGGTAACGGGAGTGCGGCTGGGCGAGGGGTCGCCGATGGTCTACTGCGAGCGCGAGTTCCGGTCGCTGAACTGACCGGGAGGCGCCGGTACGCGGCTCAGCGGCCCTTGGGCATGCGCATGCCCTTGGGCATCGGGCCCTTGGGCAGCGGCATGTTGCTCATCAGGTCGCCCATGGCCCGCAGCCGGTCGTTGGTGGCCGTGACCTGGGGGCCGGTGAGCACGCGCGGGAACTTCAGCATGGTCGTGCGCAGCTTCTTCAGCTCGACCATGCCCTCGCCGTTGCCCACGATGACGTCGTGCACCGGGACGTCGGCCACGATGCGGTTCATCTTCTTCTTCTCGGCGGCCAGCAGGCCCTTCACCCGGTTCGGGTTGCCCTCGGCGACCAGCACGATGCCGGCCTTGCCGACCGCCCGGTGCACCACGTCCTGGCTGCGGTTCATCGCCACCGCCGGCGTCGTCGTCCAGCCCCGGCCGACGTTGTCCAGCACGGCGGCCGCGGCGCCCGGCTGACCCTCCATCTGACCGAAGGCGGCGCGCTCGGCCCGGCGGCCGAACACGATCGCCGTCGCCAGCACGGCGACCAGCAGACCGAAGATGCCCAGGTAGACCGGGTGGTCGATCAGGAAACCGATTGCGAGAAAGACAGCAAAGGTGCCGATGCCGACGGTCCCGAGCACAAGACCGATCTTCTTGTCGGCCTTACGGGTCATCTTGTACGTGAGGGCGATCTGCTTCAGTCGCCCTGCGTTCGCGGCGTCCGCCGCGGTTTCCTTCCTCGCCATGGCACGAAGTCTACGTGGCCCCGGGAGCGCCGACGACGGCAGTGCCCGCGGTTCGGGATGCCTCAGGATCGGTCGGCGGCCTGCTCCAGCACGCGCTGCGCCTCGACCCGGTCCTTGGCGCGGCGGCGGTCCTCCAGCACGGAGGTCCAGGCGTTGCGGCGGGCGGTGCGCTGACCGCTGCTCATGAGCAGGGACTCGACGGCGCGCAGGGCGTCGGTGAAGGACGGGATGGCGGTGGCGCGGACGGGCGCGGCCTGCATGTTCGAGGTCCCCCCTCGGAGCGGCGGGTGGTGTACGAGGCGTGATACCAGAGTCACTGTTTGGTGTTACCAGGGCGTGACCGACCGGTCAAACACCAATGAAGCCTTGATGCGGAACCCCCAAATGCTGACGCGGCCCTGATGAACGCCCTCATCAGCGAGGACGGTCAGGACCGCGTCGACTCGGCCATTACTGGCCAGTAATAACTTGTGCGCGAATTCACACGGCCTGGGAGGCGATGTAACTCCCACGCTTCTCGACGGCCATCTGGTACAGCCGCCCGGCCCGGTACGAGGACCGCACCAGCGGACCGGACATCACGCCGGAGAAACCGATCTGCTCGGCCTCCTCCTTCAGCTCCACGAACTCCTGCGGCTTCACCCAGCGCTCGACCGGGTGATGCCGCACGGAGGGACGCAGGTACTGGGTGATGGTCACCAGCTCGCAGCCCGCGTCGTGCAGCTGCTGCAGCGCCTCGCTGACCTCCTCGCGGGTCTCGCCCATGCCGAGGATCAGGTTCGACTTGGTCACCAGGCCGAAGTCGCGGGCCTCGGTGATGACCTTCAGGGAGCGCTCGTAGCGGAAGCCGGGGCGGATGCGCTTGAAGATCCGCGGGACGGTCTCGACGTTGTGCGCGAAGACCTCGGGGCGGGAGTCGAAGACCTCGGCCAGCTGCTCCGGGACGGCGTTGAAGTCGGGGGCCAGCAGCTCGACCTTCGTACGGCCGCCTTCGCGCTGCGCCGTCTGCTGGTGGATCTGGCGCACGGTCTCGGCGTACAGCCAGGCGCCGCCGTCCTCCAGGTCGTCGCGGGCGACGCCGGTGATGGTGGCGTAGTTCAGGTCCATCGTGACCACGGACTCGCCGACACGGCGCGGCTCGTCGCGGTCCAGGGCCTCGGGCCTGCCGGTGTCGATCTGGCAGAAGTCGCAGCGCCGGGTGCACTGGTCGCCGCCGATGAGGAAGGTCGCCTCGCGGTCCTCCCAGCACTCGTAGATGTTCGGGCAGCCGGCTTCCTGGCAGACCGTGTGCAGGCCCTCGCTCTTCACGAGGTTCTGCATCTTCGTGTACTCGGGGCCCATTTTCGCCCGGGTCTTGATCCACTCGGGCTTGCGCTCGATGGGGGTCTGGCTGTTGCGGACCTCCAGGCGCAGCATCTTGCGTCCGTCGGGTGCGACTGCGGACACGACCGGCTCCCTAAGCTTTGATTCCTCGGCGCACACCAGGGTACGCCCGTGCAAAATGCGCCCTGCCGCTGGAGCCAACCCCGGTGCCACAGGGTGCATTCCCGGCGGAACGGGTCAGGCGGAGGCCTGCTCGATCACCCGGGGCCGCAGCTCCGCGTTCCCGAGGGCGTCCTGCAGGTGCTTCTCGGCGATCGGCAGCACCTCGTCGATGGTCACCTCGCGGCCGAGTTCGTACGAGAGGGAGGTGACGCCCGCGTCCCGGATGCCGCACGGGATGATCTTGTCGAAGTTCGAGGTGTCCGGGTTCACGTTCAGGGCGAAGCCGTGCATGGTGACGCCCTTGGCGACGCGGATGCCCACGGCGCAGATCTTGCGGTCCTCGCGGCGCTGGCCCGCGTTCGAGGGCGCGTACTCGGGGCCGTTGAGCCGGGGGTCGAACTCGGGGTCGGCCGCGCGCGGGTCGAAGTCGAGTGTCAGTCCGTTGAACGCGGGGCGCTGCTCGACCGGGTCGCCGAGCACCCAGACGCCGGCCCGGCCCTCGACCCGAGAGGTCTCGATGCCGAACTCGGCGCACACCGCGATCATCGCGTCCTCGAGGCGGCGCAGATGCGCGACCACGTCCACCGGGCGGGGCAACTGCTGGATCGGGTAGCCGACCAGCTGGCCCGGGCCGTGCCAGGTGATCTTGCCCCCGCGGTCCACGTCGATGACCGGGGTGCCGTCCAGCGGGCGCTCCTCGGGCGCGGTGCGGCGGCCCGCCGTGTACACGGGTGGGTGTTCGAGGAGGAGAACGGTGTCCGGGATCTCGCCGGCGAACCGGGCCGCGTGCACCCGGCGCTGCTCGTCCCAGGCCTCCCGGTAATCGACGGCATCCGCACCGAACCCCATGCGGACGAACCGCAACTCACTCACGGCAAGCGCCTCCCTCAGCGACCGGGCAAACCGAGCAGTCGGTGTGTCAGGCACGTAACGCGCCCACGCCACTGTACGTCCGACCGCGGTACGTCAGCCTCATGGACGTTTCTCACACGATCGGATGAATGCCTGGCGGAATGTGTGATCGCACACTCACTCTCCGCTACATTCGCGCCGTTCGTGAGGCCATAAGGGCTGCTCAAAGGGAAACCGGGCACTTCAGAGGCCCGGAAGGCAGGAGACCGCACCGCAGATGACGGACCGACCCGCGCAGCGCACCCCCAACCGCCAGCTCGCCGCGCTCATCGCAGAGGCGGGGTTCTCCAACGCGGGTCTGGCTCGTCGCGTCGACCAGCTCGGCCTCGAGCACGGGCTGGACCTCAGATACGACAAGACCTCGGTCACCCGCTGGCTGCGCGGACAGCAGCCCAGGGGCACCACGCCCGCCCTGATCGCCGAGGTGTTCACGCGCCGTCTCGGCCGTCGGCTCACCGCCCAGGACCTCGGCCTGGACGCGTGTGCGCCTGTGTATGCCGGGCTGGAGTTCGCGGCGACCCCGGAGGAGGCCGTCGACATCGTCAGCGGGCTGTGGCGCAAGGACTCCGGCAGCCACGCCGAGCTGCGCAAGATCGCCTTCACTCCGGCGGGGCTCGTCGTGCCCAGCCGGGACTGGCTCATCGGCAAGCCCGACGACAAGGTGGCCCGGGACCCGGCGCCCCGGGTGCCCGCGCAGGGCCGCCCGCACCCGGCGAAACCCCAGCCGCTCGCCCCGCCCCGGGCGCGCGGGAACGCCGAGCGCGTCCCCGGGCACAAGGTGACCGGCGGTGACATCGCGGCGCTCCGCTCGGTCGGCGAGCTGTTCCGCACCCTCGACGACCGCTTCGGCGGCGGCCACGCCCGCCAGGCCCTCGTGCGCTACCTGGAGCACGAGTGCGAGCCGATGCTGCGCGGCACCTACGACGAGCAGACCGGCCGGCGTCTGTTCGGCGCCGCCGCCGACCTGACCCGGCTGGCCGGCTGGACGTCGTACGACATCGCGGCGCACGGACTCGCCCAGCGCTACTTCGTGCAGGCCCTGCGGCTCGCGCAGGCGGCCGGCGACCGGGCGTACGGCTCCTACGTCCTGGTCACGATGAGCCGCCAGGCCGTCTACCTCGGGCACGGCAGGGAGGCCGTACAGCTGGCCCGCGTGGCCCAGCAGGGGGTGGGCACCGGTGCCACGCCGGTCGTCCAGGCGCTGCTGCACGCGTCCGAGGCGCGGGCGCACGGGGTGCTGGGCGAGGTGCGCGCATGCACCGCGGCGCTGGTCCGGGCCGAGCGCGCCCTGGAGGCGGCCCGGCCCGGGGACGAGGTGCCGTACTGGGCCAAGTTCTTCGACGAGGCGCAGCTCGCCGACGAGTTCGGGCACTGCCACCGGGACCTGCAGCAGTTCCGGGCCGCCGCCCAGCACGCCGAACGCTCCCTCCAGCTGCGGGCGCCCTCCTTCGCCCGCAGCCGCCTCTTCTGCCGGATCGTGCTCGCCACCGCCCGCCTCGGCCTCGGCGAACTCGACCAGGCGTGCACGCTGGCCGCGGAGGCCGCCGGTCAGGCGGCCGAGATGCGCTCCGCTCGTGCGATCGAGTACGTGCGGGACTTCGAGCGCCGACTGGAGCCGTACAAGGACGCCGCGCCGGCCAGGGGGTATCGGGAGAAGGTGGCGACGCTGGGGTAGCCCCGCGCCCCACGGGGGCGCTGAGTCCTGTCGTCGAACTCCCGCCTGACCCAATGGAGTTCGACGACAGGACCTAGGCCGCGCGCGGCACCGTCGCTGCCGGCTCCGCCCGGTGCATCGAGCCCGCCGCGCCCAGGTCCGCCAGGATCGCGGCCGCGGCCCTGTGGGCCGAGTGCAGCGCACCCTGGACCGTGCTGGTGTCGCGGTGGTCGCCGCAGACGTACAGGCCGGCCAGGAGGCGCACCGGGCGGCGCAGGTCGTGTGGGGGGCGCATCGCCGGGACCGCCTCCGGGGTGTGGTGCACGGCCAGCGTCTCCCAGCGGCGCGTCGAGGTGCCGTAGAGCCGGGAGAGGTGGATGCGTACGGCGGTGTCCACGCTCTGCGGCGGCGGCCCGAGCACGGTCGAGGAGATCAGCACCCGGCCGACCGGCGCCCGGCTCGGGTCCACGTTGCTGAGCACCGCCGTGTGCGCCACCGGCCCGCCCCGGTCGGCGTCCAGCAGCAGCGAGGTGCCCGTGGTGAACGTGGCCGCGGCGTCGTCGGTGGTGTGGTGGACCACGGTCACCGGATGGAAGTCCGGCACCCTGAGGCCCGGCAGCAGCTCCGCCGCGGCCCGCGCGTCCGTCGCCAGCAGCACCGCCCGGCAGCGGATCTCCCCGTGCTCGGCCGTGGTCACCGAGGTGGTGCACACCGACGTCACCCGCACCCCGGTGTGCACCGTGCCGGGCGGCAGGGCCCGCGCCAGCAGCTCCGGCAGGACGTCCGCGCCGCCCTCCGGCACACACAGCCGGCCGCTCGCGAAGGCGCGCAGCGCGAGGTCGGCGCACCGGCTGGAGGTGGTCAGCCCCGGGTCGCACAGCAACGTGGCGAGCAGGGGACGCAGGAAGCCCTCGACGGTGCGGGCCGGCAGCCCGCGCTGGGCGAGGGCCTGGGCGGCGGGCATCTCCGGGCGGGACAGGATGCGCTCGAGCGGGGTGGTGGCGATCCGGCCGAGCGCGGCGCCCAGCCGGGCCTGGTCCATCGCGCCGCCCACCGGCGCGCCGGCCCGGCCCGGAGCCGCTGCCGTACCCCTGGGGGCGCTTGCGAGGGCGCGCACCACATGGAGTGCGCCCCTTGCGCTCCCCGCGGTCGCCGGTGCGCCCGCGCGCTGGGTCCGGCCGTCGCGGTGCAGCAGCACGCCCGGCGCGAAGCGGCGCAGGACCAGCGAGTCCAGGCCCGGGGTGAGCCGGAGTTCGGGATAGGACGAGGAAAGCAGCTGTCCGATGCGGTCGAGCCGGAAACCGTCGACCTTCTCGGTCGACATACGGCCGCCCACGTAAGGGGCGGCCTCCAGGACTGCGGTCGTTACTCCTGCGCTGGTGAGCCGGTGAGCCGCCGAGAGTCCGGCGATTCCGGCTCCCACGATGACGACGTCCACCTGGTACGCGGGCTCAAGCACGAGGCCCCTCCTGTGGTTGCGCGGCCGGTGGAGACGTCATGCCCCCAACAGGCTCCGGGGATACCCGAGTTCGGATCGAGGTTAGGGCCGTGATCGGTCACAAACAGTCGCGCATGAACAGGGCACGGTCGCATGGAGGTCGCATACGGTCACAAGAGGTCGCAGGACATCTCTCGTGTACGGCAGGTCGTCGGGAAGGTGTGCGCCGGACGGTGGGAGCGGCCGTGTCAGGCCGCCCGGATCGCCTCGTCGATGCCGGGGAACGCAAACCGGAACCCCGACTCCAACAGCCGCTTGGGCAGCACCCGTTGACTGCCCAGCACATCCCCGGCCATCTCGCCCAGCGCCGCGCGCAGCACGGGCGCCGGCACCGCGAACGGGGCCGGGCGGTGCAGCACGCGCGCCATCGCCGCCGTGATCTCACGGTTCGTCAGCGGCTGGGGCGCCGTCAGGTTGAACGGCCCGGACAGGGTCTCGGTGTCGATGAGGTGCCGGATCGCCGCGACCTCGTCGTGCAGGGCGATGTACGACCAGTACTGCCGCCCGTCGCCCAGCCGGCCCCCGAGCCCCGCCCGGAACAGCGGGAACAGCCGGCCCCAGGCCCCACCGCCCCGGGCCACCACCAGCCCCGTGCGCGCGAACACCGTCCGTACGCCCGCCTCCTGCGCGGGCGCCGCCGCCTCCTCCCACTCCACGCACAGCCCCGGCAGGAACCCGTCGCCCGGCGGTGCCTCCTCGTCCACCGCCCGGTCGCCGGTGTCGCCGTAGAAGCCGATCGCGCTGCCGCTGACGA
Organism: Streptomyces broussonetiae; assembly: GCF_009796285.1. Lineage (NCBI taxonomy): Bacteria > Bacillati > Actinomycetota > Actinomycetes > Kitasatosporales > Streptomycetaceae > Streptomyces > Streptomyces broussonetiae. The sequence continues at coordinate 3,021,255 of NZ_CP047020.1, read as the reverse complement.
AGACCTGCGGCGGCTCGGGCAGCGCGGCCACCGCCTCCGCCAGTGCGGCCGTGCCCAGCACCCGGCTGTCCCGCAGCAGCCGCTTGTACGCCGGTGTCCAGCGCCGGTCGCCGATCCCGGCCCCGGCCAGATCGACCACCGCCGCACAGCCGGTCAGCCCGGCCGCGTCCACATACTGGCCCTCGGGATCCCAGCAGACCTCGTCCGGCCCCGCCGCCGCCCGCCGCACCAGCCGTACGACCTCGTGCCCGTCCGCCGTCAGGGACCGCACCAGGGCGCTGCCGATGAGCCCGGACGCACCCGCCACCGCGATTCGCATACGTTCCATGGCCCCAGCATGCCCGTACCGAAACCCCGTGGGGCGATACGGCCGTCCGCCGTAGGGTGATCGTCATGCCGGAGCCGTACATACGCATCGCCGTGGCCGCCGACGAGGACGGCCTCGCCCTCCTCGACCGGGCCACATGGTCCACCCTGCACGCGGTCTCGCCCCCGCCCGAGCCGCCGTTCTTCGACGAGCGCCACCTGCCTCAGGACTACCTGGTGGCCGAGGCCGACGAGCGGATCGTGGGCTACATCCGCCTCGGCCGCCCGACCCCGCTCGCCTCCAACGTGCACGTCCTGCAGATCCAGGGCCTCGCCGTCCGCGACGAGGCGCGCGGGCAGGGCGTGGGGCGCGCCCTGATCCGGGCCGCCGTCGAGGAGGCGCGCAGGCGCGGTGCGCGGCGGCTGAGCCTGCGCGTGCTCGGGCACAACGCCCCGGCCCGCGCGCTCTACGAGTCCGAGGGGTTCGCCGTCGAGGGCGTACAGCCCGAGGAGTTCCTCCTCGACGGTGCCTACGTCGACGACGTGCTCATGGGTCGCATGCTGTAGCGGCAGCGACAGGCGCGACGGCAGTGGCGGCTAGGAGCTGACCAGCTGTCCCGTGTCCACCGGTGCCGTCGCCGTGGCGGCGCTGCGCGCGTCGCCCGCCACCTCGGCCGCCGTCAGCGCGTACCCCGTCTCGACGTCCGAGGTGGAGCGGGCGAAGACCACGCCGAACACCCTGCCGTCCGTGGTCAGCAGCGGGCCGCCGGAGTTGCCCGGGCGGACCGTGGAGCGGATCGAGTAGATGTCCCGGGTGACCGTGCCGTCGTTGTAGATGTTCTGCCCGGTCGCCTGCACCCGGCTCGCCACCGTCGCCGCCTGCAGGTTCAGGCCGCCGTCCTGCGGATAGCCCGCGACCACCGCCGAGTTGCCGCGCGACGCGCTCGTGTCGAAGCGCAGCACCGGGGCGCGCAGGCCCGGCACGTACAGCACGGCCACGTCCCGGTCGGGGTCGAAGAGCACCACCCGGGCGTCGTACGACCGCCCGACCCCGCCGATGCGCACGCTCGGGTGGTCGATGCCCGCCACCACGTGCGCGTTGGTCATCACCCGCTCCGAGGCGTAGACGAAACCGCTGCCCTCACGGCCCTCGTTGCCCGAGATGCCCTCGATCTTCACCGTGCTCAGCTTTGCCGCGCTGGTCGCGGCCGGGGTCACACTGTCGCCCGAGGGACGGGCCACCTGGGCCGTCGACTCGTTCTCGAACGGGTTGAAGACCTGCGGGAAACCCGCCTCGGTCAGCGCCGACGTGGCCCGCGAGAACCACGCGGGTGTCGTGTCCGGCATCGCCTGCTGCACCGCGCCCAGCAGCGTCGAGTTCCGTATCGCCGTCGCCAGTGCCTGTGACGGGGCCGCGCCCAGCACGCTCGCCGCGACCCAGGCCACGATCAGCACGGCGACCGAGTTGGCCGCCGCACCCCCTATCCCGTCCGCCACCCGCAGCGGACCGCGGTCCAGCTCCCCGCGCAGCCGCAGCGCCAGCCGGCCCGCCAGCTCGTGCCCCATCACCGCGGGCACCAGCACCGTCATCACCGCGAGCACCGTCGCCGTCGCCGTACCGCGCGCCACCAGGCCGGTCACCCAGGGCAGCACCCACACGCCGACGACGGCGCCGCCGACGAACCCCGCCAGCGAGACGCAGCCGGCCACCAGCCCGCGCCGGTAACCCGACACCGCATAGCCGAGGATCACCAGCACAAGCACCAGGTCGAGCAGGTCCACGGAGCCGCCTTTCTCTCGGACCCCTCAGTACGGACGGGACGGGCCCGGTGATCAGTCACCCACACTTCAGCGGCCGCCGCGCGCCGAACCGACCACGTATGTGTGTACCCCCAGAAACGTCCCGGACCAGGACGATGGTTCCACCGGGTGGCACAGCGCACATCGCGGGCACGGCGTGTCGGCTTGAGAGTGGAACCATGCGTGCTTTGCGAAGATCGCTGAGAAGGCTGAGGAGAGCGGGCGGACCGTGGAGACGGTGGAGACCGCGAAGACCGGGAAGAGCGGGCGGACCGTGGAGACGGTGGGGACCGCGAAGGCCGGGAACCCCGGGGGTGCAGGCGAGGCTGCCCGAGGTCCAGGCGGCGCAGGGGACGTCCGAGGCGCCGGAGCCGGTGTTCGCGCTCTCGGCGGCGTCGCAGACGCCCGGGGCCACTGAGCCGGTGGGGTCACGGCGGCGGCGATGGGGTGTCCGGATCCCGCGTCCGCTGCTGATGCTCTTCGGGTGTCTGCCCGGGGTGTCCGCCCTGCTCGCGCTGGCGCTGTTCGCCCGGGGGGCCGACGGACCCGTCACGGTGCGGGTCGACCGGCACGTCGCGGGCCCGGCGACGACGGCCTACCGCGCCGCCCGGCCGCACATCCTGCCCCGGTCCGTCTGGCTGGCCGGCCTCACCCGGCGCAACCAGCCGCCCGCGCGCTACGACGACAAGGTGGTCGCCGTCTTCATCCACCACACCGACTCGCCGGGCGGCTACGACTGCGCCGACGCGCCCGCCATCATCCGCCACCTGTACGCGGGCCAGACGGGCGACCGCCGCTGGGACGACATCGGCTACAACTTCATCGTCGACCGCTGCGGCACCATCTACGAGGGCCGCGCCGGTGGCGTCGACCGGCCCGTCATCGGCGCCCACACCCTGGGCTTCAACCACCGCACCGCCGGGATCGCCGCCCTGGGCACCTTCACCGGGGGCGTCCCCGTGCCCAAGGCCATGACCGACGCGATCGCCGCCCTGGCCGCCTGGAAACTCGGGCTCGCCGGCGTCGACCCGCGCGGCAGCGTCCGCCTGCGCTCCAGCAACAGCCACAGCCGTTACAAGGCCGGCACCGCCGCCACGCTGCCCACGCTCGCCGGCCACGACGCCGGTTACATGACCAGCTGTCCCGGCGCCGCCCTCACCGCCCGCCTGCCCGAGATCCGCGAGGCGGCCGCCCGCCTCCAGGGCCGCATCCCGCGTACGCCGCCCACGACGCACAGGCCGTCCACGGCCCGTAAGCCGTCCACGGCCCCTGCGCCGTCCACGGCCCGCAAGCCGTCCACAGGGACCCCATAGGCGCTCCTCAGCCTGCTGCGAGCCGTGCGCCCTACGGTCGGGTACGACGACGAGCCGACCGGAGGCGGGGCGACGATGAGCGGTCGTACACAGCGACAGGAACAGCACACCGGCAACTCCCGGCGGTCCGGGTCCGCGCCGCGATCCCTGTGGGGGCGGGCGGCGCGCAGCCCCTGGACCGTGGTCTGCGTCGTCGCCGCGGTGGTGGTGGGCCCGGCCGCCGAAACGGCGTCCGCGCTCGACCGGGCCAACGCGGCGCCACCCCTGCACATTCCGTCCCACGAAGGCCCCAAGTCCCTTGCATGACAAGGCAGTCGGGCTCGTGAGAGGGCTTCAGCCCTTGAAACGATCCCAGAGCTTGGGATAAAGCTCCGTGAGGACAGCTTCGTTCTCGAAGTCGATCGAGGTGCCCTCCGGCTCGGCGGGCGCCGGGGCGATGCCCAGATCGGGTGCGACGGTGCCGGTCAGCTGTTCGTAGGCCTCGTCGGCCGCGTAGCCCAGCTCCTCGCCGTCGCCGTCGATCTCCTCGTCGAACTCGTCCAGCAACTCGGCCAGCGAGTCCGGGTCGTGCAGGGCGCCCTCGAAGACCTCCCGGCCCTGGCCGATCAGCCAGCACCGGAAGAAGTCGAACGCGTCGTCACTGGCCCCGTCCAGCAGCACCCAGGCGGCGCCCCACAGGTCCCAGCGGTAGCCGCGGTTGTAGCGGGCCTCGAAGTGACGGGCGAAGTCCAGCACCATGTCCGGGTCCAGCTGGAGCAGCCGGTCCACGAGCAGGTCGGCCTGCTCCTCGGGGTCGCCCTCGGCGGCCTCGCGGGTGGTGTCGATCAGCTCCCAGAACTCCGTCTCGTCCATCACGGCACCAGCATCGGGCCTCGACCGGTGCGACGCACGCGGAGTACACCGGAGTACGGCGGATCGTTATCCGGCGTCGACGCGGCCGTACAGCGCCGCGAGGCGGGCCGCGTGCGCGGCGAAGCGCTCCCGCAGGCTCTCCGGGGCCAGCACCTCGGCCTCCGCGCCGAGCGCCGTCAGCTGCGTGTACGCGACCTCTTCCGACTCCACGGGCAGCGTCACCGTCACCCAGCCCCCGTCGTCCGGCTCATGCCCGTCGCCGAGCGCCTCGCGCGCGGCCTGCGGATCGACCACGTGCCGCAGCCGGCGCACACCCGTCAAGGACAGCCGTACGACGACCTCGGCGCGCAGGATCGAGCGCGCGAACCCCTCCGCCTGCCCGGCCCAGTGCTCCGGCAGGTCGAAGCCCGGGGCGCGGGTGAAGCGCTCGGCCTGCTGTTCCACGCCGTCGAACCGGTCGAGCCGGTACGTACGGAAGGCACCACCACTGTCGGCCACCCGCGCGCACAGGTACCAGACCCCCGCCTTCAGCACGAGCCCGTACGGCTCCAGCTCCCGCTCGACCGTGCTCTGCCCGCGCCGGTAGACCGCGCGGATCCGCCGGTCGTCCCACACCGCCTCGGCCACCGCCGGCAGCAGCGCGGGCGTCTCCGGCTCCCGGAACCAGGCCGGCGCGTCCAGATGGAACCGCTGGGACGCGCTGTCCGGGGCGTCCCGCAGCGAGGGCAGCAGCGCGGCCGACACCTTCAGCCGGGCGGCCGAGGCGGCGTCCTCCAGGCCCATCTCCCTGAGCGCCGTCGGCACCCCGCTCAGGAACAGCGCCTCGGCCTCGCTCCTGGCCAGTCCTGTCAGCCGCGTGCGATACCCGCCGACCAGCCGATACCCGCCGGCCCGCCCCCGGTCGGCGTAGACCGGCACCCCCGCCTCCGACAGCGCCTGCGCGTCCCGTGTGACCGTCCGCTCCGACACCTCCAGCTCCCGGGCAAGCTCGGCCGCGGTCATGGTGGGCCGGGACTGGAGGAGGAGCACCATCTTGATGAGACGAGCGGCGCGCATCCCCTCATCATGCCGGGGGCCACTGACAAAGGACCACAGAGGAACAGGGGAACAAGGAGAGACGAAGAAGGGGTACGGCAAGTCGCCGTACCCCTTCACCGCACCTCAGTGCTTACAGCCCGTACCGCTCCCGGGCCTCCTTGACCGCGGTGGCCTTGACCTCGCCGCGCCTCGCGAGCTGGGCCAGGGCCGCGACGACGATCGACTCGGCGTCGACGCCGAAGTGGCGGCGAGCGGCGTCGCGGGTGTCCGAGAGGCCGAAGCCGTCGGCGCCCAGCGAGGAGTAGTCCTGCTCGACCCACTGCGCGATCTGGTCCGGGACCTGGCGCATGTAGTCGGAGACCGCGAGGACCGGGCCCTCGGCACCCTGCAGGGCCTGGCGGACGAACGGCACGCGCTCCTCGCCGCGCAGCAGGGCCGCGTCGGCCTCCATCGCGTCGCGGCGCAGCTCGGTCCAGGAGGTCGCGGACCAGACGTCGGCCGCGACACCCCACTCCTCGGCGAGCAGCTTCTGCGCCTCGACGGCCCAGTGGATCGCCGTACCGGAGCCCAGCAGCTGGATGCGCGGGGCGTTGGCCGCCGGGGACAGGCCCGCGGACTCCGCCGTGTTGAAGCGGTACAGACCCTTGACGATGCCCTCGTCGATGCCGAGGCCCTGCGGCTTGGCGGGCTGCGGCAGCGGCTCGTTGTAGACCGTCAGGTAGTAGAAGACGTTCTGGTCCTCGCCCGGCTTGGCCTCGCCGTACATCCGGCGCAGACCCTCACGCACGATCACCGCGATCTCGTAGGCGAACGCCGGGTCGTACGACAGCGCGGCCGGGTTGGTGGCGGCGATCACCGGGGAGTGGCCGTCGGCGTGCTGCAGGCCCTCGCCCGTCAGGGTCGTACGGCCCGCGGTCGCGCCGACGAGGAAGCCGCGGCCGAGCTGGTCGCCGAGCTGCCACATCTGGTCGGCCGTGCGCTGCCAGCCGAACATCGAGTAGAAGATGTAGAACGGGATCATCGCCTCGCCGTGCGTCGCGTACGACGACGAAGCGGCGATGAAGTCGGCCATCGAACCGGCCTCGGTGATCCCCTCGTTGAGGATCTGGCCGTTCTTGGCCTCCTTGTAGTACATCAGCTGGTCGCGGTCGACCGGCTCGTACGTCTGGCCCTTGGGGGAGTAGATCCCGAGGGACGGGAACAGCGACTCCATTCCGAAGGTGCGCGCCTCGTCGGGGACGATCGGCACCCAGCGCCTGCCCGTCTCCTTGTCGCGGACCAGGTCCTTGACCAGGCGGACGAAGGCCATCGTGGTGGCCACGTTCTGCGAGCCGGAGCCCTTGTCGAAGGAGGCGAACGCCTTCTCGGCGGGCGTCGGCAGCGGGGCCAGCGCGTGGGTACGGCGGGCCGGGGCCGGGCCGCCGAGGGCCGCGCGGCGCTCCTGGAGGTAGCGGACCTCGGGGGAGTCGGCGCCCGGGTGGCCGTAGGGGACCACGCCGTCGGTGAAGTCGCTGTCCTTGATCGGCAGGCCGAGCAGGTCCCGCATCGTCTTGAACTCGTCCACCGTCAGCTTCTTCATCTGGTGGTTGGCGTTCTTCGACGCGAAGCCGTCGCCCAGGGTGTGGCCCTTGACCGTCTGGGCCAGGATCACGGTCGGCGCACCCTTGTGCTCGACGGCGGCCCTGTAGGCGGCGTAGACCTTGCGGGCCTCGTGACCGCCGCGCGAGAGGTGGAAGCACTCGAGGATCTTGTCGTCGCTCAGCAGCTTCGCCAGCTCGGCGAGCGCCGGGTCCTTGCCGAAGAAGTCGGCGCGGATGTAGGCGGCGTCGCGGGTCTGGTACGTCTGGACCTGCGCGTCCGGTACCTCGCGCAGGCGGCGTACCAGCGCGCCCGTGGTGTCGAGGGCGAACAGCTCGTCCCAGGCGGAGCCCCACAGGGTCTTGACGACGTTCCAGCCGGCACCGCGGAACTGGGCCTCCAGCTCCTGCACGATCTTGAAGTTGGCGCGGACCGGGCCGTCGAGGCGCTGCAGGTTGCAGTTGATGACGAAGGTCAGGTTGTCCAGGCCCTCGCGGGAGGCGAGCGCGAGTGCGGCCGTCGACTCCGGCTCGTCCATCTCGCCGTCGCCGAGGAACGCCCACACGTGCGAGGCGGAGACGTCCTTGATGCCGCGGTTGGTGAGGTAGCGGTTGAAACGCGCCTGGTAGATGGCGGAGAGCGGGCCGAGGCCCATCGACACCGTCGGGAACTCCCACAGCCAGGGCAGCCGGCGCGGGTGCGGGTACGACGGCAGGCCGTTGCCGCCGGCCTCCTGGCGGAAGTTGTCGAGGTGCGCCTCGGTGAGGCGGCCGTCGAGGAAGGCGCGGGCGTAGATGCCGGGGGAGGCGTGGCCCTGGATGTACAGCTGGTCGCCGGAGCCGTCCCCCTCCTTGCCCTTGAAGAAGTGGTTGAAGCCGGTCTCGTACAACCATGCGGCGGAGGCGAAGGTGGCGATGTGGCCGCCGACGCCGTGCTTGGAGCCGCGGGTCACCATGGCGGCCGCGTTCCAGCGGTTCCAGGCCGTGATCCGGGCCTCCATCTCCGGGTCACCGGGCAGACCCGGCTCGGCGGAGGTGGGGATGGTGTTGACGTAGTCCGTCTCGAGGAGCTTCGGCAGCGCGATGCCGCCCGCCTCGGCGCGCTCCAGCGTGCGGCGCATCAGGTATGCGGCGCGGTGCGGCCCGGCCTCCCGGGCGACGGCGTCGAGGGAGGCCTGCCATTCGGCGGTCTCCTCCGGGTCGCGGTCGGGGAGCTGGTCGAGCGCGCTCGGCTGGATGGCGTTGGGGTCGGTCATGTCGCCGCCTTCCTCAGTCGAAGGGGGTTCCCTCATCGGTAAGGGTTCGGGGGTGCCCTAGGTCTTTGGCAGGACAGGGCGCGGACTTCGGTGGAAGTCCGTCGGTGACTGTAACTCCCTGATCGATGATCGATCAAAGGGTTGAGGGGCAAAACCTCTCGATTACGAGAAAGTCGGCACGCGGTGCCTTCGATCAGGGCACCGAGTGTCGGTTCCGAGGCGCGTTTTCGCAGGTCGAGCCACGTTTGAGCGGGGCTCTGCTCGCCGGTGCCAGGGCAGGTTACGGTCGCGGGGCGCAGCCGAGGACGTGGGACTTCACCAGCTCCGCGATCCGCGGATCCCGGCGCCTGAAGGCCTGCACCAGCTCCTCGTGCTCCTCGGCGTACGACTGCTGGACCGTGCCCAGCCAGCGGATGGACAGCGCCGTGAAGACCTCGATGCCGAGGCCCTCCCAGGTGTGCAGCAGGACGGAGTTGTGCGCCGCGCGGACCAGTTCGCGATGGAAGCCGACCGTGTGTCGGACCTGGGCGGTGCCGTCGGCCTCGCGGTCGGCCTCGTACAGGGCCAGGACGTGCGGCTCCAGGGCCGAGCAGTCCTCGGCGAGGCGGTCGGCCGCCAGCTCCGCCGCGATGGCCTCCAGGCCCGCCCGGACCGGGTAGCTCTCCTCCAGGTCGGCCGCGGTCAGGTTCCGCACCCGCACGCCCTTGTTCGGCGCGGACTCGATCAGGCGCAGGGACTCCAGCTCGCGCAGGGCCTCACGGACCGGGGTCTGGCTGACCTCCAGCTCGGTGGCGATACGGCGCTCCACGATCCGCTCGCCCGGCTGCCAGCGCCCGCTGACGATTCCCTCCACGATGTGCTCGCGGATCTGTTCGCGCAGCGAGTGGATGACGGGCGCGGTCATTTGGTCTCCTTAGGGAGGGCTGACGTTTAGACAATACGGCGGGTTCGCTCCGTGGGTGCGGCACGCGGGGGTGCTTTCGTGCAGGTGAGACGAGGCTTACACGCGATGTGTGCCGCCAAACACGAACACCCCGCCCGGAAAAATCCGGACGGGGTGCCGTACTGCCCGATCAGGCCGGGACGCTCGATCCGGGTCAGAGACCCAGCTCGACCTCGAACTCGCCGGCCTCCAGGATCGCCTTGACCGTCGTCAGGTAACGGGCCGCGTCGGCGCCGTCGACCAGGCGGTGGTCGTAGGAGAGGGTCAGGTAGGTCATGTCGCGGACGCCGATGACCGTGCCCTCCTCGGTCTCGATGACGGCCGGACGCTTGACCGTGGCACCGATGCCGAGGATCGCGACCTGGCCCGGCGGCACGATGATCGTGTCGAACAGCGCGCCGCGCGAACCGGTGTTGGAGATGGTGAAGGTCGCGCCGGACAGCTCGTCCGGGGTGATCTTGTTGGCGCGGACCTTGCCCGCCAGCTCCGCCGTGGCCTTGGCGATGCCCGCGATGTTGAGGTCGCCGGCGTGCTTGATGACCGGGGTCATCAGGCCCTTCTCGGAGTCCACCGCGATACCGATGTTCTCGGAGTCGAAGTAGGTGATCGTGCCCTCGGCCTCGTTGATCTTGGCGTTGATGACCGGGTGGGCCTTGAGCGCCTGCGCGGCGGCCTTGACGAAGAACGGCATCGGGGAGAGCTTGACGCCCTCACGGGCCGCGAAGGAGTCCTTCGCCTTGGCGCGCAGCTTCATCAGGCGGGTGACGTCGACCTCGACGACCGACGACAGCTGGGCCTGCTCGTGCAGCGCCTTGACCATGTTGTCGCCGATGACCTTGCGGATGCGGGGCATCTTGACGGTCTGGCCGCGCAGCGGGGAGACCTCCAGCGCCGGGGCCTTCTTGGCGGCGGCCGGGGCGGCGGCAGCGGCCGGAGCCGGAGCAGCGGCGGCGGCCTTCGCGGCCTCGGCGGCGGCGATGACGTCCTGCTTGCGGATACGACCGCCGACGCCGGTGCCCTTGACGGTGGCGAGGTCGACGCCGTTCTCGGCGGCGAGCTTGCGCACCAGCGGGGTGACGTACGCACCCTCGTCCGTCGCCTGGGCGGCGGCCGGAGCGGCGGCGGGGGCCGGGGTGACCGGGGCCGGGGCCGGGGCGGGCGCCGGCGCGGCCGGAGCCACCGGAGCCGGGGCAGCGGCGACCGGGGCCGGAGCGGCCGGAGCCGGGGCAGCCGGAGCCGCGGGGGCGGCCGGAGCCGGAGCCGGAGCCGGAGCGGCCGGGGCAGCGGCGGCGGGCGCCGGGGCGGCCGGAGCCGGAGCGGCGGCCGGGGCGGCACCCGGGGCGCCGATGACGGCGAGCTTGGCGCCGACCTCGGCGGTCTCGTCCTCGTTCACCACGATCTCGAGCAGCACGCCGGAGGCGGGCGCCGGGATCTCGGTGTCGACCTTGTCCGTGGAGACCTCGAGCAGCGGCTCGTCGGCCTCGACGGAGTCACCGACCGACTTCAGCCAGCGGGTGACGGTGCCCTCGGTGACCGACTCACCGAGCGCGGGCAGGACCACGTCCGTGCCGGTCGCGCCACCGGCGGGGGCGGCGGGGGCGGCGGCCGGGGCCGGGGCCGCGGGGGCCTCGGCGACCGGGGCCGGAGCGGCGGGGGCGGCCGGGGCCGGGGTCTCGACCGCGGCGGGGGCCGGGGCGGCCGCGGGGGCGCCGGAGCCGTCGTCGATGATGGCCAGCTCGGCGCCGACCTCGACCGTCTCGTCCTCGGCGACCTTGATGGAGGCCAGCACGCCGGAGGCGGGCGAGGGGATCTCGGTGTCGACCTTGTCGGTCGAGACCTCGAGCAGCGGCTCGTCGGCCTCGACGCGCTCGCCCTCGGCCTTCAGCCAGCGGGTGACAGTGCCCTCGGTGACGCTCTCACCGAGCGCCGGAAGGGTTACGGAAACCGCCATGGTTTCGGTTGCTCCTTACGAATTGCGGAAGTCTGTGTCGTCGCGCCCGTTGACCGAAGGCTCAGTCGTGGGAGTGCAGCGGCTTGCCGGCGAGCGCCAGGTGCGCCTCGCCCATCGCCTCGTTCTGCGTCGGGTGGGCGTGGATGAGCTGGGCGACCTCGGCCGGCAGCGCCTCCCAGTTGTAGATCAGCTGGGCTTCGCCGACCTGCTCACCCATGCGGTCGCCGACCATGTGGACGCCGACCACGGCACCGTCCTTGACCTGGACGAGCTTGATCTCGCCCGAGGTGTTGAGGATCTTGCTCTTGCCGTTGCCCGCCAGGTTGTACTTCAGAGCGACGACCTTGTCCGCGCCGTAGATCTCCTTGGCCTTGGCCTCGGTGATGCCGACGGAGGCGACCTCCGGGTGGCAGTACGTCACCCGCGGGACACCGTCGTAGTCGATCGGAACGACCTTCAGACCGGCCAGACGCTCCGCCACCAGGATGCCCTCGGCGAAGCCGACGTGCGCGAGCTGGAGCGTCGGGACGAGGTCACCGACGGCGGAGATGGTCGGGACGTTGGTCCGCATGTACTCGTCGACCAGGACGTAGCCACGGTCCATGGCGACGCCCTGCTCCTCGTAACCGAGGCCCTGGGAGACCGGGCCGCGGCCGACGGCGACGAGCAGGACCTCGGCCTCGAACTCCTTGCCGTCGGCAAGGGTGACCTTCACGCCGTCCTGCGTGTACTCGGCCTTCTGGAAGAAGGTGCCGAGGTTGAACTTGATGCCGCGCTTGCGGAACGCGCGCTCAAGAAGCTTCGAAGAGTTCTCGTCCTCGACCGGGACGAGGTGCTTGAGGCCCTCGATGACCGTGACGTCGGAACCGAAGGACTTCCACGCCGAGGCGAACTCGACGCCGATGACACCGCCGCCCAGGATGATCGCGGACTTGGGCACGCGGTCCAGGACGAGGGCGTGGTCGGAGGAGATGATGCGGTTGCCGTCGATCTCCAGGCCCGGCAGCGACTTGGGCACGGAGCCGGTCGCCAGCAGCACGTGGCGGCCCTGGATGCGCTGGCCGTTGACGTCCACGGAGGTGGGGGAGGAGAGCCGGCCCGTACCCTCGATGTACGTCACCTTCCGGGACGCGATGAGGCCCTGGAGACCCTTGTACAGGCCGGCGATGACGCCGTCCTTGTACTTGTGGACGGCCGGGACGTCGATGCCCTCGAAGGTCGCCTTCACACCGAACTGCTCGCTCTCGCGGGCCTGGTCGGCGATCTCGCCCGCGTGCAGCAGGGCCTTGGTGGGGATGCAACCCCGGTGCAGGCAGGTGCCGCCGACCTTGTCCTTCTCGATCAGGGCGACGTCCAGGCCCAGCTGCGCCCCGCGCAGGGCCGCGGCGTAACCACCGCTACCACCGCCGAGGATCACTAGGTCGAAAACGGTGCTGGCGTCGTTCGCCACGTCACGTCCTCCATGCATGTGCGCCGTACGCCGGTCTTCGATGACCGGCAGGCGGCTGGTGTCCGGCCGCTTGATGCTTCGGCCCTTCGGTGGGGGCCCTGTCCTGCCGGGCTCCATCTTTGCACTTGTTCGAGGCGTACGAGACGCCGGGCCGGGGTGTGAGACAGCCCACGTACAGCTGAAAACGAGCGGAGGAGCGGCCGGCGGAAGGGGTGCGGGGCCGTGTTGACATGCGGCTCCGCCGCGTGGGCGCGACCGGCCCACGCGGCGGAACGGCGACAGGACAGTGCGGCCCGAGCCGACGGGCGAACGTCAGCCCAGGTCGCCGGAGGCGGTCTGCTCGGCCAGCCGGACCAACGTCCGCACGGCGGAGCCGGTCCCGCCCTTGGGCGTGTACCCGAACGGGCCGCCCTCGTTGAACGCCGGGCCGGCGATGTCGAGGTGCGCCCAGGTGATCCCCTCGCCCACGAACTCGCGCAGGAAGAGACCGGCGACCAGCCCGCCGCCCATCCGCTCACCCATGTTCGCGATGTCGGCGACCGGGGACTCCATGCCCTTGCGCAGGTGCTCCGGCAGCGGCATCGGCCAGGCCGGCTCGCCGACCTCCTCGGCCGCCTCGTGCAGCGAGGAGCGGAACGCGTCGTCGTTGGCCATGACGCCGAAGGTCCGGCTGCCCAGCGCCATCATCATCGCGCCGGTGAGCGTCGCGACGTCCACGATCGCGTCCGGCTTCTCCTGCGAGGCCGCCCACAGCGCGTCGGCGAGCACGAGCCGGCCCTCGGCGTCGGTGTTGAGCACCTCCACCGTCTTGCCGCTGTACATGCGCAGCACGTCACCCGGGCGCACGGCGGAACCGGAGGGCATGTTTTCGGCCAGCGCCAGCCAGCCGGTGACGTCGACCTCGAGGCCGAGCCGCGCGGCGGCGACGACGGCGGCGAACACGGCGGCGGCACCGCTCATGTCGCACTTCATCGTCTCGTTGTGCCCGGCCGGCTTGAGCGAGATGCCGCCCGAGTCGTAGGTGATGCCCTTGCCGACGAAGGCCAGGTGCTTGTCGGCCTTCGGGTGCTTGTAGGACAGCTTCACCAGGCGCGGGGTCGCGGCCGAGCCGCCGCCGACGCCGAGGATGCCGCCGTAGCCGCCCTTGGCCAGGGCCTTGTCGTCGAGCACCTGCACCTTGAGGCCGTGCTCCTTGGCCGCCGTCTGTGCGATCTGCGCGAAGATGGCCGGGGTCAGGTCGTTCGGCGGCGTGTTGACCAGGTCACGGGCGCGGTTCAGCTCCTCGCAGACCGCGACGGCGCGGGCGAGCGCACCCTTGTGGGCGGCGTCACGCGGCTTGCCGCCGAGCAGTGCGGCCTCGGCCAGCGGCGCCTTGCCGTTCTTGGCCTTGGCGGAGCCGTTGGCGGACTCCTTGTAGACGTCGAAGGCGTACGCGCCGAGCAGCACGCCCTCGGCGATCGCGCCGACGGCGCCCGCGTCGTCCACGGGCAGCGCGAACGCGGCCTTCCTGCATCCGGCGAGCGCCCGGGCGGCCACACCGGCCGCCTTGCGCAGCGCCTCGCCGGCGAAGCCGCCGTCCTCGGTTTCCTTGCCGCCGGGCAACGCGCCCAGGCCCACCGCCACCACGAGCGGGGCCTTGAAGCCTGCCGGAGCGGGCAGCTTCGTCAGCTCGCCCTCGGCACCCGAGGCACCGAGGGTCTCCAGGACGCCGGCCAGCTTGCCGTCGTACGCCTGGTCCACTGCTTCGGCGCCCGGCGCCACGACGAGGGTCCCGGACTTGGATCCGGTGCCCTTGGCGACACCGATCACGATCGCGTCGGCCCGCAGGCCGGGCGCCGCGGCGGTGCTGAGAGTCAGAGCAGTCACGGTGGTGAAATCTCGCTTCCGATGTCAAGTTGCTGTGGCCGATATGGGGTGGGTCGACCTGGGCCCGAGAGCCGACCCTAGGTCCAGGCCTGGGGACACGTGGCAACCGGGGCCTTCACCCTGTCGGCGAACACCCGGGACGAGACTACGCGCGTGCGGGCGCTCGCTCATTCCTGCGGGTGTTCACCTGTCCGTGACGTCATGGTCACTTGTCGCCCCCGCGGGCGGGGGCGGGCCGGGCCACACGTCGGGTTCCGACGGGCCGTGCGGCCCGCCACGGGCCCGCCACGGAGGGCCTCCGGGGGGAGGCACCAGCCATGACCCGCCGCGCGCACCCCTGGAGCGCGCTCGGCAACACCGCGACGACCGCCGGCCTGCTCACGCCGGGGATCGCCGCTCCGGGCGCGGCGGCGGCCGTCGACCCGCGCACCGACCTGCGGGTCCTGGTCGTCGACGACGGCGCGGGACCGTCGGCGCGATCACCGGCCGGCTGAAGGGCGAGGGCATCCCGTACACCACCGTCACATTGGCCGACTTCGCGCGCCCCACCCTCACCGCGGCCTTCCTCGCCGCACGGTCGGCGGCCGGCCCGAGAGCTGTGAGAGGTCGTACGACATCCCCCGACCGGACGCGTACACCTGGGCACATCCCGGGGCCGGACTCGACTGCACCGACGCGGGCGGCTGTGCGGGCGTCCCGGACGGCCGCAGTGCCGAGGTCACCGACGCCGGCCGGCCGGGCGGGCCCCTTCGGCCACCTGCGGGGCTCCTTCTCCTTCGAGGGCAACTCACCCTCGGTGCAGGGGAGTTACGACCCGGACGGCCCGGGCGCGCCCTCGACGCTGGTGCCGGCCAGCCGGTCGGCGAGGGAGCGGCGGCCGGGGAGGAACACCGGCACCGCGTTGATGAGGAACAGCGCCGTCGCGACCGCCCACACCAGCAGCGACGCCAGGAAGTGCCCCTCGATCAGCAGCATGCAGGCCAGCGCGTACACCGCGACGTCGGCGGCGGTCGTGACGGCGGCCCGGCGCAGGGCGTGCCGGGACAGCCGGGGCGTGACCCGCAGGCCGAGCAGGCCCTTGCCCAGGGTGCGGCCGAGCAGGGTCAGACACGCCCACTGGTAGAGGAACGTGGCGATCACGAGTGCCCCGAAGGCCTCCTCCACGTCCAGCACCACCGAGTTCCACAGGGACAGCCCGAGGTGCTCGGACGCGCCCACGACGTCACCGCGCGAGGTCAGCAGTTCGAGGCCGCCCTTCGCGGCCAGGGACGGCACGTCGGTGACGAGGACGGTGACGCGGTGGAAGGTCAGCACCGCCAGCAGTGAGGCCGCGCCGATGACCAGCGCGAAGTCTATGAACCAGGCCGTGATCCGGCGCAGCGTCACCACGGAGTTCCCCCGATCGTTCTCGTCCGTGTACGGGCGCAGAGCCTAGTCAGTGGCCGAAGGCCAGCACCACCAGCGCCGCCGTGGCCGCCGTCTCCTCCAGCGCCCCGAACACATCCCCCGTCACCCCGCCGAACCGCCGCAGGCACCGGCGCAGCAGCAGCTCGGCCACCGCCAGGGCCAGCAGCACCGCGAGCGCCGCGCGGACGACGCCGTGGATCCCGAGGAAGCCGCCCCCGGCCGCCGCCGCGAGCGTGCAGACCACCGTGGCCGCCAGCGCGTCCCGGACCGGTACCACCCCGGCCACCGCGGCCCCGAGCCCCTCCGGGCGGGCGGCCGGCACGCCGGTGCGGGCGGCGAGGGTGAGGGCGAGGCGGGCCGTCACCGCCGAGGTCACGGCCGCCACGGCGCCTCGCGTCCAGGAGTCGCCGTAGAGCTGGGCCAGTACGGCGATCTGGGCCAGCAGGGTCAGGACGAGGGTGATGACCCCGAACGGCCCGATGTCCGACTGCTTCATGATCCTCAGTGCGTCCTCGGCGGGTTTGCCGCTGCCCAGGCCGTCCGCCGTGTCCGCGAGGCCGTCGAGGTGCAGGCCACGGGTCAGGGCGGCCGGTACGGCGACGGAAGCGACCGCGGCGAGCAGCGGGCCGGTGCCGAGGGCGAGCAGCAGCAGGCCGAGGCCGGCCGCCGCCGCTCCGACGACCAGGCCGGCCGCCGGAGCGGCCAGCATTCCGCCGCGCGCGGCGCCGCGGTCCCAGCGGTGCACCCGGACGGGCAGCACGGTGAGGGTGCCGAAGGCGAAACGGAGGCCGTGGAGCCGGGAGGGCGACGAGGACGTGAGCACCGGCGCAGGGTACCCGGCGGCCGTCGGGCCGCCCGATGGCCGCCGGGATAAAGTGCGCACATGGGGCACTGGTGGTACCGGAACATCGTCGAACCGGGCAAACTCCCGCTGCTGCTGGCCCTCGCGGCCTTCGTGCTGACCTTCCTGGTCACCCGGGTGATCACCCGCCTGATCCGGGCCGGCAGGGGTCCGTTCGGCAACGTCAGGGCGGGCGGCCTGCACATCCACCATGTCGTCCCCGGAGTCGTCCTCACCGTGATCGGCGGCTTCGGTGCCGTCGCCAGCGACCGGCACGGCATGGGGGGCGCGGTCTGCGCCGTGCTGTTCGGCACGGGCGCCGGGCTGGTCCTGGACGAGTTCGCGCTGATCCTGCACCTGGACGACGTCTACTGGACCGATGAGGGCCGCAAGAGCGTCGAGGTCGTCGTGCTCACCGCGGCCCTGGTCGGGCTGCTGCTCGCCGGGTTCGCGCCGTTCGGTGTCAACGACCTGTCCCAGCAGGAACTCCAGGACCGGGGCACGGTCATCGCCGGCATCGCGGGGAACTTCCTCCTGGCGCTCGTCGCCCTGAGCAAGGGCAAGGGCCGCACCGCGGTGTTCGGGGCCGTCGTGCCCCTCGTCGCGCTCGTCGGCGCCGTACGGCTGGCCCGGCCCGGCTCCCCGTGGGCCCGCCGCTTCTACGGCCGCCGTCCCCGCGCCCGCGCCCGGGCCACCCTGCGCGCCTACCGCCACGACCGCCGCTGGGCCGGGCCGCGGCGCGCCCTTCAGGACTGGATCGGCGGCAAGCCGGACCCGCGCCCGGTACGGCTGCCCGGCCGTCGGTGACCGTGCCGCAACCGGCCGCCGTACGCGTGCCGCAGCCACAGGCACAGCTCGCGACCGAACCGGTGCCGCACCGCCACCACCAGGCACAACAGTCCCACGGCCATCAGCGCGGCCAGATGCTCCTTGCCCGCCAGGTTCTCCTTGATCAGCACCTCGGCCACCATGGCCACCGTCACCGCACCCGTCGTCGCGTAGGCGCCGTACCGCCAGGCCACGTACACGGCGAGCCCCACCACGGCCGCCGACGGACCGGTGTCCACCACCTGCGCGTCCGTCCAGGGCAGCCCGAACGGGGCGTGTGCGCCGAGCGAGATGCCCACGCGCGCGTACAGGGTGCCGGCGAGCGTGGCGACGTAGGCGATGACCAGCGTCCGCCACCAGCCGATGCACACCTCGGCGATCCCGAACACCAGCAGGATCTGTGCCAGCGCGCCCCACACGGGCAGGTCCAGCGCCGGCACGTAGAGCGAGAGGGGGGTGCGCAGCAGGGCCAGCCGGAGCGGGTCCTCGGCCCGTACGGAGCCGACGTTCTGCACGAACTGGAAGCCCCACGGCTGGTTCTGCACCCACTGCAGCAGCGCCGTCAGGCCCACCGTCGTGAGCGTCATCGGGATCGCCCGCAGGCGCCGCTCCAGCAGGGTCTCGCGTACGGCGACGTACAGCGGCCCCCACTCCTCACGGGCCCGGCGGGCGAGCGTTCTCATCGGACGTTCCTCTTCAGGCGTTCTTCATCGGCGCGTGTCCAGGTGTCTGCGGTGCAGCCACTTGGGCAGCCCCGGCGCCTCCAGGAACCCCTCCGCGCGGGCCGAGGCGAGGCCGATGCGCAGCAGGTCCGCGCTCTTCTCGAAGAGCAGGAACCGCGGCTCCCAGATGGGCCGGTACTTGGCGTTGGCGCGGTACAGCGACTCGATCTGCCACCAGCGGGAGAAGAAGCTGAGGAGCGAGCGCCACAGCCTCAGCACCGGACCGGCACCGAGGCGCGCACCACGTTCAAAGACCGAACGGAACATCGCGAAGTTCAGTGAGACCTGGGTGATTCCGATCTCGCCGGCCCGTCGCAGCAGTTCGATCACCATGAACTCCATCAGCCCGTTGTCGGAGTCCCGGTCCCGGCGCATGAGGTCCAGGGACAGCCCGTGCGGCCCCCACGGCACGAAGGACAGCAGCGCGCGCAGCCGGCCCTCGGTGTCGGTGCACTCCAGCATCACGCACTGCCCGTCCTCGGGGTCCCCGAGCCGGCCGAGCGCCATGCTGAAGCCGCGCTCGGTCGCCCCGTCCCGCCAGTCGTCCGCCCGCTTCACCAGCTGTGTCATCTCGTCCGCCGGGATATCGGCGTGCCGCCGGATGCGCACCTCGTACCCGGCTCGTTTCACCCGGTTGTGCGCCTGCCGGACGGTGCGCATGGCCCGCCCCTCAAGGGTGAACTCCGCCACCTCCACGATGGCCTCGTCGCCGAGTTCCAGCGCGTCCAGGCCGTGCCGGGCGTAGATCGTCCCGGCCTCCTCGCTCGCCCCCATCACCGCCGGGATCCAGCCGTGCACCCGCGCCTCGGCCAGCCACGGCGCGATCGCCCCCGGCCAGGCCTCGGGGTCCCCGATCGGATCGCCGGAGGCGAGCGAGACCCCGCCGACGACGCGGTAGGCGACGGCCGCCTTCCCGGTCGGCGACCACACCACGCTCTTCTCCCGGCGCAGTGCGAAGTAGCCCAGCGAGTCCCGTTCGCCGTGCCGGTCCAGCAGGGCCCGCAGCCGCTTCTCGTCGTCCTCGGTCAGCGGGTCGACGGCGCGCCGGGAGCGGAAGGCGGCGTAGAACACGGCGAGGACGAGGGCCGTGCTGAGCACGTTGATCGCGACGTTCGCCCAGTTCGGCGGGTCGATGCCGGGGAAGCGGGACTCGTCGGCGGCCACCGACACCAGCCGCAGGGTGCCGAAGTGCCAGCGCTCCAGGAAGGTCGAACGGGCCGCGTCCGGCGCCTGGTTGGTGACCGTCACCAGCAGCGCCGCCAGCAGTGAGGCGAGCACCCCGCCGCCGACGGCGACCGTCGCCGCGAGCCGGGGGTTGGAGCGGTCGCCCTTGGCGTAGAACTCCCGCCGGCCCACGAGCAGTGTGCCGACGAACGCGGCCGTCAGACCCAGCGAGATCCAGTTCTGTGCGTACCGCCGGATCTCCGGGAACGCCATCGCGAACGCGAACAGAGCCAGGAAGACCCCGCTCATCACCAGGTTGAGGATCCACGCGGCCCGCTTGCGGCGGCGCATGGTGATCGCCAGGAACGCGGTGAACACACCCGAGGCGAAACCGGCCGTCAGCAGGTACGGCGTGAAGAAGTCGTCCTGGTTGTGCCGGCGGACGTCCTGTCCGAGCGAGACCCAGACCGCGCTGAGGAAGTTGATGAAGGCGACGGTCCGCAAATACCAGACGGCGAAGGCGGCGGCCCGTCGGGAGGCCCCGGTGGACCGCCGCCCCTCCTCACCCGGACGATCCGGTTCGACTTGCGGTGGTGCGGCAATTCGGGCATCTCCCATGGTTCACGATCATATGGGCGCCGCCCTGGCTAACTGTACTTTTCCGGCCTCTGCGGTGTGCGTACGGGTTTGCGGCCGAAACCCGACTATTCCGTCGTCCCTTCCGGCTCCTTCCCGGAACCGTCCTCCGGCTTCCCGGAAGCCTCCTGCGGCCTCTCGGGAAGCTCTGCCGCGAGCGCCGCGGCCGAGCGGACCAGCGGCAGCGCCAGCAGTGCCCCCGCCCCCTCGCCGACCTTCAGGCCCTGCTCCAGCAGCGGCTCGAGCGCCATCCGGTCCAGCGCCTTCGCCTGCCCCGGCTCGCCGCTGTCGTGCCCGGCCAGCCACCAGTCCGGCGCCCGGAAGGCCACCCGCTGTCCGACCAGCGCGCAGGCCGCGGCCACCACGCCGTCCAGGATCACCGGCAGCTTCCGTACCGCGCACTGCAGCAGGAACCCGGTCATCGCGGCCAGGTCGGCCCCGCCCACGGTCGCCAGCAGCTGCAACTGGTCCCCGAGCACCGGCCGGGCCCGGCGCAGCGCGTCCCGGATCGCCGCACACTTGCGCATCCACGCCAGGTCGTCGATCGCGAGCCCGCCCCGCCCGGTCACCACCGACGCGTCGGTCCCGCACAGCGCCGCGATCAGCACCGCGGCCGCCGTGGTCCCGCCCACGCTGATGTCGCCGAGCACCACCAGGTCCGTACCCGAGTCGGCCTCCTCGTCGGCGATGGCCATGCCCGCCCGCAGGGCCGCCTCGGCCTCCTGCAGGGTGAGCGCGTCCTCGATGTCGATACGGCCGCTGCCGCGCCGCACCCGGTGGCGCACGACGTCCTCGGGGAAGGCGTCCGGCTCGCAGTCCAGGGCCATGTCCACGACCCGTACGGGAACCTCGAAGCGCCGTGCGAGCACGGACACCGGGCTCGCACCCTCCAGCACCGCCCGCACCAGCTGCTCGGCGCTGCCCGCGGGCAGCGCCGAGACGCCCTGTTCGGCGATGCCGTGGTCACCGGCGAAGAGGACCACCCGTGGTCGTTCGACGGGCCGTACCGGAGCGGCACTCTGCGCGGCGGCCAGCCACTCGCCCAGCTCGTCAAGGCGCCCCAGTGCCCCGGGAGGCACGATCTGGCGCTCCCGCCGGGCCTCGGCGTCACGGCGCACGCCCCCGTCCGGGCGCTCGATCAGATCGGTGAAGTCGTCCAGATTAAGCCTGCTCATTCGCCGAACAGTACCGCCCGCGCCCGCCCGCTTCCGCGCCACATCGCCACCACACCCCCATCACGTCATTGCGCCCAAGATCGTGATCCCATACGTTCCGGTTTGCAGCGGAATGTCGCTCAGGGAGCCGCCCATGCCGACCTCGCACCTCACCCCGTACACCGAGCCGCCCGCCGACCCCTACCACGAGCCGCGCCGCGCGAACTGCCCCTGGTGCGGCGGCAAGCGCCTGCGCACCCGGGTCCGGTCCGCCGCCCGGGGACGGCGGCTCGCGCCCGGCGCCTACACCGTGGACCGGTGCCGCGACTGCGGTCACGCCTTCCAGAACCCGCGGCTCACCCCGGAGGGCCTCGCCTTCCACCACCTGGCCTTCTACGCGGGCCACCTGGAGGGCTTCGCGGACCGGGCCCTGTCCGACCGGGCGGTCCGCCGCCGGCACCTGGCCGCGGCCCGTACGGTGCTGGCGCTGGCCGAGCCGGAGAGCTGGCTGGACGTGGGCACGGGTCACGCCCGCTTCCCGGAGACGGCGCGGGAGGTGTTCCCGTACACCTCCTTCGACGGCCTGGACGCGACCCCGAGGGTCGAACAGGCGCTCCGGGCGGGCCGGATCGAGGAGGCGCACGTCGGCGACCTCACCAACCCCTGGATCCTGCCGCGCCTGTACGCGCGCTACGACGTGGTCAGCATGTTCCACCACCTGGAGTACACCCCCGACCCGCGCGCCGAACTCCGCGCGGCCCTGACCGTCCTGCGTCCCGGCGGCCATCTGCTTCTCGAACTCCCGGACCCGAGAAGCGTGTTCGGCCTCCTGCTGGGCCGCTGGTGGCTCCCGTACGGCCAGCCCCGCCACCTGCACCTGCTGCCCCTGGGCAACCTGTGCCGGGAACTGGAGGTCCTCGGCTGCACGATCCTCGCCAAGGACCGCCGGCCGGCCCACATCCCCTACGACCTGTCAGCGGCCGTGTCCCTGTTCCTGGCCCGGGTGCCCCGGCCCCTGCGGGCGCTGCTGAGCCCCCTCGTCAGCGCGGCCTCGGCCCTGGACCACGCCCTGGCCCCGGTGCTGCGCCGCACCCCCTTCGCGAACGCGTACCGCATCATCGCCCGCCGCACATGACGCCCGCGCTGCCGCGGGCCGTCAGCCCCGCAGCACCCAGGCCTGCCCCGCCACCACCAGCAGCACCTGTTCGCACTCGCCCGCGAACGCCGCGTTCATCCGGCCGAGTTCGTCCCGGTAGCGGCGGCCGGAGGCGGTGGCAGGGACGATCCCCGAACCCACCTCGTTCGACACCGCCACCACCGTCCGCCGGGTGGCGCGCACGGCGTCCGTCAGCTCCCGCACCCGCTCCCGCAGCGACTTCTCGCCGCCGCCCGCCCACTCCGCGTCGTCCCAGGCCCCGACGGCGTCCATGGCGTCCGTCAGCCACAGCGACAGGCAGTCGATCAGCAGCGGCGGGCCGTCCTCGGCCAGCAGCGGCACCAGGTCCGTCGTCTCCGTCGTGCGCCACGACCCCGGCCGCCGCTCCCGGTGCGCGGCCACCCGCGACGCCCACTCCGTGTCCCCGCCGCGCGTCCCGCCGGTCGCCACGTACAGCACGTCCGGGAAGGACTCCAGGCGCCGCTCGGCCTCCACGGACTTGCCCGAGCGCGCCCCGCCCAGCACCAGCGTCCGGCGCGGCACGTCCGGCACGTTTTCGTACGCCCCCACCGCCAGCGTCGTACCGTCCGGCACCGCCCGTGCCCCGGCCGCCGCCAGCCGCCGGCGCAGCTCCGCGCCGGGCGGTACGTCGTGGTCGAGGTGGGCGGCGATCACGTCCGTCGTGGGACCGACGGAACCGACCGCCCGCAGCCGGGCCAGCGCGTCCGGGCGGGCCACGACGTCCAGGAGCACCATGTGGTACGCGGTCGCCGTCGCCTCGTCCAGGCCCGCCGGGGCTCCGCCCGGCGGCAGGTACAGCAGCCGCTGCCCGTCCGGGCCCGTCACCGCGTACCCGGTGCCGCCCGCGTCCATCGCCACCGCCCGCACCCGGTGTCCCGTCAGCAGCGCCAACTCCCGCCCGTCCGGCACCCGCCCGGGCTGCGGCAGCCCGGCCGGCACCTCCACCGCCGGGCCGTCGTGCGGATGCGACAGCAGCACCTGCCGCACCCCGCCCAGCGAATGCCCGGCCCGCGCCGCCGCGAACGCCACGCCCGGTGTCAGGTCGAGCAGCAGCGCCCCGTCCACCAGCACGGCCGTCGCCGCCCGGGCGTCCGGGCCGAGCGCGTTCGCGCAGGCGGCACAGGGGCAGTCGGGGCGAGGCAGGCCGGCCGGGACGCCGGTACCGAGCAGAGTCACTTCCACGGAATCGATTTTCGCCCGTCTGATCAGGTCTTGCGCTTCCGGCTAGTCTGCCAGCAGGTGTTGGATCGAAGGAGGCCCACATGACGGCATGGACGTGGCGGTTCGAGACGGCCGACGGGACGGAGGTCCAGCCCGCCGTGCAGCCCGAGGAGTTCACCACGCAGGGGGATGCCGAGTCCTGGATCGGCGAGAACTGGAAGGACCTGCTGGAGGGCGGCGCGGACCAGGTGCGGCTGTTCGAGGAGGGCGCCGAGATCTACGGGCCGATGAGCCTGCACGCCGACGCGGCCTAGGTCCTGTCGACGACAGGGCCTGGCCGCCCCGGGGGTGCGGCCCGAGCGGCCGTACCCCTCCTCACTGCTCGCCCAGCTTCACCTGCACCTTCTTCGTGGTGCTGTCCCGCTGGTACGTCACCGACGTCTTCTGGCCCGGCCGGTCCGCCGCCAGCGACTCCGCGAGGGAGGTGATCGTGGTGATGGGGTCATCGCCCAACTTCGTGATGATGTCGCCCTGCCGGAGGCCCGCCCGGGCCGCCGCGCCGCCCCTCTTGACGCTGACCACCGCCACCCCGGCCGGCTGG
This sequence comes from Streptomyces broussonetiae, assembly GCF_009796285.1. Taxonomy (NCBI): domain Bacteria; kingdom Bacillati; phylum Actinomycetota; class Actinomycetes; order Kitasatosporales; family Streptomycetaceae; genus Streptomyces; species Streptomyces broussonetiae. The sequence continues at coordinate 2,997,212 of NZ_CP047020.1, read as the reverse complement.
TAGCTCTCGTTCACGACCGTCCGCCCGGTGATGTCGAGCGCCGCCCGCCCCGAGTCGACGACCCTGCCGTTGCGCACGATCTGGTCGGCGATCGTCTTCACCATCGACGCCGGAATGGCGAAGCCGATACCGGGCGCCGCACTGCCCCCGAGGTCGGGGTCGGCGGCGGCGAGCGTCGGAATGCCGATGACGTGCCCGTCCAGATTGACCAGGGCGCCGCCGCTGTTGCCGGGGTTGATGGCGGCCGAGGTCTGCACCATGTTCGCGATCGTCGCGCCCGTACCCCCGTTGCCCTGGATCTCGCTGACGGTCCGTCCGACCGCCGAGACGATGCCCTGCGTCACGCTGGACGACAGCCCGAGCGGCGAGCCCATGGCCAGCACGATCTGGCCGACGTCCACCTTCTCGGAGTCGCCGAACGTCGCCGCCCTCAGCCCGGACGGCACCTTGTTCAGCTTGATCACGGCCAGGTCCTGCCCCGGGTAGGAGTACACCAGGCTCGCGGTGAGCGGCTCCTCATTGTTGGCCGTGGTCACCTTGAAGGTCTTCTCGGTCCCCACCACGTGCGCGTTGGTGACGATGTGCCCGTTGTTGTCGTACACCACCCCCGAGCCCAGGTCACGACGCGCCTGGATCTGCACGACCGACGGCAGGACCTCCCTGATCACCTTCTGGTACTGGTTCTGCAGATCGGCCGCCGCCATCGGCACGGCCGCCCGAGCGGTCGTCGTGGTGTCCTGAGCCCGGGGAGCGGCGGTCGGCGAGCAGCCGACGGCGAGGACCGCGCAGCACACCAGCGCGGCGACGGGCACGGCCGTACGGAGGGCACGGGTACGGAAAGCGTCCATGCCCCGAGTCTCACGGGCCGGTGATCACCCGGCCCGTGGTGTTCCGCCGAACGGGGGCCGGGTCCCGTGCGCCGCGGGCAGCGGGCTCAGCCCCGCACCCCGCACAGGTGCAGCAGCGCCGCCACCGTGCGGTAGGGGTCCGTGCGCCCGGCCCGCTCCTCGGCCGCGAGGAGCGTCTCCAGATCGGGCGGGACCGGCGCGTCGTCCGCGGCCGTGTCGGTGAAGACCTGCACGCCGTACCAGGCGTGCAGTGGGGCCCCGAGGCCGGCGAGCATCGCGGTCAGGGCGGCCAGCCGGTCGGCCCGCACGTCCGGGCCGAGCCGGGCGGGGGTCCCCCCGTTCGAGTCCATTCGGGCATGGGGGAGGCAGGCGGTGGTCTCGAACGCGGCCAGCGCGCCGGCCCAGTCACCGGACAGTCCCGGGCGCATGGCGAGCGCGTCGCCGTTGCGGACCAGCAGGGAGAGCAGGCCGCCGGGGGCCAGCATCCGGGCCAGGCCCGCCACCAGCGCATCGGGCTCCTCGACGTACATCAGCACACCGTGGCACAGAACCACGTCGAAGCTGCCCGGAAGGAAGTGCACACCGGTGTCCCGCCCGTCGCCCTGCACCAGCCGGACCCGCTCGCGGATCCCCTCCGGCTGCTCGGCCAGCGCCTCGCGCGCGGCGTCGACCAGCTCCGCGTCCTGCTCGACACCGGTCACCTGATGGCCGAGCCGGGCCAGCCGCAGTGCCTGTGTCCCCTGGCCCATGCCGACGTCGAGCACCCGCAGCCGCCGCCCGACCGGGAACCGCGCGGCGATCTGCTCGTCCAGCTGCCGGGCCACCAGCTCCTGCCGTACGACATCACGCAGCCCGCCCCGCCTGCGCAGCCAGGCGTCGGCCGCGTCCTTGGGGGAAGCGTCTGCGCTCAGGGTCGCTCTCCGCGCTTGACCTGCGGCTTCGGCAGCCGGAGCCGGCGCATCTGGAGGGAACGCATCAGCGCGTAGGCAACCGCGCCACGGGTGTTCTGGTCGGGGAACCGCTGCGCGAGGCGCTTCTTGAGCCGGAAGCCGCTGAAGGCCGCGTCCAGCACGATCAGCACGATCACGACCAGCCACAGCAGCAGCGCGATGCTCTGGATCGCGCCCACCCGCACCACGCTCAGCACGAGGATCACCACGGCCAGCGGCAGGAAGAACTCCGCCACGTTGAACCGCGAGTCCACCCAGTCGCGGGCGAACCGGCGCACCGGGCCCTTGTCCCGGGCGGGCAGATAGCGCTCGTCACCGGTGGCCAGGGCCTGGCGCTGGCGGTCCAGCGCCTGGCGCCGGTCCTCGCGCTGGCGCTTGGCGGCGTCCTTGCGGGTCGTCGGCGTGTTGGCGACGCTGCGGCGCTGGGACTGGGCCTCACTGCGCTTGGGCGTGGGCCTGCCCTTGGGGGCCTGCGGGTCACGGGGCTGCTTGGAGTCGGCTGCCGGCACCTTGTCGGTGGGGGCCTTCTCTTCCTTGGCACGGCTACGGAACACAAAAACCAAGGGTAAGCGCTAATCAAAAGGTGTGGGGCCGCAGGTCCCCCAAAATAAGGGCGGTGCCGGGCCACGGGCGGGCATGGACCCCGGTCGGGCGGGGAACGATCCGGCAACACCGGTCGTCGTAAGGGGACAGAGGGGGCGTTCCGGCAGGGGGTCACCTACTCCTTGCGCCGGAGCGATACGGTCCGCAGTCGTTCTTGGGGATGAGCGCATCGCTCCCCGAACAGTGCGGTAATGGAGTCAGGGCCCGTACTGTGGGTCCTGTCGCAGGATCTGTGAGCTGGAGTCCGTCAGAAGGGGGCGCGCGAAGCCCATGAGCGGTGTCATGAAGCGTATGGGGATGATCTTCCGCGCGAAGGCGAACAAGGCCCTTGACCGGGCCGAGGACCCGCGCGAGACCCTCGATTACTCGTACCAGAAGCAGCTGGAGCTGCTGCAGAAGGTGCGCCGCGGGGTCGCCGACGTGGCGACCAGCCGCAAGCGCCTGGAACTGCAGCTCAACCAGTTGCAGCAGCAGTCCACCAAGCTGGAGGACCAGGGCCGCAAGGCGCTCGCGCTCGGCCGCGAGGACCTGGCCCGCGAGGCGCTGTCCCGGCGCGCCGCCCTCCAGCAGCAGGTGACGGACCTCGAGACGCAGCACGCGACCCTCCAGGGCGAGGAGGAGAAGCTCACCCTCGCGGCCCAGCGTCTGCAGGCCAAGGTCGACGCCTTCCGTACGAAGAAGGAGACCATCAAGGCCACCTACACCGCCGCCCAGGCCCAGACCCGTATCGGCGAGGCCTTCACCGGCATCTCCGAGGAGATGGGCGACGTCGGCCTCGCCATCCAGCGCGCCGAGGACAAGACGCAGCAGCTCCAGGCCCGCGCCGGCGCCATCGACGAGCTGCTCGCCTCCGGTGCCCTGGACGACCCGACCGGCACGGCCAAGGACGACATCGCCGCCGAGCTGGACCGCCTCTCCGGTGGTACGGATGTGGAGCTGGAGCTGCAGCGCATGAAGGCCGAGCTGGCCGGAGGCTCTCCGCAGCAGGCCATCGAGGGCGGCACCGGCCAGGCGCAGTCCCAGCAGCAGCCGCAGGACACCCCCCGCTTCGACAAGCAGTAGTCCGGCGCCGGGGCCCGATCCGAGGAGACCGACGTGATCGTACGGATCATGGGGGAGGGCCAGTGGAACCTGGCCGACTCCCACTTCGCCGAGCTGAACAAGCTCGACGACGAGCTGCTGGCGGAGATGGAAGGCGGCGACGAGGCGGGCTTCCGCCGCACGCTCGGCGCCCTCCTCGACTCCGTCCGCCGGCTCGGCACTGCGCTGCCGGACGACGCTCTGGAGCCCTCGGAGCTGATCCTTCCGACGCCGGACGCCTCGCTGGAGGAGGTCCGGGAGATGCTCAGCGACGACGGTCTGATCCCGGGCTGAGACGGCCTTCCGGCCCGGCTCGGACCGGGGAGTACTCAGGGTCGGCTCGGGGTCGGTTCAGGGTGACCCCTTGTCGGCGTCCAGCGCGCTGTCCAGGTCCCAGGTCCTCACCGGCGCGCCCGGGGCCGAGCCGTCGTACAGGCGCAGGGTCCGTCCTCGTCGTCGCCGACCACGACGTGGCCGCCGCCGACGTCCACCGTGGCGGAGGCGCCCGCGGCGCCGGTCGGACACCGGGCGTCGGCGGAGTGCTGGACGGCCGAGGAGACCGCGTAGTGCAGGGCGGTCGTGGCTGTCCTGCCGCCGAGACCGGTCACCTTGGGCGTGAGGTCGGCGCAGCCCCGGGCGTGCGCGGTCACCCGCGCTGCCGCGGCTGCCTCCCGTGCCGGTGACCTGGACGTCCCCGGTGCCGGCCACGCTGCTCCCGCTCGTCCTGCTCGCGGTCACGGTCAGGGCGGAGGCATCGGCGCCGCTCTGGGCCACGGTGAACCGTGGCGACCGGGTCACCGGTGCTGCCGACGGCGCCCAATCGGCCAACGGGGATTGACAGTTGACGGTCCGCCGGGCGGCCGAGTGCGCATTGGCCCGTACAGGTCGGCGGAAAGCCCCCGTACTGTTCATCCCGTGAGCACTCTCGACCGCGCCCGTTGCAGCCTCAAGGCCCATCCCTGGGCCCTGGACGCGGCCGTCGCCGCGGGCGTGCTGGTGTGCATGATCGCGGGATCCTTCGTGACTCCGCGCGGCAACAACGGCGTCACCTGGGGCGTCCGTACCCCGGCCGCCCTGAGCCTCGTTCTCATGCTCCTCGCTGCGGCCGCGCTGGTCTTCCGCAGCCGTGCCCCCATGGCGGTGCTCGCCGTCACCGGCACGTTCTCCGTGGTCGAGTGCGTCACCGGCGACCCGCGCGCCCCGGTCGCGATGGCCGCCGTCGTCGCCCTGTACACCGTCGCCTCGACCACCGACCGCACCACCACCCTGCGGATCGGCCTGCCCACCATGACCGTGCTGACGGCCGCCGCCATGCTCGGCGGCCCCCTGCCCTGGTACGGCCAGGAGAACCTGGGCGTGCTCGCCTGGACCGGCATCGGAGCCACCGCCGGCGACGCCGTGCGCAGCCGGCGCGCGGTCGTCCAGGCCATCCGGGAGCGGGCCGAACGCGCCGAACGCACCCGCGAGGAGGAGGCCCGCCGCCGGGTCGCCGAGGAGCGGTTGCGCATCGCCCGCGATCTGCACGACGTCGTCGCCCATCACATCGCCCTCGTGAACGTGCAGGCCGGGGTGGCCGCACACGTCATGGACAAGCGCCCCGACCAGGCCAAGGAGGCTCTCGCCCACGTCCGGGAGGCCAGCCGCTCGGCCCTGGACGAACTGCGGGCCACCGTCGGTCTGCTGCGCCAGTCCGGTGACCCGGAGGCCCCGACCGAACCCGCGCCCGGCCTGGGCCGCCTCGAGGATCTCGCGGGGACCTTCCGCAGCGCCGGGCTCCCGGTGGAGGTGGCCCTCGCCGCGCAGGAATCCGATCTGCCCGCCGCCGTCGACCTGGCCGCCTACCGGATCGTCCAGGAGGCCCTGACCAATGTGCAAAAGCATGCGGGACCGGGTGCCAAGGCCGAGGTCAGCGTCGTACGCGTGGGCCCGGACATCGAGGTCACCGTCCTGGACGACGGCCCGGGCGGGCAGAGCGCGCCCGGCACGGGCGGCGGGCACGGACTGCTCGGCATGCGCGAGCGGGCCAGCGCCCTCGGCGGCACCCTCACCACCGGACCCCGCTACGGCGGCGGCTTCCGCGTCCATGCGATCCTGCCCGTCAAGACCCGTACGGAGACCCGTACGACGGCCCCGGGGGAGCCCGCATGACGATCCGTGTCCTGCTCGCCGACGACCAGGCACTGCTGCGCAGCGCGTTCAGGGTGCTGGTCGACTCCGAGGCCGACATGGAGGTGGTGGGGGAGGCCTCCGACGGCGCGGAGGCGGTGCGGCTGGCCGGGGAACAGGCCGCCGACGTCGTCCTCATGGACATCCGGATGCCGGGCACGGACGGCCTTGCCGCCACCCGGATGATCAGCGCCGATCCCCTGCTCGCGCAGGTCCGTGTGGTCATCCTGACGACGTTCGAGGTGGACGACTACGTCGTCCAGGCGCTGCGCGCGGGCGCCTCCGGCTTCCTGGGCAAGGGCAGTGAGCCGGAGGAGCTGCTGAACGCGATCAGGGTCGCGGCCGGCGGTGAGGCGCTGCTGTCGCCGGTCGCCACCAGGGGGCTGATCGCCCGCTTCCTCGCGCAGGGCGACGGTGACGACGGCCGCGACCCCGCCCGCTCCGAGCGGCTCGGCGCGCTCACCGGACGGGAGCGGGAGGTACTCGTCCAGGTCGCCGGCGGGCACTCCAACGATGAGATCGCCGAGCGCCTCGAGGTCAGCCCGCTCACGGTGAAGACGCACGTCAACCGGGCCATGGCCAAGCTGGGCGCGCGCGACCGGGCCCAGCTCGTGGTGATCGCGTACGAGTCGGGACTGGTCCGGCCGAGGACGGACTGACTCTCCACCCGGGTGTACGGCGAAGTCTCCACCCGGCGTACTACGAGCGGAGTAGGGCCCGGGTAAGGAAATGGACTCTGGGCCTACGGTTCGGCCCTCCGTGATGGGCGAGGGTGATGGGGTCTGCCGCTCCCAGAAGAGAGACCTTGATCCATGTCCTGGCTGTCGAGATTCAGCCTCCGGCAACGGGCCCTGATCGGCCTGATGTCGCTTGTCGCGCTCGTCTTCGGGCTGATTGCGATACCCCAGATCAAGCAGCAGCTGCTGCCCACCATCAACCTGCCCATGGTGTCGGTGATCGCGCCGTACCAGGGTGCCTCGCCCGATGTGGTCGAGAAGCAGGTCGTCGAGCCGATCGAGAACAACCTCCAGGGTGTGGACGGCGTCAAGTCGGTCACCTCCACCGCCAGTGAGGGCAACGCCGTGATCATGGCGTCCTTCGACTACGGCAACGACACCAAGCAGCTCGTCTCGGACGTCCAGCAGGCCGTCAACCGGGCCCGCAACCAGCTTCCGACCGATGTCGACCCGCAGGTCGTCTCCGGCTCGACCGACGACATGCCGACCGTGGTCCTCGCCGCCACCTCCGGCAAGGACCAGCAGGCCCTGGCCGACCAGCTCGACAAGACCGTCGTACCGGCCCTCAAGGACATCTCCGGCGTCGGCCGCGTCCAGGTCACCGGTGTGCGCGACCTCCAGGTCACGGTCACCCCGGACGACGCGAAGCTCGCCCGGGCGCGTCTCACCTCCGCCGCGCTCGGCCAGGCCCTGCAGGCGGGAGGCGCGACCGTCCCGGCGGGTTCCTTCGACGAGGACGGCGTGAGCCGCACCGTCCAGGTCGGCGGCGGCTTCACCTCGCTGAAGCAGATCCAGGACCTGACGGTCACCGGCGGGAGCGGCGGCGGGCCGGTACGCCTCGGTGACGTGGCCACCGTCAAGGAGCAGCCCGCCCCGGCCGACTCCATCACCCGCACCGACGGCAGGCCCAGCCTCGCCGTCAACGTGACCATGGACCACGACGGCAGCGCGGTCACCATCTCGGGCGCGGTCAAGGACAAGCTGCCCGGCCTGCGTGAGCAGCTCGGCTCCGGCGCGAGGCTCACGGTCGTCAGCGACCAGGGCCCGGCCGTCTCCAAGTCCATCAAGGGCCTGACCACCGAGGGCGCGCTCGGCCTGCTCTTCGCGGTCCTCGTCATCCTGGTCTTCCTCGCGTCGATCCGTTCGACGCTGGTGACGGCGGTCTCCATCCCGCTGTCCGTCGTCCTCGCACTGATCGTGCTGTGGACGCGCGGCCTGTCCCTGAACATGCTCACGCTGGGCGCGCTGACCATCGCCATCGGCCGGGTCGTCGACGACTCGATCGTGGTCCTGGAGAACATCAAGCGCCACCTCGGCTACGGCGAGGAGCGGCAGGCGGCGATCCTGAGCGCCGTGCGCGAGGTGGCCGGCGCGGTCACCTCCTCCACCCTCACCACGGTCGCCGTCTTCCTGCCGATCGGCCTGGTCGGCGGCATGGTGGGCGCCCTGTTCGGCTCGTTCAGCATCACGGTGACGGCGGCCCTGCTGGCCTCGCTGCTCGTCTCGCTGACGGTCGTCCCGGTCCTGTCGTACTGGTTCCTGCGTGCGCCCAAGGGCACCCCCGAGGACGCCGACGAGGCTCGCCGGCGGGCCGAGGAGAAGGAGGCGAACAGCCGCCTGCAGCGCGCCTACGTCCCCGTGCTGCGCTTTGCCACCCGCCGCCGCCTGACCAGCGTCCTGATCGCGATCGTGGTCCTCGTCGTCACGTTCGGCATGGGCGGCCTGCTCAAGACCAACTTCTTCGACCAGGGCGAGCAGGAAGTCATCACCGTCAAGCAGGAGCTGAAGCCCGGCACCGGCCTCGCGGCCACGGACGCGCAGGCGAAGAAGGTGGAGAAGCTGATCGCCTCCACCGAGGGCGTGAAGGACTACCAGGTCACCGTCGGCTCCTCCGGCTTCATGGCGGCCTTCGGCGGCGGCACCGACACCAACCAGGCCTCCTACCAGGTCATGCTCAAGGACTCGAAGTCGTACGACGAGGTCCAAAAGCACCTCGAGGACGGGCTGAAGAAGCTCCAGGGCATCGGTACGACCACGGTGTCGGCCGGTGACGGCTTCGGCAACCAGGACCTGAGCGTCGTGGTGAAGGCCGCCGATCCGCAGGCGCTGCGCACGGCGGCCGAGCAGGTCCGCTCCACGGTCGCCGGCCTGGACGGCGTCACGGACGTCACCAGCGATCTGTCGACGAGCGTGCCGCGGATCTCGGTGCAGGCCAACGCCAAGGCGTCGGCAGCCGGCCTCGACGACCAGAAGCTCGGCGCGATGGTCGCCCAGGCGGTGCGCGGTACGACGGCGGCGAAGGCGGTCCTCGACGACACCGAGCGCGATGTCGTGGTGCGGTCGGCCGAGCCCGCCACCACCCTGGCCCAGCTGAAGAACCTGCGCATCGGCCCGGCCAGGCTCGGTGACATCGCCACGGTGCAGCTGGTGGACGGCCCGGTGTCGCTGACCCGCATCGACGGCCGGCGCGCAGCGACCGTCACGGCCAAGCCGACCGGTGACAACACCGGCGCGATCAGCACCAAGCTCCAGTCGAGGATCAAGGCACTCAAGCTCCCGGCGGGGGCCACGGCCGAGATCGGCGGTGTCACCTCCGACCAGAACGACGCGTTCAAGAACCTGGGCCTGGCCATGCTGGCGGCGATCGCGATCGTCTTCATGCTGCTGGTCGCGACGTTCCGTTCGCTGGTGCAGCCCCTGATCCTGCTGGTGTCGATCCCGTTCGCCGCGACGGGCGCGATCGGTCTGCTGGTCGCCACCGGTACCCCGATGGGCGTTCCGGCGATGATCGGCATGCTGATGCTGATCGGCATCGTGGTGACCAACGCGATCGTGCTGATCGACCTGATCAACCAGTACCGCCGACAGGGCCACGGCGTGGTCGAGGCCGTGATCGAGGGCGGCCGGCACCGGCTGCGCCCGATCCTGATGACGGCTCTGGCGACGATCTTCGCCCTGCTTCCCATGGCGCTCGGCGTCACGGGCGAGGGCGGCTTCATCGCCCAGCCGCTGGCGGTGGTCGTCATCGGCGGCCTGATCACGTCCACCCTGCTGACGCTCCTGCTGGTGCCGACGCTCTACGCGATGGTGGAGCTGCGCAAGGAGCGCCGGGCGAAGAAGCGCGCGGCGAAGCAGCAGGACCGCGAGCCCGAGGTGCTGGAACCGGCCGGCGTCTGAACGCCGTCGGTCTGCGCACTCCCTCGGTCCGCGAACACCGTCCGCGAACACCGTCCGCGAACACCACTGAGGCCCGGCTCCCCTCGGGGAGCCGGGCCTCAGCCCTGTCGTGAGGAGACCTACGGCAGGGCCAGCATGCGCTCCAGGGCCAGCTTGGCGAAGGCCTCTGTCTCCTTGTCGACCTCGATGCGGTTGACCAGGGTGCCCTCGGCCAGGGACTCCAGGGCCCAGACCAGGTGGGGCAGGTCGATGCGGTTCATGGTCGAGCAGAAGCAGACCGTCTTGTCGAGGAAGACGATCTCCTTGCCCTCGGGAGCGAAACGGTTCGCCAGGCGGCGGACCAGGTTCAGCTCCGTGCCGATGGCCCACTTGGAACCGGCCGGCGCTGCCTCGAGAGCCTTGATGATGTACTCGGTCGAGCCGACGTGGTCCGCCGCGGCCACGACCTCGTGCTTGCACTCGGGGTGGACCAGGACGTTCACACCGGGGATGCGCTCGCGGACGTCGTTCACCGAGTCCAGGCTGAAGCGGCCGTGCACCGAGCAGTGCCCCCGCCACAGGATCATCTTCGCAGCCCGCAGCTGCTCCGCCGTCAGTCCGCCGTTCGGCTTGTGCGGGTTGTAGACCACGCAGTCGTCCAGGGACATGCCCATGTCGCGGACGGCGGTGTTGCGGCCGAGGTGCTGGTCGGGCAGGAAGAGCACCTTTTCGCCCTGCTCGAAGGCCCAGTCGAGGGCCCGCTTGGCGTTGGACGAGGTGCAGATCGTGCCGCCGTGCTTGCCGGTGAACGCCTTGATGTCGGCGGAGGAGTTCATGTACGAGACCGGCACCACCTGCTCGGCCACGCCTGCCTCGGTCAGCACGTCCCAGCACTCCGCGACCTGCTCGGCCGTCGCCATGTCGGCCATCGAGCAGCCGGCGGCGAGGTCGGGCAGGACGACCTTCTGGTCGTCGGAGGTGAGGATGTCCGCGGACTCGGCCATGAAGTGCACACCGCAGAAGACGATGTACTCGGCGTCCGGGCGCGCGGCCGCATCCCTGGCCAGCTTGAACGAGTCACCCGTGACGTCGGCGAACTGGATGACCTCGTCGCGCTGGTAGTGGTGGCCGAGCACGAAGACCTTGTCCCCGAGCTTCTCCTTGGCCGCGCGGGCGCGCTTCACCAGGTCGGGGTCGGAGGGCGAGGGCAGGTCACCGGGGCACTCGACGCCCCGCTCGCTCTTGGGGTCGGCCTCACGGCCGAGCAGCAGCAGGGCGAGCGGAGTCGGCTGTACGTCGAGATCCGGGGTCTGGGCGGTGGTCACGACACGCACCCTTTCTTCTTTTCGTCTAACTGACGCTATCTATCATATCCGCTTCATGTCAGTTTGACGATGGCCATAACGTCGATGTGACGTGAATCCCGCTCGGCTCCCTCCACGGGCCGCTGTCGGCCTCCAGGGGCATGTGCGAGCATGAAGAAGAGAACGAAAACGCGACAACGCGACTGCCCGGCCCGGAATGAATCCGCGGAAGCGCCGGTTGCACTCGTCGGCAAGCAGTCTCCGTACAACCCGGGAGAGATGTAGATGTCCGTATCGGACGAGACCACCACCGTCACCGACGGCATCATCCTGACCGACGCCGCCGCGGCCAAGGTCAAGGCCCTGCTCGACCAGGAAGGCCGCGACGACCTCGCGCTGCGCGTCGCCGTTCAGCCCGGCGGCTGCTCCGGCCTGCGCTACCAGCTCTTCTTCGACGAGCGCTCGCTCGACGGCGACGTGGTGAAGGACTTCGGCGGGGTCAAGGTCGTCACGGACCGCATGAGCGCTCCGTACCTGGGCGGCGCCACCGTCGACTTCGTGGACACCATCGAGAAGCAGGGCTTCACGATCGACAACCCGAACGCGACCGGCTCCTGCGCCTGCGGCGACTCCTTCAGCTGAGCCGACGGCCCGCAGCCTGACGGCCTGAGAAAGGCGGCGGCCCCTTGCAAGGGGCCGCCGCCTTCGTCGTACGTCCTCGACCTAGCGCGTCCGCAGCGCCGCAACCGGCCGCAGCGCCCCCGCCTTGGCCGGGGGGATCCGCCCGCCGTCCGCGCCGACCACCGTCCGTCCGCCCAGCGGTGCGTCCAGCCGTACGGTCTTCACGTACTCCTTGGCGATCAGCACGCACACCTTGTCCGGCCAGGGGTGCTCCGTGACGGTGACGGTCACCTTCCCGCCGCTCTCCTTCGCCGCCGCCGTGTAGTCGGCGCACACCCCGCCGAAGAAGCTCACCGTCAGCTCCCTGCCGTCGGACGCATAGCCCTCGACCTTCACGGTGTGCGACTTGGGTGCCGTCCCGGTCCCCACGGTTCCCCCCGCCGAGGGAGTCGTCGCCGACGCCACATACGCGGGATCGACCGCCGGGTACGTCACCGTGTACGCGCTGCTCCCCGCGCCGTCCCGCACCTCGAACAGCCAGGACGGCACCAGCGTCTGCCGCCCCGCCACGGAGTGCGCGGCCAGCCCGAACACCGCCTTGTCGACGGTGACCGTCGTGCCGCCCGTGGCCGCGTCCGCCGGCCCGGGCGTGGCGGAGGACGCACCGCACAGCTGCTCCCCGTGGTCCTTGAGCGGTACCGGGGAAGCGCAGCCGCCGATCCCCATCCGGTGGTCGCTCCTGGGCGCCGCGTTCATCTGCCTGAGCGTCCTCGCCGCGCTCAGCACGGGGTACGTGGCACCCTTCACCGGCGTCCCCAGCAGCCCGTGACCGCCCACGACCCGGCCCTGCCGGTCCACGGTCAGGCCGGTCGTCCAGCCGTACGTCGGCAGCCCGCCGACCACCGGATCGGCGTTGACCACCCGCTGGACGCCCATGACCTGGCTCGCGTCGACCTTCGCGCCGTCCAGCCCGGCCGCCTTGAGCACCGGCGCAGCGGCCGAGGTCGCCCTGGACACGCTCACCGCTGAGCCCGCCGGGCCCATCGGGTCGTGCGTGCACAGGACGCCCTTCCTGCAGTCGTCGGTGCCCGGCGCGTACCGGCTGAAGGTCCAGCTGCCGGGCGCGTCCCGGTTCACCGTCAGGCTCGGTCCGGTGCCGTCCTTGCCGCCGACCCGCCAGATCCCGCCCTCGGCCACCGGCGTCGCACCGACGCCGAGCGCCCGGGCCAGGCGCGCCACCGCGTCCTTGCCGACCGCACCCGCCGGGGCGTACACCGGCGCGGAACCAGGGCCGGCGGGCAGCTCGCCGTGGGCCACGTACGTCGCGCCGTAGGGGTCCGGCTCGCCCACGGCGACGCCGTTCGCGCTCCAGCCGTCCAGGGCGAGCGGCTGGGGAGTGCCGCCCCCGCCGGCCGCGCCGGGGCCGCCCGTACGGCCGCCTGCGCCACTGCTCGCCGCGAGCAGCGCGCCACCGCCGCCGACCAGCAGCACGGCGGCGGCCACGGAGACGACGACGAACCGGGACCGACGCCGCCCGCCGTGCTCGCCGTCGGCACCCTGCGCACTGTCCGCGCCCTGCGCGCCGTCCGTCGTCCCGGTCGTCGGCGTGCGGTCCTCGGGTCGCTCGGTGTTCACCGCATCGCTCCTCGCTGGTCGTGTCCCGCGGTCGTATCCCGCCTCCCCCGCGTGGGGGACGGCGATGGGACGCGGGCGGGGAGCGCGCGGTTCCCGGTGAACGCGCCCGGCGTGTCAGTCGCCGTAGTCGGACATCGCGTCCAGCAGCCGCGCGGAGCGCGCCGGCACGCTCACCCCGTGGATCAGGGACGGCGGCACCGGCCGCGGCGCGGCGTGCGGCGGCACCGCCCAGTGCGGCGCCATCCGCGCGCAGTCGACACGCAGCGCGGCGAGGTCGCCCTCGAGGTCGGCCGGGGCGGGGGAGTGGACCTTGAGGTTCGTCATGACGGCACCGTAAGCACGGTCGGGGGTGCGAAGAAAGCTCTACTATCGGGTAGTTTTGCCAGCTACAGCGGTCTCGCCCGAGCGGGTAGCGTGAACTGTCAATCCAGCCTCCCGCAGGAGATTTCCCGTCGTGCGCATTGCAGTCACCGGCTCCATCGCCACTGACCACCTCATGACCTTCCCCGGCCGCTTCGCCGACCAGTTCGTCGCGGACCGGCTGCACACGGTTTCGCTCTCCTTTCTGGTCGACAACCTCGACGTGCGCCGTGGTGGCGTCGCCGCCAACATCGCCTTCGGCATGGGCCAGCTCGGTACCAGGCCGATCCTGGTCGGCGCCGCCGGCTTCGACTTCGACGAGTACCGCGCCTGGCTCGACCGGCACGGCGTGGACACCGAGTCGGTCCGTATCTCCGAGACCCTGCACACCGCCCGCTTCGTGTGCACCACCGACGCCGACCACAACCAGATCGGCTCGTTCTACACGGGCGCGATGAGCGAGGCCCGCCTCATCGAGCTCAAGACCGTCGCGGACCGCGTCGGCGGCCTCGACCTCGTCCTCATCGGCGCCGACGATCCGGAGGGCATGCTCCGCCACACGGAGGAGTGCCGCTCCCGGAGCATTCCGTTCGCCGCCGACTTCTCCCAGCAGATCGCCCGTATGGAGGGCAACGAGATCCGCGTGCTGATGGAGGGGGCGACGTACCTGTTCTCCAACGAGTACGAGAAGGGCCTCATCGAGACCAAGACCGGCTGGAGCGACGACGAGATCCTGGCCAAGGTCGGCCACCGCGTCACCACGCTCGGCTCGCGCGGCGTGCGCATCGAGCGCGTCGGCGAGGACCCGATCGAGGTCGGCTGCCCGGAGGAGGAGCGCAAGGCCGACCCCACGGGCGTCGGCGACGCCTTCCGCGCGGGGTTCCTGTCGGGCCTGGCGTGGGGTGTCTCGCTGGAGCGGGCGGCCCAGGTCGGGTGCATGCTCGCCACGCTGGTCATCGAGACGGTCGGCACACAGGAGTACCAGCTGAGCCGCGCGCACTTCATGGAGCGGTTCACCAAGGCGTACGGGCAGTCGGCCGCCGAGGAGGTCCAGACCTGCCTGGGCTGAGGCGGCGCCGGGGTCCGGGGGCCTTGGTTCCCGGACCCGCTCAGCTCACCTTCCGCACCACATAGGCAGAGCCCCGCTCCGCCGGCTCCTCCCCCACGTACTCCTGCCCCCGCATCTCGCACCACGCCGGAATGTCCAGCCGGGCGGCCTCGTCGTCCGACAGGACGCGGACCGTGCCGCCCACCGGCACGCCCCCGAACACCTTGGCCAGTTCGATGACCGGGATCGGGCAGCGCCTGCCGAGGGAGTCGACGACGACTTCGCCGGCCTCCTCGGCGGGTACGGCCTTCGCGGGGGCCGGGGCTCCCAGCTTCTCGCGGACGCCCGCCACGGTGCCCGGCAGTACCTCCAGGAAGCGCTCCACGTCCGCCTCGGCGGTGCCCGGCGGCAGGGACACCCGGACATTGCCCTCGCTCAGCACACCCATCGCCTTGAGCACATGGCTCGGCGTCAGCGTGCTGCTCGTACAGGACGATCCGGAGGACACGGCGAAGCCCTCGCGGTCCAGTTCGTGGAGCAGGGCCTCTCCGTCGACATAGAGACAGGAGAACGTGACGATCCCGGGCACCCGGCGCTCCGGGTCGCCCACCACCTCCACGTCCGGCACCAGCTGCGGCACCCGGGTCCGGATCCGTGCCGTCAGCTCCCGCAGCCGTACCGCCTCCTGGGCCGCCTCGGCCCGTACCGCGCGCAGCGAGGCCACGGCGGCCACGATCGCCGGGATGTTCTCGAACCCCGCGGCCCGCCCCGACTCCCGCTCGTCGGCCGGGCCTTGGACGGCGAAGCGCACCCCCTTGCGCACCACGAGCAGCCCGACCCCCGACGGGCCGCCCCACTTGTGCGCACTGCCCGTCAGCAGCGACCAGTCGCCCTCGACCGGCCCCCACCCCAGCGACTGCGCCGCGTCCACCAGCAGCGGCACCCCGGCCGCCCGGCACACCCCGGCGACCTCCGCCACCGGCTGCACGGTCCCCACCTCGTGATTGGCCGACTGGAGCACGGCCAGCGCCGTGTCCTCGCGCAGCGCGGCCTCGTAGGCGGCGGGATCGACGGCTCCGGCCCGGTCCACGGCCACTTGGGTGACGGTCCCGCCGTCCGACTCGAACACCTCCGCCGAATGGAGCACCGAGGAGTGTTCGACGGACGACACGATCAGGTGGCGTCCGACCCGTCGGCGGCCGGCCAACGCTCCCCCGACGCCCGTGTGTACGGCCCGCGTCCCGGACGACGTGAACACCACCTCGTCCGCCCGGCACCCGACGGCCTCCGCGGCCGCCTCGCGGGCGGCGTCGAGCAGCATCCGCGCCTTGCGCCCTTCTCGGTAGAGCCGGGCAGGGTCCGCCCATCCGTCGTCCAGGGAGGCCAAAAGCGCCTGACGGGCGACGGGATGGAGAGGTGCGGCGGAGGCAGCGTCGAAGTAGGACACACAGCAACGGTAAGACTTGCGTCGGCCACAACTCCCCAGGGGCGCGGGCAACTGCGCGACCAGCCATGACCCGGTGCCGCGGTCGCAAACGCACCGAAACCACCCGAGCCGCTAGGCGCTTTCGGGTGACCCCTAGCGCGTATGCCCCCCTCCCCGCGAACCCCCGGAGGGCGTCGGCTAGGGTTTGGTCCGCATAAACATCCAAACCCCTGCCCGACGCAGGGCGGCGACCGACCAGCGAGAAGGCCGCAGCCGACCGCGCGGGCGAGACTCTCGGGAAGGCGCTACGTGAGTCCCAACGGCTCCGACCGCTCGCCGCGGCGCCCGATGCGGCGGAAGCTGCTGCAGGCAATGACCGCGGGCCTGGTCCTGGCGACCGCTACCGGTTGCACATACAAGGACTTCCCCCGCCTTGGTATGCCCACCCCGACCACGGAAGAGGCTCCGCGGATCCTCTCCCTGTGGCAGGGCTCCTGGGCTGCCGCGCTCGCCGTCGGCGTGCTGGTGTGGGGCCTGATCCTGTGGAGTGCTTTCTTCCACCGGCGCAGCCGCACCAAGGTCGAAGTACCTCCGCAGACTCGGTACAACATGCCGATCGAGGCCCTGTACACGGTGGTCCCGATCATCATCATCTCGGTGCTCTTCTACTTCACGGCCCGGGACGAGTCGAAGCTCCTGGACCTCTCCAAGAAGCCCGACGTCACGGTCAACGTGGTCGGCTTCCAGTGGAGCTGGGGCTTCAACTACGTCGAGAACGTCCCCGGTGTCTCCGGCGACGCCAAGACCGACAAGAACCTGGACGCCATTCCGGACCGGTTCAAGAAGGACTTCCCGGTGAACGCCGGCGGTGTCTACGACGTCGGTACGCCCGCCTCGAAGAACCCGCAGACGGGCAACCCCGGTCCGACGCTGTGGCTGCCCAAGGGCAAGACGGTCCGCTTCGTCCTCACCTCTCGTGACGTCATCCACTCCTTCTGGGTGGTGCCGTTCCTGATGAAGATGGACGTCATCCCGGGCCACACCAACTCGTTCCAGGTGACCCCGAACCATGAGGGCACCTTCCTCGGCAAGTGCGCCGAGCTGTGCGGCGTCGACCACTCCCGGATGCTGTTCAACGTGAAGGTCGTCTCCCCGGCAGCGTACGAGGCGCACCTCAAGGACCTCGCCAAGAAGGGGCAGACCGGTTACATTCCCGCCGGCATCGCGCAGACGAGCCACGAGAAGAACCGGGAGACGAACAACCTGTGAGCATCCTCAACGAACCCCAGGGTGCCGCGGCAGCTGAGGACTCTTACGAGAACGAGCTGCCGGTCAGGCGCAAGCAGCCCGGCAATGTCGTGGTGAAGTGGCTGACGACCACCGACCACAAGACGATCGGCACGCTCTATCTGGTCACCTCGTTCGCGTTCTTCCTGATCGGTGGCGTGATGGCGCTGCTGATGCGCGCCGAGCTGGCCCGTCCGGGCCTGCAGATCATGTCGAACGAGCAGTTCAACCAGGCGTTCACGATGCACGGCACGATCATGCTGCTGATGTTCGCGACGCCGCTGTTCGCCGGTTTCACCAACTGGATCATGCCGCTGCAGATCGGTGCGCCGGACGTGGCGTTCCCGCGGCTGAACATGTTCGCCTACTGGCTCTACCTGTTCGGCTCGACCATCGCGGTGGGCGGCTTCCTCACCCCGCAGGGCGCGGCCGACTTCGGCTGGTTCGCCTACTCCCCGCTGTCGGACGCGGTCCGCTCGCCGGGCATCGGCTCCGACATGTGGATCATGGGTCTGGCCTTCTCCGGCTTCGGCACCATCCTCGGCGCGGTCAACTTCATCACCACGATCATCTGCATGCGTGCTCCGGGCATGACCATGTTCCGCATGCCGATCTTCGTGTGGAACGTGCTGCTGACCGCCGTCCTGGTCCTGCTCGCCTTCCCGGTCCTCGCGGCCGCGCTGTTCGCCCTGGAGGCGGACCGAAAATTCGGCGCCCATGTATTCGACGCCGCAAACGGCGGAGCCTTGCTGTGGCAACACCTCTTCTGGTTCTTCGGCCATCCAGAGGTGTACATCATCGCGCTGCCGTTCTTCGGCATCATCTCCGAGGTCATTCCGGTCTTCTCGCGTAAGCCGATGTTCGGCTACATGGGTCTGGTCGCCGCGACCATCTCGATCGCCGGTCTGTCCGTGACGGTGTGGGCGCACCACATGTACGTCACCGGTGGTGTGCTGCTGCCGTTCTTCTCCTTCATGACCTTCCTGATCGCCGTACCGACCGGTGTGAAGTTCTTCAACTGGATCGGCACGATGTGGAAGGGCTCACTGTCCTTCGAGACGCCGATGCTCTGGGCGACCGGCTTCCTGATCACCTTCACGTTCGGTGGTCTGACCGGTGTCATCCTGGCCTCGCCGCCGATGGACTTCCACGTCTCC
This sequence comes from Streptomyces broussonetiae, assembly GCF_009796285.1. Classification (NCBI taxonomy): domain Bacteria; kingdom Bacillati; phylum Actinomycetota; class Actinomycetes; order Kitasatosporales; family Streptomycetaceae; genus Streptomyces; species Streptomyces broussonetiae. Next base: position 2,978,834 of record NZ_CP047020.1, on the reverse strand, counting down.
GACTCGTACTTCGTGGTGGCCCACTTCCACTACGTGGTCTTCGGTACGGTCGTCTTCGCGATGTTCTCCGGCTTCCACTTCTGGTGGCCGAAGATGACGGGCAAGATGCTGGACGAGCGCCTCGGCAAGATCACCTTCTGGACGCTGTTCATCGGCTTCCACGGCACCTTCCTGGTCCAGCACTGGCTGGGCGCCGAGGGCATGCCGCGTCGTTACGCCGACTACCTGGCGGCCGACGGCTTCACCGCCCTGAACACGGTCTCGACCATCAGCTCCTTCCTCCTCGGCCTGTCGATCCTGCCGTTCCTCTACAACGTGTGGAAGACGGCCAAGTACGGCAAGAAGGTCGACGTCGACGACCCGTGGGGCTACGGCCGTTCGCTCGAGTGGGCGACCTCCTGCCCGCCGCCGCGGCACAACTTCGTCACCCTGCCGCGGATCCGCAGCGAATCCCCGGCGTTCGACCTGCACCACCCTGAGATCGCCGCGCTCGAGCAGCTCGAGCACGCCGGTCACGGCACCGCCATCGCGGGCAGCAAGGAGGCCGGCAAGTGAAGATCCAGGGTCGGATGTTCATCTGGCTGAGCGTCTTCATCCTGATCATGGCCATCGTGTATGGCGTGTGGTCGAAGGAGCCGGCCGGAACCACCGCGCTCTTCCTGGCCTTCGGCCTGAGCGTCATGATCGGCTTCTACCTGGGCTTCACCGCCCGGCGGGTCGACGCGGGCGCCCAGGACAACATGGAGGCCGATGTCGCGGACGACGCGGGCGAGCTGGGCTTCTTCAGCCCGCACAGCTGGCAGCCGCTCATGCTGGGCTTCGGCGGTGCGATCGCCTTCCTCAGCATCGCGGTCGGCTGGTGGCTGATCTACTTCGCCGCCCCGATCATCATGATCGGCCTGTTCGGCTGGGTGTTCGAGTACTACCACGGTGAGAACCGCACCCAGTAGCACACGCGAACGCGCACCGGGAGCCCGGATCCCCCGTCAGGGGGGTCCGGGCTCCCGGCTTTTCCACAGGAAGGGTCGTTCATGTGGAGCAGTGTCGATCCCTCGTACGGGTTACACGCCGCGCAAATGGGGTGAACGCCTCATAGCGTGATCGTATGAACCACACTCCGCGGACCCGCACCGTCGTCAGCTGCACGCTGCTGGTGACCGCCCTCGGCGCGGGCGTCACCGCCTGCGGTTCGGACGGTAATCCCCTGTCGGCCAGGCCGTACGACGCAGCGGACCTGATCTCCTTCAGCGGCCCCGCCGGTGAGGGGAAACGAGTCGATCCGGACAAGCCCCTGGAGATCACCGTCAACGACGACGACGGCCGGATCACCGACGTGACCGTCCAGGACGCCACAGGGCGCTACGTGGCGGGCGAACTCGCCGCCGACGGCAGCCGGTGGCACAGCACCTCTCCGCTGGCCGCCAACGCCCACTACACGGTCGCTGTGAGCACCGAGGACGACGACGGCGCGCCCGGCCGCAAGGTCCTCACGTTCGACACCAGCAATCCCACCACCCGTAAGCGGCTGACCGTCACGTTCGGCCCGCAGGCGGGCGAATACGGGGTCGGACAGCCCATCACGGCCCAGCTCGACCAGGAGGTCAAGGACAAGGGGCAGCGCGCCGTCATCGAGCGTGCCCTCAAAGTGGACTCCACGCCGGAGGTGCAGGGCTCCTGGTACTGGGTCAGCGGCAAGGAACTCCACTACCGGCCCAAGGAGTACTGGCCGGCCCACACCGCCATCTCGGTGCACAGCAACCTGGACGGCATCAAGATCAGCGACCGGCTGTGGGGTGGTCCTGCCAAGCCGCTGAAGATCACCACGGGCGACCGGATCGAGGCCCTCACGGACGCCGCCGCGCACCAGATGACGGTCTACCGCAACGGCGCGCAGATCAACCGGATCCCGGTCACCACGGGCAGGCCCGGCTTCGAGACCCGCAACGGCGTCAAGGTCGTCCTGGACAAGCAGTACCTCGTACGCATGCGCGGCACCACGATCGGCATCGCCGAGGGCACCTCCGACTCCTACGACCTGCTGGTCTACTGGGCCACCCGGGTGACCTGGTCCGGCGAGTACGTCCACGCCGCACCCTGGTCCGTGGGATCACAGGGCTCGGCGAACGTCAGTCACGGCTGCACGGGCATGAGTACGTCGAACGCCCAGTGGTTCTTCAAGACCGTCCGCGACGGCGACATCGTCAAGGTCGTCAACTCCAACGGCCGGGCGATGGAACCCTTCGGCAACGGCTTCGGCGACTGGAACGTCGACTGGAAGAAGTGGAGCAAGGGCAGCGCGCTGGCGAACGCGAAGACGGGTGCCCAGGCCCCCGGAGACGTGGCACGCCTGCAGCCGGCGGCGTTCTGAACACGCCCCGCGGAGGCGCGGGGCTCCTTCCGGCGCGCGGCCACCGCCGCGTGGGCGCGAGGAGCCACGGCGCACCGGTACGCGCGCCGAAGCCCCCGCGCCCCGGGCCGCTAGGCGCTCAACAACCGCTCACGCCGCAGCAGAGAGGCGAGCGAGGAGGCGAACTCGACGGGATCCACCGGCAGGGTGACCGCGGCGTCGGCACGGCTCCACGTGGCCAGCCACGCATCCTGCGGCCGGCCCATCAGGAGCAGCACCGGCGGGCAGTTGAACACCTCGTCCTTGATCTGCCGGCACACCCCCATGCCCCCCACCGGCACGGCCTCGCCGTCCAGCACGCACACGTCGATGCCGCCCCGGTCCAGCTCGCGCAGCACCGCCGCGGGCGTCGCACACTCCACGAACTCGACCAAGGGGACGTCAGGAGCGGGCCTGCGTCCGGCTGCCAGCCGTACCTGCTCGCGGGTGTTGGAGTCGTCGCTGTAGACCAGCACGGTGGCGGTCGGCTGCATTGTTCCTCCGGGACGTCGGCGTCGTACGGACGGGACGGACAGGGCCGTTCGGGCGGAGCTTACTCCGGTCAAAGCGCCCATGAACACCACGTCAACACCGGTTCGGCGGGCAGCAACACTCCGAACGGCACCCCCCGGAGTGAGGGCGGGATAAGCGACCGACATAATGTCGGTCGTGGCGACAGCAACGACAGTAGAAACTGGGCACGCGCACCCGTCGGTCAACCGGCCGAACCTCACCAGCGTCGGAACCATCATCTGGCTGAGTTCCGAGCTGATGTTCTTCGCGGCCCTCTTCGCGATGTACTTCACCCTCCGCTCGGTGACCGGACCGGATCACTGGAAGCACATGGCGCATGCGCTCAATGTGCCCTTCTCCGCGACGAACACCACGATCCTGGTGCTCTCCTCACTCACCTGCCAGCTCGGCGTGTTCGCGGCCGAGCGCGGGGACGTGAAGAAGCTCCGTGGCTGGTTCATCGTCACCTTCATCATGGGTGCGATCTTCATCGGCGGTCAGATCTACGAGTACACGGAGCTGGTGAAGAAGGACGGCATCTCGCTGTCCTCCGACCCGTACGGCTCGGTGTTCTACCTGACCACCGGCTTCCACGGTCTGCACGTGACAGGCGGCCTCATCGCCTTCCTGTTCGTCCTCGGCCGCACCTACGCGGCGAAGAGGTTCACCCACGAGCAGGCGACCGCCGCCATCGTCGTGTCCTACTACTGGCACTTCGTCGACGTGGTCTGGATCGGCCTCTTCGCCACGATCTACTTGATCAAGTAGCGGGACCCGCTCCCGCATCCAGAAGCATCGACGCAGAAGATCCTGACACCGGGGTAATCCGTGAAAAAGCTCTCCGCACGACGACGCCATCCGCTGGCGGCGGTCGTCGTCCTACTCCTCGCGCTGGCGGCCACTGGGGGGCTGTACGCCGCGTTCGCACCCGCGGGCAAGGCGCAGGCCGATGAAACCTCCCAGTCCCTGACCATCACAGAGGGCAAGAAGCTCTACGAGGTCGGCTGCGCCAGCTGCCACGGCACCGGTGGCCAGGGCTCCTCCGACGGCCCCAGCCTGGTCGGCGTGGGCGCCGCGGCGGTCGACTTCCAGGTCGGCACCGGCCGCATGCCGGCCGCCACCTCGCAGGGCGCCCAGGTCCCGCGCAAGAAGGTCGTCTACAACCAGACGCAGATCGACCAGCTCGCCGCCTACATCGCCTCGCTGGGTGCCGGCCCGAACGTGCCCACCAAGGAGCAGTACGGCCCGGCCGGCGCGGACATCGCCAAGGGTGGCGAACTGTTCCGCACCAACTGCGCGCAGTGCCACAACTTCACCGGCAAGGGCGGTGCCCTGACCAAGGGCAAGTTCGCGCCCAGCCTGGAGGGTGTCGCTCCCAAGCACATCTACGAGGCCATGCAGACGGGCCCGCAGAACATGCCGTCCTTCCCGGACACCACGCTGTCCTCGCAGAACAAGAAGGACATCATCGCGTACCTGAACGCGGTCAACGGCGACAAGACGGAGAACCCGGGCGGTCTGGAGCTGGGCGGCCTCGGGCCGGTCAGTGAGGGCCTGTTCGCCTGGATCTTCGGTCTCGGCGCGGTGATCGCGGTCGCCGTCTGGGTCGCCGCTCGGACCGCAAAGGCCAAGAAGTCATGAGTAGCCAAGACATTCCAGAAGAGAACCTGCCCGCTGAGCAGGAGCACGCGCAGGGCGCCGTAAGCGTCGCGGACGAGGAGAACCCGTTCGCCGACCCCGGGCTGCCGCCGCACGAGCACCGGATCCAGGACATCGACGAGCGTGCCGCCAAGCGGTCCGAGCGTTTCGTCGCCCTGCTGTTCACGGTGTCGATGCTGGCCACCGTCGGCTTCATCGCCGCGTACCTGGCGATCCCGCACGACAAGTCGATCTTCGTCTTCCCGATCGGGCACATCAGCGCGCTGAACTTCGCGCTGGGCCTGACCCTCGGTACGGCGCTGTTCTGCATCGGCGCGGGCGCGGTCCACTGGGCCCGCACCCTGATGTCCGACGTGGAGATGGCCGACGAGCGGCACCCGATCGAGGCCTCGCCCGAGCTGCGGGCGCAGGTCATGGACGACTTCCAGCAGGGTGCCCAGGAGTCCGGCTTCGGCCGGCGCAAGCTGATCCGCAACACGATGTTCGGCGCGCTGACCCTGCTCCCGCTCTCCGGCGTCTTCCTGCTCGGCGGTCTCGGCCCGGCGCCCAAGAGCAAGCTGCGGCACACCATGTGGGCCAAGGGCAAGCGCCTGGTCAACATGAACACGAACCAGCCGCTGCGTCCCGAGGACGTCATGGTCGGCTCGCTCACCTTCGCCAAGCCCGACGGCCTGGAGGAGACGAACGAGGACTTCCAGAACGAGATCGCCAAGGCCGCCCTGATGATCGTCCGGCTCCAGCCGGGCAACATCAAGGACAAGCGCGAGCTCGACTGGTCGCACGAGGGCATCGTCGCCTTCTCGAAGATCTGCACCCACGTCGGCTGCCCGATCTCCCTGTACGAGCAGCAGACGCACCACGTGCTGTGCCCGTGCCACCAGTCCACCTTCGACCTCTCCGACGGGGCCCGAGTGATCTTCGGTCCCGCCGGCCACGCCCTGCCGCAGCTGCGCATCGGCGTGGACGGTGAGGGTTACCTCCAGGCGCTGGGCGACTTCGAGGAGCCCGTCGGTCCTGCATTCTGGGAGCGCGGATGAGCACTACAGCGAACGACACCTCCCGCGCACGCGGGAAGGCCCCGGCCGGCGAGCGCGTCGCCGACTGGGTCGACGGCCGGGTGGGGATCTACTCCCTGGCCAAGAGCAACATGCGCAAGATCTTCCCCGACCACTGGTCGTTCATGTTGGGTGAGATCTGCCTCTACAGCTTCCTCATCATCATCCTGACGGGCGTCTACCTGACGCTGTTCTTCCACCCGTCGATGAACGAGGTCGTGTACCACGGCAGCTACGTCCCGCTCCAGGGACAGCTGATGTCCGAGGCGTTCAACTCGACCGTGCACATCTCCATGGACGTGCGTGGTGGTCTGCTCATCCGGCAGATCCACCACTGGGCCGCGCTGATCTTCCTCGCCGGCATGTTCGTGCACATGATGCGCGTGTTCTTCACCGGCGCGTTCCGCAAGCCGCGTGAGATCAACTGGCTGTTCGGCTTCCTGCTGTTCGTCCTCGGCATGTTCACCGGCTTCACCGGTTACTCGCTCCCGGACGACCTGCTCTCCGGCACCGGTGTCCGCTTCATGGAGGGCGCGATCCTGTCCGTGCCGATCATCGGCACGTACCTGTCGATGTTCCTCTTCGGCGGAGAGTTCCCCGGCCACGACTTCGTCGCCCGGTTCTACTCGATCCACATCCTGCTGCTGCCGGGCATCATGCTCGGTCTGGTGGTCGGCCACCTGATCCTGGTCGTCTACCACAAGCACACGCAGTTCGCGGGCCCCGGCCGGAGCGAGAAGAACGTCGTCGGCATGCCGCTGCTGCCGGTCTACATGGCCAAGGCCGGAGGCTTCTTCTTCCTGGTCTTCGGTGTCATCGCGGCCATCGCGGCGGTCGCCCAGATCAACCCGATCTGGGCCATGGGTCCCTACCGTCCGGACCAGGTGTCCACCGGCGCCCAGCCCGACTGGTACATGGGCTTCGCCGAGGGTCTGATCCGCTTCATGCCGGGCTGGGAGATCAACCTGTGGGGCCACACGCTCGTCCTGGGCGTGTTCATCCCGCTGGTCCTCTTCCCGCTGGTCCTGGCGGCGATCGCGGTCTACCCGTTCATCGAGTCCTGGGTCACCGGCGACAAGAGCGAGCACCACATCCTGGACCGCCCGCGCAACGCCCCGACCCGTACCGCGTTCGGTGTCGCCTGGGTGACGATCTACATGATCACCCTGGTCGGCGGCGGCAACGACCTGTGGGCCACCCACTTCCACCTGTCGATCAACGCCGTGACCTGGTTCGTCCGGATCTTCTTCTTCGTCGGCCCGGTCATCGCCTTCATCGCCACCAAGCGGATCTGCCTGGGCCTGCAGCGCCGCGACCGCGACAAGGTGCTGCACGGCCGCGAGACCGGCATCATCAAGCGCCTGCCGCACGGTGAGTTCATCGAGGTGCACGAGCCGCTCAGCCAGGAGCAGCTGCACACGCTGACCTCGCACCGGCAGTACGAGCCGGCCCGGATCGGCCCGGCGGTGGACGAGAACGGTGTCCAGCGCAAGGTCGGGTCCACGGAGAAGCTGCGGGTCAAGCTGTCGAACGCCTACTACGGCGACGACAACCAGATCCCCAAGCCGACCGTTGACGAGTACAAGGAGATCGCGAGCGGCCACGGCCACCACTGATCCCCGCGTCGCCACGCCACACTGAAGGGCCCCGTCCGGCTTACGGACGGGGCCCTTCGCCCTGTCCTGGGGCCGATAGGGTGGAACCGACCACGGATTTCGCAGGTACGACACCCAGGAGCGGCTATGAGCGCTGTGACCCCCGCTGGAGGCGACACCGCGGCGGGCCGCTCCTGGCCCGCCCTGTTGAACGGCCTGCTCAGCGGCCACGACCTGGCTGCCGACGACACCGCGTGGGCGATGGACCGGATCATGCGCGGCGAGGCGACCGACGCGCAGATCGCCGGGTTCGCGGTGGCGCTGCGGGCCAAGGGACAGACGGTCGAGGAGATCACCGGTCTGGTCCGCACGATGTACGAGCACGCGAAGGTGATCGAGGTGCCCGGCCGGACCGTCGACATCGTCGGCACGGGCGGCGACGGGGCGAAGACGGTGAACATCTCCACGATGTCGTCGCTGGTCGTCGCGGGCACGGGCGCCAAGGTGGTGAAGCACGGCAACCGCGCCGCTTCCTCCTCCTCCGGTTCCTCCGACGTCCTGGAGAAGCTCGGCGTCAACCTCGACCTCACGCCCCGGCGGGTGGCCGAGGTCGCCGAGGAGGCCGGCATCACCTTCTGCTTCGCGGTGAAGTTCCATCCCGCGCTGCGCCATGTGGGCGCCGCCCGCGGCCAGTTGGGCATCCGTACGGTGTTCAACCTGCTCGGTCCGCTGACCAACCCGGCGAAGGTACGGGCCCAGGCGGTCGGCGTGGCCGTAGCGCAGGAGGCGCCGATCGTCGCGGGTGTGCTCGCGGAGCGGGGCAACTCCGCGCTGGTCTTCCGCGGCGACGACGGCCTGGACGAGCTGACCACGACGTCCACGTCCCACGTCTGGGTCGTGCGGGACGGCAAGGTCGCCGAGGAGGTCTTCGACCCGCGCGAGGTCGGCCTCCAGATGGTCCCCGTGGAGGCCCTGCGCGGTGGCGACCCGGGCCACAACGCGGAGGTGGCCCGCCGACTGCTCGAGGGCGAGCCGGGCCCGGTCCGCGACGCCGTCCTGCTCAACTCCGCGGCGGCCCTGGTCGCCCTGAACCCGGCGGACGCCCCGCTCTCCGAGCAACTGCGCGCGGGCATGGACCGGGCCGCCGAGTCGATCGACTCGGGTGCGGCGAAGCGGGCGCTGGAGCGCTGGGTGGCGGCCACCAACGCACAGCGGCCATGACGGGCGTCCCGCAATCCGGACCGGGGTTGCGGGACGACGATCAGTTGACGTAGTTTCCTGAACCAGGTCATGAGTGACAGTCATGAGGCCCCGGCCGACTGTCCGGCAACCCTCCGTCCGTGGCGGGGTGCCCCGGGTGAAGACCAGGTCGTAGGCAGCGAGGTCTACGGCAAGCGCGGACCCCTCGAGAAACCAGGGGTCCTGGTCGTCGAGGAGTCCTCCGTGAGCAAGCGAATGCGATAGGGCCGCCGAGCCCCGCCTCCGCGCACCCCTTCTTTCTCTTCTTTCCGTACGTCTTCTTTCGCGTACGTCCTCACGGGAGTTCACCCATGTCTGTCTTCACCGCTGCCGCCGACCAGTCCGTGTGCCGTGACAACTCGGGCGCGCTGCCCGTTCTGGGCCGGGATGTCACCGTTCCGCTCGTCACCGGGGGCGAGGTCACCTACGCGGCCCTCGACTACGCGGCCAGCGCCCCCGCCCTCCAGCGTGTCTGGGACGACGTGGCCGCCTACGCGCCCTACTACGGCAGCGTCCACCGCGGTGCCGGCTACCTCTCCCAGCTCTCCACCGACCTGTTCGAGAACGCCCGCGGCGCGGTCGCCGACTTCCTCGGCTGCCGTGCCGACGACCAGGTGGTCTTCACCCGCTCGACGACGGACTCCCTCAACCTGCTCGCCCGTGTCCTGCCCGCCGACTGCCAGGTCTTCGTCTTCGAGACCGAGCACCACGCCTCCCTGCTGCCCTGGCAGGACGCGAAGGTCACCTACCTCAACGCCCCGCGCACCCCGCGGCAGGCCGTCGAGACGCTGGAGCGGGCCCTCGCCGACCGTGACCCCCACGGCCCGGCCCTGGTCTGTGTCACCGGCGCCTCCAACGTCACCGGCGAGCTGTGGCCGGTGCGCGAGCTGGCCGCCGCCGCGCACGCCCACGGCGCCCGGATCGTCATCGACGCCGCCCAGCTGGCCCCGCACCACCCGGTGGACATCCGTGACCTGGACGTCGACTGGGTCGCCTTCTCGGGGCACAAGCTGTACGCCCCCTTCGGCTCCGGCGTCCTCGCCGGCCGCGCCGACTGGCTGCGCACGGCGGAGCCGTACCTCGCGGGCGGCGGCGCCAGCCGCAAGGTCACCCGGCGCGCGGACGGGGGAGTGGCCGTGGAGTGGCACGAGAGCGCCGCCCGGCACGAGGCGGGCTCCCCGAACGTCATCGGCGCCTACTCCATCGCCTCGGCCTGCAGGGCACTCACCGAGGCCGGCTGGGACGGCCTGGTCGCCCGCGAGCAGCACCTGATCGCCGAGGTGCGCGCGGGCCTGGCCGAGGTCCCGCAGGTGAAGGTGCTGTCCCTGTTCGGCGACGACGCGCCGCGCGTCGGCGTGATCTCCTTCGTGGTGGAGGGCTGGAACAGCTCCCACTTCGCCGCCGCGCTCTCCGCCGAGTACGGCATCGGCGTCCGGGACGGCCTCTTCTGCGCGCACCCCCTGGTCCGCACCCTGCTGGGCAGCGACCCCCAGACGCAGGGCGAGTGTGGAGCCCCGGAGGCGGCCCCGGGCGAGAAGTCCCTCAACGCCATCCGTGTCAGCTTCGGCGCGGGCACCCCGGACGAGCACGTCGAGCGCTTCGTGAGGGCGGTGAAGGAACTGGTGACCGTGGGCGCCAAGTGGACGTACCGCACGCAGGAGGGCCGCTGCGTGCCTGCCGCGTGAGGTGGTGCGCCCTTTGTCGAGGCGGCCTTCGGCCGGTCAGGAGTCCAGCCCGATCGCGAAGGCCGCCTCGAGGTCGTGCTGGGAGTAGGTACGGAACGCCACATGGGTGTCCGTGCCCTCCACCCCGGGGATCTTGCTGATCCGCCCGGGGATGACCTCGGCCAGATCCTCGTGCCGCTGCACCCGGACCATCGCGATCAGGTCGTACGTGCCGGTCACGGAGAACACCTCGCTCACCGAGTCCAGCGAAGCGATCTGCTCCGCGATCTCGGGGATCCGGTCCACGCTGGTCTTGATCAGGACGATCGCGGTGATCACGGCTGGTTCTCTCCCTCGGGTGCCGGAGCTGCGGTGCACTTCACTCTAGTCCCACGCCCGAAGCGCACCCACGCGTAGACGAAGCCCAGCCCGAACCCCACCAGGTGCGCCAGATACGCCACCCCGGGCCCGTCGGAGGCCTGCTCCGCGGCCGCCCACTGCACCGCCGCCCAGAACGGGAGCACGACCCAGGCCGGGAACCGCAGCGGCAGGAAGAGCAGGAACGGCAGCAGGCTGGTCACGCGGGCGCGCGGGAACAGATAGAGGAAGGCACCGAGGACCGCCGAGATCGCCCCGGACGCGCCCACCAGCGACTCCTCGGACGAGGCGTTGACGGCCGCGTAGCCCAGCAGGGCCAGATAGCCGCAGCCGGCGTAGAAGAGGGTGAACTCGGCCCGGCCCATCCGTTCCTCGGTCATCGCCCCGAAGACGAAGAGGAAGAGCATGTTGCCGAGCAGATGCACCCAGCTGCCGTGCACGAACAGCGCCGTCGCGGGCGTGAGGATCTCCCGGGCCGGCCCGTCGAACAGCTCGGCCGGCACCACGCCCCACTGCCGGAAGTAGGCCCGCTGGGCGGCCGCAAGGGCCGCCCCGGTGCCGTAGCCGGGGGTGAGTCCGGAGGCCGGGCCGAGGACGAAGAGCAGACAGCACAGGGCGATGAGGCCGTAGGTGATGGGTGCCGATGCACTCCGGACCGCTCGCAGGGTCCTGCCGGTCGCCGTGCTCCACTGGCTGATCATGAACACAGAGCATGACGTAACGGGACACAGGCCGACAGACCGCCTCGCCGTCGCGGACGGACGGGCGGCGAGTCCCCGGCAGGCCGTAGGGTTACGGCCACACGCGTCGGCCGGCGGCGCGGGAGAGACGCAACGAGAAGGAGCGGACTGCCACGATGACGGTTCCCCTGCCGACCGCGACCACCCGGTGGCGCTGCACCCTGTGCGGCAACCTGACCCGGTTCGACGTGACCCGTTCGTCGAAGGTCGTCGAGTACGTCCATCTCGATCTGGCCGGAGAGCCGACGGTGGAGGAGCGCGAGGTGGTCAGTGAGACCATCGAATCGGTGCGCTGTCGCTGGTGCAATGCGGTGGATCAGGTGGAACTCGTGGACAGGCCGGGCACCGACTCCTGAGCGGGGCGGCCCGAAAAGACGACGCGGCAGAAGTGACGCGGCAGAAGTGAACTAGTGGGGTGTGACGGATGGCGGAGACCGCAGGCGGGGGGCCGGGCGACGGCACCGCCGAGGTGCTTGACCGTCCGCTGCCCGACGGCGTGCGCCGCCGGGTCGTGCAGATCGTCTCGGACGGCTTCGGCGGGCTGACCGTGACCGAACTGCCCGCCCAGCTCAGGCAGTACGCCCGGTTCACCCCCAGTCGCCGGGCGAAGTTCGCCGCGAACGCGATGGCGGCGGCACTGGAGACCGATTCACTGTTCCGGCAGCGGATCGGGGAGAAGCTCAGAGAGGCGCAGCCGGAACTGACCGGCGCCCTCGACTCAGGCTCCCCGCCCCCGGCCGCGGACCCGCTCGACGTGGCGGCCGCGGCCTACGTACTGCGCCCGGCGGGCTGGGTGAAGCTGGTCGCCGCGGCCGGCGAGGAGGCCCAGCGCGCGGACGCCGAGCGGGCGGACGAGGAGAGCCGGGCCGAGCTGGAGCGGCTGCGCCACGAGCTGGCGCAGGCCCGCGGACACACCCGCGCCGAGACCGAACGGCTGCGTACGGAGCTGGAGTCGGCGAGGCGGGAGGCGGAATCGCTTCACCGCAAGCTCCGTGCCGCCCTCAGCGACGTCAAGCGCGGCGAGGCCGCGCTGCGCAAGGCACAGGGCGAGATGGACGCCCTGCGGGCCGAGGCGCAGGCGCAGGTGTCGGCCGCCGAGAGCGAGTCCCGGCGGCTCAAGGCCCGGCTCGGCGAGGCCGAGGCGGGCCTCGAGGCGACCCGGCGGGCCGCACGCGAGGGCCGCAGCGTGGAGGACATGCGGGTACGGCTGCTGCTGGACACCCTGCTGGACGCCACCCAGGGCCTGCGCCGCGAACTCGCGCTGCCGCCGGTGTCCGTACGCCCCGCCGAGACCGTGGACGCGGTCGAGCCTGGCCGTATGACCCCCAAGGACATCGCGGCGCGTGCGCTGTCCGAGAACGACCCGGCCATCCTCGACCAGCTGCTCGCGCTGCCCCAGGCGCATCTGGTGGTCGACGGCTACAACGTCACCAAGACGGGCTATCCGCAGATGCCGCTGGAGAAGCAGCGCCTCAGGCTGCTGGGCCAGCTCTCGGCGCTCGCTGCACAGACCGGCGCCGAGGTGACATGCGTCTTCGACGGCGCCGAACTGGCCGCGCCGGTGCTGCTCGCGCCGCCGCGCGGGGTGCGGGTGCTGTTCTCCAAGCCGGGGGTCACGGCCGACGAGCTGATCCGCCAGCTGGTGCGCGCCGAGCCACCGGGCCGTCCGGTGATCGTCGCCTCCACCGACCGGGAGGTGGCCGACGGCGTCGCCAAGGCCGGTGCCCGTCCGGTGGCGTCTGCGGTACTTCTGAAGCGACTGTCCTGAACGCCCAACGGGCATGGTCAATGCCCGAATTGGACCGTTCTTCACGCCACTCAGGGTCAATCGCGTCTCACTGCATGTGAGTCGTGTGCAAAGAATGCATTGAGTGACGGGAATTTTTGGCGTGAGGATTTGAACTGATCACAACTGGGTCACTAGGGTCAGGGCTCGAACCTCCGAACGGGTGATTACTCACTCACTCACAAGAAGGAGTTCGTCCTCCGTGGCGTCCCATCGTCGACCCAAGCAGCAGAGTCGCGCCCGTGTGACCGTGCTGACCACCGCAGCTGCCGCCGCCGTCGTGCTGAGCGCGAACGCCGCCAATGCCGCGCCGAGCGAGAAGCTCAGCAAGGACCAGGTCAAGGCCAAGGTCGACGACCTCTACTCGAAGGCCGAGCAGGCCACCGAGAAGTACAACGGGGCGCAGGAGAAGCAGCAGAAGCTGCAGAAGGAAATCTCCACGATCCAGGACAACGTCGCCCGCGGTCAGCAGGACCTCAACAAGCTGCGCGACGGCCTGGGTTCGCTGGCCACCTCGCAGTACCGCTCCGGCGGCATCGACCCCTCGGTCCAGCTCTTCCTGTCCTCCAACCCGGACGACTTCCTGGACAAGGCCTCCACGCTCGACCAGTTGAGCGCCCAGCAGGTCGACGCGCTGAAGAAGATCCAGGACAAACAGCGCGAACTGGCCCAGGAGCGCGCCGAGGCCGCCGAGAAGCTCAAGGACCTCTCCTCCACGCGCGCCCAGCTGGAGCAGAACAAGAAGGACGTCCAGGGCAAGCTCGCCGACGCGCAGAAGCTGCTGAACAGCCTGACCGCCAAGGAGAAGCAGCAGCTGGCCGCCGAACAGCAGCGCGCCGACCGCTCCTCGAGCGAGCGTGTCAACCTCGGCAACAGCACGCCCGCCTCCGGCCGTGCCGCGGCTGCCTTCGCCGCCGCCCAGTCGCAGATCGGCAAGCCGTATGTCTACGGCGCCACCGGCACCGCCTCCTACGACTGCTCGGGCCTGACCTCCTGGGCCTACGCCCAGGCCGGTGTCTCCATACCGCGCACCTCCCAGGAGCAGGCCACCATCGGCACCCGGATCGACTCCGCCAGCGACCTGCAGGTCGGCGACCTGGTCTTCTTCTACGGCGACATCCACCACGTCGGCCTGTACGCCGGCAACGGCCAGGTGCTGCACGCCCCGCACACCGGTGCCGTGGTCCGCTACGAGGCCATGGCCGACATGCCGTTCCAGTTCGGCGTCCGGGTCTGACAGCACCTTCGAAGGCCCCGCGGGCCCGCGCGAAACGCGGACGCGGGGCGCCCGAACGGGCGAATCCCCGGGACCGGAACTGACTCCTCGCCCCGCCAATGACCTGCGTCAGCGGCGGGGCGTCACTATGTGTTGCCTTCACGGTCTTTGGCCCGGGCCCTCGGCTGCGGCTACTGTCTGCCCGCGCTCCCCCGGCACCGGGGCCTCCCCGTCCCCGGGCGGCGGGGGAGCGGTCTGACGTCCGCCTGCTGAAGGACTGCCGTGGGCTCTCATCGCCGCCTTGTCTCCTCCGGATTCGACCGGGGCGCCACCGTGCTGTGCGTCCTGTCCGCCGCCGCCGCGCTCGGCGCCGTACCCGCGCACGCGGCGCCGCACGCCGACGCCCGTGCCGAGGTGGACCGCCTCTACCAGGAGGCCGAGCAGGCGACCCAGGCGTTCGACAAGGCGCAGGAGCAGGCCGACACGCTGCGCCGCGAGGTGCGCGACGCCCAGGACCACATCGCCCGGCAGCAGCTGCGCATCAACACGCTGCGCGAGCAGCTCGGCTCGCTGGCCGGCGCCCAGTACCGGGCCGGCGGTATCGACCCCGCCGTCGCGCTGCTCTTCTCCGACAACCCCGACGACTACCTAGACAAGGCCACCATCCTCGACCGCATCGGCGCCCAACAGGAGGGCAGGCTGCGGGAGTTGAGGACGGCGATGCGGCAACTGGCGCAGGAGCGGTCCGAGGCGGCCGGGAAGCTCGCCGCGCTGGACAAGAGCCGCAGGGCCGTGGCCGCGCACAAGAAGACCGTGGAGAAGAAGCTCGCCAAGGCCCGGCAGCTGCTCGACGCGCTGTCGGCCCCCGCCCGCGCCGCTTACGACCGCGCCTCCCGGGACGACCGCGTCGACCTGCCCGACCTGACCGGCGCCGTCGCCCCCGACGCCCGCGCCGCGGCGGCCGTGGCCGCCGCCCAGTCGGCCCTCGGCCGCCCCTACGTCTGGGGCGCCAACGGCCCCTCCGGCTTCGACTGCTCGGGCCTGATGCAGTGGTCGTACGCGCACGCCGGCATGCATCTGCCGCGCACCTCGCAGGAGCAGCGCTTCGCCGGCCGGCAGATCCCGCTCTCCGAGGCGCGCCCCGGCGACCTGGTGATCTACCGCTCCGACGCCAGCCATGTGGGGATGTACGTCGGCAACGGCCAGGTCGTCCACGCCCCCTATCCGGGAGCCGCGGTGCGCTACGACCCGGTCGGGATGATGCCGATCTCCTCGGTCACCCGCCCCTGACCGCGGCACGCGCCGTTACGATCGGGCAATGGCTGGTCGCAGGCGGGCGTGGTGGATCGGGGCCGTGGGCCTCGCTCTGTTGCTGCCCCTGACCGGATGCGGCGGCGGGACGTCGAGCGATCCCGCCCGTGCCGAGGTGCAGCTGCTGCTCGACCGGCGCTCCGCGGCCCTGCTCGGCCACGACGAGGGGGCGTACGCGGCGACGGGCACCCGCACCGAGTACGACCGGCTGCGCGCCCTTCCGCTGGCCTCCTGGCACTACCAGGTCACCACCGTGCGCCGCACCGGCTCCGACGCCACCGCCGACGCGGAACTGAGCTACCGCGTCGCCGGCTACGACACGGCCCCGGTCGACGCCCGCCGCACCCTCACCCTCGGCCGTGCCGCCGACGGCTCGTGGTACGTCGCCGCCGACGAGCCCGCCGAGCAGGCCGGGCAGCAACTGTGGGACCAGGGCGGGGTGACCGTCGTGCAGGGCGCACACAGCCTGGTGCTGGGCACCGACCGGCCGGTCGCCGACCTGCGTGCCTACGCCGCGCTCGCCGACCGCGCGGTCCCGGCCGTCTCCCGGGCGTGGGGCGCGGACTGGGCCCGCCGGGTCGTCGTTCTCGTCCCGGGCTCGCTGGCCGGCATGGGCGGGCTGCTCGGCTCGCCCGCGGCCAACTACCGGGGCATCGCCGCCGTCACCACCGGCGAGGCGGGCGGCTCCGGGCAGGCGCCCGCGGACCGGGTGGTGATCAACCCGGACGCGTACGCCGCCCTCGGCGATCTCGGCAAGCAGGTCGTCCTCACACACGAGACCACCCATGTGGCCACCCGTGCGCACACCACCGCCGCGACCCCGCTGTGGCTCTCCGAGGGCTACGCGGACTGGATCGGCTACCTCGGCACCGACCGCACCCCCACCGAGGTCGCGCCGGAGCTGACCGGCGCCGTCCAGGCCGGTCACGTCCCGACCGCGCTGCCCACAGACAAGGACTTCGGCTTCACCAGCGAACCCACCGAGCTGGCCCGGGCCTACGAGAGCGGCTGGCTGGCCTGCCGGATGATCGCCGACCACTGGGGCACGGCCCGGCTCGACGCCTTCTACCGCGCCGTCGGCGCCCACCCGCAGCGGGCGGGCGCGGTCGAGTCCGCCCTGAAGGAGCAGCTCGGCACCACACCGGAGGCGTTCACCGCACAGTGGCGGGCGTACGTCGGGGCGCAGCTCGGCTGAGGGTCTCCAGCGCCTCGCGCAGCCGGGCCCGCTCCGCCTTCCCGGTGGCTCGGGCGACCTGCAGCATGCCCTCCCGGAACAGATCCCCGGCCTCCTCGGCGCGCACCGGCTCGCCGTCCCGGTGGAAGAAGCTCGACGGCGCCTGAAGGAAGTCCGGACGACGGCGCAGCACCGCGGCCTGTCCGGCGGGGTTGTCCAGGTGCCGCAGGAAGGACAGGACCGGCAGGACCGTCCTGGACCATGGCCGCCTCCGGCGCCGGGTCTCCCGCGTCGCCGACCAGGGCCTGCTGTTCCTGCGCCGTGTCGGCCCCTTTCTGTTGCTGATGGCCTGTTTCATCGCGCTCGGCGGGGTCCTCGAGGGCAGCGGTGGAGCACCGGTCCTGCTCCGGGGCACCCTGCTCGGCGCGGCCGGCCGGCTCCCGCTCGCCCACGCGCTGTCCGGTCCAGGGCTGCCCGGAGTCCGTCTGGCGCTCGCGCTCGCGATGGCTGTGCAGTGCGCGGCCGTGGCCGTGCCGACGCGCCGGCCGGGGCGGGGCGTCAGGAGGAGACCGGGGTCTGCCGGGGCCGGGTCGGCTGGGGCGGCAGTGGGGCGGCGGGGGCCGGGCCGACGGTCGCGCGCCACAGTTCACGGCCCGCCGTGAGGGAGGCCGCGACCAGCAGGCCGTTGCGGACCAGCATCAGCAGCACGCCGTACCGGTCGCTCGCCACCACGTGCCCGAAGCCGAGCGGGAACTCCAGCACCGTGACGAAGGACGCGACCACCACCATCAGCGCGGGCGCCCCCATCCGGCTCGCCCGGTACGACAGGCAGACCGCGGCGAGGCCGACCAGCCAGACCAGGTACTGCGGGCTGATCACCCGGCTGGTGACGGTGAACAGCAGTACCGCCGTGAACGCCGCGTCCGCCAGGGTGTGCGGCGTCCTGCGGACGGCCCGCAGCCGCCACAGCAGCAGCCAGCCGAACGCGGCCCCGGTCAGCGCCAGCGCCACCGTGCTGACCTGGTCCACATGCGGGCCGAGGAACTCGAGCGAGCCGTAGTTCAGCAGCACCTGGCCGTGCCAGCCGAAGTGCCGGGCCACGTGGAAGACCAGCGCGCCCAGCGACTCCACCTCGGTGCCCCGGCTGCGCTGGAAGGTCAGGAAGGCGAAGGCGCCCGGCATGGCCACCGTGAACACCGTCGTGAGCCCGGCCGCGGTCACCGCCGCCGCCGCCCACGCGCGCCGCCGCACGACACCGACCAACAGCAGCGCCGGCCACACCTTCAACAGCGCGCCGAACGCGGTCAGCGCGCCCATCACCCGCGGATGCCGGACGCCCGCGAGCAGCGCCGCCACGGCCACCGCGGTCACCATCACGTCGTAGCGGGCGTACACCGTCGGGCCGAGCAGGGGCACCCCCGCCACCCACACCCAGGCCCCGCGCGGCGACCGGCCGGGGCGCCCGGCCGGATACAGCAGGAGGTGCAGGACGACCGCGTCGGCGAGGAACGCGAGGATGAAGAAGGCGTGCGCGTAGGACAGGAAGGGCAGGACGGCGGGGGCGAGGATCGGCAGGGCGGCGGCGGGCGGGTACTGCCAGGTCACGTCGTCCAGCGGAAACGTTCCGTGCCGCAGGACCTCGTACCAGCCGCGATAGGTCACCGACACGTCGGAGGTGACGTCCAGCCCTCCCGGGAAGATCCACACCTGGAAGACGAACAGCAGCAGCACCAGACGGGTGACGCCCCAGGTCGCGAGCAGCCATGCCAGGGACCGCCCGGCGCCTTTGGTCTCCACGTGATCCCCTTGCCGTCAGGTTCCGGTTCGATGTCCGCGTCGCGGACCATGATGTCGTGCCCGGCTGTGTACCTGCCACAGACCCGGCCGCTCCCGGCCGTGCGCAGCCCGTTCGGTCGCGGCCGGGTACGTCCCGTTCGGTAGGGTCGGCGGCGATGCACAAGACCCTGATCGTCACCAACGACTTCCCGCCCCGGCCGGGCGGCATCCAGGCGTTCCTGCACAACATGGCCCTGCGCCTGGACCCCGACCGGCTGGTCGTCTACGCCTCCACCTGGAAGCGGAGCCGGGAGGGCATCGAGGCAACCGCCACCTTCGACGCCGAGCAGCCCTTCACCGTCGTACGCGACCGTACGACGATGCTGCTGCCGACCCCGCAGGCGACCCGGCGCGCCACCGGGCTGCTGCGCGAGCACGGCTGCACGTCGGTGTGGTTCGGTGCGGCGGCACCCCTCGGCCTCATGGCCCCCGCCCTGCGCAGGGCGGGCGCCGAGCGGCTGGTGGCCACCACCCACGGGCACGAGGCGGGCTGGGCCCAGCTGCCCGCCGCCCGGCAGCTGCTGCGCAGGATCGGCGAGTCGACGGACACGACCACCTACCTGGGGGAGTACACGCGCTCGCGCATCGCGGCGGCCCTCACCCCGCAGGCGGCCGGTCGCATGGTCCAGCTGCCGCCCGGGGTCGACGAGAAGACCTTCCACCCCGGCTCCGGCGGTGACGTGGTCCGCGCCCGCCTCGGCCTCACCGACCGCCCGGTCGTGGTCTGCGTCTCCCGCCTGGTCCCGCGCAAGGGCCAGGACACCCTCATCCGGGCCATGCCCCGCGTCCTCGCCGCCGAGCCCGACACCGTGCTGCTCGTCGTCGGCGGCGGCCCCTACGAGCAGGACCTGCACCGCCTGGCCGACGAGACCGGCGTCGCGGCCTCGGTCCGCTTCACCGGAGCGGTCCCCTGGAGCGAGCTGCCGGCCCACTACGGCGCCGGTGACGTCTTCGCCATGCCCTGCCGCACCCGCCGTGGCGGCCTGGACGTCGAGGGGCTGGGCATCGTCTACCTGGAGGCGTCGGCGACGGGCCTGCCGGTCGTCGCGGGCGACTCCGGCGGCGCCCCCGACGCGGTCCTGGACGGCGAGACTGGCTGGGTGGTCAGGGGCGGCGACCCGACCGCCGTGGCCGACCGCATCGTCCCCCTCCTCCGGGACCCGGAACTGCGCCACAGGATGGGCGAGCGGGGCCGCCAGTGGGTGGAGGAGAAGTGGCGCTGGGACCTGCTGGCGGAGAAGCTCAAAGCCCTTCTCTAAAACGTTCCGGAGAGGCTAGCCGGAACCGGAGAATCCGCACATGCTGCGCACATGACAGCAAAACTGATACAGCGTCAGCTGAGTAGACGTCAGATCCTGGGCATGATCGCCCTCCAGACCGCCGCCGCGGCCGGTCTCACCCGCATCGGTCTGCAGTCCGCGCACGCAGCCGAACCGGCCGCCGTCGACAACTCCCTGGCCATCGTGGTCGGTTCGGGCTACGGCGGTGCCGTAGCCGCCCTCCGGCTCGGACAGGCGGGCATCCGCACCCTCGTCCTGGAGATGGGGCAGCTGTGGAACACCGCCGGCAGCGACGGCAAGGTGTTCTGTTCCACCTCCGCCCCCGACCAGCGCTCCATGTGGTTCCGCACCCGCACCGAGGCCCCGCTCGCGACCTTCCTCTGGCTGGACGTGGTCAACAAGGACATCAGCTCGTACCCCGGCGTCCTGGACCGTGTGCACTACGACAACATGTCCGTCTACGTCGGCCGGGGCGTCGGCGGCGGCTCCCTGGTCAACGGCGGCATGGCGGTCACCCCCGTGAAGTCGTACTTCGCCGAGCAGTTCCCGACCGTCGACGCCGACGAGATGTACGGCACCTACTACCCGCGCGCCCGCGCCATGCTCGGCGTCAACACGATCGACCCGGGCTGGTTCGAGTCCACCGAGTGGTACCGGTTCGCCCGCACCTCCCGCAAGGCCGCAGGCAACGCGGGCCTGCAGACCACCTTCGTGCCGAACGTCTACGACTTCGGCTACATGCAGCAGGAGGCCGCCGGTACGGCCCCCAGGTCCGCGCTCGCCGCCGAGGTCATCTACGGCAACAACCACGGCAAACGCAGCCTCGACAAGACCTACCTGGCCGCCGCCCTCGGCACCGGGAACGTCACGATCCACACCCTGGAGAAGGTCACGTCGGTCAGCCGGGCGGCCGACGGGTCCTACGTGCTGACCGCCGACCGCATCGACACCACCGGCGCGGTCGTGGAGACCAGGAGCTACAGCTGCACGTACCTCTTCCTCGGCGGCGGCAGCCTCGGCACCAGCGAACTCCTCGTCCGCGCCAGGGACACCGGCGCGCTGCCCGACCTCGACTCCACGGTGGGCGCCGGCTGGGGCACCAACGGCAACACCATGCTCGGCCGCGCCAACCACATCTGGGACACCGTCGGCGCCAACCAGGCCACCATGCCCGTCCTGGGCATCGACGACTGGGCCAACACCGACAACCCCGTCTTCGCCGAGATCGCCCCGCTGCCCATGGGGTTCGAGCACTGGGTCAGCCTCTATCTGGCGATCACCAAGAACCCCGAGCGGGCCTCCTTCACCTACGACTCCGCCTCCGGCACGGTGAAACTGGGCTGGACCCCCGCCCAGAGCGCGGTCTCGGTGAGCATGGCCAAGAAGCTGTTCGACCGGATCAACCTGGCCAACGCCACCATCTACCGCTACGACCTGTTCGGCGGCGCGAGCAAGGTCTTCGCCGACGACTTCTGCTACCACCCGCTCGGCGGCTGCGTCCTCGGCAGGGCGACGGACGACTACGGCCGGGTGAAGGGGTACGACCGGCTCTACGTCACCGACGGCTCGCTCGTGCCCGGCAACATCGGTGTGAACCCCTTCGTCACCATCACCGCGCTCGCCGAACGCACGATGGCGCGGGTCCTCGCCGAGGACACCGCGCCATGACACTCCGTCAGGAGCCGTGCTACTTCGCGTAGATGGCCTCGATCTCGGCCGCGTAGTCCTTCGCCACCACGTTCCGCTTGAGCTTGAGCGACGGGGTGAGGTAGCCCGACTCCTCCGTGAACTGGGAGGACAGAATGCGGAACTTCCGCACCGATTCCGCCTTCGACACCGCGGCGTTGCCGTCGTCGACGGCCGACTGGACCGCCGCGATCAGGTCCGGGTCGTCCTTCAGCGACGCCGCGGTGGAACCCGCCGGCTTGCCGTGCTCCTCGGCCCAACGGCCCAGGAACTCCTCGTCGATGGTGACCAGCGCGCCCACGAACGGCCGCCCGTCGCCGACCACCATGCACTCCGCGACCAGCGCGTGCGCCCGGATCCTGTCCTCGATCACGGCCGGAGCGACGTTCTTGCCGCCCGCGGTGACGATGATCTCCTTCTTCCGGCCGGTGATCCTGAGGTAGCCGTCCTCGTCCAGGGTGCCGATGTCACCGGTGTGGAACCAGCCGTCGGCCAGCGCCTCAGCGGTCGCGCCCGGGTTGTTCCAGTACTCCTTGAACAGGTGCTCGCCGTGCAGCAGCACCTCGCCGTCGTCCGCTATCCGGATCACCGAGCCGGGCAGCGGCTGACCGACCGTGCCGATCTTCTGCCGGTCCCACGGGTTGAACGCCGTCGCCGCGCAGGACTCGGTCAGGCCGTAGCCCTCCAGCACCGTGAAGCCGATGCCGCGGAAGAAGTGGCCGAGCCGCTCGCCCAGCGGGGCACCGCCGGAGATGGCGTACTCGCCCCGGCCGCCGAGCACCGCGCGCAGCTTGCTGTAGACCAGCTTGTCGAAGACCTTGTGCTTGACCTTCAGGCCGAACGACGGGCCCGAGGCGCTGTCCAGTGCCTTGCTGTACGCGATCGCGGTGTCCGCCGCCTTGTCGAAGATCGCGCCCTTGCCGTCCGCCTGAGCCTTGGCGCGCGCCGAGTTGTAGACCTTCTCGAAGACGCGCGGGACACCGAGGACCAGCGTCGGCCGGAAGGCGGCCAGCTCGTCGGTGAGGTGCTTGATGTCGGGGACGCAGCCCAGCTTGATCGGCGCCATCATCGGGGCGATCTGCACGAGCCGGCCGAAGACGTGCGCGAGCGGCAGGAAGAGCAGCACCGAGCACTCGCCGGTGCGGAACAGCGGGCGCAGCCGCTCCACGATGTTGCCGCACTCGGCGAAGAAGCTGCGGTGGGTGAGGACACAGCCCTTGGGGCGGCCGGTCGTCCCGCTCGTGTACACGATGGTCGCCGGGTCGTCGGCCCGGGCGAGCGAGGAGCGCTCCTCCACCGTCTGGTCCGAGACGTCCTGCCCGAGCCGGCCCAGCTCGTCCATGCCTCCGGCCTCGATCTGCCAGACGTGCTTGAGGGCGGGCAGCGACTCGCGCACCGACTCCACGGCCGCCGCGTGCCCGTCCAGCTCCACGACGCACGCCGTCGCGCCCGAGTCGGACAGGATCCACTGCACCTGCTCCGGCGAGCTGGTCTCGTACACCGGCACGGTGACCGCGCCCGCGCTCCAGATCGCGAAGTCCAGCAGGGTCCACTCGTAGCGGGTGCGGGACATCAGGCCCACCCGGTCGCCCGGCTGCACCCCGGCGGCGATGAGGCCCTTGGCGGCGGTGTGCACCTCGGCCAGGAACTGCCGTGCCGTCACGTCCTGCCAGGCGCCCGCGACCTTACGGGCGATGACGGCGACGTCAGGATGCTGCGCGGCGTTTCTGCGGACGATGTCGGTCAAATTGCCGTCCGCAGGGACCTCGTACAAAGCCGGAAGGCTGAACTCGCGCAAGACTGCTGCTCCTCATAGGGCGCCGGCGCCACGACACTGTGTGATGCGACGGTGCGGTCCAAGGCTCGGGCTGGTGCTCGGGTCTTCGGTGGTTGAAAGCCAGAGCACGACTGGACGGCCCGGACGTTACCCGCCGGTATGGCGTTCCCGACAGGGGGTCCGGCCGAGATGTTCGCTGCGTCACACACGTTGGCGTTCCTTCGCGCACAGTAGTCCACGGCTGAACCGACCGGCGAGTAACCGCAGGCCGGCCGGACACTGTTCACGCACATCGCACAGGCCTACGCTTGATCGCCATGGCATCCACACCGTCCGGGGACCGGACAGCCGGAAACCGAACCGCCGAGAACCGGCGGACACGCGGTACGCGCATCCATGTGATCAGCGACGTGCACGGCAACGCCCGGGACCTGGCCCGGGTCGGCGAGGGTGCCGACGCCCTGATCTGCCTGGGCGACCTCGTCCTCTTCCTCGACTACGCCGACCACTCGCGCGGCATCTTCCCGGACCTGTTCGGCGAGGAGAACGCCGACCGCATCGTCGAGCTGCGCACCGCGCGCCGCTTCGAGGACGCCCGGGAGTTCGGCGCCCGCCTGTGGGCCGGCATCGGTGCCGACCGGGCCGCCGCCATCGAGAAGGCCGTACGCAAGCAGTACGCCGAGATGTTCGCCGCCTTCCCCACCCCGACGTACGCCACCTACGGAAATGTCGACATGCCGCCTCTGTGGCGGGAGTACGCCCGGCCCGGCACCACCGTCCTCGACGGCGAGCGGGTGGAGATCGGCGGCCGTGTCTTCGGCTTCGTCGGCGGCGGCCTGAGGACGCCCATGCGCACGCCGTACGAGATCGACGACGAGGAGTACGCGGCGAAGATCGAGGCGGTCGGCGAGGTCGACGTGCTGTGCACGCACATCCCGCCGGAGGTCCCCGAGCTGGTCTACGACACCGTCGCCCGCCGTTTCGAACGCGGCAGCCGCGCCCTGCTGCACGCCATCCGCCGTACGAAACCCCGCTATTCGCTCTTCGGGCATGTGCACCAGCCGCTCGCGCGCCGGATGCGGATCGGCGCGACCGAGTGCGTGAACGTGGGCCACTTCGCGGGGACCGGCAGGCCGTGGGCGCTCGAATGGTGATCGACGGGACATGCGGTGAAGGCGGCAGTCCGGCGGCGCGGTAGCCTTCACGCTGCACACACGTGCGCACGAAGACCCCAGTACGGCCCGCATCTGGAGGAGCCACGGCGATGGCGGAACACACCAGCTCGAGCATCACGATCGAGGCGGCACCGGCCGACGTCATGGCGGTGATCGCCGACTTCACGCGCTACCCGGACTGGACCGGCGAGGTGAAGGAGGCGGAGGTCCTCGCGACCGACACCCAGGGCCGCGCCGAGCAGGTCCGCCTCGTGATGGACGCCGGCGCCATCAAGGACGACCAGACCCTCGCCTACACCTGGACCGGCGCGAACGAGGTCTCCTGGAGCCTGGTGAAGTCCCAGATGCTCCGCTCCCTCGACGGCTCCTACCTTCTGAAGCCGGCCGGCCGGGACGCCACCGAGGTCACCTACCGGCTCACCGTCGACGTCAAGATCCCCATGCTCGGCATGATCAAGCGCAAGGCGGAGAAGGTCATCATCGACCGGGCGCTGGCCGGTCTCAAGAAGAGGGTGGAGTCCGGGGAGAAGTAATCGCCCCCGCCCGTCCCCCGTGCGCGACGGTACCGTTCACCCTCATGCGCACCATCCTGATCACGGGCCCCGGCGGCAGCGGTCGTACCACGATCGCCGCCGCGACTGCGCTCACCGCCGCCCGCGAGGGCACCAGAACCCTCCTGCTGAGCGCCGACCGCACCGACACCCCCGGCGCGGCCCTGGGCTCCGCGACCGGGCCGGCGGCCAGGGAAGCCGCACCGAACCTCAGCACCTGGCGGCCCGACGCGGCCGACCGCTTCCGCACGGACCTCACCGCCTTCCAGTCCCGCGCCGCGAACGTCCTCGACCTGCTCGGCGCCTCCCGCCTGGACGCGGAGGAGGTCACCCCACTGCCCGGCGCCGAGGAGCTGTCCTTCCTGCGCGCGCTCAGGGACGCCGCCCTCAGCGAGCGCTACGACCTTCTCGTCGTCGACCTCCCGCCGCTCCCGCAGGCCCTGGCCCTGCTCGGCCTGCCCGAGGAACTGCGCCGTTATCTGCGCCGGCTGCTCCCGCCCGAGCGGCAGGCGGCCCGGGCCCTGCGCCCGGTCCTCGGCCGGCTGGCCGGGGTGCCGATGCCCGCCGACTGGCTGTACGAGACGGCGGCCCGCTGGGACGTCGAACTGGCCGCCGTCGAGGCCGTCCTCGCCGACCGCGCGACCGCCGTGCGCCTGGTCGCAGAGCCAGGCCCGGCCGGCGCCGACGCCGTGCGCACCGCCGGCCTCGCCCTCGCCCTGCGCGGCCTGCGTACCGAGGCCCTGATCGCCAACCGCACCCTGCCCGAGTCCGGGCCGGACAGCTGGCCCGCCGGGCTCCTCGCCCAGCAGCGCAAGACCCTCGCCGAATGGCAGGAGCAGCCGTACGGCATCCACCCCGTCGCCCACCTCGGCCGCGACCCGCGCGGCGACGACGACCTCGCCGCCCTCGCCGTACCCTCCGTCAACCCGTCGCCCGCCCCGGTCGGGTGGCCCGTCACCGACCGGCTCGCCGAGGACGGCGTGCTGGTGTGGCACATCCCCCTGCCCGGCGCGATACGGGACGAGCTGGACCTGATCCGGCGCGGCGACGAACTCGTGATCACCGCCGGGCCGTTCCGCCGGATCGTCGCGCTGCCCTCGGCCCTGCGCCGCTGCACGGTCGCCGGGGCCGGACTGCGCGAGGGTGAGCTGCGCATCCGGTTCGCCCCGGACCCGGACCTGTGGCCCGTCCCGGGACGATGAACCGGGTACGCCCGTTCGGGTAACGTCGTACAGGCGAACCGTAGTCAGGAGTCCGCCATGAGCGAAGACCGTCCCGCATCCGACTCGTACGAGGAAGAGGCACACGGGAGGCAGGGCCGGGCGACCGATGCCGATGCCTGGGCCACGGCCTGTGCCGAGGACCTCGCCGCCGAGAAGGCCCGCCGCCGTGCCGAGAACGGCCCGCAGCCGGGCTCGGCCGCCGAGGAGCTGAAGAAGTTCGTGGACACGGTGGCCGAGAAGCTGTCCGGCCTGCAGTCACCGCTCCTCGGCGGCCTCGCCGGGCCGGCCGCCCAGCAGATGGTGCGGCAGGCCGTCCAGCAGGCCAGGGCCGCCGTCGAGCCCGTCGTGGAACGCAACCCCGAGGTCTTCGACCACCTGGCCGCGGCCGGCGGCGAACTGCTCGCCGCCTACCGCTCCGCCGTCCAGGGCCAGGAGGGTCGCTGGACCGCCCGCACGGCCGAGGACCTGAACCGCGAGCGGGCACAGGACCCGGGCGACCGGCGCGACCGGAAGGACCCGGGTGAGGGCACCGGTCCGGGGGAGCGCATCGACTTGGACTGAAGCGCTCCCACGACAGGGCCTCGGGTACGGTTGGCCGTAGCGGGGCTCGACCGAAACTGAGGGATTCATGGGACTCACCATCGGCGTCGACATCGGCGGCACCAAGATCGCGGCCGGTGTGGTCGACGAGGAAGGCAACATCCTCTCGACCCACCAGGTGCCGACCCCGGGCACGCCCGAGGGCATCGTGGACGCCATCGCCGCTGCCGTCGAGGGCGCGCGCGCCGGGCACGAGATCGTCGGTGTCGGCATCGGCGCGGCCGGTTATGTGAACCGCCAGCGCTCGACGGTCTACTTCGCGCCGAACATCGACTGGCGTCAGGAGCCGCTCAAGGAGAAGGTCGAGGCCCGCGTGGGCCTCCCGGTCGTGGTCGAGAACGACGCCAACGCCGCCGCCTGGGGCGAGTACAGGTTCGGCGCCGGCAAGGGCCACCGCAACGTCATCTGCATCACGCTCGGCACCGGCCTCGGCGGCGGCATCATCATCGGCAACAAGCTGCGCCGCGGTCACTTCGGCGTGGCCGCCGAGTTCGGCCACATCCGGATGGTCCCGGACGGCCTGCTGTGCGGCTGCGGCTCGCAGGGCTGCTGGGAGCAGTACGCCTCGGGGCGGGCCCTGGTGAGGTACGCCAAGCAGCGCGCCAATGCCACCCCGGAGCACGCGGAGCTGCTGCTCTCGCTGGGCGACGGCACGCCCGAGGGCATCGAGGGCAAGCACATCTCCATGGCCGCCCGCCAGGGCGACCCGGTGGCCGTCGACTCCTACCGCGAGCTGGCCCGCTGGGCCGGCGCGGGCCTGGCCGACCTGGCCTCGCTGTTCGACCCGTCCGCGTTCATCGTCGGTGGCGGCCTGTCCGACGAGGGCGAGCTGGTCCTGGACCCGATCCGCAAGTCCTACAAGCGCTGGCTGGTCGGCGGCAACTGGCGCCCGGTGGCCGACGTGATCGCGGCCCAGCTGGGCAACAAGGCGGGCATGGTGGGCGCGGCGGACCTGGCCAGGGAACCCGACCCGATCATGTGACAGTCACTTCTCGAGCTGCGGCAACTGTGCCGATCTCAGGGGCGCGGGGAACTGCGCGACACGCCACGACGCACCGGCAGTCGCACACGAAACCCCGCGCCCCGAGCTGTCGGGCGCCCCGGTACCCGGCGTCCTAGAGTGACGGCATGGCAACCCCCCTGCTCCCCAACTCCCGCACGGAACCCGACGGTTCACCCGTGATCCGCGTCCTGAGCTACAACATCCGCTCGATGCGCGACGACACCGCCGCCCTCGCCAGAGTGATCGCCGCCTGCGCCCCCGACGTCGTCCTCGTCCAAGAGGCCCCCAGATTCTTCCGCTGGCGCAAGAAGCTCGCGCGCCTCGCCGCGGCCTCCGGCCTGGTCATCCTCACCGGTGGAGCCACCGCGGCCGGCCCCGCGATCCTCTGCTCGCTGCGCGCCACCGTCGAGCGCACCGAAGACGTCCTCCTCCCGCTCACGTCCGGCCTGCACCGGCGCGGCCTCGCCACGGCGGTGGTCCGCTTCGGCGCCGTCCGCGTCGGTGTGCTCAGCTGCCATCTCAGCCTCCAAAAGGACGAGCGCCGCGCGCAGGCAGGCCTGCTCCTCGACCGTCTCGCCGGGATGGGCGTCGAGCACGTCGTGGCCGGCGGCGATCTCAACGAGGGCCCCGACGGCCCCGCCTTCCGTCTGCTCTCCGGCACGCTGCAGGACTGCCGGGCGGTGGCTCCCTGGGGCGGCGAGGAGACCTGGACGCACAGCGGGCCCCACCGGCGTATCGACGCCGTCTTCGCCACGAAGGGCATCGAGGTCCTCGGCTGCGGGGTCCCTCGGGAGCAGCCGGGCGTCACCCGCGCCGACCTGATCGCGGCCACGGACCACCTCCCGGTGCTCGCCGCGCTCCGGGTGCCCGGTGGCCCAACCTCCACTTGAACTAAGTGCAGGAAACCTCTTGTGCGTCCTTCCGTGCCCGCCCTACAGTCCTTCCTGTACTTAGTTCAAGTACCCGGAAGGGGGCCCTGATGTCGGGGAAGCGTGAGTCGACGGAGCTGTCGGAAGCGCTGTCGGAGTTCGTGGCGGCGACAGCGAGGGAGTACGGGATACCGGGGGCCGCCGTAGCCGTGCTGACCGGTGGCCGGGAGATCCGCATCAGCCACGGCGTGACGCACGCCGAGCACCCCCTGCCGATCGACGAGCACACGCTCTTCCCGCTCGCCTCGGTGACCAAGACCTTCACGGCGACCGCGCTGATGCGCCTGGTCGAGCAGGGCCGGGTGGACCTCGAAGCGCCGGTCCGGCGGTACGTCCCCGAGCTGCGCCTCGCCGACGAGGAGGCCGCCGCCCGGATCACCGTACTGAACCTGCTCAACCACACGGCGGGTCTGGACTGGAACCTGGTCGACGCCGACGAGGGCGACGGCTCGCTCGCGGTCTTCGTCGCCCAGCTGGACCGGCTGCCGCAGATCGCGCCGCCCGGCGCCCGCGCCTCCTACAGCCAGGCCGGCTACAACCTGGCCGGCCGGGTGGTGGAGAAGGTCACCGGCCTGCCGTTCGAGAAGGCGCTGGCCGAACTGGTGCTGGAGCCGCTGGGACTGACCGACACCGTCTTCGACCTGGACGACGTCGTGGTCCGCCGCTTCGCCGTGGGACACAACCGCGCCAAGGACGGCACCCTGACGCCCGCCCGCCCCTGGAAGTCCTGGCGGGCCGGCGCCCGCGCCAACAACCCCGGCGGCGGCATCGTCTCCTCGATGAGCGACCTGCTGCGCTGGGCCTGCTTCCAACTGGGCGACGGAGAAGGGGTGTTGACGGCACGGACGCTCGAGCGCATGCGGCGGCCCACGGTCGAACTGCGCGGCAGCACACTCGGGGACGGCCTGGGCATCTGCTGGTTCCTGCGGGACGTGGAGGGTGTGCGCACGGTCGGCCACGGAGGCTCGGGCAACGGGCAGTTCGCCGAGCTGCTGCTGGTGCCGGAGCGGGACTTCGCCGTCGTCTGCCTGGCCAACGCCGGTCCGGACGGCTACCTCCTCAACCAGGCGGTGCTCAAGCGGGCGCTGGAGCTGTATCTCGGTCTGACCGAGTCCGAGCCCGAGCCGCTGCCCCACGACGAGGAGCGGGCGCGGGAGGTCGCCGGGGGGTACGAGATCGACGCCATGTACCTCGACGTCGCGGTCGACGCCGGCCGGCTCACCCTGGCGGTGGGCATCAAGCCGGACATCCGGGCGGCCTCCGAGGCGGACATGCCCCCGGACTACCCGCCGGCCGGGATCGGCTTCCTCCCCGGCGCCGGCGACGAGTACGTCATCACGGAGGGCGGCCTGCGCGGACAGCGCGGGTACTTCTCCCGCGGCGCCGACGGCGCGGTGACCGGGATCGACCTGGCCGGCCGCCTTTTCAGCCGGACGGCACGTCCGTAGCGCGTCGGCGTAGCGCCGCCGTCAGGACCCGGTGCCGCCCGGGCGAAGGCCGTCGAGAAGCGCCCGCAGCCCCAGCTCGTAGCTGCTGTCCGCCGCGTCCGCGTACCGCCTGGCTGCGGACGTGTCGATCCGCTCCCGCAGCCGGGGAAACGGCTCCGCCGCCTGCGCCGCCTTGGCCAGCGTCTGGGTGAACCCCTGCTCGGCGTCCACCCCCGACCGCCGCAGCTTGCGCGTCAGCGAGGCCGTGGCAGAGGCGCCGAACGCGTTGCCCAGCACATAGGTGAACACCGCCCCCGCCGCCCGGTCCGCCTCCTGCGGTGAGAACCCGGCGGTCTCGAACGCCCCGAGCAACCGGTCGTCGTAGCGCGCCTTTCCGGTGCCGTGCAGCAGGTGCGAGGAGAAGGCCTGCACCAGCCATGGATGCCGCAGCAGCATCGCGTGCAGCCCGTCGGCCAGGGCCGTGACCACGCCGTGCCAGTCGGCCGCGTCGAACTCCGGCAGTTCGACCTCGTGCCACACCCGGTCCGCGGCGAGCAGCACGAGGTCGTCCTTGTTCTTCACATGCCAGTACACGGCGGTCGCCGCGGCCCCGAGCCGTTGGCCCAGGCTGCGCATGTTCAGGCCCTCGAGCCCCTCGTCGTCCAGGAGTTGCACGGCGGTCCGGACGATCTGTTCCGGGGTGAGCGTGTCGCGCGGCATGCGCACACGATAGGTGACCCGCCCGACACTTGTACAAAGTTCAGGCGGGTCGGAACCACGTTCTCAGACCACCGCTCCGCGGCCCGGGTCGTCGTCCTCGTCGTCCGTGCGCATCCGCACCACCAGCGTGGCGAAGCCACCGAGGAAGCCGCCGATGCCCAGGGTGGTCAGCCACCACGTCATGTCCCAGCCGAGCAGGACCGCCAGCAGAAGCAGCACCGGGCCGCCGACCACACCGAGCCAGGCGAACTTGGCCGTGGTGTCCGCGGTCGGCAGCGGAGGCGGCTCCGGCGGGACGAAGTGGCCCTCGTCGTCCTCGTCGAAGTCGTCCTCGGAGGGCTCCGGAGCCTTGTGGTCGCGCGGGCCGATGCCGGGCGCGAAGGTGACCGAGCTGCCCAGCGGGCGGGCGGGCGGCGGACCGGCGGAGTCGTCCTTCTCACTCCTGCCGTCCTGCGGGGTGTCCGCCGCGGTGTCCTTCTCCAGGAGCGCGAGGTCCTCCACCGGCTTGAAGGGCTTGGCGCCCGGCGGGTCCGGCGGCTCCTCGCCGAACCCGGCGACGATGGCCCGCCAGGCGGCGTCCTCGTCGAAGGGCGCCCCCTGGTCGTCCGGCTCGCGACCCTCGCGGTCCGAGTCGTGCTCAGCCAACTGCGGCCGTCCCTTCCTTGCCGTCCTTGCCCACACCGGGCGCGAGCCGGCCGATGAAAGCGAGGCTCTCCTCGAAGATCCGGTCCGCATCCTCGTCCAACGTCGCCACGTGGTAACTCTGTTCCAGCACGATCTCCGTCACGTCCGTGGACGACACCCGGCTCAGCACCCGGGCGGAGTCGACGGCCGGGACGACATGGTCCTGCGCGCTGCGCAGCAGCAGCAACGGCTGGGTGACCTGGGGCAGCTCGCCGTCCAGCCGGCGCAGGAACACCCGCAGCGAGTGCGCGGCGTGCAGCGGCACCCGGTCGTAGCCCAGCTCCGCCGCGCCCTCCTTGGCGATGTCGCTGGCGATGCCCTTCGTCGTGCGCACGAGATGGCGGGCCACCGGAAGGGCGTACGCCGACAGGCCGTGCACCTTGTTCGCCGGGTTGACGACCACCGCGCCCGTGACCCGCGCGCCGTGCCGGGCCGCGAGCCTGAGGGCCAGTGCACCGCCCATCGACAGGCCCGCGACGAACACCCGGGAGCAGCGCTCGGACAGCAGGCGCAGCTCGCGGTCCACCTCCGCGTACCAGTCCTGCCAGCCCGTGACCTGCATGTCCTCCCAGCGGGTGCCGTGCCCGGGCAGCAGCGGCAGCGACACGGTCAGGCCGTGGGCCGCGTGGTGCTCCGCCCAGGGGCGCAGCGACTGGGGCGAGCCGGTGAAGCCGTGGCAGAGGATGACCCCCACCTCCCCGCCCTCGTGGCGGTACGGCTCGGCTCCGGGGAGAACCGGCACCTTCGACTCTCCTGTTCCTTGGGAAGGGCCTGTGACGGTCCGCTGGCCGGCAGAGGCGTGAGGAAACGCGTGGATGTGCTTCACCGTACGCGACCGCACTGACACCGACCAGGGTCGTCGGGTCCATTGACGGTCCTCCGGGTTAAGGTCTGTTCGACGGAAACGGGAGGCACACGGGTGTTGTACGGCACGATGAAGGTCGCCATCGGAGGGCCGCTGAAGGTCGCCTTCAGGCCCTGGGTGGAGGGGCTGGAGAACATCCCGGCCGAGGGCGCGGCCATTCTGGCGAGCAATCACCTGTCCTTCTCGGACTCGTTCTTCCTGCCCGCGGTCCTGGACCGCAAGGTCACCTTCATCGCGAAGGCCGAGTACTTCACCACTCCCGGTGTGAAGGGCCGGCTGACGGCGGCCTTCTTCAAGGGTGTCGGACAGCTGCCGGTGGACCGCTCCGGGGCGCGCGGCGCCGGCGAGGCCGCGATCAAGAGCGGCATAGAGGTGCTGGAGCGGGGCGAGCTGTTCGGCATCTACCCCGAGGGCACCCGCTCGCCCGACGGCCGGCTCTACCGGGGCAAGCCCGGCGGCCTCGCGCGCGTGGCGCTCGCCACCGGCGCGCCGGTCATCCCCGTGGCGATGATCGACACCGAGAAGATCCAGCCGCCCGGCAAGGTGATGCCCAAGCTGATGCGCCCCGGCATCCGGATCGGCAAGCCGCTGGACTTCAGCCGCTACGTCGGCATGGAGCACGACCGCTTCGTCCTGCGCGCCCTGACCGACGAGGTCATGTACGAGATCATGAAGCTCTCCGGCCAGGAGTACGTCGACATGTACGCGACCGCGGCCAAGCGGCAGATCGCGGATGCGGCGAAGGCGGCCAAGGAGGCCGAGAAGGCCAGGGAGACCGAGCAGAAGACAGAGGCCACGGAGGCCTGACCGAGGGGCGGGGGACCGGGGGAGATGCCCAGGCGTGAGCGTGTGATGCGGATGTCGGTCGAGCTGCCGCTGTGGCGCGCGCTCGCCGGTTACCGCGTCCTGACCATGCTGTACGCGATCTGCCTGGGCGCCACCAGGTACCACCTCTACGTGCGCCCCTGGGTCGCCGTCTGCTACTTCGCCGTCCTGTTCGTCTGGACCCTCGCCACCCTCCCGCGCGTGCGCAACGCGGCGAGCTGCACCAGGCGCTTCCTGGCCGCCGACCTGACCATCGCTCTCACCGGCGTCCTGGTCACCCCGCTCGCCGACAGCCACCAGCGGATCGCGGGCGGTCCCACTCTGCCGTCGATATGGACCGCCGGTGCGGTGCTGGCCTTCGCGATCAAGGGCGGCTGGCGCTGGGCCGCCGTCGCCTCCACGCCGGTCGCGCTGGCCAACCTGCTCGAACGCGGCCATCCCGCCCGGGACACCGTGCACAGCCTGATCCTCGTCTGGGTGGCCTCCCTCGCCATCGGCTACGTCGTGGAGGTCGCCCGCGCCTCCGAGCGCACCCTCGCCCGTGCCCTGGAGATCGAGGCCGCGACCCGGGAGCGGGAGCGGCTGGCCCGGGACATCCACGACGGCGTGCTGCAGGTGCTGGCGATGGTGCAGCGGCGCGGCGCGGTCCTCGGCGGCGAGGCGGCGGAGCTGGGGCGGCTCGCAGGCGAGCAGGAGGTGGCGCTGCGCGCGCTGGTCTCCGGCGGCCTGGTGCCCGTCTCCCGGGTGTCCGACGACGCCGCCGCGGGAGCCGTCGTACGGGCCGTCGAGGAGCCGGACGACGAGGGCGCGGTGGATCTGCGGGCGCTGCTGGTGTCCTTCGCGGGTGCCCGGGTGAGCCTGGCGGAACCGGGCGCGCCGGTCGAGCTGCCCGGGCCGGCCGCGCGGGAGCTGGCCGCCGCGGTCGGGGCCGCCCTGGACAACGTACGCAGCCACGCGGGCGAGGCGGCTCGGGCCTGGATCCTGGTCGAGGACGAGCCGGACGGGATCGTCGTGACCGTCCGGGACGACGGCCCCGGGATTCCCGAGGGCCGGCTCGCCCAGGCCGAGGGCGAGGGCCGGCTCGGGGTCGCCCAGTCCATCCGTGGCCGGCTGCGCGATCTGGGCGGCAGCGCGGAACTCGTCTCCGTCCCCGGGCAGGGCACGGAAGTGGAACTGAAGGTACCCAAGAACGCGAAGGCGGGGCGTCGATGAGTGAGCAGCAGGACCCGATCAGGGTCATGGTGGTGGACGACCACCCCATGTGGCGCGACGCGGTCGCCCGGGACCTGGCCGAGTCCGGCTTCGAGGTGGTCGCCACCGCCGGAGACGGCGAGCAGGCGGTCCGCCGTGCCAGGGCCGCCGCCCCCGACGTCCTCGTCCTGGACCTCAACCTGCCCGCCAAGCCCGGCGTCCAGGTGTGCAAGGAACTCGTCGGCCACAACCCGGCGTTGCGCGTGCTCGTCCTGTCCGCGAGCGGCGAGCACGCCGACGTCCTGGAGGCGGTGAAGTCCGGCGCGACCGGCTATCTGCTCAAGTCGGCCTCCACCGATGACCTGGTGGACGCGGTGCGCCGTACCGCCGTCGGCGACCCGGTGTTCACGCCGGGCCTCGCCGGACTGGTCCTCGGCGAGTACCGCCGCCTGGCCTCCGAGCCCGCGCCGGCGCCCGACACCGACGAGCCCGGCGCGCCCCGGCTGACGGACCGGGAGACGGAGGTGCTGCGCCTGGTCGCCAAGGGCCTGAGCTACAAGCAGATCGCCGAACGCCTCGTCATCTCCCACCGCACGGTGCAGAACCACGTCCAGAACACCCTCGGCAAGCTCCAACTGCACAACCGGGTCGAGCTGGTGCGGTACGCCATAGAGCGCGGGCTCGACGACGAGTAACCGAATGCCCCGGAATCACCCGTCCCGCCTCTCCCGATGTGACCTGGGTCACCGTTAGCGTGGCTGACAGTCCGTGACTGAGCATCAGGGAACCGCGGCGAAGGGACATTTCCATGCGGGTCGGAGTACTGACCGGAGGCGGCGACTGCCCCGGGCTCAACGCCGTCATCCGGGGCATCGTCCGCAAGGGCGTGCAGGAGTACGGCTATGACTTCGTCGGCTTCCGGGACGGCTGGCGCGGGCCTCTCGAGGGCGACACCGTCCGTCTCGACATCCCCGCGGTGCGCGGCATCCTGCCCCGCGGCGGCACCATCCTCGGCTCCTCGCGCACCAATCCCCTCAAGGCGGAGAACGGCGTCCGCCGGATCAAGGACCAACTGGCCAAGCTGGACGTCCAGGCCCTCATCGCGATCGGCGGCGAGGACACCCTGGGGGTCGCCGCCCGGCTGTCCGACGAGTACGCGGTGCCCTGCGTCGGAGTGCCCAAGACGATCGACAACGACCTGTCGGCCACCGACTACACCTTCGGCTTCGACACCGCCGTCAACATCGCCACCGAGGCCATCGACCGGCTGCACACCACCGCCGAGTCCCATATGCGGGTCCTGGTCGTCGAGGTGATGGGCCGGCACGCCGGCTGGATCGCCCTGCACTCGGGTCTGGCCGGCGGCGCCAACGTCATCCTCATCCCCGAGCAGCGCTTCGACGTCGAGCAGGTCTGCGCCTGGGTGACCTCCCGCTTCCGGGCGTCGTACGCGCCGATCGTGGTCGTCGCCGAGGGCGCCATGCCCAGGGACGGCGAACTGGTCCTCAAGGACGGCTCGCTGGACTCCTTCGGGCACGTCCGGCTCTCCGGGGTCGGCGAGTGGCTGGCCAAGGAGATCGAGAGCCGCACCGGCAAGGAGGCCCGCACCACGGTCCTCGGCCATGTCCAGCGCGGCGGCACGCCCAGCGCCTTCGACCGGTGGCTCGCCACCCGCTTCGGTCTGCACGCCATCGACTGCGTCCACGACGGCGACTTCGGCAAGATGGTCGCCCTGCGCGCCACCGACATCGTCCGCGTTCCCCTCGTCGAAGCCACGGCCAGGCTCAAGACGGTGGACCCGGAGCTGTACCAGGAGGTCGGGGTCTTCTTCGGCTGACCCGGCACCCCGGGCCGTGGGCCGTACCTTTCGGCCCATGGCCCGGACAACCTCAATCGACAGGGATCAACAGGGATCAACGGGGATCAACGGGGAGTGCGGGCGGGTGGAAATCCTGGCCTTCGGCGTGCAGGCGGACGAGCGGCCGTTGATCGAGCGTGCCTTCGCTCCCCACCACGCCGTCCGCTGCCTCGACGTCTTCCTCACCGAGGACACCGCACCCATCGCCACCGGCCACGAGGTGATCTCCACCAGCGTCAACGCGGAGCTGCACGAGTCCGTCCTGCGGATCCTCGCGGCCGGCGGCACCCGGATGGTCGCCCAGCGCTCGACCGGCTTCAACAACATCGATCTCGGCGCCGCCGCACGCCTCGGCCTGACGGTCGCCCGGGTCTCGTCCTACTCCCCGTACTCCGTCGCCGAGTTCGCCTGGACGCTCGCCATGGCGGTGAACCGCCATATCGTCCGCGCGGCGACCCGCGACTTCGACTTCCGCCTCGACGGGCTGATGGGCCGCGACATGCACGGCCGTACCGTCGGCGTCCTCGGCACCGGCAGGATCGGCGCGGCGTTCGCCCACATCGCCCACGGCCACGGCATGCGCCTGCTCGGCTGGGACGTCGCCGAGAACCCCGCCTGTGCGGACCTCGGTATGAGATACGTCCCCAAGGACCGGCTGCTCGCCGAGTCCGACCTGGTCAGCCTGCACGTCCCGCTGATGCCCGAGACCCGGCACCTGATCGACCGGGCCGCGCTGAAGTCGATGAAGGACGACGCGATCCTGGTCAACTCCAGCCGCGGCGGCCTGATCGACACCGCCGCCCTGGTCGCCGAGCTGCGCGAGGGCCGCTTCACGGGCGTCGGCCTCGACGTCTACGAGTCCGAGGCGGGCCTGTTCTTCCTCGACAAGTCCCTGGAGGCCATCGAGGACGACACCCTGGCCCGCCTGGTCACCTTCCCGAACGTCCTGGTCACCTCGCACCAGGCGTACTACACCGAGGACGCCGTCGGACAGATCGTGGACGCCACGCTGCGCAACGTCCTCGACTACACCGAGGGCCGCCGATCCGAGAACGTGCTCGTCCCGGCGACCTGACCGATCAGCTCCCGCACGATCGCGGCCCCGTCCAGGGTGAGCACCGACTCCGGGTGGAACTGCACGCCCGCGAAGCCCGGACCCCGCAGCGCGTGCACCTCGTGCGAGACGCTCCGGCTGACCTCCACGCCATGTGCCGCCAGCTCCCGCGCCGCGTCCTCGTCGCACCGCGCCACGAAGCTGTTGTAGAAGCCGACGGTCTCCTTGCGCCCGAACAGGTCCACGCTCGTCTGCGCCCCCTGGCACGGCACCTCCTTGCGGACGATGTCCAGCCCCAGCTCGGCCGCGATCAGCTCATGGCCGAGGCAGACCCCCAGCACGCCGTGCCGGTGCTCCCGGATCACCGTGGCGGTCAGCTCCCGCAGGACGCGCATCTTGGGGTCGGCCAGGTCGCACGGGTCGCCCGGGCCGGGGCCGAGCACCACCGGACCCTCGTGCCCGAGCACGGCCGCCCGCAGCCCCGGCTCGTCGTACCGCCGTACCGTCACCTCCAGGCCGCCCGAGCGCAGCACATGCCCCAGCATGGCCGTGAAGGTGTCCTCGCCGTCCACGACGAGGGCGTGGCCCTCGAGTGCCGGGAGCCGCTCCTGCATGCGGAGCCAGAAGGGGGCGAGTGAGGCGCGCCGCGCGTCCAGCGCGGCCCGCACCCGCGGATCGTCGGCGAGCCGGGGCCGCTCCTGCTCCCCGCGCGGCCGAGCGGGCCGTACCCCGAGGGCCGCCAGCACGCCCGCCGCCTTCGCGTGGGTCTCGGCGACCTCGCTCACCGGGTCCGAGCCGCGCACCAGCGTCGCCCCGACCCCGACGCGCAGCCGGCCCGTCGCGCCGATGTCGGCGGTGCGGATCAGGATGGGGGCGTCCAGGGTCTGTGCGCCCCCGGAATCCCGGCCGAGCAGCGCCAGCGCCCCGGCGTAATACCCCCGCCCGCCGGACTCGTACCGCTCGATGACCCGGCACGCGTTCTGCACCGGCGAGCCGGTGACGGTCGCCGCGAACATCGTCTCCCTGAGCACCTCCCGCGCGTCCAGGGAGGACTTCCCGCGCAGCTCGTACTCGGTGTGCGCGAGGTGGGCCATCTCCTTCAGCCGCGGTCCGACGACGACCCCGCCCATGTCGCCGACGGTGCACATCATCTTGAGTTCCTCGTCGACGACCATCGACAGCTCCTCGATCTCCTTGCCGTCGGCGAGGAAGGAGAGCAGATGCTCCGGGGTCGGGCCCTCGGCGGGATACCGGTACGTCCCGCTGATCGGGTTCATCACGACCGTGCCGCCGGACATCCGGACGTGCACCTCCGGGCTGGCGCCCACCAGCGTGCGGTCCCCGGTGTGCACCACGAACGTCCAGTACGCACCCCGCTCGCCCGCCAGCAGCCGCCGGAACAGCGCGAGCGCGTCGGCGCGCCCGAAGCCCGGGATCTCGCCCTCGTAGGTGCGCCGGATCACGAAGTTCGCGCCCTCGCCCCGGCCGATCTCCTCGGCCAGCACCCGCCCGACGACCCCGGCGTACTCCTCGTCGTCGACGTCGAAACCGCCGCCCTCGACCCGCACCTCGTGCGCCGGGAGCCGGTCCAGCGCCTCCTCGAGCGGGAACGCGTACGACTCCTCGGGAGTCAGCACCAGCAGGGGGGCGGCGTCGTCGCGGACGTCGAAGCCGCGCTCGCGGATCTGCCGGAACGGGACGAGGGCGAGGCCCTCGTCCGGCAGGTCGGCCAGCCGGTCGCGGCTGCTCACCGGGCCGAGCAGCAGTTCCACCACGTTCTCGTCCCGGCCGGGCGTGCGGCGCCGCAGCAGGGCGAAGGGACGGGGGTCGTGCAACAGGTCCTGGAGATTCACGGGTGCTCCTTCTCGATCTTCTGATGGAGAGGAACGACCCCGGAAAACACCGAAGGCCGCCCCTCGGGCGGCCTTCGCGAAGTCTGGATACGCGCAGTCAGCGGGCCGCCGGAGAAGCGGTCCACCACCAGGTCTGGGTGCAGTTCTGGTTCGAAAGCGCGAACATGCCAGGCACCCTACCGCACCGGGTGCCGGTCCACGGGGCAAACAACGCGTCTCACCTTTCGAGCCAGAAATCAACGCGCGCCCCGTGACCCCGTAATGTTTACGAGGTGACCGTGAACGCTAAGACCAGCGAGAGCGCTGGCAACACCTGGCGAGACCTGCCCGCGGCGCAGCAGCCCGAGTACCCCGACCCCGAGGCTCTGCGCGCAGCGATCGCGGACCTCGAGTCGTATCCGCCGCTCGTCTTCGCGGGCGAGTGCGACCAGCTGCGCGCCCGGATGGCGGCCGTCGCCAAGGGAGAGGCGTTCCTTCTCCAGGGCGGCGACTGTGCCGAGGCCTTCGACGCGGTGTCCGCCGACCACATCCGCAACAAGCTCAAGACGCTGCTCCAGATGGGTGCCGTCCTCACCTACGCGGCCGCCGTGCCCGTGGTGAAGGTCGGCCGGATCGCGGGGCAGTACTCCAAGCCGCGCTCCAAGCCGACCGAGACCCGCGACGGCGTGACGCTCCCGGTGTACCGGGGCGACTCCGTCAACGGCTTCGACTTCACCGAGAAGTCCCGTATCCCGGACCCCGAGCGGCTCAAGCGCATGTACCACGCCTCGGCGTCCACGCTGAACCTGGTGCGTGCCTTCACCACCGGCGGTTACGCGGACCTGCGTCAGGTGCACGCCTGGAACCAGGACTTCGTCCGCACCTCGCCGTCGGGCCAGCGCTACGAGCAGCTCGCGCGGGAGATCGACAGCGCGCTGAACTTCATGCGGGCCTGCGGCACGGACCCGGAGGAGTTCAAGACCGTCGAGCTGTACTCCTCGCACGAGGCGCTGCTGCTGGACTACGAGTCCGCCCTGACCCGGGTCGACTCCCGCACCGGCAAGCTGTACGACGTCTCCGGGCACATGGTGTGGATCGGTGAGCGCACCCGGCAGCTGGACGGGGCGCACATCGAGTTCGCCTCGAGGATCAGCAACCCGATCGGCATCAAGCTCGGCCCGACGACGACGGCCGAGGAGGCGCTCAGGTACATCGACCGCCTCGACCCCGACCGGCAGCCGGGCCGGCTGACCTTCATCGTCCGCATGGGCGCCGACAAGATCCGCGACAAGCTCCCCGAGCTGGTCGAGAAGGTCACGGCGTCCGGTGCGACGGTGGCCTGGGTGACCGACCCGATGCACGGCAACACCTTCGAGGCGGCCTCCGGGCACAAGACCCGCCGCTTCGACGACGTGCTGGACGAGGTCAAGGGCTTCTTCGAGATCCACAAGGCCCTCGGCACCCACCCGGGCGGCATCCATGTGGAGCTGACCGGCGACGACGTCACCGAGTGCGTGGGCGGCGGCGACGAGATCTTCGTCGACGACCTCCACCAGCGCTACGAGACGGCCTGCGACCCGCGGCTGAACCGCAGCCAGTCGCTGGACCTGGCCTTCCTGGTCGCGGAGATGTACCGGGACCAGTAGGACCGGCGGCACCAGTGGCCGATCTGGGGCGCGGATCACATGCGATCCGCGCCCCTCTCCACTTTTGCGGGCCTTGCGCGGCGGGTAAGGTTAGGTTTGCCTCACCGGTCATGGGGAGGGCACAGCGATCCCGTCGGGAGGTGAATCCGCGTGTACGTCTGCAGCTGCTTCGGCATCACCGAGGCCCAGGTCAAGCAGCACGCGGAGGACGGCGCCTGCACCCCCCGCCAGATAGCCTCCGCGTGCAAGGCCGGCACGGACTGCGGCTCGTGCGTCCGCCGGATCCAGGCCCTCCTCGGCCGCGGCGCCTGCCCCCGCCGCGAGCTGGCCGACCAGGGCAAGCCGGTGCTGGCTCGGATCCTTGCGAAGTCGCAGGTCCCCGAGGTCCCGAAGGAGCCCGGGATCGCGGAAGCCGCGTGATCCGGCTCAGCTGCTCTCGGGCTGCTCGATGATCTGCGAGATGTAGAGCGCCTCGCCGAGCTTCTCCACCAGCTCCAGCTGGGTGTCGAGGTAGTCGATGTGGTGTTCCTCGTCCTCGAGGATGTCCTCGAAGATGTTCGCGGACGTGATGTCGCCCTTCTCGCGCATCACCTTGATGCCCCGCTTGAGCCGGTCGATCGCCTCCACCTCGATCTGCCGGTCCGCCTCGAACATCTCCTTCACCGTCTGCCCGACCCGCACGTGGAAGAGCCGCTGGTAGTTCGGCAGTCCCTCCAGGAACAGGATCCGGTCGGTGAGCACCTCCGCGTGCTTCATCTCGTCGAACGACTCGTGCCGCGTGTACTTGGCGAGCTTGTACCAGCCGAAGTTCTCCTGCATCTTCGCGTGCAGGAAGTACTGGTTGATCGCGGTCAGCTCGCCGGTGAGCTGCTCGTTGAGGAATTCGATGACCTCGGGGTCGCCCTGCATCGCAGAGGTTCCTTCCACGGGGAAACGGGGGGAGGCGTGCGGCGGCATGATTGCATCGGTAACGAAGATCGTCCAGTAAGTGGAGACTTATCAGGTTCGCCCCGGCTGGACGCCTATTGTCCATTTAGTGGATGGTGGCGGAGGGATGGTCAGGGGCACTGCTCCAGGTCTGTCAGGATGGATACATGGGTCATCCGGTGGAGCGAGAGTCTGGAGCAGGGGCAGGGTCCGAGCTTCCGCCGGGTCAGCGGCTCCAGCGCGGCTGGCCGGTCACCCACTACGGTCCTGTACCCAAGTTCCGGCCCGAGCGCTGGGAGTTCCGGGTCTTCGGCGCCACCGCCGACGGCGACAAGCACACCTGGGGCCACGAGGAGTTCACGGCCCTGCCGTACACCACGGTGGTCGCCGACCTGCACTGTGTGACCAAGTTCAGCATGACCGGCGCCGAGTGGGGCGGCGTTCCGGCTGCCGCGATCCTGGACCTGGCCCCTCCGGCCCCCGACGTCACCCATGTGATGGTCTGGGCGGAATACGGCTTCAGCACCAATCTGCGCCTGTCGGACTTCGCCTCGGAGCGCACCATCTTCGCCACCCACAAGGACGGCGAACTCCTCACCGCCGAGCACGGCTTCCCGGTCCGACTGATCGTGCCCCACCTCTACGCCTGGAAGGGCCCCAAGTGGGTCCGGGGCGTGGAGTACATGACCGCCGACCGCCGCGGCTTCTGGGAGGAGCGCGGCTACCACAACATCGGCGACCCCTGGAAGGAGCAGCGCTACTCCTACCAGGAGGAACCGGGCGACGGCCCGGAGCTGTAGCCCCCGGCGGAGGGTCAGCCGTCCCGCAGCTTCTTCAGCCGCTCCACGTCGGCCGCATGCCCCTCCTGGCCGCCGGGCGTCTCGATGATCAGCGGCACGCCCTCGGTGGCGGGATGGGCCATCAGAGCGCGGAACGGGCCCTCGCCGATATGGCCGGCACCGATGTTCTCGTGCCGGTCCTTGTGGGCGCCGACCACATCCTTGGAGTCGTTGGCGTGGATCAGCTTGAGCCGGCCCTCGCCGACGGTGTCCACCAGCAGGTCCAGCGTCTGGTCCATCCCGCTCGGTCCGGTCAGGTCGTGCCCGGCGGCGAAGATGTGACAGGTGTCCAGGCACACACCCAGCTTGGGATGGGCCTCGAGCGCCTCGAAGTACGGCCCGAAGTCCCAGGTCCGGGAACACAGGGAGGCGCCCTGCCCGGCCGTCGACTCCAGCAGCAGGAACGGATCGTCGTCGTGGGTCAGCTCGTCCAGCAGCGGCAGCATGCGCTCCCGCACCTGTCGCAGTGCCACGGCCCGCTCCCGCCCGCCCGTCGCGCTCCCGGTGTGCACGACGACGCCGAGCGCGCCGATCTCCCGCCCGCGCCGCAGCGAGTGCCGCAGCGACTCCACCGACCGCTCCACGGTCGCCTCGGTGTGCGAGCCGAAGTTGATCAGGTAGGGGGCGTGGACGTACGCCGGGATCGACTCCTCGGCGCAGGCCGCGCGGAACGCCTCGTCCTGTCGGGGGTTGCCGGCGGGCGTGGCCCAGCCGCGCGGGTTGGCCACGAAGACCTGCACGGTCTCCGCCTGCAGCGCCCGGGCGTACGACAGCCCGACGGAGTGCAGGCCGCCGGCCACGGGGACGTGCCCGCCGACGGGGTTGCGGGGCAGGGAGGGCTGAAGGGACGACGACTGATCGGGACTCACCCGTTCAGGGTGTCATGTCCGTCCGGGCCGTCGGACCACGGTCCCCGGTGACCCGGGCACCGCGACCCGCCGGGACGGGCCGGCACTCGCCGGGACCCGCCGCGACCCACGTCACCGGATGGTGATCGTGATCGTCGAACCCTTGGGGGCCGTGTCGCCGCCCCGGACCGACTGCTTCTTCACGGTGTCGCCGAACAGCCCGAGCAGCCCGCGGTCCTCGCTCACCTTGAAGCCGGCGCCCTCCAGCGCCTTGTGGGCGTCCGCCACGCTGTCGCCGGTCACGTCGGGCACCTCGATCATCTGCGGGCCCTTGGACAGCGTCAGCGTCACCGTGTCGCCCTCGGCGGCCTGGCTGCCGTCGCCCGGGCTCTGCCGGGCCACCTTGCCCTTGTCGTACTCGGAGTTGACCCGGTCGGGGGCGACGACCACGTTCAGCCCGGCGTCCGTCAGCTCCTGCCGGGCGTCCGCCGGATCGTCGCCGGTGACGTCGGGAACGTCGATCGGGCTGCCCTTGCTGACGGTCAGCGCGATCGCCGAGCCCGCGTGCCGCCTGGTGCCCGCCGTGGGTGCCGTGGCGATCACGGAGCCCTTGGCGACGTCCGCGCTGAACTCGCGGGTGACCATGCCCGGCTCCAGCCCGTCGGCCTTCAGCCGCGCCCGCGCCTCGGCGAGCGTCCGGCCCGTCACATCCGGGACGTTGACCGTCTCCGGGCCCAGCGAGACGGTCAGCGTCACCGAGTCGTTCTCCCGGATCCGGGATCCGGGCGCCGGGTCGGTGGAGATGACCGTGCCACGCTGGACGGTGTCGTTGTACGCGCGCTTGACCTGCCCGATCTCCAGCCCGGCCGCGTCGAGCCGCGTCCGCGCCTGCGCCTCGGTCTTCGACAGCAGCGGCGGGACCTTCGTGAACTGCCCGGAGTTGATGTACCAGACACCCGCGCCCACCCCGAACACCACCAGGACGGCGGC
Source organism: Streptomyces broussonetiae (assembly GCF_009796285.1). Classification (NCBI taxonomy): domain Bacteria; kingdom Bacillati; phylum Actinomycetota; class Actinomycetes; order Kitasatosporales; family Streptomycetaceae; genus Streptomyces; species Streptomyces broussonetiae. Next base: position 2,934,352 of record NZ_CP047020.1, on the reverse strand, counting down.
GACGATCGTCAGTACCAGGCGCTTCGTGCGGCGTGGCGGCGCCGGTGGGGCCTGGAGCCGGCTGGTGTGCCGGACGGCGCCCTCGGCGGACTCGTCCTCGTTCACGGGCAGCGGCCGGGGCACGGTCAGCGAGCGCGGGATCACGCTCGTACGGTCACCGGCGTTGTCGTGCCCGGCGGACAGCGCCTGCGGCGGCAGCGCGTCCAGCTGCTCGTCGCTCAGGTCCTGGCGCGCCTCGCGCACCCGGGCCAGCAGCGCCACGGCGTCCTGCGGACGGACCTGCGGGGTGCGCGCGGCGGCGGTCGCGACCAGCTCGTCCAGCGCGTACGGCAGCCCCGGCACCAGGGCCGACGGGGGCGGCACGTCCTCGTGTATGTGCTTGTAGAGCACCTGGGCGGGGGAGTCCCCGGAGTGCGGCTTGCCGCCCGTCAGCATCTCGTAGAGCACGACACCGCACGCGTACACGTCGACGCGCGGGTCCGCGGTGCCCTGCTCGATCTGCTCGGGCGCGAGATACGACACCGTCCCGAGCACGGCACCCGTGGTGCTGGTCACGGTGTCCACGGACCGCACCAGCCCGAAGTCGGCGACCTTGACCCGGCCGTCGTCGCCTATCAGCACGTTCTCGGGCTTCATGTCCCGGTGCACGAACCCGGCCCGGTGCGCGGCGCCGAGCGCCGCCAGCACCGGCTCCAGGATGTCCAGCGCGGCCCGCGGCTGCAGGGCGCCCCGCTCGCGCAGTACGTCGCGCAGGGTGCACCCGGCGACGTACTCCATCGCCAGGTACACGTACGACCCGTCGGTGCCCTGGTCGAAGACCTGGACGACATTGGGGTGGGCGAGCCGGGCGACGGACTTCGCCTCCCGGATGAACCGCTCGACGAAGGTGCCGTCGGCCGCGAGCGTAGGGTGCATCACCTTCAGCGCGAGGACGCGGTCCAGCCGGATGTCCAGGGCCCGGTAGACCGTGGCCATCCCACCGACCGCTATCCGGCCGTCGACGCGATAGCGGCCGTCGAGCACCTGCCCGACGAGGGGGTCCTGAAGGGTCGTATCCACGAAAGGGGAGTCTACGAGGACCGACCGACAGTGCCGCACGCCGTGCTGCCGAGCGCACGGACTGCAGCCGAGCTGTGACGCTTGCGCCGGCCGCTAGAAGGCAGGGCGCTCGGGGTCCAGCCGGGCCCGTCCCTCGGCCGGGGAGGAGGCCTCGGCGAAGTGCCGCCGCGGGATCCGCCCCGCCAGCAGGGCCAGCCGGCCCGCTTGCGTCGCATGCCGCATCGCCGTCGCCATCAGCTCCGGCTCCTGCGCCCGGGTCACGGCCGAGGCGAGCATCACACCCGCGCACCCCAGCTCCATCGCCAGCGCCACGTCGGACGCCGTACCGGCCCCCGCGTCCAGAATCACCGGCACGCGCGCGTGCTCCACGATCAGCTGGAAATTGTGCGGATTGCGGATCCCGAGTCCCGAGCCGATCGGCGAGCCCAGCGGCATCACCGCCGCACACCCGACGTCCTCGAGCTTGCGCGCGAGCACCGGGTCGTCGTTGGTGTACGGCAGCACCGTGAACCCGTCGTCCACCAGCGTCTCCGCCGCATCCAGCAGCTCCACCGGGTCCGGCAGCAGCGTGCGCTCGTCGGCGATGACCTCCAGCTTGATCAGATCCGTGCCCAGCGCCTCCCGGGCCAGCCGCGCGGTCAGCACTGCCTCCCCGGCGGTGAAACAGCCCGCCGTGTTCGGCAGCACCCGGATGCCCAGCTTCTCCAGCACGGACAGCACCGAGCCGTGCACGGAGGGGTCCACCCGCCGCATCGCGACCGTCGTCAGCTCCGTACCGGAAGCGATGAGCGCCCGCTCCAGCACCTCCAGGCTGGGCGCACCGCCCGTGCCCATGATCAGCCGCGACGAGAACGCCGTACCGCCGAGAACCAAGGAGTCGTCGGCCATGGCTCAGCCCCCCTGCACGGCGGTGAGGACTTCCACACGGTCGCCCTCGGTCAAGAACGTGCCGGCCCATTGGGTGCGCGGGACGACGGTCTCGTTGACGGCCGCGGCCACTCCGGAGGGCGCGGCGACCAGGGAGCGCACGACGGAATCGAGGGCGGTGCCCGCCGCGACGTCCCGGCGTTCGCCGTTGACGGAGATCGAGATCATGACGGACGTGCTCATACGGACTGCTCCTGGAGGACGGCGCCGAAGCGCTGCGGCGTGAACGGACGGGCTTCTTCCGGCAGTTCGCCGTCGGCCAGCAGCCGCGCCAGCACATCGCCGGTGACCGGAGTGAGCAGCACCCCGTTGCGGTAGTGCCCGGTGGCCAGCACCAGTCCCTCGAGCCCGGACGGGCCGAGCAGCGGCGCGTTGTCGGGCGAGCCGGGGCGCAGCCCGGCACGGGTCTCGGTGAGCGGCAGCTCGGTGATGCCGGGCACCAGCTCATGGGCGTCGCGCAGCAGCTCGTACACGCCGCCCGCCGTCACCGTCGTGTCCCAGCCCAGTTCCTCGCTGGTGGCGCCGACGACCAGCTCACCGTTCTCGCGGGGCACCAGATAGACGTGGCCGCCGCGGACGATGGCCCGCACGGTACGGCTCAGGAACGGCGCGTACGCGCGCGGTACGGCCAGCCGCAGCACCTGGCCCTTGACCGGCCGCACCGGCGGCAGCAGCGCCTCGGGCACCCCCGCGAGCCGCCCGCTCAGGCTTCCGGCCGCGAGGACCACCTGTCCCGCGCGCAGTTCGGTGCCGTCGGCCGTGGTGACCCCGGCAGCCCGGCCCCGTACGACGTCCAGCCGCTCGGCCCACGCACGGTGGAACACCACCCCGGACCGCTCGCACGCGACCACGAGGGCCGCCGCGAGCCGCCGCGGATCGATCTGGTGGTCGCCGTCCACCCGCAGCCCGCCGCGCACCACGGGCGAGAGCATCGGCTCCAGACGCCGGCACTCCCGCCCGGACAGCCACTCCGACTCCAGGCCGCAGCGCTCCTGCAGGGCATGCAGCTCGCGCAGGTGGGCGCGGTCGTCGGCGTCGAGCGCGACCTGGAGGGTGCCGCAGCGGCGGTAGCCGAGGTCGTGGCCGGTCAGCTCGGTCACCTCGGCCGCGAACCCGGGGTAGCGGCGGGCGGACTCCAGGTTGAGGGCGAGCAGGGTCTCCTCGCCGTAGTGCAGTTCGGTGACCGCGGCCAGCATCCCGGCCGCGACCCGCGCGGCCCCGCCGCCGGGTTCGGGGTCCACCACGGCCGTGGCGAGCCCGCGCTGCGCCGCGCGCCAGGCCGTGACCAGGCCGATGACTCCGCCCCCGATGACGAGGACGTCGGACGTACCTGAGGACATGGGCGTCCAGCCCCTCCCTTCGCCGGCATGACCCGGATCAGGTTCGTACGGTCGGAGGCCGCCAGCCTCCCTCTCAGCCCGGTGCGTCCGGGCTCCCGCGAGTGCTTGTACGGAGGCCACCCTAGCCCGCCCCGCCCGTCACCCGTAAGAGAGCCCCGCCCGCGGCCCCGCGACCCGCCGGTGTGGAACAGGTCACCGAACACGACCGCTGACTCACAATCCGTCACCTGTCTATGGTGATCAGGTGAGCGAGCACACAGCCCGTGAGGGCACGTCACAGGGGCGGCGCGTGGTCGTCGTCGGCGCGGGCATGGCCGGGGTGCAGACCGCGGTCGCGCTGCGGGAACAGGGCTTCCGGGGGGCCGTCACCCTGATCGGAGCCGAACCGCACCAGCCGTACGACCGGCCGCCGCTGTCGAAGGCCGTGCTGCTCGGCAAGGCCGAGGGCTCCGCCTTCGAGGTGGACTTCGAGTCGCTCGGCGTCGAGCTGAGGCTCGGCTGCGAGGCGCTGGGCGTGCGCCCCGCCGAGCACGAGCTGGACACCGAGGCGGGCCCGGTGCCCTACGACGTCCTGGTCCTCGCCACGGGCGCGGAGCCGGTCCTGCTGCCGGGCACCGAGGGGGTGCCCGGTGTGCACCTGCTGCGCACCCTGGACGACGCCGAGCGACTGCGGCCCGTGCTCGCCCGCCAGCACGAGGTCGTCGTCGTGGGCGCCGGCTGGATCGGTGCCGAGTTCGCCACGGCCGCGCGCGAGGCGGGCTGCGAGGTCACCGTCGTCGAGGCCGCCGACCGGCCGCTCGCGGGCGCTCTGCCGGCCGAGGTCGCGGCGCCCATGGCCCGCTGGTACGCCGACGCGGGCGCGCAGTTGCGCACGCACGCGCGCGTGGAGCGCGTCGAGCCCGGCGCGGTGCTGATCGCCGACGGCACACGGCTGCCCGCGGGCGCCGTCGTCGTCGGCATCGGTGCCCGCCCCGCCACCGGCTGGCTGGCCGGCTCCGGCATCGGGCTGGGCCCGCACGGCGAGGTCCTCGCCGACGCCCACCTGCGCGCCGGCGTCGAGGACGTGTACGCGGTCGGCGACTGCGCCTCCTTCCCCTCGGCCCGCTACGGGGAACGGCTGCTCGTCCACCACTGGGACAACGCCCTGCAGGGCCCGCGCACGGTCGCCGCGAACATCATGGGCGAGACCCCGGCGGTGTACGACCCGGTGCCCTACTTCTGGTCCGAGCAGTTCGGCCGGTTCGTGCAGTACGCCGGGCACCACGCCGGGGCCGACCGACTGGTGTGGCGCGGCGACCCGGCCGGCCCCGCCTGGACGGTGTGCTGGCTGCGCGGGGACCGCCTGGTGGCCCTGTTGGCCGTCGGCCGCCCGCGTGACCTGGCCCAGGGGCGACGGCTGATCGAAGCGGGCCGGAGCATGGACGCGCAGGCGCTGTCCGACCCGGGCAGACCCCTGAAGGATGCAACGGCCGGCTAGCCCACCCTCCCGGCTGGACCTGCCTGACTTCCGACTGTCAGTGGGGGATGGCAGGCTTGATTCCGTGACCGAGATTGACGCAAAGATCGATGCTCTCGTCCCCGCCTGGCTCACCCTCCCCGACATCGCCGAGATGCTCGGCGTCGAGGTGACGCGCGTGCGGCAGCTGGTCAAGGAGGGCCAGCTCATCGCCGTACGCCGAGGTGAGAACCGGGCGCTGCACGTCCCCGCCGCCTTCATCGACGGGGACAAGGTCGTCAAGGGCCTGACCGGGACCCTGACGCTCCTGCGGGACGACGGCTTCACGGACGAAGAGATGCTCGAGTGGCTCTTCACCCCCGACCCGACCCTGCCCGGCACCCCCGCGCAGGCCCTGAGCGAGAATCGCGGCACGGAGGTGAAGCGCCGCGCCCAGGCGCTCGCCGTCTGAGCCGACCCGTACCACCGGTGGCGTGCGGGCCGTCGCAGCCCGCACGCCACCCATGACAGCCGACAGCGACACCCACCCGGGGGGACCCACGCATGTCCGACACCGCACGCGCCGCGTTCGCCGGCGCCCGCCTGTACCTGTGCACGGACGCGCGCAGGCGCCAGGGCGACCTGCCCGAGTTCCTCGACGCGGTCCTGGCCGGCGGTGTCGACATCGTGCAGCTGCGCGACAAGGGCATGGAGGCCGCCGAGGAGCTGGCCCACCTGGAGGTCTTCGCCGACGCCTGCGCCCGGCACGGCAAGCTCCTCGCGGTCAACGACCGCGCGGACGTCGCCCACGCGGCCCGCGCCGACGTGCTCCACCTCGGCCAGGGCGACCTGCCGGTCCCCGCGGCCCGCGCCGTCCTCGGCGACGAGGTGCTGATCGGCCGTTCCACGCACGCCGAGTCCGAGGCCGCCGCGGCCGCCGCGCAGGACGGCGTGGACTACTTCTGCACGGGCCCCTGCTGGCCCACCCCCACCAAGCCCGGCCGCCCCGCGCCCGGCCTCGACCTGGTGCGGTACACGGCCGCTCTGGGCACCGAGCGCCCCTGGTTCGCGATCGGCGGCATCGACCTGTCCAACCTCGACGAGGTGCTGGACGCGGGTGCCCGCCGGGTGGTCGTCGTCCGTGCGATCACCGAGGCCGACGACCCGGGAGCCGCCGCGGCGGAGTTCGCCGAGCGGCTGCGACGGGCCTGACGGCGGTGGCCGTGGCCGCCCTGTCCGGAATTGTGTCCAAGGGGTGGACAGCAGGCCGACAAATCGGGCAAATTTCCGGCGTCCGGTTGGGGGACCGCCCACCCCTGGCTAACCTGCCCGTATGGCCCTAGGAACCGCATCCACCAGGACTGATCGTGCACGCACCGTGCGCGACATCCTGGCCACCGGCAAGACGACGTACTCGTTCGAGTTCTCTGCGCCGAAGACCCCCAAGGGCGAGCGGAACCTGTGGAGCGCCCTGCGGCGGGTCGAGGCGGTCGCCCCCGACTTCGTCTCCGTGACCTACGGTGCCGGCGGTTCCACCCGTGCCGGTACGGTCAAGGAGACCCAGCAGATCGTCGCCGACACCACGCTCACCCCGGTCGCCCACCTCACCGCGGTCGACCACTCCATCGCCGAACTGCGCAACATCATCGGCCAGTACGCGGACGCCGGGATCCGCAACATGCTCGCCGTGCGCGGCGACCCGCCCGGCGACCCCATGGGCGCATGGGTCGCACACCCCAAGGGCCTGACCTACGCGGCCGAGCTGGTCCGGCTCATCAAGGAGTCGGGGGACTTCTGCGTGGGCGTCGCCGCGTTCCCGGAGATGCACCCGCGCTCGGCGAACTGGGACACCGACGTCGCCCACTTCGTGGACAAGTGCCGTGCGGGCGCCGACTATGCCATCACACAGATGTTCTTCCAGCCGGAGTCGTATCTCCGGCTGCGCGACCGTGTGGTGGCCGCGGGCTGCCGGACTCCGGTGATCCCCGAAGTTCTGCCGGTCACCAGCGTGAAGATGCTGGAACGGTTGCCCAAACTCAGCAATGCGGTTTTCCCGGACGCCCTGAAAGAGCGGATCCTCACAGCACAGGACGATCCGGCGGCGGTACGCTCCATCGGTATCGACTTCGCCACGGAGTTCTGCGCTCGGCTCCTCGCCGAGGGAGTGCCCGGACTGCACTTCATCACGCTCAACAACTCCACGGCGACCCTGGAAATCTACGAGAACCTGGGCCTGCACCACCCCCCGCAGGCCTAGACCGGCCGCACCGCGATACGACACACTGCGTAGCGGCCACTGGGAGAGGGGCGTACATGGGCTGGACGGTCCTCTACATCGCGTTCGGCGTCGTCGCACTGTGGCTGCTCGGCGAGGTGCTGTTGCAGTACAAGGCGCGGCTGCGCTGGCGGCTGCTCGCCTTCGCCGGCTTCCTCGGTGTCGTGGTCGGTGTACTGATGCCGTCCGTCATCGTGATCGGCGCGGGCGCCATCGCCTTCGCCGTCGGCCAGACCTACGTCACCCTGTCGTTCCGCCGCGGCTTCGCCGCCGGCTGGGCGGTCAAGCGGCCCGAGGGCGAGAGCGACGCGGGCTCCGGCAGCAAGCGCCGCCGCGGCAAGGCGGGCCGGCAGGATCCGACGCTGGAGGTCTCCGACCTCGAGCCCGTCGGCGCCGAGGACGAGCGGGAGCCCGAGCAGCCCGGCTACGCCCAGGGTCACGAGACCTACGACGACTACGACCGCGACGACGTCTTCACCCCGGTCCGGCCCGGTGAGCCCACCGCCGCCGAGACCACCGCCGTCTACGAGCCCCAGCCGATGCCGGAGGACACCGGCGCCTACGGCGTCTACGGTGCCACCGCCACACACGCGGCCCAGCCCCAGGGCACCGGGCAGCAGGCCTACGCCTACGACTACTCCGGCTACGGCCAGCAGGGCTACGGCTACGACGCCGGCGCCCAGCAGGGCTACGCCAACTACTCCGACCCGTACATCGGCAGCCAGTCCTACGGCGGCGGTGCCTACGACCCCGGGTACTCCGGGCAGTACGGTCAGCAGGGCTACGCCCAGGACCCGTACGCCGGGGGCGGCTACGGCGAGACCCCGTCCGGCGGCGTGTGGGTGCCGCAGCAGCGCACCGACGAGGGCTACGGCGGCGAACTGCCCCAGGAGCAGCCCTACCCCTACCAGGGGCACGACCACGCCCAGCAGCAGCCGCAGCCGGGCGCCGGATACGACGAGCAGTACCGTTTCTGAAGGCTGAGCCCGGCTCACTGGGAGCCGCGGAACTCCAAGCCCTCCACGATCAGCCCGGCCACCAGCGCGCCCGACATGCCCGCGTGCGGCAGCCCGCCGCCCGGGTGGGACCAGCCGCCCACCCGGTACAGACCGGGCAGCCGTGTGGTGTTGGACGGGTGCAGGAAACGGCCCCCGCCGGCGGCCAGTGAAGGGGCCGGCACCGCGCCGAGAAAGGCACTCGTCTCGTCGTCGGTGTCGTCGGGTGTGCGCACCTCCTGCCACAGGACGCGGTCCCGCAGGCCCGGTATCGCGGCCTCGGCGGCCTCGAAAAGATGGTCCGTGTACTGCCGGACCATGTTCTCGTCCTCCCAGTCGACAGCGCTCGGCACCACCGCGGACAGCACCATGGACTCGTGGCCGTCGTCCGGCGCGAGCGCCGGGTCGTCGGGGCGCAGCACGGTCACCGTGGGACACGGCGGCTGGTCTGCGACCCCCGAGCCCAGGAAGTCCAGCTCGGACTCCGGGTCCGGCGCGTGGACGACCGTGCGATGCGCGGCACCGGACCCACGCCCGCCGCGCAGGGCCAGCAGCACGGTGAACCGCCCCGGACGGGGCGTGAAGGCATTGACCCGGACATCCCCGTCCGCGTCCAGCGGACGGTCCGTCATCGCCTTCAGCCGGGCCGGGTCCACGTCCGCCACGACATGGTCGGCCTCGGCCACCGTGCCGTCCCGCAACTCCACACCCGTGGCCCGCCCGTCCTTCTCCAGGATGCGCATGACCTCCGCGTCGAAGACGAACTCGACCCGCCGCTTCAGGCACCGCTCGTAGACCGCGCGCGCCAACTCCCGGATGCCGCCGCGCACGTACCAGGTGCCGAAGGCATGCTCCATGTAGGGCAGCACGGCCGCGCTCGCCGGAGCGGTCCGCGGGTCGAGGCCGTAGCCGAGCACGCAGCTTTCCAGCAGGGCCGTCAGCCGCTCGTCGCGCAGCTCCCAGGCGCCGATCTCGGCCGGCGTGCTCGCGCGCCGCGTGCGCAGCAGCCGCTTGTGCGGGACGCCCGGATACGGCTCCTTCCTGGCCAGCACCTGCCAGTTGGGCCACAGCGGCTCCTCCAGCAGAGGCCTGCGGGTGCGGTCCCAGGCCTCCCGGGCCCGCACCAGGAAGTCGCCCCACCGCTCGCCCGTGCCCGCGCCCAGCGCCTCGTCCAGGGCCGCGACCACCCCCGCGCGCGAGGCGTTCGGCAGGCACACCTCGCTGCCGTCCGCGAAGAGATGCCGCGAGGACGGGTCGACCTGGACCAGCTCGACGCAGTCCTCCAGCGGCTCCTTGCCGGTCTTGACGAACAGATCGCGGTAGACGGCGGGCAGCGTGAGCAGGCCGGGGCCGGTGTCGAAAGCAAACCCGTCCCGCTCGAACCGGCGCACCGCGCCGCCGTACGTCTGCGTACGTTCGTACACCACCACCCGGTGGCCCGCGACGGCCAGCCGGGCAGCGGCCGCCATCGCGCCCATCCCGGCGCCGATCACCGCAATCCGTGCCATGCCTGCGACTTTATCGACCGCCACTGACAATCCGGCCTCCGGGCGGCTCAGGGTGACCGCGAGGCCAGCCGCCGCTCCTCGCGCCGCTGCGCCCTGCGGCGCAGGAAGCGCCGGATGCGGGAGATCAGGAGGACCAGCACGACCAGCCCGCCGGCCAGCAGGACACCCGCGACGATCGCCGCCGCCTGCGGGTGGAACATCGCGAACGACATGATGCCGCCCACACCGAGGTCCTCGGCGAGGCTGAGCACGAAGTTGCTGAACGGCTCCGGCGAGGTGTTGACCGCCATCCGCGTCCCGGCCTTCACCGTGTGGCTGGCCAGTGCCGTCGAGCCGCCGACCAGACCGGCCGCCACGTCCGACAGCGAGCCGCTGTGCCCGGCGAGCAGCATGCCCACCCAGGCGCCCGCGAGCGGCCGGACCACCGTGTGCACCGAGTCCCACACCGAGTCGACGTACGGGATCTTGTCGGCGACCGCCTCGCACAGGAACAGCACACCGGCGACGATCAGCACCTCGGGGCGCTGCAACGTCTGCGGGACGTCGTCGCTCACCCCCGTCACGCCGAACAGACCGAGCAGCAGCACCACCGCGTAGGCGTTGATGCCGCTGGCCCAGCCGCTGGTGAAGACCAGGGGGAGTACGGACACGGACGCGATCGTAGCCAGGCGGCGGGCCGCAGGCCCGGGCACGCGCGCGTACGGCTGAGTATCCGTACCTAGGCCGCGAGATGAGTACCCGCGCGGATGGGGCGCGACCCGTGCGGACGGGACAGTGGAGGCACGGCAAGGGGAGCGGCCCGGCACCGCCGACACGGGGCGGCGGAACGGCGCCCGCCACCTGGCCGCTCCTTCCGCCGATCCGTCGGCGGAAGCGAGACGGGGGACCCGGGGGAGCGACCACCCACGGGGGACCAACGGGGGAGAACCGTACGGGGGAGTACGGGGAACAAGGGGAAACGGAAGGCGCCGGTCCCACAGCGGACCGGCGCCTTCCTCACATGTCCGGGCAGGAGGGCTCAGCCCTTGCCGCTCACGCGTCCCTGGAGCAGCCGGGACAGGGCCGCGTGGACGTCGTCCAGGGAGCGCTCCGCCTGGAAGGACTTCCAGTCCAGGGCGGCCACCAGGACCATGCCGACCAGCGCGGCCGCCGTCAGCGGGATGTCGATCTCGTCGCTGAACTCCCCGGCCGCCACGCCCTCGCGCAGCACCCTCTCGACCACCGCGACGGCCTCCTGCCGGACCACCATCAGCGTGGACTGCCAGGCCCGGTTGGTGCGCCACAGCTCGGCCACGTACAGCTGGGTGAAGGCCGGGTAGCGGTCGATGAAGACCAGACCCGCGCGGATCATCGCGTCCAGCGCGTCCACCTTGCTGCCGCCCTCGCGCGCGGTCTGTTCCGCGGCCTCCTTCAGCGAGGCGGTGAGCAGGCCCACACCGTGGCGCAGCAGTTCCTCGAAGAGGACCGACTTGCTCGCGAAGTTGTAGTAGACCGTGCCTTTTGCGACCCCGGCCCGCTCGGCGATCTCGTCCACCGTCGTCGCGGAGAAGCCCTGCTCGGCGATGAGCGTGACGGCCGCCTCGTAGAGCTTCTGCCGGGTGGCCTCGCGGCGCGTGCTGCCGCCGGACCTGGCGCTGCTGCTTTCCATGGACCCGATTCTCACAGGTACGCGCGCGTGCGGGGCGTCACCGGGGATCACAGACTCAGCTCCGGATGCAGCCGGTCCAGCGTCCACACCTGGCGCCGCCGGGCCGCGAGGGCGGTCAGGGCGAGCGCCCCCGCGGTGAACGCGGCGAGCACGGCGCACGCCTGCCAGACCGGACCGAGTCCGCCGCCCGTGATCAGCCGGCGCAGCGCCGCCACGATGTAGCTCATCGGCAGGAACGGGTGGATCGCGTTGAAGAAGCCCGGACTCGTCTGTACGGGGTACGTGCCGCCCGCCGAGGTCAGCTGGAGCATCAGCAGCGCCAGCACCAGGATCCGGCCGGCCGCGCCGAAGCGGGCGTTCAGCCACTGCACGATCGCGGCGAAGCACGCCGTGACCAGGAACAGGAAGCCGATCGTGCCGGCCGCGTGCAGCATCTGCAGCCCGATCGCCCAGTGCAGCACGGCCATCAGCGCGGACACCTGGAGCACGCCCACGGCGACCACCGGCAGCCAGCCCGCGAGCGCGATCCGCCATGCGGACGAACCGGCCGCCAGGGCACGCCGGTTGAGCGGCTGGATCAGCATGTAGGCCACCATCGCGCCGACCCAGAGGGACAGCGGGATGAAGTACGGGGCGAACCCGGTGCCGTAGTTCGGTGCCTTGTGCAGGTCCTGGGAGGCGAGCTGGACGGGGTCGGCCATCACCCCGGTGCGCGCGTCGCGTTGGTGCTTGTCGTAGTCCGGGATCTTCTTCGCGCCGTCGTGCAGCCCGCCGGCGAGCTTCCCGGAGCCGTCGGACAGCTTGAACAGGCCGCCGTTGAGGGTCTGGGCGCCCGACGCGGCCGTGCCGATGCCCGTGTCCAGGGTGTCCGCGCCGGCCCGGGCGGTGCCGAGCCCGGTGTGCAGCTTCTTGGCGCCCGCGGCGACCTGCTGCGCGCCGTCGTTCAGCTTGTCGATCTTCTTGACGGCGTCGTCGACGTCCTCGTACAGGTGCGGAGCGCGCGCGGCGAGCGCGTCGGCCTGCTTCTGCAGCGTGCCCAGGTTGGCCCGCATCGTCTTCAGGTCGCCGTCCTGGTCGGCGACCAGCGTGTCGAGGTCGTCGGCGACGGTGGTCACCTCGGCCGCGGCCGTCCTGGCCCGCTCGAGGTCCGCGCAGGCAGGGTCGGGCAGGGGCGCGTTCTCGCAGCGCGTCCGGTAGATCGTGTCCAGGACGGCCGAGGAGCCGTGCACGGTCTTGTCGGCGACCGGCGCGAGCTTCATCAGGACGTCGAGGTTGTCCTTGACCGTCTTCGCCGAGTCGGAGACCAGGCGGGCGGTGTCCCCGATGGTCTTCTCGTTGTCCTTCAGGAACGGACCGGCCTGGTCGTAGACGCCGTTGACCTTGTCGGCGAGCGCCTGGGTGCCGTCGGCGACCTGCCGGGACCCGTCCTGGAGGTCACCGGCCCCCGTGTCCAGCTTCTTCAGGCCCTTGGCCAGCTTGCCGCTGCCGCTCCTGGCGTCCTGCAGGCCGTCCGCGAGGTCCTTGGAACCCTTCTCCGCCTTGCCGATACCGGTGTTCAGCCGGTCGGCACCCTCGGCGGCCGTGACCGTCTTGCCGTGGATGTCGGAGAAGGAGACGAAGATCTTGTCCAGGAAGGTGCGGGAGGCCTTCGTGGAGGCGGCCGAGCGCACCTCGTTGAAGACGGTGCGGGAGATCTGGCCGACGATGTAGTTGTTCGCGTCGTTGGTGCGCACCCTGAGGGCGCCGGTCCCGGGGGAGTTCCCCGAACTGGACGCGATCCGCCCGCTGAAGTCCGCCGGCATGGTCAGCGACAGGTAGTACGTGCCGTCCTCGACGCCCTTGCGGGCCTCCTCGTCGCTCACCTCGTGCCAGTCGAAGGTGCGGCTGTCGCGCAGCCCGGCGACGATGTCGTCCCCGGCGGTGATCCTCTTCCCGCCCGCCGTGGCGCCCTTGTCGTCGTTGACCAGAGCCACCGGGATGCGGTCCAGGCGGCCGTACGGGTCCCAGAAGGACCACAGGTACAGGGCGCCGTAGAGCAGCGGGAGCACGAGCAGCGCGACCAGTGCGGCGCGCGGCAGCTTCCCGCGCCCGAAACGCCTCAGCTCGAGCGCGGCCAGCCTAGGCGAGCGCATCGGCATCCTCCTCGGGGTCGCTCTTCTCGTCGTCCGTGTCGTCGTTCGCGCCGGCCGCGGCGTCCTCGTCGCCCCTGGCCTCGGCGTCCTTGGCCCCGGTCCGTACGGCCACGCAGTCGGCGGGCGCGGTGCGGCAGACGGCCGCGACCGTCGTCCCCGCGCGCGTGAGTGAGCGCAGCAGGTCCCAGGCCTCGGCGCGTTCGGCGTCCGAGAGCTTCAGGTCGATGTCGTCGACGCCGAGCAGCCCGGGGCGGCCGAGCAGCGCCAGGGCGACGGACAGCCGCAGCTCCTGGAGCCGCTCCAGGTCCCGTACGGCCGTGCGGGAGCCCTTGGGCAGCGACTCGAGGTCGAGCCCTGCGGCGGCCAGCGCCGCATCGACGCGCAGCCGTGCCTCGTGCGCGCGCTGCGGGCGGGGACGCAGCAGGTCGGGCAGGGAGTCGGTGAACCGGCTCTGCAGCAGGGCCCGTTCGCGCAGGTGCTCGCCAACGGTCAGGGCCGGCTCCAGGTCGGTCACCCCGGACACGTTGGCCACCGCGCTGATCCGGCGCAGCGCGGCCATCCGCTTGGGGAGCCCGAGTCCGCCGACGGCGGCCGTTCCCTCGGTGGGCTTCATCCGCCCGGTGAGCGCGAGGAGCAACGACGTACGGCCGGAGCCGGACGGTCCCTCGATCGCGATGAGCGAGCCGGGCTTCGCGTCGAGGGTGATGCCGCGGAAGGCCCATCCCCGCGGTCCCTTGAGCCCGAGTCCCTCGGCCGTGACGTTCACGCCGTCCACCAGCCCCCTGCCTGATCGCCAATATTTGAACTGACTGGTCAGTGCAAAAATACGCCCGAACCTACGATCGAAGCAAAGCCGCAGGTCAGATCGGATTGTCAGTGCCATACCTCACGATGGGCACATACGGCACCCGTGCCGTCACCCAGACGACAGGAGGTTCGTCATGGCCAACCCGTCCGCCGCCGCCCGCCGGCGCCGCGCCACCGGCCCTGCCCCCTCACTGACCGGCCGGGCGAGCGATGTGCACCCCGTGCTCCGCCGGACCACGGCCCCGCCCGCCGCCCTCGACCTGCTCGCCCAGGCCCGCGCCGGACTGGAGGAGGCCGCCGTCCTGGACACGCCGAACGAACGCTATGCGACGGCCCACCTCGCCGCCCTGCGCACCGCCGCCGCCGTACTCGCCGCCCTGGGGCGCCCCGAGACCTCACCGCGTCGCCGCGCGCGGATCCGCAGCGCCTGGGAGGTGCTCCCCGAGATCGCACCCGAACTGACCGAGTGGAGCGCGCTGTTCGCCTCCGGCGCCGCCCGCCGCGCCCGCGCCGAGGCCGGTATCCAGGGCGCGGCCGGACAGCGTGATGCCGACGACCTCATACGCGACGTCGGGATGTTCCTGCGGATCGTGGAGCGGATGCTCGTCCTCCAGCCCGTCCTGCCCCAGCCCCGCAGGGACGCCCGGGACGGCGGGGAAGGGACCGGCCCGAGAGCGCGCGGTGACCTTCCGGACGCGGGCTGAGCACCGAGAAGTCCGCCGAGCGAGACGCAGCGCGCCCTGTCCGGTCGCGGTGACCGGCAGAGCACCGGAGGCAATAGGGTGGAGGTCGCCTGAAGCGTTCCGCCCTGCCGAGGAGTCAACTGCCGTGTCGGACCCGACGCGCCCCCGCGCCTCTCTCCGTACCGCCGTGGTCTGGGAGGTCCTGCAGGACGCCCTCGACCGCCGGGTCAAGGCCACGGGCCGGGACTCGCTGGACGTCCTCGACACCGGAGGCGGCAGCGGCAACTTCGCCGTGCCCCTCGCCCGGCTCGGCCACCATGTCACCGTGGTCGACCCCAGCCCGAACGCGCTCTTCGCGCTGGAGCGCCGGGCCGCCGAGGCCGGCGTCGCCGACCGGGTCCGGGGCGTCCAGGGCGACGCCCACGGCCTGTTCGACGTGGTCGAGCGCGGAGGCTACGACGCCGTGCTGTGCCATGGCGTCCTGGAGTACGTCGACGACCCGGCCGAGGGCGTGAGCAACGCGGTCGCGGCCCTGCGCACGGAGGGCGTCCTCAGTCTGCTCGCAGCCGGGCTCGGCGGTGCCGTGCTCGCCCGCGCCCTCGCCGGCCACTTCACCGAGGCCCGGCAGGCGCTCCAGGACCCCGACGGCCGTTGGGGCAGCGGCGACCCGATGCCGCGCCGGTTCACCGCCGAGCAGCTCACCGCGCTGGTCGAAGGCGCGGGCCTGGCCATCGGAGCCGTGCACGGTGTGCGGGTTTTCGCCGACCTCGTTCCCGGCGTCCTGGTGGACACCGAGCCCGGCGCCCTCGAGGCGCTCCTGAAGCTGGAGGCCGCCGCAGCGGAGTTGCCCGCGTTCCACTCCGTCGCCACCCAGCTGCATGTGCTCGGTGAGACGCCGGGTGCCGCCGAGGCCTGACCGTACTGCCGGGACCCACCGCTGATCAGGGCATCGAGGGCGGATGGAGTACGACACAAGACCTCCGATCGAGGGGTTTGCGCCGTATGATCGAGGTGCACCACCCGGCATGACGGGTCGGCCGCAGGGGAATGGAAGCCTCAGCGAGCCGGGACGGCCATGACGGATCCCGGTTGGCCAATTGGCGTAGAGGGGCGGGTTTCACGGGGGCGATTCCCTGCCTATCCTGAAGGGACCCCCCGGGTCGCCCCGGCGACTGCACGATGAGGAGGACTCCGTGCCGCTCTCGGAGCACGAGCAGCGCATGCTCGAGCAAATGGAGCGAGCGCTGTACGCCGAAGATCCCAAGTTCGCGTCGGCGCTTGAGGGAAGCGGACTGCGCACGTACACCCGGCGCCGGGTCTACCAGGCGGTCGCAGGCTTTCTCGTAGGTATCGCGCTCCTCATGGCCGGAATGGTCGCGCAGCTGATCTGGGTCAGCGTGGTGGGTTTCCTCGTCATGCTCGGCTGTGCCGTACTCGCCGTCACCGGCTGGCGCAAGGCCCCCAAACCGGGCGAGCAGCCCGCGGGCGCCGCTCGCCGCCCGGTGCGCACCAAGCGGTCCATGATGGACCGGATCGAGGAGCGCTGGCAGCGCCGCCGGGACGAACAGGGCCGCTGACGCCGCCGACGGACTGTGCCGGCACCGACAGACAACGTGTGAGGGGCGGCCACCTTGGGTGGCCGCCCCTCACACGTTGCGTCTCAGCTCCGCTGCTCCGACGGACGGCGCAGACTCGGTCGGGCCGCCGTCACCCGGGCCCGCAGCGCGGACCAGCGGGCCGAGGCTGCCCACAGCACCCGCACCGCCGAGCGGGGCAGGAACAGCGCCCGCAGTCGCGCACCGGCACCGACCGCGCCGCGCAGCCCCTCGACGGCCCGGCGCACGTCCTGTGCCGCACCCGTCGCCGGGCGCGGTCGCGGCGCGTACAGCACCTGCTCCACCGCGTCCGCCACCCGGTGCACCGCGGCACCGGCCGCCGGGTCCAGCTCGCCGAGCCTGACGATCCGGTCGGCCGCGCCGCGCGGGGTCAGCGACTCGTCCGGCGCGATGCCGTAGTCCCAGGCGCTGTCGGCCAGCTCCTGCCAGGCGGCCAGGGTGTGTGCCGCCGCACCCTCCTCGGTCCGGGCATGCGTCCCCAGCCGCACCGACCGCATCCGCGCCCGCCACAGCAACGGCGACAGCGGAACGGCCAGCACCACGAGCGCGGCCAGCCCGATCAGCAGGGCCCACCACAGACCCGCGCCCCCGCCACCGCTGTGCGGCACCGCCGCGGCGGACGCGGTGTCGCAGCCCTGGAGCTTGACCAGCTTGGGCGAGCAGTTCCCACTGGGCGAGGCGGCCGACGAGGGCGCCGTGGACGACTGGTGCGACGGCAGGCCCTGGTCCGGCAGTGAGGTGCCCGGTGTGTCGGACTGGGTGTACGACGGCGTGGTGCCCCGGGTCGGGGTCGGCTCGAAGCGGGTCCAGCCCACGCCCTCGAAGTACAGCTCGGGCCAGGCGTGCGCGTCCTTCTGGTTCACCGAGACCGTGCCGTCGGGCTGCGGGGTGCCCGGGGCGAAGCCCACCGCGACCCGCGCCGGGATGCCGAGGGTGCGGGCCATCGCCGCCATGGCGAAGGAGAAGTGGACGCAAAAGCCCTGCTTCTTCTTCAGGAAGGTTGCGATGGCGTTGGGACCGCGGCCGACCTCGACCTGGGTGTCGTACTGGAAACCGCCCGTGAGGGCGAAGTAGTCCTGGAGCCTGACCGCTTCCTCGTAGTGGTTGCGCGTGCCCGCGGTGATCTGCCTGGCCGTCTGGGCCACCACCTTGGGCAGCGCGGCCGGCACCTGGGTGTACTCGCGCTTGAGGGCCGCGGGCGGCTCCGGCGCGGAGGCGAGCTGCTGCGCGGTCGGCTCGACGTCCAGGCTGGTCACCTGGTAGGTCTCCCCGCGGGTGTTCTGGCCGTGGTCGCCGACGAGGGTCATGCCGACGGGCTCGTAGCGCCACCGGCCGGCGATCTTCACCCCGCTCGGCGGGTACGGCATCGGCAGCCAGTCCTGGGCGTACCAGTCCGCCGCCGAGATCGTCGTGGTCACCGTGCCGCGCTTGACGTCCGCGCTCAGGCCGACGGGCGTGGGAAGCGTGTCCGGGACGCCGACGATGTGGCGCTGGGCCGGTCTCCAGGTGGTGCCGTCGAAGTCGTCCAGGGAGACGATCCGCAGATACAGGTCCGAGACGTCGTTGGTGCTGGTCTTCACGGACAGCACCTGGCGGTCGTTGGTCGTGTTCAGGCTGTCGCGCAGCGACACCAGCGGGTTGACCGCGGAGACCGTGCCACCGTTGCCGTTGCCTGCCCCCACTCCGGTACCGGCAGCGTCCAGCAGGCCGCCGCTCATCGCGGGCAGCGCCAGCGGCACCAGCAGGGCCACCCCGAGCGCCACCGCGCCGATCCGGCGCCCGGTGCGCACCGGGGCCACCGCGCCGCCGTCCGGAACGCCCGGGGAGCGGGGCCCGCCGCCGAAGACCCGGCCCCACTGCGCCAGCCGGTCGCGGCCCTCGGCGAGCAGCAGCATCAGATAGCCGGCCGCCGCCACCAGGAACCACAGCCAGCCGGCCCCGCCGTCGGACAGCCCGGCCGCCACCGAGTACAGCGCGAGCAGCGGCAGCCCGGCCGGGGCTGCGCTGCGGAAGGTCACCGCGAGGGTGTCCACCAGCAGGCCGATCAGCAGGACCCCACCGATCAGCATCAGCTTGATGCCCTCGGTGAGCGGCGCCGGTATCGCGTACTCGCCGACGTCGGTGGAGCCCTGCTGCAGCAGGGCGGCCAGGTAACGGAAGGTGCCCGGGCCGGGGATCAGCCCGATGATCGCGTGCTGCCGCGCGAAGACCAGGGTCAGCAGGAGCAGGGTGGCCAGCGCCTGCGCCGCCACGGTCAGCGGACGGCCGAGCGGCACCCGGCGGGCCGCCGCGCCCACCCCGCTCTGCACGGCCACCAGCGGGACCAGTTGCAGCAGCCAGGTCGGTCCGTCCACCAGCGGAAGCAGCGCGCAGGAGGCCATCAGCGTGGCCGCGGCGGCGCACAGCGCCAGTCGTGCCCGCCCGCTCATCCCGTCGCCTCCCCGCTCAACGAGGCCAGACCCGAACGCTCCCGGTCCGCCTGCTGCCACAGTGCGTTCAGCGCGGCGCCGCGCGGCACGCTCAGTGCCGTCCAGCCCGCCTCGCGCAACATGCGCAACCGCTCCGCGTGCCGGTCCCCGGGCCGTGGCACGTCGGTCGCCTCGCGCACCCAGGTGTCCGGGTCGAGCACGAAGGCGACGGCACCGCCGCTGCGCCGGCTCATCTTGGCGACCGTCGCGGCCTGTTCCTCGTCCAGATCGCCCAGGAAGGCCACCAGCAGCCCCTCGTTGCCACCGCGCAGCACGTCGTAGGCCCGGGACAGGCCCGTGCCGTCGGAATGGTCGATCACCGCGAGGGTGTCCATCATCAGCCCGGCCGCGTCCGCGGTCTCCGGGCCGCCGCCCCCGAACCCGTCGCCGCCCTCGCCGGGCACCGCGCTGCCGCTGTCGGTCAGCAGCCGTACCGAGAAGCCGCGTTCGAGCATGTGCACCAGCGCCGAGGCGGTGGCGGAGACCGCCCACTCGAAGGCCGAGTCGGGGCCCGCGCCCTCGTAGGCACCGCCCCGGGTGTCCAGCAGGACGGTGCAGCGGGAGCGCCGGGGCTGCTCCTCGCGGCGCACCATCAGCTCGCCGTAGCGTGCGGTGGACCGCCAGTGCACCCGGCGCAGGTCGTCGCCGTAGCGGTAGCCGCGCGGGATCACGTCGTCCTCGCCCGCCAGGGCCAGCGAGCGCTGCCGCCCGTCGCCGTACCCCTTGGCCTCGCCGCTGAAGCGGACCGGGGCGAGCGGCTCCACGCGCGGGATGACCGTGAGCGTGTCGAACGCCGAGAAGGAGCGGGTCAGTTCACACATCCCGAAGGGGTCCGTCAGCCGCAGCTGCAGCGGGCCCAGGGGGTAGCGGCCGCGCAGGTCGGAGCGGACCCGGTAGGAGACCTCGCGGCGGCCGCCCGGCTCCACGCGGTCCAGCACGAACCGGGGGCGGGGCCCGAGGACGTAGGGCACCCGGTCCTGGAGCATCAGCAGGCCGGTGGGCAGCCGGGAGACGTTGTCCATCCGCAGGTGCACCCGGGCCTCGCTGCCGGCCGGCACGCGCGCGGGGGCGAGCCGACGGGTGGCGGCCACCCGGTAGCGCGTGCGGTAGAGCACGGTCGCGCAGAGCAGGGGCAGCACGGCCAGCAGCAGGCCGACCCGCAGCAGATCGCTCTGGCCGAGGACGTAGGCGCAGATCGCGGCCGCGATCCCGGCCGCCAGGAAGGAGCGGCCACGGGTCGTCAGACCCGCCAGTGCCGTTCGGACACCGCCCGCCTCCCCGCGGTCGGCCTCCGCCTGCCCGGTCCCCCCGGCGCTCATCAAAGACTCCGCGGGGGCTGCTGCGGATACGCCGGGACGCCTCGGCCCAGAGAGCCGAAGCCGCCCTGCTGCCCGGGCGCCGCGGGCACCGGGGTGCTCTGGAGGATCTCCTGTACGACCTGCTCGGCCGTACGGCGGTTGAGCTGGGCCTGGGCGGTGGGCAGCAGACGGTGGGCGAGGACGGCGACGGCGAGTGCCTGCACGTCGTCCGGCAGCGCGTACTCCCGGCCGGACAGGGCCGCGGTCGCCTTCGCCGCGCGCAGCAGGTGCAGTGTCGCGCGCGGGGAGGCGCCGAGTCTGAGGTCGGGGTGGGTGCGCGTGGCGGCGACCAGCTCCACCGCGTAGCGCCGGACCGGCTCCGCGACGTGCACGCCGCGCACCGCCTCGACCAGCTTCACGATCTCGTGCGCGTGCGCCACCGGCTGGAGGTCCTCCAGCGGGCTGACCCCGCCGTGGACGTCGAGCATCTGCAGCTCGGCCTCCACGCTGGGGTAGCCGACCGAGACGCGGGCCATGAAGCGGTCGCGCTGGGCCTCGGGCAGCGGGTAGGTGCCCTCCATCTCGACCGGGTTCTGCGTGGCCACCACCATGAAGGGACTGGGCAGTTCGTAGGTCTGCCCGTCGATGGTGACCTGGCGCTCCTCCATGGACTCCAGCAGCGCCGACTGGGTCTTGGGCGAGGCGCGGTTGATCTCGTCGCCGATCACGATCTGCGCGAAGATGGCGCCCGGCTTGAACTCGAAGTCCCGGCGCTGCTGGTCCCAGATGGACACGCCCGTGATGTCCGAGGGCAGCAGGTCGGGCGTGAACTGGATGCGCCGCACCGAGCAGTCGATGGACCGCGCGAGCGCCTTGGCGAGCATCGTCTTGCCCACGCCGGGCACGTCCTCGATCAGCAGGTGGCCCTCGGCGAGCAGCACGGTCAGCGCGAGTCGTACGACCTCGGGCTTGCCCTCGATCACGCCCTCCACCGAATCGCGTACCCGCTCCACCGTGGCGGTCAGATCAGTGAGGCTCGCTCGATCGTCATAGGTCGTCACCCGGCCCTCCTCGGCCCGTTCTCCGGGCCGACGCTGCGATGCGAAACCGGCCCACCCCGAAACACGGACACCACACGGGAAAGGTTCCGTGTGACGTCACACCCCGCATTCTTGCTGCCGTTACCGATTCGTGTCACTCGCCTGTGGACAACTGCCCGCACGATGTCGGTCTTACGGCCTTTTCGACCCTGTTCTCGATACGGAAACGGGATGGGGAGTGCGGTGTTTCCGGGGCGGACGGCCGGTCGGCCCGGTCGGGCCGGGGCGAACTCTCCCGGTCAGGCCGGGTCGACCTCGCGCAGCAGACCCGTGCGCACGTCGAACACGAAGCCGCGCACGTCGCCGGTGTGCAGCAGGAACGGCGAGGTGCGCACGCGCTGCATGGACTGGCGCACGTCCTGGTCGACGTCCCGGAACGACTCCACCGCCCAGGCCGGGCGCTGGCCGACCTCCATCTCGAGGTCATGGCGGAAGTCCTCGGTGATGGACTCCATGCCACAGCCGGTGTGGTGGATGAGCACGACGCTGCGGGTGCCGAGCGCACGCTGGCTGATGGTCAGGGAGCGGATCACGTCGTCGGTGACGACGCCGCCCGCGTTGCGGATGGTGTGGCAGTCGCCGAGCTGCAGGCCGAGTGCCTTGTGCAGGTCGAGCCGGGCGTCCATGCAGGCCACGACCGCGACCTGGAGGACGGGGCGCGCGTCCATGCCCGGGTCGCTGAACTCGGCGGCGTAGCCCTGGTTGGCCTTCACCAGGCGGTCGGTCACGGTGCCGCCGTGGGTTATGGCGCCTTCGGATCCAGTGGGAACTGCTGCGGAAGTCGTCATAGCCATGACGTTACTGGCCACCCTCGGCCCTGGCCTGCTGTGAGAGCGGACAAAGAACACCAGGGTGGCTTGTTGTGAGCTAACCCACACGGACGGCAAACATGGTCCGGACGGGTGAATCCCGTCGAATTGCAGCTTCCGCCGCGATGCGGTACGCGACGCGCAGGCCGGTTGATTGACCGCGAGACACGGTGGACTAAAGTGACGCGAAGCGGGAGGCGTGGCTCTCCCTGCTGGTGAAACCCCTGGAGACCCCGGACCGTACCCGGACCGTCTCCCCGCGTGCGCGGCGCGTACGTACGGCTCGGCCTCCTCCCGCTCCCGGTCCGGCTGACGCTTCCGGCGCCGGCAGACCCCCCTCTTCACGAGCAGGCGGGGACCCGGCAGTGCGTACGGGCCCGCAGGATCTGAGAGGCCCCTTTGAGCCAGAGTCGACACGTCCCGGTGATGCTCCAGCGGTGCCTGGATCTGCTGGCGCCCGCCCTGGAGCGGCCGGGAGCGGTGGTCGTCGACTGCACCCTCGGCCTCGGCGGGCACAGCGAGGCGCTGCTGACCCGGTTCCCCGAGGCCCGGCTGATCGGCCTCGACCGGGACAAGGAGGCGCTGCGCCTGTCCGGCGAGCGGCTCGCGCCCTTCGGCGAGCGCGCCACCCTCGTGCACGCCGTCTACGACGAACTGCCCGACGTACTGCGCAGACTCGGCATCGCGCGCGTGCAGGGCGTCCTGTTCGACCTCGGGGTCTCCTCCATGCAGCTGGACGAGGCCGACCGCGGCTTCGCCTACGCCCAGGACGCGCCCCTGGACATGCGCATGGACCAGACGACCGGCGTCAGCGCCGCCGAGGTCCTCAACACCTACCCGGCGGGCGAACTCGTGCGCATCCTGCGCGCGTACGGCGAGGAGAAGCAGGCCAAGCGGATCGTGGCCGCGATCGTGCGCGAGCGCGAGAAGGAGCCGTTCAGCAACAGCGCCCGCCTCGTGGAGCTGATCCGGGACGCCCTGCCGCAGGCCGCCAAGCGCACCGGCGGCAACCCCGCCAAGCGCACCTTCCAGGCGCTGCGCATCGAGGTCAACGGTGAACTGTCCGTCCTGGAGCGGGCGATCCCGGCCGCGGTGCAGGCCATCGACGTCGGCGGGCGCATCGCCGTGCTGTCGTACCAGTCGCTCGAGGACCGGCTGGTCAAGCAGGTGTTCGCGGCCGGTGCCGCCTCGACCGCGCCGCCCGGGCTGCCGGTCGTGCCCGAGCGCTACCAGCCGCGGCTCAAGCTGCTCACCCGGGGTGCCGAACTTCCCACCGAGGAAGAGATCGCCGAGAACCGCCGGGCCGCACCGGCGAGGCTGCGCGGCGCCGAGCGCATCAGGGAGGAAGCGGAGTGAGGGAGACGGGGGAGCAGTGAGCAGGAAACCCGAACTGAGGGGGCGGGCCGCACGGCTCGCCCGGCTCTTCCCGGCCGGCCGCGCGCGGGCGGCCCGCACCCCGTTCGTCCTCCTCGTCGTCCTGGTCCTCGGCGGCGGCCTCATCGGGCTGCTGGTCCTGAACTCCGCCCTCAGTGAAGGCTCGTTCAAACTCGCCGACCTGCAGAAGCGGACGAAGAGCCTCACCGACGAGGAACAGGCTCTCCAGCGGGACATCGACGCCTACTCCTCGCCCGACGCCCTCCAGCGCCGCGCCCACGAACTCGGCATGGTGCCCGGCGGAGATCCGGCCTTCCTGGGCCCCGGCGGCACGGTCAAGGGCGTGCCGAGCGCCGCGGCCCACGATGCGGCCGCCTTCACCGCCCCCGTGGTCCCCGAGACGATGACCCCGGCCGCTGCCCCTCCCGCCTCTCCGGCCACCCCCCTCTCCGCCTCTCCGGACCCGGCCGCCGCCCTCTCCGCCTCTCCGGACCCGGCCGGCGCCCTCTCCGCCTCCCCGGATCCGGCCGGCGCCCTGCCCGGCTCTGCGACCCCGGCGCTTTCCGCTTCACCGGCCAGGTCCCAGGGCACCCCTGCTCCCTCCGCCCCGGCGGCAGCGGTCCCCCCGCCGCCCATCCCCCAGACCGCCTCCACCCCGACCCCCGGCAGGTGACGGAAGTGTCCGACAGGGAACCGCCGCGCCGCCGTGTGCCCGGTCCGGTCAAGCCTCCGCGGCCGAGGAGCGCCGTGCGGCGGCAGCCCGGGCCCGGTGCCCGGCCGGTACGCCGGCCCAGCGGCGCCCGGCCGCCGGTCCGCTCCAAGCTCCGGCTCGGCAGCCCGCGTCCCCGGCTGCGCATGGTCAGCCTGGCCCTGACCCTGGTGCTGATCGCCTTCGTCGTTAGGCTCTTCCAGGTCCAGGCCGTCGACGCGAGCGAGTACGCCGCCCGGGCCGACCAGAACCGCTACGTCGTGCACACCCTGACTGCCGAGCGCGGCGGGATCACCGACCGCAGCGGCGTGGCCCTGGCCGTCAGCGAGGACGCGTACGACATCACGGCCGACCCGACGATGTTCAGCGCCAAGCAGCTGAAGATCGACGACGGTCCGGAGCAGGCCGCGGCTCTGCTCGCGCCGATCCTCGGGCAGGACCAGGCCACGATCGTCAAGAAGCTGCGGCCCGCGAACAGGAACTCGCGTTACACCCGGCTCGCGACCCGGCAGACCCCGCAGGTCTGGAAGCAGATCAAGGACCTGAGGGCCGCGCTCGCCGCGAAGGCGGGGACGGACAAGCGCACCGTCAACGTGCTCGCCGGTGTCTTCGCCGACCCCAGCAGCCAGCGTGTGTACCCCAACGGCGATCTGGCCGCCGGGATACTGGGCTGGGTCAACGCCGACGGCCAGGGCGCCGGCGGCATCGAGCAGGAGCTGAACAAGGCGCTGACGGGCAAGGACGGCCAGATCCGCTATGCCCAGGCCGGCGGGCGTGAGGTGCCCACGGCGGGATCGACCCAGACCCCCGCCGTGCCCGGCGCCGACGTCGAGCTGACCATCGACCGCGACATCCAGTGGGCCGCGCAGAACGCCATCACCGAGCAGGTGAAGAAGTCCAGGGCGGACCGCGGTTACGTCGTCGTCCAGGACACCCGTACCGGCCAGATCCTGGCGATGGCCAACTCACCCGGCTTCGACCCCAACGACCTGTCCAAGGCGGACTCCGCGGCCATGGGCAACGCGGCGGTCCAGGACGCCTACGAACCCGGCTCCACCGCCAAGGTGATGTCCATGGCGGCCGTGCTGGAGGAGAACGCGGCCACCCCGCTCACCCATGTCGTCGTGCCCAACCGGCTGCACCGCGGCGACCGGCTCTTCTCCGACGACGTCGACCACAAGACCTGGTACCTCACGCTGAACGGCGTCCTCGCCAAGTCCAGCAACATCGGCACCATCCTGGCCACCGGCCAGCTGGGCAAGACGCAGGACGCGGCCAACAAGGTCCTCTACTCGTACCTGCGCAAGTTCGGCATCGGCAGCTACACCGGGCTCGGCTTCCCCGGCGAGACCCCGGGCATCCTCGCGCCGTACCAGAAGTGGTCCACTTCGCAGCAGTACACGGTTCCTTTCGGCCAGGGCTTCTCCATCAACGCGATGCAGGCCGCCTCCGTGTACTCGACCATCGCCAACGGCGGGGTCCGCGTCGAGCCGACCCTGGTGCGCGGCACCAAGGGCGCCGACGGGCGCTTCACCCCCGCTCCCAAACCCGGACAGACGCGGGTCGTCAGCGACAAGACCGCCAGGACGCTCGCCCAGATGCTGGAGTCCGTCGTGGACGACGAGCAGGGCACCGGCAATCTGGCCCGCATCCCCGGCTACAACGTCGCCGGCAAGACCGGCACGGCCAACCGTGTGGATCCGGCCACCGGCAAGTATCACGGTTACACCTCGTCGTTCGCGGGCTTCGCGCCCGCGGACAACCCCCGCATCACCGTCTACTGCGCCATCCAGAACGCCACCTCCGGCAGCTACTACGGCGGTCAGATCTGCGGTCCCATCTACAAGCAGGTGATGGAGTTCGCCCTCAAGACCCTCCAGATCCCGCCGACCGGGGCGCAGGCCGCCAACCTGCCCGTCGACTACAAGCCCTGACCAGCACCGCTCCACCGCCCCCGCACCGCGGTAAGACCACCAGGAACGAACTCGTGACAACGATCACTCCGGACCCCGGGAACCACAGCGCCCCCAGCCCCTCGCTTCGCCCCGGAGCGGGTGCGCCCGGTACGCTCACCGCCGTGCCACACGCTGATCAGTCCCAAACCACCCAGAAGGGCGCTTCCGTGACATATCCGGGACCGCCGCGACCGGTTCAGGTCTCCGCCACACCCCTCGCGGAACTGGCCGATCAGCTGGGTGCCGCCGCTTTGGACAGCCCCGCCGAGGTCACGGGGATCACCCACGACTCGCGCGCCGTCCGCCCCGGCGACCTGTACGCCGCCCTCCCGGGCGCCCGCCTGCACGGCGCCGACTTCGTCACCCAGGCCGCCGGCCTCGGCGCGGCCGCCGTGCTCACCGACCCGACGGGCGCCGAGCGCGCCGCCGCGACCGGACTGCCGGTCCTGGTCGTCGACGACCCGCGCGCACGGATGGGCGAACTGGCGGCGACGATCTACGGCCGCCCGGGCCGCGACCTGCTCCAGATCGGCATCACCGGCACCTCCGGCAAGACCACCACGGCCTATCTGGTCGAGGGCGGCCTGCGGACCGCGAAGTCCACCGGCCTCGTCGGCACGGTCGAGATGCGCATCGGCGACGAACGCATCAAGTCCGAGCGCACCACCCCCGAGGCCACCGACCTGCAGGCCCTGTTCGCCGTCATGCGCGAGCGCGGGGTCGAGGCGGTCGCCATGGAGGTCTCCAGCCACGCCCTGGTCCTCGGCCGGGTCGACGGCTGCGTCTTCGACATCGCCGTGTTCACCAACCTCAGCCCGGAACACATGGAGTTCCACTCCGACATGGAGGACTACTTCCGGGCCAAGGCGCAGCTGTTCACGCCGCAGCGCAGCAAACTCGGCGTGATCAACGCCGACGACGAGTACGGCCGCCGGCTCGCCGAGGAGGCCACGGTCCCGGTCGTCACCTTCTCCGCCGAGGGCCACCCCGACGCCGACTGGCGCGCCCAGGACGTCCAGGTCGGGCCCATGGACTCGACGTTCACCGTCGTGGGCCCGAACGGCGAGCGGATCCACGCGAGGTCGCCGATCGCCGGCCCCTTCAACGTGGCGAACACCCTCGCCGCCGTCGTCGCCCTCGCCGCCGCCGGTCTCGACCCGCAGACCGCCGCCGACGGCATCGCCGCCGTACCGGGCGTCCCCGGCCGCCTGGAGCGCGTGGACGCCGGCCAGCCCTACCTCGCGGTCGTGGACTACGCCCACAAGACCGACGCGGTCGAGTCGGTGCTCAAGGCGCTGCGCAAGGTCACCAAGGGCCGGCTGCACGTCGTCCTCGGCTGCGGTGGCGACCGCGACCAGACCAAGCGCGCCCCGATGGGCGCCGCCGCGGCCCGGCTCTCCGACACGGCCGTACTGACCTCCGACAACCCCCGCTCCGAGGACCCGCTCGCGATCCTCGCGACCATGCTCCAGGGCGCGGCCTCCGTGCCCGCGCACGAGCGTGGCGAGGTGCTCCTCTTCGAGGACCGGGCCGCCGCGATCACCGCCGCCGTCGGCCGCGCCGCGCCCGGCGACACCGTGCTGGTCGCGGGCAAGGGCCATGAGCAGGGCCAGGACATCGCCGGCGTGGTCCGTCCCTTCGACGACCGCCAGGTGCTCCGCGAAGCCATCCAGAAGACCCAGGGATGAAAATCCAGAAGACCCAGGGGATGAACTTGTGATCGCCCTCTCCCTCGCCGAGATCGCAGCAGTCGTCGGCGGGCAGACACACGACATACCGGATCCGTCCGTCCAGGTCACGGGACCGGTCGTCCGGGACTCCCGAGAGGTGGTCCCGGGCAGCCTGTTCGCCGCCTTCGTCGGCGAGCGGGTGGACGGCCACGACTTCGCACCGCAGGTGATCGAGGCGGGCGCGGTCGCCCTACTGGCGTCGCGCCCCGTCGGCGTGCCCGCGATCGTGGTCGAGGACGTGCAGACCGCCCTCGGCGCCCTCGCCCGGCACGTCGTACGCCGGCTCGGCGCGACCCTCGTCGCCCTGACCGGCTCGGCCGGCAAGACCAGCACCAAGGACCTGATCGCGCAGGTCCTGCAGCGCAAGGCGCCGACGGTGTTCACGCCGCAGTCGCTCAACAACGAGATCGGGCTGCCGCTGACCGCCCTGACCGCCACCGAGGAGACCAGGTTCCTCGTGCTGGAGATGGGCGCCCGAGGTATCGGGCACATCCGCTACCTCACCGACCTCACGCCCCCGAAGATCGGCCTCGTCCTCAACGTCGGTACCGCCCACATCGGCGAGTTCGGCGGCCGCGAGCAGATCGCCGAGGCCAAGGGCGAGATCGTCGAAGGCCTGCCGTCCGCGCAGGACGGCGGTGTCGCGATCCTCAACGCCGACGACCCGCTGGTCAGGGCCATGGCCCCGCGTACCGAGGCGAAGGTGGTCCTTTTCGGAGAGTCGGCCGAAGCGGACGTACGCGCCGAGAACGTGCGACTCACGGACAGTGGACAACCATCCTTCAGGCTTCACACACCCTCCGGTGCATGCGATGTGACCATGCGCCTGTACGGTGAGCACCACGTGTCGAACGCGCTCGCCGCGGCCGCCGTCGCCCATGAGCTGGGCATGTCCGCGGAAGAGATCGCCACCGCGCTCTCCGAGGCGGGCACCCTCTCCCGCTGGCGCATGGAGGTCACCGAGCGACCGGACGGCGTGACCATCGTCAACGACGCCTACAACGCCAACCCCGAGTCCATGCGGGCCGCCCTGAGGGCGCTCGCGGCCATGGGCAAGGGGCGCCGCACGTGGGCGGTGCTCGGCAAGATGGCCGAGCTGGGGGACGAGGCGCTCGCCGAGCACGACGCCGTCGGACGGCTCGCCGTCCGGCTCAACGTCAGCAAGCTCGTCGCGGTCGGGGGGATTGAGGCCTCCTGGCTGCAACTGGGCGCATATAACGAGGGTTCGTGGGGTGAGGAGTCGGTGCACGTGTCCGACGCACAGGCGGCGATCGACCTGTTGCGCAGCGAGTTGCGCCCGGGGGACGTCGTGCTCGTGAAGGCGTCCCGTTCGGTGGGGCTCGAGAGCGTTGCCCAGGCGCTGCTCGAGGCCGGTGCCGAGGGCGAGGTTGCCGCCCGATGATGAAGCAGATCCTGTTCTCAGGAGTCATTGGCCTCTTTCTGACGCTGATCGGCACCCCGCTGCTGATCAAGCTCCTCGCCCGCAAGGGCTACGGCCAGTACATCCGTGACGACGGCCCGCGCGAGCACGCCAGCAAGCGCGGTACGCCGACCATGGGCGGTATCGCCTTCATCCTGGCGACGATCGCCGCGTACTTCCTGAGCAAGCTCATCACCGGTTACCCGCCCACCTACTCCGGCCTGCTGGTGCTCGGCCTGATGTTCGGCATGGGCCTGGTCGGCTTCCTCGACGACTACATCAAGATCGTCAAGCGGCGTTCGCTGGGTCTGCGGGCCAAGGCGAAGATGGCCGGCCAGCTGATCGTCGGCATCTCCTTCGCGGTGCTGTCGCTGATGTTCTCCGACGCACGCGGCAACACGCCCGCCTCCACCAAGCTGTCCTTCATCACGGACTTCGGCTGGTCGATCGGCCCGGTGCTGTTCGTGATCTGGGCGCTGTTCATGATCCTCGCGATGTCGAACGGTGTGAACCTCACCGACGGTCTGGACGGTCTGGCCACCGGTGCCTCCGTGCTCGTCTTCGGTGCCTACACCTTCATCGGCGTCTGGCAGTTCCAGGAGTCCTGCGCCAACGCGCAGACGCTGACCAACCCGGCCGCCTGTTACGAGGTGCGCGACCCTCTCGACCTCGCGGTGATCGCCTCCGCGCTGATGGGTGCCTGCCTGGGCTTCCTGTGGTGGAACACCTCGCCGGCGAAGATCTTCATGGGCGACACCGGTTCGCTCGCCCTCGGCGGTGTCCTGACGGGCCTGGCCATCCTCTCCCGCACCGAACTGCTGGTGGCCATCATGGGTGGCCTGTTCGTCCTCATCACCATGTCGGTCGTCATCCAGGTCGGCTCCTTCCGGCTCACCGGGAAGCGCGTCTTCCGGATGGCGCCACTCCAGCACCACTTCGAACTCAAGGGCTGGTCCGAGGTCCTGGTGGTGGTCCGATTCTGGATCATTCAGGGCATCTGTGTCATCGTCGGACTGGGCCTCTTCTACGCAGGATGGGCAGCGGACAAGTGACCTCCACCTCGGAGCCCTTCGACTTCCAGGGCCGGCACGTCGTCGTCGCGGGACTCGGTGTCTCCGGCGTCCCGGCGGCCAAGGTGCTGCACGCGCGCGGGGCGGTCGTCACGGTCGTCAACGACGGCGACGACGCACGCGCGCGTGAGCAGGCCGCCGTACTGGAGGCGCTCGGCATCACCGTGCGCCTCGGTGACGGGGCGACCTTGCCGGAGGGCACCGAGCTGATCGTCACCACGCCCGGCTGGAAGCCGGACAAGCCGCTGTTCCTGGCGGCGCAGCGGGCGGGCGTGCCCGTGTGGGGCGACGTCGAGCTGGCCTGGCGTCTGCGCGGCCCGGACGCGGCGCCCTGGCTGGCCGTCACGGGCACCAACGGCAAGACGACCACCGTGCGGATGCTCGCCTCGATCCTCACCGCGGCGGGCCTGCGCACGGCCGCCGTCGGCAACATCGGCGTCTCCCTGCTGGACGTCGTCCTCGGCGAGGAGCAGTACGACGTCCTTGCCGTGGAGCTGTCCAGCTACCAGCTCCACTGGTCGCCCTCGCTGCGCGCCCATTCCGCCACTGTGCTGAACCTCGCGCCCGACCACCTCGACTGGCACGGTTCCATGGAGGCGTACGCACGCGACAAAGGCCGTATCTTCGAGGGCAATCAGGTCGCCTGCGTCTACAACGTCGAGGACAAGGCCACCGAGGACCTGGTCCGCGAGGCCGACGTCGAGGAGGGCTGCCGGGCCGTCGGGTTCACCCTCGGCACCCCCGCGCCCTCCCAACTCGGTGTCGTGGAGGGCATCCTGGTCGACCGCGCCTTCGTCGAGAACCGGCAGAAGAACGCGCAGGAGCTGGCAGAGGTCACCGACGTCCGTCCGCCGGCCCCGCACAACATCGCCAACGCCCTTGCCGCGGCGGCTCTCGCGCGCGCCTTCGGGGTGCCCGCCTCGGCCGTCCGCGACGGACTGCGGGCGTTCCGCCCCGACGCCCACCGTATCGAGCACGTCGCCGACCTCGACGGGGTCGGGTACGTGGACGACTCCAAGGCGACCAACACGCATGCCGCCGAAGCCTCGTTGGCGGCATATGAGTCGATCGTATGGATTGCGGGCGGTCTGGCGAAGGGCGCGACCTTCGACGAACTGGTCGCCAGGTCGGCAAAGCGACTTCGCGCGGTGGTCCTCATCGGTGCCGACCGGGGACTGATCCGTGACGCCCTCGTGCGACACGCCCCGGAAGTACCCGTGGTCGACCTCGACCGGACCGACACTGGGGCGATGCTCCAGGCGGTGACGGAGGCGAAGCGGCTGGCGGTCGCCGGCGACACGGTGCTGCTCGCCCCGGCCTGCGCCTCCATGGACATGTTCACCAACTACAACCAGCGCGGTGACGCGTTCGCGGCAGCGGTCCGCGAACTCGGAGCCTGACCCCGGCCGCCCGCCGGGCGGATCTTGGGAGGGACGCGTGGGACGGTCGACGTTCAGTGGAGGCGCCGATGTCCGGTAGCCGTACCGGTCGGCCGCCCGTGCAGCGGGCGTCCCGCCGCCCCGCGGTCCCCCGGCCACTGCGTGAGAGCCCCTTCCAACGGCTCTACACGCGCACGCGCAAAGCCTGGGACCGGCCGCTGACCGCCTACTACCTGATCCTCGGCGGCAGTGTGCTGATCACCGTGCTGGGCCTGGTGATGGTCTACTCGGCCTCCCAGATCACCGCGCTGCAGATGTCCCTGCCGGGGTCGTACTTCTTCCGCAAGCAGCTGCTGGCCGCCGTGATCGGCGGTGTCCTGCTGTTCATGGCCTCCCGCATGCCGGTGAAGCTGCACCGGGCGCTGGCCTACCCGATCCTGGCGGGTGCCGTCTTCCTGATGGTCCTGGTACAGGTGCCCGGGATAGGGATGGCGGTCAACGGCAACCAGAACTGGATCTCCCTCGGCGGCTCCTTCCAGATCCAGCCCAGCGAGTTCGGCAAGCTCGCCCTGGTGCTGTGGGGCGCCGACCTGATCGCCCGCAAGCAGGAGAAGAAGCTGCTGACCCAGTGGAAGCACATGCTGGTGCCGCTGGTGCCGGTCGCCTTCCTGCTGCTCGGGCTGATCATGCTCGGCGGCGACATGGGGACGACGATCATCCTGACGGCGATCCTGTTCGGGCTGCTGTGGCTCGCGGGCGCGCCGACCCGGTTGTTCTCCGGGGTGCTGGGCGTCGCCGTGGTCCTCGGCACCATCGCCATCGAGACCAGCCCGCACCGGCTGGCCCGCCTCAACTGCATCGCGGCCACCGACCCCGGCCCGGGTGACATGTGCTGGCAGGGCGCCCACGGCATCTACGCCCTCGCCTCCGGCGGACTCTTCGGCTCCGGACTCGGCGCGAGTGTGGAAAAATGGGGGCAACTGCCTGAAGCCCACACCGACTTCATCTTCGCCGTCACCGGTGAGGAACTGGGTCTTGCCGGGACACTGTCGGTGCTCGCCCTGTTCGCGGCTCTAGGCTATGCGGGTATCCGCGTGGCCGGACGCACGGAGGACCCCTTCGTGAGGTATGCCGCGGGAGGCGTGACGACATGGATCACCGCTCAGGCGGTGATCAACATGGGTGCGGTGCTCGGCCTGCTGCCGATCGCCGGTGTCCCCCTCCCGCTGTTCTCCTACGGAGGTTCCGCCCTGCTGCCGACCATGTTCGCCATCGGGCTGCTGATCGCTTTCGCACGCGACGAGCCCGCTGCGCGGGCGGCGCTTGCCATGCGGCAACCTCGCTTTGGTAGAAAGCGGGCAGGAGGCTCCGGTGCCGAGCGGGGGCCTCGGAGATGGAACACGATGCGACGGCGTGCCCCGGTGGCGCGCTCGTCCGGAGAGCGGTGAATTTCGGTGCATGTCGTACTCGCCGGTGGGGGGACCGCCGGCCACATCGAGCCCGCGCTCGCCCTCGCGGACGCCCTGCGCAGGCAGGACCCCACCGTGGGGATCACGGCCCTGGGCACGGAACGCGGCCTGGAGACCAAGCTCGTCCCGGAGCGCGGCTACGAGCTGGCGCTGATCCCGGCCGTGCCGCTGCCCCGCAGGCCCACGCCCGAGCTGATCACCGTCCCGGGCCGGCTGCGCGGCACCATCAAGGCCGCCGAGCAGATCCTGGAGCGCACCAAGGCGGACGCCGTGGTCGGCTTCGGTGGATATGTCGCCCTGCCCGGCTACCTGGCCGCCAAGCGGCTCGGCGTGCCCATCGTGATCCACGAGGCCAACGCCCGCCCCGGTCTGGCCAACAAGATCGGCTCGCGGTACGCGGCCCGGGTCGCCGTCTCCACACCGGACAGCAAGCTGCGTGACGCGCGCTACATCGGCATCCCGCTGCGCCGCTCCATCGCCACCCTGGACCGGGCCGCCGCCCGCCCGGAGGCCCGCTACCGCTTCGGCCTCGATCCGAACCTGCCCACGCTGCTGGTCTCCGGCGGCTCGCAGGGCGCCCGGCGCCTCAACGAGGTCGTCCAGCAGGTCGCTCCGTGGCTCCAGCAGGCCGGTATCCAGATCCTGCACGCGGTCGGCCCGAAGAACGAACTGCCGCAGGTGCACCAGATGCCGGGGATGCCCCCCTACATCCCGGTAAGTTACCTGGACCGGATGGACCTCGCGTACGCCGCGGCCGACATGATGCTCTGCCGAGCGGGCGCGATGACCGTCGCCGAACTCTCCGCCGTCGGACTCCCGGCCGCCTACGTCCCGCTGCCCATCGGCAACGGCGAACAGCGGCTCAACGCCCAGCCGGTGGTGAAGGCCGGTGGCGGACTCCTCGTCGACGACGCGGAACTGACGCCCGAGTGGGTACAGCAGAACCTCCTGCCCGTGCTCGCGGATCCGCACCGTCTGTACGAGATGTCCCGCGCGGCAAGCGAGTTCGGCCGCCGGGACGCCGACGAGCTGCTCGTCGGCATGGTGTACGAGGCGATCGCCTCGCGCCGTTAGGACCGTATGACGAAAGGGCAGTGAGCGTGGCCGGACCGACGACCGCCGAGCGCGGGGAACGCCAGCAGGAGTCGTCCGGCCCGCCGTCCGCCCGGCGGTTCAGAAGACCGCACCTTCGTACGATCGTCATCCTGGCCGTGGCCGCCGTACTCCTCGGGGCCGGTGCCACTTGGGTGTTGTACGGCTCTTCCTGGCTGCGCGTCGAGCACGTCTCGGTGTCCGGCACGCGCGTGCTGACCCCCGCCGCGGTGCGCGATGTGGCCGCCGTACCGGTCGGGGCGCCGATGGTCTCCGTCGACACCGACGGTATCGAAGCCCGACTTCGTCGTGAATTGCCCCGAATTGGCGCGGTTGACGTGGTTCGTTCCTGGCCTCATGGAATCGGCCTGAAAGTGACCGAGCGCACTCCGGTCCTGCTCCTGAAAAGCGGCGGGAAGTTCGTCGAAGTCGATGACGAGGGTGTCCGGTTCGCCACGGTTTCGCAGGCGCCAAAAGGCGTTCCCGCTCTGGAATTGTCCCTTTCCCGCGCGGGTTCCGCGGCCGCGAGCCTGAGGCGCTTCGGCGCCGACCGGCTGGTGCGCGAGGCGGTCCGGGTCGCCGGCGACCTGCCGGACGCGGTCGCCAGGGACACTCGGACCGTCCAAGTCCGTTCCTATGACGACATCTCGCTGGAGTTGGGCGACCGTCGCACGGTGGCTTGGGGCAGCAGCGAGAGCGGCCGCGCCAAGGCGCGGGCGCTCACCGCTCTCATGAAAGCAGCTCCGGGCGCACGGCACTTCGATGTCACTGTTCCCACCGCCCCTGCGTCATCGGGGAGTTGACGCACATCAGCGCAGGCCAGCACCCTGGTTGGGCACTGCTACGGCTGATCACATAGGGTGAAAAGAAAAACGGGAGGTTCGGCGTGTTCGTTGAACGGGCGCCACTTGTCGACTTAGTGTCCTGTTCAGAAGACTTCAAGGAACAGGCACACTGGTAACCCTAAACTTCAGGGTTAGGGTTCGGGTCGGCGCTACGAACCGTCCCATTCGGCATCTGCCGTCCCGGCGCGGGGCACCGCACGGCGACGGCAACGTTAATTCGAGGCGAGAGGCCTTCGACGTGGCAGCACCGCAGAACTACCTCGCAGTCATCAAGGTCATCGGTGTCGGCGGCGGTGGTGTCAATGCCATCAACCGGATGATCGAGGTCGGTCTCAAGGGCGTCGAGTTCATCGCCATCAACACCGACGCACAGGCGCTGTTGATGAGCGACGCCGACGTCAAGCTGGACGTCGGCCGTGAACTCACCCGCGGACTCGGCGCCGGAGCCAACCCGGCCGTCGGCCGCAAGGCTGCCGAGGACCACCGCGAGGAGATCGAAGAGGTCCTCAAGGGGGCCGACATGGTCTTCGTGACGGCCGGTGAAGGCGGCGGCACCGGCACCGGCGGCGCGCCCGTCGTGGCCAACATCGCGCGCTCGCTCGGCGCCCTCACCATCGGTGTGGTCACCCGCCCGTTCACCTTCGAGGGCCGGCGCCGCGCGAACCAGGCCGAGGACGGCATCGCCGAACTGCGTGAAGAGGTCGACACCCTCATCGTCATCCCCAACGACCGGCTGCTGTCCATCTCGGACCGCCAGGTCTCGGTCCTGGACGCCTTCAAGTCCGCCGACCAGGTCTTGCTCTCCGGCGTCCAGGGCATCACCGACCTCATCACCACCCCCGGTCTGATCAACCTCGACTTCGCCGACGTCAAGTCGGTCATGTCCGAGGCCGGTTCGGCCCTCATGGGCATCGGCTCGGCCCGCGGCGACGACCGCGCGGTGGCCGCGGCCGAGATGGCGATCTCCTCGCCGCTGCTCGAGGCGTCCATCGACGGCGCCCGTGGCGTCCTGCTCTCCATCTCCGGCGGCTCCGACCTCGGGCTGTTCGAGATCAACGAGGCTGCCCAACTGGTCAGCGAGGCCGCCCACCCCGAGGCCAACATCATCTTCGGTGCGGTCATCGACGACGCCCTCGGCGACGAGGTCCGGGTCACCGTGATCGCGGCCGGCTTCGACGGCGGCCAGCCGCCGGCGCGCCGGGACACCGTCATCGGCTCGGCCTCGGGGTCGACGTCCGCCCGCCGCGACGAGCCCTCTTCGGTACGGCTGTCCGAGCCCAGCCGGCCGACCTTCGGCTCGCTCGGCAGCGTGACGCCGAAGGAGGAGCCGGAGCCGGCGCCCGAGCCGGTGGCCGACCTCCCGACCGTTCCGCCGATCCCGCCGGCGCCGCGTAGCTACGCGGACAGCGCCGCCGAGGAGCTGGACGTGCCGGACTTCCTGAAGTGATAGGACAGCGCGAGAGCGTGAGCGGCGCGCACTTCGCCTTCACCGACCGGTGGGGCGGGGTGAGCGCCGCTCCGTATGAGGAGCTGAACCTCGGCGGCGCGGTCGGTGACGCCCCCGAGGCCGTACGGGCCAACCGCGACTCCGCCGCCAAGACGCTCGGCCTCGACGCGGACCGGGTCGTCTGGATGAACCAGGTGCACGGCGCCGATGTGGCCGTCGTGGACGGACCGTGGGGCGAGCGTCCCGTGCCGGAGGTCGACGCGATCGTCACCGGCCGCCGCGGACTTGCCCTCGCCGTCCTCACCGCCGACTGTGTGCCGGTGCTGCTGGCCGACCCCGTCGCCGGAGTCGTGGCCGCGGCCCACGCGGGCCGCCCCGGCATGGTCAAGGGGGTCGTCCCGGCCGCCGTACGGGCCATGGCCGAACTCGGCGCCGAGCCCGGCCGGATCGTCGTCCGCACCGGACCCGCCGTGTGCGGCCGGTGCTACGAGGTGCCGGAGGCGATGCGCGCCGAGGTGGGCGCCCTCGAGCCGGCGGCGCACGCCGAGACGAGCTGGGGCACACCCGCGGTCGACGTGAGCGCGGGCGTGCACGCGCAGCTCGACCGGCTCGGGGTGTGCGACCGGGCGCAATCGCCGGTGTGCACGCTGGAGTCGGAGGACCACTTCTCGTACCGCCGCGACCGCACCACCGGGCGGCTCGCCGGCTATGTCTGGCTGGACTGATGGGGCATGACGGACCGTAAGACCGAACTCGCCGCAAACCTGGCGAAAGTGGAGGAGCGCATCGCCGACGCGTGCACCGCGGCCGGACGCGGGCGGGAGGAGGTGACCCTCATCGTGGTCACCAAGACCTACCCGGCGAGCGATGTGCGGATCCTGTCGGAACTCGGTGTGCGCCACGTCGCGGAGAACCGCGACCAGGACGCGGCACCGAAGGCCGCAGCATGCTCGGATCTGCCGCTTACATGGCATTTTGTCGGCCAGCTGCAGACCAACAAGGTCCGTTCCGTGGTCGGTTATGCCGATGTCGTGCAGTCCGTCGACCGTGCCCGGCTCGTCACCGCGCTGTCCAACGAGGCGGTGCGGGCGGAGCGCGAGGTGGGCTGCCTGATCCAGGTCGCGCTGGATGCGGGGGAGAGCGGCCGGGGTGAGCGCGGAGGCGTGGCCCCGGGTGGAATCGAAGAGTTGGCCGATCTCGTCGGCGCGGCACCGGGGCTGCGGCTCGACGGGCTGATGGCCGTCGCCCCGCTCACCGGGGAGTACGCGGGGCGCGAACGGGCGGCGTTCGGGCGGCTCATGGATTTGTCGACCGACCTGCGCCGAACCCGTCCGACTGCAACCATGGTGTCGGCAGGGATGAGTGCGGACCTCGAACAGGCCGTGGCCGCCGGGGCGACACATGTGCGCGTCGGCACCGCGGTACTCGGAGTCCGCCCCAGGCTCGGGTAACGTCGCCAGGAAGTCGGACCACAGCAGAAAATATGGTCAATGCCCGCGAAGGTGGGCACAACGACCACGTGGATCGCGGGCACTTGGCAGTCGTCAGTCGATCCACCACAGAGCGGAGGACTCAGAGAATGGCCGGCGCGATGCGCAAGATGGCGGTCTACCTCGGCCTCGTGGAGGACGATGGGTACGACGGCCGCGGATTCGACCCCGACGACGACTTCGAGCCCGAGTTGGACCCGGAGCCCGAGCGGGACCACCGACGGCATGAACCGTCACACCAGTCGCACGGCGCACATCAGTCCCAAAGGGACGAAGAGGTGCGAATCGTCCAACCGCCCGCGCAGCGCGAGCCGGTGGCCCGTTCGACTTCGCTCGCCGCGGAATCCGGACGTCCGGCGCGCATCGCGCCCGTGGCATCCATCACACAAGAACGTCAGCCCCTCGAGAAGAACGCACCGGTGATCATGCCCAAGGTTGTGTCCGAGCGAGAGCCTTACCGGATCACCACGCTTCACCCGCGGACCTACAACGAGGCCCGTACCATCGGGGAACACTTCCGTGAAGGCACCCCTGTGATCATGAATCTGACTGAGATGGACGACACAGACGCGAAGCGACTTGTCGACTTTGCGGCTGGTTTGGTGTTTGGTCTTCACGGCAGCATCGAGCGGGTGACGCAGAAGGTGTTCCTGTTGTCTCCTGCTAACGTCGATGTCACGGCGGAGGACAAGGCCCGCATCGCAGAGGGCGGGTTCTTCAACCAGAGCTGAGACGCACAACCGGATCGACGTTCGGAAGAGCACGGAACAGGGGAGAGGGAAGCGCAGGCCATGAGCGTGTTCGCACAGGTGGTCCACATCGCGCTATTGGCGTTCCTCGCCGTGCTCATTTTCCGGCTCGTCATGGATTATGTGTTCCAGTTCGCCCGCTCGTGGCAACCCGGCAAGGCGATGGTGGTCGTACTGGAGGCCACCTACACTGTCACCGATCCACCGCTGAAGCTTCTGCGGCGGTTCATTCCGCCGCTGCGTCTCGGGGGCGTGGCGCTCGACCTGTCCTTCTTCGTACTGATGATCATCGTTTACATCCTCATCTCCATCACGGGGAGCTTCGTGTAATGAGGGTGGACGATACGGTCTTGCCGACTGCCGATGACTACGTTGAGGTGAAGAGATGCCGTTGACCCCCGAGGACGTGCGGAACAAGCAGTTCACGACCGTCCGCCTCCGAGAAGGCTATGACGAGGACGAGGTCGATGCCTTCCTCGACGAGGTCGAAGCCGAACTGACCCGTCTGCTCCGCGAGAACGAGGACCTGCGCGCCAAGCTGGCCGCGGCGACCCGTGCGGCCGCGCAGAACCAGCAGAACATGCGCAAGGGCCCGCCGGAGCAGGACCAGCAGCAGCATCCCCAGCAGCACCCGCAGCAGCAGGGCATGCCTCAGCAGGGGATGCGAGGGCCCGGCGCGCCGGTGCCCGCCGGCATATCGGGCCCGCCGCAGCAGCAGATGGGTGGCCCCATGGGTGGCCCGCCCCAGCTGCCGAGCGGTGCCCCGCAGCTGCCCGCCGGTCCCGGCGGTCAGGGCGGCCCGCAGGGTCCCGGCCCGATGGGCCAGGGTCCGATGGGCCAGGGTCCGATGGGTCAGGGTCCGATGGGTCAGGGTCCGATGGGCGGTCAGCCGCCCATGCAGCAGCAGATGGGTGGTCCGATGGGCGGCCCCATGGGCGGTCCGATGGGCGGCCCCGGTCAGGGCCCCGGTGGCGACAGCGCCGCCCGAGTCCTCTCGCTGGCCCAGCAGACCGCCGACCAGGCGATCGCCGAGGCCCGCTCCGAGGCCAACAAGATCGTCGGTGAGGCCCGCAGCCGCGCCGAGGGTCTGGAGCGTGACGCCCGTGCCAAGGCCGACGCCCTGGAGCGGGACGCGCAGGAGAAGCACCGCGTCGCGATGGGCTCCCTGGAGTCCGCCCGCGCCACGCTGGAGCGCAAGGTCGAGGACCTGCGCGGCTTCGAGCGCGAGTACCGCACGCGCCTGAAGTCGTACCTCGAGTCCCAGCTGCGCCAGCTGGAGACCCAGGCCGACGACTCCCTGGCCCCGCCGCGCACCCCGGCCACCGCGTCCCTGCCGCCGTCCCCGGCGCCCTCCATGGCTCCGGCCGGCGCGAGCGCCCCGTCCTACGGCGGCAACCAGACGATGGGCGGCAACCCCGCTCCGTCCGCCCCGTCCTACGGCGGTCAGCAGCAGATGACCCCGGCCATGACCCAGCCCATGGCCCCGGTCCGTCCGCAGGGTCCGTCCCCGATGGGCCAGGCTCCCTCGCCGATGCGCGGGTTCCTGATCGACGAGGACGACAACTGAGCACCGGGCACGGTGAGTAGTACGCCTTAGGCGTCGGCAGCGTTCAACAGGGCGGGGCCCCTGGACTCAGGTCCGGGGGCCCCGCCCTGTTTACGCGAGTTGAGACGCTGGTGCCGGGTGCGGGGGGTTTCAGGGGCGCGTGGAACCGCGCACCGCAGGCGATCCGACCGCACCCATGAAGAAGGGCCCGGCCTCCCCAGGGAGACCGGGCCCTTCTGGCACGACTCGGCGCTTACGCCTTCCGCAGCCGGAATGAGAGAGACAGCCCCTCGTCGGTGAACGGCTCACCGAAGCTGTCGTCGGCCTCACCCTGTTGGAAGTCCGTCGACAGAACCTCGTCGGCGATCAACTCGCTGTTCTCGGACAAGGCCGCGATCACCCCGGGGTCGGTCGATGTCCATCGCAGGGCGATCCGGTCGGCCACGTCCAGCCCGCTGTTCTTGCGGGCCTCCTGGATCAGCCGGATCGCGTCACGGGCCAGGCCCGCCTGCCGCAGTTCCTCGGTGATCTCCAGGTCCAGCGCCACCGTGGCACCGGAGTCGGACGCCACCGACCAGCCCTCGCGCGGGGTTTCTGTGATGATCACCTCGTCCGGGGCGAGGGTGACCGTCTCACCGTCGA
The DNA here is from genome assembly GCF_009796285.1 of Streptomyces broussonetiae. Classification (NCBI taxonomy): domain Bacteria; kingdom Bacillati; phylum Actinomycetota; class Actinomycetes; order Kitasatosporales; family Streptomycetaceae; genus Streptomyces; species Streptomyces broussonetiae. The sequence goes on along the minus strand of NZ_CP047020.1, from coordinate 2,893,335 downwards.
CCTCCACCGACGCGGTGCCCTCGCGCAGCGCCAGCGACAGCGCGGCGGCGTCGGCACCGGCGATCGCCTTCGCCACGTCCTGCACCCGCTTGCCGAACCGCTTGCCCAGCGCACGGAAGTTGGCCTTGGCGGTGGTGTCCACCAGGCTGCCGCCTCCCGCTGGACCGGCGGAGGAATCCGACAGCGACGCCAGCGAGGAGACGTTCAGCTCCTCGGTGATCTGGGTGTGCAGCTCGCGGTCCAGGGAATCGAAGCCGGTCGCGGCGATCAGCGCGCGGGACAGCGGCTGACGAGTCTTGACGCCCGACTCCGCGCGCGTGGCACGGCCCAGCTCCACCAGCCGGCGGACCAGGACCATCTGCTTCGACAGCTCCGGGTCGATCGCCGACAGCTCGGCCTTGGGCCAGGCGGCCAGGTGCACCGACTCCGGCGCGCCCGGGGTCACCGGCACGATCAGGTCCTGCCACACCCGCTCGGTGATGAACGGGGTGATCGGCGCCATCAGCTTGGTGACCGTCTCCAGCACCTCGTGCAGCGTGCGCAGCGCGGCCTGTTCGCCCTGCCAGAAGCGGCGGCGCGAGCGGCGGACGTACCAGTTGGACAGGTCGTCGACGAACGCGGACAGCAGCTTGCCGGCACGCTGGGTGTCGTACGCCTCCAGCGCCTGGGTCACCTGGTCGGTGAGGGCGTGCAGTTCGGACAGCAGCCAGCGGTCGATCAGCGGGCGCTCGGCCGGGGCCGGGTCCGCCGCGCTGGGCGCCCACTCGGACGTACGGGCGTACAGCGCCTGGAAGGCGACCGTGTTCCAGTACGTCAGCAGAGTCTTGCGCACGACCTCCTGGATGGTGCCGTGGCCCACCCGGCGGGCCGCCCACGGGGAGCCGCCGGCCGCCATGAACCAGCGCACCGCGTCCGCGCCGTTGGCGTCCATGAGCGGGATCGGCTGCAGGATGTTGCCCAGGTGCTTGGACATCTTGCGGCCGTCCTCGGCCAGGATGTGGCCGAGGCACACGACGTTCTCGTACGACGACTTGTCGAAGACCAGCGTGCCGACGGCCATCAGCGTGTAGAACCAGCCACGGGTCTGGTCGATCGCCTCGGAGATGAACTGCGCCGGGTAGCGGCTCTCGAACAGCTCCTTGTTCTTGTACGGGTAGCCCCACTGCGCGAAGGGCATCGAGCCCGAGTCGTACCAGGCGTCGATGACCTCCGGCACGCGCGTGGCCGTGCTGCCGCAGCCTTCGTGCGGGCAGGCGAAGGTGACCTCGTCGATGTACGGCCGGTGCGGGTCGAGGGCCGACTGGTCGGTGCCGGTCAGCTCGGTCAGTTCCGCGCGGGAGCCGACGACGGTGAGGTGGTCGTCCTCACAGCGCCAGATCGGCAGCGGGGTGCCCCAGTAGCGGTTGCGGGACAGCGCCCAGTCGATGTTGTTGTTCAGCCAGTCGCCGAAGCGGCCGTGCTTGACTGTCTCAGGGAACCAGTTGGTCTTCTCGTTCTCCTGGATGAGACGGTCCTTGATCGCCGTCGTGCGGATGTACCAGGAGGGCTGTGCGTAGTAGAGCAGCGCGGTGTGACAGCGCCAGCAGTGCGGGTAGCTGTGCTCGTACGGGATGTGCTTGAACAGCAGGCCGCGCTGCTGGAGGTCCTCGGTCAGCTTCTCGTCCGCCTTCTTGAAGAAGACGCCGCCGACCATCGGCACGTCCTCCTCGAAGGTGCCGTCCGGGCGGACGGGGTTCACGACGGGCAGGCCGTAGGCGCGGCAGACCTTGAGGTCGTCCTCACCGAAGGCGGGGGACTGGTGGACCAGACCCGTACCGTCCTCGGTCGTGACGTACTCGGCGTTGACGACGAAGTGCGCCGAAGCCGGACCGTGCCCGTCGGTTCCCTCGCTGACGCTCGGGAACTCCACCAGCTCGAACGGACGTTGGTACGTCCAGCGCTCCATCTCGGCGCCGGTGAAGCTCTGGCCCGTGGTCTCCCAGCCCTCGCCGAGCGCCTTGGCGACAAGCGGCTCGGCGACGACGAGCTTCTCCTCGCCGTTGGTCGCGACGACGTAGGTGACCTCCGGGTGCGCGGCGACGGCCGTGTTGGACACCAGGGTCCACGGGGTCGTCGTCCACACCAGGAGCGCGGCCTCGCCCGCGAGCGGACCGGAGGTGAGCGGGAAACGGACGTACACGGACGGGTCGACGACCGTCTCGTAGCCCTGCGCCAGCTCGTGGTCGGACAGGCCGGTGCCGCAGCGTGGGCACCAGGGGGCGACGCGGTGGTCCTGGACCAGCAGGCCCTTGGAGAAGATCTCCTTCAGCGACCACCAGACCGACTCGATGTACTCGGGGTCCATGGTCACGTAGGCGTCGTCCAGGTCGACCCAGTAGCCCATCCGGCTGGTCAGCTCTTTGAAGGCGTCGGTGTGGCGCAGCACGGACTCGCGGCACTTGGCGTTGAACTCGGCGATGCCGTACGCCTCGATGTCCTGCTTGCCGGAGAAGCCCAGCTCCTTCTCGACGGTCAGCTCCACCGGCAGGCCGTGGCAGTCCCAGCCGGCCTTGCGGGCCACGTGGTAGCCGCGCATGGTCCGGAAGCGCGGGAAGACGTCCTTGAAGACGCGCGCCTCGATGTGATGGGCGCCGGGCATGCCGTTCGCGGTGGGCGGGCCCTCGTAGAACACCCATTCGGGGCGGCCCTCGGACTGCTCCAGGCTCTTGGCGAAGATCTTCTGTTCGCGCCAGAAGTCGAGCACGGCGTGCTCAAGAGCGGGCAGGTCGACCTGTGCGGGCACCTGGCGGTACGTCGGCGCTGTCATCTGCGAGCATCCTCCAACGGACTTGCTGCCTTCCGTCGGAGGGACGAGAGCCTTCGATCCTGTCTACGCCGTGTGCGGCGCGCTCCCGCGGTACCACCCTCCTTGGCCCTCCGTCGCGCCGTACGCGCCGGTGAGCCCCCTCATTGGGGTCGCGAAGCCGGTTCTACCGGCCCCAGCCCTACGGCTGCGGCTTTCTTCCGGCGGCTCCGGGGTGATCTTCACGTCGCGCTCGCCCCCGGGCTCACACCGTCCCCGGGTCGCTCTGGGCTGCGTACGCCGCTACTCGTCCCCATCCACGCTTCTCGCTCCGCCCAGTGTACGGCGCCGCACGGACAGCGGCCGACCGGTTTTCCGCGGGGCGGGGCCGTATGCCTCGGGGCCGGGCGGGATGCCCCGAATGGCGAGGGCGGGCGGGGGCACCTGCGGCCCGGGCCGTCCCGGCGGATTACCCGGCGGGGAGCTGGGCACAACGGATGCAGGCCCGCTGCTCGGGGGGTGCGGGCGGGCGAATCGGGCGGTGTGCCCCGTTGCCGCGGGACTCAAGTCGATTTATCGTCCCAGCACGATTCGCGAGCAAGATCACAATATGTGAAGGGGCCGCGGCCATGGTGGCGAAAGAGACCGCCGTACAGCAGCCGTCGACCGGCCGGGCCAGGGGCTCGGCCGCGCAGAGGACGGCCGCGAAGGGCACGGCCGCCAAGAAGACGGCCGCGAAGAAGGCGCCGGCGAACACGACGCCGGTCGACAAGGCACCGGTCAGGAACGCGACGGCGAAGAAGGCCGCTGTACGGGCGGCCGCGAAGGAGGCTCCGGCCGGGATGGCCGGCGCGCGGACGGTTGCGGCCGGGAGGACGGCTGCGAAGAAGACCACCGCGAAGACCGCGACCAAGACCGCGGAGGCGGCTGAGCCCGCGGAGGTCGCTGAGGCCAAGGGGGCCGAGGAGGCTACGGAGGCCGCGACGGGCGCGACGGCAGTGACGGCGAAAGCCGCGAAGAAGACCGCGAAGAAGAAGACCGTGAACAAGGCCGCGGTCGAGGAGCGGGCGGCCGGGAAGACGGCAAAGAAGGCCGGGAAAACGGCAGGGAAGAAGGCGGCGGCGAAGGGGGTGGCGGTGAAGGAGGCGACCGCCGAGGAGTCGGCGGCGAAGCAGGCCGGCGCCAGGAAGAAGGCGGCTGCCCCGGCCGTCTCCACGGAGACGGCCGGGAAGAGCACGGCCAAGAAAGCGGGCGCGGCGCGGGCCGCGAAGCAGACGGGAGCCACGACAGTGGTTGCGAAGAAGACTCCTGGCACGGCCACGGCCGCACAGAGCGCCGTTCCCAAGGCACGGCTCGCCGCGGCGGACCCCGGCGAGCTGGCGGTGCGCCCCGGCGAGGACCCCTGGACCCCGGAAGAGGTCGCGCAGGCCCGTGCCGAACTGCTGTCCGAGGTGGAGCGGCTGCGCGCCGAGATCAGCTCCTCCGAGGCCTCCCTCGTGGGCCTGATGCGGGACTCCGGGGACGGTGCGGGCGACGACGAGGCCGACACCGGGACCAAGAACATCACGCGCGAGCACGAGATGGCGCTCGCCGCCAACGCGCGCGAGATGCTGATCCAGAACGAGCACGCGCTGGAACGGCTGGACGCAGGCACCTATGGTCTGTGCGAGAACTGCGGCAACCCCATCGGCAAGGCCCGGATGCAGGCCTTCCCGCGGGCCACGCTGTGTGTGGAGTGCAAGCAGAAGCAGGAACGCCGCTCCTGAGCGTGAGGGGCCGCGCGGCCGTGCCGTAGTCTCGTCCTCAGTCAGGTACCTAGGCTGAGGGACTCACGTGGCAGAGGCGGAGCGCATCATCGGTACGCCGGACACCCCGGACGACGGCGGCGAGCAGACGGCGGCGGCCGGCGTGCCGGCGGGTTCCGACGCGTCCGCCGGGACCGGTGCGTCCGGGGAGGGCCGGCCAAAGGCCCCGGCGCAGGCGCGCGACGGTCGCGGGCGACGGATCGCCGTGCTGTTCGCGGTGGCCGCGTTCGCGTACGCCCTCGACCTGATCAGCAAGACGCTCGTGGTCGCCAAGCTGGAGGGTCACGAGCCGATCAAGCTGCTCGGGGACCTGCTGGAGCTGCACGCCATCCGCAACCCCGGTGCCGCCTTCGGCTTCGGAGCCGCGTTCACGGTGATCTTCACGCTGATCGCCGCCGCGGTGATCGTGGTGATCATCCGACTGGCCCGCAAGCTCTACAGCTTCCCCTGGGCGATCGCCCTCGGCCTGCTGCTCGGCGGTGCGCTCGGCAACCTCACCGACCGCATCTTCCGGTCGCCCGGGATCTTCGAGGGCGAGGTCGTGGACTTCATCGCCCCCAAGGGCTTCGCGGTGTTCAACCTGGCCGACTCGGCGATCGTGTGCGGCGGCATCCTGATCGTGCTGCTGTCCTTCCGCGGCCTGGACCCGGACGGCACGGTCCACGAGGACTAGGACCTGACCGGCGGGTCATGCCGCAGATGCGGGGGCCGGCGCGCCCGTCTGCGGCGTTGTCGTCGGTCGCTGTGGCCTTCCTGCAACTTTCCGCCGGACAGGCCCTGGTCGCTCGAGTTGTCCACAGGCACGTTCGGGGCCGTCGGGGCCGTCCGGCATACTCGACGGGTGAGCACGATTCCCGAGATCCGTACCCTGCCCGTGCCCGACGGCCTGGAGGGCGAGCGTGTCGACGCCGCCATCTCCCGCATGTTCGGCTTCTCTCGCACGAAGGCGGCCGAGCTGGCCGCGGCCGGCAAGGTGCAGGTCGACGGCGCGGTGGTCGGCAAGTCCGAGCGGGTGCGCGGCGGCGCCTGGCTCGAGGTCGAGATGCCGCAGGCGCCCGCGCCGGTGCAGGTGGTCGCCGAGCCGGTCGAGGGCATGGAGATCGTGCACGACGACGATGACGTGGTCGTCATCGTCAAGCCGGTCGGCGTGGCCGCGCACCCCTCGCCGGGCTGGAGCGGCCCCACCGTCATCGGCGGCCTGGCCGCCGCCGGGTACCGGATCTCCACCTCCGGCGCCGCCGAGCGCCAGGGGATCGTGCACCGCCTGGACGTCGGCACCTCGGGCCTGATGGTGGTCGCCAAGTCGGAGCGGGCGTACACCTCGCTCAAGCGCCAGTTCAAGGAGCGCACGGTCGACAAGCGCTACCACACCCTGGTCCAGGGCCACCCGGACCCGACGAGCGGGACCATCGACGCCCCCATCGGCCGACACCCGAACCACGACTACAAGTGGGCGGTCACGGCCGACGGCAAGCCCTCCGTGACCCACTACGACCTCCTCGAGGCGTTCCGCGCCGCCTCGCTGCTGGACGTGAAGCTGGAGACCGGCCGCACCCACCAGATCCGCGTCCACATGGCCGCCCACCGCCACCCCTGCGTCGGCGACCTCACCTACGGCGCCGACCCGACGCTCGCCAAGCGGCTGCGCCTGACCCGCCAGTGGCTGCACGCCGTGCGGCTCGGCTTCGAGCACCCCGCGGACGGGCAGTGGGTGGAGTTCCACAGCGACTACCCCGAGGACCTGCAGGAGGCCCTCGACCAGGTCCGCGAGGAGACGTACGCGTGAGCGCGGCGCCGTACACCGTCCGGGTCGCCGAGGACGTCGCCGACCGCGAAGCCTGCTTCGCGGTCCGCAAGGAGGTCTTCGTGCACGAACAGGGCGTTGCCGAGGACATCGAGTACGACGCCTACGACGCCGGCGCCGTGCATGTGCTGGCGATCCGCGAGGACGGTGTGCCGCTCGGCACCGGGCGGCTGCTGTCCGGCAAGGCGGCCGTCGCCAAGACCGGCGCGGACGCGTCGGTGGGCTCCCTGGGGCGGCTCGCCGTCTCCCGGGCGGCGCGCGGGCTCGGAGTCGGCGCGGCCCTGGTGCGGGCCATCGAGGACGCGGCACGCGCGCGTGGCCTCACCGCGGTGGACCTGCACGCACAGACCCAGGCACTGGGCTTCTACGAGCGCCTCGGCTACGCGGCGTACGGCCCCGAGTTCCCGGACGCGGACATGCCGCACCGGGCGATGCGCCGGGCCCTGTAGCGGCGCGCGCTCCCGGCGGGCGGATGGCAGGCTTGAGATCTGCCGTGTGATCGTCGACTCCCGGAGCGCCGGCCGTGGACCAGTTGGCCCTGCTGTTCGTCCTGCTGCTGGGGGCCCTGGTGAGCGTGCCGGTGGCGGACCGGTTCGGGGTGCCGGCGCCGGTGTTGATGACGCTGTTCGGCGGAGCCCTCGCGGTGGCCGACTTCGTGCCCAACGTGGACATCCCACCCGAGCTGATCCTGCCCGGGCTGCTGCCGCCGCTGCTCTACGCCGCCGTGCGCCGCACCTCCTGGCGGCAGTTCGCGGCCAACATCCGGCCGATCTTCCTGCTGGCCGTCGCCCTGGTGTTCGTGACGACCGTGTGCGTGGCGTACGTCGCGAACGCCATCGTGCCCGGGCTGCCGATCGCCGCGGCCGTAGCGCTCGGCGCGCTGATCGCCCCGCCCGACCCGGTCGCCGCGACCAGCGTGGCCGGACAGCTGGGGCTGCCGCGCCGCCTGGTGTCGATCCTGGAGGGCGAGGGACTCTTCAACGACGTCACGGCCATCGTGCTGTACCACGTGGCGATCGCCGCGGTCGTGAGCGGCACCTTCTCGGCATGGCGGGCCGGGCTGGACCTGGTGCTGTCCGCGGTCGTCGCGGTGGCCGTCGGCCTGCTGCTCGGCTGGGGTGCGAACAGGCTGATGGACCTGCTCGGCGATCCGACCCTGCAGATCGGCATGACCCTGCTGGTGCCGTACGCCTCCTACGTGCTCGCGGAGAAGCTGCACGGCTCCGGGGTGCTCGCGGTGCTCACCACGGCGCTCTTCCTCGCCGAGTACGCCACCGACGCCGATGACGTCATGACCCGGCTGGCCGGGCACACCTTCTGGGACATCATCGACACCCTCGTCACCGGTGTGGCCTTCGGGCTCATCGGTCTGGAGCTGCACAACGCCATCCGTACGGCCGCGGGCCGCTGGGGGGAGCTGCTCGGCTGGGCCGCGGCCGTCGTCGGCGTGGTGATCGTCGTACGGCTGATGTGGCTGCTGCCCGCGACCTGGCTGACCAAACGGCTGCACGCGCGGCGGGACTACGACGAGGAGATCCCGGTCAGCTGGCGGGAGACCGTGGTGATGTGGTGGTCGGGGATGCGCGGGGTGGCCTCGGTGGCACTCGCACTGGCCGTCCCGCTCAAGACCCACGCCGGCTCCCCCTTCCCCGACCGGGACGAGATCGTCTTCATCGCCTTCGGGGTCATCGTCGTCACGTTGGTGCTCCAGGGGCTCACCCTGCCGTGGCTGGTCAAGCGGCTGGGGGTGCGGACCGACTCCGAACGGGAGAAGGAGTTCGAGAAGGAGCTGGCGGTGCGCGCGGCCAAGGCGGCCAGGCGCAGGCTGCGGGAGATCGAGCAGGTGGAGGATCTGCCCGAGGACCTGGCGGAGCAGATGCTGCGGCGCGCCTTCGACATCGGCATCCGGATCAGCCCGGACATGGGGGAGGAGGAGCGCCGGGAGGCGCAGTACCAGCGGGCCAGGCGGCTCAAGCGCATCCGGCGCATCCAGAACGAGATGATGAGCGCGGCACGTCACGAGGTGCTGGCGGCGCGGAGCGAGCCGGGGTCGGACCCGGAGATCGTGGACCGGGTGCTGCGCCATCTAGACGTGCGCAGCCTGCGGTGAGGCGCGCGGGGCGTGCGGCCGGCGGGCGCAGGCGATTGTGCACAGGGCGGCTTGTCAGTCGTACAAATGTATGACGGCTGTGGAAAACTCCGGCACTGCCCGGCGGTCCGTGCCTACTCTCGGATCATGACGCGCAACATCGTGATCAGTGGAGGCGGTACGGGCATCGGGCTGGCGACAGCGCAGGCGTTCGCCGCGGACGGGGACCGGGTGCTGTTGCTCGGGCGGCGGGCCGAGGTGCTGGAGAAGGCCGGTGTGCCCGGGGCGCTCACCCGTGCGGCAGACCTCTCCGAGCCCGGTCAGGTCCGCGGGGTGGCCCGGTTCGTCGCCGAGGAGTTCGGCACCGTCGACGTGCTCGTGCACAGCGCGGGCGGCGCCGGGCATCTGGAGCCGCCGTCCGGCAGCGAGGACCCCCTGGACCGGGTGGCCCACGACTGGACAGTCAATTTCAGACAGAACGCGCTGACGGCCGCGCTCCTCACCGAAGCGCTCAAGAGCCGGCTCGCCGAGCCCGGCGGGCGGGTGCTCTTCGTCAGTTCCATCGCCGCCTACCGGGGTTCGGGCACCGGCGCCTACGCGGCGGCCAAGGCCGGCCTGCACCCGTACGCGCACGACCTGGCCCGGCAGCTCGGGCCGCGCGGCATCACCGTGAACGTGGTCGCGCCGGGGTTCGTCGAGGACACCGAGTTCTTCGGGGACACCATGGACGAGGCCCGGCGGGCGAGGCTCGTCGGCGACACGCTGACCGGCCGCGCCGGGACACCGGGAGACGTGGCGGCGACGCTGCACTGGCTGGCCTCGCCCGCCGCCGGGCACGTCACCTCCCAGGTGATCCAGGTCAACGGCGGCGCGGAGCGCGGGCAGTGACGCCTTGAGCCGCGCGGTGCCGAGTCCGGCCGGCGGACCGGTCAGGGCCGGCCGGTGCGTGGGTGCGCGTGGTCCTTGCGCAGGGACGTGCCGTCGAGGGAGGGGAGGTGGTGCGGCGGGAGTACCGCGGCGGCGGTGTTGACCCGGGGGAGCGCATAGGGGTGTTCCCGCACCAGCCAGGTGATCATCTGCTCGCGGACGGCGACCCGAACCGTCCAGATGTCGGCGGAGTCCTTCGCGGTCATCAGAGCGCGCACCTGGAGGGTGCTCGGCGTGCTGTCCGTCACCACCAGGCTGTAGGAACGGCCGTCCCACGCCGGGCACTCGCGCAGGATGTCGCGCAGTTTCTCGCGCATCGCCTCGACGGGCGCGCTGTGGTCGAGGTGCCAGAAGACGGTGCCGGTCATCTGCGGGGTGCCCCGCGACCAGTTCTCGAAGGGTTTGGAGGTGAAGTACGACACCGGCATGGTGATCCGGCGCTCGTCCCAGGTCCGTACCGTCAGGAAGGTCAGAGTGATCTCGTCGACCGTGCCCCACTCGCCGTCCACGACGACCGTGTCGCCGATGCGCACCATGTCGCCGAAGGCGATCTGCAGCCCGGCGAACATGTTGGACAGCGTCGACTGGGCGGCGACCCCGGCGACGATGCCGAGGATGCCTGCCGAGGCCAGCAGCGAGGCCCCGGCCGCGCGCATCGCCGGGAACGTGAGCAGCATGGAGGCGATTGCCACGACGATGACGATCGCGGAGACCACCCGCATGATCAGCTCCACCTGGGTGCGCACCCGGCGGACCCGGGCCGCGTCCTGGTGGACGCGCGCATAGCGCCTGTAGGTGGTCTCGACGACCGCGGCGGCGATCCGGATCACCAGCCAGGCGGCGGAGCCGATCAGCACCAGGGTCAGGGTCCGGGCGATGCCGGCCTGGTGCCGCTCCAGCACCTTCGTCTGGTCGTACGATCCGCGGAGCAGGGCGGTGCACAGCACGAGCTGGTAAGGGATGCGAGCGCGGCGCAGCAGCTCCCACAGCGGGGAGTCGTGGTTGCGTTCGGCGGCCTTGTGCAGCAGCCGGTCGGTGGCCCACCCGATGGCCAGGGTGATCAGCACGGAGGCGCATATCACGATCACAGGGCGGAGTGCGTCTTCCATGCCTGCGCTTCTAACCGGTGCCCGGCGGGCATGAACATGTGAGTTCGCGGCGTCCCTGGACACGGCGGCTCCGGTGGCGTCGCACCGGCTGGCACCATGGCCTCATGAACATCATGCTCTTTCATTCGACCTACGGCCTCAGGCCCGCGGTGCGCGAGGCCGCGGACCGGCTGCGCGCGGCGGGCCACGAGGTGTGGACGCCCGACCTCTTCGAGGGCCGCACGTTCGACACCGTCGAGGAGGGCATGGCGTACAAGGAGGAGATCGGCAAGGACGAGCTGCTGAAGCGGGCCGTGCTCGCGGCGGCGCCGTACTCCGATCGCGGGCTGGTGTACGCGGGCTTCTCGCTGGGCGCCTCCATCGCCCAGACCCTCGCCCTCGGTGACGACAAGGCGCGCGGGCTGCTGCTTCTGCACGGCACGTCGGACATCGCGCCGAACGCGCAGGCGGACGACCTGCCGGTGCAGCTGCACGTGGCCGAGCCGGACCCGTTCGAGACGGACGACTGGCTGAGCGCCTGGTATCTCCAGATGGGCCGGACCGGCGCGGATGTGGAGGTCTACCGCTACGCGGGGGCCGGGCACCTGTACACCGACCCCGAGCTGCCCGACTACGACGCCGAGGCCGCCGAGGCCACCTGGCGGGTGGCACTCGGCTTCCTCGACAGCCTGGAGGCGGCGTAGGGACGGGCTCGGCCCGGGCCATGTGCGCATGACCGGGCCGGCCCCTCGGTCACGACCGCCGGCGTCGTGCCGCGCCGGAGGCCTCAGCCGGGGAAGCACTCCTTGGGCGGGTGGACCAGCCACGGGAAGTGCCCGGACCACACCCAGGCCGGCGGCTGGGAGTCGTCTGCCGCTGGTTGCCTCCTGTACAGCTCGGAGCAACCGCTACACCGGGTCGTAGGTCCGCTCGACCTTCTGCGTGCCGCTGCGGGTGCGGTACGAACGCTCCCACTTGGACGTCGCGTTCGGGTCGGTGCGGTCGGACAGGACGTAGTAGTCCATCTGCGCCCGGTCGGCGGTGATGTCCAGGACGCCGTAGCCGTGCCGGTCGGTGTCGACCCAGTGGACGTGCCGGTTGGCGGCCTCGATGAGCGGCGCGGCGACCGCGGAGACCACGCCCTCGGGGACCTTGACGATGTCGTCGAGGTTGTCGGAGGTCACCGAGGTGATCACGAACTCGGTGGCCGCCGACGGCGACAGCGGATACGTGCCCGCGTCCACCGGCACGTCGTTGGCCCAGGACATGTGGATGTCACCGGTGAGGAAGACGGTGTTGCCGATGGCGTTCGAGCGCAGGTGGTCGAGGAGCTCACGGCGGTCGTGGGTGTAGCCGTCCCACTGGTCGGTGTTCACGCCGATGCCGTCCTGCGGCAGGTCGAGCAGCTTGGCGAGCGGCCTCAGCAGGTCGGCGGTGAGCGAGCCGATGACGAACGGGGCGATCATGACCGAGTTGCCCACCAGCCGCCACCTGGTGTCGGAGGCCTTCAGCCCGGCCTTCAGCCAGTCGAGCTGGGCGCGTCCGGTGATCGTGCGGTTCGGGTCGTCCACCGAGCCGCTGCCCGCGTTCGCCTGCTGGGAGCGGAAGGAGCGCAGGTCCAGCAGGGACAGGTCGGCGAGCTTGCCGAAGCGCAGCCGTCGGTAGGTGGTGCCCTCGACGGCGGGGCGGACCGGCATCCACTCGAAGTAGGCCTGTTTGGCGGCGGCCTTGCGGGCGGCCCAGGTGCCCTCGGCGCCCTCGGTGTGGTTGACCGCGCCGCCCGACCAGGCGTTGTCGGCGAACTCGTGGTCGTCCCAGATCGCGATGACCGGTGCCTTCAGGTGCAGGGCCTGCAGGTCGGGGTCGGTCTTGTACTTGCCGTGCCGGATCCGGTAGTCGGTGAGCGTGATGATCTCGTTGGCGGGCGCGTGCGGGCGGACGACCTTGCCGCGGGCCGCGTACTCGCCGGACTTGTACTCGTAGATGTAGTCGCCCAGGTGCAGCCAGGCGTCGAGGTCGCTGCGGGCCGCGAGGTGACGGTAGGAGGCGAAGTAGCCGGCCTCCCAGTTGGCGCAGGTGACCACGCCGAAGCGCAGCCCGGCCACGGCGGCGTCCGCCGCCGGGGCGGTACGGGTGCGGGCCACCGCGGAGTCGGTGCCGCCGGCCGAGAACCGGAACCAGTAGTCGGTCGCCGGTTGCAGGCCGCGGATGTCGGCCTTCACGGTGTGGTCGGAGGCGGCCGTGGCGGTGGTGGATCCCTTGGCGACGACGTTCGTCAGCGCCTTGTCCGTGGCGACGACCCAGCTCACCTTGGTGTCCGGGCCGATCCCGGAGCCCGGCAGGGCCTCGGCGGTCGGGGTCACCCGGGTCCACAGCAGGATGCCGTCGGGCAGCGGGTCGCCGGAGGCGACGCCGTGGAGGAAAGACGGGGCCTGGTTGGTCGCGCGCGCCGGAAGGGCTGCGGCGAGCGGACCCGCCAGCACAGCGGTCGCCGCCGCGGCCTTGACGACCGTACGGCGGCGGGGAGAGAGGGGGCCGAGGCCGCGAAGCACCTCGGACGATCGGTTTCGACTGGTCACGACCGACGAGGTTACTGACCGGTACGAACAAAAGAGCGGGCGAACCGGGAAAGTTCGCCCGCTCTTCACCCGGCAGTCGAATTCCGACGGGTCGTCAGCCCTTCATGGCCGCGTCGATCGCGTTGTTGAAGTCGGGCACCGTCAGGATCACCTTGCCGCCGTTGAGCTGCTTGCCGTTCATGACGAAGCCCGGGGTGCCGGTCACACCGTCCTTGTTGTTGTCGAAGGTCTTCGACATCGCCATGGCCCAGGCGTCGTAGGTGCCCTTCTTGACCGCGTTCTGGAACTGCGCGTTGCCCTTCAGCGCGGGGACGGTGTCGGCGACCTGGATGAGGTAGTTGTCGTCCTTGAACTTGTCGACCGTCTCGTCCGGGTGCCACTTCGTGGAGTAGAGCGCGGACTTGTACTCGAGGAACGCCTCGTCGCTGACGTTCAGCGCGGCGCCCAGGGCGCTCAGCGCGTTCTTGGAGCCCTGGCCGTTGTCCTTGTCGTCGATGAACGTGGCGCCGACGTACTGGTACTTGAACTTGCCGTCGTCGATGTCCTTCTTGAGGGTCGTGCCGACGCTCTCCTCGAACTGGGCGCACACCGGGCAGCGCGGGTCCTCGTACATCTTGAGGGTCTTCTTGGCGCTGTCCTTGCCGATGACGACGGTGGTGCCGTTCGTGCCCGTCGTGTGGGCCGGCGCGACGACCTTGGCGGTCTTCATGCCCTCCCAGTAGCCGGGCTTGTTGGCCTGGACGACGGCGTAACCTATGCCGCCGGCCGCGGCCAGTACGGCCACGACCGAGGCGGCCACGATGACCTGCCGCCTGGCCTTGTCGCGCTTGGCCTGCCGCTCGCGCTCCTGGCGCAGCCGCTCCCGGGCCTGTGTCTTCGCTGCCTGGCTGTTCCGCTTGCTCATAGTGGTGATCTCCATATGGGACGCGCACATGCCGTACGCGGGATACGTGTGGGGGACTGATCGTGCTCAGGCGAATGCCGGTGAGCACGGAGGTCCACGCCGTCCCAGGGAGTGAACCAGGAGCAGGCCGCGGGCGGCGACCGGCCGCGGGGCGGGGCGGGGCAGCCGGCGGACCGGCCGGAGCCGTACGCCCACCACGGCGACCGCCAGCAGCAGTGGCCGGAAGGTGGTGGCGGCGACCGCGCGCAGCAGCTGGGTCAGCGCCCGCTCGCCCCGGCGCAGCCAGGCCGCGGCCAGCAGTCCCACACAGACGTGCGCGGCGAGCAGCAGCCAGGCGGCGGCCGGGGTGGCGTGCGCGAGCAGCGCGGCCGAGCGGTCCGGGCTGCCGGTCACCTGCGCGAGCGGGGTGCCCACCCGGCCGTCGCACAGCACGTCGAAGCCGAAGGCGCGCAGCGGACCCGCGACCGGGCCGCCCGCCTGGCCGTAGCAGGTGTGCTGGCCGGTGGTGAACACCGTGTCGGCGGCCAGCTCCAGCGGAACCAGCAGGGCGGCGATCCGGCCGAAGCCGCGCTCGCGGCCCGCCAGCGCGTAAGCGGTGACGAAGACCCCGGCGGCCACCGCCGCCACCGTCGCGGCCGGCAGCGGGGCCCGGGACAGCAGCACGTGCGACGCGGTGCTGAGCGTCACGACGAAGGCCGTGAACAGCGCCGCGCGCACGGCTCTGAGCTGGGTCCCGGATATGTCCATAGCGAGAGAAGAGTGTGTCACGTACGAGAGTAAGAGACCCCTAAAGAGTGCCTGTGAGTCCGCGAAGGTTACAGCCCCGGAATGCGGTCGTTGCGGAACAGGTCGACGAAGATCTGGTGGTCCGCACGCGCGCGTGCGCCGTAGGCGTGCGCGAAGTCCACCAGGACGGGCGCGAAGCCCTCCTCGTCGGCCGCGATCGCCGCGTCGATGGCCCGCTCGGTGGAGAAGGGCACCAGGGACTCGCCGGACTGGTCGTCCGCCGCCGCGTGCATGGCCGCCGTGGCCCGGCCCAGGTCGGCGACGACCTGCGCGATCTCCTCGGGGTCGTCGATGTCGCTCCAGTCCAGGTCGACGGCGTACGGCGAGACCTCGGCGACCAGCTGGCCCGCGCCGTCCAGCTCGGTCCAGCCCAGCCACGGGTCGGCGTGCGCCTGCAGGGCGCGCTGGGAGATCACCGTGCGGTGCCCCTCGTGCTGGAAGTAGCCGGCGATGGCCGGATCGGTGACGTGCCGCGAGACGGCCGGGGTCTGGGCCTGCTTGATGTAGATCACGACGTCGTTCTCCAGGGCGTCGCTGTGGCCCTCGAGGAGGATGTTGTACGACGGCAGCCCGGCCGAGCCGATGCCGATGCCCCGGCGGCCGACCACGTCCTTCACGCGGTAGGAGTCGGGCCGGGCCAGCGAGGCGTCCGGCAGGGTCTCCAGATAGCCGTCGAAGGCGGCCAGTACCTTGTAGCGGGTCGCGGCGTCCAGCTCGATGGCGCCGCCGTCCGGCGCGAAGCGGCGCTCGTACTCGCGGATCTCGGTCATCGACTCCAGCAGCTCGAAGCGGGTCAGCGAGCGGGCGGTGCGCAGGGCGCCCAGCAGCGGGCCCTCGGCGGTGTCCAGGGTGAACGGCGGCACCTCGTCGCTCTTCGCGCCGGTGGCCAGGGCATGGATGCGCTCGCGGTAGGCGAGCGCGTAGGTCTCCACCAGCTCGGTGATCTGCTCGTCGCTGAGCGCCTTCGCGTATCCGATGAGCGCGATCGAGGCCGAGAAGCGCTTCAGGTCCCAGGTGAAGGGGCCGACGTAGGCCTCGTCGAAGTCGTTGACGTTGAAGACCAGGCGGCCGTTGGAATCCATGTACGTGCCGAAGTTCTCCGCGTGCAGGTCGCCGTGGATCCACACGCGCGAGGTGCGGTCGTCCAGGAACGGACCACCCCGCTTCGACCCGAACTCATGGTTCGCAGCCAGGTCGTGGTAGAAGAGGCACGCCGTGCCCCGGTAGAACGCGAACGCCGAGGCCGCCATCTTGCGGAACTTCACCCGGAACGCGGCCGGGTCGGCGGCCAGGAGCCGGCCGAAGGCGGTGTCGAAGACGGCGAGGATCTCCTCGCCGCGCTCCTCGTCGTTGAGCCGGTGGACCGACATCGCGGGGTGCCTCCTGGTGCAAATACCTGTACGACAGCGTTTCTGCCGTCTCCAACGGGCGACGCCACGCGGGAGTGCCCGGTTCCCGCACGAAGGTACGCAGGGAACGCCCGCGAGTGTCAGTGCCGGGGCATAGACTTCGACGCTGACCCCAGAACTGTCCGCCCATCCGTCCCCCCGTGTTTTCCGTCGGAGGCCATACCGTGTCAAAGCCGCCCTTCACGCACCTGCACGTCCACACCCAGTACTCGCTGCTGGACGGTGCCGCGCGGCTCAAGGACATGTTCAATGCCTGCAACGAGATGGGCATGACGCACATCGCCATGTCCGACCACGGCAACCTGCACGGGGCGTACGACTTCTTCCATTCCGCACAGAAGGCCGGAGTCACCCCGATCATCGGGATCGAGGCGTATGTCGCCCCCGAGTCCCGGCGCAACAAGCGCAAGATCCAGTGGGGCCAGCCGCACCAGAAGCGGGACGACGTCTCCGGTTCCGGTGGTTACACCCACAAGACGATGTGGGCGGTGAACAAGACCGGTCTGCACAACCTCTTCCGTCTCTCCTCCGACGCCTACGCCGAGGGCTGGCTGCAGAAGTGGCCCCGGATGGACAAGGAGACCATCGCCCAGTGGTCCGAGGGGATCGTCGCCTCCACCGGCTGCCCCTCCGGAGAGGTCCAGACCCGGCTGCGCCTGGGGCAGGAGGAGGAGGCCCTCAAGGCCGCCGCCGACTACCAGGACATCTTCGGCAAGGACAAGTACTTCCTGGAGCTGATGGACCACGGCATCGACATCGAGCACCGGGTCCGCGAGGGTCTCCTGGAGATCGGCAGGAAGCTCGGCATCCCCCCGCTGGTCACCAACGACTCGCACTACACGTACGCGCACGAGGCGGCCGCCCACGACGCCCTGCTGTGCATCCAGACCGGCAAGAACCTCTCCGACCCGGACCGCTTCAAGTTCGACGGCACCGGCTACTACCTGAAGTCCACGGACGAGATGTACGCCATCGACTCCTCGGACGCCTGGCAGCAGGGCTGCGCCAACACGCTCCTGGTCGCCGAGATGGTGGACACCACCGGCATGTTCGAGAAGCGCGACCTCATGCCTCGGTTCGACATCCCGGAGGAGGGCTACACCAACGTCACCTGGTTCAAGGAGGAAGTGCGGCGCGGCATGCACCGCCGCTACCCGAACGGCATCCCGGAGGACCGCCAGAAGCAGGCGGACTACGAGATGGACATCATCATCCAGATGGGGTTCCCGGGGTACTTCCTCGTCGTCGCCGACTTCATCATGTGGGCCAAGAACAACGGCATCGCCGTGGGCCCGGGCCGAGGTTCCGCCGCCGGTTCGATCGTCGCGTACGCGATGGGCATCACCGACCTCGACCCGATCGAGCACGGACTGATCTTCGAGCGCTTCCTCAACCCCGAACGCGTCTCCATGCCCGATGTCGACATCGACTTCGACGAGCGCAGGCGCGTCGAGGTGATCCGGTACGTGACCGAGAAGTACGGCGCCGACAAGGTCGCCATGATCGGCACGTACGGCAAGATCAAGGCGAAGAACGCGATCAAGGACTCCGCGCGCGTGCTGGGCTACCCCTACGCGATGGGCGACCGCATCACCAAGGCGATGCCCGCCGACGTCCTCGGCAAGGGCATCGACCTCGACGGCATCACCAACCCCTCGCACCCCCGCTACAACGAGGCGGGCGAGGTCCGGGGGATGTACGAGAACGAGCCGGACGTGAAGAAGGTCATCGACACCGCGCGCGGTGTGGAGGGCCTGGTCCGGCAGATGGGCGTGCACGCCGCCGGCGTCATCATGTCCAGCGAGCCGATCATCGAGCACGCCCCGGTCTGGGTGCGGCACACGGACGGCGTGACGATCACGCAGTGGGACTACCCGCAGTGCGAGTCCCTCGGCCTGATCAAGATGGACTTCCTGGGTCTGCGCAACCTCACCATCATGGACGACGCCGTGAAGATGGTGGAGGCCAACAAGGGCGTCAAGCTCCAGCTCCTCGAGGTCCCGCTCGACGACCCGAAGACCTACGAACTGCTCTGCCGCGGTGACACGCTCGGCGTGTTCCAGTTCGACGGCGGCCCGATGCGCTCGTTGCTGCGCCAGATGCAGCCCGACAACTTCGAGGACATCTCCGCCGTCTCGGCCCTGTACCGGCCGGGCCCGATGGGCATGAACTCGCACACGAACTACGCCGAGCGCAAGAACGGCCGGCAGGAGATCACGCCGATCCACCCGGAGCTCGAGGAGCCCCTGAAGGAGACGCTCGGCCTGACCTACGGCCTCATCGTGTACCAGGAGCAGGTGCAGAAGGCCGCGCAGATCGTCGCCGGCTACTCGCTCGGCGAGGCCGACATCCTGCGCCGCGTGATGGGCAAGAAGAAGCCCGAGGAACTGGCGAAGAACTTCACCATCTTCCAGGAGGGCGCCCGCAAGAACGGCTTCTCGGACGCGGCGATCCAGGCCCTGTGGGACGTGCTGGTCCCCTTCGCCGGGTACGCGTTCAACAAGGCGCACTCCTCGGCGTACGGCCTGGTCACCTACTGGACCGCCTACCTGAAGGCGAACTACCCGGCCGAGTACATGGCCGCCCTCCTCACGTCCGTCAAGGACGACAAGGACAAGTCGGCCGTCTACCTCAACGAGTGCCGCCGCATGGGCATCAAGGTGCTCCCGCCGAACGTCAACGAGTCGGTGCACAACTTCGCCGCCCAGGGCGACGACGTGATCCTCTTCGGCCTCGAGGCCGTGCGCAACGTCGGCACCAACGTGGTCGAGTCGATCATCAAGAGCCGCAAGGCGAAGGGCAAGTACGCGTCCTTCCCCGACTACCTCGACAAGGTCGAGGCGGTCGCGTGCAACAAGCGCACCACGGAATCACTGATCAAGGCCGGCGCCTTCGACACCATGGGCCACACCCGCAAGGGGCTCATGGCGCAGTACGAGCCGATGATCGACAACGTGGTCGCCGTCAAGCGCAAGGAGGCCGAGGGGCAGTTCGACCTCTTCGGCGGCATGGGCGAGGAGACCAGCAGCGAGCCCGGCTTCGGACTCGACGTGCAGTTCACCGACGAGGAGTGGGACAAGACCTATCTGCTCGCCCAGGAGCGGGAGATGCTCGGTCTGTACGTCTCCGACCACCCGCTCTTCGGTCTGGAGCACGTGCTGTCCGACAAGGCCGACGCGGGCATCGCCCAGCTCACCGGCGGCGAGCACGCGGACGGCGCGGTGGTCACCATCGGTGGCATCATCTCGGGCCTGCAGCGCAAGATGACCAAGCAGGGCAACGCCTGGGCGATCGCCACCGTCGAGGACCTCGCCGGTTCCATCGAGTGCATGTTCTTCCCGGCGACCTACCAGCTCATCTCGACCCAACTCGTCGAGGACGCCGTGGTGTTCGTCAAGGGCCGCCTCGACAAGCGCGAGGACGTGCCCCGGCTCGTCGCCATGGAGCTGATGGTCCCGGACCTGTCCAACGCGGGCACCAACGCGCCGGTGATCCTCACCATCCCGGCCACCAGGGTCACTCCGCCCATGGTCAGCCGCCTCGGCGAGATCCTCAGCCACCACAAGGGCGACAGCGAGGTCCGGATCAAGCTCCAGGGCCCACGCAAGACCACCGTGCTGCGCCTTGACCGGCACCGGGTCAAGCCCGACCCGGCGCTCTTCGGCGACCTGAAGGTCCTGCTCGGCCCGTCCTGCCTGGCGGGCTAGCCGCAGCCCCCCGCCCGGCGGCGGGGAGGCGGAAGCGCGCAAGGGGCGCACCCGCGGCGGGTGCGCCCCTCGTCATGTGCCCGGGCTCAAGTGCCCTTTATGCAGATGTCAGTTGTGACCGAAGCGCTTCTGCCGGCCCTTGCGCGCCACGTCCGCGGGCGTCATCTGGCTGAGGTGCTGCTCGTTGCGCGCCTCCGCCGAGGACTTCTGGGCCTGCTCCTGCCCGCGCTCGGCCTGCGAGGCGTGCTGCTGCTGGCTTCGGTCCTGTTTCTTGTTCTTGGCCATGGTGATCTGCCTCCTGTGGGGGATCTGGGGGCCAGAGACGGGACCAGATTCACATACGCTGACATCAGGCGCATTTCGGATAATTACCGTGTGTGACAGGGTGGGTGGGCGCGCGTGAGCCGCAAACGCCACGCCGAAGATCGAGTTCGGGCCGTTAACCCCCGCGCGGTCGGGCAGACTCGAAGGAAGTCCTTGAGCAAAGCCTCCCGGGAAGAGGGTGAGTCGCGTGGACCGCTGCATCGTCCTGGTGGACGCCGGGTATCTGCTGGGCGCAGCCGCCAGCCTGCTCGCCGGCGAGCCCTCGCGGTCCCGGATCACTGTCGACCACAGCGCGCTGATCCATGCGCTGCGTGAGCGTGCGGAAGCCGAGACCGAGCGCCCGCTGCTGCGCATCTACTGGTTCGACGGCGCCCCCGACCGCGTCCCCCAGCCGGAGCACCGCAGGCTGCGCGTGATGCCCCGGGTCACCGTCCGGCTCGGCGCCCTCACCCGCAGTGACGGCCGCTGGGCGCAGAAGGGCGTGGACGCCGCCATGCACGCCGAGCTGACCGAGCTGGCCCGCAACCGCGCCTGCTCCGACGTCGTCCTCGTCACCGGGGACGGCGATCTGCTGCCCGGCATGATGGCCGCCAAGGAGCACGGCGTCGCCGTCCACCTGTGGGCCGTCCAGGCCGCGGACGGCGACTACAACCAGTCCGAGGACCTGGTCGCCGAGGCCGACGAGCGGCGGGTGCTGGACCGGGCCTGGATCACCCAGGCCGTTCGTGCCAAGGAGCTGACCGGCGTCTGCGCCCCGCAGCCCGTACCCCGCCCCGAGATCGCCGCGATCCTCTCCGCGCCGCTGCCCGAGTCCGCGCTCGCCGCGGCGGCCGACCGGCCGGCCGAGCAGGGCACGCACCCACCGGCCGCCGCCGTGACCGAGAACGGTAGCCAGGAGCGGGCCGCCGCCCCCAAGGGCGTACCCACCCCCAAGGACCTCGCCGCCCTGCGCGCCCCCGGCACCCAGCCCGTCCAGAACCCCGCGACCGCGACCCTGCGCTGGTCCTCCGACAAGGGCTGGGTGGACCGCCCGGGCATGGTTTCCGAGCCGCCCGAGGCCGCCGCCATGCCGACGCTGGCTCAGCTCACCACGGCCGAGCAGCGCTGGGCCGACCGGGAGGAGGACATCACGACCGTCGGCGGCGACCCGTACGAGGTCGGTCAGGTCTTCGCCCGGCGCTGGATCTCCCGGCTCGGCGACCAGAGCCATCTGCACAAGCTGTCGCAGATGTACCCGCGTGTGCCGCACCGCATCGACGGCGAGCTGCTGCGCTACGCGGCCCGGTTCGGACTGCTCGCCCACAAGGACGACCAGATCGACGAGCACGACCGTTACGCCATTCGGGCGGGCTTCTGGCGGGAGATCGACGTGCCCGCGGCGACGGACCCCGCGTCCGCCGGGGGACTGAACCCGGGCGGAACCCCCGTAGGCGGCCCCAAAGGCGAGTAAAGGCCCCGGACCCCGTACCCTCGTCCCTTGTGAATACGCGCGCGGTACAGGACCTCCGGTATGACGAGGTCGTACGCGTGCGCGGACTCGCCAAGACCTATCCGGCCGTCAAGGGACGGCGCCACGCCCCCGGCACGCCCGAGGTGCGGGCCACCGACGGCGTTGAGCTGGCGGTCCGGCGCGGCGAGGTCTTCGGGCTGCTCGGACCGAACGGCGCCGGCAAGTCCACCCTCGTACGGCAGCTCACCGGGCTGCTGCGGCCGGACGCCGGCCGTGTCGAGATCCTCGGCCACGACATCGTGAAGCACCCCGAGCGGGCCGCGCGCCTGCTCGCCTACCTCGGCCAGGAGTCCTCCGCGCTGGACGAGCTGACCGTCTCCCTCGCCGCCGAGACCACCGGACGCCTGCGCGGTCTGGACGTACGGGCCGCGCGGACCGAGCGGGACGCCGTACTGGAGGAGCTGGGCCTCACGCCGATCGCCGGGCGGGCGCTGAAGAAGCTGTCCGGCGGCCAGCGGCGGCTCGCCTGCTTCGCCGCCGCCCTCGTCGGAAAGCGCCCGCTGCTCGTGCTGGACGAGCCGACCACCGGCATGGACCCGGTGGCCCGGCGCGCGGTGTGGGCGGCCGTGGACCGAAGGCGCGCCGAGGACGGGACGACCGTGCTGCTGGTCACCCACAACGTCATCGAGGCCGAGACCGTGCTCGACCGGGTCGCCGTACTCGACCAGGGGCGGGTCATCGCCTGCGACACCCCGGCCGGGCTGAAGGAACAGGTCGCCGACGAGGTCCGGGTCGAGCTGGTGTGGCGGGAGCGGGCGCCGCTGGAGGTGCCCGAGGTGGCCGCCCTGCGCGAGCGCGCGGCGGAGTCCGGCCGGCGCTGGACGCTCCGGCTCGCGCCCGAGGAGGCCCGCGCGGTCGTCGCCACGGTGACCGGTGGCGCCGCCTTCGCCGCCCTGGACGACTTCACGCTCGCCACGCCCAGCCTGGAGGACGTCTACCTGGCGCTCGGCGGCGCGGCGCGGCAGGGGCTGGTGAAGGCATGAGCGTACGGGCCGCGCAATGCGTATGGGTGTACGCGACTGCCGTAGGGAAGAGGAGCAGCTCGACGTGAGTGTCGTACCCGCCCAGGTGCTGCCGGGCAGTGTCCCGGCCGCGCCCGATACGGCACCGGAGCCGGCGGAGCTGGGGCCGTCCGCACGGCTGTGGCCGTCGCTGGCGGCCGTCTACCGGGCGCAGCTGTCCCGGGCCCGGGTGGCGCGGATCCCGCTGCTGTTCGTGGCCACCTTCCAGTCCGTCGGCATCACGGTGATGATGCGCGGCGTCGTCGACAGCGGCGGCGAGGCACGGTCCGTGGTGGCCGGGTCGTCGGTGCTGGTCGTCGCGTACGTCGCGCTGAACCTGCTCGCGCAGTACTTCGGGCAGCTGCGGGCCAGCGGCGGGCTCGACCACTACGCCACCCTGCCGGTCCCGCCGGCCGCGGTGGTGCTCGGCGCGGCGGCCGCGTACGCCTCCTTCACCGTGCCGGGGACCCTGGTGACGGCCGTCTTCGGATGCGTGCTGTTCGGGCTGCCGCTGTCCAACCTGTGGATCCTGCTGGCCGTGATCCCGCTCGCCGGAGCCGCGCTGTCCGGGCTCGGCGCGGCCTGCGGCCTGCTCGCGCCACGTCCCGAACTGGCCACGCTCCTCGGCCAGCTGGGCATGTCCGCGGCGCTGCTGCTCGGGGTGCTGCCGCCCGACCGGATGCCGGAGATCGTCCGGCTGGCGCGGGACCTGCTGCCGTCGACGTACGGCGTGGAGGCGTACGCCCGGACCTTCGGGGCGCACCCGGACTGGGCCGTGGTCCTCGTCGACCTGGGCGTGTGCGCCGGTGTCGGGGTGGTCTCGCTGGCCGTGGCGGCCTGGGCGTACCGCCGGGCCGCCGTCCGGTGACGCGGCGCACAGCGCGACCTGGCACGATGGCAGGGTGACCGCACCGCTGACTCCGCCACCGCCACCGCACGACAACACCCCGCACCAGGTCTGGCAGGCACCGCCTGCCGGGGCGCCGGGCGCGGGCACGTACGAACAGGACGGGCCCGGGATGAAGACCGAAGTGCGCGAGGCCGCCGTGATCACGGTGGCGATGGCGCTGGGCGGGGTGCTGCTGGGGCTGCTGTGGTGGTGGCTGGCACCGCATGTGCCACTGATCGGCGACGAGGTCGACAAGAGCTGGGTCGTCTACCTCAAGGACAGCGAGGGCGAGCAGGCGATCGGGGTCGACGGCACGTTCACCCTGCTGGGGCTGGGCTTCGGGCTGGTCAGCGGCCTTGCGGTGTTTCTGCTGCGCCGCCGCGGGGGTGTGCCGCTCGTGGTGTCGCTGGGCATAGGCGGGCTGCTCGGGTCGCTGCTGGCGTGGCGGCTCGGGATGTGGCTCGGACCCACCTCGGACGTGATCGCTCACGCGAAGGCGGCGGGCAAGGGGGTCACCTTCTCCGCGCCGCTCAAGCTCGGGACCAATGGGGCGCTGCTGGCCTGGCCGTTCGCCGCGCTGGTCGTGCACCTCGGCCTGACCGCGCTGTTCGGGCCCCGGGATCCCGAACCGGGTTATCCGGTCGGACCGCAGACCGAGGATCCATACGGGGCGCCCCTGTCGTAGGCCGGGGCCCGCGACCGTTGCCGTCGTGGGCCGTGGTCGTGGGCCATGGGCCGCGCCGACCGGAAGGCGCCCCCCGGCCCTGCCTCAGCCCCGCCCGACCGGCGCCAGCACAGACTCCGTGAGCTGCACCAGGACGCCCGGCGCCAGTTCCACCTCCAGGCCCCGGCGGCCCGCCGACACACAGATGGTCGCGTGCGCCTCGGCCGAGTCGTCCAGCACCGTCCGCAGCCGCTTGCGCTGGCCCAGCGGGGAGATGCCGCCGCGGACGTAGCCGGTCGTCCGCTCCGCGAGCGCCGGGTCGGCCATGGCCGCCCGCTTGCCGCCCACCGCCGCCGCGAGGGCCTTGAGGTCCAGGGAGCCGGAGACCGGCACCACGGCCACCGTCAGTGCGCCGTCCACGTCCGCGACCAGCGTCTTGAAGACACGGTCGGGCGAGACACCCATCGCCTCGGCCGCCTCCTCGCCGTAGGACGGGTGGGCGGGATCGTGGTCGTAGGAGTGGACCGTGAAGTCCACACCGGCCGCCGTCAGCGCGACGGTCGCGGGCGTTCCCCCGGACTGCGGCTGCTTCTTCTGCTTCTTCGCCATCCGGCTTCCTCAGTTCAGACTCGTCGGCGTCCGCGTCAGCTCGAACGCGGGCAGCGACGGCAGGCTACGGATGATGGCCGTCTCGGCGCGAAGGAGTTTCAGCTCGTCACGCAGGCGCGAGGCGGTATCCGGTGCCTGCAGCAGCCGCTGCTTGGTCGGCGTGTCGTGCACCATCGCGGCGGCCACCAGATACGACACCACGCTCGGGTCGTCCGGCAGCTCGGCGCCCGAGGACAGCGAGCGCTCGCGTGCGCCGGCCAGGCGTTTCTGGTACTGCCGGAAGGAGCGCAGCACCCCTTCGGCCAGCGCGCCCGCCTCGTCGCCCGGTTCCTCCGGCAGCTCCTCCAGCTCCCCGGTGAGGAAGGGACCCGACGCGTCCACGGACAGCAGCCGCACCCGGCTCGTCCCCGTCGCCAGCACCTCGAAGGTGCCGTCGGCCCGCTCGCGGATCGTCGCCGCGTCCGCCACACAGCCCACCCCGTGGAAGGCCTTGAGCGGATCCGGGCCGAAGCCGGCCGCCGGCCCCCGCTCGGGCTGTGCCGTGGGATCCGGCATGCCGGGGGCGCTCGGCGCCACCTCGTAGCCGTCGCGGATCGCCACGACGGCGAACCGGCGCGGCTCGTCCTCGGGAGTCTTGAGCAACTCGCGCATCATGGCGCGATAGCGCTCCTCGAAGACGTTCAGCGGCAGCACGAGCCCCGGGAACAGCACGGTGTTCAGCGGGAACAGCGGGAGACGGACGGTGGTCACGGCGCCCCAGCCTAGTGGGCGCCGGGGCGAACGTGTCCGCCGTGCCCGCCGAGCGAGACCGGGGACCCGGTCGCGGACCCCGCGGGCAGGGGTCGAGGACCGGGGGACAGCAGGTGTTCGCGCAGCCGCAGGAAGTGGCCGAGCGGGTCGTCGGAGAACCGGTCCCAGGGGAAGGACGTGACGTACGGGCCGATCAGGCCGAGCTGGGCGCGGGCGTCCTCCCAGCGCTCCAGGCGCACGAGGACGTACAGCAGCTTGTTGCGGATCCCGGCGGACCAGGGGTCGGCCGCCGGTTGACGGGCGGACAGCGCGAGGGCCCGGTCCGCGGCGGCATCCAGCCGGGCGCGCGGCACCTCGGGGCCGCAGCCGTCGGTCAGGTAGCCGAAGGCCGCGCGAGCGGGCAGTGCCTGCACGAACGAGTCGGCCGGCGCGTCCTGGGCGGCCCGGTCGGCGAAGTCGAGGCACTCGCGGTGCGCCCCGTGCCAGGAGGCAGCCAGGTAGCGCAGGGCGGCCACATGGCAGCCGTGGTGGTGCGGGGCACGCCGTACGGCCGCCTCCCACAGCTCCTCGACATAGCGGTGCCCGGCCACGGAGCCGCGCGCGTGGTCCAACGCGATCCGCCAGGGCACCGGATCGCGGTCGTCGGCGCGGGCGGCGGCGGTGATCAGCGGGCTCACCTCGCGCAGCAGCTCGGCGCGGGCCGGCGAGGGCCAGGCGCGGTCCACCGCCAGCTGAGCCCCGACCAGCAGCGCGCCGGGGTCCTGAGGCGCGGTCGTGCGCCAGGCCTCGAACCATTCGGGGCGCGAGCGGGCGAAGGCGGCCAGATGCCGTACGTACCGGTCATGGTTCTCCCAGGCGGCCACGGCGCGGGTGGCGGCCAGCAGGGTGGCCGCCGTTTCGTACTCGCCCCGGGCGGCGGCGACCAGTGCGGGGGAGAGGCGGTCGTCGGGCGCGTCGAGCACGGCCTCGTCCCCGGCCGCGGGCAGGCCGGCCGGGCGCGCGGAGCGTTTGGTCATCCGGGCCCAGCGGATGAACGAAGGCAGCGGAGCCATGGTGTCGACCATTGAAAGACCGCAGGTCGGGGGCGCGCCAGAGGGTTGGGGCAAGTCGGGAAAAGTTGTACGGCGCGCGGTCAAGGAGGAGTAAAGGTGACGACGCGGTCGCCGTCCCGTACGTGCACTCGGATTCAGTTCCGCCGCAGCAGCCGCGTCGCTCCCGCCGCCACCGTCGTCGCGAGTATCCAGCCGAGCAGGATCATCGCGCTCTCCAGCCACTCCCAGCCGCCGTGCAGATGCCACTCGGAGACCTGGCCCAGGTCGATCACCGGCAGCAGCAGGTCCAGGGTGAACAGGGCCGGGCTCCAGTACGGATGCTCGTCGTGGTTCGCCGGCGGATGGTCGGCGTGCGCGAAGGCCAGCGTGCCCGCCGCCCACAGCACCGCCATCCACACCGCGGCCCGGCCCGGCCGGTAGCCGTAGGCGACCGTCCAGTCCTGGATGTAGCCCAGGGCCTTCGCGGCGAGCGGCAGCGTCTCGCGGCGCCGGCGCTGCTTGGCGAGCAGCACCTCGCGCGCGTCCTCGTCCTCGCCGGCCGCGCGCAGCACGGTCGCCAGCCGCTCGTACGGCTCCGGGGCGTACTCCGCGGTGGCCGCCGCCACCCAGTCCAGGCGCTGGGTCAGCGGGAAGGGGCCCTGCGGCACCAGGTTCTCGTAGGCGAACCCGGCCATGTGCAGATTGCCGGCCTCCGGCCAGGCGCCCGCGCGGTCCACCAGGTTGACGATCCGCGCGCCGGACAGCACGACCTTGCCGCGGCGCGGCCTGTCCCCGAGGAAGCGCAGCTCGGGCGAGTGCACCCGGCGCAGCGACAGCTCCTGGTCGTCGGCGAAGGCGAACCGCGCCCGCTCCAGGTCGACCGCGTCCCCGAACCGCCCGTCGTCCAGCCGTATCCCGCCGCGGCACTCGAAGCGCTGGATCCGCGTCCCGCGCGCGGGTGTCGTACCGCTCAGCAGCGGGCTGCCCACGCCGGCCGGGGTCAGATACAGGGTGCGCTCGACGGTCAGCTGGGGGGCGTTCAGGGCGAGTCGGCCGTAGGCGTTGGACAGCCTCGCGCCCCGCAGGCTGAGCGACACGCCGACCTTGGCGCTGCGCAGGCTCAGCTCGCCGTGCGACTCCAGCATCTCCGCCTGGAGGTCCTGGCCGACGCTCAGGCCGTCCGCCGCGATCGAGCGGCCGCTGCGGTCGCGGTACACGATCGCCTGGTTGAGCAGCAGGTCGGTGCCGATGTGCGCGTCGGTCAGCCGGATCCCGTTCTGGAAGCGGCAGCGCAGCAGATGCAGGTCGCCCTCGGTGTGCACACGGGCCGCCTCCAGCCGCGGGACCGCGCAGCCCACCAGGCGCAGGGTCGTGAACCGGGCCTCCGGCAGCAGCACCTCGCCGTCGAAGCGGCAGTCGCGCAGCTCCACGTAGGGCGTGACCGTGCCGCCCGCCAGGTCCAGCGAGCCGGTGATCCGGACGCCGACGAGCTTGAGGGAGGACACCCGGCCCGCGAGCGCGGGCGGTCCGTCCAGCAGCAGCCAGCACACGATCCGCGCCCGCACGGTCCGCTCGGGCCCCCAGGGATGCCCGCCGTGTGGATCGTCCACCACGGCGTCCCCGCTGCTCAGGTCGTACACGCTGCCGTTGCGGAAGGCCTGCCACATGCCCGCCTCGGCCGCCGTCAGCTCCTCCGGCACGTCGCCGGCACGGAAGCCGGCCTCCTCGGTCACCGTTGTTCCTTCTCCCTCCACCGTTCCGTTTCATTCAGGGCTTTTCGTACAACCGTTCATGCCCGCTGAGTGACTGCCGGAACACTAGAGGTGAAGGTGATCTTCCGAGTTCGGCCACGTTCTGTATCAGCCATTGATACGCGCGCACGCTGCCGGACCCCGGTCTGAGAGAATTGAGTCCGTGATCTCCCGAATCGATCTGCGCGGCGACGCCCTTCCCGAGGGCCCGGCCCTGCGCGACCTGCTGCCCCGAGCCGACTTCGACGTTCAGGCCGCCCTGGAGAAGGTGCGTCCGATCTGCGAGGCCGTGCATCATCGCGGCGACGCGGCGCTGATCGACTTCGCCGAGAAGTTCGACGGAGTACGGCTGGAATCCGTCCGTGTGCCGGCCCAGGCGCTCACCGACGCGCTGGCCGCCCTCGACCCGGCCGTGCGCGCCGCTCTGGAGGAGTCCATCCGCCGCGCCCGCCTGGTCCACCGCGAGCAGCGCCGCAGCACGCACACCACCCAGGTGGTGCCCGGCGGCTCGGTGACCGAGAAGTGGGTGCCGGTCGAGCGCGTCGGTCTGTACGCGCCCGGCGGCCGCTCGGTGTACCCGTCCTCCGTGGTCATGAACGTCGTGCCGGCCCAGGAGGCCGGGGTCGAGTCCATCGCGCTCGCCTCGCCGCCGCAGAAGGAGTTCGGCGGCCTGCCGCACCCCACGATCCTCGCCGCGTGCGCCCTGCTCGGCGTGGACGAGGTCTACGCCGCGGGCGGCGCCACCGCCGTCGCGATGTTCGCGTACGGCACCGAGTCCTGCGCCCCGGCCAACATGGTCACCGGCCCCGGCAACATCTGGGTCGCCGCCGCCAAGCGCTTCTTCACCGGCAAGATCGGCATCGACGCCGAGGCCGGCCCGACCGAGATCGCGATCCTCGCCGACGACAGCGCCGACCCGGTGCACGTGGCCGCGGACCTGATCAGCCAGGCCGAGCACGACCCGCTGGCCGCCGCCGTTCTCGTCACCGACTCCGTCGAACTGGCGGACGCGGTGGACAAGGAGCTTCAGCCGCAGGTCGCGGCCACCAAGCACGTCGAGGACCGGATCGTGCCCGCGCTGGAGGGCAGGCAGTCCGCGATCGTCCTCGTGGACGGCCTCGAGGAGGGTCTGCGCGTGGTCGACGCCTACGGCGCCGAACACCTGGAGATCCAGACGGCCGACGCCGCCGCGGTGGCCGACCGCGTGAAGAACGCGGGCGCGATCTTCATCGGTCCCTGGGCCCCGGTCTCGCTCGGCGACTACGCGGCCGGCTCCAACCACGTCCTGCCCACCGGCGGCTGCGCCTGCCACTCCTCGGGCCTGTCCGTCCAGTCCTTCCTGCGCGGCATCCACATCGTGGACTACACGCAGGACGCGCTGGCCGAGGTCGCGCACCACGTGGTGACGCTGGCGGAGGCGGAGGACCTGCCGGCGCACGGCGCGGCGATCAAGGCTCGTTTCGGTTGGAAGGTGCCCGAGAGCAAGTGACCAGGATCGACGATCTTCCCGTACGGGACGAGCTGCGCGGCAAGTCCCCCTACGGCGCGCCCCAGTTGGACGTCCCCGTACGGCTGAACACGAACGAGAACCCCTATCCGCTGCCCGAGCCGCTGGTCGAGCGGATCGCGGAGCGGGTCCGGGAGGCCGCCCGCGACCTGAACCGCTACCCGGACCGGGACGCGGTCCAGCTGCGCACCGAGCTGGCCGCGTACCTGACGAAGACGGGCAGGCACCCCCTCGGCATCGAGAACGTGTGGGCCGCCAACGGCTCCAACGAGGTCATCCAGCAGCTGCTGCAGACCTTCGGCGGACCGGGCCGTACGGCGGTCGGCTTCGAGCCGTCGTACTCGATGCACGCGCTCATCGCGCGCGGGACGGGCACCGGCTGGATCTCCGGTCCGCGGGGCGAGGACTTCACGATCGACCTCGCCGCCGCCGAGCGGGCGATCGCCGAGCACCGGCCGGACGTCGTCTTCGTCACCACCCCCAACAACCCCACCGGCAACGCGGTTCCGCCCGAGACCGTCCTCGCGCTGTACGAGGCGGCCCAGGCGGCCAAGCCGTCGATGGTGATCGTGGACGAGGCCTACATCGAGTTCAGCCACGGCGACTCGCTGCTGCCGCTGCTCGAAGGCCGTCCGCACCTGGTGATCTCCCGCACGATGTCGAAGGCGTTCGGCGCGGCGGGCCTGCGCCTCGGCTACCTCGCCGCCGACCCGGCGGTGGTGGACGCCGTCCAGCTCGTGCGGCTGCCGTACCACCTGTCGGCGATCACCCAGGCGACCGCCCTGGCCGCTCTGGAGCACACCGACACCCTGCTGAAGTACGTCGAGCAGCTGAAGGCGGAGCGGGACCGGCTGGTCACCGAGCTGCGCGCGATCGGCTACGACGTCATCGAGTCCGACGCGAACTTCGTCCAGTTCGGCCGGTTCCCGGACTCCCACGAGGCCTGGCGCAGGATCCTCGACCGGGGCGTCCTGGTCCGGGACAACGGCGTGCCGGGGTGGCTGCGGGTGTCCGCCGGAACCCCCGAAGAGAACGACGCGTTCCTCGACGCGGTACGTGAAGTCAAGAAGGAGCTTGAGGCATGAGCCGCGATCTGCGCGTCGGAAGAGTCGAACGGACCACCAAGGAGA
The DNA here is from genome assembly GCF_009796285.1 of Streptomyces broussonetiae. NCBI lineage: Bacteria > Bacillati > Actinomycetota > Actinomycetes > Kitasatosporales > Streptomycetaceae > Streptomyces > Streptomyces broussonetiae. The sequence continues at coordinate 2,862,289 of NZ_CP047020.1, read as the reverse complement.
CGTCGGTCCTGGTCGAGATCGACCTCGACGGCACCGGGAAGACCGACATCGCCACCGGCGTCGGCTTCTACGACCACATGCTCGACCAGCTCGGCCGGCACGGTCTGTTCGACCTGACCGTGAAGACCGACGGCGACCTGCACATCGACTCCCACCACACCATCGAGGACACCGCCCTCGCGCTCGGCGCCGCCTTCAAGCAGGCCCTCGGCGACAAGGTGGGGATCTATCGGTTCGGCAACTGCACGGTCCCGCTGGACGAGTCCCTCGCCCAGGTCACCGTCGACCTCTCCGGCCGCCCGTACCTCGTGCACACCGAGCCCGAGAACATGGCGCCGATGATCGGCGAGTACGACACCACGATGACCCGGCACATCCTGGAGTCCTTCGTTGCGCAGGCGCAGATCGCGCTGCACGTGCACGTGCCGTACGGGCGCAACGCGCACCACATCGTGGAGTGCCAGTTCAAGGCGCTGGCCCGGGCGCTGCGTTACGCCTCCGAGCGCGACCCGCGTGCGGCCGGCATCCTCCCGTCCACGAAGGGTGCTCTCTGAGTCATGAACGGGCTGTCCACCATTCTGATCGTCGTCGGCCTCTTCCTGGTCGGCGGAATCGTCTCCTTCGTCAAGCAGAAGATGCCCACCAGCCTGATCGTGCTGCTCTCGATCGGCGCGGCCATGTGCCTCGTCGCGGGCGTCATGCGGCTGGAGGTGTGGAATTGACCGCTGCGCAGAAGAAGGTCGTCGTCTTCGACTACGGCTTCGGCAACGTCCGTTCCGCCGAGCGTGCTCTCGCGCGCGTGGGCGCCGATGTCGAGATCACGCGTGACTTCGACAAGGCCATGAACGCCGACGGTCTGCTCGTGCCGGGCGTCGGCGCCTTCGCCGCCTGTATGCAGGGACTGCGTGCCGCCCGCGGTGACTGGGTGGTCGACCGTCGGCTGTCCGGCGGACGGCCGGTCATGGGCATCTGCGTCGGTATGCAGATCCTGTTCGCGCGCGGCATCGAGCACGGCGTGGAGGCCGAGGGCCTTGACGAGTGGCCCGGCACGGTCGCGCCGCTGCAGGCCGAGGTCGTGCCCCACATGGGCTGGAACACCGTCGACGCCCCGGCCGACTCCCGGCTGTTCGCGGGCCTCGACGCCGACGCCCGCTTCTACTTCGTGCACTCCTACGCCGTCCACGACTGGACCCTTGAGGCGCACAACCCGGTGATCGAGGCCCCCAAGGTCACCTGGTCGACGCACGGCAAGCCGTTCGTGGCCGCGGTGGAGAACGGCGCCCTGTGGGCCACCCAGTTCCACCCCGAGAAGTCCGGCGACGCCGGCGCCCAGCTCCTCACCAACTGGATCGGAACCCTGTAGACCATGGCCAAGCTCGAACTCCTCCCCGCCGTCGACGTCCGCGACGGTCAGGCCGTCCGCCTCGTGCACGGCGAGTCCGGCTCGGAGACCTCGTACGGCTCCCCGCTCGAGGCCGCCCTCGCCTGGCAGCGCTCCGGCGCCGAGTGGCTGCACCTGGTCGACCTGGACGCCGCGTTCGGCACCGGTGACAACCGCGAGCTGATCGCCGAGGTCGCCGGGGCGATGGACATCAAGGTGGAGCTGTCCGGCGGTATCCGCGACGACGCCTCGCTGGCCGCCGCCCTGGCCACCGGCTGCACCCGGGTGAACCTCGGCACGGCAGCCCTGGAGACCCCGGAGTGGGTCGCCAGGGTCATCGCCGAGCACGGCGACAAGATCGCCGTGGGTCTGGACGTGCGCGGCACGACCCTGCGTGGCCGCGGCTGGACCCGCGACGGCGGCGACCTCTACGAGACGCTGGAGCGCCTCGACAAGGAGGGCTGCGCCCGCTACGTCGTCACCGACATCGCCAAGGACGGCACGCTGCAGGGCCCGAACCTGGAGCTGCTGAAGAACGTGTGCGCGGCGACGGACCGTCCGGTCGTGGCCTCCGGCGGCGTGTCGTCCCTGGACGACCTGCGGGCCATCGCCGAGCTGGTACCCCTCGGTGTCGAGGGCTCCATCGTCGGGAAGGCCCTGTACGCGAAGGCGTTCACCCTGGAAGAGGCCTTGGAGGCTGTGTCGTCATGACGTCCGATGCCGTGCGGCGGGTGCAGAGCGGGAGTCCCTGGGAAGAGAGTTTCGGCTTCGCGCGCGCCGTCGCGGCGGGGGACCGGGTGTCCGTCGGCGGTACCACGTCCTTCAAGGGCACGGTGCTGTACGGCGAGGGCGACCCGTACGAGCAGACCAAGGTCGCCTTCGGCAACGCCCTCGAAGCGCTCAAGGAGTTCGGGCTCGGCATCGAGTCCGTGATCCGTACCCGTATGTACCTGAGCCATGTGCGCGACGTCGACGAGGCGGGCCGGGCCCACAAGGAGCTGTTCGACTCCGTGCGCCCGGCGACGACCCTTCTCGTGGTCGAGGGCTTCGTCGACCCGCGCATCCTGGTCGAAGTAGAACTCGAAGCATTCAGAGGAGCCTGAGCAGTCATGACCCTGGCGGTCCGAGTCATCCCCTGCCTGGACGTGGACAACGGCCGGGTCGTCAAGGGCGTGAACTTCCAGAACCTGCGCGACGCGGGCGACCCCGTCGAGATGGCCAAGGTGTACGACGCCGAGGGCGCCGACGAGCTGACGTTCCTGGACATCACCGCGTCCTCCGGCAACCGGGAGACCACGTACGACGTGGTGCGCCGCACCGCCGAGCAGGTGTTCATCCCGCTGACCGTGGGCGGCGGAGTCCGTACGGCCGAGGACGTGGACAGGCTGCTGCGGGCGGGCGCCGACAAGGTGGGCGTGAACACCGCGGCGATCGCCCGCCCGGAGCTGATCCGGGAGATCGCGGAGCGCTTCGGCAGGCAGGTGCTGGTCCTGTCGGTGGACGCCCGCCGCAGCGAGTCGGGGTCGTTCGAGGTGACCACCCACGGCGGCCGCCGTGGCACGGGCATCGACGCGGTGGAGTGGGCGCACCGGGCGGCGGAGCTGGGCGCGGGCGAGATCCTGCTCAACTCCATGGACGCCGACGGCACCAAGGACGGCTACGACCTGGAGATGATCGCCGCCGTCCGCAAGCACGTCACCGTCCCGGTGATCGCCTCGGGCGGCGCCGGCAAGCTGGCCCACTTCCCGCCGGCCGTCACGGCGGGCGCGGACGCGGTCCTGGCCGCGTCGGTGTTCCACTTCGGCGATCTGCGGATCGGCGAGGTGAAGCAGACGCTGCGGGAGGCGGGGCACCCGGTGCGCTGACGCCGCGCCGGGCTTCCCGGACACGAAAGGGAAGTTGCGCAAAATCTGTTGTGCAACTTTTCTTTCGTATCTAGGCTCCGGGCATGGCTCGTGACGAGAAACGCCGCATCACGGACGTGGGCACCCTGAAGGCGCTCGCGCATCCCCTGCGGATGAAGCTCTACCGTCTGCTGTTCGTCGCCGAGGCGGCCACCGCCTCGCACCTGGCCGAACAGGTCGACGAGGCCGTCTCACTGGTCAGTTACCACCTGCGCAAGCTCGCCGAGCACGGTCTGGTCGAGGAGGCCGAACCGCGCAGCGCGGACGGCCGCGAGCGCTGGTGGCAGCCGTCCTCCGAGGGCGTCTCCATCCGCGACGAGGACTTCCAGGACGCACCGGAGAAGGTGGCGGCGCATCTCGCGGCCTCACGGATGTTCCTGGAACAGCGCACCGAGATGTACCTGCGGTACCTCGACGAGCGGGCCCACTGGGGCCCTGGGTGGAGCGAGGCCGCCCACGACTCCGAGACGCTGCTCAGGCTGACCGCCGAGGAGCTGGCGGAGCTGAAGAAGGACCTGCACGACCTGCTCACACGCTACGACGAGCAGGGGCGCGCCCGTGAGGCCGCCGGCGACACCGAGGGGCGCGAGCACGTCGCGCTGCACGTGTACGGCTTCCCGTTCCGCGTCTGAGAGGACCCTCCCGCCGTGACTGCCACGCTCATACCGCCGGCCACCGTGCAGGCCGCCCATCGCAACCCCGACGTCCTGCGCTGGCTCGCCGCCTACACCTCCTCGATGCTCGGGGACAGCGTCTACTACCTCGCCCTGTCCTGGGCCGCCGTCCAGGCCGGAACGCCCGCGCAGGCCGGGCTCGTGATGTCGGCGAGCGCACTGCCCCGGGCCGTGCTCATGCTCGGCGGGGGAGTGATCGCCGACCGGTTCGGGCCGCGCCGGGTCGTCATCGCCAGCGACGCCGTGCGCTGCGCGGCCGTCCTCGCCGTGGCCGCCCTGCTGTTCCTCACCAGCCCCGGGCTGTGGCCGCTCGCCCTGCTGGCACTGGTCTTCGGCACGGTCGACGCCGTCTTCGTGCCCGCCGTCGGCGCCCTTCCGGCCCGCCTCACCGAGACAAGCCAGCTCGCCCGCGTCCAGGGCATGCGCGGCCTCGCCATCCGCTTCTCCAGCGTGGTCGGTGCCCCGCTCGGCGGGCTCGGGGTGGCGGTGGGCGGAGCCCCGGCCGCTTTCGCCCTCGCCGGTCTGCTCATCGCCGTATCGGTACCGCTGCTGGTCTTCGTACGGGTGCGGGACCTGCCGGCACCGGACGGCGCCGGGAACTCCACCGCCTGGCGCGATCTCGGGTCCGGGTTGCGCTACATCCGCCGGCACCGCGTCCTCGCCCCGCTGATGCTGGCCATCGCCCTCGGCGACCTGGGCTTCGTCGGCCCGCTGAACGTCGGCCTGACCCTGCTCGCCGACCGGCGCGGCTGGGGCGCCTCCGGCATGGGCTGGGTGCTCGCCGGGTTCGGCGTCGGCGCGGGATCGGCCGCACTGCTGCTGGCCGTGCGCGGGCGGCTGCCGCGCGCCGGACTCGTCACCGGGTGCGCGTGCACCGTGGGTGCCGTGGCCGTCGGGGCTCTCGCCTACGCCCCCACCCTCGCGGCGGCCGTCGGCACGGCCCTGGCGGTCGGCCTGCTCACCGGGCTCAGCGGAGCGATGTGCGCAGCGCTGCTGCAGACCCAGACCGAGCCCGCCTACCTGGGGCGGGTCACCGCCGTCTCCAGCCTGGTCAGCCTCGGCCTGACCCCGCTCAGCATGCCGTTCCTGGCCGCCGCGATCGGGGCCTGGGGACTTCGTCCCGTCTACGTGGTCAGCGCCGCCGTCTGTGCACTCGGCGGGGTCGTCGCCCTGGTCGTACCGGCCCTGCGCACCGCCGAACTGCCCCGCTGAGCATCACTCCTTCGGCTGGACCAGCTGCACCAGGTTGCCGCAGGTGTCGTCGAACACCGCCGCGAGGACCGGCCCCTGCCGCTGCGGCGGATGCGTGAACCGGACGCCCACGCCGCGCAGGCGCGCGTACTCCGCCCGCAGGTCGTCCACGGAGAAGACGATGCACGGGATGCCCGCCTCGTACAGCGCGCTGCGGTACGACTCCGCGATCGGGCCCTGCCCGGGCTCCAGCAGCAGCTGCAGCTCCGGCTGGGCCCCGGCGGGCGCGCCGACCGTGACGAACAGGATGTCGTCGCCCAGGTCCATGTGGAGCCGCGTCTCGAAGCCGAGGACGTCCGTGTAGAAGGCGTGCGCCCGGGCCACGTCGTCCACGTACACACCGGTCATCGCGACCTTGATCACGGGGCGGCTCCCTGCGGGATCACAGTCCCAGCTGTTTGGACTCGTGCACCTTCGCGATGGCGTCCGCGTCACCCTCCAGGTCCACCCGGGCCGCGTTCTGCCGGCCGAACGCGAACATCAGCAGCTCCGAGGGCTCGCCGGTCACCGTCACCACCGGTGTGCCCCGGTGCGCCACCGCCGTCTGCCCGTCCGGGCGGCGTAGCACCAGCCCTGTCGGCACACCCCGGCCCATCAGCCGCGCGGTGCGCTCCAGCCGGGACCACAGGGCGTCCTGGAAGACCGGGTCCAGCTCGCGCCGGCTCCAGTCCGGCTGGGCACGGCGGACGTCCTCGGTGTGCACGTAGAACTCGACGACGTTGGCCGCCTCGTCGACCTGCTTGAGCTGGAAGGGCGAGAAGCGCGGCGGGCCGGTGCGGATCAGCTGGATCAGCTCCTCGTACGGCTTCGCCGCGTACTCGGCCATCACCTTCTCCAGGCGCGGCGCGAGCGGCTTGATCAGCGTGCCCCCGGCCGCGTCCGGTCGGCGCTCGCGCACGATCACATGCGCGGCCAGGTCCCGGGTCCGCCAGCCCTCGCAGAGGGTCTCGGCGTCCGGGCCGACGGTTTCCAGCAGGTCCGCGAGCAGCAGCCGTTCACGCTTGGCGAAGGTCGACATGGAAATCAGCCTACGGCCAGTCAGAAAGTCCGCCCACCCGTCGCCCGGCCACCGCCCCTCGACCAGGCGCCGCGCGCCGAAGTGTTCACCGGGCGGACGCGCCCCCGCGCTGTCGGTGCCGCGCGGCACAATGGCACTCATGACCAGCACGACCGGAACGCCCCGGCCCAGCAGCCTCGCCCCGGAGATCGCCGCGCGCCTCAAGCGCAGCCCCGACGGACTCGTCCCCGCCATCGCCCAGCAGTACGACACCGGAGAGGTGCTCATGCTCGGCTGGATGGACGACGAGGCACTGCATCGCACGCTGACCACCGGCCGTTGCACGTACTGGTCGCGCAGCCGCCAGGAGTACTGGGTCAAGGGCGACACCTCGGGCCACTTCCAGTGGGTGAAGTCGGTCGCGCTCGACTGCGACGCCGACACCCTGCTGGTCAGGGTCGACCAGGTCGGCGCCGCCTGCCACACCGGCGCGCGGACCTGCTTCGACGAGGACGTGCTCCTCGAGGACGCCGGTTCCGGCACCCCCGGCGCGGGTCAGTAAGGTCGGCGGCCATGGACCTCGAGACCTTCCGCAAGCTCGCCGCCGACCGACGTGTCATCCCGGTCACGCGCAAGCTCCTCGCCGACGGCGACACCCCGGTCGCGCTCTACCGCAAACTCGCCGCCGAGCGCCCCGGCACCTTCCTCCTGGAGTCCGCGGAGAACGGCCGCTCCTGGTCCCGGTACTCCTTCGTGGGCGTGCGCAGCGCCGCCACGCTCACCACGCGCGACGGCGAGGCGCACTGGCTGGGCACCCCGCCCGTCGGCGTCCCCGTCGACGGCGACCCGCTCGAGGTGCTGCGCGCCACGCTGCAGACCCTGCACACCCCGAACCAGGAGGGCCTGCCGCCCTTCACCGGCGGCATGGTCGGCTACCTCGGCTACGACATCGTCCGCCGTCTGGAGAAGATCGGCCCCGGCGAGCGCGACGACCTCGGGCTGCCCGAGCTGACCATGCTCCTGACCAGCGACCTCGCCGTGATGGACCACTGGGAGGGCTCGGTCCTGCTGATCGCCAACGCGATCAACCACAACGACCTCGACACCGGTGTGGACGAGGCTCACGCCGACGCCGTGGCCCGCCTCGACGCCATGGAGGCCGACCTCACGCGCGCGGTGCCCCAGCCGCCCGCCGTGCTGCCGCCCTCGGAACTGCCCGAGTACACCGCGCTGTGGGGCGGCCCCGACTTCCAGGAGGCCGTCGAGGACGTCAAGGAGCGCATCCGCGCGGGCGAGGCCTTCCAGGTCGTACCCTCCCAGCGCTTCGAGACGCCGTGCACGGCCAGTGCCCTGGACGTGTACCGCGTCCTGCGGGCCACCAACCCGTCGCCGTACATGTACCTGTTCCGGTTCCCGCACGGGGAAGGCAGGGCCTTCGACGTCGTCGGCTCCTCGCCCGAGGCCCTGGTGAAGGTCGAGGACGGCCGGGCCATGGTCCACCCCATCGCCGGCACCCGTCCGCGCGGGGCCACCCCGCAGGAGGACCAGGTACTCGCCGAGGAGCTGATGGCCGACCCCAAGGAGCGTGCCGAGCACCTGATGCTGGTGGACCTCGGGCGCAACGACCTCGGCCGGGTCTGCGAGCCCGGCACCGTCGAGGTGGTCGACTTCATGTCCGTCGAGCGGTACTCGCACGTGATGCACATCGTCTCCACCGTCACCGGCCGCGTCGCCCCGGGCCGTACGGCCTTCGACGTGCTCACCGCCTGTTTCCCGGCGGGCACCCTCTCCGGCGCCCCCAAGCCGCGCGCGATGCAGATCATCGACGAACTGGAGCCGTCCCGCCGCGGCCTGTACGGCGGCTGCGTCGGCTACCTGGACTTCGCGGGCGACTCCGACACGGCCATCGCCATCCGTACGGCCCTGCTGCGCGACGGCACGGCCTACGTCCAGGCCGGAGCCGGGATCGTCGCCGACTCCGACCCGGTGGCCGAGGACCAGGAGTGCCGCAACAAGGCGGCGGCGGTCCTGCGCGCGGTCCACACGGCCAACCGGCTGGGCGGATAGCGGTCCCTTGCGCGCGGTGACTTCTGCCGCGCGTGGCGCCACTCATACGAACCCCGGGTGACGCTTCGCCCGGGGTTCAGGCGATAGTGGAGTACGTGACTGCTGTTCCTCACCCCCGTTCCGAAGCCGCCGCGCCCGTCCGGTCCGGTCGGCGCAGCCTCGCCCTGGCCCTCCTGTGCGGTGCGCTCGGCGCGGCCGTGACGCTGCTCGCGACCCGGCAGCGCTGGGCGGAGGGCACCGCGACGGTGGCCGGCGGCGGCTTCCCGCTCACCGCCAAGGGCAGCGACGTCACGGGCGTCCCCGCGGCCCTCGCCATAGTGGGCCTCGCCGCGCTCGTCGCCGTCTTCGCCGTCCGCAGGGCCGGCCGCCTCGTCGTCGCCGGGCTGCTCGCGCTGTCCGGCGCCGGGATCGTGGCCGCCTCCCTGGTCTCCGCCTCCGACAACTCCGCGCTGGACGACAAGGCCGCCCAGGCGAGCGGTGACACCTCCGCCACGGTCACCGCGCTCAGCCACACCGGCTGGCCCTACGTCGCGGTCGTCGGCGGCGCGCTGATCCTGCTGGCCGGCCTGCTCGCCCTGCGCTACGGAAACCTGTGGCCCGCCATGTCCGGCCGCTACGAGCGCGGCGCCGAGCGCCCGCGCCGCAAGGCCCGGCCGGTCGACCCCGAGCGGCCCGAGGAGATCTGGAAGGCCCTGGACCGCGGCGAGGACCCGACTGGGGCCTGAGCCCGCGGTCAAGCGGCGATCAAGCGCCGGTCAAGGCGCACCGGTGTGGCGAACCAGACGCCACCCCCGCGTCCGCCACGCGGCCGGGTACGGGACAATGGACGGTGAGCGTCCGGCTCGGACACTGACGGGCGGGCTCGGAGCCGTACGACACGTACGCCGCTCTCCCGGGACACGTATACAGCAACGAGGAGCACAGACATGGCGGGCAGCAGCCACGGCCACGGTCACACCCCGGCCGCCTGGACCGGCGTCATCATTTCCTTCATCGGTTTCTGCGTCGCCGGCGCCTTCATGGTGATGGCCCAGCCCGTCGGCTTCTGGGCCGGCATGGCGATCATCCTCGCCGGCGCGGTGGTCGGCGGCATCATGCGCGCCATGGGGCTCGGCTCGAACCCCAAGCCCCTGAAGATGACCGGTGCCCCCCTTGCGACCGGCGAGCCGGTGGCCGCGGAGAGCTGAACTCCCGTACTGCCTTCGAGGGGCGGCCCGCACCGGACAGGTGCGGGCCGCCCCTCGCGTTTTCGCCGTCCTGACGTGTGGTCTTGCACAGCGGGGCGAGGCCGGACGCCGGGCCGCGGACGCCCGTACGCCCGCGCCGACGCGCGCGCCGCACAGGTGCGCGGCACAATGCCAGCGTGGATGCCGACAGCCGCGCGGCCCGGCCGGCGACAGCGCCCGCAGCACCGCTAGTACGGCGGCTGGCTGTCCCCGGCGGGCTGCTCGCGGCCGTCGCCGGGGCCTTCGCGTACGTCGGTGCCGTCGATCCGAACGAGCCCGGCCACTACCCCGTCTGCCCGTTGTACCGGCTCACCGGCCTGTACTGCCCCGGGTGCGGCGGACTGCGCAGCGCGCACGCCTTCGTCCACGGCGACCTGCTCACCGCCCTGCGCGACAACGCGCCGGGCGTGGCCGGTTTCCTGGGCTTTGCGGTGCTGTGGACCGTCTGGGTGCTCCGCACGGTTCGCGGCCGGCCGCTGCGGCTGAACCTCGGGCCGGTGCACCTGTGGGGGACCGGCGTGCTCCTGCTGGCCTTCACGGCTGTCCGGAACCTGCCCTCGGGAGGCTGGTTGCATCCTTGATCGAATCGTGAAGGTCCAGGTAGCGGGACCGGTGTCCGCCAGATGCGGAGGCATCGGCCTGCTGCGGATACCATCGCAGTGACCACGGGTTTTCAAAACCTGAAGGAACCACCGTCAGGAAGGGGGCCGCTCGCGTGAGTGTGCTCGACGAGATCATCGACGGAGTCCGTGCCGACCTCGCGGAGCGGCAGGCACGCGTCAGCCTCGACGAGCTCAAGGAGCGCGCGGCCAAGGCACCCGCCGCCAAGGACGGGGTGGCCGCGCTCAAGGGCGACGGCGTCAAGGTGATCTGCGAGGTCAAACGCTCCAGCCCCTCCAAGGGCGCGCTGGCCGCCATCGCCGACCCGGCAGGGCTCGCCGCGGACTACGAGGCCGGTGGCGCGGCCGTCATCTCCGTCCTCACCGAACAGCGCCGCTTCGGCGGTTCGCTGGCCGACCTGGAGGCCGTCCGCGCACGCGTGGACATCCCGGTCCTGCGCAAGGACTTCATCGTCACCTCGTACCAGCTGTGGGAGGCCCGGGCCTACGGTGCCGACCTCGTGCTGCTGATCGTGGCCGCGCTCGACCAGCCGGCCCTGGAGTCGTTGATCGAGCGTGCGGTGTCGATCGGCCTGACCCCGCTCGTCGAGGTGCACGACGAGGACGAGGTCGAGCGCGCCGTGGACGCGGGCGCCAAGATCATCGGCGTCAACGCGCGCAACCTGAAGACGCTGGAGGTCGACCGCTCCACCTTCGAGCGGGTCGCCCCGGAGATCCCGGACCACCTCGTCAAGGTCGCCGAGTCCGGCGTCCGTGGCCCGCACGACCTCATCGCGTACGCCAACGCCGGCGCCGACGCGGTACTGGTCGGCGAGTCCCTCGTCACCGGGCGCGACCCCAAGGCCGCCGTCTCCGACCTGGTCGCCGCGGGTGAGCACCCCGCGCTGCGGCACGGCCGGAGCTGACCACCCGATAGGCTGACACCGATGACTGTCACCGTGACCACCGTGGACCGGTACGCGCGCCTGGCGCGCGGCTGCCGCCCGAGGGGCTGCCGCGCCCCGGCGAGGCGCGTCCACGGTCGTCGTGTGCGGTACGTCATCGGTGACGAGCCGGGCCAAGTGAACGGCATGCGATGGCAGCAGCGCCCCGTCAGGGGCGCGGGGCTCTGTTCGATGTGCGGCCACCGCCGCGCGGGCGCGAACAACTACTGACGGCCCGCAGTCGTCGGACATTCCCCGCCTCCACGGCGAATAGTGTCATTTCACACGCACTCACCGTGAGGTTTCCGCATGCCCAGCGAATTCTTCTTCCCTGACCCCACCGGCCAGGTGCCCAGCGCCGAGGGCTACTTCGGCGCGTTCGGCGGCAAGTTCATCCCGGAGGCCCTCGTCGCGGCCGTGGACGAGGTCGCCGTCGAGTACGACAAGGCCAAGCACGATCCCGAGTTCGCCCGCGAACTCGACGACCTGCTGGTCAACTACACCGGCCGCCCCAGCTCGCTGACCGAGGTGCCGCGGTTCGCCGAACACGCCGGCGGCGCCCGCGTGTTCCTCAAGCGCGAGGACCTCAACCACACCGGTTCCCACAAGATCAACAACGTGCTCGGCCAGGCCCTGCTCACCAAGCGGATGGGCAAGACCCGGGTCATCGCCGAGACCGGCGCAGGCCAGCACGGCGTCGCGACGGCCACCGCCTGTGCGCTCTTCGGCCTCGACTGCACCATCTACATGGGCGAGGTCGACACCAGGCGCCAGGCCCTGAACGTGGCCCGCATGCGCATGCTCGGCGCCGAGGTCGTCTCGGTGAAGTCCGGCAGCCGCACCCTCAAGGACGCCATCAACGAGGCGTTCCGCGACTGGGTGGCCAACGTCGACCACACGCACTACCTGTTCGGCACGGTCGCCGGTCCGCACCCCTTCCCCGCCATGGTCCGCGACTTCCACCGCGTCATCGGCGTCGAGGCCCGGCGCCAGCTGCTCGAGCGCGCCGGGCGGCTGCCCGACGCCGCGATCGCGTGCGTCGGCGGCGGCTCCAACGCCATCGGTCTCTTCCACGCCTTCATCCCCGACGCGGACGTCCGCCTGATCGGCTGCGAACCGGCAGGCCACGGCATCGAGACCGGCGAGCACGCGGCCACCCTGACCGCGGGCGAGCCCGGCATCCTGCACGGCTCCCGCTCCTACGTCCTGCAGGACGAGGAGGGCCAGATCACCGAGCCGTACTCGATCTCGGCCGGTCTGGACTACCCGGGCATCGGCCCCGAGCACTCCTACCTGAAGGAATCGGGCCGCGGCGAGTACCGGGCGGTCACCGACGACGCGGCCATGCAGGCCCTGCGCCTGCTGTCGCGCACCGAGGGCATCATCCCGGCCATCGAGAGCGCCCACGCGCTCGCCGGCGCCCTGGAGGTCGGCAAGGAGCTGGGCAAGGACAGCCTGATCGTCGTCAACCTCTCCGGCCGCGGCGACAAGGACATGGACACCGCCGCACGCTACTTCGGCCTCTACGACACCGACGCCGAGGTCGCCGCCGACGCCACCGACACCGCCGAGATCGAGGGGGACGCCAAGTGAGCGGGAAGATCCAGCTGCTGTCGGACACCCTCGCCGCCGCCAGGGCCGAGGGCCGCTCCGCGCTCATCGCCTACCTCCCGGCGGGGTTCCCGACCGTGGACGGCGGCATCGAGGCGATCAAGGCCGTCTTCGACGGCGGGGCGGACGTCGTGGAGGTCGGTCTGCCGCACAGCGACCCCGTCCTCGACGGCCCCGTCATTCAGACCGCCGACGACATCGCCCTGCGCGGCGGCGTCAAGATCGCGGACGTCATGCGGACGGTCAAGGAGGCCCACGAGGCCACCGGCAAGCCCGTCCTCGTCATGACGTACTGGAACCCCATCGACCGCTACGGCGTCGAGCGCTTCACCGCCGAGCTGGCCGAGGCGGGCGGCGCGGGCTGCATCCTGCCCGACCTGCCCGTGCAGGAGTCGGCGCTGTGGCGCGAGCACGCCGACAAGCACGGCCTCGCCACCGTGTTCGTCGTCGCCCCCAGCAGCAAGGACGAGCGGCTCGCGCAGATCACGGCCGCGGGCAGCGGCTTCGTCTACGCCGCCTCGCTCATGGGCGTCACCGGCACCCGCGAGTCCGTCGGCGCCCAGGCCCAGAACCTGGTCGAGCGGACCCGGGCCACCGGCACCGGCCTGCCCGTCTGCGTGGGCCTCGGCGTCTCCAACGCCGCCCAGGCCGCCGAGGTCGCCGGCTTCGCCGACGGCGTCATCGTCGGCTCGGCGTTCGTGAAGCGGATGCTGGACGCCCCCGACCAGGCCTCGGGCCTCGAGGCGGTCCGCGAACTGGCCGGGGAACTGGCGAAGGGCGTGCGCGGACAGGCGTAGCCGTCGGTCGCTTTCCCTATAAGAAATCTCCGTCAGAACACTCGATCACCCGAACGGGTGGACCTCGGGCCGGGGAGGCGCGCTGCGCCTCTCCGGTTCGTTCTGGGGGTGTGAGCGAGAAGAACCGTGACGGAAAGCGCACCGCCCGGGAGCGGCTGGCGGTCGAGCGTGAGAAGCAGAAGGCCGCCGAGAAGCGACGTCGCACGCTGATCGTGGGCGCGAGCGTCGTCTGCGTCCTCGGCCTCGCGGCGGTGATCGGCGTGGTCGCCGCGAACAGCGGCAAGAACAAGAGCGAGAAGGCGGGCCCGGTCGTCGTGCCCTCGGGCGCGCAGGGCAAGGACAGCCTCGCGATCCCGGTCGGCAAGGACGGCGCCAGGTCGACGCTCACCATCTGGGAGGACATGCGCTGCCCGGCCTGTCAGGCCTTCGAGGTGGCCTATCGCCCGACGCTTCACGAACTGGTCGACGCAGAAAAGCTCAGAATCGAGTATCACCTGGTCAGGCTGATCGACGGCAATCTGGGCGGCACCGGCTCCCTGCGCGGGGCCAACGCCGTGGCCTGCGCGCAGGACGCCGGAAAGTTCCGCGACTACCACGACGTGCTGTACACGAACCAGCCAAAGGAGACCGACGACGCCTACAGCAGCAACGCCAAGCTGATCGAGCTGGCGGGCAAGGTCAAGGGTCTCGACACGCCCGCCTTCCAGAAGTGCGTCAACGACGGCACCCACGACAGCTGGGTGAACAAGGCGCACAAGGCCTTCCAGTCCGGCGGCTTCACCGGCACGCCCACGGTCCTGCTCGGCGGGAAGAACATCTACAACGACCGGACGATGACCCCGGCCAAGCTCAAGCAGATGGTGGAGGCGGCCAACCACGGATAGGCGCTTTCTCACGTCCCCGTTATGGAGCCGTAGCCGGGCTGCTTGCCGTCCCCACGGCCCGGCACGGTAGCGTCGGACCTGCCATGGAACTTGCCTACATTCCCAGCCCGTCGCGCGGGGTGCTGTATCTCGGCCCCATCCCGCTGCGCGGCTACGCCTTCTGCATCATCATCGGCGTCTTCGTCGCCGTCTGGCTCGGCAACAGGCGCTGGGTCGCCCGGGGCGGTCGGGCCGGAACGGTTGCCGACATCGCTGTCTGGGCGGTGCCGTTCGGCCTGGTCGGCGGTCGGCTCTACCACGTGATCACGGACTACGAGCTGTACTTCAGCCCGGGCCGCGACTGGGTGGACGCCTTCAAGGTGTGGCAGGGCGGCCTGGGCATCTGGGGCGCCATCGCGCTCGGCGCGCTCGGCGCGTGGATCGGCGCACGGCGCCGGGGCATCCCGATGCCGGCGTACGCCGACGCCGTCGCGCCCGGCATCGCGTTCGCGCAGGCCATCGGCCGCTGGGGCAACTGGTTCAACCAGGAGCTGTACGGCCGTGAGACGCATGTCCCCTGGGCCCTGCACATCACCTCCTCCGAGGGCGGCCGGGTGCCGGGCTACTACCACCCGACCTTCCTCTACGAGTCCCTGTGGTGCATCGGCGTGGGCTTCCTGGTGATCTGGGCCGACCGCCGCTTCAAGCTGGGCCACGGCCGGGCGTTCGCCCTGTACGTCGCCGCGTACTGCGTGGGCCGCGGCTGGATCGAGTACATGCGGGTGGACGACGCGCACCACATCCTGGGCCTCCGCCTGAACGACTGGACCGCGCTCATCGTGTTCCTGCTGGCGGTGACGTACATCGTGGTGTCGTCGAAGAAGCGGCCGGGACGTGAGGCCGTGGTCGAGCCGGGTGTCCTCGACGACGGTCCGGCCGACGGTACGCAGGCGGCTGCCGAGACCGAGCGGGATGCGGCTGCCGAGGCCGGGCCGGATGCTGCCGAGGCCGAGGCCGAGCCGGCGGAGAAGGACGACGCCGCTGAGAAGGACGAGGCGGCGGAGAAGGACGAGGCCGAGTCGGCCACCAAGAAGAGCTGAGCCGACCGCCGAGCCGTACGACGCCGAGGGGGCGCCCGGAGTTCTCCGGGCGCCCTGCGTGTATGCGGGACAGGGGGCTCAGCACCGGTGCCCGAGGGACAGCGTCCGCCGGGCCATGGCGACCACCGGCGGGTCGATGAAGCGGCCGTCGGGCAGGGCCTGGGCGCCCTCGTGGGCGGCTGCCGCCCCGAGGGCCGTTTCCGCGTGGTCGATCTCCGCCGGGGTGGGCAGGTAGGCCCGTCCGATCACCGGCAACCGGCGGGGGTGGATGGCGGCGCGGCCCAGGAGGCCGGGGGCGTGGCCGTGGGCGCAGGAGGCGGCGAGGCCGGGCAGGTCAGGGATGTCGGGGTGGACCGGCCGCCGGGTGTGGACAGGTCGAGCGTGATGGTGCGCTTGTTGCGGCCGGGGACCTTCCACCACAGGCCGACCCCGTGCCTGGCCGGCCCGTGCCCGCGGGACGCGTCGGGTCTGTGCGGATGCTCGACCTTGATCACCTCGGCGCCGAAGTCACCGAGCAGGGTGGCGGCCGGCGGGCCGGCGAACAGCGTCGCCAGGTCCAGCACCCGCAGCCCGGCCAGGGGCGGAGTCGTCTTCGTGCTCATGCGTCGGACCTCATGCGTCGGACCTCATGCGTCGTACGGGGCTCATGCGTGGTACTGGGCCTCGATCTCCGGGCGGTACGGCATCGACGCCGACGCTCCCTCCCGCTGGACGGAGATCGCCGCGGCGGCAGCCGCCCAGGACAGGGCCTCGCGCACCGGTTTCTCCTCGGTGAGTGCCACCGCGAGCGCGCCGACGAAGGTGTCCCCGGCGCCCGTGGAGTCGACAGCGGCCACCTGGGGCGCGGGGACCACGAGCGGCTCGGCGCCCCGGGCCCGGTACAGGCTGCCGGTCGCGCCCAGGGTGACGACGACCTCGGGCACCAGCTCCAGCAGGGCGGCGGCGGCCTCGCGCGGGTCGGTGCGGCCGGTGAGGGTGATCGCCTCGTACTCGTTGGGCACCAGCAGATCGGTCACGGCGAGGAGCCGGGGCGACAGCGGCTGGGCGGGGGACGGGGTGAGGATCGTACGGATCCCGTGCCGGCGCGCCGCCTCGGCGCCCGCGACGACCGCGGCCGGCGGGATCTCCAGCTGCAGCAGCAGCGCGTCGGCGGAGGCGATGAGTCCCTCGTCGCCGGGGGAGAGGTGGTCGACGGTGCCGTTCGCGCCGGGGATGACGACGATCGCGTTGCCGCCCTCGTCGTCCACCACGATGTGCGCGGTGCCGGAGGGACCCTCGATCGTGCGCAGGAAGTCGGTGTCCACGCCGGAGTGTTCGAGGGTGTCGCGCATCCTGAGGCCGAAGGCGTCGTTGCCGACCGCACCGATCATCGAGACGGTGGCGCCGGCGCGGGCCGCGGCGATCGCCTGGTTGGCGCCCTTGCCGCCGGGGATCGTGCGGAACTCCCGGCCCGTCACGGTCTCGCCGCGCTGCGGGGCCTTGGCGACGTAGGTGACGAGGTCCATGTTCGTGCTGCCGAGGACGACGATGTGGGTCATGAGCGGGCCGTCTCCAGAAGGGTGAGGTGGGCGAGGGTGTCGAAGCCGGTGCCGTCGAAGTCGGCAACGGTGGTGGCGAGCCGGTTCTTGAGCGGGGCCCGCCAGTGCTCGGGGAGCGCCGCCGCGGAGCCCGCGAGGAGGCCGGCGACGCTGCCGGCCGTGGCGCCGTTCGAGTCGGTGTCCCACCCGCCGGACACCGCACGGCAGATGGAACCGGTGAAGTCGCCGTCGGCGTGGGTGAGCGCCGCGGCGATCAGGGCGGTGTTGGGGACGGCATGCACCCAGTGGTGGGCGGGGGCGTAGCGGGCGTGGAGTTCGTCCACGACGGCAGTGAAGTCCGCTTGGGAGCGGGCCAGTTGGACGGCGTGGTCGAGCGCCCTGGCGAGCCGTGAGCGGGGCGGGACCACGCTGCGGCCGGCGCGCAGACAGGTGTGGACGTCGTGGGTGCCGGTGGCCGCGGTGGCGATGACGGCGGCCGTGAACATCGCCGCGTAGACGCCGTTGGCGGTGTGGGTCAAGGCGGCGTCGCGGTGGGCCTGTTCGGCTGCGGCGGCCGGGTCGCCCGGGTTGGTCCAGCCGTGGACGTCGGCCCGGATCAGGGCGCCGATCCATTCGCGGAAGGGGTTGCGGTGCCGGGCGGTGTGCGGGGGTTCGATGCCGGTGAGGAGGTTGCGGTAGGCGACGCGTTCGGCGGTGAACGTGCGGCCGGGCGGGAGTTCGTCCAGCCAGAGCCGGGCCACGTCCGTGGTGGTGAAGGCCTTGCCGTGGCGCTGCAGGAGCAGGAGGGCGAGCAGGGGGTAGTTGAGGTCGTCGCCCTCGGGCATGCCGTCGATGTTCTCGGCGAGGGAGGTGGCGGCCGAGCGGCGGTTCCAGGGGTGCGCGGCGAGGAGGTCGTCCGGGACACCGACGGCGGTGAAGTAGGTGGTGAGGGGCCAGTTGCCAGCTGCTCGGGCGAGGGTGCGGATGGCGTCGAGGGGGAGTTTCTCGACAGGTCTGCCGAGTAGACAGCCGATGGCCCGGCCGAGCCAGGCGGCTTCGAGCGCGCAGGGGGTGGCGACGCCTTCGGCAGGGGCGGGCCAGGCCGGGCACAGGGACTTGATCCGTGCCAGGCCGGTCGGCTCGTCCTCGGCCAACGTGCTGGGCAGGTCGGCCAGTTCATCCAGCAGGTCCTCCGCCAGCAGGCGCAGGTAGCGGGATGCGCCGTGGGGTGAGGCACCCGCCCGCTCCGGGGCGCTCGGGCCGCCCGCCGCGCGCCAGCGGGCCTCGATCGCCGACGGCTCGCGTCCGTCCAGGCGGGCCTGGCGCAGTTCGTGCCCGAGCAGGTCCTCCGGCTGGACCCAGGTCAGTCGGAGCATACGGTGCCCCCGAGTGCCGCGAAGGCCCGCTCGTGGGCGCGGCGGCGGCGTACGTCCGCCGCGAAGATCTCGCGCGTGACCTCGGTGAGGGTGCGGGCCGGCGCCCACAGGTCGAGCCTGCTGGCATCCGCCACCGTCTTCACCCGCTCCTGCGGAACGGGTGAGCCGAGTGCGCCCGCGAGGGCACCGGCCATCGTGGCGGTCGAGTCGCAGTCGCGGCCGTAGTCCACCGCACCGAGCACGGCGTGCCGGTAGTCGCCGCCCGAGACCAGCAACATGCCGAGGGCGATCGGCAGTTCCTCGATCGCGTGCAGCCGTGAGGGGCGGCGGGCGGTGCGCCAGGCGTCGTCGTGCCAGGGGCCGACGACGCCGTGGACGCGGCCGCCGTGCCGCTCGGCGATCTGCTCCGGGGAGTAGCCCTCGACCGGGCCGCCGAGAGCGTCGCCGACGGCGGCGCCGGTGATCCGTTCGGCGAGGCCGTCGGGGCGTGTTCCGGGTGTTGGTCCGGCTGTGCAGGTGTCTGTGGGTAGATGGAAACCCTTGGGCGTCATGCCCCGAATCATCCTCCTGGGTGGGCCGGTTGTGCGGCTTCCAGGAGTCCGGCGAGTTCCACCAGGTCGGTGCCGGTGAGACGGGGCAGGGTGCAGCGGGACAGGGTGCGGCAGGCGTCCCGCCAGGCCTGCGGGACGGACGCGCCGCCGCCGAGTGCTCCGGTGTAGCACCCGCGAGGGCGGGGGCGGAGTCGGCGACACGGGACAGGCAGGCGGCGGGTACGGCGGCTGCGATACGACCCTGGGCGGCGGTGGCCAGGGCGAGGGCGACCGGGACCGTCTCGGCGGCGGCGATGCCGTAGCGGGAGACGTGGTCGACGATCTGGTGCTCCAGCGGGACGAGGGCGAAGGCGGACTCGCTGTCCCGGGTCAGGGCGAGGGCGTGGCGGGCGTGCGGCCGATCTCGGAGTCGGCGGGAAGTTCCGCGAGCGCGGCATTCACGCAGGTCTCCGTGTCGGCGCCGGTCAGGGCGAGCGCCAGCGCCGCGGCCATCGCCCGCGCGCCGAGCACGCGGTCGCCGTCCGGGGTGCAGCGGGCGTCGAACTCGGCCGGGGCGGCGGCGCGTTCGGGGTCACCGGAATGGGTGACGGCGAGCACACAGGCGCGATCGCAGGCGGCGTCGTCGAAGTAGTGCGGGTCGTCGTGGCCGGTGGCGGGCGGGCGAAGGCCGGCGGGCGAAGGCCGGCGGCGTCCCCGGGCGCGGGGACCGGGGAGTGCAGGCGATCGATGCCTTGGGCGGCCTCCTGGGGCGGGGCCACGAACACGCTTTGCGGATGTCTCCCACGGGCCGTCGGCACCTGCGCCTTCCCTCTGCCCGTGTCACCCACTCGGCATCTGAGCGAGATCGCGCACGGATGAGCCGTAGCGGGCAAAGTCGCAGGTTAGCCCAGCCTTTCCTTGGTGGCGGGAAGAAGGCGATGGGCGTACCTTCGGTGATGTCGAAAAGTAGAACTCGTCCAAAGTTAGCTTTGGCTAAGCTATCCGGGGGCTCGTATGGCCATCATCGAAACCGAGGCCGCGCTGCATGAGGCGCACCGTGACAACCACACGCACCGCGACGTCAACGGCGGCTGGCTGCGTCCCGCCGTCTTCGGTGCGATGGACGGTCTCGTCTCCAACCTCGCCCTGATGACCGGTGTGGCGGGCGGATCCGTCAGTCACCAGACCATCGTCATCACCGGACTCGCGGGGCTCGCCGCCGGTGCCTTCTCGATGGCTGCCGGCGAGTACACCTCCGTGGCCTCCCAGCGCGAGCTGGTCGAGGCCGAACTCGACGTCGAGCGCCGTGAGCTGCGCAAGCACCCGCAGGACGAGGAAGAAGAGCTGGCAGCACTCTACGTGGCCCGGGGTGTCGAGCCCGTACTGGCCCGTGAGGTCGCCCGGCAGCTGTCCAGGGACCCGGAGCAGGCGCTGGAGATCCATGCCCGTGAAGAGCTGGGGATCGATCCGAGCGACCTGCCCTCGCCGCTGGTCGCGGCCGTCTCGTCGTTCGGGTCCTTCGCGCTCGGCGCCCTGCTGCCCGTGCTGCCCTTCCTGCTCGGTGCGACCGCGCTGTGGCCCGCCCTGCTGCTGGCCCTCGTCGGGCTGTTCGGGTGTGGTGCCGTCGTGGCCAAGGTGACCGCGCGGAGCTGGTGGTACAGCGGCCTCAGGCAGCTCGCACTCGGCGGTGCGGCAGCCGGTGTGACGTACGCCCTGGGCAGCCTGTTCGGAACGGCCGTAGGATAGCGAGACCGCTACCTATGCGTTGGGCCGCATAAGTAGCCGTTACTCGCTGGTTTCGAATGTTTCATCACCGGGCATGAGCCGTAAGCGCTGCGGGCAATGACGCCTGCGGCACCCCCTGGGGCGAGTGAAGACGCTCTCCCCGCCCCTCTTGGGCCGACGGGCGCCGATCCGACCGATCCTGTCCGCGGCGGTCCCGCCTCTGAGTCGCCGCCATGTGCGGCACCCGCCGCCACCGCGCGGCACCCCCGCCGCTCCGCGCGGCACCCCGCCGTCACCATGCGGCGCCTCTGCCATGTACCCCGTGGTGTCCGCATGCTGGAACGCAGTATCCGGTTCCCGAGAACCGACCCATCATGTAACCTGCACGAAATTTTGATCACACGCAGAGGGCCAACGTCGTCCCTCGGCACCTGCCACATGCCACATGACGACGACGGGAGAGCCGATGCGTACGCCGCGCCAGCCGTCCCAGCACTCCGCGAATGGCCAGAACTGGTCGTTCATGGATGCTCGCCCTGCTGCCCAGGGTATGTACGACCCCCGCAACGAGCGTGACGCCTGTGGCGTCGGTTTCGTCGCCACTCTCACCGGCGAGGCATCGCACACGCTGGTCGAACAGGCCCTCACCGTCCTGCGCAACCTGGAGCACCGCGGTGCCACCGGCTCCGAGCCCGACTCGGGCGACGGTGCCGGCATCCTCTCCCAGGTGCCCGACGCCTTCTTCCGTGAGGTGGCCGGATTCACCCTTCCCGCGGCCGGTTCCTATGCGGTGGGCATCGCCTTCCTGCCGGAGGAGGGAACCGAGGACGCCGTCGCGCGGATCGAGACGATCGCCGACGAGGAGGGCCTGACGGTTCTCGGCTGGCGTACGGTCCCGGTCGCCCCCGAGCTGCTCGGCGCCAGCGCCCGCTCCACCATGCCGGCCTTCCGGCAGCTCTTCGTCGGCGACGGCGCCAGCGAGGGCATCGCGCTGGACCGCAAGGCCTTCGTGCTGCGCAAGCGCGCCGAGCGGGAGGCCGGTGTCTACTTCCCGTCCCTCTCCGCGCGCACCATCGTCTACAAGGGCATGCTGACCACCGGCCAGCTCGAGCCCTTCTTCCCGGACCTGTCCGACCGCCGCTTCGGCTCCGCGGTCGCGCTCGTCCACTCGCGCTTCTCCACGAACACCTTCCCCTCGTGGCCGCTCGCGCACCCGTACCGCTTCGTCGCGCACAACGGTGAGATCAACACCGTCAAGGGCAACCGCAACTGGATGCGCGCCCGCGAGTCGCAGCTGGTCTCCGACCTGTTCGGCGCCGGCGAACTCGAGCGAACCTTCCCGGTCTGTACGCCGGACGCCTCCGACTCCGCCTCCTTCGACGAGGTCCTGGAGCTGCTGCACCTGGGCGGCCGGTCGCTGCCGCACTCCGTGCTGATGATGATCCCGGAGGCATGGGAGAACCACGCCTCCATGGACCCGGCCCGGCGCGCCTTCTACGGCTTCCACTCCACGATGATGGAGCCCTGGGACGGCCCGGCCTGTGTCACCTTCACCGACGGCACCCAGGTCGGCGCCGTGCTCGACCGCAACGGTCTGCGTCCCGGCCGCTACTGGGTCACCGACGACGGCCTCGTCGTCCTCGGCTCCGAGGTCGGCGTCCTCGACATCGACCCGGCCAAGGTCGTCCGCAAGGGCCGGCTGCAGCCCGGCAAGATGTTCCTCGTCGACACCGCCGAGCACCGCATCATCGAGGACGACGAGATCAAGGCGACCCTCGCCGCCGAGCAGCCGTACACCGAATGGCTGGAGGCCGGCGAGATCGAGCTGGGCGACCTGCCCGAGCGCGAGCACATCGTCCACACCCACGCCTCGGTCACCCGCCGCCAGCAGACCTTCGGCTACACCGAGGAGGAACTGCGCGTCATCCTCGCGCCGATGGCCAAGGCCGGCGCCGAGCCGATCGGCTCCATGGGCACGGACTCGCCGATCGCCGCGCTGTCCTCGCGTCCGCGTCTGCTGTTCGACTACTTCACCCAGCTGTTCGCGCAGGTCACCAACCCGCCGCTGGACGCGATCCGCGAGGAGCTGGTCACCTCCCTGCGTTCGTCGCTGGGCCCGCAGGGCAACCTGCTCGACCCGACCGCCGCCTCCTGCCGGTCCGTCGTGCTGCCCTTCCCTGTCATCGACAACGACGAGCTGGCCAAGCTCATCCACATCAACGCCGACGGCGACCTGCCCGGCTTCCAGGCCGCGACCCTCTCCGGCCTGTACCGGGTCTCCGGCGGCGGTGACTCCCTCGCCGCACGCATCGCCGAGATCTGCGCCGAGGCCGACGCCGCCATAGAGAACGGCGCCCGCCTGATCGTCCTGTCGGACCGGCACTCCGACGCCGAGCACGCGCCGATCCCGTCGCTGCTGCTCACCGCGGCCGTCCACCACCACCTCATCCGCACCAAGCAGCGCACCCACGTGGGCCTGCTGGTCGAGGCCGGCGACGTCCGCGAGGTCCACCACGTCGCCCTGCTGATCGGCTTCGGCGCCGCCGCCGTCAACCCGTACCTGGCGATGGAGTCGGTCGAGGACCTGGTGCGCGCGGGCACCTTCCTGGACGGCATCGAGCCGGAGAAGGCCATCAAGAACCTGATCTACGCCCTCGGCAAGGGCGTGCTGAAGGTCATGTCGAAGATGGGCATCTCCACCGTCGCCTCCTACCGCGGCGCCCAGGCCTTCGAGGCCGTCGGCCTGGACGAGGCCTTCGTCGAGAAGTACTTCAACGGCACGGCCACCAAGATCGGCGGCGTCGGCATCGACGTCATCGCCCAGGAGGTCGCCGCCCGGCACGCCAAGGCCTACCCGGCCTCCGGCATCGCTCCCGCGCACCGCGCGCTGGAGATCGGCGGAGAGTACCAGTGGCGTCGCGAGGGCGAGCCGCACCTGTTCGACCCGGAGACGGTCTTCCGTCTCCAGCACTCCACGCGCTCGGCCCGCTACGACATCTTCAAGAAGTACACGGACCGTGTGAACGAGCAGTCCGAGCGCCTGATGACGCTGCGCGGTCTGTTCGGCTTCCGTTCCGACCGTGCCCCGATCTCCGTCGACGAGGTCGAGCCGGTCTCGGAGATCGTCAAGCGGTTCTCGACGGGCGCGATGTCGTACGGCTCCATCTCCAAGGAGGCGCACGAGACTCTCGCCATCGCCATGAACCAGCTGGGCGGCAAGTCCAACACCGGTGAGGGCGGCGAGGACCCGGAGCGCCTGTACGACCCGGCGCGCCGGTCGGCCATCAAGCAGGTCGCCTCGGGCCGCTTCGGCGTCACCTCCGAGTACCTGGTCAACGCCGACGACATCCAGATCAAGATGGCCCAGGGCGCCAAGCCCGGCGAGGGCGGCCAGCTGCCCGGCCACAAGGTCTACCCGTGGGTCGCCAAGACCCGTCACTCGACGCCGGGCGTCGGCCTGATCTCGCCGCCGCCGCACCACGACATCTACTCCATCGAGGACCTGGCCCAGCTGATCCACGACCTGAAGAACGCGAACCCGCAGGCGCGGATTCACGTCAAGCTGGTCTCCGAGGTCGGCGTCGGCACGGTCGCCGCGGGTGTCTCCAAGGCGCACGCGGACGTGGTCCTGATCTCCGGCCACGACGGCGGTACGGGTGCCTCCCCGCTGACCTCGCTCAAGCACGCGGGCGGCCCCTGGGAGCTGGGCCTCGCCGAGACCCAGCAGACCCTGCTGCTCAACGGCCTGCGCGACCGCATCGTCGTCCAGACCGACGGCCAGCTCAAGACCGGCCGTGACGTGGTCATCGCCGCGCTGCTCGGCGCCGAGGAGTTCGGCTTCGCGACCGCTCCGCTCGTCGTCTCCGGCTGCATCATGATGCGCGTCTGCCACCTGGACACCTGCCCGGTCGGCATCGCCACCCAGAACCCGGTCCTGCGCGAGCGCTTCGCGGGCAAGGCCGAGTACGTCGTGAACTTCTTCCGGTTCATCGCCGAGGAGGTCCGGGAGCTGCTCGCCGAGCTGGGCTTCCGCTCCATCGAGGAGGCCGTCGGCCACGCCGAGGTGCTGGACGTCGAGCGCGCGGTCGACCACTGGAAGGCGCAGGGCCTGGACCTCGAGCCGCTGTTCCACGTGCCGTCGCTGCCCGAGGGTGCCGTCCGCCACCGGATCGTGGCCCAGGACCACGGCCTGGAGAAGGCGCTCGACAACGAGCTGATCAGGCTCGCCGCCGACGCACTCGCCGCCGGCGACGCCACCGAGGCCCAGCCGGTGCGCGCGCAGGTCGCCATCCGCAACATCAACCGCACGGTCGGCACGATGCTCGGCCACGAGGTGACGAAGAAGTTCGGCGGCGCGGGCCTGCCCGAGGACACCGTCGACATCACCTTCACCGGCTCGGCCGGCCAGTCCTTCGGCGCGTTCCTGCCGCGCGGCGTCACGCTGCGCCTGGAGGGCGACGCCAACGACTACGTGGGCAAGGGCCTGTCGGGCGGCCGTATCGTCGTCCGCCCGGACCGCGCGGCCGACCACCTCGCCGAGTACTCGACCATCGCGGGCAACACCATCGGCTACGGCGCCACCGGCGGCGAGCTATTCCTGCGCGGCCGTACCGGCGAGCGGTTCTGCGTCCGCAACTCCGGCGCGCTGGTGGTCTCCGAGGGCGTGGGCGACCACGGCTGCGAGTACATGACCGGCGGGCACGCGGTCGTCCTCGGCCCGACCGGCCGCAACTTCGCGGCGGGCATGTCCGGCGGCGTCGCCTACGTCATCGACCTCGACCGCGACAACGTCAACGTCGGCAACGTCGAGTCGGTCGAGACGCTGGACGACACCGACAAGCAGTGGCTGCACGACGTGGTGCGCCGCCACGCCGAGGAGACCGGCTCGACGGTCGCCGAGAAGCTGCTCGCCGACTGGGACGCGGCCGTGGCCCGGTTCAGCAAGATCATCCCCAGCACGTACAAGGCAGTGCTCGCCGCCAAGGACGCCGCCGAGCGAGCCGGTCTCACCGAGACCGAGATCACCGAGAAGATGATGGAGGCGGCGACCAATGGCTGACCCTAAGGGCTTCCTGAACCACGGCCGCGAGGTCGCCGAGACCCGTCCCGTCGGTGAGCGCGTCAAGGACTGGAACGAGGTCTACGTCCCCGGCTCCCTGCTGCCCATCATCAGCAAGCAGGCCAGCCGCTGCATGGACTGCGGCATCCCGTTCTGCCACAACGGCTGCCCGCTGGGGAACCTGATCCCCGAGTGGAACGACTACGCCTACCGCGAGGACTGGGGCGCCGCCTCCGAGCGCCTGCACGCGACCAACAACTTCCCGGAGTTCACCGGTCGCCTCTGTCCGGCCCCCTGCGAGTCGGCCTGCGTGCTCGGCATCAACCAGCAGCCGGTCACCATCAAGAACGTCGAGGTCTCGATCATCGACAAGGCGTGGGAGACCGGGGACGTCGCCCCGCAGATCCCCGAGCGCCTGTCCGGCAAGACGGTCGCGGTCATCGGCTCCGGCCCCTCGGGTCTCGCCGCCGCCCAGCAGCTGACCCGGGCCGGTCACACGGTCGCCGTCTACGAGCGCGCGGACCGCATCGGAGGCCTGCTGCGGTACGGCATCCCCGAGTTCAAGATGGAGAAGCGGCACATCAACCGCCGTATCGAGCAGATGCGCGCGGAGGGCACCCGCTTCCGTACCGAGGTCGAGGTCGGCCGCGACATCAACGCGCGTGACCTGAAGAAGCGCTACGACGCGATCGTGATCGCCGCCGGTGCGACCATGGCCCGCGACCTCCCGGTCCCCGGCCGTGACCTCAAGGGCATCCACCAGGCCATGGAGTACCTGCCGCTGGCCAACAAGGTCCAGGAGGGCGACTACGTGGCGCCCCCGATCTCGGCCGAGGGCAAGCACGTCGTCGTGATCGGCGGCGGTGACACCGGCGCGGACTGCGTGGGTACCGCCCACCGGCAGGGCGCGGCCTCCGTCACCCAGCTGGAGATCATGCCCCGCCCGAACGACGAGCGGCACCCGATCGGCCAGCCCTGGCCGACCTTCCCGATCCTGTACAAGGTCACCTCGGCCCACGAGGAGGGCGGCGAGCGGATCTACTCCGCCTCCACCACCCACTTCGAGGGCGACGAGGACGGCAACGTGCAGTGGCTGCACCTCGCCGAGGTCGAGTTCGTCGACGGCAAGCTGACCTCCAAGCCGGGCACCGAGCGCAGGATCCCGGCCCAGCTGGTCACCCTCGCCATGGGCTTCACCGGCACCGACCGGGAGAACGGCCTGGTGGAGCAGTTTGGTCTGGACCTCGACGAGCGCGGTAACATCGCCCGCGACGCCGACTTCCAGACCAACGTGCCGGGTGTGTTCGTCGCCGGTGACGCCGGCCGCGGACAGTCCCTGATCGTGTGGGCGATCGCGGAGGGCCGCTCGGCCGCCCGCGGTGTCGACCGCCACCTGACCGGTGCCAGCGACCTGCCGGCTCCGATCCGTCCGACGGACCGCGCGCTGGCGGTCTGACGGCACCCGGGACCCCGCAGGTCCCGCCACAGACGTCCCGCACAACGGCGTGCGGAACACTGACGACGCCTGCCCCGTCCCCGACCGGACACCTGGGCAGGCGTCGTTGCATGTCCGCGCGCGGTGGTCACTCGCAGGGGACGCCGGCCGGCGGACCGCGCGTGGTGACGCCCCGGCCCGGACGGTAGGACGGCGGCCCTGCTCCGGTCGCCGCGGATGTGCCGGTCCTCGAAGAGCGCGGGCGTGGGCACCCCACGGCCCGCATCCAGCCACGGCCGTGCACATGGCCGGCTGCGACGACCGGACGACCGGACGCGGCCTTCGACGGCGACCGGACGGAGCGTGCCCCGGGATCGCCGAAGGGGAGGCGGGCGGCCGGCGAGCCCCAGGCCTGCGAGCGCAGGATGCAGCCCACGACGTGGGCCTTCGAGGTGAGCCTTCGAGGTGGACCGTCGAGGAGGGCCTTCGAGGCCGGCCTTCGAGGTGGGCCTTCGAGATGGGCCTCGGTCCAGCCGGCGGTGCGCTCGTGCAGCGCGCCGTACGGTCGACCCGCGCGGCCCCGGTGCCCGTGGGTGCTCGCGTAGGCTCGGCCACGGGCACCGGCACGAAGGGGGACCATGGCCGCGATCAGTCTGCGCAAGGTGGAGGAGACCGCGCCCGCGCTGGTCAGCCTGTACAAGACCGCAGGGGTCTGCCTGCGCAGGAACGGCCTGGACGGGCTGCGCGCAGCCGTCTACCTCGTGGTCGATCACTCCGGCTCCATGCGCCCGTACTACCAGGACGGCAGCGTGCAGACGCTCGCCGACCGGGTGCTCGGCCTGTCCGCGCACCTGGACGACGACGGGCGGGTGCCGGTGGTGTTCTTCTCCACCGACATCGACGCGCTCAGCGACATCACCCTCGACGGGCACGAGGGCGCCGTCGAACGGATCGTGGCCGGGCTCGGGCACATGGGCAGGACCAGCTATCACCTGGCGATGGACACCGTCATCGACCACTACCTGGACAGCGGCGCCACCGACCCCGCCCTCGTCGTCTTCCAGACCGACGGCGGCCCGATCAGCAGGCCCGCCGCCGAACGGTATCTGTGCAAGGCGGCCAGACTGCCGCTGTTCTGGCAGTTCGTCGGCTTCGGCGACCCGGACGGCAAGCAGTTCGACTTCCTGCGGAAACTGGACGAGCTGGCCGTGCCCGGCAAGCGGATCGTGGACAACGCCGGCTTCTTCCACGCCGGCCGGGACCCGCGCCGCCTGTCCGACGCCGAGCTGTACGACCGGCTCGTCGCCGAGTTCCCGCGGTGGCTCGAGGCCGCACGCGCCGCCGGGATCGTCACACCTCCCGCCTGACGCACGCCCCGGCGTCGGTCCGCTCGACCTGCTGGACTGCGTGTGCGGCAGCGCGGCGGAGGCCGAGCCCTGTCCGGCGCCGGTGCTGCTCGAGCGGCAGAGGGCATCGAGGAGCGCATCGCCCGGCTGCAGGGCGCCCGTACCTCGCTCACCCGCCTGCGGGTCCCTTGAGCGCGTCCTCGAGGAACAGCTCCCGGCACTCCTCGGGCGTGCCCCAGGCGGTGCGCAGGGCGCGGGCCTTGGTCAGCCACAGGGACAGGTCGTACTCCGCGGTGTAGCCGATCGCGCCGTGCAGCTGCAGCGCCGTGCGCGCCGCTGTGTAGGCCGCCTCGCACGACTTGAGCTTGGCGGCGGCCACGTCCCCCGGGTGCAGGGAGAGCGCCGCCCCGAACAGCAGGGGGCGGGCGAACTCCAGGGCCGTCGCGGTGTCGGCCAGGCGGTGCTTGACCGCCTGGAAGGAGCCGACGGGGACGCCGAACTGGGTGCGTCGGCGGACGTACTCCACCGTGCGGTCGACAAGCGCCAGCCCGACACCGAGCGCCTGGGCGGCGGTGGCCAGCCGGGCCCAGGTCAGGGCGAGGTCGTACGGCGGGCGGGGGCTGAGCAGTTCACCATCCGGGAGGAGCGGGGTCAGGCGGCGGGCGGGGTCGAGGGAGCGGCGCGGCGGGCCCGCGGGCGAGGCCAGACGCAGTCCGTCGGGGGCGAGGGCCAGACGAAGGCCGGCCGTGTCGGCGTCGAGGGCGAGGGGGACGGCAGCGGCGTCGCGGACGGAGCCGCCGGGGGCCGTCGCCACGGTCGCGAGTTCGGTCCCCGCCAGGAGCCCCGGCAAGAAGCGCCGCGCGAGTGCAGGGTCCTGGAGGAGCACGGCCGCCGCCACCGTCTCCACCAGCGGGCCCGGCATCGCATGCCGTCCCAACTCCACGAAGGCCAGCGCCAGTTCCACCGGATGCCGGCCCAGCCCGCCCCGCTCCTGCGGCACCGTCAGGCCGAACACCCCCGCCTCGGCCACCCGGTGCCACAGCGCACGCCCGCGCGTGTGGTCGCCGCCGCTCCACTCGCGGATCACCGTCGGAGTGTCCGCGGCCGTCAGCATCGCGTGCAGCGAGCCGGCG
Organism: Streptomyces broussonetiae; assembly: GCF_009796285.1. Lineage (NCBI taxonomy): Bacteria > Bacillati > Actinomycetota > Actinomycetes > Kitasatosporales > Streptomycetaceae > Streptomyces > Streptomyces broussonetiae. The sequence continues at coordinate 2,832,754 of NZ_CP047020.1, read as the reverse complement.
AAGGCGAGCTGTTCGGTGTCGGGCAGGAAGCGCATCAGCGCCGTCCCTTCGGCAGGCCGAGCAGCCGCTCGGCGATGATGTCCCGCTGGATCTCGTTGGTGCCCGCGTAGATGGGTCCGGCGAGCGAGAAGACGTAGCCCTCGGCCCAGTCGGTGTCCGCCCACTCGCCCTCGCCGTCCAGCAGATCGAGCGCCGTCTCGTGCAGGGCGAGGTCCAGCTCGGACCAGAACACCTTGTTCATGCTGGACTCCGGGCCGATCCGGGCGCCGTCCAGGAAGCGGGAGGCGGCCGCGTACGTGAACAGCTGGTAGGAGCGGGCACCGATCAGCGCGTCGGCCACGCGCGTGCGTGCGTGCTCCGGGCAGCCGCGCGCCCGCCAGAGTCCGGCCAGCCGGGCGGCGGCGGCGAGGAAGCGGCCCGGGGAGCGCAGGGTGAGCCCGCGTTCGTTGCCGGCCGTGGACATCGCGATCCGCCAGCCCTGGCCCGGCTCGCCGATCATGTCCTCGTCCGGCACGAACACGTCGTCCAGGAACAGCTCCGCGAAGGCCGGTTTGCCGTCCAGGCGCCCGATCGGACGGACGGTGACACCGGGGGACCGCAGGTCGAACATCAGGTAGGTGAGCCCCTGATGGGGTTTCGGGGCATCGGGGTGGCTGCGGAACAGGCCGAAGGCCCGGTCGGCGAAGGCCGCCCGCGAGGACCAGGTCTTCGCGCCGCGAAGCAGCCAGCCGCCGTCCGTCCTGACCGCACGGGAGGTGAGCGAGGCCAGGTCGGAGCCCGCCTCCGGCTCGGACCAGGCCTGCGCCCAGACCACCTCGCCGCTCGCCATCGGGGGCAGCACGCGCGCGCGTTGCTCCTGTGTGCCGTGGTCGAAGAGCGTCGGCGCAAGCAGGCTGACACCGTTCTGCCCGACCCGGCCCGGTGCGCCCGCCGCCCAGTACTCCTCCTCGAAGACCAGCCAGCGCAGCAGACCGGCGTCCCGGCCGCCGTACCGCTCCGGCCAGGACACCACCGACCAGCGGTCCGCGGCCAGTTCGGCCTCCCACGCGCGGTGGGCCGCGAAGCCCGCTGCCGTCTCCAGGGACGGCAGCGCGGTGCGTGGCACATGCGCCTCCAGCCAGGCCCGGGCTTCGGCACGAAACTCCTCGTCGGCCGGGGAATGGGAGAGGTCCACCACCGTCACCATCCTTCCCTAACAAGTGTTTGGTAGGTTAGCGTGGCTCTATGACAGGCGTCGAGAGCCCGGCCTACGTGCCCGGGCACGGACTGCTCCGGGGCCGCAGTGCCGTCATCACCGCGGCGGCCGGCGCCGGCATCGGCGGGGCGACCGCGTACCGCTTCCTGGAGGAGGGCGCGCGCGTGCTGATCAGTGACGCGCACACGCGCCGGCTCAAGGAGCACGAGGCCGAGCTGGCCCGCAAGTTCCCGGGCCGGGTGGCGGCGGTGCCGTGCGACGTCACCGACGAGGCGCAGGTGAGCACCCTGTTCGAGACCGCCGTGCACGAGCACGGCAGGCTCGACATCGTCGTCAACAACGCGGGTCTGGGCGGTACTTCGGACCTCGTCGACATGACCGACGCGCAGTGGTCCCGCGTCCTGGACGTCACTCTGAACGGCACGTTCCGCTGCACCCGCGCCGCTCTGCGGGCCATGCGGGAGACCGGCCGCGGGGTGATCGTCAACAACGCCTCCGTCGTCGGCTGGCGCGCCCAGGCCGGGCAGGCGCACTACGCCGCCGCCAAGGCCGGAGTGATGGCGCTGACCCGGTGTGCGGCGATCGAGGCCGCCGCCTACGGCGTCCGGGTCAACGCGGTGGCCCCCAGCCTCGCCATGCACCCCCACCTGGTGAAGGTCACCTCGGCCGAACTGCTGGAACAGCTGACCGGGCAGGAGGCCTTCGGGCGGTACGCCGAGCCTTGGGAAGTGGCCAATGTGATCGTGTTCCTGGCGTCCGGCTACTCCTCGTACATGACCGGCGAGGTCGTCGCCGTCAGCAGCCAGCATGCCTAGGCAACCGGGGCCGGGGACCAGAATGGGTCCGTGCCGACCAAGAAGAAGCCCCAGGTGACCCCGGCAGCGGCCCGGCGCGGCGAACTCCTGACCACCGCCGCCGAGGTTTTCGCCGAGCACGGCTACAACGCCACCACCGTCCGCAGGATCGCCGACCACGCCGGGATGCTCGCGGGCAGCCTGTACTACCACTTCGACTCCAAGGAGTCGATGCTCGAGGAGATCCTGCGGACCTTCCTCGACGAGCTGTGGGACGGCTACGACACCGTCCTGGCCTCCGGGCTCGGGCCCCGCGAGACGCTCGAGGCGCTGGTCACCGAGTCCTTCCGGGAGATCGACCGGCACCGCGCGGCCGTCGCGATCTACCAGAAGGAGAGCCGGCAGCTCGCCGCCCAGGACCGGTTCGCGTTCCTCGCCGACTCCCAGCGCCGGTTCGAGAAGGCCTGGCTGTCCACTTTGGAGCGCGGAGTCGCCGAGCGTGTCTTCCGCGCGGACCTGGACGTCCGCCTCACCTACCGCTTCGTCCGCGACACCGTCTGGGTCGCCGCCTCCTGGTACCGGCCCGGCGGGCAGCACAGCCCCGAGGAGATCGCCCGCCAGTACCTGTCGATGGTGCTGGACGGCATCGCCGTACGCGAGTGACACCGTTTCCGTAACACCCCTTTCCTGTGTGGGAGTTGCCATGGCCGAGGCCTACATCGTCGAAGCGGTCCGCACGCCCGTGGGGCGGCGCGGGGGAGGGCTCAGCACGGTCCACCCGGCCGACCTGGGCGCGCATGTGCTGACGGCGCTGGTGCAGCGGGCCGGGATCGACCCGGCCGCCGTGGAGGACGTGGTCTTCGGCTGTCTGGACACGGTGGGACCGCAGGCCGGGGACATCGCCCGCACCTGCTGGCTGGCCGCGGGCCTGCCCGAGGAGGTGCCCGGCGTGACCGTCGACCGGCAGTGCGGGTCCTCCCAGCAGGCCGTGCACTTCGCCGCGCAGGCCGTGCTCTCCGGCACCCAGGACCTGGTGGTCGCCGGCGGTGTGCAGAACATGTCCCAGATCCCCATCGCCTTCGCCTCCCGGCAGGCCGCCACCCCTCTCGGCCTGACCGACGGCCCCTTCCTCGGCAGCACCGGATGGCGCGCCCGCTACGGCGACCAGCCCGTCAACCAGTTCGCCGGCGCCGAGATGATCGCCGCCCAGTGGGGCATCAGCCGGCAGGACCAGGAGGAGTTCGCCCTGCGCTCGCACCGGCGCGCCCTGCGGGCCCTCGACACCGGCCGCTTCGAGCGCGAGACCGTCCCCTACGGCGAGGTCACCCTCGACGAGGGCCCCCGCCGGGACACCTCCCTGGAGAAGATGGCCACGCTGAAGCCCGTCCTCGAGGGCGGCACCATCACCGCCGCCTGCTCCTCGCAGGTCTCCGACGGCGCCGCGGCGATGCTGCTCGCCTCGGAGCGGGCCGTACGCGACCACGGGCTGCGTCCCCGCGCCCGCGTCCACCACCTCTCCGTGCGCGGTGAGGACCCGATCCGGATGCTCTCCGCGCCCATCCCGGCCACCGCGCACGCCTTGAAGAAGGCGGGGCTGGCCCTCGGCAGCATCGACCTCGTGGAGATCAACGAGGCCTTCGCGCCGGTCGTCCTGGCCTGGCTCAAGGAGACCGGCGCCGACCCCGGCAAGGTCAACGTCAACGGCGGCGCGATCGCCCTCGGCCACCCACTCGGCGCGACCGGCGTCCGCCTGATGACGACCCTCCTGCACGAACTGGAGCGCACCGGCGGTCGCTACGGCCTGCAGACCATGTGCGAGGGCGGCGGCCAGGCCAACGTGACGATCATCGAGCGTCTCTGAGTCCCGCCAGCCCGGTCAGCGCCTCCTCCGCCTCCTTCACGATCCGCTCCACCAGCTGAGCACACGACGGCAGGTCGTCGATCACCCCGGCGACCTGCCCGGACGCCATCACCCCCAGATCCGTACGGCCGTCCACCATCGCGGACTTGAGCAGCATCGGCGTGTTCGCCGCCAGCAGCACCTGACTCCAGGTCAGCTCCTTTCCGTGCTTCATGGCCAGGCCGTCGCGGACCAGCTCCCGCCGGCTGAGCCCCGACAGCCGCCGGAACCCGGCCGCCTTCCGCACCGCGTGGGCCAGAGCCCGGATGCGGCCCGACCGCTCCAGCACGTCGACCAGGTCGGTACGCAGCATCCGGTGCGGCAGGCCGTCCACCGCCCGGGTGACCGTGACGTCCCGGACCGTCGCGGCCAGGTACCGGGCCTTCACCGCGTCCGGCACGGTCGAGTCGGAGGTGAGCAGGAACCGCGTGCCCATCGCCACCCCGGCCGCCCCGTACGCCAGCGCCGCCACCAGACCGCGCCCGTCGAAGAAACCGCCCGCCGCCACCACCGGTATCTGCACCGCGTCCACCACCTGCGGCAGCAGCACGCTCGTCGCCACCTCGCCGGTGTGCCCGCCGCCCTCACCGCCCTGCACGATCACCGCGTCCGCACCCCACGCGGCCACCTTCTCCGCGTGCCGCCGCGCCCCGACGGACGGGATGACGACCACCCCCGCCTCCTTGAGCCGGGCGATCAGCTCGCGCGAGGGAGCCAGCGCGAAGGAGGCCACGCGGACACCCTCCGCCAGCATGATCTCCACCCGGTCGGCTGCATCACCGGCGTCGGCGCGCAGGTTCACCCCGAACGGAGCGTCGGTACGCGACCGCACCTCCCGTATCGCCTCGCGCAACCGGTCCGGTGTCATCGTCGCGGAGGCCAGGATGCCGAGCGCGCCCGCGTTCGCCGCCGCCGAGACCAGCCGGGGGCCGGCCACCCAGCCCATCCCGGTCTGCACGATCGGATGGCGTGTGCCGACCAGCCGGGTCAGCGCGGTCTCCCTCACCCCGTCACCCCCTCCGGCACCTCACGGGCGCGCGCCCCGTCCGGGTCCAGCACCTCGCGGATCAGCCGCAGTTCCGCCGTCTCGGGCTCCCGGGTGCGGGGCACCTCGTCGGGCACGGCGAGCGCGAAGCCCGTCGCCTCCCGTACCTGCTCCACACTCACCCCCGGATGCAGCGAGGCCGGCCGCATCGAGCGGTCCGGGGTCGCGAAGTCGAAGACGCCGAGGTCGGAGACCACCCGGGCGAGGTGGTGGAAGCGGGCCGCGCTCCCCAGCCCGGCCGCCCGGTCGTACCCCACCCCGCACACCACGTCCACCCGCTCCACGAACACCCGCCGGGAGTGTCTCGGGATCCAGTAACTGGTCGGATTGTTCAGCGTGTTGAGCGGTGCTCCGCGCATTCCGAGCAACTGGCGGCGGGGGCGGGCCCAGTCGCCGATGCAGGAGATGTTCTGGTTGCCGTACCGGTCGATCTGGCTCGCGCCCATCATCACGTGCCGGCGCCCGCCCGCGACCAGCTCCAGATGCTGCCGGTAGGGCAACCAGCCCTCGGGTGTGCCGTCCGGACCGACCAGCAGGGCCTCGCCGTCGGTCAACAGCAGGTCCGGCGCGAAGGTGAGCCGGGCCAGCCGCGCACCCAGCGAGGGGATCAGGCCCATCGGGCTCGCCAGGACCTCCCCGGCCCCGCGCCAGGCGTCGGCACAGGCGATCACGCAGTACTCGGCCCGGGTGGGCGGGGGAAGAGGGGCCCGTGCGACCGTCGGCTCCGGTGTGCTCATCGCTCCTGCTCCTTCCGCCACTCCCGCACCGCCGACCGATAGGCCTCCTCGTCCCCGCCCAGGAACCTGCCGGCGAAGTCCGGCCAGGGCGTGGACGCGTAGAGCCGCTGGAACGCCTCGTCCCTGCCGTAGTCCGGTGCGCAGGAGGTGAAGTGCGCGCCGCTCGGGGCCTCCACCACACCGGTCACCGTGAGCCGTTTGAGCAGGAGCGACTGCGGGGGAGCCTCCTTGGTCAGCTCGGCGGTGTCCACGATCCGTTCGCAGGAGACGTAGGCTGCGTCCGCCGCCTCGCAGAACAGGTCGTCGAAGTACGGGTCCGGGCCCAGACACTGCCCGTTGCCCAGCCGGTCGGCGCGGCCCACGTGCACCAGGGCCGCGTCCATCCGCAGGGCCGGCATGGCCACGAGGGTCTCCCCGTCCTCGTACGGCGAAGTGACCGTCCTCAGGCCGGGGTTGATCCGCATGACGTCCGAGCCGAGGCCCGCCCGCACCGGCAGGAACGGCAGCCGGTGCGCCGCCGCGCGCAGGCCCGACAGGAACATCCCCTCGTCGACCTCCGTCAGCTCGAACCCGGCCCGCTCGCGCGCCGACCGGTAGTGCGGCTCCAGCGGGATCGAGTCGAGGGTGACGAAGGCGGTGACCAGCTTGCGGATCCGGCCGGCCGCGGCCAGCATCCCGACGTCCGGGCCGCCGTACGACACGACCGTCAGGTCCGTGATGCCCGTCCGCAGCAGGGCTCTGACCAGCGCCATCGGCTTGCGCCTCGACCCCCAGCCGCCGATGCCGAGGGTCATGCCGGTCCGCAGCCGGGCGACCACCTCGTCGGCGGTCATCGTCTTGTCGCCCATCTATCCGCCCTCCTTGCCCGGCGTGGTGTCCTTGGCGGACGCCTCGTCCTTCCCGAACGTGTCGCGGACCCGGTCGGCCAGTCCGCTGAGGTTGGCCTCGAAGGTGAAGCCCTGCTCGAAGCGGTAACTGCGGCGCACGTCGACCGGGTCGATGCCGTTGATGGCGGCCTTCGCCATGCGCAGCAGCCGACCGTCCTTCGCGGCGATCTCGTGTGCCAGCCGCAGTGCCGCGTTCCGCAGTTCCGCGCGGGGCACCACCTGCCACACCGAGCCGTGCCGGTGCAGCTCGGCGGCGCTCACCGTGCCACCGGTGTAGTACAGGACGCGCATCAGGTGCTGGGGGACCAGCCGGGCCAGATGGGTCGCGGCGCCCAGGGCGCCCCGGTCCAGCTCGGGCAGGCCGAAGGTGGCGTCCGCGCTCGCCACGATCGCGTCCGCGTTGCCCACCAGGCCTATCCCGCCGCCCAGGCAGAAGCCCTGCACCGCCGCGACGACGGGGACCGCGCACTCGTACACCGCCGCGAAGGCCTGCGCGCAGCCGTGGTTGGCGCCGATCAGGGCCTGCTGCCCGGCCGTCTGTATCTCCTTGATGTCCACCCCTGCGTTGAAACCGCGGCCCTCGGCGGCCAGTACGACGCACCGGACGTCCGCGTCGCGGCCGGACTCGCGCACCGCGTCGGCCAGGTCGAACCAGCCGCGCACCGGCAGCGCGTTCACCGGCGGGAAGTCGACGGTGACCACGGAAATCCCTTTTTCCGGGGACGAACGGGAGACACCCATGGACGCATCAGCTACCTTTCCACCAAACATTTGTTAGGTACGAGGCTTCGAAGCTAGCAGTCGGCGCAGACAAGCGGGAGGGCCTGTGGATAACTTGCCGCGCGACACGACCGTGGTCGTCACCGGCGGCACCCGGGGCGTCGGAGCGGGGATCGCGCGGGCGTTCGCCGAGGCCGGGGCCCGGGTCCTGGCCTGTGCCCGCCGCCCACCGGAACGCCCCCTCGACGGCGTGGAGTTCACGCCCCTGGACCTGCGTGACCCGCCCGCCGTGCAGGGCTTCTTCGCCGCGCTGCCCCGGCTCGACGTGCTCGTCAACAACGCCGGAGGCACGCCGTACCGGCTGCTCGCCGACGCCGACGCCGAGCGGCACGCCAAGGTCGTCGAGCTGAATCTGATCACCCCGCTGACCGCGTCCCTCGCCGCGTACGAGCACCTCCGGCGCAGCCGGGGATCGGTCGTGATGGTCGGCAGCGTCAGCGGTGCCCGGCCCTCGCCCGGCTCGGCCGCGTACGGCGCCGCCAAGGCGGGGCTGGCCAGCCTGGCCGCCTCCATGGCCGTGGAGTGGGCGCCCGAGGTCCGCGTCAACACACTCGTGGTCGGCATGGTCCGCACCGAACTCTCCTCGGGGCACTACGGCGGCCCGGACGGTGTCGCGGCCGTCTCCCGCACCGTCCCGCTGGGCCGGCTCGCCGCCCCCGCCGACGTCGGCGCCGCGGCCGTCTTCCTGGCCTCCGACGCGGCCGCCTACATCAGCGGGGCGAGCCTGCACGTGCACGGCGGCGGGGAGCGGCCCGCCTTCCTCGATGCCGCAACAGCCAACCGGGAGAAGTGAGATGAGCGCACTCTGCGACGGCCGGATCGTCGTCGTCACCGGCGCCGGCCGCGGGCTCGGCCGTGCCCATGCCCTCGCCTTCGCGGCCGAGGGTGCCCGGGTCGTCGTCAACGACCTGGGCGTCGGGCTCGACGGAGCCCCCGACGCCAGGAACCCGGCCGAGTCCGTCGTCGCGGAGATCCGGGCCGCCGGCGGCGAGGCGGTCGCGCACGGCGGCGACATCGCCACGGCGGAGGGCGCCGCGTCCCTCGTCCGGACGGCCGTGGAGACGTACGGCCGGCTCGACACGCTCGTCAGCAACGCCGGATTCCTGCGCGACCGCATGCTGGTCAACCTCGACGAGGACGACTGGGACGCCGTGATCCGCGTCCACCTCAAGGGGCACTTCCTGCCCCTGAAGCATGCCGCCGCGCACTGGCGGGCCGAGACCAAGGCCGGGCGTACGCCGGTGGCCCGGATCGTCCACACCAGCAGCGGGGCCGGTCTGCTGGGCTCGGTCGGGCAGGGCAACTACAGCGCCGCCAAGGCCGGCATCGTCGGGCTGACCCTGGTCGCGGCGGCCGAGCTGGCCCGCTACGGCATCCAGGTCAATGCCGTCGCGCCCGCCGCCCGCACGCGGATGACGGAACGCACCTTCGCCGAGACGATGGCGGCCCCGGCCGCCGGGTTCGACGCCATGGCGCCGGAGAACGTCTCCCCGCTCGTGGTCTGGCTGGGCTCGGCCGCGAGTACGGGCGTGACGGGCCGGGTGTTCGAGGCGGAGGGTGGCCGGATCACCGTCATGGAGGGCTGGCACCCGGGCCCCACCGCCGACAAGGGGGCGCGCCGGACTCCGGCCGAGGCGGGGGAGACGGCACGTGAGCTGCTGGCCGCCGCGGAGCCGCCGGGAGCGGTCTACGGGGCCTAGCGGGTCCACGGGCCCCGGCGGCGCGGGAGTTCAGCCGGTGAGCCGGGCCGCCGCCGCGCGCCGGCGCTCGCTCATGACGGACGACAGGAAGCGGTGCATGGTCCGCAGCTCGTCCGTGCTGAACTCCTCACAGGCTTCGACGATGTCCTGTGTCCAGCCCTCGAAGTACCCGGCCAACTCCGCGACCTTGGCCTGGTCCGGTTCGACCAGCACCCGGCGCCTGTCCGTCGGATGCTCGACCCTGTGGACGAAGCCCTTGTCCTCCAGCCGGTCGAGCAGCCCGGTGACGGAGGCGGGAGAGCCCGGTCAGCTCGGCCGGCTCCTTGGCGGTGAGCGGGCCCTGCCGCTGGAGGTGGCCGAGGGTCTTCTCCTGCGTCGCGTTCAGCCCCTGCCCGGCGGCGACGGCCGAGTGGAACATCACCGTGACCGTGCCGTGGGCCCGGCTCGCCTCCCTGAGCTGCGCCAACACCCGGGAGCGTGCAGCCTCGTCGCGCGTGTCGTCCCGCTTCTCATGTGCTGCGGCCATGGATCGGGCCAGCGAAATCTTCGTTCGGCCGAACCAACTGCCCGGAGGCTAGGTGTCGCACTCCAGTACCGTGCGGCACAGCCCGCACCGCGCCCGGACCCGCCCCCGCACCGGCACCCGGATCCGCTGGTGGCAGGTGGGACAGGGGAAGGTGACGCGGAGGTGGCCAGCGGGGTCGGGGGTGAACGTGTAGGGCGCTCCCGGCAGTACGGCGGGTGCATGCCGTCGGTCATGGGCGTAACGGCGCCGACCGGCCCAGCCCGCGCCGGTCAGCGGCGGCTGCTGCTCGTCCCGGCGGGCCCGGGCCATGCCCTTGACGTAGGCGGTGTAGGCCTGCGGGCTGGTGAACCACACGGACGGGTCCTCCCGGAAGAGCAGCGCCCGCTTGGCCAGGACGTAGCCGAACTCCTCGGGTGTGAGATAGCCGAGCTTCTGCGAGGAGACCCCGTCCTCCCGGTAGGCGTCCAGCAGCAGCCAGCCCGCGCCCAGGTAGGTCGTCACCGTGTCCGTGAGGATCTCGTTCTCGGCCGTGGTGGGAAAGGCGAGGTCCAGGCGGTGCAGATAGACGTGCGCCACCTCATGGGCGAGCGCGGCGCCGATGTCCCGGCGATGGGTGCGGAAACGGTCGTTCAGCTCGACGAAGTACTCAGGGCCCGCCGCCAGTTCGACGTTCGCCGCGTGGGTCATCTCCCGGAAGCCGACGATCAGCCGCGCGTCGGGCAGCCGGAAGTGCCGCACGATCTCGCCGGCCACGCGCTGCGCGCCCAGGTACAGGTCGTCGGTGTCGCAGAAGGCCACGTCGGCGGGGGCCAGACTGGCCGCGAACGTCTGGACGGTGTCGTAGGACAGGCGCCTGTACAGCGCGTTGACCGCGGCCCGCACCGTCTCCAGGTGCGGGAAGCCGTGCTCGACGGGTCCGCCGTTCGCCACGTCCGCACCCCCAATGACGCCGGAACTCCTCTCCACTGTAGGCGCGGCGGGCCGCCGGTCACACGGGCAGCAGGCGGGGCGCCGGCCGGTCCGGGCCGGTCTCCTGCAGTTCCAGCACCCACAGCTCGTTCTCGCCCTCCCGCAGCACCGGCCCGGGGACGTACAGGGACCGCTGGGGGCCCACCGACCAGTAGCGGCCCAGGCCGAACCCGTTGATCCAGACGAAGCCGCGCGTCCAGCCGGGCAGCTCGAGCCGGGCGTCCCCGGCCCCGTGGACGGTGAGCGCGCCCCGGTACAGCCCCGGGGCGCCCGGTCCGGGCGGCGCGCCGAAGGGCACCGTGTCCACGCCGGCGTCGAAGGCGTCCAGATCCAGGCCACGCGCGCGTACCGTGTGCAGATACTGCCGCTCGTGCAGGATGCCGCCGGTGACGCCCTTCGCCTCGCCGAGGCGTGGCCCGTAGTTCACCCTTCCCAGGGACTCCACCCACAGCTGCACGCGCGCGGGGCCCGCCACGGGCTCCTTCAGTTCCGGCTCCTCCTCGGCGAGCACCCCGGCCCGTACGCCGTCGACGTACACCACCGCCAGATCCCGCAGCCCGCGCAGGCGCAGCGGATACGGCTGCCGCGGCCCCGGCACCGCCACCTCGTAGCGCACCAGTCCCCGGGTGACCCCCAGCTCCTCGAAGGCGGGCGGCACCGGTGTCACGGTCTCCTCGCCGCCCAGTGCCTCCAGTACGTCGCCCAGGGGCGCCCATCCCGTGAGCACCGCCTGGGTCGGGGCGCCCAACGGGGAGGGGTGCGGCGGCGGTTCGGGCAGCGGCTCGTGGTGGTACTCCGAAAGGACTTCGCGAAAACGCCAGAACTTCTCGGTGGGGCGGCCCTGTTCGTCCACGGGTGCGTCGTAGTCGTACGAGGTCACGTCCGGCTCCAGCGGGCCCTCCTGCAGGGCGCCGCCCCGGTTGGCGCCCGCCCAGCCCCCGAAGCTCGTGCCGCCGTGCGCCATGTACAGGTTCACCGACGCGCCGGACTCCAGGATCTCCCGCAGCGCGCCGGCGGCCTCGCCCGGGTCCCGTACGACGTGCTTGCCGGCCCAGTGGTCGAACCAGCCGCACCAGAACTCCATGCACATCAGCGGGCCCTTGCGGCGGTGCCGGCGCAGCGTCTCGAAGGCCTCGCGCGCGTGCGAGCCGAAGTTCACCGTGGCGAGCACCCCGGGCAGCGAACCGCCGCTCAGCATGTGGTCCTCGGGCCCGTCCGAGGTGAACAGCGGGACCGTGATCCCCTCGGCGCGCAGCACACCGGCCAGCTCCGTCAGATAGCCGCTGTCACTGCCGTAGCTGCCGTACTCGTTCTCGACCTGCACCATGAGCACCGGGCCGCCACGGTCGATCTGCCGGGGCGCGATCTCCTGCAGCAGGTGGTGGAACCAGGTGCGCACGTGGGTCAGAAAGTGTTTGTCGCCCGTACGCGCGCGCGTGCCCAGCTCGAGCGTCAGCCACGCCGGCAGACCGCCGTTCTCCCACTCGGCGCAGATGTAGGGACCCGGCCGCACGATCGCCCACAGACCCGCCTCCCGGACCGCGTCCAGGAACCGGCCGACCGCCTGCACGTCCCGGGTGGTGCCGGGGCGCGGCTGGTGCAGATTCCACGGGACGTACGTCTCCACGCAGTTCAGGCCCATCGCCCGCAGCATCGCCAGCCGGTGCCGCCACTGCGCCTCGTGCACCCGGAAGTAGTGCAGTGCCCCGGACAGCAGCCGCACCGGCCGCCCGTCCAGCAGGAAGTCGGATTCCCCCACCGTGAACTCGCTCATGCGGCTCAGCTTCACCTCTTCCGGTGATCAGTGCCATGGACGAAGATCGGCGTTGCTTGGACAAACGTCGGCGGGTGCGCGGCCGGGAGGAGCGCCGATGTACCAGACCTGGATGCGGTTCTTCAGCCCCCATCCCGTCCACCACCGCCTCGGCCTGGTCTGCCTCGGCGTCGGTCTCCAGCACGGCACGCTGCCCACGGTCGGCCCGCGCGTCCTCGACCACCACGTGGCCGTCGTGATCAGCTCGGGCGGCGGCTGGTACCGGGGCGCCGACGGCCGCCGCACGACCGTCACCGCGCCCGCGCTGCTCTGGCTCACCCCCGGAGTGCCCCACCACTACGCGCCCGATGCGGACACCGGCTGGGACGAGGGCTTCGTCGACTTCGCCGGGTCCGCCGCCGCCACCTACACCGAACTCGGCTACATCGAACCCGAGCGGCCCGTCGTCCCGCTCTCCGACGCCTCCGGGCCCCGCGCGGTGATCGCCCGCATCGTCCGCGCCGCCCGCCGGGGCAACCCGCTGCTGGAGGTGGAGACCGGCGCCGCCGTGCACGAGCTGCTCGTCGCCCTGCGCCGGGCCCGCGCCGATCTCGCCCCGGACGGCGACCAGGTGCTCGAGGCCCTCGCCCGGGACGCCTGCACCCCGATGAGCGTCGCCGACCACGCGCGCGTGCACGGCATGACCCCCGCCGAGCTGCGCGGCGCCGTCCGCCGGGCCGCCGGGTGCAGCCCCAAGGACTACCTGCTCGGCATCCGTCTGGCCCGCGCCAAGGAACTCCTCGCCGCCACCGAGCTGCCCGTCGCGGCCGTCGCCCGGCGGGTCGGCTACGACGACCCCGCCTACTTCTCCCGGCTGTTCACGCGCCGTGTGGGCCTCGCTCCCGTCCGCTTCCGGGCCCAGCAGGGCCGCAGCGTCCCCGGAGGCTGGAGCGACCGGGTCCCGGACCCCGACGACCCCCCGATGATCCACTCTCCGGACACCCCGTAGACGCAGGCCGCAGAACGCATAGGGTTGACGGCCATGACCACCAGCAATACCGGCACCGGTGACGTGGAGCCCCAGGTCCGCCAGGAACTGGAGCGGCTGCGCGACAGCATCGACAACATCGACGCGGCCGTCGTCCATCTGCTCGCCGAGCGTTTCAAGGCCACCCAGCAGGTCGGGCGGCTCAAGGCCGTCCACCAGCTGCCGCCCGCCGACCCGGCCCGCGAGTCCCGCCAGATCGAGCGGCTGCGCCGCCTCGCCGAGAACGCCAAGCTCGACCCGGCCTTCGCCGAGAAGTTCCTGAACTTCATCATCGCCGAGGTGATCCGGCACCACGAGCGCATCGCCGAGGACACCGCCAACGCCCAGCCGACGGACGACTGACCCCGAACGCCGCCCCCGGCGTCCGGCAGGGCGGCCGGGGAGCGGACGGGCCAGCGGGGGAGCGGGGGAGGCGCGTACGGGGGAGCAGGGACGGCGCGTACGGGCGCAGCCGGATCGGACCGGGCCCGGTGGGTCACGGGTGCGGGGTGGGCCGGTCGGGCGCGGTGAGGCGTGGGCGCGGGCGGGCGCGGTGGGCCGGGCGGACCCGACCGGCGATCCGGACATATGGCGTGAACCAGTCCACCCCCTGTGCGCTGTCAGTGCGATCAGGCAGCATGGCCTGCATGTCCGTACTCACGCGCGACGAAGCGCAGCTCCGAGCACAGCTCCTCGACGTCCACCGCTACACGGTCGAACTGGACCTCACCACCGGGGACGAGACCTTCGACTCCCGCACCGCGATCCACTTCACCGCGCGGTCGGCCGGGGACACGTTCGTCGAGCTGAAGCCCGCCGAGCTGCGCACGGTCACGCTCGACGGACAGCCCCTCGACCCGGAGTCGCTGGACGACGGCCGGCTGCCGCTGAAGAACCTCACCGCGGGCGAGCACGAGCTGCGCGTGGACACGGTCATGCGCTACTCCCGCACGGGCGAGGGCATGCACCGCTTCACCGACCCCAGCGACGGCGAGACGTACGTCTACACGCAGATGTTCATGGACGACGTCCAGCGTGTCTTCGCCGCCTTCGACCAGCCCGATCTGAAGGCGGTCTTCGAGGTCTGCGTCACCGCGCCCGAGGGCTGGACCGTCCTCGCCAACGGCATCACCGAGCAGCGCGCCGACGGCGTCTGGCAGGCCGCGCCCACCCCGCTGATCTCGACCTACCTCGCCGCCGTCGCGGCGGGCCCCTGGCACTCGGTGCGCACCGAGCACCGCGGGCTGCCCTTCGGCATCCACTGCCGCCGCTCCCTCGCGCCCCACCTGGAGGCGGACGCCGAGGAGATCCTCGACATCACGCGCGCGTGCTTCGACCGCTACCACGAGAAGTTCGAGGAGCCGTACCCCTTCGACTCCTACGACCAGGCGTTCGTGCCCGAGTTCAACGCGGGCGCCATGGAGAACCCCGGCCTGGTCACCTTCCGCGACGAGTTCGTCTTCCGCTCCGCCGTCACCGACACCGAGCGGCAGACCCGTGCCATGGTCATCGCGCACGAGATGGCCCACATGTGGTTCGGCGACCTCGTCACCCTCAAGTGGTGGGACGACATCTGGCTGAACGAGTCCTTCGCCGAGTACATGGGCTACCAGACCACTGCCGAGGCCACCCGGTTCACCGACCCCTGGACCGAGTTCGGCGTCACCCGCAAGGCCTGGGGCTACGACGCCGACCAGCGCCCGACCACCCACCCGGTCGCCCCCGAGAACGTCGACGACACCGCCTCCGCGCTGCTCAACTTCGACGGCATCTCCTACGCCAAGGGCGCCTCCGCGCTGCGCCAGCTGGCCGCCTGGCTGGGCGAGAAGGACTTCCTCGCCGGCATCAACACGCACTTCGCACGGCACAAGTTCGGCAACGCCACCCTCGCCGACTTCATCGACTCCCTCGCCTCCGCGACCGACCGGGACGTGCCCGCCTGGGCCGACAGCTGGCTGCGCACCACCGGCGTGGACACGCTCACGCCGCGCATCGCCTCCACCGACGGCGGACGCACCCTCAGCGTCGACCGCGCGGGCAGCCGCCCGCACCGCCTCACCGCCGGTGTGTACGACCGCGACGTCACCGACGAGAGCCGACTCGTGCTGCGCACGCGCCTGGACCTGGACGTCCCGCAGAGTGCCCCGCAGCCCATCGGCAAGCGTCCCGCGCTGCTCCTGCTCAACGACGGCGACCTCACCTACGCCAAGATCCGTTTCGACACCGAGTCCTTCGAGGCGGTGCACGGCGCACTGTCCGGGCTGCCCGACCCGCTCACCCGCGCGGTCGTCTGGAACGCCCTGAGGGACGCCGTGCGCGACGGCGAACTGCCGCCCGCCGCCTACCTGGAGACGGCCCGCGCCCACCTGCCGCGCGAGACCGACCTGGCCCTCGTCCAGGGTGTCCTCGCCTTCGCCTCCGGCCAGGTCGCCGACCAGTACCTGAGCGTGCAGGACCGCCCGGCCGCCCTGGCCACCCTCACCTCGCTCTGCCGCGACCTGCTGCGGCGCACCGAGGACGGCGACCACCCCGGCCTGCGGCTGATCGCCGTACGGCATCTGGTCGGCGTCGCCGCCCACCCCGACACCATCGCCGCCTGGCTCGCCGACGGCACCGTGCCCGGCGGGCCGGAACTGGATCCCGAGCTGCGGTGGCACATACTCGCCCGGCTCGCCGTCCTCGGCGCCACCGACGAGGCCGAGATCGCCGCCGAGCTGGAGCGGGACCCGAGCGCCACCGGCCAGGAGGGCGCCGCCCGCTGCCGCGCGGCCCTGCCCGACCCGCAGACCAAGAGCGCGGCCTGGGCGGCCATGTTCGCGGGCGACGAGCTGTCCAACTACCTTTTCACGGCCACCGCGCAGGGCTTCTGGCAGCCTGAACAGGCCGATCTGGTACGGGAGTACGTGCCGCGTTTCTACGCGGACGCGGTCGCCGTCAGCGCCCGTCGCGGCCCGGCCATCGCGCAGGCCGCCGGGCGCTGGGCCTTCCCGGCCCATGCGGTCGACGCCGAGAACCTGGACCTCGGCGAGGCCTGTCTGCGCGACGCCGACCTCACGCCGGCCCTGCGCCGCACCCTCGCCGACCGCCTCGACGACCTCTCCCGCGCCCTGCGTGTGCGCGACGGGCAGGAGGCGCCCGGCGGGACGCGGGAGGCCTAGGCGGAGGCGGCGGGCGTAGGACGGGAGACGTAGGACACGGCCGCGCCCTGACGGTGATGCGGCGGGGCGGCGGCCTTCCTGGGCCCGGGCAGGAGTGTTCCACCCAACCTCAGGAGGCAGCACCGTGATCGCAGTGACCGGAGCGACCGGCAACGTCGGCCGCGGCCCTCGTCGCCCGTCTCCTCGCCGCAGGGCGGCCCGTGCGCGCACTGACCCGTGATCCGCAGCGGGCCGCACTGCCCGACGGGGCCGAGGTGGTGCGGTTCGCGCCGGACGCCCCGGCCGCCGGGTTCGCCGGGGCCACCGCTCTCTACCTGTACGCGCAGGTCGGCACGCCCGAGTTGCTCCGGGCCGCCCGCGAACAGGGGGTACGGCATGTCGTCCTGCTCTCCAGCGCCATCATCGCGCCGGGTGCCGACGAGACCCACCCCATCCACGTCCTGCACGCCACCGTCGAGCAGCACCTCCGCGACAGCGGTCTGACCTGAACCTTCCTGCGGCCGGGCGCCTTCGCCACCAACGCCCTCGCATGGGCACCGCAGATCCGCGCCGCGAACACCGTCCGCGGCATCCACGCGAACGCTCTCTCCGCGCCCATCCATGAGGACGACATCGCGGCCGTCGCCGAACGGGCCCTGCTCGACGGTGGGCACGAGGGCGCCGTCCACCGGCTGACCGGGCCCGCGGCGACGAGCAACGCCGAGCAGGTCACGGAGATCGGCGCGGCCGTCGGCCGGGATCTGACCTTCGTGGAGGCGGACCCGCGCGAGGCGGGCCCGGAGCTGTTCCCCCACGCGCCGCCGCAGCTGCTCGAACGGCTGCTGCAGAGCTTCGCGGACACCGCCGGTGTGCCCCCGGAGATCACCGACACGGTGGGCAGGCTCACCGGCGTCCCGGCCCGCACCTTCGCCGAGTGGGCCCGGGACCACGCCGGGGACTTCGGCGCGCGGGCATAATCCCGACGCATTTTCCCCGCACGGCAGTACCCACTTTCGGGTTCTGATCGTCGGTCTTTCGGGACACACGGGCTGCTTCTTGTACAAGCTGGAAGTCCATCCGCAAGCCGGAAGCACCCCGGCGGCGGAGACGCCCGACGGGCAGCCCAGGAGCGGAGGACGGCCGATGCGCG
This sequence comes from Streptomyces broussonetiae, assembly GCF_009796285.1. Lineage (NCBI taxonomy): Bacteria > Bacillati > Actinomycetota > Actinomycetes > Kitasatosporales > Streptomycetaceae > Streptomyces > Streptomyces broussonetiae. The sequence continues at coordinate 2,815,154 of NZ_CP047020.1, read as the reverse complement.
GTGACGACCCTCTGCCCACCGCGCCCCTCGCCTCGGGCCCCCGCGCCGCCGATGTGCTGCGGCCCCTGCTCGGCACGGTCCTCGACGCGCTCGCGGCCGGTGGCCGGGCCCGCGGCGGGCCGTTGCCCGCCGGTGGCCCCGAGGCGGTCGCCACGCGCGTCGCCGACGTACTCGGCGATGTCCTGCCCGACCACGGCGACCCGGACGCCCTCCGCGCCCTCGTGCAGACCCTCGCCGAGGGCGCCGCCGACCCCGCGGACCCGCTGTGCGCGGCCCATCTGCACTGTCCGCCGCTCGCCGTGGCCGCGGCGGCCGACCTCGCGGCGAGCATCCTCAACCCGTCGCTGGACTCCTGGGACCAGGCCCCGGCCGCCGCCGCCCTGGAGGCCGCGGTGACCCGCGCGCTCGCTCACACGGCCGGTCTCGCCGACGCCCTGGTCACCACCGGCGGCACCGAGTCCAACCAACTCGCCCTGCTGCTCGCCCGCGAGGCGCACGGCACCGGCGTCCGGCTGGTGTGCGGGGCGGGCGCCCACCACTCGCTGCCGCGCGCCGCCTGGCTGCTCGGCCTGCCCGACCCGGTCGTGGTGCCCGCCCCGAGCGGAGTGCTGGACCCGGCCGCCCTGGACAAGGCCCTCACCACGCTTCCCGGTCCGCTGCTGGTCGCCGCCACCGCCGGGACCACCGACACCGGCCTCATCGACCCGCTGCCCGAGATCGCGGGCCTGTGCGCCGCCCACGGCGCCCGGCTGCACATCGACGCCGCCTATGGCGGAGGTCTGCTGTTCAGCGACCGCCACCGTGAGCGGCTGGCCGGACTCGAGGCCGCCCACACCGTCACCCTCGACCTGCACAAGCTCGGCTGGCAGCCGATCGCCGCCGGTCTCCTCGCCGTCGCCCGGCCCGCCGAACTCGCCGTACTCCACCAGCGCGCCGACTACCTGAACGCCGACGACGACACCGAGGCCGGATTCCCCGACCTGCTCGGCCGCTCCCTGCGCACCACGCGCCGTCCCGACGTCCTCAAGATCGCCGTCACGCTCAGGACCCTGGGCCGCACCGGACTCGGCACTCTGGTCGACCAGGTCTGCGCCCGCGCGCGCGAGTTCGCCGCGCTGGTCGAGGCACATCCCGGCTTCGAGCTGTACGGCCGGCCCGTGATCAGCACGGTGCTGTTCCGGCCCGCGGGTGCCGACGACGACACCGTGGCCGCCGTACGCCGCCGGCTGCTGCACGAGGGCAGGGCCGTCCTCGGGCGGGCCCGGCCCGACGGCCGGCTCTGGTTCAAGGCTACCCTCCTCAACCCCCACATCCGGCCGGACGACCTGGCCCGGCTGCTGAAATCCGCAGAAGAAGGCACCTCCGTATGACCATCCCCCCGCAGCACGAGTCCGCATCCCCCCGCGACCTGGTCGGCATCGGCATCGGACCGTGCAACCTCTCCCTCGCCGCCCTCGCGCACCCGCTCGCCGAACTCGACGCCGTCTTCTACGAACAGCGCCCCGGTTTCGACTGGCACCCCGGCCTGCTCATCGAGGGCGCCACCATCCAGGTGCCGTTCCTCGCCGACCTGGTGACCCTCGCCGATCCGAGCAGCCCCTGGAGTTTCCTGCACTACCTCAGGACCTGCGAGCGGCTCTTCCCCTTCTACTTCGCCGAGCGCTTCCACATCCAGCGCGCCGAGTACGACGCCTACTGCCGCTGGGTCGCCCAGAGCCTGCCCGGGCTGCACTTTCGCCACCAGGTCGACTCGGTGCGCTGGAACCCCGAACGGGACGTGTTCGAGGTCGACTTCGCCCAGCTCGACGCCGAGGGCGAGGTCGAGTCCCTGGGCCGTACCCACACCCGCAACATCGTCCTCGGTGTCGGCACCGCCCCCCATGTGCCCGACCCGCTCAAACCCCTGGTGGACGCCCCCGGCGTGCCCGTCATCCACGCCGCCGACTATCTCGACCACCGCGACAGCCTGCTGGCCGCCGAGCACGTGACCGTCGTCGGCTCCGGACAGTCCGGCGCGGAGGTCTTCCTCGACCTGCTCCGCCACCGCCCGGCAGGCCGCGAGAGGCTGCACTGGATCGGCCGCAGCGAGGCGTTCGCACCGATGGAGTACTCCAAGCTCGGTCTGGAGCACTTCACGCCCGACTACACGCGCTACTTCCACGGCCTCACCGAGCCCGTCCGCGACCGGCTGGTCGCCGCGCAGTGGCAGCTGCACAAGGGCATCGACGCGGGCACCCTGGCCGCCATCCACGACGAGCTGTACCGGCGCACCGTGCACGGCAGCTGGCCCGACGCCGTCCTCACCCCCGGCGTCCGGGTCCGCACGGCCGGCCGGATCGCGACGACCAAGGTCGAACTGCATCTGGAGCATCTCCAGCAGGGCAGCCGTTCCCGCCTCACCACCGACGCCGTCGTGCTCGCCACCGGCTACCGCGAGCGCCCGCTCGACCGTATCCTCGCCGGACTCGACCCTTACATGCGCCGTGACAGCAGCGAACGCCCGCGCATCGACGCGGAGTTCCGGCTGGTCCTCGACCCCTCGGTCATCGGCTCGGTCTACGTCCAGAACGCCGAGCTGCACACCCACGGCGTCGGCGCCCCCGACCTGGGCCTCGCCGCCTGGCGCAGTGCCACCATCCTCAACTCGCTCACTGCAAAGGAGACTTATCCGCTGCCCGTCCGAACTGCCTTCACCAGCTTCGGACTTCAGGACGCCCTGTCCCCGGTGCCGCAGGTCCCCCGGGCCGCACTGCGGCTGACGCCCCTCGCCGACGGACAGTGATCGCGCGCCGGGCCGGAAGGCGTCCGCCGACGGCGGTGTCGGCGCATCCACGCCGCGTGGATTCTGATCTGAACATTCCCCATGGCCCCAGCTTTTCCGGGAGGAGAATTCGCTCATCGGAGCGAGTGGCCGCACAATTCAACACTTGTCAACATCCCTTTACTCAAAGGTTGTTGAGTGGTCATGTGGGGCCGACTATCTACCGGCGGGTAAGGCCTAGGCTCGACGTATGCGCCGAGCAAAGATCGTCTGTACTCTGGGGCCCGCCACCGATTCGTACGACCAGATCAAGGCACTGGTCGACGCCGGAATGGATGTCGCCCGGTTCAATCTCAGCCACGGCACCCATGCCGAGCACGAGGAGCGCTACCGGCGGGTGCGCAAGGCGGCCGACGAGACCGGCCGCAGCGTCGGTATTCTCGCCGACCTTCAAGGTCCGAAGATCCGGCTCGGTCACTTCGGCGAAGGCCCCGTACTCCTTGAACGCGGCGACGAGTTCACCATCACCGTAGAGGAGGGCGTCGAGGGCGACCGCCACCGGTGCGGCACCACCTATGCCGGCCTCGCCGCCGACGTCGCCCCGGGCGAGCGCGTCCTGGTGGACGACGGCAAGGTCTGCCTGGAGGTCACCGCCGTCGACGGTCCCCGTGTGCACACCCGGGTGGTCGAGGGCGGCATGGTCTCCGACCACAAGGGCCTGAACCTCCCCGGCGTCGCCGTCTCCGTGCCCGCCCTGTCCGAGAAGGACGAGGCGGACCTGCGCTGGGCCCTGCGCACCGGCTTCGACGTCATCGCCCTGTCCTTCGTGCGCAGCGGCCACGACGCCGAGGACGTGCGGCGCATCATGGCCGAGGAGGGCCGCCGCCTGCCGGTGATCGCCAAGGTCGAGAAGCCGCAGGCCGTGGAGAACCTGGACGGCATCGTCGCCGCCTTCGACGGCATCATGGTCGCGCGCGGCGACCTGGGTGTGGAGATGCCGCTGGAGCAGGTGCCGATCGTGCAGAAGCGCGCGATCAAGCTCGCCCGGCGCAACGCCAAGCCGGTCATCGTCGCCACCCAGATGCTCGACTCGATGATCGAGAACTCCCGCCCGACCCGCGCCGAGGCCTCCGACGTGGCCAACGCGGTCCTCGACGGCACGGACGCGGTGATGCTCTCCGGCGAGACCAGCGTCGGAAAGTACCCGGTCGAGACCGTGCGCACCATGGCCAAGATCGTCGAGGCGGCCGAGGAGGGCATGCTCGCGGCGGGCCTGCCCCCGCTGACCGAGCGGAACAAGCCCCGCACCCAGGGCGGCGCGGTCGCCCGGGCCGCCGCCGAGACGGGCGACTTCCTCGGCGCGAAGTTCCTGGTGGCGTTCACCCAGTCGGGAGACACCGCCCGCCGGCTCTCCCGCTACCGCTCGCCGATCCCGCTGCTCGCGTTCACCCCGGAGCAGGCCACCCGCTCCCAGCTCAGCCTGACCTGGGGCGCGGAGACCTTCCTCGGCCCGCACGTCGACTCCACCGACGCCATGGTCGAGCAGGTGGACGAGCTGCTGCTCAAGTACGGCCGCTGCGAGAAGGGCGACGTCGTGGTGATCACGGCCGGCTCCCCGCCCGGGGTCCCCGGCTCGACCAACCTGGTCCGGGTTCACCACATCGGTGAGGACGACAGCCCTGAGGAACCCAAGGAACCGAAGTGATCAAAGCAACCGAAAAAAGGGCCTCTCACCGGAGGGGCCCTTTGACATATTTGCCTTTTGCTCGCCTAGGCTGACCTTGGAATCCAAGGAAAAGTGCCCCGGGTCGGACTCGAACCGACACTGTACGGGTTTTGAATCCGTTGCCTGCTGCCAATTGGGCTACCGGGGCTCGCAGAATCAAAGGTTTCCCCCGACCCTCCGCGCGTCCACCATACCGTAGCTAGGTAGGCTCTTGTCAGCAGTACCCCTGCCCTGAACGAGGAGCCCCCGTGACCGCCGAGTCGCCCCAGCCCGTAGACGCGCCCGACGAGGACAAGTCGCACGTGCCTCCGCTGACGACCCGTGTCGTCATCGCCGAGGACGAGGCCCTGATCCGGCTCGACCTGAAGGAGATGCTGGAGGAAGAGGGGTACACCGTCGTCGGCGAGGCCGGGGACGGCGAACAGGCCGTCGAGCTGGCCCGCGAGCACAAGCCGGACCTGGTCATCCTGGACGTGAAGATGCCCAAGCTGGACGGCATCTCCGCGGCCGAGAAGATCGCCGAGGAGTCCATCGCGCCGGTCCTGATGCTCACCGCCTTCTCCCAGCGCGACCTGGTGGAGCGTGCCCGGGACGCCGGTGCCATGGCGTACCTGGTGAAGCCGTTCAGCAAGAGCGACGTCGTACCGGCCATCGAGATGGCCGTCTCCCGCTTCACCGAGCTGAAGCAGCTGGAGAAGGAGGTCGCCGACCTCACCCTGCGCCTGGAGACCCGCAAGCTGGTCGACCGGGCGAAGTCCATCCTGCAGACCGAGTACGGCCTGACCGAGCCGGCCGCCTTCCGCTGGATCCAGAAGACCTCCATGGACCGCCGCATGTCGATGCAGCAGGTCGCCGAGGCGGTCATCACGGACAGCGAGGAGAAGAAGTCCGCGAAGAAGGACTGAGCGGCACGCTGCGTACGACGCGGCCCGCGCCCGGGAGAAGAGGGGCGCGGGCCGCGTCGTCGTACCGGTCAGTCCTCGCCCAGGTACGCCTTGCGCACGGACTCGTCGTGCAGCAGATCCTGCCCCGTGCCGGACAGGACGATCGTGCCGACCTCCATGACATGACCCTGGTCGGCCAGTGACAACGCGGCCTGGGCGTTCTGCTCGACCAGCAGGATCGTCGTGCCCTGGGACTTGAGTTCGGCTATCGTCGCCATGATCTTCTGCATCATGATCGGCGACAGACCCATCGACGGCTCGTCCAGCATCAGCAGCTTGGGCTGGGACATCAGCGCCCTGCCCATCGCCAGCATCTGCTGCTCACCGCCGGAGAGGGTGCCCGCCGCCTGCTTCCTGCGTTCCCCGAGGATGGGGAAGAGGTCGTAGGCGCGCTGGATGTCCTGCTCGATGCCGGGCTTGTCGCTGCGCAGGAACGCCCCGAGGCGCAGATTGTCCTCGATGGTCATGCGCGGGAAGATGTGCCGGCCCTCGGGGGAGTGGGCGAGGCCCAGCGCGACGATCTGGTGGGCCGGGACCTTCTTCAGCGACTTGCCGCCGAACCGGATCTGCCCGCCGACCGGCTTCAGCAGACCGGACAGCGTGCGCAGGGTGGTGGTCTTGCCGGCGCCGTTGGTACCGATGAGGGTGACGACCTGGCCGGCCTCGACCGTGAAGGAGATGCCCTTGACGGCCTCGATCTTGCCGTAGGCGACCCTCAGATCCTCGACTTCGAGCAGTGCGGTCATCGGTCGTTCTCCTCGCCTGGCGCGGCGTCGGTCGTGTTCTCGGTGTCCGCCTCGGCCTGTGCCTCGGCGGCCTCGACCTCGGCCACCTCCTCGTCGCCGGGCGCGTTCTCGAAGGGCTCGCCGAGATAGGCCGCGATCACGCGCTCGTCGCCCTGGACGGTCGCGCTGTCGCCCTCGATCAGCTTCTCGCCCTGCACCAGGACGGCGACCCGGTCGCAGAGGTTGAAGATGAAGCGCATGTCGTGCTCGATGACGAGGACGGCGATGCCCTGGTCCCGGATGGCGAAGACCAGCTCCTCGGTGGCCCGGGTCTCCTGCGGGTTCATGCCGGCCGTCGGCTCGTCGAGCAGCAGCAGACCTGGCTCGCTGGCCAGCGCGCGGGCGATCTCCAGCTTGCGCTGCTCGCCGTAGGGCAGGTTGCGGGCGAGGTGCTCCGCCTTCCGGTCCAGGCCCACGAACCGGAGCAGTTCCATGGCCCGTTCGCGGGAGGCCGCCTCGGCGCGGTGGAATCCCGGGCCGCGCAGCAGCGCCGACCACAGGCCCTCCCTGGTGCGGGTGTGCCGGCCGACCAGGACGTTCTCCAGCACGGTCATGTTGGCGAACAGCCGGATGTTCTGGAAGGTACGGGCGATGCCGGCCGCGGTGACCTTGAAGGACTTGGGCGGCAGCACCTGGTCCTTGTAGCGGACCTCGCCCTCGGTGGGCACGTACAGGCCGGTCAGGCAGTTGAAGAAGGTCGTCTTGCCGGCGCCGTTGGGGCCGATCAGCCCGACGATCTCGCCGCTGTTCACGGTCAGGTCCACATTGCGTACGGCGGTCAGTCCGCCGAAGCGCATGGTCACGCCGCGGGCGTCGAGGACGACCTCGCCGGAGGCGGAGGCGCCCGGGGTGGGCTCCTGGGTGGTGGTGTCGGTGGTCATCGTGGTCAGGCCCCTGCCTTGCTGAGGACGGCGGGCGCGTCGGCCTCTTCGTGGAACTCGAGCTGGCGGCGCCGGTTGGGGATGAGGCCCTCCGGGCGGAAGCGCATCAGCAGGATGAGAGTGACGCCGAAGGCGAAGAGCTGGTAGTCGCCCAGGAACTGGAGCTTGGCCGGGATCAGGTACAGCAGGGACGCACCGACCAGCGGTCCGGAGATGGTGCCCATGCCGCCGAGGACCACTGCGGCCAGCAGGAAGGCCGAGTTGGGCGGTACGGCGTAGGCGAACTGGTACTGCTCCGGGGTCACCGTGTAGGTGACGTGGCCCTGGACGGAGCCGGAGAGACCGGCCAGGCACGCGCCGAGCGCGAAGGCGATGAGCTTGACCCGGAAGCCGTTGATGCCCATGGCGAGCGCGGCGGTCTCGTCCTCGCGGATGGCGACCCAGGCCCGGCCGATGCGGGAGTCGCTGCTGCGCCGGAACACGACGACCACGATGAGCGTGATGACCAGCATCAGCAGCAGGTAGTTGGCGAACCGGCCGATGGTGGAGCCGAGGATCTGGTGCTGCTGGCCGAAGTCGAAGCCGAGGATGTTCAGGTTCGGGATCGAGGAGATGCCGTTGGAGCCGTTGGTGACGTCCGGACCCGAAGTGCCGTCCAGGTTGAGGACGGTGATCCGGAAGATCTCACCGAATCCGAGCGTCACGATGGCCAGGTAGTCGCCGCGCAGCCGCAGGGTCGGGGCGCCGATGATGACGCCGAAGATCATGGCGACGACCGCGCCGAGCAGCGCCGACGCCCAGAACGGCCACTGCACGTGCAGCGGCGAGGACGGCGAGCCGGAGACCAGGGCCGCGGTGTAGGCGCCGACACCGAGGAAGGCGACGTAACCGAGGTCGAGGAGACCGGCGAGGCCGACGACGATGTTCAGGCCCAGGGCCACGGTCGCGAAGATCAGGATGTAGACGCCGATCGTCGCGTACTGGTCGTTGGTCTGGGTGAACGGGAAGGCCGCGGCGGCGACGAAGGCGCCGGTCATGGTGATGTTCCGGTGCTTCGCGGTGATCGCCGAGACACGGGCCACGAGCCCCGCCTTGGAGAGCGCGGCGAAACCGAAACCGGCGGTGATCAGGAAGCCGACGAACAGTTCGTCGTACGGCGTGCCGACGCCGTAGCTGAAGACGATCAGGCCCACGGCCATGGCCGCGACGATGACGAGGATCTCGGCCCAGGCGGGCAGCGGCCGGGCCGGCGCGGGGGTCTCGGCGGCGAAGGCCGCGCGGAACGTGCTCCAGCCCTGCCGGCCGCGGTGCTTGAACAGCTCCATGCCGGTGTCGTCCGGGTCGATGGGTTCCGGCTCCGGCCGGGCGAACGGGAGGGCCAGCGCGCCGAGCAGGGCGACGAGCGTGGCGATCGCGACGACGAAGCCGCCGGGATCCAGGTTCACCAGGCCGCCCAGCTCCGCGCTGATGGCGATGACGGTGTACCAGGCGGTGCCGAAGGTGCCGACAGCGGCCATCTTGAGGGCGGCGTCGGCGCTGCCGGGCGTCAGCCGGTCAAGGCCCTTGACTCCGTAGGAGGCCAGGCCGAACAGGGTGGTGAGGATACCGCCGATCAGCACCAGGACCTGCAGGCCGCCCGGGTAGCCGTAGACCGTGAGGTCGCCGGGGAAGTCGGTGGTCCAGGTCCAGGACATGAACGTGGAGACGATCGCGAGGGCGCCGCCGCCGGTGGCGAGGGCCCGCCCGAGCGGGGCCGGCAGCCCGACCAGACCGGAGCGGGCGGTCGCCGTGGTGCCCGAACTCTCCGCCGTGTCTGGGGACTTGGGGGACTCGGACGGTGTGGTCTGTGTGGTCATCGCTGTCACGCCCTGTCCGCGACGCGCTCGCCGAGCAGGCCCTGTGGCCTGAACAGCAGCACGAGGATGAGGAGTACGAACGCCCAGACGTCTGCCCAGGACTGGCTGCCGAACTTGTCCATGCCGGGGATGTTCGAGATGTAGGCGGTGGACAGTGCCTCGGCCACACCGAGGACGAGGCCGCCGAGCATGGCGCCGTAGATGTTGCCGATGCCGCCGAGGACGGCCGCGGTGAAGGCCTTCAGACCGAGGAGGAAGCCCATCTTGAAGTCGATCTGGCCGTACTTGAGACCGTAGGCGACGCCTCCGACGGCCGCGAAGGCGGCGCCGAGGGCGAACGCGATCACGATGATGCGGTCGGTGTTGACGCCCATCAGCTTCGCGGTGTCCGGATCCTGGGCGGTGGCCTGCATACCGCGGCCGGTACGGGTGCGCATCACGAAGTAGGCGAGGAACGCCATGCTGAGCGGGGCCGCGGCCACCAGGAAGATGTCACCGGTCTGGATCGTGACGTTGCCGATGTTGAAGGGGCCGCCCGGAATGGTCGGGAACGTGCGGGCGGACTTCGCCTGCGGGTACCAGGCCCACACCGCCTGCTGCAGCGCCAGGGAGAGACCGATGGCGGTGATGAGGGGCGCGAGGCGCGGGGCGGTGCGCAGCGGACGGTAGGCGAACCGTTCCGCTCCGACGGCGACGGTGACGGAGACCAGGATCGCGCCGATCAGCATCAGCGGCAGGGCCACCCACATCGAGGTGCCGTCGGGAAGGATGTACACATAGACCGTGAGCGCGCCGAAGGCACCGGTCATGAAGATCTCGCCGTGGGCGAAGTTGATGAGCTGGACAATGCCGTAGACCATTGTGTAGCCGATGGCGACCAGCCCGTACATGGATCCAAGTAGCAGGCCGTTGACCAGCTGCTGCGGCAGTTCGTTCACCGCATGTCCTCCGAGACGTTCGGAACGAGCGACGGATGGGGCCGGATGCGAGTCCGCGCGGGGCGCCAGTGGAACAGCGCCCCGCGCGGCTCGACAGGTGCGGGAGTGGGTCAGCCGCCGTTGTAGGTGCCGGACTCCACGGCCTTCCAGGCGCCGCCCGCCACGGAGTAGACGGTGAGCTGCTTGTTGGTCGCGTCGCCGTACTGGTCGAAGGAGACCTTGCCGGTCACACCGTCGAAGGACACGTTCTGCACCGCGGCGGTGACCTTCGCGCGGGCGTCGGACGGCAGCTTGCCGCCGTTGTCGTCGACGACCTTCTTCACGGCCTCGATGATCGCCCAGGCCGAGTCGTAGGAGTAACCGCCGTAGGCCGCGTACTCGTCCTTGTAGCCCGCCGCCTTGTAGTTGGCGACGAATTCCTTGGCGGAGGCCAGCGTTTCGACCGGCGCGCCGACCGAGGTGGCGAAGTCGCCGGTGGCCGCGGTGCCGGCCAGCTTGATGAAGGTGGGGTCGTAGATGCCGTCGCCGCCGATCAGCGGAATGTTGGCGCCGGCGGACTTGATCTGCTTGCTGAGCGGGCCGGCCTGCGGGTACTCGCCGCCGTAGTAGACCACTTCGGCGCCGGAGTTCTTGACCTTGGTCGCGACCGCGGAGAAGTCCTTGGTGTCGGGGTTGATGTGCTCGGTGCCGACCACCTTGCCGCCGAGCTTCGTGAACTCGTCGGTGAAGGTCTTGGCGAGGCCTGCGCCGTAGGTCTTCTTGTCGTCGATGACGAAGACCTTGGTCTTCTTGGCCTTGTTGTAGATGTACTGCGCAGCGAACGGGCCCTGGATGGCGTCCGTGGTGGCGGTGCGGAAGTACGACTTGTACGGACGCTGCTTGGTGGTCTGCCAGTTGGTGCCCTGGGTCAGGTCCGGGCTGGTGTTGGCGGGGGAGACCTCCACCAGCTTGTTGTCGTCGAAGACCTTCTGCATCGACTGCGCGACCGAGGAGTTGAGCGGGCCGACGACACCGAGGACGGAGCTGTCGCCGACGAACGCGGTGGCGTTCTGCTGACCGGAGGAGGGCTGCGCCTGGTCGTCCTTGGCGGAGATCTTGAAGGTGACGCCCTTGACGAGGTTCTGCTTGTTGGCCGTGTTGACGGCCAGGTCCACGGAGTTCTTGATGCCCAGGCCGAGCGCGGACAGGTCGCCGGTCAGCGGGGCGTCGACGCCGATGGTGACGGTGGTGCCGCCACCCTTGCCGGAGTCGGAACCCTTGTCGCCGCTGTCGCGCGAGCCGCAGGCGGTGAGGGTGAGTGCTCCCGCTGCCAGCGCGGCGGTGATGGCGATGAGCGAACGTTGACGCACGATCAGTCCTTTCCCTGGACGACCGTCTCCCCCTGGAGACGGTCGAGCCGCGCGCCCGTATGAAGTGACAGGCCCAAGGGCGAAGCCCTGCGGGCAAGTCGAAGAGGCAATCATTCGGCGCGGTGACTGGCGGTGACTCTAAGCGTGTGCAGGGAACGTGGAGGAGACCCTGACCCAGGCTGTGACTCTCTTGTTATGACACGACGTAATGCAGAGCGGTACGCACTGGGGGGGAAGGTTGGAATTCCGCCCGATTCGCTCCGTCCGCATGATGAGAACCTGCAGGATTCACCATGATCAATTCAGGCGTCTCGAGGGTTTTGGTGATGACGTGATCTTGTTGTCGCAGGCGTCTTTCAGGGCCTGGGAGAGGTGTTGCGCGTAGCGCGTGCCGAGGATGAAGCTCTGAATCTGTATTGCGCGCGTATTACGCAGAGTTACATCCAGGAAAGGAAGCCCGGCGTCCATGGGCACCTTTCCGCATTCCGTCACGTGCATGGTTATTGTGATCTTGCGGCCGGATCCTGCCTTGGTGCGGAAGGGGGGCCGAGGGTCTGTCACCAGCGACAGTCCCGCGTACGGCTGGGTCACCCGGGTCACGGTTACCGGTGGCCCGGACTCCACGCTCAGTAGCACCGCGAAGCTGAAGCTGCGCGGAAGGGCGCCGCCCGGATTGGGCCGACCGCCCGAGTAGGCCACGTCCACCGTCTGGGCGGGATACGGCGCCGGGGGCGGCGAAGGCGACGGTGGCCGCTGGGGCCGGGTGGCATAGAGGTAGCCGCCTGCGCCCAGGAGGGCGGCGGCTGCGGCGAGGGCGAGGGTGGTGCGGCGGTGGCGGGTGTAACGGGTCAGCAGCGCCGTGCGGATCCGGGCGGTGCGGCGGCCGGGTGGGCGCTCCGGCGCTCCGGCGTCCCACGCGCGCGTGCCCTCGCCGGGCTCCAGAGGGCCGATGCCGGTCACTGCCAGGGGCTTTCGCTCGGGGCCCCGTACCGATAGCGCTCGGCGCAGGCGCTGCGTGCCTGACGGTCGATCAATTCACCGGCACCCCCCGCCCCTTGACGCCGCTTCATGGACCGCGCCGCGTTCACGACGTCCCGCAGGATCTCGTACTCCCCGTTGGACAGCCCCATCGACTGGTAGTCGCCGTAGGTGGTGCCGTCGAGCACCTCGCGCGACCAGTGCGCGACGAGCCGGGTGCACAGGTCGGCGGCGGAAGCAGAGGAAGCGGCGTAGGGGGAGGGGGCGGGAGGGGGATCCGGGCCGGCGCGGTGCCCGGTGCCGCCGGGCCCGTCGCAGGCCGTTGCCAGCAGGAGCGCGGGCAGCGCCGACCCGAGCAACAGCCACCTCACCCCGTGCCGGGGGTCCCCTCGCCGTCCCATGTGCCGAAGCTAAGGGCCGGGACGGCAGGGGGCAACAGCCCGGGGCGGGCCGGTCAGCCGGCGGTGGCCGGCACCTGTGCCGCGTCGCCGGGCCGCACGTCCCGCAGCAGGCAGGTCAGCCGGGCGCTGCACACCCGGCGGCCCTGCTCGTCGGTGATCACGATCTCGTACGTCGCCGTCGACCGGCCCCGGTGCACGGGCGTGGCCACACCCGTCACCAGGCCCGAACGGACCCCGCGGTGATGCGTGCAGTTCAGATCGACCCCGACCGCGATCTTGGAGCTGCCGCCGTGCAGCATCGAGCCCACCGAACCCAGGGTCTCCGCCAGCACCGCGGAGGCGCCGCCGTGCAGCAGGCCGTACGGCTGGGTGTTGCCCTCCACCGGCATGGTCCCGACGACCCGGTCCGCCGAGGCCTCCAGGATCTGCACACCCATGCGCGTGCCCAGGTGACCGGCCGAGAACAGGGCGGGCAGGTCGACACCGAGGGCCGCGTACTCGTCGATGACCTCCTGCGGGAACTCCGCTCGATGCTGCTCACCCATGGTCCCGGCTCCGTTCGTCGTCCGGCTGTCCACTCGCAGCCGGCTGCTCACTGAGCAAACGCTCAGTCGGTCGCCGATTGTTCCAGACGGCCCGCTGTGCTCTCCGTGTGCCCTTCGAGTCGTACGACGACGGACTTGCTGGCCGGCGTGTTACTGGTGTCGGCGGTGGCGTCGAGCGGGACCAGGACGTTCGTCTCGGGGTAGTAGGCCGCCGCGCAGCCCCGGGTCGTCGGGTAGTGCACGATCCGGAAGCCGGGCGCCCGCCGCTCCACGCCGTCCTTCCACTCGCTGACCAGATCGACGTACGCCCCTTCGGCGAACCCGAGCGCCCCGGCGTCCTCGGGGTGCACCAGCACCACCCGGCGGCCGCCCGTGATGCCCCGGTAGCGGTCGTCGAGACCGTAGATCGTGGTGTTGTACTGGTCGTGCGAGCGCAGGGTCTGCAACAGCAGCCGGCCTTCGGGCAGCTCCGGGTACTCCACCGGCGCCGCCGTGAAGTTCGCCTTGCCGGTGGCGGTCGGGAAGCGGCGCTCGTCGCGCGGCGCGTGCGGCAGCGCGAAGCCGCCGGGGTGGGCGACACGGGCGTTGAAGTCCTCGAAACCGGGGATCACGCGCGCGATGCGGTCACGGACCGTCGCGTAGTCCTTCTCGAACTCCTCCCACGGCACGACGCTGTTCGCGCCGAGCACCCGGCGCGCCAGCCCGCAGACGATCGCGGGCTCGGAGCGCAGGCGCGCACTGGCGGGCGCGAGCCGCCCGCGCGAGGCGTGCACCATGCCCATCGAGTCCTCGACGGTCACGAACTGTTCGCCACAGGCCTGCAGGTCCCGCTCGGTGCGGCCCAGCGTGGGCAGGATCAGCGCCCGCGCCCCGGTGACCACGTGCGAGCGGTTGAGCTTGGTCGACACATGCACGGTCAGCCGCGCCCGGCGCATCGCGGCCTCGGTGACCTCGGTGTCGGGGGAGGCGGAGACGAAGTTGCCGCCCATGGCGAAGAACACTTTCGCCTCTCCGTCGCGCAGCGCGCGGATGGCCCGTACGACGTCGAAGCCGTGCCGGCGCGGCGGTGTGAACCCGAACTCCTTCTCCAGCGCGTCCAGGAAGGCCGGGGCAGGCCGCTCGAAGATGCCCATCGTGCGGTCGCCCTGCACGTTGGAGTGGCCGCGCACGGGGCACACGCCCGCGCCGGGCCGGCCGATGTTGCCGCGCAGCAGAAGGAAGTTGACCACCTCGCGGATGGTCGGGACGGCGTGCTTGTGCTGGGTGAGACCCATCGCCCAGCACACGATCGTGCGCTTCGAGGCGAGCGCCATGCCCAGCGCCTGCTCGATCTCCGCGCGCGTGAGGCCCGTGGCGGCCAGCGTCCCGGCCCAGTCGGCGGCGCGGGCGGCCTCGGCGAACTCCTCGAAGCCGTGGGTGTGCTCGCGGACGAACTCCTCGTCGACCGCGCCCTCGGTCTGCAGGATCAGCTTGTTCAGCAGGCGGAAGAGCGCCTGGTCGCCGCCGATGCGGATCTGCAGGAACAGGTCGGTGAGCGCGGCGCCCTTGAGCAGGCCCTGCGGCGTCTGCGGGTTCTTGAACCGCTCCAGGCCGGCCTCGGGCAGCGGATTGATGCTGATGATCTTCGCGCCGTTCGCCTTGGCCTTCTCCAGCGCGGAGAGCATGCGGGGATGGTTCGTGCCCGGGTTCTGGCCTGCGACGATGATCAGGTCCGCCTGGTGGAGGTCCTCCAGCAGAACGCTGCCCTTGCCGACGCCGAGGGTCTCGCTCAGGGCCGAGCCGGACGACTCGTGGCACATGTTGGAGCAGTCCGGCAGGTTGTTCGTACCCAGCTCGCGTGCGAAGAGCTGGTACAGGAACGCGGCCTCGTTGCTGGTGCGGCCCGACGTGTAGAAGACGGCCTCGTCGGGGGAGCCGAGCGCCGCGATCTCCTCGGCCACGATGTCGAAGGCCCGCTCCCAGGTGACCGGCTCGTAGTGCGTGCCGCCCTCGGGGAGATGCATGGGGTGCGTGAGCCGGCCCTGCTGTCCCAGCCAGTAGCCGCTCCTGGTGGCCAGGTCGGCCACCGGGTGCGCGGCGAAGAACTCCGGCGTGACCCGGCGCAAAGTGGCCTCCTCGGCCACCGCCTTCGCGCCGTTCTCGCAGAACTCGAAGGTGTGCCGGTGCTCCGGCTCGGGCCAGGCGCAGCCCGGGCAGTCGAAGCCCTTCTTCTGGTTCACCTGCAGCAGCGTCAGCGTGGTGCGCCGCAGACCCATCTGCTGCTGGGCGATGCGCAGGGTGTGGCCGATGGCCGGCAGCCCGGCGGCCGCGTGCTGAGGCTCGGTGACCTGCGGCGCGTCCTGAACCGGATCACCCTTCGGTGGTTTCGTCGCCATCGCACGCTCCCCTTCGACTGCGTGTGCCGTATTCGCCGTCGATCCTCCCACGGGTCGCCGACAACGGTGCCGCCGCCTTCTCCTGCCGCCGCCTGCCTCGTCCTCGGCCCGTCCCGACCGCGTCCTTCGCCCGTCCCGGCCGCCGTGGCGGCGCGGTGTCGTGGGGGCGAGCACCCGCACCCGGAGCCGTCCGGTCCGGACTGTCAGTGCGGCGTGGCAGGATCGGGGACGTGGCAGAGACAGCATCGAAGAAGACCGACAAGACCCCCGGCGGTACCCGTCCCCGGCTGATGCTCATGGACGGGCACTCGCTGGCCTACCGCGCGTTCTTCGCGCTGCCCGCGGAGAACTTCACGACCGCGACCGGCCAGCCGACGAACGCGATCTACGGCTTCGCGTCGATGCTGGCCAACACCCTGCGTGACGAGGAGCCGACGCACTTCGCGGTGGCCTTCGACGTCTCGCGCAAGACCTGGCGCTCCGAGCGGTTCACCGAGTACAAGGCGAACCGCTCGAAGACCCCGGACGAGTTCAAGGGTCAGGTCGAGCTGATCGGCGAGCTGCTCGACGCGATGCACGCCCCGCGCTTCGCCGTCGAGGGCTTCGAGGCGGACGACGTCATCGCCACCCTCGCCACCCAGGCCGAGGCCGCGGGCTTCGACGTGCTGATCGTCACCGGCGACCGCGACTCCTTCCAGCTGGTCACCGACAACATCACGGTGCTCTACCCGACGAAGGGCGTCTCGGAGCTGACCCGGTTCACCCCGGAGAAGGTTCTTGAGAAGTACGGCTTGACGCCTGCCCAGTACCCCGACTTCGCGGCCCTGCGCGGCGACCCGTCCGACAACCTCCCGGGCATTCCCGGCGTCGGCGAGAAGACCGCCGCGAAGTGGATCAACCAGTTCGGCTCCTTCGCCGAGCTGGTCGAGCGGGTCGAGGAGGTCAAGGGCAAGGCGGGGCAGAACCTCCGCGACCACCTGGAGTCGGTCAAGCTCAACCGCGTCCTGACCGAGCTGGAGCGCCAGGTCGAGCTGCCGAAGACGGTCACCGACCTGGAGCGGGGCCCGTACGACCGCAAGGCCGTCGCGATGGTCCTGGACACCCTGGAGATCCGCAACCCGTCCCTGCGCGAGCGCCTCTACGCCGTCGACCCGGGCGCGGAGGAGGCCGAGGCCACACCGGTCGCCACCGACGGCGTGGAGATCGACGCCACGGTCCTGGGCACCGGCGAGCTGGCCCCCTGGCTCACCGAGCACGCCGGCCGGACCCTGGGCGTCGCCACCGTCGACACCTGGGCGCTGGGCACCGGCTCGGTCGCCGAGGTCGCCCTCGCCGCGGCCGGGGGAGCGGCCGCCTGGTTCGACCCGGCCGAGCTGGACGAGGCCGACGAGAACGCGTTCGCGGCGTGGCTGGCCGACGCCGCCCGCCCCAAGGTGTTCCACAACGCCAAGGGCGCCATGCGCGTCCTCGCCGAGCACGGCTGGAGCGTCGAGGGCGTCACCATGGACACCGCGCTCGCCGCCTACCTGGTCAAGCCGGGCCGCCGCTCCTTCGACCTGGACACGCTGTCCCTGGAGTACCTGCACCGCGAGCTGGCGCCCGCCGCCGCGGCCGACGGGCAGCTCGCCTTCGGCGCGGACGACGGCGCCGAGGCCGAGGCCCTGATGGTCCAGGCCCGCGCGATCCTCGACCTGGGCGAGGCCTTCGGGGCCCGCCTCGAGGAGGTGGGCGCGGCGGACCTGCTGCGCGACATGGAGCTGCCCACCTCCGCCCTGCTCGCCCGCATGGAGCGGCACGGTATCGCGGCCGACCGCGCGCACCTGGAGGCGATGGAGCAGACGTTCGCGGGCGCGGTGCAGCAGGCCGTGAAGGAGGCCCACGCCGCCGCAGGGCACGAGTTCAACCTGGGCTCGCCCAAGCAGCTCCAGGAGGTCCTCTTCGGCGAGCTGGCCCTGCCCAAGACCAAGAAGACCAAGACGGGCTACACGACGGACGCCGACGCCCTCGCCTGGCTCGCCACCCAGACCGACAACGAACTGCCGGTGGTCATGCTCCGCCACCGTGAGCAGGCGAAGCTGCGCGTCACCGTCGAGGGTCTGATCAAGACCGTCGCGGGCGACGGCCGGATCCACACCACGTTCAACCAGACGGTGGCCGCGACCGGCCGTCTGTCCTCCACGGACCCGAACCTGCAGAACATCCCGGTGCGTACGGACGAGGGCCGGGCGATCCGCCGCGGCTTCGTCGTCGGCGAGGGTTTCGAGTCGCTGATGACCGCCGACTACAGCCAGATCGAGCTGCGCGTGATGGCCCACCTCTCCGAGGACGAGGGCCTGATCGAGGCGTTCACCTCCGGCGAGGACCTGCACACCACGGTCGCCTCCCAGGTCTTCGGGGTCGAGCGGGACGCGGTGGACGCGGAGATGCGCCGCAAGATCAAGGCGATGTCGTACGGCCTCGCCTACGGCCTGTCCGCGTTCGGCCTCTCCCAGCAGCTGAACATCGACGCGGGCGAGGCGCGCGCCCTGATGGACACCTACTTCGAGCGCTTCGGCGGCGTCCGGGACTACCTGCGCCGCGCGGTCGACGAGGCACGGGCGACGGGCTACACGGCGACGCTCTTCGGCCGCCGCCGCTATCTGCCCGACCTCAACAGCGACAACCGCCAGCGCCGCGAGGCGGCCGAGCGCATGGCCCTCAACGCACCCATCCAGGGGACGGCGGCGGACATCGTCAAGATCGCCATGCTCAAGGTGGACAGCGCGCTGCGGGCGGCGGGGCTGAAGTCCCGCATGCTCCTGCAGGTCCACGACGAAATCGTGCTGGAGATCGCCCCGGGCGAGCGCCGGGCCACGGAGGAGATCGTCCGCCGCGAGATGGCGGGCGCCGTCCACCTCAGGGCCCCCCTGGACGTCTCGGTGGGCGCGGGCCCGGACTGGGAATCCGCAGCGCACTAGCCTGCGCAGGGCGGTGGCGGAGGAGGCAGGCCCCCCGCCGCCACCGCGCGGTTCCGCCACCGCAGGTTCCACCACCGCCAGGCTCGCCCACCGCGCGGTTCCAGTCCCGCCCGGCTCGCCCACCGCACCGAGAGATCCTTCTCGGCGGTAACTGCGTTCGGGCGAGACGGCGGCACCCCGCGGTGCCGAACCCGTCGCCGCCCCCCGCGCCGCCTCACCCACCCGCACAATCAACCGGCTCCAGCACAACAAACCGGCCAAATTCCCGCAGGGCCCGTCACTCACGTGGCCCCCGCCAAAACGCCCCACACCCCCCGCAGCCGCAACACTGCGGGCATGGGTATACGCATGCTTCACCGCCGGACGCCCGAGGCAGACACCCGGGCCTGGGCGGACACCGCCTCGGCGCAGGCCCTGCTCGCCTCGCCGGTCCCGGCCCTCGCGGCCGACGCAAGCACCGCCCGCGTCCCCGCAGACCTGGCCGAGACCGTACGCACGGCCGCCACGGACCTGCGGCGCAGACTCGCCGGCCCGACCGCCTGCACGGACCACGTCCCGGACTGGCGGCAGTGGGCCGACCTGGCCCGCGGCTATCTCGCCCTGGCGCTCGCGCTGATCCCCAGATCGCGCCCCCGACCCACCCTCACGGTCTTCGTCGCGTCCCTCACCGAGCGACCGGCCGCCTCCGACGCGCAGCGACCGCCTCGCCGGGACCGCCAGGACCGTCCGGCGCCGGGTCCCGACGCCGCACCCTGACCCCGCCGGCGTACAGCAGCAGCCCCGGGACGAGCCCCGCGCCCACCCCGAAGCACAGGGCCGGCACCAGTTCCCACAGCCGGGCCGACGCGCCTGCGCCCGGCCACTCCCGCGCCACCCGCTGCACCGCCCTGGCCACCGCGCAGCCGCCGATGACCGCCGCGGCCCGCCACCGGTCCCGCACGGAGAGCACCGGCACCCCCGCCGGCACCCCGCCCGCCGGCCGCCGCAGCGCCCGAGCGGCGAACACCGCGAGCACGGCCGCGCCCGCCACGGACGAGCCGTACTGCAGCCACGAGAACAGCGGCACGCCGAGCAGGCGGTCGTGCTCGACGGCCGGGACCAGCCGCGCCCCCCACCGGCAGTCGTGCGTGAACGCGTCCCACACCACATGCGTCAGCCCGCCGAGCACCGCGGAGACGTACCACCACCCCACCGCGGCGGCCCGTACGCGCGCGCGTGGCGCACCGCAGCGCAGCAGGGCCGCCGGCCGCCCCTGCACGGCCCGGGGCAGCAGCGCGAGCAACGGTTCCCGGACCAGCAGCCACAGCCCCACCAGGGCCCAGGCGATGAGCACGTCGACCGTGACGACCCCGGCGAACGCGTGCGTGACCGTGCCGGATTCCATTCCGCCCGGCAGGACACTTGCGGCACAGAAGGTCATGCGGGCGCGAAGGGGGCCGCGACGAGCACCGCCGGCACCAGCGGGCCGCGTCCGGTCCCGTCCCGGCGGACCGCGGGCAGGACGGCCGCCGCATGGCTGAGTGTGAACGGCAACAGGGCCCCCTCGAACGGTCGTCGGCCACACCGTCGGAGCCGGTGGTCAGGCCTGTTCAGTATGCGGGAACCCCGCCGGCTCCACGGGCGACAACGAGAGTTGGCCAACCGGTGAAAATCGGACGTGAACAGGTGCCCGCGCCAAGCAAGTTGCCGTAGGGTCACCTGCGGCGCCGGGCAGGCACACGGTCGCACACCACACAGAGGGAACGGCGCAACAGACGCAACCGGAACACCGGGTCAACCGTCACACCGGAGCGAGGCAGACGGACGGAGACGGGCGCAGGGGCGTCCACAGGAGGGGTTCAGTCTATGGCGGCGCATTTCGGCAGGCGGCTGCGCAAGGGGGCGGCAACCACCGCCGTGGCCGCGGCGGCGGTCGCGGCTCTGTCCGCGTCCCAGGCACCGGGAGCGACCGGCCGGGACCACAGCAGACAGACGACGGCCGGCGCCTCCACGCCCGTCCCGGGCGCGGCCTCCGAGGGCAACGCCACCGGCAACTCCCCGTACTACACGGACCTCCCGCCGCTGAACAGCCCCAACCCCAGCCCGGGCCCCAGCTCCTCGCCGACCGCCGGAACCCCGGTCGTCCAGGGAGACGCGGAGGCCGGCATACCGGCGACGGTCCTCGACGCCTACAAGAAGGCCGAGGCCGAACTGCGCTCCTCCAAGCCCGGCTGCAACCTGCCCTGGCAACTCCTCGCCGCCATCGGCAAGGTCGAGTCGGGCCACGCCGACGGCGGCCGGGTCGATGCCGACGGCACCACGCTGACCCCCATCCTGGGCCCGGTGCTCGACGGCAACGGCTTCGCGCTCATCAAGGACACCGACCACGGGGCCTACGACGGCAGTGCCGAGTACGACCGGGCCGTCGGCCCCATGCAGTTCATCCCGTCGACCTGGGCCTGGGCCGGCCGCGACGGCAACGGCGACGGCAAGAAGGACCCCAACAACGTCTACGACGCCGCCCTCGCCGCCGGCCACTACCTGTGCCGCAACGACTGGGACCTCTCTGGCGAGGACGGGCTGCACAGCGCGATCCTCAGCTACAACGACTCGCAGGACTACCTGAACACGGTCCTGAGCTGGCTGGAGTACTACCGCAAGGGCACCTACTCCGTCCCCGACGGCAGCGGCAGCGTGCCCGGGCGCCGCAGCGACGACGGCACCCGGCACACCGAGTCCCCGACGCCCACGCCGCCGAAGCCGCCGAAGAACAAGCCCACCCCGAAGCCCGGGGGAGGCAGCGGGAGCCCCGGCCCGACCCCGTCGAAGCCGCCCGCCCCGACGCCCACGCCCACCCCCACCGACACCGTGGACCACCTCCAGGACGCGGGCACCACCCAACTCACCGCGATGGCCGGCGACGCCTTCACCGAGCGGATCTCCACCCGCGCCGAGACCAAGGCCGGCAAGTCCGTCGCCAAGGTGCGTATCCGGTTCACGATCAGCGGCGACACCGACACCACCTTCACCGGTGGCGAGAAGGTGGCCACGGTCGCCACCGACGCCCAGGGCGTCGCGCTCGCCCCCGCGCTCCGGGCGGGAGAGAAGACCGGCGACTTCAAGGTCACCACGGCCGTCGTGGGCCGCTCGGCCAAGGGCGTCGACTACACGGCCACCGTCACCGCCCGCGTCGCCGACACCCTGACCCGCACCAGCGACACCCCGCTCACCTGCACCCCGGGCGGCGAGTTCGCCGACCAGGTCCAGGTGAAGGCGACGTACAAGGGCGCCGTCGCGGACAAGGTCGCGGCCACCGCCACGCTGATCAAGTCGCCCCTCGACACCAGCGAGAACGACAAGGGCCCCTACTTCAAGGACGCCAAGGGCAAGACGGTGCGCACCCTCACCGGCCTGCAGACCGACGGCAAGGGCCTGCTCACGCTGCCGAAGCTGTACGCCGACGACAACACCGGCACCTTCCTGCTCCGGATCACCACCACCGGCGGCACGACGCTCACCGTCGAGCTGAACGTCGCCGCGGCCGACACCACGGCGAGCCCGTCGCCGAGCCCCTCGCCCACCTCCTCCGCCTCGTCCTGACCCCACACGGACCAGCAGGGCGCCCTTCTCGCACCAGCGGGCAGGGCGCCCTCGTTCGTACGTGCACCGCTGTTCTCATCTCGCCCGCCCGTTGCTACGGTGCCGGACCTGACACTCCATCAGGAACTGGCGGGACGCCGACCGTCAGGAACCGTTCCGCTCGCCGGGAGGCCCCGATGCGCGCACTGATCGCCGCTGCGACCGGTTTCGCCCTCGCGCTCGCCCTGGTCCTCACGATCAGCGCGATGGGCTCGCCGTCGGGCCGGACGTCCCCCAAGCCGCTGCTGACGACGGTGCCCTCGCACCCGTAGCCACGCCCGTCCGGGAGGGAGGCCTCGCATGCGCCGCAAGGCAAGCCTGGTCCTGCTCGCCTGCGCCGTCTTCTGCGCGGCGCTGTCCCCGCTCATGCGCTGGTACGCCTTCCCGCGCCTGGCCAGGATCCCCGCGAACCAGTACCAGGACATGGTCCTGGAGGCCAAGGACGCCACCCTCCTCGACTACGGCACCATGCACGCCAAAAAGGTCCCCAAGGTCACCATCGTGCAGACCCTCAAGGGCAACGTGGAGGCCGCGAAGAAGATCGAGAGGACGGCGGGGCGGCCGGTCGTCGTCTGGGACAGCCTGTCCTACGTCCAGGGCCCCGACGGCAAGATGGTCTCCAAGATCCCCGAGCGCTACATCTTCGACGCCCACACCCAGGACCCGGTGCACGCCACCGGCGAGATGGTCGACGGCGACCCGGTCACCCGCCAGGGCATCGAGTTCAAGTGGCCGTTCCTCACGCAGAAGCGCGACTACGAGTACTTCGACGCGCAGACCCGCACCACGAGCCCCATCCACTACAAGGGCACCCAGACCTTCCGCGGCCTGATGGTCTACTACTTCGAGCAGACCATCCCCTGGACCAAGGTCCCCATGCCCAAGAGCATGCCCGTCCAGGGCATCACACCGGAAACGGTCGCCAGGACGGGCACGACCCGCTGGTACAGCACGGTCCGCAAGTTCTGGGTCGAACCGGTCACCGGCGCCCCGGTCTACGGCGAGGAACTGCACCAGGAGGAGCTGCGCGGCGGCACCCTGCTCGGCGGCCGCGCCAAGGTCACGGCGTTCGCCGGGGACGTGAAGATGCGCGAGGACTACATCGAGCACACCGTCGCCCTGGTCAAGCACAACCGCACCCTCGTCCTGATGCTCACCTCGTACGTCCCCTGGGGCTCCCTGATCCTCGGCGTCCTGCTGCTGGCCCTCTCCCTCTACCTGGAGGCCCGCTCCCGCCGCCCCCGGGACCCGGCCCCCACGCAGTCGCCGGAGCCGGAACCGGTCAACGCCTGAGCCTCGCGCTGGTGTGCCGGGTGGGCTCGGCGGCCGCCGGGTCCTCGGGCCACGGATGCTTCGGATACCGTCCGCGCAGCTCCGCGCGTACGCCCTTGTAGCCGTCCTTCCAGAAGGACGAGAGGTCGGCGGTGACGGCGGCGGGCCGCCCGGCGGGGGAGAGCAGATGCACCAGCAGCGGCACCCCCGCCACGGCCGGCGTCTCCTGAAGCCCGAACATCTCCTGCAACTTGACGGCGAGCACCGGCCGCTCGGGGTCGTCGTAGTCGATCCGGATTCTGGACCCACTGGGTACGACGATCCGCTCGGGCGCGAGTTCATCCAGCCGGACGGCATCTCCGCTCGCCCAGGGCAGCAGCCGGGCGAGCGCCTGTCCGGCGTCGATCCGCGCGAGATCGGCCCGGCGCCGGGCCCTGCCCAGCTCCGGTTCCAGCCACTCGTCCACGCGCGCGTGCAGCGCGTCGTCGGACACGTCCGGCCACGGCTCCCCGAGGTGCGTCCGCACAAACGCCAGCCGCTGCCGCAGTACCCGCGCCTCCGCCGACCACCGAAGCAGCCCGAACCCCTCCTGCTGCAGACCTTCGAGAAGGGCAGCGCGTACGAGTGGCGGATCGGCGTCCTTCAGCGGCCGTACGGCCAGCTCGATCGCCCCCAGCCGCTCGACATGCCGGGCGACGACGTCCCCATCGGCCCAGTGCACCTCGTCCCGTTCGGCGAGCAGAGGTCCGGCGGCCGCGAGCGCCACGTCCTGCGCCACGGCGGCCCCGAGCCGCACACGCGCGTGCCCGGTGCCGCCCGGCCGGTCGGCAACCGCGACGACGATCCACGGCGCTCCTCGCACCGCCGACCCCTGCGCCCACTCGGCCCGTGTCCCGGAGGCCATGAGATACGACCCGCCGTCGAGCCTGGCGACACGCTCGGGAAAGGCGAGCGCGGCGACCAGCCCGGCGAGCCGGTCGTCACTGGTGCCCGGCCCGACTTCGAGAGCACCTTGCGGGCGGGCGTCGCGGGCGGGCGGGCCGGACGGATCCGAAGAGACGGCCCGCAGCCGCCGAACCTCCGCAGCCCACTGTGCGGCGTAGGCGTCACCTCCGCGTCGGGCGCGGCGCAAGGCATCCGCAAGATCATCCCCGTACTCGCGCGGCACCTCTTCCGAGAGCAGCGCGACAACCTCCGCGCCCTCACCCGAGGTGTCCAACAACGCCCGCCCCAGTCGCGGGTGCACCCCCAGCCGGGCCAACCGCACCCCGACGTCCGTGGCCCGCCCGGCGGGATCCACCGCCCCCACGGCTGCCAGGGCGGAGCGCCCGGCGGCCATCGCCCCGCCCGGCGGCGGATCCAGCAAGGCCAGCCCGGAGGCGTCCGGATCGCCCCAGCAGGCCGCCTGGAGGGCGAACGCGGTCAGGTCGGCCAGCTTGATCTCCGGCGTCGGAAAGGCCGGCAGACGCCCGTCCTCGGCCTGCGTCCAGCACCGGTACACCACCCCCGGCGCCTCACGCCCCGCTCGCCCGGCCCGCTGCCGCCCGGCCGCCCGCGACGCCCGTACGGTCGTCAGTCCGCTCAGCCCGCGCGCGTGGTCCACCCGCGGCTCCCGCGCCAGCCCCGCATCGACGACCACCCGCACCCCGGGCACGGTCAGTGACGACTCGGCGACCGACGTGGCCAGGACCACCCGGCGCCGCTCCCCGCCCGTCAGCACCGCGTCCTGCACCGAGGCCGACGCCCGCCCGTGCACCTGCAGCACCTCGACGTCCCCCAGGCCCCCGAGCTGCCCGGCCACGCGCGCGATCTCGCCCACACCGGGCAGGAAGCACAGCACGTCGCCCGCCCGCTCGGCCAGCGCCCGCCGCACCACCGATGCCACGTGCGCGAGCAGTGCCGGATCGACCCGCATCCCGTGCGGCGGGCGCACCGGGCGCGGCGGCGGCGCCCACACCACCTCCACCGGATGGGAGACACCCGCCGCCTCGACCACCGGCGCCCCGCCGAGCAGCCGGGCCCAGCCCTCCGCGTCCGTGGTCGCCGACGCGGCCAAGAGCCGCAGTTCCGGCCGCAGCGTCTGCCGCACGTCCCACAGGAAGGCGGCCGCCGTGTCCGCGTCCAGGTGCCGCTCGTGGCACTCGTCCAGTACGACGACGTCGACGCCCGGCAGCTCCTGGTCCCGTTGCAGCCGCTGCAGCAGCACACCGGTCGTCACGACCTCCACGCGCGTGTGCCGCCCCACGGCCCGCTCGCCGCGCACCGTGAAGCCCACGCTCTCGCCGGGCTTCTCGCCCAGCAGCCACGCCATCCGCCGGGCCGCCGCCCGCGCCGCGATCCGCCGCGGCTCGGCCACCACGACCCGCCGCGCCGGACCGCCCCCGACCAGCCCCGCCAGCACCAGCGGCACCAACGTCGTCTTGCCGGTGCCGGGCGGCGCCACGAGCACGGCGGTGCCGTCACCCTCCAGGGCGTCGGCCAGGGCGGGCAGGGCGGAGCGCACGGGCAGCGCGTCCAGGGCGTCGTAACGGATCACGTCCCTAGTGTCGTACGACGGAAAACGCAGCCCACGCGCGCGTACGTCCCTTCACGTACGCGCAAGGACGTACGTGAAGGGACGTACGTGAGGGGAACACGGATGCGCGGCGGCGTCAGTCCCGCTCGCACACGAAGATCGCCGTCCCCGGGATCAGGCTCCCGCGCAGCGGGGACCAGCCGCCCCACTCCGAGGTGTTCCAGGCCGGCCACTCGGGCTCCACCAGGTCCACCAGCCGGAAGCCGGAGGCCGCGATGTCCCGGACGCGGTCGCCGAGGGTCCTGTGGTGCTCCACGTAGACCGCGTGGCCCTCCTCGTCCTGCTCCACATAGGGTGTGCGGTCGAAGTACGTGGCCGACACCGACAGACCCTCGGGGCCCGGCTCGTCCGGGAACGCCCAGCGGATCGGGTGCGTGACCGAGAAGACGAACCGGCCGCCCGGCCGCAGCACCCGGCGGACCTCGCGCAGCACAAGCCGCGGGTCGGCGACGAACGGCAGCGCCCCGTACGCAGAGCACGCCAGATCGAAGGAGCCGTCCGCGAAGGGCAGCGCCCCGGCATCCGCGCAGACGAGGGGAAACGATCCGCCGATGCGCAGCGCGTGCTGGAGCTGGCGGTGCGAGAGGTCCAGCGCCACCGGGCGGGCGCCCTGCGCGGCGAGCCAGCGCGCGCACTGCGCCGCGCCGGCGCCGATCTCCAGAATCGCCTTGTCCTTCAGTTCTTCCGACGGACCGAGCAGCTCGGCCTCCACCTCGTCCAGCCCCTCCGGGCACCACACGAAGCGGTCGTCGCCGAGGAACGTGCCGTGCTCGACCTGGTACTCGTCCGCGTTGCGGTCCCACCAGCCCCGGTTGGCCCGTGCGCTCTCCGCGACACCGGCGTCACGCCGCGTGGCTTCCGACGTGGAATCCACGGCGTTGTCGGTCTCGTGCGCTTCCGGCTCTTGGATGATCGGCTCCCTCGTCGTACTCTTCCGTCCAACCCGCCAGGGGTCCGCGATGGAAGGTGTCCCCCAGGCGCGCGTGGCCTCGTGGGACGCTTTCTTCTGCCGGGTATGCGGCGATCCGCCCCCCGTGTGCGCCTTCGCGCATTGACCCTGTCCGGCTGCCCCCGTATGCTACAAGTTGCGCTGCGGGCCTGCGCACCTCAGACGTAGCAGGCTGTGCTCGCATCTGTTGTATGTCCCCTCGGTTCTCGAGGCGCCACCAGTGGTTTTGTGTGGCGCTTCCTTGGCTGTCCGGCTTCATCAGAGCGAAACGGGCTCCCGGCGTAAGCAGTACCTACGACTTCAATGTCCGTACCGGAGCCCTTTCCCACATGACGAGCAGCACCGAGACCACCGCCACCACCCCGCAGGTTGCGGTCAACGACATCGGTAACGAGGAAGCCTTCCTCGCAGCGATCGACGAGACGATCAAGTACTTCAACGACGGCGACATCGTCGACGGCGTCATCGTGAAGGTCGACCGGGACGAGGTCCTGCTCGACATCGGTTACAAGACCGAAGGTGTC
This sequence comes from Streptomyces broussonetiae, assembly GCF_009796285.1. Lineage (NCBI taxonomy): Bacteria > Bacillati > Actinomycetota > Actinomycetes > Kitasatosporales > Streptomycetaceae > Streptomyces > Streptomyces broussonetiae. The sequence goes on along the minus strand of NZ_CP047020.1, from coordinate 2,787,720 downwards.
ATCCCGAGCCGCGAGCTCTCGATCAAGCACGACGTCGACCCCAACGAGGTCGTCGCCGTCGGTGACGAGATCGAGGCCCTCGTCCTCCAGAAGGAGGACAAGGAAGGCCGCCTGATCCTCTCGAAGAAGCGCGCCCAGTACGAGCGTGCCTGGGGCACCATCGAGAAGATCAAGGAAGAGGACGGCATCGTCACCGGTACCGTCATCGAGGTCGTCAAGGGTGGTCTCATCCTCGACATCGGCCTCCGCGGCTTCCTTCCGGCCTCCCTGGTCGAGATGCGCCGCGTCCGCGACCTCCAGCCGTACGTCGGCAAGGAGCTCGAGGCCAAGATCATCGAGCTGGACAAGAACCGCAACAACGTGGTCCTGTCCCGCCGTGCCTGGCTGGAGCAGACCCAGTCCGAGGTCCGCCAGACGTTCCTCACGACCCTCCAGAAGGGTCAGGTCCGTTCCGGCGTCGTCTCCTCGATCGTCAACTTCGGTGCCTTTGTGGACCTGGGTGGCGTCGACGGTCTGGTCCACGTTTCCGAGCTGTCCTGGAAGCACATCGACCACCCGTCCGAGGTCGTCGAGGTCGGCCAGGAGGTCACCGTCGAGGTCCTCGACGTCGACATGGACCGCGAGCGCGTCTCCCTGTCGCTGAAGGCGACCCAGGAAGACCCGTGGCAGCAGTTCGCCCGCACCCACCAGATCGGCCAGGTCGTGCCCGGTAAGGTCACGAAGCTGGTTCCGTTCGGTGCGTTCGTCCGCGTGGACGAGGGCATCGAGGGTCTGGTCCACATCTCCGAGCTGGCCGAGCGCCACGTGGAGATCCCGGAGCAGGTCGTCCAGGTCAACGACGAGATCTTCGTCAAGGTCATCGACATCGACCTCGAGCGTCGTCGCATCAGCCTCTCGCTGAAGCAGGCCAACGAGTCCTTCGGTGCCGACCCGGCCTCGGTCGAGTTCGACCCGACCCTGTACGGCATGGCCGCGTCCTACGACGACCAGGGCAACTACATCTACCCCGAGGGCTTCGACCCCGAGACCAACGACTGGCTCGAGGGCTACGAGAAGCAGCGCGAGGAGTGGGAGCGCCAGTACGCCGAGGCGCAGACCCGCTTCGAGCAGCACCAGCAGCAGGTCATCAAGTCCCGCGAGGCCGACGCTGCCGCTGCCGCCGAGGGTGGCGAGGCTGCCGCTCCGGCCGCCTCGGGTGGCGGTTCGTACTCCTCCGAGGGTGCGGACACCTCCGGTGCCCTGGCCTCGGACGAGGCGCTTGCCGCGCTGCGCGAGAAGCTGGCCGGCGGCCAGAGCTGATCGCTGCCGCTGAGGCTTGGCCGATAGCTGGTCCCGAGGGGCCGTACCTTTCCAGGTGCGGCCCCTCGGGCGTTGCCGGGACAGGCCACCGTCCTTCGTGTACCGGTCCGTCTGCGGCTTGTCCTCCCGAGATCCCTGATCAAGCGGCCTGTCGCGGGAATGCTCGTGTTCCAGGGGGCGTTGTCCATGAAGAACACGAGGAGGAGCGGTCACAGTGCTTGATCCGCAGGGTTTGTACGCATGGGAGCCCAAGGGCCTCGCCGTCGTCGACATGGCGCTCGCGCAGGAGTCGGCCGGTCTTGTCATGCTCTACCACTTCGACGGATACATCGACGCGGGCGAGACCGGCGACCAGATCGTCGACGGGCTGCTCGAATCACTGCCCCACCAGCTCGTCGCCCGTTTCGACCACGACCGGCTCGTGGACTACCGGGCCCGCCGGCCCCTGCTGACCTTCACGCGGGACCGCTGGACCGACTACGAGGTCCCGGCCATCGAGGTCCGCCTCGTCCAGGACACCACCGGCGCCCCCTTCCTGCTGCTGTCCGGACCCGAGCCGGACGTGGAGTGGGAACGGTTCGCGGCGGCCGTGCGGCAGATCGTGGAGCGGCTCGGCGTGCGCCTGTCGGTGAACTTCCACGGCATCCCCATGGGCGTCCCGCACACCCGCCCGGTCGGCCTCACCCCGCACGGCAACCGCACCGACCTCGTCCCCGGCCACCGCAGCCTCTTCGAGGAGGCCCAGGTCCCCGGCAGCGCCGAGGCGTTGGTGGAGTACCGCCTCGGCGAGGCCGGGCACGACGTCCTGGGTGTCGCCGCGCACGTCCCGCACTACATCGCCCGTTCTGCGTACCCGGACGCCGCCCTGACCGTCCTGGAAGCCATCACGGCCGCCACCGGGCTGGTCCTGCCGGGCGTGGCGCACTCGCTGCGCACGGACGCGCACCGCACACAGACGGAGATCGACCGGCAGATCCAGGAGGGCGACGAGGAACTCACCTCGCTCGTCCAGGGACTGGAGCACCAGTACGACGCCGCGGCGGGCGCCGAGACCCGGGGCAACATGCTCGCCGAGCCGGTGGAGATTCCGTCCGCCGACGAGATCGGGCTGGAATTCGAGCGGTTCCTGGCGGAGCGCGAGGGCGACAACTGACCTCCGCCGGTTCCGATGTCAGCGGCAGGGCCTAAGCTTCCGGTCATGCTGAAAGTAGGCCTGACCGGTGGCATCGGTGCCGGCAAGAGCGAGGTGTCGCGACTGCTCGTGGAGCATGGGGCCGTGCTGATCGACGCGGACCGCATCGCCCGCGAGGTCGTTGCGCCCGGCACGCTCGGCCTCGAAGCCGTGGTCGAGGCCTTCGGCGAGGGCGTCCTCGCCTCCGACGGCAGCCTGGACCGGCCTCGGCTCGGCTCGATCGTCTTCGCCGACCCCGAGAAGCTCGCCGTGCTGAACTCGATCGTGCATCCCCTGGTGGGCGCCCGCTCCCGCGAGCTGGAGGAGACCGCGGCCCCGGACGCCGTCGTGATCCACGACGTACCCCTCCTCACCGAGAACGGCCTGGCTCCGCTGTACGACCTCGTGATCGTCGTGGACGCTAGCCCCGAGACCCAGCTCGACCGGCTGACACGGCTGCGCGGAATGGCCGGGGAGGACGCACGCGCGCGCATGGCCGCGCAGGCCACACGCGAACAGCGCCGGGAGATCGCGGACATCCTGATCGACAACGACGTACCCCTGGACGCGCTGCACAAGCGCGTCGCCGAGGTCTGGGACGATCTCGTGCGCCGGGCACGTGAGGCGTCCGCGGAATAGCAGCCCCCGACCGGGCGTTGAAGTGCCGCAGCGAGGGAAGGACTCTGCCGTGCCCGAGACCAGCGGTTCCACCGGACGTACTCCGGAAACGCATGTCATCGACTTCCGTGCAGCCGAGCACCTGCTCAACTCACGGGACCCGCGGGGCGCGGTGAAACTGCTCGACGGAGTCATCGCCGCATACCCGGAGAACACCGCCGCTCGGCTGCTCCGCGCACGTGCCTTCTTCGCGGCGGCACAACTGCGGCCCGCCGAGCTGGAGTTCACCATCGTGCTGGAGCGTGAGCCGGACAACGCGTTCGCGCACTTCGCACTGGCCCGCACCTACGAACGCCAGGGCCGCTCCGACCAGGCCAAGCGTCACTTCCGGCTGGCGGCGGCACTCGACCCCAACCCGAGCTACCTCAAGGCGGCACGCTTCGACGACTGAGCGGCGGCGCGGGCCCTGGCGCGCGTCCGTCCCGGTCCCTGCGCCGGCCACCGATGCCGGTTTCCCGGCAGGCGCGGGACGCTCACGGATGCCTGTGCCGCGGCGGGCGGGGGAACGGCGGCCGGGCCGCCGGGGGCCCATACCGGGGTCCGTCCTGCGGCGGCTGGTACGGCGGTACGTCGCGGCCCGGCTGGTAGTGCGGGCCCTGCCGCATATGTCGGAGGATCATGGTCATGTCGACGGTGACCACCAGCCACAGCACTCCACAGGCCGCCGCCCAGCCGGGGCGGCCGACGAGCGCGAACGCGGCCGTGCCGAAGATCGCCCAGACCAGCCCCCACAGGCTCAGCCAGAAACGCGCCCGCAAGGCACTGCGCGCGGTCGACGGTTCACTGCCGGTACGCATGGGATACCACTCCTTCTAGAAACGTACTCTTCGGTGACGGCGTTCACCAACAGCGCGCCTTTCGCTCGCTCGTCCCGTGCCTGGTGGTGTGCCCGTCGTCCGTCCGTTCTCACTGGAGGGGGACCCCTTGCTGCCGGACGCCGACGATCTGCCCGGACTGCTCCTGGACCTCGCCGTGCCGCACGAGGACATCAACGGCCTGGTGGCACAGCGGCGCAGGATCACCAGGGATCCGGGCCTGCTGCGACTCCTCGAGGAGTGTGTCGAGGAACTGTTCCGGGGCCCTGAGGGGACCGGCCACCCGCCCGACCTCGCCGAACTCTTCGACGGGGCACCGGCCGATCTGAACCGCACCTTCCCCGTGTACGTCTTCGCCGCCGCGGTCCCGCGCGCCCTCGACCGGCACCGGGAACGCGGCATCCCGCCCGAGATCTCCCGGCGCACCCTGGCCGACCTGGGCCGACACATGGCGGCGCACCGCAGACGGCACGGCACGACCGGTGTGCGGGCGGGGCGCTGGCTCGTCCGGCACTTCCGCGGTGAGCTGTTTCAGCTGGGCCGCTTGCAGTTCGAGCGGGCGCGGCTCGGGCGGCGCTCGGCACCGGTGATCGCGGCGGCCGGACTGGACGCGGTGCCCGGCACACCCTGCCTGAACCTGCACATCCCCGACTTCCTCGGCCCGTTGACGCCGTCCGCCTGCGACCGTTCGCTGGTGTGGGCCCGGGAGTTCTTCGCCCTGCACTTCCCCGAGGAGCGGCCGGTGGCGGCGCTGTGCCACTCCTGGCTGCTCGACCCGCAGTTGAGGCGCTATCTGCCGGTCGACTCCAACATCATCCGTTTCCAGGACCGGTTCCATGCCGTCCGTGAGGACAGCGAACCGGCCGACACCGAGCCCGTCCAGTTCGTCTTCGGGGACCCCGACCTGGCGGTGGCGCAGTTGCCGCGGCGCACGTCCGTCGAGCGCGCGGTGGGGGACCATCTGCGGGCGGGCGGGCACTGGTACATCGGGCACGGATGGTTCCCGTTCCCGGTCGGGCAGGCCCAGGTGCGGCGGGCCCAGGCCCGGCAGGCAACGGTCGAATAGCTCGGCGTAACTCGAACGGGTGAACCGGCGGGGGAGGGGAACGGGGGTGCGGGGGCGGGCCGTTGTCCGGGCATGACGGTGGAAATGCGTGAGGGACACGAGGGCACGGGACCTGGAGCGATCACCCCGGACGGCTGCGCGGTCGAGCTGTACGAGCGGCTGCCGGTGGGCGACGAGCCGGACATCATCGCCGCGGCGGTACCGGCCGGGGCGCGCATCCTGGAGCTGGGCAGCGGAGTGGGCAGAATGACCCACCCTCTGCTCGAGCGGGGCTTCACGGTCACGGCGGTGGACGAGTCCGCAGAGATGCTGGCCCGGATCCGCGGGGCACGCACGCTGTGCACCCCGATCGAGGAACTGGACCTGGGCGGCGAGAAGTTCGACGTGGTGATGCTGGCCTCGTTCCTGGTGCACGCCGGTGACGAGGAGGTGCGCAGGGCCCTGCTGCGTGCCTGCGCCCGGCATGTGGCGGAGGGCGGCTGTGTGCTCATCCAGCGGGAGGGCGAGGACTACCACACGAACGTGCCCAGGGAACGGGTCGATCCGAGCGGCTTCACCCTACGGATCGTGTCGGCGGAGCCCGTTGGAGACGGCGTGAACGCGGTCCGTGCCGAGTACGCATTCCCCGATGCGGTCTGGACCCAGACGTTCCTGGCCAGGCCTCTGACGAAGGAGCAGTTCGAGGCGGCACTGGCGGAAGCGGGGCTGGAGGTGGACACGTATCTGACACCGGACCGGATATGGGTGCGGGCGGTGCCGAAGCCTGGCGGACGCCCGGTCGCGCCGGACGGACGGGGCCGATGAGTTTCCGGGCCCTGCCAGGTCCACCTGAGTGAAAGCAAACGGCACGTTCTTCCCAGGAGACCTACATGTCCCAGGCCACCGCTCCCATCGGCTCCACGACGTCCGCCGCCTCTGCCGACCCCACCGGCTCGCACACCGGCCGGACGCGGCCGGCTCGGGTGGCACTGCGCTCGGTGCAGGTCCTGCTCGCCTTGTTCTACGGCATCGCGAGCGCCCTGCCCAAGCTCGTCGCGCACTCCTCGGCCGTCGAGTCCTTCGACAGGATCGGCTGGGGCAGCGGGGCCATGTACACGATCGGCGCGCTCGAACTCGCCGGAGCGGTCGCCCTGTTGATACCGCTGCTCCAGTCCGTGGCCGCAATCGCGCTCGGCGCGCTCATGGTGGGTGCGTTCATCGTCCAGATCACCGTTTTCAACGGTCAGAACGCGGAGACCCCGCTGATCCTGATGGTGCCGCTCATCGTGATCGCCTGGGCGCGCCGCAGGTCCACCGGGGAACTGCTGCGGTTGGTGCGGCGCAGGTGAGCCCGGTCCGCGCAGGCGCCGGTGGGCCCGGGGGCCGGGCGCGGAGCCCGGTCGACGCCGTTGGTGCGTGCCTGCGGGGCATCGCCCTCGGATTCACCGTCCCCGGGGACGCCCATCGGTCCCGCCGGACCCGGACCCGGATCCACCGCGCCGGCCGGCTCCTCCGGTTCCACGACGTCCCCCCGAACCACCATGGCCACCCGATCCGGCGCCGTCAGTGCTGTCCCGGCCGCCCGACCCGGCACCAGCCCGGCCCCCGGCCCCACCGGGGCCGCCGAGACCGGTGAAGCCGCCGCTGGCGCCCGTGCCTCCGAAAGCACCGAAGCCGCCCGGTCCGCCGGGACCCCCGAGGCCGCGGAGGCGCTCCATGTCGCGGCGGTCCCGCTTGGTGGGGCGGCCGGCGCCACGGTCGCGGAGGCCGGCGGGGGCGGCGGTCTCGCGGAGCGGGGGCGGAGGGGAGTTGTCGATGTAGCACTGGGCGGCCACGGGCGCGCCGACCCGCTTGCGGATCAGGCGCTTGACGATCACGATCCGTTCCCGGCCCTCCTGCCGCAGGCGCACCTCGTCGCCGATGCGCACGGAGTAGGCGGGCTTCACCCGCTCACCGTTCACGTGCACATGGCCGCCCCGACAGGCGGTGGCGCCCAGGGAACGCGTCTTGATCAGGCGTACGGCCCAGATCCAGCTGTCGATCCGGACCGTTTCACCGGTCGCCGGGCCCGCGGCCTCGGCGGCGGCCGTCGCGGCGGCGATCTCGGGATCGAGGGGTGACCGGTCGGCGGAAGGGTCGGCCCCGGCGGTCTCCCGTGCGAGGCCCGCTCCGTCCGGTCCGCCGGTGCCGCGCTTCACGCTGTCGTCCGCATCCTCGGAAGCCATGCCCCGACCTTAGCTCGCGGGGCCGGTCGCGCCGGACGTGTTTTTCCGGGAGCCGGGAGTGCAGGGGCACAGGGGTGAGCGGGGAGCAGGGTGTGCTGTCGGGCCGTACCCCCTGGCCCACCCCCGGATGCGCCGCACCCGCGCACCCCGGAGGCTGTTGTCGGTGATCGAACTCGAGTGCGGGAGGTGACATGGACGCCGCGGACAGGGTGGACGCGTTGATGGAGGGCCTGCAGGCCGATCTGGTGCGGCTGGCCCGGATTCCTTCCGTCGCCTTTCCCGGCTACCCGGCGAAGCCGGTGCACGCGGCGCACGACCTCCTCGTGGAACTGCTGCGCGGCGTCGGCGTGGAGCGCATCGAGCGAATCGACCTGCCCGGCACCGCGCCGGTGATCTTCGCGGAGATCCCCCCCGGCGGATCCCGCCGCACCGACCGTCCTGCTCTACTCCCACTACGACGTCCAGCCGGCCGGTGACGAGGAGCTGTGACTCTCGCCGCCGTTCGAGCCCACGCCGATCGAGGGCGGTCTGCGGGGCCGTGGCATCGCGGACGACAAGGCGAACGTCATCGCGCACCTCGGGATGCTGCGGGCGTACGGCGGGCGGCCACCGGTCGGGGTGAAGATCGTGTTCGAGGGGCAGGAGGAGTACGGCAGCCCGTTCGACGCATACCCGCCGACCGAACCGGAACGGTTTGCCTGCGACGCCATGGTGATCGCCGATCTCGGGAATCTGCGGCCCGGCACTCACTCTGACCACCGGGTTGCGCCGGCCTTCGCCCCGCTCGCGGACCTCGCCGGGGTCTGCCGGGCGGTCGTGGTCAACACCTGGCAGACGGCGAGCGGCTGGATGAACCTGCCCACGCCCATCTGCGGGTGCACGGCGCCGGGCGCCGGATGCGGCTGAACCCTGCCCGGCGGGGAGGGGGCATACGGTGGGCGCATGGACGACAGCAGCGCCCTCGCCCGGCTCGACCGGCGTGTCGCGGACTGCCGGGCCTGCCCCCGGCTGGTCGAGTGGCGCGAGGAGGTGGCGCGGACCAAGCGGGCCGCGTTCGCCGACTGGACGTACTGGGGACGGCCGGTGCCCGGTTTCGGTCCGGCCGACGCCCGGCTGCTGATCATCGGGCTGGCCCCGGCGGCGCACGGCGGCAACCGCACCGGCCGAATGTTCACCGGAGACCGCTCCGGAGACGTGCTCTACCAGGCGTTGTACGACGTGGGGCTCGCCTCGCAGCCCACCTCCGTCAGCGCCGACGACGGACTGGAGCTGTACGGGGTCAGGGTCACCGCGCCGGTGCACTGCGCCCCGCCCGCCAACAGGCCGACCCCCGGTGAGCGTGACACCTGCCGTTCCTGGCTGGTCCAGGAGCTGGAGCTGCTGCGGCCGACGCTGAGGGCTGTCGTCGTCCTCGGTGCCTTCGGCTGGCAGGCCGCGCTGCCCGCGTTCGCCGAGGCGGGCTGGAGCGTGCCCCGGCCCCGCCCGGCCTTCGGCCACGGCACCCGGGTCGCGCTCGACGGCCTGGACCTGTTCGGCTGCTTCCACGTCAGCCAGCGCAACACCTTCACCGGGCGGCTCACCCCCGAGATGCTGCGCGAGGTGCTGCGCACGGCAGCCACGGCTGCCGGGCTGCCGTAGCGCACCTTGGTCAGAGGGCGTCCTGCCCGAACAGGTGCCGTACCGTCGAGCGGTAGTTGGCGCGGACGTGGCCGAGGGCGTGGGCCCGGGCCTGCTCGGGGTCGCCGGAGGCGATGGCGTCGTACAACTCGCGGTGTTCGGCGAGGAGTTGGGGCCACTCCTCGTTGCGTCGAGTGAGCCAGCGCAGCCGGCCGTCGACCGGCTCCATGACCGAGATCAGCAGGCTGTTGCCGGCCAGGGTGCGAATGCGGTCGTGGAAGCGGGTGTTGATGTCCGTGATCGCCTCGGCGTCGCCCTCCTTCGTCGCCCGCGCCGCCTGCTCCAGCAGCTCCCGCAGCTCCGCCAGGGCCTGCGCCGTCACCCGGGTCGCCGCCAACCCTGCCGCGTACACCTCCAACGCCTCGCGCAGCTCGAAGAGTTCCCTGACATCGGTCGGGGTCAGCCGGCGTACGACCGTGCGGCGGGCCGACTCGAACAGGACGAAGCCCTCGGCGACCAGGGCGCGGATCGCCTCACGCACCGGCACCCGCGAGACGCCGAACCGCTCGGCCAGCTCCCGCTCGACGAGCCGGTCGCCGGGGGCCAGGCGCCCGGCGATGATGTCCTCCCGCAGGCTCGCCAGGACCCGCTCGCGCACCGCGCCCAGGGGTTCGATCTTCGTCATGGGCCCATCTTCGCCGACGCGAGGCGACTTTTACCGGGCCGTAACGGCAACGACATCGGTCCGAACGCTTGACGGCGGCACCATGTCGGCAGTTTGGTATACCAAACGCGGCTCGCTGCGGTCTCCAAGGCCTGCAGCCTGTCCGGGTTTCTGCGGTATGGCCCCTTCGTCCCCCCTGTTCAGGAGGCCCCGTGTCCCTCGCCGACCGCGCCGAAGCCACCGGCGCCCCCGCGTTCGTCCCCGACCCTCGCCTCGTCAACGAGGACCTGGCCCCCGCCGAGCAGCGGAACTGGAAGGTCTTCGACCTGTTCGCCATGTGGATGTCCGACGTCCACAACCTCGGCAACTACACCTTCGCCGCCGGCCTGCTGGTCCTCGGCATGAACGTCTGGCAGGTCTTCACGGCCCTGCTCGTCGGCTTCGTGCTCATCTACGTCGGCATGAACCGCATGGGCAGGATCGGCCAGCGCCACGGCGTGCCGTTCCCCGTCGTCAGCCGCATCAGCTTCGGTGTGTGGGGCGCAAACATCCCCGCACTGATCAGAGCCGTGATCGCCATCATGTGGTACGGCATCCAGACCTATCTGGCCTCCGTCGCGGTCAACGTGATGCTGCTCGCCGCCTGGCCGGGTCTCACGTCCCTCACCCACCACTCCTTCCTCGGCCTCGACGCGCTCGGCTGGATCTCCTTCGTCTCACTCTGGCTGGTCCAGTGGCTGATCATCAGTCAGGGCATGGAGGCGGTGCGCAGGTTCCAGGACTTCTGCGGCCCGGTGATCTGGCTGGTGATGATCGCGCTGGCGGTCTGGGTCCTGGCCAAGGCCCACTGGAGCATCTCGCTCACCTCCACCCCGCATCCGGTGAGCAGGGGCGAGCAGTGGCGCCAGTGGTTCGGCGCGATCGGCCTGATCCTCGCCACCTACGGCACGCTGATGCTCAACTTCTGCGACTTCTCCCGCTTCGCACCCGACTACCGGACCGTCCGGCGCGGCAACTTCTGGGGCCTGCCCATCAACTCCACCGCCTTCGTCGTCGTGTCGGTGATCGTCACGGCCGGCTCGCTGAAGGCGTTCGGACAGGCCATCACCGACCCGGCGGAACTGGTCGCCAAGGTGGGCAACACCTGGGTGCTGGTCGTGGCCGCGTTCGCCTTCGCGGTGGCGACCATGGGCGTCAACATCGTCGCCAACTTCGTCTCACCCGCGTACGACCTCGCCAACGTCTGGCCGCAGAAGATCACCTTCAAGGTCGGCGGCATGATCAGCACGGTGGCCGCACTGGTCGTCACTCCTTGGAACCTCTTCTCCAACCCGACCGTCGTCAACTACTTCCTCGGCGGTCTCGGTGCCTTCCTGGGCCCTCTGTTCGGCGTGATCATGATCGATTACTACTGGGTCAAGCGCGGCAAGGTCGACGCCGATGCCCTCTTCGACGCCCGCCCGGGCAGCCCGTACCACTACCGCAAGGGCGTCAACCCGAAGGCGCTGTGTGCGTTCCTGCCCTCCGCCGCGGTCGCCGCCGTGCTGGCGCTGGTGAAGAGCTTCAGCGATGTGGCGCCGTACTCCTGGTTCATCGGCACCGCACTCGCCGCCGCCCTGTACACGCTGGTGAACCGCCGTGAGCGTGCGGCGCAGCAGGAGGCCTGAGGCCATGCGGATCATCGTCACCAACTGCAACACCACGCAGGAGATGACCGAGGAGATCGTCCGAGGCGCCCGGGCCGCCGCGGGCCCGGGCACCGCCGTGGCGGGTCTGACCCCCGCCTGGGGCCCGGCGTCCGCCGAGGGCTGGCTCGACAGCTACCTCTCGGCGGCGGCCGTCCTGGACGCGCTGCGCACCTACGACGGACCGCCGTACGACGCCGTCGTCCTGGCCGGATTCGGCGAGCACGGCCGGGAAGGCGTACGGGAGTTGGTCGACGTCCCGGTCGTGGACATCACCGAGGCCGCCGCCCACCTCGCCTGCCTGCTCGGCCGCCGCTACGGCGTCGTCACCACCCTCGACCGCTCGCGCGGCCAGATCGAGGACAGCCTGGAGACCGCCGGCGTGGCCCGAAACTGCGCCGCCGTCGTCGGCACCGGCCTGGGTGTCCTCGACCTCGCCGACGACCCCGGCCGCACGGAGTCCGCGTTCCTGACGGCGGCCGAACGGGCCCGGGACGCCGGGGCCGAGGTCCTCGTCCTGGGCTGTGCCGGCATGACGGGCCTGCAGCGCACGGTGGGTGAGAAGCTCGGGCTGCCGGTGGTGGACGGCGTGGCGGCGGCGGTCCGGCTCGCCGAGTCCCTGGTGTCCCTGGGCCTGACGACCAGCAGGGCGGGCAGTTACGACAGACCGTTGCAGAAGGAGAGGAGGTGGGGTCGGCCGCCCCGGTGAGCCGTGAGCCGTGAGCCGTGAGCTGGTGAGCTGGTGAGCTGGTGAGGTGCCGATCTGTTGGGCCGGTGTCAGGGAGCGGGCCGCCAGACATAGCGCACGTCCGGCTCCCGCTCCTCGTTGCCGCTGCCGTCGGTGAACTCGACGGCCGTGAAACCGTGCCGCTCGTAGAACCGGTGGGCGGGCTTGTTGACCTGGAAGGTCCACAGGGTCAGCCCACCTGGGCTGCGCTCCTTGGCCAGCGCGACGAACCGGTCGCCGATGCCCCGTCCCCGCCACGCGGGATCCAGGTACAGCTGGGACAGTTCCTCCTCGCGCAGGACCATCACCCCGACGATCCCGCCGCCGGCCGCCTGCGCCACCCAGGTCTCGCGCAGCGGCACCACGACCTCCCGGAAGTACTCCCGTACCTCGTCGTCGTTGCGTGGCCGGACGACGGTGGGCAGCGCGGCGGTGAAGGACCGCAGCCAGACGTCGGCACCGGCCCGGGCGTCCGCCGCCACGGCCCGCCGGAGAACGACGTCGGTCATGACAGGCCCGCCTCCTGAGGCACCACGGCCGTGGCAGTGATCTCCACCAACTGCCCGGGGTACCCGAGGCAGGCGACGCCGAGCAGCGTCGACGCATGCGGTCCGGTGCTCAGTTCCGATGCCTCCACCACGTCCCACACCGCCGACAGATCGGCCGGCTCGCTGCTGACGACGTACACATCCGTCGCGATCACATGAGTCAAGTCGCTGCCGACAGCCTGCAGTTGCTCCCGCAGGTTGGCGATCACACGCTCGGCCTGCCGTACGGGATCGCCCGGGCCGACGATCCTCCCGTCCGCGTCCAGCGGCACGGCCCCGGCGAGAAAGGCGAGCCCGGTGCCCGCCTCCACCACCGAGGCGTGCGCGTAGGCGGGCGGTGGGAAGAGACCGGCGGCGTTCACTCGTCGGATCATGGCGGCTCCTCGAGGGGCGGCGGAAATCGTCGGCCTCCGATCATCGACGGCCTGCACGGCCGGCGCACCCGGTTTTCCGCCGTCCCGCACCCCCTGGCCCGTGCGTCACGCCCCCCGGCGGTTGAACGCCCCGTTCCCCGAGTCGCCGGGAGTCCCGCCCGCGCCCTACGCTGCCTTGGCCGTGCCCGTGCGACCGGAGGTCCTGCTCCATGTCCCGCCTGCCCGACCCCGAGTTCCTGGCCGCCACCGCCGACCGCCTCGCCGCCCTGCCCACCGTCCGGGCCGTCGCCCTCGGCGGTTCCCGGGCGCAGGGCACGCACCGCCCCGACAGCGACTGGGACATGGCGATCTACTACCGCGGCCCCTTCGACCCGGAGGACCTGCGGGCCGTCGGCTGGCAGGGCGAGGTCGGCGAGGTCGGTGGCTGGGGCGGCGGGGTGTTCAACGGCGGGGCCTGGCTGAGTGTCGACGGGCGCCGGGTCGATGTGCACTACCGCGATCTCGACGTGGTCGAGCACGAGCTGGCGGAGGCGGAGGAAGGGCGGTTCCGGGTGGAGCCGTTGCTCTTCCATCTCGCCGGCATTCCCACGTACCTGATCGTGGCGGAACTGGCCGTCAACCGGGTCCTCCGAGGCACACTCCCGCGCCCGGCGGGCTACCCGGCCAAGCTGCGCGCCGCCGCCGAGCGGTGGTACGGCACCGCTCGCGCCACCCTCGCCTACGCAAAGTCCAACCACGCTCCCCATGGCCGCCTCACGGAGACCGCCGGGGCCGTGGCCACGGCTGCCGCTCAGGCCGCGCACGGGGTGCTCGCGGCACGGGGAGAGTGGGTGACCAACGAAAAACGGCTGCTGGAGCGGGCCGGGCTGCGCGAAATCGACGATGTGGTGGGTGAGTTGCGGGGCGAGCCCGCTGTGCTGATCCGTGCCGTCACCGAAGCCGAGAGGATCCTCGGGGCATTGCGTTCATAAAGAAACCGGCCACCCGGGCATCTTTCACATGCGCGAAACCTGACCGCCCGGTTCTCCTCGCAAACCCGCCCTACCGTGGAAGCACGGTCCGCCGGCCACCGTCGTCCGAGGCCCACCCCGCCGTCGTACGAACAGGAGCCCCGTGTCCCGGCCCGCCGTACCCCTCTGGCTCGCCCACGCCCTCAGCGCCCAGCGCGGTCCCGTCCCCTGGAGTGCGGTGACCCGCGGCGCCCTCGCAGCGGGGCCCTTGCTGCTCGCCGCAGTGGTGGCGGACCGACTGCCCATGGGCGTCCTCGCCGCCATCGCCGCGATGCTCGCCGGCATCAACGACCGGCCCGGCAGCCGCCGTGCCTCCGTCAAGCGGCTCGGGGTGCCCGCGCTGGCCGGGGCGCTCGGCCTGCTCACGGGGACGTACGCCGGGCAGGCGCTGGCCGCCGTACCGCTGACCCTGGCGCTCACCCTGCTCGGGCTGGTCGCCGGCGGCATCAGCGCGGTCGGACCCGTCGCCTCCGCCGCCGGAACGCAGTTGCTGGTCGGCGCAGCGCTCGGCGCCGGGATGCCCGCGTCCGAGAGCGGCTGGCAGCGGACGCTCGCCTTCCTCGCCGGGGCCGGCTGGCTGATCCTGCTGAGGCTCGCGCTGCCCACGCCCGGTTCACTCGCCGGGGACTTCCGGTTCGACGGGGAGCGGCAGGCTGTCGCCGAGGTGTACGACGCCGTCGCCGCTCTGGTCGAGACCGTGGGCGGGCCGCGGGCCACCGCGCGGCGGACCGCGCTCACCACCGCCCTCGACCACGCGCAGGACGCCCTGGCGGGGCCCCGGTTGCGCCGGTACGCCAGTTCCGTCGCCGAGCGCCGACTGCACGCGCAGTACGCCGCAGCGCTGCCGCTGGCCGAGGCCGCCACCGCACTGTACTGGGCGGGGGAGCCCGTCTCCGCGCGCGCGGCGGAAGGCGCCCGGCAGCTCGCCGCCGCCGTCCGCGGCAACACCGGCACCGGTCCGCTGCCCGCTCCCAGCCGGTCCGTTCCCGCCTTGCGCGCCCTGGACGACGCCCTGCTGCGCGCCGCCGAGGTTTTCGACCAGGGTGCGGGGGCCCAGCACCGGCTGTTCGCCCGGCGCCGAGGTGTCCGGGACGCGGTCCGCGCCGCGTTCGGCACCGGTGGACGCGAGTACGGGCTGCGGGTGGCCCTCTGCTTCGGGGCCAGCGCCGCCATCGCCCAGGCGCTGCACCACACCCGCTGGTACGGCCACCACCAGCACTGGTACTGGCTGCCCGCCACCGCCGTCTTCCTCGTCAAGCCCGATCTCGGGCCGCTCGCCTCCCGCGTGCTGTGCCGGGCCGCCGGGACCGTGCTCGGCGCCCTGGTGTTCGCCGGGCTCGCCGCGCTGCTGCCGCGCCCGGCGGGGCTGATCGCTCTGGTCGCGGTCTGCGGGGCGCTCGTCCCGGTCGCCACTCGGCACTTCGCCGCACTGACCGCCGTCGTCACCGTGCTCGTCCTCGCCCTGATCATGGTCGGCGGCGAACCGCAGGCCTCGCTCAGCCGGATCGGCGAGACGCTGCTCGCGTGCGCGCTCGTGCTGGTCGTCGGGCATCTGCCGATGCCGGGGGAGCGCGGCGGCGGGGTTCGGGCACGGCTCGCCGCGGCGGCACGCGCCGCGCACGCCTATCTGGAGCACGTCGTTGGGGAGTCCGGCTCTCTTGGTGGGTCCGGCGATTCCGGCAGGACGAGCGACCTCGGCGATTCCGGGCAGGCTCGTGACCTCGGCGAATTCGGCAAGCATCGCGACCTGGGCGACCTCGGTAGGTCCCGCGACCTCGGTAGGTCCCGCGACTTCGGTAGGTCCTGCGACCTCGGTAGGTCCTGCGACCTCGGTAGGTCCCGCGACGTCGGTAGGCCCTGCGACCCGGGTCAGTCCGGCAGCCGTGTCGAGCGGTGGGCGCTGCGTCGGGAGGCCTACCGAACCCTCGCCGAGGCCCGCACCGCGATCGCCCTCGCCGCCGCCGAACTGCCCGCCCTGGCCCGGCACACCGCGGGCACCGACGCCGTCGCGGACTTGCTGGAGCGACTTGTCGACACGACCACGGCCTGTGCCGTCCACCTCGACGACACCGGCACGCTCACGCCCCGGCACATCCGGCAACTACGGGAGGCGCTGGGCGAATTGGAACGGCAGGGAGTGGAGCTGCGGCCGCCCGTGGCCGCATAGCCGCCCGGTGAGTCCATGCGCGTGGCACCCGCAGACCTCGTCCATGGCGAGGAAGAGCGGACCGGGCATCATCACCACTGCCCTGGCCCGACACTTCCCCCTGCACCGTCACTGACCCCGACCCCGACCCCGACCCCGACCTCGGCCCCGACCTCGGCCCGGGCCTCGCCGCCACCGCCGCCCCGCCCGTACGAACGGCCTGCCCGTTCACCGCCACGCCGCCGAGAACCCCGATCTGTCGCCCGCGTAAGGGAATTGGAGGCGTGTCTGGCCGCGCTGACCTGCCCAGCGGGGGCACGGGTGGCGCGTGCCGCAGTGCGACACCTGACGCCCCGTAGGCTGAGGGACATGGAACTCGCGGACGGCCTTATCGCCCACCCTTACGACGTCTACCGGCTCCTGCGCGACACCGCGCCCGTGCAACGCATCACCGGACCCGACGGCACTGCCGCCTGGCTCGTCACCCGGTACGAGGACGTCCGGGCCGCGCTCGCAGATCCGCGGCTGTCGCTGGACAAGCGGCGCGGCGCGCCCGGTGCGTACAAGGGCCTCTCGCTGCCGCCCGCCCTCGACGCCAACCTCCTCAACATGGACCCGCCCGACCACACGCGCATCCGGCGGCTGGCCGGCCGCGCCTTCACCCCGCGTCGCGTCCAGCAACTGCGCGAGCCCATCCGGCGTACCGCCGACCAGCTTCTCGACGCACTCGGCCCGCACGGCAGTACCGACCTCGTCGCCTCCTACGCCGCCCCGCTGCCCATCACCGTCATCTGCGACCTGCTCGGCATCCCGGAGGGGGACCGGCTCGACTTCCGGCAGTGGACCGACGGCCTCACCGCCCCCGACCCCGCCCGGCCGGGTGCCTCGAAGGAGGCGATGGCGGCCATGCTCGACTTCCTCACCCGGCTCCTCGGGGCCAAGCGCCGCACGCCCGCCGACGACCTTCTGTCGGACCTGATCGCCGTACGCGACGAAGGCGACCGGCTCAGCGAGGAAGAGCTGATGTCGCTGGCCTTCCTCATCCTGTTCGCCGGGTACGAGAACACGGTCCAGCTCATCGGCAACGCGGTGCTCGCCCTCCTGGAGCACCCGGACCAGCTCGCCGCGCTGCGCGAGAATCCCGCTCGACTTCCGGCGGCGGTCGAGGAGTTCGCCCGCTACGAGGGGCCCATGCTGTTGGCCATGCGCCGGTTCCCGGTCGAGGACGTGACGATCGCCGGGGTGACCGTCCCGGCGGGCGAGACGGTCTGGGTCTCGCTGTCCGCCGCCCACCGCGACCCCGCCCGTTTCCCCGACCCCGACCGGCTCGACCTCTCCCGTGACGCCGCCGGGCATCTCGCCCTCGGCCACGGCATCCACTACTGCCTCGGCGCGCCCCTCGCCCGTGCGGAGACGGAGATCGCCCTGGCGGCCCTGCTGGAACGCCTGCCCGAACTCGCCCTGGGGCAGGGCGAGCCGACCTGGCGTCCGTCGATGCGCGCTCGGGGCCTGAAGGCCCTGCCCGTGACGTACTGACGCCGTACCGGAAGGTGCCGACAGACGGCCGAACCGAACAGGCTCCGAGAACCGGGGCAAGAAATCTTCGCGGACAGCGATGAGTTCCGCTCCCGCCGACGGTCACCACCCCGAACCGAGCGTCGGACAGGAGGGCCCATGTCGCTTCCGGAGATCGTCGGGCGTGCGCAGTGGCGCGCGGCGCGCGAGGAGTTGCTGCGCAAGGAGGAGGCGGTCAGACGGGCGCGCGAGGAGCTGGGCGTGCAGCGGCGGCGCCTGCCCATGGTCGAGGTCGACACGGAGTACGTCTTCGAGGGTGGCGACGGCAAGGCCACTCTCCTCGACCTCTTCGAGGGGCGCGCCCAGCTCGTCGTGCACCACTTCATGTTCGCGCCGCAGTGGGAGACGGGCTGCCCGTGCTGCGCGGCCTTCCTGGACCAGCTCGGCCACCTCGCCCATCTGCGTGCCCGGAACACCTCGTTCGCGTCCGTCTCCCGGGCGCCGTTCACCCGGATCCTGCCGTTCAAGGCGCGGATGGGCTGGGCGATGCCCTGGTACTCCTCGTCCCACGGCGACTTCAACCGTGACTTCGAGGCCACCGTGGAGTCGGACAAGGGCCTGGTCGAGCGCCCGGGCATCAGCTGCTTCCTGCGCGACCACGACCGGGTCTTCCACACCTATTCGGCCTACGGCGAAGGGCTGGACGGTGCCTGCACCCTCGGCGGCCTGCTGGACCTCACCGCCCTGGGTCGCGATCCCGCGGGCGGCGACCGGCTCCGCCTTCACGACGAGTACGACAATTGACACAGAGTGTGCGGATGGCGTCACAAGGTAAACGGATTCTTATGGTCCGCGCCGAACGGGTGTAGGTAATGTCTCAGTCCCGTCACTGAGCGAGGCGTTTCTCTTCTCCAGGGCGTTAACTCCAATAAGAACGACGCTTTCTGGAGGTGCGAGATGGTGAACGGGCGAACGGTGCTCGAGCGCTTTCCCGCCGGCGGTCCGCGGGGATCCCGGCCCGCGGAGGAGTTCGCGCACGCGCGGCGCCTGGAAGGCCTGCCCGCCGAGGTCGTCATGGACCTCGTGACGGACACGTTCCTGGTGATCGTACGCGGCGGCGACGCCACGGAGTGAGCCGCGAGGCGCAGTGAGCGGGGGCGCGGGCCAGGCGCGAGTTCGCTGTGGCTCGGCATCGACGGGGTGCGACGCGAGGCCGACGCCGGATCCGCTCGGATTCGGATTACGCCGACCACGGTGATGGTGTGGCTTGGACGAGACCGTGATGATGCGGCTCGGATTGGGCCGAGAGCGGTAACGGTGCGGCTCGGATTACGCCGAGAGTGGCGACGATACGGTTCGGATCACGCGAGAACGGCAGCGGTGCGGCTCGGATTACGCCGAGACCGCCCGTGACCAGTCCGGGGCCGTCCCGGTCGCCCGGCACAGGGCCAGGTACAGCGGGATCGGCGGGGTGTACGGGGCCGTGCCCTCGGGTCGGTGGATGAGCCGCGCGGGGCCGGTGACCAGGGCGCCGGGGGCGTACTGGGCGGGGGCCGGCCAGGGAAGGGCGTAGTCGGAGTCCGACGGAACGATCCACCACCAGTGCGCGCCGTCGGTGTACACACAGCCCAGCCGGGGGAGCCGGGAGACGACGAGCGGGCCGAGGCGGTCCGGTACGGCCACGGCATCACAGCCGAGCGGGGCCGTCATGCCTTCCGGCAACTGCAGCCTGCGAGGCACCTCCGGGGCGGGCCGCCGGCGCTGCAGACGCACGAGGGTGTCAAGGGCGATCGGGCTCGTGCGGTCGGGTACGGCGGCGGCGGTGCGGGTGCGAGCAGGGGTAGGGGTAGGGCCAGGGGCTCGAGGAGTGCCGGTCGGGCCGGGTACGTCCGGACCTGCGGTGCCGGGAGCGTCCGGGCCGACACCGTTGCCGTACACACCCCGACGGATGAGGTCGCGTCCGCTGGTCACGGGCGCTCTCCGGCACGGCGCTGCTCGGGCATCCGGTGCAGCGGCTGGTGCCAGGGGCGGTCCGGGAGCCGGTAGCGATGAGGCTCCGGGGCGCTGTGCCGGTACGGCTCCGGTACCCCGTGAAGGTGCTGCTCGGAGGCCTGGTGCACAGGGCGCTCCGGCACGGCGTACCAGTGCTGCCGCTGCGGTTCCTGGGGCAACGCCTGCCCCGGGATCTCGCGGCGGATCTGCGCCGGAGCCCGGTGGCCGCCGTCCTCGTTCCGGTGCCGTTCCGGGGCCCCGTGGGTGGTGGCCTGCTCCGAGCCCTCATGGCTGGCCTCGGCCGCTTCGTCGTCGGAGGGGTCCGGACGGCCCGACTTGGGGCGGGCGCCCCAGCCGAGGTCACCCCGCGGCTCGGCGGTGTCGTGGGCCGGGCCGCTCTGCCGGTCCAGGTCGGCCCAGACCAGCAGGCCGGGGCCGTGCTCCTGCGTACCCCAGGCCCGGCACAGCGCGTCGACGAGAAGCAACCCCCTCCCGTGCTCCTCGTCCGGTCGCTGCGGGGACGGGTGGGGTTCGCCGGGAGCACGGCCCTCGTCTTGTACGGCTATGCGCACGATGTCGTCGTGATCGTGCAGCTCGCACACGACGCGACTGCTCGCGGTGTGCACGATCGCGTTCGTGACCAGCTCGGATACGACCAGAGCCGCACTGTCGCAGGTGTCCGCGCACACCGCCCAGCCGGTCAGCCGGGCATGTGCCAGGCGTCTCGCCTGGGCGACGGAGCCCGGATGTGCGGCCAGCTCGAAGCGGAACCGGCGCTCGGCAGCGCCCCGCCGAGGGGCTGCTCCCTGCGCGGCGCCGAGACCGGGACGGTCTGCGGCGGTGTCTGTTCCTAAGGGCGCGGACGGAATCACGCTTGCCACTATCTCCCCGCCGTGAACACTTGGCAAGTGTCACTCTGAAAAATGCAGAGTGCTGTGTGACTCGGTCAGGGGCCGTGGCACACTGCTCGCAACAGCATGTCGAGCGGCGCCAATTGGGGTCATCGGAGATCCACCCAATCTTCGAATGAGCCTTCGAATGGCGCCGCAGGGCTGTCGGGAAGCAGTGCGGCAGAGGTTGTCCGGTAGGGGTTTTCGGTGGAGGTGGCAGCGTGAGCGAGCCGCGGTCCGCGCCGACGGTGGGCCAGGTGGTCCTCGGCCGGCGCCTGCTGGACCTGCGGGAACGCGCCGGGCTCAAGCGCGAGGAGGCCGCCCGCGTGCTGCGCGTCGCCCCCGCCACCATCCGCCGTATGGAGATGGCGGAGGTCGCCCTCAAGATCCCGTATCTGCAACTGCTGTTGAAGGCCTACGGCGTTCCCGACGGTGAGGCCGACGTCTTCGTCCGGCTCGCCGAGGAGGCCAACCGGCCTGGCTGGTGGCAGCGGTTCCACGACATCCTGCCGGGCTGGTTCTCGATGTACGTCAGCCTGGAGGGCGCGGCCAGCCTGATCCGCTCGTACGAGCCGCACTTCGTCCCCGGACTGCTCCAGACCGAGGACTACGCGCGCGGGGTGCTCAAGTCCGGTGCCATCGGCGAGACCAGCCCGGACGACATCGAACGGCACGTCGCGCTGCGCATGCAACGCCAGGAACTGCTCAGCCGTACCGACGCCCCCCGCTTCTGGGCGGTGATGGACGAAACCGCCCTGCGCCGCCAGGTCGGCGGACCGGACGTGATGCGTGCGCAGATCGACAAGCTGCTGGAGGCCACGAAGCTGCGCCATGTGACGCTCCAGGTGGCCCCGTTCGCCAATGGGCCGCATCCGGGGACGTACGGGCCCTTCGTGCTGTTCCGATTTGCCATGTCAGAACTGCCGGACATGGTCTACAGCGAGTACCTGACCGGCGCCGTCTACCTGGACGCGCGCAACGAGGTGGCGACACACCTCGAGGTCATGGACCGCATGGCGGCGCAGGCCGCTACGGCGCAACGCACGAAGGAGATCCTCCAGGATCTCCGCAAGGAGCTGTGAATGGATCGCATCAAGCCGCGCGGACACGTCTACAACGGCATGCCCGCGCGGGAGCTGGGCAGCGAGGGGTGGCACAAACCCTGGAGCGGCGGCAACGGGGGTAACTGCCTGGAGGCGATGAAGCTGGCCGACGGACGGATCGCCGTGCGCCAGTCCACCGACCCGGACGGCCCGGCGCTGATCTACACCATGGACGAGATGACCGCGTTCATCGAGGGTGCCAAGGCGGGGGAGGCCGACTTCCTGCTGTCCTGAGCCTGCGCCTGCTTATGCCTCTGCTTCTTGTCCTTAGGTCGACTTCTGTTTGTCCTTGCCCCCGGGTATCGGTGATGGCCCGGGGGCAACCGCGTGTTCGTGCACGATCTCCGAAGCGCCGCCCCTCACCCGGGCGGCAGCACCCCGCACAGCGCCTCCAGCGCCGCGCCGTAGGCGTGTTCGGCGGGGGCCGCGTATCCGACCACCAGCCCATCGCCCAGCCCATCGCCCAGTCCGTCGTCCGGCCCGTCGCCCAACCCGCCGTCCGCCCCCGTCCCGGCCGCCGGATGCCGGAACGCGGCGAGTCCGTCCAGGGCGATGCCCTGCCACGCGGCGGCCTTCACCGTGGACCACTCGGTGCCCGGCGGCAGCCGCAGCACCGCGTGCAGACCGGCCGCCAGCCCCGTCACCTCGACGTGCGGCGCATGCGCGGCGAGCGCGGCGACCAGCCGGTCGCGCCGACGCCGGTAGCGCTGCCGCATGTGCCGCACATGGCGGTCGTACGACCCGGAGACGATGAACTCCGCGAGCGCGAGCTGGTCCAGGACGCTCGCCCAGCCCTCCCGCTCGCCCTTCGCCTCGAGCACGGGCCCGACGTACCGCTCCGGCAGGACCATCCAGCCCAGCCGCAACGCCGGAGACAGGCTCTTGCTGACCGAACCGATATGGATCACCCGCTCCGGATCGAGGCCCTGGAGCGCGCCGACAGGCCTGCGGTCGTACCGGAACTCACCGTCGTAGTCGTCCTCCAGGACCACCGCCCCACGCGCACGTGCCCAGTCGATCACGGCCGCCCGGCGCTCCGGATGCAGCGGGCCGCCGGTCGGGAACTGGTGCGCGGGCGTGAGCAGCACTGCCCGCTCCCGCCCGAGCACGTCCACACGCGCGCCGTCCTCGTCCAGCGGCAGCGCGATCGTGCGCACCCCGGCCGCTGACAGCAGCTTCCGGTGGAACTCCAGCCCATACGCCTCCACGCCCAGCGGACCGCGCAGTACCCCGCCCGCGCCCTGGCCGAACAGCAGCCGCAGCGCGTGCGCGAAGCCCGAGCAGACGACGATCCGGTCCGGCTCGGCCCGCACGCCACGCGCGCGTGCGAGATATTCCGCCAGTGCCTCCCGCAGCTCCCGGCGCCCGGCCGGATCCCCCGGCCCGAACGCCTCGCTCGGCGCATCCTGCAGCGCCCGCCGGTAGGCGGTCGCCCAGGCGGCCCGCGGGAACGCCGACGCGTCCGGCGCGCCCTGCCGCAGATCGTGCCGCGGCCCACGCGCGCGTGCGGCCCTTCCCACGTTCACGGGCGTCCGTACGGTCCCTCGCAGCGGCTCCGCCCGATCGGCTACCCGGGTGCCCGAACCCTGGCGGGCGGTCAGCCAGCCCTCCGCGACCAGCTCCGCGTACGCGTCGGCCACCGTGTTGCGGGCCACGCCCAGGTCGGCTGCGAGTGATCGGTACGGCGGCAGGCGCGTGCCCGGGGCCAGCCGTCCGCTGTGCACGGCCTCCCGCAGCGCCCGGATCAACGCGGCCCGCCGCCCGCCCGGACCCGACAGCTCCAGATGCAGGTCGGCGCCAATCCGCGCGGCGTAATTGACCCATGATTCCGTCATGGAAATGCACCCTACAACCGGTCTATTCGGCCCATAGGTTGGAGTCATGACGACGAACACGATCACCACGGATGCCGACGTCAACACCGCGATCGCCGCCGCGGAGGCAGCCCGCGCCCGACTCGACTTCGCCAGGTCCGCGCCCAAGGTCTTCCGCGCCGTCGTCGGTCTCGACGCCGCCGCCCGCGAGGGCCTCGACCCCGCGTTGGTCGAGCTGATCCAGATCCGTGCCTCGCACCTCAACCACTGCGCCTACTGCCTGCACATGCACACCAACGACGCCCGCAAGGCCCGCGAGAGCGAGGACCGGCTCCACATGGTCGCCGTCTGGCGCGAGGCCCGGCACTTCTTCACCCCTGAGGAACAGGCCGCCCTCGCACTAACGGAAGCGGTCACCCTGGTCGCCGACGCGGGCGTCCCCGACACCGTCTACGCCGAGGCCGCCGCCCACTTCGACGACGGGGAACTGGCCCATGTCCTCGCCCTGATCCTCACGATCAACACCTGGAACCGGGTCGCCCTGTCGACGGGGAAGGTGGCGGGCACGGACGAGCGCAACGGCTGACCGGCTGCCTTCATGGTGTGGGCTGTGGGCTTCGGTGGGCTGCTGTGGGCGGTGGCGGTGGGCTGTGGCCGTGGGCCGGCCGAGGGCGCGGGGCGGCCACCAGCCCGTCGGCCGGTGTCTACACCCGCATCGGCCGATCCCTCGGAGACACCGGCGCGGGCAGCCGTGAACTCCCCGTCAGATAGTGGTCCACGGCCGCCGCCACCGCCCGTCCCTCCGCGATCGCCCAGACGATGAGCGACTGTCCGCGTGCCGCGTCCCCGGCGGCGAACACCCCGGGCACGTTGGTCGCGAAGCCGTCGTCCCGGGCGATCGTGCCGCGCGCCTCGAGCGCCAGCCCCAACTGCTGGATCAGCCCGTCCTCCTGGTCCGGCCCGGAGAACCCGAGGGCGAGCAGCACGAGGTCCGCGGGAAGCGCCCGTGCGGTGCCCGCCACCGGCTGCCGCCGCTCGTCGACCTCCACCAGATGCAACGACCGCACATGCCCGCTGCCGTCACCGGCGAAGTGGAGCGTGGACGCCGCGAACAGCCGCGCGTCCGCGTCCGCCGCCGGTGCCGTACGCAGGTCCCGCGCCTCCTCGTGCGCGGCCGACAGCCGGTAGATCTTCGGGTACGTCGGCCACGGCTCGGTGTCCTCCTCCCGCTCGGCACCCGGCTGCGCGTAGATGTCCAGCTGGGTCACGGACGCAGCCCCCTCCCGCACCGCGGTCCCCAGACAGTCCGCACCGGTGTCCCCGCCGCCGACAATGACCACGTGCCTGTCGGCCGCCGACAACGGTGAAACCTCCAGATCCCCCTCACACACCCGATTGGCCAGCGGCAGATACTCCATCGCCTGGTGTATCCCGTCCAACGCCCGGCCCGGCACCGGAAGTTCCCGCCACGCCGTGGCACCCGTGGCGACGACCACGGCGTCGTACCGTGCGCACAGTTCCGCCGCCCCGACATCCCGTCCGACCACCGTCGACGTGCGGAACTTCGTCCCCTCGGCCCGCATCTGCCCGATCCGCCGCTCAAGATGGCGCTTCTCCATCTTGAACTCGGGGATGCCGTACCGCATCAGCCCACCGAGCCGGTCGTCCTTCTCGTACACGGCGACCGTGTGCCCGGCCCGGGTCAGCTGCTGCGCCGCGGCGAGCCCGGTGGGCCCGGAACCAATGACGGCGACCGTCTTCCCCGACAGCCGCTCGGGCGGCCGTGCCGGGACGAAACCTTCCTCCCACGCCCGGTCGGCGATCGCGCACTCGACGTTCTTGATGGTCACGGCGGGCTGGTTGATCGCGAGGACACACCCCGCCTCGCAGGGCGCCGGACACAACCGCCCGGTGAACTCGGGGAAGTTGTTCGTCGCGTGCAGCCGGTCGCTCGCCGCCCGCCAGTCCTCCCGGGACACCAGGTCGTTCCACTCGGGGATCAGATTGCCCAGCGGGCAGGCGTCGTGGCAGAACGGGACGCCGCAGTCCATGCAACGGTCGGCCTGCTTGCTGATGATGGGCAACAGCGCGCCCGGGACATACACCTCGTCCCAGTCCCGCACCCGCTCCTCGACGGGCCGCCGCGGCCACTCCTGGCGCGGCGTGGTCATGAAACCCTTGGGATCGGCCATGATCGTCGCCACTCTTCCGCCGCTCTTCCGGCCACGATACGTCCGCGGCGCCGACGGCGCAGAGTGGCGGACAGCGCTTTCCCGCGGGGCTCCGGCCAGGGGCGGGACGGGTCAGGTGAGAGCCAGGACGTAGACGACCGTGGCCGCTGCGGAGGCGACCGCGCGGACGTCGTTCCACAACGTCCATTCGCGCACATACACCGGCCAGTACAGGGCCGCCTCCGGCGCGCCCGGTGTCAGGCGGGCCAGTCTTTCGTTGCGGGGGACGTTCGCGACCACGGTCAGCCCGAACGAACCGAACAGATACAGCGCGCTGCCCAGGAGCAGCTCGACCGTCCCGTCGTCCGGCCACACCACGAACGTCACCACCGCGATCATCGCGCTCAGCACCGCCGCGCCCATGAACACCGTCATGAAGGCAGGCCGTATCGCGGCGACGTTGATCGCGTTCATCGCGGCGACCCCCTGCGCGGGCGGCAGCGTGGCGAGCCCCCGCGTCACGAGCACCGAGAAGGCGCAGAAGATCCCGGCCATCAGCCCGGTGCCGAGGACTCCCGCCACAACCAGCACGAAGAACGGCCCTTCGATCATCTTCACGCCCCCCCTCATCACGTCTCGCTCCACCCGGGCCGGGCCCGGTGCCACCGCCACTGCCCGTCCAGGCCCGGGGCGGCGCGCCAACCATGGCCGAGCCGAGGCACCCGGCACCATGGTCGGCCGTCTCTCCCGCCTGCTGTCCTTCCCTCCCCTTGCACGGTTCTCCCGCGCGGCTTCCACTTGGCTTCCGTTCGGCTTGCACTCGGCTTGCACTTGGCTTCTGCTCAGCCGACATCCGCTCCGGCGCCCTGCCAGGCCCGCAGCACGCCCTCCACGGCCGGGGCGATCCGCCGCCGGGCCTCGTAGCGTGGCACCCCGTTCATCAGCAGCTCGTCGTACGGCGTGTCCACATGCCGTACGGCCGCCACGACCGCCGAGGTCACCGCCCCTTCCGTCAGCGCCCGCCCGGCCGCGCTGCGCCCGACCCGTCCGCTGCCCCGCACGGATGCGTGCGCCGCGACGGCCCGGGCCCGCTCGGCCGGGCAGCCGGGAAACAGCCGGACGATCTCGGCCGCGAACGCCGCCACGAACCGCTCGTCCTCCGCCGCCCTGCGCCGCCCGTCCCGCGCCCGCCGCCGGCGCCGTGCCTCCGCGTCCGCCAGACAGCGCGCCTCGGCGCGCGCCAGCGCCTCCTCCTCCACGAGCACGCCCTGCCGCTCGTAGCGGCTCTTGCGCCGGTTGAAGCGCACCACCACCGCCGACAGCGTGCTCTCCTCCCGCGACCTGCGGGTCAGAGCCGTGTCACCGCGTGGCAGGAACACCAGGTGGCCGAGGTCGGCACAGTCCAGACAACGTGGTGCCCCGTCCTCCAGCACGAGCAGTGACAGCGGCCCGCGCCGGCAACCGGCACACCGCTTTCCCTTCGCACTCTGGACGACGACAAGTCGTCCGGAGATGTGGGGAGTTGGCGTCGGGGGAGGGGTCATACGCGGTACTTTCCCCACCGCCGCCCGCTCCTCCCACGCCTGCCCCGCTCCCTGCCTCCTCTCACGTCCTCCGTTCCGCGCCTCAGGTGAACGCCGGGACCGGTGCGCGGTGCCGCACCAGTCCCGATCTCCACCGCCGCCACCGCGAGAGCGGCGTACGACTGCCACGGCTCACCAGCGTGGTCGCCCCCGGTCACCGCCCGTGCCCCGGCCGCCGGGCAGACACTCTCCGCCGACGCGGTACCGCTCCGTACACGGCAGGTCGCGCTCCGGGAAACCGGCACGCGTCAGCATCACCCGGCCGACAACTCCGGGCCTGTCGGCTCCCCGTCGGGGAGCTACGGAGCCGAGCCGTCCCGGCTGCTCCCCGACGGCGGGAGCGCGGCCCGGGACCTCGCCGACCGGAGCAGGATTGGAGGGAGACCGGATCGGGATCGGAGTGGAACCGGATCCGGTTCGCAGCGGCGGGGATGCCGCCCGGTGGTGCCACTGGTCGCGCCGGTCGAACCGGACGCGGCAGGCCAGGACCGTCCTTCGTCCCGGCGCAGCCAGTGCCGGTGACCTCGGTTCCCGGTGCCGGCGACCTTGGTTCCCGCGGCCTCCGTTCCCGGCTGCGGTGCCCCCCGTCTCCGGCCGCCGCAGGCTCTGTCTCCGGCCGCAGCGGACCCGGCCCCCGGCCGCTGTGCGCCCGGCCTGTGGCCGCAGTGGACCGCGTCCTTGGCTTTAGCGTCCCATCTGTGGTCGTGGCGGTCCCTGCCCCGGGCTCGCCGTTGCTCTGTCTGTGGCCGTGGCGGTTCTGGTCCCGGGCCGCAGTGCCCGTCTGTGGCCGAGGCAGTCCCCGTCCTTTGTGCAGACCACTCCCTTCTCCGGCAGGCGCCGTCTTCGCACGCCCCGCCACCCGGCATCATGTGCCGTGTGCGACTCGAAGCGATCACCTGGGACCGGCTCGCGGAGCAGCTGGCCGACCGGCTGGCCGCTCTGGAGGCGGCCGACGGGAGTGCCTGGCCGCGCGTCGGCTTCGACGGGGCCCCTGCCGCGCATCCCGGAGCCCTCGCCGAGCGGGTCGCCGAGGCGTTGCGCGTACGCGGCCGGCCCTCGCTCGTGGTCGACGCCGAGGGCTTCCTGCGTCCCGCCTCGCTGCGCCTCGAACACGGGCGGCGGGACGCGGAGTCGTACTACGGCGGTTGGTTCGACACGGGTGCCCTGTGGCGAGAGGTCTTCGGCCCGCTCGACCCCGGAGGCAGCGGGCGCGTCCTCCCTGACCTGTGGGATCCGGCCACCGACCGCGCGACCCGCAGTCCCTACGTCCATCTCCCGTCCGGCGGGATCCTGTTGCTCCATGGCCCCCTCCTGCTGCGTCACTGGTTCCCCTTCGACCTGACCGTGCACCTCCTCCTGTCTCCGGCCGCCCTGCGCCGGCGCACTCCCGAGGCCGACCACTGGACGCTCCCCGCCTTCGAGCGCTACACGTCCGAGATCGACCCCGCGGGTACGGCGGACGTCCTGGTGCGCGCGGACGACCCACGCCATCCCGCCTGGAACGGCTGATTCGGACAGCCCGTCGACGGTCGCCTCCGCCCGGGCGCCCACTCAGACCAGTCGGCTCGGACCTCTCCTGCTCCGGATCTTTCCTGCTCCGGACCTCTCCTGTGCCGGCCCGCTCCGCTCAGAGCCAGCCGATGCGCCGAAAGCCCCGGTACAGCGCCAGGCACGCCACCGCCATGACGGTCATGACCAGCGGATATCCGAACCGCCAGTGCAGCTCCGGCATATGGTCGAAGTTCATGCCGTACACCCCGCACACCATCGTCGGCACGGCGATCACCGCGGCCCAGGCCGTGATCTTCCGCATGTCCTCGTTCTGCGCGACGGTCACCTGCGCGAGGTGGGCCTGGAGGATGGAGTTGAGCAGTTCGTCGAACGCGGAGATCTGCTCCTTGGCCCGGATCAGATGGTCGAGCACATCGCGGAAGTACGCCTGTATCTCCGGAGGAACAACCTTGATGGGCCGGGTGGCGAGGTCTTCCACCGGGCGGCCCAGCGGGACCACCGCCCGCTTCAGCTCGAGCAGTTCACGCTTCATCTGGTAGATGCGGCCGGGGTCGAGCCGCGCGCCGTCCTCCGAGAAGACGTCCGTCTCGACCTGGTCGATATCGGCCTGCACCGCGTCCGTCACGGTCAGATAGTCGTCCACGACGTGGTCGGCGATCGCGTGCAGCACCGCCGCCGGGCCCTTCGACAGCTGGTGCGGATGAGCCTCCAGCTCCTCGCGCAGCGGGCCCAGCGAGCCGTGCCGGCCGTGGCGCACCGTGATGACGAAGTCCTCGCCGACGAACACCATGATCTCGCCGGTGTTCACCACCTCGCTGGTGGCCGTCAGCCGTTCGTGCTCCACGTAGCAGACGGTCTTGAACACCGCGAAGAGCGTGTTTCCGTAGTGCTCCAGCTTCGGGCGCTGATGGGCCTCGACCGCGTCCTCCACCGCCAGCGGATGCAGGTCGAACAGCTCCGCGATGCCCGCGAACTCACGGTCCGTCGGCTCGTGCAGTCCCAGCCAGACGAATCCCTCGCCCGTCTTGCGCACCATCTTCACGGCGTCCACGAGGTCGGTGCAGGCCGGCACCCGTACGCCGTCCTGATAGGTCACGCAGTTGACCACCGAGGATCCCAGCGGTGACCTGGCGGGATGGCTCAGGTCAACACGCGGCTGCCGCCGGGCCAACTGCGCCACCCTGCGCAGGCCGCCCACCTTGCCGAGTCCGGTGACCTTTCGCAGATTCCCCGCCATGGACATCTGGGTCTCCTCGCATGGATCTCCTCGCGTAACGCTTCCGCGCCTTGCCCGGCAAGTCTGCCAGCCGAGGGCACAACGCGGGCAAGCCTGTGGGAACAGCAGATTCCGTTTGGTTCCCGCCTGTGGAAAGAGCCCGGGCGCCCGGTCCTTTCCGGTCTCGACCGGTCCGGAGCGTCGGACGATCCGGGCCGGCCGGGCGGCTGAGATGATCCTGACATGACGCCATCCGACGGGTACCTCCTGGACAACCGGCAGAACGAGGCAGGGCAACGCTTCGACGCCTTCGCCACCCTCTTCGATCCCGTTACCTTCCGGCACCTGGAGGCCTTCGGGATCGGACCCGGCTGGCGCTGCTGGGAAGTCGGCGCGGGCGGCACCTCCGTGGTGACCTGGCTCGCCGACAAGACCGGTCCCACCGGCAAGGTCGTCGCGACCGACATCGACACCTCGCTGCTCGCCGCCGCGGCCCGGCCGCCGGTGGAGGTCCGCGTCCACGACGTGGGCACCGAGGAACCGCCGGGCGAGGGCTTCGACCTGGTCCACGCCCGGCTCGTCCTCGTCCATGTCCCGGACCGGGAAAGGGCGTTGCGATCCATGATCCAGGCGCTGCGGCCCGGCGGACGGCTGCTTGTCGAGGACGCCGACCCCGCCCTCCAGCCGCTGATCTGCCCCGATGAGCACGGCCCCGAACAGCGGCTCGCCAACCGGCTGCGCCACGGCTTCCGCAAGCTGCTGGCCGAACGAGGCGCCGACCTGTCCTACGGCCGCAAGCTTCCGCGCCTGCTCCGTGAGGCCGGGCTGCACGAGGTGGAGGCGGATGCGTACTTCCCGATGACATCACCCGCCTGCACCGCGCTGGAGGCCGCGACGGTCCGCCAGATCCGCGGTCGCCTCGTCGCCGCCGGACTCGCCACCGACGAGGAGATCGACCAGCACCTGGCCAACCTCGAGGCCGGTTCGATGGACCTGGCCACCGCACCGATGATCTCGGCGTGGGGGAGAAAGGCCTAGGCGCCGACGACCAGGCACGTGAACGCGGAGGGTTCACGCACCCTGCACGGGAGTTGCGCGGGTGCTCACGGTACCGAGCATCCGACGGCGCCCCCCAGGCACTCGCACCGCCGGGCAGCCGGCGGCCGTGGGGCCAGGCGTGCTAGCGGTCGCTCCCCGTTCGAGGCGGTCTGGCGCCCACCCGCCGTACCGCCTCCGCGCCCGCCCGGCAGCCCCGGGACGCCGCCTCCTGCGGATCCGCGCCCGTGAGCAGAGCGGCGAGGAACGCGCCGGTGAACGCGTCACCGGCGCCCGTGGTGTCCCGGGGGGCGGCCGGTGTCGCCGGAATCCGGACGGGCGTCGCGCCGGAACGCGCCACCAGCGCCCCGTCCGCGCCCGCTTTGACCACCACCAGCGACACGTGACGGCTCAACTTGGCCGCCGCGTCCACCGGATCCGGCAGCCCGGTCAGCAGACACGCCTCGTCCCGGCTGGGCAGCAGCACGTCCAGCCCCTCCGCGAAGGCGAGGAACCGGTCCACCCCGAGCCGAGCCAGGAAACCCGCCGACGCCGGATCCAGACTGACCGGAACACCACGCGCGCGTGCCGCCGCGAGTGCCGTGCGCGCCAGCGCTCGGCTCGGCTCCGTGAACAGCAGATAGCCCGACAGATGCAACCGGGCGACCCCGTCGAGCCAGGCGTCCGACCAGTCGGCCGGCTCGAGCCGCAACGACGCCCCGCTGTCCGTGAGGAACGTACGCTCGGCCGCCGCCCCGGTGTCGACTAGACAGATCACCGTCCCGGTCGCCGCCTCCGGATCAACCACCAGCCGGGGACGCACCCCGGCCGCGACCAGCTCCCGCTCGTGCCACGCGGCCGTGTCCGCACCCACTCGCCCGAGGAGGCGTACGTCCGCACAGCCCGCGTGGGCGGCCCAGCAGGCCACGTTCGCTCCCGCGCCGCCGGGCAGCGTCCGGATCGTGGCAGCCGTGTCGGTGCCGCCCGCGAGCGGTCCCCGGTGCCGGGCGACCACGTCCGTGACCACGTCCCCGACGACCAGCAGGGCCCCCTCCCGGCTCGCGGTCACCTCCGGGCCCAGGCGGCGGCGATCCGTGCCGCCAGCCGTACGTTGCCGCCCACGGCCGCCAGATTCGCGTTCAAGGAGGCGCCGTCCGTGTGCCGGACCAGGTAGTCCAGCAGGTACGGCGTCACCGCCTGCCCGGTGACGCCCTGCTGGGCGCAGGCGCGCAGCGCGTCGGCGAGCACGCGTGCGTGCAGCTCGGGATCGAGCTGTTTCGCCTGCGGGACGGGGTTGGCGACGATCAGCGCCGACTCCGGCGCGCCCAGCCCGTCCTGCGCCCGCATGACCTCGGCGACCTGTTCCGGACTGTGCAGCGTCCAGTCGACCGGATGCCCCGAGTCGGACAGATAGAAGCCGGGGAACCGGTCCGTGCCGTAGCCGGCGACGGCCACGCCCAGCGTCTCCAGCCGCTGCAGCGTCGCCGGCACGTCCAGGATCGACTTCACGCCCGCGCAGACCACCGTGATCCGGGTGCTCGCCAGCAGGCCCAGGTCGGCCGATTCGTCCTGCGTCACCGTCCACTCCCGGTGCACACCGCCCAGGCCGCCGGTGGCGAACACCCGGATGCCCGCGAGGGCGGCCAGCTGTGCCGTCGCCGACACGGTGGTCGCCCCGCTCACCCCCGCGGCCACGGCGAGCGGCAGATCGCGGTGGCCCAGCTTGCGCATGCCGTCCTCGTTCGCGACCCGCTCCAGCTGCTCCTTGCCCAGCCCGATGCGGGGGCGGCCGTCCAGGACGGCGATGGTCGCCGGAACGGCACCTTCCTGCCGCACCGCGTCCTCCAGCTCCAGTGCCACCTGCAGATTGCGCGGGCGGGGCAGGCCGTGCGCGATGATCGTGGACTCCAGGGCCACCACCGGCCGTCGTGCGTCGATCGCTTCCCGGACCTCTTCCGACACCACGAGCACCACGCGCACCGCCTCCTGTCCGTCGGCCGTTCCCGTCCCTTGGATCTCTGGCGGGTACCGGTCACGGCTAAACGCTTGCAGCCTGTGGGGGACGCCACCAGCCTGGGCCACATGACGAAGAACAGCATGTGTCTCGACCACGTCGTCCTGTGGGTGTCCGATCCGGTGGCCGCGGCCCGCTTCTACACCGAGGCCGTCGGTCTGGACCCCGTGAGGGTCGCCGAGTTCGTCGCGGAAGAGGTGCCGTTCCCCTCCGTGCGCGTCAACGAGGAGACCATCCTGGACCTCGCCCCGCGCACCTTCGCGGAACACATGAGGATGCTGCCGGGTG
Organism: Streptomyces broussonetiae; assembly: GCF_009796285.1. Classification (NCBI taxonomy): domain Bacteria; kingdom Bacillati; phylum Actinomycetota; class Actinomycetes; order Kitasatosporales; family Streptomycetaceae; genus Streptomyces; species Streptomyces broussonetiae. The sequence continues at coordinate 2,754,583 of NZ_CP047020.1, read as the reverse complement.
CGGCCGACAGCGCCGGCCACCCGGTCAACCACGTCTGCCTGTCCCTGCCCACCAACGCCTTCGACGCCCTGCGCGCCCGGCTGGAGCAGCACGGCGTGCCCCTGTCCGAGATCGGCCACGACTCCTACGGCGCCCGTGGCAACGCACCGCGCACGTTCTACTTCCGGGACCCCGACGGCAACGTCTTCGAGGCCCGGCACTACGACGAGTAGCCCCGGGGCCGGTCAGAACAGCGGCTCGGGCAGCACGCCCTCCAGTGCGAGCAGCTTCCGCTTGGTCTCCAGCCCGCCCCCGAAGCCGCCGATGCCGCCGTCGCTCTCCACCACGCGGTGACACGGCACGACCACCGGCAGCGGATTGGCGCCCATCGCCGCGCCGACCGCCTGCGCTCCGCCGGGCTGTCCGACCCGCCCCGCGAGATCCCCGTAGCCCACCACCGTGCCGTACGGCACCCCGGAGGCAAGCTCGCGCAGCACCTGCCGGTTGAACCCGGAGATCAGCGACCAGTCCAGCGGCAGGTCGAAGTCGTGCCGCTCGCCCGCGAAGTACGCGCGCAGCTGGTGTATCGCCCCGGCCAGCAGCGGCGAGTCCGGGGCCTCGACGGGTGCGTCGCCGAGCCGGGACGCCAGCCGCTCCAGGGCGCGGTCGCGCACCGCGTCCGTGGCATGGAAGACGACGTTGACCAGGCCGTCACGGGTCGCGGCCAGCATCAGCGGGCCGATGTCGCTGCCGACGACGGCCCACACGACCTGCTGCTCATCCTGCCCTTGGCTGTCCATGCGACCACGGTACGGCCCGCCACTGACAACGCCCGCACGGCTCAGTCCGAGCGCAGCGCCGCCCGCACCTTGTCGGGCTTGTTGGTGATGATCCCGTCGACGCCGTAGTCCGCGAGCGTACGGGCGGTGGCCGCGTTGTCCACCGTCCAGGCGAACACCCCGAGCCGCCTGCCGTGCGGCCCGCGGATGGTGTGCACGGCCGCGACGTAGCCCCGGGAGAGCGGCCCGTACGAGGGATTGATGAGATCGGCGTAGCGCGCGCACTGGGGCAGCTGGGCCACCTTGGGCGCGCCGAGCATAGCCGTCGTGACCGCGGGCTTCAGTGCGTGGACGGTCCGGATGCTGTCGGCGCTGAAGCTCTGCACGATCAGCCGCTCCAGGTGGCCGTGGTCCAGCCAGCCCTCGTTGCCGAGGAGCTTCAGGGTCTGCTGCTCGATGCCCGGGTACAGCTCGGGATTCTTGATCTCCAGGAGCAGTTTCTCGTGGTTGTGCTCGATCCTGCGCATGTACTGCGCGAGCGTCGGCACGCGCGTGCCCGCGTACGCGGGGGAGTACCAGCTGCCCGCGTCCAGCCGGGCGATCTCGGCCGCGGTGAAGTCCTTCACCTTCCACGGGCCACGGCCGGGGAAGACCTTCGCGACGTTCGTGGTGCGCTTCAGACTGTCGTCGTGGATGACGACCAGTTCGCCGTCCTTGGTCCGCTGGACGTCGTTCTCGACCCAGGTGATGCCCAGCTGCGCGGCCTTGTCGATCGAGGGCAGCGTGTTCTCGGGAGCGTAGGCGGCGGCACCCCGATGACCGATCACCGTCGGCTCGCCGGCACCGCCGGCCCGGGCGTCGGAGGTGGGGCTCAGCAGGACCGCGGCGACCCCCAGGACCGCGACGGCCGTGGTGGCCACTACGCGCGCGTGCATGCAAACTCCTCGCGTCGAGCGAATATCGACTGCCACCAGACTGACAGCAGACCGTCAGTGGCACGTGGGCGCACGACGACCACGGATCGCAGACAGATGTCCAAGTCCGCTCACCGGGACCGCACAAGTGCGGCAGGGCCGTGTTTCTTTGCCGGAAAATCGTTCGACCATTCCGGTGGCAGTCATACTCTCTGCGACAACCCTGACCGCCCGCGCGGTCCTGGGGCCGGGGGAACGTTTCAGGTATTCCAGGACGCAAGAGGGCGGAAGGGCAACCGCGGATGCAAGGCACGGTCGACGGATTCAGCTACGGGGCCGTCACCCCGTTGGTGGCCTATCTGATGGCCTGCCTGGGCGGTGCCCTCGGCCTGCGCTGCACCACCAGGGCGCTGCTGGTCACGCACTCCCGGCGGCCGGCCTGGCTGGCCCTCGGCGCCGCCGCGATCGGCTCCGGCATATGGACCATGCACTTCGTCGCCATGATGGGCTTCGCCATCAAGGAGACACCGATCCACTACGACAAGCCGATCACCTACGCGAGCCTCGGCCTCGCCATCGTCATGGTCGGCGTCGGCATCTTCGTCGTCGGCTACCGCGGCGCCACCGGAGCCGCGCTCTTCACCGGCGGCACGATCACCGGGCTGGGGGTCGCCTCGATGCACTACCTCGGCATGGCAGGCGTGCGCTTCCACGGACGGTTCACCTACAACACGCTCACCGTGGCCGCCTCCGTCGTCATAGCGGTCGTCGCCGCCACCGCCGCCCTGTGGGCCGCCGGACGTGTCCGGGGCTTTTTGTGGAGCGTGGGGGCGAGCCTCGTCATGGGGCTCGCGGTCAGCGGCATGCACTACATGGGCATGGCGGCCCTGGGCGTCCACCTCGACGGCCCCTCCCACGCTGCCGGCGCCGCGCCGGAGCCGTCCGCGCTGGTACCGATGCTGATCGGCCCGCTCGCCTTCCTGCTGCTCGCGGCCGTCGTCGTGGTGTTCGACCCGATGATGGTCGTGGGACGGCCCGTCCGCATGCCCGACGAGCGCAAACCGGGAGTCCCGGCGGCCAGGGTCCCCTCCCACCTGGACCGCCGTCCCGCGCTCCACGAGGGGCGCCGACCCGAGCACCACGGCTCCCGTAGCCGGTAAAACCGCTGATCCGGGCCCGTTGTCAGTGGGGGGTCGTACGGTGGATGGCATGCGGCCCGTTTCCCACATCGAACGCACAGTGGCGCCCTTCGAGGTCGTCAGCCCGTACCAGCCCAGCGGCGACCAGCCGGCGGCCATCGCCGAGCTGGCCAAGCGCATCGAGGCCGGTGAGAAGGACGTCGTCCTGCTGGGCGCGACCGGCACCGGCAAGTCCGCCACCACGGCGTGGATGATCGAGAAGCTCCAGCGCCCCACGCTCGTGATGGCGCCGAACAAGACGCTGGCCGCCCAGCTGGCCAACGAGTTCCGCGAGCTGTTGCCGAACAACGCGGTCGAGTACTTCGTCTCGTACTACGACTACTACCAGCCCGAGGCCTACGTCCCGCAGTCGGACACCTACATCGAGAAGGACTCCTCGATCAACGAGGAGGTCGAGCGTCTGCGCCACTCGGCGACGAACTCGCTGCTCACCCGCCGTGACGTGGTCGTGGTCGCCTCGGTGTCCTGCATCTACGGCCTCGGTACTCCGCAGGAGTACGTGGACCGGATGGTCCCCCTGAAAGTCGGCGACGAGATCGACCGGGACGAGCTGCTGCGCCGCTTCGTCGACATCCAGTACACGCGCAACGACATGGCGTTCTCCCGTGGCACCTTCCGGGTCCGCGGCGACACCATCGAGATCTTCCCGGTCTACGAGGAGCTGGCCGTCCGCATCGAGATGTTCGGCGACGAGATCGAGGCGCTGTCCACGCTGCACCCGCTCACCGGCGAGATCATCAGCGACGACGAGCAGCTGTACGTCTTCCCCGCCTCCCACTACGTGGCCGGCCCCGAGCGCATGGAGCGGGCGGTCAACGACATCGAGAAGGAGCTGGGGGAGCGCCTCGCCGAGCTGGAGAAGCAGGGCAAGCTCCTGGAGGCCCAGCGCCTGCGGATGCGCACCACGTACGACATCGAGATGCTCCGCCAGATCGGCACCTGCTCCGGTGTGGAGAACTACTCGATGCACTTCGACGGCCGCCTGCCCGGCTCCCCGCCGAACACCCTGCTCGACTACTTCCCGGACGACTTCCTGCTCGTCATCGACGAGTCGCACGTCACCGTCCCGCAGATCGGTGCCATGTACGAGGGCGACGCCTCCCGCAAGCGCACCCTCGTGGAGCACGGCTTCCGGCTGCCCTCCGCCCTGGACAACCGCCCGCTGAAGTGGGAGGAGTTCCAGGAGCGCATCGACCAGACCGTCTACCTGTCGGCCACCCCGGGCCCGTACGAGCTCTCGCGCTCCGACGGCGCGGTCGAGCAGATCATCCGCCCCACCGGCCTCGTCGACCCGGAGGTCGTCGTCAAGCCCACCGAGGGCCAGATCGACGACCTGGTGCACGAGATCCGCAAGCGCACCGAGAAGGACGAACGCGTCCTGGTCACCACGCTCACCAAGAAGATGGCCGAGGACCTCACCGACTACTTCCTGGAACTGGGCATCCAGGTGCGCTATCTGCACAGCGACGTCGACACCCTGCGCCGCGTCGAGCTGCTGCGCGAGCTGCGCAGCGGTGAGTTCGACGTCCTGGTCGGCATCAACCTGCTGCGTGAGGGCCTGGACCTGCCCGAGGTGTCTTTGGTGGCGATCCTGGACGCCGACAAGGAGGGCTTCCTGCGCTCCGGCACCTCGCTGATCCAGACCATCGGCCGCGCGGCGCGCAACGTCTCCGGCCAGGTCCACATGTACGCCGACAAGATCACCCCGGCGATGGAGAAGGCCATCGAGGAGACCAACCGCCGCCGGGAGAGGCAGATCGCCTACAACAAGGCGAACGGCATCGACCCGCAGCCCCTGCGCAAGAAGATCAACGACATCGTCGCGCAGATCGCCCGTGAGGAGGTCGACACCGAGCAGCTTCTCGGCAGCGGCTACCGCAAGTCCAAGGACGGCAAGGGTGCCAAGGCCCCCGTACCGTCGCTCGGTGACAAGGCGGCCAAGGGCGCGAAGGCCGCCAAGACCGCCAAGGGCCAGACGGTACCCACGGACCGTCCGGCGGCCGAACTCGCCGAGCAGATCGAGGAGATGACCGAGCGGATGCGTGCCGCCGCCGCGGAGCTTCAGTTCGAGATCGCGGCCCGGCTGCGCGACGAGGTGTCGGAGATGAAGAAGGAGCTGCGCCAGATGCGGGAGGCAGGCCTCGCCTGAGCCCCGACACCCCAGCGGACCTCGGCATACGCGTCAAGTGTTGCAACACCGACACAAAGCGCGGGCCGGGGTTCGGCCCTGTCGGTGTGCCTGCGTAGGGTTTTGGTCAACCGCGTACTGCGCGGCAACAGGGGACCATCGAGAGGGGAATCAGCGGTGTCCGTCAACTTGAGCAAGGGTCAGGCCATCAGCCTGGAGAAGAAGGACGGGGCCACCCTGACCGCGGTCCGCATGGGGCTGGGCTGGCAGGCGGCGAAGCGGCGCGGCCTGTTCGGCTCCCGTACGCGGGAGATCGACCTGGACGCCTCGGCTGTGCTCTTCGCCGAGAAGCAGCCGGTCGACGTCGTCTTCTTCCGCCACCTGGTGAGCGATGACGGCTCTGTCCGCCACACCGGGGACAACCTCGTCGGCGGCGTCGGCCAGGGCGGGGACGACGAGGCGATCCTGGTCGACCTGCAGCGCGTTCCGGTCCACATCGACCAGATCGTCTTCACCGTGAACTCCTTCACGGGGCAGACCTTCCAGGAGGTGCAGAACGCGTTCTGCCGCCTCGTGGACGAGACCAACGGCCAGGAACTCGCCCGCTACACGCTGGACGGCGGCGGTGACTACACCGCCCAGATCATGGCCAAGGTGCACCGCGCGGGCTCGGGCTGGACGATGACCGCCCTGGGATCCCCGGCCAACGGCCGCACCTTCCAGGACCTGATGCCGGCGATCCTGCCGCACCTGTAGGACCGCCCGCTCAATCGGAGGGGCGCGCACGACACGGCAACACGGGGGGGCAACGGCGATGACGGCCGAACTGGTGCGGGGGCAGAACCACCCGCTGTCCCAGGTCCGGCTGACCATCCGGGTCTCGGCCGGGGTGCCGGTCCTGGTCGGAGCCACGCTCGGCGACGAGAACGGTACGGTGCACGGCTCCCCGTGGGTGGCGCATCCCGGCGCTCCGGCCCCGCCCGGCGTCGAGGTGTCCCGGCAGGCCGTCGCCGAACACCGGCTGGCCGTCGACCTGGACGCCCTGCCGGAGGCCGTCCACCGCGTCGGTGTGTTCCTCGCGCTGCCCACCGGGTCCGCAGGCCCGCCCCGGTTCGGTGCCGTCGCCGCTCCGCACACCACGGTCGAGAGCCATGACGGCACCGAACTCGCCTGCTACACCCTGACCGGCCTGGACACCGAGACGGCCGTGATCGCCCTGGAGCTGTACCGCAGACAGGGCGCCTGGAAGGTCCGCGCGATGGGCCAGGGATACGCCACCGGGCTGCCCGCTCTCCTGGCCGACCAGGGGCTGCAGGACGCCGGCGAGCTGGCGGCCGCCATCCAGCACACGACGGCCCACACTTCGGCGCCCTTCTCGCTGCAAGCGGTGCACGACGCCCCGGCGCCCCAGGACTCCTCGGCCCACGGCGCGCCCGGGCCGACGGGCCCGTACGCCCCTGACCGCCGGGAGCATCCGGAACCGGCACCCTCGTGCGAGGCACAGAACCCGTACGACCCCCAGGCACCCGGCGCCGCTCCGCGAGCCACCGGCGCCCCGGTGGACTACACGCACCCCCGACGCCCGCACAGCGCCCCGCAACCGCCGCCCCCGGCTTCCGCGGCCGCCGGCGACCGGCCCGCACCGCCGGTCGCGGGCGACGCCGTGGGCTGGTCGGTGGAGGAGCGCCTGTACAACCAGGTCTGGGGCATGTTCGAGGACCTGGCCCGCAGCGCGGCCGCGTACCGCAGCGCCGTCGAATTCGCCGATTCCCGCCTGGAGAAGGAGCTGGACCAGGTCCTCGCCGACCCTCGAGGCCGGCTCGGCACGGAGGGCGACGCCGCGCGTGAGGCGGCCCACTCCCGACGGGCGCAGCTGGTCGACCAGGCGCGCGCGGCCTTCGACCGCGACCTCGCCCAGCTCACCGCCGAGTCGGACGTGGTCGAGCCCGCGCTCTCGCCCGCATACGCCCGCTGGGACAACCCCGTGTGGCACGGCTACCGGGTGCCCACCGAGCCGCCGATGGCCCTGCGACTCGGTGATCTCCATCTGCCCGAGAGCGTGCCGCTGCGCATCCCCATGCTGGTCAGGCTGCCACTGGAACAGGGCCTGTGGTTCGACAGCGGCCCGGAGGCGTCGGCCGACGGCTTCCCCGACCCCGCCGAGCTGCGGCACCTGGCCATGGAGGCGGCGGTCGCACTCGCGGCGCGGCTGCTCGCCGTGCATCCGCCGGGGGACTTCGCCCTCCACGTCATCGACCCGGCCGGAGACGGGGCCGCGGCGCTCGGAACACTGACCCGGTCCGGAGCGCTCGCCGCGCCGTCCGCAACCGGAGCGGCGGGTGTGGCGGAGGTACTGGAGAGGCTCACCCGACGGGTCGACCTGGTGCAGATGGCGCTGCGCGCCGGTACCCCCGAGGCGCTCCCGGCCGACCTCGACACCGCGCGACAGCTGTTGATCATCAACGACTTCCCGCACGGTTTCGACGAGCGAGCGGTGACGCGGCTGCGCTATCTCGCCGACGAGGGGCCCGGTGTGGGCGTACACCTCCTGCTGGTGGCGGACCGCGGGGACGCCGCCGCCTACGGCCCGCTGCTCGATCCGCTGTGGCGTTCGCTGTTGCGACTCACACCCGTCTGCGACGACCATCTCGCCGACCCCTGGGTCGGGCACGCCTGGACCTATGAACCCTCACTGGTTCCGCCCGGCAGCCAGATCGTGCAGCACGTGCTCACCGAGGTGGCCAGGGCGCGCACCAAGCGTAAGTAAAGTCGCCTGAACAGCATGTTTTTGTTTTCCTTTACTCGTCACTTTACCTTTCCTTGGTGATTGGGTATCGTCTTCCGTACGGAGGGGAGTACTCCCTGACTGCGGCGCACCCGTCAGTACGGACCGGTTCGGTCCCGGGGCGTCGGCCCTTCGCGGGTGGAAGAGACCTCCGGCAGCGACAACGCTGAAAGTGTTTGCCGTTACGTAATGCCGGAGGAGCAGTGGACGTTTCCGTGACCCTGTGGGTGCTGACCGTCGTGGGCCTGGCCGCCCTGATCGCCGTCGATTTCTTCATCGGCCGCAAGCCGCACGAGGTGTCGATCAAGGAAGCCGGCATCTGGACCGTCGTGTGGATCGTCCTGGCCGGACTCTTCGGTCTGGGCCTCCTCGTCTTCGGAGGCGGGCGGCCCGCCGGTGAGTTCTTCGCCGGCTACATCACCGAGAAGTCGCTGAGCGTCGACAACCTCTTCGTCTTCGTCCTGATCATGGCGAAGTTCGCCGTGCCCGCCCGGTACCAGCAGCGCGTGCTGCTCGTCGGCGTGCTCATAGCCCTGGTGCTGCGGGCGATCTTCATCGCCGCGGGAGCCGCCATCCTCGCTAGCTTCTCCTGGGTGTTCTACCTCTTCGGCGCCTTCCTGATCTGGACCGCCTGGAAGCTCATCCAGGAGGCCCGCGCGGACGAGGCGGACGAGGAGTTCGAGGAGAACAAGCTGCTGAAGGCCGCTGAGCGCAGGTTCGGCGTCGCCGACCGCTACCACGGCACCAAGCTGTGGATCCAGGAGAACGGCAAGCGGGTCATGACCCCGATGCTGGTCGTGATGCTCGCCATTGGAACCACGGACGTCCTGTTCGCCCTGGACTCCATCCCCGCGATCTTCGGTCTGACGCAGGACCCGTACATCGTCTTCACCGCCAACGCCTTCGCCCTGATGGGGCTGCGTCAGCTGTACTTCCTCATCGGTGGTCTGCTGAAGAAACTGGTCCACCTCTCGTACGGCCTGTCGGTCATCCTCGGCTTCATCGGCGTCAAGCTGGTGCTGCACGCCCTGCACGAGTCCGGGGTCCACGTGCCCGAGATCAGCATTCCGGTCTCGCTCGGCGTGATCTGTGCCGTCCTGGCCGTCACCACCGTCACCAGCCTGATGGCGAGCAAGAAGCGGACGGCCGCCGAGACATCGGGTGCCGGTGGCGAAGGCACCGCAAAGGACAGCATCGACGCCTGACCCGGCCGGCGGTGGAGCAACCCCGGTGGGAGCGGGACTGCGGGAGCAGTTCCCGCTCCCGCTGCCGCGTGAACGCAATGGAAAGGACGAGGAGTATCCGAAAAGAGCGGAATGCGAATCCCGTACGCCTCTGCGACCATCGCCGCATGATCACTAGGCTTCGGTCGCTCACCCGACAGTGGACCACACTCGTGCCGGTGCTCGCAGTCGTCCTCCTGGTCTTCACCTGGGGCCGTGGCCTGCCGGGCCTGGCCGTCGCCCTGATCACCCTCGTGCTCGCCGGATCCGTCCTCGCCGCCGTCCACCACGCCGAGGTCATCGCCCACCGTGTCGGCGAGCCCTTCGGCTCCCTCGTACTGGCCGTCGCGGTCACGATCATCGAGGTCGCCCTGATCGTCACCCTCATGGCCGACGGCGGTGACAAGAGTTCCACTCTCGCGCGCGACACCGTCTTCGCCGCCGTGATGATCACCTGCAACGGCATCGTCGGGCTCTGCCTGCTCGTCGCCTCCCTGCGGCACGGCACCGCGGTCTTCAACCCCGAGGGCACCGGCGCCGCCCTGGCGACCGTCGCGACGCTGGCCACGCTGAGCCTGGTGCTGCCGACCTTCACCACCAGCAAACCCGGGCCCGAGTTCTCCACGGTGCAGCTGACGTTCGCCGCGCTGTCCTCACTCATCCTGTACGGCCTGTTCGTGACCACGCAGACCGTGCGCCACCGTGACTACTTCCTGCCGATCACCCGACAGGGCGAGGTCATCACCGCCGACGCCCACGCCAGGCCCCCCTCCGCGCGCACGGCCCGGATCAGTCTCGGCCTGCTCGGGCTGGCCCTGATCGGCGTGGTCGGCCTGGCCAAAGGCGTCTCGCCGACCATCGAGTCGGGTGTGGAGGCGGCCGGCCTGCATCACGCGGTCGTCGGTGTGATCATCGCCCTGCTGGTGCTGCTCCCCGAGACGATCGCCGCGCTGCGCTCCGCCCGCCGTGACCGGGTCCAGACCAGCCTCAACCTCGCGCTCGGCTCCGCCATGGCCAGCATCGGCCTGACCATTCCGGCCGTCGCCCTCGCCTCGGTCTGGCTGTCCGGCCCGCTCGTCCTCGGCCTCGGCTCGACCCACATGCTGCTGCTTGCGCTGACCGTGGTGGTCAGCTCCCTGACCGTGGTGCCAGGACGGGCCACGCCCCTGCAGGGCGGCGTCCACCTGGTGCTCTTCGCGGCGTACCTGGAGCTGGCGATCAACCCGTAGCAGGCTCCACCACCGGCACGGGCACCGGACGGGTCTCGGGCAGCAGGGCGAAACACACCAGACTGAACAGTGCGACGCCGGTGAGGTAGACGCCCACGCCCCAGGGGACCCGCCCGCCGTGCTCCGCGAGCGCCGTGGCCACGATCGGAGTGAGAGCACCGCCCAGGACTCCGCCGAGGTTGTAGCCCACCGCGGCGCCCGTGCACCGCACCCGCGCCTCGTACAGCTCCGGCAGGTAGGCGGCGATCACCGCGAACATGGTGATGAAGGAGACCAGGGCGCCCAGGATGCCGAGGAACATCAGCAGCGGCTGGCCGGTGCCCAGCAACGCGACCATCGGCAGCATCCACAGACCGCAGGCCGTGCACCCGGTCAGGCACATCGTCCGGCGCCCGTAGCGGTCGGCGAGCACCGCCATGAAGGGCGTGAGGGACGCCTTCACCACCACCGCGGCCATGACACAGGTCAGCATGATCGTCCGGCTCACCCCGAGCCGCTCCGTCGCGTACGCCAGCGACCAGGTCGTCACCGCGTAGAAGACCGCGTACCCCGCGGCCAGCGCTCCGGCCGTCAGCAGCACCAGCCGCCTGTGATGCCGTACGACCTCGACGAACGGCACGCGCGCGTGGTCGTCGATCTCCAGGAACCGGGGGCTCTCGGCAAGTGACGAGCGCAGCCACAGCCCGCTCAGCGCCAGCGCACCGGCCGCCCAGAACGGCACCCGCCATCCCCAGCGCGCGAACTCCGCGTCGGACAGGGTCGCCGACAGCGCGAGCACCATACCGTTGGCGAGCACAAAGCCCAACGCCGGTCCCATCTGCGGAAAGCTCGACCACAGGGCGCGTCGTCCGGGCGGCGCGTGCTCGGCGGTCAGCAACACCGCCCCGCCCCATTCCCCGCCGAGTCCCAGCCCCTGCAGGAAGCGCAGGGCGAGCAGCAGCACGGGCGCCGCGACGCCGATCGTCCCGTACGACGGCACACAGCCCACCGCGACCGTCGAGGCGCCGGTGAGCAGCAGTGAGAGAACCAGCACCGGCCGCCGCCCGCGCCGGTCGCCGAGATGCCCGAACAGTACCGAGCCCAGCGGCCGGGCGACGAACCCCGCCCCGAACGTCCCGAACGCCGCCAGTGTTCCCGCGAGCGGCGAGAACGTAGGAAAGAACAACGGCCCCAGGACCAGGGCCGCGGCCGTGCCGTAGACGAAGAAGTCGTAGAACTCGATCGCGGTTCCTACCAGGGAGGCCGCGGCAAGCCGCAGCATCGACGGTGTGCCAACGGTGCGTACAGGGTGCATGCCGCGTCAACTACCCATGGTGATCAGCGGTTACGGGGGCGCATGGGGGTGATCGGGCGACCGGTGCGCGCGCCGAGGCAACGGCGCACAGGGCTCGTCGTCCGCTCCGGGCACCGTGATAGACCGGGTGCGAGCGGCGGTCGTCGAGGCACCGCCCCGAACGGACCGGAGGAACCGTGCCCCGCACCCTGGCCAACGCCCCGATCATGATCCTCAACGGGCCCAACCTGAACCTGCTCGGTCAGCGCCAGCCCGAGATCTACGGCAAGGACACGCTGGCCGACGTGGAGGCGCTGTGCGTCAAGGCGGCGGCCGTGCACGGCGGCACGGTGGACTTCCGGCAGTCCAACCACGAGGGCGAACTGGTCGACTGGATCCACGAGGCGCGCCTGAACCACTGCGGCATCGTCATCAACCCCGCCGCCTACACGCACACGTCGGTCGCGATTCTGGACGCACTGAACACCTGCGACGGCATGCCCGTGCTGGAGGTGCACATTTCCAACGTCCACCAGCGCGAGTCGTTCCGGCACCACTCCTACGTCTCGCTGCGCGCCGACGGAGTGATCGCGGGCTGCGGCGTGCAGGGCTACGTCTTCGGCATCGAACGGGTCGCTGCCCTGCTGGCGGTCGCGCAGCCCGACGCGTAGCCGCCACGCGCGCGTGGCGGCCGCCCGCGCAGGGGTCGCGCCACGGCCTCACAGACGGCCGGCCTCCACGATCCGCCGCAGGAAGCGCCGAGTGCGTTCCTGCTGCGGATCGCCGAAGACCTGCTCGGCGGTGCCGCGCTCGAGCACGACGCCACCGTCCAGGAAACAGACCTGGTCGGCGACGTCCCGCGCGAAGCCCATCTCGTGCGTCGCCAGCATCATGGTCATGCCGTCGTCCTTGAGGCCACGCACCACCTCCAGCACCTCGCCCACGAGTTCGGGGTCGAGCGCCGCCGTGATCTCGTCCAGCAGCAACAGCCGGGGCCGCACGGCGAGGGCCCGTACGATCGCCACACGCTGCTGCTGGCCGCCGCTGAGGCGGTCCGGGTAGGCCTTTGCCTTGGGACCCAGTCCGAGGCGCTCCAGCAGCTCCCTGGCGCGTTCCTCGGCCTCGTCGCGGGGGACCCCGTGCACCCGCCGCGGCGCCAGCGTCACGTTGTCCAGCACGGTCATGTGCGGGAAGAGGTTGTACGACTGGAACACGACACCGATCCTGCGCCGCACTGCGTCCTGGTCGACGCGGGGATCGGTGATCTCCTCGTCGTCCAGCCAGATCGCGCCGTCGTCGATCTCTTCCAGCAGGTTGGCACAGCGCAGCAGCGTCGACTTGCCGGAACCGGAGGCCCCGATCAGCGCGGTCACCGTGTGCGGCGCGACCGCCAGTTCCACATCACGAAGGACCACGGAGCCCGCGAAGGTCTTGCGGACGGACTCCATGCGCAGGACGGGCGCGTCGCTCATAGGGATCCTCCCTGGGCCCGCTGCCGGTCCATCCGGGCCGTCACCCAGTCCGTGAAGCGGGTCATCGGAATGGTCAGTGCCACGAACACCAGCCCGGCGACGATGTAGGGCGTGTAGTTCAGACTGCGGCCCACGATGATGTCGGCCGCCCGTACGGCATCCACCGCGCCGCCGATCGACACCAGACCGGTGTCCTTCTGCAACGACACCAGGTCGTTGAGGAGCGGCGGCACTTGACGGCGCACGGCCTGCGGCAGCACGACGTGGCGCAGCGCCTGTCGGTTGGTCAGGCCCAGTGAGCGAGCCGCGGCACGCTGTGAGGGGTGCACGGACTCGATGCCGGCCCGGAACACCTCGGCCACGTACGCAGAGTACGTCAGCGTGAGCGCCGTACCGCCGAGCAGCACCGGATCGACCGTCACGCCCTGCAGACGCAGCGCCGGCACGCCCAGGACCACGATCATCAGGTTGATGATCAGCGGAAGGCCGCGGAAGAAGTCGGTGTACGCCGCCGCGAGCACGCGCAGCGGGAAGAACACCGGGCCGCGCAGGGTGCGCGCGATGGCGATCAGCATGCCGAGGACCAGAACGGCGGCGCCGCAGATCACCAGCAGCCGGACGTTCAGCCACAGCCCTTGAAGGACCTTCGGGAACGCCTCGCGCGCGTACTGCGCACTGAAGAAGGTCTCCTTGGTGCGCGGCCAGCCCGGCGCGCTGATGACGACCACGTAGAGCACGACGGCCGTGACGAGGGTGGAGAGCGCCGCCACGGCCGTGGCGCGACGGGCACGCGCGCGCTTGTAGCGTTCGCGCTCCAGCCGCCGTTCGGAGGGGACGTAGCCGTCACCGGCGCCGCCCGTCATGTCTGCCTCGCCGTCGGCTCCCTCCGGCACCGACTCGCCCTTGGTGACCGTCACTTGAGCACCGGGGCGTCGACGGCGTCCGAGAGCCACTGCTTCTCGAGCCGGGCAAGCGTGCCGTCCTTGCGCAGGGCGTCGACGGCACCGCTCACACACCCGGTCAGCGCGCTGCCCTTGTCCAGCACCAGCCCGAACTGCTCAGGCGTACCGCCCATGTTCTCGAACTGGCCGACGATCTTCGCATCCGTCACCTCGGCCCCGGTGATGTAGAACGCGGTCGGCAGGTCGACGACGATGGCGTCGACCTGGCCGTTCTTCAGCGCGGACTTGGCCTGGTCGTTCTTGGCGAACGCGGCGGGCTCCTGCTTGGGCTTCACCACGTCGGTGATGTAGTCGAGGCTCGTGGTGCCGACCTGGGCACCCAGTTTGAGGCCCTTCAGGTCCGCGACGCTCGTCGCTCCGGCCGCCTTGCTGCCCTTCAGGGCGATCACGGCCTGGCGTACGTCGTAGTAGCCGGAGGAGAAGTCCACGGCCTTCTTGCGCTCGTTGCTGATCGAGACCTGGTTGACGTCGAAGTCGAACGTCTTCACGCCGGGCGCGAACGCCTTGTTGAACGGCACGCTCTGCCACACGACCGCGTTCTCGCCGTACCCGAGTTGCTTGGCCACGGCGTAGGCGACCGCCGACTCGAAGCCCTTGCCGTTGGCGGGCTTGTCGTCCTTGAACCAGGGCTCGTACGCCGGTTCGTCCGTCGCGATGGTGAGCTTTCCGGAGGTCCTGGTGGCCAGCTTTCCCTGGGAGCAGCTCTTCGCGGCCGCACCGGACGAAGTGGCCGACGCCTTGGCGTCGGGCTGCGGAGCACAGCCGACAGCGGTGGTGAGCAGGGCGATGGTGGCGGCGGCTGCCGCACGGCGCGGAGTGCGGAGGGCAGGGTACATGGCGGGAGATTGGCAGCGAACCCACCGTTTGTCCAGGTCACAACAGTAACTGTCCGCATAGTGGGAACGGGTGTTGCAGGTGCGTGAACAACCGCCGTGCCGTGCCCCGCAGGCCCGGGCCGCCGGTCGAGGGCTGGGTGGGAGGACCGGCGGCCCCTTCGCACGGGAGCCGTCATCCCGTGCGGGGCTGCTACCAGTTGACTGCGTGACACCGACAGGCGGGAGCGCGCGCGGGAGACCAGCGCGTGTGAACCGTTCACACGGGGCGCGCGCAACGGAACGCGCGCCGGGCGCACACAAGAAGCATGCGCGCGGCGCGCGGAAGCCGGACTGTGCAGCATTCGGACTACGGGGCGCTCGGCCCCGCACCGCCCGAGCGTGTTCTCACCACCCGCGCGCGTGCCACTCCGGAAGCTGTGGCCGTTCCGCGCCCAGTGTCGTGTCGTTGCCGTGCCCGGGGTACACCCAGGTCTCGTCGGGCAGTGCGCCGAAGATCTTCGTCTCCACGTCGTGGAGGAGGCTGGCGAACGCCGCTGGATCGTCGTGCGTGTTGCCGACGCCGCCCGGGAAGAGGCAGTCGCCGGTGAACACGTGCGGGTGGCCGTGCGGGTCGTCGTAGACCAGCGCGATCGAACCCGGCGTGTGCCCGACCAGGTGGCGCGCGGTGAGTTCCACGCGTCCCACCCTGATGACGTCGCCGTCGTCCACGAGCACGTCGGTGGGCACCGGGATGCCGGGCGCGTCCTCCCGGCCGGCATGTGTACGCGCGCCCGTGGCCGCGACGACCTCGGCGAGCGCCTGCCAGTGATCGCCGTGCCGGTGTGTGGTGACGACGGACGCGATGCCGTCGTCACCGATCATGCCGAGGAGCGTCTCCGCCTCGTTGGCGGCGTCGATCAGAAGCTGCTCGTCGGTGGCGCGGCAGCGCAGCAGATAGGCGTTGTTGTCCATCGGGCCGACCGCGATCTTGGTGATCATCAGGTCTTTCAGCTCGTGCACGTCCGCCGGTCCGCCGACCTTGACCTCTCCGGTGTACGTCATGGCGATCAGCCTATAGCGGGGCCGGGGCCCGCGGACCGAGGTCGGCCTACAACGCGGGCAGCTTCGGCAGGGCGCCGTTCACGGTCAGGCCGGAGCCGTCGCGCCGGCCCGCGAGCCAGCCCAGCAGGTCGGCGGGCGTACCCTCGACCGCCACCGGTGCGCCCTGCGCGCCGCCGCCCGTGGTCCAGACGCGGCCGTCGCCGGCGGACAGGCCGGTCGAGGCCACCTCCTCGTGCCCGGCGAAGCGCCGCGCCAGGAAGTCGATCTCCCGTTCCGTGAACTCCGCCGGAAGCTGCTCCAGCTCGTACCCGATCCCGAGGTCCACGTGGTGCAGCTCCACCTCGGCCCACCGGCGGAACGGCACCCCCGACGCGGAGTCCGTGACGCCGTTGCGCAGCTCGACGGTGCGCGACCAGTCCGCGGGCATGTCCCCCACCGCCTGGAAGCGGGCCATGCTCTCGCGCAGGTCGGCGAGCTGGGTGTCGAGGGCGCGCGGGGCGTCGCGCTCGATGTCGGCGTCGCGCGCCTCGGCGCTCGGATACATCGGCCGGCCCTCGAGAACGTTCACGAGCGCGTCGGCGTTGCGGGCAAGGTGGGCGAGGACGTGACCGCGGCTCCAGCCCGGAAGCCGTGACGGCTCGGCGAGCGAGGCGTTGTCCAGTTTGGCGACCGCGTCGAGGAGTCGTTCGGTCGCGTCACGTACACATGCCAGGTCATGAGCGTGATCAATCATGACGCCGACCCTAGTCCCGTCACACCTTTGGGTGAAGCTGGCGAACCCCGCCCGCAAATCGAAAGTGCGTGCTATATCGTCGGGGGTGGCGTCGGGCATGCTGGATGGCCAGGGGTTGTTATGCAACCGGGAAATCCGACCGGCGTTGTCAGTGGCTCCCCCTAGTCTGAAGAACGACGGGGGCCCCGCCCCTGTCACTTCTCTCAAGAAAGGTGCGGACCGGCGTGGCCGACCGTCTCATCGTCCGTGGCGCGCGCGAGCACAACCTCAAGAATGTCTCGCTCGACCTGCCTCGTGACTCGCTCATCGTCTTCACGGGCCTGTCCGGGTCGGGCAAGTCCTCCCTGGCCTTCGACACGATCTTCGCGGAGGGCCAGCGCCGCTACGTGGAGTCGCTCTCCTCGTACGCCCGGCAGTTCCTCGGCCAGATGGACAAGCCGGACGTCGACTTCATCGAGGGCCTCTCCCCGGCGGTCTCCATCGACCAGAAGTCGACCTCGCGCAACCCGCGCTCGACGGTCGGCACCATCACCGAGGTCTACGACTACCTGCGTCTGCTCTTCGCGCGCATCGGCAAGCCGCACTGCCCCGAGTGCGGACGCCCGATCTCACGCCAGTCGCCGCAGGCCATCGTGGACAAGGTCCTGGAGCTCCCGGAGGGGAGCCGTTTCCAGGTGCTGTCGCCGCTGGTGCGCGAGCGCAAGGGCGAGTTCGTCGATCTCTTCGCCGACCTCCAGACCAAGGGCTACTCCCGCGCGCGCGTGGACGGCGAGACGATCCAGCTCTCCGCCCCGCCCACGTTGAAGAAGCAGGAGAAGCACACCATCGAGGTGGTCATCGACCGCCTCACGGTCAAGGACTCCGCCAAGCGCCGCCTCACCGACTCCGTGGAGACCGCCCTCGGCCTGTCCGGCGGCATGGTCGTACTCGACTTCGTCGACCTCCCGGAGGACGACCCCGAGCGCGAGCGTATGTACTCGGAGCACCTGTACTGCCCGTACGACGACCTCTCCTTCGAGGAGCTGGAGCCCCGCTCCTTCTCCTTCAACTCGCCCTTCGGTGCCTGCCCCGAGTGCACCGGTATCGGCACGCGCATGGAGGTCGACCCCGAGCTGCTCGTCCCGGACCCGGACAAGTCCCTGGACGAGGGCGCCATCCACCCCTGGTCGCACGGCCACACCAAGGACTACTTCGGCCGTCTGATCGGCGCCCTCGCCGACGCGCTCGGATTCCGCACGGACATCCCGTTCGCTGGTCTGCCCCAGCGCGCGAAGAAGGCCCTGCTCTACGGCCACAAGACCCAGATCGAGGTGCGCTACCGCAACCGCTACGGCCGAGAGCGCGTGTACACCACGCCCTTCGAGGGCGCGGTGCCGTTCGTCAAGCGGCGGCACAGCGAGGCCGAGAGCGACGCCAGCCGCGAGCGCTTCGAGGGCTATATGCGCGAGGTGCCCTGCCCCTCCTGTGAGGGCACGCGCCTGAAGCCGATCGTCCTCGCGGTCACGATCATGGACAAGTCGATCGCCGAGGTCTCCGCGATGTCGATCAGCGACTGCGCAGACTTCCTGGGCGAGCTCAAGCTGAACGCCCGCGACAAGAAGATCGCCGAGAGGGTGCTCAAGGAGGTCAACGAGCGGCTGCGCTTCCTGGTCGACGTCGGCCTGGACTACCTCTCGCTCAACCGCGCGGCCGGCACCCTCTCCGGCGGCGAGGCCCAGCGCATCCGCCTGGCCACCCAGATCGGATCCGGCCTCGTCGGCGTGCTGTACGTGCTGGACGAGCCGTCCATCGGCCTGCACCAGCGGGACAACCACCGGCTGATCGAGACCCTGGTCCGGCTGCGTGACATGGGTAACACGCTCATCGTCGTGGAGCACGACGAGGACACCATCAAGGTCGCCGACTGGGTCGTGGACATCGGCCCCGGCGCGGGCGAGCACGGCGGCAAGGTCGTGCACAGCGGCTCCCTGAAGGAACTGCTTGCAAACACCGAGTCGCAGACCGGCGCGTACCTCTCCGGCCGCAAGGCCATCCCGCTGCCGGACATCCGCCGCCCCCTCGACCCGTCCCGCCGGCTCACCGTCCACGGCGCCCGCGAGAACAACCTGCAGGACATCGACGTGTCCTTCCCGCTGGGTGTCTTCACGGCCGTCACGGGTGTGTCGGGCTCCGGCAAGTCGACGCTGGTCAACGACATCCTGTACACGCACCTGGCCCGCGAGCTGAACGGCGCGCGGAACGTCCCGGGACGGCACACGCGCGTGGACGGCGACGACCTGGTCGACAAGGTCGTGCACGTCGACCAGTCGCCGATCGGCCGGACCCCGCGGTCCAACCCGGCGACGTACACCGGCGTCTTCGACCACATCCGCAAGCTGTTCGCCGAGACCACCGAGGCGAAGGTCCGTGGCTACCAACCCGGCCGCTTCTCCTTCAACGTCAAGGGCGGCCGCTGCGAGAACTGCGCGGGCGACGGCACGATCAAGATCGAGATGAACTTCCTCCCGGACGTCTACGTCCCGTGCGAGGTCTGCCACGGCGCCCGGTACAACCGGGAGACCCTGGAGGTCCACTACAAGGGCAAGTCCATCGCCGACGTGCTGAACATGCCGATCGAGGAGGCCACCGACTTCTTCGAGGCGGTCCCGGGCATCTCCCGGCACCTGAGGACGCTGAAGGACGTCGGCCTCGGCTACGTCCGTCTCGGTCAGTCCGCCACGACCCTCTCCGGCGGTGAGGCCCAGCGGGTGAAGCTGGCCAGCGAGCTGCAGAAGCGGTCCACCGGACGCACGGTCTACGTCCTGGACGAGCCGACCACCGGTCTGCACTTCGAGGACATCAGCAAGCTGCTCCAGGTCCTCGGCGGTCTGGTCGACAAGGGCAACACGGTCATCGTCATCGAGCACAACCTCGACGTGATCAAGACCGCCGACTGGATCGTGGACATGGGCCCGGAGGGCGGCGCCGGCGGCGGCCTCGTGGTCGCAGAGGGCACCCCCGAGGAGGTGGCCGCGGTTCCGGCCAGCCACACCGGCAAGTTCCTGCGCGAGATCCTCGGTGCCGACCGTGTCAGCGACGCGGAACCGGTGAAGGCACCGCGCGCCACCACGGCCCGGAAGACGGCAGCGGCCAAGTCGGCGACGAAGAAGACGGTGACGGCCAAGGCCAACAACACGGCCACGAAGAAGGCCGCCGCGGTCACGAAGAAGGCCACTGCGGTCACGAAGAAGGCCACTGCGGCGAAGAAGGCGACACGGACCCCCAAGGCCTGACACAACATCAAAAAAGCGGCGCCCCGCGGGAACTTCCCGCGGGGCGCCGCTCGTTCCACCAGCAGCCGGCCCGGTTCAGCGGCCGGACGAGTCTCCGGGCACTCCGTGGCCCCGCTGCACCTTGTCAACAGCACAGGGAAGAAAGACAGTTCACCATTCACCCAGCTCGGCTGCGTACGGAGGCTCCGCCCCTGCCCGCGAGCAGGTGATCGCCGCAGCCCGTGCCGCGAAGCGCAGCAGCCGTGTCCAGCCCTCCGCCCCGAGAGAGGCGAGCGCTTGCGCAGACAGCACGTCCTGTGCGGACAGCCCGTGCAGCAAGGCGGCGTTCACCGTGTCACCGGCGCCGATGGTGTCCACCACGGTGACCTTCTCACCGGGCACGGAGTGCTCCCCTCCGTCCCGGGTGAACACGCTCAGACCCTCTTCGCCCCGGGTCACCACGACGGCCGACGGTCCCGAGGCCAGCCACTCGCGCGGGGTGCCACCCAGCCACTCCGCGTCCTCCGCGGAGAGCTTCAGCAAGGTCACCGAGGGCAGCCAGCTCTTGAAACGCGCCCGGTAGGCGTCCGCGTCCGGGATCAGTCCCGCCCGGATGTTGGGGTCGAGCGCGGTGAACAGTCCCTGCCCGGCCGCCGCGCGCATCAGCTCCTCATACGCGCTCGCCCCCGGTTCCAGGACGAGCGAGCAGGTACCGAAGGACACCGCGCGCGTGCCGGCGGGGAGGGCGGCGGGAGCGGTGAACAGACGGTCGGCGGTGCCGTCGACATAGAAGGAGTAGGCGGCGGAGCCGCCGGCGTCGAGCGTGGCCACCGCGAGGGTCGTCGGCTCCGGCCCGCGCTGTACGCCCGACACATCGATCCCTGCTCGCCGCAGCCCGTCGAGCAGGGCCTCACCGAAGGCGTCGTGCGAGGTCCGCGAGCAGAACGAGGTGCGGGAGCCGAGCCGGCCCAGCGCCACGGCGGTGTTGTACGGGCCGCCGCCGAGCGCCGGCTTCAGGTCGGCGAGGGCACCGGGGCCCTGCGGTACCAGGTCGATCAGTGCCTCACCGGCGACGACGATCACGAGACGGTTCCCTTCTCGGACAGGGTGGATGGTTCGGGGCGCTCGGGTCTTCCGGCTCCGCCCGGCTGCTCGGGGCAGCCGCAGGATGTGCGATGCACGAGCGCGCACGGCAGGCGTACCGTCCGGGCCGGTCGCCGTGGCTCCCTCAGCCGGTCCAGGAGGACCCGGACGGCCCGGGCGCCCAGCTCCCTGCTGGGCTGGGCAATGGCGGTGAGCCGGGGCGAGAACAGGTCGGCCCAGGCGAAGTCGTCGAAGCAGCCCAGGGCGATGTCGTCCGGCACGGACAGGCCCTGCCGGTGCAGGGCGCGCAGGGTGCCGATGGTCATCGCGTTGTTGGCGGTGACGAGAGCCGTAGGGGGGTCGGGCAGCGCGAGCAGGGTTGCCGTGGCCTGCTCGGCGCCGGCGGACTCGGAGTTGCCGGAGACGACAAGTCGTTCGTCGTGCGCCAGACCGGCACTGCTGAGGCCGTCCAGATAGCCGCAGACGCGCTCCTCGGTGGTGCTGAGCCCGGGCAGGCCGGCGACCATGCCGATCCGGCGGTGGCCCACTGCGGCGAGATGGGTGACCAGAAGCGCGGTCGGTGCGGCGCTCTCGGTACAGACCTGGTCGCACCAGGGCATGCCCCCGTCGGTAGCGGTGCCCCCTTCTCCGCCCGGCGAAGTGCCGTCCAGCACGTGCGCCTCGATCACCCGGTCCAGGAAGACGGTGGGTACGCGGTGGCGGCGGAGGTAGCCGACAAGGTCGTGCGGATGTGCCGAGGGGGCGACGATCATGCCGTCCACCCGGCGCTCGTGGAGGAGCTGTGCGACCTTGCGTTCGTGCCCGGGGTCATCGTGCGGATCGGCGATGAGCAGGCTGTACCCCGCCTCCAGAGCGGCGGCCTCGACGCCCTGGAGGATCTCCGTGAAGTACGGATTGCTGATCGCCGACACCGCGAGCCCGATGGAGCGGGTGCGGGAGGTCACCAGGGAGCGGGCCAGGGTGTTGGGGGTGTAGCCGAGGGTGTCGATGGCGTCCAGTACTGCCTGGCGGGTGTGGGGCAGCACCGGGCGCGTGCCGTTGAGGACGTGGGAGACGGTCGCCACGGAGACGCCTGCGCTGCGAGCCACGTCCGCCATGGTGGCCATCGCGTTCCCCTCCTGAGCCGACGAGGCTGGGTCCGGCCGCCCCCTGATGGGGCTCCGGCCGGGAACGTATCTCATCGACCACCCTCGCGTAAACGCTTGCGCAAACGTTTACGTCGCCAGCTTCGGCCCACGCCGTCCGCCCCGTGGGCCCGGTCCGCCGCGCAGCCGCCCGCATCCTGCCCCATCTCCGCCGCCGTCCCCGCGCGCCCCCTGGAGCGGGTCTCCGTCCTCCGCCGTGGGCGCCACCCTCCGGAGTCGGTTTCCGTCCGGCGCCGCCGTGCTGCCCGCTCCCCGGAGTCGGTTTCCGTCCTGCGCCGCCGTTCCTGCCCATGCCCCGGAGCCGGCCTCCGTCCCGCGCTGCCGTCCCTGCCCGCCTCGCCCGGAGCCGGTCTCCGTCCTCCTCCGCGGCTGCCGCCCCCGCCGCGGGGCCGGTCCTTCTGCCCGGGTATGGTCGCCCTGCAGAGCCCTTGACCAGTGGAGTCCCAGATGCCCGCTCGACCGTCCGCGAGCCGTCGTACCGTTCTTCGAGGGGCCGCAGTGGTCCCGGTCGCCGGGCTCGGCCTGGCCGCGTGCTCGGCGCCGGGCGGTGCCTCCGCCGCGGCCACCCCGACCGCGCCGGTCGATCTCGGCGCCGAGAGCGAGGTCGCGAAAGGCGGCGCCAAGCTCTTCCGGGAGCACAACGTGGTCGTCAGCCGAGACACGAGCGGCGCGCTGAAGGCGTACAGCACGATCTGCACGCACGCGGGGTGCCCCATCAACAAGTTGCAGGGGACGACCCTGATCTGCCCCTGCCACGGCAGTCAGTTCGACGCCACGACGGGCAAGGTGGTCCAGCAGCCGGCCACCGAGCCCCTCGCCGAGCTGCCGGTGAAGGCGGCGGGCGGCAGGATCATCGCGGGGCCGGACGCCTGAGCGGACAGCAGGCCGGCAACGTCCTGGTGGACATCAACGGGCATGAGCCGAGCGGGACTTCACTCCCAGTCCCACGCGATGCCGACGATGCCGGGCCGGATCCGTGGTTCGACCACGTGGACGCAGTGGTGCGGCCCGGTGAACGGCAGCGCCTGCCGGCCGCTGCGCGGCGCCGCCTCCGAGGGCTGGGTGAAGCGGTGGCAGCGGACCGGGAGTGCGGCCGTGTCGAAGCGCACCTGGAGCGCGTACTGGCCGCCCGGGGAGCAGAAGCGGTGGAGGTATTCGCCGCAGGGGCCGGCCGTGCCGTCCTCGACGCCGTAGCGGAAGAGGAAGGTGTCGCCCGAGCGCAGCCGGGTGCCGAAGAGCAGCTCGGCCACCAGCACCCCGGTGTCCTGGTCCCAACGGACCCGTCCGGCGTGGCAGTTCTCCAACGCCCGCACCCTGATGTGCTGCGGGCGGCAGCCGGGGTCGCCGTGGTGCACGGCGAGGAAGCGGTCGACGCCGTCGCGGTGGGCCCGCACGATGTGGTGGGCCTCGCGGGCCGCAAGTTCGCGCCGGGCGCCGATCCGGACGTATTCGTGGTGGCCGAGGGTGTGCAGCCCGCCGTCGGGGGACCGGCCCAGGTCCGCCCGGAGCCGGTCCAGGACGTCCGAGGCTTCGAGCAGCGAGCGGTAGGAGTGGCCCGCCGACTGGCCGGTCGCCGTGTGCTCCTGGGACTCGGCGAGCAGCCGGATCAGCGACTCGTCCGGCAACTGGAGGATCTCCTCCAGCGCCCGCACGGCCCGCAGTGATTCGGGGCGCTGCGGGCGACGAGCACCCTGCTGCCAGTAACTCAGGCTGGTCACACCGACCTTGACCCCGTGCCGGGACAGATGGTGCTGGACGCGCTGGAGCGGCAGCCCACGTGCGGCGATCGCAGCGCGCAGCGCCACGTGGAAGGGGCCGCCCCGCAGGGCCGTGTCCAGTTCCGTGGTGGGGACGTCCGCGTGCTCGGTGGCATGCCGCATGCCGAGGCGCCTTTCTGTGAGGTGTCGCTACGGCTGGTCAGACCGTCTGCGCTGGTGTGCGGGGCCACCCCCGTGGGCGCTGTGGACGCCCCTGACTGAGCACACCGCGCCCCGTACACGGGCGTGCCCGGCCCCGAGTTCCCCCGCATTGAAGCGTGTTGACCAGACCCCGACAACACCCCGAACCCGCCATGGCATCGGTCGACCGGTCCTCCCTGCCCTTCCGACCCCTTCGCCCAGCCGGAACAAGGAGCCTGATCCGAAGTGAGATGTGACCGAGGTGGTGGACGAGCGGGACCTCCTCCCGACCTCCCCGTTGTCCCAGGCGCAGGCTTCCGGTCCTGTCGGCCCTGACCGCGCAGCGCAGGGTGATCCGGGAGCTGCCGGCAGCCATGTCGCACCAGGAGCTGTTGGCGCGGCGCGAACGCTGGACTCCGGTGCTCGAAGTGCCGGAACTGTGGGCGGCGAGTGTGGACAGCATCAGCCGGACGATCCGGATCATGTCCGAGCGGGCGGCTCGGCGAACCGGACGTGAAGCGGCCGATCCGGCCGTGCGGGTGTTCACCGGTGCCGTCTTCGGTGTGATGCTCGCCGTGGCCCCCGACCGGGCGAGGGACCCGGACGTGGACCACCCGGCCGCCGGGCAGGAGGCGCCGGCCCGTCTGGAGGAAGGACTCCCGCTGCTGGGCGGGACGGCGCGGGCGTTGTCCACAGGCCCGACGCGGTGTCGGTGCTCGCCAGTAGGGTGTGAGACATGGCCGACCCCTCCAGCTACCGCCCCAGGCCGGGTGAGATCCCGGACTCTCCGGGGGTGTACAGGTTCCGTGACGAGCACCGCCGGGTGATCTACGTCGGAAAGGCGAAGAGCCTGCGCCAGCGCCTGGCGAACTACTTCCAGGACCTGGCGAACCTGCACCCGCGCACCCGGACGATGGTGACCACCGCCGCGTCCGTGGAGTGGACCGTGGTGTCCACGGAGGTCGAGGCGCTCCAGCTGGAGTACTCCTGGATCAAGGAGTACGACCCCCGGTTCAACGTCAAGTACCGCGACGACAAGAGCTACCCCTACCTCGCCGTGACGATGAACGAGGAGTTCCCGCGCGTGCAGGTGATGCGCGGTCACAAGAAGAAGGGCGTGCGGTATTTCGGGCCGTACGGGCACGCCTGGGCCATCCGGGACACCGTCGACCTGCTGCTGCGCGTCTTCCCGGTGCGCACCTGCTCGGCCGGTGTGTTCAAGAACGCCGCCCGCACCGGCCGCCCCTGCCTGCTCGGCTACATCGGCAAGTGCTCGGCCCCCTGCGTCGGCCGGATCAGCCCCGAGGAGCACCAGGAGCTGGCCGAGGAGTTCTGCGACTTCATGGCCGGCCGTACCGGCGCCTACCTCCGCCGTCTGGAGAAGCAGATGACGACGGCGGCCGAGGACATGGAGTACGAGCGGGCCGCCCGGCTGCGCGACGACATCGAGGCCCTGAAGAAGGCCATGGAGAAGAACGCGGTCGTGCTGGCCGACGCGACCGACGCCGACCTCATCGCCGTCGCCGAGGACGAGCTGGAGGCGGCCGTCCAGATCTTCCACGTGCGCGGCGGCCGGGTGCGCGGCCAGCGCGGCTGGGTGACCGACAAGGTCGAGGACGTCACCACCGGAGCGCTGGTCGAGCACGCGCTCCAGCAGCTGTACGGCGAGGAGACCGGAGACGCGGTCCCCAAGGAGGTCCTGGTCCCGGCCCTGCCCGAGCCGGTCGAGCCGGTCCAGGAGTGGCTGACCGGCCGCCGTGGCGCGAACATGTCGCTGCGCATCCCGCAGCGCGGCGACAAGAAGGCGCTCATGGAGACCGTGCAGCGCAACGCCCAGCAGGCCCTCGCCCTGCACAAGACCAAGCGGGCCTCCGACCTGACCACGCGCTCGCGCGCCCTGGAGGAGATCGCCGAGGCCCTCGAGCTGGACAGCGCCCCGCTCAGGATCGAGTGCTACGACATCTCCCACCTCCAGGGGGACGACGTGGTCGCCTCCATGGTCGTCTTCGAGGACGGCCTGCAGCGCAAGAGCGAGTACCGCCGCTTCCAGATCAAGGGCTTCGCGGGACAGGACGACGTCCGCTCCATGCACGAGGTGATCAGCCGCCGATTCAGGCGCTATCTCGCCGAGAAGGAGAAGACGGGGGAGTGGGCCGACGGCGGGGACACCATCACAGGCGGTGAGTCCGTCCTCCCAGACGGTGAGTCCGTCCCCACGGGCGGCGAGTCCGTCCTCAACGGCACGGACGAGATCACCAGCTCCCTCAAGGACGACGACGGCCGTCCGAGGAAGTTCGCCTACCCGCCGCAGCTGGTCGTGGTCGACGGCGGCCAGCCGCAGGTCGCGGCGGCCCGGCGCGCCCTGGACGAGCTGGGCATCGACGACATCGCCGTCTGCGGCCTCGCCAAGCGTCTGGAGGAGGTCTGGGTGCCCGGCGAGGACGACCCGGTGGTCCTGCCGCGTACCAGCGAGGGCCTCTATCTGCTCCAGCGCGTGCGTGACGAGGCCCACCGCTTCGCGATCACCTACCAGCGCACCAAGCGGGCCAAGCGCTTCCGCGCCGGCCCCCTGGACGACGTCCCCGGCCTCGGCGATACCCGCAAACAGGCGCTCATCAAGCATTTCGGCTCGGTGAAGAAGCTCCGGTCCGCGACAATCGAACAGATCCAGGAGGTGCCCGGGATAGGCCGGAAGACGGCCGAGACCATCGCTGCGGCCCTCGCCCAGGCGGCTCCGGCCGCACCCGCCGTGAACACGGCGACCGGAGAGATCATTGAAGACGAGGAACCCGATACGACGGGCGGTTCCTCGGGGGAGCCCGTGACCGCGGGTCTCCCGGACGAACGACGGGGGCAGGAGACATGACCGAGCACGAGGCACACCCCACAGCAGAGCGAGATCGGGCGCACGAGGAAGTCAGCCAGGATCGGCCCCGGGCCGCGGCCGGCGATCAGCCCGCGCCCCAGGGAAGCGATCAGCCCGCGGTCCAGGAAAACGGAGCACAGGTGAGTACGGATGCCACGGCGACCGCGGCCCCCGAAGCGGCCATCCCCGAGCTGGTGATCATCTCCGGCATGTCCGGAGCGGGCCGGTCGACGGCGGCGAAGTGTCTGGAGGACCTCGGCTGGTTCGTCGTGGACAACCTCCCGCCCGCCCTCATCCCGACCATGGTGGAGCTGGGCGCCCGCTCACAGGGCAACGTGGCGCGGATCGCCGTCGTCGTGGACGTGCGCGGCCGCCGCTTCTTCGACAACCTGCGCGAGTCCCTCGCCGATCTGGACTCCCGGGGCGTCACCCGGCGGATCGTCTTCCTGGAGTCCTCCGACGAGGCCCTGGTGCGCCGCTTCGAGTCGGTGCGCCGCCCGCACCCGCTGCAGGGCGACGGCCGCATCGTGGACGGCATCGCCGCCGAGCGCGAGCTGCTGCGCGAGCTGCGCGGGGACGCCGACCTGGTGATCGACACCTCCAGCCTCAACGTGCACGAGCTGCGCGCCAAGATGGACGCCCAGTTCGCCGGCGAGGAGGAGCCCGAGCTGCGGGCCACGGTGATGTCCTTCGGCTTCAAGTACGGCCTGCCGGTCGACGCCGACCTGGTCGCGGACATGCGGTTCCTGCCCAACCCGCACTGGGTCCCGGAGCTGCGTCCGTTCTCCGGCCTGAACGAGGAGGTCGCCGCGTATGTCTTCAACCAGCCCGGCGCCAAGGAGTTCCTCGACCGGTACGCCGAGCTGCTGCGCCTGATCGCGGCCGGCTATCGGCGTGAGGGCAAACGGTATGTGACCATCGCCATCGGCTGTACCGGCGGCAAGCACCGCTCGGTGGCGGTGTCGGAGAAGCTCGCCGCGCGCCTCGCGGCCGAGGGTGTGGAGACGGTGGTCGTACACCGGGACATGGGACGGGAATGACGGAACGTACACCGCGGCTTAGCAGGCTGCGCCGGTTGGCGCCCGAATCGCGTGCCGGGCGCCCGGCCGAGCCTCGTGGCGCTCGGCCCCGCCGCCGGGGCGCGCAGCCCAAGGTCGTCGCGCTGGGCGGCGGCATGGGCCTGTCCGCCTCGCTCGCCGCACTGCGCCGGATCACCGGCGACCTCACCGCCGTCGTCACGGTGGCCGACGACGGCGGTTCCAGCGGCCGGCTGCGCGACGAGCTGGGCGTGCTGCCGCCCGGTGACCTGCGCAAGGCGCTGGCCGCGCTCTGCGGTGACGACGACTGGGGCCAGACCTGGGCCCGGGTCATCCAGCACCGCTTCCAGTCCAAGGGCGACCTGCACGAGCACGCGGTCGGCAATCTGCTGATCGTCGCCCTGTGGGAGCAGCTCGGCGACCATGTGCAGGCCCTGGACCTGGTCGGCAAGCTGCTCGGCGCGCACGGCCGCGTGCTGCCCATGTCGGCCGTACCGCTGGAACTGCAGGCCCTGGTCAAGGGGCACGATCCGGAGCGCCCCGACGACGTGGACACCGTGCGCGGACAGGCCACGGTCGCCCTCACTCCGGGTGAGGTGCAGTCGGTGCACCTGGTACCGAACGACCCGCCGGCCGTCCCCGAGGCCGTCGCCGCGGTGCTGGACGCGGACTGGGTGGTGCTCGGCCCCGGCTCCTGGTTCTCCTCGGTGATTCCGCACCTGCTCGTCCCCGAGCTGCTGGACGCTCTCACGGAGACCAAGGCGCGCAAGGTGCTGTCCCTGAACCTCGCCCCGCAGCCGGGAGAAACCGAGGGCTTCTCCCCGCAGCGTCATTTGGAGGTTTTGGGGCGACACGCCCCTAAACTCGCCCTGGACGTGGTGCTGGCCGACGAGGCCGCCGTGCCCGACCGCGACTCGCTCACCGAGGCCGCCAAGCGGCTGGGAGCCGCGATCGAGCTGGCGCCGGTGGCCCGGACCGATGGATCACCCCGGCACGATCCGGAGCTGTTGGCCGCCGCGTACGACCGTATTTTTCGGATGCATGGAAGGATCGGCCCATGGCGATGACGGCAGCGGTGAAGGACGAGATCTCCCGGCTCCCCGTCACCCGGACCTGCTGCAGGAAGGCGGAGGTCTCCGCCATTCTGCGGTTCGCCGGCGGCCTTCACCTGGTGAGTGGGCGCATCGTGATCGAGGCGGAGCTGGACACTGCGATGGCGGCCCGCCGTCTCAAGCGCGACATCCTGGAGATCTTCGGCCACAGTTCCGAGCTGATCGTGATGGCGCCCGGTGGGCTGCGCCGCGGTTCGCGGTACGTCGTCCGGGTGGTGGCGGGCGGTGACCAGCTGGCTCGCCAGACCGGGCTCGTGGACGGCCGGGGCCGCCCGATCCGTGGCCTGCCCCCGCAGGTGGTCTCCGGGGCCACCTGTGATGCGGAGGCGGCCTGGCGCGGGGCGTTCCTGGCGCACGGCTCGCTGACCGAGCCCGGCCGTTCCTCCTCCCTGGAGGTGACCTGCCCGGGCCCGGAGGCCGCGCTCGCGCTGGTCGGCGCCGCCCGCCGGCTGTCGATCGCCGCGAAGGCACGTGAGGTGCGGGGCGTGGACCGGGTGGTCGTGCGCGACGGCGACGCGATCGGCGCGCTGCTGACCCGGCTCGGCGCACACGAGTCGGTGCTGGCCTGGGAAGAGCGCCGGATGCGCCGCGAGGTGCGGGCGACGGCCAACCGGCTCGCCAACTTCGACGACGCCAACCTGCGCCGCTCCGCCCGCGCGGCCGTGGCCGCCGGTGCCCGGGTCCAGCGGGCGCTGGAGATCCTCGGTGACGAGGTCCCCGAGCACCTCGCGGCGGCCGGCCGGCTGCGCATGGAGCACAAGCAGGCCTCGCTGGAGGAGCTGGGCGCGCTCGCCGACCCGCCGCTGACCAAGGACGCGGTCGCGGGCCGTATCCGCCGTCTGTTGGCGATGGCCGACAAGCGAGCCGCAGATCTGGGCATCCCGAGCACGGAGGCCAACCTCAGCGAGGAGCTGGCGGAAAACCTGGTCGGCTGACCTCATTTCGTCAACGCACCGGTGCCGAGGCCCAGTTGGGGCTTCGGCACCGGTTTTTCACACCTGCCCGCGCCCGCCTCGAGTCCCGTTCCCGCGCCCGCGAAGCAGAAAGAGCCTGGAAAACCCTGCCCTTCAAAGAGGGCGGGGGAACGGCCGGGCGTGCCTTCCTTGACAGATCCCGCACCCCTTGTTCCTCAGGTGAGCGGAACCCCCTCTCAACGGTGCGCAAACGGGGTACTCATCAAGTGAGCCGACCCGCTCACGAACGAGTGAAGGAGGCGTCAAAAGCGCCTGGCATTCCGTAATAAATACGGGTGAATCCACTGCCGATCCGAGGCGGTCCGTACCTCTACTGGTGGGTACGGACTGCCTGCCCGTGTATGGGTCATCTCGATGTCACTCCGGGGCCCACAGAGAGGTAGGGTCGGTGGTGGTCGGGGACATCCCAAACAGAGCTCGCCGGCACCGCATGGCCGGCGTACCAACGAGGAGATCGGTTCGTGACGATCCGCGTAGGCATCAACGGCTTCGGCCGCATCGGGCGTAACTACTTCCGCGCGTTGCTGCAGCAGGGTGCAGACATCGAGGTCGTGGCTGTCAACGATCTGGGTGACACCGCGACCACCGCTCACCTGCTGAAGTACGACACGATCCTGGGCCGCCTCAAGCAGGAGGTCACCCACACCGCCGACACCATCACGGTCGACGGTCACACCATCAAGGTGCTGTCCGAGCGCAACCCGGCCGACATCCCCTGGGGTGAGCTGGGCGTCGACATCGTCATCGAGTCGACCGGCATCTTCACCAAGCGCGAGGACGCCGCCCAGCACCTCGCCGGTGGCGCCAAGAAGGTCCTCATCTCGGCTCCGGCCAAGGACGAGGACATCACCATCGTCATGGGCGTCAACCAGGACAAGTACGACCCGGCGAACGACCACGTCATCTCCAACGCCTCCTGCACCACCAACTGTGTGGCGCCGATGGCGAAGGTTCTCGACGAGAACTTCGGCATCGTCAAGGGTCTGATGACCACGGTGCACGCGTACACGAACGACCAGCGCATCCTGGACTTCCCGCACAAGGACCTGCGCCGCGCCCGTGCCGCCGCCGAGAACATCATCCCGACCACCACGGGTGCCGCCAAGGCCACCGCGCTGGTCCTGCCGCAGCTCAAGGGCAAGCTGGACGGCATCGCCATGCGCGTGCCGGTTCCCACCGGCTCCGCCACCGACCTCGTCGTGCAGCTCCAGCGCGAGGTCACCAAGGACGAGGTCAACGCGGCGTTCAAGAAGGCCGCCGAGGACGGCGACCTCAAGGGCTACCTGGCCTACACCGAGGACCCGATCGTCTCCTCGGACATCGTCGGCGACCCGGCCTCCTGTACCTTCGACTCCTCCCTGACCATGGTCCAGGAGGGCAACTCGGTGAAGATCCTCGGCTGGTACGACAACGAGTGGGGCTACTCCAACCGCCTCGTCGACCTCACGGTCTTCGTCGGCAGCCAGCTCTGATCGACACGGCAGGACCTTGAAGTGAGAGCAGGGCTCGGGCAGCGCACCGCCGCGCTGTCCGGGCCCTGCTCTCGCGTACGGACCACGTCCTCTTACGATCAGGTGCACCACGAGCCCTCCTTGGAGTCCACTCAATGAAGACGATCGACGAACTTCTCGCCGCCGGCGTGAGCGGCAAGCGGGTCTTCGTCCGCGCCGACCTCAACGTGCCGTTGGACGGCACCACCATCACCGACGACGGCCGTATCCGCGCCGTCCTGCCCACCGTCAAGGCCCTCGCGGACGCGGGCGCCAAGGTGGTCGTCGCCTCGCACCTGGGCCGCCCCAAGGGCGCCCCGGACCCGGCCTTCTCACTGCTGCCCGCCGCCGAGCGCCTCGGTGAACTCCTCGGTGCTCCGGTCGCCTTCGCCCAGGACACCGTCGGCCCCGCCGCCCACGACGCCGTCGACGGCCTGCAGCCCGGCCAGGTCGCGGTCATCGAGAACCTGCGCTTCAACCCCGGCGAGACCTCCAAGGACGACACCGAGCGAGGCGAGTTCGCCGACCGGCTGGCCGCTCTCGCCGACGTCTACGTCGGTGACGGCTTCGGCGCCGTGCACCGCAAGCACGCCTCGGTCTACGACCTGCCGAAGAGGCTGCCGCACTACGCCGGCCACCTCATCAGCACCGAGGTCGGCGTCCTGAAGAAGCTCACCGAGGACGTCAAGCGCCCCTACGTCGTCGCGCTCGGCGGCGCCAAGGTCTCCGACAAGCTCGCCGTGATCGACGAGCTGCTCGGCAAGGCCGACCGGCTGCTCATCGGCGGCGGCATGGCCTACACCTTCCTCAAGGCCAAGGGCTACGAGGTCGGCATCTCCCTCCTCCAGGAGGACCAGATCCCGACCGTCACCGAGTACATGGAGCGCGCGGAGAAGAACGGCGTCGAGCTGGTGCTCCCCGTCGACGTCCTCGTCTCGCCCGAGTTCCCGGACCTGAAGACGAAGGCTCCGGCCAACCCCACGACCGTCGCCGCGGACAAGATCCCCGCCGACCAGGAGGGCCTGGACATCGGTCCGGAGACCCGCAAGCTGTACGCCTCGAAGCTCGCCGACGCGGCCACCGTCTTCTGGAACGGTCCCATGGGCGTCTTCGAGCACCCCGACTACGCCGAGGGCACCCGGGCCGTCGCCCAGGCTCTCGTCGACTCGGACGGCTTCACCGTCGTCGGCGGCGGTGACTCCGCCGCGGCCGTGCGTACGCTCGGCTTCGACGAGAACGCGTTCGGACACATCTCGACCGGTGGCGGCGCCTCCCTCGAATACCTCGAGGGCAAGACGCTCCCCGGCCTCGCCGCACTGGAGGACTGACCCCGTATGACCACCCGCACGCCGCTGATGGCGGGCAACTGGAAGATGAACCTCAACCACCTCGAGGCCATCGCCCACGTCCAGAAGCTCGCCTTCGCCCTGGCCGACAAGGACTACGAGGCCGTCGAGGTCGCCGTCCTGCCGCCCTTCACCGACCTGCGCTCCGTGCAGACCCTGGTCGACGGCGACAAGCTCAAGATCAAGTACGGCTCCCAGGACATCTCGCAGCACGACTCCGGTGCCTACACCGGCGAGATCTCCGGCCCGATGCTGGCCAAGCTGAAGTGCACGTACGCGGTCATCGGCCACTCCGAGCGCCGCCAGTACCACGACGAGACCGACGAGATCGTCAACGCCAAGGTCAAGGCCGCCTACAAGCACGGCCTGACCCCGATCCTGTGCGTCGGCGAGGAGCTGGACGTCCGCGAGGCGGGCAACCACGTCTCCCACACCCTCGCCCAGCTGGAGGGCGGCCTCAAGGACGTCCCGGCCGAGCAGGCCGAGACGATCGTGATCGCCTATGAGCCCGTGTGGGCCATCGGCACCGGCAAGGTCTGCGGCTCCGCGGACGCCCAGGAGGTCTGCGCCGCGATCCGCGCCAAGCTGGCCGAGCTGTACTCGCAGGACGTGGCCGACAAGATCCGCATCCAGTACGGCGGCTCCGTGAAGTCGGGCAACGTCGCCGAGATCATGGCGCAGGCCGACATCGACGGCGCCCTGGTCGGCGGTGCCTCGCTGGACGCCGACGAGTTCGTCAAGATCGTGCGTTTCCGCGATCAGTGACGCACGCTGTGAGTAGGCGGTAGCGACGATACGTCGTACTCTTGCGGGGGCACAGCCGGTGTGCTGTGCCCCCGTCGTCCATCCGAATCCGAGGAAGTTGGTCCAGCCGTGGTTTTGGGGTTCTCGATCGCCCTGATCATCTTCAGCCTGCTGCTGATGCTGCTGGTGCTGATGCACAAGGGAAAGGGCGGCGGCCTCTCCGACATGTTCGGTGGCGGCATGCAGTCCTCCGTCGGCGGCTCCTCGGTCGCCGAGCGCAACCTCGACCGGATCACCATCGTGATCGGTCTGCTGTGGTTCGCGTGCATCATCGTTCTCGGCATCCTGATGAAGTCGAACGGCTGACACTCTCCCGCACAGCACGCAGATCACGCATATTCGGTACGTAAGGCCCCATGTTCGGTACGCGCTCCTGGGCGCGGCCTATCATGGGGCTTGCGTCTGGGTGTGAGGGCTTGTAACTCCAATCACTGGACGCGCGTTGGGCCTTACGTAGACTGAGGCGCTCGCAGCGAAGCGGAACGCCGACTCGCTTCGCGGCACCATCACGCAGGGAGTTACGACCGTGGCAAGTGGCAACGCGATCCGAGGAAGCCGGGTCGGGGCGGGGCCGATGGGCGAGGCCGAGCGCGGCGAGTCCGCGCCGCGTCTGCGCATCTCCTTCTGGTGCTCCAACGGGCACGAGACTCAGCCGAGCTTCGCCAGCGACGCGCAGGTTCCGGACACTTGGGACTGCCCGCGCTGCGGCTTCCCGGCCGGCCAGGACCGGGACAACCCACCGGACCCGCCGCGCACCGAGCCCTACAAGACGCACCTCGCCTATGTGCGGGAGCGGCGCAGCGACGCGGACGGCGAGGCGATCCTCGCCGAGGCGCTCGCCAAACTGCGGGGCGAGATCTAGGGATGTGACCGGCCGGGCGCCCCAGGGTGCCGGGCCGGAGGTGTCTGGACCCGCGTGCGGACGGCCCGTTGTCAGTGCCGCCCTCTACGGTTGTGTGCATCGAGTGGTGCACCGGCGCATCGTGAGGGGGGGCGGATGGCTGCGATCGAGGCGGCGAGCACGGGAGCACCCGCGTGGCGCGGGGAATTCGGCCCACTGTGGACGGCCGCCGTGGTCTCCCGGTTCGGGGACGCGCTGCGTACGGCCGCGCTGCCGCAAGTTTGCCGTGCGGCTCACCGACGACCCGCTGGTCATCGCCTCGCTGACGGCGTGCGGCTATCTGCCCTGGCTGCTGGGCGGAGCCGTGGCCGACCGGGTCGACCAGCGGCGGGCGATGTGGGCCGTGGACACCGTGCGCGGGCTGCTCGTCGCCTCGTTCGCCCTCCTGGTGGGGGGCGGGCTTCGCCTCGGTTCCCCTGCTGCTCGCCCTCGCCTTCGGCCAGACCACACTCCAGACGCTGTTCGACAACGCCGCAACGGCGCTGCTGCCCTCACTGGCGCGACGCGAGGCCCTCGGCGGGGCCAACGCCAGGCTGATGACGGGTCAGCAGCTCGCAGGCGGGCTGCTGGCGGGCCCCTTCGTGCCGGTCCTGCTGTCCGTCGGCGTGTTCCTGCCCTTCGTCGCCGACGCCGGCACCTTTCTGCACGCTCATGCAGGAACACAGCCCGGCCGCCATGGTCGGCCGTGTCTCCGCCGCCTTCCGCACCTCCTCCACCTCCGGCGCCCCGCTCGGCGCGCTCCTCGGCGGCGCGGTGGCCGGCGTGGTCTCAACGGCCCGGCCCTGCTCGCCGCCGCCCTGTTCACCCTCGCGGTCATCTCGCTGATACCGGCCCGTCAGCCGGACGTACCTGTTGTTGCGCCGCACAGGGACGCCACCACGGCTCGCACCACGCGGTGATCAATTAGGTTGGAACAGCTGGGACAGGCACGAAAGAAGGCGGAAGTCGGAAATGAACGCAGACGGCCGTACCAGGCTCAACCAGAGGCCCGAATGGGCCGCTCTCGCCAAGCACCGCGAAGGGCTGGCCGACACCCATCTGAGGGAATTGTTCGCCGCCGATCCCGGACGCGGTGAGGGATACACGCTCCGGGTCGGTGACCTGTACATCGACTACTCGAAGCACCTGGTCACCGACGAGACGCTGCGGCTGCTGCGCGAGCTGGCCGCGGCCACGGACGTGTTCGCGCTGCGCGACGCCATGTTCCGCGGCGAGAAGATCAACGTCACCGAGAACCGCGCGGTGCTGCACACCGCGCTGCGTGCCCCGCGGGACGCGGTGATCGAGGTCGACGGCGAGAACGTCGTCCCCAAGGTGCACGCCGTGCTCGACAAGATGAGCGACTTCGCCGACCGTGTCCGCTCCGGCGCCTGGACCGGTCACACCGGCAAGCGCATCAAGAACGTGATCAACGTCGGCATCGGCGGCTCCGACCTGGGCCCCGCGATGGCCTACGAGGTGCTGCGCAGCTTCACCGACCGCGAGCTGACCGTCCGCTTCGTCTCCAACGTGGACGGCGCCGACCTGCACGAGGCAACCCGGGACCTGGACCCGGCCGAGACGCTGTTCGTCATCGCCTCCAAGACCTTCACCACCATCGAGACGATCACCAACGCCACCTCCGCGCGCTCGTGGCTGCTGGACGCGCTCGGTGGGGGAGACTCCGCGGTCGCCAAGCACTTCGTGGCCCTGTCGACCAACACCGAGAAGGTGGCCGAGTTCGGTATCGACACGGCCAACATGTTCGAGTTCTGGGACTGGGTCGGCGGGCGGTACTCGTACGACTCCGCGATCGGCCTTTCCCTGATGATCGCCATCGGTCCGGACCGCTTCCGGGAGATGCTGGACGGTTTCCGGCTGGTCGACGACCACTTCCGCACCGCACCCGCCGAGGCCAACGTCCCGCTCCTGCTCGGCCTGTTGGGCATCTGGTACGACAACTTCCACGACGCCCAGTCGCACGCCGTCCTGCCGTACAGCCACTACCTCTCCCGGTTCACCGCCTATCTCCAGCAGCTGGACATGGAGTCCAACGGCAAGTACGTGGCGCGCGACGGCAAGCAGGTCGACTGGCAGACCGGGCCGGTGGTGTGGGGCACGCCGGGCACCAACGGCCAGCACGCCTACTACCAGTTGATCCACCAGGGCACCAAGCTGATCCCGGCGGACTTCATCGGCTTCGCCGAGCCGGTGGCCGAACTGAGCGCTGGACTCAAGGCGCAGCACGACCTGTTGATGGCCAACTTCTTCGCCCAGACCCAGGCCCTCGCCTTCGGCAAGACCGCCGAGGAGGTCCGCGCGGAGGGCGTGGCCGAGGAACTGGTCCCGCACAAGACCTTCCAGGGCAACCGGCCGACGACGACCATCCTGGCCAAGGAACTCACCCCGTCCGTTCTCGGCCAGCTGGTCGCCCTCTACGAACACAAGGTGTTCGTCCAGGGCGCCGTGTGGAACATCGACTCCTTCGACCAGTGGGGCGTCGAGCTGGGCAAGGTCCTCGCCAAGCGGGTGGAGCCGGCACTGACCGAGGGTGCCGAGGTGCCCGGCCTGGACGCGTCGACCAAGGCGCTGGTCGCGAAGTACCGCGAGTTGCGCGCCCGTAGCTGATCGGGCCCCACGGGAGCCGGGCGCTGCACGGCCGTCCGGCTCCCGTGCGCTGCCGCTGATCACGGGTCCCGGCACCACCCGGGCGCCGGCTCAGGCCACCGCGCTCAGTGTGTCCGCGAGCCGTCCGCGTGCCGCGCGGGCCGCGGGCAGCGCAGCGAGCGCGGCCGCTCCCAGCACGGCGGCCGAGCCCAGCGCGAGCAGCAGCTCGGGCGACGGGGACTGGGCGATCCCCGCACCGATGCCGCTGGAGGCGCCCTGGGCGTCGATGAGCCGGCGGGCCAGCGGCAGCCCGAGGGCCGTGGCGGCGAGGGTCGCGGCCAGGGCCGTACAGCTCGTGGCCGTGACGGTGATCGCGGTGATCTGCC
This sequence comes from Streptomyces broussonetiae, assembly GCF_009796285.1. Classification (NCBI taxonomy): domain Bacteria; kingdom Bacillati; phylum Actinomycetota; class Actinomycetes; order Kitasatosporales; family Streptomycetaceae; genus Streptomyces; species Streptomyces broussonetiae. The sequence continues at coordinate 2,717,130 of NZ_CP047020.1, read as the reverse complement.
GCGGGGACATGCCGATCGCCCTGAGGGCGAGCACGTCCCGCTCGCCCTCGCGCACGCTCCCGCCGATCGCGGTCAGCAGTTCGACCAGCCCGATGAGGGCGAGCACCGCGATCAGGCCGGCGACGACCGCGCGCAGCGGGGACATGCCGTCGGCCGGGTTCGGCACGGCGTGCACGTCCAGATGGCCCCGGCCGGCGGCGGTGAGTGCGGCGGCCACGCGGTGCGGGTCGGCGCCCGGGTGCAGCTGCAGCTCGTAGAAGGCCGGGGCGAGCTGCGGGTCGTTCTCGCGCAGGGTGTCCAGGGAGGTCGTCACCACCCGGCCGGCGTTCTGCGGTTCGATGCTGCGGCCGACGATGTGCAGGATCTGTGGGCGGTCGCCGACCATCAACCGTACCCAGTCGCCGACCCGCGCGTGCAGCAGGTCCAGCAGTCCCTGCCCGGCCACCGCCTCGTCCGGGCCGTGCGCGGCCCGGCCTTCGGCGAGGGAGCAGGGATAGGGCCGGGTGTCGGTGCCGAGGCCGCGCAGGGCGATGGTCCCGGTCTGTCCGGGCACCAGCGCGGCCAGCTCGACCCCCGGATAGGTGGCGGCCACACGGGAGTCGCCGGTCAGCAGGGACCGCAAGTCCGCCGCGGGCGGTGTGCCGTCGGTGCGGACCGTGAGCGAGGTGGGCAGCCCGACCCGGGCCGGGCTGGTGTGGAAGCGGTCGATCGTGGTCCAGGCGCTGAGCGCCACCACGATCAGCAGCAACGGCAGGGTCAGCCGGGCCACGGTGGCCAACGCGCGTCCGCGCCCCGTGACCGCCTTGTGGCAGCCGAGGACCAGCGCGGCCGGCAGCCGCAGCCCGAGCGCCCGCCGGGCGGCCCCGGAGAGCCGTCCGCCCGCCGCAGTGGCCGGGCGCGGCAACGGAACCGGTGGCACCCGTCCGGCTCGCCAGGCCGCGAGGCCCGTGGTCAGGCCGATGAACAGCACTGCACCCGCGGGCACCGCCAGCAGCGCCACGGTGTGCCCCGGCAGTCCCTGCCACACGCCCACGGCGTCACCGAGCCGCCCGGGGATCCTGCTGCCCAGCGTGTCGGTGAGCGCGGCGGCGGCCACGGCTCCGAGCAGGGCGTAGGCGAGGTGCTGGAGCAGGAAGATCCGTACGACCTGGCCGGGGGTGAAGCCGATCGCCTTGAGCACCGACAGGTCCCGCAGATGGCCGCGGATCCGGGTGGCGATCGCCCCGTGCACGGCGAACCCGGCCGCGATCAGCGCGCCGAGACCGAACAGACCGAGTACCTGCCCGAGCAGCCGGTTGTCGCCCTGTGCCTGGGCGCGCGCCTGCTGCCAGGTGGAGACCTCGCCGACCGCGCCCGCGCCCAGCACGGTGACGGCGCGCTGCACCGCGTAGTCGGTGTCGGACGGATCACCGAGCCGCAGCCCGATGACCTGGCCGCCCGGCGCCCGGACCGCGGACGGCAGGGCCCAGACCAGGCCCGGCTCCTCGCCAGGGCTGTACGCGGGTTCGGCGCTGTCCGCGATGCCCTCGACGGTCAGGGTGCGGGCGGTGCCGGGCAGGGTCAGGGTGTCGCCGGGCTCGGCCAGCAGGGCGCGGGCCAGGCCGCTCTCCAGCACCACACCGTCCGGCTCGGCCGGATCCAGCCAGTGCCCGGCGGTGAGCAGCGGCCGGCCGACGGAGGGCAGGTGCGGGGTGCCCCGCAGTTCGACGGAGGCACGGGTGCCGCGTGCGGCGACGGTGACGGGCTCGGTGCGGTAGGGACCGGCGACGGACGTGACGCCGTCCAGCCGGGCGAGCCTTCCGGTGTCCGCGGACTGCGCCGTGTGGATCCACACATGGGCCCCACGCGCCTCGGCGAAGGTCCGCTGCCAGGGATTGGTCGCATAGCCGAACAGAGCGGTGGCCAGCAGCAGTGAGGCGACGATGCCGGCGGTGGCCAGCACGAGGAACAGCGCCTCGCCGCGATGCGTGCGCAGATCGGAGTGCGCCCAGCGCAGGGTGGCCCGCACGGTCAGTCCTTCAGCTCCAGTACACCGGAGATGCCGGCGCGGCGCGGCGGCGCACCGTCCAGCGAGGCATCGTCCGCTATGCGGCCGTCGAAGAAGCTGATCACCCGGTCCGCGGCGCTGGCCAGCCGGGCGTCATGCGTGACCAGCACGATGGTCTGGCCGCGTCCGTGGAAGCGGGACAGCAGCCGCATCACCTCGCGGGTGCCCTTGCTGTCCAGACTGCCCGCGGGCTCGTCCGCCAGCAGCAGCGGCGGATGGTTGACCAGGGCCCGGGCGAGCGCGACCCGCTGCTGCTCGCCACCGGACAGCTCGCCGGGCAGGCTGCGCTCCTTGCCCTCGAGACCCAGCTCGGCCAGGAGCGCCTCGCGCTCGGCGCGGGCCTTCTTCGGCGGTGCACCGGCCAGCAGGGCGGGCAGTTCGACGTTGTCGGCGACGGACAGGTTCGACACCAGGTTGAAGAACTGGAAGACGATGCCGATGGACCGGCGGCGCTCCACCGCCCAGCGCGCCTCGCTGAAGGAGTCCGTGCAGCGGCCGTCCAGCCAGATGCTGCCGGCGTCCGGCCGCTGCAGTCCGCCCAGCAGGTGCAGCAGCGTCGACTTCCCGGCGCCGGACGGGCCGGTGATCGCGACGAACTCGCCCCGGGCCACACCGAGGTCCACCTCGCGGACGGCGTGCGCGGGCGCGCCCTCCCCGTGGTGGGTCTTCACCAGGCCCGCGGCGCGGAGCACCGGAACACGGTCCTCGCTCATTCCAGTTCCTCCTGGCACCGCTCCAGCCAGTCCAGGTCGGCCTGCAGGTGCAGCATCGCGCCCTCGATCAGCAGGTGGGCGATTCGGTTGTCCCGGTTCTCGGCCGCGGCCAGTTTCGACAGGTTGCGCATGGTGTTGAGGTACTGGCGCCGCTGCTTGTTGATGAGCGCGATCTGGTCGGCGAGACGGGTCTGCGGGGCGAGGGCCAGCTTCATGAAGAACTCGTCCCGTACCCGCGGCTCTTCCTCGGTCTCCTCGAACCAGGCGTGCAGCGCCTCCCGCCCGGCGTCGGTGAGGTGGTAGACCTTCTTGTTGGGTCGGCTGGACTGCTCGACGTCCTCGCCCTCGATCAGCCCGGACTTCTCCAGGCGGCCGAGGGTGACGTAGATCTGGCCGACGTTCGGCTGAGGGTACGCGGAGCCCAGCAGTTGCTCAAGGTCCTGCTTCAGCTCATAGCCGTGGGCGGGGCCGCGGGCGAGGAGTGCCAGGAGGGGCAGGCGCACTCGTGCTGTCCTCCTGTCTGCTCACAATGTGCTCCGGGCCCTAGTATCGCTCATACCTAACAGGTATACATGGCCTCTGACTCCCGGGGCGAGGGTGCCCGGAGCCGTGCGTACGTGTTCAAGGAGGAACCTATGCGGTGGATGCGCGCCGCCGGTAGGGGCCTCCTCGTTCTTGCCGTGGTCATCGCCGGGTACGTCACCTCCGGGGCCCGCGCCGAGGAGGGCGCGGGCGGTGGGCGCGGTCCGCTCACTCTGGCCACCGCCGGCGACCTCACCGGTTATCTCGGCCCACTGCTCCAGGGCTGGAACCGCACCCACCCCGGCGAGAAGGTCACCCTCGTCGAGCTGCCGGACTCGGCCGACGAGACCCATGCGCAGATGACGACCGACCTGCGCGGCGGCGACCGGAGCCGCTTCGACGTCCTCAACATCGACGTCAACTGGACCTCGGAGTTCGCGGCGGCCGGCTGGATCCGACCACTGCCCCCGAGCCGCTTCCCGCTGAAGAGCTTCCTGCCGCCCGTCGTGAACACGGCGACCTACGACGGACGGCTGTACGCGGTCCCGTACGTCACGAACGCCGGACTCCTGCTGTACCGCAAGGACGTCCTCGCCAAGGAGGGTGTGCCGCCGCCGCGTACCTGGGCCGAGCTGGAGCGCGACGCCAGGACCATCGCGCCCAGGTACGGACTCGACGGTTACGCGGGCCAGTTCCTGCCGTACGAGGGCCTCACCGTCAACGCGGCCGAGGCCGTGTACTCGGCGGGCGGGTCCATCCTCGGTGACGAGGGCACCCGGGTCACCGTCGACTCGGCCGCCGCCCGTGAGGGCATCGGCTTCCTCGCCCGGGGGGTCCGCGAGGGCTGGATCCCGAAGGCGGCGCTGACGTGGAAGGAGGAGGAGTCCAAACAGGCCTTCCAGGACGGCAGACTGCTCTTCCTGCGCAACTGGCCCTACGCCTACGCCGTCGCCTCCGCCAAGGGCTCCAGGGTCGCCGGCCGGATCGGCGCCGTACCGCTGCCCGGCCCCGACGGACCGGGGACGAGCGTCCTGGGCGGTTCCAACCTGGCGGTCAACACCCATGCCCGGCACCCCGATTCCGCCGCGCGCCTGATCGCCTACCTCACCAGCGAGCAGGTCCAGCGCCAGGTACTCACCCGGGGCGCGCTGCCGCCCGTACGCGCCGCGCTCTACCAGGATCCCGCGCTGATCCGGCAGTTCCCCTATCTGCCGACCCTGCGCACCGCCGTGCTCACCGCCGCGCCGCGCCCCAAGAGCGCGCACTACGACCAGGTCAGCCTGGTCGTGCAGGCGGTGGTGTACGGCGCCCTGACCGGGCGCGAGACGCCCGAGCAGGCCGTGCGACGACTGGCGCGCGAACTCGACACCATCGCCCGTCGATAGTTACCTGTTAAGTAACGCCGTCATCACGACTGGTGGCTCATTGCGGCGGTTTGTCCATATATGGTCAGTCAACTGGCCGGTAGCTTCCGTTCACTTCGTTGACATCCCCGCGAGGCTCCTACCTAACATGCATGCATGTTGAGTAAGCACGACTGGTGGCGTGACGCGGTGATCTACCAGGTCTACGTCCGCAGCTTTCTGGACAGCACCGGCGACGGCGTCGGCGATCTCGCCGGGGTCCGCGCGGGGCTGCCGTATCTGAAGAAGCTCGGTGTCGACGGGATCTGGCTGAGCCCGTTCTACCCCTCGCCGCAGCACGACCACGGCTACGACGTGGCCGACTACTGCGGGGTCGACCCCCTCTTCGGCGACCTCGCCGAGTTCGACCTGCTGACGGCGGCCGCCCACCGGCTCGGCATCAAGGTGCTCCTCGACATCGTCCCCAACCACTGCTCCAGCGAGCACCCCTGGTTCCGCGAGGCCCTGGACGGCGCACCCGGCAGCCCGGCCCGCGCCCGCTTCCACTTCGCCGACGGCCGTGGCCCGGGCGGCGCCGAGCCGCCCAACAACTGGCACGCCATGTTCGGCGGCCCGGCCTGGACGAGGGTCGGCGACGGCCAGTGGTACCTGCACATGTTCACGCCCGAACAGCCCGACTGGAACTGGCGCGACCCGGGGATCCCCGCCGAGTTCGACCGCGTCCTGCGGTTCTGGCTGGACCGCGGCGTGGACGGCTTCCGCATCGATGTCGCCGCCGGCCTGTTCAAGCACCCCGAACTGCCCGACTCCGACGACCCCGAGGCCGACGCCCGCACCCGCGACTCGGTCAACCCGCTCGCCTGGAACCAGCCCGAGGTGCACGAGGTGTGGCGGCGCTGGCGCTCCATATGCGAGGAGTACCGGGAGCGCGACGGCCGCGAACGCCTCCTCGTCGGCGAGGTCTCCGTCCCCACCGCACGCGAACACGCCCTGTACGTCCGCCCGGACGAACTCCACCAGGCCTTCTTCTTCGACCTGCTCGGCGCCCCCTGGGACGCCGACGCCTTCCGCAAGGTCGTCTCCGAGGCCATGCAGGACATCGCCGGCACCGGCTCCACGGTCACCTGGGTCCTCAACAACCACGACCAGGTCCGCACCGTCACCCGCTACGGCGAACCCGCCACCGAGGGCAGCGGCCTCGGAGCCGTCCGCGCCCGCGCCGCCGCGCTGCTGATGCTGGCGCTGCCCGGAGCCGCGTACATCTACCAGGGCGAGGAACTGGGGCTGCCCGAGGTCGTCGACCTGCCCGACGACGTCCTCACCGACCCGATCTTCCACCGCACCGGCAGCCGCGCCCGCATCCGCGACGGCTGCCGGGTGCCGCTGCCCTGGTCCGGCCAGGCCTCGCCGTTCGGCTTCACCTCCGGCGCGCAGGGCGCCAAACCCTGGCTGCCGCAGCCGGACTACTTCGCCGAGTACGCCACCGACCGCGCCCTCGCCGACACCCGCTCCTTCTGGCACCTGTACCGCGACGGCCTCCAGCTGAGGCGGTCACTGCCCCAGTTGGGCGAGGGGACGCTGCGTTGGCTGGACACCCCGCCCGGCGTCCTCGCCTTCGCCCGCGGCGACGACCTGATCTGCGCCGTCAACTTCACCACGGCCCCCACTCCCGCGCCGGTCTCCGGCACCCCCCTGCTGTCCAGCGGCCCCTGCCCGCCCGGCGTCCTGCCCGGCTCCACGGCCGCCTGGTGGCTGAACGACCTCTGATCCCCCCGGCCCATCCACCTCCACCGAAAGGCCCGTCAGCGATGATGCGACGACGTACGACCCTGCTCACGAGCTGCACCGCCCTCGCCCTCGCGCTCGGCGCCACCGCCTGCGGCGGCGGACCGGTCTCGGCCGGCGGCGGGGACAAGACGCTCAGCGGCCAGACCGTCACCGTGGCCGGTGTCTGGTCCGGCAGCGAGCAGAAGAACTTCCAGAAGGTGCTGGACGCGTTCACCGCGAAGACCGGCGCCAAGACCCAGTTCGTGTCGACCGGCGACAACGTCTCCACCGTCGTCGGCAGCAAGATCGAGGGCGGCAACGCACCCGACGTCGTGATGGTCCCGCAGGTCGGCGTCCTGGAGCAGTTCGCGAAGAAGGGCTGGCTCAAGCCGCTGTCGCCGACCGCGCAAGCGACGATCACCGCCGACTACGCACCCGTGTGGAAGAAGTACGGCAGCGTCGAAGGCACCCTGTACGGCCTCTACTTCAAGGCCGCCCACAAGTCGACCGTCTGGTACAGCCCCGCCGCGCTCGCCCAGGCCGGGGTCAAGCCGCCGAAGACGTACGACGAGATGCTCAAGGACGGGCACACCGTCTCCGACTCCGGGCTCGCCGCCTTCGCCGTCGGCGGTGAGGACGGCTGGACGCTCACCGACTGGTTCGAGAACATCTACCTCTCCCAGGCCGGACCCCAGAAGTACGACGCCCTCGCCACCCACCGGCTCAGGTGGACCGACGCCTCCGTCGTCAGGGCGCTCACCACCCTCGGCAAGCTGTTCAAGGACAAGCAGCTCCTCGCGGGCGGCCAGAAGGAGGCCCTGAACACCGACTTCCCGACCTCGGTGGAGAAGGTGTTCGGACCCAAGCCCGAGGCCGGCATGGTCTACGAGGGCGACTTCGTGGCCGGGGTCGCCCACGACCAGTTCGGCAGGACCATCGGCAAGGACGCGAACTTCTTCCCCTTCCCCTCGGTCGACGGCGGCACGGCACCGGTGGTCAGCGGAGGTGACGCGGCGGTCGTCCTCAAGGACGGCAAGAACGCCACGGCCGGCATGAAGCTCCTGGAGTACCTGGCCACCCCCGAGGCGGCGGCCGTGTGGGCGAAGGCGGGCGGCTTCCTCTCCGCCAACAGGAAGCTCGACCTCGCCTCGTACGGCGACGACGTCACGCGGGCGACCGCCAAGTCCCTCATCGACGCGGGCGACTCGGTCCGCTTCGACATGTCCGACCAGGCGCCCGCCGCCTTCGGCGGCACCAAGGGCGCGGGCGAGTGGAAGCTGCTCCAGGACTTCCTGCGCGACCCCTCGGACCCCAAGGGCACCGCGGCGCAGCTGGAGTCCGCCGCCGCCAAGGCCTACCAGAACTGAGCGACAGCACCATGACCGCCACCACTTACGTGAAACAGCAGGCGGGCCCGCGGGCCGCCGGCGCGGCGCGCGGGCGCCGCGGCCGGCGGCGCGCCCGGCTGGTCGCCCTGCTCTTCGTCTTCCCGGCGCTGCTCCTGCTCGGCGCGCTCGTCGTCTACCCGGTGCTGTTCTCCGTCGGCCGCAGCTTCTTCGACGCCTCCGGCACCCGCTTCGTCGGCGCCGGCAACTACACGGAGATGTTCCGCGACCCGGCCACCCTGAAGGCCGTCCGCAACACCGCGATCTGGGTCGTCGTGGCCCCGGCCCTGCTGACCGGCCTCGGCCTGGTCCTGGCCGTGCTGGTGGAGAAGGTCCGCTGGGCCACGGCCTTCAAGCTCCTGCTCTTCATGCCGATGGCCGTGTCCTTCCTCGCCGCCGGCATCATCTTCCGCCTCGCCTACGACGCGGACCCGAACAAGGGCGTGCTCAACGCGGCCGTCGTCTCCGTCCATGACGCCTTCCAGAGCACATCGGCGTACCCGACGGCCCGAGGGCGCGAGGGCCTGCTGACCCAGGACCGGGACGGCTCCTGGCGTACGACGGCCTCGACGGGCCATTCGGTGACCCTCCCCATGGTCGGCGTCCTGCCGGGGGACCTGCCGAAGAACGCCTCGCCTGCCTACCCGGCCGCCGCGCACGCGGCCACCCCCGGTGAACTGCGCGGAGTCGTCTACCTGGACTTCACCCCCGGCGGGGGTGGCAGACAGGGCAAGGTCGACCCCGGCGAGAGCGGGCTGCCCGGCATGACGGTCCAGGCGGTGCGTGACGGGAGGACGGCCGGGAGCACGACCACCGCGGCCGACGGCTCTTTCCGCTTCTCGGGGCTGACCGCCGGGTCGTACACCGTGAAGCTGCCGGAGTCCAACTTCGCCCAGCCCTATCAGGGCATCTCCTGGCTCGGCCCGACCCTCGTCACACCGGCGATCATCGGCGCATACCTGTGGATCTGGACCGGCTTCGCGATGGTCCTCATCGGCGCGGGGCTCTCCACCCTGCCCCGGGATGCGCTGGAGGCGGCGCGGATGGACGGCGCGAACGAGTGGCAGATCTTCCACCGCATCACCGTCCCGCTGCTGGCCCCCGTGCTCACGGTCGTCTTCGTGACCCTCGTGATCAACGTGATGAAGGTCTTCGACCTCGTCTACATCATCGCGCCCGGACCGGTGCAGGAGGACGCCACGGTGCTGGCCACACAGATGTGGCTGGTCTCCTTCGGCGGTGGCAACAACCAGGGGCTCGGCAGCGCCCTCGGTGTGCTTCTGCTGCTCCTGGTGGTCCCCGCGATGGTGTTCAACGTCCGCCGTTTCCGCCGTAGTCAGCGATGAGGAGCCAACGATGAACGTGATCAGGCGGGGCCTGGGCAACGGCCTGGTGCAGGCCTTCCTGGTGGTGATCGGCCTGGTCTGGCTGACCCCGCTCGCGGGCCTCTTCGTGTCCTCCCTGCGCTCGGCGCAGGACACCGCGAAGGGCGGCTGGTGGACCGCCCTGACGAGCCCCGGGCAGCTGTCCTTCGACAACTACTCGGCGCTGCTGAAGAACTCCGGCATCACCCAGGCCTTCTGGAACACGGTGCTGATCTCGGTGCCGGCGACCACGCTCGTGGTGGTCATCGCGGCCCTCGCCGGATATGCCTTCGCCTGGCTGGACTTCCCGCTCAGGGAGCCGCTCTTCCTGCTGGTGGTGGCTCTGCTGGTGGTGCCGGTGCAGATCGGCCTGCTGCCGGTGGCCAAACTCTTCGGCGCGCTGGGCCTGTTCGGCACGATCCCCGGGGTCGTTCTCTTCCACGTGGCGTACGGACTGCCGTTCGCGGTGTTCCTGCTGCGCAACTACTTCGCGGAGATGCCCAAGGAGATGCTGGAGGCGGCACGGATGGACGGCGGCACCGAGTGGCGCATCTTCACGCGGCTGGTGCTGCCGGTCGGGCGCCCGGCGATCGCCTCACTCGCCATCTTCCAGTTCCTGTGGGTCTGGAACGACATGCTGGTCGCGCTGCTCTTCGCGGACAGCTCCTCCCAGCCGCTGACCGTGCAACTCCAGTCCCAGATCCGTCAGTTCGGCAGCAACATCGACGTCCTGGCCCCGGGCGCGTTCCTCTCCCTGATCGTGCCGGTGGTGGTGTTCTTCGCGTTCCAGCGGCACTTCGTGCAGGGCGTGATGGCAGGATCCGTGAAATGAGCGGCGGCGGGGACCCAAGTCCCCGCCGCCGCTGTCCACAAACAGTCCTCACGGTGACGACGGGGGATACAGCGACCGGGGCAGCTGCGAAGCCGCCGCGGCGTCCAGCAGCCACAGGGTGCGCTGCCGCCCGTACGCGCCCGCCGCCGGGGCCTGGATCTCGCCCGCGCCCGACAGGGCGATGGCCGCGGCCTCCGCCTTGTCCTCGCCGGCCGCGAGCAGCCACACCTCGCGAGCCGCGCGGATCGCGGGCAGGGTCAGGCTGATCCGGGTCGGCGGCGGCTTGGGCGCGCCGTGCACGCCGACCACCATGCGCTCGGTCTCCCGTACGGCCGGCAGCTCCGGGAACAGCGAGGCCACATGGGTGTCCGGGCCGACACCCAGCATGAGCACGTCGAAGGTGGGCACCGAGCCGTGGTTCTCCGGCCCGGACGCCTTCGCCAGCTCCGCCGCGTACGCCTCCGCCGCGGCGTCGACGTCCGCGCCGTACGGGCCGTCGGAGGCGGGCATGGCGTGCACGCGCTCCGGGGCCAGTGGTACGGAGTCCAGCAGCGCCTCGCGGGCCTGCGTGACATTGCGCTCGGGGTCGCCCTCGGGAAGGTAGCGCTCGTCGCCCCACCACAGGTCCAGGCGGCTCCAGTCGACGGCGTCCCGCGCGGGCGCCGCCGCGAGCGCGGCCAGCAGGCCGTTGCCGTTGCGGCCGCCGGTGAGGACCACGGACGCGGTGCCCCGGGAGGCCTGCGCGTCCACGATCTTCGTGATGAGGCGGGCCGCCGCGGCCTGCGCCATCAGTTCCTTGTCGCGGTGGACGACCAGTTGCGGAGTGCTCACTTCGCCGCCGCCTTCCTCGCCGGAGCCTTCTTCGCGGTCCCGGCCGCCGTCTTCTTCGCGGGCGCCCCGGCCGGCACCGCCTCGGGCTCGGCGGCCGGTTCGGCCGTCTCCGTGGAGGCCTGCTCCGGCGCGGTGTCCAGCCGCTCCACGCCGTAGCGCAGTGCCGACGCGTAGGTGTCGTCCGGGTCGAGCCGGCGCAGCTCCTCCGCGATCAGCTCGGCGGTCTCCCGCCGCTTGAGCGCCACCGCGCGGGCCGGCTGGCCCTCGATGGACAGCGTGGCCAGCGAGCCGTCGGCCCGGTCCAGGACGACCGGCCCGCAGGTGGTCTCCATGCGGACGGCCGTCAGACCCGGGCCGGACGACAGGGAACGCCTGACGGGGACTTCCAGCCGGTCCGCGAGCCACATCGCCAGCAGCTCACAGCTCGGGTTGAACTCCTCGCCCTCCACCTCGACGCCCCGCACCTCGCAGGTGACCTGGTCCAGGGCGGCCGCGAGCATCGAGCGCCACGGCGTGATCCGGGTCCAGGACAGGTCGGTGTCACCGGGCGTGTAGGCCTCGGCGCGGGCCGACAGCTCCCGCACCGGCTGCTCGGCGGCGTAGGTGTCGGTGACCCGGCGCTGGGCGAGTGCGCCCAGCGGGTCCTTCGCCGGGTCCAGCGGGGCGTTCACCGGCCACCACACCACGACCGGGGCGTCCGGCAGCAGCAGCGGCAGCACGACCGAGTCGGCGTGGTCGGCGACCTCGCCGTACAGCCGCAGCACGACCGTCTCGCCGGTGCCCGCGTCCGCACCGACCCGTACCTCGGCGTCCAGCCGGGAGGTCGTACGGTCGCGCGGGGAGCGGGAGACCCGCTTGATGACCACCAGCGTGCGCGAAGGGTGCTCGCGCGACGCGTCGCCCGCGGCCTTCAGCGCGTCGTAGGCGTTCTCCTCGTCGGTGACGATGACGAGGGTGAGGACCATGCCGACGGCGGGAGTGCCGATGGCACGGCGGCCCTGGACGAGCGCCTTGTTGATGTCGCCGGCAGTGGTGTCGGTCAGGTCTATCTTCATGGCCGGCGCCAGCTCCGTCCGTCTCGTGCAAGCATCTCGTCCGCCTCGGCGGGGCCCCAGGTGCCCGACGGGTACTGGGCGGGCCTGCCGTGCTTGTCCCAGTACTGCTCGATCGGGTCGAGGATCTTCCAGGACAGCTCGACCTCCTCCGTGCGCGGGAAGAGGTTGGCGTCGCCCAGCAGCACGTCCAGGATCAGCCGCTCGTACGCCTCCGGCGACGACTCGGTGAAGGACTCGCCGTAGGCGAAGTCCATCGAGACGTCGCGGATCTCCATCGAGGTGCCCGGCACCTTGGAACCGAAGCGGACCGTGATGCCCTCGTCCGGCTGGACACGGATGACGATCGCGTTCTGGCCCAGCTCCTCCGTCGCCGTGTGGTCGAAGGGGGAGTGCGGGGCCCGCTGGAAGACGACCGCGATCTCCGTCACGCGCCGGCCGAGGCGCTTGCCGGTGCGCAGGTAGAAGGGGACCCCCGCCCAGCGGCGGTTGTCGACCTCCAGCTTGATCGCGGCATAGGTGTCGGTCTTCGACTTGGCGTCGATGCCGTCCTCTTCGAGGTAGCCGATGACCTTCTCGCCGCCCTGCCAGCCACCCGCGTACTGACCGCGCACAGTGTGCTTGCCGAGGTCCGCCGGCAGCCGTACGGCGCCGAGCACCTTCTCCTTCTCGGCGGCCAGCGCGTCCGCGCCGAAGGAGGCGGGCTCCTCCATGGCGGTGAGAGCCATGAGCTGGAGGAGGTGGTTCTGGATGACGTCACGGGCGGCGCCGATGCCGTCGTAGTAGCCGGCCCGGCCGCCGATGCCGATGTCCTCGGCCATGGTGATCTGCACATGGTCCACGAAGGACCGGTTCCAGATCGGCTCGAACATCGTGTTGGCGAAGCGCAGCGCCAGGATGTTCTGGACGGTCTCCTTGCCGAGGTAGTGGTCGATCCGGAACACCTGGTCCGGCTCGAAGACCTCGTGCACGACCTTGTTCAGCTCCTCGGCCGACTTCAGGTCGTGGCCGAACGGCTTCTCGATGACCGCGCGCCGCCAGGAACCGCCGGTCTGGTCGGCCAGCCCGTGCTTCTTGAGCTGCTGGATGACGACGGGGAAGGAGCGCGGCGGCACCGACAGGTAGAAGGCGAAGTTGCCGCCCGTGCCCTGCGCCTTGTCCAGCTCCTCGATGGTGGCGCGCAGCCGCTCGAAGGCATCGTCGTCGTCGAAGGTGCCCTGGACGAAGCGCATCCCCTGGATGAGCTGCTGCCAGACCTCCTCCCGGAACGGCGTACGGGCGTGCGCCTTGACGGCGTCGTGGACCTCGGCGGCGAAGTCCTCGTTCTCCCATTCGCGGCGGGCGAAGCCCACCAGCGAGAAGCCCGGCGGCAGCAGACCCCGGTTGGCGAGGTCGTACACCGCGGGCATCAGCTTCTTGCGCGACAGGTCGCCCGTGACGCCGAAGATCACCAGGCCCGACGGCCCCGCGATACGCGGGAGCCGTCGGTCGGCGGGGTCACGAAGCGGGTTCGCTCCGGATCCGACGAGGGGTGACAAATCATCCCTCCGAGGGGGTGAGGCGCTTGAGCTCCGCCTCGGTCGACTTCAGCAGGTCGATCCAGGACGCCTCGAACTTCTCGACGCCCTCGTCCTCCAGCACCTGGACCACGTCGTCGTACGAGATCCCGAGCTTCTCGACCGCGTCGAGGTCGGCGCGGGCCTGCTCGTAGGTGCCGGTGATGGTGTCGCCGGTGATCTCGCCGTGGTCCTCGGTGGCCTCCAGGGTGGCCTCCGGCATGGTGTTGACCGTGTTCGGACCGACCAGGTCGGTGACGTACATCGTGTCCCGGTACGCCGGGTCCTTCACGCCGGTCGACGCCCACAGCGGACGCTGCTTGCGGGCGCCCGCGTTCTCCAGCGCCTGCCAGCGGTCGGAGGAGAAGACCTCCTCGTACGCCTGGTAGGCGAGGCGCGCGTTGGCGACGGCGGCCTTGCCGCGCAGCGCCTTGGCCTCGTCGGTGCCGAGGGCGTCCAGGCGCTTGTCGATCTCGGTGTCCACACGGGACACGAAGAACGACGCCACGGAACGGATGAGCGACAGGTCCAGGCCGCGCGCCTTGGCCTTCTCCAGGCCGGTGAGGTAGGCGTCCATGACCGCGCGGTAGCGCTCCAGCGAGAAGATCAGCGTGACGTTGACGCTGATGCCGAGCCCGATGACCTCGGCGATCGCCGGCAGACCCGCCTTGGTGGCCGGGATCTTGATCAGGGTGTTGGGGCGGTCCACCAGCCAGGCCAGCTGCTTGGCCTCGGCGACGGTCGCCCTGGTGTTGTGGGCGAGGCGGGGGTCGACCTCGATGGAGACCCGGCCGTCCTGGCCGTCCGTGGCGTCGAAGACCGGGCGCAGGATGTCGGCGGCGTCGCGGACGTCCGCCGTCGTGATCATGCGGACGGCCTCTTCGACGGTGACCTTGCGGGCGGCGAGGTCCGTGAGCTGCTGCTCGTAGCCGTCGCCGCCGCTGATCGCCTTCTGGAAGATCGTCGGGTTGGTGGTGACGCCCACGACGTGCTGCTGGTCGATCAGCTCGGCGAGGTTGCCGGACGTGATCCGCTTGCGCGACAGGTCGTCCAGCCAGATCGCGACGCCTTCCTCGGAGAGGCGCTTGAGTGCGTCTGTCATGGAATTACATCTCCTACGTGTCGTATATGGGCGTCAGCGCTGGGTGGCGGCGAGGGATTCCCGGGCCTTGGCGGCCACGTTCTCGGCAGTGAAGCCGAACTCGCGGAAGAGCACCTTGCCGTCGGCGGAAGCACCGAAGTGCTCCAGGGAAACGATGCGGCCGGCGTCCCCCACGTACTTGTGCCACGTGAGACCGATACCCGCCTCGACCGACACGCGGGCCCTGACCGACGGCGGCAGCACGGAGTCCCGGTACCCCTGGTCCTGCTCCTCGAACCACTCCACGGACGGCATCGACACCACGCGCGTGGGGACACCGTCGGCCTGGAGCTGCTCACGCGCCTCGACGGCCACGTGCACCTCGGAACCGGTGGCGATCAGGATCACCTGCGGGGCGCCGCCGTCCGCTTCGAAGAGGACGTAACCACCCTTCGCCGCATCCTCGTTGGGCTCGTACGTCGGCACGCCCTGGCGGGTGAGGGCGAAGCCGTGCGGCTGGCCCTTGCCGAACTCCTTGGTGTAGCGCTTGAGGACCTCGCGCCAGGCGATCGCGGTCTCGTTGGCGTCGGCCGGCCGGACGATGTTCAGGCCCGGGATGGCGCGCAGCGAGGCCAGGTGCTCGACCGGCTGGTGGGTCGGGCCGTCCTCGCCGAGGCCGATGGAGTCGTGCGTCCACACGAACGTCACCGGCAGGTGCATCAGGGCCGACAGGCGCACCGCGTTGCGCATGTAGTCGGAGAAGACGAGGAACGTGCCGCCGTAGATACGGGTGTTGCCGTGCAGGGCGATGCCGTTCATCTCGGCGCCCATGGAGTGCTCACGGATGCCGTAGTGAATCGTGCGGCCGTAGGGGTTGGCCTCCGGCAGCGGGTTGCCCTCGGGCAGGAACGAGCTGTCCTTGTCGATGGTGGTGTTGTTCGACCCGGCGAGGTCGGCGGAACCGCCCCACAGCTCCGGGATGACCGCACCGAGCGCCTGCAGCACCTTGCCGGACGCGGCACGCGTCGCGACGCCCTTGCCGGGCTCGAAGACCGGGAGCTTGTCCTCCCAGCCGACGGGCAGCTCGCCCTTGCTGATCCGGTCGAACTCGGCGGCCCGCTCGGCGTTGTCGTCGCGCCAGACCTGCAGCGACTTCTCCCACTCGGCCTTGGCCTGCGCGCCGCGCTCCAGGGCCTTGCGGGTGTGGGCGATGACCTCGTCGGAGACCTCGAAGCTCTTCTCCGGGTCGAAGCCGAGGACGCGCTTGGTGGCCGCGACCTCCTCCGCGCCCAGCGCCGAGCCGTGCGCGGCCTCGGTGTTCTGCGCGTTCGGGGCCGGCCAGGCGATGATCGAGCGCATCGCGATGAACGACGGCCGGTCGGTGACCGCCTTGGCCGCCTGGATCGCCGCGAAGATCGCCTCCGGGTCCAGGTCGCCGTTCTCCTTGGCCTCCACACGCTGCACGTGCCAGCCGTAGGCCTCGTAGCGCTTGACGGTGTCCTCGGAGACAGCCGTCTCGGTGTCGCCCTCGATCGAGATGTGGTTGTCGTCCCACAGCAGGATCAGGTTGCCGAGCTTCTGGTGGCCGGCCAGCGAGGACGCCTCGGCGGAGATGCCCTCCTGGAGGCAGCCGTCACCGGCGATGCAGTACACGAAGTGGTCGAAGGGCGACTCGCCCTGCGGCGCCTGCGGGTCGAACAGGCCGCGCTCGTAGCGGGCGGCCATCGCCATGCCCACCGCGTTGGCGACACCCTGGCCCAGCGGACCGGTGGTGGTCTCGACGCCCTTGGTGTGCCCGTACTCCGGGTGGCCCGGGGTCTTCGAACCCCAGGTACGGAAGGACTCGAGGTCCTCCAGCTCCAGGCCGAAGCCGGCCAGGTAGAGCTGGGTGTAGAGGGTCAGGGACGAGTGGCCGGCGGACAGCACGAAGCGGTCGCGTCCTACCCACTCGGGGTCGGCCGGGTCGTGCCGCATCACCTTCTGGAAGAGGGTGTACGCGGCCGGGGCCAGGCTCATCGCCGTACCGGGATGGCCGTTGCCGACCTTTTGTACGGCGTCTGCGGCCAGGACACGGGCGGTGTCGACGGCCCGCTGGTCCAGCTCGGTCCACTCGAGGTCTGTGGTGGTCGGCTTGGTGCTCACCCTGGGTCAGGGCTCCTCTCCACATGTCGGTCGCCGGTCTTCGGGGCATGTGCCCACCCGGCCGCCGGCGTGCTTCTGCCCGCCGGCCGCTGTCGAGCCTACCCCCGTAAGGACGTGCGTTTTTTCGACTCATTCCAGACTGCCGGGAGTCCGCGCGATCCGCCTCCCGACTGGCCGACACGGCATTTGGCACATGAATACGCGGCCGGTCATCTGAGCGCTCAATCGAGGGGTGGGTCACCTCTTATGGGGGTCCTCCTACGAGGGGCCGCCAACACGACCCCACCCCCGCGGAGGGCGGGGTATGGGCAACGTCTAAAGTGGCGTGGTACGCGCGAGCCTTTACCGGTACTTCACACGGGGAGGCTTGCTGGGATGTCTCTGTCAGGGGTGTGCGTGACGGCCGTCGAATCCCGTCCAGCGGGCTTGCTCGGTGGTGCGAGCCAGGGCCCGGTTCACCGGCCGTTCGGGGCCCGTGTCAAGGCGTTCGTGGCTCTGACGAAGCCGCGGATCATCGAGCTGCTGCTCATCACCACCGTTCCGGTGATGTTCCTGGCGCAGCAGGGTGTGCCGGACCTCAAACTGGTGCTGCTCACCTGCATCGGCGGGTACCTGTCCGCGGGCGGCGCCAACGCGCTCAACATGTACATCGACCGCGACATCGACGCCCTGATGGACCGCACCTCGCAGCGGCCCCTCGTCACCGGCATGGTCAGCCCGCGCGAGTGCCTGGCCTTCGGCATCACCCTGGCGGTCGTCTCGACGCTGCTGTTCGGGCTCACCGTCAACTGGCTGAGCGCCTGGCTGTCGCTCGGCGCGCTCCTCTTCTACGTCGTCGTCTACACGATGATCCTCAAGCGGCGTACGTCGCAGAACATCGTGTGGGGCGGCATCGCCGGCTGCCTGCCGGTGCTGATCGGCTGGTCCTCGGTCACGGACTCGATGTCCTGGGCGCCGATCATCCTCTTCCTCGTCATGTTCTTCTGGACCCCGCCGCACTACTGGCCGCTGTCCATGAAGGTCAAGGAGGACTACGCGCGCGTGGGAGTGCCGATGCTCCCGGTCATCGCCTCCAACAAGGTCGTCGCCCGGCAGATCGTCATCTACAGCTGGGTGATGGTCGCGGTCTCCCTGCTCCTCACCCCGCTCGGCTACACCGGCTGGTTCTACACGGTGGTCGCCCTCGCGGCCGGCGGTTTCTGGCTCTGGGAGGCGCACGGCCTGCAGAACCGGGCGAAGGCCGAGGTGACGGGCGTGAAGCTCAAGGAGATGCGCCTCTTCCACTGGTCGATCACCTACGTGTCGATCCTCTTCGTCGCCGTCGCGGTCGACCCGTTCCTGCGGTAACCACTCTTCCGCGCCGACGGGAGGGGTGCGTGGTCAAGGCCACGCACCCCTCCCGTCGCCGTTTGATCTACTCGTGGGTAGCATCCTGGCCATGGCAGACACACAGCAGGTTGACGCGCGGGCCGAGCGCAAGGTGTCCCGGCTCGCCCACCAGATCAGCGCCTTCGCCAAGGCACACGGCGGTGCCGAGGGCCAGGTGGCCCACATCGGCGAACGTGGCGCCCGCATCGTCCTCGTCGGAGAGGACGGCGGCTGGGGCGACCTGGTGGCCCCCAGCACGGAGATCGCCGAGAAGGCCGTCGAGAAGTCCGGCATCACCGTCCACGAGTCCTTCGACGGTGAATTCGCGGCGAAGGTGAAGACGGGGCCGTACGAGTGGAAGAGGATGGCCGGGATTCAGATCGGCGGTTGAGGCAGCCGACCCCAAGGGGCGCGGGGCTGTATCCGTGTGCGGCTGCGCCGCGGGAGCGCGAGCAGCCAAAGACGGCCTGGAGTCGCCCAACAACGCGCATTCCCGAGCCGATCCGCGACCTCGAACGCCGTCCACCCGTTAGGACTGCAAGGCACAGCGCAGCGTCCTGCGGGGAGACCGGGATGATCGAAACGCCGTCCCTCGTGGACCAGTACTGCCACGGAGTACTCCGCACCGAACTGGGCCTCGGCACCTTCGAGGCCCAACTCGCCCGCACCGAGGGCCCGCCGGCACCCGGCACCACCCTCTTCGACACCCAGACGGGCTTCGCCGTACGACGCTGGTGCCCGCCCCTGCTCGGCCTGGAACCCCACTGTGCGCCCGCACGCTATCTCGCCCGACGGCGTGAACTGGGCGTCCTGGAAGCGGGCCGCAGGCTGCTGCGGGGCAGCGGCATCACCACGTACCTGGTCGACACCGGCCTGCCCGGCGACCTCACCGGCCCCGCCGAGATGGCCTCCGCCGGTTTCGCCCGGGCCCACGAGATCATCCGGCTCGAGCTGCTCGCGGAGCAGGTCGCCGACACCTCCGGCACCGTCGAGTCCTTCCTCGCCAACCTCGCCGAGTCGGTGCACGGCGCCGCCGCGAACGCCGTCGCCTTCACCTCCGTCGCGGGGCTCAGACACGGCCTCGCCCTCGCGCCCGAACCGCCGGGGCCGGGGGAGGTGCGGGGCGCGGCGGGCCGCTGGCTGGCCGGGCGCCGGGTCGGTGGCGCGCTCACGGACCCCGTGCTGCTGCGGCACCTGCTGTGGATCGCCGTCGCCTCCGGACTCCCGCTCCAACTGCACGCGGGGCTCGGCGAGCCCGGCTCCCGCATCGACCGTACGGACCCGGTACTGCTCACCGACTTCGTCAGGGCCACGGCCGGCCTCGGCACCGACCTGATCCTGCTGCACGGCTATCCGTACCACCGCCACGCCGCCCACCTGGCCGGGGTCTTCGCGCATGTCTACACCGACTCGGGTGCCGCGCTCGTGCGCACCGGGGCCCGCGCCGCCACGGTCCTCGCCGAGATCCTGGAACTGGCCCCCTTCGGCAAGATCCTCTTCTCCACCGGTGCCCATGGCCTGCCCGAGCTGCACGTCGTCGGCGCCCGGCTCTTCCGCGAGGCCCTGAGCCGGGTCCTGGGTGCCTGGGTGGCCGAGGACGCCTGGTCCCTGGAGGACGCCCAGCGGGTGGCCCGGATGGTCGCGGCGGGCAACGCACTGCGGGTGTACGGGCTGGAGTGAGCCGACCGGACTGTTCCACCACACCTGTACGGCCGCCGCTGCCCTGAGCGACCCGGACCGGTCCCACCTCAACCAGGGCGCACCGTCATGTTGCGCCGCCGGTCACCCCCGTCACCCGGCGCGAGCTGTTCGGCTCCGGCCGGCTGTTGCACGGGGAGACGGGCCACGTACGGGTGAGGCGCCGCGCGGACCGGCCTACGCGCGCGTCCCCACCGTCACCTCGGCCGCCGGTCCGGGCAGGTCCACGGCGGTCTCCGGGCGTTCACGCAGGGAGAGCAGGATGCGCAGGACGCCGATCCACACCAGGCACGAACCGAGCATGTGCAGGCCGACGAGCATCTCGGGCAGGTGGGTGAAGTACTGGACGTAGCCGATGACACCCTGGCCGAGCAGGATCAGGAACAGGTCGCGCGTACGGTCCAGCGGACCCTTGGGGGCGTCGACCGCCTTGAGGACGAACCACAGGGCGAAGGTGAGCGTCACCACGATCCAGGCGAGCACGGCGTGCAGCTTGGCGACGGTCTCCCAGTCGATCGGGATGCGCTTGACGTCGCTGGAGTCGCCCGCGTGCGGGCCGGCGCCGGTGACGACCGTGCCGACCGCGATCAGCAGCACGGAGGCGACGACGAGCACCCACACCAGCTGCTGCACGGCCTTGCCGACCAGCGGCCGGGGCGCGCCGTCGCCCTCGCGGGTGCGCTGCCACATCACCGCGGCGACCGTGATCAGGGCCGTCGCCAGCAGGAAGTGGGCCGCGACCGTGTACGGGTTGAGGCCGACGAGCACCACGATGCCGCCCAGCACCGCGTTGCCCATGACGAGCCAGAACTGCGCCCAGCCCAGCCGGGTCAGGCTGCGCCGGTACGGCTTCTCGGAGCGTGCCGCGATGATCGCCCAGCCGACCGCGGCGCACAGTACGTACGTCAGCATGCGATTGCTGAACTCGATGGCGCTGTGATAGCTCAGCGCGTTCGTCGGCGTCAGCGAGCCGTCGGTGCACTCGGGCCAGGTCGGGCAGCCGAGGCCCGAGCCGGTCAGGCGTACGGCACCGCCGGTGACCACGATGACCACGGACATGACGAGCGCGGCAAGGGCCGCCCGCTGCACGGTCCGGGGCTCCGGGGTCCAGCGTTCGGCGATGAAGGCGAGCGGGTTGCGCAGGGCGGCTACGGCGTCGGCGCGGGTCAGCTTTGGCACGCGCACCATCGTAGGCCGCCGCTTGTGCACGCTTTCACGAGGGTCCACCGTGGCTTCACTCCCAGCGGAAGAACCTTCCGGCCGCGGCCAGGGCGACGACCGCCCACACGGCCAGGATCCCCAGGTCGCCCCACGGCGTCCCGGCCCCGTGCTGGAGCACGTCCCGCAGACCGTCCGAGAGCGCCGAGATCGGCAGCAGCCCGAGGACGTGCTGCCCGGCCGAGCCGAACTTGTCGAGCGGGACGATGACCCCGCCGCCGACGAGCAGCAGCAGGAAGACCAGGTTGGCCGCGGCCAGGGTCGCCTCCGCCTTCAGCGTGCCCGCCATCAGCAGCCCGAGTCCGGAGAAGGCGGCCGTGCCGAGGATCAGCAGGAGCAGGACGGCGGCGGGGTTGCCGTGCGGGTGCCAGCCCAGCGCGAACGCGATCACCGTCAGCAGGATGACCTGAAGGACCTCCGTGACCAGCACGGACGCCGTCTTCGCGGTCATCAGCCCCCAGCGGGGCAGCGGCGAGGCGGCGAGCCGCTTGAGCACGCCGTAGCGGCGCTCGAAGCCGGTCGCGATGGCCTGCCCGGTGAACGCGGTCGACATCACGGCGAGCGCCAGGATGCCGGGAGCGAGGAAGTCGACCGCCTTGCCCTTGCCGGTGTCGACGATGTCGACGGAGCTGAAGAGCACGAGCAGCAGGGTCGGGATGACGACCGTGAGCAGCAGCTGCTCGCCGTTGCGCAGCAGCATCCTGGTCTCCAGGGCCGCCTGCGCCGCGATCATGCGGGGAAGCGGCGCCGCACCCGGCTCGGGGGTGTAGGTACCGGTCGCGGTCGTCATGAACGCAACTCCTTGCCGGTCAGTTCCAAAAAGACGTCTTCCAGGGTGTGCCGCTCGACCGAGATCCGGTCCGGCATCACCCCGTGCTGGGCGCACCACGAGGCCACCGTGGCCAGCAGTTGCGGGTCGACCTTGCCGATGACCCGGTAGGCGCCCGGGGTCAGCTCCGCGGCCGTGCAGTCGGCCGGGAGCGCCTTGAGCAGGGAACCGACGTCGAGGCCGGGGCGGCCGGTGAAGCGCAGGGTGTTCTCGGCGCCGCCCTTGCACAGCTCCTCAGGGGAGCCCTGGGCGATGACCTTGCCACCGTCGATGATCGCCACGTCGTCGGCGAGCTGCTCGGCCTCGTCCATGTGGTGGGTGGTGAGGATCACCGCGACCCCGTCGGCGCGCAGGTCCTTCACCAGCTCCCAGGTGGCCCGGCGGGCCTGTGGGTCGAGGCCGGCGGTCGGCTCGTCCAGGAAGACCAGCTCCGGGCGGCCGACGACGGCCATGGCGAGCGCGAGCCGCTGCTGCTGGCCGCCGGAGAGCCGGCGGTAGGAGGTACGGCCGCAGGAGCCGAGCCCGAGCCGCTCCATCAGCGCGTCCACGTCCAGCGGATGCGCGTGCAGCTTGGCCACGTGCCGCAGCATCTCGTCGGCCCGGGCGCCGGAGTACACGCCGCCGGACTGCAGCATCACACCGATACGGGGACGCAGCTCGGCGCACTGGCGCACCGGGTCGAGGCCCAGGACGCGCACCGCGCCGGAATCCGGCTTCCGGTACCCCTCGCAGGTCTCGACCGTGGTCGTCTTTCCCGCACCGTTGGGACCGAGGACGGCGGTCACACCCGCCTGGGCCACCAGGTCGAGGCCGTCCACCGCGGTCTTCGTGCCGTACCGCTTCACCAGTGCCTGGACCTGGACCACGGGCTCACTTCGCATGGATCCAGAGTCTAGGGAGACGCCGGACCGCTCAGGCGCGGGGGTGCGGGAACTCCTCCTCACGAGGTCGGTGCAGCGGCAGCCACCGCTGCGCGTAGGCCACCGCGTCCCCCACCGGGAACAGCCGTACGTCCGCCGCGCCCACCGTGCCCCGTACGACGTTCCGGTCCCGTTCGAAGTCGTGGCCCAGCTCGTCGAACCGGTCGGAGGTGATCGAGACCTCGGTCACGGTCTCCCAGCCGCCGCCCGGAGCGGGCCGGCCGACCGGGACCAGGGGGGCGGGTATCCGGTACTCGGCCAGGTGGAAGCTGGTGCAGGCGTCGTAGCCCACGCCCAGCAGCAGGACCCGGGCGCCGAGCTTCTCCAGGCGGGCCAGCGGGCTGCGCTCGCCGAGCCGGCAGTCGGGCGCGTGACCGACGGTGATCTCGCGCGCGTGCGGGCCGACCGCCGCGAAGGAGGTCTGCGGGTGGGCGCTGCGCAGCGCACCGGGCCAGGTCCGCACGGTCTCCGGGACCACCCCGACCCCGCGGGTGGGGGTGATCAGCGGATCGTAGGCGGGCATGGTGGCCCGGATCCGGTCCCACCACTGCCTGGGCACCGGCGGGTTCGACCACACCGCCGGGTCGGACAGATCGCCGGTCTGCGTCGGGACGACGAGCGTGCCGTCCGGGCCGAGGGCGTCGAGCAGGCCCTGGACGACGGCGACCGCGCCTCCATTGACCCAGCCGAGCGAGCTGAGCGAGGAGTGCGCCAGGAGGATCTCGCCGCTCCTGACACCCAGCAGTCGCAGCTGTGCGGCGATGGTGTCCCGGGTGACAAGTGGGCCGGTCGGAGGGGGTGTGGCCATGGTTCGCGAGTCTTCCGGACGGGCCCGCGCGGCGCTACCGAATTGGCCGCACGGCCCTTCAGGGATGATCGATCAAAGATCGTTTTCGCAGGTCAGATTAGGTATGCCTAAGTGATGCAGGGCACCGTCCGGTGATCCGGGCGGCGCTTGTCAGGCCCCGCGGAATTACGCAACAATGGCGTTGTGAAAAACGTCGGCGAGGCTCGGGAGACCTCCTTGGGGGCCCCGCAGGAGGAACTCGCGACCGGTGAGCGCTCCACGCGCAACCGGGTCGCGCGCTCCATCCTGGACCACGGCCCGTCGACCGTCGCCGAGCTGGCCGGCCGGCTGGGACTGACCCAGGCCGCCGTCCGGCGCCATCTGGACGCCCTGGTGGCCGACGACGTCGTGGAGGCGCGCGAGCAGCGGGTGTACGGCACGCGCACGCGTGGCCGTCCCGCGAAGGTCTTCGCGCTCACCGACTGCGGCCGGGACGCCTTCGACCAGTCGTACGACAAGCTGGCCGCGGACGCACTCCGCTGGATCGCCGAGCAGGGGGGCGGACCCGAGGCGGTCGCCGCCTTCGCCCGTGCCCGGATCGCCGCCCAGGCGAGCGCCTACCGCAAGGCGGTCGAGGCCGTCACCCCGGACAGGCGTGCCGAAGCGCTGGCCAAGGCCTTGAGCGTGGACGGGTACGCTGCTACGGCGCGCAGCGCACCGGTCGGCGAGCAGCTGTGCCAGCACCACTGCCCGGTCGCCCATGTCGCGGAGCAGTTCCCGCAGCTCTGCGAGGCGGAGACGGAGATCTTCGCCGAGCTGCTGGGCACGCACGTCCAGCGACTGGCGACCATCGCGCACGGCGACGGCGTCTGCACGACGTTCATCCCCAAGATTTCCCCTAACGCACCTGCAAGCACGGCCGGGAGGAACCCCGCATGACTCTCCCCACGGAGACTGCCCACCCTGAGCTCGAGGGTCTGGGCAAGTACGAATACGGCTGGGCCGACTCCGACGTGGCCGGTGCGTCCGCGCGCCGTGGCCTGAACGAGGACGTCGTCCGGGACATCTCGGACAAGAAGTCCGAGCCGGAGTGGATGACCAAGCTCCGCCTCAAGGGCCTGAAGCTGTTCGAGAAGAAGCCCATGCCGAACTGGGGCTCGGACCTGTCGGGCATCGACTTCGACAACATCAAGTACTTCGTGCGCTCCACGGAGAAGCAGGCGGAGTCCTGGGAGGACCTGCCCGAGGACATCAAGAACACCTACGACAAGCTGGGCATCCCGGAGGCCGAGAAGCAGCGCCTGGTCGCCGGTGTCGCCGCCCAGTACGAGTCGGAGGTCGTCTACCACCAGATCCGCGAGGACCTGGAGGAGCAGGGCGTCATCTTCCTCGACACCGACACCGCCCTGAAGGAGCACCCGGAGCTCTTCAAGGAGTACTTCGGGACCGTCATCCCCGCCGGTGACAACAAGTTCGCCGCGCTGAACACCGCCGTGTGGTCCGGCGGCTCCTTCATCTACGTGCCCAAGGGTGTGCACGTCGAGATCCCGCTGCAGGCCTACTTCCGCATCAACACGGAGAACATGGGCCAGTTCGAGCGGACCCTGATCATCGTCGACGAGGGTGCCTACGTGCACTACGTCGAGGGCTGCACCGCCCCGATCTACCAGTCGGACTCGCTGCACTCCGCGGTCGTCGAGATCATCGTCAAGAAGAACGCCCGCTGCCGCTACACGACCATCCAGAACTGGTCGAACAACGTCTACAACCTGGTCACCAAGCGCGCCGTGGCCTACGAGGGCGCGACCATGGAGTGGATCGACGGCAACATCGGCTCCAAGGTGACGATGAAGTACCCGGCCGTCTACCTGATGGGCGAGCACGCCAAGGGCGAGACCCTGTCCATCGCCTTCGCGGGCGAGGGGCAGCACCAGGACGCCGGCTCCAAGATGGTCCACATGGCGCCGAACACCTCCTCCAACATCGTCTCGAAGTCCGTGGCGCGCGGCGGCGGCCGTACCTCCTACCGCGGTCTCGTCGAGATCGGCGAGGGTGCCCACGGCTCCAAGTCGAACGTGCTGTGCGACGCGCTGCTGGTCGACACCATCTCCCGCTCCGACACGTACCCCTACGTGGACGTCCGCGAGGACGACGTGTCGATGGGCCACGAGGCCACCGTCTCCAAGGTCTCCGAGGACCAGCTCTTCTACCTGATGAGCCGCGGTCTGTCCGAGTTCGAGGCGATGGCGATGATCGTGCGCGGCTTCGTCGAGCCGATCGCCAAGGAACTGCCGATGGAGTACGCGCTGGAGCTCAACCGGCTGATCGAGCTGCAGATGGAGGGCGCGGTCGGCTGAGACCCGCCCCGGACAGCAAGCAGCAATTTCTGACGTAGGAAGAGAGCAGACCGACAGCCATGGCTGAGGCTCAGAACTCCCCCACCCTCAACTCCGTTCGGGCGGGGGGACCCCCACCGATGGGCTCCACCACCGCCGGCCAGATCGCGGTGGCCGCCGAGTCGACCGTCGTCTCGCGCATGAGCGCGCCTCCGTCCTTCGACGTGGCGGACTTCCCGGTCCCGCACGGCCGCGAGGAGGAGTGGCGGTTCACCCCGCTGGAGCGCCTGCGCGGGCTGCACGACGGCACCGCCGTCGCCACCGGCACCGGCGTGAAGGTCGTCGTGGAGGCCCCCGAGGGCGTCACCGTCGAGACCGTCGACCGCGGCGACGCCCGCATCGGCAAGGCCGGCACCCCCGTGGACCGCGTCGCCGCCCAGGCGTACTCGGCCTTCGAGAAGGCCGGCGTGGTCACCGTCCCCAAGGAGACGGTGCTCACCGAGCCGATCCGCATCGCCGTGCACGGCGAGGGCGGGGTCGCCTACGGCCACCAGGTCATCGAGCTGGAAGCCTTCGCCGAGGCCGTCGTCGTCATCGACCACACCGGTGACGCCGTACTCGCCGCCAACGTCGACTACGTCCTCGGTGACGGCGCCAAGCTGACCGTCGTCTCCGTCCAGGACTGGGACGACAGGGCGGTCCACGTGGGTCAGCACAACGCGCTGATCGGCCGGGACGCCACCTTCAAGTCGTTCGTGGTCACCTTCGGCGGCGACCTGGTCCGCCTGCACCCGCGCGTCGAGTACGCCGGCACCGGCGGCGAGGCCGAGCTGTTCGGCCTGTACTTCACCGACGCCGGGCAGCACCAGGAGCACCGCCTGCTGGTCACCCACAACACCCCGCACTGCAAGTCGAACGTCGTCTACAAGGGCGCGCTCCAGGGCGAGGACGCACACGCGGTGTGGATCGGTGACGTGCTCATCGAGGCCAGGGCCGAGGGCACGGACACCTACGAGATGAACCGCAACCTGGTCCTCACGGACGGTGCGCGCGTCGACTCGGTGCCGAACCTGGAGATCGAGACCGGCGAGATCGTCGGCGCGGGCCATGCCTCCGCCACCGGCCGCTTCGACGACGAGCAGCTCTTCTACCTGATGGCCCGCGGCATCCCGGAGCACGAGGCCCGCCGCCTGGTGGTCCGCGGCTTCTTCGCCGAGCTGGTCCAGCAGATCGGTGTCGCCGACATCGAGGAGCGCCTGCTCGCCAAGATCGAGGAGGAGCTGGAGGCGTCCGTCGCATGACGACCTTCGTACGCGTCTGCGGGCTGAGCGAGCTGGAGGAGGACACCCCCAAGCGGGTGGAACTCGACGGCACGCCGGTCTCGGTCGTGAAGACCGAGGGCGAGGTGTTCGCGATCCACGACATCTGCTCGCACGCGAACGTCTCCCTCTCCGAGGGCGAGGTGGAGGACTGCCAGATCGAGTGCTGGCTGCACGGCTCCAGCTTCGACCTGCGCACCGGCAAGCCGTCCGGCCTCCCGGCCACACGCCCCGTCCCCGTATACCCCGTAAAGATCGAAGGGGACGACGTGCTCGTCTCCCTCACCCAGGAGTCCTGAGGCACCCATGGCAACGCTTGAAATCCGAGACCTGCACGTCACCGTCGAGGCCGACAACGCCACGAAGGAGATCCTCAAGGGCGTCGACCTCACCGTGAAGCAGGGCGAGACGCACGCCATCATGGGCCCCAACGGCTCCGGCAAGTCGACCCTCGCCTACTCCCTCGCGGGTCACCCCAAGTACACGATCACCGAGGGCACCGTGCTGCTCGACGGCGAGGACGTCCTGGAGATGTCCGTCGACGAGCGTGCCCGCGCGGGCCTGTTCCTGGCGATGCAGTACCCGGTCGAGGTCCCCGGCGTCTCGGTCTCCAACTTCCTGCGCACCTCCGCCACCGCGATCCGCGGCGAGGCCCCCAAGCTGCGCACCTGGGTGAAGGAGGTCAAGGAGGCCATGGAGCGCCTCAACATGGACCCCGCCTTCGCCGAGCGCAACGTCAACGAGGGCTTCTCCGGCGGTGAGAAGAAGCGCCACGAGATCCTCCAGCTGGAGCTGCTCAAGCCGAAGGTCGCGATCCTCGACGAGACCGACTCCGGCCTCGACGTCGACGCGCTCCGCATCGTCTCCGAGGGCGTCAACCGCGTCCGCGAGACCGGCGAGGTCGGCACCCTGCTGATCACGCACTACACGCGCATCCTGCGCTACATCAAGCCCGACCACGTCCACGTGTTCGCCGGCGGCCGCATCGTCGAGTCCGGCGGCCCCGAGCTGGCGGACAAGCTGGAGAACGAGGGCTACGAGGCATACGTGAAGGGTGGCGCATCCGCGTGACACAGCTGCCGGGCCTCCTCGACGTCGAGGCGATCCGCAAGGACTTCCCCGTTCTGGACCGTGTCGTCCACGACGGCAAGAAGCTCGTGTACCTGGACAACGCGGCGACCTCGCAGAAGCCGCGCCAGGTGCTGGACGCCCTGAGCGAGTACTACGAGCGCTACAACGCCAACGTCCACCGCGGTGTGCATGTGCTCGCCGAGGAGGCCACGGCGCTGTACGAGGGCGCGCGTGACAAGGTCGCCGAGTTCATCAACGCGCCGAGCCGCGACGAGGTGATCTTCACCAAGAACGCCTCCGAGTCGCTGAACCTCGTGGCGAACATGCTGGGCTGGGCCGACGAGCCCTACCGGGTGGACCACGAGACCGAGATCGTCATCACGGAGATGGAGCACCACTCCAACATCGTGCCGTGGCAGCTGCTCGCGCAGCGCACGGGCGCGAAGCTGAAGTGGTTCGGCCTCACCGACGACGGCCGGCTCGACCTGTCCAACATCGACGAGATCATCACCGAGAAGACGAAGATCGTCTCCTTCGTGCTGGTGTCGAACATCCTGGGCACGGTCAACCCGGTCGAGGCCATCGTGCGCCGTGCCCAGGAGGTCGGCGCGCTGGTGTGCATCGACGCCTCCCAGGCCGCCCCGCACATGCCGCTGGACGTGCAGGCCCTGCAGGCCGACTTCGTGGCCTTCACCGGTCACAAGATGTGCGGCCCGACCGGCATCGGCGTCCTGTGGGGCCGCCAGGAGCTGCTCGAGGACCTGCCGCCGTTCCTCGGCGGCGGCGAGATGATCGAGACCGTCTCGATGCACTCCTCGACGTACGCTCCGGCGCCGCACAAGTTCGAGGCGGGCACGCCCCCGATCGCGCAGGCGGTCGGACTGGGCGCGGCGATCGACTATCTCAACTCGATCGGCATGGACAAGATCCTCGCCCACGAGCACGCGCTCACCGAGTACGCGGTGCGCCGCCTGGCAGAGGTCCCGGACCTGCGGATCATCGGCCCGACCACGGCCGAGGACCGGGGCGCCGCGATCTCCTTCACGCTGGGCGACATCCACCCGCACGACGTGGGCCAGGTTCTGGACGAGCAGGGCATAGCGGTCCGCGTCGGCCACCACTGCGCTCGGCCCGTCTGCCTGCGCTACGGAATTCCTGCGACCACGCGAGCGTCGTTCTATCTGTACTCCACGCCGGCCGAGATCGACGCACTGGTCGACGGCCTGGAGCACGTACGGAACTTCTTCGGCTGAGGGGCGTGCTGAAACGGTGAAGCTGGATTCGATGTACCAGGAAGTCATCCTGGACCACTACAAGAACCCGCACGGGCGTGGTCTGAGGGATGGCGACGCCGAGGTGCACCACGTGAACCCGACGTGCGGCGACGAGATCACCCTCCGAGTGAAGTACGACGGCACGAGGATCGAGGACGTCAGCTACGAGGGCCAGGGCTGCTCCATCAGCCAGGCCAGCGCCTCCGTCCTCAACGATCTGCTGGTCGGCAAGGAGCTGGCCGACGCGCAGAAGATCCAGGAGACCTTCCTGGAGCTGATGCAGTCCAAGGGCAGGATCGAGCCGGACGACGCGATGGAGGACGTCCTGGAGGACGCGGTCGCGTTCGCCGGTGTCTCCAAGTACCCCGCACGGGTCAAGTGCGCCCTCCTGAGCTGGATGGCGTGGAAGGACGCGACGGCCCAGGCGCTGGGTGGCGCCGAAGCCGAAAGGAAGACCGCATGAGCGACACCGTCCAGATGAAGCCGGCCTCGGAAGAGGAACTCCGCGAGGCGCTGTACGACGTCGTCGACCCCGAGCTGGGCATCGACGTCGTCAACCTCGGTCTGATCTACGGCATCCACATCGACGACGCGAACATCGCGACGATCGACATGACCCTGACGTCGGCGGCCTGCCCGCTGACCGACGTCATCGAGGACCAGGCCAAGTCCGCCACGGACGGCCTGGTCAGCGAACTGCGCATCAACTGGGTCTGGATGCCGCCGTGGGGCCCCGACAAGATCACGGACGACGGCCGCGAGCAGCTGCGGGCGCTGGGGTTCAACGTCTGACATCACCGTGTGCGTGAAGCGGCGGCACCCGCATCGGGTGCCGCCGCTTCTTCGTGTGTCCGTGATCGGTGTTCCGGTACGGGTCCGGTTCCTTGTGTACGCACGTACGCATCCATGTGTACGCTCGTACGCATGGGATACCTGTTGCTCGCCGGCGCCATAGCCGCCGAGGTCGCCGCGACGACGGCGATGAAGTACACCGCGGGTTTCACCCGGCTCTGGCCCTCGCTGGCGACGGCCCTCGGCTACGTCGTCTCCTTCGCGCTGCTCGCCCAGACCCTCAAGACCGTGCAGATCGGCACCGCGTACGCGATCTGGTCCGGGGTGGGCACCGCGACCATCGCCGTGCTCGGACTGCTGCTGTTCGGGGAGGGGCTGAGCGTCACCAAGGTCGCCGGGATCCTGCTGATCATCGGGGGCGTCGTGGTGCTGAACCTGGGCGGGGCGAGTCACTGATGCCCCGCCGCTACGACCCCGAGCGGCGGCAGCGGATCATCGACGCCGCGATCCGCGTGGTCGGCCGGGACGGCATCGCCGGGCTGAGCCACCGCTCCGTCGCCGCCGAGGCGGACGTACCGCTCGGCTCCACCACGTACCACTTCGCCACTCTCGAAGAGCTGATGGTGGCCGCGCTGCGGCAGGCGAACGAGGGCTTCGGGCGGATGCTCGCCGAGCGGTTGCCGCAGGGCGGCCGGGGAGACCTGGCGGCGGAGCTGGCCGGCGCGCTCGGCGCGTGGCTCGGCGGTGACCGCACGGGTGTGGAGCTGGAGTACGAGCTGTATCTGGCCGCGCTGCGCCGGCCCGCGCTGCGGCCGGTCGCCGCCGAGTGGACCGAGGACGCCGCGGCGCTGCTGGCCCGGCGCACGGACCCGGTCACGGCCCGGGCGCTGCTCGCGCTCATGGACGGCATCTGTCTGCAGGTGCTGCTGACGGGCGGTTCGTACGACGAGGAGTACGCGCGCACCGCGCTCGCCCGTCTGATCCCCTGAAGCCGCGCCCGGCACGTGAGACGCCCCGGTGCTGGTTCGCCTCCACGACCCCGCTCACGTTAGGTTTTGGTACATGACCGACTCTGCTTCCCGTACCACCGGCGCCGTCGCCGCCGGCCTCGCCACCATCGCCTCCGACGGCACTGTCCTCGACACCTGGTTCCCGGCCCCCGAGCTGGTCGAGCAGCCGGGCCCGGCCGGCACCGAGCGGCTGAGCGCCGAGCGCGCGGCGGAGCTGCTGGGCGAGGGCGCGACCAAGGCGGTCGGCCCGGACGCCCGTCGGGGCGTCGAGGTGGTCGCGGTCCGCACGGTCATCGCCTCGCTGGACGAGAAGCCGATCGACGCGCACGACACCTACCTGCGGCTGCACCTGCTCTCGCACCGCCTGGTCAAGCCGCACGGCCAGAGCCTGGACGGCATCTTCGGTCATCTCGCCAACGTCGCCTGGACCTCGCTCGGCCCGGTCGCCGTGGACGACATCGAGAAGGTGCGGCTCAACGCCCGCGCCGAGGGCCTGCACCTGCAGGTCACCTCGATCGACAAGTTCCCGCGCATGACGGACTACGTCGCCCCCAAGGGCGTCCGCATCGCCGACGCCGACCGGGTCCGCCTGGGCGCGCACCTGGCCGAGGGCACCACGGTCATGCACGAGGGCTTCGTCAACTTCAACGCCGGCACGCTGGGCACCTCGATGGTCGAGGGCCGGATCTCCGCGGGCGTGGTGGTCGGCAACGGCTCGGACATCGGCGGCGGTGCCTCCACCATGGGCACCCTGTCAGGCGGCGGCAACGTGATCATCTCCATCGGTGAACGCTGCCTGATCGGCGCCGAGGCGGGCGTCGGCATCGCGCTCGGCGACGAGTGCGTGGTCGAGGCCGGCCTCTACGTCACCGCCGGCACCCGGGTCACCATGCCCGACGGCCAGATCGTCAAGGCCCGTGAGCTGAACGGCGCCTCCAACATCCTCTTCCGCCGCAACTCGGTCACCGGTGTGGTCGAGGCCCGCCCGAACAACGCGGTCTGGGGCGGCCTGAACGACATCCTGCACAGCCACAACTGACGCGCGCCGCACGCCCGGAAGCGCCCTTCACCGTCCGGTGAGGGGCGCTTGTGCCATGTGCCGATCTCTTCTGTGCCGACGCCCGCCGCGAACTCCCGCAGGACCGCGGCGTCGCCCTCCCGCAGGCCGACCCGTGGATCGACGTGGTGCAGCGGGGCCGGACCGGGGTGACGGTCCCTGACGTACAGCGTGTCCGCCGGGCTCTGCTCGTCGTCCACCCAGGCGAACGGCCGGCCCGCGGCGTGCGCCACGATCGCCTCCGTCTTCCAGTGGACGCCGTCCGGGCGCTCGGAGAACAGGCCCCGGCCGAAGCCGACGTACGGCAGATCGGCCGGCAGGCGACGACCGGTGCGATCCACACGCCGGCTCCGCCATCCATCCCGTCGCCCAGACCGGCTCGTGGCCAAGCCGGAGCAGTTGCCGGGCCGTGGGCCGGGTTCAGCCAGACCCGCAGTGGCCGTCGGTGGGCGAGGGGCACCCGGATCGTCGCGTGGCCCGCGGGTCGCCGTTCCGGCTTCGCCGCGTACGGGTTCAGGGGCCGTCGACGCCCAGGAACAGCAGGGGGCGGGTCACGGGGCCACCGTGCGGCAGGTGGCGACAGGGTCCCGTCGACCGGTCGCGCGAGCGCCGGTCAGGCTGCCGTCAACTCCTCGTACAGCGCCAGCAGCCCGTCGGCTGTCTCCCGGCCGGCGGCCATGAGCGGTGCGCGGACCGGGCCCGCGGGCAGGCCGAGGCGGGCCAGGAGGGCCTTGGCGGTGACCGTGCCGGGCAGGCCCGCGGCCATCATCGCCTCGATCAACGGCGTGACGCGCAGCTGGAGTTCGCGGGCCCGGGCCGTGTCGCCCGCGTCGAAGGCGTCGAGGATCGCGGCGAAGTGGCCCGGGACGGCGTTGCCGACCGTGCTCACACAGCCCGCCGCGCCGATCGCGTACAGCGCCAGCACATGTTCGTCACAGCCCGTGTAGTACGCCAACTCCGTGCGCCCAAGCACCTTCTGGGTGCCGAGGAAGTCGTAGGAGCAGTCCTTGACCGCCACGATCCGCGGATGCTCCGCGAGCCGGATCATCGTGTCCGGCTCGATCCGGGTGCCGGTGCGGCCCGGGATGTCGTAGAGCATCACGGGCACGCCGCTCGCGTCGGCGACCTGGCGGAAGTGCGCCTCGACCGCCTCCTGCGGGGGCCGGCTGTAGTACGGCGTCACCACCAGCACCCCGTCCGCACCCGCCTTTTGCGCCGCGAGCGCCAGCTCGACGGTGTGCCGGGTGTCGGCGCTGCCCACGCCCGCGACCAGGGTCGCCTCGTCGCCGACCGCCTCCCGCACGGCCGCGACCAGCTCCGTCTTCTCCCTGTCCGTGGTGGTCGGCGACTCGCCCGTGGTGCCGTTCAGCACCAGGCCGTCGCAGCCCTCGGCCACCAGCCGCGCGGCCAGGGCCCGGGCCCCGTCCAGGTCGAGGGTGCCCGCCTCGGTGAACGGCGTGATCATCGCGCAGAGGGTGCGGCCGAAGGGCCGGGCGGGGTCGCGTGTGCTCGTCATGGGAGTAGTCTCGGTAGCGCGACGGTGAAGCTCTACTTAATTCTTCTACGAGGTATTACTAAGTGATACTGATGGATTGGGTCGGCGGCCGGAGGCCCTGTGTCCAACTCGGCCCCTCATGGGTCACTATGGCCGGAGGGTCACCGACGTCACTCATGGGAGGCACCATGAAGCTCGGCAAGGCACTGGCCACCGGAGTCGCCGAGGAGCGGCCGCGCGTCCGGGAAGAGGAGATCCCGCTCCCCGAGGACGCCGTCACGGTCGAACCGGCCGAGCCGGCCCGCGAAGAGGTCCCGGCCGCCCGATGAGACTGCGGCTCCCGGCGGAACGCCCGACGGAGCCGCCGACCGGATACAAGATCGCCCACCCGGTGCTGTCCCAGGACGGCACCCGGGCCGGGTTCACGGGTGTGTCGCTCGGTGGCGCGCTGCCGTACGGCGTGCTCGACGACGCCTCCTGCCTCTACGGCCGACGGCACCGCCCGCCCGCGCGGCTGTGCGACTGCGGCTTCCACTGCGTCCACGACCGCGCCGCCGCCGAGGCGATGCTGTGCACGGCCGAGCACCGTACGGCACTCCTGCTGGAGGTCGCCGTGCTCGGCGCCTACATCCGCTTCGAGCGCGGATTCCGTTATGCCCGCCAGCGGGTGCGCACCGCCACCGCCGGCCCGTGCTCCTGCGGGGCCACCGCCCTCGCGCTGGCCGACGCCGGCTGGGGCCGCCCCGGCTGGCGCGCCCTCGCCCCTGTCTGTGCCGGCTGTGTGCGCGGCCGTACGTCCGTCCCGCTCGCCGGGTTCGCCCGGCTGGCCGGGGAGGGGCTCAAGGTGGTGGCGCGGGGTGGCGGCACGGGACTTGCGTCCCCCGAGCCGGTGTCCGGGGCCGAGCCGGGCGTGCCCGAACTCGTCGCCGAGGCGGCGCTGTTGCAGGCGCGCCTCGACTGGTTCCAGAGCCAGCTCGCCCGCCTCGGCGAACGCGGCACCGGGGGAGTGGGCCAGGGCTGAGTGCCGGGTGCCTCGGGATCGCAGGCGTGCGCAGGAGCGCGCACTCCTTCACCGAAAGTCCGACCCTCCTGGACAAAAAAAATTTTCGGTGCAAGGGTGGATGCATGCTGGACGTGACCGTGATCGAGGATCCCGAAGCAGCGGCCGTTTCGCTGGACCCCGTACGGGCCCGGCTGCTCGCCGAGCTGGCCGCCGAGCCCGCCTCGGCGGCGATGCTGGCCGGCAAGGTCGGACTGCCCCGGCAGAAGGTGAACTACCACCTCAAGGCGCTGGAGCGGCACGGCCTGGTCGAGCTGGCCGGAGAGCGGCGCAAGGGCAATGTCACCGAGCGGCTAATGCGCGCGACCGCCGCGTCGTACGTCATCTCGCCCGCTGCCCTGCCCGCCGTGCAGCCGGACCCGGAGCGCTTTCGCGATCAGCTCTCCGCGCGCTGGCTGCTCGCGCTCGGCGCCCGCCTGGTGCGGGACGTCGGCGTGCTGATCACCGGCGCCGCCAAGGCCAGGAAGCGGCTGGCGACCTATGCCCTGGACGGCCAGGTCCGCTTCGCCTCCGCGGCCGATCGCGCGGCCTTCGTGCAGGAGCTGACGGCGGGCGTGAGCGCGCTGATCCGCAAGTACGACGCCCCCGGCACCGAGGGCGGCCGGGACCACCGGATCGTCGTCGCCCTCCATCCCACGGTCAAGGAGCCCGTGGCCAAGGAGTCCGTGGCCAAGGAGCCCGTGGCCACGGACGTCACGGTCGAGGACCCCGCGGTCGAGGACCAGCCCACCCCCGCACTGGATCAGTAAGCAGGAGCCCCGCCATGCCCGAGGAATTCGAGATCGTCCGCGAGTTCGAGGTCGACGTCCCGCCCGAGAAGGTCTGGGAAGCCGTCACCACCGGCACCGGTGGCTATCTGTGGCCCATGGACCCGCCGGAGCCCCGGGAGGGCGGCCAGGGACCCTTCGGGTCGACGGTCACCGCCTGGGACCCGCCCCACCGCTACACCAGCCGCAGTGAGAACGTGGGCATGCCCACCCAGTCGCTCAACCAGCTCGACTACACCATCGAGCCCCGCGACGAGGGCCGCCACGCCTGGGTGCGCTACGTCCACAGCGGCATCTTCACCGACGACTGGAACAACCAGTACGACGGCGCGAGCAAGCACACCAACTTCTATCTGCACACCCTGTGCGAGTACCTCACGCACTTCGCGCCCCGCCCGGTCGCCTTCGCCCAGCTGAACGGGCCCGCGGCCTCGGCGACCCAGGAGGCGCTCGCCGCCGTCGCCCACGCCCTCGGCCTCGCGGACGACGCCGCCGCCGGCACGAAGGCCGCCGTCCAGGGGCCCGGCGGGCGGACCCTGGACGCCGTACTCGACTACCGCAACCCGTACTTCATCGGGCTGCGCACCGACAACGCCCTCATCCGCTTCTTCGGGCGGGGCCACTGGGGCGCCCCGCTCGGCATCAGCATCCACGACTTCGCGCCGGACGCCGACGCCGAGGCGAACCAGAGCGCGTGGCGCGCCTGGCTGAACGGGGTGTTCAGCCAGGCGTGACCTCCCCTGATCAGGGATGGAAGCGCAGCACCTGCGGGTCGTGGTCGCTGATCTGGTCGTTGAACTCCGAGTTGATGTGCACGCTGTCGTACTCGAAGTCGCCGCCGCGGCGGATCGCCGGGCTGATCAGGATCTGGTCCAGGACCTGCTCGTTGCCCTGGTAGTCGTAGGTGTAACGCTCGCTCCTGGGCAGGGACTTGATCGCCGACCACAGCTCGCCGTCGCCCTCGAGGATCTTGGCGGTGCCGGAGAACTCGAAGTCGTTCATGTCACCGAGGGCGATGACGTTCGCGTTCTTCTGGACCTTCAGGATGTCCTTGACGAACGCGTTCACCTCGGTCGCCTGCGCGTGGCGCTGGATCTCCGAGCTGCGCGTCACCGGCTGGTACTGCGAGGTCAGCGCCTGGTCGCCGCCCTTGGAGACCAGGTGGTTGGCGATCACGAAGACCGTCTTGCCGTGGAAGACGAACTCGCCGGCCAGCGGCTTGCGGCTGTCCTTCCAGGCCGCGTTCGTCGGGTCGATCCGGCCCGGGGAGGCCGTCAGCTCGGCCTTGCCGTGCACCTTCGTGACGCCGACCGCCGTGGTGGAGTCGCCGCCCGCGCGGTCCACGAAGGACACCCGCTCGGGGTTGAACAGGAACACCTGGCGGATGTTGCCGCCCGGCTCGCCGCCGTCCTGGTCGTTGACCGGGTTGATCGAGCGCCAGTCGTACTTGGGGCCGCCCGCCGCGACGATCGCGTCGATCAGCTTGTTCACCGTCACGCTCGCGTCGACCGTGCCGTCGTCCGTGGCGCCGTTGTTGTCCTGGATCTCCTCCAGGGACACGATGTCCGGCGACTGCAGGTTGTTCACGATCGCGGAGGCGTGCTTGTCGAACGTGTTGTCCGACGGGTCGAGGTTCTCGACGTTGTACGTCGCCACCGCCAGCTCGCGGCCCGACTGCTTGCGCGTGGTCTCGCGCTGCAGCCCGCCGCTCCTGAGCGTGCCGAGCTTGCTCGCGACGAGGGTGTAGCCGCCGAACTGGTTGAAGTCCAGCGGGCCGGTGGTGGTGCCCTCGAGCGTGTCGCCGACGTTCGCCTTGGGGAAGTCGGCGGTCGAGCCCAGCGACTGTATCTGGAGCCGGCCGGTGTTCTGCGAGTCGTAGGAGCCGTAGACCGTGCCGCCGCGGCGGCTGCGGTGCTCGTGCGGCTTCACCGTCACCCACAGCTCACTGTAGTGGTCGGTGCCGGTGACCACGCGGGCGTTCTCGACCTGGACGTTCATGCCCTCCAGGGACTCGTAGTAGTCCAGGGCGTACTTCGACGGCTGCAGGGTCAGACCGTTGACGGAGCCGTTCGCGGCCGTGTCGCCGGCCGGGGTGTACGCGCCCTGGACCGACTTCGCGTCGATCACGACCGGCGCCGGCACCGCGTTGCCGGTGGAGACGGTGGTGATCGTCGGCTTGGTGATCTCCGTCAGGGACTGGTTGCCGGACGAGGTGCCGCCCGGGACGTACTCGGAGACCGTGCCGGTCACCGTCACCGAGTCGCCGACCGCGACCTTCGGCGTGGAGCTGGTGAAGACGAACACGCCCTCGCTGGTGCGCGGGTCGTTGTCCGGATTCGGATCCTGCAGCCAGAAGCCTCTGGAGGAGCCGTAGGTGCGCGTGGCCGTGACGATGCCGGGTACGTCCGTCACCTTCTGGCCCGCGAAGGGCGAGATCCGGGTCGTGCCCTGGATGTCGTGGATGCGCACCGAGTCGGCGTGCGCGGGAGCGGGGAGGGCAACGATCTGGACGGCTGCCGCGGCGGAACAGACGGCGGCGACGGTGAGCGCGGCGAGGCGCGCGGAAGACCTGCTCGGCAAGGGATCCCTCCGGGGACATGACGAAGTGCCGGGACGAGGTGGGACTCGAGGGCGGAACGGGAGCGTGTGGGGCTCGTCGCCCTCCGTGACGTGCGTAGAGCCGAGTGAACACTTGTCCCCCCAGCTTCTACGCGCGTCAATCTCCAGGCTGGGCCCGGGAGTTGTCAAGGTTTCGGCCATGTACGACGGCCGACGCAGAGATGAACCGGGCGGCATGGGTGGAAATCCGTCTAGGCTGAGCGATCGAGCCCGTTCACGGTCCGAGGAGAACCAGCCGATGTCAGACAGCTCCCCCCTGCCGCCCGTGCGGCTGCACCCCGAAGCGGAGCTGGCGCGCGCCGCGCTGTCCACGCCGTTGCTCTCCCGCGCCGCCCGACTCGCCCGCTGGGCCGGACCCGACACTCGTGTGGACGCCGGCGGCGGCCTGGTCGAGGAGCAGCTTCCGGCCGCCGCCGAACTGCTGGGGCTGACCGGGGACGACGCCGCCGCGTACGCCGGCGAGGCCTGGCGGGTCGCGGTGGATGCCGGACTGGTCGAGATCACGGACGAGGAGGACGGCACGGTCCGGGCCGGGGAGGAGCTGAAGCTGCTCACCGGCGGTTCCCCGCACGAGGTGCTCACCGTGTGGCTCACCGCCCTGGAGACCGTCCTCGCCGACGCCGCCGTACCCGATCTGGACGATCTGGTCGACGCGCTGGACACGGGCGGCGAGGTCGATTTCTCGTCACTCGACTGGGACCCGGAGGTCGAGGCGGACTTCCTCGACGGCGTCCTCGGCAACCTCTATCTGCTGACCGTGAGCGAGGACGGCCCGGGCGACGGCCCCGTCCCGCTGCCGGCCCTCGCCGCCTCGATGATCGTCCCCGACGACATGGGCGAGCCCACCAACGACGTCCTGGAGCAGGTCTCCGACGCGATGATGCGGCTGGACGACCAGTTCCGGGCGCTGGAGCCGATCGGGATCGTGGAGTACCAGCCGGTGGACGAGGCGCTCATGGCCGACGCCGACGAGGAGGGCGCCGCGCCGGTCGACGACACGGACGTCTCCCGCTACGGCATGGTCCGGCTGACCCCGCTCGGCGCGTACGGGCTGCGGGCGCGGCTGATGGAGGCCGGGTTCGCGGCGCCGGCCGTGGGTGAACTCGCCGACAAGGGTGCGGACGTCCTGCTCGACGGCACGGCCGGATTCGGGCCGTCCGCCGCGCAGGGCGAGACCGAGCAGTGGCTGGCGCGGCGGGAACCGCTGGGTGCGGCACGGGAGTTGCTCGCCGCGGCGCGCGGCGGCGACGAGGGGGCGCCGCTGCGGCGGCTGCGCTGTCAGCAGGCCCTGTCGCTGATCGGCGTTGAGGCCGAACCGGCGCTGCGGGAGGTGCTCGACGATCCGGAGCTGGGGGGCCTCGCCCGGGTGTGGCTGACCGAGCAGGGCGCCGACGGGGTGCCGGCACCGTCCCAGGAGATGGTGTTCTGGCTGACCGTCGACACGCTCGCCGCGCAGCTCGCGGCCGAAGGCAACTCCGAGGAACTGCAGGCCCTGGTCGAGGGGTTGGCCGCGCAGCACAGCGGGTTCTTCGCCACGGCCTGGCGGGTGGAGCACCCGGCCACCGCCGATGTGCTGGAGGCGATGGGACGGTTGCATCCGGACAAGAAGGTGGCCAAGGAGGCCAGGAAGGCAGCCTTCAAGGCGCGGTCCCAGCAGGGGGGCTGAGGCGGCTCCCGGGCGCGGCGGGAGGGGAGTCCTTTGGGTTTGCCATGGGATGGCGCATACGGATTCTTGAACAAGGGCTGTTGAAGTCGCCGGACGTTCAAGCGCCGTTCAGAAGCGGGCGGGAGCGTGTGCGCCGAACCGAGGTCCGCCACCCTCCACGGCACTCCCACCGTCTCAGGAGACACCATGTCGCTCACCCGCAGGGACTTCGCCAGGAACTCCGCGATCACCGGTGCCGGGGTCGCCCTGGCGGGCAGCGTCGGGGCGCTCGCCACCGCCCCGAACGCTCTCGCGGCCACGGAGCCCGGGGACGGCGAGGCCGAGTCGGCCCACGGCCACCACGGCGTCGGCTACGGCCCGCTCGTCCCCGACCCGGACGGCATCCTCGCCCTGCCCGCGGGCTTCTCCTACGAGATCGTCACCTACAGCGGCCGGACCACGCTGGAGTCCGGCGAGTTCACCCCGTCCCACCACGACGGCACAGCCGCCTTCGACGGCCCCCGCGGTGCCACCCTGCTCGTCAACAACCACGAGCTGGCGGGCCCGCGCGCCAAGTGGCAGTACCCGGTGCCGCTCGCCGAGGGCCTGGTCTACGACCCCGCCGCCTCCGGTGGCTGCACGGTGGTCGAGGTGCGCCGTGACCACGTCGCCGAGTGGGTCGGCATCGCCGGCACCGCCACCAACTGCGCGGGCGGCAGCACCCCCTGGGACACCTGGCTGACCTGTGAGGAGACCGAGGACAAGGCCGGCCAGAACGGCATGACCAAGGACCACGGCTACGTCTTCGAGGTCGACCCCGCCGACCGCCGTGCCAACCGGGACCCGGAGCCGATCAAGGCGCTCGGCCGGTACGCCCACGAGGCCGTCGTGGTCGACCCCAAGCGCGGTCACCTGTACCTCACCGAGGACGCGGCCGGCCCCAACGGCCTGTTCTACCGCTGGACCCCGCCGGAGGGCTTCCGGCACGGCCGCGGCAGACTGCGCACCCTCGCCGACGACGCGGGCGTGCTCCAGGCCTTCAGGTGCTTCGACTCCGGCGGCAGGTTCGTGGACGACCTCTCCCGCGCCACGAGGATCGGCACGGTCTACGGCGTCGACTGGGTGGAGGTCCCCGACCGCGACGCCAGGAAGGTCTCCACCCGCAAGCAGTTCACCGACGGCCAGATCACCCGCGCCCGCAAGCTGGAGGGGATGTGGTGGGGCGACGGCGGTGCCTACATCGTCTCCTCCTACGCCCGTGCGGAGAGCCCGCTCCAGCACGACGGCCAGGTCTGGTTCTACCACCCGGGCCGCCGCACCCTCACCCTGAAGGTCCTGCTCGGCGTCAACCCCGACCCCGCCAGGGACGGCGCCTTCGACGGCCCGGACAACATCACCGTCTCCCCGTACGGCGGCCT
Source organism: Streptomyces broussonetiae (assembly GCF_009796285.1). Lineage (NCBI taxonomy): Bacteria > Bacillati > Actinomycetota > Actinomycetes > Kitasatosporales > Streptomycetaceae > Streptomyces > Streptomyces broussonetiae. The sequence goes on along the minus strand of NZ_CP047020.1, from coordinate 2,675,791 downwards.
GGTCGTCGCGGAGGACGGCGAGGGCGTCCAGCACCTGTTCGGCGCGACCGACAGCGGCCGGACGTACCCGATCGCCCGCAACGAGCTGAACATCGGCACCGAAGCGGCGCCGGAGTACAGCGAGTTCACCGGCGTCACCTTCTCGCCCGACGGCCGGACCCTGTACGCCAACATCCAGACCCCGGGCATCATGCTGGCCGTCACCGGGCCGTGGAAGCGGCAGAAGCGGTGATTAATTCGTTCGCCACACCCGCGTCCTGCCCCTAGAGTGATCAACGTCCAGGTGCGACAGGCAGGACCTACTTCCACTCTTAATGGGGAGGCCGCGGGTTCGAGTCCCGCCACCGGCTCCAACAGGCCGGTGTAGCTCAGGGGTCAGAGCACCAAACGTCGGTTCCGCCGGCCTCGATCTCTGGACACCCAAAACTTCACGCACCTCCCGGTGCGCGGGCAGCGGTTACTTCGTTGTGATCGAAATCAGAACCGCCGCCGACCTGATCTCGGGAGGCGCGGCACATGGAGGGTGGCCGGTGTGCAGGCAGCGGTTACTTCATTGGATCGGACGGTTGCGGGTTCGAGTCCCGTCATCGACTTCGGGTCGGTGTAGCTCAAGCGGTAGAGCATCTGGGTAAAGTCCGCCGCCGACTTCTGACCTCGGCCACCCTCCATGGCCGCGCCTTCCTCGAAACAGTCACGAATTCGGGGGAGTTCACGATGGCGCGATTCAACACGCCTGCCGCCAAGGCGCAGCCGAAGTCGGCGGTGACGTCGACCGGCCGGGTCCTGCGGACCTACGAGGGCGGCCGGGGCCAGGAGCGGGACCCGCGCTCGGAGCTGTTCCTGCTGGCGGTCTCCCACTTCCTCGGGGACACCTTCTACGAGAAGGCCGAGGACCGCGACGACCGCTTCACGCGCCTCGTGCGCGACCTCGCCGTCAGCGACCCGGACTGGACGGCCGGCCTGCTGGGCTGGCTGCGCGGTGAGGGCGCCATGCGGACGGCGTCGATCGTGGGCGCCGCCGAGTACGTGCACGCCCGGCTGACGGCCGGTGCGACCGCCGGCCCGTCGAACCGGCAGGTCGTGGCCTGTGTGCTCCAGCGCCCGGACGAGCCCGGTGAGCTGCTGGCCTACTGGACGGCGACGTACGGCCGCGCGATCCCCAAGCCCGTGAAGCGCGGGGTCGCCGACGCCGTGCGACGGCTCTACCACGCCAAGTCGCTGCTGAAGTACGACACCGCCGCCAAGGGCTACCGCTTCGGCGACATCCTCAACCTGGTGCACGCGGCGCCGGACCCGGACAAGCCGTGGCAGGGCGAGCTGTTCCGGTACGCGCTCGACCGCCGGCACAACCCGGCCACGGCCGTGCCGCCCGCCGCGCCGGCGATGCTCACCGCGCACCGCGAGCTGATGGCGCTGCCGGTCCGGGACCGGCGGGCGGTCGTCACCTCGCCCGGCGGCGCGGAGCGGCTGGCGGCGGCCGGGATCACCTGGGAGGCGCTGGCCGGCTGGCTCCAGGGCCCGATGGACAAGGCGGCCTGGGAGGCCGTGATCCCGTCCATGGGTGCGATGGCGCTGGTCCGCAACCTGCGCAACTTCGACGAGGCCGGAGTGTCCGACGAGGTCGCGGCCCAGGTGGCGGCGAAGATCAGTGACCCGTCGCAGGTCGCGCGCTCGCGGCAGTTCCCCTTTCGCTACCTCGCCGCCCACCGGCACGCGCCGTCGCTGCGCTGGTCCTACCCGCTGGAGCGAGCGCTCGGCCACTCGCTGGCCAACGTGCCGGCGCTGCCGGGCCGGACGCTGGTGCTGGTCGACCGGTCGGGCTCGATGTTCTGGGCGCAGGTCTCCGAGCGATCGCAGCTCACCCGGGCCGACGCGGCGGCGGTCTTCGGCACCGCGCTCGCGCTGCGGGCGGCGGACGCCGATCTGGTGGAGTTCGGTACGACGAGCCGTGCGGTGCGGTTCGGCAAGGGCGAGTCGGTGCTCAAGGTCCTGGACCGCTTCGGCAGCCTGGGCGGCACCGACACCACCGACGCGGTACGCCGGCACTACGAGAAGCACGATCGGGTGCTGATCATCACCGACGAGCAGTACGCCGCGAACCGGCACGGCGACCCGACCGCCCAGATCCCGGCCGACGTGCCGGTCTACACCTGGAACCTGGAGGGCTACCGGGCGGGCCACGGGCCGTCGGGCACCGGAAACCGGCACACCTTCGGGGGCCTTTCCGACGCGGCTTTCCGTATGGTGCCGCTGCTCGAGGCCGCCCGGGACGCGCGCTGGCCGTGGCAGGCCTGAGCGGCAACCGTCCGGACATGAGCGTGGCCCGCACTTCCACGACGGTGCGGGCCACACCCTTGCCCGCACCCTGATCTGATATCTAACATTTCAGTTCATGCAGGCTCTACGACCCGTGCCCCGCACCCTCCTGCGGGACCGCGCCCACACCGCCATCCGGGACGCCATCGTGGCCGGGGAGATCGAGCCCGGCGCAGTGGTGCGCGACGCCGACCTCGCCGAGCAGCTCGGGCTGTCCCGGGCGCCCGTGCGCGAGGCCTTCTCCCGGCTGGCGGACGAGGGCCTGCTGGAGAGCAAGCCGCAGAGCCACACCCGGGTCACCCCGCTCGTCGCCGCCGACGTACGGGACGCGGCCGCCGTGGTCGGTGCGATGCACGAGCTGGTCACCCGGACTGCGGTCCCCCGGCTGCGGCAGGCGGACCTCGAGGAGATGCGCGCGGCCAACGACCGGTTCGCCGCCGCCGTGCGCGCCGGTGACGTGGACGAGGCCCTGGGCGCCGACGACGAGGTGCACGACGTGCTGCTCAGGGCGGCCGGCAATCGTGCGGCCGCCGCCACCGTTGCCCGCTACACCCCGCTCATCCGCCGCCTGGAGCGCCGGCGCTTCGGCGAGGGCGGCTCGTGCCGCTCGGCCGGACTGCACGAGCGGCTGATCGAGGCCTGCGCGGACGGTGACGTGGACGGCGCGCTGCGGGTGACGGAGGAGATCTGGCGCACGCTCACCGACCTGGCCGACCCCGACTGACCCTGGAGGTCCCGTGTCCCTGCCCGCGTCCCTCGGCTCGTACGACCGCTACCCCCTGCTCTTCGGCCCCTCCCCGGTACACCCGCTGGAACGGCTCACCGCGCACCTCGGCGGCGCCGCGCTGTGGGCCAAACGCGAGGACTGCAACTCCGGTGTCGCGTACGGCGGGAACAAGACGCGCAAGCTGGAGTACCTGGTCGCCGACGCCCTCGCCCAGGGCTGCGACACGCTGGTGTCGATCGGTGGGGTGCAGTCCAACCACACCCGCCAGGTGGCCGCCGTCGCCGCCCGCGCCGGACTGGCGTGCGTGCTGATCCAGGAGAGCTGGGTCGACTGGCCGGACCCCGTCTACGACAAGGTCGGCAACATCCTGGTCAGCCGGCTCGCCGGCGCCGACGTACGGCTGGTCGGAGCCGGCTTCGGGATCGGGTTCAAGGAGAGCTGGGAGCAGGCGCTGCGGGACGTGGCGGCGGCGGGCGGAAAGCCGTACGCCGTGCCGGCCGGTGCCTCCGACCATCCGCTCGGCGGTCTCGGCTTCGCCCGCTGGGCCTTCGAAGTCGCCGAGCAGGAGCGGGAGTCGGGCGTCTTCTTCGACACCGTGGTCGTCTGCTCGGTGACCGGCTCGACCCAGGCGGGCATGGTCGCCGGGTTCCGCGCGCTCGAGGAGGCGGGCGGCCGGCGCCGCCGGGTCATCGGCATCGACGCGTCCGCCGAACCCGCCGCCACCCGGGAGCAGATCGCCCGCATCGCCCGCAAGACCGGCCGACTCATCGGCGTGCGGCAGGAGTTGACCGAGGCGGACATCGAGCTGGACGAGCGCTACCACGCGGGGACCTACGGCATTCCGGACGAGTCCACCCTGGAGGCGATGCGGCTGGCCGCGCGGACGGAGGGCATGGTCACCGACCCCGTGTACGAGGGGAAGTCGATGGCCGGGATGATCGACCTCGTCCGGCGCGGCGAGATCGGCCGGGACTCCACGGTGCTCTACGCACATCTCGGCGGCCAGCCGGCCCTGAACGCCTACAGTGCGCTGTTCTAGGCGGGCTTGCGCCGACGGCATGCCCGGGGGCAGCGCCATGATGGAGGTGTGCCCAGTCCTCCGTCTCCGAGCCCCCCGTCTCCGAGCCCCCCGACTCCGAGCCCCTCGGTACCCCGGCCGGCCGAGGCTCCGTGCCCGGCCGCGGCCCCCGGGCGCCTCGAGTCGGCCTCCACGCCCCGGACCGCAGTGGCGTGGCTGCCCCCGGCCGGACTGTGGCCCGCCATCCAGCGCATCCGCGTCGAGCACGACCCGCAGATCCGCCGCTGGCCGCCTCATGTGAACCTCGTCTTCGGCTTCGTACCGGAGGAGGACTTCCCGGCGGCGCTCCCCCTGCTGGCCGCAGCGGCCGCCGGCTGCGAGCCCTTCGACATCCGGCTCGGCGGGGTCCGCGCCTTCCGCCACCGGGCCTGCTCCACCGTGTGGCTCGACCCCGCGGCGGCCGGAGCCGCGCCGTGGACTCAGCTCCGTTGTGCGCTGGCGGAACCCTTCCCGTCCTGCACGGACCGCTTCCCGCGCTTCATCCCGCACCTCTCGCTCGGCCGCACGCGTGCCCCGCGCATCCTCGCCGCCCAATGTGCCGCCCGGCTCGGTGTGCTGCATGCGCGCGTGGCCGAGGTCGCGCTGCTGTCCCGCCGCGGTGACGGCCCCATGCAGACGCGCGCCACGATCGGCCTGGGCACCGGCGCGATCCGCCTCGCACCGGAGCCCACGACGGGTGGATACGGGCCACCGGAGGAGGACTGACCGGGCCGGTTCCGTCTCGATAGGATGTGGAGATAATCCCCGGTTTGCGAGGAGTCTCTGGATGTCGCAGGTCAGGCCCATGCGCGCGGATGCTCGGCGGAACTACGAGCGATTGCTGCAGGTGGCGGCCGAGGCCTTCGCCGAGCACGGGGAGAACGCGTCGCTCGACGACATCGCCAAGCGGGCAGGCGTCGGCTCGGGCACGCTGTACCGCCACTTCCCGACGCGGCAGGCACTGCTGGAGGCCGCCTACGTGGACCGTGTCGAGGCGCTGGGGGCGCGGGCCGACGAGCTGGCCGGCCAGCTGCCGCCGGGCGAGGCGCTGATGGCGTGGCTGCAGGAGCTGTGCGTCGGCACGATCCAGGTGCGCGGAATGAAGGCGCTGCTGGGTTCGGCGGTCACGGACGGCAGTACGGCGGCAGGGGCGGCGTGCGGTACGACCGTGCGGGGGGCGGCGGGCCGGTTGATTGAGGCGGCCCAGGCCGAGGGCACCCTGCGGGCCGACCTGGAGCCGATGGAACTGCTGCGGCTGGCCCACGGGGTGGCGACGGCGTCGGAGCTGGCGGACGCGCAGGGCACCCAGATCCGCCGTTATCTGGCCTTGCTGACGGAGGGGCTGCGGCCGCAGCAGCCGTAGTCACCCCGCCGGCGCCCGAGGGGCGCGGGGCCGCATCGACATGCGACCTCGCCGCTGCGGGCGCGGGCAGCCCCCACGCGACCGCAACGGCGGGAGCCCTGCGCCGGCCCGCGTCGGCCTACAGCGCCTTCGCGCCCGGTGCCACCATGTTCCTGACCGTACGGGCCTTGACGAAGTCGCCCATCGCCGTCATGTCCCACTCGCCGGAGAACTGGCGGATGAGCTTGGCCATCATGACGCCCGTCTGGGGCTCGGCGTGGGTCAGGTCGAAGCGGACCAGTTCCTCGTCCGTGGCCGCGTCCACCAGGCGGCAGTACGCCTTGGCGACCTCCGTGAACTTCTGCCCGGAGAAGGAGTTCACCGTGAAGACCAGGCCGGTGACCTCCTGCGGCAGCCGGCCGAGGTCGACCACGATCACCTCGTCGTCGCCTCCGCCCTCACCGGTGAGATTGTCCCCCGAGTGCTTGATCGCGCCGTTCAGGATCGTCAGCTTGCCGAAGTAGCAGCTGTCGATGTGGTTGCGCTGCGGGCCGTAGGCGATGACCGAGGCGTCCAGGTCGATGTCCGCGCCGCGGAACGCCGGCTCCCAGCCGAGGCCCATCTTGACCTGGGAGAGCAGCGGGCGGCCCGCCTTGACCAGGGACACGGTCTGGTTCTTCTGCAGGCTGACCCGGCCCTTGTCCAGGTTGACCTTGCCGGCGCCGGGCACCGGGGCCGGCGGCGCGGGCGGAGCGGCAGGAGCCGGCGGGGCCACGGGGGCGGACACCGGTGGGGCCGGCGCAGGCACGGGCTGCCGGGACGGGGCCGTGGCCGCCGGGGCCGGCTCCTCCACCGTCACGCCGAAGTCCTTCGCGATGCCGGCCAGCCCGTCGGCGTACCCCTGGCCGACCGCGCGGGCCTTCCAGGCGCCGCCGCGGCGGTAGATCTCGACGACGACCAGCGCCGTCTCCGTGCCGAGCTGGGGCGGGGTGAAGGTGGCCAGCACGGCGCCGGCGTCCGCGTCGCGGATCGTGGCCGTCGGCTCGATGCCCTGGAAGGTCTGGCCGGCCGCGTCCGGGCTGGCCGTGACCACGATCTTCTCGATGTCCGGCGGGACGGCGGCGGTGTCGACCGTGACCGAGTCGGGGGCCGAGCCCCCGCCGGACGTGTAGGCCACGCCCGGGCCCGTCGGCTGGTTGTAGAAGATGAAGTCGTCGTCCGAGCGCACCTTGCCGTCGCCCGTGAGCAGCAGGCCCGACACGTCGAGCCGCACGGGCGCGGCCACGTCCACCGTGACGCGGGCGGCCGACAGAGGGATGTTCGAGCCAGGGGTCATAGCTGTCATGCCCGGATGAACGAACGAGACCCCTTTACCGTTCCCTTACCCAACCCCCAATCGGCTCAGGGCCTGACCCCGAGCCGGTTCAGGGCAACACGACGATCTTGCGTCCCACCCCCGCCGCGAACTGCTCCAGCGCCTGCGGGTAGCGCGCCAGCGGGATCCGGTCGCTGATGAAGACCTGCGGATCCAGCACCCCGCCCGCGAACAGCTCGGCCGCCCGCTCGAAACTGTGCAGCACCGCCATGGAGCCGGTGATCGTGATCTCCTGGTTGTAGATGCGGTACGGATCGATGGTCACCCGGGTCGCGTAGTCGGCCACCCCGAACTGCAGGAACGTTCCCGCCTTCGCCACCCGGCCCAGGCCGTCCTGGATCGCGGCCGCGTTGCCCGTCGCGTCCACGACCACGTCCCAGCCCTGCGGGCGGTCCAGCTCGTCGGCGCTCGCCGCCGAGGCGGACACTCCCAGCCGCCGCGCCGTCTCCAGCCGTGCCGGGTTCAGGTCGACGACGTCCACGCTCGCCGCGCCCGTCCGCTTGGCCAGCTCCAGCATCATCAGCCCCATGGTCCCGGAGCCGTAGACCAGCACGTGCGCGCCCAGGCGGGACTGCAGGACGTCGTAACCGCGCACCGCGCACGACAGCGGCTCCACCAGGGCCGCGTCCTCGGTGCGCACGTGCTCGGGCAGCTTCACACAGTTGGCCACGGGGGCGAGGGCGTACTGGGCCGCCCCGCCCGCGGTGGTGACGCCGATCGCGGCCCACCGCTCGCACAGGTTGTTGTGACCGGTACGGCAGTAACGGCATTCGTAGCAGTACAGGGAGGGGTCCACGGCCACCCGGTCGCCGACCGTGACCTCCGTGACCTGGCTGCCGACGCCCACCACCTCGCCCGCGAACTCGTGCCCGGGGACGATCGGCAGCTTGGGCGCGAACTCGCCCTGGAGGATGTGCAGATCGGTGCCGCACAGTCCGCAGGCGGCCACCTCCACGACGACCTCGCGCGGGCCCGGTGTCGGGTCCGGCACCTCGGTGACGACGGCGCGGCCCACGGCCTCGATGACGGCGGCCTTCATTTCACGGCTCCCAACGACAGGCCCTGGACCAGCTTGTCCTGGGCGGCGAACCCCGCGGCGAGCACCGGCAGGGAGATGACGAGCGACGCGGCGCACACCTTGGCCAGGAACAGGCCCTGGCTGGTGATGAAGCCGGTCAGGAAGACCGGGGCGGTCTCGGCGACCACGCCCGTCAGGACCCTGGCGAACAGCAGCTCGTTCCAGCTGAAGATGAAGCAGATCAGGGAGGTCGCGGCGATGCCGGGCAGGGCGATGGGGGCGACCACGCGCGCGAGGATCGTCGGCAGCCGGGCGCCGTCCACCCGCGCCGCCTCGATGATGGCGACCGGGACCTCGGCGAGGAAGGACTGCATCATCCACACCGCGATCGGCAGGTTCATGGCGGTGTAGAGGATGACCAGGAGCCAGATGTTGTCGAGCATCCCGGCGTTCTTGGCGAACAGGTAGATCGGCAGCAGGCCCGCCACGACCGGCAGCATCTTGGTGGACAGGAAGAAGAACAGCACGTCCGTCCACTTCTTCACCGGCCGGATCGACAGCGCGTACGCCGCCGGGAGGGCCAGCAGCAGGACGCACAGGGTGGAGACCACCGACGCCACCGTGGAGTTGATCAGCGCGGGCCACGGGCTCGCCCCGCCGCCGCTGCCGAAGAACTCGCGGTAGCCGTCGAGCGTCAACGACGCCCCGAAGGACGGCGGGTTGGTCGCCGCGTCCGCCTCCGAGTGGAACGACGTCAGGGCCATCCAGGCGATCGGCAGGAAGAACACGATCCCGGCCAGCCAGGCCACGAGGCCCAGTCCGTTCCGGCGCAGTACGGCGGTCATGCGCGGGACACCTCCTCGCGGAACAGGGACGACACCACGCGCAGCGCGAAGGTCGCGATGATGATCGAGCCGATGACGACCAGGACGCCGGCGGCCGAGGCGAGGCCGTTGTCATGGGCCTGGTAGAAGCTCTGGTAGACGGTGTAGGGAAGGTTCGCCGTGCCCAGCCCACCGGACGTGATCGTGAAGACCGCGTCGAAGTTCTGCACGATGTAGATCGAGCCGAGCAGGGCGCCCAGTTCGAGGTAGCGGCGCAGGTGCGGCAGGGTCAGATGCCGGAAGATCTGCCAGTCGTTCGCGCCGTCGACGCGCGCGGCCTCGATCTGCTGCTGGTCCCGGCTCTGCAGCCCGGCGAGCAGGATCAGCATCATGAACGGCGTCCACTGCCACACCAGGGAGGCCTCGACCGCGAGCAGCGGGGTGTTGGAGATCCAGTCCGGCTGTGGGCCGCCCACATAGTGCAACAACCCATTCAGCAGGCCGTATTCAGGGTTGTAGAGCACATGCTTCCAGAGCAGGGCCGCAGCCACCGGAACCACCAGGAAGGGCGCGATGAGCAGGGTGCGGACGATGCCCCGGCCGCGGAACCTCCGGTCCAGCAGCAGGGCGAGCGCCAGTCCGAGGACCAGGCTGGCCAGCACCACCGCCACCGTGAGCAGCACGGTCGTCCACACCGAGTGGCGCAGAGCGGCGTCGGTCAGCACCTGGTGGTAGTTGTCCAGGCCGGTGAAGTGGCGGGCCTTGGGGTAGAGGGCGTTCCAGTCGAAGAAGGAGATCACCAGCGTGGCCACGAACGGCAGCTGGGTCACCGCGATCATGAACACCAGGGCCGGCAGCAGCGGCGCTCGGGTGGCCCAGGCGCGCAGCCGGGCCGAGGGTTGCTTCGTCATATGTGCGGGGGTGGCCGCGAGGGGGGCCGTGGTCGTCGCTGTCATCGTCCCTCGTACTCCTTGGAGATCTTCTCGGCGAGAGCCTGCGACTTCTTGAGGGCCGAGCCGACGGACTGGCGTCCGGCGATGGCCGCGCTGATCTCCTGGGAGACCTTGGTGCCGAGGTCGGTGAACTCGGGGATGTCGACGAACTGGATGCCGGGCGCGGGCCGCGGCTGCACGCCGGGATCGTTCGGACGGGCGCTCTCGATGGCCTCCTTGGTCATCTCCTGGAAGGCGGCGGCCGACTTGCGGTAGTCGGCGTTCGTGTACGTCGAGGCCCGCTTGCCCGCCGGGACGTCCGGCCAGCCGCTGGTCTCGCCGACCAACTGCTCATAGCCCTTGCCGGACGCCCAGGAGACGAACTTCCAGGCCTTGTCGGGGTTGCGGGACGCCTTCTGGATGCCCCAGGCCCAGGTGTAGAGCCAGCCGGAGGACGGCGTCCTGACGACGGGGGCCGGTACGTAGCCGAGCTTGCCCTTGACCGGTGAGTCCTGCGCCTCCAGCAGGCCGGCCGCGCTCGTGGCGTCGTACCACATGGCGACCTTGCTCTGGGTCATGTCGTTGAGGCACTCGGCGAATCCCGACTGGGCAGCGCCGGACTCGCCGTGCGCGCGGACCAGGTCGACATAGAACTTTGTCGCCTTCTCGAACTCCGGTGAGTCCAGACGGGCCTTCCATTTCTTGTCGAACCAGGTGCCGCCGAAGGTGTTCACGACCGTCGTCAGCGGCGCCATCAGCTCGCCCCAGCCGGGCAGCCCGCGCAGGCAGATGCCCTTCATCCCGGGCTTCGCGCCGTCCGCCTGCGCGGCGAGGTCCGCGACCTGCTGCCAGGTGGGGTGGGCGGGCATGGTCAGGCCCTTTGCCGCGAACACGTCCTTGCGGTACATCAGGAACGACGACTCGCCGTAGAAGGGCTGCCCGTAGAGCTTGCCGTCGGCGGCGGTCAGGGACTGGCGCATGGGGGCGAGCACGTCCTGCTCGTCGTACGACGGGTCCTTCGCGGCGTACGAGTTCATCTCGTGCAGCCAGCCGTTGCGGGCGTAGATCGGGATCTCGTAGTTGGACAGGGTGGCCACGTCGTACTGTCCGGCCTGGTTGGCGAAGTCCTGGCTGATCTTGTCGCGGACGTCGTTCTCGGGCAGGACCGTGAAGTTGACCTTGATGCCGGTCTCCTTGGTGAAGTGCGCGGCGGTCAGCTTCTGCAACTCGGTCATCTGCGGGTTGTTCACCATCAGGACGTTGATGGAGTCGCCGCCGGAACCGGACCCGCCCGCACCGACCCAGCAGCCGGAGAGCAGCGGGGCGAGCAGCGTCCCTGCGGCGGCCATGGCGAGCGTGGCTCGCGGCCTCCGTCGGCTCTGGGTTCGCATGGATCGCTCCTGGAGATATCGGGATATTCGGCAGATAAAGGGCGGTTGGAGGTGTGGAACACCCCCTGAGGGTGTGGGTTGGATTTTCAGACCCGGATGACCTGAGGGCCGAGCAGGGAGTAGCGGTTGGCCTCGGCGGCCGGGAGCAGGCTGCTCGTCACGATCGCCTCCAGTGCGCCGACCTCGGCGAACCGGCAGAAGCTGACCGCGCCGAACTTGGTGTGCACGCCCGCGAACACGGTCCGCCGGGCGGCCCGCATCGCCTGCGCCTTGACCTCGCTGACCGCGGGGTCGGGCGTGGTCAGACCCTGTTCCCGGGAGATGCCGTTGGCGCCGATGTAGGCGAGGTCGATGACGAATCCGGCGAGCATCTTCGTCGTCCAGTGGTCGACGGTGGCCAGCGTGCCGGCCCGGACCCGGCCGCCGAGCAGCAGCACCGAGACCTGCTCGGCCTCCGCCAGGGCGCCGGCGACCGGCAGTGAGGCGGTGACGACGGTCAGCGGCCGGTCGGTGGGCAGGGCCTCGGCGATCAGCTGCGGCGTGAAGCCCTCGTCCACGAAGACCGTCTCGGCGTCCCCGAGCAGCGTGGCCGCGGCGGCCGCGATCCTGCGCTTCTCGGGCACATGGCTGGTGGCGCGGAACTCGAGCGTCGTCTCGAAGCCGGCGCTCTCCACCGGATAGGCGCCACCGTGCGTACGGCGGACCAGGCCGTGGTCCTCCAGGGCACGCAGATCGCGCCGGATGGTCTCCCTGGCCACGCCCAGCTCGTCGGCGAGTGTGGAGACGTCGACCGAGCCGGTGGCGCGCGCGGCCCGCACGATCTCACGCTGGCGCTCTTCGGCCGTCCTCGTGCTCATGTCGGCACCCGCTTTCCCGTGCTGCTGCCCGTTCGGGCCCTTGGGGGAAGTTCTACAGCGGGGCATGCGGCACTGACCAGGCCTGTTGCGGGCCCGATACTGCCCGTGTGTGCCCGTTCGTGCAGTGCGGTGTCCGGCGCGGACCTGCGAGGCCGTGCCCGGCAGGGTGGGAGCGGGCGGCCCGGATGCCCGAATGTGGCAGCGGGCGGGCCCGTTCGGTGCCCGCCCGCGCGCGTGAGCGACTGTTTTCCGCCGCCGGGGTCGTCGGGGCGTACCGGTGGAGCGTTCAGTACGGCCAGATCGGCGGGTCGTTCACGAAGTGCCCGCCCAGGTGGCTGTGGGCCGGGTTCCGCGGGTCCAGCTCGCCCTGCTCGGCGATCAGCTTCGCCGCGTACGACTCGGAGTCGTCCTGCGGCTCGTAGCCGAGCGCCCGCGCGGTGGTCAGGTCCCACCACAGCCGGGTGTTGGCGGAGGAGCCGTAGACGACCGTGTGGCCGACCTGCTCGGCGGTCAGGGCCGCGTGGAACAGCCGGGCACCGTCGGCCGGGCTCATCCACACCGAGAGCATGCGCACGCCGGTCGGCTCCGGGAAGCAGGAGCCGATGCGTACGGACACGGTCTCCAGGCCGTGCTTGTCCCAGTACAGCTGGGCGAGGTCCTCGCCGAAGGACTTGGACAGGCCGTAGAAGGTGTCCGGGCGGCGCGGGGTGTCGATCGGGATCAACGCCTCGCCCGCGCGCGGGGCCGGGGTGAAGCCGACGGCGTGGTTGGAGGAGGCGAAGACGATCCGGGGCACGCCCTCCTCGCGGGCGGCCTCGTACAGGTTGTAGGTGCCCTCGATGTTCGCCTTGAGGATCTTCTCGAAGGGGGCTTCCAGGGAGATGCCCGCGAGGTGGAGGACCGCGTCCACGCCGTGCACCGCCTCGCGCAGCGCCGCGGTGTCGGCGAGGTCGGCGGTGATCGCGTCCGGCTCGCCCTCGACGGGGCGCGCGTCGAACAGGCGGAGCGTGTAGCCGTACTCCGGCAGCAGGGACCGCATCAGGGTGCCGAGCCCGCCGGCGGCGCCGGTGAGCAGGACGGTGCGGGGAGCGGGCATCCGCGGTCCTCCTTGTGGCCGATATTCACATACATGGACAAGCTAGAGAGCTTCACCGCGTGCCGTCAAGTGTCGCGTGATCTCTGTCGATCCGCTCTGGAGATGCGTGTTTGCCTGCTTGACCTGCTGTGAGGGAGCCCCTTAGCGTGGTCGTGTTCAGAGATATAGACATTAATCAGAAACGTGCACCGGTGTCTCAAGGGAGAGCTAGTGACGCCTGCCCCTCTCGCCGCCCGGCTCCGTGACTCGAACGGGCCGCTCTTCTTCCCTGTCACCGCCTACGGCCGGGGCGGCGCACCCGACCTCGACGTCTACCGCACCCATGTGCGCCGGGGCGTCGAGGCCGGTGCCGCCGCCGTGTTCGCCTGCTGCGGCACCGGAGAGTTCCACGCGCTGCTGCCGGAGGAGTTCCAGGACTGCGTCCGGGCGGCCGTCCGGGCGACCGAGGGGCGCGTCCCGGTGGTCGCGGGCGCCGGGTACGGCACCGCGCTCGCCGTCCGCTACGCGCGTCTGGCCGAGGAGGCGGGCGCCGACGGCCTGCTCGCCATGCCGCCGTACCTCGTTCAGGCCGGGCAGGAGGGCCTGCTGCGGCACTACCAGGAGGTCGCCGCGGCCACCGCGCTGCCGGTGATCGTCTACCAGCGCGACAACGCCGTCTTCACCCCGCCGACCGTGGTCGAACTCGCCCGCACCGACGGGATCGTCGGCCTCAAGGACGGCCTCGGCGACCTCGACCTCGTGCAGCGGATCGTCAGCGCCGTGCGCACCGAGGTCCCGGGCGACTTCCTGTACTTCAACGGCCTGCCCACCGCCGAGCAGACCCAGCTCGCCTACCAGGCCCTCGGCATCACCCTGTACTCCTCGGCCGTCTTCTGCTTCGCCCCGAAGATCGCCCTCGCCTTCCACGGCGCCCTGACGGCGGGCGACACGGCGACCGTACGGCGCCTCCTGGACGGCTTCTACCGCCCGTTCGTGGAACTGCGGGCCCAGGGCCGCGGCTACGCCGTCTCACTCGTCAAGGCGGGCGTACGGCTGCGCGGTCTGGACGTCGGCGAGGTCCGGCCCCCGCTCCACGAGCCGCCGGAGGACCACGTCAAACAACTCGCCCAGCTGATCGAACGGGGCTACGCGCTGCTGGAGGGGGACGCGTGAAGGCGTCGGCGTTCGTCTACCCCTGGGACGTCAACGGGGATCCCCGGGCGCCCGCGCGTCTGGCCGGGCTCGGGGTCGGGCAGGTGACCCTCGCCTCCGCCTACCACTCCACCCGCACCCTGACCCCCCGCCATCCCCGCCACCGCATCGTCACCGCCGAGTACGCGGCCGTGCTCTACCCGCCGGGCGAGCGCTGGGCGGGCCGTGGTCTCAGGCCGTACCCCGCCGGCCGCTGGGCCCCGGGCGACGCCCACGGCGAGGCCGCGCGGGCCCTTGCGGCGGCGGGTCTCCAGGTGCACACCTGGGTCGTCCTCGCGCACAACTCCCGCCTGGGCGCCGAACATCCGGACACCTCGGTCGTCAACGCCCACGGCGACCGCTACCCCTGGGCGCCCTGCATCGCGCAGCCCGCCACGCGCGCGTACCTCGTCGATCTGGCCGCCGAGGCCGCCGTACGCCCCGGTGCGCGCGGCACCGAGCTGGAGTCCCTCGGCTGGTACGGGCTCCAGCATCTGCACGCCCATGACAAGATCGCCGGCGTCGGCCTCGGGGAGGCCGGGCAGTATCTGATGTCCCTGTGCTTCTGCCCGTCCTGCCGGGCCGGATACCGCGAACAGGGCCTGGATCCGGACGAGTTGGCGGTGTCCGTGCGGGACGCGCTGGAGCCGCTGTGGCGCGGCGCGGCGGACGACGAGGGCTGGCCGACGGTCGGCAAGCTGCTCGGCGAGGAGACGGCGGCCCGCACGCGCGCGTGGCGCGAGGCAACCGCCGGCACCCTCCAGGAGGAGGCCGTCGCCGCCGTACGCGCCGCCGCGCCTGCCGGCTTCCAGGTGCTGGTACACGCCGACCCGGTCTCCTACCGCTGCGGAGCCAACGTCGGCGTCGACCCCGCCCGCGTCCTCGCCGCCGCCGACGGCGTGGTCGTGCCCTGCACCGGCGGCACGGCCCTGCTGGCGCCCTTCGCCGAACACGCCCGTGAGCGGACGGTGCTGGCCGCCAACTTCACCGTCGTCTCCGGGATGGGCGGCAGCCCCGGCACACTCGCGGCGGACGCGGCACGCGCGCGTGCGCAGGGTGCGACGGAACTGCGTCTGTATCACGCCGGGTTGGCGTCCGACCCGGACCTCGCGGCGGTGCGCGCCGCGCTGTCCGCGCTGTCCGCGCACTGAGCCAGCGCACCCGCCGTCAGGAGCAGCGCAAGGCCGTAGAGCGGCAACAACAGTGCGGGGGAGGCCAGTTCGACGAGGCCCGCCCCGATGCCCAGTCCGATGACGTTGGGCGCGAAGACCAGTGTGTTGGCGGTGGCCGTCGCCCGGCCGAGCAGGGGGCCGGGCGTCTCGTGCTGGACGGCGGTGAACGTCGCGACGAGCACGCACGGCAGACCCAGCCCGATCGCAGCGGCGGACGCGAGGGCCACCGCGTCCGAGGGCACCGCCCGCGCGGCGACCGCGAGCGCCGTCAGCGCGATCCCCGCCGCTGCGAACCGGCGCCCGCCGAGCCTTCGCAGCGCGGCCCCCGAGACGAGCCCGGCCGTCACCGAACCGGTGCCCTGGACGGCGTACAGCACCCCCGTGTAGGCGGGGGCGTGGCCGAGGCGGTCCACGACCGCGTACACCGTCGTGCTGCTCAGCGAGGCGAGCAGCATCGTCGTACCGCTCGCCAGGACCAGGGGGCGCAGCCCGGGGTGGCCCCACAGACTCCGCACGCCCTCCACCGTCTGCGTCCGCCAGCCCCTGCCGGACGGCACGGGCCGCTCCTCGTGCACCCGCAGCAGGGCGTACGTCCCGGCGGCGACCACGAACGTGCCCGCGTCCAGACAGGCGACGGCCGGACCGCCGAAGGCCGTGTACAGGCCCGCCCCGGTCAGTGGGGCGACGAGCTTCATGCCCTCCGTGACCGTCATCCGCAGCCCGTTGAAGTCGCCGAGGAGGTCCCCGTCGACGGCAGCGGTGACCAGGGCCGACTCGGCGGCCTCGCCGACCACGCCGACGGTTCCGTACAGGAGCAGGACGGTGAACAGCAGCCACAGCCCGTCGGCCGAGTGGACGGTGAAGAGCGTCAGGAGGGCGGCGGCGAGAGCGAGGTTCATGACGACGAGCAGGGGGCCCCGGCGCACGCGGTCGGCGATCGTGCCCAGCACCGGCCCGGCGAGGGTCGGGGCCCACGCGGCGAGCATGCACAGGGCGGGCAGGCCGTCGGAGCCGGTGAGGTCCCGGACCCACACACCCGACGCCAGGGACAGCGAGGAGGTGCCGAAGGCGGACACCACCAGGCCCGTGAAATACAGCCCCGCGTTGCGGTCGCGCAGCACACGCAGCAGGGTCCAGGAGGTCGTCATGCCTGGTCATCGTGGGGCTAAGGGGGGTGGCCGGGGATCGGTAAGGTGCCGTATTCCGGGGCGGCGGTCCGCTGGCGACAATCCGTCGGAACGTGTCGGTCGTGCCCCTGGGGCGCGGGCGGGCGCACACCTACGGTCGAGCGCATGCGCTACGTCGCCCCGATCGTCATCGGGCTCCTCTACGTCCTGCTCATGTCCCTCGTCCGCGAACCCCACCGGCGCCGCGTCAACGCGCTCATGGTGGCCGGCGCGGGCGCCGCCTATCTGAGCGGCGGCGGCCTCGGCGGCTGGGAGTTCGCCTTCACCGCCCTGTCCACCTACGTCGCCTACAAGGGCCTGGAGTCCTGGGCCTGGATCGGCGTGGGCTGGCTGCTGCACACGGCCTGGGACGTCGTGCACCACCTCAAGGGCCATCCGATCGTCCCGTTCGCCCACGACTCCTCGTTCGGCTGCGCGCTGTGCGATCCGGTGATCGCGGTGTGGTGCCTCGGCGGAGGCCGCTCGCCCTGGAAGCGGATCCGCACACTCACGCACCGGGCCGATGAGTTTCCGGGAGCCGCCCGGTCAGCAGTTCGTACGGGTACCGCACCCCTGAAGGAGTGAATCAGACATGACCATGGTGGACCTCGGACCGCAGGCCAGGATCGTGGCCCGGCTCGCCGAGTCCGTGACCGACGAGCAGCTGACGGGCCCGACCCCCTGTCCGGACCTGGCGCTGCGCAACCTGCTGGGCCACCTGCTCGGGCTGTCCGTGGCCTTCCGCGACGCGGCCCACAAGGACCTCGGCGCCACGACCGACACCAACCCGAACGCCGCCGTCCCGGACATCGGCCCCGGCTGGCGCGAGGAACTGCCCAAGACGCTGGACGAGCTGGCCGACGCCTGGCGCGACCCGGCCGCGTGGACCGGGCACACCAGGGCCGGCGGCGTGGACCTGCCGGCCGCGGTCGCGGGTGCGGTCGTCGCCGACGAACTGGTCATCCACGGGTGGGACGTGGCGCGCGCCACGGGGCAGGAGTACACCCCCGATCCGGCCGTGCTGGGGTCGGCGCTGACGTTCCTGCGTGCCGCCGCGGACGATCCCGACCGGGGGAGCGGCCTGTTCGGGCCCGTGGTTGCGGTGCCGGAGACCGCGACCCTGCTGGACCGGGCGGTGGGGTTGAGCGGGCGGGACCCGGGGTGGCGGCCGGTACCGGGCCGGGCCGTACGGCCTCCGAGGGCCTGATCGTCCGGCCCGCCCGCACACCACGCTGAACGGTGTCGGTGCTCCGGTCCTCGGCTCCTGCGCGAGGGCCGGATCCGTCGCGGGCGATGGCTCGCCCACCGGCCCCGACTTCCTTTGTCAGAAGCATTGACGAAACAGCGGCCCCCTCCTATCTTCAACGCGTCGTACGTCATACGTCATATATGAGACGCGATATGTGAGATCCGAGAGGGCCGTATGACCCCTGCGCCCATCCCGATCCCGTCCCGCACGCAGTTCGTGCTGGACGCCATCAAACACCGCATCCTGACGGGACAGTTGACGCCCGGGCAGGCGCTGGTCGAGACGGAGCTGGCCGCGCAGTTCGGGGTGTCCAAGACCCCGGTGCGCGAGGCGCTCAAGACCCTCGCCGGGACCGGTCTCGTCGTGATGAGCCAGTACAAGGGCGTCACGGTGCGCATGGTCGACGCGGACATGGCGCGTGAGGTCTACGACGTGCGGCTGCTGCTGGAACCGGAGGCGCTGAGAAGGGCCGTGCGCACAGGAGCCCCGCTCGATGCCGCACGCGACGCGCTGACCCGTGCCGACGCCGCCCCCGACGCCGCCGAACGCTCCCTTGCCAACCGGGAGTTCCACCGGGCCCTGTACCTGCCCTGCGGCAACCCGCTGCTCGGCCGGATGCTGGACGAGGTCCGCGACCAGGCCGCCCTCGTCTCCGCCGTCGCCTGGGCCACCGACCCCTCCTGGGACCGGGAGGCCGCCGAGCACCGGGAGATCCTGCGGCTCGCGCTCGACGGTGACGCCGACGGCGCCGCGCACGCCCTGCACGCCCACATCGCCTCCTTCGTCCAGCGTGCTTTCCCCTCGGACCCCGACTCGCATCCAGAGGAAGGTCATCCATGAGCAGCGTGACGTTCGAGACCCAACGAGCCGCCCTGGCCGGCGTGGTGGCCATCCCCGTGACGCCCTTCACCGAGGACGGCTCCGTCGACACCGGCACCCACCGGGCCCTGCTGCGCCGCCTGCTCGACGCCGGGATCAGGACCCTCACCCCGAACGGCAACACCGGTGAGTTCTACGCCCTCACCTGCGAGGAGCGCCGCCTCGTCACCGAGTCGACCCTCGAGGAGGTGGGCGAGCGCGGGGCCGTCCTCGTCGGCGTCGGCCACGATCTGCCCACCGCCGTCGCCGCCGCCCGGCACGCCCGGGACCTCGGCGCCGGGATGGTCATGATCCACCAGCCCGCCCACCCCTACGTCTCGGCGGCCGGCTGGGTCGACTACCACCGCGCCATCGCCGAGTCCGTGCCCGAGCTGGGCGTGGTGCCGTATCTGCGCGACGCCCAGCTGCCCGGCGCCCGGCTGGCCGAACTCGCCGACCACTGCCCGAACGTCATCGGGGTCAAGTACGCCGTCCCGGACGCCACCCGCTTCGCCGCCTTCGCGCGCGACGCCGGCCTCGACCGCTTCGTCTGGGTCGCCGGACTCGCCGAACCGTACGCCCCCTCCTACTTCTCCGCGGGCGCCACCGGCTTCACCTCCGGGCTCGTGAACGTCGCTCCGGCCGTCCCGCTGAACATGATCGAAGCGCTCAGGTCCGGTGACTACCCGGCCGCCATGAAGGTCTGGGAGCAGATCCGCCGCTTCGAGGAACTGCGTGCCGCCCACGGCTCCGCCAACAACGTCACCGTCGTCAAGGAGGCCCTCGCCGCGCTCGGCCTGTGCCGCAGGGACGTCCGCCCGCCGAGCAGGACCCTGCCCGCGGACGAGCGCGCCGAGGTCGCCGCCATCGCCGCCGCATGGTCCATATGAACGCGCCCCGCAGGAGCCCCGAAGAACTCCGCAGCCACCAGTGGTACGGCACCGACGGCCTGCGCTCCTTCAGCCACCGCGCCCGCACCCGCCAGCTCGGCTACCTGCCCGAGGAGCACCTCGGCAAGCCGGTCATCGCCATCCTCAACACCTGGTCCGACATCAACCCCTGCCATGTGCATCTGCGCGACCGCGCCCAGGCCGTCAAGCGCGGGGTGTGGCAGGCGGGCGGCTTCCCGCTGGAGTTCCCGGTCTCCACGCTCAGCGAGACCTTCCAGAAGCCCACCCCCATGCTCTACCGCAACCTCCTCGCCATGGAGACCGAGGAACTGCTGCGCTCCTACCCCGTCGACGGCGCGGTGCTCATGGGCGGCTGCGACAAGTCGACCCCGGCCCTGCTCATGGGCGCCGCCTCCGCCGACCTGCCCGCCGTCTTCGTCCCGGCCGGGCCCATGCTCCCGGGCCACTGGCGCGGCGAGGTCCTCGGTTCCGGCACCGACATGTGGAAGTACTGGGACGACAAGCGGGCCGGCCTCATCGGCGACTGCGAGCTGGCCGAGCTGGAGAGCGGCCTGGCCCGCTCGCCCGGCCACTGCATGACCATGGGCACGGCGTCCACGCTGACGGCCGCCGCCGAAGCACTCGGCGTGACCGTGCCCGGCGCGTCCAGCATCCCCGCGGTGGACTCGGGACACGACCGGATGGCCGCCAGGGCGGGTCTGACCGCCGTCGAACTCGTCCACCGGGACCGGAGGTTGAGCCACCTCCTCACCGCAGAGGCCTTCGAGGACGCCGTCACGACCGTCCTCGGCCTCGGCGGCTCCACCAACGCCGTGATCCATCTGATCGCCATGGCGGGCCGGGTGGGCGTACGGCTCACCCTGGACGACTTCGACCGGATCGCCCGCACCGTGCCCGTCCTCGCCAACGTCCGCCCCGGCGGCCGGACGTACCTCATGGAGGACTTCCACTTCGCCGGCGGCCTGCCCGGCTTCCTCTCCCGGATCCCGGACCTGCTCCACCTGGACCGGCCGACGGTCTCGTACGACACCCTGCGCGAGCAGCTCGACGGTGCCCGGGTGCACCACGACGACGTCATCCGGACCCGCGACAACCCTCTCGCGCGCGAGGGCGGGGTCGCCGTGCTGCGGGGCAACCTCTGCCCGGACGGTGCGGTCATCAAGCACATCGCCGCCGAGCCCCGTCTGCTCAGGCACACCGGCCCGGCCGTCGTCTTCGACGACTACCGCACCATGCAGCGCACCATCAACGACCCCTCGCTGGGCATCACCGCCGACAGCGTGCTGGTGCTGCGGGGCGCCGGTCCCAAGGGTGGCCCGGGCATGCCCGAGTACGGCATGCTCCCGATCCCCGACCACCTGCTCAAGCAAGGCGTACGGGACATGGTGCGGATCTCCGACGCCCGGATGAGCGGCACGAGTTACGGCGCCTGCGTGCTGCACGTGGCCCCGGAGTCGTACGTCGGCGGGCCACTGGCGCTGGTGCGCACCGGCGACCTCATCACGCTGGACGTCGCGGCCCGCAGCCTGCGACTCGAGGTGCCGGACGGGGAGTTGGCGCGTCGCCGTGCGCAGTGGACACCGCCGCCCGTGCGCTACGAGCGCGGATACGGCGCGCTCTACACCGAGCAGATCACCCAGGCGGACACCGGCTGCGACTTCGCGTTCCTCGCGCGGCCGGGCACGGTGCAGGAACCGTACGCGGGCTGAGCCCCGCCGCGTCCACAGCTCCGCATGCCCGAGATCTGGAACACCGGCCGAAAAGCGCTTGCTCAGAACCGAGAACAGTCATGGCCCAAGCCGCAGCCGTGGCGAAACCGCCCGCGCCACCCCGGCGGCGCCGTGCCTCCGCGACCCCGCCCGGGCTGCCGTACCCGCTGATCGCCCCGGTCCTCTCCCCGTGGGCCGTCTCCGGCGTACTGGCCTCCGTGGCCTGGGTGCTGCTCTACAACTCCCGGACGGGCACCACCCGTTACCTCACGCCGCCCTGGGCATCGGCTTCCACGGCACCAGCGGTCAAAGTGCGTATCGATCGGATAACAGCGCTCGCAGAGTGGGGTGTTATGCGCGTAGACAGTCTCTGACCTGGTACATCACTCTCATCCACCAGATCCGGAGAATTCATGCGGAAGTCCCACAGAGTCGTAGCCGTCGGTGCCGCCTGTGCCCTCGCCGGTGCCGCGCTGTACGGCGCGGGCGCGGCCGGTGCCCGGCAGTCGACCGCCAACTCCACCCACGAGCCCTACAACATCGGGCAGTTGGTGAAGGACATCGACACCTACTACGGCACCACCGCCGACAGCAACGGTGTCTACCAGGCGTCCCCGGACAGCCCGTACGCCAAGGACCTGGCCCGGATCGACGCGGATGCCAGGGCCTACATCGACAAGGCCGCGCGCAAGGCGCACCGGCACGGTGCGAAGCCGGCCGTGATGTTCGACATCGACGACACGCTGCTGCTCAGCCTGGACTACGAGAAGCGGTACAACTACACGTACAACTCCACCACGTGGAACGACTACGTGAACCGTGCCGACCGGCCGGCCGTCTTCGGCAGCCCCGAGCTGGTCCGCTACGCCGAGTCCAAGGGCGTCGAGGTCTTCTACAACTCCGGTCTCACCGAGGCCCAGCGCACCGCCGCCGTCGCCAACCTGAAGAAGGTCGGCGCCGATGTGAACCTCGACGCCGACCACATGTTCCTCAAGGACAAGGCCAACCCTCCTGCCTACCTGGGCGGCTGTGCCACGCCGGGCACCTGGACCTGCACGACCGTGCAGTACAAGTCCGGCACCCGCAGGCACATCGAGGACGACCTCGGCTACGAGATCGTCGCCAACTTCGGCGACCAGTACTCGGACCTGGACGGCGGCTACGCGGACCGCACGTACAAGCTGCCGAACCCGACGTACTTCGTGTCGTAACCAGGATCGACGGCAACCCTTTCCGGCCACGGCGGCGACGGGGAGACGGAAACGGGCCGGAGCGGCTCCTCGGCCCGTTTCGCTCCCATCGTCGGGGAAAGGAGCGGCCCGGCGGTTCTGGCGACGGGCTCCGACGCCGTGGGGGCGACCATGAACCGAGGCCGCGGGGCGTCTCGGGTTGCTCGCGCAGCTGACCGCACTCCATCGGGGTGCGGTCAATCGTGCTTCGCGAAGCCGCCCTTCACCGCGTATTCGCCACTGTTCGCGGTGCCCGTGATGGTGTAGCTGTCGCCCTTCGCGTCCCGGCCGCCACGCTCGTGGTTGTACTGCCCCGCGAACACCCACTGGCCCACCGGGACCGTACGCCCCTCCTTGAGGGTCCAGGTGTAGACGAGGAAGCCGTCCCGCTCCTGGACCGTCTGGGTGAAGTCCGTCTCCGGCAGGGAGCGCCAGGCACCCGCCGAGGAGACACCGCCGGTCAGGGCCACCTTCAACTCGACGGTGAGGGAGGTCAGTTGCCTCGAGGTCTTCAGGGTCAGATTGCTCTGTGCCCAGAACTCGTTGCTGTGGGGGTCGACCGAGCCGTCCGACCACAGTGGTCCCTCCTGCTCGCTGTGGGCCAGGGGCGGCCGCACGGAGGCCTCCGGTGTGCGGGACGGGGAGGAACTCGCCGCGCGCGTCGAGTGGGTGGCGCCCGCGCCGGGCGCCGGGTTCGTGGTGTTCGCCGACGGGTGAGCCGTCGTCGCGTTTGGCGACGGGGTGGGTGCCGGGGACACGGCGACCGTCTGCGGCACGGCAGGCTTGTCCTTCACGGCGGAGGCCACCGCGTACCCGCCGACGGCCAGCACCCCGGCGACCGCGGCCGTTGCGGCGACCACCCGCACCCAGCCGAGCGCCGGGGCACGCGTGGCCCTGCGCTCGGGGCCGGACGGCGCGGTCATGCCGCGTTCGACGCGGGCCAGGATGCGCGCGCGGTCGGGTTCGTGGGCCGCGGCCGCCTCGTGCAGCCGGGCGCGCAGCTCGTCGTGCACGTCCTGCCGCCTCATCGGTTCCTTCCTCCGCTCTCGCCGCCCCGGGCCGCCATCGCCGCCCGCATCCGCCGCGGATCGCCCTGGGGGCCGAGCAGTCGCTGCAGCTCGGCCATGCCCTTGGACGTCTGGCTCTTCACCGTACCCACCGACACCCCGAGCGCGAGCGCGGTGTCCTTCTCCGAGAGGTCGAAAGCGTGCCGCAGCACCACACATGCCCGTTTGCGGAACGGCAGTCGGCCCAGCGCCTCCTGTACGTCCACCACGCCGGCCACGTCCGGGTTCTCGGTCCTCTCCTCGCGGTGCGACCAGAACAGCGCGATCCGGCGCCGTTCGCGCACCGCGCTGCGGATCCGGGTGCGGGCGAGGTTGGCGACCACGCCCCGCGCGTACGCCACCGGGTGGTCGGCGGCGCGCACCCGGCCCCAGCGGTGCCACAGGGCCAGCAGCGCGTCCGCCGCGAGGTCGTCGGCGGCGTCCGGCTCGCCGGTCAACAGACGGGCCAGTCGGGCGAGTTCGGCGTAGTGCCGTTCGAAGAAGGCGTGGAACTCCGCGGCGGCGGCGTCGTCGACGACTGTGCCCACGGGTGACCTCTTCTCGGTACGGCGACGGCGAGCGCGTCTGTGAGTGTCATGTAAATGACATGCGAGGGTCCGGGGGAGGCCCGGACGGAGATCGGGAGCGTAGCAGTGGTCAATTGGCGTGCGATGTACGGGGGGTCGGACAACGTATGGTCCACCGAACCCGATTCCGTAACACGCAGAAAACCTGAATCAGGTGGAACGAGGGAACAATCCAGCCAGCGTCCGCACGGCGCCCATCAGGCAAAGAGGAGTGGGACCATGTCCGCACCGCTCGGCGGCATCGACCGGTACTTCAGCATCTCCGCACGTGGATCCACGGTCGGCCGCGAGATACGCGGCGGCTTCGCCACGTTCTTCACCATGGCCTACATCCTTGTCCTGAATCCGATCATCCTGGGCAGCGCCAAGGACAAGTACCAGCACACCCTCGACACCGGCCAACTCGCCACCGCCACCGCGCTGGTGGCCTGTGTGATGACGATCGTCATGGGCGTCGGCGGCAACCTCCCGCTCGCCATCGCCGCCGGCCTGGGCCTGAACGCCGTGGTCGCCTTCCAGCTGGCGCCGCTGATGAGCTGGGCCGACGCAATGGGGCTGGTGGTCCTGGAGGGCCTGGTCATCTGCCTGTTGGTGCTCACCGGGCTCCGGGAGGCGATCATGAACGCGATCCCGCAGCAGCTGAAGCAGGCCATCGGCGTCGGCATCGGTCTGTTCATCGCCTTCATCGGCTTCGTGGACGCCGGTTTCGTCAGCCGTGTTCCGGACGCCGCGAGCACCACCGTACCCGTGCAACTCGGCGCCGTCGGGCGGCTCACCGGCTGGCCCGTGCTGGTCTTCTGTCTCGGTGTGCTGCTGACCATCGGCCTGCTCGCCCGGAAGGTGAAGGGCGCGATCCTGATCAGCATCGTGACGATGACCGTCGTCGCGATCGTCATCAACGCCGTCGCCGACATCAGGAGCTGGGGCCTGACCACCCCCAAGGTCCCGGACAAGATCGTCGCCGCGCCGGACTTCGGACTGATCGGTCACTTCAGCCTGTTCGGCGGCTTCGCCAAGGCCGGCGTGCTCACCGCCGTCCTGCTCGTCTTCACCCTGATCCTGTCGGACTTCTTCGACGCCATGGGCACGATCGTCGGCATCAGCGCGGAGGCCGGGCTGCTGGACGACAGGGGGCAGGTGCCCGGCATCGGCCGCGTGCTGTTCATCGACGGTGCCGCCGCCGTCGCCGGCGGTCTCGGCTCCGCCTCCTCCAACACCGCCTACATCGAGTCGGCGGCCGGCGTGGGCGAGGGCGCCCGCACCGGCTTCGCCAACCTGGTCACCGGAGGCCTGTTCGGCCTCGCGCTCTTCCTCACCCCGCTGCTCACCATCGTCCCGCTCCAGGCGGCGGCGCCCGCGCTGATCGCGGTGGGCTTCCTGATGATGACCCACGTCAAGCACATCGACTGGGACCGGTACGAGATCGGCGTCCCGGCGTTCCTCACCATCGCGACGATGCCGTTCACCTACTCGATCACCGATGGCATCGGGGCCGGCTTCCTGTCCTACGTACTCCTCAAGGCGGTGCTGGGCAGGGCGCGGGAGGTCAACTGGCTGCTGTGGGGGGTCTCGGCGCTCTTCCTCGTGTACTTCGCCATCGATCCGGTCGAGCAGGTTCTCGGGGTGAAGTAGCGCCTCAGCCCTTGAGCGCCGCCTGCATCATCGCCTTGGCGACCGGTGCCGCCAGGCCGTTGCCGCTGACCTCCGACCTCGCCGCGTCCGACTGCTCCACCATCACCGCCACGGCGACCTCCCTGCCCGTGCTGTCGGACTTGCCGAAGGAGGTGAACCAGGCGTACGGCGTCTTGCTGTTGTTCTCGCCGTGCTGGGCGGTACCGGTCTTGCCGCCGACGGTGGCGCCGTCGATCAGGGCGTTCGTGCCCGTGCCGTCCTTGACGACCGTCTCCATGGCCGACTGGAGCTGCTCGGCGGTGGAGGAGCTGACGATCTGCCGGGTGCCGGCGTCGGAGTCGTAGTTCTTCAGCACGTCACCGCTGCTGTCGGTGATCTGCGACACCATATGGGGCGAGACCAGCTTGCCGTTGTTGGCGATGGCCGCCGAGACCATGGCCATCTGCAGCGGGGTCGCGGTCACGTCGAACTGGCCGATGCCGGACAGGGCGGTCTGCGCCTTGTCCATGCCGGAGGGGTACACGCTGGCGTAGGCCCGCACCGGCACGTCCTGCGTGTCGTCGTTGAAGCCGAACTTCTCGGCCATGGCCTTCACCTTGTCCTGGCCGAGCTGGACAGCCATATGGCCGAAGACGTTGTTGCAGGAGTACCGCAGGGCCGCGCGGATCGGGGCGTCCTTGCAGGGCGCCGACTTGTTCTCGTTCTCCAGCGGGCGCGTCGTGCCCGGCATGATGTACGGGTCGGGGCTGTCGGTGGGCTCGTCCACGTTCTTGTACAGCCCGCTCTCCAGCGCGGCCGCCGCCACGACCAGCTTGAACGTCGACCCCGGCGGCAGCGGCTGGCGCAGCGCGCGGTTGGTCAGCGGCTTGTCCTTGTCCGCGCCCAACTGCTTCCAGGCGGTGCCGGCCGTGTTGGCGTCCGTGAGCGAGGAGGGGTCGTACGACGGCGTCGAGGCCACCCCGAGGATCTTGCCGGTCCTGGGGTCGATCGCGACGGCCGCCCCCTTGTTGCCGCCGAGGGCCTTGTAGGCGGCCTTCTGTACGGCCGGGTCGATCGTGGTGATCACGTTGCCCGGGTCGGCGCGCTTGCCGGTGAGGGTGTCCATGACGTTCTTGAGCCGGGTGTCCGTGCCGTTGAGCAGGTCCTGGTAGATGCCCTCGAGCTGGGTGGGGGCGTAGGCCTGCGAGGCGTAGCCCGTCACCGCGGCGTAGAGCCTGCCGTCCGTGTACGTCCGCTTGTACGCGAGGTCGCTTCCCTTCGTCCGGGCCGAACCGGTGATCGCGTTTCCGGCCACGATGATGTTCCCGAGCGGCTGCGAGTACGTCTCGATCGCGCCCCGCCGGTTGTCGTTGTCGTCCGCGAGGGCCTTGCCGTCGTAGAACTGCACCCATGTCGCCCTGACCAGCAGAGCGAGCACGAGCAGCAGCGCGAAGACGGACGCCCGCCTGATCGTCTTGTTCATCCCGACCAGGTAGACGACCGGGAAGGGGCTGATCGTTCCCGTACGCCCGATTTCTCATCGGACGCTCAGGAGGACCAGCCCCATGGGCGTTCCCGCGCAGCTCTCCCGCGCGGGTCTTTCGCGCTGGGTCCCGTGCAGGTCAGAGCCTGCGTGTCGCCAGCGTCAGCCGGTCGCGCGCGTCGAACAGCGCATCCTTGATCATCTGCTCGTGGGCGGGGGTCAGCCGGGCCACCGGCACCGAGCAGCTGATCGCGTCGCGGGCCGGGGTGCGGTACGGGATCGCCACGCCGAAACACCGCAGGCCCAGGGTGTTCTCCTCGCGGTCGACCGCGAAGCCCTGCTCCCGGACCTGGTGCAGCTCCTCGATGAGCCTCTCGCGGTCGGTGATGGTGTGCTCGGTCAGGGCCGGGAGGGTCTCCGGGAGCAGCTTGCGGACTTGCTCGTCGGAGTACGTGGCGAGGATCGCCTTGCCGAGGGACGTGGAGTGCGCGGGCAGCCGGCGCCCGACCCGCGTGAAGGGGCGCAGATAGTGCTGGGACTGGCGGGTGGCCAGGTAGACGACGTTCGTGCCGTCGAGGCGCGCCAGGTGGATCGTCTCCGTGGTGTCGTCCGACAGCCGGTCCAGCGTGGGGCGGGCCGCCGCGACCACCTCGTCGCCGTCGATGTACGACGTGCCGACCAGCAGCGCCCGCACCCCGATGCCGTACCGCGTGCCGGTCGCGTCCGTCTCCACCCAGCCCAGCTCCACGAGCGTGCGCAGCAGCATGTACAGGCTGGACTTGGGGTACCCGACGGCCTCCTGCACGGCCGCGAGGGAGTGCATACCGGGCCGGCCGGCGAAGTACTCGAGCAGCTCAACGGTCCGTACCGCGGACTTGACCTGCGCGCCGCCCGCTGTGTCGCCTGCCGTCATCGCCGTTGACCCCTTCGTTCGACGAGGGCCTGGATATTCAGGACCCGGGATATGTAGTCTCCGAGCAGCGAATTCATCACCAGAGACAGCGTTCAGTATATCGAACGCGGCTGATGGGTGACCCAGTTGAGCACGGTCTTGTTTTGGAAGGGGCCCGCGGTGGCAGCAGCACCAGTCTGGAGTGTCGACCCGCGCACCGGGAAGCAGCGTGAACAGGTTGCGGTCGAGGCCACAGCCCAGGAGGTGGACACGGCGGTCCGGGCCGCCCACGCCGTGCGCGGCGCGCTCGCGAACCGCGCGGTGCGCTCCGCGTTCCTGCGCTCGGCCGCCGCGGGCCTGGACGCGGCCAGGGACGCCCTGGTCGAGACCGCCGACGCCGAGACCGCGCTCGGCCCGGTCCGGCTGACCGGGGAACTCGCCCGCACCAGCTACCAGCTGCGGGCGTTTGCGGACATCGTCGACGAGGGCGCCTTCCTCGACGTCGTCATCGACCACCCCGACGACACCGCCACCCCGCCCGTCCCGGACCTGCGGCGCTACAAGGTGCCGCTCGGTGTCGTGGCCGTCTACTCCGCCTCCAACTTCCCCTTCGCCTTCTCCGTCGCCGGCGGCGACACCGCGAGCGCGCTCGCCGCGGGCTGCCCGGTCGTCGTCAAGGCCCACCCCGACCACCCGGCGCTGTCCGAGCTGGTAGCCAAGGTGCTGCGCCGGGCCGCCGCCGAGCACGGCATCCCCGAGGGCGTCGTCGGCCTCGTGCACGGTTTCGAGGCGGGCGTCGAGCTGATCAAGCACCCTGAGGTCGCCGCCGCGGGCTTCACCGGGTCCGTCCGGGGCGGTCGCGCGCTCTTCGACGCCGCCGCCGCGCGCACGGTGCCCATCCCGTTCCACGGTGAACTCGGCTCGCTGAACCCGGTCCTCGTGACCGAGGCGGCCGTCGCCGAGCGGGCCGAGGCGATCGGCTCCGGGCTGGCCGGGTCCATGACGCTCGGGGTCGGACAGTTCTGTGTGAAGCCCGGCCTGGTGCTCGTGCCGTCCGGAGCCGGCGGCGACCGACTGGTGAAGTCCCTCACCGACGCCGTCAGCGACACCGACGCGGGAGTCCTGCTCGACCACCGGATGCGCGACAACTTCGTCGCCGGGGTCCGGGAGCGGGCCCGTCTGGCGGACGTCGACTCGCCGGTCACACCGGGTGCGGGCGGTGAGCACACGGTCAGCGCCGGGTTCCTCACGGTCCCGGCGCAGCGGCTGACCGAGCAGGGGGCCTACGACCTGCTGCTCGAGGAGTGCTTCGGGCCGGTCACCGTCGTGGCCCGCTACGTCGACGAGGCGGAGGCGGCGGCGGTGCTGTCGCGGCTGCCGGGGAATCTCACCGCGACCGTTCAGCTGTCCGCCGAGGAGGAGGCCGGGCAGGGGCGCGGTGCGGAGCTTCTCGCCGAGCTGACCCCGCTGGCCGGTCGGGTGGTCGTGAACGCGTGGCCGACCGGGGTCGCGGTGGCGCCCGCGCAGCACCACGGGGGGCCGTACCCCGCGACGACCTCCACGTCCACGTCCGTGGGCGGTACGGCCATCGAGCGCTGGCTGCGGCCGGTGGTGTACCAGAACGCGCCCACCGCCCTGCTGCCGGCCGAGCTGAGGGACGACAACCCCCTGGGGCTTCCCCGGCGGTTCGACGGGGTCCTGGAGCGGTAGCCGTACCACCGGAGCCGGCTCGAAAACACCCTGACACAATCGGGCGATGGACTTGGAACTCCCCGAACTGCCCTTCCCGCTGCGCACGTACGGACCCGAAGGGCACTGGTCCTACGAGGACGGCGTGCTGACCGGATGGGCCGGGCCCCGGCAGGACCGGTTCGTCACGCCCACCGGCGAGGCGCTCGATCCCGCCTCCGACGCGCCTCGGCTGCTGGGCGCGCCCGAGGGGGACTTCCAGCTGATCGCCCGGGTGACCGTGGGGTTCCGGGCGGCCTTCGACGCCGGCGTGCTGTACGTGCACGTCGGCGAGCGGGCCTGGGCCAAGCTGTGCCTGGAGTACTCCCCGGACGTGCCCACCGTCTGCACGGTGGTCACCCGGGGACACTCCGACGACGCCAACTCCTTCACCGTGGACGGCAGTTCGGTGTGGCTGCGGGTCAGCAGGACCGGGCGGTCCGTCGCCTTCCACGCCTCCCGGGACGGCGAGCGGTGGACCTTCGTCCGGCTGTTCACCCTGGGCGACGCGAAGGAGACGGCAGCGGCGCTGGTCGGCTTCATGACCCAGTCGCCCATGGGTGAGGGGTGCGTGGTGACGTACGACCGGCTCACCTTCCGGCCCGGCTGGCCCGACGACCTGCGAGACGGAAGCTGAGCCAGAAGGTCGGCACGAACAGGACGGCACTCAGTGCGAGGCTCGCCCGCATCCCGGCGGTGAAGCCGCCGTTCACCAGCGCGCCGAACACCGCGATCCCGAGCCCGCCGGCCACCTGCCGAGCCGCGTTGAGCACCCCGGCCGCCAGGCCCGCCCGTTCCGCCGGTACGGCGTCCATCATCACGGCCGTCAGCGGCGGCACGGTCAGCGCGCAGCCGATGGCCAGCGGGACGAGCAGCACGGCCACCACGGCGGCCGGTGTGCCGGAGCCGACGGACAGCAGGCCCAGCAGGCCGGCGACGGCCACCGCCTGGCCGGCCAGCATCGGCAGGCGCGGGCCGTAGCGGCCGGCGAGCTTGCCGGACACCACGTTGGTCACGGCGATCAGTCCGGTCATCGGCAGGAACAGCAGCCCGGCGTAGAGGGCCGAACGGCCCTGCACCCGCTGGAAGAAGAGCGAGAAGAGGAAGATCACGCCGTAGAAGGCCACGCTGCACGCGGCCCCGGCCGAGACGGCGACCCGCACCGCCCGGTCCCTGAACAGTCCGAGCGGGACCACCGGATGCGCCTGGCGTCCCTCGATCCGGCCGAACAGGACGGCGGCGAGTACCGCCACGGCGAAGGCCGCGACGCCCGTCGTGCCGCCCTCGATCACGGCGAAGGTGAGCGCGGTCAGCGTGATCACGGCGGTGAGCTGGCCCGGGAGGTCCAGGGGCGCCGGCCGGCGCGCCGAGCGCGGGGCGCGCACCAGCAGGAGCAGGGCGGCCACGCCGAGCGGCAGATTGATGAAGAAGATGCCCCGCCAGTCCCAGACGGTGGTCAGCGCGCCGCCCGCCACCGGGCCCAGCGCCACCGCGATCGAGCCGCCGGCGGCCCACAGCGCCACCGCCTTCGCGCGGTGCGCCGGATCGGGGTAGGCCTGCCGTACCAGGGACAGCGACGCGGGCAGCACGACGGCCGCCGCGACACCCTGCACCACGCGCGCGCCGATCAGCACCGGGAGCGTCGGCGCCAGACCGCAGGCCGCCGAGGCGAGCGTGAACACGGCGATGCCAAGGGCGTACGCCCGGCTCGCCCCGGCCCGGTCCGCGAAGGCGCCCGTGGAGAGCATCAGGGCGGCGAAGGCCAGCGTGTAGGCGTCGACCACCCACTGCAGGCCGGACATGCCGCCGCCGAGCGCGGAGCCGATCGCCGGGAGGGCCACGGTGACCACGGACGCGTCGAGGGTGATCAACGCAAAGCCCAGCACGGCTGCGGTCAGGGTGAGGGCGGGGGCGGGGTTGTTCGGCAACCGGCTTGTGGCGGAGCCGGGTTGGGATGTGTCGAGGGTCTGCTTGGTTGGCATGCCTTCATGGTGCGGATCTTCGTCCGCGTACAGTAGTGGCCTGAATGCCATGCATCCGGAGGTTCTGGCCATGCTGCGTGTCGCGGTCGTCGCGTCCCCGCCCGTCTCGATGTTCAACCTCGCCATCCCCGAGCTGCTGTTCAACAAGGTCGAGATCGACGGACGGCCCGGCTACGAGGTGGTGATCTGCGCGCCCGACCCCGGGTCCGTGCCCACCACCGGCACCCTCGGCCTGCACATTCCGCACGGCCTCGAGGCGATGCGGCAGGCGGACACCGTGATCGTCGCGGGCACCGGCGAGCCCTACGCGCCCGATCCGCGGGTGCTTCAGGTGCTGCGCGAGGTCGCCGACGACGGCGTGCGCATCGCCTCCCTGTGCACCGGTGCGTTCTCGCTCGCCGAGGCCGGACTGCTCAGCGGGCGCAGGGTCACCACCTACTGGGCGCACGCCGACGAGCTGCGTCGCCGGCACCCCGACATCGAGGTCCAGGGCGACGTCCTCTACGCCCAGGACGGCCAGTTCCTCACCTCCTCCGGCTACGCGGCCGGCATCGACCTGTGCCTGCACCTCATCCGCACCGACTACGGCGCCGCCGTCGCCAACACCGTCGCCCGCCTCGCCCTGGTCGCCCCGGTCCGCCCCGGCGGCCAGACCCAGTTCACCCAGACCCCGCTGCCGCCCGAGCGCGGCACCGTCTGTGCCGACACCCGCGGCTGGGCCATGCGCAACCTCGACAAGCCGCTCACCCTCGCCGACCTCGCCCGCCACGCGGGCGTCTCGGTGCGCACCCTCACCCGGCGCTTCCACGCCGAGAACGGCGTCAGCCCGCTGCAGTGGCTGCTGCACCAGCGCATCGAGCGCGCCAAGGAACTGCTGGAGACCACCACCCTGCCCATGGACCAGCTGGCCACCGCCTGCGGCCTCGGCACCGCCGACTCGCTCCGCGCCCACCTGGTGCGCCGCACCGGCCTCACCCCGAGCGCCTACCGGGCCCAGTTCAGCCGCCTTGGAACCGGGCGGCAGGCGGTCACGTCCTCCGTTGCATGATCCATGAACGTGCCGGCGGCGCCCTGGTGATCCGCACCGCCCTGCCCGCCGAGGCCGAGGTCATCGCCGATCTGCACTTCCGGGCCCGCTCGACGTATTACCCGGACGGTGTCCCGCGGGCCGACGTCGACTGGGCCGAGGCCTGGCGCGGCTCCGTCGAGCGCCCCGACGGCCATGTGCTGTGCGCGGTCGAGCAGGGCCGGATCGCCGGCATCGCCTCCTTCCGTACCCCGGACGGCGCACCGGCCGACACGGTCAAGCTGTTCCAGTTCCACGTCGACCCCGGCCGCTGGCGCTCCGGCATCGGTACGTCCCTGCACGCGGCCTGCGTGGAGCAGTGGCGCGCCGACAGGCGACGCACGGCCGTGCTGGACGTGCACGTGGACAATGCGCGCGCCCAGGGTTTCTACGCCCGCCAGGGCTGGATCCCGGACCCGGAGAATCCGCCCGCCGACGGTGACCATCACCTGTTCCTCCGCTTTCGGGTGCCCGGGGAATGAACAGAGCTGCTTGAACGTTCACGTACCGGCGCGGGGAGAGCCTTCGCGCCGGTACGACCCGGAGAAGAGCCGAGAGCATGCGCGTCGAGATCTGGACGGACATCGCCTGTCCCTGGTGCTACGTGGGAAAGGCGCGGTTCGACAAGGCGCTCGCCGCCTTCCCGCACCGCGACGAGGTCGAGGTGGTGCACCGCTCCTTCGAACTGGACCCGGGCCGCGCCAAGGGCGATGCCCAGCCGGTGATCACCATGCTCACCAGGAAGTACGGCATGAGCGAGGCCCAGGCCGAGGCCGGCGAGGACAACCTGGGCGCCCAGGCCGCCGCCGAGGGCCTGGACTACCGCACCCGGGGCCGTGACCACGGCAACACCTTCGACATGCACCGCCTGCTGCACTTCGCCAAGGAGCAGGGCAGGCAGGACGAGCTGATCCAGATCCTGTACCGGGCGAACTTCGCCGAGGAGCGGTCCGTCTTCACCGAGGGCGACGAGCGGCTGGTCGAGCTGGCCGTGCAGGCCGGCCTCGACGCCGAGGCCGCCCGCGCGGTGCTCGCCGACCCGTCCCGCTACGCCGCCGACGTCCGCGCCGACGAGCGCGAGGCCGCCCAGCTCGGTGCGAACGGTGTGCCGTTCTTCGTCCTCGACCGCACGTACGGCGTCTCCGGCGCCCAGCCCGCCGAGGTCTTCACCCAGGCGCTGACCCAGGCCTGGGGCGGGCGCTCCCCGCTCAAGCTCGTCCAGCAGGGGGACCAGGGGGACGGGGCGGCCTGCGGACCGGAGGGGTGCGCGGTGCCGCAGCGGGGCTGAAACCGCAGGTCGGCGCGGACGTATAAGCCCTGCTGAGAGGATCCATGTCTTTTTGCGCAATGGACGGGTGACTTCACCGGGCCGCACAGTGGACCCATGGAGACCATGGAGACGTTCGAGAGCCTCGTCCGCGCCGAGTTCGCCCCCAGGAGCATCTTTCTGAACACCGCGAGCAGCGGCCTGCTCCCGGCCCGCACGGTCACCGCGCTGCACGAGGCGGTGGCCCTGCGGGCCGAGGGCAGGCCGCTGCTTCCGCTCTACGAGGACGTCGAGACCTGCCGGGCTGCCTACGCCCGGCTCGTCGGTGTTCCGGTCACCAGGGTCGCGGCGGGCGCCTCGGTCGCCGCCCACACCGGTGTGATCGCCGCCTCGCTGCCCCCGGGTGCCGAAGTCCTCACCGCCGAGGACGACTTCACCTCCGTACTGAACCCGTTCCATGTGCGCGGCGACCTCAAGGTGCGGGCGGTCCCGCTGGAGCGGATCGCCGAGTCCGTGCGCCACGGCACGGCGCTGGTCGCGGTCAGCGCGGCCCAGTCCGCCGACGGGCGGATCGCCGACCTCGCCGCCCTGCGCGAGGCCGCCCGCGCGCACGGCGCCCGTACCTACGTCGACTTCTCCCAGGCCGTGGGCTGGTTGCCGGTGGACGCGGACGACCACGACTTCACCGCCACCGTCTCCTTCAAGTGGCTGCTCGGCCCGCACGGCGCCGCCTTCCTCACCGTGCCCGAGGACTTCGGCGGCCTCACCCCCCTGCTGTCGGGCTGGGTCGCCGGCGAGGACCCCTGGGACAGCTGTTACGGCCCCGTCGCCGAACTCGCCCACTCCGCCCGGCGGTTCGACCTCACCCACGCCCTGTTCACCTACGCCGGGCTGCGCCGCTCCCTCGAACTGCTCGAGGAGCTGGGCCCGGACGCCGTACGCGCCCACGACCTGGCGCTCGCCGACCGGTTCCGGGCCGGACTCGCGGACCTCGGCCATGCGCCGGTGCCCGCCCCCGGCTCGGCGATCGTCTCCGTTGCCGGACTCGGCGGCCGGCAGCCGGAGCTGAGCCGCGCCGGCATCGAGGTCTCCGACCGCGCGGGCCTTCTCCGCGCGGCCTTCCACCTCTACAACACGCCCGCGGAGGTCGACCGTCTGCTGGACGTGCTCGCCGACTGACGACAAGGCCGGGCCGGAGCCCCCCGTCCCACACGCGGAGGCCCCGGCCCGGTGTTCTCAAGGGGCTACTTCACCGGAGTGAAGTCCCGGGCCCCGATGAACTCCGGCCTGCGGACCGGTGCCGCGAACGGCTCGACGGCCGCGTTCTCCACGCTGTTGAACACGATGAAGACGTTGCTGCGCGGGAACGGCGTGATGTTGTCGCCGGAGCCGTGCATGCAGTTGCAGTCGAACCAGGTCGCCGAACCGGCCTTGCCCGTGAAGAGCTTGATGCCGTACGCGCCCGCCATCTTGGTCAGCGCCTCGTCCGAGGGCGTGCCCGCGTCCTGCATCTGCAGCGACTTCTTGTAGTTGTCCTTGGGCGTGGCGCCGGCGCAGGCCAGGAACGTCCGGTGCGAGCCCGGCATGATCATCAGGCCGCCGTTGGTGTCGTGGTTCTCGGTCAGTGCGATCGAGACGGACACCGTGCGCATGTTCGGCAGGCCGTCCTCGGCGTGCCAGGTCTCGAAGTCCGAGTGCCAGTAGAAGCCGCTCGCGCCGAAACCGGGCTTGACGTTGATCCGGGACTGGTGGACGTAGACGTCCGAGCCGAGGATCTGCCGCGCCCGGCCGACCACCCGCTCGTCGCGCACCAGGTTCGCGAACACCTTGCTGATCCGGTGCACCTCGAAGACCGAGCGGATCTCCTTTGAGGCCGGCTCGACGATCGAGCGCTCGTCGGCCCGGATCGCCGGGTCGGCGATCAGCCGCTCCAGTTCCTGCCGGTAGACCTCGACCTCGTCGGGCGTGATCAGCTGGTCGATCGCGAGGAAGCCGTCACGCTCGTACGACTGCAGGTCGCCGGTCGGGATCGGGCCGGGCGTGTCCGGGGAGCCCCAGACGACCGGGTCCTGCCGGGGGATGCCGACCTCGGTGGTGCCGCGGCTGGGGTACAGGTCGGTGACGAAGCCAGTGGGCGCAGTGGTCATCGTGTGTCACACCTCCTCGGGCTCGGTGAGCAGCGGGTAGACGCCGTTCTCGTCGTGGTCCTCCCGTCCGGTCACGGGCGGGTTGAACACGCAGATGCAGTGGAAGTCCTCCTTGACCCGCAGCGTGTGCCGCTCGTGGCCGTCGAGGAGGTACATGGTGCCGGGCGTGATGGTGTACGCCCGGCCGGTCTCGTGGTCGGTGAGTTCGGCCGCACCCTTGGTGCAGACGACGGCCTCGACGTGGTTCGCGTACCACATCGACGTCTCCGTCCCGGCGTACAGGATGGTCTCGTGCAGGGAGAAGCCGACCCGCTCCCTGGCGAGGACGATCCGCTTGCTCTCCCAGGTGCCGGACTCCGCCTTGACGTGCCGGTCGGTGCCTTCGATGTCCTTGAACGATCGGACGATCACGGTGTTGTCTTTCCTCCTTGCTGACTTGCTGATCAGACGGTTTCGCGGACGGCGCGGGCGAGGGTGCGCAGCCCCTCGTCCAGCTCGTCCGGCGTGATGGTGAGGGCCGGCAGCAGCTTGACCACCTCGCCCTGAGGGCCGGACGTCTCGATGAGCAGTCCGAGTTCGAAGGCCCGCCGGGCGATCCGCGACGCCCGGTCCTTGGCGTGGAACTCCAGGCCCCACACCAGTCCGCGCCCGCGGTACTCCTTCACATCGGCGAGGTTCTCCTCGGTGATCGAGATCAGCGCCTGCTCGACCTGCTCGCCCCGGGCGCGGGTCTGCTTCTCCATCGCCGAGCCGTCGGTCCAGTACGTCTCCAGCGCCGCGGTGGCGGTGACGAACGCGGGGTTGTTGCCGCGGAAGGTGCCGTTGTGCTCGCCCGGCTCCCACACGTCCAGCTCGGGCTTGAACAGGCACAGCGACATGGGCAGCCCGTAACCGCTGATCGACTTGGAGACGGTGACGATGTCGGGCGCGATGCCCGCCTCCTCGAAGGAGAAGAAGGCGCCGGTACGGCCGCAGCCCATCTGGATGTCGTCGACGATCAGGAGCATGTCCTGCCGCTCGCACAACTCCTTGAGCGCGCGCAGCCATTCGGGCCGGGCCACGTTGATACCGCCCTCGCCCTGCACGGTCTCCACGATCACCGCGGCGGGCTTGTTGAGCCCGGAGCCCTGGTCCTCCAGCAGCCGCTCGAACCACAGGAAGTCCGGGACCGTGCCGTCGAAGTAGTTGTCGAACGGCATCGGGGTGCCGTGCACCAGCGGGATGCCGGCTCCGGCCCGCTTGAAGGCGTTGCCGGTGACGGCGAGGGAGCCCAGGGACATCCCGTGGAAGGCGTTCGTGAACGACACGATCGCTTCCCGGCCCTTCACCTTCCGGGCCAGCTTGAGCGCCGACTCCACGGCGTTGGTGCCGGTCGGGCCCGGGAACATGACCTTGTACGGCAGATCGCGCGGGCGCAGCACCAGATCCTGGAAGGCCTGCAGGAACGACCTCTTGGCCGTGGTCGACATGTCCAGGCCGTGGGTGACCCCGTCGCGATCCAGATAGTCGATCAACGCACGTTTGAGTACCGGGTTGTTGTGGCCGTAGTTGAGTGAGCCGGCCCCGGCGAAGAAGTCGAGGTAGGCATGACCGTCCTCGTCGTACATCCGGCTGCCCTGCGCGCGGTCGAAGACCGTGGGCCAGCCGCGGCAGTAGCTGCGCACCTCGGACTCGAGGGTCTCGAAGACGCTGAGGTCGGGCTGGGTGATGGTCACGGTGAATCGCTCCTCAGTGGGCGGTGAACTCGGTCAGCGGGCCGATGCGGTAGAGGACTTCGGGGTCGTGGCTGCCGTCCGGGAACAGCTCGGCGGGGAACAGCACCTCGCGTTCGAGGTGCGCCCCGTGCCGGGCGGCGAACGAGGTGAACAGCCGCTCGGAAGCGGTGTTGCCGGGCGTGATGGTCGTCTCCACCTCGGTGACGCCGCGCTCGGCGACCAGTCGTGCGGTCAGCCCGTCCAGCAGTGCGGCGGCGATGCCGAGACCCCGGTGGGCGGAGTCGACGGCCACCTGCCAGACCAGCAGGGTGTGCGGGCGGTCGGGCCGCACGTAGCCGGTGACGAATCCGACCGGCTCCCCGTCCGCACCACGCGCCACCGCCGAGGTCCCGGCGAAGTCGCGGCACCACAGCAGATAGCTGTACGAGGAGTTCAGGTCGAGGGTTTTCGAGTCCTTGGCGAGACGCCAGAGCGTGGCTCCGTCGTTCACCGCCGGATGGTCGATCAGAAGGTCTGCGGGTGCGGCAGTCATGCGGCACGAATTTAGCGAGGCGAATTAGGAAATGCACGGCCGCCGTTACTGGCTCGCGCATGCAGGTTGGCTAAATGTCGAGATTGCACCAGGGCAAATATGGGCAAATCAACCCACCTGTGGAGTGCGTCACAGCCAGGAAACCGTCAGATACTCGTAAGAAACACGCTCGAAAACTGCCCCGTTTAGCTCTGCAAAAAGCGGGCAGAAGAAGACGGGAAGCTGTCGTCCGGGAAATAGGAGGGAATTGTGAAAGTAAATTGAATTCAGGCGCCGGTGGTTTCGCCGATCCGTTCACGCAGAATGTCGGCGTGTCCGTTGTGCCGGGCGTACTCCTCGACGAGGTGGATGAGCACCCGGCGCACACCGACCTCGACGCCTGCCGGCGGCTTGTCGGCCATGCGCCCGGTGTCGTCCGGCTCCCGCCCGGCGAGCAGCTCCCGGCCGCGCGCGATCTGCGCCCGCCACACGTCCAGCGCTTCCTGAAGCCCGCGCTCGGGATCGAGGCCGTACCCCGTCTCGTCCGCGAACGGCGGCGGCACCTCCAGGCCGGCCGGCACCCGCTGGAACCAGTTCCGTTCGACCTCGGCGAGATGCTGGACGAGCCCGAGCAGCGCCGGCGACGACGGCTCCGCCGGGGCGAGCCGCACCTGCGCGTCGTCCAGCCCCCGGCACTTGAGTTCCAGCGTGGCCCGGTGGAAGTCCAGCCGGCTCTCCAGCATGGGGAGTTCGGGTCCGGTCAGGAGGGGGACGGGCCGTCGGGCAGGGCCGAAGGGGTCCGCGGAGCAGTCATGGCCGCAGCATGGCACGCGGGTACGACAACGGCCCGCGGGTGGTGCCCGGGCCGCGTCCGGTTCCGCCGGGTACGTCACCGTCCTCCGGCCGCCGCGGGTGTTTCTCCGTAACGCTGCGCAGGACGGGGAACGCGCCCTACTGTGCTGGCGGGACAGCGGTCCGCCGGTGGGATCAGGGATCCCGGGCAGGGGGGACGGCGATGCCGGAGCAGGCGTGGACGGCGCTGGCCGAGACCGGCGCAGCCGCCGTGGTGCGGGCGGTGGGGACGGATACGTGGCCCGGGCTGCGGGCGGCGGTGGCACGCTGGTCCGCCCGGGGTGACGAACAGCGCGAGCGGGCGGAGCGCGAACGGCTGGACCGGACCGCCGGCGAACTGCGATCCGTGGCGGCGGCACAGGTGCAGTCCGTCCGCAGCCGTCTGCAGGCGGCCTGGCAGGCCCGTGTCGAGGCACTGCTGGAGGGCCTGGAACCGGTCGAGCGGGTCCGCGCCGCCGAGGAGTTGCGCGCCGTACTGGCCGAGCACGACCGCGCGGTCCCGGCAGCGGCCGGACAGGACGGCCTGGCTGCGGGCGGCACCGTGGACGTCCGCGCCGAGGACCGGCCGCGCAGGCACGCACACGGGACGCCCCTGCGTGCGGGTGGCGACCCGGCGCCGAACGGGCCGGCGGCCCCGAGCCCGCCCCGCCCCACGGCAGAGCCGAGCGTGCCCGGGAACCGCCCCACCTCGCCTTCCCTGCCCGGCATCGATCAAGGACATGTCCTCGTCGCCACCGGCGGGGTCGTGGCGCACTACGGCACCGGCGCAAGCAACACCGCCGGTGCCGCGCTGAGTGCAGTCGCGCAGGACTGGGAGCCCGTGGCCGACGTCGACCTCCTCGGCCTGGGCGTGCACCGTGCCCGCACCGCGGACGGTGACGGTTCGGGGCTACCCCCCTACGTCCTGCGCGATGTGGACGGCCGGGTGCGGGCCGAGCTGCGGGCGGCTGCCGAGTCGGGCGGGTTCGTGCTGCTCACCGGCGACTCGACCGCCGGCAAGACCCGCACGGCCCTCGAAGCGGTGCGGGCGGTGCTCCCGGGACACCTCCTCCTCGCCCCGCCCTGGGGCGCCGATCTGCGACCGCTGGGCCGGGCGCCCGGAGAGCCGGTGTACGACCGGCACGTCCTGTGGCTCGACGATCTGGAGCACTACCTCCGAGCCGGGGGCCTCGAGCCGTCCCTGCTGACGTCGCTGATCAGGGCCCGCCTGGTGGTCCTGGCGACGCTGCGCGACGAGCGCTACGACAGCCTGCGGGAGGCTGCCGACGACGTCTCGGGCGCCGGTGGCCACGGCCGAATGGAGGCCGAGACCGGGCTGCGCGTGCTGAACATGGTGGAACCGGTCGTCGTACGACGGCTGTGGAGCGATGCCGAACTGGCCCGGGTGGCGCAGGCCGACGACAGCCGCCTGCACGAGGCCCATGCCCGTCATGGCACCCATGGCATCGCCGAATACCTGGCAGCCGGACCGGAACTCCTGGCCGAGTGGCGCAGGGCGGGGCGATCCACCGCCGGGCGCGGCCATCCGCGAGGCGCCGCACTCGTCGCGGCCGCCGTGGACCTGGCCCGCGTGGGCATGATCGGTGATCTGCCGGTCGCCCTGCTGCACGAGGTGCACCACCACCATCTCAAGGCCCTGGGCGGCGCGGCGCTGCGCCCGGAGTCCTTCGCCGACGCCGTCGCCTGGGCTTCCCAGGTCCGCTACGGCGTCGCCAGTCTGCTGATGGAAGGTGAGGAGGAAGGCACCAAAAGACCCTTCGACTACCTCGTCGACTCGGTGGCCCGCGACCCCGCGGCGCCGAACGTGCCGGAACCGGTGTGGCTGACCGCCCTGAAGTACGCGGACGAAGCGACGCGTCCGCTCATCGCCCAGGCCGCCTCGTTCGGCGAGCGGTGGGCGATCGCCGAGTTGGCGTGGCGCCCCCTCGCCGAGTCCGGCGACGAGGAAGCGGTGATCAACTACACGTCCTCACAACTGTTCCAGCACCGGGATCCGGCCGAGATCGAAGCGCTGCTGCGTCCCGTGGCCGAGGCCGGACACCCGGTCGCCCAGGTCAATCTCGCCGCCGTCCTGAAGATACGGGGCGCGGACGAGGAGGCCGTGCGGTGGTGGTCGGACGCGGCAGAGGCCGGGCTGGCCCTGGCCGCCTTCAACCTCTTCACGCACTACCGGAACACAGGCGACGACGAACGGGCCGAGACCTTCCTGCGCAACGCCGCGGAGGGCGGCTACCCCCGGGCCATGGCCACGCTGGCGACGCTCCTGCACGTGCGCGGCGACGAGGCCGAGGCGGAGCCGTGGTGGCAGGCGGCGGCCACGGCCGGGGACACCGAGGCGATGTACGTGCACGGTCACCTGCTCCGGCTGCGCGGTGACGACCGGGCCGAGCCGTGGCTGCGCCGTGCCGCCGAACGAGGCCACGACCGGGCCGCGGAGATACTGGGCCGTGCGGCTGACGAGCGCGGTGATCTCGTCCGGGCCGAGGCGTGGTGGCGTGCCGCCGCCGAGGCCGGCAACGCCGAGGCCGCCAACGAGCTCGGTGTCCTCCTCAGCAGACGGGGCGAGCGGGCCGAGGGCGCCACCTGGTACGCAAGGGGAGCTGAGAGCGGCCATGACGTAGCCATGTTCAACCTCGCCGTGTGGCTGTCCGACCAGGGCGATGTCGAGGGAGCCGAGGAGTGGTACCGGCGCGCGGGCGAAGCCGGCAACGCCCAGGGCCTGACCAACCTCGGAGCACTGCTGCGGGCCGCGGACGACACGGCAGGAGCGGAGGCCGCGTGGCGACGGGCCGCGCAGGCGGGCGACACGACCGGCTGTCTCAACCTGATCGACCTTCTGATCTGTGCCGGGCGCTCCGCCGAGGCCCGGCCGCTGCTGCTCCACCTGCTCGACGACGCCGACGACATGGAAGAGATCACGACGTTCGTCCTCGCGGCCCTGCGCTGGGGCAGACCGCAGGTGACCGAGGCCATCCTGCGCTGGGCCGCCGAGAGCGGCCGCATCGACGCAGCCCACAACCTCGGATCGCACTACTACGCGCAGGGAATGCCGCAGGAGGCGGAACGCTGGTGGCGTGTCTCCGCTCCCGAGTTTCCCGTCTCCGCCCACAACCTCGGCCTCCTGCTCTCCGAACGCGGAGAAGCCGAGGAAGCGGCCACCTGGTGGCGCAAGGCCGCCGAGCAGGGGCACCGGCAGGCGACCCTGCTCCTCGCCGACCAGTACATCGGATCCGGCCGGCCGCAGGAGGCGGAGGGACTGCTGCGACAGCTGGCCGACGAGATCCCCGAAGCCGCCTTCACGCTCGGCCTGCTGCTCTTCGACAAGCCCGACGGCAGCACCGAGGCCACGTACTGGTGGCAACGGGCGCAGGAGCAGGCCGACGCGGACACCGCCTTCGGCTGGGCCTCCTGCCTCGCCGAGCGCGGCGACGAGGAGAAGACGGAGCTGTGGTGCCGCAAGGCGGCCGAGGCCGGGCACCCGCGGGCGGCCTTCAACCTCGGTGCCCTGCTGGCCGGGCGTGGGGAACTGGCGGGGGCCGAGACCTGGCTGGCCGAGGCCCTGCACAGAGGCCATGAGGAAGCGGCCCAACCGCTGGCCGCAGTAAGGGAGTTCCTGGCCACCCGGCACAGCACCTGAGTACTACCGGTCCTGCGCCCAGGACTCGGCGACGGCCCGTCGCGCGGCCTCCAGGTCCACGTCCAGGCCCTGCTCGGCCAGTGCCCCGCCCAGCGCCGCGAGGGAGCCCTGGACCGCTCCCGGCGTGGCGTCCGCGCCGTAGTGGTTGACCCGGATCATCTCCTTGGCCAGCGCACCCCCGCCCGCCGCCAGCGGCAGCGCCGGATCGCTCGCCAGGGCCCGGGCCACCAGCTCCGAGGCCACCACGCCCGCCGGTACCCGCAGCGTCGTGGCCACCGGTGCCGCGTCGTTCTCCTCGTACACGTACGGCTCCAGCCCGCCGCCCAGCGCCACCGCACCCGCCCGTGTGGCCAGCGCCGCGCCGCGGTGCCGGGCCATCACGGTGTCCAGCCCCGCCGACTCGATCCGCTCCAGGCACGCCTCCAGCGCCAGCATCTCCAGCTGGGCCGGGGCGTGCGGGAGGGCCTTGCGGCCCGCGTCGGTCCAGCGCTCCTTCCAGTCCAGCAGGGACAGGTAGGAGCGGCGCGGCGCGTTCGGGTTGGCGGCCATCCGGGCCCAGGCCCGCTCGCTCACCGAGATCGCCGACACGCCCGCCGGGCCGCCCATCGCCTTCTGCGCCCCGATCACACACAGGTCCACACCCCATGCGTCCGGCAGCACCGGCTCCGCGGCCACGGAGGCGACCGCGTCGAGGTAGAACAGCGCGCCGTGCGCCCGCACCACCTCGCCGATCCCCGCGACCGGATTGGTGTTGCCGGTCGCCGCCTCGGCGTGGACGAGGGACACGAAGTCGATCTCGGGACGCTCGGCAAGCGCCTCCCGGATCTGCTCGGCCGTCACCGCCGTGTGGAAGGGAACGGAGACGTCGTGCACGGTCGCGCCACAGGCGCGCAGCCAGTTGCCGAAGGTCTGGCCGTACGGGCCCGTGATCACGTTCAGGGCCACCGTGCCCGGACCGGCCGCCGCGCGGATCGCGCCCTCCAGCGGCAGCAGCGCCTCACCCTGGGTGATCAGCACGTCCTGCCGGGTGCCGAGCAGCCGGGCCACCCCGTCCTCGATGGCGGCGAAGCGCTCGGCACTCAGCGGGGGCAGGTCGAGGAAGGGATGGGTCACGGCGCTCTCTCTTCGTCCAAGGGGTTCATGGGGTGGTGGTGCGGTGGTGGTGCAGTGGTCGTTCGGTGGTCGTTCGGTGGTCGTTTGTGAGGTCGACTCCACCGATCTTAAAGTCGCACGCCCTCGTAACCATGGGTTTGATTTGAGAGACTCAAACTCTTCCTTATAATCAGAACTCAAAGTTCCCCCACAGAGAAGATCACCCCCCATGAAAACGTTCCTCGGGCGCCGGTCCCGCCTCCTGGCTGCCACCACCGCGACCGCCGGACTGGCGCTCGTGATCGCCGGCTGCTCCTCGAACGGCAGCGGGGGGAGCGGGGCCACCGTCAAGGGCGTCCACATCGCCAAGGCCGGTCAGCTGACCACCTGCACCCACCTGCCGTACCCGCCGTTCCAGTCGGAGATCAACGGCAAGGTGCAGGGCTTCGACGTCTCGCTGATCGACCTCGTCGCCAAGAACCTCGGCGTCAAGCAGCAGATCCTCGACACGCCGTTCGAGAACTTCAAGACCGGC
Organism: Streptomyces broussonetiae; assembly: GCF_009796285.1. Classification (NCBI taxonomy): domain Bacteria; kingdom Bacillati; phylum Actinomycetota; class Actinomycetes; order Kitasatosporales; family Streptomycetaceae; genus Streptomyces; species Streptomyces broussonetiae. The sequence continues at coordinate 2,631,241 of NZ_CP047020.1, read as the reverse complement.
GCCTTCCTGAACTCCGGCGAGTGCGACGTGGCCGCCGCGGGCATGACGATCACGCCCGAGCGCAAGAAGAACGTCGACTTCTCCGACCCGTACTTCGAGGCCACACAGGCCGTCCTGGTCGACAAGAGCAGCGGTGTCAACTCCCTCGCCGACGTCAAGGCCAAGGGCAAGAAGCTCGGCACGCAGGCGCAGACCACCGGCGAGGACTACGCCAAGGGCAAGGGCTTCGACCCGATCTCCTTCGAGTCCTCCGACGCCCTCCTCAACGGACTGCGCACCGGCCAGGTCCAGGCCGTGATCATCGACTACCCGGTCGTCCAGGGCTGGCTGAAGGACAGGGCCACCGCCGCAAAGTACAAGGTCGTCGACAACCTCAAGACCGGCGAGCAGTACGGCTTCACGGTGAAGAAGGGCAACAAGCCCCTGCTCGACGCCATCAACAAGGCCCTCAAGGACGCCAAGGCCGACGGCACCTACAAGAAGATCTACGAGCAGTGGATCGGCCCGTACAACGCCTCCGTGGCCTCTCCCGCCGCCTCATGACCGACACGGACACGCAACTCAAGCCAAGAAAAAAGGGACTGACGAGGCGTCAGCGGCGTCGGCTGTCCCGAGGTGTGCAGTACGTCGTCTTCGTCGCCGCCGTGATCGCGTTCGCGGTCTCGGCGGACTGGGGCCGGCTGCAGAACCAGTTCGCCCAGGGCGGCATCGCCCGGCAGATGTTCCCGGACGTCATCACGCTGGCGCTGAAGAACACCGTGCTCTACACGCTGTCCGGTTTCGTGGTCGGACTCGTCCTCGGCATGGTCATCGCGCTGATGCGGCTGTCCTCCGTGGGGCCGTACCGCTGGCTGGCGGGCATCTACATCGAGATCTTCCGCGGACTGCCCGCGCTGCTGATCTTCATCTTCGTCGGTGTGGCCGTCCCGCTCGCCTTCCCCGGCACGGAGATCCCCGGTGGCACCTACGGCAAGGTCGCCCTCGCGCTCGGCCTGGTCTCGGCCGCCTACATGGCCGAGACCATCCGCGCCGGCATCCAGGCCGTGCCCAAGGGGCAGATGGAGGCGGCCCGTTCGCTCGGCTTCTCGCCCGCGAAGGCCATGATCTCCATCATCGTCCCGCAGGCCTTCCGGATCATCCTGCCGCCGCTCACCAACGAACTCGTCCTGCTCTTCAAGGACTCCTCGCTGGTGCTGTTCCTCGGCGTCACCCTGGAGGAGCGGGAACTGTCCAAGTTCGGCCGTGACCTCGCCAGTACGACCGCCAACTCCACACCGATCCTGGTCGCGGGTCTGTGCTACCTGCTGGTGACCATCCCGCTCAGCTATGTCGTGCGCCGTATGGAATCCAAGCAGCAGGAGGCGATCCGGTGAGCCGCCCGGAGATTCAGGTACGGGACCTGCACAAGTCCTTCGGTGACAACCAGGTGCTCAAGGGCATCGACCTGGAGATCAACCACGGCGAGGTCGTCTGTGTCATCGGACCCTCCGGCTCCGGCAAGTCCACGCTGCTGCGCTGCGTGAACCTGCTCGAGGAGCCCACCAAGGGCCAGGTCTTCGTCGGCGGCACCGAGATCACCGACCCGGACGTCGACATCGACGCCGTACGCCGCCGTATCGGCATGGTCTTCCAGCAGTTCAACCTCTTCCCGCACCTCAGCGTCACCGAGAACCTCACGCTGCCGCAGCGCAGGGTCCTCGGGCGGAACAGGGCGGAGGCCGCCCGGATCGCCGCCGAGAACCTGGCCCGCGTCGGCCTCGCCGAGAAGGCGGACGCCTACCCCTCCTCGCTCTCCGGCGGCCAGCAGCAGCGGGTCGCCATCGCCCGCGCCCTCGCCATGGGCCCCGAGGTGATGCTCTTCGACGAGCCGACCTCCGCGCTCGACCCCGAGCTGGTCGGGGACGTCCTCGCGGTGATGCGCAGGCTCGCCGAGGAGGGCATGACCATGATGGTCGTCACCCACGAGATGACCTTCGCCCGTGAGGTCGCCGACCGGGTCGTCTTCATGGACGGCGGTGTGATCGTCGAGGACGGCAGACCCGAGCAGGTCATCGGCAACCCGCAGCACGAGCGCACCCGCCACTTCCTGTCCCGGCTGCTCGACCCGGCGATGGCCGAGGTGGAGGAGGAGACCTCCGACCAGGTGGGCGGCTGAGGGCAGTGGCTCATTAAGGTGCAGTACATGAGCGATGGCGCCGTGCTGCACGTGAAGGGGCGGGTCCTCGTCGGACCCGAGGACGTCCGCGACGAGCTGTGGGTGGTCGGGGGAAGGGTCTCCTACGACCGCCCCGCCGGCGCCCGGGACGTCACCACCGTCGAGGGCTGGGCGCTGCCCGGCCTGGTCGACGCGCACTGCCATGTGGGCCTCGACGCGCACGGCCCGGTCGACGCGGACACCGCCGAGAAGCAGGCGCGCATCGACCGGGAGGCGGGCGCCCTGCTGCTCAGGGATGCCGGCTCGCCCTCCGACACCCGCTGGATCGACGACCGCGCCGACCTGCCGAAGATCATCCGGGCCGGCCGGCACATCGCCCGCACCCGCCGCTACATCCGCAACTACGCGTGGGAGATCGAACCGGAGGACCTGGTCGCCTACGTCGCCCAGGAAGTCCGGCGCGGCGACGGCTGGGTCAAACTCGTCGGCGACTGGATCGACCGCGACCTCGGCGACCTGTCCGCCTGCTGGCCGCGCGACGCGGTCCAGGCCGCCATCGCCGAGGCGCACCGGCTCGGCGCCCGGGTCACCGCGCACTGTTTCGCGACGGATTCGCTGCGCGACCTGGTCGAGGCCGGCATCGACTGCATCGAGCACGCCACGGGCCTCACCGACGACCTGATCCCGCTCTTCGCCGAGCGGGGCGTCGCCATCGTCCCCACCCTCGTCAACATCGCCACCTTCCCGCAGCTCGCGGACGGCGGCGAGAGCAAGTTCCCGCGCTGGTCCGCGCACATGCGCCGGCTGCACGAACGCCGCTACGACACCGTGCGCGGCGCCTACGACGCCGGGATCCCGGTCTACGTCGGCACGGACGCCGGCGGCTCACTGGCCCACGGACTGGTCGGCGCCGAGGTCGCCGAGCTGGTCACCGCCGGCATCCCGCCCGTGACCGCCCTGTCCGCGACCACCTGGGGCGCCCGCGCCTGGCTCGGCCGGCCCGGGCTGGATGAGGGCGCACCGGCCGACCTGGTGGTGTACGAGGACGATCCGCGCGCGGACGTACGGGTGCTGGCGGCGCCGCGCAGGGTGGTGCTGAACGGCAAGGTCGTGGAGTAGGGGAGGCAGGGGGAACGCATGTGCTTCACGATTCGAAGAGGCGTGCTGAAACTGCCCGATTGAGTGAAGTAACCGGGGAATGCCGACCGTTCACCCGTAGTGCGTACAAGGTTGACGGGTCCCAAGCATGTTTCTTCTGGGGGTCCCACCACCTTGAACAGCAACAATTTCCGCATGCCCGCACGCCGTCTGGCCGCCGTGGCGACGGTCACCGCCCTCACCGCGGCGCCCGCGGTCCTGGGCGCGGGCGCCGCGCACGCGACCGGTGACCACGGTCGCGCCTCCGCCGTCGTCCTGCGCACCGGGCTCGACGTGTCCCTGCTCAACAAGACCGTCGATGTCCCGCTCGCGCTCTCCCTCAACGAGGTCCAGGCACCGCAGAGCGCCGACAGAACCGCGCTGTCCGCCCGGCTCGACGGCGTGGCCGGCGGCAAGCCGTTCAGCGTCCTCGGCGCGGACGTCGCCTCGGCGAAAGCCACGGTGACCGCGCAGCGCGCGGAGGGCTCGGTCCGGCTCGCCCACGCCCGGCTGCACGTCCCCGGCCTGCCCCTGCTGTCCCTGATCCAGGCCGACGCGGTCACCGCCAAGGCCACCTGTGAGGCCGGCAGGGCGCCCGTCGCCTCCGCGGACGTCCTCGGTGCGGTCACCGTCCTCGGCAAGCGCGTCACGCTCACCGCCGGCGGCACGACCGAGGTGAAGGTGCCCGGCGTCGGCGAGGTCCGCCTCGACCTCGCCCAACGGCGCACCACGACCCGTACGGCCGCCGCCACCGCCCTCGAACTCAAGGTCTCCGTCAATCCGTTGAAGCTCAACGTGGCCGACGTCGAGGGCACGGTCACGCTCGCCGGGGCGACCTGCGAGTCCCCGATGGCCCCGCCCGCCGCCGACCCGGTGCAGAGCCACGACCCGGCCGCCGGTGTGAAGGCCCAGGGAGCCGAGGCCGGGCTCGCGGAGACCGGCGGCAGCCCGGCCACCCCGTACATCGCGGGCGGCGCGCTGGCCCTGGTGCTCGTCGGCGGAGGGGCGGTGGCGGTGGCCCGGCGCCGCAAGAGCTGACGTCGCGCCCCGGGGCCGCTCCCGCCCGGCCGTCTCACCGGGGCGGGAGCGGCCCCCTTCCCGACCGGCCGTCTCACCGGGCCCGGGCGAGGTGGGGTCCGGGGCGGGGCCCCGGCTACGGAAGGGCAGCCGACAGCGCCTTCAGGAACCCGTTCACCGTGGCCCGGTCCCGCACGGCGATGCGTACCCACTCCTCGCCGAGCCCCGGAAACGTGTCACCCCGGCGCACGGCGTAGCCGAGGTCGCGCAACCGGTGTCGTACCCGGGCCGCCCCTGCCATTCTGACCAGCACGAACGGCCCCTCCGCCGGACCGGCCACGCGTACCCCCCGGTCGGCGAAGTCGGCCAGCCCCGCCACCAGATGGGCCCGGTCCGCGGCGATGCGATGTGCCGCGTGCCCCGCCTCGGCCAGTGCCCGTGGCGCCACGCACGCCTGCGCGGCGGCCAGCGCCGGTGTGGAGACGGGCCACAGCGGCTGGGCCCGGGCCAGCTCGGCGACGATCTCCGCAGGGGCCAGCGCGTAGCCGATCCGCAGCCCGGCCAGCCCCCAGGTCTTGGTCAGGCTGCGCAGGACGACCAGCCCGGGCACGTCGGTCCTGCCCGCCAGTGCCTCCCGCTCACCGGGCACCGCGTCCATGAACGCCTCGTCCACCACCAACGTCCGCCCGGGACGCGCAAGCCGGACGATGTCCCGCGCCGGATGCAGTACCGACGTGGGGTTGGTCGGGTTCCCGATCACCACCAGATCGGCGTCCTCGGGCACCGCCGCCGGATCCAGCCGGAATCCGTCCGCCGCCCGCAGCAGCACCCGGTCCACGGTGTGCCCCGCGTCCCGGAGCGCGGCCTCCGGCTCGGTGAACTGCGGATGCACGACCACCGGCCGGTGCACCTTCAGGGCCCGTGCCAGCAGCACGAACGCCTCCGCCGCCCCGGCCGTCAGCAGCACCCGCTCCACCGGCAGCCCGTGCCGCGCCGCCACCGCCGCCCGCGCGGCCCGCCCGTCCGGGTAGGCCGCGAGGGAGCCCAGCGACGCGGCGATCCGCTCCCGCAGCCAGATCGGGGGAGTGTCCGCGCGCACGTTGACGGCGAGGTCCACCAGGGCCGAGCCGTCGTCACGGACCTCGGCGTCGCCGTGATGGCGCAGATCGTGCCCGGTGTCCTCAGTGTGCATGGCTGTGCGTGTGCCCCCCGTGATGGTGGTGCCCGTGCCCGTGGTGGTGCCCGTCGTCGTCCGGGTGGAAGTGCGGCTGCTGCGGCAGTCCCACCTTGTCCTCGAAGCCCGGCAGCGCGATCCGGTACACGCACGAGTCGCAGTTCATCCGCAGATCGCCCTTGACCGCCTCCTCGTACCGCTCCATCACCAGGTCCAGCAGCTCCGGCTCGGGCCCGATGACATCGGCGCAGCGCACCTCGACCTCACGGTGCGCGGCCGCCCAGCCCTCGGTCTGCCGGCGCACCCGGTCCGGCAGGATCCCGGTGAACAGGAAGTAGGGCAGGACGACGATCCGCTTCGCCCCCAGCTTCACGCACCGGTCCAGCCCGCTCGGCACGTCCGGCGCCGCCAGCGACACGAACGCCGTCTCCACACCGGCGTACCCGCGGCCCTCCCACAGCAGCCGCGCCGCCTTGTGCACCTCGGCGTTGGCGTCCGGGTCGGTGGACCCGCGCCCGACCAGCAGCACGGTCACGTCCGCCCGGTCCTCGGGCGTACGGGCACCGCCTCCGAGGGCCTCGTCCAGCCGCCGCTCCAGCACGCCCAGCAGCGCCGGGTGCGGGCCCAGTGGACGGCCGTAGGTGTACGAGATCCCCGGGTGCCGTTCCTTCTCGCGGGCCAGGGCGGCCGGGATGTCGCCCTTGGCGTGCCCGGCGGAGACCAGCATCAGCGGCACCGCCGCGAACCGTCGTACGCCCTGCTCCACCAACTCGGCGACGGCCTCGCCGAGCGGCGGCGGGGACAACTCGATGAAGCCGCCGGCGACGGGGAGTTCGGGGTGGCGGCGGCCCAGCTCCCGTACGAAGTCCCGGAACGCCTCGGCTCCGGCTTCGTCCCGGGTGCCGTGACCGGCGATGAGCAGGGCGGGCGGCGGGGTGGTCACTGGTTCTCCTCGGATGAAGTGGGGTGGTACAGCAGGGCGTTGAGCGCGGCGGCGGCGACCGCCGACCCGCCCTTCTCGGACACGTTGCTCACGGCGGGCAGCCCGCTCGCGCGCAACGCGGCCTTGGACTCGGCCGCCCCGACGAAGCCGACGGGCAGCCCGATGACGAGCGCGGGGGAGGCGTCCAGGGTGAGCAGCTCCTCCAGAGCGGTCGGCGCACAGCCGATCACCCACAGGGCCCCGGGGCCGACCTCCTCGTACGCCAGCCGGATCGCGTGGGCCGAGCGGGTCAGACCCGGGCCCGACGTGGCGTCCTTGAGCCGGCAGACGGTCTTCCGCCGGGTGATGCCGGCCGCGACCATCTCCACGTCCACGACGACCGGCGCCCCGGCGTGCAGCGCGGCGTGCGCCTTCACCAGGTCGTCCTCGTCGGTCACGAGGTCGCTCGCGTACTCCAGGTCGGCGGCGGAGTGGATGACCCGCTCCACCACCGCCCGGGTCAGCGGAGGGAAGTGCGAGGTGTCCAGGCGGGCGCGCAGCCGCCGGAAGGACTCCTGCTCGATCGGGTGGACGACACGGTTCACTTGGCCTCCTCCTGCGAGCCCTCTCGCGGGTTCTCCTGCCAGCGGTAGCCGCGCGGGGTCACCATGCGCCCCGCGACGGTGCGGGTCGCGGTGTTGCCCACCGTCACGACCGTCATCATGTCGACCGTCGCCGGGTCGAGCGCACCGAGGGCGGTCACCCGGCTCGACTCGTCCGGCCGGGACGCGCTCCGCACGACACCGACGGGTGTCGTCGGCTCCCGGTGCCCGGCGAGGATCTCGAGCGCCTTGGGCAGCTGCCAGTCGCGGCCCCGCGAACGCGGGTTGTAGAAGGTGACGACGAGGTCCGCCTCGGCAGCCGCCCGCACCCGCCGCTCGATGACCTCCCACGGCGTGTGCAGGTCGGACAGGCTGATGGAGACATGGTCGTGGCCGAGCGGCGCGCCCAGGAGCGCCCCGGCGGCGAGTGCGGCCGTCACCCCGGGCACCCCGACCACGTCGATGTCGTCCGAGGCCTCGGCGAGCGCCGGGGAGGCCATGGCATACACGCCCGCGTCCCCGCTGCCGATCAGCGCCACCGCATGCCCCTTGCGGGCCTCGGCGACCGCGGTGCGGGCCCGTTCCTCCTCGGCGCCGAGCCCGGACTCCAGCACCCGGGTGCCCGGCCGCAGCAGGTCGCGGATCTGGTCGACGTACTGGTCGAGACCCACCAGCACGGAGGCGCGCCGGAGTTCGGCCGTGGCGCGCGGCGTGAGCAGGTCCCGGGCGCCGGGCCCGAGCCCGACCACCGCGAGGCGCCCGCGCCCCGGACGCCGTACGACGGCACAGGTCGCCATGGCGGGCCGGCCGTCGGTCCGTACGGCCTTCCGCTTGGGCACGACGAGTTCACCGCCCCGGACCAGCGCGGCGGCCTCCGCCACCGACGGCGTGCCGACGGCCGCGAGGGGCGCGTCGGACGGGTTCGGCACCTCGACGGCGGCCAGGTCCTCCGCGGAGTACGTCACCAGGGGGACCCCGAGCCGCTCGGCCGCGGCCACGACGCCCGGCTCGTCCGACTTGGCGTCCACGGTGGCCAGTTCGGCGACCGACTTGGCCGAGAGCCCCGCCTCCTGCAGCGCGTCCTCGATCACCCCGAGGACCTCCGCCACCGGTGCCCCCTTGGACGCGCCGACGCCGACCACCAGCGACGGCGGCCGCAGCAGCACCTCGCGCTCGCCCGGTTCGACGGCCCGGTCCGTCAGCCGGATGGTGTACGGCCCCTGCGGGGAGGTGGGAAGCGGGGGCAGCGGCCAGACCGACTCGGCCTCCAGCGCAACCGGTTCGCCGTCCAGCAGCGCCCGCGAGACCATCGCCACGGACCCCTCGTACGGCAGCCCCAGCATGTCCAGACCCGGCAGGCCCACGGAGTCCGTCGCCGTCGTCACCACGGGCTGCGCACCCAGCAACGCGCCGACCTGGCGGGCGAGTTCGTTCGCGCCGCCGCCGTGCCCGCCGAGCAGCGACACCGCGTACCGGCCGCCCTCGTCCACGCACACCACGCCCGGGTCGGCCGTCTTGTCGCCGAGCAGCGGGGCGAGCAGCCGTACGGTCGCGCCCGTCGCGAGGAAGCACACCAGCTGCTCGCACTCCGCGAACGCGGCGCGCACCGCCTCCCCGACAGGACCGTCGTACACCCGCGTGAGGTCCGGCCACGCCGCGGCCAGCCGGTCCCGCGCCACCGCGCCCGCCGCGGTGGCGGAAATGAGGCCGATCACTCGTCAACTCCCTTGTCGATTACCTGGGTTCGTACACCCCAGAGCAGAAACACCGGATTGGTCGCCGCCAGCCGGGTCACATCGCCCGGCAGCGGCACCAGTCGCGAGGACTGGAGCAGCACCCCGTCGCAGCCGAACCCGGCGGCCGTGAGCGCCTCGCGCGCCGCCGGTACCCGGTCGAGCGCGGCCATGGCGACGACGACGGTCCGCCGCGCCCGCCGCGCGCAGGCGCCGATGACGGCGGGCAGATCGCCACCGCCGCCGCCGACGAACACCGCGTCGGGGTCGTCGAGCCCCTCGAGGACCTCCGGCGCCGAGCCGTGCACCACCGCCACGTCGACGCCGTGGGCGCGGGCGTTGGACCGGACGCGCTCCACACCGTCCGCCGCCTTCTCCACGGCGACGACGGCCGCGCCGAGCCGCGCGCACTCCACCGCCACCGAGCCCGAGCCGGCGCCCACGTCCCACACCAGGTCGCCCAGGCGCGGACCCAGCCGGGCCAGCGCCAGCGCCCGCACCTCGAACTTGCTGATCATCGAGTCCCGGTGTGCGAACTCACCCTCGTCCAGCGCCCATCGGGCGGGCTGCTCCGGCACGGCGGCGACCGTGCGCAGCGCGCCGAGCGCCCGCCTCTCGTCCAGGCACAGCACCACGCTCACCGCCGTACCCCAGTCCCGCACCGCCGCCTCGGCGGGCGTCACCCGCTCCACACGCTCGCGCGCCGGATCGCCGAGCGCGCTCGCCACGACCAGCACCCGGTCGCCGCTCAGGGCCGCCCCCAGCTCGGCGGGTCCGGCGCCCGGGCCGGTGAGGACGGCCACCTTGGGCCGTGCCCGGCACACGTTCACGGCCGTGCGCAGGTCCCGGCCGTGCGCGCTGACCACGACCGCGTCGTCCCAGGGCAGCCCGATCCGCGCGAACGCCGTCGCCACGGACGACACCCCCGGCCGCACATCCAGCCGCCCGGGCCCGAACCGCTCGGCCAGCGCCCGCACGATCCCGAAGAAGCCGGGGTCCCCGGAGGCCAGCACGAGCACCGGCAGCTCCTTGCCGACGTACTCGGCGATCGTGTCCAGGGCGGGCGCCAGCGGCCCGAGAACGACCCGCTCGGCGCCCTCGGGCAGGCGTGCGGCGTCCAGGTGCCGCCGCCCGCCGACGACGAGCGCGGCCCCCTCGGCGACGTCCTCGGGGACCGGCGTGCCCGTCCCCGTGCCGACGACCGTGATCAACTCTTCGCCCGCTGCTCGCGCAGGGCCCGCCGGGCCTCCGGGTCGGCCTTGCGATAGCCGTGGAAGTGCCCCGGGTGGTACAGGTGCGAGCGGGTGCCGTGCGCGTCCAGGGCCGGGCCGACCAGGAAGAGCGTGTGCTTCCAGAGCTTGTGCTCCTTGACCGTCTCCTCCAGCGTGTCGATCGTGCACCGCACGACCAGCTCCTCCGGCCAGGTGGCCTGGTAGGCGACGACCACGGGGGTGTCGGTCGGATAGCCGCCCTCCAGCAGCTCGCGCACCAGCTGGCCGCTGCGGGCGGCGGAGAGGAAGAGCGCCATCGTCGTACCGTGCCGGGCGAACTCGCGCACCTCCTCGCCGGGCGGCATCGGCGTCTTGCCGCCGCCCAGCCGGGTGAGGATCACGGACTGCGCGACCTCGGGGATGGTCAGCTCACGCCGTGCGAGTGCGGCCACGGCCGAGAACGCCGACACACCCGGGACGACCTCGGTCGCGATCCCGATCTGCGCACACCGGTCCAGCTGCTCCTGCGTGCCGCCCCACAGCGCCGGATCGCCGGAGTGGATGCGGGCGACCCTCAGGCCCTCGGTGTGTGCGCGCCGGTAGACGGCGACGACGTCCTCAAGGGACAGGGCCGCCGAGTCCAGGATCTCGGCCTCCTCGCGCGCGTGCTCGAGGATCTCCGCCTGGACCAGGCTCGCCGCCCAGATCACCACGTCCGCGTCCGCGATCGCGCGCGCGGCCCGGAACGTCAGCAGATCGGCGGCGCCCGGGCCGGCACCGACGAACGTCACCTTGCCGGTGGGGGCGTCGCCGCCGGCACTGGCAGTGGCATCGATGGTGACATCGGCCATGGGGAAGGTCCTCTCGTACGGAAAACACACAGCAGAAGCAGTGAAATGTCAGAGTGTGGGGCGATATGTGAGGCGCCGGATGTGCGCGAAGGCCCCTCGATCGGATAGCAAAGGCCTATGGCGGTCTTCGTCGCGCTCGGCGCGTTCCTGATGACGCTGGCCGGCGGCTGGACGGCACAGCGTGTGACCGACCGGCGGCACCTGGTCCTGGGCCTGGCCGGCGGTCTGATGCTCGGCGTGGTCGGCCTGGACCTGCTGCCGGAGGCGCTGCACGCCGCCGACCGCGAGGTCTTCGGCGTACCCGCCGCCCTGCTGCTCTTCGTGGCAGGCTTCCTCCTGGCCCATCTGGTGGAACGCACGCTGGCCGCGCGCCAGGCCGCCCACGGCGGCGACGAGGGACTGGGCCACCGGGCGCCCGAGGTCGGCCTGACGGCGGCCGCGGCCATGGTGGGCCACAGCGTCATGGACGGCGTGGCGATCGGCGCGGCCTTCCAGGTGGGCGGCGGCATGGGCGCGTCCGTCGCGCTCGCCGTGATCGCCCACGACTTCGCCGACGGCTTCAACACCTTCACCATCACGAGCCTGTACGGCAACGCCCGCCGCCGGGCCGTGGCGATGCTGGTGGCCGATGCCTGCGCACCGCTGGTGGGCGCGCTGTCGACGGCCTTCGTCCACATCCCCGAACCGGTGCTCGGCGGCTATCTGGGCCTCTTCGGCGGTGTGCTGCTCTACCTCGCCGCCGCCGAGATCCTGCCCGAGGCCCACCACGAGCACCCCGCACGCTCCACCCTGCTGTGCACGGTGGCCGGTGCGGCCTTCATCTGGCTCGTGGTCGGCATCTCCGGCGGCTGACCCGACCGGACGGTTCACAGTTTCCCGCCCCGCCCGCCGTCGCGGCGCGGCGGCGCGATCAGCGTCGACAGGTACGGCAACGGCGTCCCGTCCAGCTCGGCTGCCGGCCGCACCGACTCCTCCGCCAGCCCCAGCGCCGACCCCCACACGGCGTCCCCGAGCCGCCCGGTCCGCGCGAGCGCCTCGGCGACCTCGGCGGCCTGCCGCCCGAACTTGTACGCCACCACGGTGCCCGGCCCGGCCAGCGCGTCCTTGAGCACCGCCGAACCCGCCGTCACCGGCACCAGCGTCAGCGGCTCGGTGCCCTCGGTCAGCACCGCACCGGAGCGCGCCGCCAGATCCTGCATCGCGGTGATCCCGGGCACGGTCTCGACGACGACGTCCGGCACCAGCTCGGTGATCGTCTGCGCGAGATACGTGAACGTCGAGTACACGTTGGGATCGCCGATGGTGGCGAAGGCGACGGACGCATGCCGCCTCAGCAGCTCGGCGACCCGCCCGCCCGCCGCGTCCCAGGCCGCCTCCCGGCGCGCCCGGTCGGTCCGCTCGTTGAGCGCGAACACCACCCGGACGACCTTCTCCTCGGGCACGTAGTGCAACACGGTCGCCTCGGCCCGTCCCCGCTCACCGGTGTCCATCACCGGTACGACGACGACCTCGGCGGCGCGCAGCGCGTTGACCCCCTTGACGGTCACCAGTTCCGGATCGCCGGGACCGACCCCGATTCCGATCAGCCTGCTGCTCATGACGTCCGGCACCTCTCCACGAACCGACGGGCGACACCGGGCCGGGACGCCCAGTGCGTATGCACATAACTCGCGTGCACGCCCTGCTGTACGAAACCTTCCACCCGTCGCACCGGCGTCCGCACACCCCAGGCGGGAGCGGCACCGGCGCCGGGCTCCACGACCGTGCGGTGGAACTCGTGCCCCCGCATCCGCGTCCCGGCGACGGCCAGCACACTGTCCCCGACGGCCACGGCATCCCGATAGCCCAGAGTGAGCCGTTGCGTCATCCGCGCGGCGGCGTCCAGCACGCCGCACATGGGGCTGCCGTCCAACTCCCGGCACAGATAGAGCAGTCCGGCGCACTCGGCCGCCACCGGGGCACCGCCGAGGGCCAGTTCGGCGACGGCCCTGCGCAGCGGTTCGTTGGCGGACAGCTCACCGGCGTACATCTCGGGGAAACCGCCCCCGATGACCAACCCGGCCGTATTGTCCGGCAGTTGCTCGTCGCGCAGCGGATCGAAGGGGACGACCTCGGCGCCTGCGGCGGTGAGCAGTTCGGTGTGCTCGGCGTAGGAGAAGGTGAAGGCGGCACCACCGGCAACGGCAACCACCGCACGCATGCCCGTCGCGGTCACGGGCGGATCCCAGGGGGCGTCCGACAGCACTCCCGCGCTGCGAGCCAGTGCGGCCAGGGCTTCGAGATCGCACCCCTGCTCGACCTGGGCGGCCATCGCCGCCACCGCGTCCACGGCGTCGGTGCGTCGCTCGGCGACCGGGACCAGCCCGAGATGCCGCGACGGAGTGTCCACCTGGGGAACCCTGCGCAGCACTCCCAGCACAGGCACCCCGGCCGCATCCAACGCCTCCCGGAGCAGCTCCTCGTGCCGGTCGGACCCGACCTTGTTGAGGATCACGCCCCCGAGCCGCACCTGCGGATCCCAGGAGGCGAAGCCATGCACCAGCGCCGCCACCGAACGCGACTGCGAGGACGCGTCGACCACCAGCACCACCGGCGCCCGCAGCAGCTTGGCCACCTGGGCGGTGGAGGCCAGCTCGCCCTCCCCCGCCGCCCCGTCGTACAGCCCCATCACGCCCTCGACCACGGCGAGGTCACACCCGCGCACCCCGTGCAGGAACAGCGGAGCGATCAGCTCCGGCCCGCACAGGTACGCGTCCAGATTGCGCCCCGGCCGCCCGGTCGCGAGCGCGTGGTACCCGGGGTCGATGTAGTCCGGCCCGACCTTGTGCGGGGACACGGCCAGTCCCCGCGCGGCGAACGCGGCCATCAGCCCCGTGGCCACGGTGGTCTTGCCGCTGCCCGACGAGGGCGCGGCGACGACCAGCCGTGGCACCGACGACATCACCACTCGATGCCCTTCTGGCCCTTCTGGCCGACGTCCATGGGGTGCTTCACCTTGGACATGTCGGTCACCAGATCCGCGAAGTCCACCAGCTTCTGCGGCGCGTTCCGCCCGGTGATCACCACATGCTGGGTGCCCGGCCGGTTCCGCAGCACCTCCACGACCTCATCGGTGTCCACCCATCCCCAGTGCATGGGGTACGCGAACTCGTCCAGCACGTACAGCCGGTAGGTCTCGGCGGTCAGGTCCCGCTTGACCTGCTCCCAGCCCTCCCGGGCCTTCTCCTCGTTGCTGGCGTTGTCCCCCTGAAGGTCCCGCTGGACCCACGACCAGCCCTCGCCCATCTTGTGCCAGGCGACGCTGCCGCCCTCGCCGGAGGCGCCGAGCACGCGCAGCGCGTTCTCCTCGCCGACCTTCCACTTCGCCGACTTGACGAACTGGAACACCCCGATGGGCCACCCCTGGTTCCAGGCGCGCAGCGCGAGCCCGAACGCGGCGGTGGACTTGCCCTTGCCGACGCCGGTGTGCACGACGACCAGCGGACGGTTACGGCGCTGACGTGTCGTCAGTCCGTCGTCCGGTACGACACTTGGCTGTCCCTGTGGCATTACGCGGCCCTCCTCGGTGCCCTCTGCGTCCCCTGCACATCCCTGACCAGCCCGGCGATCGAGTCGGCCCGCAGCTCGTCCAGCGTGACGGCCGCGGCGCCCAGCTCGCCCGCGAGCTGCCCGGCGAGCCCCAGCCGCACCGGACCCGACTCGCAGTCCACGACCACGCAGGCGACCTGGTCGGCCGCGAACAGCCGCGCCGCCCGCCCGGCCAGCGCGACCGGCTCCGGACCGCCGGTGGCCCGCCCGTCGGTCACCACCACGACCAGCGCCCGCCGCGCCGGATCCCGCAGCCGCTCCACCCGCAGCACCTCGTGCGCCTTGAGCAGCCCGGCCGCCAGCGGGGTACGGCCGCCCGTCGGCAGCGACTCCAGCCGCACGGCGGCGGCGTCGACGGACGAGGTCGGCGGCAGCGCCACGTCGGCGCCGGATCCCCGGAAGGTCACCAGCCCCACCTTGTCCCGCCGCTGGTAGGCGTCGAGGAGCAGCGACAGCACGGCACCTTTCACCGCGCCCATCCGCTGCCGCGCCGCCATCGACCCCGAGGCGTCCACCACGAACAGCACGAGATTGCCCTCGCGGCCCTCCCGGGTCGCCTGCCGCAGATCGTCCCGGCGGATCACCAGCCCCGGCCCGGACCGGCCGCGCACCCGCTGGTGCGGGGCGGCGGCCTGCACGGTGGCGGCCAGATGCAGCTTGGTCAGTGTCCCCCGGGGCCGGCGGGCCCCGGTGGTCCGCCCGTGCTCGGTACGCGCCCGCGACCGCCGCCCGGCGGCACCCTCACCGATCCCGGGCACGCTCAGCACCTTGGTGCGAAACGGCTCGGCGGCGCGGACCGCCGACTGCTCCTGCGCGCCGGACGCCTGCGGCTGCCCGTCCTCGCCGGCCTCCGGCCGCGCGGCGGTGTCCCCGTCACCCCGGGGGCCGGAGTCGGGCTGCGGCCGACCGCCGCCCCCGCCTGGGCCGTCCGGGTCGGGATCGTCCTCGCCGTCGTTCTCGCCGGAGAACTGCTCGAGGGTCTCGTCCAGCTTGTCCTCGTCGAGCCCGGGAGCGTCGAAGGGGTTGCGGCGCCTGCGGTGCGGCAGCGCGAGCAGCGCCGCCTGCCGGACGTCCTCGGCGAGCACGTCCGTCCGCCCGGCCCACGCGGCCAGCGCGGTCGCCGTACGCGCCATCACGATGTCGGCGCGCATGCCGTCCACCTCGAAGGCCGCACAGGTCGCCGCGATCTGCCGCAGCGCACCGTCGCCCAGCCGCACCCCCGGCAGCAACTCCCGGGCCGCCACGATCCGGTGCCGTACGGCTGCCTCCTCGTCCGCCCAGCGGGCGGCGAAGCCGGCCGGATCGTCGTCGTACGCGAGCCGCCGTCGTACGACCTCCACCCGCTGGTCGGGCTCGCGGGAGGCGGCCACCTCCACGGTGAGCCCGAACCGGTCCAGCAACTGCGGCCGCAGCTCGCCCTCCTCGGGATTCATCGTGCCGACGAGCAGGAAGCGCGCCGCGTGCCGCACGGAGACGCCCTCGCGCTCCACGTACGAGGCACCCATCGCCGCCGCGTCCAGCAGCAGGTCGACCAGGTGGTCGTGGAGGAGGTTGACCTCGTCGACGTAGAGGATGCCCCGGTGCGCGTCGGCCAGCAGGCCCGGCTCGAACGCCTTCACGCCCTCCGCGAGCGCCCGCTCGATGTCCAGCGCGCCGACCAGCCGGTCCTCCGAGGCGCCGACCGGCAGTTCGACCATCCGCGCGGGCCTTCGAACGCCGCCTTCCGGCTCGTGCGGACCGTCCGGGCAGGCCGGATCCGGTGCCGCCGGGTCGCAGGAGAACCGACAGCCGGGCACGACGGCCACCTCGGGCAGCAGCGCCGAAAGGGCGCGTACCGCCGTCGACTTGGCCGTGCCCTTCTCGCCACGCACCAGCACACCACCGACGGCGGGACTGACCGCGTTCAGCAGCAGCGCGAGCCGCAGGTCGTCCTGGCCGACAACAGCCGTGAAAGGAAAGGGAGTTGTCACTGGTCGTCGCCCTCCAAGTCGCCTTCCAGCTCAAGGTAGGTGGCCCGCAGCCGCTCCAGCGTGTCCGCGTCCGGCTCGGCCCACAGGCCCCGGTCCGCCGCCTCCAGCAGTCGTTCGGTGATGCCGCGCAGTGCCCACGGGTTGGACTTCTTCATGAAGTCCCGGTTCTCCGGGTCGAAGACGTACTCCGCGCTGAGCTTCTCGTACATCCAGTCGTCCACCACGCCGGCGGTGGCGTCGTAGCCGAACAGGTAGTCCACGGTCGCCGCCATCTCGAAGGCGCCCTTGTAACCGTGCCGGCGCATGGCCGCCATCCAGCGCGGGTTGACCACGCGGGCCCGGAAGACGCGGTGGGTCTCCTCGCCGAGCGTGCGGGTCCTCACCTGGTCCGGTACGGCGCTGTCGCCGACGTACGCCTCGGGGTTGGCGCCGGTCAGATGCCGGACCATCGCCACCATGCCACCGTGGTACTGGAAGTAGTCGTCCGCGTCGACCAGGTCGTGCTCGCGGGTGTCGACGTTCTTCGCCGCCACCGCGATCCGCCTGAACGCGGTCTCCATGTCGCCGCGCGCCGCCCGCCCGCCGAGCCCGCGTCCGTAGGCGTAGCCGCCCCAGACCGCGTACACCTCGGCGAGGTCGGCGTCGGAGCGCCAGTTGCGGGCGTCGATCAGCGGCAGCAGTCCCGCGCCGTACGCGCCCGGCTTCGAGCCGAAGATACGAGCCGTGGCGCGCCGCCGGTCACCGTGCTCGGCGGTGTCCTCGTCTGCGTGCGCCTTGACGTAGTTGCTCTCGGCCGGCTCGGCCAGCTCGGCCACGGCTCGCACGGCGTCGTCGATCAGGCCGACGACGTGCGGGAACGCGTCCCGGAAGAAGCCGGAGATGCGGACCGTGACGTCGATGCGCGGTCGGCCCAGCTCCGTCAGGGGAACGATCTCGAAGCCCGTCACCCGGCGCGAGGCGTCGTCCCACACCGGACGGCAGCCCAGCAGCGCCAGGATCTCGGCGATGTCGTCGCCCTGGGTCCGCATGGCGGAGGTGCCCCACACCGTCAGGCCGACGGACTTCGGGTACTCGCCCGTGTCCTGGAGGTACCGCTGCACCAGCGAGTCGGCGAGCGACTGCCCGACCTCCCAGCTCAGCCTGGACGGAATGGCCTTGGGGTCGACGGAGTAGAAGTTGCGTCCGGTCGGCAGGACGTTCACCAGGCCTCGGGTCGGAGAACCCGACGGACCCGCCGGGACGTAACCGCCGTCCAGCGCCCGCAGGATGTGGCCGATCTCGTCGGTGGTGCGGGCGAGACGCGGAACGACCTCGTCGCAGGCGAACTCCAACACCGCGACGGCGTCCGGGAGCTGGGTGCCGAGGGCGTCCCGCAGCACGACGGGGACGGCCGTACGGTCCCACGACCGCGCCTCCAGGGCCTCCGCGACCCGCCGGCACAGCTGCTCGAGCAGGTCGATCGCGTCGGAGGCCGTACGAGCCGGACCCTGAACCAGGTCCGTCAGCTCGACCGGCAGCTTCACGGCGGCGCCGGGCTCGGCCAGCAACTCCTTCTCGACGAGACCGAAATGGTCCGCCAGGCACGCGCGCAGACCCGGCAGGGCGTTCGCCTGCCCGCCCCACACTTGGGACGCGCGCAGCACGGCCAGCACCAGGTTCACCCGCGGCTCGCCGACCGGGCCGCCGCCCAGGATGTGCAGACCGTCCCGGATCTGGACGTCCTTGATCTCGCACAGATAGCCGTCGATGTGCATGACGAACTCGTCGAAGTCGGCGTCCTGCGGCTGCTCGTCCACATGCAGGTCGTGGTGCAGCTCGGCGGCCTTGACCAGGGTCCAGATCTGGGCGCGTACGGCCGGGGCCTTGGTGGGGTCCAGGTCGGAGACGAGCGCGTACTCGTCCAGCAGCTGCTCCAGCTTGGCCAGGTCGCCGTAGGTGTCGGCGCGGGCCATCGGCGGCACCAGGTGGTCGACCACCGTGGCGTGCCCGCGCCGCTTGGCCTGGGTGCCCTCACCGGGGTCGTTGACGATGAACGGGTAGATCAGGGGCAGGTCGCCGAGCACCGCGTCCGGGGCGCACCCCGCGCTCAGCCCGAGCCCCTTGCCCGGCAGCCACTCCATCGTGCCGTGCTTGCCCATGTGCACGATCGCGTCCGCGCCGAACGAGTTCTCGAGCCACCTGTACGCCGCCATGTAGTGGTGCGAGGGCGGCATGTCGGGGTCGTGGTAGATCGCGATCGGGTTCTCGCCGAAGCCGCGCGGCGGCTGGATCATCACGACGACGTTCCCGAACTGCAGGGAGGCGAGCACGATGTCCCCGCCGTCCACGTACAGGCTGCCCGGCGGCTCGCCCCAGGCCTCCACCATGGCCTGCTTCAGGTCCGGGTCGAGCCTGTCGAACCACGCCCGGTAGTCCGCCAGCGGCACCCGTGCCGGCGCCGCCGCCAGTTGCTCCTCCGTCAGCCACTCGACGTCGTGGCCGCCGGCCTCGATCAGCCGGTGGATCAACTCGTCGCCGCCCGAGGGGTATGCGGTGAGCCCGTACCCCGCGTCCCGGAGCGCGTCGAGCAACCGGACCGCCGACGCGGGCGTGTCCAGACCGACCGCGTTGCCGACGCGCGAGTGCTTGGTCGGGTACGCGGTGAAGACCAGGGCGATCTTCTTCTCGGCGTTCGGCTTGTGCTTCAACCGCGCATGGCGCAGGGCGATTCCGGCCACGCGCGCGGCCCGCTCCGGATCGGCGACGTACACCGGGACCTCGTCCGGGCCCTGCTCCTTGAAGGAGAACGGCACCGTGATCAGACGGCCGTCGAACTCCGGGATCGCGACCTGCATCGCCGCGTCCATGGGGGACAGGGCGGCGTCCGACTCGTTCCAGGCGGCCCGCGAGGAGGTGAGGCAAAGCCCCTGCAGGACGGGGATGTCCAGATCGGCGAGCGCGCCGATGTCCCAGGCCTCCTCGTCACCGCCCGCCGCGGCCTGCGACGCGTGCGTGCCGCCTGCCGCGAGCACGGTGGCGACCAGCGCGTCGGCCCGGCCCAGCAGCTCGTACAGCCCGGCGTCCGCTCCGCGCAGCGAACCGCAGTACACGGGCAGGGCGTTGGCTCCCTTCGCCTCGATCGCCTCGCACAGGGTGTCCACGAAGGCGGTGTTGCCGCTCAGCTCGTGCGCCCGGTAGAAGAGCACGCCGACGGTCGGCCGGCCGTCGACGAGCGTACGGTCGCCGTGGACGCCGTACTCCGGCATCTTGCGTGGCTCCTCGAAGCCCTCGCCGGTCAGCAGCACGGTGTCGGACAGGAACCGGGACAGCTCCAGCAGGTTCGCCGGACCGCCCTCGACCAGGTACTTGAGCGCCTCCGCGACGACGCCGGCCGGCACCGAGGACTCGGCCATCAGCTCCGCGTCCGGCACGGCCTCGCCGCCCAGCAGCACGGTGGGGATCCCGGCCGCCTTCAGCGCGGCGAGCCCGTCCTCCCAGGCGCGCTTGCCGCCGAGGAGCCGTACGACGGCCAGGTCGGCACCCTCGAGCAGCCCCGGCAGCTCCTGCCCGACGTCCACCCGGGTCGGGTTGCCGATGCGGTAGTCCGCGCCGGAGGCCCGGGCCGCCAGCAGGTCCGTGTCGGCGGTGGACAACAACAACACTGTGCTCATGCGGGCGCTCCCGGTGGAATGAAAGGCAGTCCTTGCGGCGCGCCCGACTCGATGAGCCGCCAGAGCGCGTCCGTGTCCGCGTGCTGTTCGATCAGGTCGCCGAGCCGGTCGAGCTGCTCCTCGCGCAGCGCGGCGAAGGAGGTGTCCGGCGCGGGCACGAAGCGGCGGCCCGCGGCGGCGGCCACCTCGCGCAGGAAGGCCCGCCGGAAGCCGTCCGACTCCAGTGAGCCGTGCCAGTGGGTGCCCCAGGTCTGCCCGACCCGGCAGCCGTCCAGGAAGGGTTCGCCGCCCAGCACCTGGGCGACACCGTGGTGGATCTCGTACCCCTCGACCCGCTCGCCGAGTGCTGCCCCTTCCGGCCGGGTAAGGGTCTTCTCGGGGGCGAACCGCACCCTTACGGGCAGTACCCCGAGGCCTTCGACCTGCCCCTGCCGGCTCTCGACCTCGTCCTCGATGTGCTCACCGAGGATCTGGAAGCCGCCGCAGATGCCGAGGACGGGCCTGTGTTCGGCGGCCCTGCGCCGCAGCGCGTCCGCGATCCCCCGCTCGTGCAGCCACTCCAGGGCCCGGACCGTCCCCCGTGTGCCGGGGACGACGACGAGGTCGGCGTCCGCCAGCTCCTCCGGCCGGTCCACGAACCGCACCACGACGCCGGGTTCGGCGGCGAGCGCGTCCACGTCCGTGAAGTTGGACATCAGCGGGATCGCGCAGACGGCGACCCGGAGCACGTCCTCGCCGACGGGGGAGGAGACGTGCGACTCCCGCACCGCTCCGCGCAGGGAGACGCGGAGCCCGTCCTCCTCGTCGATGCCGAGGCCGTGCCGGAAGGGGAGGACGCCGTAGGTCTGCCGTCCGGTGAGGCCGTGCAGCATGTCGAGCCCGGGCTCCAGAAGGCTCACGTCCCCCCGGAACTTGTTCACCAGGAACCCGGCGACCAGTTCCTGGTCCTCGGGCGAGAGCAGGGCGAGGGTCCCGAAGAAGGAGGCGAAGACGCCCCCGCGGTCGATGTCGCCGACGACGAGCACGGGCAGTCGCGCGTTCCGCGCGACCCCCATGTTCACGATGTCGGTCCGGCGCAGGTTGATCTCGGCCGGGCTGCCCGCGCCCTCACAGATCACCGCGTCATACGTGCCCCGCAACTCGGCGAGACAGTCCAGCACCGTGCCGAGCAGCTGCTGCTGCCGTCCGCCGTGATAGCCGCGCGCGCTCAGCTCGCCCACCGGCCTGCCCAGCAGCACCACTTGGCTGCTCTGCTCACCGCCCGGCTTGAGCAGCACCGGGTTCATCAGCGCGGTCGGCTCGATCCGGCACGCCTGGGCCTGCATGGCCTGCGCCCGGCCGATCTCCGCGCCCTCGCGGGTCACGAAGGAGTTGAGCGACATGTTCTGCGCCTTGAACGGCGCTGCCTTCACGCCCTGGCGCACCAGCCACCGGCAGATCCCGGCCGTCACGACGCTCTTGCCGGCGTCGGAGGTGGTGCCGGCGACGAGGAGTCCCCCGTTCACTTCCCACGTCCCTTCGGGCTCTTGACACTCCTGGAACTCTTGACGCTCTTGACGAGCAGGCGCGCGGCGACCGTCGTACCGAGCGCGAGCAGGCCGACGCGACGGGAGAGCCGTGCGGCCCGGTCGATGTCGGTGACCCGGACCGTCCGGCCGCTCGCCCCGTTGAGCACGGGCCGGTGCTCGACACGTCCGCCGTAGGAGAGCGTTCCGCCCAGGCGTACGCCGAGCGCGCCCGCGAAGGAGGCCTCCACGGGCCCGGCGTTGGGACTCGGGTGCCGGTGGGCGTCGGCCTGCCAGGCACGCAGGGCACCGCGCGGGTCGGGTCCGGCCACGGCGGCGAGTACGGCGGTCAGCCGCGCCCCCGGCCAGCCGGCCAGGTCGTCGAGCCGGGCGGAGGCCCAGCCGTAGCGGCGGTGGCGCGGGGACCTGTGGCCGACCATCGCGTCCAGGGTGTTGACCGCCCGGAAGCCGAGCAGCCCCGGCACCCCGGCCACGGCGCCCCACACCAGGGCGCCCACGACGGCGTCGGAGGTGTTCTCGGCGACCGACTCGACCACGGCACGGGCGATCCCGTCGGCGTCCAGCGCCTGCGGGTCCCGGCCGCACAGATGCGGCAGCCGCGCCCGCGCCGCCTCGATGTCCCCGGCCTCCAACGCCCGCCCGACGGTGCGGGCTTCACGCGCGAGCGATGTACCGCCGACGACGGCCCAGACGGCCGCGGCGGTCAGCGCTGCGGAGGCGGGGGGGCAGGGGCGTACGGCGCGTGCGGCGACCGTGCCCAGAGCGACGGCGCCGCCCGTGCACACGACGGTGTGCAGGGCGCCCCAGCCGCGGTGGTCGTGCCACAACGCGCCTTCCACGGCTCCTGCCGCACGCCCGAAGACGGCGACCGGGTGCCCGCGGCGCGGATCGCCGAGGAGCAGGTCGCCGAGAAGGCCGGCGGCGGCGCCGTACGCGTAGGAGCGATCGGCACCCATCGGCTCAGCCGGCCGTGGGAACAGGAGCGGGCCTGGTACGGGTCCTTCTGCAGCCGGGCATGGCGATCGATGTCCTCACTCAGGGTGTCCGCGCCCTGGTTCGACGAGATTCGGCGGTGAGAGTTCCTGGCTCCCGGGGGTTCTTCCCCGGTGACAGTGGCGGGACCGCGCCGGATTCACACCGGCTTCCTCTCCTGCCGCCGTAGCTGGCCCGGGCAGTCCACCACGCACCCGGAACGGCCGTCAACTTGCCGTTGACCTGCACAGGGAGAGTGTGCCGATCCCCACACCGCGGGACGCGGCCGGCCGCAGGACATGCCGAAGGCTCCCCTCCGCAGGAACGGGAGGGGAGCCTTCGGCCATGCCGTGTGTCAGGCCTTGACCACGATCAGGTAGATGCCGTACGAGACCGCAGCCGCGCAGGCGGCGAAGCAGACGTAGGCGCCGGTGACGGCAAGCGCGGCGGAGCCGCCCTGCGCGGCGGCCTTCTCGCGCTTGGCCAGGCCGTTGACGCCGAGGGTGAACAGGGCCACCAGGCCCACCGTGAACACGAGGCTGACGCCGAAGACGGAGCCGATGGCCGACCAGTCGATCTTCATGGGGACGCTTCCTTGGTAACCGGGGTGGCCGGGGTCAGACGGTGGCGGCCGGTCCGGCGGCCTGCGGGGTGGGTTCGGCGGCAGGGGCGGGGATCACGGCCGTCAGGTCCTCGCCGATCGCACCCGCCGGAGGCGGGGTCACCGCGGCGATGGCGGTGGTCACCACGCCGGCCGGCTCCTCGGCCCCGGCGACGACGTTGGTGTGGTCGACGACCTCCCGGCGGGAGAGCTTCCAGATCGCGGCGCTCGCGGCGATCAGGAAGACCGCGACCACGGCCGTGCCCCAGTCACCGAGGTCGGTGACGGACTCGGCGCCCGCGCCGACCAGCGCGGCGGCCGGAAGGGTGAGGACCCAGGCGACGGCCATACGGGTCGCGGTGGACCAGCGGACCACGCCGCCCTTGCGGCCGAGGCCCGTGCCCATCACCGCGCCGGAGACGACGTGCGTGGTGGAGAGGGAGAAGCCCAGGTGGGAGGAGGCCAGGATGGCGGTCGCGGCGCTGGTCTGGGCGGCGAAGCCCTGGCGCGGCTCCAGGTCCGTCAGGCCCGTGCCCATGGTGCGGATGATGCGCCAGCCGCCGATGTAGGTGCCGAGCGCGATGGCGAGGCCCGCGGAGAGGATCACCCAGGTGGGAGGGTTCGAGCCGGGGGCGATGGCGCCGCCCGCGATCAGCGCGAGGGTGATGATGCCCATCGTCTTCTGGGCGTCGTTGGTGCCGTGGGCGAGGGAGACCAGACCGGCGGAGGCGATCTGCCCGGCGCGGTAGCCCTTGCGGGAGGCCTCGCCCTCGCTCCTGTTGCCGATGCCGTAGGACAGGCGGGTGGACAGCATGGCCGCGATGCCCGCGACGACCGGTGCGGCGACCGCAGGGAGCAGCACCTTGGTCACCAGTACGTCCCCGTGCACGGCGCCGAAGCCGGCTGAGGCGACCGTGGCGCCGATCAGACCGCCCATCAGGGCGTGCGAGGAGCTGGAGGGGAGGCCCACCAGCCAGGTCAGCAGGTTCCAGAGGATCGCGCCGACCAGCGCGGCGAAGATGACCTCGGGACGAATGCCCTTCTCGTCGACGAGACCTTTGGAGATCGTGTTGGCGACCTCCACGGAGAGGAAGGCGCCCACCAGGTTCAGGGCGGCCGACATGACAACTGCGATCTTGGGCTTCAGGGCGCCTGTCGAGATGGTGGTGGCCATCGCGTTGGCGGTGTCGTGGAAACCGTTCGTGAAGTCAAACGCGAGTGCGGTTACCACCACAATCGCGAGGATCAGCGAGAAGCCTTCCATTTACCCAGGCAATCGTTCGAGGTCGTTGGCTGGATGAACCTAGGCAACCTGGGTGAACGGAAGGTGAACTGGGGCAGGCTTCGCGGTGTCTCGAGAAGGTTGGCGGGATTCCGCTTGTCGTCGGCGGGACGGCGTCCACCACCCGCGGCCCAGGCGCGCCTTGGCTACCCGCCCCGCGCGAAGGCCCGCAGTCGGCCGGTCGAGCCGTTGAAGAGATTCTGGTCACCCGGCAGGCCGCCCCGGGTGCCGTACTGCCAGAACGTCCAGTACCGCCAGCCGCCCGGCAGCGGCTCCGGGTCCGAGCCGCCGTGCCGGGCGATCCACAGCGGGTGGCTGGAGGAGAACGCGCGGCTGTTGCCGGTGCAGAGCTTCCACCACTGGCTCGTCGTGTAGATCACCGGGCGGCGCCCGGTCTCCTGCTTGACCTCGTCGCTGAAGGACCGGATCCAGCGGACCATCCGCTTCTTGCCCAGCCCGTAGCACTTGTACTTCTTGCTGTACGGGTTGTATTCGATGTCGAGTGCGGGCGGCAGCGTCCAGCCGTCCGCCCGCCAGTCGCCGCCGTGCTGGACGAAGTACCTGGCCTGCCGGGCGCCGGAGGACTCGTCCGGCAGGGCGAAGTGGTACGCGCCCCGGACCAGGCCCGCATCGCGCGCGCCGTCGTACTGCTGGGAGAAATAGGGGTTGCGGTAGTCCGTGGACTCGGTCGCCTTGACGTAGACGAACCGTGCGCCCCTCGCCCGGGCGGCCCCCCAGTCGACGTACTTCTGGTGCGAGGAGACGTCATTGCCCCGGGGGCCCGAGGCCAGGGTCGGAGGTCCGGCGGACGCGGCCGTGGTGCCCGAGAGGACGAGCGCCGCCGTGGCCGCCGCGAGGACACCGGCGCGGCGACGGAGAAGGGTGCGTTCACTGGCCATGCGTCTCCCCGGGTCGGCGGACGCGGAGCGCCCGGCGAGCAAGAGGGATCATTCAAGGCTTGGTGATCACCGAATCGATGCCTTTTTGCGGCGATTCGCCATGACTTACGCCCATTCGGAGGCTGGTCCGGGGCCGCCGGACGCGCACCTTCCCGGCACGACTTCCGGCGGCGCCCCACCCCCGGCCGCCGCCTGGCAGGATCGCGGCATGGCTGAACAGCGGTGGGACACGGAAGCGGAACGGGCACCGGCGGAACTCGAGCAGGTGTGGTCTGCGGTGGTCGCGACGGCGCGGCGGACCGTCACCGACGGACTGGTGGTCGGCACCTCCGGCAATGTCTCGGCGCGCGTCGCAGACCTCGTCCTGGTCACCCCCTCGGGCGTCCCCTACGACCGGCTCACCCCGGACGACCTCACCTGCGTCGACCTCACCGGCCGCCAGGTGCGGGGCACCCTCGTGCCGACCAGCGAGCTGCCGATGCACCTCGCCGTCTACCGCACCACTGACGCCCGCGCGATCGTCCACACCCACGCCGTGCACGCCACCGCGGTCTCCACCCTGGTGCCGGAACTCCCGCCGATCCACTACATGACCGGCGCCCTCGGCGGCCCCGTCCGCGTCGCCCCCTATGCCACCTACGGCACCGACGAACTGGCCGAGAACATGCTCCGCGCCCTCACCGACCGCTCCGGCTGCCTGCTGCAGAACCACGGCACGATCACCTACGGCGCCACCCTCGACCAGGCCTACGACCGCACCGCCCAGCTGGAGTGGATGTGCCGCCTGTGGCTGACGGCCGCCGGCGTGCCGGGCCTGACCCCGTCCCTGCTGACACAGGCCCAACTGACGCAGGCGGCAGAGCGACTGCGGGGCTACGGGCAGCGGAAGTGACCCCAGTCGGTTGCTCGCGTCCGCTGCGGTGGTCGGCGCCGCCGAGCCGCCTGCCACCACGCCCTGCACCGGCCACCTCCGCTCCGCTGGCCCAGGGACGCGACCTTGAGGACACTGGACAGGTGCGCCCAGTCAAAGCGACCGCCGCCGCAGTCGCCGCGGTCCTCGCGGCCGGTGCGGCATCCGTCGCCGCCGGCCGGCTCGCCAGCGACGCCGCGCTCAAGGCGTCCGCGGGCCGTCCGCTGCCGACCGAACCCCGCCTGACCGTGCACGCCACGGCTGCCGGCCAGATCACGCTCACCCGTGCTCTGGCCACCCTGCGCCCCGGCACCTACGGCCTCGCGGGCGACGGCGTCCACGCGGTCGTCGGTCCCGTGCTGGATGCGGCCCGGCCCAGCGCCGACACCGTCGTACGCCGCCTGGAGCGCGTCACGCACGGCACCCTCACGCCCGGCGACGCGGTGTGGCTCACCCCGAACCTGTACGTGGGCAACCCGCGCGCCGCCCTCGGCCTCGACCACGCCGACATCGACGTGCCCGGTGAACTGGGCAACCTGCCCGCCTGGTTCGTGCCCGCGGCCCGGGACACCTGGCTGATCGCCGTGCACGGCCTCGGCACCACCCGGGAACAGGCCATGAACCTCATGGGTCCCTTGCACGCCCGCCGGGTGCCGGTCCTCGCGCTCGCCTACCGCGGCGACCTCGGCGCCCCGCGCCCGACCGACGGCCTCAACCACCTCGGCGAGACCGAGTGGCGCGACGTCGACGCGGCGATCCGCTACGCCGTCCGCTACGGCGCCCGCAGGGTCGTCCTGCTCGGCTGGTCCACCGGGGCCACGATGGCCCTGCGCGCCGCCGAGCACTCCCCGGTGCGCGAACGCATCGCCGGGCTGGTCCTCGACTCGCCCGTGCTGAGCTGGGAGGCCACGCTGCGCGCCCTCGCCCGGGCCCGGCACACTCCGCCGCCGCTGCTGCCGCTCGCGGTGCGCGCCGCCCAGGGCCGGACCGGCCTGTACGCCGACAAGGCCGCCGAGCCCACCGACCCCGACCTGCTCACCGTACCGACCCTGATCTTCCACGGCCCGGACGACCAGGTGGCCCCCTGGGAGTACTCCCGCCGCCTCGCCGCCCGCCGCCCCGACCTGGTCGCCCTGCACACCGTGGCCCAGGCCCCGCACGCGGCGATGTGGAACGCCGACCCGCAGGAGTACCAGGAACGGCTGCGCCGCTTCATGACCCCGCTGGTCTGAGGCCGGTCCCGCCCCTGCGGCAGGCACCGGACACCCCGGTGCCGCACATTCCGTTTAAGGCCGTACGACTGGCCTGATCTCACCTCCTCGCCCGGCATCGGACCTCGTGCGTTGGCCAGCCCCGTCGCCCGCCGTGACATTCCGTTTGGGTTTTCGGACCGTCAACCGGAAGACTGCACCCGTGACGTCCCGTATCCCGCGCGACTCCAGGCTTCGACTCGTCCGACCGCGACCCCTGGCCGCCGCCCCCAGAGCTGTGAACCAGCGGCGCCCGCAGCGCCCCTCGCCCCGGCCGCCGGAGGGCACCCCCGCCCCGGCCGAACTGGCCAGAATGGCGCGCGCCGGCCTCGCGGGTGCGGTCCGCGTCGCCCGCTGGGCGGACACCGCCCTCGGCTGCGGCAGCCCCGGCGCCACCGCCGACGGCAAGGCCACCCTCTCCGACCCGACCGCCGAACGGGCCGCCGACGACCTCGGCCTGAGCGCCGCTCAGGTCCGTGCCGACTGGGACACCGCACGCCTCGCCGGACTGGTCGAGGTGCACGGCGACAGCGCGCGCCCCGGCTGGCGGCTGCGCGCCTGGGACCGCGACGAGAGCGCCGTCCTGCGCGGCTGGGTCGCCCTCTTCGACGCCTGGTCGCTCGCCTCCCCGGAGCCGGAGGACCACGAGCCGGCCGCCGTCGCCGAGGTCGTCTCGGCCATGCCGCAGGTGCTGTCCTTCCTTCAGCTGTCCGCCGGGCCGGTCCCCGTGGAGCAGCTGCTCGACCTGCTCCAGCAGCGGGTCACCGAACTGCGCACGGCGCGCTGCGAGGTCTCCTACGAGCCCGGCACCGCGCGGCCCGCCGAGGCCGGGCCCACCCGGCCGATGGTGCCGGGGGCCCGGCAGCCGGCCGAGTCCGTGGCCGTGACCGGGCAGCCGGCCGAGTCCGTGGCCGTGATCGGGCAGCCGGCCGGGGGTACGGCGGAGCCGGTCCCTGTTGCCGACACCGCGCTCGCTCCGCTCCTCGACTGGGCGCTGCACGCCCTCGCCGCCGTCGGTGCCCTGACCTACGGCGACGGTCAGGCCACCCTCACCCCGCTGGGCAGCTGGGCGGTGTGGGTCAAGCTGGAGCAGATCTGCGTGGCCGCGCAGAGCCCGGCCGGCAACATCGAGCAGTCCGCCGAGGACATGCTCCGCGGCTGCGCCCAGCTCCGTCCCAACGCGGCCCGCGCCGAATACCGCGCCTGGCTCGCCGCCCGCCCCGTCGGCAACGCTGTCACCGAGCTGATCCACGCCGCGCGCGGCGAGGACGCCCTGCTGCGCGGCCTGGCCTTCGAGGCGCTGCGCGTCGTCGGCGGGTCCGCCGAGCCCGACGTGCACGCGGTCGTGGACGAGCCGGCCCTCAGGCCCTACGCCCTGCTGTGGCTCGCCGAACACGACGGGGTCGACCCCGAGGACGCCCATGAGGTCCTCACCCGTGAGGAGGCGACCTGGCTGTGGGTGGACACCGCCGCGGCCGTCGCCGATCACGGGGAGGCGCCGATGCTGGTCCGGCATCTGGAATCCGCGGTGCAGCCCACCGTCCCCCAGCTGCTCGACGAGGTCCGCGCCGTCGGTCACCCGCGCACGGTGCAGGTACTGGTCGCGCTTGCCGCCGCGCACCCCGACCCGGCCCTGGCCAAGGCGGTGCGCCGGGCCGCCTTCCAGGTGCACACCGGGGGGTGAGCGGCGCCGGGGGCGCTCAGGCGCCGATCTCCGGGGCGTAGGTCCCGAAGCTGAAGATGTTGCCCTCGGCGTCGCGGGCCATGTAGTCCCGCGAGCCGTAGTCCTGGTCCGTCGGGGGCATCAGGATCTCCACACCGTGCTCCAGGGCCCGCTGGTGGTGGCTGTCCACGTCGTCCACCACGATGTACACCCCGGTGGGCCCGGCGTCCTTCATCGCCGCGTCGAAACGGCCGCCCCGGCCCTTGGAACCGATCATCAGCGCGCCGTTGCCCTGGGCCAGCTCGGCGTGCATCACCTTGCCGTCCTCCGTCTCGTACACCGACAGCTCGGTGAAGCCGAGGGCCTCGGTCAGCTGCTTGATCGCCGCCTTCGCGTCCGCGTACAGCAGCGAGGGATAGATGCTCGGCCGTCCACCAGCGGTGCCTGTCATTGCCGATCACTCCTTCGTGCGCCGGGTCTGTGGCGTCCGGTTCAGTCTTGCAGCCGCCACTGACAACGACGGTCGTGTGCCGTCGTATACGAGTTCGAACGCAAGGGCGTAGCACTGACGTAGTACGCACGTAGAAAAACCGCTTGCACGGTCCCGTTAGACTTGGCCCATGGCCATTCTCCTCGCGCATTAGACGGCGGGAACGCCCTCAGCCGTCCACCCGCCCCTACCTGTACGCCCTGGAGTCTGTCCGTGATCTCCGCCTCCGCCATCGAGCTGCGCGCCGGTGCGCGCGTCCTGATCGAGAACGCCAGCTTCCGTGTCGCCAAGGGCGACCGCATCGGCCTCGTCGGCCGCAACGGCGCCGGCAAGACCACCCTCACCAAGTGCCTGGCCGGTGAGGGCATCCCGGCCGCCGGCCAGATCACCCGCTCCGGCGAGGTCGGCTACCTCCCGCAGGACCCCCGCACCGGTGACCTGGACGTCCTCGCCCGTGACCGGATCCTGTCCGCGCGCGGCCTCGACGTCCTGATCCGCAAGATGCGCGACAACGAGCAGCGCATCGCCACCGGCAAGGGCACCACCCGCGACAAGGCGATGAAGCAGTACGAGCGCCAGGAGACCGAGTTCCTCACCAAGGGGGGATACGCCGCCGAGGCCGAGGCCGCCACCATCGCCGCCGCCCTCAATCTGCCCGACCGGGTGCTCGGCCAGCCCCTGCACACCCTCTCCGGCGGTCAGCGCCGCCGTATCGAGCTGGCCCGCATCCTGTTCTCGGACGCCGACACCCTGCTGCTCGACGAGCCGACCAACCACCTCGACGCGGACTCGATCATCTGGCTGCGCGACTACCTCAAGACCTACCGCGGCGGCTTCATCGTGATCTCCCACGACGTCGACCTGGTCGAGACGGTCGTCAACAAGGTGTTCTACCTGGACGCGAACCGGTCCGTGATCGACGTCTACAACATGGGCTGGAAGCTCTACCAGCAGCAGCGCGAGGCCGACGAGAAGCGCCGCAGGCGCGAGCGCGCCAACGCCGAGAAGAAGGCCGCCGCACTGCACTCGCAGGCCGACAAGATGCGCGCCAAGGCCACCAAGACGGTCGCCGCGCAGAACATGGCCCGTCGCGCCGACAAGCTGCTCTCCGGTCTCGAGGCCGTCCGCCAGTCCGACAAGGTCGCCAAGCTCCGCTTCCCCGAGCCCGCGCCCTGCGGCAAGACCCCGCTGATGGCCGAGGGCCTGTCGAAGTCCTACGGTTCGCTGGAGATCTTCACCGACGTCGACCTCGCCATCGACAAGGGCTCCCGCGTCGTCATCCTCGGCCTCAACGGCGCCGGCAAGACCACCCTGCTGCGACTGCTCGGCGGGGTCGAGAAGCCCGACACCGGCGAGGTCGTCCCCGGCCACGGCCTCAAGCTCGGCTACTACGCGCAGGAGCACGAGACCCTGGACCCCGAGCGCACGGTCCTGGAGAACATGCGCTCGGCCGCCCCCGACATGGATCTGGTCGAGGTCCGCAAGGTGCTCGGTTCGT
This sequence comes from Streptomyces broussonetiae, assembly GCF_009796285.1. Lineage (NCBI taxonomy): Bacteria > Bacillati > Actinomycetota > Actinomycetes > Kitasatosporales > Streptomycetaceae > Streptomyces > Streptomyces broussonetiae. The sequence goes on along the minus strand of NZ_CP047020.1, from coordinate 2,600,140 downwards.
TCCTGTTCTCCGGCGACGACGTCGACAAGCCCGCCGGTGTCCTCTCCGGCGGCGAGAAGACCCGCCTCGCGCTCGCGACCCTGGTGGTCTCCTCGGCGAACGTCCTCCTGCTCGACGAGCCGACCAACAACCTCGACCCCGCCAGCCGCGAGGAGATCCTCGGCGCGCTGCGCACCTACAAGGGTGCGGTCGTCCTGGTCACGCACGACGAGGGTGCCGTCGAGGCGCTGCAGCCGGAGCGGATCATCCTGCTCCCGGACGGCGTCGAGGACCTGTGGGGTTCCGACTACGCGGACCTCGTCGCCCTCGCCTGACGACCGAAGTCCTGACCTAAGTCCTGATCGTGAGCCCTGATCCACTGCGTATGGATCATTCGGCCGATCCGTGATCCATCATCTGTGTGAGATCTCCTCGTATCGGCGTGTGGCGTACACGAATTTCCCGGCCGATCCCTTACCTGCCAAGGGATCGGCCGTTTCGCGTCTGTGACCTGGTACTTCACGAATCCACTCGTTCAGCCCCATGGACAAGGCGCCTTGGAATCTCATGTTCCGCTTGTGGGGATCCACTCCTGTCGTCACAACGATGTCTCACCGACCTTGCCGAATGGGTGGCCATCCCGCCCGAGAGGGGTGATCATGAGGAGACCAGAGCGCACTTCCCATGAGGAGGCACGGGTGGCCGAGACTCTGAAGAAGGGCAGCCGGGTGACCGGCGCCGCGCGCGACAAGCTCGCGGCAGACCTGAAGAAGAAGTACGACTCCGGTGCGAGCATCCGGGCGCTGGCCGAGGAGACCGGCCGCTCGTATGGCTTCGTACACCGGATGCTCAGCGAGTCGGGCGTCACGCTGCGTGGGCGTGGCGGAGCGACCCGGGGCAAGAAGGCCGCATCGTCCTGACTCCGGGCGGCCCATCGGCTTCGATGGTGGCCACCCGGTCGGCGGTGTGATCGGCCGGGTGGTTACTGTGCAGTCACTTATGCGTGCCCGGCACGCCTGACTGACCGCACCCATCGGAGGCGCCCCATGGCTTCGCCCGACCAGGACATCGCTCCTGTACTCGACAAGGACGGCGTACGGCTCACCGTCGACGACGCGCTCGCCACGGTGACGCTGGCCAACCCGGCCAAGCGCAATGCGCAGAGCCCCGCCCTGTGGCGGGCGCTCGCCGAGGCCGGTCGGCTGCTGCCGGGCTCCGTCCGTGTCGTCGTGCTGCGCGGCGAGGGCAGGTCCTTCTCCGCCGGGCTGGACCGGCAGATGTTCACCCCGGAAGGGATCCCGGGCGAGCCGACCTTCATCGACCTCGCGCGCCGTGACGACGCCGGGCTCGACGCGAGCATCGCCGAGTTCCAGGAGGCGTTCACCTGGTGGCGGCGCAACGACGTGGTGTCCATCGCCGCCGTCCAAGGGCACGCCATCGGTGCCGGCTTCCAGCTCGCGCTCGCGTGCGACCTGCGGGTCGTCGCGGACGACGTGCAGTTCGCCATGCGCGAGACCAGCCTCGGCCTCGTGCCCGACCTGACGGGCACGCATCCGCTGGTCGGTCTCGTCGGGTACGCCCGTGCGCTCGAGATCTGCGCCACCGGACGGTTCGTCGGTGCCGAGGAGTCGGTGGCGTCGGGGCTGGCCAACATCGCCGTGCCCGTTGAGCAACTGGACGAGTCCGTACGGGACTTGGCCGCGGCGCTGTTGGCCGCGCCGCGGGACGCGGTGGTGGAGACCAAGGCGTTGCTGCGCGGTGCCCACGACCGTACCTACGACGAGCAGCGTGCGGCCGAGCGTGCTGCCCAGGCCCGGCGACTCAGGGATCTGGCCGGCGCCGGCGAATGAGCCGGGCGCCGGGCGGAGCCCCGGCGCCCGGCCGTCAACCGACCGCTGTCACCAGCACGGCTACCGTCGGCCTGTCCTCCAGTTCCTCCCGTACGGCCGTGCGGACCCCTCGGGCCACCTCGACGGCCCGGTGGTCCGCGCCGGTCGCCACCTCCACGCGTGCGTGCCGGTACGGCAGTGCCGTCGTACCGGCCGTGCGTTCCTCCAGGCGCACCCCGCGGCCGAGGGAGGCGGTCAGTGCCTGCACGCCCGGGACGGACAGGGCAGCCGTTGCCGCCCGGGCCTCGTCCGGGTCCGTGGGTTCCCCGGCGGGCGCAGGCTGTGGCGGACGTACCTTCCGGGGCGGCTCCGCCGTGTCCAGCACGTCGATCACCCGTAGGTCCACCGCTCGCACCACCAGTCCGAGTTGGCGGGTCGCGGCCGTGGCCAGTGTCCGCCGCAGGCGGGCCGCCACCGCCGGCAGCGGTTCGGCGGCCGTCGCCGCGAAGTCCGCCGTCACACGCAGCGGACCCGGCGGCAGCGCGCCCGGCGGGGGCGGTACGACGGGCTCGTGCACATCGTCCGGATCGGCGAGCGCGAGCCGTAGCGCACCCAGGCGCACCCCGGGCAGCTCGTCCGCCGCCGCGCGCTCCAGCACGGCCACGGCCGCCCCCTCCGCGATCCATGCGCCGTCGCGCGGCCCGCCGAGCGGCAGCAGCCTGCCCAGCCCCGCCAGCTGCCGCACAGTCCGTGTCCACCGCTCCGCCGTCATTCCACCAGCCTGCCGCATCCCCGGTGTGCGGGCGGGCAACCATGCGTACGGTGGTCGGAAGACGACGACCGAAAGGGACGTGCGGCGATGACCGACATGACGACGACCCCAGAGGACGATCACGAGGAGCCGCTGTCGACCCGCAAGGCCACCCGGCGTGGCGGCGGTGACCCGGCGGGCCGCGGGCGGACGACCATCGCCGACGGCGTGGTGGAGAAGATCGCCGGACTCGCCGCCCGGGACGTGGTCGGCGTCCACGCCATGGGCAGTGGCCTCGCCCGCACCTTCGGCGTCGTGCGCGACCGGGTGCCCGGCGGCTCCAAGTCGGTGTCGCGGGGGGTGAAGGCAGAGGTCGGCGAGGTGCAGACCGCACTCGACCTGGAGATCGTCGTGGACTACGGCGTCTCGATCACCGACGTCGCCCGTGCGGTGCGCGAGAACGTGATCGCCGCCGTGGAACGCATGACCGGGCTCGAGGTCGTCGAGGTCAACATCGCGGTGAGCGACGTCAAGCTGCCCGAGGAGGAGGACGAGGAGCCCGAGCCCCGGATCCAGTGAACCCACCGGGCACGGCCCCGGACCCCGCACGCCGACGAGCTGAGGAGCGCTGCATGAGCATGGCCGTGGTCGGCATGATCGCCGGGATGGCGCTGGGATTCGCCGGGTACTTCGGCGGCTTCGGAGCCTTTTTGCTGGTGGCGGCGCTGGGTGCGCTCGGGTTCGTCGTCGGCCGGTTCGCGGAGGGGGACCTGGAGCTGGGTGACTTCTTCCGCACCCGCGACGACCGGCGCGACCGGCGGCGGTGACCGGCGGTGAGCGCCGAGACCGCGGCGGCGCGCCCGCGCCGTCCGCCGCTGCCGCCGGGCGAGCGGGGCGCGCTGCGGATCGCCGACCGGGTCGTGGCGAAGATCGCCGCACAGGCCGCCCGTGAGGCGCTGCCGCCCCCGCCCGCCGACGCGGCCGTCCCGCACGCCACGGTCGTCGTCCACCACGATGCCGCCCGTGTCCGCGTGTACGTCGAACTCGGCTACCCCTGCGACATCGGCGCCCACTGCGCCGCCGTGCGTCGGCAGGTCGCCGAGCGGGTAAGCGCGTTGGTGGACATGGAGGTGCCCGAGGTCGCCGTCCGCATCGAACGGCTGCATCTGGTACCGGAACCCGGCGCGGTCCACGGGAGGGCGTGATGAACGAGCCGCCGACGACCACCCCGACCCTCGACAAGCCCCCGCCCGCCGCACAGACCGAACCCCGGGGCAGCCGCCGCTTCTGGGCGGCGCGCCGGGTGCCGGCCGCCGTCGTCGCCGTCCTTCTCGTGGTCGGCGCGGGCCTGCTGCTGTACGACGTCGCCGCCGTCCGTGCCCACCACCCGGCGATGCACTGGCGCCGCGCGCTGGCCCGTCAGCTGGCCGGTCGGCAGCTGGACGACGCCTGGGTGCTGGCCGGCGCGGGTGCCGCCGTCGCCCTCGGCCTGTGGCTGATCGTCCTCGCGGCCACTCCCGGCCAGCGCGGCCTGCTGCCGATGCGGCGCCCGCATCCCGATGTCCGGGCCGCGATCCGGCGCGAGGCGGCGGCGTTGCTGTTGCGCGACCGGGCCCTGGACGTGTCGGGCGTCCGCTCGGTACGGGTGCGGATGCGCCGTACGAAGGCCGAGGTCCGCGCCGTCTCGCACTTCCGCGACCTGGACGACGTACGCGCCGACCTGGCCCTCACGCTGAACGACGCGATCCGGGGTCTCGGCCTGACCAGAGCGCCCACGCTGTCGCTGCGGGTGGCCCGGCCCGGACGGAAGGGGTGACGGCGATGCGTACGGGCCGCCTCAACCGCGTCATGCTGGCCCTCGTCGGCCTGCTCCTGCTCGTGCTCGGCGGGGCGGTGCTGGCCGTCGGCCTGGGCGCGCCGGTGCCCTCCTGGTGGCTCCGCACCGGCGCGCACGATGTCCTGCTGACCCGGGCCGAGCGCACCCGCTGGCGGCACACCGGCGGGTGGTGGCCGGCCGTCCTCGCCGGCCTGGCGGCGGTGGTCCTGCTCGCCCTGTGGTGGCTGACGACGGTCCTGCGCCGCCGCCGGCTGACCGAGGTCGTGGTCGACACCGGCGACGGCGAGTTGGCCCTCCTGCACGCCAGGGCCCTGGAATCGGCACTCGCCCAGGAGGCCGTCCGGCAGGAGGGCGTGGCCCACGCCGAAGTCGTCCTGCGCGGCCGCCGTACGGCACCCACGGCACGGATCTGGCTCCAACTCGAGCCACACGTGGACCCGTCGACGGCTCTGACCGACTTCACGGACCGGGCCCTGACCCATGCGCGCGAGTCGGCACGGCTGGAGTCCCTGCCGACGGAAGTACGCCTGAGGGCGGTCAGGCACCGCGCGGAAAGGGTCACTTGACGACAGGGCCTAGAACCCGTGCCGCATGCCCCCGTCCACGGGCACCATGATCCCGGTCAGATAGGAGGCCGCCGGAGACAACAGGAAGGCCGCGACCCGGCCGAACTCCTCGGGCGCCCCGTAGCGCCGCAGCGGAATCCGGGCCTCGTTCGCGGCGCGGGTGGCCTCGGGGTCGGCGGACAGCCCGTCCAGCTCCCGCACGCGGTCCGTGTCGATGCGTGCCGGCAGCAGCCCCAGCACCCGGATCCCTCGCGGCCCCAGCTCGTCGGCGAGCGACTTGGCGAACCCGGCGAGTCCCGGTCGCAGCCCGTTGGAGATGGTCAGCGCGGGGATCGGCTCGTGCACCGACCCGGACAGCACGAACCCGATCACCCCACCCGGCTCCAGCTCGGCCGCCGCCGCCCGCGCGAGCCGTACCGCGCCGAGGAACACCGACTCGAATGCGTCCCGCCACTGCTCGTCGGTGTTGTCCGCGACGAACCCGGGCGGCGGGCCGCCCACGCTCACCAGCACGCCGTCGAAGCCGCCGAAGTGCTCGCGGGCGGCCGCGATCAGCCGCTCGGGAGCCTGTGCGTCGGAGTTGTCCACGGCCACGCCCAGCGCGTTCGGGCCCAGTTCGGCGGCGGCGTCGGCGACCCGCTTCTCGTCCCGGCCGCTGATCACGACCTTCGCCCCGTCGGCGACGAGTTCCCGCGCGGCGGCGTTGCCCAGTCCGCGCGTCGCCCCGGTGACGACGTACACCCGGTCCTTCAGTCCAAGATCCATGGCCCTTATCCTGCCTGGTCCTCCCCGAACAGCGTGAGCGCGGTGTTCACCAGGGCGATATGGCTGAAGGCCTGCGGGAAGTTGCCCACCTGGCAGCCCAGGTCCGGCTCGTACTCCTCCGCCAGCAGCCCCACGTCGTTGGTGAGGCTCACCAGGCGCTCGAACAGCTCCCGGGCCTCCTCCCTGCGGCCGGTCGCATGCAGGGCCTGCGCGAGCCAGAACGAGCAGGCCAGAAAGGCGCCCTCACCGCCCGGCATGCCGTCGACGCCGACCGCGTCGATGTCGTAGCGGCGCGTGAAGCCACCGTGGTCCAGACCCGTCCGGATCGCGTCGACCGTGCCGATCACGCGCGGATCGTCGGGCGGCAGGAAACCGACCCGGGGAATGAGCAGCAGGGCGGCGTCCAGCTCGCGTGAACCGTAGTACTGCGTGAACGTGTTGCGCCGGTGGTCGTAGCCCTGTTCGCACACCTCCCGGTGCACCTCGTCGCGCATGGCCCGCCAGCCCTCCAGATCGCCCTGCAGATCCGGGTGTTCCTCCAGCGTCCGTACGGCTCGGTCGGCGGCGACCCACACCATCACCTTCGAGTGCACGAACTGGCGCCGGCCGCCGCGCACCTCCCACAGACCCTCGTCGGGCTGCCGCCAGGCCGACTTCAGGAAATCCATCAGCGAGCGCTGGATCGCCCACATGTGCGGTTTGTTGGGCAGTCCGGCGGTTCGGGCCAGCCACAGCGAGTCCATGACCTCGCCGTACACGTCCAGCTGGAGCTGGTCGACAGCGCCGTTGCCGACCCGCACCGGCGTGGACTCGGCGAAGCCGGGCAGCCAGGGCAACTCCCACTCCGGCAGCCGCCGCTCGCCGGCCAGGCCGTACATGATCTGCAGGTCCGCCGGGTCGCCCGCGACCGCGCGCAGCAGCCAGTCGCGCCAGGCCTCGGCCTCCCTGTGGTAGCCGGCCGCGAGCAGGGCGCCGAGGGTGAAGGTGGAGTCGCGCAGCCAGCAGTAGCGGTAGTCCCAGTTGCGCACCCCGCCCGGCTCCTCCGGCAGCGAGGTGGTGGCCGCGGCGACGATCCCGCCCGTCGGGGCGTAGGTGAGGGCCTTGAGGGTGATCAGGGACCGTACGACGAGGTCACGGTACGGCCCGTCGTAGCGGCAGCGGGAGGACCAGTGCCGCCAGCCCCGGACACTGGCCCGCAGCGTCTCGTGCGGGTCGATGAGCGGGGGACGCGGCTCGTGCGAGGGGTGCCAGGTCAGCACGAACGCGACCTGCTGGCCCTTGGTGACGGTGAACTCGGAGTGGGTGCCGAAGTCCTCGCCCCACATGTCCACGTGGGGCTCGGTGCGCAGCCACACCGAGTCCGGTCCGGCGACGGCGACCCGTTGGCCGTCGGAGCGGCGCATCCAGGGCACGATGGATCCGTAGTCGAAACGCAGGCGGAGGGTGCTGCGGACGGTGACGTGCCCGCTGACGCCCGCCACGATGCGTACGACGTCGGGTGCGCGGTCGCGCTGAGGCATCAGGTCGGTGACGCGCACGGCGCCCTCGGCGGTCTCCCACTCGGTGTCGAGGACGAGGGTGCCGGGTCGGTAGGCGCGGCGGGTGGAGGTGACCTGGCCCTTGGGCGCGATCCTCCAGTAGCCGTGGTCCTCGTTGCCCAGCAGCTTCGCGAAGCAGGCACCGGAGTCGAATCGGGGCAGACACAGCCAGTCGATCGAGCCGTCGCGGCCGACCAGGGCCGTGGTCTGCTCGTCGCCGATGAGTGCGTAGTCCTCGATGCGCGCGTTCACGGGATGCGGGTTCCCGGCGGACCTGGGGGCCAACCAGGCGGTGCGCCGGGGGAGTGACGTGGCCCCGCGGGCGCGCCCGCGCACCTGCGCACACCCGAATGGGCCCCGTGCGCCCGGGTGTCTTCGCTCGGACGTCCCGACCTCCAGGACGTGCTCCGATCACACGGCGGCGGGCGCCGTCTCCTCGGGCGTCTGCGGCGTGGGCTCGGCCTCCTCGGCCCCCTCCCGGTCGCGGATCTCGCGCCGGACCAGGGACCACCAGCCGAACGGGACGGCCGCGGCGAACAGCCACCACTGGATCATGTACGCGTAGTTCAGCGGGGCGTCCTCGCTGCCCGGGTCGGAGATCTGCTCCGGGGAGTCGGTCTGGGGCCCGATCTGCTCGATGTAGCCGCCGAGCACCCGGGCGCCGAGCCGGTGGGCCTCCTGCGCGCTGTTGATCAGCATGATCTGCCGGTCGGGCAGGTCCTTGACGTTCTTGATGCCGCTCGCCGCGGTCGTCTCGTCGGCCATCAGCCGCCCGGTGACGGTGGTCCGGCCGGCCGGCGGGGCGGGGATCTTGGGGAAGGCGGTCTGGGCGCCGTCCGCGGGGATCCAGCCGCGGTTGACGAGCAGCACCTTGCCGTCGCTGAGGACGAACGGGGTGAGCACGTGGTAGCCGACCTCGTCGTCGGAGTTGGTCCGGCGCCGGACCACTTCCTCCCTGGCGGTGTCGAAGGTGCCGGTCGCGGTGACCGTGCGGTACTTCTCGGTGCGGGTCACGGCGTGCCCGGGGGAGGAGAGCTGCTCGACCGGGACCGGCTTGGCGTGCAGCGCGGAGGAGACCAGGTTGTTCCGGGAGGTACGTTCCTCGTACCGGTGGTGCTGCCAGATGCCCAGCCGGATCATCGTCGGGATCAGCGCGATCGCGACGAGTGTGAGGATCACCCACTGGACGGACAACAGGAAGCGGTAGCGGTGCACCCCACGACGGTACCTCCGGGCCGTGGGGTGACTTCAGCCGGGTACCCGCGTCACACCCGGTCCACCACTCCCGTCTTGCCGTCCTGGCGGGCGCAGTGGGCGCCGCAGTACCACTTGCTCTCCGCCTCCACTCCCTGCCCGATGATCTGCACCTTGCAGTGTTCGCAGATCGGGGCCATGCGGTGGATCGCGCAGGAGAAACAGTCGAAGACGTGCACCGCGCCCTGTGCGTGGACCTCGAAGGTCATTCCGTAGTCATTTCCGCAAACTTCGCAATTCGCCATGCGCCACAGGGTGGGCCGTCGCCGAGGTGCGGGCGAGCGGCCACCGGGTGAGTCGTCCGGTAATCACCCATTCGTACGGTCATGTCGCTTGACGGTCGCGTCACCCGTCGGCCGGCTCGACGTCCCGCAGCAGCTGCCCGAAGGCGGCCTCGTCCAGGACCGGCGTGCCGAACTGCCGCGCCTTGACCACCTTGGACGTGCCCGAGTCGGGGTCGTTGGTCACCAGCAGGCTCGTCAGCCGGGAAATGCTGGACGCCACGTGCAGTCCGGCCTCGGTCGCCCGGTCCTCCAGCAGGTCGCGGTCGACGGACGTGTCTCCGGAGAACGCCACCCGCATGCCCTGTTTGAGGCGTTTGCCGTCTTCGTACCGCCCGGGGTTGGGGAAGGGGCAGGCGGGCCGCTTCCGGGACGGGCGCCAACTGTCCGGACGGTAGGCGGCATAGCCGCCGGACGACTGCCGGGGCACCGGGCGGTCCGACCACTCCGTCAGCGGCCGGCACTCCAGCAGCGGCAGCCGTACGCCACCCGCTGCCGCGGCCCGCAGGCTGGGCTGGAACGCCTCCGCCAGTACGCGCGCGTCGTCCAGCGCGTGGTGCGCCCGCTGCTGTACGACGCCGTAGTGCGCCGCCAGCGACTCCAGCTTGAAGTTGGGCAGCGGCAGGTCCAGTTCCTTGGACAGCGCGATGGTGCACAGCCGCTGGCGCACCGGCGCCTCGCGCCTCGCGCGCGCGTACTCCCGCGCGATCATCTGCCAGTCGAAGACGGCGTTGTGCGCGACGAGCACGCGGCCGTCCAGCCGCGCGGCGAACTCCTCCGCGACGTCCGCGAACAGCGGCGCCCCTTCGAGCACCTCGCTCGTCAGACCGTGTATCCACACGGGTCCCGGATCGCGCTCCGGGTTGACCAGCGTGTACCAGTGGTCCTCGACCTCGCCGCGCTCGTCCAGTCGGTAGACGGCGGCAGAGATGATCCGGTCGTCCCGGGCCAGGCCGGTGGTCTCCACGTCAACGACCGCGTACCCCTTCGGGTACGTGGCCGGCCACTGGGTGGGGGAGGACACTACGGTCGCACGGTCTTCGAGCATGGTCACTGAGGATACGGGCCAGGACTGACAGCGCGGTCCCGCAGGTGCCGGTCGCGACCGCCGGGCTCCGTCCAAGCGCTCGGGTGTCGCACGTGCGTGCGCGTGTGGTACCGCGTGCGGATCGGCGGGCCGTCGGCGGGTGCGCCGAAGTCGCCGTCACGCGCGCGTGCTTGCCCGGCGCTGCTCAGCCGGCCGCGTCGGCCGGGCGGGTGGGCATGGCGGGGGGCTGCGGCAGCAGGGACCGCACCAGGGCCCGTACCGATGTCACGAACAGCCGCTCCGTGTCCACCGGGCGGGCCAGCGCACGGGCCAGGGCCGGGTCGGCCCCGGCGGTCTCGGCGCCCCACAGCTCCTCCTCGCCGGGGTGCTGCACCGGAGCTCGCTCCCGGTTGCGCTCCACCAGTACGTGCCCGACGACCTGGAACTGCACGGCCCGGACGAACTCGGCGGCCCGGGCGCCGCGCAGCCCGGCCGCGTGCGCCTCGCACACCAGGACCTGCTGGGCGGGCAGGAACATCCGCTCGGTCAGCCCCCGCTCGTGCACCAGGGCCACCAGATGCGGATGGTCGCGCAGTTGCCGGCGCAGGGCGCGCGCGACGCCGACCACGCGCTGCTCGGGGGTGCCTGCGCACGGGCGGATCTCGCCCAGCTCGGCCACGGTCCGCTCCACGAGGGCGTCCAGCAGCGCCTCACGGCCGCCCACGTGCCAGTAGATCGACGTCACCGCCGTCCCCAGCTCGGCGGCGAGCCTGCGCATGGTGAGCGCGTCCGGCCCGTGCTCCTTCACCAGGCGCGCCGCGGCCTCCAGCACCGCCTCCCGGGACAGCGCGCCTCTCGCCTCGATCGTCATGATCCCCCAACTCCCGTACGTACACGTCTCTTTACCCCTCACGAGGTCTGCTGTAACTGTGTTACAGGTGACGCCCCGTCAGGAACGGGTGCGTCGGAAGAAGGGCGGTACGGTGTATGGCACGTGCACGCGTACGGTACGGAGCACGGACCGAGCAGGAGATCGCCGCCACGCGCACCGCGAGCGCGCGGTTTCCCGAGATCTGGTCCACCGGAGTGGTGGCCGTCTGGGAGACCGACCCGGACGCCGTCGCGGCGGTGCTGCCGCCACCCCTCAAACCTGCCGGGCACCCACTCGTGCGGGTGAACATCAGCAAGGTCGACCTGCCCGGATACCCGCTCGGTGCCGGCTCGTTCGCGGTCTTCGCCGCCCACGGCACGGTCGAGGGCTGGTACCCGCTGGTCATGCCGATGACCCACGAGCGCGCCCTCACCGGCGGACGCGAGGTCTTCGGCGAGCCCAAGAAGCTCGGCGAGGTGACGGTCGAGCGCGACGGACTCGCCGTGCGCGCGTCCCTCGCCCGGCACGGCATCGCCTTCGTCGAGGTGCGCGGCACGGCCGTCGGCTACCTGCCCGTGCCCGAGCCCGCCCGCAGGACCGACTTCTACTTCAAGTTCCTTCCCGCCGTGGACGGTTCCGGCTTCGACACCGATCCGGTCCTCGTGCACTGCGTGCGCCACGAGAAGGTACGCCGGCTGGAGGGCGTCACCGGCGACGTCGTCCTGCGCGAGTCGCCGTACGACCCCGTGGCCGACCTTCCGGTGCTGCGCCTGCGCGAGATCACCGTCGGCGAGAAGACCAGCGACCAGAGCGGCAGGGTCGTCGAACGGGTCGACGCCCAGGCCCTGTTGCCCTACGTCCACCAGCGTTACGACGATCCGCTCCAGGCCCACGACGCACCGCCCGAGGGGAGCTGAGCCGCGTGGAACTGCAAGCCGGACAGGTCGCCGTCGTCACGGGCGCGGCGAGCGGGATCGGGCTCGCAATGGCCCGGAGGTTCGCCGCCGAGGGCCTGAAGGTGGTCCTTGCCGACGTCGAGGAGGCCGCCCTCGACAAGGCCGCGGCCGGTCTGCGCGCCGACGGCGCCGACGTGTACGCGCGCGTGGTCGACGTCGGCGAGCGTGCCCAGGTCATGGAGCTGGCCGAGGCGGTGTACGACCGCCATGGCGCCGTGCACGTCCTGTGCAACAACGCGGGCGTCGGCTCGGGCGCCGAGGGCCGCATGTGGGAGCACGACCCGAACGACTGGCGCTGGGCGTTCGCCGTCAATGTGTGGGGCGTCTTCCATGGTGTCCAGGCGTTCGTTCCACAGATGATCAACTCCGGTCAACCCGGTCATGTCGTCAACACATCCTCCAGCGACGGCGGGATCGCACCGCTGCCGACCGCCTCCGTGTACGCGGTCACCAAGGCGGCCGTCGTCACCCTGACCGAGTCCCTGTACGCCCATCTCAAGGCCGAGCACGCGCGCGTGGGCGCCTCGGTCCTCTTCCCGGGTCCGCACATGCTGCGCACCGGCCTGTGGGAGTCGCACCGCAACCGCCCCGCCCGCTATGCCAAACAGCGCCCCCGCAGGACCCCGTACCGCAGCCTCGACCAGTGGGAGGCGGCGATGCGCGCGGCCGGCGAGGAGGTCCGCTTCACGCCCGTCGAGGAGGTCGCTCAGCTGGTCGTGGACGGCATCCGCGCCGACCGCTTCTGGCTGCTGCCGGCCGGCGAGCACAGCGACGCCCAGATCCGCGCGCGTTCCCGCTCGATGCTGGACCGCGCGAACCCTTCGTACCTCGAAAGCTTCGTCCTGGACTGAGAGGGGGACTGTGATGACCGAACAGGACCCGTATCTGATCATCTCCTCCGACTGCCACGCCGGGCTGCCCACCGAGGAGTACCGGCCCTACCTGGAGTCCCGCCATCACCGGGACTTCGACGACTTCCTGGCGGGCCGCGGGCGGCGCCGCGAGGAGATGAACCGGCTCGGCGTTCGCAACGAGGCGTTCGCGGCCAAGTGGTTCGAGGACAACGAGGAAGGGCTGCGCGGCGGCTGGGACACCGCGCAGCGGCTCAAGGAGCTGGACGGGGACGGCGTGGCCGCCGAGGTGGTCTTCCCGGACGCCGACGCCGTCGACAGCCGCACGGCCGCCCCCTTCGGCGTCGGCCTCGGCCTGTCCGGCGACCAGGACCCGGTGCTGGGCATGGCGGGTGCCAAGGCGCACAACCGCTGGCTCGCGGACTTCGTGTCCGAGCACCCCGAACGGCACTGCGGAGTCGCCCTGCTGCCGGTCACCGGCGAGGTGACCGAGGTCGTCGCCGAGATCCACCGCGCCAAGGGGTCCGGCCTGGGCGCCCTGATGATCCCCTCCATGTGGGTCGGCAAGGAGCCCTACCACGACCGCCGTTACGACCCCGTCTGGGCGGCCGCCGCCGAGTGCGCGATGCCCGTGCTCACCCACTCCGGCGCCGCCCCGCGTGAGGAGTACGGCGACCACCTCGGCATCTACGTGAGCGAGGTGACCTGGTGGCCGGCCCGGCCGCTGTGGTTCCTGCTCTGGTCCGGCGTCCTCGAACGCCACCCCGGGCTGCGCTTCGGCGTGGCCGAGTCCGGCTGCTGGTGGCTGCCGAACCTGCTGTGGTTCATGGACCGCCTCTACCTCGGCGCGCACGGCGGCAAGAAGCTCTCCCCGTTCCAGGAACTCAAGCACCCGCCGCACGAGTACCTGGACCGGCAGATCTTCATCTGCGCCACCAACACCAAGCGCCGCGAACTCGCCCAGCGCTACGAGATCGGCGTCGACAACATCCTCTGGGGCAGCGATTTCCCGCATCCCGAGGGCACCTGGCCCGACACGCGCGCGTGGCTGCGCCGTACCTTCCACGACATCCCCGTCACCGAGACCCGCCGCATGCTCGGTCTCGCCGCGGCCGACGTCTTCGGCTTCGACGTCGACAGGCTCGCGCCCCTGGCCCGCCGTATCGGCCCGACACCCGCCGACCTCGGCCAGCCCGGCGACCAGGCTGCCGTCGAGGCGTCCTGGGCGCGCTCGCGCGAAACCGGCCGGCACTGGCTGACCGGCGAGGACTTCCCGGTGCTGGGGGTGAGCCGATGAACGACGACCGGTACACGGTGATCTCCGCCGACTGCCACGCGGGCGCCGACCTGCTCGACTACAAGCCGTACCTGGAAAAGCGCCACCACGACGACTTCGACGCCTGGGCGGCCACCTACGTCAACCCCCATGAGGACCTGCTCGCCGACTGCGCCGACCGCAACTGGAACTCCGAGCGGCGCCTCGCGGAGCTGGAGGCGGACGGGATCGTCGCCGAGGTGATCTTCCCGAACACCATCCCGCCGTTCTTCCCGTCCGGCTCGCTCATGACCCAGCCGGCCGACCCGGAGGACTTCGCACGCCGCTGGGCCGGTCTGCGCGCCCACAACCGCTGGCTCGCGGACTTCTGCGCCGCCGCGCCGGGCCGCCGGGCGGGCGTCTTCCAGATCCTCCTCGGGGACGTCGAGGAGGCCGTCAAGGAGATCCGCCGGGCGGCCTCGGCGGGCCTGAAGGGCGGCCTGATGCTGCCCGGCACCCCGCCGGGCTCCGGGCTGCCCGAGCTGTACTCGCGGACGTACGACCCGATCTGGGCCGCCTGCGCGGAACTCGGCGTCCCCGTCAACCACCACGCGGGCTCGGCCTCCCCGCCGCTCGGCGAGGAACCGGCCGCCTGCGCGGTGTTCATGGTGGAGACGACCTGGTTCTCCCACCGCGCCCTGTGGCACCTGGTGTTCGGCGGCGCATTCCGCCGCCATCCGGAGCTGCGACTCGTCCTGACCGAGCAGGGCTCCGGCTGGATCCCCGGGGTGCTGGACATGCTGGACTACTACCACGGCAGGCTGGTCGCGGCGGGCACGAAGGCCGACACCGCCGAGGCCAGGTTCGGCGCCGGTCTGGCCGCGGGCATGGGCGCGACGCCCTCCCGGGCGTGGCGGGAGAACTGTTTCGTCGGCGCCAGCTTCATGCGCCCCCACGAGGTGCCGCTGCGCGACCGCATCGGCGTCGACAGGATCATGTGGGGCAGCGACTTCCCGCACGACGAGGGCACGTTCCCGTACACCCGCGAGGCCCTGCGGTTCGCCTGCGCGGGCGTCCCGCGCGCGGAGCTGGCGGCCATGCTCGGCGGCAACGCGGCCCGCGTCTACGGCTTCGACCTCGCTCTCCTGGACCCCGTCGCGGCGAAGGTCGGCCCGAGGGTCGCGGAGATCGACGAGCCGCTGACCGAGCCGCCGGCCGACGCGACCAGTCCGGTGTTCGCCCGGGGGGCATCGGTGCGGGTGTGGTGACGGCGGCTGCGGCTGCGGCTGCGGGGAGCGTCGGTGCAGCACGGACCATCCAGGGAGTGCGATCCTCCCTGCTGTGACGGAATCCACCCACGAGGAGGCCCACGGCGGCTCGCTCGGCTCGCGGCTGAACTGGCTGCGGGCCGCCGTGCTCGGCGCGAACGACGGCATCGTCTCCACCGCGGGGATCGTCGTCGGCGTGGCAGGTGCCACCGAGGACCGGGCGACCCTGCTCACCGCCGGACTCGCCGGACTGCTCGCCGGCTCCATGTCCATGGCGTCCGGCGAGTACGTCTCCGTCTCCGCCCAGCGCGACTCCGAGAAGGCCGCGCTGGCCCTGGAGAAACGGGAACTGCGGGAGCAGCCGGAGGCCGAACTGCGGGAGCTGACCGGCCTGCTCCAGGAGCGCGGCCTGACCCGCGAGGTGGCCCGGGAGGCCGCCGAACAGCTCACCGCGCGGGACGCGCTGCGCGCCCACGCGCGCGTGGAGCTGGGCATCAACCCCGACGAGCTGACCAACCCCTGGCACGCGGCCTGGGCGAGCTTCCTGGCCTTCACCGTGGGCGCCCTGCTGCCGCTGCTGGCCATCGTGCTGCCGCCGGCCGGCTGGCGGCTTCCCGTCACCGTCGTCTCCGTGCTGGGCGCGCTCGTCCTCACCGGCTGGACGGGCGCCCGACTCGGCTCGGCGGACCCCTGGCGCGCGGTGCTGCGCAACGTGGTGGGCGGGGCACTGGCCATGGGGGTCACCTACGCGGCGGGCAGCCTGCTGGGCGCCGCGGGCGTCTGACCGGCGGGCCGTACGGCGGCAGGGGCGCCGGCCGGAGCACCCTCGGCGCGCGGGACGCGGGGGCGGCGGCGTACCGTGAGGTGCGCTCACACACCCCTTGAGCGCACCGCACGACCACCGCACGAGAAGGACCCTCGCCATGCGCGCCACCACCATCCACGCCCCGTACGACATGCGCGTGGAGGACGTCCCTGAGCCCATGGTCAAGCTGCCCACCGACGCCGTCGTACGGGTGCTGCGCGCCTGCATCTGCGGCAGCGACCTGTGGGCCTACCGCGGCGAGGCCGCCCGGGAGCCGGGGCAGCGCATCGGGCACGAGTTCCTCGGCGTCGTCGAGGAGACCGGCTCCGAGGTGAGCACGGTCCGGCGCGGTGACCTGGTGGTCGCGCCCTTCATGTGGTCCGACGGCGTGTGCGACTACTGCCGCGAGGGCCTGACGACGTCGTGCGAGCACGGCGGCTTCTGGGGCTCCGTCGGCTACGACGGCGGCCAGGGCGAGGCCGTACGCGTGCCGTTCGCCGACGGCACCCTCGTCCAGCTGCCCAAGGAAGCGGCCTCGGACGACCACCTGCTGTCCGCCCTGCTGACCCTCTCCGACGTACTCGGCACCGGCCACCACGCCGCCCTCGGCGCGGGCGCCCGGCCCGGCGCCACGGTCGCGGTCGTCGGTGACGGCGCGGTCGGCCTGTGCGCCGTGCTGGCCGCCAAGCGGCTGGGCGCCGAGCGGATCATCGCGCTCGGCCGGCATGAGGTCCGCACCGGCATCGCGCGCCGCTTCGGCGCCACCGACGTCGTCGCCGAGCGCGGGGACGCGGCCGTCGAGGCCGTCCGCGAGCTGACCGGTGGGCAGGGCGCGCACGCCGTCGTGGAGGCCGTCGGCACCGAGCAGTCCATGCGGACGGCCGTCAACATCACCCGCGACGGCGGCGCGATCGGCTTCGTCGGCGTGCCGCACGGCAGCGGCACCGGCCTGGACCTCAGCGTGATGTTCGACCGGAACATCGCCCTGCGCGGCGGTGTCGCCCCGGTCCGCGCCTACATCCCCGACCTGCTCCCCGACGTCCTGGACGGCACGATCGACCCCTCCCCGGTGTTCGACATGACCGTCGGCATCGAGGGCGTGCCCGAGGGCTACAAGGCCATGGACGAGCGCACCGCCCTCAAGGTGCTCGTCACCAACGGCTGATCAGCACCAACGGCTGAATCAACATGGCGATCAACGCTTGATCAGGGTTGATCGCCATGTCCAGCGGATCGGCAGCGCCGACGCCGTGAGCGGACCGGAGACCGCCACCACGGCCAGCCGGACCGCCTGCGTGTCCGGCGGCCCGCGTGCTCACCGCCAGCGAGCCGGATCCGAGCCCCAGGGCACCGCAGGCCGCGCCCAGTCGGCGGGGCCGCCCGCGAAGGACACCGGGGGCAGGGCGTACCGCAGCCGGCCGAGCGGGCCGTCCGCCTCGGCCAGCCAGGAGCCGGGGCCCTCGTACGGTGTGCCCGTGGCCGGAGCAGGCCGGATCCCGTCCGTCAGCCAGCGCGCGGTCCGGGCCAGCGCCATCCGCACCGACCGACCGCCGCCGTCGTACGACTGCTCGGTCAGCGCCCGCAGGACCGCTGCCGCCAGCAGATAGCCGGTGCCGTGGTCCAGCGCCTGCGCGGGCAGTGCGCCGGGCTCCTCGGCCGAGCCTTCTCCCACCGCGATGCCGGTCGCGACCTGCACCAGGCTGTCGAAGCCGCGCCGCGCCGCCCAGGGCCCGTACGCTCCCCACGCCGAGACCTGCGCCACGACCAGCCCCGGCCTGCGCCCGATCAGCGCCTGCGGGGAGAGCCCGAAGCGGTCGAGGGCGCCCGGACGGTACCCGGTGACGACGACGTCGGCCGAGGCCAGCAGCTCCTCGAAGGTCTTCTTGTCGGTGCGCAGGTCGAGCACGGCCGACCTCTTGCCGAAGCCCGTGTCGGCGTGCTGGTCGGGCAGTTCGGGCAGCCAGGGCGCGTCCACGCGCAGCACCTCCGCGCCCAGCAGGGCGAGGGTGCGCGTGGCGACGGGCCCGGCGAGGACCCGGGTCAGGTCGAGGACGCGCAGCCCGGCGGCGGGCAGCAGGGGAGCCGTGGCGGGATCGAGCGGGGCCAGCACGCGCGCGTGCGTGGCGTCCAGGCGCTCGCGCTCGACCAGCGGGCGTGCGGCCACCGCGGCGGCCTGCTCGTGCGCCGCCCACTCCTTCGGGGTGCGCAGGGCCACGGCGAGGCCGCCGGCGCCGTAGACCGCTTCCTCCACCTCCAGGGCGGGACGTTCGGCGAGCCGGGCGGCGGCCTGCTGCGGTGAAGCGTCTTCCGGCAGTCCCA
This sequence comes from Streptomyces broussonetiae, assembly GCF_009796285.1. Taxonomy (NCBI): domain Bacteria; kingdom Bacillati; phylum Actinomycetota; class Actinomycetes; order Kitasatosporales; family Streptomycetaceae; genus Streptomyces; species Streptomyces broussonetiae. The sequence continues at coordinate 2,581,988 of NZ_CP047020.1, read as the reverse complement.
GCACGCCGAGCAACCGGGCGCGGTGATGCGGGTAGTTGGCGTGGGTGCGCACCCAGCCGTCGGCCGTCCGCCAGAACCGGGACAGCGGTGCGAAGGTGACCGGAGCCCGCCCGTCGACGAGCAGGTGCCGCTCGCTGTGGAAGGCGGTCGCGACGGCGCCGTCGTCCACCCGGACGGCAGGCACCTCGGCGAGCCCGGCCCGGCGGGCCGCCAGCTCCGCGGCGGCCAGCGCGCAGGCGCCGACACACGCGCGCGCCAGCTGCCGTACGGGAAGGCGCGCCGGGAGAGCCTCCGGACGCTCGGTCGTCGTCACCCGGGAGAGAAGGGCGGGATCACCGCCCAGCGCGGTCCATGCGGACACGATGTCCGGCGCAACGTCTGACGCACTGTCTGACGCGATATCTGTCATGACTACACTATGCATTATTGATTGATCAATATTGATTCAGTCAATATGTGATGCCGGAACGCATTCCGGAATGCATGACCGGATTGGGCCGTACGGCCGGGTGGCCGGGACGCGCGCCCCGGCCACCCGCCGCGGCGGTGCCTTACCCGGTGACCGCGGCCAGCGCGTCCGCCGTGCCCCAGCCGTAGAAGCCGTTGCGGTTCCTCGTGCCCTCGCACACCGCGTCGGCCTTGCCGTCACCGTTGATGTCGTACGGGTCCGTGCACGGCGTGGCGTCGGCCTCCGCGTACAGCAGTGCCTTGACCAGGGCGGCCGGGGCATGCGGATGGGTTGACTTGATCAAGGCGGCAACGCCCGCGACATGCGGGGTCGCCATCGACGTGCCGGCCATGTAGCCCCACTTGCCGCCCGGCAGCGGACCCAGGATGAGGCCGCTCGTCGCCGGGGGCTCCGGTTTCTGGTAGGCGGTCGAGTCGCCGCCCGGCGCGGCGATGTCGATCACGCCGAGGCCGTAGTTGGAGAACGACGACTTCAGGCCTTTCGCGCCGGTCGCCGCGACCGTCACGACGCCCGGCAGCTGGGTCGGTATGTCGGAGCACTGGTGCGGGTCGATCACCCGGTCCGACGGGGTGCCGTCGTTCGGGGAGGACGGGTCGGTGACCGAGTCGGACGCGAGGTCGTAGCTCTCGTTGCCGGCCGCGGCGACGTTGACGGTGCCCTTCTTCTCCGCGTACTGCGAGGCCCGGGTGATGGCGTCCACCAGCGCCTTCTGGTCCGGGTCGGAGGTGCAGTTGAAGTACCACGGGTCGGTGTAGTAGCTGTTGTTGGTCACGTCGACGTGGTGCTCGGCCGCCCACACGAAGCCGCAGACCACGGCCTCGGTGTAGAAGTACCCCTGAGGACTGGCGACCTTGATGCCGGCCACCTTGACGCCCGGCGCCACGCCCGTCATGCCGACCCCGTTCCTCGCGGCCGCGATCTCCCCCGCCACGTGTGTGCCGTGCGGGCTCTCCGACGCGCTCGGCCGCCAGGCGCCGTCCGCCGTGTCGGGTTTGCCGGACACGCAGTTGACCGAGTCCGCGCGGTTGAAATTGGGTGCGATGTCGGGGTGGGTGTCGTCCACGCCGGTGTCGATGACGGCCACCGTGACGTCCGGGCTGCCCAGGGTCTTCTCGTGCGCCTTGTCCGCCTTGATGGCCGGCAGATCCCACTGCAACGGCTCCAGGGGATCCTGCCCCGCCGTGGCCCGTGCCCCGGCCGCGGCGATCTCCTGCGCGCTGAGCGCCTTGGGTGTGCCCTCGTCGGTGGTGGACTGGGCGGGCAGCGGCGCATTACGCGTGGCACCGGCCGAGTCCACCCCGCGCACCATGCGGATCTCCCGCGCGAAGCCGGGGTTGTCGGAGTGGACGACGATCACGCCGATCCGGTCGTAGGCGATCACCACCGAACCGCCGGCCTCGGCGATCGCCTGCCGCACATGAGCCGAGACGCCGTGCCCCGGGCGGACGTTGACGACATAGCTGAGCACGGTCCCGTCGGAGGCGGCCGCCGGGGTGCTCTCCGTCGCGGCGGCCGTGACGTTCGGCAAAAGCGCGAGTGCCGTGGCCAGGGCCGTTCCGGCCGGGATCGCGAGGGCGCGGCGCAGGCGTGGCTTGGGCGCTGTCATGGGTCGGTTCTCTCCAGTTCGTTCGCGGTACGAGCGTGCCGTGCGGGCAGTCAGAGAGGGCTGCGGCTACTTGACCGCGCGCAGTGCGTCGACGACGCCATGGCCGTAGAAGCCGTTGACGTGCTTGCCGCCCGTGCAGGTCGCGTCCACGACCCCGTCCCCGTCGCCGTCGTAGGGGCCGCTCGGGCAGCCCGGGTTGTCCGCCTCGGCCCTGAGCAGGGCCAGCAGCTGCGCGGGAGTGGCGTGCGGATGGGCCGACTTGAGCAGCGCGGCCACCGCTGCCACGTGCGGCGACGCCATCGAGGTGCCCTGCAGGAAGCCGTACTGGCCGTTCGGCAGGGTGGACAGGATGCGGCCGTTCTTCGACGGGGTGTCCGGGATCTGGTACTTGTCGCCGCCCGGCCCCGCGACGTCGATCACGCCCAGACCGTAGCTGGAGTAGTACGACTTGACGCCGTTGACGCCCACCGCGCTCACGGTGACCACGCCGGGCAGTTGGGTCGGCACGTCGAAGCACTTGTGCGGGTCGACCGTGCGGGTCGTGGCAGTCGAGTCGTCGGGGCTGGAGGCGTCGGTGATCGAGGGTGCGTCCAGGTCGTCATTGGAGTTGCCCGCCGAGGCGACGTTGAGAGTGCCCTTGCGCTGGGCGTACAGCTGGGCCCTGTTGACCGCGTCAACGATGGCGCGTTGATCGGGATTGTCCATGCAGTTGTACATCCATGGATCAACGTAGTAGCTGTTGTTGGTGATCTGGATGCCGTGGTCGGCGGCGAACACGAAGGCGCAGACCACGCTCTCCGGATAGAACAGCGAGGTCGCGTCCGGCTGGGCCACCGTGATGCTCGCGACCTTCACGCCCGGCGCCACACCGGCAACGCCTATGCCGTTGCGGGCCGCGGCTATCTCTCCGGCCACATGGGTGCCGTGGTAGTGGTTGGCGTCCACCGGGCGCCACGCGCCGTACGTCGTGTCCGCCCTGCCGCTCACGCAGTTCGCCGACTGCGAGGCCGAGAAGTTCGGCGCGATGTCGGGGTGGGTGTCGTCCACGCCCGTGTCGATGACACCGACGGTCACGCTCCGGCTGCCCGGGTCGATCCGCGCGGCCTTGTCGGCGCCGATCGCCCGCAGGTCCCACTGGTCCGCCTCCAGCGGCTCCTCGCCCGGCGCCGCGGCCTCGGCGAGCTTCGCGACCTGCGCCTTCGACAGCACCTGCACCGCGCCCTCGTCCGTCGTGCCCGCGGCACTCAGCGGTGCGGTACGCGTGGCGCCCGCCGAGTCCACGCCGCGCACCGTGCGCATGCGCGCCGCGAAACCGGGGTCCGCGGAATGCGCGACGATCACTCCGATCCTGTCGTAACCGGCCACGACGGAACCGCCGTTGCGGGTGACCTCGCGCCGTACCGACTCGATCGTGCGGTGATCGGTGCGGGTGTTGACCACGTAGGCGAGGTTCGGACCGCTCTCCGCCGCTCGCGCCGCCGGTGCCGTGACGGGCGCCGCCGAGGCCGCCGCCGGCAGGAGGCCGAGCGCGGCGGTCAGGGACAGTGCCACGGGTACGGCGAGCGCGAGCCTGTGTCTGGAGCGCAGATGAGCCATGGGATCTCCACATCATCCGGATACGAAACCGCCCGAGACACGGCTGGTGCTCGGGCAGGTGCATGACGGGTGGTGCACGGTGAAGTTATCCCGCCGGTCGCTGATCATCAATGACTTGGCAATGACTCAACAAGACCGCTTGCGGATCAACTCATAGCACTTGAACCGGTCCTTGCGTGGCGCCGTGGACCTTGGGCAGGGAGCACGAGCACGATCGAGCCCCCGTCGTCATGGCAACCGCGAACGCGAGGAGACACCGTGGCCACCGAGACACCGCCCCCCGCCCCACCGGGCGCCCCACTTCCCTCCACCGAGGAGTTCGCGCAGGTACAGCAGAGCGCGGAGTTCGCAGAACTGCGCCGCGCCCACCGCTCCTTCGCCTTCCCGCTCACCATCGCGTTCACGGCCTGGTACCTGCTGTACGTCCTGCTCTCCAACTACGCGGGCGACTTCATGGGCACCAAGGTGGCCGGCAACGTCAACGTCGCCCTCGTCCTCGGCCTCGCCCAGTTCCTCACCACCTTCCTCATCGCCTGGTGGTACGCCCGTCGTGCCGCCGCGCAGCTCGACCCCAAGGCGGAGGCCATCAAGTCCCGGATGGAGGGCGGAGCATGAGCCCCGCACAGCACACCCTGCTCGCCGCCGGCGAGGCGAGCCAGCACAGGCCACTGATCATCACCCTGTTCGCGGTGTTCGTCGCCGCGACCCTCGTCATCACCGTCTGGGCGGGCCGCCAGACCAAGGACGCCGCCGACTTCTACGCCGGCGGACGCCAGTTCACCGGCTTCCAGAACGGCCTCGCCGTCTCCGGCGACTACATGTCCGCCGCGTCCTTCCTCGGTATCGCCGGCGCCATCGCCCTCTTCGGCTACGACGGTTTCCTGTACTCCATCGGCTTCCTCGTCGCCTGGCTGGTCGCCCTGCTCCTGGTCGCCGAGCCGCTGCGCAACTCCGGCCGCTACACCATGGGCGACGTGCTGGCCTACCGGATGCGCCAGCGCCCGGTGCGCACGGCCGCCGGCGCCTCCACGATCGTCGTCTCGATCTTCTACCTGCTCGCACAGATGGCCGGTGCGGGCGTCCTGGTCTCCCTCCTGCTGGGCATCACCAGCGACGCCGGCAAGATCGGCATCGTCGCCCTGGTCGGCGTCCTGATGATCGTGTACGTCACCATCGGCGGCATGAAGGGCACCACCTGGGTCCAGATGGTCAAGGCGGTGCTGCTGATCGCGGGCGCCGTGCTGCTGACCTTCCTGGTCCTGCTGAAGTTCCACTTCAACATCTCCGACCTGCTCGGCAAGGCCGCCGACAACAGCGGCAAGGGCTCCGCCTTCCTGGAGCCCGGCCTGAAGTACGGCGCCACCGGCACCACCAAGCTGGACTTCATCTCGCTCGGCATCGCCCTGGTGCTCGGCACCGCGGGCCTGCCGCACATCCTGATCCGCTTCTACACGGTGCCCACCGCGAAGGCCGCCCGTAAGTCCGTCCTCTGGGCGATCGGCCTGATCGGCGTCTTCTACCTGATGACCCTCGCGCTCGGCTTCGGCGCCGCCGCGCTGATCAAGCCGGCCGAGATCATCGCCTCCAACAAGGCGGGCAACACCACGGCGCCGCTCCTGGCGCTCCACCTGGGCGGCGTCGACTCCAACTGGGGCGCCGTCCTGCTCGCCACCATCTCCGCGGTCGCCTTCGCCACGATCCTCGCGGTCGTCGCGGGCCTGACCCTGGCCTCGTCCTCGTCCTTCGCGCACGACATCTACGCCAACGTCATCAAGAAGGGGCAGGCCACCGAGAAGCAGGAGATCGGCGCGGCACGCTGGGCGACCGTCGGCATCGGCGCGGTCTCCATCCTCCTCGGCGCCCTCGCCCGTGACCTGAACGTGGCCGGCCTGGTCGCCCTCGCCTTCGCGGTCGCCGCCTCCGCGAACCTTCCCACGATCCTCTACAGCCTGTTCTGGAAGCGGTTCACCACCTCCGGCGCCCTGTGGTCGATCTACGGCGGCCTGGTCACGGCGGTCGGCCTGGTGCTGTTCTCGCCGGTGGTCTCCGGCAGCCCGGCCTCGATGTTCCCCGGCGTCGACTTCCACTGGTTCCCGCTGGAGAACCCCGGCATCATCTCCATCCCCGTCGGCTTCCTGCTCGGCGTCGTGGGCACCCTGCTGTCGAAGGAGGTCCCGGACGCCGGCAAGTACGCCGAACTCGAGGTGCGGTCCCTGACCGGCACCGGAGCGCACTGACACCTTCGTACGACGGCCGTGTCGCCCGGGACTGTACGGTCCTACGACACGGCCGCGTCGTACCTCGTCGGATCAGGTCGCTGTCGTTGTCAGTGGTGTCACGTAGGCTCGCAGGTAACGCAGGACGAATGCTCCGGGAACGAGGGAGGGGGCCCACGTGCTCATCGACACCTACGGCCGAGTGGCCACCGACCTGAGGGTCTCGCTGACCGACCGGTGCAATCTGCGCTGCACCTACTGCATGCCCGAGGAGGGCCTGCAGTGGCTGGCCAAGCCCGACCTGCTCACGGACGACGAGATCGTCCGCCTCATCGACATCGCCGTGCGGATGCTCGGCATCGAGGAGGTCCGCTTCACCGGTGGCGAGCCGCTGTTGCGCCCGGGCCTGGTCGGCATCGTCGAGCGCGTCGACGCCCTCGCCCCGCGCCCGCAGATGTCGTTGACGACCAACGGCATCGGCCTGCGGCGCACGGCGGCGGCTCTGAAGGCCGCGGGCCTGGACCGGGTCAACGTCTCGCTGGACACCCTCCGTCCCGACGTCTTCAAGACCCTCACCCGCCGCGACCGGCACAAGGACGTCCTCGAGGGTCTGGAAGCCGCCCACGAGGCCGGCCTCACCCCCGTCAAGATCAACTCGGTCCTGATGCCAGGCCTGAACGACGACGAGGCGCCCGACCTGCTGGCCTGGGCGATCGAGCACGGCTACGAGCAGCGCTTCATCGAGCAGATGCCCCTCGACGCCCAGCACGGCTGGAAGCGCGAGGGCATGGTCACCGCCGGGGACATCCTCGCGTCCCTGCGCACCCGCTTCGATCTCACCCCCGAGGGCGCGGACGAGCGCGGCTCGGCCCCGGCGGAGCGCTGGCTGGTCGACGGCGGCCCGCACCGGGTCGGGGTCATCGCCTCGGTCACCCGCCCCTTCTGCGCGGCCTGCGACCGCACCCGCCTCACGGCCGACGGCCAGATACGCACCTGCCTGTTCGCCACCGAGGAGACCGACCTCCGCGCGGCCCTGCGCTCCGGCGCGCCCGACGAGGAGATCGCCCGCATCTGGCGACTGACGATGTGGGGAAAGAAGGCGGGGGCGGGACTGGACGACCCGACCTTCGTCCAGCCGGACCGGCCCATGTCCGCGATCGGCGGCTAGGAGTTCTCGGACGCTTCCCAGTCCTCGAACTTCACCACGTCCTTCAAAAAGCCCCGCACCCCGAGAAACTGCGAAAGATGCTCGCGATGCTCCTCGCACGCGAGCCACGTCTTGCGCCGCTCCGGCGTATGGATCTTCGGGTTGTTCCACGCCAGTACCCACACGGCGGCGGTGTGGCAGCCCTTGGCGGAACAGATCGGGGTCTCGTCAGTCACAGGTTCGTCCCACAGAAAGAGGCCCGGACAAGGCGACGCCGGGCAGCCACGGGGGGAGCTGCCCGGCGTCGGTCCGTCGCTCCGACGGGGGATGCGGAGCGCGTACGCAGTATGTCACGGGTACCCCGTGGACCGGCACCGGAACTGCACGATTGTCTGAGCTTTTCTTGAGCTTCATGGGTAGCCCGTATTCCGCTTCCGCGACCGCCCGCGTCACACCGGACCGGGCTGTTCATCGCGCGCCCCCGTCGGACGGGCCGCGGTGTCCTCCGCAACGGACTGCGCCTGCGCGTCCTCCGTCCGCGGCGGTGTGATCATCGGCCGCGTGGGCACGCTGACGAACGTCGACGGAAGGGACGGCGGCCGCTCACGCCCCGCGTTGGCGATGACCACGGCGACATAGGGGAGCAACGCACCGAGCACCAACGCCACGATGGCCACGTACCGCTCGACGTTCCACAGGGCGACCGCGAGGATCACCGACGCGGTGCGGACCGTCATCGAGATGACGTACCGCCGCTGCCGGCCCCGTACGTCCTCGGCAAGACCCGTCCGGGCACCGGTGATCCGGAACACCTGGACGCCGCCGTGCTGTTTCCGCATCACAAACCACCATCCGCCGCATCGGACTCTCCCCGGCCCGCACCGTCGTCCACGCCCGGCCGGGAACCGGGCAGGGACACGTCCCACGTTACGCCGCGGCCCTGCCGCCCACGAGACCGGGGCGCTCACTGCCTGCGACAACGGCGGCGAACCCGCCCCGCACGGGGGAACCCGACATGCGCCGTACGGCCCATCGGCCGACACTGGCCCTAATGCTCACGTCGAGCCGTATGAGGAGGCAGCCATGGGCTGGTTGTGGGCGATCATCGTGGGATTCGTGCTCGGCGTCATCGCCAAGGCCGTCATCCCGGGCAAGCAGCACAGCCCGCTGTGGCTGACCACCATCTGCGGCATGCTCGGCGCCATCGTGGGCAACGCCATCGCCCGCGCCGTGGGCGTGGCGGCGACCCGGGGCATCGACTGGAGCCGGCACATCTTCCAGCTCGTGGCGGCCATCATCATCGTGGGTGTGGTGGACGCCCTTTACATGGCGACACTCGGCAAGAAGAAGGCCGAGCGCGCCTGACATCGCCCACAGGGGAGCGCCCCTTCAGGAGCGCGGGGGCCTGCGCACGAACCACGGACGAAGCCGCATCCCGCAGACCACCGCGCTCTCGACGGCGCTAACCGGCGACAACCTCCACAGCGGCAAGGTTCTTCTTCCCCCGTCGCAGCACCAGCCACCGCCCGTCCAGCAACTCCTCCTTCGCCGGGACGGCGTCCTCGGAAGAGACCTTCACGTTGTTCACGTAGGCCCCGCCCTCCTTCACGGTCCGACGCGCGGCGGACTTGCTGGCGACGAGACCGACCTCCGCGAACAGGTCGACCACCGCACCCAGCTCGGTGACCCGGATGTGCGGCAGCTCGGACAGCGCGGCGGCGAGCGTCGTGCCGTCCAGCTCCGCCAGCTCGCCCTGCCCGAAGAGGGCACGGCTCGCGGCGATCACCGCGGCCGTCTGGTCGGCGCCGTGCACCAGCGTCGTCAGCTCCTCGGCCAGCGCCCGCTGCGCCGCCCGGGCCTGCGGACGATCCTGCGTCTGCTGCTCCAGCTCCTCCAGCTCCTCACGGGACTTGAAGGACAGGATCCGCATGTACGTCGAGATGTCCCGGTCGTCCACGTTCAGCCAGAACTGGTAGAACGCGTACGGCGTCGTCATCTCCGGGTCGAGCCAGACGGCGCCGCCCTCGGTCTTGCCGAACTTGGTGCCGTCCGCCTTCGTCATCAGCGGGGTGGCCAGGGCGTGCACGTCGGCGCCGGGCTCCAGCTTGTGGATCAGGTCCAGGCCCGCCGTGAGGTTGCCCCACTGGTCGCTGCCGCCCTGCTGGAGCGTGCAGCCGTGGCGCCGGTAGAGCTGGAGGAAGTCCATCCCCTGCAGGATCTGGTAGCTGAACTCCGTGTAGCTGATGCCCTGGTCGGACTCCAGGCGCCGGGCCACGGAGTCCTTCGTCAGCATCTTGTTGACCCGGAAGTGCTTGCCGATGTCCCGCAGGAACTCGATCGCGGACAGACCCGCGGTCCAGTCTAGGTTGTTGACCATGACCGCGGCGTTCTCGCCCTCGAAGGACAGGAACGGCTCGATCTGCGCGCGCAGCTTGCCGACCCAGCCCGCCACCGTCTCCGGGTCGTTCAGCGTGCGCTCCGCCGTCGGGCGCGGGTCACCGATCAGGCCCGTGGCACCGCCGACCAGCGCCAGCGGCCGGTGCCCGGCCTGCTGGAGCCGGCGCACGGTGAGCACCTGCACCAGGTGCCCCACGTGCAGGGACGGCGCGGTCGGGTCGAAACCGCAATAGAACGTGACGGGACCGTCCGCGAGCGCCTTGCGCAAGGCGTCCTCGTCGGTGGACAGGGCGAACAGCCCACGCCACTTCAGCTCGTCGACGATGTCCGTCACGGTTCTCGTGTCTCCTCGATGATCTTCGGGCGGCCGGACGACACCCGACGGTGACACCCGACCACGAACGCCTACGAGGTTATACGCCCTGACTGACAGAGCTCATATTGAAATCCGGGATCCGCAACGCGGGCATCGCGGCCCGGGTGAACCAGTCGCTCCACTCGCGCGGCAGCGTCTTCTCGGTGCGCCCGGCCTGCGTCGCCCGCCCCAGCAGATCCACCGGGGACTCGTTGAACCGGAAGTTGTTCACCTGCCCGGTCACCTCGCCGTTCTCCACAAGGTAGACACCGTCCCGGGTCAGGCCCGTCAGCAGCAGCGTCGCCGGGTCGACCTCGCGGATGTACCACAGGCAGGTCAGCAGCAGCCCCCGCTCGGTCTGAGCCACCATCTCCTCCAGAGAGCGGTCGTCCCCGCCGTCCAGGATCAGATTCCCGGGCGCCGGGGCCACCGGCAGCCCGGTCAGGGCCGCGCTGTGCCGGGTGGTCGTCAGATGGCCGAGCACGCCCTGGCCGATCCACTCGGTGGCAAGCGCCGGCAGCCCGTTGTCGAACACCGACTGGTCACCGCCCGAGGAGTGCGCGACCACGAAGGGCGCGCATTCAAGGCCCGGCTCGTTCGGGTCGCTGCGCAGCGTCAGCGGCAGCTCGCTCAGCCTGTCGCCGACGCGCGTGCCCCCGCCCGGCCGGGAGAACACCGTCCGGCCCTCGGCCGCGTCCCGCCCCGACGCCGACCACAGCTGGTAGATCAGCAGGTCCGCGACCGCGGTCGGCGGCAGCAGCGTCTCGTACCGGCCCGCGGGCAGCGCCACGCTCCGCTCCGCCCAGCCGAGCCGTACGGCCAGCTCGGCGTCCAGGGCGCCCGGGTCGACGTCCTTGAAGTCCCGCGTGGAGCGGCCGGCCCACGCCGAGCGCAGCCGGTCGGGCGACTTGGCGTTCAGCTCCAGCGTGCCGGTGGGCTGGTCGTGGCGCAGACGCAGGCCCGTGGACGTACCCAGGTACGTCGACACCAACTCGTGGTTGGCGAAGCCGTACAGCTCACGGCCGCCCGCACGCGCGCGTGCGAACGCCTCGCCGAGCGCCGGGGCGAAGTCGGCGAACACCGCGGAGGAGGTCTCGGCGGGCGCGTCCGTGAAGTCAGGGGACTGCGGCACACCGGTGACCAGGGGCTGGGCGTCCTCGGCGGGCCCGGCACCGCGCGCGGCTGCCTCGGCGGCCCGCACCAGCGGCTCCAGCTCCTGCGGCGTGACGGCCGAGCGCGACACGACACCGGAGGCGGTGCCCTCCTTGCCGTCCACGGTCGCGATCACGGTGAGCGTACGACCGCGCGTCACCCCGTTCGTGGTCAGCGCGTTGCCCGCCCAGCGCAGGTTGGCGGTCGAGTACTCGTCGGCGATGACGACACAGCCGTCGGCCCGGGACAGCGCGAGCGCCTGCTCCACGACCTCGTGCGGCTTGTTGCTACGGGCGCTCATCGACCGGCCTCCTGCGTGGTGTTCAGAATGTTGACGCCCTTGAAGAGGGCGGAGGGGCACCCGTGCGAGACGGCCGCCACCTGGCTGGGCTGGGCCTTGCCGCAGTTGAAGGCACCACCGAGGACGTAGGTCTGCGGACCGCCCACCGCGGCCATCGACCCCCAGAAGTCCGTCGTGGTCGCCTGGTACGCCACGTCCTTGAGCTGCCCGGTGATCCGCCCGTTCTCGATCCTGAAGAAGCGCTGACCCGTGAACTGGAAGTTGTACCGCTGCATGTCGATCGACCAGGACCGGTCACCGACCACGTAGATGCCCCGGTCGACGCCGCCGATCAGGTCCTCGGTCGACAGTCCGGCGGGATCCGGCTGCAGGGACACGTTGGCCATGCGCTGCACCGGCACATGTCCGGGGGAGTCGGCGAACGCGCAACCGTTGGAGCGGTCGAGGCCGGTCAGCCTCGCGATCCTGCGGTCCAGCTGGTAGCCGACCAGCGTCCCGTCCTTCACCAGGTCCCAGGACTGCGCCTCGACGCCCTCGTCGTCGTAGCCGATGGTCGCGAGGCCGTGCTCGGCGGTGCGGTCTCCGGTGACGTTCATCAGCTCGGAGCCGTAACGCAGCTTGCCCAGCTGGTCGAAGGTGGCGAAGGAAGTGCCCGCGTACGCCGCCTCGTAGCCGAGGGCGCGGTCCAGCTCGGTGGCGTGGCCGATGGACTCATGGATCGTGAGCCACAGGTTGGAGGGGTCGACCACCAGGTCGTACAGGCCCGGCTCCACGCTCGGCGCCCGCATCTTCTCGGCGAGCAGCTCGGGGATCCGCTCCAACTCGTCGTCCCAGTCCCATCCGGTGCCCGTCAGATACTCCCAGCCGCGCCCGACGGGCGGCGCGAGGGTGCGCATCGAGTCGAACTCCCCGCTCGACTCGTCGACCGCCACGGCCGTGAACTGAGGGTGCAGCCGTACACGCTGCTGTGTCGTCATGGTCCCGGCGGTGTCGGCGTAGAACTTGTTCTCGTGCACGGTGAGCAGCGAGGCGTCCACGTGGTCGACGCCCTGCGCGGCCAGCAGCCGCGCGCTCCACTCGGCCAGCAGCGCGGCCTTCTCCTCGTCGGGCACCGAGAACGGGTCGATCTCGTACGACGAGATCCACGTCCTGTCGGCGTGCACGGGTTCGTCGGCCAGCTCCACGCGCTCGTCCGACCCCGCCGCCTTGATCACCTGGGCCGAGAGCTTCGCCATCGCCACCGCCTGCGAGGCGACCCTGGCCGCCGCGTCCAGGGTCAGATCGACCCCCGAGGCGAAGCCCCACGTGCCGCCGTGCACGACCCGGACCGCGTACCCGAGGTCGGTGGTGTCCGACGAACCGGCCGGCTTGGCGTCCCGCAGCCGCCAGGACGCGCTGCGCACCCGCTCGCACCGGAAGTCCGCGTGCTCGGCCCCCAGCGCACGCGCGCGTGCGAGCGCGGCGTCGGCGAGGGCCTTGAGGGGAAGCGCCGTGAAGGCTTCGTCGATGGAATGAGGCACGGAGGTCTCCCTGCTGTCGTGGCCTGTCGGCTCCGATCATGTCGCGGACCCGGCTCCGCGGACTACACGGTTTCGGTCCCGGCCCGCCGTTTCTGTAGGGACCCGACAGGGACTCACCCGAGCCACTGTGGGTGCCCACTTCCCCGTGCGTGCGGCGCTACCGATAGGTTTTCGATGAAGCCGCCTGTCATCGACGTGTTCGGGCGGGCAGCCCGACCGCTTGAGACCGCTATCGAAAGGGTGATCCGTTGAGCCGCTCGGTTCTCGTCACCGGAGGAAACCGGGGCATCGGCCTCGCCATCGCCCGCGCATTCGCCGACGCAGGCGACAAGGTCGCGATCACGTACCGCTCGGGTGAGCCGCCGGCCGGATTCCTCGCCGTCAAGTGCGACATCACCGACCCGGAGCAGGTGGAGCAGGCCTACAAGGAGATCGAGGACCAGCACGGCCCGGTCGAGGTCCTGATCGCCAACGCCGGTGTCACCAAGGACCAGCTCCTGATGCGCATGACCGAGGAGGACTTCACCTCGGTCATCGACACCAACCTCACCGGCACCTTCCGGGTCGTCAAGCGCGCCAACCGCGGCATGCTGCGCGCCAAGAAGGGCCGCGTCGTCCTGGTCTCGTCCGTGGTCGGTCTGCTCGGTTCGGCGGGGCAGGCGAACTACGCCGCGTCCAAGGCCGCCCTGGTCGGCTTCGCGCGTTCCCTCGCCCGTGAGCTGGGCTCGCGCAACATCACCTTCAACGTCGTCGCGCCCGGTTTCGTCGACACCGACATGACCAAGGCGCTCACCGACGAGCAGCGCGAGAACATCGTGTCTCAGGTGCCGCTCGGCCGTTACGCGCAGCCTGAGGAGATCGCCGCGACGGTGCGGTTCCTCGCCTCTGACGACGCCTCGTACATCACTGGAGCCGTCATCCCCGTTGACGGCGGACTGGGAATGGGTCACTGATCACCATGAGCGGAATCCTCGAGGGCAAGCGCATCCTGATCACCGGTGTGCTGATGGAGTCCTCCATCGCCTTCCACGCGGCCAAGCTGGCCCAGGAGCAGGGTGCGGAGATCATCCTGACCGCGTTTCCGCGGCCCACGCTGACCGAGCGCATCGCCAAGAAGCTGCCCAAGCCCACCAAGGTCATCGAGCTGGACGTCACCAACGACGAGCACCTCGGCCGCCTGGCCGACGTCGTCGGCGAGGAGCTGGGCGGCCTCGACGGCGTCGTGCACTCCATCGGCTTCGCGCCGCAGGACGCGCTCGGCGGCAACTTCCTCAACACGCCGTTCGAGTCCGTGGCCACCGCGATGCACGTCTCGGCGTACTCCCTGAAGTCGCTGACCATGGCCTGCCTGCCGCTGATGCAGAACGGCGGCTCGGTCGTCGGCCTCACCTTCGACGCGCAGTACGCCTGGCCGCAGTACGACTGGATGGGCCCGGCCAAGGCCGCCCTGGAGGCGACCAGCCGCTACATGGCGCGCGACCTGGGCAAGCAGAACATCCGCTGCAACCTCATCTCCGCGGGCCCGATCGGCTCCATGGCCGCCAAGTCCATCCCGGGCTTCGCTGAGCTGGCCTCCGTGTGGGACACCCGCGCCCCGCTGGAATGGGACCTGAAGGACCCGGAGCCGGCCGGCCGCGGCATCGTCGCCCTGCTGAGCGACTGGTTCCCCAAGACCACCGGCGAGATCATCCACGTCGACGGCGGTCTGCACGCGATCGGCGCCTGATCGCTGCCGCCAGGGCTCGACAGCCGAGGCCCGCACCCCTTCGGGGGTGCGGGCCTCGGTCGTACTGGAGGGCCGCGGAAGGCGGAACCGGGCGCCTCTCCTCGCCGTGCCGGTCGGCCCTGGCGCGGGGTGTCACCCGTTCGGCCTACCCGCCGGGCGGCCGGCGGTCCGAACGGCGCACTCTGGATTACGCGCTCACTCCACGCGCCCCTCCCCAGCCCGGCCGAGGAGGTCCCGTTGTGCGCCTGTCCCGAAGCCTGGCCCCGGTGACCGTGGCCGTGGCCCTCGTGCTCTGTCTGCCGTACGACGCGAGGCCCTCCGCGCGCGTGGACGACGGGAAACCGCCCGCACCGAGCCTCTTCGGCGCCGCCTGCCGCACGGCCGTCCACGGCTCGCATGTGGTGGCCTACTGCCACAACCCCTATGTCGACACCGATCGCGTACGACTGCACATCAAGTGCGCCCGCTGGTGGGACATCGGCACCGACAGCGCACCGGTGGACACCCTGCCCGCCCTGACCGTGCGGCTCACGGGCCGGTGCTGGGAGGACGTTCGCTCGGTCTGGATCAGCCACCAGAAGGAACGCTGAGCCGGCCCGGGCGGCACAGGAACGGATAGCTCGCCGCCTCGGCGGCCGCGGCCTGCGCGTCCCTGGTGCGGATCGCGTCCAGCAGCCGGGTGTGATCCATGTGCGTCTCCGGGGTCAGTTCCGCCCCGACGTCCGCGCGCAGCCAGTCCCGCAGGACCTCGCCGAGGTCGGCGTACATCGCCGTCATGACGTCGTTGTGGGAGGCGGCCACGACGGCCAGGTGGAAGGTGGCGTCGGCCGCCACGAACGCCTCCGCCTCACCCGTCTGCCAGGCCTCCTCGCGCCGCTCCATGAGCGTGTCCAGCTGCTTGAGGTCCTTCTCGGTGCGCCGCTCGGCGGCCAGCTTCGCCGCGGCCGACTCCAGCGCGGCGCGCAGCTCGGCGATGTGCCGCGGGTCGGCGTCGGCGAACCGGCGGTGCATCACGCCGGCCAGCTCGCTCGTCGCCACCACATAGGTGCCGGAGCCCTGCCGGATGTCCAGGAGACCGTTGTGGGCGAGCGCGCGGACCGCCTCGCGGACGGTGTTGCGGGCGACGCCGAGCTGCTCGACGAGTTCCGGTTCCGTGGGGATGCGTGAGCCGACCGGCCATTCGCCGGAGGTGATCTGGTTGCGCAGTTCGGCGATGACCTGCTCGGACAGCGCCGAACGGCGCGGGTGGCTCAGAGGCATGGCACACCTTCGCACGACAGGCCCGGGTCCGGACGTCCCGGGGATGGACAGTCAATCATCCCATGATTCTATGATGGGTCTCATGGCTAGTGAGGAAACCCGGACAGCGGAAACCCGTACGGCGATGTCATCGACCGATCGTGGCACCGCCACAGCGAACACACCCGAGACGACCCACGGCGCAGGGGGCACGCGCGCGTGGGCGACGCGCCTAGTCGTCGTCGGCATCGTGCTGTCCGCGCTGAACCTCCGCCCGGCCATCACGAGCCTCGGCGCCCTGCTGGAGGAGGTCCGCGACGGCCTCGGCATGAGCGGCAGCGTGGCCGGGCTGCTCACCTCCGTGCCGCCGCTCTGCTTCGCCGTCTTCGGTGTCACCGCCCCGCGCCTGGCCCGCCGTTTCGGCCCGGCCACCGTGGTGTGCGCCGGCATGGTCGCCATCACCGCGGGCCTGCTGATACGGCCCTACACCGGGAGCACCGCCGGGTTCCTGGCCGCCAGCGCGCTCGCCCTCATGGGCATCGCGGTGAGCAACGTGCTCATGCCGGTCATCGTCAAGCGCTGGTTCCCGGACCGGGTCGGACCCATGACCGGCCTGTACTCGATGGCCCTCGCCATGGGCACCTCCCTCGCCGCCGCGACCACCGTGCCGCTGACCGACGCCCTGGGCGGCGGCTGGCGGCCCGGCCTCGCCGTGTGGGCTGTCCTCGCGGCCGCCGCCGTCCTGCCCTGGCTGCTGCTCGTCCGTGACCGCGGCACCGCGTCCGCACAGCGGTCGCAGCCGGAACCGGCGGCGGTGCACGCGGCGCAGGAACAGCCTGCTCAGAGCGCACCCCTGCGCATCACCCGCAGCCGCACCGCATGGGCGCTCGCCGTCTTCTTCGGTCTCCAGGCCACCGCCGCCTACATCACCATGGGCTGGATGCCGCAGATCTTCCGGGACGCCGGTGTCCCCGCCGGTACCGCGGGCGTGCTGCTCGCCGTCACCATGGCGATGGGCGTGCCGCTGGCCTTCGTCATCCCGCGCGTCGCCACGCGGCTGCCGCACCAGGGTCCGATCGTGCTGGTCCTCGGCGTGTGCGGGCTCGCCGGATACGCCGGCCTGTACCTCGCCCCGGTCGGCGGTGCCTGGGCCTGGGCCGTGCTGCTCGGCGTCTCCAACTGCGCCTTCCCACTGGCCCTGACGATGGTCGGCATGCGGGCCAGGAGCGGTGCCGGGGTGGCCCAGCTGTCCGCGTTCGCGCAGAGCACCGGCTATCTGATCTCCATACCCGGCCCGCTCCTCGTCGGCGTGCTCTACCAGCACAGCGGTGGCTGGGGTCTGCCGATCGCTCTCATGTCGGGCCTGATGGTGCCGCAGATCCTGGTCGGCTTCCTGGCGGGCCGGAACCGCACGGTGGAGGACGAGGCGGCGGCGCGCTGAGCGTGCGACCCCGGCGGCACGCGCGCGGGGGTCGGGTGGGACACTGACCGCATGCAGCCTGTGCTCGACCCGAACCCGCAGAACGGGCAGAAGAAGATGCTGATCGTCTTCGGCTCGTTCTTCGCCATCTTCGTGATCATCGCCATCATCGCGACCGTCGCCTCCCCGTGACGACCGTCTGACAGCCGTATCCGGGCGACCCTCGAGGCGGCGGTCTTCCGGCTGTCGCAGCCGCCACGGCCGCCTCCCTGTTGTCTCCCGGCGGTCCCTTCCCGCGGATGGTGGGGCTGGCCCCACCATCCCCTAGGGGGTAAGGGTCAGGGTGAACTGGGTGGAAGTCCGGATGGGTTGGCGGCCTTCGATTCCGTAGCTTCGAGATGTGACCGCGCAGGGCGGTCACGGACCCGCTCGAAGACCATGGAGGCGATCATGTCGGCCCGCACCCACTCCCGGCCCCACCCGGCGACCACGGGCGGCGTCGACATCCGGCTGCCCTGGTGGGCCCTCGCCCTGCCCGCGCTCGCGTTTCTCGCGCTGCTGCTGCTGATACTGAACCCGTCGGACGCGCACGCGGCGAGCGGCGACCCGGCGATCACGCACCTCTTCGAACGCGCCCAGCAACTCCTCGTGCGCTGACCCGGAGCCCCCGCGCGCGGTGAATCCGCAGACCAACTCCCTGCACCGCCTGGCCTGTTTCATGCGAAGCTGGAGCGCATGAGCGCCGCAGAACCTCGCAGGATCGTCCTCTTCCGGCATGCGAAAGCCGACTGGCCCCAGGTGTCCGACCACGACCGCCCGCTCGCCGAGCGCGGACGCATGGACGCCGCGGTCGCCGGACGCAAGCTGGCCGATACCGGTATCGCCTTCGACCTGGCCCTGTGCTCCACCGCGGTCCGGACCCGCGAGACCTGGAAGCTCGCCGTCCACGAACTGCCGGAGCGGCCGAGGACCGTCTACGAGGAGCGGGTCTACGAGGCCTCGCCCGGCGAGCTGATCGCCCTGCTCAACGAGACCCCGGACGACGTGCGCAACGTGATCCTGATCGGCCACAACCCGGGTGTCCAAGGCCTGGCCGAGATCCTGTCCGGCGCGGGTGAGGGCGATGCCCCGGAGCGGATGCAGCGCCGCGGCTTCCCGGCCGCCGCCTTCGCGCTGCTGTCCTTCGACGGCCTCTGGAAGGGCCTCGAGCCGGGTGCGGCCACACTTACGGAGTACTGGGCGCCGACCGAGTGAGACATGCACGTACAAGGGCCCGGCACCCCATGGTGCCGATCCCTTGTACGTGTCCGGGGCCGCCGGGCCGGCTCAGCCCTCGTCGTGCGTGTCGGCCGCCTCGACCTCTTCACGGGTGACGCCCAGCAGATACAGCACGGTGTCGAGGAAGGGGAAGTTCACCGCCGTGTGCGCCGCCTCGCGGACCACCGGCTTGGCGTTGAAGGCGACGCCCAGACCCGCCGCGTTCAGCATGTCCAGGTCGTTGGCACCGTCGCCGATCGCCACCGTCTGCGACAGCGGCACCCCGGCCTCCGCGGCGAACCGGCGCAGCAGCCGCGCCTTGCCCGCCCGGTCCACGATCTCGCCGGTGACCCGGCCGGTGAACTTGCCGTCGACGATCTCCAGTGTGTTGGCCTGCGCGAAATCCAGACCCAGCCGCTCCTTCAGATCGTCCGTGACCTGGGTGAAGCCGCCGGAGACGACCCCGACCTGGTAGCCGAGTCGTTTCAGCGTGCGGATCAAGGTGCGCGCGCCCGGCGTCAGCCGGACCTCGTTGCGCACCTTGTCGACCACGGTGGCGTCCAGCCCCTTCAGCAGCGCCACGCGCGCGTGCAACGACTGCTCGAAGTCCAGCTCCCCGCGCATCGCCGCCGCCGTCACCTCGGCGACCTTGTCCTCGCAGCCGGCGTGCGCGGCGAACAGCTCGATGACCTCGTCCTGGATCAGGGTGGAGTCCACATCCATGACCACAAGCCGCTGAGCGCGCCGGTGCAGGCCCGCCGAGACGACCGCGACATCGACACCCAGTGCCGCAGCGTCGGACGCCAGGGCCGTGCGCAGCGGCTCGGTCTCCACACCGGAGACGGCGAACTCCACCGCCGTCACCGGGTACTTGGCGAGCCGGAAGATGCGGTCGATGTTGCCGCCGGCCTTGGCGATCCGGTCGGCGATGGCGGCCGTCGACTCGGCGGTGAGCGGATGGCCGAGAACGGTCACCAGGGAGCGCCCAAGACCACGCGGCCGGTTGTCGCCGTGCCCCGAAATGATCTCCGCCTGCATCTTCATCGACTCGGCCCAGCTGTGCACGGTGGCCCTCAGGTCGCCCTCCAGACCGGCCGGGGGCTGGGTCACCAGCGCGCACAGCACCAGGCGGCCCCGGGTGACGACCTGCTCGATGTCGACCACGTCGACGAGGTAGGCGGCCAGCGTGTCGAACAGGCCCGCCGTGATGCCCGGCCTGTCCTTGCCGAAGATCTTGACGAGGAGAGTGGGGACCTCGGAGGTCTGTGCGGCGGAGGTCTGCGAAGCGCTCATGGTGCCACCACCGTATCCGGCACCCAGTGCCTCGTGCCGTCGAGGTCCGCCTGACGGACACGGAACAATGGATGTCGGGCCGGTGTCGGGGATCTTTCCGCCGGAAGATGGTCCAGCCATGATGTTTCGGCCTCTCCTGCGGCTCCTCGCGTAGCTCCTCCGGCACCTGGAGACGGGGCTTTTCCAGTATCTGAAGACAGGTAAGACAGGTAAGACAGGTACACGGGTCCGGGTCCGGCGGCCGGTGGGTACGGCATGCCCGGCGCGTGCGGCCCGGCTCCTGCGCCGTATCCCGAGGGCCTGGTGCACCTTCGCCGCCCTCGAAACCGTGCCCTCATCAGCATCGCCCCGGCACCCCCGCCGCCGCACCCCCACGCCGCCTCCAAGGGTGCGAACCGCTCCGCCGGCACCCTGGCCGCCGGCATCGCCAGGGCGGGCGCGGGTGGGGCCCGGCCGCCCCAGAGCGCGTAGAGACCGAGGGGCAGGCCGCTCCGGATGCCGTGCCGGGCGCGGCGCCGAGCGGGGCCGCGCAGGCCGCGGATGGTCGTCGCCGATCACCGCGTACGCCGCCGCGCGTTCCCGCCACGGCGGCGAGCGGCACAACGGCGCCGAGCGGCGGCGCCGAGCGGCAGAACGGCGGCGAGCGGCGGCGCCGAGCGGCAGAACGGCGGCGAGCGGCGAGACCGCCGTCCGTACCGCCCGGTGCGCGACGGACAGGCCCAGCGGCAGCGGCGTGCGGCGATCGGCGGGCGGCGGGCGGCGGGCGGGCGGCCGGGCGATCAGCAGGACCCCGGCCCACCGGCCGAGGCCGTCGAGGAGCGTGGCCGGGGTGTCCCCACCGAAGCCGACGGCAGTCCTGGTGGGGGAGCAGGTCACCGATCCGGGGCACGCGCGAGGAGTTCGGCGGGCGTGACGACAACTCCGGCCGGGCGCGGGGGCCGTAGAGAAGAGCCACGACAGAAGCAGGGCATCGGCCGGCCCCTCCCCGAGTGGCGTGATTTCGACGGCAGTGTGCGACCTCGGCGCCTCACTGTCCGAACGTGTCCGCCCCCGGCGCCGCAACGGCCGTTGTCATACGACCCGGTGAGCCGGTCGTGTCCGCCCGGAGCGGTTGGAGGCCGAGCGCGTGCGTGCTTGCCCTCTCGCGCCGGAATTACCACTCTCCGAGCGGGTTTCAACCCCGGTGGCGGAGAGAGTTGGAGCGCACGGGGGCACACGTGGCAAGGCCCGGGTTTCGGTCAGGGCGCCGGGCCTGAAATAGTTCCCCCCGATGTTCGACATCCCTAGACTCCCTGCGATGGGGGTAATTCGGGGGACAACTCAGTGGGGCATGGAGTGCCTGAACTCGTTCTGGAATCAAACGGACGGACCTGGACACTGGATCCGTCCAGGCCGTACACCCTCGGCCGCGATCCGCAGGGTGACATCGTCTTCGACGACGCCAGGGTGTCCTGGCGGCACGCCACGGTCAGCTTCAACGGGCGTAGTTGGGTCGTCGAGGACCACGGCAGCACCAACGGCACGTTCGTGCAGGGCCGGCGGATCCAGCACATGGAGATCGGCCCGGGCTCGGCGCTGCATCTCGGCAACGCGACCGACGGACCGCTGCTGAATCTGTCCGGGGCCACCGCCGCCCAGCAGCAGCCGGCGCCGTACGCCGCGCAGGGCGCCGGCGCACCGGGCTGGGCGCAGCAGGCCGCCGTACCGCAGCAGGCGGCGGCAGCCCAGCAGGCACCGGCCGCACAGCAGGCCGCCGTGCCGCAGCAGGCCGGGCAGGCCGGCTGGCAGCAGCCGCCGCAGGCCTCGGCGTTCCCGCAGCAGGCCGGGCCGGCCGAGCAGTACGCACAGAAAGCACCCGGTGGTGGCGCGGGGGCGCCGCCGGTCCACGGCGACCGCAGCCCGACCACGTTCCACCAGTTCGCCGTCGGCCGGGTGATGCGCATCGGCCGTGCCCTGGAGAACGAGCTGGTCGTCTCCGACCTGCAGGTCTCCCGGCACCACGCCGAGTTCCACTCGACGCCCGACGGCCGCTTCGAGATCCGCGACCTGGGCTCGCACAACGGCACGTACGTCAACGGCCAGCCGATCGCCAAGGGCGGCTCGGTACTGCTCGGCCCGGCCGACATCGTCGGTGTCGGCCACTCCACCTTCCGGATCGTCGGCGACCGGCTCGAGGAGTTCGTCGACACCGGTGAGGTCTCCTTCTCCGCGCGCCATCTGACCGTCACGGTCGACGGCGGCAAGCAGATCCTGAAGGACGTCTCCTTCGGCGTCCCGGAGAAGTCCCTGGTCGCGGTCATCGGCCCGTCCGGCTCCGGCAAGTCGACCCTGCTCAAGGCGCTCACCGGCTACCGGCCCGCCAACCAGGGCGAGGTCCTCTACGACAACCGGAACCTGTACAAGCAGTTCGCCGAGCTGCGCCAGCGCATCGGTCTGGTCCCGCAGGACGACATCCTGCACAAGGAGCTGACCGTCAAGAAGGCCCTGAAGTACGCGGCCAAGCTGCGCTTCCCGGCCGACACCACCGCGCAGGAGCGCGACGCCCGTATCGACGAGGTGCTGCGCGAGCTGAAGCTGGACATCCACAAGGACAAGAAGGTCACCTCCCTGTCCGGCGGCCAGCGCAAGCGTGTCTCGGTGGCCCTTGAGCTGCTCACCAAGCCGTCGCTGATCTTCCTGGACGAGCCGACCTCCGGTCTCGACCCGGGCATGGACCGTGACGTCATGCAGTTGCTGCGCGGCCTCGCCGACGACGGCCGCACCGTCCTCGTCGTCACCCACTCGGTGGCCGAGCTGGCCCTGTGCGACAAGCTGCTGGTCATGGCGCCGGGCGGCTCGGTGGCGTACTTCGGCCCGCCGGAGGAGGCGCTGAACTTCTTCGGCTACGACAGCTGGGCCGACGTCTTCTCCGCCTTCGAGAACTACCGCGACTACGACTGGGCGGGCCGCTGGAAGGGTTCGCAGCACTACCAGATGTACGCGGCGGACGTCGACTCCGTGGCCCCGCAGGCCGTACATGCGCATCCGATGCAGACCATCAAGCCGCCCAAGCCGCAGGCCTGGGGCTCACAGCTGCTGACCCTGATCCGGCGCTATGTGTCGGTCATCGCCTCCGACCGCGGCTTCCTGCTGCTGTCGGTGGTCCTGCCGGCGGTCCTCGGCGCGGTCAGCCTGCCGATCCAGCACAACCGCGGCCTGCGGGTCAACGCGGCGATCAACCCGCAGACCGGCCTGCACGTCCCCAACGGCACGGCCACCACGGTGCTGCTGATCCTCGCGGTCGGTGCGTGCTTCGCGGGCGCAGCGAACTCCGTGCGTGAGCTGATCAAGGAACGGGTGATCTACGAGCGGGAGCGGGCGACCGGCCTGTCCCGGTCGGCGTACCTGATGTCCAAGGTGGTCGTGCTCGGCACCGTCACCGTGCTCCAGGGACTGCTGGTCGGTGTGATCGGCTTCTCCAGCCGTGACCTTCCCGACCAGGGCCTCCTTCTCGGCAGCTCCACGCTGCTGGAGCTGTGTCTGCCGATCATGGCGCTCGGCTTCACCTCGATGATGGTCGGGCTGGTGATCTCCTCGCTGGTGAAGACCGCCGAGAAGACCATGCCGCTGCTGGTGATGTTCGCGATCATCCAGGTCGTCTTCACCGGCTGTCTGTTCACCCTGCACGGCACACTCGGTGTGAACGAGGTCTCGTACCTGATGCCGTCGCGCTGGGGCGTGGCCGCCGCCGGCACCACGCTGGACTTCAACAACATCGCCCCGAACACCGACAACCCGGGCAGCACCGACCCGCTGTGGAACCACACGGCCGGGGCTTGGGGCATGGACATGATCATCCTGATCCTGCTCGGTGTGGTCTGCGGCTTCTTCGTGGCCCGTTTCCTGCGCCGCCACGAGCCGGAGGTCATGCGCAAGTAGAGCCGGAGGTCATGCGCAGGCAACGGCGCGCACGACAAGGCCCAAGGGCGGCACCCCGTGGTGGGGTGCCGCCCTTGGGCATGCGTGGCTGAGGTCCGCGCCCAGGCCTCAGTACGCGCTGTTGACGTTGTCCATCGAGCCGTAGCGGTGCGCCGCGTAGTTGGCGGCGGCGGTGATGTTGGCGACCGGGTCGTAGATGTTCCACGACGTGCCGGCCACGTGGTAGGCGTTGAAGGTGGGCTGGATCACCTGCAGCAGGCCCTTGGACGGGATGCCGTTGATGGCGTTGATGTCCCAGTTGTTGATGGCCATCGGGTTGCCCGAGGACTCACGCATGATGTTGCGGTGCAGGCCGTAATAGGAGCCGGGGATGCCCTTGGCCCGCATGATGTCCAGGGACTCGCGGATCCAGCCGTCGAGGTTGTTCGCGTAGGTCTTGGTGGCGGCGACCGTCTCCATCTGCGGGCGCTCGGCGGAGCGGCTCGCGGCCTGGGCGGCGCGGTCCTGGGCGGCCTTCTTGGCGGCCTCGTCCGCGGTCTTCTTCGCGGCGGCCTCGTCGGCGGCCTTCTTCTGCGCGGCGATGGAGTCGAGCTTGACGTTGTCGGTGGCGAACTGGTCCGTGACCGTGCCCTTGACGTTCTTGAGCGCCGTGCTGTCGGCGACCTGGGCGGTCCTGGCCGGGGCACCCGTGGTGACGGTCTCGGCGTTGCCTGCCGAAACGGCCAGGGCGGCGGTGCCGAGGGCGCAGGCGCCGACGATGGCGATCTTGCCCTGCTTGGTCAGGGCGCGACTATGAAGTCGGGTGAGAACGTTCTTGGGCATGGCTGATGGACCTCTCGTGAGCGCGGAGGTCGCTCCTGCGTCCGCCGGGGGAATCGGCTCCTCCCGCACGAACGCCATGGGCCTCGGACCCACGGCGCTGAGCGACGAGAGCCATTCTTAGCGAGCGCAAAATGCCCAGGCAAAGGTGTGACGTACGATCCCGGGTAGTGGATCGGGGAAGGGCAAAACGGGACAGACTGGACCGTCTGCCCCGTTCGCGCCCAGGGGGTATATCTCCTATGTCCCTTCGTACGTGATGTGGACCCTATGCGCGGGCTCACATCGGGGGCGTAACAATCTCACCAGGAGTTGCCATCGCAATGCTCTGTGTGAGGCCGCTCCTCCGGAAGGATGAGATGCACGTCGCCGAACTCGTGCCACAGATAGAGCCCGCTGAGCGCCTCGTCGTAGGCACGGTCGACCGCGGCCCGCCCCGCGACCGCCTCCAGCATCAGCAGGTGCGAGGCCTCGGGCTCGTGCAGCCCGGTCAGCAGCCCGTCCACGACCCGCACCCCGCGCTCCGGCGTGACGACCAGATCCGTCCACCCCTGGGCCGCCCGCACCACCCCGTCCGGCCCGGCAGCCGCCTCCACTGCCCGCACGGCCGTGGTCCCGACGGCGATCACCCGTCCGCCCGCCCGGCTGCCGCCACCGCTCCTCCCTCCGAGCGCTGCGTGCGCTCCTTGATTTCCCCGGAGATCCCCCCGGACGGCATTGATCAGACGGGCCGAGGCCTCCGGCACCGCGAACCGCTCCGGGTACGGCGGCTCGTGCGCCTCCGCGGACGCCACCCCCGTGTGCAGCGTGACCGGCGCGAACTGCACCCCGCGCCGTACCAGCTCCGCCACCAGCGGCGCGGTGAACGGCCGTGCCGCACTCGGCATCTCCGCGCTGCCCTGCCCGTCCTGCGCCGGCAGCGCGAAGACCGTCTGGTACACCGACAGCGGCTGCTCCCGCTCCGTATAGGAGTAACGAATCGGCCGCCCATGCTCCCTCAGTACCTCTTCCACCTCCGCCCGGCCGGCCCGCGCCCACCACAACCGCTCCCCGCGCGCACTCAGGGGCTCCTCCAGTACCAGCCGCGCCCCGCCCGGCAGCGACACCTCTGTTCCCGCGTACCCGCCCGTACGCGCGCGCGTCGTGCCCCGTCCGTCCGGTTCCCGCAGCTCGACCGCCCACCGCTCGTCGTCGCCGCGCGTGGAGAAATGCACCACCACGCGCGCGTGCCCGATCCGCCCGTCCACCGCGGCGGCCCGTGTGGGCGAGGTGTTCACCACCAGCAGATCCCCGGCCCGCAGCAGCCCCGGCAGCTCACGGAACGCGTGATGCGTCACCTCCGTACCGTGCGAGAGCAGCAGCCGTACGGCATCCCGGTCCAGCCCCGGTCCCCGCTGCTCGACCGGTACCCGTGCGGCCTGCTCCCGCGGCACACGCGCGCGTGTCCTCATCGCTCCTCCAGCAGCTCCGCCGCCACATACCGCCCACCGGCCGGCCGCTCGTCCAGCAGCCGCAGGAACGCCGGTACGACAGCCGCCGGCGCCGGACGTGGGTCCCTGTCGTCGGGTACGGCCGCCGCGTACAGGCCGGTCGCCATGTCCCCGGGATCCACCGCCCACACCCGCAGGCCCGGCTCCTCCACGCCCAGCACCGCCATCAGCTGGTCCAGAGCCGCCTTCGAGGCGCCGTAGCCGCCCCATGTCCCGTACGCCTCGGCCGCCGCGTCCGAGCTGACCGCGACGACCGAGCCGGCCGGCGACTCGCGCAGCAGCGGCAGCGCCTCGCGGACCAGGCCCAGCGCGGCCACCACGTTCACCTCCAGCGCCCGTCGCAGCCCCTCCGGCGGCAGCTCTGCCAGTGGCACCAGCGGCTCGGCGCCCAGCGCGCTCGCGTTGCTCACCAGCAGATCGACACCGCCCAGCCCGCGCGCCGCCGCCACCAGGGCGGCCCGGTGCCCGGCGTCCGTGACATCCCCGGGCAGTGCCTCCACGCGCGTTCCGGGCCCGGCGACCGTCTCCGCGGCCTCCTCGAGCGCCTGTGCGCCCCGCGCGTCGAGCACCAGATCCCAGCCGCGCGCGGCCAGCGCCTCGGCGAGCGCCCGCCCCAGCCCCTTCGAGGCCCCCGTGATGATCGCTACCGGCATGACAACCGTCCCCTCGTCGCCGACCGCCCGGCCGGGCGGTGTCCACACCGTAGGAACGGCCCCGCCCGGGCCGCCTCCGGCGCGGGCCGCAACGGGCACGGTTCCTTCGGCGTACACCGCACGCCCCGGGCCGGGGGACCTAGACCACCGGCCCTAGGTCCAGCGGACCGGTCCGGGCCCCCACCGGTCCGATCCGCGTTGTCACACCCCGCCGGTACCGTGAGGACATGAGTCAAGGCCCCCGGTCCGGCCTCGCCGCGGTGAGTTCCGCGCTGCTGGCCATGAGCAGGCATCTGGAGGTGCGCGACGTCCTCAAGACGATCGTCGCCTCCGCCCGAGAGCTGCTCGACGCGCAGTACGCCGCCCTCGGCGTCCCCGACGACCACGGCGGCTTCGCCCAGTTCGTCGTCGACGGCGTCAGCGACGCCCAGTGGAAGGCCATCGGCCCGCTGCCCCGCCAGCACGGCATCCTCGCCGCGATGCTGCACGAGGCACGCCCCGAGCGCCTCGCCGACGTGCGCAGGGACCCCCGCTTCGAGGGCTGGCCGTCCGCCCACCCGGACCTGGTCGACTTCCTGGGCCTGCCCATCCGCGACGGCGACGAGGTCATCGGCGCGCTCTTCCTCGCCAACAAGAACTGCCCCAAGCCGGAAGGAGGTTGCGGCTTCACGGAGGAGGACCAGGAGCTGCTGTCCATCCTCGCCCAGCACGCGGCCATCGCCCTCACCAACGCCCGCCTCTACGAACGCAGCCGCGAACTGACCATCGCCGAGGAACGCTCCCGCCTCGCCCACGAACTGCACGACGCGGTCAGCCAGAAGTTGTTCTCGCTGCGCCTGACCGCGCAGGCCGCGGCCGCCCTGGTCGACCGCGACCCCGCGCGCGCGAAGGGCGAACTGCACCAGGTCGCCGCGCTGGCCGCCGAGGCCACCGACGAGCTGCGCGCCGCCGTCGTGGAGTTGCGCCCCGCCGCCCTCGACGAGGACGGCCTTCTCGCCACCCTGCGCACCCAGACCCAGGTCCTCGACCGCGCCCACACCGCGCGCGTGACCTTCACCAGCAACGGCTTCCGCGCCCTGCCGGCGGCGCAGGAGGAGGCTCTGCTCCGGGTCGCCCAGGAGGCTCTGCACAACGCGCTGCGCCACTCCGGTGCCGAGCACGTCGCGGTGAGCGTGGACCGGCGCGGTGGCGGAGCCGTGCTGCGCGTCAGCGACGACGGCGGCGGCTTCGACCCGCGCGCGGTCCGCCACGCCGGACGGCATCTGGGCCTGGTCTCGATGCGGGACCGGGCGAGCGGGGTCGGCGGCACGCTCACCGTGGAGTCGGTGCCCGGCAAGGGCACCACGATCGAGATGGAGGTCCCCGGTGGCTGACCCGATCAAGGTGCTGCTCGTCGACGACCACCAGGTCGTGCGCCGGGGCCTGCGCACCTTCCTGGAGGTGCAGGACGACATCGAGGTGGTCGGCGAGGCCGCCGACGGCGCCGAGGGCGTCGCCCGCGCCGAGGAACTGCGCCCGGACGTCGTCCTGATGGACATCAAGATGCCCGGTATGGACGGCATCGACGCCCTGCGCCGGCTGCGCGAACTCACCAATCCCGCGCGCGTGCTGATCGTCACCAGCTTCACCGAGCAGCGCACGGTCGTCCCGGCCCTGCGCGCGGGCGCCGCCGGGTACGTCTACAAGGACGTGGACCCCGACGCCCTCGCCGGGGCCATCCGCTCCGTGCACGCGGGCCACGTCCTGCTCCAGCCGGAGGTCGCCGACGCCCTGCTCTCCCAGGAGGAGGCCAACTCCGGCCAGGGCAGAGGCGGTTCGCTCACCGAGCGGGAGAGCGAGGTGCTCGGCCTGATCGCCGACGGCCGCTCCAACCGCGAGATAGCCCGCGCCCTCGTGCTGTCCGAGAAGACGGTCAAGACGCACGTCTCCAACATCCTGATGAAGCTCGACCTCGCCGACCGCACCCAGGCCGCGCTGTGGGCCGTACGCCACGGTGTGTCCGGCTGAAACGCCCGCCCCGACGTGCAGCATTGCCGTCACGCACGGCAACCCTGGGGGTCAGGCTCCGGACTGAGATTCATACCGTCGTGGGAATGTCACCCGGACGGCGCATCCTCCGGCGGCCTGCGCCGTTCTCCAGTGCGTGCCGCGGCGAACCGCCGTGGCGAACGCCTAGGAGGGGTTGGAAAGTGAAGAACCTGAAGAAGGCAGCGGCCGTGACGATCGCGGCCGGTGGCCTCGTGGCCGCCGGTGCGGGCCTGGCCTCCGCCCACACCGGGTCCCAGGCCGCCGGCGAGGCGACGGCTTCGCCGGGTGTCGTCTCGGGCAATGTCGCTCAGGTGCCGGTGCACATCCCGGTGAACGCGGTCGGCAACAGCGTGAGCGTCATCGGCGTGCTGAACCCGGTCTTCGGCAACCTCGGCGTCAACCAGTGACGTCCCGCCGATCGTGACCACAGGCCTCCCGGGCACACCGGGAGGCCTGTCAGTTTGTCGGCCGACTGCACCGATTGTCGGCCGACTGCACCGAACGGGCGCTCAAGGCCCCGCCGCCGTACCGCATCGCAGGCCTCCGGCGTTGATCAGCGCACGACCCACGGCCGGGTCGGAACAGCACACGCAGGAGGAACCCGTCCCATGAACATCGCCAAGAAGGCCGTTTTCGCCGTGACCGTCGCCGGTATCGCCGCGGGTGTGTCCGCCGGCGCCGCCGTCGCCGACTCCGCCGCCAAGGGCGTGGCCGAGAAGTCCCCGGGCGTCGCCTCCGGCAACGCCGTTCAGGTCCCGCTGCACGTGCCGGTGAACGTGGTCGGCGACAGCGCCAACCTGATCGGCCTGCTGAACCCGGCGTTCGGCAACAAGAGTGCGAACGGCTGACAACGGTTCGGGGCTCCTCGGGCACCATGCCCCAAGGAGCCCTTCGCGTCAGCGCGCTCCGCGCTCCCGCTCCTCCACGATGGAGTTGTACGCGGCCACCTGCGCCCGGCGAGCCGTGCGCTCGACGGGCCGCAGAGCCTCCGCCCGGGCCGCCATCTCGCTGGAGCTGACCGCACCCCCGTGCCCGTTGCCGTACGCCAGCGACACCAGCAGCGCGACCCGCTGCGCCAGCTCCAGAACCCGCGCCGCACGCGGCGGATACCCCGGGGCCAGCACCTCCCGCCCCAGCTCGGCCCGCGCCCGGTACGCGTCGATCGCCGCCTCCGCCACGGGACCGGACCCGGCGACATCCAGCTTCGACAGCACCACGGTCGCCTCTCGGAGTGCCTCCGCAAGCTCCCGCTCGGCCTCGCCCAGCGAGGGCACATCGGCCGGCGGTGCCTCCCGTACCGGCAGGACGTGCCAGACCACCTCGGCATGTACATCACCCTCGGGCCCGGCCTCGTACACCTCCGGCACCAGCCCGAGGGCGGCCCCGAAACAGACCACCGCCTCCTCGGCCTCCAGCGCCCGTGCGTTGAACTCGGGCGGGCCGCTCAGCCCCAGCGGATGGCCGGGCGTCGGCAGCGCCACCCGCAGCCCGGTCGCCCCCAGCGTGCGCAGCCGCCCCAGCGCCAGCGTGAGCCCGACCGGCGCGGACTCACCGGGCAGCCCCTCCACCCGGTGCACCGTGTCCTCGGCCACAATGGCGAGCACGGCGTCATCCGGAGAGACAAGTCCGGCCAAAAGGGCATTTCCCCAAGCGGCAAGGCGTCCTGAACGCGGTTCCGAGAGCATGCCCCCACCCTAAGGACCGGACCGATGGAATGGAGCGGCGCACGCGTGGCGTAGATTTCATGAGGGCCGCGCCCACCGGCACTGCGGCCCGAGCCACAGGCGTACGCGACAGCCGAG
The DNA here is from genome assembly GCF_009796285.1 of Streptomyces broussonetiae. Lineage (NCBI taxonomy): Bacteria > Bacillati > Actinomycetota > Actinomycetes > Kitasatosporales > Streptomycetaceae > Streptomyces > Streptomyces broussonetiae. The sequence continues at coordinate 2,551,584 of NZ_CP047020.1, read as the reverse complement.
ACCGGCCACACTGCAAGGGGAGACAACGCGCTCATGAGCGATGTTCTGGAGCTTCAGGACGTATCCGTGATCCGTGAGGGCCGGGCTCTGGTGGACCAGGTCTCCTGGTCGGTGAAGGAGGGCGAGCGCTGGGTCATCCTCGGCCCGAACGGCGCCGGCAAGACCACCCTCCTGAACGTCGCCTCCAGCTACCTCTTCCCCAGCCACGGCACCGCCAGCATCCTCGGCGAGACCCTCGGCAAGCCCGGTACCGACGTCTTCGAGCTGCGCCCCCGCATCGGCGTGGCCGGCATCGCCCTCGCCGAGAAGCTCCCCAAGCGCCAGACGGTCCTGCAGACGGTCCTCACCGCCGCCTACGGCATGACCGCCGGCTGGCACGAGGAGTACGACGAGGTCGACGAGCAGCGCGCCCGCGCCTTCCTCGACCGCCTCGGCATGAGCGACTACCTCGAGAGGAAGTTCGGCACCCTCTCCGAGGGCGAGCGCAAGCGCACCCTCATCGCCCGCGCCCTGATGACCGACCCCGAGCTGCTCCTGCTCGACGAGCCCGCCGCCGGCCTCGACCTCGGTGGCCGCGAGGACCTGGTCCGCCGCCTCGGCCGGCTCGCCCGCGACCCCATCGCCCCCTCGATGATCATGGTGACGCACCACGTCGAGGAGATCGCCCCCGGCTTCACCCACGTCCTGATGATCCGCCAGGGCAAGGTCCTGGCCGCCGGCCCGGTCGAGCTGGAACTGACCTCGCGCAACCTCTCCCTCTGCTTCGGCCTCCCGCTCGTCGTCGAGCAGGTCGGCGACCGCTGGACGGCCCAGGGCCTGCCCCTGTCCTGAGACCCTGCGCCCTCCTCCTTCGCGCCCTGTCCGCCACCCGGCCCCGGCCCTACCATGACCGTGTGAACGACATCGACGCATGGGTGTGGTGGCTCGTCGGCGCGGCGGCACTCGGAATACCGCTCGTCGTCACCGCGATGCCGGAGTTCGGCATGCTCGCGGTGGGCGCCGTCGCGGCCGCGGTCGTCGCGGGCCTCGGCCTCGGCGCCGTGATCCAGGTCCTCGCGTTCGTCGTCGTCTCCGTCGCGCTCATCGCCGTCGTCCGGCCCATCGCGGCCCGCCACACCAGACAGCGCCCCCAACTCGCCACCGGCATCGACGCGTTGAAGGGCAAGCAGGCCGTCGTACTGGAACGGGTCGACGGCGCCGGCGGCCGCATCAAGCTCGCCGGGGAGGTCTGGTCGGCCCGCGCCCTGGACACCGGCCGCGCCTACGAAATCGGCCAGGAGGTAGACGTCGTGGAGATCGAGGGGGCCACCGCGATCGTCATCTGAGCCATCCGACCGGCGAGTTGGGCGCGAGTCTGTCAGACTCGACCAGCAAGATCTTCAACAGCCACAGGTTCTGCCCAAGAGGCGAGGCAGAGAGGGGTACGGGGAACACGATGGAACCGGTCATCATCGTCCTGGTCATTCTGGTGGTGTTGGTCTTCATCGCCCTGATCAAGACCATCCAGGTCATCCCACAGGCCAGCGCGGCCATCGTCGAGCGCTTCGGCCGCTACACGCGGACTCTGAACGCGGGCCTCAACATCGTGGTCCCGTTCATCGACACCATCCGCAACCGCATCGACCTGCGTGAACAGGTCGTACCGTTCCCGCCCCAGCCGGTGATCACCCAGGACAACCTGGTCGTCAACATCGACACGGTCATCTACTACCAGGTGACGGACGCCCGCGCCGCCACCTATGAAGTCGCCAGCTACATCCAGGCGATCGAGCAGCTGACCGTCACCACGCTCCGCAACATCATCGGCGGCATGGACCTCGAGCGCACCCTCACCTCCCGCGAGGAGATCAACGCGGCCCTGCGCGGCGTCCTCGACGAGGCCACCGGCAAGTGGGGCATCCGCGTCAACCGCGTCGAGCTGAAGGCCATCGAGCCCCCGACCTCCATCCAGGACTCGATGGAGAAGCAGATGCGCGCCGACCGCGACAAGCGCGCCGCGATCCTCACCGCCGAAGGTACGCGCCAGGCCGCCATCCTCACCGCCGAGGGCGAGAAGCAGTCCCAGATTCTGCGCGCCGAGGGCGAGGCCAAGGCCGCCGCGCTGCGCGCCGAGGGCGAGGCCCAGGCCGTCCGTACGGTCTTCGAGGCCATCCACGCCGGAGACCCGGACCAGAAGCTCCTGTCCTACCAGTACCTCCAGATGCTCCCGAAGATCGCCGAGGGCGACGCCAACAAGCTCTGGATCGTGCCCAGCGAGATCGGCGACGCCCTCAAGGGCCTCTCCGGCGCGATGGGTAACTTCGGCTCCCTGGGCGGCGGCTCGGGCAACGGCGGCGGCAGCTCGATCCCGCCCCAGAACAGCGGCGCGGAGCGCAGGGAGAAGCCGAGCATCGACTAGGGGAGCGCCCCGCAGCGGCGCGGGCAACTACGCGCAACCCGGAACGACGGGATGCCGCCGAGCGAGCCGACTCGGCAGACGCTCAGGCGGCTTCCCGGGCCAACCACCCGGGAAGCGCAGCGAAGTCCTCGGCCCCCAGCGCGAGCAACATCGCATCGGCCGGCGTCGGCTCGAAGGGCTGCCGAAGAAGTTCCATCCCGGCCTGCTGCGGAGTCCGGTCGGCCTTCCTGTGGTTGTCCTCCGCACACGCGGCGACGGTATTCAGCCAGGTGTCCTGCCCGCCCTGCGCCCGCGGCAGCACATGGTCCACTGTCGTGGCCCTGCGCCCGCAGTACGCGCACCGGTGCCGGTCCCGGACCAGCACCCCCCGCCTCGACCACGGCGCTTGTCTTCGGAACGGCACCCGTACGTACCTGCACAGTCTGATCACCCGTGGCGCCGGTATGTCCACATCGGCACCCCTCATGCGCAGTTCGGGATGGGCCTGCTCGACGACGGCCTTGTCCTGCAACACCAGAACCACGGCTCGGTTCAAGGTCACCGTCGACAGCGGCTCGAAGCTCGCGTTCAGTACCAGAGTGTCCCGCATCCAGCCCACCTCCCGTGTGCACCTGCCCACCGCCCGGCGGGCTCGGATCAACTCTGGACGGGCGCGCCGAGATGGACAACGCAATAAAAAATGCCCGCCTCCGATCACTTCCAAGACCGGAGACGGGCAAACGTTCAATGAACGCTCGGCTGAATCGTGGCGCTGCGCTCAGCCCTTCGCGGGATTCTCGTACTCACCGATGAGCTGGGCACGCGCAATGGCGTGGAACCGCAGATTGAAACCGACGACTGCGGGCGAGACGTCGGCATCCGGACCGAGCTTCTCCTGGTCGACCGCGTACACCGTGAAGACGTACCGGTGCGGCCCGTCCCCGGGCGGCGGCGCGGCACCACCGAAGTCCTTCGAGCCGTAGTCGTTGCGCACCTGCACGGCGCCCTCGGGCAGCCCCTCGAACTTGCCGCTGCCCGCACCCGCAGGCAGCTCCGTCACCGAGGCCGGGATGTCGAACAGAACCCAGTGCCAGAACCCGCTGCCCGTCGGCGCGTCCGGGTCGTAGCAGGTCACGGCGAAGCTCTTGGTCTGAGGCGGGAAGCCCTCCCAGCGCAGCTGCGGCGAGGTGTTGCCCTCCGCGTAGACCTGAGCGTCCTTGAGCGTCGCACCCTCCTCGATGTCCGTGCTCGTCACCGTGAACGACGGCACGGGCGGATGGAAATCATGGGGGAGCGGCCGCCGCTTGAGCTCGGTCACCTCGGTACCTCCTGATCGATGATCTGGAATCAGCAGTTCCCGAGCCTAGAACCAGTTGCGCTTGCTGCCGACCTCGGACAGCCACTGGTTCAGATAAGCCGCCCAGTCGGTCCCCTGCCAGTCGTGCTGCCCGACCTGGAAGGACCTGAAGGTGTCCGAACCCTCGCTGAACAGACCCGGCTTCTTGTCCATCTCCAGTACGACGTCCATCGCGTGTGCGTCGGCCACGAAGCTCAGCTCGACCTGGTTCAGACCCCGGTACTGCGACGGCGGGTAGAACTCGATCTCCTGGTAGAAGGGGAGCGTCTGCCGCGTGCCCCGGATGTGGCCGCGCTCCATGTCCGCGTTCTTGAAGCGGAAGCCCAGCTGGATGAAGGCGTCCAGGATGGCCTTCTGCGCCGGCAGCGGATGCACGTTGATCGGGTCCAGGTCGCCGGAGTCCACGGCCCGCGCGATCGCCAGCTCGGTCGTCACCCCGATGTGCATCCCGCGCAGCGCCTGCCCGTCGATCATCGTGACCGGCGTCTCCCAGGGGATCTCGAGCCCGAACGGCACCGCGTGCACCGCGCCTGCCTGCAGCTCGAAGGCTCCACCGAGCCGCACCTTGGTGAACTCGATGTCCTGCTTGTACTCCTGGTCGCCGCTCTCCACCTCGACCTTGGCCTGCAGACCGACGGACAGCCCCTCGACGTCCTGGTTCACGGACCCGCCCTGGATCCGCACCTCACCCTGGACGACACCGCCCGGCACCACATTCACCTCGGTCAGCACCGTCTCGACGGAGGCACCACCGGCCCCGAGGCTCGCGAGCAGCTTCTTGAACGCCATTGACTCTCCCTTTACGAAGGACCCTCGACCCCTACAAACGCGATCCGCCGGCGACCGGTTCCGCAGGCGCGGTGCCCCGCCTGCACTACCCTCGGACGGCATGATCGCGTCCCCGGACCGTATGCCACTGCCCAGAGAGTTCTTCGACCGCCCGGTCCTGGAGGTGGCACCGGACCTCCTCGGTCGCATCCTGGTCCGCACGACTCCCGAGGGCCCGATCGCCGTACGCCTCACCGAGGTCGAGGCGTACGACGGCCCGAACGACCCCGGCTCCCACGCCTACCGCGGGCGCACCGCCCGCAACGAGGTGATGTTCGGCCCGCCCGGGTACGTGTACGTGTACTTCACCTACGGCATGTGGCACTGCATGAACCTCGTCTGCGGCCCCGAGGGCCGCGCGTCCGCGGTCCTGCTCCGCGCCGGCGAGGTCATCGAGGGCGTGGACCTCGCCCGCAAACGTCGACTTTCGGCCCGCAACAACAAGGAACTGGCCAAAGGGCCGGCCCGCCTGGCCACGGCTCTCGAGGTCGACCGCTCCCTGAACGGCACGGACGCGTGCACCTCCGGCGACACCCCCCTGCGGATGGTCACCGGCATGCAGATCCCCTCCCACCAGGTGCGGAGCGGACCCCGCACCGGAGTCGCCGGCGAAGGCGGCGACGGCGAGATCCATCCGTGGCGCTACTGGGTCGCGGACGACCCGACGGTGAGCCCCTATCGGGCTCATGTGCCCAGGCGCCCCCGAAGTTGACGCGTCCTTGGAGAGTGCGTAACGTATCCCGAGCCGCTGAACCGGGTACGGCAATCGCCAGCAGCCGGAGCGGCCACCCCACTACCTAGCTACAACCCCTCGACGGGGTCGACTTCGGCGCGCCCGCGTGCCCGGAATTCGATTCACGAGACTCGATTATGAGTCGCCGAGAGGATGGGCTAACGTAGTGAATGTCGAAAGGCCGACAGGCGAAAGCCCAAAAGCCCCGAGACGCCCCGCCGACCGGGAATCGGACGCCGAAAGGATCTGATAGAGTCGGAACCGCCGGAAAGGGAAACGCCAAGCGAAAGCGAGGCGGGAACCTGGAAAGCACCGAGGAAATCGGGTCGAGAAAAGATCTGATAGAGTCGGAAACACCGAAGGGAAGCCCGGAGGAAAGCCCGAGAGGGTGAGTACAAAGGAAGCGACCGTTCCTTGAGAACTCAACAGCGTGCCAAAAGTCAACGCCAGATATGTTGATACCCCGTCCGTCGGAACATTCCGATGGTCGAGGTTCCTTTGAAAAAACACAGCGAGGACGCTGTGAACCATCGGATTATTCCTCCGGTGGTTCCGCTCTCGTGGTGTTGCACCGGCTGAATTAATTTTCCGGCCGAGTAAACATTCACGGAGAGTTTGATCCTGGCTCAGGACGAACGCTGGCGGCGTGCTTAACACATGCAAGTCGAACGATGAAGCCCTTCGGGGTGGATTAGTGGCGAACGGGTGAGTAACACGTGGGCAATCTGCCCTTCACTCTGGGACAAGCCCTGGAAACGGGGTCTAATACCGGATACGAGCCTCCAAGGCATCTTGGAGGTTGGAAAGCTCCGGCGGTGAAGGATGAGCCCGCGGCCTATCAGCTTGTTGGTGAGGTAATGGCTCACCAAGGCGACGACGGGTAGCCGGCCTGAGAGGGCGACCGGCCACACTGGGACTGAGACACGGCCCAGACTCCTACGGGAGGCAGCAGTGGGGAATATTGCACAATGGGCGAAAGCCTGATGCAGCGACGCCGCGTGAGGGATGACGGCCTTCGGGTTGTAAACCTCTTTCAGCAGGGAAGAAGCGAGAGTGACGGTACCTGCAGAAGAAGCGCCGGCTAACTACGTGCCAGCAGCCGCGGTAATACGTAGGGCGCAAGCGTTGTCCGGAATTATTGGGCGTAAAGAGCTCGTAGGCGGCTTGTCACGTCGATTGTGAAAGCTCGGGGCTTAACCCCGAGTCTGCAGTCGATACGGGCTAGCTAGAGTGTGGTAGGGGAGATCGGAATTCCTGGTGTAGCGGTGAAATGCGCAGATATCAGGAGGAACACCGGTGGCGAAGGCGGATCTCTGGGCCATTACTGACGCTGAGGAGCGAAAGCGTGGGGAGCGAACAGGATTAGATACCCTGGTAGTCCACGCCGTAAACGGTGGGAACTAGGTGTTGGCGACATTCCACGTCGTCGGTGCCGCAGCTAACGCATTAAGTTCCCCGCCTGGGGAGTACGGCCGCAAGGCTAAAACTCAAAGGAATTGACGGGGGCCCGCACAAGCGGCGGAGCATGTGGCTTAATTCGACGCAACGCGAAGAACCTTACCAAGGCTTGACATACACCGGAAAGCATTAGAGATAGTGCCCCCCTTGTGGTCGGTGTACAGGTGGTGCATGGCTGTCGTCAGCTCGTGTCGTGAGATGTTGGGTTAAGTCCCGCAACGAGCGCAACCCTTGTTCTGTGTTGCCAGCATGCCCTTCGGGGTGATGGGGACTCACAGGAGACCGCCGGGGTCAACTCGGAGGAAGGTGGGGACGACGTCAAGTCATCATGCCCCTTATGTCTTGGGCTGCACACGTGCTACAATGGCCGGTACAATGAGCTGCGATACCGTGAGGTGGAGCGAATCTCAAAAAGCCGGTCTCAGTTCGGATTGGGGTCTGCAACTCGACCCCATGAAGTCGGAGTCGCTAGTAATCGCAGATCAGCATTGCTGCGGTGAATACGTTCCCGGGCCTTGTACACACCGCCCGTCACGTCACGAAAGTCGGTAACACCCGAAGCCGGTGGCCCAACCCCTTGTGGGAGGGAGCTGTCGAAGGTGGGACTGGCGATTGGGACGAAGTCGTAACAAGGTAGCCGTACCGGAAGGTGCGGCTGGATCACCTCCTTTCTAAGGAGCACTTCTTACCAACTCCGGTTGGTCAGAGGCCAGTACATCGGCGGATGTCCGATGCTGGTTGCTCATGGGTGGAACGTTGACTATTCGGTCCAGACCTCGGGTCGGGGGCTGCTAGTACTGCTCGTCAGAGCGTGGAACGCATGATCTCCGGACGGGAGTGGGCCGGGCACGCTGTTGGGTGTCTGAGGGCACGGCCGTATGGTCTGTCTCTCGGTCGCCGGCCCCAGTGAACTCACCGGTTTGTCTGGTGGGGTGATGGGTGGCTGGTCGTTGTTTGAGAACTGCACAGTGGACGCGAGCATCTGTGGCCAAGTTTTTAAGGGCGCACGGTGGATGCCTTGGCACCAGGAACCGATGAAGGACGTGGGAGGCCACGATAGTCCCCGGGGAGTCGTCAACCAGGCTTTGATCCGGGGGTTTCCGAATGGGGAAACCCGGCAGTCGTCATGGGCTGTCACCCGCTGCTGAACACATAGGCAGTGTGGAGGGAACGAGGGGAAGTGAAACATCTCAGTACCCTCAGGAAGAGAAAACAACCGTGATTCCGGGAGTAGTGGCGAGCGAAACCGGATGAGGCCAAACCGTATGCGTGTGAGACCCGGCAGGGGTTGCGTATACGGGGTTGTGGGATCTCTCTTCTGTTGTCTGCCGGCGACAGGACGAGTCAGAAACCGTTGATGTAGGCGAAGGACATGCGAAAGGTCCGGCGTAGAGGGTAAGACCCCCGTAGTCGAAACATCAGCGGCTCGTTTGAGAGACACCCAAGTAGCACGGGGCCCGAGAAATCCCGTGTGAATCTGGCGGGACCACCCGCTAAGCCTAAATATTCCCTGGTGACCGATAGCGGATAGTACCGTGAGGGAATGGTGAAAAGTACCCCGGGAGGGGAGTGAAATAGTACCTGAAACCGTGTGCCTACAAGCCGTGGGAGCACTTTGGTGTGACTGCGTGCCTTTTGAAGAATGAGCCTGCGAGTTTGCGGTGTGTTGCGAGGTTAACCCGTGTGGGGAAGCCGTAGCGAAAGCGAGTCCGAATAGGGCGTTGGAGTAGCACGCTCAAGACCCGAAGCGGAGTGATCTAGCCATGGGCAGGTTGAAGCGGAGGTAAGACTTCGTGGAGGACCGAACCCACCAGGGTTGAAAACCTGGGGGATGACCTGTGGTTAGGGGTGAAAGGCCAATCAAACTCCGTGATAGCTGGTTCTCCCCGAAATGCATTTAGGTGCAGCGTCGTGTGTTTCTTGCCGGAGGTAGAGCACTGGATAGGCGATGGGCCCTACCGGGTTACTGACCTTAGCCAAACTCCGAATGCCGGTAAGTGAGAGCGCGGCAGTGAGACTGTGGGGGATAAGCTCCATGGTCGAGAGGGAAACAGCCCAGAGCATCGACTAAGGCCCCTAAGCGTACGCTAAGTGGGAAAGGATGTGGAGTCGCACAGACAACCAGGAGGTTGGCTTAGAAGCAGCCACCCTTGAAAGAGTGCGTAATAGCTCACTGGTCTAGTGATTCCGCGCCGACAATGTAGCGGGGCTCAAGCGTACCGCCGAAGTCGTGTCATTGACATATATAGCCCCAACGGGTGTGTTGATGGGTAGGGGAGCGTCGTCTGCCGGGTGAAGCGGCACTGGAAGGTAGTCGTGGACGGTTGACGAGTGAGAATGCAGGCATGAGTAGCGATTCACACGTGAGAAACGTGTGCGCCGATTGACTAAGGGTTCCTGGGTCAAGCTGATCTGCCCAGGGTAAGTCGGGACCTAAGGCGAGGCCGACAGGCGTAGTCGATGGATAACCGGTTGATATTCCGGTACCCGCTGTGAAGCGTCAAACATCGAGCATCGTGATGCTAAGGCCGTGAAGCCGCCCTGATCTCTTCGGAGTTGAGGGGAGTGGTGGAGCCGCCGGACCAAGCGGTTAGTAGGTGAGTGATGGGGTGACGCAGGAAGGTAGTCCATCCCGGGCGGTGGTTGTCCCGGGGTAAGGGTGTAGGCCGGTGTGTAGGCAAATCCGCACACCTTGTGGCTGAGACCTGATGCCGAGCCGATTGTGGTGAAGTGGATGATCCTATGCTGTCGAGAAAAGCCTCTAGCGAGTTTCATGGCGGCCCGTACCCTAAACCGACTCAGGTGGTCAGGTAGAGAATACCGAGGCGTTCGGGTGAACTATGGTTAAGGAACTCGGCAAAATGCCCCCGTAACTTCGGGAGAAGGGGGGCCACGCCTGGTGAGAACACTTGCTGTTCGAGCTGGGGGTGGCCGCAGAGACCAGCGAGAAGCGACTGTTTACTAAAAACACAGGTCCGTGCGAAGCCGTAAGGCGATGTATACGGACTGACGCCTGCCCGGTGCTGGAACGTTAAGGGGACCGGTTAGCTTGGATTCGTCCAGGCGAAGCTGAGAACTTAAGCGCCAGTAAACGGCGGTGGTAACTATAACCATCCTAAGGTAGCGAAATTCCTTGTCGGGTAAGTTCCGACCTGCACGAATGGCGTAACGACTTCTCGACTGTCTCAACCATAGGCCCGGTGAAATTGCACTACGAGTAAAGATGCTCGTTTCGCGCAGCAGGACGGAAAGACCCCGGGACCTTTACTACAGTTTGATATTGGTGTTCGGTTCGGCTTGTGTAGGATAGCTGGGAGACTTTGAAGCAGGCACGCCAGTGTTTGTGGAGTCGTCGTTGAAATACCAGTCTGGTCGTGCTGGATGTCTAACCTGGGTCCGTGATCCGGATCAGGGACAGTGTCTGATGGGTAGTTTAACTGGGGCGGTTGCCTCCTAAAGAGTAACGGAGGCGCCCAAAGGTTCCCTCAGCCTGGTTGGCAATCAGGTGTTGAGTGTAAGTGCACAAGGGAGCTTGACTGTGAGACCGACGGGTCGAGCAGGGACGAAAGTCGGGACTAGTGATCCGGCGGTGGCTTGTGGAAGCGCCGTCGCTCAACGGATAAAAGGTACCCCGGGGATAACAGGCTGATCTTCCCCAAGAGTCCATATCGACGGGATGGTTTGGCACCTCGATGTCGGCTCGTCGCATCCTGGGGCTGGAGTCGGTCCCAAGGGTTGGGCTGTTCGCCCATTAAAGCGGTACGCGAGCTGGGTTTAGAACGTCGTGAGACAGTTCGGTCCCTATCCGCTGTGCGCGTAGGAGTCTTGAGAAGGGCTGTCCCTAGTACGAGAGGACCGGGACGGACGAACCTCTGGTGTGCCAGTTGTTCTGCCAAGGGCATGGCTGGTTGGCTACGTTCGGGAGGGATAACCGCTGAAAGCATCTAAGCGGGAAGCCTGCTTCGAGATGAGGACTCCCACCCACTTGATGGGGTAAGGCTCCCAGTAGACGACTGGGTTGATAGGCCGGATCTGGAAGCCAGGTAACTGGTGGAGGTGACCGGTACTAATAGGCCGAGGGCTTGTCCTCAGTTGCTCGCGTCCACTGTGTTAGTTCTGAGGCAACGACCGTTGCCGGCTTTGAGCAGAACGCATAACAGAACAGTGTGCTTGTTCGCTCGAAACCATTAGGGTTTCGGTGGTCATAGCGTGAGGGAAACGCCCGGTTACATTCCGAACCCGGAAGCTAAGCCTCACAGCGCCGATGGTACTGCAGGGGGGACCCTGTGGGAGAGTAGGACGCCGCCGAACAATCTTTGGAGGACCCCTGGTCCCAGCGTTCAGCTGGGACCAGGGGTCCTTTTGTTTTTACAATGCTTGCGGTACCTAAGACAGGAGTCACCATGTCCACCAACTCTCCCGACGATCGACCGGAGCGCGACCAGCGGCGACGGGACAGTGGTGACCGCGGCGACCGTGGCGGCTACCGCGGGGACCGCCGCGACAACGACCGCCGCGACAACGACCGTCGTAGCAACGACCGTGGTAGCAACGACCGTCGTGACGACCGTGGTGGCTATGGTCGGCGCGACGACAACCGGGGCGGCGGTTCCTACGGCGACCGTGACCGTGACCGTGATCGCGGTGGCTTCCGTCGTGACGACCGTCGTGATGACCGTCGTGGTGGTTTCGGCGACCGCGATGACCGTCGTGGTGGTTTCGGCGGTCGTAGGGATGATCGTCGTGAGGGCGACCGGGGTTCTCGTCCGGCGTTCCAGCGGGACGACCGTGACCGTGGGCCGCGTCGTGACGACCGTCGTGACGACCGTGGTTTCCGGCGTGACGACCGCGGTGGTGACCGCCCGGCCTTCCGCCGCGACGACGACCGCCGCGGCTACGAGCGCCGCGACGACCGTCGTGACGACCGTGGTGGCTATGGTCGGCGCGACGACAACCGAGGCGGCGGTTCCTACGGCGACCGTGACCGTGACCGTGATCGCGGTGGCTTCCGTCGTGACGACCGTCGTGACGACCGTCGTGATGACCGTCGTGATGACCGTCGTGGTGGTTTCGGCGACCGCGATGACCGTCGTGGTGGTTTCGGCGGTCGTAGGGATGATCGTCGTGAGGGCGACCGGGGTTCTCGCCCGGCGTTCCAGCGGGACGACCGTGACCGTGGGCCGCGTCGTGACGACCGCGGTGGTGACCGCCCGGCCTTCCGGCGTGACGACCGCGGTGGTGACCGCCCGGCCTTCCGCCGCGACGACGACCGCCGCGGCTACGAGCGCCGCGACGACCGACGCGACGACCGTCGTGAGGACCGCGGCGGCTACGGTCGGGACGACCGCGGCGGCTACGGTCGGCGCGACGACAACCGGGGTGAGCGTGGCGGGTTCCGGGGGCGGGACGAGCGTGGTGCCCGCGGGCCCCGCCGGGACGACCGCGGTGGCCGAGCCGGTGGCTTCCGCCGTGACGACCGCCGTGACGACCGGCGTGACGACCGGCGTGACGACCGCCGTGGCGGTGGCCGCTTCCGCGACGAACGTGACCGTGACCGGGAGCCGATCAAGCGGCTGCCGATCCCGGAGGACGTCACCGGCGACGAGATCGACAAGGACGTCCGGCAGGAGCTGCAGAGCCTGCCCAAGACGCTCGCGGAGGACGTCGCCAAGAACCTGGTGATGGTCGCCCGGCTCATCGACGAGGACCCCGAGGGCGCCTACGGCTACTCCAAGGTGGCCCTGCGTCTCGCGTCCCGCGTGGCCGCCGTACGCGAGGCCGCCGGCTTCGCCGCGTACGCCAACCAGAAGTACAGCGAGGCCCTCGCCGAGTTCCGCGCCGCACGCCGGATGACCGGCAGCGTGGAGCTGTGGCCGGTGATGGCCGACTGCGAGCGCGGGCTCGGGCGGCCGGAGAAGGCGCTGGACATGGCCGGTGCTCCGGAGGTGCACAAGCTGGACAAGGCCGGTCAGGTCGAGATGCGGCTCGTCGCGGCCGGCGCCCGGCGTGACATGGGCCAGCTGGACGCGGCCATCGTGACCCTGCAGAGCCCCGAGCTGGCCTCCAACTCGGTCCAGCCGTGGACCGCCCGCCTGCGCTACGCCTACGCCGACGCCCTGCTGGCGGCCGGCCGGGAGAGCGAGGCACGGGAGTGGTTCGCCAAGGCCGTCGAGGCCGACCGGGACGGCAGCACGGACGCCTCGGACCGGCTCGCCGAGCTGGACGGCGTGGAGTTCGTCGACGCCCTCGACGCGACCGAGACCGAGGGCGGCGAGAACGGCGAGGCCGTGCGCGCCTCCGACAAGGACGGCGACGACGACGGCGACGAGAACGGCGACGACGGCGACGACGACGTCGACAAGGACATCGACAAGGACATCGACAAGGACTGACGTCCGTCATTGATCATGGAGAAGAGGGCAGGCTCCCCGGGGAGCCTGCCCTCTTTCGTATGCGGCCGGCTCAGATCTCCAGTGCGCGCAGCACCAGTCCCGACGCCGGCTTCGGGCCGAACGACGTCGACTTGCGGGGCATGGTGACACCCTGGCGGGCCAGGTCGCGTACGACCTCTTCGCGGACGGGGTGCATCAGGACGGCCGTACCGCCGTCGCGTTCCGCCTTGGCGACCGTCGCGGCCGTGTCGTGGATGTAGGCGATGTGGGCGGGGGAGTCCTCGGGGATGTGCCAGACGTGGTCGAGCAGAGTGGCGTGCAGGACGGTGGCGTCCAGGGAGCGCCAGGCGGCCGGGCGGTCGGCCGGGATCGTCCGGGCCAGCAGGTCCGGATCGGGGCGGTCGAGCAGGTGGAAGGCGCCGTCGCCGGCCAGCAGGAAGGCGTTGCCCGTGCAGGTCGCGTCCGCGAGCATCTCCAGGGCCTCGGCGAGGGGTACCTCGAGGCGTCGTGTCCGGAACAGGCCCGCCACCGCGGCCACTGCGTCCGCCACCGGCAGGCCGTGCAGCAGGCGGTGGATGGCGCGGACGCGCAGCGGGTAGCGGGCGGTGTCGACGAGGAGCACCAGGCCGTAGTCCCAGGGGCTGGGGGAGGGCTGTTCCGCGCGGAGCAGCCGGTAGGTGGCCCAGCGGTGGTGGCCGTCGGCGATCAGGGCCTGGTGGTGGGCGAGATCTGTCTGGATGTCGGCCAGATCGGCCGGGTCGGTGACCGACCACAGGCGGTGGTGGAAGCCGTCCTCGGTGGTCGTGGAGAGCAGCGGGGGCTTCTCCGCCGTGCGTTCGACGACCTCGGCGGTGGTGCCGTTGCCGCGGTAGGTCAGCAGCAGCGGTTCCAGGTTCGCGCGCGTGGCGCGCATCAGGGCCGCACGGTCGGCGACCACGGGCGGCATGACGTCCTCGTGCGGCAGCACCACGCCCTCCGACGGTTCCGAGACCCGCAGCGCGCCGATGACACCGCGCTGGAGCATGCCGTCGCCGTCCCGCTGTTCGTAGACGTACAGGCCGGGCTCCGGGTCCGTGGTGAGGACGCCCTCGGCCAGCCAGCGGCGCAGGGTGTCGGCCGCCTGCTCGGTACGGGCGCTCGGGGTGCCGGCCTGGGGCAGGATCAGCCGGACGATGTTGTGCGGGTCGGCGGACTCGAGGTGGTGCACCCCGTCGGGGCGCACGACGACGTCGTACGGCGGGGAGGTGACGGCGGCGAGGCTGCCGACCCGGTCGGGGTCGTAGCGAAGGCCTCGGAACGGCGTGAGTTCCAGGCCTCGGCGCGCCGTTGCTTCCGAGTGACCTGCTGTGTTCATCCCGGCATCGTACGTGTGTCAGTGGTGTGGGGGATGATCGGGGGAAAGGCCATCGAACGAGGAGCGATGTGGAATGAGCCAGGCGGTCAGGACGAGGCCCGAGGGCAGTGGGCAGCCCCTGAGCGAGGCGTACGACACGGCGCTGCTCGATCTGGACGGGGTGGTGTACGCGGGCGGGAACGCGATCGCTCACGCGGTCGACTCGCTGGCGGTGGCACGCTCGGGCGGGATGCATCTGGCGTACGTCACGAACAACGCGTTGCGCACCCCGGACGCCGTGGCCGCGCATCTGACGGAGCTGGGCATACCGACGGGTGCCGGGGACGTCATCACCTCCGCGCAGGCCGTGGCGCGGCTGATCAGTGAGCAGGTGCCGGCCGGGGCGCGGGTGCTGGTGATCGGAGGCGAGGGGCTGCGGGTGGCGCTGCGCGAGCGGGGGCTCGAGCCGGTGGAGTCGGCGGACGACGATCCGGCGGCGGTCGTGCAGGGGTTCGGCGGGCCCGACCTTACGTGGGGCCGGTTCGCGGAGGCGTCCTACGCGGTGGCGCGCGGGGTGCCGTGGTTCGCGTCCAACACGGACCTGACGATTCCGAGCGGGCGGGGGATCGCGCCGGGCAACGGGGCGGCCGTGGAGGTCGTTCGGATCGCGACGGGCAGGGAGCCGCAGGTGGCGGGCAAGCCGCTGCCGCCGATGCACAAGGAGACGATCATCCGCACCGGCGCGCAGCGGCCGCTGGTGGTCGGGGACCGGCTGGACACGGACATCGAGGGCGCGTTCAACGGCGGGGTGGATTCGCTGCTGGTGCTGACCGGGGTCACGGACGGCGCGCAGCTTCTCGCGGCGCCGCCGCAGCACCGGCCGACGTATGTGGACGCCGACCTGCGCGGGCTGCTCACCGGACAGCCGGAGGTCGGGGCTGAGGGAGACGGCTTCCGCTGTGGCGGCTGGACGGCGACGGCGGGGACGGACCGGCTGGAGCTGGAGGGTGACGGCGAGGCGCTGGACGGGTTGCGGGCGCTGTGCGCGGCGGCCTGGACGGCGGCCGGGGAGGGTTCCTGCGAGGTGGACGGAGGCAAGGCCCTGGCACGCCTCGGACTGTGACGAGCGTCCCCGGAGAGCGGGCGTCTCGGCGATCGGACGGCACTGAGGAACGAGCGCTCCCGGGGATCGGGCCCCAGGGAGCGGACCCCGGGGATCTTGTCCCAGGGATCGGGCTCGGGGATCGAGATCGACAGCTAGGGTAGGCTAACCTAACCTCGTGTTGGTCGACAGTCCTCCGGAACAGCGCGCGGAGACCGCCCCCGCGCCCTCAACTCGCCAGGCGGTACGAGCCCTTGGGCTCCTGCTCTGCGTCGCGATCCTGCTGCTCGTCGCCCTGGCGAGTATCGCGATCGGAGCGAAAGCACTGTCACCGGACCAGGTCTGGCACGGCCTGTTCCATGACACGGGGTCGTACGGCGACGTCGTCGTGGACGAGCGGCTCGCGCGCACATGGCTCGGGCTGCTGGCCGGTGCCGCGCTCGGCCTGTCCGGTGCCGTGCTCCAGGCTCTGACCCGCAATCCGCTGGCCGATCCGGGGCTGCTCGGGATCAACGCGGGTGCCTCCGCCGCCGTCGTCACGGCCATCTCCTATTTCGGGATCACCAGCCTGACCGGCTATGTGTGGTTCGCCTTCCTTGGGGCGGCGGCGGTCGGTGCGCTGGTGTGGTTCCTCGGCGGCGGCCGGGGCGCCACGCCGGTCCGGCTCGCACTCGCCGGTACGGCCATCAGCGCGGCCCTCTACGGCTATCTCCAGGCCGTGATGATCATGGACAACGCGGCGCTGGGCAAGATGCGCTTCTGGACGGTGGGTTCGCTGGCCTCGGCCACCAACGCGACCGTCCTGCAGGTGCTGCCGTTCCTCGCGGCCGGCACACTCCTCGCGCTCGCGCTGGCCCGGCCGCTGAACGCCGTGGCGATGGGCGACGACACTGCTCGCGCCCTCGGCGCCCACCTGGGCCGCACCCGTGCGCTCGCCATGCTGGCCGCCACCGTGCTGTGCGGTGCCGCGACCGCCGCCTGCGGTCCGATCGTGTTCGTCGGCCTGATGGTGCCGCACGTCGTGCGCTCCTTCACCGGCCCCGACCTGCGCTGGATCCTGCCGTACGCCACCGTCCTGTCGCCCGTGCTGCTGCTCGGCGCCGACGTCGTCGGACGGGTTGTGGCCCGCCCCTCGGAACTCCAGGTCGGCATCGTCACCGCGATCATCGGGGGCCCGGTCTTCATCTTTCTCGTACGACGGCGGAGGTCGGCCCAGCTGTGAAGACCCGATCCATGAACCGGGCCGTACGCACTCCCGGCGGGCTTTCCCTGCGCCTCGACCTGCGGGCGCTCGTCGTGGTCGTCCTGCTGCTGGCCTCCGCATGTGCCGCGGGCGTCGCGCTGATCGGCACCGGCGACGCGAAGATACCGGCGGCCGACGTGCTGCGGACCCTCGCCGGGAACGGCACCGCCTACCAGGACTTCATCGTCAACGAGCTGCGGCTGCCGCGCGTCCTCGTCGGCCTGCTGGTCGGCGCCTCGCTCGGCCTGGGTGGCGCCCTGTTCCAGTCCGTCTCCCGCAACCCTCTCGGCAGCCCGGATGTGCTCGGCCTGTCGCAGGGCTCGACGGCCGGCGCCCTGGTCGTCATCGTGCTGCTGTCCGGCAGCAGCACGCAGGTCACCCTCGGCGCGCTGGTCGGCGGCCTGGCGACCGGGCTCGCCATCTACGCGCTCGCCTGGAAGCAGGGCGTGCACGGATACCGGCTCGTTCTGGTCGGTATCGGCGTCTCCGCGATCGCCACCGCGGTCAACGGCTATCTGCTCACCAAGGCCGACATGGTCGACGCGGCCCGCGCGGTCGTCTGGATGACCGGCTCCCTCAACGGCCGTGACTGGGACCAGGTCTGGCCGCTGCTCGCCCTGTGCGCCGTCCTCGTCCCAATGGTCCTCGTCAACGCGCGCGGCCTCAGGATGATCGAGATGGGCGACGACGTCGCAGGCGCCCTCGGGGTGCGGGTGCAGCGCGTCCGGCTGGTGCTGATGGTCTGCGCCGTCCTGCTCACCGCCGCGGCCACGGCCGCCGCCGGACCCGTCAGCTTCGTCGCCCTGACCGCGCCGCAGCTCGCCCGCCGCCTGACCCGTTCGCCGGGCCCGAACCTCGTGCCCTCCCTCTGCATGGGCGCCGCCCTGCTGGTCGCCGCCGACTGGGCCTCGCAGCGCGCCTTCGGCGCCGACCAGTTGCCCGTCGGCGTGGTCACCGGTGTGCTCGGCGGCGGCTATCTGCTGTGGCTGCTGGTCACCGAGCGCAGGGCGGGCCGCATATGAACGGCACGAACGGCACGAGCAGCGCGAACGGCATGAACGAGGACGTGCGCGGCACGAACACGAACGCCCCTAGGAGTACTGTGAACCGCCTGTCCGCCGACAACGTCACCCTCGCCTACGACCAGCGCGTCATCGCCGAGCAGCTGTCGGTGCAGATACCCGACAACTCCTTCACGGTGATCGTCGGGCCGAACGCGTGCGGCAAGTCGACGCTGTTGCGGGCCCTGTCGCGGATGCTCAGGCCCAGCGGGGGCCGGGTGCTGCTCGACGGGCAGGCCATCCAGTCGATGCCCGCCAAGAAGGTCGCCCGGACCCTGGGTCTGCTGCCGCAGTCGTCCATCGCGCCCGACGGCATCACCGTCGCCGACCTCGTCGGCCGGGGCCGCTACCCGCACCAGGGCCTGCTGCGCCAGTGGTCGGCCGAGGACGAGCGGGTCGTGCAGGAGTCCATGGCGCAGACCGGGGTCGCCGAGCTGGCCGACCGGTATGTGGACGAGCTGTCCGGCGGGCAGCGCCAGCGGGTGTGGATCGCCATGGCGCTGGCCCAGCAGACCCCGCTGCTGCTCCTGGACGAGCCGACCACCTACCTGGACATCCAGCACCAGATCGACGTCCTCGACCTGTGCGCGGAGCTGCACGAGACCCAGGGCCGCACCCTCGTCGCCGTCCTGCACGACCTCAACCACGCGGCCCGCTACGCCACTCACCTGATCGCCCTGCGCGGCGGCAGGGTCATCGCCGAGGGCGCGCCCAACGACATCGTCACGGCCGAGCTGGTCGAGGAGGTCTTCGGGCTGCGCTGTCAGGTCATCGACGACCCGGAGACGGGAACCCCGCTGGTCGTACCGGCGGCGCGGAAGGCCCGCGCGCAGCGGGTCACAGCAGCTTCCTGAGCCGGAACAGGTCCAGCAGGCCGGCCTCCAGCTTCACCCGGCCGGTGCCCCAGGCGGTCGCGAAGTTCAGCTCGCCGCCCACCAGGGTCACCAGGTCGTCCCCGGCCATGGCGAGCCTGATCTGTGCTTTCTCCCGCGGCGGCCCGGGCAGGGTGTCGTCCACCTCGATCCGGCCGCCGGTCATCCGGCCGGCGAAGGTGACGTCCAGGTCGGTGATGTGGCAGCTCACCGAGCGGTCCAGGGCGGCGGCCGCCCGGACGTCGCCCCCGGCGCCCTGCATGTTGTCCGAAAGCTTTTCCAGTGCGGCGCGGCACTCCTCGATCGTGGCCATCGCCCCCGACGGTACCCCAGCGGTTCGGGGTAGCGTCGGGGGCATGAGCGACTCGGTTCCGCAGACGGAGATCCCGGCGGAGGCGGTGGAGGCGCCGGAGGCGTACGACCCCGCCGCGCCCGCCCCCCTGAACGTCCCGCGCACCCCCACCGGCAACGCGGAGGTGGACGCCCAGCTCGACCGTCTCGCCGACACCGACCACCTCGCCACCGACGGCCACGTCGAGGTGTACGAGGATGTGCACCGGGGGCTGCGCGACGCGCTCACCGCGCTCGACGCCCGCCCGGGACCTCCGGCGCCCCCACGGTCATTCGAAAGCAGGAGCTGAACCGAACGTGGCAGGAGTCGCACGCCGCCGTCTGGACGCGGAGCTGGTCCGCCGGAAGCTCGCACGTTCGCGCGAGCACGCCAGCCAGCTGATCGCCGCTGGGCGGGTCACCGTCGGCAAGACCGTGGCGACGAAGCCGGCCACCCAGGTGGAGACGGCCGCGGCGATCGTCGTGCAGGCCGACGACAGCGATCCCGAGTACGTCTCCCGGGGCGGCCACAAGCTGGCCGGCGCGCTGGAGGTCTTCGTCCCGCAGGGGCTCGTGGTCGAGGGGCGGCGCGCGCTGGACGCCGGCGCGTCCACCGGCGGCTTCACCGACGTCCTGCTGCGCTCGGGCGCCGCGCACGTCGTCGCCGTGGACGTCGGCTACGGACAGCTCGCCTGGTCTCTGCAGAGCGATGAACGCGTCACCGTCAAGGACCGTACGAATGTAAGGGAGTTGACGCTCGATGCGATCGATGGGGAACCTGTGGATCTTGTCGTGGGCGATCTGTCGTTCATCCCGCTCGGGCTGGTGCTGCCGGCTCTCAAGCGGTGCGTGAAGCCGGACGCCGACCTGGTGATGATGGTCAAGCCGCAGTTCGAGGTGGGGAAGGAGCGGCTCGGCAGCGGGGGTGTCGTACGGAGTCCGCAACTGCGGGCGGAGGCCGTGCGGGCAGTGGCCGAGAAGGCCTGGGAGCTGGGGCTCGGGGTGCAGAGTGTCACCGCGAGCCCGCTGCCCGGGCCCTCGGGGAACGTCGAGTACTTTCTCTGGTTGCGGGCGGGGGCACCCGAGGTGGACCCGGCCGACGTCGACCGTGCAGTGGCGGAGGGGCCGCGTTGACACAGAACCTGGCGCGTACTGTTTTCCTGCTCGCCCACACCGGGCGGCCCGCGGCGATCCGCAGTGCGGAACTCGTCGTCAAGGGCTTGCTCCGGCATGACATCGGGGTGCGGGTGCTGGAGGAGGAGGCGCGCGACCTGCCGCTCCCCGAAGAGGTGGAGCTGGTCAAGGAGGCGACCCCGGCCTGCCTCGACGGGTGCGAGCTGCTGATCGTCCTCGGCGGCGACGGCACGCTGCTGCGGGGCGCCGAGTTCGCCCGGGCGTCCGGGGTGCCGATGCTCGGCGTCAACCTCGGACGGGTGGGATTCCTCGCCGAGGCCGAACGGGACGACCTCGATCGGGTGGTCGACCGGGTGGTGGCGCGGTCGTACGAGGTCGAGGAGCGGATGACCGTCGACGTCGTCGTGCACCGCAACGGGGACATCGTGCACACCGACTGGGCGCTGAACGAGGCGGCCGTGCAGAAGGCCGGTGCCGAGAAGCTGCTCGAGGTCGTGCTGGAGATCGACGGCCGGCCGGTGACGGGGTTCGGATGCGACGGCGTCGTGCTGTCCACCCCGACCGGGTCCACGGCGTACGCCTTCTCCGCCGGCGGGCCCGTGGTGTGGCCCGAGGTGGAGGCGCTGCTGATGGTGCCGATCAGTGCGCACGCGCTGTTCGCGAAGCCGCTGGTGACCTCGCCCGACTCGGTGCTCGCGGTGGAGGTGCTGCCGCACGTCCCGCCGGGGGTTCTGTGGTGCGACGGGCGGCGGACCGTGGAGTTGCCGCCCGGGGCACGGGTGGAGGTGCGGCGCGGGGCCGTGCCGGTGCGGTTGGCGCGGCTGCACCATTCGTCGTTTACGGACCGTTTGGTGGCGAAGTTCGCGTTGCCGACCACGGGATGGCGAGGGGCGCCGCACCACACGACGGAGTGAGACGGGCGGCCTGTGTGCACTCTGCGCCCCGGACCTCGTATGGTCTGTTCCGTGTTGGAGGAGATGCGGATACGGTCGCTCGGGGTCATCGACGATGCCGTCGTCGAGTTGTCGCCGGGGTTCACCGCGGTCACCGGTGAGACGGGTGCGGGCAAGACCATGGTCGTCACCAGCCTGGGGCTGCTGCTCGGCGGCCGGGCGGATCCGGCGCTCGTGCGGATCGGGGCCGGGAAGGCGGTCGTGGAAGGGCGGATCACCGTCCCCACGGGCGCGCCCGTCGTCGTACGCGCCGAGGAGGCCGGCGCCGAGCTGGACGACGGGGCGCTCCTGATCAGCCGTACCGTTTCCGCCGAGGGGCGCTCGCGTGCCCACGTGGGCGGGCGCAGCGTGCCCGTAGGGCTGCTCGCCGAGCTGGCCGACGACCTGGTGGCCGTGCACGGGCAGACCGACCAGCAGGGGCTGCTCAAGCTGTCCCGGCAGCGGCAGGCCCTGGACCGGTACGCGGGCGACGCCGTCGCCGGACCGCTGGCGAAGTACGCCGAGGCCTACCGGCGGCTGCGGGCCGTCTCCGCCGAGCTGGAGGAGATCACCACGCGCGCGCGTGAGCGGGCGCAGGAAGCCGACATGCTGCGGTACGGCCTCGACGAGATCGCCGGGGTCGAGCCGCGGGCCGGGGAGGACGTCGAGCTGGCCGAGGAGGCGGAGCGGCTGGGGCACGCCGAGGCCCTGTCGTCCGCCGCGACGGCCGCGCACGCCGCTCTGGCGGGCAACCCCGAGGACCCCGAGGGGATCGACGCCTCGACGCTCGTCGCGGGCGCCCACCGGGCGCTGGAGGCCGTGCGCTCGCACGACCCGGAGCTGGCCTCCCTCGCCGACCGGATCGGAGAGGTCGGGATCCTGCTCGGCGATGTCGCCGGGGAGCTGGCCGGGTACGCCGACGACCTCGACGCCGATCCACTGCGCCTGGCGGCCGTGGAGGAGCGCAGGGCGGCCCTCACCGCCCTCACCCGGAAGTACGGGCACGACATCAACGCGGTGCTGACGTGGGCCGAGCAGGGTGCCGCCCGGCTCACCGAGCTGGACGGCGACGACGAGCGGATCGAGGACCTGACCGCCGAGCGGGACGCCCTGCGCATCGAACTGGGCGCTCTGGCGCAGGCGTTGACGGACGCGAGGGCGGAGGCCGCCGAGCGGTTCGCCGCCGCCGTGACCGCCGAGCTGGCCTCGCTGGCGATGCCTCACGCGCGCGTGTCCTTCGACATCCGGCAGACCGAGGACCCCGACGGTGTCGAGGTCGGCGGGCGGACGGTCGCCTACGGGCCGTCCGGCGCGGACGAGGTCGAGCTGCTGCTCGCCCCGCACCCGGGCGCCCCGCCGCGGCCCATCGCCAAGGGCGCCTCGGGTGGTGAGCTGTCCCGCGTGATGCTGGCCGTCGAGGTCGTCTTCGCGGGGACCGACCCCGTGCCGACGTACCTCTTCGACGAGGTCGACGCCGGTGTCGGCGGCAAGGCCGCGGTCGAGATCGGGCGGCGGCTGGCGAAGCTCGCCAAGAGCGCGCAGGTCGTGGTCGTCACCCATCTGCCCCAGGTCGCCGCCTTCGCCGACCGGCAGCTGCTGGTCGAGAAGACCAACGACGGCTCCGTCACCCGGTCCGGAGTCAAGGTGCTGGAGGGCGAGGAGCGGGTCCGGGAGCTGTCCCGGATGCTGGCCGGCCAGGAGGACTCCGAGACGGCCCGCGCGCACGCCGAGGAGCTGCTGGCGACCGCCCGGGCGGATCTCTAGCGTCGTGAGTCCCTGCCGGGTCCCGTGAGTCCCTGCCGGGTCTCGTGAGTCCCTGCCGGTGACCCGCGCGCGGAACCCCGGCGGGACTTCACGGGCGGATCTCCGGCGGACTTAGGGTGGCGGGATGACCGGCACCCGAAAGCCCCGTTCCTTCCTGCTGTCCGCCGCGCTCACCGGGGCCGGCCTCGCGCTCCTGCGCGCCAACCCGCCCGGGCGGCGCGCGTGTTGGGAGCGGAAGAACTACGCCGGGCGTACGGTCGAGCTGTACGCCGGGCCCGCGTCGGCGCTCGGCACGGCCGTCGCCGCCACGCGGGTGCACCCCGGCGCCGGGCTCGCCGTGCTGGCCGCCGGGGCCTGCGGGGCGTACGACGATGTCGCGGGCCACGTCTCGGGGGACACCCGGCGTGGCTTCCGGGCGCATCTCGGCGCGCTGCGCGACGGCGAAGTCACCAGCGGCGCCGTCAAGTTGTTCGGGATCGGCGCGGCCGGTCTCGTCGCGGGCGCGCTGCTGAAGGAACGGCCGCTGGACAAGGTGCTCGCCGGGATCGTGATCGCGGGGACGGCCCACTTCGTCAACCTGGTCGACGTGCGGCCGGGACGGGCGCTCGGCGCCGTACTGGCGCTCGGGGCGCCGGGGCTGCTGCGCGGGGGTCCGGGCGGTGAGCTGGCCGCGGTCGCGACGGGCAGTGCGGCGGCCGTGCTCCGGGAGGATCTCGGCGAACGCGTCATGATCGGGGACACGGGGGCGCATGCCCTCGGTGCCGCGCTGGGGGCGGCCATCGTGGCGGGTAACCGGCGCGCGGGGCTCCTCGCGCACGCCGTGGCCGTCGTGGCCGCCGCCGTGTACGGCGACCGGGTGACGGCGTGGGCCCGCTCGACGTGACCGTCCGACCTGGTCGGACACGGTGGTACGGGGTTCGTGCACGGCGGGGCTGTTTTCACCCGTGTGGGTGATGTGCTCCGGCGCATTGCCCCGGCCCGCCGCACAGTGCGCCCACCCGGTTTTCCCGGAACGGCCGCATGTCCTGGCATGCTTGGCGGGGAACGCGGACGGGCGGCGGGCCGGACCGGTCCGCACGGGAGGCGCGCGGGGTGTCTCCTTGCGCTCCCTTGCGCCCGCTACCTTCTGTACGTTGCCTCGTGACCGCCCACGTCGAACCAGGAGCCCCGGCCCCGTGAGCCCCCTGAGCAGCAACGCGCCGCACGGTCAGTCGCCGCTGCGCACCGTGCAGGTGCTGGGCGGAGGCCACGCGGGCAGCAGCGCACATGTGCGCTCCCTGGCCGAGGGGCTCGTGGCGCGGGGCGTGCGGGTGACGGTGTGCGCCCCCGCCGAGGCCGACCACGCCTACGACTTCAGTGGTACCGGCGCCGAGCATGTGCACGTGCCGCGCAGCAGCGACCCCGTCTCCGTCGCCGCGCTCCGGACGGCCTGCGCGAACGCCGACCTGGTGCACGCCCACGGGCTGCACGCCTCCTTCCGGGCCGTGCTCGCCCTCAGCGGCCGGCGCACCCCGCTGGTGGTCACCTGGCACGACCGGGCCCGCGCGGAGGGCCCGCGGGCCCATCTGCTGCGGTTGCTGGAGCGGCGGGTGGTGCGCACCGCCGCCGTGGTCCTCGGCACCAGCTCCGACCTGGTGGACCGGGCCCGGCGGACCGGGGCGCGGGACGCCCGGCTGGCCGCCGTCGGCCTGCCGGGACAGCGCCCGTCCGTCGACCACGACGACCCCGACCGGCGGCGTGCCAAGGTGCGGGCCGAACTCGGCGCCGGTTCGGGCCCGTTGCTCATCGCGGTCGGCTCACTCGACCGGCACCGCGGCTACGACGTCCTGCTCGACGCCGCCCGTGCCTGGCGGGAGCTGGACCCCGTCCCGCTGGTAGTGATCGCGGGGGAGGGGACGCAACGCCCGTACCTGACGCGGCGGATCGAGGACGAGGAACTGCCGGTGCGGCTCGTCGGGCGCCGCGAGGACGTGCCCGAGCTGCTCGCCGCCGCCGATCTGGCGCTGCTGACGAGCAGTTGGGAGTCGCGCTCCGTCCTGGCCCAGGAGGCGCTGCACGCGCGCGTGCCGCTCGTCGCGACCCGGGTCGGCGGCATCCCCGACCTCGTCGGCGATGCGGCCGAACTCGTCCCGTACGGCGATGCCGAGGCGCTCGCGGACGCCGTCGTACGGCTCCTGGCGGATCCCGAACGCTGCCAGGAACTGCGCGAGTCGGGGGTGCGGCAGGCCGCCAGCTGGCCGACCGAGGACGAGACGGTCGCCCAAGTGCTCAGCATCTATGACGAGTTGACCCAACCCCGGCCGCTCGCCTAGTGCGCGTGCCGGCGGGCCCGCAGGGCCAGGCTCAACGCCAGTACCGTCTGCGGGTCGTCGAGGTCGGTGCCCAGCAACTCGCCGATGCGGGCCAGGCGGTTGTACAGGGTCTGCCGGTTCAGGTGCAGCTCCCGGGCCGTCTCCGCCTTGCGGCCGGCATGCGCCAGATAGGTCTCCAGCGTCGGTAGCAGCGGCGGCCGGGAGCGGCGGTCGTGGTCACGCAGCGGGCCGATCGCGCGGTCCACGAAGGCGGCGAGGTCCGGGTGGTCGCGCAGCCGCCACAGCAGCAGGTCGATGTCCAGGCGGCGGGCGTCGTACCAGGGCCGGTCGGTCAGGCCCTGCGCGGCCGTCGCCGTCTCCGCCGCGTGCCGCAGCCCGGCCGACGCGGCCGCCCAGCCGCCCGCCACACCGACGACCACGACCGGCGGCGGCGAGCCCGGCCGGCGCATCCCGGCCCGCTCCACGCCCGCCCGGAGCGCCGCCGCCACCCGGTCGGCCACCGCCGTCCGCTCCCCCTCCGCGCGCAGCCCGAGCAGGACCAGCACGCGGCCCTCCACCGGCCGTACACCCAGCAGCACCGGCACCCCCACCGCGGCCAGCTCCTCGGAGACGGCTCTCGCCAGCACCGCCCAACCGCCGCCCGGGGCAAGGGAGTCGCCGATCCGCATCACCACGGGCAGCAGCGGGCTGTCGCCGGGCTTGAAGCCGAGGACCCGGGCCTGCGCCGGGGCGTCCTGCGCCGAGATGCGGCCCTCGGCGAGGTCGGTGAGGTAGTCACCGCGCCCGCGGGCCGCCAGCTCCTCCTCCTGCCGGGCCTGCATCAGCACCACGGCCAGGATGCCGGCGGCCCGTTCGGCGGCGATCCGGTGCACGGGGGCCAGCGGTGCGCGGACCGGCAGCAGCACCAGCCGGGCGCGCGTCGAACCCGTCGTACCGGGGCCGCCGCCGGGCACGTCCACGAGCACCGAACCGGCCGGCGGCGGCGCGCCCTTGTGCGGGTCGCGCAGCCCCTCCCACACCTGCAGCGGATCGGCGCCCTCGGGCCCTTCCCCGGCGGCGTACAGCAGCCGGCCGTCGGGGGTCTCCAGGAACACCGGGTTGCCGCTGAAGCCCGCCAGGATGCCCAGCACCTGCGGCACCCCGCCGCCGCCGAGCAGCGCCTCGGTACAGCGCCGGTGCACCTCCTCGGCGCGTTGGAGCAGCGCGTAGTGACCGTTGACGATCTCGGTGTGGATCTCCTCGGTCACCGTCACGAACGGGACCTCGCGGTGCAGCTGGACCAGCGGCAGGCCGGCGGCGCGGGCGGTGTCCACCAGGGCGGCGGGCAGCCTGGTGAAGCGCGGGCCCAGCTCCACCACGAGGGCGGCGATCCCGCGTTCGGCGAGGGTGCGCACGAAGGCCCGCTGCTCGGCCGGGCGGGTGCCGAGGCCGTAGCCCGTGGTGAGCAGCAGTTCGCCGCCCTTGAGCAGCGAGGCGATGTTGGGCACCTCGCCCGCGTGCACCCAGCGCACCGCGCGCCCCAGCCGGTCGGCACCCGCCAGGATCTCCGGCAGTCCGCTGCGCAGGCCCGGCAGCTCAAGGGCCCGTTGAACGGTGATCCCGGCGCCCTGGGTGTCGAATCGGTTGTCCGTACGGCTGTCCATGCAGCGGACGCTACCTGCGTGAACGCCCCGAGAACATCTCCTGGCCGCACCGGTTCGGCCCCGGGCTACACCGGTCGGACGTTGCGGTCGAAGCGGAAGACGTTGTCGGGATCCCAGCGCCGTTTGATCTTCTCCAGGCGCAGGATGTTCCCGGCGCCCAGGCCCGCCCGGACGCGCTCGGGGCCCTCGTCCCCTATCAGGTTGAGGCAGGCGGCGCCGGTGCTCCAGGGCCGTACGTCGGCGAGCGCCGCCCGCACCCAGGCGGTGCACCGCTCGTCGTCGGCCGGGTCCGCCCAACTGCCGAACGGGTGCACCAGCCAGGGCGCGTCCCGGAAGGGCACCGGGAACCCCCTCGGACCGGCCGCGACGGCCCCTCCCTGCGGGAACAGGACATGGCGGCTGCCGCTCGGCACCGGCAGGGCGCCCGCGCGGGCGCAGAAGACGTCCACCAGCTCGTCCGGCAGCCCGCTCGGACACTCCGCCGACCAGTGGGTGCGCATCCCCGGCGCGGCGTCGAGCAGGCACTGCGCGTCGGCGTACGGCACGGCCCCGACGAGCTGTGCCTCGTGCGGCAGCGCGAGCAGCGGCTCGGCGAGCCTTCGCAGGTGCTCCTCGCGTCCGGCGTACGTCAGCAGCGCCGCGCACAGCGGCCTGCCCACCAGCTGCTCCGGTACGTACCGCGCCGGCGGACCGGTGAGGTACAGCACCGCCCCGCCCGCCTCGTCGGGTCCGGTGGTGAGGATCTCGCGGAAGGCGCGCACCACCCGAGGACCGGACTCGGGCCGGTACAGCAGCAGGGCGACGGCGAACTCCGGCAGTTCGTGCAGTTCCAGGGTGAGCGCGGTGGCCACGCCGAAGTTGCCGCCGCCGCCGTGCAGCGCCCAGAACAGCTCGGGGTTCTCGTCGGCGTTCGCGTGCACCCGCTCGGCGTCGGCGCTCACCAGCTCCACACCGATGAGGTTGTCGACGGCGAGCCCGAAGGCGCGGTCCAGCCAGCCGGTGCCGCCGCCGAGGACGAACCCGGCGACACCGGTGGACGATTCCCGGCAGCCGGTGGTCGCGAGGCCGTAGGGCTGGGCGGCCCGGTCCAGCCGGCTCATCGTGGTTCCGCCCTCGACCCGGACCGCCTCGTCCGCCGGGTCGACCGTGACCCGGTGCATCCGGCGCAGATCCACCACGAGCGCACCGTCGCCCACGGCTGCCCCGGACATGCCGTGCCCGCCGCCGCGCACCGCGATGTGCAGGTCCAGCTCCCGTCCGAACCGCACAGCCCGCACCACGTCGGCCACGTCCGCGCACCGGGCGATCACGGCCGGGTGCCGGTCGACCAGCGCGTTGAACACGGTCCGGGCCTCGTCGTAACCCGCATCCCCCGGGGCGAACACCTCGCCGGACAGATCCTCGCGGAGCGCGGTCAGGGCCGTGCGCGCCTTCGAAGGGGAAGTCACGACCGCCCCCTTTCCGGAAGGGGCCTTCTTCCGGTTCCAGCCTAGGCGCGCATCCGGACGGCGGGTCTCCGTGCCGGACCGGGCGATCGCCTCCAGGCCCGGATCGGCCTTCTCGGCCGCCACCGCATCCCGCTCGTCGGCACGAACCGGACGGTCTGCGCCCCGCGGCCCGCCCCGGCGCGCTGCAGCCTCACCACACCGATCACCGTGCGCGTCGTGAAAACGCACGAGGCGTGCCCGGGACGGTGGCCGGAGGGCTCAGCCGCCGTACGCGCCCGAGGCCGTCAGCCGCAGGGCCGTGTCGATCAGCGGAACGTGGCTGAAGGCCTGCGGGAAGTTGCCGACCTGGCGCTGCAGGCGAGGGTCCCACTCCTCGGCGAGCAGACCGAGGTCGTTGCGCAGCGCGAGGAGTTTCTCGAACAGCTTGCGGGCCTCGTCCACGCGGCCGATCATCGCCAGGTCGTCCGCCATCCAGAAGGAGCAGGCCAGGAAGGCGCCCTCGTCCCCGGGCAGGCCGTCGACGCCCTCGTGCTCGCCCTCCGTCGGGTAGCGCAGGATGAACCCGTCCGTGGTGGACAGCTCGCGCTGGATCGCCTCGATCGTGCCGATCACACGCTTGTCGTCCGGCGGCAGGAAGCCCATCTGGGGGATCAGCAGCAGCGAGGCGTCCAGCTCCTGGGAGCCGTAGGACTGCGTGAAGGTGTTGCGCTCCTTGTCGTAGCCCTTCTCGCACACGTCCCGGTGGATGTCGTCGCGCAGCTCCTTCCAGCGCTCCAGCGGGCCGTCCGCGTCCCCGGACTCGATCAGCTTGATCGTGCGGTCGACGGCGACCCAGGCCATCACCTTGGAGTGCACGAAGTGCCGGCGCGGGCCGCGCACCTCCCAGATGCCCTCGTCCGGCTCCTGCCAGTGGTCCTCGAGGTAGCGGATCAGCTTGAGCTGGAGCAGGGAGGCGTAGTCGTTGCGGGCCAGGCCCGTCATGTGCGCCAGGTGCAGGGCCTCGATGACCTCGCCGTACACGTCCAGCTGGAGCTGGTGGGCGGCGCCGTTGCCGACCCGCACGGGGGCCGAGTGCTCGTAGCCCGGCAGCCAGTCCAGCTCGGCCTCGCCCAGCTCGCGCTCACCGGCGATGCCGTACATGATCTGCAGGTTCTCCGGGTCGCCCGCGACCGCGCGCAGCAGCCACTCGCGCCATGCGCGGGCCTCCTCGCGGTAGCCGGTGCGCAGCAGCGACGACAGGGTGATCGCCGCGTCCCGCAGCCAGGTGTAGCGGTAGTCCCAGTTGCGCACCCCGCCGATGTCCTCCGGCAGGGAGGTCGTCGGCGCGGCGACGATGCCGCCCGTCGGGGCGTACGTCAGCGCCTTCAGGGTGATCAGCGAGCGGATCACCGCTTCGCGGTACGGCCCGTGGTACGTGCAGTGCTCCACCCACTCGCGCCAGAACTCCTCCGTGGCCTCCAGCGAGGCCTCCGGCTCCGGCAGCGGCGGCGGCTCCCGGTGCGAGGGCTGCCACGAGATGGTGAACGCGATCCGGTCACCCGGGCCGACCGTGAAGTCCGCGTACGTCGTCAGCGACTTTCCGTAGGTTTCCGCCTCGGTGTCGAACCACACCGAGTCCGGCCCGGCGACGGCCACCGTACGGCCCTCGTGCTTGTGCACCCAGGGCACCACCCGGCCGTAGGAGAACCGCATCCGCAGGGCCGAGCGCATCGGCACCCGGCCGGTGACGCCCTCCACGATCCGGATCAGCTGCGGCGCGCCGTCACGCGGAGGCATGAAGTCCGTCACGCGCACGGTGCCGCGCGGGGTGTCCCACTCCGACTCCAGGACCAGCGAGTCCCCGCGGTAGCCGCGCCGGGTGGCCGTCGGCGGCTTCGCGTCGGCCGCGTGCGCCGGGCCGAGCCGCCAGAAGCCGTGCTCCTCGGTGCCCAGCAGGCCGGCGAAGATGGCATGCGAGTCGAAGCGGGGCAGGCACAGCCAGTCCACCGTGCCGTCCCGGCAGACCAGTGCTGCGGTCTGCATGTCTCCGATGAGTGCGTAGTCTTCGATGCGCCCGGCCACGTGCAACTCCAGTCGAACGGCCACGTCACCCCCGCGCAGGGGGCTGTCGCTGATGCGGTCAAGGGGTCGTTGTTGTGCGTCGTTGAGCGGTGAAGCGAAGCAGTCCGCCGAACCCTGAGGCAAAACGGACAGTCCATACTCAACGAACTGCCGCGCTCTCGTTGTTCCGGGGCCTGTCGGCGGGGGTGTGCCGTCGTTCCGGCCGGGCTCGGCAGCGAATGTCCGAGCAGGATACGACGCACGTAGATGATCTGCGTGCCGCTCCGGGCAACCCGTGTGGGCCGAATGAGTGAGCAGCGGGTGATGACCATGTGACCGGCGCGTATCTGTGGTTACGGCGGCACACCACCCTGTGCCCGGGCGGGCGCGGAGCGTGGCCGTCCGCCATCGTGCCGATGCGCTGATACCCTGGTAGCCCGTGGACCGGTGGGCCCCCGAAGGAAAAACAAGAGGGGTCCCCGGAACCGCAGCGACGGCGTCCCCGCTCGGAAGCGCAGCGGTTTCCGGGCCGGCAGCCGCACCGCACGACAGACAGCGACCACGGGAGCCCCCTCTTGGCCATGCCGCCGAAATCCACGACGACCAAGCACATCTTCGTCACCGGGGGTGTCGCCTCCTCGCTCGGCAAGGGCCTCACCGCCTCCAGCCTGGGCATGCTGCTCAAGGCCCGTGGCCTGCGCGTCGTGATGCAGAAGCTGGATCCGTATCTGAACGTCGATCCGGGCACGATGAACCCCTTCCAGCACGGTGAGGTCTTCGTCACCAATGACGGTGCCGAGACCGACCTTGACATCGGACACTACGAGCGTTTCCTCGACCGTGACTTGGACGGCACCGCCAATGTCACTACAGGACAGGTGTACTCGACCGTGATCGCCAAGGAGCGGCGCGGCGAGTACCTGGGCGACACCGTGCAGGTCATCCCGCACATCACCAACGAGATCAAGCACCGCATCCGGCGTATGGCCACGGACGAGGTGGACGTCGTCATCACCGAGGTCGGCGGCACGGTCGGCGACATCGAGTCGCTGCCGTTCCTGGAGACCGTGCGCCAGGTCCGCCACGAGGTCGGCCGGGACAACGTCTTCGTCGTCCACATCTCCCTGCTGCCGTACATCGGCCCGTCGGGTGAGCTGAAGACCAAGCCGACCCAGCACTCCGTCGCCGCGCTGCGCAACATCGGTATCCAGCCGGACGCCATCGTGCTGCGCTGCGACCGTGAGGTCCCGACCGCCATCAAGCGCAAGATCTCGCTGATGTGCGACGTCGACGAGGCCGCCGTCGTCGCCTGCCCCGACGCCCGCTCCATCTACGACATCCCCAAGGTCGTGCACGCCGAGGGCCTGGACGCCTATGTGGTGCGCAAGCTCGACCTGCCGTTCCGTGACGTCGACTGGACGACCTGGGACGACCTGCTGGACCGCGTCCACAACCCCGACCACGAGATCACCCTCGCGCTGGTCGGCAAGTACATCGACCTGCCCGACGCCTACCTGTCGGTCACCGAGGCGCTGCGCGCGGGCGGCTTCGCCAACAAGGCCCGCGTGAAGATCAAGTGGGTCACCTCGGACGACTGCAAGACCCCGGCCGGCGCCAAGGCCCAGCTCGGTGACGTCGACGGCATCTGCATCCCCGGCGGCTTCGGCGACCGCGGTGTGCTCGGCAAGGTCGGCGCGATCAAGTTCGCCCGCGAGAACAAGATCCCGCTGCTCGGCCTCTGCCTCGGCCTGCAGTGCATCGTGATCGAGGCGGCGCGGAACCTGGCCGACATCCCGGACGCCAACTCCACCGAGTTCGACCCGGCCACCGCCCACCCGGTCATCTCCACCATGGCCGAGCAGATGGACATCGTCGCCGGTGAGGGCGACATGGGCGGCACCATGCGGCTCGGCATGTACCCGGCCAAGCTCGGCGAGGGCTCGATCGTGCGCGAGGTGTACGACGGCAAGGAGTACGTCGAGGAGCGCCACCGCCACCGCTACGAGGTCAACAACGCCTACCGCGTGGAGCTGGAGAAGAAGTCCGGCATCCTGTTCTCCGGCACGTCGCCCGACGGCAAGCTCGTGGAGTACGTCGAGTACCCCCGCGACGTGCACCCCTACCTGGTCGCCACGCAGGCGCACCCGGAGCTGCGCTCCCGGCCGACCCGCCCGCACCCGCTCTTCGCGGGCCTGGTGAAGGCGGCCGTCGAGCGGAAGATCGCCAAGTAGCACAAGAGCTGTACGGTGGCCGGGGCGCGCGGGTTCATCACGACCGCGCCCCGGCCGCTTGTGCATGTGTGGAAGGACAGGGCATGACGATCAAGGACACCCCCGAGGAGTGGGAGATCCGGGCCACGGAGACCCCCTTCGTGGGCAACAAGACCTCCGTGCGCACGGACGACGTGGTCATGCCCGACGGCTCGGTCGCCCGCCGCGACTACCAGGTCCACCCCGGCTCGGTCGCCGTCCTCGCCCTGGACGGGGACGACCGGGTCCTGCTGATCAACCAGTACCGCCACCCGGTGCGGCACAAGCTGTGGGAGATCCCGGCCGGCCTGCTCGACGTCCCCGGCGAGAACCCGCTGCACGCGGCCCAGCGCGAGCTGTACGAGGAGGCGCACGTCAAGGCCGAGGACTGGCGGGTGCTGACCGATGTGTACACCACGCCCGGTGGCTGCGACGAGGCCGTACGGATCTTCCTCGCCCGTGAGCTGTCGGAGGCCGAGGGCGAGCGGTTCGAGGCAGAGGACGAGGAGACCGACATGAGCTACGCGCGCGTGCCGGTCGAGGAGTTGGTGCGCCGCGTCCTGGCCGGGGACGTGCACAACAACTGCCTGGTCGTCGGCGTGCTCTCGCTGGTGGCCGCCCGTGGCGGCGACGGACTCGACGCCCTGCGCCCGGCCGACGCCTCCTGGCCGGCCCGCCCCTTCAGCTCCTGAGCCACCCGTCCGGGGCATGCGGCGATCCGGGTCGGCACCCGTCCGGCCCAGTGGTGTGACGATCGCCTGTTCCGATCAGGGGATCTGTGCGCCGCGCTCCACACAGGACGTCGCAGAGCGTGAACTAGGCTCTGAAGCGCCCGTCTCGGAAGATCCGGCGGGCTTGCGCGTGCGGTGGGACGGGAGTGTGGCCCGTGACGGATCAGGTGGTGGACACAGGCGGGGTGCGACTGTCGGCGCACGAGGTCACGGAAGACCATTTCCTGGGCCGTACAAGGGAGTTGAAGGAGCTGCGCGCCGACATCGAGCGCGCGGGCCTGGACACCCTCTCCGGCCGCAAGGCGCCCCGCGCGCGCGTGCTCCTGATCGCGGGCCGCCCCGGTTCCGGCCGGACCGCGCTCGCCGAGGAACTCGTACGGCAGGTCGCCGCCCGTTACCCCGACGGGGTGCTGCGCGCCCGGCTCAGCGAGCCCGACGGCACCCCCGTCCCCGTCGAGCGCACCGCCCGCGAGCTGCTCACCGCGCTGGAGCTGCCCGCTGCGGCCGGCGCCGCCGAGGACGACCTCACCGAGGCCCTGCGCACCGCCCTGGCCGACCGGCGCTCGCTGCTGCTCCTGGACGACGCGGCCGGCGCCGAGCAGGTCGACGCGCTGCTGCCCGACACCCCGGACTGCCTGGTGGTGGCCGTCTCCAAGGGCCCGCTCACGGGTATCGCGGACGTCCGTCCCTGCACCGTCGGCGGTCTCGACACCAAGTCCGCGGTGGAACTGCTCACCCGCCACACCGGCTCGGTCCGCATCACGGTCGACCCACGTGCCGCCGAGAGCCTGGCGGAGGCCTGCCAGGGCCATCCGGCCGCGCTGGTCCTGGCCGGCGGCTGGCTCGCCGCCCGCCCCAAGGCCGCCGTCTCCGACCTCGCCAAACGGCTGCACGCGGCCCCCGACGACGGCACGGACGGCACCCCACCGGCCCGGGTCTTCCGGCATGTGTACGACGAGCTGCCCGGTCCGGCCGCCCGGATCCTGCGGCTGCTCGCGCTCGCCCCGGCCGGCCTGGTCGACCCGCACACCGCCTCGGCGCTCGCGGGCTGCTCGGTCGGCTTCGCCCGCGCCGCCCTGGACGACCTCGTCGCCCTCGGCCTGCTGCGTGCGGCCGGCTCCCCGCTGCCCCAGTACGAGGTCCCCGGCTGTCTGCACCCGCATCTGCGTGCCCTCGCCCAGAGCCAGGAGCGGCCCGCGGAGCTGCAGCTGGCCCGGGCCCGGATGCTGGAGCGGACGGTACGGCTGCTGCAGGCCTGCCGGGCGATCACCGAGACGGACAGCCCGCAGGCCCGCGAGAAGCTGAACGCCATGCCCCGCGAGGTGCGCTTCCCGAACCCCAGGGCGGCCGCCGACTGGCTGCGCGTGCGCCGTCCCGCCCTGCTGGCCTCGGCGCGGCTCGCGGTGGCAGACGGCGAGCTGGACACCCTCGCCCGGCGACTGATGTCCCAGCTGGTCAGGGCCCTGGTGGCGCATGAGGGCACGCAGGCCGCCGCGCCCGACCTGTACGGCCTGCACAGCCTCGTCCTCGATGTCGCCGAGCGGCGCGGGCTGCCCCGGGAGGAGGCCGCAGCCCTGCTGAACCTGGGCGACGTGGACGCGCAGACCGGCCGCACCCGGGACGCGCTGGCACGATACCGGTCGGCATTGGAGGCCGGACGCAGAGCAAATGACCCGTATGCGACCGGTCGCGCAATGGAATCCGTAGGTGGGGCGTATCAGGAGCTGGCCGACTACGACCGGGCCGCCGACTGGTTCGGCCGGGCCCTGGCCGAACGGCTGGCCCGGGGCGAGCGCGAGCAGGCCGCCCGGCTGTACGGCCGGATCGCCACCGCCCACACGTATGCGGGCCGCTACGGCGAGGCCCTCAGGAACTGGCGGGCTGCCGTCGTCGGCTACCGCAAGGGCGGCGATCTGGCCGCCCAAGCCCGGGCGTTGAGCGAGCTGGCCCGGGTGCAGGAGTACGCGGGACGGTTCGAGGAATCGCTGCGGACGTGCCAGGAAGCGGTGGAGTGGGCCCGGCGCGCCGAGGACGTCCGGCTGCAGGCCGCGCTGCAGCTCAGGCTCGCCGACACCCTGCAGCACCTCGGCGACCACGCCGCCGCCCGCCTGCACCGCACGGCGGCCGAGCGCATGCTGGGTGAGGAGGCCCCGGAGGGCGACACAAGGTCGGAACAAGACAGGAACGCCTGCGAAATCCGTAGTGCATCCAACGAAGATTGATGCAATGAAAGGCTAGACAGGCGGAACACCTTCATTAAACTGGCTCTGCCGCGCTTTCCCCTGCGGTGTCTCCCGGTGTGCCCTGCATGCCTGGGTATGTCTTGTAATGCACCCCCCATACCCTCTGAGCCAAGGACCGTGATCGACGTGAAGGTCGGCATCCCCCGCGAGGTCAAGAACAACGAGTTCCGGGTGGCCATCACCCCCGCCGGTGTGCACGAGCTGGTGCGCAACGGCCACCAGGTCGTCATCGAGCGGGGCGCCGGCCTCGGCTCCTCGATCACGGACGAGGAGTACGTCTCCGCCGGTGCCGCGATCCTCGACACCGCCGACGAGGTCTGGGCCACCGCCGACCTGCTGCTGAAGGTCAAGGAGCCCATCGCGGAGGAGTACCACCGTCTCCGCAAGGACCAGATCCTCTTCACCTACCTGCACCTGGCCGCGTCCAAGGAGTGCACGGACGCGCTCATCGAGTCCGGCACCACGGCCATCGCCTACGAGACCGTCGAGCTGCCGAACCGCGCGCTGCCGCTGCTCGCCCCGATGTCCGAGGTCGCGGGCCGTCTTGCCCCGCAGGTCGGCGCTTACCACCTGATGCGCGCGGCCGGCGGCCGTGGCGTGCTGCCGGGCGGCGTCCCGGGAGTGACCCCGGCCAAGTGCGTGGTCATCGGCGGCGGTGTCTCGGGCTGGAACGCCACCCAGGTCGCCGTCGGCATGGGCTTCGAGGTGACCCTGCTCGACCGCGACATCAACAAGCTGCGCGAGGCCGACAAGATCTTCGGTACGAAGGTCAAGGCGATCATGTCCAACGCCTTCGAGCTGGAGAAGGCCGTCCTGGAGGCCGACCTCGTCATCGGCGCGGTCCTCATCCCGGGCGCCAAGGCCCCCAAGCTCGTCACCAACGAGCTGGTGTCCCGCATGAAGCCGGGAAGTGTGCTTGTCGACATCGCGATCGACCAGGGCGGCTGCTTCGAGGACTCCCGTCCCACCACGCACGCCGAGCCGACCTTCACGGTCCACAACTCGGTCTTCTACTGCGTGGCCAACATGCCGGGCGGTGTGCCCAACACCTCCACCAACGCCCTCACCAACGCCACGATGCCGTACATCGTCTCGCTGGCCAACAACGGCTGGGTCGAGGCGCTGCGCCGCGACGCCGCGCTCGCCAAGGGTCTCAACACCCATGACGGCAAGGTCGTTTACAAGGAGGTCGCCGAGGCCCACGGCCTGGAGCACGTCGAGCTGGACTCGCTGCTCGGCTGAGCCCCGACCGACCCGTGACCTCGTGAGTCGCTAAGTCACCCAGAGGTAAAAGGCGATTCGTCAACACGTCTCGTCAACAGCGCGCACCCGGCCGGACCTTGCCCGACAAGGTCCGGCCGGATGTGTGTATGGTCACTTTGCGGCTCTCGGTCAACTCGCCTCGAACGTAACGCTTCGACCGATTCGCACACCGGTGAAACCTGCTGTGCGACGGTCGTACGCCCTTGACAGCGAGATGTTTCATTGCCGACACATCGTGCCGGGTCCGGCGGATTGTGTTGCTGCGGACCGCCGACACGCCATAGAGTCGCCAACCGTCGGCATGGTGCCACGCTGACCTTGTCTAGAAGTTTCCTGGTCACCAAGGAGGTAAGACGACTTGTGAATGAGTCGACATTTTCTCCCGGGGGTGGTCAACCAGGAATGCCTGTACGGGGCCAGGGCTCCGAGGGATTCGAGGCTGTCGGCTCCGTAGCTGTGCGCACCTTCGCAGCCCACCAGAGTCCGGGTCCGCAGACCGCCCGGACAGCACACCAGAGCATGGATGGCCATCACGTGAACGCCATGGCCGGCGACGGAAGTGGCGCGCCCCACAACCAATTCGCCGACTACGACGAACTGCCCCAGGGGCACTTCTACGACCCCGACGCCGAGTACGAACCCGATC
The DNA here is from genome assembly GCF_009796285.1 of Streptomyces broussonetiae. NCBI lineage: Bacteria > Bacillati > Actinomycetota > Actinomycetes > Kitasatosporales > Streptomycetaceae > Streptomyces > Streptomyces broussonetiae. Next base: position 2,514,093 of record NZ_CP047020.1, on the reverse strand, counting down.
CGGAGTACGCGGCGACGCTCGCGCCCGACGCGGCCCGCCAGCGCCGTGAGCGCGTCGGCCCGACCGGACGCCCGCTGCCGTACTTCCCGATCCCGGGCCCGCTGACCGACCACGGCCCCGCGAAGATCATCGCGATGTGCAACCAGAAGGGCGGCGTCGGCAAGACGACGTCGACCATCAATCTGGGTGCCGCGCTCGCGGAGTACGGCCGGCGCGTGCTGCTCGTGGACTTCGACCCGCAGGGCGCGCTGTCGGTGGGTCTCGGTGTCAACCCGATGGAACTCGACCTGACGGTCTACAACCTGCTCATGGAGCGGGGCATGTCCGCGGACGAGGTCCTGCTGAAGACGGCGGTCCCCAACATGGACCTGCTGCCCTCCAACATCGACCTGTCGGCCGCCGAGGTCCAGCTCGTCTCCGAGGTCGCCCGCGAGTCGACCCTCCAACGCGCCCTGAAGCCGCTGATGGACGACTACGACTACATCGTCATCGACTGTCAGCCCTCGCTCGGCCTGCTCACCGTGAACGCCCTGACGGCCGCTCACAAGGTGATCGTGCCGCTGGAGTGCGAGTTCTTCGCCCTGCGCGGTGTGGCCCTGCTGACCGAGACCATCGAGAAGGTCCAGGAGCGGCTCAACCCCGAGCTGGAACTGGACGGCATCCTCGCCACGATGTACGACTCGCGCACGGTCCACAGCCGTGAGGTCCTGGCCCGTGTGGTCGAGGCCTTCGACGACCACGTGTACCACACGGTCATCGGCCGCACGGTCCGCTTCCCGGAGACCACGGTCGCCGGTGAGCCCATCACCACCTATGCGTCCAACTCCGTCGGTGCCGCCGCCTATCGCCAGCTCGCCAGGGAGGTGCTCGCCCGGTGTCACGCCGAGTGAGTCTGCCGGGGGCCGACGAACTCTTCCGTACGACAGGGGGGATGGCGCTTCAGCCGTCGACTCCCCGCCGCGGGGCCAACGGTGAGGCCCGGGTGCCGGCTCCCGCGGGGGAGAGCGACGACGTGGCCGCCGCTGAGGACGCACCGCAGTCGGTGCCCGTCCAGGGCGGTGACGGAGAGGGTGCGGAGCATGTCGCGGCCGAGGCCGAGCAGGCCGAGGCCGGCGAGTCCCGCACGCGCCCGGCTCGGCGGCAGGCGGCGCAGGACGGCTCTGCCGCCGCCGCTCAGCCGCGCAAGCGGGGGCGGGCGGCGGCGAACCGGCGGCCCAGCGGGCGGGAGCGGCACGACGAGAAGATCACGGTGTACGTCTCCGCCGAGGAGCTGATGGACCTCGAGCACGCCCGTCTGGTGCTCCGAGGTGAACACGGGCTGGCGGTGGACCGCGGGCGCATCGTGCGCGAGGCGGTGGCCGTGGTCCTGGCCGACCTGGAGTCCCGCGGGGACGCGAGCATCCTCGTACGACGGCTGCGGGGGCGGTAGGGGTAGCCTGCGAGGGCCATGACCTCGTCCGACGTACCCATCTCCGCCGCCGCCCCGACTCCGGGGCGCCGACGTGCGCTGGGACGCGGACCGGGGCTCGAACCGGCTCCGGAACCGGAGGTACTCGCGCCCGAGGCCGCGCCCGAGGCCGCGCCCGAGGCCGCGCCCGAGGCCGCGCCCGAGGCCGCGCCCGAGGCCGCGCCCGAGGCCGCGCCCGAGGCCGCGCCCGAGGCCGCGCCCGAGGCCGCGCCCGAGGCCGCGCCCGAGGCCGCGCCCGAGGCCGCGCCCGAGGCCGCGCCCGAGGCCGCGCCCGAGGCCGCGCCCGAGGCCGCGCCCGAGGCCGCGCCCGAGGCCGCGGTTGTCCCGGCGTCGGGTCCGGGACCGGAACCCGGGTCCGGACCCGAAGTCGAAACCGCACCCGAAGAAGTCCGTGACGGCGTCTTCAAGGTCCGGCTGTCGAACTTCGAGGGCCCCTTCGACCTGCTCCTCCAGCTGATCTCCAAGCACAAGCTGGACGTCACCGAGGTCGCCCTGTCGAAGGTCACCGACGAGTTCATGGCACACATCCGGGCCATGGGACCCGACTGGGACCTGGACCAGACGACGGAGTTCCTCGTCGTGGCCGCCACACTGCTCGATCTGAAGGCGGCCCGGCTGCTGCCCACCGCCGAGGTCGAGGACGAGGCCGACCTCGCGCTGCTGGAGGCCCGCGACCTGCTGTTCGCACGGTTGCTGCAGTACCGCGCGTACAAGCAGATCGCGGACATCTTCAACGCGCGCCTGGAGGAAGAGGCCCGCCGCCACCCCCGTACCGTCGGTCTGGAGCCCCAGTACGCCGAGCTGCTGCCCGAGGTCGTCATCAGCATCGGCCCCGAGGGCTTCGCCAGGCTCGCGGTCAAGGCGATGCAGCCGAGGCCCAAGCCGCAGGTCTACGTCGACCACATCCACGCCCCGCTGGTCAGCGTGCAGGAGCAGGCCGGGATCGTGGTCGCCCGGCTGAAGGAGCTGGGCGAGGCCAGCTTCCGGGACCTGGTCGAGGACACCGCCGACACGCTCACCGTCGTCGCCCGGTTCCTCGCCCTGCTGGAGCTGTACCGGGAGAAGGCCGTCGCCCTGGAGCAGGAGGCCGCGCTCGGGGAGCTGCTGGTGCGCTGGACCGGCGGGGACGCGGACACCGCGCCGATGGTGACCGACGAGTTCGACCGACCGCCCGAGCCGGCCAAGGAGGAGAAGAAGCCGTGAGCGAGCAGACCACCGAGGTCCCGGACGCGCTGCGGGCCGTCGCCGGCCTCGACCTCAAGCCCGCCCTGGAGGCGATGCTCATGGTCGTGGACGAGCCCGCGACCGAGGAGCATCTGGCGAAGCTGCTGGAGCGGCCGAAACGGCAGATCGCCGACGCGCTGCGGGAGCTGGCCGACGAGTACGCGGTCCAGGGCCGCGGCTTCGAACTGCGCTACGTCGCCGGCGGCTGGCGCTTCTCCACGCGCGCGCAGTTCGCGCCGGCCGTCGAGCGGCTCGTCCTGGACGGCCAGACCGCCCGGCTCACTCAGGCGGCGCTGGAGACCCTCGCGGTCGTCGCCTACCGCCAGCCGGTCAGCCGCAGCCGCGTCTCTGCCGTGCGCGGGGTCAACTGCGACGGCGTGATGCGCACCCTGCTCCAGCGCGGTCTGGTCGAGGAGGCGGGCACGGAACCCGAAACAGGTGCGATCCTGTACAGGACGACGAACTACTTCCTGGAGCGGATGGGCCTGCGCGGCCTGGACGAACTTCCGGAACTCGCGCCCTTCCTCCCGGAGGCGGAGGCGATCGAGGCCGAGACCCAGGAAGGGGTTCCGTCGTTCGACCCGGACGCGCCCGACGCGCCCGGCGGTCAGGACGCAGACGACTAAGACGGAACTTTGATGCGAAGCAGCGGCAGCGGCAAGAGTGGCGGGCAGGGCGGGCGCGGTAACTACCGCGGCGCCGGCAACAACCGGGACGAGCGGCAGGGGCAGGGCCGTCCCCGCAAGCCCCGCCCCGAGGAGCGCCGCTATGACGTGGGCCCCGGCGCCTCCCAGGACGGCCCCAAGTCCGGGCGCGGCGGCTCCGCGCGTGGCGGCGCCAAGGGCGGCCCCAAGCAGTCCCAGCAGGGCGGCGGCCGTACGGCTCCCGCACGCTCGCGTGAGTACGAGACGCGCGTCGAGGAGCGCAACCGGGAGCGCTACGCGGGCAAGAAGGACGTCAAGCTGCCCAAGACCTTCCCGGGCGCCGAGCAGGAGGGCGAGCGGCTGCAGAAGGTCCTCGCGCGCGCCGGCTACGGCTCGCGGCGGGCCTGCGAGGAGCTGATCGAACAGGCGCGGGTCGAGGTCAACGGCGAGATCGTGCTCGAGCAGGGCCGCCGGGTCGACCCGGAGAAGGACGAGGTCAAGGTCGACGGCCTGACGGTCGCGACGCAGTCGTACCAGTTCTTCTCGCTGAACAAGCCGGCCGGTGTGGTGTCCACCATGGAGGACCCCGAAGGGCGGCAGTGCCTCGGGGACTACGTCACCAACCGCGAGACGCGGCTGTTCCACGTCGGCCGGCTGGACACCGAGACCGAGGGCGTCATCCTCCTGACCAACCACGGCGAGCTGGCGCACCGCCTCACGCACCCCAAGTACGGCGTGAAGAAGACCTACCTCGCCGCCATCGTGGGTCCGATCCCGCGTGACCTGGGCAAGCGCCTGAAGGACGGCATCCAGCTCGAGGACGGCTACGCGCGCGCGGACCACTTCCGGGTCGTGGAGCAGACCGGCAAGAACTACCTGGTCGAGGTCACCCTGCACGAGGGCCGCAAGCACATCGTGCGGCGCATGCTGGCCGAGGCCGGCTTCCCGGTCGAGAAGCTGGTGCGCACCTCCTTCGGCCCCATCACCCTGGGCGACCAGAAGTCGGGCTGGCTGCGCCGGCTGTCCAACACCGAGGTCGGGATGCTGATGAAGGAAGTCGAGCTGTAGGGGATTGCCCTGCGGTGATCACCGCCCCTCCTTTGTCGTCGTGGTGACGGCAAAGGAGGCGCCGTCGGATGCCGCGCAGCGGCCGCGCCCCCGGCCTGAGCGACGAACAGCGCGCGGACGCCCGGCCCGCCGACCGGTCCGGGCGGATCGGGTACCGGGGAGACCTGTTGGCGCTGGGAGTGCTCTGGGACGCTTGGACCCATGATCGAAGACCTCGACCTCGCGCCCGTGGTCGCGGAACAGCCCGATCCGCTGCTGTTCGCGACCGTCTCCGGAGCCCACCTCTACGGCTTCCCCTCGCAGGACTCGGACGTCGATCTGCGCGGCGTCCATCTGCTGCCCGCCGCCGACCTCGTCGGACTGCGCGAGCCGGAGGAGACCCGCTCGCGGGCCTGGGTGCGGTTCGGTGTCGAGCTGGACCTCGTCACCCACGACCTGCGCAAGTTCGTACGGCTGATGCTCCGCCGCAACGGCTATGTACTGGAGCAGCTGCTCTCGCCCCTGGTCGTGCACACCGGCGACACCCACCGGGAGCTGGCCGCGCTGGCACCCGGGGTCCTCACCAGCCATCACGCCCACCACTACCGGGGGTTCGCGGTGACCCAGTGGCGGCTGTTCGAGAAGACCGGCGAACTCAAGCCGCTGCTCTACACGTTCCGCGTGCTGCTCACCGGCATCCACCTCATGCGCAGCGGTGAGGTCCAGGCCCATCTGCCCACCCTGCTGGACGAGGCCGAGGCCCCCGGCTATCTGCCCGAGCTGATAGCCGCCAAGGCGGAACGGGAGCACGGGAGGGCCGGCGTCGGACACGCGCGCGTGGAGGCCGACGTGGAGCGGCTGCACACCGTGCTCGACGAGGCCCAGGCCGTCTCAGTCCTGCCCGACGCCCCCGGCGCGTACGACGCCCTGCACGACTTCGTGGTCCGCGTACGCCTGCAGGGCTGAGTCCCGGCGTACCCGGAACAGGAAGTCGGACACACGGGCGGTGTCCGGCTCCGGGGGCAGCGGGGTGCGGTGCAGGCTCTGCTCCGTCTGCGCCGCCAGCCGTGCCATCCGGGCCTCCACCCGCGCCCAGGGGACCTCGCCGCGCTTCACCGCGAGCAGCGGCTCGCGCTGGTCGCCGACGTCGATGCGCAGCTCGCCCGTGCGCAGCAGGTCACGCGCGGACGTCTGCAGCCGCAGCAGGTGCATGGCGTGCTTCCAGCGCGGGGCGCCCGTCGTACGGATGTCGGCGTCGAGCTTCCTGCGCTGGCCGAGGGCGTAGCGGGTGAAGGTGTCGTACGCCCGCCGGGAGAGGAAGGCGCCGCGCAGGGACAGCAGCTCCCGGCCCGTGTCGTCCACCTGCTCCACCAGCGGGGAGTGCAGACACTCCAGGATGTTCGGATTGCCGCGCAGCGCCAGCTCGCAGAACCGCTCCAGCTCCCAGGAGAACTGCTCCTCGCCCGGCCCCTCCACATGCGTCGGCGGCTTGTCGAACCGCCAGAACAGGGGGGTGGGGACGAGGAACACTCCCCGCCGGTCGGTGTCGCTCGCGTCCGTGGCCAGGCCGAACGCCCGTGACCCCATGACACAGGCGTAGACGGTGTGGTCACGTACCAGGGTTTCGGGCCGCATGCCGGGAGCGTACGCGGACCCTCACGTCAGTTTGATCGTATTGTTCTCCACCCTGATCGACTTCGCGGGCAGCGGACGGGCCGCCGGGCCATGGGCCACCGAGCCGTCGGCGATGTGGAACCTGCTGCCGTGACACGGGCAGTCGATGGTGCCGTCCGCGACCCGGCTCACGGTGCAGCCCTCGTGCGTACAGATCGCGGAGAAGGCCTTGAAGTCACCCTTGGACGGCTGGGTGACGACGACCTTCTGGTCCTTGAAGATCCTGCCGCCGCCCTCCGGGATCTCGGTGGTCCTGCCCAGGGACACGCTGGTCGTGCCCTTGGAGGTGGTGCTGCTGCCGCACGCCGTCACGGGTACGGCCAGGGCCACGGCGGCGCCCGTCACCAGAACCGTCCGCCGCCTCACGTCCTCGGTCATGCCGGCCTCCGTACAGGTCGAAATCAGTGCACAACGGATGTTCCGCATCGTCTCAGTGATCGGGCGCCGTGCGCCCGGCCCGCACCGGCTGACTACGCTGGACGGACCAACATCAGATCCGCACGTCAGCAAGGAGCAGCGCCGTGGCGGTACGAGCGGTCCGTGGGGCCGTCCAACTGGAGCGGGACGAGGCCGGGCACATGGACGAGCAGGTCGGGGCCCTGCTCACCGCCGTGCTGGAGCGCAACGGGCTGAGTGCCGACGACCTCATCAGCATCTGGTTCACGGCCACCCCCGATCTGCACAGCGACTTCCCGGCGGCCGCCGCCCGCAAGCTCGGCATCGTCGACGTCCCCCTGATCTGCGCCCAGGAACTGGACATAGCGGGCGCCATGCCCCGGGTCGTGCGCATCCTCGCCCACATCGAGACCGACACGCCCCGCGCCGACATCAACCACGTCTACCTGGGCGCCGCGGCCGCCCTGCGCAAGGACATCGCCCAGTGAGAACGGCACTCGTCATCGGCACCGGCCTGATCGGCACCTCCGCCGCCCTGGCCCTCGTCCAGCGCGGCGTCATCGTCCACCTCGACGACCACGACCCCGAGCAGGCCCGTACCGCCGCCGCGCTGGGCGCCGGTACCGACGAGGCTCCCGAGGGCCCGGTCGACCTGGCGATCGTGGCGGCACCGCCGGCGCACGTGGCCGGTGTGCTCGCCGACGCCATGCGCCGCGGTCTGGCCCGTGGCTACATCGACGTGGCCAGCGTCAAGGGCGGCCCGCGCCGCGAGCTGGAGGCGCTCGGCCTGGATCCGTCCCTGATGTCGAGGTACCTCGGCACCCATCCCATGTCCGGCCGCGAGAAGTCCGGCCCGCTGGCCGCGACCGGTGATCTCTTCGAGGGCCGCCCCTGGGTGCTCACCCCGACCCGGGACACCGACACCGAGGTGCTGAACCTCGCCCTGGAGCTGGTCTCGCACTGCCGGGCCGTCCCGGTCGTGATGGACGCCGACGCCCACGACCGCGCCGTGGCCCTCGTCTCCCACATGCCCCACCTGGTGTCCAGCATGGTCGCCGCGCGCCTGGAGCACGCCGAGGAGGCCGCCGTACGGCTGTGCGGGCAGGGCATCCGGGACGTGACCCGGATCGCCGCCTCCGACCCGCGCATGTGGATCGACATCCTGTCCGCCAACCCGGGCCCGGTCGCCGACCTGCTCGCCGACGTCGCCGCCGACCTCGACGAGACCGTCGAAGCCCTGCGTGCCCTGCAGTCCGCCGACGAGGCCAAGCGGCACGAGGGCACCGCCGGCATCCGGGACGTGCTGCGCCGCGGCAACGCGGGCCAGGTGCGGGTGCCCGGCAAGCACGGCAGCGCGCCGCGCGTGTACGAGACCGTCGTCGTACTCATCGACGACCAGCCCGGCCAGCTGGCCCGCATCTTCGCCGACGCGGGACGGGCCGGGGTCAACATCGAGGACGTCCGCATCGAGCACGCGACCGGGCAGCAGGCCGGTCTGATGCAGCTCTCCGTCGAGCCCAGGGCGGCGGACGTACTGAAGAAGGCACTGCGGGAGCAGGGCTGGGCGCTGCGCCGGTAGGGCACCCGGCACGGGGGCCGGCGGGGCTCCAGGCGGTGGATCGGCGGGGCTCCCGGTACCGGGCGCGGGTACCGGGGGCGCGCACGCGTCCGGACGAGTGACCCGCACCCAGTAACCTTGTGCAGGGCGCTCTCGCTCCCCGCACCCCGCCCACACCGCACCAGGAAGGTGTTCCTCCGTGGAAAACGGCGCCGCCCCGACCGCCAAGCCCGTGATCGTCGCGATCGACGGCCCCTCCGGCACGGGCAAGTCGAGCACGTCGAAGGCCGTGGCCGCGCAGCTCGGCCTGAGCTACCTGGACACCGGTGCCCAGTACCGGGCGATCACCTGGTGGATGGTGACCAACGGCATCGACCTGGAGGACCCGACCGCCATCGCCGCCGTCGCCGGCAAGCCGGAGATCGTCTCCGGCACCGACCCGGAGCACCCGGCCATCACGGTCGACGGCACCGACGTGGCCGGCCCGATCCGCACCCAGGAGGTCACCTCCAAGGTCAGCGCCGTCAGCGCGGTGCCCGAGGTGCGTACCCTGATCACCGAGCTGCAGCGCTCGATCGCCGCCGGCGCCGAGCGGGGCATCGTGGTCGAGGGCCGTGACATCGGTACGACCGTCCTCCCGGACGCCGACCTGAAGATCTTCCTCACCGCCTCCCCGGAGGCCCGCGCGGCTCGCCGCAGCGGCGAGCTCAAGGGCGCCGACGTCCACGCCACCCGCGAGGCGCTGATCAAGCGGGACGCGGCCGACTCCTCCCGCAAGACCTCGCCGCTCGCCAAGGCGGACGACGCGGTCGAGGTGGACACCACCGAGCTGACTCTCGCCCAGGTCATCGAGTGCGTCGTCACCCTGGTCGAGGAGAAGCGGGCCGGGAAGTGAACCGGCCGCCGGTCCCCTCTCGGAGAGGCGCCGACGTCGGGCGGCGCATCGGCGTCGGCCTGATGTACGGGCTGTGGAAGCCGCGCGTGCTCGGCGCCTGGAAGGTCCCCGCCTCCGGCCCGGTGATCTTCGCGGTGAACCACTCCCACAACATCGACGGCCCGATGGTCATGGGCGTGGCGCCCCGGCCGACGCACTTCCTGATCAAGCAGGAGGCGTTCATCGGCCCGCTGGGCTCCTTCCTGACCGGCATCGGCCAGCTGAAGGTGGACCGCGCCTCCGCCGACCGCACCGCCATCGGCCAGGCGCTCGGCGTGCTGGAGGCCGGCGGTGTGCTGGGCATCTTCCCGGAGGGCACCCGGGGCGAGGGCGACTTCGCCTCGCTGCGCGCCGGACTCGCCTACTTCGCCGTGCGCAGCGGGGCGCCGATCGTGCCCATTGCCGTACTGGGAAGTGCCGAGCGGCCGGGACGGTTCGTCAAGGCACTGCCCCCGCTGCGCTCGCGGGTCGACGTCGTCTTCGGCGATCCCTTCGACGCGGGGGACGGTTCCGGGCGGCGCACGCGCAAGGCGCTGGACGAGGCGACCGAGCGCATCCAGAAGCAGCTCACCAGCCACCTGGAAAACGCCAGGCGCCTGACCGGGCGCTAGGCGACACTTGAGTAGTGGATCAGCCCATGCGGGGCTTTTCCACCGATCACCACGAATGAACGACGAGGTACGGACTTCATGAACGACGACATCCAGCCCGACGGCTCGGACGCGCACGAGGGTGCGCACGAGTACGACCACGGGGCTCTCGGCGAGGCCGAGTACGCACAGTTCATGGAGCTTGCCGCCGAAGAGGGCTTCGACGTCGAGGACGTCGAGGGCGCCATCGAGGCGGCGGGCCACGGCCCGCTGCCCGTGCTCGCCGTCGTCGGCCGCCCCAATGTCGGCAAGTCGACCCTGGTGAACCGGATCATCGGCCGCCGCGAGGCCGTCGTCGAGGACAAGCCCGGCGTCACCCGCGACCGGGTCACCTACGAGGCCGAATGGGCGGGCCGCCGCTTCAAGGTCGTCGACACCGGCGGCTGGGAGCAGGACGTCCTCGGCATCGACGCCTCCGTGGCCGCCCAGGCCGAGTACGCGATCGAGGCGGCCGACGCGGTCGTCTTCGTCGTGGACGCCAAGGTCGGCGCGACCGACACCGACGAGGCGGTCGTACGACTGCTGCGCAAGGCGGGCAAGCCGGTCGTGCTGTGCGCCAACAAGGTCGACGGCCCGAGTGGCGAGGCCGACGCGGCCTACCTGTGGAGCCTGGGCCTCGGCGAGCCGCACCCGGTCTCCGCCCTGCACGGCCGCGGCACCGGCGACATGCTGGACGCCGTCCTGGAGGCGCTGCCCGAGGCGCCCGCGCAGACCTTCGGCACCGCGGTCGGCGGCCCTCGCCGTATCGCGCTCATCGGCCGCCCGAACGTCGGCAAGTCCTCCCTGTTGAACAAGGTGGCGGGCGAGGAGCGTGTCGTCGTCAACGAGCTGGCGGGCACCACCCGCGACCCGGTCGACGAGCTGATCGAACTCGGCGGTGTCACCTGGAAGTTCGTGGACACCGCCGGCATCCGCAAGCGGGTGCACCTCCAGCAGGGCGCCGACTACTACGCCTCGCTGCGCACGGCGGCCGCCGTGGAGAAGGCCGAGGTCGCGGTCATCCTGATCGACGCCTGCGAGAACATCTCGGTGCAGGACCAGCGGATCGTCACCATGGCCGTCGAGGCGGGCCGCGCGGTCGTCCTCGCCTTCAACAAGTGGGACACCCTCGACGAGGAGCGCCGCTACTACCTGGAGCGGGAGATCGAGACCGAGCTGGGCCAGGTCGCCTGGGCGCCGCGGGTGAACGTCTCGGCGCGCACCGGCCGCCACATGGAGAAGCTGGTCCCGGCGATCGAGACCGCCCTCGACGGCTGGGAGACCCGCGTCCCCACCGGCCGCCTCAACGCCTTCCTCGGCGAGCTGGTCTCAGCCCATCCGCACCCGGTCCGGGGCGGCAAGCAGCCGCGCATCCTGTTCGGCACCCAGGCCGGCACCAAGCCCCCACGCTTCGTGCTGTTCGCCTCCGGCTTCATCGAGGCGGGCTACCGCCGCTTCATCGAGCGCCGGCTGCGCGAGGAGTTCGGCTTCGAGGGCACCCCGATCCACATCTCGGTACGGGTGCGCGAGAAGCGCGGCGCGAAGAAGAAGTAGTAGCTCCACGGCACACAGAGGCGGCCCCCGACCACGAAGGTCAGGGGCCGCCTCTGCCGTGCCTCACAGGCCCTGGCGCGGCCCCGGCGGCAGCGCCGCCGGAACGTGCAGCATTCCGGTGTCGTGCTGCCGTCCCAGTGTGCCGATCCGCTGCCACTGCGACTGCTGCCGCGCGCTGTAGGCCCCCGCGCTGTAGGCGCTGTACGAGCTGCTGAACGATCCCGCCCGGTGGCCTCCGTAGACGCCCGTGACGCCCGGGAGTTCGCCGAAGGGGCTGAACCTCAGCCCCTCCTCCCCGCTGCGGTCCCCCGGCAGTGTGCGGAAGGTCTTGACCCATTCCGCGTAAAGCATGTCGTAGATCGGCGTGGCCGAGCCCGCACCGACCCCGTCCTGCGCCGACCGGGCAGACGGCACGGAGGCGAAGGCGGGCCGGCGAGGGGGAGGAGTGTCGTATGTGTGCACGTATGTCCAAACGACGGTGCCTTTGAAGAGATACGGTCACCGAAGCCTCTTTGGGGGCGCGGCGAACTGCGCGGGTAACCCAGGACGACCCACGGCCGCCGGGCTGCACGCGCCCCCGGTCCCTCTGGGTGACGGATCACGTACCGGCGAGAGGGAGCGCCGCAGCGACCAGCTTCCCCTGCGCCGCGGCCTTGTCGAGGGACTCCCGCAGCAGATCCTCGCGGGGCTGCCGCCCGATCGACCCGACCGGCGCCGCGAACATGAGCACCTGCTGGTGCTTGTTCGCGGCGGCCCGCCAGCTGTCGGTCACCTGGAGCGGCTGGTGCGCCTGCCACCAGGCCACCGGCTGGCCCCCGTTCGCACCCGGCTGGAGCACCGCGTGCAGCTGGCCCATGGCGAGCAGCACCGACCAGCCGTGCAGCACCGGCGGCACGGACGTCAGCTCGGTCATCGGCAGGAACCTCTGCTCGATGAGCAGCGGAAGGAATTCGTCGGTGGACGAGGCGGAACCGGGGCGGACGATCGGCGTGGTCGGCTCGACGACGAGTGCGGGGTGCAACTCGCCCTCGATCAGGACGAGTCCGCTGGTCACGCCGAGCACGGCCTGTTCGGGCGCGGCCTTGTGCGGCTCGCCGGGGGCGCCGCCGCCGGGAGCGACGCCGCCGATGGACCGGACGGCGCCCCGGAGCTGTTCCTCGGTGACCTGGACGACCTGCGAGGGCAGGCAGCTGGCGTGGGCGAAGGCGAGGACGGCGGTCTCGTCGCCGACGAAGAGAACGGTGCTGGTGCGCTCCTGCGCGGAGTCGCCCTGGGTGCGGCAGGAGGTGCAGTCGTAACTGCCCGGGGTGTTCTCGTCGGCGAGCAGCCGGTCGGCTTCTTCGTCGCCGATCTCGGCGCGTACCTCGTCACTGACGTCGAGCATGCGCGGCACGGTGGCTCCCTCGGGATGCGTGCTGGGTCGGCCGGGTGGCTCCCGGCCGATGAGCCGCGGGTGTCCGGGCTCATGAAGAAGACAACGGACGTCCTGTGGTGGGAGTCACGCCCCGACAGCAACCGGTTCGCACCAACCGCCGCGCACGGTCACCAAGTGTGCGGAATGAGCCACTCACCGTCAACTCGTCGGCCAGTCAAGGAGCTTGTGCGGGTGAAGTGAATCACAGATCACCTCGGTCGTTGGTCGACAAATAGGGAAATCGGCGGATGTAGTGGGTGGCCGAAAATTGCCGCTACCTGCGGTAACTGTGAACTGGCCTGGAAAGACAGGGAGTTGGTTGATTTCGGCAGGTCACCCTCCATACATTCCTCCGCCGTGTGCAACGAGCACCGCTCGGGAACGTCCACCGCCCGGCACCGGCAGCACGAACGCCGGCACCGGTCCACGGCGGACGGGGCGGGCACGAGGAGCCGCGCTCATGCGCGGCGAGACGTGCTCCGCCTGGGGGACCCCGGGTTCGTGGAGAGGGAATTACATGTCCGAGTGTGCCGATACCACCCGCAACGCCGACCGACACGACGGCAGCCGCAAGGGCCGTACGACGGCCGCGCTCGCCGGAGCCGCGCTGCTCGCCCCGCTGGGGCTGCTCGCCGCGACCGGCAACGCCGCGGCGGCGGACAACGGGGTGTGGGACCGCATCGCCCAGTGCGAGAGCGGCGGCAACTGGCACATCAACACCGGCAACGGCTACTACGGCGGGCTCCAGTTCTCCGCCTCGACCTGGCGCGCGTACGGCGGTACCGCCTACGCCGCGACGGCCGACCAGGCCTCCAGGAGCGCACAGATCACCGTTGCCACCAAGGTCCAGCAGGCTCAGGGCTGGGGCGCCTGGCCCGTCTGCTCGGCCCGCGCCGAAGCCTCCGGCGCGGCTCCCGCGGCCGAGCGCACCGGTTCCTCCGGCACGGCCGGCTCGAAGGGCGTGACGACGAAGTCCGCCCCGGCCCGGTCCGCCCCGGCCGGGTCCGCCCCGGCCCGGTCCGCAACGGCGCAGGCCGCGGAGCGGTCCACCGGCCGCGGCGCTGGCTCCGGTGACCGTGACTACGTCGTCCGCGAGGGCGACACGCTGAGCGCGATCGCCGCCCGGCACGGGACCACCTGGCAGCGGATCTACGCCGCCAACAAGAAGGTCATCGGCGGCGACCCGAACCTGATCGTGCCCGGTCAGCGCCTGGCACTCTGAGCGCAGAGCGCCCCGCGGACAGCCGCTGCCCACCCGGGGCAGCGGCTGTCCCGCGTCCTGGGTATGTGGTGAATCGGTGAAATTCCCATGCGGCGTCAGTTGTCCGGGTACCGCGACGGATTGCGCGGGGAATGCTCTCTCCGGCGTACCCCGATCCCCCGCCGGGGGCCTTTCCGCCGGGCAATTCGAAGCGGCCCGGTGACGGGCGTGAATTCCGTTCGATTGCCCCGACGGGCCGCGCGGAAACCCCCGTACGTGTGATGCCCGATGTGGCCCGACTGATGTCACTGCGCAGGAAACGCGGCCTGCGAAGCTGTGACAGAAGTGTGACCCAGGTCTGATGTTCCGCTTACCTTGCTAGCTTGGTGGCATGGCACAGATTCCCACTCCGCCGGCGGAGCCCCAGGACAGTCCGGACGGGTATGTCGGCCTGGACGCCGTAGAGGCCGAGCGGCTGGCTCGGCGACGGGGGTGGTCGACGGTACGGTCGCTGCCGCCGGGCGCGATCATCACCATGGAGTACCGGGCGGGGCGGCTCAACTTCGAGGTGCGCGAGGGCGTGGTGGCCCGCGCCTGGAAGGGTTGAACGCCCCTCACGTACGGCACGGGACAGCGCAAAGGCCCCGCTCCCGCAGGGGGAGACGGGGCCTTTGCCGTGACCGGGAGACGCGGGGCGGGTGTGTGCGTACCGGACCCCGCCGCCGGACCCGCCGTCAGCCGCCCGTGAGCGGGCGGGCCGGCTGGGAAGTGCCGCGTGGGAGACGGTGGTCGGTGTGCGGCGGGCGGCGGCTGCCCGCCGGGGTGACCGGGCTGCGCTCCGCACGCGTCGTGTGCGGCCCCGGGGCCAGATGCACCAGGCCCCGGGAGGCGCGGGTCGAGGCGACCGGCTCGCGCGCCGGGGACGGCTGCTCGGCCGGCTGGGCGCTGCGCGGCTTGAGCACCACCGGGGTGACCGGGACGGCCGGTTCGGCCGCGGGGCGGCTGAGGCGGGCCCGCCAGCGGTCGCGCAGGTCGAAGAGCCAGCCCTCGGTCCTGGCGATCAGTGGCTCGAACCAGGGCATGGCGAGCAGGATCAGCAGGCCCGCGGCCCAGCCCAGCAGTACGTCGCTCAGCCAGTGTGTACCGAGGTAGACCGTGGTCATGCCGACACCGAGCGAGGTGACGGCGGACCCGGCCGACAGCCAGCGGCGGGCCCGCGGGGTGGAGGCCAGATACGCCAGGATTCCCCAGGTCACCACCGCGTTGGCGGTGTGTCCGCTGGGAAATATATCGCCGCCCCGCATCATCTCGTTCGAGCCGATCACGGTCGCGTAGTGCGGACCGAGGCGCCCCATGCCGTACTTGGCGGCGCCGACCGTGATGTTCAGCAGCAGCAGCGAGGCGGCGAGGGTCAGCAGCGGGCGCAGGGTGTGCTGCCGCCAGGAGCGCCAGCCGAGCCAGGCCGCGACCATCACGGCGGTGGGGCCGCGCTGGCCGAGCACCACGTAGTAGTCGAGGAAGGCGTGGATCTGCGGCCACTGCTGGTACGGCCGGAAGAACATGACCTGCCAGTCGAGCCGGACCAGCCAGGACGTGATCACCACGGCCCACACGATCGCGAGGTAGAAAGCCAGGGTCGCGGTGAACAGAACGACCCGGTGCCGGCTCATCCTCGGCACATCGATGTGGGCCGGCCGTTCCGGCTCACGGTCGAGTCTGGCGAACACCCGGTCCAGACGCCGCGTGAGGTTTCGTTCGGTACGCACCCAATCGACGTTACAGCGAGTGAGCTGTGGTCCCCGTCGAAACTGCGGCTTTGTGATGACGATGTGATGTGGCAAACCTCTCAAGGACGGCTCGAATTCCGGATATTCCGCAATCCGGTGACGCGACTGCCTTCAATTCCTTTGATCATGCCGGGTGTTGTTTATATGGCGCTTATGAATGCGTTAACCCGGCCCTGGTACGGAATTCTCCGCGGCGTCACCGTCCGTAGAAGTGGATCATGGTGGACCGGAGCCGTTCAGCCAAAACGCTCCGTAGACCGCCGAGCCGACCGCCAGTACGGCCGTGACCAGCACGGATCGCGGGATGCGCGGTCGGGCGAGGGCGCGGGCGAGCGGCAGCAGCAGCGGGAAGGCCGGCAGCAGCAGCCGGGGCTTGGAGCCGAAGTAGCTCGACGCGCACAGCGCCAGCGCGAGAACGACACCCGTGTACACCAGCAGCTCGACGGGCTGGCGTTGCCGGACGCCGGTGACGTAGAGCCACAGCAGCAGGACGACCCCGAGGATCAGGCCGGCACCGGCGAGCGCGGACGGAAATGACGTGAACTTGTCGACCACGAAACGCGCGAAGGCATAGCCGCCGTCGAACCCGTTGCGCCAGCCGGCCTGGACGTCCAGATAGCCGAGCGGACCCTTGCCGGTGCGGTGTCCGACCCAGAGGACGTAACCGGCGGCCCCGAGCGGAGCGAGCAGCATGCCGAGGACGCGGCGCCGGGCGGGGGCCTGCGCGCCACGCGCACCGCGCTCGCGTACGAACGACAGCACGCCCGCGACCCACACCGCCGCGACCACGGCCGCCCCCACCGGCCGGGTCAGCCCGGCCAGGGCCGCGAGCGCACCGGCGCAGACCCAGCGCCCGGTCAGCAGCGCGTACAGCGACCAGGCCGCCAGTGCCGTGAACAACGACTCGCTGTACGCCATCGACTGCACGATCCCCACGGGCAGCACGGCCCACAGCAGCACCGCACAGATCCCGACCCGGCGGCCGTGGACCCGCTCCGCGACCGCGAAGATCCCGCAGGCCGCCGCGAGCGAGGCGAGCAGGCTGACGACGAATCCGGCGTCCGCGTACGACAGCGGTGTGAGCGCGTGCGCCAGCCGCTCCAGCCACGGCAGCAGCGGGAAGAACGCCAGATCGGAGTGCACGTCGCCGTTCGGCAGCCGCACCTCGTAGCCGTAGCCCAGCTCGGCGACCCGGGTGTACCAGAGGGCGTCCCAGCGTGCCGTCAGCAAGGTGTACGCGCTCTTGCCGCGCGCCGCGCTCCACACCGCCAGCACCACCAGCCCCAGGGCCCGCACCGCGGCATAGCCCAGCAGGGCCGGGGCCGCCCGGCGCAGCAGAGGGGCGCGGGGCGGGGCCGCGCACGCTTCAAGATCGGTCACGGGCTCGATTATCGACCGGACACGGAACCGGACCTTTCCCCGGGGCGTGGTCAAGAGAGAGCGAAGTGGCGTACGCCACACGGGTTCGGCCGGGCGTGTGAGAGGTCCGCCACGCGCCCCCGTGGCGGACTCGCGTACGCTGACGAGTCACCCGCGTGGGTTCGAGCGGGCCGGGGACACCGCTCCTCTCCGGCCGTACGACAGGGAAGTCCCCACCCCGTCGACCCGCCGCACGCGAGGGGCCATCTGGGAGGTACGCGCATGTCCGGGACGACCACGGCCGCCACACGGCCGCGCCGTCGGGCGGCCGGAGTCGCTGCCAACCGCTGGGTCGTCCTCGTCGTCCTCTGCGTCAGCCTGCTGCTCGTCGCCCTCGACGCGACCGTGCTGCATGTGGCGGTCCCCGCCGTCACCGAGGACCTCAGGCCCGGCGCCATGGAACTGCTCTGGATCGTCGACGTCTATCCGCTGGTCTGCGCCTCGCTGCTGATCCTCTTCGGCACCCTCGGGGACCGGGTCGGCCGCAGACGTGTCCTGCTGCTCGGCTACGGCCTCTTCGGCGTCGCCTCCGGCGTGGCCGCCTTCGCGCCGAGTGCCGAGATCCTCATCCTGGCCCGCGCACTGCTCGGCGTCGGCGGCGCGATGATCATGCCCGCCACGCTGTCGATCCTGCGTCAGGTCTTCCCGGACCGGCGTGAGCGCGCGCTCGCCATCGGCATCTGGAGCGCGGTCGCCGCCGTCGGCGCGGCGGTCGGACCGCTGCTCGGCGGCTTTCTGCTGGAGCACTTCTGGTGGGGCGCGGTCTTCCTGGTCAACATCCCGCTGATGCTGGTCAGTCTGCCGGTCGGCCGGATCCTGCTGCCCGAGTCCCGGGGGAACCGGGGCGGCCCCTGGGACGTGGTCGGCGCCCTGATGGCGGCCGGCGGCCTGTTCGGTGTCGTCCTCGGTGTGAAGCGGCTGGGCGGTGGTGAGGCGTCGGCGAGCCCCTTCACCGTGCTGCCGCTGCTGGTCGGCGCGGCCCTCCTCTTCTTCTTCGTACGGCGCCAGCGGCGGTTGCCGCATCCGCTGGTGGACCTTCGGATGTTCCGCCGGCCCGCGTTCAGCACGTCGGTGGGCTGCATCGTGCTCGCGATGCTCGCGCTGGTCGGTCTGGAGCTGATCGCCGCGCAGTATCTGCAACTGGTGCTCGGGCTGTCGCCCCTGCAGACCGGCCTCAGACTGCTGCCGCTGACCATCGCGGCGATGGCGGCGGGCCTGGCGGGCGCGCGGATGCTGCGCCGCTTCGGGCCGCGCCGGATGGTGTGCACCGGCTTCCTGCTGACCGCCGTCGCGGTCCTGACCCTCACCGCGATGGGTGCCACCGACAACGCGCCGCTGCTGCTCTGCGGTTTCGTCCTGCTCGGCTTCGGCCTGGAGACCACGCTCTTCGGGGCGTACGAGTCGATGCTCAGCGAGTGCCCGGCGGACCAGGCCGGCGGTGCGGCGGCGATCGGCGAGACGTCGTACCAACTCGGGGCCGGGATCGGGATCGCGCTGCTCGGCAGCGTGATGAACGCGGCCTACGCGCCGGGCCTGCGCTCGGTGCCGGGCGTGCCGCAGCACACGTCGCATTCGGCCGGGCGTTCGCTCGCGGAGGCCTACGACATCGCGGGCCGGCTCGGCGGCGGCGCCGGGGCCGCGCTGCGCCGGGCCGCGCGCGACTCCTTCGTGCACGGGCTGCATCTGACGCTGCTGGTGAGTGCCGGGCTGTTGCTGCTGGGCGCGGTGATGGCACTGCGGCTGCCCCGCATCATGCACTGCCCGGAGCCCGCGGCGGCGGTGGAGCTGCCCGCACCGAGGGAAGTGGCGGAGTCCCGCATCTCGGCCTGACGTCCTGCCCGACCTACTGGACGTGTGGGACGGTGCGCCGTAACGTCGGCCGCAAAATGTGACTAGCGCTGCTAGTTTTCTTGTGCCGGAGGGTGTCTCATGTCCGCGTCACCGAAGTTGCCCGCCTTCGATCCCGCCGACCCGCTCGGGATCGACGACCTGCTGGAACCGGAGGACCTGGCCGTCCGGGACACGGTCCGCAGCTGGGCCGCCGACCGTGTGCTGCCGTACGTCGCCGACTGGTACGAGAAGGGCGAGCTGCCCGGTATCCGCGAACTCGCGCGTGAACTCGGCTCCATCGGCGCCCTCGGCATGTCCCTGACCGGATATGGCTGCGCGGGCGCGACGGCCGTGCAGTACGGCCTGGCCTGCCTGGAGCTGGAGGCGGCGGACTCGGGCATCCGGTCCCTGGTCTCCGTGCAGGGCTCGCTCGCCATGTACGCGATCCACCGGTTCGGCAGCGAGGAGCAGAAGCAGCAGTGGCTGCCGCGCATGGCGGCCGGGGAGGTGATCGGCTGCTTCGGGCTCACCGAGCCCGACATCGGATCCGACCCCGCCGCCATGCGCACCCACGCCAAGCGCGACGGCGGGGGAGACTGGGTGTTCAACGGGCGCAAGATGTGGATCACCAACGGCTCAGTCGCCGGCGTGGCCGTCGTCTGGGCGCAGACCGAGGACGGCATCCGCGGCTTCGTCGTCCCGACCGACAGCCCCGGCTTCTCCGCGCCCGAGATCAAGCACAAGTGGTCGCTGCGTGCCTCGGTCACCAGCGAACTGGTCCTGGACGACGTACGGTTGCCCGCAGACGCCGTACTCCCGGAGGTCACCGGACTGCGCGGTCCGCTCAGCTGTCTGTCCCACGCCCGCTACGGCATCGTCTGGGGCGCGATGGGCGCGGCCCGCAGCAGCTTCGAGGCGGCCCTCGACTACGCGAAGTCCCGGGAGCAGTTCGGGCGGCCCATCGGCGGCTTCCAGCTCACCCAGGCCAAGCTCGCCGACATGGCGGTCGAACTGCACAAGGGGATCCTGCTCGCCCACCATCTGGGGCGGCGGATGGACGCCGGCCGCCTGCGCCCCGAGCAGGTCAGCTTCGGCAAGCTCAACAACGTCCGCGAGGCCATCGAGATCTGCCGTACGGCGCGGACGATCCTCGGTGCCAACGGGATCTCCCTCGAATACCCCGTGATGCGGCACGCGACCAACCTGGAGTCGGTGCTCACCTACGAGGGCACCGTCGAGATGCACCAGCTCGTGCTGGGCAAGGCGCTCACCGGGCTCGACGCCTTCCGGTGAGCCCCTTCGTGAGGCAGGGCCGGTGAGCGGCCCTGCCTCAGCTCTGGTTGAAGAATCCGTCCTCGCGGCGCGCGGCCGGCTCACCGCTGACGATCTCGGTGTTGGCCGGCGTCAGCAGGAAGACCCGGGTCGCCACCCGCTCGATCGTGCCCCGCAGACCGAAGGTCAGCCCCGCCGCGAAGTCCACCACGCGCTTGGCGTCGGCGGGCTCCATCGCCGTGAGGTTCATGATCACCGGGACGCCCTCCCGGAACAGCTCGCCGATGGCGCGGGCGTCCCGGAAGCTGTCCGGGGTGACCGTGCCGATCCGGCGGCCACTCTCCTCGGCCGTGTCCGTGGCCACCTTCACCCGGGGGTCCGTGACCCAGGCGTCCCCGGACTCCGTGCCCTCGGAGTACTCGTCGTCGTAATAACGCTCGTCATCGTTGTCGTCGACGAGGCCGAGCCACGCACTCGCCTTGCGTACCGATCCCATGGACGCCTCCTCTCACAGCGGTGTTTCTGCTTTCCGCATCCCTATGGTCATCCATGATGCGGACGGCGCGCCAAGTGGATAGACGCCGCGCGGGGGGTTTGTGACGGTACTGGTGCACAGGCGATCCGTCGAGAGCCCTTGTGTCTCAAGGGTCACGACTCGTATGGCTGCTGACTGAGAGTGAAATATGATCGTCGGCGGCGGATGGGTGATCGGCGCCGCGTACGGGTGAACCCCCAAACCGGATGGATGCGCAGGTGGGCAGGGACCGCACGGTCTTGACGAGGGGTCAGATCGTGACAGAACAGGAACATGACGCCACGTCGGGTGCTAGCTCTTCAGTTCCGGCGGGCTGATCCGGGACTCCACGATGGCCGAGCCCGTCGTACCCCACTTGTCGAGGATCCTGCCGTAGGTCCCGTCGGACAGAAGCCTGTTCACCGCCGCCTGGAAGGCAGGCGCCAGTTTCGTGCCCTTCTTGAAGGCGAAGCCCACGTCCAGGCGGTGGAACTTGCCCAGGAACTTCACGCCCGGCTGGTGGGCCACCGCGTAGCGCAGGCCGTTGATCGTGGACATCACGACGTCGCTGCGGCCCTGCTGCACCGAGGACCACATCGCGCTCTGGTCGGCGTACGTCTGCACCTGGTACGCCTTCCTGCCCGCGTCGGCGCACACGTGCTTGTTCTCCTCCAGCGTGGCCTCGAAGGTCGTGCCGGCGGTGGTCGCGACGTTCAGGCCGCACAACTGCTTCAGATCGGTGATCCCGGACAGCTTGCTGTCCTTGCGGGCGGCGAAGCCCTGGCCGTCGTTGATGTACGTGACGAAGTCGACGGTCCTGCGGCGTTCGTCCGTGACGCCGAAGTTGCTTGCGCCGAAGTCGTACTTGCCGCTGTCCAGGGCCGGCAGGATCGCCTCGAAGCTTGCCTGTTCCACCTTCAGCCTGATGCCGAGCACCTTGGCGACGGCCTTGGTGAAGTCGACGTCCTGGCCGGTCAGTGTCCTGCCGTCGGAGAGATAGGTGGTGCCGGGCGGGGTGCCGCCGACGCTGATCGCGACGGTGAGGCTCGTGGTGCCGGCGGGCAGCAGCCGCGCGGCCGCCTCGTCCTTCCTCTCGGCCGAGACGACATCCGTGGTGGGCACCTCGTCGGACCCGGCCGCGACCCCGGACGCGTCCGTCCCGCCCGGGCCGGTCGAGCCGGAGCCGCAGGCGGTGAGGAACAGGGTGGCCGACGTGATCATGGCAAAGGGAAGCATAAGACGCGAACGCATCGGACAGCGGTCTCCTGTGAGCGGCGAGGCACGAAAGCGCGAGGGGAGGGGTGCGCGTGTGAAGGCGTACGGAAAGGGGTGGAGCAAAGAGAGGGAGAACGCGAATACGCCTGCTCCAGAAGCAGGCGTGCGCAGGGGGTCAGCTCAACAGGAACAGGACCACACGCGACCGAAGTCGATGTGGGAGCGGGTGACCAGCCACTGCTGTGGATGCATGGGGCAAGTGGAACAGGCATCCGGTTCCGCGTCAACTGACTTGAGACGTACGGCTCACAGTATGGACAGCCTTGACAGTGCGGGGAAATGCCCACGTACTCTCGGGGGACGGCCCTGCTGAGGGGCTCGGCCGTGTCCGCGCCGCGCCGCGCGCCCCGTGTGAAGGCACCACTTTCCGACGATTCCACGCGTCACGGAGCCTTCGCATGTCATCCGACACCCTCGCCAAAGCCCCCACCGCGCCCGGGACACCCCGGCCCGCGGACGTCCCGCGGATCGTCCCGCGGCGCCGGTACGGGCAGTGGGCCGCCGCAGTTGCCGTCCTCGTCCTGCTCGCCCTCGCGGTCACCTCCGTCGTCCGCAACCAGGCGTTCCAATGGGGCGTCGTAGCCGACTACTTCACCACGGACTCCATCCTGCGCGGACTGTGGCTCACGCTGTGGCTGACCGCCGTGGTCATGGTCCTCGGCTTCGCCCTCGGCACCCTGCTCGCCGCCTTCCGCCTGTCCGCCAACCCCGTGCTGCGGGCGGTGAGCTGGGGCTACGTCTGGCTGTTCCGCTCGATCCCGATCCTGGTGCAGCTGCTGCTGTGGTTCAACATCGGTGCGCTGTATCCGCAGGTGTTCGGCGTGAGGACCGTCAACCTGCTCACCCCGGTCGCCGTCGCGATCGTCGGGCTCACCCTGCACGAGGCCGCCTTCGCCGCCGAGGTCGTACGGGCCGGCATCCTCTCCGTGGAACGCGGGCAGATCGAGGCCGCCCAGGCGCTCGGCCTGAGTCGCCGGCGCCGCTGGTGGCGGATCGTCCTGCCGCAGGCGATGCGCTCCATCGTGCCGCCCGCCGGCAACATGCTGATCGGCACCCTCAAGGGCACCTCGATCGTCAGCATCATCGCCGTCAACGACCTGTTGTTCTCCGCCCAGCTGGTCTACCACCGCACCTATCAGGTCATCCCGCTGCTGATGGTCGCGACCCTCTGGTACGCCGTCGTCACCTCGCTGCTCGGCCTCGGCCAGGCCTGCGTCGAGAAGTACTACGCACGCGGCACGGAGAGCACCCGATGAGGCCGCAGCTGGTGATCGTGGGAGCCGGGCCGCGGGGGACCGGACTCCTGGAGCGGATCGCCGCCAACGCGCCCGAGCTGTACGCCGGCACGGGCCTGGACATCCATCTGGTCGACCCCCACCCGCCGGGCGGCGGGCGCATCTGGCGCCAGGCGCAGTCGCCGCTGCTGTGGATGAACTCGCGGGCCGAGGACGTCACCATGTTCACCGACGAGACCGTGACCATGGACGGCCCGGTGCGCAAGGGCCCCACCCTGCACGAATGGGCCGGACTGCACGGCGCCACCTTCGCCGACCGCCGGCTCCAGGGCCGCTATCTGCGCTGGGTGTACGAGCGCGCGCTGGCCGACCTGCCCGAGGGCGTCACCGTGCACCACCATCCCCGGCGCGCCCTGCGGATCAGCGGTCCGCGCGAGGGCCGTCAGCAGGTGTGGCTGGAAGGCCACCCACGTCCTCTCCTGGCCGACCTGGTGATCCTGGCCCTCGGCCATCTCGACGCCGAACTCCACGCGGACCAGGCGGAGTTGGCCGCCCATGCCCACGAGCACGGCCTGGTGCACCTGCCGCCCGACTTCACCGCCGACACCGAC
Organism: Streptomyces broussonetiae; assembly: GCF_009796285.1. Taxonomy (NCBI): domain Bacteria; kingdom Bacillati; phylum Actinomycetota; class Actinomycetes; order Kitasatosporales; family Streptomycetaceae; genus Streptomyces; species Streptomyces broussonetiae. The sequence goes on along the minus strand of NZ_CP047020.1, from coordinate 2,490,407 downwards.
CTGTCCCCGCTGCGGCCCGGCGAACCGGTGCTCGTGCGCGGCTTCGGGCTGGCCTTCGTCGACCTGATGGTGCTGCTCACCGAGGGGCGCGGCGGGCGGTACGAGGGGGACGCCTACGTTCCCTCGGGGCGTGAGCCGGTACTGTACGTCGGCTCGCGGCGCGGGGTGCCGTACCACTCGAAGATCGGCTACGACTGGACCGGTGACCGGCCCCCGTTGCCCCGCTTCTTCGGGCCCGCCGAGGTCGAGGAGCTGCTGGCCCGGCCGGCCGGCTTCGACTTCCGGCGCGATGTGTGGCCGCTGGTGGAGAAGGAGCTGGGCTTCGCCCACTACCACCGGCTGTTCACGGCCCACCCGGAGCGTACGGCGATGGCCCTGGCCGACTTCGAGGAGAAGTACGCGGCCGCCGCCGGCCCCGCCGAGACCCGGGCGCTGGTCACCGCCGCCGTACCCGACCCGGCCGACCGGCTCGACCTCACCGCGCTCGACCACCCGCTGCAGGGGATGCGCTACGCGTCGCACGAGGCGTTCCAGGACGGGCTGCGCGCCTATGTCGAGGACGACCTGAACCGGCGTCATGACCATTCGTACAGCGCCGACCTGGGGGTCTTCCTCGGGCTGCTGTCCGTCTACGGGCAGATCGTGCGGCTCGGGGGCGCCGGGTCCTGGTGGCACGGGTTCTTCAGCTACCTGGCGTCCGGGCCGCCCGGGCCCCGGCTGCGGCAGATGCTCGCGCTGTCCCGGGCCGGTCTGCTCAGGTTCGTCGGGGCCGACATGAGCGTCACCGCCGAGGACGGGGTGTTCCGGGCCACCAGCCCCACCGTGCCGGGCTTCCGCGTCGAGGCGAGGGCGCTGGTGGAGGCCCGGCTGCCCGCGCCCACCGTCGGGCGGGCCCGCGACGACCTGCTGCGCGACCTGCACGCCGACGGTGCCGCCGAGACCCCCGAGGGGCTGCTCCGGGTCGACCCGGGCGACGGCCGCGTCCTCGACGGAGCCGGGCGCCCGCATCCCCGGCGCTTCGCGCTCGGCCCGTACACCGACGCCCGTACCCCGGGCGCCTTCACCCGGCCGCACACCGGCGGGCCCGCGTTCCGGCAGAACGACGCGACCGCCCGGTCGGTGCTGGGCTTCCTGCGAAGCCTGGCCGGCCGGGCCGCCGCCTGACCCGACTTCCGAGACCAGTAAGGGAATCGTCTATGAGTGTCATGGTCGACATCCGGTCCGTGCACAAGAGCTTCGGCTCGCTCGACGTCCTCAGAGGCATCGATCTGACGGTGCACGCCGGTGAGGTCACCGTCGTGCTCGGGCCCTCCGGCTCCGGCAAGTCGACGCTGCTGCGCACCATCAACCACCTGGAGAAGGTGGACCGGGGCGAGATCAGCGTGGACGGCGCGCTGCTGGGATACCGGCGCGCCGGGGACAAGCTGTACGAGCTGCCCGAGCGCGAGGTGCTCCGGCAGCGCACCCGGATCGGGTTCGTCTTCCAGAACTTCAACCTCTTTCCCCACCTCACGGTCCTCGACAACGTCGTCGAGGCCCCGGTGTCCGCGCTGAGACGGCCCCGGAAGGAAGCGGCGGCGGACGCGCGCCGGCTGCTGGAGCGGGTCGGGCTGGGGGACAGGGCCGAGGCCTATCCACGGCAGTTGTCGGGCGGGCAGCAGCAACGGGTGGCCATCGCACGGGCGCTCGCGCTGGAGCCCAAGCTGCTGTTGTTCGACGAGCCGACCTCGGCCCTCGATCCGGAGCTGGTCGGTGAAGTCCTCGATGTCATACGGGACTTGGCCGACCGGGGCACGACGATGATCGTCGTCACGCACGAGATCGCGTTCGCGCGGGAGGTCGCCGACACGGTGGTGTTCATGGCCGACGGAAGGATCGTCGAACAGGGGCCGCCGGGCGAGGTGCTGGACCGGCCGAGGCACGAGCGGACACGGGCGTTTCTCTCGAAGGTGCTGTGAGGGTGGGCGCGGTGGTGAGGTGCGGTGGGTCCGGTCGCGGCGGTCTCGTATGCGACGGCCTCGTATGCGGCGGTCTCGTATGCGGTGCGTCCGTCGACGGCGGGTTCGCCGGCGGTGTGCTCGGCGCCGCTGGGGCGTGTTGTCGTGGTTGCTCGCCGTCGTGGCGGGACGGGGTCCGGTGAGCGCGCGGTACGCCCGGGGGCTGCTGCATCTCGCCGCCGGTATCGACCAGGCGGGCTCCTTCGACGCCGACTCCTATCTCGAGCTGGCCCTGCTCGCCGAGCGCGGCGGGCTGGACTTCGTGACGTTGGACGACTGCTGCGGCCGGCTCGGGCCCGACGCGCTCGATGTGCTGTGCCGGGTGGCGCCCGCGACCAGGCGGCTCGGCCTCGTCCCGACGGTCACCGCCACCCCCACCGAGTCCTTCCGGGCGCGGGCGGCCATGGCGACGCTGGACTGGGTCAGCCGTGGCCGGGCCGGCTGGCGGATCGACGTGTCCGCCGAGGTGTGGGACGGCTGGGCACCGCCGCAGGGCCATCCCGTCCGCGTGGTCGACGCCACCGAGGAACACGGCCGTACCGTCGCCGCCCGCTACGCGGACGTGGCTCTGGTGCGCGCTGTCACCGCGGAGCGGGCCGCCGCGGTCCGTGACGAACTGCGCGCGCGGGCGGCCGAGTCGGGGCGCGGGCCGGATGCGCTGCGGGTCCTGGCGAGCCTGCTGATCGACCTCGGCGCCGGGGAGTACGCGGCCGAGCCCGGACACGGCGGGGGAGGGCCACGGCCGACCGCGCGGGGCCCGCTGTACCGGGGTGGCCCGGTCGACCTCGCGGAGCTGCTCGCAGCCTGGCACGCCGACGGCGCCGCCGACGGCTTCCATCTCGTGCCCGTCGAACCGCGCCGTGACCTGGAGCGGCTCGTCAACGGCACGGTGGCACTGCTTCAGCACCGTGGCCTGTTCCGCACCTTCTATCCGGGCAGCACCCTGCACGACCATCTCGGCCTGGCCCGGCCCGCCCACCAGTACGCCGTGACCGGGGGAACGTCATGACCGTACGGTGGCGGCAGGTGCATCTGGCGGTGCGGGTACCGGCCGCCGCCGACACCACCGGCGTCGACTTCTCCGGTTTCGAGCGCCTTGCCCGTGTCGCCGAGCGCGGGCTGTTCGACTTCCTGCTGTTCGACGCGGGCCCGGTGGGCCGGCCGGAGCCGATCGCCCTGCTGAACGCTCTCGCCGGGGTCACCGCCCGGGTGGGACTGGCCGCAGCCGTGGGCGGCACGGGCGGTGAGCCGTACGAACTCGCCCGCAGGCTGGCCACCCTGGACCACCTGAGCGCGGGCCGGGCGGGGTGGCTGGAGGGGGCCTGGACGGCTGCCGGGGTGCCGGACGGGGCCGGGCTGCCCCGCTGCCCGCAGGGGCGGCCCGTGGTGATCCGGGCCGGGGAGGGCGAGCGGGCCCTGGCGGCGGCGGTGGCGTCGGCCGACGTGATGGTCGTGCCGCACCGGCCCCTGGCGGCGTCCCGCGCCCGGTACGCCGACGTCAAGCGGCGGCTCGTGGCGTACGGCCGCGCGCCCGAGGAACTGAAGGTCCTGGCCGGGGTGAGCGTGGGACTCGGGGGCACCGCCGGTGAGGCGTCTTTCGTGGGTACCCCTGAGGCCGTCGCCGACGCTCTGCACTCCTATGTCCGCGAGGGAGCCGTCGACGGGTACGTGCTCGCCGCCCATGAGGTGGAGGAGTTCGTGGACCGAGTGGTGCCGTTGCTCCAGGAACGCGGTGCGTTCCGTGTGGAATACGCGGGCACCACGCTTCGCTCGCATCTCGGGGTACCCCACCCGGAAGGGGTCTTTTGATGAGTGACGGGTTGCCGACCGGCGAAAGGGATGGATGGTATGGCTGACGCCCACGACGCGTGGAAGCAGTGGCACGAGCGGCGCGTGGAGGACGTCTCGGCGCCCTACGGGCCGCTCGCGCTGACCGCCACACACTGGGTCGAGGACTTTCCGGAGGGTCGACTTCCGGACATTCCCGGGAGCTGGGTGGCGCACGACGACGGGATTGTGCTCACCGCCACCGGCGCCGACGGGCTGACCGTGGACGGCCGGCCCTTCTCCGGTGGCGTCCACCTCGCCGCCGACCTCGGGCCGCAGGCCGAGTCCCGGGTCGCGTTCGGTGGGAAGCGGTTGGTGGTGCTGGTCCGTGAAGGGGTCTGGGGAGTGCGGATCTTCGATCCCGCGTCCGCGGGCCGGCGCGCCTTCGGCGGCATCGACGCCACCCCCTACGATCCGCGCTGGTCGGTGCCGGGGCGGTTCACACCGTACGACGGCACGCGCACCGTGCGGGTCGGCAACGCCGACGGGCGGGAGCGGGGGCTCGCCCTCGCCGGTGAACTCGCCTTCATCCTGGCCGGGCGCGAGCTGACGCTTCAGGTCGCGCGGCAGGGCGACGGGGCGCTGTGGGCGGTGTTCGCCGACGCCACCAGCGGTGACACCAGCTTCCGGTTCCGGTTCCTGCACCCGGCCGCGCCGGACGGCGAGGGCCGTACGACCGTCGACTTCAACCACGCCCAACTTCCGCCCTGCGCCTTCGCCGACCACTTCATCTGCCCCTTCCCGCCGCCCGGCAACACGCTGGACCTGGCCGTCGAGGCGGGTGAGCGCGGGGTGAGATGACGTCAGGGCAGTGATGGGCAAAGGGGATTCCAAGTCGACCTAAAGTCCGACGGCCGAAAGGCACTCTTGTGGCAACCGGTCGTTCGGCCGAATACTCCCCCTCAGCGCTTGTCAGGGGCATGCGTGGCACGGGATCCGGTCGCGTCCCTGACTGCGCCTCACGGGCCCCACCCCACGCGGGCCCCCGACTTCCCTTGGAGGGAACGAAACGTGAGGATCAAGCGCACCACTCCCCGCAGCGGCACTGTCAGACGGACCCGGCTGATCGCCGTGGCCACCGGCTTCCTCGCCGCGGCTGCGTTCGCCGCCCCCACCGCGAACGCGAGCGACGCCCACACGTTCAGCGCGACCCAGCTCACCAAGGCGAGCGACTCCGTCCGGCAGGCCGACGTACCCGGTACCGCCTGGGCGGTGGACAGCAAGACCGGGCGTGTCGTGGTCACCGCCGACAGCACCGTGTCCCAGGCCGGGATCGCCAGGATCAAGCGGCAGGCCGGTGCCGAGGCGGGCGCGCTCACCATCAAGCACACGCCGGGCAAGTTCAACAAGCTGATCAGCGGCGGTGACGCCATCTACGGCGGCCAGTACCGCTGCTCGCTCGGCTTCAACGTGCACAGCGGCAGCACCTACTACTTCCTCACCGCCGGTCACTGCGGTCAGGTGGCCTCCACCTGGTACAGCAACTCCGGTCACAGCACGGTGCTCGGCACCAACGTCGGCTACAGCTTCCCGGGCAATGACTTCGCGCTGGTGCGGTACACCAACTCCTCGATCGCGCACCCGAGTTCGGTGGGCAGTCAGTCCATCACGAGCGCGGCCACACCGTCCGTGGGGACGACCGTCTACCGGCGCGGTTCCACCACCGGTACGCACAGCGGGCGGGTCACGGCGCTGAACGCCACCGTCAACTACGGCAGCGGGGACATCGTCTCCGGGCTGATCCAGACCACGGTCTGCGCCGAGGGCGGCGACAGCGGTGGTCCGCTGTACGGCGGGTCCGTGGCGTACGGGCTGACCTCCGGTGGCAGTGGCGACTGCACCTCCGGTGGTACGACGTTCTTCCAGCCGGTCACCGAGGCGTTGAGCTACTACGGGGTGACGCTGCCGTAGCGGTTTCGGATGTCGGTTTTCCCGGGCCCCCGTACGCCTCGTGCGTGCGGGGGCTTCGTACGGCGCGTTGCGTCTGGTTTCGGCCAGCGGTTGTCGTCACGCTCCGGCGTGGGCCGCGTGCACCTGGTGTTTGCAATGTGAATTTCCAGGCGTGACCGTGGTCGGTCAAGAGTGTGGGGGTGCGCAAGCCCTCTCTGCGCGCGTCCTGAAGTCAACCTTGTGTACTCCCTGTGACCTTGGGAAGAGTGGGCGCTCGTCAACCAGCCTTCCGGCCCGTCGAGTCCCCACGACGCGCGGGCCATCCCCCCACAGGAGGACGTGAGTTGAAGCACCGACGCATATCCGGGCGACGGGCCGCCGTGGCCGGCGCGGGCATCGCCGCACTGATCGTCGCGGGTCTCACCTTGCAGAATGCGAACGCCAGCGAGCCGGTGAAGTCCGCTCCGCAGGCGCGGGTCCTGTCCGCTCCGGCGGCTGGAAATCTCGCCTCTACGCTGCTGAGCCGGCTCGGCTCCGGCGCGGCAGGCAGCTACTACGACGCTCGGGCCAGGAGCCTTGTCGTCAACGTGCTCGATCGGAGTGCTGCCCGGACCGTCGAGGCGGCCGGCGCCAGGGCGAGACTCGTCGCCCACTCGCTCGCCCAGCTCGACGGCGCGCGTTCCACGCTCAAGAAGGACGCGACCATCGCCGGGACGTCGTGGGCGACCGACCCCGTCAGCAACAAGGTCGTCGTCACCGCCGACAGGACCGTCTCCCGCGCCGAGTGGGCCAAGCTGGGCAAGGTCGTGCAGGGGCTCGGCGGCAGGGCGGAGCTGACGCGGTCGAAGGGGGAGTTCAAGCCCTTCATCGCCGGCGGTGACGCGATCAGCGGCTCGGGCGGGCGCTGCTCGCTCGGCTTCAACGTGGTCAAGGGCGGACAGCCGTACTTCCTGACCGCAGGGCACTGCACCTCGGCCATCTCCACCTGGTCGGACTCCAGCGGCAAGGAGATCGGGCAGAACGCCGAGTCGCACTTCCCGGGCACCGACTTCGGGCTCGTGAAGTACACGGCGGATGCGGATCATCCGAGCGAGGTCGACCTCTACGACGGGTCCACGCAGAAGATCACCGGGGCCGCGGAGGCGACTGTGGGGATGAAGGTGACCCGCAGCGGGTCGACCACCCATGTGCACGACGGGACGGTCACCGGGCTGAACGCCACCGTGAACTACCAGGAGGGGACCGTCAGCGGGCTCATCCAGACCGATGTGTGCGCCGAGCCCGGTGACAGCGGCGGGTCGCTGTTCTCCGGGAGCGACGCCATCGGGCTGACCTCCGGTGGCAGTGGTGACTGCACCTCCGGCGGGGAGACGTTCTTCCAGCCCGTCACCGCCGCGCTGTCCGCCACCGGGGCGCAGATCGGCTGAGTTTCTCCGTGGCGCCGGCCCCGTCCTCGCGTGTGCGGGGGCGGGGTTTCGCGTGATCACGATGCCCGCCCGGGCCCGAGCTTCCAGGGGCAGGGGCGCCGTCGACGGGCGGGTGTTTGCGCAGGTGAGGGGCGACCGAATGGATGTCGTACAGATGTTCGGGAATGGAGGTATGGTGGGGGTGGAAGTAGGGAACTGATGTTCGAGTGCGGGAGGTGCGTGTGCCGGGCTTCGCGCATCTGCACACCGTCTCCGGGTTCTCCCTGAGGTATGGGGCATCCCATCCGGAGCGGCTGGCCGAGCGCGCCTCGGAGCGGGGCATGGATGTGCTTGCCCTCACGGATCGTGACACCGTCGCGGGGGCGGTGCGCTTCGCCAAGGCCTGTGCGCGGGTGGGGGTGCGTCCGGTCTTCGGGGTGAATCTCGCCGTGCAGGAGGCCGACGCCCCGCTGCGGGAGCGCCGGCGGGCGCCGGTGCGGGGCGGGGCCTTTGTCGATGAGGCGGCCCCCCGTGTGACCTTTCTTGCGCGTGACGGTGCCCGGGGATGGGGTGAGCTGTGCCGGCTCGTCACCGCTGCGCATGCGGGGACGGCCGCTGCGCCGCTGCTGACCTGGCACGACAACCACGGGGACGGACTCGTGGCGCTGCTCGGACCCGGGTCCGACGTGGGGCGGGCTCTTGCCGCGGGGCGTCCCGACCGGGCCGCCAGGCTGCTTGTTCCCTGGCGTGAGATCCATGGGGACGCCCTGCGGCTGGAGGCTGTCTGGCATGGGTGTGCGGGGACGGGGGACGGTTCTTTGCGGCTTGCCGCCCGGACGGTCGGCTTCGCCGCCGAGCAGGGGGTGCGGCCGGTGCTGACCAATGCCGTTCGGTACGCCGATCCCGGGCTGGGGCCCGTCGCCGATGTGCTGGATGCCGCCCGGCGGCTTGTTCCGATCGATCCGAGGAAGGGCCTGGACTCCGGGGAAGCCTGGCTCAAGGGCGCGGGGGACATGCTGCGGGCCGCCGAGCGAGTGGTGGAGGCCGCCGGGTATCGGCGGGACACCGCTCATCGGCTGCTGGAGCAGACCGTGGAGACCGCCGCCGAGTGCCTGGTCGACCCCGAGGACGATCTCGGCATCGGGACGGTTCATTTTCCCGAGGCCCATCTCGTGGGTGCCGGACGGCGGACCGCTCAGCGGGCCCTTGCCTCACGGGCCGTGGCGGGGATGGTGCGGCTCGGGTACGGCGGGCGGCGTGCGTACTGGGAGCGGATGCACCAGGAGCTGGACATCATCGACCATCACGGGTTCGCCTCCTATTTCCTGACGGTTTCCCAAGTCGTCGATGACGTACGGAAGATGGGGATCCGGGTGGCCGCCCGAGGGTCGGGGGCCGGATCTCTCGTCAACCATCTGCTGGGGATCGCGCATGCCGATCCCGTCGAGCACGGGCTGCTGATGGAGCGCTTCCTGTCCAGGGAGCGTGTGGTGCTGCCCGACATCGACATCGATGTGGAGTCCGCCCGGCGGATCGAGGTGTACCGGGCGATCATCGGGCGGTTCGGCGAGGAGCGGGTTGCCACCGTTGCCATGCCGGAGACCTATCGGGTGCGGCATGCCATCCGGGACGCGGGTGCCGCCCTGTCGATGGATCCGGCCGAGATCGACCGGGTCGCCAAGTCCTTTCCGCACATTCGGGCCCGGGATGCGCGAGCCGCCCTGGAGGAACTGCCCGAGCTGCGGCAACTGGCAGGGGAGAAGGAGCGGTTCGGGCGGCTGTGGGACTTGGTCGAGGCGCTGGACGCCCTGCCGCGCGGGGTCGCCATGCATCCGTGCGGGGTGCTGTTGTCCGACGCCTCGCTTCTTGCCCGTACGCCGGTGGTCCCGACCAGCGGCGAGGGACTGCCGATGTCGCAGTTCGACAAGGAGGACGTGGAGGACCTCGGGCTGCTCAAGCTCGATGTGCTGGGGGTGCGGATGCAGTCGGCCATGGCGCACGCCGTCGCCGAGGTGGCACGGGCGACCGGCGAGCGGATCGATCTGGATGCGGTGCCGGCGGGGGATCCGCAGACGTACCGGTTGATTCGTTCGGCCGAGACGCTGGGGTGCTTCCAGATCGAGTCGCCCGGCCAGCGGGATCTGGTGGGGCGGCTGCAGCCGAGCACCTTTCATGATCTCGTCGTGGACATCTCGCTGTTCCGGCCCGGGCCCGTCGCCGCCGACATGGTACGGCCGTTCATCGAGGCGCGGCACGGGCGGGCGCCGGTGCGCTATCCCCATCCGGATCTGGAAGGGCCGTTGAAGGGGACGTACGGCGTCGTCGTCTTCCATGAGCAGATCATCGACATCGTCGCCATCATGACCGGGTGCGGGCGGGGCGAGGCCGACCGGGTGCGGCGGGGGCTGTCGGATCCGGAGTCGCAGGGGCGGATCAGGGTGTGGTTCGCGCAGCAGGCCGCGACCCGGGGATACGGGGCGGAGACGATCCGGCGGACCTGGGAGATCGTGGAGGCCTTCGGGTCGTACGGGTTCTGCAAGGCGCATGCCGTCGCCTTCGCCGTGCCGACCTATCAGTCGGCCTGGCTGAAGGCCCATCATCCGGCCGCCTTCTACGCCGGGCTGCTCACGCATGACCCGGGGATGTATCCCAAGCGGCTGCTGCTGGCCGATGCGCGGCGGCGCGGGGTGCCGATCCTGCCGTTGGACGTGAACGTGTCCGGGGTAGCCCATCGGATCGAACTGGTGTCTGATTCGGATGGGTGGGGGCTGCGGCTTGCCCTGTCCGATGTGCACGGCATCAGCGAGGCCGAGGCGAAGAGGATCGAGGACGGGCAGCCGTATGCCTCGCTGCTCGACTTCTGGGAGCGGGCCCGGCCGAGCCGGCCGCTTGCCCAACGGCTCGCCCAGGTGGGTGCGTTGGATTCCTTCGGCGCCAACCGGCGTGACCTGCAACTGCACTTGACCGAGCTGCACCGGGGCGCCCGGAGCGGCGGCGGGGGCCAGCTTCCGTTGACGGGCGGACGCGAGACCGCTCCGGCCGGGCTGCCCGACCTCACCTCGGCCGAGCGGCTCAGCGCCGAGCTGGGCGTGCTGTCCATGGACGCCTCGCGCAATCTGATGGACGACCACCGGGAGTTCCTCGAGGAACTGGGCGTGGTCTCCGCGCGCCGGCTGCGTGAGGTACGGCACGGGGAGACCGTGCTGGTCGCGGGCGCCAAGGCGGCCACCCAGACCCCGCCGATCCGCTCCGGCAAGCGGGTCATCTTCTCCACGCTGGACGACGGCACGGGCCTGGTCGACCTCGCCTTCTTCGACGACTCGCACGACGCCTGCGCCCACACCGTCTTCCACTCCTGGCTGCTGCTGGTGCGCGGAGTGGTGCAGAGACGTGGTCCGCGCAGCCTGAGTGTGGTGGGCTCCGCCGCCTGGAACCTCGCCGAACTGGCCGAACTGCGTGCCGAGGGCGGTCTGGACGTGGTGGCCGCGCGGCTCGCGGAGCCGGTGGCCGAGGGGGCGGGTGACGACGCCACGGGTGGGCGGCGGATCCATATGCCCACCGGATACGCGATGCACCCGTGGGCCGATCTGCGGCCCGCGGGGCAGGAGGCCTCACAAGGGCCTGCGGCCGTAAGGAAGTTGTGGCACCAGAGTCCGGGGAGTGCGGGATGACCATCCTCTGCGTACGTTTCCAGCTGCCGCCGATGTACGAGGCGGCCCTGCCGGGACTGCTCGGACTGCTGGAGGACTTCACCCCCGTGGTCGAGGCGCTGCCCCCGGACGGGGTGCTGGCCGATCTGCGCGGTGCCGAGCGGTACTTCGGACGCAGCGCCGTCGAACTGGCCTCGGTGATCCGGGTACGGGCCCTCGCACGGTACGGCGTCGACTGTGTGATCGGCGCCGGCCCGGGGCCGATGCTGGCCCGTATGGCGCTGCGCGACGCCCGGCCCGGGGTGACCTGCACCGTGCCCGAAGACCCGGACGGCATCGCGGAGTTCCTCGCCGGGCGGCCGGTGTCCGCGCTGCCCGGCGTAGGCGCGGCGACCGCCCGCACCCTGGGCGAGTACGGCCTGGACACCCTGGGGCTGGTCGCCGCCGCGCCGCTGTCCACGCTCCAGCGGCTGATCGGCGCGAGGGCGGGCCGTGAGCTGCGGGAGAGGGCCGGCGGCATCGATCGTGGCCGGGTGGTGCCGAATGCCGTGTCGCGCTCCCTGGCGGCCGAACGCCCCTTTGGCCTCGACGAGTTGAACCCCGACCGGCATCGCAGGGCGTTGTTGTCGGCCTCCGAGGAGCTGGGCGCCCGGCTGCGCGCGGTGGAGAAGGTCTGCCGCACCCTCACGCTCACCGTGCGCTACGCCGACTCCTCCTCGACCACCCGCAGCCGCACGCTGAAGGAGCCGACCGCGCACTCGTCGGCCCTGACGAAGGTCGCCTACGGCATGTACGAGGCGCTCGGCCTCCAGCGTGCCCGGGTCCGCGCGATCGCCCTGCGCGCCGAGGGACTGGCCCCCGCCGACCAGGCCTCCTACCAGCTCACCTTCGACCCCGTGGACGAGAAGGCCCGCCGCATCGAGGAGGTCGCGGACCGCGCGCGGGCGAAGTTCGGCCCCAGGGCGGTGATCCCGGGGGCGCTGGCGGCCTGACTCCGTCCGGTCATGCGTCCATGCGCCGGTCGGCCCATGGCGGGACGATGCGGGTGCCGTCGGCCGGCTCGGCCTCCGGGCCGATGGGGGTGGCGCCCCGGGAGATCGCCGTGTGACCGGTCGGCTTCTCCACCGTCAACGCCGCACCGGGGTCGATGATCACCGTGTCGCCCGCGCCGATGCGTTCGGTCCGGCCGTCGAGGGTGATCAGCAGTTCGCCCATGGACCGATGGAAGATCTCCTCGCGGTCGACGGTGCGGGCCGGTGCCCCGGTGCCCGCCGGGATCTCCCCGCGCCCGACGCGGATCGCTCCCGAGGGCCCGATCGGGCCGCCTGGTGACATCGCGTCAGGTTTCAGTGGCGCTCTACTAGCACTGGAAGTTTTTACTGGCGCGTAACTTCACACTTGCACTACTCGCCCGTAACTTGACGAGTGAACAGCATCCTCGTGATCCGGATCACAGGGTAAGGCCGTCGCACCTCCCTTGAGCCGCAAGGAGATCACCCGATGCTGCCCTGGAAGCGAGTTCTCAGACCCCTGGCCGCGCTCCTGCTCACCGCCGCCGTCGCCGCCGTTCCCGCCGCCACCGCGCACGCTGCCGACAGCGCCCCGAGCAGCGGTTGGAACGACTATGCCTGCAAGCCTTCCGCCGCCCATCCCCGCCCGGTCGTCCTGGTGCACGGCACCCTGGGCAACTCGGTCGACAACTGGCTCTCCCTCGCCCCCTATCTGGAGACCCGCGGATACTGCGTCTTCTCCCTCGACTACGGCCAACTGCCCGGCGTCCCCGTCTTCTACGGCCTCGGCCCCATCGACAAGTCGGCCGAGCAGCTGTCCGCCTTCGTCGACAAGGTGCTCACCGCGACCGGTGCCGCCAAGGCCGACCTCGTCGGCCACTCCCAGGGCGGCATGATGCCCCGCTACTACCTGAGGTTCCTCGGCGGCGCCGCCAAGGTGAACGCCCTCGTCGGGCTCGCCCCCGACAACCACGGCGCCACCCTCAGCGGCCTCACCAACCTGCTGCCGTACTTCCCCGGCGCCGCGGACCTGATCAAGGCCACCACCCCCGGCCTCGCCGACCAGATCCCCGGCTCCGACTTCCTCGCCAAGCTCAACGCGGGCGGCGACACCGTCCCCGGAGTGCACTACACGGTCATCGCCACCAAGTACGACGAGGTGGCCACGCCCTGGCAGAGTCAGTACCTGAGCGGCTCGGACGTCCACAACGTCCTGCTCCAGGACCTGTGCCCGCTCGACCTCTCCGAACACGTCGCGATCGGCCTGTTCGACCGCATCGCCTTCCACGAGGTGGCCAACGCGCTCGACCCGGCCCGTGCGAGCGCCACCAGCTGCGCGTCGGCCCTCAGCTGACGCGCGCCGGGGCCCGTCCGGCCTGAGCCGCCGGACAGGCCCCGGAACCCTCAACGGCGGCCGGTCGAGCGCCGCCGTACCGACAGGAACAGCGTGGCCGAGCCCAGCGCCAGCGCGCCCGCGCCGCCGAGTGCCAGGTAGGTGGTGCCGGTGGATGCGCCGGTCTCCGCCAGGTTCTGCGAAGTGCCGGCGGCCTCGGGCGCGTTGGGCGTGCCGGGCACGGGGGAGGAAGCGGTGGGCTGCCGGGCCGGTGAGCCGGTCGCGTCGCCGCCGTGGCCGTGGTGGCTCATCGTCGACCTGCCGGCACCGGCCGCGATCTGCTGGTCGGTGGGTGCGGAGGCGGCCGGGGCGGGGGCGGCTTTCGTGCTTCCCGCGCCTGCGGTGCCCCCTGCGCCTGCCGTGCCTGCCGTGCTTCCTGTGGTGCCGCCGAAGTCGACGTCCGAGCAGGAGTAGAACGCTTCCGGGCTGTCCGAGCGCTGCCAGATCGCATACAGCAACTGCTTGCCCGTGCGCTGCGCAAGCGTGCCCGAGAAGGTGTAGAACCCGCCCGAGGCGACCGGGTCGGTGGCCGTCGCCACGGGGTGCGCCAGATCCAGCTCGGACCAGGCCAGTGGCTTCGCCGGGTCGTAGCCGGGCTTGGTCAGGTAGACCGTGAAGGTGCCCTTGTGCTGGGCGGTGACCCGGTACTTGAAGGTGTACGACCCGCTGCGCACGCTCGTCGCCGGCCAGTCGGCGCGGGCCAGGTCGAGGCCCTTGAACTCCTCGTCGTTCGCGCTGCACAGCTTGCCGTCCGGGATCAACTGCTGGTGGCGGCCGGCCGCGTCGCCGATCCGGATGCCGTTCCAGTCGTACAGAGCCTGCGTGCCGCCGGCCGCCACGGCCGCCTTGCACGCGGCCGACCGGGGGTTCTCCGGCCCCTCCGCGTAGCACTGCGAGACCCGGCTGACCGGGTCGCCCATCGAACCGTGCGCGGACGCGGGAGCGGCGGCCAGCGCGGTCAGGGCGAGCGGCGGCAGACCGAGCAAGGCGACGGCGGCGGCCCTACGGCGGGCACGAGCGGGCATGCGGAACTCCTCGGAAGACGGCTTCGGCAGGCTGGATCCCGTGGGGGGGCGATCCGAAGCTAGCCCCAAGAAACCCTGAAATCGCCTGCTGAGGGCGGGTGGAGGGGATCCTTATGGTCCCGTTAAGGCCGGACTAACCGGGGGCTCAGGAAGAGGGGAGGGGACGCGGCGGCGGGAGCAGCCACACCGCGATCGGAACTGCTGGAACGATGGCGTGCCGGCCGAACCGCGGTGGCAGCGGCGCTGCATGACGTCCATGGGGCCATGGGTTTCCGTGGTACGGCTCGCAGCGGACCGCAGCGCTCATGGTGCCGCTTCGCCTGATGGAGACGTGGGCTCACGGACAGGACGTCTTCGACGCACTGGGCGTCTCACGCCGTCCCACGGCTCGGCTCCGGCATGTGGCGACGTTGGGAGTCACGGATGCGCAGAGCCGGCTCGATATCGCTCGCGTCTTCCTCTGAAGGGCGGCCGCGGGGGCGTCGAGGACGGCACAGGAGGGCGAGACCGGCGCCGCTGGTCCCCTCTGTCCCACGCCCCGCGAGGCCCAGCACCCGTGCCAGGGGCCGACGGAGATTCAGTCCCGTGACGTTCACGCCCTGGACATCCGCGACGACCTGCATGGATGCCGCCCGGTGCGATCGTGGGCCCGGGACCGCCGAGCGCGTTCGACAGCACACGGGCGCGCGATCCAGGTCGGTCCGGCGCCGGCTCCGAAGGGCTTGAGCGATGGCGAGGAACCCATGAACCCGAGCGACGTCGACCCTACCGAACAGACCGCTGTCGAACCCGACGCCGATGCCGTGGCCGGGGTCAGGCCACTGCTCGACGCCCCCCAGACGGCCGCGGCGGGGGTGGCCATGTGGATCTTCGTGGTCGGCCCGCCGATCTCCCTGATCGCCGTCGTGCCGTTCGTGTGGGGACGAGGGCTGTCCGCGCTGGACGCCGGCATGGCGGCCGTCGCCTACCTGGTGTCCGGCTTCGGCCTCACGGTGGGTTATCACCGCCTCTTCACGCACCGCTCGTTCAAGGCACGGCGGGGTCTGCGGATCGCCCTGGCCGTCGCGGGTTCGCTGGGGGTCGAGGGCTCGCCGGTCCAGTGGGTGGCGAACCACCGGCGCCACCACGCCTTCGCCGACCGCGAGGGCGACCCGCACTCGCCCTGGCGCTACGGGACCGACACACGCGCGCTGCTCAGGGGACTTCTGCACGCGCACATCGGGTGGATGCTCAAGCGCGAACTGAGCAACCGGGCCAGGTTCGCGCCCGACATCGCCGCCGATCCCGACCTGCGGCTCATCGGTCAGCTCTTCGGGCCACTGGTTGCCATGTCGCTCCTGGCCCCGGCACTGGTCGGCGGGTTCGTCACCGGCACCTGGACCGGAGCGCTGACCGGGTTCTTCTGGGCCGGCGTGATCCGGATGGCGCTGCTGCACCATGTCACCTGGTCGGTGAACTCCATCTGCCACGTCGCCGGCAGGCGCCCCTTCGCCGGCCGGGACAGGGCCACCAACTTCTGGCCGCTCGCACTGGTGTCCTTCGGTGAGAGCTGGCACAACTCACATCACGCCGATCCCACGGGCGCGCGCCACGGCGTGCTGCCGGGGCAGCTCGACCCGTCGGCCCGCCTCATCTGGGTGTTCGAGAAGCTCCGCTGGGTTCACGACGTACGCTGGCCGAGCGCGGAGCGTCTCAGCGCTCGGCTGCTGCCCGAGCCGGGTGCCCCGCACGGGTCCACGGGCTGACGGCGCTCGGACAACGCGTCGCCGCGGTTCCCGCGCCGACGGGACACCGTACGAGCCCGCCCCACCTTGCCGAGGAAGTGCTCGGACCGTGCTCGGGCAGATAGCGTGCGGTCATGATCGAAGAGGATCCGGAGCGGGTGCGCCCCGCTGTCGCCGACGACGTGCCGGTGGTGAAGGCCGTGACGGACGCGGCCTACCGCCCCTACATCGAGCGCATCGGTGTGGTGCCCGCGCCCATGGAGGCGGACCACATGGCAAACGTGGCCGCGGGCAGGGTGTTCGTCACCGGCGAGCCCGTCGGCGGGCTGGTCGTGATCGAGGCGCGCGCCGACCATCTCTTCCTGGACAGCATCGCCGTCCGTCCCGACGCCCATGGCACGGGCGTCGGACGGCGGTTGCTGCGGTTCGTCGAGGCACGCGCGCGTCAGCTGGGCCTCGGCGAGATCAGGCTCTACACGAACGCGATGATGTGGGAGAACCAGAAGATCTATCCCAAGTACGGTTACGAGGCCGTGCAACGGCGCGTCGACGGCCCCTACGACCGGATCCACTACCGCAAACGGCTGGACTGACACCGCGCCGGCCCGAGAGGCGGACCCTGCGGGTCAGCCGTCGGGCCACCAGGTGCGCGCGATGTCCTTGCGTACCTCCGGACGCCCTGCGGGGCGCTCCTGATCCTCTTCACGGATCCGGCGGCTGTCCGTCTTCTTCAGGGGCTTGCGCACGGTTGTGCGGCGCATGGCTGCCTCCTTCCGTGCCTACCGGAATCCGTGTCCCACGGAGGTAGACGCTTGGGGGGAGAGTTCCTCATCGGAGCCGGATTGTCAGTGGCGGCTGTCACTCTTCGGGTATGACGCACACGGACGACCACACGGACCCGCCGGCTGCCGGCGAGATCGACTGGGACGTCGAGGCCGCCGGTTTCGACGACGAGCCGGACCACGGCCTGCGCGACCTCGAGGTCCGCGCGGCGTGGGCGGCCAGACTGCGGAGCTGGCTGCCCGAGCAGCCCGCCGACGTCCTCGACCTCGGCTGCGGCACCGGCAGCCTCTCACTGCTCGCGGCCGAACAGGGACACCGGGTCACGGCCGTCGACGCGTCCCGGGCGATGGCCGACCGGGCCCGCGCCAAGCTCGCCGGTCGGGCCGCGGCGGTCCTGTGGGGGGACGCCTCGGCCCCGCCGGTGGGCGAGCGGAGCTTCGACGTCGTCCTGGTACGGCATGTGCTGTGGACGCTGCCCGCGCCGGACCGGGTGCTGCGGCACTGGCGGGAGCTGCTGCGGCCCCGCGGGCGGTTCGTGCTGGTCGAGGGGGTCTGGGGGACCCTCGACCCCGTCGGCATACCCGCCGACCGCCTCACCACCCTGCTCGCGCCGCTGAGCGCGGACATCCGCGTGGAGCGGCTCTCCGGCGACCCGCTGCTGTGGGGCAGAGCCGTGCGGGACGAGCGGTACGCGGTGGTGGCGGACATGGGTGACCTCAAGGACTGAAGGGGTCAGGTCAGAAGCTTCGCGAAGCCGCCGGTGCGGGCCAGCTGCTCCAGTTCGTCCAGTGCGGCCACGGCGGCGGCGGCGGCCGCGGGGTCCGTCCACGCCAGCCCGCCGGCGGCGAACTCGTCCTCGTCCAGCCGTCGTACGTCCCTGCCGTCGGCGGAGCGCCACAGGTCCAGATCGAGGTCCTCCACGACCAGTTCGGCGCCGGTGCGCACCGCCGGGCGGGTGATGTCGCAGTACCAGCCCTTCACCGTGCCGTCCCCGGCGCGGACCTCCTTCACCGCGTACCAGCGGTCCCGCCAGTAGTACTCGGTGAAGACGTCACCCGGCTCGAAGCGGACGAAGCCGAAGTCCCGGACGCCGGCGCCCGCCCACGGCGCGCGGACGGCGATGCGGGTGCCGTCGTCGTGGAGCAGTTCGGCCGGGTAACGGATCTTCGTACGCCCGGCCTTGACCAGCACGACCTCCAACCGGGCGGTCGGCTCAGCCGAGTTCGCGGACATAACGGACCTCCGTCGCGCAGATTTCGTAACCCAGGGACCTGTTGATCGCGAGCATCGGACCGTTGCCGGAGTCGTTGCCCGTGAGCGCCTGTGTGCAGCCGGCGGCGCGGGCGCGGTGCAGCGCGTAGGTCTTGGCAAGCCTGGCCAGACCGCGTCCGCGGTAGGCGCGGGCGGTACCGGTCATGGCCGTGGCGTACCGGGAACCGCCGTCGGTGAACGCCACGCTGAATGCTGCGGGCCGGCCGTCGGCCACCACGACGGTGGTCAGGTCGCGGTCGAGCAGCGGGTGCTGCCAGGTCTCCTCGACCCAGGCCTCGTAGTCGGTGAACTCGTGGTCCACGTCGCTCGGTTCGTCGGCATGTGTCTCCGCGTCCAGCTGGAACAACGGGCGCGGGTCGGCCAGGAAGTCGGCGGCCGTGCGCACGTCGACGCCTGCCGGGGGAGCGGGCAGCGGCGGCAGAGCGGCCTCGGCCAGGTCCAGGCGCAGGAAGTGCGCGGTCCGCCCGGCCCGGTAGCCGCGCCGTTCGGCGAAGGCCCGGTTGGCCGGCTCGTCCAGGAGCCAGGCGAACAGCTTCGTCGCCCCGTGTGCGGACAGGTGCTCCTCGGCCGCGCGGACCAGCCGCCCGCCCGCGCCGCGCCCGGTACGCTCCGGGTGCACATAGATGTTGAGCAGCCCCTGGCCCGGCTCCGGGCTGTCATGCGCGAGCGAGACCTGGGCGGTGCCGATCGTCTCGCCGTCCTCCTCCGCGACCAGGGACCTGAACCGGGCCTCGGGGGAAGTGCGGGTGACGTGGTGGAGGATGGCGTCCGGGGTCCACAGGATGTAGGGCAGGGCGAGATGCCGCACCCGTGCGAAGGACTCGACGTCGGACCGGTCGCCGGGGCGCAGGTCGCGCACGATGACTGTCATGAGCAGGGACGGTAGGCGCAGGCGGGCCCGGGGTGCCTCTCATTTTCCGGCGGGTGCGGGAGAATCGGGCCGTGAGCCTGAAGATCCGCATCAATGACAGCGCGCCCCCGTACGAGCAGGTCCGGGCGCAGATTTCCGAGCAGGCGCGCTCCGGGGCGCTGCCGGTGGGACACCGGCTGCCGACCGTGCGGGGGCTGGCCGAGTCCCTCGGACTCGCGGTGAACACGGTGGCCAAGGCGTACCGGGCGCTGGAGGCCGACGGGGTGATCGAGACACGGGGGCGCAACGGCACGTTCGTCGCTGCCGCCGGCTCGGCCGCGGAGCGGGAGGCAGCAGCCGCCGCGCAGGCCTATGCCGATCGGGTGCGGCGGTTGGGGCTGGCCGAGGGGGAGGCGCTGGCCGCCGTGCGGGACGCGCTGCGGGCGGCCTACGGGCAGTAGCGGCTCTCCGGGTGGTCACCGGTGCTTCGCCGGCTCCGGTACCCGTGTCACCGTCCGGCCCGCCCGCTGTGCCGCCCTCCCGAACGTCACCGCGTCCTCCACCGCCGCCCCGCCGGGATCGTTGTTGAAGTAGGCGTACACGTCATACGCGTCGGCCCAGGTCGTGGCGATGCGGTCCACCCAGGTCTCCAGGGACCGTGTGCCGTAGCGCGGCCAGGGGGTGGCCCGGCCCTCGTGGAAGCGGACGTAGCCCCAGTCGGTGGTGCGCCACAGCGGGGTGACCGGGCGGGCCAGGACGTCGGCCCAGCACAGGGCCGCGCCCCGGGCCGACAGCACCGCGCGCACCTCGGATGTCCACCAGGAGTCGTGGCGCGGCTCGACCGCGACCCTCGTACCGGACGGGAAGCAGGCCAGACAGGCGTCCAGCAGGGCCGGATCGGCGCGCAGGGTCGGAGGGAGCTGGAGCAGGACCGGGCCCAGGCGGTCGCCGAGGCCCGCGGCATGGGACATCAGGCGCCCGACCGGTTCGGCAGGCTCCTTCAGGCGCTTGATGTGGGTCAGATAGCGGCTGGCCTTGACCGCGACGACGAAGTCCTCCGGGACGCGCTCCCGCCACGCTTCGAAGTTCTCGCGGGACGGCAGGCGGTAGAACGCGTTGTTGATCTCCACCGTCGCGAAGAGGCGCGTGTACTCCTCCAGCCACAGCCGTGCCGGGACCCCGGCCGGATAGACGCGGTCCCGCCAGTCCTTGTACTGCCACCCGGAGGTGCCGACGAACAAGGTCACAGCACCATCAAAGCACTACAGGTACAGCCCCGCGTCCGCTCCGTCCCGGGCCCCCGGCACCGAGGTCGGGGCCGTACCCCGGCGCAGCGCGTACAGCTCGGCCAGCGTGGCGCCCTCACGGCCGACGGCGTCCTCCCGGATCTCGGCCTCGCTGCCGAGCCAGTCCTTCGCCTCCTGGCGGCTCAGCGGCCCCACCTCGATCCGGGCGAGGCAGCGGCCCGGTCGGACCACGGCCGGGTGCAGACGCTCCAGGTCCTCGTTGGTGGTGACGCCGACCAGCACGTTGCGGCCCTGGCCGAGCAGGCCGTCGGTGAGGTTCAGCAGCCGGGACAGGGCCTGGCCCGCCGTGTGCTTGGCCTCGCCGCGGATCAGCTCGTCGCAGTCCTCGAGGAGCAGCAGGCGCCAGCGGCCCTTGCCCGCGCTGTCCTCCTCACCGATCGCGATGTCCATCAGATAGCCGACGTCGGAGAAGAGGCGCTCGGGGTCCAGGACGCAGTCGACCTGGCACCAGTCCCGCCAGGAGCGGGCCAGCGTGCGCAGCGCGGAGGTCTTGCCGGTACCGGGCGGGCCGTGCAACAGCAGGAGACGGCCGGCGATGTCCTGCGGGGTCGTCTTCATCAGACGGTCCATCGCGCCCGCCACCGGCGCGGAGTAGTTGGACCGGACCTCGTCCCAGGTGCCCGCGGAGATCTGGCGGGTGGTGCGGTGCGGGCCGCGCCGCGGGGAGACGTACCAGAAGCCCATCGTCACGTTCTCGGGCTGTGGCTCGGGCTCGTCGGCCGCGCCGTCCGTGGCCTGGTCGAGGATCCGCTTCGCCAGTTCGGCGCTGGTCGCGGTGACCGTGACGTCGGCGCCCCGGTTCCAGCGGGAGACCAGCAGCGTCCAGCCGTCGCCCTCGGCGAGGGTCGCGCTGCGGTCGTCGTCGCGGGCGGCGCGCAGCACCCGGGCGCCGTCGGGCAGCAGGGTGGCGCCGGAGCGGACGCGGTCGATGTTCACCGCGTGGGAGTACGGCTGCTCGCCCGTCGCGAAGCGGCCGAGGAACAGCGCGTCGACGACGTCGGACGGCGAGTCGGAGTCGTCGACGTGGAGCCGGATCGGCAGAGCGTCGTGTGGGTTCGCAGACATGCCGCCATGATCGGGCACGGATGCGCTCCGCGCACGGCATTTCGCTCCGGTGGACGAGCGGTTCGCACATCCGCGGGCCGGCTACGGCCGGTCCCGGCCACGCGGCGCGGCCGCACGGCGATACGGTCCCACGCCCCTCGGGACGCAGTCCTGTGGGTGTGGCAAAAGACCTGCCGGACCCGCCGCCTCCGCCCTTACTGTTGTCCTTGATGGGACGTCATGGGTGGGAATCGGATACTCGGCGGTGGCGGCTCACCGCCCTGCTCGGTGTCGGCGCGGTCGCGCTGGCCCTGGTGGTGACCCTGCTCGGTACGCTGTCCGGCGGTCCCGGCACCGCCGGCACCACCCGCGACGGCGACAAGGTGCACGGCACCCCCGCGAACCCCGGCGCGAAGCCGGAACCGTACGTCGGCTGGGGCTTCACGCACACCCAGTACAGCGCCGACGAGGGCGCCTCCGCGGCCACCGCGCGCGTGGCGCGGTTGCTCGCGCAGAACCGCGGGCTGGCGCAGAACCAGCACATCATGGGCTGGGGCGCCGACAATCCCGAACCGGTCCAGGGGCACTACGACTTCGGCGCCCTGGACCGCCGTGTCGACTTCATGCGCGCCTCCGGCGGCACCTCGGTGATCACCCTGTGCTGCGCCCCGGACTGGATGAAGGGCGGCAGGGCCGGGGCCGGCAACACGAACTGGAGCCAGGCCGCCCTGGAGACCGCCCCCACCCCCGACCACTACCAGGACTTCGCCGACCTCGCCGCGACCGTCGCCCGGCGCTACCCGGACGTGCAGCACTTCATCGTCTGGAACGAGTTCAAGGGCTTCTGGAACGACGCCGGGTCCCGCTGGGACTACGAGGGTTACACCAAGCTGTACAACCTCGTGTACGCGGCACTGAAGAAGGTCGACAAGGACATCATGGTCGGCGGGCCCTACCTGGTCATGGACAGCGTCGACCCACGCGACCAGCACGTCTCCGGCACGCTCAAGGGCCCCTGGGGCGCCATGGACCAGCGGGTGCTGGACGCGTTCTCCTACTGGAACGCGCACAAGGCGGGAGCCGACTTCACCGTGGTCGACGGCTCCAGCTACACCAATGACGACGACCTGCTGCCCGACGAGTTCGCGGCCACCGACAAGTTGACGGCCGTCAGCCGGTGGATCCGGCAGCAGACCCACGACCTGCCCCTGTGGTGGGCCGAGTACTACGTCGAGCCCGGCGACGGCAGCGGCAACCGCACCGGCTGGAGCGAACCGCACCGTGTCGCCGTCCAGGCCACGGGCATGATCGCCATGGTCAGGGGCGGAGCCGACTCCGGCTTCTACTGGAACCCGCAGGAGAAGACCGGCACCGACTGCGCCGGCTGTCTGTGGACGCCGACCGACAGTGCCGACGGCGGCCGGGAGCTGCCCATGTACGACCTGGTGTCCCGGTTCGCGAAGGCGTTCGCGCCGGGGACGAGGTACGAGACGGTGTCCGTGGCCCCGGACGACCGGGCGGATGTCCGGGTCCTGGCGAGCGGCAGAACCGTTCTGGTGGTCAACACGCAGAACCGGACGATCAGCGCACAGGTCGACGGCAAGCGGTTCGACATGGGGCCGTACGAGGTGAAGTGGCTCGCTCGCTGAGCCACCCCACCCCCTCGTACCGCCGACCTCACTTCATTGTCAGGAACCGCTGCACCAGCGAGGCCAGCACCACCGCCAGCAGCGGCAGTGCGAACCAGAACGTGCCCTGCAGCAGGCGCAGTTGACGCACCCCGGGCCGCAGGGCGACCCGGGCGACCTCCCGGGCGGCCAGCAGCAGGACCAGGACGGCGGCGGCCAGCGCGCCGACCACCGACCACGGAGTCCAGGTCACCTGCGGCCCGATCGGCCCGGGGTGCGGCTGCGGCACCGCGCCCGCCGGCCGCTTGCGCAACGCGTACACGGTGACGTCGTCGTTGACGTAGGCCTTCGTCAGCTCCTTCCGGCCGTCCAGATTCTCGATCAGCCGCTTCTCCCAGACCGGGGAGTAGCCCGCGTCCAGCTGCAGATAGGTCACCTGACTGCGGTTGATCATCAGATACGAGTTCGGGCCGGCGTCCTTGAGCGCCTTGACCAGGCCCGACACCAGCACCGGGTCGACCGGCGCCAGGGTCGGCACATAGTTCACCCGCTCCATGTCCTTCGCGCCCCACGGCATCGCCGGGGTCACGTCGTTGACCGTGTCCTGGGTCGGCCACAGCAGCCGCAGCGTCGGCCTGTCGTGGGCGTACACCCAGTTCATCGCCGCGACCTCGCCGGGCCGGGTCCGCTCGAACGTCTCGTTGCCCCAGCGGGCCACCAGGAAGCCGCCCATCAGCAGCAGCCCCGCGAGCAGTGCGGCCACCGGGGCGAGGCTCAGCCGGTCCTTCTCGCGTTCCTTCGCGGTGGCGCCGGCGCGCGGGAAGAGGGCGAGGGCGCCGAGCAGGGCCGCGCCCGGCACCGCGAACATGAAGACGCGCAGCGCCATCTCACCGCCGTACGACTGCATGCCGAAGCCCAGGAACGGCACGAAGGTCAGCACCAGCAGCGAGCGTTCGCGGTAGTGGTTCGAGCGCCGGCGCCACCAGCCCCAGCAGGCGAACGCCAGCACCGAGCCGGCCAGCAGCACACGGACGTACAGCACCAGCTTGTGCGTGGAACTGCCGCCCTGGATCCGGCCGGAGACGGACGTCGAGACATTGCTGCCGATGCCACCGACCCCGCCGAACAGGTCGTTGAAGTGCCCGGACCAGTACGGCTCGGCCATGAACCCGACCCACACCGCGACCACGACGGCGAACAGCAGGGGCAGGCCGCGCAGTTCGGACCGGCCGAGCAGGACGAGGACCGTGAGCACACCGAGCATGACGAACGGGGTGAGCTGGTGCGCGGGCACGCTCGCCGCGTACAGGCCGATCAACACCAGCAGCAGGACGGACCGCTGCCGCCGGTCGGCCGGAGCCACCTCGGCCTCGCCCGGACGCAGCCGCGACCAGACCACCCGCGGCGGGCGGAACCAGACCAGCAGGATCGCCACGAACATCAGGTACAGCAGGTAGGTGAAGCCCTGTGGTGAGAAGTAGTCCTGGCCGACCCAGCCGCACAGCACGAACAGCCAGACGCCGGTCCACTTCGCCCGCCAGCTCGCCCGCAGTGAGCGGGTGAGCAGGAACATCGGTGCCAGGTAGGCGAGTTGGATGGCCGTCGGCCACCAGCGGATGACCTCGGTGAAGTCGGTGAGCCCGCAGGCCCGGCCGACGAACGCGGCCACCGCGAAGAAACCGGGCCAGCTCCAGCGGGCGTCCAGGTCCGGTACGGCGGAGCCGGTGCGGTCGATGTAGTCGAGAAAGCCCAGATGCTGCCAGGCCGTCGGGAACCGCGGCTCGGTCTCGATCACGGCGGGCAGCGCGTGCAGGGACACCACGGTCGCGAGCAGGGTGAGCAGCAGCAGCGCCCGGTGCTCGCGGCGCAGCCACAGCAGCGCGGCGAAGACCGTGACCAGCAGCCCGGCCCCGGCCAGGGTCGGCAACGGCAGTACGGAGACCAGGCCGAGCCCGCCCATCCGGTCCAGGTCGGCCTCGCCGAGCCGCAGCGCGGGCACCCAGTACAGCAGCAGCGCGGCGATCAGCAGACAGCCGAGGACGACGCCGGAACGGGTGGGCAGCAGCCGTTGGCGCAGCGGCACAGGGGCCGGCGGCTCCTCGGCCGGGGCCTCGTTCGGCACGGCGGGCTCCGGGGCGGCCTGCGCCCAGGGCGCGTCGGCCCGTACGAAGGACGCGTCCAGCTCCTGCGCCGCGAACGGCGCGTCGACCTCGGCCGCCGCCTCCCGCAGCAGTGCCGCCTCGGCCGGGCCGAGGGAGGCCTCGCCGCCCGGTTCCCGTTCTTCGACGGGGAGGCCGCGTGGCGGCAGCGGCGTACCGGCGGGCGGAGTGCCGGGTCCCGGGCGGACGTCCGGGCGGCGCTCCACATGGTCGAAGTCGACGTGGATGCCGAGAGCGAGGGTGTCGGAGTCCAGCGCCCAGGCCGGGCTGCGCCGACGAGGCGTCACAGCGGCGGCCGGAACCTCACGGGCCCCCAGGTCGGCGAGGTCCCCGTCGGGTGCCGCCGTGTCGGGCACGGCGTCGGGCGCGGTCCGCAGCGTCCTCCACAGCCGCGGCGCGGCGATCGCGGCGATCACCGCGAGACTGCCGGCCTCGGCGACGCCCGCGCCGGTCAGCCCCGTCCGCGGCAGCAGCAGCAGGGTCAGGCCCAGCACCAGTGCGCACAACAGGCCCTGGAACAGGGCGAGTCCGGCGGTGCGGCTGCGCGCGCGCAGTACCGCGAAGTACGTCTCGATCACGACCCGCAGCACCGAACCGACCGCCAGCCAGCGCAGCAGCGGCGTCGCCGCCTGCGCATAGCCCGCGCCGAACACACCCAGGATCCAGGGCGCGCCGATGATCAGCAGGGCCGCGATCGGCAGCATGATCCGGGCCATCCGGCGCAGCGCGGCGCGGGTGTGGGCGGCCAGGCGTCCGGGGTCGTGCGAGCCCTCGACCGTGAGGGACGCGCCCATGTTGATGGCGAGGAGGTCGGTCGTACCGCCGATGGTGGTGGCGATGTAGAAGTACGCGTTCTCTGCGGAGCTGACCTGCGCGGCGACGATCACCGGAACGAGGTAGATCACCGCGAGCGAGAACAGCGAGCCGGTGTAGTCCCCGGCCAGGAACCTGCCGACCTGCTTCAGCGTGGGCGGCTGCGCGCGGCCCTCGGTCGCCCTGACGTGCCGGGGCACCAGCCGCCGGAACACCAGCCAGCCCAGCGGCACCACCGAGGTGGCGATCGCGGCCACCCAGGAGACGAAGACACCGGCGGTCGGGACGGCGACGGCGAGGGCGACGAGCAGGGCGAGCTTCACGGCCGAGAACACGGTGTTGCCGACCGGTACCCAGGTCGCGCTGCGCAGCCCGGTCAGCACACCGTCCTGCAGGGTGAGCAGGTTCCAGGCGACGACGGCCACGACGAAGCCGAGACCGTTGAGGGTGCCGTGCAGGAAGCGGTAGGACGGTCCCCAGGTGTTCAGGGTCAGCAGGAAGACCGCTGCCGCGAGCGCCACCAGCAGGGAACTGCCCGCGTAGGTACGGAAGACGAGTGTGCCGGTGCGTTTGCCGGACACCGGGATGAAACGGGCCAGGGCGCCGGTCAGGGTGACCGCGGTCAGTCCGGCGAGGAACTTCATCGCGGCGATGGCGGCCGAGCCCTGCCCGACCGCCGACTCGGAGTAGTAGCGGGCCGCGGCCAGCCAGAAGCCGAGCCCCAGGACGGCGGAGATGCCGGTGTTGAGCATCAGCGCGTAGGCGTTGCGGAACAGGGGGCTGCCGCCGGAGGACCGGCCCGTCCCGGGCAGCCGCAGGCGGCGCCCGGACCTGCCGGGCGCCGCGGTGTCGGTCGTCGTGGCCTCGGTGGTGGTGGTCGTGTCAGACACGGGAACGGCTGGCCTTCCGGCGGACCTGGTGAAGCTGACGGGCTCTGCGGACGAGGGCGTACCCCTTGGTGAGGGCGCGGTCCCCGGCGAAGGTACGGGCGACGGCACGGCCCTGGAGCAGCCGCTCGAACTCCTCGGCACCCGTGGTACGCCGGACCGTGACCCGCTCGAGCGCGTACGGCCCCTGGCGGCGGCGGGCGAGGGCGTTGCCGACGGCGAGCGCCTGGGCGTAGCCGCTCGCCCGCACGGCCCGGCGGACCCGGCGGCTGGAGTAGCCGTACGGGTAGGCGAACGACGCGGGCCGGGCCCCGAGTTCGTCGTCCAGGATCTCGGTGCAGCGGTCCAGCTCGCCGTGCAGCGCGTCGTCGCCGAGCTGGTCGAGCTGCGGGTGGGTGTGGCTGTGCCCGCCGATCTCGACCCCGGCGGCGGCCAGGTCGCGCACCTGTGGCCAGTCGAGCATGGCGTCCAGGCCGCCTCCGGTGTCGTAGCTGCCCCTGATCCAGCCGGTGGAGACGAACAGCGTGGCCGGGAAGCCGTGCTTGGCGAGCACGGGCAGGGCGTGCCGGTGCACGCCCTCGTAGCCGTCGTCGAAGGTGATCAGCACCGGCCGGGCGGGCAGTGGGCGGCCACCGCGCCAGCGCTGCGCCAGTTCGGCGGTGCTGAGCGGGGTCAGGCCCAGGTCGCCGATGAGCGCCATCTGCTCGGCGAACGCCTCAGGCGCGACGGACAGGGCACGGGTGGCGTCGTTGGGGGCGGCGGCGACGGAGTGGTACATGAGTATGGGCACGGCAGCGTCATTCATGGCCGACCTCCTCAACTCCAAGGGCCCCACGCGCCTGAGCCTGCCCTGCGGCGACAGTCCCGGCCTCCTCGGCCGGGGCGGCCCCTGCCTCCTTGACCGGGAAGGCCCCCGTCTCCTCGGGTTGTTGTGCGGTGGTTCCCCCGGTTCGAGACGGTGTCGTGCTCTCCTCGATCCGGGTCACCGAGAACGCGGCGCCGCCCCGGCGTGCTCGTACGGTGCCCACCGCGTAGCCGCCCGCCGCGGTGAGTACCCCGGCGACGATGGCGGCCGCGCGGCCCGCGCCGCCCGGGCGGGCCAGCAGGGCGTCCCGCAGGCCACGGGCGACTCCGGCCGGCAACACCCTTGTGGTGTACCGGCGTTCGGACTCCAGGCCCTTGCCGGCGCCGACGCTGCGGGCGACCAGCGCCTTGGACAGGCCCTCGGCGTAGGCGCGGGTGCGGAAGTAGGCGAAGTGCTCGCGGGGCGCGGGCACCCGGTGGTGGATGACCGCGCGGTCGTCGATGAGCAGGACCGCGTCGGGGCGGGCGCGGGTGAGGCGGATGCACAGCTCCGTCTCCTCGCAGCCCAGTGGACGCCGGTCGCCGTCGCGGCCGATACCGGTCGCGAAGCCGCCCGCCGCGTCGAACGCCGTACGCCGGAACGAGGCGTTTCCGCCGAGGACGTTGCGGACCCGGACCCGGCCCGGCGGCAGCCCCTTGTAGGTGCAGCCCACCACCCAGTCGAACTCCTCCGGGAACCAGGCCGGCCGCCGGCCCGACGCCCAGACGGGCACCGTACGCCCGCCGACCGCCATGACGCGCGGGTCGGCGTACCCCTCGGCGAAGCGGCGCAGCCAGTCGCGTTCGGCCACGGCGTCGTCGTCCAGGAAGGCGATCACGTCGCCGTGGGAGGCGGCGATGCCGGTGTTGCGCCCTGCGGACAGTCCGCGCGGGCCCGCGTTGGGCAGCACCCGGACGTCCTCGGCCGCCCTGTACTCACGGGCCAGCCGGTCCTTGAGGGCCGGGTTGTGGTCCACGACCAGGAGTGTCTCCAGCGCCGGATACGACTGCGCGCGCACCGAGGAGACCGCCGCGAGGATGTCCTCCCAGCGGTCCTCGGTGTACACGCAGATCACGGCGGAGATGCCGGGATCTCTCAAGACAGCTCTCCCCGGACCGCGTCGAGCATCGGCGAGTGGTGTTCCTGGCGGCGCAGTTCACGCCGGTTGGAACGTTCCCCGAGGATGACCTTGAGCACCCGGATACCGTCCCGTACGGCGCGCAGATTGCTGGTGCCGTGGATGCGGAGGTACTCGTGGCTCGGGATCTCCTGGACCTTCAGACCCGCCTTGACCACTCTGATGTTCATCAGCGTCTCGACCTCGAAGCCGGTGCAGTCGAGGTCGATCTTGTCGAGGCAGTGCCGCCAGAAGGCGTTGTAGCCGTAGCACAGGTCGGTGTAGCGCGCTCCGAATTTGCGGTTGACCACGGCGCACAGCGCCCGGTTGCCCAGCTTGCGGATGAAGGTCATGTCGTCGGTGCCGCCGCCGTTGGCGAAGCGCGAGCCCTTGGCGAAGTCGGCGCCGGAGACGAGCGCGGAGACGTACGACACGATCTCCCCGCCGTCGGCCGAGCCGTCCGCGTCGACCATCACGATGATGTCGCCGCCGCACGCCTCGAACCCGGTGATCAGGGCATCCCCTTTGCCCTTGCCCCGCTGTTCGACGACCTTGACACCGGGCCACAGGGACCGGGCCACCTCGACCGTGTCGTCCGTGGAATTGCCGTCCACCAGAACGACTTCGTGTATCCAGTCCGGAAGGGTCTTGAAGACGTAGGGCAGATTCTCCGCCTCATTCATGGCAGGAATCACCACGCTCACCGGCGGAGTGATCGCAAGATGAGAGGAGATCGGCCGGTAGTGTGCGGCGATCGACGGATCTTGCCCCGAACTCAGCGGGCGCAGAACAGAACTCATGGATCTCTTTTCCCTCTCGTCCGGTGGACCGCCCACCCCCGGGCGGCCCCGTTGTGTATCCGGTTCGAAAGGGGGGTTCTCATCTTCGGCACGGTGAATTGATCTCCGTGCACACCGATGAGCTGGCAAAGCTGGCCGGTCTGCCCGGGAAAAACGGCAGCCGGTCGCGCGGCACGACTCGGGGACAATTGCGGTCACCGAGCACGGCACCCCCCTACCGCGCCCCGCGCCGGTGACGCCGCGGCCCTGAGCCCTCCCCTGGAGCCGTGTGCCGACGTGCCGGTGCGGGTGAGATGTACGACGGTATTGACGATTGAACCCGAAAGGCAAGACCTGAGAGGCTGCCTCACATTTTTGTTGGTTTGGCCGTTACGCAACTTTGGCCTGCGTTGTTCACTCTTGTGTTCGTTTCCTCGAACTGGCTTTTTCTTTTACGAGGACCGATACGAGCAGCAGCAGGCTGAGCGTGGTCACGGCGATCACTCCGCCGCGGACCGACCAGCGGTGCACGGCCAGCATGCCTTGGGCAATCAGCATGTCCAGGACGACGGCACCCGCAAGTGCGGCGAGCGTGCGGCCGAACGGATCCAGCCCGCGCAGTGCCGCGGCGAGCGCCCCGGCCGGCGCGGCGAGCAGGAAGAACAGCGTGCACGGGCCACGCAGCGGTGAGGTGGAGTCGAGCAGGGCGAGCAGGGCGCCGGTTGCCGCGACGGCCGTCGCGGCCCCCGCGAGCAGTGGAGACAGGGCCCCCCTCGGCCCCGGCCGTGCCCCGTCGGTGTCCTGCGTACTGCCGCCCGATGAACGTGACTTGATGCGTAAGGTCTGCATTGGCGACCGTGCCCCCCGATTTGACCCCGACGCGCCGGATGTCGGGCTTCAATGTGGCGCAGGCCGGGGCGGGGCGTCAAGACGACGACCCGGGGCGAGTTGACCGGCTGTCAACACGTTTGACATGAGCACGCAAGACGCGTGTCGGTGAAATTCTCCGGTTGATCTGGTTCAGGCTTCAAAAAGTCTTGGCATGGACACTTCCGGTCAACGCGCGTAGGAGTTACCACAGTTGTAGGCAGAGATCCTGCTATAGGGAGGGACCATGAGTCGTTTCAGACTTACCGGATATGTGACCTCACTCCTCCTCGCCGTCGGCCTCGGAATCGGCGGAGCCGCCACGGCACAGGCCTCGACAGCAGCAACGGGCGGTTATGTGGCGCTCGGTGACTCCTACTCCTCCGGAGTGGGAGCCGGCAGCTACATCAGCTCGAGCGGTAGCTGCGACCGCAGCACCAACGCGTACCCGTACCTGTGGAACGCCGCCCACTCCCCGTCGTCGTTCGCCTTCAACGCCTGCTCGGGCGCCACCACGGACGACGTGATCAGCAACCAGCTCGGCTCGCTCAGCTCCAGCACCTCGCTGGTGTCCCTCACCATCGGCGGCAACGACGCCGGATTCTCCGACGTCATGACGACCTGTGTGCTGCAGTCCGACAGCGACTGCATCAGCCGGATCAACACCGCCAAGGCGTACGTCGACTCCACGCTCCCCGGCAAGCTCGACAACGTCTACAACGCGATCAGCGCCAAGGCCCCGGGCGCCCGGGTGGTCGTGCTCAGCTACCCCCGCTTCTACCTGCTCGGCCAGACCTGCCTCGGGCTCTCCGACACCAAGCGGTCCGCGATCAACGGCGCGGCCGACTACATGGACGCGGCCATCCAGCAGCGCGCCGCGGCCCACGGCTTCGTCTTCGCCGACATCCGCTCCGCCTTCTCCACCCACGAGATCTGCTCCGGCGACTCGTGGCTGCACAGCGTGAACTGGCTCGACATCAGCGAGTCGTACCACCCCACCGCGGCCGGCCACTCCGGCGGCTACCTGCCCGTGTTCACGAACAACGCGTAACCCGTACGGGCTCGCCCGTCAGGGTGAACTTCCCGGCGAGCCCGACGCCGAAGCGGAGGCCCCGCCCGACGGGGTCTCCGTCGGCGTCGTACAGGTCACCGAGAACGGCACCGGATCCGACGCCGTCCGCACCGGGGCGCGCACCTCGACGCTGATCGCGTTCCCGACCGTCGCGCTGCCGGTGCTTCCCGGGTAGGCGCTCACGGTCACCCGTACCCGCTGCGTCCGGGCGTCATCGGCCGCGAACGACAGCGTCTGCCAGCCGGGGTCCGCCACCGACCCGTGCGTGAGCACCCACCGGTACTCCACCTGCGCCGGTACCCGCCCCACCGTGAACGTCGCCGTGAACGCGGGCGCCCGCGCACTCGGCGGCGGACAGGGCCCGGAGTACGCCGTGTTTGCTCCGGTCAGGGTGACCTGCACCGACTGGGCGGGCCGGGTCGAGGACGACGTACTGCTCTGTGAGGCCGACGGGCTTCCGGTGCCCGAGTCGGTGGCGTCGCGGGGCGGGTGGGAGGACGTCTTCGCGGTGCTCGGACCGCCCCCCGCCTGGTCGTTCCCGCTGGTGCGGTGCATCAGCGCGTACGTCAGCCCCGCCAGCGCGAGCACGAGCGCGAGCAGGCCCGCCACCAGCGCCACCACGGCCCCGCGCCCGCGCCCGGGAGGGTCGGAGCGGGTGGAGGCGGGATCGGACGCAGGGCCGGCGGGCTGCGGCAGCGGCGGCGTGGCGGACGGTGGTCGGGGCGACCACGGCTCCTGGCCCGCGACCTGCGCGGCGTACGCGGACCGCCACGGCTGAGTGTCCGCGCGGGGCGCGCCTTCCCCGGAGGGGGCACCGCCGGCCGCGACGATCCGCAGCTCCCGCTCCGCCCGTTCGGCGTCCAGCCGCTCGGCGGGGTCCTTGCGCAGCAGCCCCTCGATGACGGGAGCGAGCGGTCCGGCCCGGCGCGCCGGCGGCAACTCCTCGTCCACCACGGCACGCAGCGTGCCGAGCGGGGTGTCGTACCGGAACGGGGAGACGCCCTCGACGGCCGCGTACAGCAGCACGCCCAGCGACCACAGGTCCGACGCGGGGCCCGGAGTCTGCCCCAACGCCCGTTCCGGAGCGAGGAATTCGGGCGAGCCGACCACCTCGCCGGTCATGGTGATCGCCGAGCTGCCCTCGACCGAGGCGATCCCGAAGTCGGTGAGCACCACCCGGCCGTCGTTCGCCAGCAGTACGTTGGCCGGCTTGACATCGCGGTGCAGCACCCCGGCGGCGTGTGCGGCCCGCAGCGCGGACAGCACCTCGGCCCCGATGTACGCGGCCCGCTGCGCCGGCATCGGGCCCTGCGCCTCCAACTGGTCGGCGAGTGACAGCCCGCGCACCAGCTCCATCACGATCCACGGGCGGCCTCCTTCCAGCGCCACGTCGTACACCGTGACCACGTTGCGGTTCGTGACCCGGGCCGCCGCCCACGCCTCCCGCTCCAGGCGTGCGTACATCCGCTCGACGTCGAAGGCGGGCAGCCCGGCCGGGGCGCGCACCTCCTTGACGGCCACCTCCCGGTGCAGGACCTCGTCGCGGGCCCGCCAGACGGTGCCCATGCCCCCCTCGCCCAGCGGGGACAGCAGACGGTAGCGGCCCGCGATCACACGGTCGCGGCCCGGTTCTCCGGACACGGGCGCCCCCAGGCATGTCGCGTGATTCCTCCACAAACGTAGCTCAGCCGAGGGCGGATGCGGCCCCCCTGAGCACCAATCCGGCCCCCAGGGCCAGGACGGTGAGCGCGGACGCGAGCGGCAGGGCCCGGCGCACCAGCGTGGCCAGCGGGTGTGCGCTCCAGCGCGGGCGCCGCGTCAGCACCCGGGTCGCCCCCGAACCCAGCCGGACCACGGCGAAGCCGGCCGCGGTGAGCGTCAGCGCGAGCCCGGCGCCGTACGCCACCACGAGCAGCAGCCCGAACCAGGCCTTGCCCAGCGCCGACGCACCGACGAGCACGACCACGGCGGACGGACTCGGCACGAGCCCGCCGGCGAAGCCGAGCAGGACGGTGCCACGGAGCGTGGGCGCGGTGGGGTGGGTGTGGGTGTGCCCGCCATGGGTGTGCGTCAGGGCGTGTTCGTGCGTGTGGTGGTGCTTGTGGTCGTGGGTGTGGTCGTGCGTGTGGTCGTGCGTGTGGTCGTGCCGAGAGGAGTGCGGGTGAGCGCGGGGCCGGTTGCGCCATGCCCGCCGTACGAGGTTCGCGCCCGCCGCCAGGACCAGGGCGCCGCTCGCCAGGCCCAGCCAGGCGATCACCGACGGCGTGGCGGCGGAGCCGGCGGTGACGAGCAGGCCCAGGGCGACGACGCCGAGGGTGTGGGTGACGGTGACGGACGCCGCCAGCGGCAGGACGTCACGGAGCCGGGCCCGCCCGCCGCGCGCCACCGCCGTGGCCGCCATCAGGGTCTTGCCGTGCCCCGGCGCGAGGGCGTGCAGGGCACCGAGGACGACCGCGACGAGCAGCGCGAGGGCGGCGAAGCCGAGGGTGAGATCGTGGCGGGCCACCAGGCCGTTCAGGTCCTGCGTCCAGCGGTCGGCGCCGCGGGGCAGCAGGGCGGCGGCCGGGCCGTCCTGACGCTCCCGGGCGAGGGCGAGGCCGCCGGGACGCACGTGCAGGGACGCGGTGGAGGTGTCGGCCGGTGAGGACAGCAAGTCCTTGGGGTAGGTGGTGAGTTCGTGCGAGACGGATGTCGTCGGCACGTCCGACCCGGTGAGCGTCGTACGGTCCCCGCGTGCGGTGATCTCCCGCCAGCCGGGACCGGACCAGTTCGTCGCGGCCCGGAAGCCGAGGGCGACCGAGGCGGCCCGGGGGAGAGGAGCGGTCCAGCGGCACTCCACGCGCACGGTGTGCAGACCTGCCTGGCCCGGGCGCAGGGCCGCCGTGGCGTCCCGCACGGTGAGAGGGACCCGGCGCCCGGCCACGGTCACCTCGCTGCCCCGGGCGGCCCGCTCGCAGCGCTGCCGGGCCCAGCGCGTCATGCCCAGCCGCTCGATGTCCGGTTCGGCCTGGGTCGCCGGTATCTCGGCCAGGTCCTCGGCATGGTCGATCCGCAGCTGCCCCGGCGCGACGACCAGGCCGTCGTACCGGTTGACCGTGAAGTTGCCGAGGGGATGCGCGCTCGCGCCGGTGGCGGCCAGGAGCACGAGGGCGCACACGGCGCCGAGGACGAACGGCAGCCGCAGCCTCACTTCGCGGCCTCCAGCGCCGTACGGGCCTGGGCCGCGCCCAGGGGGGAGAAGCCGGGGTTCAGCTCGAGGGCCGAGGCCAGCGAGGCGCGGCCGGCCGCGCGGTGGCCGGTGGCCAGCTCGATCATGCCGCGGTGGTAGCGGAAGACGGCGTTGCGGTAGCCGGTTGCCGTGGCCTGCCGGGCGTACGAAAGGGCCTCCTGGTCACAGCCGTTGACGTGCAGGGCCCAGGCGAGCGCGTCAGCGGTGTGCACGGTGTGCCGGCGGGCCCATTCGGCGCGGGCCGCGCGCAGGGCCGCCGCCCTGTCGCCGTGGTCGGCGGCGGCCAGCGCGGTGTCCAGGTCGGCGTTCACACCGTTGGCCCGGGCCAGCGCGGTCCAGGCGTTCACCAGGTCGTACTGCCGCCGCGCCCTGGCCCGGTCGCCGGCCGCGCCCCGGGCCTCGTACAGCTCGCCCAGTTCGACGAGCGGGCCCGGCAGCGGACAGCGGGACACCACCGCCTCCATGCCCCTGATCGCCGCGGCGCGCTCACCGCTCGCGGCCTGCGCCCGGGCCCGGCCCTCCAGCGCGGGAAGATATGTGTCGTCGGCGGCGAGGGCACGGGCGTAGTAGGTGAGGGCGGTCTTGTAGTCGCCCTGGTTCCAGGCGAGTTGGCCGAGCTGGGTGGCCACGTAGGCGACGTCGCCGGGCGAGGTGGCGCCGGACAGCGCCTGCTGGAGGACCCGGCGGGCGGTGGCCACGTCTCCGCGCAGCTCGTGCACGTACGCGTACCGCGTGAAGACCGGGACGCCCGGCTTGCGGGCGTCCGCGGTCTCGGCGGCCTGCGACGCCTCGGCGTACCGGCCGAGTTCGACCAGGGCGTCGATACGGGAGGACAGCGCGCGCTCGCTGTACGGGTTCTGCCGCAGGGCCTGGTCCGCGTAGGTCAGCGCGTCCGCGAAGTGGTGCCGTGCGGCGGCCAGGGCGGCGCGGCCGGCCAGGGCCTGATCGTTGTCCGGGGCCAGCGTCAGGGAGCGGCTCAGCGCCTTGTCCGCCTGGGGATACCGGGAGGGGTCCCCCTTGGTCCGGGCCTGCTCGACATAGGCGAGACCGAGTGTGGCCCAGCTGCCGGAGTCCTTGGGCTGGGTACGCAGGTGCGCCTGGATCGCGGCGATGCTCGCGTCCAGAGTGCCGTTGCCCAGGACCCCGGGGTCCACGGCACTGGATGCCGCCGGACCGGACACGGGTGCCCGGTCCGCACCGACGGCGATCGCACCACCGGTCAGGGCCATCGCCAACAACACGGCGGAGCCGCCGACTTGAAAGGACCGCCAGCGCCGACCGGCAGCGGCGACGCGCCGTACGGCGGTGACGCGTTCGTCGCGGGCGTGGGGAGCGGACTCCTCGGAGCCGGTCGCCTCGGAAGACTCGGAACCGGTTGCCTTGGAAGGCTTTGCGCCGGTGGCCTCGCAAGGCCTTGCGCCGGTGGCCGTGGGAGCCTCGGAGTCGTGGAGCGCGGGCCCGTCGGGTCCGGCGGCGGCCGAGTGCTCGTCGGTGTGGCACGGGCCGGGCACCGCGATGTCCACTCCGTTCCCGCCCTGCTCGTCGTCGTCCTGTGTACGCGGGCCCATGCCCTGCCTCCTGCTGCTGCGTCTGCTCGTCTGCTCGGCCGGTGGTGCGGGAGGCGCGGCCCGCCGTGGGGGAAGGAGATACGGGCCGCGCCGGTCTGCGGTGGGGGCGGGGATCAGTAGGGGCGCTGGATGCGACGGCGCCACCAGGCGAAGGCGGTGCCGAGCAGCAGGATCCCGGCTGCGCCCGAGGCCGCCGAGGCGGCGATCAGCACGGTGTTGTCGGAGCCGCTGGACCCGGCCGGCTGGAGGGCGTCGCCGAGCTGGCTGCGCACGTCCGTGCCGGAGGTCGTGCCCTTGGCGAGCGGGCCGCGAGAGCCGGAGGTCGGCTCGGCGACGTACGGGAAGTACTTCTCGAAGTTCTGGTCGTTCTTGTCGACCCCATCGCCCAAGTCGTTCTTGGAGCCGACGAGTTCACCTTCCATCACCTGGAGTGCCTCGTCCACCACGTCGTCGCCGAGCCGGCGCCCGTTCGGAAACCCGGCGTTGTCGCCGTCCAGGACGCCGAGCCGCTTGGGGTGCATGCTCGGCTTGATCGAGGTGTTCAGACGCAGCTGCTCCGAAGGCCGCACGCCCGGCGGCTGGTTGAGGCCCTTGACGCCCTTCAGGAACACGTCGACGAGGTCGTTGCGCGGCTCGCTCGGCGCCTTGATCTTGTAGATCTGCTCGATGAGCCTGGGCAGCTCGGGGTTGGTGACGTTCTTCAGGAACTGTGCGTCGTACGCGGGCTGCGAGGCGTTGAACCTGTCCTTGTCCTTCTGCGGGTTCACGACCTCGTTGACCAGCGGGTTGCCCAGGCGGGAGACCTGGGTGTAATAGCCCTGCGCGTTACGGCGCTGGGTCGTGGACCAGACACCGACCACCGGCTGGCCGGCCGACTCGCGGATCAGGGCGGTGGGCACCTGCAGGGCGATGGTGTTGACGTTGTAGCCCTTGAGGGTGTCGTTGCCGACCTCGCTGAGGTTGCCGCCGTACAGCAGGTCGAAGACGCGCAGGTCGGCGAAGAACGGGTCGTCCGCCTGCCCGGCGAAGGTCGTGCCGCCGCCCGCCGTCCGGTGGACGGCCTGCGAGCGAAGCTTGGCGTAGTCGGGCATGGAGGCCTTGCCGACGTCCGACGGCGCCACCGGCACGTCGTGCGCGAGCTTGGTCCGGTACACCACCCGCTCGTGCTTCAGCCGGATCAGCTCGATGTCGTAGGTCTGCGTGATGTTGAGGTTCGGGTCGTCGAGGCTCTTCACGACGCCGGTGTTGTAGAGGAACGTCCTGCCGTTCTTCGTGTGCGTCTTGAACGTGTAGCGGAAGAGCAGGTCGTCCTGCGCGTCGCCGTTGTTGTCGATGTGCAGGTCGTACTGGGCGTCGTCGGCGAACGTGTAGAAGTTCGGTCCGCCCGCCGGCTCCTCGAACGGGATCCAGTCGGCCACGATCGTCGTCGTGTCGGGCTTGTCCGGGCTGACGAACGCGTACAGGTCCGTGTTGTCGTACTGCGGGGTCCCCGAGATCAGCGGTGCTTCCCGGTGCGAGGAGGCGGAGGCCGCCCCGGGGGCCAGCGCGGCGGTGCCGACGGCGGCGAGTCCGCCCGCCGTCAGCGCACCGCACAGGAGCGTGACCAGGCCCCTGCGTACCGTGCCGCTTCTGGAGAAGAGAGGTTTCATGCCGTCCGTCCTCAGTGCCGCTTGCCGTTGACGGATGCGCATTCGGAGCGGGTCCGGCGATCGGATTGGCCCACCGGAGAAAAAGTTTTGGGTGCGTTGCGACCCGCGTTTTCGGCCCTCCGGTACGTATCACCGGCGGGAGGTGGGCGTTCGTGCGGATGCGAGGAGCGCGGGGAAGGGCCGGCTGCGGGGAAGGGGCCCGTGCGCAGGCCGACGAGCTGCTGGTGCTCGTCGCGGACGGCGACCACAGGGCGTTCGAGGACCTGTACACCCTGGTGTCCGGACCGGTGTACGGACTGGTCCGGCGGGTGGTGCGCGATCCCGCCCAGTCCGAGGAGGTCGCCCAGGAGGTGCTGCTCGAGCTGTGGCGCTGCGCAGCGCGGTTCGACCCTGGCCGGGGCAGCGCGCTGTCCTGGATTCTCACCCTCGCTCACCGCCGCGCCGTCGACCGGGTGCGCAGTGCCCGCGCGGCCGGCGAACGCGAGCAACGCGAGGCGCTGCGCGGCGGGGAGCCCGCTTTCGACCAGGTCGCCGAGGAGGTCGAGGCGGGGCTGGAGCGCGAGTGGGTGCGCCGCTGTCTGCAGCGGCTCACGGACCTGCAGCGCCAGTCGGTGACCCTCGCCTACTACGACGGCTACACCTACCGTGAGGTGGCGGAGCGGCTCTCGCTGCCGCTCGGCACCGTCAAGACGCGGATGCGCGACGGACTCACCCGGCTGCGCCAGTGCCTGGGAGGCGCCGCATGAGCATCCTCGGCAGGCTGACCGGCCATGGCGACCCGCACTCCCTCGCCGCCCCCTATGTGCTCGACGCCCTCGAGCCCGGCGAGCGGCGCCGGTTCGCGAAACATCTGCGGGACTGCGAGCGCTGCGCCACCGAGGTGCGGGCCCTGGCCGAGGACGCGGTGCGCCTCGCCTGGTCCACGGCCGCCCCCGCGCCCGCCGCGCTGCGGGACCGGGTGCTGGCCGCCGTACGCGCCATCCCGCAGGAGCCCGCCCCGGACCGGGCGTCGCAGCACGCGGAGCGCGAGCGGAACCGGTCGCGGGAGCGTACGTCCCCGCTGCCGCCGCACGTCTGGGGAACCCAGCCCCCACCGGGACGCGCCCGCACGCCCCGCACACGCCCCCTGTTCGTGCCGCTCGCCACGGCCACCGCCGCGGCCGCCCTCGTCGTGGCCTCCCTGTTCGCGGTCCAGGCGCACCACGTCCAGGGCCGGCTCGACGCCGCGCAGGTGCGGGCACGTGAGATGGCCCACGTTCTGGCCGCTCCCGACGCCCGCGCCACGAACAGCAAGGACGCACAGGGCCGCGGTATCGGAGTGATCGCTTCCGCCTCGGAGCGGGAAGCCGTCGTCACCCTCAGCGGATACGGCGCCCCGCCGGACGGGCGCGTACGCCAGCTCTGGCTCATGCGCCCTCGTGCGCAACCGCGCTCCCTCGGGCTCTTCGCGGGCGACACGCCCCTGCTCGCCAAGGGGCTCGACCTCGCCTCGACGTCACTCGCCGTGACCGTCGAGTCTGATGGCGGCTCAGCGCAGCCCACCGGCCAGCCCATTGTCCAACTCACCCTGAAATCGGTCGGATTCGGAGAGTAGTCAAAGCGGCATGGTCAACCTCCTTGCAGGGAAGGTGAATCCTGTGGGCGCGATACACGCGTGCCGCCTTGGGGCGATAGGGTTACTCTGCCCGGGCCGGGTGGACTCGTACGGGTGGGGAGTGACATGGATCAGATAACAGTGCGCAGCAGGGCCAGGGTCCCTGCGATCACCTGCGGGAGCAGCGCGACCAGTTCGCGCCTGGACCGCCATCTGTCGGTGCTGGCGGGTCCCGCCATACCGCAGCAGAAGACGATCGAGGCGACCTCGCTGATGCTCGAGCTGACGGCGCGTGACACCGTGCACCAGCGCAGCGACCGGGGTAAGCGGGTCAGCCGCGTCTCCCTGTTCGCGCCGCTGCGTCGGCTGCGCCGCTCGCTCTTCGGCGGGCAGGGGCGCGGGCACTGAGCGGGCAGAGCCGCCGCTGATGGAGCGGGCGGCCCCCTGGAACCCGTCCGGGGTGCCCGTGCTCAGGCCGCCACGCCGTCCCGGCGCATCGCTGCGATCTCCTCGTCCGTCATCCCCACGGCACGCAGCAGCGCCCCGGTGTGCTGTCCGAGCGCGGGCACGTCCCCCATCCGCGCCTCGTCCCCGCCCGGCAGCGTGATGGGAGGCAGCAGCGCCTTCAACGGTCCGACCGGCGAACCCACCTGACGCCACCGCTCCCGGGCCGCCAGCTGTGGATGCGCCGCCAGCTCGTGCAGATCCCTCAGCCGCGCGCAGGCGATGCCCGCGTCCTCCAGCCGGTCCAGTGCCTCCTCGGTGTCCAGTGCGCCGAGCGCCCGCGCCACCAGTTCGTCCGTCTTCTCCCGGTTCGCGACACGTGAGGCGTTCGTCGCGTACTCCGGATCCATCCCCAGTTCCGGGCGCCCCAGGACCTGTTCGGCCAGTCGCCGCCACTCCCGGTCGTTCTGTACGGACAGCAGTACCCGTCCGCCGTCCGCCGTGGGATAGGCGTCGTACGGCGCGATGACGGCGTGTGCGAGTCCGGTGCGCGCAGGGGGTTCGCCTCCGTGCATCGCATGGTGCAGGGGATGCCCCAGCCACTCGGCGAGCGCCTCCAGCATGGAGACCTCCACCGGCCCGCCCCGCCCGGTCGTGCCGCGTCGTACGAGGGCTGCCAGCACGCCCGAGAACGCGTACATGGCCGCCGCGATGTCCGCCGCCGGGATGCCTGCCTTCACCGGCTGCTCCGGTGTCCCCGTCACCGACACGAGCCCCGCCTCGCACTGCACGAGCATGTCGTACGCCCGTTTGCCGGCGTACGGCCCGAAGGCGCCGTATCCGGAGATGTCCACGGCGATCAGCCGGGGGTGTGCCGCACACAGCGTGGCCGCGTCCAGCCCGAGGCGGGCGGCCGCCCCGTGCGCGAGGTTCTGCACGAACACGTCCGCGTCCGCGACAAGCCGCCGTACGGCGGCCAGAGCACGCGGGTCCTTCAGGTCCAGCGCGAGGGACTCCTTGCCGCGGTTGCACCACACGAAGTGCGAGGCGAGACCGCGGGCCGCGGTGTCGTAGCCGCGCGCGAAATCGCCGCCGTCGACCCGCTCCACCTTGATGACCCGGGCGCCCAGGTCGGCGAGCTGCCGGGTTGCGAAGGGCGCGGCCACGGCCTGTTCGACGGCGACGACGGTGATGCCCGCAAGGGGCAGAGGCTGCTGGTCCATGGGCTGGATCATGCCTCTGAGCGGCGGCTCTGTCAGTAGTGCGGGTTCACTCGCCGCGGCTGTTGATGCACCGGAACCCGTGGCTGCCGCCGGGATCCGCTTCAGGCGTGCTGTGGCACGAAGCTGGAACTGCGGGGTCGGCCGCCGGCAGGCTGCTTTCCCGGCAGGGCCGTCCCGGACCGGCCGCAGGGGCTGTGTGCCGACGAGCCGGGGCGCCTCGCAGACACGCCGAGAGCACGCCCGGCCGGAGGCCGCCCTGCGGAGCGGAGAGCGGTCAGAGCAGGGCGAACTGGCCCTCCGGGCCCTCCTCGTGGTGGTCCAGGACCGAGGCGGGGCGGCGGGACGCGTCGGGGACCGGGAGGACGCCCGCCGCCCGCAGCTCGCCGGCGGTGACCGGCGCCGTCACCTTCGACTCGGCCCGCTTCGGCCGCAGTTCGGCCAGCAGCACCAGCACCGTGATCAGCTCCAGCAGCTCCGACGTCCACGGCTGCGGCCAGGCCGCCGGGCGGATCGCCGCGAGGGTGCCCGGCTCGGCCGGGGCCGTACGGGCCGCGAACCAGGACTCCAGCACCCGGACCCCGGCCACCTCGTACTCCCAGGCCGCCGGCGGCACGGGGGAGATGCGGCCCTCGCCCAGCAGGAGGGCCTCGTCCTCGAGGTCGTGTTCGAGGGTGACGGGGCGGCCCGGCAGGGGCGCGCGGACGTAGGGGCGGCGGCCGCCCGGCAGCCTGGGACGCTCGCCGTCGCGGCGCATCAGCCACAACATGCGGCGCCCGGACTCCACGCCCCGCTCCCACGCCTCGGCGTCCCCGGTCAGCGGGACGGTGAGGTCGGGGCGGACCGCCACCAGGATCCAGGCGAGCACGTCGGCCGGTTCGGGGCGGGTGCCCAGGCGGTCGGCGAGGTGGTCCAGCAGCCCGGGGGCGAGATTCGGTTCCGTGCCGCCCGGGCGGCGGAACAGCGGGCGGATGCGGGGCGTGCGCAGCGTGGGCAGCAGCGAGGTCGCCAGCAGGGGAGCGGTCTCGTCGCCCGTCTCGACGACGAACACCTGCCGTGCGTCCGCCACCCGCCACAGCTCCGGGCGGGCCGTGTCGAGCAGCCGGTGGTCCGGGATCAGCCACTGTTCGTCGAAGGGTGCCGCCAGCACCCGTACCGGCTCCGCACAGGGGCCCTCGGCGCGGGCCAGCCGCTCGGTGCCGGTCGGCTGACCGGGCAGCTGGCCCACCGCCGAGTCGAGGGTGCGGGCCCGGGTCGGCTCGAACAGGGCCCGGCGGTCCGGGCCTTCGGCCGCCAGCAGCGCCTGCCAGCGGGCCTTGAGGGAGGCGGGATCGGGCGCCGTCGGCCAGGCGCGGCCGGGGCGCAGCGGTGCGACGGACCACGGCATGAGGTCCGCCAGCAGCGGAGCGTCGTCGTACGTCACGCAGGGCATGGTACGGGCTCGCCCCGCGCGCCGGGTCAGGTGGCTTCCAGGGTCACCGAGAAGGAGAACCGGTCCCCCCGGTAGTGGATCACCGCCACGTCCAGCACCTGCCCCTCGGTGTCGTACGTCACGCCCGTGTAGTGCAGGATCGGGCTGAGCAGCGGGACTTGGAGGAGGCGGGCGGTCTCCGGGTCGGCGAGCCGTGCCTCCACCGTGTCCGTGATGCGGCTGATGTCCGCGCCCACCACGTCCCGCAGCACCTTCGTCATCGGCCAGCGGATCAGGTCCTCCAGGTCGATACGCGCGGCAAGGTCGGGGCGGACGTGGTTGACGGCGTGGTTGGTCGGCTCGCCGGTCTTCTCGTCGCTGCGCAGCCGGTGGTACGTCGCCACCTCGGTGAGGCCCGGGAAGTACTCGGCGAGCTGGGGCGGCACGGGCACCGTGCCGTGGTCCAGCAACTCGGTCGTCATGCCGGACTGCTGGGCCACGATCGCGTCGACCGAGCCGAGCAGCCGCACCGGGGCGCCCCGGCGGACGTCGGGCTCGATGAACGTGCCGCGCCGCCGGTGCCGGCTGATCAGCCCCTCGTCCTCCAGCTCCTTCAGCGCCTGCCGCATGGTCAGCACGCTCACCCCGTAGTGCTCCGCCAGCTGCTCCTCGGTGGGCAGCCGCAGCGGATCCTCGGGCGAGCGGCCGAGTATCGAGGCGCGCAGCGACTGCGACACCTGGTACCAGAGCGGCAGCTTGCGGTTCAGGACGATCGAGTCAGGGGCGAAGGAGGTCACTCGGCTATCCGTACCGGTCGACGAACATCAGGCGCAACCGAGGTGTCATGCGCGGAAGTGGGGCTCGAGGCCCCGCCACACGTCGTCGTAGCGCGGCTGGAGGTGGTCGGCACCGGCCGCCTGCGGGGTGAGGGCCACCGGCCAGCGGGTCTCGAACATGAACGCCAGGCCGTCGTCGATCTTCTGCGGCTTCAGCTCGGCCGCGCTCGCCCGGTCGAAGGTCTCCCGGTCCGGGCCGTGCGCCGACATCATGTTGTGCAGCGAGCCGCCGCCCGGCACGAAGCCGCCCTCCCCGGCCGTCTTCGCGTCGTACGCGCCCTCGACCAGGCCCATGTACTCGCTCATCACGTTCCGGTGGAAGTACGGCGGCCGGAAGGTGTCCTCGCCCACCAGCCAGCGCGGAGCGAAGACGACGAAGTCGACGCCGGCCAGGCCGGGGGTGTCCGACGGGGAGGTCAGGACCGTGAAGATGGACGGATCCGGGTGGTCGTAGGAAATGGACCCCAGCACATTGAAACGGCGCAGATCGTAGACGTACGGCACATGGCTGCCGTGCCAGGCGACCACGTCGAGCGGGGAGTGGTCGTAGACGGCCGTCCAGAGGTTGCCGCAGAACTTGTTCACCACCTCCACCGGGCCCGCCACCTCCTCGTACGCGGCGACCGGCGCCCTGAAGTCCCGGGCGTTGGCGAGCCCGTTGGCGCCGATGGGACCGAGGTCGGGCAGGCGGAACGGCGCCCCGTAGTTCTCGCACACATAGCCGCGAGCGGACTCGTCGAGAAGCTCCACACGCAAGCGCACCCCACGTGGGATCAGCGCCACCTGGGCGGGCTCCACATGGAGGCGCCCGAACTCGGTGTGCAGCAGCAGCTCGCCGCGCTCCGGCACGATCAGCAGCTCCCCGTCCGCGTCCGAGAAGACCCGCTCCATCGAGGCGTTGGCGTGGTACAGGTGCACGGCCATGCCGGTGCGCTGGGTCGCGTCGCCGTTGCCGCCGAGCGTCCACAGGCCGGCCAGGAAGTCGGTCCCGACGGGCGGCTCGGGCAACGGGTTCCAGCGCAGGCGGTTGGGGTCGGGTACGGATTCGGTGAAGGGGGCCGTACGGATCGTGCCGTTGTCGGTGCGGGTGAAGGCGGGATGCGCGGCCGACGGGCGGATGCGGTAGAGCCAGGAGCGGCGGTTGTGCGCGCGCGGCTCGGTGAAGGCCGCACCGCTCAGCTGCTCCGCGTACAGGCCGAGCGGCGCGCGCTGCGGCGAGTTGCGGCCCTCCGGCAGGGCGCCCGGCACCGCCTCCGAGGCGTGCTCGTTGCCGAACCCGGTCAGATACGTCAGTCCCGCGGCGGTCTTGCGCGCGCTCCCACGCTCGACTTCGCTCGCGCGGGAGGTACCCCCATCGCTCATGATCGCTCCCTTGCGCTCCTGCGGCGCGTCTGCCGCGCTCCCTATTCCTATGTATCACCGTAGGAATCGGCGAGGGTGCGCGCAAGAGGGATCCGGCTACTCCGTCCGGGGGACCACGAAGGCTGGCCGGAACCAGACTTCAGACGGATTCGGGAGGCCGGAACGGTGTTCTAATCTCGCGAGCATGCCGTGGACGCCGTGGACCCGCAGAACGCTCACCGCACTGACGGTGTGTGTCCTGCTGCCGCTCGCAGCGACGGGCTGCGCGAGCGGCCATGCCCAGCAGGGCCTGCAGTCGCCCTCGCCGGTCGGCAAGGTCCTGGGCAAC
The DNA here is from genome assembly GCF_009796285.1 of Streptomyces broussonetiae. NCBI lineage: Bacteria > Bacillati > Actinomycetota > Actinomycetes > Kitasatosporales > Streptomycetaceae > Streptomyces > Streptomyces broussonetiae. The sequence goes on along the minus strand of NZ_CP047020.1, from coordinate 2,445,422 downwards.
ACCGACGGGGCCGGCCGGCATCTGCGCGAGGTCGACAGGAAGGACGCGCCCGAGGTCGAGGTCGAGGTGACGGCGGACGCCCGCGGCAGCTGGGACGTGCGCCTCACCTTCCGCCACTTCCGCTGCTCCGCGCCCGGCGCCGGGCGCGGAGCGGTCACCGGGCGCGGACTGGCGTACCTCTTCGTCGACGGCCGCGAGGCCGCCCGGCTGCGCTCCCCCGACTACCGCCTGCCCGGCCGCCTCGTCCCGCACGGCACCCACCACGTCACCGCGCGCCTGTACGCCGACGACGGCACCGCGTGGGCCGTACACGGCAGGCCGGTGCAGAGCACCGCGGACATCACCGTGTCGGACACCGAGCCCCCGCAGCCCCCCGCGCCCTCCTCGACGCCCACCTCCGGGGCGACCCCCGCGCGGTCCCCGGGGGCCGCTGTCGGGCCCACGATGGCGGGCTCCCCGGTGCGATGAGTGCACCGGCCACCTTTGTCCGTACGAGAGGGCGAGGTTCACCGGATCCCGGCGGAGAGGCATCATGAAGCCCGTGCCCCACGCGACATCGCTCCGCCGCGCGCCCGTCCAGCGGCGCAGCGCCGAACGCCTGACCAGGATCCTCGACGCCTGCGCCGAACTCCTCGACGAGGTCGGCTACGACGCCCTGAGCACCCGTGCGGTCGCCCAGCGCGCCGGTGTGCCCATCGGCTCCGTCTACCGCTTCTTCGGCAACAAACGGCAGATGGCCGACGCCCTCGCCCAGCGCAACCTCGAGCGGTACACCGAGCGCGTCACCGAGCGGCTGAAGGGGGCCCAGGAGGGGGACTGGCGGGCCGCGATGGACGCCGTTCTGGACGAGTACATCGCCATGAAGCGCACCGCGCCCGGCTTCTCCCTGGTCGACTTCGGCAACCAGATCCCGGTCGGCGTCCGCCAGGGCGAGCCCAACACCCGGGTCGCCGACCGGCTGATCCGCCTGCTCTCCGGCTACGTCGACCGCGCCCCGGACGACGATCTGCGCCGGGTCTTCCTGGTCGCCGTCGAGAGCGCGGACACCCTTGTCCAGCTGGCCTTCCGTACGGATCCGGAAGGGGACGAGGCGATCATCGCCGAGACCCGGGACCTGCTGCGGGCGTATCTGGGACGCGTACTCGACTGAGGGATCCGCTCGGCATCCGCCTCACGGGGCTCCCCACCATGCCTACCGGTCGGTATGCTCGCCGCGAGCCCGTACGCGCTCGCCCGGCACCGTCGCCGACCCCCCGGGAGGACCCGTGTCCCGCACCGCCCTGCGTATCTGCCCCCTCTGCGAGGCCACCTGCGGACTGACTCTCAGTATCGAGGGCACACGTGTCACCGGCGCCCGCGGCGACCGCGAGGACGTCTTCAGCAAGGGGTTCATCTGCCCCAAGGGTGCCTGCTTCGGCGCCGTCGACGGGGACCCCGACCGGCTGTGCACCCCGCTGGTCCGGGTCGACGGGCGCCTGCGCGAGGCGAGTTGGCAGGAGGCCTTCGACGCGGTCGCCGCCGGCCTGCGCCCGGTCGTGGAGCGGTACGGCGCCGACTCCGTCGGCGTGGTCCTCGGCAACCCCAATGTGCACACCGTGGCCGGCGCCCTCTACCCGCAGGTCCTGCTCGCCGCCCTGCGCACCCGTAGCCTGTTCACCGCCTCCACGGTCGACCAGATGCCCAAGCACGTCTCCAGCGGGCTGCTCTTCGGTGACGCCAACGCGATCCCGGTGCCGGACCTGGACCACACCGGCCATCTGCTCCTCATAGGGGCCAACCCCCTGGAGTCCAACGGCAGTCTGTGCACCGCCCCCGACTTCCCGGGCAGGCTCAAGGCGCTCAGGGCCCGCGGCGGCCGGCTGATCGTGGTGGACCCGCGCCGCACCCGCACCGCGAAGCTGGCCGACCGGCACCTGGCGATCCGGCCCGGCACCGACGCCCTGTTGCTCGCCGCGATGGTCACCGTGCTGTTCGAGGAGGGGCTGACCGATCTCGGCCACCTCGCCCCGCACGTCCGGGACGTCGACGAACTCCGGGAAGCGGTACGCGACTTCACCCCCGAGGCCGTGGCGGGGGCCTGTGACGTCGACGCGGACGTCATCCGCACCCTCGCCCGCGAACTGGCCGCCGCCCCCACCGCCGCCGTCTACGCCCGCATCGGCAGCTGCACCGTCCCGCACGGCACCCTGGCGAGCTGGCTGGTGGACGTCCTCAACATCCTCACCGGCAACCTGGACCGGCCCGGCGGTGCCCTCTTCCCGCAGGCCGCCACCGACAGGACTCCCCGCCCGGCGGGCCCCGGCCATGGCTTCGCGCTCGGCCGCTGGCGTTCCCGGGTCCGCCACCTACCCGAGGCCAAGGGCGAGTTGCCGCTCTCCGCGCTGGCCGAGGAGATCGACACCCCGACCGACGAGGGCGAACCGGTACGCGCGCTGATCGCCGTCGCCGCCAACCCGGTACTGTCCGCACCCGACGGCGACCGCCTCGACCGGGCCCTCGACTCCCTCGACTTCATGGTCAGCGTCGACCCGTACCTCAACGAGACCTCGCGCCACGCCCACGTCGTCCTGCCCCCGCCCCCGCCGTCCCAGAGCCCGCACCACGACTTCGCCTTCAACACCCTCGCCGTCCGCAACCAGGTCCGCTATTCCCGCGCGGCCGTCCCGCTGGAGCCCGGCCGCATGGCCGAGAGCGAGATACTCGCCCGGCTGATCCTCGCGGCCACCGGCATGCACGGCACCGACCCCGGCGCCGTGGACGCGATGGTCATCGACCGGACCCTCGGCAAGGCCGTGCGGGACGAGAACTCCCCGGTGCACGGCCGTGCACCGGAGGAACTCGCCGCCCGGCTCACCGGTGACACGGGCCCCGAGCGGCGCCTCGACATGATGCTGCGCCTCGGCCCCTACGGCGACGGCTTCGGCGCGCGCCCCGACGGGCTGACCCTCGCCGAACTGCTCGCCCACCCGCACGGCATCGACCTCGGCCCGCTGCGCCCCCGGCTGCCGCAGCCGCTCAAGACCCGTAGTGGCAAGGTCGAGCTGCTGCCCGGGCCGATCGCCGCCGACCTGCCCCGGCTGCGGCAGGCGCTGGGGGAGCGGCCCGAGGGGCTCGTCCTCGTCGGCCGCCGCCATCTGCGCTCCAACAACAGCTGGATGCACAACGTGCCCGCGCTCACCGGCGGCTCCAACCGCTGCACCCTGCACATCCACCCCGAGGACGCGGCCCGGCTCGGCGTGCGCGACGGGGCGGACGTGCGCGTCAAGGGCGCCGGAGGAGAGGTGGTGGCCCCCGCCGAGGTCACCGACGGGGTCCGGCCGGGGGTGGTGAGTCTGCCGCACGGCTGGGGGCACGACCGCCCCGGCACCCGCCTCAGCCATGCCGCGTCCGGTCCGGGCGTCAACGTCAACCAGCTCCTCGACGGCAGCATGCTCGACCCGCTGTCCGGCAACGCTGTCTTGAACGGCATCCCCGTCCAGCTCACCGCAAGCCTGTGACCTGGACTTTCGCGCTTATTGCTCGCACGTCAACGTCTTGTTAACGCCAGATGGCCGGGCCTAACGTCGTCGCACCGCCGACCCCCAGGTGGGATGTTCAAGGGCGAACGTTAGGTATCCACTCATGCTGACCATCCTCGGCTTCGCCATGATCGCGACCTTCCTGGTCCTGATCATGCTGAAGAAGATGTCGCCGATCGCGGCGCTCGTGCTCATCCCGGCGCTCTTCTGCGTGTTCGTGGGCAAGGGCGCGCGGCTCGGCGACTACGTCATCGACGGCGTCACCGGCCTCGCGCCCACGGCCGCGATGCTCATGTTCGCGATCGTCTACTTCGGTGTGATGATCGACGTCGGCCTCTTCGACCCGATCGTGCGGGGCATCCTGAGGTTCTGCAAGGCCGACCCGCTGCGCATCGTCGTCGGTACCGCGCTCCTCGCCGCGATCGTCTCCCTGGACGGCGACGGCTCCACCACCTTCATGATCACCGTCTCGGCGATGTACCCGCTGTACAAGCGCCTGAAGATGTCCCTGGTCGTGATGACCGGTGTGGCGGCCATGGCCAACGGCGTGATGAACACACTGCCGTGGGGCGGCCCGACCGCCCGCGCCGCCACCGCGCTCAAGGTCGACGCGAGCGACATCTTCGTGCCGATGATCCCGGCCCTGGCCGTGGGCCTGCTGTTCGTCCTCGTCCTCGCCTACGTCCTCGGCCGCCGCGAGCGCGGCCGGCTCGGTGTGCTCACGCCGGACGAGGTGTTCGTCGAGGAGAAGGAGACGGTGCTGGTCGGTGCCGGTTCGGCCAAGTCCCCGGCGGGTACCGGGGGTTCGGGCTCCGGCACCGGCGCGGAGCGTCCCGAGGGCGAGGACTTCCAGGGCCTCGACCCCGACCGTCCCACCCTGCGCCCCAGGCTGTACTGGTTCAACGCGCTGCTCACGGTCGCCCTGCTCACCGTCATGATCATGGAGTGGCTGCCGATCCCGGTGCTCTTCCTGCTCGGCGCGGCCCTCGCCCTCACCGTCAACTTCCCGCACATGCCCGACCAGAGGGCCCGGATCGCCGCCCACGCCGAGAACGTCCTCAACGTCTCCGGCATGGTCTTCGCCGCCGCCGTCTTCACCGGCGTCCTGCAGGGCACCGGCATGGTCGACCACATGGCGAAGTGGCTGGTGGACAACGTCCCCGACGGCTTGGGCCCGCACATGGCCCTCGTCACGGGCGTGCTGAGCATCCCGCTCACGTACTTCATGTCCAACGACGGCTTCTACTTCGGCATCCTGCCGGTGCTCGCCGAGGCGGGCCACGCGCACGGCGTCTCGACGCTGGAGATCGCCCGCGCCTCGATCATCGGCCAGCCCCTGCACATGTCCAGCCCGCTCGTCCCGGCCGTCTACGTCCTGGTCGGCATGGCCAAGGTGGAGTTCGGCGACCACACCCGGTTCGTGGTCAAGTGGGCCGCCCTGACATCCCTGGTCGTGCTCGGGGCAGGAATTCTCTTCGGCATCGTCTGACCGTCCGGGGACGCGACAGCGTCCTGAGCCTCCAGGGAGGGACCGACCCATGGCGCCCGGTGCGAACCGCGGCTGGCTGCTCCGCCTCGTCATCGCCTTCGGCTTCGCACAGGGAGCGGTGTCGATGGCCCGGCCCGCCGTCTCCTACCGGGCCCTCGCCCTCGGCGCCGACGAACGGGCGGTGGGTGTGATCGCGGGCGTGTACGCGCTGTTGCCCCTCTTCGCCGCCGTGCCGCTCGGCCGGCGCACCGACCACGGCCGGTGCGCGCCGCTGCTCCCGGCGGGCGTGGTCCTCATCGCCGGCGGCTGCGCGCTGAGCGGAGCGGTGAACTCCCTGTGGGCGATGGCCCTGTGGAGCGGGGTGATGGGCCTCGGCCACCTCTGCTTCGTCATCGGCGCCCAGTCGCTCGTCGCCCGCCAGTCGGCACCCCACGAGCAGGACCGCAACTTCGGGCACTTCACCATCGGCGCCTCGCTGGGCCAGCTGCTCGGACCCGTCGCCGCCGGCGTTCTGATCGGCGGCCCGGACATGGCGGGCAGCAGCGCCCGTGCGCTGGTGGTGGCGGGCGCGGGCGCGGCGGTCGCCTTCAGCTCGCTGTGGCGCATCGAGGACCGTACGGCCGTCGGCCCCCGCGTCCCGCGCGGCGCACGCATCCCGGTCGGCGGGATCCTGCGCGCCCGCGGCGTCCCCGCCGGCATGCTCATCAGCCTCTCCGTGCTGTCCGCCACCGACATCCTCACCGCCTACCTCCCGGTGGTCGGCGAGCACCGGGGCATCGCCCCCTCGGTGATCGGTGTCCTGCTCAGCCTCCGCGCCGGCGCCACGATCGCCTGCCGTCTGGTCCTCACCCCGCTGCTGCGGCTGCTGGGCCGGCCCGCGCTGCTCACCGCGACCTGCTTCCTCGCGGCGTTGCTGTGCGCCGGGATCGCTCTCGCCCTGCCGGTGTGGGCGCTCGGTGTGCTGCTCACGGCGCTCGGCTTCTGCCTCGGTGTGGGCCAGCCGCTGTCGATGACGACGGTGGTGCAGGCCGCGCCCGACGAAGCCCGTTCCACGGCGCTGGCCCTGCGGCTGACCGGCAACCGGCTCGGCCAGGTCGCGGCCCCGGCCGCCGCCGGCCTGGTCGCCGGGGTGGCGGGCGTGGCTGCTCCGTTCGTGCTGCTGGGGGCGTTGCTGCTGCTGTCCTCGGGGGTGGCGTTGCGGTCGCCGGAGAGGCCGGAGAAGGAGGCGGGGCCAGAGGGGCCGCGGGGGCGGGGACGGGCTGCGCGGCAGGGGAGGACCGCGGGGCAGGGGCCGACGCGTCCGGGATTGCGCCGCACGAGGGATCTCTGACGGCCCACCGGGTGTCGGTGCGTCAGTCATGGTGTGCATCAAGCACAGTCCAGTCGAAAGAACGATTTGTATGAAAATCGTCTGACTCGGAGGAATGTGCATGCCCACCACGACCTCACCACGTGCCTTCCGCTCCCGTGCGGGCGCCACTGTCGTCCTCACCGCCCTCGCCGTGGCGGGTGCGTCGTGGGTGGTGGCACCGACCGCGGCGGCCCAGGGGGAGAACGGCGATATCAGGGTGCACAGCGTAGGCGTCCCCTACGGTGTGACGAAGGACGAGCCGACGGTCTGCAAGTTCTACCTCGACGCCGTCAACTTCGACATCCTGCCCAATGTCGCCTACATCATCCAGGCGCAGCCCCCGCTGCCCACCTCCGCCACCATCACCGGTGTCATCCAGTTCGCCAGCGGCGCCGGGCACACCGACGCGATCGGCCTGACCGACGGGCAGTACAAGCTCACCTGGGTCGCGGCGGGTTCGGTCAAGGAGAAGCTCTTCCGCGTCAACTGCCACGACCGGCACGAAGACCCGCACGCTCCGAACGGTCAGATCGAGGACCACCGCGACCACCGGCAGGAGGAGGGGCCGGGCTGGGCGAGGAAGGACGACAACGATCCGCCGAGGGGCGGTGTGCACGCGGGCGGCGGCGGGCTCATCGACAAGGCCGCCGCCTACTCGCCCGTGGCTGCCGCGGGTGCCGTGGGTCTGATCGCGGTCGGCGCTGCCGTGTACGTCCGGCGGAACCGCCGGCGGCCTCATGGCGCCGCGTAGGCGCAGACGCAGGCCCTGGCACCGGACCCGCGTCTACCGCCTCACCAGGACGGCCCTGCTGGTGACCGTCCTGGTGACGGTGGGGAGCCGGTGCGGGGGCGGGCACGCCGGGCCTGGCGGTGCCGGTGGCCCGGGCGCGGTGGCGGCCGTCGGCGGCCCGGGCGGGAAGAAGTCCTGCGAGCCCCCTTCCGGGCCTGCGCCCGGTCCGCTGCCCCGGTCCCGGCCGAAGTCCTTCCGCATTCCCTACCTGGGTGTCGACGCGCCGATCACCGGCATCGGGCTCGACAAGGACCGGCAGTTGGAGACTCCGCCCGTGGACAGGCCCCAGCTGGTCGGCTGGTACCAGCGCGGCCCCACGCCGGGCGAGTCCGGCACCGCGATCGCCGTCGGCCACCGGGACACCATGACCGGCCCCGCCGTCTTCGCCCTGCTCGCCCAGGCCGAGCCCTGCAAGCTCATCGAGGTCACGCGTGACGACGGCCGTACCGCCGTCTACACCGTGGACAAGGTGAAGGTCTACGACAAGACGGGCTTCCCGGACAAGGAGGTCTATGCGCCGGCCGGGCGGCCGGAACTCCGCATCCTGACCTGCGGTGGCTACTACAGCCGCAGGACGGGCTACACCAGCAACGTGGTCGTCTTCGCCCACCTGACCGCGACCAAGTGACGGGCCGCACCGGCGCCATCGGCGGTCGGCCCCCCCGGTGACCCGGTCGTATGCGCCGCCCCGGGGGGAGGAGTGGGCGCGGCCCGGCCCGGCGATGATGTCCGGGAACGTCCGGCGACGGCGGGCCATGTATGGCGCCGAAAAACTAACGCCGCTAGTTTGTGTGCCGGACGACGCGGATCCGCCGGGAGGAAGCAGCATGAAGGCACACGACGGCCTGTACATCGACGGCGCCTGGCGCCCCGCCGGGAGCAGGGACGTGATCGAGGTCGTGAACCCGGCCGACGAGCAGGTCATCGGCCGCGTCCCGGCCGGCGGGGCGCTGGACGTCGACACCGCCGTCCGCGCGGCCCGGGCCGCGCTGCCCGCCTGGGCCGCCACACCCGCGGCCGAGCGCGCTGCACGCCTCAGCGCGCTCCGGGACGTCCTCGTGGCCCGCAAGGACGAGATCGCCGGGACCGTCACCGCCGAGCTGGGCTCGCCGCTGTCGTTCTCCCAGGCCGTGCACGCGGCCGTGCCGATCGCGGTCGCGGGCTCCTACGCCGAGCTGGCCGCCACCCACCCCTTCGAGGAGAAGGTCGGCAACTCCACCGTCCTGCACGAGCCGATCGGCGTCGTCGGCGCGATCACCCCCTGGAACTACCCGCTCCACCAGATCGTCGCCAAGGTCGCCCCGGCTCTCGCCGCCGGCTGCACGATCGTCCTCAAGCCTGCCGAGGACACCCCGCTCACCGCCCAGCTGTTCGCCGAGGCCGTCCATGAGGCGGGCGTCCCGGCCGGTGTGTTCAACCTGGTCACCGGCCTCGGCCCGGTCGCCGGGCAGGCCCTTGCCGAGCACCCGGGCGTCGACCTGGTCTCCTTCACCGGCTCCACGGCCGTGGGCCGGCGGATCGGCGCGGCGGCCGGTGCCGCGGTGAAGAGGGTGGCCCTCGAACTCGGCGGCAAGTCCGCCAACGTCATCCTGCCGAGCGCCGACCTCGCCAGGGCGGTGAACGTCGGCGTGGCCAACGTGATGTCCAATTCCGGCCAGACGTGCAGCGCCTGGACCCGCATGCTGGTCCATCGCGACCAGTACGACGAGGCCGTCGAACTGGCCCGGACGGCCGCCGCCAAGTACGCCGACCGCATCGGCCCGGTCGTCAACGCCAAGCAGCAGGCACGCGTGCGCGGCTACATCGACAAGGGCATCGCCGAGGGCGCCCGCCTGGTCGTCGGCGGACCCGAATCCCCGCACGAGAAGGGCTACTTCGTCAGCCCCACGGTCTTCGCGGACGTGACCCCGGAGATGACCGTCGCCCAGGAGGAGATCTTCGGCCCCGTCCTGTCCGTCCTGCGCTACGAGGACGAGGAGGACGCCCTGCGCATCGCCAACGGCACGGTGTACGGCCTCGCGGGCGCCGTCTGGGCCGGTGACGAGGCCGAGGCGGTCGCCTTCGCCCGCCGCATGGACACCGGCCAGGTCGACATCAACGGCGGCCGGTTCAACCCGCTGGCTCCGTTCGGCGGTTACAAGCAGTCCGGAGTCGGCCGGGAACTCGGCACACACGGACTCGCCGAGTACCTCCAGACCAAGTCCCTCCAGTTCTAAGGAAGTACGCGACCCATGGCCGTACGAGCCGCCGTCCTGCCCGCCATCGGCGCCCCCCTGGAGATCACCGCTGTCGACCTGCCCGACCCGGGCCCCGGACAGGTCCGCGTCCGCCTCGCCGCCGCCGGTGTCTGCCACTCCGACCTGTCCCTGTCCAACGGCACCATGCGGGTGCCGGTCCCGGCCGTCCTCGGCCACGAGGGCGCGGGCACGGTCGTGGCCGTGGGCGAGGGGGTCACCCATGTGGCACCAGGTGCCCCCGCGGTCCTCAACTGGGCCCCCTCCTGCGGCCGTTGCCATGCCTGCGCACTCGGCGAGGTCTGGCTGTGCGCCAACGCGCTGAACGGCGCCGCCGACGTCTACGCCCGCACCGCCGACGGCACCGACCTCCACCCCGGCCTGAACGTGGCCGCGTTCGCCGAGGAGACGGTGGTCTCCGCGTCCTGCGTCCTCCCGCTCCCGCAGGGCGTACCGCTGGTGGACGCCGCCCTCCTCGGCTGCGCCGTCCTCACCGGCTACGGCGCCGTCCACCACTCGGCGAAGGTGCGCCCCGGCGAGACGGTCGCGGTGTTCGGTGCGGGCGGGGTCGGCCTGGCCACCCTCCAGTCGGCCCGTATCGCCGGCGCGTCCCGCATCATCGCCGTCGACGTCTCGCCGCAGAAGGAGGAACTGGCCCGGGCGGCGGGCGCGACGGACTACGTCCTCGCCTCCGACACGACCGCACGCGAGATCCGCGCCCTCACCGGCAAGCAGGGCGTCGACGTCTCGGTGGAGTGCGTGGGCCGCGCGGTGAGCATCCGCGCCGCCTGGGACGCCACCCGCCGGGGCGGCCGTACGACGGTCGTCGGCATCGGCGGCAAGGACCAGGAGGTCACCTTCAACGCCCTGGAGATCTTCCACTGGGGCCGCACCCTGTCCGGCTGCGTCTACGGCAACACCGACCCGGCCCGCGATGTGCCGGTGCTCGCCGAGCACGTACGGGAGGGCCGACTGGACCTCTCCGCGCTCGTCACCGAGCGGATCGCCCTCGAGGGCATCCCGGCCGCCTTCGAGAACATGCTCGCCGGCAAGGGCGGCCGGGCGCTGGTGGTCTTCTGACGCCGTGCGTCCTCCGCCGGGCGGCGCGGTGCCTCAGGCGACCCTCTCGGGTCGCGGCTCTTCTCCGGCCGCGACCCGAACCGTCCGCCCGCCGCGCGAGCGGGACCGCGAGACGGCCACACCCGCCAGACACAGCACTCCGCCGGCCAGCGTGACCATGCCCGGCACCTCGCCGAGCACCAGCCACGACATCAGCACCACCAGCGCGGGCACGGCGTACGTCGTCACGCCCATCCGGCTCGCGGTCGTGCGGGCGAGGGCGTAGGCCCAGGTCGTGAAGGCCAGCGCGGTCGGAAAGACGCCCAGATAGACCATGTCCAGGGTCGCCGACACGGGCGCGCGGGCCACCTCGTGCGTCAGCTGGCCGGCGAACGGCAGGCAGGCCACGGCACCGGTCAGACACCCGAACGTCGTCACCTGCAGGGCGCTCCCGCGTCCCAGGGCCGGCTTCTGTGCGACGACACCGCAGGCGTACCCCACCGCGGCGAGCAGGCACAGGACCACTCCGAACAGGGAGGACCCGTCGCCGCCCGTCATCGACAGGCCCACGGTCACCGCCCCGGCGAACGACACGGCCAGCCCGGCCAGCAGCCGGGGCGGCATCGGATCGCCGAGGAAGCGGGCACCCAGGAGGGCGAGCAGCAGCGGGCCGATGTTCACGACGAGGGCCGCGGTGCCCGCGTCCACCTGCTGCTCGCCCCAGTTCAGCAGGACCATGTAGCAGCCGAACCACAGCACACCGGAGAGCAGGATCCCGCGCCAGGCGGCCCTGGGTGGCAGTCCTTCGCGGCGTACGGCCCAGAAGACCCCCAGAGCGAGGGCGCCGGTCGCCAGCCGGCCGAGGGCCAGCGCGCCGGGCGAGTAGGCCTCACCCGCACGCCGGACCGCCACGAAGGCCGACGCCCACAGGACCACGGTCACACAGGCGGCGCCCGTCGCGAGTGTCCGAGGCCGGTTCCCGATGGTGTTCATCATGCTCCCGAGGCTAGGTGTCGTCCGTGGTGCGGACCGGCGGAAATCGGACGCCGCCGTCACAGCGGGCGGCGCGGTGCGCGACCAAGGAGAACTCTCCACCCCCGTGGGCGAGTTCACTGCCATGCCGACGGACGGATGCCGAGCAGCGCCGCCAACTCCCGTTCCCCCGACGGAGTCACCTGCACCGCCCGCTCCGACCCGATCCGCACGCACCACCCCGCGTCCAGCGCATGCCGGCACAGCGCGGCGCCCGCCGCCCCCGCGAGATGGGGCCGGCGCTCGGTCCAGTCCAGGCACGCACGGGCCAGCGGGCGCCGGCTCGACAGGTCGAGGGTGATGCCGGCCGTACCGAACCACTCCACCCCCGCGTCCGTGAGCGCGAAGCCCGTGTCCTGCCGCAGCAGCCCCCGCAGGGTCAGGGCGTCCGTGACCGCCGTCCCGAGTCGCCCGGCGAGGTGGTCGTAGCAGGTACGGCCCCGCGCCATCGCGGACCTGGTGCTCGACTCGCGCAGTGAACGCGGACGCCCGGCCGCCGCGGGCACCTGCGCCGCGAGACCCTCCACGAGCCCCGCAACGCGCGCGTCGGCCAGCCGCACATAACGATGGCGGCCCTGGCGCTCCTGCGCGAGCAGGCCCCCGGCCACCAACTTGTCCAGGTGCTCACTGAGCGTCGACGCGGCGACCCCGGCATGCCGGGCCAGCTCGCCGGCGGTCCAGGCGCGCCCGTCGAGCAGGGCCAGCAGGCACGCCGCCCGGGTCTCGTCGGCGACCAGCGAGGCGAGCGAGGCGAGGCCGGCGGCCTGCGGATCCTTGGCGGTCATGCCTGTCAGCATGCGCCACGGACACTTCGGCCTCCACCGAACTACTGCTGCACGTCCTGCCCGGCCTGCTCGTACTGCTGCGCCAGTCCGTCCAGCAGTGCCGTCAGCCCCGTCTCGAAGGCCCGCTCGTCGATCTTCTCCTGCTGCTCGGCGAGGAGGTGGGCCTGGCCGAGGCGGGGATAGTCGGCCGGGTCGTACGCGCTCGCGTCGTCCACGAAGCCGCCCGCGAACGAGCCGAGCGCCGAGCCCATGATGAAGTACCGCATCAGCGCGCCGATGGAGGTCGCCTGGGCGGGCGTCCAGCCCGCGTCGACCATCGCGCCGTAGACCGCGTCGGCGAGGTGGAGCGCGGCGGGACGGCGTCCCGGGCCCCGGGCCAGCACCGGGACGATGTTCGGGTGGTCGCGCAGGGCGGCCCGGTAGGACACGGCCCAGTCGTGCAGCGCGGTGCGCCAGTCGCGGCCGTCCTCGAACATCGCCAGGTCCACCAGGGCGCTCACCGAGTCCGCGACCGCCTCCAGGATCTCGTCCTTGGTGCGGAAGTGGTTGTAGAGCGAGGGCCCGCTCACGCCCAGCTCGGCGGCGAGCCGACGGGTGGAGACGGCCGCCAGCCCCTCCCGGTCCACGAGGTCCCGGGCCGTCTCGACGATCCGGTCGGTGCTGAGGAGGGGCTTGCGCGGTCGGGCCATGGCGCACATAGTAGGGCTGCGAACAGAAACTAGCAGTGCTAATTTAAATGTACGGTTTTCAAGATCCAGCGTCCGTGACGTCTTCTGTGGGGTGATCTCGTGGTGAACCTGGAGCTGAGCGAGGAGCAGGCCGCCGTACGGCAGCTCGCCCGGGACTTCGTGGCGCGCGAGATCGTCCCGAACGTCGTGGCGTGGGACCGCGCCGAGGAGGTCGACCGGGGCATCGTGAAGAAACTCGGCGAGGTCGGCTTCCTCGGACTGACCATCGACGAGGAGTACGGCGGCAGTGGCGGCGATCATCTCGCGTACTGCCTGGTCACCGAGGAACTGGGGCGCGGTGACTCCTCCGTGCGGGGGATCGTCTCCGTCTCCCTCGGGCTCGTCGCCAAGACGATCGCCGCCTGGGGCGACGAGGGGCAGAGGCGCCGCTGGCTGCCCGGTCTGACGTCCGGCGCGTACGTCGGCTGCTTCGGCCTCACCGAGCCCGGCACCGGCTCCGACGCGGGCAACCTCACCACCCGGGCCGTGCGCGACGGCGACGACTACGTCGTCAACGGCACGAAGACGTTCATCACGAACGGGACCTGGGCGGACGTCGTCCTGCTCTTCGCCCGCTCCACCGACGCCCCCGGTCACAAGGGTGTCAGTGCCTTTCTCGTGCCCACCGACACCCCGGGCCTGACCCGCCGCACCATCCACGGCAAGCTCGGCCTGCGCGGCCAGACCACCGCGGAACTCGCCTTCGAGGACGTCCGGGTGCCGGCCTCCGCGCTGCTGGGGGAGGAGGGCAAGGGTTTCTCCGTCGCCATGTCGGCGCTGGCCAAGGGGCGGATGTCGGTGGCGGCCGGCTGTGTCGGCATCGCCCAGGCCGCGCTGGACGCGGCCGTGAAGTACGCGGGTGAGCGCGAGCAGTTCGGCAAGCCGATCGCCCACCACCAGCTGGTGCAGGAGCTGATCAGCGACATCGCGGTCGACGTGGACGCCGCCCGGCTGCTGACCTGGCGGGTCGCCGACCTGATCGACCGGGGGCAGCCGTTCGCCGTCGAGTCCTCCAAGGCCAAGCTGTTCGCCTCCGAGGCCGCCGTGCGCGCCGCCAACAACGCCCTGCAGGTCTTCGGCGGTTACGGCTACATCGACGAGTACCCGGCCGGCAAACTCCTGCGCGACGCCCGTGTGATGACGCTCTACGAGGGCACCAGCCAGATCCAGAAGCTCCTCATCGGCCGTTCCCTGACCGGGGTTTCGGCTTTCTGAGTACGTGCCTGAGTACGTGGGCGGATGTGGCGCGGACCACGTCCGCCGATGCTCGTCCTCATGAGTGACACATCGGTCAAGCAGCAGAGCACGGCCGCCTTCTACGGCCAGTCCGTCGCCTCCTTCGCCATCGCGATGGCGGCCACGGCCATCGGCATCTACCAGCTCGACACCAACGCCTGGGTCCGGGCCTTCCTCGCGATCGCCGTCCTCTACCTCGTCACCTCCGCCTTCACCCTCGCCAAGGTGATCCGGGACCGCCAGGAGGCCGGGCAGATCGTCAGCCGGGTCGACCAGGCGCGCCTGGACAAGCTCCTCTCCGAGCACGACCCCTTCGAGAAGATCTGAACCGCGAAGATCCGAGCAGGCATGCTAAGCGCCCGCTCACCTTGGGCGGTATGGTGGTGCTCCTGTCACCGAGAGGGGCGAGCGAGCGATGAGTACGGCGGAGGAGACGGCCGGCGGCGAAATGGAGCCGTGGGAAGAGGTCACCCCTGACGCGGCGCGGCGGCTGCTCGTCGCCGCCGTGGAGGCCTTCGCCGAGCGCGGCTACCACGCGACGACGACCCGTGACATCGCGGGCCGGGCCGGCATGAGCCCGGCCGCGCTCTACATCCACTACAAGACCAAGGAAGAGCTGCTCCACCGGATCAGCCGGATCGGCCACGACAAGGCCCTCGACATCCTGCGTACGGCGGCGCGGCGGGAGGGCAGCGCGGCCGAGCGGCTGGCCGACGCGGTCAGCTCCTTCGTCCGCTGGCACGCGGGCCGGCGCACCACCGCACGGGTCGTGCAGTACGAACTCGACGCCCTCGGTCCCGAGGCCCGCGCCGAGATCGTCGCGCTGCGCCGGCAGGTCGACGCCGAGGTGCGCGGGATCATCGAGGACGGCGTGGCCGCGGGCGAGTTCGACGTGCTGGACGTCCAGGGCACCACGCTCGCCGTGCTGTCGCTGTGCATCGACGTGGCCCGCTGGTTCACCGTGGACGGGCCGCGCACCCCCGAGGAGGTCGGCGTGCTCTACGCCGACCTCGTGCTGCGGATGGTGGGCGCCGCGTAGGGCGCCCACCGGGTCACACGTAGTACCGGGACACCGATTCCGCGACGCACACCGGCTTGTCGCCGCCCTCGCGCTCCACCGTGAAGGCGACCGTCACCTGGACGCCCCCGGTGACGTCCTCGACGCCGGTGATCTTCGCGGTGGCGCGCAGCCGGGAGCCGACGGGTACCGGGGCGGGGAAGCGGACCTTGTTCGTGCCGTAGTTCACGCCCATCTTCACGCCCTCGACCTGGATCAGCTGCGGGCCGAACAGCGGCAGCAGCGACAGGGTCAGGTAGCCGTGCGCGATGGTGGTCCCGAACGGCCCCGCCGCGGCCTTCTCCGGGTCCACATGGATCCACTGGTGGTCCCCCGTGGCGTCGGCGAACAGGTCGATCCGCTTCTGGTCGACCTCCAGCCAGTCCGTGTGGCCCAGCTGCTCGCCCACGGCCGCCTTCAGCTCGTCGGGGGAGGTGAAGGTCCTCGGTTCTGCCATGTTCCCGGCCTCTCGCTCGCATGTCTAAGCAACTGCTTAGCATGCTCGGGTGTGCGGCGCCTGTCAACGGACCGCGAGCCGGATCGGGTCGGTAGTCTCGGAGGAGTGCCCCAGATTCCCGAGAAGATCCACGAGCTGACCGTGGGCCAGTTGTCCGCGCGCAGCGGCGCCGCGGTCTCCGCCCTGCACTTCTACGAGTCCAAGGGGCTGATCAGCAGCCGCCGCACCACGGGCAACCAGCGCCGCTACAGCCGGGACACCCTGCGCCGGGTCGCCTTCGTCCGCGCGGCCCAGCGGGTCGGCATTCCGCTGGCCACGATCAGGGAAGCCCTGGCCGAGCTTCCCGAGGAGCGGACGCCGACCCGCGACGACTGGGCGCGGCTGTCACAGAAGTGGCGCTCGGAGCTGGACGAGCGCATCAAGCAGCTGAACCGTCTGCGCGATCATCTGACCGACTGCATCGGGTGCGGGTGTCTGTCGCTGGACAACTGTGTCCTGTCCAACCCGGACGACGTGTTCGGCGAGCGGCTCACGGGGTCCCGGCTGCTGGCGGAGGGGCGCTGACCGCTGCGCCGGTCCGGGGCGCCTACTCGTACTCGGTCCCGCCCTTGCGCGTCAGGTACGCCGGGCTCACCGCCTTCGCTATCGCCCGGCCCCCGGTCACCGTGCTGTGGCGCTCCACCGCGGGCCGTACGACCACGCCCTCGCGCAGATGCAGCCCCTGCCCGGACACGGTCTCCCGGCCGCTCGCGAACTCCCGGACCCGCTCGATGTCGTACGGCCCCGTGTACAGCCGGGGCACCACCGGCAGCTCCCCTCCAGCAGCCCGGCCGCGTCCAGCCACCGCACCGAGCCGTCGATCTCGGCCGCCACGTCGAACGCCGCGTACCCCAGCGTGGCGCGCCGCCCGTCCGCGCCGTACGTCAGGTCCTGCACCCCCGCTCCGTACACCTCCCCGAAGACGCCGACCCGCGCGGCGCCCAGCCGCTCGCAGAGCCTCGCCGCGACCTCGGCGACGCCGTGCGCGCGCACCGCCCGCCAGTACAGGTTCCGCGGGTCCTCCCGCAGCGCCAGCGACCTGGCGCCGAAGCCCTTGGAGGAGACGTACACCCGTCCCTCGCCGGCGACATACGTCAGCAGGCACGCCGAACCGTGCAGCTTCTCCGTCAGGACGACGGGCTCGCCCGGCGTGAACATCTCCGGATAGCGCTGGATGTTCTCGATGTCGACCCACGGCAGCAGTGCGGGGGCGGACTCGACCTCGCCGTCCATGGTCGGCGGGACGAGCGGCACCCACTTGCTGATGCCCAGCCGCTCGGCGAAGTCCGTCCCCTCGGCCGCCGCGCGCGTCAGGTCGACGTCCGCGAGCGCCGTCGGGCGGCACACGATGCCCTGGGACAGCTCGCCCCGCAGCCGCACTGCCTTGACCCGGTTGGCCTCGCCGCCCGCCAGCCGCCCGGTCAGTCCGAGTTCCTCGATCAGCCCGGGCGGCAGCACGGACTGCTCGGGGATGTAGACGGCGGCGTCGCCGGTGCGGTAGGCGCCCTTGGCGACGACCGCTCGGTACAGGCCCACCTGGGCCAGCTCGAGCGCGTCGGCGTTCGGGTGCTCGTGAACGGTCAGCACTTCGGCGGTGACGCGCAGCGTCGACATCGCAACTCCTCGGACGAGTGGGCACGTTGACAGCCCTCAGGCGTGTTTCATCGCGTCCCACTGTCCGGGCCCCAAACGGGTGGAGCCAGCGGATTGGCGGCTGCTACCTTCGTGGTCCCTGCCTGCGCGCAGGCGCAGGGACCGTGCGCGCTGGACCAGCCCCTCTCTCGCCAACTTGCCCTCTCCGCAAGCGCGTTGGCCGTCCAACAGCGGCAGTGTGTCCTCCAGGCCGATCCGGGCGCGAACCGGGCCGCATCCTCGGCGCCGGGACCGGATGCCCGCCGCGACGCCCACGCCCAGGTCCGGCAACTGCTCGGCGACGGCTTCGGCGCCCGGCTCATGCCGGTTGACCGAGGCGAGGTCGGGCCGCACCGACCGGCCGCGCACCCGGGCGAGCCGGGCCGTGGTGGGGCGCACAGTTCCCTGCGCCCCTCGGGGGCGCAGGAAACCCCCCACAGTTCAGGCCGACATCAGCAGTCCACCGCGTCGCGCGTACTCCAGCGTTCGCGGGGTGAGGACGGGCCGGGGCACAAGGATGCCGCAGTCCGTGCAGACGGGGCCGGACGAGGGCTCGTGGTCCAGGCCATAGCGCCAGACCAGGCGGTCGGCGCCGCACACCGGGCAGGACGCGCCCGGTTCGCGCTCCAGGGCGGCAATCAGACGACGAAGCACCTCCGCGAGCGGCTCGCCGGGGTGCACCCGCGGGTCGTCGCACCACGCGACCCCGAAGCCGCCCCAGGTCAGCCGGTGCCAGTCGTCCACGCTGCCCGGCCGGCGCAGTCCGTCGTGCTTCTCCTTCCTGCGCCGCTCGGTGAAGTCGGTCTCGTAGGCGAGCCAGACGGAACGGGCCTCCTCCAGCTCCTGCAGTGCGGCCACGAGCCGCGCCGGGTCCGGAGAGCGGTCCTCGGGGGCGAAGCCCGCCCGGGAGCACAGATGGTCCCAGGTCGCCCGATGCCCGTAAGGGGCGAACTTCTCAAGGCACTTGCGCAGTGAGTACCGCCGCAGTGCCAGATCGCAGCCCGGATCGCGTACCTGTCTCGCCAGACTCCGGAAACCGGCCATCGCCCTGCACCTCCGTCACACCTGCACCTGTACTTCGGTCACTTCGGCGTCATCGCACGGACGTCGTCGAGTAGACGTATCGACAGGCCATTCGGCTCCATCTCTTCGCGTGCGGGTCTCGTGCGTTCTTCCTGTGGACTCCAAAAAGTGACGCATGCTCATCTTCAAACTCGGGGATACCGGCGGTAACGTTCGCGCACCCCTGTCGCGAGGAGCTGCCATGCCACGGCGAACCCCACACACCGCCCTTGACAGACTGAGAACGTCCCGCCGCTTCACCAGGTTCCTGAAGTCCGCGTCGATCTGCGTCCTCGTCGCCGGACTCCTCTCTCCCCTCACCCAGACGGCGTCCGCCGCCGAGGCCACCGCGTCGAACGACTACTGCGGCGGCCAGTGCTCGGACATCCTGCCGCCCGGCGAGAACGGCAACGCGACGCTTGCGCAGATCCTGCTCAACCAGGCCTTCGGTACCCAGCCTTCGCACGCCGAGGACCAGCTGGGCCCGTACGCGAACCTGGCCACCGGCTACAAGGGCCTGACCGACGCGACGATCAACAACTTCTTCAACGACTCGTCGTTCGGTGTCCCCTCCGACCAGGTCGCCTCCAGCGAGAACCCGGCCGGCCGCAGCGACGTGACCATCGTCCGGGACAAGAAGACCGGTGTGCCGCACATCACGGGCGCCACCCGATACGGCACCGAGTTCGGCGCCGGATACGCGGCGGCCGAGGACCGGCTGTGGCTCATGGACGTCTTCCGGCACGTCGGCCGCGGCCAGCTGACCTCCTTCGCCGGCGGTGCCGCCGCCAACCAGGGCCTGGAGCAGGAGTTCTACCGCAACGCGCCGTACACCGAGGCCGACCTGCAGGCGCAGATCGACAACGCGGTGGCCGACAACGGCGCCCGGGGCCAGCAGGCCCTCGCCGACGCCAACGCCTACCTCGCCGGCATCAACTCCTACATCGACGCCTCGGACAGCGGCCGTTACTTCCCCGGCGAGTACGACCTGACCGGCCACAAGGACCCGATCACCAACGCCGGCACCATCGGCCACTTCAAGATCACCGACCTGGTGGCGCTGGCCTCCGTCATCGGCTCGCTGTTCGGCTCCGGCGGCGGCGGTGAGGTCAACAACGCCGTGTCCCTGCTGGCCGCGCAGCAGAAGTACGGGGTCGACGAGGGCACCAAGGTCTGGGAGTCCTTCCGCGAGCGCAACGACCCCGAGGCCGTCCTGACCGTCCACGACGGCGAGAGCTTCCCGTACGTCACCAAGCCCGCCGACGCCAAGGGCGAGGCCCTGCCGGACCCCGGCTCGGTCGCCCAGGAACCGCTCGTCTACGACCGTACGGGCAGCGCGGCCACCACGGCTGCCAAGAGCGCCTCCACCAGTGCCGCCAGGACGACACTCAGCTCCGCCCACCGCGGGATGTCCAACGCGCTCGTCGTCAGCGGCAAGTACACCGCCAGCGGTCATCCGATCGCCGTCTTCGGGCCGCAGACCGGGTACTTCGCCCCGCAGCTGCTCATGCTCCAGGAGATCCAGGGGCCGGGCATCAGCGCGCGCGGCGCCTCCTTCGCGGGCCTGAGCATGTACGTCGAACTCGGCCGCGGCCAGGACTACTCGTGGTCCGCGACCACCTCGGGCCAGGACATCATCGACACGTACGCCGTCGAACTGTGCCAGGACGACTACCACTACCTGTACCACGGCACCTGCACGGCCATGGACGAGGTCGAGCAGAAGAACTCCTGGTCACCGACGACGGCCGACAGCACCCCGGCCGGTTCGTACACCATGAAGGTCTGGCGCACGAAGTACGGGCCGGTGGAGTACCGGGCGACCGTCGGCGGCAAGAAGGTCGCCTACACCACGCTGCGCTCGTCGTACCTGCACGAGGCCGACTCGATCATCGGCTTCCAGATGCTGAACGACCCCGGTTTCGTCAAGGGGCCCAAGGACTTCCAGAGCGCCGCCCAGCACATCAACTACACCTTCAACTGGTTCTACGCCGACTCCCAGCACACCGCGTACTACAACAGCGGTGACAACCCGGTACGGGCCGCCGGCGTCGACGCCGAGTTCCCGGTCTGGGCGCAGCCCGCGTACGAGTGGCAGAACTGGAACCCGGACACCAACACGGCCGACTACACCCCGGCCTCCGCCCACCCCAACTCCGTCGACCAGGACTACTACGTCTCCTGGAACAACAAACAGGCCAAGGACTACACCGCCGCGGCCTGGGGCGACGGCTCCGTGCACCGCGGGAACCTGCTGGACGACCGGGTGAAGAAGCTGGTCGCGGCCGGCGGGGTGACCCGGACCGAACTGGTGCAGGCCATGGCGGACGCGGCCCTCGCCGACCTGCGTGCCGAGGACGTGCTGCCCAAGCTGCTCAAGGTGATCAACTCCTCGCCGGTGACCGACTCCACGGCGGCCGGCGCGGTGAGCAAGCTCCAGGCCTGGGTCACCGCGGGCGCCAAGCGCACGGAGACCTCGGCAGGTTCGAAGTCGTACGCCGACGCCGACGCGATCCGAATCCTGGACGCCTGGTGGCCCCTGCTGGTCAAGGCGGAGTTCGAACCGGGCCTCGGCAGCGATCTGTACACCGACCTCACCTACAACCTGTCGATCGACGAGACCCCGTCGGCCGGACACGGCCCGACCGGCTCGCACGCCGGAAGCTCCTTCCAGTTCGGCTGGTGGAGCTATGTCGACAAGGACATCCGGGCGGTGCTCGGCGAGAACGTGCAGGGCGGGCTGGCCGAGAAGTACTGCGGCGGAGGTGACCTCGGCTCCTGCAGGAACATCCTGATCAGCACCCTGGACCAGGCCGCCGGCATGACCGCCGCCCAGGTCTACCCGGGCGACAGCCTGTGCTCGGCCGGCGACCAGTGGTGCGCCGACTCGATCGTGCAGCGCACCCTGGGCGGCATCAAGCACGGCAACATCAGCTGGCAGAACCGGCCGACCTTCCAGCAGGTGGTCGAGTACACCTCGCACCGCTGAAACAGGCGTGGGCGAACCGGTGCCGGCCCCCCTGCGGGGGCCGGCACCGGGCGGCCGACGGCCGCCTGCGGCGGGTCACGTGATGCGGCCCGCCGCCAGGATCACCCGAGCCAGCTCGGGGTGCACGATGTCGCTGTGCGCCCCGGCCGGCGCCCCGCCGAGGCGGACGACCGAGGCCGCGTCGATGCTCACGCACCCGGTCGCCGGAAGCGCCGACGCCAGCGCGGTCGCGAGGTCCAGCCGCACGGTCCCCGGCACCGCCTGCACCCCGTCGTGCCCCATGGCGCCCCACTCGGGCCCCAGCACGGCCGCGATCTCGCTGCCCACGCACGAGCGGTCGTCCCCGGACAGCCGGGAGGCCAGCGGATAGAACGTGCCGAGCGCCGCGTCGAAGTGCGAGTAGCAGCTCACCAGCGGACCGTCGATCCGACGCTGCAGGTCCTTCAACGCCCCCGACCTGTCCGGGGCCTGCGGCACCCGCTCCGCGAACGCGTAGTGCGAGAAGGCGCCCTGCAGCAGCGTCACCGACTTCACCGCGCGCACGCCGTCCGGCAGCCCGCGCAGCGCGAACGACACCAGCCGTCCGCCGAAACTGTGCCCGGCCAGATGCACCCGCACCCCGGGCGCGGCGTCGGCCAACCTGCCGATCGCGGGCCCGAGTCCGCGCTCGCCGACCGTCCCGGCGCGCCGCTTCATCGTGTAGTACGTCGCCTGCCGCAGCAGTTCCTTGGCGCCGTTCCAGGGGTTCGGGATGCTGAAGCCCTCGGCGGGCGCCCCGGCGGACCGGACCGACGCGAGCGCCTCGGCGAACTCCTCGCACGCGCTCGCCGGGTCCCCGGTGAACACGCGCGGCTCGCCGTCCTCCTCGGTGTCGGCGACCCCGGGCCGGTTCTCCCCGTCGATCAGCTGCCGGACCAGCCCGCCGAACTGCGTCAACCCCTCGGGCCCGCCCGGCCGTTCGTCCAGCATGCGGGCCAGCTGGTCGATCAAGGACGTCCGGTCCGGGAAGACCGCGACCAGGGCGCGCCGGGTGTCCGGATCCAGCCCCGCCGTCGGGGGCGGCGCCAGTGCGGCCGACTCGGGGAAGTCGGGGATCGGCTCGTCGCTGAACCGCATCGACGGCCAGATCACGCCCACGTATCCGAGCCGCGCGTGCGGGGCGAGCCCCGGGACCGGGGCGAAGAAACGGCGGTACAGGGCGGTCGCGCTCGAACGGTCGTCGTTCCAGCCGTGTGCGAAGACGATCAGGTCACGGACGCCGCGCTCCGTGACCTGCGCCACCAGTTGGTCGCGTTCGGGGCCGTCCACGTCCCCGTCGGCGTCGAAGGTCAGCTCCCAGTAGGGAGTCACGCTCATCCCAGGATCCGCCATGCCGGGCTCCCTCGTCCTCCCGGAAAGGATGCGTGACGACGTGTCACGGACACATCGTCCTGCTCCGGGGCGGGCTTGGCCATACAGAGGTCCTCATGTGTAGAGGAGATATTCCCTTCGAGTCCGCCGGAACGCGGCCAGTTCGCCTTGCCAGGCACCGGCCACCTGGTCGGCGCTCGCCCCCGCGTCGATCATCGTGCGCACCCGGGCCGAACCGGTGAGTGTGTCGATCCAGTGGTCCGACCGCCAGGCGAACCCGTCCCAGACCTTCTTCGCGGTCACCAGCAGGCCGATCCCGGTGCGTACCGGGTCGTAGACCTCCCGGTCCGTCACATGGATCTGCAGCCCGCCGACCGTCCTGCCCTCGAACTTGGAGAACGTCGGCGTGAAGTACGCCTCCCTGAACCGCACGCCGGGCAGCGCGAGTTCGTTCGCGGCGGCGGCCCAGCGGCCGTCGATGCCCTCGGCGCCGAGCAGTTCGAAGGGCCGGGTGGTGCCCCTGCCCTCCGAGAGCGTGGTGCCCTCGAACATGCAGGTACCGCTGTAGACGAGCGCCGTGTCCGGGGTCGGCATGTTCGGGCTCGGCGGCACCCACGGCAGCGCGGAGGTGTCGTACCAGTCCGACCGCTGCCACCCGCTCATCAGGACGGTGTCCAGCACGACCGGTCTGCCCAGGAACTCCCCGTTGAACAGCCGCGCCAGCTCCGCGACCGTCATCCCGTGCGCCTGCGCGATCGGCTGCCGGCCGACGAAGGTGGCGAACTCCCTGTGCAGGACCGGCCCTTGGGCCTTACGGCCGGTCACCGGGTTGGGCCGGTCCAGGACGACGAAGCGCTTGCCCGCGAGCTGCGCGGCCTCCATGCAGTCGTAGAGCGTCCAGATGTACGTGTAGAAGCGCGCGCCGACGTCCTGGATGTCGAAGACGACCGTGTCGACGGCGGCGGTGGTGAAGACGTCGGCGAGTACCTGGCCGCTCTTGAGGTATGTGTCGTACACCGGCAGGCCGGTCGCCGGGTCGGTGGAGCGGCCCTCGGAGCCGCCCGCCTGCGCGGTGCCTCGGAAGCCGTGCTCGGGGCCGAAGACCGCCGTCAGCCTCACCCGGGGGTCCCCGTGCATCACGTCGACGATGTGGGACGCGTCCTTGGTGATGCCGGTGGGGTTGGTGACGATGCCGACGCGCTGGTCCTTCAGCAGGGAGTAACCGTCGGCTGCGAGTCTCTCGAAGCCGGTGTGCAGCCCGTCGCGATGATGGTGGGGGCGTGGGGCAGCTGCCAGCGTGGCCGATGCGAGAAGGTTCCGTCGGGACAGATGCATGCCTTGAGGTTGGTTCGGTCACCCTTCCCTTTACACATACCGACTGGTTAGTCTGGCGAGCGCTGAGCCGAGTCGCGTCGTGTCGAAGGAGACCGATGGTGGAAGCCGTGCAGGATGCGGGAGTGGTCGTCACGGGGGCGGGCGGGGGGATCGGGGCCGCACTGGCCCGGCGGTTCGCCGCCGAGGGGGCGCGGGTCGTCGTGAACGATCTGGATGCCCAGAAGGCGAAGGCGGTGGCCGAGGAGATCGGCGGTACCGCCGTGCCCGGCGACGCCTCCGCGATCGTCGGGGCGGCCCGGGACGCACTCGGCGGCACCATCGACGTCTACTGCGCGAACGCCGGAGTCGCCTTCGGGGACGGTGGCGAGGGCGGGCCGCTGGACGAGAGGTCCTGGGGGGCCGCCTGGGACGTCAACGTGATGGCGCACGTCCGCGCCGCCCATGAACTGCTGCCCGACTGGCTGGAGCGCGGCCGTGGGCGGTTCGTGTCCACCGTGTCGGCCGCCGGGCTGCTCACCATGATCGGCGCCCCCTCCTACAGCGTCACCAAGCACGGCGCCTACGCCTTCGCCGAA
The DNA here is from genome assembly GCF_009796285.1 of Streptomyces broussonetiae. Lineage (NCBI taxonomy): Bacteria > Bacillati > Actinomycetota > Actinomycetes > Kitasatosporales > Streptomycetaceae > Streptomyces > Streptomyces broussonetiae. The sequence continues at coordinate 2,420,704 of NZ_CP047020.1, read as the reverse complement.
TGGCTGTCGCTCACGTACCGCCACCGGGGCCTGCGGGTGCACGCCATCTGTCCGCAGGGCGTGCGGACGGACATGCTGGCCGCGACCGGCAGCGCCGGGGACCTGGTGCTCCAGCCGACCGCGATCGAGCCGGCGGCCGTGGCGGACGCCCTGTTCCGGGGGATCGAGGAGGACCGCTTCCTGATCCTGCCGCACCCCGAGGTTGCCGAGTACTACCAGGCCCGGGCCGCCGAACCGGACCGATGGCTGAGCGGCATGAACCACCTCCAGCGCAAGTGGGAGGAGGCCCGGTGAGCACCTCCGGCTACGCCGACCGGCCCTGGCTGGCCCTGCTCGACGACGCCCAGCGCGGGCCGATCGAGCCCGCGGACTCGTTGGTGCACGCACTGCGCACCGCTGTCGCCGAGGCCTCCGACCGCACCTTCCTGGCCTACTTCGACGCCCGTCTGAGCTATCGCCAGGTGGACGAGCTGACCGACTCCGTCGCCGCCCACCTGGCCGCGCGCGGGCTGGAGCGCGGCGACCGGGTGGCCGTGCTGCTGCAGAACTCCCCGCACTTCGTGCTCGCGGTCCTCGGCGCCTGGAAGGCCGGCGCGACCGTCGTCCCGGTCAACCCCATGTACAAGTCGGCCGAGGTGGGTCACGTCCTGCGGGACGGCGAGGTCACCGCACTGGTCTGCTCCGACCGGGCCTGGGAGTCGTACCTGAGGGACACGGCCGCCCGGTCGCCGGTGCGGATCGTGCTCACCGGGTGCGAGTTGGACTTCCAGACGCGCAACGACGCGCGCGTGCTCCGTTTCGAGCGGCTGCCGCAGGCGCCCGACGCCGACGACCTGGTCACCGTCGCCCGGCAGGGTGGTACGGCGCCTGCCGACCGCGATCCGCGCCCCGACGACATCGCGCTGATCAGCTACACCTCCGGCACCAGCGGCACACCCAAGGGCGCCACCAACACCCACGGCAACATCATGCACAACGCCGAGCGGCAGAGCACCGGGCTCGGGCTGCCCGAGGCCCCCGTCTACTACGCGCTCGCGCCGCTGTTCCACATCACCGGCATGGTCTGCCAGTTCGGTGCCTGCCTGAACAGCGCCGGCACGCTGGCGCTCACCTACCGATTCGAGCCCGGACTCGTCCTGGAGGCCTTCGCCGAGCACCAGCCGCACTACACGGTGGGCCCCTCCACCGCCTTCATGGCGCTCGCCGCCCACCCGGACGCCACCCGCGAGCACTTCGCCTCCTTCGTGAACATCTCCTCGGGCGGCGCCCCGGTGCCACCGGCCCTGGTGGAGGGGTTCCGGGAGCGTTTCGGGCCGTACATCCGGGTCGGCTACGGACTCACCGAGTGCACCGCCCCCTGCGCCGCCGTCCCGCCCGGCCTGGAGGCGCCCGTGGACCCCGTCTCCGGGACGCTGTCGGTCGGGGTGCCCGGCGCTGACGCGTTCGTGCGGATCCTGGACGAGCAGGGCGCGGAGGTGCCGTTCGGGGAGCAGGGCGAGATCGTCGTACGCGGTCCGCAGGTGGTTCCCGGCTACTGGCGCCGCCCGGACGCCACCGCCGAGACCTTCCCCGACGGCGAGCTGCGCACCGGCGACATCGGCTTCATGGACGAGCAGGGCTGGCTCTACGTCGTCGACCGCAAGAAGGACATGATCAACGCGTCCGGCTTCAAGGTGTGGCCGCGCGAGGTCGAGGACGTGCTGTACACCCATCCGGCGGTGCGTGAGGCGGCCGTCGTCGGTGTGCCCGACGGCTACCGTGGCGAGACGGTCAAGGCCTTTGTCAGCCTGCGTCCGGGCGCCGAGGCGGACCCGGATGAACTCGCGGTGTACTGCAAGGAGAGACTTGCCGCCTACAAATACCCGCGGCAGGTGGAGGTCCTGCCCGACCTGCCCAAGACGGCGAGTGGCAAGATCCTCCGTCGGGAACTGCGTTCCCGCCCGCACGAGACTCGATGATCAGCAAGGAAAGGCAGGTGGCGGCTGTGCCCAGGACGACGGACGGGGACGGCACACCCGTCCCGCAGCGGCTGCTGGCCGCCGCCACCCGGCTCTTCGCGGAGCAGGGCTACGACCGCACCTCCGTGCAGGAGATCGTGGAGGCGGCAGGCGTCACCAAGGGGGCGCTGTACCACTACTTCGGCTCCAAGGACGACCTGCTGCACGAGGTGTACGCGCGCGTGCTGCGCCTCCAGATGGAGCGGCTCGACCACTTCGCCGACATGGACGCGCCGGTCGAGCAGCGGCTGCGGGGCGCCGCGGCGGACGTGGTCGTCACGACGATCGAGAACCTCGACGACGCGATGATCTTCTTCCGCTCGATGCACCATCTGAGCCCGGAGAAGAGCAAGCAGGTCCGCGCCGAGCGCCGGCGCTACCACGAGCGGTTCCGCGCGCTGGTCGAGGAGGGCCAGAAGGAGGGCGTCTTCGCCACGGCGACCCCGGCCGACCTGGTCGTGGACTACCACTTCGGCTCGGTCCACCACCTGTCGACCTGGTACCGCCCGGACGGCCCGCTCACCCCGCAGCAGGTCGCCGACCACCTCGCCGACCTGCTGCTGCGGGCGCTGCGGCCGTAGCGTCGTCCCGCTGTGCCGGTGAGGGGCGGTCACCCTGGGCGACCGCCCCTCACCTGTGTTCCGTTACAGGTACTTCTTCAGCTCCCGTCGCGCCAGCGACCGCTGGTGGACCTCGTCCGGGCCGTCGGCGAGCATCAGGGTGCGGGCGCTCGCATACAGCTCGGCCAGCGGGAAGTCCTGGCTCACCCCGCCCGCGCCGTGCAGCTGGATGGCCCGGTCCAGGATGCCGACCACCGCGCGCGGAGTGGCGATCTTGATGGCCTGGATCTCCGTGTGGGCGCCCTTGTTGCCGACCGTGTCCATCAGCCAGGCCGTCTTGAGTACCAGCAGCCGCAACTGCTCGACGGTCACCCGGGCGTCGGCGATCCAGTTCTGGACGACTCCCTGCTGGGCCAGCGCCTTGCCGAACGCGTTGCGCGAGACCGCCCGTCGGCACATCAGCTCGATCGCCCGCTCGGCCATGCCGATCAGCCGCATGCAGTGGTGGATCCGGCCGGGGCCGAGCCGGGCCTGGGCGATGGCGAAGCCGCCGCCCTCCTCGCCGACGAGGTTCGACACGGGCACGCGCGCGTGGTCGAAGACCACCTCGGCATGGCCGCCGTGCGAGTGGTCCTCGTAGCCGAAGACCTGCATGGCGCGCCTGACGGTCACGCCCGGGGTGTCGCGCGGCACCAGGACCATCGACTGCTGGCGGCGGATGTCGGGCCCGTCGGGGTCCGTCTTGCCCATCACGATGAAGATCCTGCAGTCCGGGTTCATCGCGCCGGAGATGTACCACTTGCGGCCGGTGATGACGTACTCGTCACCGTCCCGCTCTATGTGCGTGGTGATGTTCGTGGCGTCCGAGGAGGCCACCTCCGGCTCGGTCATCGCGAACGCCGAGCGGATCTCACCGGCCAGCAGCGGCTCCAGCCACTGCTTCCTCTGCTGCTCGTTGCCGAACTGGGCCAGCACCTCCATGTTGCCCGTGTCGGGTGCGGCGCAGTTCGTCGCGGTGGGTGCGAGATGCGGGGAGCGTCCGGTGATCTCGGCCAGCGGTGCGTACTGCAGGTTCGTCAGCCCGGCGCCGTACTCCGCGTCGGGCAGGAAGAGGTTCCACAGGCCCTGCCTGCGGGCCTCGGCCTTCAGCTCCTCGACCACGGCGGGAGTGTCCCAGGGCGAGGCGAGCGCGGCCCGCTGCTCCTCGGCGACCGGCTCGGCGGGGTGGACGTACTCGTCCATGAAGGCGAGCAGCTTGGCACGCAGTTCCTCGGTACGCGCGTCGAACGCGAAGTCCATGAGCGGTCAGCCTTCCTGAAGAGTGGTCAGTCCGTGGTCGATGAAGACGGGTACGAGGTCGCCGATCCGGTCGAAGCCGCGTCCGACCGTCTGGCCGAGCGTGTACCGGTAGTGGATGCCCTCCAGGATCACGGCGAGCTTGAACCAGGCGAACGCCGTGTACCAGGAGACGGCGGACACGTCGCGCCCCGAGCGCGCGGCATACCGCTCGACCAGCTCCTGCGGCGTGGGATGCCCGACGGCCGTGGCGGTCGTGGAGATGGGGGAGTCGGGCAGTTCCAGCGGCCGGCTGTACATCACCAGCAGGCCCAGGTCGGTGAGCGGGTCGCCGAGCGTGGACATCTCCCAGTCGAGGATGGCCCTGATCCGGTCGTCGTCGCCGATCAGGACGTTGTCGAGGCGGTAGTCGCCGTGGACGACGGTGGGGGCGGGCGAGACGGGCAGGGACCGGCCGAGGGCCGCGTGCAGCTCGTCGATGCCGGGCAGGTCGCGGTTGCGGGAGGCGTCCAGCTGCTTGCCCCAGCGCCGCAGCTGCCGGTCCAGGAAGCCCTCGGGGCGGCCGAAGTCCGAAAGGCCCACCTCGGCGGGATCCACCGCGTGCAGCTCGACGAGCGTGTCGACCAGGGAGAGCACCGCGTTGCGGGTGCGCTCGGCGCCCAGCGGGGCCAGCTGGTCCGCCGTGCGGTACGGGGTGCCCTCGACGAACTCCATGACGTAGAACGGCGCCCCGAGCACCTCCTCGTCCTCGCACAGCAGCACCGGGCGGGGGACCGGTACCCGGGTCGGGTGCAGGGCGCTGATCACGCGGTGCTCGCGCTTCATGTCGTGCGCGGTGGCCAGCACATGGCCGAGCGGGGGCCGCCGGACGACCCACTTCGAGGTGCCGTCGCAGACCGCGTAGGTGAGGTTCGACCGTCCGCCCTCGATCAGCCGGCCGGTCAGGGGGCCGTTCGAGAGACCGGGGTGCTCGCGGTCGAGCAGGGCGCGCAGCCGGTCCAGGTCGAGTCCGGGCGGGTGGTCGGCGCTCATACATCACTCCTACGAACGGGTGAACAGGACCCATTCATGATGCCGACCGGTCGGTATGTCGTCCAGTGCATGCGACCGACATCAGGTCGAACGTGACCGGGGCCACGATAGACCGACGGCCCCCCGGCGTGCTGCCCGGGGAGCCGTCGGCCCTGTTCGGCTCGGGGTCAGTGGTCGTCCCAGTGGTCCCCGTGCTCGGCGTGCCGGTGTCCGTCGTGCAGATAGTCGACGTGGTCGCCGTGGCGCACCTGTGCGTGCCCGCACTCGTCGTGGTGCACGTGTTCATGGCCCGCGTGCCGGACGTGCCCGGCCGGCTCGCACTCGTCCCAGTGGCCCTCGTGCTCGCGATGCAGATGGCCGTCGTGCGCGTAGTCCAGGTGGTCGCCGTGCGGCACGGCGCTGTGCCCGCAGTCCGGACCGTGCCGGTGCGTGCCGTGTTGGGCGTGTTCGCGGTGAAGGGTGGTCATGGTGCTCACCTTCGGGGGGCAGGGTCTCGCCTTCGGGGGCGGGTTTCCAACGACGCACAGGCTACGCGCGATTCGCGCATATCCCGACATATCGGCCACGTGGCGTAAGGGGTGCCACTAGGCGACCAGGATCACGGCGCACACCGCGAGACCCATCGCGTACAGCATCGCCGCGGTTGCGTGCCGGGGTGCGAGCGCGAGCGGGTGGGGGCCTGCCGACAGGGAGCGGATCCGGTGGTGGGCCACGCCCAGAAAGCCCAGGAAGAGCACGCAGCACAGGGCGCAGACGGCGATGCCGCCGGCCGAGGCGCCACCGTGCAGGGCCGCCTTGACCGCGAGTACGGCGGTCACGGTGGCCGAGAGGGTCGTACGACGCCACGCCAGCCGGGTGCGCTCCGGTTGCAGCCCCGGATCGCGCCCGGGCGCGCTCACCTCGTCCATCCGAGCAGCACCGCGACGATCATCGCCACGGCCACCACCGCGATGACCAGGCTCAGCACCGCGGGGAACCGGGAGGCGGGCAGGTCCTCGCCGCGCCGGATCGCCCGCTCGCAGCGCACCCAGTGGTTCACCGCGCGCAGGGAACACAGCACACCGGCCCCGAGCAGGGCGAGTGCGAGACCGACCCGCCAGGCCCAGCGCAGGTTCGGCAGGAACTGGTCCACCGCGAATCCGCCGCCGATCAGTGCGAGCGCGGTGCGCAGCCAGGCGAGGAAGGTGCGCTCGTTGGCCAGCGAGAACCGGTAGTCGGGTGTACCGCCCTCGTCCCGCACCAGCTCCGGCGCGAACCACAGCCGCACGTTCCGCACGAATTCGCTCACGCCGCCGACCCTACCGGCGTCTCACCTGCTGGAACGGAATGCCCTCAGCCGCTCGTACGCCGCCAGTCCGTCCGGCACCCACTCCCACTCGCCGAGCCGCCGCTCGACCTCCTCGTCGGGCAGGAAGTCATGCCACTGGACCTCCTCCGCCTGGGGGCGCACGGGCAGTTCGCAGCGCACCTCGTACACCGCCGACCACCAGCTGCTCCCGGCGCCGTCGTCGTACAGGAACTTGAAGAGGAACGAGGGCCGGGGCAGCCCGCGCACGCCCAGTTCCTCCTCGGCCTCCCGCAGCGCGGCCTCGTCGTAGGACTCGCCGGCCCCCACGACCCCGCCGACGAAGGTGTCGTACAGGGAGGGGAAGACCAGCTTGGTGGCGGTGCGCCGGTGCACGAAGAGCCGGCCGTCCGCGTCCCGGGCCTCGACGAAGACACAGCGGTGGCGCAGGCCCCGGGCGTACGCCTCGCCGCGCGGGACCCGGTCGACGACCCGGTCGTTCTCGTCGACGATGTCGAGGATCTCCTCAGCAGGGTTCATGCCCCCATCCAAGCAGGGGGGTTCAGCGCCGCTGGAGATCCCGTGCCGAGGGCTCCGCCTCCGCCGTACCGGACGGCATCGCCGGGTGCAGCCCGAGCAGCACGATGCCCACGACCACGGCCGCGAGCCCGGCCGCCTCCCAGGCCAGCGCCCCGGTGTCGGTGCGCAGCCGGTCGCCGAGGAAGCCCACCCCGCACAGGATCCCGGCCAGCGGCTCCGCCGCGGTGAGCGCGGGCAGCGACATACGCAGCGGGGCCGTCTCGAACGCGCTCTGCACCAGGACCAGCCCGGTCACCCCGCACACCAGCACGCCGTACGGCTGCCAGCCGGTGAACAGTTCCGTGAGGCCGCCCGCCGAGAAGCGGGTGCCGCTCACCCGGGTCAGCGCGTCCTGCACGCCGTACAGCAGTCCGGCCGCGGTGGCGAGCAGCACCGGGCCCCAGCTCAGCCGGGAGCGCTTGCCGTACGTCGTGAGCACCAGGGCCGCCCCGACCATGGCGCCGATGATCAGCCAGTGCCGCAGCGGATCGGTGACGGCGTGGCCGGCGCGCGGCTCGCCCGCCGTGATGAACGCGCTCACCCCGCCCGCGAGCAGCAGCAGCCCCGCCCAGCCCTGGCGGCCCAGGGGCTGTTTCGTCTGGTACCGGGAGAGGGCGAGCGCGAACAGCAGGTTGGTCGCGAGCAGCGGTTCGACCAGGGAGATCTCACCCTTGCCGAGGGCGATCGCGCCCAGCACCATGCCGGACGCCATCAGCGCGAGCCCGCCCAGCCAGCGCGGCACCCGCATCAGGTCCAGCAGCAGCCGGAAGGACAGGAAGTCGCTGAGCGGCGCCTTCTCGGCGGCGTTCTGCTGGAGCACGAATCCGAAACCCAGGCAGCAGGCAGCACTCACGGCGAGAAGGAGAACCAGAACGGACACGCTGCGTACCTCGATCATCCGGGGGGACCACGGGCGTGTAATGGCCGACTGTAGCGCCCCCGGGACGGCATTGACCCGGAAGCGCCTGCAACCGGGCGGTCGGTTCGCCATGCTGCGTGGCTCGGCCGTCCCGCGCCATGGCGTACGCCACAGCGGCCCGCCCGGATTCCCGGCCCGCGACCGGGCCCACCTGCGCCGGGATTCTCAAGTTCCGCTTCCAAAACGGTAGTTGAAGCCGGCAACACCGGTGTTCCGCTTGACGCAAACCTTGGCTGGGGGTTTGCTGTGCGTGATCGGTCGATGGCAGCCCGAGAAACAGGAAGTCCCGCGGTGCCCCTACTCCCACCTCTGCTCGGCACCGGCCGGGTCCCGGCGGACCGGTCCGGGGGCACTGCCCCGGACGGCGTGGCCCCGGACGGCCCGGGCGCCTACGACGACGCCCTGGACGACGCCGAACTGCGCACCGCACGCGCCGCGTTGGCCCAGGGCCGCCGCCAGGCCGCCCGCTCCCTGCTGCTGCACACCGGCGACGACTGGGACCGCAGGGGACACCGCCTCACCGTGCTCGCCCAGGAGCCGTACGCCATCGCCTGGGCCCGGGAGTGGCTGCTCGCCGAGCCGGGCTCCGCCGACGCCGGTGTGCTGTTCGCCCTCGCCCAGGTCCACCGCGCCCTGCGCGGCAAGGAGGAGCCCGACCGGGCCCGCGAGGCCTGCGCCGCGGCCGCCGCGCTCGCCCCCGCCGACCCCACCCCCTGGTTCGGCCTGCTCCAGCTTGCCCGCACCCTCGGTCCCGAGCGCGAGGTGCTCGGCGTCTTCGCCGAGGTGCGCCGCCGCCACCCCGAGCACCACCACGGCTACCACCTGCTCCTCGCCCGGCTCGCCGAACGGCCCGCGGGCGGCCGGGGCGCCGAGACCCACGAGGTGTACGACCTGGCCGAGCTGGCCGCCGCCGAAGCCCCGGCGGACTCCCCGCTCGCCGTACTGCCGCTCGTCGCGTACGCCGAGCGCTACCGCGTCCTCGCCGCCACCGGCCTGGCCCCGGCCGACCCGGCCGCCTCCGGGCACTGGTCCGGCCCCCGGGCCCGCCGGATCCTCGGCACCTGCTTCGACTGGTGGCTGGAGTGGGAGCACGACGAGCACCCCCGCCGCCACATCGACCTCAACCACCTCGCGTTCGCGCTGTCCTGCGCCGGCCGCCCGGCCGAGGCGGCGGCCCTGTTCCAGCGCATCGGCCCACACGCCACCCCGGCGCCCTGGTCCTACGCGCACCGCGATCCGTGCGCCGCCTTCCGCGAGGCCCGCGCCCGCGCGCTGGGACACTGAACAACCCGGCCGGGTGAGCCGTACAGATGGCCGTACAGGCCGGTGAGACCCGCGTTTCCGAGATCGGCGTAAGAAGTGATTACGGAAGTCTGACCGGTGCCCCGATCCCCTGGCCCCGCGGGGCCCCGAGTGCTCGAATGAATACGTGAACTCTGAACAATCCGAGGAGCGGGACGGCGAGCCGGGCGGCAGGCCCGTCGGCCGTCGTGTCTTTCTCGGCACCCTCGGTCTGGGCGCGCTCGGCGTGGTCACCGCGCCCGTGCTGCAACGCGGCCTGGAGGGCTTCCTCGGCAGCGTCGCCGGCAAGGACCCCACCGGACTGACCGGCCTGCTGCCCAACGGCGGCGGCTTCCGGTACTACTCCGTCGCCGCGTCGGTGCCGCACAAGAACGCCGCCGACTACCGGCTGACGATCGACGGCCTGGTCGACCACCCGCGCACCTACACCCTGGACGACCTGCGCGCCCTGCCGCAGACCCGGCTGGTCAAGGACGTCCAGTGCGTCACCGGCTGGCGGGTGCCAGGCACCCCCTTCGAGGGTGTCCGCCTCTCCCGGCTGCTGGACGCCGCCGGAATCCACTCCTCCGCCAAGGCCCTGCGCTTCACCTGTTTCGACGGCACCTACACCGAGAGCCTCACCCTCGACCAGGCCCGCCGCCCGGACATGCTGGTCGCGCTGCGCATGCAGGACAAGGACATCGGACACGACCACGGCGGCCCGGTCCGCCTCTACGTCGCCCCCATGTACTTCTACAAGTCCGCCAAGTGGCTGTCCGGCATCACGGTCACCGACCGGGTCGAGCCCGGTTACTGGGAGCACCTCGGCTACGACGTCGACGCCTGGGTCGGCAAGTCGAACGGACGGACCGATGACCCTACAAGCTGACACCCCCGCCCCGCCCGCCGCCCGGATCCGCCGCTTCAGCCGGGCCGAACGCTGGGTGCACCGCACGACGGCCGTGCTGATGGGCGTGTGCGTGGCGACGGCCGCGGTCCTCTACATCCCGCAGCTGGCGATCATGGTCGGGCGCCGGGAGCTGGTCGTCCGGGTCCACGAGTTGGCGGGCCTCGCCCTGCCGGTGCCGGTCCTGCTCGGCCTCGCCTCCCGGGCCTTCCGGGCCGACCTGCGCTTCCTCAACCGCTTCGGGCCGCACGACCGGCTCTGGCTGCACGCGGCGCTGGTCCGCGACAAGCGCCCCTCCTCGCGGCCGGCCGGCAAGTTCAACGCCGGCCAGAAGATCTACGCGGCCTGGATCGGCGGCGCCACGCTGGTCATGCTCGGCACCGGGCTGCTGATGTGGTTCACCCATCTCGCCCCGTTGATGTGGCGCACCTCGGCCACCTTCGTCCATGACTGGCTGGCCCTGACGATCGGGGTGGTCCTGGCGGGGCACATCGGCATGGCCCTGGGCGACCCGGAGGCGAGAAGGGGGCTGCGCACGGGGACGGTGAGCAGGCAGTGGGCGAAGCGGGAGCATCCGCTCTGGCGTCCCTGACGTCAGGTCAGAACTCCAGCAGCACCTTGCAGGACCGCTCCCGGTCGGCGGCCAGCGCGAACGCGTCCTCGGCCGCCCGTACCGGCACCACCGCACTGACCAGCCCGTCGAACTCCCCCTTCGCCGCGAGCAGTGCCAGGGCGTCGTCGAACTCGGCCGCGAAGCGGAACGCGCCCCGCAGCTCGATCTCCCGGCTCACCAGCAGGTTTCCGGCAAGCGGGCTCGGCCCGGGCGGCAGCATCCCGAGCTGGACGACCACGCCGCCGCGCCGTACCCGCCGCAGGCACGTGTCGAGCCCGGCCGCGACCCCCGACGCTTCGACGGCCACGTCCACCTCGTCCGGCCATCCGGCATCCTCGGGATCGTCGGCCCGCACGAGCGTGTCGGCGCCGGCGACGGCCGCGTACCCGAGTGCCTGCGGCACGAGGTCGGTCACGGTCACGCGGGCCGCACCGGCCTCCTTCGCCGCCGCGACCACCAGGCACCCGATCGGCCCGGCCCCGGTCACCAGCACATGCCGGCCGGCCACGTCCCCGGCCCGCCGCACCGCGTGCAACGCCACCGACAACGGCTCGGCGAGCACGGCGCGGCGCAGCCCGAGCCCGTCCGGAAGCTCCCTCAGCTGTCCGGCGGGTACGGCCACTCGTTCCGCGAACCCGCCCTGTACGTGCGGGAGGCGGGCCGCGCTGCCCAGATAGCGGGTGTCCCGGCACACGTTCGCGCGCCCGTCCGCGCACTCCGGGCAGTGCCCGCAGGGGGTGGCGGGGTGCACGGCGACCGCCGTACCCGGCGCGGGACCCGCGGCCCCGGCGCCGTAGGACTCCACCGTGCCCACCACCTCGTGTCCGAGCACCATCGGCTCGCGGAGGCGGAAGTCCCCGACGCCGCCATGCCGCCAGTAGTGCAGATCGGAGCCGCAGATCCCGCCGTAGCGGACGGCGACCAGGGCCTGGCCGGGACCGGGGACGGGCGGGGCGAGCCGAGCGACCCGCAGGTCGCCCGCTCCGTGGATCACACAACCCAGCATTGCCGTGGCCCCTTTCCTGAGGTCCAAAGGCCTAAAGGACGCTCGTCATGCCGCCGTCGACGTACAGGATCTGGCCGCCGACGAAGTCGGCCGCGGGCGAGGCCAGGAAGAGCACCCCGCCCACCAGGTCCTCGGTGCGGCCCCAGCGGCCGGCCGGGGTGCGCCGACGCACCCATGCGCTGAACTCCTCGTCCTCCACCAGGGGCCGGGTCAGCTCGGTCTCGATGTAGCCCGGGCCCAGCCCGTTGACCTGGACACCGTAGGGGCCCCAGTCCGCACACATGCCCTTGGTGAGCATCTTCAGCGCGCCCTTGGTGGCGGCGTAGGGCGCGATGCCGGGCCGTACCACCTCGCTCTGCAGTGAGCAGATGTTGATGATCTTGCCGTGGCCGCGTTCCGTCATCCGGCGGGCCGCCTCGCGGCCGACGAGGAAGGCGCTGGTGAGGTTGGTGTCCAGGATCCGGTGCCAGTCGGCGTCCGCGAACTTCAGGAGCGGGGCGCGCAGTTGCATGCCCGCGTTGTTCACCAGGATGTCCAGCGGGCCCACCCGCTCCTCGACATCCGCGATCCCGGCGGCCACCGAGGCGCCGTCGGTCACGTCGAAGACCGCCGTGTGGATCCGGTTCCCGGGCAGTTCCGCCGCGGCCTCGGCCAGCCGGGCGCCGTCCCGTCCGTTGAGGACCACCGTGCACCCGGCCTCGGCCAGGCCACGGGCCAGCGCGTGGCCGATGCCCCTGCTGGAGCCCGTGACCAGGGCCGTGCGGCCGCTGATGTCGAAGAGAGGATGACTCATCCCCGTACTCCTAGACGATCAGTGAGAGGAGCAGGACCAGGGCGCCGCCGACCACCGAGAGGATCGTCTCCATGATCGACCAGGTCTTGACGGTCTGCCCGACACTCAGCCCGAAGTACTCCTTCACCAGCCAGAAGCCGGCGTCGTTGACGAAGCTGAAGAAGAGCGAGCCGGCGCCGATCGCCAGGACGAGCAGAGCGGTGTGGGTGGTCGAGGTGCCGGCCGCGAGCGGTGCGACCAGACCGGCGGCCGAGACCGTCGCCACCGTCGCCGAGCCCGTCGCCAGCCGGATCACCACGGCGATCAGCCAGGCGAGCAGCACCGCCGGGATCGACCAGTTCTTGGAGATGTCCAGGATCATCTGGCCCACGCCGGAGTCGATCAGCGTCTGCTTGAAGCCGCCGCCCGCGCCGACGATCAGCATGATGCCGGCGATCGGCATCAGGCCCTTCTCGACCGTCTGCTGGAGCCGGTCCCTGCTGAAACCGGCGGGCCGGCCCAGCGTGAAGAAGCCGACGATCACAGCCGCGAGGAGCGCGATCAGCGGGGAGCCGATCACGTCGAAGACGCGCTGGGTCCGGTTGGCGGGGTCGTCGACGACGATGTCCACCAGCGCCTTGAGCAGCATCAGCACCACGGGCAGCAGCACCGTCGCGAGTGTCGCACCGAAGCCCGGACGGCGCTCGAGCTCCTCCGAGGGGCGCTGCGGGAGCATCCGGTCCGGAGCCGGGACGTCCACCCAGCGGGCCGCGACCTTCGAGAACAGCGGCCCGGCGATGATCACTGTCGGGACGGCGACCAGGATGCCGAACGCCAGCGTCACGCCGAGGTTGGCCTTGAGCGCGGCGATCGCGACCAGCGGGCCGGGGTGTGGGGGGATCAGGCCGTGCATCACGGACAGACCGGCGAGGGCCGGGATGCCGATGCGCATCAGGGAGTAGTTCCCGCGCTTGGCGACCATCAGTACGACCGGGATCAGCAGCACGATGCCGACCTCGAAGAACAGCGGCAGGCCGATCACGGAGGCGATGAGCACCATCGCCCAGGGCATCGCGCGCGCGCCGGCCTTGGCGAGGATGGTGTCGACGATCTGGTCGGCGCCGCCGGAGTCGGCGAGCAGTCGGCCGAGGGTCGCGCCGAGCGCGATCAGGACGCCGACGCTCGCGACCGTGGAGCCGAGCCCGGTGGTGAAGCTCGTGATCACCTTGTCCAGCGGTGCCCCTGCCGCCGCCCCGAGCGCCAGTGACCCGATGGTCAGCGCCAGGAAGGCATGGAGCTTGAACTTGGTGATGAGCAGGACGATCACGGCGATGCCCACCAGCACGGCTATGCCCAGCTGGGCGTGTCCGGCGGAGGTGATCGGCGCAGGCGCGTCCGCTGCCAGCATCTCGACGCTGAGTCTGGTCACGGGGGTTCCCTTGCGGTTACGGGGGACTTTTCGGGGGTGTCCCGCGGGGGGAGGGGTGGGGTTACGCGGATGCGGCTGCTTACGCGGATGCCGCGGGAAGCCCGGCCAGCGCCCGTACGGCGCGGTCGGCGATCTCCTCGGGACTGCCGCTGACGTCGACGGCGACACCCGCCTCGTCCGGCTCCAGGGGCTCGAGCGTGGCGAACTGGGAGTCCAGCAGCGCGGTCGGCATGAAGTGCCCCTGCCGGTGGCCCATCCGGTCCTCGATCAGCTTCCGGTCGCCCGTGAGGTGCACGAACACGACTCCCGGAGCCGCGGCCCTGAGCCGGTCGCGGTACGACCGCTTCAGCGCCGAGCTGCTGACCACCCCGCCCAGCCCGGCCCGCTCGTGCGCCCAGTGCCCGATGGCGTCCAGCCACGGCCACCGGTCGGCGTCGTCGAGCGGGATCCCGGCCGACATCTTGGCGATGTTGGCCGGCGGATGGAAGTCGTCGCCCTCGGCGTACGGGACGCCCAGCCGCGCGGCGAGCAAGGGACCGATGGTGGTCTTGCCCGTCCCCGCGACGCCCATCACGACGACGACCTGGGGGGTACGCATTACTGCCTCGCTGTCTTCCTCGACATCCGACGCCACATCGGCGTCGCCACACTGAAACCTATTAGGTACGACGAATTCAAGAGGCTGTGACATATAAGTCTGACTTTTTCCCTCGGTGATCCAGGTCGTACGCTGAGTGCATGAGCACACCGGGCCGAGGGCTGCACGGCCGTGTCCTGGACACCCTCGGCCCCGCGATCACAGCGGGCGAGTACCCGCCGGGCAGCGTCCTGCGTACGGACGAACTCGCCCAGCAGTTCGAGGTCTCACGCTCTGTGATGCGCGAGGCGGTCCGCGTGCTCGAATCCATGCACCTGGTCGAGTCCCGCCGCCGGGTCGGTGTGACCGTCCGTCCCAAGGCCGAGTGGAACGTCTACGACCCGCAGGTCATCCGCTGGCGCCTCGCGGGCGCCGACCGCCCGCACCAGCTGCGCTCGCTGACCGTGCTGCGCTCCGCGGTCGAACCGGTCGCCGCGGGCCTCGCCGCGCGCAACGCGACGGCCGCGCAGTGCGCCGAACTCACCGAGTGCGCGCTCGGCATGGTGGCCAACTCACGTGGCCACAAGCTCGAGCAGTACCTGATCCACGACGTGGCGTTCCACCACGTCGTGCTGACCGCCTCGGGCAACGAGATGTTCGCCCGCCTGGGCGACGTCGTCGCCGAGGTGCTGGCCGGCCGCACCCATCACGAGGTCATGTTCGAGGACCCCGACCCGGCGGCGGTCACCCTGCACGTCCAGGTCGCGGAGGCGGTCCGCGCGGGCGACGCGCCCCGCGCCGAGGAACTGACCCGGCAGATCACCGTGGGCGCCCTGCGGGAACTGGACATCCTGGCGCCGTAGCCGGCTCAGTCCAGGAACTCCCCGTCCACGTACACCCACGCCCCGTCCACCCGCTCGAACCGGCTGCGCTCGTGCAGCGAACCGCCCCGGTAGGAGGCGCGGAACGTCACGGTGCCCGTGGTGTGGAAGGCGGAGCCGTCGGTGCTGTCCAGGATCTCCAGCCCCGTCCACCGCATCCGCGGATCGAGGTCGAGCCGCTCCGGGCGGGTCCGCGGGTGCCAGGTGCGCAGCAGGTACCCGGTGTCCCCCTGCACGAACGCGCTGTACCGCGAGCGCATCAGCAGCTCGGCGGTCGGCGCGCCCGTGGTCCCCGCATGGAAACGCCCGCAGCAGGCGTCGTAGGACCGGGGGAGCCCGCAGGGGCAGGTGCGCGAGGTCATGCCCCCCATTCTGCCCGCACCGGGGCAGGCGCCCGCAGCAGGACAGGCGCCCGCTCGAGGGCGGGTGCACAGTGGAAGGGCAGCAGCTCAGGGAGGCGAGACGGGCGATGACCGATCCCATGCGCAGTCGTCCTCCGGCCGTCAAGGAGTGGCGACTGAACCTGTATTTGTCCGAGCACGACCCGGACACCACGGCACGGATCGTGCTGGACACCGGAGACAACGTCCTGGAGAGCCGCGCCGAGGCCCGCCGCAACCCCTACGACCCCGACGTACCGGAGATCGGCGACGAACTCGCGGCCGGGCGGGCGCTCATCGCCATGGGCCGGGTCCTGCTGCGCGCCGCTGACGGGGACATGAAGGCGGTGGGGGCGGTCGACATGGAGGAACCGTCGCCGCTGTGGCTGGACCGGGAATGACGTCCCTCAGCCCCCCTTGCGCAGGAACGCGCGCAGCCTGGTCAGCGGCCAGGTGTTGATCACGTCGTCCCGGGTGAGCCAGCCGCGCTGGGCGGTGCCGACGCCGTAGCGCAGCGCGGCGAGCTGCGGAACGGCGTGGGCGTCGGTGTTCACGGCGAACTTCACCCCGTGCTCCCTGGCCCGCAGGATGTCCTCGTCGCGCAGGTCGAGCCGGTCCGGCTGGGCGTTGACCTCCAGCGCGGTACCGGTACGCGCGCAGGTCTCGAACACCGTGTCCCAGTCGGCCTCGACGCCCGGCCGCCTGCCGATCAGCCGGGTCGTCGGGTGCCCGAGTATGTTCACGTGCGGGTTCTCGCAGGCCCGCACCAGCCGCCGGGTCATCGCCGCCCGGCCCAGGTCGAAGTGCGAGTGCAGCGAGGCCACGCACAGGTCGAAGCCGGCCAGGAACTCCGGCGGCCAGTCCACCCCGCCGTCCGGATCGATGTTGAGTTCCGTGCCGTGCAGCAGGCGCATCCGGCGGTGGGTGCCGTCCAGCTCCCGCAGCCGCTCCCGCTGGGCGAGGATCTTCTCGTCGGTCATGCGCTGCATGTACAGGTTGGGCGCGTGGTCGGTGACCGCGTAGTACGCGTAGCCGCGCTCGGCCGCTGCCGCCACCATCTCCTCCAGCGGGGCCAGGCCGTCGGTGAGGTCGGTGTGGGTGTGCAGGTCACCGCGGACGTCGTGCTCGCTCACCACCTCGGGCAGCTCACCGTGCAGGGCCGCCTCGATCTCCCCGCGGTCCTCCCGCAGCGTCGGCGGGATCCACGCCAGCCCCAGCCGCTCGTACACCTCCTCCTCGGTGCGGGAGGCCAGCGACTGCCCGCTCTCGGCGTCGAACAGGCCGTACTCGGACAGCTTCAGGCCCTGGTGCACGGCAAGGGTGCGGGTGCGGATGTTGTGCGCCTTGGAACCGGTGAAGTACTGCATCCCGGCGCCCCACGACTGCGGCGGCAATACCCGCAGATCGACCTGGAGCCCCTTGCCGGTGCGGATCGACGTCTTCTTCCTGCCCCGCGCGATCACCTCGGCGGTGCCCGGCAGTTCGCACAGCGCCGCCATGAACCGCTCCGACCGCTGCGCCGCCACGAGGACGTCCAGGTCCCCTACGGTCTCCCGCATCCGGCGCAGCGAGCCCGCGTAGGTGCAGCGCCTGCACCCGGTCAGCCCGGACAACTCGGCGACGATCTCCTCGGCGGTGTCCAGGGCCAGTGACAGCGGCACCCGGGCGCCGGCCTGCTGGAGCAGCTCGATGCCGTGCCGGATGTTCTCCTGCGTCCTCTCGCCGAAACCCTTGAGATCGGCCAGCCTGTCCGCCTCGATCGCCGCGGCCAGCTCGGTCACCGAGGAGATGTGCAGGTCCTCGTAGAGCCGCAGCGCCTTCTTCGGGCCCAGGCCGGGGATCGAGATCAGCTCCCGGACCCCCGCCGGGATCTTCGCCCGGCGCTCCTCGACCACGGCCATCTTCCCCGTGCGCAGGTACTCGATCACCTTGTCGGCGATCGACCGGCCCACGTTGGGGATCTCCCGCAGACCGGCGGCGTCCAGCTGGGCGACGTCGGCCGGGTACCCGCCGATGGCGCGCGCCGCCTTCTCGTAGGCGCGCGCCTTGAAGGCGTCGCCTCCCGTGATCGCGACGAGGTCCGCGTACTCCCGCAGGAGCGCCTCGACCTCTTCGTTCGGCCGGGCCACCCTCCAAGTCTACGGAGCCGCCCCGAGTACCGGCAGCGGCGGCAGCTTCGCCCCGTACACCCACGCCTCGAACAGCGCGGCCGTCGGCGCGTCCGTGAACCGGGCCACGTGCTCGGCGAACGCGGCCGTCGTCACCGTGCCGCCCCGGTGCAGCCGCACCCAGTCGCGCAGCATGCGGAAGAACGCGTCGTCGCCCAGTGCACAGCGCACCGCGTGCAGGGCCAGGCCGCCGCGCTCGTAGAGCCGGTCGTCGAACATCTGCCGGCGCCCCGGATCGGCCAACCGCAGATCCTGCGGCTGCGCGGCCAGCAACCCGTGTGCGGTGGCGGCCAGTTGCTGGGCGCCACGGCCCCCCGAACGCTCGGACCACAGCCATTCCGCGTACTTGGCGAGGCCCTCGTTCAGCCAGATGTGCCGCCAGTCGGCGACGGACACGCAGTTGCCGAACCACTGGTGCGCCAGCTCGTGCGCCACCAGCCGCTCCGAACCCCGGGCACCGTCCACGTGGTTGGAGCCGAACAGCGACAACCCCTGTGCCTCGACGGGCACATCGAGTTCCTCCTCGGTCACCGCGACCGCGTACTCGTCGAACGGGTACGGCCCGAACAGCTCCTGGAACAGCTCCATCATCGCGGGCTGCCGCGCGAAGTCCCGGGAGAACTGCGGCAGCAGATGCGCCGGGATGTGCCCGTGCTGCGGCACCCCGCCCGGCCCCGGGTCGCCCAGCAGCACCGTCTGGTACCTGCCGATCGCGAGGCCGACGAGATAGCTCGACGTGGGTGCGGACTGCTCGTACACCCAGGTGGTCGTGGATGCCTTCGTCGTCCGGGTCAGCAGACGCCCGCCCGCGACCACCGCGTACGGCGACGGCGTGGTGACCGAGATCAGGTAGGACGCCTTGTCGGCGGGCCGGTCGTTGCACGGGTACCAGGACGGCGCCCCGACCGGCTGGCTCGCCACCAGCGCCCCGTCGGCCAGTTCCTCCCAGCCGATCCCGCCGAAGGGGCTGGTCACCGGCTTCGGGTTGCCGGACCAGTGCACCTCGACGGTGAACGCGGCTCCGGCCCGGATCGGCTTGGCCGGCCTGACCCGCAGCCGGCCGGCACGGTGCGTGTAGTGCGGCTGCCGGCCGTCCACCCGGATCCGGCCGATCCTGAAGTCGGCCAGGTTCAGCTGGAATTCGGCCAGCGCCGCCCGTCCCGCGATGGCGTTGATCCGGGCCGTGCCGGACAGCCGGTTCGGACCCGGGCGGTAGTCCAGCACCAGCTCATAGCGGTGCACCCGGTAGCGGGGGTCACCGTTGTCCGGGAAGTACGGGTCCCGATCGACCGACTGCTGAACTGCCACTGCTGTGCCTGCTCCCTGCGCTGTGCCACCACTGGGCGCCGCTGCCGTACCCGGGCGGCCCGCGTTCAGGGACGCCACGCCTCGATCGGGTTGCCGAGCCAGCGGGTGTCGTCCGGAACGGACTCCGCGGCCATGACGAGCGACGCGGGACCCAGAGTCGTACGGGCCCCGACCGTGCTGCCGGGCAGCACGATCCCGCCAGGGCCCAGCGTGGCGCCCTCACGGAGAACCACAGTATCCGTCCGCAAGATCCGGTCGTGGAAGAGGTGTGTCTGGAGTACACAGCCGCGATTGACGGTGGCCGCGTCCTCAAGAGTCACCAGGTCCGCCTCCGGCAGCCAGTAGCTCTCCACCCACACGCCCTTGCCGATGTGCGCCCCGAGCCCGCGCAGCCACGCCGTCACCACCGGCGTTCCGGGCACGCTCCCGGCCAGCCACGGCACCGCCAGCACCTCGACGAACGTGTCCGCCAGCTCGTCGCGCCACACGAAGGAACTCCACAGCGGATGCTCGCCGGTCCGGTGCCGCCCCACGAGCAGCCACTTGGCCAGCACGGACCCGAGGGCGGCCGTGACACCGGCCGCGAGCAGCACGAGCCCGGACAGCGCCGGCCCCCACGGCCCCAGCGCACACAGCGCCGCCACCGTCGCCGCGGTCAGCGCCGCCGAGCACAGCACCGGCACGATCCGGCACAGCTCCACCAGACCCCGCGCCCACAGCAGCCGGGCGGGCGGGTCGTAGGTTCGGCTCTGGTCGCCGTCGGCGGCGCTGCGCGGCAGCTTGACCGGCGGCAGCCCCAGGTACGAGGTGCCCTTCTTCGCCTTCTTCGGCGTCGCCGACAGCACCCCGACCAGGCCGCCCTCCGGCACGCTGCGGCCCGGCGCGGTCATCCCGGAGTTCCCGAGGAAGGCCCGCCGCCCGATCTCCGCGCGCCCGATCCGCACCCAGCCGCCGCCCAGCTCGTACGGCGCGGTCAGCGTGTCGTCGGCCAGGAACGCGCCGTCGCCGACGGTGGTCAGGCTCGGCAGCGCGAGCACGGTCGACACCTCGGCGCGCCGCCCGATCCGCATCCCCAGCAGCCGCAGCCACACCGGCGTGACCAGCCCGGCGTACAGCGGGAACAGCGTCTCGCGCGAGCGGTCCATCAGCTGCGTCACCGTCCACGCCTGCCAGCCGACCCGGCTGTGCGTGGGGTGCGTGCCCTCGCGCAGACCGAGGCTCAGCGCCCGTACGGCGACCAGGATCAGCAGCGCGTACGCCAGCCCGTACGCGAGCGTGGCCGGGACCAGAGCGAGCGCCGCCCCGCGCAGGGCCTCCCCGACGGCCGCGCCGGGCGCCACGAAGAGCCGGGCGACCAGCAGCGCGGCCACCCCCGCGGCCAGCGGCAGGGCGCTCAGCGCGAGCCCGGTGAGCCCGTACATGACCCGCCAGTACGTGCCCCGCTGCGGGCGTTCCTTCGGCCAGTTGCGCTTGGCCTTGCCGAGCTTCACCGCGGGTGCACCCGCCCAGCGCTGGCCGGTCGGGACCTGCCCGCCGACCGCCGAACCGGGAGCCACCTCGGCCCGCTTGCCGACCCGGGCGCCCGGGAACAGCATGCTGCGGGTGCCGACGGTGGCGTGCGCGCCCACCTTGACCGAGCCGACCACCAGCCGGTCGCCGTCCAGCCAGTACCCGGACAGGTCGACCTCGGACTCGACGGCCGCGCCCCGGCCCAGCTTGAGCATGCCGGTGACCGGCGGCAGCGAGTGCAGGTCCACGTCCTGGCCCACCTTCGCGCCCAGCGCCCGGGCATACCGCTCCAGCCAGGAGCCGGTCAGCGTGGTCGCCCCACTGAACTCGGCCAGCCGCTCGGCCGTCCACAGCCGCAGATGCACGCCCCCGCCGCGCGGGTACCGTCCGGGCTCCAGTCCCCGCAGCAGCAGCCGTGCCCCGCCCGCCGCGAGCGCGATCCGGCCCGGCGGAGTGAAGAGCACCAGCGCGCCGGCGCCGAGCAGCCACCACGGGGCGGTCGGCAGCCAGGCGTACCCCGGCAGCAGATTTCCGACGGCGGCCAGGACCAGCGTCCAGCGCAGCCCGAGCAGTGTGAAGAGCGGAAGCAGCAGCAGGAGCTGAAGGGCCTGGGCGCGGACCGGCACCGGCGCGACCGTACGGGTCCCGTTGGCGTCCTGCGCCGACTCCTGCAGTCGGCGGGCCAGCTTGCGCAAGGTGGGCTGCTGGTAGATGTCGAGGACGGCGGCGCTCGGGTAGCGGGTGCGCAGCCGGGTGGTGAGCTGGGCGGCGGCCAGGCTGCCGCCGCCGATCGCGAAGAAGTCGTCGGAGGCGCTGGTCACCGGGATGCCCAGCACCTCGGCCCACTGCTCGGCGAGCCACGCCTCGGTGCCGTACAGGTCGGCCTTGGGCGTCTCGACGCCCTCCAGCGGCCAGGGCAGGGCGTTACGGTCCACCTTCCCGGACGTCCGGGTCGGCAGCTCGGCGACCGGCGCGAGCAGCGGCACCAGCGCGGCGGGCAGCTCGGCGCGCAGCTTCTCGACGGCGACCGCCTGGTCCCAGCCGTCCTGGGTGACGACATAGCCCACCAGCAGCTGATTGCCGCTGCGGGCGGTGCGCACGGCGGCCGCGGCCCCGGCGACACCGGGCAGCGCCTGGAGCGCGGCATCCACCTCGCCCAGCTCGATCCGCCGCCCCCCGAGCTTGATCTGCTCGTCGGCCCGCCCGAGGAAGATCAGTCCCTCGGGCTCCGCTCTGACCAGATCCCCGCTCCGGTAGGCCCGCTCCCACCCCAGCGACTCGAGCGGCGCGTACTTCTCCGCGTCCTTCTCGGCGTCGAGATACCGCGCGAGCCCGACCCCGCCGATCACCAGCTGCCCACTGCCGCCCATGGCCACGGGCTCGCCGTCGTCGTCGACGACGGCGAGTTCCCAGCCGTCCAGGGGCAGCCCGATCCGGATCGGCTCCTCGCCGGTCAGCAGGGAGGCACAGGCCACGACGGTCGCCTCGGTCGGCCCGTAGGTGTTCCACACCTCGCGCCCCTCGGTGACCAGCCGCTGCGCCAGCTCGGGCGGACAGGCCTCCCCGCCGAAGATCAGCAGCCGTACGTCGTTCAGGGTCTCCGGCTCCCACAGCGCGGCCAGCGTCGGCACCGTGGACACCACAGTGATCTCCTGCTCGACCAGCCACGGCCCGAGATCGGCACCACTCCTGACCTGCGACCGGGGCACCGGCACCAGACAGGCGCCGTAGCGCCAGGCCAGCCACATCTCCTCGCAGGACGCGTCGAAGGAGACGGACAGCCCGGCCATCACCCGGTCCCCGGGCCCGATCGGCTCCTCGGTGAGGAAGAGGGCCGCCTCGGCGTCCACGAACGCGGCGGCACTGCGGTGGGTGACGGCGACGCCCTTGGGCTTCCCGGTGGACCCGGAGGTGAAGATGATCCACGCGTCGTGCCCGGTTCCGGGCCGCGCGGCGGGTGCGCCGGTGGTGCCCTGGACGCCGATGGCGTGCCCGGCCCCGATGACGGCCCGCACCGCCGCCTCGCCGAACACCAGCTCGGCCCGCTCGTCCGGATCCTCGGCGTCCACGGGCACGTAGGCGGCGCCGACCGTGAGCACGGCGAGAATCGCGACGTACAGATCGTTGGTCCCGGAGGGCACCCGCACGCCGACCCGGTCGCCGAGCCCGACCCCGTGCTCGGCGAGTCGCCGCCGCAGCCGCTCCACCTCGACGGCCAGCGCACGATAGGTGAGACACGTCGTACCGTCGTCCAGGGCGGGCTCGTCCGGGTAGGTCCGCACGGTCGCCTCGAACACGTCGACCAGGGTCCGCGGCCGGGCGGCGGACCCCGCGGAGAACCGCGCCCTGTCGCCGAACTCCGTGCGGATCTCTTCATCGAGCAGGCCGAGAGCACTGCTCTCGTCTATGGCTGCCATCGGTCCTCGCGTCTGGTCCGGCTGAGTTACAAACCAGAAATTTTAGTACGACGCTAGGCGCCACTTCTGGGTCCGGCCACTCGGGAGGCCGGTACCGGCCGGTGTGAAAGAGTCGGCTCCAGGCCGCTGAGCTGGCCTTCTTCGCGCCGCACGAGACATGTCCCACACACAGCCAAGAAGTGGGCATACAAGGGCAGTTGGTGTGCGAACCTGCTCAGGACACAAGCAAAAGGGCCCCTGATGAAACAGGGGCCCCAGCTGGTGTCCGAGGGGGGACTTGAACCCCCACGCCCGATAAAGGGCACTAGCACCTCAAGCTAGCGCGTCTGCCATTCCGCCACCCGGACAAGGTGTCTGTCGTGCGGGAGATCCCTTTTGGCGGGGCGTCCCTCGCGGCGACGAAGGAAACATTACCAGGCTTTCTGGGGTGTCTGATCACCCCCTGTTCCCGGGGCCGGTCGCGCGTGAACGGCGTGTGACCGGGCCGGGACCGCTCTTGGGTGACGGCCGGAGCGGAGAGAGGATGAGGAGGACCACCAGCAGTGACAGTGGTCCACCAGTAGTGACAGCGGTCCACCAGTAGTGACAGCGGGAGGAACAGCGTGAGCGAGACGGACACGGCCAGGAGCGTCACCGGCGAGGACGAGGTCGTGGACCTCTGCCGCGAGCTGATCCGATTCGACACCAGCAACTACGGCGACCACTCGGGCCCCGGCGAGCGCCGGGCCGCCGAGTGGACCGCAGAGAAGCTCGCCGAGGTCGGGCTGGAGCCGAAGATCTACGAGTCCCACCCCGGTCGCGCCTCGACCGTGGCCCGCATCGAGGGGGAGGACCCCTCGCGGCCCGCACTGCTCATCCACGGCCACCTGGACGTCGTCCCGGCCAACGCCGACGACTGGACCCACCACCCGTTCTCCGGTGAGATCGCCGACGGGTGCGTGTGGGGGCGCGGGGCCGTCGACATGAAGGACATGGACGCGATGACCCTCGCGGTCGTGCGCGACCGGCTCAGGAGCGGCCGGCGGCCCCCGCGGGACATCGTGGTCGCCTTCCTCGCCGACGAGGAGGCCGGCGGCACCTACGGTGCCCGCCACCTGGTCGACCGCCACCCCGAGCTGTTCGAGGGCGTCACCGAGGCGATCAGCGAGGTCGGCGGTTTCTCGTTCACGGTGAACGAGCAGCGCCGGCTCTATCTGATCCAGACGGCCGAGAAGGGCATGCACTGGATGAAGCTGACCGTGGCCGGCACCGCCGGGCACGGCTCGATGATCCACCGGGACAACGCCATCACCGAGCTGTCCGAGGCCGTGGCCCGGGTCGGCCGGCACAAGTTCCCGGTGCGGGTCACCAAGACCACCCGGGCCTTCCTCGACGAGCTGGGCGACGCGCTCGGCACCGAGCTGGACCCGGAGAACATGGAGGCCACCCTCGCCAAGCTCGGCGGCATCGCCAAGCTGATCGGTGCGACGCTGAGCAACACGGCCAACCCCACCCAGCTGAACGCCGGTTACAAGGTCAACGTCATCCCGGGCGAGGCCACCGCGCACATCGACGGCCGGTTCCTGCCCGGCTACGAGGAGGAGTTCCTCGACGACCTCGACCGGCTGCTCGGACCGCACGTCCGGCGCGAGGACCTGCACGCCGACAAGGCGGTCGAGACCGGCTTCGAGGGGGCGCTGGTGGAGGCCATGCAGTCCGCGCTACTGGCCGAGGACCCCACCGCCAAGGCGATTCCGTACATGCTCTCGGGCGGTACCGACGCCAAGTCCTTCGACGACCTCGGCATCCGCGGCTTCGGCTTCGCCCCGCTGAAGCTGCCGCCGGAGCTGGACTTCGCGGGCATGTTCCACGGTGTGGACGAGCGGGTGCCGGTGGACGGCCTGCAGTTCGGCGTGCGCGTGCTGGACCGGTTCATCGACGCGTCGTGAGGCTCTGCCCTGGAGCAATCGGGCGCGCGTACGAGCGCGACTGAGAAGAGTGAATCCGACCATAAGCTCGTAGCTCCATTACTCCCTCCTCGTTACACGTGATGCGATCCCGCACCTTGGGATCGCATTGCCAACAAGGAGGAATAATGATCAAGAAGGTCGTCGCTGCTGCGGCTGCCACCGGTGGGCTGGTTCTCGCGGGCGCGGGTCTGGCTGTCGCCGACTCCGGTGCTCAGGGTGCCGCCGTGCACTCCCCGGGTGTCGTTTCCGGCAATGTCGTCCAGGTGCCCGTGCATGTCCCGGTGAACGTGTGCGGCAACACGATCAACGTGATCGGGCTCCTGAACCCCGCCTTCGGCAACACCTGCATCAACAAGTGACGCAGGCTCCCTGAGGGGGCGTCTGTGACAAGCCGTCGGCCCCGGAGTGCGCCCCATGCGCTCCGGGGCCGACCGGCCTTTCCTGGAGAAGCGAAGGCAGGGGGGAACCAACATGCGACACAGCACGCGCAAGGGCCTGATGACGATGGCCGCAGCGACCGGGGTGATCGCCGCCGCGAGCGGCTACGCCCACGCGGACTCCGGCGCCACGGGCGCCGCGACCGGCTCACCCGGCGTACTGTCCGGCAACACGGTGCAGGCTCCGGTGCACGTGCCGGTGAACGTCTGCGGCAACACCGTGAACGTCATCGGACTGCTCAACCCGGCGGTGGGCAACAAGTGCGCCAATTACGGCGGCACTTCGGGGAACCACGGTGGCTCCGGAGGCTCGGGCGGTTCACACGCGGGCGGCCACACCGGCGGCTCTCCCGGTGTCGGCTCCGGCAACACCGTGCAGGTACCGATCGACGTCCCCGTGAACGTCTGCGGCAACAGCGTGAACGTCATCGGCGCGGGGAACGCCACCACCGGCAACGACTGTGCCAACGGCGGCGGCGATCAGCACGGCCGGCCACCGGGGGGCGGCCACGGCAACCCGCCGGGCCACCCGGGCCACCCGGGTCACCCCGGCCACCCGGGTCACCCCGGCCACCCGGGTCACCCCGGGAACCCGGGAGGTCCGACGACCCCACCCGGTCAGGGAGGTCACACGCCTCACCGGCCACAGGGGTCGCACGGATCCCACGGGACCTCCCAGGTCGCGCAGCAGGGCGGCAGTGGTGCCCAGCTCCCGGGCACGGCCCAGCTCGCGCACACCGGCAGCGACCTGCCGCTCGGCCTCGCGCTGCCGGCCGGCGCGGGCGCGCTGCTCGCGGGCGCGGTGCTCTACCGCAAGGCGCGGGCCGCGGCCTAGGCGGCAACACCGGCCACGGACAAGTCCGTACGGCACTGTGGGCCGTACGGCGGCGGTGAGCCGGGCGGCGCGGAAAACGGAGCGGGCCCTGCCGTGCCGGCCGGGCCCGCTCCGTTCATCTCTCCAGCCTCACCACGTGGCACGCACCTGGCGGATGATCCGTCGGCGCAACCGCACCCTGCGGCTGCCGTCGCGCATCAGGCTCAGTCGGTCCAACTCCCAGTGTCCGTACTCGGCATGGTCCGTCAGCAGACGTGTGGCCTCCTTGCGGGAGACCCCGCGAGGCACGTACACGTCGACAAATTCGTATTCCGGCATCGCATCTATTGTGCGGGCTGGGGCCCGGTACGGATAGCGTCTGCACTATGTCTGATGCTGCGCAGCCCACCGCTGCCGAGGTACGTGCCGCCGCCGAGGCGGTCAAGACCGCGCTCGACCGTCATCTGGCGGCGGTCGAACGCAGGTCGGGGGAGGACGACCCGGCTGTCTCCGAGGCGTTCAACCAGCTGGCCGCGGCCGCCGAGGTGTACGACGAGCTGCTCTACGACCGCTATGACGAGGTCACGCCCTTCGAGATCCCCGGTACGGACGAGTTGCCGCCGTACGCGGGTCCCGAGGAACCGGGCGCGATCAGTGTGCTGATCCGCCGCGACTACGCCGTTGCGGAACCCCAGCGGCTCCTCGCGCAGGCCCAGCGGGTCGAGTCGGCGGAGTACGACGAGGCCGGTGGCTCGGCCGAGGGCGCCGCCGGCACGGTCCCCGGGGCGCTGGGTGTTCTCTTCGGCGAGTTCGAACCGGACGAGATCGCCTCCCGGCACAAGGAGTTCGGCCTGGAGGAGGGCGACTCCACGCTCTGGGTCACCGCGGCGGAGGAGACCCCGGAGGCCGGGGAGTGGCTGGAGGCGCCGTTCGAGCACATCGACCCGCAAGGGGTGGTGTGCCGGTTCGACGTGAGCGCGGTGTTCGACGACGAGGAGGACACCGACGAGGACGACGAAGATCTCGAGTTCGTCGAGGCTGACGAGGAGGACGAGGTCGTGGTCGACGCCGAGAGGTGAGACCGGCCGGCGGTGCCGTGGGGCCTGAGGCCGGTACGGCACCGCCGGACCCGGCTCAGCCGCCTGCCGGCACCTGTGTGCGCAGCAGCGTCGGCAAGCGGGTCGTGCGCGGCTTGGCCAGGGTCTGCGCCACCGCGCTCGGCAGGGCCTGCTCCACTCCGTGGACCACGGACAGATGCCGCTCCGCCCGGCCGAACGCCGTGTACACCCATGGCCGGCTGAGTGCCTGGGCCGCGTCGCCGGGCAGCACCACGACCGCCGCCGGCCAGCGGGCGCCCACGGCCTGGTGCGCGGTCAGCGCCCAGCCGTGCCGTACGGACCCCTCCACCCGCTCGCGCGGGACGACCACGGGGGCGCCCGCGCACGCCAGGTGCAGCCCCTCGGTGTCGGCCTTCACCACCACGCCCGGCACCGTACGACCCGGTGCGGGGGCATAGGCGATCCGGTCGCCGGGGTCGAAGCCGCCGAAGCGGCCGGGGCCGGGGTTGAGGCGCTCCTTCAGAGCGGCGTTGAGGGCACGGGTGCCCGCGGCTCCACCGTGCCCCGGGGTGATCACCACGGTCTGGTCGGCCGGGATCCCGATGGCCCGCGGCACCGAGTCCACGACCAGTTGGACCGTCCGGTGCACGGCCTCGCCCGCGTCCCGTACCGGGACGATGACTACCTCCTTGCCCGGGGCTTCGACCTGGCTCAGCTCGCCGATGCCGATGCCCGAGACCAGCTCGCCGATCGGCCCCGGGTCGGGGACGCGGGAGGCGATCTGCGGGCAGGCGCGGGCGGTGAGCAGATCGGCGAAGACCCGGCCGGGGCCGGCCGACCACAGCACCGCCGGGTCGCCGCTGAGCACCATCCGGGCCCCGTCCGGCAGCGACTCCACCAGCATCGCGGCGCTCTCCACGTCGAGCTGCGGCGCGTCCAGCACGATCAGCAGGTCCAGCTCCAGGGCGCCGTCCGCGTCCCGGCCCGGGCCTTCGGCACCGGACAGCAGACCGGCCACCGTGCCCACACCGCGCTCCGCCGCGTCGGCGTCGGCCCCGCCCGGCAGCGCGGCCAGCCGTCGGCGGCCGTCGGGCGTGTGGCAGACGGCGAAGGCCCGCAGGCCGACGGCGCGGGCGGCGTCGAGCAGCGCGGCCGGTTCGGCACGGGCCGCCTCCGCGCCGGTGTGCAGCACCAGGCCGTGCCCGGCGACCGCGCGGACCAGCTCGGCCGTGCCGCCCGAGGCGGCGTCGGCGGCTGCCTGCCAGGCCTGTTCGGCGTCCTTGGACAGCGAGTTCACCAGCCGGGCCAGGCCGTCGGCGAGGCTTTCCTCGGCGAGTGCGTAGCGCTCCAGGCCGACGAGCACGCGGACCGGGCGCTCCTCTTCCTGGCCCTCGCCCTCGTCCGCTCCCTGAGGGGCGGTGCCCGTGGGGTCCTCCAAAGCGTCCTGGAAGGCCAGGGCCTCGGCCTCGGCGAGCGTGTCCTGCACCGCCGCGTCCGGGTCGGGCACGCCCTGCCGGTCCAGCGCCGCGGTGAGCGTGGGCAGGTCCAGCGCGGTGTGCCCGGCCAGGGCCGCCTGCTCCAGCAGCCAGACGGTCACCGCCCGGCCCCGCCGCTCGTCGTCCGGGCCGCAGGCGCCGCCGAGCAGCGCCCGCGCGAAGCCGTCGGCCTGATCGGGCCGAACGCCGCCGATCCGCAGCAACTGCCAGGGGTCCTCGCGCAGCGCGCTGTCGGCGCCTTCGCCGAGCGCCGCCGCCACCTGCGGGGCCAGCGCCTCGGGCGCGCCGCCCTCGGCGAGCACCCCGCGGACGCTCTCCACGGTGTGCTGTGCGGGCGCGCCGGAGGTGACGACGGCCGGGGCAGGGGTGGGCTGCGGCCGGCGCGCCGGCTCCGGGGCCGGGCGGCGCGGGGCCGGCGCGGACTCGGCGAACACCGTGGCCGTCGGCTTCTCGCCGCTCTCCACGGCCCGGACCGCCGCGAGCAGATCGGCCGCCGTGCCGCTCAACTTGGTGCCGCTCTCGATCGCGCCCTGCTTCTCGGCCTTGCGCCGCTCGATCCGCTCCCGCTCGACCCGCTGCGCGGCCAACTCGGCCTCCGCCTCGGACAGCCGGCCTGCGGAGCCGTCACCGTCGCCGCCGCTCGCGCCTTCGGCCTTGCCCTCGCCCTCGCCGAAGCCGCCCCCGGCCCCGTGCGGGTCGGTGCCCTCCGCGGGACTCTCCCGGGGCTCGGGCGCGGGCTCGGGCGCGGTTTCGGCGCCCGGGGCCTCGGGTGTGTCCGGCGTCCCCGGCCCGGCTTCCTCCGTGGTCTCCGGCTCCGTGCTCACAGCGTGCTCCAGTCGTGATCGGGATAGCGGTGCACGGGCGCCGACACGTCGTCCAGCGCCCTGCAGATCTCGTCAGGAAGATTAAGGGCCTCCACTGACAATGCCGCCGTGAGCTGCTGCGCGTTGCGCGCGCCGATGATCGGGGCGGTCACCCCCGGACGGTCCCGGACCCAGGCCAGGGCCACCTGGAGCGGGGTGACGGCGAGCCCGTCGGCGGCCGTCGTCACCGCGTCCACGATGCGGGTCGCCGTGTCGTCGAGATACGGCTCGACGAAGGGCGCCAGATGCTCGGAGGCGCCGCGCGAGTCCGCGGGAGTGGTGTGCCGGTACTTGCCGGTCAGCACGCCCCGGCCGAGCGGTGACGAGGGCAGCAGGCCGACACCGAGGTCGAGCGCTGCGGGCAGCACCTCGCGCTCGACGCCCCGCTGGAGCAGCGAGTACTCCATCTGCGTGCTGGCCAGCCGGGTGCGGGTGCCGGGCGCCGCGAGCTGCCAGGTGGCCGCCTTGGCGAGCTGCCAGCCGCAGAAGTTGGAGACGCCGGCGTAGCGCGTACGGCCGCTGCTGACCGCTATGTCCAGTGCCTGGAGCGTCTCCTCCAAGGGGGTGTCGGGGTCGTAGGCGTGCACGTGCCACAGGTCGACGTGGTCCGTGCCCAGGCGGGCCAGGGAGGCGTCGAGCGCGGCGAGCAGATGGCCGCGGGAGCCGTCGAAACGCCGGTCGGGGTCGGGGACGCTGCCCGCCTTGGTGGAGATCACCAGGTCGCGCCGCGGCACCAGGCCCTCCATCAACTGCCCGAGCAGATACTCCGACTCCCCGTCGCCGTACACGTCCGCGGTGTCGACGAGCGTCCCGCCGGCTTCCCAGAACGCCTTCAGCATGTCCGCGGCGTCGTGCTGGTCGGTGTCCCGGCCCCAGGTGAGGGTGCCGAGGCCGATCCGGGACACGCGCAGGCCGGTACGGCCGAGATGCCTCTGCTCCATGACCGCGAGATTACTGGCCAGAACTGCTGCCGTGGGTGGCCTGTGGACAACCCGCTCCCAGGGGTGCGCGGGCGCGCGGTTGCGCGGGTCCCCTGCCCCCGGCCCCCGTCCCCGCGCTAGGGTCGCCCCCACAGGGACGTTACTCATGGGTAAGGGGAAATCGGCCATGCAGCTCGGTATCAACCTCGGCTACTGGGGTGCCGGAATGGACGGGGACAATCTGGCCGTGGCCCAGGAGGCCGACCGGCTGGGGTTCTCCGTGTGCTGGGCCGCAGAGGCGTACGGCTCCGACGCGGCCACGGTGCTCAGCTGGGTCGCCGCGCAGACCGAGCGCATCGACGTCGGCTCGGCCATCTTCCAGATCCCGGCGCGGCAGCCCGCGATGACCGCGATGACGGCCGCGACACTCGACTCGCTGTCCGGTGGGCGGTTCCGGCTCGGGCTCGGGGTGTCCGGGCCGCAGGTCTCCGAGGGCTGGTACGGCGTCAAGTTCGACAAGCCGCTGGCGCGCACGCGTGAGTACGTGGAGATCGTCCGCAAGGCGATGACGCGCGAGCGGCTGTCGTACGAGGGCGAGCACTGGACGCTGCCGCTGCCGGACGGCCCGGGCAAGCCGATCAAGCTGACTGTGCACCCGCAGCGCGAGCACATCCCGCTGTACATCGCCGCGATCGGCCCGAAGAACCTGGAGCAGACCGGCGAGATCGCGGACGGCGCCCTGCTGATCTTCCCCTCCGCCGAGCACCTGGAGGAGACCACGATCACGTACCTGCGCGCGGGGCGCGAGAAGGCGGGAAAGACCCTCGACGGGTTCGACGTCTGTCCGACCCTGCCGATCGCCGTCGGCGACGACAAGGACGTGGCCCGCCTCGCCGACACCTTCCGCCCCTACACCGCCCTGTACGTCGGCGGCATGGGCAGCGCCAAGCAGAACTTCTACAACCAGCTCGCCCGGCGCATGGGGTACGAGAAGGAGGCCGCCGAGATCCAGGAGAAGTACCTGGCCGGGGACAAGCAGGCCGCCGCGGCCGCGGTCCCGCAGGACCTGATCGACAAGACGACGCTGCTGGGCTCCGTCGACCGGATCGCCGACCGGATGAAGGCCTACGCCGCCGCCGGAGTCACGACCCTCAGCCTCAACCCCGCGGGCTTCACGCTGGAGGAGCGGCTCGCCTCCCTGCGGGCCGGGCGCGAAGCCCTGGAGCGCGCCGGGCTCGCGTAGCAGGGCGCCGGTCACACATGTCAGCGGCCGTGGTGGGGGCTCGGGGGTCTTCCCCGCCACGGCCGTCACCGGGAACAACGCGCCGCGCGCCATGCGGTTACGACCCCGGCGTTCCTTCTTTCGGCCGAGTTGTCGGACACCCGTGTTGCGACTCCACTCCGCTCGCATTTCACTCGTTCTTTACGGAATGTCCTGAAGAACGACGAATATCGCGGAATGTCGCGGAATGTTGCGGAGAGGTGGTCTCGATGCTCTCGGCCAGGAGTCTGTTCCAGGAGATCCTCGACCACGACGAGTCCTTCCGGCTGTTCTGCTCCATTGCCGCCGGTGGGGAGTCCCAGGGTGGCTGGGAGAACGGACGGATCGCCGCCCTCGTACCGCACAGCGAACGCACCCTCGCCCCCAAGATCGCCCGCCACGGCGCCGACGAGGACAAACACGGACGCATCTTCCACGCCTTGCTGAAGAAGCGCGGGCTCACCCCCGTCGCCGTACCGCCCGAGACCGACTACACGATGCTCCTGGAACGGCGCGGCATCGGTCTCGCCCACGACAAGCTGCGGCGCGACGAGCCGCTCGGCGTGCGCGACATCATCGTCTACCTCTCCCACAGCCGCGTCACCGAGCAGCGCGCCGCCGACCAGATGCTGATGCTCCGCCGGCACTTCGCCGACCACCCCGAGGTGGGCAGGGCGGTCCGGATGATCTCGGCCGACGAGAACAACCACCTCGCCTACACGCACGAGGAGCTGCTCCGGTTCGCCGCCGCCGGGCACGGGCGGCTGATCCAGCGCACCCTGCGCGCGTACGCGCTCGCCGAGATCGCGACCTACCGGGACGTCAGCCTCGCCGTGATGACCCGCATGGCTCGCATCCTGGGCTGGCCACGGGCGAAGTCCGCGCTGCTGGCGGCCGGCATCCACGCGGTCTACGGGTACGAGCGCCTCGCCGGCTGGCGCCGCATGGCCGACCTGCGCATGCCCGAGCGCCGTGACGCCCTCGGCGGACCCGCCGCCCCGGCCCACGAGTTCGCGTGAGCCGCGAGGAGGAAGCCCCCGCACAAGGGCTCTACAGCCAGCCGCGCTGCTTGAACGTGCGGTACAGCAGCACCTCGAACACCGCCATCAGCAGGATCACCGCCGGGTACGCCCACAGCCAGTGCAGCTCCGGCATGTGGTCGAAGTTCATGCCGTAGATACCGGCGATCATCGTGGGGACCGCCGCCATCGCCGCCCACGCGGAGATCTTGCGCATGTCGTCGTTCTGCCGGACGCTCATCTGCGCCAGATGTGCCGAGAGAATGTCGGACACCAGCCGGTCCAGCGCCTCCACGGAGTCGTTCACACGCAGCAGATGGTCACCCACGTCCCGGAAGAAGGGCCGTGCCTTGTCGTGCACGAAGGGCACCCCGGCGCCGAGCGCTCCGGTGCCGGCCAGCCTGCTCAGCGGCACCGCCAGCGGCCCGGTCGCCCGGCGGAACTCCAACACCTGCCGCTTGAAGGTGTAGATCCGGGACGCGGTGTACCGCGAGCCGCCCCGCTCCGGCTGGAACACCTCCGTCTCCAGCTCCTCCAGGTCGGCCTGCAGCTCCGTGGCCACGTCCAGATAGTGGTCGACCACGGCGTCGGAGATCGCGTACAGCACCGCGGTGGGGCCCTTGTCGAGCATCTCCGGCTCCTCCTCCAGCCGGTGCCGTACGGCGGCCAGCGGCGAGCCCTCGCCGTGGCGCACCGTCACCACGAAGCAGTCCCCGCTGAAGACCATGATCTCGCCGGACGAGACGGCGTCGCTCTCGGCCTCGTAGACGACCGGTTTCAGCACCATGAACAGCGAGTCGTCGTACACCTCCAGCTTTGGCCGCTGATGTGCCTTGAGCGCGTCCTCGACGGCCAGCGGATGCAGGTCGAACTCCCGCGTGACCAGGTCGAACTCGTGCTCCGACGGCTCGTACAGCCCGATCCAGACGAACCCGCCCGCCGCCCGCGCCTCGTCCAGCGCGTCGGACAGGTCCTCCGGGCCTTCGGTGCGGTGCCCGTGCCGGTAGATGGCGCAGTCCACGATCACGGAGCGCATTCTCCCCTCGCCCGGCCACCGGCGCACGCGCTGTTGCGCCTACCCTGGGCCGCATGCCCACGCTGATCCTCGTAAGGCACGGACGTTCCACCGCCAACACCTCCGGCGTGCTCGCCGGGTGGACGCCAGGCGTCACCCTGGACGAGCGGGGCGCCGCTCAGGCCGCCGCGCTGCCCGCGCGGCTCGCGGGCCTGCCGCTCTGCGAGGTCGTCGCCAGCCCGCTGGAGCGCTGTCAGGAGACCGTACGACCGCTGCTCGAAGCCCGCCCGGGACTGCGCCTGAGCACCGACGAGCGGATCGGGGAGTGCCACTACGGCGACTGGTCCGGCCGCAAGCTCGCCGAGCTGAAGGACGAGCCGCTGATGGAGGTCGTCCAGGCCCATCCGTCGGCCGCCGCGTTCCCCGGCGGAGAGTCCCTGCGGGCCATGCAGACCCGCGCCGCCGAGGCCGTACGGGAGTGGAACGTGCGCGTGGAGCGCGATCACGGCGCCGACGCCGTGTATCTCATGTGCTCGCACGGCGACATCATCAAGTCCCTCGTCGCCGACGCCCTCGGGCTCCATCTCGACCTCTTCCAGCGGATCTCCGTGGAGCCCTGTTCCGTCACCGCGATCCGCTACACACGCCTGAGGCCGTACCTGATCCGCCTCGGCGACACCGGGAACTTCGCCTCCCTCGCCCCTCGCGAGGAACCGGGTGACGGACCGGCCGAGGGCGACGCACCGGTCGGGGGTGGTGCGGGCGCACCGTGATCGTCGGCCGCAGTAGGGTGAAGCGATCCACCACAGTCGCGTACCCGCGTGGCCAGCACCGCTGAAACTCTCGAATCCAGGAGACAGGACGTGTCCCGTCAGGTGTTCCTCTACGATCCGCCGGACCGCTTCGTGGCCGGTACGGTCGGACTGCCCGGGCGCCGTACGTTCTTCCTCCAGGCCACGGCAGGTTCCCGGGTGACCAGCGTGGCCCTGGAGAAGACCCAGGTCGCCGCGCTCGCCGAGCGCATGGACGAGCTGCTCGACGAGGTCGTGCGGCGCAGCGGCGGCAGCGCGGCCGTCCCCGCCATGGCGCCCGCCGAGATCGCCGACACCGACCCGCTGGACACCCCGGTCGAGGAGGAGTTCCGCGTCGGCACCATGGCGCTGGCCTGGGACGGCGAGGAACAGCGCATGATCGTCGAGGCGCAGGCCCTCGTGGAGCTGGACGCCGACACCGAGGAGGATCTCGCCGAGGCCGAGGAGCGACTGCTCCAGGACGAGGAGAACGGGCCCCCGATGCTGCGGGTCCGGCTGACCGGTGCGCAGGCCCGTGCCTTCGCCAAGCGCGCCCTCGACGTCGTCAACGCCGGGCGGCCGCCGTGTCCGCTGTGCAGCCTCCCGCTCGATCCGGAAGGACACGTATGTCCGCGTCAGAACGGATACCGCCGGGGAGCGTGACGGCCCCCGGCACCGCCGACGCGGAGCTGCTCGCGTGCGGTGAGCTGACCGTTCGCGGCCGGATCCGCGAGGCGTCGAACGCCGCGCTGTTCTGCACGGTCGCCCTCGACGGCCGGGAAGCCTCCTGCGTGTACAAGCCGGTGGCCGGGGAGCGCCCGCTGTGGGACTTCCCCGACGGCACGCTCGCCGGCCGCGAGGTGGCCTCCTACGAGGTCTCCGAGGCCACCGGCTGGGGGCTCGTGCCGCCGACCGTGCTGCGCGACGGCCCGTACGGCGAGGGCATGTGCCAGCTGTGGATCGACGTCCAGGCCGAGGCGGACCTGCTCGCCCTGGTGGACGCCGAGGAACCGGAGCCGGGCTGGAAGGCGGTCGGTCTCGCCGACGTCGGCGAGGGCCGCACCGCGCTGCTCGTGCACGCCGACGACGAGCGGCTGCGCCGGCTCGCCGTCCTGGACGCCGTGATCAACAACGCCGACCGCAAGGGCGGCCATCTGCTGCCCACCACAGGCGGCCGGCTCTACGGCATCGACCACGGCGTCACCTTCAACGTCGAGAACAAGCTGCGCACGCTGCTGTGGGGCTGGGCGGGGGAGCCGCTGACCGCGGAGGCCGTAGGCGTCCTGCAGGGCCTGCGGGAGGGCCTGGGCGGGCCGCTGGGCGGGCGGCTCGGCGGACTGATCACCCCGGCCGAGATCGACGCCACACGCGCGCGTGTCGAGGCGTTGCTCACCTCGGGGGTGCACCCGGAGCCGAGCGGGGAGTGGCCCGCGATCCCCTGGCCGCCGGTGTGAGCACACCGGCCGCGGACGCGCAAGAGCGTCCCACCGGCCATCCGGCTCGATCCCGTTCGTATAGGCAGCTCGTGGCCGGGTTAGGCTCATGTACATGCATGCCTGGCCCGCTTCCGAGGTCCCCGCCCTGCCTGGTCAGGGCCGCGACCTGAGGATCCACGACACCGCGACCGGCGGCCTCGTCACCCTCGACCCCGGTCCCGTCGCCCGTATCTACGTCTGCGGCATCACCCCGTACGACGCGACCCACATCGGTCACGCGGCGACCTACAACGCGTTCGACCTCGTTCAGCGCGTGTGGCTCGACACCAAGCGGCAGGTTCACTACGTCCAGAACGTCACCGACGTCGACGATCCGCTCCTCGAGCGCGCGGAGCGGGACGGCGTCGACTGGGTCGCCCTCGCCGAGAAGGAGACGGCCCTGTTCCGCGAGGACATGACGGCTCTGCGGATGCTCCCGCCCCAGCACTACATAGGCGCCGTCGAGGCGATACCCGGCATCGTCCCGCTCGTGGAGCGGCTGCGCGAGATAGGCGCGGCCTACGAGCTGGAGGGTGACATCTACTTCTCCGTCGAGTCCGATCCGAACTTCGGCAAGGTCTCCAACCTCGACGCGGCCGCGATGCGGCTGCTGTCCGCCGAGCGCGGCGGCGACCCGGACCGTCCGGGCAAGAAGAACCCGCTCGACCCGATGCTGTGGATGGCGGCCCGCGAGGGCGAGCCCAGCTGGGACGGCCGCTCCCTCGGCCGGGGCCGGCCCGGCTGGCACATCGAGTGCGTGGCCATCGCCCTCGACCACCTCGGCATGGGCTTCGACGTCCAGGGCGGCGGCTCCGACCTCGCCTTCCCGCACCACGAGATGGGCGCCTCGCACGCCCAGGTGCTCACCGGCGAGTTCCCCATGGCCAAGGCGTACGTCCACGCCGGCATGGTCGCCCTGCACGGCGAGAAGATGTCGAAGTCCAAGGGCAACCTGGTCTTCGTCTCGAAGCTGCGCCGCGAGGGCGTCGACCCGGCCGCGATCCGGCTCGCCCTGCTGGCCCACCACTACCGCGCCGACTGGGAGTGGACCGACCAGGTCCTCCAGGACGCCGTGGCTCGCCTCGGCCGCTGGCGCTCCGCCGTCTCCCGGCCCGACGGTCCGTCCGCCGACGCGCTCGTCGAGGAGATCCGTGAGGCTCTCGCGAACGACCTCGACGCACCCGCCGCGCTGGTTGCCGTGGACCGCTGGGTGCAGCGGCAGGAGCAGGAGGGCGGCACGGACACCGGTGCCCCCGGGCTGGTGACGCGAGCGGTGGACGCGCTGCTGGGAGCGGCGATCTAGTTCGTCCGCTCCGGAACACGCCGGCTCCGGAACACCCCGGGAAACGCCGAAAAACGCCGGAACACAGCAGAAGGGGCGGTACGCGTCAGGCGTACCGCCCCTTCTGCTGTGCCCTCTGCTGCGCTTTCCGCTACTCCTCGGAGTCCTCGTCGTCCTCGGAACCGCCGGCGGCATCCGGCTTCGGCGGTTTCGGCGGACGCGGCTTCCCGCCGGGGTTGTCCCGCAGCCAGGAGCCCGTGTCCGTGCCGTCCGCCGTGGCGTGGCCGCCCGGCGGGCTGACGTCCCTGCGCCGCAGGTACCGCTCGAACTCGCGGGCGATCGCCTCACCGGACGCCTCCGGCAGCTCGGCGGTGTCCCGGGCCTCCTCCAGCGTCTGCACGTACTCGGCGACCTCGCTGTCCTCCGCGGCCAGCTGGTCCACGCCCACCTGCCAGGCACGCGCGTCCTCGGGCAGCTCGCCCTGCGGGATGCGCAGGTCCAGCAGGTCCTCCAGCCGGTTGAGCAGCGCCAGCGTGGCCTTGGGGTTGGGCGGCTGGGAGACGTAGTGCGGGACGGCCGCCCACAGCGACACCGCCGGGACGCCCGCGTGCGTGCACGCCTCCTGCAGGACGCCGACGATGCCCGTCGGGCCCTCGTACTTGGTCTCCTCCAGGTCCATCCGCTGGGCCAGGTCCGGGTCGGACGTGACCCCGCTGACCGGCACCGGACGCGTGTGCGGGGTGTCACCGAGCAGGGCGCCCAGGATGACCACCAGCTCCACGCCCAGCTCGTGCGCGAAGCCCAGCAGCTCGTTGCAGAACGAACGCCAGCGCATGGACGGTTCGATACCGCGGACCAGCACCAGATCACGCGGCTTCTCGCCGCCGACCCTGACCACCGACAGCCTGGTCGTCGGCCATGTGATCTTGCGCACTCCGCCGTCCATGAACACCGTGGGGCGGTTCACCTGGAAGTCGTAGTAGTCCTCGGCGTCCAGCGCCGCGAACACCTCGCCCTTCCACTCGCGTTCCAGATGCGCGACCGCCGTGGAGGCGGCGTCGCCGGCATCGTTCCAGCCCTCGAACGCGGCCACCATGACTGGGTCGATCAGCTCGGGAACCCCCTCCAGCTCGATCACCCAGTGCCTCCTTCCGACGTGCCCTCGCCTGACTCACCAACCTTACGGCGTCCGGCGGGGGCGCCCGCAGCCCCCTTGCACGGGGGAGTGAACGGATCACTGCCCCGATCGTCAGTGCGGAACACCCTCGGCCGACCGGGACCTCACAGCGTGCTGCGGAGCCACTGCTCCACGCTCGCGATGTGCACGGTGGCCCAGGAGCGGGCCGCCTCCGCGTCCCGGTCGCGCAGCGCGGCCAGGATCGCCCGGTGCTCGCGCAGCGTGCGGCCGACCGCGTCCTCCTGGGTGAGACCCCGCCAGATCCGCGCCCGCGTGGTCGGCCCCGACAGACCGTCCAGCAGCGAGCACAGCACCGAGTTGCCCGCGCCGCGCACGATGCCGCGATGGAACTCCAGGTCGGCGGCGACCAGTTCCTCCACCGAGGGCTCGGCGCCCAGCACGTCCAACTGGGCCGACAGCGCGTCCAGTTGCTGCTCGCTGATCCGGAAGGCCGCCATCGCCGTCGCGGCCGGCTCCAGGATCCGGCGCACCGCCAGGAACTCCAGCACGGTGTCGTCGCGGTGGAAGTCCACGACGAAGCTCAGTGCCTCCAGCAGCAGTTGTGGATCGAGGCTGGTGACATAGGTGCCGTCGCCCTGGCGCACGTCCAGGATCCGGATCAGCGACAGAGCCCGTACGGCCTCCCGCAGCGAGTTGCGGGACAGGCCGAGTTCGGCGGCCAGTTCGCTCTCCTTGGGCAGCCGGTCGCCGGGGCGCAGTGCACCGGAGACGATCATGCCCTTGATCTTCTCGATCGCCTCGTCGGTGACTGCCATGACCGGCCTCCTGTCGCCCGCACCCCGCGCCCCATGCGCTCAGACATCGGATGTCTCAGCACATTATGCGGGCCCTTCCTGAGGCCGTTCGGGTGAGCGCGAGACGGCGTCGAGCACCGCCCGCTCGTCCAGCGTGAGCAGGCGCCGGTCGCGCATCAGCACCCGGCCGTCCACCACCGTGTCCCGTACGTCCGCCGCCTGCGCCGTGTACGCCAGCGTCGACCAGGGGTCGTGCGCCGGGCGCAGGTGTGGTGCGTCCAGGTCGAGCACGACCATGTCGGCCCGCTTGCCCGGCTCCAGTGAGCCCAGGTGGTCGCCCAGGCCCAGCGCCCGGGCGCCCCCGATCGTCGCCATCCGCACGGCCTGCTCGGCGCCGACCGCCGTGGGGTCGCCGTCCGCCTTGTGCACCAGCGCCGCGAGCCGCACCGCGCCCAGCACGTCCAGCGTGTTGGAGCTGACGGCCCCGTCCGTGCCCAGGCCCACGGTGACACCCGCACCCAGCAGCTGCGGGACCGGGGCGATCCCGCAGCCGAGCTTCAGGTTGGAGACCGGGCAGTGGGCGACCGCCGTGCCCGTGCGGGCCAGGGCGGCGATCTCCGGACCGGTCAGATCGACGGCGTGGGCGAGCACGACGTCCGGGCCGAGCAGGCCGAGCGAGTCCAGCAGTTCGACCGGTCGTCTGCCCTGCCGGCTCACGACGGTGGCCACCTCGGCGGCGTTCTCGGCCGCGTGCACATGCAGCAGCGCGCCGAACTCCCGGGCCAGGGCTGCCACTTCGGTGAGCTGGGCGGGGGAGAGGGTGTAGGTGGAGTGGGCGAACAGGGCCGGCCGGTGCCCGGGCCGGCCCGGGCCGCGCCGCTCGAGGTCCCGGCGGGCCCAGGCGATCCGGTCCGCGTAGGCGCGGCCGTCGGGCGAGGCCGGGACGTCGATGAACGTCGGCCCGGCGAACAGGCGCCAGCCCGCCTCGCGGGCCGCGCTCTCGGCCGCCTCGTGGAACCAGTACATGTCGAGCGCCGAGGTCACCCCGGCCCGTACGCTCTCGGCGATCGCGAGCCGCACGGCCGCCGCGACGGTGTCCGGCGCCAGCTGCTCGCTCTCCCACTTGAGCACCCGCCCCAGGAACCCCTGGAGGGTGACGTCGTCGGCGCTGCCGCGCAGCAGGGTCATCGCGAGGTGGGTGTGGCTGTTGACGAGCCCGGGCAGGACGAGACAGCCGGAGGCGTCAACGCACTCCTTCGCCGTGAACCCCGTGCGCAGCTCCTCGGCGGCCCCGACGGCGACGATCTCGCCCTCCCGCACGGCGACCGCCCCGTCCGCCACGACCGTTCCGGCCGCGTCCACGGTGAGGACCGTACCGCCGTGCACCAGCAGGTCGACGTTCATGCCACGTCCCCCTCGGCCAGCAGCCGCAGCGCCTGCAGACAGACGACGGCACCCCGCTCGACACCGGCCGCGACGACCTCCCGGTGCGGATCGTAGGCACCGGTCGACAACGGTGTGTCCCGGTCGGCCAGTTCGTCGGCGTTGACCCCGTCGATGACCACGGCCCCGCCTGCGACCAGCCCCCGCAGCGAGGCCGTGACCAGCAGTGCCGACAGCTCCATCTCGATCGCGGCGAGCCCGGCGCCCCGGTAGGAGAACAGCGGGATCAGCCCCGGCTGGAAGGCGGCCCGCGTCCAGACCACCCCCCGGTGATGCGGGACTTGTGCCGCGCGCGCCGCCCGCTGGAGCGCGAGCACCGCCTCGGGCGCCGAGTACGCCGGGTACTCCGGCGGCAGCAGCTGCTGGGTGACCCCGTCGTCCCGTACGGCCGCCTCGGCGACGACCAGGTCCCCGTCGGCGATCCCGGGCCGCATCGCGCCCGCCGTACCGAACCGCAGCATGGTCCGCACCCCGGCGTCGGCCAGCTCCTGGAACAGCAGGACGGCCCCGGGCGCTCCCACCCCGTGCGAGGCGACGGCCACCGGCAGCCCCTGCCAACCGCCGCGGAACACCCGGTACTCGCGCTGGTACGACACCTCCTCGGCGCCGTCGAGCAGCTCGGCCACGGCAGCGGCCCGGGCCGGGTCCCCGACCACGAGCGCGTGCGCCGGCAGCCCGGTGCGCGGCACCCGGGTCACGGGCAGCAGATCCTGTGTCATGCGGTGACTCCAGAAGAGGCGGTACGGCGACTGCGGCGGCCCCACCCCCCGGAGGCAGGCCGGCCGCGTGCGCCGGCCCGGGCAGCGGGAACAACGTCACACTACCCAGCGCGACCTGTGCCCACCTGAGGACGGAAAGGGGCGGCCCCACCACGGTGGAGCCGCCCCTTTCCTGCGCCCGACTACTTCTTGTCGAGCAGATCCTGCACCTTGCCCCGGACCTCGTCCGTGGCCAGACCCCGGATCGTCAGCGTCGTACGACGGCGCAGCACGTCGTCCGCCGTCTCGGCCCACTCGTGGTCACGGGCCCAGACGACCTGCGCCCAGATCTCCGGTGCGTCGGGGTGCACGCGCTCGGCCAGCTCCGGGTTCTCGTTCGCCAGCCGGGCGATGTCGAAGGCGAGCGACCCGTAGTGCGTCGCCAGGTGCTTCGCGGTGTCGGCGGCCATGCGCGGGCCGGGCGCCGGGTGGTCGACCAGCAACCGGTGCGCGACCGCGCGCGGGTTGGCGACACCGGGCAGCGGCAGCTTCTTCGGCAGCGAGGAGATCGGCTCGAAGTCGTCGCCGAGCGGGTGACCCGGCAGCGCCTCCAGCTTCTTCATGATCGTACGGCCGATGTGCCGGAAGGTGGTCCACTTGCCGCCCGCGACGGACAGCATGCCGCCCCTGCCCTCGGTCACCACGGTCTCGCGCTTGGCCTTGGCGGTGTCGCCGGGGCCGCCCGGCAGCACGCGCAGACCGGCGAAGGCGTAGGTGATCAGGTCACGCTGGAGCTGCTGGTCCCGGACGGAGAACGCGGCCTCGTCCAGGATCTGGGCTATGTCGTTGTCGTTGACGGCGACGTCGGCCGGGTCGCCCTCGTACTCCTCGTCGGTGGTGCCGAGCAGGAGCATGTCCTCCCAGGGGAGGGCGAAGGTGATGCGGTACTTGTCGATCGGGGTCGCGAGCGCGGCCTTCCACGGGGCGGTGCGCTTGAGGACCAGGTGCGCGCCCTTGGACAGGCGGATGGACGGGGCCGCGTTCGGGTCCTCCATCCGGCGCAGGTGGTCGACCCAGGGGCCGGTCGCGTTGAGCACCAGGCGGGCGTTCACGCCGAACTCCTCGCCGGAGACCGCGTCCTTCAGCTCGGCAC
Organism: Streptomyces broussonetiae; assembly: GCF_009796285.1. Lineage (NCBI taxonomy): Bacteria > Bacillati > Actinomycetota > Actinomycetes > Kitasatosporales > Streptomycetaceae > Streptomyces > Streptomyces broussonetiae. Next base: position 2,378,182 of record NZ_CP047020.1, on the reverse strand, counting down.
CGGTGACCCGGCCCTTGGTGAAGCGCAGGCCGGTGACCTGGGCGTGGTTGAGGACGACCGCGCCCGCCTCGGCGGCCGCGCGGACCGTCATCAGCGCCATGCGCGCGTCGTTCATCTGGTCGTCGCCGTACACGGCCACGGCCTTGAGGTTCTCGGTGCGCAGCTCGGGCACGTCCTGCGCCGCCTTGGCGGGGGAGAGCAGGTGGCCGACGCCGTCGCCGAACGCGGAGAGCGCGGAGTAGGCGAAGACGCCCGCGCCGAGCTTCGCCGCGCCGTGCGGCCCGCCCTTGTACACGGGGAGGTAGAAGGTGAGCGGGTTCGCCAGGTGGGGGGCCACCTGGCGGGAGACCGCACGGCGCTCGAAGTGGTTCTCCGCCACCAGCTTCACCGCGCCGGTCTGCAGGTAGCGCAGACCGCCGTGGAGCAGCTTGGAGGAGGCGGAGGAGGTGGCACCGGCGAAGTCGCCGGCGTCGACCAGCGCCACCCTGAGCCCGGACTGTGCGGCGTGCCAGGCGGTGGAGATGCCCAGGATGCCGCCGCCGATCACAAGAAGGTCGTACGACGCCTTGGAGAGCTGCTCCCTGGTCTCGGCACGGCTCGGGTTGGAGCCGGAGGCCGGGTGCGTCCCCAGGGCAGGCACGGACAGGGTGGACTGACTGGTCATGTCGGGTACTTACTCCTCGTCAGAGCTGGTCTGCGGGGCAGCTCAGCTCTCGTCCTCGATCCAGCCCATGGTCCGGTCGACGGCCTTGAGCCAGTTCTTGTACTCACGGTCGCGGGTCTCCGCGTCCATGCGGGGGGTCCACTCGGCGGCCCGGCGCCAGTTGGCGCGCAGCTCGTCGGTGCTGGACCAGAAGCCGACGGCGAGACCGGCGGCGTAGGCGGCGCCGAGGCAGGTGGTCTCCGCGACCATCGGGCGCACCACGGGCGCGTCCAGGACGTCGGAGAGCGTCTGCATCAGCAGGTTGTTGGCGGTCATGCCACCGTCGACCTTGAGGGCCACCAGCTCGTCGCCGGAGTCCTTGACCATGGCGTCGGCGATCTCCCGGGTCTGCCAGGCGGTGGCCTCCAGGACGGCGCGCGCGAGGTGCGCCTTGGTGACGTACCTGGTCAGACCGGCGATCACACCGCGGGCGTCGGAGCGCCAGTGCGGGGCGAACAGGCCCGAGAAGGCCGGCACGAAGTAGGCACCACCGTTGTCCTCGACCGAGAGCGCGAGGGTCTCGATCTCGGCGGCGGTGGAGATGAGGCCCATCTGGTCGCGCATCCACTGCACCAGCGAGCCGGTGACGGCGATCGAGCCCTCCAGGGCATAGACCGTCTTCTGGTCGCCGATCTTGTAACCGACGGTGGTCAGCAGGCCGGCGTAGGAGTTGATGATCTTGTCGCCGGTGTTCATCACCATGAAGGTGCCGGTGCCGTAGGTCGACTTGGTCTCGCCCTCGGCGAAGCAGCACTGGCCGAACAGGGCCGCCTGCTGGTCGCCGAGCGCGGAGGCGACCGGGATGCCGCCGAGCAGCTCGCCGAGCCTGCCGCCGGTGACCTCGCCGTAGACCTCGGCGGAGGAGCGGATCTCGGGCAGGATCTGCAGCGGCACGCCGATGGACTCGGCGATCTTCTCGTCCCACTCCATCGTGTGCAGGTTCATGAGAAGAGTGCGGGAGGCGTTGGTGACGTCGGTGACGTGGCGGCCGCCGTTGGTACCGCCGGTCAGGTTCCAGATGACCCAGGTGTCCATGGTGCCGAAGAGGATGTCGCCGGCCTCGGCGCGCTCCTTCAGGCCCTCGACGTTGTCCAGCAGCCAGCGGGCCTTGGGCCCGGCGAAGTACGAGGCCAGCGGCAGGCCGGTCTCGCGGCGGAAACGGTCCTGGCCGACGTTGCGGCCCAGCTCCCGGCACAGGGCGTCGGTGCGGGTGTCCTGCCAGACGATGGCGTTGTAGACGGGCTCACCGGTGTTCTTGTCCCACAGCACGGTGGTCTCGCGCTGGTTGGTGATGCCGATGGCCTTGATGTCGTCACGGGTGATGCCGGCCTTGGCGATGGCCCCGGCGACGACTTCCTGGACGTTGGTCCAGATCTCGTTGGCGTTGTGCTCGACCCAGCCCGGCTTGGGGAAGATCTGCTCGTGCTCCTTCTGGTCGACGGAGACGATACGGCCGTCGCGGTCGAAGACGATGCAGCGCGAGGAGGTGGTGCCCTGGTCGATGGCGGCGATGAACGGGCCTGCGGTGTGGGCGTCGGTCACTGTGTACTCCTGAAAGATCCGTGGTGAGGGGCGATACGTACGGCGCGTGTCTGCGGATTCAGCGGGGCTGCTTCCTAAGCGAACGCGACGTTGTAGATGCCTGCAGCGATCGCGCCGCCGATCAGCGGACCGACCACCGGGATCCAGGCGTAGCTCCAGTCGGAACCGCCCTTGTTGGGCAGCGGCAGAAGGGCGTGCACGATGCGCGGGCCCAGGTCACGGGCCGGGTTGATCGCGTAGCCCGTCGGGCCGCCGAGGGAGAGACCGATCGACACCACCACGAGCGCGGTGACCAGACCGCCGAGGACGCCGAGGCCGTTGCCCTTGTCATTGAGGCCCTGAGTGAGGACCGCGAGGATCAGTACGACAGTGCCGATGATCTCCGTCGCGAGGTTCTGCGCCGCGTTCCGGATCTCCGGACCGGTGGAGAAGATACCGAGGACCGGGCCGGCACCCTGCTCCTCGGCCTCGACCGCCTTGGCCGTGGTGGCCTGTGCGCCCGGACCGCCGACGATCTCCTTGTCGGTCAGGTGGGCGTGGAACTGGCCGTAGTAGGCGACCCACACCAGGGCCGCGCCGATCATCGCGCCGAGCAGCTGGCCGGCGAGATAGACCGGGACGTTGCTCCAGTCGCTGTTCTTGATGGCCAGGGCGATGGTGACGGCCGGGTTGAGGTGCGCTCCGGACAGGGGTCCGGAGATGTACACGGCCGTCATGACGGCGAAGCCCCACCCGAAGGCGATGGCGAGCCAACCGGCGTTACGGGCCTTGGAGGCCTTCAGCGTGACGGCCGCACAGACGCCGCCGCCGAGCAGGATGAGTATGGCGGTACCGATGGTCTCGCCGATGAAGATGTCGGAGCTGGACACCCGCGACTCCTTTGTCCTTCGTCCAGGGGTAACCGAACCCCGGGTCCCTCCGGGAGTTCTGGCGCCCTCGGGGGTGAGAGCGATGCCGGCCCTTGGCGTTGTCACACTCTAGCGCGTATTGCCGGTAGGTGTTCGACAATGCCGACCGATGGACGGGAGTCTGCTTCGGCGTTACGCACGCGTCAAGGGTTCTGTTATCGAAAACAGGATCGTTATTGATCGATTCCGGTTATCTCTCATCGCGCACCGACACGGGTGCTGGCGCGGGTTGTCGCCCGATATGTCCACTTCAGGGTAGGGCGGGAACCGGAACGCCGCCCGGCGTCCCGGTCAACTCCCAGCAGTGCGCCCGGCGCTCAGAACCGTCCCGCGCCCAGGTCCCGGGAGACCGCGCGGGCGCAGTCGCGCACCGCCGCGATCAGCTCGGGACGCAGCTCGCCGTCCCGGCGCAGGCGCTCCACGGCGCCGGTGATGCCGACGGCGCCCACGGGCATCCGGCGCCGGTCGTGGATGGGTGCGGCGATGGACGCCACGCCCTCCCAGGTCTCCTCCACGTCGGCCGCGTACCCACGCGCGCGCGTGACGTCCAGGAGGTGCTCGAAGTCGTCGTGGCCGCAGATCGTGCGGTCCGTGAAGGGCTTGCGTTCGGTGTCGAGCGCCTCGCTGTGCGCCACCGGGTCGTACGCGGAGAGCACCTTGCCCAGCGCGGTGGAGTGCAGCGGCTGCATGGCGCCGATCTCCAGCACCTGTCGGCTGTCGTCCGGCCGGAAGACGTGGTGCACGATCAGCACGCCCTGCTGGTGCAGGACCCCCAGGTGCACGCTCTCGCCGCTGGAGCGGGCCAGGTCGTCGGTCCACACCAGGGCCCGCGCCCGCAGCTCGTGCACATCCAGATAGGTGGTGCCGAGGCGCAGCAGCTCCGCGCCCAGCTGATACCGCCCGGAGGCCTCGTCCTGTTCCACGAACCCCTCCTGCTGGAGGGTGCGCAAGATGCCGTGGGCGGTGCCCTTGGCGAGGCCCAGTGACGAGGCGATGTCCGACAGGCCCAGTCTCCGCTCGCCGCCCGCGAGCAGCCGCAGCATCGCGGCCGCCCGTTCGAGCGACTGGATGTTCCGTGCCATCGCCGTCCTGCCTCCGTCCCCTTGTGGCTGCCGTCGAACGCGGGGCGCGTCGTCTCTTGGTGCCGACTGTCGTCGTGCGCCGTCCTGAGACGAGCCAATCCAGCGTTCGGCAATGTCGAACACTACCGGTCCATGCCGACCTCTCGCTAATGGTCGGTCGACACCTGTTACATCACACGTGGCCCGGGTGTGGCGCGGGGGCCACCCTCGTCCGCCTCGTGGACGCCGGTGCCCATCCAAGCCGACTCCCGGTTACCCTGACGCCGTGCGGCATCTCCGCCCGTCAGGGAGAAGCCGCATAGCCGACAGCCGTCGCATCTAGGGAGCCCCTTCATGGCCTCGTTGCCACCGTCCCCTTCCGCCGACAGCCGGACCCGTGTGTCCGCGCTCCGAGAGGCGCTCGCCAGCCGTGTGGTGGTCGCCGACGGAGCCATGGGCACCATGCTCCAGGCCCAGGACCCGACCCTGGAGGACTTCCAGCAGCTCGAGGGCTGCAACGAGATCCTCAATCTGACCCGTCCCGACATCGTGCGTTCGGTGCACGAGGCGTACTTCGCGGTCGGGGTCGACTGCGTCGAGACGAACACCTTCGGGGCCAACCACGCGGCGATGGCGGAGTACGACATCGCCGATCGGGTGTACGAGCTGTCCGAGGCCGGCGCCCGCATCGCTCGCGAGACCGCCGACGAGTTCTCCGCCGGGGACGGCCGCCGGCGCTGGGTCCTCGGTTCCATCGGCCCCGGCACCAAGCTGCCCACCCTCGGGCACATCGACTACACCACCCTCCGGGACGGCTTCCAGGCCAACGCGGAGGGGCTGCTGACGGGCGGTGCCGACGCCCTGATCGTGGAGACCACCCAGGACCTCCTCCAGACCAAGGCCTCCGTCCTCGGCGCCCGGCGCGCCATGGAGCGCCTCGGCATCGAGGTGCCGCTGCTGGTGTCCATGGCCTTCGAGACCACCGGCACCATGCTGCTGGGCTCGGAGATCGGTGCGGCGCTGACCGCCCTGGAGCCGCTGGGCATCGACATGATCGGCCTGAACTGCTCCACCGGCCCGGCCGAGATGAGTGAACACCTGCGTCATCTTGCCCGGCACTCGCGTATCCCGCTGCTGTGCATGCCGAACGCCGGCCTGCCCGTCCTGACCAAGGACGGCGCGCACTTCCCGCTCGGCCCCGAGGGGCTGGCCGAGGCCCAGGAGAACTTCGTCCGGGACTACGGCCTCTCGCTCGTGGGTGGCTGCTGTGGTACGACGCCGGAGCATCTGCGTCAGGTGGTCGAGCGGGTGCGTGGTGTCGTTCCGCCGGTGCGGGAGCCGCGTCCGGAGCCGGGGGCTGCTTCCCTTTACCAGTCGGTGCCGTTCCGGCAGGACACCTCGTATCTGGCGATCGGTGAGCGGACGAACGCCAATGGGTCGAAGAAGTTCCGTGAGGCCATGCTGGAGGGCCGCTGGGACGACTGTGTGGAGCTGGCGCGGGAGCAGATCCGTGAGGGCGCGCACATGCTGGATCTGTGTGTGGACTATGTCGGGCGTGACGGTGTGGCCGACATGGAGGAGCTGGCGGGCCGTTTTGCGACCGCGTCCACGTTGCCGGTGGTGCTGGACTCCACCGAGGTCGAGGTGATCCGGGCCGGGCTGGAGAAGCTGGGCGGCCGTGCGGTGATCAACTCGGTGAACTACGAGGACGGTGACGGCCCGGAGTCTCGTTTCGCGCGGGTCACGAGGCTGGCGCAGGAGCATGGTGCGGCGTTGATCGCGCTGACGATCGACGAGGAGGGCCAGGCCCGTACGCCGCAGAAGAAGGTGGAGATCGCGGAGCGGTTGATCGCCGATCTGACGGGGAACTGGGGCATCCGCGAGTCGGACATTCTCATCGACACGCTGACCTTCACGATCTGCACGGGTCAGGAGGAGTCGCGTGGGGACGGTGTCGCGACCATCGAGGCGATCCGGGAGCTCAAGCGCCGTCACCCGGACGTGCAGACCACGTTGGGGCTGTCGAACATCTCCTTCGGTCTCAACCCGGCCGCGCGGATCCTGCTGAACTCGGTCTTTCTCGACGAGTGCGTCAAGGCGGGTCTGGACTCGGCGATCGTGCACGCGTCGAAGATCCTGCCGATCGCCCGGTTCAGCGAGGAGGAGGTACAGACCGCCCTGGACCTGGTCCATGACCGGCGGCGTGAGGGCTATGACCCGCTGCAGAAGCTCATGCAGCTGTTCGAGGGGGCCACGGCGAAGTCGCTGAAGGCGGGCAGGGCCGAGGAGCTGGCGGCGCTGCCGTTGGAGGAGCGGCTCAAGCGGCGGATCGTCGACGGGGAGCGCAACGGGCTCGAGCAGGATCTGGACGAGGCCCTGCGGGAGCGTCCGGCCCTCGACATCGTCAACGAGACGTTGCTGGACGGTATGAAGGTGGTCGGTGAGCTGTTCGGCTCCGGTCAGATGCAGCTGCCGTTCGTCCTGCAGTCCGCCGAGGTGATGAAGGCGGCCGTCGCGCACCTCGAGCCGCACATGGAGAAGTCGGACACCGAGGGCAAGGGCACGATCGTGCTGGCGACCGTGCGCGGTGACGTGCACGACATCGGTAAGAACCTCGTCGACATCATCCTGTCCAACAACGGCTACAACGTCGTCAACCTCGGTATCAAGCAGCCCGTCTCGGCGATCCTGGAGGCTGCCGACGAGCACGACGCCGATGTGATCGGCATGTCCGGCCTGCTGGTCAAGTCCACGGTGATCATGAAGGAGAACCTGGAGGAGCTGAACCAGCGCGGGCTTGCGGCCCGGTTCCCGGTCATCCTGGGCGGTGCCGCCCTGACCCGCGCCTATGTCGAGCAGGACCTGCACGAACTGTACGAGGGCGAGGTCCGCTACGCCCGTGACGCCTTCGAGGGCCTGCGCCTGATGGACGCCCTCATCGGCGTCAAGCGCGGGGTGCCCGGAGCGAAGCTGCCCGAACTCAAGCAGCGCCGGGTGCGGCAGAGCGCCGCCGTCGAGGTCGAGGAGCGGCCCGAGGAGGGCCATGTCCGCTCCGACGTCGCCGTCGACAACCCGGTGCCCGCTCCGCCGTTCTGGGGCACCCGGGTGGTGAAGGGCATCCAGCTCAGGGAGTACGCGAGCTGGCTGGACGAGGGCGCCCTGTTCAAGGGCCAGTGGGGGCTCAAGCAGGCCCGCACCGGCGAGGGGCCGTCGTACGAGGAACTGGTCGAGAGCGAGGGCCGGCCGCGGCTGCGGGGGCTGCTGGACCGGCTGCAGACGGAGAACCTGCTGGAAGCGGCCGTCGTCCACGGCTACTTCCCCTGTGTCTCCAAGGACGACGACCTGATCATCCTGGACGAGCAGGGCAACGAGCGCACCCGGTTCACCTTCCCGCGCCAGCGCCGCGGCCGGCGGCTGTGCCTGGCCGACTTCTTCCGCCCGGAGGAGTCCGGCGAGACCGACGTGGTCGGCCTGCAGGTCGTCACCGTCGGCTCCCGCATCGGCGAGGAGACGGCCAGGCTGTTCGAGGCCAACTCCTACCGTGACTACCTCGAACTGCACGGCCTGTCCGTGCAGCTGGCGGAGGCACTCGCCGAGTACTGGCACGCCCGCGTCCGCAGCGAACTCGGCTTCGCGGGGGAGGACCCGGCCGACATGGAGGACATGTTCGCCCTGAAGTACCGTGGCGCCCGTTTCTCCCTCGGCTACGGCGCCTGCCCCAACCTGGAGGACCGCGCCAAGATCGCCGAGCTGCTGCGGCCCGAGCGGATCGGCGTGCAGCTGTCCGAGGAGTTCCAGCTGCACCCCGAGCAGTCCACCGACGCCATCGTGATCCACCACCCGGAGGCGAAGTACTTCAACGCCCGCTGAGCCCTCCGGCCTGCGCAGGAGTTTCCAGGGGTCCCCCGGCCTCGAGTGGTAAACGAGGCGCTCCGCGCACCGGAGACGTACACTTGTCGGCCCATTGCAGGCCGGTTCCCGCGCGGGAACCGGCCTGCTCGTCCCGCAAGGAGGTGCGTGGATGACCAGCACGGTCCCCGCGCTCGGAACCCGTACGGCCGAAGGCTCGACGTTGCAGGCGGTGCTCCTCGACATGGATGGCACCCTCGTGGACACCGAGGGGTTCTGGTGGGACGTCGAGGTCGAGGTCTTCGCCGCCCTCGGCCACCCCCTGGACGATTCCTGGCGCCATGTCGTGGTCGGCGGCCCGATGACCCGCAGTGCCGGCTTCCTCATCGAGGCCACCGGCGCCGACATCACTCTCGCCGAGCTGACCGTCCTGCTCAACGAGGGCTTCGAGGACCGCATCGGCCGCACCCTGCCGCTGATGCCGGGCGCCGCCCGCCTGCTCGCCGAGCTGCACGAGCAGGCCGTTCCCACGGCGCTGGTCTCGGCCTCCCACCGGCGCATCATCGACCGTGTGCTGACCGTGCTCGGCCCGCACCACTTCGCCCTGTCCGTCGCGGGCGACGAGGTCTCACGCACCAAGCCCTTCCCGGACCCCTATCTGCTCGCCGCGGCGGGGCTGGGTGCGGCACCGGCCCGCTGCGCCGTCGTCGAGGACACCTCGACCGGGGTCGCCGCCGCAGAGGCCGCGGGCTGCCGGGTGGTCGCCGTACCCTCCGTCGCGCCCATCGCGCCCGCCGAGGGGCGCACCGTCGTGACCTCCCTGGAAGAGGTCGACCTGGCATTTCTGCGCGGCCTGATGACGGAAATGCGCTAGCCGTTCACCCAGCGTATAAAGTCCGCCGTTCGCCGGCCCGCAAAGTCCATTGACCGCACTGGACAAATTTCCGGGGAAGTCCACGCGAGTGGAATTCGCGCCAAGCCGCGCGGCTGAATTCTGCTGACTGCCCGCACAGTTGGGGATGTGACGTTCCCCACCCCTGGAGGTCTCGACATTACGGCTCGAGTGTGCTGGCTGGCCCGGTTCGGCGGGGATCGGCGGATCCTTGTGTCCCGATTGGGGGGAGGCTGCACTAATCCTGTCGCTGTCGGTTTTTCGGTGTGTCCGCAGCCGGTTCCACTGCGTGATGACGGGTCAACTCCCGCGGCCGTGAGCCCGGCTGCGAGCGCGGACTAATCTCATCGCGAGAACATCGCCGTATCACCCGTGTTCCGCCGCATCACCCCTGCATGTCGGATACACGGACCGAACTGCTCTGGAGAAACTCCCGCATGAACCGCAAGACTTTGGTGCTGCCGGCGGTCGTCGGCCTGCTCACGCCGGTTCTGGCCGCGTGCGGCGGATCCGGCAGCGGGGGCAAGAGCGGTGACGCCATCGTTGTCGGCACCACGGACCAGTTCACGGCCACCAAGGACGCCCCGGCACCCCTCGACCCGGCCTATGCCTACGACGTCGGCACCTGGAACATCCTGCGCCAGACCCAGCAGACGCTGATGGCCCAGCCCAAGGGCGAGGGCGACCCCGTTCCGGACGCCGCCGAGAGCTGCGGTTTCACCGACAGCGGCAGCGAGCGCTACGCCTGCAAGCTGCGGGACGGCCTGAAGTTCGCGAACGGTGACCCGGTGACCGCCGAGGACGTCAAGTACTCCATCGAGCGCGTCCTGCGCATCAAGTCGGACAGCGGTGTCTCCTCGCTGCTCAACACCATCGACACGGTCGAGACGCAGGGCGACCGTGAGGTCGTCTTCCACCTCAAGACGGCCGACGCCACCTTCCCGTACAAGCTGTCCACCCCGGTCGCGGGCATCGTCGAGCCCAAGGACTACGAGAAGGGCAAGCTGCGCGACGGCTTCTCGGTGGACGGCTCCGGCCCCTACACCTTCCAGGCCGACGTCAAGAACAACTCGATCGTCAGCGCCACCTTCACCAAGAACCCTTCCTACAAGGGCAGCGTGACGGTGAACAACAGCAAGGTCGTGATCCGCTCCTTCGACTCCGCCGACGCCATGGGCGCGGCGATCGACAAGGGCGACATCGACGTCATGACCCGCACCATGACGCCCGCGCAGATCCAGAAGCTGGACGCCGGCAGCGACAGCAAGGTCGACCTCGTCGACATGCCGGGCCTCGAGATCCGCTACCTGGCCTTCAACACCAATGCGCCCAGCGTGAAGTCCAAGGCCGTGCGCCAGGCCATGGCCCAGCTCATCGACCGCGGCGAACTGGTCAACAAGGTCTACGGCACCCAGGCCGAGCCGCTGTACTCGCTCGTCCCGGCCACCATCACCGGCCACTCCAACTCGTTCTTCAACAAGTACGGCAACCCCAGCGCCGCCAAGGCCAAGGACCTGCTCACCAAGGCCGGTATCACCACCCCGGTCAAGATGACCCTGCACTACACCACCGACCACTACGGCGCGGCCACGAAGCAGGAGTTCGAGGACCTGCAGAAGCAGCTCAACAACAGTGGCCTGTTCGACGTCTCCGTCCAGGGCCACCCCTGGACCGAGTTCCGGCCCGCCGAGCAGAAGGGCCGGTACGACGTCTACGGCATGGGCTGGTTCCCCGACTTCCCGGACGCCGACAACTTCCTCGCGCCCTTCCTGGACAAGGACAACTTCCTCGGCTCGCCGTACTCCAACACCACGATCCAGCGCACGCTGATCCCGGAGTCCCGCCGCGAGGCGGACCGGCTCGCCGCCTCCAAGAGCCTGACCGAGATCCAGGACCAGGTCGCCGAGGACGTCCCGATCCTGCCGCTGTGGCAGGGCAAGCAGTACGTGGCCGCACGGGGCGACATCACGGGCACGGCATACGCCCTCAACTCCTCCTCGACACTTCAGCTGTGGGAGCTCGGCCGTGGTGTGAGCGGCTGACGGCTCTCCTCATCCGGGGCCAGGACGGCGCCCCGGGCCCGGGGCCAGGACGCTGGCCCCGGGTGACGGAACCGACGACGAAGGCACATGCAGTGAACATGCGCAACCAGTGGCCGGTCCTGCCCATCGTGGCGGGGCTGGCCTCCGGCCTGTTGACCGGCTGCGGTTCGGGGACCGGTGATTCCGGAGGTACCGGCTCGCCCGTGGTGATGGGGATGTCGGACGACGTCCTCGCCACGGACCCGGCGTCCGGCTACGACCCCGGCTCCTGGCTGTTGTTCGACAACGTCTTCCAGTCGCTGCTCAGCTTCCCCAAGGGAGGCACCGAGCCCCAGCCCGAACTGGCCAAGCAGTGCACGTTCACCGACAGCCGCGCCATGGTCTACCAGTGCGACCTCAAGGACGGCCTGAAGTTCAGCAACGGTGACGCTCTCACCTCCGAGGACGTCAAGTTCTCCTTCGACCGCATGCTCAGGATCAACGACGCTTCGGGGCCCGCGATCATGTTCCCGATGCTCGGCTCGGTCGACACACCGAACGCCAGGACCGTGGTCTTCCGTCTGAAGGTTCCCGACGCCACGTTCCCCAGCAAGCTCGCCTCCGGCGCCGGCTCCATCGTGGACCACAGCCAGTACGACGCGAACGGCCTGCGCAAGGACGGCAAGGCCGTCGGCTCCGGCCCGTACAAGCTGGACTCCTTCGACAAGGACAAGGCCGTCTTCTCGGTCAACGGCAACTACACGGGCACCGCCAAGGTCAAGAACTCCGGCGTCACGCTCAAGTTCTTCCACGGCGACCGCGCCGCCCTGAAGAAGGCCCTCCTCGACGGCAAGATCGACCTCGCCTACCGAGGCCTGTCCGCGTCCGACATCGCCGGTCTCGACCAGCAGGGCGACAGCAACGGCGTGGCCGTCGTCGAGGGCAGCAGCGCCGAGGTCCAGCACCTGGTCTTCAACATGAAGGACCCGGTCGCCGGAAAGCTCGGCGTCCGCAAGGCCATGGCCTACCTCCTCGACCGCGACGCCCTGATCAAGAACGTCTACCAGGGCACCGCGACCCCGCTGTACTCGATCATTCCGGCGGGCATCGTCGGCCACAACACGGCCTTCTTCGACACCTACGGCGCCCGCCCGTCCCAGGCCAAGGCCGCCGCCGCGCTGCACGCCGACGGCGTCAGCGGCAAGGTGAAGCTCACCCTGTGGTCCACGCCGTCGCGTTACGGCCCCGCCACCGACGAGGAGCTGAAGGCCATCGCCGGACAGCTCAACGCCAGCGGCCTGTTCGACGCCGACGTCAAGTCGGTCGCCTTCGACCAGTACGAGAAGGACATCGCCGCCGGCAAGTACGGCGTCTACGTCAAGGGCTGGGTGCCGGACTACCCGGACGCCGACAACTTCACGGCGCCGTTCTTCGGCAAGGGCAACGTGCTGGACAACAACTACAGCAACCCGACCATCACCGGCTCGCTCATCCCCGACACGGCCGCGCAGAGCGACCGCGGCGCCACCGACAAGGACTTCGGCAAGCTGCAGGACATCGTCGCCGCCGAACTTCCCGTCCTGCCCGTGTGGCAGGCCAAGCAGTACGCGGTCGCCCGCGACGGCGTCTACGGCCTGGAGTACTGCCTGGACGCCTCCACGGTGTTCCGGTTCTGGGAACTGAGCAAGAGCTGAGCTACGGACGCACAGGGCGCCGCCTCCTTCAGGGAGGCAGCGCCCTGTGCTGTCGCCGGGTCTACTGCGCGCCGGGGCGCACCAGCCCGCTCTCGTACGCGTACACCGCTGCCTGCACCCGGTCCCTGAGCCCCAGCTTGGTGAGCACATGCCCCACATGGGTCTTCACCGTCGTCTCGCTGACGAACAGATCGGCGGCGATCTCCGCGTTGGACAGCCCGCGCGCCACCAGCTTCAGCACCTCCACCTCGCGGTCGGTGAGGGTGTGCAGGGTGTCCGGCACCGGCTCCTCACCGGAGGGCAGATGCGTGGCGTACTTGTCCAGCAGCCGGCGTGTGATGCTCGGTGCCAGCATCGCCTCGCCGCCCGCGACCACACGGATCGCCTGCACCAGCTCGTTGGCGGGCGCGTCCTTCAGCAGGAAGCCACTGGCGCCGGCGCGCAGCGCCTCCACCACGTACTCGTCGAGGTCGAACGTGGTCAGCACGAGTACCTTCGCCGGGCCGGACCGGTCGGGCCCGGTGATCTGCCGGGTCGCCTCCACCCCGTCCATCCGCGGCATGCGGATGTCCATCAGCACGACGTCCGGCTGCAGGGCCCGTACCTGATCGAGGGCCTGCAGGCCGTCACCGGCCTCGCCCACGACCGCGATGTCCTGCTCGGCCTCCAGGATCATCCGGAAACCCGTACGCAGCAGGGGCTGGTCGTCGACCAGTAGGACGCGGATGGCCACGTGACACTCCTTCGCTAGTCCGGCCCCATTCTGCCCTGCGACCCGGTCCCCGACTCGGCCGCCCTCACCGGCAGCGGATAGGGCGGGGGAGTGCCGCCGAACTCCGGGCAGTGCGCCTGGTGGTCGCACCAGCCGCACAGCTTGGTCCGGCGGGGGCGCCACTCGCCGGTCTCCGTGGCCTGCCGGATGGCGTCCCACAACGCGTGCAGCTTGCGCTCCACCCGCTCCAGGTCGGCGAGGACGGGGTCGTACGTCAGCACGTCTCCGCTGCCGAGATAGACGAGCTGGAGCCGCCGCGGTACGACCTGCTTCAGCCGCCAGACCACGAGGGCGTAGAACTTCATCTGGAACAGCGCGCCCTCGGCGTACTCCGGCCGGGGCGCCTTGCCCGTCTTGTAGTCGACGATCCGCACCTCACCCGTGGGGGCCACGTCGACCCGGTCGATGATGCCGCGCAGCCGCAGCCCCGACTCCAGCTCGGCCTCGACGAACAACTCCCGCTCGGCGGGCTCCAGGCGCGTCGGATCCTCCAGCGTGAACCAGCGCTCCACCAGGTGCTCGGCCTCGTCGAGCCACTGTGCCAGCCGCTCGCCCTCCGGGTCGTCGGCGAACAGCTCGGTCACCTCCGGCCTGCTCTCCCGCAGCCGGTCCCACTGGCCCGGGATCAGCGCCTTGGCGCGTGGCGCGGTCCGCTCCACGGCGGGTGCGTCGAACAGCCGCTCCAGCACGGCGTGCACCAGCGTGCCTCTCGTCGCCGCCTCGCTCGGCTTCTCGGGCAGCCGGTCGATCACCCGGAACCGGTACAGCAGCGGGCACTGCATGAAGTCACCGGCCCGGGAGGGCGACAGGGAGGTGGGCGCCGTGGCGGGCCGCTCGGCCGCCGCGTCCTCGAAGCTGCTGTCCATGCCCACAGACCTTACGGCCCACCACTGACAGTGACCCACCCGCCGGCCGCGCAGACCGCGCGACCGCGCGGCAAACACAAGGGGTGCCGGGGCGAAACGCGCCACCACCGCCGCATACCATCGACCTCAGACCCTTCCGCCCGGCAGGCGCGGAAGACGCTTCGAACGAGGGGACACCGTGGACGTGAGCGGCGGGAGCGGGCAGCCGCGGTCCGGCAATGACGAGCCGACCGAGCACCCCGCAGGTCCTACGGCCCCGGCGACCGGCCCCGCCGACCACCCCGGGCCAGCCCCGCACCACGCCCCGACGCCCGGTCCCGACACCCCGGCCCCGCCCCGGACCCCGGACAGCGACCCTGGGGCCGCGAACACAGGGCACGAGGATGCCGCGCACGACCCGACCCGGAACGAAGGTGCGGCGGGAGACACGGAGCCCCGGCAGGAGGACACCGAAGCTGCCCGGGACGAAGACGCGGCGGTGACCGCGGAGTCCCGGGACGAGGGCGCCGGGGCTGTCAGGGGCGAGGATGCCGGGTTCGGTGGTGCCGACAGCTCCGCCACCACCACCGGCGTCGCGACCGGTACTTCCGGCCACCCCGACACCGGCTCTGCCTCCGGTACTTCCGGCCACCCCGACACCGGCTCTGCCTCCGGTGCCTCCGGCCACCCCGACGTCACCCCCGCCCACGGCACGACCACCCACGGTGCCCCGGTCGCCTCGTCCCGTGACGCGGACCGTACCGACCGGCCCCGCGAGGCGGCCCACTCCGACCACCGCTCTCTCGCCCACTCCGGCATCGCCAAGGGCGAGCCGCCCCAGCCGCGGCCCAAGGAGCCCGGCGGGGGCATCCTCATGGGCCGGCCCTTCGGGGTGCCGGTGTACGTGGCGCCCAGCTGGTTCCTCGTCGCCGCGTTGATCACCTGGGTCTTCGGCGGGCAGCTCGACCGCGTGCTGCCCGAGCTGGGTTTCGCCCGCTACCTGGTCTCGCTGTTCTTCGCCGTCGCCTTCTACGCATCCGTCCTGGTCCACGAGCTGGCCCACACGGTCGCCGCGATCCGCTTCAAGCTCCCGGTCCGCCGTATCCAGCTGCAGTTCTTCGGCGGTGTCTCCGAGATCGAGAAGGAGGCCGAGACCCCGGGCCGGGAGTTCGTCCTGGCCTTCGTCGGGCCGCTGCTCTCGCTCGTCCTCGCGGCGGTCTTCTACCTCGCCATGAAGCCGTTCGAGCCCCGCTCCGTCCCAGGTGTCCTGCTCGCCGGGCTGATGATCTCGAACCTGATCGTGGCGGCCTTCAACCTCCTGCCCGGCCTGCCCCTCGACGGCGGCCGCATGCTCCGCGCCGTCGTCTGGAAGATCACCGGCAGGCCGATGAGCGGCACCGTCGCCGCCGCCTGGGTCGGCCGAGCCCTCGCCGTAGCGGTCCTGATCGGCCTGCCCCTGCTCAACCAGTCCGGCGCCCTCGGCGGCGACGGCGCGGACACGGGCGGCATGGACACCGTCACCGACGCCCTGCTCGCCGCCATCCTCGCCGCGATCATCTGGACCGGCGCGGGCAACAGCCTGCGCATGGCCCGGCTGCGGGAACACCTCCCCGAGCTGCGCGCCCGCACGCTCACCCGCCGCGCCGTACCGGTCCAGACCGACACCCCGCTCTCCGAGGCCCTGCGCCGCGCCAACGCCGCCGGCGCCCGCGCCCTGGTCGTGGTGGACGCCCATGGAAACCCCCTCTCCCTCGTCCGCGAGGCCGCCATCGTCGGCGTACCCGAACACCGCCGCCCCTGGGTCGCGGTCAGCGGCCTCGCCCAGGAACTCACCGACGGCATGCGCGTCTCCGCCGAGCTGGCCGGCGAGGACCTGCTGGACGTCCTGCGGGCCACCCCGGCCACCGAGTACCTGGTCGTCGAGGAGACCGGCGAGATCTACGGCGTGCTGTCCGCCGCCGACGTCGAGCGCGCCTTCGTGAAGGCGATGGCCCGCCCGTCCGCCTAGTGGTCGGCGGCCCCCGCCGGGGCCGGTAGTCTGTTCACATGTCCGAACCGACCGGTGCCGCCCGCAGGCGCGGGCCCTTCAAGGTCGGGGACCAGGTACAGCTGACCGACCCCAAGGGCCGCCACTACACGTTCACGCTCGAAGCCGGGAAGAACTTCCACACCCACAAGGGCTCCTTCCCGCACGACGAACTGATCGGTGCTCCCGAGGGCAGCGTTGTCCGCACCACCGGCAACGTGGCCTACCTCGCGCTGCGCCCCCTGCTCCCCGACTACGTCCTGTCCATGCCCCGCGGGGCAGCCGTCGTCTACCCCAAGGACGCGGGGCAGATCCTCGCCTTCGCCGACATCTTCCCCGGCGCGCGCGTCGTGGAGGCCGGCGTCGGCTCAGGCTCGCTCAGCAGCTTCCTGCTGCGCGCCATCGGCGACCAGGGCATGCTGCACTCCTACGAGCGCCGTGAGGACTTCGCCGAGATCGCGCAGGCGAACGTGGAGCGCTACTTCGGCGGCCCGCACCCCGCCTGGCAGCTCACCGTGGGCGACCTCCAGGACAACCTGTCCGACACCGACGTCGACCGCGTCATCCTCGACATGCTCGCCCCCTGGGAGTGCCTGGAGGCCGTCTCCAAGGCGCTCGTCCCGGGCGGCATCCTGTGCTGCTACGTCGCCACCACCACCCAGCTCGCGCGGACCGTGGAGTCCATCCGGGAGATCGGCTGCTTCAATGAGCCGACCGCCTGGGAGACCATGATCCGCAACTGGCACATCGAGGGCCTGGCCGTCCGCCCGGACCACCGGATGATCGGTCACACCGGCTTCCTGCTCACCGCCCGCCGCCTCGCGGACGGCGTCGAGCCGCCCATGCGCCGACGCCGCCCCGCCAAGGGCGCCTACGGCGAGGACTACGCCGGACCCAACGCCGACGGAGCCGCCGGCCGCTGACCGGCCGTGCACACAGCTCAACGCCAGGGCGCCGTGCCCGAGTTCCCGCCGAGCGAGGGGAACTCGGGCACGGCGCCCGTTCGTTGACTTCGTTGACGGTGCACCGGGGTGCCCCGCGCCCCCACGGGCGTGTACGCCCGCACGCGCGCCGGCGGTTCGCTTGCGGGAACCCCGGACCCCGCCGTTCCCCCGCACTGTGACGTGTGGCACGATGCTGGCCACCCCACCGGCACAGCCCTCACGGGAGACACTCCTAGTGCAGCAATCCGCCGTTCCGGAGCTTGCCCACACCCAGACCAGGCCCATCCACTGGGTTGCCACCGCCACGGCTGTCGCCGGCGTCGTGGCCCTCTCCTCCGTCGTACAACCGGGATCGGCCACAGCCGCGACCGGCACGCACACCACCGCCGCCCCCGCGGTCGTCGCACCGCCCAGTACGGCCGGCGTGGTCTTCCCGCTGCACTGCGGTCCGGCGAAGGCGGTGGTCGCGAAGCAGGCCACCGGGGACCTGGACGGCGACGGCAGGCCGGAAACGGTTGCGGTCGTGCACTGCGACGCCGCCATGGGCACCTCGCCGGACGGGGTCTACGTCGTCACCCGCCCGTCGGACGGCGGCAAGCCGCGCGTGGTCGCCACCCTCGTGGACCCGCGGGACCGGGTCACGGTCACCGATTTCTCCATACGCGTGCGTGCGGTCGGCGCGACCCTGCTCGGCTACTCCTCGGACGCCGTCCCCAACTGCTGCCCCGACCTCAAGACCCCGGTCAAGTGGCAGTGGAACGGCAGCGCGTTCGTCCGCTCCACGGACGCCCCGGTCCACAGCGTCTGACACCGGGCCCGGCGCCGGGACTCAGCCCGCGTCGGGCCCGTACACCTCGACCCTGTCCGAAACCCGGCGCACATGGATGCACTCGCCGGGGCACTCCTTGGCCGAGTCCACCACGTCGGTCAGCAGCGGCAGTGGTACCGGCACGGTCGCCCCCGCGTCCTGGAGCAGTTCGTCGTCGGCGCCCTTCACATAGGCCAGCCCGTCGATGTCCAGCTCGAACACCTCCGGGGCGTACTGGGCGCAGATCCCGTCGCCGGTACACAGGTCCTGGTCGATCCAGACCTCCAGCGCCTCGCCGCCCGGGGCCTCCTGCTGCACGGTCACTTCTCCTGCCCTTCCGGTTCGCCGGGCGGTCCGGCGGCCCTGAGGCCAGCCGGGTCCGCTCCAGCGGCTGTTGAACACCCCCGACCCTACCTCCGCCGCTTTCGGGCCTTCTTTCGCCGGTGACCGGGTTTCCGCCCGATCCCGCTCGGGTACGACCGCCCGACCAGGACGGCATGTCCCGGCCACGGGGACGACCACCTCAGGTCCGGCCGACCGTGACCCCGTCCGCCCGGGCCGTCGCTCTGCGTGATGACTGTACGGTTGCGCTGCCGGCTGCCCGCATACGGGCCGACCGGCCCGGGGCGGACAACTCCGGCCAGCTTTGAAGGAATTCGACCACGCGATGCCCGGAACAAGCTGCTTCCACATCACGTTGAGTGGGTATCCCCTCCGTGCGAGGGAGAGCGCACCGGGTGACCGACGACACACCTTGACAGTCTTGGTGATCTAGGGGTTTCAATCGACACCCACCCAGGTAGGGTCTGGAAGCGTCCAGCTCCCCTTGGAGGAGGTGAGGACCGTGGCAGCCCACGACGACGACATGAACCGCGGCATCCGCCCGGGACGAGGGTCCGACGACCCGGCCGGGCAGATCGCCTACCTTGAGCAGGAGATCGCCGTCCTGCGACGCAAGCTCGCCGACTCTCCGCGACACACGAGGATTCTCGAAGAGCGGATCGTCGAGCTGCAGACCAACCTGGCCGGCGTGTCCGCCCAGAACGAACGACTGGCCAACACCCTCCGCGAGGCCCGCGACCAGATCGTGGCCCTCAAGGAAGAGGTCGACCGGCTCGCCCAGCCGCCGGCCGGCTTCGGAGTCTTCCTGCAGGCCAACGAGGACGGCACCGCCGACATCTTCACCGGTGGCCGCAAACTCCGGGTGAACGTCAGCCCAAGCGTCGACCTCGACGATCTGCGGCGCGGCCAGGAGGTCATGCTCAACGAGGCACTCAACGTGGTCGAGGCCATGGAGTACGAGAGCGTCGGCGACATCGTCACCCTCAAGGAGATCCTCGAGGACGGCGAGCGTGCCCTCGTGCTGGGGCACACCGACGAGGAGCGGGTGGTGCGGCTCGCCGAGCCGCTGCTGGACGTCACCATCCGCCCCGGCGACGCCCTGCTGCTCGAGCCCCGCTCCGGCTATGTCTACGAGGTCGTGCCCAAGAGCGAGGTCGAGGAACTCGTCCTCGAAGAGGTCCCCGACATCGGCTACGAGCAGATCGGTGGTCTCGGCAACCAGATCGAGGCCATCCGCGACGCGGTCGAGCTGCCGTACCTCTACCCGGACCTGTTCAAGGAGCACGAGCTGCGCCCGCCCAAGGGCGTGCTGCTCTACGGCCCGCCCGGCTGCGGCAAGACACTGATCGCCAAGGCCGTCGCGAACTCGCTGGCCAAGAAGGTCGCCGAGGTCACCGGCCAGGCCGCGGGCAAGAGCTTCTTCCTGAACATCAAGGGCCCCGAGCTGCTCAACAAGTACGTCGGCGAGACCGAGCGGCAGATCCGCCTCGTCTTCCAGCGTGCGCGTGAGAAGGCCAGCGAGGGCACGCCCGTCATCGTCTTCTTCGACGAGATGGAGTCCCTCTTCCGCACCCGCGGCTCCGGCGTCAGCTCGGACGTGGAGAACACCATCGTCCCGCAGCTGCTCGCCGAGATCGACGGCGTCGAGGGCCTGCAGAACGTGGTCGTGATCGGCGCCTCCAACCGCGAGGACATGATCGACCCCGCCATCCTGCGCCCCGGCCGGCTCGACGTGAAGATCAAGATCGAGCGGCCGGACGCCGAGGCGGCCAAGGACATCTTCGGCAAGTACCTCACCGAGCGCCTCCCGCTGCACGCCGACGACCTCGGCGAGCACGGCGGCAGCAAGGAGACGACCGTCCAGAGCATGATCCAGACGGCGGTCGAGCACATGTACGCCGAGTCCGAGGAGAACCGCTTCCTGGAGGTCACCTACGCCAACGGCGACAAGGAAGTCCTCTACTTCAAGGACTTCAACTCCGGCGCCATGATCGAGAACATCGTGGGCCGCGCCAAGAAGATGGCGATCAAGGACTTCCTCGAGAAGAACCAGAAGGGTCTTCGCGTCTCCCACCTGCTGCAGGCCTGCGTGGACGAGTTCAAGGAGAACGAGGACCTGCCCAACACCACCAACCCGGACGACTGGGCCCGGATCTCCGGAAAGAAGGGCGAACGGATCGTGTACATCCGTACCCTCATCACCGGAAAGCAGGGCGCGGACACCGGACGCTCCATCGACACGGTGGCGAACACCGGTCAGTACCTGTAAGAGCAGGGCGGCTGCGGGTGCCCTCGCCGGGTACCCGCAGCCTTCTGTTTTTCTGGCCACGACCGGAGCAGGCAATGACGCAAATGATCTCCCCACCAGCGCAAAGGCGTTCTAGGCTCGTTCCTACCGCCGAGTCGCGCAGTGCGGGGACGGGCACCGCACACGCACCGGAGCGCCAGCGGTACTTGAGCGGCGCCCACGACCGAGGGTGCCGCCGGGCAAGGAGGGCCGCATGACCGTACGGCGAGTAATGGGCATCGAGACGGAGTACGGGATCTCCGTCCCCGGCCACCCCAATGCCAATGCCATGCTCACCTCGTCCCAGATCGTCAACGCCTACGCGGCGGCGATGCACCGGGCCCGCCGGGCCCGCTGGGACTTCGAGGAGGAGAACCCGCTGCGCGACGCGCGAGGCTTCGACCTCGCCAGGGAGGCGGCCGACTCCAGCCAGCTCACCGACGAGGACATCGGCCTCGCCAACGTGATCCTCACCAATGGCGCGCGTCTGTACGTCGACCACGCACACCCCGAATACAGCGCCCCCGAGGTGACCAACCCCCGCGACGCCGTCCTGTGGGACAAGGCCGGTGAGCGCATCATGGCCGAGGCCGCCGAGCGGGCCGCACAGCTTCCCGGTGCCCAGCCGATCCACCTCTACAAGAACAACACCGACAACAAGGGCGCCTCCTACGGCACGCACGAGAACTACCTGATGAAGCGGGAGACCCCCTTCTCGGACATCGTGCGTCACCTCACGCCCTTCTTCGTCTCCCGCCAGGTCTTCGCCGGAGCGGGCCGCGTCGGCATCGGCCAGGACGGGCACGAGCACGGCTTCCAGATCAGCCAGCGCGCCGACTACTTCGAGGTCGAGGTGGGCCTCGAGACGACGCTCAAGCGCCCGATCATCAACACACGGGACGAGCCGCACGCGGACGCCGAGAAGTACCGCCGGCTGCACGTGATCATCGGCGACGCCAACCTGTCGGAGATCTCGACGTACCTCAAGCTGGGCACGACCGCCCTGGTCCTGTCCATGATCGAGGACGGCTTCATCGCGGTGGACCTGGCGGTCGACCAGCCCGTGCGCACGCTGCACCAGGTCTCCCACGACCCTGGCCTCAAGCGCCTGGTCACCCTCCGCAGCGGCCGCACACTCACCGCGGTCCAGTTGCAGATGGAGTACTTCGAGCTGTCGCGCAAGTACGTGGAGGAGCGCTACGGCGCGGACGCGGACGAGCAGACCAAGGACGTCCTCACCCGCTGGGAGGACACCCTGAACCGCCTGGAGAACGACCCGATGAGCCTCGCCGGAGAGCTGGACTGGGTCGCCAAGCGCGAGCTGATGGAGGGCTACCGCCGCCGTGACGGCCTCGACTGGGACGCCGCGCGACTGCACCTGGTCGACCTCCAGTACGCCGACGTACGCGCCGAGAAGGGCCTGTACAACCGTCTGGCGGCCCGTGGCCGCATGAAGCGGCTGCTGGACGAGAGCGAGGTCGACCGGGCCCGTACGAAGCCGCCGGAGGACACGCGTGCGTACTTCCGCGGCCGCTGCCTGGAGCAGTACGCGGACGACGTCGCCGCCGCGAGCTGGGACTCGGTCATCTTCGACCTCCCCGGCCGGGACTCGTTGCAGCGCGTCCCAACCCTGGAACCGCTACGCGGAACGCGAAATCACGTCAAGGAGCTGCTGGACCGCTGCCGCACGGCGGAAGACCTGGTCAGGGTCTTGTCGGGGGGCTGAGCAGGGCCGGCGGGAGCGGGCGGCGCCCCGGGGGGCCGGGGTGGAAATCCCGCCGTCCGGGAATCATCGAGGTGGCCCCCGTACGTTGTGGAAACTGCGGGGCCGATGTCGGACCCGGCTTGTAGGGTCTGATCATCACCGATCGGCAGGCGAACTGAGCGGGGTGAGGGATATGGCAACCAAGGACACCGGCGGCGGCCAGCAGAAGGCCACACGCTCCACCGAGGAGGTCGAGGAGCAGGCGCAGGACGCGCAGGCGCAGGGCGACCTCAAGGAACGTCACGAGAAACTGTCCGACGACGTGGACTCCGTCCTGGACGAGATTGATGACGTCCTGGAGGAGAACGCCGAGGACTTCGTGCGCTCCTTCGTTCAAAAGGGCGGGCAGTAGGCCGTCCTTGCCTTCGAATCCCAGGTTCGAGGGTGGGGGAGTCGTGAGTGGCCGATGAGCGGACAACGGAGAGCTGCTCGCGGCCGGAGAAGTCCGGGCCGCGAGCAGTCTTCGTTTCCGATACCGGCTCCGGCCGGGCATGTGGATCACCACTGGGACCCGGGTAGGGTCCGTGGCATATCGCTTACTTGGAAGGAAACTTGTGGAAGCCAATACTCGTGGCACCGGGCGTCTACCAGCTGCCTTCCTGACGCCAGGCTCTTCTTCGTTCATGGACTTCCTCTCCGAGCACCAGCCCGAGCTGCTGCCCGGCAACCGACAGCTGCCGCCCACCCAGGGCGTGCTCGAGGCGCCGCACGGCACGACGATCGTGGCCGTGACGTTCCCGGGCGGCGTGGTGCTCGCCGGTGACCGCCGGGCGACCATGGGCAACGTCATCGCCCAGCGGGACATCGAGAAGGTCTTCCCGGCGGACGAGTACTCGGCGGTCGGCATCGCCGGCACCGCCGGTCTGGCCGTCGAGATGGTGAAGCTCTTCCAGCTGGAGCTGGAGCACTTCGAGAAGGTCGAGGGCGCCCAGCTGTCCCTGGAGGGCAAGGCGAACCGGCTGTCGACGATGATCCGCTCCAACCTCGGCATGGCCATGCAGGGCCTGGCCGTGGTCCCGCTCTTCGCCGGATACGACCTGGACCGCGGGAAGGGGCGCATCTTCTCCTACGACGTCACGGGAGGCCGCAGCGAAGAGCACAACTTCGCGGCGACGGGCTCCGGCTCGATCTTCGCGCGTGGTGCGATGAAGAAGCTGTTCCGTGACGACCTGGCCGAGGAGCAGGCCACCACGCTGGTCGTCCAGGCCCTCTACGACGCGGCAGACGACGACTCGGCGACCGGTGGTCCCGATGTCGCCCGCCGGATCTACCCGATCATCACCGTGATCACCGAGGACGGCTTCCGCCGGCTCACCGAGGACGAGTCCTCGGAGCTGTCCCGTGCGGTGCTCCAGCGCCGTCTGGTGGAGCCCGACGGCCCCAGGGCCGCCCTGCTCTGAAGCAGCGGGCCCCGGTTCTTATCAAGGTGATCCAGTGACCATGACAGAAAGGGACGGATAACCGGTGTCGACGCCGTTCTATGTCTCACCCCAGCAGGCCATGGCCGACCGCGCCGAGTACGCCCGCAAGGGCATCGCCCGCGGTCGCAGCCTTGTCGTGCTCCAGTACGCCGACGGCATCGTGTTCGTCGGCGAGAATCCGTCACGGGCGCTGCACAAGTTCAGCGAGATCTACGACCGGATCGGCTTCGCGGCCGCCGGCAAGTACAACGAGTACGAGAACCTCCGGATCGGCGGTGTCCGCTACGCCGACCTGCGCGGCTACACCTACGACCGGGACGACGTCACCGCTCGCGGTCTCGCCAACGTCTACGCCCAGACGCTGGGCACGATCTTCTCCTCGGCGGCCGAGAAGCCGTACGAGGTGGAGCTGGTCGTGGCGGAGGTGGGGGAGACCCCCGAGGGCGACCAGATCTACCGGCTGCCGCACGACGGCTCGATCGTGGACGAGCACGGCTCCGTCGCGGTCGGTGGCAACGCGGAGCTGATCAGCAACTACCTGGACCAGCGCCACCAGGACGGCATGACCCTGGCCGAGGCGCTCAAGCTGGCCGTGCAGGCCCTGTCCCGCGAGTCGAACGGCACCCAGCGGGAGATCCCCGCCGAGCGCCTGGAGGTCGCGGTGCTGGACCGCACGCGCCCGCAGAAGCGCAAGTTCAAGCGCATTGTCGGCCGTCAGCTCGCCCGCCTGCTGGAGGCGCAGGGCGCGGCCACCGAGGCGGAGAGCGCCGAGGAGCCCGAGGAGTCCGAGGAGGAGTAGTCCGCCTCCCCCTCCTGCTCGTGTGTGCCCCGGCCGGTCTCCTGGCCGGGGCACACACGAGCGCAGGACAACCTTCACGAGCCGACCCTCAAGAGCGGACCCTCAAGGGCCGCACCGGGCGCCGGGTCCACCATCCGGGTCGCGGCGCAGGCGGGCGCCCCGCGCGGTCAGCGGGTCCTATGGCCCGGTGGCGGCGCCGTGGAGCCCCGGACGACCAGTTCCACCGGGATGTCACCGCCCTCGGGCGTACGGCCCTCCAGGACGGCCAGCAGGGCCCGCATACCGCGCTCGCCGAACAGCTCGGCGTCCAGGCGTACCGTCGTCAGCTCCGGGTCGAGGGCGGTGGCCAGGCCGAGGTCGTCGACGCCGGTGACCGAGACGTCGTCCGGGATGCGCAGGCCGAGGCGGCGCAGGGCCTTGTAGGCGCCGGCGGCGAGTTTGTCGTCGTCGCAGACCACGGCGGTGGGGCGGGGGCCGGGTGCGGTGAGCGCGGCCTCGGTGGCGGCCAGGGCGCCCTCGATGGAGATCGGGGCACGGGCGGTGCGGACCTCGGTGCCGGATACGGCAGCCATGCGTGCCGCCAGCTCCCGCGCGCGCAGTTCGAAGGTCCAGGACGGCACATCGGCGGCCAGGTGCAGCACCCGGCGGTGGCCGAGGTCCAGCAGATGACCGGTGACCTGGCGGACACCGTCGGCGATGTCCAGGTTGACGGTGGCCGCGCCGAGGCTGCCCTCGGGGTCGCTGTCGAGCATGACGAGGGGCAGCTGGTCGCCGCGGATCGCGGTCAGGGCGTCGGCGGCCATGGAGGAGGCGATGACGCCGTCCAGGGCGGCCTGCGCGGAGGCGAAGGGGTCGCGGGCGGGGCCGATGCCCTCGGGAGAGGGATAGAGCACGACGCCGAAGCCGTTTTCGGCCGCCACGCGCGCGGCACCCGTGTACACACCGGCGAAGAACTCCGTCGTCAGGGCCGGGACGACCAGCAGGACCGTGCGGGTGCGGCCGAGGCGGAGGTTGCGGGCGGCGAGGTTGGGACGGTAGCCGAGGTCGCGCGCGGCCTCCCGGACGCGCTCGGCGGTGGCCTCGGAGACCCGGCCGCGCCACTTGTCGCCGAGCACGAGCGAGACGGCGGCCTGCGAGACCCCGGCCGCGTGCGCGACGTCACGGCTGGTCGGGCGGGTGCTGCTGCGTGCCACCGCGGGCCCGCTCCCCTCTTGTGGATCGTTCGCCTGGACTGTGAACAGCCCACATGGTACGTATGAGGAGAGAAGTTATACGTAACACGTCGGGTCGTCGAGACGTCCCGGGCGAGCCATTGGAGGGCGGGAATTGGCCACGGGATACCTGGAGATACTCCGGGCGCGGCACGCGCTGCGGCTGCTCACCGGCACACTGGTGGGCCGGCTGCCCAACGCGACCGCCGCGATCGCCATGGTGCTGTTCGTCCGGGCCCAGGGCGGCACCTACAGCCTCGCGGGCGCTCTCGCGGCGGTCTACGGCGTCGCCAACGCCGTCGGCCAGCCGGTCCTCGGCCGGCTCGTGGACCTGCGCGGCCAGCCGCGCGTCCAGCTGCCCGCGGCGGTCCTCGCGGCCCTGTCCATGAGCGTCTTCGCCTTCTGTGGCATCGACCCGCTGCCGCTCGCCTATGTCTCCGTCGCCGCGGCCGGGCTGTTCACCCCGCCGCTGGAGGGCGGTCTGCGTGCCCTGTGGCCGTCCGTGGTGCGCGGCGAGGAGCAGGTGCACACCGCCTACGCCATGGACGCGATCGCGCAGGAGGTCATGTTCACCGTCGGGCCGCTGCTGGTGACCCTGTGCGTGTCCCTGTGGGACGAACGCGCCGCCCTGCTGGTGCTCAACGGCCTGGGCGTGCTCGGCGCGCTCTCGGTGGTCCTCTCACCGCCCTCGCGCGCGTGGCGCTCCGCCCCGCGCGAGGCGCACTGGCTCGGCGCCCTGCGCTCGCCCGGTCTGCTCGTCCTGCTCGGCGCCTTCCTGTTCGTCGGCATCGCGCTCGGCTCCATCACGGTGGCGTCGGTGTCGTACGCCGACGCGCACGGCGGTGACGCGGTCTACGGCTGGATGATGGCCGGGCTCGGCCTCGGTGCGCTCGTCGGGGGCACCGCCTACGGCGCCCGCCGGTGGGCCGGTGCGCCCGAGCGGCGACTGACGTTCCTCGTGGCGCTTCTGGCGGTGTGTTACCTGCCGTTGACGCTGCAGCCGGACGCGGTGCCCATGGTGCTGCTCACGGTGGTCGCGGGAGTGTTCCTCGCACCCTGTATCGCCTGTGCGTTCATCGTCGTGGACCGGCACGCGCCGAGCGGGACCGTCACCGAGGCGTTCTCCTGGCTTGTGACGACGTTCACCGTGGGTGCCTCGGTGGGAACGGGCCTTGCGGGCCCCGTGGTCCAGGCCGGCGGCACGGAGTGGGGCTTCGCGGTTCCCGGTGCGGCCGGAGCCGTGTCCCTGCTGGTCCTGCTCGCCACCGGACGGGTCCTCGCAGCTCCCGCGCCGGGCGGGGTCGTTGCGGCTTCACCGGAAAATGATCCAAATCGTGCCGTCGAACCCCGTTTCAGCTCGGAGGATCGGGCGTAATGTTCAGTCATGGACCGCCGCATTTTCGGGCTGGAGAACGAGTACGGCGTCACGTGCACGTTCAGGGGACAGCGGCGCCTGTCTCCTGACGAGGTGGCGCGGTACCTCTTCCGCCGTGTCGTGTCATGGGGCCGCAGCAGCAATGTCTTTCTGCGAAACGGCGCCCGGCTCTATCTCGACGTGGGCTCACATCCGGAATACGCGACACCCGAATGTGACAACGTGATCGAACTGGTCACCCACGACAAGGCCGGCGAGCGCATTCTCGAAGGACTCCTGGTGGACGCGGAACGACGCCTGCACGAGGAGGGAATCGCAGGCGACGTCTACCTCTTCAAGAACAACACCGACTCGGCGGGCAACTCCTACGGCTGCCACGAGAACTATCTGGTGGCACGGCACGGGGAGTTCTCCCGGCTCGCGGACATCCTCATCCCCTTCCTGGTCACCCGGCAGCTGCTGTGCGGCGCCGGCAAGGTGCTCCAGACGCCGCGCGGCGCCGTGTACTGCGTCAGCCAGCGCGCCGAGCACATCTGGGAGGGCGTCTCCTCGGCGACGACCCGCTCGAGGCCCATCATCAACACCCGCGACGAACCGCACGCGGACGCCGAGCGCTACCGTCGGCTGCATGTGATCGTCGGCGACTCCAACATGTCCGAGACGACCATGCTGCTCAAGGTCGGCGCCACCGACCTGGTGCTGCGCATGATCGAGGCGGGCACCGTGATGCGCGACCTGACCCTGGAGAACCCGATCCGGGCGATCCGCGAGGTCAGCCACGACATCACCGGCCGGCGCAAGGTGCGCCTGGCCAGCGGCCGTGAGGCCTCCGCGCTGGAGGTGCAGCGCGAGTACTTCGACAAGGCGGTGGACTTCTGCGACCGCCGCGGCATCCGCACCGGCACGGTCGCCCAGGTCCTGGAGCTGTGGGGCCGCACCCTCGACGCGATCGAGACCGAGGAACTGGACCGGATCGGCACCGAGATCGACTGGGTCATGAAGTACAAGCTCATCGAGCGGTACCGGGCCAAGCACAACATGACGATGTCGCATCCCCGGGTCGCGCAGATAGACCTCGCCTACCACGACATCCACCGCCGTCGTGGCCTGTACTACCTGCTGGAGCGCAAGGGTCAAGCCACCCGGATCTGCAACGACTTGAAGATCTTCGAGGGCAAGTCGGTTCCCCCGCAGACCACTCGGGCGCGCCTGCGCGGCGACTTCATCCGCAGGGCGCAGGAACAGCGCAGGGACTTCACGGTCGACTGGGTCCACCTCAAGCTCAACGACCAGGCACAGCGCACCGTGTTGTGCAAGGACCCGTTCCGTTCGGTGGACGACCGGGTGGAGAAGCTGATCGCCGGAATGTAGCGAAAAGAGGGAGAGTCAAGCGTTTCCGGACCGAAATACCGGAACGCCACACGGGCGTCGTACGTTTCCCGTACGGCGCCCTTCTCGCGTCGTAGAGTTGCGCGCACGCCATCCACAAGATCGACCGATTACGAGGCCCTTCCGTGCGCCGACGCTCCCTCCTCCTCGCCGCCGTACCCGCGGGACTGGTCACCCTCTCCGCGTGCGGTGACAACAAGTCCGCCTCCAGCAAGGCCGGCGCCTCGCCGTCCCCGTCCCCGTCGGTGTCCATGGCTCCTCCGCCGAAGATCGTGACAGGGCCCCTGCCGGCGATCACGGCGGGCACGCGGTTCGGCGAGAAGCCGACCGTGGCCAAGGGCACGGGCGAGCCGTCGAAGGACCTGGCGGTCAGGACGGCGATCGCGGGCAGTGGCCGCACGGTCGCCGAGAACGACTTCATCCAGGCGAACTACCTGGGCCAGATCTGGGACACGGGCAAGGTCTTCGACAACTCCTACGACCGGCACAGCCCGCTGGTGATGCAGCTCGGCCGGGGCGGCATCATCGACGGCTGGTTCTTCGCGCTCACAGGCAAGAAGACCGGCAGCCGTATCGAGATCGCCGTGCCGCCCACCTGGGGCTACGGCAAGACGGGCAATGCGCAGGCGGGCATCAAGGGCACCGACACGCTGGTGTTCGTCATCGACCTGATCGACTCCTTCAACTCCAAGAGTTCCGCCAAGGGCAAGCAGGTCCCGCAGACCGACGCGGCCCTGCCGAAGGTGGCCACCAACACCGACGGCGATGTCCCCAAGGTCACCGTGCCGAGGACGGACCCGCCGAAGAAGCTCGTCGCGAACTACGTCCTGGAGGGCGACGGCGCCGAGGTCAAGGCCGACCAGACGGTCCTGTGCCAGTTCCAGGGCCTGGTCTGGGACGGCGGCAAGACCTTCCAGCGGACGTACGGCTCGGGCCGGCTCAGCCAGATCTCCCTCGAGCAGATGCAGCAGGTGGTCAAGGGCCTGGCCCAGGGCCTGACCGGCAAGAAGGTCGGCAGCCGGGTGCTGATCGTCGTCCCGCCGGAGCTGGGCTACGGCAACAACCCGCCGACCGGCGGTGTCATCAAGAAGGGGTCCACCCTCGTGTTCACGGTGGACATCCTCGCGGCGATGTAGCCGCCGGTGCCCGCGGCGGGCGGGCCGGGTGCCGAGGTGAAAGACTGTCCGTGATTCGTGTCGTACACAAGCAGGAGCTTTTGACGTGAGCATCGACAAGCCCGAGATCGACTTCCCGGGCGGCGAGCCCCCGAAGGACCTTGAGATCAAGGACATCTGGGAGGGCGAGGGCGAGGTCGCGCAGGCCGGCCAGACCGTCACCGTGCACTACGTGGGCGTCACCTTCGAGACGGGTGAGGAGTTCGACGCCAGCTGGAACCGCAACGCTCCGTTCCGTTTCCCGCTCGGCGCCGGCCGGGTCATCCAGGGCTGGGACCGGGGCGTGCAGGGCATGAAGGTCGGTGGCCGCCGCCAGCTGACCATCCCCGCCCACCTCGCCTACGGCGACCAGAGCCCGACCCCGCTCATCCCGGCGGGTTCGACCCTGATCTTCGTGGTCGACCTCCTCGGCGTCTGATCGGATCCGATCGCTTGGGGCCCATGCCTGTCCGGGCATGGGCCCTCGCTTTTGCCACCGCCCCGAGGAGCGGTACGGTCATCGGTCGGAAGCATGAAAAGGGGAGGCGAAGGGCGTCGATGGCCATTGCCAAGGCCGAGCGGCTGATGAACCTCGCGCTGTGCCTGCTCGGGGCGCGGCGGCCGCTGAGCAAGCGTGAGCTGCGTGATTCGATCGAGGCATACGTCGAGGCCGTCAGGCCGGAAAGTGGCGCCGCCGGCTCGGACGACTCCTTCAACCGCATGTTCGAGCGGGACAAGGACGACCTGCGCGAGCTGGGTCTGGTCATCGACACGGTGGAGAACCTCGACGGCGAGGTCGGCTACCTCGCCCGCCGCGACAGCAACCGCCTGCCCCCGATCACCCTGGACGCCGAGGAGGCCGCGGCCCTCGGCCTGGCCGCCAAGGTGTGGCAGCAGGCCCGGCTCGCCGGTGCCGCCAGCGGCGCCCTGCAGAAGCTGCGCGCCGCGGGTCTGCCCGAGGACGTCGACCCGTACGAGGTACACGGCGCGCTCGAACCCCGCATCCCCGTGCACGAGACCGCCTTCGAGCCGCTGATGCTGGCCTGCCGCGACCGCCGCCCGGTGCTCTTCGAGTACCGCAAGGCCTCCGCCGCGCGCCCCGAGCCCCGGCATGTGGAGCCCTGGGCGCTGGAGTGCTGGCGCGGGCACTGGTACCTGGCCGGTTTCGACCGCGACCGGGGCGCCGAGCGCGTCTTCCGGCTCTCGAGGATCACCGGCAGGGTCCGCTCGCGCGGCACGGGCTTCACCGCGCCTGTGCCCGACGTCGTCACCGTGCGCGAGACCGTGGCGAGCTGGGCGGGCGAGATCGCCGACCGCTCGGCGCTGATCCGGCTGCGCACCGGCTCCGGTTACCCCCTGCGGGCGAAGGCCACCAAGGTCCGGGAACTCGGCGACGGCTGGGACGAGTTGGAGATTCCGTACGGGCACGGGCTGGATGCCTGGCTGGTCGAGTTCGGGCCGGACGTGGTGGTCCTGGAGCCGGCCGAGCTGCGCGCGGACGTGGTGGACCGGCTGCGTGCCGTGGCCAAGGGCTGAAGGGGAGCGCAACCATGGCAGGCAAACCGGTCAGGCCCGTGAACGCCATCGACCAGACCCGGCGGATGCTCTCCCTCGTCACCTACCTGAGAGAGCGCCCCGGCGCGCGGATCGCGGACGTCGCCCGGGCCTTCGGCATCACCGAGGACGAGCTGGTCGCCGACCTCGATCTGCTGCCCATGTGCGGCACCAGCTTCCGCGGCGGCGACCTTCTGGACATCGACACCGACGGCGAGCGCATCTGGTGGCACAACCCGGCCGCGCTCGGTGAGGAGGCCGCCGAGCCGCTCCGGCTCGCCGCCGACGAGGCCACCGCCCTGCTGGTCGCCGCCCGCGCGGTCGCCACCCTGCCCGGCCTGCGTGAGAGCGACCGGCAGGCGCTGCTGCGGGCCACCGCCAAGGTGGAGACCGCGGCGGGCGAGGCCGCCGGCGCCAGCGCCCGGCTGTCGGTGACCTTCGAGTCCGAGGGCGGTGTCTTCGCCGACGTCGACCGGGCGATCTCCGAGCGCCGCCGGCTGTGGATCCGCTACTACTCCCCGGCCCGCGACGAGGTCACCGAGCGCGAGATCGACCCCATCCGCCTCGTCAGCGTCGGACACACCTATGTCGAGGCCTGGTGCCGCCGCTCCGAGGCGCGGCGCACCTTCCGGCTCGACCGGGTCGCCGAGATCCGGGTCCTGGACGAGCCCTCCGCGCCGCCCGAGATGGAGCTGCGCGACCTCTCCGAGGCCCTGGTGCAGCCGGCCGCCGAGGACCCGGAGGTCGTCGTCGAGGTCGGTCCCGGCGGCCGCTGGGTCGCCGAGTACTACCCGCACGACAGCGCCGATGAGCTTCCCGACGGCGGGCTGCGTATCACTCTGCGCACCCCCGACCCGGCCTCGCTGCGCCGCCTGGCACTGCGCCTCGGTGCCGACGGCCGGATCGTCTCCCCGCCGGAGCTGGCCGCGAGCGCCCGCACGGCGGCGACGGAGGCCTTGGCGGCGTACGGCGTGCGGTAGCCGACAGAGCCCCCGAAAGGGTGCGGGGCCGCGTGCGCCCTGCGGCTTTGCCGCGCTGGGCCCCGGGCTCGAGCGGGGCCGGGAACGCGGGGGAGCGACCGGCCACGGCGGCGTCGCGGACGCGAGACGGCATGGCGCGGCACTTCCGGCGGCGCGCTCGGTGTACGACCGGAAGCGCGCTTGGCGAACGACCAGAAGAAGGAGCGAGGCCTGTGAGCGAGTCTCCGGTGTCCGGTGCGGGCGAGATGACGGTGGCGGCCGCCTTCGCCGGGATGAGGAGAGTGGCCCCCGTGGTGTTCAAGGCGGGCTGCCCGGACTGCCGGGGCCGCTTCGAGCTGGCCGCGAGCGCGCTGCGCCTCGCCATCGGCGCGTCCAGCCGGACCACGTTCTACTCCTTCACCTGCCCCGACTGCGGCGCCGCCGTCCGCAAGCCCGCCGGGGAACGCATCGTCGAACTGCTCACCGGCGGCGGGGTCAGGACCCTGCGGCTGCACTCCACGGTGTAGGCGGTCGCGGCACTCGGGTGGGGACGCACTAGTCTCGACGTCATGTTCTGGCCGATGTTCGCGGTGGCGGTGGGTTTCCTGGGTCTTGCTGTCCTGGGGGTGCTCGCCGTCCGGGTCTTCCTGGAGGCGCGGCGCCTCGGGGAGCAGGTCGCGGACTCCGCCCGCCGCATCAACAGGGCGGCCGAGGACCTGGAGCGGGCCGCAGTCAGCGTGGCCGGTGCCGTGGACGCCTTGTGAGTCCCGCCGGGGGGACTTCCGCCAGCGTCGGCGATCCACGTGCTTTGCGGCACTTCGCCCTGTCACCTTGGCCGTCCGGCCAGGTACGCTGCTGGTCGCGGCCCGGAGTACGAGGCGCGGTCCGCAGAGGGAGCGGGAGTACGCACGGGGATTGTTCCACGTTCACCCCCGGGCGATACGATCGCTGCCAGCACGATGGTCAGACATTTGTCCGACCGGTCGGACATGCCCCGCCGCCCCGCCTCAGTGAGAAGGTGAAGACTTATGTTCCGCAACGCACTTGAGCCGTGGCACATTGTGCTGCTGATTCTGGTGATCGTCCTCGTGTTCGGCTCCAAGAAGCTCCCGGACATGGCGCGCTCGCTCGGCAAGTCCGCGCGCATTCTCAAGAGCGAGGCCAAGGCGATGAAGGACGAGGGCAAGCAGTCCACCGCTTCCGCCGAGGCCAAGCCCGCCGAGGAGCCGTCCCCGGCCCAGCGCACGATCCAGGCGGCGCCCGGCGACGTGACCAGCTCGCGTCCCGTCAACGAGCCGACCGACACGACCCAGCGCTGACGCGAGGACCGGGGCATCCGGTCCGCTGCACGAGATGAGGATGTGGGTTGCTCAAGTCTGCCCGCAAGCAGGAGAGGGATCCCGAGGGGCGTATGCCGCTCGCGGATCACTTGCGTGAGCTGCGCAACCGGCTCGCGAAGGCTGTCCTGGCGATCGCCGTCGTCACGATCGTGGCCGCCTTTTTCTACCAGGACATCATCAACTTCATCACCGCGCCGCTCCTGCACTCGGTCGGCTGCACGCAGTCCTTCGGGGAGCTGGCGAAGTCCAAGGACGTCCACTGTGCGCACCTCACGGTCAGCGGCCTGCTGACGCCCTTCACACTGGCGCTGAAGGCCTCGCTGACCGCCGGTGTCGTGGTGGCGTCGCCGATCTGGCTCTACCAGCTGTGGGCGTTCGTCGCGCCGGGCCTGCACCGCCACGAGAAGAGGTACGCCTACGCGTTCGTGGGCTTCGGCTTCCCGCTCTTCATCGGCGGCGGCTACCTCGCCTACCACGTGCTGCCCACCACGGCGAAGGTGATGATCGATCTCACGCCCAAGGGCGCGGAGAACCTGCTGCCGCTGGACAACATGCTCGACCTGGTGACGCGCATGGTGGTGGTGTTCGGCCTCGCCTTCGAGATGCCGCTCCTGCTCGTCATGCTCAACCTCACCGGCATCCTGTCCGGCAAGCGCATGCTCGGCTGGTGGCGCGGCATGGTGGTCGGCATCGCCGCTTTCGCGGCCGTGGCCACGCCCGGCGCCGACCCGATCTCGATGCTGGCGCTTGCGACGCCGATCTGGGTGCTGTTCTTCATCGCCGTGGGCGTCTCGCTGTTCAACGACCGGCGCAGGGCCCGCCGGGCGGCGGAGGGCCCGGGCGACGACGAGGCCTCCGAGCTGGACCTCACGCCCGAGGACATCGGTGAGGTCGAGGCCGTGAGCGCGGGCCGCGCTCCCGAGCCGCCGGACACGGACCGGGTCAACGGCTACGACGACGTGACCTGATCCCGCACCCGCACCGCACCGCGCACGCTGCCCCCGCCCAGCTGGACGGGGGCAGCCTCATGTCCCGGGAGCGCACGATCGGGATAATGATCGTCCGGTTGTCAGTGGGGCCCGGTACGCTCGAAAGCACGATGACAGAGGACCTCTCACCGGCCGAGCGGTACGCGGCAGCCCGCACGCGGGCAGCCGAGCAGGCCACCGCGCTCGCGTCCTTCCGCGAGATGTACGACTTCGGCCTCGACCCCTTCCAGATCGAGGCCTGCGCGGCGCTCGAGGAGGGGAAGGGCGTGCTGGTGGCCGCCCCCACCGGCTCGGGCAAGACGATCGTGGGCGAGTTCGCCGTCCACCTCGCCCTGCGGCAGGGCAAGAAGTGCTTCTACACGACACCGATCAAGGCGCTGTCGAACCAGAAGTACGCCGACCTGTGCCGGCGCTACGGCACCGACAAGGTCGGCCTCCTCACCGGCGACAACAGCGTGAACTCCGACGCCCCGGTGGTCGTGATGACCACCGAGGTGCTGCGGAACATGCTGTATGCGGGATCCCAGACCCTGCTCGGCCTCGGCCACGTGGTCATGGACGAGGTCCACTACCTCTCCGACCGCTTCCGCGGCGCCGTCTGGGAGGAGGTGATCATCCACCTGCCGGAGTCGGTGACCCTGGTGTCGCTCTCCGCCACCGTCTCCAACGCCGAGGAGTTCGGTGACTGGCTGGACACCGTCCGGGGGGACACCGAGGTGATCGTCTCCGAGCACCGGCCCGTGCCGCTGTTCCAGCACGTGCTCGCCGGGCGCCGCATGTACGACCTGTTCGAGGAGGGCGAGGGGCACAAGAAGGCCGTCAACCCCGACCTGGTCCGCCTGGCCCGGATGGAGGCCACCCGGCCGTCGTACCAGGACCGCAGGCGCGGCCGGGCGATGCGCGAGGCCGACCGGGAGCGTGAGCGCAGACAGCGCTCGCGCGTGTGGACGCCGGGCCGCCCCGAGGTCATCGAGCGGCTGGACTCCGAGGGCCTGCTCCCTGCCATCACCTTCATCTTCAGCCGGGCCGCCTGCGAGGCCGCCGTCCAGCAGTGCCTGTACGCGGGCCTCAGGCTCAACGACGAGGAGGCGCGCGAAAAGGTCCGTGCCCTGGTCGAGGAGCGCACCGCCGCCATTCCCTCCGAGGACCTGCACGTCCTTGGCTACTACGAGTGGCTGGAAGGCCTGGAGCGCGGTATCGCCGCCCACCACGCGGGCATGCTGCCCACCTTCAAGGAGGTCGTGGAGGAACTGTTCGTGCGCGGCCTGGTCAAGGCCGTCTTCGCCACCGAGACCCTCGCCCTCGGCATCAACATGCCCGCCCGTTCAGTGGTGTTGGAGAAGCTCGTCAAGTGGAACGGCGAGCAGCACGCCGACATCACCCCGGGCGAGTACACCCAGCTGACCGGCCGCGCCGGACGCCGGGGCATCGACATCGAGGGCCACGCGGTCGTGCTGTGGCAGCGCGGGATGAGCCCGGAGCACCTGGCCGGCCTCGCGGGCACGCGTACGTACCCGCTGCGCTCCAGCTTCAAGCCCTCGTACAACATGGCGGTCAACCTGGTCGAGCAGTTCGGCCGACACCGCTCGCGCGAGCTGCTGGAGACCTCCTTCGCCCAGTTCCAGGCGGACAAGTCCGTCGTCGGGATCTCCCGCCAGGTGCAGCGCAACGAGGAGGGGCTCGAGGGCTACAAGGAGTCGATGACCTGCCACCTCGGCGACTTCGACGAGTACGCGCGACTGCGCCGCGAGCTGAAGGACCGTGAGACCGAACTGGCCCGGCAGGGCGTCAACCAGAGGCGCGCCGAGGCCGCGAGCGCCCTGGAGAAGCTCAAGCCGGGCGATGTCATCCACGTGCCCACGGGCAAGTACGCCGGTCTCGCGCTCGTGCTGGACCCGGGCCTGCCGGCCGGCCGGGCCACCGGGCACCGCGGCTTCGACCACCACGACGGCCCGCGCCCGCTGGTGCTGACCGCCGAACGGCAGGTCAAGCGGCTGGCGTCGATGGACTTCCCGGTGCCCGTCGAGCCGCTGGACCGGATGCGGATCCCCAAGAGCTTCAACCCGCGCTCGCCGCAGTCCCGTAGGGACCTCGCCTCCGCGCTGCGCACCAAGGCCGGGCACATCCCGCCGGAGCGGTCCCGCAAGAAGCGTTCGCAGGCCGCCGACGACCGGGAGATCGCCCGGCTGCGCACGGCGATCCGGGCCCACCCCTGCCACGGCTGCAACGACCGTGAGGACCACGCCCGTTGGGCCGAGCGCTACCACCGGCTGCTGCGGGACACCTCGCAGCTGGAGCGCCGGATCGAGGGCCGTACGAACACCATCGCGCGGACCTTCGACCGGATCGTGGCCCTGCTCACCGAGCTGGACTACCTGCGCGGCGACGAGGTCACCGAGCACGGCAAACGCCTCGCGCGGCTGTACGGCGAACTCGACCTGCTGGCCAGCGAGTGCCTGCGTGAGGGCGTCTGGGAGGGCCTCGGCCCCGCCGAACTGGCCGCGTGCGTCTCGGCGTTGGTCTACGAGGCCAGGGCGAGCGACGAAGCGATGGCGCCCAAGCTGCCCTCCGGCAAGGCGAAGGCCGCGCTCGGCGAGATGGTCCGGATCTGGGGCCGGCTCGACGCCCTGGAGGAGGAGTTCCGGATCAACCAGACCGAGGGCGTCGGACAGCGCGAGCCGGATCTCGGCTTCGCCTGGGCCGCGTACATGTGGGCCTCGGGCAAGGGGCTCGACGAGGTGCTGCGCGAGGCGGAGATGCCCGCCGGCGACTTCGTGCGGTGGTGCAAGCAGGTGATCGACGTGCTGGGCCAGATCTCCGCGGCTTCTCCTGTGGAGGGCTCGACGGTGGCGAAGGCCGCGCGCAAGGCCGTGGACCAGTTGCTGCGGGGTGTGGTCGCCTACTCGTCCGTGGGGTGACCTGTCTTTTCGCGGGTGCGGGTGGACTGTGGTTGATGCCGCGGTTCCCCGCGCCCCTTCAGGCTTGCCCTTCTGCTCACTCCATACGGTGAGTCACTTTCGCATGCCCATATGTCGTTACTGCATGTGTTCGAATGAATGCTGAGCGTACAAAAAGACAGAGCGTACTCCTGTTGCGGGGGCGATTTCAGGTGCTTGCTGAATATGACACGGCGATGATCCGGTCGGACTAAGCTCGCCCGCGGCGCACCGAGTTGAGGTGAATTCGTGCGTCTGTTCCCAAACTTGCGATAGATCCCAACGGTTCCATGAACCTTCCCCTCACAAGCACCCCCGACACCCAGCCGATTCGTCTCAGAAGGCATCCATGGTGAGTGTTCAGAAGCCTCCCGGTCGCCGCGAACGTCCCTACGCGCGTGTGCTGTTGCCGCCGGCCATACTGATGGCCGCCGCGACCGGGGCGGCGGCCGCCCTGGCGCCGGCGTCCGCCCGGATCGCCGTCGGCGCGGTCGGGGCCCTGGCCCTGCTCCTGGTCCTCGCCACGGGAGCGGAGGCTGCCCGCCGCGGCCGCAGACTCCGCGAGGAACAGGCCGAGCACGCCCGTCACGCCGCGTATCTGGAACACCGGATCGGCGCGCAGGACGAGCTGATCGACAAGTTCGCCACCGACATCATCCCCACCGGTCTGGCGCGACTGCGCGCCGGCGAGCACCTCCGGGACGTCCTGGCCAACATCTACGACGTCGACCCCGAGCTGCGCGCGCTGCCGCCCATGTACCGCGAGATGTTCCGGGTCGCGCTGCGCGGCGCCGACCGCGAGATCTCGATGCGTGACGCCACCGAGCGCTCCTTCGTGACCATCGCGCGCCGCGTCCAGGCCATCGTCCATCAACAGGCCAAGGAACTGCGGGAGATGGAGGAGGACCACGGGCGCAACCCCGAGGTCTTCGACGACCTGCTGCGCATCGACCACGGCACCTCGCTGATCGGCCGTCTCGCCGACACCATCTCCGTCCTCGGCGGCGGCCGGCCCGGCCGCCAGTGGCCCCTGCCGGTCTCCCTCTACAGCACGCTGCGCGGCGCCATGTCGCGCATCCTGGAGTACCGCCGAATCCAGCTGAACTCCATCGTCAACATCAACATCAAGGGCACCGCCGTCGAGCCGGTCATCCACGCCGCCGCCGAACTCCTGGACAACGCCACCCGCTACTCGCCGCCCTCGACCAAGGTGCACGTCACCGCCACCGAGGTGCAGACCGGCATCGTCATCGAGATCGAGGACGCCGGCGTCAGTCTCAACGAGGAGTCCCGCGCCCGCATCGAGCAGATGATCGAGGACGCCAAGAACGGTGACGACGCCCACAACCTCGGCGAGAACCCGCGCCTCGGCCTCGCCGTCGTCGGCCGCCTGTCCAAGATGTTCGACATGGACGTCTCGCTGCGGGCCTCGGCCTACGGCGGCGTCCGCGCGATCCTCATCGTGCCGCGGGTCATGACGACCACCGAACCCGGTGTGGGAGCCGCTCACGGCATCGGTGCCACGGGCATCCCCATGAAGGAGCTGGGCGCCGTGGACGGCCCCAAGCGCCGGCCCAAGAAACGGCGTCCGACCAGCCCCAAGATCCCCGCGGGCATCTCCATGGAGGACGACGTCCCGGTCGTCACCGAGTGGACGGCGGGCGGCCTGCCGCAGCGCCGCAGCCGGGTGAAGACCCCGCTCAGCCAGCGGTACGCCGAACAGGCCGAGATCGAGCAGGCCGAGCGCGAGGGAAGGCCGACCATCTGGTCGCAGCCCAGGCCCGAACCGGCGCCCGAGCCCGAGATGGACCCCGAGATCAAGAAGCTCAGGCAGCGGCCGATCGGCCAGGGCATCGAGGACTTCTGGAACGGGCTGCGCAAGGGCATGCCCGAGGGTGCCACCGGGCCCGAGCTGACCGACTTCACGAGGCACCCGGAAAAGTACGTGCACCTGCTCAACGACTATGCGGACGAGCCCGTCGAGGGCACCACCGAGGCCGACGACGAGGGGGACCTCAAGTGATCCAGCAGCGAGGCAACATCGACTGGATGCTCAAGCAGCTCAACGACGGCGTGCCGGGTATCGAGATGATCGTGGTCCTCTCCGCCGACGGACTGCGCATCGCCCGCTACGGCGGCGACCCCGACGCCGCCGACCGGGTGGCCGCCGCCTGCGCGGGCGTGCAGAGCCTGGCCGGCGCCATCATCCAGGAGCTCCCGGGCGCCGGCGACATGCAGGTCGTCGTCTTCGAGATCGACGGCGGCTACTTCTACCTCATGAACGCCGGTGACAACGCTTTCCTCGCCGTACTCGCCGATGTGACCTGCGAGCCCGGCCGGATGAGCGGCATGATGCGCGACCTCGTCGTCCGGATCGGGGCCCATCTCACCAGTCCGCCCCGGCGGAACGGGCAGACCGTATGACTCCTCCACGACGCAAACGGCGCCAGCCGCAACCGCCGCCCCTTCCCGAGCAGCCGAAGCCGTCCCCGCCCGGGGCGGCGGACGGCCAGGCCGAGCCCAAGAACCCCGAACGGCTCTACGCCTTCGCCGAGTCCCAGGACGGCGCGCGCGCCGAACTCGACCTCGTGACCCTGATCGTGGCGCGCTCCGCACCCAAGCCGGACGGCTCGCCGGAGCAGGCGGCGGTGCTGCGGCTGTGTGCCGCCCCCCTGTCGGTGGCCGAGCTGTCGGCCTATCTGAGCCTGCCGTTCAGCGCGATGACCGTACTGATCACCGACATGATCACGGCCGGACTGGTGCAGGCGCGCTCCCCGATCGTCCGCCAGGCGCTCCCCGACCGTTCACTCCTCGAAGCGGTGATGCATGGACTTCAACGGCTCTGACACCCTCCCCGGACCGCGCACCGAGGATCATCTGCCGCACACGGCCGAGACGGCGGTGAAGGTCGTGATCGTGGGTGGCTTCGGCGTCGGCAAGACCACCATGGTCGGTTCCGTCAGCGAGATCAGACCGCTGACCACC
The DNA here is from genome assembly GCF_009796285.1 of Streptomyces broussonetiae. NCBI lineage: Bacteria > Bacillati > Actinomycetota > Actinomycetes > Kitasatosporales > Streptomycetaceae > Streptomyces > Streptomyces broussonetiae. Next base: position 2,337,611 of record NZ_CP047020.1, on the reverse strand, counting down.
GAGGAGACCATGACGCAGGCCGGTATCGGCGTGGACGACAACTACGGCTCCGAGACGAAGACGGCCACCACCGTGGCCATGGACTTCGGCCGCATCAGCGTCACCGACAAGCTGGTGCTCTATCTGTTCGGCACCCCCGGCCAGGAGCGCTTCTGGTTCCTGTGGAACGGCCTGTTCGAGGGCGCGCTCGGCGCGGTCGTCCTCGTCGACACCCGGCGCCTGGAAGTCAGCTTCGACGTCATGGGCCGGCTGGAGGAGCGCGGCGTGCCCTTCGTCGTGGCCGTCAACACCTTCCCGGACGCGCCCCGTTACCCGCTCGATGAACTGCGCACCGCGCTGGACCTGACCCCGGAGATCCCGATCATGGAGTGCGACGTACGCCGGCGCGCCTCCAGCAAGGACGTGCTGATGAACCTGATGCGGTTCCTGCACGCCATCGCCCTGTCCCGGGCCGCCCTCGGCTGACCCGCCACCGATCCACCCTCACACCTTTTTCCGTTCCGGAGCGACACCGTGACGTCTGAATCCCCGTCCCTGTCCGACACCGACCCCGCTTTCGGCCCGCCGCCCGGCTGCCCCGCGCACGGCATCGGCCCCGGCGTGCCCCACCGGCTCTACGGCCCCGACGCGGCGGATCTGGGCGACCTCTACGAGCGCCTGCGCGAGGAGCACGGCGCCGTGGCGCCCGCGCTGCTCCACGAGGACGTACCGATGTGGGTGGTCCTCGGGCACGCCGAGAACCTCCACATGGTCCGCAGCTCCTCCGTGTACACCCGCGACAGCCGGCTCTGGACCCCGCTGGCGCAGGGCATGGTCAAGCCCGACCACCCGCTCATGCCGCACATTGCCTGGCAGCCGATCTGCTCCCACGCCGAGGGCGACGAGCACCAGCGACTGCGCGCGGCGGTCACCGCGGCCATGGCCACCATCGACCACCGCAGCATGCGCCGGCACATCGGCCGTTACACCCAGGGCCTGGTCAACAGCTTCTGCGAGCGGGGCCGGGCCGACCTGGTCTCCCAGTTCGCCGAGCATCTGCCCATGGCCGTCATGTGCGAGATCCTCGGCATGTCCGAGGAGTACAACGACCGGATGGTGCAGGCCGCCCGGGACGCCCTCAAGGGCACTGAGACCGCCATCCAGAGCCATGCGTACGTCATGGACGCACTGAGCCGGCTCACCACCCGGCGCCGCGCCCGGCCCGAGGACGACTTCACCAGCCACCTCATCACCCACCCGGCCGGACTCACCGACGACGAGGTCCGCGAACACCTGCGGCTCGTCCTCTTCGCGGCCTACGAGGCCACCGCGAACCTCCTCGCCAACGCCCTGCGCATGGTCCTGACCGAGCCGGGCTTCCGGGCGCAGCTCAGCGGCGGCCAGATGACCGTGCCGGAGGCGATCGAGCAGTCCCTGTGGGACGAGCCGCCGTTCAGCACCGTTCTCGGCTACTTCGCCAAGCAGGACACCGAGCTGGGCGGGCAGCGCATCCGCAAGGGCGACGGGCTGCTCTTCGCGCCCGCGCCGGGCAACCTCGACCCGCGGATCCGCCCCGACCTGTCCGCGAGCATGCAGGGCAACCGTTCGCACCTCGCGTTCGGCGGCGGCCCGCACGAGTGTCCCGGTCAGGACATCGGCCGCGCCATCGCCGACGTCGGTGTCGACGCGCTGCTGATGCGGCTGCCCGACGTCCAACTCAATTGTGCCGAGGGGGAGTTGCGCTGGCGGTCGTCGATCGCCTCCCGGCACCTGGTGTCCCTGCCCGTGCGATTCGAGCCCAAGCCGCAGCAGGACGTCGACCTCCCGCCGCGGCCCATGGCGGTCTCGGCACCGCACTCCGGCCGGCAGGCCGGCCCCCGCCGCACGGACCAGGCCGCGACGCCGCAGCCCCGGCCCACCCCCGCACGCCCGGTCCTGCCGGAGCCGTTGCCCGCGGCGCCCGGACCGGTCCGGCCGCGGGGGTTCTGGCGGCGGCTGCTGCACTGGTGGCGAGGCGAGTAAGGACGCTACGACGCCCAGGCGTGGAGCACTCGCCCGCTGGCGAACGTGTGCTCCACGCCGGTGACCGGGTCGGCGAACTCCAGCCGCCGTGCGAGCAGTTGCAGCGGCCGGCCGAAGTCGTCGGCCGGTACCGGACCGGTCACCTCGGGGTACAGCGGATCGCCGAGGATGGGCACGCCGAGCGCGCTGAGGTGTACCCGCAGCTGATGGGTCTGCCCGGTCGCCGGCAGGAGCCGGTAGCGGCCCAACCCGCCGCGGCACTCGGCCAGTTCCACATAGGTCTCGGCGTTCGGCTCGCCCTCGACCTCCCGGGCGGCCGGCACCCCGCGCTCCTTCACGATCCGGCTGCGCACGGTCCGGGGGAGTGCCAGCGCGGGGTCGTACGGTGCGACGGCCTCGTACTCCTTGCGCACCCGTCGGTCCCGGAACAGATTCTGGTAGGCGCCGCGCTCCTCGGGCCGTACGGTGAACAGCACCAGCCCCGCCGTCAGCCGGTCCAGGCGGTGCGCGGCGGTCAGCGTCGGGATGTCCAGCTCGCGGCGCAGCCGGGCCAGCGCGGTCTCGGTGACATGGGTGCCGCGCGGGGTCGTCGCGAGGAAGTGCGGCTTGTCGGCCACGACGATGTGTGCGTCCCGGTACACCACCTCGACCGGGAACGGCACCGTCACCTCGGCGGGCAGCTCACGGTGGAACCACACGAACATGCCCGGCTCGTACGGTGCGTCCGGCGCCACCGCGAGGCCGTCGGCCCCGATGATCAGCCCCGCGTCGAACAGGCCCGCGACCGTCCCCGGCGCGGCGCCGCTGAGCCGCTGCACCAGATACTCCCGCACGGTGGCCCACGCCCCGCCGTACGGCAGCCGGATCCGCACCGGATCCACTCCGTCGCGCTGGGGGAGCGGAGCGGGCGGGGGCGGGGTACGGCGTCTCATCGAGGTCAAGGGTACGAGGTGGGGGCCGGCGGACCCCGCGGGCCGGGCGGATGCCCGCCGGAGGCCCGCAGGAAGCCGGAGGGAAAAGGGATGGGCCGGCGGACACGCGGTCGGCAGTATGTGGATCGTGCCGTATCTCAACAGCCCGGTCGTACCGGCAGGAACCCTCGCCCGTGTCCCACAGCCCGCCCTTCCCGCCGGTGACGGACTGCTGCTGCGTCCCTGGCGGGCCGAGGACGCGCCCGCCGTGCACGCCGCCTTCCAGGACCCGTTGATGCACCAGTGGCACATCAGCGCCTGTGACTCCGAGGAGGAGGCCGCCGGGTGGATCGCCGAGTGGCACAGGCAGTGGACGGACGAGCGGAAGGCCCAGTGGGCCGTCGTCGACGCGGACGGCGATGGCCTGCTGGGCCGGGTCGCGCTGCGCGAGATCGTGCTGGGCGACGGCGTCGCCGAGGTCGCCTACTGGACGGTGGCACGGGCGCGGGGCCGGGGTGTCGCGGTCCGGGCCGTCACCGCCCTGTCCCGGTGGGCGTTCGAGGAGATCGGGCTCCACCGCCTCGAACTCTCGCACGCCGTTGCCAACGAGGCTTCCTGCCGTGTGGCCCTGAAGGCCGGCTTCGCCCCGGAGGGCACCAAGCGCAGCGCCCTCCTCCACCCCGACGGCTGGCACGACATGCACCTCCACGCGCGCGTGCGCGGCGACTGAGCCGCGGCCGTCCTGCGTCGCTGCCGGCGGCCGGCGGGAAGGCCACCGGTGTGAAGATGTAGGGCATGCCGTCCTACGACCTCGCGGGCCGACTCGTCGTCGGCGTCGCCTCCAGTGCCCTGTTCGATCTGCGCGAGTCGGACGCGGTCTTCCGCGAGCAGGGCGAGGAGGCGTACCGGGCCTACCAGGAGACGCACCTGGACGACACGCTCCGGCCCGGGGTCGCGTTCGCCTTCCTGCGCAGACTGCTGTCGCTGAACGACCTCGGCGAGCCGGGAGACCCGCTCGTCGAGGTCATCATCCTCTCCCACAACGACCCCGACACCGGGCTGCGGGTCATGCGGTCGATCCAGGCCCATGAACTGCCCATCAGCCGGGCCGTGTTCATGCAGGGCAGGTCGCCGTACGCGTTCATGACCGCGCTGAACATGTCCCTGTTCCTGTCCGCCAACGGCGACGACGTGCGCGAGGCCGTCGCCGCGGGCCTGCCGGCCGGCCATGTGCTCGGATCGTCGTACGCGGACGACCCCGCCGACCGGGAACTGCGCATCGCGTTCGACTTCGACGGGGTGCTCGCCAGTGACGCCGCCGAGCAGGTGTACCAGTCGGGCGGTCTGGAGGAGTTCCGTGCGCACGAGGCCCGTAACGCGGCGACCCCGCACGATCCCGGGCCGCTGCGGGACTTCCTCGCCGGGGTGAACCGGATACAGCGCCGCGAGGAGGAACGGAGCAAGGCCGACCCGGACTACCCGAGCCGGGTGCACGTCTCGATCGTGACCGCGCGCAACGCGCCGGCGCACGAGCGGGCGGTGCGCAGCCTCAAGCAGTGGGGCGTGCGGGTCAACGGCGCGTTCTTCCTCGGCGGGATCGAGAAGGGCGCGGTGATGAAGGTGCTCAGACCGCACATCTTCTTCGACGACCAGGTCAGCCACCTGGAGAGCACCTCGCGGACCACGCCCAGCGTGCACGTCCCGTTCGGCAGGATCAACGAGGCGGGGGGCTGACAGGGGCCGACATGAGGAGCGGCGGCACCCCTGCCGGGTGCCGCCGCGCAGGTCGCCCGCGCCTACGCGGCCGCCGCGCCGCTCTCCTGCTCGGCCTCGATGCGGGCGTTCCACTCCCGCTTGGAGGCCTGCCAGCCGTCCTCGTCGTGGCCCATGCGCCAGTAGCCGGAGATCGACAGGTCCTCGCGCGGGATCTGCTTCTCGACCCGCAGCAGCCGCCGCAGCTCCTTCACAAAGCCCGCCTCACCGTGCACGAACGCCTGCGGCCGGCCCTCGGGGAAGTCCAGTGCGCGGACGGCCGCGACCAGTGCCTCGCCCACCGGCCGGTCCCCGCGGTGCAGCCAGACGACCTCCACGTCGGAGTCGATCTTCTGCTCCTCCTCGGCCCCGGACACCTCCACGAAGACGTTCGCACGGGAGCCGGCGGGCAGCGCCTCCAGGGCCCGGGCGATCGCGGGCAGCGCGCTCTCGTCACCGGCGAGCAGATGCCAGTCGGCCTCCGGGTCGGGGGCGTAGGCGCCGCCGGGTCCCATGAAGCGCACCGTCTCGCCGGGCCGGACACGGGTGGCCCACGGGCCGGCCAGGCCCTCGTCGCCGTGGACGACGAAGTCCAGCGTCAGCTCCCGCGGTCCGGGATCCCAGGCGCGCACGGTGTAGGTCCGGGTGACCGGCCACTGCTCCCGGGGGAACTCCTCGCGGATCCGCTCCAGGTCGAAGGGCTCCGGATACCGCACACCCTCGGGGCCGAACAGCAGTTTCACGTAGTGGTCGGTGCAGGTGTCCGCCGCGAAGTCGGCGAGGCCCTCCCCGCCGAGCACCACGCGCTGCATGTGCGGGGTCAGCCGCTCGGTGCGAACAACCTGGGCGGTACGGGGCTTGCGAGGCTTACGTCCCGGGCGCTCTGCCATCACGGCCTCCTGTGAAATTGGTTAGGTTTACCTAAGTTAGCATCTCGTTCTCCTTCCCCACCTCTTCTCTGCGGGCCCAGCGAGCGCCCTTTGCCGGAACTTTTCGGTCAAGGTCACCCGGCCAGCGTGGCCAGCAGCCGCTGCAGGGAGCCGCCGAGCCCCCACCGCTCGGCCAGCCGCTCCAGCTCTGCCGGGTCGCGCGGGGCGTGCGGCAGGGCCGTGTCGACGTCCGGCACCGGGACGTCGGCGGCCACCCGGACCACCTCGGGTGCGACGGCCACGTACGGCCGGGCCTCGTCGAGCCGCTTGCGCTGCGACGGCGTGAGTCTCGCCTTCGGGTCGTCCAGCGCCGACATGATCCCGTCCAGGTCGCCGAACTCGGCCAGCAGCTTGGCGGCCGTCTTCTCGCCGATTCCGGCCACACCCGGCAGGCCGTCGCTCGGGTCGCCGCGCAGCAGCGCCAGATCCGCGTACCCCCGCCCGTCCACGCCGTACTTCTCGCGCAGCACCGCCTCGTCGGTCAGCTGGAGCGTGCCGACGCCCTTGAGCGGGTACAGCACCCGGATCCCGCGCGCGTCGTCCACCAGCTGGTACAGGTCGCGGTCGCCGGTGACGATGTCCACCGGGCCCTTCGCGTGCGCGGTGAACGTGCCGATCACGTCGTCCGCCTCGTACCCGGCGACGCCGACCCGCGCGATGCCGATCGCGTCCAGCACGTCCTCGATGACCGGCACCTGTGGGGCCAGGGTGTCCGGCACCTCCTCCTCGTCCGGGCCCGCCTCGTGCTCCTCGGCGACCCGGTGCGCCTTGTACGTGGGGATGAGGTCCACCCGCCACTGCGGGCGCCAGTCGGCGTCCATGCAGGCCACGAGCCGCTCCGGCCGGTGGTCCCTGACCAGGCGGTCGATGAAGTCCAGCAGCCCGCGCACGGCGTTCACCGGCGTGCCGTCGGGGGCCCTCACGGAGTCCGGGACGCCGAAGTAGGCGCGGAAGTACAGCGATGCGGTGTCGAGGAGCATGAGTCGTCCGGTCACGTTCGCATCATGCCGCACGGCACTGACAGTCCCGGTGAGCCGCACGTCGGTGCGGAGCCGCGCGATATGAGGTGGATCACTTAAAAGTTTGACCATCTCCATACCGGGGAGGCGCGGCTTCTGTTCTGTCCACAATCCGAGAGGTACGCGTGTCAGCCAGGCTTGAGGCGGAGCACCTGTTCAAGGTGTTCGGAAGACGACCGGACGAGGCAGTGGAGCGCTTGAGGCAGGGCGTTGACCGGGAGGAACTGCGCGCCGACGGCACCACCGCCGCCGTGATCGACGCCTCCTTCAGCGTCGGAGAGGGGGAGATCTTCGTCGTCATGGGCCTGTCGGGCTCCGGCAAGTCCACCCTGCTGCGCATGCTCAACGGGCTGCTCGAGCCGACGGCGGGCAGCGTGCGCTTCGATGGCGAGGACCTGACCACGCTCACCGACCGCGCACTGCGCGAGGTCCGCTCCCGGAAGATCAGCATGGTCTTCCAGCACTTCGCGCTCTTCCCGCACCGCAGTGTCCGCGACAACGCCGCCTACGGCCTGGAAGTGCAGGGCGTGCCCCGCGCCGAGCGCGAACGCCGCGCCGACGAGGCGCTCGCCCTGTGCGGCCTGGCCGGCTGGGAGAAGTCCTGGCCCGACGAGCTGTCCGGCGGCATGCAGCAGCGCGTCGGCCTGGCCCGCGCCCTCGCCACCGACGCCGACCTGCTGCTCATGGACGAGTCCTTCAGCGCACTGGACCCGCTGATCCGCCGCGACATGCAGGACCAGCTCCTCGAACTGCAGAAGACCCTGAAGAAGACCATCGTCTTCATCACCCACGACCTCAACGAGGCCATGCGGCTCGGCGACCGCATCGCCGTGATGCGCGACGGCCGGATCGTGCAGACCGGCACCGCCGAGGACATCCTGCTGCGTCCCGGGGGCGACTACGTCGCCTCCTTCATCCAGGACGTCGACCGCTCCCGCGTGCTGACCGCAGCCGCCGTCATGGACACCGACCTGCGGGGCAACGAGGCGGACTGCGGCTGCGAGACCGCCGCTGCGGACACGCCGTTCACCGAGCTGTGCGCCATCAGCGCGCGCGTGCCCCACGCCGTCGCCGTCCTCGGCAAGGGCCGCACCCTCCTGGGCGTCGTCCCCCGGCAGCGTCTGGTCGCCTTCCTGGGGGACGAGGACGCGGAGCCGACGCCGTGCGACGGCGAGGGCGACGACAAGGGTGGCAAGAAGGTGATCACGCGTGCCTAGGATCCACCTCGGCGACTGGGTCGACTCCGGCGTCAACTGGCTGGTCGACCACCTCTCCTGGCTCTTCGACGCCATCAAGGCCGTCATGGAGGGTATGTACAACGGCATCGACACCGTCCTGGGCGCGCCCCAGCCGCTGCTGATGGCGGGCATCCTCGCCGTCATCGCCTGGTGGCTGCGCGGCCTCCTCGCCGGTGTCCTCGCCTTCGCCGGATTCGCGCTGGTCGACTCGCTCCAGCTGTGGGACCAGGCCATGTCCACGCTCGCCCTGGTCCTCGTGGCGACCGTGATCGCGCTGGTGATCTCCGTCCCGCTGGGCATCTGGGCCGCCCGTTCCAGGACGGTCAGCGCGGTCGTCCGGCCCGTCCTGGACCTGCTCCAGACGATGCCGTCGATGGTCCTGCTGATCCCGGCCATGCTCTTCTTCGGCCTCGGCACCGCCGCCGGTGTCGTGGCCACCCTGATCTTCGCGCTCGCGCCCGGCGTCCGCATGACCGAGCTGGGCATCCGTCAGGTCGACGCCGATCTGGTCGAGGCCGCCGAGGCGTTCGGCACCTCCCCGCGCGACATCCTGTGGCGCGTCCAGATGCCGCTCGCCCTGCCGACCATCATGGCCGGCGTCAACCAGGTGATCATGCTGGGCCTGTCCATGGTCGTCATCGCCGGCATGGTCGGCACCGGCGGCCTCGGCGGCGCCGTGAACGAGGCCATCGGCCAGCTCGACATCGGCTACGGCTTCGAGGCGGGCGTCGGCATCGTCGTCCTCGCCATCTACCTCGACCGGATGACCGGCGCCCTTGGCACCCAGCTCTCCCCGCTGGGCCGCAGGGCCGCCGCCAAGGCGCGCACGCGCGCGTGGTCGTACCGCCCGCGCCCGGCCGTCGCCGTCGCCGGTGTGGTCGTGCTCGCGCTCGTCGCGGGCGGCCTCGGCATCTTCGGCTCCGGCTCCGGCGCCTCCTCCGAGGCCTCCGGCACGAACGTCGGCAAGGGCAAGCAGATCAAGATCGGCTACATCCCCTGGGACGAGGGTGTCGCCTCGACCTTCCTCTGGAAGGAGATCCTGGAGGAGCGCGGCTTCAAGGTCAGCACCACCCAGTACGCGGCCGGCCCGCTCTACACCGGCCTCGCCACCGGCCAGCTCGACTTCGAGACCGACTCCTGGCTGCCCACCACGCACGCCGAGTACTGGAAGAAGTACGGCAAGCAGCTCGACGACCTCGGCTCCTGGTTCGGCCCCACCTCCCTGGAGCTGACCGTGCCCTCGTACGTGAAGGATGTGAATTCGCTCGCGGACCTGAAGGACCACGCCTCCGAGTTCGGCGGGAAGATCGTCGGCATCGAGCCCAGCGCGGGCGAGATGAGCCTGCTCAAGAACAAGGTCCTCAAGGCGTACGGCCTCGACGGCACGTACGACGTGATCGACGGATCCACTCCGGCCATGCTCGCCGAGCTCAAGCGGGCCTACGCCAGGAAGCAGCCGGTCGTCGTCACCCTGTGGTCCCCGCACTGGGCCTACAGCGACTACGACCTGAAGAAGCTGAAGGACCCCCAGGGCGCCTGGGGCAAGGGCGACGGCGTGCACACCCTGGCCCGCAAGGGCTTCGCCGCCGACAACCCGCAGGTCGGCGCCTGGCTGAAGAACTTCTCGATGACCGAGAAGCAGCTCACGGGCCTGGAGTCGCAGATCCAGCAGGCCGGCAAGGGCAAGGAGCAGGACGCCGTGCGCGCCTGGCTGCGGGCCCGTCCGGGCCTGGTCGACAAGTGGGCCCCGGTCGCCAAGCAGGCCGGCAAGAGCCAGGCGGCCGGGTGACCTGACCGGTCCGGACCGCCGCCCGAGGGGCGGGCCCCGCCGTACGCCACAGGGCGTCCGCCGGGGCCCGTCCCTCGCGGGCGTTCGGCGTCCTGAGACCCGTCCGTCTCACGCGCATCCGCGTACGAAAAGGATCCGGCCAACCACGGAACGTGACCTCCCTTGGCCCGGGCTCGGGCTCCCGGCCCAGCTCGTCGGCGTCTTCCTCACGGGCGGGAGGCCGCCGACGGCGGGTGCACGACCGCGACATAGTGGCGCGAACCATAAGGGTGGGGACGCGCGGACATGACAGGGATGTGGCAGCCGCGTGAAACGGTTTGCCGAACATGCGTAGGGTGCAGAGAAGTCATCATGAGCGACCGCGGCACGACGAGCGAGGGAGGGAGCCGGAGCGATGGGCGACCACAAAGAGCAACAGTCCGTGCGGGTGGGCGCGGCCGTCCGGCGCCGCCGCCGCGCGCTGGAACTGACCCTTGCCGCCGTGGCCGAGCGCAGCGGTCTGTCCGTGCCCTTCCTCAGCCAGGTCGAGAACGACCGGGCCCGCCCCAGCCGCACCTCCCTGGAGAAGCTCGCCGACGCCCTGCGCACCACGGCCGTCGAACTCCTCGCCGCCGCCGATCCGGCCGCCAGCGTGGACGTCGTCCGCGCCGAGCCCGTGGCCGAGTCCGACTTCGAGCCGCGCACGCGTTCCCTGGTCCGCGGTCACCACCAGCTGCACGCCTCCGAGTTCACCGGCGACCACGAGGCCGGCCGTGAGTTCCAGTACCGCAACGACCAGCTGATGTACGTCGCCGACGGCGCGGTGGAGATCGAGGCCGAGGGCCGCGCGTACCGCCTCGGCCGAGGCGACACCCTGTACCTGACCGGTGGGGTACGGCACCGCTGGCGGGCGACGGTTCCGGATACGCGGATCGTCGTGGTGGCGGTGGCGGAACACATCGAGGCCGTGCAGGACCGGCCCCGTCGGTGAGGGTCGTCTCCCTCGTCCCGTCCCTCACCGAGGCGGTCGCCGTGACCCTCCCCGGCGTCCTCGTCGGCGCCACCGACTGGTGCAGCCGTCCGGCGCACCTGGACGTCACCCGGACCGGCGGTACCAAGAATCCCCGGCTGGACCGCATCCTCGCGCTCGCCCCCGACCTGGTGATCGCCAACGAGGAGGAGAACCGCGCCCCCGACCTCGACGCGCTGCGCGAGGCGGGGCTCGAGGTGCTGGTCACGGAGGTGCGCAGCGTGCCGCAGGCCATCGGCGAGCTGGCCCGGGTGCTGGCCGCGTGCGGTGCGCCGGAGCGACCGCGCTGGCTGCAGGAGGCCGAGGCGGCCTGGGACGCGCTGCCGGAGCCGGCGGCACGCAGGACCGCCGTGGTGCCCGTCTGGCGCAGGCCCTGGATGGTCCTGGGCCGGGACACCTTCGCGGGCGACGTCCTGGCGCGGCTCGGCGTCGACCACCTCCACGCGGGCCACCCCGAGCGCTATCCCCGCATCCCGTTGGACGAACTGCGTGCGGCGGCCCCGGACTTGGTGGTCCTGCCCGACGAGCCCTACCGCTTCACCGCCGAGGACGGCCCGGAGGCCTTCGGCGGCCTGCCCTGTGCCCTGGTCAGCGGACGGCACCTGACGTGGTACGGCCCGTCGCTGGCCGAAGCGCCGCGGGTGCTGGGCGCGGCGCTGCGAGCAGCTCGCCGCTGACCAGCCCGCGCACGGTCCCGGTGGCGGCGGCCAGCCATGCGGCGACCAGGACGGCGTACAGCCCGAGTGCCAGCCCGTCGTAGCAGGCGAGGCCGGTGTGCCGGGCCAGGCCCGCGGCGCCGGTGACACAGGTGCCCACCGGGAAGGTGAAGGCCCACCAGGTCATCGCGAACCCCATGCCCTGGCGCCGGGCCCGCACCACGTGCGCGACCGAGAACGCAAGCCACAGCAGGGCGAACCCCATCACCGGCACTCCGTACAGCACGGCGAAGACGGCGAGACCGCGGTCGTACGGAGCCGGTACGACACCCGGTGCCGTGTCCGCGATCTTGCCGACGGCGGTGGTGGACTGCCCGAGCGGGCCAAGGACCAGGAACAGGGTCGGGGTGAGCGCGAGCGGCAGCGGGCCGCGGCTGATCAGCCGGGCGAAGACCAGCGGCAGCATCAGCAGCGTCGCGAACAGGCTCAGCCCGAACATCGCGAAGCAGGCCAGCAGCAGGGTCTCGCGGGGCTGGCCAGGCGGCAGATGCGGCACGAGCAGCGGACCGAGCGCCGCCGACACCATCGGCGCGACCAGGGGCAGCAGCCACACCGGGGTCGCCTGTGAGGGCTCGACGCGGTGCCGTACGGCCATCAGGTACGGCACGGCCACCGCGGCCGTGAGCCCGACTGCCGTACCGGTGGCGAACAGCACGGCGTCCAGCGCGACGGCCGCGTCCGTGCCGATCAGCGGACGCCCGGCGATCAGCGCGCCGCCGCCCACCGCCAGCAGGGCCATGGACAGGCAGCCGTAGAAGGGCGCCACGGCCGGGTCCAGGAGGTGGGCCCGGGCCTGGTCGCGGTGGCGGGCCCAGTGCAGGGCGCGGGCCGCCAGCAGGGCCGTCAGCGCGAGCAGGGACAGGGCCCAGACCCCCGCGAGCACACCGCTCCTCACCGACCCGTGGCCGGGCAGCGCGGCACCGGCCGAGCCGACGATGGCGGTGCCCATGACCGCGGCGTACCAGTTCGGGCCGAGGTACCGGACCCGGGCGGCATACAGGACGGAGGAGGCGGGCGGGGGCTGCGCTGCGATGACCATGACTCCACGGTCGCGCCGGGATCCGCCCCTGACCAGGGAGTTCCTGTGTATGAGGGCATAAGCTGGTCTTATGAGCGAGGCGGAGGGGCAGTACGAGCGCAGGGAATCGCTGGCGCACCGGGTGCCGGACCTGGCCGCACTGGAGCTGCTGCTGGCGGTGGCACGGCTGGGCAGTCTCGGCGCGGCGGCGCGCGAGGTCGGCATCACCCAGCCCGCGGCCAGCAGCCGGATCCGCTCCATGGAACGGCAGCTGGGCGTGGCCCTGGTCGACCGCTCGCCGCGCGGCTCCCGGCTCACGGAGGCCGGTGCCCTGGTGACGGACTGGGCCCGCCGGGTGGTGGAGGCGGCGGCGGCCTTCGACGCGGGCGCGCGAGCGCTGCGGGACCGACGGGACTCACGCCTGAGGGTCGCGGCGAGCATGACGATCGCCGAGTACCTGCTGCCCGGCTGGCTCCTCGCGCTGCACGCCGGGCGCCCCGACACGGCGGTCTCGCTGCTCGCCGGCAATTCGACGAAGGTTGCGGAACTGCTGCTGTCCGGCGAGGCGGACCTCGGCTTCGTGGAGGGGCTGACGGTCCCGACCGGCCTGGACTCCACGGTCATCGCCCACGACCGCCTGATCGTCGTCACCGCCCCCGGCCACCCCTGGGCCCGCCGCCGACGACCCGTCACGGCGCAGGAACTCGCCGAGACCCCCCTGATCCTGCGCGAGCGCGGCTCCGGCACCCGCCAGGTCCTGGACGCGGCCCTCGGCGGCCCGGCCCGGCCCCTGATCGAGCTGTCCTCGACCACCGCGGTCAAGGCCTCGGCGGTCAGCGGCGCGGGTCCCTCGGTCCTGAGCGAATTGGTCGTGGGCGAGGAACTGTCGCTGCGACGGCTGGTCAGCATCCCGGTGGAGGGCGTCTCGCTGCGCCGCGATCTGCGCGCGGTCTGGCCGACGGGACACCGCCCGACGGGGCCGGCCCGGGAGCTGCTGTCGCTGACGCGGGGGTGACGGAGCGGCACTTGGGGGTGCGCAGGGGCTACGGCGGCTGCACGGCCTGGTGGGGACCGCGACTTCGCGGTGGTGCGGGCGGCTGCGCGGCACACCACGGCGGACCCGCACCCGGCAGACGGCCGCGTCTGCTACGGCGCGACCCCGCCCGCCGCGGCGATCAACCCCCGTACCACCCGCAGGTCCTCGCCCATCTCCGGATGCCACTGGACTCCGAGCACCCAGCCTTGGGCCGTCGGCAGTTCCACCGCCTCCACCGTGCCGTCCGTCGCGTACGCGGAGGCGACGAGGCCCCGGCCGAGGCGGTCGACGGCCTGGTGGTGGTAGGTCGGCACGGCGGTCCGCTCCGGTACGAGCCCGGCGTACAGGGTCCCTGCCACCGGCTCGACCGGATGGTCACCGAACACCCCGACCACCTCCGCGTGCCCGTCGAGATGCTGGACGAGCGTGCCGCCGAGCGCCACGTTCAGCAGCTGCATGCCCCGGCAGATCCCGAGCAGCGGCACCCCCGCCGCCAGCGCCGCGTCGATCAGCGCCAGCTCCCACGCGTCCCGCTCCCGGGCCGGCGGCCCTGTGCGCGGCGAGCGTTCGGCGCCGTACCGGGCCGGTTCCACGTCCGGGCCGCCCGCGACGACCAGCCCGTCCAGCCGGGCCACCGTCTCGGCCGCGCGCCCGGGGGCGTCCGGCGGCAGCATCGCCGCCAGCCCGCCTGCCCGCTGCACCAGCCGTGGATAGCCGGCCGGCAGCAGCGCCGCCTCCAGCTCCCACACGCCCCAGCGCGCACCGGACTCCAGATACGTGCTGATGCCGATCAGCGGTCGCACGGTCATTGCACCCTCCCCGGAAATCAAAGGTTCAATCCCATACCTTTGCAGAGCTGCTCTACGTCAGGAAGCCCCGCAGCAGGGCCGCCGTGCCCGCGCAGTGCTCGCGCATCATCTCCCGCGCCCCGTCGGCGTCCCCGTCCAGGACCGCCTCCACCAGCGCGGTGTGCTGGCGCTGCGAGTGCTCCAGGTTGCGCACCAGCAGCGGGATGCAGTCCAGCAGGTCGTTGACGGTCGCCCGGACCGCCGCGTACTGCGCGGTCAGGGACGGGGAGCCGCACAACTCGGCCAGCGTCAGATGCAGCAGGGTGTCCAGGCGCCGGTAGTCGGCGAGCGGGGCGTCGTGCGTACGGGCCAGCGCCTCGCACAGCCGGTCCGCCTGCTCCTCGTCGAGGCCGTGTGCCGCGCACAGCCCGGCCGCGCCCACCTCCAGGACCTCGCGGAAGCGCAGCACGTCCTCGACGTCGACCTCGGCGATCCGCCGTCGCAGCTCGTCCTCGCCGCCGGCGTCCGTGCGCGGCAGGACGAACGTTCCGCCGTACCGCCCGCGCCGCGCCTCCACCAGCCCCTGGTCCTGGAGCACCTTCAGGACCTCGCGCAGCGTCACCCGGCTGATCCCGAGCCGCTCCGCCAGCTCCCGCTCGGCCGGCAGCCGCTCGCCGCCCGGTACCAGGCCCAGCCGTACGACCTGGAGGATCTGCTCCAGCGCCTCCTCGAAGCCGTTGCCGGCCCGCACCGGCCGCAACACCGGAGTGAGCCGGTCGCCCACCCCCCGGGTGCCACTCTCCCAGGACATCCGGTCGTACCCCCTTCCCAAGCAATGGTTCTGAGCAATACCTTATGGCTCCCGGCCCGGCCGAAAAAGCGCGAAGGCGCCGAAGGAGGCTCTCCCGTGGCAGACCGCACACCCCCGCTCGGCGTCGAGGAACTGCACGCCCTCGTCGTGAGTGGTGAGATCGACACTGTCGTCCTGGCCTTCCCCGATATGCAAGGGCGCCTCCAGGGCAAGCGGTTCGCCGCCCGCTTCTTCCTCGACGAGGTCCTGCACCACGGCACCGAGGGCTGCAACTACCTCCTCGCCGTCGACACCGAGATGAACACCGTCGACGGCTACGAGATGTCCTCCTGGGAGCGCGGCTACGGCGACTTCGCCATGCGCCCCGACCTCGCCACCCTGCGCCGCATCCCCTGGCACCCCGGCACCGCCCTGCTCGTCGCCGACCTCGCCTGGAACGACGGCTCCCCGGTCGTCGCCGCGCCCCGCCAGATCCTGCGCCGCCAGCTGGAGCGGCTCGCCGCACTCGGCTACACCGCCCAGGTCGGCACCGAGCTGGAGTTCATCGTCTTCAAGGACTCCTACGAACAGGCCTGGGACGCGGGCTACCGCGGCCTCACCCCGGCCAACCAGTACAACATCGACTACTCGATCCTCGGCACCGGCCGCATCGAGCCCCTGCTGCGCCGGCTGCGCAACGACATGGCCGGTGCAGGCCTCACCGTCGAGTCCGCCAAGGGCGAGTGCAACCCGGGCCAGCACGAGATCGTCTTCCGCTACGACGAGGCCCTTGTCACCTGCGACCAGCACGCGCTGTACAAGACCGGCGCCAAGGAGATCGCCGGCCAGGAGGGCGTCTCGATCACCTTCATGGCCAAGTACAACGAGCGTGAGGGCAACTCCTGCCACATCCACCTCTCGCTCACGGACGCCGACGGCGGCAACGTCATGGCCGACGGTGACGGCATGTCCGAGGTGATGCGGCACTTCCTCGCCGGACAGCTCGCCGCCCTGCGCGACTTCGCGCTCCTCTACGCCCCGAACATCAACTCCTACAAGCGGTTCCAGCCGGGCTCCTTCGCCCCCACCGCCGTCGCCTGGGGTCACGACAACCGCACCTGCGCCCTGCGCGTGGTCGGCCACGGCCGCTCCCTGCGCTTCGAGAACCGCCTGCCCGGCGGAGACGTCAACCCCCACCTCGCCGTCGCCGGTCTCGTCGCGGCCGGCCTCTACGGCATCGAGCAGAAACTCGAACTCCCCGAACCCTGCCCCGGCAACGCCTACACCGCCGACCTCGCCCACGTCCCGACCACCCTGCGCGAGGCCGCCGAACTCTGGGAGAACAGCCCCATCGCCAAGGCCGCCTTCGGCGACGAGGTCGTGGCCCACTACCGCAACATGGCGCGCGTCGAGCTGGAGGCCTTCGACGCCGCGGTCACGGACTGGGAGCTGCGCCGCTCCTTCGAACGCCTGTGAGCCGTTCCCGCGACCGCCTGTGAACCAGCCCCGGAAAGGTCAATTCGTGTCCGACTCAGACGAGTTGAAGGTCCTCAACCCCGCCACGGAAGAGGTCGTCGCCACCGTCCCCGCCGCGCGCGAGGAGGACGTCGCCGCCGCCGTCGTACGGGCCGCACGCGCCCAGACCCGATGGGCCGTCCTCGCTCCCGCCGACCGGGCCCGGCTGCTGCGCCGCTTCGCCGACACCGTCGACAACCACCTGGAAGAACTGGCCCAGTTGGAGGTCCGCGAGGCCGGCCACACGATCGGCAACGCCCGCTGGGAGGCCGGCAACGCCCGCGACCTGCTGCTGTACGCGGCCGGTGGCGCCGAACGCCTCATCGGCAGGCAGATCCCGGTGCCCGGCGGCTGGAACGTCACCTTCCAGGAACCGCTCGGCGTCGTCGGCGTGATCGCCCCCTGGAACTTCCCGATGCCCATCGCCGCCTGGGGCTCCTTCCCGGCCCTCGCGGCCGGCAACGCGGTCGTCCTCAAGCCCGCCGAGACCACCCCGCTCACCGCGCTCCGCCTCGCCGAACTCGCCCTGGAGGCGGGCCTGCCCGAGCACGTCCTCCAGGTGCTGCCCGGTCATGGCCACACCGCCGGACGCGCCCTGGTGGACCACCCGGACGTCGCCAAGATCGTGTTCACCGGGTCCACCCGCACCGGCCGCGAGGTCATGGAGCGCTGCGCGAAGCTCGTCAAGCCCGTCACCCTGGAACTCGGCGGCAAGAGCCCCAACGTCGTCTTCGCCGACGCCGACCTCGAGGCCGCCCTCGACCCCTTCTCCTTCCTCGACAACTCCGGCCAGGACTGCTGCGCCCGCACCCGCATCCTGGTCCAGGAGGCGGTGCTGGACCAGGCCCGGGACTTCCTCGCCGGTGCGCTGGCCGCCGTGGTCGTGGGCGACCCCGCCGACGAGAAGACGCAGATGGGCCCGCTGATCTCCCGCCGGCAACTGGACCGCGTACGGTCGTACGTCCCCGAGGGCGCCCCCGCCCTGCGCGGCAGCGCCCCCGACGGCCCCGGCTTCTGGTTCCCGCCGACCGTCCTCACCGGCGAACGGCACGACAGCGAGGCGGCCCGTGAGGAGATCTTCGGACCGGTCGCCGTCCTCCTGCCCTTCACCGACGAGGAGGACGCGATCCGCCTCGCCAACGACACCCCCTACGGCCTCTCCGGATCCCTGTGGACCCGGGACCTCGGCCGCGCCCTGCGGGTGTCCCAGGCCGTCCGCGCGGGCAACCTGTCCGTCAACTCCCACTCCAGCGTTCGCTACTGGACCCCGTTCGGCGGCTACAAGCAGTCCGGCCTCGGCCGCGAACTGGGCCCCGACGCCCTGACCGCCTTCACCGAGACCAAGAACGTCTTCATCAGCAACGTCTCCCCCAGCACGGAGGGCCCCGCACAGTGACCGCAGAAACTGTTTGCCGCCGCCTGGTCGGCCGTACCGCCGTCGTCACCGGAGCCGGCAGCGGCATCGGCCTCGCCACCGCCCGCCGGCTCGCCTCCGAGGGGGCCCACGTCGTCTGCGCGGACGTCGACGAGGCCCGCGGCAAGGCCGTCGCCGACGAGGTCGGCGGACTGTTCGTGAAGACCGACGTCACCGACCCCGAGCAGGTCGAGGCGCTGTTCAGGACGGCGTACGACACCTACGGCAGCGTCGATGTCGCCTTCAACAACGCCGGCATCTCCCCGCCCGACGACGACTCCATCCTGGAGACCGGTCTGGAGGCCTGGAAGCGGGTCCAGGAGGTCAACCTCACCTCCGTCTACCTGTGCTGCAAGGCCGCGATCCCGTACATGCGCCGCCAGGGCAGGGGCTCCATCATCAACACCGCCTCCTTCGTGGCGCGGATGGGCGCTGCCACGAGCCAGATCTCGTACACCGCATCCAAGGGCGGCGTGCTCGCGATGTCGCGCGAGCTGGGTGTGCAGTTCGCGCGGGAGGGGATCCGGGTCAACGCCCTGTGCCCCGGGCCGGTCAACACCCCACTCCTCCAGGAGCTGTTCGCCAAGGACCCCGAGCGCGCCGCACGCCGCCTGGTGCACATCCCGCTCGGCCGGTTCGCCGAGGCCGAGGAGATCGCCGCCGCCGTCGCCTTCCTGGCCAGCGACGACTCCTCGTTCGTCAACGCCAGTGACTTCCTGGTGGACGGCGGAATCGCGGGCGCGTACGTCACGCCACTTTAGGGCGGACACCAGCGTCGGCCGGCCGGACACCAGCGCCCGGCCGGCGCCTGTCGCCGACCGGGCCCGCGCGGCGGCCTGCGGCACCGCCGCGGGCGCAGGAACCACCGGCGCACGGTCCTGCAGTACGCCTGGGTCGCGGCGGGCGCCGAGCCCGTCGACCGGGTCCGGTCCCGCGCCGACGGCACGCTCGGGCCCGCCCTACCGGACGCGGCCCGCGGACGCGGCCTGCCGAGCGGCGCGGCTCACAGGAAGGTGCGCCCCTCGCCGCGGTAGGTCGGCACGGTCGCCGTCACCGCGTCCCCCTCGATCAGCTGCAGTGCCTCGAACCGCTCGCACAGCTCGCCCGCCTTGGCGTGCCGGAACCACACCTTGTCGCCGATCAGCAGATCGTCGGCGGGCGAGCCCAGCAGCGGGGTCTGCACCTCGCCGGGGCCCTCCTGCGGGTCGTACCTCAGGCCCTCGGGCAGATACGGCACCGGCAGCCGGTCGCCGCCGGCCGCGCCGGAGGCCGGATAGCCGCCGCCGAGCACCGTGACGACCCCCACGCCCGGCCGCCGTACGACGGGCTGTGCGAACAGGGCCGCCGCACGGCCGGTGAACGACGTGTAGTTGTCGAAGAGCCGCGGCACGTACAGCCCCGAACCGGCCGCTATCTCGGTCACGGAGTCCTCGGCCGCGGTGTGCTGGACACTGCCCGTGCCACCGCCGTTGACGAACTCCAGGTCGGGCACGACGGCCCGGACCGCACGCACGACCGCGGCCCGCCGCTCCGCCAGCTCGCGGCGGGCCGTCGCCTGCATCAGCCGGATCGCCCGCGACCTGAGCGGCCGCCCGGCCACGGAGTCCCCGACGCCGGCGATGTGCCCCTCGTAGGCCATGATCCCCACCAGCCGGAAACCCGGCCGTCGGGCCACCGTCCGTGCCAGGTCGGCGAGTTGGGCGGGGGAGCGCAGCGGAGAGCGCCGGGCCCCGACCCGGACCCGGCCGCCCAGCAGCTGCAGTGAGGTGTCCAACTCCAGGCACACACGGATGAGTTCACGGCCGCCCTCGCGGGCCGCGTCGATGAGGTCGAGCTGGGCGACGTCGTCCACCATCACGGTGACGGCACCGGCGAGCTTGGGATCGGCGGCCAGTTCCGCGAAGCCGGTGCGGTCGGCGGACGGATAGGCCAGCAGGACGTCCTCGAAACCGGACCGGGCAAGCCACAGCGATTCGGCCAAGGTGAACGACATGATGCCCTGGAAGCCGTCCTTGGCCAGAACCCGTTCCAGCAGGGCCCGGCAGCGAACCGACTTGCTGGCGACCCGGACCGGTTTGCCGGCGGCCCGGCGGACCAGATCCTCCGCGTTGGCGTCGAAGGCATCCAGATCCACGATCGCGAGAGGGGCGTCGAGATGGGCGGTGGCCCGGTCGTAACGGGCCCGGTCAGCGGCGCGCGCAGTCATGACGGAAGCCTGCCAGAGAGGATTACCGCAGGGTAGGGGGACGTACCGGGCAGATGCCACGGGGCCGCGGACTGGTTCTCTTTCTCTCCGGGACAACCCGTAGAGTGACGCGCACGTACGGCGG
This sequence comes from Streptomyces broussonetiae, assembly GCF_009796285.1. Classification (NCBI taxonomy): domain Bacteria; kingdom Bacillati; phylum Actinomycetota; class Actinomycetes; order Kitasatosporales; family Streptomycetaceae; genus Streptomyces; species Streptomyces broussonetiae. The sequence goes on along the minus strand of NZ_CP047020.1, from coordinate 2,317,356 downwards.
AACGCGCCCGGCCGCTTCGGCTGAACCAGGATGCCGGTCCGGCCGTACGGGTATGCGTGCCCGCAACGGAGCTTCCGTGCCGGGTGCGGCCGAACGGTGGAACGGCCCGCGTACGTGAAAGACGGCCCGGGCATGGGGAAACGGGGGGTGCATGAGCACGGAAGCGCGCCACGTCCCCATCCCTCCACGCCCGTCGACTCCGCCTCCACGTCCGTCGGCCCCACCATCGGCCGCGCCGACTTCACCGCACCCGCCGGTTCCTCCCGGCCCGTCGGCGTCCCCGGGGCCGTCGGCTGTGCCGCGCCCGGCTGTGGTGCAGGGACAGTCGGCTCCGCCCGTGCCGCCACGCCCCGCGACCGCGCCAGGCCTCTCGACGGCGCCAGGCCGGTCGGCCTCGCCGGGCCGGTCGGCCTCGCCGGGCCGGTCGGCCTCGCCGGGCCCGTCCGTCTCGCCCGGGCCGTCGGCTGTCGCGAGTCCTTCGCCCTCGCCGGGCCCGTTGGCTTCCCCGCGCTCCTCAGGTGCGGCGTGTCCGACGGGTGCGTCCGGTGGGGCGCGTTCGTCGCATCCGGCCGGTCGGCCGGCTGAGGCACCGCGTCCGTCCGGTCCGGCCGGGGCGCCGCGTCCGGCGGCGACGGGCGGCCCCGTCGGCGCCCGGCTGCCCGACCCGGCCCCGGTCGACGACCCCGACGACGAGCCTTCGGTGTTCACCCCGCCGCCTTCCCGGACGTCCGCCGGGGGCGCCGTGCGCGACGGCCTGGGGAGCGAGGGCGGCGACGGCGGGCAGAAGTCCGTGGTGCCCGAGGGGACCGCCTCCGTGAGTCCGCCTCCGCCGCCCGCCTCGGCGCGGTTTCCCGACGCGCCGCCGCGCACGGGACGGCAGCGGCGCGCAGCCCCGGCCGAGACCTCGTCCGAGACCACCGCCCGGCTTCGCCCCGTACGTCCCTCACAGGCCACGGCGCCGCAGGCCACGGCGTCGGAGACCACCGCCCGGCTGCGCCCGGTTCCCGGTTCCCCGCGGACCCGGCGCCCCGACGCCGCGCCCGCCCCTGCCCCGACGGGCGGTGAGCGCCGCGGCGGTGCCGCCCCTGCCCCCGCGACGCCCACGCGGGACGGCACCGCCTGGAGCCCCCTGGCACCCGCCCGTCCCGTCGGTCCGCCCGCACCGGACTCCGGTCCCGACCCGGCGCTGTCCTGGGTCGCCGGCGCGACCGCGCGGCCCGTCGTGTCGTTCGGGCAGCCCGAGGCCTTCACCGAGACCAAGGGGCACCGGGTGGGCCACCGTACCGCCGTCGCCGCCGCCTGCCTCGTGCTCGGCGTCGGCCTCATCGGCGGTGCCGTGGCCGGGAGCTTGCTCACCGGGGACGGCGGGGACGCCGCCGCCGTCGACCACTTCACCAGCGCCGCCGCGCTCTGGCACAGCGTGCCCGTCGACCAGTTGTTCCCGACCACCGTCGAGGGCGTCGGCGCCGGACCCGGCGGTGCCGACCGCACCTGGACCAGGGTCGCCGTCGCCCCGGACAGCGGCTGCGCCCACGCCTTCGACCCGCTGCTGCAGAAGGTCCTCGCCCCGCTCGGCTGCCAGCGCCTGCTGCGCGCCACGTACACCGACGCCACACAGAGCTACGTCACCACCGTCGGCCTGCTGTTCACCAAGGCCGACCCCGCCGCCATGTCCGCGCTCGCCACCCGCTTCCGCACCGAGCGCCTGGACCGGCGCACCGACCTGATGCCCCGGCCGTACGCCGCCGAGGGCAGCGTCGCGGCCGCCTTCGGCGACAAACAGCGCGCCTCCTGGACCGTCTCCGTCCTCACCGACGCCCCCGTGGTCGCCTACGCCGTCTCCGGCTGGGCCGACGGCCGAGGCGTCGACTCGCCCCAGCCCGCCGCCGACGCCGTCAGCTCCGGCGCCACCACCGCACCCGCCCAGGCGGGCCTCGGCAACGAGGCCCAGGGCCTGGCCGACCGCATCGAACGGCGCCTGCGCGAGCACCTCGGCACGGCCACGGAGAAACCTTCATGAAGCGATCCGCCGGAGCGGCGCTGAGCCTGCTGCTCACCGGCGCCCTCACCCTGCTGCCGTGCGCCGCGGCCCACGCCGACGGCATCCGTGCCCAGCAGTGGGGGCTCGACGCGCTGCGTCTGGACGAGGCCTGGCAGACCACCAAGGGCCGGGGCGCCACCGTCGCCGTCCTGGACACCGGCGTCGAGGACGACCATCCCGACCTCGCCGGAAACGTCCTGCCCGGCAAGGACATGATCGGCTTCGGCGCCAAGCGGGGCGACCGTTCCTGGGCCCGGCACGGCACCGCCATGGCCGGCATCATCGCCGGGCACGGACACGGACCCGGCGGCTCCGCCGGCGTCATGGGCGTCGCCCCCGAGGCGAAGATCCTGCCCGTCCGGGTGATCCTGGAGGACGGCGACCCCGCCCGCACCCAGGCCCGTACCGTCCGGGGCAACGCCCTTGCCGACGGCATCCGTTGGGCCGCCGACCACGGCGCCGACGTCATCAACCTCTCCCTCGGCGACGACTCGAACTCCGCGCACCCCGAGCCGAGCGAGGACGAGGCCGTCCAGTACGCCCTGAAGAAGGGCGTGGTCGTCGTCGCCTCCGCGGGCAACGGCGGCGACAAGGGCGACCACATCTCCTACCCGGCGGCCTACCCCGGGGTCATCGTCGCGACCGCGGTCGACCGCTACGGCACCCGCGCCTCCTTCTCGACCCGCCGCTGGTACGCCACGGTCAGCGCGCCCGGCGTCGACGTGGTCATCGCCGACCCCGACCACAAGTACTACGACGGCTGGGGCACTTCGGCCGCCTCCGCCTTCGTCTCCGGTGCGGCGGCCCTGGTCAAGGCCGCCCACCCCACGCTGAGCCCGGCCCAGATCAAGAAGCTCCTGGAGGACACCGCCGAGGACGCGCCGGTCGGCGGACGGGACGACTCCCGGGGCTTCGGCATGATCGACCCGGCGGCCGCACTCAAGGCGGCCGACCGCATCCGGCCGCAGAGCCTGCACGCGGCCTCGTACGCAAAGAAGTACTTCGGCGCCGGACCGGACGCCCCCAGGGCCACCTCCTCGCCCGCCGACTGGGCGGGCCCCCTGGCCGGCGGCACCGGCGGGGTCCTGCTGGTGGCGGGCGTGGTGCTGTGGCGGGGGCGCAGGCGGAGCGCGGCCTGAGGGCGTCCGGGGCAGCGGGTCGCTAACCGGCGATGTACAGGATCTCCGGATGGCGCGGCGAAGCGCCCCGCAGCAGGTGCCCGGTGTCCGGACGGCCGCGCAGCTGGAGATCGAAGAAGGCCCGCACGCTCGCCCTTACGGCGGCGACGGCCCGGTCGGCTGGGATCGTGCCGGCCTGCAGCGTCCTGCGCACCGGCTCGGGCACCTGCGGGGCGAGGGCCACGATGTCGGTGTACGAGTTGTGGTCGGCGTCGGCGAGCCGCAGACAGCGGCGCCAGTCGGTCAGGTGCGCCCAGAAGGGGGGCCAGCTCGGGTCCTGGTTCAGCCCGTCGTAGATCGCCGTGTCCATCAGCAGGAACGGCCGGTCGAGGCCGTGCTCGACCACCGGCCCGAAAAGGCCGCCGTCCAGGTCGATGCCGGCTCGCACCCGCTCGTCCAGGTACATCATGGTCGCCGACGCGGCGCCGCCCCGGGAGTGACCGAAGGTGCCCACCCGTGTCAGGTCCGGCGTGCCGCGCAGCCCGCGCGGGAGCGGACGCCGTTCGGCGTCCGGGTTGCCGCCCCGGTCCAGCACGGCCAACTGGTCGAGGACGAACCGCAGATCGGCGGCGCGCACGGCGACCGCGGCCGTGACGGCCTCGAGGCTCCCGTCGTCGGGGCGAGTGCCCACCACACGGCCGTCCGGGAACTCCACCTCGCCCGAGTCGTAGGGATGGTCGACCGCGACCACGACATAGCCCCAGGATGCCAGGTCCTCGATGAGGAGCGTGTTGAAGGTGCGGTCCGCCTGGTGGCCCGGCGAGTGAAGCAGCACCGGACGACGTCCCGGCCGCACCGGCGCGCGGTCCGCGCTGTGCGTCCGGGGGAGCGCGTAGCCGTCCACCGCGCCCCCGAAGCGGGCCTTCAGCGCCCGCTCGGCGCCCGCCGGCAGCCACGGCAGCACCGCGCGGTCACGGACGTCGGCGGCCGGGTACGTCACGGTCACCATCACCTCGCGCGCCTGCCCCGACCAGGGGTCGGTCCGCGACGAGTCGACCAGGTGCAGCTCTACGGCGCCCACCGGCGCGGGACCGGTCGGCCCGGCCAGCCGGATGGGGATGAGACCGGCCGCCGCCGCGGGCGTGGACAGCGACAGCGGAACGGCCGCTGTGGCGACGGCTCCGAGGCCACCGGCTATGAGGGATCGGCGAGTTGGGCGTACGGGAGGCACTGCGTTCCTTCCGTGGCCGGTTGCGAGGCGCTCGACACAACGGTAAAGATGGCGCCATGGACCAGCCTGCTCATCGTCAAGTTCCTTGAATTCTAGGTCAATTGGCGTCCAGATCTGGATCATTTTCCGGTTCACACCGATCGCTTACCGAGGCGCGCCGATCACGCAGCAGTGAACGCCGACACCGCCGCCTTCGCCGCCGCCTCCACCAGCGTGATGCCGCTCGCCCGGCTCCCGGTGCCCTTGGACAGCACCGCCACCAGGTAGCCGGTGCCGTCCACGGTCACCTTCCCGATGCTGTTGACGTCCCACAGTCCCGTGGTGCTGCGGGCGAGCCAACCGTTCTTCAGGGCGGTGGAGTTGTCGTCCGCCGCGGCCGACACACCCCACTGCTGGCCGGTCTCCACCGACTCCATCAGCCCCTGGACATACGACCGCGAGGCCGCGCTCAGCTGCGATGCGTCCCCGAATACCTGCTGGAGCAGTACGAGTTGGTCCTTCGCCGTGGTCTGGGTCAGCCCCCACAGCTCGCCGTCGCCTCCAGAGGTCGCCGTCAGCCCGAAGCGCTCGTTGGCCGCGTCCAGGCCGTCCGCCCGGCCGATCGCGTGCCACAGCTGCGTCGCGGAGTCGTTGTCGCTGTTCTCGATCATCTTCGTGGCGTACGCCTTCTGCGTCGCCGTCAGCTGCCGGCCCGCGTCCTGCGCCTGCAGCAGCAGCGCGGCCAGGATGTCCACCTTGACGATGCTCGCCGCGTCGAAGGCCGCCGTCCCGTACCCGGCGCTCTCGGCGGAGTCCATCGCCAGCACGGCCGCCGACACCTCGGCGCCCGACGGCACGCTCACCGCGTCCATCGCCTCGCTCAGCAGCGCGTTCCGGTCCACCGCCGGCCTCGTCACCGATGCCTCCTCGCTCACCCCGGCCGAGGGGGAGGCCGAGGGCGTCGCCGCCGACGATACGGCCGCGGCCCCTGTGCGCGCCCGCGCCTTCACATAGACCGTGCCCCCGGCCGTCACCCCGGTCACGGCGACGAGGGCGAGCGCGGTGTACAGCAGCGGACGGCGCCGGGACGGGCGCCTGCGACGGCCCCGGCGGGCTCTGGTGGACTCCATGGCCGCGATGCTCGGGGCGCGCACGGTGCGCCGCGTCGGACCGGGGTGAGATCCCGGTCAGCGAAGGCTGAGATTCCCGTGAAAGCGCTGCCACCGGGGTTCCCGGCCCGGCACCGGCCCGGCCGGCTGCCCCCGATAGGGTCGGTGACCGTGGCGAACAAGAACATTCCCGACCCCGGCTTCTCCGACGACGACGGCTCCGCCGACCCCCGGCTGAGCGCCGCGCTCGCCGCCTGGGCCGAGGACCGCGGCGCCCTCGAGCCCGTCCTCGAGGCACTCAAGGGCGCCCGTCTGCTCGTCCCGGTCGTCGCCGTGCTCGGCGAGGTCGAGGAGGACGAGAAGGGTCTGCGCCGCGAGAAGACCAGCGACATGGCCGTACCCACCCTGAAGGCCGGACACCGCACGGCGCTGCCCGCCTTCACCTCCACCACCGCACTCGCCCGCTGGGACCCCGCGGCCCGCCCGGTCGCCGTACCCCTGCACCAGGCGCTGCAGGCCGCCGCCCACGAGAAGGCCGACACGGTCGTGCTGGACCTCGCGGGGCCCGTGCCGTTCGAGCTGACCGGCCCGGCGCTGCTCGCCCTCGCGGAGGGCCGCACGAGCACCGACCCGCTCACCGACCCGGCCGTGCTGGAGGCCGTGCGTAAGGCCGTGGCGGCGGAGCCCGCCGTGCTGCGCGCCCACCTCGGACCGGGTCGGGCCGACGGCACCCTCGCCCTCGTGCTCGACCCGGCCGCGGCGCCCGCGCAGGCCGCCCGCACGGTCGCCGAGCGGCTCGCGGCCGACGAAACACTGAGGGCCCGCCTGGTGCGCGGCCTCGACCTGGCACTGCTGCCGGCCGGGACCACGCCTCCGGGCGAGCCCCTGTACATGAAGGAATGAGTCAGCCGTAGACCGGGCCGGTGTACTTCTCGCCCGGCCCCTGGCCCGGCTCGTCCGGGACGATCGACGCCTCGCGGAAGGCCAGCTGGAGCGACTTCAGGCCGTCGCGCAGCGGGGCCGCGTGGAAGGAGCTGATCTCGGTCGCGCTCGCGTCCAGCAGTCCGGCGAGACCGGTGATCAGCTTGCGGGCCTCGTCCAGGTCCTTGTACTTCTCGCCCTCCTCGCTCAGCCCGAGCTTCACGGCGGCGGCGCTCATCAGATTGACGGCGACCGTCACGATCACCTCGACGGCGGGGACCTCGGCGATGTCCCGGGTCATCGCGTCGAAGTCGGGGTTCTCAGGAGGGGTCTCACTCATGCCCCACACCCTAAGCGGTTCCCGATTACGGGTTCCCGATTAGGCCTTGTCAAGCGATCCTGCTAACCTGGTTGACGACCGGCCGGACATGCCCTGCCAACACCAGAGCACCCGGCCCACAAGTGGAGGCTCCGATCTCCCACCTGACCGTCCCCCTGGGGCGGCGGGTCACCCGGTCAGGCGGCCACCATCGTTCCGTACGGACGATGGAGTCGCCCGAAAGTGCGCCCCGCGGTCACCGCGGCGGTGCTCCGGTAGTCGTTGGAGCCCCGCCTGTGATCGTCCGGGGCATTTTTTGTGCTTCGGCGCGGTTAGGTCTAACGAACACAGACGTTACGCGGCTGTCCGCCAGACAACCGTGTGGTGCTACCGAGGAGGATCCATCAGCGCCGAGCCCCGCATCAACGACCGGATTCGCGTTCCCGAGGTGCGACTTGTCGGTCCCAGTGGCGAGCAGGTGGGCATTGTCCCGCTCGCTAAGGCACTGGAGCTTGCGCAGGAGTACGACCTGGACCTGGTCGAGGTCGCGGCGAACGCCCGTCCGCCCGTGTGCAAGCTCATGGACTACGGGAAGTTCAAGTACGAGTCGGCCATGAAGGCCCGTGAGGCGCGCAAGAACCAGGCGCACACGGTCATCAAGGAGATGAAGCTCCGGCCGAAGATCGACCCGCACGACTATGACACCAAGAAGGGTCACGTCGTCCGGTTCCTCAAGCAGGGCGACAAGGTCAAGATCACGATCATGTTCCGTGGTCGCGAGCAGTCCCGGCCCGAGCTGGGCTACCGGCTGCTGCAGCGCCTCGCGGAGGACGTCCAGGACCTCGGTTTCGTCGAGTCGAACCCGAAGCAGGACGGCCGCAACATGATCATGGTTCTCGGTCCGCACAAGAAGAAGACCGAGGCCATGGCCGAGGCCCGGCAGGCGCAGGAAGCCCGCAAGGCCGAGGCGAAGGCGAACCCCGGTAAGTCGCAGAACCCTGCCGAGGCCGAGGCACCTTCCGAGGAGCCCGCCGAGGCGTGATCCCCGGGGACGGCAGTCCCCAGTGGATGTAACCGAAAGAAGAGCGACGCTCCACCGTGCCCGGTTTCACGACCGGGCACCGGAGCGCCACCGACGAGGAGATAACGGCGCTATGCCGAAGAACAAGTCGCACAGCGGTGCCAGCAAGCGCTTCAAGATCACCGGCTCCGGCAAGGTGCTCCGCGAGCGCGCCGGCAAGCGCCACCTGCTCGAGCACAAGTCGTCCCGCGTCACGCGTCGCCTCACCGGCAACGCCGAGATGGCCCCGGGCGACGCCGCGAAGATCAAGAAGCTTCTCGGCAAGTGACGTGACCGGCGCTCGCCACCACTGAGCGCCGCACGTCAGGACCGGGACCCAGTCGTTTCCGGGTCGTGTGAGTACCACCACGACCCCGCTACAAGGAGTTAACAAGTGGCACGCGTCAAGCGGGCAGTCAACGCCCACAAGAAGCGCCGGGCGATCCTCGAGCAGGCCTCCGGCTACCGCGGTCAGCGTTCGCGCCTGTACCGCAAGGCCAAGGAGCAGGTCACCCACTCGCTGGTCTACAACTACAACGACCGCAAGAAGCGCAAGGGCGACTTCCGTCAGCTGTGGATCCAGCGCATCAACGCCGCTGCCCGCGCCAACGGCATCACCTACAACCGCTTCATCCAGGGTCTCAAGGCCGCGAACGTCGAGGTCGACCGCAAGATCCTGGCCGAGCTGGCCGTGAACGACGCGAACGCCTTCGCGGCGCTCGTCGAGGTCGCGCAGAAGGCGCTGCCGTCGGACGTCAACGCGCCGAAGGCCGCGTGACGCTGCGCCGGCTTCAGCCGACGTGACTTCGGGACCCGCAGGCTTTTGGGCTTGCGGGTCCTGCTGTTGGGGCGCTCAGCTGTCGTTTTCGGCTGCGGGCCGTGGGGGCTTGTGGCGCAGTTCCCCGCGCCCCCAGGCATACTGCAGCCCGGCGGCACTCCACAGTGAGACTTTCTGAAGGTGAAGGACAGGATGCCCACCCCCGAGCTGATTTCCCCCCGGTCCGCCCGTGTGAGCGCCGCCCGGCGGTTGGCGAAGCGGAATTTCCGGGGGAAGGACCGGCTGTTTCTCGCGGAGGGGCCGCAGGCCGTCAGGGAGGCGGCCGGGCATCGGGGTGAGGGCACTGCGACCCTCGTCGAGGTGTTCGCCACCGTGGAGGCAGCCGAGCGCTACGCCGACATCATCGGCGCCGCACGCAGCGCCGGGGCCCCGGTGCACCTCGCCTCCGAAGAGGTCATCGCCGACATCTCCACCACCGTGACCCCGCAGGGGCTGGTCGGGGTGTGCCGCTTCCTGGACACGTCCTTCGAGGACATCCTCGCCGCCCGGCCGAAGCTGGTCGCCGTCCTCGCCCACGTGCGCGACCCCGGCAACGCCGGCACCGTGCTGCGCTGCGCCGACGCCGCCGGCGCCGAGGCCGTCGTCCTCACCGACGCCTCCGTCGACCTGTACAACCCGAAGGCCGTACGTGCCTCCGTCGGCTCCCACTTCCATCTGCCCGTCGCCGTCGGCGTGCCCGTCGAGCGGGCCGTGCAGGGGCTGAAGGACGCAGGCGTGCGCATCCTCGCCGCCGACGGGGCGGGAGACCGGGACCTCGACGAGGAGCTGGACAAGGGCACCATGGGCGGGCCGACCGCCTGGGTGTTCGGGAACGAGGCGTGGGGGCTGCCGGAGGAGACGCGCGCCCTCGCCGACGCCGTCGTCCGCGTCCCCATCCACGGAAAGGCCGAGAGCCTGAACCTCGCCACGGCCGCCGCCGTATGTCTCTATGCGTCGGCCCGTGCACAGCGCGCCTCCGGAGGGTGCCGCTCCGTCACCGAGAGCTAGTAGGGTGACGTGCTCGGGGCCCTGCGCCGTCTGAGAGGTGGGGTACGGGGATGAGTGTGGCCGGCACGAGCACCGCGCCGGGGGAACCGGAGGGCCGGGACGCGCGGTACGCGTCCGCGTCCCGGAACGGCGATCACGCAGGTCTCGACCCCGACCAGCTGCCCGACGGCCTGGTCGTCGCCGACGAGCACGGGCGCGTCGTCCGCTTCAACGCCGCCGCCGAACGCATCACCGCCGTACGCGCCGCGGACGTCCTCGGGCAGCCCCTGGAGAAGGCGCTGCCGTTGGAGGACCTCGAAGGCCGCCGGTGGTGGCAGCTCACCGACCCCTACGGCGGGCTCGCCATCCGGGTACGGCAGCCGGAGCGGAACCTGCTGCTGCCCGGCGGCCGGGAGGTGCTCGTCTGTGCCCGCTACGTCCGTGCCGAGCCCCTCGGGCCCGTCCGCAGCGTCCTCGTCTCGCTGCGCGACACCGAGGCCCGCCGCCGCACCGAGCGCAGCCACGCCGAGCTGATCGCCACCGTTGCCCACGAGCTGCGCTCCCCGCTGACCTCCGTGAAGGGCTTCACGGCCACGCTCCTCGCCAAATGGGAACGCTTCACCGACGACCAGAAACGGCTGATGCTGGAGACCGTCGACGCCGACGCCGACCGGGTCACCCGCCTCATCGCCGAACTGCTGGACATCTCCAGGATCGACAGCGGACGGCTCGAGGTGCGCCGTCAGCCCGTCGACATCGGTGCCGCCGTCTCCCGCCACATCCAGGCCTACGTCGCCGCCGGCCAGCCCGCCGACCGCTTCCTGCTGCGCATCGAGCAACCGCTGCCCGCCCTGTGGGCCGATCCCGACAAGGTCGACCAGGTGCTCAGCAACCTGATCGAAAATGCGGTGCGGCACGGCGAGGGAACCGTCACCATTGACGTCACGCCCTGCGCATCCCCGCGCGACGGCGAGGAAACCGGCACGTCGGTCACGGTGAGCGACGAAGGGCCCGGCATCCCGGAGGAATCCATGAACCGCGTCTTCACCCGCTTCTGGCGGGGCAGCAAACGCGGTGGCACGGGCCTCGGGCTCTACATCGTCAAAGGCATCGTCGAGGCCCATGGCGGCACCATCACGGTCGGCCGCGCCCCCGTCGGCGGCGCCGAGTTCCGATTTACGCTGCCCGTGGGCGCCCCGGCGTTCGAGTTCGAATTGCCCCGAAGGGTCGGGTAGGGCGGTGGTGGGAGACGGGTGGGCCTGACGGCCCGCGGGCTCTTCGTACACCTCCACCCCGTTAGACTCGGCCTTTGGCACCTTTGTGTCCTTCACGCGGCCCTCGCGAGTCGGTGACGGGGACCATCCGCCAGCCAATCGGAAGTACGGGAAGAGATGTCGGCACCGAATAAGTCGTACGACCCTGTAGAGGTCGAGGCGTTGAAACCGGAAGAGATCGAGCGCATGCGGGACGAGGCGCTCGCCGCCTTCGCTGCCGCGGACTCCCTCGACGCGCTCCACGAGGCCAAGGTCGCCCACACCGGCCCCGCCTCTCCGCTGGCCCTCGCCAACCGCGAGATCGGCGCCCTGCCCCCGCACGCCAAGGCCGAGGCCGGCAAGCGTGTCGGCATGGCCCGCGGCGCCGTCAACAAGGCCCTCGCCGCCCGTCAGACCGAGCTGGAGGCCGAGCGGGACGCCCGCGTCCTGGTCGAGGAGTCGGTCGACGTCACGTTGCCGTACGACCGTGTCCCGGCCGGCGCCCGGCACCCGCTGACCACGCTCTCGGAGCGCATCGAGGACATCTTCGTGGCCATGGGCTACGAGGTCGCCGAGGGCCCGCAGGTCGAGACGGAGTGGTTCAACTTCGACGCCCTGAACATCGGCCCGGACCACCCGGCCCGCGGCGAGGCGGACACCTTCTTCGTGCAGGGCCAGGGCGGCGGCACCGAGTCCGGCGTCGTGCTGCGCACCCACACCTCGCCGGTGCAGATCCGCTCCCTGCTGGAGCGCGAGCTGCCGGTCTACGTGATCTGCCCCGGCCGCGTCTACCGCACCGACGAGCTGGACGCCACGCACACGCCCGTCTTCCACCAGGTCGAGCTGCTCGCCGTGGACGAGGGCCTGACCATGGCCGACCTCAAGGGCACCCTGGACCACATGGTCCAGTCCCTGTTCGGCGAGGGCATGAAGACCCGGCTGCGGCCGAACTTCTTCCCCTTCACCGAGCCGAGCGCCGAGATGGACATGCTCTGCTACGTCTGCAAGGGCGAGTCCGTCGGCAACCCCGACCGGCCCTGCCGTACCTGCTCCAGCGAGGGCTGGATCGAGCTGGGCGGCTGCGGCATGGTCAACCCGCGGGTGCTCATCGCCTGCGGCGTCGACCCGGAGAAGTACAGCGGCTTCGCCTTCGGGTTCGGCATCGAGCGGATGCTGATGTTCCGCCACAACGTCGAAGACATGCGAGACGTGGTCGAGGGTGACGTCCGGTTCACCCGGCCCTTCGGGATGGAGATCTGATGCGGGTCCCGCTTTCTTGGCTGCGGGAGTACGTCGACCTGCCGGCCACCGAGACCGGCCGTGACGTCCAGGCCAAGCTCATTCCCTCCGGCCTGGAGGTCGAGACCGTCGAGCAGCTCGGCGCCGACCTCAAGGGCCCGCTGGTCGTCGGCCAGGTGCTGACCATCGAGGAGCTGGAGGGCTTCAAGAAGCCGATCCGCTTCTGCACCGTCGACGTCGGCCGGGCCAACGGCACCGGCGAGCCCCAGGAGATCGTCTGCGGCGCCCGCAACTTCGCGGTCGGCGACAAGGTCGTCGTGGTCCTCCCCGGCGCCACGCTGCCCGGCGGCTTCTCCATCGCCGCCCGCAAGACGTACGGCAAGACGTCCCACGGCATGATCTGCTCCACCGAAGAGCTGGGCATGGGCGACGACGGCACCCACGGCATCATCGTGCTGCCGCCGGAGACCGAGGTCGGCAAGGACGCCATCGAGCTGCTGGAGCTGGTAGACGAGGTCCTGGACATCGCCGTCACCGCCAACCGCGGCGACTGCCTGTCCATCCGCGGTGTCGCCCGCGAGGCCGCCATCGCCTACGGCCTGCCGCTGCGCGACCCGGCCCTGATCGACGTCCCGGCCCCGAACGCCTACGGCTACCCGGTCCAGGTCACCGACCCGTTCGGCTGCGACCGCTTCACCGCGCGCACGGTCACCGGCCTGCGCCCCGAGGCCCGCTCCCCGATCTGGCTCCAGCGCCGGCTGCAGAAGGTCGGCATGCGACCGATCTCGCTCGCCGTCGACATCACGAACTACGTGATGATGGAGCTGGGCCAGCCGCTGCACGCCTACGACCGGTCCCTGGTCCAGGGCACCATCGGCGTGCGCCGCGCGCAGGAGGGCGAGAAGCTCGTCACCCTCGACGGCGTCGAGCGCAAGCTGCACGCCGAGGACCTGGTCATCACCGACGACCGCGGCCCGATCGGCCTCGCCGGCGTGATGGGCGGCGCCAACACCGAGATCGCGGATCACGAGGTCACCGAGGACGGCGTCAACGGGACCACCGACGTGGTCATCGAGGCGGCCCACTTCGACGCCGTCGCGATCGCCCGTACCTCCCGCCGTCAGAAGCTGCTGTCCGAGGCGTCCCGCCGCTTCGAACGCGGCGTCGACCCGCAGGCCGCCGCGGCCGCGGCGCAGCGCACGGTGGACCTGCTGGTGCTCCTCGCGGGCGGCACGGCGGAGGCCGGCGTCACCGAGATCATCGCGCCCTCGGCCCCGCACACCATCACGGTTCCGGCGAACCACCCGGACAAGGTCGCGGGTGTCGACTACGGCCGTGAGACCGTCGTACGCCGCCTCCAGGAGGTCGGCTGCGACGTCTACGGGCAGGACGAGCTGATCGTCACCGTCCCGTCCTGGCGGCCCGACCTGGTCGACCCGAACGACCTCGCCGAGGAGGTCATCCGCCTCGAGGGCTACGAGAACCTGCCCTCCACGCTGCCCAAGCCCCCCTCGGGCCGCGGTCTGACCCACCGGCAGCGGCTGCACCGCCGGGTCGGCCGTGCGCTCGCGGGCGCGGGCTATGTCGAGGCGCCGAACTACCCGTTCGTCGGCGAGCAGGTCTTCGACCAGCTCGGCCTCGCGTCCGACGACCCGGCCCGCCGTGTCGTCAAGCTGGTCAACCCGCTCAACGACGAGGAGCCCGCGCTGCGTACGACGCTGCTGCCGGGCCTGCTCGGTGCGCTGCGGCGCAACGTCGGCCGGGGCTCGCACGACCTGGCGCTGTTCGAGACCGGTCTGGTCTTCCATCCGCGCGAGGCGCAGCGGGCCGCCGTGCACCTGCCCGTCGACCGGCGTCCGACCGACGAGGAGATCGCCGCGCTCGATGCCGTGCTGCCCGAGCAGCCGAGGCACGTCGCCGCCGTCCTCGCGGGCGCCCGCGAGCAGGCCGGCTGGTGGGGCAAGGGCCGTCCGGCGGACTGGGCCGACGCGGTGGAGGCGGCGCGTGCCGTCGCCCGTGAGGCCGGTGCCGAACTGGCCGTCCGCAAGGGCCAGTACGGCCCGTGGCACCCCGGCCGCTGCGCCGAGCTGGTGATCGTCGCCGACGGCACGGAGCAGGTCGTGGGCCATGCGGGAGAACTGCACCCGCGCGTCCTCAAGGCCTTGGGGCTGCCCGAGCGCAGCTGCGCGATGGAGCTGAACCTGGATGCCCTGGAGACGGTCGGTGACGGCGTCCCGCAGGCGCCGGGCATCTCCACGTTCCCGGTCGCCACGCAGGACGTCGCCCTCGTGGTCGACGAGTCCGTCCCGGCCGCGGCGGTCGAGGCGGCACTGCGGGAGGGCGCGGGCGAACTGCTCGAGTCCATGCGGCTGTTCGACGTCTACGAGAACGCCGGGCAGCTGGGTGCGGACAAGAAGTCCCTGGCGTACGCGCTCCGCTTCCGGGCCGGGGACCGCACGTTGACCGTGGACGAGGCCTCGGCTGCGCGGGACGCGGCGGTTGCTCTCGCGGGCGAGCGGACCGGCGCGGTGCTGAGGGGCTAGTCCGCCTCCTGGGCGGGGACTGTTCCTGTTCGGCGGCTGCGGCTCTGCCGTGGCCGGTCGTGCGGTTCCCCGCACCCCCTCGGGGCGCTTGACCCCCACTACCAGCTGCATAAATGCGGATTGACCGGCAGAGGATCACTCATTTGGGTGGGAATCGCAGGCGATCTGGTCCTCCTGGGCCATGCCCTCGACAGAATCGGACCGGCCTTTCGGGGCCGGTCCGTCTGCTCTGTCAGGGACTCATGGGGGACCAGAGGCATGATCCGCATCAAGGCACGGGCACCCACCGCACGGGGAGCCGTACTGCCCATCGTCTGGGGCGGTGCGGCGGTCGCCTACAAGTTCGGCTGCCCGCTTTCCCAGCAGGACGGGCTCGGCGCGCGCATCGTCACCAGCGCCGTCTTCTTCGCCGTCGGTACCGGGCTGATACTCCATGTCCGCCGGGCTCTGGTGCGTGAACTGCGGCAGGCCCGCCGGGTGGCGCGGGCCGCGCAGAGCGTCGTACTGCGCCCCCTGCCCCCGTGGCTCGACGGGCTGAACGTCGCCGCCGCCCAGCTCTCCGCGGACCGGGCCGCCTGCGTCGGCGGGGATCTGTACGAGGCGGTCGCCACCGAGCACGGGGTGCGGGTGGTCATGGGTGACGTACGAGGACACGGTCTGGGCGCCCTCGGCACGGTCGCCGCCGTCCTCGGCAGCTTCCGCGAGGCCGCCCACGACGAGCCCGAACTCGGCCGCGTCCTGCGCCGGTTGGACCGCGCACTCGCCCGCCACCTGAGCGAACGGGCCCGCACCGAACACCCGGTCACGGAGGAGTTCGTCACCGTCCTGCTCCTGGAGATCGGCCGGGACGGCGAACTGCGCGCCTTCAACTGCGGCCATCCGTGGCCGTACCGGCTCAGCGGTACGAGTGTCGAGCCGCTGAGCCGCCTCGAGCCGCTGCCGCCGCTGGGTCCGTTCCCGTTGCCGACGGAACTGAAGGCCCACTCCTGCGGGCATCTGCTCCCGGGAGAGTCCCTGGTCCTCTTCACGGACGGGGCGGAGGACGCCAGGGATGCCAAGGGCCGCTTCTTCTCGCTGCCGACAGCGCTGCGGGATGCGGTACGCAGTCAACCGGTCTCACCGCAGTCGGTGCTGCGCACGGTCTTCACCGCCCTCCTGCAGCACACGGCGGGCAGCCCGACGGACGACATCGCGGTCCTGGTCCTGCGGAACGGCCGGGCCAGGATGTGCACGTCGATGGTGCGGGGAACCGCGTCCTTCGACCCGGCCAAGCCGCCGCTTTTCGAGGGGGAGCCGGAAGCTTGGCCGGGACCTCAGTCAACCGGGAGAACACGCTGAGCGACACCGCGCACACGGTGCGGATTCAGGTGTTCCGTTCACACCCCGTGTGAAGGCACGCACACTACGCTGAACGGCACCAGGCCACTCGGGGGGCATCCCATGCAGCCCAACACTCTGCTCGACGCGATCCTGGACGAGGCGGGGATCTCGCACGCCGGACTCGCCGCGCACGTCAACCAGGCCGGACGCCGACGGGGCCTCGTGCTCCGCTACGAACACACCGCCGTGGCGCGGTGGTTGAAGGGGCAGCGGCCGCGCGGCCAGGTGCCCGATCTGATCTGCGAAGTGCTGGCCGGGCGGCTGCAGCGGCCGGTGACCCTCGACGACATCGGCCTCGGGGTGCCCGGGGAACCGAGCGCCGCGCACGCCGGGTCGCTGTCCGGCTTCGTGGAGCGGGCGACCGCCCTGTGGCGCTCGGACGAACAGCAGCGGCCGCATGTGCTGGACGCCGCTGCCGTCACCGGGACCCCGGCGGTCATGCCGGTGTGGGAGTGGGAGAACCCGCCCGAGGACGTCGACGTCTCCCGTGGCGGCCGGCACCGGGTCACCACGGCCGACATCGCGATGCTGCGCGCCGCCCGCACGCACTACGAGCAGATGTACCGCAAGGCCGGCGGCATCGCGACCCGCACCCGGATCGTGGGTTTCCTCAACGCCGAGGCGGCGCCCCTGCTGCGCGGCAGCTACACCGACGCCACCGGGCGTCAACTGCACCGGGCGACCGGCGGGTTGGTGGCGGTCGCGGGCATCTGCGCCTACGACTCCGACGCGCACGGGCTCGCCCAGCGCTACTTCCACCAGGCCCTCAGACTCGCAAAGGCCAGCGGTGACCGGGGACTTGGGGCCTATGTGATAGCGCTGCTGGTCAACCAGTCGCTGTACATGCGGGAGTACCGGCAGGCCGTCGCCTTCGCGGAGGCCGCGCTGCGGGCCGCCGGCCGGCACATCACCCCGGCGCTCGCCTCCGACCTGTACGCGATGCAGGCGAAGGCGTACGCCCACCTCGGCGACGCCGGCAGTGCCCTGTCCTGCATCCGGCGCGCGGAGACGGCCGCCGAGCGGATCCGGCGCGGGTACGAACCCGACGAGACCGGGTACGTGCAACCGGGCCTGGTCAACGTGCAGGTGGCCGAGGCGTTGCTCAGTCTCGGTGAACTCGCCGCCGCCCGGGAGCATGCGGCGGCGGCCGTCGACAACCCCGCCCACGACCGGGGGCGGGTGCACCGGCTCGCCATGCTGTGCACGATCGAGCTGCGCCAGGGCCAGGCCGACAAGGCGGTGGCGACCGCCGTGCAGATGGCCGAGCAGGCGCGCGGAATGGAGTCCCAGCGGCTGCGCGACAGACTCCGCACGGTGCGCGAGCACCTGGTGAACTGCGGCTCGGCCGGCACGGCCGAGGCCGCCGAACTCATCGACGGAGCACTGCGCGTACCGCTGTAGGCCCCCTGTGGGTACTCCGTCCCTGCTGCGATATTGCCACTTACTCGACGGAAGGTGGCAGAACCGTGCAGTGGACGAAACAGAACGAGCAAACTGTGTATGAAAATCGCTGGTTCAGCGTCAATCTCGCTGATGTCGAGCTGCCGGACGGCCGGCACCTCGACCACTTCCTGATCCGGCTGCGGCCCGTGGCCGTGGCCACGGTCGTCAACGAGGCCAACGAGGTGCTGCTGCTGTGGCGGCACCGCTTCATCACCGACAGCTGGGGCTGGGAGCTGCCCGCGGGTGTCGTCGAGGACGGCGAGGACATCGCCGTGGCGGCCGCCCGGGAGCTGGAGGAGGAGACCGGCTGGCGGCCGGGGCCCCTGCACCACCTCATGACCGTGGAGCCGTCCAACGGCCTCTGCGACGCCCGGCACCACATCTACTGGTCCGACCGGGGCGAGTACGTCGGACATCCCGTGGACGACTTCGAGTCGGACCGCCGGGAATGGGTCCCCCTCAAACTCGTCCCCGACATGATCGCCCGTGGGGAGGTCCCGGCCGCCAACATGGCGGCCGCGTTACTGCTGCTGCACCACCTCAGGCTCGCCGAAGGCTGACAGGAGGCCGGGGCGGGCCTAACGGGCCGAGACGGCCTGCCAGACCGTCACGACGAGCGACCCCACGGCCGTGAGCGCGGCCAGCGAGGGCAGCGGCCAGCGCGCGTGTTCGAGCGAGACCAGGCGGGAGTTCAGCTCGTCCAGTTCCTTGGCGGTCTCCTTGGTGCGGTGACTGAGCAGCGCCAGCCCTCCCTCGACCTTGGCGTAGGCCACATCGAGGCGGCGCCGTAACTCTGCGAGTTCTTCCTGAACCACGGGATGCTCCTGATCGGCGGTCACGGGTCGGCTCCTTTCGGTAGTCGGTACGGATGGTTCCGCATCCCTTGCATGCGCATGAGGAGTCAACTCGCCTGGTGGACGCGTGGGGAGCGTGTGCGACGGGCATATGCGTGCCCGGCGCGCACACGGTGTGTGAAACAGATGAGCCCGGCACCGAGTGCGGTGCCGGGCAGTAAGGAGTAGCTCTGTGTGATCAGGCGTAGGTGTAGAAGCCCGAGCCGGTCTTCCGGCCCAGCCGGCCCGCCTCGACCATGCGCTGCAGCAGCGGGGGAGCGGCGTACAGCGGCTCCTTGTACTCGGCGTACATCGAGTTGGCGATCGAGACGATGGTGTCCAGGCCGATCAGGTCGGACAGCCTCAGCGGGCCCATCGGGTGGGCGCAGCCCATCTCCATGCCGTTGTCGATGTCCTCGCGGCTGGCGATGCCCGACTCGAACATCCGGATCGCGGAGAGCAGGTAGGGCACGAGCAGTGCGTTGACCACGAAGCCGGAGCGGTCCTGGGCCCGGATGGCGTGCTTGCCGAGCACCTTCTCGGCGAAGAGCTGGGCGCGGCTGAGGGTGCCCTCGGAGGTGGTGAGCGCCGGGATCAGCTCGACCAGCTTCTGCACCGGGGCCGGGTTGAAGAAGTGGATGCCGACCACGTGGTCCGGGCGGGAGGTGGCGACGGCCAGCTTCACCAGCGGGATCGAGGAGGTGTTGGAGGCCAGGATCGCGTCCGGCCGGGTCACCACCTGGTCGAGCACCTGGAAGATCTCCGTCTTCACCGGCTCGCTCTCCACGACGGCCTCGATCACCAGGTCGCGGTCGGCGAACTCGCCGAGGTCCGTGGTGAAGCTCAGCCGCGCCTGCGTGGAGTCCCGCTCCTCCTCGGTGATCTTGCCGCGCTCGGCAGCCTTGGACAGGGAGTTGAACAGCCGGGTACGGCCGATCTCCAGCGCCTCACCGGTGGTCTCGGCGACCTTCACGTCCAGTCCGGCGCGGGCGCACACCTCGGCGATGCCCGCGCCCATCTGGCCGCAGCCCACGACTCCGACGCGCGCAATGTCTCCCGCTGGGATGCCCGTCACATCGACCCCTTCGCTGATCTACGGCACTCGCAGACCTCCGGGTTTCGGTGCCTGCTCCGACCGTGCACGTTACCGCCAAGTATCGATGATCGATCGCGCGGGTAGGGGCATCCTGGAGCCCGGGACGATCCGTGACGGAGCGGATCCTGAGCGTGTGGGGGTGTACGGATGGGGCCACTGTCACGGCGGGCCTTCGCCTTGGCGGCACTGACGTCGCTGGTCACGGCGCCGGGCGCGGTGGCGCTGCCGGGTGCCGGAGCGCCGGTGCGCCGGCCACGGGGCACCACCGAGATGCGCGGCGTGTGGGTCGCGACGGTCGCGAACCGGGACTGGCCGTCCCAGCCCGGACTGCCGGCCGACGAGCAGTGCAGGGAGCTGATCGCCCATCTGGACAGGGCGGTCCGTGACCGGCTCAACACGGTGATCCTCCAGGTGCGGCCCACTGCCGATGCCCTGTGGCCGTCCCCCTACGAGCCCTGGTCCGAGTTCCTCGCCGGAACGCAGGGCCGGGATCCAGGCTGGGACCCGCTGGGCACCGCCGTGCGGGAGGCCCACGCCCGGGGCCTGGAGCTGCACGCCTGGTGCAATCCGTACCGGATCGCACTCGACACCGACCTCGACCGGCTGGCCCCCACGCACCCGGCCCGGGAGCACCCCGACTGGGTGGTGGCCTACGGCGGCAAGCTCTACTACAACCCGGGCCTGCCTCAGGTCCGGGCCTTCGTCCGGCGGGCGATGCTCGACGCGGTCGCGAAGTACCCGGTCGACGCCGTCCACTTCGACGACTACTTCTACCCTTACCCGGTCGCCGGGCAGACGTTCGACGACGACGAGGCCTACGACCGCTACGGCGGTGACTTCGGCAGCCGGGCCGCGTGGCGGCGGGACAACATCAACAAACTGGTGCAGGAGATGGCCGCCGGCATCCGGCGGGTGCGGCCCGGCACCCGGTTCGGGATCAGCCCCTTCGGGGTGTGGCGCAACGCCTCGACCGACCCGCGCGGCTCCGACACCCAGGCGGGCGTGCAGACGTACGACGACCTGTGCGCGGACACCCGCAGATGGGTCCGCGAGCACTGGATCGACTACATCGTTCCGCAGCTGTACTGGAACATCGGCTTCGCCGCCGCCGACTACGCGAAACTCGTCGACTGGTGGGCGGCGGTCGCGAAGGGCACGAGGACCCGCCTGTACATCGGCGAGGCCCTGTACAAGGCGGGTGCCGCCGGGCAGCCCTCGGCCTGGCAGGATCCCGTCGAGCTGTCCCGGCACCTCACCCTTGCCGCCCGCCGCCCGCAGGTGCGCGGGCATGTGTTCTTCGCCGCGAAGGACGTGGCGGCCGACCCGATCGGTGCGATGGCGCGTGTGGTCGCCGATCACTACGAGCGATCGGCGAAGCCACCACGGTGAGCTAGCGCCGCCGCTCTTCCTTGTGCTTGACCTGGCAGTCGGGTCCGGGGGACATGATCGACTCGTGCCCGTTCTCGGACCGGACGCGGTAGGGCGGGGTGCCCTCGGGGCCGAGTACTTCGACGACTTCTACTTCATGGTCGTGTTGGCCGACCACCCTGCCGTGCTGGACCAGGTGGTCACCCTTGGATGCGCGCATCTGCCGGTCCTCCTCACGATCACGACCGCTGAGTGACGGCGATGCACACGAGCACTGCGACGGCGGTCAGGGGAGCCGCCGCCGTGAACTGCTCGCCCAGCAGCAGCGCCGACCACACCAGTGTGAGCAGCGGCTGAGCCAACTGCAACTGGCTGGCCCGGGGGATCCCGATGACCGCCATCCCCCGGTACCAGACGATCAGGCCGAGGAACTGCGAGCCCAGCGCCACCCACAGCAGACCCACGATCCCGTGCCAGGTCGGATGCACGGGCTCGGACGTCAGCGCCACCGCGGCGATCGGCACGGTCAGCGGCGTGCACAGCACCAGCGCCCAGCCGATGACCTGCCAGCCCGGCATCATCCGGGCCAGTCGCCCGCCCTCGGTGTATCCGGCCGCGCACACCAGCAGGGCCGCGAAGAGACAGCCGTCGGCGGCCGTGAGCGCGCCGCCGTTCTGGGTGAGGGTGAAGACGACCACGGCCGCGGCCCCCGCGAGGGCGGCCAGCCAGAACCGGCGCGAGTGGCGGCTGCCCATGCGCACCGACGAGAGCACCGCGGTGGTCAGCGGCAGGAGCCCCACCACGACGGCGGCGTGCGCGGTGGTGGAGGTCTCCAGGGCGAGTGTGGTCAGCAGCGGGAAGCCGAGCACGACACCGGCGCCGACGACGGCAAGCCCGGGCAGATGCCGCCGCTCGGGCAGCGGCACGCGCAGGGCCAGCAGACAGCCGCCCGCGACGAGTGCGGCGAGGACACAGCGCGCGGCCACCAGCGACCACGGGCCGAACCCCTCCAGGCCCCAGGCGGTGGCCGGGAAGGTCAGGGAGAAGGAGGCGACACCGAGGAGGGCCAGGGCGGTGCCGGGGCCACGCCGCTCGCGCGGAGCGGTGACCGCTATCGAAGTTGATGCAGTAGCGCTACTCTGTGTCTTCATGCATCAGCGTAGCAGTGTCAGCGAATTGGCGGATCTTCTCCGAAGGGACCTTGACCGCTACTCTCCAGGGGGAAAGCTCCCGTCGAGCCGGGCGCTGGTCGAGCGGTTCCGGGTGAGTCCGGTGACCGTCTCGCGGGCGCTGGCCCAGCTGGCCGCCGAGGGGCTGGTGGTCACCCGGCCCGGGGCCGGTGCCTTCCGGGCCCGGCCGCGCGCGGCGGGGACCCCGGCCGGGGACACCTCCTGGCAGGAGGTCGCGCTGAGCGCCGACGGCGCCGCCGAACTCGTCCCGCGCACGGTGGACGCCTCGGGGGTCACGGTCTCGCTGGCCGTCCCGCCGCCCGGTGTGCTGGAGTTCAACGGCGGCTATCTGCACCCCTCCCTCCAGCCCGAGCGGGCCATGGCGGCGGCCCTGGCCCGGGCCGGACGGCGGCCCGGCGTCTGGGGGAGGCCGCCCCTGGAGGGGCTGCCCGAGCTGCGGGAATGGTTCGCGCGCGGCATCGGCGGGGCCGTCACCGCAGCCGAGGTGCTGATCGCGGCGGGCGGGCAGTCCGCCCTGGCCACCGCCCTGCGCGCGCTCGCCCCGCCCGGCGCCCCCGTGCTCGTGGAGTCACCGACCTACCCGGGCATGCTGGCGCTCGCGCGCGCCGCCGGACTGCGCCCGGTACCGGTGCCCGTGGACCCCGACGGCGTGCGGCCCGAGCTGCTCGCGGACGCCTTCCGGGCCAGTGGTGCCCGGGTGTTCGTCTGCCAGCCCCTGTTCCAGAACCCGACCGGTGCCGTGCTGGCCCCCGAGCGGCGCGCCGAGGTGCTGCGCATCGCCCGTGAGGCCGGCGCGTTCGTCGTCGAGGACGACTTCGTGCGGCGCCTCGTGCACGCCGACGCGGGCCCGCTGCCCCGCCCGCTGGCCGCCGACGACCCGGACGGCGTTGTTGTGCACGTCGGCTCACTGACCAAGGCGACCTCGCCCAGTTTCCGGGTGAGCGCCCTGGCCGCGCACGGGCCGGTGCTGGAGCGCCTGCGCGCCATCCAGGTCGTGGACAGCTTCTTCGTGCCCCGGCCGCTGCAGGAGGCGGCCCTGGAACTGGTGGGCTCCCCGGCCTGGCCGCGCCATCTGCGGGCGCTGTCGGCCGAGTTGAAGGAACGGCGCGACGCGATGACGGCCGCGCTCGCGACGCACCTGCCCGAACTCGCCCTGCCGCACATCCCGTCCGGCGGCTACCACCTCTGGCTGCGCCTGCCCGACGGCACTGGGGGCACCGACCAGGCTTTCGGCTCCGGGGGAGAGTCCGCGCTCACCGCGGCCGCCCTGCGCGCGGGCGTCGCCCTCACCCCGGGCCGCCCGTACTTCAGCGCCGAACCCCCTGCCGCCCACCTGCGGCTGAGCTTCGCGGCGGTGGCCGGGACCGGAGAGATCACGGAGGGTGTGCGGCGGCTGCGGGCGGCCTGCGACGAGGTGTTCTAGGGCAGAATCACCCGGGCGCTGCCGAACTCCGGCGACGCGAACTCGGCCGAGGGCGACGACGAACGAAAAGGATGTCAGGTGCCACTGACATCCCTGCGATCATCATCCGATGAGCGAGACATCGGACCTCCCCGACGGCTACGAGTTCTCGGCCGACACCGCCCGCGTGGACGTCGAGCGCGTCCATGGCTGGCTGTCCACCGACGCCTACTGGGCGATCGGCCGGCCCCGCGAGAAGCACGAGCGGGCGATGGCGTCGTCGATCAACTTCGGGATGTACGACACGGCCACCGGGGAGCAGGTGGCGTACGCGCGCGTGGTCACCGATCAGGCGCTGTTCGCCTGGCTCGCCGATGTGTACGTCGACCCGTCGGTGCGCGGCAAGGGTGTCGGCACGGCCTTCGTCGGCCGCGTCCGTGATCACCTGAAGCCGTACGGCCTGCGCCGCATGCTGCTCGCCACGGCGGACGCGCACGCGGTGTACGAGAAGGTGGGCTTCGCTCCGCTGGAGCGGCCCGAGGAGTGGATGATCCACCTCTTCGAGTGAGGAACCTTTCGAGCAGGAGCCTTCCGAACGGAGACTTTTCGAGTAGGCGCCCGCACACCCGGCGTAACTCACAGGCAACACCCCTTGACCTGCGTTCCGTCGCGGCTCACCATCACCGCATGCCACTGAGGGTGACCTTTGTCGCCGCCGCGCGCAGCGCCCCGCTGCTCGCGGAGCGCTTCGAGGACGACCGGCCGCTGGACCAGGCCGGCTGGGACGAGGTGCAGCGCGTCGCCGGGGACCTGCTGCCGCTGGCCGGCGCCGAGCTGCGCTACTGTTCGCCGACCCCGCGCAGCCGGGCCACCGGTGACGTCCTGGGGTACACCCCGCTGGTCCAGCCGGCGCTGCGGGACTGCGACATGGGCCGCTGGCGCGGGCTGACCCTGGGCGAGGCGATGGCCCGCGAGCCGGACGCGGTGGACGCCTGGCTCGCCGATCCCCGTGCCACCCCGCACGGCGGCGAGTCCCTGCTGGCGTTCATCTCCCGGGTCGGCGGCTGGCTCGACACCCGGCCGGCGGAGGACGGTGCCCGGATCGTCGCCGTCGCCGAACCCGCCGTGGTCCGTGCGGCCCTGGTCTACGCCCTGAAGGCGCCGCCCGCGACCTACTGGAACATCGACGTGCGCCCGCTGTCCACGACCAGCGTGACCGGCCGCGCGGGCCGCTGGAACCTCCGCTTCGACGCCGCTTCCGCTCAGCCCTCGCGCACGTAGTCGGTGGTGAGCAGGAGGTCTTTCGCGGGTCCGCCGACGCGCCAGACGGTGCGCCAGTGGTCGGCGTCCGGAACGGTGAACTCACCCCGGTAGAGATCGGCCGCGCACGGATGGTCGGCGACGTACCGCCCCGTGCCGAGGTCCAGCAGGTGGAAGGGCCGTCCGTCGGCGAAGCGTACGTCGGCCGTGCCCGGGGCGGCCCCCGGCAGGAAGCGCAGCGTCCGGGTCGCGGGCCGGGTCACGCCCTGCCAGGTGAAGTCCCCGGACTCCTCGTGCAGCAGCCCGCCGCCGGCCAGCGGGCCGAAGAGGGTCGCCCCGACGAAGCGTCCCTCGTCCCCGCTCGCCCGATCGTGCACGCTCCGCTCGACACGCCAGCGTCCGGCCAGATGGGCCAGCACATCGGCGACCGGCCAGAACTCTCCCATCGCCGCACTCCTTCCCGGCACCGCCCGCCCCGCAGGCGTGCCCGTACCTCTTCCCTATTCTGCCGTGCGGCATTGTGCCGTTCGCAGCACAGACCGCGGTCCGGTGCGTTCACCTGCACCTTCCCGGCGGACTCCGTCACGTTCCCCGGGATCAGGCAGAAGCAGCCGGCTGCCCCGTGGGCCGCTGTCCGAGCGGCAGCAGCCCACGCTCGGCGAAGACCTTCTTCGCGGCGAAGGTCGCGTTGAGCGCCTTGGGTATGCCGCAGTAGACGGCGGAGTGCAGCAGGGCCTCCGTGATCTGCTCCGGCGTGAGGCCCACGTTCAGGGCGGCGTTCACATGCACGTCCAGCTGGGCCTCGCAGCCGCCGAGCGCGGTGAGCATGCCGAGGGTGACCAACTGCCGGTCGCGCGGGGCGAGTCCGGGACGGTCGTAGATCTCCCCGAAGGCCCAGGTGACGATCTGGTGGCCCAGCTCGGGGCTGATGTCGGCGAGCGAGTCGACGACCCGCTGCCCGGCCTCGCCGTCCACCTTCTTGAGGACCTCCAGGCCGTGGGCGAAGCGCTCTTCACGGGTGGTGCTCTCGCTCATGCCTGCTCGTCCGTTCCCGGCCGCTGTTCGTCCAGCAGCCGCTCATAGTGCTCGATCTTGTCGTCCAGCGCGGAGGCGTTGCGCCGCAGTGCCCGCATGCGGTCGGCCAGTTCGGCGCGGTGCTCCCGGAGCATCGCCAGCCGGTCGGCGACCGTCGTGTCCCCTTCCGCCCGCAACCGGGCGTAACGCTGCATGTCGGAGATCGACATGCCCGTCTCGCGCAGCCGCAGCAGGAATTCCAGCCAGAGCAGGTCCGCCGCCTCGTAGCGACGCTGGTTGCCGGTGGTCCGGCCGACCCGCTCGATCAGGCCGGCCTTCTCGTAGTACCGCAACGTGTCGTGGCTCAGGCCCGTGCGCTCGGCGACCTGGGCGATGGTCCACGACGCTTCCCGGTCCTGCGGGAGAGGCTGTCCGCTGGTCATGACAACAACGGTAGAACCTGGAGCGCGCTCCAGGTCAAGGTCTTTCCGCGATCATCTGCCGAAGTACTCTTGAGCTGCGCGGACGCCTTCCACCAGGGCGTCCACCTCGGCCGGGGTGTTGTACACGTAGAAGCTCGCCCGGGTTGTCGCCGGGATGCCGTAGCGCCTGACGATCGGCCGGGCGCAGTGATGGCCGACCCGGACGGCCACGCCCCGCTCGTCCAGTACCTGTCCGACGTCGTGCGGGTGGATGCCGTCGACCGTGAAGGAGACGGCCGAGCCCCGGCCGGTGGGATCGGCGGGGCCGACGATCCGCACGCCCGGCACTTCGGCGAGCAGGGTCAGGGCGCGGGCGGTGAGCGTGTCCTCGTACGCCGCGACCTCCGCCATGCCGAGGCGCTCCAGGTACTCCACCGCCGCCGCGAGGCCCACTGCCTGGGAGGTCATCGGCACGCCCGCCTCGAAGCGCTGCGGCGGTGGCAGGAACGTGGTGCGGTCCATCTCCACGATCTCGATCATCGAGCCCCCGGTGAGGAACGGCGGCAGGTCCGCGAGCAGCTCCGCGCGGCCCCACAGCACGCCGACCCCGTTCGGGCCGAGCATCTTGTGCCCGGAGAAGGCGAGGAAGTCCGCGCCCAGTTCCGTGACGTCGACCGGACGGTGCGGCACCGACTGGGCACCGTCCACGACCACCAGCGTCCCGAACGCATGGGCGCGGTCGGCCAGTTCGCGCACCGGGTTGATGGTGCCGAGAACGTTGGACTGATGGCTCAGGGCGAGCACCTTGGTGCGCTCGTCCAGCAGCTCATCGGCCCGGGAGAGGTCGAGCCGGCCCTCGTCGGTGAGACCGAACCAGTCGAGCCGCGCCCCGGTCCGCTCCGCGAGCTGCTGCCAGGGGACCAGGTTCGCGTGATGCTCCATCTCCGTCACCACGATCCGGTCACCGGGGCCGAGCCGGCCGGCGTTGCCCAGGGCGTAGGCGACGAGATTGATGCCCTCGGTGGTGTTGCGGGTGAAGACCACCTCGGCGGCGGCGGCCCCGATGAACCGGGCGACCGTGACCCGGGCCTGCTCGTACGCCTCCGTCGCCTCGCCCGCCAGCTGGTGCGCGCCGCGGTGCACGGCCGCGTTGCGGTGCAGGTAGAAGTCCCGCTCGGCGTCGAGGACCTGCAGGGGTTTCTGCGTGGTGGCGCCGGAGTCCAGGTAGACGAGCGGGACACCACCGTCCAGGGTCCGCTCCAGGATGGGGAAGTCCTTGCGCAACGCGTCCACGTCGAAGGCCACGGCGGTTCACCTCTCACGGTTCTTCTCACGGCTTTCGGGAAATTCACCGTGAGTCACGCTAAGCCCTCCTCATGGAGAACCGCAAGGATTACCATCAGGACCGTGGATCACGAGGCCTCTGTCTACCTGCATCAGCTCCCGGTCCCCGGCGAGGACCGTTATGTCTCGCTGGCGCTGGTCAACACACGGTTCGCCGTCAGTCACGGCCGGGTCGACCTGCTCGACGGCACCGAGGCCGCCCATCTGTGGCTGGTCCGGCACGGGCTGCTGCCCGACCGGGTGGACCTCGACGGCAGGCAGTCGGGCCGGCTGTGCGCCCTGCGCGAGGCGCTGCGCGCCCTGTTCGAGGCCCGGGCCACCGGAACGCACCCGGCCGACGCGCCCCTCGACACCCTGAACGCGGCTCTCGCGGCCGCGCCCGCCACCCCCCGGCTCGACTGGGGTGCCGACGGCCCGCGCCGTGCCGACGTCCCCGATGCCGGCAACCCGGCCGCCGCGCCGCTCTTTCTGCTCGCCGAGGACGCGGCCGACCTCCTCACCGGCGCCGACGCCGCCCAGCTCGCCGAGTGTTCGGCTCAGGGGTGCGCCCGCTGGTTCCTGCGCTCCCACGGTGCCCGCCGCTGGTGCACCACCCGATGCGGCAACCGGGTCCGGGCGGCCCGGGCCTACGCGGCCCGCAAGGACCGGTGACGGCGCCGCCGTCGGCCGCCCTTCCGTGGGGCTTTTCCATGGCGAAAACTCCTGTTGTCCTCGCCGGAGCCTGCCCATAGTTTCCTGATCACCGGCGCACGCCGTCGTTCCGCAGCAGTTGATTGCATAAAACTGCAGCGATACGTATAGTCATGCCATCAAGAGGAGGATGGACATGGCGGTACGTGCGGCGGTGGCCGGAGCGAGCGGATACGCGGGCGGAGAGATCCTGCGTCTGCTCCTCGCACACCCCGAGGTCGAGATCGGTGCCCTGACCGGAAACTCCAACGCCGGCCAGCGTCTCGGCGCGCTCCAGCCGCATCTGCTGCCGCTGGCCGACCGGGTCCTCGCCGAGACCACGGCCGGGAACCTCGCCGGTCACGACGTGGTCTTCCTGGCGCTGCCCCACGGGCAGTCCGCCGCCGTCGCCGAGCGGCTCGGCCCCGATGTCCTCGTGGTCGACATGGGCGCCGACTTCCGGCTGCAGGACCCCGCCGACTGGGAGCGGTTCTACGGCTCCGCGCACGCCGGAACCTGGCCCTACGGCCTGCCCGAACTGCCGGGTGCCCGTGCGCGGCTCACAGGGGCCAGGCGCATCGCGGTCCCCGGTTGTTACCCCACCGCCGTCACCCTCGCCCTGTTCCCGGCCTACGCGGCCTCACTTGCCGAGCCCGAAGCGGTGATCGTCGCCGCGTCCGGCACCTCCGGCGCGGGCAAGGCCCCCAAGCCGCATCTGCTCGGCAGCGAGGTCATGGGCTCCATGTCGCCGTACGGCGTCGGCGGCGGCCACCGGCACACCCCCGAGATGATCCAGAACCTCAGCTCGGCCGCCGGGGAGCGGATCGCCGTCTCCTTCACGCCGACCCTGGCGCCGATGCCCCGGGGCATCCTCGCCACGTGCAGCGCGTCGGCCGTAGCGGGGGCGACGGCGGACTCCGTCCGCGCCGCCTACGAGAAGGCCTACGCCGACGAGCCCTTCGTCCGGCTGCTCCCCGAGGGGCAGTGGCCGGCGACCGCGTCCGTCCACGGTTCCAACGCCGTTCACGTGCAGGTCGCGTACGACGAGAGCGTGGGCCGCATCATCGCGATCAGTGCCATCGACAACCTCACCAAGGGCACCGCGGGCGGTGCCGTCCAGAGCATGAACATCGCCCTGGGTCTCGACGAGACCACTGGCCTTACGACGATCGGAGTCGCACCGTGAGCGTCACGGCTGCCAAGGGATTCGCGGCGGCGGGCATCGCCGCCGGGATCAAGGAGAACGGCAACCCCGACCTGGCCCTCGTGGTCAACAACGGGCCGCGCCGCGCCGCCGCCGGTGTCTTCACCTCCAACCGTGTGAAGGCCGCGCCGGTGCAGTGGTCCGAGCAGGTGCTCAGGAGCGGCCAGGTCTCGGCGGTCGTCCTCAACTCCGGGGGTGCCAACGCCTGTACGGGCCCCAAGGGCTTCCAGGACACCCACGCCACCGCCGAGAAGGTCGCCGAGGTGCTCGGCCGCGGCGCCATCGAGGTCGCCGTCTGCTCCACCGGCCTCATCGGCGTCCTGCTCCCCATGGACAAGCTGCTGCCCGGCATCGACACGGCCGCCGCCCAGCTGTCCGAGCACGGCGGTGAGAAGGCCGCCATCGCCATCAAGACCACCGACACCGTCCACAAGACCTCCGTGGTCACCGGGGAGGGCTGGACGGTGGGCGGCATGGCCAAGGGGGCCGGCATGCTCGCGCCCGGCCTCGCCACCATGCTGGTCGTCCTCACCACCGACGCCGACGTCGACAGCGAGACCCTGGACCGGGCCCTGCGCGGCGCCACCAAGGTCACCTTCGACCGCGTCGACTCCGACGGCTGCATGTCCACCAACGACACCGTCCTGCTGCTCGCCTCCGGCTCCTCGGGCATCACCCCGGGGGAGGAGGAGTTCGCCGACGCGGTCCGCGCCGTCTGCGCCGACCTCGGCCGGCAGCTCATCGGCGACGCCGAGGGCGCCAGCAAGGACATCAAGGTCGAGGTGGTCAACGCGGCCACCGAGGAGGACGCCGTCGAGGTGGGCCGCTCCATCGCCCGCAACAACCTCCTCAAGTGCGCGATCCACGGCGAGGACCCCAACTGGGGCCGTGTGCTCTCCGCGATCGGCACGACGAGCGCCGCCTTCGAGCCGGACCGGCTGAACGTCGCCATCAACGGCGTCTGGGTGTGCAAGAACGGCTCCGTCGGCGAGGACCGCGAGGAGGTCGACATGCGCTACCGCGAGGTGCACGTCGTCGCCGACCTGGCCGCGGGCACCGAGACCGCGACGATCTGGACCAACGACCTGACCGCCGAGTACGTCCACGAGAACAGCGCCTACTCCTCATGAGCACCACGCGTAAGCACACGGCCCTGCCGAAGGCCCAGATCCTCATCGAGGCGCTGCCCTGGCTCACCCGGCACCACGGCAGGATCGTCGTCATCAAGTTCGGCGGCAACGCCATGGTGGACGAGGACCTGAAGGCCGCCTTCGCCCAGGACGTCGTCTTCCTCAGGCACGCCGGCCTCAAGCCCGTCGTCGTGCACGGCGGCGGCCCGCAGATCAGCGCCGCCCTCGACCGGCACGGCATCGTCAGCGAGTTCAAGGCGGGCCTGCGCGTCACCACCGAGGACGCCATGGACGTCGTACGGATGGTGCTGGCCGGCCAGGTGCAGCGCGAGCTGGTCGGCCTGCTCAACCAGCACGGCCCGTTCGCCGTCGGCCTCACCGGCGAGGACGCGCACACCATCACCGCCACGAGGCACACCCCGCAGATCGACGGCGAGCCGGTCGACATCGGCCGGGTCGGCGAGATCACCGAGATCGACACCGGAGCGATCGAGGCCCTGCTCGCGGACGGCCGGATCCCGGTCGTCTCCTCCATCGCCCGCTCCCAGGACGACGGACATGTCTACAACGTCAATGCTGATACGGCGGCTGCGGCACTCGCTGCTGCTCTGGGCGCCGAAACCCTCATGGTCCTCACCGACGTCGAGGGACTCTACGAGGACTGGCCGCACTCCGACGAGGTGATCAGCCGGCTCACCGCGTCCCAACTGGAAAAACTGCTGCCGGAGTTGAGTTCCGGCATGGTGCCCAAGATGGAGGGCTGTCTGCACGCCGTGCGAGGCGGCGTGCGCACAGCCCGCGTCATCGACGGCCGGGTCCAGCACTCGATCCTGCTGGAGATCTTCACCGACGAGGGCATCGGCACCATGGTCGTGCCCGACGAAGCCGAGGGGGACAAGTCATGACGGGCAACCAGGAGCTGACCGCGCGGTGGCAGGGCGCGCTCATGCACAACTACGGCACTCCGCGGCTGCCCCTCGTGCGCGGTGCCGGCCTGAAGGTGTGGGACGCCGAGGGCCGGGAGTACTACGACTTCGTCGGCGGTATCGCCACCAACGCCCTCGGCCACGCCCACCCGGCGATCGTCGAGGCCGTCACCGAGCAGATCGCCTCGCTCGGCCACATCTCCAACTTCTTCATGGCCGAGCCCACCGTCGCCCTCGCCGAACGGCTGCTCCAGCTCTTCGGCCGCGAGGGCCGGGTCTTCTTCTGCAACTCCGGCGCCGAGGCGAACGAGGCCGCCTTCAAGATCGGCCGGCTGACCGGGCGCACCCACGTCGTCGCCACGGAGGGCGGCTTCCACGGCCGGACGATGGGCGCCCTCGCGCTCACCGGCCAGCCCGCCAAGCAGGACCCGTTCCGCCCGCTGCCCGCCGACGTCACCCACGTCCCCTACGGCGACGCGCAGGCGCTGGCCGCCGCGGTCACCGAGGAGACGGCCCTGGTGGTCATCGAGCCGGTCCAGGGCGAGAACGGTGTGGTCGTGCCCCCGCCCGGCTACCTCAAGGCCGCCCGCGCGATCACCGCCGCCACCGGCGCCCTGCTGGTCCTCGACGAGGTGCAGACCGGCATCGGCCGCACCGGCACCTGGTTCGAGTACCAGGCCCACGAGGGCGTGCTGCCCGACGTCGTGACCCTGGCCAAGCAGCTCGGCGGCGGACTGCCGCTCGGCGCCACCGTGGCCTTCGGCCGCGCCGCCGACCTGCTCCAGCCCGGCCAGCACGGCACGACCTTCGGCGGCAACCCCGTCGCCTGCGCCGCGGGACTCGCAGTGCTCGACACCATCGAGGGCGAGGGCCTGCTGGAGAACGTCAAGCGGCAGAGCGCCGCGCTGCGCGAGGGAATCGAGGCGCTGGGCCACCCGCTGATCGATTATGTTCGGGGTGCCGGTCTGCTGCTGGGTATCGTGCTCACCGGGCCGCGCGCACAGCAGGTGCAGCAGGCGGCCCAGGAGGCCGGGTTCCTGGTGAACGCGCCCGCCCCGGACGTCGTACGGCTGATGCCGCCGCTGAACCTCCGCGACGACGAGGTGGGTGCGCTGCTCGAGGCGCTGCCCGGCATCCTCGACGCAGCGAACCCGGTGGACGGGGACGGACGATCCGGAGAATGAGACGACGATGAGCGAGTCGCAGGAACACGACCAGGCGGGTGCCGGCCCGGCCGTACCGCAGACCCGCACCGCACGGCACCGCCGGATCGTGGACATCCTCAACCGGCAGCCGGTGCGGTCGCAGAGCCAGCTGGCCAAGCTGCTCGCCGACGACGGGCTGAGCGTCACCCAGGCGACGCTCTCCCGGGACCTCGACGAGCTGAACGCGGTGAAGATCCGCAACACCGACGGCGACCTGATCTACGCGGTGCCGAGCGAGGGCGGCTTTCGCACCCCGCGTGCGCCGCTGGGCGAGTCGGCGAAGGAGGAGCGGATGCGGCGCCTGTCCCAGGAGCTGCTGATCTCCGCCGAGGCCTCGGCCAACCTCGTGGTCCTGCGCACCCCGCCGGGTGCCGCCCAGTTCCTCGCCTCGGCCATCGACCAGGCCGAGCTGCACGACATCCTCGGCACCATCGCCGGTGACGACACCCTGATGCTGATCAGCCGGAATCCGACCGGCGGCCAGGCACTGGCGGACCATCTGCTGCGACTGGCCCAGAACGGGAACTGAGCCCGCATACGGCGCCCACCCGTCGGCGGAGACCGGGAAGGTGATCTTCCGCGACGGGCGGGCGGGGGGGTGCCTCTATGAAGCTTCTATGTCCCGTCAACCCCCAATTCGGCCGCGGCGGCGTTGTTGAGATGACGGTAGAGGCGTCGGGCGAGGTAGCGCTTGAGGCAGCGGCGGATCTCGCGGTCTGTCTTGCCTTCGGCCCGCCGTCGGTCAACGTAGGCGCGGGTTTGCGGGTGATGCACCATGCGGACCATCGCGATGACGTTCAGAGCTCGGTTGAGACGCCTGTCGCCGCCGCGATTGAGGCGGTGGCGAGTGGTGTTGCCCGAGGAGGCGGGTATGGGGCTCACTCCGGCGAGGGCGGCGAACGCGGCCTCGTCACGGACCCGTCCCGGGTGGGACCAGGCGACCAGGACGGTGGCAGCGGTGACGGGGCCGATCCCTGTTTCCTCGGGGAGGCCGGCCGCAGGGCTGGCGTCAACGAGCTCGCCTATCCGGTTCATGTTGTCCGCGATTTCCGTGTCAAGGGCGAGGATCCTCTTGGCCAGACGGACGGCCTCGGTGCGGGCCGTCGTGGCGGCGAGGTCCTCCTCACGGGGGCGCCAGCGGGCGATTTCGCCGATCTGCCTGGCGCTGAGGGGACGGCGGGCGTCTATGCCGAGGTCGGCGATGCGCACAAGGGCAGTCAAGGCGTTCACGGCCCTGGTCCGCTCGCTGGTGAGCTCGTCCCGGGAGGTGAGGAGGATCTGTGCTGCCGCCCGAACCCCCTCGTCCATTCGTGGAGTGCGCAGCTGTTCTTCGGGGAGCGGAAGCACGGCAGCGGCTATCCGCCGGGCGTCGATCGGGTCGGATTTGCCGATGCCGCGGCGGCCGGCGCGGCCCATTCTGGCGGCTTCAACCACCTGGTAGCCGGCGCGTGCCGTCTGGCGGGCGATCTGGGCTCCGTAACTGCCCGCCCCCTCGATCACCCACAGAGCACCGAGGTCTCCACCAGTGCGACGTCCAGCCCAGTTGATGGCTCGTGCCCTGCCAGCGTGGGTGTTGGGGAATGCCTCCGTGCCCAGGTGCTCACCACTGGAGGCGAGCACGGCGTAAGTGTGCGTTTTGGCGTGGGTGTCGACGCCGATGATGAATGAATGCGCCTGGGCGACAATGGTGTTCACGCGATCAGGGTTCCTCTCCGTGAGGCGGTGGTCCCGGTCGCTGCGGACCGGCGCCGTGCCCGGGAGAGGTCACTTCGAGGCAGAACTGTGACGGGCCACGGCCCTTTGGGGCCGGGCAGGCTTCTTATCAGGCCACCGAGGTGGGCCGGGTCGGCGCCGACCGCCCGCCATAGTCGGACAGTTCATAGGCAAGGCACCCGTGGGGGCCACTTTTGTCACGAGTCACGACTACGACGAGGCGACCGACGTCAACCCTGCCAGCCGGTCCCGGACCAGCCAGATGAAGACTCACATTTCGTCAAGCGAGGCGTGGGGTTCTGGGTTCGTAGAAGGTGCCGTCGCGGAGCATCGCGAACAGCACGTTGATCCGCTGGCGTGCCAGGCGGAGAAGTGCCTGGGTGTGGGTCTTCCCGCGGGCTCGGCAGCGGTCGTAGTAGGTGCGGGAGGCGGGATCGTGCAGGGCGGCGAATGCGGACAGGAACATCGCGCGTTTGAGCTGCCGGTTGCCGCCTCTGGGCGCGTGTTCGCCGTGGATCGAGGTCCCGGACGACTTCGTCGTCGGTGCGAGGCCGGCGTAGGAGGCCAGGTGGGCGGCGGTGGGGAAGCTGGTGCCGTCGCCGACGGTGACCAGCAAAGTGGCGGCGGTCCTGACCGCGACCCCCGGAATCGAGGTCAGGACCGCGGAAAGAGGGTGAGCCTCCAGCAGTTGCCCGATCTGTGTTTCCAGAGCTCGTCGCTGTTCGTGGACGGCCGCTAGCGAGCGGGCCAGCGACGGGATCACGAGGTCGAGCGTGCCGGTCCCGGGGACGACGACGGTCTGCTCGTCGAGGGCGTCGAAGATCTCGTCGATCAGTCGCTGAGCCATGCGCGGGGCCTTGGGCCGGATGACTTCAACCAGCCTGCGACGACCGGCCTTTCGCAGGGCGGCCGGAGATCCGTAGCGTTCCAGCAGCCAGGTCACGGCCGGGTGGTCCAGACGCGGCCCGAGGACGCGTTCCAGGCTGGGGTGGAACTGGGTGAGCAGGCCGCGTATCCGGTTGGAGGTGCGGGTGGCCTCTGCCGCCAGGTCCTGGTCGAAGCCCGCCAGCACGGTCAGCTCGGCGGTGATCTCGTCGGTCAGTTCCAGCGAGCGCAGGGTGTGCGGCATCGTCCTCGCGGCGTCAGCGATCACGGCCGCGTCGCGGGCGTCGGTCTTCGCCTCGCCCGGGTAGAGATCGGCGATCCGCCGCATCGAGAGTCCGGGCAGGTAGGCAACCTTGCAGCCGGCGTCCCGGGCGACCGTCAGAGGCAGGGCTCCGATCGAGGCGGGCTGGTCCACGATCACCAGCACGGTGCCGAACTTCGTGGCCAGCTTGTCGAAGACGGCCCGCAATTTCGGCTCGCTGTTGGGCAGCTGCTTGTCGAAGACCTTCTTCCCGGCCGGGGTCAGCCCGTGCCCGTGATGGGCGCTCTTGCCGACGTCCAGACCGAGAAAGACGCCCACGTCGTCGATGTCGTCCAACCCATCCTCCCGAACGGGGTTCGTGCGGTGCTGGCCAGGGCGTTGGCGTCGTATGCGCGCATCCACGTTATGCAGACCTGCCGCCCGCAAGCGGCCGGGCATTGCACCAGGCCAGGCGGTAGTCGGACCTCTCATCAGCGTCTCCAACGGCGCCTCCCGGGCCCGGTGACACCACCCCCCAGGTCATCTCTTCGACAGGGGGGAACAGTCATGCCGGGCCCGGAGGCCAGCGGTCCCGTTGCGGAACCGCGAAGAAGATAACGGGGGGGGCGGACAATCCCGTCCGAGGACCACTCCCGGTAACCTCGCCGGAAAACCTCGCGGTCAGCCCAGCCGTGCCGCCAGCCCCCCGGTGCAGCGCACCTCGTCGCCCGCGGTGATCAGCAGGCCCTCCACGTCCGGCAGGGACTCCAGCCACGCGGATCCGGCCCGCGAGCCCATGGCGAAGGCCGCCGTGGCCCAGCAGTCCACCCATGTCAGCCGCGGCCCGACCACCGTCACGGCGACCAGGTCCGTCACCGCGGGCTTCCCCGTGCGCGGATCCACGATGTGCGCGCCGCGCTCGGCCGTACCCGAGGTCGCCACCGACAGCTCGGCCACCCCCGCCGCCGAGACCACCGCCGCAAGGCCGCCCGGCCGCAGCGGATCGGCCACCCCCACCCGCCACGGCCGCTGCGGCTCCGGGGAGCCGAGCAGCTGCACGTCCCCACCGCCGTTGACGCTGACCCCGCACACCCCGTCGACCTCCGCCAGCCGCCGTGCCGCCCGCTCGGCGGCCCAGCCCTTGACGATGCCGGTGGGATCCAGGGCACCCCGGTAACGCGGGCTGAACCAGCCCTCGCTCACCCGCTCCGCCTCGGCCGCCAGCTCCAGCACCTCGGCCAGCTCGGGAGCGCACTCGGCGACGGTCAGTTCACCCCGGGCCAGCCGGGAGACCTCGCTGTCCTCGCGGTAGGTGGAGAAGAGCGCGTCGACCCGGTGCAGGCCCGCGACCGCCTCCGCCAGCGCCGCGTGTACCGCTCGGTGTTCCCCGCCGCGGACGTCGAAGGAGAAGACCGTCCCCATGACCTCCTCCGCATGGCGCACCGCGGCGGGAGCATCGGCCGGCCCGGTCACCGTGTCAGCCACCGGCCTGGTCCAGCGCCGACTGGAGCGACTGCTTGTAGCCGGTGCTGGTGTAGGTGGCTCCGGAGACGGTGTCGATGGTCGCGCTTCCGGCCGCCACGGCCTCCTGGTTGAGCTTGGGGACGGCCATCGCCGTCTTCTGATCGCTCAGGCCGCCCTTGGGTGCCTGGACGGCCGAGGCCTGGGCGATCCTGCCGCCGCTCACGGTGATCCGCACCTGCACCGGACCGTACTGGGTCTGCGCGACCTTCCCGGTGACCGTACGGGCCTGCGCGGCACCCGAGGAGCCGGAGGAGCCCGAAGAACGCGAGGAGCCGGAAGAGCCGGAAGAACCCGAGGAGCCGGCGGTACCCGAAGCACCTGCCGAGCCCGAGGAGCCCGCCGATCCGGCCGACTTCATCCTGTCCAGCGCCGACTGGAGCGACTTCTTGTAGCCGTTGCTCGTGTACGTCGCCCCGGACACCGCGTCGATCCGGGCGCTCTGCGCCGCCACGGCCTCCTGGTTGAGCTTGGGGACGGCCTTCGCCGTCTTCTGGTCGCTCAGGCCGCCCCTCGGCGCCTGGACCGCCTGTGCGTGGGTGATCTTCCCGCCCGCGACGGTCAGCCGTACCTGCACGACCCCGTACTGCGTCTGCGTCGCGTCACCGGTCACCGTGCCGGTGGTCGCGCCGGCCGGCTGCGTCCCGCCCTGTGTCGAGGCCTGCGCCCCCGCGGTCTGCTGCGGGGCGGCGCCCGCCGCGGCCGACGTCGGATCGGATGCCGGCTTCAGCGACAGCAGCAGCACGACGCCGGACACGCTCGCGGCCGTGACCAGCACGATCCGCCGAAGGGGGTGGCTCTTCCTCATCTCTGTGACAGCTCCCGCTCACATCTCGAACGACTCGTGGTGGATGCGGCGGGCGGGGACTCCCGCGCCGCGCAGCGCCTCGTACACCGACTGTGCGAACCCGGCCGGACCGCACATGAAGACATCGTGCCGGTCGATGTCAGGGATCTTCCGCTGGAGGTTCTCCGCGGAGATGTCCGGCCGCTCGCCCTCCGGGCTGTTCACCGCGTACATCAGCCGGGCACCGCGCTCGTCGGCGATCTTCGCCAGCTCGTCCCACAGGGCCAGGTCCTGCGTGGTGTTGGCCCGGTAGAGCAGCGTGATGTCCCCGGCCGCGCCGGGCAGGGTCTCGAACAGCGCCCGCATCGGAGTGATCCCGACCCCGCCCGCGACCAGCAGCACCTTGCCCCGGCTGCGGCGCTGCGCGGTCATCGCCCCGTAGGGGCCCTCGGCCCACACCCGGGTGCCGGGCGTCAGTTCGCGCAGCCGGGCGCTGTGGTCGCCGATCGCCTTCACGGTGATCCGCAGCATGTCCGGGCGGGGCGCCGCCGACAGCGAGTACGGGTGCGAGCTGAAGCGCATCCCGGGGGCCAGGAACCGCCAGCGGAAGAACTGGCCCGCCTCGGCCCCCATCCGGTGCAGCTTCTGCCCGCTGATCAGCACCGACACAATGCCCGGCGTCTCCTCGACGACCGCCTCGACCCGCATCCGGTGCCGGACGTTCAGCCGGATCGGGGTGAGGATCCGGTACCAGATCACCAGCGCGGTCACCGAGCCGTACAGGCCGTACCAGAAGGTCTTGGTGACCGGCTCGAGCGCGAAGTCGTTGCCGTCGGTGATCTGGTGCCAGAACGTCAGGAACACCGCCGCGTAGGTCAGCAGATGCACGTGGTACCAGGTGTCGTACGGCAGCCGGCGGCGCACCGCGCCGATCGAGGTCAGCCCGATGAGCACGAACAGCCCGGCGCCGATGGCCGCCTTGCCCATGTCGGGCAGCTGATTGATGGAGTCGACGGTCTGCTGGACGATGTAGCTCAGCGACTTGCCCGCCTGGCGCGCGTACCCCCACATGATGAGGAACACGTGCGCGACGACCAGGCAGAGCGTGTAGCGGCCGCTCATCGCGTGCCAGCGGGCCACCCGGTCCGAGCCGACCCGCCGCTCCAGCGCAGGGACGCGGG
Source organism: Streptomyces broussonetiae (assembly GCF_009796285.1). Taxonomy (NCBI): domain Bacteria; kingdom Bacillati; phylum Actinomycetota; class Actinomycetes; order Kitasatosporales; family Streptomycetaceae; genus Streptomyces; species Streptomyces broussonetiae. The sequence continues at coordinate 2,278,525 of NZ_CP047020.1, read as the reverse complement.
CCATCTGGAGGACGACCAGCGCCATCAGATAGCCGGCGAGCAGACCGGTGATCCGGCCCGCGTTGACGATCCGGCCGGTGTCGTCGGCGATGGACGGTGTGTTGTGCCACCACAGCCACAGCACGGCCACCGCGCCCGCCCACACGGCGAGCAGCAGCGGGACGGCCGGGGAGCGGCGCGGGCGGATGCGGCGCATCGTCTGTCGGCGGGCGGCACGGCCGCCGGCGAGGGTGGTGGTCACGGTTCCTCCGTGGGGACTCGGCCCTTGGCCCACAGGTACGTGCCGCATGCGCCGAGTGTTCAGCGGCCTGCCGCGTCCAGTGCGGACTGCAGTGACTGCCGGTAGCCGGTGCTGGTGTAGGTGGCGCCCGAGACCATGTCGATCTGCGCGCCCTGCGCGGCCAGCGCCTCGCGCCGCAGCTGGGGGAGGGCGTAGCTGTTGATCTCCTGGTCGTGCGGGTTGTCCTGCGGGTACTGCAGGGCCGTCACGTCCGTGAGCCTGCCGCCCTTGACCGTCACCCGCACCTGGACCGGGCCCCAGCGGGTCTGGACGGTGTCGCCGGTGGCTGTCCTCGTGCCGGTCCTGGTGCCGTTCTTCGCACCCGAGGCGGAGGGGCCCGGGGCACTCGAAGGGGCCGAACCGCTCGATACGGCCGGCGACTTGGCGTCGGCCGTGGCCAGCGCGGGGCTGGCGTGCGGCTTCAGCGACAGCAGCAGCACCGTTCCGCAGACCGTCGCGGCACTGGCCAGCACGATCCGACGGAGCGGGCGGTTCTTCCTCAACGCGTGCACGTCTGGGGCCTCACAACTCTCGCAGCTCTCGGAACTCTCGAAACGGTCACAGCTCGAACGACTCGTGGTGGATCCGGCGGTCCGGGACCCCGGCCGCCCGCAGCGCCTCGTACACGTCCCGCGCGAAGCCGTGCGGGCCGCAGAGATAGACGTCGTGGCCGGCGATCCCGGGAAACGTCGCGCGCAGTGCGTCGGCCGAGAGGTCCGGGCGCTCCCCGCCGGGCCCGTTCAGCGCGAACAGCACCTGCGCGCCGCGCCGGCGGGCGATCGACTCCAGCTCGCCGCCGAGCGCCAGATCCTCGGCACCGCGCGCCCGGTACAGCAGGGTGATCTCGCCGGGCAGCGTCTCGAACAGTGCGCGCAGCGGGGTGACCCCGACACCGGCCGCGATCAGCAGCGAACGGTGACTGGTGGCCCGCTCGGCGGTCAGCGAGCCGTAGGGGCCCTCCGCCCACACCCGGGTGCCGGGCCGCAGCAGCGGGACGGCCGCGCTGTGGTCACCGAGCGCCTTGACGGTGATGCGCAGCAGGTCGGGGCGCGGCGGCGCCGACAGCGAGTACGGCGTCGACGTCCAGGCCATGCCCTCGCCGAGGAACCGCCAGCGGAAGAACTGCCCGGGCCGTGCCCCCAGCTCGTCCAGGTGCCGGCCGCGTACGACGACCGAGTACACACCCGGCGCCTCCCGGTGCACCGACTCGACCCGCAGCCGGTGGCGCCGGTTGAGCCGGACCGGGGCGAGGATCCGGAACCACAGCACCAGGGCCGCGACACCCAGGTACAGCGCGTACCACAGGGCGGTCGCCACCGGCTTGCCGTTGAACTCGTCGCCCAGCGTCAGCTGGTGGAAGAAGGCCAGGAAGACGGCCGCGTAGGTGAGCAGGTGGACGTAGTACCAGAACTCGTGGCTGGTACGGCGGCGCACCGCCCGGGCCGAGGTGATGCCGACCGCGAGCAGGATCAGCGCGCCGGCGGTGGCCTTGAGCATGTCCGGATAGTCCAGCACGACGGTCACCGTCTCGTGCCAGAACGACGCGTGGTCCTGGGCGGCGTACCCGGCGAGGATCAGCACGACGTGCAGGGCGAGCAGGCAGACCGTGTACCGGCCGGCCATCGCGTGCCAGCGGGCCACCCGGTCCGAGCCGACCCGGTTCTCCAGCAGCGGCACCCGCGCCATCAGGCCGACCAGCACCGCGCAGGCGTACCCGCACAGCAGCCCGGCGATCCGCCCGGCGCCGGTCAGCCAGCCGGCCGTGCCGACCACCGAACCGGTCCCGGACCACCACAGCGCCAGCGCGCCCGCCGCCCCGGCCCACAGCACGGCCAGCACGGGCCCCGCCGGGGAACGCCGTGCGGCCAAGGGCACGGGCGGGGCCGTCCGCCGCGCATCCACCGTGGTCATAGGTTCAGCGTCCTTTCGTCCGTCATGCCCGGTCACTGTGCCCGGGAAATTTCTCAGTCACCTCTGAGCGACGCCGCTGACCAGGGCTTTCGACAGGGGACTCAGAGGGGTTTCTCATCCGGCGTTCAGCGGGGCGGGGTGCGCAGTGGTGAGCGCACTCACAGAAAACTCAGAGGGGAGGCGGTAGGACCCACCCCTCGGCAGGGGCGATGCTGGGAGACGCGATGAACACCACCCGTTCCGGCCGACCCGCCCTCACCCGCCCCGACGGCACCCCGCTGCGCGTCCTCGTCGTCGACGACGACCCCGACCTCGCGGAGGTGCTCACCGGCGCCCTGCGCTACGAGGGCTGGGAGGTACGTGCCGCCGCCGACGGCGCCGCCGCACTCGGCGCCGCCCGCGAGCTGCTGCCCGACGCCGTCGTCCTCGACGTGATGCTCCCCGACACCGACGGTTTCGCCGTACTGCGCCGGTTGCACGAGGTGAAGCCCGACGTCTGCGTGCTCTTTCTCACGGCACGGGACGCGGTCGAGGACCGGATCGCCGGCATCACCGCGGGCGGCGACGACTACGTCACCAAGCCCTTCAGCCTGGAGGAGGTCGTCGCCCGGCTGCGCGGCCTGCTGCGCCGCGCGGGCATGGCCCGCCAGCTGGAGGACGGGCCGCGGCTGGTCGTGGGCGACCTGGTGATGGACGAGGAGGCCCGCGAGGTGACCCGGGCCGGTGAGCTGGTCGAACTGTCGCCGACCGAGTTCGAACTCCTCCGCTTCCTCATGCACAACCCGCGTCGCGTGCTCAGCAAGGCACAGATCCTCGACCGGGTCTGGTCCTACGACTTCGGCGGCCGGGCCCATGTGGTCGAGCTGTACATCTCCTACCTGCGCAAAAAGGTCGACGCGGGCCGCGAGCCCATGATCCACACCGTGCGCGGCGCGGGTTACGTACTCAAGCCGGTGGCCCGGTGAGGCTCCCACGGCGGCTGCCCCACCCGAGTGACGTGCGCCGGCTGCCCCGGCCGCGCACCCTGCGCGCCCGGCTCATCGCCGGTCTGGTCGTGCTCCTTGCGATCAGCTGCGCCGCGGTCGGCGGGGCGGCCGTGGTCGAGCTGAACGGCTTCCTCACCAGCCGGCTCGACCAGCAGCTCCAGCAGGCCGGCCCCGCCTTTGCGCAGAGCCTGGAACACGGCGCCCGCAAGCCCTCGGACCACGACGGCGACGAGCACGGCGACACCCGCCGCCAGGCCGCCGAGACGTTCGGTGCCCGCCTGCTGAACGGCCAGGTCACCAGCGCGGCGGTCGTGCCCGCCAGCGACAGACAGGACCTCGGTGTCCGGCTGACCGCCGCCGACCGCGCGGCCCTTGCCAGGGTCCCGGCGGACGGCAGGGGCCACACCGTGTGCCTGTCGCGGCTGCGGGACTACCGGCTGATGGCCTGGCGCGGCCGGGACGGCGACGTGCTGGTCACCGGGCTGCCGACGGAGCCGGTACGGGCCGCGGTGCGACGCCTCGAACTGGTCGCGGTGGTCGTCCTCGGCCTGGCTCTGACCGCCGCCGGCGTGGCCGGGGCCCTGTGGGTCCGCTGGTCGCTGCGCCCGCTCAGCCGGGTCGCCGCGACCGCGACCCGGGTCAGCGAGCTGTCCTTGGCCAGTGGCGAGGTGACCCTGCCGCCGCGCGCCCCGGACAGCGACCCGCGCAGCGAGGTCGGCCAGGTGGCGGCGGCGTTCAACCGCATGCTGCGGCACGTCGAGGACGCCCTGACCAAACGGCACGCCAGCGAGGAACGGCTGCGCCGCTTCGCCGCCGACGCCAGCCACGAGCTGCGCACCCCGGTCGCCTCGGTCCGCGGCCACGCCGAACTGGCCCTGCTGCACCCCGGTCCGGTGCCGCCCGGGGTCACCAGGGCCCTGGAGCGCATCAAGGCCGAGTCCTCCCGCTTGGGCGAGATGGTGGACGACCTGCTGCTGCTCGCCCGCCTCGACGCGGGCCGCCCGCTGGAGAGCCGCCCGGTGGACCTGACGCGCCTGGTCCTGGACGCGGTCACGGATGCGCGGGCCGCGGGCCCCGATCACCGCTGGTCCCTGGACCTCCCCGAGGACCCGGTCACGGTCCCGGGCGACGACCACCGCCTCCAACAGGTGTTGGCCAACCTGTTGGCCAACGCACGTTTGCACACGCCCGTGGGCACCAAGGTGACGGTGACCCTGGAGACCGGCACCGACGCGGCCGTCCTGACCGTTCACGACGACGGTCCCGGCGTCCCCGACGAGGTCCAGCCGGGCGTCTTCGAACGCTTCACACGGGCGGAGCACCGCCGCCGCCCGAACGCCTCCGGCGGCGGCGCCGGGCTGGGCCTGTCGATCGTGGCGGCGGTGGCGGAGGCACACGGGGGACGTGTGGAGCTGGAGAGCGGACCGGGCTCCACGGCGTTCACGGTCCGCCTGCCGGTCTGAGGCGGCGCGAGTCCGTATCGACGGGCGACTCCGCCGCTCGATGCGACTTCGCCGCGCGGACGCACGGGGGTCAGTACCCGGTGACCGCCGTGGCTCCGCCGTCGGTCCCGATGGCCACGTGCGGCGCCCTCTCGGGCCTGGCCCAGGCCAGGATGCGGACCATCGCATCCTCCGGAACCGACACACACCCGGCCGTGGCCGCACGCCCGTTGACATGCAGGAAGATGCCGGCGCCGCGTCCGCGCACCGGCCGGTCGTAGTTGAACCCGACGACCAGTCCGTACGCGTACTGCTCCGCGTACGTGATCAGGTGCTCGGACTCGGACGCCCGGCAGTCCTGCGGCAGCGGGTCCACCCAGCGGTTGTACGACGTCGAGTCGTTGTCCTGGCACCACCACGAGCTGTCCTTCACCGCCCGGTACGTGACGCTCGTCCCGCTCGGCGCCGCCTTGATCCCGAAGCCGAAGGGGATGCCGTACAGCCCGGTCGGTGTCGTGTTGGTCCCCTGCTTCCGTGCGGTCCCCTCCACCAGGCCGCCCGACCCGAACCGGGCCGGTGCCTCGCCCGCCTGCACCCACTGTCCGTCCCGCAGGTCCCACCAGGTGAGCGTTCCCGACGTCGAGTCCGTTCCGGGTGCCTGGGCGATGATCAGCTGGCTGCCGCCTCCCGTGTCCTTCATCTGTGCGGGCAGCGGCACGGAACCGGGTCCGGCCGGCGCGGCACCGAGCAGGGCGAGCGAGGACGCGGACACGAGGGCGAGGAGGGCACCGGGGCGCATGGCTCAGACGGTAGACGGCGGCAGTGGCAACGGCAGCCCGGGTAGTCCGTCCAGGCTCGTCGCCACGTGCTCCTTCTTCTCGAAGTACGTGCTCAGCGAGGCGTCGTCCTCGCGCGCGAAGCGCTTTCCGTGCAGGTCGCGGTCCTGCTCGTAGGCCATGAAGGGGACGGCGTACCCGCAGGTGTCCCGTACCAGCTCGGCGTGCACGACGATGATCGCGCGCAGCCCGTGCAGGCTCGTGTCGATGCCGGGGAAGCGGGCGAGCAGCTCCTTGAAGCGCGGGTCGTCACGGAAGACCGGCTCGCCGCGGCCGTGGACGCGCACGATGTTCGGCGGGCCCTGGAAGGCGCACCACATCAGGGTGATCCGCCCGTTCTCCCGCAGGTGCGCGATCGTCTCGGCGTTGGACCCGGCGAAGTCCAGGTAGGCCACGGTCAGCTCGTCCAGAACGGCGAACGAGCCCCTCAGGCCCTTGGGGGAGAGGTTGACCGTGCCCTCGCCGGAGAGCGGAGCGGTCGCGGCGAAGAACAGGGGCTGCTCCTCGATGAACGTCCTGAGCCTGCCGTCGATGCGTTCATACGTCTTTCCCATGCTCAGCGATTATCTACGGAAATCCTTCGACTGTCTAAGGAGTTTTCGGGCGCGCCGGGAGTCATGATTGACGAATCATGCAGTGGTCTGCATACTCATGCATATCGGAGTGCAGTGTGGAGGAGGATCCCGTGACCGAGCGCGTCGTACTTGCCTATTCGGGCGGTCTGGACACCTCCGTCGCCATCGGCTGGATCGCCGAGGAGACGGGCGCCGAGGTCATCGCTGTTGCGGTGGACGTCGGCCAGGGCGGCGAGGACCTGGACGTCATCCGCAAGCGCGCGCTCGCCTGCGGTGCCGTCGAGGCCGAGGTCGCCGACGCCAAGGACGAGTTCGCCGAGGAGTACTGCCTCCCGGCGATCAAGGCCAACGCCCTCTACATGGACCGCTACCCGCTGGTCTCCGCGCTGTCCCGGCCGGTGATCGTCAAGCACCTGGTCGCCGCCGCGCAGAAGCACGGCGCCACGACCGTCGCCCACGGCTGTACCGGCAAGGGCAACGACCAGGTCCGCTTCGAGGCCGGTATCGTCGCCCTCGCCCCCGGCCTCAAGTGCATCGCCCCCGTCCGCGACTACGCGATGACCCGGGACAAGGCGATCGCCTACTGCGAGGCCAAGCAGCTCCCGATCGCCACCAGCAAGAAGTCGCCGTACTCCATCGACCAGAACGTCTTCGGGCGCGCGGTCGAGACGGGCTTCCTGGAGGACATCTGGAACGCGCCGATCGAGGACATCTACGAGTACACCGCCGACCCGGCCGTCCCGCGCGAGGCCGACGAGGTGGTCATCACCTTCGAGGAAGGCGTCCCGGTCGCGATCGACGGCACTCCCGTCACCGTCCTGCAGGCGATCCAGCAGCTCAACGAGCGTGCCGGCGCCCAGGGCATCGGTCGGATCGACATGGTCGAGGACCGGCTCGTCGGCATCAAGTCCCGTGAGGTGTACGAGGCTCCGGGCGCGATCGCCCTGATCACCGCCCACCAGGAGCTGGAGAACGTCACCGTCGAGCGTGAACTCGCCCGCTACAAGCGGCAGGTGGAGCAGCGCTGGGGTGAACTGGTCTACGACGGCCAGTGGTTCTCCCCGCTCAAGCGCGCCCTGGACGGCTTCGTCCACGAGGCCGGCCGGCACGTGAACGGCGACATCCGCATGACCCTGCACGGCGGCCGCGCGGTCGTCACCGGCCGGCGCTCCCGGTCGTCCCTGTACGACTTCAACCTCGCCACCTACGACACCGGCGACACCTTCGACCAGACCGCGGCCAAGGGCTTCATCGACATCTACGGCCTGTCCTCGCAGATCGCCGCACGGCGCGATCTGCGGGCATAGCCTGACGCACACCTCGCGTAACCGACCCACTTCTCTAGGAGCAGCGCAAGTGAGCAGCAACAGCGGTGACGTTCGGCTCTGGGGCGGCCGTTTCGCCGACGGTCCCGCCGAGGCCCTGGCGAAGCTGTCCGCGTCCGTCCACTTCGACTGGCGACTCGCGCCGTACGACATCGCCGGTTCGCGTGCCCACGCCCGTGTCCTGCACAAGGCGGGGCTGCTCACGCAGGACGAGCTGACCCGCATGATCGCCGGGCTCGACCGGCTCGAGGCCGACGTGGCCTCCGGCGCGTTCGTCGGCACCGTCGCGGACGAGGACGTGCACACCGCTCTGGAGCGCGGCCTGCTCGAGCGGCTCGGCCCGGACCTCGGGGGCAAGCTGCGCGCCGGCCGGTCGAGGAACGACCAGGTGGCGACCCTCTTCCGGATGTACCTCAGGGATCACGCCCGGACGATCGGCGCTCTGATCGCCGACCTCCAGGACGCCCTGATCGGCCTCGCCGAGGCCCACCCCGATGTCGCGATGCCCGGCCGCACCCACCTCCAGCACGCCCAGCCGGTGCTCTTCGCCCACCACGTGCTGGCCCACGTCCAGTCCCTGTCCCGGGACGCGGAGCGGCTGCGCCAGTGGGACGAGCGCACGGCGGTGTCGCCGTACGGCTCCGGCGCCCTCGCCGGTTCGTCCCTGGGCCTGGACCCGGAGGCGGTCGCGCGGGACCTCGGCTTCGAGCACGGCAGTGTCGGCAACTCCATCGACGGCACGGCCTCCCGTGACTTCGTGGCGGAGTTCGCCTTCATCACCGCGATGATCGGCGTCAACCTCTCGCGGATCGCGGAGGAGATCATCATCTGGAACACGAAGGAGTTCTCCTTCGTGACCCTGCACGACGCGTTCTCCACCGGCTCCTCGATCATGCCGCAGAAGAAGAACCCGGACATCGCCGAGCTGGCGCGCGGCAAGTCCGGCCGTCTGATCGGCAACCTGACGGGCCTCATGGCGACCCTGAAGGCCCTGCCCCTGGCCTACAACCGCGACCTGCAGGAGGACAAGGAGCCGGTCTTCGACTCCTGCGACCAGCTGGAGGTGCTGCTCCCGGCCTTCACCGGCATGATCGCCACCCTCACCGTCAACCGTGCGCGCATGGAGGAACTGGCCCCGGCCGGCTTCTCGCTCGCCACCGACATCGCCGAGTGGCTGGTCAAGCAGGGCGTGCCGTTCCGTGTGGCGCACGAGGTCGCGGGGGAGTGCGTCAAGGTCGCCGAGGCCGAGAGCAAGGAGCTGGACGACCTGACCGACGAGCAGTTCGCGAAGATCTCCGCCCACCTGACCCCCGAGGTCCGCTCCGTCCTCAACGTCCCGGGCGCCCTGGCCTCCCGCAACGGTCGTGGTGGTACGGCGCCGAGTGCGGTCGCCGTCCAGCTGGCCGAGGTCAAGGCGGACGTGGCGGCCCAGCACGAGTGGGCGGACGCGAAGAAGAAGAGCTGAGGACGGCGCCCCGGGAGGGCCGTCGGCCCTTGCCGGGGCGCCGGCAACCGTGCGAGTGACCACAGCGCACCCGCACGCGCACTCGCCGAACCACCGCACGAACCGCGTTCTTGGGCGGACCCGGAGGGCATCGCGGGTTACGTTGGTCGCAAGCCGTACCGGAGCCGACCGAACGGAACCCGCGATGCCCTTCGCCCGCCTCGCAACAGCCACCACGCCGACCTGCCACATCGGCCTCGGTCTGGCCGCAGTGGGTCGCCCCGGCTAGATCAACCTCGGCCGCGAAGAAGACCTGGGAGACAACCGCAGCGCGGAGTCGCTGCGCACCCGTACCCACGAACTCCTCGACGCCGCCTACGCCCAGGGCGTGCGCTACTTCGACGTGGCCCGCTCCTACGGCCGTTCGGAGGAGTTCCTCGCCGACTGGCTGAACGCCCGCCCCGACATCGACGACGTTGTCGTCGGCAGCAAGTGGGGCTACACCTACACCGCCGGCTGGACCACCGACGCCGAGCAGCACGAGGTCAAGGACCACAGTCTCGCCGCATACGAGCGCCAGCGCGCCGAGACCGAGGCGCTGCTCGGCGAGCGGCTCGACCTCTACCAGATCCACTCGGTGACCCCGGACAGCCCGGCCCTCACCGACAAGGACCTGCACAGCCGGCTGGCCGAGGCCGCCGCCCAGGGCCTGAGCATCGGCTTCTCCACCAGCGGCCCCGCCCAGGCCGACGCGATCCGGGCCGCGCTGGAGATCACGGTCGACGGCGAACGGCTCTTCCGTACCGTGCAGTCGACGTACAACGCCCTGGAGACCTCGGCCGCTCCCGCCCTCGCCGAGGCGCACGACGCGGGCCTCACCGTGATCGTCAAGGAGGGCATGGCCAACGGGCGGCTGGCCGCGCCGTACGCCCCGGAGGTGCTGACGGCCGTCGCCGAGGAGACCTCCCTCGGCTGTGACGCGGTGGCGCTCGCCTGGATCCTGCGCCAGCCGTGGGCCGGCGTCGTCCTCTCGGGCGCCGCGACCGTCCCGCAGCTCTTCTCCAACCTGCACGCACCCGCCGTCGACCTCGACGTGGACCAGCTGACCCGCCTCGCCACGCTCGCCGAGGACCCGCGTGCCTACTGGGAGCGGCGCGGGCAGCTGCCCTGGCACTGAGAGCGTCTGCCACGACCGGCTCTCATGAATCGCCCGTGCCCACCGTGAGACACGATTGTCTCATGTGGGCTACTCTTGTCTCATGGCCCTGGATCGTGACCACGTGCTGCGCAGCGCAGCCGCCCTGCTGACCCGTAAATCCACCGCGACCATGGACGAGGTCGCCAAGGCCGCCGGGATCAGCCGGGCCACGCTGCACCGGCACTTCGCCGGGCGCGACGCCCTCGTACGGGCGCTGGAGGCGCTCGGCATCGCGGAATGCGAGGCGGCCGTGGACCGCGCCCGGCCGGACGAAGGGTCCGCGAGCGAGGCCGTACGCAGGCTGGTGCGCGAGATCCAGCCCGCCGCCGGGCTGCTCGCCTTTCTCTACGGCGAGAGCCAGCTGTGGGAGGGCGACCGGCAGAACAACGGCTGGCCGCGCCTGGACGCCCGCATCGGCGCGGTGTTCCAGCGCGGGCAGCAGTCCGGCGAGTTCCGTATCGATCTCCCCCCGGTCTGGCTCACCGAGGCGCTGTACGGGCTGGTCGCCTCGTGCGCCTGGGCCATCCTGGACGGCCGTGTGGCCGCCCGGGACTTCCCGACCATGATCGCCGAGCTGCTGCTCGGCGGCGCCGTACGAAGAGAGGAACCATGACCAGCACCCTGCAGCCGGCCCGCGTGGCGGAGACGGAGCAGCGACCGGGCCGTTGGCTCGCGCTGTCCGTCCTCGTCCTGGCCGTGCTGCTGGTGGCCGTAGACGCCACCGTCCTCGGTCTGGCAACCCCCTACATCAGCGAAGACCTCAACCCCTCGGGCACCCAGCTGCTGTGGATCGGCGACGTCTACTCCTTCGTCATCGCCGGTCTGCTCGTCTCCATGGGCAGCCTCGGGGACCGCATCGGCCGCAAGCGGATCCTGCTCTGCGGTGCCACGGCGTTCGGTGCGATCTCCGTCCTCAACGCCTATGCCACGACATCGGAGTTGATGATCCTGGCGCGGGCGCTGCTCGGTGTCGCGGGCGCGACCCTGATGCCCGCCACCCTCGCCCTGATCCGCAACCTCTTCCACGACCCCCGCGAGCGCAGCCTCGCCATCGGCATCTGGGGCGCCACCGCCTCCGCCGGAACGGCGGTCGGCCCCATCACGGGCGGTTTCCTGCTCGAACACTTCTGGTGGGGTTCGGTCTTCCTCATCAACCTGCCGGTGATGGCGGTCCTGGTCCTCGTCGGCATCCGCACGCTGCCCGAGTCCCGCAATCCGAACCCCGGCCCCTGGGACCTGATCAGCGTGGTCCTCTCCCTGGTCGGCATGATCGGCGTCGTGTACGCGGTCAAGGAGGCGGCCACGCACGGGTTCACCTGGCCGACGCTGACCGCGGGCCTGCTGGGCGTCGCCGCGCTGTACGGCTTCGTCCACCGCCAGCTCACCATGAAGACCCCGCTGCTGGACATGCGGCTGTTCAGGCGGCGCGGCTTCAGCGGGGCGGTCCTCGCCGACCTGCTGACCGTGCTCGGCATGTCCGGCCTGGTGTTCTTCCTCTCCCAGTACCTGCAACTCGTCCAGGGCAGGCGCCCGTTCGAGGCAGGACTTGCCGAACTGCCCGCCGCCGTCGGCGCGGTGGCGGCCGGCCTGGTCGCGGGACGCGCCGCCCGGCGCTTCTCGGTGCGCGCGGTGGTCTCCGGCGGTCTGGCCGGGGTCGGCCTCGCGCTGGCCGCGCTGACGACCCTGGGCGTGTCGACGGGCTACCCGGTCCTCGGTGCCGCGCTGCTGGTCGTCGGCATCGGCGCGGGCTTCTCCTTCACCGTCACCGCCGACGTGATCCTCTCCAGCGTCCCCAAGGACCAGGCGGGCGCCGCCTCGGCCGTCTCGGAGACGGCGTACGAACTCGGCGCCGCCCTGGGCATCGCCCTGCTGGGCTCGATCGTGACGGGCGTCTACCGCGACTTCACGGGTCCGACGGGAACTCCGGCGACAGCTCATGAATCACTGGGCGCGGCGGTGGAGTCGGCGACGAAAATGCCTCCGTACACAGCCGGCCGGATGCTGGAAGCGGCCCGCGAGTCCTTCGTCCACGGCCTCCACCTGGCCTCGGGCGCGGGAGCGGCGGTCCTGCTGGCGACGGCGGCGGCGGCCTGGTTCCTGCTCAGGGGCCAGAAACTGGAAAGCGCCGAATGAGCGACCCGGCCGGGGGAGCGGAGCCGTGCTCCACCGGCCGGTCACGGAGCGCAGGTCGGCCGGTGCGTCCGTGGTCATGGCCGGGGCGTACGGCAGCCCGACAAGGGTGGTGGCGAACGACGTGAGCCGAGGGACGTGCTCGCCGCTGTCGGTGCGTGCCCCCTCGTGGTGCGTGCGCGCGGTCATCGCTCGCCCCTCGGGACTGATGCCCTGCCCGGCGAGGTCGATCGGTCCATGACGTCGGCTGTGGCGTCGTGCCACGGGGCGATCTCGTCGAAGTCGGTGAGTTCGCGCCCGTCGGCAGGCCGCAGGCCGACCGGATCCCCGACGAGCCGGCGCAGCGGGGCGGATTCGGCCGGCGGCTGCTCGATCGGGAAGCACCACTGGTGGACGAACGCGAGCGCACGATGCTCGGTACCCGGTGCCTCCGCGCGTTCGAGACGCTCCCGGACACCGGTCTCGTGGCCGGCGCCGGACACGGGGAACTCCATGGCGCGTGGGATGCCGGACGGCCCGGCGGGCGCCGATGTGCCGTCACCCGGCTCACACCGGTGTGAACGCGCCGTTCGAGGGCACCCTAGGCGGCCTTGGCCTTGGTGGCGTACATGTCCACGTACTCCTGCCCGGACAGCCGCATCACCTCGGCCATCACGGAGTCGGTGACGGCCCGCAGCACATACCGGTCCCGGTCCATCCCCTCGTAACGGGAGAACTCCATCGCCTCACCGAAGCGAACGGTGACCCGGCCGGGCCGCGGGATCCCGGCCCCGCCCGGCTGCAGCTTGTCGGTACCGATCATGGCGAAGGGAACCACCGGCGCACCGGTCATCAGCGTCAGCCGCGCGATACCGGTGCGCCCCCGGTACAGCCGTCCGTCGGGCGAGCGCGTGCCCTCGGGGTAGATGCCGAAGATCCGCCCCTCCTCCAGGATCCGCCGCCCGGTCATCAGCGCGGCCACGCCGCCGTTGGCCCCGTCCCGGTCCACCGGAACCATGCCGACACCGGTGAAGAACCAGGCCATCAGGCGGCCCTTGAAGCCCTTGCCGGTGACGTACTCGTCCTTGCCGATGAAGTGCACCTGCCGCTTGGTGACCAGCGGAAGCACGATCGAGTCGATGAACGTGAGGTGATTGCCGGCCAGGATGACCGGGCCGTCCCCCGGGATGTGCTCCACGCCCTCCACCTGTGGGCGGAACATCAGGCGCATGATCGGTCCGAGCACTGCCTTGATGAGCGCGAAGCGGGACAACGGGTCCTCCGATGTCAAGGGGGGCGTTATGAGTCTGTGCAGGTGAGGACATTACTCGCGGTCCCCGGGAGAACGCACATCGAGTAAGCCCGGTTCACCCAGGTCTTACGAAGTGTTGACGCGGGTTTACCTGCGGTGGCCGCCCGGCAACGGCCCGGCGCTCCGGCCGTCCCCTGCGCCCACCGGACACACGGCGTCACCCGGGTGTTCCGGTTCAGGTCTCCCCTCGGTCACGACCACGACCCTACGATCGGCCGGACTTCACGAGAGACACGAGCTTCACGGACTACGCGCGCCACACGGGCAGCGCGTGCTTCAGGAGCGGACGCGGACGGCAGGAGACGCCATGGGCAGCGACCAGGCGAACGAGCAGACACAGGGCACCGGACGACGGGCGATACTCGGCGCGGCGGTGTTCGGCGCGAGCGGGGCGGTCCTCGGACTGCCGGGTACGGCCGGTGCGGCCGAGGCGCGGCCCGAGCGGCCCGTCGGCCGGGGCCTGAAGAGCCTGCCGGTGCCGACGATCATCGGCCACCGCGGTTCCAGCGGCTACCGCCCCGAGCACACCTTCGGCTCCTACAACCTGGCCCTGGACCTGGGTGCCGACGTGGTCGAGGCCGGTGACCTGGTCCCCACCAAGGACGGTCACCTCGTCTGCCGGCACGAGCCGGAGATCGGCGGCACCACGGACGTCGCCGACCATCCCGAGTTCGCCGACCGCAAGACCACCAAGATGCTGGACGGCGTCGCCACCACCGGCTGGTTCACCGAGGACTTCACGCTCGCCGAGCTGAAGACGCTGCGTGCCGTCGAGCGCATCCCGGCCAACCGGCCGCACAACACCCTCTACAACGGGCGCTGGGAGATCCCCACCTTCGAAGAGGTCCTCAAGTGGCAGGACGAGCAGACCCGCAAGCGCGGCAAGCAGGTCTGGATCTACCCCGAGACCAAGCACCCCACCTACTTCCGCGGGCTCGGCCTCGGCCTGGAGGAGCGGGTGGCGAAGCTGCTCGCCAAGTACGGCAAGGACGGCCGGAACTCGCCGGTCATCCTGCAGTCGTTCGAGCCCACCAGCATCCAGAAGCTCAACCAGCTGGTCGACAACCCGCTCGTCGTGCTGCTCTCCACGGCCGACAGCCGCCCCTACGACTTCGTGGCGGCGGGCGACCCGCGCACGGTCGCCGACCTGATCACGCCCAAGGGGCTCAGGGAGATCGCCGGCTACGCGCAGGGCATCGGCCCGACCCTGGACCTGGTCATCCCCAAGAACGCCGACGGCACCCTGGCCAGGCCGACCACTCTGGTCCGCGACGCGCACAAGGTGGGCCTGGTGCTGCACCCGTACACCATGCGCAACGAGAACCCCTTCCTTCCGGCGGAGTACCGCAAGGGCAGCGCGGCCGACGCCTACGGCGACCCCTTCGGCGCGTTCAGGACGTACTTCGCGACCGGCATCGACGGCGTTTTCACCGACAACGCCGACACCGGCCTGCTCGCCCGCGCCGACTTCCTGGCCGGCTGAGCCCTCGTCAACCGTTCCACCGGCAGCACCTCGTTCGGGCCGACTCCGCGCCGCCCCGGAAACCTGCCGCCGGGGCGGCGCGTCGTTCCGCATATGACGAACGACTTGGTAGCCGTCCTGCGTCCGCTGCTCACCGCCGAGGCCTCGGCCGAGGCATATGCCGCCGGGAGCGAGCCGGGCGACCTGGAGCAGGCCGTCTGGCTGCGGCTGCTGGAGCGGCTGGAGCGCGAGGGGCCGCCGCCGGACCCCGAGAGCTGGCTGCGCAAGGCCGTCCGCGCCGAGGTCCGCCGCAGCCGCCGTACCACCCGCCTCGAACGTCCCTACGGCACGGAGCCGGCCGACGACACCCGTCCCGGCCCCGAGCAGCTCGTGCTCACGGCCGCCCGGCACCGCGCCCTGCGCGAGGCGGTCCGCCGGCTGCCCGGCCGCTGCCCGCGGCTCATCGAGGCCCTGCTCTCCCCGAAGGATCTGACATACCGGGAGATCGCGGGGGAGTTGGGTATCTCACAGGGCAGCCTTGGACCGGAACGCTCCAGATGTCTGGGATGTCTACGGCGTTTGCTCACCCCGGAGGTTGCGGCGCGCGAAGCGCGGGGATAGGAGTGAGAACGACAGGCGATCAGGTGAGCGGGAGGCGTGCGCACATGGGCATGAGCGTGACCATCTCGGTGGCGACCGGGCAGGACGCGGAGCAGATCTTCAAGCTCCAGTACCTGTGCTTCCAGAGCGAGGCGGCGTTGTACGGCAACTACCGCATCGACCCGCTCGTGCAGAGCCTGGACTCCGTCCGCCAGGAGGTCGCCTCGGACTGCGTCTTCGTCGCCCGGCTCGGCGACGAGGTGGTCGGCTCGGTCCGCGGCAAGGTCACCGACGACGGCGCGGCCGCCATCGGCAGGCTCTGTGTCCACCCGCGCCTGCAGGGCCACGGCATCGGCGCCCGGCTGCTGCGCGCGGCCGAAGGGGCGCTGGCGCAGGAGCGGGGCGCCACCAGGTTCCGGCTCTTCACCGGCCACCGCAGCGAGGGCAACCTCCGCCTCTACCGCCGCTCCGGCTACGAGACGGTGGGCCGCTCCCAGGGCACCGACGGCGTAGAGATGATCATCCTGGAGAAGCAGGCGGGGACGTACGCGGCTACGGCTTGACCGCGTTCCGCGACTTCCGCAGCCAGTACATCGCGGAGATCGGCAGCAGCACGGGAATGAAGATGTACCCCATCCCGTAGTCGGACCAGACGGTGGCGTCCGGGAAGGCCGAGCTGTCGATCAGCGTCCACGTCCCCACGATCAGCACACCCGCCAGCTCGGCGGCGCAGCACACCAACGCCGCCCGCCGGGCCCGCTCCCCGCCCCGGACCAGCGTGTACGTGATGAACCCGTACACCACACCGGCCACGGCCGACAACGCGTAGGCCAGCGGTGCCCGGTGGAAATCCGTGCCGATCTGGTACGCCGAACGCGACACCGCGCCGACCACCATCACGCCGTAGAACCAGACGAGCAGCATGCCCGGTCCACTGATCAGCCGGGCCGGCTTCTCCTCGGCCGCCGTCACGTCAGCCTCCCCAGATGTCATAGAGCCGCACCTCCAGCACGGCCAGCACCACAGCGCCGGCGGCGACCGTCACCGAGCCCCAGCGGGTCCGCTCGGCCAGCGACATCATCCCCGCCGCCGGGATGCAGGCGAACGCCCCCAGCAGATACGCCACGAAGATCGTCGTGCCCTGCTCCGCCTTCTCGCCCCGCGCCAGCTGCACGATCCCGACCACGAGCTGGATCACGCCGAGCAGGGTCACCACGGCCATGCCGATGAAGTGCCAGTCCTTGGTCGGCTGGTCGCGATAGGCGGCCCAGCCGCACCAGGCGGCGAGCAGCAGCGCGGCGACCCCGGTCACCAGCGTCAGGGCATTGAGCATGCGGAGACCTTATTACGGGCGAGGTCGCGGCCGTAACGGCCCCCCGGCGCCGGTCCCGTCGTACGCCGTAGGGTCTAGACCATGACGATCCACGCACAGGCCCTCCTCTTCGACAACGACGGCACCCTCGTCTCCTCCCTCGACTCCGTCGAGCGCTGCTGGACCCGCTGGGCCCGGGAGTACGGGATCACGGCCGAGGACTTCGGCCGCGTGGAACTGCACGGCCGGCCCGCCGCCGAGATAGTCGCCGACCTGCTGCCCGCCCATCTCGTCCCGGAGGCGGTCGCACGGGTCGAGCAACTGGAGGTGGAGGACGTGCCCAACGGGGCCGTACGACTCCTGCCCGGCACGAGTGAACTCCTGGCGGCCGTGCCCGCCGACCGCTGGGCCGTCGTCACCTCCGCCACCCGGCGGCTCGCCGAGGCCCGCCTCGACGCCGTGGGCATCCTGCCCAAGACACTGATCGCCGCCGACGACATCACCCGCGGCAAGCCCGACCCCGAGCCCTACCTCCTCGCCGCCCGGCAGCTGGGCGTCGACCCGGCCCGGTGTGTCGTCTTCGAGGACGCCCCGGCCGGACTCCAGGCGGGCCGCGCGGCCGGGATGACCACCGTGGCGTTGACCACAACCCACCGGGCCGAAGAGCTGGACGCCGACCTGGTCGTGACAGACCTGTCGGCCTTGTCCGCGCTGGTCACCGACGGGGGCGTGGAGATCTCCGTCCGCGGCTGAGGTCGCGCCACGGGCTGTCCGCCGCTGTCCAGTATGCGGACAGCGGCCGCCGGTCAGGACCATGGGTCTGGTTTACTGGCACGCATGACCACGACGACGAGCCGCACCCTTGCGACCGAGGCGACCACGACGCCCGGTGCTCGTTGTACGGGTCGTCTGATGTGTCGAATGTGCGCCTTCTAGAGGGCCCCCGCATCATCTGAGCCTCGCGCCCCGAAGCGAGAGCCGTGGCATGTCCGTGCGCCGTAGGCCGTACGAGACGCACGCCCCTCCATGCCTGAACCGCATGCACCCGTGCCCGGGCACACCCACGCCCGCGCACTCGACAGTGACGGAAATCCTGTGATCACCACCTCGGGCCTGACCAAGGTCTACCGCTCGCGCGGCCGTGAGGTCACCGCCCTCGACGGCGTCGACCTGCACGTCCGCGAAGGCGAGGTCTACGGCGTCATCGGCCAGTCCGGCGCCGGCAAGTCCTCCCTCATCCGCTGTGTCAACCTGCTGGAGCGCCCCACCTCCGGCACCGTGACGGTCGCCGGACAGGACCTCACCGCCCTGGCCGGCCACAGCCCGCGCGCCGGCCGTGAGCTGCGCCGGGCGCGCAGCCGCATCGGCATGGTCTTCCAGCACTTCAACCTGCTGTCCTCGCGGACCGTTCAGGACAACGTCGAGCTGCCGCTGGAGATCCTCGGCACGTCCGGCAAGGAGCGCTCCCGCAAGGCGCTCGAACTCCTCGACCTGGTCGGCCTCGCCGACAAGGCGGGGGCCTACCCCGCCCAGCTCTCCGGCGGTCAGAAGCAGCGCGTCGGCATCGCCCGCGCCCTGGCCGGCGACCCCAAGGTGCTGCTCTCCGACGAGGCCACCAGCGCCCTCGACCCGGAGACCACCCGCTCCATCCTCCAGCTGCTGCGCGACCTGAACCGGCAGCTGGGTCTGACCGTCCTGCTCATCACCCACGAGATGGACGTCGTGAAGTCGATCTGCGACTCCGCCGCCCTCATGGAGAAGGGCCGGATCGTGGAGCAGGGCACCGTCAGCGAACTGCTCGCCACCCCGGGCTCCGAGCTGGCCGCCGCCCTGTTCCCGGTGAGCGGCGAGCGCACCGACGCCGACCGGACCGTTCTCGACGTCACCTTCCACGGCGAGGCCGCCACCCAGCCGGTCATCTCCCAGCTCTCGCGCACCTACAACATCGACATCTCGATCCTCGGCGCCGCCATCGACACCGTCGGCGGTCTCCAGATCGGCCGTATGCGCATCGAACTGCCCGGCCGCTACGAGGACAACGTGGTGCCGATCGGGTTCCTGCGCGAACAGGGCCTGCAGATCGATGTCGTCGGCCACGAGGGCCAGGAGTCCGTGCTGGTGAAGGATGGTGCCAAGTGACCTGGTCCGAGATGCAGCCGCTGCTGCAGCAGGCGTGTTCCGACACGTTCACGATGGTGGCCTGGTCCACCCTGATCGCCGTCGCCGTCGGTCTCCCGCTCGGCATCCTGCTCGTCCTCACCGACCGGGGCGGCCTGGTGCAGAACGTCGTCGCCAACAAGGTGATCGGCCAGATCGTGAACGTCGGCCGGTCCATGCCGTTCATCATCCTGATGGTCGCGCTGATGAGCTTCACGCGCTGGGTCACCGGGACCACCATCGGTACGACCGCCGCGATCGTCCCGCTCGCCATCGGCGGCATCCCGTTCTTCGCCCGCCTGGTCGAGACGGCCGTCCGCGAAGTGGACAACGGTCTGGTCGAGGCCGTGCAGTCCATGGGCGGCAACACCTGGACGATCGTCCGCAAGGTCCTCGTCCCCGAGGCGCTGCCCTCCCTGATCGCCAGCACCACCACCACGATCATCGCCCTCATCGGCTACTCCGCCATGGCCGGCACGGTCGGCGGCGGCGGCCTCGGCGACCTCGCCGTCCGCTACGGCTACCAGCGCTTCGAGACCCAGATGATGTGGATCACCGTCGCGATCCTCGCCGTCGCCATCTCGCTCATCCAGTTCGCCGGCGACTTCGCCGCCCGCTCCCTGCACCGGCGCGGCGCCCGCTCCGGCCCCGCGCCCAGGCTCCGCCTGCTGAAGGCCGAGGAGCCGGCCACGGCCGACGTCGGCAAGGCCGCGTAAGCGGCCCCACAGCCCCCGTCCCACACACGACGGGTCGCACCACCCATAAGGAAAGGCACTTTTCGTGCGTAACACCGCCAAGCTCACCACTGCCGTCCTGGCCGCCGGAGCCCTCGCCTTCGGACTCAGCGCCTGCGGCTCCTCCAACTCCGCCGGCTCCCACGACTACAGCGGCCCGCTGGTCGTCGCCGCGAGCCCGACCCCGCACGCCGAGATCCTGAACTTCGTCAAGAAGAACCTGGCGAAGAAGGCGGGCCTCGACCTCGAGGTCAAGGAGTTCACGGACTACATCACGCCGAACACGGCGACCGAGGACGGCTCGGTGGGCGCCAACTACTTCCAGAACCAGCCGTACCTGGACGACTTCAACCAGAAGCGCGGCACCCACATCGTGCCGGTCGTCACGGTGCACCTGGAGCCGCTCGGCCTCTACTCCCACAAGGTCAAGAAGGCCGACGCGCTGAAGAGCGGTGCGACCGTCGCCGTCCCGAACGACGCCGTCAACGAGGCGCGTGCCCTGAAGCTGCTCGCCGACAACGGGCTCATCACCCTCAAGGCCGGCGCCGGCAACGAGGCCACCCCGCAGGACATCGCCAAGAACCCCAAGCACCTCCAGTTCAAGGAGGTCGAGGCGGCCCAGACCCCCCGCTCCCTGGACGACGTGGACGCGGCCGTCGTGAACGGTAACTACGCCATCTCCGCGGGCCTGAAGCCGGCCAAGGACGCGATCCTCCTGGAGTCCGCGAAGAACAACCCCTACGCCAACTTCCTCGCCGTGAAGAAGGGGAACGAGAAGGACCCGCGGGTCGAGAAGCTCGCCAAGCTCCTCGTCTCGCCCGAGGTCAAGAAGTTCATCGAGGACAAGTACCAGGGCTCCGTCATTCCGTCGTTCTGAGTCCCGCAGGAGGACCGGGACGGAGAACTGAACCGATGCGCACGACCGTCATCACCGCGGCGGCCGCCGCCGTCGCTCTCGGCCTCACCGCCTGCGGCTCGGGCCCGGACTCCGGCAAGGGCGGTGGCAAGGACGGCACCCTCGTCGTCGGCGCCACCGCCGTCCCGGCCGGCGAGGTGCTCACCTATATCAAGGACCACCTCGCCGCCAGGGCCGGACTCAAGCTGGAGATCAAGGAGTTCACGGACTACGTCCTGCCGAACACCGCCCTCCAGGAGGGCTCGCTCGACGCGAACCTCTACCAGAACCAGCCCTACCTGGACGACTTCAACAAGTCCAGGGGCACGGACCTGGTCTCCGTCGTGAAGCCCTACCTGCCGCCCATGGGGGTCTACTCCCACAAGGTGAAGGCCGTTGGCAGGCTCGCCGACGGAGCCACCGTCGCCGTGCCCAACGACACCACCAACGAAGGCCGCGCCCTCGAACTCCTGGCCGCCGGAGGCCTGATCAGGCTCAGGGCGGGCGCCGGCACCGACGCGTCCCCCGCGGACGTCACGGCCAACCCCCGGCACCTGAAGTTCAGGGAGCTGGAGGCCGCCCAGCTGCCGCGCTCGCTCGACGACGTGGACGCGGCCGTCATCAACAACAACTTCGCCCAGGACGCGGGCCTCAACCCCACCAAGGACGCCATCCTGGCGGAGTCGGCGAAGAACAACCCCTACGCCAACCTCCTCGCCGTCAAACGCGGCAACGAGAAAGACCCACGGGTACAGAAGCTCGCCAGGCTGCTGGTCTCGCCCGAGGTCCGCACGTTCATCGAGGACAAGTACAAGGGGTCCGTCCTGCCGGTGACCCGGAGCTGACGGCCCGGCCACGGCGTCGGGTCGCACACGGGGTCCGCTCCCCACACCACCGGGGGAGTGGACCCCGTCGTGCGGTTCAGTGGTTTCATGCTGCATGCTGGGCAGTTCAGCGAGCCCGGTCACGGTCCTGACGGTCTCTCAAGTTCTTCCGAAGGTTACGGAGCGGCGCATGACTAGCACCTTCCCCAACATCTCCATCAGCACGGAGCGGTTGGTGCTGCGTCCCCTCGACGCGGACGACGCGCCCGCCCTGGCCGAGATGATGAACGACGAACAGGTCGGCACCTGGACCGGTGTCCCCCAGCCCTACACCGAGGACCAGGCCCGCCACTGGATCGCCCAGTACGCCCCCGCCGAACGCATCGCCGGCCGGGGCCTCGACCTCGCCGTCACCGAGTTCCTCACCCAGCGTCTGGTCGGCATCGTCCAGCTCGCCAAGACCAACTGGCACGTACGCTCGACCGAGATGTCGTACATCGTCGCCCCCTGGGCCCGCGGCGAGGGCTATGCCTCCGAGGCCGCGCTCGCCACCGCCCAATGGCTCTTCCGCGACCAGAAGTTCGAGCGCATCGAGCTGCGCACCGCCGCCGACAACACCGCCTCCCAGCAGGTCGCCCAGAAGATCGGCTGCATCAGTGAGGGCGTCCTGCGCAACGCCTGCATAGTTCACGTCCGAGGCGAGGACGGTACCTGGAGCGACGTACGCAGCGACTACATCGTCTGGAGCCTCCTCCCCGAGGACATCGAGGGCGCCGACGAGCAGCTCGCCGACACCGGCGGCTTCGCGTCGTACTCCGACTGGAACTGAGGCACACCGCAGGGCGGCATTGGCCCCGGCGCGCGTCCGACAGCTCCACCGGGTACTCTCAACCAGCCCGCCTACGGGCCCGTACCCCTGACGACCTGCGAAAACCTGGAGACTGACGACGATGGCCGACCGGGTGACGGTGATCGGCTGGGACGGTTCGCCGCTGACCGAGGCGGCACACGCTGCCCTGGGCGCCGCCACGCTGGTGGCGGGCGCGGCCCACCATCTGGCACTGCCCGAGGTCCCGCACGCCGCCGAACGCGTCCGCCTGGGCAGCGTCGCGCTGGCCGCCCGCCGTATCGCGGCCCACCGCGGCACCGCGGTCGTGTTCGCCGACGGCGACCCCGGCTACTTCGGCGTCGTGCGCACCCTGCGCGCCCCGGAGTACGGCCTGGAGGTCGAGGTCGTCCCCGCCGTCTCCTCCGTCGCCGCCGCCTTCGCCCGCGCCGGCATGCCCTGGGACGACGCCCAGGTGGTCGTCGCCCACCGGCGCACCCTGCGCCGTGCCGTGAACGTCTGCCGCGCCCACAGCAAGGTCGCCGTCCTCACCTCGCCCGGCGCCGGCCCCGCCGAACTCGGCCTGCTGCTCGACGGCGTCCACCGCACGTTCGTCATCTGCGAGGAACTGGGCACCGAACGCGAACAGGTCAGCATCGTCACCTCCGACAAGGCCGCCGACCACACCTGGCGCGACCCCAACGTCGTCATCGTCATCGGAGGGCCGGCCGGCACGGCGGAGAGCGGCGGCTGGATCGCCGGCCGCGATCCCGGGTCGGGCCCGCGCGGCTGGGTGCAGCCCGACGAGTCGTACGACGACGGATCCGGCACCGGTCTCGGCGAGGGCGAGACCGAACTGCTGCGCGCCGCGCAACTCGCCCGCCTCGGCCCGCGGGTCGGTGACCTCGTCTGGGACATCGGCTGCGGCTCCGGCGCGTTCGCCGCCGAGGCCGCGCGGGCCGGAGCCGCCGTCATCGCCGTCGACCGGGACCCGCGGGCCTGCGCCCGCACCGACACGGCCGCCCGCCGCTCGGGCGTCCTGCTCCAAGTGGTGCAGGGCAGCGCCCCGCACGTCCTCGAGAACCTGCCCGAGCCGGACGTGGTACGGGTCGGTGGCGGAGGCGCGGCCGTGGTCTCCGCGGTCGCCGACCGGCGCCCGCAGCGCATCGTCACCCATGCCGCGACCCGTGACGCGGCCGAACTGATCGGCCGCGACCTGACCGAGCACGGCTACCGCGTCGAGTGCGCCCTGCTCCAGTCCGTCGCCCTGGACACCCGTGCCTGGACCGAGACCGAGCGGAGCGTCGCGTTCCTGCTCAGCGGTGTTCTTCCGGATCGCGCCCCGTGATCCTGTTGTCGTACTGCGCGCGGTAGGCTGGCCGATCGTTGTACTGCACCGGGTGGCCCGGAACTTCGTTCGCCAATGTCCGGAAAGCGCGCCCGTTTTGGGGTGGGTGTGGTACTGCGGAACCGGAGGACGCGCAACGTGGCGCAGTCCACAGCGGGCTGTCGCGGATCATGCTGTCGCGACGGCGCAACGGCCGGGACAATGCCACTGAATGGCTTTGTCGCCTTTTCCGGCGGGTCGTTCGTGCCGCTGGGCACGGACGCTCGTTCTTCACTACGGGCGGTCGGTGCGCCGTTCCGGGTGAGCTGGTCGTAGGAGCACTAACCGATGGGCGAGGGGTACGCATGACCGACACCGGCCAGGTCCCGGGCGAGGGACAGCCGGAGAGCGCAGGCATGGTGGAACAGCCGGGCGTCGCCGCGCACGGTGCGTACACCTACCTCTCCGAAGCACCCGCCGAGGACGAAGAGCTGCTGCTGCCGGGTGCCCAGGGCGCGTGGGGCAACGAGGTGCCGCCACCCGCTCCGGAACCGGTCCTCGAGGCGTTCCACGAGCCGGGCCCGCACGAGACGGCCGGCCGGGACAGCGGTTCCGTGGACCTGAACGGTGTCCGCCTGCCGAACCCGGCCCCGGCGTCCGCGCCGCCGTCCCCCGTCATTGCCGCCCCGCAGGAGCAGCCCGCAGCCGCGCAGCCGCCGCGCCGTCCGCTGCACCTCGGCCCGCCGATCCCGGACGCCTCCGCCAGCCCGGTCCGCTCGCTCGCCGACCGCGGCCCGGCCGGGGCACCGGTACGCCAGCCCGGTCCGCCGGCGACCGGCCCCGAGTACCTCGACGCCCAGCCCCTGCGTGACATGGCCGTCCCGCAGAGCGCGGCCCCATGGGGTACGGCACCTGTCCCGGCGCCGGCCGCGGTGGCCCAGGCGGGCGTGCAGGCACCGGCTGCGGAAACGGTTGACCCGGCCGTCGTCCCGGCGGACGCCGTGGCCCCGGTGCACGCCGCGGTGCCTGTGGAGGCAGTGGCCTCCGCGGACGCCGCCCTTCCGGCCGAGGCCGCGCTCCCGGCGCAGGGCCCCATCCCCGCGGAGGCCGCCGACCAGGCCGAGCCGTCCGCCGCCGAGGCCGCCGTCGCCCGGATCGCGCACCAGGCGGCCGTGCCGGTGGTGCACGGCCATGACGGCGTGCAGAGCGCGCACGGGCATGACGGGGTGTACCCGACGGCCCCGGCGGTGGCGGCCGAGAGCGTTGCGCCGTTTGCGGTGGAGGGTGCTCCTCAGCCCGACGCCGAGGCCGCTCAGGGTGCGGCCGTGGCCGTGGTGGAGGCCGGTACCGAGGCGGTCACGGCGGTTTCCGAGAGCGCCCCGAACACGCCGGTCGTCACCGAAGTCACCGAAGTCACCGAGGCGGCGGGCACGGTGGCCCCCGCGCAGGTGGCGCCGACGGCCCCGGCCGACCAGGCCGCCGCCGTTGTTGCTGCTGCCGTCGCCGTCGAGGAGACGCATGCTTTCGCGACGCCGGGCGAGGCCGTGCCGGCGCAGGCGGCGGAGGACGTTCCGGTTGCGACTGCCACTGCCACTGCTGCCGGCGTCACCGAGACGCCCGAGCCCGCACAGCCGACCGTGGTGGCACGACCCGGCGAGGTCGCGAACGCGCCGCAGGCGGCTTTGGCCGCCGAGGGTGCCGTCGTCGCCGAAGGTGCCGCCGAGAGTGTGACCGCAGTTCCCGTGGCCGCGGTTCCCGCGCCGGACGCGCCGGAGCCGTCGGAGCCTGCTCAGATGGTCCAGGAGACCGTCGAGGCCGAGGACGCGGCTCCTGCCCCGGCGCACCAGCCCGCCCCGGCGCCCGGCGTTGCCGCCGAGCCGCAGCCCGCCACCGCGGAGCCGCAGCCCCTCGCCGCGCAGGCCCAGCCCGTCGCTGTTCAGCCCGTGCCCGCCGTCGAAGAGGCAGAGGCCCCCGAGCGCGGGGCGATCGAGACCGGTGCCCCCGAGCCGGAGGCGATCGAGACCGGTGCCCACGCCGCTCCGGCGCAGGCCGCCGTACCGGCCCCCGCTGCGGCCGTCGTGGAGGTCGCCGCCGCGCCCGAGGCGCACGCTCCTCAACCGGCTCAGGGCCCCCAGCTGGCCGAACCGGCCGGGCCGGGCGAAGCCGAACCCGCCGCCGAAGCACTGCCGGTGATCCCGGAGGTCCAGGTCGCCGCAGTCCCCGAAGCGGCCCCCGTGACCGACCTCGTGGCTCCCGCGGGCCCGCAGACGCTGCCCGGCGCCGAGTCCGCCCCGACGCCTGCCGGCCCTGCAGGAGACGCCGCCGCCGAGCAGGAGGCGGCCGAGCCGCTGCCCTCCGGCGTGCCGCTGGAACCGCAGCCGGAGCAGCCGCTCGGGCAGTTCGTGCCCGTCGAGGGACAGGTGCCCACCACTCCGCACCTGGCGCCGACGCCGCCGCAGCCCATCGTGCTCCCCGCGCAGGAGACGCAGCAGCCGGTGGCCACGGTGCCCGCGCCGCGCGAGGGCGACCAGGTTCCCGCACCGGCGGCGCAGGACGCGGCGCACACCCCCGAGGTCGTACAGCACGCGGAGGACCTGGAGACCAGGCCCGCCGAGCAGCAAGAAGAGAGCGTGGCCCAAGTGGCGGAGGCGCAGCAGTCCGCCGGACCGGCCGCGCCCGGCTACGCCGACGCCGAGCGCGAGGCCGTTCTGAAGGTCATGCGCGAGCGCCGCGACATCCGCAACGGCTTCCGCAACGACCCCATTCCGCACGAGGTGCTGCTGCGCGTCCTGGAGGCCGCTCACACGGCGCCCTCCGTGGGCCACTCGCAGCCCTGGGACTTCGTCGTCATCCGCTCCGCCGACACCCGGCGGACGATGCACGAACTGGCGATGCGACAGCGCGACGCCTATGCCAAGTCGCTGCCCAAGGGCCGGGCCAAGCAGTTCAAGGAACTGAAGATCGAGGCGATCCTCGACACCCCGGTCAACATCGTCGTCACCGCCGACCCCACCCGCGGCGGCCGTCACACCCTCGGCCGCTACACCCAGCCGCAGATGGCGCCCTACTCCTCGGCGCTCGCGGTGGAGAACCTCTGGCTCGCCGCCCGCGCCGAAGGCCTCGGCGTCGGCTGGGTCAGCTTCTTCGACGAGCGGGAGATGGTCCGCACGCTCGGCCTGCCCGAGCATCTGGAGGTCGTCGCGTACCTGTGTGTCGGGTACGTCGACGAGTTCCCGGACGAGCCCGAGCTGATGCAGGCCGGCTGGTCCAAGCGACGCCCCCTGTCCTGGGTGGTGCACGAGGAGACGTACGGCCGCCGCGCCCTGCCCGGAGAGGAACCCCACGACCTGCTTGCCGAGACCGTCGCACAGATCCGCCCGCTCGACGCCAAGGCCCTCGGCGAGGCCTGGGAGCGCCAGAAGCGCATGACCAAACCGGCCGGCGCGCTCGGCATGCTGGAGATCATCTCCGCACAGCTGGCCGGGCTGTCCCGGCAGTGCCCGCCGCCGATCCCGGAACCCGCCGCCGTGGCCATCTTCGCGGGCGACCACGGCGTGCACGCCCAGGGCGTCACCCCCTGGCCGCAGGAGGTCACCGCCCAGATGGTGGCCAACTTCCTCGGCGGGGGAGCGGTCTGCAACGCCTTCGCCGCCCAGGTCGGCGCCGAGGTGTGCGTCGTGGACGTCGGCGTCGCCGCCGACCTGCCCGCCACGCCCGGCCTGCTGCCCCGCAAGATCCGCGGTGGTACGTCCGACATGACCACCGGCCCCGCGATGACCCGCGAGGAGGCCAAGGCGGCCATCGAGGTCGGCATCGAGACCGCCCGCGACCTGGTCGCGGCCGGCAACAAGGCGCTGCTCACCGGTGAGATGGGCATCGCGAACACCACCGCGTCCGCCGCGCTGATCTCGGTCTTCACCGGCGCCGACCCGGCGGAGGTGACGGGGCGCGGCACGGGCATCAACGACGAGACGCTGGCCCGCAAGACCGAGGTCGTCCGCCGCGCCCTGGACTTCCACCAGCCGGACCCGGCCGACCCGCTCGGCGTCCTCGCGGCCATCGGCGGCTTCGAACACGCGGCCATGGTCGGCCTGCTCCTCGGCGGCGCCTCGCTGCGTACGCCGGTGATCCTGGACGGCGTCAGCGCCGGCGCCGCGGCCCTGGTCGCCCGCGCCATCGCCCCCGAGGTGCTCGCGGCCTGCATCGCGGGCCACCGCAGCGCGGAACCGGGCCATGTGGCCGCGCTCAACAAGCTGGGCCTGCGCCCCCTGGTCGACCTGGACCTGCGGCTGGGCGAGGGCACGGGCGCCCTGCTGGCGCTCCCGCTGGTCCAGAGCACGGCGAGGGCCATGCACGAGGTGGCGACGTTCGACTCGGCGGGCGTCACCGAGAAGTAGCGGCTGCCACAGGGGCCCGGGACCGCGGTGCCGGGCCCCTGTGCTGTCCACGGCCGTGCACACGGCGACGATGCCCAGTCACCGGACGGGGACGCAGCACGAGCCGCCCGCACCGTAAAATCCCCACGTCAGGGCCACCCTCCCGCCGCCACACCAGGAGCCGCACCCCATGGCCGAACACCCCGCCTACCCCGTAGGCCTCCGTCTCTCCGGCCGTCGTGTGGTCGTCCTCGGCGCCGGGCAGGTGGCCCAGCGCCGCCTGCCCGCCCTGATCGCGGCGGGCGCGGACATCGTCCTCGTGTCCCCCGAGGCCACCCCTTCCGTGGAGGCCATGGCGGACGCGGGCGAGATCACCTGGGTCAGGCGTCGCTACGAGGACGGCGACCTCGCCGCGGCCTGGTACGCCCTCATCGCCACCAGCGACCCGGACGCCAACACCGCGGCCTCCGCCGAAGCGGAACGCCACCGCGTCTGGTGTGTCCGCTCCGACGACGCCGACCGGGCGACCGCCTGGACCCCGGCGACCGGCCACAGCGAGGGCGTCACCGTCGCCGTCCTCACCACCGAGGCGCGCGGCCGCGACCCCCGCCACACCGCGGCCATCCGTGACGCGGTG
Source organism: Streptomyces broussonetiae (assembly GCF_009796285.1). Classification (NCBI taxonomy): domain Bacteria; kingdom Bacillati; phylum Actinomycetota; class Actinomycetes; order Kitasatosporales; family Streptomycetaceae; genus Streptomyces; species Streptomyces broussonetiae. Next base: position 2,249,957 of record NZ_CP047020.1, on the reverse strand, counting down.
GTGGAGGGCCTGCGCGACGGCACCCTGGTGGCACCCCACCACCGCACCCGCACCCCCGGCGTCGCCCTGGTCGGCGGCGGCCCCGGCGACCCCGACCTGATCACCGTCCGCGGTCGCCGGCTGCTCGCCGAGGCGGACGTCGTCATCGCCGACCGGCTCGGCCCGCGCGACCTGCTCGCCGAACTTCCGCCGCACGTCGAGGTGATCGACGCGGCCAAGATTCCCTACGGCCGCTACATGGCTCAGGAGGCCATCAACAGCGCGCTCATCGAGCACGCCAAGCAGGGCAAGTCGGTGGTACGGCTCAAGGGCGGCGACCCGTTCGTCTTCGGCCGGGGCATGGAGGAGGTCCAGGCGCTCGCCGAGGCCGGCATCCCGTGCACGGTCGTCCCCGGTATCTCCAGCTCGATCTCGGTTCCGGGTGCGGCCGGCATCCCGGTCACCCACCGGGGCGTCGCCCACGAGTTCACGGTCGTCAGCGGCCATGTCGCCCCGGACGACGAGCGGTCGCTGGCCGACTGGCCGTCACTGGCGAAGCTCACCGGCACGCTCGTGATCCTGATGGGCGTCGACAAGATCGGGAAGATCGCCGAGACGCTCGTCGCGCACGGCAAGTCCCCAAACACTCCCGTGGCCCTGGTCCAGGAAGGCACGACGGCCGCGCAGCGCCGCGTCGACGCCACCCTCGCCACGGTCGCCGAGACCGTCCGCACCGAGGACGTGAAGGCCCCCGCGGTCATCGTCATCGGCGAGGTCGTGACAGTGGGCCCGCAGCCCCTCGCGTGATCACCTACGGCTTGATCATGCGTAACCTGGGGTAACACACTCGTTCCCAGCCGTTGGCAGCACACCCAGAGCAAGGCAGTATCACCCTGTGGCCGATCTCATCACCGTCGAGGATCCCGACGACCCGCGCCTGCGCGACTACACAGGCCTGACCGACGTCGAGCTGCGCCGCAAGCGTGAGCCCGCCGAAGGCCTGTTCATCGCCGAGGGCGAGAAGGTCATCCGCAGGGCCAAGGAAGCCGGCTACGAGATGCGCTCCATGCTGCTCTCGGCCAAGTGGGTCGACGTCATGCGTGACGTCATCGACGAACTCCCGGCGCCCGTCTACGCGGTGAGTCCGGAGCTGGCCGAGCAGGTCACCGGCTACCACGTGCACCGTGGCGCCCTCGCCTCCATGCAGCGCAAGCCGCTGCCGACGGCCGCCGAACTGCTGCGCTCCACCCGCCGGGTCGTCGTCATGGAGTCGGTCAACGACCACACCAACATCGGTGCGATCTTCCGCTCCGCGGCCGCCCTCGGGATGGACGCGGTCCTGCTGTCACCCGACTGCGCCGACCCGCTGTACCGGCGGAGCGTCAAGGTCTCCATGGGCGCGGTGTTCTCGGTGCCGTACGCACGCCTGGACACCTGGCCCAAGGGGCTGGAGTCGGTCCGCGAGGCCGGCTTCACGCTGCTCGCGCTCACCCCGGACGACAAGGCCCGCAGCCTCGACGAGGCCGCCCCGCACAGGATGGAGCGGGTCGCCCTGATGCTGGGCGCCGAAGGCGACGGGCTGTCCACCCAGGCGCTGGTCGCCGCCGACGAATGGGTCCGCATCCCGATGTCCCACGGCGTGGACTCGCTCAATGTGGGCGCGGCCGCGGCGGTCGCGTTCTACGCGGTGGCCACCGGCCGCCCACAGCCCTGACCGGCGCTCACTTCCCGGTGTCGCGACGTTGCGCCACCGCGTACCGCTCCGCTGCCGGTCCTGCGGCCTTCAGCCGCTGGTGCTGCTGAACGTGCTGGCGCTGCCCGGCGCCGTCGCCGCCGAGGCCGCGCGCCGGGCCCTGGCAGCCCTGTGCCACCGCGATCCCGAGCGCGACCAGCAGCGTCACGACCACGAACACGAACAGCCGCTGCCGCAGCAGCCGGGGGTTGGCCGGGCGCCGCCCGGTTCCCGTCGTACGCTGCGCCGGCCGCCCGGAACCGCCGCGCGGACCGGGACGGTTCCCGCTGCCGGAGCGGGGGCCGGCCGCACGCGGCGCCGGTGTCGGGCGGGCCGTGCCCGGCCGCGAGCCCGCACCCGTACCGCGCGGCCCGCTGCTGCCCCGCGACGGCGCGCCGCCGTTCCGGGAGGGGATGCCGCCGCGCGGCACCGGGGTGCCGGGCGCGGTGCGCCGCTGGGTGCGCTGCTGCTCGGGATAGGTGTCGAGGAGCCGTCCCGTGGGCCGGTCCGCCTCCGCGGCGCGCGGCGCGGGCGGCCGTGCGACGGCGTCCAGGCCCTGGGCCTCACGGGCCGCGATCTCCTTCAGCCGCAGCGAGAGTTGCAGCGTGCTGGGCCGCTCGTCGGGGTCCTTGGCCAGGCAGGCCCGTACCAGCGGGGCGAGCGCGTCCGGTACGCCGTACAGTTGCGGCTCCTCGTGCACCACCCGGTACAGCATCACCTCGGAACTGCCGTGCCCGAAGGGCGAGTCACCGGTGGAGGCGTAGGCGAGCGTCGCGCCCAGTGAGAAGACGTCGGTCGCCGGGGTGACGGCCGCGCCGCGCACCTGCTCGGGCGCGAGGAAGCCGGGGGAGCCGACCGCCGTGCCGACGTGGGTGAGCGTGGAGGCACCGGTGGCCCAGGCGATGCCGAAGTCGATGATCCGCGGCCCCTTGGGGGACAGCAGGATGTTGGAGGGCTTCAGGTCCCGGTGGACGACCCCGGCCTCGTGCACCGCGACCAGGCCCTCGGACAGGGCCGCGCCGATGGCCGCGGCGTCGGCCGCGCCGAGCGGACCCTCGTCGGCGACCTTGTCGTGCAGTGAGGGCCCGGGCACGTACTGGGTGGCGAACCAGGGTCGCTCGGCCTCCAGATCGGCCGCGACCAGCCTGGCCGTACAGCCGCCCCTGATCCGGCGGGCGGCGGAGACCTCACGCGCGAACCGCGACCGGAACTCCTGGTCCTCGGCGAGGTCCGGGCGGATCACCTTCAGCGCGACCCGCTGGCCCTTCCTGTCGGAGCCGAGATAGACCACGCCCATCCCGCCCGCGCCGAGCCGTCGGTGAAGCCTGAACGAGCCGACGACGCGCGGGTCCTCGCGCCTCAGGCGCATCATCGCCATGTTCATCCCCGCTGCCCGGCCTCTGTGACGTGGCACAGCTTACGTTTCCACGGCCGCCTGCGCGCAGAGGCCGCGCCCTCCGGGCCGAACGGATTGTGCGGACGGCACGCCCGAGGTGAAACACGGTCAGGAACCCCTGCGGCGCGGCACCCTTGAGGCGGCAGCGTCCCCAACGAGGGGACGATGTACGGAGGTTGAGGTGACGACAGGCCGGGCCGGACCGGTGCGCGCACCGTCCCGGCGGTCGCGGCGAACCGGCCGCGGCAGCGTTTCCCGTGCAGACCCCGAGGCGGGAACGACGGCCCCGCGGCGCGGCACCGGAGTGACTGAAGTCACTCTTTGTCGCACCTCTCGACACACCTCTCGACCTCGGACGCTCCGGAAATGACGGGATACGGCGGACGCCCCCTCCGGGAAGACCCCGAGAACCGGAGCCGCGTCTCCACCCTGGGGAGTACGCCCCAGGTCATGGCTCATCCTCCGGGAGGCCCGGCAATCGGTACGAGGGCATGACGCCCGGCGCGGGCCGCGCGCCTAGATTTGAGGACAAGCGGCGGGTGCAGCACTCGTCCCCCGAGGTCAGACACCCGCCGCTCCGAATGACAACCGAATCGGTCAGGAGAGGGACCATGGCCCACACGGCACCGCGACGCACGACATTCGCCGCCCGCCGGACGGGCCGTCGCCACCCCTTGGTGGCGACGCTCATGGCCCTTCCCCTGGCGGCCCTGCTCCTGATCGTCTTCGACGGCTGGAACACAGTGGCCACACAGGCGTCGTCCGTGGGTGCGATGCTGGGGCGCTGAGCGGCGACCCCAGGCCCGGAAGAGCGGTCCGGGCGGGGACATCCATCCATGAAACCCCGTGGGGACGGGGGTGCGGCGGACGGCACGAATGCCGGCGCAGCTGGGGAGCTGCGCCGGCATTGCGCCGTTTCCGGGGTCGCCGACATGTAGGTGTGTCCCACGCGTGATGTGTGTGTCGTCCCATGCGTCCGGCTGTGGACCCGCCATGGCCGGCGCGCAGTTCCCCGCGCCCCTCGGGGGCCGCGGTCGCCGTACCCGGGAAGCGGTGTGGCTCCAGCTGGTCGTGCCGCGGTGCCCCTGGCTGCGTGCGGCGGCACGACGCCCGGTGCGGGCGAGCGACCCGCCACCGTCCGGCCGCGGCGCCACTGCCCGGTCCGCCCCCGCTCCCGGCACCGTCGTACGCTCACCCACACACCCCGACCCCCGAGGCTCCGTTGACCCTGCTCGCCGCACTCACCGCCGAGGTGGAGGCCGCCGCCCACCCGCACTCCGGCGGAGCTGACTGCGCATGCCCCGTCTCCTCCACCCCGCTCGCGGACCGCCCCGACGCCACGGTCGTCCGGCACCACGACACCGTCGCGAAGGCTCACGCCCCCGGCGCCGACCCCACCGAACTGGCCCTCCGCCTCGCCACGGCGGCCCGGTTTCCGGACATCCTCCTGGCCCCGCTCGACCCGGCCCCCACCCTCCTGCACGACCGTCTGGTGTCCTTCTGGCCCTACGGCACCCCGGTGGACCCCGACGACTCCGACGTGGCGCCCTGGGAGGCCACCGCCACCCTCCTCGCCCACCTGCACCGCACGCCCCCACCCGCCGGCCTGCCCCCGATGCGCGGCCCGGCCAAGGCAGCCCGGGCCATCGCCCGGCTCCACACGGCGCTGCACGCCACGGCACGCACGACCACCGACGCCGACACCGACGACTCCGAAGTCACCGGCTCCGGTGCAGCCGACTCCAGAGTTGTCGGCCGCGAAGTCCCCGTCCCGGTGGCTCCGCCCCACCGGGCCCCCGGCCCCGCAACCCCCCGGGCCGCCGCCCCCGTCCTGGCCGCCTGGGCCGCTCTCCCCGCCTGGGCGCGCGGTGAGACGGCCATGCCCGGGGTGCCGGCCCTGTGCCACGGTGATCTGCACCTCGGTCAGCTTGTCCGTCATCCGGTGCCGGACGGGGCCTGGCGCCTGATAGACGTCGACGACCTGGGGGTCGGCGCGCCGGCCTGGGATCTCGCGCGGCCCGCCGCCTGGTACGCCTGTGGTCTCCTGCCGCCCGACGCGTGGTCCCGCTTCCTCGGCGCGTACCGGCGAGCAGGCGGTCCCGCCGTACCCGCGACCGGTGACCCCTGGCCCGCCCTGGACGTCCCGGCCCGCGCGCTCACCGTGCAGACGGCCGCCCTGGCGCTCGGCAAGGCGCTCGAGGCAAACCGCCCGCTGGACGCGGTCGAGCAGGAAATGATCGACACATGTGCCCGAATGGTCCGGATTCCACACCAGTTGGCGTCCGGATCCCCGCACTAGGCTGCAACCACCAGGAGCAGCACGGAGTCTGTCCTGGGGAAACACCAAGCAGGATCGACCGGTGAGGAGTTGAGCCGACGATGCATTGTCCGAAATGCTATGCGCCGATGCACACCTACAACCGTAACGGCGTCCAGATCGAGCAGTGCAGCGGCTGTCGCGGCATCTTCCTCGACTACGGCGAGCTGGAGGCGCTGACCCAGCTGGAGGCCCAGTGGTCCAAGCCCGTCCCGCCGGCCCCGCAGGCGTACCCGGCCCCGCCCGCGCCCGCCTGGGGCGCCCCGCACGGCGGTCACCACGGCGGCCACGGGCACTACGACCCTCACGGTCACCATGGCCGGCACGGTCACAAGAGCTGGGCGCACATGCTCTTCTCCAGCTGAGCGGCCTGAGCCCACGAAGAAGCCCCCGGCCGTACGAGACGGCCGGGGGCTCCTTGATGTGTGGACGATACTGGGATTGAACCAGTGACCTCTTCCGTGTCAGGGAAGCGCTCTCCCGCTGAGCTAATCGTCCGCAGGCTGTGACGCAAGGGTCACAGTCGGTGCGCGATACTGGGATTGAACCAGTGACCTCTTCCGTGTCAGGGAAGCGCTCTCCCGCTGAGCTAATCGCGCGGGTGAGGATCTTCGAGAAGACCCGTGGATCTTGCGAGAAGATCCAGTGGACGATACTGGGATTGAACCAGTGACCTCTTCCGTGTCAGGGAAGCGCTCTCCCGCTGAGCTAATCGTCCTTGGAGGTGGAGACGGGATTTGAACCCGTGTAGACGGCTTTGCAGGCCGTTGCCTCGCCTCTCGGCCACTCCACCAGGAGTGTAGGGGATCGGGATGATCCCTACTTCCTTCGAGCGGACGACGAGGCTCGAACTCGCGACCTCAACCTTGGCAAGGTTGCGCTCTACCAACTGAGCTACGTCCGCTTGTCGTTTCGGTCCGCTTCCGCGTCCCGGCGACGTGTTGAACTCTAGCGGATTCCCGGGCCAGCACAAAAACGCGTTTGCGCAGCGTGCTGCGGTACACCCGACGGAGTACGTGGTCAGGGCCCCCTCGGGGACATCCCGGAGCCATCTTTCGGACACCCGACCTAGACTCGATCGCGTGCTTGACCACCCTTCCCGGCTCCCTGCTCTGGCCCGCTTCGGCGACCGCGTCGCCACCGGCCTCCTGGACGTCACGAGCGACCCGGCCGCCTTGGACTCCGACGGTTTCTGGGCCGTCTGCGCGGACTTCGAGGGCCGCCTGACCTGCGCCCGCTTCGCGGACGTCCGCAAGGAGCCGGTGCCCGCCCCGGTGGCCGGCGGCTGGCGGGGCCCGGCGGTGGCGGACTGGACCTCCTCCCTGGACCACCGCGCGTACACGGCCGCGGTCCGCCGGATCCGCGAGCACATCGCGGCCGGCGAGGTCTATCAGGCCAACCTCTGCCGGGTGCTCAGCGCGCCCGTGGCCGACGACGCCGACGTGGACGCCCTGACCGCCCTGCTGGCCCGCGGCAACCCGGCGCCGTACGCCGGGACGATCCGGCTGCCGGAGCACGGCGTGGAGATCGCCACGGCCTCGCCCGAGCTGTTCCTGCGCCGGGACGGCCGTGTCGTGGAGTCGGGGCCGATCAAGGGCACCGGACGCACGGCGGCGGACCTCCTGGAGAAGGACTACGCCGAGAACGTGATGATCGTGGACCTGGTCCGTAACGACATCGGGCGCGTGTGCGCCACCGGCAGCGTGACCGTCCCCGATCTGTGCGCCGTGGAGAAGCACCCCGGCCTGGTCCACCTGGTCTCCACGGTCCGCGGCGAGCTGCGGGACGCGGCCGGCTGGCCGGAGCTGCTCACGGCCGCCTTCCCACCCGGCTCGGTGACCGGCGCGCCCAAGTCGAGCGCGCTGCGGATCATCGAGGCCCTGGAGGCCGCTCCACGCGGGCCGTACTGCGGCGGCATCGGCTGGGTCGACGCCGACCGGGGCGTGGGCGAGCTGGCCGTCGGCATCCGCACCTTCTGGATCGACCGGCCGGACGAGGGTACGGCGCTGCTGCGTTTCGGCACCGGCGCCGGCATCACCTGGGGATCGGACCCCGAAGGGGAGTGGCAGGAGACCGAGCTGAAGGCGTCCCGGCTGCTCGCGGTAGCGTCGGGGGCGTACGAGTCGAGTGGAGGCGTGTGCGCATGAGGATCTGGCTGGACGGCGGGCTGCGGGACCTGGAGTCCGCCACCGTCTCCGTCTTCGACCACGGACTGACGGTCGGCGACGGCATCTTCGAGACCGTGAAGGCGACGGACGGCAGGCCGTTCGCGCTCACCCGGCACCTCGACCGGCTGACCCGCTCGGCCCACGGCCTCGGCCTGCCGGCCCCCGACCATGACGAGATACGCGAGGCCTGCGCGGCCGTCCTGGAGGCCAACCCGATGCCGCTCGGCCGGCTGCGGATCACCTACACCGGTGGCCACGGCCCGCTCGGCTCCGACCGTGGCGAGCACGGCCCGACCCTCGTGGTCGCCCTCGGCGAGACCACGCGCCGCCCCGACACCACCGCGGTGATCACCGTCCCGTGGACCCGCAACGAACGCGGCGCCCTGACCGGCCTGAAGACCACCTCGTACGCCGAGAACGTCGTCGCCCTGGCCCGCGCCCATGAACACGGTGCCTCCGAGGCGCTGTTCGGCAACACGGTCGGGCAGCTCTGCGAGGGCACCGGGTCCAACGTCTTCGTCGTCCTGAACGGCGAGATCCACACCCCGCCGGTCGCCTCCGGCTGTCTGCCCGGCATCACGCGCGCCCTGGCAATCGAGTGGACGGGGGCCAGGGAGACGGACCTGCCGCTGGACGTTCTCCGGCGCGCCGACGAGATCTTCCTGACCTCCACCCTGCGGGACATCCAGGCCGTGCACCGTGCCGACGACCGTGAACTGCCCGCCGCCCCTGGCCCGGTGACCGCCAAGGCCATGCAGATCTTCGGCGAGCGGTCCGGGGACGACCTGGACCCCTGAGCCGGGGGCCGGGCGCCGACGCGGCGGTCCCACGGTGCGGCGCGTGCAGGGGAAAACCGGCTGACTCGAGGGTCGGCCGAGGGTAGAACACCTGTGATGACCACGACCCTGCGGCCGGTCGAGCCGCTTCAGCAGCAGCCCGACGGCACCCGCTCACGCCGCTACCAGGTGTGCGTGAACAGCCGTCCCGTCGGTGAGATCCACCTCGCCACCTCACCGTCCTTCGATGACTCGATGGCGACCATCAGCGAGCTGTGGATCGCCGAACCCGACCGGCGCCGTGGCCGGGCCACGGTGGCCGCGCTCGCCGCGGAGGAGGTGGTACGCGGCTGGGGCTGCACGCAGATCGTGGCCGTCGTCCCCGCCTCCGCGGACCTCGCGCTGCGGCTGTTCGGCACCCTCGGCTACACGCTGCGCAACCGTCGCATGGAGAAACACCTCGGCACCGTCGTGCCCGAGCTGCCGCCGGGCAGCACCGCGCGGCCCATGACGGAGACCGACTTCACGGCCTGGCAGGAGCACGAGCGCGAGCGGTACGCGCGCACGTGGATGGAGCGCGGCGTCCCCGAGCCCGCCGCCCGCGCCAAGGCGCGCGGCGATCACGAACGGCTGCTGCCGCACGGGCTCGCGACCGACGGCGTGCGCTTGAGCGTCCTGGAGCACGAAGGGGCCCGGGTGGGAGTCCTGTGGCTGGCACTCCAGGACGACAAGGCGTTCGTGTTCGGCGTCGAGACCGGCGCGGCCCACCGCGGCAGGGGACATGGCCGTACGCTGATGCTGCTGGCGGAGCGCCAGGCCGTCGAGGCGGGCCGGCGGATCCTCGGCCTCAATGTGTTCGCGGGCAACACCCCGGCGGAGCGGCTGTACGAGTCGCTCGGCTACGAGACGACGTCCCACTCGCTCGCGAAGACTCTGCTGTAGGACCGGCAGGGCCCCGGTCCCGGCGCTCCTCTCCCCGCTCCCCGTCCCCGGTCCGCCCGGCCGGGCTCCGGGCCCTACGCCTGCTCGCCGCCCAGCAGCCGGTCGGCGATCTCCTCGATGCGTCCGCGCAGGCCCTCCTGGCTCTTGCCGCCGTCCAGGCGCTCGCCACCGATGACGTACGTCGGGGTGCCGGTCACCCCGATCGCCTTGCCCTCCGCCTGGTCGGCGTCCACGATCAGGATGTGCCGGCCGTCGATCAGCGCGGTGTCGAACTCCTCGGCGTCCAGCCCGAGTTCACGGGCCACCTCGACCAGGAAGGGTTCTCCCGTACGGTCCAGTTCCTCGACCCGCCCCAGCACGGCCTCCACGTACGCCCAGCCCTTGCCCTGCTCCAGCGCCTCCTCGGCGGCCTGGGCGGCGGCGAAGGAGTGCTTGTGCTTCTCCAGCGGGAAATGCCGCAGCCGCAGCTCCAGCCGGTCGCCGTAGCGGGCGCGCAGGGCGCGGATGTCGTCCAGGGCCGTACGGCAGTCGGGGCACTGCAGCTCGCACCAGACGTCGAGAACGGGGGCGCCGGTGCGCGCGGAGGAGGAGTCGCTCATGCGGCCCAGTCTTCCAGGCCGGACCCGGCCGACCCAATCGGGACGGAACGGCATGCCGGTCGGGGGCGTACGGCACTCCAGGAGGAGACGACCCGGAGATGTCCCTGATGTCCGCCGCGGCCATGGCATCGCGGGGACAGGACGGTGCAGGATGGAAGGGACGAGGCGCGCCCGCCCGGCGTGCCGCGTCCCAGTGTTGTCTGCGTGCCCCATTCCACCCGACCGAGCCCGCCAGGAGGACCGGATGATTGCCGAGACCGTCTGCTCCGCCGTTTCCGCGGCGGGCCTGGGCATCGCGGTGGTCACGGCCTACCGCAAGCGTTTCCTGGCGGCGACCCGTATCGCGGCCTACGCGCTGGTGCCGGTCGGCCTGGTGATGACAGGGGTCGTCGGCTGGATCGCCGACACCGCCTTCAGCCCCTCCGCCTGGGCGGGCTTCGGAGTGCTGGGAGTGGCCTGGCTGCTCTTCGCGGGCACGCGTGCGGTCGAACGCCGGCGCGGCGGGGGCACTCGCGCCGAGCGCAGAGCGGCCCGTGGCGCAGCTGCCGACGCCGTGGCTCCCACGGCCTCCGCACCCTCGCTGGGCGGAAGGACCCGGCAGGCCACCGGATCCGCCACCGCCCCGCGCGCCACCGGCTCCGCCGCCGACGACTTCAGTGACATCGAGGACATCCTCAAGAAGCACGGCATATGACGGCCGCAAGGCGGGCGCAGCGGCATAAGGGCACATCGGCCCGCATGGACTGAAGTGACACAGTCCGTCACGGGCGCGTCCGGAACCGTTCACAACCCGAAGCAAGTCGGACGGGACGGCACGGAATACGGCAACTACCGCATATAGGTGGCGTGTTGATCGCGCACGAGACCTCTCCTGCGCCATGATCTTCATCGAGATGCTGGACACGACACAGAGCGAGGCCGCGCCGCCGAAGGACGAGCCGCGCGGGTGCCTCTTCGCCCTTTCCCAGCCACCGCTGATGATCTTCCTTGCGGTGATCGGGTGTCTGCTCCTCATGGCTGCGCTGCACGACCTGCTGTTGCTGTGAGCCGTACGCGTCCGTCCCGGCGCCACCCGCCGGGACCGACGTCGGCATCGGCACGCCGGGCTTCTCGAAGGCGATCCGGGATCCGGGCGCCATGCGATCGGTCAGCCCGTCGCTTCCTTGCGCCGGGCCCGGTAGGCGGCCACATGCAGTCGGTTTCCGCAGGTGCGGCTGTCGCAGTAGCGGCGCGAGCGGTTGCGGGAGAGGTCGACGAAGGCGCGTCGGCAGTCCGGCGCCTCACAGCGCCGCAGCCGCTCCTGCTCCCCGGCCACCACGAAGAACGCGAGCGCCATCCCGCAGTCGGCGGCGAGGTGGTCGGCCATGGACGCGCCCGGCGCGAAGTAGTGCACGTGCCAGTCGTAGCCGTCGTGGTCCGTCAGGCGCGGGGTGGTGCCGGCCGCGGCGACCAGCTCGTTGATCAACCCGGCGGCGGACCGGGCGTCCGGGGCCGCGAAGATCGCCGCGAAGCGCCCCCGGACCCTGCGCACCGCCGAGAGGTCGAACTCCGACAGTGCGCCGACATCGCTGATTTCGTGCTTTCGTACGAAGTCTGCGAGAGCCGGGACGTCGGGCAGTCCGTCCGCCGCCGCGCCGTCCTCCGGCGCGGTGTTCACCAGATCGACCACGGTGTCGAGGGCACACCGGGTGTCGTGGGTGATCAGCACGTTTCGCTCCCTGGCCTGGGGGTCGGGCCTCGCCCGCCGATGCTGGCCGATGGTAGCGACAAGCGCGCCCATCGCGAGGGTCTCTGCCCGACCACGACTGCCCGGAGAACGCCTCCGCGCCCGGCAGGGTTCCCGGATCCGCCTGCCCGGCCGTGGGACGCGGGAGGAGCCGGACACAGGCCGGCGCCGCCCCGTGAAGGCTCACGGTGACGGCGCCGGGCTGTGCCGTATGCGGTTGTCCTGGCCCGAGCCGTCTCCCCGAGTGGACGGCGCCGGGCTGCTTTCGATGGTCGACCTAGCTTTCCGCCAGGATGTGCGACAGCTCCTGATCCAGATCGAAGTGCCGGTGTTCCGTGCCTGGCGGCACGGCGGCGTCGGTTCGCTTCAGGAAGGACTCCAGGGCCCGCGCCGGGGCCTCGAGCAGGGCCTCCCCCTCCGGGGAGCTGAGGGCGATGCAGACGACGCCCTGACCATGGCTGCGCGATGGCCAGACGCGGACGTCGCCGGTGCCCGTGGGGCGGTGCAGCCCCTCGGCGAGGAGGTCGCGGGCGAACACCCACTCGACGGTCTCCTCGGCTCCGGTGTGGAAGGTGGCGTGCACGGCGTAGGGGTCGGCCGTGTCGTACCGCAGGCCTGCGGGGACAGGCAGGGAGGACTCGCTCGACACAACGAGGCGCAGGTGCAGCTCGCAGCTGACCGTGGTGTTCATAAGCGCCAGGGCCTTTCGCTCAGTGTGCGCTCGGGGATTCGCACGTCGGCGAAATCGACATGCCACCTACGGTGCCGTTGTAAACCCCTCTGAGGGTTTTGCGTGTCTTTACGTAACTCTTCCGGCCGAGAACTCGTACCAGACCTACGACCATTCCGGTGACCGGATTCACTCCGGTAGGGTTTGTCTGTATGAATACGGGGAGTGACGAGCCGTGCGAGGCCGCTGTGGCGGCGGACAAAGCGCCGGCGGACCGGCAGGCGCCGGGGCAGCCGGCCGGGCAGGAGGCCGGGGACGGGCTCGGGTCCCGGGCGCCGGAATTCGTCAAGTCCCGCCGTGTCCTGCATCTGAGCTGGCAGGTCGGGGTCTTCGTGGTCGGCCTCGCGGTCGTTGTCGCGGGCGTCGTCCTGCTGCCGCTGCCGGGACCCGGCTGGGTGGTGATCTTCGGCGGCATGGCGATCTGGGCGACCGAGTTCGTCTGGGCCCAGCTCGTGCTGCGATGGACCAAACGCAAGGTCACCGAGGCGGCCCAGCGGGCGCTCGACCCCAAGGTGCGCCGGCGCAACATCGCGCTGACCGCCATTGGAGTGACGATCGTCGCGGCGCTGGCCGGGACCTACCTGTGGAGGTTCGGCGTCGTCGTGCCCTGGAAGATCAAGGATCAGTGACCCGGCCTCGCCGTCCGGGGCGCTCGCCGCCCCACCCCCGTCGGAGGCACCCCCTGACATGCGGTAATGTTCTTCCTGCGCCCGGGCGATTAGCTCAGTGGGAGAGCGCTTCGTTCACACCGAAGAGGTCACTGGTTCGAACCCAGTATCGCCCACCCGGACCGACGGCCCATCTGCGAAACAGCAGGTGGGCCGTCGTCGTACGCCCCGGCTTCGGGTGCGGGAGGGGCAGGCGGCCGAGGGATCCGGTTTTGCCGGACCGGCAACAAGCCTCGTGCCCGGCGGGCCGCTCGAAGGATCATCGGGCCAGGCGCCGCGATCACCGGCACAGCGATCGGGCAGGCGCCGCGCAGGCCCTCATCGGTTCCCGCCCGCCCCGCACCCTTCAGGAGCCCCCATGCCCCAGGTCCCGACCCCCACGCCCGACCGCGCCCACCGCCTGGTTCCGTCGCCTGCCGGGCGGATCCACCTCGTGGAGCAGGGGCGCGGCCCGCTGGTGCTGCTGGTGCACGGGTTCCCGGAGTCCTGGTACTCCTGGCGTCACCAACTCCCGGCGCTGGCCGCGGCCGGCTACCGCGCGGTGGCCCTCGACGTCCGCGGCTACGGCCGTTCCTCCAGGCCGGCGGCCGTGGACGCGTACCGGATGCTCGACCTCGTCGCGGACAACGTCGCCGTGGTGGAGGCGCTGGGGGAGGAGTCCGCGGTGGTCGTCGGCCACGACTGGGGCGCCTCGATCGCCGCCGCCTCGGCCCTGACCAGGCCGGACGTATTCCGTGCCGTGGCCCTGCTGAGCGTGCCGTACACCCCGCCCGGCGGTCCGCGGCCCAGCGAGGTCTTCGCCCGGATGGGCGGGAGCGCCGTCGACGCCATGGGTGGCGACGGCGACGGTGGCAGGGGGGCCGTCGGCGTCGGCGTGAGCGGGGACGGTCCGGGCGGCGAAGGCGCTGGTGGCGAGGGGGCTGCCGGCCGTCACGCGGTCGGCGGCGACGGACGTGCCCGGGACGACAGCGAGGACGCGCGGCCCGGCCAGGGGCTCGAGGGCGCCCCGGCGTCCGACGAGTTCTACGTCTCGTACTTCCAGCGGCCCGGCCGGGCCGAGGCGGAGATCGAACCCGATGTGCGCGGCTGGCTCGCGGGCTTCTACGCGGCTCTGTCCGCGGACACCATGCCGGCACCCGGCGCCCGCGCCCCGCACTTCGTCGCCCCCGGTGGCACCCTGCGCGAGCGCTTCCCCACCGGCCCGCTGCCGGCCTGGCTGGAGGAGCGTGACCTCGACGTCCTCGCCGGAGAGTTCGAGCGGACGGGTCTGACCGGGGCGCTGAACCGGTACCGGAACATGGACCGGGACTGGGCGGACCTGGCCGGTTACGAGGGCGCCCCGATCACGCAGCCGTCGCTGTTCGTCGCCGGGGCCCTCGACGCCTCGCTCGCCTGGCTGGCGGACGCGGTCAAGGCCTTCCCCGAGACCCTGCCCGGCCTTCTCGGCTCGCACGTCCTCGACGGCTGCGGCCACTTCGTCCAGCAGGAACGTCCCGAAGAGACGAACCGGATCCTGTTGGCCTGGCTCACCGCCCTGACCAGCTGAAACCAGGCCCTCCACGCTGCGCGGAGCCGTACCCGGCGGTGCCTTCCCGGATCCGGCCATCCGATCGGTGCCGAATCCCGCCCGCACGGTAAGCGTCGAGTCCCGCTCCGCGGTGCCAAAGGACGTTTTCTCATACGCCGTCATTTTCTTTCGGAAGTACGACAAGCGTGGAATTCCTCTCGACCTCGCCTCGCAGGTAAAGGCCGGAAATCTGACTTCGACTCACTTCTGCGACGGCGCCACGAAGGTCGGCGAGGCCGACGGAAAACAGTTCGGAATTCCCGTCGGCTCCCTGACGGCGATCCATGACAGGGCGAAGTCGCGAGCCGGACCGCACGACGGCCGCCCAAGAGGAAGGACCAGGTGGAGCAGCGCCGTTGGTACGTCTGCCGGGACTACGGCGCCGGCGTCGGCGGCGACGCCTGGCACAACTCCGGGCCGTCGCCCGACCTGTGGTTCCGGTGCACGTACCTGGGAGGCGGCCGCTGCGACCTCGGCGACAGGTGCCGTAACCCGGCGCCCCGGCCGAACGTGCCGGCCGGGTGCCCCGGCCGGGTGCTCCCGCCGGTGCCGGGGAAGCGCCGTCGCACGGGCGGCGACGCTCGCCCCCCGAGTGTGGCCCGTGTCACGACGCGGCGCATGAGTACGCGTACTCAGATCCCGGATCGTCGCGCCCGGCCGGGCAGACTCCCCTCATGGACTGGAACCGCTACCGCTTCCTCAGCCTGTGGTCCCTGCCCGCTCCGCCGGCGGCCGTGTACGCCGTGCTGGAGCGGCCCGAGGACTATCCCCGATGGTGGCCCCAGGTGCGGACGGTGACCCGGCTGAACGACGCGACCGGCGTCCTCACCATCCGGTCCGTGCTGCCGTACGCCATGACCTTCACCGCACACGAGACCTGCCGCGACCCGGACGCCGGGATCCTCGAGATCGCCATGTCCGGCGACATCGACGGCTGGGCCCGCTGGACGGTCACCCCCGACGGCCCCGGCACCCTCGCCCGCTACGACCAGCTCGTGGACGTGCGCAAGCCCCTGCTCAGGCGGCTGGCCGTGCCGGGACGGCCGGTCTTCCGCCTCAACCACCGGCTGATGATGCGGGCCGGACGGCGGGGACTGGTCGGGTATCTCGAAGCGGTTTGAAGGATCGGCGCCTCGACCTGTATTGTTCAGTCCGTTCCCGGGCGATTAGCTCAGTGGGAGAGCGCTTCGTTCACACCGAAGAGGTCACTGGTTCGAACCCAGTATCGCCCACCGGGAGAAGGCCGGTTCGCCATGGCGGACCGGCCTTTCGCATGCTGTGCGGGCTCATGCCGCCGCCGGCAGGTCCGGCCGCAAGGGCCAGTCCGTGCTGACGATCTCGTCCGAGCCGCTGCGCGCGAACCACGCCTGAAGACCACGGGCCTGGGCCGCATGCCAGTTGGCCTGCAGCGTGTGCAGCTCGGCGGGAGAGAGGCGTTCCAGCCGGCTCGCGAAACGGCGGCCGACCGCCCGTACGACATCCAGCGCGGCCAGTGCGTCCGCCGCCGCGTCGTGCGCGTCCTGCAGCGCCACGCCGTAGTGCGCACACAGGTCGGTCAGCGTGCGGCGGCCCTTGCGGTACCGGTCCAGGTGCTTGTCCAGTACCCGCGGGTCCAGCACCTTGAGCGGCGCCGACTCGAACCAGCGGTCCAGCGAGGACGCCCGGTGCCGGCGCAACTCCCGGTCCAGCAGCGTCAGATCGAACGGCGCGTTCATCACCACCAGCGGACGGCCCATCGCCGCGTGCTCCGCCAGTTGCTCGGCTATCTCGTACATCACCGGCGCCGGCCAGCGGCCATGGTGCTGCAGGTGCTCCTCCGTCAGCCCGTGCACCGCGGTCGCCGCTTCCGGCACCGGCACACCCGGGTTGACCAGCCAGCGGGACACCCGCGGCCGGGTCCCCGGCGCGTCCTGGACGACGACAGCGGCCGACACGATCCGGTCGGTCTCGACGTCCACACCCGTCGTCTCCGTGTCGAAGGCGGCCAGCGCCCCCTCGTACCAGGTCGTCATCTGAACCCAACTCCTCGTTCACCCACCGCAGATGACGTTCCGTCTTCTGCCTGTTTGGTGATACCCGGGCCGTTTGCGCCGTACGCCGGGAGGAGACAACAGGAGTACGGGTCTTTGCAGTTCAGCGGCCCGCAGCGGGGACACTCATTGCTTGGAAGGCTGTTGGTCATGGCCATAGCGCAGCCCGAGCGGGGCGGGCTGCTGCCCGATCGCCCGGGCACCGTCCGCGGCTCACTCGCCACCACCGCCTGCATGGAGACACTGCAGGTCGGCTATCTGCACGCGGTCGCCGCCGCGGCGGGATGCTCGCTGTCCCAGCCCTTCCCGGACAACGGCATCGACTGGCACGTCAGTCACAGCGCGCCCGGACACACCGTCGACGACGAGGTCACCATCAAGGTGCAGCTGAAGGCCACGTACCAGGTCGCACCGAACCCGCCGGGCCGCTCCTTCTCCTTCACCCTCGACAACGACCATCTGCGCAAGCTCGCCCGCACCCCGGTCTCGGTGCACAAGATCCTGGTCGTGATGCTCGTCCCGCGTTCGCAGGACGACTGGCTCCGCGCCAGCCACGACCGGCTCGACCTCAGGCACTGCTGCTACTGGGTCAATCTCGCCGGCCATCCGATCACCGGCCGGCACCGGACCACCGTGCGGATCCCGACCTCGCGCATCTTCGACGACCGGGCGCTGTGCGAGATCATGACGCGCGTCGGGACGGGAGGCAGGCCATGAGGATCCGCCCGCAGGAGGAACTGCCACGCCAGGTCCGGCCCCATCCGGACGACCTCGCCTGGCACCGGCCCCCCGACCCCGCCCAGGTCGACCCCACCGTGCTCGGTGCCCTGCTGCACCGGCACGGCTGGCAGCGGCGCGGCGGAGCCCCGGGACGCTACGGCCGCTGGACCCCGCCCGGGCCGGGCGGTGGCGGCACGAGCCTGCTGGTGCCGGAGAGCCGCGCCTTCCCCGACAGCGACGACCTGCTCGGCGAGGCCCTTGACGCCCTCGCCCGCAGTGAGACGCCGGCCGCCCGCGAGGTGCTGATCTCCCTCGCCGTGCCCAGCGACGAGATCCGCTGGTGGCGCGACACCCCGGGCGGTCCCGCCGGGGCCGCGCCGTGGACGGCGGACGAGCAACTGCGCGGCGCCGCGAGGCAGATGCTGCTTGCCGCCGCGCTCGCCACCCGCGCGCGTGCCGGCTACTACGGCGCCCGCCACCGCCGTGCGGCCGTGTCCCTGCTGGCGGACGTCCTCGTCGGCCCCGCCGCCGAGGGCCGCCACCTCACCGCCTTCGCGCCCGTGCCCACCGGCCGTCCCCTCGCCGTCCGCCTCCACCAGGCCCTCCATGCCGCCCGTGAGGCCATCGACTACCAGCGGGCCACCGGCGGCATGGACGCCTTCGACGGCGCCGTCGAGGCAGGGGTCAGCCGCGAGCTGACCGAGGCGCTGGCCGCGCTCGTCCGAGGCACCGAGGGTGCCCGGATCGCCGTCGCCTGGGCACCCGGCGCGGGCGTCCCCGACGGCTGCGCACCCTCCGCCGAACCCGTCGAGTTCTCACCCGGTGACCTGCCCGCCCTGCGCGAGGCCGCCGCCCGCTACCTGCGCGAGGAACCCTCCGTGCCGGTCCGCGTCACCGGCGCCGTCGTCCGTATGCGCCGCTCCGGGCCCGGCGGCGAGGGCACCATACGGCTGCGCGTCCTCGCCGGCGCCGAGGTGCCGCACATCCGCGTCACCCTGGACGAGGAGGACTACCGCATCGCCGGCCACGCCCACCTCGTCGGGCTCCCGGTGCGCGTGCACGGCCGGCTGGAGCGCCGGGGCGGCTTCCGCCGGCTCACCGGCGCCTCCGGGGTCGTGCCCGTGCAGGTCGACGAGGCCGAGCGGGACCGGCTGATGAAGGCCCTCCAGGAGAACCTGGACTTCTTCGAAGAGGCATGCGGGGAGGGCTACGAGGATCAGGACTGAGGGCGTAGGCGCACGGGGACTGTGGGTGACCGTTTAGCGGTCGGTGCCGTCGGGTCGGTACGATCGCCTGTGCGCGCGCTCCTGGTATGGCGCCGCACCCCACTTCAGTCAGGAGAGACCGGTGTCAGACGTCCGTGTGATCATCCAACGCGATTCCGAGCGGGAAGAACGCGTGGTGACGACGGGCACTACGGCCGCCGACCTCTTCGCGGGCGAGCGCTCGATCATCGCCGCGCGCGTCGGGGGCGAGCTGAAGGATCTCACCCATGAGGTCAAGGACGGCGAGACCGTCGAGGGCGTCGAGATCTCCTCCGAGGACGGCCTGAACATCCTGCGCCACTCCACCGCGCACGTCATGGCGCAGGCCGTGCAGGAGCTGTTCCCCGAGGCCAAGCTGGGCATCGGCCCGCCCGTGAAGGACGGCTTCTACTACGACTTCGATGTCGAGAAGCCGTTCACGCCCGAGGATCTCAAGGCCGTCGAGAAGAAGATGCAGGAGATCCAGAAGCGGGGGCAGAAGTTCTCCCGCCGTGTCGTCACCGACGAGGCGGCCCGCGAGGAGCTGGCCGCCGAGCCGTACAAGCTGGAGCTGATCGGCCTCAAGGGCTCGGCGTCGCACGACGACGGCGCGGACGTCGAGGTCGGCGCCGGTGAGCTGACGATCTACGACAACCTGGACGCCAAGACCGGCGAGCTGTGCTGGAAGGACCTCTGCCGCGGTCCGCACCTGCCCTCCACCCGCCTCATCCCGGCGTTCAAGCTGATGCGCAACGCGGCTGCCTACTGGCGCGGCAGCGAGAAGAACCCGATGCTCCAGCGCATCTACGGCACCGCCTGGCCGTCCAAGGACGAGCTGAAGGCGTACCTGGACTTCCTCGCCGAGGCCGAGAAGCGCGACCACCGCAAGCTCGGCAACGAGCTGGACCTCTTCTCCATCCCGGAGCAGATCGGCTCCGGCCTCGCCGTCTTCCACCCCAAGGGCGGCATCGTGCGCCGCGTGATGGAGGACTACTCGCGCCGCCGCCACGAGGAAGAGGGCTACGAGTTCGTCTACACCCCGCACGCGACGAAGGGGAAGCTCTTCGAGACGTCCGGGCACCTGGACTGGTACGCCGAGGGCATGTACCCGCCCATGCAGCTCGACGAGGGCGTGGACTACTACCTCAAGCCCATGAACTGCCCGATGCACAACCTGATCTTCGACGCGCGCGGCCGCTCGTACCGTGAACTGCCACTGCGCCTCTTCGAGTTCGGGACCGTGTACCGGTACGAGAAGTCGGGCGTCGTGCACGGCCTGACCCGGGCCCGCGGCTTCACGCAGGACGACGCGCACATCTACTGCACCCGTGAGCAGATGTCCGAGGAGCTGGACAAGACGCTCACCTTCGTCCTCGGTCTGCTGCGCGACTACGGCCTGACCGACTTCTACCTGGAGCTGTCCACCAAGGACCCGGAGAAGTTCGTCGGCTCCGACGAGGTCTGGGAGGAGGCGACCGAGACGCTGCGCCAGGTCGCCGAGAAGCAGGGCCTGCCCCTCGTCCCCGACCCGGGCGGTGCCGCCTTCTACGGTCCCAAGATCTCTGTCCAGGCCAAGGACGCGATCGGCCGCACCTGGCAGATGTCGACCATCCAGCTCGACTTCAACCTGCCCGAGCGCTTCAACCTGGAGTACACGGGCCCCGACGGTTCGAAGCAGCGCCCGGTGATGATCCACCGTGCCCTCTTCGGCTCGATCGAGCGCTTCTTCGCCGTGCTCCTGGAGCACTACGCGGGCGCCTTCCCGGCGTGGCTGGCCCCGGTCCAGGCGCTCGGCATCCCGATCGGTGACGCGCACG
The DNA here is from genome assembly GCF_009796285.1 of Streptomyces broussonetiae. NCBI lineage: Bacteria > Bacillati > Actinomycetota > Actinomycetes > Kitasatosporales > Streptomycetaceae > Streptomyces > Streptomyces broussonetiae. The sequence goes on along the minus strand of NZ_CP047020.1, from coordinate 2,229,546 downwards.
TCGAGTACCTGGAGAAGTTCGCGGCGGCGGCCCGTAAGCAGGGCCTGCGCGTCGAGGTGGACTCCTCCTCGGACCGGATGCAGAAGAAGATCCGCAACGCCCAGAAGCAGAAGGTGCCCTTCATGGTCATCGCGGGCGACGAGGACATGTCGAACGGCTCGGTGTCCTTCCGCTACCGCGACGGCTCCCAGGAGAACGGCATCCCGTTCGACGAGGCGATCGCGAAGATCGCCCAGGTCGTCGGGGAGCGGGCTCAGGTCTGAGCCGTTCGCGAAGTCGGCGGCGTCCGCGGCGTCCGCGTCACAGGCCCTCGGGGATCATCTCCCCGGGGGCCTTTCGCCGCCCTCCCGGGAGAAGGTCCGCATCAGCCAGGACGAGAACGATCCCGTCACCGCGCCGAGCAGGGCGAGACCGGCGGCCGTCAACCCGATCGCGATCGCCCGGCGCCGCCACGAAGAGGGGGGGATCTCGGTTCGCTGCTCCCAGCGCACGGCCCGGCTGTCGTCGTCCACCGGCCAAGCTTGGCCGGACACCGTCTTCCGGGCGCCCCGGCGACACGCCGGGAACGAGCCAAGCCATATGCTGCATGGCATGACGAGTGAGCCGGAACAGCAGATCGGAGTGGGGACGCAGGACGCGTTCCAGCGCCTGTGGACACCCCACCGGATGGCGTACATCCAGGGTGAGAACAAGCCGACCGGCCCGGGGGCCGACGACGGCTGCCCCTTCTGCTCGATCCCGGCCAAGTCCGACGAGGACGGGCTGATCGTCCGGCGCGGCGAGCATGTGTACGCCGTGCTCAACCTCTATCCGTACAACGGCGGCCACCTGATGACCGTGCCGTACCGGCACGTGGCCGACTACACTGAGCTGACCGGGCCGGAGACCGCCGAGCTGGCCGAGCTGACCAAGCAGGCGATGACGGCCCTGCGCACCGCGTCCGGCGCGCACGGCTTCAACATCGGCATGAACCAGGGCACGGTCGCGGGCGCCGGCATCGCCGCCCACCTGCACCAGCACATCGTCCCGCGCTGGGGCGGAGACACGAACTTCATGCCGGTCGTGGGCCACACGAGGGTGCTGCCGCAGCTCCTGGCCGACACGCGGAAGATGCTGGCGGAGGCCTGGCCGGAGTAGACCCGGGGCGCCCTCCGGCGAGGGCACCGCTCACGCGTCGTAGAGGTCGGCCTTGCGTGGTGTCGGGTCCTGCACGTTGCCGCTGAGGAACGACGAGCGGGCGCCGAACTTCTCCGTGTTCACGCCGTTGTCCTCCAGCACCCGGATCGCGGCCGAGTGCACCACCCGCAGCACCGGAGTGGCCGCGCGCAGCGCGTCGTCGGCCATGAAGCGGTGCCGCCACGGCTGGTCGGCCCAGGCGTGCCTGAGGCCGAACGGCTCGGGCAGGGCGAGCGAGCCGCCGAGCCAGTTGAGCAGCGGCGGGTACCAGGTCAGCGGGGCGCGCGCGGCGAGCCGTACCACCTCGTCGGTGCCGACCAGCGGAAGCTTGATCGTGCGGGTCTCCCAGGGCTTGAGGGACTTGGAGACCTCCTTCGTCGGCGCCTCCGGCTTGGATGTGAACAGCGGGTTCACCGGCCCCAGCGCGTGCCCGGTCACCTCGATCCGCAGTGTCTGGTGCAGCACCGTCACCGTGATCAGCATGGTGATGACGAGCTGGCCGTCCCAGAGCGTCCACTGCACGCCCAGGTAGTGCCGGTCGCCGCTGCCGAACTGCTGCTTGTTGCAGATGTCCTGTATCGCGTGCGGCTTGACCTGGAACGCCTCGACGTCCGTGCCCTCGGGCCGGGAGACCGCCGAGGCCTTCTCGCCGATCGGCGTGACGATCCAGTGCTTGATCGACGGCTTGGGGAAGCCGCCGGTGTTCAGCGGGCCGCGCTCCAGCAGGCTCAGCTGGTCGTGGATCGCCCGTATGACGTCCCAGCTGCGGAAGGGGTGGATCTCCCGGGTCGGGTCGGCCGGCATCAGGTCCTCGGCGAGCTGCCAGGCGCCCCAGCGGGTGCCCATGCCGAGTATGCCCTTGGGGCCGGCGTAGAAGACCGAGTTGGACTGCTGCTCGGCGCTGAGCCGGGCCAGCGACTGGCGCAGCTCCTCGGCGGCGGTCTGGTTGGGGCCGCGCGGCACCGCCTCGGGGACCTTGGCACCGACGCTGGTGCCCGAGAGCAGACCGTCCCAGCGGCCCCGCAGGTCCTTGGCGGCGGCCTCGCAGATCCGCTTCGCCCAGAACCAGCCGACGACGGGCAGGATGACCGCCAGGCGCGCGTACCAGCCCCAGAAGCCGGCGAACGGCATCTTGACCAGGAACAGCACGGCGAGCACGCCGACGGCGAGGAGCAGGGCCGTGGCCAGCGACCCGGCCCGCCTGTCGTCGCGCTTGGCGATGTACGTACGCAGCTGGAAGACGAGCAGCCAGACGATCAGCCCGGGCAGGAAGAGCACCCCGCACAGGGCCGTGACGGCCGTCAGGCGGTTGTCGCGCTCCCGGCGGATGTTGTTGGCCGCGAGGCAGTGCTCCACGACGAACTGCGGCTCGGATCCGAAGGACTGGATGAGCGGCTTGCGCCCGGGAGCGAGCATCCGGGCCACCACGGCCCGCGAGAACGCCTCACCGAGATTCGGCTTCAGCAGTGCGATCCGGCCGCCCTTGACCGTCGACTGGTGCCATTCGTTGTCGGCCTTCTTGATGTCGTCCATCGCGCTGTCCCGGTACGCCGCGGAGGCCAGCGCGGAGGTCGCCGCATGACTCGCGTCGCCGGAGACAGGCACCTGGGGCCCGTCCCACTCCGTACCAATCGACATTCCCGCCCCCTCGCCGCCGTGTCGCTTCTGCGGCCTTCCCGACTTCCCTGCCCCGCACACCTGTTGAACAGGCCATCGCGCCGAAGAGCCGTACCACCACCGGACGGTTGTGGCACGACGCGATCACGTGATCAGCGTATCCGCCGCCACCGACAACCGGTGGGCGGACGGCCGAAGCCGCCCGCCCACCGGGCCCGCGACGCACCGTGAACTAGGCCGTCTCGCCCGCCTGTTCGCGGATCCGTTCGGCGATCTGTACCGGCATCGGCTCGTGCCGGGCGTAGCTCCGGTCGAAGCGGGCCGTGCCGTGCGACAGCGACCGCAGGTCGACGGCGTACCGGCCGATCTCGAACTCGGGCACCTCGGCCCGGATCAGGGTTCGCCCGGCGCCCACCTGTTCGGTGCCGAGCACCCGGCCGCGCCGGCTCGACAGATCGCTCATCACCGCGCCCACGTAGTCGTCGCCGACCAGCACCGACACCTCGGCGACCGGCTCCAGCAGATGGATCCGCGCCTCCGCCGCGGCCTCGCGCAGCGCCAGCGCGCCCGCGGTCTGGAAGGCGGCGTCGGAGGAGTCCACCGAGTGCGCCTTGCCGTCCAGCAGCGTGATCCGCACGTCCACCAGCGGATACCCGGCGGCGACACCCTTGGCGGCCTGCGCCCGTACGCCCTTCTCGACGGAGGGGATGAACTGCCGGGGTACGGCACCGCCGACCACCTTGTCCACGAACTCGATGCCCGAGCCGCCCGGCAGCGGCTCCACCTCGATCTCGCAGATGGCGTACTGCCCGTGACCGCCGGACTGCTTCACATGCCGGCCGCGCCCGGACGCCTTGTGCGCGAACGTCTCCCGGAGGGAGACCTTGTGCGGGACGACGTCGACCTGGACGCCGTAGCGGCTGCGCAGCCGTTCCAGGGCGACGTCGGCGTGGGCCTCGCCCAGGCACCACAGGACCACCTGGTGGGTGTCCTGGTTCTGCTCCAGACGCATCGTCGGGTCCTCGGCGACCAGCCGGGAAAGGCCCTGCGAGAGCTTGTCCTCGTCGGCCTTGCTGTGCGCCTGGATGGCGAGCGGCAGCAGCGGGTCGGGCATCCGCCAGGGCTCCATCAGCAGCGGGTCGTCCTTCGCGGAGAGCGTGTCCCCGGTCTCGGCGCGGCCCAGCTTGGCCACGCACACCAGATCGCCCGCGACGGCGTGCGTCACCGGGCGCTGCTGCTTGCCGAAGGGCATGGACAGGGCGCCGACCTTCTCGTCGACGTCGTGGTCCTCGTGCCCGCGGTCGGCCAGCCCGTGTCCGGAGACGTGCACCGTCTGGTCGAGGCGCAGGGTGCCGGAGAAGATGCGGACCAGGGACACCCGGCCGACGTAGGGGTCGGAGGAGGTCTTGACGACCTCGGCGACCAGCGGGCCGTCGGTGTCGCAGGGCTTCAGCTCGCGCCGCTTGCCGTCGACGGTGCTCACCTCGGGCAGCGCGTGCTCGAACGGGGTCGGGTAGCCGCCGGTGACCAGTTCCAGCAGCTCGACCGTGCCGAGCCCCTGTTTGGCGCCGTCGGCGGCGGGGGCGGCCGCCAGGACGGGGTGGAACGAGCCGCGGGCCACAGCCCGCTCCAGGTCCTCGATCAGCGTCTTGACGTCGACCTGCTCACCGCCGAGATAGCGGTCCATCAGGGTCTCGTCCTCGCTCTCGGCGATGATCCCCTCGATGAGCCGGTTGCGGGCCTCCTCGATGTCCGGCAGCTGGTCGGCGCCCGGTTCGGACTCCTTGCGCTCGCCGGTCGAGTAGTCGAACAGCTTCTGTGTCAGCAGGCCGACCAGCCCGGTCACGGGCGCGTGGCCGTCGGGTCCCTCCGGGCCGCGCAGCGGCAGGTACAGCGGGAGCACGGCGTCGGGATCGTCCCCGCCGAAGGCCTCCGCACAGGTCCGGGTCATCTCCTCGAAGTCCGAGCGCGCGGCCTCCAGGTGTGTGATCACGATCGCGCGGGGCATGCCGACGGCCGCGCACTCCTCCCAGACCATCCGGGTCGAGCCGTCCACCCCGTCGGAGGCCGAGACGACGAAGAGGGCCGCGTCCGCTGCCCGCAGACCGGCCCTCAGCTCCCCGACGAAGTCGGCGTACCCCGGGGTGTCGAGGAGGTTGATCTTGATGCCGTTCCATTCGACCGGCGCCAGGGAGAGCTGTACGGAGCGCTGCTGCCGGTGCTCGATCTCGTCGTAGTCCGAGACGGTGCCGCCGTCCTCGACGCGGCCCGCCCGGTTCAGCGCCCCCGCGGTCAGCGCGAGGGCCTCCACCAAGGTGGTCTTGCCCGAACCGGAGTGGCCGACCAGCACCACGTTCCGTACGGACGCAGGCTGGTCGGCCTCAATAGCCCTGCCGGCGGCCCCAGGGTGTGTCTGTGTCTTGTCGCCCATGATCCTGCCTCCCGTGCACGGTGAGGTCACTGTGGGCGCGGACACGCGGGATCCGCGTGCTGCGGCGGCTCCGGCGACGCCCGCGGTTATTCGAGCTTTCCACTCCCGTCATGCCGCGTCCATACGAAGGACCCGATCGCGCCACGCATGCCCCGCGCGCGGCGGCGCACACCGGTTCGCGCCATGGGGTCCGGGTGCCCGCCCGCCACGCACGCGCACGCGTGGCTACGATGGGCCAGCCGGAGGCCACCTGGGCCGCGGCGCCACCAACCGTCGGGAAGGCCATGCTGAACAAGTACGCGCGTGCATTCTTCACGCGTGTCCTCACACCGTTCGCCGCGTTTCTCATCCGGCGGGGGGTGAGCCCCGACACGGTCACGCTCATCGGCACCGCCGGTGTGGTGGCGGGCGCACTGGTCTTCTACCCCCGGGGCGAGTTCTTCTGGGGCACGGTCGTCATCACGCTGTTCGTCTTCTCCGACCTGGTCGACGGCAACATGGCCCGTCAGCTGGGCCGCTCCAGCCGCTGGGGCGCCTTCCTGGACTCCACCCTCGACCGGGTCGCCGACGGCGCGATCTTCGGCGGCTTCGCGCTCTGGTACGCGGGCAACGGGAACAACAACGTCCTGTGCGCGGTCTCGATCTTCTGTCTGGCCAGCGGCCAGGTGGTGTCGTACACCAAGGCGCGCGGGGAGTCGATCGGGCTGCCGGTCGCCGTCAACGGGCTGGTCGAGCGTGCCGAGCGGCTGGTGATCTCGCTGGTCGCGGCCGGTCTCGCAGGCCTGCACAAGTTCGGCGTGCCGGGCATCCAGTGGCTGCTGCCGGTCGCTTTGTGGATCGTCGCCGCGGGCAGTCTCGTCACGCTGGTCCAGCGGGTCGTCACCGTCCGCCGCGAATCCGCCGAGGCGGAGGCGGCGGCGGCTCGGCACAGCAGCAGCGAGGCAGCGAAGTGAGCACCGCCGACCGGCTCAGCGACGCCCTGTACGGCCTCGGCTGGAGCACCGTCAAGAAGCTCCCCGAACCGGCCGCGGTCCGGCTCGGCCGTACGATCGCCGATCTCGCCTGGAAGCAGCGCGGCAAGGGCGTCAAGCGCCTCGAGTCCAACTACGCGCGCGTGGTGCCGGGCGCCACCCCCGAACGCCTTGCCGAGCTGTCCCGCGCGGGCATGCGCTCGTATCTGCGCTACTGGATGGAGTCGTTCAGGCTGCCGACCTGGAGCCGCGAGCGCGTGCAGACCGGGTTCGACCCCAAGGACATCCACTACCTGACCGACGGGCTCGCCTCCGGCCAGGGAGTGGTCCTCGCCCTGCCGCACATGGCCAACTACGACCTGGCCGGCGCCTGGGTCACCACCAAACTGCAGACGCCGTTCACGACGGTAGCGGAGCGGCTGAAGCCCGAGACGCTCTACGACCGCTTCGTCGCCTACCGCGAGGGCCTCGGCATGGAGGTCCTGCCGCACAGCGGCGGCTCCGCCTTCGGCACTCTGGCCCGGCGGCTGCGCGACGGCGGCCTGGTCTGCCTGGTCGCCGACCGGGACCTGTCCGCTTCCGGTGTCGAGGTCGACTTCTTCGGCGAGCGGACCCGGATGCCCGCGGGCCCGGCCCTGCTCGCCCAGCAGACCGGCGCGCTGCTGCTGCCGGTCACCCTCTGGTACGACGACTCGCCTGTCATGCAGGGGCAGGTGCATCCCCCGGTAGAGGTACCCGGGACAGGCACGCGCGCGGAGAAGACGTCTGTGATGACACAGGCGCTGGCCGACGCCTTCGCCACCGGGATCGCCGGCCATCCGGAGGACTGGCACATGCTCCAGCGCTTGTGGCTCGCCGACCTCGACCCGGCGAAGGGGCCGTCGTGAGAATCGGGATCGTCTGCCCGTACTCCTGGGACGTGCCCGGGGGCGTCCAGTTCCACATCCGCGACCTCGCCGAGTACTTCGTCCGGCTCGGCCACGAGGTGTCCGTGCTGGCCCCGGCCGACGACGACACCCCGCTGCCGCCGTACGTCGTCTCGGCCGGCCGGGCCGTCCCGGTGCCGTACAACGGCTCGGTGGCCCGGCTGAACTTCGGCTTCCTGTCGGCCGCGCGGGTGCGACGCTGGCTGCACGAGGGCAACTTCGACGTGGTCCACATCCACGAGCCGACCTCGCCCTCGCTGGGCCTGCTGACCTGCTGGGCGGCGCAGGGCCCCATCGTGGCGACCTTCCACACCTCCAACCCGCGCTCGCGCGCGATGATCGCCGCGTACTCCATCCTCCAGGCCGCCCTGGAGAAGATCAGCGCGCGGATCGCGGTCAGCGAGTACGCCCGCCGCACCCTGGTCGAGCACCTGGGCGGGGACGCGGTGGTCATCCCCAACGGCGTCGACGTGGACTTCTTCGCCAAGGCCGGGCCGAAGCCGGAGTGGCAGGGCGACACGATCGGTTTCATCGGCCGTATCGACGAGCCCCGCAAGGGCCTGCCCGTGCTGATGCGGGCCCTGCCGAAGATCCTTGCCGCCCGTCCGCAGACCCGCCTTCTGGTCGCCGGCCGCGGCGACGAGGAGGCCGCCGTCGAGGAGCTGCCGAAGGAGCTGCGCGCGCGCGTGGAGTTCCTGGGCATGATCAGTGACGAGGACAAGGCGCGCTTCCTGCGCAGTGTCGACGTGTACGTCGCGCCCAACACCGGCGGCGAGAGCTTCGGCATCATCCTGGTCGAGGCGATGTCGGCGGGCGCGCCCGTGCTCGCCTCCGACCTGGACGCCTTCGTGCAGGTCCTCGACCAGGGCGAGGCGGGCGAGGTCTTCGTCAACGAGGACGCCGACGCGCTCGCCGAAGCGGCCCTGCGGCTCCTGGCGGACCCCGAGCGCCGTGCCGAGCTGAGCGAGCGCGGCAGCGCCCATGTCCGGCGGTTCGACTGGTCGACGGTCGGCGCGGACATCCTCTCGGTCTACGAGACGGTGACGGCCGGCGCCGCCGCGGTCGCGGCGGACGAGCGCACGACGGGACTGCGGGCGCGCTTCGGGCTGGCCCGGGACTGACGGTCCTGGCCCCGGACTGACGGTCCTGGTACGAGTCTGACGGTCCTCGGCCCGGGGCGCGTTCCTGACGACCCTGGTACGGGCCGAGGGGCCGGGCGGGACGGCGGCATGGGTACGGGAGCGACGGCCCTGGTCCGGGACGGACAGCCCCGGTACGGGATGACAGCCCTCGTACGGGACCGACGATCCGGGCGTGTCCGGGAGGGTTCGTCCGGTTGGCCGGGGCTCGGGACTGGCAGGAAGGGCGCCCGCGCGCAGCCGATAGCCTTCCGGCGTGACCGCAACCCTCATCTGGATCCTTGTCGTTCTCGTCGCGATCGGCGTGTATCTGAGCTGGACCGCCGGGCGGCTGGACCGGCTGCACGTGCGGATGGACGCCGCGCGCGCCGCCCTGGACGCGCAGCTGCTGCGACGGGCCTCCGTGACACAGGAACTGGCCACCTCGGGCGTGCTGGACCCGGCCGCCTCGATCGTGCTGTACGAGGCCGCGCACGCGGCCCGGCAGTCCGAGGAGGAGCAGCGTGAGGTCGCGGAGAGCGAGCTGAGCCAGGCGCTGCGCGCGGTCTTCGAGGACCCGGTGCAGGTGGAGGCGGTACGCGAGGCCCCGGGCGGCGAGGAGGCGGCCCGTGAACTGGCCGAGGCCGTCCGCCGGGTGCCGATGGCCCGCCGCTTCCACAACGACGCCGTGGGCGCCGCCCGCAGACTCCGTGGGCACCGCAAGGTCCGCTGGTTCCGGCTCGCCGGCCACGCCCCTTTCCCGCTGGCGTTCGAGATGGACGACGAGCCGCCCGCGGCCCTGGTGGAGCGGGTCGGCTGAACCCCAGGTGAACCAAAAGGATCCACCGGCTTCCCATTGGCCCTTGCTGTGGCCTGGTCCACTCGCGTTTCCTCGGTGAGGCAGAAACCCTCTTTCCCTTCAGTGAGGTCATCCGTGTCCACCAACGAGAACCAGGCTCCCGAGACCGGCACCGCGCGCGTGAAGCGCGGAATGGCCGAGCAGCTCAAGGGCGGCGTGATCATGGACGTCGTCACGCCGGAGCAGGCGAAGATCGCCGAGGACGCGGGCGCCGTCGCCGTCATGGCCCTGGAGCGGGTCCCCGCCGACATCCGCAAGGACGGCGGCGTGGCCCGTATGTCCGACCCGGACATGATCGAGGGCATCATCGACGCCGTCTCCATCCCGGTGATGGCCAAGTCCCGCATCGGCCACTTCGTCGAGGCCCAGGTGCTGCAGTCCCTCGGCGTCGACTACATCGACGAGTCCGAGGTCCTCACCCCGGCCGACGAGGTCAACCACTCCGACAAGTGGGCCTTCACCACCCCCTTCGTCTGTGGTGCCACCAATCTGGGCGAGGCCCTGCGCCGCATCGCCGAGGGCGCCGCGATGATCCGCTCCAAGGGCGAGGCCGGCACCGGCAACGTCGTCGAGGCCGTCCGCCACCTGCGCCAGATCAAGGGCGAGATCGCCAAGCTGCGCGGCTGCGACAACAACGAGATCTACGCCGCCGCCAAGGAGCTGCGCGCCCCGTTCGAGCTGGTCAAGGAGGTCGCCGAGCTGGGCAAGCTCCCGGTCGTGCTGTTCTCCGCCGGTGGCGTGGCCACCCCGGCCGACGCGGCCCTGATGCGTCAGCTCGGCGCCGAGGGCGTCTTCGTGGGCTCCGGCATCTTCAAGTCCGGCGACCCGGCCAAGCGCGCCGCAGCCATCGTCAAGGCGACCACCTTCTACGACGACCCGAAGATCATCGCGGACGCGTCCCGCAACCTCGGCGAGGCCATGGTCGGCATCAACTGCGACACCCTCCCCGAGACCGAGCGCTACGCGAACCGCGGCTGGTAAGCACACAGGTAACCGAACCCCATGAACACTCCTGTCATAGGCGTCCTGGCCCTCCAGGGCGACGTACGGGAGCACCTCATCGCCCTGGCCGCGGCCGACGCCGTGGCCAGGCCGGTGCGGCGCCCCGAGGAACTCGCCGAGGTCGACGGCCTCGTCATACCCGGCGGTGAGTCCACCACGATCTCCAAGCTGGCCGTCCTGTTCGGAGTGATGGGCCCTCTCCGCGCGCGCGTGCGTGACGGCATGCCCGTCTACGGCACCTGCGCGGGCATGATCATGCTCGCCGACAAGATCCTCGACCCGCGCTCGGGTCAGGAGACCGTCGGCGGCATCGACATGATCGTGCGCCGTAACGCCTTCGGGCGGCAGAACGAGTCGTTCGAGGCGACGGTCGACGTGCAGGGCATCCCGGGCGATCCTGTGGAGGGCGTCTTCATCCGCGCCCCGTGGGTCGAGTCCGTGGGCGCCGAGGCCGAGGTGCTCGCCGAGCACGACGGCCACATCGTCGCCGTCCGCCAGGGCAACGCGCTCGCCACGTCGTTCCACCCGGAACTGACCGGCGACCACCGCGTGCACGCCCTGTTCGTGGACATGGTTCGCGCAAACCGCGCGGCAGAGTCCTTGTAGGATCTCTGGCGTTCGTTATGTGGATGGTTACGCGAAGGAGACAGGCAGATGTCCGGCCACTCTAAATGGGCTACGACGAAGCACAAGAAGGCCGTGATCGACGCCAAGCGCGGCAAGCTCTTCGCGAAGCTGATCAAGAACATCGAAGTCGCCGCGCGTATGGGCGGTGTCGACCTCGACGGTAACCCGACGCTCTACGACGCCGTCCAGAAGGCCAAGAAGCAGTCGGTCCCGAACAAGAACATCGACTCCGCGATCAAGCGTGGTGGCGGTCTCGAGGCCGGCGGCGCCGACTACGAGACGATCATGTACGAGGGCTACGGCCCGAACGGTGTCGCCGTGCTCATCGAGTGCCTCACCGACAACCGCAACCGCGCCGCCTCCGACGTCCGCGTCGCCATGACCCGCAACGGCGGCAACATGGCGGACCCGGGCTCGGTGTCGTACCTGTTCAACCGCAAGGGTGTCGTGATCGTCCCCAAGGGCGAGCTGACCGAGGACGACGTGCTCGGTGCCGTCCTGGACGCGGGCGCCGAGGAGGTCAACGACCTCGGCGAGTCCTTCGAGGTGCTCAGCGAGGCCACCGACCTGGTCGCGGTCCGCACCGCCCTCCAGGACGCCGGGATCGACTACGACTCCGCCGAGGCCAACTTCGTCCCGACCATGCAGGTCGAGCTGGACGAGGAGGGCGCCAAGAAGATCTTCAAGCTGATCGACGCGCTCGAGGACAGCGACGACGTGCAGAACGTCTTCGCCAACTTCGACGTCAGCGACGAGATCATGGAGAAGGTCGACGCGTAGCGCGCACGGCTTAGCCGACGGGCCGACGGGACAACACCCCGTCGGCCCGTCGCGTTGTACGGCGTTGTCAGTGGCACCCGATAGCCTGCACGAACAAGCGATCGGCAGGTGATCGTCGGCCGACCGGAGGAGGGGCGCGGTGCGTGTACTGGGGGTGGATCCCGGGCTGACCCGGTGCGGCGTCGGCGTCGTCGAAGGGGTCGCGGGCCGGCCGCTCACCATGCTCGGCGTCGGGGTGGTGAGGACCCCCGCGGACGCCGAGCTGAGTCACCGCCTGCTCGCCGTCGAAGAGGGCATCGAGCAGTGGCTGGACGAGCACCGGCCCGAGTTCGTGGCCGTAGAGCGCGTCTTCAGCCAGCACAACGTACGCACGGTGATGGGTACCGCCCAGGCCAGCGCCGTGGCCATGCTGTGCGCCGCCCGGCGCGGCATCCCCGTCGCCCTGCACACCCCGAGCGAGGTCAAGGCGGCCGTCACCGGCACCGGCCGGGCCGACAAGGCACAGGTCGGCGCCATGGTGACCCGGCTGCTCCGGCTCGCCGCACCCCCCAGACCGGCCGATGCCGCCGACGCCCTGGCGCTCGCCATCTGCCACATCTGGCGCGCCCCCGCCCAGAACCGGCTCCAGCAGGCGGTCGCCCGCCACACACTCAACGCAACGAAAGGCCGTACGGCATGATTGCCTTCGTCAGCGGCACGGTCGCCGCGCTCGCCCCCGACGCAGCGGTCGTCGAGGTCGGCGGCGTCGGCATGGCCGTCCAGTGCACGCCGAACACGCTGTCCACGCTCCGCATGGGCCGGCCCGCGAAGCTGTACACCTCCCTGGTGGTCCGTGAGGACTCCCTCACCCTGTACGGCTTCGCCGACGACGACGAGCGCCAGGTCTTCGAGCTGCTGCAGACCGCGAGCGGCGTCGGCCCGCGGCTGGCCCAGGCCATGCTCGCCGTGCACACCCCGGACGCGCTGCGCCGTGCCGTCGCCACCGCCGACGAAAAGGCCCTCACGGCCGTCCCCGGCATCGGCAAGAAGGGCGCGCAGAAGCTGCTGCTCGAGCTGAAGGACCGCCTCGGCGAGACCGTCGGCGCCCCCGCGGTCGGCGCGCCGGTCAGCCAGGGCTGGCGCGACCAGCTGCATGCGGCCCTGATCGGCCTCGGCTACGCCACCCGCGAGGCCGACGAGGCCGTCGCCGCCGTGGCCCCCCAGGCCGAGGCCGCGGGCGGCACGCCCCAGGTCGGCCGGCTGCTCAAGGCCGCCCTGCAGACGCTGAACCGCGCACGCTGACCCCACGACGATCGAGGCACACGTATATGAACTGGGACGACACCACCGACACCCCCGCCGCCGAGCGGCTCGTCGGTGCGTCCGCCGACGGGGAGGACCAGGCCGTCGAGGCCGCCCTGCGCCCCAAGGACCTCGGCGAGTTCATCGGTCAGGAGAAGGTCCGCGAACAGCTCGACCTCGTCCTGCGGGCCGCACGCGCGCGTGGGGCGACGGCCGACCATGTGCTGCTCTCCGGTGCGCCCGGCCTGGGCAAGACCACCCTGTCGATGATCATCGCAGCCGAGATGGGCGCCCCCATCCGCATCACCTCGGGCCCCGCCATCCAGCACGCGGGCGACCTCGCCGCCATCCTCTCCTCCCTCCAGGAGGGCGAGGTCCTCTTCCTCGACGAGATCCACCGCATGTCCCGGCCCGCCGAGGAGATGCTGTACATGGCGATGGAGGACTTCCGTGTCGACGTCATCGTCGGCAAGGGTCCCGGCGCCACCGCCATCCCGCTCGAGCTGCCCCCGTTCACCCTGGTCGGCGCCACCACGCGCGCGGGCCTGCTGCCGCCCCCACTGCGCGACCGCTTCGGCTTCACCGCGCACATGGAGTTCTACGAGCCGCACGAGCTGGAGCGGGTCGTGCACCGCTCGGCGCACCTGCTGGACGTCGAGATCGAGCCGGACGGCGCCGCCGAGATCGCCGGTCGCTCCCGTGGCACGCCCCGCATCGCCAACCGCCTGCTGCGCCGGGTTCGCGACTACGCGCAGGTCAAGGCGGACGGCCTGATCACCCGGGAGATCGCCGAAGCCGCTCTGGCCGTCTACGAGGTCGACGCCCGCGGGCTCGACCGGCTGGACCGCGCCGTCCTGCAAGCCCTGCTGAAACTGTTCGGCGGCGGCCCGGTGGGCCTGTCCACGCTCGCCGTCGCGGTGGGGGAGGAGCGGGAGACCGTCGAGGAGGTCGCCGAACCGTTCCTCGTCCGGGAGGGCCTGCTCGCCCGTACCCCGCGCGGCCGGGTCGCCACGCCCGCCGCGTGGGCGCACCTCGGCCTCACCCCGCCGCGCACGTCAGCCGGGGGAAACGGACAAGAGGACCTGTTCGGGACCTGACAGCGGTGCGACGGGCTCGCAGGCCCGGTGACAGCGACGGCATTGGCGGGGGCAGGAACCCAGGTGCCATGCTGAGCGTTGTTCCATGCGCGCGGACTCGCTTAGACTCCGCCGATGCCGCCCTTGCGGGCGGCGCCGACCACACCCCCGTCAACAGGCCGCTCTCCGTCGCGGTCGCGCGAAGGAAACTCCGTCCCGTGAATGCGTTTACCCTTCTCCCCTTCATCGTGCTCATCGCGGCCATGTTCCTGATGACACGCTCGGCCAAGAAGAAGCAGCAGCAGGCCGCCTCCATGCGGAACGAGATGCAGCCCGGTTCCGGTGTCCGCACGATCGGGGGGATGTACGCGACGGTCAAGGAGGTGGGCGAGGAGACGGTCCTCCTCGACGCCGGCCCCGGTGTCGAGCTTCTCTTCGCCAAGAACTCGATCGGCGCCGTCCTCACCGACGACGAGTACAACCGCATCGTCCACGGCATCGAGCACGACCTGAAGTCCGACGCCGACATCGTCCCGGACGACGCGTCCTCCCTCACCGAGACCGACGAGTCCGACTCGCCCGCTGCCGCCGCCTCCGACGACAAGGCCGTCGACCTCGGTAAGAAGGACGCTGCGGAGGAAGGCGCCGACGCGGCCGAGGCCACCGAGGCCAAGGCCGACGAGGAGCCGAAGAAGACCGACGGCGACTCCGACGCGAAGTAGCCATGTCCCGGTGGTGCGCAAGGCGGCATAATCACGCCCCGCGCACCACCGGGCGCGTCTGTTTCCCGCACGGGAGCCCGACACCATGTCATGGCCGACCGCGACGACCAGCGCGCGGGGCGGCCCGAGAGGGAGTACGAGAAGGTGGCAGCACCTAAGAGGGGCCGGAGCGCGAGTGCCCAGAGCAAGCCAGGGCGCTCGCTGGCCCTCATCCTGATCGCCATCGTGGCGCTCACCGGAGGCATGTTCCTCTCCGGGAACACCACCCCGCGTCTCGGCATCGACCTCGCCGGTGGTACGAGCATCACGCTCAAGGCGAAGGCCGACCAGGGGTCCGCGGTCAACAAGGCCAACATGGACACCGCGGTCGACATCATGAACCGCCGCGTCAACGGCCTCGGCGTCTCCGAGGCGGAGGTGCAGACCCAGGGGAACGACAACATCATCGTCAACATCCCCAAGGGCACCAACTCCAAGGAGGCCCAGCAGCAGGTCGGCACCACGGCCAAGCTGTACTTCCGCCCGGTCCTGGCCAGCGAGCCCAGCGGCACCGCCACGTCGAGCCCCTCGCCGAGCGCATCCTCCAGCGGCAGCTCCTCGCCGAAGCCGGGCGCGAGCGCGAGCCCCTCCGCGAGCACCTCCTCGAAGGAGAAGGCCTCGGGCTCCTCCTCCGGGTCCCCCACGGCCACGGCGACCTCCCAGGGCCGCGCCGTCACCGACGCGCTGAAGGCCGGCTCCACCCCCTCGCCGAGCACCTCCGGCTCCGGCAGCGCCAAGCCGTCGGCCACCCCCTCGGCCTCCGCCGGCGGCGCAAGCGCAGACGCCGCCAAGCTCCGGGCCCAGTACGCCGCCCTGGACTGCACCAAGCCCGCCGAGCGGGCCAAGGTCGGAGGCGCCGCCAAGCCCGGCGACCCCACCGTGGCCTGCGGCCAGATCCGCGGCTCCTGGTACAAGTACGTGCTCGGCCCCGCCGCCGTCGACGGCACCGAGGTGAAGAAGGCGCAGGCCGTCTTCGACACCCAGGGCGCCTCCGGCTGGCAGGTCCAGATGACCTTCAGCTCGAGCGGTTCCAAGAAGTTCGCGGACATCACCGGCCAGCTCGCCAAGAACCAGCAGCCGCAGAACGAGTTCGGCATCGTCCTCGACGGCGAGGTCGTCTCCAGCCCGTACGTGCAGAACGCCATCACCGGCGGCCAGGCGGAGATCTCCGGCAGCTTCACCCAGCAGGACGCCCAGAGCCTCGCCAACATGCTGTCGTACGGCGCGCTGCCGCTGTCCTTCCAGGAGCAGTCCGTCACCACCGTCACCGCCGCACTCGGCGGTGAGCAGCTGCACGCCGGTCTGCTCGCCGGCGCGATCGGTCTCGCCCTGGTCGTGCTCTACCTGGTGGTCTACTACCGCGGCCTGTCGCTCGTCGCCATGGCCTCGCTGCTGGTCTCTGCGATCCTGACCTACGTGATCATGTCGCTGCTCGGCCCGGCCATCGGCTTCGCACTGAACCTGCCCGCCGTCTGTGGTGCCATCGTCGCGATCGGTATCACAGCGGACTCGTTCATCGTGTACTTCGAACGCATCCGGGACGAGATCCGCGAGGGCCGCACGCTGCGCCCCGCCGTCGAGCGGGCCTGGCCGCGCGCCCGGCGCACCATCCTCGTCTCCGACTTCGTGTCGTTCCTCGCCGCCGCCGTCCTGTTCATCGTCACCGTCGGCAAGGTGCAGGGCTTCGCGTTCACGCTCGGCCTGACCACCGTGCTGGACGTCGTCGTGGTCTTCCTGTTCACCAAGCCGCTGATGACGCTCCTCGCGCGCCGCCCGTTCTTCGCGAACGGCCACAAGTGGTCCGGCCTCGACCCGAAGAGCCTGGGTGCCAAGGCGCCGCTGCGCCGTACCCGCCGTCCCGCCGGTCCCGCCGCCGGCCCTGTCGACCCGAAGGAGGCGTGAGCGATGTCGAAACTCGGCAACCTCGGCGCCCGGCTGCACCGCGGCGAGATCAGCTACGACTTCGTCGGCAAGCGCAAGATCTGGTACGGCGTCTCCATCCTGATCACCATCACGGCCATCGTCGGCCTGGCGGTGCGCGGGCTGAACATGAGCATCGACTTCCAGGGCGGCGCGGTCTTCACGACGCCGACCAAGATGAGCGCGTCGGTCACCCAGGCGGAGACGTACGCGCATGACGCCTCCGGCCAGGAAGCGGTCGTGCAGAAGCTCGGCAACGGCAGCCTGCGCATCCAGATCGCCGGCATCGACACCAACAAGGCCGACCAGATCAAGCAGAAGCTGGCCGACGACCTGAAGATCAACCCCGACAAGCTCGCCGCCGACCTGGTCGGTCCGAGCTGGGGCCAGCAGATCGCCGACAAGGCCTGGGAGGGCCTGGCGATCTTCATGGTGCTCGTCGTGATCTACCTGGCCATCGCCTTCGAGTGGCGCATGGCCATCGCGGCCCTGGTCGCGCTGATCCACGACATCACCATCACGACCGGTATCTACGCCCTCGTCGGCTTCGAGGTCTCGCCCGGTACGGTCATCGGTCTGCTGACCATCCTCGGTTACTCGCTCTACGACACGGTCGTCGTCTTCGACAGCCTCAAGGAGCAGACGAAGGACATCACCAAGCAGACCCGCTTCACCTACAGCGAGATCGCCAACCGGTCGATCAACGGCACCCTGGTCCGCTCCATCAACACCACGGTCGTCGCGCTGCTGCCGGTCGCCGGTCTGCTGTTCATCGGTGGCGGCTTCCTCGGTGCCGGCACGCTGAACGACATCTCCCTGTCGCTGTTCGTCGGCCTCGCGGCCGGTGCGTACTCCTCGATCTTCATCGCCACGCCGCTCGTCGCCGACCTCAAGGAGCGCGAGCCCGCGATGAAGGCCCTCACCAAGCGGGTCCTGGCCAAGCGCGCCCAGGCCGCCGCCGAGGACGAGCTGGCGGCCGACCGTGCCGGGGACGTGGACGACAGCTCCGACGACACCGCCGCCGCCGTCGTGGGCCCGCGCAACCAGCCCGCGTCCCGCAGCCGTGGCCGCGGCGGCCGACCTTCCGGGAAGCGCCGATGACCGAGCTGGCAGACATCACCGGGCTGCTGCTCAGCCGTATCCGTGACGTGGCCGACTATCCCGAGCCCGGGGTGATGTTCAAGGACATCACCCCGCTCCTCGCGGACCCGGCCGCCTTCACGGCGCTCACCGACGCGCTCGCCGGGATCGCGACCAACACCGGCGCGACCAAGGTCGTGGGCCTCGAGGCCCGGGGCTTCATCCTCGGCGCCCCGGTCGCCGTCCGCGCGGACCTCGGCTTCATCCCGGTCCGCAAGGCGGGCAAGCTCCCCGGAGCGACGCTGCGCCAGGCCTACGACCTGGAGTACGGCTCGGCCGAGATCGAGGTGCACGCCGAGGACCTGACCTCCGCCGACCGCGTCCTGATCGTCGACGACGTGCTGGCGACGGGCGGTACGGCCGAGGCCGCGATCCACCTCATCCAGCGCGCCGGGGCCCAGGTCTCGGGCCTGGCGGTCCTCATGGAGCTGGGCTTCCTCGGCGGCCGCGCCCGCCTGGAGCCGGCCCTCGCGGGGGCCCCGCTGGAGGCGCTGCTTCAGGTCTGACCCACCCTGCGATTCTTGTCGTACGGCCGTCCCGGCACCGCGCCGGGGCGGCCGTACGCATGCGGGCGGGCGCCCGCGCGACCATGTTCAGGACACCCTCCGCACGCCCCCCGCACACCGCCAATCCATCTCCCGGAATCCGGCCGTGGCCTCATGCGTTGCACAGGCAGACGGTCCTGACAGCGGACTGAAGGCGATGACCAGCCGCAGGATCGCTACCATGGGATCTCCGGAGCCTGACCGGGGGACCCGGATCGCGCACGAGGAGCCCTCTTGCCAGACGAGGCCCAGCCACTGACCGCCGCCAAGCCCGAGCCCGCCTCGGCGCCCGCGGCCAAGCCCGCGCCGAACACGTCCGACGCGAAGAACGACACTCGCGGGCCGATCGAGCACGCCCAGTCGGCGCCCGTCGAGAAGGCTGCCGAGGCCTCCCGTCCCAAGCCCGCCCCCGCGGAGCGCCCGGTGCAACCGCCCGTGGTGCGCCAGCCGGTCGGCCAGCCCACGCGCACCGGCTCCTCAAACCGCGTCCGCGCCCGCCTGGCCCGCCTCGGCGTCCAGCGCGCCAACCCCTACAACCCGGTCCTGGAGCCCCTGCTGCGGATAGTGCGCAGCAACGACCCCAAGATCGAGAACGCCACGCTGCGCCAGATCGAGCGTGCCTACCAGGTCGCCGAGCGCTGGCACCGCGGCCAGAAGCGCAAGAGCGGCGATCCGTACATCACGCATCCGCTCGCCGTGACGACCATCCTCGCCGAGCTGGGCATGGATCCCGCCACGCTCATGGCGGGCCTGCTGCACGACACCGTCGAGGACACCGAGTACGGCCTCGAGGACCTGCGCCGCGACTTCGGCGACGTGGTCGCCCTGCTCGTCGACGGCGTGACCAAGCTGGACAAGGTCAAGTTCGGCGAGGCCGCGCAGGCCGAGACCGTGCGCAAGATGGTCGTCGCGATGGCCAAGGACCCGCGCGTCCTGGTCATCAAGCTCGCCGACCGCCTGCACAACATGCGCACCATGCGCTACCTCAAGCGCGAGAAGCAGGAGAAGAAGGCGCGCGAGACCCTCGAGATCTACGCGCCGCTCGCCCACCGCCTCGGCATGAACACCATCAAGTGGGAGCTGGAGGACCTCGCGTTCGCGATCCTCTACCCCAAGATGTACGACGAGATCGTACGACTGGTGGCCGAAAGGGCGCCCAAGCGTGACGAGTACCTGGCCATAGTGACCGACGAGGTCCAGGCCGATCTGCGGGCCGCCCGCATCAAGGCGACCGTCACCGGCCGCCCTAAGCACTACTACAGCGTCTACCAGAAGATGATCGTCCGCGGCCGTGACTTCGCGGAGATCTACGACCTGGTGGGCATCCGCGTCCTCGTCGACACGGTCCGTGACTGCTATGCCGCCCTCGGCACCGTGCACGCGCGATGGAATCCGGTTCCGGGCCGGTTCAAGGACTACATCGCGATGCCCAAGTTCAACATGTACCAGTCGCTGCACACGACGGTCATCGGGCCCAACGGCAAGCCGGTCGAACTGCAGATCCGCACCTTCGACATGCACCGTCGCGCCGAGTACGGCATCGCCGCGCACTGGAAGTACAAGCAGGAGGCCGTCGCCGGTGCCTCCAAGGTGCGCACGGACGTGCCCAAGGCCTCCGGCAAGGACAAGGACGCCATCAACGACATGGCGTGGCTGCGGCAGTTGCTGGACTGGCAGAAGGAGACCGAGGACCCCGGCGAGTTCCTGGAGTCCCTGCGCTTCGACCTGTCCCGCAACGAGGTCTTCGTCTTCACCCCCAAGGGCGACGTGATAGCGCTGCCCGCGGGTGCCACACCCGTGGACTTCGCGTACGCCGTCCACACCGAGGTCGGCCACCGCACGATAGGGGCGCGGGTCAACGGCCGGCTCGTACCGCTCGAATCCACCCTGGACAACGGCGACCTGGTCGAGGTCTTCACCTCCAAGGCGGCCGGCGCCGGGCCGTCCAGGGACTGGCTGGGCTTCGTCAAGTCGCCGCGCGCCCGCAACAAGATCCGGGCCTGGTTCTCCAAGGAGCGCCGGGACGAGGCCATCGAGCAGGGCAAGGACGCCATCGTCCGGGCCATGCGCAAGCAGAACCTGCCGATCCAGCGCATCCTCACCGGCGACTCCCTCGTCACCCTCGCGCACGAGATGCGGTACTCGGACATCTCCGCGCTGTACGCGGCGATCGGCGAGGGTCATGTCTCCGCGCAGAACATCGTGCAGAAGCTGGTCCAGGCCCTCGGCGGCGAGGAGGCGGCCACCGAGGAGATCGACGAGGCGGTCCCGCCGTCGCGCACCCGTGGCCGCAAGCGCCGCTCCAGCGCCGACCCCGGCGTCGTGGTCAAGGGCGTCGAGGACGTGTGGGTCAAGCTGGCCCGCTGCTGTACACCGGTGCCCGGCGACCCGATCATCGGGTTCGTCACGCGCGGCAGCGGCGTATCGGTTCACCGCAGCGACTGCGTCAACGTCGACTCACTGTCCCGCGAGCCGGAGCGGATCCTCGACGTCGAGTGGGCGCCGACCCAGTCCTCGGTCTTCCTGGTCGCCATCCAGGTCGAGGCCCTGGACCGCTCCCGCCTGTTGTCGGACGTCACCCGCGTCCTGTCCGACCAGCACGTCAACATCCTCTCCGCGGCCGTGCAGACCTCCCGCGACCGGGTCGCCACCTCCCGGTTCACCTTCGAGATGGGCGACCCCAAGCACCTCGGCCATGTCCTGAAGGCCGTACGGGGCGTGGAGGGCGTGTACGACGTGTACCGCGTGACGTCGGGACGCTCCCGGTCGTAGCGCCGAGCGTGCAGCGCCGACCGCCGCATGCGAAAGGGCCCCGTACGCGCGTACGGGGCCCTTTCGCAGCAAGTCGGGGAAACCCTAGCCGCCGAACTCCTGCAGGCCCTTGAGGGCCTGGTCCAGGAGCGCCTGGCGGCCCTCCAGTTCGCGCTCCAGCTTGTCGGCCTTGGAGCTGTTGCCCTGGCCGCGGGCCTGGTCGATCTGCGCCCTCAGCTTGTCCACGGCGGCCTGGAGCTGACCGGTCAGACCCTCGGCACGCGCGCGTGCCTCCGGGTTCGTCCGGCGCCATTCGGCCTCCTCGGCCTCCTGGATCGCCCGCTCGACGGCGTGCATCCGGCCCTCGACCTTCGGCCGAGCGTCCCGCGGGACGTGGCCGATGGCCTCCCAGCGCTCGTTGACCGAGCGGAAGGCGGCCCGGGCGGCCTTGAGGTCCGTGACCGGGAGGATCTTCTCGGCCTCCTCGGCCAGTTCCTCCTTCAGCTTGAGGTTCTCGGACTGCTCCGCGTCCCGCTCGGCGAACACCGAGCTGCGGGCGGCGAAGAACACGTCCTGGGCGCCGCGGAAGCGGTTCCACAGGTCGTCCTCGTGCTCGCGCTGGGCACGGCCCGCGGCCTTCCACTCCGCCATCAGCTCGCGGTAGCGGGCCGCCGTCGGACCCCAGTCCGTCGATGCCGACAGCGCCTCGGCCTCGGCGACCAGCCGCTCCTTGGTCCTGCGGGCCTCTTCGCGCTGCGCGTCCAGCTGCGCGAAGTGCGCCTTGCGGCGCTTGGAGAACGCAGACCGCGCGTGTGAGAAGCGATGCCACAGCTCGTCGTCGGACTTGCGGTCCAGCCGCGGCAGGCCCTTCCAGGTGTCCACCAGCGACCGCAGGCGCTCACCGGCGGCCCGCCACTGGTCGGACTGCGCCAGCTGCTCCGCCTCGGTGACCAGGTCCTCCTTGGCCTTGCGGGCCTCGTCGGACTGCTTGGCCCGCTGCTGCTTACGCTCCTCACGGCGCGCATCGACGGCCTGTACGAGCTTGTCCAGCCGCTCGCGCAGCACCGCCAGGTCACCGACCGCATGGTGCGCGTCCACCTGCTCACGCAGGTGGTCGATCGCGGCCTGGGCGTCCTTCGCCGACAGGTCGGTGGTCTGTACTCGCTTCTCGAGGAGGCCGATCTCGACAACCAGGCCCTCGTACTTGCGCTCGAAGTAGGCAAGCGCCTCCTCAGGGGAGCCGGCCGCCCAGGATCCGACGACCTGCTCGCCGTCGGCCGTACGCACGTACACGGTCCCCGTCTCGTCGACGCGGCCCCACGGGTCGCTGCTCACAGCGCCTCCTCCACATGATGCCTGCGGGGAGCCTCGCGCCCCCGGGCATCGTCCACAGTTTCGTCACGGCCAACATAGGCGACCGGCAGGCGGCCTGTCCGCATCCAGCGCGACCGAAATTCCGCAGTTGGCCGTCTTGGTCTTCAGGATTGCGTCAGGACTTCGTCACCGTCGCCTTGTTGATCACGACGGTCGCATTCGGCGGGGTGTTGCCCGAGGTCGGGTCGGCCGCCTGCGCACCGGCGGCGGCGATCTTCGTCAGCACCTTCATGCCCGCCTCGGAGATGGTGCCGAACGGGGTGTACTGGGGCGGCAGCGGGCTGTCCTTGTAGACGAGGAAGAACTGGCTGCCGCCGGTGTGCTTCTGGCCGGTGTTGGCCATCGCCACCGTGCCCGCCGGGTAGGTGTTCTTCTTGAGGCTCTTGTCCTTCAGGTTCTCGTCCGGGAGCGTGTAGCCCGGTCCG
Source organism: Streptomyces broussonetiae (assembly GCF_009796285.1). NCBI lineage: Bacteria > Bacillati > Actinomycetota > Actinomycetes > Kitasatosporales > Streptomycetaceae > Streptomyces > Streptomyces broussonetiae. Next base: position 2,206,766 of record NZ_CP047020.1, on the reverse strand, counting down.
CCCATGCCGGTGCCCTGCGGGTCGCCGCACTGGAGCACGTAGATACCGCTGGTGACCAGGCGGTGGCACTTCGTGTGGTCGAAGAACCCCTGGCCCGCCAGGAAGTTGAACGAGTTCACCGTGTGCGGCGCCGCCGCCGTCTTGAGCGCGACGTCGATGTCACCGCACGTCGTCGCGAGCTTCATGGTGTAGTTCGCCGACGTGTCGATCGTCATTGCCGGCTCCTTCTTCCAGCTCAGCTTCTTCACCGAGCCGGCCGCGGGCTTCGCGCACGGGTCGGGGGCCTTGCTGGTCGGTGAGGCGCTGGGCGTGACGTCGGAGGCGGTGTTCTTCTTGTCGTTGCCGCCGTTCTTCATTACCCCGGTCGTGTACAGCGCGACGCTGCCGATCACGACCACGCCCAGTACCGACGCGATGACGGAGTTGCGCAGGCGGGCCTTGCGCCGCGCCTCGGTGCGCCGCTGCTGCTGCCGCAAGAACTTCTCCCGGGCGAGCTGACGCCGCCGCTGCTCCTGGCTGACCACCGGGTTCTCTCCTCATGCGTGTCGTGTGTCGACCGGTACGCGTGCGTGCTCGTGAGCCGACCGCTGCGTGTAGCCCCGTACCGTATATGGGTTCGCTGAGGAAACGGCAGCGCCGGTAGGCTCTGACTGCGGCCGACGTCGCCGGCAAGCCTTTCGCGAGCCGTCTGCAAGCCGTACCCAATCGACACAACGAAGGACGATCGTGCTCATTGCCGGGTTCCCTGCCGGGGCCTGGGGGACGAACTGTTATCTCGTCGCCCCTGCCCCCGGTGAGGAGTGCGTGATCATCGACCCGGGCCACCAGGCCGCCGTAGGCGTCGAGGAAGCACTGAAGAAGCATCGGCTCAAGCCCGTCGCCGTCGTCCTCACTCACGGCCACATCGATCACGTGGCCTCGGTCGTCCCGGTCTGCGGGGCCCACGACGTACCGGCCTGGATCCACCCCGAGGACCGGTACATGATGAGCGACCCCGACAAGGCGCTCGGCCGGTCCATCGGCATGCCGTTGATGGGCGAGCTGACCGTAGGGGAGCCGGACGACGTCCGCGAGCTGACGAACGGCACCACCCTCGATCTGGCCGGCCTGGAGTTCACCGTCGCGCACGCGCCGGGCCATACCAAGGGGTCGGTGACCTTCCGGATGCCCGAGAGCGCCGACATCCCGTCGGTGTTCTTCTCGGGGGATCTGCTGTTCGCCGGCTCCATCGGACGCACCGACCTTCCGGGCGGATCCATGCCGGACATGCTCGAGTCGCTGGCCCGCGTGTGCCTGCCGCTCGACGACTCCACCGTGGTGCTGTCCGGCCACGGCCCCCAGACGACCATCGGCCAGGAGCGCGCCACCAACCCGTACCTTCGGCAGGTGGCGGCGGGCCAGGGAACGGACATGAATACCGCTCCCCGACGAGGAATGTGACGAGAGAGCTTTCCGTGAGTACCTTCCAGGCCCCCAAGGGCACGTATGACCTGATCCCGCCGGACTCCGCCCAGTACCTGGCCGTCCGCGAGGCCATCGCCGCCCCGCTGCGCACCTCGGGCTACGGCTACATCGAGACGCCCGGATTCGAGAACGTCGAACTCTTCGCGCGCGGTGTCGGCGAGTCCACCGACATCGTCACCAAGGAGATGTACGCCTTCGAGACCAAGGGCGGCGACAGGCTCGCCCTGCGTCCCGAGGGCACGGCGTCCGTACTGCGCGCGGCCCTCGAGGCCAACCTGCACAAGTCGGGCAACCTCCCGGTCAAGCTCTGGTACTCCGGCTCGTACTACCGCTACGAGCGCCCCCAGAAGGGCCGTTACCGGCACTTCTCCCAGGTCGGCGCCGAGGCGATCGGCGCCGAGGACCCGGCGCTGGACGCGGAGCTGATCATCCTCGCCGACCAGGCGTACCGCTCGCTGGGCCTCAGCGACTTCCGCATCCTGCTCAACAGCCTGGGCGACAAGGAGTGCCGTCCGGTGTACAGGGCCGCGCTGCAGGACTTCCTGCGCGGCCTGGACCTGGACGAGGACACCCTGCACCGCGCGCAGATCAACCCGCTGCGCGTCCTCGACGACAAGCGCGAGTCGGTCCAGAAGCAGCTCACGGGCGCCCCGCTGCTGCGCGACTACCTGTGCGACGCCTGCAAGGCGTACCACGAGGAGGTCCGCGAACTGCTCACCGAGGCGGGCGTCTCCTTCGAGGACGACCCGAAGCTGGTGCGCGGCCTCGACTACTACACCCGCACCACCTTCGAGTTCGTGCACGACGGTCTGGGTTCGCAGTCCGCGGTGGGCGGCGGAGGCCGCTACGACGGTCTGTCCGAGATGATCGGCGGCCCGGCGCTGCCCTCGGTCGGCTGGGCCCTGGGCGTCGACCGCACGGTCCTCGCGCTGGAGGCGGAGGGCGTGGAGCTGGACCTGCCGTCCACGACGTCGGTCTATGCCGTCCCGCTCGGCGAGGAGGCCCGCCGTCTGCTGTTCGCGAAGGTCACCGAGCTGCGCAAGGCCGGCATCTCGGCGGACTTCTCCTACGGCGGCAAGGGCCTGAAGGGCGCCATGAAGAACGCCAACCGCAGTGGCGCCCGCTACACGCTCGTGGCCGGCGAACGCGACCTCGCCGACGGCGTCGTCCAGCTGAAGGACATGGAGTCGGGCGAGCAGACGGCGATCGCCGTGGACGAGATCCTGCCCGAACTGCGGTCCCGGCTCGGCTAGTCGAGACGCGCGAGAGGAAGGGCGCCGGAGCCTGCGGCGGCATACGATGCCGCCGCGTGGCCGGCGCCCTTCCCACTTCACTGCTCCAGCGACCCGTACCGCAGGGCGCTGGTGACGGCCGTGGTCCGGTCATCCTGCCCGGCTTGCCGAAGATGCACGGCGGAGGGGTCTTCACCGCCGACGCGTTGATGAACGGCGGCGGCCGATCTCCGTGTTCGTACAGCCTTCGGCCGGTTCGCGCCGGGGAGGTCCTGCAGCGGGTGGCCCGCCGCGCCCGCCGCCACGGCCCGCAGGATGTCCCGGTCCCTCTCGTACGCCGTCGGGACGATCACGCGGCACGGGCCCCCGGGCTGGGTCAGCCTTGCGATCGAGTCCATGCCTGAGCCGCCGGGCACGTCCAGGCCCATCGGCACGATGTCCGGGCGCGGTTCCGCCGCTGGCGCTCAGGCCTGAGGTGTCACCGGCGGCGCCGGTCGCCGGAGAGGGGCCGAAGAGGGGCCGAAGAGGGGCCGAAGAGGGGCCCGAGAGGGACGTGATGCGGCTGTCCGCCTTCACGGTCGGCCCGACCGGGCGGGGAGGACCTCCTTCGGGTCGCGCCGGCGCGGGTGGTGGGCGGGCGAGGTGGCGCGCCGTCCCGTAGACCGTCAACCCGGCGGGCGCCGATTCGTCCCGCCGGACGATTCCCAACCGGGACCTCCACGCGCGCGTGCCCGCCGCCGGACCCATACCGAGGACGGACACCTGGCCCCGTCCCGGCACCGGTTGCCCCGGAGGATCTCCGCCGTGGTGCCCTTGCCCGCTTCGTCCGGCCCGAGCAGGCAGGACACCCCACCGCGCCGGATACCGGGACCGAGGCAGTCCACCGCGGTGCCGCCCCCGCAGCGCTTGCGCAGTCCCCGGACGCCCGTCGCGCGTTCGTTCGCGTGTGCTGTCATGTCCCCCGAGCTTCGGCCGGAACCGAGCGGCCCGTGACCACCGTGCGTACCTCCTTATGTCCTTCGAACGGTGGACACATATGCGCGTGCGGCACAATGACCCGTGCCCGAAGATGGTCCAACTCTCAAGCGACGGAATCGGCGGATGAGCAAGACGACAGTCACAGACGTCCCCACGGAGCCCGGGCCCGAGCCTGCCGCCGACGCACCCCGCACGGTGGGCGGCAGCCGCGCCTTCGCCCTGCTGCTGGCGATCACCGGTGCGGCCGGACTGCTGGCGGCCTGGGTCATCACGATCGACAAGAACAAGATCCTCGAGGCGAAGGCCGTCGGGAAGACCTTCACGCCGGGCTGCAGCGTCAACCCGATCGTGTCCTGCGGCAGCGTCATGGAGAGCAAGCAGGCGGCCGTCTTCGGCTTCCCGAACCCCATGCTCGGCCTGGTCTGCTACGGCATCGTCATCTGCGTCGGCATGAGCCTGCTGACCCGCGCCCGCTTCCCGCGCTGGTACTGGCTGACCTTCAACTTCGGCACGCTCTTCGGTGTCTGCTTCGTCACCTGGCTGCAGTTCCAGTCCCTGTACCGGATCAACGCGCTGTGCCTGTGGTGCTCGCTGGCCTGGGTCGCGACGATCACCATGTTCTGGTACGTGACCTCGTTCAACGTCCGCAACGACTTCCTGCCGGCCCCGCGGTGGCTCAAGTCGTTCTTCTCCGAGTTCACCTGGGTCGTCCCGGTCACGCACTGCGGCATCATCGCCATGCTGATCCTCACCCGCTGGGGCAGCCAGCTCTGGGCCTAGCCGGCCGGATCCTCTCTCCCGGAAGGCCCCGCCCCCGGCCCGGCGGCTTTGTCAGTGCCGTGATTTAGGGTTTTGGACGTGGAACCCGACCTCTTCACCGCAGCGGCGGAAGAACGCCAGGAGAAGGACCCGGCAGGCAGCCCCCTGGCGGTGCGGATGCGCCCGCGCACCCTCGACGAGGTCGTGGGCCAGCAGCATCTGCTCAAGCCCGGCTCGCCGCTGCGCCGGCTGGTCGGCGAGGGGTCCGGCGGCCCCGCCGGACCGTCCTCGGTGATCCTCTGGGGCCCGCCCGGGACGGGCAAGACGACCTTGGCGTACGTCGTCTCCAAGGCAACGAACAAGCGGTTCGTGGAGTTGTCCGCGATCACCGCGGGCGTCAAGGAGGTCCGCGCGGTCATCGACGGCGCCCGCCGCGCCACCGGAGGCTTCGGCAAGGAGACCGTCCTCTTCCTGGACGAGATCCACCGCTTCAGCAAGGCCCAGCAGGACTCCCTGCTCCCGGCGGTCGAGAACCGCTGGGTGACGCTGATCGCGGCCACCACGGAGAACCCGTACTTCTCGGTGATCTCGCCCCTGCTGTCCCGCTCGCTCCTGCTGACACTGGAGCCCCTCACCGACGACGACGTCCGCGGCCTGCTCAAGCGCGCCCTGAGCGACGAGCGCGGCCTGAAGGACGCCGTCGGCCTCCCCGACGACACCGCGGAGCACCTGCTGCGCATCGCCGGCGGCGACGCCCGCCGGGCCCTGACCGCCCTGGAGGCCGCCGCCGGAGCGGCGCTCGACAAGGGCGAGCGGGAGATCGGCCTCGAGACGCTCGAGCAGACCGTCGACCGGGCCGCGGTGAAGTACGACCGCGACGGCGACCAGCACTACGACGTCGCCAGCGCCCTCATCAAGTCCATCCGCGGCTCCGACGTAGACGCCGCCCTGCACTACCTGGCTCGCATGATCGAGGCGGGCGAGGACCCCCGCTTCATCGCCCGCCGACTGATGATCTCCGCGAGCGAGGACATCGGACTCGCCGACCCGAACGCGCTGCCCATCGCGGTCGCCGCCGCCCAGGCCGTCGCCATGATCGGCTTTCCCGAGGCCGCCCTCACCCTCAGCCACGCCACGATCGCCCTCGCCCTCGCCCCCAAGTCCAACTCCGCGACCACCGCGATCGGCGCTGCCCTGGAGGACGTCCGCAAGGGGCTGGCGGGCCCGGTCCCGCCCCACCTGCGCGACGGGCACTACCAGGGCGCGGCCAAGCTCGGCCACGCGCAGGGGTACGTGTACCCACACGACCTGGCGGAGGGAATCGCCGAGCAGCAGTACGCCCCGGACGCCCTGAAGGACCGCACGTACTACACCCCGACCCGGCACGGCACGGAGGCCAGATACGCCGACGCGGTCGAGTGGACCAGGAAACACCTCGGTCGCAAGCGTTCCTGAGCACCCTGTAGACTGCTGCGAAGTGCTGAGTCCCGCGCTGTCAGAGCGGGACAGTCAGCCGGAGATCCGGTCCTGCGTGGACCGACTCCAGGAGCGTCGCGCACCGTCGATCGGTGTCGCGGGCAGCCCACCACCACTCGGAGTCCCGGGACGGTCGGTGGGCCACTCGCGTGCTGCACGTATGTGCCCAGACCAGGGAAGCGGCTGCCCGGCAGGTCCTTCGGGGCCCGGCGGGTTTTCCCGGCTGCGGATGCGACCTCCCTTAACCCTGACAAGCCGAAAACTACGAAAGAGATAGAGACAGTGGCGAACCAGTCCCGCCCCAAGGTCAAGAAGTCGCGTGCCCTCGGCATCGCGCTGACCCCGAAGGCCGTCAAGTACTTCGAGGCCCGCCCCTACCCGCCGGGTGAGCACGGCCGCGGCCGCAAGCAGAACTCGGACTACAAGGTCCGTCTGCTGGAGAAGCAGCGTCTGCGCGCGCAGTACGACGTGTCCGAGCGCCAGCTCGTCCGCGCCTACGAGCGTGCCTCCAAGGTCCAGGGCAAGACCGGTGAGGCCCTGATCATCGAGCTGGAGCGCCGCCTCGACGCGCTGATCCTGCGTTCGGGCATCGCCCGCACGATCTACCAGGCCCGTCAGATGGTCGTCCACGGCCACATCCAGGTCAACGGCCAGAAGGTCGACAAGCCGTCCTTCCGTGTCCGCCCGGACGACGTCGTGCAGGTCCGCGACCGCTCCAAGGACAAGACGCTCTTCACGATCGCCCGCGAGGGTGGCTTCGCCCCCGATGGTGAGACCCCGCGCTACCTGCAGGTGAACCTCAAGGCCCTGGCGTTCCGCCTGGACCGCGAGCCGAACCGCAAGGAGATCCCGGTGATCTGCGACGAGCAGCTCGTCGTCGAGTACTACGCCCGCTGATTCCAGCCGCGGCGTCATACGTCAGCCCGCCGTCCGTGCGCCCGGCCCTGCCGGGGTCGCAGGGACGGCGGGTTCGCGTTTTCCGGCCTCGTCAGGTGGCGGGCAGGTCCGGCCGTTCGGACAGCGCCGGCCGGTGAGAGCCGGCCGCGCGGTTCCCTGCGCCCCTCAGGGAGGCCTCAACCCCGCGCGGACTCGGTAGCGCATCCAGCGGCCGTCCCCCGTCACGCCGCAGCGCACGGGTCACCGCCGTGACGCGGTCGAGCCGGCCCCCTTCCGCCAGGCACTCCTCGTACCGCGCGTCCCCCAGCGCCTGCCGGGCCAGCGTCTCGCACCGCTCGTGCGGGGCGTTGTAGTACGCCGATCCGAACAGCGGCAGCCCGACCGAGGGCCACATCCGGCCCGCCGCGCCCTGCAGCACCGCCGCCTCGGCCGCCCCGCCCACCGTCGCCGTCACCAGTGCCAGCAGTTCCAGAGACAGCACCTCGGCGAGCAGATCGCGGAAGGCGTGCGCATGGTCCAGGGAGTCCGCCAGGAACTCCCGCGCACCAGCGGGGTCGCCGTCCTGCCAGGCCGCGTACGCGAGCACGTACAGTGCGTACGACCGTGCCCAGCGCTCGCCGTGGTCCTCGCACACCTGGCGCACGTCCTTGCACAGCCGCACCGCCTCCGGTAGATCCCCCTGGAACGCCCGCGTCATCGCCAGCTCGACCTGGCCCATCAGGACGTTGCTGTTCAGCTCGCCGATCTCGTGATAGCGCTCCAGCGCCGACCGCAGCAGCGTTTCTGCGTGCTGCATGTCATCGCTGACCAGGGCCAGACAGCCGGTGCGGTGCTCGGCGTACGCCAGCGCCGTCGGATCCGCGACCTGCTCCGCCTGCTCCCGGCACTCCCGCAGCGCCGCGAGCGCGGGCACGGTGTCGCCCTGCAGGATCGCCACGTAGCCGAGCACCCACAGAGCCTTCAGCCGGGACTGCTCGTACTCCGACTCCAGTTCCACGCTGCGCTCCAGCCAGCGTCGCCCCTCCGCGAGCCGCCCGCAGCCCACCCAGCAGAACCACAGCGATCCTGCCAGGCACTGGCCGAGGTGCGCCTCGTCCGGCTCGGTCAGACAGGACTCCAGAGCAGCCCGCAGATTCGGCAGCTCGGCCTCGACCCGCTCGGCGATCTCGTGCTGCCGGGGTGAGAACCAGTCCAGCTCGCACCAGGTCGCCAGGCCCAGGAACCAGTCCCGGTGCCGTCTGCGCAGCCGGCCCGCGTCCCCGGCCGCCTCCAGCCAGTCGGCGCCGTAGGCCCGTACGGTGTCCAGCATCCGGTAACGGGGACCGGCCGGGGTGTCCTCGCGGCCGACGACCGACTGGGCCAGCAGCTCCGACAGCAGGTCGAGCACGTCCTCGGCGGGCAGCCCGTCCCCGCTGCACACGTACTCGGCCGCCTCCAGGTCGAAGCTCTGCGCGAACACCGACAGCCGTGCCCACAGCAGCCGTTCGGCCGGGGTGCACAGCTCGTGGCTCCAGCCGATCGCCGTGCGCAGCGTCTGGTGGCGGGAGGGCGGCCCGCCGGGCACCGGGCGCATGACCTCGCTCCGGCCGCCCGCGGTCAGCAGCCGGAACCGGTCGTCCAGCCGCTGCAGCAACTGTCCGGGGGACAGCGCCCGCAGCCGCCCGGCCGCCAGCTCCAGCGCGAGCGGGATCCCCTCCAGCCGGCGGCACAGCTCACGCACTTCGGGACCGTCGGACACCGTCAGCCCCTGCTCCCGGGCCCGGTCCGTGAACAGCTCCACCGCCGCGTCCTCGTCGAGCGGTGCCAGCGGCACCAGCCGTTCGCCGGCCAGTCCCAGCGGACGCCGGCCCGCGGCCAGCACCTTCAACCCGGGCAGCCTGCGCAGCAGTTCCGCCGCCAACTCGGCGCAGCCCTCCACCAGATGCTCGAACCCGTCCAGCACCAGCAGGACCGGCCGGCCGGCGAGATGCTCGAGCAGTGTCTCGCGGGGCAGCCGCGTGGTGTGGTCGGTCAGGCCCAGCGACTCGACCACCGCGTACTCCACGAACTGCGGATCGCGCACCGGCGCCAGCTCGACCCGCCCGCACACCGCGGAACCCCACCCGGCGGCGGCCCGCGCGGCCAGCCGGGACTTGCCGACGCCCCCGACCCCGGTCACGGTCACCAGCCGCGCCTCGCCGAGCGCCGCCGCCAGCTCGGCGAGTTCGGCCGAGCGCCCGACGAAAGTGGTCAGTTCCAGGGGCGGATCGCCGTCGGGGAAGGGGGCTGGGCGCTGAGGACCTCGCATGGGACACGGAGCGTACTGAAGCGTGTTCATTCCGTACAATCGCTTCTCGTAACTCCGTCCCCGCCACCGGGTAATCCGGTACGGAGTCCCGGCCCCGGCGCGATAGGCTCGGACTCGACTTTTTCGATGGTGAGGCACGTTTCAGGGAGCGGGTGCACACAGTGTCCGGTGGAGAGGTGGCCGGGATCCTGGTGGCCGTCTTCTGGGCGATCCTGGTCTCCTTCCTCGCGGTGGCTCTCGCGAGGCTGGCCCAGACGCTCAAGGCGACCACCAAGCTCGTGGCGGACGTGACCGACCAGGCCGTCCCCCTGCTCGCCGACGCCTCCGCCACCGTGCGGTCCGCGCAGAGCCAGATCGACCGCGTCGACGCGATCGCCTCCGACGTCCAGGAGGTCACGTCCAACGCCTCCGCGCTGTCGACCACCGTCGCCTCCACCTTCGGCGGTCCGCTGGTCAAGGTCGCCGCCTTCGGCTACGGCGTGCGCCGGGCGCTGGGCGGCCGCAAGGAGGACGTGCCCGCGAAGGCGCCTCGGCGTACCGTGATCGTGGGCCGCACGGTCTCCACCGCCCGACGCAAGCGGAAGTAAGGACTGAGACCGAGCGATGTTCCGCCGTACGTTCTGGTTCACCACGGGTGTCGCCGCCGGTGTGTGGGCCACCACCAAGGTCAACCGCAAGCTGAAGCAGCTGACCCCCGAGAGCCTCGCCGCCACCGCGGCGAACAAGGCCCTGGAGACCGGTCAGCGGCTGAAGGACCGCGCGGTGGGCTTCGCGCTCGACGTCCGCGACAACATGGCCGTGCGGGAGGCCGAGCTGGGGGAGGCCCTGGGGATCCACGAGAACCCCGAACTCCCCGCACCCCGGCAATACACCGCCATCGAGAACCACCACAGCACCAACCGCAGCACACCGAAGTACATCGAAACGTCGTTTACTTCGCAGGCGAAGTACTCGTACAACCGGAATGAGGACCACTGATGGAGTCGGCTGAGATCCGCCGCCGCTGGCTGAGCTTCTTCGAGGAGCGCGGGCACACCGTCGTCCCTTCGGCGTCGCTCATCGCGGACGACCCGACTCTTCTTCTCGTCCCCGCCGGCATGGTGCCCTTCAAGCCCTACTTCCTGGGTGAGGTCAAGCCGCCGTTCGACCGCGCCACCAGCGTGCAGAAGTGCGTGCGCACGCCCGACATCGAAGAGGTCGGCAAGACCACGCGCCACGGCACCTTCTTCCAGATGTGCGGCAACTTCTCCTTCGGCGACTACTTCAAGGAAGGCGCCATCAAGTACGCCTGGGAGCTGCTCACCACGCCCCAGGACAAGGGCGGTTACGGCCTCGACCCCGAGCGCCTGTGGATCACCGTCTACAAGGACGACGACGAGGCCGAGCGCATCTGGCACGAGGTCGTCGGTGTGCCGAAGGAGCGCATCCAGCGCCTCGGCATGAAGGACAACTACTGGTCCATGGGCGTCCCCGGCCCCTGCGGCCCCTGCTCCGAGATCAACTACGACCGTGGCCCCGAGTTCGGCGTCGAGGGCGGCCCCGCCGTCAACGACGAGCGGTACGTGGAGATCTGGAACCTCGTCTTCATGCAGTTCGAGCGCGGCGAGGGCATCGGCAAGGACAACTTCGAGATCCTCGGCGAGCTGCCGAGCAAGAACATCGACACGGGCCTCGGCCTGGAGCGCCTCGCCATGATTCTGCAGGGCGTGCAGAACATGTACGAGATCGACACCTCCATGGCCGTCATCGACAAGGCCACCGAGCTGACCGGCGTCCGCTACGGCGACGCCCACGACTCGGACGTCTCCCTGCGTGTGGTCACCGACCACATGCGCACGTCGGTGATGCTCATCGGCGACGGCGTCACGCCCGGCAACGAGGGCCGCGGCTACGTGCTGCGCCGCATCATGCGCCGCGCCATCCGCAACATGCGCCTGCTCGGCGCCACCGGCCCGGTCGTGCTCGACCTGATCGACACCGTGATCCGGATGATGGGCCGGCAGTACCCCGAGCTGATCACCGACCGCGAGCGCATCGAGAAGGTCGCCGTTGCCGAGGAGAACGCCTTCCTCAAGACGCTGAAGGCCGGCACCAACATCCTCGACACCGCCGTCACCGAGACCAAGCAGTCCGGTGGCACGGTCCTCGCCGGCGACAAGGCGTTCCTGCTCCACGACACCTGGGGCTTCCCGATCGACCTCACCCTGGAGATGGCCGCCGAGCAGGGCCTCTCGGTGGACGAGGACGGCTTCCGCCGCCTGATGAAGGAGCAGCGGGAGCGCGCCAAGGCCGACGCCCAGGCCAAGAAGACCGGCCACGCCGGTGCCGGTGCCTACCGGGAGATCGCCGACAAGGTCGGCGAGACCGACTTCATCGGCTACGGCGACACCGAGGGCGAGACCACGATCGTCGGCATCCTGGTCGACGGCGCCTCCTCGCCGGCAGCCACCGAGGGCGACGAGGTCGAGATCGTCCTCGACCGCACCCCGTTCTATGCCGAGGGCGGCGGCCAGATCGGTGACACGGGCCGTATCAAGGTCGACTCCGGTGCCGTCATCGAGGTCCGCGACTGCCAGAAGCCGGTCCCGGGTGTGTACGTCCACAAGGGCGTCGTCCAGGTCGGTGAGGTGACCGTCGGCGCCAAGGCCCACGCCTCGATCGACGCCCGCCGCCGCAAGGCCATCGCCCGCGCCCACTCGGCCACGCACCTGACCCACCAGGCGCTGCGCGACGCCCTCGGCCCGACGGCCGCCCAGGCCGGTTCCGAGAACCAGCCCGGCCGCTTCCGCTTCGACTTCGGCTCCCCGTCCGCCGTCCCGACGGCCGTGATGACCGACGTCGAGCAGAAGATCAACGAGGTGCTCGCCCGCGATCTCGACGTGCACGCCGAGGTCATGGGCATCGACGAGGCCAAGAAGCAGGGCGCCATCGCCGAGTTCGGCGAGAAGTACGGCGAGCGGGTCCGCGTCGTGACCATCGGCGACTTCTCCAAGGAGCTGTGCGGCGGCACGCACGTGCACAACACCGCCCAGCTGGGCCTGGTGAAGCTGCTCGGCGAGTCCTCCATCGGCTCGGGTGTCCGCCGTATCGAGGCCCTGGTCGGCGTGGACGCCTACAACTTCCTCGCCCGTGAGCACACGGTCGTCAACCAGCTGACCGAACTGCTCAAGGGCCGCTCGGAGGAGCTGCCGGAGAAGGTCTCCTCGATGCTCGGCAAGCTGAAGGACGCCGAGAAGGAGATCGAGAAGTTCCGCGCCGAGAAGGTACTCCAGGCCGCTGCCGGTCTCGCCGAGTCCGCCAAGGACGTCCGCGGTGTGGCCGTCGTCACCGGCCAGGTCCCGGACGGCACGACCCCGGACGACCTGCGCAAGCTGGTCCTCGACGTGCGCGGCCGTATCCAGGGCGGACGTGCCGCGGTTGTGGCCCTTTTCACGGTGAACAATGGCAAGCCGCTGACCGTCATCGCCACCAACGAGGCCGCCCGTGAGCGTGGTCTCAAGGCCGGTGACCTGGTCCGTACCGCCGCCAAGACCCTTGGCGGCGGCGGTGGCGGCAAGCCGGACGTGGCTCAGGGCGGCGGTCAGAACCCGGCCGCCGTCGGCGAGGCCGTCGACGCTGTCGAGCGTCTCGTCGCCGACACCGCCAAGTAAACAGGTACGTAAGGAAACGGTCGGAAATGCGCAGAGGACGTCGACTCGCGATCGACGTCGGGGACGCTCGGATCGGGGTCGCCTCGTGCGACCCCGACGGGATCCTCGCCACCCCGGTGGAGACGGTCCCGGGCCGGGACATCCCCGCAGCTCACCGCCGGTTGCGTCAGCTGGTGGAGGAGTACGAACCGATCGAGGTCGTCGTCGGCCTCCCTCGTTCCCTCAAGGGGGGCGAGGGCCCGGCCGCGGTCAAGGTCCGCGCCTTCGCCGAGGAGTTGGCCAAGGGCATCACGCCGGTGCCGGTCCGCCTGGTGGACGAGCGGATGACGACCGTGACGGCCAGCCAGGGACTGCGTGCCTCGGGCGTGAAATCGAAGAAGGGCCGCTCGGTCATCGACCAGGCAGCCGCCGTCATCATCCTCCAGCAGGCCCTCGAATCCGAACGGGTGTCAGGTAAAGCACCGGGCGAGGGCGTCGAAGTGGTCATCTGATCGCGATACGGTAACGTTCCGCGCGATGTGCCGGTGTTCGAACAGCCGGGACACAGCAAGAGGAGGCGGAACGGAAGCGGGCCCACCGGCCGCGTGACCGGTCGGCCTCGCGGCTCTAGGGGATCGATGACTGAGTATGGCCGGGGCCAAGGCTCCGAACCGTGGCATCCGCAGGACCCGTTGTACGGGGACGGCGGATGGGAAGGGCAGCAGCCGCACGACGGCCGGCAGCCCTACGGCGGCCAGCCGCAGCACTATCCGCAGCAGCCGCAGTACGACAACTGGGGCCAGGAGCAGCAGCCCGGATACGGCCACGAGCAGTATCCGTACTACGACGAGCAGGGGCATCCGCAGTACGCGGGCCATCCTCAGCACCAGTACCAGCAGCAGGGCGGCTGGAACGCGACCGGTACCCACGGCCAGGTCCCGTATCCGCCCGACCCCGCCGACCCCTACGGGCAGCAGCCCGTCGGCTACGGCGGCGGGCAGCCCGACTTCTACGGTTCGGAAGACGCCTATCCGCCGCCGGAGCCGCCCGGCCGTCGGCGCCCCGACCCGGAGCCGGAGCCGGAGGCCGTGCCCGAGGAGGAGAACCACCCCTTCTTCACGGGAGGCGGCGACGATGACGACGACGAGGAGCACGAACTCGCCAACCGGCGCGACCGGCGCGGCAAGGGCAAGAAACCCGTCAAGCCGAAGAAGCGGCGTACCGGTTGCGCCTGCATGGTGGTCGTCCTGGTCTTCGGCGGCGGTCTCGGCGGTGTCGGTTACTACGGGTACAAGTTCTACCAAAATCGTTTCGCCCCGGCCCCCGACTACAAGGGTGACGGCACCGGCGAGTCGGTCACCGTCGAGATCCCCAAGGGCGCGGGCGGCTGGGACATCGGCAACCGCCTGAAGGAGGCCGGTGTCGTCAAGAGCGCCGAGGCCTTCGTCCACGCGCAGAACGACATAAAGGGCGGCAACGGCATCCAGGCCGGCGCATATCTCCTGAAGAAGGAGATGTCTGCCGCAAGTGCCGTGAAAATGATGCTGGACCCGAACAGCCAGAACAATGTCGTGGTGACCCCGGGCGAACGCAACGCGGGCGTCTACGAGGCGATCGACAAGAAACTCGAACTGTCCGCGGGCACCACCCAGAAGGCCGCCCAGGCCTCGTTCAAGAGTTTTGGAATGCCGACCTGGGCGCAGAACAACGGCGAGGTCAAGGACCCGCTGGAGGGCTTCCTCTTCCCGGGCACCTACCCGGCCGCCAAGGGCATGAAGCCGGACGCGATCCTGAAGCAGATGGTCGCGCAGGCCAAGTCCAAGTACGACGCCTACGGCCTGACCGCCAAGGCCGAGTCCCTGGGGCTGAACAACGCGTTCCAGCTCGTCACCGTCGCGAGTCTGGTGCAGGCGGAGGGCAAGACGCACGACGACTTCCGCAAGATGGCGGAGGTGGTCTACAACCGTCTCAAACCCGGCAACACCGAGACGAACCAGCTGCTCCAGTTCGACTCGACGTACAACTACCTCAAGGGCACCAGCAACATCCATATCTCCGAGAAGGAGATCAACAGCAACCACAACCCGTACAACACGTACACCCACAAGGGCCTGCCGCCCGGTCCGATCGGAAATCCCGGCGAGGACGCGATGCTGGCGGCACTGAATCCGACCCACGACGGCTGGATCTATTTCGTGGCGACCGACGGTCAGAACAACACCGAGTTCGCCAAGACCTACGCAGAATTCCAGCAGCTCAAGGAAAAGTTCAATGCCACATCGGGCAACTGACGCCCGTCGGGCGGCCGTGCTCGGGTCGCCCATCGCCCACTCCCTCTCCCCGGTGCTGCACCGGGCGGCGTACGACGAACTGGGGCTCGGCGACTGGTCGTACGACCGCTTCGAGGTCGACGAGGCCGCTCTGCCCGGCTTCCTCGAGAAGCTCGGACCGCAGTGGGCGGGGCTGTCCCTGACCATGCCGCTCAAGCGGGCGGTCATCCCGCTGCTGGACGAGATCAGCGACACCGCCGCCTCCGTCGACGCGGTCAACACCGTCGTCTTCACCGAGGACGGCCGCCGCGTCGGTGACAACACCGACATCCCGGGCATGGTGGCCGCGCTGCGGGAGCACGGCATCGAGCAGGTCGACTCGGCCGCGGTCCTCGGCGCCGGTGCCACCGCCTCCTCCGCCCTCGCCGCCCTCGCCCGGATCTGCACCGGCGACATCACCGTCTACGTCCGCAGTGAGGACCGCGCCGCCGAGATGCGGCAGTGGGGCGAACGGCTCGAGGTGGACGTCCGGACGGCGGACTGGGCGGACGCCGGGCAGGCGCTGCACGCGCCCCTGGTGATCGCCACGACGCCCGCCGGCACGACCGACGCCCTGGCCACCGCCGTACCCGAACGCCCGGCCACCCTCTTCGACGTGCTCTACGAACCCTGGCCCACCGAGCTGGCGGCCCGCTGGTCCATGTTCGGCGGCGCCGTCGTCGGTGGCCTCGACCTGCTGGTCCACCAGGCCGTCCTCCAGGTCGAGCAGATGACCGGCCGCTCCCCGGCGCCGCTGGAGGTCATGCGGCACGCCGGTGAGAAGGCGCTCGCCGCCCGCTGACCGCCCCCGCACCGCCCTTTCGCGTCCGCCTGCTGGACCGGCGGCCGGACAACCACCCCGGACGTGGGAGGATCGGAGGTGGCGTACCGGGGTCGCGCACCCGGCGGCGCCGTCGCCGTACGCGAGCACACGCCTATGGCGGGCAGTACCGGGCGCGAGCATTGAGGAGCACCGTTGAGCAGGCTGCGTTGGCTGACCGCGGGGGAATCCCACGGTCCCGCACTTGTCGCGACGCTGGAGGGCCTTCCCGCCGGCGTGCCGATCACCACGGACATGGTGGCGGACCACCTCGCGCGGCGGCGGCTCGGCTATGGCCGCGGTGCGCGGATGAAGTTCGAGCGTGACGAGGTCACCTTTCTGGGTGGCGTCCGGCACGGTCTGACCCTCGGCTCCCCGGTCGCGATCATGGTGGGCAACACCGAGTGGCCCAAGTGGGAGCAGGTCATGGCGGCCGACCCGGTCGACCCCGAGGTGCTGGCCGGGCTCGCCCGCAACGCGCCGCTGACCCGTCCGCGTCCGGGCCACGCCGACCTCGCCGGCATGCAGAAGTACGGCTTCGACGAGGCCCGCCCGATCCTGGAGCGCGCCTCCGCCCGCGAGACCGCCGCCCGCGTGGCGCTCGGCGCGGTCGCCCGGTCGTACCTGAAGGAGACGACCGGCATCGAGATCGTCTCGCACGTGGTCGAGCTGGCCTCCGCGAAGGCCCCGCGGGGCGTCTACCCGACCCCCGCCGACGTCGAGAAGCTGGACGCCGACCCGGTGCGCTGCCTGGACGCCGACGCGTCGAAGGCGATGGTCGCCGAGATCGACCAGGCCCACAAGGACGGCGACACGCTCGGCGGTGTGGTCGAGATCCTGGCCTACGGCGTGCCGGTGGGCCTGGGCTCGCACGTGCACTGGGACCGCAAGCTGGACGCCCGGCTGGCGGGCGCCCTGATGGGCATCCAGGCGATCAAGGGCGTCGAGGTCGGCGACGGCTTCGAGCTGGCCCGGGTGCCGGGCTCGCAGGCTCACGACGAGATCGTGAAGACCGACGAGGGCATCAAGCGGGTCTCCGGTCGCGCCGGTGGCACCGAGGGCGGACTGAGCACCGGCGAGCTGCTGCGCGTGCGCGCCGCGATGAAGCCGATCGCGACCGTGCCGCGGGCCCTGCAGACGGTCGACGTGACCACCGGCGAGGCGACCCAGGCGCACCACCAGCGCTCTGACGTCTCCGCGGTCCCGGCCGCCGGCATCGTCGCCGAGGCCATGGTCGCGCTGGTGCTGGCCGACGCGGTCGCGGAGAAGTTCGGCGGCGACAACGTGGCCGAGACCCGCCGCAACGTACGGTCCTACCTCGACAACCTCCGCATCCGGTGAGCGCCGTGCCTGCGGTCGTCCTGGTCGGCCCGATGGGCGTCGGCAAGTCCACCGTCGGACAGCTGCTGGCCGAGCGCCTCGGCGTCGGCTACCGCGACACCGACGACGACATCGTCGCGGCCGAGGGCCGCACCATCGCCGAGATCTTCGTCGACGAGGGTGAGCCTGCCTTCCGGGCGATCGAGAAGCGGGCGGTCGCCGTCGCACTCGCCGAGCACGAGGGCGTCCTCGCGCTCGGCGGCGGCGCCGTCCTCGACGCGGACACCCGCGCGCTGCTCGCCGGGCACCGCGTGGTCTACCTCTCGATGCACGTGGACGAGGCGGTCAAGCGCACCGGCCTGAACGCGGCCCGCCCGCTGCTCGCGGTCAACCCGCGCAAGCAGTGGCGCGAACTGATGGAAGCCCGGCGGCACCTGTACGAGGAGGTCGCCACGGCCGTCGTACCGACCGATGACCGCACCCCCGAAGAGGTTACCCAACAGGCGTTGGAAGCACTGGAGTTGAAGAAGGCATGAGCGAGGCAGTCACGCGGATCCAGGTCGCCGGCACGGCGGGCACCGAGCCGTACGAGGTGCTGGTCGGCCGCCAACTCCTGGGCGAACTGGGCGGATTGATCGGCCGACAGGCCCAGCGGGTCGCGGTGATCCACCCGGAGGCGCTGGCCGAGACCGGCGACGCGCTCCGTGCCGACCTGGCCGAGCAGGGCTACGAGGCCGTCGCCATCCAGGTGCCCAACGCCGAGGAGGCGAAGACCGCCGAGGTCGCAGCCTACTGCTGGAAGGCACTCGGCCAGTCCCACTTCACCCGTTCCGACGTGATCGTCGGCGTGGGCGGCGGCGCGACCACGGACCTCGCCGGTTTCGTGGCCGCGACCTGGCTGCGCGGGGTCCGCTGGATCGCCGTGCCGACCACGGTCCTCGCCATGGTGGACGCGGCGGTCGGCGGCAAGACCGGCATCAACACCGCCGAGGGCAAGAACCTCGTCGGCGCCTTCCACCCGCCGGCCGGCGTCCTGTGCGACCTCGCCGCGCTGGACTCCCTCGCGGTCAACGACTACGTCTCCGGGCTCGCGGAGGTCATCAAGGCCGGCTTCATCGCCGACCCGGTGATCCTGGAGCTGATCGAGTCCGATCCCGAGGGTGCCCGCACTCCGGCGGGTCCGCACACGGCCGAGCTGATCGAACGCTCGATCCGGGTGAAGGCCGAGGTCGTCTCCTCGGACCTGAAGGAATCCGGCCTGCGGGAGATCCTCAACTACGGCCACACGCTCGGCCACGCCATCGAGAAGAACGAGCGCTACCAGTGGCGGCACGGCGCGGCGGTCGCCGTCGGCATGCACTTCGCCGCCGAACTGGGCCGTCTGGCGGGCCGGTTGGACGACGCGACGGCGGACCGGCACCGTGCGGTCCTCGAAGCGGTCGGGCTGCCGCTGCACTACCGCTACGACCAGTGGCCCAAGCTGCTGGAGACGATGAAGGTCGACAAGAAGTCCCGCGGCGACCGGCTGCGTTTCATCGTCCTCGACGGTCTGGCCAAGCCGACGGTCCTGGAGAGCCCGGACCCGGCTGTGCTGCTCGCCGCGTACGGCGAGGTCGGTCAGTAGGTCCCCGACTGTTCCGTCCGTCCGGATCCGTTCCGATTCCCCTTCCGGAATGGGCACTTCGGGCCGCCCCCGGCCGTTTCACCAAACGGCGGCCGGGGGCGGTACCGTTCGGTAGGGAGCGGGGCCCGACCCCCGCTGCCAGCACGAACTGCCTCGAGTGAGCCGGAAGGCGTCGGTGTCGAGGGACCATGTGGGTCCCACCCGCGCGAGCGAAGCCGAGTGTGGGGAGCGCGCAGGCCCTGAGGGCTGAGCACGATCGGGCTGCCGACACCGACTCAGGAGCCCCGGGGGCGAACGAGCCGAAGACGACGAGACGGAGTGGCATCGGATGCAGCACGCAGTGGGGTCGCCGCTGCCGCCGCCCCAGCAGCCGGGGCACGGGCCGCAGGCCGGCTGGACACCGGCCGCCCACCACCCGCCGGTCCCCACCGCCCCGTCTCCTCCACCCATCCCGCCGCCCGCCTCCTCGCCGCACCAGATGCCGGCCGAGGGCCCTGCTCGGGCGTCTTCGCCTCATCCGGCCTCCGCTCGGGATTCCGCTTCTGCCCCGCGGTCGCGTGAGGAATCGGCCCAGGATCCTACGCCCGCGCTCTCACCGCATCCGGTGTCCGCTCGGGGTTCGGCTTCTGTGCCGTCGTCGTACGAGGGGGCCCAGGGTCCTGCTTCTGGGTTCTCGTCGCATCCGGTGGCTGCTCGGGGTTCGGCCTCTGTGCCGTCGTCGTACGAGGTGTCGGCCGAGGGCCTTGCTCCTGTGTTCTCGCCGCATCCGGTGGGCGCCCGGGATTCCGCTTCCGTGTCGCTGCCGCTTCAGGTGCCGGCCCAGGACCCTGGTTCTGCGCCGTTGTCGCATGCGGTGTCCGCACACACCCAGGGCCCTGCTCCTGTGCCCCCGCCTCATCCGGGGCCCGCCCAAGGCCCCGTGCCTGTTCCTCCTGTGCCGCCCGCCCAAGGCCCCGTGCCCGTTCCTCCTGTGCCGCCCGCCCAAGGCCCCGTGCCCGTTCCTCCTGTGCCACCCGTCCAGGGCTTCCCCGCAGCGGGTGTTCCGGCGGCTTCCTCCGGTGCCGTGCCGCCGGCTCCCGCGCAGCCGCCCGCTCCTCAGCACGGAGCCGTGTCGGCCGCACCCGACACCACCGGCCATGTGCCGCTGCCGCCCGGCGGCCCCGTCGGCGTGCCCACGGCCGCCCCGGCCCAGGCCGCGGTGCCCGACCCGACGACGACGACCCTGGCCGTCCTGCTGATCGGCCCGGCGGGCGCGGGCAAGACCAGCGTCGCCAAGTACTGGGCGGACCACCGCCGGGTGCCCACCGCGCACATCAGCCTGGACGACGTCCGCGAATGGGTCCGTTCGGGCTTCGCCGACCCCCAGTCCGGCTGGAACGACAACTCCGAGGCCCAGTACCGGCTGGCCCGCCGCACCTGCGGCTTCGCCGCCCGCAACTTCCTCGCCAACGGCATCTCCTGCATCCTCGACGACGCCGTGTTCCCGGACCGGCCGGTCGTGGGTCTCGGCGGCTGGAAGCGCCACGTCGGCCCCGGCCTGCTCCCGGTCGTCCTGCTCCCGGGCCTGGACATCGTCCTGGAGCGCAACGCCGAACGCACCGGCAACCGCCGCCTCACCGACGAGGAGGTGGCCCGCATCCACGGCCGCATGGCCGGCTGGTACGGCTCGGGCCTCCCGATCATCGACAACTCCCAACTGGACGTCCCCGGCACGGCAAGAGTCCTGGACGAGGTCCTGGCCAGAGCGATAGCAAGCCCACCGAGCTGGTAGGCGCCACCCGCCCCGCACCCCACTCGGCCCCCACGAATCGGCACAACCGGCGCAAAACTCCTACGCTCGTCTCATGTCAGAGGTGTACGCGACCCGTCGATCCCGGCTGAGGGACCACTTCACCGCGGCCGGCACCGCGGCAGCGCTCATCACTCGCCCGGCCAACGTGCGCTACCTTGCCGCCGCGGCCCCGCAGGGCTCCGCCCTGCTGCTCGGCAGGCGCGAGGACCTTCTCGTCTGCACCGGCCCGCCCGACGACCGTCCCTACGAGGGCAGGCCGGACGAGCACCTGCGTCTGCACGTCCTTGCACCGAACGGCGGCGACGCGGCAGCCGTGGCCGCGGACCTGGCCGTGTCCCAGGACGCCGACTCCCTGGCCGTCGAGGAGCACCACCTCACGGTGGCCCGGCACAGAGCCGTCTCCGCCGTCGCCCCCGGACTCCGCCTCGGCGACCTCGGCGGAGCCGTCGAGCAGCTCAGGGTGGTCAAGGACGAGGAGGAGATCTCCTGCCTCCGTATCGGCGCCGAGATCGCCGACCAGGCCCTCGGCGAACTGCTGGAGTCCATCCTGGTCGGCCGTACCGAACGGCATCTCGCGCTGGAGCTGGAGCGCCGCCTGGTCGACCACGGCGCCGACGGACCGGCCTTCCCCACCTCCGTGGCCACCGGCCCGAACTCCGGCCGGCGTGGTCACCGTCCCACCGACCGGCGGGTGGAGGAGGGTGACTTCCTCTCCGTGTGCCTGGGCGCGACCTACCGGGGCTACCGCTGCGAGATCGGCCGCACCTTCGTGATCGGTACGTCGCCCGCGGACTGGCAGGTCGAGCTGTACGACCTGGTCTTCGCCGCCCAGCGCGCCGGACGCGAGCGCCTGGCGCCCGGTGCCGCCCACCGTGACGTGGACCGTGCGGCCCGCCACGTACTTGACTCGGCCGGCTATGCGGAGGCCCTGCCACCGCTGATCGGACACGGGGTCGGACTCGAAATCGACGAGGACCCGCAGTTGGCGCCCGCGTCCATGGGTAAACTGGACGCTTGCGTGCCGGTCACCGTCGAACCGGGGGTCCACCTCCCGGGCCGGGGCGGTGTCCGGATCGATGACACGCTCGTCGTACGCCCCGAGGCGGACGGCGGACCCGAGCTACTCACCATCACGACCAAGGAGCTGCTCGCGCTGTAGCGCGTGACCCTGGGTCGTACGTCAGTCCAGGAGATTCCGCAACCGTGGCTTCCACGAACGACCTCAAGAACGGCATGGTGCTCAAGCTCGAAGGCGGCCAGCTCTGGTCCGTCGTCGAGTTCCAGCACGTCAAGCCCGGCAAGGGCCCGGCCTTCGTGCGCACCAAGCTCAAGAACGTGCTGTCCGGCAAGGTGGTCGACAAGACCTTCAACGCCGGCGTCAAGGTCGAAACGGCCACCGTCGACAAGCGCGACATGCAGTTCTCGTACATGGACGGCGAGTACTTCGTCTTCATGGACATGGACACGTATGACCAGCTGATGATCGACCGCAAGGCCGTCGGCGACGCCGCGAACTTCCTGATCGAGGGCTTCACCGCCACCGTCGCGCAGCACGAGGGCGAGGTGCTCTTCGTCGAGCTGCCGGCCGCCGTCGAGCTGGTGATCCAGGAGACCGAGCCGGGTGTCCAGGGTGACCGCTCCACCGGTGGCACCAAGCCCGCCACCCTGGAGACCGGCCACCAGATCCAGGTCCCGCTCTTCATCACCACCGGTGAGAAGATCAAGGTCGACACCCGTACGAGCGACTACCTCGGCCGGGTGAACAGCTAACCGTGGCTGCCCGCAACACGGCCCGCAAGCGCGCCTTCCAGATCCTCTTCGAGGGCGACCAGCGCGGCGCCGACGTCCTGACGGTCCTTGCGGACTGGGTCCGGCTGTCCCGGTCCGACACCCGGCAGCCTCCGGTCAGCGAGTACACGATGCAGCTGGTCGAGGGCTATGCCGAGCACGCGAAGCGCATCGACGAGCTGATCGCCCAGTACGCGGTCGGCTGGACGCTCGACCGGATGCCGGTCGTGGACCGCAACATCCTGCGGCTGGGCGCGTACGAGCTGATCTGGGTCGACGCGACCCCGGACGCCGTCGTCCTGGACGAGATGGTGCAGCTGGCGAAGGAGTTCTCCACGGACGATTCGCCCGCGTTCGTCAACGGCCTGCTGGGCCGTCTGAAGGAGCTGAAGCCCTCGCTGCGCCGCGACGAGGCATAAGCCGGTACGACATGCCGGGAGGGCCCGCAGCGAGGCTGCTGTGGGCCCTCCAGCGTTTCTGTGTGCCGGCCACCGCGGCGTGGCGCCCGCGCCATGTGCCTGCACCACGTGCCCGCACCACGCCAAACGCCGCCGGGGCGGCCGGAACCATGCGGTTCCGGCCGCCCCGGCGGCACGTTTCTGCGCAGGTGCTGAGCGGCTCAGGCCTCTTCGTGCGTGGCCACCGCGCGCCGGGCGTCCGCGTCCAGGACGCCCCAGCTGATCAGCTGCTCGGTCAGGACCGAGGGGGACTGGTCGTAGATGACGGCCAGGGTGCGCAGGTCGTCCTGGCGGATGGAGAGCACCTTGCCGTTGTAGTCACCGCGCTGGGACTGGATCGTCGCCGCGTAGCGCTGCAGAGGGCCCGCCTTCTCGGCCGGCACGGTGGCCAGCCGCTCCAGGTCCAGGACCAGCTTCGGCGGCGGCTCGGCGGCGCCGCCCGGCGTGGTGCCCGGAAGCAGCTCCTGCACCGGAACGCCATAGAAATCAGCCAGCTCGGCGAGCCGCTGCACGGTCACCGCACGGTCGCCACGCTCGTAGGACCCGACCACCACGGCCTTCCAGCGCCCCTGGGACTTCTCCTCGACACCGTGGAGGGAAAGGCCCTGCTGGGTGCGGATGGCCCGGAGCTTGGCCCCGAGCTGTTTGGCGTATTCGCTGGACATATAGCTCCCCGGACACTGTGTCGACGCGGCCGGCGCTGTTGCCCGCCGCGCGGCTGGTAACTCACTGTGAGGTTACGCAGCGTGACTCTTCTGCGTCAAGCCGAATGGTCCACACCGACTCTTCCGTGGTAGCGGCAGCCGATTAGGCCAAGGGGGTGATCGGGGCCCGTTCCGCGACCTGCTACCGTGGATGGCGCAAATCCGACGTCCTTTAAGGTCCGTCCCGTGAGGCGGAGAAGGAGGTCCGTTTCGTATGGACATGCATGACTCGTCTGCGCTTCCGCAGACGTCCGATGCGCGGCCCGTTCTCGAGGGTCCCGACATCGCGCGGGTGCTGACCCGTATCGCCCACGAGATCGTGGAGCGCGCCAAGGGCGCCGACGACGTGGTGCTGCTCGGCATTCCGACCCGGGGCGTCTTCCTCGCCCAGCGGCTCGCCGTCAAGCTGGCGCAGATCACCGACCGCAAGATCCCGGTCGGCTCCCTCGACATCACCATGTACCGCGACGACCTGCGCATGCACCCGCCGCGTGCGCTGGCCCGCACCGAGATCCCCGGTGACGGCATCGACGGCAAGCTGGTCGTCCTCGTCGACGACGTGCTCTTCTCCGGCCGCACCATCCGCGCGGCCCTGGACGCCCTGAACGACATCGGGCGCCCGCGCGCGGTGCAACTCGCGGTCCTGGTCGACCGGGGCCACCGCGAACTGCCGATCCGTGCCGACTACGTCGGCAAGAACCTCCCCACGTCGCTGCGGGAGACGGTCAAGGTCCAACTCGCCGAGGAGGACGGTCGCGACACCGTGCTGCTCGGTGTGAAGCAGACCGACCAGTAGCAGATCAGGCGCGCAAGTCCGCTCAGGCGTACCCGCACGCGCTCCTGTTTGCCCCAAATCTCCCGAATGAACTGCCTTACGGAGCCTGACAGATGCAGCGTCATCTCATCTCGGCCGCCGACCTCACCCGCGACGACGCCGTCCTGATCCTCGACACCGCCGAGGAGATGGCCCGGGTCGCCGACCGGCCGATCAAGAAGTTGCCGACCCTGCGCGGCCGCACCGTCGTGAACCTCTTCTTCGAAGACTCCACGCGCACGCGTATCTCCTTCGAAGCCGCAGAGAAGCGCCTGTCCGCCGACGTCATCAACTTCACCGCCAAGGGTTCGAGCGTCTCCAAGGGCGAGTCCCTGAAGGACACCGCGCAGACCCTCGAGGCGATGGGCGTCGACGCCGTCGTCATCCGGCACGGCGCCTCCGGAGCCCCGTACCGCCTCGCCAACTCCGGCTGGATCGACGCGGCCGTCATCAACGCGGGCGACGGCACCCACCAGCACCCCACCCAGGCCCTGCTGGACGCGTTCACCATGCGCCGCCGGCTGGTCGGCCGTGACACCGGCCTCGGCAAGGACCTGTCCGGCAGGCGCATCACCATCGTCGGCGACGTCCTGCACAGCCGGGTCGCCCGCTCCAACGTCGACCTGCTGCACACCCTCGGCGCCGAGGTCACCCTGGTCGCCCCGCCCACCCTGGTGCCGGTCGGCGTCGAGACCTGGCCGTGCGAGGTGTCGTACGACCTCGACAGCACGCTGCCGAAGTCCGACGCGGTGATGATGCTGCGCGTCCAGCGCGAGCGTATGAACGCCGCCTTCTTCCCGACCGAGCGCGAGTACTCGCGCCGCTACGGCCTCGACGGCGAGCGCATGGCGAAGATGCCCGAGCACGCCATCGTGATGCACCCCGGCCCGATGGTGCGCGGCATGGAGATCACCGCCGAGGTCGCCGACTCCGACCGCTGCACCGTCGTCGAGCAGGTCGCCAACGGCGTCTCCATCCGCATGGCCGTGCTGTACCTGCTGCTCGGCGGCAACGAACCCGCCGTCCCCAACGCCCGCACCAACGAGGAGAAGTAAGACCCATGAGCAAGATCCTGATCCGTGGTGCGAAGGTGCTCGGCGGCGAGCCGCAGGACGTGCTGATCGACGGCGAGGTCATTGCCGAGGTGGGTACCGGTCTGAGCGCCGACGGCGCGCAGGTCGTGGAGGCCACCGGCAAGGTGCTGCTCCCCGGCCTGGTCGACCTGCACACGCACCTGCGCGAGCCGGGCCGCGAGGACTCCGAGACGGTTCTGACCGGCACCCGCGCGGCCGCGTCCGGCGGCTACACCGCCGTGTTCGCCATGGCCAACACCTTCCCCGTCGCCGACACCGCCGGTGTCGTCGAGCAGGTCTACCGGCTCGGCCAGGAGCACGGCTACTGCGACGTACAGCCCATCGGCGCCGTCACCGTCGGCCTGGAGGGCAAGAAGCTCGCTGAGCTGGGCGCCATGCACGAGTCGGCCGCCGGGGTCACCGTCTTCTCCGACGACGGCAAGTGCGTGGACGACGCCGTGATCATGCGCCGGGCGCTGGAGTACGTGAAGGCCTTCGGCGGTGTCGTCGCCCAGCACGCCCAGGAGCCGCGCCTGACCGAGGGCGCCCAGATGAACGAGGGCGTCGTCTCGGCCGAGCTGGGGCTCGGGGGCTGGCCGGCGGTGGCCGAGGAATCGATCATCGCCCGGGACGTCCTGCTCGCCGAGCACGTCGGCTCCCGCGTCCACATCTGCCACCTGTCGACCGCCGGCAGCGTCGAGATCGTCCGCTGGGCCAAGTCCCGCGGCATCGCCGTCACCGCCGAGGTCACCCCGCACCACCTGCTCCTCACCGACGAGCTGGTGCGCACGTACAACCCCGTCTACAAGGTCAACCCGCCGCTGCGCACCGAGCGGGACGTGCACGCCCTGCGCACGGCGCTCGCCGACGGCACGATCGACATCGTCGCCACCGACCACGCCCCGCACCCGCACGAGGACAAGGACTGCGAGTGGGCCGCGGCCGCCATGGGGATGGTGGGCCTGGAGACCGCGTTGTCAGTGGTCCAGGAGACCATGGTCGACACGGGCCTGCTGGACTGGGCCGGCGTCGCCGACCGTATGTCCGTCAAGCCCGCGCAGATCGGACAGGCCACCGGGCACGGCCGTCCCGTCTCGGCTGGTGAGCCCGCCAACCTCACCCTTGTCGACACGGAATACCGTGGCCAGGTGGACCCCGCGGGCTTCGCCTCGCGCAGCCGCAACACCCCCTAC
Source organism: Streptomyces broussonetiae (assembly GCF_009796285.1). NCBI lineage: Bacteria > Bacillati > Actinomycetota > Actinomycetes > Kitasatosporales > Streptomycetaceae > Streptomyces > Streptomyces broussonetiae. The sequence continues at coordinate 2,180,149 of NZ_CP047020.1, read as the reverse complement.
GAGGGGCGCCGGCTGCCGGGCCGTGTGACGCACACGTGGCTGCGGGGCAAGGCCACGCTCGTCGACGGGAAGCTCACGTGACTCCTCTCATCCTGCTCGCGGAGGCCAAGAAGTCGGCCGCCGTCACCGACTGGTCGGACCGCATCGGCTGGCTCGTCGGACTCGCGCTCTTCATCGCGCTCGTCTACTGGCTGATGCGTGAGGGCTGGAAGTGGCGCGGCACGCTCCAGAGCGACCTGCCGGAGCCGCCCAGCGCGCCGGACGGGACCGGCCCGGCGAAACTGAGCATGAGCGGTCGCTACCACGGCTCCACCACCGCCGGGCAGTGGCTGGACCGCATCGTGGCCCACGGCCTGGGCACCCGCAGCCGGGCCGAGCTCACCCTGACGGAGGCGGGCCTGGAGGTCGAGCGTTCCGGAGCGTCCGACTTCTTCATCCCCGTCGACGCACTGCGCGGCGCCCGGCTGGACAGGGCCATCGCCGGCAAGGTCCTCCCCGAGGGCGGCCTGCTGGTGGTGACCTGGGCGCTCGGCGACAAGCTGATCGACTCGGGCTTCCGCTCCGAGCGCGCGGCCGAGCACACCGAGTGGGCCGACACCCTGAACCACATGATCAACGACACGGAAGGCGCACGATGACGACCTCCACCAGGGGAGCTGCCAGGGTTCCCGCCGTACTCGTCCTGGAGGACGGCCGCATCTTCCGCGGCCGCGCCTACGGGGCCGTGGGGGAGACCTTCGGCGAGGCCGTGTTCTCCACCGGCATGACCGGCTACCAGGAGACCCTGACCGACCCGTCGTACGACCGCCAGATCGTCGTCGCGACGGCCCCCCAGATCGGCAACACCGGCTGGAACGACGAGGACGACGAGTCGAGCCGCATCTGGGTCTCCGGCTACGTCGTGCGCGACCCCGCGCGCGTGCCGTCCAACTGGCGGGCCAAGCGCTCCCTGGACGACGAGCTGGTCGCGCAGAACGTGGTCGGCATCTCCGGCATCGACACCCGCGCCCTCACCCGCCACCTGCGCGAGCGCGGCTCGATGCGCGCCGGCATCTTCTCCGGCGAGGCGATCGCGGCCGAGTCCGAGCTGCTCACGCGGGTGCAGGCCCAGCCGCACATGAAGGGCGCGAGCCTGTACGAGGAGGTCGCGACCAAGGATGCGTACGTCGTTCCGGCGATCGGCGAGAAGAAGTTCACCGTCGCCGCGATCGACCTCGGCATCAAGGGCATGACCCCGCACCGCATGGCCGAGCGCGGCATCGAGGTGCACGTGCTGCCCGCGACCGCCACCGCCGACGAGATCTACGCCGTCAACCCGGACGGCGTGTTCTTCTCCAACGGTCCCGGTGACCCGGCCACTGCCGAGGGGCCGGTCGCGCTGATGACCGCCGTCCTGGAGCGCAGGACGCCGCTGTTCGGCATCTGCTTCGGCAACCAGATCCTCGGCCGCGCCCTCGGCTTCGGCACCTACAAGCTCAAGTACGGCCACCGGGGCATCAACCAGCCGGTGCAGGACCGTACGACGGGCAAGGTCGAGGTCACCGCGCACAACCACGGCTTCGCCGTGGACGCGCCGCTCGACCGGGTCAGCGAGACGAAGTTCGGCCGCGCCGAGGTCTCGCACGTCTGCCTGAACGACGACGTGGTGGAGGGGCTGCAGCTGCTCGACCAGCCGGCCTTCTCCGTCCAGTACCACCCCGAAGCGGCAGCGGGCCCGCACGACGCCGCCTACCTGTTCGACCGCTTCGTTTCCCTGATGGAGGGCCAGCGTGCCTAAGCGCACCGATATCCAGTCCGTCCTGGTCATCGGCTCCGGCCCGATCGTCATCGGCCAGGCCGCCGAGTTCGACTACTCCGGCACCCAGGCGTGCCGCGTGCTCAAGGCCGAGGGCCTGCGCGTCGTCCTGGTCAACTCCAACCCGGCGACGATCATGACCGACCCGGAGATCGCCGACGCGACCTACGTCGAGCCGATCACCCCGGAGTTCGTCGAGAAGATCATCGCCAAGGAGCGCCCCGACGCCCTGCTGCCCACCCTGGGCGGCCAGACGGCCCTGAACACCGCGATCTCGCTGCACGAGAACGGTGTCCTGGAGAAGTACGGGGTCGAGCTGATCGGCGCCAAGCCCGAGGCCATCCACAAGGGCGAGGACCGCGACCTGTTCAAGGGCGTCGTGGAGGAGGTCCGGCTCAAGACCGGCCACGGCGAGTCCGCCCGCTCGGTCATCTGCCACTCCATGGACGACGTCCTCCAGGGCGTCGAGACCCTCGGCGGCTACCCGGTCGTCGTCCGCCCGTCCTTCACCATGGGCGGCGCCGGCTCCGGCTTCGCGCACGACGAGGAGGAGCTGCGCCGTATCGCCGGCCAGGGCCTCACGCTCTCCCCGACCACCGAGGTGCTCCTGGAGGAGTCCATCCTCGGCTGGAAGGAGTACGAGCTGGAGCTGATGCGCGACAAGCACGACAACGTCGTGGTCGTCTGCTCCATCGAGAACTTCGACCCGATGGGCGTGCACACCGGTGACTCGATCACCGTCGCGCCCGCAATGACGCTGACCGACCGCGAGTACCAGATCCTGCGCGACATCGGCATCGCCGTCATCCGCGAGGTCGGTGTCGACACCGGCGGCTGCAACATCCAGTTCGCGGTGAACCCCGAGGACGGTCGCGTGATCGTCATCGAGATGAACCCGCGCGTGTCGCGGTCCTCGGCGCTCGCCTCCAAGGCCACCGGCTTCCCGATCGCGAAGATCGCCGCCAAGCTGGCCGTCGGCTACACGCTGGACGAGATCCCCAACGACATCACGCAGGAGACCCCGGCCTCCTTCGAGCCGACCCTCGACTACGTGGTCGTCAAGGCCCCGCGGTTCGCGTTCGAGAAGTTCCCGCAGGCCGACTCCACGCTGACCACCACGATGAAGTCGGTCGGCGAGGCCATGGCCATCGGCCGCAACTTCCCCGAGGCCTTCCAGAAGGCTCTGCGCTCGCTGGAGAAGAAGGGCAGCCAGTTCACCTTCGTCGGCGCGCCCGGCGACAAGCAGGCCCTGCTCCGCGAGGCCGTGCGGCCCACCGACGGCCGGATCAACACGGTCATGCAGGCCATCCGCGCGGGCGCCACGCCCGAGGAGGTCTTCGAGTACACGAAGATCGACCCGTGGTTCGTGGACCAGCTCTTCCTGATCAAGGAGATCGCGGACGAGCTGGCCGAGGCGCCCGAGCTGACCGGGGAACTGCTCGCCGAGGCCAAGCGGCACGGCTTCTCCGACCAGCAGATCGCCGAGATCCGCGGCCTGCGCGAGGAAGTCGTCCGCGAGGTCCGGCACGCCCTCGGCATCCGCCCGGTCTACAAGACGGTCGACACCTGTGCCGCCGAGTTCGCCGCGAAGACGCCGTACTTCTACTCGTCCTACGACGAGGAGACCGAGGTCGCGTCCCGTAAGAAGCCCGCCGTGATCATCCTCGGCTCCGGCCCGAACCGCATCGGCCAGGGCATCGAGTTCGACTACTCCTGTGTCCACGCCTCCTTCGCGCTGAGCGACGCGGGCTACGAGACGGTGATGGTCAACTGCAACCCGGAGACCGTCTCCACCGACTACGACACCTCCGACCGCCTGTACTTCGAGCCGCTGACGCTGGAGGACGTCCTCGAGATCGTCCACGCCGAGCAGCAGGCCGGCCCGGTGGCGGGCGTGATCGTGCAGCTGGGCGGCCAGACCCCGCTGGGCCTGTCCCAGGCGCTGAAGGACAACGGCGTGCCGGTCGTCGGCACGTCGCCGGAGGCGATCCACGCCGCCGAGGACCGCGGGGCCTTCGGCCGGGTCCTCGCCGAGGCCGGTCTCCCCGCCCCCAAGCACGGCACCGCCACCACCTTCGACGAGGCGAAGGCGATCGCCGACGAGATCGGCTACCCGGTCCTGGTCCGCCCGTCGTACGTCCTGGGCGGACGCGGCATGGAGATCGTCTACGACGAGACCCGCCTCGCCTCCTACATCGCCGAGTCGACCGAGATCAGCCCCTCCCGCCCGGTCCTGGTCGACCGCTTCCTGGACGACGCGATCGAGATCGACGTCGACGCCCTCTACGACGGCCAGGAGCTGTACCTCGGCGGCGTCATGGAGCACATCGAGGAGGCCGGCATCCACTCCGGCGACTCGGCGTGCGCCCTGCCCCCGATCACCCTCGGCGGCTTCGACATCAAGCGCCTGCGCGCCTCGACGGAGGCCATCGCCAAGGGCGTCGGCGTGCGCGGCCTGATCAACATCCAGTTCGCGATGGCGGGTGACATCCTCTACGTCTTGGAGGCCAACCCGCGCGCCTCGCGCACCGTGCCCTTCACTTCGAAGGCGACCGCGGTGCCGCTCGCCAAGGCCGCGGCGCGGATCTCGCTGGGCGCGACCGTCGCCGAGCTGCGGGCCGAGGGCCTGCTCCCGGCGCACGGCGACGGCGGCGAGCTGCCGCTGGACGCGCCGATCTCCGTCAAGGAGGCGGTCATGCCGTGGTCGCGCTTCCGGGACATCCAGGGCCGTGGCGTCGACACGGTCCTCGGCCCGGAGATGCGCTCCACCGGCGAGGTCATGGGCATCGACTCCGTCTTCGGCACGGCGTACGCCAAGTCCCAGGCCGGGGCCTACGGCCCGCTGCCCACCAAGGGCCGGGCGTTCATCTCGGTCGCCAACCGGGACAAGCGCTCGATGATCTTCCCGGCGCGTGAACTGGTCGCGCACGGCTTCGAGCTGCTCGCCACCTCCGGCACCGCCGAGGTCCTCAAGCGCAACGGCATCAACGCCACCGTCGTGCGCAAGCAGTCCGAGGGCACGGGCCCGAACGGCGAGAAGACGATCGTCCAGCTGATCCACGACGGCGAGGTCGACCTCATCGTCAACACCCCGTACGGCACGGGCGGCCGGCTCGACGGCTACGACATCCGTACGGCCGCGGTGGCCCGCTCGGTGCCGTGCCTGACGACGGTCCAGGCCCTCGCGGCGGCCGTCCAGGGCATCGACGCGCTCAACCACGGTGACGTGGGCGTGCGTTCGCTCCAGGAACACGCGGAACACCTGACCGCGGCCCGCGACTAGCAGCCCTGAGGGGGACACCGGAAACGGTGTCCCCCTCTGCACGAGGACCCCTGAGGACTTTCTGGATGTACAAGCTCTTCTTCCGTCTGGTTTTCAAACGGATGGATGCCGAGAAGGCCCATCACATGGCCTTCCGCTGGATCCGCCTGGCCGTGCGCATCCCCGTGCTGCGCACCTTCGTCGCGGCCGCCCTAGCGCCTCGCCACGAGGAACTGCGCACCGAGGCCCTCGGGCTGCGCATGCACGGCCCCTTCGGGCTCGCGGCGGGCTTCGACAAGAACGCCGTCGCCATCGACGGCATGTCGATGCTGGGCTTCGACCACATCGAGATCGGCACGGTGACGGGGGAGCCCCAGCCCGGCAACCCCAAGAAGCGGCTGTTCCGCCTGGTCGCGGACCGCGCGCTGATCAACCGCATGGGCTTCAACAACGACGGCTCGCTGGCCGTGGCGGCCCGCCTCGCCACCCGCCGGCCGGTGTTCAGCACCGTCGTGGGCGTCAACATCGGCAAGACCAAGGTCGTCCCGGAGGCGGAGGCCGTCGGCGACTACGTGAAGTCCGCCGAGCGGCTCACGCCCTACGCCGACTACCTGGTGGTCAACGTCTCCTCGCCGAACACGCCCGGTCTGCGCAATCTGCAGGCCACCGAGGCGCTGCGCCCGCTGCTGACCGCCGTGCGCGAGGCCGCCGACCGCACGGTGGCGAACCGGCGCGTCCCGCTGCTGGTGAAGATCGCCCCGGACCTCGCCGACGAGGACATCGACGCCGTCGCCGACCTGGCCGTGGAGCTGGGCCTGGACGGCATCATCGCCACGAACACCACCATCGCGCGCGAGGGCCTCGGCCTGCGCTCGGCACCCTCGATCGTGCAGGAGACCGGCGGCCTGTCCGGCGCCCCGCTCAAGGAGCGCTCCCTGGAGGTCCTGCGCCGCCTGTACGCGCGCGTGGGCGACCGGATCACCCTGGTGGGCGTCGGCGGCATCGAGACCGCCGAGGACGCCTGGCAGCGCATCCTGGCGGGCGCCACACTGGTCCAGGGCTACAGCGCCTTCATCTACGAGGGACCCTTCTGGTCCCGTGCCATCCACAAGGGCCTCGCCGCGCGCCTGCGCACCAGCCCCTACGCCACCCTCGCCGACGCGGTCGGCGCCGACGTGAGGAACCCCCGGTGACCAGCACGACCTCGTACGAGCCCTTCGGCGCCCGGCTGCGCCGCGCCATGGACGAGCGCGGCCCGCTGTGCGTCGGCATCGACCCGCACGCCTCCCTGCTCGCGGAGTGGGGCCTCGACGACGACGTGGCCGGCCTGGAGCGGTTCAGCCGCACGGTCGTCGAGGCCGTCGCCGACCGGGTCGCCGTGATGAAGCCGCAGAGCGCCTTCTTCGAGCGGTTCGGCTCGCGCGGCGTGGCCGTCCTGGAGACGGTCGTCCGCGAGGCGCGCGCGGCCGGCACGCTGGTCGTGATGGACGCCAAGCGCGGCGACATCGGCTCGACCATGGCCGGGTACGCGGAGGCCTACCTGCACAAGGACGCCCCGCTGTTCTGCGACGCGCTGACCGTATCGCCGTACCTGGGCTACGGCTCGCTCTCCCCGGCCGTCGCGCTCGCCCGACAGAGCGGTGCCGGTCTGTTCGTGCTGGCGCTGACCTCGAACCCGGAGGGCCCCGAGGTGCAGCACGCCGTCCGCGCGGACGGCCGCAGCGTGGGCGCGACGATGCTGGCCCACCTGGCCGCCGAGAACGCGGGGGAGGAGCCGCTGGGCTCCTTCGGCGCGGTCGTCGGGGCCACGGTCGGCGATCTGTCGTCGTACGACCTCGCCATCAACGGCCCGCTCCTCGCCCCCGGCGTCGGCGCGCAGGGCGCGACGGCGACCGACCTTCCGAAGGTGTTCGGGTCGGCGCTGCGCAACGTCGTGCCGAACGTCAGCCGGAGTGTTTTGCGTCACGGTCCCGACGTCGGGGCGCTGCGCACGACCGCGGAGCGCTTCGCCGAGGAGATTCAGGCCGTCGTCGCGGCTCCCTGAGCCCTTCTCGAGGGTTCCGGAGTCCTCCGATGAGTGCCCCGACGGGCACAAGCCCGGCGACTTGAGTGTGAATACATCCTCAAATCGGGGGCATTATGTCTGAAATGTCCGGCCTGACGGAGGCTGACCAGGACTTTTCCGCTGTTCTCGCTGACTCTGGCGGACTTGCCCGCTAGTCTCCGAGCAGTGGGGGCACCTCCCACGCCCTTCAGGCAGTGGGGGAGAACGGGCAGCGTGTTGCTCGTGGCTCCCCAGGTGTGGGGCGACTAGGTTCCTCACCGGTCCGTATCCGACAGTTCGACATCCGAGGTGACGTAGGCGTGGCTCTTCCGCCCCTTACCCCTGAACAGCGCGCAGCCGCGCTCGAAAAGGCCGCCGCGGCTCGCCGGGAGCGGGCCGAGGTCAAGAATCGACTCAAGCACTCCGGCGCCTCCCTGCACGAGGTCATCAAGCAGGGCCAGGAGAACGACGTCATCGGCAAGATGAAGGTCTCCGCGCTGCTCGAGTCGCTGCCGGGCGTGGGCAAGGTCCGCGCCAAGCAGATCATGGAGCGTCTGGGTATCTCCGAGAGCCGCCGCGTGCGGGGTCTCGGTTCCAACCAGATCGCCTCCCTGGAGCGTGAGTTCGGCAGCACCGGCTCCTGAGCCCGTCCGTCGACGGGCCGGGAGTCCCGGACACTCCGGGATTGCTGGAATAATCGCTGCATGAGTGAACGTCCGCGGCTGACCGTGCTCTCCGGCCCCTCGGGGGTCGGCAAGAGCACGGTCGTCGCCCATATGCGCAAGGAACACCCCGAGGTCTGGCTCTCGGTCTCGGCCACCACCCGCAAGCCGCGCCCCGGTGAGCAGCACGGAGTCCACTACTTCTTCGTCACCGACGAGGAGATGGACAAGCTGATCGCCAACGGCGAACTGCTGGAGTGGGCCGAGTTCGCCGGAAACCGCTACGGCACGCCTCGTGCGGCCGTGCTGGAGCGGCTGGAGAACGGTGAGCCCGTTCTGCTGGAGATCGATCTCCAGGGCGCCAGGCAGGTCCGGGAGTCGATGTCCGACGCCCGGCTGGTGTTCCTGGCTCCCCCCTCCTGGGAGGAGCTGGTGCGCAGGCTGACCGGCCGGGGCACCGAGCCGCCCGAGGTCATCGAGCGCCGTCTTGAGGCGGCCAGGACCGAGTTGGCGGCCGAGCCGGAGTTCGACATGACCTTGGTCAACACCTCCGTCGAGGACGTGGCGCGCGAGCTGCTAGCCTTGATGGACATTGTGTGATCGTGACTGATCTTTTCCCCTCTTTCGGAAGGTAGAGCGTGTCCTCTTCCATTACCGCGCCCGAGGGCATCATCAACCCGCCGATCGACGAGTTGCTTGAGGCCACCGACTCGAAGTACAGCCTCGTGATCTACGCCGCCAAGCGGGCCCGCCAGATCAACGCGTACTACTCCCAGCTCGGCGAGGGCCTCCTCGAGTACGTCGGTCCTCTCGTCGACACGCACGTCCACGAGAAGCCGCTCTCGATCGCCCTGCGCGAGATCAACGCGGGTCTGCTGACGTCCGAGGCCGTCGAGGGCCCCGCCCAGTAGTCCTCTGCAGTAGTACTTTCAGACTGCGATCGACTTATCCACAGGCCCGGCAACACGTTGCCGGGCCTGTGGTGTGTGATGGACTCGTACGGTGCTGAGCCGGGGAGAGATGCGGGGAGAGATGGTGGACAAGCCGAGGGTCGTCCTGGGGGTCAGCGGCGGCATCGCCGCCTACAAGTCCTGTGAGCTGCTGCGCAGGCTGACGGAGTCGGGTCATGACGTCCGTGTCGTCCCGACCGCGTCCGCGCTGCACTTCGTCGGCGCCGCCACCTGGTCCGCCCTGTCGGGCAACCCGGTCTCGACGGAGGTCTGGGACGACGTCCACGAGGTTCCGCACGTCCGCATCGGCCAGCACGCCGACCTCGTGGTCGTCGCACCCGCCACGGCCGACACGCTCGCCAAGGCCGCCCACGGCCTCGCCGACGACCTGCTGACCAACACCCTCCTGACCGCCCGCTGTCCGGTCGTCTTCGCGCCCGCCATGCACACCGAGATGTGGGAGCACCCGGCCACGCAGGAGAACGTGGCCACCCTGCGCCGGCGCGGCGCCGTCGTCATCGAGCCCGCCGTCGGCCGGCTCACCGGCGCCGACTCCGGCAAGGGCCGGCTGCCCGACCCGGCCGAGATCTTCGAGGTCTGCCGCCGCGTGCTGGCCCGGGGCGGTACCGAACCCGACCTCGAGGGCCGGCATGTCGTCGTCTCCGCCGGCGGCACCCGCGAGCCCCTGGATCCGGTCCGCTTCCTCGGCAACCGCTCCTCCGGCAAGCAGGGCTACGCCCTCGCCCGTACCGCCGCCGCCCGTGGTGCCCGCGTCACGCTGATCGCGGCCAACACGGGCCTGCCCGACCCGGCGGGCGTGGACGTCGTCCCGGTCGGCACGGCCGTCCAGCTGCGCGAGGCCGTCCTGAAGGCGGCCGCGGACGCCGACGCGGTCGTCATGGCCGCCGCCGTCGCCGACTTCCGCCCGGCGAGCTACGCCGCCGGGAAGATCAAGAAGAAGGACGGCAAGGACCCCGACCCGATCGTCCTGGTGCGAAATCCGGACATCCTCGCGGAGATTTCGGCCGACCGCGCCCGCCCGGGCCAGGTGATCGTCGGCTTCGCCGCCGAGACCGACGACGTGCTCGCCAACGGCCGCACCAAGCTCGCCCGTAAGGGCTGTGACCTGCTGGTGGTCAACGAGGTGGGAGAACGCAAGACGTTCGGATCCGAGGAGAACGAAGCCGTTGTGCTCGGCGCCGACGGAAGCGAGACCCTCGTGCCGTACGGACCGAAAGAAGCCCTGGGTGACACCGTCTGGGACCTGGTCGCACAGCGTCTGGGCTGAGCGGCGCGCGTCTCGTGTGCACCCGCTGGGGGCGCGCACGAGAAGCGATCAATTCGCGTGTGGCGACCCTGGCCAAGGCGGCCCGGCATTGTGCAGAATGCCCGTGCCGCAGGTCACAGCGCTCCCGAGAGGCGAGACGGTGACCCACAGCGCGAGCGCGACCGATAAACTGTTCAGGGTCGGCACCGGGCGCAGCCCTCGTGCCGACTGCAAATGATCAGCCAGCAGCCGCTGCAACCACAGGGAGCGTTGTGTCCCGTCGCCTGTTCACCTCGGAGTCCGTGACCGAGGGTCACCCCGACAAGATCGCTGACCAGATCAGCGACACCATTCTCGACGCGCTTCTGCGGGAGGACCCGACCTCCCGGGTCGCCGTCGAGACGCTGATCACCACCGGCCTCGTGCATGTGGCCGGCGAGGTCACGACCAAGGCCTACGCGGACATCGCAACCCTTGTCCGTGGCAAGATCCTCGAGATCGGCTACGACTCCTCCAAGAAGGGCTTCGACGGCGCCTCCTGCGGCGTGTCGGTCTCCATCGGTGCGCAGTCCCCGGACATCGCGCAGGGCGTGGACACGGCCTACGAGTCCCGGGTCGAGGGCGACGAGGACGAGCTGGACAAGCAGGGCGCGGGCGACCAGGGCCTGATGTTCGGCTACGCCTCCGACGAGACGCCGACCCTCATGCCGCTGCCGATCTTCCTGGCGCACCGCCTGTCCAAGCGCCTGTCCGAGGTCCGCAAGAACGGCACCATCCCCTACCTGCGCCCCGACGGCAAGACGCAGGTCACCATCGAGTACGACGGCGACAAGGCCGTCCGCCTCGACACGGTCGTCGTCTCCTCGCAGCACGCCTCCGACATCGACCTGGAGTCGCTGCTCGCTCCCGACATCCGCGAGTTCGTCGTGGAGCCGGAGCTGAAGGCCCTGCTGGACGAGGGCATCAAGCTGGACACCGAGGGCTACCGCCTGCTGGTCAACCCGACCGGCCGTTTCGAGATCGGCGGCCCGATGGGCGACGCCGGCCTGACCGGCCGCAAGATCATCATCGACACCTACGGCGGCATGGCCCGGCACGGTGGCGGAGCCTTCTCCGGCAAGGACCCGTCCAAGGTGGACCGCTCCGCCGCGTACGCGATGCGCTGGGTGGCGAAGAACGTCGTGGCGGCCGGCCTGGCCTCCCGCTGCGAGGTCCAGGTGGCGTACGCCATCGGCAAGGCCGAGCCCGTCGGCCTCTTCGTGGAGACCTTCGGCACCAACAAGGTCGAGACCGAGAAGATCGAGAAGGCCATCGACGCCGTCTTCGACCTGCGCCCGGCCGCGATCATCCGTGACCTCGACCTGCTCCGCCCGATCTACGCCCAGACCGCGGCCTACGGCCACTTCGGCCGTGAGCTGCCCGACTTCACCTGGGAGCGCACCGACCGCGTGGACGCCCTCCGCAAGGCCGCGGGCCTCTGAGCCGGCACCTCCTTCTCGCCGAGGCCCGGCTTCCCTCGGGGGAGCCGGGCCTCGGCGTGTGCACAGCGGCCCACGGCGGCCGGGGCCGTTGTCAGTGCGGTTTGGTAAGAATGCAAGCGTGAGCAGCGAGAACGGGGTGTTCCGAGCGGAAGGGGACGGCGGCGCCGAGGGTGCGCCGCCGGAGCAGCTCGCGTTCATTCGGGAGAGCGTGCGGGAGGCGAAGACGCCGCGTGCCAAGCCGCGCACCTGGCGGGGGGCCGCGCTCGCCAAGGAGCTGCCCGTCGCGCGGGTGCTGGTCGACAAGGGGGTACTGCACCTCGACCGGTACTTCGACTACGCCGTGCCCGAGGAACTGGACGCGCAGGCGCAGCCCGGAGTGCGGGTGCGGGTGCGGTTCGGAGCCGGACGGCACCGGGTGCGCGAGGGGCGGCGCGAGGGCGGCGGGCTCATCGACGGGTTCCTCGTCGAGCGCCGGGCCGAGTCCGACTACTCCGGGCCCCTTGCCGCGCTCGCCCAGGTCGTGTCGCCCGAGCCGGTGCTGAGCGAGGAACTGCTGGGCCTCGCCCGGGCCGTCGCCGACCGCTACGCGGGGAGCCTCGCCGATGTGCTCCAGCTGGCCGTGCCGCCACGCAGTGCACGTGCCGAGCAGCGGCCGTCGCCCGTGCCGCTGCCACCGCCGGACGCCCCGGACGCCGGCTCCTGGGCGCGGTACGAACACGGGGGTGCCTTTCTCGAGGCGCTGGCCTCGGGCGGAGCACCCAGGGCCGTCTGGAACGCGCTGCCGGGCCCGTCGTGGAGCGAGGAACTGGCCCGGGCCGTCGCCGCCACGCTCGCCTCGGGCCGCGGCGCCCTCGTCGTCGTACCGGACGGGCGGGCCGCCGCGCGGGTCGACGCCGCGCTCACCGCGCTGCTCGGCGCGGGCCGGCATGCGTTGCTCACCGCCGACGCGGGGCCCGAGAAGCGGTACGCGCAGTGGCTCGCGGTGCGGCGCGGATCCGTACGGGCCGTTGTCGGGACGCGGGCGGCCATGTTCGCGCCCGTGCGGGATCTCGGGCTCGTCGCCGTCTGGGACGACGGCGACGACAACCTCAGCGAGCAGCATGCCCCGCAGCCGCACGCGCGCGACGTGCTGCTGCTGCGCGCCGCGCTGGACAAGTGCGCCTTCCTGCTCGGTGGATTCGGCTGCACGGTGGAGGCCGCCCAGCTGGTCGAGAGCGGCTGGGCCCGGCCGCTGGTCGCCGGCCGCGAGGAGGTACGGCGGGCCGCGCCCCTGGTCCGGACGGTCGGGGACGAAGACCTCGCGCGTGACGAGGCCGCCCGCGCCGCCCGGCTGCCGACCCTCGCCTGGCAGGCGGCCCGGGAGGGGCTGCGGCACGGGCCGGTGCTAGTGCAGGTGCCCCGGCGTGGCTACGCACCCCGTATGGCCTGCGCCCAGTGCCGGGCGCCCGCCCGCTGCCGGCACTGTTCAGGGCCGCTCCAGGGACAGGACGCGAGGGTGCTGCGGTGCGACTGGTGCGGACGCGACGAGGGCGCGTGGCACTGCCCGGAGTGCGGTGGCTTCCGGCTGCGCGCCCAGGTCGTGGGGGCGCGGCGGACGGCCGAGGAACTGGGCCGCGCCTTTCCCGCCGTACCGGTGCGGACCTCGGGGCGCGAACACGTCCTGGACACCGTCCCGGGCACGCCCGCGCTGGTGGTGAGCACCCCGGGCGCCGAACCCGTCGCCGAGGGCGGTTACGCGGCGGCCCTGCTGCTGGACGGCTGGGCCATGCTCGTACGCCCCGACCTGCGGGCCGGTGAGGATGCGCTGCGCCGGTGGATCGCGGCGGGTGCGCTGGTCCGGCCGCAGAGCGAGGGCGGCACCGTGGTCGTGGTGGCCGAGCCGACGCTGCGGCCGGTGCAGGCGCTGGTGCGCTGGGACCCCGTCGGGCATGCGGTCAGGGAACTGGCCGAGCGGGCCGAGCTGGGCTTCCCGCCGGTGTCCCGGATGGCGGCCGTCAGCGGGCCGCCCGAGGCCGTGGCCGAGTTCCTGACCTCGGTCGAACTGCCGCCGGACGCCGAGGTGTTGGGGCCGGTGCCCGTGCCGCCGACACCGCCCGGCAGGCCACGTAGACCCGGGGGGCCGCCCGCCGGTGAGCACTGGGACCGGGCGCTGGTCCGGGTACCGCCAGGGAGCGGGGCGGCGCTGGCCTTCGCGCTCAAGACCGCGCAGGCCGCTCGGATGGCGCGGGGGAGCGGGAGCGGGGAGGCGGTTCGGGTGCGCGTCGATCCGCCGGACATCGGATGACGGATCGAATGACGGACCGGCCGGCAGTTCCGCTGAGGGGAGGAGCAGGGGGATGCCGTGGGGGAGAGAGCCGTCGAGACAGGATTGCCCTCCCGGAAAGGGGCCGGGAGGGCAGAGCGGGGCGTCAGCCGTTGCGCGGACCGGGGAAGGCCGTCGGGCGGGCCTCGTCGCGCAGTGCGGGGCTGCCCGCGGTCGGCTGGGTGGGCATGGAGCGGGCCGCGGGGACCGTGGGCACCGACGGCAGGCCCGAGTTGGCGTTGAGTGTGCGTGTGCCGGACGGCTCGGGCGCCCGCTCGGCCTCGGCGGCGGCCTGGGCCGTCGCGCGGCGGGCGCCGTAACGGCGGTGCACCGCCTGCTTGGTGACTCCGAGCGCCGAGCCCACGGCGTCCCACGAGAAGCCGAGTGAGCGGTCGAAGTCCACGGCGGCCGTGACCAGGGTTTCCACGCTGTCGCGGAGTTCCTGGGCGAGCCGGACCGTCGGGGCGGGGGCACGTCCGTAGACGACGAAGCCTGTGGACGGGCCGGAGCGGCGAGGGCGGTAGACGTTGCCCAGTTGGGCGGTGAGCGTGCGCAGTGCGTCCACCTGCCGGCGGACCCGCTCGATGTCCCGCACCAGCAAGTGCAGGCTGGCCCGGGCCTGGGCGTCGTGGGTTGCGTGGTCGGCCATGAACAAGCCTCTCGAACCGGCGTTGAAAGGAATTGGGCCGCGAAAGCGGCCCGATGTGGTCAACTCTTTCTTGACCAACGCGTGTGCGCTCGGCTGGTCACGGGGTGGGGGCGTACGGGCATATGCGTACGCCGGGCAGGCGTGCGCGCGCCTGTCTGTGGTGCCGGAATTGTTCTCCTCCCTTCTGCGCGCCGGCCCGTTTCCCGTCGGCTGACAGGCTGGACAACCTGTGCGGATCGCTCGCCGTCGGCGTCCGCACGTCGGTGGTCATAGACTGGTGCGCTGCCCGTCCAACCCCCGCCCGAGAGGCCCGATCCCGCCCATGAAGCTCGTCTTCGCCGGTACCCCCGAGGTCGCAGTTCCCGCCCTGGACGCTCTGATCGCCTCCGGGAGGCACGAGGTGGCCGCCGTCGTCACGCGGCCCGACGCACCGGCCGGACGCGGGCGCAGGCTGGTCGCGTCGCCCGTGGCCGAGCGGGCGGAGGAGGCAGGGATCGAGGTGCTCAAGCCCCTCAAGCCGCGCGACCCGGAGTTCCTGGAGCGGCTGAAGGAGATCGCCCCGGACTGCTGCCCGGTCGTCGCCTACGGCGCCCTGCTGCCCAAGGTGGCCCTCGACATCCCGGCGCACGGCTGGGTCAATCTGCACTTCTCGCTGCTGCCCGCCTGGCGCGGGGCGGCGCCCGTGCAGCACGCGATCATGGCGGGCGACGAGATCACCGGCGCCTCCACCTTCCTCATCGAGGAAGGGCTCGACTCCGGACCCGTCTACGGCACCGTCACCGAGGAGGTCCGGTCCACCGACACCAGCGGTGACCTGCTCACCCGGCTCGCCTTCGCCGGCGCCGGGCTGCTCGCCGCGACCATGGACGGCATCGAGGACGGCACCCTGAAGGCCGTACCGCAGCCGGCCGACGGCATCACCGTCGCGCCCAAGATCACCGTCGAGGACGCCCAGGTGGACTGGGCCGCGCCCGCGCTGCGTGTGGACCGCGTCGTGCGCGGCTGCACCCCGGCACCCGGCGCCTGGACCACCTTCCGCGGCGAGCGGCTCAAGCTGATCCAGGTCACGCCGGTGCCCGAGCGCACCGACCTCGCACCGGGCCGGGTGGCCGCCGGCAAGAACAGCGTGCACGTGGGAACGGGTTCGTACGCCGTCGAGCTGCTCTGGGTGCAGGCCCAGGGCAAGAAGCCGATGCGGGCGGCCGACTGGGCCCGCGGGGTGCGCATCGCCGAGAGCGAGACGCTGGGCGGCTGAGGCCCGAAGGCCCGGCGTCCAGCGGCAGGGGCGTGGTGCCTTCGCGGGCGACGGGTGACGGGCATGTCAGGTGGCCGACGACGGGTGACGGGGCCGCGGGGTGGCCTGGTGCCGGGACCGCGGGTGCAGCAGGCCGGTGCCCCGGAACGTCGGTGCGGCGTCGCCGGGACGTAGGCTGGAGCCTGCATCCTCTCTTCGTATCCGGAGCACCTTTTTCGTGAGTGAGCAGTCCCGGCGGCCGCGTAAGCCCGCCAAGCCCTACCGTCGTCCGCAGAAGGATCCCGTCCGCATCCTGGCCTTCGAGGCGTTGCGCGCGGTCGACGAGCGGGACGCGTACGCCAATCTCGTGTTGCCGCCATTGCTGCGCAAGGCGCGGGAGAAGGGGGACTTCGACGGCCGGGACGCGGCTCTCGCCACCGAGTTGGTGTACGGCACGCTGCGGCGGCAGGGGACGTACGACGCCGTGATCGCCGCGTGTGTCGACCGGCCCTTGCGCGAGGTCGACCCGCCGGTGCTCGACGTGCTCAGCCTCGGCGCGCACCAGCTGCTCGGAACCCGGATCCCGACGCATGCCGCAGTGTCGGCCTCCGTGGAGCTGGCCCGGGTGGTGCTCGGCGACGGGCGGGCCAAGTTCGTCAACGCCGTGCTGCGGAAGGTGGCTCAGAACGATCTCGACGGGTGGCTGGAGAAGGTGGCGCCGCCGTACGACGAGGATCCGGAGGACCATCTCGCCGTCGTGCACTCGCATCCCCGGTGGGTCGTCTCCGCGCTCTGGGACTCCCTGGGCGGCGGGCGTGCCGGTATCGAGGATCTGCTGGAGGCCGACAACGAGCGGCCCGAGGTGACCCTGGTCGCCCGTCCGGGGCGGGCCACCGCCGAGGAGCTGCTGCGTGAGGAGGCCGCCGTGCCGGGGCGCTGGTCGCCGTACGCCGTGCGGCTCGCCGAGGGCGGTGAGCCGGGCGCGGTGGAGGCCGTGCGCGAGGGACGGGCCGGGGTGCAGGACGAGGGCAGCCAGCTGGTCGCCCTGGCCCTCGCCAACGCGCCCGTCGAGGGGTCCGACACGAAGTGGCTCGACGGGTGCGCCGGGCCCGGCGGCAAGGCCGCGTTGCTGGCCGCCCTCGCCGCCGAGCGCGGAGCCACGCTGCTGGCCTCGGAGAAGCAGCCGCACCGGGCGGGGCTGGTCGCCAAGGCGCTGGCCGGCAACCTTGGGCCCTACCAGGTCATCGCCGCCGACGGCACTCGGCCGCCGTGGCGGCCCGGGACCTTCGACCGTGTGCTGATGGACGTGCCGTGCACGGGTCTCGGCGCGCTGCGCAGGCGGCCCGAGGCCCGCTGGCGGCGCCGCCCGGAGGACCTGGAGAACTTCGCGCCGCTCCAGCGTGCCCTGCTGCGCACCGCGCTCGACTCGGTGCGCGTCGGCGGGATCGTCGGCTATGCCACCTGCTCGCCGCACCTCGCCGAGACCCGGGCGGTCGTCGCCGACGTGCTCAAGCAGCGCCGGGAGACGGAGCTGGTCGACGCGCGCCCGCTGCTGCCCGGTGTGCCGATGCTCGGTGACGGGCCGGACGTCCAGCTGTGGCCGCATCTGCACGGCACCGACGCGATGTATCTGGCACTCATCCGTCGTACTGGCTGAGGCCACGGGCGTACTGGCTGAGGCCATGGGCTCGTGGGGCGTTGTCCACAGGTGCGCGAGTTTGTCGTACGCGTACGATGAACGGCTCCGCCTGTGGACCGGCGCGAACATCAGTGCCCCAGACATGGCAGTCTTGGGGCATGGCCCAGATCAACCCCAGCATCCTGTCCGCCGACTTCGCCCGCCTCGCGGAGGAGGCCAAGGCGGTCCAAGGCGCCGACTGGCTCCATGTCGACGTCATGGACAACCACTTCGTCCCGAACCTCACGCTCGGCGTGCCGGTCGTGGAGTCCCTGGCGCGTGCGACGGACACCCCGCTGGACTGCCATCTGATGATCGAGGATCCCGACCGCTGGGCCCCTCAGTACGTCGAGGCGGGCGCCTCGTCCGTCACCTTCCACGTGGAGGCCGCTGCCGCGCCCGTGCGCCTCGCCCGTGAGATCCGCGCCAAGGGTGCCCGTGCCTCCATGGCGCTCAAGCCGGCGACGCCGATCGAGCCGTTCGAGGACCTGCTGCCGGAACTCGACATGTTGCTGATCATGACGGTCGAGCCCGGCTTCGGCGGCCAGGCCTTCCTCGACATCATGCTGCCGAAGATCCGCCGCACCCGGGAGCTGATCAACAAGCACGGTCTCCAGCTGTGGCTGCAGGTGGACGGCGGTGTCTCGGCGTCGACCATCGAGCGGTGCGCGGAGGCGGGAGCGGACGTCTTCGTGGCCGGCTCGGCGGTGTACGGGGCCGAGGACCCGGCGGAGGCGGTCCGTGCCCTGCGGGCCCAGGCGGAGGCGGTCACCGCCCAGGCGTCCTGGGCATGCGACCACTGAGCCACAGATACATGAACGGTTAAGTGAACGGCGCCCATCAGGGCAGATCAGTCGCCCCGAATCTGCAAGGATGAACGGCGAATCCAGAGTGTGAACAGCAGTGAGGAGATCGCCGTGTCGGGTATGTCGGCGGGCCGGTCAGCCATGCGGATGGGACCCGCTGAGCTGGTCCAGGCGGCGGCCATGGCCCGCCGCTTCTACCTCGAGGGGAAATCCAAGATCCAGATCGCGGAGGAGTTCGGCGTCAGCCGCTTCAAAGTGGCCCGGGTCCTGGAGACGGCCCTCGAACGGGATCTCGTGCGTATCGAGATCCGCGTGCCGGCCGAGCTGGACGCCGAGCGCTCCGACGCGCTCCGCGCCCGCTACGGCCTGAGGCACGCCGTCGTGGTCGAGTCCCCGGCCGAGGCCGAGGAGACCCCCGACCCGGAGAACCTCGGCGAGGTCGCCGCCGACCTGCTCGGCGAGCTTGTCAACGAGGGCGACGTGCTGGGGCTGGCCTGGGGCCGGTCCACCATCCACATGGCGGCGGCGCTCGACCGGCTGCCGCCGTGCACGGTGGTGCAGCTGACGGGCGTGTACGACGCCGGGACCGCCGAGCGCGGCTCGGTGGAGGCCGTGCGCCGTGCCGCCCAGGTGTCGGGCGGGGACGCGCACCCCATCTACGCGCCGATGCTGCTGCCGGATGCGGCCACCGCGGCGGCGCTGCGCAACCAGACCGGGATCGCCCGGGCCTTCGAGTACTTCGACAAGGTCACGGTCGCCTGCGTCTCCATCGGCTCCTGGGAGCCGGGTATCTCGACGGTGCACGACATGCTCAGCGACGAGGAGCGGGCGCACTACGCCTCGCTCGGTGTCGCCGCCGAGATGTCCGCGCACCTCTTCGACGCCGAGGGACGCAGGATCGGCCGCGACCTGGGGGAGCGCTGCATCACGGTCAAGGCCGACCAGCTGCGCCGTATCCCGGAGGTCGTGGCGATAGCGGGCGGGCAGCGCAAGGCGGCCGCGATCGACGCGGTGCTGCGGTCCGGGCTGGTCACCAGCCTGGTCACGGACACCTCGGCCGCGGACTACCTGATGACGGCGGGCCCGACCCCTAAGCCCGCACTCAACCGGGCGGACCCGGACGGGCTCTGACAGGACCAGCGAGGCGCGTGTGCGTCGCAAGGGGGTTGCGCGGCGGGTCGGGGACGGCTCGGTGGGCGATACGGGGACGTGGCGAAACGGAGTCGGATCCGCAGCGGGGCGAGTGACCCTTGGTCTCCGCACCCGGGGCGGGCCGTGGCGGCTCGGGGTGCGTTCTCCGGCGGGCCGGACGCCCGGTCGGCGCCGGGCCCGTGGCGGTGTCGTGCGGCCGGCTCTGCAGCAGGTCGCCGTGGCTTCCGGACGCGCGGTGGCCGCCCCGGCAGGTCTGTCACACCTCGACGGGCCGAGGTGGCCGGTCCCGGCCGCGGAGCACAGTGAGAGACGGGCGGCCCTGGCCGGAACACCGTGCCACAGGGGGTCCAGCCCACTGCCCGGCGGACCGTGGCCGCTCGAGCAGAGTGGGCCGCCTGGCCGGTCAGGCGGATCTCCGCGGGTGCGGCGGGCTGGTCGGGCATGGTGTTCCGGCAGGTCTAGGCGTCCGAGTCGCCGACCGCGTCCCGGTAGGTCGAGGCGTCCAGGTCGGTCATCGCGCCCCGCAGGCCAAGCCGTCCCGGCAGGGCGTGGCGGCTCGGTCGTCCACCGCGTTCCGGCACGTCAGGGCGAGCACGGTCGGGAAGGGGGTCCCTGCGCGTCATGGTGGCCACGGAGCGGGCCGGGCGTGGCAGCATCGTCCGCATGTTGTCGCGGTTCGTCCCCCACATGCCCCGACGGTCCCCGAGCCCGTCCCGTGCGCGGTCCCTGACGCTGCCCCGTGCCCTCGCGGGGCTGCTGGCCGTCGTTCTTGCCGTCCTGCTCGCGGGATGCTCGTCCGGCTCGCATGCGAGTTCCCGTTCCGGTACGGGGCCCGGTGCGTCCGCCCCGGCGTGGGCCCATGGCATGGGCACCGTCAGGGAGTCCCAGCTGCCGGCCGAGGCCCGCAGGACCCTCGCCCTGATCGACCAGGGCGGCCCTTTCCCGTACACCAAGGACGGGGTCGCCTTCGGGAACTTCGAGGGGCATCTGCCCAAGCACCAGCGCGGCTACTACCACGAATACACGGTGAACACGCCCGGCTCGCGCGATCGCGGGGCCCGGCGCATCGTCACCGGCCAGGGTGGGGAGATCTACTACACCGATGATCACTACAACTCGTTCCGGGCGGTGCTGAGATGAGCGAAGACCTGGCGGGCCGCTACCTGGTCACGCTGGACCTCGACGGGGTCGTCGACAAGGCCGGCCTGATGGACCGCGTCGCCCGCGCCCTGGCGCTGCCTGACTGGTTCGGCCGCAACTGGGACGCGCTGGCCGACTCCCTGACCGACCACACCGTCTGGCCCGAGGGGGCCGTCGAGCAGGGGCTGCTCGTCGTCGTCCGGGGCTGGCAACCGTATGCCAAGGCGCGTCCGGAGGAGTGGCGGACGGCCCAGGAGGTGTTCACGGAGGCGGGAGACCGTACGCCGTCCCTGGTCGTCGCGCTGGCTCTTGGAGGAACCTCCTAGGGCCGTACCGCCGGCCTGGATGTTCTGTTGGGGCATGACAAGCGCCTCGTCATGGGACAATGAAGTACGTGCTCTTTTCCCCTGGCACACCTGTCGGGGGGTCACCTCTGATCGACTGGGATGTGCAGCACGTGCGTTTCCTCAATGACATCCAGCCCGCGTACGACCTGACGTACGACGACGTGTTCATGGTGCCGAGCCGCTCCGCGGTCGGTTCGCGTCAGGGCGTGGACCTCAGCTCGCCGGACGGCACGGGCACCACCATTCCGCTCGTCGTCGCCAACATGACCGCCATCGCGGGCCGCCGCATGGCCGAGACCATGGCCCGCCGCGGCGGCCTCGTGGTCATCCCGCAGGACATCCCGATCGACGTCGTCACCGACGTCGTCTCCTGGGTGAAGGGCCGCCACCTGGTGCTCGACACCCCGATCGTGCTGGCCCCGCACCAGACCGTCGCCGACGCCCTGGCGCTGCTGCCCAAGCGGGCGCACAACGCCGGTGTGGTCGTCGACGAGAACCACCGGCCCGTCGGTGTCGTCACCGACCAGGACCTGACCGGCGTCGACCGCTTCACGCAGCTCGAGGTCGTCATGTCCAGGGACCTGCTGCTCCTCGACGCGGACATCGACCCGCGCGAGGCCTTCAACCGGCTGGACGGCGCCAACCGCCGCTACGCCCCGGCCGTCGACAAGGACGGCAGGCTCGCCGGCATCCTCACCCGCAAGGGCGCCCTGCGCGCCACGCTGTACACGCCGGCCGTCGACGCGAACGGCAAGCTGCGCATCGCCGCCGCCGTCGGTATCAACGGCGACGTCGCGGGCAAGGCCAAGCAACTGCTCGACGCGGGCGTGGACACGCTCGTCATCGACACCGCGCACGGCCACCAGGAGTCGATGATCAGCGCCGTCAAGCTGGTGCGCGCCCTCGATCCGCAGGTGCCGATCGTCGCGGGCAACATCGTCTCCGCCGAGGGCGTCAAGGACCTGATCGACGCCGGTGCGGACATCATCAAGGTCGGTGTGGGCCCCGGCGCCATGTGCACCACCCGCATGATGACCGGTGTGGGCCGGCCGCAGTTCTCCGCGGTGCTGGAGTGCGCCGCCGAGGCCAAGAAGTACGGCAAGCACGTGTGGGCCGACGGCGGTGTCCGGCACCCGCGCGACGTGGCCATGGCCCTCGCGGCCGGCGCGTCCAACGTGATGGTCGGCTCCTGGTTCGCCGGTACGTACGAGTCGCCGGGCGACCTCCAGCACGATGCGAACGGCCGCGCCTACAAGGAGTCCTTCGGCATGGCGTCCGCGCGCGCCGTGGCCAACCGTACGTCCGAGGAGTCGGCCTACGACCGCGCCCGCAAGGCGCTGTTCGAGGAGGGCATCTCCACCTCCCGGATGTTCCTCGACCCGGCCCGCCCGGGCGTCGAGGACCTGATCGACTCGATCATCGCGGGCGTCCGCTCCTCCTGCACCTATGCCGGTGCCGGCTCCCTGGAGGAGTTCGCCGAGAAGGCCATCGTCGGCATCCAGAGCGCCGCCGGCTACGCCGAGGGCAAGCCGCTGCACGCCAGCTGGAGCTGACCCGCGGCACGTCGTCCACGACGGCCCCCGTCCTTCCCGCCACCCGGGAAGGGCGGGGGCCGTCGGCGTTTCGGGCGTCCCGGCCCCGCGCAGCACGAGCGCCGTCTCCCGCTGCCCGGAAGCCCTCCACTCACCGGAAGCCATCCACTCATTTGTGAGGGCGCAGGTGCATCCGAGGTCGCAGTGCAACGGTCGACAGCCCACGCGCAACGATTTGTCATTCCGGTCCGATGAACGCAATGATCACCCGGGGACGCGCAAGGTTGCTGCATTACGCCCGTGAAGGCCTGGCTCATAGGGTGCTCGTCTGTACGTGGCGTGGCGGGGACCCCGCTCGGTGGGTTCCTGCCCTCGCAGGGCTGCCCCCGGTCCCCGTCCGCAATGACCGGCAGCGATAAGGAGCCAGCGCGTGCTCGACCAAGGCGCACCCCCGCACGACCGCACTGCGACCACCCCCGCGTCCCCGGGTGTCGCCGCGCGCCTCATGCGGCGCAAACCCGTGGAACGCCTGGTCGCGGAGGGCGGCCAGGGTGAGGGAGGCGCGCTGCGGCGCTCCCTCGGGCTGTGGCAGCTGACCATGATCAGCATTGGTGCCACGCTTGGCACCGGCATCTTCGTCGTCCTCGGCGAGGCCGTCCCCAAAGCCGGTCCGGCCGTGGTCCTCTCCTTCGTGATCGCCGGTCTCACCGCACTGTTCTCGGCTCTGTCCTACGCCGAGCTGGCGGGCACCATCCCGGTCTCCGGCTCCTCGTACTCGTACGCATACGCAACGATGGGTGAGTTGATCGCCTGGGTCTGTGGCTGGTGTCTGCTGCTGGAGTACGGCGTGTCGGTGGCCGCAGTGGCCGTCGGCTGGGGCCAGTACCTGAACGAGCTGCTGGACGGCACCATCGGTGTCACCCTCCCCGACGCCCTGTCGGCCCCGCCCGGCCAGGGCGGCATCTTCAACCTGCCCGCCCTGATCGTCGTCCTGCTCGGGATGGTGTTCCTGCTCGGCGGCGCCAAGGAGTCCGCGCGGGCCAACACCATCATGGTGTCCGTGAAGATCGCCGCACTGATCCTCTTCTGCGCCATCGGCTTCATGGGCTTCAAGTCCGGCAACTACGCGAACTTCATGCCGCTCGGCATGGCGGGCGTCAGCGCGGCCGGTGCCACGCTGTTCTTCTCGTACATCGGCTTCGACGCCGCCTCCACGGCCGGTGAGGAGGCGAAGAACGCCCAGCGCGACCTGCCCCGCGCGATCATGCTGTCCCTGGTCATCGTGACCGGGCTGTACGTCCTCGTCGCGGCCGTCGCTGTGGGCGCCTGGCCGTGGAAGAAGTTCAAGGACTCCGAGGCCGCGCTCGCGCAGATCATGACGGACGTCACCGGGCAGAGCTTCTGGGGCACCCTGCTCGCGTTCTGCGCGGTCATCGCCATCGCCAGCGTCGTGCTGACCGTGCTCTACGGCCAGACCCGCATCCTGTTCGCGATGGCCCGCGACGGCCTGGTGCCCAAGATCTTCGCCAGGGTCCACCCGAAGACCGGCGCGCCGCGCGCCAACACGATCATCGTGTCGGTGTTCTGCGGTGTCCTTGCCGCCGCCATCCCGCTGGGCCAGCTGGCGGACGCCACCAGCATCGGCACGCTGTTCGCCTTCGCGCTGGTCAACGTGGCCGTGGTCGTGCTGCGCCGGACCCGCCCGAACATGCACCGCACCTTCCGTGTGCCGCTGTCGCCGGTGCTGCCCGCGCTGGGCTTCTTCTTCTGCATCTGGATGATGGGCAGCCTGTCCGAGGTGACCTGGATCGTGTTCGGTGTCTGGATGGCCGTCGGGCTCGTGTTCTACTTCGTATACGGCTATCGCCGTTCCCGTCTCGCGACCGGTGAGGACCTCGTGGTGACGGCAGAGAAGTGACCGAACCGAAGAAGTGAACCACCCCCTGTGCTGAACGATCTCGACGAACGCATCGTGCACGCCCTCGCCGAGGACGCCCGCCGCTCCTACGCGGACATCGGGCAGCTGGTCGGACTGTCCGCGCCCGCCGTGAAGCGGCGCGTGGACCGGCTGCGGGCCACCGGAGCCATCACCGGATTCACCGTCCGGGTGGACCCGGCGGCGCTCGGCTGGGAGACCGAGGGGTTCATCGAGATCCACTGCCGGCGCAACACCTCGCCGGAGACCATTCAGCGGGGCCTGGAGCGCTACCAGGAGGTCGTGGCCGCGTCGACCGTCACCGGCGACGCGGACGCGATCGCCCAGGTCTTCGCCTCCGACATGCGTCACTTCGAACGGGTGCTGGAACGGATCGCCGGGGAGCCGTTCGTGGAACGGACCAAGTCGGTACTGGTGCTGTCGCCGTTGCTGCGGCGCTTTTCGTCCGGGGCGCCGGGTTAAGGGCAGTTCCCCGACCTGCCCGGGGACTACGAGTTCGAGGACGACCTCTTCCCAGGGCATCACCGCGAGCACCACGCCGATCGGTCGGCACGTGACGAATGTCTGCTGTGTGCCCACGCGTTCGGCGTTGCCCTCCGGGTACCACAGGAACGCGGGGCCTTCGGCGGAGTGGAAGCGCAGTTCGTCAGCCGGGACGAGGCGGCCGAACCGGTCTCACCCGACGAGCACCGAGCACCGCACCCGCATGCGTGTCCCGCGTAGGCGCGGCACCATGCCGAGGTCCTGAGCGGCGGCCGTGGGGACCGGCGCCGGGACCGTTTCCTGCCCTGTCGCACTGCCCGAGCCGCTTTTCGGCCTGTCGGCGAGAGCGAGGCACCCATGACGCGGATGCAGGCGGCCCGGATGCACGGATACAAGGAACCGCTTCGTATCGAAGAGGTTCCCGTGCCCGAGCCCGGGCCGGACGAGATTCTCCTGAAGGTCGCCGCAACGGGCATGTGCCGAAGCGGCTACCGGCTCCTCGACGGCTACTTCGAGGGTCCGTTCCCGGTGGACCTGCCCTACATCCCCGGTCCCGAGGTCACGGGCCGAGTGGCGGCACTGGGCAGCGCCGTGCCCTCGGCGGTGGGCTACTCGGAGGGCGACATGGTCGTGGTCAATCCCGGCTGGGGAGACGGCACGTGCCGGCAGTGTCGCGAGGGCAACGAACGGCTGTGCAGCGGCAACGGCAGGTGGGTGGGTTTCGGCCCTCCCGGAGGCTTCGCCGAGTACATGGCCGTCGAGTGCCGCCATGCGATCCCGGTCTCGGGGGAGGCCGCGAAAGCACCTGAACACCTCGCCCCCATGACCGACGCGGGCATGACCCCGTACCGGGGGATGAGGAAGCTGCGGGACGCAGGCAAACCGGGTCCCGGTCGGACCGCCGCGGTCACGGGCATCGGCGGGCCGGGAAGCTACGCGGTCCAGTGCGCGAAGCTGCTCGGCGGCGGTGCGAGCGTGGTGGCCTTCGCGCACGGACAGCAGAACCGAGGTAGGACAACTCCATTCCCACGAAGGGGAACTGGCGGTGCTCGACGCGGTCGCTCATGAGCCCGACGGCCGCCAGTGCGCCTTCCGGGCCCAGCAGATCGAACCCCATGGAGATGGACGCCTCGCTGCCGACGCAGTCCAGGACGGCCTCGTCAAACACAGCGTGACCAAGGTCGGGCTCGAAGACATCAACGAGAACCTCGAGGCCCTGGGCCGCGGCGATGTCGTCGGATGCCAGGTCGTCGTCTTCGAATGACGTGCGAACGACGATCACTGCGAACGACGATTACAGAGCTTCGACGAGTTCCTTCGCGAGAGGGGCCGAGGACGCGGGGTTCTGCCCGGTGAAGAGGTTGCGGTCCACGACCGTGTAGGGCTCCCAGGCGGGACCCCGCGAATACTGGGTGGGCAGCTCCTTCAGCTCGTCCTCCAGCAGCCACTTGGCCTTGTCGGCGAAACCGACACCGGCCTCCTCCTCGTTGCAGAAACCCGTCACCCGGTAGTTCGCGAACGGCGTGTCGCCCTTTGCGTCACGGGTGGCGAGGAGAGCGGCCGGGGCGTGGCAGACGATGCCGAGCGGACGGCCGGAGGCGAGTGCCTCCCGCAGGAGTGCCCCGGAGTCGGGGTCGACCGAGAGGTCCTCCATCGGGCCGTGACCGCCGGGGTAGTAGACCGCGTCGTAGTCCTCCAGGCGCACTTCCTGGAGGGAGATGGGGTGCCGCAGTTCGTCCGCGACCTCGATGACGGCCTCCTCCCGCAGGGCGTTCTCCTCGCCGCCCGCCATGCCGGGCCTCAGGCTCATGGTGTCCACAACGGGCACGACCCCACCGGGAGTTGCCACGGTGACCTCGTGTCCGGCGTCGGTGAACACGCTGTAGGGCGCCACGAACTCCTCGGCCCAGTAGCCGGTGGGATGCCGGTGTCCGTCCTTCAGGGTCCAATAGCTCGCGCCGGTGAGCACACAAAGGATCTTGGCCATGGGGCGCTCCTGTGAAAGAGGTTGCCCCGGAACGGGCACGGGGCCACCGGTTTTCGCGTGCCCATCAAGTGTGAGCGGGCACCTTGGCCCCTGCAACCGGTACCCGACCGGGGCCTGTGCGCATCGTCCCGTGGAACGGGAACAGGATTTCGGCGCCACGTTTTCTTCTGCGGGTGCGGAGGTCTGTCCGGGTAAGTAAACCGACCGGTCCGGAGTTCCAGAGGACTGCCGTGATCAAACCCTGTGGCCCCTACGATTTCCTGCCGCCGATACGGACCTTCTCGTTGACCTCGCAGTCCGTGGCCCGGGGCGAGCAACTGGCCCGCGAGCAGGTGAGCGGCATCCTGGGAGCAGGCGGGTCGGACATCTCACCGCAGCTGAGCTGGTCGGGCTTCCCGAGGAGACACAGAGTTTCACGGTGGCGATGTCCGACCCCGATGTGCCCACACTTTCTCGTCGTCCATGCCGTCGGCGTGGAGGAACTGAACGTGTCCGGGACATCGACCCCTGCCTGTCTGGACTTCCTCCTGTTCACCCACGCCATTGCGAGGGCGGCCGTGTACGGCACCTTCGAGCGGGTCTGATTGCTGCGCAGCCGCCCTTTTTCCGGTCGCCTTGTCCCCACGGCAAGGGCGGGGCTACTCCGCCGTCTTCCGTGCCAGCGCGTTGTTCCCGATCGAGTTGCGTACGGCGAAGCTCACCGCGTCCGAGCGGTAGCGGTCGTCCGACCATTCCACCGGGCGCCCCTCGCGTGTCGTCGTCACCCGGCGCACCCGCAGCAGCGGACTGGTACGGCGGATGCCCAGCAGCTCGGAGTCCTGGGCGCCCGCCGCCACCGCGTCGATGATGTGCTCGCCGTAGGCGAAGACCAATCCCGTGTCGTCGAAGAGGCGTTGGGTGACCGAGGGGCAGTCCGGCTCGATCGACTCGACCGCCGGGGAGATCCAGTCGGCGTACACCGTGCGCTCCAGCAGCACCGGCTCGCCGTCCAGGCCGCGCACCCGGAGCACGTGCAACACCTGTGTGCCGATGGGGAGTTGGAGACGCACTGCGTCCTCGTGGGTCGCCGGGCGGTACTCCTGCGTCACCACGTGGCCCGTGGCCTCGCGGCCCATCGCGCGGGCCCACTGGGCGAAGCTGCGCAGTTCCTCGAAGCTCTGGCTGCGGCGGCTGGCGAGCACCACGCGCCGGGCGCCCTGGCGGGAGCCGATCAGCCCCTCGGCGGTCAGGGTCGCGACGGCCTGACGGACCGTGCCTCGTGAGACGCCGTAGTGCGTCGCGAGTTCCGCCTCCGAGGGCAGTCGGCTGCCGACCGTGTACTCCTCGCGGTCGATGGCCCGCCGCAACTCGTCGGCGATCTCCTCGTGTCGCGCCGTCATGCTTCCCCTCTGCTCAGGTCACTGTGCACAGCGTGACCAGCCTAATCGACGCACCTTGGTGATCCGTGTCAGTCGGAAGTGTGCAGGGAAACGGGGGGCGGTGTTTGGGCTCCGTTCATGAACAGGACACCGAGGCCGGGCGTACTGGGGCCAACTTGTTCAGACAAGTTCTCCCTCGCTCCGCATGTGTCCCCCTGGAGAGACCGTGACCGTGTCCCTGCCGAGAAACGCCGTGCTCGGCGGCTGCACCGCCGTCGTCGCCGCGCTCGCCCTGAGCGCCTGCGGCGCCGCCCCCGACAAGGCGTCGACCACCACCAAGGACGGCAAGAGCGCCGCCACCGCCACCTCCGCCGCCGACTTCGGCGGCATGGACGCCCTGGTCAAGGCGGCCAAGAAGGAGGGC
The DNA here is from genome assembly GCF_009796285.1 of Streptomyces broussonetiae. NCBI lineage: Bacteria > Bacillati > Actinomycetota > Actinomycetes > Kitasatosporales > Streptomycetaceae > Streptomyces > Streptomyces broussonetiae. Next base: position 2,151,660 of record NZ_CP047020.1, on the reverse strand, counting down.
TCGCTGCACATCATCGCGGTGCCCCGTGACTGGGCCGACTACGGTGCCGTCATCGACGGCTTCCAGAAGAAGTACGGCATCAAGATCGAGGACGAGAGCCCCGACGGCACCAGCCAGGACGAGATCAACGCCGTCACCTCCCGCAAGGGCCAGGACCGCGGCCCCGACGTCCTCGACCTCGGCTCCTCCTTCGCGCTGAGCGCCGCCCAGCAGGGGCTGCTCGCGCCGTACAAGGTCGCGTCCTACGCCGACATCCCCGAGGCCCAGAAGGACCCGCAGGCTCGCTGGTACAACGACTACGGCGGCTACATCTCCATCGGCTGCGACGACAAGCGCGTCAAGGACTGCCCGACCAGCTTCAAGGACCTGCTCAAGCCCGAGTACAAGGGTCAGGTCGCCCTCAACGGCAACCCCACCAAGTCCGGCTCCGCCTTCGGCGGCGTCTACGCGGCGGCGCTCGCGAACGGCGGCTCCTTCGACAGCATCCAGCCCGGCCTGGACTTCTTCGCCAAGCTCAAGAAGAGCGGCAACTACACGCCCGTCGAGTCCACCCCGGCCACCGTCGAGAAGGGCGAGACCCCGATCTCCATCGACTGGGACTACCTGAACGCCGGCTACGCCAAGGAGTTCAAGTCCAAGGGCCTCGACTGGAAGGTCGTCATCCCGAGCGACGGCCAGTACGCCCAGTACTACTCCCAGGCCGTCAACAAGGACGCCCCGCACCCGGCGGCGGCCCGCCTGTGGCAGGAGTACCTCTACAGCACCGAGGGCCAGAACCTCTGGCTCCAGGGCTACGCCCGCCCGGCGCTGATGGCCACCATGGAGAAGGCCGGCACCCTCGACAAGACGGCCGCCGCCCAGCTGCCGAAGGTCACCGGCACGCCGTCCTTCCCGACCGAGGACCAGCAGAGCAAGGCCAAGACGGTCATCGCCCAGGGCTGGCAGAAGGCCGTCTCCGGATGACCGCCGCTCTCCCGCGTGCGGACGTGGCGCCCGTCGCTTCGGCGAAGCGGCGGCGCCGCGCCCCCGGCTGGCTGGCGGTCGTACCGCTGCTGGTCTTCGTCGCCATCGCCTTCGGCCTGCCCGCCGTGGCCATCGTGAACGGCGCCTTCTCGGTCGACGACGCCACCACGGGCGCGACCACCTACACCGGCTCCAACATGACGGCCTCGCTGCAGGGCCCCTACCTCACCGCCCTGCTCGGCAGCGTCAAGCTGTCCGCGATCGCCGCCGCGCTCGGCGCCCTGCTCGGGCTGCCGCTGGCGCAGGCCGTGGTCAGCTCCCGCTCCCGCTGGCTGCGCGAGGCCGTGCTGACCGCCTCCGGCGTGCTCGCCAACTTCGGCGGTGTGCCGCTCGCCTTCGCCTTCGTCGCCACCCTCGGCAACGCGGGCGTCCTCACCGTGCACCTCGGCCTGAAGGACAGCGGCTGGGACCTCTACAGCTTCTGGGGCCTGGTCCTCGTCTACCTGTACTTCCTCATCCCGCTCATGGTCCTCACGATCACCCCCGCGCTGGACGGCCTGCGCGCGCAGTGGCGCGAGGCCGCGCTGAACAACGGCGCCACCGGTGTGCAGTACTGGCGCCACGTGGCCCTGCCCGTGCTCGCGCCCTCGCTGCTCGGCGGCCTCGTGCTGCTCTTCGGCAGCGCCTTCGCCGCCTACGCCACCGCCGCGGCGATGGTCGGCAGTGCGGTCCCGCTGGTCACCCTGCAGATCGCCGACGCGCTCTCCGGCAACGTCCTCGTCGGCCAGGAGAACATCGCGCTCGCCCTCAGCCTGGACATGGTCCTGGTGGCCGGCCTGGTGATGGCCGTGTACCTGCCCCTTCAGCGACGGAGTGCCCGATGGCTCGACGCCTGACCCCGTGGCGGTGGGTCGTCCTCGGCCTCGCCGCCCTGTACTTCCTGGTGCCGCTCGCCGCCTCCGTGATCTTCACGGTGGACGTGCCCGGCCAGGGCGTCAGCTTCGACGCCTACACCAAGATCCTGTCCACCGACGGCTTCGTCTCCAGCCTGCTGCTCTCGCTGGAGCTGGCCGTGGCCACCATCGCGGTGGTGCTGCTGCTGATGGTGCCCGCCGTGGTCGCGCTCCGGCTCGGCTCGCCCCGGCTGCGGCCGGTGGTCGAGGTGGTCTGCTCACTGCCGCTGGTGGTGCCGCCGATCGCGTTCGTCGCCGGGATCGTCACCGTGCTCAAGTGGGGTCCGGAGCACCTGTCCCGGACCCCGCTGTTCGAGACCTTCGTGGTGATCCAGAACGACAAATTCCCCGTCGTCCTGGTCCTCGCCTACGTCGTGATGGCCCTGCCCTTCGTCTACCGGGCGCTGGACGCCGGCCTGCGCGCCATCGACGTGCGCACCCTCGTCGAGGCGGCCCGCAGCTGTGGCGCCTCCTGGCCGCAGGCCCTGCTGCAGGCCGTCCTGCCGAACCTGCGCGGGGCCCTGCTCAACGCCTCCTTCCTGACGCTGGCCCTGGTCCTCGGCGAGTTCACGGTCTCCCACCTGCTCGGATACGCGCCCTTCGCCGTGTGGATCTACAACGTCGGCGGCGAACAGGCCCAGATGTCCGTCGCCGTGTCCGTGCTCAGCCTGCTCGTCACCTGGGCCCTGCTCCTCGCGCTCGCCGGTGCCGGCGGCGGACGCACCCGAACCGCCAACTCCCGGGGATGACACACAACATGACCGCCACCATGCTCGAGAAGGCCACCGCGGAGAAGGCCGCCACCGTCGAATTCCGTTCCCTGCGGCGAGAGTTCGGGGCCACCGTCGCCCTCGACGGACTCGACCTGACCGTTCGCCCCGGGGAGTTCCTGGCCCTGCTCGGTCCCTCCGGCTGCGGCAAGACCACCGCGCTGCGCATGCTCGCCGGCTTCGAACACCCCGACTCCGGCGCGGTGCTGGTGGACGGTGAGGACATCACTCACGTCCCGGCCCACCGCCGCGACGCCGGCATGGTCTTCCAGTCGTACAGCCTCTTCCCGCACCTGAACGCCGTCGACAACGTCGCCTTCGGGCTGCGCATGCGCGGTGTCCGTACGGCCGAACGCAGGACCCGTGCCGGTGAGTTGCTGGAGCTGGTCGGACTCGGAGACAAGGGGGAGCGCTATCCGCACCAGCTCTCCGGCGGCCAGCAGCAGCGCATCGCGCTGGCCCGCGCCCTCGCGCTGCGTCCGCGCGTGCTGCTCCTCGACGAGCCGCTGTCCGCGCTCGACGCCAAGGTCCGCCTGACCCTGCGCGAGGAGATCCGCCGACTCCAGCAGGAACTCGGCATCACCACCCTGTTCGTGACACATGATCAGGAGGAGGCCCTGTCGGTCGCCGACCGGGTCGCCGTCATGCGCGCCGGACGCCTCGAACAGTGCGCCGCGCCCGCCGAGCTGTACGGCCGCCCCGCGACCGCCTTCGTCGCCGAGTTCGTCGGCACGATGAGCCGGATCCCGGGCGAACTGGCCGACGGCTCGGTCCAGGTGCTCGGACAGCGGCTGCCCGCCGACGGCGACGTGCCGGACGGTCCCGTCGACGTACTGGTGCGGCCCGAGGCCGTCCAGGTGGCGGCCGACGAGCAGGGCGGTGCCCGCGTCGTCGCCACCGCCTTCCTCGGCGCGGTCCTCCGGGTCACCGTACGGCTCGCCGACGGCACCGAGGCCAAGGCCGACCTGCCCGCACACGAGGCCACCGGGCTCGGCGCCGGTGCCGCCGTCGCCGTGTCGCTGCCCGAGCGGCCCGTGCTGGTGGCCGAACGTATCCAGAAGTGAGGACTGACCCGAACGTGACCCCCCACACCCACCGACGCCCGCTGCAGGCCGTCCTGTTCGACATGGACGGCACGCTCGTCGACACCGAGCGACTGTGGTGGGAGGCGGTCGAGCAGGTCGCCGGCCGACCGCTGACCGAGACCGACCAGCCGGACGTGCTCGGCCGCCCGGTCGAGCACACCGCCGCCTGGCTCGCCGCGGACACCGGCAGGACCGCCCCGGACCTCGCCGCCGACCTGCACCGCGAGTTCGCCGCCCGCGTCCGCACCGGCATCGTGCCGCGTCCCGGCGCCCTGGAACTGCTGGACGCGCTGGCCGCCGCCGGCGTTCCGACCGCGCTGGTCACCGCGTCCCCGCGCGCGGTGGCCGACGTCGTCCTCGACGCCCTGGGCGCCCACCGGTTCGCGGCCTCCGTCACCGCCGACGACACCGCCCGAACCAAGCCGGCCCCCGACCCCTATCTCGCCGCCTGCCGGGCCCTCGGCGTCGAGGCGGCCGGCTGCGTGGCCGTCGAGGACACCGAGACCGGGGTGGCCTCCGCCGAGGCCGCCGGCTGCGCCGTGCTCGCCGTACCGTCCCTCGCCCCGATCGGCGCGGCACCCGGCCGGACCGTCCGGGAGAGCCTTGCCGGGGTCTCGGTCGAGAAGCTGTGCGCGATGGTCGCGCCCGAACTGCGGGTCATGAGCTGGAACCTGTGGCTCGGCGGCAGCCCCGTCGACGACCACCGGGCCAAGCAGCTCAAGGCCGTCCTGGAGAGCGGCGCCGACGTCGTCGGCCTCCAGGAGACGGGCGGGACGGCGGCCCAGGAGCTGGCCGAGGCCCTCGGCTGGCACCACCACCGGGCCGGCGAGAACCTCGGCGTCATCAGCCGCCACCCGATCACCGCCCGCTTCGGCGACCCGGACGTCGGCTTCTACGGTGCCGCGGGTGTCCGGATCGCCGTGGCGCCCGGCCGCGAGGTCGACGTGTGGACCGCGCATCTGCACTACACGCCGTACGGGCCCTACGAGTCCGTCTTCGACGGGCTGCCGGCGGCCGAGCTGATCGCCCATGAGGAGGTCCGGCTCGCCCAGATGCGGGACACGCTGGAGCGGATCGCCGACTCCGCGGCCGAAGGAGTCCCGGTCGTCCTCGTCGGCGACTTCAACTGCCCCTCGCACCTGGACTGGCCGGACGTGACGTGGCCGGTGACCCTGGCCGCCGAGCAGGCGGGCTTCGCCGACTCCTACCGTGCGGCGCACCCGGACCCCGCCGCCGCGCCCGGGCACACCTGGTCGCCGATCCATCCCGTGCACGAGGACGGCAGCGGGCGGCCCGAGCCGCAGGACCGGATCGACTACGTCCTGCACCGCGGTCTCACCGTGCTGGACGCGCACACCCTCGTCACCGGCACTGCGCGCCCCTGGCCGGACGTGGCGGGCAACGACTGGCCGTCCGACCACGCGGCCGTCGTCACGACCTTCGCCCTGTCCCCGAGGTGACCCGGGGTTACCGCAGGTCACCATTGCGGTGCACAGATCGATCCCGTAGGTTGTGCCGCGCTCTCTACTGATTGGTAACACCGGTAGGTACCCCATGCGCTGGCCCCTCCGTCGCCCTACCACCGTCCGTGCGCGGATCGTGGCGCTCGCGCTCGCCCCGGCCGTCGCGCTGATGGCGCTGTGGAGCTTCGCCATGTGGTCCGTCACCGGCGAACTGCGCGCACTGGTCCGGGTCCAGGGGGTGTACGACGACTTCGGCACCCCCGTGGACACCGCGATCGGGCAGATCCAGATCGAGCGCCGGATGTCCGCCGCCTACCTGGGCGCCCGCCTCGACACGGCCGCCGCCGGGCAACTGCTCGAGCAGCAGCGCCGTACCGACCGGGCCGTCGAGGCCATGAAGCAGGCGGTGCAGGGCGGCGGCCGGAGCCGGCTCACGCTGCGCCAGCGGCAGGCCGTGGACGCCATGGTCGCGGCCACCGGCAGGCTGGAGGGGCTGCGTGAGCGCGTGCTGTCCCGGGACATCACCTGGGACCGGGCGGTCGACGAGTACAGCGCACTGGTGGAGCCCGGCTTCGGCGTGCAGTCCACGCTCACCGCCCTGCAGGCCGGACAGCTCGCCCGCGAGGCCCAGGTCGTCATCGAGCTGGTGCGGGTCCGGGAGTACGTGTCCCGCGAGGACGCGCTGGTCGCCGGGGCGCGGGCGGCCGGCACCCTGAGCGACCGGCAGTACGACGCACTGACCGAGACCATCGAGGACCGGCGCGTCTTCCAGCGGACGTACGTACCGGACCTGCCCGCCGACTCGCGCGGCCTGTTCGACCACTTCCAGCGCGGTGACCTCTACCGCTCACTGGTGGGCGGCGAGGACGCGCTGCTGCGGTCCGGTGCGTCCGGCGCCGGGAAGGCGGTCGCGGCCGGCACCTGGCGCTCGACCGTCGACCGGGCCGTCGTCCGCTACCGCGAGCTGTGCACCAGCTCGGCCGAGAACTCCGCCACGCGCGGGCGTGCCTTCGCCTACCGGGAACTGGCCAAGGCGGCGGTCGTCGGCGCGGTCGGGCTGGCCGCCGCGGGCGTGTCCCTGTGGTTCGCGGTGCGCGGCGCCCGGCGCATCTCGCGGCGCCTGGAGACCCTCCGGGACGCGGCCGACGTCCTCACCAGGGATCAACTTCCCGACGTCATGCGGAGATTGAGTGCCGGTGACGAAGTGGACGCGCTCACCGAGGCACCGCCCCTGGCCGCCGACGAGGTCCACGACGACGAGATCGGGCAGGTCGGCCGGTCCTTCAACACCGCGCGGCTCGCCGCCGTCGAGGCCGCCGTCCAGCAGGCCGGGCTGCGGCGGGGGCAGTTCGCGGTGCTGCTCACCATCGCGCGCCGCAACCAGGCGCTGGTGCACCGCCAGCTCAAGCTCGTCGACACGCTGGAGCGGCGCACCGACGACCCGGACGTGCTGCGCGAGCTGTTCCGTATCGACCACCTCACCACGCGCATGCGGCGGCACGCGGAGAGCCTGATCATCCTCTCCGGTGCCACGCCCGGCCGCCGCTGGCGCCGACCGGTACCGCTCGCCGACGTCGTCGCCTCGGCGGTGGGCGAGATCGAGGACTACGCGCGCGTGGTGGTGCCGCCGATGCCCGAGGTGGGGGTGGCCGCGGACGCGGTCGCCGACGTCGTCCATCTCGTCGCCGAACTCCTGGAGAACGCCACGGTGTTCTCGCCGCCGCACACCAGGGTCACCCTGCGCACCGGGCGTGTCGGCAGCGGGTTCGTCGTGGAGATCGACGACCGCGGTCTCGGCCTCGACACCGACGCACGCGCCCAGGCCCACGCCACACTCACCGATCCCGAGGCCTTCGACCCCACCCGCCACGACCGGCTGGGCCTCTACGTCGTCGGCCGCCTCGCCGCCCGGCACGGCATCGAGGTCAGCCTGCGCGACTCGCCGTACGGCGGGACGACGGCGGTGGTGCGACTGCCTTCGGCGGTGCTGGCGGAGGAAGCGGTGCAGGAGCCGACGGGCGTGCGGGTGGGGTCCGCTGCCGGGCCGCGGCAGGCGGACGCGCCCGCCGGGCAGCGGCCCGCCGGTACGACCGCGGTCGTACGAGAACTGCCGACCCGGCGCCGGACCGGAGCCCGGCCCGCCGCCGGCCGGGCACTGCCGGCGCGGGAACCGTCCGGCCCGGACACCCCCGCGACACCGCAGGTGCCCGCGGAACCAGGAATGCCGGAGCAGCCTCCGGGACGGGAAACCGCCCCCGCCCTTCCCACCCGCACCCGGCAGGCCTCCCTCGCCCGGGAGCTGCGGGACGATCCGCCGCCGCGGTCGGCGCCGCCCGGGCGCGAGGTCGACGCCGAGGAGATGCGGGCGATCTTCGGTGCCTTCCAGCGTGGCCTGGACCGCGGACGCCAGGGCCTGCCGGCGACAGCGGACAAGGCGCCCTCCGGCTCCGGTGCCACGGAGCCGACGCAACCGCAGCTCCCCGGAGACGCAGGGAGCGACACGACCAGCCCCCTGGCACCGGCATCCGACCGGGCATCCTTTCCTGATCAGGCATCTGCCCCTGACCGGGGACCTGCCCCTGACCGGGCGTCCTTGCCCGATGGAGGACCTGCCTCTGACGGGGGACCCGCCCCTGACGGGGGACCTGCCGCTGACCGGGCACCCGCCGCTGACCGGGCGTCCTTGCCCGATGGAGGACCTGCCTTTGACGGGGGACCTGCCGCTGACCGGGCACCCGCCGCTGACCGGGCGTCCTTGCCCGATGGAGGACCTGCCTCTGACGGGGGACCCGCCCCTGACAGGGCACCCGCTCCCGATCAGGCCCCCGCGCCCGACCGAGCCCCCGCCCCCGACCGCGCGGATCGCACGGCCACCGGCACCGTGACCACCCATGCCCACGAAGGGACGGAGACCGACGATGCACGGTGACGACCAGAACGCCGAGCCCGCTGCTCCGCCCGCGGGAGCGCCCGGCACGGATCTCGGCTGGCTGCTGGACGACCTCGTGGCCCGCACCGGCGACGTCCGCCAGGCCGTCCTGCTCACCGCGGACGGGCTGCCGCTCAGCAGCTCCGACGGCATGCGCCGACGGGACGTCGAGCACCTGGCCGCCGTCTGCTCCGGATTCCACGGCCTTGCCCGCTCGGCGGGGGAGCGGTTCGGGGCGGGCGAAGTGCGCCAGACCATGGTGATGCTCGACGACGCCTACCTCTTCATCACCCCGGCCGGTCACGGCAGCCGGCTCGCCGTCCTCAGCGAGGCCCACACCGATGTCGGCCAGCTCGCCCACGAGATGGCCCTGCTCGTCCGCCGCCTGGGCCGCCACCTGGACGCAGCCGCCCGCACAACCCCCTGATCCCCCCGTGAGCGACGAGCACTGGTACGAGGACGAGACCGGGTCGATGGTGCGCCCCTACACCGTGACCCGGGGCCGCACCCGGCCCTCCGGCGCGCACCCCATCGACCTGATGTCCCAGGTCAGCGCCGTGGAGACGGACGCTCCGGGCCCGGACATCGACCATGCCCGTGCCACGCTGCTCGACCTGGTCCGGCGCGGCCGGCGTCCCGTCGCCGAGCTGGCCGCCGACGCCGACCTGCCCCTGACCGTGCTGCGCGTCCTGCTCGGCGACCTGGCCGAGGCGGGCCTGATCCGCATCGACGCACCCCGCCGCTCCCCGGCGGGCGGACCGGTCGCTGATCCGGAGCTGCTGCGGGAGATCGTGGACCGGTTGCGGGAGATCTGAGCGGGTCCCGAGCATCTTGTAACAGGCATGTACTAGGGGCGCATCGAGCGGAACGGCTCACAGGCCCGTGACGGTCTCCCCGGTTGGCACGTCACCAGCGCCGCTCGTGCCGCTCGGTGAGCGGCAAGCCTTGAAGGGGAACCATGCGCGTCCAGAAGCTCTCGCTGCTCGCCGTCGTCGCCGTCGCCGGTCTGTCGCTCACCGCCTGCTCGGGCAGCGACAACGGCTCGTCCGACAAGAGCGGCTCCTCGACCCCCAGCCAGAGCGCCGCCTCCGAGGGTTCCGGCTCGCAGGACTCCGGCTCCCAGGGCACCGGCGGCAGCGGCGCGTCCTCCGGCAAGGGCACCGCCGCCGGCACCGGCCAGTCGGGCACGGGCGGCGGTGGCACGGCCGTGGGCGGCGGCGCGGGCGCGTGCAAGACCTCCTGGCTCGCCTTCAGCACCTCCGGCGCGATGGCCGAGGGCGAGCTGATCGTGAACCTGAAGAACACCGGCTCCGCCGCCTGCACCCTCAAGGGCTTCCCCGGTGCCGACCTGAAGAGCAAGGACGGCACCCTCAGCGCCAAGCGCAGCACGGTCGCCCCGGTGGCGGTGAGTGTCAAGCCGGGCGAGGAGACCCGGTTCACGCTGCACTACCCGCGGAACACCTCCGGCGGCAGCGGCGAGACCTTCACCAGCCTGATCGTCACGCCGCCGAACGAGACGCACTCCCACTCCCTGCCGGTCACCATCAACGTCCCCGTCACCGACGGCACCGGCTCCGCCATCACCGTGGACCCGGTCAGCACCGGGAAGTAGCAGCACCCTCGGCCGCCGCTCACGGCCCGGCATCACCCGGTCCCCGTCCGTACCCCGCCTGCCCGGGGTGGGCGGGGACCGTCCTTTGGGGCACGCAACGAATCGCCGCCTCACCCCCGCTGCACGCAACGAACCGCGCACCGGCGCGCAACGGCTCCTTCTTGTCCGGCCGAGCGGGCCGACCGTACCTTCTTTACGGCCCCATAACTCCCGTCCGGTGAGGATCACGCATGCGCACCGCCCTGCTCCAGAGCTCCGGCCGCCCCGGCTCGATCGTGGAGAACCTCGAGGTCCTCGACGCCGCCGCGGGCCGGGCCGCCGCCGCGGGCGCCGCGCTGCTGACGGCCCCGGAGATGTTCCTGACCGGGTACGCGATCGGTGACGACATCGGCCGCCTCGCCGAGCCCGCAGACGGCGCCTGCGCCGACGCCATCGCCGAGACCGCCACCCGGCACGGCATCGCGATCGCCTACGGGTATCCGGAGCGCGACGGCGAGAGCGTCCACAACTCCGCCCAGCTGATCTCCGCCGACGGGACCCGGCTCGCGAACTACCGCAAGACCCACCTCTTCGGCCGCTTCGAGCGCGAGCACTTCACCCCCGGCGAGCAGCCGGTCGTGCAGGCCGAGCTGAACGGCCTGACCGTGGGCCTGATGATCTGCTACGACGTCGAGTTCCCGGAGAACGTCCGCGCCCACGCCCTGGCCGGCACCGACCTCCTCGTCGTCCCCACCGCGCAGATGCACCCCTTCCAGTTCGTCGCCGAGTCCCTCGTGCCGGTGCGCGCCTGGGAGAACCAGATGTACATCGCGTACGTCAACCGGGTCGGCCAGGAAGGGGAGTTCGAGTTCGTCGGGCTCTCGGTCCTCGTCGGCCCCGACGGTGTCGCCCGCGCCCGGGCCGGCCGCGCCGAGGAACTGGTGTTCGCCGACGCCGACCCCGCCTTCCTGGCCGCGTCCCGCGAGGCCAACCCGTATCTGCAGGACCGCCGCCCCCGTCTGTACGGGTCCCTGGTCTGACACCCCCGAGCTTCCCCCGAACTTCTGAACTTCCCCCCGAGTTCTTTCGCGCAAGGAGTCCGTACCCCATGACGTCCACGGTGCCCAACGCCGTCGAGCACACCGACGAGCAGCAGCCGCCGATCACCATGTTCGGCCCGGACTTCCCCTACGCCTACGACGACTTCCTCGCCCACCCCGCGGGCCTCGGCCAGATACCCGCGACCGAGCACGGCACCGAGGTCGCGATCATCGGCGGCGGTCTGTCCGGCATCGTGGCCGCGTACGAGCTGATGAAGATGGGTCTCAAGCCCGTCGTCTACGAGGCCGACCAGATCGGCGGCCGACTGCGCACGGTCGGCTTCGAGGGCTGCGACGAGTCGCTCACGGCCGAGATGGGCGCGATGCGCTTTCCGCCCTCCTCCACCGCGCTGCAGCACTACATCGACCTGGTCGGCCTGCAGACCAGGCCCTTCCCCAACCCGCTGGCCGAGGCGACTCCGTCCACCGTCGTGGACCTCAAGGGCGAGTCGCACTACGCCGAGACCGTCGACGACCTGCCCCAGGTGTACCGGGACGTCGCCGACGCCTGGAACAAGTGCCTCGACGAGGGCGCCGACTTCTCCGACATGAACCGCGCCATGCGCGAGCGGGACGTGCCGCGTATCCGCGAGATCTGGGCGAAGCTCGTCGAGAAGCTCGACAACCAGACCTTCTACGGCTTCCTCTGCGACTCCGAGGCCTTCAAGTCCTTCCGGCACCGTGAGATCTTCGGCCAGGTCGGCTTCGGCACCGGCGGCTGGGACACCGACTTCCCGAACTCCATCCTGGAGATCCTGCGCGTCGTCTACACCGAGGCCGACGACCACCACCGCGGCATCGTCGGCGGCTCCCAGCAGCTGCCGCTGCGCCTGTGGGAGCGCGAGCCGGAGAAGATCGTCCACTGGCCGTACGGCACCTCGCTCAAGTCCCTGCACGTGGACGGCGAGCCGCGCCCGGCCGTGACCCGGCTGCACCGCACCGCGGGCAACCAGATCACGGTGACGGACGCCAACGGTGACATCCGCACCTTCCAGGCGGCGATCTTCACCGCCCAGTCCTGGATGCTGCTGTCCAAGATCGCCTGCGACGACTCGCTCTTCCCGATCGACCACTGGACGGCGATCGAGCGCACCCACTACATGGAGTCCAGCAAGCTCTTCGTGCCGGTCGACCGGCCGTTCTGGCTGGACAAGGCCGTCGACGACAGGGGGAATCCGACCGGCCGGGACGTCATGTCGATGACGCTCACCGACCGCATGACCCGCGGCACCTACCTGCTGGACGACGGCCCGGACAAGCCCGCCGTGATCTGCCTGTCCTACACCTGGTGCGACGACAGCCTCAAGTGGCTGCCGCTGTCCGCGAACGAGCGGATGGAGGTCATGCTGAAGTCGCTCGGCGAGATCTACCCCCAGGTCGACATCAGGAAGCACATCATCGGCAACCCGGTGACCGTCTCCTGGGAGAACGAGCCCTACTTCATGGGCGCGTTCAAGGCCAACCTGCCCGGCCACTACCGCTACCAGCGGCGCCTGTTCACGCACTTCGTGCAGGACCGGCTGCCCGAGGACAAGCGGGGCATCTTCCTCGCCGGCGACGACATCTCCTGGACGGCCGGCTGGGCCGAGGGGGCGATCCAGACCGCGCTGAACGCGGTCTGGGGCGTCATGCACCACTTCGGCGGCGCGACCGACGCGACCAACCCCGGCCCGGGCGACGTCTACGACGAGATCGCACCGGTGGAGCTTCCCGAGGACTGACCGGGTCCACCGGGAGCAAGGACCAAGGCGTGGGCGGCCGGCCTCAGACTCCGGCCGCCCGCGCCTTCTCGAACACCTCGGCGGCGACGTCCTTCAGCTCCTGAGCGTCCCGCGCGCCGCTCTGCAGGTCGATCAGGATCTCGTCCATGCCGATCGCCGCGTGCTCCACGAGATCCGAAACGATCTGCTCGACACTGCCTTGGAAGGGCCTGCGGTCGGCACCCTCGTACGGCTTCGCCTCGCGCGCGGTGTTCACGCGCAGCACCGTCCGGATCGGCCGCGTACGACCCCGCTCCTCGGCCAGCTCCCGCAACTGCCGCCACTGGCCGGCGACCTGCTCGGCGCTGAAGCCCGCCGGCAGCCAGCCGTCGGCGTGGTCGACCAGCCGCTGGAAGGCCCGCCTGTTGCCCGCGGCCAGCATGACCGGGATCGGCCGCACCGGCTTGGGCCCGACCACGGCGGAGGCGATCTTCGTCAGGGTGCCGTCGTAGCCGACCGGATCCGGACCCCACACCGCGCGGCACACCTCGATGATCTCGTCCAGCACCTTGCCGCGCTCCTCGAAGGGGCGGACCGCGGAGGCGGCGTACTCGTCCAGGGACCAGCCGGTGCCCAGGCCCGCGATCACCCGTCCGCCGCTCGCCACGTCCAGCGAGGCGAGGGCCTTGGCGAGCTGGAACGGCATGTGCAGCGGGGCCACCAGGACGCTGGAGCCCAGCTCCGCACGCTCGGTGGCGGTCGCGGCCAGGGCGAGGGTGACCAGCGGATCCGCCACGTTGCGGTACTCGTCCGGCCAGGGCACGCCCGCCATGTTGTACAGCCCCTGGGTGGCGGGCTCGGGGAACAGGGCCCGTTCGAAGACCCACAGGCTCTCGTAGCCGATCCGCTCGGCGGCACGGGCCACGTCGGGCACGTCCTTGCCGATGGAGTACTGACGCATCTGGGGAAGACCGAGACCGAGCCGTGTGGTCATGTTCGCTCCTTCGCGAGGGGGTGCCGGAGGTCAACGCGCGGCGATGACACGGCTGTTCCGGGGTGCCTGGCGCGGGGTCCGGATCCGGCCAGGCCGGTCGAGGCTCAGTCCGCGAACGGAGTGAGCAGCATCCGGCCCGCGAAACCCACGGCGGCGTCCAGCCGTTCGGTGAACTCCTCGGCGACCTCGCCGCAGTGGCGCAGCGCCCACAGCGCCCGTGCTGCCGCCCAGGTCGCGTCCCGGGCCCGGTCCAGACTCCAGGAGCCCAGCAGATGGGTGAGCGGATCGGCGATCTGGAGCAGGTCGGGCCCCGGCATCAGGTCCTCGCGGATGCGCTCCTCCAGCGAGGCGAGGAGATCGCCCACCCGGTCGAACTCGTCCTCCAGATCGGCCGGTTCGCAACCGAGCACACGGCAGGCGTCCACCACGGCCAGCGCCAGGTCGTGGCCGATGTGCGCGTTGATGCCCGCCAGAGCGAACTGCAGCGGTCGTACCCCGCGATGGCCGCGGAGCTGGAACAGCGGCCGCCAGCAGGCGGGCGGCCGGTGCTCCGCCGCGGCCGCGTCGACCGCGGCCAGGTAGCGCTGCGCGAACCGCACGTCCAGGGCGATCGCCGCCCGTGGGTCCGGGAACTCCCCCGCGTCCAGGCGCCGGTCGATCTCCTCGGTGACGGTGAGGTAGACGCGGTTGAACACGGCGACCCCGTCACGCTCGGGCAGGGCCGCGTCCAGGGCGCGCATCCGGGAGACCACCGCGTCGACGGGAGTGGTGAAGTGTTCCAACTGCGCCATGGGGGAAGGGTCCCAGCCCCGGACCGGCCGACGTGCCGACCGGCCCGGCGCTTCCCCGGAACGGGGGAACGCCGGGGGACGCATCCGTGCACGCAGGGGGGAACGGCACGGTGTCGGGCCCACGCGTCCGGCGCCGGTGGGAGGCCGAGGTTCGGCGGTGTCCCCGAGGGGCACGGGGAACCGCGCGATCAGCCGTGTTGGGGCCGCGGGTGGCCGACGGCCCGGCACGGCCCTCCCGCGGAGCCCCGGCACGATCGCCGTCCGGGTCCGGGCGTGATCCTCCGGGCGGATCCGAAGGTCCGGGTCGGCCGCCCGACCGAGTCCGGCCGCACCGCCCGGTTCACCTCGCGGGCCCGCGGGAGCCGGGTGCCGCAGGCGGCGGATCCCAAGGCGCGGGTCCGCCACGACACCGGCCGCCTTGGCCGGGAACCCCGACGACCCGGCCGCACTGTTCGGGCCGCCGGGGGCAGCCGACCCGGACGGCGCCTTGAGCACCGTCTCCGCCCTCCGCGCCGCGGCCGACGACATCGTCAACGACCGCCGGGTCCTCGGCGCGCTGATCGACACCGGCCGCGACGGCGACGGCGGCCCGCCGGCCGGCGATGTGACCCGGCCGGCCGGAGGATCGGCAGGGCGCCGACGGGCCGTGGGGGAGCTTGCGTCGTACGCCTACGACTGGGCGCGCGACTCGTCCGCGTCGTAGCTGGAGGTGCCCTCGTCCAGCAGCGGTTCCTGCTTCTTCAGATGGGCCGGGGCGAAGGCGCGCAGGGCGTGGTAGCCGGTGATGACGACCAGGGTGCCGAGGGCGATGCCGCTGAGCGAGAAGTTGCTGGTGAACTTCATGCTGACGTTGCCGACACCGATGATGACGCCCGCGGCGGCCGGCACCAGGTTCAGCGGGTTGCGCAGATCCACCTTGGCGTTGAGCCAGATCTGGGCGCCGAGCAGGCCGATCATGCCGTAGAGGATGACGGTGATGCCGCCGAGCACACCGCCCGGGATCGCGGCCACGATCGCGCCGAACTTCGGGCAGAGGCCGAAGAGCAGCGCGAAGCCGGCGGCGGCCCAGTAGGCGGCGGTGGAGTAGACGCGGGTGGCGGCCATCACGCCGATGTTCTCGGAGTACGTGGTGTTCGGCGGGCCGCCCACGGCGGTGGACAGCATGGAGGCGACGCCGTCCGCCGAGATCGCCGTGCCGAGCTTGTCGTCCAGCGGGTCGCCGGTCATCTCGCCGACCGCCTTGACGTGGCCCGCGTTCTCCGCGACCAGCGCGATGACGACCGGGAGCGCGACCAGGATCGCCGACCACTGGAAGCTCGGTCCGTGGAAGTGCGGCAGCCCGATCCAGTCGGCCTTGCCGACACCGGAGAGGTCCAGGCGCCAGTGGTCGGTGATCCGGCCGCTGCCGTCGGTCGAGTGGATCTTGCCGAAGATCCGGTCGAAGGCCCAGGAGATGCCGTACCCGAAGATCAGGCCGAGGAAGATCGCGATGCGCGACCAGAACCCGCGCAGGCAGACGATGGCCAGACCGGTGAAGAGCATGACCAGCAGGGCGGTCCACTGGTCCTGCGGCCAGTAGGTGGAGGCGGTCACCGGGGCCAGGTTGAAGCCGATCAGCATGACCACCGCGCCGGTGACGATCGGCGGCATGGCCGCGTGGATGATCCGTGCGCCGAAGCGCTGTACCGCGAGCCCCACCAGGAACAGCACGGCGCCGACGACGAACACCGCACCGGTCACGGTGGCGCTGGTCCCGCCCTGGGCGCGGATGACGGCGGCCACACCCACGAACGACAGGGAGCAGCCGAGGTAGCTCGGCACCCGGCCGCGGGTGGCGAGCAGGAAGATCACGGTCGCGACGCCCGACATCATGATCGCGAGGTTCGGGTCGAGACCCATCAGAACGGGTGCGACGAAAGACGCCCCGAACATCGCGACCACATGCTGGGCGCCCAGGCCCACCGTGCGGGGCCAGGAGAGCCGTTCGTCGGGGCGTACCACCGCTCCGGGCGCGGGCGTGCGCCCGTCACCGTGCAGTTTCCAGCGCACGCCGAGGTCCATGGTGCGGTTTCGCTTTCTTACGTACGTGAAGACGGTCCGAACCATTGTCACGGGTAACGAGCGGCTCTACGCTCGCACGGTCGTACTCATGAACATCGTTCATATGCATGACTGGCGTCTGATCCGTGACCGATCGGAGTGCTCGATGAGTGGAAGTTCCCGTGCGGCCGTGCTGCTGGCCGCCGTGGTGACGTTCGGGGCCGCGCTCGTCCCGTCCGCGCACGCCGCGCCCAGGGCCCCGAGGACCGCCGTCCTCGACGGCGGCCGCCTCCAGCAGACGCGCGCCCGGCTGGGCCACGACCCCCGGCTGCGGCGTGCGCTCGACGACCTGACCACGCGCGCCGACGGCTGGCTGGACCAGGGTCCCTGGACGGTCGTCGACAAGCCGAGGCCCGCACCGGGCGGCGACGTCCACGAGTATCTGAGCCAGGCCCCGTACTGGTGGCCGACGACCACCCCCACCGCCGACAACCCCTGGGGCTGCCCGTACGTCCAGCGCGACGGGCAGCGCAATCCGGAGGTCGACAGCGGCACCGACCGGCAGGACGTCGAGAAGGTCTTCGACTCGGCGTACGATCTCTCGCTCGCCTGGTACTACACGGGCAAGCGCGCCTATGCCGAGAAGGCCGGACAGATCATGCGCACCTGGTTCCTGGACCCGGCCACCCGGATGAACCCCGACCTGAACCACGCGCAGTTCATCCCGTGCAAGTACGACGGCAGGTCCATCGGCATCATCGACTTCTCGCAGTCGTACACGAGCGTCCTCGACGCCCAGGCGATCCTCGCCTCCGGTGCCCCCGGCTGGAGCGCCAAGGACCGCACGGCGATGGGCAAGTGGAACGCGGACTTCCTGGGCTGGCTGACGAACAGCGACTTCGGCAAGGAGGAGGGCGCCGCCGCCAACAACCACGGCACCTTCTACGACATGCAGCTCGCCGCCCTCGCCTACGCCACCGGCGACACCGCCCTCGCCCGGCGGACCGTGCTCGACGCGCGCGCCAGGCGGATCGACCCGCAGATCGCGGCCGACGGCAGCCAGCCCCAGGAACTCGCCCGCACCCGCAGCTGGCACTACTCGACCTTCGACCTCGTCGCCTACACCCGGCTCGCGGCCATCGGCCGGCACGTCGGCGTGGACCTCTGGTCGTACCGGGGGCCGGACGGGCAGAGCCTGTTCAAGGCGGTCGACTACCTGCTGCCGGCCGCGACCGGCGCCGCCGCCTGGTCGCATCCGGAGCTGGAGTTCCACCGGTACGCCGCCACCGACGTCGTCCATGCGGCGGCCGACGCGGGGGACAGTGCGGCGAAGGCGGCCGTCGCACAGCTTGAGACCCCGCCCGGCGGCGACCTGTGGGCGCTGCGGCCCGCCGCCGAGCAGCTGGACTCCATCGCGGGCTGAGCGGGCGCCGGCCAGGGCTCCTGAGCGGTCGCTTAGTATGTAACCGTCTCACCAGCTATGTTCAGGAGCCCCACCCGTGACCGCCGAAGCCCCGATCGCGCCGGCCCTCTCCTACGGCCGGCTGATCCCCGTCACCGTCCACTTCGACGACCTCGACGCGCTCGGACTCCTGCACAACGCCCGCTACCCGCTCCTGGTCGAGCGCGCCTGGACGGAGCTGTGGAACGAGTACGGCGTCCGCTTCGAGGGCGACTGGCACGCGGCCGGCGACGCCTGCAACGCCGTCCGCGAGCTGCGCATCAGCTATGAGGCACCGGTGACCAGTCCCGGCGCCTACGCCGTCCACCTCTGGCTCGAGCGGCTCGGCACCACCGGCCTGACCTACGGCTTCCGGTTCTGCTCGGCGGACGGGACGCAGACCTACGCCCAGGGCGCCCGGGTGCTGGTCCGGCTGGACGCCACCACCATGCGCCCGGCGCCCTGGACGGACGGCTTCAGGACCGTCGGCAGGGAACTGCTGCGCCCTGCCGACTGAGCTTCCTGGCAACGAGGGGCGCGGGCTGCCGGCACGGGGATGGGTCGAGGGCGGGCCGGGGGCGGCCGTCAGGGTCGTGGACGCCCGCACGGCCGCGGCTCGGGAACGGCTCTCAGGGCCGCGGGTCGGGAACGGCTCTCAGGGCCGCGGGTCGGGAACGGCTCTCAGGGCCGCGGGTCGGGAACGGCGGCGGGCCGCGCACCGACCTCCGGGCGGCCTGCGCGCTCGGCGCTGCGCAGCACGCCCGCGAAGACCGCGAGCCCGCATGCCAGCATCGTCACCACGCAGAACGACACCACCAGACTGGTCGCCTGGGCCACCCCGCCGATCAGGCTCGGCGCGATCAGCCCCGAGGTGTAGGTGATCGTGGCCACGCCCGCTATGGCCTGGCTGGGATTCGGGCCCGCGTGCCCGGCCGCCGCGAAGCACAGCGGTACCACCACCGCGATACCGAGCCCCATCAGCCCGAACCCGCCCATCGCCACCGCCGGGTGCCCGGCCAGGACGATCAGCAGACCGCCCAGCACGGCCAGTACCCCGCCGGCCCGCACGGTGCGGACCGTGCCGAACCGGTTCACCATCACGTCACCGGCGATCCGGGCCACGGCCATCGTCAGCATGAAGCCGGTCGTACAGGCCGCAGCCACGGCGGCCGAACTGCCCAGCCGGTCCCGCAGAAACACCGCCGACCAGTCCAGGCTCGCGCCCTCCGCGAACACCGCGCAGAAGCCGACCGTGCCGATGAGCAGCGCCGAGCGCGGCGGCAGCGCGAACCGCGGCGGCGGCTCCTCGTCCTCGGCGGGCTGCAGGTCCAGCACCCAGGAACAGGCCACCACTCCGAGCACGGTGAGCGCGGCCGCGGCGAGCACGAAGTGCAGCCGGGCGTCCGCGCCCAGGTGCGCGGCGAGCGTGCCGGCCGCCGATCCGGTCAGCGCGCCCGCACTCCACATGCCGTGCAGCCCCGACATGACCGACTTGCCCAGCAGTCGCTCGACCTCGACGCCGAGCGCGTTCATCGCGACGTCGGCCGTGCCCGCGCTCGCGCCGTAGGTGAACATCGCCAGGCACAGCGTGTACAGGTTCGGCGCCAGGGACGGCAGGACGAGTGACAGCGTCCACAGCGCGAGCAGCCCGCGCAGGGCCGTACGGCTGCCGAAGCGGTGGCTGATGCGGCCCGCGAGCGGCATCGCGCACGAGGCGCCGAGCGCCGTGAACGCCAGCGCGAACCCCAACTGGCCCGTGCTCAGCGCCGCGTGGTCCTGGATCCACGGCACCCGGGTGGCGAAAGAGCCGGTCACGGCACCGTGCACCGCGAACACGGCTGCCACGGCGTATCGAGCGCGCCTCACTTCGCCGGGCGCGTACCTCACGTCACTCATGTTCCGGCCCCTCCCCACGGGTCGCCCTCGCGGCACGCGGCGTAAACTATCAGGGACCCTGCCTGATAGATAGACGGTTTTACGGCCGCCGCCCCGGGGCGCGCCGGTCCCGGGGGCGGCCGATCTGGGAGGATTCCCGCCATGCCCGCATCACCCAGCACCGCCCGGGCCATCAACGACCGCCTCGCCCTGCGCCTGCTCCAGCAGGAAGGCCCGCTGACGGCAGGGCAGTTGAAGCAACTGACGGGGTTGTCCCGGCCGACCGTCGCCGATCTCGTGGAGCGGCTCGGCACCGCCGGGCTGATCACCGTGGTCGGCGAGTCCGGGGAGCAGCGCCGTGGCCCGAACGCACGGCTGTACGGCATCGTCGCCGGCCGCGCGCATCTGGCCGCGCTCGACGTCCGTACCGAGGGCGTGTTCGTGCTCGTCTCCGACCTGCTCGGGCGGGTGCTGGCGGAGGCGTCCGTGCCGATCGGCGGGGACACCGGGACCGGGCCCGCCGTGGAGCAGGCGGTGGCCGCGGTGGAACGCACCGCCAAGGAGGCGGGAGCCGACCGGCTGCACACCGTCGGCATCGGCGCCCCGGGTCTCATCGACCCGGCCACCGGCGATCTGCGGGACTCCGGCGGGCTGCCCGCCTGGCACCGCAGCCTGGCCGCCGCCCTGCAGGAACGGCTGCCCGGGGCCCGCGTCACCGTGGAGAACGAGACCAACCTCGCCGCCCTGGCCGAACAGCGCGAGGGGGTCGCCCGGGACCGGGACACCTTCGTCCTGCTCTGGCTCGGCCACGGCGTCGGCGCGGCGGTCGTCCTCGACGGCACCCTGCGCCGCGGCGCCTCGGGCGGGACCGGCGAGATCGGCTTCCTGCCGGTCCCGGGCACCGGCTCGCTGCCCTCGGCGACGGACTGCGACGGCGGCTTCCACTCCCTGGCGGGCGCGGCGGCGATCGGCTCCCTGGCGGCGGACTGCGGCCTGCCGGTACCGGCCACGATGGACGGTCCGGGGGCGGCGGTGGTGGTACGCGAAGCCGTGACGAAGGCCGCCTCGGCCGCCCCCGGCGACGGGTCCGCCACGACGGCTTCCGGTGTTCCCTCGGCATCGGCGGTGTCCGGTGGTGGGTCTGCTGAGGTGGTTTCCGGCGTTCCTTCGGCCTCGATGGTGTCCGGTGGTGGGTCTGCTGAGGTGGTTTCCGGCGTTCCTTCGGCCTCGATGGTGTCCGGTGGTGGCTCTGTCGAGGTGGTTCCCGGCGTTCCCGGCGTTCCCTCGGCCTCGGCTGTGTCCGGCGATGGATCCGTTGCGGCGGCTTCCGTTGTTCCTTCGGTCTTGGCCTCGGCCGCGCCCGGCGACCCGTCCCCTGCGGCGGCTTCGGGTGCCCGCCCGGCCTCGGCCGCCCCCGGCGACCGGTCCGCCACGACCGGTCCCGGCGCTCAGACCGCCCGGCCCGTCTCCGGCGCTGACGCGGCGTCGGCCGTTGCCGGCACCGACCCGGCGTCGGCCGTCTCGGGCGTTGCCCCGACGCAGCCCGTTTCCGGTGCCCTCCCCGCTTCAGCCGTCCCCGGTGATCATCCCGCCGGCCGCTTCCTCCACCTCCTCGCCGATCGGATCGCCGTGGGGGTCGCCTCCGTCGTGGCCGTCCTCGATCCCGGTTGTGTGGTGCTCGGCGGGGAGGCCGGGCAGGCCGGCGGCGCGGTGCTCGCGGGGCTGGTGGAGGAGCGGCTGCGCCGGATGTCGCCGCTGCGCACGCAGGTGCGGGCGAGCACCCTCGGCGGCTCGGCGGTGCTGCGCGGGGCGCTCCTGACTGCCCGGGACCGTGCTCAGGACGAGCTGTTCGCGCCGCCGGGCCCGAGCTGACCCTCCTCGGTCGGCGAACCGCCGTCGCCGTCCCGGGCGCCCCCCGAACGTCACCTTCCCCACCGCCTGTTCCGGAGCCGGACGGCTGCCGTGCGGAAGGCGCGGGCCAGGATGCGGAGGAGCGGATCCGAGCCGCCCCTGTCCGCCCCCCGCCCGGCCGGCCGGCGTGGCGAGCGTCAACTCGGGCGGCTCGTCGGCGACTTCGGTCACTCGCGCGCACCCACGCAGGGAACGACGACGTACGGTTGCGCATGCTTCACCGACCGAGGCCGGACAACCCCCGGGAAGCGCAGGCCCCTGCCCTCCGGTCCGACGCCCGTCGGCGCCGAGCCGCTCGAGCCGCACCGGCCCTGCCGTCGAGACCTGGTGGAGCCACTCCGCCGATCCCGGGCGGGCGATCCGGCCGCCGGACGCACCCACCGGCTCCGGCGGCGCAGGGGCAGGGACCCTCCGAACGCTCTCAGTGCCGCGCCCGGGCCGAGGAGAGCCGGTTCCGGTACGAGCCGGCGTCGGCGGCCTCGGCGAGCCGTGGGCCCGGGCGCGCGAGCGGCGATCGGCGGCAGTGTCGGGCCCGTCGGCCTGCAGGAACACGCTCCGCGTCCTGTCGGCGTGGCCTGGCGGCCCGGCGGCGGGCAAGGGCCGTCGTCACCGCCGCCGGACCCGCCCGCACCCTAAAAGGACTAGACCAGTGCGGTCAATGGTCCGAACCACCGTCAAGCAGGTGCTCACACGCGGCAGTTGACCCATGTGACTGCGCCGCGCAAGTCCGGTGACACGGGCTGTGAGGGAGCCCACACCGCCCGCCTGTCTGGATGACGGTCCGGCGTGGCACACTGGCCGTGTACCAGAAGCAGCGCACTCCGGGGTCGGTGAAAGTCCGAACCGGCGGTTACAGTCCGCGACCCGGTCGCTTCCAGCGGCCGGTTGACCAGGTGAAATTCCTGGACCGACGGTTAAAGTCCGGATGGGAGGCAGTGCGCGGCGAGCGGGCACGTCTCCGTGCGCGCCGTCGTATCTGGGCTCGTCCGTACCCGGACGGGTCCTTGTCGACGTCGTTCCGGTGTGCTCACTCGTACATTCTGTCGTCATCGACAGGCCCCGGAGTCCGTGCCCGAATGAGGCAGGAGGACCCGGGAAGTGTTCACCGGAATCGTCGAAGAGCTGGGTGAGGTCACCGCCGTCGAGAACCTCGACGACGCCTCCCGCTTCAAGCTCCGTGGTCCCGTCGTGACCGAGGGCGCGCAGCACGGCGACTCCATCGCCGTGAACGGGGTCTGTCTCACCGTCGTGGAGCACGAGGGCGACGAGTTCACGGCCGACGTCATGGCCGAGACCCTCAAGCGCTCCAGCCTCGGCGCGCTCACCGTCGGCTCCCGCGTCAACCTCGAACGCCCCATGGCCGTCGGTGCCCGCCTCGGCGGCCACATCGTCCAGGGCCACGTCGACGGCACCGGCCAGGTGCTGGCCCGCACGCCCTCCGACCACTGGGAGATCGTGAAGATCTCCCTCCCCGCGGACCTCGCCCGCTACGTCGTCGAGAAGGGCTCCATCACCGTCGACGGCATCAGCCTCACCGTCGTGGAAGCGGGCCCCGACCACTTCACCGTCAGCCTCATCCCGACCACCCTCGCCCTGACCACGCTCGGCCTGAAGCAGCCCGGCGACCCGGTCAACCTGGAGGTCGACGTCGTCGCCAAGTACGTCGAGCGGCTCCTCGGCGACCGCGTCCCGGGGGCCGGCAAGTGAACTGGCTGAACTCCGAGGCCTTCACCCTCTTCGGCCAGCGCATCATCTGGTCGGACATGGTCGGCAACATCCTCGGCCTGATCACCCTCGCCCTCGGCTGGCGCCGCTCCCTGTGGACCTGGCCCGTGCAATTCCTGTCCGGCCTCGTCCTGTTCGCCGCCTTCTACGGCCATCTGACCGGCAGCGCCGGCAAACAGGCCGTCGTCATGGCCGTGGCCCTCTACGGCTGGTGGCAGTGGCAGCGCACCAAGGACCGGGCCGGCGACGGCCACATCACGCCCCGCTTCGCCACCTGGCGCGAGCGCGCGACCATGCTCGCCGCGGCGGCCGTCGGCACGGTCGCCGTCGCCCTGTTCTTCCAGGCGTACCCGAGCCTGTCCTGGGACCCCTGGCCCGACGCCTACATCTTCGTCGGCACCATCGTCGCCATGTACGCCCAGGCCAAGAGCATGGTCGAGTTCTGGATCGCCTGGCTCCTCGTCGACCTCGTCGGCGTCCCCCTCAACTTCACCAACGGCTACGCCTTCTCCGGTTTCGTCTACGTCATCTACGGCGCGCTCGTCCTGTGGGGCATGCGCGACTGGTGGCTGCGCTCCCGCAGGCGTCCGCAGCCCGTCCTGGAAGGAGCACCGGCATGACCGCGGCAAGTCTGCTCTATGACACCGACCCCATCGAGGGCTTCCTGCTCGACCCCGTCGAGCAGGCCATCGCCGACATCGCCGCCGGCCGCCCGGTCGTGGTCGTGGACGACGAGGACCGGGAGAACGAGGGCGACCTCGTCATCGCAGCCGAGAAGGCCACCCCCGAGATCGTCGCCTTCATGATGAGCGAGTGCCGGGGCCTGATCTGCGCCCCCATGGAGGGTGCGGAACTGGA
Source organism: Streptomyces broussonetiae (assembly GCF_009796285.1). Taxonomy (NCBI): domain Bacteria; kingdom Bacillati; phylum Actinomycetota; class Actinomycetes; order Kitasatosporales; family Streptomycetaceae; genus Streptomyces; species Streptomyces broussonetiae. The sequence goes on along the minus strand of NZ_CP047020.1, from coordinate 2,127,471 downwards.
CCGGTTGCGGCTGCCGCAGATGGTCGAGGACAACACCGAGTCGATGAAGACGGCGTTCACCGTCTCCGTGGACGCCTCCGCCGCGCACGGGGTGACCACCGGCATCTCGGCCTCCGACCGCGCCACCACGCTCCAGCTGCTCGCGAGCGGTACGGCCGAGCCGACGGAGTTCGTCCGCCCCGGCCATGTCTTCCCGCTGCGCGCCAAGCCCGGCGGTGTCCTCGTGCGCAACGGCCACACCGAGGCCGCCGTCGACCTCGCCCGGCTCGCGGGCCTGCGCCCGGCCGGCGCCATCGTGGAGATCGCCGGCGAGGACGGCCGGATGCTGCGGCTGCCCGAGCTGATCCCGTTCGCCCGCAAGCACGGCCTGACGATCATCTCCATCGAGGACCTGATCGCCTACCGCCGCGGCAGCGAGCCCACCGTCCGCCGTGAGGCCGAGACCCGCCTGCCCACCGCGCACGGCACCTTCACCGCCTACGGCTACCGGTCCACTGTCGACGGCGTCGAGCACGTCGCCCTCGTGCACGGCGAGATCGGCGACGGCGAGGACGTCCTGGTCCGCGTCCACTCCGAATGCCTCACCGGCGACGTCTTCGGCTCCCTGCGCTGCGACTGCGGCCCGCAGCTGGACGCGGCCCTGGAGCGCATCCAGAAGGAGGGCCGGGGTGTGGTGGTCTACCTGCGCGGACACGAGGGGCGCGGCATCGGCCTGCTGTCCAAGCTCAGGGCGTACGAGCTGCAGGAACAGGGCCGTGACACCCTCGACGCCAACCTCGAACTCGGCCTGCCCGCCGACGCGCGCGACTACGGCGCCGGCGCGCAGATCCTCACCGACCTCGGTGTGCGCAGCGTCCGGCTCATGACCAACAACCCGGACAAGACCGACGCACTGCTGCGCCACGGCCTGAGGGTCACCGGCCGCGAGCCGATGCCGGTCCAGGCCGGCGAACACAACCTGCGGTACCTGCGCACCAAGCGGGACCGGATGGGGCACGATCTGCCCTGGCTGGACACGCCCACCGAACCGACCGGCACGGCCGCTTCGGCGGCGGGCTGCGGCAACCAGTAAGCGAGAAGGCCGAAAAGGCCGAAAGGCACGGAGAGGAAACACGTGAGCGGCAAGGGTGCACCGGAGCTGTCCGTACGGGGCGCGAGCGACCTCAGGGTCGCCGTCATCGCGGCGCAGTGGCACGAGAAGGTGATGGACGGTCTGGTGAACGGCGCCCTGCGCGCCCTGCACGACCTGGGGATCGACGAGCCGACCCTGATCCGGGTCCCCGGCAGCTTCGAGCTGCCGGTCGCCGCCAAGGCCCTGGCGGGCCGCGGCTACGACGCGGTGGTCGCCCTCGGCGTCGTGATCCGCGGTGGCACCCCGCACTTCGACTACGTGTGCCAGGGCGTCACCCAGGGACTCACCCAGGTCAGCATCGAGACCGGTGTGCCCGTCGGCTTCGGTGTGCTCACCTGCGACACCGAGGAGCAGGCCCTGGACCGGGCCGGCATCGAGGGCTCGAACGAGGACAAGGGGCACGAGGCGGTGACCGCCGCGGTGGCGACCGCGGCCACGCTGCGCTCAGTATCCGAACCCTGGCACTAGGTCGGCCGCCTCAACGGCTAGGGTGGGGCACACCATGTCCAAGAAGACGTTCGAGCAGCTCTTCACCGAGCTCCAGCACAAGGCCGCAAACGGCGATCCCGCCACCTCCCGCACCGCAGAGCTGGTCGGCAAGGGCGTCCATGCCATCGGCAAGAAGGTCGTCGAAGAGGCCGCCGAGGTCTGGATGGCGGCCGAGTACGAGGGCAAGGAGGCGGCCGCCGAGGAGATCTCGCAGCTGCTGTACCACGTCCAGGTGATGATGGTCGCCCGCGGGATCTCCCTGGACGACGTCTACGCCCATCTGTGAACCGCGCGCCGCGACACGCCCAGAAGCGGTAAGCCGTAAAGCCGTACACATCCCTTCACGCAAAGGAAGCCGACCTCATGCTGCGCATCGCCGTCCCCAACAAGGGTTCCCTGTCCGGCCCTGCGGCGGACATGCTGCATGAGGCCGGCTACCAGCAGCGACGTGAGTCCAAGGAACTGCGGATCGTCGACCCGGAGAACGAGGTCGAGTTCTTCTACCTCCGCCCCCGTGACATCGCGATCTACGTCTCCTCCGGCCGCCTCGACATCGGCATCACCGGCCGTGACCTGCTGATCGACTCCGCCGCCGACGCCGAGGAGATCCTCCCGCTCGGCTTCGCCCGCTCCACCTTCCGCTTCGCCTCCAAGCCCGGCACGGCCAACGGCATCGAGGACCTCAAGGGCAAGACGGTCGCCACCTCCTACGAGGGCATCGTCGCCAAGCACCTCGCGGACAGCGGCATCGACGCCTCCGTCGTTCACCTGGACGGCGCCGTGGAGACCGCGATCGAGCTGGGCGTCGCCGAGGTCATCGCCGACGTCGTAGAGACCGGCACCAGCCTGCGCAACGCCGGCCTGGAGGTCTTCGGCGAGCCGATCATGAAGTCCGAGGCGGTCGTCATCCGTCGCACCGGTGCCGACGCCGACGAGGCCGCTGAGCCCAAGGTCCAGCAGTTCCTGCGCCGCCTCCAGGGTGTCCTGGTCGCGCGGACGTACGTGATGATGGACTACGACTGCCGGGTGGAACAGCTGGAGAAGGCCGTCGCGCTCACTCCGGGCCTGGAGTCCCCGACCGTATCCCCGCTGCACAACGAGGGCTGGGTCGCGGTGCGGGCCATGGTTCCCGCGAAGGAGGCGCAGCGGATCATGGACGACCTCTACGCCATCGGCGCCCGCGCCATCCTGACCACGGCCATCCACGCCTGCCGCCTGTAGAGGGGTACGCCGACCGATGTCCGACCTGACCCCCCTTCCCGATCTCCCCGTCACCTTCCGGCCGGGCCACACCCGGGCGATCCTGCTCACCGCCGGCGTGGCGATCTTCCTGACCATCTCGGCAGTCGCCCTGCTGCTGGAGCAGCTGAGCCCGGGGGAGCGGCTCAGCTTCATCTTCACCGGAGCGCTCATCTGCTGGGTGCTGGCCCAGCTGGCCCGCATCAAGGTGGTTGCCGACGAGTCCGGTGTCACCGTGGTGAACATCGTCACCAAGCGGCACCTGGAGTGGGCGGAGATCGTTCAGGTGAACCTCCGCCCGGGCGACCCGTGGGTGTTCCTCAACCTCAGCGACGGCACCAGCCTGCCCGCGCTCGGCATCCAGCCTGGCCTCGCCAAGCAGCGGGCCATCGCCGACGCGCGGGCCCTGCGGGAACTGGCCGAGGTCCGCTCGACGGCCGGCGGAGCCGAGGACCGGGGCTGATCCGGGAGCGGGTCGGGGCTCACTCGGGGGTGGATCGGGGCCGACTCGGGGGCGCCCGCCCTGCCCGACCGGCCCGTGACTTGATTAATCTGGTGGCGGAGGCCTTTTCGCTGCGCCTCCGCCCCTGCGCGCCCCCCGGTGCCCAGGGGTTCCTGCTACCCGAGGAGTGACTCCCTCCAGCGATGGACGGATCGTCCTGTAGTACCTGCGCCGCCCCGACCCGACATACCGGGAAGGCGGCGGCATCGTGACCACCTCTCTGCTGCTCCTGGCAGCCGCCCTCCTGCTGATTCTCGCCAACGGATTCTTCGTGGCGGCCGAGTTCGGCCTCGTGACGGTCGAGCGCCCGGAGGCCGAGAAGGCCGCCGCCGACGGCGACCGACGCGCCCGTACGGTCGTGGAGTCGCTCAAGGAGCTGTCCTTCCAGCTCTCCGGCACCCAGCTCGGCATCACCATCACCTCCCTGGTCGTCGGCATGCTCGCCGAACCGGCCCTGGCCCGGCTGCTGCACGGCCCGTTCGCCGCGCTCGGGCTCCCTGACGGCGCCGTCTCCGGGATCGCCGTGGTCGTCGGCATGCTGCTGGCCTCCGCGATCCAGATGGTGATCGGGGAGCTGGTGCCCAAGAACTGGGCCGTGTCCAAGCCGCTCCAGGTCGCGCGCTTCGTCGCCGGACCCCAGCACCACTTCTCCCGCCTGTTCCGGCCGGTGATCGCCGCGCTCAACACCGTCGCCAACCGCCTCGTGCGGGCCCTCGGTGTCGAGCCGGCCGAGGAGCTGGCCTCCGCCCGCACCCCGGGCGAGCTGGTCTCCCTGGCCCGGCACTCCGCCCAGGCAGGCGCCCTGGAGCAGGACACGGCCGACCTGTTCGTGCGCACCCTGTCCCTGGGCGAGCTGACCGCGCAGCACGTCATGACCCCGCGCGTGAAGGTCAGCGCCCTGCAGGACTCGGCCACCGCCGAGGACGTCGTCAACCTCACCCGTGCCACCGGCCTGTCCCGCTTCCCCGTCTACCGGGAGAAGATCGACGAGATCGTCGGCATGGCCCACCTCAAGGACGCCCTGGCCGTCCCGGTGCACGACCGGCTGCGCACCCCGGTCACCCGCATCGCCCGCAAGGCGCTGCTGGTCCCCGAGACCCTGCCGGTCCAGCCCCTGCTCGCCCTGCTGCGCAGCGAGCAGCCCATCGCGGTCGTCGTCGACGAGTACGGCGGCACGGCAGGCGTCGTCACCCTGGAGGACATCGTCGAGGAACTCGTCGGCGAGGTCCGCGACGAGCACGACAGGCCGGACGCGCCGGAACTCGCGGCGGCCCCGCCGCAGGACGGCAAGCCCGCCTGGGACGTCGACGGCAGCGTCCGAGTCGACATCCTCCAGCGCATAGGCCTCGACGTGCCCGAGGGGCCGTACGAGACGGTCGCGGGCCTGGTGGCCGACCTGCTCGGCCGGATCCCCGCCCCCGGCGACCGGGCCGAGCTGCCCGGCTGGCGGCTCTCCGTCCGCCAGGTCGGCCACTACCGCGCCGAACGGGTCCGCCTGGTCAGGACGGCCCCGGCGGCGAATGTGATGGAGGCGGCCCGATGAGCGTCCTCCAACTGGGCTTCGCCGCCCTGCTCGTGCTCGCCAACGGCTTCTTCGTCGGCGCCGAGTTCGCGCTTGTCTCCGTCCGCCGCAGCCAGATCGAACCGCTCGGCACGGCGCGGGCCCGTCAGGTGCTCTACGGTCTGGAGCGCCTGCCGCAGATGATGGCCGCGGCCCAGTTCGGCATCACCGTCTGCTCCCTGACGCTCGGCGCGGTCGCCGAGCCGACGGTGGCGCACCTGCTGGAACCGGTGTTCGCGGCCGTCCACCTCCCGGACGGCGTGATCCATCCGCTGGGCTACGTCATCGCCCTGGCCGCCGTGGTCTTCTTCCACCTGGTCATCGGGGAGATGGTGCCGAAGAACCTCGCCATGGCGGCACCCGAGAAGGCGGCGCTCTGGCTCAGCCCGGGCCTGGTCTACTTCGCCCGCCTGTGCAGGCCGATCACGGTGTCCCTCGGCGCCTGCGCCCAGGCCATCCTGCGCCTGTTCCGGGTCGAGCCCAAGGACGAGGTGGAGGCCGTCGTCACCAGCGAGCAGCTCAACCGCCTGCTGGAGGACTCGGGCCAGGCCGGCCTGCTCGACCCCGAGGAGCAGGAGCGTCTGGAGGACGCCCTGGAGCTGGGCTCCCGCCCGGTCACCGACGTCCTGCTGTGCCGGGAGTCCCTGGTCACCGTGACCCCGTCGGTCACCCCGGGCGAGATCGTCGAACTGACGGCCCGCACGGGCTACTCCCGCTTCCCGGTCGCGGCGACGGACAAGGGCACCTTCATGGGGTACGTCCACGTCAAGGACGTCCTGGACGTGGAGCACTCCGACCGCGCCGTGCCGCAGCACCTCTGGCGCCCCATGACGACCCTGCGGGCCGAGCTGCCGCTCGACGACGCCCTCACGGTCATGCGCCGGGCGGCCACCCACCTGGCCCAGGTGGCGGACGGCTCGGGCAAGGTGCTGGGCCTGGTGGCCCTGGAGGACGTACTGGAGCTGCTGGTGGGCGAGGTACGGGATCCGGCTCACCGGGAGCTTCCGGAGGTGAAGCTGACCGAGCCGCGGGTGAGCGGGGAACCGGAGGGAGCGCTCGCCAACTAGACCGCATGGTGGTGGGGGCCGGGCGAGCGCGCGCCGGGTGTGGCCGACCGGCCACACCCGTGCGGCGCAGCCGCAGGCCGACACGGCCCCACGCCTCTTGGGGGCACACCTGTACCCGCGCTCACAAGCCAGGCGGATCCTGCGGCCCCCGCCCCGAAAGCACCTCCCCGTACGCCTGCATCAGGTCCGGCAGCCGCAGGGTCGCCAGGTCCGCCCGGGAGAGCGTGCCCAGATAGGCGGACAGCCGCAGATCCCGGTACGCACAGCTCTTCTCGTACAGGGTCCGCAGGAAGCGCCCGTTGCCCAGCTCGTCGATCCAGCCCTGCTCGACCACGTGCCCGGCGATGGACCGCAGCTCCTCCAGCGCCTCCTCGTCCCACAGGTCCCCGTTCTCCGCCGCCAGGACCTTGCCGATCTCGGTGAGTTCCTGCGGCCGGTAGGAGGGGAAGTCGACACGGGTCGTGAAGCGGGAGGACAGGCCGGGGTTCGCCGCCAGCAGCCGGTCCATGCCCTCGGGGTAGCCGGCCAGGATCACCACCAGGTGGTCCCGGTTGTCCTCGGCCCGCTTCAGCAGTACCTGCAGGGCCTCGTCGCCGTACGCGTCCCCCTTGCCGTACCCGGAGTTGGACAGCGAGTACGCCTCGTCCACGAACAGCACGCCGCCGATCGCGGAGTCGATCAGCTCGTTGGCCTTCACGGCGGTCTGGCCGAGGTACTCGCCGACGAGATCCGCCCGCTGGGCCTCCACCAAGTGGTCGCCGCCGAGCAGACCCAGCGCGTAGAAGACCCGGCCGAGGATCCGGGCCACCGTGGTCTTCCCCGTCCCCGACGGCCCCGAGAAGACGAAGTGCCGTTTGGGCGGCTGCACCGGCAGCCCCTGCCCGGCCCGCAGCCGGGCCATGTTCAACTGCGCGGACAACGCCTTCACCTGGCGTTTCACCGGCTCCAGCCCGACCATGCGCTCCAGCTCGGCGAGTGCCTCCTCGAGCAGGGCGGAATCGGTCGGCCCGGCCGGGATCGGCGAGGAGACACCGGACTTCACCCGCACCGCGGGATCGGGCGCCGACGGCAGCGGTCCGGTCGGCAGGTCCGGCTCCGGCAGCCGCAGATCACGGCCCTCGGTGCCGAAGAGCGGATCGAACCCGTCGGGCCCGTCGACGCTGTCCTGCCCGCCGGTGAGGCTGATCGCGGCGAGGTCGGCGGTGTCGTCGTACCCGTCGCCCTCGGCGATCGCCGCGAGCCTCGCCGAGGTGTCCATGAAGGCCGGGTCGACGCGGTGCACGGCCCGGTACAGGGGCAGCGCCGCCGCCGAGCGGCCCGTGCCCTCGTGCGCCCGCGCCAGCCAGTAGCGCAGTTCCTTGCGCTGCGGCTGCTCGCTGCGGCAGCGCATCAGCGCCGCCGACAGCAGCGGCTCGGCCTGTCCGTACGTCTCCAGCCGGACCCGGGCCATGCCGCCGAACAGACCCGCCTCGATGCCGAGCAGGGGATCGTCCAGTAGCGGGTCGGTGTGCCGGACCAGCTGCTCCCAGTCCTTGACCAGATAGGCGCGGCAGGCGTGCAGGAAGCGCACCTGGGGGTCGGTGTCGACCGGGGGCAGCCCGGCCAGCGCCCGGTCCAGCTCGGGCACGTGCCGGCCGTCCAGCCAGTGCGAGGCGTGCGCCAGCAGCAGGTCGCGCGGACTTTCCAGCACCGGCTGCACCCACCAGCCCAGCCAGTACCACGAGTTGAGGGTCCTGCGGTGCCGGGCGCGCTGTTCGCCGAAGCGGTCGCGGTGCCGGAACATCCGCAGCAGCGCGGTCGTCGTGTCGACCCGCAGCGCGTGCAGCCCGAGCCAGCCGTCGGCCATCCCGGGGTCCATCCGCACCGCGGTGCGGAACTCCTCCTCCGCCTGCGGATAGGCCCCCATCGTGTAGGCGTCCACACCTCGCAACCAGGCGAGGTCGGCCGGGGCGTCGGGGCCCTGCGTGCCGAAGTCCATCCGTCCCCCCACAGACCGTGCCCCCGTGGTTCACCACCGGGCGGTCGCCCGGGGTCCGCCGCGGTCGAACCGCTGTGCCGCGGACCGGAGTTGCAGGTGCGCGAGGCAGCCGCTCGAAGGTCGCACCGAAGGCATCGTACCCGCGGTACGACCGCGTGCCGAAGGGTGCCGTACGGGCCGTTTGACGAGGTGGGAGCAGACGGGGCGCACAGGCTGTCGTGACCGAGTGTGAGCGGATCGGTGCATGGGGCGTCCGGAAAGCTGCTTTGGCGCAGAACGAAGCCCCCGGTCACGGGGGAACAACCGGGGGCTTCGCGTTGGTGGGCGGTCCCGAATGACCGCACATTGAGAACGTAAGACCTGTACGGGCCCCGGGTCAAGCGGAGTTGAGGCACTCGGAGAAGTTCACCCGCAGGCGCCTTCACGACTTCACCACAATGCGGATGACCCATCACGCTGGGTCACATTCTGGTCCGGTCCAAGGGTTGACCCGGGCCCCGGCAGTACCTCGTACCCCCCGGGTGTCTGCACCACCAGGGCGTCGGCATGGGGGCGCGAGGGGTCCGCGGTGAAGTGCGCGCGCTCCGCCGCGACCCAGCCGTCCCAGAACTCCCGCTGCTCCGCCCCGTCCCTTTGTCGGCCGCGCGTCCAGGACTCCTCGTGAGGCAACTCCATCCACAGCAGCCGGGCCAGATACGGCCGCAGCGCACGGCGGCCGGCGCCGACGCCCTCCATGAGGACCACGGGCGCGGCCGGCAGCGGGCGCGGCGAGCCGAAGGCCCGGGCCCGCCAGTCGTAGGGGGCGTAGTGCCCGCTCTCGCCGCGGGCGAGCGGGCGGATCACCTGGGCCGTGAGCCGGTCGGTCCACGCGAAGAGCTGCTCGTGGCTGGCGATGTCGTCGAGGTGCAGCACCGGCGCCCCGCCCAGCGCGGCGGCCAAGTGCCCCGCGAACGTGGACTTTCCGGAGCCGGCGTGCCCGTCGACGCCGATGAGCCGGACCGGCCCGAGCGAGGGGGGAAGCCGGCGCAGCCGGGCGGCGAGGTCGCGAATGGTGCATCCCGAGGTGTGGGGCGGTGTGGGCGGTTTTCCGGAAACAGTGTAGTAGTGGCCCATAGGGTCCGGGTCGCGCGGAGTCAAGGCCGGAAAGGTCGCAGATTGAATCATCGGCTGGCGACCAGTCAATGACCCTCATAAACATCCGTGAACCACCTGACCGATATGTCGAATCAGGCGTTCCGGGGATGCCCTCCGCTGAGTATGGTGCCTCCAGCGCAACTGCTGCGCGTCGTACGGGGACTGGCAGGGGGACATGGCCGCGGAGTTATTCGAAGGGCACTATATGTGGCATCCGGCGGCCGACGACCGTGTGCTGGCGAGCGTATGCGTCGATGTGCGCGCCGGACGTTATCGATACGCGTACGAGGCGCTGGCCGAGACGCGTTCCGACTTCGGTCTGCGTGCCCATCGCTCGCTGGTCCTCGCCTCCGAGGCCGCCGGTACCGATCTGGCCGAGCGCTGGCTCGCCGAGGAGCAGAGCCCCGAGGCCGCGCTGCTGTGGGCCCGGGTCGCCGTGCAGCGTGCGCTGCGGGCCGCCGACGCGCGCGACGAACGCGTCGAGGCGCTCGAGCGGATCGCGCTGACCGCCTGCGACCGGGCCGCCGCCCTGGCCCCCGAGGACCCCACCCCCTGGGTCGCCAAGCTCGCCATGGCCCGGCTGCACCGGCTGCGCGATCCCGCTCCGCAGGGCCTGCTGACCCAGCCCAAGGGCCCCTGGCGGCTGTTCGCGCACATCCTTTCCCTCGACCCCTGGAACCGTGAGGCCCACCACCGCTTTCTGTCGTCCTTCTTCACGCGCCACGGCGGGTCCGTCAACGCGGCCTGGGACGTGGCCGCCTTCCTCAGCCAGCGGGCGCCCGTCGACTCCGCCCTGCGGCTGCTGCCGCTGGTGGCTCTGGTGGAGAGCTACAACCCGACCCAACTGCTCGCCGACCGGGTCTGGGAGCAGCCGCAGTGGCGCTCCACGGCGCTGGCGATCTACCAGAACTGGTTGCCCGCGGTGGCCGGTTACCGCTTCACCCCGGTGCTCGACCTGGCCTACCTCGCGCACGCGCTGGTGATGGCCCAGCGCGAGTTCGAGGCCCGGGCGGTGTTCGCGGCGATGGGGCCGTACGCCTCGCGCATGCCCTGGAGCGCCTTCGGCGACCCCGCCGAACAGCTCTCCCGGGCCCGGCGAGCCTGCGGCCTGCCCGTCCCGGGAGCCGCCTGACCCTGTACGTCCCCTCCCCCCACCGAGAGAAAGGCGAACTGTGTCGGAACGGATGTCCGCGTCCCGGGCGAAGGCCCGCGCGGGAGAAGACCGGATCATGCTCGACGACGACGCGACCCTGCATGCGATGGGTTATCCGCGCAAACTCACACGGCGTTTCCAGGCGTTTGACAATTTTGCGATCTCCTTCACCATCATCAATATCCTCTCGGGTATTTTCTCCTCTTTTGGATTCGGAATGGGTGCGGGTGGCCCCCGTATTCTCGTATTCGGCTGGATCGGTGTCTCCGTCATGGTGCTGCTCATTGGCGCATCCATGGCGGAAGTGGCTTCCGCCTATCCGACGAGCGGCGCCCTCTATTTCTCCGCCGGGAAACTCGCCAAGCGGCACAAGGGGGCCTGGTCCTGGTTCACCGGCTGGCTGAACTTCGTGGGCCAGATCGGCGGCACCGCCGCCACCGGCTATGCGGCCGCCACCTTCATCCAGGCCTTCGTGCACCTCCAGTGGCCCTCCTACCAGCCGACCACGCACCAGACGGTGCTGATCACGGCCCTGATCATCGTGGTGCAGGGGCTCGCCAACACCTACACCGTCCAGCTCGTCGCCGTGCTGAACCGTATTTCCGTGTGGTGGCTGCTGATCGGACTCGTCGTGATCGTGGGCGCACTCATAGTGATGCCCGATCACCATCAGCCGGTGTCCTTCGTGACGCATTTCGAGAACAACACCGGCTTCACGAGCGGACTTTACGGCGGCATGCTCGGTCTGCTCGTCACCAGCTGGACCTTCACCGGCTTCGACGGCAGCTTCCACATGTCCGAGGAAACGGTCCGCGCTACGGTCAACGCACCCAAGGGGATCACCCGGGCCATCGGCTATTCGGCGATCACCGGCCTGATCCTGATGCTCGCATTGGTCTATAGCATTGGTGACTATGCCAAGGTGGCCTCTTCCGATGCGCCCCCCGTCCAGATCCTCATCGACGGCCTCGGCCTGGGCGCCGCGAAGGTCATGCTGCTCATCGTCATCGGGGCGATGCTCTTCTGTGGTCTCGCCAATCTCACCAGCAACACCCGGCAGATCTTCGCCTTCTCCCGGGACGGGGCGATGCCCGGCTCGCGCTGGTGGCACTCGGTCTCGACGCGCACCCGTACGCCCGTGAAGGCGGTGTGGCTCGCGGTGGTCTGCTCGCTCGCGCTCGTCGTGCCCGGCTGGTGGTCCCACACGGCCTTCACCGCGATCGTCAGCGTCAATGTGGTCGGCCTCTTCCTCGCCTACGCCGTACCGATCTTCCTGCGGCTGCGGCTCGGCGACGCGTTCCAGCCGGGCCCCTGGCACCTGGGCCGCTGGGGACGGCCGGTCGGCTGGCTCGCGGTGATCTGGATCCTGCTCAGCAGCGTCCTGTTCATGCTGCCGCAGGCCTCGCCGATCACCGTCGACTCCTTCAACTACGCGCCGATCGCCCTCGCCGTCGTCCTGCTCGTGGCCACCGTGTGGTGGTTCGCCACGGCCCGCCGCCGCTTCCAGGGCCCGGTCAGCTACGGCCGCCCCGACGAGGTCGCGGCGATGGACCTCGTCTGAGGAGCCGGTCCGGCCCGGGCGGGTGCGCGCCGCGCCGGGGTGTGGGGGTGTGGGGCCGGTCGCGCGCGTGCGGCGCAGCCGCATGGCGACAGGGCCCCACCTCCCTCGGGCTCGTTTCAGTGGATCAGACCAATATTCATGACGCGGCATGCGCCGAACGGCTGGCAGGGCCATGCCGCCTGCCTCATAGTTGGCGGAAACCGTGCACCGGATCAGCACCGACCCGGACATCTGGGGGTACCCGCGCCCATGAGCAGAGCCCAGCAGCCGTCCCGTAGAACCGTCCTCACCGCTGCCGCAGCGGTCGCCGCGGCAGCGGCCGCGCCCCCCGCTGCCGCCGCCGTGCAACGGCCGTCCGCCGAAGCCGACGACCCCGCCCAGGCTCGCCCGATCGACTACCGGGCCTGGACCACGTACCGCGAGTGGCGCCTGGGCGCCGCCCAGGGCGTCCGGGCCGTCTCCGGCGCCCGGCCCGGCATCGTGATCGGCACCCCCGTCGGCCGCACCGACTACACCGACCCGCACACCGGCACGACCGCCGGCTGGGAGTACGCCGTGTGGACCGGCCCGGTCCACCGCCTCACCGTCCCCGCCACCGAGGTCGTCGCCTCCTGGAACGCGCACACCCCGGCCGGCACCTGGCTCCAGGCGGAGCTGCAGGGCACCTACTCCGACGGCACCGAGACCCCCTGGTACGTGATGGGCCGCTGGGCGGCCGGTGACCAGGACATCAAGCGGACCTCGGTGGACGGCCAGAGCGACGGCAGGAGCGGCATCTCGACCGACACCTTCGCCATCGCCGACGCCGGCACCGGTCTGCGCCTGACGTCGTACCGGCTGCGCCTGACGCTCTACCGCAGGCCCGGTACCCGGCTGACCCCGACCGTCTGGCGGCTCGGCGCCATGGGCTCCGACATCCCCGACCGCTTCACGGTCCCCGCCTCCACCCCCGGCCTGGCCCAGGAACTGATCGTCCCGCGCTACTCGCAGGAGATCCACAAGGGCCAGTACCCGCAGTACGACAACGGCGGCGAGGCCTGGTGCAGCCCCACCTCCTCGCAGATGATCATCGAGTACTGGGGCGGCCGGCTCACCCCCGGGCAGCTGTCCTGGGTCGACCCCTCCTACGCCGACCCGCAGGTCGACAACGCGGCCCGCTTCACCTACGACTACCAGTACGAGGGCTGCGGCAACTGGCCGTTCAACGCCGCCTATGCAGCCACGTTCGAGGGAATCCAGGGTGTGGTCACCCGGCTCGCCTCGCTCACCGACCTGGAGACGCTGATCGCGGCCGGGATTCCGGCCGTAACGTCCCAGTCCTTCCTGGCGAGCGAGCTGACCGGCGCGGGCTACGGGACCTCCGGCCATCTGATGACCGTGATCGGCTTCACCGCCGACGGCGACGTGATTGCCAACGATCCGGCCTCGCCCGGCGACGACGCCGTACGGCGCGTCTATCTGCGCCGGGAGTTCGAGAACATCTGGCTCAGGACCAAGCGGTACAACGCCGCCGGCAAGGTCGCCTCCGGCAGCGGGGGAGTCTGCTACCTCTACTTCCCGGCCCGTCCGACCCCGCACCAGCGCAAGGCGCTCGAGGCGGTGGGCGTGCGCTGACCGTGTGAGCAAGCTCATCACCGCAAAAGCCGTCGCGGGTGGCAAGGTGGACAAACGGGTGGGGGCCTGCTCTGTACGTCCGACCTTTGCGAGTAACACCATGACCGCACACCCGGCCACTGCCACCCGCGCCCGCACCGGCGGCCCTCGGGAAGACGGCCCGAAGATCCTCGAGCACGTCATGGGCTGGGTCCTCGTCGCCGTGTTCGCGATGCTCGTGACCCAGCTCGGACTGCTGTGAACCGATCCGCTCACGCGTGCGGCATGTTCTGACATACTGCGGATGTCCCGACGGCCGTCTGGAACAGGGTCGAAATTGACTATGCCGCAGCAGCGTGCCGCCGCCCGTCCCCGGGCGCGCGGCACCGAACGCTCGGAAGCGCGTCGTGCCGAACTCATCGCCATAGGGCGGAAGTTGTTCGCCGACACGTCCTACGACGCGCTGTCCATGGACGACATCGCACGCCAGGCGCATGTCGCCAAGGGGCTGATCTACTACTACTTCCAGTCCAAGCGCGGCTACTACCTGGCGATCATCAAGGACTCCGTGGCCGATCTGGTCACCTTCGCCGCGAGCGGGCTCGAGCTGGCCGCCGTCGACCGCGTCCACCGCACCATCGACAGCTATCTGCGCTACGCCGAGCACCACCAGGCCGCCTACCGCACCATCGTCAGCGGCGGCGTCGGCTTCGACACCGAGGTGCACTCCGTCCGGGACGGCGTGCGCGAGGCGATCGTCGCCACCATCGCCGAAGGCGCCTACGGACGCCGTGACATCTCCGCGCTGGCCCGGATGAGCCTGTTCTCGTGGGTGTGCAGCGTCGAGGGCGCGACCCTGGACTGGATCGACCATTCCGAACTGTCCCGCGACACCATGCGCGAGCTGCTGGTGAAGACGCTCGGCGGCGCCCTGCGCGCCGTGGAGGAACTGGACCCGGCCTACCCGGCCCCGCAGCCGGCCCGCCGCGACACCTGACGCGCCCGCTCCTGCGGCGGACGCCCCCCGACGCACAAGGGAGCGGAGGCTCGTGGTCCTCCGCTCCCGAGTCCCCTCTGTGCGGGGCTAGTTGATGGCCTTGATCAGTTCACCGTTCGCGGTGTCGCCGCTCAGCTCCCAGAAGAAGGTGCCGCCGAGGCCCTGCTGGTTCTTGTAGGTCATCTTCGTGGCGATGGTGGCCGGGGTGTCGTAACTCCACCAGTCGCTGCCGCACTTGGCGTAGGCGGTGCCGCCCACGGTGCCGGTCGCCGGGCACTTGGCCCTGAGCACCTTGTAGTCGTCGATGCCCTGCTCGTACGTCCCTGCCGCCGGGCCGGTCGCCGTGCCGCCGGGCGCCGCCCGGGTGACACCGGTCCAGCCGCGGCCGTAGAAGCCGATGCCGAGCAGCAGCTTGGCCGCGGGGATGCCGAGCCCCTTGAGCCTGGCGATCGTCGCCGAGGTGTTGAAGCCCGCCTTGGGAATGCCCGAGTAGGAGGTCAGCGGGGAGTGCGGGGCGGTCGGGCCGCTCGCGTCCCAGGCGCCGAAGTAGTCGTACGTCATCGGGTTGTACCAGTCGACGTACTGGGCCGCGCCCGCGTAGTCCGTCGCGTCGATCTTGCCGCCGGCGGTGGCGTCCGCCGTGATCGCGGCCGTGACCAGCTTGCTGGAGCCGAACTTGGACCGCAGCGCCGCCAGCACGTTCCTGAAGGCCTCCCGGCCGCTGGTGTCGCAGGTGTTGCCGCAGGCGTTCGGGTACTCCCAGTCGATGTCGATGCCGTCGAACAGGCCCGCCCACTTGGAGTTGTTCACCAGGTCGTAGCAGGACTGGGCGAAGGCGGCCGGGTTCTTCGCGGCCTCGCCGAAGCCGCCGGACCAGGTCCAGCCGCCGAAGGACCACAGGATCTTCAGGCCCGGGCGCTTCTTCTTCAGCTTCAGCAGCTGGTTGAAGTTGCCGTGCAGCGGCTGGTCCCAGGTGTCGGCGACGCCGTCGACGGACTCGTCGGCGGTGTACGCGCGGTCGGTGGCCGCGTAGGAGTCGCCCATCGCGCACTTGCCGCCGGTGACGTTGCCGAAGGCGTAGTTGATGTGGGTCAGCCGGGCCGCGGACCCGGAGGTCTCGACGTTCTTGGCGTAGTACTTGCGGTCGTAGGTGCCCCATTCGGTGAAGTAGCCGACGACTTTCGAGCCGGCCGTGACCCGGGGTGGGGCGGCCGCGGTCGCGCTGCCCGCGCCGGCCAGCAGCCCGGCGCCGAGGACGGCGGTACACGCGGCGGCGACCAGCGCCCGGAACCGGGAGCGGTGGGGAGTGTGCATATCGGGTGTCTCCTCGTGGGGGAGAGGGGAACGCGCGCCGATTGGCATGAACGCGGTAAAGCGTTGGTCATGCACAGTAGGAGGACTAGACCAGTGCGGTCAATGGTTCGGACCAATTTCGGGGGAGTGGAGGGTTCCGGCTGGATTCCTGAAGTAAGCGGTCGTTAACTGGTGACGGGAGGTCGCTGATCGGGCATACTCACAGCGCACAGCCGCTGGTCAGCAGCTCCCGAGACCCGGGAGCGGGCGCCTGTGGCCATCCGGAACCACCAGGCGGAGCCGCCCCCACCCCACGGGCCACCCGCCCGTGCCCGACAGGGAGGAGAGCGACGCCATGTCCGACCGCGACCCGCAGCCGGTGGAGCGTCAACTGCCGACGGAGGAGTCGAGGGAACTGCTCGCCCTCGTCCGTGAGATCGCCCGGCGCGAGATCGCGCCCAAGGCGGCCGAGGAGGAGGACGCGGGACGCTTCCCGCGCGAGGTCTTCACCCTGCTCTCCGAGTCCGGCCTGCTGGGCCTGCCGTACGACGCCGAGTACGGCGGCGGCGACCAGCCCTACGAGGTCTACCTCCAGGTCCTGGAGGAGCTGGCCATGGCCCGGCTCACCGTGGGCCTCGGCGTCAGCGTGCACACACTCGCCTCCTACGCGCTCGCCACCTACGGCACCAAGCAGCAGCAGGTCGAGCACCTGCCCGCGATGCTCGGCGGTGGCCTGCTCGGCGCGTACTGCCTCTCCGAGCCGTCCTCGGGCTCCGACGCGGCCTCGCTGCGCACCAGGGCCGTGCGCGAAGGCGACAGCTGGGTGATCAACGGCACCAAGGCCTGGATCACGCACGGCGGCATCGCCGACTTCTACACGGTGATGGCCCGCACCGGCGAGGACGGCCCGCGCGGCATCACCGCCTTCCTGGTCCCCGGCGACGCCCCCGGCCTGAGCGGGGCCGCGCCCGAGAAGAAGATGGGCATGAAGGGCTCGCCCACCGCGCAGGTCCACCTCGACGGCGTCCGGGTCGGTGATGAGCGGCGCATCGGCGAGGAGGGCCAGGGCTTCTTCATCGCGCTGTCCGCCCTCGACTCCGGACGGCTCGGCATCGCCGCCTGTGCCATAGGCCTCGCCCAGGCCGCCCTGGACGAGGCGGTCGCCTACGCCACCGAACGCCGGCAGTTCGGCCGCCCCGTCGCCGACTTCCAGGGCCTGCGCTTCATGATCGCCGACATGGCCACCCAGATCGAGGCCGGTCGCGCGCTCTACCTCGCCGCGGCCCGGCTGCGCGACGCCGGCAAGCCGTTCGCCAAGCAGGCCGCCATGGCCAAGCTGCACTGCACCGACACGGCCATGAAGGTCACGACCGACGCCGTGCAGATTCTCGGCGGCTACGGCTACACCGCCGACTTCCCGGCCGAGCGCTACATGCGCGAGGCCAAGGTCCTGCAGATCGTCGAAGGCACCAACCAGATCCAGCGGATGGTCATCGCCCGTCACGTGGCGGGACCCGAGGGTCGCTGAACTGCCCCCTGCGGACTGTCGGGGCCGCCAGCCTGATCCACTCCGGGTCGTGGCGCCCCGGCAGGGTACGGCCCCGGTCCGCCCAGGCCCGCATCAGATCGCGGTAGATGGGCGGGTCCGGCGGAACCGGCGGCGGAACCGATTCTGCGGGCCGGGGCACGAAAATTCGACGCCCGGTGGCCGAGTACATGAGGGTCATGCCTGGGCAACGCGGGATCAGCCGGACAGGTCACCGCCCGGCGGAATCGAGCGTCAGTTCACGTATGTCCCGTTCCGGCTCTGGCCTCCGTCACCTGGCTGACGTACCGTCAGCGCACTGTCCAGCAGGGGGTGTCCGTGGCCGACGACCGTCCCGTACCGCTCGACGAGTACCCCGTGCACCAGGTGCCGCTGTCCATGCGGCACGTGGCGACCGGGGACCGGAACGCGTACGACCGCTGCATCTTCCACGTCTTCGACCATGCCGGGCGCGCCCTGCTCATCCTCGGCCTCGGCGTCTACCCCAACCTGGGGGTGATCGACGCCTACGCCACCCTGCGCACCGGGGACACCCTGCACGCCGTCCGCGCCTCGGACGCCCTCGGCGAGGACCGGATGCGGCTCGCCGTCGGCCCGCTGCGCATCGAGGTCGCCGAGCCCCTGCGCCGGCTGCGCCTGATCTGCGAGGGCGAGGCGTTGTCGTACGACCTGACCTGGTCGGCGGCCTTTCCGGCCCTGTGGGAGCCGCACCACCTCCAGCGCCGTGGCGACCGGCTCACCCTGGAGGGCCGCCGCTTCGTCCAGGCCGGGACCGCCGAGGGCGTGATCCGGGCCGGGGGAGCGGAGTTCCGGGTCACCGCCGAGGACTGGACCGGCACCCGGGACCGCAGCTGGGGCGTGCGGCCCATCCCCGGCGAGGACGGCGGACCGCTCGCCGAGGGGCATCCCACCGAGGGCTTCCACTGGGTCTGGTGCCCGGTCCGCTTCGACGACCGCTTCCTCATGGTCATCACCCAGGAGGATGCCGACGGCCACCGCTCCCTGAACGACGCCACCCTGGTCCGTCCCGGCCACCGCGACCGCCAACTGGGCTGGCCCCAGGCCGAGATCGCCTACCGGTCCGGCACCCGTCACCCGGAGCGGGCCGTCATCCATCTGGGCGACGCACGTGGCGCGCAGAAACTTGACGTCGAGATCCTGGCCTCCTCCCCGCTCGCCGTCGGCGCCGGCTATCCGCCCGCCGACGACTGGCAGCACGGCACCTGGCGGGGACCCGGCTGGACCGACCGCCGCACCTACGACATGACCGCGCCCCAGCCGCTCGCCGCGTACGGGGTCACCGACCACTCGGCCCGCTTCCGGCTCGACGGACAGACCGGGTACGGCATCTTCGAGCACGGCTCGTTCGGCCGGCACGACCCGAGCGGCTTCACCGGTTTCGACTCGGTCGCACCCTGAGGGGGCCCGGCATGGCCACGGCACCGCGTCCGCGCACCAGCACCCGCGAGCCCGGGGAACTGGCCCGGCGCCTCACCGCCTGGCTGGGCACCCGGCTGCCCGGCGCCAAGGCCACCGGCGTCACGGTCCCCGCCTCCAACGGCATGTCCAGTGAGACCCTGCTGTTCGACATCGAGCACCCTCGACCACCGTCCCCCGCTCCCGGCTTCGATCGAGCGGGCGGTACCTCCAGCGTGGCCTGCGCATTGCGGCTGGCGGCGGACCCGTCGGCGTACACCGTCTTCCCCGAGTACGACATGGCCCGCCAGTACCGCACCCTGCGCCTGGTGGCCGAGCACACGGACGTGCCCGTACCCCGGGTGCTCTGGCTCGAGGAGGATCCGGGCCCGCTCGGGGCGCCGTTCTTCGTCATGGAACGCGTCGCCGGCCGGGTGCCTCCGGACGTCATGCCGTACACCTACGAGGGCAGTTGGCTGCACGCGGCGAGTGAGGCCGAGCGCGCGCACCTGGAAGCGGCGACGATCGGCCTGCTGGCCCGGCTGCACGACCAAGTCCCGCTCGATCAGGCCGAGTTCATGACGCTCCCCGGATTCGGCGACGCCCTGCGCCGTCATGTCTCGGCCCAACGTGCCTACTACGCCTGGGTGATCGACGGCCTGCCCCGGTCACCGCTCATCGAGGCCGCCTTCGACCGGCTCGAGCGACTGTGGCCGAGCGAGCCCGGCGAACCCGTTCTGACCTGGGGAGACGCACGCATCGGGAACGTCGTCTACGACGGCTTCGACCCCGTCGCCGTGCTCGACTGGGAGATGGCGGCGCTTGCTCCGCGCGAGGTCGACCTCGGCTGGACGATCTATCTGCACCGCTTCTTCCACGACCTCACGGTCGCCTCCGGGCAACGCGGACTGCCCGAACTCCTGCGCCGTGACCGGGTCGAGGCCCGGTACGCGGACCTGACCGGGCACGTTCCACGGGACATGGACTTCTACATCCTCTACGCCGCCCTGCGGCACGCGATCGTCATGCTGCGCGTCGCCTACCGCCAGGTGCACTTCAAAGAGGCCGTCGTCCCCGCGGACCCGGACACACTGATCCTGCACCACGACAGCCTGCGCGCCATGGTGCACGGCACATACGGGAATTGAGCCGGGTCCGGCCGGAAAGGGCTCAGGCGGCCTGGCGGCGCATCGCCGGCACGCGCATCGGGCGCGAGCCCGGGCCGCCGACGTGCGAGAAGGGCTGCGTCCGCCAGTTCAGACCCTGGGGAAGCGTCAGGAGCAGGGCGGTGTCCTGCTCCTGCGGCTCGAAGGAGTCGTCGGCGGGGTGGGCGTCGGCCGCCGCGCGACCCGTACCCGCACAGGCCGTGAGCCCGAACGGGTTCCACGGCGAGGCGCACAGCGCGTGCTCCGGCAGGATCTCCTCGTCCGCCAGCAGCGCGATCGGCTGCGCGCAGTCCGGGCAGATCACCCGGTACATCTCGAAGGTGTCGTAGGCATCCAGCTCGTCGTCGAAGGAGTCGGGTTCGACGGCCTCCGGCTCGGGCTCGGCGACGAGCTGCTGCCGCTTGGACGTGCTGCGACCAGGGCGATGGACACTCTGCATGCGATTCTCCCCCTAAGGCTGGGCCGTGAAGGCACTGCGGCCTCGACCACAGCAAGCACTTCCCGTCCGCCCTCGGGGGTAATCACGAGAACATCACGGAGCCCGTTCGAGGTGTGTGGCATTCGTCACATGCCGCATGCAGGTGCGCTCGGGGGGCGGTTCGCGGTGCTTTTTGTATCGAACCGGCCATGACCTGCGCTCTCGGCTATCCCAGGGGATCAAGCGCACTGTAGGTTTTGGCGCCATGGAGGAGCTGGACCGACAGATCGTGCAGCTGCTCGTCAAGGACGGGCGGATGAGCTACACAGACCTGGGCAAGGCCACGGGCCTGTCCACGTCGGCCGTGCACCAGCGGGTGCGCCGGCTGGAGCAGCGTGGCGTCATCCGCGGCTATGCCGCGGTGGTCGACCCCGAGGCCGTCGGGCTGCCGTTGACCGCCTTCATCTCGGTGAAACCGTTCGACCCCAGCGCCCCCGACGACATCGCGGACCGCCTCGCGGACGTCCCCGAGATCGAGGCCTGCCACAGCGTCGCCGGCGACGAGAACTACATCCTCAAGGTCCGTGTGGCCACCCCGCACGAACTGGAGGAACTGCTGGCCAGGTTGCGCAGCCTGGCCGGGGTGTCGACCCGGACGACGGTCGTCCTGTCGACGCCGTACGAGGCACGGCCGCCGAAGATCTAGCCCGGGCGGCCGACGGCCCCACGTGCAACTCCGCCCCCGCGGCGAGAGAAACTGTCGGTCATGAGTGAGCGCACCGCCGAGCCCCCCAAGACCGTCCTCCTGCGCCGCGGTGAGGTGCACAGCCCCGCGGACCCCTTCGCGACCGCGATGGTCGTCGAGGCGGGCCAAGTCGCCTGGGTCGGCTCCGAGGGTGCGGCCGACGCCTTCGCCGACGGCGTGGACGAGGTGGTCGACCTCGACGGCGCTCTCGTGACCCCGGCGTTCACCGACGCCCATGTGCACACCACCGCCACCGGCCTCGCCCTGACCGGCCTCGACCTCTCCTCGGCGCCCTCGCTGGAAGCGGCTCTCGTCCTGGTCCGCGAGTTCGCGGCCGGCCGCCCGCACGACCGCGTCCTGCTGGGGCACGGCTGGGACGCCGCCCGCTGGCCCGGCGGCCGCCCGCCGACGCGCGCCGAACTGGACGAGGCCACCGGCGGACGCCCGCTGTACCTCTCCCGCATCGACGTCCATTCGGCGGTCGTCACCACTGCCCTGCTGGATCTGGTCCCCGGCGCCGTCCCGCGCACGGACGCCCCGCTCACCCGCGACGACCACCACGTCGTACGCCAGGCCGCGCTCGCCGCGATCACCCCGGCGCAGCGCGCCGAGGCCCAGCACACGACCCTCGCGCACGCGGCCTCCCTCGGCATCGGCTCGGTGCACGAGTGCGGCGGCCCGCAGATCTCCTCCGAGGACGACTTCACCGGCCTGCTCCGGCTCGCCGCCGAGCTGCCGGGCCCGCGGGTCGTCGGCTACTGGGCCGAGCAGGGCGATGAAGGCGTGGCCAGGGCCCGGGAACTGGGTGCCGTGGGGGCGGCAGGCGACCTCTTCGCCGACGGCGCCCTCGGCTCGCACACCGCCTGTCTGCACGAGCCGTACGTCGACGCCGACCACACCGGCACCGCCTACCTGGACGCCGAGGCCGTCGCCGCCCATGTCGTCGCCTGCACCGAAGCGGGTCTGCAGGCCGGCTTCCACGCCATCGGCGACGCCGCGGTGACGGCCGTCGTGGAGGGCGTGCGCGCCGCCGCCGACAAGCTCGGCCTCGCTCGCGTCCGTGCCGCCCGGCACCGTGTCGAACACGCCGAGATGCTCACCCCGGAAACCGTCGCCGGCTTCGCCGAACTGGGCCTGATCGCCTCTGTGCAGCCCGCCTTCGACGCGCTGTGGGGCGGCGAGGACGGTATGTACGCCCGGCGGCTGGGCGCAGGGCGGGCCCGCACCCTCAATCCCTTCGCGGCCCTGCTGCGGGCCGGTGTGCCGCTCGCCTTCGGCTCCGACAGCCCGGTCACCCCGCTCGACCCGTGGGGCACCGTGCGCGCCGCCGCCTTCCACCAAACGCCCGAGCACCGGGTCTCCGTGCGCGCCGCGTTCACGGCGCACACACGCGGCGGCTGGCGCGCCGTGGGGCGGGACGACGCGGGGGTCCTCGTGCCGGGTGCCCCCGCCGACTACGCCGTCTGGCGCACCGACGAGCTGGTCGTCCAGGCCCCCGACGACCGGGTGGCCCGCTGGTCCACCGACCCGCGCTCCGGCACCCCCGGACTGCCCGACCTCACCCCGGGCCGCGACCTGCCGGTCTGCACGCGCACGGTGGTGGGCGGGCGGACGGTGTTCGTACGGCCGGGCGAGTGATCTACGGGGGTGGCGCGGCGGACACCGGGCGCCCGCCGCCGCGCCGCCCGACCTGCACATCCTCTCCGCGGAATCCGCCGTACGGGCCGTCTTAGCAGGCCAGAGGGCTATTGACAGTCGGCGGCCGGGGGCCGGTAGGTTCGTCCGAGTCCACCACCGGACGCCCGACCGGGGAGCGTTCACGCCACTCGTCGCAGCGCCGCTGGGTCAGGGACGGTGTGCCGCACCGGGGCACCGTCGCTGGGAGCCAGGCTCAGCGTCCGCGCCGACGAGGGAACGTTCCGGCCGGTCGGCAAGGTGTGACCCGGGTGGGGCCCGGGCGCTCAGTAGACAACGGCTTTCGGTCGATCCGCAGCCAGCGGGTCCCAGGTCGGCCCGAAGGGCGCCGGGCCCCCATCCGCAGTGGCGGAAAACTATCGGACACGCGCCATCAAGGTGCCGAAAAACACGTCCTTACCCCACTCTTGTGGAATCGACACCACCATACGAACGAGGCCGGTGCGCCCGGTCGGGCCGCGGCCACTATGGTGGACCCCTGCGTACGATCAGAAGGGGCAGTAGTGAACGACGGCGACGGGACCCTGGACGCCAAATCCCAGGGAAGGCAGTTCGGTCCGCTCGGCACGGCTTTGGTGATCATTCCGACCTACAACGAGGCGGAGAACATCAAGACGATCGTCGGCCGGGTACGCAAGGCCGTCCCCGAGGCGCATGTGCTGATCGCGGACGACAACAGCCCCGACGGCACCGGCAAGCTTGCCGACGAACTGGCTGCCGAGGACGGACACGTCCAGGTCATGCACCGCAAGGGCAAGGAAGGCCTCGGCGCCGCCTATCTCGCGGGCTTCCGCTGGGGTCTGGAGCGCGACTACGGCGTCCTGGTCGAGATGGACGCCGACGGCTCCCACCAGCCCGAGGAGCTGCCCCGGCTGCTCACCGCCCTCAAGAGCGCCGACCTGGTGCTCGGCTCCCGCTGGGTGCCCGGCGGCCGGGTGGTGAACTGGCCCAAGTCCCGCGAGTTCATCTCCCGCGGTGGCAGCCTCTACTCCCGCCTCGCGCTCGACCTTCCGCTGCGCGACATCACCGGCGGCTACCGGGCCTTCCGGCGCGAGACGCTGCAGGGCCTGGGCCTGGACGCCGTCGCCTCGCAGGGCTACTGCTTCCAGGTCGACCTGGCCCGCCGCGCGGTCAAGGCCGGCTTCCACGTGGTCGAGGTCCCGATCACGTTCGTCGAGCGCGAACTCGGTGACTCCAAGATGAGCAAGAACATCCTCGTCGAGGCGCTGTGGCGGGTCACCGCCTGGGGCGCCGAGGAGCGCGTCGCCAAGCTCAAGGGCAAGGGCAAGCGGGCCTGACGCCCGCCGCACGGCTGGGGTTCAGCCCCCTTATCCCGTGCTGAGCCGGGGCCAGGCACACTGGGAGCATGACGACTGGTGCTCCGACCTCTCCGTACACCACCCCGCCCCGGCGCTCCCGGCTGCGCAGGTATCTGCCGCTGGGGGTCGCCGCGTGGCTGGTGCTGGAGATCTGGCTGCTGACCCTGGTCGCGGGCGCGGCCGGCGGCCTCACGGTGTTCCTGCTGCTCGTCGCGGGTTTCGTCGCGGGTTCCGTGGTCATCAAGCGGGCGGGCCGCCGCGCGTTCCAGAGCCTCAATGAGGCCCTGCAGCGGGGCGGTTCCCCGGAGCGGGGTGGTGGCAACGGCCTGATGATGCTGGGCGGCCTGCTGCTGATGATCCCCGGCCTGGTCTCCGACGTGGCAGGTCTGCTCCTGCTGCTCCCGCCGGTCCAGAAGTCCGTGAGCCGGTACGCCGAGAACGCCCTGGACAAGCGCCTGCGCGCGGCGGGCCCGGGCAGTCTGGGCGACGCCTTCCAGCAGGCCCGCATCCGCCGCCCCGACGGCAAGGTGGTGCAGGGCGAGGTCATCCGCGAGGACGCCCGGCCGGAGCCGGGGGAGCAGTGGCCGCCGCTGACGCGCTGAGCGCGTCCCGTACGACATGAAAACCGCGGGCGCCGTACGTGAGATTCACGTACGGCGCCCGCGGTGTACTCGTATGCAGCGCTATGCGGACTTGCGGCTGTCCCGAGGGTGAATCGCGATGTTCATCGCCCCCGAGCGCAGAACCGCCAGGCGCTCCTCGAGGACCTCTTCGAGTTCCTCACGGGTGCGCCGCTCCATCAGCATGTCCCAGTGGGTACGCGCGGGCTTGGCCTTCTTCTCCTCAGGGCCGTCGCCGTCGACGAGGAGTGCCTGGGCCCCGCAGACCTTGCACTCCCACTCCGGCGGGATCTCCGCCTCGACCGAGAAGGGCATCTCGAAACGGTGCCCCTTCTCACATGCGTACTCCACGGCCTGGCGCGGGGCCAGGTCGATACCGCGGTCCGTCTCGTAGCTGGTCACCACGAGGCGCGTACCGCGAAGAGCTCGCTCACTCATGAATCGTGCCTCCCGGGCTTGTCGCCCACAGGACAGGTGTCGCTGTCGTCGTCATCCGGTCAACGTCCGGTCGGCGGTAAAGATTCCCGTTCCGGGTCCCGTTCCGGGTCATGCGTCGCCGTCGTAGCCGCCCCTTGTTGTACCCACCAGCGCCCGGTTTGTCACATCTGCTAGCAGATGTCACCCAGCGTTTCGGCATCTTTGACGCGCAGTAACGGTACGCCTGGCAGGCCAAACGCGTACACTACCGCCCTTTCGCCTTGAGCGCTAAATCCGCGTTAGATCGACTTGGGGACGGGGTTGCCCGCCTCGGCGATCGCCCGGCGCACCGGAACCCGGGCGAGCAGGACAAAGCCGATGACGAAGAAGGCCACCAGCGAGATGATCGCGGAGCGATAGCTCCCGGTCAGCTGGTAGGTCACACCGAACAGCAGCGGCCCGAGCCAGCTCATCCCGCGGTCGCTCAGCTCGTACGCCGAGAAGTACTCGGCCTCCTTGCCCGGCGGCACCAGATGGGAGAACAGCGACCGGGACAGCGCCTGGCTGCCGCCGAGGACCAGGCCGATCCCGCCGGCCAGCACGAAGAAGAACACGGGTGCCTTCGCGGGCAGGAAGTAACCGGCGGCCAGCGTGACCGTCCAGGCCACCAGCGAGCCCAGGATCGTCCGCTGCGCGCCGTACGTCCGTGCCAGCCGGCCCATCGCCAGTGCCCCGGCCACGGCCAGCACCTGCACCAGCAGGACCGCCACGATGAGTGTCGACTGCCCGAGCCCCAGCTCCTGGGAGCCGTAGACCGAGGCCTGGGAGATCACCGTCTGGATGCCGTCGTTGTAGATCAGGTACGCCAGCAGGAACGCCAGCGTCAGCGGATGCCGGCGCATGTCCCGGACCGTCGCGGCGAGCTGGCGCAGCCCGGGTGCCGTCGCGCGCTCCACGCGCGTGTGCCGGTCGCGCAGCCTGCGCAGGGGTACGAGCGTGAAGGCGCCCCACCACAGGCCCGCCGCGGCCAGACAGATCCGCACGGCCTCTGTCTGGGACAGGCCGAAGGATCCGTGCGCCGAGTACAGCACCAGGTTGCCGACGAGGACCGAGGAGCCCGCCGCGTAGCCGAAGGCCCACCCCCGTGAGGAGATCGCGTCGCGCTCCTCGGGCGGGGCGATCTGCGGCAGGTAGGAGTTGTAGAGCATCATCCCGACGGACTGCGCCGCGTTGGCCACGATCAGGAGCACCCCGCCGAGCAGGTACCGGTCGCCGTCGAGGAAGAACATGCCCGTGGTCGCCGCGGCCCCGGTGTACGCGGCCACCGCGAGCAGCGGCTTCTTGCGCCCCGTACGGTCGGCCGCGCTGCCCACGAGCGGCATCAGCACGACGGCCAGGATCACCGAGAGCGACACCGAGTAGGCGAAGAAGGAGCCCGCCCTGACCGGGACGCCCAGCGGATGCACATAGCCGCCCGGGTCCGCGGCGCGCTCGGCGACCGAGGTGAGGTACGGCCCCAGGAAGACCGTCAGGACGCTGGTCGAGTAGACCGAGCAGGCCCAGTCGTAGACGTACCAGCCGTGCTGCTCGCGCCTGAGGTCGGCGCTCTCGCCCGCCGCCGGTGTGCGCACGGTGTCGGTTTCCACCCGTGCCCTCGCTTTCCCCGTTCAACTGCGAAGGCTCGGGCCGCCGCGGGGCCGGTCAGACCCAGACGCCGCGGTCCTCCATGACCTTGCGCAACGTGTCGATGTGATCGGTCATGATGCCATCGACACCTAGGTCCAGGAGCCGGTGCATGCGCTCCGGCTCGTTGATCGTCCACACGTGCACCTGCAGCCCGAGCGCGTGGGCGGCGCGCACGAAACGCTCGTCGACCACCGGCACGCCCGACTGGGCCTCGGGCACCTGGGCCGCGACGGCGGAGCGGCGTACGGCGGCCGGCAGGCCCCAGGAGCGCAGCCGGAGGCTGAGCACCCCCCGTGTGCCGAACGAGGTGGCCAGGCGCGGACCGGCCAGCCGCTGGGCACGCAGCACGCGCGCCTCGGAGAAGGAGCCCACGCAGACCCGGTCCCAGGCGTCCGTGCGCTCGATCAGGTCCAGCAGGGGCCGCAGGGCGGGCTCCGCCTTGACGTCGACGTTCCAGCGGACCTCGGGGAAGGTCTCCAGCAACTCCTCGAACAGCGGCACCGGTTCACGGCCGCCCACCCGTGCGTGCCGGACGTCCTCCCACGGCAGGTCCGCGATCCGGCCCGCGCCGTCGGTGACCCGGTCCAGGGTCGAGTCGTGGAAGGCGACGAGCCGGCTGTCCGCCGTGGCGTGCACATCGGTCTCGATGTACCGGTAGCCCATCTCGACGGCGCGCCGGAACTGCGCCACGGTGTTCTCGATGCCGTCGGCCGCCCCGCCCCGGTGGGCGAAGGCTATGGGGCCCGGGTGGTCGAGGTAGGGGTGGCGCTTGGGCGGTGTCGTGAGGCTCACGGACGCAGTATCACCCCCTGCGGTGTCGCTTCGGCAACGACCGTGCTTCGGGTCGATGCCACAGGGACGTCGAACATCCGCAGGAAGAACTGGGCCAGCGGGCCGATCGACACCGCGTACAGCACGGTGCCCACCCCGATGGTGCCGCCCAGCAGGAACCCGGTGACCACCACGGCCACCTCGATCGACGTCCGGATCAGCCGGATCGAGCGGCCGGTGAGCCGGTGCAGCCCGGTCATCAGGCCGTCGCGGGGCCCGGCGCCGAAGCGCGCGGAGATGTACAGACCGGTGGCCGCACCGTTCAGCACGATCCCCGCGAGCATCATCGGCACGCCGACGGAGAACGAGTGTGCGTCCGGGACCGGTCCGAGCGTGGCGTCCATGGTGAAACCGATGACGAGCACGTTGGAGACCGTGCCGAGACCCGGGCGCTGGCGCAGCGGGATCCACAGCAGCAGCACCGCTGCTCCCACGATGGTCAGCACGACGCCCATGCTCAGCCCGGTCAGCTCCGAGAGCCCCTGGTGCAGCACGTTCCAGGGCTCGAGGCCGAGGCCCGCCCGCACGAGCAGCGCGGAACTCGCGCCGTAGAGCGCCAGCCCGGCGTACAGCTGGAACAACCGTCGTCCGAGACGGTCCGGAGTGGACATGAGATACCCCCCTGGGTGGTGGCGGTGGCCTGACACATGTCACTCTGTGGCTTGGGATGAAGAGCCATCCATGGCCAATTCGGGGAAGGTGGACTGATCTACATGGCACAGTGGACCTCTGCGATGGGTGCCGCACAGCTCGCGCGGCTGCTCACCTCCCAGCAGGAGCGCCCGGCCGGGCCCGGCACCCGCCGGCCTCCGGCCTACCGTGCCCTGGCCGACGGCATCCGGCTGCTGGTGCTCGAAGGGCGCGTGCCGGTCGCCGCCCGCCTCCCCGCGGAACGCGAACTGGCCCTCGCCCTGTCCGTGAGTCGCACCACCGTCGCGGCCGCGTACGAGGCCCTGCGCGGCGAAGGTTTCCTGGAGTCCCGGCGCGGCGCCGGCAGCTGGACCTCGGTACCGGCCGGGAACCCGATTCCGGCCCGTGGCCTCGAGCCCCTGCCCCCGGAGGCGCTGGGATCGGTGATCGACCTGGGCTGCGCCTCGCTCCCGGCCCCGGAGCCCTGGCTCACCCGTGCCGTGCAGGGCGCCCTGGAGGAACTGCCGCCGTACGCCCACACACACGGCGACTACCCGGCCGGGCTGCCCGCCCTGCGCGCCATGATCGCCGAGCGCTACACCGCGCGCGGGATCCCCACCATGCCCGAGCAGATCATGGTCACGACCGGCGCGATGGGCGCCATCGACGCGATCTGCCACCTCTTCGCCGGCCGCGGTGAGCGCATCGCCGTCGAGTCCCCGTCCTACGCCAACATCCTCCAGCTGATGCGCGAGGCGGGTGCCCGGCTGGTCCCCGTGGCGATGGCCGAGGGACTCACCGGCTGGGACCTGGACCGCTGGCGCCAGGTCCTGCGGGAGGCCGCGCCGCGCATCGCCTACGTGGTCGCCGACTTCCACAACCCCACCGGCGCGCTCGCCGACGAGGACCAGCGGCGCCGGCTGGTGGACGCGGCGCGCTCGGCCGGCACGGTGCTCGTCGCCGACGAGACGATGTCCGAGCTGTGGCTGGACGACGACATCAGCGCGGCGGGCATGCCGCGCCCCGTGTGCGGGTTCGACCCGGCCGGCTCCACGGTGATCACGGTCGGCTCGGCCAGCAAGGCGTTCTGGGCCGGCATGCGCATCGGCTGGGTGCGTGCGGCGCCGGACGTGATCCGAAGCCTGGTCGCCGCGCGGGCCTATGCCGATCTCGGTACGCCGGTGCTGGAACAGCTGGCCGTCAACTGGCTCTTCAGTACGGGAGGTTGGGCGCAGGCGGTGGAGCTGCGGCGCGCCCAGGCCCGGGAGAACCGGGATGCGCTGGTGGCGGCGCTCCGCCGCGAGCTGCCCACCTGGGAGTTCGAGGTGCCGCAGGGCGGGCTGACCCTGTGGGTGCGGGCCGGCGGTCTGTCCGGATCCCGGCTCGCCGAAGCGGGCGAACGGACCGGCGTCCGTGTCCCGTCCGGGCCGCGCTTCGGTGTGGACGGCGCGTTCGAGGGCTATCTGCGACTGCCGTTCACCGTCGGGGGAGCGGTGGCGCAGGAGGCGGCGATCCGGTTGGCCGCCGCGGCTCGGCTGGTGGAGACGGGCGCTACGGGGACGGCGGAGGCGCCGCGGACGTTCGTGGCCTGACGCCTGCCGGACCGGAGCGCCGTGAGCCGGCGTCCGCGCGGCGCGTGGCGGGCCGACCATGCGGTTCCCCGCGCCCCGGCGGGACGCTGAACACGGGGTCCCTCACCCGCTCTCCACCCCCACGGCCTCCGCGGTCACCGTCGGCTCGGCCAGGCCCGTCGGCTCTGCCTGCGCGGCACCGGCCCGTGGGGGCAGCAGGTCCAGCACCGCTGCCCGGTCGGCGTCGCTCGTGGCGTCGTCGTACGGGTCGGGCGTCCGCGGTACCTGGAGCCTCAGCACCGGGCCGGAGCCCAGCCGTGCGTACCCGCGTCCCGGCGGCATGTGTCCCAGTGGTGTCGTGTGCGGCGGAGCGCCCAGCACCGCCTCCACCTGCCGGGGCGTCGCGGAGCCGAGCACGACCCGCGCGCGCGTGTGCTGCCGTACCGGGTCGCTCAGTGCCTCCGCGCCGTCGAACTGCTCGGCCACGACGACGGTCACGTTCGCCGCACGGCCGTGCCGCAGCGGAACCTGGAGGAGTTCCTGCGGATCCTTGCGGCCGTCGGAAGCGGCGAGGTGGGCGAAGACCGCCGGGCGGTCCAGCAGGATCCACAGCGCACGCCGGGTGTCCGCAGGGGGCGGGTCGCCCGCCTGCCGGGCCATGTTGATGGCGATGAGCCGCCGTTCGGTCTCCTGTGCGACCCATTCCAGGCTCGCCAGGGCGCCGGGCAGGGCGCACTCCACGGCCAGTACGCCGTCCCGGCCGGTCAGGCACGCGTACTCGCCGGTGCCGCCGCCGTCGACGATGAGGACGTCGCCGTGCCGCAGGGCCTGCAGGGCCACGGAGCGCAGCAGGGTCGACGCGCCGCTGCCGGGATGTCCCATGGCCAGCAGGTGCGGCTCGGTGGAGCGCACACCGGTACGCCAGACGACCGGCGGGACGTCGATCTGCTCCTCGCCGTAGGCGAGGGGGAGCGTGCGCTGCACCTCGCTCGGGTCGGTGAAGCCGAGCACGGTCTCGCCGGGCGTGGTGACGAAGTGCTGGGCGGCGATGTCGGTGGGCAGCGGGGCGAGGACGGTGACGGTGAGCCGGTTGCCCTCCTCGTCCCATGCGAAGCGGTACTCGCGGCCCCGTCCGGCCTTCGCGGTGAGCAGCTGCTCGATCCGCGCGCGGGCCTCGGGCTCGCCGTCGGGGAAGTAGGCGGGGTAGCGGATCAGGAGATGGCCGACGCGTCCGTCGTCGTCGAATTCGTGCGTTGCGAAGGCCTTTTCCCACTCCCCGCCGTGCGCGTACAGCGGCGCCGGGTCCTCGGGGCTGGAGAAGTACGGCACCAGGGCCTCATAGAGGGTCCGGAGCCGTTCGACCTGCGACTCGTCCGGTCCCTCGGGCGTCGGTTCGGTGCGGTCACGGCCGTGCCAGGCCGCCGCCGCCATCAGGCTCATGACGGCGAGCAGCGGGCCGTACGGCAGCAGTGCCACGGCCAGGACCAGGGAGGCCACCAGGAAGAGCAGTGGCCCGCGCTTGTCCTTGGGCGTGTCCTCCCACTTGCGCCGCCCGGCCGAGGCCAGCCGGCGCAGCCCGCGCGTGACGGTGATCAGCGGGTGGAGGACGTCCGTGGCACTGTCGGCCGCCGTCCGCGCCAGCTCCCGGCTCCGGGCGATCTGCGTCCGGGCGATCTGGGCGCTGTCTTTGCTCAGAATGCGGGGGAGAGGGCGCCGGGCCACTGCTGTCTCCTGACGGTGCGTGCGGGCGGGGCGGGCCGGGTCAGAACTTGATCCCGCCGAGGAGGCTCGCCAGGCTCTCGCCGCCGGCCTTGATGCTCGGGGCGATGCCGGTGCTGGCGAGGTAGAAGCCGAACAGGGCCGTCACCGTGGCGTGTGTGCCCTTGAGCCCGTCCTTGCGGAAGAACAGGAAGACGATGACGCCGAGAATCATGACGCCGGACATGGAGAGGATCATTTGAGACCTCCTGGTGTCGAGGGGGGACAGTCACCATGAGTTCTTCCAGGATCACAGGATGTATCCATACGATAAAAGGTGCAAACGGGTGAAATCCGACTTATTTCGCCCGGCTGGCGTAGCGGTTCGGGCCAGGCTGACAAGGGCCGATGGCGCCGGCGCACGCTGTGGGTGATCTTTACCTCGGGCACATCGGGTCATGTGCCGCGCGAGCCAGTACGCTGGCGATTCACTCGTACGGCTGTGTTCCGCTCGCTGCCGTACGCTCCGTGCAGTCCCCAAGTTTCCAGGAGAGGCGGTCCGGCCGATGAGCGAAGCCCCCGACCCAGAGGTCGTGGAGCTGGCGACCAAGATCTTCGATCTGGCCCGGAAGGGGCAGACCGAGGCGCTCGTGGCATACGTCGACGCAGGCGTTCCGGCCAACCTCACCAACGACCGCGGTGACTCCCTGGTGATGCTCGCCGCCTACCACGGCCACGCAGACTCGGTGCGTGCGCTGCTCGCCCGCGGCGCGGCGGCGGACCGGGTCAACGACCGAGGCCAGACCCCGCTCGCGGGTGCTGTCTTCAAGGGCGAGACCGAGGTCATCAAGGCGCTCCTGGAGGGTGGGGCCGATCCCGCCGCCGGAACGCCCTCGGCGGTCGACACCGCCCGGATGTTCGGCAAGACGGATCTCCTGGAACTGTTCGGCGCGCACTGATGCACATGTCCTGACCAGGTACGACACGAATAACGGGGGAGGCGGTACGGGGCCGCCGGAAATACGGTCGCGGCAGCACACACCGCGGGTCATCATGACGACGTGATTCACGGACACGATGGCTGGGCAGGTGTTGCCGCACCGCGTGGGCCGTGATGCGGTCCGCATGGGCCACCGACGAGAGGCAGAGAGAAATGGTCTACAGCAAGCAAGAGACGGCGGGCGCTCCGACGTTGTGTCACGCGGCCAGGTAGTACGTGTTCCCCGGTTGCGTCGACGCTTGATGTGAGGCTGTTTCCCATGTTCGATCCGTTCATAGCGCCGAGCGGTACGCTGCTCGGCCTGCTGCAGCGGGGCCGCGGCGATGGCACGCTGCACGCGCTCACCGCCCCGCGTGCGGAAGCGCTTGCGGCGCTGAACCAGTGCGTGCTGCGCGACCCCCGCGAGGACTGGCAGGTGGAGAACCGCTCGCTCTACTACGCGCGCCTGTACCTCGACCTGCACGGTGAGCTGGACACGATCGCGGCCCACCTCTTCGGCCCCGAGGACGTTCTCGACACCGACGAGTCCCGCACCGGCCTCGCGCTCGCCGTGCTCGGCCACCTCGCCGCCTACGGCAGGCTGGACGCGCTCGAACTGCTGCGCAGGTACGCCGCCACGGGCTCCAACTGGGCCTGGGCCCTGGACGAGCTGGCCCTGCGGGACGACGACGCGGGCCTGCGCGCCCTCGCCGCCCCCGTGCTGGCCCGTTTCGCCGCCGATGCCGAGGGCGATGCCGAGCTGGCCGCCGCCGTGCGGGACGCCTTCGAGCCCCGGCCCTGGCGACTGTGGGCGGAGGATGCGCGCGAATCGATTGCCACGCGCGTGCGTGCCGCTCAGGAGGCCGGCTGTTTCGACCGCTGGCAGCGGCAGATGCAGCCCACCGGTCCCCGGCCCGGATGGAGTGTGCGCGCCGTTTTCGAGTGGGCCCAGCAGGGCATGGACCGTGGCGCCGCCCTCCATGTGCCGGCGGCCCGCTGTCTGGTCGCCGTGGCCGGCCCCGAGGACCGCCCGGAGATCCTCCAGGCCGCCCGCGCCGGCATGGACGGCGCCCGCTGTACCGCACTGCGCTATCTCGCCGACAGCAACGATCCCGACACCCTGGACCTGATCGAGGCCGCGGTCGCCGACGGCACATCGGTCGTCGTGGAGGCGGCCGTCGACGCCTTCGAACGGATGCGCAGTGTCGCCGCCGTCGACCGGGCCCGCCGCTGGGCCCAGCGCCCCGACGCGCTCGGTGCCGCCGCCGGCCGCATGCTCGCCTGCCGCGGCGGGGCGCGCGACAAGGACCTGGTCCTCGACGCCCTGCGCGAGACCGTGCGCGGAGAGGGCCCCGACGCGGCCACCCTGTGGACCCTTGTCGACGGCGCCGGACGCCTCGGCATCGCCTGCGCGGCCCCCGTCCTGCGGCACATCTACCGCGAGACGGCCTCCTCCCACCTGCGCGGCAGCGCCGCTCGTGCCCTGGCCGCCACCGACCCCTCGTTCGCCACCGGCTTCGCCGTCGAATGCCTGTGGGACTGCGAGGAGACCACCCGCGAAGTCGCCGCCCGGCACGCCGAGACGGGCGACGCCCGGGTCGTGGAGCGCCTGCGCCGCCTGGCCGCCGATCCGGCCGAGGAGGCCGAGGTGCAGACGGCGGTGCGCAGCCGCTTCGGCCCCGACGCCGCCGCCGACTGACCCCCTGTGCACAGCCACGGCTCAGGCGGACGACCGCCCGCTGTGTGAACATCGGGTGACCCGTGGGTCAGGTGGCCATGACGGCCGTCTGACCCGCTCGGGTGTGCAGCCCAACGCTCATGGGACGTTCCCCGAGCGGAAAGATCGACGTTGACGCGGCCACGTTCAGCGCGGCGACAACACCCGTATGCGTGTCGTCATCGTGACCGAATCCTTTCCCCCCGATGTGAACGGCGTGGCTCACTGCGCGCTTCAGACCGCCCGGCACCTCGTAGATCGCGGTCACTCCCCGCTCGTCGTCGCGCCGGCCCCAGCACCCGGCAGCGCACCGGACGCGGACGCTCCGTGCCCGGTGGTCCGTGTCCCCTCGCTCCCCCTTCCCGGCTACCCCCAGGTCCGCGTCGCCCTCCCCAGCCGACGCCTCGCCGCGGCCCTTCTCGATCACCGCGCTGACCTGGTTCATCTCGCCAGCCCCTTCGTCCTCGGCGTCCGCGGCATGGCCGCCGCCGCCCGGCTCGGCATCCCCGCCGTCGCCGTCTACCAGACCGATCTCGCCGGGTACGCGCGTACGTACATGGGCGCCGGAGAGGCGGCGGCCTGGCGGCGGATCCGCTCCGTGCACGCCGCCGCCGACCGCACCCTGGCTCCCTCCAGCGCCGCCCTCACCGACCTCGAGGCCCATGGTGTGCCCCGGGTCCGGCTCTGGCCGCGCGGGGTGGACACCATACGTTTCCGGCCAGAACACCGGGACGCGGCACTGCGCCGCGAACTCGCCCCGAACGGCGAGCTGCTCGTCGGCTACGTCGGCCGGCTCGCCCCCGAGAAGCACGTCGAACTGCTCGCCGGCGTCTGCGCACTGGAGGGCGTCAAGGTCGTGGTCGTCGGTGACGGGCCGAGCCACGCCCACCTCACCGAGGCGCTGCCCGGCGCCGTCTTCCTCGGCCGCCGCACCGGCGGCGACCTCGCCCGGATATTCGCCTCGCTGGACGTGTTCGCGCACACCGGCCCCTTCGAGACGTTCTGCCAGACCGTCCAGGAGGCCATGGCCAGCGGCGTCCCGGTCGTCGCGCCCGCCGCCGGCGGTCCGCTGGACCTGGTCGCCCACGAGCGCACCGGACTGCTCGTCCCGCCGCGCGATGCCGCGGCCGTCACGCAGGCCGTACGCAGCCTGGCCGCCGACCCCGAACGCCGGGCCGCGTACGGCCTCGCCGCCCGCACGATGGTCGAGGGCCGCACCTGGGCCGCCGTCGGCGACCAGCTGATCGGTCACTACGGCGACGTCCTCGCGGCCCGCCGGACGGCGGTGGCGGCATGACCGGCTCGTCCCTGCGCATCGTCCGGCTCGCCAACTTCGTCGCCCCCGCCTCCGGCGGTCTGCGCACCGCCCTGCGGGAACTGGGCAAGGGCTTCCAGGCGGCCGGCCATGAGTCCGTGCTGATCGTGCCCGGTGAGCGGCACACCGACCAGGACACCGAGCAGGGCCGGGTCATCACCCTGCCCGGCCCGCTGCTGCCCGGCACGGGCGGATATCGCGTGCTCACCGACAAGCGGCGCGTCGCCGCGCTCCTGGAGGAGCTGGGCCCGGACCGGCTGGAGGTCTCCGACCGGACGACCCTGCGCTGGACCGGCCGCTGGGCCCGCCGCGCGCGCGTGCCCGCCGTGATGGTCTCGCACGAGACCGCCGACGGCGTGCTGCGCACCTGGGGCCTGTCCGAGAACCTCTCCCGCAAGGCCGCCGACGCGCTCAACACCCGCACCGCGCACGTCTACTCGCGGGTGGTGTGCACGACGGAATTCGCCGAGCGCGAGTTCGTACGCATCGGTGCGCGCAACGTCGTACGCGCCCCTCTGGGCGTCGACCTGATGGAGCGCCACCCCGCGCTGCGCGACCCCGGCCTGCGAGCCCGCCACGTGCGCGGTGACGAGGCGCTGCTCGTCATGTGCTCGCGGCTGTCCGTCGAGAAGCGGCCCGGCACCGCCCTGGACGCCCTGGAGGCGCTGGTGCGGCGCGGCCGGCGGGCGGTGCTCGTCGTCGCCGGGGACGGACCGCTCAAGGCCCGGCTGGAGCTGCGCGCGAGCGAGCGGGGGCTGCCGGTGACGTTCCTGGGGCACGTCGCCGACCGGGCCCTGCTCGGGGCGCTCCAGGCGTCCGCCGACGTCGCCCTCGCCCCGGGGCCCGCCGAAACGTTCGGGCTCGCCGCCCTGGAGGCCATGGCGTGCGGCACGCCCGTCGTGGCCAGTGCATCCTCCGCGCTGCCCGAGGTGATCGGGTCCGCGGGCGCGACCGCGGCCGACCGCGGCGAGGCCTTCGCCGACGCCGTGGAACACCTCCTGGACCGGGGCGAGCCCGAGCGCCGCGAGGCCGCACGCGCGCGTGCGGAGTGCTTCGGCTGGGGTACGGCGGTGGAGGCGTTCCTCGCCGCGCACGACGCCCCGGTGACTGTGCCCCGGCCCGGTACCGTCCGGGAGGGCGTGGCATGAGACGCGTGCGTTTCGTCGCCCTCGGTGACTCGCTGACCCAGGGCGTGGGCGACCCCGTCGCGACCGGATGGCGGGGCTGGGCAGCGCTGCTGGCGCCCTCGCTCGCCGAGGAGGTGGAGTTCACCAACCTCTCCGTCAGCGGGGCGCAGACCCAGGACGTGCTCGAGCGGCAGGCCCCGGCCGCCCTCGAACTGCGCCCGGACGTGGTGTCCGTGGTCATCGGCGTCAACGACACCCTGCGCCACACCTTCGACATCCGCGCGGTGGCCGCCCGCCTGGACGAGGTCTACGCCGCCCTCGCCCGGCAGGGCGCCACCGTGCTCACCGCCTGCCTGCCCGACCCCGGCGCGATATTGGGTCTGCCGACCGCCCTCGCCCGCCCGCTGGCCCGCCGGCAGCGGGCCGTCAACACCGTCGTCCACGCGCTGTCCGAGCGGTACGGAGCCGTCCATCTGCACGCGGCGGAGGGTGCCTGGATCACCGACCGGTCCCTGTGGAGCGCGGACCGGCTGCACCCCGGCGAGCGCGGGCACCGGCAGTTCGCCGTCCGCTTCCACGCCCTGCTCACCGAGGCGGGCCGGGCGACCGGCCAACCTCCTTCGCCCGATCCGGAGTTCCCCGCACCGACCCGTACGGCGAGCCTGCTGTGGCTGGCCACGGCGGGCACCGGCTGGGTGGTCCGGCGGTGCAAGGACCTGCTGCCCCAGCTGCTGCGCCTCGCCGCCGACGAACTGCGCCACCGGGCCCGGGGGACCAGCTCCCGCCTCGACCTGAGCGCATCTGCGGCGGTGTCCGCGGCCCTGGCCGCGCTGTCGGAGGGCGCCGTCGAGGGCACCGGGACGCAGCTGCGCCGAACCGTCACCGTCACGCAGCGCACCGCGGCGCCCGAGGGAGCTGCCCACCGCGAGGAGGCGGAGGTGGTGGCCAACGGTGTCGGGTAGTGGATCGTTCAACGATCCGGCAATACCCGTGTTGTCTCGTTCCGGTTGTCTGCGATTGAATTCCCGGCATGGCAGAGCAGCTGGCGGGACTGGCCGGAGACCGGGCGCTCCTGGGGCGTACGAGCACGGCGGAGCGGGTCTCGGACATCCTCCGCAGCCGTATCGCCGACGGGTACTTCCCGCCCGGCACCCGGCTGTCGGAGGACGGCATCGGCGGGGCGCTCGGGGTCTCCCGCAACACCCTGCGCGAGGCCTTCCGGCTGCTCACGCACGAACGTCTGCTGGTGCACGAGCTGAACCGGGGCGTGTTCGTCCGGGTACTGACCGTCGAGGACGTCGAGGACATCTACCGCGCACGCACCCTGGTCGAGTGCGCCGTCGTGCGCGGGCTCGGCGAGCCGCCGTACCCGCTGGACGGGCTCGCCGTGGCGGTCGCCGAGGGAGAGAAGGCCACCGCAGGCAGCGACTGGAAGGCGCTGGGCACGGCCAACATCCACTTCCACCGGGAACTGGTCGCCCTTGCCGGCAGCGAACGCACCGACGAACTGATGCGCAGCGTCTTCGCCGAACTGCGGCTCGCCTTCCACGTCGTGGACGACCCGCGCCGGCTGCACGAGCCGTACCTCGCCCGCAACCGCCAGATCCTCGAGACGCTCCAGGCCGGTGACCGGCGCGCGGCGGAAGAGCTGCTGGAGACCTACCTCGCCGACTCGCTGGAGCGGGTGGTGGAGGTCTACCGGCGCAGGGTCGGTGAGGAGAGCGCCGGGCCCGCTTGAGCCACTGTGACGCCCGTCGCTTCTGCGTCGTTTGGGTTGATGTCAGACCGAGGACCTAGTCTGTGCACCGTGACTTTGCCTGCATCGACGGACGGTGTTCCGCCCCAGTTCAGCGCGGGGCCGCGCCCGGCTCCGGGTCCGGCCGCCGACGAGGGGCTGGCGCGGCGGCTGCGCGCGCTCGCCTGCACCGCGCCGCTGCACGACCTCGACGCGCGCAAGGCCAACCTGGCCGGTGAGTACTCGGTCTACGGCATGGCCGAGGTGGCCCTGGCCGCCATCGACCTCGTCACGCTCAACATGGACTTCGACACCGGCGCCGACCACGAGCAGATCGTGGCCCGGCTCGTCCCGCGCATCGCGGCCCAGGCCCCGCACCGGCCCACCGCCGAGCACGAGCGCGTGGCCCGCTGGGTCCTGGAGAACCTGATCAACGTCGGCAGCGTGGACCGCGGCTTCCGCGCGGTCTACGGCACCTTCGCACCGGACGGCACCTACGTCCGCCGCGACTACGACTTCAAGCTGATCGAAGAGGTCCCCGGACCCGGCGGCACGGTCTATCTGCGCACCACGGACGAGGCGGTCAACGTCCTGGTCGGCGCCCTGGACACCGACGTCACCAGCGCCCAGATCGCCGCCGAGGTCAAGCTCGAGGTGCTGATCAGCAGGGGCCGCCTCGCCGACGCCCAGCTCGCCGCCGAACAGGCCCGCTACCGCACGGTGCAGTACTCCGAGACCCTGCGCCGCGCCCTGGAGGCCACGCGGCGCAACGTCCGCGCGGTCGACTGGCTGAACGCCGTGCCCGACATGATCACCGAGGCACTGGACCACGTCGCCGACCGCTACCGCCACGAGAACGCGATCCTCACCAACATCCGCAAGGCCCGCGACGAGACGGAGGAGCCCGAGCACAAGCGCCGGGCCGCCGAGCTGGTCGACATCGTCAAGGACTGCATCCGGCGCCACACCCAGCTCCAGTCGCGCCTGCTGGAGGCGGGCCCGCTGTTCCGCGCCGAGCAGGACCGGCAGGCCTTCGCCACGCCCACGACGACGTCCGGGACGGACCTGTACGGCCATCTCCTCGCCCCCGTCCTGCCACTGCCCCTGGAGCAGGCGATCCGGGTCACCGACGCCTTCTTCACC
Organism: Streptomyces broussonetiae; assembly: GCF_009796285.1. Taxonomy (NCBI): domain Bacteria; kingdom Bacillati; phylum Actinomycetota; class Actinomycetes; order Kitasatosporales; family Streptomycetaceae; genus Streptomyces; species Streptomyces broussonetiae. The sequence goes on along the minus strand of NZ_CP047020.1, from coordinate 2,087,998 downwards.
CAGGGCACCGGGCTGCGCACACCGGTCTCCGTGCGCGTGGTGGACCTGGTCGACATACTGCTGACGCCGCCCGTCGAACGGGAACACCTGGGCGCGGAGATGCCCGAGCCCGACCTGATCGCCACGCCGGACGACAGCCGGTTCAGCGAGGAGCAGCTGGCCACCGCCATGGAGCTGCTGGACCTTCCGGCCGACGCACCGCGGAGGCTGTCGGGGCTGCTGGCCGAGGCCCGGCGGACCGGGGATCCCGATCTGGCCTATCTGGTGGCCCTGTTGTCCGTCCACGCGGCCAGCCCCGCCGTCGGCACGGCCTACCGCCAGGGCGAGGAGAAGCTGCTGTTCGCCGTGGACGACGGCACCGAGCTGGACGATCCCGAGTTCGGCGGCGCGGACCTGATCGTGGGGACCGCGCTGCTGGACGCCGCGGGGATGGCCGCGGACCGGACGGAAGCAGCATGAGCAAGCAAGAACGCGACAAGGAGCCGAAGCCGTGACCGAGCACGTCGACCGGAGTGAGCCCGAGCCCGCCGCCGCGCCGGCCGGTTCCGTCGTCACCCCCGCCGACGCCGCCGACGCGGCGCGGCTCGTCGCCTTCGGGCTGCAGCCCAGACTGCAGCCCGCGCGCGACCAGGAGTACACCGAGCTGCTGCGCCGCCACCGCGAGGATCCGGCGTTCGCGCGGCTCGCCGACGCCGTGGCCGCCGGCCTGGGCCTGGTCGTGCTGGAAGTGTCCCCGCGAGCGGGGATGGCCGTGACCGCCGCCGAGGACTCGGTGTTCGCCGTCCGTATGGGCGACTACGCGCGTCGCGCCACCGCCGACTCCGGCGACCGCTTCCTGCACGGGCTCGCCCATCTCGCCGCCGCCGCGCTGGCGTTCCCGCGCCCGGAAGACCTGGCCGACGACTCCTACATCGGCCGCGTCACGGTCAACGGCGTCGACGCCTTCGTACGGCAGGCCTGCCGACGTCTGGAGGAGCGGGCCGAGGAACAGGGCGAGAACACCGACCCGGCGACCGACGCGCCCGGTCTGGAGGCCGCCTGGCGGATCTGGGCCAGACGCAGCGCCACCGGAGCCACCAAGGACGCCCGCCGGCCGGCCGCCTCCACCACCGGCATCGTCGCCAAGGCCCTGGCCTTCCTGACCGATTCGGGTTTCCTGCAGCGCACCGGCGACGACGGCGGCGGCACGTACCGCACCGCGGCCCGCTACCAGCTCCAGGTCCGCGACATGGCCGGCAGCGCGGCGATGGCGGAACTGCTCGAGCTGGGCGTCGTCCCGGTGACCGACGGCACGGCCAGCCTGCTGCCCGCCGAGGCCACCGAGGACCTGGAACTGGTGGCCGACGCCGGGCTGCCCTTCCACTCCTGACGCTCCTCGACCACCGCGTTTTTCCGAACACTTACGAAGACTTACGACGAGAGTCCGCCATGTACGAGCTGTCCCGGGTCCGCCTCTACTCCATCGGGCCCGCCGGTGCGCGCTATGCCGACACCGTGCTTGACCTGCGGGGCGTGGGTGAGCCCGTGCCCGACCCGGCGCCCACGCAGGCGGAGTTCTTCGAGGAGGAGCCATCCGGCCCGCCGCGCCGCCCCGCGCCCGCGGGCGTGCTGTTCCTGGAGAACGGCGGCGGCAAGTCCGTGCTGCTCAAGCTGATCTTCTCGGTGATGCTGCCGGGCCACCGCAACACCCTCGGCGGCGCCAGCTCCGGCGTGCTGCGCAAGTTCCTGCTCGCCGACGACTGCGGACACGTGGCCCTGGAGTGGCAGCATGTGCAGACCGGCGAGTGCGTCGTCGTCGGTAAGGCGAGCGAGTGGCGCGGACGCCAAGTGTCCAACGACCCACGCAAGTTCGCCGAGGCCTGGTACTCGTTCCGGCCCGGCCCCGGCCTGAGCCTGGACAACCTGCCGGTCGCCGAGTCCACGGCCGTACGGCCACCTGTCGAGGGCAGCTCGGGTGCCCAGGGCCGACGCCGCACCATGAAGGGTTTCCGCGACGCCCTCATGGAGGCCGGCAAGGCCTACCCGCATCTGGAGGTGCACTGGGAGGAGACCCACGACCGCTGGATCGAGCACCTCGGCGACCTCGGCCTCGACCCCGAACTCTTCCGCTACCAGCGGGAGATGAACGCCGACGAGGGCGAGGCGGCAGGCCTCTTCGCGGTCAAGAAGGACTCCGACTTCACCGACCTGCTGCTGCGCGCGGTCACCGACACCCGGGACACCGACGGCCTCGCCGACCTCGTCAGCGGTTTCGGCAACAAGCTCGGCCGGCGCGCCGAGCTGATCGCCGAACGCGACTTCACCGCCGGGTCGGTCGACCTGCTCGGGCGGATCGTCGAGGCCGCCGAGGCGCGTTCACGCGCGCGTGACGTCCACGCCGGCGCCGAGCGCCGTACCCGAAGCCTCGCCCGGCGGCTGTCCGCCCGGGCGGTGCAGGAGCGGGTACGCGCCGCCGACCTCGCCCAGCGCGTCACGGCCGCCGCCTACTCCGTCACGCACTCCGAGGGCGCCCGGGAACGCAGCGCCCTGATCGCCGCCGAACTCGCCTACCGGCACGCCTCCCTGGCGCTCGCCGCCGCCGAGAAGTCCGCCGCCGCGCAGAAACGCGAGCTGGCCGACGCCCGCACCCTGCACTCCGCCTGGCAGGCCGCCGAGGCCGTGCTGCGGCACCGCGCCGCCTCCGACCGCGTCGCGCGCGTGTCCGCCGCCATCCAGGAGGCCGAGCGGGATGCCGCGCCCGCGCTCGCCGCCCGAGCCAAGGCCGCCGTGGACCTCGTACGAGCCCTGCACGCGGCCGCCGAGGGCGCCGAGGCCCTCGCCAACGAGGAGGAGGAGCGCTCCGCCGCCCTCCAGGAGGTCGGGGACTGCGCCTACCGCGACTCCACCACCGCCGCGACCGAGGCGCAGCGCGCCCGCAGCGAGGCCGGGCATCTGCGCCAGCGCCTGACCGAGGTCGAGCAGGAGACCGCCGAGGCGGTCCGGGCGGGCTGGCTCGACGACAGCGCCCCGGACGCCGATCCGGCCCGGGCCGCGCTCGCCGCCAGCGATGCGGAGAAGACCGCCGTGGCCGCCTGGGACGCGGCCCGCGAGGCCGCCCGCAAGGTCACCGAGCACGCGCGTGAGGCGGCCACCGCCGAGTCCCGCGCGGAGCTGACCGCGGCCCGCGCGGCGGACGCCGCGACGGCGGCCGAGCGTGCCCACGAGGCCGAGCGGCGCCTCGCCGAGTCCCTGGCCGCCGAGGAGCGGCTCGCGGGACTGTTGAGCCTGCCGGGCGCGCCGAGCCGGGTACGTGTGCCGGGCCCGCGCACGGACGCGGACGACGACACGCGCACGGCACCCGTCCCGGAGACCGGAGCCGAGGGCTCACTTCTGCCCGAGGAACTCGACCGGTTCGCCGACGAGCTGCGCGAACTCCTCGACGCCGCCGTGGCCACCGCCGAACGGCACCTCTTCGACCTGCGCACCGCCGCCGCCGACGACGCCCGAATCCTGGGCGCGCTCGGCGACGGCGGGCTGCTGCCGCCCGGCCCGGACGTGCTGGCCACGGTGGAGTTCCTCGGCGAGCACGGCATCCCCGCGCTGCCGGGCTGGCGCTACCTCGCGCAGTCCGTCGACCCCGCCGACCACGCGCGCGTGCTCGCCGCCCGGCCGGAACTGGTCGACGGCGTGATCATCACCGACCCGGACACGCACGCGCGTGCCCGCGAGACCCTCGGCGACGCAGCCCTGCTGCCCCGCTCCGCCGTGGCCGTCGGCACGGCCGCCGCCCTGCTCGCCCCGCCCCCCGCCACCGACGCCGCCTCCGGTGACGTCTTCCTCGTGCCGCCCAACCCGGCCATGCACGACGAGCACGCCGCCGACGAGGAGCGGCACGCGCTGCGCGCGCGGGCCACCGGGCGCGACGAGGAGATCCGCACCCTGGCCGCCCGGCTCGGCAAGGACCGCGAGCTGGCTGCCCGGCTCGCGTCCTGGCGCACCGGCTGCCCCGCCGGACGCCTCACCGAACTCGCAGAGGCCGCTCAGGAGGCCCGCGCGTTCGCCGAGGAGGCGGAGGCGGAACTGGCCGAGGCACGCACCGCGCGCGGGGAGGCCGACGAGACCGCCGCCGAGGCCGTACAGGTGCGCGACGAGCGGCAGGAGGCCGCGCAGAAGGCCCGCCGGGCCGCCGACGCCCTGGCCGGTCTCGCCTTCCGCCTTCGAGAGCGGGCCGGCTGGCAGGTGAAGCTGCGCGAACTCGCCGACGAGGCCGCCGAGTCCGAGGCTCGCGCGCAGGCGTGCCTGGAACGCGCCCGTGCCGCCGACGAGGACCGGCGCGCCGCCCAGCGCGCTGCCGACGACGCCCGCCGCACCGCGCGCGCCCTGCGTGCCGAACGCTCCGAGATCGCCGGCGCCCCCGACGACGTACCGGTCGAGGACACGGACGCTCCCAAGGTGTCCCTGCCCGCCCTCCGGGAGGCCTACCGGGCCGCCTCCCAGGTGTACGAGAAGGTCGGCGTCGGCGCGGACCTGCGCGCCGAGCAGGCCCGCGCGGAGAGCGACGAGAGCGCCGCCCGGGCCGAACTGGACCGGCTCAGCAACAAGGTCCGCACCCGTGCCGAGCAGCTGCTCCAGTCGCCCGACGGTTCCGACGGACCCTCGCGGCAGGCCGCCGCCGCGCGGGCGGAGGAGCTGGTGCAGCTCCTGGAGACCCGGATGTCCACCGCGAGCGAGCAGCTCGGCCGGCTGCGCGGCGAGGCAGAGCGGCACGCCCCCGAGGACGGCGAGGCCCACACCGAACTGCCCGAGAAACTCGTCCCGCGCGACGCCGAGCATGCCCAGGCCCTGCTGCGCACCGCCACGACCGAACTCGCCGCCCGCGCCGAGGCGCTGGCCGAGGCCCGCGAGGCGCACGCGGAACTGCTGGACGCGCACCGGGCCGCCGAGGACGCCGTCGGCGGCTTCGACGAGATCGCCGCCATGCTCCGCGACCTGCTGCGCGAACACACCCCGGAAGAGGAGCAGGAGAAGCCGGAGCCGTATCCCGGCAGCCTGGAGGAGGCTCGGCACTCCGCCGCCGAGGCCCGCCGCTCGCTGCGCGGCTGCGCCGCCGACCTGTCCGCCGCCGAGGCGGCCGTGCGTGAGGCCGGCGACGTCCTCGTCCGGCACGCCAACTCCACGCGCTACGAGCAGGTCCGCACCCCCGCCCGGCAGCAGATCCGCGAGCTGCCGGCCGCCGCGCTCCCCGAGCACGCCCAGAGGTGGGCCGATGCCTTCGCGCCCCGATTGCGCGTCCTGACGGACGAGCTGGCGCAGCTGGAGCGCAACCGCGACTCGATCGTGGACCGGCTGCGCGGGCTGGTCGAGTCCGCCCTCGCCACACTGCGCTCCGCCCAGCGGCTCTCCCGGCTGCCCGAGGGGCTCGGTGAGTGGTCCGGCCAGGAGTTCCTGCGTATCCGCTTCGAGGAACCCGACCAGGCCACGCTCACCGAACGCCTCGGCGAGGTCATCGACGAGGCCACCCGCGCGGCCGTGAAGAAGAACTCCGACCTGCGCCGCGACGGCATGTCCCTGTTGCTGCGGGGCGTCGCGGCAGCCCTTCAGCCCAAGGGTGTGGCCGTCGAGATCCTCAAGCCCGATGCCGTGCTGCGCGCGGAGCGCGTCCCCGTCGGACAGATGGGCGACGTGTTCTCGGGCGGTCAGTTGCTCACCGCCGCCATCGCGTTGTACTGCACGATGGCCGCCCTGCGCTCGAACGACCGGGGCCGCGAGAAGCACCGGCACGCCGGCACGCTGTTCCTGGACAACCCGATCGGCCGCGCCAACGCGACGTACCTGCTGGAACTCCAGCGGGCCGTGTCGGACGCGCTGGGCGTGCAGCTGCTGTACACCACGGGCCTGTTCGACACGACCGCGCTCGCCGAGTTCCCGCTGGTGATCCGCCTGCGCAACGACGCCGACCTCAGGGCGGGCCTGAAGTACATCAGTGTGGAGGAGCACCTGCGGCCCGGTCTGCCCCAGCAACCCCAGGCCGGAGAAGCGGTGCACAGCGAGATCACGGCGACTCGCATGTTCAAGAAACCGGCGTGACCGTCGGACCCGGCGCAGCATCGGACAGTGGCCGGGGCTGCGCCGGCCCGGGTCAGGGGTGGGACAGCTGACCGGCGCCGCCCCGCCTGTGTATGCGCTCCTGTTCACGAAGGGCCGCCCGCTCCCGGCGCCGACGGGTCCGCCGCTCCCGGCGCAGGGTCCGGGCCGTGCTGCTCGGCTCGGAGATCACGCCGTACCGCTGGTTCCACACCTGGCGGGTGACCCACACGTCGACCACCGCCCAGGTGGCCACCACCGTGCTCACCACGCTGCTGATCACCATGGGGAAGGCCAGCCAGGAGTCGGCCATCGTGCACAGGAAGGCCACCATGGCCTGGATCAGTGTCACCGCGATGATCAGGACTGCCCGCACCGCCGCCGTACGCACCGGATCGGGCATCGGGTGCCGCCGGGCCGGCTCCTCGATCCACAACTGTCGGTACCCCGCCTGTCGTTCACCGGCGGCGAACCCCTCGACCCGCCCATGAGCCGGAATGTCGCGATCCGGCCGCCCGTGCCCGTGCATCGTCGTCGAACGCCTCGTCCCGCGCTCCTCGGGCGCCTCGCGCCGCTCCGCCGTCCCCGTCACCGTGTCCCTCCCCACTGCCGGCCGACCGTTCGCCCCGGTGTCCCAAGACCCCGGCTCCCCAGTGGCTGCCCGGCTTGCGCAGTTTTACGCCGCCAAGGTTCGGGATGCGGCACCTCTGGCCCATTCCGCCCCCCTTTCCCGTAGGCAAGGACGAACGAGATCGCGTAAAGATTCCCCACGGGCGTAAAAATCCAGCCAACCACCCGGCCAACTCGTCGTGATCGGGCCGGGAGTGGCCATCTGATCGCGGTGGCAATCTCCCCCAATGCCCGGAAAACTCGCCATGTCTCGGCGCCGGAGTGGAAGTTCGCCCTCCGGACAAGTCTTCGAGTTAACTGTGGGGCGGTAGTAGGCTCGCGCCGTTTGTTGACGCACATGTGCACCCCCGGCCGGCGGGGGTCGAGCTGGGGGAGGCCATGCGCTTTCGCGGGAAGTCGATCCGCCGGAAGATCGTGGCGCTGCTTCTCGTGCCGCTGGTGTCCCTGACCGCCGTCTGGGGCTTCGCCACGGTGCTCACGGGACGCGAGGTCGCCCAGCTCTTCCAGGCGAACGACGTGACGAAGGACGTCGGTTACCCCACCGAGGACACCGCCCGCGCACTCCAGCAGGAGCGCCGGCAGACCCTCGTCTACCTGGCCGACCCGCGGGCCGCCGACGCGGTCTCCGCGCTGGAGCGCACCCGCACCGTCACCGACGGGGCGGTCGCCAAGATCCGCAAGAACGCCAAGGACCACAAGGTCCGCGACGGCATGGACGCGGCCGACTACGAACGCCTCACCGCCGTCCTGGACGCCTTCGACGGCCTGGACTCCCTGCGCCGCAGCGTCGAGCAGGGAACGGTCGACCGCGCCCAGGCGCTCGACCTCTACAACCGTCTCGTCGACCCCTGTTACACGCTGCTCGACGCCCTCGACGGCGTCGACGACGTCGAGTTGGACAAGCAGGCCCGCGCGCTGGTCAACATCACCCGCGCGCGCGAGCTGCTCTCCCGCGAGGATGCGCTGCTCGGCTCCTCCCTCGTCGTCGGCCGGCTCACCCGCGAAGAGACTCGGGACATCTCCTCCCTCGTCGCGCAGCGCAATCTCCTGTACGACATCAGCCTGCCGCTGCTGCCCGCCGCCGAGCGCGACCGTTACGAGCGCTTCTGGAAGGACGCCACCACCAACCCGCTGCGTACGGCCGAACAGTCCGTCATCGGATCGGACTCCGGCATGCCCGGCGACGTCACCGCCAAGAGCTGGGACTCCGCCGCGGCGAGTGCGCTGGACGGGCTGGGCAACCTGGACGACCAGGCGGGCGACCGCTTCCAGAGCCGCACCCGCCCCGTGGCCATGAGCGTCATCCTCCAGGCGGCCGTCGCCGGCCTGCTCGGCCTGGTCGCCCTCCTGTTCTCCCTCGTCCTGTCCGTGCGGGTCGGCCGCAGCCTCATCCGCGACCTGCGCCAGTTGCGTCTGGAGGCGCACGAGGCCTCCGGTGTCCGGCTGCCGAGCGTGATGCGGCGCCTGTCCGCCGGTGAACAGGTCGACGTCGAGACCGAGGTGCCGCGCCTGGAGTACGACAAGAACGAGGTCGGTGAGGTCGGCCACGCCCTCAACACCCTCCAGCGCGCCGCCGTCGAAGCCGCCGTCAAGCAGGCCGAACTGCGCTCCGGTGTCTCCGAGGTGTTCGTCAACCTCGCCCGCCGCAGCCAGGTGCTGCTGCACAAGCAGCTCACCCTGCTCGACACGATGGAACGCCGCACCGAGGACACCGACGAACTCGCCGACCTCTTCCGCCTGGACCACCTCACCACCCGCATGCGCCGGCACGCCGAGGGCCTGGTGATCCTCTCCGGCGCCGCGCCGTCCCGGCAGTGGCGCCGCCCGGTCCAGCTGATGGACGTCGTGCGGGCCGCCGTCGCCGAGGTCGAGGACTACGAGCGCGTCGAGGTCCGCCGCCTCCCACGCGTCGCCGTCACCGGCCCGGCCGTCGCCGACCTCACGCACCTCGTGGCCGAACTCCTCGAGAACGCCACGGTCTTCTCGCCCCCGCACACCGCCGTCCAGGTCCTCGGCGAGCGCGTCGCCAACGGCTTCACGCTGGAGATCCACGACCGGGGCCTCGGCATGACGGCAGAGACACTCCTGGACGCCAACCTGCGTCTTGCCGAGACCCCCGAGTTCGAACTCTCCGACACCGACCGGCTCGGCCTCTTCGTGGTCAGCCGCCTGGCCCAGCGGCAGAACGTCCGTGTCTCCCTCCAGCCCTCGCCCTACGGCGGCACCACCGCCGTCGTGTTCCTCCCCGACGCGCTGCTGACCGACGACGTACCGGACACCAACGGAATCGGCTTCCGCCTGGACCGGGACCGTTCGGCGCGGGAGACCGGGCAGACGGCGAGCCGGAGCATGGGCCGTGCCCCGGCGGCGGCCCAGCTGCCCAGCCTGCCGACGTCCCTGATGGACGGTCCCGTCGAGCTGGAGGCCCCCGTCGATCTCGACGCCCTCGAGGACTTCCCCGGCGCACTGGCGGACGAGGACAGCGAGCGTGGCGGACTGTTCCGGCACCGTCGCTCACGCGCCCACGACGACGAGCGGACGGCCGCCCCGACCGCCGACCGCCCACCCCGTGACACGGCCGGTGACCGTGGCCCCGTACCGCTGCCGCGGCGCCAGACACCCAAACTGGTCAGCTCGCACGGCAAGCCCGTCACCGACCAGCGTTCCCGCCGTGACGAACCCGACCGGCAGCCCTCCGCCGGGCCCCGCACCTCCGATCCGGGCACACTGGCCCCGCTGCCCTCCAGACGGCGCGGCACGGCCGCCCGGCACGGCGGCGAGCGCACGGACCGGGCGGAGGAAGGCGCTCCGGCCCCCACCACCGGCGCCACCGAGCCGACCGGGGCCCCGGCACTACCCCGCCGCACCCGCCGCGAGACACCCACCACCGACGCCCCCGGCCGTACCGCCCGGTCCGGCGAACCGACCCGGCCGGGCAGCGGCGAGGCCTTGCCGCCCGGCGATGCCGGCCGGTCCGCCGCCGATGCGACTGGGCAGGCCGCGCACGCGGCTTCGCCTGCCGACGGCGTGGCTTGGCCCGCTGAGGGCGCGAACTGGCCCACGGACGATGCGGCCACGCCCACCGGGGACGTTGAAACGCCCACCGGGGACGTTGCCTCGCCCAGCGGGAACATGGCGTCGCCCACCGGCGACACGGCCCGTGCCGGTGACGTGCTCCCGTCCGCCGGTGACGCTGCCGACCCCGGGGACGCGCTCCGGGCGACCGCCGCCGACCGGTCCCGCGCCGGTGACGCCCTTCCGCCCGGCGGTGCTGCCACCGACCGAGGCGATGAGCTTGGCCCGGCCGTCGGTGCGCCTGGCTCTGGCGCCACGGCCTGGCCACCCGCCGACGCTGCCCACCCCGGTGACGTGCTCCCGTCCGCCGGGCAGGGGCTCCGTCCCGGCGATGCGCCGCTGTCGTCCGCCGGGCAGGGGATCCGCCCCGGCGATGCGCCGCTCCCGCCCGCCGAGCAGGCGTCGGTGGCGAGCGGTGCCGCCGATGTCACCCGTCCCGGCGCGTCCGTGTCGGACGGGACCGCAGACTTCACCACCGGTGAGACGGCCGCCCGGCCGTCCGTGTCACCGGGCGGTACCGGGCCGCTGCCCCGGCGGGTGCGTCAGGCCAGCCTGGCTCCCCAGCTCAGGCAGGACACCGCACGACGCGCCGAACGAGCGGGGCAGCCCGCCGACCGGGACGCGGAGGAGGTCCGCAGCCGGATGGCCTCGCTCCAGCGCGGCTGGCAGCGCGGCCGGGCGGAGAACGCCGCGGGCGACGAGTCCGGGAACGGCACAGCACCAGGAACGACAGAGGGGGACGGTCGATGACCGCACCGAGGGCCACCGGCCACACCGCGACCGACAAGGGGGAGCTGAACTGGCTCCTGGACGACCTGGTCGACCGGGTCGCCAGCATCCGCAAGGCCGTCATCCTGTCCGGCGACGGACTGCCCATGGGCGTGTCCAAGGACCTGACCAGGGAGGACGGCGAGCATCTGGCCGCCGTGGCGTCCGGCTTCCACAGCCTCGCCAAGGGCGTCGGCCGCCACTTCGACGCGGGCAGCGTCCGCCAGACGGTGGTCGAGCTGGACGACGCCTTCCTGTTCGTCACCGCCGCCGGGGACGGCAGCTGCCTCGCCGTCCTCTCGGACGCCGAGTCCGACGTCGGCCAGGTCGCCTACGAGATGACGCTTCTGGTCAAGCGGGTCGGCGTGCATCTAGGTACCTCCCCGCGCACCGATCTGCCCGCAGGCGGGTAGTGGGATGGCATGAACGGAGACGGTCAGGGAAGAAGCCACTGGTTCGACGACGAGGCCGGACCGGTCGTCCGTCCCTACGCCATGACACGCGGCCGGACCACGAGTCCGGCCCAGCACCGCCTCGACCTGATCGCGGTGGTCGTCACGGAGCCCGAAGCGGCCGACCCGGAAGCGGACCCGACGCTGTCGCCCGAACACGTGGCGATCGTCGGGCTGTGCCGGGACTCTCCGCAGTCGGTCGCCGAACTCGCCGCGGAGATCGATCTGCCGATCGGCGTGGTCCGGGTCCTCATCGGCGATCTCGTGCACGCCGAACTCGTCCATGTCACCCGACCGGTGCCCCCGGCCGAGCTGCCCGACGAGAGCATTCTGCGTGACGTGATCAACGGCCTCCGGGCGCTGTGACCGTCCCCCGAACCCATCAAGCAGGAGAAGAGACCGATGATCTTCGGGCGTTCTGAGCGCGGCAAGCCCCCGGTCGAGCCCGTCACGCTCAAGATCCTGGTGGCCGGCGGTTTCGGCGTGGGCAAGACGACCCTCGTCGGCGCGGTCAGCGAGATCAGGCCGCTGCGCACCGAGGAAGTACTCACGGAGGCCGGGCGTCCGGTCGACGACACCAGCGGTGTGGAGAGCAAGCACACCACCACCGTGGCGATGGACTTCGGCCGCATCACCCTCCGCGAGGACCTGGTGCTGTACCTCTTCGGCACGCCCGGGCAGGAACGGTTCTGGTTCATGTGGGACGAGTTGTCCGAGGGCGCACTCGGGGCCGTCGTGCTCGCCGACACCCGTCGCCTGGAGGACTGCTTCGCCGGCGTCGACTACTTCGAACGGCGCCGCATCCCCTTCCTCGTCGGCGTCAACTGCTTCGAGGACGCGGACCGTTACCCGGCCGAGACGGTCCGGCAGGCCCTCGACCTGGACGACGACGTCCCCCTCGTCCTGTGCGACGCGCGCGACCGGGAATCGGTCAAGAACGTGCTCATCGGGGTCGTCCAGCACGCCATGCAGTACGCGGCAGACCACCGCCAGCCCGCCATCGGCTGACCACCGCAAGGGCACCGCAGTACCTGCCAAAACGGCACGGCCCGTACCCCCGCCGACCGGGGTACGGGCCGTGGTCCGGTGAGAAGCACGCGCGCGTACGGGGACTTCTGGCCCCGTATGTCTACGCCCCGTCCTCCTCCAGCCAGCCGAAGCTCTTCTCCACGGCCCTGCGCCAGTTGCGGTACTCGCGCTCGCGCACCGACGCCTCCATCACGGGCGTCCACTCCGCGTCCTTCTGCCAGTGCGACTTCAGCTGGTCCAGGTCGTTCCAGACGCCCGTTGCCAGACCGGCCGCGTAGGCGGCACCCAGACAGGTCGTCTCCGACACCCGGGGACGGATCACCGGAACGCCGAGGACGTCCGCCTGGTGCTGCATGAGCAGCTTGTTCTTCGTCATGCCGCCGTCGACCTTCAAGGTGCTGATCCGCACCCCGGAGTCCTGGTACATGGCGTCCACGACCTCCCGCGTCTGCCAGCTCGTCGCCTCCAGCACCGCGCGCGCGAGATGCGCCTTCGTGACGTACCGGGTGAGGCCGGTGACGACCCCGCGCGCGTCGGCACGCCAGTACGGCGCGAACAGACCGGAGAACGCGGGCACGATGTAGGCGCCGCCGTTGTCCTCGACGCTCGCCGCCAGTGTCTCGATCTCGTCGGCGCTCCGGATGATCCCGAGCTGGTCGCGGAACCACTGCACCAGCGCGCCCGTTATCGCTATGGACCCCTCCAGGCAGTACACCGGCGCCTCCCCGCCGATCTTGTAGCCCAGGGTCGTGAGCAGCCCGCTCTTGGACGGCACCGGCCGGTTGCCGGTGTTGAGCAGCAGGAAACTGCCGGTGCCGTACGTGTTCTTGGCGCTGCCCACGTCGTAGCAGGCCTGCCCGAACACGGCGGCCTGCTGGTCGCCCAGCGCGGAGGCCACGGGCACCCCGGCGAGCTGTCCGACCGCCGTGCCGTAGACCTCGGCGGAGGACCGGATCTCCGGCAGCATCACCGCGGGGAGGTTCATCGCGGACAGGATGGACGTGTCCCACTGGAGCGTCTCGAGGTTCATGAGCAGGGTGCGCCCCGCGTTCGTGACGTCGGTGACGTGCCGTCCGCCCTCGGTGCCGCCGGTGAGGTTCCAGATCAGCCAGGAGTCGACGGTCCCGAAGGCGATCTCGCCGCGTTCGGCACGCTCCCGCAGACCGGGCACGTGGTCGAGCAGCCAGGCCGCCTTGGGCCCGGAGAAGTAGCTGGCGAGCGGCAGCCCGGTCTGCTCCCGGAAGCGGTCCTGGCCGTACGCTCCGCCGAGTTCGCCGCACAGGGCTGCGGTGCGGGTGTCCTGCCAGACGATGGCATTGTGGACGGGTTTGCCCGTGGCGCGGTCCCACAGGACCGTCGTCTCGCGCTGGTTGGTGATGCCCAGCGCGCTCAACTGGTCGGCGCGCAGCCCGGCCTTGGCGAGCGCTCCTGCCACCACGGCCTGCACCTTGGCCCAGATCTCCGTCGCGTCGTGCTCCACCCAGCCCGGTTTGGGGAAGATCTGGCGGTGCTCGCGCTGGTCGACGGCGACGATCGCGCCGCTGTGGTCGAAGACGATGCAGCGGCTGGACGTGGTGCCCTGGTCGATGGCGGCGACGTAGGTGTCGGCGGTGTCCGTCATGGCAGTCCCCTGGGTCGCTGGGTCGGGTCGCTGTGCAAAGGGGCGCGTGAGGGGTGGGAAGAAGGCGGCACGCGAGGCCGCGAGGTGGCGTACGGGCGTTCAGAAGGCCGCGTTGTAGAGGGCGCCGGCGAGCGCTCCGCCGATCAGCGGTCCGAGGACCGGTATCCAGGCGTAACTCCAGTCCGACGTGCCCTTGTTGGGGATCGGGAGGAAGGTGTGCACGATGCGCGGGCCGAGGTCGCGGGCCGGGTTGATGGCGTAACCGGTGGGGCCGCCGAGAGAGAGCCCGATGCCGACCACGAGCAGGGAGACGATCAGTGCGGTCGTGCCGGACTCGCCCAGCCCCTTGGTCAGCCCGAAGGCGAGGACGGGCAGTACCAGCGCCATGGTGGCGATGATCTCGGTGATGAGGTTGGCCACCGGGTTCCTGATCTCCGGAATGGTCGAGAAGATGCCCAGGGTCGGCACCGGACCGTCGGCCTCGGTGCTCTCCTGCGTACGGCCGTTGGCCTGGAACTGGGCGAGATACACCAGATAGGCGAGTACGGCGCCGAGCATCGCGCCCACGATCTGGCCCAGCAGATACACCCAGACCTTGCCCCACTTGCCGGTGTCGATGGCGATGCCGAGGGTGACCGCGGGATTGAGCTGGCCACCGGAGAGGGGAGCGGCGGTGTACGCGCCCGCGAGGACACCGAAACCCCAGCCGAACGCGATGACGACCCAGCCAGCGGCCCGCGCCTTGGAGTGTCTGAGGGTGACGGCGGCACAGACACCGGCACCGAACAGGATCAGGATCGCGGTGCCGATGACCTCGCCGACGAAGATGTCTCCGTTGCTCATGGCGGCTCCCTTGGCGCCGGCCCGGGCGATCAGCCCCGGCCCCGGGTGCAGGACGGTTCCCTTGGCGACTTCGGCCGAAGGCAGGGGGTCCCCGCGCCCCGCCCGGCGTCCGTGACGAGCGTGCCGTCGCAGCCGCATCGCCTGGCAGGGACGGGCCGTGGAGCAGGGCAGACCCGTGGCACAGTGCCTGATAACGCCGAGAATGTACGGCGATGTCGGCCGACACCGGGAAGTGTTCACCGGCGTTCCGGGGGCGTCAAGGTTGCCGACGGCTACGGTGACACCGGCGCACCCGCCGGGCGGATATCTCGACGGCCGTATACGACGGGCCGTTCACCGTCCGGGCTCGACCGCCGCGAACCCGGCCTGCGCCGTGGCCGTCCCCGTGCCGCCGCGCCGGACCTCGTGACCGCGGACACCGGCGCGCCCGAGCACCCAGCTCGCGCCGTGCAACGCCTTGGCCGCCTTCTTCAACGGTGCGAGCTGGGCGGCGGCCTGGCGATGGTCGCCCACGCTGCCCGGCGCGCACACGACGGTCGCGAGGGACAGCGTGACCGGCCGGCCCCCCGCCGACCAGCCCGCGTCGAGCACGGTGGCCACCAGCGGATCGAGCGCCTCCTCGTCGGCCAGCAGCAGGAAGTCGTCCCCGCCGATGTGCCCCACGCGCGCGTGCCCCTCGACCGCCTGTTGCAGAGCCTTGCCGACCGACCGGATCAGATCGTCGCCCGCAGCGAATCCCGCACCGTCGTTGACCTGTTTGAAGTGATCGATGTCCAGCCAGCTCAGCGCGAACGTCCGCCCGCCCGCGATGCACCGGTCCACCTCGCTCGTGATCGCGTCCGAACCGGGCAGCCGGGTCAGCGGATTGAGCCCGGCCGCCTCCTCGACCCGGCTCTCGGACAGCGACCGCACCAGGTCCGCGAGCCGAACGACGCCCACGCACCGGCCCCGTACGTCGACCACCGCCACATCGTCGGAGGTCCGGTCCCGGCCACCGATCGCGACCACGTCCAGCACCTCCCAGGCGGTGGCGTCGACGCCGACCGTGCGGGGCGGGTCACCCAGCTTGAAGGCCGGCCGGTCGGCGTACAGGGCGTGCCCGTACCGGGCGGACATCGACAGCAGGAAACGCGAGCGGTGCACCGACCGCACGGGCCGCCCCGCCTGGTCCACCAGCAGCACACCGGAGACGTCCGGCGACCCGGTCAGCAGCGCCCGCACCTGTCCCGCTGAAGCGGTCACCGGCAGGACGGCGGCGGGGCGCACGAACTCCCGCACCGACGGCCCGGACCGGGGCACGGCCACGACACCGGGCGAGCGGGGCGGAACGTATACGTCCACGGCGGGGATCCGGGCCGGTGGCGCGAACAGCTCGCCCTGGGCCAGCTGCGCACCGGCCGACAGGGCCGACGCGTACTGCAGCTCGGTCTCGACCCCCTCCACGGCGACCAGGGCTCCCAACTCCTCGCACAGCGTACGCATCGCCCGCACCGCGGCGGGCCGGGCCAGCAGCGAGGCGTCGAGCTTGACCAGGTCGGGAGCGAGGTCGGTGAGCAGCCGCAGCGGTACGTCGCCGTCCCCGATGCCGTCCGCGCTGATCCGGAACCCCTGCTCGCGCAGTGCCGCCACGGCCTCCAGCAGGGCCCGGTGGGGCACATGCGTGTACGGCGGTACGACGTCCAGCGTCACCTCCCACGGCAGGCGCCCCGCCGCACGCACGGCGTCGTGCAGCGGGGTGAGGCCGCCGAGGTCGGCGAGCGTGGCCGCGAACACATTCAGGTGCAACGGCAGCAGCGTCTCCTTGCGCGTCGCCGCGCGCAGCGCCAACACCGTGAGCCCGGCGTCGAGTTCGGGATCCCGACGGGCCTCGGCGAGGATGTCACCGGTCTCCGGGCGGGCAAGCGTCTCCAGGGCGGCGACCGCGCCCGTCCTCAGGTTGACCACCGGTTGGAAGGCGAAGCGCAGAGTGTCCGTCCAGGAGTGCACGGGAGCATGATGGCGCTGCCTGGGTACGCCCAGGCGCAGTTCATGAGACATTCACGCAGGATTCCGGGACGATCACACAGCGTG
The DNA here is from genome assembly GCF_009796285.1 of Streptomyces broussonetiae. NCBI lineage: Bacteria > Bacillati > Actinomycetota > Actinomycetes > Kitasatosporales > Streptomycetaceae > Streptomyces > Streptomyces broussonetiae. Next base: position 2,071,447 of record NZ_CP047020.1, on the reverse strand, counting down.
GACAACCTCATGGATCACTCGCTTACCACCGGCACCGGGCCGCGCCTTCCCGCGGCACAGGAGGCTCCGGTCACCGCACCGCGACCACCGACGATCCATGCCCGAACAGCCCCTGGTTGGCGGTGATCCCCACGCGCGCCCCGGCGATCTGACGTTCGCCCGCGGTGCCCCTCAACTGCCAGGTCAGTTCGCAGACCTGGGCGATCGCCTGGGCCGGCACCGCCTCCCCGAAGGAGGCGAGGCCGCCGCTGGCGTTGACGGGTATGCGGCCGCCCGGGGCCGTCGCGCCCTCCCGCAGGAGCTTCGCGCCCTCGCCCTCTCCGCACAGCCGCAGATCCTCGTACCACTGCAGCTCCAGCGCGGTGGACAGGTCGTATACCTCCGCCAGGGACAGATCCTCGGGACCGAGGCCCGCCTCCTCGAAGGCGGCCCGGGCGATGGACGCCCGGAACGTCTCGCCCGTGGGCTCCACCGCGACCGCCGAGTCGGTGGCGATGTCCGGCAGGTCCAGCACCGTGTTCGGGAAGTTCGGGGTCACCGTCGACACCGCCCGGATCCGCACCGGCCGGGCCGCACCGAGTCGGCGCGCGAAGTCCATGCTGGACAGGACCAGGGCCGCGGCACCGTCGGAGGTGGCGCAGATGTCGAGCAGCCGCAGCGGATCGGCGACCACTGCGGAGGCGGCGACCTCCTCGGCGGTGACCCGCTTGCGGTACCGGGCGTACGGGTTGAGCGCGCCCATGGCCGCGTTCTTCACCTTGACCAGCGCGAAGTCCTCCGGTGTGTCCCCGTGCACCGCCATCCGCCGGCGCGCGTACAGCCCGAAGTACGTGGGGTTCGTGGCGCCCAGCAGCCGGAAGCGCAGCCAGTCCGGGTCGTCGGGGCGGTCCCCGCCCGCGGGCCGGAAGAACCCCTTGGGCGCGGCGTCGGCCCCGACCACCAGGACGACGTCCGCGAGCCCCGCGAGTATCTGGGCCCGCGCGGCGGCGATCGCCTGCGCTCCGGACGCGCACGCCGCGTACACACTGGCCACCCTGGCCCCCTGCCAGCCCAGGGCCTTGGCGAACGTCGCGCCCGCCACATACCCGGGATACCCGCCACGCACCGTGTCCGCGCCCACGACCGAGCCGATGTCGCTCCAGCCGACACCGGCGTCCGCGAGCGCCGCGCGGGCCGCCACCGTCCCGTACTCCACGAAGGACCGCCCCCACTTGCCCCACGGGTGCATGCCCGCGCCGAGCACCGCCACGTCCTGCGTCACACCGTCACCCCCGTCGGCCGCCAGTGCCAGGTCGTCCAGGCCGTCTCCGCGTCCTCGTCGAGCACTCCCGGGACGACCTCCACCTCCATGCCCACCGTCAGATCGGCGACGGTGATCCCGGGAGCCGTCTGCCCGAGCACCACTATCCGCTCGGCCTCCAGCTCCACCGCGATCAACGCGTACGGCTCCCACGGAAGTTCCGGATTGCTCACATAGGGTGACGGCGGGCGATACCGGCTGTCCGTGTACGACCAGATACGACCGCTTCGTGACAACGGGACTTCTTCCAGAGGGCCGCCCGTGCAGTGCGGGTTGCGGCAGTGGAGGTCCTCGCGCGGGAAGTGCACCGACGCGCAGGCCGAGCACCGCGTGCCCAGCAGCCGGAAGCCGTCCCCCTCCCCGTCGAACCAGCCGGCGACCGCAGGTGTGCGTGTGTGCGGCAAGGCCCCTCCCAACGGCGAATCTGATGCAGCGTCAGAAGTGTGCCACGGGTGACCGGAAAAGGGCAGGGAGCCTGCGTGAACCGAACCGCGGGTGCCGGAAGACGCCCTTCCTCTGATCGGATACAGTCCGCGCGTGTCCGAAACTCAGCAACCACCTGCCAACTCCGCGCCGGACTCCCACTGTTCGAGCTGCGGAGTGCCCTATGGAGAGGGCGTATCCGGCTGGCCGCGGACCTGCCCGTCCTGCGGGGCCGTCGCCTACCGCAACCCGCTGCCCGTCGCGATCGCACTCCAGCCCGTGTACGACACCGAGGGCACGGCCCTGGTCGTCATCACCCGGACCATCGCCCCCGCGCGCGGAGGCACGGCCCTGCCCGGCGGCTACATCGACGACCGGGAGGACTGGAAACAGGCCGTCGTGCGCGAGCTCAAGGAGGAGACCGGGATCGACGCGGCCGCCCGTGACGTGCGGCTCATGGACGCCATGAGCTCGCCCGACGGTCACCTGCTGCTGTTCGGACTCCTCCCGGAACGCCCGCTCGCCCAACTGCCCCCCTCCGGCCCCACGGACGAGACCGAGGGCTGGCACCTGCTGCGCAGGCCCGAAGAACTCGCCTTTCCCCTGCACACCGTCGCCGTACGGGCCTGGTTCGAGGGGCGGTACGTCTGACCCGCCCGGCTCAGCCGAGCCCCCGCACCCGCACCGGGTAGGGCGGCTCACCCGAACCGTTCTCCCGTTCCCGGGTGACCACCACTCGCCGACCGTGCCGGCGGGCGACGTAGCGTTCCGTCTCCGGTTCGTCCCACCCGTCGCCCGCGTCCGGCACGACCAGGCCCCCTCCGGTCCGGCCCCGCGCGGGCGCCCACACCTCCAGCTCGAGACCTCCGTCGGCGCCCCGCACCGGAAGGACCGCACCCGCGCGCGCGAGCACCGGTATCCGCGACAGCGGCGCGTCCAGGAGCACCTGACCCGGCCCCTCGTACACCTGCTCCGTCACGGTGTCGTACCAGCGGCCCCGCGGCAGCTGCACCGCACGCCGGTCCGCACCCGGCTCCAGCACCGGCGCCACCAGCAGACCGTCCCCGAGCAGAAACGTGTCCTCACAGTCACGCAGCGCCCGGTCCTCCGGAGACCCCCACCACACGGGCCGCACATAGGGCGCTCCGGTCCGCCGGGCCAGATGCGCCAGCGTCACCAGGTACGGCAGCAGCCGCTGCCGTGCCAGCAGCGCCACGCGCGCGTGCTCCAGCACCTCGGCCCCGAACTCCCAGGGCTCCCTGCGCCCCGCCCGCAGACCCGCGTGAGTGCGGAACAGCGGCAGATACGCACCGAGCTGGAACCACCGCAGATACAGCTCCGGCGACGGACTGCCGTCGAAACCCCCCACGTCCGGACCCGAGTACGGCACCCCGCACAGCCCGAGCCCCAGCACCAGCGACAACGACGCCCGCAGCCCCGGCCAGCCGGTCGCCACGTCCCCCGACCAGGTGCCGCCGTAGCGCTGCATCCCCGCCCAGCCCGAGCGCGAGAACAGAAACGGCCGCTCCTCGGGCGCCAGCCTGCGCAGGCCCTCGTAACCCGCGCGGGCCATGCACAGTGCGTACACGTTGTGCGCCTCCCGATGATCGCCGCCACGGCCCTCCAGAGCATGCCGGGCCGACCGTGGCAGGGTCGGTTCCCCGAAGGCGTTGAACGACGTCGGCTCGTTCATGTCGTGCCAGAACCCCGCGAAACCCTGTCCCAGCCGTTCCTCGTAGAGCCCGCCCCACCACGCACGCACACGCGCGTGCGTGAAGTCCGGAAACACCGACTCCCCGGCCCACACCACACCCCGCACCGTTCGCCCGGAGGCGTCCCGCACGAACGCGTCCACCGCCTCGCCGCCGTCGTACACGGCGTTGCCCGGCGCCGCCTTCACGGCCGGATCGACGACCGACACCAGCCGGATCCCGTCCCGGCGCAGCTCCTTCGCCAGCACCGGCAGCTTGGAGAACCGTTCCTGGTCGACGGTGAACACTTGGTGGTCGTCGTAGTGGTCGATGTCCAGGTGCACCGCGTCCAGCGGCAGACCGCGCTCCTGGTAGCCCGCCACGATCCGGCGCACCTCCTGCTCGCTGCCGAAACCCCAGCGCGCGTGATGGTGGCCCAGCGCCCACGCCGGCGGCAGCGCCGGTGCCCCAGTCAGCGAGGCCCACGTGTGCAGCACGCGCGCGGGAGTACCCACCATCACCCAGCAGCGCAGCGGACCGCCGTCCATCCGCACCTCGCAGCGCCCCGCCCGGTCGTGCCCGGACCCCGCGCCCTCCTCGCCCTCCCGCAGCACCACCGTGCCGTCCCAGGTGGTGTCGTGGAACACCAGATGCGTACCGGCGTCGGCCACCACGAGCTGCACCGGCATGGTCAGATACAACGGATCGGTGCCGGGCCCGAACGCCCGGCCAGGATCGGTGTTCCACAGCCGGTACACCCCCTCCCGCAGCCGGGGCCCGGACGCCCGCCCGCCCAGACCGAAGAACCGGGCGTCCGCCGCCACCTCAGAGCGCTGCATCCACCGCGCCGTACCCCCGCCGACCGGCTCCCACCAGCGCGGCGGCAGATCATGCCGCAGCGTCACCCCGCCCGGCGTGCACACGTGCACCGCACCGTGCCGGGAGACGACGACCGTGACGCGCTCGGCGACCACCCGCCAGCCACCGTCCTTGTCCGGCTCCAGCACCGCCCGCGGATCCGGCTCCGGACAGCTCCCCGCAAGCGCGTACGACGGCTCCGGACCCGCCCCGTCCCAGCCCAGGAACACCGCCCCGTTGACCGCGACCGTGATGCGCAGCTCCGACCGGCCGAACCGGATCACACCGCCCCCGGCGCCCGGCTCCACGCCCTCCACCTGACCCGGGACCCGAGCCCGCTCGGCCCCCCGCCGCGGCAGCCCGGCGGCGTCGATCCGCCTCCTGCGCCACGCGGCACGTACGGTACGCCACCCTCGAGCCGCCCTCCCCGCACCGACCGCACTCACCGAACGCACCAGGTCACGACCGTCCATGCTGCTCACCCTGCCACTGTGCGCCCCACACATGCGTGTCGTTCAACTGCCGTTCACCCGTGCTCAGAGCACATCTTCACGACACGGACTATGTGGAGCGAGCCCTGGTGTAGAAGTCGATCACATGGCATCGTCCCTGTCAGCCGCGTCACGCGCACACCCCAGCACGTGCGCGGACAGACGCCCACGACGCGCACAGCCCGGGAGCCGCCCCATGTCGACCGCGAACCCCCAGCCGCTCTGGCAGCCCGATCCCGAACGGATCGCCCAGGCCCGCATCACCGAGTTCCAGGCATGGGCCGCCGAGCACCACGGCGCCCCGGCCGAGGGCGGCTACCCCGCCCTCCACCAGTGGTCCGTCGGCCAGCTCGACACCTTCTGGAAGGCCGTCGCCGAGTGGTTCGGCGTACGGTTCTCGACCCCCTGCACGCGCGTGCTGGGCGACCGCTCGATGCCCGGCGCCCAGTGGTTCCCGGGAGCCAGCCTCAACTACGCCGAACACGCCCTGCGCGCCGCGGCCGACCGCCCCGAAGAACCCGCCCTGATCCACGTCGACGAGACCCACGAACCGCGCCCGGTGACCTGGTCCGCACTGCGCCGCCAGGTCGGCTCCCTCGCCGCCGAACTCCGCACCCTCGGCGTCCGCCCCGGCGACCGGATCAGCGGCTACCTGCCCAACATCCCCGAGGCGGTCGTCGCCCTCCTCGCCACGGCCGCCGTCGGCGCCGTCTGGACCTCCTGCGCCCCCGACTTCGGCGCCCGCAGCGTCCTCGACCGCTTCCAGCAGGTCGAACCCGTCGTCCTGATCACCGTCGACGGCTACCGCTACGGCGGCAAGGAACACGACCGCCGCGAGACCGTCGCCGAACTGCGCCGCGAACTGCCCACCTTGCGCGCCGTCGTCCACATCCCGCTCCTCGGCACCGAGACACCCGAGGGCGCCCTGGACTGGTCGGCGCTCACCGCGGCGGACACCGAGCCGGTCTTCGAGCAGGTGTCCTTCGACCACCCCCTGTGGGTGCTCTACTCCTCCGGCACGACCGGCCTGCCCAAGGCCATCGTCCAGTCCCAGGGCGGCATCCTCGTCGAACACCTCAAGCAGCTCGGCCTGCACTGCGACCTCGGCCCCGAGGACCGTTTCTTCTGGTACACCTCGACCGGCTGGATGATGTGGAACTTCCTCGTCTCCGGCCTCCTCACGGGCACGACGATCGTCCTGTACGACGGCAGCCCCGGCTACCCCGACACCGGCGCCCAGTGGCGCATCGCCGAACGCACCCGGGCCACCCTCTACGGCACCTCCGCCGCCTACGTCATGGCCTGTCGCAAGGCCGGCGTACACCCCGCGCGCGACTACGACCTGGCCACCGTGAAGTGCGTCGCCACCACCGGCTCGCCCCTGCCGCCCGACGGCTTCCGCTGGCTGCACGACGAGTTCGCAGACAGCGGGGCGGCCCTGTGGATCGCCTCCGTCAGCGGCGGCACCGACGTCTGCTCCTGCTTCGCCGGCGCCGTCCCGACCCTCCCCGTGTACACCGGCGAACTCCAGGCCCCCGGCCTCGGCACCGACCTGCAGGCCTGGGACCCGAGCGGCAAGCCCGTCATCGACGAGGTGGGCGAACTGGTCGTCACCAACCCCATGCCCTCCATGCCGATCCGCTTCTGGAACGACCCCGACGGCAGCCGCTACCACGACAGCTACTTCGACACCTACCCCGGCGTCTGGCGCCACGGCGACTGGATCACCGTGACCTCCCGCGGCACCGTGATCATCCACGGACGCTCCGACTCCACCCTCAACCGGCAGGGCGTGCGCATGGGCTCGGCCGACATCTACGAGGTGGTCGAGCGCCTGCCCGAGATCAGGGAGTCCCTCGTCATCGGCGTCGAGCAGCCCGACGGCGGCTACTGGATGCCACTCTTCGTCCACCTCGCACCCGGCGCCGCCCTGGACGAGGCACTCCTGAACCGCATCAAGCAGGCCATCCGCGAACAGCTCTCCCCCCGCCACGTACCCGACGAGATCATCGAGGTGCCCGGCGTCCCGCACACCCTCACCGGCAAGCGCATCGAAGTCCCGGTCAAGCGCCTCCTGCAAGGCACCCCCCTGGAAAAGGCAGTCAACCCGGGATCCATCGACAACCTCGCCCTGCTCGGCTTCTACGAGGAACTCGCCCGCAAACGCGCCTGACCCGACCCCGAGACCACCGGCGCGGACGACCCACCACCCCAGACCCCCGCCCCCCGGCGGCACTCCATTGTCAGTGCCGCCGGTTACGGTGAGTGAGCATTGATCGACCGCGCACTTTGGGGGAAACATGGCGCACACCGACCACCGGACCATGCGACGCGTCCTGCGCCGCGAGATCGCCGGCACCATCGGTCTGCTCACCGACGAACACGACTTCCGCGCCATGCGGCGCTACCGCAGCTTCACCTTCGACGACCACACGGCCTACCTCCAGCAGGTCGAGACCGTCCTCAAGACCCGCGCGGCCCAGGGCAGCCACACCACAATCGCCCTGTTCGACCCCGAGGACTACGCCGCCTACTGCACGGACACCGGCCTCGACCCGGAAGCGGCGACGAGCCGTACCAGGTTCACCGCCGAACTCGCGGCCTCAGGCCCCACCATCCCCTACGACGGCCGGCCTCTCACCGCCCTCGTACCGGCCCTCGTGGACGAAGCCGTACGCCAGGCCACGTGGGAGTACGCCACCACCCTCCTGTCCCGCATCGGCCCCTGCCCCACCTGCGGCGAGGACATCGGCAGGGCCGCCTTCACCCGTGCCTCCGGCCTCCTGGCCCGCATCCTCGACACCGCGCCGCCCGGCGACCGGCACCTCGTGACCAGCGTCTCCGGACCACCGGAGACGCTCGTCTCCGTCCTGCACGCCGACCAGGACGGCCACGGCGACACCCGCCTCGACGAGGCCGAGGCCCTGGAATTCACCAGCGTCCTCGCGCTCGGTCTCGCGACCCGCAGCCCCGGTGGACTCGTCATGCGCACCAGCCGCCCGGAAACCGCGGACCGCATCTACGGCTGGCGACTGCGCGCCGGCGCCCTCGAACCCCTCACCGCCTCCGAAGTGTTCGACGCCTACTGCACCGACGCCGAATCCGGCGACCTCATCTCCCCGGAGTCCGGCGTCGACTACTGCGAGCCCCCCGCCCTCGGAGAGGAGAGCACACCCCCGGGCCACCGGCACTGACCGTCTCCGCCCGCGGGCCGAACGCTCCAGGGGCGCCCCACCCAAGGCGGGACGCCCCTGAACCCGGCACCCCGGGATGCGCCGTCGGTACGGCTACTCGCCGGACAGCACCGCCTGAGCAGCGCTGCGCGCCTCCTCGGCGCTGTCCGCGGCACGCGCGGCCGCCGCGGCCCGCTCGCACTGCGCCAGCGTGTACTTCGCCAGCGTCGCCCGGACGTAAGGAATCGACGCCGCACCCATGGACAGGGAGGTGACGCCCAGACCGGTCAGCACACAGGCCAGCAGCGGATCGGACGCGGCCTCACCACACACACCGCAGCTCTTGCCCTCGGCCTTGGCCGCATCGGCGGACAGCGCGACCAGATCGAGCAGCGCCGGCTGCCACGGGTCCTGCAGACGGGACACTGCGCCCACCTGTCGGTCGGCCGCAAAGGTGTACTGCGCGAGGTCATTGGTCCCCAGCGACAGGAACTCGACCTCCTGCAGGATCGAACGCGCCCGCAGCGCCGCCGACGGGATCTCGACCATCGCGCCGAACTTCGCCCGCAGCCCCGCCTCACGGCAGGCGTCCGCGAACGCCTTCGCGTCCGTGCGGTCCGCCACCATGGGCGCCATGACCTCGAGGTAGACGGGCAACCCCTCGGCGGCCTTCGCCAGCGCGGTCAGCTGCGTACGCAGGACGTCCGGGTGGTCCAGCAGCGTCCGCAGACCCCGCACACCCAGCGCCGGGTTCGGCTCGTCGGAAGGAGTCAGGAAGTCCAGCGGCTTGTCCGCACCCGCGTCCAGCACCCGCACGACCACACGGCCCTCGGGGAACGCCTCCAGCACCTGCCGGTAGGCCTCCAGCTGCTTCTGCTCGGAAGGAGCGTTCTTGCTGTCGTCCAGGAACAGGAACTCGGTACGGAACAGACCGACACCCTCGGCCCCGGCCTCCACCGCCGCCGGTACGTCCGCCGGCCCGCCCACGTTGGCCAGTAGCGGCACCTTGTGACCGTCGGCCGTCGCCCCCGGCCCGGTCGACGCGGCCAGCGCGGCCTTGCGCGCGGCGGCCGCAGCCTCCAGCTCCGCCTTCTTCGCCTCGCCCGGGTTCACGAAGATGTCGCCGGTGCTGCCGTCCACGGCGATCACCGTTCCCTCGGCCAGCTCACCGGCGCCCGGCAGAGCCACGACCGCCGGCACGCCCAGCGCCCGCGCCAGGATCGCGCTGTGGCTGGTCGGCCCGCCCTCCTCGGTCACGAAGCCGAGCACGAGAGAAGGATCCAGCAGCGCGGTGTCGGCCGGGGCAAGGTCCCGCGCCACGAGCACATACGGCTGGTCACTGTCCGGGACACCCGGCATCGGAACGCCCAGCAGGCGGGCGACGATACGGTTCCGCACGTCATCGAGGTCGGCCACGCGACCGGCGAGGTACTCACCGGCACCGGCCAGCAGCTCCCGATACGCCGCGAACGCGTCGTACACGGCACGCTCGGCCGTGCTGCCGACGGCGATCCGACGGTCGACGTCGGCCATCAGCTCGGGGTCCTGGGCCATCATCGCCTGGGCCTCGAGCACGGCCTGGGCCTCGCCCCCCGCCAGATTGCCGCGCGCCATCAGATCGGCGGCGACGGCGTCCACGGCCTGGCGGGCGCGCCCCTGCTCCCGCTCCGCCTCTTCCGCGGGGATCGACTTGACCGGCGGCTCCAGCACCGCCGTGCCCATGTGCCGAACCTCGCCGATGGCCACGCCATGGCTCACGCCCACGCCTTGCAGCGTTGTCTCCATCTCACCCGTCTCCGGTAGTGCGGCGGGTCCCGCCGCCGCGGTGGTTGTCGTGAACGCCGCCCTGGGACGGCACTGCCGTCAGTTCCAGGCGAAGAGGCTGTCGCCGGCCTTCACGTCACCGCTGTCGCGGAGTTCGGAGAGGGACTCGGCCGTGGCTTCGAGCGCGACGACGGGGCAGACGGGGGACTTGCCGGCCGCCTCGACGACCGAGGGGTTCCAGCGCACGACAGCCTGCCCCCGCTGCACGGTGTCGCCCTTGTTGACCAGCAGCTCGAAGCCCTCGCCGTTGAGCTGCACGGTGTCGATGCCCAGGTGGGTGAGAACGCCGTGCCCCTCCGCGTCGACCACGACGAAGGCGTGCGGGTGCAGGGAAACAATGACGCCGTCGACGGGCGACACGGCCTCGGAGGGCTCGCGCACGGGGTCGATGGCGGTACCCGGGCCGACCATGGCCCCGGAGAAAACCGGATCCGGCACATTGGCCAGTCCGATGGCGCGTCCGGCAAGAGGGGACGACACGGTGGTCATGGGAAGCCTCCCAGGAGTGGAGCTGCTTACGGGCCGTCACTACCTGTCCCGGACGGCACTGAGCAGCAGGGTATGTCATAGGAAGTTGGGGTTCCGTATGGAAGCTATCAGCTAGTGGTCTAGACCACCAACCCGGCGGATTTGCACGGCTCTCAAGGCTCCGTGTACAGTCGTACTCCTGCTTGGGGCGGAGCGACGCGAAAGTGTCCCCACTCAGCAGCACCCAAACTCGTCAGATCCTATCTCGGGGTCTCCTTCTGCATGCCTGCAGGGGGTGGTCAGGGAGACGGAAAAACCCTGATAGAGTTTGAAACACCGAAGGGAAGCCCGGAGGAAAGCCCGAGAGGGTGAGTACAAAGGAAGCGACCGTTCCTTGAGAACTCAACAGCGTGCCAAAAGTCAACGCCAGATATGTTGATACCCCGTCCGTCGGAACATTCCGATGGTCGAGGTTCCTTTGAAAAAACACAGCGAGGACGCTGTGAACCATCGGATTATTCCTCCGGTGGTTCCGCTCTCGTGGTGTTGCACCGGCTGAATTAATTTTCCGGCCGAGTAAACATTCACGGAGAGTTTGATCCTGGCTCAGGACGAACGCTGGCGGCGTGCTTAACACATGCAAGTCGAACGATGAAGCCCTTCGGGGTGGATTAGTGGCGAACGGGTGAGTAACACGTGGGCAATCTGCCCTTCACTCTGGGACAAGCCCTGGAAACGGGGTCTAATACCGGATACGAGCCTCCAAGGCATCTTGGAGGTTGGAAAGCTCCGGCGGTGAAGGATGAGCCCGCGGCCTATCAGCTTGTTGGTGAGGTAATGGCTCACCAAGGCGACGACGGGTAGCCGGCCTGAGAGGGCGACCGGCCACACTGGGACTGAGACACGGCCCAGACTCCTACGGGAGGCAGCAGTGGGGAATATTGCACAATGGGCGAAAGCCTGATGCAGCGACGCCGCGTGAGGGATGACGGCCTTCGGGTTGTAAACCTCTTTCAGCAGGGAAGAAGCGAGAGTGACGGTACCTGCAGAAGAAGCGCCGGCTAACTACGTGCCAGCAGCCGCGGTAATACGTAGGGCGCAAGCGTTGTCCGGAATTATTGGGCGTAAAGAGCTCGTAGGCGGCTTGTCACGTCGATTGTGAAAGCTCGGGGCTTAACCCCGAGTCTGCAGTCGATACGGGCTAGCTAGAGTGTGGTAGGGGAGATCGGAATTCCTGGTGTAGCGGTGAAATGCGCAGATATCAGGAGGAACACCGGTGGCGAAGGCGGATCTCTGGGCCATTACTGACGCTGAGGAGCGAAAGCGTGGGGAGCGAACAGGATTAGATACCCTGGTAGTCCACGCCGTAAACGGTGGGAACTAGGTGTTGGCGACATTCCACGTCGTCGGTGCCGCAGCTAACGCATTAAGTTCCCCGCCTGGGGAGTACGGCCGCAAGGCTAAAACTCAAAGGAATTGACGGGGGCCCGCACAAGCGGCGGAGCATGTGGCTTAATTCGACGCAACGCGAAGAACCTTACCAAGGCTTGACATACACCGGAAAGCATTAGAGATAGTGCCCCCCTTGTGGTCGGTGTACAGGTGGTGCATGGCTGTCGTCAGCTCGTGTCGTGAGATGTTGGGTTAAGTCCCGCAACGAGCGCAACCCTTGTTCTGTGTTGCCAGCATGCCCTTCGGGGTGATGGGGACTCACAGGAGACCGCCGGGGTCAACTCGGAGGAAGGTGGGGACGACGTCAAGTCATCATGCCCCTTATGTCTTGGGCTGCACACGTGCTACAATGGCCGGTACAATGAGCTGCGATACCGTGAGGTGGAGCGAATCTCAAAAAGCCGGTCTCAGTTCGGATTGGGGTCTGCAACTCGACCCCATGAAGTCGGAGTCGCTAGTAATCGCAGATCAGCATTGCTGCGGTGAATACGTTCCCGGGCCTTGTACACACCGCCCGTCACGTCACGAAAGTCGGTAACACCCGAAGCCGGTGGCCCAACCCCTTGTGGGAGGGAGCTGTCGAAGGTGGGACTGGCGATTGGGACGAAGTCGTAACAAGGTAGCCGTACCGGAAGGTGCGGCTGGATCACCTCCTTTCTAAGGAGCACTTCTTACCAACTCCGGTTGGTCAGAGGCCAGTACATCGGCGGATGTCCGATGCTGGTTGCTCATGGGTGGAACGTTGACTATTCGGTCCAGACCTCGGGTCGGGGGCTGCTAGTACTGCTCGTCAGAGCGTGGAACGCATGATCTCCGGACGGGAGTGGGCCGGGCACGCTGTTGGGTGTCTGAGGGCACGGCCGTATGGTCTGTCTCTCGGTCGCCGGCCCCAGTGAACTCACCGGTTTGTCTGGTGGGGTGATGGGTGGCTGGTCGTTGTTTGAGAACTGCACAGTGGACGCGAGCATCTGTGGCCAAGTTTTTAAGGGCGCACGGTGGATGCCTTGGCACCAGGAACCGATGAAGGACGTGGGAGGCCACGATAGTCCCCGGGGAGTCGTCAACCAGGCTTTGATCCGGGGGTTTCCGAATGGGGAAACCCGGCAGTCGTCATGGGCTGTCACCCGCTGCTGAACACATAGGCAGTGTGGAGGGAACGAGGGGAAGTGAAACATCTCAGTACCCTCAGGAAGAGAAAACAACCGTGATTCCGGGAGTAGTGGCGAGCGAAACCGGATGAGGCCAAACCGTATGCGTGTGAGACCCGGCAGGGGTTGCGTATACGGGGTTGTGGGATCTCTCTTCTGTTGTCTGCCGGCGACAGGACGAGTCAGAAACCGTTGATGTAGGCGAAGGACATGCGAAAGGTCCGGCGTAGAGGGTAAGACCCCCGTAGTCGAAACATCAGCGGCTCGTTTGAGAGACACCCAAGTAGCACGGGGCCCGAGAAATCCCGTGTGAATCTGGCGGGACCACCCGCTAAGCCTAAATATTCCCTGGTGACCGATAGCGGATAGTACCGTGAGGGAATGGTGAAAAGTACCCCGGGAGGGGAGTGAAATAGTACCTGAAACCGTGTGCCTACAAGCCGTGGGAGCACTTCGGTGTGACTGCGTGCCTTTTGAAGAATGAGCCTGCGAGTTTGCGGTGTGTTGCGAGGTTAACCCGTGTGGGGAAGCCGTAGCGAAAGCGAGTCCGAATAGGGCGTTGGAGTAGCACGCTCAAGACCCGAAGCGGAGTGATCTAGCCATGGGCAGGTTGAAGCGGAGGTAAGACTTCGTGGAGGACCGAACCCACCAGGGTTGAAAACCTGGGGGATGACCTGTGGTTAGGGGTGAAAGGCCAATCAAACTCCGTGATAGCTGGTTCTCCCCGAAATGCATTTAGGTGCAGCGTCGTGTGTTTCTTGCCGGAGGTAGAGCACTGGATAGGCGATGGGCCCTACCGGGTTACTGACCTTAGCCAAACTCCGAATGCCGGTAAGTGAGAGCGCGGCAGTGAGACTGTGGGGGATAAGCTCCATGGTCGAGAGGGAAACAGCCCAGAGCATCGACTAAGGCCCCTAAGCGTACGCTAAGTGGGAAAGGATGTGGAGTCGCACAGACAACCAGGAGGTTGGCTTAGAAGCAGCCACCCTTGAAAGAGTGCGTAATAGCTCACTGGTCTAGTGATTCCGCGCCGACAATGTAGCGGGGCTCAAGCGTACCGCCGAAGTCGTGTCATTGACATATATAGCCCCAACGGGTGTGTTGATGGGTAGGGGAGCGTCGTCTGCCGGGTGAAGCGGCACTGGAAGGTAGTCGTGGACGGTTGACGAGTGAGAATGCAGGCATGAGTAGCGATTCACACGTGAGAAACGTGTGCGCCGATTGACTAAGGGTTCCTGGGTCAAGCTGATCTGCCCAGGGTAAGTCGGGACCTAAGGCGAGGCCGACAGGCGTAGTCGATGGATAACCGGTTGATATTCCGGTACCCGCTGTGAAGCGTCAAACATCGAGCATCGTGATGCTAAGGCCGTGAAGCCGCCCTGATCTCTTCGGAGTTGAGGGGAGTGGTGGAGCCGCCGGACCAAGCGGTTAGTAGGTGAGTGATGGGGTGACGCAGGAAGGTAGTCCATCCCGGGCGGTGGTTGTCCCGGGGTAAGGGTGTAGGCCGGTGTGTAGGCAAATCCGCACACCTTGTGGCTGAGACCTGATGCCGAGCCGATTGTGGTGAAGTGGATGATCCTATGCTGTCGAGAAAAGCCTCTAGCGAGTTTTATGGCGGCCCGTACCCTAAACCGACTCAGGTGGTCAGGTAGAGAATACCGAGGCGTTCGGGTGAACTATGGTTAAGGAACTCGGCAAAATGCCCCCGTAACTTCGGGAGAAGGGGGGCCACGCCTGGTGAGAACACTTGCTGTTCGAGCTGGGGGTGGCCGCAGAGACCAGCGAGAAGCGACTGTTTACTAAAAACACAGGTCCGTGCGAAGCCGTAAGGCGATGTATACGGACTGACGCCTGCCCGGTGCTGGAACGTTAAGGGGACCGGTTAGCTTGGATTCGTCCAGGCGAAGCTGAGAACTTAAGCGCCAGTAAACGGCGGTGGTAACTATAACCATCCTAAGGTAGCGAAATTCCTTGTCGGGTAAGTTCCGACCTGCACGAATGGCGTAACGACTTCTCGACTGTCTCAACCATAGGCCCGGTGAAATTGCACTACGAGTAAAGATGCTCGTTTCGCGCAGCAGGACGGAAAGACCCCGGGACCTTTACTACAGTTTGATATTGGTGTTCGGTTCGGCTTGTGTAGGATAGCTGGGAGACTTTGAAGCAGGCACGCCAGTGTTTGTGGAGTCGTCGTTGAAATACCAGTCTGGTCGTGCTGGATGTCTAACCTGGGTCCGTGATCCGGATCAGGGACAGTGTCTGATGGGTAGTTTAACTGGGGCGGTTGCCTCCTAAAGAGTAACGGAGGCGCCCAAAGGTTCCCTCAGCCTGGTTGGCAATCAGGTGTTGAGTGTAAGTGCACAAGGGAGCTTGACTGTGAGACCGACGGGTCGAGCAGGGACGAAAGTCGGGACTAGTGATCCGGCGGTGGCTTGTGGAAGCGCCGTCGCTCAACGGATAAAAGGTACCCCGGGGATAACAGGCTGATCTTCCCCAAGAGTCCATATCGACGGGATGGTTTGGCACCTCGATGTCGGCTCGTCGCATCCTGGGGCTGGAGTCGGTCCCAAGGGTTGGGCTGTTCGCCCATTAAAGCGGTACGCGAGCTGGGTTTAGAACGTCGTGAGACAGTTCGGTCCCTATCCGCTGTGCGCGTAGGAGTCTTGAGAAGGGCTGTCCCTAGTACGAGAGGACCGGGACGGACGAACCTCTGGTGTGCCAGTTGTTCTGCCAAGGGCATGGCTGGTTGGCTACGTTCGGGAGGGATAACCGCTGAAAGCATCTAAGCGGGAAGCCTGCTTCGAGATGAGGACTCCCACCCACTTGATGGGGTAAGGCTCCCAGTAGACGACTGGGTTGATAGGCCGGATCTGGAAGCCAGGTAACTGGTGGAGGTGACCGGTACTAATAGGCCGAGGGCTTGTCCTCAGTTGCTCGCGTCCACTGTGTTGGTTCTGAAACCACGAACAGCCCCACGTTTCACAGAGCGTGGTGTGGCATGGTTCGACAGTTTCATAGTGTTTCGGTGGTCATAGCGTGAGGGAAACGCCCGGTTACATTCCGAACCCGGAAGCTAAGCCTCACAGCGCCGATGGTACTGCAGGGGGGACCCTGTGGGAGAGTAGGACGCCGCCGAACTCCTTTTAAAGCTCCGGCTCTTGGGCACTGCCCAGGGGCCGGAGCTTTTTTGCGTTGAGGTAGGGTCAGGGGGCATCGTTGGCTCATTTTATTCAGGAGGCCCCCGGGTGGAGGTCCAGGAGACCCGTGTCCAGACGGACCGGGTCCTCACCATCCCCAACATCCTCAGTATGGCGCGGCTCGTCGGCGTACCCCTCTTCCTGTGGCTGATCCTCAGGCCTGAGTTCGG
The DNA here is from genome assembly GCF_009796285.1 of Streptomyces broussonetiae. Classification (NCBI taxonomy): domain Bacteria; kingdom Bacillati; phylum Actinomycetota; class Actinomycetes; order Kitasatosporales; family Streptomycetaceae; genus Streptomyces; species Streptomyces broussonetiae. The sequence continues at coordinate 2,055,252 of NZ_CP047020.1, read as the reverse complement.
GGGTCCCAAGAGCGATGGCTGGGCTCTCCTCGTGCTGGCCTTCAGCGGGGTCAGTGACTATCTCGACGGCAAGCTCGCCCGGCGCTGGAATCAGATCAGCAGCCTCGGCCGGCTTCTCGACCCCGCTGCCGACCGGCTCTATGTGCTTTCCACACTGGCCGGTCTCACCTGGCGGGACATCCTGCCGATCTGGCTGACCGCTCTGCTGCTGGCGAGGGAACTGGTTCTCCTGGTGATGGTGGGCATCCTCCGCCGGCACGGGTATCCGCCGCCGCAGGTGAACTTCCTCGGGAAGGCGGCTACCTTCAACCTGATGTACGCCTTCCCGCTGCTGCTCCTCAGTGACGGAACTGGTTGGATCGCGTCACTCGCTGCTATTTTCGGATGGGCGTTCGCCGGATGGGGTACAACGCTCTACTGGTGGGCAGGAGTGCTCTACGTGGTACAGGTCCGCCGTTTGGTGCGAGCGGACGCCACGGCCGATTGAGCTCGACGGTTGTTCTGACGTCATGCCTCGATGGCCCGCTGTCGAAAAGTGCGGGACAATCAGGACGGGTGAAGTCGGCTGGACCGTCGTCTCTTGGAGGAGGACGCTTCCGACATGAAGGCCGTCGTGATGGCCGGAGGCGAAGGCACACGCCTACGCCCCATGACCTCTAGCATGCCCAAGCCGCTCCTGCCCGTGGCCAATCGCCCGATCATGGAGCACGTGCTACGGCTGCTCAAAAGGCACGGGCTCACCGAGACCGTAGTCACCGTGCAGTTCCTGGCATCGCTCGTCAAGAACTACTTCGGCGACGGCGAAGAGCTCGGAATGGAACTCACCTATGCCAATGAGGAGAAGCCACTCGGTACCGCCGGAAGCGTCAAGAACGCCGAAGAGGCGTTGAAGGACGATGCCTTCCTCGTCATCTCCGGTGATGCCCTGACCGACTTCGACCTCACCGAGCTGATCAATTTCCACAAGGAGAAGGGCGCGCTGGTCACGGTCTGTCTGACCCGGGTGCCCAATCCGCTGGAGTTCGGCATCACCATCGTCGACGAAGAAGGCAAGGTCGAACGCTTCCTGGAGAAGCCGACCTGGGGTCAGGTCTTCTCCGACACGGTCAACACGGGCATCTATGTCATGGAGCCCGAGGTTTTCGGCTACGTCGAGCCCGATGTTCCGGTCGACTGGTCCGGGGACGTCTTTCCGCAGCTGATGAAGGAAGGCAAGCCGATCTACGGCTATGTCGCCGAAGGCTACTGGGAGGACGTCGGCACGCACGAGAGTTATGTGAAGGCCCAGGCCGACGTGCTCGAAGGCAAGGTGAACGTCGACATCGACGGTTTCGAGATCTCGCCAGGTGTCTGGGTGGCGGAAGGCGCCGAGGTGCATCCCGACGCCGTACTGCGCGGGCCGTTGTACATCGGCGACTACGCGAAGGTGGAGGCCGGCGCGGAGATCCGTGAGCACACCGTCATCGGATCGAATGTCGTCGTCAAGAGCGGCGCCTTTCTGCACAAGGCCGTCGTGCACGACAACGTATATGTCGGCCAGCACAGCAATCTGCGTGGCTGCGTCGTCGGGAAGAACACCGACATCATGCGCGCCGCCCGTATCGAGGACGGCGCGGTCATCGGCGACGAGTGCCTGATCGGTGAGGAATCGATTGTTCAGGGCAATGTCCGCGTCTATCCGTTCAAGACCATCGAGGCCGGTGCCTTCGTCAACACCTCGGTCATCTGGGAGTCCAGAGGCCAGGCCCAGTTGTTCGGCGCCCGTGGCGTGTCCGGCATCCTGAACGTCGAGATCACGCCCGAGCTGGCAGTACGGCTCGCCGGAGCCTATGCGACCACCCTGAAGAAGGGCTCCACCGTCACCACCGCCCGCGACCACTCCCGGGGCGCCCGTGCGCTCAAGCGGGCGGTCATCTCCGCGTTGCAGGCCAGCGCCATCGACGTACGCGACCTGGAGAACGTGCCACTGCCCGTGGCCCGCCAGCAGACCGCGCGCGGCAGCGCCGGAGGCATCATGATCCGGACCTCGCCGGGCGTGCCGGACTCGGTCGACATCATGTTCTTCGACGGGCAGGGCGCCGACCTCTCGCAGGGCGGGCAGCGCAAGCTGGACCGGGTGTTCGCGCGGCAGGAGTACCGGCGGGCGTTCCCCGGCGAGATCGGGGACCTGTACTTCCCGTCCAGCGTCTTCGACTCGTACACCGGATCGCTGCTGCGGAACGTCGACACCACCGGGATCGCAGAGTCGGGCCTGAAGGTCGTCGTCGACGCCTCCAACGGCAGCGCCGGGCTGGTGCTGCCCAGCCTGCTGGGCAAGCTCGGCGTGGACTCGCTGACCATCAACCCCGGTCTGGACGAGTCACGGCCCACGGAGACGGCCGAGATGCGGCGCAACGGCCTGGTCCGGCTGGGCGAGATAGTGGCTTCCTCCGGTGCTGCCTTCGGCGTGCGGTTCGACCCGGTCGGCGAGCGTCTCTCGCTCGTGGACGAGAAGGGCCGGATCATCGAGGACGACCGGGCCCTGCTCGTGATGCTCGACCTGGTGGCCGCGGAACGGCGCAGCGGGCGAGTGGCGCTGCCCGTGACCACGACCCGGATCGCCGAGCAGGTGGCCGCGTATCACGGCACCCAGGTCGAGTGGACGACCACCTCGCCGGACGACCTCACGCGCGTGGGGCGTGAGGAAGGGACCATCTTCGGTGGCGACGGCAAGGGCGGGTTCATCGTCCCCGAGTTCAGTGGCGTCTACGACGGTACAGCGGCCTTCGTACGGCTGATCGGGCTCGTGGCCAGGACGCAGCTCACGCTCAGCCAGATCGACGCACGGATCCCACGGGCGCACGTCCTGAAGCGGGACCTGGCCACACCATGGGCCGTCAAGGGCCTGGTCATGCGGCGGGTGGTCGAGGCGGCTGGAGATCGCTTTGTCGACACGACGGACGGTGTGCGGGTCGTGGAGACGGACGGGCGCTGGGTGATGGTGCTGCCCGACCCGGCCGAGGCGGTCACCCATCTGTGGGCCGAGGGGCCCGACGACGCCTCCGCGCAGGCCCTGCTGGACGAGTGGTCGGCCGTGGTGGACAGCGCTGGACGGTGACGGGCCGCACAGCGACCACCGGGTGAACCCACGCACACGTGCGTGCCGGACAAGTGTCCCCAAGGGGGCCTGTCCGGCACGTCGGTGGGGCCATTCGGAGGTATGGCCCGCGACATGCGACGATGTGCGGCATGCCGCAGCAACCCCCCGTTCGGACCAGCCCTACGCGGGCGCAGCGCCCGGACGCCTCCATGTCGTTGATCACCAACGTCATGGATCACAGCCTCGACGACGGGTACGCCGAGGCCGCCGCCCGGAAGAAGTCCCAGGGCGAGGGTGGGTTGCCCAAGACGCTGAGGGCGAAGCTGGGCCTGGCGGGCGGCCTTGTCCTCGCGGCCCTGGTCGTGACCCTGGGCGCGGCACAGGCGCGGGTGGCGGCGCCCGTGGTGGCCAAGGAGCGTCAGGAGCTGATCGACCGGGTCGACAGCGAGACGGCGAGCGCGGACAAGCTGGAAGGCACCGTCGACAAGCTGCGCGACGACGTCAGTGCGCGCCAGCGGGCGGCGCTGAAGTCGAGCGGCGGCAGCGACCAGGCGGATCTGGTGGGCATCCTGGCAGGTGCCACCGATGTGCACGGCCCGGGCGTCAAGCTCGTCGTGAACGACGCCAAAGAGGCCAGCTCCGGCGGTGACGGGACCAATCCGCGGGAGACCTCGGGCTTCTCCGACAACGGCCGGGTGCGCGACCGCGACATGCAACGCGTGGTGAACGGGCTGTGGGCCTCCGGGGCCGAGGCCGTGTCGATCAACGGCCAGCGGCTGACGGCGCTGTCCGCGATCAGGGCCGCGGGAGACGCGATACTGGTCGACAACAGGCCGCTGGTGCCGCCGTACACGGTGCTGGCGGTGGGGGACGGGCAGAAACTGAGCACCGGGTTCCAGAACGGCGCCGACGGGCTGTATCTGCACGCCCTGGAGGAGAACTTCGGCATCCGCGCCACCATTTCGACCGAGGGCGACGTACGGTTGCCCGCCGCACCGAGTGTGATCGTCCGTACCGCACAGCCGAGTACCGAGAAGACTGAGAAGGGCACATCGTGATCGCCGTACTGGGCCTCGTCGTGGGAGTCGTGGCCGGCCTGTTGGTCCGGCCCGAGGTTCCGGCGGTGGTGGAGCCTTATCTGCCGATCGCCGTCGTCGCGGCGCTGGACGCCGTCTTCGGCGGTGTGCGGGCCATGCTCGACGGGATCTTCGACGACAAGGTCTTCGTGGTGTCGTTCCTGTCGAACGTGGTCGTCGCCGCCCTGATCGTGTTCCTGGGCGACAAGCTGGGTGTGGGTGCTCAGCTGTCCACGGGTGTCGTGGTGGTCCTGGGTATCCGGATCTTCTCCAACGCCGCGGCGATCCGGCGTCACGTGTTCCGGGCGTGACACCCATGAGCGAACAGAACGAGCAGCCGGAGAACAGGCTGCGCAGGGAGCTGCCGGCCGAGGTGCCGCCCGTGGGCCCCGAGCCCGGGGAGACGTCCGGTGAGAAGCCCGGAGAACCGCTGACCGGCCGGCAGCGGTTGGTCAAGGGCCTGTGGCCGCCGCGGTTCACCCGGGCCCAACTCATCGTGGCGGTACTGCTGTTCGGCCTCGGATTCGGTCTGGCCGTGCAGGTGGCCTCCAACAGTGACACCGACAGCGCGTTGCGCGGCGCGCGGCAAGAAGATCTTGTGCGCATCCTCGATGAACTGGATTCGCGTACTCAGCGTCTTGAGGACGAGAAGCAGGGACTCGAGAAGCAGCGGTCGGAACTGCAGAGCAGCTCCGACCAGGCCGCGGAGGCCCGCAAGCAGACGGCCGAGAAGGAGAGGCAACTCGGCATTCTGGCGGGCACCGTGGCGGCGCAGGGTCCCGGCATCACGATGACGGTCGCGGACACGAAGGGGACGGTCAAGGCGGACATGCTGCTCGACGCGGTCCAGGAGTTGCGTGCGGCCGGCGCCGAGGCGATCCAGCTCAACGGGGTGCGGGTGGTCGCGAACACCTACTTCTCGGATTCAGGCAACGGTGTGAGCGTCGACGGGAACAAGATCAATGCTCCGTACCGTTTCCAGGTCATCGGCAAGCCGGAGGATCTGGAGCCGGCGCTGAACATTCCGGGAGGAGTGGTGCAGACCCTGGAGAAGGAGCAGGCCACGGTGACGGTCGAGCGCTCGGGCAAGATCGTCGTGGATGCCTTGCGACAGGCGAAGCAGCCTGACTACGCTCGGTCGTCCTCCCAGTGAACCGGCGGTGCATGGCGGACGTCCGGCGAGGGCATGAGGTTGCGGGGGGTCGACGCACCGAAGAGGTGGTGCGTGGTGGAAACTGTTTGGTGGATACGGACGTTGTGAGAATGTCCGGCTCGGCCGGTGTAGGCAATCAGGGTTCGTCCTGCCCCACGGGCGGGTCTGTTTCGGTCAAGGGGAATCGCCCGTGAAGTTGTTTGCGAAGTTGTTCGGCAAGAGCGCGCGCGAGGGCAGCGGCAACGCGACCGCTCGCCATCGCGCCCAGCCCGACGCGGAGGGTCAGCGCCCGCTGTTCCGGGACCAGGTCGGTGGTCCGGGCGGTGACATTTCCGGAGGTCAGGGCGGGGCGTCGGTTGACCCTGCCCAGTCCGGCGGCATAGGTTTCGGCCAACCGTCGACCTCAGGTGCGGGTGGAGGTTTTGCCTCCGGTCCGTACGCGTCCAACGCCCCCGCGGGGCAGCCGCGGCAGGAGGATCCGTCCATGTCGGTCCTGGTGTGTACGAGGTGCGGTAACCGCAACGCGGAAAACGCCCGCTTCTGTTCCAACTGCGGTGCGCCGTTGCGCCCCGGAGTGGCGCCGGAGCGTGCCTCCGAGACGACGTCCACGATCTCCATCTCCGGTATCGAGGCCTACGACGCCGAGGTGACCGGTCAGACGCAGATGCCGATGCTGTCGCCCGAGGCTCAGGCCGCGGTGGACGCGCTGCCGCTGGGCTCGGCCCTGCTGGTGGTGCGCCGCGGACCGAATTCGGGCAGCCGCTTCCTGCTGGACGGCGACCTGACGACGGCCGGCCGGCATCCGCAGAGCGACATCTTCCTCGACGACGTGACGGTCTCGCGTCGGCACGTGGAGTTCCGCCGCTCCCCGGACGGCTCGTTCACCGTGGCCGACGTGGGCAGCCTGAACGGCACGTACGTCAACCGGGAGCCGATCGACCAGGTCGCGCTGCAGAACGGCGACGAGGTGCAGATCGGCAAGTACCGGCTGGTGTTCTACGCGAGCCGGCAGCAGGGCATCTGACCCACCCCCGGACCGTTGTCCGGGGGGACCCCAGGGAAGGTCCATGCTTCAAACACCGAGCGGCGGTGCCGGAAGCGGTACCGCCGCCAGGGACAGTGGGCTGATGAGCATCGGCGCGGTGCTGAACGCGCTGCGCGACGAGTTCCCCGAAGTCACCATCTCCAAGATCCGCTTCCTGGAGTCGGAGGGGCTGATCGAGCCGCAGCGGACCCCTTCGGGGTACCGCAAGTTCAGCGCCGGGGACGTCGAGCGCCTGGCGCACGTGCTGAGGATGCAGCGGGACCACTATCTGCCGCTCAAGGTGATCCGTGAGCACCTGGACGCCATGGAGCGGGGAGAAGCCGTCCAGCTGCCCGTCGTCGGCCGTCAGCGCACCCATGAGGATCTTCGGGAGCCGCCGTCGGCGCCCACGGTCGCCAGGGTCGGCAGGGCCGAGCTGCTGGCGGCGGCGGACGTCGACGAGGGCGAGCTGAAGGAGTGGGAGTCGTACGGGCTCATCGCTCCCCTGGCGGACGGGGCGTATGAAGCCGAGGCGGTCACCGTGGCCGCGCTGATCGCCGAACTGGGGCGGTTCGGGATCGAGCCACGCCACCTTCGGGTGATGAAGGCAGCCGCCGACCGCGAGGCCGGACTGGTCGACCAGGTGGTGGCCCCGCTAAAGCGCCACCGCAACCCGCAGACCAGGGCGCTTGCCGAGGCCCGTACGAAGGAGCTGGCGGCGCTCACCGTGAAGCTGCACGCGGCTCTCGTGAAGACGGCTCTCGGGGTGCGGCTGCCCTGAAAGCCGGGGTCCGCGGGGGTCCGGATCGGGCACCTGTTCCCGGCCCGACTACCCAAACGTCCCGGGCACGGCCTAGGGTTGCTGTGTGAACGAGCTCGATGTCGTAGGTGTCCGGGTCGAAATGCCCTCCAACCAACCGATCGTGCTCCTGCGCGAAGTGGGGGGCGACCGTTACCTCCCCATCTGGATCGGGCCGGGGGAGGCGACGGCGATCGCCTTCGCCCAGCAGGGTATGGCCCCCGCCCGGCCGCTGACGCACGACCTGTTCAAGGACGTGCTGGAGGCCGTCGGCCAGGAGCTGACCGAAGTACGCATCACCGACCTGCGGGAAGGTGTCTTCTACGCGGAGCTGGTGTTCGCCAGCGGGGTCGAGGTCAGTGCCCGCCCCTCCGACGCCATAGCGCTGGCCCTGCGCACCGGAACGCCGATCTACGGCAGCGACACGGTGCTGGACGACGCGGGGATCGCGATTCCGGACGAGCAGGAGGACGAGGTGGAGAAGTTCCGCGAGTTCCTCGACCAGATCTCGCCCGAGGACTTCGGCACCAGCAGCCAGTGAGCGCGACCGGCCGGTGACCGCACACGGCCGGTGAGCGGGGGGCGGTCACGGGCTCGTGCGGGCGGTGGGGCCGGGCATGTGCCACCGGCCAATGAGAGCGTCCTACGGCTCCCCGCGAGCGCATTCGGCTAGCCTTTCCCCGCGGTGGGCACACGAAACCACTCCTAGGGTGATTATCACTCGGCGTGCCGAGTGTGGCGATCGTTGACGCACCCCTGGTGACTGCCTACCGTCGAGAAGGCAGGTCAAGGACGGAGGTCGGCGTGAGAACGAGCGGCGACGGTACGGCTGGGGGTGCCCCCGGACGCGGTTTCGGGGAGAGCGGTCCGTACCCTCCCCCTGGCTCTCAGCTGCGTTCGAGCGGGGGGTACCCCCCACCGAGCAGAGCGGTCGATCACGCTCCGCAGCGGCCGACGGTGGTGCCGAACGGCGGAGGGGCGGCGTCCATGACGTCCGAACAGATCGGCTACCGAGGTCCCACGGCCTGTGCGGCCGCGGGCATCACCTACCGGCAGCTCGACTACTGGGCGCGCACCGGTCTGGTCGAGCCGAGCGTGCGGCCCGCCCACGGGTCGGGCACCCAGCGGCTGTACAGCTTCCGGGACGTGGTCGTCCTGAAGATCGTGAAGCGGTTCCTGGACACCGGTGTCTCGTTGCAGAACATCCGCACGACCGTCCAGCACCTCAGAGAACGCGGTTTCCGCGACCTGGAGCGGATGACCCTCATGAGCGACGGTGCCACGGTCTACGAGTGCACCTCCCCGGACGAGGTCCACGCCCTGCTCCAGGGCGGTCAGGGTGTCTTCGGCATCGCCGTCGGCGTGGTGTGGCGGGACGTGGAAAGCGCCCTCTCCCAGCTGCACGGCGAACGCATCGACACGGGCGAGACCCTCGTCGGGCACAACCCCTCGGACGAGCTGGCCCGCCGCCGCAACCGGGCGGTCTGACCGCCGGCCGCTCTCTGGCACCACGGCATTGTCAGTGCCGTGGTGCAGCATCGGAGTTGTGAGACACGCGCCGACCATCCTCCATCTCGACATGGATGCCTTCTACGCCTCGGTGGAGCAGGCATCCAAGCCGAGCCTGCGTGGCAAGGCGGTCGTCGTGGGCGGGCTCGGGCCGCGCGGGGTGGTGGCCACCGCGTCGTACGAGGCACGGGTCTTCGGGGTGCACTCGGCGATGCCCATGGGCCAGGCTCGCCGGCTGGCTCCCAACGCCGCGTATCTGGTGCCGCGCTTCGGGCTGTACCGGGCCATCAGCGAGCAGGTGATGGCCCTGCTGCGGGAGCTGTCGCCGCTGGTGGAGCCGCTCAGCCTGGACGAGGCGTTCGTGGACCTGGAGGCCGGCGGCACGGCCTGGGACGAGGAGTCGGCGCACCAGGCCGGGATCAGGCTGCGGGCGGACATCCTGGCGGTCACCGGGCTCACCGGGTCGGTGGGGCTCGCCGCCTCCAAGATGCTCGCGAAGATCGCCTCCGAGCGCGCCAAGCCCGACGGCCTGGTGATCATCGAACCGGGGACCGAGCGGGCGCTGCTGGGGCCGTTGACGGTGCGGACCCTGCCCGGGGTCGGCCCGGCCACTGGGGACCACCTGCGCAGGGCCGGGATCACCACGGTCGAGGAGCTGGCCGAGGCAGGTGAGGACGAGCTGGTGCGGCTGCTCGGCAAGGCGCACGGGCACGCGCTCTACGCCATGGCGCTGGCCCGGGACGAGCGGCCCGTGGTGGCTGAGCGCGAGGCGAAGTCGGTGTCGGTCGAGGACACCTACGACGTGGACATCCACGACCGGCTGCGGATCGGCCTGGAGGTGCAGCGGCTCGCCGACCGGTGTGTACGGCGGCTGCGCGACGCAGGGCTGTCCGGGCGGACCATCGTGCTGAAGGTGCGCCGGTACGACTTCTCGACACTGACCCGTTCCGAGACGCTCAGGGGGCCCACGGACGACCCGGCGGTCGTGCGGGAGGCCGCCGCGCGGCTGCTGGAGTCCGTGGACACCACGGGTGGGGTACGGCTGCTCGGGGTGGGTGTCTCGGGGCTCGCCGACTACACCCAGGAGGACCTGTTCGCGCAGGCGCTGCCCTCGCGTGAGGCGGAAACGCCTCAGGAGTCCATGGCCGAGGCCGTCGTGGAGCGGCCGGATCCGGTCGAACGCCACTGGCGCGCAGGGCAGGACGTCAGACACGCGGAGCACGGGCACGGGTGGGTGCAGGGGAGCGGGCTGGGACGCGTCACCGTGCGGTTCGAGACACCGCAGTCCCCTCCCGGGCGCGTGCGGACGTTCTCCGTCGAGGATCCCGCGCTGGAGCCCGCGGATCCGTTGCCACTGGTTTCGGCCCCTTCCCGCCGGCCCGCCCGGAGCCAGGTGGGGGACCGACCGGATCAGGCCTCCTCCGACCCGGCCAGCTTGCCGAAGTCGTGGTCCGGCACCGACGGGGGCGAGGCCGTGTCGAGGCCGTAGTGGTGGTAGAGCTGGAGTTCCTGTTCGGGGGAGAGATGGCGGCCCACACCGAAGTCCGGGGCGTCCTTGATGAGGGCGCGGTCGAAGGGGACGTGGAGGGTGCCCTCGACGAGTTCGCTCGGCTCCAGCGGGACGAACGCGTCGCGCGAGAACAGGCCGGTGCGTATGGCCGCCCACTCGGGTATGCCGGTCGCGTCGTCCAGGTACACCTCGTCGACTGTGCCGATCTTGGTGCCGTTGCGGTCGAACGCCTTGCGGCCGATCAGGTTGCGCGGATCGATGTCGGTCTGCACGGTCCCTCTCCCTCCACGTGGTCGCAACTCATCCGTAAGCACTACAAAAGAGCAGATTCCCGGAGGCGGCCACTCGAGGGCTCAGGCGTTGACCTCGCTGGTAACCTGATTTCGGCTGCTGAACCCGTGCGGGAGAGTCCTCCGACGACCTCGGAGGCGCCGAAGGAGCAAATCCTCCCCGGAATCTCTCAGGCTCACGTACCGCACGGACGAGGTCACTCTGGAAAGCAGGGCGGGTGTCTACGGTGTCCGCCCTCACCGACGGTGAAAGCCGGGGCGTGTCCCGGTGAAGCTCTCAGGTTGAGATGACAGAGGGGGAGGCCGTCGGGGTACCCGCGCCGTGGGTGCCCCTCGAAGGTCGCGTCAGACCAGGAGGCCTCCGCAATGACCGCCCAACGCATTCCGCTCTCCGACCTCGAGGCGGGCATCCCGTTCGAGCAGCGCCATATCGGACCCGACCAGGAGGCGCGGGCCAAGATGCTCGCGCAGGTCGGCTACGGCTCGCTGGACGAGCTGACCGCCGCCGCGGTCCCGGACGTGATCAAGAACGCGGACGCCCTCGATCTGCCGGGCGCCCGCACCGAGGCCGAGGTGCTCGCCGAGCTGCGCTCGCTCGCCGACCGCAACCAGGTTCTCGGCTCGATGATCGGGCTGGGGTACTACGGGACGTTCACGCCGCCGGTCATCCTGCGCAACGTGATGGAGAACCCGGCCTGGTACACGGCGTACACGCCGTACCAGCCGGAGATCTCTCAAGGCCGGCTCGAGGCCCTGCTGAACTTCCAGACGACGGTTGCCGAACTGACGGGCCTGCCCACCTCGGGTGCCTCCCTGCTCGACGAGGGCACCGCCGCCGCCGAGGCGATGGCGCTGTCCCGGCGCATGGGCAGGAACAAGAAGGGCCTGTTCCTGGTCGACGCGGACGCGCTGCCGCAGACCGTCGCGGTCATCGAGACGCGCGCCGAGCCGACCGGGGCCGAGGTCGTCGTCGCCGACCTCAGCGAGGGCATCCCGGCGGACATAGCCGCACGCGAGATCAACGGCGTGCTGATCCAGTACCCGGGCGCCTCCGGTGCCGTACGCGACATCAAGCCGGTCATCGACCAGGCGCACGAGCTGGGTGCCCTGGTCACCGTCGCCGCCGACCTGCTCGCGCTGACCCTGCTGACCTCGCCGGGCGAGCTGGGCGCGGACATCGCCGTCGGCACCACCCAGCGTTTCGGCGTCCCCATGGGCTTCGGCGGCCCGCACGCCGGCTACATGGCCGTGCACGAGAAGTTCGCCCGCAGCCTGCCCGGCCGGCTCGTCGGGGTCTCCGTCGACGCCGACGGGCACAAGGCCTACCGGCTCGCGCTGCAGACCCGTGAGCAGCACATCCGCCGGGAGAAGGCCACCAGCAACATCTGTACCGCGCAGGTGCTGCTCGCCGTGATGGCCGGCATGTACGCCGTCTACCACGGGCCGGAGGGGCTCCAGGTCATCGCCCGGCGCACGCACCGCTACGCCACGATCCTCGCCGAGGGTCTGCGGGCGGGCGGCGTGGAGATCGTCCACGGGGCCTTCTTCGACACCGTCACCGCGCGCGTGCCCGGCAAGGCCGCCGAGGTCGTCGCCGCCGCGCGGGACAACGGCGTCAACCTGTACCCCGTCGACGCCGACCACGTCTCGATCGCCTGTGACGAGACCACCAACCGGGCCCAGCTGGGCGCGGTCTTCGCCGCCTTCGGCGTGACGGGCGACATGGAGGCGCTGGACGCGAGCGCTGTGGACGCCCTGCCCGAGGCCCTGCTGCGCACCGACGCCTACCTCACGCACCCGGTCTTCCACCAGCACCGCTCCGAGACCGCGATGCTGCGCTACCTGCGCAAGCTGGCCGACCGCGACTACGCGCTCGACCGCGGCATGATCCCGCTGGGCTCCTGCACCATGAAGCTCAACGCGACCACCGAGATGGAGCCCGTCACCTGGCCCGAGTTCGGCCAGCTGCACCCCTTCGTCCCGGCCGAGCAGGCGCAGGGCTACCTCACGCTCATCCGCGAGCTGGAGGAGCGTCTCGCCGAGGTCACCGGCTACGACAAGGTCTCCCTCCAGCCCAACGCCGGTTCCCAGGGCGAGCTGGCCGGTCTGCTCGCCGTACGCGGCTACCACAGGGCCAACGGCGACGACCAGCGCACCGTCTGCCTGATCCCGTCCTCCGCGCACGGCACCAACGCGGCCAGCGCCGTGATGGCCGGCATGAAGGTGGTCGTCGTCAGGACCGCCGAGGACGGCGAGATCGACGTCGAGGACCTGCGGGCGAAGATCGAGCAGTACCGCGACGAGCTGGCGGTGCTGATGATCACCTACCCGTCGACGCACGGTGTGTTCGAGGAGCACGTCGCCGACATCTGCGCCCGGGTGCACGAGGCGGGCGGCCAGGTGTACGTCGACGGCGCCAACCTCAACGCGCTGGTCGGACTCGCCAAGCCGGGCCACTTCGGCGGCGACGTCTCGCACCTGAACCTGCACAAGACCTTCTGCATCCCGCACGGCGGCGGCGGTCCCGGCGTCGGTCCGGTCGCGGTCCGTGCGCACCTCGCGCCGTACCTGCCGAACCACCCGCTGCAGCCCGCGGCGGGCCCGGAGACGGGCGTGGGCCCGATCTCGGCCGCTCCCTGGGGCTCCGCGGGCATCCTGCCCATCTCCTGGGCGTACGTCCGCCTGATGGGCGGCGAGGGCCTCAAGCGGGCCACGCAGGTGGCCGTGCTCTCGGCGAACTACATCGCCAAGCGCCTGGAGCCGCACTATCCCGTGCTCTACACGGGTCCGGGCGGCCTGGTCGCGCACGAGTGCATCATCGACCTGCGTCCGCTGACCAAGGCGACCGGCGTGAGCGTGGACGACGTGGCCAAGCGCCTGATCGACTACGGCTTCCACGCGCCGACCATGTCCTTCCCGGTGGCCGGCACGCTGATGATCGAGCCGACCGAGTCGGAGGACATCACCGAGCTGGACCGGTTCTGCGACGCGATGATCGCCATCCGCGCGGAGATCGAGAAGGTCGGCTCGGGCGAGTGGCCCGCGGAGGACAACCCGCTGCGGGGCGCCCCGCACACCGCCGCCGCGCTCGGCGGTGAGTGGACGCACGCGTACAGCCGCGAGCAGGCCGTCTTCCCGGCCGGTGTCTCGGCCGCCGACAAGTACTGGCCGCCGGTGCGCCGTATCGACCAGGCCTTCGGCGACCGCAACCTGGTGTGCTCCTGCCCGCCGCTGGACGCGTACGAGGACTGAGCGAACGGTGACGTCGAGGGCTCCGTCCGGATCTGCGGGCGGGGCCCTCGACGTCGTACGGTCTCAGGCCGTCGCCAGCGACACCTCGGTCGCCTTGATCAGGGCGACCACGTCGGACCCCACGAAGAGGCCGAGGTCGGCGACCGCGTCCTTGGTGATGGCCGCGGTCAGTTCGGCGCCGTCGACGGTGATCTTCACGGAGGCCATGACGGCGCCGGTCCTGAGGCCGGTGACCGCGCCCGGAAGCTGGTTGCGGATCGACAGGCCCTTGATCCGGCTGGTGGCGAGGGAGACCTCGGTCGACTTCACCAGGGCGCGGACGGCCGAGCCGGGGGCGAGGGCCAGGTCCTCGGCGGACTCCTTGGTGATGGCCGCCATGAGGTGCTGACCGCCGTCCAGCCGGACCTTGACCGTGGCCATGGCCTCGCCGGACCGGACCGGACCTCGGTGACCGTGCCGGGCAGCTGATTGCGGATGCTCAGAGTCATGGGCAACCACGCTAGGGTGCCCGTCCGATCATGCCGGGTATGCGTGGGTCTGCGTCGCCTTGACCGTCGCCCAGACAGCTGCGCCCGGGTGCAGGTCCAGCTCGGCGGCGGCCACCGTGGTGAGGTCGGCGGCGAGCGGGAGTTCGCCGGTCAGGACGGCACGGATCTGGTCGCCGTGCGTCTCCAGGCCCTCGACCTCGCAGCGCCACAGGTTCCGGGCGCTGGCGCCGGTCGGCCGGTCCCGGAACAGGGTGACGGCGGCGGGCGGGAAGGCCACGAAGACCGGTCCGGACAGGTCCTCCGTGGTGGTGATGGAGGGCCCGGCGTCGAGCCGTACCGTGTGCCCGTCCGCCTGCCCCCGGTAGAGGTTGAGGCCGACGAGCTGGGCGATGTAGTCGGTGCGGGGGTGGCGGGCGATGTCGGAGGGGGCGCCCTCCTGCACGACCCGGCCGTGCTCCACGACCACCAGCCGGTCCGCGAGCACCATGGCGTCCAGCGGGTCGTGCGTGACGAGGACGGCGACCGCCTCGAACTCCGCGAGATGGCGGCGGAGCTGGGCCCGGACCTCCAGGCGGGTACGGGCGTCCAGGGCGGCCAGCGGTTCGTCCAGGAGCAGCAGCCGGGGACGGGTCGCCAGGGCCCGGGCGAGGGCCACCCGCTGCGCCTGCCCGCCGGACAGCCGACGCGGCTTGGCGTGGGCGTGGTCGGCCAGGCCCATGCGGTCCAGCCACGCCGCGGCCCGCTCCCGGGCCTCGGCCCTGGACGCGCCCTGGCAGCGCGGCCCGAAGGCCACGTTGTCGAGGGCGGACAGGTGCGGGAAGAGCAGGTAGTCCTGGAAGACCACACCGACCGGGCGGGACTCCGGGGCAGTGCGCTCCAGTGAGGCGCCGTCCAGGCGCAGGTGGCCGTCGGTGAGCGGGACCAGACCGGCGAGCGCGCGCAGGGCGGTGGTCTTGCCTGCGCCGTTGGGACCGAGCAGCGCGACGACGTCTCCGGGGGCCGCCGTCAGGCTCACGTCCAGCCGGAAGGGGCCGCGGTCGACGACGAGCCGGGCGTCGAGTCCCTCGTCGCCCGCTCTCTTCACGTCGGCTTCGGGGGCGTCGATGTCGGTCATGGGTCCGTACGTTCGCACACGCTCCGGGGTGGCTGCCACGGTCAGGCTCCCGTCATCCAGCGGTCCCGCAGCCCCGCCAGCACCGCGATCGACACGGCGAGCAGGACCAGGCTGAGGGAGATCGCGGCATCGGGATCGTTCTGCAGGGCGAGGTAGACCGCGAGGGGCATGGTCTGGGTGCGGCCGGGGAAGTTGCCCGCGAAGGTGATCGTGGCGCCGAACTCGCCGAGCGCGCGGGCCCAGGCGAGGACCGAGCCCGCGGCGATACCGGGTGCGATCAGCGGCAGGGTGACCCGGCGGAACGCGGTGAAGCGGGACGCGCCGAGCGTGGCCGCCGCCTCCTCGAAGCGCGGGTCGGCCGCGCGCAGCGTGCCCTCGACGCTGATGACCAGGAACGGCATCGCGACGAACGCCTCCGCGATCACGACACCGGTGGTCGTGAACGGCAGCGTGATCCCGAACCAGGCGTCCAGCCACTTGCCGACGACCCCGTTGCGGCCGAGGGCCAGCAGCAGGGCCACACCGCCGACCACCGGCGGCAGTACCAGGGGCAGCGTCACCAGGGCCCGCAGGAACCTTCGCCCGGGGAAGTCCGTACGGGCCAGTAGCCAGGCCAGCGGCACGCCCAGGACGAGGCTCACGGCCGTCGCCGCGGTCGCGCTGACCAGCGACAACTGGAGCGCCTGCCACACCTCGGTGCTGGACAGCTGGTCCGGCAGGCTGCGCCAGGGCGCCCGGACGATCAGTGCGAGCAGCGGCAGCAGCAGGAACACCAGCGCCACCAGGGCGGGCAGCAGCAGCGGCACGGGTGGCACCCCGTGCCGGCCCCCCGTGCCGACGCGGCGACGCCGCGGCCGGTCCGTGCGGGGACCGGCCGCGGCGCCGGGCTTGTCGAGCGAGGTCACGGCTTGAGGAACCCGGCCTGGCTCAGCACCTTCTGGCCCTCGGCGGACTGCACGAGAGCGATGAACGCCTTGGCGCCCGCGGCGTTCGGCGCGTTCTTCAGCAGGACGATCGGGTAGTCGTTGATCGCCTGGGCGGACTCGGGGAACTCCACGCCCTGCACCTTGCTGCCGGCGGCGTGCACGTCGGTCTTGTAGACCACCGAGGCGTCGGCCTCCTTCAGCTCCACCTTGTTCAGCGCGGACTTGACGTCCTGCTCGTAGGAGACCGGGGTGAGCTTGAGGTGGCTCGCGTCCAGGGCCTTCTGCGCGGCGGCGCCGCACGGCACGGTCCTGTCGCACAGCACGACCTTCAGGCCGGACTTGGTGAGGTCCTTCAACGAGGAGACCTTGCCGGGGTTGCCCGGCAGGGTGGCGATCTCCAGCTGGTTGCGGACGAAGGTGGCCGGGGTGCCGACGGCGTCCTTCTTGCCCGTCACGATCGCCATGGTCTTGGGGCTGGCGGCGGCGAACACGTCCGCCGGGGCACCACCGGTGATGCTCGCGGCGAGGGTGTCGCTGCCGCCGAAGTTGAAGTTGACCTTGGTGCCCGGGTGCTGCTGCTCGAACTCCTTGCCCAGGGTCTGGAAGCTCTCCTTCAGGGAGGCCGCCGCGAACACCGTGATGTTGCCGGAGATCTTGGGGGAGGCGGAGCTGGAGGTGTCCGGCTTGTCCGACGAGTCCGACGACTTCGACGAGGAGGAGCAGGCGCTCAGGGCCAGCAGGGCGGCGGCTCCCGCGCCGGCCACCTGCAGCATCCGCCGGGTCCGGCGCACGGAACGGGTCATCACTGTTTCTACTCCTCGCGTTCTGCGGAACGAGTGTCGCGCCCTGCCACGGCCCGGGGAATCGGCCGTGCGGCGATGATACTGCCGCATCTGCCAGGTCTAAGTCTCCTGTCGCATCGCATGAGCTGTGAAGTTGTGAGTTGTGGCTCGCATGTGCGTTTGTACGGTGAGGTCGTGCGGGTACCGTCCTGCGGGAGGTGGTCGCAGATGACGCTCGCGCAACTCACCCTGACCGGCGATGTGGCCCGGCCCGCCCGGCTGACCGTCCCGGAGCTGCTTCGCTGGCCGCAGCACCGGGCGCACGTCAGTTTCGAGTGCGCGACCAGCGGCATCCAGCAGCACCGCTTCGCCGGACCGCGCCTGTACGACGTCCTCGCCGACGCCGGACCCGGCTTCGACCCGGTGCGGCGCAAGGACCGGCTGCGCTTCCTCATCGCCGTCGCCGGCGCCGACGGCCACCACGCGGTGCTGTCCTGGGCCGAGATCGACCCGGACTTCGCCGACGCCCCCGTCCTGCTGGGCGTGAGCATCGACGACACCCCGCTGGACGCGGCCGGGCCCCAGCTGGTCCTTCCGCAGGACCGCTGCGGGGCCCGGCACATCAGCGGGATCACCGCGATCCGGGTCGACGGCGGTTACCCCTGTGGCACTCAAGCTCCCGCCGCACCCGGTCACGCGGCAGCGGCACCCCGGTGAACCGCTCGCCCGTCGCGACCCGCAGGGCGTAGGCCAAGGCCGGGAGACCTGGCTGACGAACCTCCCGCTCGCCGGCTAGGCGCCGAGCGGGCCGATCCCGTCCGAGGCCTGTATGAAGTGCACCCCGGTGCGCGGCACGTCGGCCTACTGCGGGAGCCGGCAGCGTCGGAAGGCGGCCCTGTCGGGCGCGCGGTTGTGCCGTGCCGTGCCGGGGCGCAGGGGCGCGGGCGGTGTCGTGCCGACGGCCGTCGGGCGGTTGCCGGACGGTTTGCCTTCACGGTGGTGTCCGGCGCACAGGACGGCTGGGCGGACGAGGTGTGGCCGACCGGCCCCCGGCAGCGCGCCAGTGGTCGTGCCGCACGGTGGCACCGGCGCACCCGTGGCGGAGCCCGGAGGACTCGTCGGCGCGCTGGAGATCTTGCTCGCCGTCGGCGACGGCTCCTGGGTGTGTACGGCGCAGGCGCTGCATCTGAACGTCCACACCGTGCACCGCCCGGTGCTCGGCTCAGGTCAGACGCGGTCGATGTGCACGTTGGTGGATTTCACGCGCGCGGTGGCCTCCATGCCGACCTCCAGGCCCAGTTCCTCGACGGCTTCCCGCGTCAGCAGCGAGACCAGCCGGTGCGGGCCCGCCTGGATCTCCACCTGGGCGGCGACGTCCCCGAGCTTGATCCCCGTGACGATGCCGGGAAAGGCGTTGCGGACCGAGGTGTAGGAGGCGTCCTCCTCCCCGTCGGCCGTCTTGGCCAGTTCGACCGAGAACGCGGCGAGGTCCCGCCCGTCGATGAGCCGCCGCCCGGCCTCGTCGCGATGGGTGGCCATCCGGCCCGCGTCGGCCCAGCGGCGGGCGGTGTCCGGGCTCACGCCGAGCAGCCGTGCCGCCTGGCCGATCGTGTAGGACTGCATGCCGGTCACGATAGGGCCAGTTCCCGGGAACCGTGGACGGGGGGTTGGCCGTTGGGTATAACGCGATATAGCGTTTGTTCTCGAGGGTGGATCCCTGCGAGGACGTTCCGAAACTGGTTGAAACGGGGTGAGGGGATGGCGGCCGAGATGGTGGAGTCGGACATGCCGTCGGGTCAGCGTGCCTCGCACGCGGACCGGGACCGGGTGGTGGAGGTGCTGGCCGCCGCCGCGGGCGACGGGCGGCTGACCGCGCAGGAGCTGGACGAGCGGGTGGCGGCCGCGCTGTCCGCCCGTACCCACGGGCAACTGGCGGTGCTCACGGCCGACCTGCCCGACGAGCCCGGTGCGGCGCCGGTGTCGGTGGCCAAGGGCGTCGTCCGGATCGAGCAGCAGTACGCCTCGACCACCCGCGAGGGCCGCTGGGTCGTACCGCGCCGGCTGGAGATCGAGTGCGCCTGGGGGAACCTGACCCTGGACTTCTCCGACGCCGTGATCACTCACGACACACTCGACATCGACCTGGACATGTGCGGTGGCGTTCTGCGCCTGATCACCCGGCCCGGCATGACCGTCGACGCCGGCTCCCTGTCGCTGGGGCACAGCGCGACCAGGATCCGTCCGGCCCGTGGGCCCGAGGCGCCGGTCGTGCTCCGGGCCGAGATACGGGGGCAGCTCAGCATGGGGAAGCTGGACGTACGGCCGCCGAGGCGGTGGTTCGGGAGGTAGGGCGCGTGGCGCCCTGTCCCACCCGGCTCGTCCCCGGTCCTCAGCCCGTGTGCACGCGCGGTCGGCGTTCCCGGTTCGGCTCCGCCTCGCGCAGTACCTCTCGGGTGACCGGGGCGACCTCGCCCTGCCCGAAGAGGAAGAAGCGCAGGAAGTTGGCGAAGGGATTGCCCTCGGTCCACTCGAAGTAGATGTGCGGGGTGCAGCCCGTCATGTCGCGGGCGTTGAGCAGCAGTGCGGCCAGGGCGTTCGGGATGGACGCGGACTCCAGGGTGAGCACCCTGTAGCGGCCGTGCAGTACCTCGCCGCGCACGGTCAGGCCGGCCTCGAACTCGGAGGGGTCGGTGACGGTGACCTCGACGAAGACGAAGTCCTCCTGCTCGGGCATGTCGTTGTCGGCGCGGATCTGCTCGATCTTGTCGCGGTACTCGGCCTTGTCGCGGTGGCCGGGCTCGTTGGCGATGAACCGGATCTTGCGGCTGGCCATGTCCCGGATGAATCGTTCCGCCAGCGGATCGAACGTCACGCTGGTGACGCGCAGCTCGAAGGCGCGGGCCAGTCGGGAGAGCAGCGAGACCAGGATGATGCCGACGATGAAGCAGGCACCGATCTTCACACCGTCGGGCCGCTCGATGACGTTCACGACGGTCGTGTACACGAACACCGCCGCGATCACGCCGAACCCGATGCTCCACTTGCGCTGCCCGGCCTTGCGTGCCGCGATGGTGACCGCGATCGCCGCGGAGGTGATGAGCACCAGCACACCGGTGGCGTAGGCGCCGCCCTGCGCGTCGACGTTGGCATCGAAGAGCCAGGTGACCAGGAAGGCGATGAGCGTGAAGACTATGACCATCGGGCGCACCGCGCGGGCCCAGTGCGGGGCCATGCCGTAGCGGGGCAGATAGCGCGGCATCAGGTTGAGCAGACCGGCCATGGCGGAGGCGCCGGCGAACCACAGGATCGCGATGGTCGAGACGTCGTAGACCGTGCCGAAGGCGTTGCCGAGGTACTCGTGGGCGAGGTAGGCGAGCGCGCGTCCGTTGGCCGGACCGCCGGTCTTGAACGCCTTCTCCGGGATGAGCAGCGTGGTGATGAAGCTGGAGGTGATCAGGAAACCGCTCATGATCAGCGCGGCCGTGGTCAGCAGCTTCTTGGTGTCGCGGATCCGGCCGGTCGGCTTCTCCTCGGTGTCGTCCGGGTCACCCTCGACGTGCGGCATGACGGCGACGCCGGTCTCGAAGCCGGAGAGGCCCAGCGCGAGTTTGGGGAAGACGATCAGCGCCAGGCCGATCATGACGAAGATGTTGCCGTGCTGCGCGGTCAGCGCGCTCGACCAGTCGGTGATGACATGGCCCGCGGTGATCACGTGGTAGAGGCCGACGATCACGACGACGACGTTCAGCGCGAGGTAGACACCGACCAGCGCGGTCGCGACACCGATCGCCTCGAGGAAGCCCTTGAGGAACACCGCGCCCAGCAGTGCCACCAGGATCAGGGTGATCACCATCTGCTTGCCCTGCAGGAAGTCGCTCAGATGCGGGTTCTCCACCAGGTGGGTGGAGGCATCGGCGGCCGAGAGGGTGATGGTGATCAGGAAGTCGGTGGCGGCGAAGCCCAGCAGCGTGAGCACGAAGAGCTTGCCCTGCCAGAAGGACAGCAGCCGCTCCAGCATGGCGATCGAACCTTCGCCGTGCGGGCTCTCCTCGGCGACCCGGCGGTACACCGGAAGTGCGCCGGCCAGGGTGACGATGACGAGGACGATGGTCGCGATCGGCCCCAGCAGTCCGGCGGCGAGAGCGGCGATGCCCGGCTGGTAGCCGAGGGTGGAGAAGTAGTCGACACCGGTCAGGCACATCACGCGCCACCAGCGCTGGCCCTTGTGCGCAGGCTCCGGTTCGGCTTCGGAGGCCGCCTGACCGCCGTGCTTGCCCATGTCGGACAGCCCCTCCAGCATCCAGGCGCGCAATCGACTGGAAGGAGGGTGTTCGGTTGTCGCCATCGGCGTGCTCCTGTGTGCGGCTCAGCTCTTTATCCGGCCATCACGCGGACGGCCGCACCAGCGTATGCGGAGAGTGACGTCGGGGCCCATGGATCCGGGCTCGGAGGGCGTCAAGCTTGCGTTAAGAATGGCCTGCGGGTAGGCGCGTCGCATCAAGAGGCGGACCAGGTGCTGTGACCTGGAGCACTGCGGACCGGACGATGTGTCGAGCCGGACCGTACCGCAACCGAGTGTCATCGCGACACGGCGTACTGACGGCCATGTGGCGCTTCCTTGACGCGCCCACAGCGGGCGACGGCGGTCTGCGACCTCGGCGCGCGAACACCGTGCGTGACCGCGACGGCCTCGGCCCGGGCTCCCTCGGGCAGGTGTACCCGACGTCGTCGGGCCACCGCTCTCGCGGGCACCGCAGGTCGTGCCGTCGTCATGGGCGCGCGACGGGAAGCGGTTCCCGCGGGCGCTCGCCGACCGGCCCGCTGTCACAGGCGCCGGAGGTCCATGCGCAGATGCCATGTGTTCCGCCGGTGGACGGACAGCAGTTCGGACTCGAGCGGGGACGGGGGCACGGCGAGGACCGGGCAGACCGCGTGGGCCATGCAGTGCCGGCAGACCCGGCCGGAGAAGGCGCGGTGCAGTCCGCGCCGTCCCGCGCCCACGACCAGCACGTCGTTCTCGCGGTCGGCGGTGGCCACGAGCGCGGGGCCCGGGGCGCCGCGGACGACGACGGCGTGTACCGGTATGCCGGGGCTGTACCCGTCGAAGATCTCGTCGAGGAGGGCTGTCAGCCGCTGTCCGGCCAGCCGCTGCCACTGCTCGACCGGCACGCCGGCGTCGGGGGAGCGGCGCGCGGCCAGGTCACCGCCCGGCGGCTCCCAGGCCAGCACCGCCCACAGCTCGGTCCCCAGACGGCGGGCCAGTGAGGTGGCCCGCCGCAGGGCCGTGACGCTGCCCAGGGAGCCGCTCACACCGACCACCACCCGAGCCACCGCCGAGGTGTCGTAACCGGACATCGCTCCACCGTTCCTCGCGTCCTGGCGGGCGACGCCGGGGTGACGCGCGGGGACGTGCCCGCCTGCAAGGCCCTTGCTTCCTTCCATCCCACCCCCGCGCGGGCGATTCGACCAGCCGGGCGGGCTGTGTCCTCCCGGCGGCCGACCGCTGTGCCGTTCGCCTTCCCGTGTACCCGGGGTGATCGGCTTGGCGCAGCCGGGCCGATCTGCTCGTCCGCCCTGAGGATGCGGCGCCGGATTCGAAACTTTCGATCCGGGTGCTCTTCCGGAGCCGTGACCTGGTGCATGGGCGTCGGATCGGCAACGTCCTCGACCGGTCGGGCCGGTTGACGCCGCCGGACGCCGTACCGGCCCCCGGGCGGGAGCTGCGCGCTGTGCACCGGATCGGCGACGGGCGCTGCCTCCTGCTCGCCAGGGACGGGACCGCGCCGGGCCACGGCGGCCGGCCGCCCGGGCCCGCTCACCGCGCGGCCCCAGGCTCTCCGGCAAGGGGATCGGCGTGAACCTCGGCTCCTTCCCGTTCCCCGGGGTCGAGGGCGGCGCCGGGAAGATCACCGAGGTGTTCGGCGGGGGCGGCGGACACGCCCTGCGCAAGGGCGCCCCGCAGGCGGCCGTGGACTTCCTCGAGTTCTTCGCCGGCGAGACCACCGACCGGGAACTGGTGCAGAAGACCGGTGTGCTGCCGGTCGTCCCGGGGGCCGAGAGCGTCCTGACCGACACCGACCTCAAGGCCGTACAGGCCAGGGGGATCCCGTGTTCCTCCTGGCGGCTGGTCGGCAACAGCACGTTGATCGCGGTCGGTACGACCGTCATCGTCGTCGCGGCCTCCGCGCTCGCCGCGTTCTCCTTCGCGCGGTTCGCCTTCCGCGGCCGGGAGCTGCTGTTCACGCTGTTCATCACGGGGCTGATGTTCCCGAGAAGCCGCGCAGGATGATGATGGTCATCGGCAGCCCGAACGCGGCCTGCGGCAGGATCACGCCCAGCGGGTTGTCCAGCAGTCCCGTCGAACGCAGCAGCAGGAACAGCGGCAGCGCGGCCACCGCGAATGTTCACCGACAACACCTGGTGGACGATTCCCGATCGGCGTGCAGCAGTTCCAGGGGCAGTACTCCCGCGGACACGGCCCGCATCTTCGCCCACCTCGTGCTCGCGATGGTCCTCGCCCCAGCCTTCTGCTCCGGCGCCGAACGCCGGCTCGTCGGCGGGCTCACCGCCGGTGCCACCAAGGGCTGAGCGCACCACCCCGAGACCGGGGCCCGCCCGGCCGTGCGCCGGTGTGCAGGCGGCACGCCCGGAGGCGCTGCGCCGCCGCCCGGCTACGCCCTGTAGCCACCCCTCGGCACGCATCGGGGCCGGTGCGCACAGGACATGTGCGTACCGGCCCCTCGGGCCGTTCGCGCGCTCCGCTCAGGCCGCGGTCACCACATGCTCCGCACCCAGCGGGCGGTGCGGAGCGATGACCCGGCCGTCGGGCAGCAGCTCACCGGTGTCCTCGAAGAGCAGGACGCCGTTGCACAGCAGACTCCAGCCCTGCTCCGGGTGGTGCGCCACAAGACGGGCGGACTCCCGGTCGGCGGACTCGGCTGGCGGACACGGCGGCTGGTGCTGGCACATGGGAGGGATCTTTCGCTCTGTCGTGGTCATGGCCGTCCCCCGTGGTGATAAGTCGGTCGGAACCCAGTGTTGCCCTCTCGGCGTCATTCCGCAGGGATTTCGCAGCACCGCTTCTCACAGGTTCATGACGCATCACCCGGCTGGACGGTTCAGTCCAAGTGCACTGTCCCTTTGGGTGGTTCGCAGTGGCCGGATGGGGCTAGTCCATGCAGGCCAGGCCCTCTGACGTGGGTGTGCCCCGCCACCCTCGAGGGCGGCGGGGCACGCGGGTGGTTCGGTCAGGCGGGTGAGCGGAGCACCGGGGGGCCGAGCAGCGGCAGCGGGGTCGCCCGATGGGTCAGCACCGGCAGCAGCTCGGCGACCCGGAACGGTCGGTGCGTGGGTATGCCGGGCGGCGCCGGGGCCAGCGGCACGAGCAGGTCGGTGCCGGCCGGATGCCCCTCGGCGCCGTCGGCCGTGGTGTCGCCGTGCAGCCACAGCGTGAGCATGTACAGCCCGGGCACGGACAACAGCCGTGCCTGGTACGGCTGTTGCAGGGCCTCGGCCTGGTCCAGGGCGCGCTCGGTGGAGGGGACGTACGGGCCCTCGAAGAAGTGCGAGAAGGCCCAGCCGTCCGGGGTGAGCATGGTGTCGGCCGCGGCCACCGCCTTCTCGCCACAACGGATCAGAAAGCGCCAGCCGGCCAGCCGGGTCGCGGACAGGCCCTGCGGGGTGATCCGCTCCAGCACATGGACGGGCAGCGGGAGTTCGGGTGTTGCCGGGCCCTGCGCGGCGCGCAGGGAGGGAGTGCGGGCCTCGCGGACCGCGGTGGGGGAACCGAGGGCGGCGAGGACGGAGCGCAGGGCGGGCGCGGGGGCAGGGGGCAACTGCAGCGGCATGTGGGTCGCCTCTCTCATTCGACAGGCGCGGCGGCGCGGGGAGGGTGGGGCGGACGGCGCTGTCTGCTCACGGAAAGGCCGGAAGGGTGGTGGCCCGGGTCGGTGAACATGGGTGCGGCTCGGTCTGCCTCCCGTGACCGCGACGGCAGGAACATGGCAGGAACCACGACCGAGGGCGTCAACCTTCTGCCTTGTGGGCGAAGTTTATACGACGCCTGTTCGGCCGTTGTTTCGTCTATCCCATTTCGATGACTCGCGCAAGACGTCAATGCGCCGTCGATTTGCGGGACTTCTCCCGATTCCCGTACCGGTGCCGTACTGCTGACCTCGGAATACGCACCGGTAGCGGTCGGCCGAATGTCGTCGGCGTTTTTCACGAGATGTGCCGGGTACCCGGACGTACGGGTTGCCGCATGCCCAGTGAAAATGCCTCTGGGAACAATCCGACAGAGTAGCGTGCACCGGGTCCGCGCGGGGCGTTATCGATCGCTTCCGCTGGGCATCATCCCCCCTGCACCCGGGAGCCCGGCGGCCGTCACGTCGGTCCGCCCAGCCGAGGAGGGACACTTCGATGGGGGAGAAGGTCGTGGCGGGGCAGTTCGACCTGTCCGATCGCCAGCGCTATCGCGAAAAGCTCCAGAAGTGCCTGACGGGACTGGAGCGGCTGCTGGTCGAGAAGAGATTCGACCGTCCCAAGAACCTCATGGGGGTCGAGATCGAATTGAATCTCGCCGGTCGTGACGGTATGCCGAAAATGTTGAACGGACAGGTACTGGAGCGCATCGCGAGTCGTGATTTCCAAACAGAACTCGCCATGTTCAACCTGGAAGTGAACATTGCCCCACACCGCTTGGGCGGCCGGGTATTCGACCGGCTCGCCGAGGAACTGCGCACCTCGCTCGCGTACGCCGACCGCAAAGCGCGAGAGGTGGACGCCGGCATCGTCATGATCGGCATCCTGCCCACGCTCGGCCCGGACGACCTGGTCTCCGCCAACCTCTCCGAGGTCGACCGCTACACCCTGCTCAACGACCAGATCGTGGCCGCACGCGGGGAGGACTTCCGGCTCGACATCAAGGGCGTGGAGCACCTCGTACGGACCGCCAAGTCGATCGTCCCCGAGGCCGCCTGCACCTCCGTACAGCTGCATCTCCAGGTCACTCCGGCCCGCTTCGCCGACGTCTGGAACGCGGCGCAGGTGGCGTGCGCCGCGCAGATCGCCGTCGGCGCCAACTCGCCCTTCCTGTTCGGGCACGAGCTGTGGCGTGAGTCCCGGCCGCCGCTGTTCCTGCAGTCCACCGACACCCGCCCGCCCGAACTCCAGGCGCAGGGCGTACGGCCGCGCACCTGGTTCGGCGAGCGGTGGATCGGCTCCGCCCACGACCTGTTCGCCGAGAACCTGCGCTTCTTCCCGGCCCTGCTGCCGATCTGCGACGACGAGGAGCCGCTGGCGGTCCTCGACGCCGGAGGCACGCCCACACTCGCCGAACTCGTGCTGCACAACGGCACGATCTACCGCTGGAACCGGCCGGTGTACGGCATCGCGGACGGCGTACCGCACCTCAGGGTGGAGAACCGGGTGCTGCCGGCCGGGCCGACCGTCACCGACGTGATCGCCAACGCGGCCTTCTACTACGGCGTGGTCCGCGCCCTCGCGGAGGAGTCCCGGCCGGTGTGGACCCGGCTGCCGTTCGCCGCGGCCGAGGCCAACTTCGACGCCGCGTGCCGGTTCGGCATCGACGCGCGCTTCGCATGGCCCCGCCGGGGACGCCACGGCGGCACGGGCGAGGTGGACGCGGTCACCCTGGTACGCGACGAACTGCTGCCGCTCGCCTCGGCCGGCCTGGACGCGTGGGGCGTGGAGGCCGCCGACCGGGACCTCTACCTGGGTGTCATCGAGGAGCGCTGCCGACGCCGGGTGAACGGGGCGTCCTGGCAGGCGGCCACCTTCCACCGGGCCCTCGAGCAGGGGCTGGGCCGCGAGGCCGCTCTCGCCTCGACCACGCGCCGCTACGCCGAGCTGATGCACGCGGGGGAGCCGGTGCACATGTGGCCGGTGGGGCTGCCGGAGCCGGTGCCGCTGGGGTGAGGGGCGGGTAGTACAGGTCTCACATCTGCTTCTGCGATCCTTGCCAGGCGACAGGTGGGCCGGGTGGGCCCGTGAGCCGGCGGGAGGCAGGGGTGCAGGTGGAGGCTGATTCGGTGGCCGAGTCCGGGGCGCGGCAGCGCGACCCGAGGCGGATCCTGCGGGACGAGACGCTGCTCGTCCTCGGGCTCTCGCTGGGAGCGAGCGGTGTCTCCGCGCTGATCAGCTTTGTCGGCTCGGTGACCAAGCCGGGCGGCCTGAAGGACCAGGCGGCCACCATGAACGCCTCGGCCGCCCCGGGCCGCCCCTGGCTGGACCTCGCCTGGCAGCTCTTCGGTATCGCGTCCGCCCTGGTCCCCGTGGCCCTGGTCGCCCACCTCCTGCTGCGCGAGGGCGGGAGCCTGCGCACGCTGGGCTTCGACCGCACCAGGCCGTGGCCCGACCTGGCCCGGGGCGCCGGGATCGCGGCGGTGATCGGCAGCACCGGCATCGCCTTCTACCTGGCCGCCCGCGGCCTCGGCTTCAATCTCACGGTCGTCCCCGAGGCGCTGCCGGGCGTGTGGTGGAAGTACCCCGTGCTGATCCTCTCCGCCGTGCAGAACGCCGTACTCGAAGAGGTCATCGTCGTCGGCTATCTGCTGCGCAGGCTGGGCCAGTTGGGCTGGACGCCGGGGACCGCACTGGTGGCCAGCGCGGTCCTGCGCGGTTCGTACCACCTCTACCAGGGCGTCGGCGGCTTCCTCGGCAACATGGTGATGGGCGTGGTGTTCGTGTACCTGTACCGCCGCTGGGGCCGGGTCGGCCCCCTGGTCGTCGCGCACTCGCTGCTCGACATCGGCGCGTTCGTCGGCTACGCCCTCCTCGCGGGCAAGGTGGGCTGGCTGCCGACGGCCTGACCGCGCCGTCAGGCGTGCAGCTCACCCTCGATGACCGTGACCGCGCGGCCGGTGAGCAGCGTACGGTCGCCGCGCAGACCGGTGCGGACCAGGCCGGTGCGGCGCGAGGCCTGGAGCCCGGTGAGGTCGTCGCGGCCGAGCCGGGCGGACCAGTGCGGGGCGAGCGCGGTGTGGGCGGAGCCGGTGACCGGGTCCTCGTCGATACCGACGTTCGGGAAGAAGCAGCGGGAGACGAAGTCGTAGCCGCGGGCGGGGTCCTCGGCGCGGGCGGTGGCGATGATGCCCCGCGAGGAGTGGACACCCAGGGACCTGTGGTCCGGGGCGAGGCCGAGGACGGTCTTCTCGTCGGCCATTTCCACCAGCAGGTCACCTACGTTCGCGCCGGTGTCGAAGGCGGCGACGGGTTCGGCGCCCAGCGCCTCGCCGACCCCGGCCGGGACCTCGACCCGGGTCAGCGGGGCGGTGGGGAAGCCGAGGGTGATCGAGCCGTCCACGGCGGGTGTGGCGAGGAGCACCCCGCTGCGGGTGGCGAACCGCACCGGGCCCTCGTGGGCGCCGGTGGTGTGCAGGACGTGGGCCGTGGCGAGCGTGGCGTGCCCGCACATGGCGACCTCGGTGACGGGCGTGAACCAGCGCAGCGCCCAGTCCGCCTCGCCGCCCTCGGGCAGCCGGTGCGCGAACGCGGTCTCGGCGTGGTTGACCTCCATCGCGACGTTCTGGAGCCAGTCGTCGTCAGGGAAGGCGTCGTCCAGCAGCAGTACTCCGGCCGGGTTGCCGGCGAAGGGGCGGTCGGTGAAGGCGTCCACGATTCGAATACGCATGGCCCGACGTTAGCGACCGCACCGGTCACCGGCCCAAGGCCAATTCACCAACCCTGGCCCGATTCCCGTACGCCCCGGCCCGCCTCGCCCACGGCGGCGGCCCTTGCCCGCGCCCACGGGGCGAGCTGGGCGACGCCGAACGACACCTCCAGCACCAGGAACGGCCACAGCACCCCCGGCCCGCCGTGTGCCAGCGCGTACGCCTGCCACAGCGCGAACAGCACGCGGGCGACACCGTCGAGGAGACCGTGCAGCGGCAGTGGCCGTACGACCCGCAGCACGGACCAGACCACCACGACCGAGCCCATCAGGTTGGCGTACAGCGTCTGTATCGGGGTGAGCGCGGGCATGGCGCCGAGCCCGGCCGCCTCGCCTCCGGCCGACAGCAGCCGGTGCACCAGCGCATACGTCCACGGGGTCGCGAAGCCGGCCGTGACGATCAGGTCGTACCAGCCGCTTGCGCGGACGAGGCGCAGATAGGCGGGGTGGGAGGGGGCGACAGGGGGCATCCGGGGACTCCTCGGCAGGGCTCGTTCGGGCGCCGCCCACGCTAAACAGCGGAGTACGCTCCAAGGTCAAGCCGACCTAGGGCAGGGGGAGTCGTGCGCATCGGAGAACTGGCCGCGCGAACAGGAGTGTCCAAGGACACCCTGCGCTTCTACGAGAAGATCGGCCTGCTCGAGGGCGACCGGCTGCCCAACGGCTACCGCGACTTCCCGCCGGAGACGGTGACCTGGCTGCACTACGTCCGCACCGCGCAGGCGCTCGGCTTCACCCTGGCCGAGATCGGCCGGCACTTCGAGGAACTGCGGGACGCGCCGGACAGCGCCGAGGCGCTGTCCGCCCTGTTCGAGGAGAAGATCCGGGTCATCGACGCACGCATGGACGAACTGGCCGCAATCCGCTCGGACCTCGCCGCCCGCGTCGGCACCGGCTGCCCCTTGCGGGTGGCGAACAAGGCCGGCCTGACCAACGCCGGTGCGTGAGGGCGCAGGCCGCTCGGTTCGCCGGGGGGGCCACGCCCGCGGCGCGGGCAGTGCTACGGTTCCGACAGGCGAAGTGCGGCGTCGGAACGCTTCGCCAGTCACTGCGGTGGCCCTGTGGCGCGAGTACCGGAACGCATCCGGTCGAGGTTGAGCGCCCTGTGGCACCGCGTTGCACATCAGCCGGGCTGTGACCGGCTCCTGGCCGTCTCGCGGATCGCCGACGTGCCTGTGCTCACCCTCGCCGGGGCTGATCTTGCGAGAGGAAGCACATCATGACCATTTTGGTCATCGGAGCCCGAGGCGGCGTCGGCCGCCACGTCGTCGAGCAACTGCTCGCTGTCGGCGAACCGGTTCGTGCCTCGGTGCGCGACCCGCGGGCTCGAGCCGACCTGCCGGCCGCGGCCGACGTCGTGACCGCCGACCTCACCCGTCCCGACACGCTGCGCCGAGCACTCGACGGCGTGCGCAGGGTATTTCTCTACGCCCCGTCGGCCGGCGCCGAGGGCTTTGCCGCGGTGGCCGCCGAGGCGGGTCTCGAACGCGTCGTGCTGCTCTCCTCCGGCAGTGTTCTGCTGCCGGGCATGGAGCGCAACGCGATCGCTCAGGAGCATCGTGCGGTCGAGGACGTGCTGTCAGCCGCCGGCCTGCCCTGGGTGCCGGTGCGGCCCCTGGTCCTGGCAAGCAACAGCCTGCGCTGGGCGGAGTCGATCAGGTCGAGCGGCACGGTGCGGCTGGTCCACTGCGACGCCGTCACGGCGCCGGTCCACGAACGCGACGTCGCCGCCGTCGCGGTCACGGCACTGGGCGTCGGCGCCGAGGACGCGGTGGCGCCCGATCCGTCGAGCGCGGCCGTGCTGACGGGACCCGAACTGATCTCGCAGCGCCGCCAGGTGGAACAGATCGGGCAGGCGATCGGCAGGACTCTGCGTATCGAGGAACTCTCCCCGGACCAGGCCCGTGAGCACTACGGTCGCTTTTCCGACCCGGCCACCGTGGAGGCGATCCTGCAGTTCCTCGCCCTGGCCGCGACCGGCGGGTCGCCGTGTACGCCGACCGTACGGCGTGTGCTGGGCAGGCCCGGCCACACCTTCGAGCAGTGGGCCCGCGACCACGCAGCGGACTTCGGCTGAGGATCCACGGCGGTGCTCGGCCCGGTGGCCCTGCGCCGGGTGCGGTGCAGCGGTCGACTTCGCTGTCACCAACCGGCTCGCCAGGGCCGGGCCCGCGAAAAACGGGGCCGCCCGGGCCGACTGTACGTCGGTCCGGGCGGCCCGCCGGGCTTCACGGGTTCAGGGGGCACGGGTTCAGGGGTTCACCACGCTCCAGCGCTCGGCCAGGATGCCGTTGCACGGGGCGAGGCCGACGCTGCCGTGGTCGGCGTCGGGGGCCAGGAGACAGAGGTGCTTGGCCTCGTTGCGGTAGCGGATGGTGCCGTCCGCGTAAGTCTCGGCAAGCCAGCGCTGGCCGGCGGCGTCGACGCCGCGCGCGTCGTCACACGTCCGCAGCATGGCGGAAGTCCGGCGGCGCGGGCGGCCCGGAGCCGGCCTCCTGCAGCGCCACCACCGGGGCCTGCCTGGCCAGCCGCGCGATCTCCGAGCGCCACCGAGAGCCGTTGTCGGAGCCGCGCATGTTGTAGGTGGCGAACGGCGAACTGCCGTCACCGCTCGCGGCGTGCGCGGGCGCGGCGGTCAACGGAACGGTCAGCAGGGCCGCCACCGCGCTCAGGACGGCGAGCATGGCGGTGATCCACCGCCGCGACCGTAATCGCGTCCTCGCGGTCCGCAAGGTCCCGAGGGTCCGTGGACGGTTGTCTCCACTCAACGATCAAGCCTCTCCCGTCGGTCCTCCCGCCCGGCGGCGCGGGGGGACTGCCAAGGCCGCCGACTCCTCGTGGTGGCACCGTGCTGCCGTACCGGCAGCGCGGCGGGACCGGGGCCGCCCCCGATCCGCCGTCCAGCGGGTGGTGCACGGAGCGTCGAACGAGCGGTCGCCGGCCGGCGGTCACAGGAGACGGAAGATCGCGCTCACGTGGTCAGGGCCCCACCGATATCCGGCCCCTCCCCCCGCACCCCGCGTCCCGTGCCGGCTCTCGGGCCACTGGCCAGTGCGCATGGAATCGTGAAGTTCGAACATGCGCTCGTCAGTGCGACCCGGAGCCGCGACCCCGGATCGTCCCGGGGAAGGGGGCAAGGGGGGCGGTGTGGCGGCGGCCTTCCCGGGTACGAGGGCGGGTCCGCTCGGAAAGGGGATTGTCATGCGATCGGTTCCGATATATCGTTGAGGCATCGCGAACGATACGCGATGCAGACGTGACAGATCATCGATGGAATGGAGTGATGGAGATGCGCAGCCACGGATACGAGCATGGACACCGCCACGAGGGCCACGGTCGCCCCGGCATGGGCGGCTTCGAGGGCCGTCGGGCCGCCTTCGGCCCCTTCGGTCCGGGTGGCCCGGGCTTCGGCCCGGGCGGGCCCGGCTTCGGCCCCGGTCCCTGGGGTCCCCGGGGGCGTGGCGGCCCGAGGGGCCGGGCCCGGCGCGGTGACGTACGGGCCTCGATCCTGGCCCTGCTCAAGGACCGGCCCATGCACGGCTACGAGATGATCCAGGAGATCGCCGAACGCAGCGGCGGCGCGTGGAAGCCCAGCCCCGGCTCGGTCTACCCCACGCTCCAGCTGCTGGAGGACGAGGGCCTGATCACCAGTGAGAGTGAGGGCGGCAAGAAGCTGTTCAACCTCACCGAGAGTGGGCGGGCCGCCGCCGACGGGGGCCCGGACGCCCCCTGGGAGGAGGCCTCGCGCGGGGTCGACTGGGAGGCTCTCGGCGAGATCCGCCAGGCCGGCTTCGGGCTGATGGAGGCCTTCGGGCAGGTCTGGAAGACCGGCAGCAAGGAGCAGCGCGAGAAGGCTCTGGCCGTCATCAACGACGCCCGCAAGAAGCTGTACCTGATCCTCGCCGACGAGCACTGACGAGGACCGGTGGGGCCTCCCCGCCGTGCGCAAGGCGCCCCGTGGACCGTCCACGGGGCGCCTTGCGCGTGTCCGTCCGTCAGGTCACCAGCCCGGCCAGCCTGCGCAGCGACTCGCTCAGCGCGGCCGTCGCCGAGTCCTTGAGCTTGCCCGCCATGATGGAGACGGCGGCACCCGTGAACTCGCCGTCGATGCGGACCGTGGTGGCATCGCCCTCCGGGGTGAGGGTGTAGCGCGTGGCGACGTTCACGGCCATGGGTCCCTTGCCGCGAATCGCGAACGCCCGGGCGGGCTCCAGTTCCTCGATGGTCCACTCGACCTCCGCCGGAAAGCCCATCAGCTTCATGTTCTCCTGAAAGGTCCCGCCCACCGCCAGGGTCTCCGGGCCGCCCTTGGGGAAGCTGGTGTGGGTCGCGTTCCACTCCCCGTACGCCGACCAGTCGGTGAGTTTCGCCCATACCTTCTCGGCCGGTGCCTGGATCCGTGCCTCGGCGCTGACTTCGGCCATGCGACCACCCCTTCGTGTCGGGCTACGGTGTCGCGGAACGTAGCTGCAGGGGCCGTAATGTTCAATACTGATGAACAGTCAGGAATGCTTCGGCCCGCCGCACGTGCGCGGTCGCGCCGTGGTTGCGTTCAGGGCGCACGGTGGGGCGACGCGCGCCCCTCGGTTCGGGGGGCGGGATCTGCGCCCTGTCGGCCGGATCTCCTCCGTAAGGATGAGATTCCGATCGGCGATGTCCACTCTGTGTGGGACGCGAAGATGGTTCCGCTCGCGGATGACTCGTGTCGGTGGGGCTGATGGGGTAGGGGCTGTGCAACCCCGTACTACCCGCGGCACCTCCCATGGCGAGGCGGTTCCGCACATGGATGACGATGCCGCGCTCGGCGCCGAGCTGGCAGCGATGGTCGCCGGTGCCCGCCGGAGGGCTGTGCGGGACGGGGACCGGCAGATCGACACCGCCCATCTGCTGCACTCGCTCCTGGAGCACGACCCGGAGTCCCGGGCCGCCGTCGGCGATCCCCAGCGGCTCGCCCGGCTGCTCGGCTACCTCGTGCAGCGCAGCATCGGCTACGGACTGCGCTGGCAGGGCAGCGTGGAGGACTCCGGCGCGATCGCCCTCGTACCCGCCCCGGCCGGTCCTGCCGGGCCGGACACCAGGGACGCCCCCGGCTGGTCGCCCGCCGCGGCCACTGCCATGGCCGGGGCCCGCGAGTACGCCCGGCGACGGGGCGGGCCCCGTGTCGTCGGCACCGACCTGCTCGCCGCCCTCACCGCGGATCCGGGCTCCCGGGCCGTGGAGGTCCTGGAACGCGCCGGCATCCCCGCCCGCGGCCTCAACTCCCGCATCCTCGACGCGCGTACGGAGACCGGCGCCGAGGAGTACGCCGGCGGCAGCGGGGCGAGCTGCTGACGGCCCGCCCGTCCATCCGCTGAGACAGGTGCCAAAGGGCGTGACGGTCATGTCGCCGCCTGTCATCATGTGCCGGTGCATATGTCTGAGAGCAGCCAAGGCAGTCGCGGCAAGGGCGCCGGACTTGGTCTCGCGCTCGCGTCGGCGCTCGCCTTCGGCGGGTCCGGAGTGGCCGCGAAACCGCTGATCGAGGCGGGACTCGACCCGCTGCACGTGGTGTGGCTGCGGGCGACCGGCGCCGCTGTGGTCATGCTGCCGCTAGCCGTACGGCACCGGTACCTGCTGCGTCGCCGTCCGGCACTGCTCGCCGGGTTCGGGCTGCTCGGGGTCGCCGGTGTCCAGGCCTGCTATTTCGCTGCCCTCTCCCGCATCCCGGTGGGCGTGGCCCTGCTGATCGAGTACCTGGCTCCGGCCCTGGTGCTGGGCTGGGTGCGGTTCGTACAGCGGCGGCCGGTCTCCCGCGCCGCCGCGCTCGGCGTGGTCCTCGCGGCCGGCGGCCTCTCCTGTGTCGTCGAGGTCTGGTCGGGGCTCAGCTTCGACGTCCTCGGCCTGCTGCTCGCCCTGTGCGCCGCCTGCTGCCAGGTCGGCTACTTCGTCCTCGCCGACCAGGGCAGCGACGCGGGCGAAGAGGCACCGGATCCCCTCGGAGTCATCGCCTACGGCCTGATCGTCGGCTCCGCCGTCCTGACCGTGGTGGCCCGCCCCTGGAACCTGCACTGGTCGGTGCTGACCGGCTCCGCGCATCTGAACGGCGCCACCGTGCCCGCCGTAGTCCTGCTGGCCTGGATCGTGCTGATCGCCACGGTCGTCGCGTACGTCACCGGCGTGCTCTCGGTGCGGCGGCTGTCTCCGCAGGTCGCCGGTGTCGTCGCCTGCCTGGAGGCGGTCGTCGCGACCGTGCTGGCCTGGGTGCTGCTCGGCGAGCACCTGTCGGCACCGCAGATCGCCGGCGGCGCGATCGTCCTGGTCGGCGCGTTCATCGCCCAGTCCGCAACCCCCGCCAAGGGCTCCGCCGAGCCGGTGGCCTCGGGCGGTCCGGAACGGCAGTTGTCCGTACCCGGGACCTCCGCCTAAGGTGCTGGTCATGCCGTCCACGCTCGTTCTTCCGCCCCCGGCCGCCTGAGGCGGGCCTCCGGGACACCCGCCCGGCGCGACTGCGCCGGGCCGGACGGTGCTGCCCGCAGATGAAGTCCGCGCGCCCCGCTCCCGCGGGTCGCTCTCGAACTTCCGCACCCATCGGTGCGTTTCTGCGGAGATTCTCTTGTCGAACGCTGTTTCTGGCCTGCCCGTCGGGCGCGGCCTGCTCTATCTGATCGTCACCGGTGCCACCTGGGGTACCGCGGGCGCCGCCGCCTCCCTGGTCTACCGGGCCAGCGACATGGGCGCCCTCAGCCTCTCCTTCTGGCGCTGTGCGGTGGGGCTCGTCCTGCTGCTGGCCGGCCGCGGGCTGCGCCCACGCCCGCGCCGGGCCGCGACGGAACCGCTGCCGCGCCGTGCGGCACGGGCCCTCGCCACCGGCCTGGGGCTGGCCGTGTTCCAGACCGCCTACTTCGGGGCCGTGGAGTCGACCGGGCTTGCCGTGGCCACGGTCATCACCCTCGGCGCGGGCCCTGTCCTGATCGCGCTCGGCGCACGGCTGCTGCTCCGGGAGCGGCTCGGCGCCGGCGGTTTCCTGTCGGTTGCGGGGGCGCTCGCCGGGCTGGCCGTGCTGACCTTCGGCGGCTCGGCCGCCACCGTCCGTCCCGCGGGCGTGCTGCTGGCACTGCTGTCGGCCGCCGGCTACGGAGTCATGACCCTGCTGACCCGCTGGTGGGGGAGGAGCGGCGGTGCCGACGCCTCCGACACCACCGTCTGGGCCTTCGCGGTGACCAGCCTGTGCCTGCTGCCCTTCGCCCTGCACGAGGGGCTGCTGCCGCACACCGCCCACCCGGCCCGGCTGCTGTGGCTCCTGCTCTACATCGCCGCCGTGCCCACGGCTCTCGCCTACGCCCTGTATTTCGCGGGAGCGGCCGTCGTACGGTCGGCCACCGTCTCCGTGATCATGCTGTTGGAGCCGGTGACCGCGGCCGTGCTCGCCGTCGTGCTGCTCGGCGAACGGCTCACGGCGGCCACCACGGCCGGCACCCTGCTGATGCTCGTCGCGGTCGCGGGCCTGGCGGTGAGCGAGGCCCGCGGAGCCGGCCGCGAGGCACCGGTCCCGGTGTGACCGACCGACCGCGGTGGCGCGGTGCCGGACCGCCCTACGACTTCGTGAGGTAGTCCGGCAGCTCGATGCCGGGGGCCAGGTCGGCGTTGCGGACCGGGGTGTCGTAGCCCTTGCGGAGCGGAACGACCCCGGCCCAGTGCGGCAGGGACAGGTCCTCGGGCTCGTCGTTCGCGCCGCCGGTGCGGAGCTTGGCCGAGACCTCGTCCAGGTCCAGGCGGATCACCGCCGTGGCGGCCAGCTCCTTCTTGTTCGCGGGCCGGGAGTCGGCGGCGCGGCCCGGTACGACGTGGTCCACCAGCGCGTCGAGGGCCAGCCGCCGCTCCTCGGGGTCGGTGACCTCGTGCGCGACGCCGTGCACCACGACCGATCGGTAGTTGATGGAGTGGTGGAAGGCGGAGCGGGCCAGCACCAGCCCGTCCACATGGGTGACCGTCAGACACACCGGCAGGCCCGGGTCGGCCTTGCCGGTCATCCGCAGCGGACGCGAACCGGTGGACCCGTGGACGTAGAGCCGCTCGCCGACCCGGCCGTACAGCGTCGGCAGCACCACCGGGGCGCCGTCGCGCACGAAGCCGAGGTGGCAGACGTACCCCTCGTCGAGTATCGCGTGCACCAGCTCCTTGTCGTACGACGCCCGGTCGGCGGAGCGGGTGGGCACGGTGCGGTCGGTCGGGGTGTAGGCGGCGGCCTGGGATCCCTCGGTCGTCCCCTGCATGACGGTCCCTCCATGGCGAGCAATGACTTGCAATGACCAGCAACAGTGAGCCGTGTCGCGAGGGTGCATTGCACTAGTGCATAATGTCTTTTGTGCTAGGAGAGTATCCCATCGAAGGGCGCGGTGCAGCAGAGATCGCGGCCAGCGTCGAGCGCGCGGTCGGCGCGGGTGAGCTGCAGCCGGGGCAATCCCTGCCCCCCATGCGGGAGTTGGCGGTCCGGCTGGGGGTGAACCCCAACACGGTCGCGGCTGCCTATCGCACCCTGCGCGAGCGCGGGGTGATCGAGACGGCCGGCCGCCGGGGCAGCCGTGTCCGGTCCAAGCCGGCGACCACCGCGCGTGAGGAACTGCGCGTGGAGATCCCGGTGGGAGGCCGCGACCTGGCGACCGGCAACCCCGATCCGGCCCTGCTGCCCCCGCTCGCGCCGGTCCTCGCCGCGGCGGCGGAGGAGGGCGAGCGGCGGCCCGTCCGCTACGGCGACGACCCCGTCGACGCGGACCTTGTCCGCCTGGCCCGCGCCGACCTCGACGCCGACGGCGTCCCCGCGGGCCCGCTGGCCGTGACGTCCGGCTCCCTCGACGCCATCGAGCGCGTCCTCACCGCACATCTCAGGCCGGGCGACGCCGTGGCCGTCGAGGACCCCGGCTGGGGCAGCGTGCTCGACCTGGTCCCCGCGCTGGGCCTGCGCACGCTCCCGGTGGGCGTGGACGACGACGGGCCACACGTGGACGGCCTGCGCCGCGCCCTGGAGGCCGGGGCCCGGGCCCTGATCGTCACCGACCGCGCCCAGAACCCGACCGGGGCCTCGGTGAGCGCGACGCGCGCGCGTGCCCTGCGCGCGGTCCTGCGCGACCATCCCGGGACCCTGCTGATCGAGGACGACCACGGCCACGGCATCGTCGACCTCCCGCTGCATCCCCTGGCGGGGGTCACGCACCACTGGGCCGTGGTCCGCTCCGTCTCCAAGGCCTACGGCCCCGACCTGCGCGTGGCCGTCCTCACCGGCGACCCGGTCACCGTCGACCGGGTGCGCGGCCGGCAGAGTCTGGGGCCGGGCTGGGTGAGCCTGTTGCTGCAACGGACTGTGGCGGGGCTGTGGCGGGAGGGCGCGGTGGACCGGGCGGCGGTGGCGCGGTCGTACGGGGCGCGCCGGGACGCGCTGCTCGAGGCTCTGGCGGAGCGCGGGGTCGTCGGCCATGGCCGCAGCGGTATGAATGTCTGGATCCCGGTCCCCGACGAGACGGGCGCGGTGGCCCGCCTCGTCCAGTCGGGCTGGGCGGTCGCCCCGGGCGCCCGTTTCCGCCTGAACAGCCCCCCGGCGATCCGCATCACGGTCTCCCTGCTCACCGAGCAGGACGTCGGCCCCCTGGCCGAGGCGGTGGCGGCGGCAGTGCGGCCGTCACCGGCTCGCGTCTATGGCTGAGAGCCACCGTCGAGCAGTGCGGGATTGCATCGATGCACGGTGCCGCCGCGGCCGCCGCGCGGCCGTCCCCTTCACCTGCGTGAGGCCGGGTGAGGGCGACGGGGCCATGCGCTGCCCTTGCGTGCGCGTCGGGTGGGTGCCGCGGGGTCATGGGCCGTGCCTTGCCGGCGCGAGGTGAGTACCGTGCGGCCCTTCCGCTGCACCCGGGGCGGCGCCGCGTGAGCGCTACGCGGCCTTGCGTCGCGCCTGTGTCAGTGCGGCTCCGGCCAGCACGATCACTGCTCCCACCGGTGTGGTCCAGCGCAGCGACTCCCCGAGGATCGCCACGCCGGCGGCGGTGGCGATGACCGGGATGAAGTACGTGACCATCTGTGCGGTCGTCGGACCGACCTCCGCGACCAGCCCGTACTGGATCAGCACCGCGAGCCCGGTCCCCAGTGCCCCGAGCGCGGCGATCGCCAGCAGCGGCACCGGCGAGAAATGGGAAGGGAACCCGGCGAACAGCGGTGTCACAACGGCCAGTTGCAGCGACGCCAGCAGCAACTGTGCCCCGGTCATCGACAGATGGGAGTTGCCCGACCCGGCGAGCGTGCGGCGGACGTAGATCCACCCCACCGGATAGCTCAGCGAAGCCAGCAGCGCCATCGCCGTACCCGTGGCGTCCAGCCCGTGGAAGCCCTGCCACACGCCCAGCACGGTCAGCACCCCGAGGAAGCCGAGGCCGAGTCCGGCCACGCGGACCCTGGTCGGCCGGTCCTCGGACAGGGCGACCAGCGACAGGGCCATGCCCCACAGAGGAGAGGTGGCGTTGCAGATGCCGGCCAGCGTGGACGGGATCGTCAGCTCGGAGTAGGCGAAGAGCGAGAACGGCAGGGCGTTCAGGAAGAACGCGGCGACGGCCATGTGCCCCCACAGCCGGGCCCCGCGCGGCAGCCGCTCCCGTTTGACCGCCATCGCGGCGGCCAGTACCGCCGTACCGAACACCAGGCGCCCGAGGGTGACCTGGAAGGGCGCGTATCCGTCCGTGCCCACCTTGATCAACAGGAAGCTGAAGCCCCAGATCAGCGACAGTGCGCCGAAGCGGAGCCGCCAGTCGAGGCGGGCCCGGGGGCGGGCGGGGGCGGGGGCGGGGGTGGGGGACTGGGTCCGGGGAGTGGCGACCGTGCTCATGACCTCAACGATGCTGAAAACAATGTCGTAGGACAATCGAGTTTTCTCGCATGGTACCTCGTAGAATTGCTTACATGTTGAACCTGGAGCGCCTGCGCACCCTGGACGCCCTCGCCCGGCACGGCTCGGTCAGCGGCGCCGCGGACGCGCTGCATGTGACCACGTCCGCCGTCTCCCAGCAGCTGGGCAAGCTCGAGCGGGAGATCGGCCAGCAACTCCTCGCCAAGAACGGCCGGGGCGTACGGCTGACGGACGCCGGCCGGCTGTTGTCGGAGCACGCGGCGCGGATCCTCTCCCAGGTCGAACTCGCCGAGTCCGACCTGGAGGCGCACCGCGGGCAGGTCGTGGGCGAACTGCGGCTGGCGGCCTTCCCGACCGCCGCCCGCGGGCTCTTCCCGGCCGCGCTCGGCGCGCTGCGCGGCCGGCACCCGGGGCTGCGCGTGCGCTCCAGCGAGCTGGAGCCGGAGCAGGGCATCGCCGGGGTCGTCCGCGGCGACCTCGATCTCGCGGTGGTCCTGGACTGGTACAACAAGCCGATGCCGGTGCCCGACGGCCTGGTCAAGGCACCCCTGCTGGACGACCCGGCCGATGTCGCCCTGCCCGCCGGGCACCGGCTGGCCGACCGGGACGAGGTGGACCTCACCGAGTTCGCCGAGGACGAGTGGATCACCTGGGGCGAGGGCGAGTTCTGCCACGAGTGGCTCATGTTCACGCTGCGGTCCAAGGGCATCGAGCCGATCGTCGGCCACCGCGCCAGCGAGACCCACA
Organism: Streptomyces broussonetiae; assembly: GCF_009796285.1. NCBI lineage: Bacteria > Bacillati > Actinomycetota > Actinomycetes > Kitasatosporales > Streptomycetaceae > Streptomyces > Streptomyces broussonetiae. Next base: position 2,014,947 of record NZ_CP047020.1, on the reverse strand, counting down.
CCCAACTCGGCCTGGTCGCCTCCGGGTTGGGTGTGTGCATCGCCCCGCTGCTGGGCCGCCACCCGGTGCCCGAGGGCGTGGTCATGATCCCGCTCAGCCAGCGCGCCCGCCGTCATGTGTACGTCGTCTGGCGGGCGGACGCCGACCGCAGGCCCTCGATCCGCGCGGCCGTCGAGGCCCTGCGCACGGCGGCACGGTCGCTGGACTGAGCCCTACGCGCCGCCCAGCTTGCGGAAGTCCCAGGACACGGTCTTCTCCGGGGTGAGCCGTGCCCAGGCGTGCCGGCCGTCGTGGGGCATCTCGTCCAGGCCGAAGTTCTTCCGTGCGAACAGCGTCTCGGCCGTGTCGAGTTCGGCGCACAGCTCACCGGTGCGCGGTACCTCGCCCACGAACTCCACCCGGCCGGACAGCTCGACCCCGCACAACTGGTCGTACTCCTCGCCCGAGTCGACCACGACCGCCACCCGCGGATCGCGGCGCAGCTGCGCCCAACGCCTGCTGCGCACCACCGAGTACAGCCACAGCGAGGTGCCGTCCCAGGCGAACCACAGCGCGCTGACGTGTGGTGCGCCGTCCGCCGAGACGGTCGCCACCCGGCAGGTGCGCTGCGTGGTCAGGAACGCGTCCAGCTCACCGGGCGTCATCATGATCTTTCTGCCCCGGCGCTGCTCGGTCACGGTCATGCGGCCCCCTCTTCTCCCACGTGGTGTCGGCGAACTATCGTGTCCCGTGATCCTCTGACATCTCGTCAGAAAAGGAAATGGGTATGCCGTCGCATGCACAGCTCAGCGAACTCCTCGACCCCGCGAGCACCGTCCTGCTCACCGTGGAGTGCCAGCAGGGGGTCGTCGGCCCGGACAGCGCGCTGCCCGAACTCGCCCGCGCGGCCCGCTCCTCCGGTGCCCTGCGCAATGTCGCCCGGCTGGTCTGCGCCGCACACGGGAGCGGGGTCCAGGTGATCCACGCGATCGCCGAGCGCCGTCCGGACGGCCGGGGCGCGAGCCGCAACGCCCGCCTGTTCCGGGCCGCCGAACGGCTCCCGGTACGGCAGCTGGCCGGCAGCACCGCCGTCCGCGTCGCCCCGCCGATCGAGGTCGCCGAGGAGGACCTCGTGGTACGGCGGCTGCACGGGCTGTCCCCGATCCACGGCACCGGCGTCGACGCCCTGCTGCGCAATCTGGGCTGCCGCACGCTGATCGTCACCGGGGTCTCCGCCAACGTGGCGATACCCAACGCGGTGTTCGACGCCGTCAACCTCGGCTACACCGCCGTGGTCCCGGCCGACGCCATCGCGGGGGTGCCCGCCGACTACACCCCCGCGATGATCCGCCACACCCTCGCGCTGGTCGCCACGGTCGCGACCACCGACGAGGTGCTCGGCTGCCTCACGCGTCCGCGCGGGCGCGACTGAGGCGGCTCAGGCCAGTGCGATGTCCTCACCGGAGACGGTGATCTTCTCGGCGGCCAGCGGCTGGGTCGCGGGACCCTGCTTCACACTGCCGTCCACGACGGAGAAGTGGCTGTTGTGACACGGGCAGACGATCACGCCGCCCGACACGCTGCCCACCGCGCACCCCTGGTGGGTGCACTTGGCCGAGAACGCCTTGAACTGCCCTGCCGTCGGCTGTGTCACGACCACGCCCTGGTCCTTGAAGATCTTGCCGCCGCCCTCGGGGATGTCGGAGGTCTTGGCGAGCGCGGCGCCGCCCCCGTTCTGCGATGCTCCGTTCGACGCGGTGGCGCCGCCGGAGCCACCGGACCCGGTGGTACCCGTCGAGCCGGAGGAACCGGAGGCACCGGAGCCGGAGTTGACGGTGTCGGACGCGTTGTTGTCACCCGAACCGCAGGCGGTCAGCGCGGCGGCTAGACCCGCCGCTCCGGCCGCCGTCACGACGGTACGGCGGGCCGGTCCCGTGCCTCCTGGCTCGCGCGCAGCCGAGAGAGAGGGGGAGGGCCGGTGCGATGCGCTGCTCATGGGGGGCTTCCCTTCCGCGGAGCTTCTCGTGATCCGTCCAGGGGTACGGCGCTCGGGCACCGCCCGTTCAGACGGGCACCCAGATCCTTGCCGCCGCGGCATGAGACGGCTGTAAGCCAGAGCTGTCGGACTCCTGTCGGCCCATCCCGCAAGGCACCGGCCCCACCCCAGTAACCTGGGGCGATGCTCAAGGAAGTCACCGCGACCCGCTACATCACGCCGCTGCGTGAGGGCGGCTCGCTGCCGGGGCTCGTCGAGGCCGACGACTTCGGGACGTATGTCATGAAGTTCACCGGCGCCGGACAGGGCCGCAAGACCCTGGTCGCCGAGGTGGTGTGCGGCGAACTCGCCCGGCGCCTGGGATTCCGGATGCCCCGGCTGGCCACCCTCCGCCTCGACCCGGTCCTCGGACTCGGCGAGCCCGAGCAGCAGGTGCAGGAGCTGCTCAGGTCCAGCGGCGGCACCAACCTCGGCATGGACTTCCTCTCCGGCGCGCTCGGCTACGACCCGCTCGCCTTCCCGGTGAGCCCCGAGGAGGCCGGCCGGATCGTCTGGTTCGACGCGCTGATCAACAACGTGGACCGCTCCTGGCGCAATCCGAACCTTCTGGTGCACCGCGGCGAGCTGTGGCTCATCGACCACGGCGCGACCATGATCTGGCACCACAACTGGCCCTCCGTCGAGGCGTCCGCGGCCCGCCCCTACGACGCCTCGGACCACGCCCTCGCCCGTTTCGCCCCGGACGTCACCGCCGCCGCGGCCGACCTCGCGCCCCGGGTCACCGAGGACCTGCTGGCCGAGGTCACCGCCGAGGTCCCCGAAGCCTGGCTCGCCGACGAGCCCGGCTTCGCCACCCCGGACGAACTGCGCCGGGCCTACGCGCGGCCCCTGCTCGCGCGGGCCGCCGTCGTCGCCGAGCGCATCACCGGCATCGGCACCGGCTCGAAGGAGGGCAAGTGAGCGAGACCCACATCCACATGGCCGGACATGTCGTCGAGCGGCACATCACCCGGGCCGGCCAGGGCGGCGACCGGGACGTGTTCGAGTACGCGCTGCTGCGGGTCGTCCCCCGCGTGGAGCGCGGCGAGTGCATCAACGCGGGCGTGCTCGTCTACAGCCGCGCCCATGCCTACGTCGGTGCCCGCACCCACCTGGACGAGACCCGGCTGCTGGCCCTGGATCCGGAGGCCGACGTGGTCGGGATCCGGGCCGCGCTCGAGGCGATCGAGCGCCACTGCGCGGGTGGCGAGGAGGCCGGGCAGGCGGCCCGTGACGACGCAGGGCGCCGCTTCCGCTGGCTGATCGCGCCCCGTTCCACCGTCGTCCAGCCCGGTCCCGTGCACACCGGTCTGACCACCGATCCGGCGGCTGAGACGGAGCGCTTGCTCGACCTCCTGGTGAGGTAATGGATCACACCGGCCGGGTGTGCCGTTGACACCGGGTGCCAGGGCTTCTAGCGTCACGTGTGCTGAAGGTACTAAGCGGTCGCTCACCGCATGAGGGGCTCTCCCGGCGAGAGCCCCGCCAGGTTCTCTCAAGGGCGAGGAGAAGCAATGTCCACCACTGAACAGCGGGTCGCGGTCGTCACCGGCGCGGCGCGCGGCATCGGCGCAGCCACCGCCGTACGGCTGGCCGCCGAGGGCCGCGCGGTCGCCGTGATCGACCTCGACGAGGCCGCCTGCAAGGACACGGTCGAGAAGATCACCGCCGCGGGCGGCAAGGCGATCGCGGTCGGCGCGGACGTCTCCGACGAGGCGCAGGTCGAGGCGGCCGTCGCCCGGATCGTCGCGGAGCTGGGCGCCCCGACGATCCTGGTCAACAACGCGGGCGTGCTCCGGGACAACCTGCTGTTCAAGATGAGCGTCTCCGACTGGGACACCGTCATGAACGTGCACCTGCGCGGCTCCTTCCTGATGACCAAGGCCGTCCAGCAGCACATGGTCGAGGCGGGCTTCGGCCGCGTGGTCAACCTCTCCTCGTCCTCGGCGCTCGGCAACCGCGGCCAGGTCAACTACTCCGCCGCCAAGGCCGGCCTGCAGGGCTTCACCAAGACCCTCGCGATCGAGCTGGGCAAGTTCGGCATCACCGCCAACGCCGTCGCCCCCGGCTTCATCGCCACCGAGATGACCAAGGCCACCGCCGACCGCGTCAAGATGGACTTCGACGACTTCAAGAAGGCCGCCGCGACCGCGATCCCGGTGCAGCGCGTCGGCGAGCCCGAGGACATCGCCAACGCCATCGCCTTCTTCACCGGCGAGGCCGCCGGCTTTGTCTCCGGCCAGGTGCTGTACGTCGCCGGCGGACCGCTCGACTAGGGATTCTGGGGAACACCGACATGACTGAACTCCCGGAGCTGTCCGGCAGGGTCGCCCTCGTCACCGGCGCGAGCCGCGGCATCGGCTACGGCGTCGCCGAGGCGCTGGTCGCCCGCGGCGACCGCGTGTGCATCACCGGCCGGGGCGAGGACGCCCTCAAGGAGGCCGTCGAGAAGCTCGGCGCCGAGCGGGTCATCGGCGTCGCCGGCAAGGCCCACGACCTCGGCCACCAGACCGAGGCCGTCGAGCGCACCATGGAGGCCTTCGGCCGCCTCGACCACCTGATCAACAACGCGGGCACCAACCCGGTGTTCGGGCCCATCGCGGACCTCGACCTGAACGTCGCCCGCAAGGTCTTCGAGACCAACGTGGTCTCCGCGCTCGGCTTCGCCCAGAAGACCTGGCACGCCTGGCAGAAGGACAACGGCGGCGCGATCGTCAACATCGCCTCGGTCGCGGGCCTCGCGCCCTCGCCGTTCATCGGCGCCTACGGCGTCAGCAAGGCCGCGATGATCAACCTGACCCAGCAGCTCGCGCACGAGTTCGCGCCGAAGGTGCGGGTCAACGCCATCGCCCCGGCCGTGGTCAAGACCAAGTTCGCGCAGGCCCTGTACGAGGGCCGGGAGGAGGAGGCGGCCGCCGCCTACCCGCTCGCACGACTCGGCGTGCCCTCCGACATCGGAGGGGCCGCGGCCTTCCTCACCTCCGCGCAGTCCGACTGGATCACCGGCCAGACGCTCGTCGTGGACGGCGGCATCTTCCTCAACGCCGGCGTGAGTTGAGCCACCGTTCCGGGCGCCGATTTTCGGACACTGCGGCGCCCGGAACACCGGATGAAATCCGCACAGCGAACTGACAACGTCGTCATGGCGCCGACGATCAAGAACCCCTGTTCCAGGGGTGGTTCAGAGGAACGAACGCTGCGGTATGGTCTGCCGACCCTTGGTACGGCGGATCGAGGAGCGTGCGCGTGTTCAACCGGAACCGATTCCTGCGGTCAGTCGCGGCGATCGCGTCCCTGTCCCTGGCGGCCGGATGCGGTCTGCTGTCCGACGGCAGTGGCGGCGGCAAGCGGCCGATCGTCGTCGGGACCACCAGCGCGCCCAGCACGCTCGACCCGGCCGGCGCCTGGGACGGCTCCTGGGAGCTGTACCGGAACATCTTCCAGACGCTCCTGGCCTATCCCAACGGCGCCACCACTCCGCAGCCCGACGCCGCCGAGAGCTGCTCCTTCACCGACTCCACCAGCCGCACCTACCGCTGCGAGCTGCGCTCGGGCCTGAAGTTCGCCGACGGCGACCCGCTGACCGCGAGCGTCGTCAAGTACTCCATCGACCGCATCCGCACGATCGACGCCCCGGGCGGTCCCGCAGGGCTGCTCGGCAGCCTCGAGCGGGTGCAGGTGCTCGGCGACCGCACGGTCGTCTTCCACCTCGGCCAGCCCGACGCCACCTTCCCGTTCGTGCTCGCCACCCCCGCCATGTCGATCGTCGACCCGAACGACTACCCGGCGCGCTCCCTGCGCAAGGACGGCGAGGTCCACGGCTCCGGGCCGTACCAGCTCCGGTCCTACGAGGAGGGCAGGCAGGCCGTCCTCGTCGGCAACGGGAACTACCACGGCTTCGCCCAGCGGCAGAACGACGCGGTGACCATCCGCTACTTCCAGGACTCGGCCGGCATGGTCAAGGCGCTGCGTGCCAAGCAGATCGACGTCACCTACCGCGGCCTCGCCGCCGACGACATCCTCGCCCTCCAGCAGCACGGCGACAGCAACCTGCAACTCGTCGACGGCGCGGGCACCGACATCAGCTACCTGGTGTTCAACCCCAAGGACCCCTGGGCCAAGGAGCCCGCCGTACGCAAGGCCGTCGCCCAGATCGTCGACCGGGGTGCCATCGCCCACAAGGTCTACAAGGACACCGTCGACCCGCTGTACTCGATGGTCCCCAAGGGCCTGACCGGCCACACCACCGGCTTCTTCGACGACTTCGGCGACCCCAGCGTCCCCAGGGCCCGCAAGATCCTCTCCGACGCGGGCATCCACCAGCGCATCCCGCTCACCCTCTGGTACACCACCGACCGCTACGGCTCCGAGACGGCCCTGATGTTCCAGGAGCTCAAGCGGCAGCTGGAGGACTCCGGGCTGTTCACCATCACGCTCCAGGGCCGCCCCTGGAAGACCTTCGTGGTCGGCTACCAGAAGGGTGAGTACCCGGTGTTCGGGCGCGGCTGGTTCCCGGACTTCCCCGACGCGGACAACTTCATCGCGCCGTTCGTCGGCGAGCACAACGCCCTCGGTACGCCCTACCCGGCCAAGGAGATCACCGACCAGCTGCTGCCGCACTCGCGCGCGGAGGGCGACCGCGCCCAGACGGTCAAGGACATGGAGCAGGCCCAGCAGATCCTGGTGAACGACGCCCGGCTGATCCCGCTGTGGCAGGGCCGGCAGTACGTCGCCGCCAGCGAGGACGTCTCCGGCGGCGAGCAGGCCCTCGACCCGTCGACGATCATGATGATGTGGACGCTGCACCGCAAGACCAGCTGGTGAACCGGTCTTCGTGCGCCCGTTGTCAGTGGTCGCCTGTAGGTTCTGAAGCCTGGAAGTGACCGCACCACGTGGTTGATCGACATCGTGAGGACGTTGACGTGACCGACATCGCCATGCTGCCCGAGTCCTGGCGCGGGGTTCTGGGCGACGAGCTGCAGCAGCCCTACTTCAAGGAGCTGACCGAGTTCGTCGAGGAGGAGCGGGCGAAGGGTCCCGTCTATCCGCCGCGCGAGGAGGTCTTCGCCGCGCTGGACGCCACACCGTACGACAGGGTCAAGGTCCTCATCCTCGGCCAGGACCCGTACCACGGCGAGGGCCAGGGCCACGGCCTGTGCTTCTCGGTCCGTCCGGGGGTGAAGACCCCGCCCTCGCTGCGGAACATCTACAAGGAGATGCAGGCGGAGCTGGGCCTGCCCATCCCGGACAACGGCTATCTGATGCCGTGGGCCGAGCAGGGCGTGCTGTTGCTCAACGCGGTCCTCACCGTCCGGCCCGGCGAGCCCAATTCGCACAAGGGCAAGGGCTGGGAGAAGTTCACGGACGCGGTCATCCGCGCGGTCAACGACCGCCCCGACCCGGCAGTCTTCGTCCTGTGGGGCAACTACGCGCAGAAGAAGCTGCCGCTGATCGACGAGACCCGGCACGTGGTGGTCAAGGGCGCGCACCCCTCGCCGCTGTCCGCGAAGAAGTTCTTCGGCTCCCGCCCGTTCACGCAGATCAACGAGGCGATCGCGAGCCAGGGCCACAAGTTCATCGACTGGACCCTCCCGAACCTGGGCTGACCTGGCACGCAGGCGGCCCCGTTTGGTACGGGGCCGCCTGACCGGGTTTGTCCCTGTGGCCGGTTAGCGTCGGGAGCGGACAGTCGACGAGTACCCGGAGGACGCGGTGGCGGAGCGGCAGGAGCAGGCGGCACCGGATGACGTGCTGACGCGGATCGGGCAGGTCGTCATGCTGCACCACGGCGGCGACCGCGAGGAGGCCCGCAGCCGCCTGCTCGGCCTGTGGGCGGAGATCGGCGAGGACGGCGACCCGTTCCACCGCTGCACCCTGGCCCACTATCTCGCCGACACCCAGGACGATCCGGGGGACGAACTCGCCTGGGACCTCAGGGCGTTGTCGGCGGCCGAGGAGCTTGTCGACGGGCCCGGTGGCTTCCTTCCGTCCCTGCACCTCAATCTGGCCGCCGACTATGTGAAGCTCGGCCGTGAGGAGGCCGCGCGCAGCCATGTACGGCATGCGCGCAGGGCCGCGGTGGCCCTGCCCGACGACCGTTACGGCGACGGGGTCCGTGCCGCCATCATGCGACTGGAGCTGCGGTTGGGGGAGTAGGGCCGGGGGTGCTGAGCCATGGCCGGCCCGAGGGCCTGTCGCGTGCCCTCGGCAGGGCTGCGGTGGCGCACGCGGCCTGGTGCGGGGTACGCCGGATGATCACCTGGGCGGGGCAGGGGCCCGGCGGTCCCGGATGCGGCAGCCGTCGGCCGGTCGGCCGGCGCCGTTCCGGAACCGCCCCGGTGGGCCCGGCGTTGCCCTTCGGGCCCGGCGAGCGGCAGGTGGCGGCCGTCGCGGACCGGATCGAGCGGCGCGCGATCGGGTGGAGTGCGTAGCGGCCGGTGAGGAACGAGTGCGGCAGCCGGTGCCGGGCCCGCCGTGCCCCACCGGCCCGCCTCGTCCGCCACCGGCGGGCCCCGACCCGGGTCGTCGCCGTGCGGACGGTTCCGGCGGCCGACCGCCACCGCCACCGCTGCCACGTTCAAGGGGACGAGCAGGGCAACGGACCGCCGCCCGGCTGCGTGCCGCGACAGCGCGCCACTGGCCGGCCCCGGACGGCGTCGACACCGGATCCGTACCCGGCCGTGGCTGACGGTCCAGCCGACCGACCTCGCCGTCACCGGCCGGGTACCGGCCCGAGTTCTCGACCCGCCTGAACGGGTCCTCAGTGGCCGTAGGTCTGTTCGCAGATCTCCGACTCCGGGCTGTCTCCCCGCCAGCCGCCGTATTTCCTGCCCAGGGCGCACACGTCCGTCGCCGGCGGGACCGGGGGCGACTCGTCCGGGCTGTCGGTGTGCGGGTGCCGGGGCCGGGGCTCGGTGCGGTGATGCGCGGGCGCGGGCGCCTCCGGCCGTGGGCCGGGTGCGGTCGGCGGGGTCTCGCTGCGGTGGTGTGAGGGGGACGGCGCCGGATGCCGGAGCTGCCCGGGTCGCGAGGGCGCGCCGGCCCTCTCCAGGGCCTCCTGGGCCGGGGCCTGGACCACCCGGGGTTCCACGCTGCCGTCCGGGCGGGGGGCCGAAGGCAGCGCGGTGGCCGTGTCCTGCGGCGGCGCGGGTGCCGCCGGGCGCTGCACGGTCACACAGCCGGAGAGGGCCGAGACGGCCACGGTGACCAGGAGCGCTGCGGTGGTCGTCGTTCGATGCACCCGGGCAACTCTGCTGGACTGACAGCCGAGTTGGCACCAGGGAGCGAACATTGATGCCCCCGCACGGGTGATCTCGTGCCCCGTGCGGAGGGTTTCGGGGGAGCGGGGGTGACGGTCAGTCGCCGGCGGAGCCGTCGATCCGCTCGCGGATCAGGTCGGCGTGGCCGTTGTGCCGGGCGTACTCCTCGATCATGTGGGTGTAGATCCAGCGCAGGTTGAACGGCGTGCTCGTGAACCTGCTCTTCCCCCGGGACATGTCGTCGAGCCCCAAGCCGGCCGCGTTCTGCCGCGCGATCCCGATCTCCGCCTGCCAGGCCGCGTACGCCTCGTCCCAGGTGTCGGCCTCGGTGAGATGGAACTCGCCGTCCGGATCCTCGTCGGTGCAGTAGATCGGACCGGGGTCCTCGCCCACCAACACCTTGCGGAACCAGCTCCGTTCCACCTCCGCCATGTGCCGCACCAGCCCCATGAGGGACAGCTCCGAGGGCGGCACCGACGCGGTGCGCAGCTGCTCGTCGGTCAGGCCCTCGCACTTCCAGGCGAGTGTGCGGCGGTGATAGTCCAGCCAGCCTTCCAGCATGGCGCGCTCACCCGCGGTCTGGGCGGGCTCTCGGCGTTCCGTTGTCATGTCCGTATCTTCGTCGAAGAGCATCCGCCCCACCAGGGGTTTTACCGGCCCAGCAGCCCCGTGAGCAGTTCCCGCAGGCCCGCGCGGATGTCCTCCAGGCCCGGCACCTCGGCGCTGAACGAACCCGCCGCGCACGAGAACATCAGCCCGTCCGCCCAGGCGACCAGGGACAGCACGTGCCGGGCCGGGTCGGGCGAACCCGCGTCGGTGAGCATGGCGGCCAGCTGCTCCTTGAAGACGGCACCGGTCCGGTCGTAGAAGGCCCGCAGCTCGGGGCGGCGGGTGGCCTCCAGGGCGAGTTCGTAGCGTGCGATCAGCAGCTCGCGGCCCTGGGTCAGGCAGCGGTGCACGGCGAGGGCCAGCCCGTCGGCGAGCGCGTCGGGGCCGGCGCCCGGACCCGGCACCTCCGTCAGCTCCAGCAGTTGTGCCTCACGTTCGGCATGCCGCCGTACCGCGAGTTCGAGCAGCGCCTGCCGGGTGCGGGCCACGTTCGAGGTCGAGCCGGGCGGGAGCCCGGCCGCCTCGTCCACGGCGCGGTGTGTCAGCCCGCGCATCCCGCGCTCGGCGAGCAGTGCGAGGGCGGTGTCGGCGACGCGATCGGCACGGGAGGCGCTGGGGGTGCGTACGGACATGAGGTGACCCTACCCGTCGCACTACGGCTGTAGTAAACGCACTACGGGCGTAGTACAGTCAGGTTCACTACAGATGTAGTTCAAGTGGATCCGGGAGGGGTCGTGGTCATGGCACAGTCGGCGCGCGCGATCGTCATCGGCGGTGGAATCGGAGGCCTGGCCGCGGCGGCGGCCCTGCACGCCAAGGGCTGGAACGTAACCGTGCTGGAGCGGGCCCGCTCTCTGGAGCCCGTCGGCGCGGCCATTTCCCTCGCCCCCAACGCGCTGCGCGCCCTCGACGTGCTCGGCATCGGCGAGGAGATCCGCGACCTTGCCGCCTGGCAGGGGGACGGTGGGCTGCGCACCCCGCGCGGGCGCTGGCTGTCCCGCTCCAGCGCCGAGGCGGCTGCCGCCCGCTTCGGCGGCCCGCTGGTCCTGCTCGCCCGCGCCACCCTGGTCGACCGGCTCGCCGCCCTGCTCCCGCCCGGCGCCGTCCGCATCGCGACCGCCGGGACCCTCACCGACCCCGGTGACAGCCGGCGGCCCGCCCGGGTCAGCGTCGGCGGACAGGAGCTGGAGGCGGAGTTGGTGGTCGGTGCGGACGGCATCAACTCCCGCGTCCGTGCAGCCCTGTTCCCGCTGCACCCGGGGCCGGTCTACTCGGGGTTCACCACCTGGCGGGTGCTGATCCCGGTGCCCGGTACGGAGTTCGCCTCGCACGAGACCTGGGGCCGGGGCCGCATCTGGGGCACGCACCCGCTCAAGGACGGCCGCGTCTACGCGTATGCGGCCGCCACGACCCCGGCGGGCGAGCGGGCGCCGGACGACGAGAAGGCCGAACTCCTGCGCCGGTTCGGCGACTGGCACGAGCCCGTTCCCGCCGTCCTCGCCGCCGCCCGCCCCAAGGATGTGCTCCGGCACGACGTCCACCACATCGCCGAGCCTCTGCCCGCCTATCACGCAGGCCGCGTCGCCCTGCTCGGGGATGCCGCCCACGCCATGCCGCCGACCCTCGGCCAGGGCGGCAACCAGGCCGTCGAGGACGCCGTCGTGCTCGCCCACCACGGCGACGACCTGGCCGCCTACACCGCGGCCCGCCTGCCGCGCACGACGGTGATCACCCGTCAGGCGGTCAGGGTGGCCCGTTTGAACATGACCGGCAGCCGCGCCGCCATCGCCGTGCGCGACCTCGCGATCGCCGCCCTGTCGAAGGCCGGACCCGCGCTCTTCCTGCGCGGATTCGACGGCATCGCCGACTGGCGGCCCCCGTATGCTGCCCAGGAGACACCGACGGTCAAGCGGTAGGGGAGAGCACGTGAAGGTCGGCTGCATCGGACTCGGTGACATCGCGCAGAAGGCGTATCTGCCGGTGCTGGGCACACGACCGGGGATCGACCTCCACCTGCAGACCCGGACGCCCACCACGCTCGACCGCGTCGCCGACACCCTGCACCTGCCGGCCGACCGGCGGCACACCTCGCTCGACTCGCTGCTCGCCGCCGGCCTCGACGCGGCCTTCGTGCACGCGCCGACCGCCGTCCACCCCGAGATCGTGACCCGGCTGCTCCGGGCGGGTGTACCGACGTACGTCGACAAGCCGCTCGCCTACGAACTCGCCGACTCCGCACGGCTGGTGGACCTCGCCGAGGAGCGCGGGGTCTCCCTCTTCGTGGGCTTCAACCGGCGGTACGCCCCCGGCTACGCACAGTGCCTGGAGCACCCGCGCGAGCTGATCCTCATGCAGAAGAACCGCGTCGGGCTGCCCGAGGAACCGCGCTCGATGATCCTGGACGACTTCATCCACGTCGTCGACACCCTGCGGTTCCTGGTGCCGGGCCCGGTCGACGACGTGACCGTGCGCGCCCGCACCGAGGGCGGGCTGCTGCACCACGTGGTGCTCCAGCTCGCCGGGGACGGCTTCACCGCGCTCGGAGTGATGAACCGGCTCAGCGGCTCCACCGAGGAGGTCCTGGAGGTCTCCGGGCAGGACACCAAACGCCAGGTGCTCAACCTCGCCGAGGTGATCGACCACAAGGGTCAGCCGACCGTGCGCCGGCGCGGCGACTGGGTGCCGGTGGCCCGCCAGCGCGGCATCGAGCAGGCGGTCCTCGCCTTCCTCGACGCCGTGCGGGCCGGAAAGGTGCTCAGCGCCCGGGACGCGCTGGTGACTCATGAACTGTGCGAGCGGGTGGTGCGAGCGGTACGGGACCGCTCCGGCGCAGCCTGAGCGCCTTGGCGCCCTCGGCCGCGCACAGCATGGCCAGCACCAGCAGGGCGCCGTGCACCGGCCAGTCGCCATAGCGGACGTACGGTGTGATGCCGTGCGCGAGCGGTACGTCGTACACGCGGGCCGCACTCGCGTCCGTGCCGAGCCAGGGGCCGAGCCGCTGCCCGTCCGGGCCGTACACGGCGGAGACGCCGGTGAGGGTCGCGTGCACCATCGGGCGGCCGGTCTCGGCGGCTCGCAGCGCACCCAGCGAGGCGTGCTGCTCCGGGGCCCAGCTGCCCTGGAAGGTGGAGGTGGAGGACTGGCCGAGCAGCACGTCGGCGCCGTCCTGGGCCAGATGCCGGCTCATGTCGGGGAACGCGGTCTCGAAGCAGATCAGCGGGCCGATCCTCAGCCCGTGCCCGACGTTCATCACGACCTGCTCGGTGCCGCGGCTGCGGTCCTCGCCGGCCGCCTTGCCGACCGAGGTGGCCCAGCCGAGCAGCGAGCGGACCGGTATGTACTCGCCGAAGGGTACGAGCCGCATCTTGTCGTACCGGTCGCCCGTCAGGCCGTCCGGACCCACCAGCACGGAACTCTTGTAGATGCCGGGCCGGTCGGAGCGGCGGGCGTCCACGTTGACCAGCACGTCGGCGCCGACCGTCCGGGACAGTGCGGCGATGCGCAGGGTGAGGTCGGCCCGGTCGCCCAGGTCGAAGCCGACACTGGACTCACCCCACACGACCAGGTCGACCCGCTGCCCGGCCAGCTGCCGGGTCAGCTGCTCCTCACGGTCGAACCGCTTCTCGGCACTGGCCTTCCCGTCCACGATCCCCGGCTGTACGACGGCGATCCGCACTCGCCCGTCCACCGCCGGGCGCGGCGCCCAGGCCCAGGCGGCCGAGGTCGCGGCGGCCGTGGCGACCAGCGAGGCCACCGCCGGCATGCGCGACTCGCGCACCGATATCAGCACGGACGCCGCCACGTTCACGGCTACGATCAGGAAGCTGAGCAGCCACACCCCGCCGACCGAAGCCAGCCGCAGCGCGGGGGAGACCTGCCACTGGCTGGCGCCCAGCATGCCCCACGGCCCGCCGAGCCCCTGCCAGGACCGCGCCAGCTCCACCACCAGCCAGGCCGACGGCAGCACCAGCAGCGCGGCGGCGCCCCGGCCCGGCGTCGGCCGCCCGCCGAGGAAGCGGTGCACCAGCCAGCCCCAGGGTGCCCAGAGCGCACCCAGCAGGACGGCGATCAGGAAGATGAACACGTGCAGGCTCGGCAGCAGCCAGTGGTGCACGGCCACCAGGAAACCGAAGCCCCCGCTCCAGCCGTCGTACGCCGCCCGCCGTCCGGTCGGTGCCGAGCGGGCCAGCAGGATCCAGGGGACCAGGGCGACGTAGGCGAACCACCACAGGGAGGGCGCGGGAAAGGTCAGGATCGGCAGGGCACCGGCGAGGGCGGCGACGGCCGAGCGGCGCCAGGGGGAGGTGAGCCAGTGGTCGATCGTCCTCATGTGGACCCTCCCTATCCAGCACCGGCTTCCAGTGTGCGCTTCGGGAGCGATCTAGAACAGGGCGCGCTGGTGCCCGTGCTCCTAGGGGGTTGCCGTCACCCTGGCCGGAAGACTGCGCCATTTCTCGTCCACGGCCACCTCGTGCAGCCGCCAGCCCTCCGCGGTCCTCAGCAGCGCGAAGTCGTAGCGGCCACCGCACACCAGGTCCGGTGCCGTGGGGGTGCTCCCGGTCGCGAAGCGCATCGGGTTGAGGTAGTCGGCCTGTACCCGGGCGGTGTCCCCCGTGTCGTGGTCCAGGAGACCGAAGTGGATCCGGCGGTTGACGATCAGGTGCTGGCGCATGGTGAACAGGGCCAGGTTCTCGGCGAGCCACGCGGCGATCGCGGTCGCGTCGCCCTCGATGCCGCCGGCCGAGCGGTAGTCGGCGCGGCCGTCCGCCGTGAACAGCCGTCGGTACGCCGTCCAGTCCCCGTCGTCCACCGCCACGGCGTACGCGGTGATCACCTCGTCCACGGCCAGCCGGTCGATCACGGTCGCAAGCTCCGCACGCTGCGTCATCGGCACAGTGTTGAGCATGGCGGGTGAAGAGCCAAGAGGGCGTGCCGGGTTGTTCGGGGCGCGGTTGTCGCACACGGCCCCAGGTTCCCACGGTGGGGCCTCGTCGGCGGGCCGTCATGGCATCTCCGTTCCGTGCCACGTACGCCTCGACGCTCATCGGCTACTCCACCGCGATGCCGTAGTCCTCGAGAAGTTCCTCCAGACCGCCCGCGTAGCCCTTGCCGCCGAGCACGAAGTCCCAGTCCCCGTTGGACCTGCGGCGAAAGGAGCCGAGTACCAGGGCGGTCTCGCGGGGCCGGCCCTCGGAGACCTCAAGCCGTCCCAGCTCGGTCGTCCCGGGCCCGAGAAGGCGGATGCACGCGTCCGTGAAGCCGGAAAGATCGGCGTCCGGGTTCACCTCCGGGTCGACGGCGGCCACGAGTACGAACCGGTCGGCCTCGTCCGGCAACCCGTCGAAGGAGACGCGGATCGCGGCCTTGTCGGGCGCGGTGGCGGGGAGAGTGCGCACGGAGCCGTCCGGCGTCTGCGGGTTGTTGAAGAAGACGAAGTGGTCGTCGCTGAGGACCCGGTTGCCACGGCAGACGAGAGCGCACACGTCCAAGGCGACACGTCCGGTCCACGACACGCCCAGGACGTTGTGGTCGTCGGGCAGCCGAGCGTCCGCAACCGTCGGCGTCGGCTGTGCTGCCGGTCGACGGGCACTGCCGCCGAGGCGCCCGCGCAGCCCGTGACGGTGCAGCAGGTCGACGAGTTCGGTGCCCGGCACCAGTTCCAGCGGCTTGCCGTGGGCGAAGGTGTGCGAGCCGGGGCCGAACTTCGACGTCGTCACGAGGACGCCCTTGTTGGCGCCGGCGTCCTGCACGGTCCCGTACAGGTCACGCACCGCGGTGGGCGGCACCGTGTTCCGGTAGCGCTTCACCTGCACGACGATCTTGCCGCCGCGGATCGGCGCCGGATCCAGTGCGTCGACGTCCACCCCGCCGTCGTTGGAGCGCTGCGTGGTGACCGCCTGCATCCCCATGGCGCGGAACAGGTCGGCGACGAGATTTTCGAAGGCGATCGGATCCATCTCGTACAGGTCGGGTTCCTCGTCGCTGCCATGCGTGACGACGCGGTTGCCGACCTCCTGCGGCCGGCGGCTCGGCCGCACCGACGCGAGCTGGTCGGGGCGGGCCGAGAGCTGGCCGTGCAGCGCGTCGGCAAAGCAGCTGCCGGCGTCCACCTGCGCCAGGTGCAGGTCGCGGAAGGCCGAGCCCGGAGCCATGACGGTTGCCAGGTAGATGCGGCCCGGGCGGCCCGTCGTCGGGTCATGCCCGTCCACGAAGCCGTTCAGGGTCACGGACTCGAGCGCGCCCGGTTCGTCCGCCGCGAAGAGTTGGTGCAGCACCAGCAGCATGCACTGCGCCAGGACCGCCCGGTACAGGGCTCGCCGCTGGCCCACCGGCCGAGGGGTCTCCTTGTCCTGGTCCGCACCGGCCAGGTAGCGAACGGACTTGGCCTCGGGGACGACGCTGTAGGCGGGCAGTTCCCAATCCAGAACCAGCTGTCCGGCTGCCGCGTCGTAGGCAGCTGCCACCTGGCGTGGAAAACCCTCGGGCCATGCGCTCGAGGCGTAGAGAGCGGCGGAGAAGTACTCGACCACGGCATCGGGATCGCGGCGCCCGACTCCTTCGGTCAGTTCGACGACGCCGGCGTTGTGCCGCCGCACTTCGGCCAGCTGGGCATGGGCCCACTCCTGGTGGTCGCGCTGGTACGACGCCAGCTGCTGTTGCCGCTGTCTCTCCGCCGCCTGGGCCGCGTGCCAGTCCCGTTCGAAGCGCTCCCGGGCCTCGGCCTGTGCCTGGGCGCGGCGCGTGGCAGTCCATCCGCCGTGCGGCTGGTATTGGTCGAATTTCGGCATGGGTACGGGCTGTGCCCATGGCCCCGGAGCGAAGGGTTCGATGTCTTCGGGGCGTATGAGGGAGGAAGCCCTGAAGGCCGGAGCCCGGCAACCCGAGGCGAGAAGGCCCTGCAGCGCCGTGACCTGTGCGTCCAGTTCCTCGGTGCGACGCCGCGCCTCTGCCTGCCGGTGCTCGCGATGGTTCTGGGCGGCCTGCCGTTGATATGCACGTGCCTGCCGCGCTTGTTGTCTCTCTCGTCCGGCTTCGGCCTCTCTCTGGCGCTGCTGCTGCCTCTGCATCTCGGCCCAGACGCCGACCAGGCCATGAGAGCGACGACTCATGTGGTGCAGGCCCTCCCCAAAGGCGTTCTGGTTGTCCCCACAACCAGGTGTAGCGGACCGACTCTATCCACGATGGCCGTCTCGCACATCTGCCCGGCAGGGCCGGCCTGCTCAGTCGCCAGCGCAGGTCGCCATGGTCGAAGGGGAACCGCGGCCGTGCCGGGGCGCGGTGCCCGAACTGTCGTATGCCGTTGCGGAGTTCGCGGGGTTCTCAGGCCGCCTCGACGACCTCTCCGCGGATCGCCGCGGCCCACTCGACCACCAACAGCTCGTACTCGGCGCGCTCCTGGGTCGACAGGGTGCCGCCCGCGCGCAGCCAGAGTGCCCGGATCTGCTCGTTCACTTCGGCGGCAGACCGCACGGAACCAGAGGTCGGGAATTCGGGGGACATACGGACAGCCTAGGGGCAAGCACTGACAGTGCGCTACCGCCCGGCTACGCAGAACGTATGGGGTTGGTCACCGCGACCGTGAGCCGTGGTGGCCGTGGCTCAACTCGCCGACTCCGCCGCGTGCGGGCTCAGTACACCGGCCGTGACCAGGGCGATGATGACGATGCCGAGGGCCACGCGGTACCAGACGAACGGCATGAAGCTCTTGTGGGAGATCCACTTCATGAACCATGCGATCACCGCGTATCCCGACGCGAACGCGATCAGTGTCGCGAGCAGCGTCGGACCCCAGGCCACCTGGCTCCCGCGCAGCGAGTCCTTCACCTCGAACGCGCCCGAGGCGAGCACCGCCGGGATGGCGAGCAGGAACGAGTAGCGGGCTGCGGCCTCGCGCCTGTAACCCATGAACAGGCCGCCGCTGATGGTTGCGCCGGAGCGGGAGACGCCGGGGATCAGGGCGCACGCCTGGCACAGGCCGAAGATCAGTCCGTCCTTGACGCCCAGATTCTCAAGGGACTTGCGCTGCTTGGGCGCCCGGTGCCGGCCACCGCTCTCGTCGCGGGCCGCCAGGCGGTCGGCGATGCCGATGACCAGGCCGACGGCGATCAGCATCGTCGCCGTGACGCGCAGATCGCGGAACGGGCCCTCGATCTGGTCCTTCAGTGTCACGCCCAGCACCCCGATCGGGATCGAGCCGACGATCACCAGCCAGCCCATCTGCGCGTCGTGGTCCCGGCGCATCGCCTTGCTGAACAGTGACCGGCACCAGGCCGAGACGATCCGGCCGATGTCCTTGCGGAAGTAGAGGAGCACCGCGGTCTCCGTGCCGATCTGCGTGATCGCCGTGAAGGCCGCGCCGGGGTCCTCCCAGCCGGAGAACGCCGCGGTCAGCCGCAGGTGGGCGCTGGAGGAGACCGGCAGGAACTCGGTCAGCCCCTGGACGAGCCCGAGGACGAGGGATTCAAACCAAGACATGAAGGTAATGCGTCCAGTGCTGTCGAGTAAAGAACTGACCAAGTGACGAGGGCAGCGTAGCGGGCCCGGGTGACAGCGCAGAAGGGGGGTTGGACCTACGCCCGCCCCGTACTCGCCGTACTCGCCGTACTCGCCGTGGGCGGGACGGGGTGCGGGGTGGGGCGGGGCGTGTTGCCTGTGGGTGTTACGCCGCCGTGGGGCCCGTGATCGTCCAGCCCGGGGACTGGGGGTGGGCCGTCAGGTCCTCGTGGCGCACCTTGTCGCCGCACGCCTGGCAGGTGACGACCGGAACCAGTTCGTTCCCGCAGCTGTGCTCCACGGCCATGGGCAGGTCGACGCCCTTGCGGAGGTGGCGGTCGCCCCATTCCTTGAGTGTCATCAGGACCGGCTCCAGCTCCAGCCCGGCCGGCGTGGCCCGGTACTCGAAGCGCTGCGGGCGCTCGCTGTAGACGCGCTTGGTCAGGATCCCGGCGTCCACCAGTCGGCGCAGCCGGGTGGCCAGGATGTCGCGCGGTGCGCCGATGTTGCGCACGAGCTGGTCGAAACGGCCGTTGCCCAGGCAGACCTCCCGCAGGACGAGCAGGGAGTACTTCTCGCCGACCAGCGCGAGGGCGTCGGCGATGGAGCAGGGGCGCGGGTCCTTCGTGGCGGCCATGATGGCCAGTCTAGATGAGGGTTTGATTTTCCAACTCTGCGCGTTATCTTGAGTTTGGATTTCCTACTCACTGGTAGCTGTCCGCAGCCGAGCTGCGGACAGCCAGGCGGCCAAGGAGGCCCGCGCCATGCGCGACGCAGTGATCGTCGAAGCGGTACGCACTCCCATCGGCAAGGGCAAGCCGAACGGCTCCCTGGCCCACGTCCACCCCGTGCAGCTCCTCGCCCACACCCTGCGAACCCTGGTCGAGCGCTCCGGCGTCGACCCGGCGCTCATCGACGACGTCATCGGCGGCACCGTCGACCAGGTCGGCGAGCAGGCCATGAACACCACCCGGTACGCCGTCCTCGCGGCCGGGTTCCCCGAGTCGGTGCCCGCGACCACCGTGGACCGCCAGTGCGGCTCCTCCCAGCAGGCCGTGCACTTCGCCGCGCAGGGCGTCATCTCCGGCGCCTACGACCTCGTGGTCGCCTGCGGGGTGGAGTCGATGAGCAGGGTGCCGATGTGGTCCAACGTGCCCGCAGGGAAGGACCCGTTCGGCCCCGGCGTCGCCGAGCGCTACCCCGAGGGCCTGGTCCCGCAGGGCATCAGCGCCGAGCTGATCGCCGCCAAGTGGTCCCTCACACGCGCGCGGATGGACGAGTTCGCGGTCTCCTCGCACCACAAGGCGGCGCAGGCGTGGGCGAACGGACTCTTCGACGCCGAGGTCGCCCCGCTCGAGGGCGTCACCGGCGACGAGTGCGTACGCCCCGGCAGCACCCCGGAGATCCTCGGCGGCCTCAAGCCCGCCTACTACGACCCCGGCTTCGCCGAACGCTTCCCGCAGATCGAGTGGAGCGTCACCGCCGGCAACGCGAGCCCGATCAACGACGGCGCCTCCGCCGTGCTGATCACCTCCAGCGAGACAGCGGCCCGCCTCGGCCTGCGCCCGCTCGCGCGCCTGCACAGCTTCGCCGTCACCGGCTCCGACCCGCTGCTGATGCTCACCGGGGTCGTGCCGGCCACCGAGAACGTGCTGCGCAGGGCGGGACTGGGCATCGACGACATCGACCTCTTCGAGGTCAACGAGGCCTTCTCCAGCGTGGTGCTGGCCTGGCAGCAGGAGACCGGCGCCGACCTGGCCCGGGTCAACGTGCACGGCGGCGCGATCGCCCTCGGCCACCCGCTCGGCGCCAGCGGCACCCGGCTGACCACCACGCTGGTCCACGCGATGCGCGAACGCGGCGCCCGCTACGCCCTGCAGACCATGTGCGAGGCGGGCGGACTCGCCAACGCGATGATCCTCGAAGGAGTCTGACCCCTACCCGAGTGATCAGTGTCCGCGCAGGTGGTGGCGCCCCCGCCAGGCCACCACCGTGCCCAGCAGGGCCGGCACGGCGATGCAGGCCATGGCGATCAGGAAGGCGGGGGAGGTCGGCGCGGAGGCGCGGGCGCCGGCGACCGCGTAGGCGGCGGTGTTCGGGATCGACCCGATGGCGGTGGCCAGCACAAACGGCCACCAGCCCATGCGGGAGACGGCCGCGCAGTAGTTCGCCGCCCAGAACGGCACCCCCGGGAACAGCCGCGCCGCCAGCATCGACCTGAACCCGTGCCGGCTCAGCTGCCCGTCGGCCGCCCTCAGCCAGCGGCCCCGCAGCAGCGGACGCAGCGCGTCCTGCCCCAGAGCCCGGCCCAGTCCGAAGGCCACGCCCGCCCCGAGCACCGTGCCTGCCAGCGCCGCCGCCAGCCCCAGCTGGGAGCCGAACAGGGCGCCCGCCGCCAGGTTCAGCAACGGTCGCGGTACGAACGCCACGGTGCACAGCCCGTACGCCGTCCCGAACACCGCGGCCGCCGCGGCCCCGCCGAGCTGGGGCGGCCACCCGTGCGTCAGCAGCCGCTGCGGCTCGAAGACCAGGACTCCCGCACCGGCCCCCGCGAGCAGGACGAGCAGGAACGACAGCCGGGCATACGGGGACAGCACCGCGCGCGTGCAGCGGTCGGCGAGTCCCGGGGAGGTCATGGCGGTGCCAGAGCGGTTGGCATCGAGCATCCGGTGACAGTAACCGACGCACGGGTGTGATCGCCGTCAAGGGTGGGTGCGCACATCGAGTGCCCGGACCGTCCCATGGGCTCACGCGGTCGGCGCGTGACCGGGGTGGAGCACCACCTTGGGGCAGCCCTCGATCCGCTGGTCGAACTTCTCGTACGCCAGGCTCCGATCTACGCCGCCTTGGCGAGTGGACGGCGACGCTCTCACCCGGGGGCACCTGGGCCGGCTCGCACCCGTGGCAGCCGGTCGGGAAGATGCCGGCGAGCAGGACGAAATCGGTCTCGAACTCCTCGCCCGCAGTCAGTAGGAGGTCTTCCCGGCGAGACAGTTCTTGCAGAATCCGCAGGCGACGTTGAAGGGCTCTTCGTGGACGACGGCTGTCGTCCGGGTGTCACCTCCGCGTCGAGCGCTGGACCACGGCGGCGAGCGAGGAAGGCGCTGCCGGGAGGGCGCATACGAAGGCGCGGGCCCTTGGACCACCGTGGCCCCGTGCGCCCCTCCACCGCCGGTACCTCCAGGTACCGCCCGTACGAAACGGGGTGCAACCCCCGTATCGTTCGTCCCATGACCCTCACTGGTGCGGTCCGGCCGAAGGTGCCGCACAGCGCTCTCGCCGACACCGTGCTGGCACGGCTCACGTCCGCCTACGCGACCGCCGGCGACCCCCGGCGGGCCGTCTCCATGCGCGCCTACATGAAGGACGCGGCCCCCTTCCTCGGCATCCCCACCCCCGCCCGCCGCGCGCTGTCCCGCACCGTCCTCGCGGGCCTGCCACGCCCCGACGAGGCCGACTGCACCGCGATCGCCCTGCGCTGCTGGGCGCTGCCCGAGCGTGAGTACCACTACTTCGCCGTGGACCATCTGCGCCGGTACGCGGCCCGCTGCTCCTCCGGCTTCCTCCCGGTGACCCGGTATCTCCTGACGACCGTCCCCTGGTGGGACACCGTCGATCTGCTCGCCGCGCACGTCGTCGGCTCGCTGGTCGCCGCCGACCCCAAGCTCACCGCCGACATGGACGCCTGGATCACCGACGGCGACCTGTGGCTCGTACGGACGGCCCTGCTCCACCAGCTGACCTGGAAGGAACGCACCGACGCCGACCGGCTGTTCGGCTACTGCCTGCTCCAGTGCGGGCACCCCGACTTCTTCGTCCGCAAGGCGATCGGCTGGGCCCTGCGCGAGTACGCCAAGACCGACCCCGAGGCCGTACGGGCGTTCCTGGCGGCGGAGCGTGGCCGGTTCGCCCCGCTGACCGTGCGGGAGGCGCTCAAGAACATCGGCGACTGAACGCGCCGGCCCGGAACGTGTCCCGGCCCTGAAGCCGCCTGCACGGAAGCCGTTTGCACGGAAGCCGTTTGCACGGAACCGGCCTGCACGGAAAACCATTCGACGCCGGACACACCGTCGGCGATGATCGACGCCATGTTCCGGTACGCCTTCCTCCTCGCAGCATCCGCCGTCGCGGATGCGCCGAAGGCTGCCGTCCCGCTCCTCGTGGCCGCCGTCGACGGCGCCCGAAGCTGACCCTCTCCGGAACGTCCGGCGGACCCCGCAGGGGGAGGGTCGGCCGGTCCTCGGGGTCCCGCATTTCTCCTTACGGCTGAGAGGCTTCGAGGTACAGCCATGTCCAAAACGGCCTACGTGCGCACCAAGCCGCACCTGAACATCGGCACCATGGGTCATGTCGACCACGGCAAGACCACTCTGACCGCCGCCATCACCAAGGTCCTCGCCGAGCGCGGTACCGGCACGTTCGTTCCGTTCGACCGCATCGACCGGGCCCCGGAGGAGGCCGCGCGCGGCATCACCATCAACATCGCGCACGTCGAGTACGAGACCGACACCCGGCACTACGCCCACGTGGACATGCCGGGCCACGCCGACTACATCAAGAACATGGTCACCGGCGCCGCGCAGCTCGACGGGGCGATCCTCGTCGTCTCCGCACTCGACGGGATCATGCCGCAGACCGCCGAGCACGTGCTGCTCGCCCGGCAGGTGGGCGTCGACCACATCGTCGTCGCGCTGAACAAGGCGGACGGCGCCGAGGACGAGGAGCTGATCGACCTGGTCGAGCTGGAGGTGCGCGACCTGCTCACCACACAGGGCTACCCGGGGGACTCCGTACCGGTCGTACGGGTCTCCGGGCTCCGGGCGCTGGAGGGCGACCCGCGCTGGACCGCGTCGATCGAGGCGCTGCTCGACGCGGTGGACACCTACGTGCCCATGCCCGAACGGTACCTGGACGCGCCGTTCCTGCTCCCGGTGGAGAACGTGCTCACGATCACCGGCCGGGGCACGGTCGTCACGGGCGCGGTGGAGCGGGGGTCGCTCCGTGTGGGGGACCGGGTGTCCGTGCTCGGCGCCGACATCGAGACCGTCGTCACCGGGCTGGAGACCTTCGGCAAGCCGATGGTGGAGGCCCAGGCCGGGGACAACGTGGCGGTGCTGCTGCGCGGGGTGCCCCGGGACGCCGTCCGGCGCGGGCATGTCGTGGCGGCTCCGGGGAGTGTGGCGCCGGCCCGGCGGTTCTCGGCGCGGGTGTACCTGCTGTCGGGCCGCGAGGGCGGTCGTACGACTCCGGTCGCCACCGGGTACCGGCCGCAGTTCTACATCCGTACGGCGGACGTGGTCGGCGACGTCGACCTCGGTCCGGTGGGCGCGGCCCGGCCCGGCGAGACGGTGGAGATGACCGTCGAGCTGGGGCGGGCGGTGCCCTTGGAGCCCGGTCTCGGGTTCGCCGTCCGCGAGGGTGGCAGGACCGTCGGCGCGGGGACCGTGACCACTGTCCACAATGGATGAGTGAACGAATCGATACCCGTCACCCGCACCACCGACCACGGCACCGCCAAGCTCATGCCCGATGTCGACCGGGCACGGGCCTGGCTGCTCACGGTCGACGGGGCGCCGCAGTCGTACGTCGATCTCGACGAGCCGGAGCATCTGGAGTTCGAGTACGCGCGGCGGCTCGGACATGTGCTGGACGTCGTGGCCGAGGCCGGGCGGGCGCTGGACGTGGTGCACCTCGGCGGAGGCGCGCTGACGCTGCCCCGCTATGTGGCGGCCACCCGGCCCGGCTCACGGCAGGACGTCGTCGAGGCCGACGCGGGGTTGCTCGAGCTGGTCGTCGAGCATCTGCCGCTGCCGGCGGGCTCGGGCATCGCACTGCATCCGGCCGATGCCCGGGCCTGGCTGGAGGCCGCTCCGGACGATCACACCGATGTGCTGATCGCGGACGTCTTCGGCGGCGCCCGGGTACCGGCGCACCTGACCACGCTGGCCTACGCCCGCGAGGCCGAGCGGGTGCTGCGGCCGCACGGCGTGTACCTCGCCAACCTCGCCGACCAGGCGCCGTTTCCCTTCCTGCGCTCCCAACTGGCCACGTTCGCCGAGCTGTTCGCGGAGCTGGTGCTGATCGCCGAGCCGGGTGTGCTGCGCGGACGCCGGTTCGGCAACGCGGTCCTGGTCGCCTCGCACCGGCCTGTCGACATCGCCGCCCTGGCCCGTCGCGCCGCCGCCGACGTCTTCCCGGCACGGGTCGAACACGGGGCGGCGGTAAGGGAGTTCACCGGTGCCGCGCGGCCGGTCGCAGACACGGAGGCCGTGCCCTCACCCGAGCCCCCCGACGGGGCGTTCGGCATCGGCTGACACGGGCCGGGGGCCGGCGACCGGCCGGGCACGGCGGGTCAGGATGCGCACGTCCGGGACCAGTCCCGCGTCCCCCTGTCGTCGTCGCACGCGTCCTGCACGGCGAACGCGGAGGCGATGAGTGAACCGTTCGCACCGAGGTCGGTCACGACGGCCGCCGCTGTCAGCCGCGAGTAGTTAGGGCCCGCCCAGTGGGTGACTATCGCTCGCCCCCACTGGCAATCGATTTCTGCCAGAACGCCATATGGACCAACTCGCCGTGCATTGCGCCTCCTTGACTGCGCTGATTCATTCCCTCAAGGGTAATTCGGTCATGTCCATGGCGATTGTCGTGGGGTGACCTATGTCAACAAGAGAAGAGAGGACCACCATGCGCAAGCGTGCCGCAGCGCTCTTTAGTACGGTGGCGCTCATCGGTGCGGCTTTACCCGCCCTGATTGCGCCCCCCGCCTCGGCCTCTGGGGCGGGTAAAGCTAGTGCTCCGATGGCTTCACCTGCCTCTACCTCCGGGGCGGTCAGGTGCGAGCCTGTACGCGCCCACTATAGGACCAAGCACCAGGCGGGTGTTTTTAACGCACCTTCGAGGAAGGCGAAAATCACTGGCAGCCTCGGCGCAAAACAGCTCGTGAATTCCTTCTACGAGTGTGACACCGACACAATTTGGGAGTGTATCGACCCTACGTGCAAGGTTGATGACGGCCGTGACACGTGGTACGGCCGCTGGGTGCCCCTCGAGACCCTGAACAAGCTGCCATAACAGGCGGTATTGCCGCTGGGTGAGCCGTGACTACCTGGACAGGCTCTGATGTTGTGGGGTGCCGGCCGCTTCGGCGTGGTCGGCACGCCCTGTCGGCTTATTCGTTTGCTGGCGTTCCGTGCAGCCGGACTGTGCGGAGAATCTTCAGGACAGTCGCCTTGGATACTTCGCCCTTTACACCCGTGGCCCCGAAGAAGTTGAACGACACATAGTCCTGGGCTGCATTCTTGAAGCCGAACGTGAGTGCCTTGCCGTCGGTCACGCACTTGCCCTTGCGCGGCGTGTGGGTCGATTGGGCCCATGCGTAACTGCCTTTGACGCCTGAAGCGGACGTAAAGGGAGTGGCCTTCTTGTCCCACGAGATGCTTTTCTTGTCTGGCATGGTGTAGCCGCCGTAGACCCACCAAGGTGGTGTGTTGAGTGCGATCTCGTCTGTATCTTTGGCACCGCTCGCGCCTTTGGTACCCACGACCGCCAGTGAGGTATCTTCGGTTCGGCCGTCCTTGTCGTCATCCGACGTGCACCACGTGGGCTTGTACTCGCCAAGGCCCGACATTGTGATGCCCGTGTCCTTTTCGCCTTTGGGGAACGTGAAATTGACCGCAAGCTCAGGGGACCGCACGGACCAGTCGGCGGGCACGTCGTAGGCGATGCCCCACTTGGGGTTGACCACGACCTTCCAGCCCGCGATGGTCGGCTTCTCGGTGCTGACGCCGCGCGGATCGTCGGTCACCGACGAGGAGGGCGAGGGCTGTGCCGACGGCGAATGGCTCTGCCCACCGCCCTTGCCGGCCGTGTCGTCCTTGCCGCCGTCCTTGCCGAGGACCAGATATCCGGTCACACCGGCGGCGACCACCACCGCCGCCGCCGCGATGATCGCGATCAGTCTGGTACGGCCGCCACCGCCCTGCGGAGGCGGGGACATGGGCACGGTGGGCGGCTGAGGCTGCCCCCACTGCGGCTGCTGACCGTACGGGCCGGCCTGCGGATACTGCTGGTACCCGGGCTGCTGGTACGGATTCGGCTGCTGGTAACCCGGTTGCTGGTACGGGTTCTGCTGCGGATCCTGCTGCGGGTTTGGCGCGCCCCCTGGCGGCTGCTGATCTGGCCACATGGCCTGTAACCCTAGTGCGGTCATGGACACGATTCGGTCACCGGGCCTCGTCAGGGTCGTAGCGAAGTGGGACCGGTACGAATCCGTGCTGGTCAGTTTCTTCTACCCGTGAGTAACATGACGTCCATGAGCGCAGACCAGATGTCGATCGGCGAGATGCTCGCCGCCACCGTGCCCATGGCCCGGACGCTGAACCTGGAGTTCCTGGAGACGAGCCGGGACCGGGCCGTGGTGTCCCTGCCGGACCAGGGCGACTACCACAACCACGTGGGCGGGCCGCACGCCGGCGCGATGTTCACGCTCGGGGAGTCGGCGAGCGGGGCCATCGTGCTCGCCGCCTTCGGGGACCAGCTCTCGCGTGCGGTGCCGCTCGCCGTCCGTGCCGAGATCGCCTACAAGAAGCTGGCCATGGGCGCCGTCACCGCGACCGCGACCCTGGGCCGCCCGGCCGCCGAGGTCGTCGCCGAACTGGACGCGGGCGAGCGCCCCGAGTTCCCTGTGGCCATCGAGATCCGCCGCGCCGACGGCGCCGTCACCGGCGAGATGACCGTCGTGTGGACGCTGCGCCCGGGCGGCCAGGGCTGACACGGGAATGCGGGAGAGGGGCCCGCACCGGGCCCCTCCTGGCGTCGGTCCGGCGACTCAGGCGGCCCGGCGCTCCTCGTGGTCGGCGCCCACCCCGTCCGCCAGGCCGGCCACGAACTCCTTGAGCCAGCGGGAGAATTCGGGCCCCAGGTCCGGACGGTCACAGGCCAGGCGGACCACCGTGCGCAGATAGTCGGCCTTGTCGCCGGTGTCGTAGCGCAGGCCGTCGAAGACGACCCCGTGCACGGTGCCGCCCGCCGCGAGGTCCTGCAGGGCGTCGGTCAGCTGGATCTCACCGCCGCGGCCCGGCGGGGTGCGCTCGAGCACGTCGAACACGGCCGGGTCCAGGACATAGCGGCCGATGACCGCGTACCGGCTCGGCGCGGTGCCGGGCGCCGGCTTCTCCACCAGCCCGGCCACCCGTACGAGGCCGTCCTCACCCGTCGGCTCCACGGCCGCGCAGCCGTAGAGGTGGCTCTGCTCCGGATCCACCTCCATCAGCGCGACCACACTGCCCTCGTGGCGCTCGCGGACCTCGAGCATGCGGCTGAGCAGGGTCTCGCGCGGATCGATCAGATCGTCGCCGAGCAGGACCGCGAAGGGCTGGTCGCCCACGTGGTGGCGGGCGCACAGCACGGCGTGGCCGAGGCCGAGCGGATCGCCCTGGCGGATGTGGTGGATGTCGGCGAGCCGCGCGGGATCGCGTACGGCGTCCAGGCGCACGGTGTCGCCCCTGGCGGCCAGCGCCTGTTCCAGCTCGAAGGCGTTGTCGAAATGGTCCTCGATGGCCCGCTTGTGCCGGCCGGTGACCATCAGGATGTCGTCGAGACCGGCGGCGGCCGCCTCCTCGACCACGTACTGGATGGCCGGCTTGTCGACGACCGGCAGCATCTCCTTGGGCGTGGCCTTGGTCGCGGGCAGGAACCGGGTGCCGAGTCCGGCGGCCGGTACGACGGCCTTGCGGACGGCGCGGGGCGAGTCGGGGCTCGCTGTGGAGTGGGGGGCGATCATGCGGCTCATGCTGGGGCACGCGGATGAGAGTGCGCCCGGAGAAACATGGGAACCGGCTGTGGACTCCCGGGGCGCGGCTGCCGGCGCCCGAGAACCGGCCGAGGACGCGATACCGGCGGTAACTCTTGTGCAATTCGCCGACTTTGAAGTCGAGTCAATCGAGCTGCTTGTTTCCTGTGATGCGCGTGTGCGAAGGTGAGCCTCCCCGCGGGAGGGCAAAGGCAGGCGTCGAACGCCGAGGCCGGCCCTGGAGGTACGCACCGATCAGGCACTGTTTTCACTGCTTTCCGTCAGAGCGGCATTTCGCATGCGGTTCTGCGGCTGGAAAGGAAATGGTTCCGTGCAGTCCCCTTACCCCCCACGCCCGCCGTACCCGCCCCCGCCCGGTCCGAGCGGGGAGTCCGACCGGAATCTCGTCGCCCGGCTGGCAGGCCCGGACGCCGCCCGCCGGCACGCCGTCGCCATGCTGCTCGCCCGGCACTGGCGGGCCTCCCGCGACTACGCCGTAGTCTGCCTGGCCTCCTTCGGGCCCACCGCACCGCTTGTCGCCACCGCCGCCTTCCACGAGGTCCTCGGACGGATGGCGGGCGGCGCCGTCGGCGGCGCCCTGCGCCCGCAGTTGCTGGTCGCCGTCCGTGACACCGTCCGAGCCTGGGCGGCGGACGACGGAACCTGCGCGACCCTGCCGGAATTGCGCAAACCCACCGGCGGTCGCGGACTGCGCGCCGCCAAGTACCGAACGCCGGAAAGACGGCAACTCGCCGAACGCGCATTCCGGGCCCTTCCCGGCGCCTCGCAATGCCTTCTGTGGCACACCGAGGTGGAAGCGGAGCCGATAACCATACCCGCTGGTCTGCTGGGGGTGGAGCCGACCGTCGCGGCCACCGCTCTGGAACAGGCGCGCGAGCAATTCCGCACGGGTTGCGTACGCGCCCACAGGGAACTCGCGCCGACGAAGGAATGCCGCTTCTACAACCGGCTCCTCGACGTCCCGATGCGAGGCGGCGGCGTTCTGCTGCCTGATGTGCGACAGCATCTGACGGTCTGTCCGTACTGCCTGCACGCCGCCGACACCATCGGGCGGTTCGAGGGTGGTCTGGATCTCATGCTCGCCGAGACCGTGCTCGGCTGGGGTGCCCGCCGCTATCTCGACTCGCGCCCCGGGCGCGGCGCCGCCGACGACTGGCCGCTCGCCCCCGCACCGGACCCGGCGCGGGCAGGGGCCGGCGGCCGGCACCGCACCCGCCCGGGGAGCCGCCACCGCACGGTTGTGCTGGTCGGTGCCGGGCTGGCCGCGCTCGCGCTGCTCGCCACCGTACTCGTGGCCAGGAGCTGGTCCGATGACAACGGTGTCCCCGTGCCCGGCGCCACCTGGGGTGCCCCTGTCGGCCACACCACCCGCCCGGGTGGCACCGGTACGGCGCCCGGGACGTCGCCTTCGACGGCCTCGGCCGACTCTGCCGCGCCGGCTGCTTCGGCGGGCTCGGGCGGCTCGGTGGTGGGGGGTGGTCCGGGCGCCGGGGACGGTCCGGGCAGTCCGGTCGGCTCGGTGGGTTCGGGTGGCCCGGGCGGCTCGCCCGGATCGCTGGGCGAGCCCGTCGAGGTCGCGCGCGGGAGCCTGTGGGGCTTCGTCTCCGGGCGCTGCCTGGAGGTGCGCGGGGGCAGGGTGGAGGCGGGTGCGGGGGTCGGGCTCGCGCCGTGCTCCTCGGCCGCCGCCGCTCAGCTGTGGTCGTACCAGGACGACGGGTTGCTGCGCAGCGCGGCCTACCCGTCCCTGTGTCCGGCCGCAGACCCCGGGACGAAGAGCGTCGTGCCGGCCGGTTGCGTCGTGCACGACGGAGAGGTGGCCTACGACATCACCGTGCACGGCGAGATCCTGCTCCGTCGGCACGAGGGCCTCGCGCTCGCTCCCGGTGCCGACGGGGCGGACGCCGGAGTGGGGGTGGCGCGGCGGGACGGCTCACCGGGGCAGGTCTGGATCCTGGAGCCGGGCGAGGGCCGGGCGGGGCGGGCCGATGTGCCACGGGGCGCGCCGGGCCGGCCGGGTGAGCCGGATCCGGGGGGCGATCCGGATGCGGTGGCGGTGCAGGGTGAGCGGGGCGAAGTCGGTGCGCCGGGAGCGCCCGACCTCTGCCCCGGGCAGGCCGGAGGTCCGCAGGGCGACGACGCAGGACACGGACCGGGAGACCTGGGGGCGCCCGGGGTGCCGGGCGGGCCCGGGCTGTCGGGGGAGCCGTGGGAGCCGGGACGGGCGGGGCGCTCCGGGCGTGCGGGGCGGTCCGGGGACGGGAACGGGATCCGGATCGCCCAGGTCCGCGCCGGTCATGACCGGGGCCGTACGGGGTCCGGTTCCGCGTCCGGCGACGGTGCCGCGGTGCACGCGGTGAGCGGCGCGCTCCCGCCGGTCACGGGGGAGGCCGCCGCCGTACCGGCGGCCGTGGGGTCGCTGCTTCGCTGACGCCGGCGCCGGTGCCCGGAGCGGTTCCTCCGGGCACCGGCGAGTCGTTGAATCGTGTTCGAGCCAGGGGCGTGACGTCATGCGGAATTTACAGACTTCGCGTGACTGTCCCGGCGTGTTGCGCGCGGGTGAGTGTGTGGTGAAGCGGGTGGACGCTTTGCCGGGGTTGGGGTGGTGTGGCGTGCGGGCCCGGGCGATACCGGGCCCGCGTCCGTGACGGAATTCGCCGCGTATCTGGGCCCTTGCGGGGAATTCGATCGACTGGCCGAATCGGCGTCACCGGCCACAAAAAGGGTGCGTCGTCATTGACCCGTGAGTAACACCTCGCTAGGTTCCGGTGCCCTCGCACCAGAGAGTTCCGCCGCACACCCCCCACCGTGCAGTCTCGCCGACCGTGCCGGAGCATCATGACCTCCCCTGTGCGCGCCCACGACCTGATCCTGTGCCTCACCCCGTTCGGAGAGCCCGACGCCCGTCTCGCCGCGGCGGCCTGCGTCGCCGGCGGGCTCGGCGTCCTCGACCTCGGCACCGGGGACCGACGGTCCCGAGAGGAGCTGTCCCGGCTGAGACGAGCCGCGCCGGGCCCCTTCGGCATACGGGTGACCCGTCACTGTGCCCTGACCCCGGCCGACGTCCGGGACGGCCCCGACACCGTCGTCCTCACCCCGGACGCGGCCTGGACCGTGCCCGAACTTGCGCCCGGACAGCGGGTGTTGATGGAGGTCACCGACCTCGGGCAGGCCAGGGCGGCCATCCGCACCGGTGCCCGGGGGCTGATCGCCCGGGGCGGCGAGAGCGGTGGTCGGGTGGGTGAACTGAGCACCTACGTCCTGCTGCAACAGCTTCTGTCCGACGGGGAGTTGAGCGGGCTGCCGGTCTGGGCCTGCGGCGGCATCGGACCGCGAACGGCGGCAGCCGCCGTGGCCGGCGGGGCGGCCGGTGTGGTCCTCGACAGTCAGCTCGCCCTGCTGGCCGAGTCGGGACTGCCCGAACCGGTCCGGGCGGCCCTGCGGTCACTCGACGGTTCGGAGACCGTGGTCCTGGGCGGCCACCGCGTCCTGCGCCGCCGCGGCCCCGAGTCCCCGCAACCGCCCTCCGACGACCCCGAGACGGTCGCCTCCCTGCTGGGCGTGGGTGATCCGCACACCCACCTGCTCCCGGTGGGCCAGGACGGCTTCCTCGCCGCCCGGTTCGCCGAACGGTGGGGGGACGTAGGGCGGGTGATACGGGAGGTGTCGGCGGCGATCCACGGGGTGACGCACGCCGGTCCGCCGTCACCGCACGGGCCGTCCGCCGCCGGGCCGTCCGCCGCCGGGGCGGAGGCCGGTGGTGCGGAGGCCGGTGGTGCGGAGGCCGGTGGTGCCGCGGTGGATGCGGGTCCGGTGGTGACCCCCGCGGAGGATCCAGGTGCGGCGGTCGGCCGTGCCGCCGAGGAAGGTGCACGTCGTGCCGCGCAAGTCGGACATGGCGCCACTGAGGTTGGGCATCGCACCGCGTCGGTGGGCCGTAGTGCCAGGAAAGTCGACCGGGACACCGGTGAAGCCGGTCCGGCGGACGCCCTTCGGCCCGGATCGGCCATGTGCCGGGCGCTCGGGACGCGGCTTCCGGTGGCGCAGGGGCCGATGACCCGGGTCAGCGACAAGGCCGGGTTCGCGGCCGCCGTCGCCGCGGGCGGGGCGCTGCCGTTTCTGGCGCTGGCCCTGGCGGACGGCGAGCGGACCCGGGCGATGCTGACCGAGGCGCGGGGCGTGCTGGACGGGCGGCCCTGGGGGGTGGGTGTCCTCGGCTTCGCGCCGGAGGAGATCAGAAACGCCCAGCTGGACGCCGTACGGGAGCTGCGGCCCACGCACGCGGTCATCGCCGGCGGCCGGCCCGCCCAGGCCGAGACGCTGGAGCGGGCCGGGATCCGGACCTTTCTGCATGTGCCCTCGCCGGGGCTGCTGCGGCAGTTCTTGGAGGCGGGGGCGCGCAGGTTCGTGTTCGAGGGGTCCGAGTGCGGCGGGCACGTGGGGCCCCGGGCGTCCTTTGCGCTGTGGGAGGCTCAACTTGCCGTGATCGAGGACCACTTCGCCTCGGCCGGGGACGATGCGGTCCGGCAGCTGGAGGTCCTCTTCGCGGGCGGGGTCCATGACGAGCGGTCGGCGGCGATGGTCGCCGCCCTGGCCGCGCCGCTCACCGCCCGCGGCGCCGCTGTCGGCCTCCTCATGGGCACCGCCTACCTGTTCACGCAGGAAGCCGTCGCACACGGTGCCATCCGGCCCCTCTTCCAGCGGCAGGTCCTCGACGCCACCGCGACCGCGCTGCTCGAGACGGCACCGGGCCACGCGACCCGCTGCGTGCCGAGCCCCTTCACCGGTGACTACCGGGACCGGGAGGCCACCCTGCGGGCGCGCGGGCTGGCCGACCGGGAGGTCTGGGAGGGGCTGGAACGGCTCAACGTCGGCCGGCTGCGCATCGCCAGCAAGGGCGTCGAACGCGGCGCCGACGGTGAGCTGACGGACGTCGGCGAGGAACGGCAGCTCGCCGACGGGATGTTCATGGCGGGCCAGGTCGCCGTCCTGCGCTCGACGACCACCACCGTGGCGGACCTGCACCGCGCGGTGACCGACGGCGCCGCCGACTTCCTGACCCGCCGGGCCCTGCGCCCGGCCCTGCGAGCCCCGGATGAGCCGCCGGCGCCCGCACCGCTCGACATCGCGATCGTCGGTATGTCCTGCATGTTCCCCGACGCCCCCGACCTCGCCGCCTTCTGGGCCAACGTCGTCGCCGGGCGCGACGCCGTCACCGAGGTCCCGCCGGACCGCTGGGACCCCGCGGTGCACCACGCGTCCGGCAGCACGGCGTCGAAGTGGGGCGGCTTCCTGCCCCGCATCCCCTTCGACCCGCTGCGCTACGGCATTCCGCCTGCCTCCCTCGGCAGCATCGAACCCGTCCAGCTCCTCTCCCTGGAGGCGGCCCGCCGGGCACTGGAGGACGCCGGATACGGCGAGCAGGGACGGACGTTCGACCGCGCGCGGGCCTCCGTCGTCTTCGGCGCCGAGGCCGGCAGCGACCTGTCCAACGCCGTCACCCTGCGCGCCGTCCTCCCCGCCTACTACGGCAAGGTCCCCGACGGGATCGAGGCACAGCTGCCCCGGCTGACCGAGGACTCCTTCCCCGGCATGCTCGCCAACGTCGTCTCCGGCCGGATCGCCAACCGACTGGACCTCGGCGGCGCCAACTTCACCGTCGACGCCGCCTGCGCCTCCTCGCTCGCCGCCCTCGACGTGGCCTGCAAGGAACTCGTCTCGGGCACCAGCGACCTGGTGCTGTGCGGCGGTGCCGACCTGCACAACGGCATCAACGACTACGTCCTGTTCTCCGCCGTCCACGCGCTCTCCCCGACCGGCCGCTCCCGCGCGTTCGACTCCCGCGCCGACGGCATCGCCCTCGGCGAGGGCGTGGCCTGCCTGGTCCTCAAACGGCTCACGGACGCCGAACGCGACGGCGACCGGATCTACGGCGTGGTCAAGGGCCTCGGCTCCGCCAGCGACGGCCGCTCCCTCGGCCTGACCGCACCCCGCCCCGAGGGGCAGCGGGCCGCGCTGGAGCGGGCGTACCGCAACGCCGCTGTCTCACCGGCGGACGTCGGCCTCGTCGAGGCGCACGGCACCGGTACCGTCGTGGGCGACCGCACCGAACTCGCCGTCCTGAGCGCGGTGTTCGCCGAAGCCGGTGCCAGCACGGGCGGATGCGCCCTCGGCTCGGTCAAGTCGCAGATCGGGCACACCAAATGTGCCGCCGGGCTCGCCGGGCTGATCAAGACCGCCCTCGCCCTGTACACCGGGGTCACCCCGCCCACCCTGCACCTGGAGCGGCCCAACCCGGCCTGGACCGAGGACGACAGCCCGTTCGCCTTCCACACCCGAGCCCGGCCCTGGACCGCACCGGCCGCCCAGCGCTTCGCCGGAGTCAGCGCGTTCGGCTTCGGCGGCACCAACTTCCATGCGGTGCTGGCCGCGCACGCCGGAGCCGTACCACCCGCGCAGGCCCTGGACGCCTGGCCGTGCGAGCTGTTCCTGTTCCGGGGCCGGGACACGGCCGCGGCCCACCGGACCGTCGAGGAGGTCCTACGGGCCGCCGAGGCCGAAGGGCGGCCCTGGCGGCTGCGGGACCTCGCCCTCGCCGCCGCCCGGCGCGCCGACACCACGCGCGAACCGGTGCAGGCCGCGATCGTCGCCCGTGACCTCGAGGAACTGACCGGACAGCTGCGGCGGATCCTCGCCGGGGAGCGCGATCCGGCCGCCGGGATCCACGGAGCCGACCCGGTGGCGGGCGGGACCGCCTTCCTCTTCCCCGGCCAGGGCAGCCAGCGCACCGGCATGCTCGCCGACCTCCTGGTCACCCTGCCCGAGCTGCGGCACTTCCTGCACCTCGGCCGCGCCCACGCCGACGTCGTCCATCCGCCGGCCGCCTTCGACGACACCGCCCGCGAAGCCCGCAGGGCCGCGCTCACCGACACCCGGGCCGCGCAGCCCGCCCTCGGAATCGCGGGCCTCGCCGCCCACGCCTTCCTCACCTCCGCGGGCGTCCGCCCCGACCAGGCCGCCGGCCACAGCTACGGCGAACTCGTCGCACTCGCCGCGGCGGGCGCCCTCGACCCCGAGACCCTGCTGGAGCTGAGCGGCGAACGCGCCGGAGCGATCCTGGCGGCGGCCGGCGACGACCCCGGCACCATGGCCGCCGTCGGTGCCCCCGCCGAGACCGTCACCGAGGTACTGCGCACGGCCGAAGCGCCGACGTCGGTCGTCCTCGCCAACCTCAACTCGCCCGAACAGACGGTGATCTCGGGACCGACGGCGGACGTCGAGACGGCCGTACGGCTGCTGCGCGCGACGGGACTCGGTGCGAAACGCATCCCCGTGGCCTGTGCCTTCCACAGTCCGCTCGTGGCCACGGCGGGCGAGCGGTTCGCCAAGGCCCTCGCGGACAGGACCGTGCGGGCGCCCGAGTTCCCCGTCTGGGCCAACCGCACCGCCGCGCCCTACCTCCCGGACCCCGACGCGGTGCGCACCGAACTCGCCGCCCAGATCGGCTCCCCGGTCGCCTTCGCCGCCCAGATCGAGGCCATGTACGAGGCAGGCGCGCGGCTCTTCGTCGAGGCGGGCCCGGGCACGGTGCTCACCCGGCTCGTGGGCCAGATCCTCGGTGACCGCCCGCACCGTACGGTCGCCTGCGAACCGGCGGCCGGCAGCGGCCTGCGCGGCTGGCTCGACGCACTCGCCCGGCTCGCCGTCGCCGGACGGCCGGTGCGCACCGCCTGGCTGCTGCGGGGCCGCGACGCCGTGGACGCGCTGCGCACCCCGGCGCCCAGGCGGCCCGGCTGGACGGTCGACGGACACCTCGTGCGCACTGCCGACGGAGAACTCCTGCCCGGTGCCCTCGCACCGGCCCGACGAGTCGTGGAGACGACCGTGACCACCGACCAGCCGAACGGCGTCCCCACCGACCGGGACGCGCTGATCTCCGAGTTCCTGCGCACCAGCCGGGAGATGATCGCCGCCCAGCGCGATGTGCTGCTCACCTACTTCGGGGCGGCTGCGACAGCCACCCCACCGGCGCCCGTACCACCGTCCGTGCAGCTCGCGGCCCCTGAACTCCCCGCTGTGGAACCTCGGTCGACGGTCACCGGCAGCACCGAACCGGCCGACGACGTGGACCGCGTCGTCCTGGAGATCATCAGCGAACGCACCGGGTACCCCGTCGACATGATCGAACCCGACCTCGATCTGGAGGCAGACCTGAGCATCGACTCCATCAAGCGGGCCGAGATAGCGGGCGAACTCGCCAAGCGCCTGGGCATCGCGGACGGCGCCGAGGTCCTGGACGACGCCGAACTGGAGGAGCTGGCCAAGGCGCGCACGGCGGCGGCGGTGACGCAATGGCTGACGGCGCGGATCGGGGCGGGAGTCCCGGGCGGGGGCGAGCCGGCCGAGGAGCAGACGGAGGCGTCGTACACCGGGACGCAGCCCCAGGAACACTCCTCGGTCCCCGGTGTGTCCCCCCGGCGCTGCGCGCTGCGTCCGGTGCCCCTGCCGGAGCCGGGCCCGGCCGACCTCGACCTGTCCGGCCGACGGTTCGCCCTCCTCGGTGGTGGCGAGGGCGTGGCGGCAGCGGTGGCGGCACGGCTCGCCGGGCACGGCGCCGACGCCGTGATCCTCGACCGGGGCCACCTGCTCACCGCGGCCGACGGCCCGGTCGACGCCGTGGTGTACCTGGGCGCGCTGCCCGGCCCCGACCTTCCGGTGCTGCCGGACGCCTTCCCGGTGCTCCGGGCGGCGCTGGCGTGCGGCCCCCGCACCCTGCTCGCGGTGCGGGCCGCCGACCGTGAGCCGGCGCTGCGGGCGGCCGGTCTGGACGGCCTGTTCCGCTCCGTCGGACACGAGTACCCCGGCCTCCTCGCCCGGGTCGCCGCCGTACCGGACACCGGCCCGGCAGCCGTGGCCGAGGCCGTGCTCGCCGAGCTGCGCGCCCCGGAACCGGCGGCGCCCGTCGTCCTGCGGACGGCCGCCGGTGCCCGCCAGGGTCTCGAGCTGGTGCCCGCGCCCCTCGGCCCGCTCGGCACCACCGGCGCCGGACCCGCCGCCGACGGCGCCGCCGAAGCCGCCGCACTCGGCCTCGACCGGGACTCCGTCGTGCTGCTGGCCGGCGGCGCCCGGGGCATCACCGCACGGTTCGCGGCCACGCTGGCCCGCGCCTGCCGGTGCCGCATCGAACTGCTGGGCCGCACCCCCGCGCCCGCCGCCCCCGAGGACCCGCGCACCACGGCCGCCCGCACCCCCACCGAACTACGGGCGGCGCTCGCCGCCGACCCGGAGACGCCCACGCCCGCCGAGATCAACCGGGCCGCCGAACGCATCCTCGCCCAGCGGGAGATCGCCACCACGCTCGCCGAACTCGGCGCGCTCGGCAGCGAAGCCCGCTACCGCGCGGTCGACTTCCGGGAGCGGGACGCCGTCCTGCAGGCGGTCAAGGAGATCCACGCCGAACACGGCAGGCTGGACGGCGTCGTCTTCGCCGCCGGTGTCATCGAGGACCGGCTGATCGCCGACAAGACCCCCGAGTCCTTCCAGCGGGTCTACGGCACGAAGACGGCCGGGGCCGCCGCGCTGTTCGCCGCCCTGGACGACCTGCCCGACGCGCCCGCGTTCACCGTGCTGTTCGGCAGCATCGCCGCGGTCCTCGGCAATCGCGGCCAGGCCGACTACGCCGCCGCCAACGACGCCCTGGAAGCGCTCGGCGCGGACTGGGCCGCCCGCACCGGACACCGCGCGCTGACCGTGCACTGGGGACCGTGGGCGCCGTCCGGCCCGCACTCCGGCATGGTCGGCGCCGAACTCGGCCGCGCGTACGCCCGGCGCGGGGTCGGGCTGATCGACCCGGACGAGGGCACCGCGGCCCTGCTCCGGGAACTAGCCTGGGGCGATCCGGCGGACCGTGCCGTGGTCCACACCGCGTCGGGCTGGTGAGATGACACAGCCTCAGACACCCGTCGCCATCGTCGGGATGGCGGTGCTGCTGCCGGGCGCCGCCGGCCTGGACACCTACTGGCACAATCTGCGCGACGGCGTCGACGCGATCCGTGAAGTCCCGGCCGACCGCTGGGACGCCGTCTACTACCGGCCCGGTACGGCCGCCGGGCCCGCCGTCGCCGACCAGGTGTACTGCCGGCGCGGCGGGTTCGTGGACGGCCTGGCCGAGGTGGAGGTCACGCGCTACGGCATCATGCCCGCCTCGGTGCCAGGCACCGAGCCCGACCAGCTGATCGCCCTCGAGGTGGCCGCCGCCGCGCTCGCCGACGCGGGCGGCCCGGACCGGCTGCCCGAACGGCACCGGATCGGCGTGACCCTGGGCCGCGGCGGCTATCTCACCCCCGGCCTGGTCCGGCTCGACCAGCGGGTGCGGACGGCCGGTCAACTCGTGCGCACTCTGCGTGAGTTGATGCCCGCTCTCGACTCGGCCCAACTCGACCGGATCCGGCAGGCGTTCACCGACCGGCTCGGCCCCGACAGCCCGGAGTCCGCGATCGGCCTGGTCCCCAACCTCGCCGCGTCCCGCATCGCCAACCGGCTCGACCTGCGCGGCCCCGCCTACACCGTGGACGCGGCCTGCGCCTCCTCCCTGGTCGCCGTGGACCAGGCCGTCGGCGAACTCGCCACCGGCCGGTGCGACATGATGCTGGCCGGGGGAGTGCACCACTGCCACGACATCACCCTCTGGAGCGTCTTCTCCCAGCTGCGCGCCCTGTCCCCGACCGAGCGCATCCGCCCCTTCCACCGTGACGCGGACGGCATCCTCATCGGCGAGGGCACGGGCGTGGTGGTGCTGAAACGGCTCGCGGACGCCGAGCGTGCAGGCGACCGTGTGTACGCGGTGATCCGGGGCACCGGCGTGGCCAGTGACGGCCGTACGGCGGGTCTCGTCACCCCCGACCCCGGCGGACAGGCCCGTGCCGTACGACAGGCCTGGCAGGCGGCCGGGCTCGACCCGACCGCCCCGGACGTCCTAGGACTGCTGGAGGCGCACGGCACCGCCACACCCGCCGGTGACGCGGCCGAACTCGCCACTCTGGCCGAGGTGTTCGGACCCGCACAGGGCAGCGGTGCTCGCCCGGTCCTCGGCTCGGTGAAGTCGATGATCGGCCACACCATGCCGGCCGCCGGAGTCGCCGGCCTGGTCAAGGCCGCCCTCGCGGTCCACCACCGCACCCTGCTGCCCACCCTCCACTGCGAGGACCCCCATCCCGCCCTCGCCGCCACCCGGTTCCACACCCTGGACCGGGCCCGGCCCTGGGAGACCGGCGCCCGGCAGCCGGTCCGCAGGGCCGCCGTGAACGCCTTCGGTTTCGGCGGGATCAACGCCCATGTGGTGCTGGAGGAGGCGCCCGGCGGCCGTCCGGCTCCCCGGGCGTACCCCGGGCCCGCCCCCGCCGCCCAGGTCGCCGAGCCCGAACCGGTCCTGCTCCTTGCCGCCGACAGCCCGGCGCGCCTCGCAGCACTCCTCGACGCCGACGACCCGGCCGTACGCGCCGCAGGACTCGACCCCGCCCGGCCGCAGCCCGACGCCGGTCCCGCCCGGCTCGGTGTCGTCGCGCCGAACCCCAAACGGCTCGCCCTGGCCCGCCGTGCGGTCGCCAAGGGGCGCGCCTGGCAGGGGCGCGGCGACGTGTGGTTCCGGCCGGGCCCGCTGCTCGGCCGCGCCGGCGGCAGGCTGGCGTTCGTCTTCCCCGGCCTGGAGGGTGACTTCGCGCCCCGCACCGACGACATAGCCGCCCACTTCGGCCTGCCCCCGCTGTCCGGCACCAAGGTCCGGGTCGGTGACGTCGCACGGCACGGCTTCGGGGTCGTCGGCGTGGGCCGCCTGCTGGACCGGGCGCTGCGCCGGATGGGCGTCGTACCGGACGCGGTCGCCGGGCACAGCGTGGGCGAGTGGACGGCCATGGCGGCGGCCGGACTCTACTCGGCGGCCCAAGTGGACGCGTTCATGGCCCGGTTCGACCCGGACGCGCTCACCGTCCCCGGCCTCGCCTTCGCAGCCCTCGGCACCTCGGCCGAGCACGTCCGCACCGCGCTCGCCGAGGACCGGCCGGACTCCGGGATCGTCCTCTCCCACGACAACGCCCCCCGCCAGTCCATGGTCTGCGGACCCGGCGCGGCGGTCGAGTCGTTCGTACGGTCCCTGCGCGCCCAGGGCGTGATCTGCCAGGTGCTGCCCTTCCGTTCCGGCTTCCACACCCCGATGCTCGAGCCGTACCTCGCCCCCATCAAGGAGGCCGCCGAGCGCTTCCGGCTCCATCCGCCGACCGTGCCCGTGTGGTCGGGGACGACCGCGGCACCCTTCCCGGCGGCCGAGGCGGAGGTGCGCGCCCTGTTCGTACGGCACCTGCTGGAGCCCGTCCGCTTCCGGGAGCTGACCGAGGCCCTGTACACCGCCGGGCACCGCGTCTTCGTCCAGACCGGGCCCGGCCGGCTCACCTCCCTGATCGACGACACCCTCGGCGACCGCGACCACCTGGCCGTCGCCGCCAACGCGCCCCAGCACGGCGGCATGGCGCAACTGCGGCGCGTGGCCACGGCGTTGTGGACGGCGGGGGCGCCCGTGGCACCGGCGCTCCCACCCCGCGCCGCCGCGGCCGTACCCGTGCGCCGGCCCGTCCGCCTCGACCTCTCCGGCGCCCTCGTCTCACTGGACGGGCCGGAACTCGGCGCCCTCCGCGCCGGCCTGAGCCCCGCCACCCGACCGGCTCCTGCCCGCTTGGCCGACCTGGACGACCTCGCCCCGGGCTTCCCGGCCGCCGCCGAGCTGACCGCCCTCCTGCGGGACACCGCGCACACGGCGGCCGAGGTGATCACCGCGGGCCGTCACCGCGCCCCGGCCGCCGCCCTGCCCACCCTCGCCAGGCCCGCCGCGGCCACCACGACCGTCCACGTCTCCCCGCACGCCATGCCCCACCTCCTGGACCACTGCTTCTTCCCGCAACGCGCCAACTGGCCTGCCGTGGAAGACCGTTGGCCGGTGGTGCCCGCCACCACGATCGTGCGGCACATGACGGACGCGGCCGAGGCCGC
Organism: Streptomyces broussonetiae; assembly: GCF_009796285.1. Taxonomy (NCBI): domain Bacteria; kingdom Bacillati; phylum Actinomycetota; class Actinomycetes; order Kitasatosporales; family Streptomycetaceae; genus Streptomyces; species Streptomyces broussonetiae. Next base: position 1,973,726 of record NZ_CP047020.1, on the reverse strand, counting down.
GGCCCCCGGGCTACGGGCGGTCGCCGTGCACGGGGCCCGCTTCGAGCGCTGGCTCACCGCCACACCCCCCGTCGACGTCCAGGTCACCGTCACCCCGGCCCCGGGGCACCCGGACCGCGTCACCGTGGCCTTCGGCCCCACGGCCCGCGCCGTCGTCGAACTCGCCCCGCGGTACCCCGCACCGCCGGGGCCCGGCCCCCTCCCGGACGCCCCGGAACGCCGCCCCGAGCACACCGCCGCCCAGCTCTACCGGGAGCGCTGGATGTTCCACGGACCCGGCTTCCAGGGCCTCACCGACCTCACCGCGATCGGCGAACGGCACATCCGCGGAGTGCTCAGCACGCCCGCCGCGCCCGGCGCCCTGCTGGACAACGTGGGCCAGCTCCTCGGCTACTGGATCATGGCGACCCGCACCGAGCGCACGGTCGTCTTCCCCGTCCACATGCGGGAGTTGAGATTCCACGGCCCGCACCCGGCCCCCGGTACCGAGGTCGCCTGTCTGCTGCGGATCACGACCCTCACGGACACGACCCTGGAGGCGGACGCGGAGCTGACGGCCGGCGGCCGGGTGTGGGCCAGGATCACCGGCTGGCAGGACCGCCGCTTCGACAACGACCCGACGACCCGGCCCGTCGAACGCTTCCCCGAGCGCCACACCCTGTCCATGGCCCAGGCCGGCGGCTGGGCGCTGGTGCACGAGCGCTGGCCGGACCTCGCCTCCCGCGAGCTGATCATGCGCAACTCGCTGGGCGGCGCCGAGCGTGCCACGTACGCCGACCGTCCGCCACGCGGCCGCCGCCAGTGGCTGCTCGGCCGGATCGCGGTCAAGGACGCCGTACGGCAGTGGCTCTGGCAGCACGGCGAAGGCCCCGTCTTCCCGGCCGAACTCCAAGTCGACAACGACGAGTTGGGCCGACCCTGCGTCACCGGAGTGCACGGCCGCACGCTGCCCCCGCTGGATGTCTCGCTCGCCCACCGGGCCGAGGCGGGCGTGGCGATCGTACGGCCGCACACCCCGCAGCCCGGCCCCGGCATCGACATCGAAGAGGTCGCCGAGCGCGATCCGGCGACCCTCGCCACCGCCCTCGGCCCGGCCGAACTGCGGCTGCTGCACGGCCTGTCGGCGGACGGCCCCGACCCGCAGGCACTGTGGTTCACCCGCTTCTGGGCCGCCAAGGAGGCGGTCGCCAAGGCCGAGGGCGTCGGATTCGACGGCCGGCCACGCGACTTCACCGTGCTGGAGACCGCCCCGGACGGCAGCCGGCTGCTGGTCTGCGGTCGCCTGGAGCGTGCCTACACCGTGCACTGCGCGCCGGTGACCAATCCACCCGCTCTGCCCGAGCGCTCCTACGTGGTGGCCTGGACGACCGGGCCCGGCGCCGACCACGACGCACCACCCGACGATCACGCTGCAGCCGAGGAGTGCCCCCGATGAATCCCCCCACCCAGCCGGCTCCGACGAACCCCGCCCAGCCGGCTCCGACGAACCCCGCCCGGACCGCCGCGGCGCAGTCCACCGCCGACTCCGTGCTCGCCGACGTCACCGGCATGCTCCGTACGGTGCTCGCCGAGTACGGCGACGACGACGTGGTGATCGGCATGTCCACCACCTTCAACCGCGACCTCGAGCTGGAGAGCATCGACCTCGTCACCCTGGCCGGCCTGCTCGAGGGGCGGTACGGGCAGCGGGTCAACCTCGCCGAGTTCCTGGCCGGCATGGAGTTCGACGAGATCATCGAGCTGACCGTGGGCCGCCTGGTGGAGTACGTGGTGTGGAGCCTGAAGACCACGCAGGCGGGCTGAGCCGTGGCCATGGTCGACGCCGGCGGGATCCGGCTGCACGTCCAGCGCACGGGGCCCGCCGACGGCCGGGTCCCGCACGCCACGGTCGTCCTCGTGCACGGTCTGCTCACCGACAGCCTGGCCAGCTACTACTTCACCGTCGCCCCCGCCTTCGCCGCGGCCGGACTGGACGTGGTCATGTACGACCTGCGCGGACACGGCCGCAGTGCCCGCCCGCCACGGGGCTACACCCTCGACCACAACATCGACGACCTGGAGGCCCTCCTCGACCGGCTGGCCGTCACCGGACCGCTCCACCTCGTCGGCAACTCCTACGGCGGCACCATCGCCTTCGGCTACGCGGCCCGGCACCCGGAGCGCGCCCTCAGCCTGACGCTGATCGAGTCCGAGCCCGCGACGCCGGCCTGGGCGGCGAAACTCGGCCGCATCCTCGACCGGGTCGTCACCGAACTCGCCCACAACGAGCCCGACGCGATCGCCTGGATCACCGCGAACCGCAGCCAGAACACCGCCCGCCTGGCCAAGGGCGCCGCCCGCCTCGCCCGCGAGACCACCCTCGGCCGGGACATCCCCGCCAGCCGCGTCCTCACCGAGACCGAGATCAGATCCGTGCGCTGCCCGATTCTCGGCGTGTACGGCGGCGATTCGGACCTCGCCGACCTGGTGCCGCTCAAGCGGGAGCTGCTGGCGGACTTCCGGTCGGTCGTGCTGCCGGGGCACGAGCACTCGGTGCTGGTCGAAGCGCCCGCGACCGTCGGCGGGCACATCCTGGACCTGATCCACGCCGGGTCGGGCGTCCGGTGAGCGCCTACCTGTTCGTGGTGCCGCCGCTGACGGGCCACATCAACCCGGCCGTCGGCGTTGCCACCCGACTGGCCGCGCGCGGGCACCGGGTCGCCTGGGCGTGCGCCGATCCGGCGCTGGTGCGCCGGCTCGCGGGCACGGACGCCGAGGTGCACGCATGCGCAGGCCCGGTGCCGGGTGCGCAGGGCGTCGCACGGCCGCCCGACCTGCGGGGCGCGGAGGCGCTGAAGTTCCTGTGGGAGTGGTACCTGCTACCGCTCGCCGACGCCATGGCCCCGGGGGTACGAGCGGCGGCCGACGCGTTTCGCCCGGACGTGGTCGTGGCCGACCAACAGGCCTTCGCCGGTGCCCTGGTGGCCGAGCGCCTGGGGCTGCCCTGGGCCACCTCCGCCACCACCTCGGCGGAGTTCACCGGCGCCTACGACGGCCTGCCCAAGATCGCCGAGTGGCTGGAGCGGAGCCTGGCCGGACTGCGGGACCGCATCGGTGCCCCGTCCGGCACCGCCGACCCGCGCTTCTCGCCCCACCTGCTGCTGATCTTCAGCACCCCCGAACTCATCGGCCCCCAGGCGCCGTTGGCCCCCCACATCCACTACGTCGGTCCCTCGCTCGCCGGGCGCCCGGCCGGGCCCGGCTTTCCCTGGGAGTGGCTCGACCAGGGTCGGGCGAAGGTCCTGGTGACCCTCGGCACGGCGAACGCGGACGCCGGAGCCCGGTTCCTCGCCGAGTGCCTCACCGCACTGCGCGACCGCGGCGACCGGGTGCAAGGGGTGATCGCCGACCCTGGCCGCGTCCTTCCGGTGCCGCCCGGCGACAAGGACGTCCTGGTCCTGCCGTCGGTGCCCCAACTCGCTCTGCTGGAGCGGATGGACGCCGTCGTCTGTCATGCGGGCCACAACACGGTGTGCGAGGCCCTGTGGCACGGCGCACCCCTCGTCGTCGCGCCCATCCGCGACGACCAGCCGGTGGTGGCCGGCCAGGTCGTGGACGCGGGCGCCGGCGTCCGCGTCCGCTTCGGCCGGGTCCGCGCGGCCCAGCTCGGCGCGGCCCTCGACACCGTCCTCACCGATCGCACCCATCGGGCCGCCGCCGCCCGGATCCGCACCGCGTTCCGTGCGGCGGGCGGCGCCAGGGCCGCGGCGACCCACCTCGAACACCTCGCACACCTCGCAGCGGAGAGCCGATGACCGAGCACGACGACAAGAGCCACGTGAGCGACAAGAAGGCGCGCATCGCCGCCCTGCGCCCCGCCTACCAGCGGGACCTGGCCGCGGGCACCGACCGCTTCTTCGCCCCCCGGCGCACCGACTGCCCCTGGTGCGGCTCCGGGCGTCTCGCCACCCGTCTGCGCACCACCGACCTGCTCCAGCACAAGCCCGGCCGCTTCACCCTCGACCGCTGCGCCGACTGCGGCCACACCTTCCAGAACCCCCAACTGACCGAACAGGGACTGGAGTTCTACTACCGCGACTTCTACGACGGCCTCGGTGAGCAGCGCATGAGCGGTACCTTCGGAGGCCGGACCGCCATGTACCGGGGCCGCGCCGAGGCGATGCTGCCGCACGACCCGGCCCCCAAGACCTGGCTGGACGTCGGCACCGGCCACGGCCACTTCTGCGGCGCCGCCCGTACCGTCCTGCCCGGCACCTCCTTCGACGGGCTCGACTTCACCGACGGGGTCGAACTCGCCGCCCGCGAGGGCCGCGTGGACCACGCCTACCGCGGCGCCTTCCCCGCGCTCGCCCCCGAACTCGCCGCCCGTTACGACGTGGTGAGCATGTTCCACTACCTGGAGCACAGCACCGACCCCGACCGCGAACTGCGCGCCGCCCACGAGGCCGTACGCCCCGGCGGTCATCTCCTCGTCGAGGTACCGGACCCGCAGAGCCGCTACGCCCGGCTGCTCGGCCGCTGGTGGCTGCCCTGGCTCCAGCCGCAGCACCTGCACTTCATGCCGGTGGCCAACCTCCGGCGGCGGCTGACCGACCTGGGCTTCACTGTGGTCGCGGAGCAGCACGCCGAGCCGCACGACCCGGTCGATCTGCTGGCGGCGGTCTGGCTGGCCCTCGACCACACCGCCCCGCGCGAGGACGCACCCTGGCTGCCCGGACCGCCCGGCGCCCTGAGCCGCGCCGCCCGCACCACGCTCCTGCTCACCGGTGTGCCCGTGCTCGTCACGGCGACGCTCCTGGACCGGTTCGCGGTACGGGCCGTGTCCCACCGCCTCGGTCTGGCCAACGCCTACCGTCTGGTGGCCCGCCGCGACTGACCCGTACGCACGGTAACCCGCCGTTCACAGGATCTTGGCGCGGATCAGCGCCGACAGCGTCACTGCGCCCGGTACCAGCGGCACCCAGTCGGTCAGCACCCGGTAGCCGATGACGGTCGCGGTGGCCACGGCGGGCGTGGCGCCGAAGGTGACGAGGGTCCACACCAGCGCCGCGTCGACCGCGAACCCGCCGGGCGCCGGAACCGCCCCGACGGCGGTGCCGGCCGCGAGGTAGGCGAGTACCACGTGCTCCCACGGCAGCTGAAGGCCGAGCGAGGCCCCGACACAGACGAGGGTGGCCCCCTGGAGCAGGGGCATCGCGACGGCCCCGCCCCACAGGGCGGCCACCCGGCACGGCCGTGTGTGCACCTCCCGGGCGTCGGCGAGGGCGCTGCGCAGCATTCCGGTCACCGGCCGCCGCAACGGCCGTACGACCGTCAGCAGCACCCCCACGACCGTGAGGGCACCGCCCGCGATCGCGGCGAGCGGGACCAGCAGCCGTCCGTCCGGGACCAGCTCGCCCAGCCGTCGCCAGGCCGGCGACGCGGCCAGGAACACGATCAGCACCGCGGTCTTGGCCGAGGACTTCGCCAGCGAGTACAGCCCGACCGACGCGGTCGCCCGGTCCAGCGGCACCCCGCGCGCCCGTAGAAAGCGCACGGTGATCGCGTGGGCGCCGAGCCCGCCGGGGAGCACGTGGTTGGCGGCGCCCGCCGCGAACTGCGAGGCCAGCAACTGCCCCGCCGGGACCCGGTCCGGCAGCGCGCCCTGCCGGACGCAGGAGGCCGCCACCCAGTTCAAGCAGGTGAAACCGCCGCCGGCCAGGAGCCACCAGGGATCGGCCGCGACGAGCCGGCGGACCCCTTCGTACACCGTGGGCCGGTTGGTCACCGCCCAGCCGCCGGCGAACAGCAGCGGAGCCAGGCACAGAACCAGTCGTACGGGCCGGCCCGCCATGAACGATGCGGGACGGCGGGAATCCGTTCCCGGCGGCGTTCCCCGGGCGAGCGAGGAGGCCGGGGACAGGGGCAGAGGGGAGAGCGAGGACGGAGACGGTGCGGACACGGGGACGTCGTCCTTCCGCGGCGGGCCCCGCGGACGGGACCTGGGGGAGGCGGGTCGGGCGATACCGCGGGGAGCCTTCCCCTCCCGCATGACACGGAGGTGTCCGAAAACGCAAGGACCGGGGGCGGGACGGTGCCACCGGGGAGCCGGCGGGGAGGCGCTGCCCTTAACCGCCGCTCACCCGCGACCGGGTAGCCTTCATTTGGGACGCTCTTTGCATGCGGCGTCCGGCAGGCATGACCGTGGCAGCAGGCAGTGACAGTGACAGGGGAGGCACCTGCAGTGCACGTCCAGGAATGGCTCGACTCGGTGCCCGCGGTCGCCGTCTACGCCGTGGTGGCCCTGGTCATCGGCGTGGAGAGCCTGGGCATTCCGCTTCCGGGTGAGATCGTCCTGGTCTCGGCGGCGCTGATGTCCTCCCAGCACTCGGGCATCAACCCGATCGTCCTCGGCGCGTGCGCCACCGCCGGTGCCGTGATCGGCGACTCCATCGGCTACGCGATCGGCCGCAAGGGCGGCCGCCCGCTGCTGGCCTGGCTGGGCGGGAAGTTCCCGAGACACTTCAGCGAGGGCCATGTGGCCACCGCCGAGCGGTCCTTCGAGAAGTGGGGCATGTGGGCCGTCTTCGTCGGCCGTTTCATCGCCCTCCTGCGCATCTTCGCCGGCCCCCTCGCGGGTGTCCTGCACATGCCGTACTGGAAGTTCCTGATCGCCAACGTCCTCGGCGGCATCTGCTGGGCGGGCGGCACGACGGCCGTCATCTACTACGTCGGTGTGGTCGCCGAGGGCTGGCTGAAGAAGTTCTCCTACGTCGGCCTCGCGGCAGCGGTCCTGGTCGGGCTCGCCTCCATGCTCCTCGTCCGGCGCAAGGCGAAGAAGGCCCAGCTGCAGCACGACCGGGAAGCGGAACCTGTAGGCGCCGGCGAGTGAGGCGCCCCGAACGGAGCGCTCGCGAACGCGCCTACTGATGCACATCCTTGTGCGTCTTCGCCAACTCCGCGTAGAGGGTGCCGTTGAGGGTGACCCCCTGCTGCTCCTCCTCGGAGAGGAGCCGCCGGACCTTCGCCGGCACCCCCGCCACGAGCGACCCCGGCGGCACCACCATCCCCTGCGGCACCAACGCCTGCGCGGCGACGAGCGACCCGGCCCCGATGACGGCCCCGTTCAGCACGGTCGCGCCCATGCCGATCAGGCAGTCGTCCTCGACGGTCGCCCCGTGCACCACCGCGTTGTGCCCGATGGAGACCCGCTCGCCCACGCTGACCGGAAATCCGGGATCCGCATGCAGCGTCACGTTGTCCTGCACGTTGGCGCTCGCCCCCACGGTGATCTTCTCGACATCACCACGTACGACCGCCCCGTACCAGATACTGGCCCCGGCGTGCAGCGTGACGTCCCCGATCACGGATGCCGTAGGAGCCACGAACGCCTCGGGATCGACCTGGGGCTCCTTGCCGCCGATGCCCACGATCAGCGCCTGCTGTGCCATCACCGTTCTCCTCGCGTCGTAGTACCCGGCGTACCCGGCACCGTACGACACGGGCTGGGGCAAAGATCACAGCAGGTGGCCCTCTCGCCGAAAGCGCCCGCTTAGTAACGTAACCCCGTGCCCCAGCGGAAGAACACGTTCTCATTCCGGCGACGCCGCGCAGCTCAACGCGTCGTCCACAAGGCCTGGGCCTGGATCCAGCGCACGGGCTCCGTCACGGCCGAGCACCCGGCAGGATTCAGGTTCGGCTCGATCGGCGAAGCCACCCGGCTCGCCTTCCCGCTCGGCACCGTCTTCGGCGAGCCCTGGATCCACCTCGGCTCCCACTGCATCATCGCCGAGCAGGTCACCCTGACCGCCGGCCTGATGCCGGACCTGGACCTCGGCCCCGACCCGATCCTGCGCGTCGGTGACGGAGTGGTCCTCGGCCGGGGCAGTCATGTCATAGCGGACACGACGGTCACCATCGGCCGCGACTGCTATTTCGGGCCGTACGTCTACGTCACCTCCACCAACCACTCCTACGACGACCCGCACGAGCCGATCGGCAGGCAGTGGCCGCGGATGGAGCCGGTGGAGATCGGTCCGGGCTGCTGGATCGGCACCGGGGCGGTGATCCTGCCGGGCGCGCGGATCGGCCGGAACGTGGTCGTCGCGGCCGGTGCCGTGGTGCGTGGCGTGGTGCCCGATCACGCCGTGGTGGCCGGTGCGCCGGCCCGGGTCGTACGGCGCTGGACGCCCGACGACGGCTGGCAGCCCCCGCTCAGGACCCCGGCTCCGGTCCCGATACCGCAGGGCACGACGCCGGAGCAGCTGCGGGCACTGGCGGAGCTGGACGCGGACGGCGTGGCGCGGCTTGCGGAGCTGGAGGCCGAGGGGTGAGTCAGCCGGTTGCGAGCAGCAGTGTGCCGAGCAGGGCCAGGCCTGCACCGGCCGCCTGGATGGCGCGTAGCCGCTCGCTGAGGAATCCGCGGGCGGCCAGTGCGGTCACCACCGGGTACAGCGAGGCGAGGACGGCCGCCACGGTGACCGGGCCGTGCTGGGCGGCCAGCGCGTAGCAGCCGTTGGCCGCGACGTCGGCGATCCCGACGAAGGCGAGCGCGGGCAGCGAGGCCCAGGGGAAGCCGTCGTCCGCTGCGGCGTGGCTGCCGCGCCGGACGGAGACGGCGAGTGCGCTCCCGCCGACCGCGACGTTCGTCACCCGCTGCACGAACAGGGCGAGGAACAGCCCGGTGACCGTGGTCGAGGCCTCGGTGATCAGGGCGAAGACCGCGCCGAAGCCGAGCGCCGCGATGAGCGTCAGCAGGACGGTGCGCCGCTGTACGGGCGCGCCGCGCAGCTGGGGGCCGCCCGCGAGGACGACGCCGGTGACGGCGACCGCGATGCCCGCGACCTGCAGCAGTCCCGGGCGCTCGCCGAGGACCAGGCCCACGCCGACCGGGACGGCCACGCTGAGGGTGGCGAGCGGCGATACGACTCCCATCGGGCCGAGCGCCAGGGCCTTGTAGAAGGAGAGCAGGGCGACCGGGCCGGCCAGCCCCGCGGCGACCGCGAACCACAGCCGGGGCCCGGCCTCGCTCCAGCCGCCGGTCGCGACGACGATCGTGCCCAGCACGGCCGCCGCGATGGCCTGCGAGACCACCACGACCGTCAGCGCGGGGCTGCGCCGGGTCAGCAGCCCGCCGCCGAAGTCCGCCAGCCCCCACAGGAGACTGGTGGTGAGGGCGAAGATGGCGGTCACTGTGCCTCGCAGTACAGTTTGTTGAACAACGTGTGCGCTTCACCGTAGTTCACTGAGTTGAACTACGTCATCCAAAATAGTGAATGATCTCGAATAATGGACGGAACGTGTCGGACCTCGAACTGCTGACCCAGTCCTTGGCGCGCAACGTCAGGCACTGGCGCTCGGTGCGCGGCTTCACCCTGGACGTGCTCGCCGCCCGGGCCGGTGTCAGCCGTGGCATGCTCATCCAGATCGAGCAGGCACGCACCAACCCGAGCATCGGCACCGTGGTCAAGATCGGCGACGCGCTCGGCGTCAGCATCACGACCCTCCTCGACTACGAGCAGGGCCCGAAGGTGCGCATCGTCCCCGCCGAGCGGGCCGTACGGCTGTGGTCCACCGAGGCCGGGAGCTACAACCGGCTGCTGGCGGGCACGGAGGCCCCCGGTCCGCTGGAGATGTGGGACTGGCGGCTGATGCCCGGCGAGCAGAGCCCGTCGGAGCCGCACCCGGCCGGCACTGTCGAGCTGGTCCATGTGACCGCGGGTGAACTGACCCTCACCGTCGACGGCGAGGACCATATGATCCCGGTCGGCGCGAGCGCCTCCTTCGAGGCGAACCTCCCGCATGTGTACGGCAATCGCGGTGACGTCCCGATGGAGATGACGATGGCCGTGTCCGTTCCGCCCGTGCAGTGAGACACCCCGGCGCGGGCGGTCGCGCCTTGTTAGCGTGCGGCCATGCGCGCACCCATCGGAGACTTCGACACCGCCACCCCGGTCCCGGACTGCCTGGACGAACTGACCGCCCCCGTCGCCGACGCCGTACGCGGGTGGCAGGGCACGGTCCCGGCCGACCGGATCCTCTACGTCGACACCGACCCGCGCTGGGCCGACACCGCCGTCTTCGTGGAGCACTACGGCCGCGACCTGCTGGAGCAGTCGGCGAACTGCGTGGTGGTCGCGGGCAGGCGCGGCGGCGGGACCACCCTCGCCGCGTGCCTGGTGCTGTCCACCACCCGGGCCGACGTCAACGGCGTCGTGCGCCGCCATCTCGGCGCCCGCAAGGCCTCGTTCGCCTCGATGGACACGGCGACCGGCGAGACCGGCATGGAGTACGGCGGCATCACCCCGGTCGGCCTGCCCGCCGGCTGGCCGGTGCTCGTGGACTCGGCCGTCGCCGACCTGCCCTACGTCCTCGTCGGCAGCGGACGCCGGCGCGGCAAGCTGCTGGTGCCCGGCAAGGCACTGGCCGAACTGCCCGGCGCCGTGGTGCTGGAGGGGCTCGGGGTCGCCTGAGCCCGAGGTCAGGCCGTGAGGTGGTGGGCCAGCGCCAGATGCGGGTCGCTCTCGCCCGGCGCCGGTGCCGGGTCGGCGTGCACCAGGGCGGCCGTCAGCCGCGGTACGGCGTGCAGCAGCGCGTGTTCGGCCTCGACGGCGATCGCATGCGCCTGCCGTACCGTCGCCTCGCCGTCCACCACCACCGCGAGTTCGGCCCGCAGCCGGTGCCCGATCCAGCGCAGCCGCAGCTCGCCCACCGCGCGCACGCCCGCTACCGCCGACACCGCCCGCTCGGCCCGGTCCACCAGTGCCGGGTCGACGGCGTCGAGCACCCGACGGAACACCTCGCGCGCCGCGTCCCGCAGCACCAGCGCGATCGCCGCGGTGATCGCCAACCCCACGACCGGATCGGCCAGTCGGAAGCCGAGCGCGGAGCCGCCGGCGCCCACCAGGACGGCCAGCGAGGCGAAGCCGTCGGTGCGGGCGTGCAGGCCGTCGGCGACGAGCGCCGCCGAACCGATCTCGCGGCCCACCCGGATCCGGTACCGGGCCACCCACTCGTTGCCGGCGAATCCGACGAGCGCGGCCACCGCGACGGCGGGGAGGTGGGTGACCGGGCGCGGATCGAGCAGCCGGCCGACGGCCGTCCATGCGGCGAAGGCTGCCGAGGCGGCGATGGTCAGCACGATCACCAGCCCCGCGAGGTCCTCGGCCCGGCCGTAGCCGTACGTGAACCGGCGGGTCGCCGCCCGCCGTCCCAGCACGAACGCGATGCCGAGGGGTACGGCGGTCAGGGCGTCGGCCGCGTTGTGCACGCTGTCGCCGAGCAGCGCCACCGAGCCGGAGACGGCCACCACGGCCGCCTGTGTCAGCGCCGTCGCCCCGAGCACGGTCAGCGACACCCACAGCGCCCGCATCCCGCGCGCCGAGGCCTCGAGAGCGGAGTCCAGCTTGTCCGCGGTCTCGTGGGAGTGCGGAGTGAGCAGGTGGCCGAGGCGGTGCCGCAGGCCGGCCGCGCGCGTGCGGGGCCGGGCGTGGTGGTCGTGTGCATGCCCGTGCCCGGACCCGTGCGCCTGCTCGTGCCCGGACGGGTGCTCCTGCTCGTGAACGTGCCCGGACCGGTGCGCGTGGTCGTAGCCATGCACATGCCCATGCCCGCGATCGTGGCTGTGCCCGTGCTGATGAGGGCGCCGGTCGCTCACGTCGGTCCCCTTTCGGTGTGTGGGAGTGGACGCCGGGCGCCCACGGCCCCATTATGTGCGTATGAGCGCACGCATGCACCTATCACCTGCGCACCATGCGCATCCGCGCAGCCCGGGCGAGGAGCAGTTCACGCTCGCCGCCGAGCTGTTGTCCCTGCTCGGTGACCGCACCCGCCTCGCCCTGTTGCACGCGCTGACGGCGGGAGAGGCCGACGTCACCACGCTCACCGAGTCGTGCGGCGCCGCCCGCCCGGCCGTCAGCCAGCATCTGGCCCGGCTGCGGCTTGCGGGTCTGGTGAGGACCCGCAAGGAGGGCCGCCGGGTGGTCTACTCGCTCGCGCACGGGCACCTGCGCCGACTGGTGGACGAGGCGCTCAAGACCGCCGACCACCACCTTGCCGAGCGGGCTCAGTAGGACGCGGCCGTGCCCAGGTACTGCTCGGCGAAGGCCGCCGCGGCGGCGGGTGAGGAGAACAGCCGGCGCAGCCGGGCCAGCGTGGTGCCGGCGCGGAACGGATCACCCGACGCGACGCCGTGGTAGATGTCCGACAGCCACTGCGAGAACTCCTGGTAGTCCCACACCCGGCGCAGACTCGCGGCCGAGTAGCCGTCCAGGCCGCCCGCGTCGCCCCCGGTGACGTACGCGGCGAGCGCGTCGCCGAGCAGGAAGGCGTCGTGCAGGGCGAGGTTCATGCCCTTCGCGGCGATCGGTGCGACCAGGTGACCGGCGTCACCGGCCAGGAACAGCCGCCCGTGGGCCAGGGGTTCGACGACGTAGTGGTGCATGTCCAGCACCCGCTTCTCGATCAGCCGTCCCTCGGTGAGCGCGGGTGCGCCGGCGGCGGCGAGCCGTGCGCGCAGCTCGGCCCAGACCCGCTCGTGCGGCCAGTTCTCGGGGTCGTCGCCCGGCGGGCACTGGAGGTAGAACCGGGTCACCTCGGGACTGCGGGGCATCTGCCCGGCGAACCCGCGCGGATGGACGCCGAACAGGACGCAGTCCGTCGACGGCGGGACCTCGGCGAGCAGCGCCAGCCAGGCGATGCCGTCGTCCTGCCGTGCGGTCCGCCGCTGCTCCTCGGGTATCGCGTCCCGGGTCACCCCGCGCGCCCCGTCGCAGCCCGCGACGAAGTCGCAGTGCAGCAGGCGCCGTTCGCCTGTCCGCGGGCAGCGGTACGACACCGTGGGCCGGTCCGTGTCCAGGTCGTGCAGCCTGACGTCGCGCACGCCGAAACGGATGTCGCCGCCGCGTACGTCGGCGTACTCCCGTACCAGGTCCGTCACCAGCAACGGCTGTGGATAGACGTAGTGATGACGGTCCGTCAGCTCGGCGTAGGGGAAGCGGTACCGCTCGCCGGCGAAGCGGAACTCGCAGGTGCTGTGCAGCTCGGCCCGCTCCGGGAGCCGCCCGGCCAGGCCGCGGCGGGCGAGTTCGCGCACCGCCCATTCCTCGATGACGCCGGCCCGGGCCCGTGTCTCGATGAACTGCCTGCTCTCGGTCTCCAGGACGACACAGTCGACCGAGGCGGCCCGCAGGATGTTGCCGACGGTGAGCCCGGCGGGCCCGGCGCCCACGACGACGACCGTACGACGTTCCTCCGTACGGGCTTGTCCGGACGCGGAGTCGGGGCGGGGGGAGGGGGAGGGGGAAGGGGAGATCACCCCGGCATTATGACGGTGTCCCGTCAGCCACGGCTCTGCTGACGGGACACCGGGAGGGGTGGCTCAGTGCGCGGGCGCGTCCGTGACCACGACCTCCTCGATGCTGCGCTCGATCGCCTCGGGCGTGGACGCCGTGGCCTTGGCCCAGTAGTAGATGCCGAGCGAGAACACCGCGACGACCAGCATGTCCCACCACAGCGGCAGGTCACCGGTACCGCCGAAGGTGCTCAGGTAGGAGATCACGCCGATGCCCACCAGGTAGGGCGGCAGCCACTGCGCGGCCTTGAAGTCCAGCCGGGGAGCGTCGGGCAGGCCCTTGCGGAGCGCGTAGGCGGCGTACGAGCCGAGCAGCACGTAGCCGATCAGGATCGCGAAGCCCAGCCGCCACAGGGTGTCCCAGCCGGACCAGAAGATGATCAGGTTGGCGACCACGAACGACAGCGGCGAGATGACGTTGCCGAAGGGCAGCTTGTACGGACGGTCGTGGTTCGGCAGCCGGTCCTTGAAGACGCCGTAGGCCAGCGGAGCGCCCGCGTACATCAGCACGCTCGCGGAGGTGATGAAGCCGACCAGCGTCTGCCAGCTCGGGAACGGCAGGAAGCAGATCACACCGGTCACGAACGACATCGCCAGGCCGAACCACGGCACACCGCGCGAGTCGGTCTTGGCGAAGATCTTCGGCGCGTAGCCGTTCTTGGCCAGGCCGTAGGAGATACGGGACGTGGCGGTGGTGTAGATCAGGCCGGTGCCGCCGGGGGAGATGATCGCGTCGGCGTACAGGACCCAGGCCAGCCAGCCCAGGCCGACCAGCGAGGCGAGACCCGCCCAGGGGCCGCTGATGCCGGCGTAGGCCAGGTTCGCCCAGCCCTTGGCGAAGGAGGCGTGCGGCAGGGCGCCGATGAACACGATCTGGAGGAGCAGGTAGATCACGGAGCCGATGGCCACCGAGCCGAGCGTCGCGCGCGGGAGGTCACGCTTGGGGTTGCGGCTCTCGCCGGCCAGCTGGATCGCCTGCTCGAAGCCGAGCAGCGCGAAGATGATGCCGCTGGAGCTGATCGCGGTGAGGACGCCCTTGGCGCCGAACGGGGCGAAGCCCTCGGAGGTGAAGTTGGACGTGTGGAAGTTGCCGACGGCGATGATGAAGATCGCCGCGAGCGGGACCGCGATCTTCCACCAGGTGGCGGCGCTGTTGGTGTGGGCCAGGATGCGGACGCCGAGGAAGTTGACCGCGACGAACACCGCCATGAGGAGCACCGCGACGACGATGCCGCTGGTCGTGAGCGTGCCGTTGGCGTTCTGCAGGCCGTCGGCGAAGTGCCAGTGCTTGGCATAGCCGATCATGGCCTCGACCTCGATCGGCGCCACCGTCGCGGCCTGGAGCCAGGAGAACCAGCCGAAGGACATGCCGGCCAGACCGCCGAAGGCGTAGTGCGGGTAGCGGGCGGTGCCGCCGGCGACCGGGAACATGCCGCCGAGTTCGGCGTGCACAAGCGCGAGCAGCACGATCGCCACCGCACCGATCACCCACGAGATGATCGCCGCGGGGCCCGCCGCCACGACCGCCTTCTCGGCGCCGAACAGCCAGCCGGACCCGATGATGGATCCCACCGATGCCCACATCAGACCGATGAGTCCGACGTCGCGGCGCAGACCACCGGTGTCGCTTGTGGCTACCGGTGCAGCCTGGTCGACATTCGCCATGTGTTGTGGCCTCTCAGATCTATACGCAGCGTTAACGGGGAAGGAGGCCACAGGCTAGGGAGGCGTTCCCGGCGAGCAAAAGACTGTTAACCAAGTTTTGACCCGGGATCTTGGCTGTCTTGGGCACACGGTCGGTGACAGCCTTGTCACAGGTCAGACGCCCAGTACGAATGTCAATATTCAGCGATGCATTGTGAGAAGAAGGAAAGATTCGCTACTGCAGCAGGGGAATTTCGATCGCCGGGCAACGGTCCATCACCATCTCCAGTCCTGCCGCCCGGGTCCGCTCGTGGGCGGCCTCGTCCACGACTCCGAGCTGGAACCACACCGCCCGTGCGCCCTTCGCCACGGCCTCGTCGGCCACCGGGCCGGCCAGGTCGCTGTTGACGAAGACGTCGACCACGTCCACGGCGAAGGGGATCTCGGCAAGTGAGGCGTACCCCTTCTCGCCGTGCACCGTCTCCGCCTTGGGATGGACGGGCACGATCCGCTTGCCGAACCGCTGCAGGGTCTGTGCCACGCCGTAGGCGGCCCGGCTCCGGTTGGACGACAGGCCCACCACGGCCCACGTGTCACCCAGCTCGGTCAGGATCCTGCGGATCGTCGCTTCGTCTCCGTACGGGGCCGCCATGGCCGCCTCCTCGCGTTGCGGGAACTGTTCGCCACAGCAACATCACAAAGCGGTGTCCGGATTCCCGCCCTGGTACCCACCGCCATGCGTGGATTCCCGCCCCGGCACCCGCCGCCATGTCCGGATTCGGCGGAAGATGCCTGCGTACGGCCGTCCGCCCGCCTACGCTCGCCCCGTGCTGCACATCCTCGACGCCCGAACCGGTGAGCCCGTCCCCGCTGCCCCCGCCCTGCGCGGCCTGACCCGGATCGAGGCCGTTGCCTCCGGCCTCGATCCGACGGCCCTGCGGGTGCTGCTCACCGCCGACCTCCTGGTCCGCGCGCTCGAGCTGGGCGGCACTCCGGTCTGGACGACCCTGACCGCACCCGGGCAGCACGCCGAACTCCGCTCGGCAGCCGCCGCCCTGGCCGTCCGCCCCTTCGAGGACGGCCACGACCTGGCCGCGGGCCTGGGCGAGGCCCAGGCGATCCATGTGACGACGCAGCCGCCGGACACCTTCGGGGACGGGCCGGTGGTGCGGGTGGCGCCGGTGCGGTGGGAACAGTGGGAAGAAACCCCCGGAATCAGCCCCCACCCCGCACCGGCGGCCCTCCTGCGCGACCCCGAGGCCTTCCGGCTCGCCCTGCTCCGCGTGCCGCGCAGTGAAACCGTCCGGCTGGACTCCGCAGCGCTGGGCGAGGCGGCCGGGTGGCTCGCGCGGTGGCGGCGGGCCGTGGCCGGCTGGGCGCGGCAGCCGTCGCGGCCGGTGCCCGAGTCGGTGCGGGCGCGGCTGCGCTCCGCGTGGGAGGACGATCTCGACCTGCCCGGTGTCCTGCAGGTGCTGCGAGACGTGGAGAGCGCCCCGGATCTGCCCGACGGCGCCCGCTTCGAGACCTATGCCTACGCCGACCGCCTGCTGGCCCTCGACCTCGCCCGCGACCTCGGGAGCCTTGCGTGAGCGCGCGGGCGGGTGCGGCGGGCCCGCTGCGCCGGCTGGTGGTGCTGAGGCACGCCAAGTCCGACTGGCCCGAGGGCGTCGAGGACCACCGCAGGCCGCTCGGGCGGCGCGGCCTGCGCGACGCCCCGGCCGCCGGACGTACTCTCGCCGAGGCCGACTGCCTGCCCGACCTCGCCCTGTGCTCCACCGCCGTACGTGCCCGCCGCACCTGGGAGCTGGCCTCCGCCGAGTGGGGCACCCCGCCGCCCGTGCGTTACGACCGGCGGCTGTACGCGGCCGACGCGGCGGACCTGCTGGAGGTGGTCCGCGAGGTGCCCTCCGAGGTGGAGACCCTGCTGCTGGTCGGACACAACCCCGGACTGGAGGAACTCGTCCTCGAGCTGGCCGGGGACGGTCTCGACGACACACTGGAGCGGGTGCGGACCAAGTTCCCGACGGCCGCGGTCGCCGTCCTCACCTGGCACGGCACCGGCTGGTCGGCCCTCGTCCCGGGGGCGGCCCTGCTGACCTGGGTGACCGTGCCGCGCGGGAGCAAGGAGTGACGCGGGAGCCGAGGGAGAAAACGTGACACGGCAGCCGCGGGAACAAACAGGAGCGCTCCCGCGGGGGGCGGGCCGCAGCACGCGCGCGTGGCCACGCCGTGGCACCACGCGCGCGTGCGTGTGCCTGCTGCCGTGACCCGCACCTGCGCTCACCGCATAGGCTGACGGGATGCAGGACGAGTACCGCACAGTGGCCCGCGCGGGCGTGCACGAGACCGAGATCAACCGCTCCCGCTTCCTGTGCGCGCTCGCCTCGGCCGCCACCGAGCAGGAGGCGCAGGACTTCATCGCCTCCGTTCGCAAGGAGCACGCGGACGCCACCCACAACTGCTGGGCGTACGTCATCGGTGCCGACGCCTCCGTGCAGAAGGCCAGCGACGACGGCGAACCCGGCGGCACGGCCGGCGTCCCCATGCTCCAGATGCTCCTGCGCCGTGAGATGCGCTACGTCGTCGCGGTCGTCACCCGCTACTACGGCGGGGTCAAGCTCGGCGCCGGCGGGCTCATCCGCGCCTACGGGGGCGCCGTCGGCGAGGCCCTCGACGCGCTCGGCACCCTCACCCGGCGCCGCTTCCGGCTGGCCACCGTGACCGTCGACCACCAGCGCGCGGGCAAGGTCCAGAACGACCTGCACGCCACCGGCCGCGAGGTCCGTGACGTGCGCTACGGCGAGGCCGTCAGCATCGAGATCGGCCTGCCCGACGCCGACGTGGACGCCTTCCGCGGCTGGCTGGCGGATGCGACGGCGGGCACGGCGGAGTTCGAACTGGGAGGGGAAGCCTACGGAGATGCGTGACGCGAGGCACTGAATCGGTCATACCGCATCAAACGTGGGCGGGTTGTGGCGGGCGGATACGGGAGTATCCGCCCGTGATGTCAGACCCGGCCGTTAATCTCGGGGATCATGAGACTTCTGCACACGTCCGACTGGCATCTCGGCCGGGCCTTCCACCGGGTGAACATGCTCGGGGCCCAGGCCGAGTTCATCGGTCACCTCGTCACCACCGTGCGCGAGCACGCCGTGGACGCGGTGGTCGTGTCCGGTGACGTGTACGACCGCGCGGTGCCCCCGCTCGCCGCGGTCGAGCTGTTCGACGACGCGCTGCACCGTCTCGCCGACCTCGGCGTGCCCACGCTGATGATCTCCGGAAACCACGACTCGGCCCGCCGTCTCGGCGTCGGTGCCGGGCTCATCGAGCGCGCGGGCATCCATCTGCGCACCGACCCGGCCGCCGCCGGCACCCCGGTCGTACTGGCCGACGACCATGGCGATGTGGCCTTCTACGGTCTGCCGTATCTCGAACCAGCCCTGGTGAAGGACGAGTTCGCGGTGGACCGGGCCGGGCACGAGGCCGTGCTCGGCGCCGCGATGGACCGCGTCCGCGCCGACCTCGCCACACGCGCGCGGAGCACCCGGTCCGTCGTTCTCGCCCACGCCTTCGTCACCGGTGGCGAGTCCAGCGACAGCGAACGGGACATCACGGTCGGCGGCGTGGCGGCCGTACCGTCGGCCGTTTTCGGTGGCGTCGACTATGTGGCCCTCGGCCATCTGCACGGCTGCCAGACCATCACCGAGCGCGTGCGCTACTCCGGCTCCCCGCTCGCCTACTCCTTCTCCGAGGCGGGCCACCGCAAGAGCATGTGGCTGATCGACCTCGGCGCCGACGGCTCCGTCACCGCCGAGCGACTCGAGTGCCCGGTGCCGCGCCCCCTGGCCCGTATCAAGGGCACCCTGGACGACCTCCTCGCCGATCCTGCGCTCGCCCGCCACGAGGACGCCTGGGTCGAGGCCACGCTCACCGACCCGGTCCGCCCGGCCGACCCCATGGCCCGCCTCACCGAGCGCTACCCGCACACCCTCAGCCTCGTCTTCGCCCCCGAGCGATCCCCGGACGACGCCGGGGCGTCGTACGCCCGGCGCCTCGCGGGCCGCAGTGACCAGCAGGTCGCCCAGGACTTCGTCGCCCATGTGCGCGGCGCGGGGCCGGACGACGGGGAGCTGGACGTGCTGCGCGAGGCGTTCGACGCGGTACGCGCCGACGACGCCGTACGGGAGGTGGCCCGATGAGGCTGCACCGCCTCGACGTCACCGCCTTCGGGCCCTTCGGCGGCTCCCAGAGTGTCGACTTCGACGCCCTGTCCGCCGCCGGACTCTTCCTGCTGCACGGTCCCACCGGCGCAGGCAAGACCTCTGTCCTGGACGCCGTCTGCTATGCCCTGTACGGCTCCGTCCCCGGCGCCCGGCAGAGCGGAAGCGGCCAGGGCATGAACCTGCGCAGCGACCACGCGGAGCCCGGCACCCGCGCCGAGATCCGCCTCGACCTCACCGTCGCGGGACGTCGGCTGGAGGTCACCCGGCAGCCGGCCTGGGAGCGGCCCAAGCTGCGCGGCAAGGGCACCACGGTCGACAAGGCCCAGACCTGGCTGCGCGAGTACGACGGCGCGGCCGGCGCGTGGAAGGACCTCAGCCGCTCCCACCAGGAGATCGGCACCGAGTTCGAGCAGCTCCTCGGCATGAGCCGGGAGCAGTTCTGTCAGGTCGTGCTGCTGCCCCAGGGCGACTTCGCGCGTTTCCTGCGCGCCGACGCCGAAGCCCGCGGCCGGCTCCTCGGCCGGCTCTTCGACACCCAGCGCTTCGCCGAGGTGGAAAAGCGCCTCGCCGAGCGTCGCCGTGCCACCGAGGCGCGCGTGCGCGAGGGCGACGCGGCACTGCTCGCCGACGCCCACCGCATGCAGCAGGAGGCCGGCGACGCCATGGAGCTGCCCGAGCTGGCTCCCGGCGAACCGGGACTGGCCGAGGCGGTCCTCGGCGCCGCCGCCGTGGCCCGCGCGACCGCCCGCGAACGGCTCACCGTCGCCCACTGCCGCCTGCGCACCGCCGAGTCCGCACACGCCGAGACCCGCCGCGCCCTGGAGGACGTACGCGAACTCGCCCGGCTGCAGGCCAGGTTCGCGGAGGGCCGGCAGCGCGCCGAACGACTCCAGCAGCACTCCGCCGCCCACCGTGAGGCCCAGCAGCGCATGGAGCGGGCCCGCAAGGCCGAGGCGGTCGCGCCCGCACTGGAGCTGCGCGAGGCGGCCGAGGAGGAGCACCGCAGGGCCGCCGCGGCCGAGGCACGCGCGCGCGGGAGGCTCCACGACTCCTACGCCGGGGCCGGCGCGAGCGGACTTGCCGCGGCCGCCCGCCGGGCCGCCGGGGAACTGGGCGGGCTGGACGCGGCCCGCCGAGCCGAACAGCGGCTCGACCGGCTGGCCGAGGAACGCTCCGGACTCGACCGGCAGGAGCGCGCCGACGAGGACGTGCTGCGCGAGGCCGATGCCTGGCTCGACGGCTGGGACACCACCCGCGGTGCGCTCCAGGCGCGCGTCGACTCCGCCCAGGAGGCCGCCACCCGGGCCGAACAGCTCGCCGTCCAGCGGGAACCGATGAGCAAGCGGCTCACCGCGGCCCGCACCCGGGACGCGCTGGCCGCGGACCTGGAGGACGCCCGGCGCAGGGCGCTCGCCTCCGAGCAGCGCGCCCTCGGCGCCCGCGCCCACTGGCTCGACCTCAAGGAACAGCGCCTGAACGGCATCGCCGCCGAGCTGGCCACCCGCCTCACCGACGGTGAGCCCTGCGCCGTGTGCGGAGCCACCGAACATCCCGCTCCGGCCCGCAAGATCGCCGGACACGTCGACCGCGAGGCGGAGGAGCGGGCCCACCAGGCCTCCCAGCAGGCCGACCGGCAGCACACCGAGGACGCGCGGCAACTCGGCGCCGTCCGCGAGGCTCTGGCCGCCGCCACCGCCGAGGCCGGCGACACTCCCACCGCACAACTCGAAGCCCTGGAAAACGAGTTGGACGAGGAGTACACCCGGGCCCGCCGTGCGGCCTCCGCCCTGCACGGCGCCCACGAGGAGCTGCGGCGTGCCGAGCGCGAGCGCGAGCAGCGCCTCGCCGACCGCCAGCAGGCCGCCGTACGGGCCGCCTCCCGGCTCACCCGGCGCGAGACCCTGGAGCGGGAACAGACGGCGCTGGAAGCCGAGTTGACGCAGGCGCGCGGTGCCGCCGGCAGCGTGGCCGAGCGTGCCGCGCAGCTGGAGCGGCAGGTCGCGCTGCTCACCGAGGCCGCCGACGCCACGCGCACCGCCGAGGACACGGCCCAGCGCCTGAAGGACGCCGACGCCCGCCTCGCCGACGCCGCATACCGCGCCGGTTTCGACACCCCGCAGGCCGCGGCCGCCGCCCTCCTGGACGCCGCCGCCCACCGCGAGCTGCAACACCGCCTGGACGCATGGCAGTCGGAGGAAGCGGCCGTCCGGGCGGTGCTGGCCGAGGCCGACACCGTGGCCGCCGCCCAGCGGCCGCCCGCCGACCCGGCCGCGGCGGAGCGCACCGCGGCCGAGGCGGAGCGCGGCCTGCGCGCGGCGGCCTCCGCCCGCGACGCGGCCGACCGCTGTCGAACCGAGCTGGACCGGCTCTCCGCGCGGGCCGCAGCGGCGGTACGCCGACTCGCCCCGCTGCGCGAGGAGTACGAGCGGGTCGCCCGCCTCGCCGCCCTCACCGCGGGCACCTCCGCCGACAACGAACGCAAGATGCGTCTGGAGTCGTACGTGCTGGCGGCCCGCCTGGAGCAGGTCGCCGCCGCCGCGACCGCGCGGCTGCAGCGCATGTCCTCCGGGCGCTACACCCTGGTCCACTCCGACGACCGCACCGGACGCGGTCGCAGCGGGCTCGGGCTGCATGTGGTCGACGCCTGGACCGGGCGCGAGCGCGACACCGCCACCCTGTCCGGCGGCGAGACCTTCTTCGCCTCCCTCGCGCTCGCCCTCGGCCTCGCGGACGTCGTCACCGACGAGGCGGGCGGGGTCCGCCTCGACACCCTCTTCATCGACGAGGGCTTCGGCAGCCTCGACGACCAGACCCTCGACGAGGTCCTCGACGTCCTGGACTCCCTGCGCGAACGCGACCGCAGCGTCGGCATCGTCAGCCACGTCCCTGACCTGCGACGGCGGATCCACGCGCAGCTGGAGGTCGTCAAGGGAAGGACGGGGTCGGTGCTGCGGCAGCGGGGGGTCTGACGGCGATCAGACACTGCGAGGGCCGGTAGTACATCGTGGGCACTCAAGGAGGATTTGTCCGCCTCTTTCCGCCTCTTTCCTTGCTGGAGCCCCCGGAGGCGGAACTGGCGGAGGCGAGGCGGAGCTGGCCAAGCTGACGGCGGCGGCCGAGCAGGAGCGGGGGGAGTCAGCGGCGGCTTGCCATCCTTCGAAGTGCGGCTGGGCGCCCTGGCGGGGCCCAGCCGCTTTTTGCGTACTGGGCAAGGGGGATGTCCGTCGACAGAGAAGTCAGTCCCACCGAAGAGAGCTGGTCTGCGCGTGCCGACTTCGCCGGTAGAGCGGTCGCGTAGCGCCTGCCTTCAGCCCAGGTGCCACAGCGCATACACCGCGACGAGCAGGAGAAGTCCCGCACCTGCCATGACAGCGCCCAGGAACCGCAGATACCCGACAGACGCGAAAAGGTTCGGAGAGCCGCCGAGACGTCCCATCGCCCACGTTTCCTGGTTCCTGCGGTGAATCCGTTCGGCTCTGCGAGTGGTGATCCGCCGCACATCGAACGCCCAACTCAATCCGCACCACAGGGCAACCATGCCTCCCACAGCGAAGACGATGTCGATCACCGGGGACGGCCCGTGTGCCACAGCGGCGAGGTGCTGCATTGTCTGGCGTTCCTTTCGCGGTTCCGCTCACATACCCTGCATCTGGTTTCGCCGGTCATTGATGGATCACTGCACCGTCACGGTGACAAGGCCGGGGTCTGGCAGTTCCGTCGGTGCGGTGTCGCCGTACCACGAGAACTCGAGGGCTGAGAGCCTTCCACCGCTCACCCACACGAGCAGTTCGCCGAAGAGTTGGCCCGAGTCGTCTGTGACCGTTCCGGTGGCCGGGATGATGCCGTCCTCTATCTGTGCCGCAGGGATGTCGGCGGGCACTTCCAGGTCGACACTCGGAGACTCGGCCCCCCATTGTCCGGTGACACGGGTTTCTGGTAGTTGGTTCCTCAGCTCCTGCACGCCCGGGAAATCGCACGCGAGAAGTTGGGCGAGGGTGCGCCGTTCGAGAGGGGAGAGAGGTCTGGTGGCAGAGTGGTCTGTCATAGTGTCTTTCCTGGGAACTTATCCTGGATGAACGCGGTTCCAATTCGAGGTATCCCGTTGACCATCGCTCCGCGAATGGTGACCGTTTCCCCGTCAATTGTACGGTCGACGACGAAACCACCGGATTCCGGAAGGTCGTCGCCTTCTCCAAGACTGTTGAGGATACGGCGAAACGCTTCGGAGCGCCCTCCCGAATTCTTCACTATCCCCTCGAAGCCATGCTTCGGAGGATCGATGACATGTTCGAGCTTCCGCGGCGTATTGTCCATCTCGAAGGCTTTGTCAAGCGCCTCCTGAGTGCACTTCACCAATCCCGTCGGGTCGATCCACCGGAACGGGTTGACGATGTAGGCATGATGATTTGGCGCGGGATCGAGACCGAGCGGGTCGGGGGAGAGGTAGCCTGCGGTTTCCGGATCGTAGAAACGGAAGTAGTTGTAGTGCAGCCCGGTTTCGGCATCGTGGTACTGGCCGGGGAAGCGCAGCGGGCACTCGACCGAGTCGGCCTCTGTCCCGGGGGGCAAGGGGCTGCCCCACAGTGAGGTCCGTCGCTGCCAGGCCACGGCGCCGTCTGCTGTGACAAGTTCGGTCGGTGTGCCCGCCGCGTCAGTGATGACCGCGTGGAAGCGAGGCGCGCGATCGGTGGTCGTCTCTTCCGCCAAGCGGGCCAGGAAGGACGTCTCCGAGCTGCGGGCAGAGGGCCAGTGGTCGGTCTGGGCGATCGAGCGGTGCGTGCCGGGGGCGTACTCCCAAGTGGTTGTCTTGCCGTCGGGGGTGCTCTGCTCGGCCAGACAGGTGTCGTCCCAGGTGAACTCCACGTGCTCAACTGGAGAACCGTCGTCCGATATCCGGGACTTGGCGATGCGTCGGCCCAAAGGGTCGTAGGAGTAGCGCCAGCGACTGCCGTCCGGGGTGGCAACCGCTGTCAGGCGGTCCTCCGCGTTCCAGGTGTACGTCCAGGTGTGACGCTTCCCGTTCAGCAGCCTGCGGGTTTTGGTAACGAGCCGGCCCTGGCCGTCGTGCTCGTACGTGGTATTGCCCGCGCGACGGATGATCGTGCCCTCGAACTCCCGGTCCCCAGGCGCCTCGTGCGCAGGAGCGGCGGCGTGCGTCAGATTTCCCGCTGTGTCGTAGGCGTAGGTCTCGGTCCAGCCATGAGCGCGTACGCCAGTGACGCGGCCTGTCTCATCGAGGTCGAAGTTCCGGGCGCCAGCTGTGAGTTCCCGGATGCCGGAGAGGTAGCCGTCGGCGCGGTAGGCATATTCCCGGTACTGCAGAAGATGGTGGTTGGCCCCTCTCGCGACCGCCGCCGACGTCAGCGACTGGACAGTGAGGCGGCCGGCCGCGTCCCACCCCTGGGTGAGGGTCACGTCCTCGCCGAGACGGCGTTCCGTCTCTCGGCCGCCGGCATCGTAGGTGAAGGACAGGCTCCCCGCATCGGAGCCCAACTCGGTGAATCGCCCCGTCGGGTCGTACGTCCAATGCGACGTCAGCCCGGACGGAGTTGTACGGCGGATCCGCCGCCCCAGGGCGTCATAGGCGTGTGCCGTCGTCCGGCCGTTCACGGTCTCCGAAAGGACCCTGCCGAGCTCATCGCGCTCATAGACGATCTCAGCCTCCGGACCGCGGGCGCGCGCGAGCTGTCCGGTCGGGGCGTAGGCGTACGTCGTGACGTCACCCGTACTACTCCGTTGTTCCACGACCCGGCCGAGCGCGTCCCGGGTGAAGGTCAACGTCTCGCCCGCACCGTTGGTCCGTGACAGCAGGCCGCCAACGGGGTCATGCGCGTAGGCGAGGGTCCGCCCGTTGAAGTCCGTCTCGGCCACGAGGCGACCAGCCGCGTCATAGACGTACGACCAGGTCTGACCCATCGGATTGAGGACACGCGTCAGGCGGCGTTCCGTGTCATAGGTGAACTCGAAATGCGCCCCGCCCGGATCGGTCCTGGTGGCGGGTACGTCGAATTGGCCGGACGTGTGCTGCGTGGTGTTGCCGGCGGCGTCTGTGTGGGAGCTCAGGTTGCCCTCCGCGTCCCACGTCCAGGACTCACGGGTGTTGTCCGGGTGCTCGCGCCAGGCGGGCTTGCCCTCCGTGGTCCAGCCCAGCCGGGTTCGATTCCCCAGTGGGTCCGTCACCTGGATCACCCGGCCGAAGGAGTCCCGGCGGATGGCCGTCGTGTGGCCCAGTTCGTCAGTGAGAGAAAGGGGTAGGCCGGCGTCGTCGTAGGCGACGGTACGAGTACGGCCAAGCGCGTCGGTGATTGCCGTCGGCCGCCCCGCCGCGTCGTACACGTACCGTGTCTCTGCGCCGATCGGATCGAGCACCGTCTGCAGGTTGCCCCGCTCGTCGTACGTGTGCCGCCAGACCGCGCCTCCCGGCTCGACCACTTCCGTCGGCAGGCCGAGGGTGTTGTAAGCAGCCCGGGCCACCGAGCCGTCTGGCAGGGTGAGCTCGGTGAGGTTGCCGACGGCGTCGTAAACGTATCGGGTGACGTGCCCCAAGGCGTCTGTGACGGTCAGCGGCTTGTCGCCGTACTCGTCCCACTCTGTTCGGGTGACATGCCCGAGGGGATTCGTCTCCTCCACCACCATCCCTTCGGCGTTGTACCGGTGGACCGAGACGCGGCCCTGCGAGTCCGTGTACGTCGTCGTGCGGGCGGTGTCGTCGTAGGTCAGGGTGCCGGAGAGGATGCCGTCGATGCCCTCGGTCCGTACCACCCGGCCGCGGTCGTCGTAGACGTAGCCGAACCAGGTGCCGTTGCGGTCGGTCCAGCGGGTGACGCGGCCCTCGGTGTCGTAGGTGAAGCGGAGAGGCTCACCAGTGGAGTTGATGACCTCGGTCAGGTTGCCGACCGGGTCGTAGCTGTAGCGCATCACAACCGTGCCCTCGTCGGTCGCGGTGCCGGGGCGGTAGCGGGACGGCGGCTCGTCCAGGAGGCGCAGGGCTGTGATGCGCGGGCCCTGGGTGTCGACGGCGACGTAATAGCCGCCGGAGTGGCGGATGCCGAACGGGATGCCCTCGTCGTCGCGTTCGACGTCGATGCGGTTGCCGTTGCGGTCCGTCCAGGAGTCCAGCGCCAGGTGGAACACGCCGAAGGACGGGGAGGGGACAGGGGCGGCGAAGGTCCGCGTCACGCCCGTCGCTGGGTCGGTGACCGTCATCGCGCCGTCCGGCTTACCGTCCCACTCCAGCGGCCAGCGGGCGCCCTTGACCGGCATCGTGGGAACGCCGGGATCCGGAACCGGGTACACCAGACGCATGCCGTCCGCCGCAGCAAAGACGACGCCCTCGCCGTCGATCTGGAGGCACTCGTCGAGGGTGGAGATCCAGGTCGGGCCGAAGCAGACCCCGCCCCGGTAGGAGGAGAGGTGGGTGCGGGTGAACTGAAGGGGCAGGCTTCCGGGCAGTGTCAGGTCGGTCTGCGTCATGAGCATGGCGCCGGTGGCCACGTCGATCGGCTCGCCCACGCAGGGGGTGTCGTCGGCGTTGCGGGCCGCCGTGCCCAGATCGATCAGGTCGGGGCGGAGGGAGGGCGGGCGCAGGAGCAGTGGGGTGGTGTCGGCGAGGCCGCCTTCCATGCTCGCCTTCAGCAGGCCGCCGCCCCCTCCCAAGGCGCCGCCGAAGATCATGCCGTCCTTGGCGGCCTGGTTGACCTCGTCCAGGCTGAAGCCGTGCTGCAGACCGGCCATCATCTGCAGCGGCTGGGCCACGGCAGCGTCGATGGTGACCGACTCGACCCCGCCGAACGCGACGCCGACGAAGGCACCTGCGATGATGTCGGCCACCGCGCCGGTGACCCCGACGCCGATCGTGGCGCCGAACTCGATGACCGCGTCCGCCGCCGCTGCCGCCGCACCCGAGGCGATGCCCGCGGTGAGCACGGCCAGCGTGATTCCTCCCGCGATCACGACCGCGTCGATGGCTATTCGCGTCCAGAGCTTGTTGATCGCGTCGTCGATCGTGTGGGCGAACTTGTCCAAGGCGTTGGCCATGTCCCGCGAGGACTTCGCGAGGTCGCTCAGCCAGCCGCCGTCCTTGCCCTTGGCGTAGCGGTCCCAGAACTTGTGGAACGCCTCGATGGACTCACCCGTGTTGTTGTGGATGATCGAGGACGCGCTGCGGTTCACCGGGGCTCGGACGTCGTCCACGGAGTCGGCGAACGCACGCCACGCCTTCGCCGCGTCCCGCAGCTTGTCGGGATCGGCCTCCGGCCACCACAGGCCCATGTCGAGAAGGATGTGGCGGGCTTTGGACTCAACGCTCACCGGCACCGTCGCTCTGCTTGTCGGTCTTCACTTCCGTGAAGATGCCGGCGACGAGCTTGTCGTTGTCCACGTGCCCGTCCGCCATGTCCACCATGGCCTCGTGAATGCTCGTCAGACCGAGCACCAAGACGACCGCCGCGCTCTCGATCGACTTCTGGTGCGGCTTGTAGGCGCCGCCGAACTGATTGCCCTGGTCGTCGTGGCCCCAGGGCTCGCCGAGGCCGTCCAGGGTCTTGATCAGGGTGGTCAGGGCCTTGCTCAGATCGATGGCGCCCTTCTGGAAGGCCGGTGCCGCCGCCTTGATGTCAGCGGTCTTGATGTCCAGCACCTTGCCGGGGACCTTGCCGTCACCCATCGCTGTCGTCTCCCCCCGGTTCGCAACCGCGGCTTCTGACCCTAGGGGAGACGGGTCAAGGGAAGCTTATGGTGAGGACATGCAAAGGTAATCGACGGTGGGATTGTGCATCGATGCGGTCGAGTTCGTTCGTCTTCGACCCAACTGGACAACAGGCATCCGCTTCATGAATGTCATAGCCAGCGACATCGCTCAGCCGGCCAGTGGGCCATGCCCTCCACCATCGCGAGCGCGCTCGACGGCACCCCCACAACCCCGGCCTCCGCGTAGGCGGCCGCGGTCTGCGTGAACAGACGCTCCGGATGCGCCCATGTGCCAGCGTGGGCCGCCATGATCCGGCGGGCCGCTTAGGCCAGCGGCACACTGCGTCGCGCATACTGCGCAGCCTCCTCAGCAACGCGCGCGAGGCCGTCGCGGATATCTGCCACTCCACTGCGGTCGAGCAGCGTCCCGTGACCCGGCACGAACAACTCCGCGCCCGTGTCCAACAGCGTCTGGCACGCCCTGATGCAGCCGCTCAGCGAGCCCGACCACACGACCATGTGGGCTCCGGAAAACAGGGCATCCCCCGCGAACACCACGCCCTCCTCCGGCAGGTGCACGGCGACGTCGCCCGCGCTGTGCCCGGCCTCGAGGTCGATCAACTCCACCAGCACGGTGCCGACCTTGACCTCCTCGCGGCCCTGGATGGTGCGCGTCGGTGCCGTCACCGTGACGCCGGCGAAGTCGAAGTGCGCGAAGTGCCGGGCAACGTACGCGCCAGCCGCATCCGGCCCACCCGAGCGGGCCAGCATCGTCAACTGCTCAGGCCTCGTCTCGTGACACAAGCCGGCGGCGCCGGACGCCGACGTGATGATCTCTGCCCCGGCCAGAAGCTGGTTCCCTCAAGTGTGATCCCCGTTCTGGTGCGTGCACACCAGGAGACCGATCTCCTCCCGGAGGCACACCGGCTCCACCGCCGTGAGCAACCCCTCCGTCGCGTGCAAGGTGAACTGCGTGTCGACGAGCAGTGTCTGGCCCTCGGATGCGACGAGGCCGCTGTTGCTGTACCCCCAGTCCGTGCGGTCGTGCAGCCACGCCCAACTCACATCGGCCCCCCGCCGGTCCGCCTGCACGACCTGCGTCACTAACCCACCCCACGACGAAGAGGAAATGGAGCAAGAGGCGGCTACCGCCTCGGTCGAAGAAGTAACAGGCGACCGGCATTTGCGCGTCGTACGGCCCGACCCTCGGGACAAGGCGCTGGGCAGATGCGGCCTCTCCTCAGACGGTCCTGACGACGGTCCCGGCGTCCTCGAGTGCGGTGACCTCGTCGGCGGGTGCCGTGGGGTCGGTGACGAGTGTGTGCAGGAGCGTGGAGGGGCCGACGTAGGCGTAGGCGGTGCGGCCGAGCTTGCTGCCGTCCGTGGCGACGACGATGCGGCGTGCGGAGGCGATGCTCGCCTTCTTCACCGCCGCGTCGTCGAGGTCGTAGGCGGTCAGGCCCTCGGCCGCGCTGAGGCCGCAGCAGCCGACGATCGCGGTGTCGAAGCGCAGCGCCGCCAGGGAGGCGAGCGTGAGAGGGCCGGTCAGGGCCCCCTCGGCGGCACGGGGCCGTCCGCCGGGCACCATCAGCGTGGTCGGGCCCGGGGGATCGCTGAGGAGGTGGATGGCCTGCAAGGACAGGGGCATCACGGTGACCGGCCGCCGACGCAGCAGGCGGGCGACCTCCACGCAGGTGGTGCCGCTGTCGAGGAGGACGGTCTCGCCGTCGGTGATGAGCGAGGACACCTCCGCCGCGATCCTGCGTTTGGCGTCGACGGCCTCGCGGGAGCGTAGCGCGAAGGGGGGTTCCTCGCCCCTGAGCAGCAGGGTGCGTGCCCCGCCGCGGACGCGCTCGAGGACGCCCTGCGCGGCCAGTGCGTCGAGGTCGCGTCGGATGGTCATCTCCGAGGCGCCGGTCAGCTCGGCCAGCTCCTGGACCGTGACGGTGCCCGACTCCCTGACGGCCTGCGCGATCAGCCCGTGACGGTCTGCGTTGCTCATACCGCGATTGAACACCACCACGGAATGAACAATCAATCTGTTCGCTTGAGGGCCTTTCGAACATGAAGACTGTTCGTTACGGTGAGGGCATGGAACGCTCGCTTCGATCCGCCCGTGCGGCGACCTTCGTGTACTTCGTCCTGTGCGGCACCCTGATGGGCACGTGGGTGGTGCACATCCCCGCCATCGAGGAGCGCGTGGGCATCAGCCACGCGACGCTGGGGGCCCTGCTGGTCCTGCTCGGCTTCGGGGCCTTCGCCGGCATGCAGGTGGCGGGCCGGCTGTCGGACCGTCTCGGGGCGCGCGTCGTGCTCCCGGTCTCCGGCGTTGTGTCCAGTGCGACCCTGGTACTGCCCGGCCTGCCCCGGGATCCCTGGACTCTGGCCGGTGCCCTGGTGGTCTTCGGGTTCGGCAACGGCTGCCTCGACGTGAGCATGAATGCCCATGCCGTGCATGTGGAGAGGGCATACGACCGGCCGGTCATGTCGGCGTTCCATGCCACGTTCTCCGTCGGCGGTGTCATCGCCGCGCTCGTTGCCGCGGGCGCCGCGGGCGCCGGGACGAGTCCGGCCGCCACGCTCGGCGCCTCGGGGGCCGTGGGTGTCGTGATCGCGCTGGTGACGGCCCGCGGTCTGCTGCCGGCCACCCCCGCGCCCACGCCGACCGCCACCGTCGCGGAGGACGAGGCGGTGCGAGCCGCGAGGCGGCGCACAGCCCCCGGGCGTATCTGGATCCTCGCCGTTCTGGCGGCGATGGTCATGCTGGCCGAGGGGGCCGCCAACGACTGGAGCGCACTGCATCTGAAGAACATCCTCGGCGCGCCCGCGAGCGTCGCCGCCTTCGGGTACGGCACCTACGCGGCGGCGATGACCACCGGCCGGCTGCTCGCCGACCGTGTCTCCGGCCGGTTCGGGCCCATGGCCGTGCTGCGCTACGGCGCGATCACCGCTGCCGTCGGGATCACGGTCGCGGCCGTCTCGCCGTGGACGTGGGCCGCGTTCGTGGGCTGGGCACTGTTCGGCCTGGGGCTGTCCGGCTGCGTCCCTCAACTGTTCAGCGCGGCCGGGCGTGCGGATGCCTCGGCCGCCGGCGCCAACGTCTCCCGCGTCGCGGGGATCGGCTACCTCGGGATGCTCTCCGGCCCTGCCGTCATCGGCTGGATGACCCATCTCGTGCCGTTGAATCAGGCCTTCTTGCTGCTGACCCTGCTGTGTGCGATCGCCGCCGCGGCCGCCGGAGTCCTGCGCACCGGATCCGACCGCACGCGTGAGGTGGTGCGCAGCCGACACCGACCGCCTGTGCGGCACGACCCCTGACACCGTGCCGTACAGGCTCCCCGTCCGTGGGCACGCCGGTCGTGCACAGCCGGGTGCGGCGTCCGCTGGAACTGACAGCCACGATCCGGGAGCGGTTGTGCTCGGCGCACGGCCGGCCGGTGGCGTACCGGTACGACCAACTGCCGCCCGCGCTGCCGGACTTCGACACCCAGCAGTTCGAGTCGACCGGTCCCGCCGCCCGATGCGCTCGGAGGAACCTCACCATGTCCACCGACCGCCGCATCGTGTGCTGTTCGACCCCTTCGGCGTCATCGCCCTGCGACGCCCCGCAGGTCCAGCAACTGCCGCTCGGTCGGGATCGCCCGGGGGTGCGGCCGGCCCTGTGTACGCCGCCCGCTAGCATCCCTGGCCATGGTGAGACGGGGGTGGCGGCTCGGTGCCGTGGCGGGGATGACCGTGCTGGTGGCGTTCTGCGCCTCCGGCCCGGAACGTCCGGAGGCCGTGCGTACGGCGGCGGATGTCGGCCCCCTGCCGGCCGACCGCTACAACTACACGCCGCACGACTACCAGCGATCCCAGCGGGCATCAGCCGTGCTGATCAGGCAGTGCATGGCCGACCGCGGACACCCGGACTTCCCGCTCGACCCCCGGTACCCGAGCGACCCCCTCGTCGCCGTCGCGGTCGGCACCGACTACGGCGCACTCGATCTCGAGGCCGCCCACCGCTGGGGCTACGGCTGGGACCCCGCACAGCACCCGGTCTCCGTGCCGAGGGGCCGCCGCATGACCGACGCCGAGTATGCGGACTGGCCCGACTGCAACGCCGAGGCGAACCGGCGGCTGATGCACGGCATAGATCTCAAGCGGGACTGGCTCTATGCCGGCACACGGGCGATCGAGATCGACAAAGCGGTCAAGCGCGACCCGCGCCTGCGCGCGGCCTGGGATCAGTGGTCCCGCTGTGTGGCAGCACAGGGCTTCACCCGCTACCCCGACCCCGGCGCGGCGTTCGCGGACCACGCCTGGCAGCGGGACAGCAGCGGCAACACCCGGCATACGCGCAGGGAGCGGGCCACCGCCGTCGCCGACGTCATCTGCAAGCGCCGCCACCATACGGTCGAGGTCTGGCACGCCGTGCGGGCGCAGCAGCAGGCCGCCGACATCGCACGGCATCGCGACCGCTACACCGCCGGGCTCCAGGCGCTGCGGACGTACCGAGCCAACATCGCCGAAGTGCTGCGCAAGCTCGGCTAGCGGTGCGCCGACTCGGCACTGCGCACATCGTGCGGGCGCCGACGCACACGCTGCGGCGGTGCGGGGTCCGAGCGGGTCAGTGCCCCAGTGATCGCCGGGGCAGCGGTGACGAGTACACGACGCTGGTCGTCACCGAGCCCAGCGCGCCGATCTTCCCGGAGACCTGTTCCAGATGGGACATGGACCGTGCGGCGACCTTGATGACGAAACAGTCGTCGCCCGTCACATGGTGCGCCTCCAGGATCTCGGGCGTGGCGGCCACCAGATCGTGGAACGGCTTGTAGTTGCCGTTCGGGTAGCGCAGCCGCACGAAGGCGAGGATCGACAGGCCGAGCCGCTCGGGATCGACGACCGCCGCATATCCCTGGATCACGCCGGCCTCCTCCAGCCGGCGTACTCGCTCGGTGACGGCGCTCGGCGACATCGAGACGGCACGCGCCAGTTCGGCATAGCTGGCCCGTCCCTCGCGCTGGAGGACCTCGAGGATGCGCCAGTCGGTGGCGTCCGGGGAATACACGGTCATCCCGGATGGATAGCAGGGAAATCCCCGGTGCATCAAGAGGCGTCCCGTGGATCGGCCCTTCAGCGACGGGGCGTACGGCCGTAAATTTTCAGCCATGATCACCAAGACCTCGCAGCGCTCCGTGAACCCCGTCCTGCGCGTGGCCCCCGCGCCTCCGGCCGAGGCCGCCGCCCACTTCCGGGCGAGCCTGGCCTTCCACGCCGACGTCTCCGACGTGGCCGCCGCGCTCGCGGCAGGCGACGCCCCCGGTTTCGTCGTCGTGGACTCCCGCTCGACCGAGTCCTGGGACCAGGGTCACATCCCCGGCGCGATCCACCTGCCCACGGCGCTCATTCCCGAGGAGGCCGAGCGGCTCCTCGACAAGTCCGTGCCGGTGGTGACGTACTGCTGGGGACCCGGCTGCAACGGCGCCGCCCGCGCCGCCCTCGCCCTCGCCGAACTCGGCTACCAGGTGAAGGAGTTGCTCGGCGGCTTCGAGTACTGGGCGCGCGAGGCCCTGGCCTACGAGACCTGGCAGGGCCCGGCGCGCCGTGAGCCGGATCCGCTGACCGCGCCTGTCGAAGGCGGGTGCGGCTGCTGACGACGGCCCGTGTAGGTTCTTGGCCCATGGCT
The DNA here is from genome assembly GCF_009796285.1 of Streptomyces broussonetiae. Taxonomy (NCBI): domain Bacteria; kingdom Bacillati; phylum Actinomycetota; class Actinomycetes; order Kitasatosporales; family Streptomycetaceae; genus Streptomyces; species Streptomyces broussonetiae. The sequence goes on along the minus strand of NZ_CP047020.1, from coordinate 1,940,173 downwards.
CGATACGCGGATCCAGGCGTGCTGGAGTGGGTGGAGTCGGCCGGCGGCCCCCTGATAGCCGTTCCCGAGACGGTACTGCCGTTCTGGGCCGGCGCCGACAGCGAGGACCTCGCCACGGACTACGACCGGGCGTGCGAGGTCGACGGACACGTCGGCCTGCTGCCCGTGGGCGACAGCGCGGCCCTGGTACTCGGCGACGACCCCGCCTCCACCTCCTACCTGCCGGAACACACCACCTTCGTACGGTGGTCCGCCGCGCACTCCGAGGCGGATCTGCTCGCCGGCGTCCCGGCCGCCCTCGCGACGGCGGCGTGGGGGAGCGAGGTCCGCTGGCGGGTGCCCGGCCCGGTCCTGCTGTTCGACTCGGCCTGGCCCGGCCGGGCCGCCGGGCGTGTCGAGCACCTCCGGGTGCCTCTGGAGGCCGGCACATACGCGGTACGCGCCGCGTACACCCAGCCGGGCCCGGAGACCTGGATCGGCCTGGTACGGCTCAGCAGGCTCGCGGACTGACCGGGCCCGGGCCCGGCCCGGACCCGGGCGCCTGGTCCGGCGTGCCCGGCGCTCCGGCCCGCCCGTTCACCGAGCCGCTCGGGCACCTGAACCGCCGCGCCCGCCGGCCCTCGCCCGCTGCCCCGGTGGTCAGTGCAGTCCGTCGAAGGCGATCTCCAGGTGGCGGGGGCCGCGCAGCACCGCGTTCTGGCGGTAGGGCGGCGGGTCCGCGACCAGACGGGGATTCTCCAGCCGCCGGGCCAGCTCGCGCAGGGCGATCTGGGTCTCCAGGCGGGCCAGCGGAGCGCCGAAGCAACTGTGGATGCCGCTGCCGAAGCCCAGGTGCTGGATGTCCCCGCGGTCCGGGTCGAAGCGCTCGGGGTCCTTGAACCGTTCCGGGTCACGGTTGCCCGCGGCCAGGACCAGCCAGAGGCGCGATCCCTTGGGGATGGTGACCCCGCGCACCTCGATGTCGGTGATACAGGTGCGCTGCGGCACGATCTGCACCGGTGGTTCGTAGCGCAGCAGCTCTTCCACGATGGTCACCGAAAGCTCCGGGTCCTGGCGCAGCCGCTGCAGGATGTCGGGGTGCCGCAGCAGGGTGAGCATGCCGTTCGTGATCAGGTTGACCGTCGTCTCGTGACCGGCGATCAGCAGCAGCACCGCGGTGCTGAGTACCTCCATCATCGTCATGGCACCCTCCGGACCGTGGCTGTTGACCAGGTCGGACAACAGGTCGTCCCGGGGCTCCTTGGCGCGCTCTTCGACCAGCCCGGCCAGGTACATCCCGAGTTGCATCCGCGCTTCCTGCGCCGCCTTCGAGAACTCGGTGTCCGCCCCCTGCCGCGTGTCCGGGTCGAGGCTGGCGACCAGCGGGTCGACCCAGGCCCGGAAGCGGGGCTCGTCCTCCCGCGGCACACCGAGCAGCCGGCAGATCACGGTCACCGGGAAGGGATAGGCGAACTGGTCGACCAGGTCGATCTGCCGAGCGTCCCCGAAGGCGTCGATCAGCTGCTCGACGATGGCCGTCATGCTGCCCCGCATGTTCTCGACCCGGCGCGGCCGGTGCGGCGGCCCGAAGGCACTGTTCGCGATCCGCCGGAGCCGGTCGTGCTCCGGCGGATCGAGTCGCAGGAAGGACGGCGGCAGCCCGCCCGTCTCCTCGACCCGGGCCAGCTCGTCGGTTCCGGCCGCGGCCAGGTTCGCGGCGTCGGAGCTGACCCGGGGATCGTGCAGCAGAGCCTTGATGTCGTAGTACGAGCTGAAGACGTAGGGGCCGCCCTCCTCCTCGTGCAGGACCGGGTTCTTGCGCAGCTCCTCGTACAGCGGGTACGGGTTGGCACGGTTGGCGAAGTCGGTGATCTGTCGGAACAACGGGGCTTGCGTCATGACAGGTCCTCGGAGCGTCGGGATGCGGCGGCGATCAGTGCCGTGCCGGGTGGAAGACGAGCTGCTGGTCGGCCGGTGAGTAGCCGGTGAGTGTCACGGTCGGGCCGTGGGTCGGCAGCGACGGGTCGGGGAAGTCCGCCGGCACCGGCTGGCGTCCTTCCGGACGCCGGTCCATCGTCGGGAACTCCACGGGGAACGGCTCGCCCTGTTCGATCTGCCGCGCGTAGAACTCCAGCCACCGGGTGTTGTCGAAACTCACCGCGGCGATGACACGGCCCTTGTAGCCGTACACGCCGACGAAGCGGCGCTCGGCCAGCGAACCCTGCGTGATCATGAGCTGTTCGCCCATGGGGGGCACGCCGACCGACTTGATGTTCACGCCGAACATCGACGACCAGAAGGCCGGCATCCACAGGTGCGGGCGCCGGTCGGCGCCGTGGCAGATCATGTTGTGCGCGGCCGTCTCCGCCTGTGCGACGGCGTTGCCCCAGTGCTCCAGCGAGAGGAACTGGTAGCCGAACAGCGCGTGCGGGGAGCGCGCGACGTCCCCCGCCACGAAGACGTCGTCCGTGACGATGCCCCGGAAGTCGAAGGCGCGACAGCCCGCGTCGCACGCGATGCCCCGGGGCCCGGCGCCCAGCCCCGACCCGGTCAGCCACTCGGTGTTGCGCTGCGAGCCCAGCGAGACCACGACCACGTCCGCCTCGACGACACTCTCGTCGGACAGATGGACGGCCCGTACCCGGCCCACGGGGTCACCCTCCAGGGAGGTCACCGTGACATGGGTGCGCAGGTCCACGCCGTTCTCGGTCTGGAGGTCGGCGGCGACCGCGCCGACCACTCCGCCGAGCGCACCCACCAGCGGCGCGCCCGCGCGCTCCGCCACGGTGACCGGGATGCCCATCCCGCGGCAGGCCGAGGCGACCTCCGAACCGGCGAACCCGGCGCCGATGACGAACACCCGGCGCGGTCCCGCCTTCAGCCGCTGGTACAGATCGGCCGCGTCCTCCCGCGTCCGCAGCAGGCAGACACCGCTGAGCCCGGCCTCGTCCTCCTTCGGCCAGGGCCGCGCGCGCACCCCGGTCGCGATGAGCAGCCGGTCGTACGGCACTTCGTCCCCGTCGGCCAGCTTCACCCGTTTCGCCGCCAGGTCCAGACCGGTCGCCGGGATGCCGAGCCGCCACTTGGCGTCGATCTCCCAGCGGTGCGGCAACTCGGTGTGGAGCGGGGACGCCATGCCCAGCAGGACGGACTTCGACAGCGGCGGCCGGTCGTAGGGCTCGTAGGGCTCGTCCCCGATCAGGGTCAGCTCGCCGGCGAAGCCCTCGGCGCGCAGCGTCTCCGCCGCCCGCAGGCCCGCGAGCGAGGCGCCGACGATCACGATCCGGCCCTCGCGCCTGAGCCGGTCCAAGTAGTCAGCGGCCATCGGACGCCTCCTGGGCGGATCCCGTGCCCTGCTCACCCACGAGGTCCTCCAGCCCGTCGGCCGTGATCGCCTGCACCGGGCAGGCGGCGACCGCACGGGCCAGTCGCTCCCGCTGTTCCTCGGGGGCGTGCGGGTTGTAGACCAGTGATTCCTCGCCATGCATGGCAAAGACGTCGGGAGCGAGGAACGCGCACTGGGCGTACCCCTGACATTTGTTGAGATCGACGACGAGCCTCATCGACGCTCCGCCCTTCCCGTGGCCAGGTCCGGTGCGCGGCCCGCGGTGCGTGCGGCGGCCCGGACGGTGGTCGTGTCCCGCTCGCCAGCATGAGAGCCCCATGGGAAGCCCGCTCGTCGGCGACCGCATCCGGGTCAACGGGCCGGCCCGCTCACCGTCAGGATGTAGCCGCTGAGCACCAGCGACCACGCGGGGAACACCAGCTCCGCCCAGGGCACGCTCGAGGAGACGAAGAGCAGCGTCAGGGCCGTGAGGAAGCCCAGGACGCTGAGCGGGTGGGGCAGTACGCCGAGACGGCGGCCGATCACCGACATGGAGCACACGAAGACGCCCGCCATCCGCATGGCGTACTCCGTCATCAGCAGGTACGCGAGGTGGCGGCCGAAGTCCCAGGAGGCGAGCGCCGGTGCGGCACCGCGGGGGTGGGCCACGGCGAGTACGGCACTGGCCGCCGCGCCGGCGCCGAACAGCATGGCGGTGAAGACGAGCCCGCTGCCGAGGAGGACGGTGGCGAGGAACTTGTCCTCGACCGCGCCGATGTGCGCTCGTAGGGCACCGATGAACCAGAGGAAGAAGACCCCGGCGAACGGCACCAGCGAGAGTGCCGCGCGCACCGCGTCGCGGCGGCCGATGTCCGTGAAGCCCCGGGCGGTGACCGCGTTGGCCCCTTCCGGGATACCCAGCCGCAGCAGGACCATCGTCGCCGCCAGCAGCAGGGCGAAGACGACTCCCGCCAGTCCGGCCGCGCGTGGTGTCCCCAGGGCTTGCCGTCCCGGCCGCCTCTCCCGCATCTCCCGCACGGCAGGCCCGCCTCCTTGACCCATCGGCCCCGGCACCAGCAAGCCGCGCCCGGCCCGGCCGCGCCACCGGGGCTCGGCCGTACGGCCGAGCCCCGGAGCCTTGTGGGGTTGAGGGTCGTGGGTCGTGGATCCTGGGTGGCCGGTGGCCGGTGGCCGGTGGCCGGTGGCCGGTGGCCGGTGGCCGGTGGCCGGTAGCCGGTAGCCGGTAGCGGTCGTGGCGGCGGCAAATGGGCGTGCGGCCCAGCTGCCGGATCCCGGGTGCCTGGCCTCAGGTGCGTGGCGCCTCGTGTCTGGCGCCTCATGCCTGGGTTCCACGTGCCCGGCTCCTCATGGCCGGCATCGCGGCGCCGGACGGTGCCGCCGCGGTCGAGGCCGCAGGGCTCCCGCCCGGCCGATCACCCGGGCCGCGCCCGCGGCCGGGGCAGCAGGACGGAGTGCAAGCCACTCGCGCCGCGGCCCCGGGGCCCGTGCCGGTCCCGGGGCCCGTGCCGGCTTCGGGAGGTCAGAGCTGCGACAGCTCGTCCACCAGGTCGTCCAGGCCGAGGGAACCCTGCGACAGGGCCGCCATGTGCCAGGCCTTCAGGTCGAAGGAGTCGCCGTGCCGCTCGCGTGCCTTCTCGCGGCCCAGCAGCCACGCCCGCTCACCGAGCTTGTAGCCGATGGCCTGGCCCGGAATCGTCAGATAACGGGTCACCTCGCTGTCCACGAAGTCCGCCGGCCGGCTGCTGTGCGAGCCGAAGAACTCCTGTGCCAGCTCCGGCGTCCAGCGCTCACCGGGGTGGAACGGCGAGTCCGCCGGGATCCGCAGCTCCAGGTGCATGCCGATGTCCACGATCACCCGGACCGCGCGCATCATCTGAGCGTCCAGGTAGCCGAGCCGCTCCTCCGGGCTCTTGAGATAGCCCAGCTCGTCCATCAGCCGCTCCGCGTACAGCGCCCAGCCCTCGGCGTTGGAGCTGACGATGCCGATCGTGGCCTGGTAGCGGGAGAGGTGTTCCGCCACGTGTGCCCACTGGGCGAGCTGGAGGTGATGCCCGGGCACACCCTCGTGGTACCAGGTCGACACCAGGTCGTAGACCGGGAACCGGGTCTGGCCCATGGTCGGCAGCCAGGTGCGGCCGGGACGCGAGAAGTCCTCCGACGGGGGCGTGTAGTACGGGGCCGCGGCACCGCCGGGCGGCGCGATGCGCGACTCCACCTTGCGTACCCGCTCGGCGAGTTCGAAGTGCGTGCCGTCCAGGTCCTCGATGGCCTGGTCCATCAGGCCCTGGAGCCACTCCCGGACCTCCTCCACGCCCTCGATGCTCCGGCCGTGCTCGTCGAGGTGGGCGAGCGCGACCCACGGCGTCTTCGCATCGGGCAGGATCTTCTCCGCCTCCTGCTTCATCTCGCCGAGCAGCCGGTGGAACTCGGACCAGCCGTACGCGTACGCCTCGTCCAGATCCAGGTCGGTACCGTTGAAGTAGCGGGACCAGCGGGCGTACCGCTCACGCCCCACCACGTTCGAGGAGCCCTCGGCCGCCGGGACGTACACGTCCCGCAGCCAGTCCCGCAGCTCCACCAGCGCGCCGGTCGCGGCGCGGGCCGCCTCGTCCAGCTCCGTGCGCAGCGCCTGCGGTCCGGCGGCGGCGAAGTCCTCGTACCAGCCGCGGCCCGAGCCGTCGGTGTCCGTCCACTCGGCGAGCTGCTCGATGAAGGTGGCGGTCGGCCGCGGCGCCGCGAACAGCTTGCGGTCCAGGCCGAGTTGCAGCGAGGCGCGGTAGCCCGCGAGCGCGCCGGGCACCGCACGCAGCCGCTCGGCGATCGCCGCCCAGTCCTCGTCCGTCGACTGCGGGGTGACGGTGAAGATGTCCCGCACCGAGTGGCCGGGCGTGCTCATGTTGCCGATCGCGCGCAGGTGTTCGCCCGCCTCGTCCACGGCCAGCTCGGCGGTCAGCCGCTCACGCAGCAGCCGTGCGCAGCGGCGCTCGGCGTCGCTGTCCGCGCCGGGCTGCCGCTCCGCCTCGTCGAGCCTGGCGAGCGTGGTCCGCGCCAGCCGGGCGAGGGACTCCTGGCCCGCGGGCGAGTAGTCGGGCAGCCGGCTCGAACTCTCCTGCACACCGAGGTAGGTGCCGGTGACCGGGTCGAGGGCGATGAGGTCGTCCACATACGCGTCGGCGACCTGCCGGGGCAGCGGGCTCTTGGTCTCAGACATGCAGCCCATCCTCATACGGCGGGGATCTCCGCGTCACCCACGTTCGGGGGGATTCAGCTCTGGGCGTGGCCGGGAGGCAGCAGGGGCCCGCACTCCCACTGCTGGAAGATCAAACGGGTCTCCACCCGGGCCACCTCGCGCCGCGCGGTGAACTCGTCCAGAACCAGCCGCTGCAGATCGGCCATGTCCGCGACGGCCACATGGACCAGATAGTCGTCCGGACCGGTCAGATGGAACACCGTCCGCGCCTCCGGCAGCACCCGGATCCGCTCCACGAACGGCCCGACCAGCTCCCGTCGGTGCGGCCGTACCTGCACCGACAGCAGCGCCTGGAGCCCGCGCCCCAGTTTGGCCGGATCCAGTCGCAGCTGATGCCCGAGGATGACGCCCGAGCGGCGCAGCCGGGTCACCCGGTCCAGACACGTCGAGGGCGCGACGCCCACCTGTTCGGCGAGGTCGCGGTAGGTGGTCCGGGCGTCGTTCTGCAGCAGCCGCAGCAGATGGAGGTCCACCGGATCCAGTACGACAGATTCGGCCATTGGCCGAACGTAGCACGGTGTCCGGCACCCGTGAACCGTTCGATGTTCACCCTTCCGCCATGGACACAGCGAGCACCGGTGCCTACGACGGCGTACGCACCGCATCGAGAGCCCTTGCCACCGAGGCCGTGCACGCCGGCCGCGACGATCTCGCCCGCCAGGGCCTGCACGCCCCGCCGATCGACCTGTCCACCACCTATCCGTCGTACGACAGCCGAGCCGAGGCCGCCCGTATCGACGCCTTCGCCGCCGACGGCGCCGACCCCGTCGGGCCGCCCGTCTACGGCCGCGTCGGCAATCCGACCGTGGCCCGCTTCGAGACCGCCCTGGCCCGCCTGGAGGGCACCGGGTCCGCGGTCGCCTTCGCCAGCGGGATGGCCGCGCTCAGCGCGGTGCTGCTCGCCCGCGCGGCGACGGGCCTGCGCCATGTCGTCGCCGTTCGGCCCCTGTACGGCTGCAGCGACCACCTGCTGACCGCCGGGCTGCTCGGTACGGAGGTCACCTGGACCGACCCGGCCGGGATCACCGACGCGCTGCGCCCTGACACCGGTCTCGTCCTGGTCGAGTCACCGGCCAACCCGACGCTCGCCGAACTCGACCTGCGGGCCGTCGCGCACGCCTGCGGCTCGGTCCCGCTGCTCGCCGACAACACCTTCGCCACGCCGGTCCTGCAACGGCCCGCGGAGCAGGGCGCCCGACTGGTGCTGCACAGTGCCACCAAGTACCTCGGCGGCCATGGGGATGTGCTGGCCGGAGTGGTCGCCTGTGACGAGGAGTTCGCGGGCAGGCTGCGGCAGATACGTTTCGCCACCGGCGGTGTCCTGCATCCGCTGGCGGGCTATCTGCTGCTGAGGGGACTGTCCACACTTCCGGTGCGGGTGCGGGCCGCCTCCGCCAGCGCCGCCGAACTGGCCCGCCGGCTCACCGCCGACCCGCGCGTGGCCCGCGTCCACTACCCACGGCTGGGCGGCGCGATGATCGCCTTCGAGGTGTACGACGACCCGCACGAGGTCATCTCCCGGGTCCGCCTCGTCACCCCGGCGGTGAGCCTGGGCAGCGTCGACACGCTCATCCAGCACCCCGCGTCCATCAGCCACCGCATCGTCGACGCGGGCGACCGGCGCGGGGCGGGGGTGAGCGACCAACTGCTGCGGCTGTCCGTGGGGCTGGAGGACGTGGACGACCTGTGGGCGGACCTGGACCAGGCGCTGGGTGTGCAGCGGGGCCGGCAGGCGGGGGTCCACGCGGAGTCGGGGACCGCCGCCTGCCGACCCGCGCTCTGAGCGCCGTCGCGGCGGATCCGGCCGGGCCGGGTGTCCGTCAGTCCCTGTGGCTCTTCTCGCCCAGCCGTGCGCCGTGGGGCACGGTCGGCGCCACGTCCAGCCGGGCCGTGATCACGAGCGTGCCCTCCTCGATCTGGTAGTCGAGGGGCAGTCCGAGGCCGCGCATCGCGGCGACCATGCCGGTGTTGGACGCCTGCGTCACGGCGTACACGCTCGCGCAGCCCGCGTCCACGGCCATCGCGACGAGCCGGCCGAGGAGTTCGGCGCCGATGCCGCGCTGCTGCCAGTCGTCCTCGATCAGCAGCGCGACCTCGGTCTCGTCGCCGTCCCACAGCAGATGCCCGAGGCCGACGATGCGGCCGGTGGCGGTCTGTGCGGCCAGCGTCCGGCCGAAGCGCGGGCTGAGCAGGTGGTTCAGATAGCGGCCCGCGTCGCCGACCGGGCCGTGGTAGCGCATGCCGAGGGTGCGTGGCGAGCACCGCTCGTGCATCGCCTTCGCCGCCGCCAGGTCGCCGGTGTCGACCCGGCGGACGGTGATGTCGTTGCCCTCGGGCAGCGTCAGCACGTCCTGGCCGCGCGGAATGCGCGGCCCGAGCCGGTTGTCCAGCTCCACCAGCGCCCTGGCCCGTGCGAACTCGGTCGGGGTGAACGGCAGGTACGGCCGCTCCACGACGAGCACCCCGTCCTCGGGTGCCCGCAGCCGCATCACGGTGTCCTCCAGGACGCCCTCGACCGGCACCGGCTGCGGTCCGCGGCCCCCGCCGGCCGGGGTCCCGGGCAGTGAACGGATCGTGCACCGGCCCAGCAACTTGCGCAGCGCCAGCGGCAGTTCGGCGGCGTCCAGGGCGGTACGCGTGGCGAGCCCGAGCACCCGGGTGGGGACGTCGACCAGGTCGTGCGCGTCGGCCCGCTCGATCCAGGTGGACACGCCCCCGGCCAGCGAGACGGCACGGGGGATCTCGGCTCCCGCGAGCCCGCCCGGCGCCCGCAGCAGGAACTCGTCCACGGTGCCGTCGGCCAGCGGGTGGGTCTGCAGGCTGAGGATGTCCACGCCCTGCCCGGCCAGGGCCACGCACAGCGCCGCCAGCGAACCGGGCTCGTCCTTCACCGTCGTGCGCATCCGCCACAGTGCGGCGGCGCCGGCCATGTCGTTCGTGGCGGTGCCGGGCTGCCCGGCGGGCCCGGCCGACCGCGTCTCGGCGGTCGGCCGGGCGCCGGTATCGTCCGCCGGTGGTGCGTGGCCGTGGCGCCGTGCCCACCAGGTGTGGAAACCGGCCGTCGCGGCGAGCGCGAGCGCCGAGATCATCAGCAGCGCGGGACCGTCGGGACCGTGCCCGACCAGGTTCGCCATGCCGTCGGCCACCGCGACGGCTGTGAACAGGGCCGCGAGTTCGACGAGGTCGCGCCGCCAGTGGTGTACGGGGCGTCCGTGCCTCGCCCGGGTCACATCGGACATCTCTGGAGTCATACAGCCACTGTGAAGGAAAGGTGTTGCGTGATCACGAACGCTTTGTGACCGATGGGTAAAGCATGCTCCGCCCCATTTGGCCCGTTTCTTGCGGCCCGCGCCCCATCCGGGCCTCGGTACTGCGGGACCTTGCCGCGCATCGGGGGATGACGCCGGTGCGCGGCCCGGTGTGAGAGGCAAGCGTACGGGATCGGCGGCCCGCCGCCGCCTACCGGCCGACCCGGCCCGGCCGGAGCGTCTCCACGATCATCCGGGCCGGCCGGTCCGAACGCACCCGCACCGGCCCGGAGTCGGTCACGTCGCCCGCCTGTACGACCCAGCCCGCCCGGGAGCGTGCCGAGCGGGCGAACGCCTGGGCCGGGCCGAGGCCCACGGGCAGCGTCGGGGCCACCGGCGCGGCGAGGGAGCCGCGCCGGCGGCTGCGGCGGCCGGGGAACGGACGGTGGGACATGGCTGCGCCTCCAGGAACGGGGATCCGGCAGGTGCGCGGAGCCGCACCTGCCGGGGCGCCGCGGCGCGCACCCGATCCCGGGGCGAACAACGGCCCGAGTGCCGCGGGTTCGTACCCGCCGGTCCGCCGGTCCCGGTCAGCGGCTGCCGTCCAGGATGACCCGCGCGACGAGCGCCGGGTCGTCGTTCATCGGGCAGTGGCCGCAGCCGGGCAGCCGCACCAGGCGGGCATGCGGTATCAGCTGCTTGGCGCGCACGCCCTGACGGCGTACGAGGATCCGGTCCCGGGTGCCCCAGCCCACCGTGACGGGCAGGCCCGCCAGTTCGTCCGTGAACCGGACGGACCGGCCCGCCCGCAGGGTCGCGTCGAAGCCGGTGGCCCCGACCAGCGCCAGCGTCTCGGCCACCACGGCCTCGGGCGCGCGGCGCGCGGGGCGGCCGTAGATCGTGCTCGTCAGCGCGGCACGCCCGGCCGCCGAGTGCGAGAGCCGCTCCACCACCGGCAGCGGGAGGCGCCGGGCGACGGCCCGCATAGTGAGCAGCACGGTGAAGGCGTAGCGGCGCTCGGCCTCGGTCCAGAACCCGGCGGGGGACAGGGTCGTGACGGACCGCACGAGCTTCTCGCGGCCCAGCTCCAGGGCGAGCAGGCCGCCCAGCGAGTTGCCCGCGATGTGCGGTCGGTCCAGCTCCAGCGCCTCGAACAGGGCGCCGAGCACGGAGTTGGTGGTGGGCAGGTCGTAGGCGAAGCCGTCCGGCAGGCCCGGCGACGCGCCGAAACCCGGCAGGTCGACGGTGATCACGTCCCGCTCGGTGGCGAGGATGTCCACGACCGGGTCCCAGGCCTGCCGGTGGTGGCCGATGCCGTGCAGCAGGACCAGGGGTTCACCGCGGCCCACGCGCGCGTAGGACACGGTCACGTCCTTCGGGCCGTGCGGACCGGGGACCGGGAAGGAGGCGGTGGCGGACATGGGGTGCTCCTCGTCTGGCTGCTGACGGACGGTCTGGGTGCTGACGAACGCCGTAGACAGCTTGTCAGCAATTGCTACCGCCGGGTAGCCCCCGGGGAGTGCCCTGGTGGACGGCGGTCAACCCGCCCGGCACACCTCGATGTTGAAGTCCGGGCTCCCGAACCTGCGGAACATGGTGAGCCACAGCCCCAGATACATCTCCACCGACCGCGCCGACCGGATCCCGCCCAGGTCCACCACCCGCTCCGCCGGCCAGCCGAACTCCCCGAGCATGGCCGTCACCTGCTCCTTGGCCCCGGCGTCGTCCCCGCTCACGAACACGTTGTGCGCGCCCGGCACCCGCCCCGGATCCACCATCACCCGACAGTTGACCGTGTTCAGCGTCTTCACCACGCGCGCGTGCGGGAAGGCCCGCTGGATCCGCTCGCCCACGCTGTCCGACTCCACCGGGTCCAGCCGCGCCTCGCCGTCCAGGAAGACCAGCGGATTGCAGACGTCCACCAGAACCTTGCCGTCAAGGTGCTCCGCACCGGCCGTACGCAGGGCGGCCAGCGCCACCGGGCCGCCCACGGCGTTGACCACCACCTCGCCCGCCGCGGCCGCCTCCGCGAACGTGCCCGCGCGAGCCCGGCCGGCCGCGGCCGTCGCCCACTGCGCCGCCACGGGATTGTCCCTGGTGCGCGACCCGAGAGTCACCTCCTGCCCCAGCTCCACCAGCCTGCCGGCCAGCGCGCGGCCCACCTCGCCCGTGCCCAGCACCCCGTACCGCATCGGCCACCTCCGGCTCACCCGGCCGCCGGCCCCCGGCGGTCCGCCGTCATTGTGGTCCGCGCCGGTACCGGACAGTCCGATTCCGAGTGGACACGCCCGCAGTGTGTCGGATGGGATGTGGCGGTGAGCGCAGACACCGCGACCGACGTCTTCGAAGAACACCGGGCCCTGCTCATGGGGGTCGCCTACCGGATGCTCGGCCGCGTGGCCGACGCCGAGGACGTGGTGCAGGACGCCTGGCTGCGCTGGGCCGGCGCCGACCGTGCCGAGGTCCGCGAACCGGCCGCCTATCTGGTGCGCGTCACCACGCGTCTGGCCATCGACAGGCTCCGCCAGGTGCAGGCGCGCGGCGAGGCCTACGTCGGGCCGTGGCTGCCGGAGCCCTACGTCACCGAGTTCGGCGACACCGCCCCGGACGCCGCCGAGCGCGTCATGCTCGCCGACAGCGTCTCCTTCGCCGTGCTGGTCGTCCTCGAGTCCCTGTCCCCGCTGGAGCGCGCCGTCTTCGTGCTCAGGGAGGCGTTCGGATACCCGTACGCCGAGATCGCCTCGCTGCTCGGCCGTGGCGAGGCGGCGGTACGGCAGCTCGCCGGACGGGCGCGCCGGCACGTCGAGGAACGGCGGCCACGCTACGAGGTCGACCCGGCCCAGCGGCGCGAGGTGACCGAACGGTTCCTCGCCGCGGCGGCGCAGGGCGACCTCGCCGGGCTCATGTCGCTGCTCGCCCCCGACGTCCGCCTGGTCGGCGACAGCGGCGGCAAGGTCAAGGCGCCGGTGCGGATCGTGCACACCGCCGACAAGGTCGGCCGCTTTCTGGCCGCCGTCGTGCCCGGGGCGCCCGCGGACACGACGTACCGCTTCGTGGAGGCCAACGGCGGTCCGGCGGTGCTGCTCCTGTCCGGTGACAGGCCCAACAGCCTGATCCAGCTGGACATCGCCGACGGCCGCGTGGCGACCGTGTACATCGTGCGCAACCCGGACAAGCTGCGCCACCTCGCCGCCCGCTGAGCAGCGGCGCCCTTTCCGTTCAGCCCGGAGGCCCCCGTCGTGCGAGGGGGGCTTTGCCGTCACGTCACACACGCGCGCGCGTACGAACGCCTCGTGAACGCTGTGCGGCAGCGCCGCCGTGCGTTCCGTAAGGGATCGAGGATTGGTCTTGACCAAGGGTGATGGCCGCCCTATGGTCGCAGAGAAGTGCAACAACCTTTAATAAACAAGGGCGCTAAAAACCGCCGGACCACGGCTCTTGCGGAGGACAGGGTGGGGACCACGCAGCTGGAATCGGTACCGGAACCTAAGTACTGGCATCTCAAGACAGTGCTCAGCGAGGCACTGGACTCCGAGTTCTCGGTCGGTGAGATCCTGCCCAACGAGCGTGACCTCGCCGCCCGCTTCGGCGTCGCCCGCGCCACGCTCCGCCAGGCACTCGAACAGCTCGAGCTGGAGGGCCGACTGCAGCGCCGCCGCGGTGTCGGTACGACCGTGGCGCCGCCGCGCGTGGGCGTGGCCGTAGGCACCGAACAGCACGCCTGGCCGGGCGCCGCCGGGGATGCCTGGCAGACCGTCGACTGCGAGGAGGCGGCGCCGCCCGCGGCTGTCGCCGCGTCCCTGGAGACCGCCGCGGACGAGCCCGTCCACACGGTGCGCCGCTCCCGCATGTCCCACGGCCAGCGCGTCGCCACCGAGCTGCTCTACATCCCGGCGGCCTCGGTGCCCGGCCTCACGGCGATCGACGCCCCGTCCGGCCCGGCACGCGCGCGTGCGGTCCTGCGCGAGGTGCAGCACCTGACCCTGGAGGGCCAGGACCGCTCCGTCGAACTGGGCTCCGCCCGCGCGGACGACGCCAGGGACCTCGACCGCCTCCCCGGCTCACCCGTCCTGGTGGTTACCACCCGCTTCACCGCCGAGGGCCGCACCGCCGCCCTGTCCGTCGCGACGTACCGCGCCGACACCTGCCGGCTGACCTTCGGCGACTCGGCGGGCGTGGAGATACACCACGACCCGGAGCGCCGGGCTTCCTGACCCTTCCCGCGTCTTGGGCGGCCCCGCAGCTGTGCTGCGGGGCCGCACTCGTCACGGCGCCGTGTTCACCGACGAGCCGTCACCGTTGCGTCGACAGCGAACAGCTGCTCCTCGACATGGTCCAGAGCCAGGCGCAGCGCCCCCGTGGCGACGGCCGCCTCGCCGAGCAACGACAGCGCCACCTGGGGCGGCCGCAGGCAGTAGCGGGCCAGTTCCTGGCGCAGCGGCTCCAGCACGCCGTCCAGACCGGCTGCCCAGCCGCCGACCACGACCAGCTCCGGATCGAGCGCCAGCACCAGCGCGGCCACGTCGTGCACGAGCCGCTGGATGAACCGCTCGACGGCCGCCCGCGCCCGCTGGTCGCCCTCGCGCGCCAGCGCGAACACCTCGGCGACCGCCTGCTCGTCCAGCGGGTGCAGCGGCTCGTCGGTCGTGGACAGCAGTGTCTCCGGTGTCGCCTCCCGGCCCAGCAGGTGCAGCGCGCCGATCTCCCCGGCCGCCCCGCCGTACCCCCGGTGCAGCCGTCCGCCGATCAGCGAACCCGCGCCCGGGCTCAGCCCCGCCAGTACGAAGACCATGTCGTCGGACTTGGTCGCCACACCCTTCCAGTGCTCGGCGACGGCTGCCGCGTTGGCGTCGTTCTCCACCAGCACCGGGCACTTGAAGGACCGGCTGAGCCGCTCGCCCAGCCGCAGACCGGTCCACTGCGGCAGCGCCGTGCCCAGCCGTACCGTGCCGTCGCCCTCCACGATGCCCGGCGTGCCCACGCCGACGGCCCGCAGCGAACCGCGCGCGACTCCGGCCCGGCGCAGCAGCTCGGCGACCACACCGCGCAGGCGGTCCAGGCGCTCGTCCGCCGGAGCCGTCTCGTCGACCTCCTTGGACTGTGTGCCCAGCACCCGTCCGTCCAGGTCGGACAGCAGCGCGGCGACCCGGTGCGGCCCGATCTCCAGGCCCAGCAGATGCCCCGCCTCGGCCCGGAACCGGAACCGGCGAGCGGGCCGGCCCTGACGGCGCGCGGTGCTCTCGTCGGCCGCCGTCTCCACCACCAGGCCGCCCTCGATGAGGCCTTCGACGACGCCTTCGACGGTCGGCCGGGACAGTCCCGTGACCCGGGTGATCTCGGTGAGCGTCGCGCAGTCCGTGGTGCGCAGCGCATGCAGCACCACCGCGGAGTTGATCCTTCGCAGCAGCGAGGGATCGCCGCCGGTCAGCTGCGTCACCGTCCGTCCTTCCAGCTCGCGGGGGTGTTGGGCGGATCGTACTCGGCCGGACGCATCCCCGGCGAGTGTCGCGTTCCGCATCCGAGGGGCACGGGCTCGGCCCGGCCCGGTGCCACCACCCCCGACGTGTGGGCCACGGCCGCCGCCCGGGCGCGGTCGGGTACGCGGAGCTTGGCGCCCACCGCGCCCACATGCGACTTCACCGTCTTCGTGCGCACCACCGGCCGGGCGGCGAACTCCGCGTTCGACGGCCCGCGCACCCTGATCCCAAGCGCCTCCGGCACGTCGTACCGGGCAGCAGCGGGCGCAGCGGCGGACCATGTGGCAAGGCCGCAACCGCCGTGTGCGGCAGGGCCGGTGCCGTGACCGGCATCGCAGACCTCCTCCCCGTGGGCGGCGCCAGCACTGCTCGCGGGCGCGTGGAGCCTGCGCCGCGTGGACGTCTGACGGCCCGCCAATTGTCAGTGCCGCCCGCTTTACTGGATCACATGGACATCGCGAAGTGCCTGAGCGTCATCGAGTCGCTGTGCGCGGGCGAGCTTCCCCCGGAGGGCGGGCGCTCTGGGCCGGGTGCGGCAGGAGCCGGTTACCGGACCGTGGAGTTAGAGACGAGCGACGGGACGCGGGCGGACCGCGTCCGGGCGCCGGAGCGCACAGCGGAGGACTTCCAGGCGTGTCGAGAGGCGATGGCGCAGCGGCTGGACCACCGCTGGGGCCTGCGGACCCCGTGGGGTCAGCTCACGGTACGGGTGCGCATGAGCCGGGGTGAGGAGATACCGGAGCCCTGGGCCACCCTCGGCCTGCTCACCGACGACCTGGACCTGTGGCAGGTGCCGGGGACCGGCCGCTGGGTCGCCCTCGGCGTCGCCGGCCGGGACGAAGCGGACGTACCACGGCTCCTGGCCACGGTCACGGAGATACCGCCTCCGTGACCGGCTACGCCTGTGCGGCGCCCCGCAGCCGGGCGAACTCCTGCGCCATCGTCTGCGCCGTCCAGTGCGCGTTCAGCCCGCTGGGATTGGGCAGCACCCACACCCGGGTGTTCCCGAACGTCCGCTCCTGCGGCCCCACCTGAGCCGCGCGCTCGCCGAAGGCAGCCCGGTACGCGGTCACCCCGACCACGGCCAGCCACCTCGGCCCGAGCCGCGCCACCTTCTCGGTGAGCAGCCGCCCGCCCTCGACGTACTCCTCGGCGGTCAGCTCGTCGGCCCGCGCGGTAGCCCGCGCCACGACATTCGTGATGCCCAGTCCGTAGGACAGCAGTTCCCGCTGCTCGGCCGGCTTCAGCAGCCTCGGCGTGAAGCCGGACAGGTGCAGCACCGGCCAGAAGCGGTTCCCGGGGCGGGCGAAGTGGTGACCGGTGGCCGCCGTCATCAGCCCCGGGTTGATACCGCAGAACAACACCCGCAGGCCGTCCGCGGCGACGTCCGGTACGAGACGGTCGCGGGCGGCCTCCAGGTCGGCCTTGGCCGGGCGGGTCAGAGGATCGCTCCGGGGGTGTATCCGGCCGCTTCCGGGTGCTGCTTGACGATCTCCTCGATGCGGCCGACGACGACACCGACCTGGTCGGCGGCGGCACCGGTGAAGGACAGCTTGTCGGCCATCAGCGCCGCCAGCTGCTCGCGGTCCAGCGGGAGGCGCTCGTCGACGGCGAGCTTGTCCAGCAGGTCGTTGCGCTCGGCGCCCTGCTCGCGCATCGCGAGCGCGGTGGCCACGGCGTTCTCCTTGATCGCCTCGTGCGCGACCTCACGGCCCACACCGGCCCGTACGGCGCCCATGAGCACCTTGGTGGTGGCGAGGAACGGCAGATAGCGGTCCAGCTCACGGGCGACGACCGCAGGGAAGGCGCCGAACTCGTCGAGGACCGTCAGGAAGGTCTCCAGCAGACCGTCGAGCGCGAAGAACGCGTCCGGCAGCGCGACCCGGCGCACCACCGAGCAGGACACGTCGCCCTCGTTCCACTGGTCGCCCGCCAGCTCGCCGGTCATCGAGGCGTAGCCGCGCAGGACGACCATCAGGCCGTTGACGCGCTCGCAGGAGCGGGTGTTCATCTTGTGCGGCATCGCCGAGGAGCCGACCTGGCCCGGCTTGAAGCCCTCGGTGACCAGCTCGTGCCCGGCCATCAGCCGGACCGTCTTGGCCAGCGAGGACGGTGCCGCCGCCAGCTGCACCAGCGCGGTGACGACCTCGTAGTCCAGCGAGCGCGGGTAGACCTGGCCGACGGAGGTGAAGGCCTGCGCGAAGCCCAGGTGCCCGGCGATCCGGTTCTCCAGCTCGGCGAGCTTCGCCGCGTCGCCGCCGAGGAGGTCCAGCATGTCCTGCGCGGTGCCGACCGGGCCCTTGATGCCGCGCAGCGGGTAGCGGCCGAGCAGCTCCTCGACGCGGCCGTGGGCGACGAGCAGTTCGTCGGCGGCGGTGGCGAAGCGCTTGCCGAGGGTGGTGGCCTGTGCGGCCACGTTGTGCGAGCGGCCGGCCATGACCAGCTCGGCGTACTCGCCGGCCAGCTTGCCGAGCCGCGCGAGGACGGCCACCGTACGGTCGCGCATCAGCTCCAGCGAGAGCCGGATCTGCAGCTGCTCCACGTTCTCGGTGAGATCCCGGGAGGTCATGCCCTTGTGCACGTGCTCGTGCCCGGCGAGGTCGTTGAACTCCTCGATCCGCGCCTTCACGTCGTGCCGGGTGACCTTCTCGCGCTCGGCGATCGAGGCCAGGTCGACGGTGTCGAGGACACGCTCGTAGTCGGCGATCGCCTCGTCCGGCACCTCGATGCCGAGGTCCTTCTGGGCCCGCAGCACGGCGAGCCAGAGCTGCCGCTCGAGCTTCACCTTCTGCTCGGGAGACCAGAGCGTGGCCAGCTCGGCGGAGGCGTAGCGTCCGGCGAGGACGTTCGGGATGCGGGGCTTGACGGGCGCAGCAGAAGTCACGTGTCCAGAGTTTACCGTCCGTCCATACAGGGTCCGTCCCGTCCAGGGGATGTAGGAATCCACAGGTCGGCGATCCATCCCGTGGGCGTGCGGGGCGGCTGTCCGTGACACGGATGTGAGACGGGGCCCGACGGGACCGACCGTCAGCCGAACGGGGGCCTCACGGACACGCCTGACTCCGGCAGGCGATCCGCTGTCGGGCATCCTTCGCCCGGACGGGGCCGGCACTGCTCACCGGCGCCTCGGTCCTGCTCGCGGCGGCCACGGCGACCTTCGCCACCGGCCGGGCGGCCACCACGGTCTCCTGCAGCGACACCGTCGAGGGCGATGGGGCAACGCGGTGATCACCTGGCGCGGCACCCAGGTGCGGGGAGAGGCGCCTCGCACCACGGTTGTGGCGCGCGCCACAGATGCTGCGGCGCGATCCGCCGCACACGGCGGACGTGGCCGCCGTCGGCCACCTCGACGCGCGGCCGGTGCTGCTGGTGCCGGCCGGGGTGCCGATCGCCGCACCGGGCGCGGTGACACCGGCGCACGGCGGCCCGGCGGGCCTTCGCCCGGGTACCGCACACCGGGTGAGGGCCGTACCGCGTCGGACGGATGCGTCCGCCGGGCCTGTGACGGCACGCCGGCCGCCCGCCTCGCACGCACACGGCTGCCGTCAGGACAAGGACCCGCCGACGGCGGTCCACCGGCAGGCGGTCCCTCCCGTGCGACGCGGTGCCACGGGGCCTCGCCGTCGAGTGGTGGCCGGGCCGTCGGGCCGTGTGCGGCTCCCACCGGGAGTGCCCAGGTCGGTGCAGGTCAGTGGTGTGATCGGTGAGGTGCGTCGCCTGGCCCCCTTACCCCCTACAGGGGCCCCTGGGGGCCGTAGGGGTGTCTTGCGCCGGTGCCCGCTGCCTAGCCTCCGACGCGGAGGGGGAAGCGGACCGGAATCCGTCCGGAGGCTATCCGCACGGCCGAGGCCCTCACTTCGATCTCGATCGGATGGCGCGCTGGTGACTAACGAAGAGCAATTGCTCGACTATCTCAGGCGGACGACCGCGGACCTGCGCGAGGCGCGGCGACGGCTGCGCGAGAACGAGCAACGCGCACACGGCCCGATCGCCGTCGTCGGCATCGGCTGCCGCTACCCGGGCGGCGTCACCACCCCCGAGGAGCTGTGGGACCTGGTCGCCTCGGGTACCGACGCGGTGTCCGACTTCCCCGTCGAGCGAGGCTGGGACGTGGACGCCCTGTACGACCCCGACCCGGACGCCACCGGCAAGACCTACGCCCGCACCGGCGGATTCCTGCACGACGCGGCCGACTTCGACTACGACTTCTTCGGCATCAGTCCCCGCGAGGCCCTGGCCATGGACCCGCAGCAGCGGCTGCTGCTGGAGACCTCGCACGAGGCCTTCGAGCGGGCCGGCATCGTCCCGGCCTCCCTGCGAGGCAGCCGCACCGGCGTGTTCGCCGGCGTGATGTACAACGACTACGCCACCCGCCTCACCACCGTCCCCGACGACCTCGACGGCTACCTCGCCAACGGCAGCGCCGCCAGCATCGCCTCCGGACGCGTCGCCTACACCTTCGGCCTCGAAGGCCCGGTCGTCACCGTCGACACCGCCTGCTCCTCCTCGCTGGTCGCCCTGCACTGGGCGGTGCGGGCGCTGCAGTCGGGCGAGTGCTCGCTCGCCCTGGCCGGCGGGGTCACCGTGATGTCCACACCGGAGACGTTCATCGACTTCAGCCGGCAGCGTGGGCTGTCGGCGGACGGCCGCTGCAAGGCGTTCGCCGCCGCCGCCGACGGCACCGGCTGGGGCGAGGGCGCCGGCATGCTGCTGCTGGAACGGCTCTCCGACGCCCAGCGGGCCGGCCACCCGGTGCTCGCCGTCATCCGGGGCAGCGCGGTCAACTCCGACGGCGCCAGCAGCCGGCTGACCGCCCCCAACGGCCCATCCCAGCAGCGCGTCATCCGTCAGGCACTGGCCGGCGCCGGACTCACCGCCGCCGATGTCGACGTCGTCGAGGCACACGGCACCGGGACGGCCCTGGGCGACCCCATCGAGGCCCAGGCGCTGCTCGCGACGTACGGCAAGGAACACCCCGCCGAGCGGCCGCTGCTGCTCGGCTCGATCAAGTCCAACCTCGGGCACACCCAGGCCGCCGCGGGCGTCGCCGGGGTCATCAAGATGGTGCTCGCCATGCGGAACGGAGTGGTTCCGCCGACGCTCCACGTCGATGCCCCCACCGACCAGGTGGACTGGAGCGCGGGCGCCGTCGAACTGGCCCTGGAGCGGCGCCCGTGGCCCGACGCCGGCCGGCCCCGCCGCGCCGCCGTCTCCTCCTTCGGCATCAGCGGCACCAACGCGCACGTCGTGCTGGAACAGGCGCCCGACGAGCCGGAACCGGCCGAGGAGGGGGGCAACCCACCCGTACGTGAACGGGGTTGTGTCCCCTGGGTCGTCAGCGGGCGCAGCCGTCAGGCCCTCGCCGCACAGATCGGGCGGCTGCGCGACCACCTCGACGCGCACCCCGAGGCGCGCCCCGCCGACCTCGGACTGTCCCTGGCCGCGACCCGCGCATCCTTCGAGCACCGCGCCGTCGCCGTCGGCCGGGACACCGGCGAGCTGCTCGACCAGCTGGCCGCCGCGAACCCGCTCACCCCCGTCGGCGGCAGGACGGCCTTCCTGTTCACCGGCCAGGGTGCGCAGCGGATCGGCATGGGCCGGACCCTGCACCGGGCCTTCCCAGTGTACGCGGCGGCCTTCGACGCCGTGTGCGCGCTCGCCGACCGGAGCCTGGAACGGCCGCTCGCCGAGGTGATCGACACCGACAGCGACCTGCTGACCCGTACCGACTACGCGCAGATCGCCATCTTCGCCACCGAAGTCGCCCTGTACCGCCTGCTGGAGTCCTGGGGCGTGACCCCCGACCACCTGGCCGGGCACTCCGTCGGCGAACTGGCCGCCGCCCATGTCGCCGGCGTGCTCGGCCTGGAGGACGCCGTTCGGCTCGTCGTCGCGCGCGGCACCCTGATGGCGGCTCTCCCGGCGGGCGGCGCCATGGCCGCGCTGCGCGCCACCGAGGACGACGTCACCCCCTACCTCGACGAGCGAGTCGGCCTCGCCGCCGTCAACGGCCCCCGCTCCGTGGTGGTTTCGGGTGCCGAGGACGCCGTGGACGCCCTGGCGGCCCGCTTCGAGAAGAGCAAGCGGCTGAAGGTGTCGCACGCCTTCCACTCACCGCTGACGGAGCCCATGCTGGCCGGGTTCGCCGAGGCCGCCGCCGCCTGCTCCTTCGGGCCGCCGAAGATCCCGATCGTCTCCACGCTCACCGGCGCCCTCGCCGGCCCGGGCGAACTGTCCACGCCCGCGTACTGGGTGCGCCACGTCCGCGAGGCCGTGCGCTTCGCCCCCGCCCTGACCACCCTGCACGGGCTGGGCGTCCGGGTGTTCCTCGAAGTCGGCCCGGACGCGGCCCTCACCGCCCTGGCCGTGGACTGCGTGCCCGAGGACAGCGTGACCGTCGCCGCACTGCGCCGCGACGGCGACGAGGAACGCGACCTGGTCACGGCCGTGGCCCGGCTGCACGCGGCCGGCACCGCCGTCGACTGGACGGCGTTCTTCGCCCCGCACGGTGCCCGCCCGACCGGCCTGCCCACCTATGCCTTCCAGCGCGAACGCCTGTGGCTGGAGGGCGGCGCCGCGGGCAGCGGTGACGCCGACGGCCTCGGGCAGAGCGCCACCGGACATCCGCTGCTGAGTGCCGCGACCGAGCTGCCCGACACCAAAGGAGCGGTCCTCACGGGCCGGCTCTCCCGCAGGGCCCAGCCGTGGCTGGCCGACCACGCCGTCCACGGAACCGTGCTGCTGCCCGGCACCGCCTTCGTCGAGATGGCCCTGCAGGCCGCCGGGCGCACCGGCTGCGACACCGTCGACGAACTCACCCTGCACGCCCCGCTGATCCTGCCCGAGCAGGGCGCACTGGCCGTACAGGTCGCCGTCGGCGGGGAGCGCGACGGCCGACGGGAACTGACCGTGTGGTCCCGCCGCGCCGACGGCGAGGACACCCCCTGGACGCGCAACGCCGCCGGTGTTCTCACCTGCGCCCCCGCCGACGGAACGAGCCCGGCCGAACTGACCGCCTGGCCGCCCGCCGACGCCGAGCCGGTCGACCTGGACGGGCTCTACCCCGCGCTGGCCGGCATCGGCTACGGCTACGGCGAGGTCTTCCAGGGGCTGCGCGCCATGTGGCGCCGCGGCGACGAGCTGTTCGCCGAGGCGGCGCTGCCCGAGGGCGCCCGCGCCACCGCCGCCGCGTACGGCGTGCACCCGGCGCTGCTGGACGCCGTCCTGCACGTCAACCTGCTGGATCTGCCCGGCGGTCAGGCCGTGCTGCCGTTCGCCTGGGGCGGTGTCACCCTGCACGCGGCGGGCACCGACACCCTGCGTCTGCACCTCGCCCCGTCCGGCTCCGACGCCGTCACCCTCACCCTCGCCGACGCCGTCGGCGCACCCGTCGCGACCGTGCGCAGCCTCGTGGCCCGCCCGGTCTCCGCCGAGCAGCTCGCAGCGGACGGCGACGACCCGCTGTACCGGGTCGACCTCGTCCCGGCGCCCGGTCCGGCGGCCGTGGACCTGCCCGCCCTGGCCGTGTGCGGTGACGGCGACGCCGGTCTCGACGCGCCCCGGTACCCCGGCCCGGCCGCGCTCCTCGCCGCCGGCCCCGTGCCCGAGCTGGTCGTGCTCGCCGTACCGGCCGCACCCGATGCCGTGGCGGACCTGCCCGCCCTCGTGCGGGACCGGGTGAACGGCACCCTCGACACCCTGCGCACCTGGCTCGACGACGAGCGCTGCGCCGGCCGGCGGCTCGCCGTGCTCCTGCGCAGCGGCGACCTCGGACATGCCCCGCTGTACGGACTCGTCCGCGCGGCCCAGGCCGAGAACCCCGGCCGGTTCCTGCTGGTCGACAGCGACGGCAGCGCCGCCCCGGGGCCCGCCCTCGCCACCGCGCTCACCGCCGAGGAACCCGAAGTCGCGGTGCGGGACGGCGACGTGCGGGTCCCGCGGCTGGCCCGCGCCAAGGCCGGCGGCCCGCTCACCTGGGACCCGGACGGCACCGTCCTGATCACCGGCGGCACCGGCGGCCTCGGCGCTCTGATCGCCCGTCACCTGGTCACCGAGCACGGCGTACGGCACCTGCTGCTGGTCGGCCGGCGCGGCGCCGAGGCTCCCGGAGCTGTCGAACTCGACGAAGAACTGACCGAGTTGGGCGCGGAGGTGACCCTCGCCCGGTGCGACGCCGCCGACCGCGCCGCCCTGGCCGCGCTGCTCGACGAGCACGGGCACGCCGTACGGGCCGTGGTGCACGCCGCCGGCGTCGTCGACAACGGTGTGCTCGCCACCCTCGACGCGGACAAGGTCGACCGGGTGCTGCGCCCCAAGGTGGACGCCGCCTGGAACCTGCACGAACTGACCCGCGACAAGGACCTCACGGCCTTCGTCGTGCTGTCCTCGACCGCCGGTCTGCTGGTCGGCGGCGGCCAGGCCAACTACGCCGCCGCCAACACCTTCCTCGACGGCCTCGCCGCCCACCGCCGCGCACTCGGCCTGCCCGCCGTGTCCCTCGCCTACGGCCTGTGGTCCGGCTCCGGCGGCATGAGCGCCGACATCGACGCCGCCGACCTGGAACGGCTGCGCCGGCTCGGCCTCCCCCCGCTGACCCCCGCCCAGGGACTGCGCACCTTCGACGCCGGACTCGACGCCGAGGACGCCGTCCTGGTGCCCGTACGCCTGGACGCCGCCGCGCTGCGCGCCCGCCCGGACGGCGTACCCGCGCTGCTGCGCGGCCTGGTCCGGCCCGCCCGGCGGCGCGGTGCCGAGCCCGCTGCGGGCGTCCCCGCCGACTCCTGGCGGGAGCGGCTGGCGCCGCTCGCCGACGCCGAACGCGAACGCGCCCTGCTGGAGTTGGTCCGCACCCACGTCGCCGGCGTCCTCGGGCATCTCTCGCCCGAGTCCGTCGACCCGGGGCGTGCCTTCCAGGAGATGGGCTTCGACTCGCTCGCCGCCGTCGAACTGCGCAACCTCCTGTCCGGCGCCACCGGCCTGACCCTGCCCGCGACGCTGGTCTTCGACCAGCCCACCCCCCTCACCCTCGCCGAACACCTCAAGTCCGCGCTCGTGCCCGGCCCGGCCGACCTCACCCGGTCCGCGCTCGCCGAGCTGGACCGGCTCGAAGCCGCCCTGCACGACCTGCCCAACCAGGACGGCAGCCACGCCCGCGTCTCCGCGCGCCTCGAAGCGCTGCTGCGCGGCTGGCAGGACACCCACGGACGCCACAGCGCGCCCGGGGCTCCGGAGGACTTCCGGGAAGCCAGCGACGAGGAACTCTTCGCCAAGCTCGACAACGAACTGGGAGCCCTGTGATGGAAGACTCGGCCACGGCCGGCAAGCTCCGCGACTACCTCAAGCGGGCCACGACCGAGCTGGAGCGCAGCCGCCGCCGCGTACGGGAGCTGGAGGAGCAGGACCGCGAGCCCGTCGCCATCATCGGCATGGGCTGCCGCTACCCCGGCGGCGTGCGCACCCCGGAGGACCTGTGGCGCATCGTCGACGAGGGCATCGACGTCGTCACCGAGTTCCCCACCGACCGCGGCTGGGATGTCGAGGCGATCTACGACCCCGAGCCCGGCGCCCCCGGCAAGTCCTACGTCCGCCACGGCGGCTTCCTCCACGACGCCGCCGAGTGCGATCCCGCGTTCTTCGGCATCAGCCCCAAGGACGCGCCCGGCACCGACCCGCAGCAACGGCTGCTGCTCGAGGTCACCTGGGAGGCCTTCGAGCGCGCCGGCATCGACCCCACCGCGGTCAAGGGCTCCTCGACCGGCGTCTTCGTCGGCCTGATGCACCACGACTACATCGGCGGCACCATCTCCGGCAGCATCGTCTCCGGCCGTATCGCCTACACCCTGGGCCTGGAGGGCCCCGCGGTCACCATGGACACCGCGTGCTCCTCCTCCCTGGTGGCGCTGCACTCGGCGATCCAGTCGCTGCGCAAGGGGGAGTGCTCCCTCGCCCTCGCGGGCGGCGCCGCCGTCATGGCAAGCCCCGAGATGTTCATCGAGTTCAGCGAGCGCCGCGCGCTGTCCCCCGACGGCCGCTGCCACTCCTTCTCCGACGACGCCGCGGGCGCCGCCTGGGCCGAGGGCGCCGGCATGCTGCTCGTGGAGCGCCTGTCCGACGCCCTGCGCAACGGCCACGAAGTGCTCGCCGTCGTCCGCGGCAGCGCCGTCAACCAGGACGGCGCCTCCAACGGCCTGACCGCGCCCAGCGGCCCGGCGCAGATCCGCGTCATCCAGCAGGCCCTCGCCGACGCCCAGCTCGCCCCGCACCACATCGACGCCGTCGAGGCGCACGGCACCGGCACCACCCTCGGCGACCCCATCGAGGCCCAGGCCGTCATCGCCGCCTACGGACAGGACCGCCCGGAGGGCCGGCCGATCCGGCTCGGCTCGATCAAGTCCAACATGGGCCACCCGCAGGCCGCGGCCGGTGTCGGCGCCGTCATCAAGATGGTGATGGCGATGCGGCACGGCACCCTGCCGCGCACCC
Organism: Streptomyces broussonetiae; assembly: GCF_009796285.1. Taxonomy (NCBI): domain Bacteria; kingdom Bacillati; phylum Actinomycetota; class Actinomycetes; order Kitasatosporales; family Streptomycetaceae; genus Streptomyces; species Streptomyces broussonetiae. Next base: position 1,914,391 of record NZ_CP047020.1, on the reverse strand, counting down.
TGCACGTCGAGCGGCCCAGCACCGCCGTCGACTGGAGCGCGGGCGACATCCAGCTGCTCACCGAGCCTCAGCCGTGGGACACCCCCGACGGCCGCCCCCGGCGTGCCGGTGTGTCCTCCTTCGGCATCTCCGGTACCAACGCGCACACCATCCTGGAGGAGGCACCGGTCGTCGCGGCCGGGCAGCCCGCCCCGGAGCGCGCCGCGCTGCCCGTCGTCCCGTGGGTGCTGTCCGGCAAGGGCTCCGACGCAGTCCAGCGGCAGGCGGAACGGCTGCTCGCGGTCGCCGGTGACCTCGACCCGTACGACGTCGGCTTCTCGCTGGCCACCACCCGCACCCGGTTCACCCACCGGGCCGCCGTGACCGGCCGCGACCGGGACGAGTTGCTGGCCTCCCTGCGCGCCGTCGCCGACGGCAGCCAGGCGGCCGTGGTGACCCCCGAACCCGGCCGCCTCGGCTTCCTGTTCTCCGGCCAGGGCTCCCAGCGCCCCGGCATGGGCCGCACCCTGCACGCGGCGTTCCCGGCGTTCGCCGCCGCCTTCGACGAGATCTGCGCCGCCTTCGACGCCCACCTGGAGCGCCCGCTGCGCGAGGTGATGTTCGAGGAGGCCGCCGACCCCGCCGCGTCCCCGCTGAACCAGACCGCCTACACGCAGGCGGCCCTGTTCGCCTTCGAGACCGCCCTGTACCGGCTGCTGGAGCACTGGGGCATCAGTCCCGACCTGCTCGCCGGACACTCCATCGGCGAGGTCGTCGCCGCGCACGTCGCCGGTGTCCTGGACCTGACGGACGCGGTCGCCCTGGTCGCCGCCCGCGGCCGGCTGATGCAGGAGCTGCCGACGGGCGGCGCGATGGTGTCACTGCTGGCCTCCGAGGCCGAGGTCACCCCGCTGCTCACCGACGGCGTCGACGTCGCGGCCGTCAACGGCCCCCGCGCGGTGGTGATCTCGGGCGACGAGGACGCCGTGCTCTCCGTCGCCGCGCAAGTGGAGAAGACCACCCGGCTGAAGGTGTCCCACGCCTTCCACTCCCACCGCATGGACCCCATGCTGGACGCGTTCCGGGAGGTGCTGGCGGGCCTCACCTTCCACGAGCCCGCCCGGCCGGTCGTCTCCAACGTCACCGGGCGCATGGCCGACGAACTCACCTCGCCCGAGTACTGGGTGCGGCACGTCCGCGAGGCCGTACGCTTCCACGACGCAGTCACCACCCTCGCCGCCGAGGGCGCCACCCGCTTCCTGGAGGTCGGCCCCGACTCGGTCCTCACCAACATGGCGCAGGACGTGGTGCCCGACGTCATCGGCGCCCAGCGTCGCGACCGGGACGAGGACGCCGCCCTCGTCGCCGCCGTCAGCCGGCTGCAGCTGACCGGCACCGGCCCCGACTGGTCGGTCGTGTTCGCCGGCGGCCGCAAGGTCGACCTGCCCACCTACCCGTTCCGCCGCGACCGGCACTGGGAGGACGCGCCCATCCTGCAGGCCGAGCGCTCCGCGACGGCCCGCGCGGGCGGTGACGCGGGCGACCCGTTCTGGGAGCTGGTCCGGGACCAGGACGTGACCGCCGTCGCCGCCACCCTGGGCGTCGCCGACGAGACGTCCGTCGCCGCCGTCGTACCGGCGCTGGCCGCCTGGCACGAGCAGCGGCAGGCCAACGCCGCGGCCGACGGCTGGCGCTACCGCGTCGCCTGGGAGCCGCTGGCCCCCGCCGCCACCCCGGCGCTCGGCGGCCACTGGCTGGCCGTCGTCCCCGCCGTCGACGATCCCTGGACGACCGCGGTGCTGACCGGGCTGGCCGACCGGGGCCTCACCGTCGACACCCTCAGGGTGCCGGACGTGGCCGACCGCGCGGAGCTGGCCGGGCTGCTCGACGGCCGGGGAGGCGTGGACGGTGTCCTGTCCCTGCTGGCGCCGGTCACCGAACTGGCCACGACCGCCGCCCTCGTACAGGCACTCGGGGACGCCGGGATCGGTGCCCCGCTGTGGTGCGTCACCCGGGATGCCGTCGCCCACGGCCCGGCCGCCGAGGTCACCGGCTTCGCGCAGGCCCAGGAGTGGGGCCTCGGCCGGGTCGCCGCCCTCGAACACCCCGACCGCTGGGGCGGACTGGTCGACCTGCCCGCCGAGATCGGTCCGCAGACCGTGGCCCGGCTGGCCGCGCTCCTCGGCGACGCCGGCGGCGAGGACCAGGTCGTCATCCGCGAGTCCGGCGCCTACGGCCGGCGGCTGGAGCATGCCCCGGCCCGCCCCGGCGCCCCCTGGAAGCCGTCCGGAACGGTGCTGGTCACCGGTGCCACCGGCGCGGTCGGCGCGGCCGTCGCCCGGTGGCTCGCCGCCGAGGGTGCCGACCACCTGCTGCTGACCTCCCGCCGCGGGACGGACGCACCCGGTGCCGCCGACCTCGTCGCCGAACTCGGCGGCACCGGTGCCGAGGTGACCCTCGCCGCATGCGACGTGGCCGACCGCGAGGCACTGGCCGCGCTCCTGGACTCCGTACCCGAGGCACACCCGCTCACCGCGGTCGTGCACCTGGCCGGCGTCCTCGACGACGGCGTCCTGGACGCGCTCACCCCCGAGCGGTTCGCCGGCGTCCTCGCCGCCAAGGCCGACTCCGCCCGCCACCTGCACGAACTCACCACGGACCGCGAGCTGTCGGCGTTCGTCCTCTTCTCCTCCCTGACCGCCACCGTCGGTGGGGCCGGACAGGCCAACTACGCCGCCGCCAACGCCTACCTCGACGCCCTCGCCGAGCACCGGCGCGCGTCCGGGCTGCCCGGCACCTCGGTGGCCTGGGGACCATGGGGCGGTGACGGCATGGCCGCGCACGGCACCGTCCGCTCGGCCGCCCGCGCGATGGGCATGTCCCTCCTCGCCCCCGAGCGCGCCCTCACCGCCCTCGGCCGGGCCCTGGACGGCGGTGACACCACCGTGACCGTCGCCGACGTCGACTGGTCCGTGTTCGCGCCCGCGTTCACCTCCAGCCGGCCCAGCGCCCTGCTGTCCGCGCTGCCCGAGGCGCGGCGTGGCGCGGGCGGCGGCGCCGAGGCGGGCGCGGGCGACGGCTTCGCCGAGAAGCTCGCCGGACTCACCGGCGGCGAACGCGACCGTGCACTCCAGGAGTTGGTGTGCGGACAGGCCGCCGCGGTCCTCGGCTACCGCAGCGCCGACGCCGTCGAGGCAACCACCGCCTTCCGCGACCTCGGCTTCGACTCGCTCACCTCCGTCGACCTGCGCAACCGGATCAGCAGCGCCGCCGGGGTGCCGCTGCCGGCCACGCTCATCTTCGACTACGCCACCCCCGCCGCCCTCGCCAAGCACCTGGGCACCGAACTCGCGGGCGCCGACGCCTCCGTGGACTCGGTCGTGGCCGAATTCGACCGGGTCGCGGCCCGGCTCGGCGGCCTCACCGCCGAGGACATCGAGCAGAGCCGGATCACCACCCGTCTGCAGGCCCTGCTGGGCGACCTGAACAAGACCCTCGGCCAGGACGCCGACGCCGTCGCCGGACGGCTGGAGGACGCCTCGGCCGACGACGTCTTCGCCTTCATCGACAACGAACTCGGCTCGGCGTGACCGGTTCGGCCTGACCCCACCCTCCCGTTGACACCCCGGCCCCACCGCAGTCCACCTCTTCGCACAGGAGTGGCGACACCCGATGACCAACGACGAAAAGCTGCTCTCCTACCTCAAGCGGGTCTCCGCCGACCTGGCCCAGACCCGTCAGCGGCTGCGCGAGGTGGAGACCCAGGACCGGGAACCCATCGCCATCGTCGGGATGAGCTGCCGCTTCCCCGGCGGCGTCACCACCCCGGAGGAGTTCTGGCGGCTCGTCCACGACGGCACCGACGCCATCGGTGACTTCCCCGACGACCGGGGCTGGGACGTCGACGGGATCTACGACCCCGACCCGGACGCCACCGGCAAGACCTACGTCAAGCGCGGTGGTTTCCTGGCCGACGCGGCGGGCTTTGAACCGGACTTCTTCGGCATCAGCCCCCGCGAGGCGGTCGCGATGGACCCCCAGCAGCGGCTGCTGCTGGAGGTGTCGTGGGAGGCCCTGGAGCGGGCCCGGATCGCCCCCGACTCGGCGCACGGCGGCCGGATCGGGGTGTTCGCGGGCACCAACGGCCAGGACTACAAGGACCTGTTGGCGAGGATGCCGCAGGACAGCGAGGCGGCGCTCGGCACCGGTGTGCTGGCCGCCGTCATCTCCGGGCGCATCTCCTACACCCTGGGTCTGGAGGGCCCGGCCGTCACCATCGACACCGCCTGCTCCTCGGCACTCGTCGCGGTGCACCTGGCCGTCCAGGCGCTGCGCAACAGGGAATGCACGCTCGCCCTGGCGGGCGGCGCCACCGTGATGTCCACGCCGGGCAACTTCATCGCCTTCTCCCGGCAGCGCGGCCTCGCTGTCGACGGCCGCAGCAAGTCCTTCGCGGACACCGCCGACGGCACCAGCTGGAGCGAGGGCGCCGGCATGCTGGTGCTGGAGCGGCTCAGCGACGCCCGCCGCAACGGCCACGAGGTGCTGGCCGTCGTCCGTGGCTCCGCCGTCAACCAGGACGGCGCATCCAACGGCCTGACCGCACCCAACGGGCCGTCCCAGCAGCGCGTCATCCGGGCCGCGCTCACCGGCGCGCAGCTCGTCCCGGCCGACGTGGACCTCCTGGAGGCCCATGGCACCGGCACCACCCTCGGCGACCCGATCGAGGCGCAGGCCCTGCTGGCCACCTACGGCCAGGACCGGCCGGAGGGCACCCCGTTGTGGCTCGGTTCGGTCAAGTCCAACATCGGGCACACCCAGGCCGCCGCCGGCGTCGCCGGCATCATCAAGGCCGTCATGGCGATACGGCACCAGGTCCTGCCCAAGTCGCTGTTCGCCGACGAGCCGTCCACCAAGGTCGACTGGGACCAGGGCCAGGTCCGCCTGCTCACCGAGAACCGGCCCTGGACCGACCCCGGCCGCCCCCGCCGGGCCGCCGTCTCCTCCTTCGGTGCCAGCGGCACCAACGCGCACACCATCCTGGAGGAGGCCCCCGCCGAGGAGCCGGCGCAGGCCGAGCCGGAGCCGGGGCCGCGCACGGCACCACCCCTGGTCCCGTGGGTGCTCACCGGCCGCACCGAGCGCGCCCTGCGCGAGCAGGCGGCCCGTCTGGTGGCCGCCGTCGGCGAGTCGGCCCCGCAGGACGTGGCGCACTCCCTGGCCGCCACCCGCACCGCCCACCAGTACCGGGCCGTGGTCCTCGGCGCCGACCGCGACGCGCTGATCGAGGCGGCGACGCGCATCGCCGAGGGCGGTGGGGGCGCCGCCTTCGGCCGCGTCCGCAAGGGGCAGACCGCCTTCCTGTTCACCGGACAGGGCTCGCAGCGCGCCGGCATGGGCCGCGGACTCTACGCACACTTCCCGGTGTTCGCCCGCACCGTCGACGAGATCTGCGCGCTGTTCGACGACGACCTGCGCGAGGTGATGTTCGGCGACGACCCCGAGCCGCTGAACCGCACCGCCCGCACCCAGACCGCGCTGTTCGCCTTCGAGGTCGCGCTGTACCGGCTGGTCGAGTCCTGGGGCATGACCCCCGACTACCTGGCCGGACACTCCATCGGCGAGATCGCCGCCGCCCATGTCGCGGGCGTCCTGGACCTGCCGGACGCAGCCACCCTGGTGGCCGCGCGCGGCCGGCTGATGCAGGCGCTGCCCGAGGGCGGCGCCATGATCGCCGTACGCGCCACCGAGGACGAGGTCCGCCCGCTGCTCACCGAGCGGGTCGGCATCGCCGCCGTCAACGGCCCCGACTCCGTGGTGATCTCGGGCGACACCGCCGAGGCCGAGGCGGTGGCCGCCCGCTTCGAGAAGAGCCGGCGGCTCAAGGTCTCGCACGCCTTCCACTCGCCGCTCATGGAGCCGATGCTGGCCGACTTCCGGTCGGTCATCACGTCCCTGACCTTCCACCGGGCCACGATCCCGCTGGTCTCCAACGTCACCGGTTCCCTCGCCACCCAGGACCTCGCCACCCCCGAGTACTGGGTACGCCATGTACGCGAGGCCGTCCGCTTCCACGACGGGATACGCGCCCTCGCCGCCGAGGACGTCACCCGCTTCCTCGAACTCGGCCCCGACGCCGTGCTGACCGCCATGGCCCGCGAGTGCCTGGCCGCAGACGGCACGGAATCCGACGCCGTGCTCGCCGCCGCCACCCGCCGCGAGCACGACGAGACGCAGACTCTGCTCACCGCCGTCGCCCGCATGTACACCGGCGGGTCGGCCGTGGACTGGACCGCGCTGTTCACCGGCGCCCGCACCGTCGACCTGCCCACCACCGCCTTCCAGCGCGAGCGGTTCTGGCCCGAGACTGCCACCACCGTCGGCGACGTCGGCTCCGCCGGACTGGACTCCGCCGACCACCCCCTGCTCGGCGCGGCCACGATGCTGGCCGACTCCGACGGCGCCGTACTCACCGGCCGGCTCTCGGTGCGCACGCACGCCTGGATCGCCGACCACGTCGTCGGCGGCTCGGTCGTCGTCCCCGGCACCGCCATGGTCGAACTCGCCGTCCGGGCCGGCGACCAGGTCGGCTGCGGCCGCCTGGAGGAACTGGCCCTGGAAGTACCGCTGGTGCTGCCCGCGGACGACGGTGTGCGCGTCCAGGTCGCGGTCGGGGCACCGGACGCCTCCGGCGCCCGTACGGTACAGGTGTACGCCCGCGCCGAGAGCCTGCCCGCCGACGAGCCGTGGACGCTGCACGCCTCCGGCCTCCTCGCCGCCGGCACCGACACCCCCGGCACCCGCCTGGACGTCTGGCCCCCCGAGGACGCCGAACCCCTCGACACCACCGGCCTGTACGAGCGGCACGCCGCCGCCGGACTGGAGTACGGCCCCGGCTTCCGGGCCCTGACGGCCGCCTGGCGGCGCGGCGAGGAGGTGTTCGCCGAGGTACGACTGCCCGAGCGGCCCGCCGCCGACGCGCCCCGCTTCGGCCTGCACCCCGCCGCCTTCGACGCGGCCCTGCACTCCCTGGCACTGCTCGGCGACGGCTCCGCCGACGACACCGCCCGGCTGCCCTTCATGTTCGCGGGCGTCACCCTGCACGCCGTCGGCGCCTCCGTGCTGCGAGCGCGGCTGGTGCCCGCCGGACCGGACGCCTTCGCCGTCGACCTGGCCGACGCCACCGGCGCCCCGGTCGCCACGGTCACCTCGCTGGCCTCCCGCCCCCTCACCAACCTGCGTGCGGCCCGGGACACCACCGCGGACGCCCTGTTCACCCTCGAATGGCAGCCGCTGCCCCTGGGGATCGACGCCCCCGACACCGACCACCGGGTGCTGCACAGCACACCGGGCACCGACGCGGCCGCCGTACGGGAAACGCTGCACAGCGCGCTCGCGGCCCTCCAGGACGACGACCCGCGCCCGCTGGCCGTGGTCACCCATGGCGCGGTGAGTGTCGCGGGCGAGGACGTGTCCGACCTGGCCGGCGCGGCCGTGTGGGGCCTGGTGCGGTCCGCGCAGTCGGAGAACCCGGACCGGTACGTGCTGCTCGACCTCGCACCGGGCACGGATGCCGCGTCCGTCCTGCCCGCCGTCCTCGCCTCCGGCGAACCGCAGGTCGCACTGCGCTCCGGCGCCGCGTACGCGGCGCGTCTCGTACGCACCGAAATGCCGCAGGAACCAGCCGGGTTGGGTCTTGATCCCGAGGGCACGGTCCTCCTCACCGGCGCCACCGGCGGCCTCGGCCCGGTGCTCGCCCGGCACCTGGTCACCGCGTACGGCGTTCGTCACCTCGCGCTGCTCAGCCGTTCGGGCAACTCGAGCGACCTGATCGCCGAACTCGCCGGCCTCGGCGCCACCGCGACCGCCCACGCCTGCGACGTCGCCGACCGCGACGCCCTCGCCGCCGCGCTGGCCGGCATCCCGGCCGAGCACCCGCTCACCGCGGTCGTGCACGCCGCCGGCATCCTGGACGACGGCGTGGTCGCCTCGCTCACCCCCGAGCGGCTCGACAGGGTCCTTGCACCGAAGGCGCTCGGCGCCCTGCACCTGCACGAACTCACGGACGGGCTTTCGGCGTTCGTGCTGTTCTCGTCCGTCGCCGGCACCGTCGGCGCCCCGGGCCAGGGCAACTACGCCGCCGCCAACGCCCTCCTGGACGCCCTCGCCGCGCACCGTCGGGCCCAGGGGGCGCCCGCGCTGTCCCTGGCGTGGGGCCCGTGGGCCCCGTCCGGCGGCATGACCAGCTCCCTGGACGAGGCCGACCGCGCCCGGATGGCGCGTGGCGGCATGACCGCGCTGTCGGCCGAGGAGGGCACCGCCCTGTTCGACCTGGCCGTGCGCGTCGGCCGCCCCGCGGTGGCACCGGTGCGGCTCAGCCTGCCTGCGCTGCGCGCCCAGGGCAGCGGCCTCGCATCGGTCTTCCGTGCGCTCGCGGGCCGCTCGGTGCGCCGGGCAGCCGCCGCCGAGGGGGCCGACACCGGCTTCGCCGAGCGGATGGCCGGCCTCGGGGACGAGGAGCGCGCCGAGGCGTTGCTGCACACCGTCCGCACCCACGTGGCCGCCGTGCTCGGCCACGCCGACCCCGGCGGCGTGGAGAGCGATCGGGCCTTCAAGGACCTCGGCTTCGACTCGCTCGCCGCCATCGAGCTGCGCAACTCCCTCTCCGCCGAGCTGGACCAGCGGCTGAGCGCCACCCTCGTCTTCGACCACCCGTCCCCCGAGGCGCTCGCCGCCCACCTCGGCACCCTGGTCGGCGGCGCCCGCGCCGGAACCCGCCGGGCCCGTCGTACCGTGACGGCCCGCGCGGACGAGCCGCTTGCCATCGTGGGTCTGGCGTGCCGCTACCCGGGCGACGTCCGCAGTCCCGAGGACCTGTGGCGGCTGGTCGCCGACGGCACCGACGCCATCACCCCCTTCCCCGCCAACCGGGGCTGGGACGTGGACCGCATCGTCGACGCCGGCCGGCAGCGGCCCGACACCTCCTACGTCGGCGAGGGCGGATTCCTGCACGACGCGGGCGAGTTCGACGCCCCGTTCTTCGGCATCAGCCCCAAGGAAGCCCTCGTCATGGACCCACAGCAGCGGCTGCTGCTGGAGGTGTCCTGGGACGCGCTGGAAAGCGCGGGCATCGACCCGCACACCCTCAAGGGCAGCCGCACCGGTGTGTTCGCCGGTGTCCAGTACCACGACTACTTCGGCAGCTTCGGCTCCGGCAGCATCATCTCCGGGCGCATCGCCTACACCCTGGGCCTGGAGGGTCCGTCGCTCTCCGTCGACACGGCCTGCTCCTCCTCGCTGGTGGCGCTGCACCTGGCCGCGCAGTCGCTGCGGCAGGGCGAGTCCAGCCTCGCGCTGGTCGGCGGTGTCGCCGTGATGGCCACCCCGGAGACGTTCATCGAGTTCAGCCGGCAGGGCGCGCTCGCCCCGGACGCCCGCACCCGCGCCTTCGCCGACGCGGCGGGCGGCACCGTGTGGGGCGAGGGCGTCGGCGTCATGGTGGTGGAGCGGCTGTCCGACGCCCGCCGCAACGGGCACGAGGTGCTCGCCGTGGTCCGTGGTACCGCCGTCAACCAGGACGGTGCCTCCAACGGCCTGACCGCCCCCAACGGCCCCTCCCAGGAACGCGTCATCCTCGAAGCCCTGGAGAACGCCCGCCTCACCACCGCCGACGTGGACATCGTGGAGGCCCACGGTACCGGTACGACGCTGGGCGACCCGATCGAGGCGCAGGCGCTGCTGGCCACCTACGGCCGGGAACGCCCCGAGGACACCCCGCTGTGGCTCGGCTCGGTCAAGTCCAACATCGGGCACACCCAGGCCGCCGCCGGTGTCGCCGGCGTCATCAAGATGGTGATGGCCATGCGGCACGGGATCCTGCCGCAGACCCTGCACGTCGACCGGCCGTCCACGAAGGTCGACTGGGACGCCGGTCAGGTGCGGCTGCTGACCGAGCAGCAGGACTGGCCCCAGCACGGGCGGCCGCGCCGGGCCGGTGTGTCCTCCTTCGGCATCTCCGGCACCAACGCGCACGTCATCCTCGAACAGGCACCGCCCGCCCCCGCCGAGCCCCCGCACGGCGGACCCGAGGGTCTCGCCGTCCCGTGGCTGCTCACCGCCAAGACGCCCGCCGCGCTCTCCGGCCAGGCCGCGGCCCTGCTCGGCCACCTCGACACCCACTGCGAGCCGTCCCCCTCCGACATCGGCTGGTCGCTCGCCACCGCCCGCGCCCGCTTCCCGCACCGGGCCGCGATCACCGGCGCCGACCCGGCCGAACTGCGCGAAGCCCTGGCCGCGCTGGCCGACGGCACCACCGCCCGCACCCTCGTCCAGGGCACCGCCGCCGGCCGCGCCCGGCCCGTGTTCGTCTTCCCCGGCCAGGGCTCCCAGTGGTCCGGCATGGCCACCCGACTGCTCGACGAATCCCCGGTGTTCGCTGCCCGCATGGCCGAGTGCGCCGCCGCCCTCGCGCCGTACACCGACTGGGACTTCCACACCGAGCTGCGCGGCGACCTCGACCGCGTCGACGTCGTCCAGCCGCTGCTGTGGGCGGTGATGGTGTCCCTGGCGCACACCTGGAGCGCGTACGGCGTCACCCCGGCCGCCGTCATCGGACACTCCCAGGGCGAGATCGCCGCCGCCTGCGCGGTCGGCGCCCTGTCCCTCCAGGACGGCGCCCGGGTCGTCGCCCTGCGCTCGCAGGCCATCGCCGAACTGCTCTCCGGCTCCGGCGGCATGATGTCCGTGGCCGAGGGCGCCGACGCGGTCCGCGCCCGGCTCACCGCCTGGGACGGCCGGCTGTCCGTCGCCGCCGTCAACGGCGCCGCCTCCACGGTGGTGTCCGGCGACCCCGACGCCCTCGACGAACTCCTCGGCCGGCTGCGGGAGGAGAAGGTCCGCGCCAAGCGTCTGCCCGTGGACTACGCCTCCCACAGTGCCCACGTCGAGACCCTGCGCGAGCGCCTCGCCGACGTCCTCGACGGCATCGAGCCACGCGCCACCCAGGTGCCGTTCTACTCGACCGTCACCGGCGGCCCGGTCGACACCACGGAACTCGGCGCCGGGTACTGGTACACCAACCTGCGCGGAACCGTGCTCTTCGAGGACGCCGTGCGCGCCGCCGTCACCGACGGCCACCAGCTGTTCATCGAGTCCAGCCCGCACCCCGTGCTGACCGTCGGCATCCAGGAGACCGACGACGCCGTGGCCGCCGTGGGCTCCCTGCGCCGTGACGAAGGCGGCCGCGACCGGATGCTGATCGCCCTCGGCGAGGCGTTCACCCACGGCGCCGACGTCGACTGGGCCGCCGTCGCCGAGGGCCGCCGCCCGCGCCGCGTCCCGCTGCCCGGGTATGCCTTCCAGCGCGAGTGGTACTGGCTCGACTCCACCGCGACCGGCGCCGACGTCACCTCCGCCGGACTCGCCCCCACCGACCACGCCCTGCTCGGCGCCGCGATGGTACGGGCCGACAGCGAGGGCGCCGTCCTCACCGGACGCCTCTCACCCGGCACCCAGCCCTGGCTGGCGGACCACCGGGTCGGCGGCCGGCTGCTCTTCCCCGGCACCGGGCACCTCGAACTCGCCCTGCGCGCCGGTGACCAGGTCGGCTGCGGCGACATCGCCGAACTCACCCTGCACGCCCCGCTGGTCCTGCCCGACCACGGCGCCGTCCAGCTCCAGGTCGCCGTCGGCGCACCCGAGGGGGACACCCGCCCGGTCACCATCTGGTCCCGTCCGGAGAGCCCGGACGAGGAACTCCCCTGGACCCGGCACGCCGACGGCCTCCTCGCCCCGACCGGCACCCTCCCGGCCGACTCCGACCCGCTCACCGCATGGCCCCCGCAGGGCGCCGAGGCCGTGAGCCTCGACGGCCTGTACGACGAACTCGCCGCCCTCGGCCTCGGCTACGGCCCGCTCTTCCAGGGCCTGCGCGCCGCCTGGCGCACCGTGGACGGCCTGTACGCGGAGGTCGCCACCGACGCCGCACCCGACGGCTTCGGGCTGCACCCGGCCCTGTCGGACGCCGCCCTGCACACCGTCGGCCTCACCGACGCGGCGGGCGAACAGGCACTGCTGCCGTTCGCCTGGTCCGGGGTGCGGCTGCATGCCACCGGCGCGAGTGCGCTGCGTGTCCGTGTCCGGCCCACCGGCGAGGGCACCGTCTCCCTCACCCTCGCCGACCCCACGGGCGTGCCCGTCGCCACCGTCGACTCGCTCACCCTGCGGCCCCTCAGGACCGAGGCGCTCGAGGCCGCGTCCGGCTCGGCCCGCGCGGGCGGGCTGTACCGGGTCGACTGGGTGCCGGCACCTTCGGCCACGCAGCCCGCCGAGGCGGCGGAGGTGGTGCGGGCCCCGGCCGGGGTCGGCGCCGCCGCGGTCCGGGCGGCCGTCGACACGGTCCTGGACGAGCTGCGCGCCCGGCTCGCCGGCGACGACCGCAACCTCGTGGTCGTCGCCGGCACCGACCCGGCGGGAGCCGCGGTCGGCGGACTGGTCCGCTCGGCCCAGTCGGAGAACCCCGGCCGGATCGTCCTCGTCGAGGCCGACGAGGAGGTGGACACCGCACGCCTCGCCGAGGCGGTCGCCATCGCCGAGCCGCACCTGGCCCTGCGCGAGGGAGCCTGGCTGGTGCCCCGGCTCACCCGCGTCACCGAGGGACCGGACGCGAGCGAGAGCCCCGGCCTGGGCACCGGCACCGTCCTGCTCACCGGCGCCACCGGCGCCCTCGGCGGGATCCTCGCCCGGCATCTGGTCGCCGTCCGGGACGTACGGCACCTGCTGCTGCTCAGCCGCAGCGGCAACACCGCCGGCCTCGTCGCCGAACTCACCGAGCTGGGCGCCGAGGTGACGTCCGTCGCCTGCGACGTCGCCGACCGGGCCGCGCTCGCCGCCGTCCTGGATGCCGTACCGGCCGACCGACCGCTGACCGCCGTGATCCACGCGGCCGGTGTCCTCGCCGACGGCGTGCTCACCTCGCTGACCCCGGAGCGGATCGACACCGTGTTCCGGCCGAAGGTCGACGCCGCCTGGAACCTGCACGAACTCACCGCGGACCTCGACCTGTCGGCGTTCGTGCTCTTCTCCTCGTCCGCCGCCACCCTCGGCTCGCCGGGCCAGGCCAACTACGCCGCCGCCAACGCCTACCTCGACGCGCTCGCCGTACACCGCCGGACCCTCGGACTGCCCGCGCACTCCCTGGCCTGGGGCCTGTGGGCACAGGCGGGCGGCATGACCGGCACCCTCGACGAGACGGACCTCACCCGCATCTCCCGCGGCGGTGTCGCCCCGCTGGAGACCGACGAGGGCGTCGCCCTCTTCGACGCCGCGGTGCGCGGCGCCGATCCGGCCGTGCTGCCGGTGAAGCTGGACCTGGCGGCCCTGCGCGCCCAGGGCGAGGGCCTGGCTCCGCTGCTGCGGGCCCTGGTGCCCGTGCGCCGGGCCGGTGCGGCCGGCGGGCAGAGCGGAGCCGGCGGCGCCGACGCCCTGCGGGAGCGGCTCGCCGGACTGCTGGAGGGGGAACGGGAGCCCTTCCTCACCGCACTCGTGCAGAACCACGTGGCGACCATCCTCGGCTACCGCTCCACGCAGGACGTCGGCCGCACCCTCGCCTTCAGGGAGCTGGGCTTCGACTCGCTGGCGGCCGTGGAACTGCGCAACCGGCTCTCGGCGGCGACCGGCCTGCGGCTGCCCGCCACCCTGGTGTTCGACCACCCCACCCCCGCCGAACTCGCCGCCCATCTGCTCGGTGAACTCACCGGTACGCTCGCCGAGGTGACGCGCAGCCCGGCGTCCCGCAGCGCTGCCGCCGCCGACGAACCGATCGCCGTCATCGGCATGGCCTGTCGCTTCCCCGGCAGCGTCGCCTCGCCGGAGGACCTGTGGCGGCTGGTGGCCGAAGGCCGCGACGCCGTCGGCGAGTTCCCGACCGACCGCGGCTGGGACGTCGAGAACCTCTACGACCCGACCCTGGACCGGCCCGGCACCAGCTACACCCGGCACGGCGCCTTCCTGTACGACGCCGCCGACTTCGACCCGGCGTTCTTCGCCATGGACGACGAGGAGGCGGAGGTCACCGACCCGCAGCAGCGGCTGCTGCTGGAGACCTCGTGGGAGGCGCTGGAGCGGGCCGCCATCGACCCCGCCACCCTGCGCGGCTCCGACACCGGTGTGTTCGCGGGCGTGATGTACCACGACTACTTCGGCAGCTTCGGCTCCGGCAGCGTGGTCTCCGGCCGGGTCGCCTACACCCTGGGCCTGGAGGGGCCGACCCTGTCGGTCGACACGGCCTGCTCCTCGTCGCTGGTGGCGCTGCACCTGGCCGCCCAGGCCCTGCGGCAGGGCGACTGCTCGCTGGCGCTGGCCGGCGGCGTGACCGTCATGGCCACCCCGGGCACCTTCGTCGAGTTCAGCCGGCACCGGGGCCTGGCCCGAGACGGCCGCTGCAGGCCGTTCGCGGACGCCGCCGACGGCACCGGGTTCGGCGAGGGCGCCGGCGTGCTGCTGCTGGAGCGCCTGTCCGACGCCCGCCGGCGCGGCCACAACATCCTCGCCGTACTGCGCGGCACCGCCGTCAACCAGGACGGTGCCTCCAACGGCATCAGTGCCCCGAACGGCCCCGCCCAGCAGCGCGTCATCCGCCGTGCACTGCAGGCGGCCGGGCTCCGGGCGGCCGACGTCGACGTGGTCGAGGCCCACGGCACCGGCACCACCCTCGGCGACCCCATCGAGGCGCAGGCGCTGATCGCCACCTACGGCGCCGAGCACACCGAGGACAGCCCGCTGTGGCTCGGCTCGGTCAAGTCCAACCTGGGCCACACCCAGGCCGCCGCCGGTGTCGCCGGGGTCATCAAGATGGTCGAGGCCATCCGCAACGAGACCCTGCCGGCCAGCCTCGGCGTCGACCGGCCGTCCCGGCACGTGGAGTGGGAGGGCGCGGGCGTCCGCCTGCTCACCGAGAACCGTTCCTGGCCCGACCCGGGGCGCCCGCGCCGCGCCGGCATCTCCTCCTTCGGCATCTCCGGCACCAACGCCCATGTGATCATCGAGGCCGCGCCCGAGCCGGAGCCGGTCCAGGAGCCCGCCACCCCGGCGACCGCCGCCGTGCCATGGCTGCTCTCCGGCCACACCCCGGACGCCCTGCGCGCCCAGGCCGCCCGGCTGCTGGAGCACCTGTCCGCCACCGCGGACACCGACCCGTACCGCCTCGCCGGTGCGCTGGCCCACGCCCGTACCCGGCTCGTCCACCGGGCCGCCGTCCTCGGTCGCACCCGCGACGAACTGACCGCCGGCGTACGGGCGTTGGCGCAGGGCCGTACCCCGCAGGCCGGAGTCCTCGGCACCGCCGCCGACGGACGGCTAGCCTTCCTCTTCTCCGGCCAGGGCTCGCAGCTGCCGGGCATGGGCACCCGCCTCGCGGCGGCGTTCCCCGCCTTCGCCGCCGCCTTCGACGAGGTCTGCGCTCACCTGAACCCGCTGCTGGACCGGCCGCTCGCCGAGGTCCTGGACTCCGCCGGGCTTCTGGAGCGCACCGAGTACACCCAGCCCGCGCTGTTCGCCGTCGAAGTGGCCCTGTACCGGCTGCTGGAGTCCTTCGGCGTCCGGCCCGACCTGCTCGCCGGGCACTCCGTCGGCGAGTTCGCCGCCGCCCATGTCGCGGGCGTGCTCGACCTGAAGGACGCCTGCACGCTCGTCGCCGCCCGGGGACGCCTCATGCAGGCCCTGCCCGAGGGCGGCGCGATGATCGCCGTCAACGCCACCGAGGACGAGGTCGCTGCGCTGCTGGGCGACGGGGTGGGCATCGCCGCCGTCAACGGGCCCACGTCGGTCGTCGTCTCCGGCCCCGCCGAAGCGGCCCGCGCCCTGGCCGCCCGCTTCGAACGCACCAAGGAACTGGCCGTCAGCCACGCCTTCCACTCGGCTCTGATGGAGCCGATGCTGCAGGAGTTCCGCGAGATCGCCGCCTCGCTGTCGTACGGCAGGCTGCGCATCCCGCTGGTGTCCACCCTCACCGGTGCCCCGGCCGACCCCGACGAGCTGTGCACGCCCGAGTACTGGGTACGGCACGCCCGTGAGGCCGTCCGCTTCGCCGATGCCGTCACCGCCCTGCACGACGCGGGTGTGCGGCACTTCGCCGAGGTCGGCCCGGGCAGCGCGCTGACCGCCGCCGCCGGCGAGTGCCTGCCCGACGGGGCGGCCGTCGTACCGCTGCTGCGCAAGGACCGCGAGGAGACCGAGGCCTTCGTCGCCGGGCTCGCCGCTCTTCACGTGCACGGTGCGGCCGTCGACTGGACGGCGCTGCTGCCGCACCGCGACGGCTCGGACCTGCCCACCTACGCCTTCCAGCGCAGCCGCCACTGGATGACGGGCGACCTCGGCCTGCCGCGCCCGGCCGCCGACCACCCTCTGCTCGGCACCGCCGTCGAACTCGCCGGCGCCGACGGCCTCCTGTACACCGGCCGCCTCTCCCTCGCCGAGCACCCGTGGCTGGCGGACCACAGCGTCGGTGGCGTGCCGCTGCTGCCGGGCACCGCCTTCGTCGAGATGGCCCTGGCCGCCGGCGGCCGCGTCGGCTGCGGCACGGTGGAGGACCTGACCGTCACCGAGCCGCTGGTGCTGCCCGAGGACGGCGCCGTCCGCCTGCAGTGCACGGTCGGCGAGCCCGACGCGTCCGGCGCGCGCGCCTTCCGCGTCCACGCTGCCGCGGCCGACGGCGACCCGTGGACCGCCCACGCCACCGGACTGCTGCGGCCCGCCGAGGAGCGAGCGGCCCACGACCTTGCCGCGTGGCCGCCGCCCGGCGCCGAACCGGTCGACCTGGACGGCGTCTATGACCGGCTCGCCGGGCTGGGCGCCGAGTACGGGCCCCGCTTCCAGGGCCTCGTCGCCGCCTGGCGGCGCGGTGACGAGACGTACGCCGAGGTCGCCGTCCCCACCGACGGCGCCGCATTCGGTCTGCACCCGGCGCTGTTCGACTCCGCCCTGCACGCCATCGGGCTGCGCGCCGGAGCCGAGGAGCGCATGACGCTGCCCTTCGCCTGGAACGGCGTCGAGCTGTACACGCGGGGCGTGAGCGCCCTCAGGGTGCGGATCGCCCCGGCAGGCACCGGCGCCGTGCGCATCGAGGCCGCCGACGAGAGCGGGCAGCCCGTGGCGCGCGTGGCGTCGCTGTCCCTGCGCGAGGTGGACCCGCAGCGGATCGCCGCGGCCGCCGCGGGCGGACACGACGACCTGTTCGCCCTCGACTGGGCGCCCCTCTCCGTGCCCGCGGCCCCGCAGGCCGGACGCTGGACCGTACTCGGCGCAGGCAGCACGGAGTTGGCCGGAGCACTGGCCGGGGAGGTCGCCGAGGTCGCCGTCGCCGCCGAGCTGACCGAGGCCGCGGAACAGGCCCCGGACACCGTGGTCCTCGTGCACACCGGCGGCGACACACCGGAGGCGATCCGGGCCGGTGTCCGCGAACTGCTCTCCCAGGTGCAGGAGTGGCTGGCCGACGACCGGTTCGCCGAGACCACCCTGGTGGTCGCCACCAGCGGCGCCGGAGGTCCCGAGGGCGTCACCGACCCGGGTGCCGCCGCCGCGTGGGGGCTGATCCGCTCCGCCCAGTCCGAGCACCCCGACCGGCTGGTCCTCGCCGACCTGGACGACACGGACGCCTCCCGGCGCCTGCTGCCCTCCGCCGTCGCCTCCGGCGAGCCCCAACTGGCGCTGCGAAACGGCATGTCGAACGTTCCCCGGCTGGTGCGGGCCCCGCGGGCGGCCGCAGCCGCCCCGGCCGACTGGTCCGGCGGCGTCCTCGTCACCGGCGGCACCGGCGCTCTCGGCCGGCTGGTCGCCCGGCACCTGGTCACCGCGCACGGCGCGGAGCGGCTGGTGCTGCTCAGCCGCAGCGGACCGGAGGGGCCCGGCGCGGCCGAACTGGGCGAGGAACTCACGGCGCTCGGCGCGCAGGTGACGATCGTCGCCTGCGACGCCGCCGACCGCACCGCCCTCGCCCGGGTCCTGGACGAACACCCGGTCCGCGCGGTCGTCCACACCGCGGGCGTCCTGGCCGACGCCGTCCTGACCTCGCTCACGCCCGAGCGGCTGGACACCGTCCTGCGGCCCAAGCTGGACGCCGCCTGGAACCTGCACGAGCTGACCCGGGAACGCCCGCTGACCGCGTTCGTGCTGTTCTCCTCCGCGGCCGGCCTGCTCGGCAGCCCCGGCCAGTCCGGCTACGCCGCCGGCAACACCTTCCTAGACGCCCTCGCCGTCCACCGCCGCTCGCTCGGCCTGCCCGCGGTCTCCCTCGCCTGGGGCGCCTGGGCGGGCAGCGGCGGCATGGCCGACCGGCTCGGCGACACCGACAGCCGCCGGATGGCCTCCGGCGGGGTGCTCGCCCTCGACGCGGAGGCGGGGCTCGCCCTGTTCGACACGGGCGTGGGCCGGGACGAGCCGGTCCTGCTGCCGGCCCGGCTCGATCTCGCCCCGCGCGAGGCCGCCCGGGTCGCCCCGCTGCTGCGCTCCCTGGTGCGGGCCCCGCGCCGTACCGGGTCCGGAGCGTCGGCCGCCGTGTCGGCACTCCGCCGCGAACTGGCCGGACTCGCACCGAAGGAGCGCACCGAACGGCTGCTGCGGCTGGTGCGGGACGAGGCCGGGGCAGTGCTCGGCATCGAGGAACTGGCGAACGAACTGCCCTTCAAGGACCTCGGCTTCGACTCGCTGACCGCCGTCGAGTTCCGCAACCGGCTCAACGAGGCCACCGGGCTGCGGCTGACCGCCACGCTCGTCTTCGACCACCCCACGCCGGCCGCGCTCACCGAGCACCTCGCCGCCGAACTGGCCCCCCGCCCCGCCGACGGCGAGCGCGACGAGGCGGATACCGTGCGGGCCGCGCTCGCCGCCATCCCGGTGGGCCGGCTCCGCGAAGCGGGCCTGCTGGACAGCCTGCTCGAACTCGCCGGGCTGCGGCCCGCGTCCCAGTCGGCGGCAGCCGGTGAACCCAGCCGCGCACCGATCGCCGCGATGGACGCCGAGAGCCTGATCAGCATGGCGCTGGACGATCTCGTCGAGGACGACGACGCCCTGTGACGGCGTCCGTGACAAGGAAGAGGACCATGGCCGAGTCCGAGAAGCCGGACACCAGGATGGTCGAGGCACTGCGTGCCTCGCTGGAGAAGATCGAGCGGCTGCAGGAACGCAACCGTGTACTGACCGCGGCGGCCCGGGAACCCATCGCGATCGTCGGCATGGCCTGCCGCTACCCGGGCGGCGTCCGGTCCCCCGAGGACCTGTGGCGCCTGGTCGCGGACGGCGCCGAGGGCATCACCGAATTCCCCGCCGACCGGGGCTGGGACCCGGAGCTGTACGACCCGACGCCAGGCACACCGGGCCGCTCCTACACCCGCGAGGGCGGATTCCTGCACGACGCGGGCGAGTTCGACGCCGCGTTCTTCGGGATCAGCCCGAACGAGGCCCTCGTCATGGACCCGCAGCAGCGCCTCCTGCTGGAGGGCTCCTGGGAGGCGCTGGAGAGCGCAGGCATCGATCCCGTGTCGCTGCGCGGCAGCCGCACCGGTGTGTTCGCGGGCGTGATGTACCACGACTACTTCGGCAGCTTCGGCTCCGGCAGCATCGTCTCCGGCCGGGTCGCCTACACCCTGGGCCTGGAGGGACCGACCCTGTCCGTCGACACGGCCTGCTCCTCGTCGCTCGTCACCGTGCACCTGGCCGCCCAGGCACTGCGGCAGGGCGAGTGCACGCTGGCGCTGGCCGGGGGAGTGACGGTGATGGCCTCGCCGGGCACCTACGTCGAGTTCAGCCGGCAGGGCGCCCTCTCCCCGGACGGGCGCTGCCGCTCCTTCGCCGACGACGCCTCCGGCACCGGGTTCTCCGAAGGCCTGGGAGTCCTCGTCCTGGAGCGGCTGTCGGACGCGCGGGCCAACGGGCATCCGGTGCTGGCTGTGGTTCGCGGTTCCGCCGTGAACCAGGACGGTGCGTCCAACGGGCTGACGGCGCCGAACGGTCCCTCGCAGCAGCGGGTGATCCGGCAGGCGCTGGCGGCGGCGCGGCTGTCGGCGGCCGACGTGGACGTGGTCGAGGCGCACGGCACGGGTACGACGCTGGGTGACCCGATCGAGGCGCAGGCGCTGCTGGCCACCTATGGTCAGGACCGGCCCGCCGGTGAGCCGTTGTGGCTGGGCTCGGTGAAGTCCAACATCGGGCACACGCAGGCCGCCGCCGGTGTCGCGGGCGTCATCAAGGTGGTGATGGCGATGCGCAACGGCGTGCTGCCGAGGACGCTGCACGTGGACGCGCCGTCCACCAAGGTCGACTGGGACACCGGACAGGTACGGCTGCTGACGCAGCAGCGGGACTGGCCCCGGGCAGACCGGCCGCGGCGCGCGGGCGTCTCCTCCTTCGGGATCAGCGGCACCAACGCCCACACGATCATCGAGGAGCCGTCCGCGCAGGACCGGCCGGTGACGGACGGTGAAGCGGCGGCCGTCGACGCCGAAGCCCCGGCTGTCGTATGGCCCCTGTCCGCCCGGTCCGCACAGGCTCTGCCGGCACAGGCCGAGCGGTTGCACGCGTTCGTGGCCGACCGGCCCGAGCTGTCCGCGGCGGCCGTCGCGCGGGCCCTCGGCACCCGGCGGGCCGTCTTCGACCACCGCGCGGCCGTCACGGGTACCGACCGGAACCAGCTCCTGGCCGCTCTGCACGCCCTCGCCACCGGGTCGCCCGCCCCTTCGGTGATCACCGGAAAGGCTCGGACAGGGACACGTACGGCGTTCCTGTTCACCGGTCAGGGCGCCCAACGCCTCGGCATGGGCCTCGAACTGCGCGCCCGGTACCCGGTGTTCGCGGAGTCCTTCGACGCGGTCGACGCCCGGTTCGGCCTGGACCTCGCCGGGTTGCTGGCGGGCGACGACGCCGAGGCCGTCCAGCGCACGCAGTACGCGCAGACGGCCCTGTTCGCCTTCGAAGTGGCTCTGTTCCGGCTGCTGGAGTCCTTCGGCGTGCGGCCCGACATCCTGGCCGGGCACTCCGTGGGGGAACTCGCCGCCGCCCATGTGGCGGGCGTCCTGGACCTGGACGACGCCTGCACGCTGGTCGCCGCCCGCGGTCGGCTCATGCAGGCGCTGCCGGAAGGCGGCGCGATGGTCGCCGTACAGGCCACCGAGGACGAGATACGGCCGCTGCTGGACGGCCGGGTCGGGCTCGCCGCGGTCAACGGGCCCTCCTCCGTGGTCCTTTCGGGCGAGGCGGAGGCGGTGCTGGCTGCCGCCGAGGGCTTCGCGAAGACCAAGCGGCTCTCCGTCTCGCACGCCTTCCACTCGCCGCTGATGGACGGCATGCTCGACGCATTCCGTTGCGTGGCCGAGAAGTTGACCTACCACGAGCCGCGCATCCCGCTGGTCTCCACCCTCACCGGCCGCCGCGCCGACAGCGCGCAGCTGCGCGACCCCGGCTACTGGGTACGGCATGTGCGCGAGACGGTCCGCTTCGCCGATGCCGTCGGCGCCCTCTCCGCCTCCGGCGCGGGCCGCTTCGTCGAACTCGGCCCCGACGCCGTCCTGACCGGGCTCGCCCGCGCGTGCGCGGAAGCCGACGGCGCCGTCTTCGTCGCCCTCGGGCGGCGCACCGGCAGCGAGCCCGTGGCGCTGATGTCCGGGCTCGCCCGCCTGTACACCGACGGCCTCGCCCCGCACTGGGCGGCACTCTTCCCCGGTACGGCCCACGCCGACCTGCCCACCTACGCCTTCCGGCACGAACGGTACTGGCTGAACGCGGACGTCGCCCTCACCGCCGGACCGCTCGCCGAGCCGGTGCCGCCCGCCGCGGACGCCGAGCCGACGGACACCGAGCCGTTGCGACGGCGGCTGGCCGGTGCGACCACGGTCGAGCAGGAGGCGTTGCTGACCGACGTGGTCCGGGCCCAGACCGCGGCGATCCTCGGCCATGCGGGAGCGGAGGCCGTCGAACCCGATGCCGTCTTCCTGGAGATCGGCATGGACTCCGTCTCCGCGGCCGAACTCCGCGGTGCCCTCGGCACCGCTCTGGGCATTGCCCTGCCCGCCGGCGCCGTCTTCGACCACCGCACGCCGGCCGCCCTCGCCGCGGTCCTGCGCGACCACCTCGCCGACGGCGGCCGGCCGGCCCCGGCCGACGGCGGACCGGACCTCGAATCGGTCGGCGGACTGGTGCGGCGCGCGGCGGCCGACGGGCGGATGGCGCAGGCCATCGACCTCTTGCGGACCGTCGCCGAGATCCTCCCGGGCTTCTCGTGCCTGGCCGAGTTCGGGCACGTCACCGATCCGGTGCGGCTGGCCACCGGTGGCGACGACACCGTGTCGCGTCTGGTCTGCCTGCCCTCGCCGATGGCACTGGGCGGCGCACACCAGTACGCCCGGTTCGCCCGCCACTTCCAGGGCCGCCGGGACGTCCTGGTGCCCGCGATGCCCGGCTTCGGCCCCGGCGATCCGCTGCCGCGTTCGGTGGACGCGGTGGTGGAGGTGGTCGTCGAGGGCATCCGCCGGGCCTGCCCGGACGAGCGGCCGTACGTCCTCGTCGGCTACTCCTCCGGCGGCCAGTTCGCCCATGCGGCGGCCGAGATCATGGAGAAGGCCGGCCGGCCCGCCTCCGGGGTGGTGCTGCTCGACACCTATCTGCCCGGGGACGACGGCAAGGACGACCTGTGGCGGCAGATGTTCGACGGGATGCTGGACCGCGAGTCGTCCCTCGGCGGCTTCGGCACCGCCCGCCTCGCCGCCATGAGCCGCTACAGCGACCTGATCCAGCGCTGCATGCCGGGTGCCCTGACGGCGCCGGTGCTGTTCGCGCGGCCCGAGGAGTCCTTCGCGACCGGCACCGGCACCGACGACTGGCGGGCAGCCTGGCCCGCGGACCACGAACCGGTCGACGTACCCGGCACTCACTTCACCATCCTGGAGGACTTCGCCGCGGCCACCGCCGAGGCCGTCGAGCGATGGCTGACGGCCGTACGGGCCACGGGCACCCCCTGACGACGAGCGATGTCCGCCCCCTGGCGAAGAGCAGGAGACACACATGGTGGGGCGAGGCGACCGAAAGGACGCCGCGCCCCACCATTTCTTCACTCGCCGGCTTCGCGGAAATGCGCCAGCCACGCGTGGATATCACAACGGATACTGTCCGGATCCACCCCTAATTGCAGCGAGATTTCATCGGCGGCCAATTCCGGCTGCCAGCCGCTGCGCTGGAGCGCCAGCCACATCGTGGTGCCACGTGGTCCGCACCGATGCCGCTTCCCTGTGCGCCGGGAGGAAAGTTCCAGATATCCGTCTGGCCGCACCTGCGCGGTCAGTTCGTGGTCAGGCCTCCTGGCCATGGGACTTCCTATCTTCCGTGGTTTCTGCCGACGGGTTCGAAGGTACCCGCACAAACGCCCGGAGACACGGGTGTCAACCAGCCCATTCGAAAGGGAAGCAAATGTGCGGACAAGGGTGACGTCAACGCGGCACAAAGCCCGCAGGCCGACCTCCGGAACCTGGCGGGCCGAGGTAGAGAAACCTCTACCTCGAACCGGCCTGAGAATGCCAATGTGCCGCAGCCGCAGCGTTCCTAATCTGGACGCAGACACCGCGTGAGAAGCGCGATATCTCATAGGGGAGCCCGCAGTGCACACTTCACAGGACCTTCGCATGGCGGAGGCGGTACGGCTGGACGCCGTGTCGAAGACCTACGGCCGAGGAGACAGCCAGGTGGCCGCGCTGCGCGGGCTCTCCATGAGCTTCGCCGGCGGCACCTTCACCGCCGTGATGGGTCCCTCCGGATCAGGCAAGAGTACCTTCCTGCACTGCGCGGCCGGACTGGTGCAGCCCACCTCCGGCAAGGTCACCGTCGGCGGCACCGAACTCGCCGGCCTGGACGACACCCAGCTGACCAAGCTGCGCAGGGACCGGATCGGCTTCATCTTCCAGTCCTTCAACCTGCTGCCCGCGCTGACCGTGATGCAGAACATCACGCTCCCGCTGCAACTGGCCGGACAGCGGCCCGACAAGGCCCTGATCCGCAACGTCGTACAGCGGGTGGGCCTGAACGAGCGGCTCGGCCATCTGCCCGCCCAGCTGTCCGGCGGCCAGCAGCAGCGCGTCGCCATCGCCCGCGCTCTGGTGACCCGGCCCGCCGTCGTCTTCGCCGACGAACCCACCGGCGCCCTCGACACCCGCACCGCCGCGTCCGTGCTGGCCCTGCTGCGCGAGTCCGTCGACACCGCCGGGCAGACCCTGGTCATGGTCACCCACGACCCGGTCGCCGCCTCCTACGCGGACCGCGTGGTCTTCCTCGCCGACGGCGCCTTCGCCGGCGAACTGCACCGGCCGACGGCCGACGCCGTGGCCGCCCGGATGACCAGGCTCGGCGCCTGGGAGGACGACACCCAGCGGCAGAACTCGCAGATGCCCACCGGGGGGCGTTACTGATGTGGCAACTGGCACTGCGCACCCTCAAGTTCCGCAGGACGAGCTTCGTCGCGACCTTCCTCGCCATGTTCCTCGGCGCCGCCATCGTCATCGGCTGCGGCGGCCTGATGGAGACGGGCGCCCGGATGGCGGCCGACCCGCAGCGCCTCGCCGGCGCCCCGGTCGTCGTCACCGGTGAACAGACCCATGGCACAACCGCCCTGACCGAGCGTCACCGCATCGACCCCGATCTCGTCGCCGCGGTGGCCAAGACCGACGGCGTGCGCACGGCCGTCGGCGACGTGTCGGTCCCGGCCACCGTCCTCAAGGACGGCAAGCCGCTGACCGCCAAGTCCGACTCGTACGGCCATGGCTGGGCCAGTGCCCGGCTCACCCCCTATACCCTCGCCGTCGGTGGATCCCCCGCCGCCGGCGGCGAGGTCGTCCTCGACTCGGGACTGGCGCAGCGCGCCGGCGCCCGTCCCGGGTCCACGGTCGACATCGTCGTACAGGGCACCACCCGGCAGTTCCGCGTCAGCGGCATCGCCGCGCAGCAGGGCGGCCACAACCCGCACGCCGCGGTCTTCTTCACGGACGACGAGGCCCGCGCCTTCGCCGGTGGCCGGATCGACTCCATCGGCGTCCTGCCCGCACCCGGCAGGAGCGATGCCGCCGTCGCCGACGCCGTGCGCTCGGCCGTCGGCGACCGCGCCGAGGTGCTCACCGGCGAGCAGCGGGGCCTGGCCGAACTGCCCGGCACCCTGCCCAGCAAGCGCACCGTCGTCATCCTCGCCGCGGTCTTCGGCTCCTCGGTCGTCCTGATCGTCATGTTCGGCGTCGCCTCCACTCTCGGCCTCTCCCTGCAGCAGCGCGCCCGCGAGATGGCCCTGCTGCGCGCCGTCGGCTCCACCCCGAGCCAGCTGCGCCGGATGATCCTCACCGAGACGGCCGTCCTGTCGGTCGGATCCGTGCTGCTCGCCCTGCTGCCCGGCTGGGCCATCGGCCGGATGCTGTACGGGGTTCTGACCTCCAGCGGCGTGGTGTCCTCGGAGATCGTCTACCACTGCGGCTGGATCCCGATGGCTGTCGGAGCGGTCGTCACCGTCCTCGCCGCGGCAGGCGCCACCCGCTTCGCCGGCCGCAAGGCCGCCCGCACCGAACCGGTCGCCGCCCTGGCCGAAGCCACCGCCGGCACCAGCTGGTTCAGCGTGCCCCGGCTGCTGCTCGCGCTGTTCTTCCTCGCCAACGGCATCGGCCTGGCGATCGCCACCACCACGATGGAGGACAGCCCCACCCTCGCCAGCACCGCCGGACCGGCCTCCGTGCTGTTCTGTATCGGGCTCGCCCTGCTCGCCCCCGGCATCACCAAGGCCATGGTGGCGGTGCTGCGGCTCCCGGTGCGCGCCTTCTCCGGCCTGTCCGGCCAGCTCGCGCTGCGCAACGCGGCGACCGCCAACGTCCGCATGGCGGGCGCCGTCGCGCCGATCGTCCTGCTCATCGGCATCGCCACCGGCACCCTGTACATGCAGTCCACCGAGGACCACGTCTCGCGGGCCTCGTACGACAAGAACATCCTCGCCCAGTACGTCCTCGACTCCACCACCGGCGGCTTCGCCCCCGGCGTCGTCGAGAAGGTGCGCGCCACGCCCGGTGTGACGGCGGCCTCCGAACTCGTGGTCACCCGCGGCTTCGTGGACCGGTCCGGCGGCCTGGCCGACGCCGACCTGCGCGGTGTGTCCGCCGAGGGCGTGCGGCAGAGCCTCGACCTGCCGGTGGTCTCCGGCTCGCTCGCCGCTCTGAGCGGCGACACCGTGGCCCTTTCGGACAAGAAGGCCCGTGAGTACGGAGTGAAGGTCGGCGACCGGCTGCCGATGCACTTCGGTGACGGCACCGCGGCACGCCCCACCGTCGTCGCCCTCTACGCCGACAACCCCAAGCAGGAGTACCTGACGCTGCCCGCGGCGACCCTCGCCCCGCACACAGGTGACGGGCTGCCGCACCAGATCCTGGTCCGCACCGCGTCCGGCAGCGGCACCGAGGTCCACGACCGTCTCGCCGCGCTCGCCGCCCGGGTGCCCGGCACCGAACTGGACGTCAGCTCCTCGCTGGCCGGCCGTAACAACCAGATCCAGCAGATCCTGGTGTCCGCCAACTACACCATCGTCGCCATGATCGTGGGGTACGCCGCCATCACCGTGGTCAACACCCTGGTGTCGGTCACTCGCAAGCGCAGCGCGGAGTTCGGCCTGCAGCGGCTCACCGGTGCCACCCGCGCCCAGGTGATCGCGATGCTGAGCGTCGAGGGTGTGCTGATCGCGGTCATCGCCACCGTCCTCGGCACCATCGCCTCGGCGACGACCATCGTCCCCTACAGCCTCGTCAAGAGTGACTCGTACCTGCCCTCAGGATCCATCGGCATCTACCTGGCCATCGTCGGCGGGTCGCTGCTGCTGGTGTTCGGCGCCACCCTGCTGCCCTCCTGGCGCGGCATGCGCAACCCCGCAGTGGACACGGTGAAGGCCGCGTGAGCCACCTTCTGACCGGGCCGTCCCCGCTGCCCCCGGGCGGGGGCGGCCCCGCCGTGACCGGCGCCGAGGGATGGGAACATGAGGGCATGAAGACTGTGCCGGTCACCTGGCGCGGCCGACTCGGGCGCGCCGCCCTGGACACCCTGGTCGGCACGGCGATCGCCGTGGGGGCCCTGCTCTCGATCGTCCTCTTCGTCACCACCACCTACTTCGTCGTCATCTCCGTGATCGGCATCGGCTTCCTCGCGCTGCCCTACTGCACCCGTGCGGTGCGCTGGCTGGCCGACCTCAACCGGCGCGCGGCCGCGCGCTCCGGCGTCCCGGTGGGGCGGCCCTACCGGGACGAGCCGCAGGAGATCGAGAAGGACATCGTCGGCTGGATGCGCCGCTGCAAGTGGATCCTCACCGACCCCGCGACCTGGCGGGATCTGCTGTGGCTGCTGCTCAACTGCCTCGTCGGACTCGTCGGCTTCGTACCGGCCGCCCTGCTCTACTACGCGGGGGAGGGCCTGTTCCTGGCCTGCGGCCTGTGGCAGCCCATCGCGCAGGGCGGACAGGGCCGCTGGTACGCCTCCGTCACCGTCGACAGCTGGCCGGCCGCGTTTGCCGCGGGGCTGCTGGCGCTCGTCGTCCTCACCGGCTGGATCTTCCTCAGCCCGCTGGTCCTCAAGGGGTACGCGTACTTCGTCCAGTTCCTGCTCGGTCCGACCCGGCAGTCCGAACTCGCCTTCCGGGTGCAGCACCTGGCGGAAACCCGCTCCGGCGCCCTCGACTTCCAGGCCGCCGAACTGCGCCGCATCGAACGCGACCTGCACGACGGCGCCCAGGCACGCCTCGTCAGCCTGGGCCTCCAACTGGGGGCCGTCGACCGGAAGATGGCCCAGGACCCGGAGGAGGCGCGACGTCTGCTGCGGCAGGCGCGCACCTCGTCCGTGCAGGCCCTGAGCGAACTGCGCGACCTGGTGCGGGGCATCCATCCTCCCGTCCTCGCGGAGCGCGGCCTGGCCGACGCCCTGCGCGCCCTGGGCCTGGCCAGCCCGCTGCAGGTCACCGTGGTGGCGGACCTGCACGACCGGCTGCCCGACCCGGTCGAGTCAGCCGTCTACTTCGCCGTGTCGGAACTGCTCACCAACGCCCTCAAGCACGCCGAGGCCACGCGTGTGGAGATACTGGCCTGGTGCGAGGAGGACATCCTGCACGCCCGGGTCACCGACGACGGCCGCGGTGGCGCCGACGTATCGGCCGGGACCGGTCTGGAGGGCATCCGGCGCAGGCTGGCATCCTTTGACGGGACGCTGAAGATCGACAGCCCTCCGGGCGGTCCGACCGTGATGAAGCTGGAGCTACCGTGCGCGTTGTCCTCGCCGAAGACCTCTTCCTCCTGAGGCAGGGGATCATCCAGCTGCTGGAGGCGTACGACTTCGAAGTGGCCGCCGCCGTCGACAACGGCACCGACCTCGCCGCCGCGATCGCCGAGCACCGCCCCGACGTGGCCATCGTCGACGTACGGTTGCCCCCCACCTTCACCACCGAGGGCCTCCAGGCGGCCCTGCGTTCCCGCCGGGAGCAGCCCGGCCTGCCGATCCTCGTCCTCTCCCAGCACGTCGAGCAGATGTACGCCCGCGAACTGCTGGCCGACGGCACCGGCGGCATCGGCTATCTGCTGAAGGACAGCGTCCTGGACGACGAGCAGTTCATCGACGCCGTACGACGCGTCGCGGCCGGCGGGACGGCCATGGACCCTGCGGTCGTGGCCCAGCTGATGACCAGCCACTCCCGGGACGAGCCGCTGGCCGCGCTCACCGGCCGCGAACGCGAGGTGCTGGAACTCATGGCCGAGGGCTGCTCGAACACCGCGATCGCCCAACGGCTCACCGTCACCGAGGGCGCGGCCGCGAAGCACATCTCCAACATCTTCACCAAGCTGATGCTCCCTCCGTCGAGCGACAGCAACCGCCGGGTGCTCGCGGTGCTCGCCTACCTCAACGCCTGAGCCGCACACCGTGGTTGGGGCGGATAGGGGTGTCCGGGCCGTCCGGCGCGCGTGAGACTGCCGGTGCGCGCTCCGTGCGCCGCGCCGCAGTCACCGCCAGGAAGGACACACCCGCCCCATGACCACGCTCGCCGAACACGACCGTCTCTGGATACGCCGTTACCATCCCCGGCCGGACGCGGCGGCCAGGCTGGTGTGCCTGCCCCACGCGGGCGGTTCGGCGACCTTCTACCACCCGGTCTCGGCGGGTCTGCCGGAGTCCGTGGACGTGCTCGCAGTGCAGTACCCGGGTCGCCAGGACCGGCGGGGCGAGCCGTGCGCCGCGAGCATCCAGGAGCTGGCCGACGCGGTCACCTCCGTCCTGCTGCCGTGGACCGACCGTCCGCTCGTCCTCTTCGGGCACAGCATGGGCGCCACCCTCGGCTTCGAGGTCGCCCGCCGGCTGGAGCACGACCACGGTGTCGTCCCGCGGGCACTGGTCGCCTCCGCCCGCCGGGCCCCCTCCTGCCCGCGCGAGGAGTCCGTCCATCTGCGCGACGACGACGGACTGGTCGAGGAGATGCGGCAGCTCAGCGGCACGGACTCGGCGATCCTCGACGACGAGGAACTGATCCGTATGGCGCTGCCCGCGATCCGCGCGGACTACCGGGTCGCCGAGACGTATGTCTACGAGCCGGGCCCGGACCTGCGGTGTCCGATCGTGGGTCTGGTCGGCGACAACGATCCCAAGGTCACCGTGGAGGAGGCACGCGCCTGGTCGCGGCACACCGCCACGTCGTTCGACTTCCATGTGTTCCAGGGCGGCCACTTCTATCTGACGTCGCATCAGAAGGAAGTCCTGGACCTGCTGGCGCGGCAGGCGGTGCGGTCGTGACCGCCGTCCTCGTCACCGGGTGCAGCAGCGGCATCGGCCTGGAGACGGCGCTGGCCTTCGCGCGCCGCGGCGACCGGGTGCACGCCTGTGTGCGCCGTGCCGACAGCGCGGAGGAACTGCTCCGGCGGGCCCACGCCGAGGGCCTCACCCTCGACGTCCCGTTGCTGGACGTCACCGACGACGCCTCGGTCACCGCCGCCGTCACCGCGCTGCAGGACCGGCACGGACCGGTCGACGCCCTGGTCAACAACGCCGGCATCGACCGCACGGGCCCGGCGGAGACCATGCCGCTCGACCAGGCGCGGCTGCTGATGGAGACCAACTTCTGGGGCCCGCTGCGCATGTCCCGCGCCGTGCTGCCGGCGATGCGCGCCCGGGGGAGTGGCGTCATCGTCAACGTGTCCTCCCTCGCGGGCCGTACGTTCGCCGTGCCGCACGGCGGTTTCTACGCCGCGAGCAAGGCCGCCGTGGGCGCGCTCAGCGAGGCCCTGTCCGCGGAGGTCCGGCCCTTGGGCATCCGTGTAGTGTGCCTCGAGCCGGGCAGCTTCGCCTCCGCCGTCCGGCGCGGGTCCGCCGCCGGGGACGCCGCACAGCAGGACGGGACCGGCCCGTACGCCGCCGACCACGTCTGGCTGACCCGGTTCCTGGCGCGCGTGGCGCAGGGCGCCGCCGACTGCGCCGAGGCGGCCGCGGCGGTCGTCGCGTCCGTCGACGACGCCTGCACCCCGCTGCACACGCCGGTCGGCAAGGACGCGGAAGCGGCACTGCGGCTGCTGGCGGGCGTCTCCCACGAGGAGTGGCTGCCCCGCTTCGTCGCGCAGGCACAGTCCCTCGTGGGCCCGCGGCCGACTCCACCGCTGCCCGGGTAACTCCCGCTGTTCCTGGGGTGGTTCAGGCGGCGCTCGGGCCGGCGAGTGCCGCCCGCCACGGCGTCCGGGCGGCTACCAGGGCCCGCCAGCCGCGCAGCATCCGGGGCGGCAATCCCGCCGCGAGGACGCCGGTGATCCGGTCGCCGGTGCGGTAGACGACCAGCAGCCGGCGCCGGGCGGGATCGCTGTCGAGGACACGGGCCTCGTCGTGACCGCGCAGCCGGCCGTGGGCCTGCACCCTGGTGTCGTACTGGTCGGACCAGAAGTACGGCACCGGAGCGAACGGCCGCCGCTCGCCGGTGCCGGCGAGTTCGCGGGCGACGGCCGTGGCCTGTTCCCCGGCATGGGTGCGATGCTCGACGCGCATCTCCGCGGCGAACAGCGGGTTGTACCAGCGGGCCACGTCCCCGACGCCGTACACACCGGGTGCGGCTGCGCAGTACTCGTCGCACACCAGGCCGTCCCGCACGGTGAGGCCGCTGTCCGCCAGCCACTCGGTGTTGGGTGTGCAGCCGATGGCCACGAGCACGACGTCGGCCGCTACGACGTCCGAACCGGCGCCGTCGGCCAGCCGGACACCGCTCACCCTGCCCCCGGCATGGAGGACTTCGGTGACCGTGGCGCCCGTGCGCAGTTCGACGCCGTGCTCCTGGTGCAGGCCGGTCAGGAACCGCCCGGCCTGTTCCCCGACGGCCGCGGCCAGCGGCACCGGGGCCGGCTCGACGAGGGTCACCCGGACACCGAGGCCGCGGGCGGCGGCGGCGACCTCCGTGCCGAGGAAACCGGCGCCGACCACGACCAGCCGCATCCCGGGACCCAGCCGTGCCCGCAGCGCCAGCGCGTCCCGCAGTGTGCGCAGTGTGTGCACCCCGACGATGCCGGCCGTGCCCGGCAGCCGCCGGGGCCGGGCGCCGGTCGCGACGACCAGCGCGTCGTACTCGATCTCGCGGCCGTCGGCCAGCAGGACCGACCGGGCCTGCTGATCCAGCCCGGTCGCCGGCACGCCGAGACGTAAGTCCAGTTCCAGAGCGCCCAGTTCGGCGCTACTGCGCAGGGCGAGCCGGTCCGCGTCCCAGTGGCCGCCGAGCAGTTGCTTGGACAGCGGCGGGCGGTCGTAGGGCGGCTCCGGCTCCTCGCCGACGAGCGCGATCGGACCCTCGTGCCCGGCCCGGCGCAGCGCCTCGGCGGTGCTCAGGCCACCCGCCGACGCTCCGACGATGACGACCCGGTTCACGACTCGGCCTCCCGCGGGGTTCGGGGACGGTGCGGGGGAGCGAAGCCTCTGCGGCACGGCCCGTCAGCCCTCGACGTGCAGGGACCGCGACGGGCACAGGTCGACCGCCTGCAGCACCCCCGCGCGCAGGTCCTCGCCGGGCTCCTGCTGCAGGACGACCACGAGACCGGCGTCGTCCTGGTCGAACACCTCCGGGCTGAGCATGGCGCACTGGCCGGAACCCACGCACCGGTCCTGCTCGGTGGTGACACGCATGAGGGGGACTCCGATCGGGTCGGCCGTCACCAGGTGACGGGGAGTTCGTAGACGCCGTAGACCATGGCGTCGTCCTTGAAGCGCAGTTCGTCCTGCCCGGCCGCGAGGCGCAGGCCCGGGATTCGGCGCAGCAGCGTGCCGTAGACGGTCTCCAGCTCCACCCGGGCCAGGTTGGCGCCGATGCACTGGTGGACCCCGTAGCCGAAGGCGAGGTGGCTGCGGGCCTCCTTGCGGTGGATGTCCAGCCTGCCCGGTTCGGGGAAGACGGACTCGTCGTGGTCGGCCGCGTTGTTCAGGGCGAGGATGCCCTCGCCGGCGCGGATGGTGACCCCGCCGACCTCGATGTCCTCCAGTGCGACGCGCGCCGTGCCGGAGTCCGAGATGGAGAAGACGCGCAGCAACTCCTCGATGGCGCCCGGCAGTAGCCCGGGGTCGGCCTGCAACGCGGCCATCTGCTCCGGGTGCTGCAGCAGGGCCAGCACCCCGAGTGCGATCATGTTGGCGGTCGTCTCGTGGCCGCCGACCAGCATCAGCCGCGCCATCGTCACCACGTCGACATGGTCGGCAACCTGCTCGGTGCGGTTCTTCTCCAGGAAGCGGCTGATCAGGTCGTCGCCCGGCTCGTCCTCCTTGAGGGTGACGAGCTTGTCGAGGTACATGTCCAGGGCCTGCACCGCGGCGCCGTACTCGGCCGGGCTCAGGTCGTGGTTCATCATCGCCGCCGACCACTGCTCGAACTGGGCGTGGTCCTCGTACGGCACCCCGAGCAGCTCGCAGATCACCAGTGAGGGCACCGGCAGCGCAAGGGCGGTGACCAGGTCCACCGGGCCACCGGCGGCCAGCATCGCGTCGACGCGCTCGTCCACGATCTCCTGGATACGCGGACGCATCTCCTTGATCCGGCGGGCGGTGAACTCCGGGATGAGCATGCGCCGCTGGGCGGTGTGCTCCGGCGCGTCCATGTTCAGCATCATCAGCCGGACCTGCGCCAGCATCTCCTCGGGGATGTGGAACTGGTGCGGGTAGCCCGGCAGTTTCAGGTTGGAGCTGACCCGGCTGTCGCCCAGCACCTGCCGGACGTGCTCGTGCCGGGTGACCAGCCAGGCGGGCTTGCCGTTCACCTTCAGCGCGGCGCGCGAGACCGGGTCGTTCGCACGCATCTCGGCGTACTCACGGGGCTCGCTGAACGGACAGGTGCGGCGCATCGGGAACTGCGGAAGCGACGCCCCCGTCTCGGGCGTGGCGTCGGCGGACTGGGTCATGGCTGCCTTTCGGTGACGGAACGGACGGACAGGGGGAGGTTCGTCACCAGGTGACGGGCAGCTCGTACAGGCCGTAGACCATGGCGTCGTCCTTGAACCGCAGCTCCTCGAGCGCAGTGGCCAGGCGGAGCGTCGGGATGCGCCGCAGCAGCGTCGAGTAGACGACGTCCAACTCCATGCGGGCCAGGTTCTGCCCGATGCACTGGTGGACGCCGTAGCCGAACGCGAGGTGGCTGCGGGCCTCGCGGCGCACGTCGAGACGGTCGGGGTCCGGGAAGACCTGACCGTCGTGGTTGGCGGCGTTGTTCAGCGGCAGGATGCCCTCGCCGGCCCGGATGGTCACGTCGCCCAGCTCGATGTCCTCCATGGCCACGCGTGCGGTGCCCGCGTCGGAGATGGAGAAGAAGCGCAGCAGCTCCTCCACCGCCTTGGGCATCAGCTCGGGCTCCTCGCGCACGGCATCCAGCTGCTCCGGGTGCTCCAGCAGCGCCAGGGTGCCGAGGGCGATCATGTTGGCGGTGGTCTCGTGCCCGGTGACCAGCATCAGCTTGGACATGCTGACGATGTCGGAGTGCTCCACCGCGGGCGTCTGCCGGTTGAACTCGATCAGCCGGCTGATCATGTCGTCGCCCGGTTCGGTCTCCTTGGCGGTGACCAGCCCGTCCACGTAGGCGTCCAGCTCGTAGTGGGCGCGGCCCCGGTCCTCGTCGCTGATGTCGTGGTTCATGATCGCCCAGGCCCACTCCTCGAACCGGCCGTGGTCCTCGTAGGGGACCCCGAGCAGTTCGCAGATGACGAAGGAGGGCACCGGCAGCGCGAGCGCGGTCACCAGGTCGACCGGGGCGTCCGCGCCCTTGGCGAGCATCTGGTCGATCAGCTGGTCCACGATCTGCTGCACCCGCTCACGCAGCTCGCGCATCCGCCGCACGCTGAACTCCGGGGCCAGCATGCGGCGCTGGACCGTGTGGTCCGGCGGGTCCATGGACAGAAAGGTCAGCGGCACCGACTGGAGAGTCTCCTCCGGTACCGGCACCTGCAGCGGATATCCGGGCAGCTTCAGGTTCGCGCTGACCCGCGCGTCACCCAGCAGCTTCTTGTACAGGTCGTGCCGGGTGATCAGCCACGTGGGCTTGCCGTTCACCTTCAGCTGCGCCCGGGAGACCGGCTCGGTCTCGCGCAGTTCTGCGTAGGCGGCCGGCGGGCTGAAGGGACAGGCCCGCCGCATCGGGAACTCCGGCAGCGCGGCCCCGTCGGCCGGTTCGGCAGGTGCAGTCATCATGTCCTCTTCGCACGGGAGGGAACGGGAGGCGCCGAAAGCGGAGCGGGTCCGGTCTCGGCGCCGGTGCGGCGCTGTCGGCCGTCTCCCGCACGCTAGGCAGCCACCGCCCGAAGCCCCAACCCCTAGGCGCCCCTAGGCCCTGTCGTCACATTCCCGTCTGCCTCGCGACGCCTGGCACGCCCTCTCGCGGGCGAAAGCCCATGTACGTCCAGTACGAGGACTTCCGTCCGGCACGCCGGGAGCACGCACCGGACACCACGAGGCCGCCCTTCGGGCGACGACGGGAATGTGACGACGGGACCTAGGGGGCAGGAGACATCCGGACGACATCCGACGGGCACCGCGGTCCACCGTATGTGCGCCCTGCGCCGCAGGTGGCACGGGGCGGCGAGACCCGCGGGAGACAGCGAGCGGGGAGCGGCGGGGCGCGCCCCGTGTGTTCGGTCACCCGGACACCGCCTAGGGGCGATTAGGGGTCTGGTGGCGGCGCGGTGGCCGTTAGCGTCGGCAGCGGACCACGACAGAGGCATGGACGGCGAAGGCACGGATCGCCCACCGTGCCGGCTCTCCCGGTCCCGGCCGGCGGCCCCGCCCCGGCCGTCGCCGTGTCCCGCAGCCGAGCAGAGGTGATTCAGCGTGTCCCCGGATCCCAGTGCGAAGGGCACCCTTCCCTTCGGGGAGTACCGGACCTGGTACCGGGTGACCGGTGAACTCGGTGCGGGCCGGCCGGCGGTCGTCGCCGTGCACGGCGGCCCCGGCAGCACCCATGACTACCTGCTGCCGCTCGCGAGGCTCGCCGAGGACGGCTGGCCCGTGGTCCACTACGACCAGCTGGGCAACGGCGGCTCGACCCATCTGCCCGACAAGGAGGCCGCGTTCTGGACGGTCGAGCTGTTCGAGCGTGAACTGGTCAATTTGGTCCAGCAGTTGGGCATCGCCGACGACTACGTACTGTTCGGCCAGTCCTGGGGCGGCCCGCTGTGCGCCCGGCACGCCATGACGAACCCGGTCGGCCTGCGCGGACTGGTCGTCGCCAACGCGCCCGCCTCGTACCCGATCTGGCTCCAGGAGATGGCACGGCTGCGCGCCGAACTGCCACCGGAGGCCGAGCAGACACTGCGGCGGCACGAGGCGGACGGCACCTTCGACAGTCCGGACTACCTGGCCGCGATGCGGGTCTTCTACGACCGTCATGTCTGCCGTGTGTCTCCCTGGCCGCGCGACTTCCTGTCCTCCTTCATGGAGATCTACAACGACCCGACCGTCTACTACGCGATGAACGGGCCCAACGAGTTCCACGTCATCGGTTCCCTGAAGAACTGGTCGATCGTCGACGAACTGCACCGGATCGGCACTCCGACCCTGGTCATCAGCGGCCGCCACGACGAGGCCACCCCGGCGGTCGTGCAGCCGTTCCACGACCACATCCCCGGGGCGCGCTGGGAGATCTTCGAGGAGTCGAGCCATCTGCCGCACCTGGAGGAGCCGGAACGGTTCTTCGAGGTGATGACCGACTTCCTCAAGAGCCTGTGACGCTCACGAACCCGTGAAAGGGGGCGGGGATCCCGCCATGGCACACGACACCGCTCTCGTCTTCCCCGGCATGGGACCCGTCCCGTTCACCGAGGTGGGCAGGTTCATGGTGGCCAACCCCTTCGCCCGGGACCTGGTCGCCGTCGCCGACGAGGCGCTCGGCTACTCGCTGGTGGACGCCTTCCGCACCTCCCCGGGCGACTACTCCGAGGCCGCCCAGGTCGCCTTCTTCATCAACTGCCTGGCCTGCGCCGACTGGGCCCGCGACCACCTCGGTGTCGAACCCGACATCGTCGCCGGACCCAGCTTCGGC
Organism: Streptomyces broussonetiae; assembly: GCF_009796285.1. Taxonomy (NCBI): domain Bacteria; kingdom Bacillati; phylum Actinomycetota; class Actinomycetes; order Kitasatosporales; family Streptomycetaceae; genus Streptomyces; species Streptomyces broussonetiae. Next base: position 1,877,853 of record NZ_CP047020.1, on the reverse strand, counting down.
GAGAAGGCGGCCCTCGCCTACACCGGCGCCCTCGAACTGCCCGACGCGGTGCGCCTGACCGCCGAGATCGCCCGCTGCCTGGAGGAGTACTTCGCCGAGGAGCACCGGGACATCGTCACCCTGTCCTTCGTCCGCGCCCCGCGGGACGGCCTCGACGCCATCCTCACCGAGCTGGACGAGGCGGGGGAGTGGCACGAGATCTCCTGCCACATCGACGACGGCTTCTACATGATCTCCCTGTCCGAGCACCGCGTGGCATGGCTGGAGGAGCGGTTGCGCTCCGTCGGCAGCCTGCCGCTGTACACCATGCGCCCGCCCATGCACGCCTCGGCGTTCCGCCCGCTGCGGGAGAGGGCCGAACGCGACGTGGTGTCCCGCTACACCTTCGCCGACCCCAAGCTGCCCGTCGTCGCCGACCAGGACGGCCGACTGCTGCACACCGGCGAGGAACTGCGCACCATGCTGCTCGACGGCTTCGACCACCCGATGAACTGGCCCGGCGTCACCACGGCCCTCAAGGAAGCCGGCGTCACCCGGCTGTGCGTGGCCGGGCCCGACAGCCTCTTCGGCCGGGTGCCCTGCGCGACCCGGAACTTCGACGTCGTCGCCGCACCGCCGCGGCTGGCGATGACCCCCCGGCGCCGCTCGCGCGCCGCCTGATCCCGACCGACTCGTAGGAGGCTCCCATGTGGGACGACCAGTTCGAACAGATACTCCGCCCCTTCGTGCCGTTCCTCGGCCCGCAGGAGGAGCTGACCCCGGACGCCGAGCTGAAGGACCTCGGCCTGGACTCGCTCGCCACCGTCCAGCTGCTCGGCACGCTGGAGGAGGCCTATCAAGTCCGCTTCCGCGACAGCGCGCTGACCATGGACACCTTCCGCACCGCCGGCGTGCTGTGGGACACCGTGCAGAGCATGCTGCACACCGCCGCGAGCTGACGGGACGGCCCTTCGTGGATCCCACCATGGACGGCACGCTCGCCGGCCGGTTCCTGCGCGGGCTGGCGCTCGCCCCGGACCGGCCCGCGCTGCGCGTCGACGGCGTCGACACCAGCTACCGCGCACTGCACGAACGCGCCCTGGTCCTGGCCGGTTCGCTGCGCGCCGGTCTGCCCGGCCGGCCGCCCGCCGTGGGCGTGCTGGCCGGCAAGGGACCCACCGCGTACGCCGCCCTGCTGGCAGGCCTGTACAGCGGCGTCACCGTCGTCCCGCTGCAGCCGGCCTTCCCGGCCGCCCGCACCCGGCAGATGATCGAGGCCGCCGGGGCCGGCGCGCTGCTCGCCGACGACGACGCGCTGCCCGCCCTGACCGCCCTGCACGCCGAGGGCGTGCGCCTGCCGACGCTGTTCGCCCCCGGCGGGCAGCCGATGCCGGCGCTCGTCGTCGACCCGGACAGCGCCCTGAAGGCGCCGATGCCCGCCCGGCCCTCCGACACCGCCTACGTGCTGTTCACCTCAGGCTCCACCGGCCGGCCCAAGGGCGTGCCCGTCACCCACGCCAACACCGCGCACTACTTCGGCCTGCTGGACGAGCGCTACGACTTCGGTCCGCACGACGTCTTCTCGCAGACCTTCGACCTCAACTTCGACTGCGCGATGTTCGACCTGTTCTGCGCGTGGGGCGCCGGCGCCGCCGTCGTACCGATCCCGCCGCAGGCGTACGCGCATCTGCCGGAGTTCCTGGCCGAGCAGGGCATGACCGTGTGGTTCTCCACGCCCAGCGCGATCACCCTGGTGCGTCGCACCGGCGGGCTGGAGCCGGGCGCGCTGGCGTCGCTGCGCTGGAGCTTCTTCGCGGGGGAGGCGCTCAGCTGCAAGGACGCCGAGGACTGGGCCGTCGCCGCCCCCGGAGCGACACTCGAGAACCTGTACGGCCCGACGGAACTGACCATCACCATCACCGCCCAGCGCTTCACGCCGGGCCGGTACCTCAACGACATGGTGCCCATCGGTGCCGTACACCCGGGCCACGAGGCGCTGCTGCTGGGCGCCGACGGCGCCCCGGCCGACGGCGACGAAGGTGAACTGTGCATCATGGGGCCCCAGTTGACGCCCGGCTACCTCGACCCGGCCGATGACACCGGACGGTTCCTGGAGCACGGCGGCCACCGCTTCTACCGCACCGGCGACCGCGTCCGGCGCGCCGAGGACGGCGGCTGGCTCTACCTGGGCCGCCAGGACGCGCAGGTCCAGGTGCACGGGGTGCGGATGGAACTGGCCGAGGTGGACGCCGCGGCACGCACCTGCCCGGGCGTCGAGGACGCCGTGACCGTGGCGGTGCCCGTCGACGGCACGGTCGAACTGGCCGTCTTCCACACCGGCGAACCGGTGCCGCCCGCACAGCTCGCCCGTCATCTGCGCCGGCTGCTGCCGGCCGCGGTCGTCCCGCGCGCCTACCACCACCTGGACGCGCTCCCGCTCAACTCCAACCGCAAGACCGATCGCAGGAAGCTCGCCTCCCGGGCCACGGCCATGCGGCAGTCCGCCGGGACGGCACGCACTCATGAAAGGCGGCAGGAGTCGCAGTGAACGGTCAACCGACAGCGCAGGCCCGCACCGACGCCCGGGTGCACGACCTGCTCGACGAGGCCACCGCCGAGCGCCCCGACGCCCCGGCCGTCGCCGACGGCGCGGGCCGCTGGACGTACCGCGAACTCGCCGCCCACAGCCACGCCGTCGACGCCTGGCTTCAGGAGCACGGCATCGGCCACGGCGACCGGGTCCTCGTCCAGCTGCCCAGCACCCGCGAACTGGTCGCGCTGATGTACGGCACCGCCCGCCGCGGCGCCGTCCTCGTCCCCGTCAACACCGGCATGAAGGACTTCCACCTGCGGGCGGTCGTGGAGAACTCCGAGCCCGCACTGGTCGTCGTCACCGACCCCGCCGTGCGGCGGATCGCCGGGCTCGCCGCGGGCGTGCCGGTCCTCGGGCTCGGCGAGGCGTGGCAGGAGATCACCGCGCTGCGGGTGCAGGGGGCCCGGTCCGCCGGCGCCGAGGTCGGCCCCGAGGACCTCGCGGTCCTCGTCTACACCTCGGGCTCGACCGCCGCCCCGAAGGCCGTCATCTGCCCGCACGGCCGGATGGTCTTCGCCACCGAGGCCATCAACCTGGAACTCGGCTACCGCCCCGACGACGTGGTGTTCTGCCGCTTCCCGATCTCCTGGGACTACGGCCTGTACAAGGTGCTGCTCACCGCCGCCGGACGCAGCGAACTGGTGCTCGCCGACGGCGAGTCGGACCTGGTGCTGCTGCGCCGCATCCGGGAGACCGGCGCCACCGTCGTCCCGATCGTGCCCTCCCTGGCGACCATGATCGTCGCCCTCGCCGAGCGCGAGCCGAGCCGGGAATCCCGGGTGCGGATGTTCACCAACACCGGCGCCGCGCTGCCCAAGTCGACCGCCGACGGGCTGCGCGATGCGTTCCCCGGTGCGGAGGTGGTCATCCAGTTCGGGCAGACCGAGTGCAAGCGCGTCTCCGTGCTGCCGCCCGCCCACCAGGACGCCAAGCCCGACTCGGTCGGCCGCCCGCTGCCCGGCACCCGCGCCTTCGTCGTGGACGACGACGGCAACGCGCTGCCGCCGTTCCACACCGGCGAGATCGTGGTCGAGGGCCCGCACGTCATGCCCGGCTACTGGCGCGCCCCGCAGCAGACCGCCCGCGCCTTCCGCCCCGCCCCCGACGGCGGCCTCAGGCTGCACACCGGCGACTTCGGGCACGTCGACGAGGACGGCTTCCTGTACTACGAGGGCCGCCGCGACGACATGTTCAAGCACAAGGGCGTGCGTATGAGCACCACCGAGATCGAGAGCGCCGCCACCGACATCCCCGGCGTGCGCGCCGCCGCCGTCCTGCCGCCCGCCGAGGGCCGCGCACTCGCGGTGTTCGCCGAGGGCGACATCGACCCCCACTCCCTGCTCAAGGAGCTGTCGCTGCGCCTGGAGCCCGCCAAGGTGCCCGGCGTGAGCCGCGTCGTCGACGAGCTGCCGCTGACCCCGCACGGCAAGCACGACCGCAAGCAGCTCGCCCGCCTCCTGGAAGGAACCACCCCGTGACCGGCCCCACCGAGCTTGCCGAGCGCTTCGGGACCCCGTCCTACGTCTACGACCTGGACCGGGTGGCCACGGCCCGCGACGACCTGCTCGCCGCGCTGCCCGACGAGGTCGAGGTGTTCTACGCCGCCAAGGCCAACCCGCACCCCGACCTGATGCGCGAGCTGCGCACCGGCGGAGCCCGCGGCTGCCGCGCCGAGATCAGCTCCGTCGGCGAACTCGACGCCGTCCTTGAGGCCGGCTTCCAGGGCGACCGGATCCTCTACACCGGCCCCGGCAAGACCACCGAGGAACTCTCCGAGGCCCTCACCCGCGGCGTCCGCCTGTTCTCCACCGAGTCCTACGGCGACCTCACCCGCGTCGGCGAGGCCGCGCTCAAGCTCGGCCTGAGCGCCGACTGCCTGATCCGGGTCAACAACGCCACCGGCGCGGCCGCCACCGGCATCCGCATGACCGGTGTGCCCTCGCAGTTCGGCTTCGACAGCGAGACCCTCCCCGACCTCGCCGCCGACCTGCGCGACGTACCCGGCACCACCATCGCCGGGCTGCACTTCTTCCCGCTGAGCAACGCCAAGGACGAGGCGAGCCTCATCGCCGAGTTCCGCCACACCGTCGCCACCGCCGCAGCCCTCCAGGACGCCCTCGGCGTCACGTTCCGCTTCGTCGACATCGGCGGCGGATTCGCCGCACCGTACGGCGTGCAGGGCGAGCGGCCGGTCTACGGCGAGCTGCGTGCGGCCCTGGCCGGGACGCTCGACGAGCACTTCGCCGGCTGGCGCGAGGGCGCCCCGCGGATCGCCTGCGAGTCGGGCCGCTACCTGGTCGCCGACAGCGGCACCCTGCTCACCTCCGTCGTCAACGTCAAGGACAGCCGCGACCAGCGCTATGTCGTCGTCGACGCCGGCATCAACACCTTCGGCGGCATGTCCGGCCTCGGCCGCATCATGCCCGTCACCGTCGAGCCGCACGAGTCCGTCGGCGTGGACGGCACCCCCGCGAGCCTCGCAGGCCCGCTGTGCACCCCGGGCGACCTGCTCGGCCGGGGCGTCCCGCTCGCCGACCCGGCACCGGGCGACGTACTCAGCGTCCCCAACACCGGCGCCTACGGCCCCACGGCCAGCCTGCTGATGTTCCTCGGCCGGCCGGCCCCCACCGAGATCGTCGTACGCGGCGACGACGTCGTCTCCGTCTCCCGCATCCAGCACACCCGCGCGTACGAACCCGACACCCACGGACAGGCCCTGTGATGAGCCCCTTCCCGATGACCCCCACCCCCGGCGACCAGCCCGTGCTCGTGGCCGGCGGCATCTCCGACTCCCACACCTGGAACCTCGTCTACCTCCAGCTCCTGCTCGAGGAGCACGGGCACCGCGTGGTCAACCTCGGCCCCTGCGTCCCCGAGGACCTGCTCATCGCCGAGGCCCTGGCGCAGCGGCCCCTCCTCATCGTGGTCAGCAGCGTCAACGGACACGGCTACCACGACGGCATGCGCACCGTGACCCGGCTGCGCGAACACCCCGAACTCGCCGCCGTGCCCACCGTCATCGGCGGCAAGCTGGGCATCGCCGGCCCCTGCGGCAGCGACGAGGTGGCCGCGCTGCGCGCCGCCGGTTACGACGCGGTCTTCGACGACAGCGCCGAGGGCGTCGCCGAGTTCCGGCGGATGCTCGACGCGCTGCCGCAGCGGGCCCTGGTGTGACCGGCGTCGGGTTCGGCGCGTTCGTGCGCCGGGCTCACGACGCCGGCCACCTGGTGGTCCAGCCCCGGATGGGAATGAGCAGCCCGGACCGGATGCGGGCCGGGCTGCTCGCCACCCGCGACAGCGCGGCGACCACCGTCGGCACGATCACCCTGGACAGCTACACCCGGGTCGGCGACCTGGAATCCGCCAAACTCGCCGTCCTGGAGGGCGTCGCCCTCAACGGCTACCCGATCGTGAGCCACGAGAAGACCACCACCCTGAACGTGCTCGACGGGATCCACGGCCCCGGCTTCCCGGTCCAGGTCCGGCACGGCTCGGCCGCGCCGCAGGACATCTTCCGGGCGCTGATGGCCGTCGGACTGGACGCCACCGAGGGCGGTCCCGTCTCCTACTGCCTGCCCTATGGCCGGGTCCCGCTGCGCGACTCCGTCGACCACTGGGAGGCGTCCTGCGAACTGCTCGCCACCCTGCGCGAGTCGGGCGCCGAACCGCACCTGGAGACGTTCGGCGGCTGCGTCCTCGGCCAGCTCTGTCCGCCCGGCCTGCTCGTCGCCGTCAGCGTCCTGGAGGCGATGTTCTTCCGCCGGTACGGCATCCGCAGCATTTCGCTGAGTTACGCCCAGCAGACCGATCCGCGTCAGGACGCCGAAGCGGTGGCTGCGTTGCGCGCGCTGTGCGCCCGGCTGTTGCCGGACACCGAATGGCATGTGGTCGTCTACGCCTACATGGGTCTCTATCCGGAAACCGAGCAGGGCGCCTACCGACTGCTCGGGAAAGCGGCCGAACTCGCCGTCGCCAGCGGCTCCGAACGGCTCATCGTGAAAACCGTCGCGGAATCCCAGCGCATTCCGACCGCCGCCGAGAACGTCGCCGCACTCGAATACGCGGCGGCCGTCGCCGCCCGCACCACACGCGCCCCGCTCCCCGCCACCGGCACCCAGACCTACACCGAAGCGTCCGCGCTGGTGAACACGGTGCTGGAGCTGGACGACGACCTCGGCACGGCGCTGCTGAAGGCGTTCGCCCGCGGTCTTCTCGACGTTCCCTACTGTCTGCATCCGGACAACGCCGGATTCAGCCGCAGTTATATCGACGCGGACGGCCGGCTCCGCTGGTCCGACATCGGAAAGATGCCCCTGAACGGCATCGCCGACGTACGCCCGGCCGAGGCGCTCACCTCCGCGGATCTGCTCGACTCCCTGTCCTACGTGCGCCGTTCGTACGACCGGCACGACCCCGAGGACGCGGCGGACTTCGAACCCGCCCACCCCTAGGGGTCTTTAAGGGTGTGGCCTTTCCGAGGCCGTCACTACGGTGTGGAAAAAGGTGAGGAAAACCGGTGTCGGCCGAAAGTGGAGATGCGTGGATGAACGGGCCCGGATCCGATTCAGCTCTGGCGCGACGGCTCGCCACGGCCGTACCGTCCCAGCACCGCAGGCTGGTGACCGAACTGGTGCGCACGGCCGTGACCGAGGCGATCGAGGCGGCCCGGCCGGGCACGGTGGACTCGCTCGACCCCGCCGCACCGCTCGCCGCGCTGGGACTCGACTCGCTCGCCGCGGTCGACCTGCACCGGCGGCTCACCGAGCGGACCGGCCTCGAACTGCCGGTCGGCCTCGCCTACGACTGCCCGACCGTCCACGACCTGGCCGCCCGGCTGCTCGCCGAGGTCCACGGCACGGCGGACGAGCGGATCGAGCCGGCCGGTGACGGCGACGCCGACGAACCGATCGCCATCGTCGGCATCGGCTGCCGCTTCCCCGGCGGCATCTCCTCGCCCGCCGACCTCTGGCGGCTGCTGAACGACGGCGGCGAGGTCCTCTCCGGGTTCCCGAAGGACCGCGGCTGGGACCTGAACGCCCTCTACGCCGAGGACCCCGAGGTACCCGGCAGCGCCTACGTCCGCAGCGGCGGATTCCTCGACACCGCCACCGAGTTCGACGCCGAGTTCTTCGGCATCAGCCCGCGTGAGGCGCTCGGCATGGACCCGCAGCAGCGGCTCGTCCTGGAGACCTCCTGGCAGGCCCTGGAGGACGCCGGCATCGACCCCACCGCGCTGCGCGGCACCCCGGCCGGCATGTTCTTCGGCGCCGAGGTGCAGGAGTACGGCCCGCGTCTGCACGACGCCCCGGACGGCCTCGACGCCTACCTGCTCGCCGGCAACGCCTCCAGCGTCATCTCCGGCCGCGTCGCCTACGTGCTCGGCGCCGAGGGCCCCGCGGTCACCGTCGACACCGCCTGCTCCGCCTCCCTGGTCGCCGTCCACCTGGCCTGCCGCTCGCTGCGCCAGGGCGAGTCCTCGCTGGCCCTCGCGGGCGGCGTGGCCGTGATGGGCGGGCCCGGTGTGTTCACCGCCTTCAGCCGGCAGCGCGGTCTGGCCCCCGACGGCCGTTGCAAGGCGTTCGCCGCCGCGGCCGACGGCACGGGATTCGCCGAGGGCGTCGGCGTGCTCGTCCTGGAGCGGCTGAGCGACGCCCGTCGGGGCGGACATCACGTGCTCGCGGTCGTCCGCGGGTCCGCAGTCAACCAGGACGGCGCCTCCAACGGCCTGACCGCGCCCAACGGCACCTCCCAGCAGCGGCTGATCCGCCGGGCCCTCAGTGGCGCCGGACTCACCTCCGCCGACGTCGACGTGGTCGAGGCGCACGGCACCGGCACCCGGCTCGGTGACCCCATCGAGGCCACCGCCCTGCTGGCCACCTACGGCCAGGGCCGCGCCGAGGACGCCCCGCTGCTGCTCGGCTCGGTCAAGTCCAACCTCGGCCACACCCAGGCCGCCGCCGGTGTCGCCGGCATGATCAAGACGATCCTGGCCATGGAGCACGGACGGATACCGGCGACCCTGCACGTCGACGAGCCCACCCCGGCCGTCAACTGGTCGACGGGCGCCGTGCAACTCGTCACCGAACAGCGGGCGTGGCCCGAGACCGGCCGGGTACGACGGGCGGGCGTCTCGTCGTTCGGGGTCAGCGGCACCAACGCACACATCATCCTGGAACAGCCCGAGGCCGAGGAAGCCGAAGAGGGCGACCGCCCGCAACCTCCGGCCGGCACCCCCCTGCCCTTCGCTCTGTCCGCCCGCGGCGAGGACGCCCTGCGGGCCCGCGCCGCCGACCTGCTGCCCCTGGTCGACGAGACCGACCCGCTGGACCTCGCCCACTCGCTGGCCACCACCCGTGCCGCCCTGCCCGACCGGGCCGTCCTGGTCGCCGCCGACCGCGCCGAACTGCGCGCCGCGCTCGATGACCTGGCCTCCGGGAAGACGCCCCGCACCGCGAGGGCCGACGGCGAACTCGGCTTCCTGTTCACCGGACAGGGCAGCCAGCGCATCGGCATGGGCCGCGAACTCGCCTCCCTCTACCCGGTGTTCGCCGACGCCCTCGACGACGTCTGCGCCCACTTCGACCTCCAGCTCGACCGCCCGCTCACGGACGTCCTGTTCGCCGGACCCGGCACCGCGCAGGACGGACTGCTGCACCGCACCGAGTACGCGCAGCCCGCCCTGTTCGCCGTCGAGGTCGCCCTGCACCGGCTCCTGGAGAGCTGGGGCCTGACCCCGGACCAGCTCGCCGGACACTCGGTCGGCGAGATCGCCGCCGCACACGTGGCCGGCGTGCTCACCCTCCAGGACGCCACGATCCTCACCGCCGCCCGCGGCCGGCTCATGCAGCAGCTCCCCGAGGGCGGCGCCATGGTCGCCGTCCGCGCCACCGAGGACGAGGTGGCATCGCTGCTCACCGCGCGCACCGGTATCGCCGCCGTCAACGGCCCGGCCTCCGTCGTGGTCTCCGGCGACGTGGACGACGTCGAGCGCATCGCCGCCGAACTCACCGCGCGCGGCCACGACACCAAGCGCCTGCGGGTCAGCCACGCCTTCCACTCGCCGCTGATGGAACCGATGCTGGCCGAGTTCCGGCGCGTCGTGCACGTCCTGGATTACGCCGAGCCCAGGCTGCCGGTGGTCTCGACCGTCACCGGCGCCCTCGTCACCGACGAGCTGTGCGACCCGGAGTACTGGGTGGAGCACGTCCGCGCCCGGGTCCGCTTCCACGACGCCGTGCGCACGCTCACCGACTCCGGGGTACGGACGTTCCTGGAGGTCGGCCCCGACGCGGTCCTGTCCGCCATGGGCCCGGACTGCACCGACGTACCCGGCACCGCCTTCCTGCCGGTGCTGCGGCGCGAGCGGCCCGAGGCCCGCGAGGCCGTCGCCGCGCTCGCCGCCGCCCATGCCCGGGGCGTACCCGTCGACTGGCAGCGGCACTTCGCCTCGCTCGGCGGGCGCCGCGTCGACGTGCCCCGCTACCCCTTCCAGCGCCGCCGCTTCTGGCTGGCGCAGAGCACCCCGACCGACGCCACGGGCCTCGGCCAGCTCCCCGCCGGACACCCGTTGCTCGCCGCCGTGGTCGCCGTCGGCGCAGAGGGCGTCGTCCTCACCGGACGCCTGTCCACCCGTACCCAGCCCTGGCTCGCCGACCACGTCATCGCCGGCCAGGTGCTGTTCCCCGGTACCGCCTTCGTCGAACTCGCCCTGCGCGCGGGCGACCACGTGGGCGCGGCCGGCCTGGAGGAGCTGACCCTCGGCGCCCCGCTCGTGCTCCGTGCCGACGAGGACGTCGCCGTCCAGGTCGCCGTCGGCGAACCCGACGACTTGGGACGCCGCAACGTCACCGTCCACACGCGCGCCGACGACGAGGCGCCCTGGACCCAGCACGCCGCGGGGGCCCTCACCCCGGCCGCCCCAGCCGCCCCGGCCGCCGCGGCCGATCTCACCGTCTGGCCGCCGCCGCAGGCCCAGCCCCTCGACGTGGCGAGTGTGTACCCGGACCTGGCCGACCAGGGGTACGGCTACGGGCCGACGTTCCAGGGGCTGCGCGCAGCCTGGCGGCAGGGAGACGACGTCTACGCCGAGGTCGCCCTGCCCGCCGGGGCCGCCGCCGACGCGGGCGAGTTCGGCCTGCACCCGGCGCTGCTCGACGCCGCGCTGCACGCCGCCGACCTCGACGCCCCGCCGCGCCCCGAGGTACTGCTGCCGTTCGCCTGGACCGGGGTCACCCTGCACGCCGCCGGCGCGGCGGCCGTCCGCGTGCGGATCACCCGCGCCGGGACCGACACCATCGCCCTGCACCTCGCCGACGCCACCGGAGCCCCGGTGGCCGACATCGAGGGCCTGACCTCGAGGCCCGTACAGGCCGACGACGTCCTGTACGCGGTGCGGTGGTCGCCGTACCCTCACCCGGCGACCACCGCACCCCTGCGCACCGCCGTCCTGGACGGCGACCCGGACACCCTGCCGGCCGATCCCGCGCCGGACGCCGTCGTGCACCGCGTGCCCGGCCCGGCGGAAGCCGACGCCGCCTCGGCGCGCGCCCATGTCCTGGACGTCCTGCGGCTGCTGCGCACCTGGCAGACGGACGAGCGGCTCGCCGACACCCGGCTCGTCGTCGTCACCCCGCCCGCCAGCCCCGCCCACGCGGCCGTGCGCGGTCTGGTCCGCTCCGCCCAGGCCGAGAACCCCGGCCGGTACGTCCTCGTCGAGCACGATGCGCTGCCCACCGAGGCCGACCTGCGCCGGATCCTCGCCACCGCGGAGCCCGAACTCTCCCTCACCGACGGCCGGTTCAGCGTTCCACGGCTCACCGCGCAGCCCGCCGCCGAACCCGCGTCCGCCGCCGACTGGGGCACCGTCCTCGTCACCGGAGGCACCGGCGGCCTCGGCGCGCTGCTCGCCCGGCACCTGGTCCGCGCCCACGGCGTACGTCGCCTGGTGCTGGCCGGCCGCCGCGGTACGGCGCCCGAGCTGCACGCCGAACTCACCGCGCTCGGCGCCGAGGTGACCGTGGCCGCCTGCGACGTCGGCGACCGCGAGGCACTGCGCCGCCTGCTCGCGGAGCACCCCGTCGACTCCGTCGTCCACGCCGCGGGCACCGTCCGCGACGGCATCGTGGACACCCTCACCGACGAGATGGTCGAAGAGGTCTTCCACGCCAAGGCGCTCGGCGCCTGGCACCTGCACGAGCTGACCCGGGACCGCGAACTCGCCCACTTCGTGCTGTTCTCCTCCCTCGCCGCCGTCCTCGACGGCCCCGGCCAGGGCAACTACGCCGCCGCCAACGCCTACCTCGACGCCCTCGCCGAGCACCGCACCGGACTCGGTCTGCCGGCCACCGCGCTCGCCTGGGGCCTGTGGGCCACCGACAGCGGTATGGGCGCCGCCCTGGACGACGCGGCCCTGGAGCGCATCGCGCGCCACGGCGTCCCCGGTCTGACCGCCGAACGCTCGCTGGAGCTGTTCGACGCCGCCCTCCGCTCCCGCGCGCCCCGCCCGGTGCCCGTGGAGATCGACGCCGCCGCCGTACGCCGCCGCCCCGACGGCATCCCGCCGCTGCTGACCACCCTCGTCCGCCCGGCCGTCCGACGCGCCACGGCGAACGCCGCCGTGTCCACCCCTGCCACGGACGGCGCACTGGCCGCGCTGCCCGCCGCCGACCGCGACCGCGCCCTGCTCGACCTGGTGCGCACCGAAGTGGCCGCCGTGCTGCGGCACGACGGGCCGTCCGCCATCGATCCCGGCCGGGCCTTCACCGACCTCGGCTTCGACTCGCTGGCCGCCGTGGAGCTGCGCAACCGGCTGAACGCCGCCACCGGGCTGCGGCTGCCCGCCACCCTCGTCTTCGACCACCCCACCTCCCGTGTCCTGGCCGACCACATCCGCGACACGCTGTTCGGCACCGGCCCGCAGGAGACCGCCGCCCTCGTCACACGCACCGCGGGCGACGACGACCCGATCGTCATCGTCGGCATGAGCTGCCGCTACCCGGGCGGGGTCCGCTCCCCGGAGGACCTGTGGCGGCTGGTCGCCGACGGTGTCGACGCGGTCGGCGACTTCCCGGCCGACCGCGGCTGGGACACCGAGACGCTGTACGACCCCGAGCCCGGCACCCCCGGCCGCACCTACACCCGCGAGGGCTCCTTCCTGTACGACGCGGCCGAGTTCGACGCCGGCTTCTTCGGCATCAGCCCCCGCGAGGCCACCGCCATGGACCCGCAGCAGCGTCTGCTGCTGGAGGTGTCCTGGGAGGCCCTGGAGCGCTCCGCCATCGACCCGCACCGCCTGCGCGGCTCCCGCACCGGCGTCTTCGCGGGCGTCATGTACCACGACTACGGCACCTGGCTCGCCGAGGTGCCCGAGGACCTCGCCGCCTACCTCGGCAACGGCAGCCTCGGCAGCGTCGTCTCCGGCCGCGTCGCCTACGCCCTCGGTCTGGAGGGACCGGCCGTCACCGTCGACACCGCCTGCTCCTCCTCGCTGGTGACCCTGCACCTCGCGGCCCAGGCACTGCGGCAGGGCGAGTGCGATCTGGCCCTGGTCGGCGGCGTCACCGTCATGTCGACGCCGGACACCTTCGTGGACTTCGCCCGGCAGCGCGGGCTGGCCGCCGACGGCCGCTGCAAGTCCTTCGCCGCCGCGGCCGACGGGACCGGGTGGGGCGAGGGCGCCGGCATGATCGTCGTCGAGCGCCTCTCCGACGCCCTGCGGGGCGGCCACCAGGTGCTCGCGGTGGTCCGTGGCTCCGCCGTCAACTCCGACGGCGCCTCCAACGGCCTGACCGCCCCCAACGGCCCTTCCCAGCAGCGTGTCATCCGCGCCGCGCTGGCCGCCGCCGGGCTCACCGCGGCCGACGTCGACGCCGTCGAGGCGCACGGCACCGGTACGACGCTCGGCGACCCGATCGAGGCCCAGGCGCTGCTGGCCACCTATGGCGCCGAGCACACCGGGGACAGCCCGCTGTGGCTGGGCTCCATCAAGTCCAACATGGGACACACCCAGGCCGCCGCCGGTGTCGCCGGTGTCATCAAGATGGTCATGGCGATGCGCAACGGCGTGCTGCCCAGGACCCTGCACGTCGACGCGCCGTCCCACCAGGTCGACTGGAGCGCCGGAGCCGTGGAACTGCTCACCGAGCAGCGCCCGTGGCGGACGCCGGACCGGCCGCGCCGCGCCGGTGTGTCCTCCTTCGGGATCAGTGGCACCAACGCCCATGTGATCCTCGAGGAGTTCACCGAGCCGGAGCCCACGCAGGCCATGGCTGCCTCGGGGGCCGACCCCGCCACCGCCCCGCCCGTGCTCGCCCTCCCGGTCTCCGCCCGCTCGCCCGAGGCCCTGCGCGGCCAGGCTCGCCGGCTGCTGGAGCTGACCGACGCCTCACCTGCCGACCTGGCCCTGGCCCTGGCCACCAGCCGCGGCACCCACCCCCACCGCGCCGTCGCCCTCGCCACCGGAGCCGACCAGGCCGCCACCGCGCTGGACGCCCTGGCGCGCGGCACCGACGCACCGGGCCTGCTCGTCACCGGCTCCGCCACCGACGGCACCCTGGCCTACCTGTTCTCCGGACAGGGTGCCCAGCGCCCCGGCATGGGCCGCGACTGGTACGACGTCTTCCCCGTCTACGCCGAGCACTTCGACCGCGCCGCCGCGCTCTTCGACAAACACCTCGAACGCCCTCTCGCCGAGGTCGTGTTCGGCGAAGACACCGCGACCTTGGAGCAGACCGCCTACACCCAGGCCGCCCTGTTCACCACCCAGGTCGCCCTCTACCGGCTGCTGGAGTCCTTCGGGCTGCGCCCCGACTGGCTGGCCGGGCACTCCGTCGGCGAGTTCGCCGCCGCGCACGTCGCGGGCGTGTGGCCGCTGCCGGACGCCGTGACCGCGGTCGCCGCCCGGGGACGGCTCATGCAGTCCCTGCCCGAGGGCGGCGCGATGATCGCCGTACAGGCCTCGGAGGACGAGGTGGCCCCGCTGTTGGACGGGCGGTGCGGGATCGCCGCCGTCAACGGCCCGCGCGCCGTCGTCGTCTCCGGCGACGAGGACGCCGTCACCGAGATCGCCGCGCACTTCACGACCACCCGCAGGCTCCGCGTGTCGCACGCCTTCCACTCGCCCCGCATGGAGCCCATGCTGGACGCGTTCCGGGAGGTCATGACCGGCATCGGGGCGGCGGAACCGACGGTGCCGATCGTCTCCACCCTCACCGGCGCGCCGGCCACCGCCACCGAACTCGGCTCCGCCGACTACTGGGTGCGTCATGTACGGGAGACCGTGCGCTTCGCCGACGCCGTCGCGACACTGGCGGCGAAGGGTGCCGACACCTTCCTCGAACTCGGCGCCGGGCCCGTCCTCACCGCCATGGGCCCGGACTGCCTGCCGGACGCCGAGGACGCCGCCTTCGTCTCCACCGTCCGCAAGGACACCCCTCAACTGCCCGGCCTGCTCGCCGCCGTGGCCGCCGTACACACCCGGGGCTCGGACGTCGACTGGGCGGTGCTCTACGACACGTACGCCGGGAACCGGGTCGAGCTGCCCACCTACGCCTTCGACCGCCGCCGGTACTGGCTGCCCACGGCCACCGTCAGCGCCGGCGACGCCGCCGGGCACGGACTGGCCTCCGTCGACCATCCGCTGGTCAGCGCCCGGCTGGATCTGCCCGGCGACGCCGGTGTGCTGCTCACCGGCCGGATCTCCCTCGCCACCCACCCGGTCCTCGCCGAGCACGCCGTACTGGGCACGGTCCTGGTGCCCGGCGCCGCCCTGGTCGACCTCGCGCTGCACGCCGGACGGCTCACCGGCCGCCCCGTCGTCGAGGAACTGACCCTGCAGGCCCCGCTGGTGCTGCCCGCGGACACCGCCGTACGCCTCCAGGTCGCCACCGGCTCCGACGGCACCGTCGAGATCCACTCGCGTGCCGAGACCGCCCCCGCCGACGAGGGCTGGACACGGCACGCCACCGGCACCCTCACCGCCACCGCGACCACCACCGCCACCGCGACCGCCACCGCCACCGCGACCACCACCGCCACCGCGACCGCCACCGCCACCGCGTCCGGTGCCTGGCCGCCGCCCGGTGCCACCCCGCTCGACGTCACCGGCCTCTACCCGCGCCTGCACACCGAGGGCTACGACTACGGCCCGGTCTTCCAAGGCGTACGCACCGCGTGGCGCCACGGCGACACCCTGCTCGCCGAACTCGAACTGCCCGAGAGCGCACGGCAGGACGCCGGCCGGCACGCCCTGCACCCGGCGCTGCTCGACTCCGCGCTGCACGTCACCTCGCTCCTGGACACGGAGGCGGAGGCGGAGTCGGAGTCCGGGCAGGGCATCGCCCTGCCCTTCGCCTGGACCGGAGTCACTCTGCACACCCAGGGCGCCCGCACCGCCCGCGTCCGGGTGACCCCCGGCACCGACGGCACCCGCATCGAACTCGCGGACACCGACGGCAGGCCGCTCGCCACCGTCGACTCCTACGTCACCCGCCCCGTCACCGCCGACCGGCTCGCCTCGCGGCGGCAGCGTCACCTGTACGCCGTCACCGACGAGCCGCTGCCCGAGGCCGCGGGCCGACCCGACCGCCGTAGCTGGGCCATCCTCGGCGACGACGACCTCGGCCTCGGCGCCCCGCTGCACGCCGACCTGACCGCGCTCGGCGCCACCGTGCCCGACGTGGTGATCCTGCCGGTCACCGCCCCGCGTGCCGAGGGCGAGCAGCTGCCCGGCGCCGTACGGGCCGCACTGGGCCGCACCCTGGAGACCCTGCGGGCGTGGTCGGCCGACGACCGGTTCGCCGACGCGGCGCTCGTGGTGCTCACCGGCGGCGGCCTCGCCGACGCCGCCGTCCACGGACTGGTGCGGGCCGCGCAGGCCGAGGATCCCGGCCGGATCCTCCTCGTCGCACGGCCCGCGCCCGACGGCCCCGTGCCGGACCGCGCCGCGCTCGCCGCGCTCCTCGACTCCGGGGAGCCGGAGGTGCGGTGGCGGGACGGCCGGGCGCACGCCCCGCGTCTGGTCCGCGCCGACGACTCCGCGGGGGAGGACCGTCCGTGGGGCACCGTCCTCGTCACGGGCGGCACCGGCGGCCTCGGCGCCCTGGTCGCCCGCCACCTGGCCGAGCGGCACGGCGTCACCCGCCTGGTGCTCACCAGCCGCCGCGGACCCGGGGCGCCGGGAGCGGAGCAACTGCGCGCCGACCTGGCGGAGTCGGGTGCCGAGGCCGAGATCGTCGCCTGCGACGTTGCCGACCGCGCCGCGCTCGCCGCGCTGCTGACGGCGCACCCCGTCGACAGCGTCGTGCACACGGCCGGTGTCCTGGACGACGGCCTGGTCGCCTCGCTGACCCCGCAGCGCCTGGACACCGTGCTGCGTCCCAAGGCGGACGCCGCGTGGCACCTGCACGAACTGACCCGGGAGCGGGGTCTGTCCCACTTCGTGCTGTTCTCCTCGGCCGCCGGCACCATCGACGCCTCCGGCCAGGGCAACTACGCCGCCGCCAACGTCTTCCTCGACTCGCTCGCCGCCCACCGCGCCGGACTCGGCCTGCCGGCCACCTCCCTCGCCTGGGGCCTGTGGTCCGGCGGCGGCATGGGCGCCGGCCTCGACGCGGCCGAGGTGCAGCGCATCGAACGCTCCGGCATCGGCGCGCTCGACCCGGCCGAGGGACTGGACCTGCTCGACGCCGCCGTGGCCTCCGGCAGCCCCGCCCTGGTGCCCGTACGGCTGGACAGCGCAGCCCTGCGCCGGCGCGGCGACGACGTACCTGCCGTGCTGCGCACCCTGGCCGGCGTCACCCACCGCGCGCGGCGCGACGAGCCGGCCCGGACCCTCGGCGAGCAGCTGGCCGAACTCCCGGCCGCCGACCACGAGCACACCGTGCTGGAAGCGGTGCGCACCGAGGTCTCCGCCGTCCTCGGGCACTCCGGACCCGCCGCCGTCGAACCACGCCGCGCCTTCACCGAACTGGGCTTCGACTCGCTGGCCGCCGTCGAACTGCGCAACCGGCTCAACGCGGTCAGCGGACTGCGGCTGCCGTCCACGCTGATCTTCGACTACGCCACCCCGTTGGCCCTCGCCGGCCACCTCCTCGAACGGCTCCTGCCGGACACCGAGGAACCCGGCACCGGCGAGGCGGAGCACGGCGACGACGAGGTGCGCGCCCTGATCTCGCGCATCCCCGTCGCCCGCATCCGAGAGGCCGGTCTCCTCGACGGCCTGCTGAAGCTGTCCGAGTCGGCCCCCGAGACCGCGCCCGCGGACCGGGCCCTGGACATCAAGTCCATGGCCGTGGCCGACCTGGTGCGTGCCGCGCTCGACCGCAGCAGCACCACCTGAGCCCCGCCCGGCTGCCGGACGACGCGCCGCGTCCGGCACCGGGCCACCCCAAGTCCGGCGCATTCACCACCGCGTCACCAGCGCCGCCGAGCCAGCAGGGAGCGACACCGACCGTGGACACATCCGTCGAGCAGATCGTCGAGGCGCTGCGCGAGTCATTGCTCGAGAACGAGCGGCTGCGCCGGCAGAACGCCGAGATCACCGAGGCGGCGCAGGAACCCGTCGCGATCGTCGCGATGAGCTGCCGCTACCCCGGCGGCGTCAGTACGCCCGAGCAGCTGTGGCAGCTGGTCGACGCCGGTACCGACGCCGTGGGCGACTTCCCCGCGGACCGTGGCTGGGACGTCGAGAGCATCTACGACCCGGACCCCGACGTCCCCGGCAGGACCCATGTGCGCGAGGGCGGATTCCTCTACGACGCGCCGCAGTTCGATCCCGGCTTCTTCGGCATCAGCCCGCGCGAGGCCATCGCCATGGACCCCCAGCAACGGCTGCTGCTGGAGACCGCCTGGGAGGCGTTCGAGCGCGCCGGCATCGACCCGCACACCCTCAAGGGCAGCCGCACCGGCATCTACGCGGGCGTCATGTACCACGACTACGGCAGCTGGCTCACCGACGTGCCCGAAGGCGTCGAGGGCTACCTCGGCAACGGCAACCTCGGCAGCGTCGCCTCCGGACGTGTCTCGTACATCCTCGGTCTGGAGGGGCCCGCGGTCACCGTCGACACCGCCTGCTCCTCCTCGCTCGTCGCCCTCCACCTCGCCGTGCAGGCACTGCGGACCGGCGAGTGCACCCTGGCCCTCGCGGGCGGCGTGACGGTGATGTCCACACCCGACACCTTCATCGACTTCTCCCGCCAGCGGGGCCTCGCCGAGGACGGCCGCTGCAAGTCCTTCGCCGAGGGCGCGGACGGCACCGGCTGGGGCGAGGGCGCCGGACTGGTCCTGCTGGAACGGCTCTCCGACGCCCGCCGCAACGGACACCGTGTGCTGGCCGTGGTGCGCGGCACCGCCGTCAACCAGGACGGCGCCTCCAACGGCCTGACCGCCCCCAACGGCCCCTCGCAGCAGCGCGTCATCCGTGCGGCCCTCGCCAACGCCCGTCTGGAGCCCCGCCAGGTGCACGCCGTCGAGGCGCACGGCACCGGTACCCCGCTCGGCGACCCGATCGAGGCACAGGCCCTGCTGGCCACCTACGGCCAGGACCGGCCCGCCGGTGAGCCGTTGTGGCTGGGCTCGGTGAAGTCCAACATCGGGCACACGCAGGCCGCCGCCGGTGTCGCGGGCGTCATCAAGATGGTGATGGCCATGCGGCACGGCCGCCTCCCCAAGACGCTGCACGCGCAGCGCCGCACCTCCCAGGTCGACTGGGAGGCCGGCGCCGTCGAGCTGCTCGGCGAGGCCCGCGACTGGCGCACGGAAGGCGGCGAACCGCGCCGCGCCGCCGTGTCCTCCTTCGGTATCAGCGGCACCAACGCCCACGTCATCGTCGAGGCCGCGCCCGAGCCCGAGGCCCGCACCGAGGAGCCCGCCTGGACCGGTCCGCTCCCGCTGGTGCTGTCCGGCAGGAGTGAGCAGGGCCTCGCCGCCCAGGCCCGCCTGCTGCTCGACCACCTCGCCGCAGGCACCGACCTCGTCCCCGACGTCGCCCACACCCTTGCCACCGGGCGCGCCGCCCTGGACGAGCGGGCCGTCGTCACCGGCGCCGACCTGCCCGCCCTCACCGCGGGCCTGACCGCACTCGCCGAGGGCGATGACAGCGCCCCGAACGTGGTGCGCGGCAGGCCGGCGGGGGAGTCCCGGATCGTCTTCGTCTTCCCCGGCCAGGGCTCCCAGTGGGCCGGCATGGCCGCCGACCTGCTCGACAGCTCACCGGTGTTCGCCGCCACCATGGCCGACTGCGCAGCCGCCCTCGCCCCCGTCACCGACTGGGACCTCATCGAGACCGTCCGGGCGCGCCGGCCGCTGGAACGGGTGGACGTCGTCCAGCCCGTGCTGTGGGCGATCATGGTGTCGCTCGCCGAGGTGTGGCGCGCGCACGGCGTCCGGCCCGCCGCGGTCATCGGCCACTCCCAGGGCGAGATCGCCGCGGCCTGCGTGGCCGGCGCGCTCTCCCTCGCCGACGGCGCCCGCGTCGTCGCCCTGCGCAGCCAGGCCATCGCCCGCGAACTCTCCGGCCGCGGCGGCATGATGTCGGTGGCCCTGCCCGAGGCCCGGGTGCGTGAACTCATCGCCCGCCACGACGGCCGCGTCTCGGTGGCCGCCGTGAACGGCGCCGCCTCCGTGGTGCTGTCCGGCGACGCCGACGCCCTGGACGAACTGCGCGAGACGATCGTGGCCGGCGGCGACCGCGCCAAGCGGCTCCCCGTCGACTACGCCTCGCACTCCGCACACGTCGAGTCGATCCGTGCGCAGCTGCTCGCCGACCTGGCGGACGTGCAGGCCCGGCCCGCCGACGTGCCGTTCTACTCCACCGTCACCGGCGCCCGGACCGACACCACCGGCCTCGACGCCGGCTACTGGTACACCAACCTGCGCCAGAGCGTGCTGTTCGAGCCCACCACGCGCACTTTGCTCGACGCCGGGTACGGCGTGTTCGTCGAGTGCAGCCCGCACCCCGTGCTGCTGCACAGCATCGCCGAGACCGCCGACGCCGCGGGCGCCGACATCACCGGCCTCGGCTCGCTGCAGCGCGACAACGGCGGCCCCGAGCGCGTCCTGGCGGCCCTCGGCGAGGCCTTCGTCTCCGGCCTCCCGGTCGACTGGTCGGCCGTGTTCGACGGCCTGCCGGTGCGCCCCGCCGACCTGCCCACCTACGCCTTCCAGCGCGAGCGCTACTGGCTCGGCCGCAGCGCCGGGGCGGGCGACGTCACCGCCGCCGGACTGGACACCACCGGCCACCCGCTGCTGGGCGCGGCCGTCCCGGTCGCCGAGGGCGGCACCCTGTTCACCGGCCGCCTCTCCACCGCCACCGCGCCGTGGCTGGCCGACCACGCCGTCTCCGGCACCGCCCTGCTGCCCGGCACCGCCCTGGTCGAGCTGGCCCTCGGCGCCGGCCACGAACTCGGTTGCGGTCATCTTGCCGAACTGACCCTCCAGGAACCGCTGGTCCTGCCCGAGAAGGGCGCGCTCCAGCTGCAGCTGCACGTGGCGGCGGCCGACGACTTCGGCCACCGCGCGCTGACCGTCCACTCCCGCCCCGAGGGCGCCGACGACACGGCCTGGACCCAGCACGCCGGCGGTCTGCTCGCCGCGCAGACCGCCGCGCCCGGCTTCGACCTCACCGCCTGGCCGCCCCGGGGCGCCGAGCCCGTACCGCTCGAGGACGCCTACGCCCGGCTGGCCGGCCTCGGCTACGACTACGGCCCCGCCTTCCAGGGACTGCGTGCGGCCTGGCGGCGCGGCGACGAAACCTTCGCCGAGGTCGAACTGCCCGTCGAGGCCGGTACCTTCGCCCTGCACCCGGCCCTGTTCGACGCCGCCCTGCACGCCGACGGCCTCGTCACCGAAGGCACCGAAGGCACCGATGGCACCGACGGCTCCGACCGCCAGGACGCCGCGCGGCTGCCCTTCGCCTGGACCGGGGTCTCGCTGTACGCGGCCGGAGCCACCGCCCTGCGGGTCCGGCTGCATGGCACGGACACGCTCACCGTCCAGCTGGCCGACCCCACCGGCGCCCCGGTCGCCGAGGTCGAGGCCCTGGTCTCCCGACCGGTCGACCCGGCCGTGCTCACCTCGACCGCGCGCGCGGACGACCTGTACCGCCTGGACTGGACGGTACTGCCCGGGGCCGACGTGCCCGTCCCCGAGTTCGCCGTCCTGGACGAGCGTGGCCCGGCCGCGCTGGACACGGTGCCCGCGTGGGTGGTGCTGCCGGTCGGCGAGGACGACCCGGTCACCGGCCCCCGCCGCGCGGCCGAACGCGTACTCGCCGCCGTGCAGACCTGGCTGGGTGACGAACGCACCCAAACGTCAAAGCTGTTGGTCCTGACCCGGGGTGCCGCGGCGGTGGGCGAGGAGGACGTCACCGACCTGGCCGGTGCCGCCGTGTGGGGCCTGGTCAGGGCGGCGCAGGGCGAGCACCCCGACCGGTTCGTGCTCGTGGACTGCGGTGACGGCGACACGGGTGCCGCGGTGGCCGCCGCCGCGGCGACCGGCGAGCCCCAACTCGCCCTGCGCGGCGCCACGGTGCGTGTGCCCCGGCTCGCCCGTGCCGTTCCGCGGGGCCAGGCCCCGGCCCTCGACCCGGACGGCACCGTGCTGATCACCGGCGGCACCGGTGTCCTCGGCGCCCTGGTCGCCCGGCACCTGGTCGCCGAGCACGGCGTGCGCCGCCTGGTACTGGCCGGGCGCAGCGGCACCGCCGCCGAGGACTTCGCCGACCTGGACGCGGAGATCGTCGTGGCTCGCTGTGACGCGGCCGACCGCGAGCAACTGAAGCAGCTGATGGCCGAGTTGCCCGCCGACCGCCCGCTGACCGCCGTCGTCCACCTCGCCGGCGTCCTCGACGACGGGCTGGTGACCGACCAGACACCGGAGCGCCTGGACGCCGTACTGCGCCCCAAGGCCGACGCCGCCTGGCACCTGCACGAACTCACCCGCGACCTCGGCCTCGCCGCGTTCGTCCTGTTCTCCTCCGCCGCCGGCACGGTCGACGGTGCCGGGCAGTCGGGCTACGCCGCCGCGAACGCCTTCCTCGACGCGCTCGCCGCCCACCGCAGGCACCACGGCCTGCCCGCGCACTCGCTGGCCTGGGGCTTCTGGGAGCAGCGCACGGGTCTGACCGCCCATCTCACCGACGCCGACGTGGAGCGCATGGCGCGCGCCGGTGTCCGCCCCCTCCCCAGCGAGGACGGCCTGCGCCTGCTCGACGCCGCCCTGGCCGCGGACGAGCCGCTGCTGCTCCCGATCGGCCTGGACCTGGCCGTCCTGCGCCGGGCCGGGAACGTTCCGGCCATCCTGCGCGGCCTGGTGCCCGCACGCGTCCGCCGTACGGCCGCGTCCCGCACCGACTCGGCCTCGCTCGCCGACCGGCTGGCCGCCCTCGGGCCCGCCGAACGCGACGCAGTGCTGGCGGAGTTGGTCCGCACGCAGGTGGCCGCCGTGCTCGGGCACGGCAGCGACATGACCCTCGATCCGCGCCGCTCCTTCCGCGAGTCCGGCTTCGACTCACTGACCGCCGTGGAACTGCGCAACCGTCTCGGCAGCGCCGTCGGCCTGCGCCTGCCCGCCACCCTCGTCTTCGACTACCCGGACGCGGACGCGCTCGTGGGCTACCTGCGTACCGAACTCCTGGGCACGCAGGCCGAGATCGCCGCCGAGATCGCCGTACCCGGCACGGGCGAGGACGAGCCGGTCGCCATCGTCGCCATGGCCTGCCGCTACCCCGGCGGCGTCAGCACCCCCGAGGATCTGTGGCGGCTGCTCGCCGACGGCGGCGACGGCATGGGCGCCTTCCCGGCCGACCGCGGCTGGGACCTGGAGGGCCTGTACGACCCCGAGCCCGGCAAGGCCGGTCACTGCAGCACCCGGGCGGGCGGATTCCTGTACGACGCGGCCGACTTCGACCCCGACTTCTTCGGCATCGGCCCGCGTGAGGCCCTGGCCATGGACCCGCAGCAGCGGCTGTTGCTGGAGACGTCCTGGGAGGCGCTGGAGCGGGCCGGTATCGACCCGCACTCCGTGCGCGGCAGCCGCACCGGCGTCTTCGCGGGCATCATGTACCACGACTACGGCAGCCGGCTGCGCCACGTGCCCGAGTCCGTGCGCGACTACCTCGGCAACGGAAGTCTCGGCAGCGTGGCCTCCGGCCGCGTCGCCTACGCCCTCGGTCTGGAGGGCCCGACCCTCACTGTCGACACGGCCTGCTCGTCGTCCCTGGTGGCCCTGCACCTGGCCGCCCAGGCGCTGCGGCAGGGCGAGTGCGGGCTGGCGCTGGCCGGCGGTGTGTCCGTGATGTCGACCGTCGACACGTTCGTGGACTTCAGCAGGCAGCGCAACCTCGCCGCCGACGGCCACGCCAAGTCCTTCGCCGACGGCGCGGACGGCACCGCCCTGTCCGAGGGCGCCGGCATGCTCGTCCTGGAGCGGCTGTCGGACGCGCGAGCCAACGGGCATCCGGTGCTGGCTGTGGTTCGCGGTTCCGCCGTGAACCAGGACGGTGCGTCCAACGGGCTGACGGCGCCGAACGGTCCCTCGCAGCAGCGGGTGATCCGGCAGGCGCTGGCGGCGGCGCGGCTGTCGGCGGCCGACGTGGACGTGGTCGAGGCGCACGGCACGGGTACGACGCTGGGTGACCCGATCGAGGCGCAGGCGCTGCTGGCCACCTATGGTCAGGACCGGCCCGCCGGTGAGCCGTTGTGGCTGGGCTCGGTGAAGTCCAACATCGGGCACACGCAGGCCGCCGCCGGTGTCGCGGGCGTCATCAAGGTGGTGATGGCGATGCGCAACGGCGTGCTGCCGAGGACGCTGCACGTGGACGCGCCGTCCACCAAGGTCGACTGGGACACCGGGAACGTCCGCCTGCTGACCGAGGACCAGGCGTGGCCCGCGACGGACCGTCCGCGCCGTGCCGGTGTCTCGTCCTTCGGGATCAGCGGCACCAACGTGCACACCATCATCGAAGAGGCACCGGCCGAAGAGCCGGCCCCCGACACGGCACCGGCCCCGCTGCTGCCGCTCGTCCTCTCCGGCGCCACCCCCAAGGCGCTGGCCGCTCAGGCCGTACGACTGCGCGAGGTGGCCGACCGGCCGCTGCCCGACCTGGCCCGTTCCCTGGCCACGGGCCGCGCCGCCCTCACCCACCGGGGCGCGGTCGTGGCCCGCGACCGGGACGAACTCCTCGCCGCACTCGCCGCGCTGACCGCCGGCACCGCCGCCGGCACCGTGGTCCGTGGCCGCCCTGCCCCGGGCAGGACCGCCTTCCTGTTCACCGGCCAGGGCGCCCAGCACGTCGGTATGGGACGCGACCTTTACGCCGCCCACCCGGCCTTCCGGCACGCGCTGGACGAGGTCTGCCAGGCGCTTGACGCCCACCTCGACCGGCCTCTGCGCCAGGTGATGTGGGCAGAGCCCGGTACGGAGGAAGCCGAACTGCTCGACCGGACCCAGTACACGCAGAGCGCCCTGTTCGCCGTGGAGGTGGCCCTGTACCGGCTGCTGGAGTCCCACGGCGTCCGCCCGGACTGGCTGGCCGGCCACTCCATCGGCGAGCTGACCGCGGCGTATGCCGCCGGTGTCTGGGACCTGGCGGACGCCGCCCGGCTGGTCGCCGCGCGCGGCCGGCTGATGCAGGCGCTGCCCGCCGGGGGCGCGATGCTCGCCGTCGACGCCACCGAGGACGAGGTGCTCGCGCACCTCACGCCCGAGGTCTCCGTCGCCGCTGTCAACGGACCCCGCGCGGTCGTCGTCTCCGGCGGCGAAGCCGCCGTACAGGCCGTCGCCGAGGCATTCTCCGGCCGCCGTACCAAGCGGCTGCGGGTCAGCCACGCCTTCCACTCCCCGCTGATGGATCCGATGCTGGCGGAGTTCGAGAAGACCGCCCGCGAACTGCGGTACGCGCCGCCCGTGATCCCCGTCGTCTCCAACGTGACCGGAGCGCGGGCCGGCGAGGACGAGCTGTGCGACCCCGAGTACTGGGCGCGGCACGTCCGTGAGGCGGTCCGCTTCGGCGCGGGCGTGCGCACGCTGGAGGCCGACGGCGTCCGCACCTTCCTCGAACTCGGCCCCGATGCCGTTCTGTCGGCCATGGGCGCGCACGCCGTCGTGGACGCCGAGCAGGCCGCGTTCGTCCCTGCCCTGCGCCGCGACCGCGACGAACAGCAGACCTTCGCGACCCTGCTCGGCACCGCCCACGTGCGCGGTCTGGCCGTGGACTGGGAGCGGGTGTTCGCCGGCACCGGTGCCCGCCGCGCCGACCTGCCGACCTACGCCTTCCAGCGGCAGCGCCTGTGGCTGGACGACGGTCCCGGCGGGGCCACCGACGCCGTCGGGCTGGGCCAGGCGCCGGCCGGGCACCCGATGCTCGGCGCCGCCCTGGAGCTGGCCGGCGACGACCGGGTGGCCCTGACCGGCCGCCTGTCCCTGGCCACCCACCCGTGGCTCGCCGACCACGCCGTGGGGGGCGTCGTCCTCGTCCCGGGCAGCGCCTTCGTCGAACTGGCCGTCCAGGCCGGCGACCGCACGAACTGCCCGCAGGTGGAGGAACTCACCCTGGAACGGCCCCTGGTGCTGCCCGCGCACGGCGCGGTGCACCTCCAGGTGACGGCCGCGGCCCCCGATGCCGACGGACGCCGGCAGCTGACCGTGCACGCCCGCCCGGAGGGCACGGACGGCGAGTGGACCCGGCACGCCACCGGGGCCCTCGCTCCACGCACCGCGCCCGAACCGGCCGCCGAGACCGTCTGGCCGCCCGCCGGAGCCGTACCCGTGGACGTCACCGGCACCTATGACCACCTGGCCGAACAGGGTTACCACTACGGCCCGTTGTTCCGCTGTCTGCGCGGCGCGTGGCGGCTCGGCGCGGAGGTCTGCGCCGAACTCGCCCTGCCCGACGCCGACGCGGCCGACGGCTTCGCGCTGCACCCGGCGCTGCTCGACTCCACGCTGCACGCCATCGACCTGCTCGACGGCCAGGACCCGACCGTGATGACCCTGCCGTTCTCCTGGGAGGGCGTCACCCTGTACGCCACCGGTGCCACGGCACTGCGGCTGCGCCTGACCCCGCACGGCACCGACCACATGACCCTGCGCCTGTACGACGGCGCGGGGGCTCCCGTGGCCGAGGTGACCTCGCTGCGCATCCGCCAGGTGACCGCCGAGCAGCTGACCGCGGCCACCCCCGCACCCGGGGATCTGTTCCGAGTGCGGTGGACCGAGCTGTCGGTCGGCGCCGACGGCTTTGCGCCCGAGCCCCGTACCTTCACCGTGGATCGCGCCTGCGGTGCCGATCTGCCGGCGCTGGCCCGCGCGAGCGCCGCTGTGGCCCTCGCCGCCCTGCGGGAGCACGTCGCCGACGCGTCGGACGGCCGGCCGCTGGTGGTTCTGACCCGGTCCGCCGTCGCCGTCGACGCCGACGGCGCCCCCGACCCGGCCCAGGCCGTGATCTGGGGCATGGTGCGGGCGGCAGCCGTGGAGCACCCGGGTCGGTTCGTCCTGGCCGACATCGACGACGACCCCGCCTCGTCGGCCGCCCTGCCGGTCGCCGTTGCTGCCGGGGCATCCGAACTCGCCCTGCGCAAGGGCACGGTGTACGTGCCGGAGCTGGCCCGGGTCACCGACGCGGAGCCGGCCGGGGCGCCGACGCCCGACCCGGAGGGCACCGTCCTGGTCACCGGCGGCACCGGCAGCCTCGGCCGGCTGATCGCCCGCCACCTGGTCACCCGGCACGGCGTACGCCATGTGCTGCTGGCCGCACGCAGCGGGCGGCTGCCCGAGCCCGGCGCCCTGGACGACCTGACAGCCCTGGGCGCGAGCGTGACCGTGGCCGCCTGCGACGTCACCGACCGGGCCCAGCTCGCCGCACTGCTCGCGTCCGTGCCGGCCGAGCACCCGCTGACCGCCGTGGTGCACGCCGCCGGTGTGCTGGACGACGGGCTGCTCACCGACCTCACACCCGAGCGGCTGGACGCGGTCATGCGGCCCAAGACCGACGCCGCCTGGCACCTGCACGAGCTGACGCGCGGCCTCGGCCTCGCCGCGTTCGTCCTGTTCTCCTCTGCCGCCGGCACCCTCGGCGCGGCGGGCCAGGCCAACTACGCCGCGGGGAACGCCTTCCTGGACGCCCTGGCCGCACTGCGCCGCACCGAGGGGCTCCCGGCTCTGTCGCTCGGCTGGGGTCTGTGGGACACGGGGGAGGGCATGGCGGCCGGGCTCGGCGAGACCGGGATGCGCAGGCTGGCCCGCGACGGCATCCTGCCGCTGCCCGCCGACCGGGCACTGGCCCTGTTCGACCGGGCGCTCACGGCCGACGACAGCCCGGCCGCCGACCGGGCCCTGCTGCTGCCGGTCCGGGTCCAGGTCACCGAGGATGCTCCCGCCCTGGTCCGGGGCCTCGCTCCGGTGACCGCACGCCGCAGCGCGCACGCGGTCACCCAAGCACCGGCGTCCACCGAGCCGCTGCCGCGGCGGCTGGCCGGGCTCGGTGGCACCGACGCCCTGAAGCTGCTGGTGGAGACGGTGTGCGGCCATGTCGCCGATGTCCTCGGACACGGCTCCGGCAGTGCCGTCGACCCCGAGCGCTCCCTGGGCGACCTGGGCGTGGACTCGCTGGCGGCGCTGGAACTGCGCAACCGGCTCGGCGCAGACACCGGCCTCAGGCTGTCCACCACCCTCACCTTCGACTACCCGACCTCCGACGCCCTCGCCCGGCACCTCCTCGCGGAACTGGGCCTGGAGACCTCCGAGGACCGCCTCGACATCGAGGCCGAAGTGGTGCGCCTGGAGGCGATGCTGGGCGCGGCGCTGGACTCGGCCGCCTGCGACGAGGAGCAGCGGGCCCGGGTGGCCGCCCGGCTGCGCACCCTCAGCGCGCGGTGGGACGGCAGCGCCGGCGAGTGGCAGCAGGACGGGACCGGGGACACCGGCGAACAGCGGCTGGAGACGGCCACGGCCGCCGAACTCTTCGACATCCTGGACGACGAACTCGGCAGCCTCGACTGACACGCGCCCCGTGACGTGGCAGGGCCCGGAACACCCGCCAGGTGTTCCGGGCCCTGCCACGTCACGGGGGCATCCGGTGCCTTGTGGCAGACACAGCGGGGCCCCGCCGGCGGTGTTCGTGGCGCGGCCCCGGGGGTGTCCGGTGTGTTCGTGCTCAGCCCGCGGACGAGTGGGTACTGGCCCAGCGGTCCGACAGCTTGGGAATGCGGTGCTCCAGCATCTTCGACGGCAGCTCCGAGCGGCTGGCCACCTGCAGCTTGCGGTAGACCCGGGTGAGGTGCTGCTCCACCGTGCTGATGGTGACGTGGAGGCGGCCGCTTATCTCGCGGTTGGTGTAGCCGAGCGCGGCCAGGCCGGCGACCCGGCACTCCGCATCGCTCAGGATCGCGGGGCCGTCCTTGGGCTCGGTCTTCTCGGGCCGTACCGGATCCTGCAGCAGGTGTGCGTCGACCGGCGACTCGATACGGCAGGCCTCGGCCTCCGCCGCCGCGCGCCGTGCCACCAGCCGGGCCCGGTCGTACTCGCCGAGTTCGTAGTGCGCCGCCGACAGATCGGCGTACGCCTGGGCCAGCGCGTACCGGTCACCGCACGTCTTGAGCAGGTCGATCGCCTCGCGCAGGAGCGAGGCCCGGCGATGCGGCTTGGAGGTCGCGGCCAGCAGACACAGCGCCATGGCCCGCGCCCGGGAACTGTGCCCGCCGGGCAGCCGCAGCTGCTCCTCGGCCCACTCCCGGGCCGAACGGGCCTTGCCGATCCGCAGGTTGGCCAGGGCCAGGTCGGATCGCCAGGGGATTCCTTTCTGCAGGCTGGGGTTGCCCTCCCGCAGCAGCCGTCCGCAGGTCTCGAAGTCGTTGAGCGCCGCGAAGGGCCGGTCGGTCGCGAGGTAGTGGTGGCCACGGGCTCGCAGATACTGGATGCCGAACACGGTGCGGAACATCGGCTCGGGCACGTCCAGGCCGAGCAGTTCCTCGGCCTCGGCGTAGGAGCCCATCGCAGTGTGCGCGGCGATCGCCGTCGACAGCGGGAGGCCGATGAGCACCCCCCAGCTCTGGGCGCGCAGTGTCCCGAGAGCGGCGAGCGCACCCTGTGCCGCGGTGGTCACGTCCCCCTGGAGCAGGGCGATCTCCGCCCGGATGCTGCCGAGCAGGGCCTGCCAGGTCGTCGCCCGTCGGTCCACGGCGCACTCCAGCAGCGCGTCACAGGCCTCGGCGGCGAGCGCGGGCCGGTCCGCGTGGGCGATGGCCAGCAGCGACATCGCGACCAACTCCAGGTTGAGATGGTCCAGTTGGTGCCCCTGCAGGGCCTGGGCGACGGCCGCCGCCGACTCGTCGGTGGCCTCGCCGCCGACGAGCGCCGCCACCCGGGCGGCCAGTCCGGTGTCGGCGTGCGCGGGTCGGCGGCGCGGGTCGGCGGCGCTGGCCGGCGCGCCCTTGCCGGGCAGTGCCACGCCGTAGAACCACTGCCGTACGAACTCCACCTCGGCGACGATCTGGGCCTCGGCCGGCGAGTGCGGATGGACGAGGCTCGCCACGGCCTGGGCGGCCAGTTCGGTGTCGCCCTGCCACAGCATGTGGCGTAGGACGGTGGCGGTGTCCCGCATGCTCAGGTCGCCGTCCAGCGCGGGTGCGCGCAGCGGCTGCAGATGCGGGCCGGCGGCCGCCGGGTTGGTCCGCCACTCCGCGCGCGCGAGCGCCACGGACAGGGCGTGACGTTCCCGCTCGTCGGTGCAGTCGCGCAGCACCAGGCCGAGATAGGCGGTGCAGCGGTCGAGGTCGTCCACGGCCAGGGCCTGTTCCGCGGCGGCGCGCAGGATGCCTGCGCCCCAGCCCTCCGGGACGAGGTCCGCAGCGTGCAGATGACGAGCCACCTCCAGGGCGGGCGCCCCGGATCGGTACAGCGTGTGGGCGATCCGGCCGTGCAGCCCGGTGCGTTCGGCACCGTCCATGTCCTCCAGGACGGCCGCGGCGGCGGTCGGGTGCCGGAAGACGTGACCGTCCAGCAGGCCCGAGGAGTTGAGGGCGTCCACGGCTTCCTGGGTGCCGGCCGGCGTGGTGCCGGTCAGCTCGCCGACCGGGACGCAGCCCGCGAGCGAGCCGAGCGCGGCCAGCGCCCGGGCCACGCGGACATGGCCCGCCTCACCGCGGTGCAGCAGCGACAGCACGGCCTGCCGGTAGGCGGCGCCGGCGACGGGGTGGCCGATGTCGGGGCCGAGGCGCGTGCTGTCGTCGAGGAGGGCGTGCACCAGCAGGGGGCTGCCCGCGGTGGCCCGGTGGTAGGCGCTGCGGACGTCGCCGGGCAGGGCCCGGCCGGCCTGTGCGGCGAGCAGTTCGCCGACGCTGGCATCCGACAGCGGGGCCAGGCGTACCCGGCGGTGCGGCTGGCGCAGGAGTTCGGTGTGGGCGGGCGAGCGTGTCTCGCCGAAGTGTCCGGATGTCGCGCACACCACAAGCACGGGCCGGGAGCGGCTGCGGCGCAGCAGGCGGACGATCGTATGCAACGAGGCGCGGTCCATGGCGTGGGCGTCGTCCACGGCGATGACCAAAGGACGGTCGTGGCCGGCGAGGCGCAGCAGGCCCTCGGCCGTCTCGTCGCCGCCGGGCGCGTGGCCGGGCAGATGCCACGGAGCCTTGGGGCGCCGGAATTTCTGCTGAGAGTTCACCGCGGACGGGGTGTGGTGTGATGCTGCGCACTCCGCCTCGGCGTTGCGAAGTAATTGCCCCATGAGGCTCATCGGCTGGTCCCGTTCACCGGACCATGTCGTACCGGTCAGTATGCGCGCATCGGTGGTGTTCAGTGTGGTGAGGAATTCATGCATGAGCTGGGTCTTGCCGGACCCGGGGCCGCCCGTGATGATCACGAGCCGGCCATGTCCCCCCGTGCTGTCGACGTATGCCTCACCCAGGGCCTGTAGTTCTCGCGAACGACCGAAGAGTTGCATCGTGGGTCCCCCCTGGATTCATTTTTACGCGTGAGCCGTGCCCCGTTTCCCGCGGTACGGGGCAGCGGTGTGCGGCGCCGCGAGCGAGAGCTCCCGAGCGCGACGCCCCTGCCGTGAAGACGGCGCGACGAGCCGTTCAGTTCCTTGGTGAACAATCGGTGACAGGAAGAAAAACGGGCGCGGACCAGGACCTTCAAGCCTTGCGGCTCGGACCGGGCGCGCCCCTGGGACAGATACGTGACGGCGTCCTGGCGCCGGAGTCGCGCACGCCCTTCGTCCGTCCGCCTGCGTTCCTGCCTGCACCCCGAGAGAGGTGTTGCATCCCCTGGTCCTCTGTGTGTCGCGTACCGCGGGCAGATTCCGATGCGTCGCATTGGTGGGCCGTGTTACCCGGTGGTACAACCGTGAGGCGGTCCTGAAATCAATACCCCGAGTGATTTCAGTCAAATTCTGGCTGGCTTTATTCGGGGGGTCTATGGCTTTGCTGGTCGAGTGCCATAAAGACGGAATTCCCAATAGCACATTGAAAGGCTAACTGTCTAGGCCAACGTTGTCAACCGCCCTCTGTGGGACCTCTTTCCTACGCTCCGGATCGCCCGACTGGACGTCCTTTTACCGTCCTGTAATTTACTGGGTGGTTAAGGAAAGGATCTGGGCATGACCAATCGTGACATCGGTCACGGGAAAGCGCTTCCGCTGCCCGTTCGGGCATCCCGCATTAACGCGTGGAGGGACTTTAAGGTGATTTGTGCAGGCCGGTGCCGCGCCTTCGATGGTGGAAGCTACGAGACCCGCGTCACTGGTCGCCGTCGGCCAGTTCCGCCAGTACCTCCGCGTGGCACGGCCGCGGTGCGCACCAGCAGGCCAGTGTCTTTCCGCGCAGCTCTGCCACCAGCTCCAGCAGCTCCGGCCGCTCCAGCAGCCGGGGCCGGTACATCGCCATGACCTCGGCCCGGGTGTCGTCCCGGTTCTTCTTCGGGGTGTCGTACGCGAACGGGTTGTACAGCGGGTGCCGAGGCAGATCCCCGCCGCCCATCGTCCAGCGGCGGCCGACGTGGACCACGTCCTCGGGCGCGTGCTCCAGCCGGGGTCCGAACTCGTGGATCCGGCCCCGGATGTTGATCACCGTGTGGTCATGGCAGCGAGGCTATGCCCGGCCCTCGTACGGCAGCAGCTCCGGGCGCTTGGCCGGGCGGCCGTCCCCCGAGGAGCGGCCCGTCAGCCGGCGGCCGATCCAGGGCAGCAGGTGCCGGCGGGCGAAGCGTGCGTCCGCGACCCGGCGCGTCACCCAGCCCGGCGGGGGCGTGGCCGGCATCGGCACCCGCCACTCGGTGTCCTCCGGCTCGTACCCGAGCGCCTGCCACACCGCCTCGGCGACCCGGCGGTGCCCCTGCGCCGTCAGATGCAGTCGGTCCACGTCCCACAGCCGGGGATCGGCCAGCGACGGGGCGCCGTAGAGGTCGGCGACGACCGCGCCGTGGCGCGCGGCCAGCTCGTCCACGCAGGAGAACAGCTCCTCCATGCGCGGCCGGAACCGCTCCAGCACCGGACCCTGGCGGCCGGGGCTGCGCATCAGCACCAGCTGCTTGCAGGATGGCGCGAGCCGCTCCACGGCCTCGGTCAGCAGCCCCTTCACCCGGCCCATGTCGCACTTGGGCCGCAGGGTGTCGTTGAGGCCGCCGACCAGTGTGATCACGTCGGCGTTCATGGCTGCCGCCACGTCCACCTGCTCGTCCACGATCTGCCCGATCAGCTTCCCGCGCACGGCGAGGTTGGCGTACCGGAAACCCGGTGTGCGGGCGGCCATCCGCGAGGCGAGCACGTCGGCCCAGCCCCGGTAGGAACCGTCGGGCAGCAGGTCCGACATGCCCTCGGTGAAGGAGTCGCCGACCGCGACCAGGCTGCTGTACGGGGGAGATACGGGATTCGTCTGCATGGCGTCAGCGATGGTATCCCGGCTCCATACCCGCCGGTCGGTCGCCCCGGAAGCCTCCGTGCATCACCCGGGGGCGGCCTGCCCGAACAGCTCTCTGAGGACGTCCTCCATGGTCACGAGGCCGGCCATCCGGCCGTCGTCGCCGAGCACGGCCGCGAGGTGGGTACGGCTGCCACGCATCGCGGTGAGGACGTCGTCCAGCGGGGTTCCCTCCCGTACGCGCGCGATGGACCGCATGTCCCGCAGCCGGAACGGCACGTCCCGGGGCGATGCGTCCAGCGCGTCCTTGACGTGCAGGTAGCCCACGATCCGGCGGCCCACGTCGACCACCGGGAACCGGGAGAAGCCGGACTCGGCCGACAGCCGTTCCAACTGCTCCGGAGTGACCCCCACGCGCGCGTACACGACCCGCTCCAGCGGTACCACGACATCGCGCACCGGCCGCCTGCCCAGCTCCAGGGCATCGTGCAGCCGCTCCAGCGCGCGGTCGTCGATCAGGCCGGCCTCGCCGGCGTCCTTGACGATCTCGGCCAGCTGGGCGTCCGTGAAGGTGGCCGCGACCTCGTCCTTCGCCTCCACCCTGAGCAGCTTCAGCAGCCCGTTCGCGAACGCGTTGACCGTGAAGATCACCGGGCGCAGCGCCCGGGACAGGGCGACCAGGGGCGGGCCGAGCAGCAGCGCGCTGCGCACCGGTTCGGCGAGGGCGATGTTCTTGGGGACCATCTCGCCCAGCAGCATGTGCAGATACGTCGCCAGCGTCAGCGCGATCACGAAGGACACGACGTGGCCCGCACTCACCGGGACCCCGACCGCGTGGAACACCGGCTCCAGCAGATGTGCGATCGCCGGCTCGGCGACCACGCCCAGGACCAGGGTGCACAGCGTGATGCCCAGCTGGGCGGCGGCCAGCAGTGCCGAGACGTGTTCCAGGCCCCACAGCACGGCCTTCGCGCGCCGGTCGCCCTCCTGGGCGAGCGGCTCGACCTGTGAGCGGCGTACGGAGATCAGCGCGAACTCGGCGCCGACGAAGAAGGCGTTGACGACGAGCGTCGTCAGCCCGATCAGCAGCTGTACCGCGGTCATCGCGCCCCCTCCGGGCTCTGGCGGGCCTGTTCGTCGTCCAGCGGCGCGTGCAGCAGCACCCGGGCCGCCCGGCGGCCGGAGGCGTCCACCACGTCCAGCCGCCAGCCGGCCACCTCGACCGTGTCACCGATCCGCGGTATCCGGCCCAGCCGGGCCGCGATCAGGCCGGCCAGCGTCTCGTACGGTCCCTCGGGCACCCGCAGTCCCACGCGCGCGAGCTGGTCGGTGCGGGCGGCGCCGTCGGCGGAGTACACGGCCCGGCCGTGCTCGTCGGCGCCGGCGGGGGCGAGGTCGGGCGTCTCGTGCGGGTCGTGCTCGTCGCGCACCTCGCCGACGACCTCCTCGACGATGTCCTCCAGCGTGGCCACGCCGGCCGTGCCGCCGTACTCGTCGATGACGACGGCCATGGTGCGCCGGCCGCCGAGGCGGTCCAGCAGCCGGTCGACGGTCAGGGACCCGGGCACGAGCAGCGGCTCGCGCATCACCTGGGAGACCGGGCGGCGGGGCCGATCCGCGGCCGGTACGGCCAGGACGTCCTTGATGTGGGCGACGCCGACGACCGAGTCCAGGCCGCCCCGGTGGACCGGGAACCGGGACAGGCCGGTGGCCCGGGTCGCGTTCGCCACGTCCTCGCAGGTCGCGTGGGTGTCCAGGGCGACGACCTGGACGCGCGGGGTCATCACGTTCTCCGCCGTCAGGTCGGCCAGGTTCAGCGTCCGCACGAACAGCTCGGCGGTGTCCGCCTCCAGCGCACCCTGCTTGGCGGAGTGCCGGGCCAGCGCCGCCAGCTCCTGCGGGCCGCGCGCGGAGGCCAGTTCCTCGGCCGGCTCGACGCCCAGCCGGCGCACGACACGGTTGGCCGTGTTGTTCAGGTGCGTGATGAAGGGGCGGAAGGCAGCGCTGAACCAGCGCTGGGCGCTGCCCACCCGCTTGGCCACCGCCAGGGGCGAGGAGATCGCCCAGTTCTTGGGCACCAGCTCGCCGACGACCATCAGGAACACCGTCGACAGGGCCGTACCGAGCACCAGCGCGACCGAGGTCGCCGTGCCGCCCGAGAGCCCCATCGCCCGGAACGGACCGGCGAGCAGCCTGGCGATCGACGGCTCGGCGAGCATGCCGACGACCAGATTGGTCACGGTGATGCCGAGCTGGGCGCCGGAGAGCTGGAAGGTCAGGGTCCGTACGGCTCTCAGGGCGCCCGGCGCACCGCGCTCGCCGCGCTCGGCGGCCCGCTCCAGCTCGCCGCGCTCCACCGTGGTCAGCGAGAACTCCGCCGCCACGAAGGCGCCACAGGCGAGCGACAGCAGGATCGCCAGCAGAAGGAGCAGCACTTCGGTCATCGGGTCACCCCCGTCCCATGATCGGACAGGGCAGGACGGAATGCGCGGTGTCGCGTACTGGGAGGCTCGCCCATGGGCGGACGCTCACAACCTTTCACTGGGGGGCCGGGTACTCCCTCAATGGTAAAGGATGAGCAAAGGGGCTCCCGGGGGCTCAGTCGGCGCGGTCGGCGAGTGGCTTCACCCAGCGCCGCCAGTGCTCCTGCGGGCCGTACCCGGCGGCACCCCAGGCGTGGTGCGCGGTCTCGTTGCGGACCAGCACCATCGCATCCGCGCGCCGGCCGCCCAGCCGTACGAAGCGCTCCTCGGCGGCGGTCAGCAGCGCCGAGCCGATGCCCTGCCGGCGCTGCCGCGGATGTACGGCGAGCCGGTACAGATGGCAGCGCCAGCCGTCGAAGCCGGCGATCACCGTGCCCACCAGCTCGCCTCCCCGCTCGGCGAGGATCAGGGCTCCGGGATCGCGGGCGACCAGCCGTTCCACCCCGTCCCGGTCGTCGCTGATGCTGGTGCCCTCGGCGGCCGTCTTCCAGAACGCGAGCACGGCGTCGAGATCGTCGGCCAGGGCAGGGCGGATCCGTAGATCGGTCATGTGATCATCGGAGCACGGATGGCGCGCCGTCCCCGGCCAATTCCACTATGCGGACTCCTTGCGCAGCTGCTCCATCACCGCCGCGAACGCCTCCATGTGCTCCTCCAGCACGGTCAGGTACGAGAACCCGAACCGCTCGCGCAGCCCCCGCACCCGCGCGGCCAACTCCTCCGTAGGGCCGGCCAGGACGGTCGGCAGCGCGGACGCGTCGTCTGCGGTCAGCCGCGACCGCCGGTCCCTGAGCAGGCGTTCGAGCGCGGCCCCGGGATCGTCGGTCACGGCCACGAGCTGGATCAGCAGGTTCAGCTCGGCCGGTTGTGCCCTGCCCGCCGCGAAGCCGTGGTACCGGGCCACGCGCTCGTCCAGTTCGGCGGCGCTGAGGGGAAGCAGCGACCCGGGCTCGGCGCCCGGCCGCGCCCCGGTGAAGGCGACGACGTCGGCGTGCGCGGCGGCCAGGCGCAGCATGCGGTCGCCGTTCGCGCCGACCAGCAGCGGGATCCGGGGCTGGGCCGGCCGGGGCCGGAACTCGCCGGAGCCCAGCAGCCGGTTCACCTCCTCGACCGTGTGCGCGAGATGGTCCACCCGCTCGCGCGGCGAGCCGAACGGCAGCCCCGCGGCCTCGTGCTCCGCCGGGACGTACCCGGTGCCGAGGCCGAGTTCCAGGCGCCCGCCGGTGAGCGCGTCCGTCGTCGCCACCTCGCGGGCCAGCAGGGCCGGGTTCCAGAAGCCCGCGTTGAGTACGAGCGTGCCGAGCCGGGGCCGCGCGGTCGCCTCGGCCGCGGCGACCAGCGCGGGGAACGGTGCCACCATGCCGAGGTGATCCGGGACGAGGATCACGTCGTACCCCAGTTCCTCGGCACGACGGCACTTGGCGCGCCACTCGGCGGCGGGCGCGGGGCGGAGCAGATTGACCGCGAAACGGAACGGGCGTGTCATGAACTCTCCTCGGCAGCGGGCGACTTGGGCCTCACCGCGATTCCATCACGGCCGCGGCCGGCCGGGGCGGCGGCCACCGGCCGTGAAGCGATCGCCGGCCGGACGCACCGTCGAGCGTCACTCGTGCGCGATCGCCGCGAGCACGTTCATGCGCGACGCCCGCAGCGCCGGCAGCAGTGCCGCCACCACTCCCACCACCGCCGCGCCGATCACGACCCCGACGATCGTGCCCCAGGGGATCGCGAGCGCCGTCAGGCCACGCAGGGCCAGCACCCGCTGCATGCACACGCCCCACACCAGCCCCAGCGCCAGCCCGAGGACCGCGCCGAACACCGCGATCACCACCGACTCCAGCCGGATCATCCGCCGCAGCTGCCGCCGTCCCAGCCCGATCGCGCGCAGCAGCCCGATCTCCCGGGTCCGCTCCACCACGGACAGGGCAAGGGTGTTGACCACCCCGAGCACGGCGATGACGATGGCCAGGGCGAGCAGCGCGTACACCAGGTACAGCAACACGGCGATCTGGTCGTGCACCAGCTGCTTGTAGTCGGACTGGTTGCGCACCTGGACCTGCGGGAACGGCTTGAGCGCCCGCTCCAGACGGGGGCGCAGGTCCTGCGGTGTCGTACCGGTGGCCGCGTTGACGTAGAGCACGGAGTCCTGGCCGCTCGGCACGTACTTCTCGAAGGTGGCGAGGCCGACGTAGATGCCGCCCTGGGTGCCGAAGCCGTCCGCCGTCTCCTGGTCGGTGAGCGCCCCGACGGCCAGCCGGGTGCGCCGTCCGCCCGGGAACTCGACCGGCAGGACGCTGCCGATCCGTACACCGTGGTCCTTGGCGAAACCGGCGTCCATCGCGAGATGCCCGTCCGCCAGCGCCGCCGCCGAACCTCCCCGTGTGTAGGTGATGTGCGCGACGTCGTCCAGTCCGGGGCCGTACGCGCCGGCGGACGTCTCGACACGGTCCCCGTTCGGCAGCCGTACGGCGAGCGGGGTGAGCCGCTGCTGGACGACGAGCCCAACGCCGCGCGTCGCGGCCACGACGTTTCGTACCTCCTTCGTGAACGGGGTGAAGTTGGTGTTCTGGACGACGAAGTCGGCACCGAGCGTCCGGTCGATCTGCCGGTCGAACGACGCCGACATCGACGCGCTCGCCACTGACATCCCGCCGACCAGGGCCAGGCCCACCATGAGCGCGGCGGCCGTGGCGCCGGTACGGCGCGGATTGCGCAGGGCATTGCGCTGGCTCATGCGGCCGACCGGGCCGAACAGCGCGGGGA
This sequence comes from Streptomyces broussonetiae, assembly GCF_009796285.1. Lineage (NCBI taxonomy): Bacteria > Bacillati > Actinomycetota > Actinomycetes > Kitasatosporales > Streptomycetaceae > Streptomyces > Streptomyces broussonetiae. Next base: position 1,839,187 of record NZ_CP047020.1, on the reverse strand, counting down.
ACGCCGCGCCCAGCACCCGGATCACCGGCCGCACCAGCAGCGGTCCGGCGACCACGGTCGCGATCAGCGTCAGGGCCACGCCGACGCCCAGCAGCGAGGCCGCCTGCGCGGTCCTCGTGGCCGCCGCGCACCCGGCCAGCGTCGCCGCCCCGGCCGCCCCCAGCACTGCGCCGACGATCGCCCGCACCTTGAGCGGCTTGCCCACACCAGCGACCTCGGCGTCGGCCAGCGCGGCCATCGGCGAGACCGCCGCCGCCCGCCGCGCGGGCAGATAGGCCGCCACGAAGGTGACGCCGAGCCCGACGACGTAGGCGGCCACGGGCGTCCCCCAGCCGACGGCCATCTCCGTGGCCTTGAGGTTCATCCCGAACGCACTCATCAGCCGGATCAGCCCCAGCGCCAGCCCGATCCCGGCGCCGAGGCCGAGTGTCGAGCCGACCAGCCCGAGCAGCGCCGCCTCGGTGAGTACCGAGCGCCGCACCTGCCGCCGGTCCGCGCCCAGGGCCCGCAACAGGCCCAGTTCACGGGTGCGTTGGGCGATCAGCATGGAGAAGGTGTTGACGATGAGGAACACGCCGACGAGCAGCGCGACACCGGCGAAGCCCAGCATCACGTACTTGATCACGTCCAGGAACGTGCCGAGGCTGGCCGCCGCCGACTTGGCCTGCTCGCGGGCGGTCTTGAGGTCGTAGCGGCCGGTGCCGGTGCCGACCGCCGCGCCGATCCTTCGCTTGAGTTCCACGTCGGACACGCCCCTGACCGCGTCCGCCGAGATGCTGGTCGCCAGCGTCTGGGAGCCGAGCAGCTCGCGGCCCGCCACCGCCGGGTCCAGGAAGACCAGGGCGGCGCCCGGGTTGGTCGTGGTGAACGTGGCGATCCCGACGACCCGGACCCGGAACGTGCCCGGCTGGGCCTGCACCGTCAGTGTGTCGCCGATCCGCACATGCTTCTTGCCGGCCGTGTCGGCGTCAAGCAGCGCCTCGCCCGCACCGTGCGGTGGGTGACCGGAGGTCAGTTCCACCGGTGAGCGGTCGCTGACGTACCAGGTGGTGGCGATGGTGGGGGCGCCGGTGGTCGGCCCGACCGACTTGTCGTGCCGGTCGACGACCACGACGTTCTGTACCTTGACGTCCGCGCGGGCCGCCGCGACCCCGGCCACCCGCGCCACCCGGTCCCGCAGCGCGGCGGGCACGGTCTGCACCGTGCCGCCCGGCACCGGGGACTTGAGGTCCTGCTGGGGTTCCACGGTCACATCGGCGGCCGTGGAGGCGAACAGCCGGTCGAAGGTACGGGTGACGGTGTCGGAGAAGATCAGGCTGCCCGCGACGAACGCCACGGACAGGATCACGGCCAGCGCGGACAGCGCGAGCCGCCCCTTGTGCGCGAGGAAACTCCTCAGGGTCGCCTTGAGCACCGGGTCAGTCCTCCTGGGCGGCGCGGCCGTCGCCGAGCCGTTCCTGCACGATGTCGGAACCGGGGGTCTGGGGGTTCCCCCCGGCAAGGACGCGCATCCGTTCCAGTACGGCGTCCGCCGTGGGCCGTGCCATCTCGTCCACGATCCGTCCGTCCGCAAGGAAGAGCACCAGGTCGGAGTGGGCGGCGGCGCCGGGGTCATGGGTGACCATGACGACAGTCTGCCCGAGATCGTCCACCGCACCGCGCAGAAAGCCCAGCACCTCCAGGCCGGCCCGCGAGTCCAGATTGCCGGTCGGCTCGTCGGCGAAGATCAGCTCCGGACGCGAGGCCAGCGCCCGCGCGCACGCGACCCGTTGCTGCTGGCCGCCGGAGAGCTGCGCGGGCCGATGCGTCAGACGGTCCCGCAGGCCGAGCCTGTCGATCACCTGGTCCAGCCACTTCTCATCCGGTTTGCGGCCCGCGATGGCCATCGGCAGCGTGATGTTCTCGGCGGCCGTGAGCGTCGGGATGAGGTTGAACGACTGGAACATGAACCCGATCCGGTCCCGCCGCAGCCGGGTCAGCTCCCGCTCCTTCAGCCCGGTGATCTCGGTGTCACCGAGCCACACCTGTCCGGCCGACACGGTGTCGAGCCCCGCCAGACAGTGCATCAGCGTGGACTTCCCGGACCCCGAAGGTCCCATCACGGCCGTGAACCGGCCGCGCGTGATGTCCACGTCCACCGCGTCCAGGGCGCGTACGGCCGTCTCGCCGGAGCCGTAGGCCTTGGTCAGCCCGCGGGCGCGGGTCGCGATCCCGCCGTCCGGTGCGCGGCCCGGCACGTGCTGTGCAGCAGGTGTGGACAAGACCGCCTCCCGGTCGCCTGAACCGCCCGTCCCGGGCGAGCGTAAGGGACAGTCCCGCCGGGCGCACCGGTTCCGTGCGCCCTTGCCGTTGCTAGCATCTCGGCGCTAGCTTCGAGGTATGGCGAAGACCCAGCTGAACGTACGCGTGGACGAAGGCACCGCCCGCGCGGCCCGCGAACGTGCCCTGGCCCGTGGCATCAGCGTCAACCGCTATATCGAAGAGCTGGTCAGACAGGACACAGGCGAGGCCGGGCGGACGTTCGTGGAGGCCGCCGCCGACTTCATGAAGCAGTACGAGACCGTGTTCGCCGAGGAGCTGACCGATACCCGTGGCACCGGCTCCGGCAGCGAGGACGGCCGCTGATCCCTTGAACGAGTTCAGCATCGACCTCGCCTGGCTGCTCATGCTCGCCGAACAACGGACGCCCGGGGACCCGCAGGTCAGCGACTGGGGCGCGCTGATCGCCGCCGTCGCCCGGCACCGGGCCGAGATATTCGGCGTGCCCGTCTACGACGATCCGCACACCCGCGCCGCGTCCCTGCTCCAGCTGCTGATCCACGTACCGGCGCTGGAGCGCTCCAACACGCTGTTCGCCTCGGCGGTCGCCTACGCATACCTGGTTGCCAGCGGTGTGAAGGTCGTCACGACGGCCGAGCAGGTGCGCGACCTCGCCCGGCTGGTGAAGGACGGTGCGGCCGACGTGGAGGCGATCGCGCGGGAGCTGCGCCGCTGGAGCATCTGAGCGCGCGCCCCGCGCCTCCCCGTCACGCCCCCGTCAGCGGGCCTCCGGCTCTCCCGGCCGCCAGGCGACGCCCAGCGTGGCGAACGACGTGGGCGTCCTCAGACCCGTCTTGGGCAGCAACAGCTTCTGGTACGGCCCGAGTTCGAACCCCGCCTCGCGCAGTGCGGCGACCGGCTCGCGGGCCACGTGACAGCCGCCGAACAGCGCGGGCCACACCGTGCGGTCCAGGGCCTGCTGAGTCAGGGTCATCACCCGGCCGCCACCCCGCCCGTGCTCGAAGAACCGCACCTCGCCGCCGGGCCGGAGCACCCGTCGTACCTCGCCCAGCGCCCGGGCCACGTCCCGTACGCTGCACAGCACGAGCGACAGCACCACCGCGTCGAAGGCCTCGCTCTTGACCGGCAGTGCCTCCGCCGCGCCCGGCACCACGTCCACCGGTACCTGGGCGCGCAGGGCCGCCTCCAGCGCCAACTGCCTCAGCAGCGGCTCCGGTTCGATGGCGACGACCTCGGCGACGGCCGCCGGATAGTGCGCGAAGTTCAGCCCGTTGCCCGCGCCGACCTCGATCACCCGCCCCGACAACCCGGCGAGCAGCCGCTCCCGCACCCCGGCCATCCCGAACCGGGTCTCTGCGCCCACGCTGATCCGGGCGTAGAAGCGGGCGAACACCGGATGGTGGACGGGGCTCGGCGTGACCTTGGCAGACCCGGCCGACATCAGTCGCATGGCACCTCCCGGAGGACATTCCTACGGTGATTGTCCCCCCGACGCCGCCGGCAACTCCCCCAGGGCGCGGGAACCGCGTGACCGGCCACTGCGCAGCCGCACTCGGACGACGACCTGCGCCTGCTCCGCCTACGGCGCCACCCGTACCCCGAACGCCTCCGCATCCCATGTCCCGTCCAGTCGCGGCGCCAGCCACCCCGGCGCCGCCGAGCGGAACTCGCGGGGAGGCAGGCTGCCCGCCCCGGCGGGAAGCGCGCCGAGCAGCGGAGCCGCCGCGACCTCCGGCAGGTCGGCCACGTTGCAGCGGTCGGCGAGGCCGGGGGAGCCGGGCCAGCTGCCGATCACCACGCCGGCCAACTCCAGTTCCCGTCGCCGCAGTTCACGGGCCGACAGCTCCGTGGTGTTCAGCGTGCCGAGCCCGGCCGAGGCCACCAGCAGCACCGGCGCGTCGAGCAGCCGCGCCACGTCCGCCAGCGTGCCGCCGACCGCGTCGAACCGGACGAGCAGCCCGCCCGCCCCCTCGACGAGCACCAGATCGTGCTCGGTGGCCAGCTTGGCCGCCCGGTCGGCCACCTCCTGCGGGCGTACCGGCGCCATCCCGGCCCGCCGGGCCGCCGTGCCCGGTGCCAACGGCTCGGGAAAGCGGGCCAGTTCGGCGGCGGTGACCGGTCCCGCGAGCCGCGCGACCTCGTCGGCGTCCCCCCGCTCGTCCGGCCGTACGCCCGTCTGCGCGGCCTTCAGCACGGCCACCGAACGTCCCGCCGCGAGCGCCGCGGCGGCGACGGCGGCCGTGGTGACGGTCTTGCCGACCTCCGTGCCCGTTCCTGTGATCACCAGTACCGGCATGTCATCCCTCCCGCGCCGCGGCGCACACCGCGCGCGCGATCCGTGCCACGTCCTCGTCCGAGGTGACGTACGGCGGCATCGTGTAGACCAGGTCACGGAACGGCCGCAGCCACACGCCCTCGCGCACGGCGGCGTCCGTGGCGGCCTTCATGTCCACCTCGTGGTCGAGCTGGACCACCCCGATGGCGCCGAGGACCCGGACGTCCCGCACGCCGGGGGCCCCGAGGGCCGGCGCCAGCCCCTCGCGCAGCCCCGTCTCGATCCGCTTGACCTCCGACAGCCAGTCCTGCCCCAGCAGCAGCTCGACCGAGGCACAGGCCACGGCCGCCGCCAGCGGGTTGCCCATGAACGTCGGGCCGTGCGCGAGCACCGGCACCTCGCCCCGCGAGATGCCGTCGGCGACCCGCGCGGTGCACAGCGTCGCCGCCATCGTCAGATAGCCGCCGGTCAGCGCCTTGCCCACGCACATGACATCCGGGGTGACGGCCGCGTGGTCCGCCGCGAACAGCGCGCCGGTACGGCCGAAGCCGGTGGCGATCTCGTCGAACACCAGCAGGACGTCGTGTGCGTCGCACGCCTCGCGCAGCACCCGCAGATAGTCGGGGGAGTGGAAACGCATCCCTCCGGCGCCCTGCACCACCGGCTCCACGATCACCGCGGCCAGCTCGTCCGCGTGCCGGGCGATCAGCTCGCGCAGATGCTCGGCGTACGACTCCTCGTACCGCGGGGGCGGCGCGTCCGCGAAGACCTGGCGGGGCAGCACTCCGGACCACAGCTCGTGCATCCCGCCCTCGGGGTCGCACACCGACATCGGGGTCCAGGTGTCGCCGTGGTACCCGCCGCGCCAGGTCAGCAGGCGCCGCTTCGCGGGGCGGCCGAGCGAGCGCCAGTACTGCAGGCACATCTTCGCGGCGACCTCGACCGACACCGAGCCGGAGTCCGCCAGGAAGACATGCTCCAGACCGTCGGGCGACATGTCGACAAGGAGCTTTGCGAGCCGTACGGCGGGCTCGTGGGTGAGCCCGCCGAACATCACATGGCTCATCCGCGCCAGCTGCCGGTGCGCGGCCTCGTTGAGGACCGGGTGGTTGTAGCCGTGGATCGCCGACCACCAGGACGACATGCCGTCGACCAACTCGCCGGATCCGTCCGCCAGTCGGAGGCGCACCCCGCTCGCCGACGCCACGACGAGCGGTTCCTGCCGACCTGGCATGGGCCCGTAGGGGTGCCAGACGTGCTGCCGGTCCAGGGCCAGCAGCTCGTCCACCGACAGGTCAGGCATTGGGCGCGAGGTCCGTTCCGGCGCCGCGGCGGCGTACGGCGACCAGGTCGGTGCGCGGCTCGGCAGGGGCGGGAGCCGTGGCCGTACCGCAGGCGTCGGCCCCCTCGTGCGAGCCACAGACGGAGCCGCATCCGGAACCCTCGTGCGACCCGCACCCGGCGCTCTCGTGCCCCCCGCAGCCGCCCCGGGCCGCGGTGGCCCGGTGCTCCGGCAGCGTCACCTGGCCGGCGCCCTCCACCTCGAACCCGGCGTCCGCGATCATCTCCAGGTCGGCCTTGCCCGCCTGGCCCTCGGTGGTCAGGTAGTCGCCGAGGAAGATGGAGTTGGCCAGGTGCAGGGCGAGGGGCTGCATCGTGCGCAGGTGGACCTCACGGCCGCCCGCGATGCGCACCTCGACGTCCGGGCACACGAACCGCACCATCGCGAGGATCCTGAGGCAGCGCTGCGGGGTGAGGTTCCACTCCTTGGCCAGCGGGGTGCCCTCGACCGGGATCAGGAAGTTGACCGGGACCGAGTCCGGGTCCAGCTCGCGCAGCGAGAAGACCACGTCGACCAGATCCGCGTCCGTCTCGCCCATGCCCGCGATCAGCCCGGAGCAGGCGGACAGACCGGCCGCGTGCGCCTTGTTCACCGTGTCCACCCGATCGGCGTAGGTGTGGGTGGTGGTGATGTCCGCGTACGTCTCCTCGGACGTGTTGAGGTTGTGGTTGTAGGCGTCCGCGCCCGCCGCGCGCAGCCGCTCGGCCTGGCCGTCGGAGAGGAGCCCGAGGCAGGCGCACACCTCGACGCCCTCGTTCTGCTCCTTGATCGCCTGGATGGTGCCGGCCACCCGGTCCACGTCACGGTCGGTCGGACCGCGGCCGGAGGCCACCAGACAGACGCGCTTCGCGCCGCCGGCCAGCCCGGCCGCCGCGGCCCGTGAGGCCTCGTCCGGCTTCAGCCAGGTGTACTTGAGGATGCCGGTGTCGGAGCCGAGCCGCTGGGAACAGTAGGAGCAGTCCTCGGGGCACAGGCCCGACTTGAGGTTGACCAGATAGTTGAGTTTCACCCGTCGCCCGAACCAGTGCCGGCGCACCTTCCCGGCCGCGGTCACCACATCGAGCAGGTCGTCGTCGGAGGTGGCCAGTACGGCGAGCGCTTCCTCGCGGGTCGGCAGCTCGCGCCGAAGCCCCTTGTCCACCAGCGTGTTCAGCAGGTCCATGAGGCCCGATCCTGTCCTACGGGACCGCCCCGGGCCAAGGAGAGTTTGCACAACGGAGACGGTTCACCGTGTGGGTATTGCCACACCTCGGGTGGGCGGCCGTACCGCTAGGGTCTGTCCGCTACCTACAAAAGCCCCGGAGGACCCATGGCGTTCGGCTGGATCGACGACCAGGCCGAGGCGCGCCGCCGCGCCGGACTCGTACGGACCCTGCGCCCGCGGCCCGCCGACTCGCCGCTGCTGGATCTGGCGAGCAACGACTACCTGGGCCTCGCCCACCACCCCGAGGTCACCGAGGGGGCGGCCCGGGCCGCCCGGACCTGGGGCGGCGGGTCCACCGGCTCCCGGCTCGTCACCGGCACCACCGAGCTGCACACCGAGCTGGAGGGCGAGCTGGCCGCGTTCTGCGGTGTCGAGACGGCACTGGTCTTCTCCTCCGGCTACGCCGCGAACCTGGCCGCGGTCACGGCGCTCGGCCCGCACGGCTCGCTGATCGTCTCCGACGCAGGCAACCACGCCTCGCTCATCGACGGCTGCCGGCTCGCCCGGGGCGGCCGGCAGGTCGTCGGGCACGCGGATCCCGAGGCGGTGCGCAAGGCGCTGGGTACGCACGAGGGCGAGGCGATCGTCGTATCCGACACCGTGTTCTCCGTGGACGGCGACGCGGCACCCCTGGCCGAGCTGGCCGAGGCCTGCCGGGAGTACGGCGCCGGGCTGGTCGTGGACGACGCGCACGGGCTCGGGGTGCTGGGCGACGGGGGCCGGGGCGCGCCGCATGCGGCCGGGCTCGCGGGCGCCGCGGACGTGGTGGTCACGGCCACCCTGTCCAAGTCGCTGGGCAGTCAGGGCGGCGTGGTGCTGGGACCGGCGCGGGTGATCGACCACCTGGTCAACGCGGCCCGCACCTTCATCTTCGACACGGGTCTGGCTCCGGCGGCGGCCGGTGCGGCCCTGTCGGCGCTGCGGCTGCTCGTGCGGGAGCCCGAGCGCGCGGCGCGCGCCCGTGAGGTGGCCGCGGAACTGCACGCACGGCTGACCGCCGCGGGTCTGGAGGCGGTACGTCCGGACGCCGCGGTGGTCTCCGTGCGGGCTCCGTCCCCGGAGCAGGCGGTGCGCTGGGCGGCCGACTGCCGTACGGCAGGGCTGGCCGTGGGCTGCTTCCGTCCTCCTTCCGTGCCCGACGGCATCTCACGGTTGAGGCTGACCGCCCGCGCCGACCTGTCCGGGGCGGAGATCGAACGCGCTGTACGGGTGATCGGCGAAACGCGACCATGAGTCGGCGTGACACGGCCGTGCTTCACCTGAGAGTGATGATGTGTGATCGGTTTTGATCAGATGATGGTTCGATCCGATGGCTGTTCGGGTGACGGTTCAGAGGGCGGTGAGGAACTCCGCCCAGCTGCCGGCGGAGAAGACCAGTGCGGGTCCGGCCGGGATCTTGGAGTCACGTACGGCGAGCAGCCCGGCCCAGGGGCCGGAGAGCGGCCGTGCCGTCTCCACGCAGTTGTTGGCTCCCGTGCTGTAGCTGCTGCGCAGCCAGCGCACGTCGTGCAGGTCGGTACTGGCAGGGACGTTCCGAGGCAGTTCTGACATGGGGGGCGTGCCTCCTTACGCGCCGTCGCCTATCCCGGCGATGTGGTCCAACGAGTCCTCGGGGGAAAGGGCGTGGAACTGAAGAGTGGCGAAGGCCTCGGAGTAGGCCATGAGGTCTTCTTTCCGCTCCAGGTAGAGGCTACTCGTCAACTGGTCGAGAACAACCACGTCCAGATCAGAAGTGCTCGGAAATGAGAAAATAACGAAAGGTCCGGTCAGGCCCACATGGGCTCCGGCTCCGAACGGCAGGACCTGGAGCCGTACTTGGGGCAGCCGGGCGGCCTCCATCAGCCGTTCCAGCTGGCGGGCCATCACCTCGGGCCCGCCGACCTCGCGCCGCAGCACCGCCTCGTCCAGCACCGCGCTCAGCACCAGCGGCGGGTCCGAGCGCAGCACGTCCTGCCTGGCCAGCCGCACCTCCACCAGCGCGTCCAGACGCTCCTCGTCCAGGTCGTGGACGGCTGCCCGGGTCACCGCACGGGCGTACTCCGGCGTCTGGAGCAGCCCCGGCACCACCGTGGTCTCCAGCGTGCGCATCGCGCTGGCCTGCGACTCCAGGCTGATGAAGTCCCGGTACGTGGGCGGCAGCACCCCGCGGTAGGCGTGCCACCAGCGATGCCGGTCGCCCGCCTCCTCGGTGCCCACCAGCATCAGCAGCAACTCGCGCAGGTGCCCGTCCCGCACCCCGTAGGCGTCCAGCAGGGAGCGCAGATCGGCTGGTTTCACCCCGCTGGCACCCGTCTCGATACGGCTCACCTTCGACTGGTGCCAGCCGACCAGCCGGGCCGCCTCACCGCTCGTGAGCCCAGCACCGGTACGCAGCATGCGCAGCTCGGCGCCCAATTTTCGGCGCCGCACCGCCGGCCCGTTCTGCATGGGCTCCTCCTTACTCCTTCCGGGCCGTCCAAATACGGTCTCGCGTGGCAGAGTTCACCGCATTGGGCGACAGATATATGCATATCTTGGTGGATCGCTCCCCGTGACCGGTCCAGTGATGGCAGTCTGACGAAGAAGCACCAGTCCGGGACCGTACTCGAACCCACCGCCCCTTGTCGGTGCGATCCCGCGGGAAAGGGACGACGTCGCCATGGCAGACCACCTGGAAGCATCCGTCACTCTGCCGAGCGATCCCGCCTCGGTCTCCGCCGCCCGTTCGTACGTCGTGGGCACCCTGGCGGAGTGGGGCCTGCCGTCGGACACCGAAGCGGCCGACACCGTGCGGCTCATCGTCTCCGAACTCGCCACCAACGCCGTACAGCACACCTTCGGTCAGTCACCCACCTTCACGGTCGACATTGCCCTGGACCGTGACGAACACCTGCGCATCGGCGTCACGGACAGTCATCCCCGCTTCCCGAAGAGACTGCCCGCCGCCGTCCAGCAGGACAACGGTCGCGGCATGGTCATCATCCGCTGGCTCACCGCCGAGTGTGGCGGAAAACTCCGCATCCGCCCCACCCGTGAGGGTGGAAAGACGGTCTTCATCGAGCTTCCGTGGGCGGTGCCGGCAGCGCCCTGAGGGCCCGGGACCGCGTTCGACAGGCGGCTCGGCCGGAATCCCGGCCAACGAGATCGCCGGGTGCAGGCACTGCTCAGGGCGTGCCCGCGCTGTTCCGGGCGCTGCGGCTGCCGGCTGGCGCCTTTGTGCCGTACCCCGGCGTGCGCACCGCGGTCTCGATGCGGCAGTCCGCCCAGGGGGCCGCAGAGCCGGTGCCCGAGGCCGTCCAGCCGCCTCGGCAGGGCTTCGTCACCAACGTCCTCAACCCCAAGGCCTCGCAGACGCCGTTCAAGCGGCTCCGGGCGGTCGCCCTGCGCGGGGACCGGCCGGGCCGATGACCGCGTCGGCCCCGGGCCGCCCATGGGCTCCAGGCGGGTACCGGGGTGGCGCTGACGCTGCGGGGAGCGGCCCTGCTGCTGGAGCCGCTCCTGGCCCGATGCCGGGTCAGCTGACCCGGCCGTACCAGACGCTCTTGGTCCAGATCTTCTGCAGCCGCACCACGTCCCCGGTCCTGGGCGCGTGCCAGATCTTGTTGTGGCCGGCGTAGATGCCGACGTGGTACACGTTCGAGCCGTAGTGGAAGAACACCAGGTCACCGGCCCTGCGGTTGCCGGAGGAGATGTGGTGCGTCTTGTTGTACTGGGCGGCGGCGGTGCGCGGCAGGGTCTTGCCGGCCTTCTTGAACGAGTAGAGCGTCAGCCCCGAGCAGTCGAAGCGGCGTGGCCCGGTGGCCCCGTACTGGTACGGGGAGCCCTGCTTGGAGGCCGCGATCTGCAGTGCTTTCGTCGCGAGGCTCGCAGCCGAGGCGTCGGTGGCGAGCCCGGGGACCACGATCGAGCCGCCGACGGCGGCAAGCGTGAGAGCCGAGGCCGTACCGGCCCGGGCCATGAGCGACGGGACACGATTCAGCGCAGTCATGCGCAACCCTTCGTCAGCCGCCTGTGAAGGATGACCTGTCGGATTCGGGCTGGCGAAGGTGCCCGGCCGCGTTGCCGCGGCTTCACCCCAAGGGCCGCTCGGAGCCTGTGGCCGTCTGCCTGTGACGCACAGACGAACATCTGCTCCGGCGACCCGACTTGCTTGGGTCCTCCACTCCTGCCGATCCACTCCTGTCGACCGGTCATCCGGGCGGCGGCAGGACTCGGCGTCCGCCCGGATCGCCCCGCCGCGGTGGCGGGGGCTTGTCGTCAGTCAGGGATCTTCACCCACAACAGTCGGAAAATCCCAACGGAACCGGGGATTTGTGGCGTTACTCACCACTCACCCGTTCGGGTGGACAGTACTGCGTTCGAGGCGCCGTCAGATCTCGTACGTAGCACCGGACCTGGGGCGACGCGCATTCGCGTGATCCCCGCAGCGGCGTCGTGCGCACCACGCAAGACCCGGAAAACGATCGGGAGATACGCCGCTCGGGGGTACGTCGTTCGGATCGTTTCGAGTCCGGTCCGAACGACATGTGTCGACACCGCGGTTCCCTCGGGACGCCCGGGCGTCCGGATCAGCCGACTCCGTCGGGCGGGAGCGCGACGCGCGCAGTACGGCGCTCACCGTCCAGCACCCGCAAGGCCCGTGCCAGTGTGTCCCCGTGCAGCTCCGTCTCGCCCCGCTGGTGCATCAACGCGAGGGCGTCGCGCAGCTCTGCGGCCTTGCGGACCAGCGCCTGGGCCGCGCGCAGACCGCTGTAGGTGCCCCCGCCGGCGGCGGGGTTGATCCTGCCCAGCAGGTCGACCGCTGTCAGGTAACTGTCGATCAGTTCGCCCTCGGCGCGGGTCAGCGCGGGCAGTGGCGGCAACTCCGGAAGCATCGTCGGCTACCTCGCGTCCGATGCGCCGGGTGTGCTCCGCCGGCTGGGCACGATGCCGTCCACCAGACCGTAGGCCAGGGCGGCCGGGGCGTCCAGCACGAGGTCCCGTTCCAGGTCGGCGTGCACCTGCTCCGCCGTGCGCCCGGTGTGCCGTACCAGCACCTCCTCCGTGACCGCCCGCATCCGGGTCAACTCCGCGGCCTGGATGAGGAGGTCGCTGGGCTGCCCCTCCACCGGCTCGGCCAGCCGGGGCTGCTCGAGCACCATGCGTGCGCCGGGCAGGGCGAACCGCTTGCCCGGGGTGCCGGCCGCGAGCAGCAGCGTGGCACAGGAGACCGCCTGGCCCAGGCAGTAGGTCGCCACGTCGCAACTGACGTAACGCAGCGTGTCGTAGACCGAGGTCATCGCCTGAAAGGTGCCGCCGGGGGAGTTGATGTAGAGCGTGATGTCCCGCTCGGGAGCCGCGTGTTCGAGGTACATCAACTGGGACATCACGTCATTGGCCGCCGTGTCGTCGAGCGGGGTGCCGAGGAAGACGATCCGGTCCTCGAAGAGCTTGCCGTAGGGATCGAGCGTGCGTGCGCCGCTGCTGGTGCGCTCGGTGAATTCCGGCAGGACATGGCGGGCGAATGCACGGGACATGGTCATACCCCTTCATCTGGCTCGGCCGCCGACGCGGCTCGGCTTCTGTAAAAAATGTACAGGATGTACGTGCCGTTAGAATGGGGGCATGGCCTATGAGATTCCGGTGACCCAAGCCAGGGCTGAGCTCGCCGACCTGATCAACCGGGTGGTGTACGGCGGCGAGCGCGTCGTCGTGACACGGCACGGCAAGCCGTTGGTCGCGCTGGTCTCGGCCGCCGATCTGGAGCGGCTGGACGCGCTCGGCGAACCGGCCGAGGATCAGGTGGTCAGCTCGGTCTCGGCGGTCCGCGAGGCCGGTTCCGCCGCGCTCGAACAGCAGCGGTTCGGGATCGCCGCCGAGCACCGCGGACCGGGCGTGTCCTGACCCGTGCGGGTATCGCGCATGCCATAGCGCGGTCATTGCTGGATCAAGGTCTGGTTTAACGTCGTTGAAACTCCGGCGAACTAACCTGCCGATCCACGCCATCAGGGGTTTTTCGGACCGGGTTGACGACAATCCGGAGATTTGTCTGTGTGTTACACCTAACCCCGTCGCGATGGCAGCGGCAGCCGGACCCCGCACGGTCCGGAGCAAGGACTGTGAGGTGGGACGTGCAACTGACCCCGCATGAGCAAGAGAGGCTGCTCATCCACGTGGCGGCCGACGTCGCCGAGAGGCGTCGGGCCCGCGGCCTCAAGCTCAACCACCCCGAAGCGGTCGCCCTCATCACGTCGCACATCCTCGAAGGAGCCCGTGACGGCCGTACTGTCGCCGAGCTGATGTCCTCCGGACGCAAGCTGCTGACCCGGGACGACGTGATGGACGGGGTCTCGGAGATGATCCATGACGTCCAGGTCGAGGCCACCTTCCCGGACGGCACCAAGCTCGTCACCGTCCACGAGCCGATCATCTGAGGGGCCTGCGATGATTCCCGGAGAGATCCTGTTCGCGGACGAGCCCGTCACCTTCAACGACGGGCGCGAGGTCACCCGTCTGACGGTCCTCAACGCCGCCGACCGGCCCGTCCAGGTCGGCTCCCACTACCACTTCGCCGAGGCCAACCCAGGCCTGGAGTTCGACCGCGCCGCCGCCCGAGGCAAGCGGCTCAACGTGGCCGCCGGCACCGCCGTGCGCTTCGAACCCGGCATTCCCGTCGACGTCGAACTCGTCCCCCTCGCCGGTGCCCGTGTCGTGCCCGGGCTGCGCGGGGAGACCGGAGGTGCCCTCGATGCCTGAGATCGTCCGCGGCGCCTACGCCGACCTGTTCGGCCCGACCACCGGCGACCGGATCCGGCTCGCCGACACCGACCTGCTGATCGAGATCGAGGAGGACCGCTCCGGCGGCCCCGGAACCTCCGGGGACGAGGCGGTCTTCGGCGGCGGCAAGGTCATCCGCGAGTCCATGGGCCAGTCCCGCGCCACCCGTGCCGACGGCACCCCCGACACCGTGATCACCGGCGCCGTCGTCGTCGACCACTGGGGCGTCGTCAAGGCGGACATCGGCATCCGGGACGGCCGGATCACCGCGATCGGCAAGGCCGGCAACCCCGACACCATGGACGGCGTCCACCCCGACCTGGTCATCGGCCCCGAGACCGAGATCATCGCGGGCAACGGCAGGATCCTGACCGCCGGTGCCATCGACGCGCACGTCCACTTCATCTGCCCCCAGGTCGCCGACGAGGCGCTGGCCTCCGGCATCACCACCCTGGTCGGCGGCGGCACCGGTCCGGCCGAGGGCTCCAAGGCCACCACCGTTACGCCGGGCTCCTGGCACCTTGCCCGGATGTTCGAGGCGATGGAGGCCTACCCGGTCAACGTCGGCTTCCTCGGCAAGGGCAACACCGTCTCCCACGAGGCGATGTTCTCCCAGATCCGCGGTGGCGCGGCCGGTCTGAAGCTGCACGAGGACTGGGGCTCCACCCCCGCCGTCATCGACGCCGCGCTGACCGTGGCGGACCGCACCGGCATCCAGGTCGCCATCCACACGGACACCCTCAACGAGGCCGGTTTCGTCGGCGACACCCTCGCCGCGATCGCGGGCCGGGGCATCCACTCGTACCACACCGAAGGCGCCGGCGGCGGGCACGCGCCGGACATCATGACCGTGGTCGCGCAGCCCAACGTGCTGCCCAGCTCCACCAACCCGACGAGGCCGTTCACCGTCAACACCGCCGAGGAACACCTCGACATGCTGATGGTGTGCCACCACCTCAACCCCACCGTCCCCGAGGACCTGGCGTTCGCCGAGTCCCGGATCCGGCCGTCCACCATCGGCGCGGAGGACATCCTGCACGACCTCGGCGCGATCTCGATCATCTCCTCCGACTCGCAGGCGATGGGGCGGGTGGGCGAAGTGATCCTGCGTACCTGGCAGACGGCGCATGTGATGAAGCGCAGGCGCGGTGCGCTGCCCGGTGACGGACGCGCGGACAACCACCGCGTGCGTCGCTATGTCGCCAAGTACACGATCAACCCGGCGCTCGCCCAGGGCCTCGCCGCCGAGATCGGCTCCGTCGAGACCGGCAAGCTCGCCGACCTCGTGCTGTGGGAGCCCGCGTTCTTCGGCGTCAAGCCGCTCCTCGTGCTCAAGGGCGGACAGATCGCGTACGCGCAGATGGGTGACGCCAACGCCTCCATCCCCACCCCGCAGCCGATCCTGCCCCGCCCGATGTACGGCGCGATCGGCCGCGCCCCGGCCGCCAACTCCGTCAACTTCGTTGCCCCGTTGGCGATCGAGGACGGGCTGCCGCAGCGGCTGGGGCTCGGCAAGCGGTTCGTGGCGATCGCGTCCACGCGACAGGTCACCAAGGCCGACATGCGCGAGAACGACGCCCGGCCCGACGTCCGGATCGACCCCGACAGCTTCGCCGTGCACATCGACGGCGAGTTGGTGGAGGCGACACCGGCCGCCGAACTGCCCATGGCCCAGCGCTACTTCCTGTTCTGATGAGCAGGGCAGCACTGCTCGTCCTGGCGGACGGCCGCTTTCCCGCCGGAGGGCACGCGCACTCCGGCGGGGCGGAGGCCGCCGTCAAGGCGGGCCGCATCACGTGTGCCGCGAGCCTGGAGGACTTCTGCCGGGGCCGGCTGCACACCGCCGGGCTGGTCGCGGGCGCGCTCGCGGCAGCCGCCGTACTCGGCGTGGATCCTGCCGAGCTGGACGCGGCGGCGGACGCCCGCACGCCGTCGCCCGCCCTGCGGACCGCCGCACGCCGACTCGGCCGGCAGCTGCTGAGAGCCGCGCGCGCGGCGTGGCCGTCGGCCGAACTCGACGCAGTGGCACGGCAGTTCCCCAAGGGGGCCCACCAGCCGGTCGTGCTCGGGCTGGCCGCGCGGGCGGCCGGACTGGGCCCGGACGACGCGGCGTACTGCGCGGCATACGAGAGCGTGAGCGGGCCGACGACGGCGACCGTGCGGTTGCTGAGTCTGGACCCGTTCGACGCCACCGGTGTCCTGGCCCGGCTGGCCCCCGAGCTGGACCGCCTCGCGGATGCGGCGGTGCGGGCGGCGCGGAGGGCTGCCTCCGAGGGCGTCGACGCGCTGCCGGCGGCGTCCGGGCCGCTGCTCGAGGTGGGCGCCGAATGGCATGCGGCCTGGCCGGTACGGCTGTTCGCGTCATGACCTCATCCGCCCACCACCCGGGGCACGCAGCCGCCCCGTGACCGTCCCGGTCCAGGCCCTTTGACCACCTCACCCGGCCTCTCGCACACTCAGGAGCCGCACCCATGCACCTCGACCACCTCCACTCCGGTGCCGCCGCCGTCAGCGCGGACGCGCACCGGCCCGACGGATCGCGCCGCGCCCTGCGCATCGGGCTCGGCGGGCCCGTCGGATCCGGGAAGACCGCCACCGTCGCCGCGCTGTGCCGGGCGCTGCGCGAGGAGTTGTCCCTCGCCGTCGTCACCAACGACATCTACACCCGTGAGGACGCCGAGTTCCTGCTCCGCGAGGCCGTCCTGCCGCCCGAGCGGATCACCGCCGTGGAGACCGGCGCCTGCCCGCACACCGCGATCCGTGACGACATCTCCGCCAACCTCGAGGCCGTGGAGGACCTGGAGGACGCGGTCGGCCCGCTGGACCTGATCCTCGTCGAGTCCGGCGGCGACAACCTCACCGCGACCTTCTCCAAGGGGCTCGTGGACGCCCAGATCTTCGTGATCGACGTGGCCGGCGGCGACGACATCCCGCGCAAGGGAGGCCCGGGCGTCACCACCGCCGACCTGCTCGTGGTCAACAAGACAGACCTCGCGCCGTACGTCGGCTCCGACCTCGCCCGGATGGCCGCCGACGCCAAGGCCCAGCGGGCCGAACTCCCGGTCGTCCTGCAGTCGTTGCGTGGCGGCACCGGCGTCGCCGACGTGGCCGCCTGGGTGCGCGGGCGGCTCGCCGCGTGGACGGCGTGACCGCCACCGGCGTCCGGGCGCACGCGCGGATCGTCGCCCGCGCCGACGGCCGCGGCGGGACCGCCCTGCCCGTGCTGGACGGCGACGGCCCGCTCGCCCTGCGCCGTACCCGGGCCGCGGGCGGGGAGGCCAGGGTGATGGTCGTCGGCGCCATGAGCGGTCCGCTCGGCGGCGACCGCCTCGCGCTCACGGCGAGCGTCGCCGAGGGCGCACGGCTGCACGTCGGTTCGGCGGCGGCCACCATCGCGCTGCCGGGCCAGACCAAGGGGGAGGCCCGCTACGACGTACGGCTCGACGTGGCCGACGGCGCCGAACTGCACTGGCTGCCCGAGCAGTTGATCTCGGCAGGCGGCAGCGACCTGTACGTCACCACCCGGGTCGAACTCGCCACCGGCGCCCGGCTCGTGCTGCGCGAGGAGCAGGTGCTGGGCCGGGCCGGGGAGCAACCCGGGCGGCTCACCAGCCGGCTGACGGTACGGGTCGCGGGCCGGCCCGTCCTGGACCAGGAGCTGTCCTGCGGCCCCGGCGCCCCGGGCGGCTGGGACGGCCCGGCCGTGCTGGCCGGCCATCGCGCAGTGGGCCAACTCGTCGTCGTGCGGCCCGAGTTCGCCGATAGGCCGCCCGAGGCGCAGGTCCTGGGGGAGTGCGCCGCACTGATACCGCTGGCCGGCCCCGCCGCACTGGTCAGTGCCGTCGCGCCGGACGCGCTGCGGCTGAGGCGACTGCTCGGGGAGGCGCAGGCGTTGCTCGCCGAGTGAGGCGCGTACCGGTCACCGGGACATGATCGTCCGGTTATCGGATTGGTAAAGATGGGTGACGCCCCCTGTTCTCAGGAGGCTCACAGCCGAGAGGATCCCCGCCTGACCATTCGCAGCGATGCATATGTAGGGGGAGGGGCCCTCTTGAGGGAGAACAGACCTAAGAGCCGCCTGCTGGCGCTCGGTTCGGCCGGAGCACTCGTCACCGCCACCCTGATCGCCGGCGCGGTGTCCGCGCCCGCGGCCAGCGCAGCCGGCCGGCCCAGCCAGGGCCGGGAGGCCAAGGGAGCCGGGATCGCGGCCGCCCGGGCTGCCAAGGCAGGCATCAACTGGCAGGACTGCCCGGCCGATTGGGGATTCGCCAAGCCCATCCAGTGCGGCTGGGTCAGCGTGCCCGTCGACTACGCCCACCCGTACGGCAAGCAGATCAAGCTCGCCGTCGACCGTATCGGCAACACCGGCACCAAGGCCGAGCGCCAGGGCGCGCTCGTCTACAACCCGGGCGGTCCCGGCGGTTCCGGGATGCGCTTCCCGACGCGGGTCACCAA
Source organism: Streptomyces broussonetiae (assembly GCF_009796285.1). Taxonomy (NCBI): domain Bacteria; kingdom Bacillati; phylum Actinomycetota; class Actinomycetes; order Kitasatosporales; family Streptomycetaceae; genus Streptomyces; species Streptomyces broussonetiae. The sequence goes on along the minus strand of NZ_CP047020.1, from coordinate 1,820,896 downwards.
CAAGAACCCCGTCTGGGCGAACGTCGCCAAGGCCTACGACTTCGTCGGCTTCGACCCGCGCGGCGTCGGCCACTCGGCGCCCATCTCCTGCGAGGACCCGCAGGAGTTCGTCAAGGCGCCGAAGATGGACCCGGTGCCCGGCTCCGAGGCGGACAAGCTGGCCCAGCGCAAGCTGGCCCGCCAGTACGCGGACGGCTGCCTGGACCGCACCGGCCGCGCGATGCTCCAGCAGATGACCACGCCCAACACCGCCCGCGACCTGGACGTCATCCGCGCGGCCCTGGGCGAGAAGAGGCTCAACTACCTTGGTGTCTCCTACGGCACCTACCTCGGCGCCGTCTACGGCACCCTCTTCCCGGGCCACCTGCGCCGCATGATCGTCGACAGCGTGGTCGACCCGGCCCGTGAGAACATCTGGTACCAGGCCAACCTGAACCAGGACATTGCCTTCGAGGGCCGATGGAAGGACTGGGAGGACTGGGTCGCGGCCAACGACGCCGCCTTCCACCTCGGCACCACCCGCGCCGCCGTCCAGGACAAGTGGCTCCAGCTGCGCGCCACGGCCAAGAAGAACCCGATCGGCGGGGTCGTCGGCCCGGCCGAGCTGATCTCCTTCTTCCAGAGCGCCCCGTACTACGACTCCTCGTGGGTGCCGGTCGCCACGGTCTTCAGCAAGTACGTCGCCGGTGACACCAAGGCGCTGGTCGACGCCGCCGCCCCCGACATGTCGAACATCGCGGGCAACATCTCCGCGGAGAACGGCAACGCCGTCTACACGGCCGTCGAGTGCACCGACGCCAAGTGGCCCACCAGCTGGCGCAAGTGGGACCGGGACAACACCCGGCTCAACAAGGACTACCCGTTCATGACCTGGGCCAACGCCTGGATGAACCTGCCCTGCGCCACCTGGCCGGTCAAGCAGCAGAACCCGGTGGACGTCACCACCCACCAGGGCCTGCCGCAGGTGCTGATCGTGCAGTCCACCCGGGACGCCGCCACCCCGTACCCGGGCGCCGTCGACCTGCACCAGCGCTTCCGGGGCTCCCGGATGATCACCGAGAAGGACGCGGGCTCCCACGGTGTGACCGGCCTGGTCAACCCCTGCATCAACCAGCGCGTCGACGCCTACCTCATCGACGGCAAGCTGGACGGCGCGGACGTGACCTGCAGCCCGCACGCCACGCCCAAGCCGTAACCGGGACCGTACGGTGACGAGGGGCGGCCGGGCCTTCCGGCCGCCCCTCGCTCATGCCGCGAACCAGGCGTCCTCGGCCGCGTAGTCGAACAGGTCCGGGTACCGCTGGGCGAGACGGGGGAAGCACTCCCGCCAGTCCCGTTCGCCCAGCGCCCCGGTCAGCCAGGCCACCGTCTCCGGCAGGCTTTCGGCGTACGACACCACCGGCCGGTAGCCCAGCTCCCGCTGCGCGGCGGACATGTCGAAGACGACAGGCAGCGGGACCGACCACGGCGTCTGTCCCACCGAGCCCTCCGGCGGGCCGTCGAGGAACGCCGTCTGCGGCTCCACGCCCATCACCGCGTCGATCGCCGCGCCGATCTCGGCGGACGTCGGCGTCTCGTCGTCACAGGCGTTCAGCACCCGGGTACCGGGCCGGGCCGCCGCCAGCCGTACCAGCTCGGCGATGTTCCGGACGTTCGACGGATGGAACCGGCTCTCGCCCTTGTACGCCAGCACCCGCCTGCGCCTGGCGTCCAGATTCCGTTTCACGAAGTACAGCTCACGGGGCAGCGCGCTGTACGGCCCGTGGACCGCGGCCGGGCGCAGCACGGTGATCGGGAACGCGTCGCCACCGGCGAGGAGCGCGCCCTCCAGCGCGGCCTTGTCGTTGCTGTACGACCTCCCGCCCTCGGCGATGGTCCGCTGGGTCTCGCGGACCGGCACCGGGTAGGCCGGAAAGCCGTCCGGCTCGCCCATCGTGTCGAAGCTGCGCCCCGACGCGTCCTCGTACACGGACACGCTGGAGATCACCACCGCCGAGCCGACGCGGCCCGCGAGGGACGTCAACTGCCGGGCGTGCCCGGCGTCGTAGGCGACCAAGTCGACCAGCAGGTCGCAGCCGTCGCCGACCAGCGCCGCCAGGGCCGTGCCCTCGGAGCGGTCCAGCCGGACCGTGCGTACCCCCTCGTCCCAGGCCGCGTCCCGGCCGCCACGGCGTGAGGCGGCCGTCACCTCCCAGCCGTCCCGCGTCAGCGCGTCCACCACCGGACGGCCGATCTGTCCGGTGGCCCCAATTACCACAGCCTTCTTCATACGGCGAGCCTAGTCCGCGCGGGCCGGACGGGGCACGGCCGTTCTGCCGTCGGCAGAGGCGCGGGTCCGGCCGAGGCGGTCAACTGAGCGGCGCCCGCGGGAACTTGCGCTCCTTCGCACCGTGCTCCGCGGCCTGGCGCTCCTTGACGACGGCCGCGTACTCGTCGACGTACTCCTGCTCGGAGAGCGTCAGGATGGCGTACATGATCTCGTCGGTGACGGCCCGCAGGATCGCCCGCTCCTGCTCCACGCCGGCGTAGCGCGAGAAGTCGAGAGGCTTGCCGAAGCGGATGGTGACGGGGTGGATGTTCGGGATGACCTTGCCGGGCGGCTGCGCCTCGAACGTGCCGATCATCGCGCAGGGCACCACCGGCACCCCGGCCTGCAGCGCCATGACGGCGACGCCGACCTTGCCCTTGTAGAGCCTGCCGTCGTGCGAACGGGTGCCCTCCGGGTAGATCCCGAGCAGCTCGCCCCTGCCCAGCACCCCGAGCCCCTCGCGGATCGCCGCCTGACCGGCATCCTTGCCCGAGCGGTCCACCGGGATCTGCCCCGCACTGCGGAAGAAGAACGCGGTGAGCCGGCCCTTGAGGCCCGGCCCGGTGAAGTACTCCGCCTTGGCGAGGAACGTGATCCTGCGCCCCAGCATCGCCGGCATCAGGAAGTGGTCCGAGAACGACAGATGGTTCCCGGCGACGATCGCAGGCCCCGAGGCCGGCACGTTCTCAAGGCCCTCGATCCGGGGCCGGAAGACCAGTCTCAGCAGGGGGCCCAGGAATACGTACTTGAGCAGGTAGTAGAACACGGCTCGCCCCTCACTCCGCCGGGCCGGCGGTGCACCGATGTCGTCCGGTCATGATTCCGGTACCGGCCCGCGTACGTCTGTAGTCACGACATACGTAACCGCCTTGCACCACCCTCATACCCGCCCGGCCCGCCCGGCCGCACGCGTTGCCCCTGCCCGCGACATGCCGCGGTCGAGCACACCCGTGGCCGAAACCCCTTGAGAACCACAGGAGTTCCCGCACACCTCTGATCCACCGGGCCCCGGCGCATTCCCCGGGCGCTGCGGGTGTCACAGCCGCACGATGACCAGCGCCGTGTCGTCGGTGGCGCCGCCGGGAGGCAGCAGTTCCAGCAGGACGGCGTCCGCGAGGCTCTCGGGGTCTTCGGCACGATGGCGGCCGAGGGAGTCGGCGAGGCGCTCCAGACCGGTGTCGATGTCCTCGCCCCGGCGCTCGATCAGGCCGTCGGTGTAGAGGACGAGGGTGGCCCCCTCGGTGTAGGGCGTGAAGGCCTGGGGCCGGGGGAAGGGGTCGGGGCGGGCGTCCAGCGGCGGGTCGGTGGCCTGGTCGAGGAACTGCACACGGCCGTCGGGGTGGACGAGGACGGGCGGCGGGTGCCCGGCACTGCTGTAGCTGATCATGTGCTGGTCGAAGTCGATGAACGTCGCGACGGCGGTGGCCGATTCGGCGCCGTCGACCACGTTCGCGTACCGCCCGAGGACGTTCAGTGCCTCGCCCGGCCCCGAGGCGACCCGGCAGGCGGCGCTCAGCGCGCTGCGCAGCTGGCCCATGACCCCGGCGGCCTCGAGGCCGTGCCCGACCACGTCGCCCACGGCCACGCCCATACGGTGGCCGCCCACCAGGTCGACGATGTCGTACCAGTCCCCGCACACGTTCAGCGCGCCGACCGCGGGCCGGTAGCGCACGGCGGCATGATGACGGCCGCCCAGCCGGTGCGCGGGCAGCATCGCCTCCTGCAGGGCGAGGGCCACCTCGCGCTCGCGGGCGTGGGCCTGGCGCAGCCTTTCGTTGACCTCCTGCAGTTCACGGGCGCGCGTGTACAGCTCGGCCTCGAGGACCCGGGCCCGACTGCCGGTGGGTCCGCCGCGGGCCCGGATCAGCTCGGTGACCTCCTCGATCCGGTGCACCAGCAGCACCACGGTGCCGTCCGGACCGAACACCGGCGCGTTGACCGGGCTCCAGTAGCGTTCGTCCCACTCCCCGGGCCGCTCGGGGTTCTCGACGTCGTAGCGCTGCAGGGCCATGGCGTCCCGCTCACCGGTGGCCGCGACCCGCTTGAGTGACGAGGCCAGGTTGCGCATGCCCGAGGCGCCCTCGTTGTGCGGGTTGTCCGGGAAGACGTCGCCGAGGTGGCGCCCCACCACCTGCTCCCGGGTGCGCCCGGCCATGTGCAGGAACTCCCGGTTGGCGTCGACGTAGACCAGGTCGGGCGTCAGCAGCGCCACCATGCCCGGCAGCGACTGGAACACCTCCGTGTAGTCGATGGCCGTGTCGTCCATGGCTGCCACCCATCCGCCGCGATCACGCCGGTCCCGCCGTTTCCCCTGCCAGCCGTTCGTCAGGCGTCTCCTCTGTCATACGACGTACCTGCGCGCCGCGCATGTCAGACCGGCGGATCCGTCAGGGACTGCTCGGCCCAGATGACCTTCCCGCTGGGGACGAAACGTGTTCCCCACCGCTCGGCGAACTGGGAGACCAGCAGCAGTCCGCGGCCGCCCTCGTCCATGGTGCGCGGATGGCGCAGATGGGGCGCGGTGGCGCCGCCGTCGGAGACCTCGCAGATCAGGGTGTGCTCCCTGATCAGCCGGAGCCGGATCGGGCCGTGCGCGTGCCGGATGGCGTTGGTGACCAGCTCGCTCACGACCAGCTCGACGGTGAACGCCAGCTCCTCCAGCCCCCACTCGTCCAGCTGCCGGGCGGCTTCCTTGCGGGCGTCGGCGACCACGGCGGGGTCGGCGGGCAGGTCCCAGTCGGCGACCCGGTCGGCGCCCAGCAGCCTGGTGCGCGCCATGAGCAGCGCCACGTCGTCGTGCGGCCGGGCCGGGACCAGGGCGTCGATCACGGCTCGGCAGCGCAGGTCGAGCGAGGCGGCCTGCTGTTTCAGGGCCTGGCGCAGCCGTTCGTGGTCCGCGGCCACGGCCGCCTCGCCGGCCCCGTGGGCGAGCAGCCCGTCGGTGTGCAGGACCAGGATGGTGCCCTCGGCCAGGGTCAGCTCGACCGCCTCGAAGGGCGGGCCGCCTACCCCGAGCGGCGGGCCCTGCGGCACGTCGACGAAGCCGACGCTGCCGTCGGGCCGGACGATGGCGGGCGCGGAGTGGCCCGCGGCTGCCATCGTGCACTTCCCGCCGACGGGGTCGTAGACGACGTACACACAGACCGGTCCCGCCACCCGGTCACCGTCGGCCTGTGCGGCCGAGGGCCGTGCGCGTTCCTCGTCGGCCGTCCGTGCCACGAGGTCGTCGAGGTGCGCGAGCACCTCCTCGGGCGGCAGGTCCAGCGCAGCCAGGGTGCTGACGGCGGTGCGCAGCCGGCCCATGGCCGCGGCGGCGTCGATCCCGTGCCCCGGCACCTCGCCCACGACCAGCGCGACCCGGGCCCCGGACAGCGGGATCAGGTCGTACCAGTCGCCGCCGAGGCCGGTCAGCTCGTCGGCCGGCCGGTAGTAGGCGCCCATCTCCACCGCGCCCTGCTCGGGCAGCCGGTGCGGCAGCAGGCTGCGCTGGAGGACCAGGGCCGCGTCCCGCTCGCGGGTGTAGCGGCGGGCGTTGTCCACGCACACCGCCGCCCGGGACACCAGGTCCTCGGCGAGACTCAGGTCGTCCTCGTCGAACGGCTCCTGGCGGTGACGGCGGAAGAAGGTGGTCACGCCCATGGTGACGCCCCGCGCGCGGACCGGCACGATCATCACGCTGTGCAGGCCCAGCTGCAGGAAGGTCGCATCCCGGTCGGCCGGAACGTCCGTCGCCCACTCCCTGGCCGGCGGGTCGAGCCGCTCCTCGCGCCATGACCGGCCCGTGGTCAGACAGCGGATCGGGGGTGATCCGGCGAGATAGGTGGCCAGCTCGCCGACTGCGACGACGGCCTCCGGGACCCCGGGGTTCACCGACTGCTGCCCGGCCCGGCGCAGGGGCACCCGGTCCGTGCCGGGCAGCGGCCCAGGCTCGGGCTCCGCCCCTCGCAGCACGGACTCCAGCAGATCCACGCAGACGAAGTCGGCGAAGTCCTGGACGGCCACGTCCGCCAGTTCCTGCGCGGTCCGCGCGATGTCCAGGGTGCGGCCGATCTGCTCGCCGGCCTGGTCGAGCAGGGCGAGGCGCTGCCGGGCGCGGTGCCGCTCGGTGATGTCGACGACGGTGTAGTACACGCCCATCGGGCGGCCGAGGTCGTCGTCGAGGCGGGTGAACGACATCATGTGCGCCGTCTCGCGGTGCGGCGCGGACCGTACCGTGCCGACATGCTCGTATCCGACCACCGGCCGCCCGGTCGCCAGCACCTGCCGCATCTGCGTCTCGATGCCCACGGCGTCGATGCCCGGCTGGATCTGCGCCAGCCGCAGCCCCAGCCGCTCCCGCGGGGAGCCGCCGCCGAACCCTTCCAGGGCCGCGTTCGCCCAGACGCACCGCAGATCGGTGTCCACGATCGCTATGCCGACGGGGGAGTCGGTCACCATCTGCTCCAGCACCTCACGGCTCATGTCCCAGCCGCGTGCGCCGGAGACGTCACAGAGCAGCACCAGCCAGTGCGACGCGCCGCCGGGTTCCACCGCCGGAGTGATCCGCACCATCACCCGCACCGGCTGCCCGTCCTTGCGCCGTGCCGTCAGCAGTCCCGCCCAGCCGCCGTCCTTGAGGCACCGCTCGGCCAGCTCCGGCATCCGCGCCGCGTCCTCGGCGGACAGCAGGCCGGTCGCCCGGGTGCCCACCACCTCGCGGGCCGAGTAGGCCAGCAGCCGCTGGGCACCCCGGGTCCAGCTGGTCACCACACCCTGCGCGTCGAGCAGCAGGGGCGCGGCATCGGCCACGTCGAACGCCTGCCGGGCGACGTCCCGCTTCTCGTGAGTGCCCACGGCCGACCTCTCTGTCGCTGAGAGTGGTCTACCCCTTATTTTCTCAAACTTCACTCTTCGGGCATCGGGTGGGGGCGCACGGACGAGCGGGGGCGGCATGCGGCCGCCCCCGCCCCGGTCAGGAACCCAGCACCTGCTTGAGCGCCGCCAGCGCGGAGCGCAGTTCCTCCGCCGTGACGGTCAGCGGGGGTGCCAGCCGGATCGTGGACCCGTGCGTGTCCTTGACCAGGATCCCCTCCCGCATCAGCCGCTCGCTGATCTCACGTCCGCTGCCGATCGCCGGATCGACGTCGACACCCGCCCACAGACCGCGCGCCCGGAAACCGACCACGCCCGCACCGACCAGCTCGGCCAGCCCGTCGCGCAGGACCACCCCCAGCTCGGCGGCCCGCCGCTGGAACTCACCGGTTTGCAGCAGGTCGACCACGGCCGTGCCGACCGCCGCCGCGAGCGGGTTGCCGCCGAACGTGGAGCCGTGCTCACCCGGGTGCAGCACGCCCAGCACCTCGCGCCGGGCCACCACCGCCGACACCGGCACGATGCCGCCACCGAGTGCCTTGCCGAGCAGCAGCACGTCCGGCACGACGTCCTCGTGCTCCACGGCGAAGGTGCGGCCCGTGCGGCCGAGGCCCGACTGGATCTCGTCCGCGATGAACAGACAGCCCTTGCGCCGGGTCAGCTCGCGTACTCCGGCGAGGTAGCCGGCAGAGGGGATGATGACGCCCGCCTCGCCCTGGACGGGCTCGATCAGCACCGCCGCCGTCGTCTCGTCGACCGCCTCCTCCAGCGCGGCCAGGTCGTCGTACGGCACGATCCTGAAGCCCGGCGTGAACGGGCCGAAGCCGGTCCGGGCGGTCTCGTCGGTGGAGAAGCTGACGATGGTCGTCGTACGGCCGTGGAAGTTCTCCGCCGCCACGACGATGGTCGCCCGCCCGTCCGGGACGCCCTTGACGTCGTACGCCCACTTGCGGGCCACCTTGACGGCGCTCTCCACGGCCTCCGCGCCGGTGTTCATCGGCAGCACCATGTCCAGCCCGGCCAGCTCGGCGAGTCGCTCGGCGAACTCGGCGAGCCGGTCGTTGTGGAAGGCGCGGGAGGTGAGCGTCAGCTGGTCGAGCTGGCGGTGCGCGGCCTCGATCAGCGCCGGGTGACGGTGGCCGAAGTTCAGCGCCGAGTAGCCGGCGAGCATGTCGAGGTAGCGCCGGCCCTCGACGTCCTCGACCCAGGCGCCCTCTGCCCGGGCGACCACCACGGGCAGCGGGTGGTAGTTGTGCGCGAGGACCGGCTCCTCGGCGCGGATCAGCTCGGCGGACGTACGCGTGCGCACGGATGCACGGGTGGGCGCGGTCATCAGCGGATCTCCTGGGTGCAGCACTTGATGCCGCCGCCGGCCTTGTGGAACTCCGACAGGTCGACGGGGACGGGGACGTAACCGTGGCCGGCGAGATTCTCGGCCAGTGCCTCGGCCTGGGGGGCGATGAAGACGTTGCGGCCGTCGGACACGGAGTTCAGGCCCCACGCCAGCGCGTCGTCGCGGGTGGCGAGGACCGCGTCCGGGTACAGGCGCCGCAGTACCTCGCGGCTGCCCGCCGAGAACGCCTCGGGGTAGTAGCAGACGTTGTCGTCGTCGAGGACGAACAGCGCCGTGTCCAGGTGGTAGAAGTACGGATCCACCAGGGTCAGGCCGATCACCGGATGGCCGAGGAACTCCTGGGCCTCGCGGTGGGCCTCGCGGGTGGTGCGGAACCCGGTGCCGGCGAGCACGTACCGGCCCGTCCACACCAGGTCTCCCTCGCCCTCGGTCACCGACTCGGGGCGGTACACGTCGTAGCCCGCCGTCTTGAACCAGGTGTCGTAGTGCAGCGACTCGGGACGCCGCTCGGACGCGTGGAACAGGGAGCCGAAGACCCGGCCGCCGACCACGAACGCCGCGTTGGCCGCGAAGACCATGTCGGGCAGGCCGGGCACCGGCTCGACCGACTCGACGCGGTGCCCGTGGGTGCGGTAGGCGCGGATCAGCGCCTGCCACTGCTCCTGGGCGAGGTCCACATCGACGGGACGATCGGGATGCATCCACGGGTTGATCGCGTAACTGACGGCGAAATGTCTGGGTTCACAGACGAGAAAGCGCCGGGGGCGCGGCACACGATTTTCGGGCACAGAGGGTTTCCTCCGCTTTCCTGTGTGTCACTGAGGGGTGACACAACCGTAGAAACGGAGATCGGCGACCGACAAGCGCGAAAAGCTGCGTGCATGCGCAGCATCGATGCGTTGTCAGCGGCGTACACGCACGAGTGCTGCGCATGCTCCGTGTCATTCGGGGGCCGCCTGGGTGGCGCCCGCTTCGGGGCTTTCCGGCAGGAGGTGGGAGAGCACCATCACGCTGATCGTCTTGCGGATGAACGGCTCGGTGCGGATCCGCTCCAGCACCTCCTCGAAGTGCTCCACGTCGCGGGCCCGCACGTGCAGCAGCGCGTCCGCGGCCCCGGTCACCGTCATGGCCGCAGTGATCTCCGGATAGGCCCGGACGACCTCCGCCAGCCGCCGGGGCGGGGCCGCGCCCTCGCAGTACACCTCGACGTACGCCTCGGTGCGCCAGCCCAGCGCCGAGGGCTGCACCGTGGCCGTGAACCCGGTGATCACACCGGTCTCGCGCAGCCGGTCCACGCGCCGCTTGACCGCGGTGGACGACAGCCCGATCGCCGCGCCGATCTCGGCGAAGCTGGTCCGGGCGTGCGCCATCAGTGCGGTGATGATCTTCCGGTCGAGATCGTCGAAGGACGCGTTCCTGCTGTTCATGCGGGCACTGTAATCAGCCGCGCCGGTGGCGCGGGGCGCAGGACGGCGCGACCGCGGTGCGGGACCTACGACTGTGTGACGACCATGGCGAGGGTCAGCAGACCCAGCACCACCCAGCCGAACCACAGCCAGCCGTTGCTGCCGAGCACGACCGTGTACGCGGTCACGACGACGAGCCCGCCGACCGTGAGCGCCCCCATCGCCTTGGTGGAGCCGTTCGCCGAGCCGTTCGTACCGTTCGTGGAACCGGGCATCGCGACACCCTCCTCATGGTCCGTCCTTGACCATGGTGCCCCGGATCCCGCCCGGAGGGGACGGCTCCGGCTAGCCCTTCCGTGCGTGCAGCGAGGACAGGTAGGCGTTGTACGCCTCCAGCTCCTTGTCGCCGTCGCGGTCCGCGGCCCGGTCCTTGCGCCTGGCCTGCCGCTGCTCGGAGCCGTACCACTGGAAAAGCAGTGCGATCAGCACCAGCACCGACGGGATCTCACTGAACGCCCAGGCGATGCCGCCGGCCGCGTTCTGGTCGGACAGTGCGTCGATGCCGAGCGATGCCGCCGGGTGCTTGAACGTCTCCACCATCGGCGTCGACGCCATCATCAGCGCGATACCGAAGAACGCGTGGAACGGCATGCCCGCGAACAGCTCCAGCATCCGCATCACGTATCCCGGCCGGTTCGGGCCCGGGTCGACGCCCATGATCGGCCAGAAGAACACCATGCCCACGGCGAAGAAGTGCACCATCATCCCGATGTGCCCGGCCCTGGAGCCCATCAGGAAGTCGAACATCGGGGTGAAGTACAGCACGTACAGGCTCGCGATGAACATCGGGATCGTGAACGCCGGGTGCGTGATGATCCGCATGTAGCGGCTGTGCAGCAGGGCCAGCAGCAGCTCACGCGGCCCCTTGCGGCCCCTGCCCGCGACGGGCAGCGCGCGCAGCGCCAGCGTGACCGGGGCGCCCAGCAGGATCAGGATCGGCGACAGCATGCTGATGATCATGTGCTGCACCATGTGCACGCTGAACATGACCATGCCGTAGTCGTTCAGCCTGGTGCACATCACCAGCGCGACGGTCAGGACACCGATGACGTACGACACCGTACGGCCGAGGTGCCAGGCGTCCCCGCGCCGCCGCAGCCGTACGACCCCCCAGCCGTACAGGCCGAGCCCGAGCAGACAGGCGACGAGGAAGAACGGGTCGGTAGACCATTCCAGCCCCCGTCCCAGCGTGAACGGCGGCAGATCCATCATCATGCCGTGCCCGCTGTGGTCCATCCGGCGGCTCCTGTTTCGTGGGGGTTGTGCAAGTTGTCCGCCCCAAGAGTAGAACCGCCCCCGGTCACGGCCGTGACCGGGGGCGGGTTGTCACGGGGTGAACTACAGGACGCACTCCGCCTCGTCGTACCGCTCCACCGGCACGGTCTTGAGCGTCTCGACCGCCTCCGCCAGCGGCACCATCACGATGTCGGTCCCGCGCAGGGCGGTCATCCGGCCGAACTCGCCGCGGTGCACGGCCTCCACCGCGTGCCAGCCGAAGCGCGTGGCGAGCACCCGGTCGTACGCCGTCGGCGTGCCGCCGCGCTGGACGTGCCCGAGGATGACCGGCCGCGCCTCCTTGCCGAGCCGCTGCTCCAGCTCGACCGACAGCTGCCGGGCGATCCCGGCGAAGCGCTCATGGCCGTAGATGTCCTTGCCGCCCTCGTCGAAGTCCATGGTGCCCGGCTCGGGCTTGGCGCCCTCGGCCGCGACCACGATGGCGAACCGCTTGCCCGCCTCGAAGCGTTCACCGACCTTCGCCGTCAACTCCTCGATGTCGAAGGGCCGTTCCGGGACGACGATGGCGTGGGCGCCGGCCGCCATGCCGGAGTGCAGCGCGATCCAGCCGGTGTGCCGGCCCATGACCTCCACGATCAGCACCCGCTGGTGCGACTCGGCGGTGGTCTTCAGCCGGTCCAGGGCCTCGGTGGCCACGGTGACGGCCGTGTCGAAGCCGAAGGTGACGTCCGTGACAGCGATGTCGTTGTCGATCGTCTTGGGCACGCCCACGATCGGCAGCCCGTTGTCCGACAGCAGCCGGGCCGCCTTGAGCGTGCCTTCACCGCCGATCGGGATGATCGCGTCCAGACCGAGTTCCGCGACATGGCCCCTGGCCCGCTCCACCCCGTCGCGCAGATGCTCCGGGCGGACCCGGGAGGAGCCGAGGATGGTGCCGCCGCGGGCCAGGATGCCGCCCACTGCGTCCAGGTCGAGCTTGAGGTAGTCGCATTCCAGGAGGCCTTTCCAGCCGTCCCGGAAACCGATGACCTCGTCGCCGTGGTCGGCGACGGCACGGTGCACGACGGACCGGATGACGGCGTTCAGGCCGGGGCAGTCGCCGCCGGACGTGAGGACACCAATGCGCATAGCCCGAAATACCTTCTCAACGTGGGCCGGGTAGACCGGACCACGTTGTCCGGCGGATTCCCGGCCACCCTACCGGCGTGAGGGGGGCGCTCCGTAGCGGGCGTCCGCCTGCTGGACGCGCCCGCACATGTGAGCGGACGGGCCGTCAGGCGGGCCCGCTACGAGGCTGCCGGACCGCGCTGAAGAATCCCTCGAGCGGCCGTTGCCCAGGCCGCTCGGCAACGACGTCTACGCGGGCTGCTGCGCAGCGGTGATGCGCTCGTTGCGCAGCGCGTCGTACCAGCGGTCGTCGATCGGCGGCAGGGCGTTGACGTCGAGCGCCAGCTTGAGCAGCAGGTCGGCGATCAGCGGGTTGCGGGCGAGGACCGGGCCGTGCATGTACGTGCCGAAGACGGTCCCGTTGTACGCGCCCTCCGTGCCGTCCCCGGTGCCGTTGCCCTTGCCCATGACGACCCGGGCGAAGGGGCGGGCGCCGGGGCCGAGGTGGGTGACGCCCTGGTGGTTCTCGAAGCCGGTCAGCTGGGGCAGGCCGAGCTGCGGGTCGATGTCGCCGAGGACGTCACCGACGCACCGCTCGCCCTCGCCGCGCACCGAGACCACGTCGAGCAGGCCGAGGCCCGGCTCACGCTGGCCGAGATCGTTGATGAACTCGTGGCCGAGGATCTGGTAGCCGGCGCACACCGAGAAGACGATCGCGCCGTTCTGCACCGCACGCTGCAGATGGCCGTCGCGGCGCAGCCGCTCGGCCGCCAGCCGCTGCGGCCGGTCCTCGCCGCCGCCGATCAGGTAGATGTCACCGGAGGTGGGGATCGGCTGGTCGCTGCGCACGTCGAGGCGGGCCACGTCCAGGCCGCGCTGCCGGGCCCGGCGCTCCACGACCAGCGCGTTGCCTTGGTCGCCGTAGGTGCTCAGCAGGTCCGGGTAGATCCACACCAGCCGCAGTTGGTTGTCGCTCATGAGGTGATCGCCCTTCGAAGATCAGTTGCCGACGCGGCGGCGCAGGTCCTGGAACGCGGTGTAGTTCGCGATGACCTCGATACGGCCCGGCGGGCACATCTGCACGGCCTGGTCGAGGTTCTCGCAGACCTGGAAGTGCTGATGGGCGACCTCCAGACGGACCGCGAGGTCCAGTTTCCGGTCGCCGATGACGAAGATCGGGTGGCCGGTCAGCTGCGTGTAGTCGACGTCCCACAGCCAGGACGTGTCGGTGCCGTCGGCCCCGCGGGCGTTCACGGACAGGATCACCGGTGCGGGCGGCGGGTCGATCAGCGAGAACGTCTCGAGCCAGCCGGCCGGGTTCTTGGCCAGCAGCAGCCGCAGATCACGGTTCTCGAACTGCACGACGTCGTAGCGTCCGGCCACGGCCTGCACCTGGTACATCCGTTCCAGGGCGACCTGCGGCGGCACCCCGAACACGGCGGCCACGGCGGCCGAGGAGGCGGCGTTGGCCTTGTTGGCGCGGCCCGGCAGCTGGAGGTGGATCGGCCAGGCGGACCCGTGCGGGTCCAGCACATGGTCGCCGGAGAGTGCCCAGGTCGGCTGGGGCCGCCGGAAACCGCACTCGCCGCAGTACCACTCCTCGCCCGGGCGCTGCATCACGCCACCGCAGGACGGGCAGGACCAGGCGTCGTCCTTCCACATCTGTCCCGCTGCGACCCAGATCACATTGGGGGAGGACGAGGCGGCCCACACCACCAGCGGGTCGTCGCAGTTGGCGACGACGACGGCCTTGGAGCCGGCCAGGCCCTCGCGCCAGTTCTCGGCGAGCATCCGGGTCTCCGCGGCGCGGTCGAGCTGGTCGCGGGAGAGGTTGAGCAGGGCGATGCACTTGGGGTCGGTGTCCCGGGCCACTCCGGCCAGGTACTTCTCGTCGACCTCGATGACGCCGAACTTGGCTTCCGAGCCGCCCGCGAGCGCGGAGGTGATGCCGGCCGGCATGTTGGCGCCGAGCGCGTTCGACACGACCGGGCCCGCCGCGCGCAGTGCCTCCGCGATCAGCCGGGTGGTCGTGGTCTTGCCGTTGGTCGCCGACACCAGGACGACGTCCAGGTTCTGCGCGAGCCGGGCGAGCAGGTCGGGGTCGAGTCTCAGCGCGACCCGGCCACCGATCACCGACCCGCTGCCGCGTCCCGCGGCGCGCGATGCCGCAGCGACCGCCTTGCCCGCGGTCACGGCCAGCTTGGCCCGCGGCGTGAGCGGGTCCGAGTTGCCTGCCATCAGTTCTCGATCCTCCTTGCGTACGCGCCGCGCCTGGGGCCATCCGGCAACGTGGTGTGGACCTCAGCCTATCGAGATCCATTCGCACACCCGAATCGTGCCCACACCGCGCGGTGGGCGTGGGTCCAACGAACCGTACCCTTGCGGCCATGCGACACGGTTCCATTCCGGGCGCCCGCGGGCGAGTCCGGCCTCTCACTCTGCTCGGCGAAGCGGCGCTGCGCGAGCCCTGCCGGGACGTCACGGACTTCGGCCCCGAACTGGCCGACCTCGTGGAGGACTTGTTCGCCACGATGTACGCGGCGCAAGGGGTGGGGTTGGCCGCGAACCAGATCGGGGTGCCTTTGCGGGTTTTCGTCTATGACTGTCCTGATGATGAGGATGTGCGGCATCTGGGGCATGTGGTGAACCCCCGCCTCGTGGAGCGCGACGGGGTCGTCGTCCGGGGTCCCGAGGGCTGCCTGTCGCTGCCCGGGCTGGAAGCCGGGACCGAGCGCCACGACCATGCGGTGGTCGAGGGCCGCACGGTGACGGGGGAGCCTGTCACCGTGCACGGCACGGGTTTCTTCGCCCGGTGTCTGCAGCACGAGTGCGACCACTTGGAGGGCACGGTGTACGCCGATCACCTCACGGGGTGGCGCAGACGCAGACTGCTCCGGCAGATCGACCGCGCCTCATGGAGCGGCTAGGCGGGACCGCGGGCGGCTAGAACCCCGGGCCGCCCATCCTGTCCCCCGCGGCGGCAAGCCGTCCCCACAGCAAATCCGCGAGCGAGCGCACCAACTCGCTCCGGGAGCAAGGGCGTTCGCCCAGCCACCAGTCACCCGCGGCGTGCATCATCCCGACGATCCCGTGCCCCCACACCCGTGCGAGCTGCTGGCTCCCGGGCCCCAGGTCGACCCGCTCCTCGATCACCTGGGCCAGTTCCTCGCCCATCCTGCGGAGCAGCGGTGCGCTGTGCTTGCCGACGTCGAAGCCCTGGTCGCCTCCCGTGCTCCCCTCCGCGGGGTGCATCAGGAACCGGTACACCTGAGGGCGTGCCTCGATCGCCGCGAGATAGGTGTCCAGCGTGGACTCGACCCGCTCCCGCCGGGCGGCGGGGGCGTCCAGCGCCGCCCGCAGCGAGTCCAGCAGCGCGTCCGTGTGCCGCTTGGCCAGAGCCGCGTAGAGCCCACCCTTGTCGCCGAAGTGGCGATACAGGATCGGCTTCGTGATCCCGGCCTCCGCCGCGATCGCGTTCATCGACGCCTGGGGGCCGTCGCGCAGCACCACCCGGTCGGCGGCCTCCAGCAGTTCTCGCCGTCGGCGGTCGGCGGACCGCTGCTGCTCGGTCCGCTGTGTGGTGTTCATGTGCTCTCCCCACCCGTGCTGATTCGGTGACGCCTGCGCAAACTAACACTGACTGTGCCCCTGACATCGAACGGGATGCCGAGGCGTCGTCGCCGGTTGACTTTTCCTACCCGTCGGTAACAGACTCGGGTTACCGCTAGTAACATCGCACTGCCGCCGCTGGAGGGGACATGGCTGAGTTCACCATGGAGCTGAACGACGAACAGAAGGAAGTCCGGGACTGGCTCCATGGCTTCGCCGCCGACGTGATCCGCCCCGCGGCCGCCGAGTGGGACGAGCGCGAGGAGACTCCCTGGCCGGTGATCCAGGAGGCCGCGAAGGTCGGCATCTACTCCCTCGACTTCTATGCGCAGCAGTACTTCGACTCCACCGGGCTCGGTATCCCGATGGCGATGGAGGAACTGTTCTGGGGCGACGCGGGCATCGCCCTGTCCATTGTGGGCACCGGCCTCGCCGCCGTGGGCGTTCTCGCCAACGGAACCGAGGAGCAGATCGGTACCTGGATCCCGCAGATGTACGGCGACCAGAACGACGTCAAGGTCGCCGCGTTCTGCTCCTCCGAGCCCGACGCCGGCTCCGACGTGGCGTCCATGCGCACGCGCGCCGTGTACGACGAGGCCAAGGACGAGTGGGTGATCAACGGCACGAAGACCTGGGCGACCAACGGCGGTATCGCCAACGTCCACGTCGTCGTCGCCAGTGTCGACCCGGAGCTGGGCTCCAAGGGTCATGCCTCCTTCATCGTCCCGCCGGGTACCCCCGGCCTCGCCCAGGGACAGAAGTTCAAGAAGCACGGCATCCGTGCCTCGCACACCGCCGAGGTCGTCCTCGACCACGTCCGCGTCCCCGGCTCCTGCCTGCTCGGTGGCAAGGAGAAGCTGGACGAGCGGCTCGCGCGAGCCCGCGAGAAGGCGAAGGCCGGCGGTGGGGAGAGGGTGAAGAACGCGGCGATGGCCACCTTCGAGGCCTCGCGGCCGGCCGTCGGCGCGATGGCCGTCGGTACCGCCCGGGCCGCGTACGAGGTCGCCCTCGACTACGCCAGGACCCGGGAGCAGTTCGGCCGGCCGATCATGGACAACCAGGGTGTGGCGTTCCAGCTGGCGGACATGCGGACGCAGATCGACGCCGCGCGTCTCCTCGTGTGGCGGGCGTCCTGGATGGCGGTCAACGGGAAGCCGTTCACCGCGGCGGAGGGCTCGATGTCCAAGCTGTTCGCGAGCGAGACCGCGAAGAAGGTGACCGCGCAGGCCATCCAGATCCTCGGTGGCAACGGGTACACCCGCGAGTACCCGGTCGAGCGGATGCACCGGGACAGCGCGATCTACACGATCTTCGAGGGTACGAGCGAGATCCAGCGGCTCGTCATCGCGCGGACCCTTGCCGGGATGCCGATCCGGTAGCGCCGCGGGGGTGCGGGTGCGCTGCGGACCGCCGGTTCGTCGTGGCTGGTCGCGCAGTTCCCCGCGCCCCCTCGGGGTTGGCGCGTCTACCGGTGCCTCAAGGGCGTGAGCTGCTCGATGTCGTACTTCGTCCGGAGCGCCTCGATCGCCTCCTGGTCCGGCGGGCCTCCGTTGCCCAGGATCTCCAGCAACTCCTCGAAATAGCGCTCGTGGTCCGGCGGGGGAGAGGCCTGGAAGAACATCTTCGCCGGTGTGTCCGTCGGGTTGGCGAAGGCATGGGGACACCCCGGTGGTACGACGATCACCGTGCCGGGGGTCGCCCGCACCGCCCTGCGGCCCGAACTCGACTCCCACTTCTTCCAGTTGTCGGGTGTGCGGATGCGCGGCTCGAAGGCGAGGACGTCGAGTTCGCCCTCCAGGACGTAGAACAGTTCCTCGCTGCGCGTGTGCACATGGGCGCCCACGTCGAAGCCCGGCGGGACCTCCACCTCGAAGGTGGAGGCCATCCGCGAGTGGGTGCCGGTGACCTTGAACGTCACACGCTGGGCGGGTGTCTCGACGACGCGGCCGTGGCCCGGCGGTACGTACAGTCCCTCCGTCCAGGTCATGAGCCGGTCACCAGGTCACCGGTACGGCCTCGGGACCCCGGATCAGCGCGCCCTTCTTGAAGGGCACCTGCTCCGGCGGTACGGCCAGTCGCAGGCCCGGCACCCGGTCCAGCAGGGTGTCCACCAGCAGCTCCTGCTCCAGCCGGGCCAGCTGGCCGCCGGGGCAGTAGTGCGGGCCGAAGCCGAAGGAGACATGGGGGTTGGGGCTGCGGGAGAAGTCGATGGTCTCCGGGTCGGGGAAGACCTCCGGGTCGCGGTTGGCGGCCAGGTAGGAGACGTACACCGGGTCACCCGCACGGATCCGCACGCCCCGGATCTCCACGTCCACCATGGCGATGCGGGACAGGCCGACCGCATTGCGGTGCGGGATGATGCGCAGGAGTTCGTCGATCGCCCGGGGGCGGATCTCCGGCCGCTCGCGCAGCAGGCTCACCAGGTCGGGGCGGGTCAGCAGCAGGTAGAACATCTGGCCGCTGTTGTTGGTGACCGCCTCGCCCCCGATCTGCAGAAGCACGGCGAGCCCGACGGCCTCCTCCAGGGTGACCTCGCCCCGGCCCACGGCGGAGCCGAGCAGCGAGGTGACGTCCTCGGCCGTGCTGTTCTCGCGCAGGCCGATCAGGTCGGAGAAGTAGGCGGCCATCTCCCGCTTGGCCTTCTCGCTGACCTCCTTGCCGTGCGAGGAGGACAGGATCAGCTGCGTCCAGATGTGCATGGTGTGCCGGTCGGCGGCCGGTACACCCATCATTTCGCAGATCACCGCGATCGGGAACGGGCTGAGGATCGTGGCTGTCAGATCGGCCGGCGGGCCGTCCTGGAGGAGTTCGTCGACCAGTTCGACCAGCATGGTGCGCGCCCTGTCCCGCACCCGCTCCACGCCCTTCGCGGTGAACGCGGCGGCCACCGAGCGGCGCAGCCGGGTGTGGTCGGGCGGGTCGAGGAAACCGACCGCGCCGGGGTCCGGGATGAAGTGCGGGGCCAGCCGGGTGACCGGCTTGTCCATGACGGCCTCGCGGCTGAAGCGAGCGTCATTGGTCACCATGCGCACGTCGTCGTACCGGGTCACCAGCCACGCCCATCCCTCGCCGTTGGGCAGTTGGATGCGGGTGACCGGTCCCTCGCGCATCAGCTCTCTGAGCACCGGGTCGAAGTCCGTCCCGGTCAGATCGAGCGCCGGCCAGTGCCGGATCGGGGGCAGGGTCTCGGTGAGGGTCTCTTCCGTCATGCCGTACTCATGCCGTTTCTCGGTCGGAGCCGCGCCAGCGGCCCAGCGCCATTTCCGCGGTGATGCCGGGTCCGAACCCGGCGAGGAGCCCGCGCGCCCGGTGCTCGGCGCCGCCCTCTTCGAAGAGCCGGCGCAGCGCGTCCAGCACGACGCCGGAGGCGATGTTGCCGTACTCGGTGAGGGTGGCCCGGCTGAACCGGAATGCGTGCGGGTCGACCTGGAGGAACTTGCTCAGGTCGTCGAGGATGCGCGGCCCGCCGGCGTGGACGATGTAGAAGTCCAGGTCGGACGCGTCCCAGCCGTGCGTCCCGGCGAGGTCCTGGAGGGCCGGGGCCAGCGGCTCCATGGTGGCCGGCACCCGCTTGTCGAGCAGGAAGTGGAAGCCGGTCGCACGGACGTCGTACATGATCCACTCTTCGGTCTTGGGGATCAGGTACGAGCCGTTGCGCTCCAGCTCGATGCCGGTGCCACCCTTGCCGCGGACCACGGCGGCGGCTATGCCGTCACCGAACAGACCGTTGGAGAGCAGCGAGCCGACGCCGAGGTCGGTGGGCTGGTAGCACAGCGAGCAGAACTCGCAGGCCACGATCAACGCGTTGGCCTCGGGGTAGGCCGCACAGAAGTCGTGGGCCCGGTTGATCGCCGCACCGCCGGCCGCACAGCCCAGCTGGGCTATCGGGAGCTGCCGGGTGGTGGGGTCGAAGTCCATCTCGTTGATCAGCCACGCCGTGAGCGAGGGCATCATGAAGCCCGTGCACGAGACGTAGACGATCACGTCGATGTCGGTGGTGAGGAGTTCCGCGTCGTCGAGCGCCCGCTGTATCACCGCGGGCACCCTGGCCTTGGCCTCCGCCTCGTAGAGCTTGTTGCGCTCCTCGAAGCCGGGGTGCTTCAGGGTCTCCTCGATGGGCTGCACGATGTGCCGGGTCTTGACGCCGGTGTTCGCTATCAGCCGCAGTGCGAGGGGGAGTTGAGGGTGGTCCGCGTGACGGGAGCGGGCCAGCTCCAACGTCTCCTCCATCGTGATCACGTGTTCCGGAACCGACACTGCCGGTCTGCACAAAGTCGCCATGAACCGCGCCTGCTTTCAGCCTTCCGGAAGGCATTCGCCCGCCGGTCAGTAGGTGGTTCACCTCAGGAGGTGGTCCACCCACGATCACCCGTCGGAGCGGCGTTCTCTCGCCGGACTACTCCAGACTGGGGACAACGTGTCAGGGTCGGAGGAGAAACCCGCACGTCCGCCGCGAGGGAGAGCGCCATGACGGCCACGGCCAGGGACCTGCTCGAGACGACCATCGGGGCACTTGCCCCGGACGCCTCCGCCAACCCCTTCGTCCCGCTCGTGGAGCGCGGCGAGGCGCCCCCGCAGGCCCTCGCCCGGCTGGCTCTGGAACAGCAGTGGGTGATCCCGTCCGACCGCCGCTCCTTCGAGCACCTGGCCCGACGCGCCGACCCGGCCGCCGCGGCCTACTTCAGCACGCTGGCGACGGGCGAGGAGCTGGCCGCACGGCATCTGACGGCATTCGCACGGGCCTGCGGCGTGACGGAAGAACGTTCGCGCACGTACGTCCCCCTGGCCGGCTGCCAGGCCTATCCCGCCTACGTCTCCTGGCTGGCCCTCAACGCGTCCCCCACGGACACGCTCCTCGCCCTGACGGCCAACTTCTCGGCCTGGGGCGGCTACTGCACCCGCATCGCGGCGGGCCTGCGCACCCACTACGGCTTCGAGGACGAGTCCTGCGCGTTCTTCGACTTCTTCGCGGCGCCGGCGCCCGACCTGGACGAACAGGCGACGGCGGCCGTGCAGGCGGGCCTGGACACCGGTGCTCTGCACACGGACACCGCACACACCTACGGAACGCTGCTTCAACGGTACGAGAGCATGTTCTGGGCAACGCTGGGCTGATCCGCCTACGGCGCTCCGCTGCTGTGCGCGATGCAGGCCACGTCGATACGGTCCGCGAGCTTGGCCAACTCGATGGTCAGCGCGGCAACCGTATCCTCGTCCAGACCCTGCTCCCCGGCCTCCACGAGCCGCAGCCACCGTCCACCCACGGTCCGCAGCAACTTACTCACGTCGGCCGCAGCCACCTGCAAGGACCCGCGGTCGTCGACGATCAGAGGCAGAGTCACTTCGAGGTTCACAAATGGGATGGTAGCCCCGCAGCACTCACACCCCCTGCCAAACCGTGGTGATGTTGCAGAACTCCCGGATTCCGTGCCCGGACAGCTCACGCCCGTACCCCGAGCGCTTCACACCGCCGAACGGGAACGCAGGATGCGAGGCGGTCATCCCGTTGACGTACACCGAGCCGGCCTCGAGATCGCGGGCGAACCGTTCGACCTCCGCCTCGTCCCGCGTCCAGACGTTGGAACTCAGCCCGAACGGCGAGTCGTTGGCGATCAGCAGTGCCTCGTCCAGGTCGCCGGCCCGGTACAGCGTGGCCACCGGCCCGAACGCCTCCTCGCGGTGGATGCGCATCTCCCGGGTGATGCCGGCGAGTACGGTCGGCGGGTAGTACCAGCCCGGCCCGTCCGGCCGCTGCCCGCCGCACAGCACCTCGGCGCCGCTGCGCCTGGCGTCGTCGACCAGCTCTTCCACGTCCTTGCGGCCCTGTTCGGTTGCGAGCGGACCGACCCCGGTGTCCTCCTCGAGCGGATCGCCGACCTTGAGCGCCCGCATCCCGGCGACGAACTTCTCGGCGAAGGCGTCGTAGACGTCGTGGTGCACGATGAACCGCTTCGCGGCGATGCACGACTGCCCGTTGTTCTGCACCCGCGCCGTGACCGCGATCCCGGCGGCCCGGTCCAGGTCGGCCGAGGGCATGACGACGTACGGGTCGCTGCCGCCCAGCTCCAGCACCGTCTTCTTGATCATCTCCCCGGCGGTGGCGGCGACCGCCCGGCCCGCGGGCTCGCTGCCCGTCAGCGTCGCCGCCTTGACCCGCTCGTCGCGCAGGATGCCGTCTACCGCGCCCGCCCCGATCAGCAGCGTCTGGAAGCAGCCTTCCGTGAAGCCCGCCCGGTGGAACAGGTCTTCCAGGTACAGGGCCGTCTGGGGGACGTTGGAGGCGTGTTTGAGCAGGCCCACGTTGCCCGCCATCAGCGCGGGCGCGGCGAACCGTACGACCTGCCACAGGGGGAAGTTCCACGGCATGACCGCGAGCACCGGGCCGAGCGGCCGGTAGCGCACCCGGACCCGGGACGCCCCGGAGTCGCGCACGTCCGACTCGGCGGGCTCCTCGTCGGCCAGCAGCGCCTCGGCGTGCTCGGCGTACCAGCGCATCGCCTTCGCGCACTTCGCGGCCTCCGCGCGGGCCTGCTTGACCGGCTTGCCCATCTCGGTGGTCATGACCCGGCCGATCTCCGGCTGGTCCTCGTCGAGCAGATCGGCGGCCTTGTTCAGCAGTCGGGCCCGGTCGGCGAACGCGGTCGTCCGGTACGTGCGGAACGTGGCCTCGGCGAGCTGGAGCCGGCGTTCCAGCTCCTCCTCGCCCATGGGCTCGTACGCCTTGAGCGTCTCGCCGTTGGCCGGGTTCACCGTCGCGATGGGCATGGCTGGCCTCCCTGGGAGCGGGCTTGTCTCGACCTTCGCGCGCGGGCGCGGCGTCCGCAACGCGTGAGACCCTCTTCAGCGCGTGTGCTCCGCCAGCCGGTCGAGAAACGCGCTCTGCGCGGAGATGATCAGCTCGCGGGCCCGGTCGATGCCCAGCCACTCCACCCGGTCCAGCTCGGGGAACTCCTGCTCGCGTCCGGACCTCGGGGGCCACTGCATGGTGAAGCTGCCCGGGGTGAAACCCGTCAGATCCAGGTCGGCCTCCACCGCCCACGCCGTGACGATCTTGCCGTTCTTCTGCACGACCTCGCCCAGCGGTACGGCCGTCCCGCCCGGCGGCGCCAGCCCCAGCTCCTCCCGGAACTCCCGCCGGGCCGCCTCCCATGCGGGCTCGTCGGACGCGTACTCGCCCTTGGGGACCGTCCACGCCCCGGCGTCCTTCTTCGCCCACAGGGGGCCACCCATATGGCCGAGCACTACCTGAAGCCCCTCATCGGTGTGCCGGAACACCAGCAGTCCCGCACTGTGCTTCGTCGTACGCACCGTCACGGTGTGACCTCCGGGTGGGCCGCCAGCAGGGCCTCCACCGTATCGGCCTCCTCGGGGCGTTTGTCCTCGCGATAGCGCACTACCCGGGCGAAGCGCAGGGTCACGCCGGCCGGGTAGCGCGAGGAGCGCTGGAGGCCGTCGTAGGCGATCTCCACGACGAGTTCGGGGCGGACCCGGACCACCCAGCCGTCGTCGGCGTCCTCGTCGACCGCCAGCTCCCGCAGCCGCTTGGTCTGCCAGGCGAGCATCACGTCGGTCATGCCCTTGAAGGTCTTGCCGAGCATGGCGAAGCCGCCGTCGGCGGTGCGGGCGCCTAGGTGCAGGTTGGACAGTCTGCCCGTGCGGCGGCCGTGACCCCACTCGGCGGCCAGCACCACCAGGTCGAGGGTGTGCACGGGCTTGACCTTCAGCCAGGCGGCGCCGCGCCGGCCCGCGCCGTAGGGGGCGTCCAGCGCCTTCACCACCACGCCCTCGTGCCCGCGGGCCAGGGTGTCGGCGAGGAACCGTTCCGCCTCGGGGATGTCCTCGGGCCCGGCGGCGACCGTACGGCGCACCC
The DNA here is from genome assembly GCF_009796285.1 of Streptomyces broussonetiae. Classification (NCBI taxonomy): domain Bacteria; kingdom Bacillati; phylum Actinomycetota; class Actinomycetes; order Kitasatosporales; family Streptomycetaceae; genus Streptomyces; species Streptomyces broussonetiae. The sequence continues at coordinate 1,797,095 of NZ_CP047020.1, read as the reverse complement.
GCATCGGCTCGGGCACCAGCCGGGCCAGCTCCGCGTGCCGCTCGGCGAACGGCAGGTCGAGCAGATCGCGGCCGTCGACCGACAGGACGTCGAAGAAGACGGGCGAGACCGGTACCTGTCCGGCAGCCTTCGCCACGTCCGTACGGGAGCCGACCCGGCCCGCGGTCTCCTGGAAGGAGCGGGGGCGGCCGTCCTCGCCGAAGGAGATCACCTCGCCGTCCAGGACGAACCGCTCGCCCGTCAACTCCCGTGCGGCCGAAGTCACTTCGGGCAGCCGGCCGGTGATGTCGTCCAGGGTGCGGGTGTGCACCCGGATCGTGTCGCCGTCCCGGTGGACCTGCACCCGGATGCCGTCCAGCTTCTCCTCCACCGCGCAGGCGCCGAGCTTGCGCACGGCCTCGGCGACCGAGGAGGCGCTCTGCGCCAGCATCGGCAGCACCGGCCGGCCGACGGTGAGCCGGAACCGGTCCAGTGCGCCGGGACCCTCGGCCAGCAGCGCCTGGGCGACCGTCTGCAGCGACCCCGCCAGCATCACCGCCCGCCGGACGGCGGCCGGGTCGGCGCCGGTCGCCTGGGCGAGGCCCTCGACCGCGACCGCGTCCAGCGCGCCTTGCCGGACCTCGCCGGTGAGCAGCCCGCGCAGGAAGCGCTGCTCGTCCGCGGTGGCCGCGCCCATCAGCGAGCCCACGATCCGGGTCCGCTCCGCCTGCGCGCCCGCACCGCGGACCCTGCCCAGTTCGGTGAGCCGGGCGTCGGCCTCCCGGACCGTGAGCGTGGGCTCGGCGGCCGGCGGCACCGGGTGGCTCAGCACCTTCCAGCCGACCCCGAGCCGGCCCTGCGGCAGCCGTCCGGCCAGGTACGGGATGACGATCGGCACGTCGTCCGCCTCGGCGTCCCGGAACAGCTCCGCGAGCAGCGCCGTCTTGCGGGACCGTGCCGCCGTCGCGGCGACCTCGCGGGACACCTGGGCGAGCCGGGCAAGGAGCATGCAGCCATCCTGCACCGGAGGCCCGCCGGGCTGCTACATCCGCACGGCAGCGTCGAGGTCCGCCATGAGCAGTTCCCCGTTGATCGCCGCCCCCGCGCGGTAGCCGCGGCTGGCCGCGTTGATCACCTGTTCGGCGAAGCCGCCGGCGTTGCCCGCCGCCCAGAGGCCGGGCACGGTCGTCAGGCCGCGCTCGTCGGTCACCGGATAGCTGCCGAAGGGTGTCTCGCGCAGCTCCGCGCCCAGCTTCACCAGCAGGTCGTTCTGCGGCACGGCCCGCGGTGCGGCGAACAGCACCTCGAGGTCGTGGACCGTGCCTGCCTCGGCGGGGGTACGCCCGGCCAGCCGGACCCCGGTGAGCCGGTCGCCGGTGACGACGAGTTCCGTGACCTTCCCGGGCACGACGCCGACCCCGGCGGCGGCCAGCCGGCGCAGGTCGACGTCCGTCAGCTCCGACTCGCTCACCTCGTGCAGGAAGAACCGCACGTCCTTCGACCACTGGGTGACCATCAGCGCCTGGTGCACGCTCAGCGCGGAGGTCGCGAGCACCCCGGTCGGCAGGTCGCGGACCTCCCAGCCGTGGCAGTACGGGCAGTGCACCACGTCCCGGCCGAACCGCTCGGCCAGCCCCGGGACCTCGGGCAGCTCGTCCCTCAGACCCGTGGCGATCACCAGCTGCCGGGCCCGTACCGTCCGCCCGCCGGCGAGCCTCGCCGTGAAGCCCCCGCCGTCCTTGTCCGCGTCCACCACCCGGTCCCGGACCAGCTCCACGCCGTAGCGGGCGATCTCCTCGCGGCCGACCGCCAGGAACTCGGCCGGGGACATGCCGTCCCGGGACAGATAGCCCTGCATGTGCGCGCTCGGCGCGTTGCGCGGCTCGCCCGCATCGACGACCAGCGTGCGGCGCCGGGACCGGCCGAGGACCAGCGCGGCGGACAGCCCGGCGGCTCCGCCTCCGACGACGACTGCTTCGTACCGGTTGTTCTCGTTGTTCTCGGTCATGCCGCGACAGTGGCCCGGGTCCGCGGGATTGACAAACACATTTGCCGATCCTGCAATAGGTTTCATGACCACGGACGACGTACTGGCGGAAGTGGGCGCCCGGCTGCGGCGCCTGCGCAAGGAGCGGGAGGTGACCCTGGCCGCGCTGTCGGAGGCGACCGGGATCTCCGTGAGCACCCTGTCCCGGCTGGAGTCGGGCCTGCGCAAGCCCAGCCTCGAGCTGTTGCTGCCGATCGCCCAGGCCCATCAGGTGCCGCTGGACGAACTGGTCGGGGCGCCTGAGGTGGGGGACCCGCGGGTGCGGTCGAAGCCGATCGAGCGGGGCGGACGCACCCACTGGCCGCTGACCCGCCAGCCCGGCGGCCTGCAGGCCTTCAAGGTCCTCGAACCCCGGCGCAAGCAGGAGCCGGACCTGCGCACCCATGAGGGTTACGAGTGGCTGTACGTGCTCTCCGGCCGGCTGCGGCTGGTCCTCGGCGAGCACGACGTGGTGCTGTCGGCGGGGGAGGCCGCCGAGTTCGACACGCGCGTGCCGCACTGGTTCGGGTCGACCGGGGAGGGGCCGGTGGAGTTCCTCAGCCTGTTCGGGCCGCAGGGTGAGCGGATGCATGTACGGGCGCGGCCGACGCGGAAGTGACACGGCCGAGGCGGAAGTGGCACGGCCGGTGGGGAAGTGGCACGGCCGGCTGTTCCCTGATCGGCAAGCGACCGCTTAGTATGCCCTCGAGCCCGGTCAGACGAAGCAGTCCCGTGGAGGCCCCGCATGCAGGCATGGCAAGTGCACGAGAACGGCGAGCCGAGCGAGGTGATGCGGCTGGCGGAGGTGCCGCGGCCCGCACCCGGCGACGGTCAGGTGCTGCTGCGGGTGCGCGCCGCCAACATCAACTTCCCGGACGCCCTGCTGTGCCGGGGCCAGTACCAGGTACGGCCGCCCCTGCCGTTCACGCCCGGCGTGGAGATCTGCGGTGAGACCGAGGACGGCCGCCGGGTGATCGCCAACCCCGCGCTGCCGTACGGCGGCTTCGCCGAGTACACGCTCGCCGACGCCCGCGCGCTGATGCCCGCGCCCGACGCGCTGGACGACGCCGAGGCCGCCGCGCTGCACATCGGCTACCAGACGGGCTGGTTCGCCCTGCACCGCCGGGCCCACCTCGAGGCGGGGGAGACGCTGCTCGTGCACGCCGCCGCCGGCGGAGTCGGCAGCGCCGCGGTCCAGCTCGGCAAGGCGGCCGGCGCCACCGTGATCGGTGTGGTCGGCGGCGCGGACAAGGCCGCCGTGGCCCGCGAACTGGGCTGTGACGTGGTCGTCGACCGCCGCAGCGAGGATGTCGTCGCGGCCGTGAAGGAGGCCACCGGCGGCCGGGGCGCCGATGTGATCTACGACCCCGTCGGCGGCGAGGCCTACGCCCAGTCCGCCAAGCTCGTCGCCTTCGAGGGCCGCATCGTCGTCGTCGGCTTCGCCAGCGGCACCATCCCCAGCCCGGCCCTGAACCACGCCCTGGTGAAGAACTACTCGATCCTCGGCCTGCACTGGGGCCTGTACGCGACCAAGAACCCGAAGCTCATCCTGCGCTGCCACGAGGAACTGACCGACCTGGCCGCCCGGGGCGCGATCAGGCCGCTGGTCAGCGAGCGGGTCCCGCTGAGCGAGGCGGCCGTGGCGGTGCAGAAGGTGGCGGACGGCCGGTCCATCGGCCGGATCGCCGTGGTGATGGAAGGAGCAGCATGACCGACGCCGACGAACTGGTCCGCCGCACGCGGGAGTTGCTGACCCGGCACCCGCTCGCGAGCACCGACCGCCTGGACTTCCTGCGGGCCCGCTTCGACGCCGGCCTCGCCTGGGTGCACTACCCGGAGGGCCTCGGCGGCCTGGGCGCGCCGCGGCACCTCCAGGCCGTCGTGGACGCCGAGCTGGAGGCCGCGGGCGCCCCCGACAACGACGCGCGCCGCAACGGCATCGGTCTCGGCATGGCCGCGCCGACCATCCTCAAGTACGGCACGCAGGAGCAGAAGCAGCGCTATCTGCGGCCGCTGTGGACCGGGGAGGAGGTCTGGTGCCAGCTGTTCAGCGAGCCCGGCGCAGGCTCCGACCTCGCCGCGCTCGGCACCCGCGCGGTCCGCGAGGGCGAGGACTGGGTGGTCAACGGGCAGAAGGTGTGGACGTCCGGCGCGCACAACGCCCGCTGGGCCATCCTCATCGCCCGTACCGACCCGGACGTGCCCAAGCACGCGGGCATCACCTACTTCCTGTGCGACATGACCGACCCGGGCGTCGAGGTCCGGCCGCTGCGCCAGATCACCGGCGAGGCCGAGTTCAACGAGGTCTTCCTGACCGACGTCCGCATCCCCGACTCCCGCCGTCTCGGCGAGACCGGCGACGGCTGGCGGGTCGCGCAGACCACGCTCAACAACGAGCGCGTCGCCATCGGCGGCATGCGCCTGCCCCGCGAGGGCGGCATGATCGGGCCGGTCGCGCAGACCTGGCGCGAGCGTCCCGAGCTGCGCACCCACGACCTGCACCAGCGGCTGCTGAAGCTGTGGGTCGAGGCCGAGGTCTCCCGCCTCACCGCCGAGCGCCTGCGCCAGCAGCTCGTCGCCGGACAGCCCGGCCCCGAGGGCGCCGGCATGAAGCTCGCCTTCGCCCGCCTCAACCAGGAGATCAGCGGCCTGGAGGTGGAACTGCGCGGCGAGGAGGGCCTGTTGTACGACGACTGGACCCTGCGCAGGCCCGAGCTGGTCGACTTCACCGGCCGTGACGCCGGCTACCGCTATCTGCGCGCCAAGGGCAACAGCATCGAGGGCGGGACCAGCGAGGTCCTGCTGAACATCGTCGCCGAGCGCGTCCTCGGCCTGCCCGCCGAGCCGCGCACCGACAAGGACGTCGCGTGGAAGGACCTGGCCCGATGACAGCGCAGCGCACACAGCCCGACCTGCTGTACTCGGAGGAGGAGGAGGCGCTGCGGGCCGCCGTACGGGACCTGCTCACCGACCACTGCGCCCCGGCCGACGTCATCGCCCGCACCGAGTCGCACGCCCCGCACGACCTCGCCCTGTGGAAGCTGCTCGCCGACGGTATGGGCCTGGCCGGCCTCCTGGTGCCCGAGGCGCAGGGCGGCCAGGGCGCCTCGCACCGTGAGGCCGCCGTCGTCCTGGAGGAGCTGGGCCGTGCGGTCGCCCCCGTGCCCTACCTCACCAGCGCGGTCGTGGCCACTGAGGCCCTGCTGGCCTGCGGTGACGAGGAGCTGCTGGAGCGGCTGGCCTCCGGGCGCGCCATCGGCGCCCTCGCGGTCGCACTGCACACGGCACCGGGCGCCGCCGTGCGGACCGTACGGCTCGAGAACGGCACCCTGCACGGCGAGTTGACCGGCATCGCCGATGCCGCCGTGGCCGACGTCCTGCTCGTCCCGGCCGACGACGGCGGCCTGTACGCCGTCGCCGCCGACGCCGTGACCATCACCCCGCAGGTCGGCCTGGACCTGACCCGGCCGCCGGCGACGGTACGGCTGCAGGCCGCTGCAGGCCGCCGTATCGGCGCTGCCGAGCCCGCCGTACGCCGCGCCCTGCAGGCAGCCGCAGGCCTGCTCGTCTCCGAGCAACTGGGTGTTGCCGACTGGGCGTTGACCGAGACGGTCCGTTATCTGAAGGAGCGCAAGCAGTTCAACCGGCAGGTCGGCGGCTTCCAGGCGCTCAAGCACCGGCTGGCCCAGCTGTGGCTGGAGACGGTCAACCTCCGGGCCGCGGCCCGCGCAGCCGCCGACGCGCTCGCCTCCGGCGAGGACGCGGAGATCTCGGTCGCCGTCGCGCAGGCGTACGCGGCGCCCGTCGCCGTCCACGCCACGGAGGAGGCGCTGCAGTTGCACGGCGGGATCGGCATGACCTGGGAGCATCCGATCCACCTGTATCTCAAGCGGGCCAAGGCGGACTCGATCGCCTACGGCACGGCGGGTGCGCACCGGGAGGCGCTGGCCGAACTGGTCGACCTCCAGGCCCCCTGACCCGGCCCCGGTGAAGCCCGCCCCGCCCGGGGCGGGCTTCTTCACGGGCTCGCTCCCGAGAGGTGAACAACGCGCCAACTCCGCGCGAGAGCAGGCCCGTTGGGTGGTGAGGGCACGCATACTCTCCCCGGTCCCATCCGGCACCTCAAGGGAGGCAGAGCATGGCCCTCACCACCCGACGCAGAGCCCTCACCACCCTCGGCGCCGCCCTCGCCGGCGCGGTCGCCCTGCCCGTGTCCCAGGCCTGGGCGGGCAGTTCACACCGGGGTCTGCACCCGCTGTGGAACGCGCACGCCCACAACGACTACGAACACCCGCACCCCCTGTTCGACGCGCTCGGCCACCGCTTCAACAGCGTCGAGGCCGACATCTTCCTCGTCGGCGACCAGCTCCTCATCGGCCACGACAGCTCCGAGCTGGACCCGACCCGCACCCTCGAATCCCTCTACCTCGACCCGCTGGCCGCGATCGTGAAGGCCAACCACGGCTCGGTGTACCGGGGTTGGCGCCGCCCGCTGCAACTCCTCGTCGACATCAAGACCGAGGGCTCCTCGACGTACCTGGAACTCGACCGCCATCTGCGCCGCTACCCGCGCCTGTTCACCCGGTACGCGCACGGCCGGATCCACCCCGCACCGATCACCGCCGTCATCTCCGGCGACCGCGCCGCGCGTATTCCCATGGAGGCACAGTCCGAACGGCGCGCCTTCTACGACGGCCGGCTCACCGACCTCGGCAGCAGCGCCCCCGCCTCCTTCATCTCGCTGATCAGCGACAACTGGACGACGAACTTCACCTGGTCCGGGGCGGGAACGTTCCCCGACGCCGAGCGGCAGAAGCTGCGCGGCATCACCGCCGTCGCGCACGCGCACGGCCAACTGGTGCGGTTCTGGGCCACCCCGGACGCCGCGGGCCCGGCCCGCGACGCCCTGTGGGCGGAGTTGCTCGCCGCCGGCGTCGACTACCTCAACACCGACGACCTGGCCGGCCTGGAGACCTTCCTCGACGCCCGTCCCACGGAGTAACACCACACGTTTGGGGGACACGTCAGCCGCCCGGACGAACCCTCCGCTACGCCACACTTGCGGCCGAAACGCCGCTCAAGGGGCGTGGCGGAGGAGGTTCCCGATGGCCGTTTCCATCTCTGTGGTGTTGTTGCTCCTGATCCTGGCCGTGATCTTCATGCGCAACTGCGCGCTGAAGATCTCTCACGCTCTGGTCTGTGTGCTGCTCGGCTTCTTCCTGGCCGGCTCGAGCATGGCGCCCACCATCCACAGTGGGCTCACCGCGACCGCCGAACTGGTCAGCGGCCTGCAGCCCTGAGCCGTAAGACGCTCACAGGACTGCTCATGGAGCCGTGCTCGGAGCCGCTCACGGGGCCGAGAAGACGCCGATGCCGTTCGCGACGGGGCGTTCGGCGCCGCCGCTCGGATGGTTGCGGACCGTCACCGCGCTCGCGCCCGCGTCCCGGGTCACCAGTTCCGTCGAACCGCCGCCGTCGAGATTGAACGCGTCGGACGCGCCCAGCGAGCGCATGGTGGCCGCCTCCTCGGCGACCGTCATACCGGTCCGGTACGCGGCGGCCCCGTCCAGTGCCAGGATCAGCATCTGCTGTCCGCCGCCCTTGAGGCCCACGACCGTGCGCACTGCGGAGGTGGAATCGTCCAGCCCGGACAGTGCGGTGCCGTCCCGCAGCACCGGGAAGCCGCCGATCGCGAACGCGTACGGCACCCCGGAGGAGGCCGCGACCAGGGTGTGCGTCACGCTCACCTCGTCCCCCACGGAGAGTTTGCGCAGCTGTTGCGCACCCTCCTCGCGGCCCACCAGGACCGTGGTGTCCGACGGGATCGTGCCGCTGCCCGGAGTGTCCGCGGTGGAGGCCACCCGGCCGTCCCGCACGGTCACTTCATGGGTGTCGGTGCTGCACGGTGCCGAGCGTTGGGTGTCGGTGCCGCAGACGGAACGTTTGCGCGAGGCGCTGCCCCACTGCGCGGTGAAGGCGCCGACGGAGTTCTCCGGCAGCGCATACTGGTTCAGGCCCTTGAGCGGGAGCCGGCCCTCGGGGGTGGCGACGCTGCCGACGAGGGCGAGGTGGTCCAGCCGGGCCCGCCGGTCCGTGCCGACGCCGAAGACGTCCTGCGTGTTCGTCCCCGGCGGCAGTGCCGGTCCGAACCGCTGGCCGTCCGGTACCGCGGCCTTGAGCACACGTCCGTCTGCGATCGCCGGTCCGACGCTCGCGCCGGTGGCCTGCACGCCCGGGTGCTGGGTCTCGGTGATGTTGAAGAAGTCGCCGTTGACCCCCGCGACCGCCCTGGTTGCGTCCGCCATCCCGGAGACCGTGGCCCGGGCCGCCACCGTGCCCGGGTACAGCAGATCCACGCGGACGTGCGGATTGGCCAGGTCGACCGTGAGCAGATGGACGTGTGCCGGACCCGCGGCAGCGTCGACGTCGAACTGCCGGTAGGTGATGCCCGGCGCGATCCGCCTGCCCGCCGAAGCGGCGCCGGCCGGTGCCGCCCCCGCAAGGGCCGCACCGGCCAGCACGCCGAACGCCGTGACCACCGTGAGGACTGCTCTGCCCGCTGTCGTAAGCCTGTGACGTCTGGTCACCATGCCCCCCGACGTGTCGTCAATTGTCCCTGTGCTGCCTCGTGTTCCCTGGTTCCAAGAGGCAGTGGAGCAGATGGCGGGGGACGGCGGGCCGACTAGGCGTCGACTACGCGAGAACGGGTGAGAAAACGCACCCCCTCGGGTGCTTCCAGGGAGAAGCCGCTGCCCCGTCCGGGTACGACGTCCACGATCAGCCGGGTGTGGCTCCACGCCTGGTACTGGCTGCGGGACATCCAGAAGGTGACGGGCTCCGCGACGCCCTCCACCGCCAGCTCCGCCAGCAGCACGTCCGAACCGCCGGTGCGGAACTCGCCGTCCGGGTAGCACATGGGCGCGCTGCCGTCACAGCAGCCGCCGGACTGGTGGAACATCAGCGGACCGTGCTCCGCGTGCAGCCGCCGTACCAGCTCCGCGGCCTGCGGGGTGAGTTCGACGCGGGGGACTTCCTCTTCCATGGTCACCGTCCTGGGGAGCCGGGGCGCGCAGCGCTGGACCCGACCCAGTCTCACGGTTCGTCACAGACCCGTCCAGAAGGCGGTGTTCCGTCCAGGGGACGGGGTCAGCGATGGCTGAGGACGTCCACCACGCGCCCGTCGGGGTCGCGTACGAAGAACCTCCGTACGCCCCATTCCTCGTCCGTGAGCGGGTGCACGATCTCCGCGCCTCGCTCCCGCATCGCCGCGTACGCCGCGTCCACGTCGTCGACCTCGATACTCAGGTCCGGGGCGACGGGCGCGGTGCGGTCCTCGCGCATCAGGCTCAGCTGTGCGGCCGGGTTTCCGGGGGCGGCCAGTGTCGAGATCCAGCCGTGGTTCATGACCTCCTCCAGCCCGAGCGCTCCGTAGAACGCCGTGCTCCGCGCCGGCGCGGCCGACTGGACGTCGGGTACGAGTCGACTGGACGTCGGGTACGACACGGCGTACCTGCATCGCGCGGCTCCGCTGGTCGCACAGGACGGGCGGATCAGTTTCCTCGGCGACGATCCGGACGCCCGCGCCCTGGCCGGGCCCGGCACCACCGTCGTGGACCTGCGCGGCGCGGTGGTCACCGCCGGCCTCACGGACGGGCACCTGCACCCGGCGTCCGGCGCCGAGCGCACCATGGCCGCCTCCGGCCTCACCGGCGGGCACGCCATGGACGCGAACGGCGACAGCCTCGCCGTCTACGCCGCGCTCGAGGCCGCGGGCGCCCTGTCCCTGCGGCTGCGGATCGCCCCCTGGTGCCGGCCGGAGGCGGACGACGCCGCCGTCGCCGACCTCGTCCGGCTCCAGGGCACCGGAGGCGGGCTGTGGCAGGTGGCGGGCGTGAAGCTCTTCATGGACGGCACGATCGACAACGGCACCGCCTGGCTCGAGACCCCCGACTGCCACGGCGAGTCGGCGCACGCCTACGGGCCGGACCCCCAGCGCTACACCGAGGTCGTCGGGACCCTGCACCGGGCCGGTGTACCCACGGCCACGCATGCGATCGGGGACGCGGCGGTACGCCATGTGCTCGACACGGTCGAGAAGGCCCAGGCGGTGGACGCCGGAGGCGTGCCCGTAGCCGTGCGCCATCGCGTCGAGCACATCGAGACCGTCCCGGACGACACCGTACGGCGGTTCGTCTCGCTCGGCGTGGCCGCGTCGATGCAGCCCACGCACTGCTGTGAGTTCACCCGCGCGGACCACACCGACAACTGGTCGCGGCGGCTCGGTGAGGAGCGTGCCGGGCGGGCGTTCCGCTGCCGAGACCTGTGGGACGCCGGAGCGCGGGTCGTGCTCGGCTCGGACTGGCCCATCGCGCCGTATTCGCCGCTGAAGGTCATGGCCGGCGCCCGGCACCGCCGCCCCGCCGACCTCTCCCTGCCCCCGCACGGCCCCGCCCAGGCCCTCACTCCGCTCCAGGCCCTCCAGGGCATGACGCTCAACGCCGCCTGGGCGGCGGGGGAGGGGGAGGAGGTCCGGGCGGGCCGGGTCGCGGTGGGTTACCGCGCCGACCTGACGGTCCTGGCCGACGACCCGCTGGCGGTGGCCGATACGGATCTGGCGGCGCTGCCGGTGCTGCTCACGGTGGTCGGCGGGCGCGTCACCCATCGGGAGGCGGGGGTGTGAGGCACTCTCAGCGGCGTTCCCGTCGAGTCCGCCATGCCTCGATCAGCAACGGCAGCATCGACACGACGACGACCGCGCCGACCAGCAGCAGCAGATAGTCGTCGATCCGCGGGACGGACGCTCCCAGGCTGTAGCCGGCGAGGACGAGCGCCTGCGACCACAGCACACCGCCCACGGTCTGCCACAGCGTGAAGGTGCGCACGGGCACCCCGAGCGCGCCCGCCACGGGGTGCAGGACCGTCCGCAGGAACGGCACGAACCGCCCGATCATCAGCGCCTTTCCGTAGCCGTATCCCGCCAGCAGCTCCTCGGCCCGCGCTGCCGCGGCCTTCACCCGCCGGCGGGAGGTGCGCGCCAGCAGCGCCCGTCCGCCGCGCCGCCCGATCAGGTACCCCACCTGGCCGCCGGCCACCGCCCCGACGGCCGCGCACACCAGCACCTGCCACAGCGCCAGCCGGGGCGGCTGCTGCGCGGTCCCGGCGCACAGCACGCCGGCCGGGAACAGCAGCGTGTCGCCCGGCAGGACGAAGCCGACCACCAGCAGACCGGATTCCGCGAAGATCACCACCAGGACGCCGATCGCGCCGAACGCGGCCAGCACCGAGGCGCTGTTCAACGGGTTGACGGCGATCACCGGGGTGCGCCTCCTGGCCTCTGCGCGAAGCTGCTCGCTCACCAGCATCGCTCGCCCGGCACGAAACCGCCCGCGCCCTCTCGGGCGCGGGCGGTACCCGCACTGCTCGCAGTCAGGCCGGGGCGCTCAGCCGACGTGCAGGGTGAGCGCGGCCGTGTGCAGTCGACCGGCCGTCCGGAACTGCAGGAACAGCCGCCAGTTCCCGGACTGGGCGAACTCGGCGTGGAACGTCAGGGTCGGTCCGCCGTGGTCGCCGTCGACCTTGGTCTGCGGGTGCAGGTGCGCGAAGGCCAGGTTGCCCTGGTGGAAGGCGGTCAGGTGGGCGTAGGTGTCCAGGTAGGGCTGAAGGCTGGTGACCGGCTTGCCGCCCTTGGTGACAGTGGCGGTCAGCTGGTGGGCCATGCCGGCCATCGGCTCGCCCTTGACGGTGAGGGTGTAGCCGTCGACCGTGGTGGTGCCGGACGCCTTGGCCAGGGTCGTGGTCATCGCCATTCCGGGCACCTTCACGGTACGGCTGAGGACGAAGTCCTCGCCCTTGCCCGGGCCGCCGTCCGGGGTGAAGGAGGCATACAGCCGCCAGCTGCCCGGCCGCAGCGCGGCCAGCGGTGCGGTCCAGGTGCCGTCCTTGGCCATGACCGGGTGCACATGCTGGAAGCCGGTGAGGTCGGACCGGATGGCGTAGAAGTGCATCCGCTGGGTCTGGTCGACGGCGAAGCCGGTGACCGGTTTGCCGTCCGGACCGGTGATGGCGAAGCGGTAGCCGGTCGCCCTGCCGGCGGCGAGGGTGGTGGTGGCGGAGGTCATCCGGTACCCGTCCTTCGCCTCGGCGAGTCCGTTGCCGGTGGCGGCGGTGCTCATACCGGGCATGTCGGCCATGTCGCCGTCCGATGCGGAGGGGGACGGCGTGCCGCTGTGTTCCGTGCCGGACATTCCGGATGCGGTGGAGCTGTGGTCGGAGCCGGAGGCGGAGCCGCAGGCGGTCAGGGTGACGGCGAGTGCCGCCGTGGCGGCGGCTGCCGCGAGAACACGACGAGTCGTGCCAGGGGTCTTGGACATGAATGTGTCTTTCCAGGTGGGGCGCCGTCACACGGCGCAGTGAACGTGGGTCCCGGCCGGGCCGTGGCACGGCGCCACAGCCCGGGGGACACCTCACGTCCGCGTCACGCACACCTGGAGCAGGAGGTCTCGCCCGCCGACCGGTGGGCCCCGGTGACGTGCCTCGCCGTACGGCCGCCGGGCCCATGGCAGCAGGACAGCCGCCGGGAGCGCGCAGGCGACCGCGGTCGACGGCGGCGGCGGCACTCCGGGGCGGGTCGTGGTGGTGGCCAGACACAGCTCGCCCCGCATGGCCTCGGCCGGCCGCGCGGTGGCCTCGAGCGGACGCAAGGCGGCATTGCCGGCTGTCGCGCGGGGGGCACCGGGTGCTGCCGCGGCGGGGGCTACCTCCGTATGTGTGGTGCTGGGGGCTACGGCCGTGTGCGCCGCCTCGGGGGCCACGGCCGTAGCCGCGGCCATCCGGGCAGGTACCGTCTGCAGGCCGACCGTGTGCGTGGCCCCGGCCATATGCTCCTGCGCCGACCGCATGCCGACGTGCTCCGTGGCCGCGCCGGTCGTGTCGGCCGTCCCGGCCGTCGCGTCCGCTGCCGACGGCATGGCGGCCGCGTCCGGTGCGGCCCCGTGGCAGCCGCCGTTGGCCGCGGCCGGGCCGCCGTGCATGAGGAACAGGCCGAGCAGCACCGCGACCAGCACAGCGGGACGCACCACTCGCCGGTGGGTACCGGCTGTGCGGGAGGCGGGCTGCGGGGCAAGCACGGCACCACCTTAATCGGCCCGTGGTCTCACCGCGCGCGGCCGTCACCCGGATACCCGGCATCGGAGGGACGGCCCCGCATCCAGGACGCGACCGGCTCGGGCTGTCGCACCGTCAGCCGTCCGCCGTGCGCCAGAGCGGTCACTGCCGCGGCGCACCCCACCCCCGTGGCCGTCAGCGCCGTCCAGGTCAGCCACATGGCACCGTGCCGCAGCGCGAAGTCCCACAGCGCGCCGACGCCCAGGTTGCCCAGGGTGATACCCAGGCCGGAGACCGTGTTGTAGAGGCCGTAGTGCGTGGCGACGAGGCGGTCCCCGGACAACGCGACCACGGTCTCCATCTCGAACGGGTAGACCACCGCCGCACCGGCCGCGAGGAGCACGACCGCCGTCAGCAGCGCGCCGAGCACCGCGGCGGGCGCGGTGCGCGGGGCGAACACGAGCGGCAGGAACGCGAACCCCATCGCGACCAGGCCCCGCACCAGCGCCTGTTCGGGGCGCCACCGCTCCTTCGCCCATCCCGTCAGGCGCAGCTGCCCGGCCACGGCGACGGATGCCGAGACCACGAACAGGCCGCTGGTCACCGCTGTACCGCCGGAACCGAGGGCGTCGGCGGCGGCGAGCGGCAGGGCGAGGTAGACCTGGAAGGCCAGCACGTAGGAGCCGGTCATTGCCGTGGCGAACAGCAGGAAGGGCCGGTTCGCCACGACGGAGCGCCACTGTGCGGTCACACCGATTCCTGCGGCGCCGGCCGACCGGCGCTCGCGTGCGGGCAGCGCCCGCCACTGGAGCAGGGTGAGCCCGGCGAAGACGGCCGCGGCGGTCGTGCACACCAGGCGGAAGTCCGCCGCCAGCAGGGCAAGTCCGACGAGGGGGCCGAGCAGCATCCCGGCCTGGTAGTGGACGTTGAAGACGGCGAACGCGTCGACGCGGCGCTCACCGGCCTCCGCTGCCAGGTAGGCGCGGACGGCGGGGTTGAACAGGGCTCCCGCGAAACCGGTCGTGGCGGAGGCGGCGATCAGGGCAGGCAGGTCGTCGACCCAGCCGAGCAGGCCGAAGCCCACCGTGCGCAGCAGACAGCCCGCCATGATCGGGGCCTTGTAGCCGAAGCGGTCGGCGAGGGTGCCGCCGATGAGGAACATCCCCTGCTGGGAGAAGTTCCGCACGCCGAGCACGAGCCCCACGGCCCAGGCCGCCAGGCCGAGTCCGTGGGAGAGGTGGGCGGCCAGGTAGGGCATCAGCATGTAGAAGGCCAGGTTGATCGCGAACTGGTTGGCCATCAACAGGCGTGCTGGAGCGGGAAAGGAACGGGTCAGCTGCCCCAGGCGCCTCATCCGGCGGCTCCGTTCGCCCGCGCAGTGCCGTCCTGGCCGAGCGGGGCGCCGACGTGGGCGCAGCGGGTCCAGCGCGTGACGGTCCGCTCGCCGGGGTGGGCGATCTCGTCGGGGTCGTCGGCGGGTGTGTGGTCCAGCAGGCCGTGTGTACGGCAGTAGGCGTCGTCGTAGACCGTGCCGACGTAGCGCTGCGGCCCGTCCGGGAAGACGGCGACGATGCGGTTCCCGGCGGGCAGGGTACGGGCGAGCCAGCGGGCGACGAGGGCGACGGCGCCGACGCTCCAGCCACCGGTCGCATAGTGGTCCCGGGCCAGGCGCCGGGCGGCCCAGACGGCTTCCCGGGCGGCGACCCAGTGCACCTCGTCGAACAGGTGGTGGGCGACGTTGCGGGGGTGGACGCTGCTGCCCAGGCCGCGCATCAGCCGGGGCGCGGCGGGCTGGCCGAAGATGGTCGAACCGGTCGCGTCGACTCCGACCACGCGCAGGCCGGGGTGGAGCCGGCGCAGCACGCAGGCGGTGCCCGCGGAGTGGCCGCCGGTGCCGACGGAGACGACGAGCGTGTCGACACGGTCGAGCTGGGCCGCCAGTTCGTGGGCGAGCGGGGCGTACGCGGCGACGTTGTCCGGGTTGTCGTACTGGTTCGGGTGCCAGGCGCCCGGATCCCCGGCCAGGATGCACTCGACCCGGTGCAGACGCGCCTGCTGCCAGCCGCCGACCGGATGCGGGTCGGTGACGGCGTCGATCTCGGCTCCGTACGCCGTGAGCAGGCCGCTCATCAGGGGTTCCATACCGGGGTCGGTGACGACGGTGACCGGATGGCCGAACGTGGACCCGGCGAGTGCGAGGCCCAGGCCGAGCGTCCCCGAGCTGGACTCCACGATCCGGGCGCCGGGACGCAACTGCCCGCGTGCGCGGGCCGCGCGCACCATGTGCAGGGCGGCACGGTCCTTCAAGCCGCCGGGGTTGAGCCCTTCGAGCTTGGCCCAGAAGCCGCGCCCGGCGGCGGTGAAGGGCTCCGCGATCCACAGGAGGGGGGTGTCTCCGACCAGACCGGCCGGTGTCCGCATCGGCCGCCGGGTGGGTCCGGGGAGCAGTACGGGGTTGTGGGTGTGGGTGTGCGTGTGCGCAGGGTGGTGCATGGTGTGTTTCTCCTGCGGCCGGGCAGCGCGGGGCTGTCGGCCGTGAGACGAGGGGGAGGTGGTCGGCTGCCGCCGTGCCCCGGTCCGAGTGCGCGACGCGGGAGCCCGGCTGACGGCCGATCAGGTCCGCCACACACCCAAGCGTGCGAGAGACCGGCCGACCGGCGCATCGTCGGCCGCGGTGCCAGGGGGCCGACCGGCCATGGCCACGGGTCCGGAAGGCGCGGTGACTGCGCTGACGGGCACGGCCCCGTACCCTGGCGCCGGCCCCGGCTGTCCGGTCGGGCCGATGTCACGCGGCGCCCGGATCGACGGCTCCTCCGCGTGACAGCACCGCTCGTGCGGTCCCTGTCCGGAATCGCCGTGCGCATCCGCCACCACGACGGGACCGGCGGCCGGACGTGAGTCGGCCGCAGCGGGCGATGCCGGGCCGTGCGCACACGCCAGCACATGCAGCAGAGCGGCCAGAAGCACCACGACCGCCGCTGCCGTGCGCACCACGGAGCAGCGGTCGCGGTGTTCCGGGCCGACCCTCATGGATGCACAGGGTAGGTGCACGGGCACGCGAAGTGACGGCAGGGCGCGCGCTGAGCGGTGTTCAGACGGGTTTACGGCCGCGGATGACCCGGATCCTGGTCCGAGAACCGACCCGGGCGTGCAGTGGGGGCATCGTCACCGGCATCGCGCGGGGCGGCCGGGGTGAGGCCGTGACCGGATCACTGCGGCGGATCCTGCGAGAGGGCGTCGCGGAGTTGGGCCCTGACGCGGACACCCAGCTTGGGGAAGATCTTGTGCAGGTGGTAGCCGACGGTGCGGGGTGAGAGGTACAGACGGGCCGCGATGTCGCGGTTGGTCAGGCCCTGGGCGGCCAGTTCGGCGATCTGCCGTTCCTGCGCGGTCAGTACGTCCGCCGCACTCGCGGCCGTCGTCGCTGCCGTCGGGGCTCCCGCGGCCCGCAGCTCCGCGGCCGTGCGATCGGTCCAGGGCCGGGCGTCGAGCCGCTGGAAGCACTCCAGCGCCGCGTTGAGGTGCGGGCGTGCCTCGGCGCTGCGGCGGTGCCGGCGCAGCCACTCGCCGAAGTCCAGTTGGGCGAGCGCCTTCTCGAAGGGCCAGCAGTCGGCGGCGGCGTCGGTGAGCGCGGCACGGAAATGCGCCTCGGCGTCCTCGGCGTCGCTCAGCAGGGCGGCGGCCCGGTGCAGAACGGCGGCCAGCCGCGGTGACCGGTCGGGTTCCATGCTGTGCTCGACGGCCTCCACCACCGTACGCGCGTCGTCCGTCCGGCCGGCGCGGACCGCCGCGGCGGCCAGGTCGCCCAGGTGGTAGACGGAGGCGTGGTAGTGCACAGGAGCGGGGCGGAAGTCGCGGGTGAAGGTCGCCCGCAACTGGTCGTAGGCGTCGGCGTGGTCCCCGGCGACGAACGCGGCCATCCCCAGGGCGTGCCGGTGCCTCACCTGCAGGCTCAGGGACCCGCGCAGGTCCACGCCCCGTACGGCTTCCATGGCCTGCGTCCGTGCGGTCGCATGGTCCCCCCGCAGTGCGCGCAGGGTGGCCTGGAGGATGCAGGAGCCCAGGGTCACGTTGTCGGCTCCCGCCTCGGTCGCCATCCAGAACGCCTCGTCCGCCGCCTCCTGCGCTGCCGTCCACGAACCGCTCTCGAAGAGGGCCAGAGCGAGCGCCTGCGAGACGGTTGCGTTCGTGCCCGCGCTGCCGGCGCGGCGTATGACGTCCATGGTCTGCCCGAGAAGGCGAACGGCCTGTTCCGTCTCGTCCAGGATCCAGGTCGCGCCGCCGAGCGACGTGAGGTCCTCCAGAGACTCTGCCGACATGGCGGCCAGCGCGTCCTTCAACAGCCCGCTGAGCCGGGCCCGTTGACTGTGCGGGTCGCCGGCCGCCCGGGTCCAGGCGAGGGCGGCGGGATTGCCGGTTTCGTCGATCAGGTCGCCGATCCGGCGCAGTTCGGCCCGGTGGAACGCCGTCCCGGAGTTGTAGACGGACGTGGCGGCGGTGGCCAGGGTGCCCAGTGCCAGGTCCGGTGCCGAAGCGGCCGTGCGTTCGGCTACTGCGAACAACAGGGCCAAGGCCTCTTCGTGACGGAGCGTCACACCCAGCGCCCAGCCGCCCAGGAGGGAGGCCTCCGCCCGCAACCGGGTGTCCTCGGTCAGGTCGCCGACCCGGCCGCTGATCTCGCCGACCCATTGCGGATGGCCGGCGAACATGGCGGCCTGCGCGGCCATCAGCAGGCGCCGGGCACGCAGTTCCGGTGCCGGGGTCAGCTGCGCGGCGCGCTCCAGTGCCGATGCGGCCGCCGCGAATCCGCCCCGGGCCCGGGCGCGCTCGGCGCTCTCCGCCAGGGCGTCGGCGACCTCCGCGTCCTGACCCGTCGCCGCGGCGGCCAGGTGCCACGCACGGCGGTCCGGTTCCCCGGCGAGAGCGGAGGCCAGGGCGAGATGGGCCTGGCGACGCTCGGCGAAGGAGGCCGAGTGGTAGATGGCCGAGCGCACCAGCGGGTGGCGGAGCAGCACCTGGCCGTCCTCGATCCGCACCAGTCCGACGCGCTCCGCGGGGGCAAGTGCCTGGACGACGTCCGACGACGGGGCGGCGTGCACCAGGTCGGCCAGGTGCCCGGTGCTCGCAGCGGCCACCAGGAGCAGTGCCTCGCGCGTGGGCTCGGGCAGCCCGGGGAGGTCGGCGGCGAACAGGTTCTCCAGGCGGGCGGTGAGCGGCAGGGCGGCGCCGCCCTCCTGACCCGTGCCGGTCCGGCCCCGGGCCAGGGCCCTGCACAGCTCGATCAGGGCCAGCGGGTTGCCGGCGGCCTGCTGGAGGATCTGGGTGCGAGCCCTGCCGCGGGGCGGGGCGGGCTGGGCGTTCAGCAGCAGCCCTGCCGCGGCCCGGCTCAGCGGGCCCACGGTCACCTGGGGGAAGTCCCGGTCGAAGCGGGCCGGCACGGAATCCTCCCGGGCGGCGACCAGCATCACCACCGGCTTGCCCTCCAGACGCCGGGCGAGGAAGGCCAGCACGTCCACCGAACCGAAGTCCAGCCACTGGGCGTCGTCCACCAGCAGGAGCAGGGGCCGGTGTGCGGCGGCGTCGCCGATGAGGGCGAGCACGCTGATGCACAGCGACAGCTGGTCGAGAGCCGCTTCGCCCGGCGCCGCCGTCAGCCCGAAGGCGCGGTCGAGAGCCTTCCGTTGCTGGGCGGGCAGTGTGTCGCCGGGAAGCAGCGGATGCAGGAGCTGATGGACACCCGAGAGCCCCAGTCCGGCCTCGCCCTCGCTGCCCCGGACACGCAGCACCCGCAGGCCGCGGGCCTTGCCCTGCTCGGCCGTCCAGTCGACGAGGGTGCTCTTGCCCGCTCCCGGCTCCCCGGTCAGCACCAGCACCTGGGAACCGGTGCCGGCCACCGCTCCGAGCAACTCCTCGAGACGGGAAAGCTCGACCGATCTGCCCAGGATGCCCGGGTCGGCAGGGTAATCGGGACCCACGTGCACCATGGTCGTCTCCTCCAGCACCGGTGATCATGCCCCGGTCATCCTGTCACCCACGGCCGACCGCACGCGCACGAGCCGCGTACGGCCGCCGTTCGCGGTCCCGACACCGTTCAGCACCGGAACCCGGGAAGGACCGGTCATGTGACAGAAGCAGCTTGGCCGGGTGTCCCCGATCATTGACTCGGCCAGGGAACATGCCCACCGCCGTGGGCAGCCGAACAGGTCCGGAGTAAGTGCATGACGGTCCATCCATCCCGATCGGCGGCCGGCGAGGAAGCCGCCCGGCGGTCCTGCCGTACGGCGGCGTCACGGCCACTGGGCCGCGACAGCGAGATCGAGCGGATCCAGCGCTGCGTGACGGGACTGCCCGGCAGCCCCCAGGCGCTGCTGCTCCTCGGGGAGGAGGGGATCGGCCGTACGACCTTGCTCCACCACGCCCGGGAACTGGCCACCGGCGACGGCATGCTCGTCCTGTCGGCGCAGGGCTGGGCCGCGGACCGTCGGCACGTCCGCGCCTGTCTGCAGCAGCTGCTGGTGCCGGTCCTGGACGAGTTGCCCGGCCTGCCCGCCGTACACGGACAGGTGCTGGGCGCCGCCATGAACCCCGGCGCCCACGACGGCGGGCCGCACCAAGGGCCGGACGACGGACAGGTGCAGGCCGCACTGCTGGCGTTGTTGGAACGGCTCGCCACATTCCGGCCGGTACTGGTGTGCGTGGACGACATCCACGCCTGCGACCCCGCCTTCGTCTACGCGCTCTGCGCGGGGATCCGGCTCCTGGCCGGCCGCCCGGTCAGGCTGCTGCTCACCGCGCGCGGTGAGGCGCCACCGCCCGGTCTGCCCCCCGGTTTGGAGACCGTGCACCTGGGTCCGCTGAGCGCGATGTCGGCCGCGGCGCTGCTGGACCGGCAGCCGACCGCGCCCACCGGCCGGCGCAGGCTGGAGATCCTGGACGAAGCCGAGGGCAGCCCGTTGGCCCTGGTGGAACTGGGCCGCCGTGCGTCCGTGGCCTCCCGAACGGCAGGCGCCGACGCTGCTGTGGCCCGGCGCCCGCTGACGGCACACGCCTTCGCGGCGCGACTCGACGCGCTTCCCCCCGAGACGGGACGGGCTCTGCTGTACGCCGCGGCCGCCGAGCCGGGGGAGAGCGTCGCCGCCCTGATGGCCGCGCTGGACACCGACGACCTCGCGGTGTGGGCCCCGGCGGAGGCGGCCGGTCTGGTCTCGCTGATCGAGGACCGGCTCGTCTTCCGACATCCGCTGGCCCGGTCGGCCGCGTTCTCACGGCACCTGGCCGGTGACCGGCAGCGGGCCCATCTGGACCTCGCCGCGGCCGTCACGCAGCCGGAGAGCAGAGCCCGTCACCTGGCCGGCGCCACCTTGCGTACCAACGAGTCCGTGGCCGCCGCGCTCGAGGACTCTGCCTGGCGGCACGGGGACGTCGTGGGCACCGCGAGCGCCCTGGAGCGGGCCGCCCGGCTCAGCCCGCAGCCGCGGGAACGCGCACGCCGGCTGGCCGAGGCCCTCGTGGCCGCGCATGCGGTGGGAGATCCCGGCTGGGTGAGGGACCTGTACGGCCGGTTCGTGCAGGACCCGGGGGATCCGGAACTCGCCTGCGCGGCGGCCGGTGCCCTGGCCTCGATGCTGTCACTGGAGTCGGCCCAGCGGGAGGCCTTCAACCTCCTGGTCGACGCCTCGGAGCATTTCCCGGCGGTCGGCCGGCCCGTCGCACTCGCCCTGACGGCGGTGGCAGCGGGCATCACCGTCCAGTCCGGACTGCCGGAGCACCGTGCCGACCTGTCCAGGCTGCTCGACCGCGCCCGGGAGGCCGGCGGTGGCCGGGGGGCCGACGGTGCTCGCGAGGCAGAGAATGGCCGGGAGGCCGTCAGTGCCCGCGAGGCCGACGGTGTTCGCGAGGCTGATGATGACCGCCAGGAGGCCGACCGCGCCTGCGAGGTCGACTACGGCCGGGAGGCCGAGCGTGTCCACGAAGCCGACGGTGTCGGCCGGCCCCGGCCCACCGTGACCGGGCCTCTGGGGCGTCTGGACCGGCCGGACACGCGGCAGGCTCTGGACGCGCTGGTCACCGCGGTGATCCGGCGGCAGGACACGACAGGCTCGCCGACGGGCCTCGGTCGTGGGCACGGTGCGCCGCTGGACGGCCTGGAGACGCCGGCCTGCCGTATGGCGGTGCTCTCGGCCGCCTACCTCGCGGACGAGGCGGACGTGTGTCTGGGACAGTTCCGCGAGAGCGACGCCCAGCTCCGGACCGCCCGCGCCTTCGGTCTCCGCGGCTGGACGGTTCTCGCCCTCGTGGACACCCTCGTGGGCATCGGGTGGTTCACCGAGGCCGAGGACCTGGTCCGGGAGGCCACGGCCGAGACCGTGGTGCTGCGCCTGCCACGCCTCCAGGCGGATCTTCAGGCACAGGCCCTGGCCCTGCAGGCGCTGCGCGGAACGGTCCCCCCGGAGCCCTGGCTCACCCCCTCGATCTGGCGCGGCGTCTGCCTGGACGAGAACCGGGCCACCCAGGCCCGCCTGCTGCGCGCCCGGGGACTCGCCTCCATCGCGCTCGGCGACTGGGACGGCGCCTGGCGACACCTGCGCGAGTTGTTCACCGGCGACGGCGCGCCGTTGCACCCCGTCCTGTCGCCGCGGAGCATCGCCGAACTCGCGGTCGCGGCCCAACGCACCGGCCGCACGGCCGAGGCCGTTGCCCTCCTGGCGCGCGTCCGGGCAGAGCAGGGAGATCGCCCGAGCATCAGGATGACGCTGCTCCTGCACCATGCCACCGCCCTGGTCGACCCGGACGAGGACGCCGAGCAGCACTTCCACCTCGCCCTGGTCAACCACGAGGCGGACCGGTGGCCGTGGGAACGCGCCCACGTCCGCCTCAACTACGGCATCTGGCTGCGCCGCGGCCGCCGCACACGCGAGGCGCGTCAGCAGCTGACCACCGCGCGGGAAACCGCCGAACGCCTCGGCGCGGGCGCCCTCGCCGCGGCCGCCGCCCGCGAACTGCGCGCCAGCGGAGCGGCACCCACCCCCGACACCTCGGGTCTGCTGGAGCAACTGACGGCACAGCAACGGCAGATCGTCCTGATGGCCGCGCGCGGCCTGTCGAATCGTGAGATCGGTGAACAGCTCTTCCTCTCGCCACGTACCGTGGGCTCCCACCTGTACAACGTCTACCCGAAGCTCGGCATCAGCCGCCGCCAGCAACTGCGTGACCTCCTCCAGGACAGGTGAGGCGGGGACCGGGCGGTTCCGTACGAACCTGCCGACGAGCGGCGCCGCCCAGACAGAGGGGAGTGCGTGATGCGGAGAGCCCCCGGAGGCCGGCCGGGCGGTGAGTCCCGCGCGGCCGTCGTCCTCGACCCCGTGGTGCGGCGGCTCGTCACCGCCGCCGCCGCGCCCCCGTCCCTCGACGACCTCGGCCCCGACACGGCGCGGCAGGCGCTCCGGGAGGCCCAGGTCGACCGGTTCGAGGACTTCGACGTGGACGCGGTCTACCGCGTGGCCTCGGTCGGCCCGTCCGGGCTGCTCGGATTCTGGACCGTCCGCCCGGCGGGCGCGACCGGCCCGCTGCCCACCCTCCTGTACGTGCACGGCGGCCGGTGGACGCTGGGCGACGCGCAGACCCATGCCCGCCTCATCAGCGAGGTCGTCAGGGGCGCGCAGGTGTGCGCCGTCGTCCCCGAGTACAGCCGCACCCCCGAGGTCCGCTACCCCGTGGCGCTGGAGGAGTGCTACGAGCTGCTGACCTGGGCGGTCTCCCGAGCCGACGAACTCGGCCTCGACGGGCGCCGGGTGGCCGTGGCGGGCGACTGCGCCGGTGCCACGCTGGCTGCCGCCGTGACCATGCTGGCGAAGTCCCGTGGCGGGCCACGGCTCAGCGCGCAGCTGCTCTACTACCCGCTCACCGACTCCCGCTGCGACAGCCCCTCGCAACGGCAGTTCGCCACCGGATACCTGCTCACCCGCCGTGCGCTGCGCACGTACTGGGCGCGCTACGTCACGGACCCGGCCCTGCACGACGAGCCCACCGCGTCCCCGCTGCGGGCACGCACCGAGGACCTGGTCGGGCTGCCGCCGGCACTGATCGTCACCGCCGAGGCGGACGTGGCCCGGGACGAGGGCGAGCAGTACGCGCGGAATCTGTGCGAGGCCGGGGTCGAGGCGTCCGCCGTACGGTTCCTCGGCACGGTCCACGACTTCGTGGCCCTGCATGCCCTGGACGACAGCGCGCCCACTCGGGCGGCTCTCCTGACCGGTTACGCCTTTCTGAGTGCCCGTTTGCACTGAAGCGTGCGGAACGGGCAGGTCGACCAGTCGACCGACTGATGCGTGGTGTCGCGCCACGACCGCATGCTCGCACCATGCCAACCGTGATCGGCCCCCACGGGGAGAGAAGCTGGTGGACGGCCTCCTGCACGAGTCCGCGAGCGCAGGTGCTGAGCACCCGCTCGGTTCCGCCGCGCGAGAGTCTGGACTTCTGGCACGACGCCGTGCTCGCGACCCTGGTCGGGATGGAGATCGCCACCGACGGCCGTACCTATGACGCGGCCATGCGCACCGATCACCTCGGCGACCTGCGGATCATCACGGTGGAATGCGATCCGGGCCGGGTCCACCGCTCGCCTCGCTTCATCGCCCGCGGCGACGGGCGGGACATCTTCGTGGCGCTGCAGAGCACCGGCCGGGCCCAGGTCGGACAGGACGGCCGCACCACCGAGTTGCGCGCCGGCGACATCGGGTTCTTCGAGACCGTCCGGCCCTTCCGCACGGCCTTCCCGGAACGCTTCCGGTTGAAGATCTTCGCGGTCCCGCGGGACCTGCTCGGGCGGTCGGAGGCAGACCTGAGCCGGCTCACCGCGCGGGCCGTGCGCCCGAGCAGCGGTCTGACCGGCCTGCTCACCCCGTTGCTGGAACGGCTGGCGGACACCTCCGAGGCCTACGCGACGCCGGTGGCCGAGCGACTGGCCGAGGGCGTCATCGACCTGATGGCGGCCACGGCCGCGGACCAACTGGGCGAGGATCCGGACGCACTGCCCGGTGCCGACCGGGTCCTGCTCCTGCGGATCAAGGCCTTCATCCGCTGGCACCTGGCGGATTCCGGCCTGACTCCGCGGGCCATCGCCGATGCCCACGGCATCTCCGTGCGCTATCTGCACCGTTTGTTCGAGGCGGAGGACACCACCGTGTGCCAGTGGATCCGCGAACTGCGCCTGGAGGAGTGCCGCAGGGAACTCGCCGCACGGGCACCGGGATCCGTCAGCCTGGGCCAGGTCGCGCGACGCTGGGGCTTCAGCAGTCCCGCCCGGTTCAGCAGGGCCTTTCGCAGTTCGTTCGGCCTGTCTCCCACCGACTGGCTCGACCGGGAGCGTGCGAGCCGGGTGAGGGGAGACGTACCGTGCTGACCGCTTCGCTGACCATCCCGGGCCAGGGGGTGTCCTTCTCCACTCGGAGCCTTGCACCCAGGGACCGTGTCGCCGCATGGGAACGCGCGCTGTCCCAGGTCTTCGTGGGTCTGGAGATCGCCGTGGAGACCGGCCGCCCGTGGGCGGGCGAGCTGACCGCCGAGCGGCTGGGCGCACTCCAGATCGCCACCGAGGAGTTCGGCCCGGGAACGATTCTGCGCAGCGCCCGCTCGGTGGCCGCCGACCGGAGCACCCACATCCTGGTGCGTCTCCAACTGGACGGTACCGCGCTGCTCTTCCAGGACGGCCGCACCGCCGAACTCCGGCCCGGCCGGCTGGCGTTCCACGACGCGCGGCGCCCGTACCGGATCGTGCTGCCCCAGCGGCAGCGGGCCCGGGTCCTCATGCTTCCCCGCGCCCTGCTCCGGCTGGAGGAGGGGCAGCTGTCCGCCCTGACGGCGACCGTGGTGGACGACAGCGGGGACGGGGCGGCGGCCCTGCTGATGCCGCTGCTGCGCGGGCTCGTCGACGAGGTCATCCGGGCGGGCACGACCCGACGCGACGACCTCGCCCGCGTCGCGGCGGAGCTCCTGGCCACCCTGGCCCTGGAGCAGGTCAGCAGCCGGTCCGCGCCGGCGCTGTGGGACCGGATCACCGCATCCGTCCAGGTCCGGCTGCAGGATCCCGGGCTCACCCCGCAGGACATCGCCGATCAGCACAGCATCTCCCTGCGCTACTTGCACCGGATCTTCCAGCTGCAGGGCACCACGGTCAACGCCTGGGTGCGCACCCGACGGCTCGAGGCGGCGCGCGAGGAGCTGGCCCAGAACGGCGCGGCCCACCGGTCGATCGCGGCGGTGGCCGCCCGCTGGGGTTTCACCAACCCCTCCCACTTCAGCCGGACGTTCCGCGAGACGTACGGGATGTCGCCGGTGCAGTGGCGCGGCGCACACGTCGGGACCTGACGCCCGGCCGCCACTGTTCCCGGAAAGGCAAGAGCCGGGGCGCTGTCGGCATGATCGCTCCCGCGCCCGGTGCCTAGCTTTCGATGTGTACGGCTCAGGCGGAAGGGAACGGAAATGAAGCGCAGAGCGATGGCATGGGTGCTGCCCGCTGTCATGGTGGCACTGAGCGTGGTGGGATCCGGGGCGCCGTCCTCGGCCCAGGACGGGGCGGCAGTCGCGCCGGCCTCGACCACGGCGGTGGGTCCCCAGTACGACACCACGCACGTCTATGTCACCCCCGGCAAGGTGGACGCGTTCGTCGCCGCCTGGACCGCGACGTTCGGCGGGACGCACACGGCCAAGGTCCTCACGACCGTCACGCCGACGCCCAGCAGGACCGAGTCGGAACTGGTGATGTCGCCGGTCGGCACCCTGTCCGTCTTCGACTTCCGAACGCCCGCCCCGTACCCGTTCGGCGCCGAACGGACGGGCTGGCTCATGAGCGACTTCGACAAGGGCGTGCGACTGGCCCGGCAGAGCGGCGCACAGCTGGTCGTGGCGCCGTTCGACGACCCGATCGGGCGGGACGCGGTCGTCCAGTTCCCGGGCGGCGTCAACGCTCAGCTGTACTGGCACACCACGGCGCCGTCGTACAAGCCCCTTCAATCCGTGCCCGACAACCGCGTCTACCTGACGCCCGACTCGGTGGACGGGTTCCTGGGCTCCTACCTGCGGTTCACCGGGGGCCGTGTCGTCTCGGACCGCCGGGCGGCGGACGGCGGCGACATCGGTCTGCCCCAGGAGAGATATCGCCGAATCGCCATCCGCTCCGGGTTCGGCAACACGGTCGTGAACGTCACCGACGGCCATCTTCCCTACCCGTTCGGGCGGGAGACCACCGGTTACGCGGTGCATGATCTCGCCGTGACGTTGCGCAAGGCCGAGGCGGCGGGCGCGCAGGTGCTGTGGGGCCCGTACACCGCCGGGGGCCGCTCCAACGCCGTGGTGCAGTTCCCCGGCGGCTATGTGGCCGAACTGCACCAGGACGGTGATCACAGGTGAGCGAGGGGGCGATGGGGGACGACGTCTACCAGCCGGACGGGTCCGAGGTGCAGGACGACGCCGGCCTGCTGGACGCCCTGGACACCCTCGACGACCGGGCCGGTGTCGAGCCCCTGGACGAGGGCTACTCGCCCCCGGAACGACCCTGGGCCGTGGAGCACACCGGCGTCACGGCGTCCGAGCGGTGGCGTGGGGAGAGTCTGGACGAGCGTCTCGCCGAGGAGGTCCCCGACATCGGTGTCCCCGAGGGGGACGGCATCGGCGACACGTGGGGGATGGCCGGTGAGCCCGTCGACCCGGAGGTCGGCGACGAGCGCGCCGGACGCCTGGTCGCGCCGGACGAGGGCAGCCACGAGAACACCGAGTCCGACCTGTTCGCGTCCGACATCGGCCCGGACGGCGCCGGCGCGTCGGCCGAGGAGGCCGCGATGCATGTGATTCCCGATTCCGAGACCTGCTGATACCTTAAAAGGAGGAGCGCACCATGAACGCCGAAGAGTCGAATTCCGCCGACCGTCACCCGCATATCCGGAACATCGTGGAAAAGGTGACCGAGCATCATCGTCGTGCTAAGGCCGAGCGCGAGGAGTCCGTGTTCGAGGACGCGATCGACGGGGCGGCGTTCGACCTGGCGGCCGATATCGCGCATCCCACGGCCGGTCAGGCCGAATTCGGTTATGACGTCGACACGGATCTCGGCGTGGAGCCTCGCTGACCTGCCGGCTCTGCCCTTCCAGTCGGCGAGGAAGTCCAGCAGTTCCGCGTCGACGACGTCGGGGCGTTCCTCCTGGCACAGGTGCCCGCACCGGGGGATGGGCACGCCCCGCACGTTCCGCGCCGGCCCCCTCCAGACCTCCAGGACGTCACAGGCCTGCCCGACGGCGCTGAACTCCTCCCCCCACATGGTCAGCACCGGGCAGTCGATGAGCCGGTCGGCGTCCTCGGTGTCCTGCGCGACATCCTGGGACGCGGCCCGGTGGTCCATGCAGGACCCGCGCACCGCCCCGGCTGCTGATGATGGGCGCGCACATGGACCGCGATCTCCTCGGGCGTCAGCATGCCGGGGTCGTACGACCAGCTCCGGTAGAAGTGGGTGAGCCAGATCTCCTCACGGCCGGCGATCAGTGCCTCGGGTAGGTCGGGCACGCCGAGGAACGTGAAGAGCCAGTACCCCTGCCGGGCGAGCCGCACGTCGTAGGTCTCGGCGACGATCCGGGTGGGGATGTTGTCCAGGGCCGCGAACCGGTCGATCCGGTCACGGTGGTCCTTGGCGAACCGGGTGCCCACGCGTGCGCCGCGGTCGTGGCCCACCAGCGCGATGCGCCGGTGGCCGAGGTGGTCCATCAACGCGATGACGTCCTGGGCCATGGTCCGCTTGTCCTATTGATGCCGTTGAGTTCGGCGGTGTGGTGGGTGATGCCGGCGAGTTCTGCTCTCATGGTCTCTCACTCGGGAAGTCGAATTCTGCTGCCGTTCATTGAGCCGCTCAAAACCTATCGACTTCCGCCTGGGCCGCTTTTCCGAGGACGCACCGGATGTGCTCCCGCAGTGCCCGGACCGCCGTTGGGCGCTTCTTGTATGCATAAACTCCGGTGGCGGCCCGTCACTTCCGCAGGCCGCCGGTGTCCTTCCTGAATTTCGACGGAGATTCTCATGGCACTTCTCGATCCGGAACCGGGAAAGCTGCGACCGCGCGCCACCGGCGGCCCGGCCACCGACCGGGTGCCGGACGACCGGGCGTCCGGAACACCCGACACCCTGCGGAACGATCTCGTGCGTCTGCTGGGGGAGCGCAAGGTGCTCCACTCGGTGTCCGACCTCGTGAAGTACGCCTCGGACGCCAGTCCCTACCGCTTCGTGCCCATGGTGGTGGTGATCGCCGAGAACGTCGGGGACGTGGCCGCGGTGCTGCGCTACGCCCGCGACAACCGGCGCGAGATCGTCTTCCGGGCGGCCGGAACCTCCTTGCACGCTCAGGACGGGACGCTGTACTTCCTGTACGCCACGGGCACCAGTGACCTGACCGGTGTGTGGCGCCTGCGCCCCGGGGGCACACCGGGGCGCATCGCCGCGCTTCCCGCGAACGGCCTGCCCAACGGCCTGGCCCTCGACCGGCACACCGGCCTGCTGTACGTCGCCGACTCGGTCCTCGGCACCGTCTGGCGGGTGCCGGTCGCGGGCGGCACGCCCACCCGGTGGGCCGCCGCCCCCGAGCTGCGGCCCGCCGGATTCCTGGGCGCCAACGGCATCAAGGTCCACAACGGTGCGGTCTGGGTGTCCAACCTGGACAAGGGCACCGTGCTGCGCGTCCCCCTCACATGCCACGGCGGTGCCGGGCCCGTCGAGACCCGGGCGACCGCACTGGTCGACGTCGACGACTTCGGCTTCACCGGTGCGGGCGACTCCCTGCTGGCGGCGATCAACAAGGACAACGAGGTCGCCCTGGTCAGGTCCGACGGCACCCACAGCATCGTGCTGACCGCCGCCGACGGCCTGGAGAACCCGACGTCGCTCGCCGTACGCGGCGGCACGGCGTACATCGCCAGCGGCGCCTACTTCACGAACAGCGACCCCAACGTCCTCGCGGTCCACGTCGAGCACGGCAAGTAACGGAGAGAGAGCACTGGCTGATGGCTGATCAGACACCCGCAAACACCGCCGAGTTCGACCCCGGCGACTTCCTCGTCGTACCGGCCCGCACGTTCGAGGACCTGCGCGTCGGCGAGGTCTTCCGGGCGCCCAGCCGGACCGTGACCGATGCCCATGCCGCGGCGTTCCAGACAGTCTCCGCGGACAACCACCCGGTGCACTACGACGCCGAGTGGGCCCGTAAGCGCGGTCACCCCGCGCCCGTGGTGCACGGCCTTCAGGTGCTGGCCTTCACCGCACCCGGGGCCACGCTGTTCCCGCACTTCATCGGCGAGGTGTTCATCAGCTTCCTCGAGCTGTCCTGCACCTTCCTGGCGGAGGTGCACTCGGGGGACACCCTGTACCCCGCCCTCACCGTCACCGCGCTGGAACCCCAGGGCGACAACGGCGTCGTCGTGACGGCCGCCACCATCCACAACCAGCGCGGCGAACTCGTGCTGTCCGGACAGCACAAGTACCTGCTCCGCCGTACGGCCTGAACCCCCATTCCCACCGATTCCCACCGATTCCCGTAAGGAACGTCCATGACCACGTCCGCACCCACCGTCGTCCTCGTGCACGGCGCCTTCGCCGACGCCTCCAGTTTCGCGCGTGTCATCCCCGAGCTGCTGGCCGACGGAGTGCAGGTGCTCGCTCCGGCCGTCCCCAATCGCAGTCTCCTCGGCGACGCCGCCTACATCGCCTCGATCGTCCGCCGGATCCCCGGTCCCGTCGTCCTCGTGGGGCACTCCTACGGCGGCGCCGTCATCACCGTGGCCGGCGCCGAGGACAACGTCCAGGCCCTGGTCTACCTGGCCGGATACGCCCTGGAGGAGGGGGAGAGCCTGGGCGAGCTGCAGGGCCGGTTCCCCGACTCCGACCTGGCCTCCGCGCTCGTGTTCGCGCCCTTCCCGGTCGAGGGTTCGGACGAGCCCGGCACCGATGTGACGGTCGACATCGACAAGTTCCCCGCCATCTTCGCCGCCGACGTGGACCCCGGCCTCGCCAGGACGCTCGCCGTCTCCCAGCGTCCCCTGGCCGGAGCGGCCTTCGCCGAGGCGGCCCCGGTCGCGGCCTGGAAGACCAAGCCGTCCTGGGGGCTGGTCTCGTCCTCGGACCACACCATCAACCCGGACGTCGAGCGCTTCGGCTACCAGCGGGCCGGCATGACCACCGTCGAGGTCGACTCCTCGCACCTCGTCATGCTCGCGCACCCCAAGGAGGTCGCGGACCTGATCCGCGAAGCCGTCCGGAGCATCAGCGCCTGACCCCCGACCACCTTGCCGATCCTCTTGCTTCACAGGAGAAACCCATGAGATCCCTGCCTCGCCCGAGAACGAGACGGGCGCGCGCCCTCGCCGTGTCCTGCGTCGTGGCCGCCGCCGCCATGGTGTTCGCCGCCACCTCGCAGGTGACCGCCGCACCCGCGACCGCGGCGACCGCCGAGACCGGCAGCGGGACGAAACCCACCATCGTGCTGGTGCACGGCGCCTGGGCGGACGCATCGAGCTGGAACGCGGTCATCGCCCGCCTCCAGCAAACCGGTTACACCGTCTACGCCCCGCCGAACCCGCTGCGCGGAGTGTCCTACGACGCCGAGACCCTGGCCTCGTTCGTGAAGACAGTCCCCGGCCCGGTGGTCCTGGTCGGCCACTCCTACGGCGGCATGGTCATCACCAACGCGGCCGCGAAGAGCGCCAACGTGAAGGCGCTCGTGTACGACGACGCCTACATCCCCGACGAGGGCGAGACCGTGTTCCAGATCAACGCGGCCCAGCCCGGCTCGTGCGTCACGGCCGAACCGTCGACGTTCCTGAACCTGGTTCCGTACCCCGCAGGGCCGTCCGGTGACGTCGACGCCTACCTCAAGTGGGCACCGAACGGCGCCTACAAGGGCTTCCAGGACTGCTTCGCCAACGGCGTACCCGCCGTGAAGGCCCGGCTTCTCGCGGCGGGTCAGCGGCCCTTCGCGGTCAGCGCCGGGTCGGAGCCCTCCGGTGCACCCGCGTGGAGGACCCTGCCCTCCTGGGCCGTCGTCGGCACCGCGGACCATGTCATCCCCCCGGCCGAACAGCGGGCGATGGCCGAGCGCGCGCATGCCCGCACGACCGAGGTGGCGGCGGGCCATCTGTCCCTGGTCACGCGCCCCGACGTGGTCACCCGTGTGATCACCGAGGCGGCCGAAGCCGTCCGCTGACCGGCACTGCCGACCGTGCTCCTAACCGACGGCACCGCTGGTGATCCCGGCGGCGATGCGGCGCTGAGCGAGGACGAGCAGCACCGCCGCCGGGACGCAGGCCAGAACGGCCGTGGCCATGACGGCGTTCCACCGGTTCGTGTGAGCGCCCAGGTACTGGTAGATGCCGAGCGTCACCGGCCGGACCGTGTCCGTGGTGTTCAGGGTGAGGGCGAAGAGGAAGTCGCTCCAGGCGAGGAGGAAGGTGAAGACGCCCGCGGTGATCAGGGCGTTGATGCTCAGCGGGAGCACCACGGAGCGGAAGACGCGCAGCCTCCCGGCGCCGTCGACACGCGCGGCCTCCACGATCTCCCTGGGGACGGCCCGCATGAACGCGTGCAGGACGAGGATCGCGAAGGGCACCCCGGCGGTCGAGTCGGCGAGGATCAGCCCGACGTAGGAGTTCAGGAGTCCCAGTTCGTTGTAGGCGCCGTAGAGCGCGTTCGCCACGACGATCCCCGGCACGGCCTGGGTGACCAGGACACCGAAGAGCACGAAGGTGCTTCCGCGGAGGCGGAGGTGGGCCAGGGCATAGGACGCCGGAGCCGCGAGCGCGCAGCTGAGCACCGCGCTGCCGAGAGCCACGACCAGGCTGGTGACGAGGCTGCGTCCCTGCTCACGCAGTGCGGTTGCGTAGCCGCCGAAATCCGGGTGGACGGGAAACCAGCCGGCCCGCAGGGCGTTGCCCGCCGGCTGCAGGGAGACGTTCACCATCCAGTACACCGGGGACAGCATGAGCGCGAGCAGGACGACCCCTGCGAGCGTGGACAGCCAACCCCGTGCGGGTGCGCGCTTCACGGACGCCGCCTCCCCTCAGGCGTTCAGGGCGCGGCGGTTGGCGCGCAGGTGGACGAGGGCGAAGGCGAGCGAGAGCACGACGAGGACGTTGCCGAGGGCGGCGCCGCGCCCGAACTCGAACTGCTGGAAGGACAGCTGGTAGGACCCCGTGGCGAGGGTCTGCGTGGCGTCGGCCGGACCCCCGCCCGTCACGACGAGGATGATGTCCACCACCTTGGCCGTGTAGACCACGCCCAGCACCAGCACGACGCCGGCCACGGGCCGCAGCAGCGGCCAGGTGATGTGGCGGAACGACGCCAGCCGCCCGGCCCCGTCCAGCCGCGCCGCCTCGTACAGCTGGGCCGGGATGTCCTGGAGTCCGCCGTACAGGACGGCGGTGTTGAAGGGGATGCCCACCCAGACGTTGACGAGGATCACCGACACGAGCGCCTGTGACGTGCCGGTCAGCCAGGGGACTCCGGCCGGCAGCAGGTGCAGGTCGCGCAGCGCACGGTTCACCACCCCCGTGTCGGTGTCCAGCATCCACCGCCAGGTCGTCCCGGAGACGACCAGCGGCAGCAGCCAGGGCAGCAGCAGGAGCGAGCGCAGCACGCCGCCGAGCGGGAACCGGCGGTGGAAGAACAGGGCGAGGGCCAGTCCGAGCACGAACTGCCCGGCGAGCGAACCGACGGTGAACAGGGCCGTGGTCAGCAGGAGCCTGGGGAACTGGTCCGACGACACGACGTCCGCGTAGTTCCGCAGCCCCACGAACGGCGCGGCACCGGTGTAGAACGTCGTGGCCGTGTACCGCTGGAGGCTCATCGCGATGTTCTCGGCGATCGGGTAGCCGAAGAAGAGCAGCAGGTAGGCCAGGGCGGGGGCGAGGAACCCCCACCGGGCGATCCGGTCAGGAAGCCGTCGCGATCCGCTGCGCATGCCCGAGTGCTTCCCGCGGTGTCTGCTCGCCCGTCAACGCGGCCTGGACGGCCGTGTAGATGCCGGTTGCCGCCTTGGGCCACCTGACGCCGAGTTCGCCGGTACGGGCGCGGGCCCGCTCGACGCTTGCGACGAAGGCCGCCATCGAGGGGACCTGCTCGGCAAAGCGGGACGCCACCGCCGTGCGGGAGGGCACGGTGAAGTTCTGCCTGGCCAGGGCGAGCATGTGGGCGGAGCCGTTGAGACAGGCCACGACCTGGGCCGCCTTCGCCTGCCGGGCCTTCGAAGCGTTCTGCGGGACCGTCCACACCTCACCGCCGAGCGGTGTGACCAGGGTCTGCCCCAACTGGCGGACGGGGATGGGGGCCACGCCCCAGTGCAGGTTCCTGAGTTTGTTCATCTCGGATATCCGCCAGGGCCCGTTGACCATCATGGCCGTCCGCCCGGCCACGAACTGGTCGTGCACGTCGGCCTGTGTCCAGTTCAGGACCGACCTGGACATGGATCTACTCCTGACCAGGTCGACCCAGAGCTGGAGCGCCTGCGCGGCCTGCGGCGTGTCCAGATGCCTCTCGTCCCCGCCGTTGGACCACAGGAAGGGCAGGAACTGCCAGGTGCCCTCGAAGGTGGCGTTCGCGTCCACCGCCATGCCGTAGCGCCCCGGGCGGGTCAGCCTGGCCGCGGCCGCCTTCAGCTCGTCCCAGGTCCGTGGCACGGCGACACCGGCCTTGGACAGCATGTCCTTGTTGTAGAAGAGGGCGATCGTGCTCACCGTGGGTGCCAGTCCGTACACCTTGCCCCGGTAGGTGCCCGCTGACAGGATGCCCTGCGCGAATCCGCCGGAGTGGATGCCGTACCGGTTCAGCGGGGTCAGCGCGCCGGTCTGCGCGATCTGCTGCAGATCGGGGTTGTCCAGCATCAACAGGTCGGGAAGGGTCCGCGACGACGCCTGTTGCAACACCTTCGGGACGAGCGACGCCCCCGGGACGCTGTGCTGTTCGACCGTGACGCCGACCGCCTTGCCGCAGGCGTCGAGCCGCTCGCTCCACTGGGCGTGTTCGGAGGCGTCGGTGTAGTAGTCGAGAGCGGTGATGGAGGTGACCTTGTCCGCGGCCCGCTCGGTTCCGGGGCCGCCCGCGCACCCGGAGGCGGTCAGGACGAGGGCGACGGCTGCGAGGAGGGTGGATATCCGCCGCGCCGATGGTCCAGCCGCATTGATCATGGTGTTGCCTTCCGAGTGACGAGCGCGGATTTTATCTCATGTGCCTGCTCGGAAGGGGTGTCGAGGCCCGTGGCAGGAGCCGCGCCCGGTACTCGCCCAGGCGGCGGCCTCACGGATCACCGCGGCTACGGCATCGGGCTGGGAGAGCGGCACGGCGTGCGAAGCGTCGACTAAGCGGGCGGTGGCCGCCATGCGCATCGCCATGAAGCGCTGGGCAGTGGGGTCGAGCACGTGGTCGGCGGTGGCGACGGCGTACCAGGACGGTTTGGCCGCCCAGGCGGGCGGGCCCGATCTGCCGGTCAACGCGCACCGGGCGATCGGGCGTTGTGTCACGGACAGCACACTGGTGACGTGTGGTGGCAGATCGGCGGCATACACATGAAGATAGCGTTCCCTGCGGATGTACAGCTCACTGTCCGCGTCCGCGGGAAACGGCGCGGGCACGGCGGCGCTGAACAGCGCGTCCGCGGCCGGCGTGGGGGAGAAGCGGCTCGTGATGTCCAGGAGGCACTCCCCGGCGTCGAGGCCGAACGCCGCGACGTAACACAGGGCGACGACGTTGTCGGCGTCGGTGGCCGCCTCGGTGACGACCGCGCCGCCGTAGCCGTGGCCGACCAGCACGACCGGGACGTCGATCCGGCGCAGCACGCTCCTGAGACAGGCGGCGTCGTACGCCAGGCCGCGCAGCGGGTTCGCCGGGGCGCGCACCGTCAGCCCGTCGGCGTGCAGGAGACCGACGACCCCCGCCCAGCACGAGGCGTCGGAGAACGCCCCGTGCACGAGGACGACGGCGGGCGGTTCGGGGGTGGGTTCGTGCACGTCGGCGGCCTCCGCGCGGGTGGGCTTCCCAGCCAACCGCACCCGGCCCGCCCCGGCATCGCGTGAACGTACCAACCGTGCGCTCAGCTGTCGGGCAACGAACGGACCAGATTGGCGAGCTGCACCCGAGAGTTGACCGACAGCTTGCGGAAGACGGCGGTCAGGTGTGTGTTGACGGTGTGCGGAGAGACGACGAGCAGCTCAGCGGCCGCCCGGTTGCTGTGGCCCTCGGCGACGAGGCGCGCGACCTTTTCCTCCGAGGCCGTCAGGGCCTCCCAGCCCTGGACGGGACGTGGATCGCTCACCGCCCGGCGGCCGTCGCGAGCCGGCCCCTTCAGCTTGCGCTCCACGCGTGCCGCGGCGGCGTGCGCGCCCGCCGCGGTGAACGTGGTACGGGCCCGGGTCAGGGCGGCCACCGCCCGGGGGCGGTCGCCCGCCGCCAGCAGCGCCTGCCCGAAGTCGGCGCAGACCGAGGCCAGCACCAGCGGGCGGGGGCCTGCCCCGAGCAGGGCGACGGAGCGTTCCAGCAGGGCGAGGTCGCCCCGCACGAGCCCCTGGGCGTGCGCCGCGAGACCGGCCGCCGTGGGCACCGCCGGGTTGCGTGCGGCGTGGGCCTCGGCCTGTGCGGCGAGGTCCCGCGCCAGAGCGTGGTCCGCTCCGCGCAGGGCCATGCGTATCGCGGCGTCGACCCAGCAGCGCAACAGCCGCCAGCGCAGGAGGGGACCTTCCTCCTGAACCTGACGCATCCTGTCGACGGCCAGCACGAAGTCCCCGTCGGCGTCGGCGTGCAGCGCCTCCAGGAACCGCACCGCGGCCGTGTTGCCGGGGTTCGGTTTGGCCGCCAGCCTCTCCCGCGCGGCGGCCAGGTGCTGCCGTGCCGCCTCCTCCTCGCCGCGCAGCAGGGCGGTCCAGGACCGGATCACGCGAGCGTTCACCTGCTGGACGGGCACCTGTACGTCGTCCTCCAGGCGCTCCATCGTCACGAGGTCGGCGTCGGCGTCGTCGAGCCTGCCCAGCGCGAGGTGCTGCTGCCCCTGGGCCCACAGCAGCATGGCCTCGCGGAGCCCGCCGGAGCGCCGCGCCGCCTTCAGCAGCAGCCGCTCGCCGGACTCGAAGTCGTCCATGTGCTGATAGGCGACGATCTCCTCGGGAAAGTAGGCGGAGTCCACGGCACCGAGTGCGGTGAACCGCTCCAGGGCGACGGCGTTCTCACCCGCGTTGAGCGCGATCTCACCGAGCGCGAACAGGGCTTGCACGTGGGCGTCCCGGTCCCCGATCGCGATCGCGGCATGCAGCGCGCTCTCGCCCGTCTCACGTGCCGCGCGCAGATCGTGGCCCCGGGACAGGGCCAGTGCCCGCAGGGCGCCCAGCCGGGCCTCGACCTCCGGGGTGGCACCGCCGACGCCGAGGGCCGTCTCGGTCCGGCGGCGCAGCTCCTCGGCGAGGTCCAGGTTCCACAGCGTCCCGCCGAGGGTGGCCTGCAGTCGGCCGAACGTCTCCACGGGCGGCCGGCACTCCAGCAGCCGGTCGCCGGTCGACAGCGCCTCACGATTCCGGCCGGCCCGGGTCAGACAGACGATCGCCTGCTCACCCACGGCGAACCACGACGGCCGCGCGGTGGGCACCAGGTCCAGGGCGCGTGTCATCAGGTCGGCCGCGAGCCCCGGCGTCACCGGCAGTACGTCGTCGGCGGCGCGCCTGAGCAGCCGCACCGCCTCCTCGTCTCCGGGCAGGGCGCCCCGCAGGATGTGCGACACCGCGTCGATCGGCCGGTGGCCCGCGGCGACGAGATGGCCCGCGGCCTCACGGTGCAGCGCCTTGCGGGCCGAGGGCGGGACGTCCACGTAGACCGCCTGGCGCAGCAGATCGTGCCGGAAGACCAGTTGGTCGCCGTCGTCGTCCAGGAGTCCGGCGCGCACCGCCTCGTCGAGCGCCGCGATCAGCGGGGCGGTCGGGCCGCCGCACAGCGCGGCGGCGTCGTGGAAGGCGAACCTGCGCCCGAGCACCGCTCCCATCTGCAGGAAGCGCAAAGTGGCGGGCTGCAGGGAGGTGAGCCGGCCGCGCACTCCTGACACCAGCCCGGGGGGTACGGGCTCTCCCGAGGCCTCGGAGGCCGACAGCCCGGCGAGCATCTCGACCGCCAGGAACGGGTTCCCGCCGGCTCCTTCGAGCAGCTCACGCACACGCTGGTCCACGCCCGGGCCCAGGGCGTCGTCGGCGAGCTGCCCGATGGCCGAGCCGGACAGCGGCCCCAGGGCCAGGGTGCGCGCCGGGAGTTCGTCCCGCACGGCCGCGACGATCTCCTCGGCGGCCCCGCCGACGCCCCGCCGCCCCGTCAGCAGCCACAGCACCGGCGAGGTCCGCAGACGTCGCGGAAGCTGCTGCAGCGCGAACCGGCTCAGCGCGTCGGCCCACTGCACGTCGTCCAGAGCGATCAGCACCGGCATGCTGCCGGCTCTCTCCTCGATCGCCTCCGCCAAGCGCTCCACCAGCCGGATCCGCTGATCGTGCCCGTGTGCGAGACCGGCCAGCGCGTCGCCGGACAGCAGCGGCCGATCGCTGTGCAGGAGGCAGGTCGCGAGCGACGAGAGCGGCACGATGTGATGCAGTTCGTCGGCCTTGCCGACCCCGACGGAGAATCCCGCCGCCTCGGCCCGGGCGACGGCTTCGGTGAGCAGCGTGGTCTTGCCGATTCCCGGCTCGCCCCGGACGAGAGCCAGGGCGCCGCTTCCGGTACGGGCCACCGAGTCGATCAGCGCCCGCAACTCCTCCAACTCGGCCTCCCGGCCGCGCAGACCGCTTCGGGACAGCGATCCGCTCGACCCCGCCACCGTGACCTTCCCCTCCGCACGCACCGGCGACACCGGCACTCAGGAGGTCCACTATGGCAAAAGCGGCAGCTCAGCGCACATGCGACAGCTGGGGCGCATGGCCCGGGGCCGACAGTCGAGGCCCTTGCACGGCGGCGCTGCG
Organism: Streptomyces broussonetiae; assembly: GCF_009796285.1. NCBI lineage: Bacteria > Bacillati > Actinomycetota > Actinomycetes > Kitasatosporales > Streptomycetaceae > Streptomyces > Streptomyces broussonetiae. Next base: position 1,758,989 of record NZ_CP047020.1, on the reverse strand, counting down.
CCACTCGGCGGGGGACACCCCGTAGGCCGCCCGGAAGACCCGGCTGAAGTGGGAGGCACTGGTGAATCCCCAGCGGTGCGCCACCGCGGCGATGGTCAGCCCCGCCGACCCCGGGCGGGCCAGCTCACGCCGGCACTGCTCCAGCCGGCGCTGCTGGATCCACCGGCTGACCGTGATGTCCTCGAGCTGGAACAGCTTGTGCAGATAGCGCACGGAGATGTGGTGGGCCCGGGCGATGGTCTCCGGGGCCAGGTCGGGATCGGCGAGGTGCCAGTCGATGTACGCCCGGATCCGCAGCAGCGACACCCGCGCGGCGTCCTGCGTGTCCTCGGTCGCCCTGCCCAGTCGCTCGTCGGTCAGGGTCTTGAGCAGATCCACGACGTTGCGGGCGATCGACTCGGCCGTGCGCTGCGGATACGTTTGCGCAGTGTCCACGAGCCGGGACAGGAACGGCGACAGCAGCGCGCCGAGCGGTGTCCCGGAGTCGAGGGGAGACGCCGTGATGTGCCTCAGCTCCGACTCGCTCAGACCCAGCACCTTGCGCGGCAGCACGAGGGACTTCGACTGAAAGGGCTCGGGGATGGTCATCCGGATCGGCCGCGCCATGTCGTAGACGAAGAGCTGTCCGGGCCGTACGAAGGCGTCACGCGTATCCTGCTCGACTCGGGCCACGCCCCTGCTCAGCAGCTTCACGACCACGTAGTCGTCGTTGTCGCTCCCCGCGATGAGCCGCCGTGTGCGCAGCGCCCGCAGCGGGTCGCCGTCCACCGTCACGGCCTGCATCGGGCCCAGCAGTGACGTACGGATCGTGCCGCGGTCGATCTCGTCGGGAACGCCCATGTCCACGGAGCCGAACGTCTGGGACAGGGCCTCGCGCCAGTACGTCCGCCGTCGGTGGCCGGGCACCGCGTCCGTGGTGTAGAGGGTGCCCGAGGACCCGGGTTCCAGGAGTGATGAATCCGGCGACATGATCTCCGCCCTTCGGCCAGTGCGTTTTCCGGACACACAGTGCCAGTGGGGGTGAGTTCGCCACATCGTGTGAACGCGTGAGATCCGGCGGCGGCTCGGACGGGCGTGCGGGTGCGCGCTGCCCGCAGAGCCGGCCGCAGGACGGAGGGTGGGTTCAGCTCCCGGTGGCCCAGGCGCGGCTCGCCCAGTCGGCGAAGCCGGTCCAGTGGATCTCCGGGTGGGCGGCATGGAGGGCGGGGATGTCGACGCGGTAGCCGGGTCCGTTCAGGAACGTCCACATCGCGTGCATGTCCGGATTGCCGATGGCCGTCAGCGGGACGTATTCATGGCGGACCTCCCGTCCCAGCGCCGCGCCGAGTGCCTCCGCCATCTGCGTGGGCGTGGGCGCGTCCCCGGCCAGTTCGATGCGCCGCCCGACGTACGGAGCGGGATCGAGCAGCACTTGTGCCGCGAACGCGCCGAGGTCGGGCCGGGCGAGCTGCTGCAACGGCCGGTCGGGCGGCAGCGGAAGATCGAGCACGCCGTCCAGGATGCGCTCCGCCCCGCCGAGCGCGTTGTCGAAGAAGTACGTCGGCCCGAGGATCGTGTACGGCACATCGCCGGCGGTCAGTTCCGCCTCGATGCGTGCCTTGCTCTCGAAATGCGGTACGCCGCTGTCCTGGTCGGCCCCGGCGACCGAGCTGAACACGAGATGCGGGACGCGTTCCCGGGCCGCGGCGGCGAGGATGGCCCGCCCCTGTTCCACCTCCGCCTCGACACCGGCCTCGAAGGGCGTGGTGAACGCGAAGACACCGGCCACCCCCTTCATGGCCGCGGCGAGCGACCCCGGATCGCTCAGGGAACCCGCCACCACCTCGGCACCCCGCTCGGCCAGCTGCCGCGCGGCACCGCGGCCGGGGTCGCGGACCAGTGCCCTGATCCGGGCCCCGCGGGCGAGCAGTGCTTCGGTCACGGCACCGCCCTGCCCGCCCGTCGCGGCAAGCACCAGGATCGGCTCATGCACCATGGAGGAACTCCTTTCAGGCAACGGGGCATCGGATCCGAGGCCGGCCCCGACAGCAACCATCCGTCACATCCGACGGCGCATGACGCAGACTCGCCCGCGGCGGGCGCTGGAGGACTCGACCCCGTGCACGCACAGTCATGACGCCCGCGTACCCGGCGCCTAGCGTTCCCCACCGCACACGATTGCCGGAAGAAGAGGGACCCATGCAGTTCGGCATCTTCACGGTCGGGGACGTGACGTCCGATCCGACCACAGGCCGCACGCCGTCGGAGCACGAGCGGATCAAGGCGATGGTCGCCATCGCGCTCAAGGCGGAGGAGGTGGGCCTGGACGTCTTCGCGACCGGCGAGCACCACAACCCGCCGTTCGTACCGTCGTCCCCGACCACGATGCTCGGCCACATAGCCGCCCGCACCGAGAAACTGATCCTGTCCACCGCCACGACCCTGATCACCACCAGCGACCCGGTGAAGATCGCCGAGGACTTCGCGATGCTCCAGCACCTCGCGGACGGCCGGGTGGACCTGATGCTGGGGCGCGGGAACACCGGGCCCGTCTACCCGTGGTTCGGGCAGGACATCCGGCAGGGCATTCCGCTCGCCCGGGAGAACTACGGGCTGCTGCGCCGCCTGTGGCGCGAGGACGTCGTGGACTGGGAGGGGAAGTTCCGTACGCCCCTTCAGGGTTTCACGTCGACGCCCCGTCCGCTGGACGGAGTGCCGCCGTTCGTCTGGCACGGCTCGATCCGCTCGCCGGAGATCGCCGACCAGGCGGCCTACTTCGGTGACGGCTTCTTCCACAACAACATCTTCTGGCCGGCCGAGCACACACGGCGGATGGTCCAGCTGTACCGGCGGCGCTACGCCCACCACGGGCACGGACGCCCCGAGGAGGCGATCGTCGGGCTCGGCGGGCAGGTCTTCATGCGGAAGAACTCGCAGGACGCCGTACGGGAGTTCCGCCCCTACTTCGACAACGCGCCGGTCTACGGCCATGGGCCGTCCCTGGAGGACTTCACCGAGCAGACCCCGCTGACGGTGGGCTCGCCGCAGCAGGTCATCGAGCGGACGCTGGCCTTCCGCGAGACCGTCGGCGACTACCAGCGCCAGCTGTTCCTCATGGACCACGCGGGCCTGCCCCTCAAGACCGTGCTGGAACAGCTCGACATCCTCGGTGAGGAGGTGGTGCCCGTGCTGCGCAAGGAGTTCGCGAACGGCCGCCCCGCCGACGTCCCGGACGCGCCGACGCACGCGTCCCTGCTCAGGGCCCGGGAGGTCCAGGAAGAGGTGAGCGCCGTATGAAGCTCGTCGCCGTGTCCGCGGGGCTGAGCACCCCGTCCTCCACGCGTCTGCTCGCCGACCGTCTCGCCGAGGCGGTCCACGGCGAACTCGCCACCCGGGACCTGGAGGTGGAGACCGAGGTCGTCGAGCTGCGTGAGCTGGCCGTCGCCGTCGCCAACCACCTCGTGACCGGTTTCCCGCCGCCCCCGCTGGCCGCCGCGATCGACGCGGTGACGGGAGCCGCGGGTCTGATCGCCGTGACGCCCGTCTTCACCGCCTCCTACAGCGGGCTGTTCAAGTCCTTCTTCGACCTGATCGATCCGGACGCCCTCACAGGCAAGCCGGTCCTGATCGCGGCGACCGGAGGCACGGCCCGCCACTCCCTGGTCCTGGAGCACGCACTGCGCCCGCTCTTCGCCTACCTGCGGGCCTCCGTCGCCCCCACCGCGGTGTACGCGGCGTCCGAGGACTGGGGATCGGGCGGCGACGCCTACACGGAGGGGCTGCCCGCGCGCATCCGGCGGGCGGGCGGCGAGCTGGCCGCCCTCATGGCCGCCCGCCCGTCCGGGACGGCGCCCGAGGACGACGTCACCGCGCTCGAACGGCAGCTGTCCGACCTGCGCTTCGACTGAGGCCGGCCGCCACGGGCCCGAGCGGGTCCGTGGCGGCCCGGTCCGTGGTCCGCCCGAGGCGGACGACCGCGGTCGGCGGCCGGTCGAGCAGGCCGAGGTCCTGCTCCTGCATCGCGATCACCACCGTGGTTCCGGGCAGCGTCCGGAACAGCGCGGTCAGCAGGGCCTCGGCGGTGGGCCGGTCCAGACCTGCGGTGGGTTCGTCCAGCAGGAGCACCGGCGGGCGCCGCAGCACGGCACGCGCGATCGCGAGGCGCCGCCGCTGCCCCTGGGACAGCAGACGCCCGCCGGGGCCCACCGGGGCCTGAAGCGGCAGCGCGGAGAGACCGACCACCTCCTGTACGGCCTGCAGGGCGGCGGTGTCGGCCGAGGGGGCGGCCTGACGGAGGTTGGCCGCCACCGTGTCGTCGGCCAGCCAGTCGTCCGCCTCGACCAGGGTGATCGTCTCGGCGACGCCCCGGGCCGGCAGTTCGTCGACGGGTCTGCCACCGAGGAGGACCGTGCCGGCAGGGGCCGGTATCCGTCCGGCGAGTTGCCCGAGCAGAGTCGACTTCCCGCTGCCGTTGGGGCCGGTGACCAGCACCGGACCGGGGCCGGACAGCGTTGTGGTGAGGGCCGCGGGCGATCCGGGAAGCGACAGCCCGACCGTCTCCAGGCCGAGCGAGGCCGTGTCCCGAGGGTGCGGGGTCGACTGCGGGCCGTGCGGGGCGGGTTCGCGGCCGGGCAGGGTCCTGTTCAGGTCGTGCGGGGTCGTCCGCGCACCGCGCGCGGTCCGCCGCTGCCGACCCGGCGGCGGCTCGTCGGCGGCCAGTGGCGCGAGGCGACCGGCCGCGTCGCCGGCCTCGGTCAGCAGGTGCAGCAGCCGGGGCAACCGCTCCAGCAGCTCCCACCCCGCGGCCATCAGCAGCACCTCGCCCACGACGACCGCGACAGGCTGCGCCGCAGCCGTGCACAGGGCGATCAGCAGCACCGACGCCTGACCCACGGCGGCCAGCAGGCGCAGCGTCAGACGGCTCAGCCGTTCGGCCCGGCCGGCGGCCCACTCGGCGGACTCGACGGACGTCATCGCCGTCGTCGCGGCCTGCCGGGCCTGTGGCACGGCGTCCAGGCAGCGCAGTTCGTCGAAGGCGGCCCGGCTGCCGAGCAGCACCGTACGCAGTGCGGCCCTGGCCTCGGTGGCGGCGGCCAGATGGGCCCGCGCCCGGCGGTGGGCCCGCCGGGCGCAGACCAGCCCGGCCGCCCACACGACCAGCTCGGCCGCCCCCAGGACCGGCACCGCCCACAGCAGCAGGACCTCGATCAGACAGGCGGTGGTGACCGCGGCCACCAGGGGCGCGCAGACGTTCGCGGGCAGACCCGCGACGGTCTCCACGTCCGTGGTGAGCCGGGCGAGCAGTGCGCCGTCACGTTGTCCGCGCAGCTCCCGGGAGGTGAGGCGGGCGGTGCCACGGGCCAGCCGGGTGCGCAGAGCCACGGTGGCGGTCAGCAACGTGCGGTGGCTGTCGAGGCGTTCGAGGTAGCGCAGTCCGGTGCGGGCCAGGGCCAGCGTCCGCACGGCGCCCGAGGGGTACATCCAGGACCAGGTGGTGTTGGCCTGGAGGGTGACCACGGCGCAGGTCGTCAGGAACCAGCCGGAGACGCCGAGGAGCGCGGCTCCGCCGAGTTCGGCGGCGGTGGCCAGCAGCATGCCGGTCAGCAGGGCGCGGCGCGGAGCCGCCGTGCGCAGCAGGCGCCAGGCGCCGGTCGGGTTCATCGGGCTCTCCCGTGGTCCAGAGCGATGACCTGGTCCGCCAGCGGCAGCAGCGCGGGGCTGTGGGTGGCGAGCAGGACCGTACGGTCGCGGGCCAGCGTCCGCAGCGCGGACAGGACCCGCAGCTCCGCCTCCGGGTCGAGATGTGCGGTGGGTTCGTCCAGGCACAGCAGTGGCGCGTCCCGCAACAGCGCCCGCACGAGGGCGAGTTGCTGCGACTGGCCGGAGGACAGGCCGGTGCCGCGTTCGCCGAGCGGGGTGTCCAGTCCCCGCGGCAGCGCGGTGAGAAGGTCGTCGAAGCCGAGGGAGGCGACGGCGTCGAGGAGGTCGTCGTCGCTCGCGGTGGGCCGGGCCAGGAGGAGGTTCTCGCGGAGGGTGCCGGGCAGCAGGTGTGCCGGCTGGCCCACCCAGGCGACCCGGCCGGGACCGGCGGGGACGGCCCGTCCGTCCACGAGGTGGAGCGCGCGGCCCTCGTGCGGGGCGACGAGCCCCGCCGCCACGGCCAGCAGGGTGGACTTGCCCGCCCCGCTCGGCCCGGTGACAGCGAGGCACCGGCCCGGTGCGAGCCGCACACCGACCCGGTCCAGGGCGGGTCCGGTACGCCCCGGATGACGGACCGTCACCGCTTCCAGACGCACCCCGGGAGGCGACGCGCCACGGGACGGCCGGACCGGCGCGGCGGACGGCACGTCCCGCTCGCCGGGTGCGTCCAGGACCGGGCCCAGCAGTTCGGCGGCGGCAGCGGCCTGGGCGCGGGCGTGGTAACCGGCGGCCAGGTCCCGGGCCGGGGCGAAGTAGGCGGGCACCAGGACGAGGACGAACAGCGCGGCGGACAGGCTCATGCGGTCCGGGACGAGGGGCAGGTGCAGGTAGTCGAGCAGCACCAGCCCGCAGTAGGTCGCCACCACGGCGAGGGTGCCGGTGATGAGCAGTTCGACCCACGCGGTCGACAGAAAGGCGATCCGCAGCACCTTCTCGGTCCGCCGCGCGACCTCCCGGTCGTCCCGCTCCAGGGCACGGGCCGCCTCGTCGTGCGCGCCGAGCCCGACCAGGGTGGGCAGTCCGCGCAGATGGTCCAGCAGCCGCGCCTGATGGGTGCGGATCCCGGTCAGCTGGGCGCGGACGGCGCCCTGTGTGCCGAGGCCGATGACCTTCAGATTGGCCGGCAGCAGCGGGGTGGCCGCCAGGACGAGCAGCGCGACGAACCAGCTGCGCCAGGCGATGGCGGCCAGCACGAGACCACTGCCGAGCAGCATGGTGGTGCGCGCGGGCAGGTAACCGGTGAGCCAGTCGGTCAGCTGGTCGACCTCGCCGTCGACGGCCCGGCCGGGTGCCGCCTCGTCCAGGTCGGTGCGGACCGGACCGTGGGCGGGCAGTGCCGTCTCGATGATCCGGCGGCGCAGCGTCTCGCGTACGACGCGGGCACCACGGGCGGCTGCCGCGTCGCCCGCGGCCAGCAGTCCGGCGCGCAGGGCGACCCCGGCCGCGGTCAGCAGGGCGGGCAACAGCAGTGCGACCACGGGCAGTTCGCCGTGCAGCGCCGACAGGCCGCGTTGCGCTGCCCAGCCGAGACCGCCCGCCCACAGGACCGTGCCCGACTGGGCCGCGCCGCGCAGGATCCCCGCGCGGCGCAGCTCGGGCCGGCCGACCACTGCCCAGTCCCGCAGCCTGGCGGGCACCGGATCGTCGGTCCGGTCCGCGGCCAGTTCGTCGAGCAGAACGGCGGTGCCGCTCACGAGGTGGTCTCCGCCCCGGTGTCCGCGTCGAAGTATCCGGCGCGGCCGTCACGGCGGTCGCCGACGATCCAGGCGGCCAGCGCGGTGCCGCCCAGCACCGTGACGCCGATCGGCCCGATCAGGTCGGAGGAGCCGCCGAACACGTCCTGGGAGAGGCCGGTGGCCAGGATGCCGAGCACGGTCAGCAGGACGCGTCGCACGATCGTCCGCGCCGCGCCGGTGGACGCCGCTACGGCCGGGAGTGCCCGGCCCCGTGCGGGCAACGGCGGTAGCGGGCTTTCCACCGGGTCGCTGTACTTGCCGCGGAAACTCCGCCACGCGTAGATGTTGTAGGCGAGGACGAACGGCATGCACAGGCCGACGCCGAGGACCAGGAAGACCTGGGAGGAGTGCGGGCTCGCTGCCTGATGGACCGTCAGGCCGGGTGGTACGACCACCGGCAGGCAGAGGGCGGCGAGTCCCAGCAGCCCACTGGCGGTCATGGTGGCCACGGCCGCGAACGGCCGCCAGTCGGGACGACGGCCGAAGCCGTGCCAGGCCACGGCGCCTGCCACGGCGGCGACCCCCACGGCGAGCCAGAACAGTACGGCCCGCACCGGCTGGCCCAGCTGGAACTGCTGCGGGTCGGCGTCCGGCAGCAGCAGACCGAGCACGACCGCCATGACCACGGTGGCCACCAGCAGGGTCCGTCCGGTGCGCCGGACCCCCGACCGTGACCACCCCTCGGTCTTGTCCTGCAGCCAGGCGGCCCCGGCCAGCAGGTAGACCACGACCAGGCCGAGGGCGCACAGTACGCCGTAGAGGCTGAACCAGTCGAACGCCCCGCCGTGGAAAGCGCCGTTCCGCTGGTGCGGGCCGGTGAGCACGGCTCCGAGGACGAGGCCCTGGCACACGGTGGCCGCGAGCGAGGCCCCGCCGAACAGCAGCGCCCAGCCACGCCGGTAGCGGCCGGCCGCGCTGTGCATCTCCAGGCCCAGTCCGCGCAGGATGATCGAGACCAGCAGGACGATCAGTGGCAGATAGACGCCGGGCAGCACCACGGCATAGGCGGCGGGCAGACCGGCCCACAGGACCACGCCGACCAGGATGAGCCAGCTCTCGTTGGCGTCCCAGGCGGTGGCGACGATCTCGCCGTACTCCCTTCGACGCTCCGGACGGGCCGCCAGACTGAGCATGCCCACGCCGAGGTCGTAGCCGTCGAGGACGACGTACATGCCGAGCGAGAAGAGGACCAGGGCGTAAGCGGCGTACTCAAGCAACGAGGGCCTCCGGGACGTCGGGCGAGGCGGGACCGGTGGCCAGTGCCTCGGGGCCGGCCTTGACCGTACGGACGATGTAGCGGGCCCAGATGGCCAGCAGGGTGACGTAGAGCAGGACGAAGCCGACGAGGCTCGCGGCGACTTCGGCGGTGGAGAGGTGGGAGACCGCGTCGGAGGTGCGCAACTGGCCGTAGACGACCCACGGTTGGCGGCCCGTCTCGGCGACGATCCAGCCGCCGGTGATCGCGACGATCCCGGCCGGGGTCATCCACACCATCCACCGCAGGAAACGCGGCGAGTCGAACAGGCGCCGCCGCATGCGCAGGACCACGCCCGCGAAGGCCGTGCCGAACATGAGCAGCGCGGTGAAGTACATGGCGCGGAAGCCGTAAAACGTGGTCCACATGTTGGGGCGTTCGTCGGGCGGGGTCTGCAGCAGTCCGGGTGTATTCGTCCTGCCGCTGAGGTCCTGGGCGATGACCGAGCCGAGATGAGGGATCTCGACGTGCAGCCGGTTCTCTCCCTTGGACGTGTCGGGTACGACGAGCAGGTTGTAGCCGTTGTTGTCGCTCTTCCAGTTGCCCTCGAAAGCCTCCAGCTTGGGCAGTTGGTGCTGTCCCATGAAGACGGCGGTGCCGTCGCCCACGTACAGCTGCACCGGCATCAGCACACCGAGGACGCCGAGGGCGATGGACAGACAGCGGCGGGCCATGGGCTGGGCGGACGACCGTTTCTTCACCAGGTACCAGGCGGAGATCCCGCCCACGAACCAGGCGGAGCTGATCAGTACGGCCAGCAGCATGTGCGGGAAGCGGTGGGCGAAGGCGGGGTTGAACAGGATGCTGATCCAGTCCCTCGCGTGGAACTGGCCGGCGACCTTCTGGTAGCCGACCGGGTCCTGCATCCAGCTGTTGGCCGACAGGATCCAGGTGGTGGACAGCAGCGTTCCGAAGGCGACCATCCAGCTGGCCAGGGCCATGGTGCGCGGACGGATCCGCCCGTCCCCGTAGAGCATCAGGCCGATGAACCCCGCCTCCAGGAAGAAGGCCGTGATCACCTCCATGCCGATGGTGACCCCGATGACCGGCCCGACCGCGTGGGCGTAAATCCCCCAGTTCAGGCCGAACTCGAAGGTCATCACGGTGCCCGCGACGACGCCCAGGCCGAAGCCGACGGCGAAGATCTTCTTCCAGAACCGGAAGATCTGCAGGTACAGGGGGTTGTCGGTGCGGACGTAGACCGTGTACACGACGGCGAGCAGCACGGAGAGCCCGACGGTGAGCGCGGGGAAGGTCATGTGGAAGATCGCGGTGATCGCGAACTGCCATCGGGACAGTTCGACGACGCCGGGTGAAGCCATGGGTACTCCAGGGAAGCGGCGGTTTGACGGGCGTCGGGCGCGGACCGGGAATCCGGTCCGCGCCCGAGGCGGGAACATGCACCGCATCAGCGGCAGGGGGGAGCGGCACCCGCAGCCCTGTGCGGTCGGGGCGTCCACCGGTCTCTCACCCGGCGCCGCACGCCTTCCGTGTGCCGTGCGGACGGCTCAGACGCGGACCAGCGGGGTGTCGACCAGGTGCTCGGCCAGGAACCAGGCCTGTAGTTCGCCGGTGCGGATGACCTGCGAGACCAGCAGGTCGTTGGTGCCGTCGTCGCCCAGTTCGGCGGTGCGGGCGGCCGCTTGATGGGCGTCCGTGAGGATGGTCTCGTGGGCTTCGAGCAGTCGCGAGAGCATGGCCGGCACCTCCTCCACGCCGTCCGGCGGGCGCGGGATCGACGTGATCTCGGCGACGTGCCGGGGGTCGCCCACGGCGACACCGCCCAGCGTCTGGACGCGCTCGGCGAGAGCGTCGACGAGTTCCAACTGCTCGCCCGCGTGCTTGTCCAGGAGCAGATGCAGCTGGTAGAAGGTCGCGCCCCGCATGCTCCAGTGGTGCTTCTTGTAGAGGCCGTAGAGGATCTGGGTGTCGGCCAGCACCTTGTTCAGGCGCTGGGAGGAGTACATGCGCGCCTCGAAGGACAGGGCGACGGGGAACTGCTTGACGGTCCCGAACTCCTGGATGACCGCCCCCTTCTGATGCAGCCAGGGCTGGCTGCTCGTGGGCGTGGAGTTGGTGGTCATGGCGTGCCTCCTGCGATGTCGTGCCGAAACGTGCGCGATCGACGCTAGGGGCCGAACCGGCGGCCGCCTTGCCCGCGAGTGCACGCGAAGGTGCCCCTGAGCGCACGGGAGCCGGGCGAGGAAGGCGTGGCCCGCTCCGACGGCGGGGCAGGCCGGGCGGTCACTCGCTGCCGGCCGTGAGCTGTTCGACGACGTGGTCGAGATCGATGTGCCGGTGCTCGGTGCCCGGCGGCACCAGCGCGTCGGCGAGGTGCAGAAAGTCCGAGACGTCACGGGCGGCGACGTCGAGAGCCGCTGCCCCGTGCCACGGCCTGAGCAGGACGCGGACCGTGTCCGGACGGCTGCGGTGCCGGGGGAGCACCACCACGTCCCCGGACCCGGTGGGCCGGCGCACTCCGTCGGCCAGCAGCGACCGGGCGAAGACCCAGTCGACGGGGACTGCGGCGGGGGCGCCCAGCGACAGGCACACGGCGTAGGGATCCGTCGGGGTGTACCGCAACTCGGCGGGCAACGGTACCGGTGGATCGCCGGCCACGGTGGCCAGCACCGTCGTCGTGAGAACGACCAGGTCTTCCTGTGCGGCGCGGGCAGGATGCTGTCTCATGCCGAATTCCTCTCTGCGACTGTCCGGTTGACTTCCTCGGCCGGGCTTCGACGACCGTACGGCGGGTCCGGGGCATGGTTTGCCGACGAGCGCACGGGGTGTTGCCTGTCGAAGCACGTGAGGGAGAAGGGGCTGCGCGGTGCGGAATTTCCTGGGCCGGAGTCAAGGGGGCGCGGTCATCCGGATATTGCCAAATCCCGGGAAGAGTGGCAAAACTCTTCCCACCCCAACCGAAAGGACACCTGATGAGCCAGCCTTCCGTCGCTCCGGTCGTCGAACACGTGGATGCGGAGAACCGCTACGAAATCCTGGTCGGCGGCGAGCGCGCCGGGCTGACCGCCTACCGTGACCGTGGCGAACAGCGCGTCTTCTACCACACCGAGATCGACGACGCCTTCGCCGGACAGGGACTGGCCTCCCGGCTGGTCCAGGAAGCGCTCACCGACGTACGGAACGCGGGGAAGCGGATCGTTCCCGTGTGCCCGTACGTGGCCAAGTTCCTGAAACGGCACGAGGAGTTCGCCGACATCACGGACCCCGTGCGGCCCGAGGTCCTGCGGTGGCTGGACACGGAACTGGGCTGACAGCGCACCGCTTCTTTCCCCGGAGTGCACAGGGCCCGCCTGTCGCTCGCTCCGCCGCTTCACCCGTGAGTAGTGTCCAAGCTGCTGAATTCGACCGGCGTGCTGTTCCATCGGAATGACCCCGGAATGGCGTTGATTCCCGCAAGGACACGAACGAGGTGTTGCTGTGGAGCATTGGACAAGGCGTGAGGACGAGCGACTGCTTTCCGGGAGAGGCCGGTTTGTTGCCGATATCCACGTTCCGGGATGTCTGGACGCGGCATTTGTGAGAAGCAAGGTGGCCCACGGCGTACTGCGCGCAGTGGACTGCACGGCGGCCCGGGACGTGCCCGGGGTCGTGGGCGCCTGGTCGGCCGCGGATCTGCCGGACCTCCCCGCGGTCCCCCACACCCTGCTGGCCAGGCTCTCCACCGAGGAGGCCGTCGCGGGCCGGGAGTGGCCGGCCCTCGTGAAGGACCGGGTGCGCTATCCGGGCGAGGCGCTGGCGGTCGTCCTCGGGGAGGACCGGTACCGGGCCGAGGACGGGGTCGCCGAGGTCACCGCCACGGTCGATCCGCTGCCCGCAGTGGTGACACCGTCCGAGGCGCTGGAGGACTGCGTCCGGCTGTTCGACGGGATGAGCAACGTCGTCCTGCGGGGCGAGGCGGGTCAGCCCGTCGACCCCGCGGTCTGGGAGGACGCGGCGGCCGTCGTGGAGGCCACCTACCGGCAGCAGCTGTTGATCCCCAGCCCCATGGAATGCCGCACCATCCTCGCGGTACCGGAGGGAGACCGGCTGACGGTGTGGTCGGGGCACCAGATGCCGCACCGGCTGCGTCGTGAACTCGCCGCGCTCCTCGGCTGGTCCGCCGACCGGATCAGGGTCGTCGTACCGGACACGGGAGGCGCCTTCGGGTCGAAGAGCGCCGCGTTCCCCGAGTTCGTGGCCGTCGCCCACCTGGCCGTGAAACTCGGGCGGCCGGTCCGCTGGATCGAGGACCGCCTGGAGTCGATGCTCGTCGCCACCCGGGGCCGCGGCCAGGACCAGAGGGTCCGGCTCGCCGCCGACGCCGACGGACGGCTCCTCGCCTACGAGCTGTCGATCAACGCCGACGTCGGTGCCTACCCGCACCTCGGCGCCGGACTGCCCATGCAGACGGCGTGGATGGCGGCCGGCGCCTACACCACCCCGCGCGTCCACGCGACCCTGCGCTCGGTGCTCACCAACACCATGGTGACCTACCCGTACCGGGGCGCCGGACGCCCCGAGGCGGCGATCGCGATCGAGCGGAGCATGGACCTGCTCGCCCGGCGGCTCGGGATGGACCCGATCGAGCTGCGACGGCGCAACTTCATCCCGCCGGACGCCTTCCCGTACGAGACGCCGGTCGGACGCGTCTACGACAGCGGGAACTACGCCGCCGCCCTGGACCTGGCCCTCGAGACGATCGACCACGGCAGGTGGCGTGCCGAACAGGCCCGTCGCCGCACGGACCCCGACGCGTTTCCGCTGGGCATCGGAATCTCCTGCTACGTGGAGCGCTCCGGCGGCGAAGCCGGCGGCCTGCACGAGTGCGGCAGCCTCGAGGTCAGCGAGGACGGCCAGGTCACCGCCCGCTGCGGCGCGGCCCCCAGCGGTCAGGGGCACGAGACGGTCTTCCCCGCGCTGGTCGCCAAGTTCCTCGGGGTCCCGGAGGCGCAGGTGCGCCTCGTCGAGGGCGACACCGACCAACAGCCCGAAGGACTGGGCTCGTTCGCCAGCCGCTCGGCGCAGGTCGACGGCGCCCTGTTCCAGCACCTGGCGAACCTCCTGACCGAGGAGGCCCGCACCCGGGCGGCCGGGCTGTGGGATGTGCCGGTCGACCAGGTCGAGTGGACCAACGGCTCCCTGCACACCGCCCACAACGGCTCGGCCCTCGTGGGCCTGGGCGAACTGGTGAAGCACACCGGGCCGCTGCGCGTCGAGGACCGGTTCGAGACCGGACAGGCTTTCCCCTTCGGCGCACACGTGGCGGTGACCGAGGTGGATCCCGACCTCGGCCTCGTGAACATCCTGCAGCTGGTCACCGTCGACGACTGCGGAGTGATCCTCAACCCCACGGTGGTGCACGGACAGGCCTACGGCTCGGCCCTGCAGGGCATCGGCCAGGCCCTCTACGAAGGCATGCAGTTCGACGACGACGGCGTACCGCACGTGGCGAGCGGCTTCCTGGACTATCTGCTCCCGACGTTCACGGAAGTCCCGCCCATCGAGGTCAAGGACACCCACACCCCCAGCCCCAACTCCCCGCTGGGTGCCAAGGGCGCGGGCGAGTCGGGCTGCATCGGCACCCCGGCCGCCATCGCCAACGCCGTGGCCGACGCCCTGCCGGACGTCGATCCCGAGCTGCTGCAGATGCCGCTCACCCCTGACAGCATCCTGCGCGCGCTCAGCGCCTCGACGCACGAGAAAGGCGTCCGGTGAAACCCGCAACCTTCGACTACGCGGTACCCCGCACGGTCGCCGAGGCCGTCGAGGCACTCGGCGACACCGAACGCAGGGCCCAGGTCATCGCCGGCGGACAGAGCCTGATCCTGGAGATGCACCTGGAACGCATCCGGCCGCAACTCGTCGTCGACATCAACCGGATCCCGGAACTCGACGGCATGCGCGTCGAGGGCGACGAACTGCGCGTCGGCGCCCTGGTCCGGCACGCGGCCTTCGAGTCGCCCGACGCCGTGCCGGGCCCGCTCGGCACCCTGCTCGCCCAGGCCGTGGTCAACATCGCCCACCCGCCCATCCGTTCCCGCGGAACCATGGCCGGCAGCTACGGCTGGGCCCATCCCGCCTCGGAATGGTGCGCCATCGGCATCGCCCTGGACGCCACCGTGGAGCTGGCCGGACCCGACGGCGCCCGGTCCGTCGCGGCCCGTGACTACTTCCTCGGCCCCTTCCGCACCGCCCGCCGGCCCCAGGAACTGATCACCGCCGTACGCCTGCCGCTGCTCGGCGCGAACACCGGCGTGAGCTTCATCGAGCACCGCCGTACACACTTCTGCTTCGCCCAGGCCGCCGTCGGGACGGCCCTCACCGTCGACGACGGCGTGATCAGCGACGTACGGATCGGCCTGGTCAACTCCGCCGACCGACCGGTCCGGGCCCGCGCCGCGGAAGACGCGCTGCGCGGCAGCGCACTCGGCGCGCTCCCGGTGGGGCCCCGGGTCCACGACGACCATCCCTTCGCCCGCGTCGGCCGTATCGCCGCCGAACGGGACGCGGCGCCCCTGCCCGAACCGTTCGCCGACGTCGCCTACAAGCGGCAGATCATCGCCGTCCTGGTGGCCAGAACGCTGCTCGAAGCGGCGAAGGACCAGCGCACCCGCCTCACCGCACGACAGGAAGACCACCGATGAAGATCACGCTCAACGTGAACGGCACCGACCACTGCCTCGACGTCGAACCCCGCCGTGTGCTCGCCGACGTCCTGCGCGACGACCTCGGACTCACGGGTACGCACCTGGGGTGCGAGCACGGCATCTGCGGAGCCTGCTCCCTCCTCATGGACGGCGAGCCGGTCCGCTCCTGCCTGGTGCTCGCCGCGCAGGCCGACGGCCGCTGTCTGCGCACGGTGGAGGGCCTTGCCGGCCCCGACGGCGAGCCCCACCCGCTGCAGCGGGCCTTCTCCGCCGAACACGCACTCCAGTGCGGCTTCTGCACACCCGGCTTCCTCATGGTGGCCGCCGGCGCGATGGACGCCGACCCCGACCTCGCCGACCACCCGGAGGCCATGGACCACGTGGTCGGGTCCAACATCTGCCGCTGCACCGGCTACGGGCCCATCCGGCGCGCCATCGAGCGCGCGGCCCGGGAACAACGCCGGGCCACGGCCTGACACACGCGAGCCCCGGGTGAGCGCCGCTTGCCGGGCCGATCGAGGAGAACACCATGAACGGTGCCCTGCGCGCCGGAGTCATCGACGTCCACGCCCACTGGCTGCCGCGCGACCTGCTCGCCCTCCCGCCCGGGAACCCGCTCGGCGGCATGCACGACCGCGACGGCGAACTCTACCTGGGCAACGCCCCGTTGGGGTTTGCGAGCGCAGCGATGACCGACGTCGACGCCGTCGTCGCCGACACCCTCAAGGCCGGACTCGGCGCCCGCGTCGTCTCCGCGCCGCCCTTCGCCTTCCCCGTCCACGCCCCCGCCGAGGCGGACGAGTACGTCGCCTCCTACAACGAACAACTCGCCGCCGCCGTCGCCGGCACGGACGGCGCGCTCGTCGGGCTCGGACTCGTCCGGCTGGACGACGTGGACGCCGCCCGACGGGAGTTGACCCGGCTTGCTGCCGCGGAGGGCGTCGCGGGCGTCGCCGTACCCCCGGTGGTCGACGGCCGGTCCTTCGACCGGGGCGCCCCACGGGAGATCCTCGGCGTCGCCGCCGAACTGGGCCTGTCCGTCCTGGTCCACCCGATGCAGCTGCCGCGCGCCGAATGGGACCACCACTACCTCGTCAACCTCATCGGCAACCCGGTCGAGAGCACGACCGCCGTGGCCGCGGTTCTCCTGGGCGGCGTCCTGGAAGAACTCCCCGGCCTCAGGATCTGCTTCGTCCACGGCGGCGGCTGCGCACCCTTGCTGCTGGGCCGGTGGGGACACGGCTGGCGCTCGCGCGACGACGTGCGCCGGGGAAGCACCCGTCCGCCCGCGCAATCCTTCACCCAGCTCTACTTCGACACCATCACCCACGACCCGGACGTCCTGACGCTGCTGCGCGCCCATGCCTCGCCGGAGCGGATCGTCTGCGGCAGCGACTACCCCTTCGACATGGCGCAGCCCGACCCGGCCGGCTTCCCGCTCGGCCACGGGATCGACGCCACGGCACTCGAGGCCAACGGCCGCAGGTTCCTCGGGCTGACGCCCGTGGACGCCTCGCGATGACGCCCGCGACCGGCGGTGGATCGGAGCCCCCCGTGCCCGAACTGGTGCCCCGCCTGCTGGAGTGGCAGGCCGTGGGATCTCCTTGTGCAGTCGCCGGCGTCGTCGCCGTCCGGGGCAGTGCGCCGCTGCGCCCGGGAGCGGCACCGCTCGTCCGCGGCGACGGCACGGCCCTCGGCAGTGTGTCGACCGGCCGCACAGGTGTCTCGCGGCCCTGGTGACCGATCGCCGGACCGTGGTGTGCGTGATGACGCACGACCCGGAGTTCGACGTCCCCGTGCTCGTCGAGGCGCTCGGCAGGCCGCTCGCCCACGTGGCTGCGCTCGGCTCCCGGCGCACCCGGGCACGGCGGCTCCGCAACCTCGCCGAGGCGGGCGTGTCCCCCGACGCCCTGGCGGGTCTGCACCCACCGCTGGGGCCGGACCTCGGCGCGACGACACCGCAGGAGACCGCCGTGTCCTTCGCGGCGGAACTCATGGCGGGTGCGCGGCGGCCGCAGCGGCCGTTCGCTCTCCGTACTGGACGGACCCCTGCACACGGCGCAGCGCGCGGGTCTCCCGACCGCGGCCGGGCACCGGTGCGCTGTCGGGACGGATCTCGTGCGCCGACGGTCAAGTCCGCTTCTCCCGGCTCACTAACGTGATCGCGACGTGTGGCGGGACGCGGGAACCGCTGTGCCCTCACACGGCGGCGTCCGCCGTTGTGCCGGAAATCCCAGGAGTGTCATGGCCAAGCAGACCATCGCCGAACAGTACGTCGACCTCATGGCGCGCGCGGGCGTGCGCCGAATGTACGGCGTGGTCGGGGACAGCCTGAACCCCGTCGTCGACGCGGTCAGACGACACCACGACGTCGAGTGGATCCAGGTCCGCCACGAGGAGGTCGCGGCCTTCGCCGCCGGCGCCGAGGCCCAGCTCACCGGCCGCCTGGCCGCCTGCGCGGGCTCCTGCGGCCCCGGCAACCTGCACCTGATCAACGGCCTGTACGACGCCCACCGTTCGATGGCGCCGGTCCTCGCGCTGGCCGCCCACATACCCAGCGGCGAGATCGGCACCGGCTACTTCCAGGAGACCCACCCCGACCGGCTGTTCGCCGAGTGCAGCCACTACTCGGAGCTGATCTCCTCGCCCCGTCAGATGCCGCGCGTGGTGCAGACGGCGATCCAGCACGCCGTCGGACGGCGCGGAGTGTCGGTGGTGGCCCTGTCCGGCGACACCGCAGCCGAGGTCTCCCCGGAGGCCGCCCCCGAACTCGCCATACCCCTCGACCTGCCCGCCATCCGCCCGGGCGAGCAGGAACTCGCCCGGCTCACCGAACTCGTGGACGCCGCCGAGCGCGTCATGGTGTTCTGCGGCCGGGGCGTCGAGGGCGCCCACGCCGAGGTCATGGCCTTCGCCGAGAAGGTCAAGGCACCGGTCGGCCACGCGCTGCGCGGCAAGGAGCACATCCAGTACGACAACCCGTACGACGTCGGCATGTCCGGGCTGCTCGGCTACGGATCGGCGTACGAGGCCATGCACGAGTGCGACCTGCTGATCCTGCTCGGCACCGACTTCCCGTACACCGAGTTCCTGCCCCGCCATGTGCGGACCGTGCAGGTCGACGTGCAGCCCGAACGGCTCGGCCGGCGTACCGGACTCGACCTGGCCGTCTGGGGTGACGTACGCGAGACACTGCGGTGCCTGACGCCCGCGGTGCGCGAGAAGATCTCCCGTCACTTCCTCGACCGCATGCTGGAGCGGCACACGCACGCCCTCGAGGGCGCCGTGAACGCCTACACCCGCAACGTCGAGCGGCACACCCCGATCCACCCCGAGTACGTGGCCTCGGTGCTCGACGAAGAGGCCGCCGACGACGCGGTGTTCACCGTGGACACCGGCATGTGCTGTGTGTGGGCGGCGCGTTACCTCACGCCCAACGGCCGCCGCCGCATCCTCGGGTCCTTCGTGCACGGTTCGATGGCCAACGCGCTGCCCCAGGCCATCGGCGCGCAGTTCCTGGACCGCGGCCGGCAGGTCGTCTCCCTCTCCGGCGACGGTGGCTTCTCCATGCTGATGGGCGATTTCCTCACCCTCGTCCAGTACGGCCTGCCGGTGAAGGTGGTCGTCTTCGACAACTCCTCCCTCGGCATGGTCGACCTGGAGATGATGGTCGACGGCCTGCCCCCGTACGGCACGACCTACCCGCACACCGACTACGCCGCCATCGCCACGGCGGCCGGGGCGCTCGGTATCCGTGTGGAGAAGCCCGCCGACGTACGGGGCGCGCTGCGCGAGGCCTTCGCCCATGACGGCCCCGCGCTGGTCGATGTCGTCACCGACCCCGCCGCACTGGCCGTCCCGCCGAAGATCACCACCGAGCAGCTCAGCGGCTTCGCACTGTCCGCGAGCCGTACGGTCCTGAGCGGAGGCGTCGGCCGCATGGTCCACCTGGCCCGGGCCAACCTGCGCAACATTCCCCGCCCGTGAGCCTGCGTGGAACGCGGGACTGAGGGGCAGCAGTCCGGTTCTCCGTGCCGGCGGCCGCATGGGCCCGGCACGCAGAACCCGAGAGGGCGAGCACCGAGCGGAGGTCTCAGGGACCGGAGCCCGGCGCACCGACGTTGGTCCGTTGCCGTACCGCGGGTCCGGACGTGGTGTCGAAGGCATGGGTCACCTCGGGGAGGGTTCCGGGCGTGAGCAGCTCTCGAGCCCGCTCCTCGTGGTCGCGGTCGGTGGCCGTCAGCCGGACGTGGTGCTGGGCCAGGTGCTCCGCCCAGGAGGAGATCAGATAGGTCTCGACGAAGCGTTCCGGCTCGCTGCCGTCCTGGTACAGGCCCCAGGTCAGGGCCCCGGTACGGCGCCTGGACCGGGCCACGTGGTGCATGCGGTCCGTGAACTCGGCGCGGTTGCCGGCCGGGACCCGGTAGACGACGGAGACCAGGACCGGGCCGTCGGCCTCTCCCGGCTCGAACACCAGCGGCGGAGCGGGCCAGTGGTCGGACGGCGAGGGGTTGATCCCCTCGGGGTCGTGCAGCGGCCACCGGCGCACGCTGGCGGCGCTGAGCAGCATCACGGCGCCGGCGGTCAGCAGAGATCCGCTGAGCCCCAGCCGGCCGGCCAGCGCTCCCCACAGGGGCGCGGCAAGAGCCTGGCCGCCCTGGAAGACCAGGAGGTAGACGGCGAGCCCCCGGGCCCTGACCCAGCCCGGCAGCCGTGTCTGCACGGCCGCGTTGAGCGTGGACAGCACGGCGATCCAGGCGAGGCCCCCGGGCAGCAGTGCGGCCGCGACCAGCCACGGCGTACGGACCGTCGCCAGCACCGCGAGCACCCCGGCGAACACCACGGCGCCCGCCGCGAGCGTGCCGTTGGCCCCCAGCACGCGGCGCACGCGGGGCAGCGTGAAGGCCCCTGCCACCGCTCCCACGCCCACCGCCCCCAGCAGCAGCCCGTATCCGCCCGAGCCGAGGCCCAGGGAGCGGCTCGCCGTCAGGGGCAGCAGGGCCCACAGCGCCGCGCCGCCGGGGACGAACAGGAGCGTACGCAGCAGGACCCGGCGTACACCGGGCGCGTTCCACACATAGCGGCGCCCCGCGTGCAGGGCGGCCAGCAGCCCTTCGTTGCCCGTGCCGGGGGCGGCCGTCGGCGGGCGCCGCCAGACCAGGAGGACGGCCGCGATGCCCAGGTACGAGGCCGCGTTGAAGGCGAAGACCCAGCCCGCGCCGGCCGCCGCGACCAACGCCCCGCCCAGCGCCGGACCCACGGCGCGGGCCAGGTTCATGTTCACCGCGCCCAGCGCCGCCGCCTGGCCGAGCCGCCGGCGCTCCACCAGCTCCGGCTGGATCGCCTGCCAGGCCGGGCCCATCAGCGCCGTACCGCCCCCCAGCAGGAAGGTGAGGACGAGCAGCAGCGTCGGGGACAGTGAGTCCGTGAACGCCAGTACGGCCAGCGTGCCGGACACCGCGAGCATCGCGAACTGCGCGGCCAGCAGCACCGAGCGGCGGTCGAAGCGGTCGGCGATCACCCCGGAGGGCAGGGCCAGCAGCACGACGGGAAGGCTGGCGGCGGTCTGGACGAGCGTCACCAGCGCGGCGCCGTGGCCCACCAGCAGCCACTGTGCGCCCACCGTCTGCATCCAGCTGCCGATGTTGGAGACCAACTGGGCGATCCACAGTGCCCGGAAGACACGGGCCGCGAGGGGTGCCCACGGGGAGTCGGTCTTTGCGGGTGCTGGTGACGACGGTGTGCTCTTCATGCTTGTCCAGACCGGGTGTGTGGCGGGCATGGGAGGGGAGTGACCGTACAGCCCGTCGGCGACGGGTTCTTGACCGGGAGCGCACAGGATGTGGCCCCGGAGCGCAGTGACTTCGCTCCGGGGCCTTCAGGGCGCCGGTTCCTCAGGACGGTGGCCGGATCCAGGCGGCGTCGGTGCTCGACAGCCGGTGCGTCACCGCGCAGGTGAGCGCCAGGAGCAGCAGGGCGAGGCCGAGTGTGAGCACGAGATGGCCGTGCAGGAGGAGTTCGGTGCCGACGAACGCGCCGAGCAGCATGGCCAGCACCGACAGGATCCGGCGTCCGGGCCGCGGCGCCGCGCCGCCCGCCGGGATCGAGTCCGCGGCCAGCCCCGTGAGGGTCAGCGTCAGTACGGTCGTGGTGAGGTCGGGTACGCCGAGACGCCGGGCGACGGCGTTCTGCAGGCCCATGCCGAGCCCGAGACACACGATCAGCGTGTACTGGACACCGGTGGTGACCCGGTCGCCGGTGACCGCCGTGACGGCGACCGTGACGGCGACCAGGACCGTCTGCGCGGCGGTGGCCGTCCGCAGCAGATGCCCGCGGTGCGCGGCGAACCGGCTGCCCAGCCTGCCGCCGGCCAGCGCGCCGAGGAGGAACACCGCCAGCGCGACGACGGAGGCGAGCGCGGACAGATTCGGGGCGCCCGCCAGCGCGAATCCGAGGAACACCACGTTGCCGGTCATGTTGGCGACGAAGACGTGCCCGAGGGCCAGATAGCTCACCGCGTCGACCAGACCGGTGACCACGGTCAGGGTCAGCATCAGGGGCGGCAGCGGTCCGTGGCGGTCGTCCCTGGGCGGCACCAGGGTGTGCGCCGCGTCAGTCAGCAGCCTGCACATGAGGTGTCCTTTCCGACGTGGTGGGCACGCGGTGCAGCACCAGGCGGGTCAGCAGCCCGCTGGTGGGGCCGAGCACGATCGCGGCGAGGACGATCCACAGCGGCCACGGGGTGATGCCCAGCGCGTGGTCGAGGGACCACCGGCCGGGCCCGGTGAGCGACAGTGCCACGGAGACGACGACGAGGACCATCGGGTACTCGTAGCCGTCGTTCTGCACCCACAGGCCCTTCGGCCACTTCACGGTGCCCGCGACCGTCATCACGCCCATGGCCGCCATCGCGGCGAGGGGCGTCAGCAGCCCGGCGGCCAGGAACAGGCCGGCACCGATCTGACTGGCGCCCGCCACGACCGCCGTCAGACGGCCGCCGCGGAACCCGTCGTGACGGAACTCCTCGGTTCCGCCTGCCAAGCCGTGGCCCCCCAGCCGGTAGCTCACCTTCTGCACTCCGTGGCCGGCGACGAGGAGTCCCGCCACCAGCCGGAGGACCAGCAGTCCAGCATCCATCTCTTCCTACCTGTTCCTGACCTTCGCCTGTCTCGCTGACGCGGGGGATCAGCCGGCGGCGTGGGCGCCGATCACGGCCTGCGCGTAGACCAGACCGAGGCCGTAGGCACCGCCGTGTTCCTTGACGACCTCCGTCACCGGTACGTACGTCTCGGTGCGGGCCCAGTCACGCTGGAACTCCAGCAGGACCTGCACCCAGGTCACCGGGACGGCGCCGGCCTGGATCATGCGCTGCACGGCGTGCTCGTGCGCCTGCGGGCTGACGCCGCCGGACGCGTCGGTGACCACGTAGACCTCGTAACCCTGGGCGAGGGCGGAGAGCGTGGGCAGGACGACGCAGACCTCGGTCCACAGACCGGCTATGACGAGCTTTCTGCGGCCGGTCGCCTTGACGGCCTCGACGAACGCCGCGTCCTCCCAGGCGTTCATCGTGGTGCGGTCGATGATCTTGTGGTCGGGGAAGACGTCCGCGAGCTGCGGCATGATCGGGCCGGAGAAGGACTCCGCTGCCACGGTGCTCAGCACGACCGGCACATCGAACACCTTGGCGGCCTTGGCCAGGCCCAGGGTGGAGTTGATGATCGCGGTGCGGTCACCGCTGCCCGTGCCGAAGAACATCTGCGGCTGGTGGTCCACGAACAGGACCGCACAGTTGTCGGGCGTCAGCAGGTCGGGGCTGGGGGACGCGGTGACCTCGGCGATGTCGGTCATCTGAGGGTGCCTTTCCATCAGTAACGGCGCGGACAGGCGTCCGCGTCGGGTGGGAAACCGCCCGGTGGACGGTTCGTCGGGTGGTTTCCCGGCAGGGGCGGCTCGTGGCCCGGCCCCTTCCGGGAGAGCGAGGAGAGCGAGGAGAGCGAGGAGGGGGAGGAGGGCTAGAGGGCGAAGCAGGGATCGAAGGGCGTGCCGGCGGCGTCCGGGAACAGGCCGCGCCGCACGCGCCACTCGCGGTGCTGCTGCGACTCGGCGACGGCCTCGCCGAGGGACTCCGCCTGGCGCACGCCCGCGAGGTGCGGCCCAGGCACCTGGTAGCCGCCGAAGTGCGCGACCGGGCTCCAGTCGGGGCTCACGGGCGGCAGTTCCTCGTCGAGGCCCTCGTACTCGCCGGCGGCGTAGACGATCCGGCCGCCGGTGACCGTGAGCAGTGACTCGATGTGCGCGATCTCCGGCTCGGGGACGGTGAAGTAGTCCTCGGACAGCACGGCGAGGTCCGCGTAACACCCGGGCCGCAGAACGCCCTTGACGTCCTGCTCGCCGGTCAGCTCGGCACCGGCCCGGGTGAACATCCGCAGGGCCGTCTCCCGGTCGACCCGGTTGGCCGGCGGCCGGAGCACGAGGTCGCCGACGCTGCGGCCGCTCACCAGCCAGTGCAGGGCCACCCAGGGGTTGTAGGTGGACACCCGGGTGGCGTCCGTGCCGGCCGCAACGGTCAGCCCGCGCCGCAGCATCTCCTGGATGGGCGGGGCGTCGGCGGCCCTGCCCGGGCCGTAGCGGCGCAGGAACGCCTCGCCCTGGAACGACAGCCGGTTCTGGACGGACATGGCACCGCCGAGCGCGGCGACGCGGTCGAGGCTCTCCGGTGTCACGGTTTCGGCGTGGTCGAACAACCACCGGTTCCCGGCCGGGAAGAGCCCCTCGGCGGCGAGCTTCTCGAAGACCGCGAGGTCCCGGCGGATGGTCTCGTCGTAGGTGGCGTGCAGCCTGAATCCCCAGCCGTTCTCCATGAGGAGACGGACGGCCTTCTCGAACTCCCCTTCGTAGCCGCCGAGTTCCGGACGCGGCTGGTTGAAGTTCTCGAAGTCCGCCGCCGCCCAGGTGAGGTTCTCACCCGCGCCGTTGAGCCGCAGCCACGCGTCCCCGTCCTCGGGACGGACCATGTCGATCCAGCGGGTGAGGTCGGCTATCTCCTGGCCCGCGGTCTGCGGGAAGAGGTGATAGGCGATGCGCAGCGACAACTGGCCGGCCTTCGCCAGCTCGATGACGGTGCTGTAGTTGTCGGGGAAGTTCTGGAACCCGCCGGCGGCGTCGATCGCCGAAGTCAGCCCGAACCGGTTCAGTTCGCGCAGGAAGTGCCGGGTCGAGACCCTCTGGTCCGCCTCCTCCAGAACCGGCGCCTTGGCCAGGGTCGAGTAGAGGATGAGGGCGCCGGGCGCCGCGAGCAGCATGCCCGTCGGTTCCCCGTCCCGGCCGCGGACGATCTGTCCGCCCCGGGGATCGGGCGTGTCCCTGTGGAACCCGGCGGCCTTCACCGCCGCCCGGTTCAGGACCGCGGACTGGTACAGGTGCAGGACGAACACCGGGGTGTCGGGGGCGGCGGCGTTCAGTTCCGCGACGGTCGGCAGCCGTCGTTCGGCGAACTGCTCGGCCGACCAGCCTCCCACCACCCGCACCCACTGGCCCTTGGGAGTGCGCGCGGCCTGATCCCGCAGCATGGCCAGGCCCTGGCGCAGCGTGCGGACACCGTCCCAGCGCAGTTCCAGTACGTAGTTGAGCCCGCCGCGGATGACGTGCAGATGCGCGTCGTTGAGCCCGGGGACCATCCGGCGGCCGAGCGCGTCCACCACCTTCGTCGCGGCTCCGACCTGCGCAGCCACGTCCTTGTCGGCACCGACGACGGTGATGACACCGTTCTTGACGGCGAGCGCCTCGGCCCGCGGGTGGTCCGGGTCTCCCGTGTGGATTCTCGCGTTGCGGACGACGAGTTCTGCGGCATCGTCGGTGGCCTGGGGGACCAGTCCGCCGACCGGCATTGGAGACACGTGTGCAGGACCCCTTCCGGGATGGGCGACTTCGATGGCCGCCGCGTGCGAACGCGACGGACGGAATGTGCGGTGACGGTTGGCTGCTCGCTGTCGCATCTGTCGAATGCATGGGCGAACCATGACCGCCGCGCCGTCACGCTAGGCGCGGTGGACGCCCCCGTGTGTCCTGCCAGCGCACTGGAACGTTGCCCACAGCGCACGGGATCCGTGGCGGGAACGGCGGCGGGAGCCGCGGCCGGCGCGGCGGCGGGAACGGCGGTGAAGCCCGGCACGGGACCGCTGGTCCGGCGCCCGTCCGTCCGGCCCGCGATGTCGTGCGCTGTGGGGACATCGGACGTGCGCCTGCGGGCAACCACCGCGCATGCAGGGCGTCTACCGTGCGGTGCAGCGGCGCCGGAGTGCCCAGCACGACGATCCGGATCCATTCCCGGAAACGACCGCCACACCCTACGAATTCCAGGAGACGCGCATGTCTGACGCCCTCGCGCCGGTCGACCCGGTGCTGGAACCCGCGGCAGCCGAGTTCGCCCAGGCGACCGCCAACCCGCCCTACCTCTTCGACCTGCCTCCGGCGGAGGGCCGCAAGGCGGTCGACGAGGTGCAGTCCGGCGAGATCGACAAGCCGGCGGTCGACGAGGAGTGGATCACCGTCTCCGGCGGTCCGACCGGCACCGTCCGGGCTCGCATCGTCCGCCCCGCGGGCGCCGAGGGCACCCTGCCGGTGATCCTCTACATCCACGGCGCGGGCTGGGTCTTCGGCAACGCCCACACGCACGACCGCCTGGTGCGCGAACTCGCCGTCGGCGCGAACGCCGCGGTCGTCTTCCCCGAGTACGACCTGTCGCCCGAGGCCCGCTACCCGGTCGCCATCGAGCAGAACTTCGCCGTCGCCCAGTGGGTCGTGGAGCAGGGCGCGGCCAAGGAGTTGGACGGCACGCGGCTGGCCGTGGCCGGCGACTCGGTCGGCGGCAACATGACGGCCGCGCTGACGCTCATGGCCAAGGAGCGCGGCGGCGTCCCGCTGGTCCAGCAGGTGCTGTTCTACCCGGTCACGGACGCGAACTTCGACACCCCGTCGTACCACCAGTTCGCCACCGGCTACTTCCTGCGCCGGGACGGCATGCAGTGGTTCTGGGACCAGTACACGACCGACGAGGCCGAGCGCGCCCAGATCACCGCCTCCCCGCTGCGCGCCACGACCGAGCAGCTCAAGGACCTGCCACCGGCGCTGGTCATCACGGGTGAGGCGGACGTGCTGCGCGACGAGGGCGAGGCCTACGCCAACAAGCTGCGCGAGGCGGGCGTGCCCGTCACCGCGGTCCGCTTCCAGGGCATCATCCACGACTTCGTGATGCTCAACGCGCTGCGTGAGACCCACGCTGCCGAGGCCGCCATCACCATGGCCGCCCGCACGCTGCACGCGGCCCTGCACACGGCCTGAGCGCGGGGACGACTCGGACACGAGCCGGGAGTTCCACAAGGGCCTCGGTCGCCCCTGGCACAGGACTGTCAGGGGCAACCCGGCCGGCCGCGGAAGAGCATCGGCGCTCTGCCGCGGCGACACCCACCCGGCCGCGTGCCGAGCAGGGCGTCTGACCAGGTACACCTTCCCTGGTCAGACACCCTTTTCGCGGCCTCTAGAAGAAGCCCAGCTTCTTCGGCGAGTACGACACCAGGAGGTTCTTCGTCTGCTGGTGGTACACGGTCTCACCCGCTTCTGACCTGCGGCAATGGGTGGAATCGCCTGCGGCGAAGCCGAGTTGGTCCGCCCCTGGTCCGGATCTTGCGATGTGATGCCAGCGGGGATGTTCCCGCGGTACTACATGGCACAGGTTGTAGAGACCGTCCAGAGGCGTCCAGCCACTCCATGTCAGGCACAAAATTGCAGGTCGGTGCCTCGTGGTCCGGGAGTGTCCGCCCTGTTCGTGACGGGTGCGTGAGAGCGGGCGGACTGCGAAGCCCAGTCGGGAACTATCCCGCCGGGGCTTGTGCGTGGCCGTGAGACGTCGATGCCACACCGGAGCGCTCCGGTGTGGCATCGACGTCTCACGGCCACGCTGGCGCGCACGATGCAGTCGGCGCCTCATGCGGTCCGTGTCGCTGTGACGCTCTCATGGTGCACCTACTTTGCGATTGCACCCGATCGTTCGTAGGGATCCGTGCCGCTCATGGCGCGCCCCGGCCAGGCGTGGGTGGAGCATGAATGGTCATGTCCCGCGGGGTGGTGTAGTCACGGCAGCTGTTTCGGTTCCGGTTGTGGGGTGATCTGCGGTTCGGGTTCGGTTGGCTTGGTGGTGAAGAGCTCGGCCATGGAGGCTTCGGAGAGGTAGCGGCGGTCGAAGACCTGCCACTCGTCGTGGAGCTCGGCCAGGACCGCGGCGGCGAGCCGGTCCAGGGCGGCGGGGTTGGGAAAGACCTGGACGACGTCGGCCCGTCGTTTGATCTCCCGGTTCAGCCGCTCCAGCGGGTTGGTCGACCAGATCTTCTTCCAGTGCGCCGGCGGGAAGTCCGCGAACGCGGTGATGTCTGTTGCCGCATCCAGCAGCATTGTCTTGACCTGCGGGAACTGCCGTCCGAGCATGTCGGCGACCACGTTCAGCTGGGTGCGCACCTGCTCGCCGGTGGTCTGCGCGAAGATGGTGCGGATGGTGGCGGCGACCATCTCCCCGGAGCCCTTCTCGATCACCGAGAACACGTCCCGGACGAAGTGAACCCGGCAGCGTTGCCAGGCCGCGCCGAGGAAAACGGTGCGGATCGCGGCCACCAGACCGCTGTGGCTGTCGGAGATGACCAGCTGGACGTTCTCCAGGCCGCGGGCCCGCAGCGAGCGCAGGAACTTCGTCCAGAACGGCTTCGACTCGCTGTCGCCGACCTCCCCCACTCTCGGCTCCGCTCAAGCGGGGGGACCCCCATGCCCGAGGATCTCGCGGTGCCCGGTGGCGGAGATCCCGGTGGCGATGACCACGGCCTGCGATGCGATCCGGTGGTTGACCCTCGCCTTGCAGTAGGTGGCGTCCAGGAAGACGTAGGGGAAGACGGTGTGGTCCAGCGGCCGCTCCTTGAACGCGGTCAGTTCCTCGTCCAGCTCACCGCAGATGCGGGAGACCTCGGACTTGGAGATCCCGCTGTCCGCACCCAGTGCTTTGACCAGGTCGTCGACCGAGCGGGTCGAGACACCGTGCACGTATGCCTCCATCACCACGGCGAACAACGCGCGGTCGATCCGCCGCCGGCGTTCCAGCAGCGACGGGAAGAACGACCCGCTCCGCACCTTCGGGATCTTCAGGTCGAGGTCGCCGGCCTGCGTGGTCAGCAGCCTGTCCCGGTGTCCATTGCGCCAGGTCGTGCGCGTCGCGGAGTGCTCACGCGGCGCGGCACCGATCATCTCCGTGACCTCGGCCTCGATCAGCTCCTGCAGGATGCGCTCGCACACCACCCTGATTGCTTCAACTCCATCGGCCCGACGTAGTGACTCGAGCAGCCGCATCAGCTCAGACTGGGACAAGGCCATCGCGTGCTCCTCCGGTCGAACTGCCCGTTCACCAGGGAGACTTGCGCGGTGGCCTGCCCTTGTTCAGGGAGCACGCAACGCCAGCGGATGCACGCCCCGAGCAGACACCCGCGCGTTCCGGGACCCTGCCCGGCTACACCACTTCATGGGACGCGATCCATGAAGGTTGCGTCCAATTACTCCTATGTCAAGCGGCCGTTGCGAGAGTGATCACGTTGCTGTGTGATTCTCGGGCGTCGCGCCGGAGGGCCCGGTAGACGACGTCGGACAGGTGACGCTTGAGGGCGCGGATGGCTTCGGTTGTGGTGTTGCCGGCGTTCTGCCGACGCTGGAGGTAAGCGCGGGCGTCGGGGTGGTAATGGGCCTGGGTGACCGCGATGCGGTGCAGGGCTGTGTTGAGCTGGCGGTTTCCGGTACGACTGAGTCGGTGTCGTGCGCGGTTGCCCGACCACACGGGCAGGGGTGCGGTGCCGTTGTGTCGGGCGAAGGCGGCCTCGGACCTGAAGCGCGTGACGTCGGCGGTCTCGCCCAGGATCTTCGCAGCGGTGAGCGTGCCGCAGCCGGGGATCTTCAGCAGGTTCGGGGCCAGCGTCTCGATCCTGCCGGTGATCTCCTTCTCCAGCTCACGGATCTCGTCGGTCAGTGCCTGGCAGCGAGCCAGCAGTCGCCTGGCCAGCCGTGCAACGATGCCGTCGGAATCACGCAAAAAGTCCTCGACCACGGCGACCTGCCGGGAATGTGTCAGGCTGCGAGCCGGGGGATCAAGACCGGGGTCGAGTTCGTGCAGATGCCAGCGCATCCGGTTGATGATGCGCGTGCGTTCGGTGACCAGGTCTTCGCGGTAGTCGACCAGCAAGCGCAGTTCCCTGCTGGGCCCGTCCAGTTGGGCTGTGGGTAGGTCGGGTTCACGCAGCGCGGCCCGGGCGACGGCCAAGGCATCGATGGGGTCGGACTTGCCGTATGTGCGGGCCGCCTTACGGCAGTTGGCCATGAGCTTGGGAGGCACGCGGACAATGCGTTCCCCGGCTGCCAGTAGATCGGCTTCCAGCCGCCGGGAGAGTTGTCGGCAGTCTTCCACCGCCCACAGACGGTGCTCGCCGAACCGCCGTGCCCAGGCCAGTAAACGCAGGTGATCGGAACTGGTGGTGCCGGTGGTGTGAGTCCCAAGCTCACGGCCTCGCTCATCAGCAGCGACTGCGGTGTGGTTGCGCTTGTGGGCATCAATTCCCAAGACGACCATCGATCCCCTCCTCTGTGCTCGCACAACGGACGGGCCGGGCGACGGGCACCCCTCAATGCGGACGAACTCACACTCCTATCAAGCCACTGCCGCTGGCCCGCAAGGCCGCCCCGCGGGCCGCATAACGGGACTTGGCCACCGACAACGAGGCACGAAGTGGTCGAGCGAACCCGCGGGACTACTACCGAGCATGACATTGAGAGAAGTGGTGTACGGGTTCGACCTGATCCGGGGGTTTGCTCCCGCGTCGGGGGGACGCCCGCATAGATGAACGGCCACCGGCTGATCTTCGAGATGTCGAGTCACGAAGGAGATCAGCACGATGACCGCACCGGACAGTCTGCCCCTGCATGCGCTCGCGGAGGACAACCTCGCCGCGGCGAGTCCCGATCTGCTGCGCGCGATGGTCAAGACGTTCGCCGACGCGCTCATGTCCGCCGAGGCCGATGCCCTCTGCAATGCTGAATACGGGCAGGTCAGCGACGAGCGAGTCAACCACCGCAACGGATATCGCCCTCGCGAGTGGGACACCCGTGCGGGCACCGTCGAACTCGCCGTTCCCAAGCTGCGTCAGGGCAGTTACTTCCCGCACTGGCTGCTGGAGCGTCGCCGCCGGGCCGAACAGGCCCTCATCAGCGTGGTCGCCACCGCCTACCTGCTCGGCGTCTCCACCCGCCGAGTGGAAAAGCTCGCCGAGAGCCTGGGCGTCACCCAGCTGTCGAAGTCCCAGGTCAGCGCGATGGCCAAGCACCTGGACGAGCAGGTCGCCGCGTTCCGTAACCGGCCCCTGGACGCCGGCCCCTACGCCTTCGTCTGGGTCGATGCCCTGACCCAGAAGGTCCGCGAGGGCGGCCGCATCATCAACGTCCACGCGCTGATCGCAGTCGGCGTCAACGCCGACGGCCACCGCGAGATCCTCGGCCTGGACGTGGCCACCGCCGAGGACGGCGCCGGCTGGCTCGCCTTCCTGCGCTCCCTGATCGCACGCGGCCTGTCCGGCGTCCAACTGGTCATCTCCGACGCCCACATGGGCCTGGTCAACGCGATCGGCGCCACCCTGCCCGGCGCGAGCTGGCAGCGATGCCGCACCCACTACGCCCGCGCACTGCTGAGCCAGGTCCCCAAGTCGGCCCAGCCCTGGGTGGCCACCCTGCTGCGGACCATCTTCGAACAGCCCGACGCCGACGCCGTCCAGGCCCAGATGCGGCATGTCCTCGATGCCCTGGAGGCCAAGTTCCCCAAGGCCGCAGCCCACTTGGACGCCGCCCAGGGCGACGTGCTGGCCTTCACTGCGTTCCCGCGCGAGATCTGGCGGCAGATCTGGTCGAACAATCCCCAGGAACGACTCAACAAGGAGATTCGACGCCGCACTGACGTCGTCGGCATCTTCCCCGACCGCACTGCCCTGATCCGCCTGGTCGGCGCGGTCCTGGCCGAGCAGAACGACGAGTGGACCGAAGGCCGCCGATACATGGGACTCGACCTGCTGGCCAAGGCTCGCCTCCACCCGATCGAGTCAGAAACCGACGACACCGTCCTCCCGACGGAACTCACCGCATAGCCTCAAAGAAGAGATCGCCGAGTGGCAGTCGATACACCACTCCCGCGGACGTGACCCAGAGTGTCACTGACTTCCCGAAAGGCAGGAGCCGCTTCGAGGTCAATCGGCCCGACACCATCCAGGCGGATGTGCTGGAGGTACTTCGTCTCCCAGCCCGGATTGATGAGTTGGTGCCAGCTCTTTTGGCCATGGGCGGAGGTCAGGGCTATCTCGTAGGGCGTGGCTCGTTCGAGCGGGGGTGTGGTTGGCGCGGGCGATCCGAGGCGCTGACGGCCAGGATGACGGTGTCCGGATCAACGAGGACGTCCTGCGCCCACTGGGTCGCGGCACGACGTGCTGCGTGCGCATCGTCAGGATGGGGCCGCGTAGAGAACGCGACTGGTGGTTGTCCCCTCCCTCGCCTACGTGAAGAAGGCGCGCCCAGTATCCGGTCGCCCTCGGGTCGGCTGGGCTGGCTTTCATAAGCGCGGTCCCCGTGGGGGCCGAAGGGTCTCTGAGGACTGGCAGGACCCCGCCGCAGACACCTCCCTCGGCATGAGCCGGAATCAGGGGACCTTCGGTGTCGTACGGCCGGGCCTCTGCCATTCATCAGTCGGTGATGGCGGTCATGTCCGCCTCGACCAAGGCGCCGGGCGTGGACAGGCCGACGACGCCTATCAAGGTCATGGCGGTGGTGCTGCCGCCGGCCTCGGAGGTGGCCCTGGCCAGCCCGCCGTAGAGCTTCTCGAGGTTCTCCTGGGTCGGATCGACGACGTACACCATCATCCGAACCACATCCTTCGGATTGGCGCCCGACGCAGCGATGGCCGCGTAGGCGTTCTTCACCGTGTGGTAGCCCTGCGTCTCGTAGTCCCCTTCGCCGAGCAGCTTCTCGTCGACGTCGATGGCTATCTGCCCCGAGATGTAGACGTGCTTGCTGCCGGTCGCGACGATCACCTGCGTGTGGCCGTGCGGTGGCGCGATCGTGTCCGGGTTGATCTTCTGAATCGTCATGCCCAGATGTTCGCCAACCGCACGGTGCCGCGCCGGTCTCCCGAGGGTCATCGCGCCCGGTTGGGGGATCAGCCCGGCTCGGGAGCCGCGGCCCTGCTCGCTGTCCCCGCGCTCCTCGCCACTGTGACCGACGTGGGAGAGGCCCACCGCCGGTGGCGGTGGGCCTCTGCGGCGAGGTGACATCGGCGCGCGCTGGCGTCACCGCGGTCGTCGATCAGCCGACCGGCCCTTCGTGGATGATCAGGAGATCCTCCACCGACGCGACGGCCGGCTCGACGAACCCCAGGAACACCGAGAAGAAGTCGTGGGGGTCGATTACGCCCTCCGGGGCGTGCACGCCGGGCTCGGTAATGCGGCCCTGGCGCAACAGCTCGAGTCCCACCGCCAGCGCCGCGCCGGTGCCGCCGCCCATCTTGCCCGGCGGCATCGACGCCGGCTCGACCGAGATCGCGAGCGGCTCCCCGTCGCGCTCGCCGCGCGCCATGGCCCAGACCTGGGCGAACCGGTCGCGAGTCCGCGGCGCGTCGGCCGGGGGAGCGGGCATGTCCTCGAGGCGGCCGGCGCCCTCGGCAAGGGTCACCCGCCCGGCGTCGTAGTCGGCCGCGACCCTGCGCGCGTGGTCGAAGACCCACGCCGGACCGGACGTGAGGTTGGTCGAGCTGACGACGGTCGGGAAGCAGCGCGGCAGGGTGATCGCCTCGGGGTGCCCGACGGTATAGGCCCGGACCTGCCCTTTGCCTGGGTACAGGAGCTCGACGGGAGTGAGGGGTTCGATGTCCTTCTCGGCGCCGTCGCGGTAGGCGCGGATCGAGCCGCTGATCTGGATCAGCCAGTGCTCGACGGCCGCCCCGGCACCACCGGTCGAGGGGTACGCCGGCTCGTCCTCCAGCACCGCGCCACGCATCGACCATCCGGTGAAGATCTCGGTGACCTTGTCGAGCCGCCGGGCGACCAGTGCTGCCGCCAAGTTGGAGATGCCCGGGCTGCCGCCGATGCCCTTCACGACGCGGAGGCCCTTGTCACGAGCCTGGGCGTCGAACTCGAACGCCTCGACCGTGGACTCCCAATCGTCGTCGATGTCCAGGTAGTCGCAGCCGCAGTCGATGGCGGCCTCCACTATGGGCCTGGCGAACTTCGAGAACGGGCCCATGGTGTTGAGGACGACCTCGCACTCGACGAACGCCTGCCGCAGCGCTGCCGGGTCCGTGGCGTCGAGGCGCACGGGGACGCATGGACCGCCGACCTCGTCGGCGAGCTGCTGGGCGCGTGACACGTCGATGTCGCCGATCAGCACCTTCTTGGCCGTGCCGAGTTCGGCGATCCCTCGGACGGCCCAGCGCCCCATCGCGCCGGCGCCGCCGACAATGATCACAGTGCCCAGGGGCGGCTTGGTGTCAGACATGGGTGGTCAGGCTCCTCTTCGGATCAACATGTGGTTCACGGCCTCTTCGATGCCTGGCACGTTCCTGCATGCGTCGACGCACGCGGGCCGAACGACTGCAAGCGGTGCCCGGCCGGGGGAGCCGACGTCATCGGCGGAGGCGGCCGATTCGGTCGCCCAGGCGGTCGGCGAGCCAACCCAGGCGCAGCGTCACCGGGTTAACGATGCCCGGAGCGAACCGTCGTGACTCTCGCCAGACGGCGGCCAGGTCGTCGTGCATGCCCTTCTCAACGAGGTGGTCTGCGAGCAGGGTGCCGAGGTACGGGGCTTGGGGCAGCCCGTGCCCGTTGCAGGCCATCGAGTAGTAAACCCGGGGTGTTGTCTGCCCTACGACCGCCATGTTGGACGGTGTGAGCCCGATCCAACCGCCCCAAGCGCGAGCCGGGGCGACGTCGGTCAACGTGGGGAAGCGCTCCCGGAAACCACGCACCAGGTCGTCGACCACCGCCTGGTCGGGCATTCGGTCCGCCCGCGGCCGACGGGCCGTCTGCAGCCTGCGCGTGGTGAAGACGATGGTGCCGCGGTTCGTCGGCCGGAAGCTCTGCATCACGAAATGGTTCGTCGTCATGGGGGTGCGACTCGTCCAACCGGCGGCGTCCAGCATCTCGGCGGAGACCGGCTCGGTCTCGACCGCCGTCACCCAGACGGGAGTGCTGAGGTTGCGCGGCGCGATCGGCAACTCGTTGGTGAAGGCGTTGGTGGTCAGGATCGCCTGGCGGGCCCTGATCCGTCCTCCGGGCAGCTCGATCCGCACGGAGTCACCGGTGTCGACGACGCCGGTGACCGGACTCTGTTCGAACACGCGCACGGCCGACGTGCGAACCACCTCGCGGACACCGAGCGCCAGCTGCCCCGGGTTCAGGATGCCGCCGACCTTGATGTGGATACCGCCCGGGAAGGTCGGCGGGATGCCGAGCTGTGCGGCGTCGCCCACCACCGATCGGCGGCCCGGCCTGCCGTGCGCCACCATGCGCCGGAACGCGGCGGCGGTCGGCGCGGCCGCGATGTTGCCGGTCGGCTGGTAGCCGCAGTCGATCCCATGCCTGGTGATGAGGTCCTCGGTGAAGTCCACCGCATGACCGGCGAACTTGTAGAGCGCGCGCACCCGGTCGCCGTAGAAGCGGTTGAGGATACGGGGGTCGTTGCCGAGGGTCGGTGTGATGTAGCCGGCGTTGCGGGCGCTGGCTCCCCAGCCACAGAGGTCGGCCTCGACGAGTACGACGTCCCGGCCGAGCTCCGCGAGCCGTAGCGCGGCCGCCATCCCACCGAGCCCACCGCCGATCACAGCGACGTCGCACTCCACGTCGCCGGTCAGGGCCGACTCGAGCGTTGTCGGCCTGTCGACCCACCCACTGCCCGAGAGGTAGGTGAGGGAAGTTCCGCCTGCTTGGTCCACGAGGCCACCCGCTCCGATTCATGCCGCTGAGTTCTGTCGTGCGCGCGAGCACGTTCGCGCGAGTGCTGGTCACGGTGGTGCAGCTCGTGGCCACCGGCGTGGTTCTGCTGCCTGATCCCACCCAGGTGACCTATGTTTGAGATCACTTTCTGGGCGAGGCAGGTGTGGTTGCGACGACTCCGCGGCGGGTCGTCAGCTGTCGAGGACGTCCGTGACGACCTCGTACACCGCGACGCCGGGCGCGGGCGGCTCGTCGGCGAACTGCGCCAGGTCGTTGAAGAAGATCTTCGGGTCGATGGCGCCCTCGGGTCCGTGGACGCCCGGCTTGCTCACCTGGCCGCGGGCCGCCATCAGCGTCGCCACGGCCAGCGGGATCCCGGTCATCTCGCCCATGTTGCCCTCCGGCTGCACCAGAGCCTGCGCGCCGACGCGGACGCGGGTTCCGTCCTTGGTGCCCTCCGCGATGGCGAAGATGTTGCTGGGCAGGCTCGGCGACCGGCCGGCGGCCTTGCCGCTGAGGTTCGGCTGACGCAGGAGCTCGTCGGAAGCCTGGCGGACGTTCAGCTCTCCGGCGCGGACGCGCTTGGCGATGCCGCTGATGCCGTTCATGAGTCCGCGGCGGGCGCTCATCACGTTGAGCGACTCCCGTACCTCGGGCCGGATCCTCGGAAGGGTGAGCGGCTCGGGGTGGCCGCACACCCAGACCGCGTCCTCGCCCCACCCGGGGTAGGCGAGCGTCAGCTCCTCGAGGGCGTGCGCGTCGACAAGGCCACCGTCGCGCCAGATCTTGATCGGCTCGGTGCAGTTGTGCACCCAGTGCTCGATGGCAGCGGTCGCCTCAGGGAACTCCTGGTCGGCGGTGGGTCGGGGGAAATGGGCCGCGGAGGCACGCCACGACGTGTAGACCCGGTCGACGGCGTCGCACTCGTCCATCGCCAGGACGGCGAGCAGGTTGCTGGTGCCCGGGCTGGCGCCCATGCCGATCACGGCCGTGACGCCGGCCGCACGCGCGGCGTCGTCCAGCTCGAGCATCTCCAGGGTGGGCTCCCAGTCGTCGCAGATGTCGAGGTAGTCGGTGCCGGCCGCGATGGCGGCGCTGAGGACCTCGCGACCGAAGCGGTAGAACGGGCCCGCGCAGTTGAGCACGATGTCGACGTCGGCCAGCGCTCTCGCCAGCGCCTCTGAGTCCGAGATGTCGAGGGCCAGCGGGGTGGCCTTCGGGCCGAGGTCGGCGGCGAGCTTGGTCGCTTTCTCCTCATCGCGATCGGCGACGACCACCTTGGCGATCTCGTCGGCCTTGGCGAGCACGCCGCAGGCATACGCGCCCATCTCGCCGGCTCCGCCGGTCACGAGCACCCTCTTCGGCGCGCTCTGTTCAGAAGTTGAGGAAGTCATGGCCGCATCGTGCTCGCAGCGGACCGATGCGGGTGTCCCGAGGCCCGGCAGTGTGCCCACCTGGGGGATTGGTCAGTGACTGTCGCCCGACTGCTTGGTGACCCAGCTCGCGATCTGGGCACGGGACACAGAGGACCGACTCGGCCGGCGGGAAGCGCGCAGCCGGACGGGCAGTCCGCTCTCGCGGCTGATGGCCACCCGCTCGGTGTCCGGTGCCGACCGGTGGCGGTGGCCGGCGGTCAGCCCGCTCAGGTCGCCCCGGCACCGAGGATCGGTGTCTTGCCCATGCGCCGAAGACAGAGCCCCGGACCGCGCGCGCAGCGGAGGGCTGCGCGCGGACCCGCCCAGTCGGGCGGGTCCGCGATCCGGGGTCCGGCGCTTCGACGGCGCGCAGGGTCAGGCGTCGGCGCGGGCGACCTTCGTGGAGGCGAAGAACCCGAGTTCGCCGAGGCCGGCCTTCTCGGCCTCGGCGAGGTTCTGCACGGCGGCCGTGAGCAGCCGGGCCTTGTGACCGGCCGACTGCATGGTGCCGAGGGCGGCGCGACACCCCGCGGCGTAGACACCGAGCGTGGCCACGTCGGTCGTGTGCTGGTCGCTCACGATGGCGCCCACGGCCTCCTTCGTGGTGGCGGCCAGGGTCTGGAACGCCAGCTCGCTGATGGCATTCAGGGTCTCCGGGTCGACACCCTGGTCGAGCGCGTAGGTCGAGGCTTCGACGTAAGCGCTCAGTGCGGCGGAGTAGAACCCGGCGATGATCGCGGCGTCGAGGACGCTCGCCGCCTTCACGTCGTCGGAGACGCGCGTGGAGTAGGGGCCCGGGGCCATCAGAGTGCGCTCGTGCTCCGCCCAGATCTCAGGGGAGCCCGAGTAGAGGACCATGCCCCCCTCGGTGCCGATCTGCTGTGGGTAGCAGAGCACCGCGCCGTCGAGGTAGGGAACACCGCGTTCCTCGGCCCACGCCTTCATCTCCTCCGCCTCGATGGGCGTGCCGGTGCCGACGTTGACCAGGGCGGTGCCGGTCCAGTCGGCGGCACCCGCGATGGCCTCGCGGGTGGTCGCGTACGTCGACGTGACGGCCACGACGAGCCTCGACGAGCGCACGACCTCGTCGATGTCGTGGAGTGCGCTCACGCCGTCTCCCGCGAGCGCCTTGGCCTTGGCCGGTGTGCGGTTCCAGGCGGCGGTCTTCAGGCCCTGGGCCGCGAAGTTGCGGGCGAGGGCCGAGCCCAGCAGTCCGCAGCCGACCACGGCCACGTCGTACGTCTTGGTTCCTGCGGTGGTGTCTGACACGGGTTCTCCACTTCCTGTGCGGTGGTGGGTCAGGTCAGTTCGCGCGGGGGCCCAGTCGGACCGGAAGCGTCTGGCGCTGGTTGACGAAGAACGACGCGGTGAACGGCGCGTCGCCGGCGATCTCCATCTGCGGGTAGCGTTTGAGCGTTTCCCCGACCATCAGCCGCAGCTCGAGGCGGGCCAGCGCGTTGCCGAGGCAGAAGTGGCGGCCGCCGGCTCCGAACGCCTGGTGCTCGGGGTTGCGGGTGACGTCGAAGCGGTCCGGGTCCTCGTACTTGTCCTCGTCGCGGTTCGCCGACGGGTAGAACAGGACGACCTGGTCGCCCTCCTTGATCGTCTGCCCCCCGACCTCGGTGTCCTTCGTCGCCGTGCGCCGCATCAACGTGAACGCGGGGAACATCCGGAGCGCCTCCTCGACGGCGCTGGGCACCAGCGACGGGTCGTCGAGGACCTTCTGACGCTCGTCGGGATTCTGCATCAGCGCGATCATGGCGCTCGTGTACGTCGCCATGGTGCTGTCGTTGCCGGCGGCGAAGAGCAGCAGCATGCCCGCGACGATCTCGTCGTCGGTGAGCCGGTCACCCTCGACCTCCGCGTTGACGAGGATGCTGATGAGGTCGTCGCCGGGATTGGCCTTGCGGTCCTCGATCAGCGCCACGCACTGCTCGATCAGGTCGGGGATGAAGACCGTGAGCCACTCCTCGAGGCCGCCGGGGTTGAAGTACGGGTCGTCGAGGGCGATGTAGCGGCTGATGTTGTGGATCCAACGGGCATCGTCCTCCGCAGGGATGCCCATGAATCCGTGGATGACGCGGGCGACGATGGGCTTGGCGACGTCATTGACTAGGTCGCAGGTCTCCTGGTCGTCGAGGCGGTCGAGCACGTTCGTGACGGCCTCACGGACCTTGGCCTCCTCGGCCGCGATGCGCTCCTGGGTGAAGCCGGCGAGGAAGAGCTGCTTGAGCCGGTCGTGCCGCGGCGGGTCCAGGTTGATCATGTCCATCTTGGACAGTTCCTTGAGGTCCTCGGGCATGCCCTCCCAGGTCAGGTCGACGGCCCCCTCACGGTGGGAGGAGAACGTCTTCCAGTCGCGGCTGATCTTCGCGATGTCGTCGGCCTTCGTGATCGACCAGAACCCGGGCGCCTCGGGCATGCCGACGATGCCGGCCGAGTGGTGCACCGGGCACTTGCCACGCATCTCGGCGAAGACCTCGTGCGGCGGGCCGTCGACCCACAACGCCATGTCCGCGACCGTGAAACCGGGGTTGTTGATCGAACTCATCGCTCCTCCTGTGTGACTTGGCGAAAAGCTGGTGCGGCGAAACGTAGGTCGTGCGACGCGGCCCCCTCGCGGTCGGTGTCGGGATCGGCCCAGTTGGGGGAGTACGGCTCGCGTGGGGGTGTCCGGCTCCGGCGTCTACACCCGGGGAACCTCGCCGTCCCACGCCGCTTCGGTGATGCCGCGCGAGCGCACCTTGTCCTTGTTGACCCGCTCGGTGGGTGTCCGCGGGAGGTCGTCGACCACCTCGATGAAGCGGGGAACGGCGTGCTTGGGGAGGTCGGCGGCCAGGAAGTCGCGCAGCGCGGGCGGATCGATCGTGCGCCCCTCCCGGGGGACGACGAGGATCGCGACGTCCTCCTCGCCGAGCTCCGACGGCACGCCGATGGCGGCAGCGACAAGCACGTCGTCGTGCTTGTTGGCCGCGCCCTCGACCTCCCACGCCGACACGTTCTCGCCCCTCCGGCGGATCGAGTCCTTGAGCCGTCCGACGTAGTAGAGGAAGCCGTCCTCGTCAGCCCGCATCCGGTCGCCGGTGTGGAACCACAGGTTGCGCCAGGCTGCGACGGTCGCCTCCGGCTTGTTCCAGTAGCCGGCCATCATGATGTGCGGCGACCGGGGTCGCACGATGAGCTCACCGATCTCCCCGACCGGTACCGGCTTGTCCTCCGCGTCGACCAGCTGCACCTCGAGCTCCGGTGTGGGCACGCCCACCGAGCCGGGCCGGGTTCGCTCCGGCGTGTTCATCGTGATGCAGAGCGCCTCGGTCATGCCGTACATCTCGATGAGCTTGACGCCGTAGCGCTCCTCGAAGTCCCTCTGGAGCGCTGCGGGCACACCGCCGCCGGAGCCGATCACCGCCGGGTGGTCGCGATCGGCATCGCTGGGCCTGGCGGCGTACAGCATCGACAGCATGGTGCCGAGGTAACCGAAGCACGATGCGTCGGCGGCGCGCACCTCGTCCCAGAACCGGCTCACGCTGAATCGTTTGCCGAGGGCCACCCGGCCGCCGGTGAGGAGGGCGCCGAGAACGTACGACCGGGCGTCTGAGTGGAACAGCGGCTCGGGCGTGTACACGGTCTGCCCCGGCTTCATGCCGAGGGCGGACGAGCCGCGGCGGGCCCAGGTGACCTGGTAAGCATGAGGCAGCAGCACTCCCTTGGAAGGTCCGGTTGTGCCGGAGGTGTAGATCATCGTTGCGACGTCGCTCTCGAGCGGCGGCTCCACCGTGCCGTCGCGGCCCAACTCGATGACCTCGTCGAAGGTGAGGTGCCGGGTGCTCGCCCCGAACGGCAGGTCGCCGCCGTCGGGGTCGATCAGTACGGCGAACTCGGGATGCTCGGGAACGACCTCGGCCACCGCACGCAGGTACTCCGGGAGCCCGATCATCACCCGCGGGCCGCAGTCGCTGACGAGGTACTCGAGGAACGCGCCGCGGGCCTCCGGGTTGATCGGGACGTCGATCATCCGGGCCGAGTCGACTCCCAGCCATGCGACCACGGTCTCCAGCCTGTTGTCCGAGACGATCAGGCCCCGGTCACCGCGGTCGAGACCGAGCGCCCGCAGGCCGGCCGCGAGGGCGCGGACCGACTCGAACAGCTCGGCCCGCGAGCACTCCTTGCCGTCGATCAGGAGGACGGGGGCGTCCGGTGCTTGCTCGGCCTGCTCCTTCAGCACGGCGAAAACGGTGGCGTCACCCATGGCGGAGAGCTCCTCCTCAGTGGGCCGGTGGCCCGGTCTCGATCGGCAGTGCGGCGGCCGGAGCGCGACGGGCCCGTACCAGCAGGCGGCGCGATGGCCGGAGGGCAGCAAACCGCCCCACGCCCCCGGGCGGCCGGGCTGCCTGCCGAGCGGCACCCGGCTGGGGGAGAGAGGGAGGGGGCGGCGGGATCCCCCGACCGGGCGCCTTGCCGCGGTGCACGAGCCGTCGACGCCGACCGGCGCGCACGATCGCCCCATGCAGAGCAACGGGAACATCCGCGAACAACAGTGCGAGGTCGTCGTCGTCGGTGCCGGTGCCGCCGGCCTCATGGCAAGTTCGACACTGGCAGCCGAGTCGACTGACGTCGTGGTCCTGGAAGCCGCGACGAGAGCCGGTGGCCGCGTCGAGTCGGTCCGCCACGGGGACTACTGGCTCAACATCGGCACCCAGTTCACCGAGGGTGGGGGTCCGCTCTTCGACGTCATGGACCGCTACCGGATCGAGCGCGGTTCGCTCGCCGGCCGGAAGGCGGCGCTGTACCTCAAGGGCCGGATGGTGACCACCGACAGCGCGCCCCTGCTCCTGCTGCGCTCCCGCATGCCACTCGCGGCCAAACTGGAGCTGGCGCGGGTCGGGCTGCGCATCAAGTACGCATGCGCCCGCCTCTCAGGGAACAACGCCGAGGTCGCGCGTGCGGTCCGGGCTCGCTTGGACTCCCGGTCGGGCGTCGAGGCGCTGATGGCGGGGGTCCGGTCCCCGGAGATGATCGCCCTGTTCCACGCCTGGTCCGGCCAGTGGATCGGCTGCGACCCCGCGGAGACCGCGGCGCGGCAGCTCGCCATCTCCATTGGCACTGCCCTCGAAAAGGCGGCGAAGGTGCCGAACTTCGCCCTTCCGGTCGGAGGCAACCAGGCCGTCACCGACGCGCTCGCAGAGGACCTCGGCGACCGGCTGCGGCTCGGCACCGAGGTGCAGCGGATCACCTGGACCGACGACAGCGTGACCGTCGAGTACGTCGACGCGGCCGGTCCGGCACGGCTGACGGCGAACCGCGCCGTCGTCGCCACTCCCGCGGACCGGGCCCTCGCGATCATGCCCGACCTGCCGGACGCCCAGTATTCGGCGCTGACCGACATCAAGTACGGCCGCTACATCCTGGCCGGGATTTTCACCAAGGAGCAGGGCTCGCAGCGGTGGGACGACTACTACGGCATCTCGACGCCGGAGCTGTCGTTCCAGATGGTGTTCAACCACGCGGCACCGCTGAGAGCCCAGGGCCCACGGAAGCCGGGCGGCGCCCTGGTGTTGCTGTCCGGCGGGTCCTGCGCCGACCAGCTGGGCAAACTCTCCGACGAGGAGATCGAGGCCGCGTTCCTCCGCGACCTGATCGGGATGTTCCCGGAGCTCGACGGCCAGATCGACCGCGTGGTCGTGAAGCGGCAGCCGCGCGTGGTGTCCTACTGGGAGCCGGGCAAGCGCGACGCGTCGCAGCAGACCCTGCGCGCTCCGCTCGGTCCGATCTGGTTCGCGGGCGACTACCTGGGCGATCCCTCATTGGCCGTGGCCGCGGCGTCGGGCCGACGAGCTGCCCGGAAGGTGCTGCAGAGCCTGGCGTGAGGTCGGCCGCGGGGTCGTTGTCCCGGGGCCAGCCGGTCGCGGCCGCCGGTGATCAGGTGAGGCTTGCGCCGAGGACGAACGTGTCGACCGTGAGCTGCCGAGTGTCGATGGGCGGGCCGAGGACCACCACGCCGCCGGGTCTGGTCGGCCCGTTGCCGAGAGCCGTGCGGTTCACGTCCGTTCCGAAACGGACCGTCAGTTCGCACGCCGACGACCGCCCAGTCGGCGGCTCGTGCTGCGAGACCCCCCGGTTGGGCACTCTTCGGGGGCTCGGCCCGGCGGCCGACGACGAACGGCTCCAGCCTTGTCGGCAGACCCGCAGAACGCACGGGCCAGAACGCAAGGAGAGCCACCATGGCGCTGACGCTCAGGATCGACCTCGACGGATGCACGGGCTGTGCCTGCTGCATGATGGAGTGCCCGGACCTCTTCGACATCGACGACGAGTCCGGCCAGGCCATTCTCCTCGAGCCGCACCCCTCGGACGACCGTCTCGAGGAGGCGGAGCGCGCCGTACGTTCGTGCCCCGAGGGCGTCATCACGCTCGAGCAGGGCTGACGCCGTGGACCGCATTGTTGTGGTCGGCGGCTCGGTGGCGGCGGTGAACGCCGTCGACGGGCTCCGGCACGCGGGTCACGAGGGCAACATCATGCTGGTCAGCGCGGAAGACTTGCTGCCGTACGACCGGCCTCCGCTGTCCAAGGAGGCACTTCGCGACGGCTACGAGCACCACAGCCTGCTGATCAAGGAGCCCGGCTGGTACGACGACAACGCCGTGGAGGTCTGCCTCGGTGCGGCAGCGGTCGGGCTCGACGCCGCCGACAAGATGCTGTTCCTCGAAGGCGGCCGGGAAGTGCCGTACGACGGCCTCGTCGTCGCCACTGGATGCCGGACCCGTCCGTTGGAGATGCTCGACGGCGTGCCGGACGTCCATGAAGTGAGGTCACTCGCCGACTCACTGACCCTCCACGAGCAGCTGCGGCCCGGCCGCCACCTGGTGGTCATCGGGGCCGGCTTCATCGGGCTGGAGGTCGCCGCGACTGCCCGGCAGATGGGCCTGGACGTCTCGGTCGTGGAGATCGCTCCCGTCCCGC
This sequence comes from Streptomyces broussonetiae, assembly GCF_009796285.1. Classification (NCBI taxonomy): domain Bacteria; kingdom Bacillati; phylum Actinomycetota; class Actinomycetes; order Kitasatosporales; family Streptomycetaceae; genus Streptomyces; species Streptomyces broussonetiae. The sequence goes on along the minus strand of NZ_CP047020.1, from coordinate 1,715,254 downwards.
TGACCCGGGTCCTCGGCTCGGAGCTCGGCCACTGGTTCCAGGACCATCACGTCGGTCACGGCGTGAACCTCCACTGCGGCACCGGCATTGACCGCGTCGAGGTCACCTCCGGTGGGAACAGGGTCCACCTGGCCGACGGCACGGTCCTGGCCGCCGATCTCATCGTCGCCGGCGTCGGGGTCCAGCCGGAGACCGACTGGCTCGAGGGCAGCGGCATCGAGCTCGCGAACGGCGTGGTGTGCGACGAGGCTCTCAGAACGACGGCCCCGGACGTGGTCGCGGCAGGCGACCTCGTGCGCTGGCCGAACCGGCTGTTCGGGGAGATGATGCGGGTCGAGCAGTGGCTCAACGCCGTTGAGCAGGGCACCCACGCGGCGCGCACGCTGCTCGGGGAGAACGAGCCGTTCGCGCCCGTCCCGTACTTCTGGTCGGACCAGTTCGAGGCCAAGGTCAAGTTCGTCGGTCACGTGGACGGCCGGGACCAGGTGAAGATCACCCAGGCGGACGACAAGTCGCTGGTCGCCCTGTTCGGCCGCGCGGACCGGCTCCGAGGCGCGCTGTGCATCAACGCGCCGCGTCAGCTGGCGTTGAGCAAGCGGGACATCCTCAACGGCGTGTCCTGGGCCGACGCCACGGCCGGCACCTGACACGGACGCATAAACGAATCGGCCGGTGTGAGCAACGAGCTCACACCGGCCGATTCGTCGGGAACGGTCGGACCGATGTGTCACTGGGTGGAGTAGCCACCGTCGACGATGAGCACCGAAACCGGTCATGCAGCCCGAGGCGGACGCGAGGAAGATGATGCCGGCACGGAGCGGACGGCCGGGGGCGACGGGCTTTCTGGGCCTCGGTGTGGGGACCCCCAACGGTGGAGCGCCGCGACGGTCGGCCACGCGTGCGCGACCTTCGGCCGTAGCGCGCTCCAACCAGTCGGCCCACCTCGGCAAGCCCACGGTCCGGCGCCAGGACTGGCCCATGTGGGTGTACGTCGCCGTACGCCGTGCTGGCGCGCGAGCTTCGCGGCCATTGTGGTCTTGTGCGCTCGGCCACCGGACGGGTGTGCAGCACCGCAGAGACCGGCTACGCCGCGTGGGACCGCGAGCGCCGGCGTGCTCGCCCGCTCACCAGTGCCGAACGGAGCGGGCTTTTCGGTCATGGTGATCGTGTCGGTCCGAGTGACACCCCGGTTGCCAGCCGGCCGAGCGATGAACAGGAGTCAGATGGCACACATTCCGGCCGATGAGCGGCGCGAGCAGTTCATCTCCGCGGCGGTCGCGGTGATCGCCGAGGTCGGCGTCGAGGGCGCCAGCACGCGGCGGATCGCCGAGGCGGCCAAGGCGCCACTGGCCGCCCTCCACTACTGCTTCCGGTACAAGGAGCGTCTGCTCCTCGACGTGTTCGACCGGATTCTGGAGTCGCACCGTGCGGACACCGCGTCGATCGACGGCCGCGGCCGGAGCGTGGCCGACGTCGCGGTGGACCTGCTCAGCCGCACCCTCGAGTGGGGCCTTCGCAACCTGGACGAGGCTCGTGCCGAGTTCGACCTCGCCCTGTGGGCGGCCCGCCAGGAGACCGGCCTCGGCGTGCAGATGTACGCCAGCTTCATCGACATGTGGACCGCGACGCTGCGGCAGGCGGACCCCGCGCTTACGGCCGCGGAGCTCGACGCGACCGTCCGCCTCGTCATCGCCCTGGCGGACGGGCTCGGCCTGCAGATGCTCTCGCACCAGGACGACGCTCGGACGCGCCGGAACACCGAGGAGGCCGCGGTCATGCTCGCAGCACATCTCCGGGCGCGCTACGGCGGCCCCTGACGCATCCCCCAGGCGGGCGCAGATCGCCTCACGCCGCTGCGTGGCCCGTCCCTGGCGTCCTAGCGTCCTCGCCCAGTGGGACAAGTGACCCAGTCGGGCGACCCAGGCGAACGGGCCGCCCCTGACGAAGGAGGGCCGATGACCGCGGACGAACTGCCGGAGGACCTGACCCTCGCGGACTTCGACCTGTGGAAGGACGGGCCGCCGCACGGGATCTTCAGCGATCTGCGTGCGAAGTGCCCGGTGCACTGGTCACCCGGCATCCCCGTCCTGCCCGAGGAGGAGGGTTTCTGGTCGCTGACCAAGGCCGACGACATCGCCAGGGTCAGCCGCGACTGGCGAACCTTCTCGTCGGAGCGCATGGGCATCGACATCACCAACCAGCAGATCCCGATCGAGTTCGCGCGTGCCGAGTTCATCGGCATGGACCCGCCGAAGCACGACCGGATCAAGCAGCTCTTCCTGGCGGGCTTCACGAACGAGCAGATCGGCCGGCACGAGGACTGGATCCGCCAGATCGTCGTCACGGTCCTCGACTGCCTCGACGCCGCGGAGACCTGCGACCTGGTGAGCGCCGTCTCCCAGCCCGTCGTCGCGCGGGTCATCCACCGCCTCCTCGGTATCCCGGAGGAGGAGGACGTCAAGTGGGCCGACTACATGAAGCGGTACATGGGCCGTGACGACCCGGACCTGAACCCGGGCGGCATCGACGCCTACGTCAACGAGCTCCTGCCGACCCTGATGCAGGAGGTCACCCACATGATCGACGCCCGCCGTGCGAACCCCACCGACGACCTGATCAGCGTCCTCGTGCACGCCGAGATCGACGGGCAGACGCTCTCGACCGAGGAGATCATGTACGGCACGCTGCTCCTGATCGGTGCCGGCAACGACAGCACGATGGCGACGTACGTGAGCGCGATGAAGGCGCTGATGGAAAACCCCGACCAGCGCCGGCTGGTCCTCGACGACATGTCGCTCGTGCCGAGCTTGGTCGAGGAGGCTTTGCGAATGTTTCCGGCGTTCTCGATGATGCGCCGTACGGCGACCAGGGACGTCGAGATCGGCGGCCGGCTGATCAAGGAGAACGACAAGGTCGTCATGTGGTACCCGTCGTCCAACCGGGACGAGGACAAGTACGACGACCCGCACCGCTTCGACGTGACCCGCAACCCGGAGCACCAGGCATTCGGAGCCGGTGGCCGTCACTTCTGCCTCGGCAACGCGCTGGCCCGGCTCGAGCTGCGGCTGATGATCGAGGAGACGCTGAAGCGCTACCCGGAGATGGAGATCGTCGGCGAGGCGCCGCACGCCGAGTCGTTCTTCATCAACCAGGTCAAGGCGCTGCCGGTGAAGCTGGGCCGCCGCGCCGGGTGATCGGTCGCCTGCCTCCGGCACCGCGCCCCGTCGCCCTGTGCCGGAGGCAGGCAGGAAGCCATCAGATGGGGCGTCGTCGCGCAGGGGTGGCCATCAGCCAGTTCGCCGCACATGCGCAGCTGCGGTGGAGAGCGATGGCGCGGATGCAGTCGTCCGGCAGACATCTCTGGGGTCGTTGCTGCAGGAACACCAGTGGCTCGCGCACCGAGGTGCGCGAGCCACTCTGACGCGTCGATGGATCGTCAGGCGCCGACCCGGATCAGCTTGCGGTTGACGAACTCCTCGGCGCCGAACCGACCGAGCTCGCGACCGAAGCCGGACAGCTTGACGCCACCGAACGGGAGGCCGGGCTCCTCGGCACCGACGACGTTGACGTACACCATGCCGGCCTCGATCCGGTCGGCGACGCGCTGCGCCTGCTCGGGGTCGGTGGTGAACACGTACGAGCCGAGACCGAACGGCGTGTCGTTCGCGACCGCGATCGCCTCCTCCTCCGAACTCACGCGGTACACGTGTGCGAACGGCCCGAAGAACTCCTCCTTGGCCGCCTGGTTACCGGGGTCGATGTCGACCAGGACGGTCGGATCGAAGAAGCTCCCGTCGCGCGTGCCGCCCAGCGCGACCCTGGCTCCGCCCTCGATCGCGCGGTTCAGCAGCTTCTCGAGCCCCTCCGCGGCGCCGACCGAGGAGACCGGTCCGAGCACGGTGTTCTCGGCGGCCGGAGCGCCCGGCTTGAGCTCGGCCAGCGTCGAGACCACCTTCTCCAGGAAGGCGTCGTAGAGCTCTTCGATGACGATGTACCGCTTCGCGCCGTTGCACGCCTGACCGGCGTTGTCGTAGAAGCGGGCACCCAGCGCGGCCTCCACGGCCGCGTCGAGGTCATCGGTGCTCAGCAGGATGAACGGGTCCGAGCCGCCGAGCTCGAGGACTGCCTTCTTGAGGTGACGTCCGGCGGTTGCCGCGACCATCGCACCGGCCTTTTCCGACCCCGTGACCGAGACACCGGCGACCCGGGGGTCGGCGATGACGGCGTCGATCTGGGCATAGGTGGCGTAGACGTTCTCGTAGGCGCCGGTGGGGAAGTCGGCGTCCAGCAGCAGTTGCTCGATGGCCGCCGCGGACTCAGGGCACTGGGAGGCGTGCTTGAGCAGAATGGTGTTCCCGGCCATCAGGTTGGGCGCGGCGAAACGCGCGACCTGGTAATAGGGGTAGTTCCACGGCATGACGCCCAGCAGGATCCCGAGGGGCTGGCGCCGGATCACCGCGGTGCCCTCGCCCCACGCCAGCGGGACCGGCTCGTCGGCCAGGAACTCCTCGGCATGGTCCGCGTAGTACTCGAAGATGGCGGCTGCGAAGTCGACCTCCAGAACACCCTGGTTGGTCGGCTTGCCCATCTCGCGGCTGATGATGGTCGCCAGCACCGCTCGACGCTCCACGAACAGCGCCGCGGCGTTGCGCAACAGCGTCGCGCGCTCCGCAGCCGACGAGGTACGGCCCCACGTGCGATACGCCGCGCCGGCACGGTCGAGCTTCGCTGCCAGCTCGTCGTCCGACAATGCGGCGTACTCCTTGACGGTCTCCCCGGTGGTGGGGTCGACAACCGCGTAGGTACTCACGACATCCTTCTTTCTCGATCGCTGAGCGCTGCGCGTCCACCTTGGGCGACCCGGCGCGGCACGGGGCGCCGGTACTCGCAAGGACCCCCTAGTCGGGGGAGGTCCGAGGGCGGGACTCCGTCAGCTCAGGTATCCATTCGCCCGGCGGTACAGCGTCGTGGGGTGGAGCGCAGGCGGCTCATTCTCGAAACCGCCGAGGCGCTGCTCGGCGAGCAGGGGTACGAGTCCGCCACCCTGAGGGCGATCGGTGAGCGGTCGGGCATCCCGGCTGCCTCCGTCCACCACTACTTCTCCGATCGGCTGCACCCCCCCAGATATCGGGGTGCGCGGTGCCCATGGCAGGCGCGAAGCTGTCCGGCGTGCAGTCAGGCGCGGCATGGGTGCCGGGCTCAGACGAGGAGCCCGAGTTCCTGGGCACGGCTGGCCGCCTGGGCCCGGTTGCGCACTCCGAGCTTGCGGTAGACAGCGCTCGTGTGCTGCTTGACGGTGTGCCGGGAGAGGTTCAACGACGCCGCGACCTCGGGATTGCTGAGCCCTGCGGCCACGTGCTGCAGGATGTCCAGCTCGCGCGGGGACAACTGAACAGCCGACGGCTTCACGTCGATCGGGAAGACCCGGGCCCCCTCGGCAACGCGCCGCAGCGCGGCCGCGATGATCGCTCGCGGCATGTGCTTCGAAAGGGAGGCAACCGCTCCGTGCTGGAGAGCCATGGATGCGGACAGGCGCCCCTCGCCCGACATCATCACAACCCGGACGTGCGACATGTGCTCCTTGAACGTCCGGCACAGCTCCAGCCCCGACTTGCCACCGAGCGAGGCACTCACGAGGACCAGTTGCGGATGATGCCGCTGGGCCACATGCCACGCCATCTTGGCCGAGGCCGCCACCAGGCACGACGCCACCCATGCCTCATCCGACAGAATCGCGCGCAATCCGGCCTGCACCAGCTCGTTCTCGTCCACGCAGAGGACCCGCTGCAGCCGACATCGGTCCTCGGGGGCGGGTCCGACAAGCACAGCGCTGACGTCACACCGTGGGCGGATCTGCGGGAGAACTTCACCCATCGTTCCTCCTGGAGGGCGGCTCTGTTTCACATGCGTTTGCGCCTCTGAGACTGCTGGCCGACCGCTCCGGGGGCACCCGGGGAACTACCTGCACCGGTACCTGTTTGTGTGAGCGGGGTCACCTCTGGGTGCTGTGAGGGGGGAAAGGAAACGGCGCGGTACGACCGTGTGTGGCCGCGCCGCGCCGGACTGTGAGAGGCAGCGCCTCAGTGTTCGTGGATGAGTACGCCTCGGATGTTCCTGCCCTCGACCAGATCCTGGTACCCCTCGTTGATCTCTTCGAGCCGGTACTGCCTGGTGATGAGCTCGTCGAGCCTGAGCCGGCCGGCCTGGTAGAGGCCGAGCAGCTTGACGATGTCGTACTGAGGGTTTGAGCTGCCGAAGAGCGACCCCTTGATGGTCTTCTCCCACAGCGTCAGTTCCGCGCCCGAGACGTGCACTGTGAGGTGCTCCATGTTCGCCAGACCGGTCACGACGACGACGCCGCCCTTGCCGATGGCCGAGAAGGCGGACTGCACCACCGTCTCGTCGACGGTGCCGACGAGGATCAGGGCCTGGTCGGCCATCTGCCCCCGGGTCATCTCGGCGATCGCTTCGAGCGCCGGCGCGGCGTCGGCGAAGGCGTGCGTGGCGCCGAACTTCAGGGCGGTCTCGCGCTTGAACTCCTGCGGGTCGACCACCACCACGTTCTTCGCGCCGGCGTGCACGGCGGCCTGCACGGTGTTCATCCCGAGGCCACCGGCGCCAAAAATGACGGTGGTGTCGCCGGCGCGCACGTTACCGGTGTTGACGGCGGTACCCCATCCGGACGGGACGCCGCAGCCGACGAGGACGGCCTTCTCCAGCGGGATCGACTCGTCGATCTTGACCACCGAGTACTGGGACACCGTCGCGTACTGCGAGAACGTGCCGAGCGAGCACATGCCGCCGACGTCCGTGCCCTCGTGGTGGAAGCGGAAGGTGCCGTCGAGCATCTGGCCATCCAGCAGGAACTCGCCGAGGTCGCACAGGTTCTGCCGGCCCGTGGAGCAGTAGCGGCAGATCCCGCAGCTGGGGATGAAGCTGCACACGACGTGGACGCCGGGCTTGACCTTGGTGACGCCGGGGCCGACCTCCTCGATGACTCCGGCTCCCTCATGGCCGGCGACGATGGGCAGGCGGGACGGGAGGTCGCCGCTCGGCAGGTGGAGATCGGAGTGGCACAGGCCGGCCGCGACGAAGCGGATCAGGACCTCACCCTCACGCGGCCCGTCCAGGTCGAGCTCGAGGATCTCGAACGGCTGGTTGAGGCCGGTCAGGACGGCGGCTCTGGTCTTCATGGGTGTCTCCCTTGGTCGGGACGCGATCCGATGTGTCGCCCTCCTCCGGAAGACCCAGGTCCGGTGGATCATGCAGGGCGAATGAAGCCCCTGAAGTAAGCAGCGGGCGGGACGGCCGCGACCGCTTCGGCCGGGAACACCGCCCACTTGGGGGACTGGCTGCCGCCCCGGCCGGGGCGGCAGCCGCTCGCTCGGCGGCCCCCGGGGCGGATGACCGGCCCAGTCCCCCAACCGGGTGCGGATCGGGCGGCGAGGATCGGCGCGCCTGGGGAGTGACGCTTGGCTGCCTCCGTGCGCGGGGCCCGCGACGGCCGCCCGAGCTGGAAGTGGGGGCGCTCGGGGTGGACCGCGGCGGGATGAGTTGCAACTGACGTACGCAGGGCGGCCGGCCGTGCCGCCCGACCCCTCTGTCGAAGGAAAGACCCATGCACCGCACCGTGTTCGACGAGGACCACGAGTCCTTCCGCCAGACCCTTCGTTCCTTCATCGAGGCCGAGGTGCTCCCCGTCTACGACGAGTGGTACGCGGCCGGCCAGGTGCCCCGGGACTTCTATCACCAACTGGGTGAGCTGGGCATCTTCGGCATCAGCGTGCCCGAGGAATTCGGCGGCGCGGGCCTGGACACGCACAAGTTCGAAGCCGTGCTCACCGAGGAGACCGCCCGTGCGGGCGTTCTGTTCGGCTGCACCGGTGCGCACGTGCTGCTCTCGCTGCCGTACATCACGATGCTGGCCACGGACGAGCAGAAGAAGCGGTACCTGCCGAAGTTCGTCACCGGCGAGGAGATGTGGGCGCTCGCCATGACCGAGCCGGATACCGGCTCGGACGTCGCCGGCGTGAAGACCACGGCCAAGCGCTCCGAGGACGGCACGCACTACTTCCTCAACGGCGCCAAGACCTTCATCACCGGTGGCGTCCTCGCCGACCGTGTCATCGTCTGCGCTCGCACGGCCCCGCCGCGCGAGGACGACCGTCGCTTCGGTCTCTCGCTGTTCGCGGTCGACACCAAGTCCGAGGGGTACTCCATCGGCCGCAAGCTGGACAAGCTCGGTCTGAGGACCTCCGACACCGCCGAGCTGGCGTTCGTCGACGTCAAGGTGCCGGCCGAGGATCTCCTGGGTGAGGAGAACCAGGGCTTCTCCTACCTCGGCAGGAACCTGTCGTCCGAGCGCTGGGGCATCGCCCACAGCGCTTACGCGCAGGCCGCCGCGGCAGTGCGCTTCGCGCGGGAGTACGTCGCGCAGCGCACCGTCTTCGGCAAGCCGGTGGCCCACTTCCAGAACACCAGGTTCGAGCTGGCGGCCTGCCAGGCCGAGGTGGACGCGGCCGAGGCCGTCACCGACCGTGCGCTGGAGGCCCTTGACGCGGGTGAGCTGACGCCGGCCGAGGCCGCGAGCGTCAAGCTGTTCTGTACGGAGGTGGCGGACCGGGTCATCGACCGCTGCCTGCAACTGCATGGCGGCTACGGCTACATCAACGAGTACCCGGTCGCCCGCCTGTACGCCGACAGCCGGGTCAACCGCATCTACGGCGGCACGTCCGAGGTGATGAAGATGATCATCGCGAAGGGCATGGGCCTCTGAGGCCGCGCTCCATGCCGGAAGGCGGGCTGGTCGATCTCCTCGGCCGGCCCGCCCCTTCTTTTGCAGGACATTGCCTCGCGCGGCGTGCCCGCGCGGTCACGGACCCGGAAACGATGCCCGGCCGGGGGAGACGCAGGCTGAGTGCTCCTGCCCCGGCATCACCCAACTGGGCAGGTCATGGGCCCGCACCCGGGCTGTCTCGCCCTCCTGCTTGCATGCTCCGGCCATGAACTCGACCAAGACTTCTGCAGACGGATCCGCCGACATCTTCGATCTCACCGGGCGACGCGCCGTCGTCACCGGCGCCAGCCGCGGCATCGGCCGGGCGATCGCGATCGCCTTCGCGCAGCGGGGCGCGCACGTCATCGGCATGGCCCGCTCCGAGGACGGTCTCAAGGAGACGGCGGCGCTCGCCGAGGGCGCCCCCGGAAGCCTTGACGTCCATGCCACCGACCTTCGTTCCCCGCATGCCGTGGAGGCGGCGGTCGCCGTTGCCGCCGAACGGCTCGGCGGCATCGACATCCTCGTCAACAACGCCGCGGACGACCACGATTCGTCGATCGAGGACACCGACCTCGCGGTTTTCCAGCGGGTCCAGGAGCTGAACCTGCAGTCCTGCTGGGTGATGATCCGGGCTGCGTCCCCGTTGCTCAAGGACGGTGGCGGCAAGGTCATCAACATCGCGTCGGTGCTCGGCCTCGTCGGCATCCGCGACAACAGCGCCTACATCGCCGCCAAGCACGGCCTGGTCGGTCTCACCAAGGCCGTCGCCCTCGAATGGGCGCGCAAGAACGTCCAGGTGAACGCGATCGCACCGGGGTACGTCGAGACGGCGATGCTGGGTGATCTCAAGGGGAACGAGGCGCTGGCGGCGTATGTCAGGAAGACGACGCCGCAGGGTCGCTGGTCCCAGCCGGAGGAGTACGCGGGCCCGGCGGTCTTCCTGGCTTCGGCCGCCTCGGACTTCATGACGGGGCAGGTGCTCGTCGTCGACGGTGGCTACAGCGCGCAGTGACTCCCGCGCGTGACCGTCGGCAGGTCCACCCCTCTTGCGGACGCCGGCGGTCACGGCGCTTGCCGGAGCCGCCGTGCGGCGCTCGCGTTGACCCGACCTGAGCGACCGCTTAGTATCCCGGCTCGCCGGCCGTTTCCCCCGCCCTCCCGATCGGATGCCTGACCATGGATTCTCTGCTGCTCTCCCGGCGCGACCTCGATTTCCTGCTCCACGACTGGCTGGACGTCACAGCGCTGACCCGCCGCCCCCGCTACGCCGACCACGACCGGGACACGTTCGACGCGGTTCTGGAGCTGAGCGAGGCCCTCGCCACCCGGCACTTCGAACCGCACAACAAGAAGAACGACGCCGTGGAGCCCCGCTTCGACGGCGAGCGGGTGCACATCATCCCGGAGGTCAAGGAGGCCCTGCGGGTGTTCGCCGAGGCCGGACTGACCGGCGCCGCCATGGACTACGACGTCGGCGGACAGCAGCTTCCCCACGTGGTCGCGAACGCTTGCATGGCCTGGTTCCAGGCCGCGAACGTCGGCACCGCCGCGTACCCCTTCCTCACGATCGGCAATGCCAACCTGCTCCAGGCGCACGGCAGCAAGGAGCAGATCGACACCTACGTGCGCCCCATGGTCGAGGGCCGCTTCTTCGGCACCATGTGCCTCTCCGAACCCCAGGCGGGATCCTCGCTGGCCGACATCACCACCCGGGCGGTGCCGCAGGGTGACGGCACCTACAGGATCTCCGGCACCAAGATGTGGATCTCCGGTGGCGACCACGACCTGAGCGAGAACATCGTCCACCTGGTGCTGGCCAAGATCCCCGGCGGCCCGGCGGGCGTCAAGGGCATCTCCCTCTTCATCGTGCCCAAGTTCCTCGTCGGGCCGGACGGCACCCTGGGAGAGCGCAACGACGTGGTGCTGGCCGGCCTCAACCACAAGATGGGCTACCGGGGCACCACCAACACCCTGCTCAACTTCGGCGAGGGCCGGTACACCCCGGCCGGAGCCCCCGGCGCCGTGGGATACCTGGTGGGCGAGGCCCACCAGGGGCTCACCTACATGTTCCACATGATGAACGAGGCTCGCATCGGCGTCGGTCAGGGTGCGGCGGCGCTCGGCTACACCGGCTATCTGCACGCCCTCGACTACGCACGCACCCGTCCCCAGGGGCGCCCGCTGACGGGCAAGAACGCCGACGCCCCACAGGTCCCCATCATCGAGCACGCCGACGTACGGCGGATGCTGCTGGCCCAGAAGAGCTACGCGGAGGGTGCGCTCGCCCTCGTCCTGTACTGCAGCCGTCTCCTCGACGAGGAGCACACCGCCGAGCAGGAGTCCGAGCGCGCCCGCGCCCGGCTGCTGCTGGACGTCCTGACGCCCATCGCCAAGAGCTGGCCGTCGCAGTGGTGCCTGGCGGCCAACGACCTCGCCATCCAGGTGCACGGCGGTTATGGCTACACCCGGGAGTACAACGTCGAGCAGTTCTACCGGGACAACCGGCTCAACCCCATTCACGAGGGCACCCACGGCATCCACGGACTGGACCTGCTCGGCCGCAAGGTCGTCATGAACGGCGGTGAAGGGCTGAGGCTGCTTCTCGAGACCCTCACGGCCACCACGGCCCGGGCGACGGCGGCCGGCGGCGAAGCGGCCGAACTGGCGGCCTGGTTGGAGGAGGCCGCGGCCGGCGTCGAGCGGACCACCGCCACCCTGTGGTCGACGGCAGACCCCGCGACCGCGCTGGCCAACGCCTCCGTCTACCTGGAAGCCGTCGGTCATGTGGTGCTGGCCTGGATCTGGCTGGAGCAGTTCCTGGTGCTGGGGGACGACACGGACGACTTCCGTGAGGGCAAGCGGCAGGCGGCCCGGTATTTCTTTCGGTGGGAACTCCCGCGTACGGCAGCCCAGTTCGACCTTCTGGACAGCCTGGACCGTACGACGACGGACTGCCGGCCCGAGTGGTTCTGATCCACGGGGCCGCCGGGGGCGCGGGAATCGCGGACGTCGCGGTTCCCGCGCCCCTTTTCGGCTCCCTATCGCCTCGGCTTCCGGCTCCCTGTCGCCTTCCACGGCATGACGCTGCCAAGCCACCCCAGGAGGAAAGCCGCCGGCACCGAGACCAGGCCCGGCGTCTGGAACGGATACCAGTCGAAACGCGCGTTCGGGCACAGTGCGTACGCGGTCCCCGAGACGGAGGGCGAGAAGGCCATGAGCACGGTGCAGATCAGCAGGCCCCCGTGGACGGCCCACAGCAGTCCCCTGCGGTTGAACCTGCTCCAGAAGAAGGAGTAGATCAGGACGGGAAAGACGCACGACGCCGCGACACTCATGGAGAAGTCGAACAGGAAATCGATCGGATACCGGTGCGTGGCGGCGGACAGCGACAGGACGACCGTGCACAGGGCCACGAGGGCCAGCCGTAGGACCCGTACTTCTGCGACGTCGGTGCGGCGCCGGTTGGTCCGTGAGAACACATCGTGCGCGAAGGAGACCGCGGCGGCGAAGGTCACGCTGCTCACGGTCGTCAGCGTGGCGAGGAAGGCGACACACGCCACGGCGGTGATGAGCACCACGCGCGGCGCCGATCCGGCGGGCAGGACCCGTGAAGCCAGCAGGATCGGGGACGACTGGCCGTCGGCGTCGACCGAGCCGATGTCACCACTGCCCACCACGGCGGCCGACGCGAATCCCGTCGTGATCAGCAGAAGGGTGAAAGTTCCGACCAGCCCTGCAGCGATGCTCATGGACCGTCGCGCGGAGCGCCCGGAGCGGGACGCGCTGATGCGCAGGATCAGGTGAGGCGTGACGGACGCGCCGAGAATCACGACCACGTGGTCGGCGAGCATGTTGAGCGGGCCGAGACTCGTCGTGTACGGCCACAGCCCAGGGCTGAGGTACGCGTCGGGCGCCGAGCTCCTGCCCACCGCGGCCGAGAGCAGGCTCCCGGCGTCCCAGTGGAACTTCCCCAGCGCCAGCAAGGTGACCACGGCAAGGGTCACCAGGGTGAGGGGCACCTTGACGACCTGCATGAAACCGGTGCCCCGCAGATCGGCTACGCCGGCGAAGCATGCGACGAGGCAGCCCATCAACACGGTGCACACCACCTGGGCGCCGTCGGTCGACAGACCGAGCAGGAGCGATGCCACGATGCCGACCGCGCGCAGCTGGAGCAGGAGGAGGGGAACTGCGATGATCAGCGTCACGAGGGTTGCCATGGCGCGGGGGAGCGGCCCGGTCGCGCGCAGGGCGAAGAGGTCGCCGAGCGTGTACCGGCGGCTGTCGCGGATTCTCTGCGCGAGGAGCAGCATCACGCCGAGGGTGAGCAGACCGTCGATCGCGGCGGTGAACCCGTCGTAGCCGAACAGGGCGATGGCACCGGGAATCGCCAGCAGGATGACAACGGAGATCTGCTCGCCCGCCATGGCGAAGCCGTTGAAGACCGGGGAGAGGGACCGGTCGGCGACGTGAAGCCTGTCCGGGTTGTCCTCCTGCGCCGTGACGAGCGTGAACAGCCATAGCAGTGACGCCCCGACGAAGATCAGGAAGGCGATGATCACGGGGACCTTGGCGTCGGAACCGATCGGGTCGACCAGGCGGGCGCTCAAGGCGTACAGGGTCACCCCTCCACCGCCAGGGAGTCGCACAGACGGGTGGACCGAGCCTCGTACCACCAGGCGGTGGCCATGAAGAGGCCGCACTGCAGGATGCCCCAGACCACGCCGAGGGTGAGGTGCCCGAGCACCGGCACCGCGGGGATGTCCGTGAAGGGGAACACCATGGTGCTGGCGGCGAGGGGAACCGCGTTGACGATGACAAACACACGCTGGGTACGGCGCGCGGCAATGCGACGGATCTCCTCGCTTCGCCGTTGCACAGCATCGAGGTCCGGGGGAGACGGGATGAGCTGAGGGTGCACGGAGACCTCCGGCCGAAATGATGGTGGGCGACTGCGCCGCGCGCATCGTCCCGGCGCAGAGAGGTGGGTGATCGGGTTACGGCTCGCAGACGGTCATCGCACGTGCCTCCGGCGCCGCAGTTCGGCTCGGGCGAGGGCGTTCTTGTGCACCTCGTCCGGCCCGTCGGCGAAGCGCAGGGTGCGGATCGCCGCGTAGGCGCCGGCCAGCGGGAAGTCCTGGGACAGTCCGCCGGCGCCGTGCACCTGGATGGCCTTGTCCAGGATCCACTGCACGGTTGCGGGGGTGGCGATCTTGATGGCCTGGATCTCGGTGTGCGCGCCCTTGTTGCCGACGGTGTCCATCAGCCAGGCAGCCTTGAGCACGAGCAGGCGCAGCTGCTCGATGCGCACCCGGGACTCGGCGATCCAGTCCCGGACGACGCCCTGGTCGGCCAGCGGCCTGCCGAACGCGACCCGCTGCTCGGCACGGGCGCACATCAGCTCGACGGCCCGCTCGGCGACGCCGATGGAGCGCATGCAGTGGTGGATACGGCCCGGCCCCAGTCTGGCCTGCGCGATCGCGAAGCCGTCGCCCTCGCCGCCGATCAGGTTCGCCGCGGGGACCCGGACGCCGGTGAGGGACAGTTCGGCATGGCCGCCGTGTTCGTGGTCGTCGTAACCGAACACCTCCATGCCCCGCTTGATCTCGAGTCCCGGGGTGTCACGTGGCACGAGGATCATCGACTGCTGCCGGTGCCGGTCGGCTTCCGGGTCGGTCTTGCCCATCACGATGAAGACCCGCGCGTTGGGGTTCATCGCGCCGGTGATCCACCACTTGCGGCCGTTGAGGACGTAACCGTCACCGTCGCGTTCGATCCGGGTGGAGATGTTGGTGGCGTCCGAGGAGGCCACGTCGGGCTCGGTCATCGCGAACGACGAGCGGATCTCGCCGCTCAGCAGCGGCTCCAGCCACTCCTTGCGCTGTGCCTCGGTGCCGAACATCGCCAGCACCTCCATGTTCCCGGTGTCTGGTGCGGCACAGTTCAGGGCGGCAGGGGCGAGGTGCATGCTGCGGCCGGTGATCTCGGCGAGCGGCGCGTACTGCAGGTTGGTCAGTCCCGCGCCGTGCTCGCCGGGCAGGAACAGGTTCCACAGGCCGCGGCGGCGGGCCTCGGCCCGCAGTTCGGCGAGGACTGGCACTGAGTCCCACGCCCAGCGGTTCGCGAGCCGTCCCAGCTGCTCGGCGAACAGCGGCTCAGCCGGGTGGACGTGGCTCGCCATGAAGTCGAGCAGGTCCGCCCGCAGCTCCTCGGTCCTGGCGTCGAGGGCGAAGTCCATCAGCGGTACTCCTTCAGTGCGCCGAGCCCGGTGTCGAGCACGGGCTGCACCGCCGCGCCGACGTGCTCGAAGCCGGAGCCGACGGTCTGGCCGCGCAGATGGCGGTAGTGGATGCCCTCGGCGACCGCGGCCAGCTTGAACGCCGCCAGTGCGAGGTAGAACCCGAAACGGGACAGATCACGCTCGCTGCGCGCGGCGTACCGCTCGACGATCTCGCTCTCGGCGAGGAACCCCGGCGCCGACGCGGCGTCCGGGGCCACCGCGCTCCCGCCGAGCAGCGTGCCCACCCGTTGGTAGAGCACCAGCAACGCCAGATCGGTCAGCGGATCGCCCAGGGTGGCCATCTCCCAGTCGATGACCGCGGCAGGCCGGTCCTGGTCGTCCGTCAGCACGTTGTCGAGCCGGTAGTCGCCGTGCACGATGCCGGGTGCGGACCGTGGGGGCACGTCGGCGGCGAGCCGGTCGTACAGCTCGTCCGCGGCGGGCAGGTCGCGACAGTACGAGGCGTCCAACTGCGCCTTCCAGCGACGGACTTGACGGGGGAGGAACCCCTCCGGGCGGCCGAAGCCGTCCAGCCCGACCGCGACGGGGTCGACTGCGTGCAGCATGGCCAGGGTGTCGACCAGCCCTGCCGAGATCACCCGGGTGCGCTCCGGGCCGAGCCGTTCCAGCTCGACGGCGTTCCGGTACGGCGTTCCGGCGACCCGCTCCATCACGTAGAACGGGGCGCCCAGCACCCCGTCGTCGGAGCACAGGGCGTAGGTCCTGGGGACCGGCACCGCGGTGTCCTGCAGGGCCGACATCACCCGGTACTCGCGGGCCATGTCGTGGGCGGTCGCGAGGACGTGGCCCAGCGGAGGCCGGCGGACGATCCACGTCGAGACCCCGTCCGTGACCTCGTAGGTGAGATTGGACCTGCCGCCGGCGAGCAGCCGGGCGGTGAGGTTCTGCCCCGCCCCCGCCACCTGCTCGGTCAACCACGGGCCGAGCCGGACCAGATTCAGGCCCGGCAGGCTGTGCTGTGTCGTCGGCATCAGGCCACCACGCTCACCGTCTCGGCCACGCAGGCGGGCTTGCCCGCGCCCTGGCGCTCGATGGTGACCCGGGTCGTGACGCGGTACCCACCGCCGCCAGGTTCCACCGACAGGAGCTCGACGCCGGCGCGCACCTTGGAGTCGACCGGCACGGGAGACGGGAAGCGGACCTTGTTCGCGCCGTAGTTGACGCCCATCGACACCCCCTCGACCCGGTAGACCTGCCAGACCAGCATCGGCACCAGCGACAGCGTCAGATAGCCGTGCGCGATGGTGCCGGCGAAGGGTCCGGCCGCCGCCTTCTCCACGTCCACGTGGATCCACTGGTGGTCGCCGGTGGCGTCGGCGAAGGTGTCGATCTGCTGCTGGGTGACGGTGTGCCAGTCCGAGTACCCGAGGTGGGTGCCGACGGCGTTCCGCAGTTCTTCGAAGCCCCGGAAGACCTTCACGCCTGCGGCCCTCCGGCGACGTAGAGCACCTGGCCGGAGACGTATCCTGCGTCCTCGCTGACGAAGAACGACACGGCGTGCGCGATATCCTTCGGCAGACCGCTGCGCGCCACCGGGATCTGCGCCGTCACGGCCTTCCTGAAGTCGTCGAAGGACATGCCCATCCGCTGCGCGGTGGCGGCGGTCATCTCCGTCTCGATGAATCCGGGTGCGATCGCGTTGGCGGTCACGCCGAACTTCCCCAGCTCCAGCGCGAGCGTCTTGGTGAAACCCTGCAGCCCGGCCTTGGCCGCGGCGTAGTTGGCCTGGCCCTTGTTGCCGAGCGCCGACGTGCTGGAGAGGTTCACGATGCGGCCCCAGCCGGCCTTCGTCATGTAACTCTGCACCCCGCGGGACATCAGGAACGATCCGCGCAGGTGCACGTTCATCACCGCGTCCCAGTCGGTGGCGGTCATCTTGAACAGCAGGTTGTCCCGGATGATGCCGGCGTTGTTGACGAGCACGGTCGGATCGCCCAGTTCCTCGGCGATCCGCTGCACGGCGGTCTGTACGCCCGGCTCGTCGCTCACGTCGACGCCGACCGCCAGCGCCCGGCCTCCGGCGGCCTCGATCCGCTCGACGACCGGCTTGCAGGCGCTCTCGTCGAGGTCGACGACCGCCACGGCGAGGCCGTCGGCGGCCAGCCGTTGGGCGACGTCGGCCCCGATGCCTCGGGCCGCGCCGGTGACGATGGCGGTACGGGTGGTGGTCATCAGTTCGCTCCTGTGGGAAGAAGGGTGGGCGCCATCAGCCGGCGCCGGTGAGGGTCACACCGCCGTCGACGACCAGGACCTGGCCGGTGATCCAGGCGGCGTCGTCGGAGAGCAGGAAGGCCACCGTGCCGCCGATGTCCTCCGGGACACCGAGCCGCTTGAGCGGGTAGGCCGCGGCGGCCTCGTCCTCACGGCCGTCGTAGAGCGCGGTGGCGAACTTGGTCTTGACTACGGCCGGGGCCACCGCGTTGACCCGGATGTCCGGGCCCAGTTCGACAGCGAGTTCTTCGGTGAGGTGGGTGAGCATCGCCTTGCTGGCGCCGTACAGGCCGATGCCGGGCGCGGGGCGGACGGCGGCGACCGAGGAGACGTTGACGACGGCGCCGCCGTGCGCGGACATCCACGCCCGGTACATCTGCTGGGTCCACGACAGCGCGGCGAGGCAGTTGACCTCGACGATCTTGCGGGCGACGTCGAGATCCAGCGTCATGAGCGGGCCGTACACCGGGTTGATTCCGGTGTTGTTGACGAGCAGGTCGGCGCTGCCGAACGAGTCGAGTGCACGCGTGACGACCTGCCTTCGAAGCGCCTGATCACGACAACCGCTCCAGCACCATGGCCATGCCCTGACCGCCGCCGACGCACATGGTCTCCAGGCCGAACTGCTTGTCGTGGTACTGCAGGGAGTTGATCAGGGTGCTGGTGATGCGGGCGCCGGTCATGCCGAAAGGGTGGCCCACGGCGATCGCGCCGCCGTTGACGTTGAGCCGGTCGAAGTCGATGCCCAGCTCCCGGGCCGACGGAATCACCTGGGCGGCGAACGCCTCGTTGATCTCGACTAGGTCGATGTCGTCGATGGTGAGACCGGCCCGGCGCAGGGCCTGCTTCGACGCCTCCACCGGCCCGAGGCCCATGATCTCCGGGGACAGACCGGTGACCCCCGTACTGACGATGCGGGCCAGCGGCGTGATGCCGAGCTGCTTCGCCTTGGTGTCGGACATGATCACGAGTGCCGCGGCGCCGTCGTTGAGAGAGCAGCAGTTGCCCGCGGTGACGGTGCCGTCAGGGCGGAAGACCGGCTCGAGCGCGGAGACCGCCTCCAGAGTGACGCCGGGACGCGGGCCGTCGTCCCGGACGATCTGACTGCCGTCGGGCAGGGTCACCGGCGTGATGTCACGCGCCCAGAAGCCGTCGGCGATGGCCTGCTCCGCCAGATTCTGCGAACGCACCGCGAAGGCGTCCTGGTCCTCGCGCGTCACCCCCGTGGACTGGGCGACGTTCTCCGCGGTCTGCCCCATCGCGATGTAGACGTCGGGCAGAGCGCCCTCGGTGCGCGGATCGACCCAGGTTCCTCCACCGGAGGCGAGCTTCTCCGTGCGCGCCTGCGCCTCGGCGAAGACCGGGTTCTCGGTGTCCGGCAGACCGTCGGCGTTGCCCTTGAAGAACCGGCTGACCGTCTCGACCCCGGCGGATATGAAGACGTCGCCCTCACCGGCCTTGATCGCGTGCATCGCCATCCGAGTGCTCTGCAGGCTGGACGAGCAGTAGCGGTTGACCGTGGTTCCGGGCACCGAGTCCAGACCGGCCAGCACCGCGACGATCCGGGCCATGTTGAAACCGGACTCGCCACCGGGCTGGCCGCACCCCAGTACCAGGTCGTCGATCTCGGTGGGGTCGAGCTGCGGCACCTTGGCCAGTGCCGCCCGCACCATCTGCACGGTCAGATCGTCGGGACGCATCTCCCGGAGCGACCCCTTGCCGGCCCGGCCGATCGGCGAGCGGGCTGTGGCGACGATGACGGCCTCGGGCATGGGCACTCCCTGATTGACTAAGCGCTTGCTTGTGGTGCGGCGAACGTACGACGGGAGCTGATGACATGAGCGAGGGCGCTCGGAACCTTGCCCGGCTGGGGGATGGCGGGGTGAGTCGGTGCGTTGCGCAGCACGTCAGGGCGTCATCGGGTGCGTCGGCTCTGCCAGGTATGCCTCGAACACGGCGCGCTCGTCCGGGGTGATCGGCCGAGACTGGCGGCGCTCCATGTCCCACATCGCGAGCGTCGCTGTCGAACGAGCACAGAGGTAGCCTGCCGTCGTCAAGTGCTCCACCACACGGAAGCTGGAGGTCCGCACCTCACGCAGGGCCAGTTCGACGCTCACGGCTCCATCGTCGGGCGTGACCTCGTGCAGGTACTCGATGTGCTGGGTCGCCACCACATAGGTCGGATACGCGACGCCGAGCGTTCCGGTCATCCAGGCCGAGCGGGTCTCCTCGAAAAAGGCGAGGTAGACCGACGCCGTGAGATGGCCGAGGCCGTCGAAATCGCCGAATCGCAGGCGG
Source organism: Streptomyces broussonetiae (assembly GCF_009796285.1). Lineage (NCBI taxonomy): Bacteria > Bacillati > Actinomycetota > Actinomycetes > Kitasatosporales > Streptomycetaceae > Streptomyces > Streptomyces broussonetiae. Next base: position 1,695,665 of record NZ_CP047020.1, on the reverse strand, counting down.
AATTCGCTCCGCCACACGTCAGAGCCGTTGACTGCGATGATGTGACGCTTTGCTGCATTGCCGGGTACAGGCACGCTCCACCTCCATTGGCATTTCGCGCAACGTAGGTGGCATATGGGGCTGTTGGGTGCGGCCGGGCGAAGACCTTGCCCGAGTGGGGGGTGTGCACCGCGGCCGGACGGCCACACGCCGCGCGTTCGGAGCGGACCAGACTGCGGCCGGCTGACTCCGAACGCGCGGCGTGTGGTGCACGAGCTCCCGCCAGGCCGGCTCGCTACGCTTCCACGGAGCTTGCCGTGAGCTCGCCGCCGCGGCGCAGCCGCGAGATGAGCGTGACGACCAGGACCAGCAGCGAGAGCCCGACGGTGACCTCGTAGCCAACCGTGTAGAGGTACTCCTTCGGCAGGCCGATCTTGGGGATGGTGTCGAAGGTGAGCAGCGTGGTGACCACTGCCGATCCGAACGCGAAGCCGATGGCCATGGTGGTGCCCGCCATGCCCGCGGCCATCCCGGCCTTGTCCTCGGGGACGACCAGCTGCGGCACGGCGAAGGCGCCGCTGTAGCCCACTCGGCTGCCGAGGCCGACGAAGGCGGCACCGACGAGGTACTGCCACCTCTGGTCGTGGGCGAAGGCGAGCCAGCCGAGCCCCACGACGGAGACCGCGGTGCCGATGACGAGGACGGTGGCCGGACGGCCCTTCTGGACTGCCCTTTCGGCGGCCTTGCCACCGACGAACATCATCAGCGCGAACGGCAGCATGAGCAGGCCGGTGCCCAGAGCGTCGACACCCAGTCCGTATCCGACCCCAGCGGGAGTCTGGGTGTAGTAGGTCACCAGCAGCAGGAACGCGGCATCGATGGCGCCGAAGATTCCAGCGGCGAAACATGCCGGTGTGACCAGGGGCTTCTTCAGCAGCTGGATGTCGAACACCGCCGTGGGGGACTTGCGCTGGACCAGTCCCCACACGACGCCGCCGACTACACCCGCGCCCAGGACCGCGAGGATCGCCGTGCCGCTCCACGTGAGGCCCTGGGTCAAGGCGAGCAGCACAGCCGTGACCCAGGCGATCAGCCACACGGTTCCGAGGATGCCGATACGTCCGGACGACTCCGGCCGGGACGAGGGGACGATGATGAGCAGCGCCACCGTGGTCACCGCGAATGCCGCGGCCAGAATGTAGAAGAAGCTCGCGAGCGACAAGTACTTGACCGTCAGTCCGCCACCGACCATCCCGAGGACCGTCCCGGAGCCCGTAGCCATGATCAGCACGCTGACAGCCGTTGCGACCGCACTACCGGTCAGGTGCCGGCGCAGGAAGCTCAGTGGCAGCAGCTGTGCGGCGCCACCGAACCCGAGGAGTGCGGACCCGACCAGGAGCGCCGGGTAGGAATCACCGATGGCAGGCACGAGCGCACCGACGACCAGGAAGCCACCGGACAACAGCGAGGTCGTCCGATCGTTGAGCACGTCGGTGAGACGTGGAAGGAGGACGAAGCCTGCTCCGCCGCCCAACGTGAGCGCGGTGAAGATCCAGGCCGACGCCGCCACCCCGAGCCCGAACTGCTGCTGCATCAGCGGCAGGAGCGGCGGGAGCATGAAGGCGACCGCATTGGTCACAGTGGCCAGGAGCGCCGCAATGGCTATCAGTGCGCCACGCCGCGGCGTGACGCTCGTTGCATCTGCTCTGGGTATGTCAACCGACTCGGTGAATTCAGTCATGCCCGTCTCCCATGGTCGTTCGCCGCCTTCGCGGTCAGAGGAACCAGCCGAAGCCGGGCGAACGTACGGCGAGTTTCAGGCCACCCCATGGTGCGGCTGGCCGAAACCCGCCCAGGTGGGGGATGTCCCTCCGACGGGCTAGGCGGTGAGGGGCAGGTCCGCCCAGTGGGTGGCGCTTCTGCCGCACATGCGCGTACCGCGGGCGGAGGCGAGAAAGCCGATGATGGCGCTTCCGCGCCCGTGCTCGTCGGGTTCGCAGTCGGCGGTTCGCGCACCGCGGTCGTTCGCCGGGCCACCGTCCGTGACCGCGACGTGGATCGTTTGGTGCTCGTTGGGCGGTACCAGCTGCAGGGCGACCGGGGGCAGGGCATGCTCGACGGCGTTGGTGACCAGTTCGGAGACAGCGAGAACGACCTGGTGGGCTTGGTCTTCCCGGACTCCCCAGCCCCTCAGCGTGTCGAGGGCCAGGTGGCGCGCGATGCCCGCGGCCTGCGGGGCGTGCGGCAGGTCCCACTGGCGGGCTTCGCGTCCGAGGGACGGGCGTGCGCCTGCGATCCCGGAAGGCGCCATGGCGCCAGGGTCACTGTCATGGGGGGGCGTGACGTACATGATCATCGTCTCCGGTGATCTTGGGTGGAACTGCCTCCAATCTGCCGGTCGGGCATCGCGCCATTGAGCGTGGAACTACCTGTTCCGGTACCTGCCTCGTCCGATGTCTGCCCCGCCCTCATCACGAGGGTGGTTCACGTCCGCTCGGACTGTCTCTGCACGACCCAGCTCGCGATCTGGGTACGCGTGTTGAAGCCGAGCTTGGTGAGGATCTTCTCGACATGCCCTTCCGCGGTCCGCAGCGAAATGACCAGCTGTGCCGCGATGTCCTTGTTGGACAGGCCCTGCGCCACCAGTTCGGCCACCTCTCGTTCACGCCGGGTCAGCGTCGAAGCAGGACGTGGCGCATCGCTTGCGGGCTGTGTGCGCTCTCGCAGGGCGAGGGCGAGCGTTTCCTCGGTGGTCAGGGCACTGCCACGTTCGAGAGCCGCGTCGAACTGGGCGTCCCCCATCTTGTCCCGCGCCATCGTCTCGAACTTGGCTCGCTGTGCGAGCAGGAGCGTCCAGCCGAACAGCGGGGCTCCGAGGGTCTGCCACAGGGGGTTCGCCCCGCCGAACAACGTGGCGGCTCGCTCGGCGTTGCCCTTCGCCGCCGTGGTCCAGGCGAGTACGTCGAGTGCGAGCGCCATCCCAAGGGTGTCGTGGAAGAACCTCTTGATCCTGAGCGCCTCGCACAAGTCGGCTTCCGCCGCGTCGAGCTCGCCGTGAATCAAGCGCAGGAATCCGCGCCCCCACAGCACCCATGACAGCACCCACTGATCGCCGGCCGCTGTGCAGCGCCGGAACAACTCCTCGATGATCTCCGCGGCTTTGTCGAGTTCGCCCAGGAGGATGAGGGCCGCTGCCAACTCCGTCCGGAGGTTGTTCGGATAGTGGACGGGTGTTTTGGTCTCGGCGTACTGCTCGAGGGCCTCGTTGAACAGGGGGATCGCGCCGGACAGGTCCGTGCTGAGAAACTTGCTCAGTCCGCGCACGTGCGTGGCATAGGCGAGCGCGGCGGGGTCGTTCAGGTGGACGGCGACCTTTCGGGCGTCCTCGGCCGACTCCGCTGCCGCAGCCTCGTCTCCCTGGCATGCGGCGATGTACGCCACGGTGGCAAGCGCCCAGGCCCGTTCGCGGCTGGGCTCCGCGTCGAGCGCCAACGCTCGGCCCAGCCACAGCCTGGCCTCGGTGGGGTACCCCATCGCCAGCCATAGCCAGGGCGCCGCCGCCATGCGCAGTCCGGTACGCGCCTCACCGGGCTGGGACAGGCAGTATTCCAGTGCGTGCCGCAGGTTCGGGAGCTCCAACTGAAGCCTGCTCGCCCACTCCCGCTGCCGCGGGCCGCTCCACTCGTCCCCCGCCACCTCCATGAGTTGCCGGTACCGGTCGCGGTGCCGCCGGCGGAGGGCCGGTTCCAGGCCCGACTCCGAGAGCCGGGCCTGGCCGTACGCACGGATGGTTTCCAGCATGCGGAAGCGGACGTACTCTCCCTGCTCCTCGCGAATGAAGATCGACTTGTCGACGAGGCCGGCGACGGTGTCGAGAACCGCATGCCGGGGGAGCGCCTCATCGGTGCACACCGCCTCGAGCGCGTCGGTGCTGAACCCACCGACGAAGACGGACGCCCGCGCCCACAGCCTCTGCTCGTTCGGGGTGCACAGGTCATAGCTCCAGTCGATGAGCGCCTGAAGGGTCTGATGCCGTTCCGGCAGGTTGCGGGTGCCCTCCCGCAAGAGCTGGAACCGGTCGTCCAAGCGGCTCGCGAGATCATGGACGGTGAGCACCCGCAACCGCACCGAGGCCAGTTCGATGGCCAGCGGGATCCCTTCCAGGCGCCGGCAGAGGCGGACGACCGCCGCTTCGTTGTCGGGCGTGATCGAGAAGCCGGGAACGACGGCCGCCGAACGGTCGGCGAACAGAGTGACCGATGGGTACTGGGTCGCCGTGCCGGGCTCGACGGACTCATCAGGAGGGGGAGTCGGCAGCGGTGGGACGGGGTAGATGTGCTCCCCGGCGATTCTGAGCGCCTGCCTGCTGGTGGCCAGGATCCGCACCTCGGGCGCCGCACGCAGCACCTGGTCTGCCAGGCCCGCGGCCGCGTCCACCAGGTGCTCACAGTTGTCCAGGACCAGCAGCATGCGCCGCTGCCCCAGATGATCACGCAGCACGGTCATGGGTGAGCGGGGGGACTGCTCCTTGATCCCGAGAGCGTCGACCACGCTGTGGGGGAGCAGCGCCGGGTCTTTCAACGACGCCAGTTCCACCAGACAGACACCGTCCGGGAAGGCTCGCTGCATCTCTCCGGCGACGCGGAGAGCGAGCCGCGTCTTGCCGACCCCGCCGATGCCGGTCAGCGTCACCAGCCGGGTCGTGGAGAAGAGCTGCCGGAGCGCGGCGACATCCTTTCGCCGCCCCACGAAGCTGGTGAGTTCCGCCGGCACGGCGTTCGGAGTAGGCATCGAGTCCCCACGTGCGCAGTTCGGGAGCGGTGATCCGATCGTACCGCCGTACACAGCCCGAGCCGAGACCCCCGGGAGCCCGGGGACAGGTACTCGTACGGGTAGTTCCCCGGGCGTCTGTCCGCCGGTCGGTGGTCAAGCTGTGAGGTCAGATCGCGCCGGTGAAACCGCAGGTCACGACGGGGAGAGCCGGACGTGTCGGAGGATCGGGAAATCCGTGAAATTTCTTCAGCCTCTCCGGTCAATGCGCCTGGCGAGCCCTCCTGCCGCGGTTGGCCGGCCGGTCCGTTCTTGCATGTTCTAGGAGTAGTCGGAGGTGTCGTCATGACACTTGTCCTCGCCGAGCGGGTTGCTCCCACGGGTCGGGTTCGCCCGGTGCTGGAGGACCGATGTCAGATGCAGCGGGTGCTGGTGGCGGAGGAGCACGAGCTGGTGCTGGCGGGGTTGCGTGCGGTGTTGCTGAGCCAGCCGTGGGTGGCGTCGTGTCTGGCGGCGGATTCGCAGGAGGCCGCCTGGCAGGTGGCGCGGCGTCATCATCCGCAGCTGGTGTTGGTGAGTACGTCGTTGGGAGGCCGGTCGGGGCTGGACCTGTGCCGGGACCTTCGGGACCGGATGCCGCACGTCAAGGTTGTTCTGCTGTCCGGAGAGGGGCGGGTGTCGGCGGCGCTGGCGTCGGCGCACGGCGCGGTGGCGTCCTTGTCGAAGCAGATGCCGACTGCGGCGATCGTGGCGGCGGTGAAGCGTGTCGCGGAGGGCGCGCGGGTGTTCCCGAAGGATGAGGCACCCGCCGCGGCGCGGCTTTCGAAGCGTGAACTGGACGTCCTGCAGCATCTGGTGCTGGGGTTGAGTAACCCGGAAGTGGCAGCTGTGCTGAATCTGTCCCGGCATACGGTGAAACAGCACACGACCACGGTGTACCGGAAGCTGGGGGTGCGGAACCGGGCCCAGGCGGCCAGCCGCGCTCAGGAGCTCGGACTCGTCGGCTGAGTTTCGAGTCGCAGCGCAGGCGTTCACCCACCGGCTGTGTGGCAGCGCCTGCGCTCAAGTCCGGACAGGCGGAACGCCTGCTCAAGAGGCGGCGTCGGTGTGCCGGCGATGCCGGGTCACCAGGTCCGCGAGCTCGGCCACGGCTCGCTGGATGAGCAGCCGGCCCTCGTCGGGGTTCGCGCCTCCGGGATCGCCGAGCACGCCGTTGGCGGTGACGGCGGACAGGCCGGCGTCCCGCAGACGCGGGAGGAGTGTGTGGACGGGGGCGGTGTTTCCGGCTCGCGCTGCCTCCATCCGTACCAGGTGGGGGGCCAGCGCCAGCATGACGGAGGTCTCGGTGCGGCCCGCGTGGGCGTCGCCGCCCCAGCGCGGGCCCCAGGCCAGGACGTGCCGCCCCTCGGTACCCAGTCGTCGGACGGCCCGGGTGACGGGCTGTGCGTTGCCGCCGTGAGCGGAGACCAGGACGACGCGAGGGAATGTCACCGTTGCCGACCTCACGAGCTCGACGAGGAGCAGCTCGACGGCCTCCTGGCCGACGGACAGCGTGCCGGGGAAATCCTGGTGCTCGCCGCTGGATCCGAACGCCACGGCGGGCGCCACGACGACATCGGGCGCCTGTGCCGCCAGCCGGTCGGTCAGGGCGACGGCGATGTCGGTGTCCGTGGACATCGGTAGGTGCGGCCCGTGCTGCTCCGTGGCGCCGACCGGCACGGCGAGGACGGTCCCCCGCCCCGCCAGATCTGCTACGTCGGTCCAGGTCAGGGAGGCCAGCGTGGTCATCAGGGGGCCTGGGCCGGGCGCGGTGCCCCGAGGACGCGGGCGAAGCCGTCGGGGAGCACCACGTCGTCGGGTGTGAGGTCGTGGATGGAGGAGCGCCCGAGTCCGAGGAGCGCGGAGTCGATGCCGCCGCGCAGGATGTCGAGCACGTTCTCCACGCCGGCCTGGCCACCCGCGGCCAGGCCCCACAGGTACGCCCGCCCGATCATCACGGCGCGAGCGCCGAGTGCCAGGGCCTTGACCACGTCGCTGCCCCGACGCACTCCGCCGTCGAGGAGTACTTCGATTTGGCCGCCCACGGCGTCGGCGATGGCGGGCAGGGCACGGATGGTCGCAGGGGTGCTGTCAAGGTTGTTGCCGCCGTGGTTGGAGACCGAGACGGCCTGGGCGCCGGCGTCCACGGCGCGCTTGGCGTCGTCGACGCGGATGATGCCCTTGACGAGGAACGGGCCGCCCCACTGCTCGCGCATCCACCGCACGTCGTCCCAGGTGGGAGGGGGTGTCTGCATCCATTCGCCGTAGGCGCCGAAGAACGTCGGGGCCTGCTCGCCGACGGCGGCGACGTTCGGGGTGGTCAGGTCGGGCAGCCGCCGGGTCCGGGCGAACGCGAGCAGCCAGCGCGGGTGGGTGATTCCCTCCGGCGCGAAGCGCGCCATTGCCTTGAGGTCGAGGCGCTCGGGGATGTGGGGGCTGCCCCAGTCCCGGCCGTGCGAGAACGACCAGTCCAGGGTCACGATCAGGCCCTTGGCGCCGGCCTCCCGGGCACGCTCCACCTGGGCGATCATGGAGTCCTTGCCGCCCATCCAGTACATCTGGAAGAACGTCTGCGGATTGGCCGCGACGACCTCCTCGACGGGCTTGCTGGCAAAGGAGCTCAGTCCCATCGCCGTGCCTCGGGCTGCCGCGGCGCGGGCCACGGCCACCTCCCCATTGGGGTGCACGGCCTGCACTCCGGTCGGGGAGATGATCACCGGAAGGGAGATCGACTGGCCCAGGACGGTCGTGGCCTGGTCACGCTTGGCCGGCAGATCCGCGACGTGCGGCGCGAAGCCGGCCTCGGCGAAGGCGGCCATGTTGTCCTGGTAGGTCGTGCCGCGCTCGGAACCGGCGAGCAGGGCGCCGTAGACGGATGCCGGCAGTCGTCGCTTTGCTCGACGCTGCGCCTCGGCGACGGTTTCGAACCATGCGTTGGGCATGACGCCCCTTTCTTTCGTGGACCGAGCGGCCTTTCGGTCAGGCCAGAGGACTTTCGTCGCACATGCGCGTGGGCCGGCTCTCCCGCCGAACCGGCAGGCCGAGAAGGACGGGCTGCCCGCGCACCGGCCCCCGGTGGGAGTGGTCCTCGCTGGGCCGGGGAGCGGACGACCGGTCGCCGGCCAGCGCCGCCTCCGCGTGTCCCTGGACGCATTCCGGATCGGGGCCGTCGAGCGGTAGTCCTGTGAAGAACTTGGCGGCCATGCACCCACCACGGCAGGCGTCGAAGGCGGAACACTTCGTGCAGGCGCCACCCGTCTGAGGCTGCCGCAGCTCCTGGAAGAGCGACGAGGAGCGCCATACCCGGGTGAACCCGCCCTCGTCGCGGACGTTTCCGGCGCGGAAGGCGTCGTGGATGGCGAACGGGCAGGCGTACACCTCACCGACCGGGTCGATCAGGCACACCACCCGCCCGGCGCCGCACAGGTTCAGCCCGGGCAACGCCTCGCCGTAGGCGGAGAGATGGAAGAACGAGTCCCCGGTGAGCACCTCGTCGCCGTGCTCGACCAACCAGTCGTAGAGCTGCCGTTGCTGCGCTGCTGCGGGGTGCAGTTCGTCCCACACGTCGGCGCCCCGGCCGGAGGGCCGCAGCCGCGTCAGCCGCAACTGTGCCCCGTACCGGTCGGCGAGTGCCTTGAACGCGTCCAGTTGCCCGATGTTGTGGCGGGTGGCCACGACCGAGATCTTGAACCCGGCGAAGCCCGCCGCGGCAAGGTTCTCCATGGCCTGCAGCACCGTCGCGTACGAACCCTCGCCCCGTACGGCGTCGTTGACCTCGGCCGTCGCCCCGTCCAGGGACAACTGGACGTCCACATAGTCACTGGCAGCCAGCCGCCGCGCGGCGTCCGGGGTGATCCTGACGCCGTTGGTGGAGAACTTGACGCCCACCTGGTGGGCGGTGGCGTAGTCGACCAGTTCCCAGAAGTCCGGGCGCACGGTCGGCTCGCCGCCGCCGATGTTGACATAGAAGACCTGCATGCGCTCCAGCTCGTCGATGACCATCTTGCACTCGTCGGTGGTCAGCTCGCGCGGGTCGCGCCGACCGGAGCTGGACAGGCAGTGCACGCAGGCCAGGTTGCAGGCGTAGGTGAGCTCCCAGGTCAGACAGATCGGCGCTTCGAGGCCGTGCTGAAAATGGTCCACGAGGCGGCCCGTCCGGGCCGGGCTCGGCGGTGCTACGGAAGGCACGGTCATCGCGCGTCCTCTCCTTGCAGATGAGCGTCACCGCGGCTCGGCGGACCGGTGCGCTCGGTGATCATCCGGGACTTCGCAAGCTGCGCCAGCGCGTCGCGGTAGCGCCCCGACTCGGCGGGGTCGACGCCTGCCACCCGGCAGGCTTCCGCCGCACTCGGGCGGTGGGCCAGTTCCTGTACGACGGTGAGCAGCCGGCGGTCCTTGAGGAAGGACAGTTGCCGGGTGCCGAAGTGGTAGAGCAGCGCCCCGAAGGGCTCCGGACGAACGGCGACCTGGGGGTGCACGGCCCAGGCCGCCTCCAGGTCGAACCGCTCGGACCCGTTCCTGTGCGTGGGCATGGTGTCCCCGCCTCAGTACACGCCGCACATGCCGTCGATCGACACGTCCTCGACAAGCAGGTCCTCCTCGATCAGTTGGTCGTCCTCGGCGGGGAGACGGTCAGCGGTCGAGGTCTGTGAGTTGTCGGTCATGGAGGTTCCCTTCGTTGTCCACGGCGCGGCCGGTGTCGCGGCGCAGGGTGACGGTAGGTATCCCCGGTGCCGTGAGCGGGTCGGTGCGCCGCACTTGCTGCCCACCTGGGGGATCGACGCGTCGAGACGAGCGGGTGAAGGCTGGTCGCCCGGCCTTTCGATGTTCGAGGACACCTGGTGATCGACGTTCCCCCACTCCCCGCGGTCTTCCGGCTGCGCCCCGACCCCGGACTGCGTCTGCTGCGGGACGGGCGGGTCCTGTTGGGAGGCTCCCCGTACCGGCTGATGCGGCTGACGGCGCGCGCCGTGCCAGTCGTGAGCGCGTGGCTCGACGGGAAGCCGGTCGGGGAAGGGCGAGCGACCGGACTGCTGGCCCGTCGATTGGTCCAGGCAGGCATGATGCACCCCGTACCGCCGTCCGAGGCACCGCGCCCGTCCGTGACGGTCGTGGTACCGGTCCGGGACCGGGCCGGGCACCTCGCCCGCTGTCTGGCCGGCCTGAGCGGCGGACCGGAGGTGATCGTCGTGGACGACGCCTCGGCCGACCCCGGCGCGGTTGCGGACGTCGTGCGGGCGGCCGGCGCCAGGCTGGTCCGTCGCCCTGTGAACGGGGGCCCGGCGGCCGCGCGGAACACCGGACTCGCCCACGCCACCACCGAATTGGTGGCCTTCGTGGATTCCGACTGCCTGCCGACCCGCGCATGGGCCGACGCCTTGCTGCCGCACTTCGCGGACCCCGCCGTGGCCGCGGTGGCGCCGCGCATCGTGGCAGAGGGAGCGGGACGTGGCTTCCTCGCGGCCTACGAATGTGCGCGCTCGGCCTTGGACATGGGGCCCAGGGAGTCACTCGTACGACCCGGCTCGCACGTGCCCTATGTGCCCAGCGCCGCGTTGGTGGTGCGGCGCACCGCCGTGGGCCGGGGCTTCGACGAGACGATGCGCGTCGGGGAGGACGTTGACCTGGTGTGGCGGCTCGCGGCCGACGGTCACCACGTCCGCTACGACCCCTCCGCCACCGTGGCCCACCGGCACCGGACGCGTCCGCACCAGTGGCTGGCCCAGCGCATCCAGTACGGCACCTCCGCCGCACCGCTGGCCGCCCGGCACCCGGGCACGCTCCCGGCCACGTCGATGGCCGGCTGGAGCGCGCTCGCCTGGGGACTCGCCCTGGCACGACGGCCGCTCGCAGGTGCCCTGGTCACGGCGGGAACGACCGGACTGCTGGCGCGCAGACTCGCGGCCTGGTCGGATCGACCGTGGGCCACCGCGGCCCGGCTGAGCGGAGGCGGCACGTTGCTGGCAGGCGAACAACTCGGCCGTGCCGTGACGCGCACCTGGTGGCCACTGGCCCTGCCGCTGGCCGCAGCCGTACCCCGGCTGAGGCTCCCGCTGGCCGCAGCCGCCCTTCTGCCCCCGCTCCTGGAACACCGACGGAGCCGCCCCGGACTTCCGGTCCTGCCCTGGACGGTCACCCGCCTCGCCGACGACCTGGCCTACAGCCTCGGTGTCTGGAAGGGCTGCATCCGGGAGCGCACCACCGAGCCGCTCCGTCCGAGACTGTGGTGGCTCTCCGCCGATGGCGTCACGCCTCCGTCGGGACGTACTGGTGGCTGAGACCACGGACCGGACGTCCGCGGATGTGATCGTGGTCGGAGCAGGGGCTTCCGGTGCCGCGCTGGCGGCCCGCTTGAGCGAGGACGCCGGACGCACCGTACTCCTCGTCGAAGCAGGGCCGTTTCCGCGCCGTCTCCGCGATTTCGCGCTCGAGCTGCTCGACGCGCGGCTGATTCCCGGAGCCCAGCCGGACCACCGGGCCGTCCAGCGGTACGCCGCGCACCTCACGCCCGAGCGGCCCTACACGGTGGTCCGCGGGCGCCACCTCGGTGGCTCGACCACCGTCAACGGCGGCTATTTCGTCCGCGCCCGGCGCGCAGACTTCGACCGCTGGGCGGCAGCGGGCAACCCGGCCTGGACGTACGACCGGATGCTCCCTTGGCTGCGCGCCCTGGAGACGGACCTCGACCACGGCGCCGACGACCTGCACGGCGGCTGTGGACCGGTGCTGGTACGCCGCGCATCCCTCGCCCACCCTGCCGCAGTTGCCTTCCGCGACGCGGCGGACCACCTCGGCCACCCGCTCGAACCCGACAAGAACGACCAGGCGCCGCCGGGCTTCGGCCCCGTCCCGTGCAACGCCGTCGACGGTGTGCGGCTCAACACCGGCCTCACCTATGCGCTGTCGGCGCTGGGGCGCCCGAATCTCACCGCGCTCGGCGACTGCCCCGTCAGCAGGATCGTCATCCGCAACGGTCGCGCCACGGGAGTCGCCGTACGCCAAAACGGGCAAGAGACCGTCTTCTGTGGCGGCGAGATCGTCCTGTGCGCCGGCTCCCTCGTCACTCCGCAACTGCTCCAGCTGTCCGGCATCGGCCCGCGAGCCGACCTGGAGCGGCTCGGCATCCCCGTCGCCGTGGATGCCCCGGCGGTCGGCACCCGCTTCAGCGACCACCCTCAGCTCGTCCTGGAGTGGTCCCCACGGCGGGAACTGGGCGCGCCGCACGGCTCCTGGCTGGGCGGCTGCCTGCACCTGTCCTCCTCGGACGGAACCCATCCGGGTGACCTGGAGATCCTGCAGTCGCTGGTCCCCCTGGCAGGACTCGTCGGCGGCACGACGACCGTGCCCGGCGCGCCTTTGCCCTTCCTTGTCTCGGTCCAGTCACCTGGAAGGACCGGCCGCCTGTCCCTGAGGTCCGCGGATCCCGCGACGCCCCCGCGTATCGAGTACGGCTACCTCGCCAGCCCCAAGGACCGCCGCCGCCTGCGCGAAGCCGTGCGCGCCACCGCGGAACTCATTACCACACCGGCCTTCGACGAAATCTCCCACGGACTGCTCCAACCGGGTCCGGACGTGCTCAACTGCGATCACGCACTGGACGGATGGATCAACCGGAACATCGGCACCGCTCACCACACATGCGGGACCGCACCGATGGGCCCGGACACCGCGAATGCGGTGGTCGACCAGTACGGAAGAGTCCACGGCGTGCACGGTCTCCGCGTCGCCGACACCTCGATCCTGCCCACGGCCCCACTGCGCGGCCCAGCGGCGACAGCCGTACTCATCGGAGAGGTCATAGCGCATGCCATGCGCGCTGAACTGCCCTGACAGGGTCTGTCGTGCGGCGTGGCCTCCGACCGGTGACCATGTGGCGAAGTGAGCCGAGTTACTGAAGACGGCGGCTTCGGGTGATCGTGAAGGAGGGGTGTGCCAACGCGTCGCTGCGCAAGGTGGCACAGTGCGCCGGGTGCACGACAGGGGCGGTGACGCACTACTTCGCGAACAGGAGCACTGTCTCCCTCAGCCGGGGGGATGCGCGATGTCCCGGGATCGCAGTGGCGGTGACCTGGGGCGTAAGACGCGCCGCGGGAGCCAGGCGTAGCCTTGATTCCAGACGTTCCAGTACTTGGCAGGTCGTGTGCATGATGCGCGCATCACGTGAGACCGGTCATCATAGCCCTTTCGACACGCCTACGGCAGCGATGATCGTGGTGGATGCGCGGGGGAGGGTGACCGGCTGGAGTCCTGGAGCCAGCAGTCTCTACGGTGCTGACACCCGTGACGTGCTCGATCGTCCGGTGAGCGAGGTGCTGCGGGACGTTCGGGCCCGGGCCGACACGCTGCAAGGGTTCGAGGCACCGGGGGCACCGGCATCCGGGGGCGCCCGGACCGAGACCCGTACCGTTCGACGCCCGGACGGGTCGCTGGCGGAGACGGTCTTGCGCATCTTTCCGGTGGAGCAGGGCCAGGGGAGGCCCGCCTGGGTCGTGATGGCGGTGGCAAGCGACCGCTACGAGGAGCGGATGACGGACCAGTCGATGTTGTCCCGGCTCTTCACACAGGCGCCCGTGGGGCTGAGCGTCTACGGCCCCGATACCCGACTCAAGTGGGTCAATGAGGCTGTGCAGGAGGCCATGGGCTGGCACGCCGGTGAATGGTTCGGACGGCCCCACATTGTGCTCTATCCGCACGGCAAGATCCTCTCTCCTCCGGGATACCACGACATGGACGAGGTCCTGAACGAGGTGTTGAGCAGCGGCGAACCGGTGCTCGACGTCCATTGGCGCGGGCCCACCCCCGCTGCCTCCGAGTACTACCAGGTCTACTCATGCTCTTACTTCCGTCTGCAGGACGAGGCGGGCCACCCCCTAGGCATCTGCGAGGCGGCCGTCGATGTCACCGACCGCTACGAAGCGCAGACTCGCCTGGCCCTGCTCGGCCGCGCCAGCGGGATCGGTACCACGCTCGACGCCAGGCAGACGGCGGAGGAACTCGCGGGGCTCGTCGTTCCGGAATTCGCCGACTCCGTACGGATCGAGGTCGCGGAGTCGGTCCTAGGAGGAGAGGAAGTCCCGTCCTACGCTTCTGGCGCACCGGCGGGGCTACGGCTCATGACACAGCGCACGAAGAGTAACTCCGACATCACGAATAGTGATGTACTGCTCGGTGCCATCGGGATCCGCTCGACGACTGCGCACCAACGCTTGCTGGCCCTGCCTCTGCTCCTCGGCAGCACTACGCTCGGCACGGTCACCCTCCTGCGGCAGCCGCCCCGTGCACCCTTCACCGAGGAGGATCGCGCCCTCGCCGAAGAACTGACCTCGCGCACCGCGGTGTGCCTGGACAACGCTCGCCGCTACATCCGCGAGCACACCACGGCGCTGAAACTACAGCGTGACCTCCTCCCGCGAGCGCTACCCCAGTCGAGCGGAATCGAGGTCGCGGACCGCTACATCCCCGCCGCCGGTCCTCTCGGAGTCGGGGGCGACTGGTACGACGTGATTCCGCTGTCGGGCGCCCGGGTCGGACTGGTGGTCGGCGACGTGGTGGGGCACGGAGTGGACGCCGCAGCCACCATGGGCCGGTTGCGCACCAGCGTGCGCGCACTGGCCGCCCTGGACCTTCCACCGGACGAACTCCTCGCCCGACTCGACGACTTGGTGGGTCAGACACGAGTCGGCGTACACCGCACACCGGGCGACGAGGGGACCGACAGGGCGCTGGGAGCGACCTGCCTCTACGCCGTATACGACCCCACCTCCTGTACATGCGCCATGGCCAGCGCGGGCCACCTCCCGCCGGTCGCTGCCGGCCGGGGGGCAGGGGCCCGACAGGCTGAAGTGCTCGACCTGCCGATAGGCCCCCCGCTGGGCATCGGTGGGCTGCCCTTCGAGAGCGCGGAGTTCGAGTTCGCTGAGGGTACTGTGCTCGCCCTGTTCACCGACGGAATCGTCAAGGCGCGCAACCGGGACGTGGATGAGGGAGTGGCGGACTTGTGCGACGCACTGGACGCCTCGACCGCGTCGCTGCAGCAGCGACAAGTACCGACCCGAGCGCGAGGCTTCCGGGAGATAGTCCGGTTGCAGGCCACCGTTCTCAGCCCGCCACCGGTAGCCAGTCTTGCGCCCGATGCCGAGTTGCCTGCACGCCTCGACGCTGCCCACCCCGGCCGCCAGAAGGCGCCAGTACTCGGCCTCGAGCTCCAGTCTGCGCCTGGTCAGCCCCCGAGTGGCCCCTGTGCGGCGGCCCCGGAATGTTTTCCCGGCCGATCCGTAGCCGCAATCTGGGTCCGGTCGGCCGGACTTGGCGGGTTCCTCGGGGTGGGATCAGCCGAGACCGAACCAGCCGAGGACGGTCTGGACGAGCAGGATGGTGGATATGCCTGCGACGCCGACGACCACGATGGTGGCGCCGATCCGGTAGCGAGGGCCGTTGGCCGCCGCACCGAGCACGGAACGGCGGTTGGTGAGGACCAGCAGGTAGACCAGCACGGTGGGGCTGATCAGGCCCTGCAGGACCTGGGTGCCGATCAGGAGCTGGATGACGTTCACCGGGGTCATCGCCACCGCGGCGCCGAGCACGATCTGGGCGGTGAACAGGCCCAGGAACAGTGGGGCGTCGCGGAAGCTGCGGGAGACGGAGCGTTCCACTCCGGCAGCCTCGCCGACCGCGTAACTGGCCGACAGCGGTACGACTGCGCCGGCCAGGGCGCTGGCGCCGATCAGACCCACGGCGAAGAGGATTTCGGCGTTCTGGCCGGCGACCGGTTTGAGGGCTTCGGCGGCCTGGGCGGCGGAGTCCAGCGGACCGGTGTCGCCAATGGCGGCGACGGTGGCGATGATGATCGTCAGGCTGATGATGCAGGCGAACACCGCCCCGATCACGGCGTCCAGCTTGATCAGCCGCTAGTCCTCGGGCTTCGCGCCGCGGTCTACGACACCTGCGGCGGCGTAGAACTGCATGTACGGGCTGACGGTCGTGCCGATCAGGGCGACCGCGAGCAGGATGAAGCCCTTGTTGGGTTCCATGTGCGGGATCACCAGGTGCTTGCCGACCTCGCCTCAGTGCGGGTGGCCGAGGATCATCGCGATCGGGTAGGCGAAGAACGCCGGCGACATGATGAGGAAGATGCGTTCGGCCCATCGGTAGGAGCCGAACAGTACTAGCGACCACAGCAGGATCGCCGCTGGCGGGATCACTGCCCACTTGGGCACACCGAGCAGTTCGAAGGCGGCGCCGATGCCCGCGAACTCGCTGACGACCAGGCCCGTGTTGGCCAGCAGCAGGCAGAACACCGCCAGGCCGGTCAGGCGCAGGCTGAACTGCTCGCGGATCAGTGCGCCCAGGCCCTTGCCGGTGTGGGCACCGAGCCGGACGGCCATCTCCTGGACCATGACCAGGGCGATGGCGAGCAGCACCGTGAAGAACAGCGTGCCGTAGGTGTATTGAGACCCGGCGGAGGCGTAGGTGGCGATGCCGGCGGCGTCGTTGCCGGCGTTCGCGGCGACCAGGCCCGGACCGGCGATCGCGGCGACCACGGTGAGACGGCCCAGGCCCCGCCGCCGCGTGGCGGGTGCGGCGGGTGCGGCCGTTGTGGTGTCCAGATCGCGGGTCACCGCAGGAACCTCCGGAAGTGCAGGCGCCCGCGCTCGGGCAGCAGGTAGTCGAGCAGGCCGTCGGCGAGGATCCGGCCGACGGGCCGGTCGGAGTCGTCCACCACCAGAAGTGAGGTGGCGCGGGAGTCGACCAGCTGGTCGGCGGCCTCGCCGAGGGCGGTGTCGGGGCGGACGGTGACCGGAGGGCCGAACTGGGACCGCCAGGTGACCAGGTCGGCCATCGGGGTGGTGTCCTCGGCGACGGCCAGGTCGAACAGCGCGCCTGCGGGGGCTGAACGGGGTGCGATGGGCCGAGGTCAACGCGGTCACCGGCCAGGTCCTGCTCTCGTTCGACGAACGCAGGGTCGGCCTCGACCGGCTCCTGGACATGGTCAGGGCCGTGGAAGAAGCCCAAGGGGTGCAGGACGAGGAGTTCGCCTGGGCCCAGCCGTCACTCCGGGCGACGACGCTCCCGTTGCGGCCGTGGCGGCCGAGTTGCTGGTCGACTGCGCGGCGGTCGCCGCCGGGGTCGTCCAGCGGGTCTTGCGGCTGCTGCCACGCGCGGTGCCCGCGGCGGTCGCCGCGCTGGAGCTCGAGCGGGAGCTGCGCCGACCGCTGATGCGGCGTGTCGGCCCCGTACGGACCGATCTGCTGCTGTCGCTGGCCGGTGCCACCGTCAACGGGCTCTGCGCCGGCATCGGCATGCCCGCCGTCGACGCGGCGCACCGGCTGCTGCTGCTCGGCGAGGTCCGCGCCCGGCGGCGGGTGTGGGAGCGGCGCGAGAGGGACCTGTGCTCGGGCCCGGAGTGCGTACCGCGCACACGGCCGGCGCGGCACCTGCGCGCCAGGACCCGGCCACCCGGGCCCGTGGAGCAATGGGAGAGACGGCTGGCGCCATCCGCCCCGCTCACCGCCGTCGCGGTCCTCGCGCTCAGGGGCAGTCCCAGGCGGGCGGCGGACGCGCTGCTCGCCACCGTACCCAGGGCCGCCCGCTACGGCCGGGAGGCGTTCGCCGCCATGGTCGGACGCGAACTGGCCCGGCACGCGTCGTACCGCTCGACCCGTCGGCGCGCTGCCTGCTGCCTGCGGCGCGGGTAACACGCTGCACGCCACGCAGCGGGTCATCGCCGAGTTGGAATTTTGTGACCCACCTCAGGGGATGACAGGCAGTCACTTGCTGTGGGTGAGCGGGGGCTCGAGTGGAGATCACCAACGGCATCCGGTATGTGACCAGGTCCATGTCCGTGACGGTGACCCACTTGGGTTCGGCCACAGGCAGGCTCGGCTGCGGGTTCCGGAGGTTGACGTCGACGACGTACCGGAAGCCGGGGGCTACCGCCGCCGCCATGGACAGAGGTGTTGGGGGTGCAAAGCGTGTGCGTCGTCTGCTGTGACCCTGCGGGTCCGAGGTCATCGGGAGGCGGCGCCCTTGTGTAGGGGCTGTGCGGTTCACCTGATGGGTGACGTCTCTGCGCTACGTGTCCGGGGGACGGATACTGATTTCGGCGCTTCAGGGTGATGGTGGTGGGAGGTCGAGGGAGAGTCCGGTCCCGGCAACGAAACCGTCGAGGAGATCCGGGCGGTACTGGAGGCGTTTGAGTCGGTTGCGGACGAGGGCCTCGAGCCGGTCGAGAGCCACGCTCGCGAGGTTGGCGAGACTGCGTTTGACGTGGGCCCACAGGTACTCGACCGCGTTCAGTTCGGGTGCATAGGAGGGCAGGATGAACACCGTCAGCCACTCCCGTGCCTCGATCAGCTCGCGCATGGTGTGGGAGACGTGGGTGTTCAACCGGTCCCATACGAGCACGATCGGTGCCTTGACCAGCTGGTGCATCCCGTCGATCAGACGGATGTAGTCGTCCTCGGACAGGCTGCAGCGCTCGCCCTTGCGTCCGGTGTGCAGCCGCAGCCGGTTGCACAGCCGGGTCCTCGAGCCCGGACGCGTCGCGATCGGCCCGGCGACGGAGACCCTCCCCGAACGGCGGCCGGACACTCTCACGACCGGGGTGATGCCCCGCCTGCCCCAGGTGCGGCCCTTCGGCGGCCTGCGGGTGAACCCGGCTTCGTCCTCGAAGCAGATGAAGCCGTCACAGGCCGCCCGGGCGCTTTTACCTCCCCCCACGTCGCCTCCTTCCACACGGCGATGGCCTGCTCGTCGCGTTCCGCGGCTCTGCGAGCAGGAACCTGCGGGGTGAACCCGAGCCGGCGCATCAGCCGGGTGGCCCCCGAGACGCTGTAGGAGACGTGGAACTTCCTGCCGATCAGCGTCGCCACCCGCGCACCGGTCCACACCTGGTCTTGGTCCCAGCCGTGCGCAGCCGGCCCCTCCTCCAGGTACGCGGCCAGCTTCTCCAGGCAGCGCGGGGACAGCCGGCACCGCGATCCGCTCGGGCCACGGGAGGCCAGAGCCCGAACACCGCCGTCCCGCCATAGCTGATGCCATAGATAGGCCGACTTCGGGCTCACCCGCAGGCGCCGTGCCACCTCCAGCGGCTTGATCTTCTGCTCGAACAGCTCGGCCGCCTGATTCCGTACCGTCTCCCGGCGCCGCCGTCCCGCAGCAGACAGCCCGCCCCCATCCCCATATCTCACACACCACCAGATACAGCCAGCACTGCCAGCCCATCAGGGACTTCGAGCGAGTTCACCCTGACGAGCCGCAGTCAGTAAATGGTCATCGTGGCGCTGTAGCCGGTCTTTCCGGCCTGGCCGTCCCCGGTGGGATCGGGCAGATCCCTACCGCCGTCGCTGCCGGGGACGGGTGGCTCGCACCGAACCGTGCATTGTTCGATGCCCTGCCTCTGGCGATTGGCTTGCCGCCTCCAGGTGGCCCGCTGTTTGGTCCGTGACTGGTCCAGAAGGGCGGCTCAGGAAGTCGGCGCCAGCGTGACGAATCGGGCAATTACTACAAATGGGCCGCGCGTGATGAGGTGGAGGTAAATGGGCTCCGGTGGGGAATTCCCAGCTCAGCGCCGACTTCAAGCACCCTAGAAGAATCCAAGTTTCTTGGGTGAGTAGCTACAAAAGATGTTCTTCGTCTGCTGGTAGTGCTCCAGCATCATCTTGTGCGTCTCGCGACCGATCCCGGACTGCTTGTAGCCGCCGAACGCGGCATGCGCCGGATAGGCGTGGTAGCAGTTGGTCCACACCCGTCCCGCCTGGATCGCGCGGCCCGCACGGTAGGCGGTGTTGGCATCCCGGGTCCACACGCCCGCGCCGAGCCCGTACAGCGTGTCGTTCGCGATCTTGACTGCGTCGTCGAAGTCGTCGAAGGACGCGACCGAGACGACCGGGCCGAAGATCTCCTCCTGGAAGATCCGCATGCGGTTGTCGCCCTCGAAGATGGTCGGCTGGACGTAGTAACCGCCCTTGAGTTCGCCGTCGTGCTCGATACGCTCACCACCCGTCAGGACCTTCGCGCCCTCCTGCCGGCCGATGTCCAGGTAGGAGAGGATCTTCTCCAACTGGTCGTTGGAAGCCTGGGCGCCGATCATCGTGTCGGTGTCGAGGGGGTGCCCCGGCTTGATCTGCCGGGTGCGGGCAACCGCCGCCTCGAGGAAGTCCGCGTAGTGGCCACGCTGGATCAGCGCCCGGGACGGGCAGGTGCAGACCTCGCCCTGGTTGAGCGCGAACATCGTGAAGCCCTCGAGTGCCTTGTCCCGGAAGTCGTCGTCGTGCGCCCACACGTCGTCGAAGAAGATGTTCGGGGACTTCCCACCGAGTTCGAGGGTGACGGGCTTGATGTTCTCGGAGGCGTACTGCATGATCAGCCGCCCGGTCGTGGTCTCTCCGGTGAACGCCACCTTCGCCACCCGCGGGCTCGATGCCAGCGGCTTGCCCGCCTCCACCCCGAAGCCGTTGACGATGTTCAGTACACCCGGCGGCAGCAGATCCGCGATCAGGCCGACCCAGTAGTGGATGGACGCCGGGGTCTGCTCGGCGGGCTTGAGGACGACCGCGTTGCCCGCGGCGAGCGCCGGCGCCAGCTTCCAGGTCGCCATCAGGATCGGGAAGTTCCACGGGATGATCTGCGCGACGACCCCGAGCGGCTCGTGGAAGTGGTACGCCACCGTGTCGTCGTCGATCTCGCCGAGCGACCCCTCCTGCGCCCGGATCGCCCCCGCGAAGTACCGGAAGTGGTCGATCGCCAGCGGAATGTCGGCTGCCAGCGTTTCCCGCACCGGCTTGCCGTTCTCCCAGCTCTCGGCCACCGCCAGCGGCTCCAGATGAGCCGCCATCCGGTCCGCGATCTTCAGCAGGATGTCGCTGCGCTCCGCCACCGACGTACGGCCCCACGCCGGCGCGGCCTCGTGCGCCGCGTCCAGCGCCCGCTCGACGTCCTCCGCGGTGCCGCGCGCGATCTCGGTGAACGGCTGCCCGTTGACCGGCGACGGATTCTCGAAGTACTGCCCGCGCACCGGCGGCACGTACTCCCCGCCGATGAAGTGGTCGTAACGCGCCTGGTAGGAGACGATCGCACCTTCGGTGCCCGGCGCCGCGTAACGAGTCATCCTGGTCTGCCTCCCGGTGCAGCGCTGCCCGCCGTTGGGCAGCTGTCGGGCGCGAGGCTAGGTGGGCGGACGTTGCAGATAGGTTGCGCCGCACGTCCGCCCCGGTGCCCGGACCGTCGAAGCAGTCAGCTCGGTCTCCAGCGCGGCGAGCCGGGCCCGGACCGGGGCCGTGGGTCGCACCACGGCGAGCGCCCGCCACACCGTCACGTCGTCCTCGCCCCAGGGCGCGTGGGCCCAGTCCGCCAACAGGTCCGGGTCGCGGTGCGCGATCAGCGCCGTGCGCAGCCCGTCGGCGAGCCGGTCCCGCAGCCGTACGATCGCCGGCGCCTGCGAACCGGGCAGCAGCGGCCCGGTGTACGCTTCCGCCGCCGCCGTGAGCGCCCCCGCCCCCAGCCGCCGCTCCACCACGGCGACGTCCGACTCGACCGCGGCCATGAGCCGGTACGGTCGCGAGGCGAGCGCGCCCGGCCCCAACAGCTTGCGCAGCCGGGCAAGTTCGGCCCGCAGGGTCACCGGGGTCACCGACTCGTCCGCGTACAGCGCGCACAGCAGTGCGTCACCGCTCAACCCCTCCGGATGCCGGGCCAGCAGGAGGACGATCTCGCTGTGCCGCCGGCTGAGCCGGGTCCGGCGGCCGTCCAGGACGAGTTCGGCCTCGTCCCGTCCCAGCGCGCTGAGCAGCGCGGTGTCCCCGCTGCTCAGCGTCGGCCCGAGCAGGGCGAGCTGTGCTTCCGCAGCCCGCGCCACCGCCTGCACGAACCCGAGGCTGTGCGGATGCGCCAGCCTGTCACCTCCGGTGATGTCCACCGCGCCCAGCACTCGACCGGTACGCGGGTCGTGCACCGGTGCGGCCGCGCAGGTCCACGGCTGCACCTGGCGTATGAAGTGCTCGGCGGCGAACACCTGCACCGGCCGGTCCACGGCGACCGCGGTGCCCGGGGCGTTGGTACCGACCGCCGTCTCCGACCAGCGCGCCCCCGGCACGAAGTTCATCCCGTCCGCCCGGCGCCGGGTCGCCGGATGCCCCTCGACCCACAGCAGTCTGCTGTGGGCGTCGCACACCGCCAGCAGATGCTCGCCGTCGGCGGCGAAGGTCCCCATCAGCTCTCGGACCAGGGGCATCACCCGGGCCAGCGGGTGCTCCGCCCGGTAGGCACCGAGGTCGCCGTCGGTCAGCTCCACGCATGCGGTGCCGTCCGGCCCGACACCCGCCCGGGCACTGCGCCGCCACGACTCCGCCACCACCGACCGCACCGGGCGCGGCACCGTGCCCACGGTGGTGAAGGTCTCGTGGGCCCGACGCAGCGCACGGACCCGCTCGGCCGGGTCGGCTCCCGGCTCCAGAGCCACCCACGGATCGGTCAACTCGGCCTCCCCGGACGGTGAAAGGGCAGTGTTGCGACGGGGACCATCGTCACTCGCAGTGTTCGCACGGACAACCTGTTCGACGTCGGTTCGACCGGCTTCGGCGCTCTAGGCGAAGTTGACCAGCCGGATGTAGCGGACCCAGTCCCAGCTCGGCCCCGGGTCGGTGTGATCGGTGCCCGGCACCTGATAGTGGCCGATGATGTGCTCCCGGTCCTTGGGAAGGCCGTACGCGTCGCAGACCGCCGCGGTGAGTCTGGCCGACTGTTCGTACAGGGCGTCGGTGAAATAGGAGGGCTGGTCCACCCACCCTTCGTGCTCGATGCCGATGCTGCGGGTGTTGTAGTCCCAGTTGCCCGCGTGCCAGGCGATGTCGGCCTCGTGCACGCACTGGGCGATGTGCCCGTCCGCCGAGCGGACCAGATAGTGCGCGGACACCTTCTTCTGCGGGTCGGCGAAGATGGCCAGCGTGTTGCCGTACGTCTCCTGCGTGACGTGGATGATCACGCGGTCGATCGCATAGCTGTCGGGCCGGTCGGACGAGGTGCAGTTGGAACTGCTGGCCGGCCGCCACTCGGCGGGCGGATAGTCGACGGGCTCGGTCTGTGCGTCGGCCAGCGGATCCGGGAGCAGGGCGTAGGGGACGGCGGCGAGCGCCGCGCCCTTCAGCAGTCTGCGTCTGCTGAGGCGCAACGGGGCCGGGCGCGCTGGTGATGCCGGCTCTTGCGACTGCGCCGGGCCGACCGGGTCCATGTCCATCGTCGGTGCCTTTCAGAAATCGTGGGGGGCGGGGGAGGGGCTGGGCGGAGGCGTTGCCGGCCTCAGCCGCGCAGGTCGCGTGCGGTCTCCCGCAGCCGCGCGTGCATGCCCCGGTAGGTCTCCCTCGCGGGCAGCCACTCCTTGCGGAGCTTGGCCACGCACGTGTAGTTCGTGTCGCACACGTTGGCCAACGGCGATTCGACCGTCTGGGTTGCGAATTGGTACGCGTCCGGCGCACTGAACCCGTAGTCGCGCACCAGCCACTGCACCAGATCGAGCTGCGCTATCCGGAAGGCGTCCTCCAGCGGGCGGGCCGATCCGGTCGAGATGATGTGGGTGTCCGACTCCAGCCGGGGCCACGGCGTGGCGACGTTCTTGAGGAGGTCCACGATCACCACGGTGTTCATGGCGCATTCCACGGCCACCCCGCAGGTCTCGCCCTCGCCCTGCCGGGCGTGCCCGTCGCCGAGGCTGAGCAGCGCGCCCTCGACGTTGACCCCCAGGTAGCAGGTGACGCCCGCCCGCATCTCGGGTGTGTCCATGTTTCCGCCGTGCGCGTCCGGGACCAGGGCCGAGCGCACCTCCAGCTGGGCGGGGGCGACACCGACCGTGCCGTGCATCGGGTCCAGCGGCAGCTCTGCTTCGATGTCGCTGTCCTGCGCCTGGAACAGGGCAGTACGCCGTGTGCGGTCCAACTGCCACATCCAGACCCGCTCCGGCAGTGGAGGCTGGAGCGTGGCCGTGGTGTGCGTGGAGGTGAGCGCGCCGAACAACGGGACCGTCGTCGATGCCGCCCAGTCGCGGGCCGGTTCGATCGACACGAAGTGCACGGCCACGGTGTCGCCGGGCTCGGCACCCTCGATGTGGAAGGGACCGGTCTGCGGGTTGAGGAACGGGAATGCGCAGACCTCGGAGACCAGGTCCTTCTCGGAGCGGACCCGGCCGCCGAAGCAGTCCTCCGTGAACAGGTCGAGCACCGTGCCGGGCACGATCCGCGCCAGGGGTGCCGCTCCGCCGAACGTCCAGGCGTACTGGTCCGGTTCCGGGCGGACAGTGAGGATCCGGGGGTCGGTCATGGTGGCGATGGTCCCTTCTGACAGAGGGCGGTCGTGGGAAGGGGACGACGGGGGCCTGCCAGGCAGGGCTGCTGTGCGGGCCGCGACGGTCAGCCGGGCACGGTCCCGTCCTGCCGACGGTCGGCCGGGGCGTACTCCTCGAGGTGCACGCGCGCGGTCTCGGCAATGCGCTCGGGGTGCCGGCGTATCAGCAGGAGCAGTACGACCACGCCCGCCGCCATCCAGACGCCGACGACGGGGCCCGCGTAGGACACCGGCGCGGTCAGTTCGGTGACGAAGTCGAACGCCGGGAGGCCGGCGGCCGTCAGCAGTGCCGGGACGAACGCCGCGATGCCCAGCACCGGGAACAGCAGATGCCGCACCGGCCTGAACGCGGCCCGGCGGGTTCGCAGGAAGTAACCCGCGCAGGCGAGGTTCACGACGATGTAGACGCCCATGACGACCGTGACGATCACCGTGGCCAGGAGCAGGAACGCGGTCACGGGGTCGTAGGCGAAGCCGAGCCCCAGCACCGCCGCGACCGCCACGACGGTCTGCACCGCGATACCGGCCACGGGGGAGCGGTGGCTGGGATGCAGGGTGGCGAGCAGTCGGGGCAGGACCCGGACGCGGGCCAGGGCATAGGCCGTGCGGGTCGAGACGTTGGCGCACGCGTTGGCGTTGGCGATCGTGGAGTTGACCACCGCCAGGAACACCAGCACCCAGAAGAGGCCGAAGGAGGCCCGGGCGACGCCGTCCCAGGAGGCCTCGCCCGAGGCGCCGAACTTCGCGAAGCGGTCCGGGCCGAAGTAGACGGTCATCGCGTACGTCGTGAGCACATAGAACAGACCGATGCCCAGGGCCGCTCCGAGCACCGCGCGGTGCATCGTCCGCCGGGGATCGCGGGTCTCCTCGGCGAGCGGCGCCGCCGCCTCGAAACCGGAGAACGCCAGCACGGTGTACACGGAACCGGCGAACACGCCGCCGAACCCGGCGTAGCCGTCCGCGGTGTGCGAAGTGCCGAAAACGGACAGTGTGTTGGCGCTGCCCGCCTTGCCGATGAGCAGGGCGGCGAACACCAGGAAGACGAGGATCTCGAAGACACCGAGGACGGTCCCGAAACGGGCCGATGCGCGCACGCCGAGGTATCCGGCCACGGCGATCACGGCGGCGCCGGCCATGGACCAGGGCCACCACAGGTCGGCCGGATACGAGGACCATTCCTCGTGCAGCGTGCCGGCCGCGGTGAAGCCCAGTTGCAGGAGCAGCAAGGGCGGGACCAGCATCTCCACGAAGACGTATGCCCAGCCGACGAGGAAGCCGACGGACGGGTGCAGCCCGCGTGCCGCATATGTGGCCACCGAGCCCGCCGCCGGTAACTCCCGGGCCAGCTCGGCCACGCACGAGGCGGTGAACAGGCAGGCCACCAGCGCGATCAGGACGGCCAGCGGCAGGCTGCCGCCCGCGAAGGCGGCGCCCGACGGAATCGATGCGGCCACCGCGGCGGCCGGCGCCATCGCCGTGACGCTCTGGAACAGCACCTCACGCAGCCCGATCGCGTCGCGCCGCAGTGCCCCGGTCGTCTCCCCGTGCATGCCTGCCCCCGATACGTGTCAGCCCGCTGCCGCCCGACGTGTTTGTGAAGGGTCGTCATTCCGACAGCGCTGCACGGTCCATGACGGTCCGTCGGCAGCACTTCGCGTGAATCACGGTACGGCGCAGGCCGGTTGCGCAGAAGGGTGCACGGCGGATCCGTGGACGGCCGGCGACCTGTGGAAAACTCGATCACCCGATCGAGTGAGGCCGGGGCATCGGAGCCGTGAAGGCCTCGTCACGACCGCTCCGCCACCGCCGCCGGATCGTCCAGCACGGAGCGGACGACCGAGTGGGCCGCACCCAGCAGGGGGCCCTCGGGACCCAGACGGGACACGGACACCGGACAGGGCGGGCCGGCGGTACGGCTCCTCAGCTCCGTCTCGAGGGACGGCAGCAGCCAGGGGGAGAGGCCGGCCAGGGCACCGCCCAGGACCACCGTCTCGGGGTCGAGGAGATTCACCGCCCCGGTCAGCGCGATGCCGAGTGCCGTACCGGCGTCCCGCAGTGCCCCCCGTACGCTCTCGTCGCCTTCCGCGGCGCGCCCCGCGAGCAGCCCCACCCTGTCCTCGCGCGGCTCCAGACCCGCCGCCCGCAGCACCGCCTCCTCGCCGGCGTACTGCTCCAGGCAGCCCCGGCCGCCGCACGGGCAGGGCGGCCCGTCCGGCTGTACGGGTACATGGCCCAGTTCGCCCGCGAAGCCCCGGGTGCCGCGCAGCAGCCCGCCGTCCACGACGACCGCGGCGCCGATGCCGATCTCGGCCGACACGTGCAGGAAGTCCCGCGGGGTGCCCTCACCCAGCCACAGCTCCGCGAGGGCACCGTAGTTGGCCTCGTTGTCCACGGTCAGCGGCCACTCGCCGGGCAGCAGGGCGCCGACGTCGGTGTCGTGCCAGTCGAGATTCGGGGCGCGTACGACCGTGCGGCCGTCCCGGGCCACCAGCCCGGGCACGGCGACCGCGAGCCCGGCGGGCCACAACCCCTCCGTTTCGGCCTCCGCGGCGATGTGGCGCACCAGCTTCGTCAGCTCCGCCGCCACCGCTTCGGGCGCCCGGCCCCGGTTGCCCCCGCGCCGCACGGCCCGGGCGCGGACCGCGCCGCGCAGGTCGACCGCGCACACCGCGAGGTGGTCGACGCCGATCTCGGCCCCGATCCCGGCCGGTCCACGGCCGCTCACCGCGAGAGCCGACCCGGGCCGGCCCACCCGGCCCGGCCGCTCCGGACCCAGCTCCTCCAGCAGCCTCCAGCGGATCAGCTCGTCCACCAGCGTCGACACGGCCGCCCGCGTCAGCCCGATGCGCGAGGCGACCGCGGCCCGCGACAGCGAACCCTCGGCGCCGACGGCGTGCATCACGCGGGACAGATTGCGCCGACGCATGCCCTGCTGTGTGTCCGGCAGGGCGCGCCCGGCGCCCGGCGCGCGGCCCTCGTGCAGCGGTGCGGTCATGCCTGCGTCAATCCTCGGTGTCCGCCGCCCGGCTTCATGCGTGCGGCCTGGTGTCCGTCCCCCGCTCCAGCAGCGGGGCCGCGTCGGAGAGTACCCCGGTGATCCGCTCCAGCGTCGCCTCGTCCCGCTGCACCGCTTCCAGCACCGGGCCCGCCGCCGTGTGCCAGCGGCGCGCCACCGCGGCCGGATCCTCGCCGGTGAGCAGCCCGGCGGCCTGCGCCGCGGCCCCGAGAGCGACCAGCTCCCTGGCCTCGGGCACCTGGACCGGCCGTCCCGACAGTCGCCGTACCGTCTGCTGCCAGGCGGTACCGCGGGCCCCACCGCCGATCAGCAGCAGTGGGGTGCTGCGGTCCGCGTCCTCGTCCAGGACCAGGTCGAGGGCGCCGAGCAGCGCGTGCACGGCGCCGTCGTAAGCGGCCTGGAGCACCTGGCCCCCGGTCGTGTCGTGGCGCAGGCCGTGCAGCAGCCCGGACGCGTGGGGCAGGTTCGGGGTGCGTTCGCCGTCCAGGTACGGCAGAAGTGTGGTGGAGCCGCCGGGCTCGACGGCCTCTCGATCCAGACCCAGCAGTGCCGCGACGCGGTCCACGGCGAGCGTGCAGTTCAGCGTGCAGGCCAGCGGAAGCCAGTCCCCGTGCGCGTCGGCGAAGCCCGCCACCGTGCCGGTGGGATCGGCCGGGCGGTGCCGGGAGACGGCGTACACCGTGCCGGACGTGCCGAGGCTGAGCACCGGGGTACCCGGCCGCAGGCCGAGTCCCAGTGCCGCCGCCGCGTTGTCGCCGGTCCCCGGGGCGACCAGCGTGCCCTTGGAGAACGGCAGGTCGTGGCTGTCGCGCACGGTGCCGGCCACCTCGCCCGGCCGCACCACCCGGGGCAGCAGCGCCGGGTCGAGACCGACGTGCGCGAGGGTCTCCTCGTCATAGGCCTCCGCCCCGGACGCCCACCAGCCGGTGCCCGAGGCATCGCCCCGGTCGGTCGTGCCTTGCCCGGTCAGGCGCTCGGTGAGGTAGTCGTGGGGGAGCCGTACCGCCTTCGTTGCGCGGACCGCCTCCGGCTCGTCCTCGGCCAACCACGCCCACTTCGTGACGGTGAACGACGCGCCGGGCACGCTGCCGGTGCGCTCCGCCCAGGCCTTCGGCCCGCCCAGTTCCTCCACCAGTCGGCGGGCCTGCGGCGCCGAGCGCACGTCGTTCCACAGCAGTGCGGGACGCACCGGCTCGCCCCGCCCGTCCAGGGTGACCAGGCCGTGCTGCTGGCCGCCGACCGACACCGCCGCGGCCTCGCGCGCGGCGTCACCGCACTGGCGCAACGCCTCGCACAACGCGTCCCACCACTGACGCGGATCACTCTCCCGGCCCACGCCCGAGGAGACGGTGTGCGGCGCCTGGCCGCTCGCCACCACCTGCCCGGTCGACGCGTCGACGACCAGCGCCTTCGTGGACTGGGTGGATGTGTCCACGCCGACGACGAGCGGACCCTCGGCTGCTGACATCGGGCTCTCCTCTTCCGCGGCTGTGCGGTATCTGCATCTTGTCTCTTCCCAGCGGTGCGCGGGCATACTAATTTGTAAACGGCCATGACGAAATAGTCGTAACGCAACAAGGAGCCGCGGCATGAGCTACCAGCCCACCCCCGAGGACAGGTTCACCTTCGGCCTGTGGACCGTCGGCTGGCAGGGAAGGGACCCGTTCGGCGACGCCACTCGCCGCGCCCTCGACCCGGTCGAGACGGTCCAGCGCCTGGCCGAGCTGGGCGCCCACGGGGTGACCTTCCACGACGACGACCTGATCCCCTTCGGCGCCTCGGACACCGAGCGCGAGTCGCACATCAAGCGGTTCCGCCAGGCCCTGGACGCGACCGGCATGAGTGTCCCGATGGCCACCACGAACCTCTTCACGCACCCCGTCTTCAAGGACGGCGCCTTCACCGCCAACGACCGCGACGTGCGCCGTTACGCGCTGCGCAAGACCATCCGCAACATCGACCTGGCGGTCGAGCTGGGGGCGAAGACCTACGTCGCCTGGGGCGGGCGCGAGGGCGCCGAGTCCGGTGCCGCCAAGGATGTGCGAGCGGCCCTGGACCGTATGAAGGAGGCCTTCGATCTGCTCGGCGAGTACGTCACCTCCCAGGGCTACGACCTCCGCTTCGCCATCGAGCCCAAGCCGAACGAGCCCCGTGGCGACATCCTGCTGCCCACTGTCGGCCATGCGCTGGCCTTCATCGAGCGCCTGGAGCGCCCCGAGCTGTACGGCGTCAACCCGGAGGTCGGGCACGAGCAGATGGCGGGCCTGAACTTCCCGCACGGCATCGCCCAGGCCCTGTGGGCGGACAAGCTGTTCCACATCGACCTCAACGGCCAGTCAGGTATCAAGTACGACCAGGACCTGCGGTTCGGTGCCGGAGACCTGAGGTCGGCCTTCTGGCTGGTCGACCTGCTGGAGAGCGCCGGCTACGCGGGACCGCGGCACTTCGACTTCAAGCCGCCGCGGACCGAGGACTTCGATGGTGTCTGGGCGTCGGCAGCGGGCTGTATGCGCAACTACCTGATCCTGAAGGAGCGTTCGGCCGCCTTCCGGGCCGACCCGGAGGTCCAGCAGGCGTTGCGCGCCGCGCGCCTGGACCAGCTGGCGCAACCGACCGCGGCCGACGGCCTGCAGGCTCTGCTCGCCGACCGCACCGCCTTCGAGGACTTCGACGTGGAAGCGGCGGCCGCACGCGGCATGGCGTTCGAGCGGCTCGACCAGCTGGCGATGGACCACCTGCTCGGAGCACGTGGCTGAACGGCCACGCACGCGTGCTTTCACCGAGGGGTGGAAGGCCCGCCCTGTAGTGGGACATGAGGAAGAGCCGGGGAGAACGGCCGGAACACGGGTCGTTCTCCCCGATGTTCAGCGAATGCTGCGGATCACCTGACCGGCCTGGAGGCCGGTCGGAGTCCGTCGGGGATCGACGGGTGCGGGTGCGGTGATGGCGGTACGTCAAAAGACTTGGCCGGCCGTCCCTTCTGTGCCGAGCCGCGCCACGGCCAGCGCTGCCGCCGGATCCGGGTCCGGCCCGGCTGCCACCACCCAGCGGCCGTCCTCGTGCCGGTAAGGCCACCAGCCGCCGTCGGTATCCAGACGCAGCTGGGCCCCTTCGTCGGGGACGGTCCACCGGTTGCCGCTTCTGTGAAACGACGGCCGGTCCTCCGCCTCCCAGGCCGATTCGATCGCCACGCGCGCACGTGCAAGTGCTGCGCTCTCCACCGGCCACTCCTCGTCGAGCACGGCCAGGCCCGCCGCACCCCCGGCGCGCCAGGCCCGGACAGCGGCGGCCAAGCCCTCGCGTCCGCGTCCCGACCCGTCGGCCAGCCGCTCGGTGACGGCGCCGGCGGGCGCTTCGCAGGCAAGCCGCACGGCGTCCTGGGAGGCCGTCAGGTTCGCGGGGGTCGGCCCGTCATTGTGAAGTACCTCCGCCAGCAGCCGGTACGCGTCCACGACGGTGCGCCCGGCCAGATGCTCGAGCGCCGCAGGATCGATCCCGGGCGCCGCCGTCCCGGCGTCGAGGGACGGTGGAGTACCCGGGGCCTGAGGGAGGCCGGGCAGCTCGGGCAGCGGGGGCAGGATGTCCCCGGCAGCCCACGCCTCCGCCGCGTCCACGCCCCCGGGCTCCGGTTCGGGCGTGGCGAGTTCTGCCCGGGGCGCGGTACCGCGTACCTGAAGCTCGGCCAGGAACACCTCACGCTCCCGTCCGCGCAGCAGCAGGAGCAGAAACGGATCTTCGTCCAGCACGCGCGCCATCTGGTGGCACAGCGCGGCGGTGTGCCCGCAGTGGTCCCAGGCCTCGCAGCCGCACGCGGACTCCAGTTCGCCAAGGCCCGGCAACAGCTCGATGCCGCTCACCGCGGCGTCCTCGACCAGGTGCGGCGGAAGCTCCCGGTCCAGCAGGGCGGCCAGATGTCCGGCCTGCTCCACGACCACGTCCATGAACCGCGCCCACTCCTGGTCGGACAGCTCCGGCACCAGGGCGTCGGCCCGGTGGGCCGCACCACCCGGCTCTCGTACGACCGCGGTCACCCGGCCCGGCCGCACGGTCATCGCGCCCACCGCGCCCGCGCGCGAGGCGCCGTCCCGCCGTGACCGCCGCGCCGTCCAGGGCCGCGTCCTCCAGGGCCCGCAGCCATGCGCGACCCCACCAGCTCCGTGCGAATCCGCGCCCGCGCGCGGGTGGTGCTGTGGCGTACGTCCGCTCGGCCACGCGTGCGTGCTCGTCGCCTTGGCGGTTCATCGCGCCTCCCCGCGCAGTTCCACGAGCGCGGCCAGTTCCGCGTCCGTCAGCTCCGTCAGCGCGGCCTCGCCGGTGCTGAGCACCGCGTCCGTCAACTCCCCCTTGCGGCCGAGCATGTCCGCGATGCGGTCCTCCAGGGTGCCCTCCGCGATCAGCCGGTGCACCTGCACCGGACGGGACTGCCCGATCCGGTACGCGCGGTCGGTGGCCTGCGCCTCGACCGCCGGATTCCACCAGCGGTCGTAGTGCACGACATGCTCGGCCCGGGTGAGGTTCAGACCCGTCCCGGCCGCCTTCAACGGCAGCAGAAATACCGGCACTTCACCTTCCTGGAAACGCCGCACCAGCGCCTCGCGCGCGGGGACAGGCGTCCCGCCGTGCAGCAGCAGTGAGGACACTCCGCGCGCCGTCAGGTGGCGTTCGAGCAGGCGGGCCATGCGTACGTACTGCGTGAAGACGAGGACCCCCGAACCCTCCGCCAGGATGATGCCGAGGAGTTCGTCCAGCAGCTCCAGCTTTCCCGAGCGTCCGGTGAGCCGCGCTTCGTCCTCCTTGAGGAGTCGGGTAGCCGGAGCGCATTGCTGCGCCCCGGCCCCCTCAGAACCGTGCTTGCGGCATAAACCGCACACGGCTCAAGCAAGCCCCAAGGGCTTCGCAGGTGGGCAGGTTGTTGCGGCCCGTTTGCCATCCCCAGCGTGGTGCTGGCGATGGCATTCGGTGTGGACGAGGCGAAAGTTGGCTCGTTCATCTGTTCCGCCGTCGCGCCGGTAGGTGAAGTGGTGCTTATTCAGCGCCTTCTTCTTCGCAGCGAACCAGTTGATCCACTCTCGTGGGCTGTCCGGTTCGTACTCGGCTCCGACGATCAACGCCTGTTTGCAGAGCGGGCACAGCCCCTTCTGTCTTACCGCCAGAATGAAACTTGTCTTGTCCATCGGTGGCGGCGTTGTTTTTCGACGGCGATCCTGCCAGTACTGGACCAAGGCAGGGTCGTCCGGAGACGCCGCACCCTTGACCAGCTGATGGCGTTTGATGCCGGTCCAGGCGAACTTCGTGAGATAGGCCCCGCTTTCACGGATGCCGAAGACCCACCGATCGTTCCTGGACTGGTTGAACCTGCCGAAGTACCGGTCCACGACCCAGTACCTGGTCTTGTTCGGGTGGCTGCGCCTGGCCCATTTGTAGGTCAGTCGCCACATATAGTTGTCCATCGAGTTAAAAGCGTCGGTGGACGCCACCCCCCGGTAGTAGGCCGACCAACCGCGAATGATCGGTGCGAGCCTGGTTACCACGGCCAAGGCGTTGTGCCCATGCAGGGCCTTCATCTCGGTCCGCAGTCGCTCCCGGAGCCTCTTACAGGCTTCTGTGCTGGGTTGGATGAGTAGTCTGCCTCCGAAGCGGCGGACGGTGAATCCGAGGAAATCGAACCCCTGTGATAGGTGAACGACCTTGGTCTTCTCTTCGTTGAAGCGGAGACCTCTCGGTGCCAACCATTCCTCCAGCCGGACCCTGACCTCGTGGACCTGAGCCTCGTCGTGACAGAGCACGACAAAATCGTCGGCATATCTCACCAGCACAGGGGTGCCAGGAACGGCCCCGGGTAAACGCCCAGGTGTCGTCACTGCATATTGACACCCTGCTGCCTGTTCCAATCCGTGCAGAGCTACATTCAACAACAGCGGGCTGATCACGCCGCCTTGCGGAGTGCCCTCCTCCGTCGGCGCGAACCGACCGCGGTCTATCACTCCAGCCTTCAGCCATTGCCGGATCAGATCCCTGGCGGGGAACCGATCGATGGATGACATCAGGTGTTCGTGGTCGATGCGGTCGAATGCCGCTGAAAGGTCCGCGTCCAGCGCCCATAGACGTCTCGGGCTAGGGCCCTTGACCGTCCAAAAGATCGCCGCTATCGCGTCCTGACAGCTGCGGCCCGGCCGGAAGCCGTAAGACTTCGGTTCGAACCGCGCTTCCCATTCAGGCTCCAATGCGTTCTTGACGCGAGCTTGGAGCACCCGATCGCGAATGACCGGGATGCCGAGCGGGCGCTGCTTGCCATTGCTCTTTGGGATAAATACTCGCTTGACCGGACGGACGCGCCAGGGCTGAGATGACCGATGGAGTTCGGCCGCCAGCTTCCCCCGCTCTGATGGAGTGAGGGCCAGCTCCCCGTCGATTCCGGCGGTCTTGCGACCGCTGCTGTGCTGCGTGACCCGCTTTACGCTGGTCAACGTATTACTACGGTTGCGCAACATCAGCTTCTGTAAATTTCGGACCCTCTTCAGGTCCCCCTCCTGCGATGCCTTGAATATCCTTCGCCTCAGTCGCCGTACGTTGTCCTCGCACTTGGCCCAGTCGATGCTGTGCCAGTCGAGGCCGCCGCCCTCAGGTCTGTTCACCGCAGCCGCCAAGGGACCGGCCGTGGCCTTGTCCTTCACTTGCGCCTCCAGCGTCTAACGTGTCCTTTGGTTCTGACGTCTTCGCCAAGGAGCCTTCAAAGGCTCACCTGACCCACGTGGGCTCCCTTTCGGGCCGGGCTATCAGAGCCCGTATCCGGCGGGTTATGCGGGGGTTGGACGAAGGGTCCAGCCGTATCCCGGTTTCCCCTGGTCTTTCGACCGGCCGGCATTCGCTTCTTGGATCATCCTTATCCCGCCGGGGAGTTGGGCCTTCCTTGCGGTCGGCTTACCAGACGACGTTTCCGTAGCCTGGACCCTGACGGGGTTCCCACGTTCCGCACCTGTAAGGCACGACTGGGGTGGGCGCCTCCTATACCCCGGGGCCAGCGGTATCCGTACCCTGGACACAATTCCCCAGGGAGCGCGTGGTGCCTTGCAGCACCGGGCCCTGCGATCGCCGATTGCTTACCATCAGCGCGATCTCACCCTCACGAGGCATCATCGAAGGTTCATTCTCTTCGCCCGTCCAGTCTTCCCCTCACCTGTTGCATCTCGATGGCCGAGACACTCTTGGGCTTGAACGCCCAGCTTCACACCCTGCCGTTACCAGCAGCGCATGTGAGCGCGGGGACGGGCCTGGATACTGGCCCGGAGATCGACCAGGCATTGCCTCCTTCGTTGGGTCGTTCTCACTTAGACGTCATCTCATTTGGCTCGGTAGGCTGTTAGCCGTGGTGGGGATCGTTGAGCGGCTGGTGCCGGATGAGTTGTGGGAGCTGTTCCAGCGGGTGGTGCCAGAGGCGCCGACGCGGCCTCAGGGCGGTGGCCGACGGAGGCATGGTGACCGTGAGGTGCTGGCTGCGATCGTGTTCGTGGCCACGTCGGGCTGCACGTGGCAGCAACTGCCCTCGGGGTCGTTCGGGCCGTCCGGGGCAACGGCTCACCGCAGGTTCACCGAGTGGACGAAGGCTAGGGTGTGGGCCAAGCTGCACCGCCTGGTCCTCGACGAACTAGGCTCGCGCGGGGACCTGGACTGGTCGAGGTGCGCGATCGACTCGGTGAACGTGCGGGCCCTGAAAAAGGGGACCTGACAGGCCCGAATCCTGTGGATCGGGGCAAGTACGGCTCGAAAATCCACCTGCTCACCGAGCGAACCGGCCTGCCCCTGTCCGTCGGAATCTCGGGCGCCAACGTTCACGACAGCCAGGCCCTGATTCCGCTCGTGAAGGGGATACCGCCGGTCCGCTCCCGGCGAGGCCCCCGGCGGCGCAAGCCAGGCAAGCTCCACGCCGACAAGGGCTACGACTACAACCACCTGCGGCGATGGTTATCCCAACGGGGCATCCGGCACCGCATCGCCCGCAAGGGCGTCGAGACCTCGCAGCGACTCGGAAGACACCGGTGGACGATCGAACGCACCATGGCCTGGCTCGCCGGCTGCCGTCGCCTCCACCGCCGCTACGAACGCAAAGCCGACCACTTCCTGGCCTTCACCAGCATCGCCTGCACCCTCATCTGCTACCGCAGGCTCACCAAATGAGATGGCTTCTTACAAAGGTGCGACCTCGTGTCGCACACTGCGCTGGATGGTTGCAGATCTGCTTCAGGACGGTCAGCAACTTCATGATCAGGCCCCGGCGGGCCATGGCGTCGGCAGTCGCGATTCCGTCCAGCGTCTCGCGGACCAACGCCTCGTACAGTCCCGCCTGTTCGGGCGTGAGGGCCACCGGACGGTCGCTCTCGGTCTTCGGAGGCAGCTCGGGGGCGATGCCGGGGTCCGACTTGCGCCGCCCGCAGCAGGAACGGCTGTACGAGCCTCGAGAGCGGCCCCACGGCCACCGGATCGAGGGCGCCTTCGACCGGCTGCGCGTACCGTGCGCGGAAGGCGCCGAGGCGGCCCAGCAAGCCAGGTGTCGTCCAGTCGAGGATCGCCCACAGTTCCGTGAGGTTGTTCTCCACCGGAGTGCCGGTGAGCGCCACGCGTGCGCGTGCGTCGAGGCAGTGCAGCGCAGCGCACGCGCCGTCGCCGCGTGGGGATTCTTCACGTGCTGCGCCTCGTCGGCAACGATCAGACCCCAGGGCGCATGGGCGAGCCGTTCGGCGTCCAGGCGCATCGTGCCGTACGTCGTCAGCACGAACTCCCCGGCCGCGACCGGGCCGAGGTCGCGCCCGGGCCCGTGGAACCTGCGCACCGGCACACCAGGAGCGAACCGCTCGATCTCACGCTGCCAGTTGCCGAGCAGGGAGGCCGGGCAGACGACCAGCGTGGGACCGGCGGTCGAGGCATCCGTCTGCCGGTACAGGTGCAGCGCTATCAGCGTGACCGTCTTGCCGAGGCCCATGTCGTCGGCCAGGCAGCAGCCCAGGCCGAGCGACGTCATGCGGACCAGCCAGTCGAGCCCGCGCAGCTGGTAGTCCCGCAAGGTGGCCGCCAGTCGCGGCGGCGGCCCGACGACGAGGGTCGGCTCCGTGTCCGTGAGGCGCTCCCGGAGCCGGTCCAGCCAGCCCGTCGAACGCACCCCGACCTGCCGGCCGTCGACCTCCGCCGAGCCGCTCAGCGCCGCCGCCAGTGCCTCGACGGGAGCAAGGGAGCGGTCCTGCCGCGTCCGGGTGTCGTGCGCCTGTCGCGGGTCTACCAGGGCCCACCCGTCGTGCAGCCGTACCAGAGGGCGTTTGGCCTCCGCGAGCAGGTCCAGCTCCGCCCGGGACAGGTCACGTCCGCCCAGAGTGAGTCCCCAGGAGAGCGCGACCGCGCTGTCCGCCGAAAGGAACGCCGGGGGAGCCGGGGCATCTCCCGCCGCGGCCGTGCCGTCGTCCGGCGGGCCGACCGTCGTGTACAGGCCGAGGTCACGCGACAGCCCCTTCGGCCAGTGCACGTCGACTCCCGCCAGGGCCAGTGCCCGTGTGCCCTCGCCCAGCAGCTCGACGATCTCGTCGTCGGCCAGATCCACGGCGTCCGGTACGGCTGCGGCGAGCAGCGGTGTCAACGGCGGCCAGGCGCGGGCCGCGCGGCGCAGCGCCAGCAGCGCGTCTGCACGCGCGCGTGCACCGAACCTCTCGTGCCCGCCTTTGGCGCAGGCCCACAGGCCCGCGGCGTCCAGGACGTCCGGTTCCCCGCCCGGTCCGTGCACTTGGGGCACCGCGCGGAACCGGACGCGACCGTCGTCCGGGTCCACGGAATCGTCGAGACCGCAGACCTCCACACGCAGCGACAGCCGTATGCCTGCGTCGTGGCCTGCGGCGATGTCGTCGGCCCAGGCCCGCAGCCCGGGCAACCGCTGTGGTTCGAGCGCTGTGTACACAGGGCCGCCCATCACCAGTGGGGCCGCGGGAGAGCGCGGGAGGGCGTCGGCGAGCGCGTCCAGGAAGGCGTGCAGCAGTCGGTCCGGGTCGGGCAGCCGGCTCGTCTCCTCGGCGGTGAGCGGCACCGCGTGAGCCTCCGGGGCATGGCGGCGGCGAGTTCGCGGATCAGCTCCGTGTCCAGCGCGGACAGTGGGCCCACCCGCCAGGCGTCGTGATCGTCCGGCGAGAGACCCGGCAGCAGCAGCCCGCGCGCGAGGAAGTGCAGGGCCAGCTCGTAGGCAGCACCCCAGAAACAGGCCGAGCGGTGCCCGTCCGGCAGCGCACGCACACGCGTGAGCAGGGGCAGGGCGGTGCCCACGGGCAGCAGGAGCACCGGCGTACGGACCAGCTCGACACCTCCGTCCGCGGCGGGAAGTGCGAGGTCCAGTTCTGCCCGAGCGCCCTCGGCGACGGCGGGAGGAGCCTCACCGTCCCGTCGCCAGAGGGCGAACCGGCCCGTGCGGGCCGGTTCGCAGGGCAGGAACACGACGCAGCAGCAGGCCAGTTCGGACAGATCGGAGGGTGGTGCCGTGGGGGTGGTCAACACAGCTCTGTCGCGCTCCTCAAATTTGACTACTCGGCCCGGGGTGGCCGAGGGTACAGCACGCCGAGGACGGATCCGTCCTGTCGACGGCATGACCAAGACCACTTCACAATCTGTTCGACCGTGGCCCTCGTTTGCGGCGGGCGGAGGGCGCCCCGGGTGCGGCTGGCGAGCCCTGTGGCCGGGTGAGGGAGCGCGTCATGGAAGCTGTTCAAATTGCAGCTCACATTGCGGCGCGCAGCGGGCCGACAACGGGCGCCGCGTGGGGTGATACTGCGAGCAGGAGCCGGGACCATTAGGGGACGAGCTTCGGGGATGTCTCAGGGTCGGCGGCCGGAACCACGGCAAGCGCGGGGCCGTTCTCTGAGCAGAGAGCGGCAGTGGCCGCGAAGGAGGCGACGCTCATGTCCAAGAACGCGAAGATCGCCGCAGGGGGTGTGGCGGTCGGGCTGATCCTGCTGATATGGCTGCCCTGGTGGGTGGCGTTCCTGATCGTGGTCGGGGTCCCGGCGGTGGCGTACCTGGCGCTGGACCCTTCGCAGCGGCGCAGGCTCCGCCGGGTCACCCGCAAGGAACTCGGCCGCTGAGGCGACGCCGAGCGGCGGGCGAGGCTCGCCCAGATGCCGGACCTGTCGCAGGCGCCCGTCCAGGCGCCGCAGAGGCCAACTGGTGCCGGGCGCCGCGCTGTTCGGCAGCCCGGCCCCGGGCGTCGCGCTGATCACCGCAGCGCGACGCCCGGGGCCGGTGCGGGGCGACGGGCCGCCGGGCCTCAGACGGGCCGCACGGCCATCTTGTCGAGCGCATCCAGCAGGCCCGGCAGTTCGGGACCCCGGCCCACCGGCAGGACCTCGCCGGGCTTGTCGTCCAGAAGCACGAACGCGATGTCGTCGGTGCGAGCCACGATCGACCAGCCGGGGCCGTCGGCGCGCAGCGTACGTGCGTCCCCCGGGGCGAAAGACGAGCGCACCCGGCCCAGCGGCGGCGGCGAGTCGACGTAGGCACGAGCCTCCGCGAGCACCCGCCGGACACCGCGGTGACCGCTGTGCGGCACCTTCCCGCCCTCCGGTGCGGGCTCTGCGGCCACAGCGTTCTCCTCGCCCGGCGACGAGGGTTGCGTGACGTCCGCCGGTCCGTCAGGCACGTTGAATTCCGCGTCGTTGATCTGCTCCCGCCACGCCGCCCACTGCAGCGCGATCTCGTCGGCGCCCAGGCGTCGCTGTGCCGGTCCCCAGATGCCGGTGTCCGGAGGGCTCAACAGCGGCCCGTCCGCCACCTCGGGGGCGGGGTCGTGCGGAGCGGGGACGCCGGGGGCCGCTACGGCGACCGCCAGGGGCCAGCCGGGCAGAGCGGCCACGACCGCGCGCTCGTCCGGCGAAAGTTCGTACTCCATGCCGCAGTCCCAGGACGCGATCGCCACGGCGACCAGCGAGACGTCGTCGATGACGACCGTCCAGCGGGCGCCGTCGCCGTCCTGGCCCAGCACCAGGCCGTACCCGTCGGCACGGGGTGCGAGTCCCAGCGCTCCGCACGCCTCGGGATAGTCGTCGCCCAGAACGCTCGGAAACTGTGCCGGCGTCAGCAGTACCGCCGTCAGCACGTACAGCGCATCGTCCGCGGCGGCGACGGCCCCATCGTCCGTCCCGGCCATCCCTGCCTCCCCAATGGTTCGTCCAACGGCGCGCACCCTAGTGCGAGCGGGAGGCCGTTGTCACGACTCCTCACACCACGCGGAGCTGCAGGTTTCCGCCTGGACGGGGGCGAAACGGCCATGGCGGACGAGCGCGCCGCCGGAGCCCGTGGACGGCTGAGGCGACCGCGGGTCACCACCGTCACAGCCTCGAACACATTGTGTGCACACCATTGCCGCCCCCTGGCCGGTTCGTCGCTCATCGCTCATCTGTCGTCACTCAATGTAGAGTTGAGCCGTCTTCGGAGAAGGAGGGCGGCGCGGTGAAGCGGCTTCGAGAGGCTCGACCGGATCCGCCGGCTGGATCCGGTGGCGGACGCGGTGGAGATCTACCGGCTGAGTGCGGTGTTCGAGTTTCCCTGGGACTACACGCGCGCTCTCGAGCTGGCCCTGTACCGCACCTACGCGGTACCGAGCATCGGCCGACTGCTCGCCGAGACGGCGGAACTGACCTGCCGCACACAGAAGCGGTACGACGACACCGTGCTGCTCCTTGACGCCATCGTGGAGCACGGCTTCGCCGCCGAGGAGGGCCGCACGGCGATCCGCCGCATCAACCAGATGCACCGCAGCTACGACATCGGCGACGACGACATGCGGTACGTGCTGAGCACCTTCGTCGTCACGCCCAGACGCTGGATCGATGCCTACGGCTGGCGTCAACTGTCCCGGCACGAGATCGTCGCCGCCGCCGAGTACTACCGCACGCTCGGCCGTCACATGGGCATCCCCGACGTCCCCCGCAGCTACGAGGAGTTCGAGGCACTCCTCGACGCCTACGAGCGGGACCACTTCGGCTGGGACGAACAGGCCCGACGGGTCTCCGACGCCACCCTCGACCTGATGGCGTCCTGGTATCCACGCCTGCTGGCGCCCGTGCTGCGCACGGCGACACTCGCCCTGCTCGACGAGTCCCTGCTGCGCGCGTTCCGTTACCAGTCGCCCGGTGCGGCCACCACCGCACTCGTGCGCCGCGCCGTACGCGCGCGAGGCCGGTTCCTGCGACTGCTGCCGCCGCGCCGCAGCCCGCACTACGCACGGCAGAACTGGGAGGTCAAGGGCTATCCGAAGGGCTACCACGTCGCCGATCTGGGAACGCGCCCGGTTCCCGGACTGCGCGGCTGCCCGATGCGGCGCCCTGGCTCCTCAGCGGCGGACGTCGTCGAGTGACGCGAGAGTGTCGCGCAGCCAGGCGAGTTCGGCCCGGCTCGTGGCCCGCGCGATGGTGAGGACACCGCGCCGGAAGGGATCGTCCAACTCCTCGGCGCGCAGCGGCCGGTCACCGTCGTAGAAGAAGCTCGCCGGCTCCTCCAGGAAGGCCAGCCGGCGTCGCAGCACGGCCGCCTGGGCTGCCGGGTCCTCCAGGTGCCGCAGGAACGCGAGCAGCGCGAACCAGTGGTTCTCGTCGGTGATCTCGCGCTGCGCGGGCTCGGTGAGCCTGCGCCTCAGCTCGAGCCCGCCCTCCTCGGTCAGCCGCAGCACATGGCGCGGTGCGGCCACGGCGCCGGGCTCGGTGGCCCGGACCAGCAGGCCCGCTTTCTCGAGCCGTTTGATCGCCGGGTACAGCGTGCTCTCGGCGACGGGCCGTACGTGTCCGGTGAGGGCAGCGATGTGACGGCGCAGGACGTATCCGTGCAGCGGGGCGTCGTAGAGGAAACCGAGGATGGCGAGTTCGAGCACAGCCGCATTCTCCCGCAGGGCGCTGTACATCGCCACATCAATACAGTCGTGCCGTCATACATCGGTGGCGATGTATTCTCCATGGAGTCGGAACATCCGGGGAGGGGCACGATGAAGCAGGCCGTATTCGACAGCGAGGGAAGCTGCATCCGCTGGACGGAGGCGCCGGGGGAACAGCCTGCCAGGGTGTATCTGCACGGACTCGGCTCGATGTCCGCCGTGTACCACGCGCATGTCGCGGCCCGGCCCGAACTCGCGGGCATACGGAGTCTGTTCGTGGACCTTCCGGGTCATGGCATCAGCGACCGGCCCGCGCACTTCGGGTACACACTGCGGGAGCACGCCGACGCGGTGGCCGTCGCGCTGGACGAGGCCGCAGTCACCGGAGCCGAGTTGATCGCGCACAGCATGGGCGGTTCCGTGGCCCTGGTGCTCGCCCACCGGCGGCCCGACCTCGTCTCCCGGTTGGTCCTCACAGAGGCGAACCTGGACGCTCCCCCGCAGCCGACCGCCGGCAGCAGCGGCATCGCCGCCTACGGTGAAGACGAGTTCGTCGGGAAAGAGCACGCGCACGTGCTGGAGGCCGTCGGCCCGTTGTGGGCGGCCACCATGCGGCTGGCTGATCCGCGTGCCCTGCACCGCAGCGCCGTCGGTCTGCGTCAGGGCTCCGAACCCGTCATGCGCACGATCCTCGAGGGGCTCCCCGTGGAGCGGATCTACCTCCAGGGCGAGCACAGCGGCGAACTGGCGGGCCGGGAGAGCCTGGAAGCCGCCGGGGTACGGGTGGTGACGGTGCCCGAGGCCGGGCACAACGTCATGCTCGACAACCCCGACGCCTTCGTGGCGGCCGTCGCCGGGACGGACTGACCTGAGGTGTTGCTGCGACGCGGCGGCGCGAGGAGGACTCGGAGCCGACAGGAAGTTCAGTTCTCGCGTGTGGCGAGCGCAAGGAAACGCGCGTCCTCATCGACGTACGACCTGATGCGCCAGCCCGAACGGGCCAGGAGTGGAGCGAGGTTGGGCTCGGCGCGCAGGTCGTCGGGCGTGATCTGCCGTCCCTGCCGCGCCGCCAGGGCGGCCCGCCCGATGGGATGGAACAGGGCAAG
This sequence comes from Streptomyces broussonetiae, assembly GCF_009796285.1. Lineage (NCBI taxonomy): Bacteria > Bacillati > Actinomycetota > Actinomycetes > Kitasatosporales > Streptomycetaceae > Streptomyces > Streptomyces broussonetiae. The sequence goes on along the minus strand of NZ_CP047020.1, from coordinate 1,653,535 downwards.
CGTGCCACCCGGCCGTGCCACCCGGGCCAGTTCCCGCAGGTTGTCCACCGGGCGCGGCAGATGGGCGATCAGGCCGGCCGCGAACACGGCGTCCAGGGACTGCGATCGCAGTGGCAGCGCAGCGACGTCCGCGAGCAGCAGCCGCCCCTCCCGGTCCCGCCCCGCCCGTACGGCGGCCTCGAGCATTGCCACAGTCAGATCGGCGCCGAGCACCACTCCGGAGGGGCCCACGGCGGCCCGCAGCGGCGTCAGGGCACGCCCGGTGCCGCAGCCCGCGTCCAGCACGCGGTCCCCCGCCCGCAGCCCGAGGTCGGCCACGGCAGCCGCGTAGGCGGGGCCGTCGTCGGGGAACCGGCTGTCCCAGTCGGCCGCCCGGGCGCCGAAGAATTCCTGCACATGTGTGTGGTCGTCGCTCATGTTCCGCATGATTCCTCACCGTCATGGGGGATACCCAGGTGCACATGTTCGGGCTGGACCCGATCGTTCCACCACATCTGCGTGTCATATTCCAGCAGGTTTCGAAATGCGCCCCCTGTGTGCGCCTGTGCCCCCTAGCGTCCCTTGGCCATGGGACACCTGGACCACGCCGCCTTCGGCTGGCTGACCCCCGTACTGTCGTACGTGATGGCCTGCACGGGCGCCGCACTCGGACTGCGCTGCACTGTCCGCGCGCTCGCCACGACGGGTCGCTCGCGCCGCAACTGGCTTGTCACCGCGGCCTCCGCGATCGGCACGGGCATCTGGACCATGCACTTCGTGGCCATGCTCGGTTTCCGCGTCAGCGGCACCGACATCCGCTACGACGTACCGCTGACCATCCTCAGCCTCCTCGTCGCGATGGTCGTCGTCTGCGCCGGCGTCTTCGCCGTCGGCTACAGCCGCGACCGCAACCGGGCGCTCCTCCTCGGCGGACTCACCACCGGGCTGGGCGTCGCCAGCATGCACTACCTGGGCATGGCGGCGGTCCGGCTGCATGGAGACGTCCGCTACGACCCCGTCCTCGTCGGAGTGTCGGTGCTGATCGCCGTCGTCGCGGCGACCGCGGCCCTGTGGGCCGGCCTCAACATCAAGTCGCCCCTTGCGGTCACCATCGCCTCCCTCGTCATGGGAGCGGCCGTCAGCAGCATGCACTACACCGGGATGTTCGCGGTGCGCGTGCGTGTGAACCCCTCCGGCGAGGCGCTGCCCGGGGCCACGGCGATGCAGTTCATCTTCCCCCTCGCCGTCGGCCTCGGGTCCTACCTTTTCATCACCTCGGCCTTCGTCGCCCTCTCGCCCACGGCCGACGAGCGCGAGGCATCCGCCATCGCCCAGCGGCCCGTCGAGAGTGTCACCCACTAGTGGGAGCCCTGCCCGAGCGCCCCGACCCACGTCCCGAGCGAGGAGGCCATGCGCCCACCCCGAACACCCTCGAAGGCCGACGCCCAGGCACACGCCCCGCGTGGCCGCCGTGCACACGCCGGACCGCCCGCAGACGAGGTCACCGACCGCCGCTTCGGCACGTCATCAGCACAGGCACGCGCGCGTGGGAACCGCCGGTACCTGCGCCCTCGTACCGTGCGTGCCAAGGTTGTCAGCCTGCTGATGGTTCCCGTTGTCTCGCTGCTCGCCCTGTGGGCGTATGCAACCGTCAGCACCGCCCAGGACGTCGCCCGGTTGCGCCAGGCCCAGCAGGTCGACGCCGAACTGCGCACCCCGGTGGCCACGGCCGTCACCGCCCTGCAGGCCGAGCGCACCGCGGCCGTGCGTTACGCCACCGCGCCGGGCACGGACGACGGCAGTGACCTGCGGGGCCTGGCCGCCCGCAGCGACCGGGCCGTTGCCGAACTGCGGCTCGGCGACCACAGCACCGTGGCCGACAGCGAGGAGCTGCCCGCCGACGTCTCCGGGCGTCTCGACGCCTTCGTCGCCGGCGCCGAGCATCTGCGCGCGCTGCGAACGGCCGTACTCGAGCACAAGGCCGACTGGAACACCGCGTACGCGCAGTACACGAAGACCATTGGGGCGGCCTTCGCCGTGGACGGCGCCCTGACGGGTATTCAACAGGCCGACGTCGGCGCCGACGCGCGTGTCCTGCTCGAATTCTCCCGGGCCGCCGAGGCACTGGCCCAGGAGGACACCTTGCTGGGCGGCGCGCGGACCACGGGCGGTCTCCAGGGCGAGCGGCTACGGATGTTCGGCGCCGCCGTCGCCACGCGCCGCACCCTCATCGAGACGGCCGTCGCCGATCTCCCTGCCGCCCAGCGCGCCGCCTGGCGGGAACTGGCCGACGGCGACGGCTACACCTCCCTCGGCACCGTCGAGGACGAGATCCTCGCCGCCGGGCCGGGCACCAGGTCGATCGGCACGGCTGTCCAGAGCACCTGGAGCACGGTCCACGCACGCGTGCAGGACGGAATGCGGAGCGTCGCGACGGCCACCGGCCGGACCGTCGCCGGCCGCGCCGACCCGGTCACGCGCGGACTGCTCAGCCCGGCCGGTGCCGCCGTGCTCCTCGGCCTGGCCGCGGTCGCCGCCTCGCTGGTCATCTCCGTCCGCATCGGACGCGGGCTGGTGGTCGAACTCGTGAGCCTGCGCAACGACGCCCTGGAAATCGCCCACCGCAAGCTTCCGGAGGCGATGCGCAGACTGCGCGCGGGCGAAGAACTCGACATCCGGGCGGAAGCACCCGCGGGACCACCGGCCGAGGACGAGACGGGTCAGGTCACGGAAGCCCTGACCACCGTCCACCGCGCCGCCCTGCGCGCCGCCGTGGAACGCGCCGAACTCGCCGGCGGCATCTCCGGAGTCTTCGTCAACCTCGCCCGCCGCAGCCAGGTGCTGGTCCACCGCCAGCTCAGCCTCCTCGACAGCATGGAGCGCCGCTCGGACGACCCCGACGAGCTGAGCGACCTGTTCCGCCTGGACCACCTCACCACCCGGATGCGACGGCACGCCGAGAGCCTGATCATCCTGTCGGGGTCGGCACCCGGCCGGGCCTGGCGCATGCCGGTCTCCCTCACCAACGTCGTACGGGCCGCAGTCTCGGAAATCGAGGACTACGCGCGCGTGGAAGTGCGCCAACTCCCCGAGGCCCACGTCATCGGCGCCGCTGTCGCCGACCTCACTCATCTGCTCGCCGAACTCGTCGAGAACGCCGCGCAGTTCTCACCACCGCACACACGCGTGCGCATCACCGGCGAACCCGTCGGCAACGGCTACGCCCTGGAGGTCGAGGACCGGGGACTCGGCATGGGCACCGAGACCCTCGCGGAGGCCAACCGGCGCATCGAACAGTCCGAGGCCCTCGACCTGTTCGACAGTGACCGGCTCGGACTCTTCGTGGTCAGCCGGCTCGCCTCCCGGCACGATGTCAAGGTGCACCTGCGGGCGTCTCCGTACGGCGGCACGACCGCCGTCGTCCTGCTGCCCACGGCCCTGCTCCACAACGGATCCACGGAACCCGCCCCCCTCCGGGCCGGACAGGAACACCACGCGCGCGAGCGCGCGTACGCACAGGTCCCCGGCACGAGCCGGCACCAGGAGCCCGTCGCCGTACTGCCGGACCGCCCCGCCCTCGCGGCAACCCTCCCCGAACCGCGCAGCACGGCTGATGACCTGAGCAGGGACGGGACGACGACCGGTCCGGGCCACCCTGGCAGCACCGGCGAAACCCCGCCCCCCGGAGTCACGGCCTTGAGGCCGCACCGTCCGCCCACCGACTCCGAGCCCTCCGACGACCTCCCGCGCCGGATACGCCAGGCAAGCCTCGCCCCACAGCTGCGGCGCCAGCATGCTCGGGAGCAGGTGCCGGAACGCGTGCAGCACGGCGACGACTTGCGGACCCCCGAACTGGTGCGGGACCGCATGGCGGCCTACCGCGACGGCTGGGTGCGCGGCGGCGGCAGGCTTCCCGGCCGCCCCACCGCCCTGGAAGACGACTCGGCCAGTGACAGCAGCGAAGGAGACCCGGCATGATCCAGGATCCCAACACGAGGGCCGGCCGGCTGTCCGGCGAACTGGACTGGCTGCTGGACGACCTGGTGATGCGGGTGAGCGAGGTACGACACGCCGTCGTGCTCTCCAACGACGGGCTGGCCGTCGGCGCGTCCACCGGCCTGGCACGTGAGGACGCCGAGCACCTCGCCGCCGTCGCCTCCGGTTTCCACAGCCTCGCCAAAGGCGCAGGACGGCACTTCGGAGCGGGTGGAGTGCGGCAGACCATGGTCGAGATGGACGACGCGTTCCTCTTCGTGGCCGCCGCGGGCGACGGATCCTGCCTTGCCGTGCTCACCGCCGCCACCGCCGACATGGGGCTGGTCGCCTACGAGATGGCACGCCTGGTCAAGCGCGTCGGCGAACACCTCTACACACCACCGCGCGCCGCCGCACAGCCCCCTGCCGCCGGATGAGCCGGGAGGGACGGCATCGATGACCGAGAACCCGATGGACGGCCCTCGGGAGGCGGGCAGCTGGTGGTACGACGGCGAGGCCGGGCCCCTGGTCCGCCCCTACGCCATGACGGGCGGACGCACCCAGCCGGGGCCCACCGGGGTGCGCTTCGACCTGATCGCCCTCGTCACCCTCGACCCCGCGGCCGCGGCGCGCGGGGAAGACGCCGCCCTCGGCCCCGAGCACCGGACGCTCGTTCGGCTGTGCCGCACGGAGACGCAGTCCGTTGCCGAACTCGCCGCGGACGCGGACCTGCCCGTGGGCGTGGTCAGGGTGCTCCTCGGGGATCTCCTCGAACTCGGCTGTGTGGCCATCAGCCGCCCCGTGCCCCCGGCGCACCTGCCCGACGAGCGGATTCTGCGCGAGGTCATCGCGGGATTGCGAGCGCTGTAGATGACCGTGCGGATCGCGCCGTACAGCCCGCCGCAACACCAACCGGACGCGTTCTGTCCCCGAGCGGGCGCAAGTCGGTCACATCAGGTGCATTTTGGTCCAATAGTCCGAAGCTGCAGCCAAGTTGTCATGATGCTGACTTCACGCCCGAAAAACGCGGACGCCGACCGCGGCCGGTCCTCCCGAGAGAAGTGATCATGGTCTCCGAGCACTCCGACGCCGTCGGCGACACCGCCGCCCTGGCGCTGAAGATACTGGTCGCCGGCGGGTTCGGCGTCGGCAAGACGACCCTGGTCGGGGCCGTCAGTGAGATCCGCCCGTTGCGCACCGAGGAACTGCTGAGCGAGGCGGGGCAGTTGGTGGACGACACCGACGGCGTGGACCGGAAGGTCACCACCACTGTCGCCATGGACTTCGGGCGCATCACCATCCGCTCCGGTCTGTCCTTGTACCTCTTCGGAACCCCGGGGCAAGACCGATTCTGGTTCCTCTGGGACGAGTTGTCCCAGGGGGCACTTGGCGCCGTCGTCCTGGCGGACACCCGGCGTCTGGAGGACTGCTTCCCGGCCGTCGACTACTTCGAGCACCGGCGCATCCCGTTCGTGGTGGCCGTCAACTGCTTCGCGGGCGCCCGCACCTACGGTGTCCACGACGTCTCCCGCGCCCTCGACCTCGACCACGGAATCCCTGTGGTGCTCTGCGACGCGCGCGACCGGGACTCCGGCAAGGAGGTTCTGATCAGGCTTGTCGACCACGCGGGGCGGATGCACACCGCCCGGCTTCTGGACTCGGTCGGCTGAGCCCATCAGTTTGCGCCGCTTGCGGTGTTCTTACCTGCGCCGAAGACCGGTTCCGATTCGCTCCTCGGAAGCCTGCGCGGGGCGGGTTCAGGGCTCCCATCGGCGTCAACGGTGAACAGGCGGCCCCTGCATGTGCCGTTCGGGACGAACGCCCGACATTGCCCATCGGTCATCTTCTGTGCCATGCGCCCATCCGGCTTGCCCGGACGCCGGTCGTGGTGAAGGCTGGCGGAGAGTTCCTCCGGCCAGGGGGAGACATCACACGGGGAGACGGAGATGGCGCAGAACCAGGGACTCGGCTGGCTCCTGGACGATCTGACCGAGCGGGTGGACCACGTGCGGCACGCGCTGGTCCTGTCGAACGACGGACTTGTCACAGGCGCGAGCACGGGCCTGCGTCGGGAGGACGCCGAACATCTGGCCGCCGTGGCCTCCGGGCTGCACAGCCTGGCCAAGGGTTCGGGACGCCACTTCGGTGCGGGCAGAGTGCGCCAGACCATGATCGAATACGACGACGCCGTGCTGTTCGTGACCGCGGCGGGCACCGGCAGCTGTCTGTGCGTGCTCAGCGGGGCCGAGGCCGACATCGGCCAGATCGCCTACGAGATGACCCTGCTCGTCAACCGCGTCGGCGAACACCTCGGCGTCGACGCCAGGCAGCCTGAGCGAACCTCCAACACAGATCTCTGACCTGCGAGTTCCTCTACTCTCGCGGAGTTATCCACAGGCTTGCCACGGGTTGCGCCGAACCGGCTACGGTGTGTACACGGCTCGCGCACAGGGCGTGAGCCACGACTCCACGGGGGAGTACGACCATGTCGGCCAGCATCTTCAGCCCCTCCCGGCCCCTTACCTGCACACTGAGCCGCGCCGCTCGGGAACTGGACCTCAAACGCAGCGAGTTCGACCTCGCCATGCATCTCGGGCGCATCCGGACCGTCCCCGACGAGGGCGGTGGGGGAGCCCGGAGGGTGGAGCAGACGGAGATCGACCGCCTTCGTGCGCAGGACGATTTCCCGCAGACCCTGCGCGACCGCGTGCGGGTGGTGGGCACCGCCGAGGGCGCACAGCTCATGGAGATCCCGGGCGGCCGCTTCACGCGCCTCGCCCGTCTGGGGCTGCTCGTGCCCGTTCGTTGGTACCTGAACCGCTACCGCGCCGTGGTCTGGCTCTATCTGGCGGAAGACCTGCGGAACTTCACCGCGGCTACGGAGAACGCGCACCTGCTCAAGGGGCGCACGCCCGAGAGTCTGCGCGGCCAGTTGGAGGCGGGAGTGGATCTGCGCGCCCGCAACTGGCGCGGACGCCAACTCGGGTTCCTGTTGCGACAGGCCGAGGACCCCTGGATCCGAGCCGGTGCCTTCGCCGCCTTCCTCGGACCCGTCGAGGTCGCCGACATCGTCAAGGACCCGTACGACCGTTCCTACGTCAACCGGTTCCGCCCCGTGCCACCCGGACAGGGCAACCCGGGATCGCCCGCGGCTCACCTCGCCGAGCGGATCACGACCGCGCAGGACGCGGACGAGATCGAGTGGCTGCGCAGCGAACTGGCCCACGCGGTCGAGGCCGCCCGTATCGATTCACCTGCTCCACGCCCGGCCCCCCGTCGCCCCGCGTCGGCGGTGCGAGCGTACGCACGTCCCATTCCACCCCTGGCCTGTACGGTCACACGGCCCATGGAGCCGAGGAAACGGCCGTCGACGCAGGAGGACCCGCCGTTCGTACGACCGCCGGAGTCGCAGGCTGTGTCAGTGACCGGGGCGCTCGAGCCGATCGGTGGGCTCCTGGGCGGGGCGCTCGAGCCAGGGGATGGGCCGGCGGCTGCGGCCCCCACGCCGATCAGCGAGCAGGCTGCTTCGACACCTCAGGTGACCGACAGGTTGGCGGCCGGGGTGAGCGAAGCGAACAAAGGGCCGGTGTTCGGGGCGCCCTGGCCGGATCCCGGGCCGGTGCCCCGAGGGGCCGCGGGGCACCGAGTGTCGTCGGCACGGCCGTCCAGGCCACCCGTTCGCCGGGACCGTGGGCCCGAGCGTGCCCCGGCACCGTCCAATCGCGGCCTACGTGGCTGGCTGCGGCGCAGAAGCCCACGGCCCGCACGGCTCTGACCTCATCCGGCCGCAGGCCCCTGCCGCTGCTTCGGCCGCCGTTGCGCCGCAGAGTCACCAGAGCGAACCCTCCTGAGAGTTGCTGTGGGCGCGCGCCGGCGCTGAGTCCGTTCCGTGGTGTGCGTCCTGGGCCGTACGGGCGACCCATCACGCTCTGCGTCACCTCGTGCAAGGCCGTCCCCTGTCGAGGGAGCGGCGGCAGCGGCTCAGGTCCCAGTGCAGCGGGGTGGTGACTGGGGCGTGCGGTCGCTGGCGCGCAGGGTGTCGCCCTGGCTGCGCCGTACGGTCACGCCCAGTTGGAGCGCGGCTCGCTCGCCGGGGTTCAGTTCGGCCGTGCGGAGGGAGTCGGCGACCCTGCCCGGCATGTCCAGGGGGACCACGGCCGTCGGGGCCGGGGTGTCGGCGTGGCCGGCGGTGTGGCCGGGCATGAGGTCGACGACAGCCGTACGGACGACCTCGCGGCCTACGTCGGCGCGCTTCTGAGTCGGCGAAGACCCGTAGTCACGCACCTGCGCCTCCATGACGGCGTGATCATCTGTGGGCAGTGCGTTGGCCAGGGTGCCATCGTTTGCCGGCGGGCGGACGCGGCTGCGAGTGGGTCGGCTCGCTGCGATCAGGCTTGCATGGTGGGGCGGACGACGATCTCACTGACGTCGACGCCGTCGGGCTGTTCGATGGCGTAGCCGATGGCGGAGGCGACCGCGGAGGGCGGCATGGCGATCTCGTCGCGCTGCCGGATCATCGCGGCCGCGGCCTCGGGACTCGCTCCCTTGCCGACGCCTTCGGTATGGGTGAAGCCGGGGGAGACGAGGGTGACGCGCAGGTCGGGTCCCGATTCCTGGCGCAGGCCCTCGGTGAGCACCTTCACCGCCGTCTTGGTGGCCGCGTAGACCGCCTGGGGGGTCTTGACGACGTAGGCGGCAGTGGAGCCGACGTTGACGAACTGCCCGAAGCGCTGCCGACGGAAGACAGGCAGGGCTGCCCCGATGCCGTTGAGCAAGCCGGTGATGTGGGTGGAGACCATGGCGTCCCAGTCGTCCTGGCGCAGGTCATCGAACGGCGAGACGGCCATCGTGCCCGCATTGGAGACGAGGACGTCGAGTCGGCCGTACTGGTCGAGGGCCGTGTCCGTCAGGCGCTGGAGGTCTTCGCGGCGCGTGACGTCGACGATGACGCCGACGGCGCTGCCGCCTTTCGCCGTGATGCTGCCCACGACAGCGTTCAGTCGGTCCTCGCGCCGGGCTCCGAGTACGAGCTGGGCGCCCTTTTCGGCGAGGTAGGTCGCGGTCGCCTCACCGATGCCGCTGCTGGCACCTGTGATCGCGATGACTTTGCCCTGGATGCCCGACATGATCGGCTTCCTTTCCCGGGATGTGCGCAGGTCGGTGCGGCGACCTACAGTGAAACCGGAGGTGTCCCCGGTTAGCCGACATTAAGTGGGGGCTCCTCCGGTTAGCAAGTCGAGAGGGCTTCGAAGAAGGGACGGCGAGTACTGATGACCGACGGAACGCTTCGGCCGTTGCGGGCTGACGCACGGCGGAACAGGGAGAAGGTCCTCACGGCCGCTGCGCGCGTGTTCACGACGGAGGGGCTGGACGCGCACCTGGAACGCATCGCCAAGGAGGCGGGCGTGGGCAGTGCGACCCTGTACCGCAACTTCCCCACCCGCGAGGCCCTGATCGAAGCGGTCTACCGCAACGAGCTGGCTCACCTGTGCGATGCCGCCCCCGTTCTGCTCGCGCAGAAGTCACCGGCAGAGGCCCTGCGCGCGTGGACACGCCTGTTCCTGGACTACGTCACCGCCAAGTACGGCATGATCGACGCCCTGCGCGCCATCGCCGCGACGGGAGGCAATCCTTATGGTCGCAGCCGGGAAATGATCCAGGCCGCCATCACCTCACTCATGGACGCTTGCACGGCCGCCGGGGTGATCCGTACTGATATCCGGCCCACCGACATCAGCGCCGCCCTGGAAGGCATCGCCCTCACCTCGGCGGGTGCTGAACACCGAAAGCAAGCAGAGCGCCTGCTCGACCTCACCCTGGACGGCCTCACGGTCCGCCGGTGAGGACTCGTGCGTGGGTCCGCTCCACCACCGCAGGGCCTCGTGCGGTCATTCGCCGTCGTCGCCGTGGTCCTCGTCGAGACCGCCGGAGCCCACTCCGGATGTCTTCGCCCACCGGAACCTCTGGTCGGCCAGGTCGCGGAAGCGGGGCGAGAAGTTGCTGCCGAGCAGGGAGAACAGGTCGAAGGCCATATCGACTCTTACTGGGCATTTCAGAGTGGAGCGTCTGGCCGGGCCACGGCGCGACGCGCAGGTGCGATCTCGACTGGGCGGTGGCGGACAGGGTGCCTGATGACTCAGTGGCGGCTCATGCGGCTTGCATAGGCTGGTCATCTCATCCCACGCACCGCGACGAGGATCAGCCCATGCGCAACAGCAGCACCAGGATCCGCCTGATCGAGCCCGCCGACGCAGCCTCGATCGCCGAGCACCGGGTGCGGGACGTCGAGGCATTCCGGCCGTGGGAACCGGCCCAGCCGGCCGACTTCTTCACTTCTGAGGGCCAAGCGGAGCGGATCGATCGCCTGTTGGCTGGCTACCAGGCCGGCTTGGTTTGGCCTGGCGTGGTGCTCGCCGACGACCAGGTGATCGGCCAGGTCACCGTCGGAGGCATCCTCCCGCAGCCACACCTGCGCCGTGGTTCCGTCGGATACTGGATCGCCAGCGTGGCACAGAATCAAGGGCACGCCGGGCGCGCCGTCGGGCTTGCACTCCAGACGATGAAGGATGAACTCGGCCTGCACCGTGCCGAGGCGTCCACCAATCTGGAGAATCTGCCGTCGCAGCGGGTGCTGCGCCGCAATGGGTTCAGCCCGTATGGCGTCGCGCACTCCTCGATCCTTCTTGACGGGAGCTGGCGGGATGCGCTGCTGTGGGAGCGGATCCTCGGCGACTGACCGACCGTTTCACGGCGAGGTCCGCAGGCGGCGGAGGCATACGAGGCTGCAGGCCGGTTCGAGCAGGCCCTGATGGAGGTCGGTACGCCATTCGCAGCGGATGCGGAGTCGTTTGAACTGGTGAGGCCGGGCGAAGGTGCCCTCGACCATCCAGCGGACCTTGCCCGGTCCGGAGCCGTGGGCGGCGCCGCTGCAGGTGATGGCGGGTGTGATGCCGGGGGTTTTGCGGCAGGCGGCGGTACTCGTCGAAGTCGTAGTCCAGGTCGGTACAAACGCTGGGGTTTACACCGGAGTGTGAGCCGTCCGTGGCACAGTCGTCCAAGTCCAGCATGCCGGCGCGTCGCAACTCCCCAGCAGGGCGGCGTGCAGGCGGGGCCAGGTGCCGGCTTCGGTCCAGCCCCGCAGCCGGTGCCAGGCCGTCACGCCGGAGCAGCCCACACTCTCCGCCGGAACGTCGCGCCAGGCGACACCGGTCCGCAGCACATGTATGACGCCAACATCCGCAGCACGTGCATGACGCCAACAAGCGCCGTCCGGTCGGGAACAGGCAACCGCCCCGGGTGGCGGCGGCGCCGCTCGGGAGCAGGGGCAACAGCGGAGCCATGCGCCCCCGCAGACCGTCAGGGACAAGATCAACACGCACCCTGGACACCATGCTGACCAAGATCGTCAAGAACAGGCCCCACAGCGCGTTGTTGCCGATCATGCCGCGGGGCGCGCACTGGCCGTGTGTGGAGGGATTGAGCCCGAACTTCAACCTGTACGGGGAGAGTTGTCGGTTGAGTTCGTCAAGGGCGATCCGCGGTGCGACGACACATGTGCGCCTGCCCTTGGCGACGGGGAACGGGCGATGGCAGTACTGGGTCCAGCCGACGACTACGTATCTGAAGGTAGTTGGAGCCGTCCGTGGCGTACGCGCCAGGGCTGCCGGAACCGAAGCGCATCTCACCGTCGACCCGGAGCCGCAGTGCGGCCCCGGCGGCACACACCTGCTCCGGGGAGAGGTTGTCGGGGGTGTCCGCCGGCCATGACGGCCTCTCGTCCTTCCCTGTGAGAGCGATCAGGATCGCTGCCTGTGCTCGCCGTCCTCGGGCAGCTCGTCCAGGGTGCGGCCGCTGCGCACGGATGCGGGCTCAGTGCTCACCGGGTTGCGGCGGGCGTCGGCTCCTTCGTCGGACAGCTTGATCATGATCCACCGTTCGCGCTCACCGTCCTGTCCGGTTCGGGTCAGGGCGTAGCCGCCGTGCAGCTTCTCGCCCTCGAGCCACACCTTGACGTGCCCTTCGCCCACTCCCTTGGCGACGGGCACCTTCTTGCCCTCGTCCTCGGCCAGATTCCGGTAGGTACCGGTGTCCCAGACGATGACCTCACCGGCGCCGTACTCGCCCGGCGGGATGATCCCCTCGAAGTCCAGATAGTCCACCGGATGGTCCTCGGTGCGCATCGCCAGCCGCCTGTCCCTGGGATCCGTCGACGGGCCCTTGGGAACGGCCCACGACTTCAGGACACCGCCTGCCTCCAGACGGAAGTCGTAGTGCAGCGAGGTGGCGGAATGTTTCTGGATCACGAAGCGGCGCCTGCCACCCTTGGGCGAACCACCGCCGATGGGCTCTGGAGTCCGGTCGGCCCTGCGCTTGCCGTGGTACTGCGCCAAGGAGCGAGTGGAGGTCGACTTACGGATCTTGCCGCTGTTGCCAGCCATGCCGCCCGTGTTCCCGGGTCCGCCGGGGACAAACGCCGCATGGAGGGGATCCCGGCGGATACTCGCGGACACTGGCGCTGGTGGTACTCCACAGCGCCCGTATTGGGGCCGCACTTCCACCATGCTCCGCGAAGGGGCCGAGCTGGTGCTCGACCGCTGGGGGCGGTGATCTGCGCAGGCTGCGCGAGGAACCCGACCCGAAGAAGGCACTGCAGGACGTGCCGGGGACCGGTCCCGTGGGGGGGCGGCATCTTCTTGCGCGACGTACAGGGCATCTGGCCCGAGTTCGCCCCGTACTTCGACCGCAAGGCCCCGGACGGGACCCGTCGGCTCGGGCTGCCGGACTCGCCGGAGAAGCTGAGCGGCGCGTTCCTGGCGGCAACATGACCCTCCTGGCGGACTGTCTGGTCCACGCCGCGGTCGACAAGTCGCCCGCCGACGGGGTACTCGCCGCCGCCGAGGCGGCCTGACCACACGCACGGCCACGCGCGGCCCACGCACGGCCCACGGACGACCCATGAACTGCCATGAACGCACAGCGCACGATGACCCGCAGCCGGAAGCTCCAGGTGCAGGACGCGCCGGCCAAGGTCCTGGACGCGTCGCCCCGGCGCTCGGCCTGCTGTCGCTGGTCCTGCGTACGCGAGCGGCGGTGAACCGGTTGCGGCAACGAGCGCTTCCAGCACTTCGTTGTCGGCCTGTAGTGCATCTGGCAACGGAACCTCGCCGAACACCGTACTGACCGACGCGAGCGTGGTCACCGTCGCCGCTCCCCGGACCGCAACCGGCCCTTCGAGCCGAAGCTCGGAACCGAGCACGCACGACGACGGGTCCAACGAGCAGATCGGCCTGCCGCTACCTGATGCCGGGTACGGGCGTTAGAGATGGCATGAGGGATCATCTGTCGGTCGGCCTGGCCGCCACGGCGCCGTCATGACCTTGCGGCATCCCGCGGAGCGCGGCGGGGCGCGGCGCGGCTGGTTCGCGCGGTTCGCGGAGGTGGGCTCCAACCTGACCGCCTCACCGCTGTTTTTCACCTTCTGTCTCCTGCTCGTCGCCGCCTTCATCGCGGTCCATGTCGCCGGCCTTTCCCTGGACTGGCAGCACGTGGCAGGAGACGCGATGGGCGCGCTCACGCTGCTGCTGCTCGCCTTGTTGAAGAACGCCGAACGACGTGCTGAGCATGCCATCCAGCGCAAGCTGGACGCCCTGGCCACGGCGCTTCGCCTGCAGTGGACCGGAGAGCAGGACCAGGCGCGGCGGTGCCTGGAAGAGGCGATCGGGATGGAGGAACAGCTATAGGGCCCGTAGGGGGTCGCACCGCCGACCAGTTCCGGCCGTGCCGGGCGAACACCGGGAAGGTCGGTCAGGTGGTGAGCAGACGGTTGAAGAACGAGCGGTAGTGGCGCAGGGCGGTGCGCAGGGCTTCGGTGTCGGCCTGACCACTCTGATTCAGCTGTCCTTCGAGCTTCGTCTTGTGCTCGTCAAACGTCGCGGCGAGTGTCTGCATGACGTTGGCGACCAGGTTGTCCGCTGCTTGTACTGCTTCGCGGGGGTCGTCGACGAAGGTGATCTGGATCTTCTCCCAGCGTTTGCGGAAGTCTTCCTCGTCGTGGGTCGACAGCAGTTGAGGCATCTCGTCTGCGTCCCCGCCGCGCGCCTTGGTCGCTGAGTCCGCCTTCGCGGGGGTGTCCGCCTCGCGGGAGCCGATGCCCTCGGTTGTGCCCGCCTTCTCGTCGCTGTCGCCGGGGTAGACCGGGGCAGGGGCGTTGTCCCGCGCCGCGTCGGACTCGCGGTGCTGGGCGAGGTCTTCCGTGGACAGCGCGTTGTCCCTGGTGGTGGGTATGTCGTCGTGTCGCATGTCGTCTCCACGTTTTGTTCGGCGGCCCGGCACCGGGAGTCAGGCTCGGGCCCGGGCGTGGCGGGTGTGACCGCCGTCGGAGAGCAGTTCGTCGAACAAGGCCCGGTAGTGCTCAAAGGGTCCGCCCGTGTGCCACGCAAGGATCCTTCAGTTGCCGGTCGTAGCTTCCGGTGGGGTAGCCGCGTGCCTGCATCAGTGAGGTCGGCAGCCGGTCCGCGAACTCGTGCTACTCGTCGCCCCACTGCCGCTCATAGCGGGTCCGGTCTGGTCCGGCCCCGCGACAACGGGGATGACGATCGACAGAAGCGTTCCCGTGGACATCGAGCCGGCCTCTTTTCCTTTCCTCGCTACCCGAGTACCCCACTTTCTTCGCTCCACCTTGCGTCCTGCCCTCACTCGTAAGCCGTGGACCACCCGCTCCCGGAATCGAACCGTCGGTGAGGCTCGTTGGAGGTAACGAGCTGCTGGGGACCGGATGACGCGCAACCACGACAGGCACTCAGGGGCAGGCCTCGGCGCCGCCGCGCTCTGGCCTTGTAGGTGCTTCGACGGGACACTGCCGGCCGTGTCCGCGCCGTCTTCCCGGTCCCAGGCAGGCCGGCTTTGTCGGGCAGCACAATGCAGCCGGCATCGTGGCGTAGCGGGATGCGGCGGTCCGATCGTCCTCGTGCTGGTGCCGCTCTCGGCGGCAGGAGCGGCAGGGTGTGGACGTCGCCGTGGCGAGCCGGTAACGGGCCGGAGTCATCCCGCCGTGATCGAACTCCAGGCGCAACGCCGCTTGCCCCAAGTCAAGCCCGACCGGCGGCAGACCGTCGGCCATGCGGCACAGCGCGGCGATCGCGGGGTTGTCCCGGCAGGGCCGCCCGCATGTGGGAGAGATGGCGCCGGAGGAAGTGCGCGAGAGGCCGATGGTCGGTCTTGCCGTCGAAGTCCTGCGATTCACCTCCGGCACAGCCGATCTCCTGTCCTGCAGCAGCACGGCGAGCGGCGTCGCCCAGATGTCACAGCCGCGAACGTCCGCGGCCGAGCCGAGACCATGATGTGGGACGCCAGCACCGACCAACGCACTAGCCCGAGGGCTCGTCGGGCACGGGATGGTCCGGATGTACCCCGGCCTGTCGCGGCGCGCCACGAGGGCCCGCGCCTGCCTCGTCCACGTCGGGTACGTCGCCCGTACCGTCGTGGTCATCCGTGCTGTTCCGTTCCGGCGTGCGTTCCTGGTCCGGGTGGGGCTCCCACCGGTCGTCACCGGCTCCTGCCTGCTGGTCGAGAGGGTCCCTCGGCACAGGCCGCGGGCCGTTTCGCGGGCGTGGCTTCATGGTGGCTTCTCCTCATCGGGATGGGTCACGACGCCTCGTCGTGGGCGTGTGCGCCGGCGTGTGAGAGCGCTCTGAGCAGTTCCTCGCGCTCCATGGTGGAGTCGAAGAAGACGTGATCTCCTCCAGCGGCACTTCCTCGCCGGTGCGCTCGTTCACGCGTTTGTTGCGCACGCCGTCCGAGGTGCTGCGCTCAAGCTGATGGAACCGGATGGTGTGGCTGTCCGTCGCCGTGAACAGCTGGACAGGCATGGACACCGGGCCGAGGGTCAGAACGCCGTTCCACACCGCACGGGCCATGCCGTAGCCACCTCCGCACTCGCACTGCACGGGTACCCCGACGAGTACGACACATACGGCGCCTCCGCGGCCGCCTTCCCTGGGCCTGACGCCTCTGCTCAACCCTGGGTACGGCGACGAGAACGGTGATGCGGTGATGTCCGCGCGCAGGTACACATCCGCCACCCGGATCTCCGCGGTGGGTAACGCGCGGACGAGCGCGCGTCATGGATGCCCGGTCGCCACCATCCGAAGGCGGCGGCAGACGCCGCCCGCGGCCCCTCGCTGTCCGCGTCGACGAGTTGGACGAGTCGGACGAGGTCACGAGGTGGTCGACGCGGACGAGGTCACGAGGTGGACGAGGTCGACGAGAAGGAGTTCCTCCTCCGCACCTACCGTGTGCACACGAGAACGCGTTCCTGTGCCACCCGGCCACCGACCGGCAGGGCGGCCCCGGTCCCGCCGGACTGTGCGTCCGCCAGTGCGGTGTCCAGCGCGATCCGGAGGTCGTCGCGCAGCCGCCCGGAACCCGCCCAGTCGACGAGGTGCTCGGCGGTCGTACCGAGCCCTGTGCCGGTGCGCTGGGCGACTGCCTCAAGGACCACGATGCCCTGGCCGGGGCGGAGCCCGCCGACGGCGATGATCACTCCGACCGCCTGGTCGATGACAGCATGTGAGACGACGGCTTCGTGAAGCTGGTGGATCTCCCGCCGCGCCTCGCTGATCCTGCTGCGGAGGTCTTCGTGGCAGCCCATCGTCATCACTTCCCTGAATCGACCGACATCACCCCCTGGGCCGCGGCAGTGGCTGCTGCGTCCAGCGAGGCGTCGACCTCGGGTACCCACGGAACGCGTGTGCGTGCCCCACCGGCCCGACACCTCCTGGGCCAGTTGCCGCCCAGGAGGGTCCGTACCGCGAGCCTCCGCTTCGCCGAGCACGGCACCTTCGCCCGCCGAGACGCCGCCTGTGACCTGGTGGCGGGCGGGGACGGATACTCCGCCTTCCGTGACCGGCATGCCCGCGGCGGCGAACCGCCGTGGAAGGGAGCGGACGGTGCCGGACTGCGTACAGCGGTCGTGCAGTACGCCGGCGTGTTCCCGACCCAGCCAGTACGTCGTCGTGGTTGGCGAGTTGACGCAGCAGCGCGAGCCGGTGGTGCTGGGTGAGCGGGGCGGGACTGCTGGTGCACGGCAAGGCGGTGCAGGCTCGCCGCTCGACCGGACCGGTGGCTCCGGTCCCGTCGCCGTGGCCCGGCCCGTCTCCGCAGCGCGCTGCGGAGACGGGCCCAGGCAGACACCGACCGACGTCCGGGTGTGCTGCCGGCGGAGGTATGGACGGCCGCCGTCCGGGGACCTGGCCGCGCGCTTTCACGGGGCCGCCCGTAGCCTGCGGCCATGACTGAGATACTCACGCCGACTCCCGATGAAGCCTTCGAGATGCTGCTGGCCGGCAACCAGCGGTTCGTCACCGGCTTGCCGGAGCACCCCAACCAGGACGCCGCACGCCGCACCGAGACCGCACCGGCTCAGAGTCCCTTCGCGGTGCTGTTCGGCTGCTCCGATTCCCGGCTGGCCGCCGAGATCATCTTCGACCGGGGACTGGGTGATCTGTTCGTGGTCCGCACGGCCGGGCACGTGGTCGGTTCGGAGGTGCTGGGCAGCATCGAGTACGGGGTGAGCGTGCTGGACTCCCCGCTGGTCGTCGTCCTGGGGCATGACTCGTGCGGAGCCATCGCGGCCGCCTGCACTGCCGCCGACGGCGGCCGGGTGCCCGCCGGCTTTGTCCGTGACGTCGTTGAGCGGGTGACCCCGAGCGTGCTGGCGGCCCGCGCCGCCGGACGCGACAGCGGCGAGGAGGTCCTCCACGAGCACATCCGGCACACCGTCGACCTGCTGCTGGAGCGCTCCCGTGTCCTGGCCGAGCGGGTGGCCGCCGGCCGCCTCGCCGTGGTGGGTCTGTCCTACCGGCTGGCCGACGGCAGTGCGCAACTGGTCGCCTCCCATGGCCTGAGCAGGGCTGCCGCCTCCGTACGGTAAGTACGGGACCACGCACATGCTCGGAGCGGCGCTGTGGGAGGATCGCGAGGGTGACGGCAAGAACCAGTGACATCGAGAAGGCGGCCGGTGTGCTGCACGCCGGCGGTCTGGTGGCCCTCCCGACCGAGACCGTCTACGGTCTGGGCGCCAACGCCGAGGACCCCACCGCCGTCGCGCGTATCTTCCAGGTCAAAGGGCGTCCACCCTCCCACCCGCTGATCGTCCACATCGGCGCCGCGGAGCATCTGGACGACTGGGTCCAGGACGTGCCCGCGACGGCGCGTCTGCTGGCCGAACACTTCTGGCCGGGGCCACTTACGCTGGTGCTGGGACGCGGCCCCCGCGTGCCTCTCGAAGCGACCGGTGGTCTGGAGACCGTGGCGGTGCGCGTGCCCGACCACCCCGTCGCGCTCGCGCTGCTGTCGGCCTTCGGCGGCGGTGTCACGGCGCCGTCCGCCAACCGCTTCGGCTCGGTCAGCCCCACGACGGCGGACCACGTCCGTGCCGAACTCGGCGACGCCGTCGACTTCGTGCTGGACGGCGGCCCCTGCGAGGTCGGCGTCGAGTCCACCATCGTCGACGCCACCGGGGAGATCCCGAGCATCCTGCGGCCGGGCGGGGTGACGCGCGAGGACCTCGAAGCGGTGCTGGGGTGCCCGCTCTCGGTCCCCTCGACCAGCCGGGTCCGGGTGCCGGGCCAGCACCCGTCCCACTACGCGCCGCGTGCCCGGGTCGTCCTCGTCGAGCCGGAGAAGGTCGTCGCCGAAGCGGAGCTGGCGCAGGAACTGGGGCACCGGGTGGGCGTCTTCCTGCCTGCCTCCATCGCCGACGCTCCGGTGAAGGCGCACGCCGTGGTGGCGGTCCCCGGTTCGCCGGCCGCCTATGCGCGCGGGTTGTACGGGTTCCTGCGCGAACTCGACCAGCGCGGGTGTGACCTCATCGTCGCGTCCTTGCCGGTGGAGGAGGGGCTGGGACTCGCGATCGCCAACCGGCTGCGCCGCGCCGCGGGGCCCCGGCCCTCCGAGACCAGGAGTGGGTGAACGAACTCCGGATCGGGAACGACCCGGCCGCGTGGGCACCGTTGGCGGAGGATGCCACGCTTAGGGCGCGAACGTCACTGCAGCGTGAGGATTCCTCAACCCTCGGGCCGCCCGGAGCCGGGTCAGCGGCTGTAGCGGCGGTGGCAGGACGCGGCGGGGGTTGGGGTTGAGGAGGATCTGCGCGGGGCCGGACTTCTGGGCGAGTTCCCGGATGTGCGGATCGTCGAGGAGGAGCAGGCGGCCGTTGTCGACGAAACGCTCGCCGTCAAGGGTGACGGTGGGCGCGTCGAACTGGCAGTCGCAGTGGGCGTGTCCGGGGCCGCTGCGGTCGACCGTGCCCTGCGCGGTGAGGCCGTCGAGGCCGAAGTGGAACGCTCCGGCGTGCTTCTCGCGTTCGAACGGGGTGCCGCCCGCGGACCGTACTTTGGGGTTGAGGCCGATGAGGGCGTGGCGGATGCAGTAGTCGTCGGGTGCGTAGCGGCGCAGTTCGGCGGCAGCCGTGCCGCCGCCGATGGCGGTCACGCGGTTGCCGGCCGGCTCCAGAGTGGTTCGTTCGGCGGGGACACCCGTGACCGTGGACTCCTCGGTCACGACGAGGCCGTCGGTCTGGATCGGAGTCAGGGCGACCAGCAGGAGGAGCGGCAGCGTCCGTCCGCCGGTGAGGTCGTGCAGGGCGCCGAGGAGGAGCGGCCCGATGGCGGCCACGAGATGTCCGACGGACTGGGCCATCGAGGCCAGGGCTGCCGCCTGTGATGCGTCCGCCGCGCGCCGGCCCTGGAAGGCCGGCGCCAGGGCCAGTAACGCTCCGCCTCCCAGGCCCGTGAGTACGCCGGACACGACGGCCCACTGGGAGGCCGCCGTCAGGAGGGCGAAGCCCAGGGAAACGATCGTCGACGCGGTCGCTGCCAGGATCCGCTGGTCCTGGCACCTGCGCGTAAGGAATGGCAGCGCACTGCTGGAGGGGAGGCCGACCATCTGGAAGAGGAAGCGATCGTGGTGTGGAAGCCGAGTGACTGCAGCCCCATGAAACCGCTGACCTGCCAGGCGAGGGCGGAGCGCCATGGGATGCGCTCGCGGAGCGCACGTGCCGGTGCCCGTGCCCGTGCCGGTGCCGGTGCCGGTGCCGGTGCCGGAGAGTCTGTGCGCCGGTGCCGCGGCGCCCACACCACGAAGGCCGGCACAGCCAGTACGGTCCAGCAGCCCAGGGCGGTGCGCCATCCGCCGGGCAGATGGTCGGCCGGCGGCACCGACACCCCGGACGACACGGCGGCCAGCAGGCCCATCGCGGTGACGTGGAGGCCGGTCACCTGGCCGATCCGGTTTTCCGGCACGCTGCTCCTGATCACCGAGGGCAGCAGTACGTTGCCGTGGGCGATCCCGGCTGCGACCACCACAGTTCCCGCCCACAGGAAGAGCACCCCGGGCAGGGAACGCACCAGCAGCCCGGCTGTCAGCGCGGCCAGTGAGGCGCCCAGAGCGCGTGGCGCTCCGCACCGGTGTGCGCTGCGGCCGGCCATCGGGGAGGTGGCGGCGAACGACGGCCTTCGCTGTCAGGGTGCTCGGGGCGAGGGCAGGCCGCCAGGGCGAGGCCGACCTGATGCGTGCAGGTGTCGCCCTTCCAGGCGCTCGAGGGACAGCCGATCGTGGCTGGTCGGGCCTGCTCCTGGCTTGTCGGCCTGGAGCTGACGACGCACTCGTGGGTCGGCGGTTGGTGAAACCGCAGGGCGGCTCAGCTCAGCTTGCGGAACAGCCCCTCCTGCACCACGGACACGATCAGCTGCCCCTCCAGGTTGTAGATGCGCCCCCGGGCCAGACCCCGGCCGCCCACCGCGATCGGCGACTCCTGGTCGTACAGGAACCACTCGTCCGCGCGGAACGGCCGGTGGAACCACATGGCGTGGTCCAGTGAGGCCAGATCGAAGTTCCGCGGCCCCCACAGGGGTTCGACCGGAATGCGGACCGCGTCCAGGAGCGTCATGTCACTGGCGTAGGTCAGCGCGCACGTGTGGACCAGCGGGTCGTCACCGAGCGGTCCGACCGCGCGCATCCACACGGCGCTGCGTGGCTCGGCGCCCTCTATCTCCTCGGCGTTCCAGCGCAACCGGTCGACGTAGCGGATGTCGAAGGGCTGGCGGCGGGCCATCCGCTCCAACTGCTCGGGCAGTGCGCCCAGGTGCTTGCGGATCTCCTCGGAGACCGTCGGCAGCGACTCGGGGTGCGGCACCTCGCGGGCCGGTGGCAGCTGGTGCTCGAACGGTCCTTCCTCGGGCTTGTGAAAGGAAGCGGTCAGATTGAAGATCGCGCGGCCCTGCTGTACGGCCGTGACCCGGCGCGTCGTGAACGACCTGCCGTCGCGGACCCGCTCCACCTGGTACACGATCGGCACGCCCGGGCGTCCCGGCCGCAGGAAGTACGCGTGCAGCGAGTGCACCGGGCGGTCGCCGTCCGCGGTGCGGCCGGCGGCGACCAGCGCCTGGCCCGCCACCTGGCCGCCGAAGACCCGCTGCAGGGACTCCTGCGGGCTGCGGCCACGGAAGATGTTGACCTCGATCTGCTCCAGGTCGAGGAGGTCGACCAGTCTCTCGGCCGGATTCGTCATCGGTGGGATTCTCCTTGGCTCACGCCTGGTCGAAAAGGGCTCACAGCTGGCCGACGTCCGTGACACGGACGACCGCACGGCCCTCGGCGTCCGAGGCCACGAGATCGACTTCCGCGCTGATGCCCCAGTCGTGGTCGCCGTTCGGGTCGTCGAAGATCTGGCGGACCCGCCAGAGGCCGTTCTCCGGCTCCTCCTTGATGACCAGGAGCTTGGGGCCGCGGGCGTCGGGACCGGTGCCGAGATCCTCGTACTCGTCCCAGTACTTGTCCATTGCCTCGCCCCAGGCGTCGGCGTCCCAGCCGGACTCGGCGTCCAGCTCGCCCAGTTCCTCGACCTGGTCGAGGGCGGCCAGCTCCACGCGGCGGAACATGGCATTGCGGACCAGCACCCGGAAGGCGCGCGCGTTGGCGGTGACCGGCTTGACCTCGTCGGCCTTCTCCTGGGCCTCCTCGGCGGTCATCTCCTCCGGGTTGGCCAGCTGCTCCCACTCGTCCAGCAGGCTGGAGTCCACCTGGCGCACCATCTCGCCCAGCCACTCGATGAGGTCCTGCAGGTCCTCGGACTTCAGATCGTCCGGGATGGTGTGGTCGAGGGTCTTGTAGGCGCTGGCCAGGTAGCGCAGGACGATGCCCTCGGTGCGGGCCAGCTCGTAGAAGGACACCAACTCCGTGAAGGACAGCGCCCGTTCGTACATGTCGCGGATGACGGACTTGGGTGACAGCGGGTGGTCGCCGACCCACGGGTGACTCTTGCGATAGGTGTTGTAGGCGTGGAAGAGCAGCTCTTCCAGCGGCTTGGGATAGCTGACGTCCTGCAGGCGCTCCATGCGCTCTTCGTACTCGACGCCGTCCGCCTTCATCGCGGCCACAGCCTCGCCGCGTGCCTTGTTCTGCTGGGCGGCGAGGATCTGTCGCGGGTCGTCCAGGGTGGACTCCACGACGGAGACCATGTCGAGCGCGTAGGACGGCGACTCGGGGTCGAGCAGTTCGAAGGCGGCGAGGGCGAACGTGGACAGCGGCTGGTTGAGCGCGAAGTCCTGCTGGAGGTCCACCGTGAGCCGGACGATGCGGCCCTCGGCGTCCGGCGTGTCGAGCTTCTCCACGATCCCGCCGTCGAGCAGCGAGCGGTAGATCGCGATGGCCCGGCGGATGTGCCTGAGCTGCTGCCTGCGCGGCTCGTGGTTGTCCTCCAGCAGGTGACGCATCGCCTCGAAGGCGTTGCCCGGGCGGGCGATCACCGACAGCAGCATCGTGTGCGTCACCCGGAAACGGGACGTCAGCGGCTCCGGCTCCGACTCGATCAACTTCTGGAAGGTGTTGTCCGTCCAGCCGACAAAGCCCTCAGGCGCCTTCTTGCGCACCACCTTGCGCCGCTTCTTCGGGTCGTCGCCCGCCTTCGCCAGAGCCTTCTCGTTCTCGATGACGTGCTCGGGCGCCTGCGCCACGACGAGCCCCGCCGTGTCGAACCCGGCGCGTCCGGCCCGGCCCGCGATCTGGTGGAACTCACGGGCGCGCAGAGTGCGCACGCGGCTGCCGTCGTACTTGGTCAACGCCGTGAACAGCACCGTGCGGATCGGCACATTGACGCCCACGCCGAGCGTGTCCGTGCCGCAGATGACCTTCAGCAGACCGGCCTGGGCGAGCTTCTCCACCAGGCGGCGGTACTTGGGCAGCATGCCGGCGTGGTGGACGCCGATGCCGTGACGGACGTAACGGGAGAGGTTGCGGCCGAACTTGGTGGTGAAACGGAAGTTGCCGATCAGCTCGGCGATCTGGTCCTTCTCCTCGCGCGAGCACATGTTGATGCTCATCAGAGCCTGCGCCCGCTCCACGGCCTGCGCCTGTGTGAAGTGCACGATGTACACCGGCGCCTGCTTGCTCTCCAGCAGGTCGGTGAGCGTCTCGGTGAGCGGGGTGAGCTGGTACTCGTAGGAGAGGGGTACCGGGCGGGTCGCCGAGCGGACGACCGAGGTGGGGCGGCCGGTGCGGCGGGCGAGGTCCTTCTCGAAGAAGGACACATCACCCAAAGTGGCCGACATCAGGATGAACTGCGCCTGGGGGAGTTCCAGCAGCGGGATCTGCCAGGCCCAGCCACGGTCACCCTCGGCGTAGAAGTGGAACTCGTCCATGACGACCTGACCGACGTCCGCGTTCCTGCCGTCGCGCAGCGCGATCGACGCCAGCACCTCGGCGGTGCAGCAGATCACGGGAGCGTCGGCGTTCACGGAGGCGTCGCCGGTGAGCATGCCGACGTTCTCGGTGCCGAAGAGCTTGCACAGCTCGAAGAACTTCTCCGACACCAGTGCCTTGATCGGGGCGGTGTAGAAGGTGACCTCGTCCCGGGCCAGCGCGGCGAAGTGCGCACCCGCGGCGATCATGCTTTTGCCGGATCCGGTGGGCGTCGAGACGATCACGTTCGCCCCGGACACCGCCTCGATCAGCGCCTCCTCCTGGTGGGGATAGAGGGTCAGACCGCGCTCCTGTGCCCACGACTCGAAGGCTTCGTACAGGGCGTCGGGGTCGGCGGTCGGCGGCAGCTGATCGATGAGGGTCACGCACCCATCTTGCCTGGCCTTGCCCCCGAGAGGGGAATCGGCTGTGGGTACGAAGATCACGGCAGCTACGCTGTGTCGCCGACGCAGCGTCAGCGCGCCGGGTCAACTGGACAGCGGTACACGAGGAATGGGGCGGGAAGCGGTCATGATGGGACCAGCACACTCACTGTCGGGGGCCGCGGCCTGGCTCGGCGTCGGAGCGGCGGCCGCCGCGGCCGGTCACCCGATGCCCTGGCCGGTCCTCCTCGTCGGTGCCCTGATCTGCGCCGGCGCCGCGCTTGCCCCCGACCTCGACCACAAAGCGGCGACCATCTCGCGCGCCTTCGGGCCGATCTCCCATGCGATCTGCGAGATCGTGGACAAGCTGTCCCACGCCGTCTACAAGGCGACCAGGATGAAGGGCGACCCGCGCCGCAACGGCGGCCACCGCACACTGACGCACACCTGGCTGTGGGCGGTCCTGATCGGCGCGGGCTGCTCGGCGGCGGCGATCACGGGGGGCCGCTGGGCGGTGCTGGCGATCCTGTTCGTGCACATGGTGCTGGCGATCGAGGGTCTGCTGTGGCGGGCGGCCCGGGGCTCCAGCGCCGATGTCCTGGTCTGGCTGCTGGCGGCGACCAGCGCATGGATCCTCGCGGGGATCCTGGACAAGCCCGGAAACGGTTCCGACTGGCTGTTCACCGAGCCTGGCCAGCAGTACCTGTGGCTGGGGCTGCCGGTCGTGCTCGGCGCGCTGGTGCACGACATCGGGGACGCGCTGACCGTGTCCGGCTGCCCGATCCTGTGGCCCATTCCGGTGGGCCGCAAGCGCTGGTATCCGCTGGGGCCGCCGAAGGGGATGCGGTTCCGGGCCGGCAGCTGGGTGGAGCTGAAGGTGCTGATGCCCGCGTTCATGCTGCTGGGTGGGGTGGGCTGCGCAGCCGCGCTCAACGTGATCTGAGACGCGGGGTGATCTGAGCGCGGGCCCCGGCCGTGTTCGCTCCAGGCGGTCGGTCCCGGGCGGGAGTCGTGGGCCGCTGCCTCGGCCCGAAGGGGGCCGCGTCCCCGCTTAGGCTCAGCCGGTCGCGCCCGACTCGGTCCCGCCGTACCGGCGCTCGAAACGGGCGATGCGCCCCTCGGTATCGACCGTGCGGGCCTTGCCCGTGTAGAAGGGATGGCTCTCGGAGGAGATCTCCACGTCGATCACCGGGTAGCTCTCCCCGTCGTCCCACTCGATGGTCTGCTCACTCTGTGCGGTCGACCGGGTCAGGAACGCGTATCCAGCGGCTCGGTCGCGGAAGACCACGGCGTGGTAGTCGGGGTGCTTGTCCTGCTGCATGGCGGCTCCTCGTACGGGGCGGGCGGGCAGGGGGCCGGCTGGTCAGCCGGGCAGAGAGTCCTCGTCGACGATGTGCATCGCGGCCTCCTCCGCGGAAGCGGCGGCGCCGTCGATACCGACATCGGTGGCGACCAGAGCGGCTTCGTCGTCCTCGTGCGCTCCCTCGTCGGGAGCCACCAGCCGGCCGGAGCGGAGGTTGCCGACCTCGTTGTCCAGGAGTTCCCCGTCGGTGCCGTCGCAGTCACCGATGCCGTCGCCGTCGGACGTGCCGAGGTCGGGCTGCTCCTCGGCCAGCCGCTGGTCCAGGGTCTCGCCGGCCTGGCGTTCGGCCGCTGTCACACCGGCGTGTTCCACCGCCCACGGCCGCTCGGGAGGGGACCAACCGCGGTCGAGCGGGTCGTCGACGCCGTCGAAGTCCAGTGTGTCCTCGACGTCGAGGACCCCCGAGTCCTCCCGGATCTCCGAGGGGTCGGGCTGGTAGACGTCGTCCCCCCAGCCGTCGGAGTTGTCCACGAGTACCTCCAGGTGGTGAGGACGGCCGCATGCCAACACAGCGGATGGCGGGCCGCCGGCATGCCCGGCGCGGGTGTCACACGCCACGAACCAGGTGGTTCGCCGGCGCTCCCCGAACCGGTGCCGCTCTCCAGCCTTCCACCCCGGCTCGGGACCGCGCAACGGCACGACACCTGGCCAGGCCTCGGTCCTGTCCACAGCGCCCACCGGGCGCCGAAGCCGACCGGTGACCCCAGGGGAAGGGCGCCCGATGCTCCGGCCGCGGCAGGCCACACCGCGCACCGGCCGGCCGGGACCCGGCTGCCCCGCGCTCTGGCTGTGGGCAGGGTCGACCGGGTGTTGGTCGGCCGGGGCCGGCTGCCCCGCGTTCCGGCTGGAGAAAGGCTGACCGGGTGCTGGTCGCCCAGAGCCCGGTTCCACGTTCCGGCTGAGACGAGGCCGCCCCACGTGTGGCGCTCCGCGTGGCGCTCCATCCGCGCCGGGATGCCCCGCGTCCTCCCGCCGGTGAAGCACTCATCGCGTGCCGTCCGACCGGAGCCCGGCCCGCACGGTCTCGGGATGTGCAAGGTCCCGACTGCGAGCCGGTCCGTCGAGGTCCGGCAGGACCGCACTCCAGTCGCGCCGAAATCGCGGCGGACCCCTTGGCAATCCCGATGGTCGGGGGACCGGGATGCCGGTGCCCACTGCCGTCGGCAGGGCGGCCGTCGTGGCCCCGGCGACCGGGACTCCCCGCGGAATCTGCGCCGCTGTCCCGGTCACCGATGGCGTGGATCCTCACCCGTGCCAGGACTGCCACAGGGCCGCGTACGCGCCGTCCGCCGTGACCAGCTCGTCATGGCTGCCCAGCTCGCTGATCCGGCCGTTCTCGACGACGGCGATCACGTCGGCGTCGTGGGCGGTGTGCAGGCGGTGGGCGATGGCGACCACCGTGCGGCCGTCCAGGACACGGGCCAGGGAGCGTTCCAGATGGCGTGCCGCGCGCGGGTCCAGCAGCGAGGTCGCCTCGTCCAGGACCAGCGTGTGCGGATCGGCCAGCACCAGCCGGGCCAGCGCGATCTGCTGGGCCTGCGCCGGGGTGAGCGCCAGGCCGCCGGAGCCGACCTCGGTGTCCAGGCCGTCGCCCAGGGCCCGCGCCCAGCCGTCGGCGTCGACCGCGCCCAGGGCCGCCCACAGCTCGGCGTCGTCGGCCCCGGTGCGGGCCAGCAGGAGGTTGTCGCGCAGGGAGCCGACGAAGACGTGGTGCTCCTGGTTGACGAGGGCGACGTGCGAACGGACGCGTTCGGCCGGCATCCGGGACAGTTCCGCGCCACCCAGGGTGATCCTGCCGTCCCGGGGCGCATAGATCCCGGCGAGCAGCCTGCCCAGCGTGGACTTGCCCGCCCCCGAGGGGCCGACCAGGGCCAACCGGGTGCCCGGCGCGACCTCCAGCGAGACCTTGCGGAGCACGTCGACACCCTCGCGGTAGCCGAAGTGCACGCGGTCGGCGTGTACGTCCCGCCCGTCGGGAGCCAGCGCCGCCTCCCCGGTGTCCGGTTCGATGTCCCGCACGCCGACCAGGCGGGCCAGCGAGACCTGGGCGACCTGCACCTCGTCGTACCAGCGCAGGATCAGGTTGACCGGGTCGACGAGCATCTGCGCGATCAGGGCGCCGGTGGTCAGCTGGCCGACCCCGATCCAGCCCTGCAGGACGAACACGCCGCCGATCATCAGGACCGAGCCGAGCACGATGACGTGGACGGCGTTGATGACGGGGAAGAGCACGCTCCGCAGCCACAGGGTGTAGCGCTCCCAGGCGGTCCACTCCTTGATCCGCCGCTCCGACAGGGCGACGCGGCGGTCGCCCAGGCGCTGGGCCTCGATGGTGTGACCCGCGTCGACGGTCTCGGCGAGGGCGGCGGCGACTGCGGCGTACCCGGCGGCCTCGGAGCGGTAGCCGGAGGGCGCCCGCTTGAAGTACCAGCGGCATCCGGCCAGTAGCACCGGCACGGCTAGCAGCACGGCGGGTGCCAGCGGCGGGGCCGTCACGACGAGCCCGCCGAGGAGCAACAGCGCCCACACGGCACCGATCGCCAGCTGCGGTACGGCCTCGCGCATCGCGTTGGCCAGGCGGTCGATGTCGGTCGTGATGCGGGAGAGCAGGTCACCGGTGCCCGCCCGTTCGAGCACGCCCGGCGGCAGCCCGACGGAGCGGACGAGGAAGTCCTCACGCAGATCGGCCAGCATCCGCTCGCCGAGCATGGCACCCCGCAGCCGCACCTGCCGTACGAACACGGCCTGTACGGCCAGCGCGAGCACGAACAGTGCGGCGGTCGGGCCCAGATGGAGGTCCCGCGACCGGTCGGACACCCGCTGGACCAGATCGCCGAGCAGGTACGGGCCCACCATGGAGGCGATCACGGCCGCCGTGTTGACGGCGATGAGCAGCAGGAAGGCCCGGCGGTGCCGCCGGAACAGCTCGGTGACATAGGCGCGCACGGTGGCGGCCGCGCCGACGGGAAGGGTGGTGGCGGTCGTCGGGGCCGCCGGGTCGTACGCCGGTGGCGCAACGCCGATCATGTGCTCTCCTCGATGTCTTCCCGCTTCTGTCGGGCGCCCACCAGGGCACCCACGTCGGCCGCGGCCAGTTCTTCGTCCGTCTCGCGTGTCACCACGGACCGGTACCGCGGTTCGTCGTCGAGCAGTTCGCGGTGCAGGCCGACCGCGACGACCGCCCCCTCGTGGATCAGGGCAACCCGGTCGGCGCGGTCGAGCAGCAGCGGCGAGGAGGTGAACACCACCGTCGTGCGGTCCGAGCGCAGCCGGCGCAGCCCTTCCGCGATGCGTGCCTCGGTGTGCGAGTCCACCGCGGAGGTCGGCTCGTCCAGCACCAGCACTTCGGGGTCGGTCACCAGCGACCGGGCGAGCGCGAGCCGCTGGCGCTGGCCGCCGGACAGGGAGCGGCCACGCTCGGTGATCCGGGCGTCCATCGGGTCGGCGCTGTCCGACGCCCCCTGCACCAGAGCGTCCAGGACGTCGTCGCACTGCGCCGCGGCCAGTGCGTCCTTGGCCGGTACGGTTCCGGAAGCGGGCACGTCGAGCAGTTCGCGCAGGGTGCCGGACAGCAGCACCGGGTCCTTGTCCTGGACGAGGACGGCGGTTCGTGCGCTGTCCAGCGGGAGTTCGTCCAGGGCGACACCGTCGAGCAGGACCGAGGGGCCCGGCTCGGCGGGGTGGCCGCCCAGCCGAGCCGCGAGGCGCCCCGCCGCGTCGGGGTCGCCGCAGACCACGGCGGTGAGACGGCCGGCAGGAGCGATCAGACCGGTGTCGGGGTCGTACAGATCCCCGGTGGGGACCTCGGCCGCGCGGGTGCCGTCGGTGTCCGTGGCCCGCTCCAGCGACAGCACCCGGGCCGCCCGTTTGGCCGACGGACGGGAGAAGGAGTACGCCATGGCGATCTCCTCGAAGTGCCGCAGCGGGTAGTTGAGGATCATGACCGCGCTGTAGACGGTGACGAGTTCACCGACCGTGATACGGCCCTGGCGGGCCAGGTGGACGCCGTGCCAGACGACGGCGATGAGCAGCAGCCCGGGCAGCAGCACCTGGATGGCGGAGATCAGCGACCACATCCGGGCGCTGCGCACCGCGGCGTGCCGTACCTCCTGCGAGGCCCGGCGGTAGCGGTCGAGGAACAGCTCCTCGCCGCCGATGCCACGCAGCACGCGCAGCCCGGCGACCGTGTCCGAGGCCAGCTCGGTGGCCCGGCCCGCCTTCTCGCGCTGCACGTCGGCGCGGCGCGTGGCCCGGGGCAGCAGCGGCAGGGCCGCGAGCGCCACGACGGGCAGCCCGACCGCGACGATCACGCCCAGGGCGGGCTGGTAGACGAGAAGGCCGACACAGACCACGACCACCGTGAGCGCGGCCGCGGTGAACCGGGAGACCGCCTCGACGAACCAGCCGATCTTCTCGACGTCGCCGGTGGACACGGCCACCACCTCACCGGCCGCGACCCGCCGGGTCAGGGCGGAGCCGAGCTGGGAGGCCTTGCGGGCCAGGAGTTGCTGGACCCGGGCGGCGGCCGTGATCCAGTTGGTGACGGCGGTGCGGTGCAGGAAGGTGTCGCCGACGGCGATGCCCGTGCCGCACAGCAGCATCAGACCACCCGTCAGGGCGAGCCGGGTGCCGGAGCGGTCCACGACCGCCTGCACGGCGAGGCCGACGCAGAAGGGCAGCGCCGACACGGAGACGAAGTGCAGCAGGCCCCAGGCGAGTGATTTCAGCTGCCCGCCCAGCTGGTTGCGCCAGAGCCACCACAGGAATCGGGGTCCCGAACGTGCGTCCGGGACCCCCGGATCGGAATACGGAAGGTCTTGAATCTGCATGACGTCCCAGTGGCTCGTGTCAGGGAGGGGGAGACGGTGAGATGTGCCAACAAGCCGTGAAAGGTTCGCGTTGCAGAGTGGTGAATTTCAAACGGTTTTCCCGACGGGTCCGGCCGATCCAGCGGCTTCCGGCCACCGGGTCCGCGAGACAGGGGGCGAGGCCGAGCCCCCTACCGGGAGGTCCTCGACGTCGGCGGCCGGGTGATCCGACTCAGCGCAGGTCACCCCGGGGGCACTGTCAGCCAACCCGGTGAAATACGGGGATTAGTCACATTATCGATCAGTGTGTGATGCCACCATGGTCATGTGCGGACCTACAGTGTGCGGCGGATGACGGCGGCGGTGGTGGCGTGCGGGGCGCTCCTGGCGGCCCTGTCCGGGTGCGGCAGCGACGGAGTGCGTCCTGCTGACGCCGGCGGCGCCGAAGGTCCTCGCCATCCGGCCGTGGCGGCCCTCCCCGCGACCGATCCGACCCGCATCCCGGGCGTCGGAGACCGTCTGCAGCGCCAGATCCCCGACGACTCCGGTCAGGTCCTGGCGGTGTACGGCGACGGCGAGGATTCTCCCGACTCCACGGTCGTGCTGTACATGAAGGAGGGTCCGGAGTGGCGGCCGGTGGCCCGTTGGGCCGCCCACAACGGCCGGAACGGCTGGACCACGGACCATCACACGGGCGACGACCGCACCCCTGTCGGCGTCTTCGGCCTCTCCTCCGCGGGCGGCGTGCTCGACGATCCCGGCAGCAGGCTGCCGTACGACCAGAACGTGTACGCCTACGCGCCGACGCTCCCGGGCGAGGCCTACGAGCATGTCTTCGACTACGTCATCGCCATCGACTACAACCGCAGGCCGGGCACCGTGCCCCACGACCCCGTCCGCCCCTTGGGCGACGACAAGGGCGGCGGCATCTGGCTCCACCTCGACCACGGCGACGGCACGTCCGCCTGTGTCAGCCTCCCCAAGGAGGCGATGAAGTTCCTGCTGCGCACGCTGGATCCGGACCAGCATCCGGTGATGGTGATGGGCGACAGGAGGGAACTGCGCGCCTGACGCGACGAGGCGTCATTGCGGGAAGGGGCCGAGTGGCCGTAGAACACGGGCCATGAGAAGACGGATAGTCATGTCCATGCTCGCCGGGGCAACCCTCCTGGCGAGCGCGCTCCTGGGTACCGGGGCTGCCACAGCCCAAGCGGCCGATGTCCCGGCGGAGTTCGGTACGGACTGGCACGACCCGGTCACCGCGGCACCGCCCGTCGACCGGCCGCACACCAGATCGTGCCAGGTCACCCTCGCCGACGCGCAGTTCCGCGACTTCACGCCCTATCGCGGCACGTACACCCCGCCCCAGGGCTGCGGCGACCACTGGAGCAAGGTCGTCCTGCGCCTCGACGGCAAGGTGAAGGGCCGTCAGTACGACCGGCTCGGCTATCTGCACGTCGGCGGAGTCGAGGTCCTGCGCACCTCCACCCCGGAGCCCTCGCCCGACGGCATCGCCTGGCACGTCGAGAAGGACGTCACCCGCTACAGCGACACCTTCCGCAGCGCACAGGATGTCGAGATGCTGATCGGCAACGTCGTGGACGACACGTACACCGGCGTCATCGACGTCCATGTCACGCTGACCTTCTACGCGGGCCGCCCCGCCGAGCGGACCCCCGACCGCGTCCTGACGCTCGCCGACACGCCCGGCGGTACGACCCTCACCACTCCGCGCAACAGCGAACGGATCGTCGCCGAGGTCTACGCGACCGGTTCGGGCGGCGGATGCGAGGAGTTCTGGTACCTCACCGTGGCCGACCCGGCGTCGTACTCCTGCAAGGCCGATCACGGTCCCTACCGCGAGGTGCAGATCAAGGTCGACGGCCAACTTGCCGGAATCGCCGCGCCGTTCCCGAACGTCTGGACCGGCGGCTGGTCCAACCCCTTCCTCTGGTACGTCGTCCCTGCGCCGGGCGCCTTCGACGTACGCCCCGTCCAGTACGACCTCACACCCTTCGCGGGTCTTCTCGACGACGGCCGTCCGCACCGCATCGAGGTCTCCGTCGTCGGCGTACCCGCGGGGCAGCCGGGCTGGAGCACGCCGGTGAACGTGCTGGTCTGGCAGGACACGCACCGTGCCCACGTCACCGGCGCGCTCACCGCGGACCGGGCGACGGACCTTGCCAACACCTCCACCTACACCCCGGGTTCGCAGAACCGGGTGAACACCGAGGCCGGACACCGGCTCACGGTCTCCGGGTACCTCGACACCTCGCACGGCCGTGTGACGACGACCGTCACCCGTACGCTCGCCAACACCTCGGTGCACCGCTGGACCGACGGCGAGAACACGGACGCGCTGGACGCCACCTGGACCGACGACGAGATGGTCAGCACCGGCGGACACGGCCACGCGCGGACGACGCGGACGCACCGGACGTACACGCTGGACGGCACGACGACCATCGGCACGGACAACCGGCTGCGCACGGTGCTGACGCTCGGCGACCGCGCATCGGTGACGGAGCGGCGCGACGGCCTGAGCACCGCATGGTCGCGGCTGGACGACACCTACAGCGGTGACGCGGCGTACACGATCGACGTCCCGCGCGATCAGCGGCATGCGGTGGGCACGTCGCACG
Source organism: Streptomyces broussonetiae (assembly GCF_009796285.1). NCBI lineage: Bacteria > Bacillati > Actinomycetota > Actinomycetes > Kitasatosporales > Streptomycetaceae > Streptomyces > Streptomyces broussonetiae. The sequence continues at coordinate 1,620,648 of NZ_CP047020.1, read as the reverse complement.
AGCGCTATCGGCTCCACGGCTCCGACGGCTGCTACGACCATTCGCTGGCCACTGCTCAGGGGGTGCTGACGGAGGACCGCGACCGCTGCTGAGCGCACTGACGCGGAAGGCGCCGCGGGCGGCGTGAGGTACCCGGCTGAGGCACGGGCGTCCCGGAAGGGATCAACGACGGCTCCAGGGCGATCGACGTGGAGGCGGCTCTCCGTACCGCAGAAGTCCCGTTCGGCTTCCGTGAGTCGACGTCCCCGGGGAGCGCTCGCGCCGCAGTCCGTACCGCCCCTGGCGCGACGCATCGCGCGCGTGGCCTCGACGCCTCGACGCTCGACCGGCACGGCCCCCTCGCTCACAGGGTGAGCGGGGCCCCGGCGCAGTCGTGGTCCGGCCCGTCAGCAGTTCTCGGTCGTCCGCCCGCCGGCGCCCTTGGTCGTCTCGCCGTCGATCAGCGTGTCCAGTAGTACGCCCAGTACCGCGCGCTCCTTCTCGGTCAGCGGGGCGAGTATCTCCTCGGCCGCCGACCGGCGGGCGCCGCGCAGCTGGCGCAGGGTCGCCCGCCCCTCGTCGGTCAGCTCGATCCGGGTCACGCGGCGGTTCGCCGGATCGGCCGCCCGTCGGACCTTCCCGCTCGCCTCCAGCCCGTCGACCAGAGTCGTCACCGCCCGCGGCACCACCTCGAGGCGCTCGGCGAGATCGGCCATGCGCGGGGGCGAAGGGTAGTGCGCGAGGGTGCGCAGCAGCCGGGACTGGGCCGGAGTGACGCCCAGGTCGCGCTGCTCCAGATGGCGCTTCTGGATGCGGTGCACCCGGCGGGTGAGCCGTAGCAACTGCTCGGCGAGCAGGCCGTCGGAATCTGGGGTGCTCATGCGGGAACAATATCAGGATGCCGTTCATTGTGAGTATAGGTAACAATGAGCTACGATCCGTCAGTCATCGTCGGCCGATCCCTGGCCGCCGCCCGTTCATCTCCGTAGGAGCCCATGCATCCCGACCGTGAAACGTCCTGGACCCCACCTGCCGACGCCAAGGAGCAGCCCCGGCAGGTGCGTCGCATCCTGAAGCTCTTCCGCCCCTACCGCGGGCGGCTCGCGATCGTCGGCCTGCTGGTCGGCGCCTCCTCGCTGGTCTCGGTGGCCACGCCGTTCCTGCTGAAGGAGACCCTCGACGTCGCGATCCCCCGGGGCCGCACCGGCCTGCTGAGCCTGCTCGCGCTCGGCATGATCCTCAGCGCGGTCCTCTCCAGCGTCTTCGGCGTGCTGCAGACACTGATCTCGACCACTGTCGGCCAGCGCGTCATGCACGATCTGCGCACCGCCGTCTACGGGCGGCTGCAGCGCATGTCGCTCGCCTTCTTCACCCGCACCCGCACCGGTGAGGTGCAGTCCCGCATAGCCAATGACATCGGCGGCATGCAGGCCACCGTCACCTCCACAGCCACCTCGCTGGTCTCCAACGTCACCAGCGTGGTCGCCACGATCGTCGCGATGGTCGCCCTCGACTGGCGGCTCACGATCGTCTCGTTGCTCCTGCTGCCGGTGTTCGTGTGGATCAGCCGCCGTGTGGGCAACGAACGCAAGAAGATCACCACCCAGCGGCAGAAGCAGATGGCCGCCATGGCTGCCACGGTCACCGAGTCGCTCTCGGTCAGTGGCATCCTGCTCGGCCGCACCATGGGCCGCTCGGACTCGCTGACCGCGTCCTTCGCCGAGGAGTCCGAGCGCCTGGTCGACCTCGAGGTGCGGTCGAACATGGCCGGGCGCTGGCGCATGGCCGTGATCACGATCGTCATGGCCGCGATGCCGGCCGTCATCTACTGGACCGCGGGCCTGGCCCTGCAGTTCGGCGGCCCCAAGGTCTCGCTCGGCACCATCGTCGCCTTCGTCTCGCTCCAGCAGGGCCTGTTCCGCCCCGCCGTGAGTCTGCTCGCGACCGGCGTCCAGATCCAGACCTCCCTCGCGCTCTTCCAGCGCATCTTCGAATACCTCGACCTGCCGATCGACATCACCGAGCGCGAGCGGCCCGTCCACCTCGAGCAGGTCAAGGGTGAAGTCCGGCTGGAGGGCGTCGAGTTCCGGTACGACATCGACGACAGGGCCCGACCGGTCCTCGACGGCATCGACATCACGGTCCCGGCCGGCAGCAGCCTCGCCGTCGTCGGCCCCACCGGTGCGGGCAAGTCCACGCTCGGCTATCTGGTGCCCCGGCTCTACGACGTCACGGCAGGCCGCGTCACCCTGGACGGTGCCGACGTCCGTCACCTCGACTTCGACACCCTCGCGCGCGCGGTCGGCGTGGTCTCGCAGGAGACGTACCTCTTCCACGCCTCCGTCGCCGACAACCTCCGTTTCGCCAAGCCGGACGCGACCGACGAGGAACTGTACGCGGCGGCCAGGGCCGCGCAGATCCACGACCACATAGCCGCACTGCCCGACGGCTACGACACGGTCGTCGGTGAACGCGGCCACCGCTTCTCCGGCGGTGAGAAGCAACGCCTCGCCATAGCCCGGACCATCCTGCGTGATCCGCCGGTCCTCATCCTCGACGAGGCGACCAGCGCGCTCGACACCCGCACGGAGGCGGCGGTCCAGGAGGCCATCGACGCCCTGTCCGCCGACCGGACGACGATCACCATCGCCCACCGTCTGTCCACGATCCGCAGTGCCGACCAGATCGTGGTCCTGGACTCCGGCCGCGTCGCCGAGCAAGGCACGCACGAGGAACTGCTGGAGTTGGACGGGCGGTACGCCGCGCTGGTGCGCCGGGACGCACAACTGGAGCCGACCGGCTGAATCCACGGATTCAGTCGCCGACGCTGCGGCCGACAAGCTGAACATATGCCGGATTTGGGAGTATATGCGTATTAACGTTCCTGCATGCAGCCGAAGATTCCGCCGCGGAGCACGATCCGACTGACACGCCGGGGCCGCATCGCCCTCGCCGTGGCCGGCGCCGTCGTGGCCGGTACCGCCGTGGCGGTGCCGCTGCTGACGCTGGACAGCGGTCCCGAGGAGACCGGGCCCAGCGCGCTGGTCATCCCGGAGGGCTGGCGGGCGAGTCAGGTGTACGACGCCATCGACAGGGCCCTCAGGCTGCCCCCGGGCAGCGCCCGCAAGTCCCTCGGGAAGGCGAGCCTGAGCCTGCCGGGCGACGCCGAGGGCAACCCGGAGGGCTACCTCTTCCCGGCGGCGTACCCCCTCCGGCAGGAGACGACGCCCGAGTCCCTGCTGCGCTCCATGGTCGACACCGCGAACCACGAGTTCAACGCGGCGCCGGTCGCCGCCGGGGCGCAGCGCGACACGGTGAACGTCTACCAGGCCGTCACCATCGCCAGCATCGTCCAGGCCGAGGCCGCCACGAAGACGGACATGGGCAAGGTCGCCCGGGTCGTCCTGAACCGGCTGGAGCGCGGGATGCCGCTGCAGATGGACTCCACCCTCAACTACGCGCTCCACCGCAACACGGTCCGCACCAGCCAGGGCGACACCCGCATCGAAAGTCCGTACAACTCCTACCAGCGCGTGGGCCTGCCGCCGACGCCGATCGACAACCCCGGTGAGGAGGCGATGCACGCCGCGCTCAACCCGACGCCGGGCAACTGGCTGTACTTCGTCACGGTCAAGCCCGGGGACACCCGCTTCTCCGCCGACTACGCGACGCAGATGCGCAACGTGGCGGAGTTCAACGCCCTCCACCAGGACACAGGACAGTCGCCCGGCCGGAGCCCGGCCCGGTCCTCGATCCCGGCACGCTCGTCGGCCCGCTGAGCCGGTGCGGCGTCACGCGGCGACCGGTTCATCCCGGGCCAGCAGCCGCCTGATGTCCCGGACGGCCGCGCGTCCGGCCCGGTTGGCCCCGACGGTGCTGGCGGAGGGGCCGTAGCCGACGAGGTGAACGCGGGGATCGGCCAGCGTCCTGGTGCCCTCGACGCGGATCCCGCCGCCCGGCTCGCGCAGCCGCAGCGGGGTGAGGTGGTCCAGCGCTGCCCGGAAACCGGTGGCCCAAAGGATCACATCGGCATCGACATGGCGCCCGTCGCTCCACTCCACGCCGTCCGGCGTGATCCGGTCGAACATCGGCTGCCGGTCCAGGACCCCGTCCGCGAGACCCTGCCGGATGGCGTCGTTGAGGGGCAGTCCCGTGACCGAGACCACACTGCGTGGCGGCAGACCCTGGCGTACCCGCTCCTCGACCAGCGCGACCGCCGAACGGCCCGCCTCCTGGTCGAACGGCCCGTCGCGGAAGACCGGAGGCCGCCGGGTGACCCAGGTGGTCGCGGCCGCGTAGGCGGACAGTTCCAGCAGATGCTGGGTGCCCGAGGCGCCGCCGCCCACGACCACGACCCGCTGCCCGGCGAACTCCTCGGGGCCCGCGTACTGGGCGGTGTGCAACTGCCGCCCGCGGAAGGTCTCCTGGCCGGGGTAACGTGGCCAGAACGGCCGGTCCCAGGTGCCGGTCGCGTTGATCAGCGCGCGCGTGGACCAGATGCCCGCCGAGGTCTCCACGGAGAGCCGGCCGCCCTCGCTCTCCCGGACGGCCCGTACGTCGACGGGCCGCCGGACGCGCAGGCCGAAGGCGCGCTCGTACCGGTCGAAGTACTCGCCGATGACCTCCGCCGACGGCCGCGCCGGATCGGCGTCCGTCAGCTCCATGCCGGGCAGTGCGTGCATCCCGTGCACCTTGCCGTACGTCAGCGAGGCCCAGCGGAACTGCCAGGCGCCGCCCGGCGCGGGGGAGTGGTCGAGCACCACGAAGTCGCGGTCCGGCTCGAAGCCGGTGCGCCGCAGATGGTAGGCGCTGGACAACCCGGCCTGACCAGCGCCGATGACGACGACCTCGACCTCGCGTGATGCGTTCACGCTTCAGCTAACGGGGGAGTGGGCACGGATCTTCCCGGACGCCGGCGCCGGGTGACGAGCTTCCCAGCAGCCGCCGCCCTGGAGCTGCTCTGCAGCTGCCTCACAGCCGCTCCGTAGCCGTCCGGAGCAGTCCCGGAGCCGGGTCCTGACCCCCGGTCCTGCCCGTCCGGAGCCGTCCCGCCGCCATACAGCAGCCGTACAGCAGGTCGTCCCCCGCACCGGTCCTCGGCCGGATCAGCCCTTGGCCGGGGTGGTCGACGGCGGCAGGTCGCCGTTGAACCGGGTGTCCACGAAGTCGCCGAAGTCCACCTTCTGCGGGATCAGCTTCAACGCGGTGAAGGTGTCGGCGATCTGCTGTTCCGAGGCGACGAGCGGTTTGTCGACAGCGACCGCGACGCGCGTGGAGTTGGTCCGTTTCACCGAGTCCAGCGCCACGTCGTAGGGCAGCCCGGTGTCCTTGGCCCACACCTTGGCCCACTCCGGCTGGTGGTCGGTGACCCAGGCGGTCGCCCGCCGCAGCCGGGCCAGGTAGTCCTTGATGACGGCGGCTTTCTTCGGGTCCTTCAGTGCGGAGGGCGCGGCCACCTGGAAGGTGAGCCCGTTGGTGACGCCCTCACCGGTGGTCAGCACGCGGCCCTGCCTGGTGCGGAGGATCTGGGAGGTGTACGGGTCCCAGACCGCCCAGGCGTCGACCTTGCCGGAGGTGAACGCGGCGAGCGCGTCGGCCGGCTGGAGGTACTTGACCTTGACGTCGGCCAGACCGAGTCCGGCCGCCTTGAGCGAGGCGACCAGCTGGTAGTGCGCGGAGGAACCCTGCGCGACGGCGATGGGCCTGCCCCTGAGCTGCTTCGGGTCGGTCAGCTTGGAGTCGTTGGGTACGAGGATGGCGTCGCCCCTGGAGGTGCCGTGCCAGGCGGCCACGACGGAGATCTTCGATCCGGCGCCGGCCGCGAAGACGGGCGGGGTGTTGCCGACACCGCCGACGTCGACGGCCCCCGCGTTGACGGCCTCCAGCAGCGGCGGTCCGGAGGTGAAGGTGGACCACTTGATCTTGTAGTTCAGGTTCTTCAGCTCCCCCGCGGCCCGCAGGATGGCCTCCGAACCGCCTCTCTGGTCGCCGACGTTCAGCGTGACGGAGCCCGTGCCGTCGGTGTCGGTGCCAGTGCTCGCGGACGAGGCCCCGCCGCAGGCCGTGAGCAGGAGCGCGAAGGGGAGGAGAGCTGCGGCGGGGACGAGGCGTCGTCGCATGGCGGTTCCGTTCGTGTGCGGAGGTATCGAGCGCGGGAGCTTCGAGTTACGGGGGATGGAGGGGGAGGAGGGGGAGGGAGGGGTGCGGGGCGGAGTGCGGAGGGAGCGAGTGCCGCCGTGTCGAACGCGGAAGTTCCGGGTGACAAGGCGGCCTCGAGGGGTCAGGCGGTCTCTGCGGCGGCGTGGACGCCGAGACGTTCCAGCAGGCCGGCGCGGAGTGCGGCGAAGCGGGGGTCGGTGATCCTGCGTGGCCGCTCGAGGTCGATGCGCTGCTCGTGGGCGATGCGGCCGCCGTCCATCACCAGGACGCGGTCGGCGAGCAGCACGGCCTCCTCGACGTCGTGCGTGACCAGCAGTACCGCGCAGGCCCGCTGCTCCCACAACTCCCCGACCAGTCGTTGGGCCTTGATCCGGGTGAGTGCGTCGAGGGCACCGAACGGCTCGTCGAGGAGCAGGAGATCGGGCTCGCGCACCAGCGCTCGGGCGAGTGAGGCGCGCTGGGCCTCGCCGCCGGAGAGCGTCCTCGGCCAGGCGTCGATGCGGTGGCCGAGACCTACTTCGTCCAACGCCCGTTCGGCGACGCCTCGTTCGGGCTTGCCGGGCAGGCCGAGCAGGACATTGCGCCAGACCTTCTTCCAGGGCATCAGCCGGGGTGCCTGGAAGGCGACGGCCCTGCGGCGCGGGACCAGCACGGTGCCCCGGATGTCCCGGTCGAGGCCGGCGAGGATCCGCAGCAGCGTCGACTTGCCACAGCCACTGCGGCCGAGCAGGGCGACGAACTCGCCCGGCGCGATGTCCAGATGCAGGCCGTCGATGACCGTACGGCCGTCGAAGGAGCGGGTCAGCCCCTCGATGTGCACGGCCGCAGGCCGCCGCGCGGAGGACACTGTGGCACTCACCGGCCGGTGAACGTCGGTCGCCATTGCAGCAGCAGCCTTTCGAGGGAACGGACGATGAAGTCGGCGAGCAGGCCGAGGAAGGCGTAGACGATCAGGCAGACCACGATCACGTCGGTCCTCAGGAAGTCCCGTGCCTGGACCATCAGGAAGCCGATCCCGGCGTCGGCGTTGACCTGCTCGGCGAAGACCAGGGCGAGCCAGGCGATACCGAGCGAGTACCGCAGCCCGGTCAGCGCGCCGGGCAGCGCACCTGGCAGGACGACGTGTCGCACCAGCCCCCAGCGGGACAGCCCCAACGACTCGCCCGCCTCGATGAGCTGGGCGTCCACGCCACGGATCCCGGCGTAGACGTTGAGGTAGAGCGGGAAGGTCACGCCGAGTGTGATGATGGCGATCTTCGGGGCCTCGCCGATGCCGAACCAGATGATGAACAGCGGGATGAGACCGACGAACGGCACCGTCCGCAGCATCTGGACCGGCGCGTCCACCAGGTCCTCGCCGATCCGGAACAGCCCTGAGACCAGGGCGAGTCCGGTGCCCGTCAGGGTCCCGAACAGCAGCCCGAGCGCCACGCGCTGCAGCGAGGTTCCCATGGCCGAAGGCAGCGAGCCGTCGCTGATCAGGTCCCAGCCGACCTGCGCGATCCGGCCCGGTGCGGCCAGCACGTCGGCCGTCAGCACGCCGGTGGCGCTGAGGAGTTGCCACAGGGCCAGCAGCAGGATCGGGCCTGCGGTGCGCCGTAGCCAGCGGGGGATGCGGAGAGAGCGGGAGGAGGCGGGAACGACGGGCTGGAGGTCGAGGGCGATGGTGTGGTCGGAGACGTCCGTTCCGGGGCCCTTGGATTTTGATATACCGGAAATATCCGGCTCGGGGGAGCTGGGTGGGGCATGGCTGATGCTCATGGACGCTCCACGGGGAGGGGGCGAGCGGGAGTGGAGATGAAGGGGCGGCAGTGCAGGGTGCCGTCGTCGCAGACGCGTGTCGATGGCTGGTCCCGGAGGGGGGCGCGGGATCAACTGGTCACGTGTGCGCGGGAGCGACGCCGGGACGCGCCGGAAGCCGGAGGCGGGAAGCCGAAAGCCGGAAACCCGGACAGTGCGAAGCGGAAGAAGGGCGTCAGCAGCCGCGGCGACACGCGGCGGAGGCCACCCGCAGCAGGTCGATGTGACCGCGCGTGGTGAGCAGGGCTGAACGCAACATGCGGCAGAACGTAGCCAGATGAGCGTGCGACGGTCAACGGTGTCTCGCCTGGTGGACCACGTGTATCAGGAAACGGTCCTGCCACGGAGGGGAGAACCCGGTGCATGGGTCAGGATGAGCCCATGCCAGATGCCTTCACCACTCGAATTCTGCACGTCGCCACCGGCTCGCGGGAGCGGGTCGTCGATCTCACCTCCGACTGCGACGGCTTCCTGCGCGAGGTGGCGGCCGGCCGCGACGGACTGCTCAACCTCTTCGTCCCGCACGCCACCGCCGGAATCGCCGTCATCGAGACGGGGGCCGGCAGTGACGACGACCTCCTCGCCGCCCTGCACACCCTGCTCCCCGCCGACGACCGCTGGCAGCACCGCCACGGCAGCCCCGGCCACGGCCGCGACCACGTCCTCCCGGCCCTCGTCCCACCACACGCGACCCTCCCGGTCATCGGCGGACGCCTGGAGCTGGGCACCTGGCAGTCGGTGTGCCTCGTCGACACGAACAGGGACAATCCCAACCGTCAGGTGCGGTTGAGCTTCCTCGGCTGATGTACGTGATGGGACTGTAGCGTCGGATTCCGGCCGCACCCAATGCCCCTTGGTCCTGCCCGATGCCCTGGAGGGGCGCGACATCCTGGGACGTGGGCGCACCGGATCGGGCAAGACGCTCGCCTTCGGCCTGCCGCTGCTGACACGTACAGCCGGGCGGCGCGCCGAACCGAAGCAGCCCCTGGCTCCGATCCTTGTGCCCACCCGGGAGCCGGCCCAACAGGTCACCCAGGCGCTGGCGCCGTACGCAGCGTGGTCACGCTCGTGCCGGCGGGCCGGCGCCGCGAGACGAGCCGCATGATGGCGGGGGCCGGCATCGAGCCGACCGTCACCAAGGTGCGCTCGGGCGAAGCGGAACTGAGCCGGATCACCGGCGCCAAGTCTCCCTCCGGGATCCCGCTCGACGGCGGGCCCGCCGTCCCCCGGCCCAAGAACACCAACGCTCCCTTCCGCGGTCTCGGGGCCAGCAAGGACACCTCCCGAGGCGCCGGCGGCAGGTCCCGAAAGGCGGGCGAGGCCCGCAAGCTCGCCGAGGCCCGCAGGGCCGCCCTCGTGCGTCGCAACGGCTGAGAGCCGTTGCCCTGGCGGCCCGGCCACGGGATCGACAACCCTCGGCCCGGTCCGAAGCCGTCCTGCGCGCCTCACCTGCAAAGTCAACGCCTTTGGCCGCGAGAGGGATACCCGCCGAAACGGGGCAGGACGACGTTGCCGGCGCCTCGCACTGCGCCCAGCATGACAAGCTGTGCTTGCCCACCCCCGAACCCAGGAGGTCACCATGACCACAGAGCCCGTATCTATGGAAGATTCGGAGCCTGCTGCCCCCGAGACGTCCCCTCTGGAGCCGGACAGCGACGGCAACTACGACCTCAAGCGCAAGTTCCGCGAAGCCCTGGCGCGCAAGCGCGGTGTGCAGGCGGACGCCGCTGATGTTGCCGCCAAGTCGGACGCGTCGAAGGTGCGTTCGGCGCATGGCCCGGCTGCGAGCCAGCGGTCGTTCAGGCGCAAGAGCGGCGGCTGAGTCGGTGAGTCCCGCTATCTGACGGCTTCACCGGCACTCGCGCTGTCCAGTCGTGCCTCCCGTGCAGTGGTCCGCGACGTGCGCTTGTCCGTGCGCGCGTCGCGGGCGAGGCGTAGCCGGCGGACTGGCCTGGGAAGAATGGCCCAGACGCGGTTGGCTCGGAACCTCTGGGCGGGGTGCACCGCCGCTGTGTCACCGGTTCCTCCCGCGGCTTCGGCCGCGAGTTCGCGCAGGCGGCCCTGGCGCACGGCGACAGGGCCGTCGCCCGTAACACCGACTCCCTCGCGGACCTGTCGGCCGCCCACGGCGAGGCGATCCGCCTCGTCGAGCCCGGCGGCCTCGCCACCGACCGGTCCGGCCGTGCCCGACCTCGGTGCTGGCGGGGCCGCGACCGGAACGGGGATCGTGCTGCCGGGGCTGTGGTTCAGGCGTCGATGATGACGGGGATGATGAGGGGCTTGCGGCGGTGGGTGCGGAACGCCCAGTTCGCCACGGCGCGGGCGATGAGTTGTTCGAGTTGGCGTGCGTCCCCGACGCCTTCCTCGGCCGCGGTGGCCAGGGTCTTCTCGATGACGGGGACGACCGGCTCGAAGGTGGTGTCGTCGTGGACGAAGCCGCGGGCCAGGAAGTCGGGGGCCTCGGCGAGGGCGCCGGTGTCCGCGTCGACGATCGCCACCACCGTGACCACGCCTTCGGCGGCGAGGGTGAGTCGGTCCTTGAGGGACGCCTCGGTGGCGCCGCCGACTTCCATGCCGTCCACGTAGACGTTGCCGGCGGGGACCTTGCCGGTGATGGACGCGCGTCCGTCGACCAGGTCGACGACGACGCCGTCCTCGGCGATGACGACCCGGTCGGGGTCGACACCGGTGCGGATGGCGAGGTCGGCGTTGGCCCGCAGGTGGCGCCATTCGCCGTGCACGGGCATGACGTTGCGGGGTTTGACGATGTTGTAGCAGTAGACGAGTTCGCCGGCGCTGGCGTGCCCGGAGACGTGCACCTTGGCGTTGCCCTTGTGGACCACGTGGGCGCCCCACCGGGTGAGTCCGTTGATCACCCGGTAGATGGCGTTCTCGTTGCCGGGGATGAGGGAGCTGGCGAGCAGGACGGTGTCGTCCTTGCCGATGCGGATCATGTGGTCGCGGTTGGCCATCCGTGACAGCGCGGCCATCGGTTCGCCCTGGGAGCCGGTGCACACCAGCGTGATCTTGTGGTCCGGGAGCTTCTCCAGCTCCTTCGTGCTCACGACCAGACCGGAGGGGACCTTCAGATAGCCCAGGTCACGGGCGATGCCCATGTTGCGGACCATCGACCGGCCGACGAAGGCGACCTTGCGGCCGTGCTGGTGGGCGGCGTCCAGGACCTGCTGGATGCGGTGCACGTGGCTGGCGAAGCTGGAGACGATGACCCGGCGCGGCGCGGTGCGCATCACCTGCTCGATCGCAGGGTTCAGCTCACGCTCGGAGGTGGTGAAGCCGGGTACTTCGGCATTGGTGGAGTCGGTGAGGAACAGGTCCACGCCCTCCTCGCCGAGGCGGGCGAAGGCACGCAGATCGGTGATGCGGTCGTCGAGAGGGAACTGGTCCATCTTGAAGTCGCCGGTGTGCAGCACCATCCCGGCCCGGGTGCGGATCGCGACCGCGAGGCTGTCGGGGATGGAGTGGTTGACCGCCACGAACTCGCAGTCGAAGGGCCCGAGGCCGCGCCGGTCGCCCTCCCGCACCCGCACCGTGCGCGGCCGGATGCCGTGTTCCTTGAGCTTGGCCTCCAGGAACGCCAGCGTCAGCTTGGAGCCGACGACGGGAATGTCGGACCGCTCGCGCAGCAGGTACGGCACGCCGCCGATGTGGTCCTCGTGGCCGTGGGTGAGGACCACGGCCACGATGTCGTCCAGCCGGTCCCGGATCGAGGTGAAGTCCGGCAGGATCACGTCCACGCCGGGCTGGGTCTCCTCGGGGAACAGCACGCCGCAGTCGACGATGAGCAGCTTGCCCGCGTGCTCGAAGACGGTCATGTTGCGGCCGATCTCACCCAGGCCGCCCAGGGCGATGACCCGCAGCCCTCCTTCGGGAAGGGGCGGGGCGGCTTTCAGCTCGGGGTGCGGATGACTCATGCCCCTGACGGTACCCGGAGAGCCGGACAGGGTGATCCACTGCCTGTGTGACTCTCTCTGCAGGGGCAAGAGCCCGTCTGTGCTGAGGGTTGCCTCATCGGAGGTCGGCGGACACGAACAGGGACAACGCCAACCGTCAGGTGCGGCTGAGCTTCTTCGGCGGCTGATGCGCTTTGGCTGCACTGCAGAGGGCAGGCCCGGCCGCGCGCTGTGGCGCATCGGACGGTACGGGGCCGCCCCGGAGGCGGGCCGGGGCGGCGGCCGAACGCGGCTCGCCGTGCCGGCTCTCGTGGCCCAGCAGGAGTGGATCGGCGTCCTCGATGTCGTAGCACCGCTGATGTCGTAGCACCGCTCTGCTCGCAACCGCGTGGCGAGCAGGCGCGGCTGGACCCCGAGGGTGGACAGGTCGCGCTGACAAGCGCCGTGACCTTCGCTTTCAGTCCTCCGATGAGGTCGGGTCGGCCAGTGGGCCGCGCTGCTGCGTCAGCAGCGCGAGAACCTTGGCGAGGTACGTCTCGGTCCCGGCCTTGGTGATGCCGAGGCCGCTGAGGACGCCCTGGCCGTTCTCCTGCTCCAGGAGCGCCAGCAGGATGTGCTCGGTGCCGATGTAGTTGTGGCCGAGCCGCAGGGCCTCGCGGAAGGTGAGTTCCAGCGCCTTCTTGGCCTCGGGCGCGTAGGGGATCAGGTCGGGTACGTCGTCCGCGGCGGGCGGGAGCGCGGCGGTCGCGGCCTGTCGGACGGAGTCGAGCAGGACGCCCTGCACGGTGATCGCCGTCGCGGCCAGGCCCTCCGGGTCGGCCAGCAGGCCGAGGACCAGGTGCTCGGGCCGGCACTCGGGGTTGCGGGCCGCCACCGCCTCGTTGTGCGCGGCCACGACCACGTTCCGCGCGCGCGTGGTGTAGCGGCTGAAGCCCTGGTTGGGGTCGAGGTCGCTGGACTCCTTCGGCACGAACCGCTTCTGTGCCGCCTGCCGGGTCACGCCCATGCTCTTGCCGATCTCGGTCCAGGACGCGCCGGAGCGGCGGGCCTGGTCGACGAAGTGGCCGATCAGATGGTCGGCCACGTCGCCGAGGTGATCGGCGGCGATCACCGCGTCCTGGAGCTGGTCCAGGGGTTCGGGGTGAACCTTCTTGATGGCCTCGATGAGGTCGTCGAGGCGTACGGATGCCGTGATGTTCGGGTTGGTCGCCATGTGTCAACCGTAGGTTGCACTCTTGGGGGTGTCAACCAGTGGTTGACGATCCAGGGTGCCCCGCAGGTGCGCCTGCCTGTGCCCGGTCCCCGGTGCCGCCTCGTCCTCGGCGGAACCGCCGTCGCCCCGGAACGCCCTGACCGTGAGGAGTGGCGGAGGGGCCGCGCGTGCCCGGGGCGGCGCCTCGTGGGTTGCCGGAGGGTCAGGAACAGCGCCGACTGGCCGAGTGCCGCGGCGACGTGTGCACGGACACCGTGCAGGCGACCCCGGCGGCGGCCGTCATCCCTGGCAGGGGGATGCCCCGCCCGCCGCCACGGTGTACGGCATGTCGGGCCGGGGAGTGACGCGGAGCGCGAAGGCGGCGACCGGAAACGCCGAGTACACAACCGGCCCGCGTCATTGCCGCGTCGCTCGCCCTGTGCGGCGAGGTCATCGCCGCCGTCCTTGCCGGTGTCAGAAGTCTGCGGGCCGGACGGGCTTCCGCGACCTGGGCCTGCATCGGCCCGACTACGAGAAGATCCGCATCGACATGCAGGCCCTTTTCCAACGCCTCGACATCGAGCGGCCGGCGACCGTGGCACGGACGGCAAATCGTGGAGGAGAAGGCCTCAAGCGCCTAGGCGGGCCGTCGTTGCATGGCATCGGCGATGACCGCTGTCACGAACTTGTGGACTACTGCCGTGGCCGGCGGGCCGGGGTCGCGGTCCGTGAACAGGAGATGCCCGCCACCGACCAGGGAGAGGGTGAGCGAGTCGATGTCGGCGTCGGCCGCGATGCGGCCCAGTTCACGCTCGGCGGCCAGATATGCGGAGATCGCGGTCGTGGCCTGGGCGAGGATCGCGATGCCGCCTCCGGGCATGGCTTGCCGCAGCCGCGCGCGCAGCTCGTCCCGGAAGGTGATGAGCGGGATGATTGCCACCGGAACCGGTCCGAACAGGCTGATCAGCGCACTGGTGAGGTTGTCGGCCACCGTGCCGTTGCCCGCGGACTCGCGCAGCGAACTCGCCTGCATCTCAAGCTGCGTTGCCCGGTCGAGCACGAGGTCGGTGAGGAAAGCGTCGAAGTCGGTGAAGTGCCGATGCAGGACGCCTTTGGCGCAGCCCGCCTCGTCGGTGACGGACCGGCTGGTCAGCCCGTTCGCCCCGTCCCGCAGAAGTACGCGTTCGGCGGCGTCGAACAACTGCTGACGCGCGTCACGAAGGTGCACTCCAGTCGGCACTCACAGATCCTCTCATGCGTCGCCCGGCCGGCATCCCTTGCCATATGGGCGAACGCCCACTACGTGGGTGCGTACCCATCCTACCGCGAGAGCAACCAGAACCGTCCCCGGTGAAGCATGCCGCCCTCAGGCCATGGGGCCACGAGCGAGCGGTTCCCACCAGGAGCGGTCGTCCCGGTACCAGGAGACCGTCTCGGCGAGCCCGGACTCGAAGTCGCGAAGGGGGCGGTAGCCCAGCTCGCTGCGGGCCTTGTCGTCGCTGATCGCATAGCGCCGGTCATGGCCCTTGCGATCCGCCACGTAACGCACCTGGTCCCAGCTGCCGCCGCAGACCTTGAGCAGCAGCTCGGTCAGTTCGAGGTTGCTCAGACCGGTGCCACCGCCGATGTTGTAGACCTCGCCCGGACGCCCGCTGGTCCGTACCAGTTCCACGCCGCGGCAGTGGTCCTCGACGTGCAGCCATTCCCGTACGTTCTTGCCGTCGCCGTAGAGCGGCACCGTGCCGCCCGCGAGCAGCCGGGAGACGAACAACGGAATGACCTTCTCGGGGAATTGCCGTGGCCCGTAGTTGTTGGAGCAGCGGGTCACCCGGACGTCCAGGCCGTGGGTGCGGTGGTAGGAGAGGGCGATCAGGTCGGAGGCCGCCTTGGAGGCCGCGTAGGGGGAGTTGGGAGCCAGGGCGTCCTCCTCGGTGGACCGGCCGGTCGCGATCGACCCGTAGACCTCGTCGGTGGACACGTGCACGAAGCGGTCGACTCCCCGGCGCAGTGCCGCGTCGAGAAGCGTCTGGGTGCCGGTCACGTTGGTGCGGACGAACGCGTCCGCGTCGGCGATGGAGCGGTCTACGTGGGACTCGGCCGCGAAGTGCACCACCTGGTCGGCGCGGGCCATGAGCCGGTCGACGAGTTCGGCGTCGCAGATGTCGCCCTGGACGAAGCTCAGGCGCGGGTGCGTGAGGTCGAGGTTGTCGAGCCTGCCCGCGTAGGTGAGCTTGTCGAGCACGGTGATGTGGGAGACCTCGGCGGGGCCGGGTGCGAGCGCCGTCCGGATGTACGCGGAACCGATGAAGCCGGCGGCTCCGGTGACGAGGAGATGCATCATTCCTCCAGGAACTTGGAGGGCGTCGGGTTCAGTTGGTGGGCGCGGGCGCTCCTCATGACGTACTGGCCGTAGGGCGAACTCTTCATCTCGGCGCCGAGCCGGTAGCAGGCTTCCGCGTCGATGAAGCCCATGTACATGGCGATCTCCTCGATGCAGCCGAGACATATGCCCTGGCGATGCTGGATGTCCCGGACGAACCTGCCCGCATCGAGCAGGGATTCGTGGGTTCCGGCGTCCAGCCAGGTGACGCCCCGGCCGAGCCAGACCAGGTCGGCACGTCCCTCGGCCAGATACGCGCGCAGGACATCGGTGATCTCCAATTCGCCGCGCACGGAGGGCCGCAGGCCACGTGCGACGTCCGTCACGGTGTCGTCGAAGAAGTACAGGCCCGGGATCGCGAGGTTGGAGCGCGGATGATCGGGTTTCTCCTCGATGGAGATGAGCTGGCCCTTCGCGTCGATCTCGGCTACACCGAAGTGCCGGGGCTCGGCGACCTGGTGGCCGAAAAGGGCGCACCCGCGCAACTCGCGGACGGTTCTGCGCAGCAGGGAGGGCAGTCTGGCGCCGTGGAAGAGGTTGTCGCCCAGGATCAGAGCGCAGTCCTCGCCCTTGATGTGCCGGGCGCCGACGAGGAAGGCGTCGGCGATTCCCTGCGGCTGCTCCTGGGGCGCGTAGTCGATGCGCATGCCCAGTCTGCTGCCGTCCCCGAACAGCTTGCGGAACAGCCCGATCTCCGCGGGGCGGGCGATGATGAGGACGTCGTCGATACCCGTGAGCATGAGCACGGACAGCGGGTAGTAGACCATGGGCTTGTCGTAGACCGGAGCCAGCTGCTTGGAGCCGACGAGGGTGAGGGGCAGCAACCGTGTCCCGTTCCCGCCCGCCAGGAGTATGCCCTTCACCGGACCGGAGCCGTACGAGGCTTCCTGTAGAGAGCCTGCCAGAGGTAGCTCCATGGAAGGGCGCGGCTGTCGCTGACGCAGTCCCAGGCATCGCCCGGCCGGTAGCCGTTGATGAAGGCGGGTACCGCTGCCTGCACCGCCTGGCTGTCATGGATGTCCACCAACTGCCTGAGGGGGCCGTTCTCCAGTGCCATCTGCACGGCCTCCTGGCCCTGCAGATAGCCGTCCAGGCTCTGATCGATGTACTTGCCCACCGGATTCTTCACGTAGAAGGCGGAGCAGGTTTCGTCGATCAGGCCGAGATAGGCGCTCACGGTGTCCGGGCTCATCTCGGTCATCGAGTGGATGTTGATGCACAGCTCGAAGCGCTCGGACTTGAGGGCGCCGCCCTCCAGGCTGTCGACCGGGATGAACTCGATCAGCTTGAAGCGGGCGTCGTCGAGAGTCCGGCGCAGGTAGGCCTTGCTCAGCTCCAGCGTGTTCTTCAGGTCGACGATGCTGTAGCCGGAGATGTCGTGGTTGGACATGATCATGTGGCAGGTGCGCCCGTAGCCGGCTCCGATCTCCAGTACCCGGGCTCCGCTCATGTCGATCCCGCCCTCGATGAAGCCGAGTTCGAACGTCGCCTGCAGGTAGTCCATGCACAGCGACTCGCCCTCGCACCGCACGGTGATCGGGTCGCCGATCTCCCGGTTGGGGGTTCGCTTGATCCTTGCCCACTCCTCGGGGCTCAGGTGCATGCCGAGGTGGTAGGTCAGTGCCTTCAGGTACCGGACGCCGTTTGTCGTCGGGTCCCAGAGGGACAGTTTGAAGTTCCTCGGGTCGGACTTGAGATTCGTCAGGTCGACGGCAGCGTCCTCGGTGATCCAGCGGTTCTGTATCCGCTCCCACTGACGGCTGGCCTGGAAGATCTGGTCCATTTCACTCCACCTCCGGTGTGATGTGTGTCCGGTCGATCCGGTCGATCCGGTCCGCTCGGCGCTCGCGCAGGAGTGTCGGCGACGTCCCTGAAGCCGGCCTGAGCGATGCGCTCCTGAGAGTTGCCGGCCCCCGCTGTCGGACAGCTGTGGGACGGGCGCGATTCTTTTCGGGCGACCGCCTTGTGCGCACGGTTCGCCGTGCTGTGCGATCAGTGCGGGTGCGGCCCGGTCCGCACCCTGCTGAACGTTTCGCGCAGCAGATTGGCGAACGGCTCCGGTTGCTCCTGGAAGCCGGTGTGCCCCGCGGGGAAGGCTTCCAAGGGGGTGTCGAGCAGGTCGGCGAGCGCCGCCGCGGTCCGGTGGTAGAGCTGCCCCCGGGACGTCGTCCCACCCGCGACCACGATCGGGACGGACGCTGCGCGGAGGGCGTCGAGGTCGGGACGGTACCGCGTGGTGGGCTGGAGGATGTATCCGAAGAACCGGTCCAGGATGGCCCGCACCTCCGGCGGCGCGGTGTACGACTCGGGGGCCGGCGCCTGCCCGGCGGGGCGCGGCGGGGCGAAGCCGATACCGGTCAGAGCCGTGTACTTCCGCAACGCCGTGTCCCGGTGGCCGGCCGCGTAGTCCCGGCAGAGGTCATCGACCGCGGCGCGTACCTGCTGCGCGTCGGACAGCAGCTCGGTCACCGGCGGTTCATGGGCCACCAGGGTGCGCACGGCCTCCGGATGCCGGGTGGCCAGGGCGAGGCCGGTGGTGGCTCCGCCGCTGTTGCCGAACACGTGCGCCGGCCCGGTGCCGAGGGCGGACACCAGCCGCTGGACGTCATCCGCGATGAGTTCGGGCGTCGCCTCCTGGCTCGGATCGGCAAGGGTGCTGCGCAGGATGCCGCGGGGATCGTAGGTCACGACGGTGAATTCCGCGCCGAGCAGTGCCGCGAGTGCCGTGAACCCCCTGCTGCCCATGGGCGAGCCGATCATCAGGAGCAACGGGCCGGAGCCGCGGATCTCGTAGCACAGACGTGCCCCCGGCACGTCCAGGGTGTGCGTCGTGGGGCCGGTGTTCGCCATGCTCAATGCTTCCTCACCTTGTCGTCGCAGCGGTCTGCGCTGCTTTCTCGGTGGTGCTCCCTCGGTCGAGGCGATCAGTACGCTTCCTTCGCGTTCACCCAGTCCGGTGCGTAGCGCTGGTCGGGCACGGGCCGGTAGTGGTCCCACCGGGGCTCGCTGCCGGCGGGGGTGTCGCCGAGCACCACGACGCGCAGGCCCCAGCGTCGTTCGGCGTAGTCGTCGACCGCGTAGTGCTGCGTGACCCTGTTGTCCCAGATCGCCACGTCGCCCGGCTTCCAGTGGTGGCGGCAGGTGAACTCCGGGGAGGTGGCGAAGCCGTGGAGGTACTGCAGGAGCGAGTCGCTCTCGTTCCGGCTCAGCTGAGCGATGTGCGAGGTGTGGGCCCGATTGACGAACAGTGCCCGGCGGCCCGTCTCCGGGTGGACGCGTACGACGGGGTGCTCGGCCCTGCTGTCCAGCCCCGGAATATGGATGGCGTGGATGGCGGTGAGGCCGTCGAGCAGGTCGCGCAGCGGCGCGGACAGCCCCTCGTACGCCAGGTACTGGTTCGACCACATCGTGTCGCCGCCCTGCGGCGGGCCGTCGACGATCTGCAGGATGCTTCCGATGGGCGGATTCGAGGTGTAGGTCATGTCGGTGTGCCAGATCGGAATCTTGCCGTTCTGCTCCGAGTCGATGACCTGGATCTGCGGATGCCCGTCCAGGTGGGGCAGGTAGGCGTGTTCTTCCAGCGCGCCGAACCTGCGGCCGAAGGCGATGCGCGACTCCGCCGACCAGTTCTCCTGCCCTGGGATGAAGATCACCAGGTACTTCAGCAGCAGCCGGTGCAGCTCCGCGAACTCCGCGTCGGTGATCTCCTCCAGCCGCACGCCGCGGATCTCGGCTCCCAGAGCACTGGTGAGCGGTCGGACATCGAAGGCCGTCGTGAGGGCGTCTGACATTCTCAGCTCTTCTCTCCGTTGTCTCGGCTTTCTCGACGTACCTGTGGTGCGCTCCCGGCCAGGCGCCCTGGAACCGGTGGCGCGGTGAACGACCGCGCGCGCAGGTCGGGCAGGACTCCCAACTGGACGAGCCGGTCGATCCTGCCGAGCGGGCGCATGCCGAAGCCCGACATGTTGTACGTCGTCAGATAGTTCAGACGGCTGCTCCTGGCGGTTCCCCGCATGAGCCGCCGGCCCAGGACCCTGCCGCCGAGTGAGGTGCTGGTCATCATGCGCGCCGCGTTGTGGCTCATGGTGTGCACGGCCCGGATCTTGCTCATCCGATCGTTCTCGTAGCCGCGCAGCGCACCGTCGACGGCGGCGCCGTCGGCGAGATCGACGGCCGCGAGCCGGGCCGCGAGGGCCTCGGCGTCGCCGATCGAGGTGTTCATTCCCTGGGCCGCCAGCGGGTGGACGACGTGTGCCGCCTCCCCGAGCAGGACGATGCCGGGCCGGACGAGCGACGGGGCGCGGTAGCACCAGACCGGGATCAGTTGGTGGCGTTCCAGGTTCCCTTCGAGCAGCTTGGCGATCGGAGCCAGCGCGGGCACCTGGCCGAGCAGCCGCTCGCACCATCGCCGCAGCTCGGCCGGGGTCGCCCTGCGGAGTTCGTCCGTCCTCACCTGGACATAGACCCGGATCCGCGCGTCCGGCAGCGGGTAGACCATGACCAGGCCGCGGTCCGTGGCATGGGCGGAGACCTCGTCGTCCACCGGCAGGGTGCCGGGCAGTTCGAACGAGAGCAGCCGGTGGTCGTAGGCGACGGGTCCGGCGTCGATGCCCGCGAGCTTGCGCAGACGCGAGGACATGCCGTCGGCCGCCACGACGAGGCCTGCCCGGATGTCGAGGGCCGTGCCGTCCGTCACGGCACGCACCCCGCGGATCCTGCCCTCCGCGTCCCTGCTGAGGTCCTTGACCAGGACGCCACGGTGCAGACGTACCCTTGGGCCGAGCGACTCGGCCATGCACTCCAGGATTGTCGAGTAGTCGTGGGCGAGCATCCAGGGCCGTTCGCAGCCGAGCACCGCGAAGTCCATGGCCATCAGCTCCTGCCCGCCGGCGGTGCGGGCGACGAGCCGGTTCAGGCGAACCGCCCGTCTGGCCTCAAGGCGGCCGAGCACGTCCCACGCGTGCAGGGAGTCCAGGGAACCGGGCTGGAGGACCTCGCCCTTCCAGAGCGGGGGCTGGCTCGGCCGCTTGTCCAGGAGGGTCACCTCCAGGCCCAGGCGGCCGAGGGCGCAGGCCGCCGCCAGCCCGGCGACCCCGGCGCCGCAGACGACCACGTCGGTGTCCACCCGGTGGTCCGTACCGTGATCGGTCGTCACGAAGCCTCCCGCTCCGCCACCGGGCGGGCGGTGAGCGCGCTCCGATAGGCGCCCAACGCCCTGAGCGCCAGGCCGTTCCCGATCAGGCCGTCCACGTAGTAGGCGAGACGCCGGATGTGCAGGCACACCGGGCTCGCCTCCCACAGGCCGTCGTCCCGTTGCGCGGACATGATCCATTCCGCCGCCCGCCGGAGCCGTTCGTCCTCGGCCGGCAGACCGGCGGCGAGCAGGCCGCGCAGCGCCCAGGCGGTCTCCTCGACGGTGCCCCGCGACGGATCGTCGCCGGGCGTGCCGGTCTCGCCCGGCCCCCATGAACCGTCGGCCAACTGGGCGTTCAGGAGGGCCTCGCGGGCGCGCCGGGCGGCCGGGGCGTCGCCCGCTCCGCCGCGTGCGAAGGCGACGAGCGCCGTGGCGGTCGCCGAGGTGAGGCCTCGGTACCACAGGCCCTCGTAGGTGCCGTCCGGGCGTTGGCCGGTGGGGAGCCAGTCCAGGGCTTTGACGATCCTGGGGTCGGTGCGGGGCA
Source organism: Streptomyces broussonetiae (assembly GCF_009796285.1). Lineage (NCBI taxonomy): Bacteria > Bacillati > Actinomycetota > Actinomycetes > Kitasatosporales > Streptomycetaceae > Streptomyces > Streptomyces broussonetiae. The sequence goes on along the minus strand of NZ_CP047020.1, from coordinate 1,599,549 downwards.
GGCCGCCGTCGAGCAGCGCTTCGACGCACTGCGCCGTCGTGGCGGGGCAGGGGCCGTCGTTGGAGAGTGTGGTGTCCGGGACGAAGGTCCCCCACGAGCCCCTGCCGTCCTGTCGCGACATCAGCCAGTCCAGGCCGCGCCGCAGTTGTGCCCCGGGCTCCGCGTCGCCGGCGGGCGTGAGCGCGGCCAGCACGTTGGCGCTGTCCAGGAAGTTCGGCCACCCGCGGGGGCCTTCCCACCCCCATCCGCCGGGCGGCGCGCCGTAGATGGGGAACGCCCGGTCCTGCTGGCACCCGCGCAGCCACTGCCGAGCCCGGACCAACCGCGGGTCGTCGGTGTAGCCGGCGTCCGCCAGGCCGCGGGCGACGTAGGACCCGCCGATCAGGTCGAGCCCCTGCATGATGTGCCAGGAGCCGTCGGGCGCCACGTTCGACCGGAGGTAGTCGACGGTGTCGGAGATCATGCCTTGCGGGGCCTCGGCGAGGCACAGGCCGATGCACACCACCGCGGCGAGCCAGTTGTCGCCGCCGTACCCGCCGCGGTCGTTCTCCCCGCGTTCCACCTCCCGGAGCAGGCGGAGCGCGGTCGGTCGGGCCAGCCGGTGCAGCAGCCGTCCGGCCCCCTTAGGGGGGCTGTGACGGGCTTGGATGAAGGCCATGGCCACCATCGGCGCGAGCCGGAAGGACAGCCGGGGCCGCCAGATCCGCCGGGGCAGCAGCAGCAACTCCAGCGGGATGCGCCGGGAGCCGCGCATGTCCCGCAGGCCCGCCAGCACGAGGAACGTCGTGGCCATGTGGACCATCCCGGGGTCGGCGAGCGCCTCCACGCCGCCGAGCGATTCGAGCAGCTCCAGAGCGCGCCGCGTAGGCTCCTCGGTCGGCTGCGGAGCCACCAGCCTCAGGGCGGATGCCGTCACCACGGTGGGCACCAGCTGTGACGCGGCGCCAGGCACGCCGCCCCAGCCGCCGTCAGCGTTCTGGGCGGACACCAGCCAGGCGGTTCCCCGCTCGATCAGGTCGCGCGAGCGCGCGGAGTCGGCGAGGCGCAGGGCGACGATCGCGCCGGCGGTCCCCAGGACGGCAGTGGGGCGGTGGTTCGGCCAGGAACCCTCCGGACGCTGCGTCGCGAACAGCGCCTCCGCGGCGCGTGCGATCGATGCCTCGACCCGGCTGTCCACATCTGAGCACACAGCGAACGGTCCTCCTCAGGAAAGCGGCGCCGGCGCGGTGGCCGCGTCCTCGTCAGGGTGCGCGGTGGCACCGCGCGGGAATTCGTACCGGGAACGCATGGCCTGCTGGGTGCCGAACGTGACGGCGAGCAGCGGGACCAGGACCGCGATCACGATGAGGCCCCCGAAGCCCGGCACCAGCAGCGCGGCCGCGAGCACCATCCGCTCGACGACCAGGACCTCGTGCGAACGCAGGGCGAGCCGTGCCGAGGGCTCGGGTCCGGACGCGTACAGCAGGCCGAAGGCGCCGCCGCCCAGGGCCGCCGCGACCAGGAGCATCACGAGGCCGCCCGCCCGGCCGCCCGGCATGGTGAGGATCCCCACCACGGCCGCGGACACGGCGAGTGCGTAGAGCGCCACCGCCGTCCGGACGGCCGTCCTGAGCCCGTGCCGGACCGCGAAGGTGGCATAGCCGCCCGCGCGGTCACCGGAGACGTCGCGCAGGGTCCCGACCAGATTGGACGCGGCGTCGTGCGCCCAGAACACCGGCACGAAGACGAGCACCTTGACCGGCGGATACGCCGAGGCCGTCATCGCCCCGAACACGAGCGCTGCGCCGGTCAACGATCCGCGGACGAGGTTGCCCAGCAGTCCCTTGGCCTTGAACAAGCCGTTGTAGGCCATCGCCCCGCCGATCCCGGCGACGGCCACGATGAGGCTCCGGTAGTTGACGACGGCCGCCGTCACGGCGGCGGCCGTGGCCAGGACCGTGCCGCACCAGACCGCCGTGCGGGGGCGGATCAGCCCCGCGGGGATGGGCCGCTGCGGTTTGCTGATCGCATCGAGTTCGCGGTCGAGGTAGTCGCCGAGGTAGTGCGCCGCGACCCAGATCAAGGTGGGCACCGCCCATGCCGCCGCCAGCTGAGCGGCGCCGTGCCGGCCGGCGGCGATGGCGTGTCCGGCCAGGCCGACCAGGCCGACGTACCAGAGGGTGTACGGCCGCCACGTCCGCACGTGGGCGGTGAGCGCTCTGCCGAGTCGGCGCCCGCGCACGTCAGGCGCCCCTTCCGGAGGGACGGTGGGTGGCGCCGCTGAGCGCCGCACCGCCGTTCCCGGTCCCGTCGGGGGCCCACGGCCGGTCGGGCACCGTGCCGACGGTGTTGCGCAGGGTGCCGATCCCCGCTATGGACACCTCGACCCGATCGCCCACCGACAGCGGCCCCGAGCCCCCGGGGGTGCCGGTGAGGATCACGTCGCCGGGGAGCAGTGACATGTGCCGACTCACCACCGCGACGACCTCGTTCACGGGTGTGATCAGGCCGCGGGTGCCGCCGTCCTGTCTGGTCTCGCCGTTCACCCGGCAGGTGATCCGCAGGTCCGCCGGGTCCAGGTCGGTGGCCATCCACGGGCCCAGCGGGGTGAAGCCGTCGAAGTGCTTCGCCCAGACGGGCGGGTGACCGGTCGGGGCCTCCGGGGCTCGGCGCGCGTACCCGGTGAGGTCGTTCGCGCACGTGTATCCGGCCACGACCTCGGCCGCGCGCTCCGGCGGGACGTTCTTGCAGGCCACCCCGATCACCACCGCCAGTTCGGCCTCGTGCCTCAACTCCCAGGCAGCTCCCGGGTGGCCCACCGGGGCCCCGTGGCCGACCAGGGTCGACGGCGGCTTCAGCACGACGGCGCAGGAGGCTGGGTCAGCCGGGCGCCTGTGGTCGCCGGCCGCTGTCCCGTCCGCCGCGTAGTTGAGCGCGACACAGGCGATCTTGCTGGGCTCGGCGGGCGGCAGCAGTGTGACCTCGCCGAGCGGACGCGCCCGGCCGACGCGGTCGACCCAGCCGCGGCCGGGGCCGTCGTACCGTACGGGCACGACGAGTTCACCGTTCCCGTCGTGCTCGACGCGCCCGAATCCGCTCCGGCCATGGTCGACGAATCTGCAAATCAACACCTGTGTGCTCCCGTTCACCAGTGCAGACGGTGGGTCCTACCAGGCGACCGGCAGCTCTTCGAGGCGAAGCGTGACGTGCCCGCCCCGCCAGCTCAGACTCTCCGGTGGCGCGGCGATCCGCAGGTTCGGGAGCCGCCGCAGGAGCGTCGAGAACGCCGTCCTGAGTTCAAGCCGTGCCAGGGCCGCCCCCAGGCAGTGGTGCGCCCCATAGCCGAACGCGAGATGCGGGTTCGGCCCGCGTGCGACGTCGAACCGCTCGCTGTCGGGAAAGGCCGCCGCGTCGCGGTTGGCCGCATTGATCGATATCTGGACCAGATCTCCCTCACCGATCTGCTGATCTCCCAGCCGCACGGCCTCGGTGGCTATCTGCGGCCGGTTGACGTCGATGACCGGCTGGTAGCGCAGCAGCTCCTCGACGGCGCCGGTGACGAGGTCCGGATCGGCGCGCAGTTTGTCCAACTGGTCCGGGTTGCGGAACAGTCGCAGCATCCCGGCACTGATCGCGGTCTGGGTCGTCTCCAGGCCGCCCGCGAGAACGACGACGGCGAGCGAGAGCAGTTCCTCCATCGTCAGCGCGTTCGCGCTGTCGTGGGCATGGACCAGGCTGGTCAGGATGTCCGCGTCCGGTGCGGGCCCGTCGCCCAGCGCCGCGCGCTTGACCGGCACCAAGTGCTCGATGTACTTGGTCAGTTCGAGCCACGCCGTCGGGTCGGGAGCGCCGTCACCGACCGCGGTGATGCGCTCGCACCAGCCGCTCAGCGCGTCGCGGTCCTCGACCGGGAAGCCGAGCAACTCGCAGATGGCGATGGCGGGCAGGGGAACGGCCAGGTGGGCGACGAGGTCCGCCGGCGGGCCCTCCCGTTCCATGGCGTCGATCAGGTCGTCGGTCCACGCCTGGACGCGCGGCGTCATGGCTTCGATCCGCCGGACGGTGAACGCCTTGGCCACCAGGCTGCGTAGCTCGCTGTGGGGGCGCCCGTCCATGTTCACCGACCGTGCGCCACCCGGGTCCGCGCCGGACTGCCGGGCACGCACACCCATGACGTCCCGGGTGAACCTCCGGTCGTTCAGGACCGTCCGGACGTCCTCGTGCCGGGTCACCAGCCAAGCCTGCCGGCCGTCCGGGAGCCGCACCCGGGGGAGCGATTCCTGGCGCCGCAGTTCGCCCAGTCGCGTGTGCAGTTCGCCCGCGGTGTCCGCGGAACTCGGAAAATCAGGGACACAGTCCATTGTCGGGATTCCGATCTGGGTGGTCCGCGCGTAGGTCATGCTTCGCCGCGGTGCCCGGCAGGGCGCGGTTCGCGGGAATGAGTGGCAGAAAGAGGCATCAACGGCTTCGCCGGTCGGCCTGTCCTCGTAACGTGGAATTACCTTGGCAGCTGCTCCCCGTGACAACCATCCCTGACTAGTGGGGGTGCTTGTCCGACGGATCCTCCTCGCAGCCGGAAGACCAGGAACAACACTGGTGCCGCCGGGTCTTCAGGTGGGGCGGGGATGCTCTTGGCGCGCGGAATCGCGGTTCGGCCAACCCCTGATTTTTCGGAGCTGGCCGTTGCCCGTGCCGTTCGGCATCGTGGCCGTTCAATGGCGAAGGCACCGAAATCGTCCCGAGCGGGCATTCGACAATCTAAGGTGAGCGGTATACACACTATGCCTCACACACGAGTTCCCTTCTCCGAGAACGAGCTTCCCCGACACCGCCGAGTGGCGGAGGGGTTCGGCGCGGATCCGGAGCGTTACGACCGGACCCGGCCCAGCTATCCCGAAGCCCTGGTGAACCGAATCGTCGAGGCCCGCACCCAGTTCGACGTCGTTGACGTCGGCTGTGGCACCGGCATCGCGTCCCGGCAGTTCCAGGCGGTCGGCTGCACGGTGCTCGGAGTGGAGCCGGATCCGCGGATGGCCGAGGTCGCGCGGCGGCGCGGACTCGAAGTCGAGGCGTCGACGTTCGAGGCCTGGGACCCGTCCGGCCGGACCTTCGACGCCGTCGTCTCCGGGCAGACCTGGCACTGGCTGGACGCGGTCGCCGCTGCAGCGAAAGCGGCCCAGGCACTGCGGCCCGGCGGACAGCTGGCGGTGTTCTGGAACGCGGAGATCCCACCCCCCGAGGTACTGCGGGCCTTCGGTGAGACGTACCGGCGGCTGTTGCCCGATTCTCTCGTTGCACGCCAGTGGACGACCAACGCCCTGGACGGGTACACGATGCTGCGCCGGAACGCAGCCGACGGGATACGGAAGGCCGGTGCGTTCGGCGCCCCCCAGGAGTGGCGGTTCGACTGGCAGAAGTCCTACTCCCGGGACGCATGGCTGGACCAGTTGCCCACGCACGGCGACCACGGCCAGTACCCGGTGGCCACGGTGGAAGAGGTGCAGGCGGGCATCGGGGCCGCCATCGACGCGATGGGGGGCAGCTTCACGATGGGCTACGCCACGATCGGGCTGAACGCGGTGCGGACGTCTGCATGAGTGTCACGGACAGCGGAAGGGACATGACCGAGATGACGGCTACCGAGCGCGGGGTCGGTCTGGCCGACCAGTCCGCCGACGCGGAGACGGTGCTCGCCTGGTTCCGAAGGATGCGGGAGAACGCGCCCGTCAGCCACGACAGCGAAGCCGGCGTTTGGCATGTCTTCCGTCATGCCGACGTGGAGCGGATCCTTGCCGACCCGGGCACCTTCTCCTCCGACTTCAGCTCGCTCATGGCGTCGCAGGAAGATGTCGCCCGCTTCATCAAGGGCAACCTCCTCCGGAAGGACCCGCCCCAGCACCGCAAGCTGCGCACCTTGGTGAGCAAGGTCTTCACCCCGGGCATGGTCGCCCAACTGGCGCCCCGCATCGAGGTCATCACCGATGAGCTGCTGGACGCCAAGGCCGGTGCGGAGCAGATGGAACTGGTCTCGGACCTGGCGTACCCGCTGCCGGTCATCGTCATCGCCGAACTCCTGGGCATTCCGGTCGAGGATCGCCCGATGTTCGGGCGTTGGGCCGACTCACTGGTCGCGCCGGAGAGCCAGACGAGTTTCATACCGAACGCGGAACGCACCCAGGCCATGGCGGTCGTCATGCGCGAGATGAACGCCTACTGCCTGGAGCACATCCGCCACCGGCGGGCCCGGCCGCAGGACGACCTGGCCAGCAGGCTCGTGGCGGCGGAGGTGGACGGTCAGCGTCTGGACGACGAGGAGATCATCGGGTTCGTGGGGCTGCTGCTGCTCGCCGGCCACATCACGACCACGGCGCTGCTGGGCAATGTCGTCCTGTGCCTGGACGAGCATCCGGACGCCGCCGCGGCACTGCGGGCGGACACCGGCGGGCTGCCCGGCGCCATAGAAGAGGTCCTGCGTTTTCGCACACCGCTGGCTCCGAGCATGCGCAGAACGACGAGGGACGTCCAGGTCGGCGAGCACACGGTACCGGCGGGCCAGATCGTCCTCGCGTGGCTGGCCTCGGCCAACCGGGACGAGCGGCAGTTCTCCGAGCCGGATCGCTTCGACATCCGTCGCACCCCCAATGCGCACCTGAGCTTCGGGCACGGGATCCACTTCTGTCTGGGAGCACCGCTCGCCCGCCTGGAGGTCCGGATCGCCGTGCAGAAGATGCTCACTCGCTGGAGCGGGATGTCGATCGGCGAGGGGGTCGAGCACCACGATGCGCGAGGGATCGTCGGCGCCAAAAGGCTCCCGCTCCACCTCCGCTGGGCCTGACCCGGTCGCCCGACCCCAGGTCGACTGCGAGCAGCCGTCCGACAGTGCGGTGGTTGGCGCACACCCATGGCCCGGTCGCCCCGCAGGCCCGGTCGCCGCCAGGTCGGGGCGCCGGGCCATCGGGGGTGTCAACCCCGCGACTTCGAGGAGGCGCCGGGCCTTTCGGCTCACCCGGAGGAGTACGGTGCCTCGTTCATGCGTCGCCCCTCCGCGCCGGTCGTCCCGATCGTCAAGGCGTGGACCTGCTCCGCGATCCGCGGCGCCGACAGACCGTGGGCGTGCAGCAACTCGTTCCGGCTGCCGGCTTCGACGAATCGCGCCGGCAGGCTGAGGTTCGCCACGCGGGTCGTGGCACCGGTCGCGGCGACGCGCCGGCCCAGCCGTTCGCCGAATCCGCCGGTGCCGATGTTGTCCTCGACGGTCACGGTCAGCGGATACGTGCTCGCCAGTTCCACCAGCGCGTCGGGGACAGGCACCACCCAGCGCGGATCGACCACCGTCGCCTCCACGCCCTGGTCGGCCAGCAGCCCGGCCGCCTCCACACAGGCGGTGGCCATCGGACCGGCCGCTGCCAGCAGCACCCGGGGGGCCCTCGGGGCCTCCGGCGAGCGCAGCACGTTCAGGCCCCGGATCTGCCCGACGTGCTCGATGCGCGCTCCCGCCTGCTCCTTCGGGAACCGCAGCACCGTGGGGCCGTCGTCCCGGTCGAGCGCCTCGCGGAGCAGCAGGCGCAGACTCGTCGCGTCTCGGGGCGCGGCCACGCGCAGCCCGGGGACGAGCGACAGCCAGGACAGGTCCCACAGGCCGTGGTGGCTCGGCCCGTCGGGTCCGGTCACGCCGGCCCGGTCCAGCACGAAGACGACCGGCAGGCGGTGCAGGGCCACGTCCATCAGTACCTGGTCGAACGCCCGGGCCAGGAAGGTCGAGTAGACCGCCACCACCGGCCGCAGTCCGGCGGTGGCGAGCCCGGCGGCGGAGGCCACCGCGTGCTGTTCGCTGATGCCGACGTCGAAGACCCGGTCGGGGAACTTGGCGGCGAACTTGTGCAGGCCGACGGGGACGGTCATCGCAGCGGTGATGCCGACCACCTCGGGGCGCTCGGCCGCCACGGCGAGCATCTCGTCGGCGAAGACCTCGGTCCATGACGGTGTGCCCGGACTCTCGACGGCACCGGTCGCCAGGTCGAAGCGACCGACCGCGTGCCAGCGGTCCACGTCGTCCTGGGCGGCGGGAGGGTAGCCCTGCCCCTTCTTGGTCAGGCAGTGCACGACGACGGGGCGCTTCAGGCTCACCGCCGTACGCAGCGCCTGTTCCACCGAGGCGCAGTCGTGGCCGTCCACCGGCCCCAGGTAGGTGATTCCGAGGCTCTCGAAGAAGTCGGAGCGCGCCGCGGGTTCCGTGCCGATCGCCTCCAGATGCCTCGCGAGCGCCCCGGTCGTGGGCCGGTAGGAGCGCCCGTTGTCATTCAGGACGATCACCACGGGCCGTTCCGGGACCGCCCCGATGTTGTTGAGCGCCTCCCAGGCCAGTCCGCCGGTGAGTGCGCCGTCGCCGACCACGGCGACCACCCTGCGGTGCTGGTCACCGCGGAGCGCGAACGCTTTGGCCAACCCGTCCGCGTACGACAGCGCCGTGGAGGCGTGGGAGTTCTCGATGACGTCGTGGTCGGACTCCTCGCGCGAGGGATAGCCCGACAGCCCCCCGGCGGTGCGCAGTCTGTCGAACCCCTGCGCTCGCCCGGTCAGCAGCTTGTGCACATACGCCTGATGGCCGGTGTCGAACAGCAGCACGTCACGCGGGGACTCGAAGACCCGGTGGAGCGCGACGGTCAGTTCGACCACGCCCAGGTTCGGTCCGAGGTGGCCGCCCGACTCCGCCACGGCATGGATGAGGAACTCGCGGATCTCCGCGCACAGTTCGCCGTCCTGGCTCCGGTCGAGCCTCCTGAGGTCGGCGGGTGAGGTGATGCCCTGTAGCAGTGTCATGACCGTGTCTCGGCCTCCCCGGGCTCGTTCTCCGACTCCTTGACGTGCTCCTCCGCGATCCGGAGCGCCTCCTCGATCAACGTCTCGACGATCTGGCTCTCCGGCACCGTCCGGACGACCTCGCCGCGGACGAAGATCTGGCCCTTGCCGTTTCCGGAGGCGACCCCCAGGTCGGCTTCGCGTGCCTCTCCGGGACCGTTGACCACGCAGCCCATGACGGCGACCCGCAGCGGCACGGGCAGCCCTTCGAGCCCGGCGGAGACCTCCTCCGCCAGCTTGTACACGTCCACCTGGGCCCGTCCGCAGGAGGGGCAGGAGACGATCTCCAGCTGCCGCGGGCGGAGCCCGAGCGATCGCAGGATCTCGACCCCGACCTTCACCTCCTCGACCGGCGGCGCCGAGAGCGAGACCCGGACGGTGTCCCCGATGCCCTGGCGGAGCAGGGAACCGAAGGCGACGGCCGACTTCACCGTGCCCTGCTGCGTCGGACCGGCCTCGGTCACGCCCAGGTGGAGCGGCTGCTCGCACTGCTCGGCCAGTAGTTCGTAGGCACGGACCGTCGTCATCGGGTCGTGGTGCTTCACCGAGATCTTGAAATCGTGGAAATCGTGCTCGGCGAACAGTTCCGCCTCCCGCATCGCCGATTCCACCAGTGCCTCCGGGGTGGCCGAGCCGTGCCGGGCCAGGATGCGGCGATCGAGTGACCCGGCGTTGACGCCGATGCGGAGCGGGACGCCGTGGTCGCGCGCGGCCCGGGTGATGTCCTTGATCTGGTCGTCGAAGCGTTTGATGTTGCCCGGGTTGACCCGCACCCCCGCGCAGCCCGCCTCGATCGCCGCGAAGACGTAGCGCGGCTGGAAGTGGATGTCGGCGACAACGGGAAGCGGTGACTTGGCGGCGATGGCGCGCAGCGCCTCGGCGTCGTCGCTCGTGGGGACCGCGACCCGGACGATGTCGCAGCCCGCGGCCGTCAGTTCGGCGATCTGCTGGAGCGTCTCGTCGACGTGCGCGGTCACGGTCGTCGTCATCGACTGGACGGAGACGGGATGGTCACTGCCCACTCCGACCGAGCCGACCATCAGCTGCCTCGTTGTGCGGCGCTCGGGCGTGGTGTGCTCAACGGTGCTCATGCGGGGCCTCCGATTCCGGCTCGTGCGGGACGTCCGTCCCGCGCAGCTCCTTGGGCAGCAGGAAGTCGACCGTCTCCACGGCGACGCGCACCTCGCTCCGGCTGACCGGGCCCAGTTCGGCGAGGTGCTCGATCACCTCCTCGACGCGGGCCTCGGGCGCGGACGCGCCCGCGGTGACGCCCACCACGTGCCGGCCGTCGAGCCAGTCCAGGTCGATCTCCGAGGCGCCGTCGATGAGCCGGGCCTGCGTCCCCAAGCGCTCGGCCAGCTCCACGAGCCGCACCGAGTTGGAGGAGTTGGCCGAACCGATCACCAGGACCAGGTCCGCCAGCCTGGCCAGCTCCACGACTGCGCGCTGGCGGTTGGTGGAGGCGTAGCAGATGTCGTCGCTGTCGGGCCCGGTCACCTCCGGGAAGCGGTCGGACAGGGCGGCCACGACGTCGGCGGCCTCGTCGGCGGCCAGCGTGGTCTGCATGAGGTAGGAGACACGCGCGCCGTCGGGGACGTCGAGCCGCGCGACGTCCTGCAGGTTCTCGACCAGCACCGTCCGCTCCGGGGCCTCGCCGAGTGTGCCCTCGACCTCCTCGTGCCCGGCGTGGCCGATCAGCACCACCGTGTCACCGCGGCCGGCGAACCGGCGGACCTCGCTGTGGACCTTGGTGACCAGCGGGCAGGTGGCGTCGATGACCCGCAGATCGCGTTCCGCGGCCGCGGCCCGCACGGCGGGTGAGACGCCGTGCGCGGAGAACACGGTGACCGCGCCCGGTGGCACCTCGTCCAGCTCGTCGACGAAGACCGCCCCGCGCGCGGCGAGGTCGGCCACCACATGCCGGTTGTGGACGATCTGTTTGCGGACGTACACGGGCGCCCGGTGCAGTGCCAGGGCGCGTTCCACGATCTCGATGGCGCGGTCCACTCCCGCGCAGAACGACCGGGGCGCGGCCAGGATGACCCGGCGTGCGGCCCGGGCGGCGCGCCATCGCGCGATGACCGACTCGACGGTCGGTCCGGCTTCCGCGGTCCGCTCGGCGTCCCCCGCGGCCCCGCCGGTGAGGACGCAGACCAGCGCACCAGGGGCATCGGGAAGACGCCCCGGGGCCGTGATCTCGGCGGCCGGTGGGAGCCCCTGCGGACGCATTCCGTCGGCCGTGGTCGCCGCCATGCCCGCGTGCACCGTCAGCCCCGCCCTGCGCAGGGCCGAGACCAACGACCCGGGAACGCTCAGCGCGGCGACGCCTGCGGCGGAGAGCAGTTGCCCGGGCACCAGGACATCACCGGGGCTGAGCCGGTCGTCGAGCGGGCGGGCGGTCGTCCGGACGATCTCGCTCATCAGTGGTTCCGGCTGGCGACGTAGTCGGTGAGCGACAGCAGGGGGGTCGTGCGCTCCACGGGCAACTCCCGGACGGCGCCCAGTTCCTCGCGGGCCAGCTTCCCGAAACGCTCGATCTCCCGCACCGCGCTCACTCTGCCCCCGGCCCGGGTGACCAGGTCGGTGATGTGCCGCGCCTCCTCCTCGCCCACCGGCCCCTGGCCGGCGTAGAAGCGGGCGAGTTCGGCGGCCTCGGGAGTACCGGAGGCCAGGGCGGCCGTCACGGGGAAGCTGCCTTTCCTGTTGCGAAGGTCGGACCCGACGGGCTTGCCGGTACGGCGTGGGTCGCCCCAGATGCCCAGGATGTCGTCGGCTATCTGGAACGCCAGCCCGAGATGGAGCCCGAACCGGTTGAACCGCCGGGTCGCCTCCCCGGAGGCGCCGGCCAGGAGGGCCCCCAGTTCGCAGGCGCAGGCCAGCAGTGCCGCGGTCTTGTCCGAGGCGACCGCGAGCGCCTCGTCCGGGCTGGTCTGGGCCCGGCCCTCCAGCGTGAGGTCGGCCATCTGTCCGGCGGCGAGCCGGGTGACGGTGTCGGCCAGCAGCCGGGTCGCCTCCGGGTAGGAGGCCGAGGACCCGTTCAGCATCAGCGGGGCCTGGGCCAGCAGCAGGTCGCCCGCCAGGATGGCGGCCGGTACGCCGTACTCGTGCCAGACGGCCGGGCGCCCACGGCGTTCGGCATCACCGTCCATGACGTCGTCGTGGATGAGGGAGAAATTGTGGATCATCTCCACGGCGGCCCCTGCGGCCGCGACGCGGGAGATCGCCGCGGCGTCGTCCGTGAAACACTCACCGGCCAGGACGGTGAGCGTGGCGCGCACCATCTTGCCGCTGGTGGTCGCGGGCGGCAGATCGGTCTCCGGCCACCCGAAGTGGTGGGCGATCACGGGCCGGAGCCGGTGGTCGAACTCCGTGACGGCCCGGTGGAGAAGCGGGGTCACCATACGGTTCACCCGCTCGATCTCCGGCGGGACCGCTCTCGGGGCGGCGTTAGGAGGCCGGGAGGTCCCGGCGTGTTGGGTTGCTGCCGTCTCGGTATGCACAACTCACCTCGGAAGTCTCTTGCTCAGGAGAAGCGGAGGTACGTTCCGGCGGGCCGCGCAGGCCACCAGCGGTCGGGTGGTGCACCCGCGGGGTGGCACCGGATCGGCGGTCACGCGGGGCTGCGAACCGGCCGGGGACTCTGGTCCGAGACCTCGCTGATCAGCTCGGCGGGCACGGTGGCATCGTCGAACCAGCGCCCTCCGAAGGGACGCGGCATGGGCAGGATCTGATCGCTCGAATAAGCGAGGATCTTGCGGTTGTACGCGCGCATCTCGTCCCGCAGGCAGGCGGGGAGCCTACCGTCCAGGGTGAGAGCGCGTTCCATCTCCCCGAGCAGCCGCCGGGTCTGGGCGATCGTCTCCAGCACCGCCTCGCAGAACTCGCCGGGCAGGACGCCGTATTCGCCCTTGATGCGGACCAGGCGTTCGATCGCCTCGTAGGAGACGTCCTGCAGGTCGCGTCGGCTGAGCCAGCGGGTCTCATAGTTGAGGCGGCGGTACCACATCGGTTCGATCATGGCCTGCCGGTGTTCCTCCAGCGTGCGGTGGAAGATCCGGTAGCCGTGCTGTTCGGGCTCCTCGAAGAAGCGGCATCCGGGGTCGAGGAAGGGCACCATCGGGCAGATGAGGGGCAGCGCGGGCCACCCCTTGAACTTGCGGATCAGGTGCTCGGAGTACTCGACGGTGTCCATCACCGACTGGCGGTCCTGGTATGGCATGCCGATGAAGAACCACACCATGACGCCCTTGATCCCGGCGTCCAGCGCGCGCGGGATCCACTGTTCCATCTGCTCCATGGTGAACGTGCCGCGACCGGCCGCCTTGCTGATCCTGGGGTCGTGGGACTCGGGGGAGAGCAGGATGTAGGCGTCGGTCGATTCGCCCATCTTCTTCAACGTGTCGTCCGGCGTCAGGTTGAACTGCTCGAAGTGGACGCTCCGGTAGCCGAAATCGTGCACGGCATCGAGGTATTGGTGCATTCGGGTCTTGTTCTCGGAGTAGCACTGCAGGGCGTAGATGGAGGTGTGCTTGGCCGCCTCACCCATCGTGCTCAGCTCTTCGACGATCAGGTCGTGATCCTTCTGCACCAGCGTCTTGCGGACGTCCATGATGTTGCGGTAGGCGAAGCGGGAGCCGCCGCACCAGCCGCAGTCGTGGGCGCAACCGGTGTTCGGCAGCGTCATGATGAGCTTGCTGGCGAGCGGCGTCACCGGTGTCTTCTGGTAGTACGACCAGTCGTTGGCGACGTTGTTGTAGTTGGTCGCGGGCTTGTGGTCGAACCCCGTGGACTCGATTCCGTCGCCGGACGTGTAGAGGAGGTTCGGGATCGTGCGGAAGTCCCGGTTTCCCCTGAGCACCTCCTCGGTGAGGCGGCGAACGGGTTCGAGGGTGTCGTAGCCCTGGACGACGACGTCCACCGCGTCGTAGCGGGAGAGTTCCTCGGCGTAGTAGGTCGCCGAAATGCCGCCGAAGACGGTCAGTGCCTCCGGATGCACCCGCTTGACCAGCTTCGCCAGCTCGATCGCGCCGTGGCACTGCGTCATCCAGTGCAGGTCGAAACCGAAGATCGGTGCGTCGAGCCGGCGGATCAGCTCCTCGACGTTCAGTTCCGGGTGCATCAGCATCAGTGACGCGACGTTGACGATGTCGCACTGCACGTCGTGCTCGGCGAGGTGCTGTTTGATCGAGAACCAGCCGATCGGGAACATCTCGTAGACGGAGGTGACGTTGACGCTGTCGCTGTCGCTCAGATAGGCGAAGAGGAGATCGTCGCGCTCACGGAAGTCGAAGACGCTCGGAGCGTGCAGCAGGAACATGTCGGACTTCAGCTCATGCATGGGCGGAGCGCCGCCTCTCGTGCACCATCGAGCTGAGGCTGTCCACGTTCTTGAAGGCCTCCGGGGTGACGTCGTGCAAGGGCACCTTGACCCCGAAGGCATCGACCATGTAGGCGATCAGGGTCGCGGTGTTCAGCGAGTTGAGGACGCCCAGTTCGAGCAGCGGCGTGTCGCCGGTCAGCTCTCCCTGAGGATCTCCGGAGAGGAACCTCTCCCGGATGAACGCGAGGAGCGTCGTTGCGATCTCTTCTCGTTCCGGCGTGGCTGTCACTGAAACTCCTCAGGTGTCGTGTGCGGAGACCAGGGCCGCGAGGTCGAGCTTCCCCCGGTGGTTTCGGGGCAACTCGTCGACGAAGCGCACGTCGTCGGGAATCATCTGCGGGGGAAGCAGCCGCGCCAGGTGGCGTCTGAGCGCGATGTTCCCGAGGACACTCGCCGGGGTCCGGGCCACGAACGCGGCCAGGCGCCGGTCGAGCCCGTCCCCCACGGCGGCGACCGCGGCCTCGGCCACCTCCGGATGCGTGTGCAGTGCCGCGGTCACCTCGCTCAGTTCGATGCGGTGGCCGCGGACCTTGACCTGTCCGTCGGCCCGCCCCAGGTAGTCGAAGGAGCCGTCGGGGCGGACCCTGACCCGGTCTCCGGTGGCGTAGGGGCCGTTCTGCGCCGGCCGTCCCCAGTACCCGAGAAAGACGGTCGGGCCGCTGACCATCAGCTCGCCCTCCTCGCCGGGACCGGCCGCCCGGCCGTCGGGCTTGCTCGCCCAGACCCGGTCGCCGCTGCAGGCCGTGCCGATCGGGACCGGAAGGTCGCGTTCGAGGTCTTCGGGCTGGACCTCGTGCCGGGTGCACACGTTGGTCTCGGTCGGACCGTAGAGGTTGAGCAGCCGGGCGTCGGTCCATTCGGCGAACAGCCGGACGTGGTGGATCGGGAACGGCTCGCCGGCGAAGAGCAGTGCGCGCAGCGACCCGGGTGCGGGCCGATCGAGCAGGCCGCCGTCACGCTGCATGAGGATCAGCACGGAAGGAACGGAGTACCAGACGGTGATGCGCTCCCGGTGCAGGAACTCGACGAGACGCCCCGGGGCGTACGCGAACTCGGTGGGCACCGGACAGACCGCCGCGCCGACCGCGAACGCCGCATAGATGTCCAGCACCGACAGATCGAAGGAGAACGAGGCGTGGTTGGCGAACCTGTCCCCGGGACCCGCGGACAGCTCCTCGACGGCCCATGCCACGAACGCCAGGGCGTTGCGGTGGCTGACGGACACGCCCTTGGGCGTTCCCGTCGAACCCGAGGTGAAGAGAATGTACGCGGGCTCGTCCTGGTCCACCAGGACGCTCACCGCCTCGCGCGGACCCGCACCGTCCGGTGCCGCGTCCGCGCCCTCCGGGGGAGCGGTGTCGACGCAGACCAGGAGCTCGCGGAGTGCGCCGGGAACGCGCGAGAGCAGATCGGCCGGGGCGCACAGCGCCCGCGCGGAGGACTCGCGGGCGATGGTCGCGACGCGCTCCACGGGGCTGAGGGGGTCTATCGGGACGTAGGCGGCACCGAGCCGCAGGACCGCCTGCATGGCGGCGAGTGCGTCCGGCGACTTGGGACTCCACACGAGGACGCGGTCGCCGCGGCCCACGCCGTAGCCGGCCATGACGCCGGCCAGGGCGTCGGCGCGGGCGTCGAGCTGCGCATAGGTGACCGCACCGCAGGGGCCCGCCACGGCCAGGGCCTGCGGGGTTCGCGCCGCGGCCTCGGCCATGAGCTGGTGGAGGTTGGCGGGCCTGCTCACAGGCCCATCCCTCTGGCGATGATCTCCCGCTGGATGTCCGTCGTCCCGGAGAAGATGTGCATGGGCACGGCGTCCTTCAACTGGTCGCCGATCCCGTCGTCGGCCAGATATCCCCTCGCGCCGAACAGCCGCACCGCGTCGACGGCGTTCGCGACCGCGGCCTCGGCGACGGCCACCTTGGCGAGCGCCGCCGCCTCACCGGCGTCCGGGCCGCCCTGGTCGACCTGCCAGCACGCCCGGTACAGCAGCAGGCGGCTGCTCTCCAGGCGCTGCTTCATCGTGGCCAGACGGTGGGAGACGGCCTGGAAGTCCCCGATGCGCCTGCCGAACTGCCGTCGTTCCCGGCTGTGCGTGACGCAGCGCCGCAACTGGACCTCCATCGCACCCAGGTAGATCGCGGGCAGGCAGGCCCGTTCCCAGGTCATGGACCCGTGGAAGACGGCGCTTCCCTGCCCTTCGGAACCCAGCAGATGGCTGCGCGGGACCCGGCACTCGGAGAACTCCACCCGGGCGGCGGCGCACCCTTCCAGACCCACCTTGGCGAGGGTGGGGCCGACCCGGAGGCCGGGCGAGCCGGCGGGGACGGCGAACGCCGACAGTCCCAGATAGCCGGCAGCGGGCGAGGTGACCGCGTAGGTGACGAAGACGTCCGCCAACGGGCCGTTGCTGGCGAACGACTTGACCCCGTTCAGCACGTAGGAGTCACCGTCCGGCACCGCGGTCGTCGCGAGCCGGCTCACATCCGACCCGGCCTCGTTCTCGGTCATCGCGTTGGCGGCGATCGTCTTGCCGGAACTCATTCCGCGCAGGAGGTCGGCCCGCACCGGCTCGTGGGCGTGTTCCGCGAGAGCGGTGCCACAGGCCAGCAGGTGCGCGGCGATGGCGAAGGCGAGCCCCGTGTCGGCGCCGCCCGCGCAGAACGCCTCCAGGCCGAGAGCCGTGTCGAGCGCACCGAGCCCGCCTCCCCCGCAGTCCTCGGGCAGGCACAGGCCGGTGATCCCGGATTCTCCCGCGGCCTGCCAGATGTCCTTTCCGGCGGCCTCTCCCGGCTCTGGGCGGGGCAGCAGGCGGCCGGCGGCTTCGCGGATGCGCTCGGTCCGCCGTCGTTGCTCCGCAGTGAGGTCAAAGTCCACTGGCCTGGGCCTCACGTTTCCGTGTCGGGTCGGTGCTGAGGATGCGGATGACCGCGGCCTTGTAGGTCACTCCCGGGGAGAAGCCGCACAGCAGCACGTGGTCCCCGGCTTCGAGGCGGCTCGTCGACAGCAGGTGGTGCAGCGCAGCCATGTGATCGCTCGCGCCGAGGTGTCCGACGGTCCTGCTGAAGTCCCACGTCGACTGTTCCAGGGAGAAACCGAGGACCTTGAGGTAGGAGGCGGCCGCCTGGCGCGGCATGCCGTGGATGAGGACGCGGCTGATGTCGCCCGCCGCCACACCGGCCTCCGCCAGCGCCCGCCCAGTGCATTCCAGGTTGTGCCTCTGGTGGCCCAGCAGCAGCCGCACCCATGATCCGTCATCTTCGGCCTTCCGTTGGAAGGAGGCGGCTCTCGCTCCGTAGTCCAGCGCGGTGCCGGCGGTGACGTTGGGCGGGAACAGCGGCTCCTCGCCTCGATGGGCCTCCTCCATCTCCGAGAACGTGGCCGAGCACAGGGACCTCAGCTCGGCGAATCCCGGCGCGGTGCTGAGCACTACGGCGCTGGCGCCGTCACCCAGATAGGACACCCCGTCGCCGGGGCTCCACCTGTCGATCAGCCGCGTGCCGAAGTTGTCGCTCGCGGTGACGAGCGCCGCCGGGATCCCAGGGGAGGCCTTGAGATACCCGGCGGCCAGTTCCAGTGCGCTGAAGGTGCCGTTGCAGCCGTTCCTGATCTCGACCGCGAGCAGGTTGTCGCCGAGCAGGTGCCGTTGCAGGTAGGCCTGCGGACCCCAGCCGTCGGGGCCCTGATGCCAGACTCCCGTGTACAGGAGCAGTCCGATGTCCTCGGCGCTCATCCCGCTGTCCTTGAGCGCCTCCTGCGCGGCGGCCAGGGCCATCTCCGGCGCTGCGAGCCGTCCCGCGACGGCGACCCCCGAGAGGTCGTACTCCGCCGCCCTGCCGGCCGGGACGAGCCCCTGCTCCACTGCCGATTCGATGCTCTGCGCCGCGGGCAGGAACACGCCGACTCCGGCGAGGTATATACCCCGGGTACGCACTTGTTCCCCCCTCGTTCAAGCGGTGTTGTCGGAATGCCTTCGCACCACAAGGTCCGAAATCGAGCGCAGCGAGCTGGCGGCGCCAGGAGATGTCTCGGTGTCCCAGTCGATGTGGAACTCCGAGGCCACTTTGTCGAGCAGCAGGACCAGCGTGAGCGAGTCGACGCCGAGACTGATGAATGATGCGTCGCTCTGGACCGGAACGTCAGCGAGGAGCGGGCCCCGGACTTCCCTGAGCATCGCATCGAGACGGGCAAGAACGTGTTCTGGATCGGTGTTCTCCGTGACCATGTCTACAGAACCTCGGTTCAATTGGTGAATCGGCCACGACGCCTCAATGCGGCAAGGGGATCCACGCCTTGGAAGACGACATCCGTCAGCGGCTCTCATGCTCTTCACCGTGTCACCTGATCGGGGATTGCAGGAAATCCTCGCACGCGATTTCCCAGGGGAGTACCCCAACTTGTGGGGGACCGTTTCGGTCGCGGCCGCCGGCCTGTCCGCCCGCTAAGGCCGAGCTGAAGCGCGACAAGGTTTGATTTGGTGACGTTTTAGATCCGGCTGGCACCGTGGGGAAGGCGACCGGCGGCCCGAGGCGGCGCGCATGTGAAGCCCGTAGTGAAGCTGGACCACGAGAGAGGACCGGAATGGCGACCCCGGAACCCGATATCTCAGACGTCACAAAGGCGCTCACCGCACGACAGACCGAGGTGGTCCGGCTCGCAGCGCTGGGTCTGACCGCGAAGGAGACCGCCCGCCGACTCGGAATTTCCAAGACCACCGTGGACGAGCACCTGACCGAGGCGCGGCGACGCGTCGGCGCCACCACCAAGTCGCATCTGGTCGGCCTGGCGGTGGCCGCCGGGATCGTTTTCCAGTGAGTCCCGATGTGACGGATCGCAGCGCGCGAGCAGAACGCGGCGTTCACGGCCCGGGATGAGCAGCAGGATCAGTCCCCCAGAACCGCAAGCAGGCCCGTGCCGAGGTGGCGCGGGCCTCTGCGCGTGGTCGTGCGCCCGCTCATGGCGGGTCCACGACCACGGCATTTCGCAGTGCGACGGGAGGAGGGGCTACGAACGCCGGTCCGACCAGAATCGCACCGGCGACGGGTCTTCGAAGTCCTTGCTGCCCCATTCCCTGCGCGCGAGCTTGCGGAACAGGCCGCCGACCGGGCACTGCGTGGACAGGAACTCGTCGATGCGCCGCTCGCGTACCGCGGCCTGCATGTCCAGGTACCCCTCGACGAACGGGCCCTCTTCGAAAGCCGCGGCGGAGGGCCGTCCGAGCGCCCGCGCCCCCTTGGCCATTCGGGAGATCTGGGCCTTGTCCAGGTTCGCCCCCATGAGGCCGGCGAACCTGTCGGCGGCGACGAGGCCCATCGCGTACGAGCCCCACTCGGCGTGGGTGGCCGGCCTCCGGGCGTCGACCGTCCCACTGAGGATCCAGTTCGCGATCTCGTGGGCGAGGATGCCGAAGGAGTACTGCGTGGGCGGATTGAAGACGTCCCGCTGGTCCGCCATGTTCGTGCACACCGTGACGCAGAAGGGCTCGGCGGCGTTGGGGTAGGCGAGCGAAACGGCCCACCAACCGAACGCGTAGTGACCCACGGAGCGAACGCAGTAGTCCGTCGCTGCCGGATCTCCGGACAGGTGGACACCGAATCCGACCCGGCTGCCGTCCCGCGCGGTCGTCCGGGGCCGCAGGATCGTCTCGGCGACCTCACCACGGAACATGCCCTCGGGGCCGGTCAGCGCCAACATCAGCGTCGTGTAGTCGGCAGGGGTCATGACCGCTCCCACCGAGTGGTACGTCCCGCATTCGTGCCACGGCAGCGGAACAGCGCGGTTTCCGAACACCATGTGCCCCGTCGTGCAACGGCCACGCACCTCGTCCCAGTTCGGGCTGTCGAGCCAGGCGGTGTCGCGCATACCGAGCGGGTCGAGGATCTCGGCCTTCACGTAACGGCCCAGCGGCATCCCGGTCACCGCCTCGGCCGTCAACGCGGCCACCTGGTACATGAACGAGGACGATCGCCACTCGTCCGTGTCCGCCGAGCTGACGAACCGGGGCGCGCCGGTGCCGTATTCGTGGACGACCCCGCGCTTCAGCTCGCGCTCGATGTATCCCATCGCCGGCTCGGGCCGCTCGACCCAGTCGTATCCGTCCGTGGCGGCACCGCTGAGCATGGCCAGTGCCTTGGTCAGCGTTATCGTGCCGCCTTTCGGATTGACGACCGGAAAGGGCAGGTGCTTGTCGATCGGTTCGTCCAGATCGAGTTCACCGGACCGGGCCAGTCCTGCTATCGCGGTGGCTACCAGGAGTTTTCCGAGACTGCCGACCCGCATGGTGTGCGACTCGGTCATCGCGGCGCCGGTCTCCGCCTCGGCCAGCCCGAACGGCGCGGTCAGCGGGCTCTGCCCCGCGATACCGACGGATATGAGGGCGCCAGGAGTGCTGGTGACCTCCAGCACCGGGGGGACGACCTGGTCGATGCCCGCTCGCAGCGCTTCCCGCGACAAACTCATGTGAGTTCCTCTCGATCTCTGTGCACGGTCACCAGGTGACGGGAATGGACGTGGGGATGGCGGCGAACGAGGTCGGGCGCACGGTGAGGTCCTCGGCCGGCACGGTCAGGCGCATCCGCGGAAAGCGCTGGACCAGCTGACCGAAGGCGGTCTGCAGTTCCAGCCGGGCGAGCGGTGCTCCGATGCAGTACCGCAGGCCGAAGCCGAAGCAGAGATGGGGGTTGTCCTCGCGGGTGACGTCGAAGCGGTCGGCGTGGGGGAAGACGGACTCGTCATGGTTCGCGGCGTAGATGGCCAGCATCACCAGCTCGCCGCGCCGCACGGGCGTCCCGGCGATCTCCAGGTCCTCACGGGCGTAGCGGATGACCGGAGGGAGCAGTCGGCTGACGGCCCGCACGCTCTCCTCCGCCACGGAGGCGGCCAGCTCCGGGTTGTCGAGCACCGCCCGCCACTGCTCCGGGGAGTCCAGCAGGAGCGCCGTGCCGACGCAGAGCGCCGCCGCGGTGGTCTCGTACCCGGCGAACAGCACCCCCATGGCGAGTTGGGCGACCTCGTCGTCCGAGAGGGTTCCGTCCTCGCACAGCCAGGAGATGACGTCCTGGCCGGGCCGCGCGCGCTTGCGGCCCACCAGCTCTCGGCCGTAGCCGTGGAGGCCGGCCAGCCCCGCCATCGAGCGTTCCCGGTCGCCGGCGTCGCTCACGGCCGTCGTCCACTCGTCCAGGAGCGGCCTCTCCTCCACCGGAACCCCCAGCAGCTCGCTGATCACCTCCCGCGGCAGGGACAGCGCCAGGGCATCGGCCAGATCAGCCGACGGGCCCTGCTTCGCCAACCGGTCGAGGAGATCGGCGGTTATTGCCTCGACGCGGGGGCGCATGGCCTTCACGTGCCCAGGCGAGAAGAACGGCTGCAGACGGGAGCGCAGGGTCGCGATCCACTTGTGCTCGGTCTCGAAGTCACCGCGCGGACCGTCGAGCAACGCCGATGCACCGCTGCGTGCCGCGTTGTCGGGGTCGAAATGGCTGCGGCCCAGCCGAGGGTCGGCGAGCAGCTCCTTGATCTCCTGGTAGCCGGTCACCAGCCAGGCGGGGTCGCCCACGGCAGTGCTGACCCGGTGCACCGGAGCCAGTTTCTGGAGCGCCCCGAGGTTGCTCTGCAGTCGCGCCGGATGCGGTGGGTCGAGCGGAAGCCGGATCTTGGCGGCCATACCTGATTACCTCTTCCTGTAAGCAGCGAAAATCACTTTTCCGGACGCCGCCCGCGCCGGCCAATCCCCGATTTCACAGGGGTTCGCTCATTCGCGACGCCAGTGTTAAAGTCCACCGAATTTTTGCGCTATCGCATTGGCTGCCGAATGGTCATCGGGTGTCGGACGGGAGGCTCGACGTGCACGAGGGAACAGGGCCGGTGAGATTCGGCGTGATCGGTTGTGCCGACATCGCGTGGCGGCGGACCCTGCCTGCGATGCGGGCGGAACACAGCGTCGAGATACGGGCTGTGGCGAGCCGTGACCTGGGCAGGGCCGAGCGGTTCACCGGCAGCTTCGGCGGAGTGGCGGTGAACGGCTACGCGGAGCTGCTGAAGCGGGACGACCTGGACGCGGTCTACGTACCGCTGCCGGCCGCGTTGCATGCCGAGTGGGTCGAGCGGGCGCTGCAGGCCGGCAAGCACGTCCTCGTCGAGAAGCCGCTCACCACTCGGTCGCGGGACACCAGACGCCTCATCGGCCTGGCGGAGGAACGGGGGTGCCTGCTGCTGGAGAACATGATGTTCCTGCATCACCCGCAGCACCGTCAGGTCGATGAACTCGTGTCGGGTGGGGCCATCGGCGAGGTCCGGTCGTTCCTGAGCACCTTCACGATCCCACCGAGGCCGCCGGACGACATCCGCTACCGGCCCGACGACGGCGGTGGCGCGCTGGTGGACACCGGGGTCTATCCCCTGCGTGCCGCACTCAGGTTCCTCGGGCCCCGCCTGCGTCTGGTCGGCGCGGTGCTCCGTGTCGAACGAGCGAGGGGCGTCGTGGTGGGGGGCAGCGTCCTGTTGACCGATCCGGGTGGTGTCGCGGCTCAGCTCTCCTTCGGCATGGAGCATTCCTACTGCACCGGTTACGAGCTGAGAGGCGACTGCGGTCGACTCTTGCTCGACCGGGTGTTCACGCCGCCGCCCGAGCATCGCCCGGTCGTCCGGATCGAGCGCCAGGACCGATGTGAGGAGATCGCCCTCTCGCCGGGGGACCAGTTCGCGAACGTCGTTGCCTTCTTCGCCGCCGCCGTCCGGTCCGACGGTGGTGCGGCCGCCCGGGACCTGTCCGCCCGGAACGCTGATTCGCTCCGCCAGGCCGAACTCGTCGATGACATCCGTGACGGGGCCGAGTACGTGGACGTCTCCTGAGCGGAAGCGACGGTGGGACCGCCTTCGGCCGCGATGGCGAAACCCCTCCCGCCGCCTGCGAAGCCGTGTCCCGCACGCCTCGATCGGCAACCTCACACGCCGGCCGTCGCGTTCAGGCACAACAGGAGCGTCCGTGCCTGGACGCTGACGTAGTGGCTGTAACGCGTGAGAGCGGCGAGCTGGTCCCGTGAGACCCAGCGGAACCCGGGCGGTGCGTCGAGCGGTGCCTCGCACTCGTCGGCTTCCAGGACGAGGTAGCGGCTCACCGAGTCCAGGAAGCGGCCGCCCTCCTCGGAGTGCAGTGCGGAGTAGCGGATCCGGGAGGGGGGTGCCGTCGTGGCCAGGTCGAGGAAGAGTGGTCGGTCCGCGGCCGGCAGGTGTGCGTAATTCCCGGGCTGGCACTGCACGGTGGGGCCCAGCTCCGCGTCGATGAAGCCGCCTTCCGCGCGGGCCCGGACCAGCACGTGCGGCACGCCCTCGAACGTGCGGGTGAGGAACGCGACCACGCCCTGCCCGCGAGGCTCGATCAGTGGCTGGGTCCAGTGGCCGACCTCGCGGCTGCTCGCCCGCACCGACACGGCCACGGTACGGAAGTAGCGGCCGTCCTCGTGGTCGATCGAGAACCTGCCACGGGTCCAGCCCGTCACGGCGGCGAGCGGGACGCGTTCGCTGCGGATCGGGGTCGTGGACCGTCGCTCGGTCAGCCAGGACAGCAGCTCCGTGTCCGAGTGCAGTGCGTGGGACGTGCTGGGCACCTCCAGGCCGGCGAGGACCGAGCGCGCGTCCATGTTCACCGTGTTGTCGTGGCGCAGGAGTTCATGGATCTGGCCCAGCGTGAGCCAGCGGAAGTCCTCGTGCTCGGGTACCTGGCCGGTGGCCTCGACGATCATGTTGCGGTTGCGCTTGCGGTGGAACCAGGAGCCGTGCTCGGACTGCAGCACGTCCGACAGGACACGGCCCCGGGACGGGTCGGTGAAGTACTCCAGGTAACGGACGGAGGCGCCGTTGTGGACCTTGGTGTAGTTGCTGTACGTGGCTTGCACGGTGGGCGAGAGTTGCAGCAGCCCGGGGTTGCCCGGCTCCATCTTGGCCTGCACCAGGAAGTGCAGAACCCCGTCGAACTCCCGGGTGAGGATGCCCAGGATCCCGACCTCCGGCTGGACGATGACGGGCTGCTGCCACTCCACTCGACCGGGCTGCTCACCAATGCTGGCGCGCAGCCCCTCCACGGTGAAGAACCGGCCGCTGCGGTGCACGAGGTTCCCGGTCTGCGGGGCGAACGACCAGTCTTCGAGTGCCTCGAAGGGGATGCGCTCCACCGCGAACGACTGCTCCATGCGGCGCTGTTGGAGCCAGTCGTGGATCTCGTCCGTGGGCTCGCCGGCCAGCGCCGCCGCGGACCGGGCGACCCGGTCGGCAAGCGCGGCATCCTGCCGGGCCCTGAGCGACGGCCCCACCCGAGTGCTCCCGCTCACCGTCACTGGTGGGCCCCCACGAACTCGGAGATGGAAGCGATGACGTAGTCGATCATCTCCTCGGTGAGTCCGGGGTAGACGCCGACCCAAAAGGTGTGCTCGGTGACGATGTCGCTGTTGGGCAGCTCGCCGGAGACCCGGAACCCGCGGTCCAGGTAGGCGGGATGGCGCGTCAGGTTCCCGGCGAACAGCCTGCGCGTGCCGATCTTGCGGTTCTCCAGGAAGTCCACCAGCTCGGCGCGCCGGAAGGGCGCCTCGGGGTCGACGGTGATGACGAAGCCGAACCAGCTCGGGTCGCTGCCCGGCGTGGGTTTTGGCAGCAGCAGCCACGGGACGTCCGCGAGGCCGTCGTGCAGCTGTCGCCAGTTGCGCCGCCGTGCCGCGCCGAACTCGTCGAGCTTGTCCAACTGGCTCAGACCGAGCGCCGCCTGGAGATCGGTCGTCTTCAGGTTGTAGCCCACGTGCGAGAAGATGTACTTGTGGTCGTAGCCGGCCGGCAGCGTCCCCATCTGGTAGCCGAAGCGCTTGCGGCAGGTGTCGCTCTCGCCCGGCTCGCACCAGCAGTCCCTGCCCCAGTCCCGCAGGGACTCCACGATCCGGGCCAGGACCAGGTTCGAGGTGAGCACACAGCCGCCCTCGCCCATGGTGAGGTGATGGGCCGGGTAGAAACTGACGGTGGCGAGGTCGCCGAAGGTCCCGGTGAGCTGTCCGCGGTAGGTGCTGCCGACCGCGTCGCAGTTGTCCTCGATCAGCAGCAGGTCGCGTTCCTCGGCGAGTTGCGCCACCTCCGCGACCTCGAAGGGGTTGCCGAGGGCGTGGGCGACCATGATCGCCCGGGTCCGGGGTCCGACGGCCTTCTCGATGCGCTCCGCGGTGGTGTTGTACGTGTGCAGGTCGATGTCCACGAAGACCGGGACCAGGCCGTTCTGCAGGATGGGGTTGACCGTCGTGGGGAAGCCCGCCGCCACCGTGATCACCTCGTCGCCCGGCACGAGCCTGCGCTCCCCCAGCTGCGGGGACGTGAGGGCGGTGACCGCAAGGAGGTTCGCCGAGGAACCGGAGTTGGTCAGATGCGCCTTGCGCCGCTGCATCCGGCGCGCGAAGACCGACTCGAACTTCCGGGCCGAACTGCCCGCCGCGATCCGCAGGTTCAGGGCTGCTTCGACCATGGCCGCCCTGTCCTCGTCGTCGAGTACGGCGCCGGACGGCCAGATCTCCGTGACGCCGGGGACGAACCCCCTGTCGTCCTTGCTGTCCTGGTGGTATTTACGCACCTCGTCGAGGATGTGCGCGGCCCGTTCACTCATGTCTTCCGTACCCTTCTTCGTGGGCTGATCCGGGTCATTCGTGAGATCGGGACACCCGGGGGAGCCGGGTGCGGCTGACAGGCGGTCACCCTTGTCGAGGCACACGGAGATCGGCCGCCGCGCTCCATCACGTGCCGGCTCGGCAAGTGTGGCCTGCGCGGCTAAAGCCGATCTAGGCTCTGTCTTGTGCGGGCCTCACCGCAGAACCCATGTCGACGCCGGGGCTGCTCCGCAACGGAGCACGCCCCGGCGTCCGATGCCGGTCTTCGATTCGCCGTATCCCGGGCACCCGCCGACTACTGCGGTGCCGCGACGCTCTCAGCCCAGTGCAGCATGATGGAGTCGGTGACCGGCGCCGTCGTCGCCAGTGCCATGTCGTGACCGGTTTCCGGGACCAGTGCCACCTCGAGCTTCGCTTCGGGCAGGTAGAAGCTCGACTCGTAGGCGCGCACGCTGGCCGGGTCGCTGCAGTCATAGCTGGTGACCCCCTGGCAGGTCAACCAGTCCTGCGCACCGTCGAGGACGATCACCGGTACCCGGATCCCGTACGGCGGTGCCGCCGGCACGGTCTTCGCGGTCGGAACGACGTCCTTGGTCTCCTCGTCCGCTGCCACCACCGAGGGATCGGTCGTGGCCGGATAGTAGAACATGGAACCGCGCGTGCCCGGCTTGGTGGTCATGTATCCCGGGTCGTAGCCGGAGTTCGCGAACTTGGGATCGTCGATCGCCGGGTACGTATTCGCGACCGCGGTCGCGGCGTGGTCCGGGTTGTAGCCGCTCAGCGCGCCGGTGAGGATGGCCGCGTCCACGTCGTTGTACTGCGGGATCTCGCGCCAGGCATAGAACGAGCCGAGTGCGTGTCCTACCCAGATCACCTTCTTGAAGGCCTGGCCGTCGAGGGTTCCGTGGCGCAGAGCGGTGATGGCGTCGTGCAGTGCGACGGAACCGGCGTCGCCGGTGACCAGGCTGCTCTGGGGGTGGGAGCTGTTGCCCGAACCGATCGGGTCGACGTTGAAGGTGGCGTACCCGGCCGCGACGGCGTGGCGCACGTACGAGTAGTAGCCGTCGCCGACCGGGAAGTCCCAGTACTCGTGGTTGTAGTACCCGCCGTGCACGAGCAGTTGCACCGTGGTGGGACGGCTGTCCCGGGGCTGGCAGAGTTCTCCCCACAGGGTCTGCGTCGCCTCTCCGGGATCGGACATGCGGACCGGCAGCGAGTAGGCCTTGCAGATCGGATCCCCGCCCGCCTCGTCCGCGGAGGCGGGCGGTGCCGTGGTCACCAACGCGGCGGCCACCGTGAACGCCGAGACAAGCAGGTATTTCCATTTTGATTGTTTAGCTAACACAGGGTCACCGCTTCACGGCCGAAGTGGACAAATTCTACGGGGGGCTCTGCCGGATCTGGCACACGGCGCCCGAGGACGGGGAGACGACCCTCATCGGGATCAAAGTGGGCACCGGCCCACCATGATGCCTGTGAGGAGCGCTATGTCAACAGTCCGCCGCGGTCGGGGCGTTGCCGCGTGGGACCGCAACGTTGCGGACGGGACGCGCTCCGTACCATAGATTTCAGTGAGACGGTACCCTGATCAGCCCGGCTTGTGGCGGCCGTACCGAACCGGCAGCGTTGGTCGCACGCTCACATCTGCTGACGAGAATGGTCGGGTATCGGATGCGCATACTTTTCATTCCGGCTTCCGCGCCGTCGCACTATTTCCCGATAGTGCCGCTGATCTGGGCCTGCCGAACCGCCGGCCACGACGTCTGTGTCGCTGCACAGCCCTGGGGCGAATCGGTCGTCGTGAGTTCCGGCGTTCCGATGGTCACCATCGCCAAGTCGTTCGACATGACCGCCGAGTTGGCGAGGCATCGGGAGAGGGGCCCGGTGGCGACCGAGCCGGGCGCCCCGAATCCGCTGTTCCAGACACTGGTCAACGCCCAGATCCGGTTCGCCGCGGAGGCCGCGAACGACGTCGTCTCCCTCGTCCGTGATTGGCGCCCCGACCTGGTCGTCGCGGATCCGCTCGTACTCGCGGCGCCACTGGCGGCCGCGGCGGCCGACGTACCGCTGGTCCACCACCTCTGGGGGCCGGATCTGCTGCGCGCCTCCGAGTACGGCTACCCCGGAAGCGGGATGTCGCCGGACGCCTGGCCCGAACCACTGTGCGAACTCTACGCGCGACACGGATGCGCACCGCGAGCCGAGAACGCCGTCGCAACGGTCGACCCGTGGCTGGAGGCCATGCAGATCGTCGAGGTCCCGTCGCGGATCCCGGTCCGCTTCGTCCCCTACAACGGGTCCAATGTCCTGCCGGCCCCGGTTCTCGCTCCTTCGCGGCGGCGACGGGTCCTGGTCACCTGGGGCTCGATGCTGGTGATCCGCGACGGCATCGAAGCGTTTCCGGTCGCCGACGTCGTCAAGACGCTCCACGAGCACGACACCGAGATCGTCCTCGCGGTCACGAGCGCCGATCGCAGCCTGGTCCCGAGCCTGCCCTCGGGAGTCACCGTGGTGGAGAACGTCCCCCTCAACGCGATCATGCCGTCCTGCGACGCGGTCGTCCACCACGGCGGAGCCGGCACGATCATGACGGCCGCGTACTACGGCGTCCCGCAGCTCGGCATCCCGGCCACCCGTGACGTACAGACATGTTGCTCCCGTCTGGCCGACACCGGAGCCGGCATCTCCGTCCATAACGAGGAAGCGACCGTGGACGCACTCTCCGGCGCCATAGCGACCGTGCTGACCAGTGACCGTGTCGGGCGATCCGCCGCGGCGCTGCGCGCCGAGGTCCTCGCCCAGCCGGCCCCCGCCGAGGTGGTCGCGCGCTTGAGCGCGCTCGCCGCCGGCGGCCTCGGGTGACTCACGGAGCGAGCGCGTCCAACACACCGGACAGGCCGTCCGTCAGCCGGACGAGCGGCCGCCAGCCCGTGGCCGCGGCGAAGGGTGATGGATCGGCGTTCACGTCCCCGAAGTCGGTGGCGTCCGCCCAGTCCGGCGGCGGCACGGTGACCACGGGCACGGGCGGGCGTCCGGTCCGGGCGGCGACCAGGTCGGCGAGGGTGCGGAACACCTCGCCGAGCTGCGCGGGCCGGCCCGTCCCCACCAGCCACTGGCCGCCGCTGAGGGCCTCGGGCGCCTGCATCGCAGCGACGAAGGCGCGCGCGGTGTCCGTGACGTGCACCAGGTCCCGCTCGACCGTGCCGTCGTGCCACATGGTGATCGGCTCGTCGGCGAAGGCCTTGCGGGCCATCGCGGCGACCACACCGCGTCCCGTCGAGCCGGTGAGCGGAGTGCGCCCGTAGATGGTGGCCGGACGGAGCGCGATCCCGCGTACCGCACCGTCCCGGGTCGCCTCCGCGAGCAGTTCCTCGGCCGCGATCTTCTGCCGTACGTAGTCGTTGCGCGGCAGCCCGGGAGGGGCCGATGCCTGGACGGTGCTGGCGAACACGACGATCGGCGGTCGTCCGCGCACCGAGCGGACGAGCGTGTCGAGCAGGCCCGTACTCAGCTGCTCGGACTCGCTACCCGGCGCGCGCCACGACCGTTCGTCGGAGAGGTGAGCCGCCAGGTGGATAACGGCGTCCGCGCCGTCGAGAGCCTCACGCACCGCCTGCGGGGCGGTGAGGTCCGCGAGGCGGACTTCGGCCGTCGGAACCGGAAGCCGCCGCTCACGAGAGACGAGTCGAAGGCGCACCGGCAGGCGGGTCAACTCCGCGGTGACCGCGGCGCCGAGGAACCCGGACGCGCCGAGTACCGCTACGAGCGGCCGTTTCTCGGTCGGTGGCACCATGATCACCCCTCTCCGCTCGTGCGTGACCGAACCGTCGTCCCGGCCGGGACCCGCCGACCGCGGCCGGCACGCCGACCGCCGCCGACCGGAAAGGGATCGTCGGGTGTCCGTGGGAACACGCTCGTGATGCCCTCGACTCCCGAGTCGACAACCGTGATCGGCTCACTGCTTCCACAGGCCCGGCACTCAGAGATCACGATGCCGTCCCTGCTTCTCCTCGCCCGCCCGGGCGGCCGGTACCGCGAGAGAGCCGATGTAGTGGGGGAGTATCCCGGCAGCCGCCGCCTCCCGAAGACCCGGTGCAGCCCTGTCCTTGTCCGAGATGGTCGGTTCCTCGTCGAGGATCCAGGGCAGGGCGAGTTCGGGGTCCAGCGGATTCACGTCGATCTGGCTGCCCGGGACGAACTGTTCCGCGCACAGGTAGCTGATCGCGGTGCCCTCGGTGAGCGTCTGGTAGGCGTGTCCGAGACCGTCGACGAGGAACACCAGATCGCCGGACTCCTCGGTCAGGGCCGTGGTGTCGAACGCGCCGAAGGTCGGCGACCCCACACGCAGATCGACCACGACGTCGAGGACCGCACCGCGCACGCAGCTGATCAGCTTGGCCTCACCGGAGCCCGCCCCCGTGCCGTGCACGCCGCGGATCACCCCGCGCCTGCTGACCGAGACATTGCCCTGGCGGACATGAAAAGGAAAGCCTGTCGCGCGGGCGAGTTCCTCGGTCCGGAAGGCTTCGAAGAAACACCCCCGGTGGTCACGGAGTTTGTCCGGGATGACGCGAAACGCGCCTGCTATCGCCATCTCCTTGATCTCCACCCGCCGGCCGCCTCCTGTTCGTCAACGGGTGCCCTCGTCATGAGATGGGGAAACAAATGCTGGTCACCCGTGCTCCAGTATTCTGCTGGTGGGGCGACGTGACGTCATCCCCTATCTTTCGGGGTTGCGTTGTGGATTTACCGGAACCCTGCGGCACCGGCCGGGTTTCGGGACCAGGAAAGACGTCCGCAGCGCTGGGCCTGGTCGCCTCAACTGCCGTGACTGTGACCCGCTTCCTCACCTTCGATCGGTCGGGTTGGTGTGTTGACCAGGAAGGCGCACCCTCGTTAACGTCAAAAACATGACTGATATCCCCGAAGTGACTCCGCGGGACCTTGATGGGCGAATGAATTCCGAGACCGGCACCCCTGGTTACACAGTTCCGGCGCAGGTGAACGAGATGTGGCGGGAAACGCCCGTGCGCAAAATAACGACCAGGGACGGCCGCGACGCCTGGCTGGTCACCGGAATGGCGCAGGTGCGCGCCGTCCTCGCCGACCCGCGGTTCGGTCGCGCCGAGGCGCGGAGGCTCGGCGCCGTGATGAGCCCCGCCGTGATCTTCACCAAACCTGCCATCCTCGACATGGACCCGCCGGAGCACACCCGGCTGCGTCGCCTGGTCGCCGGGGCGTTCAGCGCCCACCGGATCCGGCGCTTCCGGCCGCGGATCCAGCAGATCACCGACGAGCTGATCGCGGAGATGGTTGCGGCCGGTCCACCCGCAGACCTGGCGGAGTCGCTGTCCTATCCGCTGCCGATCGCCGTGATCTGCGAGATCCTGGGCGTCCCCTATGCGGATCGGGAACTCTTCCGTGGCTGGGCCGACCGCGTCAGCGCCCCCGGAACGAAGCCCGACGAGGCGATCTCGGCACTTCGATCACTGTTCGAGTACATGGGCGGACTGGTCGAGGACAAGCGCGCCCACCCCGATGACAGTCTGCTCCACGCGCTTGTCACCGCACGCGACGAACAGGACCGTCTCGACGACGACGAACTCATGACCCTTGGCTGCGGCCTGCTCCTGGCCGGCTACGAGACGACCGCGAGCATGCTCGGCAAGGGGCTGCTGGCCTTGCTGGACAATCCGGACCAACTGGCGACGGTCGGCGCCGATCCGGCGGCGGTGCCGGTCGCCGTGGACGAGGTGCTGCGCTACGTCACTCCCGGCGTCGACCCGCACACCGGACTGATCCGCGCCACCACGACCGACGTGGACCTCGGCGGGACCACCATCCCCGCGCACAGCGTGGTCATCGCGTGCAACTCGGCAGCCAACTTCGACCCGGCGACGTTCCCGCACCCGGACCGCTTCGATGTCGCCCGGGAGGGAGCCGGGGAGCACCTCGCCTTCGGTTACGGGATGCACCGCTGTGTCGGTGCCCAACTCGCCCGCATCGAACTCGAGGTCGCGATCGGCACCCTCTTCACCTCGATTCCCGGGTTGCGGCTGGCGGTGCCCTCCGACGAGATCGTCTACAGCGACGGCACGCTCCTCAGGGGCCTGCGCTCGCTGCCGGTCACGTGGTGAGCGGCTGAGGCGCTCCTGGATTGACTAGTGGGCAAGCGCCCACTAGGGTGCTGCCATGACGAACTGGAAGACTGGCGGCGAACTCCACCAGCAGCGGCGCGTGGCCGAGAACTACGGTGTGGACGCTGAGCGCTACGACCGGACCCGGCCGCGCTATCCGGACGCCCTGGTGAACCGCGTGATGCGGTCGTGCCCGGGCGCTGAGCTCTTGGACGTGGGCGCGGGTACGGGCATCGAGGCGCGCCAGTTCCAGGCCGCCGGGTGTTCGGTGCTCGGCGTGGAGCCGGACGCGCGGATGGCGGAGTTCGCACGGACTCGGGGCACGGAAGTGGAGGTCGCGCGGTTCGAGGAATGGGATCCGGCGGGACGTCGGTTCGACGGGGTGATCTCGGGCCAGGCGTGGCACTGGGTGGACCCCGTGGCGGGTGCGGCGAAGGCGGCATCGGTGCTGCGTCCGGGAGGACGGCTGGCCGCCTTCTGGAACGTCTTCGAGCCTCCGGCGCAGGTGCGCGAAGCCTTCCGCGAGGTCTACGTCGAGGTGGTGCCGGACGCACTGGCCACTCGCGCCTACAGCATGCCGGCGCCCCCGCCGAACACTTCTCCGCTGCTGACCAAGGCCATTGACGGGATCCGCGCGGCCGGCGTGTTCGGCGAGCCCGAGCAGTGGCAGTTCGAGTGGGACTACGCCTACAGCAAGGACGAATGGCTGGATCAGCTGCCCACCCAGGGGGACCACGCCCAGTTCGCGCCCGAGAAGCTGGACAGGGTGCTGGAGAGGGTCGGAGCCGTCATCGATGCCATGGGTGGCAGCTTCACCATGAAGTACACCGCCGTCGTGGTGTCCGCGACGCTGCCCACGTCCTGACTGCGCGTCGCCCTCCTCCCGACGGTGCGTTCCGGCTCTGAGCCGAGTCCGTCGGAGGAGCGGCTGCTCTGGGGGCCGGCCCGGCGCTGCCGGGCCGGCCCCCAGAGCGTAACGGGCGCCCCGGACAGGGGCATTGGAGCACGCCCGGGTCCGACGCCGCATGCAGCAGGCCACGGGTGGGCCCTCTCCGGCATCCCCGGAGCGGAGACCCCGGCGAGACCGGTCGACCCGCGCGGACACGATCGGAGTTCCGCCCGCACGTCCAGCACGACCGAGCCCGGTGGCACTCGGCCCGCGACGCTTGTGCGTTGGGGCTCGGTCCGCGACGCCTGTGCGTTGGTACTCGGCCCGCGACGCCTGTGCGTTGGTACTCGGCCTCCGACGCCGCGGCACTGGAGCGGCCCACCGGCAGGCGCACCGGCTCTGCCTCCCCGCGGGAAGCACCTCACCCGCGAGGCCGAGCGGCTCATGAAGGAGCCGGCCGCCTGGAGTTGCTCTTCGAGAGTGCGGACCGACCCGCCGACGAGGCCCCGGCCGGCCCAGCCGTCCGGCCGGGGAGTTGACACCGCATCCGGGCATCGCGGCGGCCCGTCGGATCACCGACCGCTCGCGCGCCACCCGCCGCCGGCGCCTCAACCCCGCCCCGCCGGCATGCTCAGCCCGGCCGTGCAGGCCGTGGCCCCTCGCAGGTCTTCACCTGGGACATCGCGCGAGACCGGGCGGCCGGCTCATCCACTGCTGATGCGCTCGCTGCCACCGGTCGACTTCCTTGCGGCGAGCCGCATGCATGCGGTATGCGCGTCAGTAGTCACAGTCGTCGCCATGTTGACAATGCTGCGCAATCGCAACAACACTGTTACGCGCGCCGCTGTGGCGCATTGACGTGCAGTGCGGCTGTACGTGCTACGGCACTGGATTTGAAATCGTGATCGTTCTTGGTCGGATCTTCGCCAGGTGAGCACATGGGCGGCAAGGGGCCACCGCGCCGGCGGCAGTGGATGACGACGACACGGGTCTGGTGTCGGGCGCGCCGTTGGTGCCGCTGGAGTGCCGACCGAGGGGCGATGGGGTGAGTGACGGGAGCGCGACGAGCAGGGAGGCGAGAGCCGGGACGGCCGGTCGCATTAGCTGCGGCTGGTTCTGCCCTCCGTGGCGGGTGGCCCGGTGATCTGCTTGCCGGCCCTGCCGTTCTCCCCGGTCTGCCGGCCTGCGCCCGTACGGCGGATGAGCAGGCGGTCGGCGAAGCCGTCGACGGAGGGTTCGTCGCGGAGGAGGGCCTCGAACCAGGCCCGGCCGTAAAGGCGTTGCCCCTTGGAATCCTCGCCCCTTGCAGTGGCGTTGCCACTGGTCGCGGGCGTTGGCGTGGTGCGCGTTTCGCCCGCGGCCCGAGAGATCTCCAAACCCCGAGGCGAATGGGACCCACTCGTCCGCCCCCCTCCCATGTCCTCCGGCAACGCGTCGACCAGCGTGATCAGACAACGTTATCCACGATCTGCAGTTACAAGCTGAGGCTCTAGTACACAGGAGTAACGGGGGACCAGGGGCGCGATGTTCGAAAACGCCGAAAAGAGCAATGAAAAAACGATTCGACATGCCGAACTTGAACTGTTGACCGCCGCCTTGAACCAAGTATCCGCCGGTGGGTGCGGACAATTAGTGGAATTGATAGGTGAGCCAGGCGTCGGGAAGACCCAACTGTTGTCGGCGTTGACCAGCGAGGCAACGAGCAGGCAGGCCACGACCCTGACCGCCAGGTGCGTCAATCCGGAACGGGCGGGACGCTTCGACCCGTTCCTCCTGGCGCTGGCCGCCCAAGGAGTACCTCTGGGTCGATTGATCCACAAAATCAAATCATCCCGCCAGGAGCCGTGCGACAGCCCAATCGGCAACAGTCTGCATCTGCGATGCGGCTTCGAGGAACTGAAGAGAGAGATCGCGCGACAGGCCGCGCACGGCACACTGGTCCTGGTCCTGGACGACTTCCACCATGCCGATGTGCACTCCATCGGCCTGGTCGAGCATCTCGTCCTCGCACCGATCCCCGACGTGCTGGTGGTGATCGCCCACCGCACCCGTCAGGCCTCGGCCCGGCTCAGGGACGCACTGGCCCACGGCAACGGTCTGGGCACCGTACGAAGCATCCAGCTGGGCGCAGTGAACCTCGAGCAGGCCGCCGAACTCCTGGGTCTGCCTCAAGAGGACCGTGTCGTGGGCGAGTTACACCGGGCAAGTGGCGGAATACCCGGGTACCTCCTGGAACTCGCGCGCATCCGGGCCAACGGTGAGACCGCGGGCGCCATGGCGTCCGGTCGGCAGTGGAGTGCGCTGATGAGCGAACTCACCCCATTGAGCCCCGAGGAATCGGCTGTTCTCTCCGCCGCCGCCGTCCTCGGTGATCTGTTCGACATGGAAGCGCTCAGCCATGTCTCCGGGTTCACTCCCGAGCAGGTCGCGGGCGCGGTCAGCACCCTGATGCGGGCTGATCTGATCCGCCCGGTCGACCGCCCGCCCGCCTACTCCCTGCGTCACCCGGTCGTCCGATCGATGCTCTATGCGCGCTCCGACCCCGCCTGGCGCATCGCGGCCCACCGCAGGGCACTTCACCTGCTGACCACACGGGGCGCGCCCGTGGAAGCGCAGATGGCTCATGTGGAAAGCCTGCTCGGCCAGTCGGATCCGGGCGACATACCGCTGTTCGTACGCGCCGCCGAGGAGGCCATCGCCGCCCACCCGTCGTCCGCGGTTCGATGGATGCGAGCAGCACTGCGCCTGTCCTTGCTCCACCCGCACGAACGCCACTCACGCCTGGACCTCGCGCACACGCTGGCCAGGAGTCTGATCGCGGTGGACCGAGTGACCGAAGCCCGGGACGCGCTGCGGGAGGCGCTCTTCACGGCGCCACCCGGACCGGCTTCGGACCGCGCGCCGGCGGCAGTGTTGTGCGCGCAACTGGACTGGCTGTTGGGGAACCGCACGGAGGCGCAGAGCCTGGTCGAAGGGGAACTGCCCACCGCGGAAGGGAGCACAGCAGGCGATACGGTCACCCTGACCGTCACCCGTCAGCTGGTGGGTGGCCTGCAGGGCGATGACCAGGCCTTCCGTGAGGCTGCGCGATGTGTTCGCCTCGCGCGTGACCTGCGTGACCCCGTCGGTGAGGCCGGGGCCCTCGCTCTCCTTGCCACGCACGAGGCGAGCGTCGGCGACTCCCCGGCCGCACTGGCGACGCTCGGCGCCTGCACGGCGATCGTCGACCAGCTCGCGGACCACGAACTCGTCGGCGCGATCGAGTATCCGGCCCTGCTCGGATGGGCGCAGTGCAGCCTCGAGCAGTACACCGAAGCCCGGCGTCAGCTCCAGCGCGCCGAATGCCTCGCCCGCAGCGCCGGACGCCGTCACCTCCTGCCGTTCATCCTCATCGGGCTGGGCAAGACGCATCTGGCCATCGGTCCCCTGAAAAAGGCGCGGCAGTCGGCGGACGAAGGGCTCAGGCTGGCCCGTGAACTGGGGTCCCAGCACCTGACCGCACTTGCCATCGCCGTTCAGTCGGCCTGCGTGATGGCCGCCGAGCCGGCAGACGCACAGGCTCTCCGGCTCGCCGAGATCGCTACGGCCACCCTGCCCGTGGACGAGCCTCTGTGGCGCGCCGACTGTGCCATGTCGCTGGCCGACGCCGCGATCGAGAGCGGCGATCCGCTGCGCGGCACGGCCTTGATCCTGGACATCGGCGGCGGCCCGGGCCTCTCGGCGCTGCCCAGGGCCAAACGACCGGACTGCTTCGAGCTGCTCACCAGAGCGTCGCTGCGGGTCGGCGATGTCCTGCAGGCGGAACGGTGGGCCGCCCGGGCGGCGTATGCCGCCGATGCCACCGGACTGGCTTCCCACCGTGCGATCGCGTCGGTCGCCCGCGCGCACGTGCTCACCGCGCAACGGCAGCTGGAGAAGGCATTGCACTTCTATCGCACCGCCGCCGAGCTGTTCTCCAGCGTCACCCTGACCAGGGCTCAGGCGCAGGTCCTCGTCTCGGCGGCCGCCTGTGCGCTGGCCTTGAACATGTTCCGAGAGACCGCCTCGATGCTCGCGCTCGGCAAGGAGCTGGCCCGCCGAACCGGTGCGTCAGCAACCAGCCGCAGGGCTGCGGAGCAGCAGCGCATGATGGAGGACATCAGCAGCCGGACCCGGAGCGGACAGGACGTGGATCCGCTGCTCTCCGTTCTTACGGCCCGGGAATACGAAATTGCGAGCATAGCGTCGGAGGGGAAGAGGACGAAGGAGATCGCGCAGCAGCTGAATCTGAGTGCCAGAACGATCGAGACCCACCTTTCCCATGTCTACCGGAAACTCGGGGTCAGTTCAAGGGCAGCGCTGGCCAGCATGATGGCTCAATTCATACGGCAAGGACGCGGAGCAAGTTGAGATCCCATCAGGGCGGAATCACAGGATCCGCATGTGCGGCTCTGATGCGGATCAGACTTGGTGTGACAGAAACCTGCAGAATGCCCACGCGCATCCAGACATGATGACACCTGATCTACGTAGTTTCCCTGATGCGAGTTCCTCGGCCACCATGCAAGGGTGAGTGTGTCATGTCATTGCAGCAGGCATCGGCAGCGGGCAGTGCGGCTTCAGGGGGATGCATGAAGTACCATGTCCTGGGCAGTCTCCGAGTGGTCAATGGCGATGATGTCGTATTCATCAACGCCACAAAGGTAAAAACCCTACTGGCGATCCTGCTTATCCGGGCGAATCAGGTCGTCCCCTTCGACCACATCGTGACCGAACTCTGGGGAGAAAACCCTCCACGCCGGGCCAGTGCGGCGGTTCATGTCTACGTGTCTCAGTTACGGAAGCTCCTGAGCAATCCGGGCTGCCAGAAAGGTCCGATCATCACCCGGGCGCCGGGCTATCTCCTGCAGGTGAACCCGGACGACTTCGACCTGAACGTCTTCATGAGGCTGATCGAACAGAGCAGGGTCAGCAGACGCGAGCAGCGGCATCAGGACGTGATCGAGCTGGCCCGGACGGCGCTCGACCTGTGGCGCGAGCCCGTACTGGGCGACCTGCGCGAGAGCCCGGCCGTTGCTCGATTCTCGACGTGGCTGGAAGAGCTTCGCATCGAATTCATCGAGATGATGATCGATTCGCACCTCGAGTTGGGTCGGGATCGCGAATCGGTGAGCTACCTCTATTCGCTGCTGCAGGACTATCCGCTGCACGAGACGTTCTACCGGCAGCTGATGATCGCATTGAGTAACTGCGGCCGGGCCGGCGAGGCCCTGCAGGTCTATCGATCGGCTCGGGAAACCCTGCGAAACGAACTGGGGTTGGAGCCCGGACAGGCGCTCCAGGACCTCCGATGGCACATCCTGTGTGAGAACGGGAGCCCCCGACCAGGGCTGACCGCATCTCACAGCGGCTGAGTTCCCGAACGGCAGAGCGTCAGTGCCGACGTCCTCGTCGGCGACCCGCCTCCTCATCTGCGCACGCCACCCCGCCGTTTTGGTGGGCCTGTCGATGGTTTTTGAAAAGCGGGTACTGAGACACACCCCGTAGGCACGCCACCCCGACTTCCGGGGGAGAAGGACCGGTGTGCGACATGCCCGGCGCGCCGAGACGGAGCCAACCGCCCGTCCGCACGGCGATCGCCGACGGCCGGCTCGGCCCGGTCAACCCTGTCGGCCCGACAGCCGGCCGTCCCCGCATAGGACGCGGGACGGCCCCAGGGCCGCAGTCCGTACCGCGGGGGCAAGTTGGACGGGACGGAACCGGGAGCGGGGCACGGCCACGGAAAGGGCGGCCACCGTGCTGCCGCCGACGGAAACGGGCGCCGCGACACAGCTCACCCGCAGGGCGGCCTCCCTGCTCCTCGTAGGCGAGGCCCGAGACCTTGATCTTCTCCAGGGCCTTGCCCCCGCCGGTACAGGACAGAGGCAGGCTGCCGTCGCTGCGGGACGTCAGCTGCAGGGCCTCGTGCCCGTGGACACGTTCCAGGTGGACGACCTCCCCACCTTCGCGGACTCCCGGGTGGACGGTCTCACGAGTTCCTGTTGCGAGCCGAGGTGGTACAGGGCAGGCCCTCTTCTCGGAGCCGGTCCGAACGCCGGGCGCAACAGCCGGTGTTGAGGGGCCACTGAGCGAGCCCGTGGACTTCAGCCGGCGGTCGAGGCCGACCAGTTCCGCGCCGCAGACCCGGACTGCTGCGCAAATCCCGGTGCTGATTGACTGCTCGGCTCGGCGGGCCCGGTGTCCGTCGCGCCGGACGCGGCCGGCTGGACGACGAGGTCCAGGGGCTCCGTAGGTTGCACCGAGCGGGGAGGTCCGTGCGGGGCGGGGCCGGCACTGAGGCGTAACGGTCGTGCGGAACGGCGCCGTTGGTTTCCCTGCGCTGCTTTACCAATAGAGACAGCCCCAACCGCCAGATGCATCTGTCGTTCCTCGGGTGGTATCGACCAAGGGGCGATCAAATGCCCAATAACGTACGGTGTGATGGACGCAGCAAGCCGGGGTCGCCGTGACGGAAGCGGCTACGCAGCGCGCGGTAACCCCGGCTCGTCCAGGCCGGAGGAAGAAGCATGACCATACGCGTCCGGCAGCAGCCCAGGAGCCGCCGCCGCATAGCCCTGCGCACCGGGGTCCCGCTGGTCACCCTGGCGCTCGCCGTCACAGGCTGTGGTGCGTCGGTGGCGCCAGGGGCGCCCGCCGGCTCCCCCCGGTCCCCCGCTGCAAGCCATGGCAGCCGAACCCTGGGTGCCGGCAGTGCACTGCCGAGCCCTACCAGCACCGATGCTGCCCCGGTCACCGCGAGCACCGTCCCGTCGGCGACTGCCGCCACCTGCACGGACCGATACCTGTCCGGCATGACCACCGCTCAACGGGTCGGCCAGCTTCTCATGGGGGGAATCTCCGCGGCCCAACCCGACCAGGCCCAGCTGCGCACTCTGCGTGACAACCATGTGGGGTCCGTCATGCTGACCGGCCGCAGCACCGCCGGTACGACGGCGACCAGAAAGCTCGTCGACGGTTTCCGAGGCCAAGCGGACCAGGTCGCCGGCCGGCGGGTCGGCCTCTTGGTCGCGACGGACCAGGAGGGCGGCCG
Organism: Streptomyces broussonetiae; assembly: GCF_009796285.1. Taxonomy (NCBI): domain Bacteria; kingdom Bacillati; phylum Actinomycetota; class Actinomycetes; order Kitasatosporales; family Streptomycetaceae; genus Streptomyces; species Streptomyces broussonetiae. The sequence continues at coordinate 1,559,606 of NZ_CP047020.1, read as the reverse complement.
GGTACAGGTGCTCAGCGGCCCCGGCTTCTCGGCCATGCCCAGCGGCCTGACCCAGGGCGGCTGGCCGACCGCGACGCTGCGTACCCAGGCGGCCGAGTGGGCCAGGCAACTCAAGGCTGCCGGGGTCAACCTGAACCTGGCCCCGGTCGCCGACGTGGTCCCGGCCGCGCTGGGCACCCGCAACATCCCCATCGGTTCCTTCCAGCGGGAGTACGGCCATACCGCAGACACCGTGACCTCCCACACCAGCGCCTTCGCCGCCGGCTTCGCGCAGTCGGGCGTGATGACCACGCTCAAGCACTTTCCCGGTCTGGGCCAGGTGATCGGCAACACCGACACCACCGCCAACGTCGTGGACTCGGTGACGACTGCCGACAGTGGCAGCCTCGCGCCGTTCCGCGCCGGAATCCGGGCCGGGTCACCTTTCGTGATGGTCTCGTCGGCCACCTACACCAAGATCGACCCCAAGCACCTGGCGGCCTTCTCGCCCACGGTCATCGATCACCTGCTGCGCAGCCAGCTCGGCTTCAAGGGCGTGGTCATCTCGGACGACCTCGGCAACGCGGTCGCGGTACGGTCCTTCACCCCTGCCCAGCGGGCCGTGAACTTCATCGCGGCGGGCGGAGACATGATCCTCACGGTGCGGCCGAGCACGGTACCCGCGATGGCGCAAGGCATCCAGGCCCGGATGCAGCAGGACGCCTCGTTCCGGGCCAAGGTCAACGACAGCGTGCGTCGGATACTCGACGCCAAGCACAACGCGGGCCAGCTCGACTGCGGTTGAGGTCCCAGCGCGTTCCAGCGGCCGGCACGGCCGGCACCGCCGGTACGGTCGGATTCACGCCACCGAGGCATTCCGGGCCCGTATTTCATGGAAACAAATCCGGATATTCCGAGCCGAGAAGTGTGTTTGAATCCGGTGCTCCGGCGAGGTCATGCCCTTGGGTCGTGAGCGAAAACATTGCAGCTGCGCGTACCGTGCTAAACTTGTTGTAGTTGCAGTTGTGGTTCCCGAAACTTCAAGTGCCTCGGCGACTGCATGTCGTCGGGCATTTTTGTATCTCCGGTGCTTATCCGGACGGGGTTCATTGTGGCAACGCAGGGGTCCACACGGTGTGGGCCCGCGGGCACTGCCCCCGAGGAGATGTGACATGGCTACTGGCACCGTCAAGTGGTTCAACGCGGAAAAGGGCTTCGGCTTCATCGAGCAGGACGGTGGCGGCCCGGACGTCTTCGCCCACTACTCGAACATCGCCGCCCAGGGCTTCCGTGAGCTCCAGGAAGGTCAGAAGGTGAACTTCGACGTGGTTCAGGGCCAGAAGGGCCTGCAGGCGGAGAACATCACTCCCGCCTGACGTCGAAGCATATGAGAGGGCTGGGGCCCCGCCTCACGGCGGGGCCCCAGCTTGCTGCCTCCTGTATTCCAGCGGAATTCTTTCAGTCTCACATTCGGCCCGTTCTTGCGATTCTTCCGGCTCATTCCCGTCGGGAATTCCTCGATGCGCGCCCTGCCGAGGAAGGTTCTCCATGAGCCGTTCAACTCGCACGAACGACCGTTTCCGTCCGCAGGGCCCGGGCCGCCCCGACGTCGGTCCCGGCGACACCAGGCGCCGTCCCTCCGCACCGCAGGGGGAGTTCGCGCTGCCGGTCACCGTCACCCCGGCCCTCCCCGCGGTCGCGACCTTCGGTGAACTGGACATGCCCGTCGAGTTGCTGAGGATGCTCACCAGTCTCGGCCTGAACGAGCCGTTCCCGATCCAGGCCGCCACGTTGCCGAACTCCCTCGCGGGACGCGACGTCCTGGGCCGCGGGCGCACCGGATCGGGCAAGACGCTCGCCTTCGGCCTGGCGCTCCTCGTGCGCACGGCCGGCCAGCGTGCCGAGTCGCGAAAGCCCCTGGCCCTGATCCTCGTCCCCACGCGCGAGTTGGCCCAGCAGGTCACCGATGCGCTCACACCGTACGCCCGGTTGCTGAAGCTGCGGCTGGTCACCGTGGTCGGGGGGATGTCGATCGGTCGGCAGGCCGGCGCGCTGCGTGCCGGCGCCGAGGTGGTCGTCGCGACCCCCGGCCGTCTCGCGGATCTCGTCGAGCGCAAGGACTGCCGCCTGGACCGGGTGCACGTCACCGTTCTGGACGAAGCCGACCAGATGGCGGACATGGGTTTCCTGCCGCAGGTCACCGCACTGCTGGACCAGGTACGTCCCGATGGCCAGCGCATGCTGTTCTCGGCCACGCTGGACCGCAACATCGACCTCCTGGTCCATCGCTATCTCAGCGATCCGGTCGTCCATTCGGTCGACCCGTCGGCGGGCGCGGTCACCACCATGGAGCATCACGTGCTGCAGGTGCACGGCGCCGACAAGTACGCCACCGCCACCGAGATCGCTGCCCGCGACGGGCGCGTGATCATGTTCCTGGACACCAAGCATGCCGTCGACCAGTTCACCAAGCACCTGCTGAGCAGCGGCGTGAAGGCCGCGGCGCTGCACGGCGGCAAGTCGCAGCCCCAGCGCACCCGCACCCTGGCGCAGTTCAGGACCGGCGACGTCACGGTGCTGGTGGCCACCAACGTCGCGGCTCGGGGCATCCACATCGACGACCTCGATCTCGTCGTCAATGTCGACCCGCCCAGTGACCACAAGGACTACCTGCACCGTGGCGGTCGCACGGCCCGCGCCGGCGAGTCCGGCAGCGTCGTCACGCTGGTCCTCCCCAGCCAGCGCCGGGACATGGCCCGCCTCATGTCCGACGCAGGCATCAGGCCGCAGATCACGCATGTCCGCTCCGGCGAGGCCGAGCTGAGCCGCATCACCGGCGCCCAGGCTCCCTCCGGCGTCCCCGTCGACGGCAGTGGGCCGGTCGTGGAGCGCCCGAAGCGCGGCGGTGCCCCCTTCCGAGGCCTTGGCAACCGTCCGGGGCGGGCCGGTGGCGGTGGCGAGTCCCGCCGGTCCGCCGAGGCCCGCCAGATCGCCGAGGCCCGCAAGGCCGCCCGGGTCCGTCGCGGCGCATAGGCCGGCAGGCAGCCGTACCCTCGTACGCTGTGCGCGTGACTGAGGCCGCAGCCCGGTTTGCGCCACGCGGAGAGGTGCTCCGTGGCGTCCTGGGCGAACGGCGTTCCGTCCCAGTCCGCGACGCGTCGGTCCAGCTCGATCCCCGCGCTCCGTGCCATCAGGCCGAGCTTCGCCGGCCATGCGGACCGGTGCCGGCAGTTGCCGCGGCGAGGTAGCGACTCTGTAGGCGTGCGAGGGCGGGCACCCACGCTCTGCCACCGCGTTCCTGCCTCGACGCAAGGGGGCCCGTCGCCGTCACGCCGACGGTCGGCGCAATGGCGGTCGTCAGCGGCGCGGACGCTCCAGAGTGAGCAGCAGGCCCTCGACCGCACCGGGCCCTATACGGCCCTTGACGTCGGCGGACGTGATCGCCTTGAGAGCCCAGCCGTCCTCGGCGTGCTTGTTCAGAACCTTCTCCAGCTTGTCGCTGTCCAGTGCGTCTCCGATCAGTGACTCGCGAAAGGTGACGACCTTGTACTCGAGTGCGTAGGGGTTGCTCATGGCTGGGGCCTTTCCGTGGACGGGCCGACTGGCTGACGGAACAGGGGACAGCCAATCACCGTCCGACGCTGCCCCACACCGCGGGGTGGGGGTCATGTCATCGGGGGAGGGGGCGGGGGCGAAGCGGGCCGGCGGCGCCCGCGTCAGCGCTGGGCCGGTACGTCCCAGTGGACGCGCAGAGCCGGGGGCTTTTGGAAGACCAGGCCCCTGGGCGTGGTGGGCGAGGTCGCGTCGAGGCGCAGGCCGGGGAGCCGGTCGAGGAGCGCGAGGAGGCAGGCGCGGGTTTCCAGGCGGGCAAGGTGGGCGCCCAGACTGAAGTGCGGGCCGTGCGCGAAGGCCAGTTGGAGGCGGGAGTCGACCCGTCGCAGGTCGAAGCCGTCGGAGTCCTGGAAGATCTCGGGGTCGCGGCCTGCGTCTCCGCCGAGCGGCTGCACGTGGCCGAGTCGATCCGTGACCGGTTCGTCGACGCGTTCGTCGCCCGTACCAAGCGGCTCAAGATCGGCCCCGCATACGACTACAGCATCGATGTCGGCAGCCTCACCACCTCCTCTCAGCTGGTGACCGTCACCGCGCACGTCGACGACGCCGTCGCCAAGGGAGCGACCGTACTCGCCGGCGGGACGCGGGCGGCGGCGGCCCGGCCGCGGGTCGCCCGGGCCAATGCCACGCCGACCTTTGTGGGGCAGGCCGTTCGAGGTCACGCAACGCGTACGGTGCCGCCCTGGCTGCACCACACCACGCGAGCCCCGAAGGAGGACGAGTCCCGACATCGCCCTGGCCGCGTCCGGACCCGCCACGGCAGGACCCTGTGGCGACCAGCGTGCCTACAGACCGGAAGGGCCCCAGGCGGTCGGTGGCGCACCGGCGGCTCCGGGGGCGCCGTCCGGGCGGGAGTCGGCTGCCGGTCTGACGTTCACCGGGGTGGCGCCTCCTAATGTTGACACTGCACACTCCCGCCATCTAATGTGCGTGGTGTAAACATTGGGGCATGTGAACGGAGCGTCATGAAGGCGGTGTCGATCAAGGAACCCGGTGGCCCTGAGGTCCTGGAATGGATCGAGGTCGAGGACCCGCTGCCGGCCGTCGGTGAAGTGCTCGTCGATGTGGTGGCCGGTGGCCTGAACCGGGCGGACATCATGCAGCGTTGGGGCCTCTATCCCCTGGCGCCGGGTACTTCGCCGTATCCGGGGCTGGAGGCCTCGGGCCGCATCAGCGCCGTCGGCGAGGGCGTGAGCGGATGGCGGGTGGGCGACGAGGTCTGCGCGCTGCTGACGGGAGGCGGCTACGCGCAGAAAGTCGCCGTCCCCGCGGGACAACTGCTCACGGTGCCCAGGGGAATCGGCCTGGTCGAGGCCGCGGGCCTCCCCGAAGCGGCCGCCACGGTGTGGTCCAACATCGTCATGACCGCCGGGCTGAACGAGGGCGAGACCCTCCTCGTGCACGGAGGGGCCGGAGGCGTCGGCACCGCGGCGATCCAGATCGCCAAGGCGCTGGGCGCCCGGGTCGTCACCACCGTCGGCGGACCCGAGAAGGTCGCACGAGCGCAGGAACTGGGCGCCGACCTGGCGATCGACTACCGCACACAGGACTTCGCCGAGTACGGCCCGTACGACGTGATCCTCGACGTCATCGGCGGCGACTACCTCGAGCGCAACGTCCGGTCCCTCGCCACCGACGGGCGCCTTGTCGTCATCGGCCTCCAGAACGGCCTCGAGGGCAGACTCAACCTGGCCGAGATGGTGTTCAAGCGCGCATCCGTACACGGCACCACCCTGCGCACCCGGTCCAAGGAGCAGAAGGCCGCCATCGTCGCCGAGGTGCAGAAGCGCGTCTGGCCGATGATCGAGAGCGGAGCCGTGCAACTGCTCATCGATCAGCAACTGCCCATGGCCGAGGCCGCCGAGGCGCACCGGCGCATGGAGGCCGGTGGGCACCTCGGCAAGATGCTGCTGGTGAACAGCTAGAGCGCGGCGCGGAAGACCGGGCGGGCTGCTCCGCCCTGACGTCGGCGGCCGTCGCCGAGCGAGCGGGCGTTCCCACCGCCCCTGTCCGACACCGGATTCACCGCCCGCAAGGGCGGGGCCCAGGCAGCACCGGAACGCGAGGTCAGCCACCGACAGGGACGACAGGCCGACGCCGAGGACCACACGGCCGTCGGTCGATCCGCAGGCCGTCAACCATGTGCTCGACGGCACCCATGTGGTGTCGGTGGAGAACCCCGGCCGCGCGGTGGTCAGTTGGGGCCCACTAACCCTTGACCTCTATGGTGACCCGCCACCTGCCTCCTGACGGGTTCGAACTGCTCAGCACCGCCGTGCCGTCCGTCGTGCCTACGAACATCGCCGGGGTGACGCCGACCGGTGCGGTCATCACGCCTGTGTTCGCGGGCGCCAGCACGCCGTTCCCGGCAGTCTGGACCGGTTGCCACCGGCCGCTCTTCCCCGCGGACAGGAAGACGTCCACCCGCTGACCACGCGGGAGGCAGTACACGCCCTCGCGTTCCTGTGTCAGTTGGCCGGCGGAGTGCGGCAGCACGCCGGCCGGCAACTTCGCGCAGGCCGGAGGTGACGGCGGGGCCGAGGACGGCGCCGGGACGGCGGCCACCGTGGTTGGCGCGGCGCTGCAGGCGGACAGCAGGGCGGCGGCCATGAGTGTCAGGACGGACAGGGCTCGGCTCACGATCGACCTCCGGGGATCAGCCCGCAGGCAGAGCCCGCCCCGGTGGGGGAAGGGCTCGGCCCGCGGAACCGGATGCGGTGTCAGTGCTGGTTGCTCGCGCCGGTGTAGGAGACCACGCAGCCACCCGCCCCGCCGTTGAAGTTGTTGCTCCACAGCGACTGCACGGCGAAGTTGGTGCCGTTCAGGCCGACGATTGCGGACGCGCCCTGCCCGCTGGAGATCCAGGCGCACTTGTCACCGGTCTCGTAGCCCGTGCTGTCCACCCAACCGCTGCTCGGGGCGGGGTCGGTAAGGGTCTCGGCGTACTCGTGGCCGCCGACGATGGTGATGCCCTCGGTGGCGCCGCTGACCCCGGACGAGCCCGCCGCGACGAAGTTCGCACCGCATCCCGCACCCGCGTCCGTGATGTACGGCATGTTGGTGTAGGGCAGGTCGGCGCCCGAACCGGTGGTGGTGTGGTCGTGCCAGGCGCAGTACTGGGACTTGAAGCCGTTGGGCACGACGCCGTGCGGCAGGTCCACGATGACCTCGACGTTGTCTCCGGAGACCCCGAAGTGCGCGGCGGCCTTGACCGCCTCCGCGGCGATCGAGGCATCGCTCGGTCTGCTGGTGACCTTGGCCGAGCTGTCGAGCCAGGTGCCGCCCACGGGGTTGGAGGCGGGGTGGCCGACCGCCGTGCCGGACCCGTTGCACTGGGTGGTGCCGACGGCCACGCCCTGGCAGTACTGGGTCTGCGAGTTGGACCAGGTGTCACCGCTGCCGTATGCGTGCTGGAAGAAGTTCAGCTGCAGTGCGGCCTCGCCCGAGGGGTCGTTGGTGACCGTGGAGCCGCTGCCCCACTGATTGCCCCAGTAGACGACGTAGATCCGCGGGTTGGTGACGACGTTGCCGCCGCTGTAGGAGAGGTTGTTGCCCGCGGCGGTCGCGGCCTGCGTGCCGTGAGTCTTCATCTGGTGGCGGTGCGGTGCGAGTTCGCCGGCCCCTGCGGGTGCGGCGGCGGCGAGACCGGCGACGGCGAGCGCGGTGGCGCAGCCGACGGCGAATGCAGAACGAAGCACGGTGGTGCCCTTCTCTGTCCGGGAGACTTGCGGGAGGGCTGTGCAACGCCGCTGGCCAGGCGGCACGTTGGTGTCACCACGTTGGAACGTGCCTTGCGCCGCGAGACGCTAGAAGGTCTCTCGCCTGCAGTTCAAGACTGCACCAACACCCTCAGAGCGAACTCAGAGCATCGGGAGGCACGGCCGACTCGCGAGGAAGTACGGAAACGGCGGCAGTGCCCCGCGTGCGCGCGGATGCCCGACCAACGTCCTCCGAACCTCAACTCCCTTGTGACTCCTATGAAGCTTCTATGTCCCGTCAACCCCCAATTCGGCCGCGGCGGCGTTGTTGAGATGACGGTAGAGGCGTCGGGCGAGGTAGCGCTTGAGGCAGCGGCGGATCTCGCGGTCTGTCTTGCCTTCGGCCCGCCGTCGGTCAACGTAGGCGCGGGTTTGCGGGTGATGCACCATGCGGACCATCGCGATGACGTTCAGAGCTCGGTTGAGACGCCTGTCGCCGCCGCGATTGAGGCGGTGGCGAGTGGTGTTGCCCGAGGAGGCGGGTATGGGGCTCACTCCGGCGAGGGCGGCGAACGCGGCCTCGTCACGGACCCGTCCCGGGTGGGACCAGGCGACCAGGACGGTGGCAGCGGTGACGGGGCCGATCCCTGTTTCCTCGGGGAGGCCGGCCGCAGGGCTGGCGTCAACGAGCTCGCCTATCCGGTTCATGTTGTCCGCGATTTCCGTGTCAAGGGCGAGGATCCTCTTGGCCAGACGGACGGCCTCGGTGCGGGCCGTCGTGGCGGCGAGGTCCTCCTCACGGGGGCGCCAGCGGGCGATTTCGCCGATCTGCCTGGCGCTGAGGGGACGGCGGGCGTCTATGCCGAGGTCGGCGATGCGCACAAGGGCAGTCAAGGCGTTCACGGCCCTGGTCCGCTCGCTGGTGAGCTCGTCCCGGGAGGTGAGGAGGATCTGTGCTGCCGCCCGAACCCCCTCGTCCATTCGTGGAGTGCGCAGCTGTTCTTCGGGGAGCGGAAGCACGGCAGCGGCTATCCGCCGGGCGTCGATCGGGTCGGATTTGCCGATGCCGCGGCGGCCGGCGCGGCCCATTCTGGCGGCTTCAACCACCTGGTAGCCGGCGCGTGCCGTCTGGCGGGCGATCTGGGCTCCGTAACTGCCCGCCCCCTCGATCACCCACAGAGCACCGAGGTCTCCACCAGTGCGACGTCCAGCCCAGTTGATGGCTCGTGCCCTGCCAGCGTGGGTGTTGGGGAATGCCTCCGTGCCCAGGTGCTCACCACTGGAGGCGAGCACGGCGTAAGTGTGCGTTTTGGCGTGGGTGTCGACGCCGATGATGAATGAATGCGCCTGGGCGACAATGGTGTTCACGCGATCAGGGTTCCTCTCCGTGAGGCGGTGGTCCCGGTCGCTGCGGACCGGCGCCGTGCCCGGGAGAGGTCACTTCGAGGCAGAACTGTGACGGGCCACGGCCCTTTGGGGCCGGGCAGGCTTCTTATCAGGCCACCGAGGTGGGCCGGGTCGGCGCCGACCGCCCGCCATAGTCGGACAGTTCATAGGCAAGGCACCCGTGGGGGCCACTTTTGTCACGAGTCACGACTACGACGAGGCGACCGACGTCAACCCTGCCAGCCGGTCCCGGACCAGCCAGATGAAGACTCACAGGAGTTGTCAGACGACCGAGGTTCTCGCGGCTGCTTCGCGTGCGGGTGAAGTGACCTCGGCGGAACTGACCGGCGAGGGCGATCGCCCGTATCGGGCGGGACGACAAGACGGTCAACGCGATCTGTGTGCCGGACTTCGACCGTGCACGGGCTGCCGCGCGGGATGCCGACCAGGCGCGTGCCCGAGGTGAGGACCGGCCGCTGCTCGGCATTCCGGTGACGGTCAAGGAGTCCTACAACATTGCGGGGCTGCCCACGTCCAGGGGCATTCCGCTGCACCGGAACTACATGCCGGCCGAGGACGCGGTGCAGGTCGGTGCTGTGCACGCAGTTGCTGTTCTCGAGCGCCGTTGCACGTCTTCCCGTCGAGGGGCACGAGCAACTGCGGTCCGAGGGAACGGTGGATCCACATCGACGGTGTCGCGTACCCGTACTTCGACCAGTTGGTCTGGGCGGGTCTGGCCACCATGCCCGGCCTGCCCGCAACCGCCGTACCGACGGGCCGGTCCCCCGAGGGGCTGCCGGTGGGAGTGCAGCTCATCGGTCCGATGTTCGAAGGCCGTACTCCGCTGGGACTGGCCGAACTGCTCGAGCACAGGATCGGCGGCTTCCAGGCGCCGAAGCAGGGCGGGTGACGAATTCGACGAACGCCCAACTGCCCACCGACGACGTCGAGTTGTTCAAGGCGTCGGCCGCGGTGGTCAGCGCCCCTCGACAGACTCGGGGCTCATGTGGACGAAGTGTGGAGACTGTCCGGGTCGACCGATGAAAACCGATGAAAGTCCTGAGGGCCGCGTGACGGGTCGCTCCGGGTGCGGTTTTACTGGGAGTTACCCATGGACCATCGCTGGGGCCAGGCGTGTCGGCGATCAGGGTAACGGGAGGACTGTCGATGGCTTTCGCCAAGGGATACGACGTGTCCGACTTCCAGTCGGGCATACCGGGGGACGCGGGTTTCGTCTTCATCAAGGCGACCGAGGGGGCACACACCGAACAGGCCGGTTACAAGCAGAAGTTGGCCGTTGCTCGACGCCGCAAACTGGTGGTCGGGCACTACCACTTCCTGCACGCGGAGAACCCGGTGGAGGGCGAGATCGACCACTTCTGCAGGGTGGTCGGCCATGTGCCGCAGGGCGAGCTGCTGGCGCTGGACTTCGAGCCCTACGGGCAGAACGTCAGTGACGCGCACGCGACCCAGGTGAAGAACCAGTGGCTGGCGGCGGTGAAGCGGCACTATCCGGACAACCGGGTCGGCCTCTACACCAGTCAGGACTACTGGTTCCGGACCGACGACAACGCGGGTGAGTTCCTCTGGATAGCGGACTACGTCAAGCCGGGCGCCCCCAGGATCCGGGCCGCGTGGAAGTTCCATCAGTACACCGACCGGCCGCTGGACATCGACGTGTACCACGGCACGATGCAGGAGCTGAGGGAGTGGGCGGGCGCCACGGCGACCAAGCCACAGCCGCAGCCCAAGCCCCGCCCGAATCCCACGCCGCCCCCACACCCGTGGCAGGGACTTCAGTTGGTCTCCCGCGCGGAATGGGGCGCCCGCCCCTGGCGGGAGCCGAACGGGTCGATCCCGTACCACGAGCCGCGCAAGGGTGTGAAGATCCACTACCTCGGTACGCCCTACACCTTCGGCCCGCACTCCACCTGCGCGGCGTATGTGCGCCGCATCCAGGGCGGGCACATGGACTTCGACAAGTGGTCCGACATCGGCTACAGCTTCGTGGTCTGTGAGCACGGCGTGGTGTTCGAAGGCCGTGGGCTGAAGCGACGCAACAGCGCCAACGGAAACGTGCCGCTCAACGAGGCGCACTACGCGGTCTGCGCACTGGTCGGCTCCTCGGGGTCCACCACGCCCACCTGGGACCAGCTCAACGGTCTGCGGGACGCGGTCGAGTACTGCCAGAAGCACGGCCCGGCCGGACCGGAGATCAAGGGCCATCGGGACGGGTACGCCACCGTCTGCCCCGGGCCCGTGCTCTACGCGTGGGTGCGCGAGGGGGCGCCGCGGCCGTCGGGCTCGGGCACCAGCCCCACGCCGCAGCCCGAGCCGCAGCCCAAGCCACAGCCGGATCAGCCGACACGCCGTCAAGTCACCCTCGGCGGACTGCAGTACGGCTTCGGGGCCAGGGGCATGCACGTCACGGCGGTCGGCCGGGCGCTGGTCGGCGCCGGGTTCGGCAAGCACTATCACGACGGACCCGGGCCCGAGTGGACGGATGCCGACACGCTCAACTATGCGGATTTCCAGCATAGTCGGGGGCTTTCCGGATCCGACGCGGACGGCGTCCCCGGCGAACGTTCGCTGCGTGCCCTGCTGCGCGGTGCGATCCCGCTCGCCACGGTCGCGCACGCCAAGGTGGTCGACTCGGCACGGCGCGACCCGGGCGCCCCACAGGGCGCCACCAGCAACCCGGACCACGTCCTCACCGTCGAACTCGCCCTGGCCGAAGAGAGCCTGCTCGACCGCAAGTGGGTCGACGGCTCCTTCGGCACCAAGACCGTCACCGCCTACTCGCAGCTCCAGAAGCGCTACGGCTACACCGGGATGATGGCCGATGGCATCCCCGGCAAGGACTCGCTGACCAGGCTCGGTCACGCGCACGGCTTCGCCGTCGAGTGACCTGCTGCCGGGAGAGACTGAGGAACCGTCATGTACCAGATACTCCTGTCCCTTTGGCGCACGTTCGTGCCCTACCTGGTGGCCTTCGTCGTGCTGCAGGCTGCCCGACTGGGCATCCATCTGAACAACGCCACCGTGAACTCCGCACTCACCACCGGCTTCGGCACGGTCTACTACGCGGTCTTCCGCGTGCTGGAGCAGCGCTACGGCGCCCGCTGGGGCTGGTTCCTGGGTGCGGCCAAGCCGCCGGCCTACGCGCCCGCGGGAGCCACCGCCGCCACAGGCAGCCACGCGATCGACTACACCAAGCTCCCCGAGGGGGGTTGAGACACCGTCTCAAGTCCCCTTGGTTCAAAGGGAGTTGATCGTTCACCAAGTGAGTTGTGAAGGAGGTTGGGGCGAAGCGTGCAGATCCCTGTTTCCGGGCGGGAATGACCAGAACTGACCCGGTGCGGTCCTTGACTGGCGCGCAATCGGACCGTGAAACTCGACCTGCACTCAGGCACCAGGGACTTCATACACAACCAGCGCAGCGCCTCCGCGGTACAGGTTCCGCGGGGGCCGCGACGGGGGAATCAGTAACGGCCTCACCGGCCCTTTCCGGTGCCCGCGTGTCGTGACTCCACGCACGTTGGGCGGCGGCGACCACGCACTGCGCCGTCCGCCGGTTCGCGCGCGTTTTCCTCCTTCTTCGTGTCCCCGGGTGCGACTAGGGAATGGAGGGGGAATTGACGACGACACCGACCTATCCCGGAGTCTACATAGAGGAGCTGCCCAGCAGCGTCCGCACGATCGGTACCGTGACCACCTCGGTCACCGCCTTTGTCGGGCGCACCCGGCGGGGACCGGTCGACCGGCCCGTGACCATCACCAGTTTCGCCGACTACGAGCGGCAGTTCGGCGGTCTCGACCCGCAGAGCCCGGTCAGCTACGCCGTGCAGCAGTTCTTCGTCAACGGCGGCACCGTCGCCGTCATCGTCCGTGCGGTGGCGGCCGGCACCGGCAAGTCGGCGACGGTGTCGCTGCACTCGACCGAGAGCAGCACCGAGACCCCGGTCCTGGAGGTCACCGCCGAGCAGCCCGGCGCCTGGGGCGCGGGCCTGCGGCTTTCCGTGGACTACGACACCACCGCCCCGGACAGCACCTTCAACCTCCGGGTCTTCGACATCACCGGCGGCGTCAACGAGTTCTTCTCCGGGCTGTCGGTCAAGGCAGGCGACTCCAACTTCGCCGAGACCGCGGTCAACGACGGCTCCGACGCCATCCGGGTGAAGGTGCTCGCCGAGCAGCGTCCTGACCCGGTGGGCACCGTCTCCAAGCCCTTTGCCGCCACCCTGCCCGACCTCACGAAGCAGATCGAGGTCAAGATCGGGGAGACCCAGCGCACCTTCCGTATCTACGACGCCGAGCAGGACGGCAACGCCCCGCAGACCGTCACCGATCTCGCCCTGCTGCTCGAGCGCAAGCTGCGCGCGCTGCCGGACGCCCCTGGCAAGCGCGTCTTCGCGGGGACCACGGTCACCGCCTTCGGCAAGCGCCTGCAGATCGTGGCCGGTTCCACCGACCCCGCCGACACGGTGCGCTTCGTCGGCGAGGCCGCCAACAACCTCGGCCTGGAGGCCGGCGTCAATCCGCCGGTCTTCGCACTGGCCGGCGGTGAGGACGGGGGTGCGCCCGGCCCGACCGACCTCATCGGCAGCGAGTCGCAGAAGAGCGGCATCCAGGCGCTGCGCGACGTCCAGGACGTCAACCTGCTGGTGCTGCCCGAGATCTCGGCCTACCCCGACATCGAGGACCAGCTCACCGTGCTGTCCGCGGCGCAGGCGCTGGCCGAGGAGAAGCGGCTCTTCATCATCGCCGACGCCCCGCAGACCTGGTCGAGCGTGGACGCGGCGCGGGCGGGTCTGTCCGCCTTCGATCCGGTGCGCGGCGACCATTCGGCGCTGTACTTCCCGCAGTTGGAGCTGGTCGACCCGCTCACCGGCCGACTGCGCTCCTTCCCGCCGTCCGGCACCGTCGCCGGGGTCTACGCCCGGACCGACGCCGCCCGCGGGGTGTGGAAGGCACCGGCCGGGACGGAGACCCCGCTCTCCGGGGTGCGGGCGCTGGGCGTCAAGCTCACCGACAAGGAGAACGGGCTGCTCAACCCGCTGGGCCTGAACTGCGCGCGGAGCTTCCCGGTCGTCGGCCCGGTGGTCTGGGGCGCACGGACCCTGGCGGGTGCGGACGCGCTGCAGTCGGAGTGGAAGTACGTCCCGGTGCGGCGCCTGGCGCTGTTCATCGAGGAGAGCCTCTACCGCGGGCTGCAGTGGGTGGTCTTCGAGCCGAACGACGAGCGGCTGTGGTCGCAGATCCGGCTCAACGTCGAGGCCTTCCTGCAGAAGCTCTTCCAGCAGGGGGCGTTCCAGGGGACGACCCCGCGCACGTCGTACTTCGTCAAGTGCGACAGCTCGACCACCACACAGGCGGACATCGACCGCGGAGTGGTCAATGTGCTGGTCGGCTTCGCTCCGGTGAAGCCCGCGGAGTTCGTGGTCGTCCAGATCGAGCAGATGGCCGGGCAGTCCGAGGCATAGGTTCAGGGGTTAGGAAGCAGCTTTCATGGCCGAGTTCACCGTCAACCCGCAACGATTCGACCCCTACAAGAACTTCAAGTTCCTGGTGGTCTGGGACGGCCGAGTGGTCGCGGGCGTCAGCAAGATCAGCCCGTTGAAGCGGACCACCGAGGTGGTCAAGCACCGCAACGGCGGCGATCCCAGCTCGCCGCGCAAGTCTCCGGGCCGTACCGAGTTCGAGGCGATCACCCTGGAGCGCGGAGTCACCCACGATGCGGAGTTCGACCGCTGGGCCAACAAGGTCTGGCAGGTCGGCGCCGGGCTGGGCTCCGAGGTCTCGCTCGCCGACTTCCGCAAGGACCTGGTCATCCAGGTGCTCAACGAGGCCGGCCAGGTGGCCGTCACGCACAAGGTGTTCCGGGCTTGGCCGAGCGAGTACCAGGTGCTCGGCGAGATGGACGCCAACGCCAACGCGGTCGCCATTCAGAGCCTCAAGCTGGAGTGCGAGGGCTGGGACCGGGACTGGGCGGTTCCGGAGCCGCAGGAACCCTCGTACACCAACCCCGCGTAGCCGACAGTGATTTCGCAACGCTCCGTGGGCGCGGCGGCCCTGCTGGCGGTCTGGGAGGCGGGGCAGGTCGCGGGCTACGCCCAGCGCGCCCTGCTGCTGCACTCCGCCGCCCGGCCGACCGTGGGCAGCGAGGAACTGCTCGCGGTGCCGGTCGGCCGTCGCGACGCCGATCTGTTCGCGCTGCGCCGTGAACTCTTCGGGGAGCAGCTGGAGTTGCGCGTCACGTGCCGTCAGTGTGCCGAGGAGATGGAGTTCACGCTCGGGGTGCAGGACGTCGTCGGCGCCGGGGCGGCCGAGGTCGCGGACGGCCCGCTGGCCGTCGAGGCCGACGGCTGGACGGTGCGGTTCCGGCTGCCGACGGCCGGAGACCTGGCGGCGGTCGAGGCCTCGCCTTCCGCGCAGGCCGGAGCCGAACTGGCAGCCCGTTGCGTACTGCACGCCGAACGTCTTGGAACCGAGGTGGATGTCGACACACTGCCCGAGCATGTGCGGCAGCGCGTCGCCCGGGCCGCGGCCGAGGCCGACCCGGGGGCCGACGTCCGGCTCAACCTGGCCTGTCCGTCCTGCGGTCACGCGGCCACCGCCGAGCTGGACATCGCCTCGTACCTGTGGGCCGAACTGGACGCCTGGGCGCGGGGCACCCTGCAGGACGTCCATCTGCTCGCCGGCCACTACGGATGGAACGAGTCCGAGATCCTGGCGCTCAGCCCGCTGCGGCGCCGCTACTACCTGGAGCTGTGTGCGGATGTCTGACCACTTCGACCGCCTGGTGGGGCGGGCCGCTCCGGCGGCCGTGCCCACCGGTGGCGCGGGCGGCGCTGCGGACGCCGGTGTGGTGCGGGTGCGCCCGCGTCTGCCGGGTCCGTTCGAGCGGCTGGACGCCCTCGGGACGCGTGTCGAGCCGCTCGGATTGGACTTCGAGGACCGGGAGTCCACGGAGTCCACGGGTCGGACGGAGTCAACAGCCTTGCGCCGAAAGCCGGTTGCGACGGAACCGCGAGACCGTCCGATGTCTTTCCAGGCATCCGTTCGGCAGCTGCCGTTGGTGCTGCGTGAACAGACCGCTCCGCAGCGTGGGGTGCTGACCGCCGCCGCTGTCCCGCAGCCTGTCACCGAATCCGCTCCGCGGCCGGCGGCGCGTGCCCCCGGAGAGGGTGAGCGTGGTGATGCGACACGGCGACCGCAGGTCACCGGACGGCGGCCGACCCAGTTGACGGTGCGTCACATCGATGCCGCGGCCGGTCGGGAGGCCGCAGCTCCCCCCACCGCTGTCCCCGCCCGGGCCGCGGCACGGCCTGCCGAGGCCGCCGCCGGGCGCCGGTCTGCCCGCGACGACGCGCGGCAACGGTCGCAGGAGCGCACCGTGCACATCAGCATCGGCCGCCTCGAGGTCCGCGCCGCGGGCCGGCGGGGCGACGCTGCCGCACGCCCGCGTGAGCGTGCACAGCAGCCCGGTCGGCAGTCGCCCGTCCTGAGTCTGGAGAAGTACCTGTCCCGAGGGGAGGTTCAGCGATGAGCAACACGCTCGCCGTCGCCACGGTCACCGAGGCCCTGCGCCAGCAGATCGCGCAGTCGCTGGCACCCGACATCCCGTTTGCCGTCGACGTCGCCGCGCGCAAGCCGCCCACGGACCCGCCGGCCGAGCCGACCATCACCATCTTCCTGTACCAGGTGACGCCCAACGCCTCGCTGCGCAGCACGGACGCGCCCACCCGCGCGGCCGACGGCACCGTGCTCACCCGGCCCTCGGCCGCCCTCGACCTGCACTACCTGATCAGTTTCTACGGCGAGGAGGCAGAGCTGATCCCGCAGCGACTGCTGGGCTGCGTAGTGCGTACCCTGCACGAGAGCCCGGTGCTGTCCAAGGCGATGATCGAGGCCGCCGCCGAGCAGCCCTACCTGCAGGGCACCGACCTGGCCGCCGCCCCGCAGCGGGTGCGCTTCACACCCACCGCGCTGGACATCGACGACACCTCCAAGCTCTGGGGGATGCTCTACCAGAACAACACCCCCTACGCCCTCTCCCTCATCTACCAGGGCATCGCCGTGCTGATCGACGGCCGTTCGACGCCGGTCGAGCCCAAGCCCGTGAAGACCCGCACCGTGCACGCGGTGCCGGATGCCGGCTGAGCGGGAGCGGAGTCACGGCCATGGGAGGGGAGAGAGCGAAGGTGCCGGGCGGCGGCGATCTGCACCACAAGACGCTGGCGGTGGCGGTGGAGGCGGTGCTGGCCCGGCTGGACGCACATGCGTCCGGGCGTGACGGCGACGGCACGGCCACCGCCACCGCCCGGTCCGAGCTGCCCGCCTGCCCCGAGCCGGAGCCCGGCAGCGCCCTGGGCACCCTGTGCTCCTGCTTCGGCCTGAGCCCCTTCGAGCGCGACATCCTCGTCCTTGCCGCCGCCGCCGAGCTGGACTCCACCACCGCGAGCCGCTGCGCCGCGGCCGGCGGTGACCCGGCGCGGCCGTACCCGACCTTCTCGCTCGCCCTGGCTGCCCTGGGCGACACGCACTGGAGCGCACTCGCCCCGGTCGGACCGCTGCGCCGCTGGCGGCTGCTCGAACTCGACGACCGGGACGGCACGGTGGCCCTCACCGCCGCACGTCTGCGGATCGACGAGCGGATCCTGCACTTCCTGGTCGGTGTCGACTATCTGGACGTCCGCCTGCACGGCCTGCTCAAGCGGATCACCCCGTCGGCGGAGGCCCTGCCGGCCGCGCACGAGCGCACCGTGGATGAGGTGTCCGTGAGTTGGGCCGCGGCCGAGCTGGACGCGCTGCCCCATGTCGAGCTGGTCGGGGCCGACCGGCAGACACGCTGGGAGATCGCCGCCGCGGCGGCCCGCGAGTCCGGGCTCAGCCTGTACGCGGTCTCCGCCGAGGACCTGCCGACCGATCCCGGCGAGCGCGACCGACTCGCCCGGCTGTGGCAGCGGGAGGCGGTGCTGCTGCCCGCGGCCCTGCTGGTGGAGTCGAATGACGGTGCGTCGGTCTCGCTGGGCGAGGCGCCGTCCGGTCTGTCCGCCCGGGACACCTCGGCCGCTGTCGACGCCCTGACCGGCGGGCTCGCCGTACCGCTGGTGCTCTCCGCCGACGATCCGCGTCCCGCGACCGCTCGCGCCCGCGCCGAGCGGGTGAGCGTTCCGGCGCTGTCCGCCGAGGAACAACTGGACGTCTGGACCGCCGCGTTGGGCGGCCTTCCCGATGTCACCGAGAGCGGGCTTCGCGGGCTGGTCGCCCAGTTCTCGCTGCCGGCACACGTCATCCGCTCGGCGGCGACGTCGGTCCGGCGTTCCTCGGGCTCCGCAGACGGGGGCAGCGATCCGACCCAACTGGCCTGGCGCGCCGGTCTGGTGGAGGCCCGTATGGCCCTCGACGAACTCGGCCGCCGGGTGGAGCCGCGCGCAGGCTGGCACGACCTGGTCGTCGCCGAACGCCAGCGTGCGATCCTCCGCGAGATCGTCGCGCATGTGCGCCGTCGGGCCACGGTCCACCAGGAGTGGGGATTCGAGGGCGTGCTGCGCCGAGGGCTCGGCGTCACCGCGCTCTTCGCGGGCGGATCCGGCACCGGGAAGACGCTGGCCGCCGAGGTCATGGCGGGGGAGCTGGGCGTCGACCTCTTCGTCATCGACCTCTCGCAGGTGGTCAGCAAGTACATCGGTGAGACGGAGAAGAACCTCCGGCGGGTCTTCGACGCGGCCGAGCGCGGCGGTGCCCTGCTGCTCTTCGACGAGGCCGACTCCCTCTTCGGCAAGCGCAGCGAGGTCAAGGACAGCCACGACCGGTACGCCAACCTGGAGGTCAGCTACCTCCTGATGCGCATGGAGGCCTACCGCGGACTGGCCGTCCTGACCACCAACATGAAGAAGGCCCTGGACAACGCCTTCATGCGGCGGATCCGCTTCGTCGTCGACTTCCCCTTCCCGTCCGTGCCGGAGCGCGCCGAGATCTGGCGCCGCGTCATCCCGGAGCGGACGCCGACGGAGGGACTCGACCCCGATCGACTCGCCCAACTCACCGTCGCGGGCGGCTCGATCCGCAACATCGCGCTGGCGGGTGCCTTCCTCGCCGCCGAGGCGGGCAGCCCGGTGCGCATGGAGCACATGCTCGCCGCGGCGCGCACCGAGTACCTCAAGCTCGAACGCTCCCTGACGCCTTCGGAGGTGGACGGGTGGGTGTGAACGACGTACACGACATACACGGCGCACAGGACGAATACGGGGTACGCGGCGCACGCGACGGATACGACGTGCGCGGCGTACAGGGCGTGAACGATGTGCGCCAGGCGACCGTGGACGGAGGACAGGTATCCGCGCCCGCCGCAGCCGCGCCGACCGCGATCCGCATCGACATCGGCGAACTGACCCTCGATGGCTTCGACTTGGGCCCGCGTGACGCCGACCGCGTCCGGGAGTCGTTCCACAGCGAGCTGGAACGGCTGGTCCGCGAGCGCGGTGTCCCGGCCGCGCTGCTCGCCGACGGCGACCGCGCACTCGACCTCCTCTCCGGGCTGCCCGAGCTGCCCGCCACCGGTAACCCGCGCCGCCTGGGCGAGGCTCTCGCCCGCGCGGTCCACGCAGGCCTGTCCGGCGGCGGTGCCTCCGACCGTGGTGGGAGGCGCCGATGAGCAACAGCACCCACGCACCCGCGCAGAGTCGGCAGTCCGGCAGCGACCGCAAGGAGAAGGCCCGCAAGGCGCAGCGCTCCGCCCGGCTGCCCGCGCCCAAGGAGATCATCAGCGGCGCCGGGCACCCCCTCGACCCCAGCGTCCGGCGGGACCTGGAGGCCCGACTGGGCCACGACTTCAGCCGGGTGCGGGTGCACACGGACGAGGCCTCGGCGGAGCTGGCCGAGCTGGTCGGCGCGGACGCGGTCACCGTCGGCCAGGAGATCTTCTTCCGCAAGGGAGCCTTCAAGCCCGGCACCGAGGACGGCCGGCGCCTGCTCTCGCACGAGCTGCTGCACACCGTCCAGGCGCCCGACCAGCCCGGGCGGCTGCGCTCGGGCCGCGACTTCGGCGGCGTCAGCCTGCCCACCGACGCCCTCGAGCAGCAGGCCGAGCAGGGCGCGCGCGGCGCGGACGTGGCAACGCCGGAGGTGACCCGTGACTCCTCCGCCACCCCCGGCTGGCTCCGCTACGCCCGCCTCGACGCCGACCGTTTCCGCAGCGAGCGCCTGGACCCGGCCACCCTGGTGGACCGGCTGACGGCCGGCATCCTGCGCTCCCTGCGCGGCGACCCGACCGACTCCTCCGGGCGCGTGCGCAGGCAACTGGTGCGTTTCGCACCGGAGCTGGAACAGGCGGTGCTCGCCAGACTCGAACTCCGGCTGCCGTCCTCCGACTACCAGCGCGTCCTCGCCCTCGCCGAGCAGACCTCGCACCTGCCCGAGGGCATGGACACCCCGCTCACGCCCGTTCCGGTCACGGACACGGTCGACCGGACCGAGGCCGAGCACGACCAGGACGACGTGCTGGAACGTGATCACCACGAGACCGAGCAGGAGTACCGCGACGACTCGGCCGAGGGCCGTCGACGCGAGCGCCAGCACCCGGACGGTTCCTCCCGGGAACGGGGGGAGGAGCGGGATGGGCAGCGGCCCGAGCACGACCCGCACGAGGAGAAGCACCCGCAGCGCGACCACCAGGAGGAGCTGAAGAAGCGCAAGCCCTCCGGGCGGCACAAACGCGGAAAGCAGCACTCCCGGCAACAGGGCGGGACTTCATCCTCGTCCGGCTCCGGTGGCGCCTCCGCCGACGCATCCGCGTCCTCGGAGTACTCCTCGCCCGAGGGTACGACCGCCGGCCAGTCCGCTTCCGCGCAGCCCGGCGTCGCCACCGGGGACCAGGCGCAGGCAGCCCAGCCGGGCCGGGACCAGGCCCAGAGCGAAGTCCAGCAGCAGGCCGACGGCAAGGACGCCCAGGACAAGAACAGCAAGGACCAGCAGGCCCAACAGGACCAGCAGGACAAGAAGGACCAACAGGCCCAGCAGCAGAAGACCGAACAGAGCAAGGACCCCAAGGACAAGCCTGCCGCCGCGAAGGCCGAGGGCTCGCCGGAGCACGAGCGGAAGTCCGCGAGCAGGCAGCCCGTCGCCGGCAGCAAGCCGCGCAATCCGGACCACCTGCCCACCCCGCAGCCCGGCCCCGTCCGCCCGGAGGAGGTCGACAGGACCGCCGAGGAGCGCGATGGCTCGCTCGCCCGCCACGGCGTACTCGAGGGCGACGAGAAGAACGGCGAACACCCCGAGCAGGAGCAGCCCGAGGGCCTGGAGCCGGGCGCCGACAGCGAGGTCGACGGTCCGCACGGAGCAGAGCAGCCCGGCGCCACCGGCGAGGCGGAGACCGCGCTCAAGCCGGAGGACTTCGTGCCCTCCACCGACCTCGACGTCTCCTCCGTTCCGACGGCCGATCAGCTGCGGCTGCCCGCCGACGGATCCGCCCCGGCCCCCGCCGAGGTCCCCAGCTTCCCGGCCCCGCCCCCGACCAAGGCGGAGCAGGTCCAGGCGGCGCGCGAGAGCGAGCGTGCGGACGACGAGCCCGCCGAGCCCCCCGCTGCGATGGCCCCTCCCGCTCCGGGGCGTCGCACTCCGCAGTCGGCCCCGCTACCGGGACCCGTCGCCGAGAACGAGGCCGGAGACCGCACCGAGCGTGACCTGCAGACCGAGAAGCCGGTCGAGCAGGAGGTCGGTCCGGACCCCGAGCACTCCCAGCCTGCCGACGACGCCTCCCCGGCCGCGAAGCCGGAGGCCGAGCCACAGCCCGAGTCGGGCCCATCGGTTGACGGCTCGTCGGCCACGCGCCCGCAGACCGAAGAGGGCGCCGCCGCCACCTCTGCCCAGCAGGAGAGCACCGCCGAGCACAACGAGCGTCAGGCAGCCGAGCACGCCCCGGCCCCGGTCGAGCCGACCTCCGCCCGCGCCTCCGCGCGGCCCGCCGCGGCACTGCACCCGCACCAGCCGGCGGGCGCCCCGAACGGGGTGGGCCACGTCACGGGGCCCACCCCGGGCCACGCACCTGCCCCGGCCGGCCCTGCTGCAGCTGGAGCCGGTCCGGTCGGCGCCCCCGGGCCCTCGGGTGCGGTCGCGGGACCGGGCGCCGCGCCCTCCGCCGCTGCTCCTGCCCGTGCCGCCGCGAAGTCCCCCGCCCTCGGTCCCGCCGACCAGCAGTCCGATGCCCCGGGCACCCTGGGCGCCCAGCCCGACCCCGGCGCCTCGCTCGAACCGGGCGGCGGCGCCTGCGCGGGCTCCCCGCAGCCCAGCACCGAGGCCGACAAGCCCGAAGGCAGCGGCGGCGGTTGTGGCGGCGGAGGCGGCGCCGCCCCGGAGCAGAAGAGCCCGGCCCCGCCCAACGTCTCCAACCAGGACCCGCAGGCCGCCCTGGGTACGGCCGCCGGCGTGCCGGCGGACCAGACGGTCACCGTCCTCGACGGTGCCGATGGCGCGGTGGACCACTCCATCGGCCGGCAGCAGGCCCGGCTCAAGGCCGCCCCGCCGACCGCGCAGCGCCCTTCCGGCGCGCCGCAGACCCTGCAGGGCAAGCCGCCCGAGCAGGCCGCGGCCCCGCAGGTGTCGGGCCAGCTGGAGCGGGTGGCCCCGCCCGGGCAGGGGCAGCAGCAGAAGGCCGACGGCAATCAGGTCCAGGGCCAGAACCCGGCTCAGCAGGTCCAGACCCCCAACGTCCCGGACACCGACGCGGGCAAGGCCGACGCCCACGACGTCCAGAACATGCAGGACGCGGTCAACGACGTCCCCTCCACCGACCCCGGGCTGAACGTCACCGTCGGCCCGGCCCCCCAGGTCCAGCTGACCGGCGACGCCGACCCGCAGCTGACGGACCAGCAGGCCGGCAAGTACAACGACAAGACGTCCGAGATCCAGGACACCGGCCGCCAGGACGCGGCCAAGCCGCTGGGCGAGGACCACATCTATCCGGACGTCCCCCAGGAGACGCTCAAGGGCAATGTGCCCGGTGGCGTGGGAGGCCAGGGCGGCGGTCAGGGCAAGAGCGGCGAGCCGCTGAAGCCCGGCGAGGCCACCGTCGTCCAGCAGCAGCGCGGCCCGCAGATCAAGCAGGCGATCGGACAGGGCCAGGGCCAGGTCGGCAGCGCCCAGGCCAAGAACATGCAGCAGCAGGCCGACGCCCGTAAGAAGAACCAGTCGGACATCGACAAGGCGACGGCGGACAACGCCGGCAAGCAGACCGACAAGCGCGGTGAGGTAGGAGTCCAGGCCAAGCAGGCGCGCGACCAGTGGCGCTCCGAGCAGGACAAACAGGTCACCGACTCCGACAAGCAGGCGGATCAGTCGCACACGGAGAACAACCAGAAGATCCTCGCCAAGCGCGACGACAGCAACAAGCAGGTCAAGGACCGGCAGACCAGCGACAACAAGAAGATCCAGGACAACCGTCAGCAGGCGCAGCACAAGGCCCAGGAGGAGAAGGACAAGAAGAAGCACCAGTCCTCGGGCTGGTTCGGCTGGATCACGTCCAAGATCAAGGACGCCTTCAACGCGCTGCTGTCCGCGGTGACCAAGATCTTCGACTACTTCCGCAAGCTGGTCAACGACGTCATCGACGGCTTCAAGAAGTTCGCGGACTCGGTCATCGACACCTGCCGCAAGCTTGCCGTGGACCTGATCAAGGCTGTCGCGGATACGCTGATCAAGATCTGCGACGTCCTGCTCGCCGCCTTTCCGGCGTTGCGCGACAAGTTCCGCAAGGCCATCGAGGCGTTGCGCGACGGAGCGATCGCGGCAGTCAACGCCCTGGCCGACACGCTCAAGGCGGCGGTCAACACGCTCCTCGACGCGCTGGGAGCCGCCCTCAACGCGCTGCTGAAGCTGGCCGAGGCCACCCTCAAGGCCATCATCAACCAGGTGCGCGCGGCGGTCGAAGCCGCGATCAACTTCGTCAAGGCGGCCATCGCCGCACTCGGTCAACTCGCGGCGCTGATCGGGGACATCGCCCCCGACCCCGGCGGCTGGCTGCACAAGATGGGCGCCGCGGCGACGGACGGCATCCAGCACCACCTCTGGGGCGCGGTCAAGACGGCGGTGAAGGCCTGGTTCGACCAGAAGGTCGAGTCCATCGTCGGCCTGACGTCCACCCTCCTGAACATCCTCGTCAAGGGCTGCATCTCCCTCAAGAAGATCGGCCAGATGGCCTGGAAGGCCGTCATCTCCGCCCTCCCGATGATGCTCGCGCAGATCATCATCGAGAAGGTCATCTCGATGATCGTGCCCGCGGCCGGTGCCATCCTGACGATCATTCAGGGCCTCATGGCCGCCTGGGGCACCGTCAGCAAGATCATCGCCGCTTTCGGCAAGTTCTTCGCGTTCCTGAAGGCGGTGAAGGCGGGTCCGGCGGCGTGCCTCTTCGCTGAGGCGGTCGCCGCGGGCGTGGTCGCCCTACTGGAGTTCGTCACCCAGTACCTCCTCTCCAAGCTCAAGTCCGCCGGAAAGGCAGTCGGCACCAAACTCAAGTCCCTCGCCCAGAAGATCATGAAGGCCCTGGCGAAGGCGGGCAAGGGCGCGAAGAAGGCCGTAGGCACCACCGTCAACCGTGCCCGCACGGGCCTGCGCAACGCTCTCTCCTCCGTCCGCGAACGCTTCCCGTCCCGCGGCAGGCCGGCCGAGTCCCCCTTAGGAGAGCATCCCCACGAGCGCCCGGGCGAGCCCCATGTGACGCCCCATCACCCCGAGGCGGAGCATCCGCAGACCCACCGCCCCGAGGAGACACGCCCTCAGACGCACAGCCCCGAGGACCACCCCACCGAGACCAAGCGCCCGAGCGAGCACGAGGACCCCAAGTCCACGAAGCCGCACGAGCAGGAGCCCAGGCCTCATGAGCCCGAGAAGCCGAAGGAGCCTTCGCGCCCGCGCCGCCCGGTCTCCCGCGTGGGCCGCGTCCTCAACCGGGCCAAGGGCGCCGTCAAGGGTGCCCTCAGCAAGGCCCGCAACGCGGCTCGCGCCCTCGGCCGCAAACTCAAGAACAGCAAGCTCGGACGCGCCATCCGTAAGGGCGCTCACAAGATCTACAACGGCTTCAAGCGCAAGCGCGATCAACTCCGCGACTGGTGGAACAAGCGCAAGGAGCAGCGCAAGCAGAATCGCGATGAGCGCCAGAAGCGGGAGAACTCTCCGGAGGCGAAGGAGGCGCGTCTGGAACGCGCCCTCACCCAAATCCGACCCAAGGTGAGCCGCCTGCTGGACAAGGGTGTTCGTCAGCCGGTCATGCGGGCGACCCTCCTGGCTATGCGGGTCTGGTACCGCCTCACCAGCCTTGGCGAGGCCGGCCGCCCACGCTTCTCGATCAGGGCGGTGCTCAATCCGGAGGGTGAGGCCGGCTCCGGCCTGGAGGAGAGCCTGCGGACCGTGTTGGGTCCGGAGATCCAAGGGCTTCTGGAGCAGGCGCTGGGCATCTCGGGTGGCGTGAGCAGTGGTTGGAACAGCTTCCGCGGCGATGAACCAGTCGGTGACTTCGCGGAGGGGCTGCGTCAGGAGAAGGAGCGCATCGAGGCATCCCTTGGTTCCGAGTTGGTTCTGTTCCACGATGGGGCGCAGGAAGAACTCGTCGCCAGACTGAGGAATTACATCCGGGAGCGCTACGGCGTCCCCGGTCTCACGCCGGGATCCCCGCTCGTTGCGGGCTCGCATGCGCGCCCTCGTACGCGTCGCGGCCGCGGTCCCTCTGTGGACGAGGAAAGGTACGGCTACCGGAACCCAGGACTGAACGCGCGCGGAGCGCGGGAGCCGACGCAGCGTGACATGGTGCGGGCCGCCATGAATCCGGATGCCCAGTCCGGCTCCGCGGACCACATCGCTCAGTCGTGGCAGCGGTACCTGGCTGAGAGGGCGAAGCAGGGGAAGGCGGCGGATCCCTTTGCCGATTGGCTGAAGCGATACGTACCGAATCAGGGGAACGCCAACAAGGGAGCAGTCTTTGAGAACCTGTTTGCCGATGCTCATGGCCTGAAACCCGAGCATGGTTGGGTGTACGGGACACGCGAGCAGTATGGGGCCCGGGATCTACTGGAAAAGGCTACCGGCGTGCGTCTCAAACCGGACATCATCAACTTCGAGAAGAAGGTTATCTACGAATTGAAGTCCGGCAAGCTCGATCTCAGCGAACTGGAGCGCCTCAAACAACTGCAGGCTCAGGGATGGCGTATTGCGTATGTGCTTGCAGCGGGTCCTGGTTCGCGAGCGAAGGGGAGGAAGGCGATCGAGCGGGCTGGGATCAGCGTGCTCGACTGGAGAGCACGGGGTACCGCTTATCCAGGGACGCTGCCGCTATGGTAGTGCCGTGTTGATGAGTGAGGTGGAAGCCCGCGGAGGGGAACGATGAACAACGCCGAGATCGAAGAGCGCTACCTGCGCGAGGACCGCCAGAGCATGACGGAGCCGGCCCGTCAATGGCTCGATCGGTGGCTCGCGGATATGGATGACCGATTGGAGAGTTGGAAGGTGCGCTACCTTCCGGAGGGGTTTCGCTACGATTTCTCCATGGAGTCTCTCGATTTGCTCGAGGAGGTGATTCTCCGTCGGTATCAGGACGAGTCGGATTTTGAGGCGGACTCGGGTTCTGAATTTCTTGAAGGGGCTGTGCGGTACTACGGTGAGACGTTGCGGAAAAGGCTGAGCTGTCGATGGGGGTATCAGGATATGGGTCCTGATGTATCGAATCCGTTCAATAGGGTGCCGCAAATTCGTTCGAACACGCGTGATGAATACATGGATGTGATCGTGCCTCTGCATGTCTTCGATTACCTGGTGGCCGAGCGTCAGCCCGGTGTGCTGCAGAAGATGAGCGGAGTTATCACCAGAGCTCTTCACAATGCGGAACTCGACGTGGACAACCTGGGCTGATGAGCGATCTTTGAAGGGGGTGGAGCGCATGGTTGGCGGCTACGCAGACATACCGAAGCCTATCCGTTCCGGGCTGGTGATCATCGACCCCCAACGCGGAACTCCCAAGCAAATCATCGTCCTCCAGTTCAACCCCGACAGTCTCCAGCGCAGTATCGCGCCGCAGGCATCCGGCGCCGACAACTCGTCGGGGTCGTCCGGGGACCGGACGGAGGCGTTGCGGCTCAAGGGGCCGGCGGTCGAGACGTGGAAGCTGACCGCGGAGATCGACGCGACCGACCAGTTGGATGTGGCGGCGCCGAACGGGATCCACCCACAGCTCGCCGTGCTGGAGATGCTGGTGAGCCCGTCCAGCGCCAGCCTGCGGCAGCTCGAGGCGCTGGCCGCCCGAGGCACGTTGGAGGTCACCCCTGTCGAGGCGCCGCTGACGCTGTTCACGTGGGGCAACAAGCGGGTGGTGCCCGTCAGGCTGACGGAGTTCTCGATCACCGAGGAGGCGTTCGACGTCGACCTCAACCCGATCAGAGCCCAAGTGGACATCACATTGCGAGTTCTGACGGTCAGTGACCTGCCGGTGACCAACCGGGGGTACGAGCTGTACCTCGCGTACCTGGCACAGAAGGAGCGGCTGGCAGGTCCCGCCGCGACGGGCCGGCTCAGCGCGCTGGGGCTCAGCGGCAGTGGACTGGGAGGGGTCTGATCACCATGGCGTCGCTGGAGAACCCGCTGGACGCGGTCGCGCTCACCCAGGCGAGCACCGCCTACCCGCGGTCGAGCCGCTACTACGGGCTGGGGACGGCCCAGTTCACGGAGGCGGACGGCCGCCAGGTCACCTACCTGCGCCGCCGCCTGCTCCCCGACCCGGCGAGCATGGCGGACCTGACCACCCACACGGTCGGCGCCGGCGACCGCCCCGACCTGCTCGCCGCCCGCTACCTGGGCAACGCCGAGCAGTGGTGGCGGATCGCGGATGCCAACCCGCTCCTGGATCCACGGGAGTTGACCGGTGAGCCCGGCCGGCAGATCCGCATCACCCTCCCCAGTGGCGTGCCCGGAGGGGCGAATGGCTGACACCGGTCCGGTCGCGACCGGGCCGATCCATCTGACACTGATGATGGGCCCGCAGCTGGCGGTGCCGGTCGCCCAGGAGATTGCGGACTCGCTCCTGTCCGTGCAGGTGACGGTGGCGTCGGGGCAGCGCAGTGGCTTCCAGCTGGCCTTCGACCTGGCGAAGGACAGCCTGATCAGCAACAGTCTGCTGCCGGGCGGGTACTTCGATCCCAAGACGCGCGTCATCATCACGGTCACGATTCAGGGCACGCCCACCGTGCTGATGGACGGAGTGATCATCCGTCAGGAGGTCGGCATCTCCAATCAGCCCGGCCAGTCGACGCTCACCGTCACCGGCGAGGATCTGACCGTCCTGATGGACCTGGACGAGCGCGCCGCCGTCCCGTACCCGGCGATGTCCCCGGCCGCGCGCGTCCAGGCGATCATCGCCCAGTACGCCCAGTACGGGATCACCCCGCTGGTCGTGCCGGAGCTGATCCCGCAGACCCCCATGCCCACCCAGCGCGTGGACTTCCAGAAGGGCACCGACCTCGCCTACATCAACCAGCTGGCGCAGGCGAACGGTTACGCCTTCTACCTCGACCCGGGTCCGGTCCCCGGGCAGAGCCGCGCCTACTGGGGGCCGGAGGTCCGCCTCGGGGAGCCGCAGCACGCGCTGAACGTCAACATGGACGGACTGTCCACCGTCGACCAACTGACCTTCGCCTTCGACGGGACGGCACGGGAGCAGCCGGAGGCACGCATCCAGTTGCCCGCCACGCGCGTCTCGTCCATCCTGCCCGTGCCCGAGGTGAGCATCCTGCGACCACGGTTGGCACAGCGCCCGGCACCCGCACTGAAGAAGACGGTCATCGGGGACACCGCGAAGAAGGACAGCGGCCAGGGCATCGCCGAAGCCCTCGCCAAGGCCGCCGAGTCCGCCGACGCCGTCACCGGCTCCGGTCAGCTGGATGTCGTCCGGTACGGATACCCGCTGCGCGCACGTGAGTTGGTCGGCGTCCGTGGCGCCGGGATCACCTACGACGGCCGGTACTACGTGAAGTCCGTGACCCACAACCTGCAACGGGGCTCGTACACGCAGAACTTCACCCTTGCTCGCGAGGGGCTGATCGCGCTCGAGCCGACGGTCGTCCCCTAGGAGACAGAGAATGGCTGCTGAACCCACCCGCTACCTCGGCAAATACCGGGGCACCGTGGTGAGCAACGCCGACCCCATGGGTGTGGGCCGACTCCAGGTCCAGGTCCCGGACGTGCTCGGTGACGTGACCTCGACCTGGGCCATGCCGTGCTTCCCGCTGGCCGGCCCCGGAATGGGGCAGTTCCATCTGCCGCCGGTGGACGCGGGTGTGTGGGTGGAGTTCGAGCAGGGCGACCCCAGCTATCCGATCTGGACGGGGTGTTGGTACGGGTCCATGAGCGAGGTGCCCGAGGACGCCGTCACCGCCACCAACAACCCGAACGTGGTGCTCCAGACCCCCGGGCAGCGCCAGATCGTCCTCTCCGACGAACCCGGCGGCAAGGGCATCACCCTCAAGCACCCCTCCGGCGCGTCGATCGTCATCGACGACACGGGAGTGCACATCAGCAACGGCCAGGGCGCGGTGATCTCCCTCGTGGGGCCGACCGTGACCATCAACAACGACGCGCTCAGCGTCACCTGAACTCCGACGGGGGAAGGCCAAGTTCACGTGTCCGGAAATCTTGTCACCATCAGCGCCACGGTGATGTGCCCGCACGGCGGTCAGGCGAACGTCCTGCCCGCCCAGTCGCGGGTGCTCGTCGACGGCAGCCCGGCCGCCACCGAGGCCGACGTCCACACGGTGACCGGCTGCACCTTCACTGCCGGCGGAAGTCCCCGACCCTGCACGGCCATCCGCTGGACCGGGCCGTCCGCACGGATCCTCATCAACGGTTCGCCCGCCCTGCTGCAGGACTCAACGGCCCTGGCCCACAACGCCGTCGGGGCGACCCAGGGTCCGCCGAACGTCACCGTCGTACAGCAGCGGGTGGTGGGACGATGAGCCCCCGCAGCCGCCGGACCGCGGCGGCGGGCGAAGCCGCCACGGCCGGTGCCCACGGCGAGCGCGTCATCCAGCTCCCCGCGCCACAGCCGTACCCGCCCCGCACGGACATCGCCTTCCCTTTCCACGTCGACAACCGAGGCCGCACCGCGGACACCGACTACGACGGCCACGTCCGGGACATGATCGAGCAGTTGCTCTTCACCAGCCCGGGGGAGCGGGTGATGCGCCCCGACTTCGGCTGCGGGCTGCTCGACCTGGTCTTCGCGCCCAACAGCCCGGAGCTCGCCTCCGCGCTCCAGCTCTCCGTCCAGGCCGCCCTGCAGCGCTGGCTCGGCGACGTGATCGAGGTGGACGCGCTCGACGTGGTCAGCGAGGACAACGTGGTGCGCGTGCACCTGGCCTATACCGTCCGGCGCACCGGGACACGCCGGACCGATGTGTTCGAGGGGAGCGGGGGAGCCGCGTGAGCAGCACAGACTGCCGAACCGACCAGCGTCGCGGCGCCGTCCGCGCCGCACGCCTGCACGGCCTGGACGAGGTGGAGACGGGCGACGACGGCCGCACGCTCACCGTCACCTTCCTCGGCAAGGCACCGCACCATCTGACGCACCATCACGTCCGTATCGAGGGCGGCCGTCGGATCAGGGACGTTCACGCCCTGGCGGTCGAGATCGTCCGCGAGGACGACCCCGAACTCGACGACCGGATGTTCGTGCGCCTGGACAGGGCGGGGGACACGTCGCCCTACCGCCTCCGCGTCGTCGAGACGGACGCCTTCGGTCGACCGGGCACACAGCCGCGCCGGGGCTTCGACGTCCGTTACGCCGCCGCCGAGTTCACCTTCACCCAGGGCGGACCCAGCCCGTACGACTGCGGGGAGGACGAGGAGGACTGCGCCCCGCAGTACGCCCGCCACCCCGTGACCGACTACACCGCGCGCGACTACGACAGCCTGCGACGCCTGATCCTGGACCGGATGAGCCTGACCGCTCCCGGATGGGTCGAGCGCCATGTGCCGGACGTCGGCACGGCGCTGGTCGAGCTGCTGGCCTACAGCGGCGACCAGCTCTCCTACCAGCAGGACGCGGTGGCCACCGAGGCGTACCTTTCCACGGCCCGCCGTCGCGTCTCGGTCCGCCGCCACGTCCGCCTGATCGACTACGCGATGCACGACGGGTGCAACGCCCGTACCTTCGTGGCTCTCCAGACAGACCGCCAACTCTTTCTCGGAAAGGGTGAGTACCGCTTCGCCGCCATCGATCTGTCGCGTCTGGGCCCGCAGGAGCGCCCCGACTTCGGCACGGTGATCGCCGACGAGGACCTGGACGCACTTGCCAACCTGCCCGTCGGCCTCGAGGTCTTCGAGCCGGTGATCCCCTCTGCCGACCTGAGTCTGCGCCCCGACCACAACGAGATCGGATTCTGGACCTGGGGAGAGGAGGAGTGCGTCCTGCCCAAGGGCGCCACGTCGGCGACGCTCAGGGACACCCCTGAGCGCGGGCTGAAGCTCAAGCCCGGTGATCTGCTCGTCCTGGAGGAGGTTCTCGGCCCGCGCACCGGCACGCCCGCCGGTGCGGACCCGACACATCGCCAGGTGGTCCGGCTCACGTCGGTGACGCCCGGCGAGGACGAACTCTACGAGCAGCCGATCGTCGAAGTGAGGTGGGGTCAGGACGATGCGCTGACCTTTGCGTTGTCCCTGTCGGCGCGGGGCGGGCTCGCCTGCGGGCTGATCACCGGCATCAGTGTCGCCCGCGGCAACGTCGTCCTGGTCGACCACGGCCGTTCGCTGACCTTCTGCAACGGCGCCCCCGAACGCTTCGCGGTACCGCCCGCGCCCGCCGAACTCAGGCCCTGCGGCCCCGTTGCCCTCGGCTGCTCCGACGAGCGCACCCAGGGCAGCCCCGCCGCCGAGGCGGTACACGCCCTGCTCGACCAGACCGGCTCCGGGCGCCCTCTGACACCGGAGCAGGTGCGCGCTCTGGAACCACTCCTGGGTCCGGACGCCGTCGCCCGCGCAGGCATATCCGTCGTCCTCGCCCCCGGCACCACGGTCGAGGAACGTGTCCAGCCCGCCACCGCCGACGCCCAGGCCGCGGCTCTGGAGACGCTGCTCGCCCAGACCACCTACCCGGCGATCGCCCCCCGCTTCCGTCCGGTCCTGCGCTACGCTCCCGTCACCCAAGCCACCCCCTACCCCGACCCCGCCCGGATCGCCGCAGGCCAGGCCGCCCGGCTGGCAGCCGTACCCGCCCGCCTGCGCGAGCGGATCGAGGAGCTGTGGCGCCGCGCCGAGGAGGGCGAGCCACCCACCGAGGGCGAGATCGACGAGCTGACGGTGGTCTTCGGCGCCCGTACGATCCAGCGTCTGCGCATCGGCGAGCACCCCGGCCGGGCTCTGCGTGAACTCTACGACCGTCGCACCCGCCTCCTCGCCGGCAAGCTCCGCCGCCTGGAGGTGCTCACCGCCCGCGCCCACGCGGGCACGGTGCTCAACCGCTACGTGGCCTGGGAGATCGCCCAGAGCTGGGGCGAGCGCTATGCCGCCGAGCTGGACCCGAGCGACCCGGTCCTCGCCGGACCGGCCGCCGACGGGCTGCGCCAGAACCCACGCACCGCGCTGCCCGCCCTCCGTGCCCAGGCCGGTGACGGTGTGTGGACGCCCCGCCGCGACCTGCTCGCCGACGGCCCGCGCGGCCACCACCTGGTCGGCGAGGTCGAGGACGACGGGCGGCTGGCCCTCCGCTTCGGCGACGGCAAGCACGGCGCGCCGCCCCCGCCCGGCACCACCCTGGAGGTCGCCTACCGCGTCGGCAACGGCGCGGCGGGCAACGTCGGCGCCGAGGCCGTCAACCACCTCGTCGTCTGCCGCGGCAGCGACGAGAGCGGTCGCGGCGCGCGCTCCCGTCGAGCCGCCTTCGAGGCGGTCACAGCGGTCCGCAATCCACTCCCCGCCGTCGGCGGCACCGAGCCCGAGGCGGTCGATGAGGTCCGCCGGCTCGCCCCGCTCGCCCCGCACCGCCGGCTCGAGCGCGCCATCACCCCCGGCGACTACGCGGCCCTGGCCGCGCAGGTCCCGGGTGTGCGCCGGGCCGCCGCCGAACTGCGCTGGACCGGTAGCGGCCGGGAGATGCACATCGCCGTCGAGGCGGTGGAGCGCCCGAGGTCCGCCGTGGCCGGAGGACCCGCCGGCGCCGTCGACTTCCCCGAGCCCGGGGAGGCACTGCTGCAGGCCGTCGAGCACAGCCTGCTGCCCTACCGCCGCATCGGTCACGAGCTGGTGGTGCGCCCCGCGCTCCAGGTCCCGATCGACCTCGCGCTCTCGGTCTGCGTGGACCAGGCCCACCAACTCGGGCACGTGGAAGCCGAGTTGCGCCGAGTGCTGGGCAACCGCCGGCTGCCCGACGGCAGGCTCGGGTTCTTCCACCCGGACGCGCTGGCCTTCGGCGAGCCGGTCCGGGTCAGTCGTCTGGTCGCCGTCGCGGCGGCGGTGCCCGGTGTGCTCAGCGCCAAGGTGACCCGACTACGGCGCCTCTTCCGCGCCGACCAGGGCGAGTTGGCGGCCGGGACACTGCCGGTCGGCGCCCTCGAGGTCGCATGCTGCGACAACGACCCCGCCCGGCCCGAGAACGGCCGGCTCGGCATCGAGATCGGAGGTGGCCGATGACCGGCAACCCGTGCAGCTGCGGTTGCAATCCCGGCGGAGCCGACCCGGCGACACCGGTGGAGGTGTTCAACCCGCCGGGCCTGGACGCGGTCCGCTACCGGGTGGGGGAGTACGGGCGTTTCGTCTCCGCGATGCTGGACCGGCTCTCCGGCCCGGCCTACCCCGCCCTGCAGGACCTCACCGTGCGCACCCCGGACGACCCGGCGATCGCGCTGGTCGACGCCGCCGCCGTGGTCGCAGACGTGCTCACCTTCTACGCGGAGCGGATCGCCAACGAGGGCTATCTGCGCACCGCCACCGAGGAGGGCTCGCTCGCCCTGCTCGGCGGCCTGGTCGGACACAGGCCCCGTCCGGGCGTCGCCGCCGAGACCTATCTGGCGTACACCGTGGACCGCGATCCGCGCAGCGGCCAGGAGACCACGGTGGTCGTCCCGCGCGGCACGCGCTCGCAGAGCGTCCCGGGTCAGGGAGAGGAGCCGCAGTCCTTCGAGTCCGTCGAGGACCTCACCGCCCGCTGGGCCTGGAACGAGCTCAAGGTGCTCCAGCGCCGCTCCTACCAGCTGACAGTGACCCAACTCGCCAAACGCAGTCGGCTGTTCGCCGCCGGCACGACCAACAACATCAAGCAGGGCGATCAGCTGCTCTTCATCTTCAGCGCCGACCGCGCCGCCGACCGCAGCCAGCGCGTGCTGCTCACGGTCCCCGGCGTCAGCGTCGACCGGGCCGGCGGCACCACGGCCATCGGTCTGCCGCAGGCCTCACTGCCCTCCCTGCAGGGGATCAAGGCCGAACTCACCCGCTGGATCACCCCGGGCGGCGAGCACAACCCCAACCCGTGGCCCGAACACAGCCGGATCGTCAGCGACTTCGACGACCAGGTGCTGGCCCCGCTGCGCGGCGAACTGGACACCCTCGACACCCCGCCGAAGCTCGCCGACCGGCTGGCCCGGACCCTCGCCCGGCTGCGCGAGGCCAAGGCGTACGGGCAGGACTACCGGGACGTCTCCGACTGGTTCGAGGCCCTGGACACCGAACTGACCCGGTTGCGCACGCAGGCCCTCGGCCTGCAACCGCCGCAGCCGGCCACCGCTGGAACGGGTGTGCACACCGCTGGGGCGTCGGCCCCGGCCGACATGACGTCAACGTCCGGCAGCGAGCCCGGTGACTGCCCGGGCGACGCGATCGACCCGGCCCTGTCCGGCCTGGGCCCGCTGCTCTCCGCCCTGCGCACCCCACCGGCGGACCTCCCCCCGGACGCCCGCTCCCTGTCCCGCGACCCCGAGCGCAGCTACGCCCCCGGCTCCGACCTCGGTGCCCAACTGCTCACCGCCCTCGACCCGCGGCTGCGCGACGGCCTCTACTCCGCCTGGGGAAGCGTCGACCTGGGCGCGCCCCTGGCCCTGCTCGACGCCCAGGCGATGCGGGTCACCGCGACGCCCTTCGGCGCCACCGCGCCCCTCAAGCCGGTCTACGACGACGCCGGCCGCGTCGTCCGCTACACCGACTGGCCACTCACCGGGTCCAAGCTCACCAGCATGCGCATCGACTACGACACGGACGGCACCACGCCCCGCCGCGCCGAGTTCAGCTACGTCGAGGCCGGCGGCTCGGTGAGCATGAACTTCACGCTCCCCGGTGACGTCGGCACGCACGACTTCGGCCCCGGCCGGATCGAACTGTCCACCTCCGGAGGCGAGTCGGCGCTGCGCCGTGCCTTCGAAGCCGGCCAGGAGGAGGGCGTCACCGCACATCTGCTGGCCCACCTCCCGGAACGCGACCTCTTCGTCTCCCGCCCCGCAGACGACGGCCGTGTCCACGTCGGGATCACCGCGACCGGTACCACCGACGAGGGCGACGGCAACGGTCCCAACCCGCCGCTGCCCGGGCCGCTCGACTTCCACCTGGCCCCCGGCGATCAGCTGACGGGCGTTCAGGGCGCCTACCAGATCACGGTCAAGCGTTCCGCCGTCGGCGACCCGGCCTCCGTCGAGGTCGCCCTCTCCGCCCAACTGGGCCTGACCGCACGCAATGTGCTCGCGCTGGATGCGGTCTACGAGGGCATCGCCCCCGGCAGCTGGGTCGCCGTCGACCGCCCCCGCAAGGGTGTCACCGGCGGCGTCCCCGGCGATCCCAGGCTCTCCCGGGTCATCACGCGCGTGAGCGGTGTCCGCGTCCTCTCCCGCGCCGACTTCGGCATCACCGGCAAGGTCACCGAGCTGACCCTCGAGGACCCCTGGCTGGACGACAAGGACACCCTGCTCTCGCACATCCGCGACACCAGCGTCTACGCCCGCGGAGAAAGCTTCGAGCTGGCCGACGAACCGCTCACCGACGACGTCGGCGGCGACCTGGTCGACCTCGACCAGCTCTACGGCGGCCTCGCCCCCGGCCGCTGGATCGTCGTCTCCGGCGAGCGGACCGACATCCCCGGCACCCCGGGCGTGGCCGGCAGCGAGCCGGCCATGGTGTCCCAGGCGGTCCAGGCCGTGGACCCGGCCCTGCCCGGCGCCACGGTCCGCACCACGCTCATGCTCACCGCGCCGCTCGCCTACCGCTACAAGCGATCCACGGTGAAGATCTACGGCAACGTGGTCCGCGCCACCCAGGGCGCCACCCGCGACGAGCCGATCGGCAGCGGCGACGCGAGCAGGGCCGGCCAGAGCTTCGTCCTCTGGCAGGCCCCACTGACCTGGCTGGCCTCCGACACCCCCGAGGGCGCGGCGAGCACCCTCCGCATCCGCGTCGACGGAATCCTCTGGTACGAAGTGGACACCCTGGCCGCGGCCGGCCCGCACGACCGCGTCTACACCACGAGCACCACCGAGGACGGCCGGATCCGGGTCACCTTCGGCGACGGCACCCACGGCTCCCGGCTCCCCAACGGTCACGAGAACGTCCGGGCCACCTACCGGACCGGCATCGGCAGGTCCGCCAACGTCGCCGCCGAGAAGATCACCCAGCTGACCACGCGCCCGCTCGGCGTGACCGGGGTGACCAACCCGCTCCCGGCCACCGGCGGAGCCGACCCCGAGGGCGCCGCGGGCGCCACCGACACGCGCACCCTCACCCGCGGCTTCACCCCGCAGCGCCGCCAGGTCCCATTGGCCGTCTCGGCCCTGGACCGGCTGGTCTCGCTCCCCGACTACGCGGACTTCACCCGCGCCCGCGCCGGCATCGGCCGTGCCAGGGCCGCCCAACTCTACGACGGACGACGCCAGTTGGTGCATGTCACGGTCGCCGGTACGGACGACA
This sequence comes from Streptomyces broussonetiae, assembly GCF_009796285.1. Taxonomy (NCBI): domain Bacteria; kingdom Bacillati; phylum Actinomycetota; class Actinomycetes; order Kitasatosporales; family Streptomycetaceae; genus Streptomyces; species Streptomyces broussonetiae. The sequence continues at coordinate 1,523,016 of NZ_CP047020.1, read as the reverse complement.
TCCCGATCGCCTCCGACTCCGGCCTGCTGACCGCCCTGCGTGCCTCGCTCGCCGAGTACGGGGACCTCCGGCTGCCGGTGGAGGTGGCGGTCCGCGAAAAGGTCCTGCTCCTGCTCGCCGCACAGGTGACGGTCGCCCAGGACCACGACTGGGAGCAGGTGGAGCCCTCCCTGCGCGCCGCCCTCCTCGCCCGCTTCGGCTTCGACGCGCGCGAACTCGCCCAGCCGGCCCACCTCTCCGAGGTGCTGGCCACCGCCCACGCCGTGCCGGGTGTCGACCACATCGAGGTCGCCGCCTTCACCGGGGTCCCGGGCGACCTCACGCCGCAGGGACTGGAGCGGCTGGGCGACCAGCTCGCCGTCCCTCAGGACGTGGTGGCGGCGCAGCCCGCCCGCCACCGCGTCGAACGCCACCGGGTGACCGGTCCGGCGCCGGAGACCCTGACCGACATCGCGGCCCAGTACGGCATCTCCCTCGTCGAACTGCTCCGCCTCAACCCCGACCTCACCGGAACCCAGCCCCTGCTGCCGGGCCGCAGCGTGGTCGTCTTCCGCGGGATCCGCCCTGCGCAGCTCGCCGTGCTCTCCCCGGACCTGCCGGACACCCTGATCCTCAAGGAGGCCTCCGCATGAGCCGGGACCCCGACGGCCTGCTCGACCTGCTCCCGGACTGGTACCGCATCCGCGACGCCCAGTCCGGCGAGCCGCTGCGGGCGCTGCTCGCGGTCATCTCCGAGCAACTCGACCTGATCCGCACCACCGTCGAGCAGCAGTACGACGACTGGTTCGTGGAGACCGCCGCCGACTGGGTCCTGCCCTACCTGGGCGACCTCGTCGGCTACCAGGTCCTCCCCGGCTACCAGGGCACCTTGAGCACCGACCCGGGCCTTGCCACCCGCCTCGCCCCGCGCCGCGACGTGGCCGACACGGTCGCCAACCGCCGCCGCAAGGGGACGCTGTCCGTGCTGGAGGAGATCTGCGCGGCCACCGCCGACTGGCCGGCCCGCGCGGTGGAGTTCTCCCGGCTCCTGGCCACCACCCAGCCGGTGCGCCTCCTCCGGGCCGACGAGACGTCGGCCGACCGCCGCCGCCTGCGCCGTGGCCGCCTCGCCGACCTCCGCGACGGCGCCGCCCTCGACCTGCTGGGCAGCCCCTTCGAGACCTCGGCCCGCACTGCCGACGTACGCCGTGCCGCCTCCACCCGCCGCCAGGGCGGGCTCACCCCGGGCGGAGTCGGCCTCTTCGTCTGGCGCCTCAAGCCGTACGCGATCTCCCGCGGCCCGGCCTACTGCCTCGACCGGGCCCGCAACCACTACACCTTCTCCATCCTCGGCAACGACACCCCGCTCGTCACCCTCCCCGAGCCGGAGCCCTCGACGACGCACATCGCCACCATCGACAACGTCCCGGGCTACATCACACGACGTCAACTCAGTGACCGGCTGAGCGACTTCTACGGGCCGGGCAGGAGCTTCGCCATCTGGCGCGACGACGAGTTCACCCCCATCCCACTCTCCGACATCGTGGTCGCCGACCTCTCCGGCTGGCACTACCGGCCCAGGTACGGCCAGGTCGCCGTGGACCCCGAGCTGGGGCGGATCGCCTTCGGTGCCCGCTCGGCGCCCACGCGCGGCGTCTGGGTCAGCTATCACTACGCGTTCTGCGACGACATGGGCGGCGGCCAGTACCCGCGTGACCGGGTCGATCCACCCGAGGCCGCCGTCTACCGGGTCGGCCCCGGCCGCCGCTTCGAGCGGATCACCGACGCCTACGAGCAGTGGCGCACCGACAAGGCCGCGGGGTCGGCCGGCCCCGAGGCGATCATCCAGATCACCCACAACGGTGCCTACCAGGAGCAGCTGGACTTCGCCCTTGACCCCGAGGACCGCCTCGAACTGCGCGCCGCCGAGGGCACCCGCCCGGTGATCCGCCTGCTCGACTGGTACAGCAACCGCCCCGACGCCCTCAACGTCCGGGGCACGGGCGGCCCTTCGGGCGACGTCCGGGGCGGCCGCATTGTCCTGGACGGCCTCCTCGTCACCGGCCGCGGCGTCAACGCCACGGGCCCGCTGGGCGAGTTGGTCGTCCGACACTGCACACTGATCCCCGGCTGGTCGCTCACCGACCACTGCGCACCGCACTCGCCCGAGGAGCCCAGCCTGGTCCTCGACCGCACCACGGCCTGCGTCCAGATCGAGCGGTCGATCCTCGGCACCATCCGGGTCGTCGGCGACGAGGTCGACGACGACCCGCTGCCGATCCACATCGCGGACAGCGTCCTGGACGCCACCGCCTTTGACCTCGAGGCGCTCTCCGCCCCCGACTGCCGTCACGCCCACGCGGTCCTGCACGCCCACCGCACCACCGTGATCGGCGAGGTGCACACGCACGCCGTCGAGACCGCCGAGGACTGCATCTTCACCGGTCGGATGAACGTCGCCCGCCGCTCCGTCGGCTGCCTCCGCTTCAGCTACGTGCCGCCCGGCTCGCGCACCCCGCTCCGCTACCGCTGCCAGCCGGACCTGGTCCGAGAGGCCGTCCAGCAGCTCGTCGAGAGCGGCCGCGCGGCCCGCGCGGACGCGCCCGCACTGGCCGCCGCCGAGAGCGACCGGGTCCGCCCGCGCTTCACCAGTCTCCGCTACGGCACCCCGGCCTACGCCCAACTCGCCCGCGGCTGCGCCCCGGAGATCGCCCGGGGCGCCGCCGACCGCTCCGAGCAGGGCGCCTTCCACGACCTCTTCCAGCCACAACGCACGGACAACCTCCTCGCGCGCCTGACGGAGTTCGCCCCGGCCGGCACCGACGCGGGCGTCTTCTTCGTGACCTGACGCCCGTCCATCCCCAGACCCGGACACAGACGCAGACCACCCATCGGCGCACCAGCACAGGAAAGTTGAGGGGGACCATGTACGGCGACTTCTCGCGCCTGACCTACCAGCCCGGCAAGCACTACTCCGCGGTGCTCGCTCAGCAGGGCCGCGTCCAACTGGACGCCGACGCCAACGAGCAGGCGGCGATCGAGCTGTTTCGCTCCCGCGCCCTGGCCCGTGACCTGATCGGCCCCGACGGGGGACCCGGGCTGCCCCACGAGGGCCCCGGCTTCGAGATCGCCTACGTCAAAGGCACCCACGAGGACGACCTCACCATCGGCGGCGGCCGCTACTACGTCGACGGCATCCAGCTCGACGCGACCCGTCCCCAGCCGGCCCCGGCCGTTCCCAACAGCGGACTGCTGCCGATGGACGGCGACGGCGCGGACAGCGACGGCGTCACCCCGTCCCCCACCACCGCCACCTGGACCTACTGGAACCAGCCCGACGCCTACCGCGACCCCGAACTGCAGGGCGACCAACTCCCTTCCACCTTCCCCTTCCTGGCCTACCTCAAGGTCTGGGACCGCAGTGTCACCGCCGTCGAGGACCCCGGGATCCGCGAGGTCGCGCTCGGCGCCGCCATGCCGGACACGGCCGCCCGTGTCAAGACCGTCTGGCAGGTACTCGCCCTCCCCGCCCAGGACTTGGATGTCGGTGACGGGGGACCGGGCACCGTCCGCGCCGCCTTCGAGAACTGGGTCACCGCCCAGCGCTCCACCGCCCGCCTCGCCGCCCGCGCCGAGCGGCCGGAGGGAGCCGCGGACGAGCCCTGCCTGGTCCGGCCCGACGCGCGCTACCGCGGCCCGGAGAACCAGCTCTACCGCATCGAGATCCACCAGGGCGGAACGGCCGAGCGCGGCGCGACCTTCAAGTGGTCCAGGGAGAACGGAAGCGTCGTCTTCCCGATCGCCGAACTCGACGGCACCTGGGTCGCGTTGTCCACCCTCGGCGACGACGACAAGCTCACCCTGGACGTCGGCGACCGCGTCGAGGTCTGCGACTCCGCCTACACCAGCCGTGGTGAGCCGGCGCCGCTGCTGAGCGTCGAGGAGATCGACCTCCCCGGCCGCCGGGTCCGCCTCTCCGCCGAGCCGCTCCCCGGCATCGGCGCGCTGCCCGAGCGTCACCCCTTCCTGCGCCGCTGGGACCACGCCTCCACGGGGACCCCTGGCCGGCGTCCGCGCACCGACGGCGGCGCCCTGCCCGTCGAGGAGGGCACCTGGCTGGACCTGGAGGACGGCCTCCAGGTCTACTTCAACCCCGGCGGCTCCTATCGCAGTGGCGACTTCTGGCTGGTCCCGACCCGCACCGTCACCGGCGCCGTGGAGTGGCCGGCCAATGCCGCCGGCGACCCCCTCCTCCAACTCCCCCTCGGCATCGACGTCCACTACGCGCCGCTGGCCTGGATCACCGGCGAGAACTCCCACTCCGACCTCCGCCGCGTCTTCCACCCCCTGGCCATGGCGCTCTCGGACGCGAACGCGGACTCCCCGGAGAACTGAGGAGAACTGACGTGCCCCTGTGCCCCTTCGCCTCGGTCCGGCTCCTAGCCCGGCCCGAGCCGCCTTCACCCCTCCAGCCGACCCAGATCATCGTCCACACGGCGAACGCCAGCCTCACCGCCGCGGACGTCCGCTTCCGTCGGTCCGGAGCCCGCGGCCGGAGTCATTTCGGTGTGTCCACCGCCGGAACGATCATTCAGTGGCTGGACACGTCCACCCCTGCCGACTCCGCATACCTTGCCAACCTCCGCTCCGACGGCACCGGCGCGGTGTCCATCACGACGGAGGGGCACGTCTCCGAGCCCTGGACGGACGCCCAGCTGGACGCCCTGATCCGCCTCCACTGGTGGCTCATGCGCACCCACCCCGCCATCGCCGGCCGCGCCTGCCGGACCCCCGCCGACCCCGGCCTGGCCCATCACACGCTCCTCGGCTCGCCGGGGCCCTGGACTCCCGTCCCCAAGTCCTGCCCGGGCCCGCGCCGCATCGCGCAGTGGGAGGACTCCCTCCTCCCGCGCGTCCTGGCCCCCTACGGCCTGTCCGTCTCCGACATGCGCCCGCGCCACGAGCGCGCCGAGGAGATCGTCCGGGAACTGCTGTCCACGCCGATCGCCTCCCCCTCCACCCCGGCTGCCGAAGAGGCGCTCCTGACTCCGCCGTCGGGGCGATCCCCGTCCATGACGCCGGAGCAGCCGCCCACTGCGGCCGATCCAGGACCCCAGCCACGCGCGCAGGACCTCGCGGCGTCGGTCCAGCCCCGCCAGCACCACCCCGTCCGCGAAGCCCTCCTGGACTTCTTCCTCCCCGACTCCGCGCCCCGCGCCCCCCAACCGTCCCCACCGCCGAAGGAGAGCTGACCGGGTGGACCCGGGGCCGTGAATCACCCGGGCGAACGACGGCGAGCCCGTGGCTCCACACCGAGGCCCTCGCGTCAGGCCACCCCGGTATGCGACGCACTGAGCTTCCTGGGCCGACCCGGCGACGCCGACCGGGAATCCGCCGAAGATCCTTCCACCGTGGTTCCCGCCCACCCAGGCGCTGCCGGACGACGTGAAGGGGGCTTGGTGGAAGCCGAGTGGGGGACGTTCGCCGGGCGGGCGGGCCACGGCGGTGATCACCTCGGCGGTCTCGGAGACCTGGCCGCAGATGTGCCGTGCCGGTGCCGCCCGGCGCCCAGCCCGACCGTCTGCTTGCCCCGACCGGCACGTTCAGCAACCGGGGGGCCGAACTCGACCGGCTCGACACGGTGTGCGGCGAACCCGGCCGGGTCGCGCTCGCCGGGCTGCCCGGCGTGGGCAGGACCGCGATCGCCTGCCGCTGGGCGGACAAGGAACGCGACCGCTTCCCCGACGGCCTGTTCTCCGTCGACCGGGCCGCCCCGCGCGACGAGTCCGCCGTCGGTGCCGCCATGGGACCCGCCGAGACCTCGCAGGCCCTCGCCTCGATCCTGTGGGCTCTGCTGGGCAGCGACGCCCACGTCTGCGAACGGTTCGAGGAACCGGGACGGCAGTACGAGACCCACTCCCGTGGCCGTCACATGCCCGTCCTCATCGACAACGTAACCCTGGCCGCCCAGGTGCGCGCCCTGGCCCCGGCCGGCCGCAGTACGACGTCGTCACCGCCGGGACGGTCCGGTACGCCGCGCCCACCACGCGTCCGGCACCGCCCCGAAGGGTGGTGCGGAGAAACGGTCTTGGCGGAAGGGGTCAGTCGCGCCCGGCGGCCCGGGCCTCCTTCTCCTTCTGCAGGTTCTTGATCCGCACGGCCTCCTTGCGGACCTCGGCCTGGGTGGCGCGCTCCTTCTCCAGCCACTCGGGCCGCTCCTGCTTGAGCGCCTCGATCTGCTCGGTGGTCAGCGGCTCGGTGACCCCGCCGCGTGCGAGCCCGGCGATGGACACGCCGAGCTTCGCGGCGACCACCGGACGCGGGTGGGGGCCGTTGCGAAGCAGTTCGCTCAGCCACTGCGGCGGGTTCGCCTGCAGCTCGTTCAGCTCGGCGCGTGTGACGACGCCCTCCTGGAACGAGGCGGGGGTGGCGGGGAGGTACACACCCAGCTTCTTCGCCGCGGTCGCGGGCTTCATCGTCTGGGTGCTCTGCTGCGAACTCATGAGGTCAAGGGTATCGGCCATGTGCCGGGGTGCCGACCACGGCCGGTAACCTGGCCTGGTGACAGGCTCGGAGGAATCACCGTCGTTCCGGCTCGCGTACGTCCCCGGAGTGACGCCCGCCAAATGGGTGAAGACCTGGAACGAGCGCCTGCCGGACATCCCGCTCGCCCTCGTCCAGCTCACGGCCGCCCAGGCGCCCGAGGCGCTGCGCGCGGGCGAGGCCGACGCGGGCCTCGTACGGCTCCCCGTCGACCGCTCGTTCTTCAGTGCGATCCCCCTCTACACCGAGACCACGGTGGTCGTCGTACCCAAGGACCACCTGATCACCGCCGTGGAGGAGGTCACCCTCGCCGACCTCGCCGACGAGGTGGTCTTTCACCCGCTGGACGACGTCTTCGACTGGGACGGCCCGCCCGGCGAGCCCGCCTTCGAGCGGCCCGCGACGACACCGGACGCGATCGAGCTGGTCGCCGCGAACGTCGGCGTGCTGATCGTCCCGCAGTCCCTGGCCCGGCTGTACCACCGCAAGGACCTCACCTACCGAACGGTCACCGACGCCCCCCAGTCGAGCATCGCCCTGTCCTGGCCGGAGGAGGCCACCACCGACCTGGTGGAGGACTTCATCGGCATCGTCCGCGGCCGCACCGCGAACAGCACCCGTGGCCGTACCAGGCCCGCGGCCACCTCTGCGGCCGACCAGAAGCGCAAGCGCTCCGAGGACACGGGCAGCCGTCAGAAGCCGCCGGCGAAGTCGGCGGGCCGTACCCCGCGCGCCCGCACGGCAGGGAGCAAGCCCACGCCCAAGCGGGGCAAGCCGCGCCGCAGGTCCTGAGGCCGGGGGCGGCGGCCGAGACAGGGCTCGTCAGCTGTACCGCCCGTCGGCCGGCGCCCGTCTCCGCCGATCCCTGCCGCGTTCTACGACCCCTGCCGAGCCGCTTCCGGACTCCTCCCGGCCTCCGGACGCACACGCCGTTCCCGCAGGTCGGCGTAGGCCAGCAGCAGGGCCAGCAGGATGATCCCCACGGAGGTGAGCAGGCCGAGCTGGAGTGCGGTGGAGGGGCTGCCGCGGTGGGCCAGGTGCGCGAAGTACACCGAGCCGACGACCGCGACACCGGCCGCCGAGCCGATGCGCTGACCGGTCTGCAGCACCCCGCCCGCCGCCCCTCCCCGCCCCACCGGGACGCGGGACAGGGTGAGCGTGGTGTTCGGGGAGATGGTCAGGCCCGAGCCGAATCCGGCGACGAGCAGCGGCACCCCGACTCCCCAGGCCACGGCCCGCCCCGGCACGAACTGCACGGCCGTGACGACACCGAGCATCCCGACCGCCACCGTACTCAGTCCGGCAAGGACCGTCCGGCGCCCGAACCGCAGCACCAGCCGGCCACCGGCGGCGGCACCCAGCGCCGCCCCCAGCGCGAACGGCATGGACGACAGGCCCGCCTCGAGCGCGCTGTACCCCATGCTGTTCTGGAGGAACAGCGTGTAGACGAAGAACAGCGTCGTGAAGCCGGCGAAGTACACGAGGCTCAGCAGCGCGCCGAGCGTGAAGGAGCGCAGCCCGAAGAGCCCCAGGTCGACCAGTGGGGCCCGGCCGCGCCGCTCCTGGTGGCGTTCCCACGCCCAGAACGCGGCCAGCAGAATGGCGCCTGCCGGGAGCAGCGCCCACTTCAGCCGCCCGTGCCACTGCTGGTTCTGTACCAGCGGCAGCATGAGCGCGAGCACTCCCGAGCCGAGCAGCAGGACGCCCGGCAGGTCGAAGCACTCGCGCCTGCCCGGTGAGCCGGGGGAGCGGGGGAGCAGCCGCAGTGCCGCGCAGAAGACGGCCACCCCGATGGGCAGGTTGACGTAGAAGACCCAGCGCCAGCCCTCGGGGCCGCCGGCCAACTGGATCAGCAGGCCGCCCGCGAGCGGACCGACCGCCGTGGAGATCCCGATGGTGCTGCCCATCATGCCGAACGCACGAGCCCGCTCCGGGCCCTGGAACATCTGCTGGATCAGCGCCGAGGTCTGCGGCGCGATCAGGCCCGCCGACGCCCCCTGGACCAGCCGGAACAGCACCAGCCAGGCGGCGCCGGAGGACAGCCCGCAGGCGGCCGACGCCAGCGTGAACAGGGCGAGTCCGGTGAGGAAGGTCCGGCGCCGCCCGCGCATGTCCCCGAGCCGCCCGGCCGGTACGAGGGACAGGCCGAAGGTGAGCGCGTAGCCGGACATCACCCACGACAGGTCGGCCTCGTCGGCGTGCAGCCCGCGCTCCACCGACGGCAGGGCCACATTCACGATGGACGTGTCCAGCAGCGTCATGAAGGCCGCGGTCAGACAGACGGCGAGCGCCTTCCACCGCCGGTCGCCGACGACCGGTCCGGCCTGGTCTGTGGTCATGCGATCACGCTATGCAGTCGCAGCCCCGCACGCACCACGGGGACTGCCCCGTGAACGGCACAAGCGCGGGCGCGCTCCGGGGGGAGCGGCGCGAACGGCCGTACCGCAAGCGCCTTCCGGACTGGCCCGTACGGGGGTGCTCAGTGCGAGCGGGCGGCCGTGTCCCGGAGCCAGGCGTACGTCCCCTGCGCCGTGAACTCCCGCTGCCCGCCCCGCAGCAGCAGGTCCGCCGTGGCGAAGCCGGGCGCGTCGGCCTGGGCCGCCACGTACGGGATCGCGATGCACCGCATCCCGGCCGCACGGGCGGCGGCGGCGCCCGGTGCCGCGTCCTCCAGGACCACGCAGTCGGCGGGGGCCGCGCCGAGCCGCCGGGCAGCCTCCAGGAAGACGCCGGGAGCGGGCTTGCCGTGCGGCACCTCCTCGGAGGACACCGCGGCGCGCAGATACGGGCCCAGACCCGTAGCCGCGAGGATCGCCTCGACCACCTCCGGGGACGACCCCGACGCGACCGCCATCGGCACCCCCTCCGCGGCCAGCAACTCCACGAACTTGCGCATCTGCGGGTAGACGACCGTCCGTTTGCGGGCGAGGTCCAGATAGCGCGGGTTCATCTCGGCGAGCAGTGTCCGTGCCGGAACGTTCAGGCCGTAGCGTTCGCGCCACAGGGCCGCCGTCTCCAGAGTGCTGACGCCGACGTAGCTGCGGTGGTCCGCCCAGGAGTAGTCCGGGACGCCGTGCTCGGCCAGGGTCCGCCGGCTCGCCTCGTAGTAGTTCGGCTCGCTGTCCACGAGCGTTCCGTCGAGATCGAAGATGACCGAGAGGGCGCCGAGGTCGCTCATGCGGTCCAGCATGCCAAGGGTCAGGCGCGGGTCGCCCGGCCCACCGACTCCACCAGCGGCAGCAGCCGGTACGGGACACGCTCGCGCAGCGCCACCTCGGTGCGGGTACGCACCACGCCCGGGAGGCTGATCAGCTTCTGGATCACGTCCTCGAGATGGGCGTTGTCCCGGCCCACCACCCGCGCGAGCAGATCCCCGCCACCGGTGATGGAGAACGCCTCCACGATCTCCGGTACGGCGGCCAGTGCGTCCCCCACGTCGTCCAGATGGCCCTGGGTGACCTCGATGTGCACGAACGCCAGCACCGGATGGCCCAGGGCGGCGGGGGAGAGCGAAGGGCTCGTGCCGGTGATCACACCGTCGCGTTCCATGCGGTCCAGCCGGGCCTGGAGCGTGCCGCGGGCCACACCGAGGACCCGGGCGTACTCGCGCACGCTGGTACGCGGCTGCTCCAGAAGCAGTCGCAGGATGCGGGTGTCGAGTTCGTCCACGGCCATGAAGGACGACTGTACCAATGGCACAGGCGCCAGCAGGCGCGCTGTACCGTCCGACCTGGTCCGTTGGTATTCCGGTGGGTCAGTCGGCAGAGAGGCTGCTGCGCCAATGGCCCAGTGATTTCGACATCACTTGAGCCAGTGACCTCCGTGATGCTCTCATGGGCATGTCGATGGCGCTGCGGAGACCCGCGGCGCCTTTTCTGTGCCGGTGTTCAGGGGAGGGCAGCAGTGCTGAAGAGGATGTTCGTGGCGCCGGACCCGGGACGGGCGCGGTTGCGCTTCGCCGCGCGGGCCGTCCTCGGCATCGGGCTGGCGGTCGTCGTCTGTTTCCTCGCCGGACAGTCCGTCGTGGGCGCGGTCACCGGCGGACTCGCCGCGCTGCTCGCCCTCTTCACCGTCGCCGACGCGACCGTGCGCGGGCAGGCGGTCACCACCGCGCTGCTGCCCGCCGTGGGCGTGCCGGTCCTCGCCGTCGCGGCCGAGCTGCACGCCTACCCCGTCGCGCGCGACCTGGCCTTCCTGGCCGTCGTCGGCGCCGGGGTGTACGCGCGCCGCTGGGGGCCGCGCGGGCACAGCCTCGGCGTGTTCGCCTTCATGACCTTCTTCGTGGCCCAGTTCGTGCACGCCACCCCGGCGCAGCTGCCCGAGCTGTACGCCGCTGTCCTGCTGTCCGTGCTCAGCGCGGCACTGGTGCGCTTCGGCGCCTGGTGCTACGAGGGCCGGCTGCCCCCGGCCGCCGCAGCCTCCCCCACTCCCGGCTCCGCTCGCGCAGGGGGACGCCCGTCGCCCGCCGACCGCATCCTGGCCCGGGTGACCACGCGGCAGGCCGTGCAGGCGACCGCGGGCGCGGGCTTCGCGCTGGCCGTGGGCCAGCTGGTGTCCGGACAGCGCTGGTACTGGGCAGTCGGCGCCACCTGGTGGGTCTTCGTCAACACCGCATCGCGCGGCGAGACGCTGGTGCGCGGCTTCCGCCGGGTCCTCGGCACGCTGCTCGGCATCGGTCTGGGCTTCCTCGTCACCGTCCCTGCGCACGGCGCGCCCGTCCCGACGGCCGTCCTGGTCGCGGTCGCCGTCTTCGGCATCTTCTACACGGCCGCCGTCTCCTACACCTGGATGATGCTCTGGGTGACCGTGCTCGCCGAATCCCTCTACGGCCTCCTCGGCGTCCTCAGCCCCGGCCTGCTCGCCCTGCGGCTGGCCGAGACCGGCGTGGGCGCGCTCGGCGCCGCGCTCGCCGTGCTGTTCGTGCTGCCGGTCACCACCCACGCCGTCACCGACGCCTGGATCCAGCGCGCCCTGCGCTGCGTCCACGCCTGCACGGCCGAGGCCGCGGACCGGCTCGCGGGTTCCGCGACGGCCGATCCGGCCCCGCGCGTGGCCGAACTGGAGCAGCTGCTCGGCCGGGTCCGGCTCGCCGTCGCCCCGCTGGTGCACCCGCTGAACCCGATGCCGGCCCGCAAACGGCGCGCCCGCCGGGTGCTCGCGCTGCTCGACGACTGTGCCCGCGAGGTGCGCGGCCTGGTGGCGGTCGCGGCCGACCCCGAGGCCTCGCACGACGCCCGGCTGGCCGCGGCCTGCTGGCGTGTGGAGGCCGCCGTCGAGGCGCTCACCGCCGGCCGCCCGGAGCCGGTCCGCGGCCCGGCCGAGCCGCCGGCCGAGCCCGCCCTGGCCCATCTGCACGGCCTGGAGCGCGCCCTCGCCGACCTCGCCGAGCCGCTGCGGGCACCGTCGGGCTCACGGCTGGTCGGTGCCTGAGCCGACGAGAAGCAGCGCATCGCCGCGCCCCTTGGTCTAGACCGGCATGATCGACTGCTACCGTCGGCCCCGGACTGGCTCGACCGAGAGGGGACAGCGGTGGCACAGGACGGCAACTCCGGCGGGCGCAGGGCGTTCATCGGGTCGTTCACGGCGGCGGGCGGACCCGGACTGGTGACCGCGCAGGTCGCGCCGGGCGGTGGCGCCCTCACGCTCGGCCCCGCCGTGAACTCCCTGCCCGACCCGTCCTACCTGGTCCTGTCGCCCGAGCAGGACACGCTCTACGCGGTCAGCGAGACGGCCGAGGGCGCCGTCGCCGCCTTCCGGGTCGGCGGCGGGCGGCCGGAACTCGCCGGGCCGCCCGTGCCGGTGGACGGCAGCGGCCCCACCCACCTCGCCCTGTACGACGGACACGTGCTGACCGCCAACTATGGCTCCGGCAGCGTCACCGCCGTACCCGTGCGTCCGGACGGAGCACTCGCCGCCAAACCCTCCGGACTGCTCCAGCACACCGGCTCCGGCCCGCACGACCGGCGCCAGCGCGGCCCGCACGCCCATCAGGTGCAGCCCGACCCGAGCGGCCGGTGGGCCGTCAGCGTCGACCTCGGCACCGACTCGGTACGGGTGTGCGCCCTCGCCGACGGCGCCCCCGTCCTGCACCGCGAGATCGCCCTGCGGCCCGGCTCCGGCCCCCGCCACCTGGCCTTCCACCCCGACGGCGAGCACGCCTACGTCGTCAACGAACTCACCCCGACGGTGACCGTCTGCCGCTGGGACGCCGGCAGCGGCTCGCTGAAGCCGCTGACCGAGGTCCCCGTGCTGCCCGGCGCCCCGGCCGGCGACGCCTATCCGTCGGGGATCGTGGTCTCGCCCGACGGCCGCTTCGTGTGGACCGCCACCCGTGGCGAGGACGTCCTGTCGGTCCTCGCCGTCACGGGCGACGGGCTGCGCCTTCTCGGCGCGGTGACCTGCGGCGGGAACTGGCCGCGCGCGCTCGCCGAGCATGCCGGCTTCCTCTACGTCGCCAACGAGCGCTCCGGCGACGTGACCTGGTTCACCGTGGACGAGGCGACGGGACTGCCCCGCTACGACGGCTCGGTGCCGGTCCCGGCGGCCTCCTGCGTGGTCTTCGGCTGAACCCCCGGCAGACGCCGGCAGGAAGGCCCGCAGACGCGGCGGAGCACGACGAAAGGCCCGCTCCGGGGTGGGGAGCGGGCCCTGGGTGGTACGGGAACCGTCGGGTTCCGGCGCGGGTCAGCGGACCGGCGTACCCTGCGGCTGCTGCGGGGCGATGCCCAGTGCCGTCGTGTACTTGGCAAGGGCGAGCTTGCCGATCGCCGGGTACGCGCCGAGCGGCTCGGCCGTGGCGCAGCCCGCCTCTTCGGCAGCCGCCGCCAGCAGCCCCGGGTCGATCTCCGGGCCGACCAGATACGGCGCCAGGGCCAGTTGCTGCGAGCCCGAGGAGCGCAGCTGCTCGGCGACGGAGGAGATCGCACCCTCCTGGTCCAGGGCCGCCGCCATCACCGGCACGGCCAGGCGCGCGGCGAGCAGCATGCCGGTGATCCCGGCCGCCTGCACGGCCTCGTCGCCGCCCACGGAGGCCAGGATGATGCCGTCCGCGGCGGTGGCCACGGTGAACAGCCGGGCGCGGTCGGCGCGGGCCAGCCCCGCCTCGGACAGCCGCACGTGCAGCGCCTCGGCGAGCAGCGGGTGCGGACCGAGGGCATCGGTCAGTTCGGCCGCGACCCGGCTGTCCATCACGGACTGACGGATCTGGCGCAGCAGAGCGCTGTCCGGACCGGCCAGCAGCGGCACGACGACGGCGACCGGGCCGTCGGGCTCCTTGATCCCTTCGACACCGGCGGCGACGGCCTGCTCATAGCGAGCGGTGCGCTCCTCGGCGGCGCGTGCCAGCACGGACCGGAGCGTGGGGAACTCGGCGTCGTCCCCGTCCAGGTACCCGATCCGGGCGTCCAGGCCGGGAAGCTCGGAGCGCGCGATGCTCACGACCTCCTCGGCGAGGCCGCGGGTGGCAGTGCTGGGCGCACCGGGCACCGCGAGGACGAGCGCGGGCGCGCCCTCGGGAGCCACCAGCGGTTCCGGGCGGCGGTGCCGTCCGGGCTGGCGGGGTCGCGGCATTCGTACTGGCAGGCCGGACGCGGGTCCAGTGGGGGAGCTCATGGCGCCGCATGTTACTGGCTTCGAGGGTTCCTCCGTTCGGGGAGGGTGCAGGTGAGCGGTTTCCGTCCGTATTTGTCTGATGAGTTACGTACGCGGGACACGTGTTCCGGGCACGTGCCGGGAACATGGGCCTACAAGGGGGACAATCCGCTTTTACGGGGATCCTGATACCGTCGCCTGCAGTGTCCTCAATCCCCGTGTCCGGCGACGACGTAGAGCATCGTCGGTTCATCCGGCAGGGTGAGCCGGCCGGCCGCCAGGTCGGTCGCGATCCGCACCGAGCCGTCCAGGGGATCGCCTTCGGCGGGCACCTGCCGCGCGTGCGGCACCCTGCTCGCCAACTCCTCGCCCAGCGGTACGAGGAGAGGATCGCCCATGCGGAACAGGCCGCCGGTGAGCGCAACTTCGGGCCTCCCGTCCGCCGGGCACACCGCGGCGGCGGAGTCGGCCATGTGCCGGGCCGCCGCACGCAGGATGCCCGCGGCCACCGGGTCGTGCGCGGCGCACGCGGCAACCCGGGGCGCGAACGAGGCCAGTACGGCGGGCCGGTCGGAGCGCGGGTAGAGCCTGCCCGGCAGTGCGCGCACCGGGCCGAACTGCTCCTGCGCACCGGCCAGCAGGGGCGCGGAGCCACCGTCGCGGCCGTCGTGGGCGCGCAGTGCCGCCTCCAGGCCGGCCCGTCCGATCCAGGCGCCGCTGCCGCAGTCGCCGAGCAGATGACCCCACCCGTCGGCCCGCCGCCAGCCGGTGAGGTCGGTGCCGACCGCGATCAACCCGGTGCCGGCCGCGAGCACCGCGCCCGGACGTGGCCCGAGGGCGCCGACGTAGGCGGTGACGGCGTCGGCCGCGAGCGCCACCTGTCGCACCCCCAGCTCCCGGGCGAGCGCGCCCGGCAGTTCGGCGCGCAGGGCGTCGCCCAGCGTGGCGAACCCGGCGGCGCCGACGACGGCCGTGCGCACACCGGTCAGCCCCGCCTCCGCAGCCGCCGCACGGGCCAGCGGCAGCAGTTCCGCCAGCAGATGAGCGGGGTCGATGCCCCGCGTGCCCGTGCGCACCGGCTCCCGTGACTCCCGGCGGGCCGCCGGAGCCCGCCCAGGGACACCGACGACGACCCGGAGGCCGGAGCCTCCCGAGTCGACCGCCAGGTAGCCGGCACCGGTCACGGCAGGCGCCAGTCCACCGGCTGTCCGCCCTGCTGGACCAACAGGTCGTTGGCCCGGCTGAAGGGACGCGAGCCGAAGAAGCCGCGGTCGGCCGACATCGGCGAGGGATGCGCGGACTCCACCGCCGGCAGACTGCCCAGCAGCGGACGCAGGTTCCGGGCGTCCCGCCCCCACAGCACGGACACCAGCGGCTTGCCGCGCGCCGCAAGGGCCCGGATCGCCTGCTCGGTGACCTCCTCCCAGCCCTTGCCGCGATGGGCGCCGGGGCTGCGCGGGGCCGTGGTCAGCGCCCTGTTGAGCAGCAGGACACCCTGCTGAGTCCAGGGGGTGAGATCGCCGTTGGACGGCTGGGCCAGCCCCAGGTCGGTGTTCAGCTCACGGAAGATGTTGATCAGGCTCGGTGGCAGCGGGCGTACCTCGGGCGCGACCGAGAACGACAGGCCCACCGCATGCCCGGGGGTCGGATAGGGGTCCTGACCGACGATCAGGACCCGTACGTCGTCGAAGGGTTGCTGGAAGGCCCGCAGGACATGGGGTCCGGCCGGGAGGTAGGTGCGTCCCGCGCCGATCTCCGCGCGCAGGAAGTCGCCCATCTGTGCGATCCGCCCGGCGACGGGTTCGAGGGCCTTCGCCCAGCCCGGTTCGACGATTTCATGCAAGGGTCGTGGTGCCACGGGCGTCACCCTACTGCCGTACACGGGCCGGTGATCAACCGATGGCCGCAGCACGACGCGCGGGCCCCATCGCCCGGCTTGCGCGGTTCAGGCGATCACCGCCGCCCGCACGCACAGCACGTCCGGCAGGTGCGAGGCCAACTGCTGCCAGCTGTCGCCGTCGTCGGCCGAGGCGAACACCTCGCCGTTGCGGTTGCCGAAGTACACACCGGCCGGGTCGGCGTCGTCGGTGCCCAGGGCGTCCCGCAGGACCGTGCCGTAGTGGTCCTCTGCCGGCAGTCCCTTGGTCAGCGGCTCCCAGGTGCGGCCCGCGTCCGTGGTACGGAAGACCCGGCAGCGGTGCTCGGCGGGCACCCGGTCCGCGTCGGCGTTGATCGGGAAGACGTATGCCGTGTCGCCCCGGTGCGGATGGGCGGCCACCGCGAAGCCGAACGTGGACGGCAGATCCGCGCCGATGTCGGTCCAGCGTCCGCCCGCGTCGTCGCTGCGGTACACCCCCCAGTGGTTCTGCAGGTACAGCCGGTCCGGGTCGGCGGCGTCCTTGGCGATCTTGTGGACGCACTGGCCGAACTCCGGGTTCGGATCCGGCAGGAACACCGCCGACACACCGGAGTTGGACGGCTTCCAGTGGGCGCCGCCGTCGGTGGTGCGGAACACTCCTGCCGTCGAGACGGCCACGGTCACCGCTTTCGGATCGCGGGCGTCGGTGACCACGGTGTGCAGACCCTCACCGCCGCCGCCGGGCACCCACTGGGCGCGCGTGGGATGCTCCCACAGCGGGCGGACCAGCTCGAAGCGCTCACCGCGGTCCGTCGAACGGTACAGCGCCGCAGGTTCCGTGCCCGCGTAGATCACGTCCGGCTCGGCAGCGGCCGGATGCAGCTGCCAGACGCGCTCGAGTGAAGCGCCGGTGTCCTTGGGGAACTTGACGGCCGGCTGCGCAGGCTCGGTCCAGCTGCGGCCGAGGTCGTCCGAGTGGAAGACCGACGGGCCCCAGTGCGCGCTGTCTCCGCCCGCCAGCAGCCGGGGCCGGTTCCCCCGGGTGTCGATGGCGACCGAGTACACCGCCTGAGCGTTGAAATACGGGCTGTCGTCGAACTCCCAGGCCCCACCACCTTTTCGCCGCCCGATGAACAGGCCTTTGCGGGTGCCCACCGCCAGCAGAACCTCGGTCATGCCGATCACCTCCGGGACGCCGTTGTCCGGGTAGTCGTCAGATATCGGCCAGTCTGCACCCCACCACTGACACTCTCCCCCCAAGTCGGTGTTTGCACAGGTCACGGCGGTGCCGTCGACCTGCGGCGGAGATCGGCCGGATGCGTTCCGGCATGTGCCTGCGCGAGCGGGGTGTCTCGTGCGACCGTCGGGAAGACGGCTCGTCGTGAGCAATGGAGCGGTCTTCCGCGTATGGGAGGACGGTCCGGCCGGTCGGTGCGCTCGTGAGGAGGATGCCTTGAAGGCGTTCCGTGGTCCCAAGGTGTGGCTGTGGCGCTGGCGGCGCAACCCGCTCAAACGCCGGGCCGACGTGGTGGAGGCCTGGGTGGTGCTCGGTGCGTGGCTGCTCACCGTCGTCGTCGGTGTGCTGGGCGGTCTTGCGGCGGCCCGGTCGGTCGAGGACGGCCTGGCCCGGGAGCGTGCCGCCTCGCGACTCGTCGTGGCCCGGGTCGCGGCAACGGCCCCTGGCGCGCCCTCCACACGCGGCCACGCAGCCTCGGGTGAACGGGTGTGGGCCGAGGTGAGCTGGACGGCCGCCGGCGGTTCCACCCACACCGCTCGGGTCCGGGTGGAGCCCGGGAGCAGGCCCGGCACCCCGGTCACCGTCTGGACCGACCCCCAGGACCGTCTCGTCAGCCGGCCCACCTCCGCCGCCGAGGCCGCCTTCCGGGGCACCCTCATCGGCGTACTGGTGGGAGTGAGCGCCGCGGCCGTCCCCTTCGTCGGCGGCCTCGCACTGAGCGGCCGACTGGAGCGCCGCCGGACGGAGGCCTGGGACGCGGAATGGGCAAGGCTCGGACCGCAATGGGGACGGATGGTCTGACGCACCGGCAACAGCCCGAGGGCGGGGCCGGTGGTCCCGCGGGGGCGCCGGTATCTGCCGCCTACATCTCCGCCAGCAGCTCCCGGCACGCGCTCAGCAGTGCCTCGTCCTCCGGGATGTCCCGGCGCGCGGTGCTGCTCGCGCGGGTCAGGTGGTGCAGATGGCGGCGCGGGGCGGCCAGTTCCGATGTCACCAGGTCCCGGAGGGGAGCTGCGGCCGGGCCCATCGTCGTCAGGCACCGGGCGATCGAGCCGCGGCTGTGCGGGTCCTCCGCCCAGGCCGACCGGAACACGGGCAGGACCGGCTCCGGATCCGCGTCGATGCGCCACAGCGCGCACGCGGCCGACGTCCGTTGCCGTATCCGCCCCGCGCGGGCGGCCCGGCGCAGAGCGGGCAGGGCGGGCCGGGCGGCCGGACCGAGTCCGCCCAGCCGCCCGGCGGCCAGACACCGACGCGCCGGGTCGCCCTGGGTCAACTCCCGCAGCAGAACGGGGAGTACGGCCCCGGCGTCCCCGTCGGCCGACCAGAGGGAGCCGGCTGCGGTGGCCGCGTGGCGGGTGGGCAGGAGCGCTCGCAGGAGCGGCACCGCCCGCGCGCTGGCGCCCAGCGTCTCCAGCGTGTCGAGGGCCTGATCCACGATCTCCTCCCGCGCCCCCAGGCCGTCGGGGGTTCCCGAGAGCAGCCGCAGTACCTCCGGGACCGCGTCCGCGTCCCGGCCGGCCCTGACCGCTGCCAGCAGCGGAGCGGCGAGCCGGGCGGCGGCGGGTGAGGCCAGTGGGATGCGGCCGAGCCGGTGCCGTATCGCCGGGGCGAGCGGGGCCGCGGCAGTGCCCAGGTGGGCCAGTTCGAACCCCAGGTCCACGGGCGCGGCCGGACCGGCCAGGAGCTGGGCCAGGGCCGGGAGTGCGCGGGGATCACCGCTCCTGGTCAGCGCCCTCAGCGGGCCGCCCAGTGCGGGGGAGCCACGCTCCCAGCGGTGCGTCCACAGGTCGGGCCGGGCACACACCAGCGCGTACAGGTCCCCGGCGGCGGGCGCGGCCAGTGCGAACAGCTCCGCCAGGACCGCGACCGCCGCGTCCCGCAACGGGTCCTGTTCCACGCTCAGTTGGCCGCCGAGCAGCCCGACGGGCACCGTGTGATCGCCGCGCCAGCCGCGCAGCAGCGCGCCCGCCATCCACACCGCATTGCACCGGTCCACCGGGTCCGGACTGGTCAACTGCCCGGTCAGCAGGGCGATCCGGTCGCTCACCCGGTCGTCGAGCGCTGTGTGCAGGGCGCGCAGCAGGTTGGCGCCCTCCTCGTCGGAGGGGCGCAGCCGCCGAATCCGCCCCACGAGGGTGTCGCTGCCGGAGGGCTCGGCGGCCCGGGCGCGGTACGCGGACCGCTCCCGCAGCAGCTCGACCGCCGTCGGCACCAGCCCGGCCGGAAGCCGGGCGGGGGCGGTGAGCGCGAGCTGGCCGAGGGCGGCGAGCCGCAGTCCGGCCTCGTACGGCGGTCCGCTCTGCTCGGCCAGGAGGGCCACCGCGGCATCGGCGTGTGCGGGGTGCCGGCGGACGAACAGGCCGAGCGCCTCGGTGAGCGCGAACAGGACAGGGCCGTCCCGCTCGACCCGCAGCCGCTGCCGTAGCAGTCCCAGCGCGCGCCCCGGCTCGGCCAGGAAGTGCACCAGGGCTCCGGTCGACGCTCCGCGCACCGCCGGATCGGCGTCCCCGGCCAGCGGGACGAAGACCTCGGCGCCGGCGGACACCGCATCACGCGCGCGGGTGTCCCCGTTCGTGCTCTCCATGCCGATCGCGACCAGCAGTTCCACGATGCCGGCACGGTCCGGCAGCTCCGTGCGCGCCACGAGCGAGAGCAGGAAGGGCACGCAGGCCAGCGTCGAGTCGTACACCCGGCCCTCGTGGCGCAGCGCGCCGTACATCCCGTCGAGCGCGCTCGTCCGCTCGGCGGTGTCCGCGGACGCCAGCGCCCGCAGCCATCCGGGCATGTCCCGTGCGCTGCCGTGGGCATGCTGTAGCGAGGCCCAGTCCACCTCGTCGATCCCCGTGAACACGTTGTCCTCCCCAGACGAGTGCCACCTGATCGCGAGTGTGCACCACGGCACTGACAACGGTCCGGAATCACGCCCTGACTGTGTGCGATCCGTCGGCTGTCACCGGCCACGCACGCGCGTGGCCCGCACCCGCCCGGGGAGAGGGGTCAGTTCAGGCCGGGCAGGGCCCGCTCGAGGATCGCGTCGAGACCGGTCCCGGAGGACAGTGTGCCGAACGCGTGCCCCCAGTCGCCGCCCAGCCTGCTCGCGCAGAAGGCGTCCGCGACCGGCTGCGGTGCGTGCCGGACCAGCAGCGAGGCCTGGAGGGCGAGCGCCATCCGCTCGACCAGCCGACGGGCGCCCATCAGGTCGGTTTCGGCCAACTGGCTCTTGAGCGCGGCCACCGCTGCGTCCAGCCGGGCGTCCGCTCCGCGCGCGAGGGCGAGTTCGGCGAACAGGGCCTCGGCGGTGTCCTGTTCGCGGCCGAGGGCGCGCAGCACGTCGAGTGCGTTGACGTTCCCCGAGCCCTCCCAGATCGACAGCAGCGGGGCTTCCCGGTAGTGCCGGGGCATGCCGGAATCCTCGACGTAGCCGTTGCCGCCCAGGCATTCCAGGGCCTCCGCGGTGAACGCCGGGCCGCGCTTGGTCACCCAGTACTTGCCCACGGCGGTGGCGATCCGCCGGAAGGCGCGCTCCCCGGCGTCCCCGCGCACCGCCCGGTCGGCCGCACCGGCCAGCCGCAGGGCGAGCGTCGTCGCCGCCTCCGACTCCAGCGCGAGATCGGCCAGGACGTTGCGCATCAGGGGCTGGTCGATGAGCCGGGCGCCGAACGCACTGCGGTGCCGGGCGTGGTGCCCCGCCTCGACCAGCGTCTTGCGCATCAGGGTCGCCGTGGACATCACACAGTCCAGGCGAGTGCAGTTGACCATCTCGATGATGGTCTTCACACCGCGTCCCTCCGGCCCCACCAGCCAGGCCACCGTCCGGTCGAACTCCGGCTCGGAGGAGGCGTTGGAGCGGTTGCCCAACTTGTCCTTCAGGCGCTGGATGCGGAAGGTGTTGCGGCTGCCGTCCGGCAGCAGGCGGGGCACCAGGAAGCACGACAGCCCGCCCGGGGCCTGCGCCAGCACCAGGAAGACGTCGCACATCGGCGCCGACGTGAACCACTTGTGCCCGCGCAGCGTGTACACGCCGGGCTCCCCGCTGGGCGTGGCCACGGTGGTGTTCGTCCGCACGTCCGAGCCACCCTGCTTCTCGGTCATGCCCATCCCGGCGAGCAGCCCCGGCTTCTCGGTCGGCACACGCAGCTCCGGGTCGTACTCCCGGCTGGTGAGCAGTGGTTCGTACACCTTGGCGAGGTCCGGCTGGGCGCGCAGCGCGGGGACGGCGGCGTACGTCATCGAGGTCGGGCAGCCGTGCCCGGCCTCCGTGTGCCCCCACACCAGTCCGCCCGCGGTACGGGCCACATGGGCGCCGGGCCGCTCGTCCGCCCACGGGGCGCCCGCCAGACCCTCGGCCACCGCCGTGCGCATCAGGTGGTGCCAGCTGGGGTGGAAGTCGACCTCGTCGATCCGGTGGCCGTAGCGGTCGTGGGTGCGCAGCACCGGCTCGTGCCGGTTGGCCAGTTCGCCCCACTCCTGCGCCTCGGCGCTGCCGGCGCGCGCCCCCAGCAGCCGGATGCCGTCCTCGGCCCACCCGGCGCCCTCCCGGCGCAGCCCCTCCAGCAGGGCCGGGTCGTCGGAGGCGTCGTAGGGAGCCAGGGGCGGGGCCTGATTGGTGACGTCGTGCGTGGCGTACTGCGGCTGGGACGGCGACTGCGCGGGCATCGAGACCATACCGCCATGTTGCACTCTTCCTGCGACCGTAGCAATATCGCAACAAGATGCGGTGCCCGTACAGTACGTGCCCATGCGCATGAACGTGTCGGCCGAGCCGGAGGAGGCGGACCTGCGGCCGCTGTCCGCGCGGTCGGTCGTGCTGAGCCTGCTCCTCGGGGCGCACCCGCCGGAGCTTCCGGTGAAGGACCTGGTCGGGCTGGTGGAACCCTTCGGCGTGGGCGGCTCCACGCTGCGGGCCGCGCTCAGCCGGATGGTGGCCGCCGGGGACCTGCGGCGCACGGACGCCGTCTACCGGCTCAGCGACCGGCTGCTGGGCCGTCAGCGGCGCCAGGACGAGGCGCTGCGTCCCGCCACGCGCGCGTGGGACGGCGACTGGGAGATGGTGGTGATCACGGCGACGGGCCGCGGACCCGCCGAACGCGCCGATCTGCGCACCCGGTTGACCGCCCTGCGCCTGGCCGAACTCCGCGAGGGCGTGTGGCTGCGCCCGGCCAACCTCGACCGTCCGCTCCCGGCCGACCTGCACCGCATCGCCCTGACGTGCACCGCCCGGCCCGAGGAGTCCGCGCACGACCTGGTCGCCCGGCTCTGGCCGCTGGGCACCTGGGCCGCCACCGCGCGCGCACTGCTCGCGCACACGGCGGCCGACCGGAGCCCGGCGGACCGTTTCACCGCGTACGCCGCGACCGTACGACACCTGCTCACGGACCCCGTGCTGCCCCCCGGGCTGCTGCCCGCCGACTGGCCGGGGGAGACCCTGCGCACGGCCTACGCCCGCTACCAGCGGGAGCTGACCGCGTCAGTGGGCCGAAGAGAGCGCGCTGCATGAGGGCGACACTCCTCGAAGCCTCGCCCAGCCCTGCCGTTCGCCCCCGCTGCTCGCAGGGACGGCGGCACGGGCCGGGTCCGGCCACGGGGAGTGGCAGGGGCCTTCGCCGGGCAGCGGCCCGGGTGGGCGGAGCCGACGGGTTCGGGACGGGGCCGGAGGTTGCCCGGCGGACGATGGCATGGCCCCATCGCGGCGCGACGGCGTTCGGGGCGTGACCGCGCCGGTGGAACGGCCGGGCCACCGGCGCGCTCCTTCGTCGGGGGCATCCCGTCCGTGCAGGTTAGGGCAGACAGGGTCGGCCGTCGGCCGCCTGGCCGGCGAGGTCGACCGAGGCCCGCGCGAACCCCTCGGCAGCGCCTGCCCGTTGGGCCTCCGCCAGGACCGTGTGCAGCTCCTCGACGGCCGTCGGCGCGCGGCCCTTCTTGTCCTGCCGGCCATCAGCATGCTCAGGTGGCGTCCTGGAGCCGTGCCACGGGCACGGCCTCGAGCGCCCGCTCCACCGTGGCTTCCTCGATCGGCCCCAGCGCCGCTCGTACCGCCTCGAGGGCCTGGTCGTGGTCGTCGGCCGGGGACCGCGCCGCCTCGTCGGCCGCCCCGCCCGCGCGACCGTCTCCTGCTGCCTGCGCCCCATCCGCCCTCCCCGTCGCCCGCACCTCCTTCCATCCGTCCGGATCCGGGGCGTGCGTGCGGGGCGTGGAACGGCGGGCGGGAGCACGGCGGCCGGAGCCGCTGGGGGCGGCTCCCGGCCTGTGCCGTTGCCCGTCCCGGCCGGAACGGGGCTGAGCAGCGCGGATGCCGACCCGACCGGAGCAGGCGGTCGGCCGGGCCCGTGCCGACCGGTGCCGGCGGCAGGCCGGGCTCAGACCGACCGGAGGTACTGGTTCGGCACGGTGACCTCGCCGCCCAGCTCGCGGGCCGCGTGCCGGGCCCAGGACGGGTTGCGCAGCAGCTCGCGGCCCAGCAGGACGGCATCGGCCTCGCCGTTGGTGACGATCTTCTCGGCCTGCTCGGCCTCGGTGATCAGTCCCACGGCGGCGACGGGCAGGGGAGTCTCGGTCTTGACCCGGGCGGCGAACGGCACCTGGTAGCCGGGCCTGACCGGAATGGTGACGCCTGAGGCGTTGCCACCGGTGGAGACGTCGAGCAGGTCGACACCGTGGGCATGTAGATCGCGGGCGAAGCGGACCGTGTCCTCGGTGGTCCAGCCGCCGTCCTGCAGCCAGTCCGTGGCCGAGATGCGGAAGAACAGCGGCTTGCTCTCGGGCCACACCTCCCGTACGGCGTCCACGACCTCGAGGGCGAACCGGGTGCGGTTCTCGTACGAGCCGCCGTAGGCGTCGGTGCGCCGGTTGGAGTGCGGGGAGAGGAACTCGTTGATCAGGTAGCCGTGGGCGCCGTGGATCTCGGCGATCTCGAAGCCGGCGGCGAGCGCGCGGCCTGCCGCGGCGGCGAACTGGCCGATGATCTCTCGGATCTGGTCCATCGTCATCTCCGTGGGCACGGGATGGCGCTCGTCGAAGGGCACCGCGCTCGGGGCGAGCGCCTGCCAGCCGGGCGCCTGCGGACCGATCGGCGCACCGCCCTTCCAGGGCCGCTCGGTCGACGACTTGCGACCGCCGTGCCCCAACTGGATCCCCGGCACCGCGCCCTGGGTGGTGAGGAAGCCGGTGATCCGGCGGAAGGCCTCCACCTGGGTGTCGTTCCACAGGCCGAGGTCGTAGGGGGAGATCCGGCCCTCCGGCGAGACCGCGGTGGCCTCCACGATGATCAGGCCGGTGCCGCCCGTGGCACGCGCCCCGTAGTGCGCGAGATGCCAGTCGAGCGGGGCACCGGTGAGCGGCCCCTCCGGCTCGGCCGAGTACTGGCACATCGGGGGCATCCACACCCGGTTCGGGATGGTCACTTCACGCAGGGTGATGGGCTCGAAGAGCGCGCTCACGACGGACTCCATTCGTCACGTACCGCTGGTCGACTTGTACGGTAACCCTCGTACTACGAGACCTGTCAAACTACGAAGTCTCTCGTACAATGGGTTCCCGTCGACGACATCCGTGACCGAAGGGCAGTCGCCGTGACCGAGACCGCCACCGCCGGCCGTGCTCTGCCGCACCCGGAGCGGTCGGAGATCC
Source organism: Streptomyces broussonetiae (assembly GCF_009796285.1). NCBI lineage: Bacteria > Bacillati > Actinomycetota > Actinomycetes > Kitasatosporales > Streptomycetaceae > Streptomyces > Streptomyces broussonetiae. Next base: position 1,498,180 of record NZ_CP047020.1, on the reverse strand, counting down.
GCCTGGAGGCCGTGCTGCATGCTCTCTCCGATCCGCTGCGACTGCAGATCGTGCGCGAACTGGCCGCCCGGAATACAGAGTTGACCTGCTCGCAGTTCGACCTTCCGGTGACCAAGTCCACCAGCACGCACCACTTCAGGGTGCTGCGCGAGAGCGGGGTCGTCCGCCAGGTCTACCGGGGCACGGCCAAGATGAACGGCCTGCGCCGGGAGGATCTGGACAGCCTCTTCCCGGGGCTGCTCGACAGCCTTCTCGCCGCCGCCGGCCGGCAGTGTCTGCGCCTCGGCGAGGGCGCCTGAAGCACCCGGCTCGCGACGCCCCGGTGAACCCTGGTGTCAGCGCCGCCGCCGTGCGCGGGCCGGCTCGAAGCGGGCGGCCCGGTGGGCGGTCCGGTCCAGGCAGGCCGTCCGCGCCCGGCCTCCGGTACGGCCGTGGGCTCCCGCGGAGGAGAGGTGGTCGAGGGCGCCCGGGACGACCTGGGCTCCGCCACCCATGTCACCGACCGGGTCATCAGCGACCGGCAGCTGCTGCTCGCGCGACGGCGCCAGGCGGCAGCGAACCCGCGCCCGCGATCCTCGTCAGACTCCCGGCATCGGCAATGGCATCGGCATCGGCATCGGTGACGGCGCGTCGTGTCCTGGGCAGCCGTGGCAACGGCTCATCGCCACCGACGGCGGGCCGCCCCGTCGGCGGTGGCGGCGCAGGCCGGACCTGCCGTGTCCGAACCCGCCCTCGCCGGAAGGTGGTTGAAGACCAGGTTCAGCACGACGGCGGACACACAGCCCGCGCTGATGCCGCTGTTCATCACCGTCTGGAACCAGTCGGGGAACCTGCCGTAGACGGTCGGCACGCCCACCGGCAGCATGCCGATCGCCACCGAAACGGCCACCACGGTCAGGTTGTTGTTGCCGTGGAAGTCCACCCCCGCCAGGGTCCGCAGCCCGCTCGCCGCGACCGTACCGAACATCACCAGACCGGCGCCGCCCAGCACCGGCTCCGGGACGGCCGCGACCACCGCGCCCAGCTTGGGCAACAGGCCCAGCAGTACCAGGATCCCGCCGGCCGCCGCGACCACCCAGCGGCTGCGCACCCGCGTCATGCCGACCAGGCCCACGTTCTGCGCGTACGCCGTGTACGGAAAGGTGTTGAACACCCCGCCGAGCACCGTCGACAGACCGTCCGCGCGCAGCCCGTCGGCGAGGGAACGCGGTTCCACCGTTCGCCCGGTCAGCTCGCCGACGGCGATCAGATCACCGGTCGTCTCGGTCATCGTCACCAGCGCCACCACCAGCATGGACACGATCGCGGACCCGTGGAACGCCGGCGCCCCGAAGTGGAACGGCGTACTGATGCCCACCCAGTCCGCGCCCCGGACCCCGCTGAAGTTCGCGAACCCGAACGGCACCGCGACCGCCAGACCCACCACGATCCCGGTCAGGACGGCGATCCTGGCGAGGAAGGCGGGCGCGAACCGCTGCACGGCCAGGACCACCAGCAGCACGAAGGCCGCCAGCGCCAGGTTCTTCGGCTCTCCGAAGTCCTTCGCACCGGCGCCGCCCGCCGCCCAGTTGCCCGCCACCGGCAGCAGCGAGACCCCGATGATCAGGATCACCGTGCCGGTCACCAGCGGCGGGAAGAACCGCAGCAGCCTGCCGAAGACCGGCGCGAGCAGCATGATCGCCAGCCCCGCGACGATCACCGCGCCGTAGACCGCGGGCAGCCCGCCGCCCTTGGTCCCGATCAGCACCATCGGCGAGACGGCCGCGAACGTACAGCCCTGCATGATCGGCAGCCGCACACCGAAGCGCCAGAAGCCGACGCACTGGACGAGCGTGGCGACACCACACACCAGCAGGTCGGCGGTGATCAGATACGCCAGGTCGGCGGCCGACAGCTTCATCGCGCCGCCCACGATCAGCGGCACGGCGACCGCGCCCGCGTACATCGCGAGCACGTGCTGCAGCCCGAAGGCGGCCAGCTGTCGTACCGGGAGTATCTCGTCGACGGGGTGCACGTCTGCGGTGGTGGCCATGGGTTCTCCAGCGGCGGCGGGCGGGGCATCCGAACAGGACGAGACCGTAAGTGCCTTGAACGGTTTGTTGATTTCCGAACGGTTGCCGGTGTGTGTCCTCCCCGCCCGGAAACCGGCGACCCTGCTACGCCGACCGCGCCGCCCCCAGCAGCGCGTCCCAGTCGGCCAGCTTGACCACGCTGCGCCCGAGCTGTGCGCCGAGCGCGGCCTCGGCCCGCTCGATCGCCAGCCAGCCGTGCCACGGCACGGGTTCGACGCCCGCCGCCCGCAGTGCCGTCAACGGATCCTCGGGCACCTGCGCGGCTGCGAGCGCGGGCGCGTCCGCGAGCAGGGAGACCGCCGTCTCCTTGGCGCACGGCCTGTTCGTGCCGATGACACCCGTCGGCCCGCGCTTGATCCACCCGGCGACGTACTCGCCCGGCGAGACGACGCCGTCGCGCAGGACGCGGCCCTCGTGGTGCGGCACGGTGCCGCTCGCCGTGTCGAACGGCAGCCCCTCCAGCGGTACTCCGCGATAGCCCACCGAGCGCAGCACCAGCTGGGCCGGCACCTCCTCGTACCGGCCGGTGCCCGTCACCCCGCCGTTCCCGTCCGGTGCCGTCCGCTCGAAGCGCACGCCGGCCACCCGGCCGTCGCGCTCGAGCAGTTCCACGGGCCGCAGGAAGAAGCGCAGCCGGATCCGGCGGGCCGCCTGCCGGGGCGGTGCGGCCGCCCAGCCGCGCAGCACCTCCACGTTGCGCCGCTGGACGGCCGTCAGTGCGTCGGGCGCGGTCGCGGCCAACTCGGCTTCCTGCACGATCACTTCGGTGTCGGGCACGGTGCCCAGCTCGCGCAGTTCCTTGGTGGTGAAGCGGGCCTGCGCCGGACCACGCCGGCCCACCATGTGCACGTCGGTGATCCCGCTCGCGATCAGCGTGTCCAGGGCCGCCTGCGGGATGTCCGTCGGCTGCAGTTCCGGGGCGCTGCGGACCAGCATCCGGGCCACGTCCACCGCCACATTGCCCACGCCGATGACGACGGCCGAGTGCACGCCGTGCAGACAGCCCGCGTCGACCGCGTCCGGATGGGCGCTGTACCAGGCCACGAAGTCGGTCGCCGACCAGCTGCCCGGCAGCTCCTCGCCGGGGATGCCGAGCCGGCGGTCGGCGGCGGCGCCGACGCAGTACACCACCGCGTGGTACAGCTGCCGCAGCCGCTCCACCGGCAGCCCGTCCGGACCGCCCACCCGGACCCCGCCGAGGAACCGCACCCGCTCATGCTCCAGCACCCCGCGGAGGTTGCCCTGCAGGGACTTGATCTTCTCGTGGTCCGGGGCGACGCCGTAGCGGACCAGGCCGTACGGACACGGCAGCCGGTCCAGGACGTCCACGTGCACCCCTGGATCCTGCTGGACCAGGCTCTGGGCGGTGTAACACCCGCTCGGCCCCGAACCGACGACGGCGACACGCAGCACAGCGCTACTCCTTGCCCGAAGGAGGGGTGCGGACGTTTCCAGCATGGCACCGCCGGGCCCGTGACGGCAGGGGCCGGCGGGGTGAAACGGACGCGTGTCCGTTCGTATGGAGTGTGATCATGCGGTTACGTTGCGTGCGTGCTGGAAGCATCCTTGCTTGATCTTTCCGCTCTCAATCTTTCCGAGCGGAATGCGGAGGACGGTGCGGTGTCCGTGTGGCCCGCGTGGGAGGTGCGCGAGCACGGCGGCACCTTGTCCTGGTTTCACGTCCGGCTGGCCTTCCCCGACGGCGCCGGGGTCGACGCCCTGGCCGTGGTGTGCGGGGGGCACGTCTCCATCGAGGACGTCCGGGCCGAGCCCGCCCTGTCCCTCGCCGACCTGACGGCACTGGCGGACTGGATCCAGGGCCCGCTGTTCGCGTCGTGCGGGGTGGCGGAGCAGGAGCAGGAGCAGGAGCAGGTCGAGGGTATGGCCCAGCGGCCGTGCGGAGCGGACGAGCGGAGCGAGGGCGAGCGCGCGGACGAGCGCCGGCCGGATGCCGACGGCGGGACGGGGAGCGGCCTTTGCGCGGGGGCGCGGCGCGCACGGCCGACCTGGCCGCGTGGCGTCGAGGGGCGCCGGTGGGTCGCCCGGGAGTACCGCGCCGCGCAGGAGGAGGGCGCCGATCCGGTGCTCGCCGTGATGAGTGCGACCGGGCACAGCCGCCGCCGCTCCCTCAGGCTGATCGCCCGGGCGCGGGACGCGGGGTTCCTGACGGCACGTCACGCACGCCGTGCCTAGCGGGAGTTGTCCGTCTCAGGCGCGATCCGACCGTTCCTCCGTAGCGAAGAACCGGGACAGGTCCTGATCCCGGGTGGCGGCGGACGGCTCGTTCTCCGGCGGCATTCCCAGTGACCAGTCGAGCCCGTACCGGCGGAACAGTTCGGCCCGCAGCACCGCGGTGGGCATCGGCGCCCCCGGCATCAGCGCCGCGTAGACCGCCCCCATCAGCAGTGCCCGCAGCCTGGGGTAGTCGGCCGAGACGTTGTGCGAGCCGTACCGGGCGACGGTGTCCCCGAGCAGCTCGCTCAGCCGCTGCTGTTCCGGGCACTGTACGAGGCCCTCGGCCTGGAGCAGTCCGGCCATGTGCTGGCGCATGAGCACGGGCTGGTCGCGGGCGAGGCCCAGGATCGCGTCGATGGCGCGGGCCAGCCGCTCCCGGCCGTCCTCGATGCGCGGCTCGCGCTCCAGTGCCTCCTCCAGGGTGCGGTGCATCAGCCGGTGCACGGCGGACTGCACCAGCTGGCGTTTTCCCGGGAAGTAGTACGACACCAGACCGCGTGCGGAACCGGCCCGGTCCGCGATGTCGCCCAGGGTGGTGGCCTCGAACCCGTGCTCGCCGACCAGCTCCACGGCTGCCTGCAGCAGCCGCTCCCGGGAACGTCGCCGCAACTCTTCATTGACCGAGGCGCTGCGCGGGGACATTCTGTAACTCCTGCGTTGACTGGCTGCCAGCCAACTATACTCATCGCAGGGGACGTCGCCTTGCGCGGGGTCCGTCCAGGGCTGCCGTCCGTCTGGGGCGACGCGGGGGATCGTCTCAGACGGACGGTGCGTGGGCGAGCCTTTTGCCCTGCGGGAGCGGCCTTCTGCGCGTAGCGGTCTTCGGCGGCGCGCGGAACCCCCGCAGCTGTCGCACACCGGGCGCTCCCTTCTCGCAGTGGACACCGGCGCCCAGCCGGGCAGGCGGGTCGGCATGGAGCAGGACCGGCGGATCCTGGGCAGGAGCACGCGGACGGCCGAGGGCGCGCGAACTCGACCGGTGCCGGGGCCTGTTGGACCGGCGCCGGGCGGGTAGGGGGACCATGCGGCAGGGGTCATGTGCCGCTCGTACAGGGCGTCGTACAGCCCCGCACCGGGCAGCGGCACCCGCCTGGCCATGCCCGTGCAGGCGGCCCGGTGCAGCTCTGCGCTCTCGTCCCGCACCGCCCGGACCTCCGCGAGGTCCGCCGCTCGCTCGACCCGCTTCGCCCCGCCCGGCAGCGCCCCGGCCGCCTCCAACGCCCTTGCCTCCTCCTCGAGTCGGGGTTCGGGCAGGGCGTGCCCGGACGCGTCATGGGCCGCGCGCAGCCAGGACCCGGCTGACCCGACGCGGAACAGCGTCCCGGAGAAGTCGAACAACACGGCCCCTCAAGCCTGCGGCTCTGCCGGGGCCGGTGTGCGGGTGAACGTGTGCGGAGGGATCGGGGCCGCCGCCGGGCGCACGACCCTCCATCGGTCCGTGCGTCGCCGGTGGGGCGAGGTGCATCGCGCGAGCCTCGCCGGTCGGCCGGGGGCGGTCACCGGCGTGAGGGCTCAGCCGAGCACCCGCAGCGCCGGTACCAGGGTCACCAGCACCGGGATCACCGGTACCAGGGCCGCCAGGGCCGTCAGTCGGAGCCGGTGCAGGGCGGGCAGCCGGTCCGGGGCGGTGAGCAGGCGGTGGACCCGTTGCGGGACATGGGCGTGCGGGGTGGGGGAGGGGCCGAACACGCCCCGTTCCTCGTTGAGTTCGACCAGGGCAAGCGCGGTCGTCAGTCGGCCGAAGCGCCGGGAGGCCGTGTCGTCGGCGGCCAGCTCGACCAGCCGGTGCATCTCGCCCCGGAACGCGGCGAACACCGGCACCTGCGGGAAACCGCCGGCCAGCGCGGCCGAGCTGTGCCGCAGCCAGTCGTGCCGGGCCTGGGCGTGGCCCTGCTCGTGCGCGAGGAGCGCATCCAGCTGACGCCCCTTGAGGCGGCGCAGCGCGGCCGTGGTGATGACGAGCCGGGGCGCCGTACCGGGAAGCCACCAGGCGTCGGGACGCTCGCCCTCGAGCACCACCAGACGACCGTGCGCCTGCTCCTCGCCGGGCAACAGCGGTGCGCGTACGAGGAGTTCGGTCCGCCGGGCGCGCCGCCGCGCTCGGGACCGTACGATCTCGCGCACCAGCATCGCTAGGCTCCACAGGCCGCCCGAGGCGAGCAGTACGGCCGTCGGCGCGGCCCACGGCCCGGCCTTGCCGAGTGCGTACGCGTCCACGACCGCGTGCGGCGCCGCGGCGAACACGTTCCCGCGCACCGCCTCCCAGGCCGCGGCCGCGCTGAGCGTCATCGACAGCGCGCAGCACAGCAGGACGGCCGCCACGACGCACTGCCACGCCCAGAGTGCGACGACCGGTTCGCGGTCCACCCAGTCGGCCCGGGCGAGCAGCCGGGGACCGACGACGGCGGTCAGGGCGCCGAGCAGCAGCAGTGCCACGGGGACCATCATGGACAGCACCCTATGAGCGCCGGGCCGCTCACCGTACGGTCCATGACGCCGAAGTGACGCAGACAACGCTCCCGGCGGCCCCGTCCGCGCCGTTCACATGGCGAGCAGCATGGCGACCATGCCGATCCCCATCGACAGCCGGCACACCCGGGCCAGCTCCGGGCGGTCCCCCCAGCGCACGGGCCCGGACCCGGCCACCGCGACCGCGGCGGGCACGAGACGGGCGCCGGAGTGCAGCACGTACCCCGTGAAGTACACGAGGAGGGCGCCGGTCAGCGGCGGCACTCCCAGGCCGCCGTGCTCGTGGTGCGCGCCGGGCGGGGCCGCGGCCATCGCCGCCGACATATAGACCATCGCGGCCGTGCCCACCAGATGGTGCAGATGGTGGGGGGTGCTGCGGGCCGACCACAGCGCGCGCAGCGCCGCCGCCCCGAAGACGGCCGCGTACAGCGGCCACGCCCATCGCGGCGGGGTGAAGACCGCCGCCGGTACGGCCATCACGGCCATGCCGAAGCCCATCAGCGCCTCGCCGCCCGCGGCCCGGCGCTGCTCCTGGACTGCGCTGCGCATCCGCAGCAGGCAGTAGGCCCCGGTCGCCGCGCACAGCGCGACCAGCAGCCAGGCCGCCGGTACCGGTCCGTGCACGCGCACCCCCCCGCTCGACGGTCGGTCCAGGGATGCGATGCCCATGCCGGACGGAGCGCACGCGAGCGCAAGGGTGTACACGGGGAGCACTCGGCAGAGCACGGCAGGTGAGCGAAGCAGGAAAGCAATTCATTTACTAGTAAAACACATGCTAAATTAGTGGTCATGAGCAGTGCGATCCCCTACCGACTTCCCCTCGCCGGGGTGCTCCGTCTCGGGCGGCCCTCCGACATCTGGTTCAAGCCCGCGCTGAGCGTCGTCGCCGCGGTCGCCCCGCCCAACCTGATCCTGCTGGCGCTCGGCCGCCTCGACCTCGCCATGTACACGATGGCCGGATCCCTGTGCGCGCTGTACGGCCACAACCGGCCCTACGCCGCCCGGGCCCGCCTCCTCGCCCGGGTGGTGCTCGGCATGGTCGCCGGTCTCGCCGTCGCGCTGCTCGCCGCGTCGCTCACCACCGACGCCGTCGTCCTGGTCACCATTGGCGCGGTCATGGCCGCCGTGCAGAAGGCCGTGTGCGACGCCACCCGGCTAGGCCCGCCCGCCAACGTGGTCCTGACCTTCATCAGCTCCGCCTCGCTGTTCGCTCCGCAGAGTCTCGGTCAGGTCCCGGGACATCTGGGGCTGGCCCTGGCCGCGGGCGCCTGGGCCTGGCTGGTCGGCATGGCGCCCGGGCTGCTGCGCCCGCACGGTCCGGAACGGCGCGCCACCGCCCAGGCCCTGAACGCCGCCGCCGTGTACGCCGCCACCCGAGGCACCGCAGACGGACACGCCAGGGCGCGCACGGCGAGTGCCGCCGCCATCCACGCCGCCTGGCAGTCGCTGCTCGCCGCCGGGACCCGCCCCGACCGCTCCCGGCGCGCCCTCGAGCAGCTCCTGGTCCGCGCCGAGGTCGCCCTCGCGGCCCCCGCCGACTGCGACCCCGCCCGGCTGCGTGCCTGGGCCCGCGAACTGCGCGGCACCGGCCGCATACCGCGGGTCGCGAACCCGCGCGCGTCCGCCGACGAACTCCTCGGTATCGATGTCGAACCGGCCCAGCCGTCAAGGCGGTTGCGGCAGCGGCTCGCCCCCCTCGCACCGATCGCCGTGCGCACCGCGATCGGCTGCGCCCTCGCCGGCTACGCCTCCCTCGCGCTCGGCGTCGGCCGCCCGTACTGGGCCCTGGTCACAGCGGCCTCGCTCTACCAGGCCAACGTCACCCTCACCTGGAGCCGGGGTGTCCAGCGGGTCGTCGGCAACCTCCTCGGCGTGCTCGCCTTCGCGGCCCTCGCCCCGCTCGCCCATCTCCACCCGGCCGTCCTGGTGCTGTGCTGCCTCGCCCTCAACTTCGGTGCCGAGGCGCTGATCGGCCGCAACTACTGGCTCGGCAGCGTCTGCGTGACCCCGATGGCCCTGCTCATCACCGAGTTCGCCCACGCCCAGGACCCGGGGCGGCTGATGACCGAGCGGGCCCTGGACACCCTCGTCGGCGCACTGGTCGGCTTCGTCGCCGCCGTCGCGGTGACCAACCGGCGCGCGGGCGACCGCCTGGAACAGGCCCTGACCACGGCGGAACGCGCCCGCGAGAACACCGCCCGGCTGCTGGCCGAGCCGCACCCGGCATCCACCGCCCTGGAATCCGCCCGCCGCACCCTGGCCGGCGCCCTGGCCGAGCTGCGCGCCACGGCGGACGCCGCAGCCGGCGAATGGTGGCAGCGCGCCCTGCCCGAGGAGCGGGTCGTGCTCGCAGAGCAGGGCGGACACCGTACGCTCGCGGCGACGGTACGACGGCAGGGGTTCGTACCGCCAAACGACGAGGACCAGACCCGGGACCGGTGGCAGGACCCCGGCAGGGCGACGGAGGGCATACGGCCATGACGGCGAGGAACGGCGGACCGGCGCCCGCGGACGACACGGCGGACACGGTGCCGGGCGGCGCAGCGCAGCGCAACGGCCCCGGCTCCGGGACCGGTACGGCCAAGGACGCGGCCCCCGGCACCGCCCCGGACGACACCGTCGCCGCCGTCGTCCGGCAGTGGCAGGCCGTACACCCCCAGCTGGACACCGGGCCCATGGAGGTCATCGGCCGGATCAACCGCTGCGCCGCCCTGCTCCAGCAGGCCGAGGACGCGCCCCTGCGCCGCGCCGGTCTCAGCCGCCCGGAGTTCGACCTGCTCGGCGCACTGCGCCGCACCGGGCACGAGCTGACCCCTGGGGAGCTGGCCCGCGAGACCTTCTCCTCCGGGGCCGCCGTCACCAAGCGGCTCAAGCAGCTGACCGAACGCGGTCTGGTCGAGCGACGCGGCGACACCCGCGACCGCCGTGTGGCCCACCTCCGGCTCACCGACGCCGGCCGTGCCCTGGTCGACGGCATCCTGCCCGAACAACTCGCCTACGAGACCGCCGTCCTGTCCGTCCTGACCCCTGGTGGCCAGGCCGAACTCGCCGGACAGCTGGGGGAGTTGCTCGGCCGTCTGGAGGGCCGCACGGGCGCGCTCAGGACCTAGGCCGGCCGTCACCTTCCCGGCTGCCCCGCGGCGCCTGGCACCGTCCGACCCCTCGGCCCCGCAAGGGGGTCCGCGCGGACGATCTCCCGCGCCGGCCGGTCAGGACGCGCCCGCCTACTGCGCCTTCCCCGAGCGCACCAGATCCTCCAGCGCCCGCCCCACCCCCTCGACCGGGGCGAAGCTGCGGCGGGCGTGCACCCACAGGACGTCGAGCCGGTCCGTGCGCAGCCGCAGGCTCTCCTCGACCGGCTGCGCCAGGTTCTCGGATCCGTTCCGAACCCGGACGTGCAGTTGTTCGCCTTGCCGGCGAAGTTCCCGCCCGCGTCGGCACACGCGTCGACGCCCCGGGCACCGAGGTCCCGATCGGTCGGAGTGCGCGCGAAGGCAAGCCGTCCGGCGCGCGGCCCGCGCCGGACCGCCCCGCCCCTCAGCCCTCCACACCCTCCAGATGCACCCCGAACTCCGCGCCCTGCGGATCCCGCAGCACGGCGATGCGCGGGCCGTCCGGCACCGTCACGGGGGCCAGCACGACGGCACCGCCCGCCCGCTCCGCGCCCTCGGCCGTGGCGTCCACGTCGGCCACCGCGAAGTACGGCATCCAGTGCGGGGGCATCTCGGGCGGGAACCGGTCGCCCATGTCGGCCATACCGCCGAACTTCGCCCCGCCGAGCGCCCACTCCGTGTACCACTCGGAGGACTCGGCGCTCCAGTCGAACACCGTGGTGTAGAAGTCCCGCGCCCGGGCGGTGCCCCGGGTGGCCAGCTCCACCCAGCCGAGCGTGCCGGGCGCGTTGAACAGCCCGGCGCCCCGGAAGGCCCGTGCCTGCCACAGTTGGAACGCGGCACCCGTCGCGTCGAGGACGACCGCGAACCGGCCCATGTCGAACACGTCCATCGGGCCGAGGACCACCGTCCCGCCGGCCTCCTCCACGCGCCGTACCGCCGCGTCCGCGTCCGGTACGGCGAAGGAGACGTTCCACGCCACCGGCTGGGACTCCTGGTACAGCGGGGTGAGCGCGGCGACGGGGGCGTCAGCCAGGTGGGCCACCGTGTACCCGCCCGCCTCGGGCCGTGGGTCCGTCTCCGGCCGCCACCCGAACAGGTCGGCGTAGAACCGCTTGGCCCCCTCCAGATCGCTCGTCCCCAGCTCGGTCCAGCACGGGCCGCCGGTCACCGGCTTGTCGAACTCCATCACGGTTCCTTCCGGACGGGCGGACGAACGGACCTCCCGCGCCGCGCGAAGCCCTCTCCCGGCACGCTAACCCCCGCCCACGACCCCGGCCATCCGAGCCGACACCGAGGACCCGACCCCAGCTGCCGCACGCCCCGAGCCCGTGGGCACCGCGGGCCGGGACAGCACGGAGGGAGGGCGGACATGCTTTGCCCGGGTGGTGTCGAGGGTGCGGGCTTCGGACGGGGGACCGGTGCCGCACCGGGCCCCCGCCCAGGTGTTGTGCCGGTGCTGGGCCGCTGTCGGACCGGGCCCCGGCCGGTTCCGGCCGGATTCCCTCCGGTCCCGGGCCGGTACCCGGCATGAGTCCGGCCGAGCGGCGAACCCGGCGTGGGATGCCCGTGCCCGGCGTGGATGTCGGCCTGTCCGGCGGACGGGCCTCAGGCCCCCTCGCCCTGCCGGCCGCCGGACTGCCCAGCCGGCCCGGCACACGGCTCGGCAACGGTACGTGCGCGGGGGCCCGCCCAGGTGTTGTGCCGGTGCTGGGCCGCTGTCGGACCGGGCCCTGGGGGGGGCAATCACCCCGGAGCCTTGTTGGTCTCGCGAGGGCCCCGGCGCGGGCCCTGGCGGATTCCCGGCCGGTGCCGCCGGTCCCGGCCCACCCCGGCCCGTGCCGCGTGGGTGTCCCGGCCGGTGCCGCCCGTCCCGCCCCGGCGGTGCCCCTCTCAGATTCCCGGCCGGTACCGCATCGGATGGTCCGTCGGGATCTCCACCAGGGCGATGGGGACGCCGTCCGGATCGGCGATCCACATCTCGATCAGGCCCCACGGCTCCTTCACCGGCGGCCGGACGATGCCGACGCCCTTCTCCCGCAGTTCCTCGTGCGCGGCCGTCACGTCGTCGACCTGCAGCCACAGCCGTACCGCGGGCGACGGCCGGGTCTGGGAGCGCCCGGAGACCTCCAGGAAGCCGCCGCCGAGGAAGTACACCGTCCCGCGCTCGGGGCCGGTACCGAACTCGCGGTAGACGGACAGCCCCAGCTGCTCGCCGTAGAAGGCGCGGGAGCGCTCGGGGTCGGTGGGGGTGAGCAGCGTCCGGCTGTTGAGTACGTGCACCATGCAGGCGGAGCCTAGTGGCAGGGTTACCCTCGACCCTGGCTCAGCCACGCCCGAGATCGAAAGGCCGCCCCATGGACAACCCCGCCAACGGACTCACCTTCCGCGCCGCGACGGACGCCGACGTGGACGTCCTGGTCGCGCTGATCGAGTCGGCCTACCGCGGCGACTCCAGTCGAACCGGGTGGACCACCGAGGCGGACATCCTACAGGGACAGCGCACCGACCCCGAGGGCGTGCTCGAGGTGATCAAGTCGCCGGACAGCCGACTGCTGACGGTGGAGCAGGACGGCGGCGTCGTCGCCTGCTGCCAGCTCGAACACCGCGGCGACCACGCCTACTTCGGCATGTTCGCCGTCAGCCCCGCCCTGCAGGGCGCCGGCCTCGGCAAGGTGGTCATGGCCGAGGCGGAGCGCCAGGCCCGCGAGGACTGGGGTGTCACGGAGATGCACATGACGGTGATCTCCGTACGGAACGACCTGATCACCTGGTACGAGCGCCGCGGCTACCGCCGTACGGGACAGATGAGCCCGTTCCCGTACGGCGACGAGCGCTTCGGCATCCCGCAGCGCGACGACCTCCAGTTCGAGCTGCTGGTCAAGCCGCTGGTGTGACCCTCACGCGGTGAAGCGGGCGGTGCGCTTGATCTCCGGGAAGTCGGTCGTCGCGCCGTCCAGCTCCAGGGCGCGCACCAGCCGCAGCTGATCCTGCGTGTTGACCACCCAGCCGATGATGCGCAGGCCGGACGCACGCGCACGCTCGACGATCTCCAGGGTGAGCCGGCGGATGTTGAGGCAGAGGGTCGGGGCGCCCACGGCCACGGCCCGCTCCACCACGTCGGTGCCGTAGCGGCTCCCGATCAGCGCGGTGCGCACCCCCGGCACCAGCCGGGCGATCTCGGCGATCGCGTCGTCGTGGAACGAGGACACCTCCACCCGCCCGACCAGGTCCCGCTCGTGCATCACCTCCGCCAGCGCCCGGGCCGCCGCCACATCCTTGATCTCGGCCTGCAGTGGCGTACGCACCACGTCCAGCACCTCCTCGAACACCGGCACCCGCTCTCCACGGCCCGCGTCCAGGGCGCGCAGCTCGGCCAGGGTCTTGTCGGCGATCGGCCCGGTGCCGTCGGTCGTACGGTCCACCTCGTCGTCGTGCATGACGACCAGGGCGCCGTCCTTGCTCAGGTGCAGATCGAGTTCGATGAGATCGAGGCCGGCGTCCTGCGCGGCAACGAACGAACGAAGGGTGTTCTCGGGCTCGACACCCATGACCCCGCGGTGACCGATGGTAAGGAAGTTCAAGGTTCGACTCGCTTCCGTCGACGGCGGCTCGGCACGCGCGGGACGGGCGGACGCCATCGTCCGCGCGGGCAGAGTCGCAGCCTAATCGCCGGGGCCCGCGATGAACCCGCACGTGCACGCCGTACGGGTGCGCGCCGCGCGCGTCAACTGGCCGGTATGCGCCCCGGCCGTCACTCGCTCGTGGGCGAGTCCCCGCATCCTTGACCGACCGGATCGCCACCCCGACGGGACCCCGCAGAAGCGACGGAAGTGAGCGCCGTCACGGTTTACTGCAGGAAAATCAGCGGTGACCAAGGGGTCGGGCAGGATATTTTCCCGATGAACCTCTTGATGGCGGAAACCGAGTATGCATACGGTGTCCTTACGCGAGGTTCTCCCGTGGAGGATGGGATATGACGGAAATTCTTGTGCAGGCGGCTATGGAGGGGCAGATTCCTTCATCGACCAGGGTGATTGAGCACCCGGCCTGGCCCGTGCTCAAGGATGCCGTGGAGCAGATCCGGCCATGGCAGAGCAAGGACGGATCGATCGACTTCGCCGTCGAGGGTGCCCCGGCCAGGACCGACGCCGAGGCGGCCGTGCGGCGTGTCGTCGAGGCGATCGAGCTGCTCTCCCCGCTGCTCCCGCACGACAAGGCCTACCACCAGGCCGCCGTGGAGGATTTGCGGCGCTGGGCCGAGGGCGGCTTCGAGGTGCCCGACTTCCTGGACTCCCTGCTGGCCTTCCAGCCCGCCGCGCACCGCGCGGACGGCCTGCAGCACCTGGTCGTCTTCCCGATGTACACGCAGAACGGCAACCTGGACCGCAACCTCGAGGCGGTCGTGCTGCGCATGGTCTGGCCGGACTGGCTGGCCGAGCTGGAGCGTACCCGCTACGACAACCCGCTGTTCTGCGGTATCACGTTCGAGGACTTCACCTCCGGCTACGACACCAACTCGGCGGTCCTCTTCCCGGAGACCATCGCCGTGCGCGAGGCGCCGGAACGTTTCTCCTGGGGTGGCATCTTCTGCGACCGCGAGGCCGCCCGCTTCCGCCGGGTCACCGACGCGGCCGTCGACCTCCTGGGCCTTCAGCTGCCCGAGGACATCGCCGCGATGGTCCACGACCAGAAGCGCTGCGAAGAGGCCTTCGTGCTGTGGGACATGGTCCACGACCGCACCCACAGCCACGGCGACCTGCCGTTCGACCCGTTCATGATCAAGCAGCGCCAGCCGTTCTGGATGTACGGCCTGGAGGAGCTGCGCTGCGACCTCACCGCCTTCAAGGAGGCCGTGAAGCTCCAGGCGGACGGGGTCCCGCAGGCCCGTGACGTGCAGTACGCGGTGCTCTTCGACCGGATGTTCCGCTTCCCGGTCACCGGTGACCGTGTACGCAACTACGACGGCCTCGGCGGCCAGCTGCTCTTCGCCTACCTGCACAAGCACGACGTCATCCGCTGGACCGACAACAAGCTCTCCATCGACTGGGAGCGCGCTCCGCAGGTCACCAACCAGCTGTGCGCCGAGATCGAGACGCTGTACCGGGACGGCATCGACCGTCCTAAGCTCGTGCACTGGTTCGCCGGCTACGAGCTGGTCGCCGGCTATCTCGCCCCGCACCCCGGCTCCAAGTGGGCCAAGGGCCCGGACGCCCTGGACCTGACGCAGCCGCCGCGCAAGCTCGTGGACGACGTGCTTCCGGACGAGTTTCCGCTGAGCATGTTCTATGAGGCGCTGTCGAAGAAGCTGAAGAACGTGATTGCCTCCACCAAGGGCATCACGGCGGACGGCGCCGAGCGGGCCGCCGCGTGAGCGACCGCCCGAGGAACACTGCTCAAGAGGGGAAGAACATGGTGGGGAACGGGTCTCTCAAGGGTGCGGTGATCGCGGTGGCCGGCGCGGGCGGACCCGCCGGGCATGCTGCGCTGGTCCGGCTCGCAGAGGCGGGCGCGGTCGTCGTCGGCGCCGACAACAACCCCGAGCGCCTGGCGGAGGCCGTCGACGCCGCCCGTTACGCGAACGGCGGAGCCACGGTCACCGGCGAGACGGTCGACCTGCTCAGCCTGGACTCGACGCGGGACTGGGCGGCGCGCATCGAGAAGGACCACGGGCGCATCGACGGCCTGGTCCACCTCGTCGGCGGCTGGCGCGGCAGCGCGAACTTCGCCGAGACCGATCTCGCGGACTGGGACCTGCTGGAGAAGCTGCTGATCCGCACCGTCCAGCACACCTCCCTGGCCTTCTTTGACGGCCTGCTGCGCAGCGACCGCGGTCGCTACCTGCTGATCAGTGCCGCCGGCGCCTCGAAGCCCACGGCGGGCAACGCGGCGTACTCCGCGGCCAAGGCCGCCGCCGAGGCGTGGGCGCTCGCCATGGCCGACGGCCTGCGCAAGGCGCAGGCCGCGGAGGGCGCCGAGGGGCTGACCTCCGCGGCTGCCATCCTGGTGGTGAAGGCGTTGGTCCACGACGCGATGCGCGCGGAGCGGCCCAACGCGAAGTTCGCGGGTTTCACGGACGTCAAGGACCTGGCCGAGGCCATCGAGGGCGTCTGGAGCAAGCCCGCCGCCGAAGTGAACGGAAACCGTCTGTGGCTGACCGAGAAGCCGTGAACCCACCCAAGACCGACGCGCGTCGCCACCACGACCCGCAGGTCCGCGGTTTCGCCAGTGACAACTACGCCGGAGCCCACCCCGAGGTGCTCGCCGCCCTGGCCCTGGCCAACGGCGGCCACCAGGTGGCGTACGGCGAGGACGAGTACACCGAGAACCTCCAGCAGATCGTCCGCAGCCATTTCGGGGCCGGCGCGGAGGCCTTCCCGGTGTTCAACGGCACCGGCGCGAACGTGGTCGCGCTCCAGGCCGTCACCGACCGCTGGGGTGCGGTGATCTGCGCCGAGAGCGCGCACATCAACGTCGACGAGGGCGGCGCCCCCGAGCGCATGGGCGGCCTGAAGCTGCTCACCGTGCCCACCCCCGACGGCAAGCTCACGCCCGAGCTGATCGACAAGCAGGCCTGGGGCTTCGAGGACGAGCACCGCGCGATGCCGCAGGTCGTCTCGATCACCCAGAGCACGGAGCTGGGCACGCTCTACACGCCTGCGGAGATCCGTGCGATCTGCGAGCACGCCCACGCCCACGGCATGAAGGTGCACCTGGACGGCTCGCGCATAGCCAACGCGGCCGCCTCCCTGGACGTGCCCATGCGGACTTTCACCAGCGCGGTCGGCGTCGACATCCTCTCGCTCGGCGGGACGAAGAACGGCGCCGTGTTCGGTGAGGCCGTCGTCGTCATCAACCAGGACGCGGTGCGGCAGATGAAGCACCTGCGGAAGCTGTCCATGCAGCTCGCCTCCAAGATGCGCTTCGTCTCGGTGCAGTTGGAGGCGCTGCTGGCGAAGGACCTGTGGCTGCGCAACGCCCGGCACGCCAACGAGATGGCCCAGCGCCTGGCCGAGGGCGTGCGCGCGGTGCACGGGGTGGAGATCCTCTACCCGGTGCAGGCCAACGGCGTCTTCGCCAGGCTTCCGCACGACGTGAGCGAGAGTCTGCAGCAGCGGTTCCGGTTCTACTTCTGGGACGAGGCCGCCGGAGTGGTGCGCTGGATGTGTTCCTTCGACACCACGGAGGAGGACGTCGACAGCTTCGTGGCGGCGGTCAAGGAGGAGATGGCGCGCTAGCAGCGCTGCCGCAGGCAGGAGTGCATAGATATGCGGCCACCTGAAAAGTCATTGACGCTCGGGTGGTCGCATTCCTATGCTCTGCGCCCATGGAGCTGATCCAGAACACCGCCGACCTCTCTGCCTACTTGGCCGCCGACGAGGTCATCGACCATCACCATCCCGTGGTGCGGGAGACGGCCGCCCGACTGGCCGAGGGTGCCACGGACTCGTATGCCTATGCGCGAGCCGCTTATGGGTTCGTGCGGGACGCCATCCTGCACTCCGCCGACGCCGGCGACCCACGCGTCACCTGGCGTGCCTCCGACGTGCTGGAGCAGCGCACCGGCATCTGCTACGCCAAGGCGCACGCGCTGGCTGCGCTGCTGCGGGCCGAGGACATCCCCACCGCCCTGTGCTACCAACGGCTGGCGCACGACGACGGCAGCGGTCACGCCGTGCACGGCCTGGTCGCCGTGCGCTTCCACGGCGCCTGGCACCGGCAGGACCCGCGTGGCAACAAGCCCGGTGTCGACGCCCGGTTCTCCCTGGACGGCGAGCGGCTGGCCTGGATCCCCGACGCGGCCTCCGGCGAGGTGGACCACCCGCTCCTGTACGCCGAGCCGCATCCGCTCGTCATCGGTGCCCTGAAGGCCGCACCGGACCGGACGTACCTGTGGAAGACGCTGCCGGACGCGCTCTGAGGCAGGCGGTGGCTCCCCGGCCCGCCCCCCGCCTGCCGCTCACCCCGTCGCACTCGCGGATCTCGCGGATCGTGAGCGATGGAGGGCAAGCAGAGGGGGATGAAAAGGGCGCAAATACCGCAAGGGGAGCCGGGATCGGCGGCAGGAGGAGGCGGCCGGCCCGCTCGCGTGAGCCCCGGGCGCTCGCCTCCGCCCTGGTGACGGCCGTTGCCGCGGGCGGTGTCGCGAGGCCGCCGGCGCGCGGCGGCGGAGGCGCCACGCGCAGGGAACTTCCCTGCAAGATGCGGAGGTTGACGAGGGATCAGGCGGCGGCGACCGTGCCCTGGACCCCTGGGACGGCATGTCCCGCCTCGACGTCGTACGCTGCGCCCTGCCGCCGTCCGGCACGCGGGCACGATCCCTCTCGGTGCGGAACGGGGCCGGTCCGCATGCCCGCAGGCTCGCCGGGTACGTCGTCGATGCCACGGCCCTCGGTTCCGGGGCGCCCGCGATGCCGCCACTGCGGCCGCCTCAGGCGTGCAGGCGCCCCCGACCGAGGTGGCCGGTCGCGCTCAGGACGCCTTCTCGTGCCAGGTGAGGCGCAACCCGGGTTGGGCTCCGGCCGCACCGGCACGCCGTCGGCCGACCCCGGACCGCTCTTCGGTCGGTCCGCCCGCGGCCCGCAGGCGTCCGCGATCCTCTGTGACACCGAACCTCATGGACACCGAACGGGCCTGCTCCGCCCACTGCTTGGGGCGGCTCGGCCGCCACGGAACGGACCCGGACCACCACCCGGAGAAGGAGCCGGGCGGGGAGAGGCCCCCACGATCGGCCCCGACAACGACCTCGCGGGCATCGCACGCTGCGTAGGCACCCTCGCACACGCGGTCGGACGGTGCCGCCGCGGCGGCACCGCGATCTCGAGGCCTTCGGCACGGCCGTGCGCCGGCACACCCGGGGCGTCTGCCGAGCCGGGCCCCCGGCAGGACGTGCCGGCGCGTCGCGGCCGTACACATACCGTGGGAGCGCCCCGGCCCTGGGCGAGCGGGACCGCCGCCGGCGCGCCTTCGGCCGTACGCGCCTGCGGGTCAGTGGGCCTCGGCGGCGCGCAGTTGTTCCACCGTCGGGGCCGTGCCGCCCAGGTGGGCGGGGAGCCACCAGGAGTCCGACGGGTCCTTGGGGCGGCCGGGGTAGGCGCGCTGTGCGACCTCCAGCAGTTCCTGGACGGCTTCGCGCAGTCGGCGGGTGATCGCGCCCGCGTACTGGTCGCGGGGTGCCTCGACCGCCTCGCCGACCCGGATGGTGACGGGCAGGTGGTCGCGCTTGAAGTTGCGGGGGTGGCCCTTCGTCCACAGCCGCTGCGTGCCCCACACCGCCATCGGGACCAGCGGGACACCGGCGTCCTGGGCGAGCCGGGCCGCACCGGACTTGAAGCCCTTGAGCGTGAACGACTGCGAGATGGTGGCCTCCGGGAAGACCCCGATCACCTCACCGGAGCGCAGCGAGTCCAGTGCGTGCGCATAGGCCGCCTCGCCCTGATTGCGGTCCACGGGGATGTGCTTCATGCCGCGCATCAGCGGACCGGAGATCCGGTGACGGAAGACGGACTCCTTCGCCATGAAGCGCACCAGGCGCTTCTGCGGCAGCGCCGCCAGGCCGTTGAAGACGAAGTCCAGATAACTGATGTGATTGCTCACCAGCACGGCACCGCCCGAGCGCGGGATGTTCTCCGACCCCTGGCAGTCGATCTTCAGGTCCCAGACCTTGAACAACGTCTTGGCGAAACCGATGACGGGACGGTAGACCAGCTCGGCCATGGGCGGGGTGGGCCCTTTCTGCTCTGCTCGGGAAAGGGGGGATCCCGGCGGGAAAGTTACGCAGCCGTAGGTTTACGGCGTCTCGCAGATCGTGCCCGAAGAACGGGCGGGTAGCCAGTCCTGGTGCCCCGCCGCGGCGAGATCCTCGTCACGTCGGCCTACATCCCACCTCGGACCTTTAAGTGACCTTTGCGGGCGATTCGAGTCTTCCGCCACCGGGGCTCTTCCGGGCGGCGGGAATCTTTGCGTGCCGATGGGCGCTGGTGCGGATGGTGACCGGAAGAGGCGGAGCGGGAGAGTCGCGGGTGCGCGTACAGGATGACGGCATACGGCTGGTAGCGGCCGAACTCGGCGGCGAACTGGGGGAGCGGGCCACGCTCCTCCAGTTCTCGAGCGCCTTCTGCGCGCCGTGCCGGGCCACCCGGCGCGTCCTCGGCGAGGTGGCGGCGATGGTCCCCGGCGTGGCGCACGTCGAGGTCGACGCCGAGGCCCACCTGGGCCTCGTACGCCAGTTGGAGATCCGCAAGACGCCCACGGTGCTCGTCCTCGACGCGGACGGCCGCGTGGTGCGGCGTGCCACGGGGCAGCCCCGCAGGGCCGACGTCATCGCGGCGCTGGGGGAGGCCGTGTGAGGGTGCCTCAGGAGCCGACGCGGCGTTTTCCGGATCCCGGAAGGCACTTGACTGCGCCCACCACCTATCGTCAGCCTGACCGTATGCCGATCGAACTCCTTCTCCACGGGCGGGCCCACGTCGACCTCGCCCGCACCGCGAGCGCGTGCTGTCCGGGCTGTTGAGCGCCACGCCCCCTCCCCCGCGCCCGGCTCCGCTCGAGTGGGGGACGCCCAGCCTCCCTCGCCAGAAGGACAACTCCATGACGGCCTCGCCCGAACTAGGCAGCCCCCGGCTCGCCTCCCCCGACCTGCTCCGCTCGACCTTCCGCCGGCACGCTGCCGGTGTGGCGGTGATCACCGCACGTGGTGTCTCCGGCCCCGTCGGCTTCACCGCCACCTCCCTGACCTCGGTCTCCGCCGAGCCCCCGCTGATCTCCTTCGGCATCGGCACGGGCGCCTCCAGCTGGCCCGCGATCGCCGAGACGGACCACGTCGGCGTGCACATACTCGGTGAGCACCAGAGCGAGCTGGCCGCCACCTTCGCCCGCAGCGGTGCCGAGCGCTTCGGTGCGCCCACGGCCTGGCGTACCGGACCGGAGGGCGTGCCGGTGCTCGACGGCGTGCTCGCCTGGCTGGTCTGCCGGATCGTCGGCCGTGTCCCGGCCGGTGATCACCGCATCGTGCTTGCCGAGGTCGTCCTCGGCGACCCGTCCGGCTCCGGCCGCCCGCTCCTGTACCACCAGGGCCGATTCAACGGCCTGCGGGACTGACGTGCAGCCCTCGTCCGCGCGGCCGTCGAGTTCCGGTTACGCTGCGTTGCGAAGGTCACAGTTCAAAGCGCTTGCTTAGCGGGCATGAACTGGGTGTACTGACGAGTAATATTTCGGTCGGAGCGCGCGGACGCCCCGACCGGGATCGGCCGCTTGAGGCGCCTATGCTGCCTGCAAGAGGCAGCCCGGAAATGTCGATGCAGTAGGAGAGCCGGCGTGAGCTTGAGGATCGTTGTCACTGTGAAGTACGTGCCCGACGCCACTGGCGACCGGCACTTCGCCGATGACCTGACCGTCGACCGCGACGACGTGGACGGTCTGCTCTCCGAGCTGGACGAGTACGCGGTCGAGCAGGCCCTCCAGATCGCGGAGAACTACGACGGTGACGGCGACGCCGAGGTCACCGTGCTGACGGTCGGCCCGGAGGACGCCAAGGACGCCCTCCGCAAGGCCCTGTCGATGGGTGCCGACAAGGCCATCCACGTCGAGGACGACGACCTGCACGGCACCGACGCCATCGGCACCTCCCTGGTGCTCGCCAAGGCGATCGAGAAGGCCGGCTTCGACCTGGTCGTCTCCGGCATGGCGTCGACGGACGGCACCATGGGTGTCGTGCCGGCGCTGGTCGCCGAGCGTCTCGGTGTCCCGCAGGTCACCCTGCTCTCCGAGGTCTCCGTCGAGGACGGCGTGATCAAGGGCCGTCGTGACGGCGACGCGGCGAGCGAGCAGCTCGAGGCCTCCCTCCCGGCGGTCGTGTCCGTGACGGACCAGTCCGGCGAGGCCCGCTACCCGTCCTTCAAGGGCATCATGGCGGCCAAGAAGAAGCCGGTTCAGTCCTGGGACCTGTCCGACCTGGACGTCGAGGCCGAAGAGGTCGGTCTCGAGGGTGCGTTCACCACGGTCGAGGCCGCGAACGAGCGCCCGGCGCGCACGGCCGGCACCATCGTCAAGGACGAGGGCGAGGGCGGCAAGCAGCTCGCTGAGTTCCTCGCGAGCCAGAAGTTCATCTAAGGGCTCGCACCCGCTGACCGCCCCTCAACTTCGTTACGCAGGAGAGCAATCCCATGGCTGAAGTCCTCGTCTACGTCGACCACGTGGACGGTGCCGTCCGCAAGCCCACCCTGGAGCTGCTGACCCTGGCCCGCCGCATCGGCGAGCCCGTCGCCGTCGCCCTCGGGGCCGGCGCCGCCGACACCGCCGCCACCCTCGCCGAGCACGGCGCGGTGAAGGTCCTCACCCACGACGCGTCCGAGTACGCCGACTACCTGGTCGTGCCGAAGGTCGACGCCCTCCAGGCCGCCCACGAGCAGGTGTCCCCGGCCGCCGTGCTGGTCCCGTCCTCCGCCGAGGGCAAGGAGATCGCCGCCCGTCTGGCGCTGCGCATCGGCTCCGGCATCATCACCGACGCCATCGACCTCGAGGCCGGCGACGAGGGCCCGGTGGCCACCCAGTCGGTGTTCGCCGCGTCCTTCACCACCAAGTCCCGTGTCAGCAAGGGCACCCCGGTCATCACGGTCAAGCCGAACTCGGCCGCCGTGGAGGCTGCCCCGGCCGCCGGTGCGGTCGAGGCCCTCGCCGTGACCTTCTCGGACAAGGCGACCGGTACCAAGGTCACCGCCCGTACCCCGCGTGAGTCCACGGGCCGCCCGGAGCTGACCGAGGCCGCGATCGTGGTCTCCGGCGGCCGTGGTGTCAACGGCGCCGAGAACTTCTCGATCATCGAGGCGCTCGCCGACTCCCTCGGTGCGGCCGTCGGCGCCTCGCGTGCCGCCGTCGACGCCGGCTGGTACCCGCACACCAACCAGGTCGGCCAGACCGGTAAGTCGGTCTCGCCGCAGCTCTACATCGCCAACGGCATCTCCGGCGCGATCCAGCACCGCGCCGGTATGCAGACCTCCAAGACGATCGTGGCCGTCAACAAGGACCCCGAGGCCCCGATCTTCGAGCTGGTCGACTACGGCGTCGTCGGCGACCTGTTCGACGTCGTCCCGCAGCTGACCGAGGAGATCAAGACCCGCAAGGGCTGATCCCGGTCCAGGCGCGTCCGCACGCACCCGGGGCCCCGGTGACCATGTCGGTCACCGGGGCCCCGGTGCATTCTGGTGACGATCCCCCGGTGGCCGACCACCGTCCGGACAGGGTGTTGACCAGCGAGAACCACCCGGATAACTTCATTCTACGGATTGTTGATTCCGTACAGCGGAAAATTGGAGGGTGTGGGATGGGTCAGCAGGAGAAGGTGGCGACGAGTCTCGCGGGTGCCGTCAGCGAGGAGATCAGCGCCTCCCTCGCGCCGGTCGACGCGGAGCTGGAGCGCCGCTACCCCGGGGACCCCGGCACCCGGCAGCCCGTCCACACCGTGTACGTCCCCGGTGACGCCTTCGCCGCCGACACCATCCGCTCCTGGGGCGCCCAGGCCCTCGCCGCCCTCGACGAGCACGCCCCCGACGCCGCCTCCTTCGCGGCCGTCCTCGGCCTGTCCGACGAACTGGCCGAGCCGGTCTACTCGCGCGTGCGCGCCAAGCTGGAACGCGAGCCCATCGAGGACCTGCGCGTCGACTTCGAGGACGGCTACGGCCCCCGCCCCGACGCCGAGGAGGACGGGACGGCGGCCCGCGCGGCCCGCCTGGTCGCCGAGGCGTACCGCGACGGCACGGCGGCGCCGTACATGGGCATCCGTATGAAGTGCATGGAGGCGGCTGTCCGCGACCGCGGCATCCGCACCCTCGACGTCTTCCTCACCGGCCTGATGGAGGCCGGGGGCCTGCCCGAGGGCCTGGTCCTCACGCTGCCGAAGGTGACGTATCCCGAGCAGGTCGGCGCCTTCGTGCGCCTCCTGGAGGCCTTCGAGAAGGCCCACGGCCTCGACGCCGGGCGACTCGGCTTCGAGATCCAGATCGAGACCAGCCAGTCCATCCTCGCCACCGACGGCACCGCCGCCGTCGCCCGGATGATCCAGGCCGCCGGGGGCCGCGCCACCGGGCTGCACTACGGCACCTTCGACTACAGCGCCTGCCTCGGCGTCTCCGCCGCCTACCAGGCCAGTGACCACCCGGCCGCCGACCACGCCAAGGCCGTCATGCAGGTGGCCGCCGCGGGCACCGGCGTGCGCGTCTCCGACGGCTCCACGAACGTCCTGCCCGTCGGCCCGACCGCCAAGGTCCACGACGCCTGGCGGCTGCACTACGGCCTCACCCGCCGCGCCCTGGCCCGCGCCTACTACCAGGGCTGGGACATGCACCCCGGTCACATCCCGACCCGCTACGCCGCCGTCTTCGCCTTCTACCGCGAGGGCTACGAGCAGGCCGCCGGCCGCCTCGCCCGCTACGCCAACCGCGCCGGCGGCGACGTGATGGACGAGCCCGCCACCGCCAAGGCGCTCAGCGGCTATCTGCTGCGCGGGCTGGACTGCGGCGCCCTGGACATCGCCGAGGTCGCCCGCCTCAGCGGCCTGACCCGCGCCGACCTGGAGTCCTTCGCGGCGCCCCGGCGCGGTGACCTGACGGTCTCCGCGAAGTAGCGGACCTCGGACGGGGCCGGCCTGACGCTGCTGCGTCACCGTACGGCTCGGGGCTGCGCCCGCGGGCGTGCTGATCGGGGTCCTCCCTCGACGGCATCCTGCGAGAGCGCGGCCCCTTCGGGTCGCGCGGCGGACGCACGGTGGCCCGGGCGCCCGTCCGGCAGGCGCGGCAAGCCCGCTGCCTCGGTGTCGGCGTCGGCGTCGGCGTCGGCAAGGCGCGGGCAGGCGCCGATGGATTCGCCGCCGTGGCCGCGCAGCCGGACCGGCACTCCAACAGCCCGGAGCCGACGGGAGGTTCAGGCCGCCTCCTCCCCGTGCCTGCCCGCCGGATCCCCCTGAACGCGGGCCGGCACCGGCGTCCGCTGCTGCCGGTGTCCGCGTCAGTGACGTCTACCGCGTCGGTGACGCCTACTTCGAGGGCGGGAAGAACGACGGCCCGGTGCCCGGGCTTCCGGTCCACCGGCCGTCGGCGTAGGGCTCGAGGCCCGACGCCGTCACCCAGCGCTGCTCGGCGAACAGCCGCGTGCCCCGCGCGCACAGCCCGGGATCACGGCGGGCCCGGGTGCAGAACTCCTCCGGAGTGGTCCCGAACAGCTCGCGCAACGGAGCCGATCCCCCGAGGAGTTCGGTGAGGAGCCTGTGCTGGTCGGCGAGGTGCCGACGCGGCTCACCGGTGCCGTCGTGCAGCACCCCGTGGCGGTTGACGTAGGAGTACGCCCCGGGGAGCCGGGAACCGTCGGGCAGTTCGACCCGTACGTCCGGGGCCGGCAGCCAGAGCCGCCGGAAGTTGCCGCCGGGCAACGGCACGCCCTCGCTGGCGTCGATCACCTCCAGCTGGTGCCGGTCCAGCCAGAGAAGAAACAACTCCCCAGACGCGTCCGGCGACTTGACGGGAGACGCGGAGACATAGCCCATGCGGCTGACGTGCGCCGAGACGCCCACGTCGAGCCCGGACACCCGCGAGCGCACCATCGGCAGCGGGGAGCCGATCCCGAACTCGGCCATTTTGTACCGCAGTTGGCCCGGACAGGCGTTGGAGCCGACGGCGAGCACCGGCACCCGGTCGTCGTACACCAGGCGCTCCAGCGGAAGCATCCGGTCGCCGTGCAGCAGCCCGGAGCCGGCGGGCCGGGCGCCGGGGTAGGCCAGCGGATGGTCGCGAGGGGCGTCGGCGAGGCCGAGTTCCTCCAGGGTGCGGCCGGTCATGCGCGGCTCAGTCGGCCGGCGGCAGCTCGCCCGAGCCGCGTGTGATCAGCCGCGTGGGCAGCTCGATGCGCTCCGGGGTGACCAGACCGCCGTCGAGCCGGCGAAAGAGGCGCTCGGCCGCCGTACGGCCGAGGGCGGCCGCGTCCTGCGCGACGACCGTCAGGCCCGGCTCGAGCAGATCGGCCAGCTCGAGGTCGTCGAAGCCGACCAGGGCGACCCGGCGGGACTGCTCGGCCAGGACGCGGATCACGGTGACCGTCACCCGGTTGTTGCCCGTGAAGATCGCGGTGACGGGATCGGGTCCGCCGAGCATCTCCCGCGCCGCCCGGCGCACCCGCTCCGGATTCGTCTGCCCGAGGGACATCCACGCGTCCTCCACAGGTATCCCCGCTTCCTCCATGGCCGCCCGGTAGCCGCGCAGCCGCTCGGCCGCCGTGTGGATGCGGGGCATGTCGCCGATGAACCCGATCCGGCGGTGGCCGTGGGCGATCAGATGGGCCACGCCGTCCCGGGCGCCGCCGAAGTTGTCGGACAGGACCACATCGGCGTCGATCCGCCCGGCCGGACGGTCCACGAACACGGTCGCCACCCCGGCCCGGATCTCCGGCTCGAGATAGCGGTGGTCGTCCCCGGCCGGGATCACCACCAGCCCGTCCACCCGCCGGGCGCACAGCGCCAGCGCCAGCTCCTGCTCGCGGTCGGGGTCCTCGGCGCTGGAGCCGTTGATCAGCAGTGCGCCATGGGCCCGGGCCACCTCCTCGACGGCGCGGCTGAGCGGGCCGTAGAAGGGGTCGGCGAGATCCTCCAGGACCAGGCCGATGCTGGCCGTACGGCCCTTGCGCAGCACCCGGGCGCTGTCGTTGCGGCGGAAGCCCAGTGCGTCGATGGCCTCCTGCACCCGGCGTTCGGTGTCCGGCGTGACCCCCGGCTCGCCGTTGACCACCCGGGACACCGTCTTGAGCCCCACACCGGCCCGCGCCGCGACGTCCTTCATCGTCGGGCGGTTGCCGTAGCGGCTGCCGGGCAGGCGGTCTGCGGGGCGGGTGGTGTCGGGCACGATGCGGCGTCCTGTCCTGTCGTCCGTCTGATCCGTGTGATCGGCATCCCGGAAGGGTGGTGCGCCGATCCGACGTTTGTATGAGGATGTGGCGTCGAGCATAGAGCCTGGACAACGTTGTCAGCTGCGAGAGACACTGTCCACCGCTGTCTGTCCTGCGCCCCCACCGCTTGACCGGCCTGGCTCTCTTTGGTTTTCAAGTTTCGACGGGGAGATTCTGACGCTCATGCACACCGACCTCGTGGCGGCCCTGGACATCGGTGGCACCAAGATCGCCGGCGCGCTCGTGGACGACGACGGCCGGATCCTGGCGCGCGCCCAGCGCGCCACACCTGCCCAGCAGGACGGCGAAACGGTCATGCTGGCGGTCGAGGAGGTGCTCGCCGACCTCGCCCGGACACCGATGTGGGACCGCGCCGGCGCCCTCGGCATCGGCAGCGCCGGCCCGGTGGACGCCTCGGCCGGCACCGTCAGTCCGGTGAACGTGCCCGGCTGGCGCGACTTCCCGCTGGTCGAGCGGGTCCTGGCGGCCACCGGTGGCCTGCCCGTCGAGCTGATCGGCGACGGCGTCGCGATCACCGCGGCCGAGCACTGGCAGGGCGCCGCACGTGGCCACGACAACGCGCTGTGCATGGTGGTCTCGACGGGCGTCGGCGGCGGCCTGGTCCTGAACGGGCAACTGCATCCCGGCCCGACCGGCAACGCCGGGCACATCGGGCACATCAGTGTGGACCTCGACGGCGACCCGTGCCCGTGTGGCTCCCGGGGTTGTGTGGAGCGCATCGCCAGTGGGCCCAACATCGCCCGCCGTGCCCTGGAGCAGGGCTGGCGGCCGGGCCCCGACGGCGACACCTCCGCCGCCGCGGTGGCCGCCGCCGCCCGCGAGGGCGACCCGGTCGCCGTGGCCTCCTTCGAGCGGGCGGCCCAGGCGCTGGCCGCCGGCATCGCGGCCACCGCGACCCTGGTCGAGATCGACATCGCGGTGATCGGCGGCGGCGTCGGCAAGGCGGGCGACATCCTCTTCACGCCGCTGCGCAAGGCGCTCACCGACTACGCGACCCTGTCCTTCGTCCAGCGCCTGACGGTCACCCCCGCACAGATGGGTACCGACGCCGGCCTGGTCGGTGCCGCGGCGTCCGCCCTGGCCCGCCGCCCGGACGCGACGGCGGCGGGGGTCTGAACTCCGGGGGCGGACACCGGAGCGGGTGCCCGCCGATCCCGGGGGCTCAGCAACTGACCTGTGCGTCCGCCCAGTCCGCGTGGTCCGAGTCGTTGCCGTCGCCGCCGTCGGTGACGACGAGGCGGACCACCTGGGCGCCGGTGACGTCGGCGGTGAGCGGCTGGGCGGGCATCGCGTTCGTCAGGACGCCCGTCGAGGCGACCTTCGTACCGTCCGCCCAGATCTCGAAGGCGACGGTGCCCTGAGTGCCCTTCTCGTCGTCCACGCCGACGTCCGCGCTGACCTTCGTACAGGCCCTGCCGGTGTAGAAGGAGATGTCGCTCGGCGCGTGCGCCCCGAGCCCCTTGGCGTACACCGTGCCGCCGATGGTGATCGGGTGTCCGTCGCCCGCGGCGCTCTCCCCGTTGCTGGTGTCACGTTCCACCGGTCCCCAGCCGCTGGTCGCCGACAGCCAGGGCAGGTCGCTGAGATACGACGGTCCGGCGGGCGGCCGTACCACCACGGACGCGCTGACCGGGAGGGTGCTGGTGACCTGCTGACCGGCCGGTGAGCGGTAACGGGTGTGGAGCGTCAGGCCGTAGGAGCCGGTCGGTGTCCCGGCGGGCGCGGTCACGCTCCAGCCGGTGCGCAGGGTGCGGCCGGTGGTGAGTGCGGCGGCCGTGGTCGCCGTGGTGGGACGTACGGCCCATCCGTCGGGGCCGGTCAGGGACACGGAGACCCGGCGCGCGGGGGTCCGGCCCAGGTCGGTGACGGTGCCGGTCAGCGTGACCGGGGTGGCGGCCTCCATCAACGGGCTGCCGTCCAGGCCGAGTTCGGTCGCCGGGGGCCGGGTCGCCCAGTGCGGATCGGCCGCGACCCGCAGCAGGACCGTGCCGTGGGCAGGGACGGTCGCGGCGATGGTGCCGGCGGTGTTGTAGCTCTGCTGCTGCCACAGGTCCCGCAGGGTGTAGGCGGGGGTGCCGGGCAGGCCGACGGCGCTCGCGGTGGTGGCGATCCGCTGGGCGGTGCCGGACTCGTTGAACAGGGCCACCGCGCGGCTGCCGTCCTTCATCTCCTTGGCGATCACCCAGCGCCCGTCCGTGGACGACACGACCGTGCCCTGCTTGCCGAGCGGGTCCTGGTCGACGGCGATGACCTCCTTGTTGTCCAGGATGTCGAGGGTCGCCTGGGAGGCCTTGCGCAGGTCGGTGCCGATGAGCAGGGGTGCCGCCATGATCGACCACAGCGAGAAGTGCGAGCGGTACTCGGTGTCCGTCATGCCGCCGTTGCCGACCTCCAGCATGTCGGGGTCGTTCCAGTGGCCGGGTCCGGCGTACTGCGCGAGCGGGAGGTTCTGTTTGAGGATCGAGACCATCGAGTCCCAGCTGTCGCTGATGTCACCGGTGGTGCGCCACAGATTGCCGACGTCGGCCGCCCACTGCCAGGGCTTGTTCTCACCCCACTCGCAGATGCTGTAGACGATGGGCCGACCGGTCGCCTTCAGCGCGTCGCGCATGGTCCGGTAGCGCTGCTGGGCGTCGACGCCGAGGTTGTTGCAGTTGTCGTACTTCAGGTAGTCGACGCCCCAGTCGGCGAACTGTCGTGCGTCGCTGTACTCATGGCCGAGCGCGCCCGGGAAGCCCGCGCTGTTGCACGTCTTGACTCCGGCGCTGGTGTAGATGCCGAGCTTGAGGCCCTTGGCGTGGACGTAGTCGGCAACCGCCTTGATGCCGTTCGGGAAACGGGCCGGGTCGGGTACCAGTTTGCCGTCGGCGTCGCGGTTCGGCAGGGCCCAGCAGTCGTCCAGGTTGACGTACCGGTAGCCCGCGTCCTTGAGGCCCTTGGCCACGAAGAGGTCCGCGATCCCCTTGACCATGGCCTCGTTGAAGTCGGCCCGGCAGTGTGTGGAGTTCCAGTTGTTGAAGCCCATCGGCGGGGTGAGCGCGAGGCCGTTGGCCAGGGCGGGGGCGGCGGGTGCCTGCCGCGCCGGGGCCGCGGCGGCCGGGGCGGCGACGGCCGGGGCGGCGACGGCCGGGGCGGCGAGGCCTGCCGTGCACAGGAGCCCCGCCGTCAGCGCTCTGAGCAGTCTTGGGCGCGTGGCGTGGATGGCGTGGGTGGTGCGGGTGTGAGGGTGACGCATCGTCGACGTTCCTCCGACTCGCGAACGGTGGCTGACGGCCCGGTGCCACCTGGGCGTCATGTGTGTCAGCTGTGCGCGTTTACGGTAGGAGCTGTCGGACTGTGTTGGAAGAGGTGTGCCTGACTGTTCGATATCCCGTCAAAAACCTTGACAGCTGTACTGTTTCACCCAGTGGGCTCGCCAAGTGTTCGGATGTGTTGAATTCAGGCCGTCACGTCTCGCTGTCGATACGTCCCCAGCCCGGCAGCGGCGGCTGGGGCCAGGCGGGCGGGGTCGGCAGCGGACGCGCCGGTCCGTAGGTGTTCAGTGCGTCGGCCGGAAGGCGTCCGCTCAGCCAGCCGAGCACCAGGTGTCCGGCCCCGGCGACCGAGGGTCCCGCCTGTGCCAGGGGCCAGTGCCGGCCGAGATCCACGGCCTCCACCGAGGCGAGTGGAAAGCCCTGGGTCCGCAGCGTGCCGAGTGTGTCGTCCAGCGCCCAGCAGACGTACGCTTCCGGCCACTTCTCGGTCCCATGACCGACGGCCAGATCGAAGTGGTGCGTCTCCAGCTCCCGCAGACACCGCAGCAGGAGATACCAGGCCGGGTGCCGCCAGCCGGCCAGCGCGGCGACAGGAGTGCCCCAGGCGGGAGCGGGCATCGCGAGAGCCTGCGCCGTGAACCGGTCGAGGCTCTCCCGCAGCAGGGCCGTGAGCCGCCCGGCGGACAGTGACGCGTCCCGCTGCAGTGCTGCGGCCAGCGTCGCCTTGTCCGCGCGCGGTCCCGGCGCACGGCCGGTGCGTGCGAGACCCAGCATCCACACGTAGGCGTCGGCGCTGTGGGCGACATGGGCGAGCACATGGCCGCGCGTCCACCCGGGCAGCCCCGACGGGGCGCGCACCTGGGCGTCGGACAGCGCGGCGGCGGCCCCTGCGAGCCGGTCCCCCGAGCGCACCACGAGGCCGAGGGGATCGTCGTCGGAGTCGCCGGCCGGGAATCCGCTCACCTGTACACGCATACGACCTCGATCCGTCCGGCGATGGGGGTGTGGAAGACGGCGGGACGGGGCACGGGACCGGCGCCGTCGCGCTTGAACGTTCCGCACCCGGACGATATCCGTCGGTGATCGTCGCGACCACGGGATTACCGGCTCGGCATCGGATTTCGACGATCCCCGGGGCCGGTCTGCGACGGTGCTGGGGCCGGTCTGCGACCGTCCTGGGGCGCCGGCCCGTGCTCGGACTCCGCTCGGCCTGCGCTCGGCCCTGCGGGCGCAACCGTCGCGGCCCGCGTGACCCGAGGGCCGTCGGCGTAGTTGATCAGCGCATGAAGAAGCGCAGCATCCTCGCCCTCGCCACTTTGGCCACCGGATTCGTCGTGGCCGCCGTCACCCCGTCGCACGCGGCGGACAACGGGTCGCTCGGCGACCTCAACGTCCCGGACACCCTCCACTCGACCGGCGACCTCGTCTCCCAGGACAGTCTGGCCCCCGCCGACGACCCCGTCTTCGGACTGGAGTAGGCCCCACGGCCCATGGCGTGTGTGCCGGTGCCCCCGTGACAGAGGGGCACCGGCACACCTGTGCGGGCGCCCTCACCGGGACGGGGTTTCCGTGGCAGGGTGTTACGGGCAAGCCACAGGGGGCCAACAGAAGAGGGGGAGTACGTGACCGTCGTCTGGATCAACGGCGCGTTCGGTGCGGGGAAGAGCACGACCGCACGGGAACTGATCGAACTGATCCCGAACAGCACGCTCTTCGACCCCGAGCTGGTCGGAGGGTCGCTCACGCACCTGCTGCCGGCCAAGCGCCTCGCAGAGGTCGGCGACGTCCAGGACCTGCCGATCTGGCGCCGACTGGTCGTCGACACGGCCGCCGCGATGCTCGCCGAGCTGGGCGGAACCCTCGTGGTGCCGATGACCCTGCTCCGTCAGGAGCACCGCGACGAGATCTTCGGCGGCCTCGCCGCCCGCAGGATCCCGGTGCACCATCTGCTTCTCGCCACGGACGAAACGATCCTGCGCGAGCGAATAGCCCGCCGGGAGATTCCGGCCGACCCGCCCGACGGCGAGATACGCATACGGCAGTGGTCGTACGACCACATCGAGCCCTACCGGGCCGCCCTCACGTCGTGGCTCGCCGCGGACGCCCACCTCGTGGACACCAGCGGCCTCACCCCGTACGAGGCTGCCGCGCGTGTCACCGACGCCGTCGCCGGCGGTGCCGTGCCCCCCTGCGACATCGTGCAGACCCCCGAGCCGACCGCCGAGACGCTCGCCGCCGGGGTGCTGCTCTTCGACGAGCACGACCGGGTGCTGCTGGTGGACCCCACCTACAAGCCCGGCTGGGAGTTCCCGGGCGGTGTGGTGGAGCGCGGTGAGGCACCGGCGCGTGCCGGGATGCGCGAGGTCGCCGAGGAGACCGGGATCGAGCTGCGGGACGTGCCCCGGCTGCTGGTGGTGGACTGGGAGCGGCCCGCCCCGCCCGGCTTCGGCGGGCTGCGGCTGCTGTTCGACGGCGGCCGACTGGAGCGGGACGAGGCCTCGCGGGTGCTGCTGCCGGGTCCGGAGCTGCGCGGCTGGCGCTTCGCCACCGAACAGGAGGCCGCCGTCATGCTCCCGCCGGTCCGCTACGAACGGCTGCGCTGGGCCCTGCGGGCCCGCGAGCGGGGGACCGTGCTGTATCTGGAGGGCGGGGTACCACTCGGGTGAGCGGGCGCACCGGCGGGCCGTGGCCGCGGTGAGACCGCGCCGACGGGCGGCGAGGCCGGCCTGGTTGAGTCGGAGTCCGGCCGGGCCGTCGCTCGGGGCCAGGGTGGCTGTGGGAGCGGTGTGATGGTTGGCCCGACGAGCATCCGGCCGGGGGGCATGCCCGCTGCACGGTGGGGTGGCGGCCGGCGGTCGTGCATCGTGCTCAGGAGGCGGCTGCCGCTTCGTGCAGGGTTCCGGCAGCGTTCTTCAGTACCGGGTCGCCGTGTCCAAAGCAGGCCACGGCCGCGTCCAGCTGCACCAACCGCCGCAAGGAGGCCTGCAGTTGGGGGCGGTCGAGGTTGAACACGCCCGGGATCACCGAGCCGTCGACCGGCGAGGCCGCCACCGCGTCCCCGGTGAACAGCACGCCCTCGGCGGGCAGGAACAGCGCGATGCTGCCGTCCGTGTGCCCGGGGACGTGGATCACCCGGGCCCCGCCGCCGAAACCGAGGGCGTCGCCGTCCGACCCCTCGGTGACCGCGGCCGGCGCCACCGGCGTTCCCCGGGGCAGGTGCCTGACCGCCTCCGCGTGGATCGGCAGTTCCCAGTCCTCGAACCGGGGTGGCGGGCCGGGCAGTTCACCGCTGACGAACGGGGCGTCCAGGTGGTGCGCCAGCACCTCGGCGCCGCTCAGCGCCGCGAACTCGCCCGCCCCGCCCGCGTGGTCCTCGTGGAAATGCGTCAGCGCGATCCGCCGTACGTCCCCGGGCGCACGCCCCAGCGCCGTGTT
Source organism: Streptomyces broussonetiae (assembly GCF_009796285.1). Classification (NCBI taxonomy): domain Bacteria; kingdom Bacillati; phylum Actinomycetota; class Actinomycetes; order Kitasatosporales; family Streptomycetaceae; genus Streptomyces; species Streptomyces broussonetiae. The sequence goes on along the minus strand of NZ_CP047020.1, from coordinate 1,464,655 downwards.
CGCGTCGGCGGTGGTCCGGCCGGCACCGAGCGCGCCCGCGTCGATCAGTGTCAGTTGCTCGCCGTCGTGTCAGAGATAGGCCTGGCCGACGGGGAAGCGCAACAGATGCAGCCTCGGCAGCAGTTCGATGACGTCCATGTGCCGACCGTGGGCAGCGCCCCCGCCCGGAGGCGAGGGCGCTTTGCCGGGGGCGGAAAGGGGCCGGAAGGATTCAGCCCGCGTAGTTGCGCAGGAACAGCGCCTCGGCGACCGACAGCCGCTCCAGCTCCTCGGGGCTGACGCTCTCGTTGACCGCGTGGATCTGCGCCTCCGGCTCGCTCAGGCCGATCAGCAGGATTTCCGCCCGCGGGTACAGCCCGGCGAGGGTGTTGCACAGCGGGATCGAGCCGCCCTGCCCGGCGTACTGCATGGTCTCGCCCGGGTAGGCCACGGCCATCGCGTCGGCCATCGCCTGGTACGCCGGGCTGGTCGGGTCGGCGCGGAAGGGCTGGCCCTGGCCGACCTGCTCGATGCTGAGCCGGGCGCCCCACGGGGTGTGCGCCTCGATGTGCGCCTCAAGCAGCTTGGTCGCCTCGGTGGCGTCCACGCCCGGCGGGACCCGCAGGCTGATCAGCGCCCGGGCGCTGGAGTGCACCGACGGGGTCGCGCCGACCACCGGCGGGCAGTCGATGCCGAGGACGGTGACCGCAGGGCGGGCCCACAGCCGGTCGGCGACCGAACCGCCACCGGTCAGCTCGACGCCGTCGAGCACCCGGGCGTCGGAGCGGAACTGCTCCTCGGTGTACTCCAGGCCGTCCCACGTCGCCGACGCGTCGAGACCGTCGACCGTGGTCGAGCCGTCCGCGGCGCGCAGCGAGTCCATGACCCGGATCAGCGCGGCCAGTGCGTCCGGGGCGGCACCGCCGAACTGCCCGGAGTGCAGATTGCCCTCGAGGGTGTCGATCTGCACCCGGACCAGGGTCATACCGCGCAGGATGGTGGTCACGGTCGGCAGGCCGACGCGGAAGTTGCCCGCGTCGCCGATCACGATGGTGTCCGCCGTCAGCAGCTCGGGGTGCTGCTCGGCGTACCGCTCCAGGCCGCCGGTGCCCTGCTCCTCCGAGCCCTCGACGATCACCTTCACGTTGACCGGCACGCCGCCGTTCGCCTTCAGGGCGCGCAGCGCGAGCAGGTGCATGATGAGGCCGCCCTTGCAGTCGGCGGTCCCACGGCCGTACCAGCGGCCGTCACGCTCGGTCAGCTCGAACGGCGGAGTGGCCCAGGCGGTCTCGTCCAGCGGCGGCTGCACATCGTAGTGGGCGTAGAGGAGAACCGTTTTCGCGCCCTGAGGGCCCGGCAGGTAGCCGTAGACGGACTGCGTGCCGTCCGGGGTGTCCAGCAGGGCCACGTCGACGAAACCCTCGGCGGTGAGCGCGTCCACGATCCAGCGCGCGGCGGCCTCGCTCTCGCTCCTGGGGAACTGCGCGAAGTCCGCCACCGACTTGAAGGCGACCAGCTCGGTCAGCTCCGCCTTGGCCCTGGGCAGCAGCGAGGCGACGGTCTCGGCGACCGGATTCGACGACATGGGCACGCTCCTCGTGGGTGCGACGTTGAACGGGGTGAATACCCCCGATACTCCCACAGTGGCCTGCGACGACGGCCGCCGTAGGATGCGAGGGACACTTCGGCAGCGGCTTGATCGGAGCAGTAGACCATCGTGAGCGGCGAGAACTCTTCGGCGGACGGCGTTCAGCAGGTTTGGGACGTCGTCGTGGTGGGCGCGGGACCCGCGGGGGCCTCGGCCGCCTATGCTGCCGCGGTTGCGGGACGGCGCGTGCTGTTGCTGGAGAAGGCAGAGTTGCCGCGCTACAAAACCTGCGGCGGCGGCATCATCGGACCCTCCCGCGATGCGCTGCCTCCCGGCTTCGAGCTGCCCCTGCGTGACCGGGTGCATGCGGTCACCTTCTCCCACAACGGACGCTTCACCCGTACCCGCCGTGCCAAGCAGATGCTGTTCGGCCTGGTCAACCGCGCCGAGTTCGACCAGCAGCTGGTCGAGCACGCCCAGAAGGCGGGCGCCGAGCTGCGTACGGGCGTCACGGTGCAGCGAGTGGAGCAGCACGGCTCGGCGGTCCCCGACCGGCGCACGGTGGCCGTCGTCCTCCAGGGCGGCGAGACGGTGCTGGCCCGCGCGGTCGTCGGCGCCGATGGCAGCGCCAGCCGCATAGGGGCCCATGTCGGGGTGAAGCTGGACCAGGTGGACCTCGGCCTGGAGGCGGAGATCCCGGTGCCGGACCCGGTCGCCGAGGACTGGAAGGGCCGCGTCCTCATCGACTGGGGCCCGATGCCCGGCAGTTACGGCTGGGTGTTCCCCAAGGGCGACACCCTGACGGTCGGCGTGATCTCCGCGCGCGGCGAGGGCGCCGCCACGAAGCGGTACTTGGAGGACTTCATCGCCCGGCTCGGCCTGTCCGGCTTCGAACCCGTCGTCTCCTCCGGACATCTGACCCGCTGCCGCGCGGACGACTCGCCGCTGTCCCGGGGGCGGGTACTGGTCTGCGGTGACGCGGCCGGCCTGCTGGAGCCATGGACCCGCGAGGGCATCTCCTTCGCACTGCGCTCGGGCCGGCTCGCGGGGGAGTGGGCGGTCCGCATCGCCGAGGCGCACGACGCGGTCGACGCCCGCCGTCAGGCCCTGAACTACGCGTTCGCGGTCAAGGCCGGGCTCGGCGTCGAGATGAGCGTCGGCAAGCGGCTGCTGGCCGTGTTCGAGAGGCGTCCCGGTATCTTCCACGCGGGCCTCACCGGCTTGCGCCCCATCTGGCGGGCGTTCCGGGACATCACCCAGGGCAAGAGTTCGCTCGGCGAGATGATCCGTTCCCACCCGCTCGCCCAGCGCGCCCTGACCGCGGTGGACCGCGAGCAGAGCGCCACGGCGCAGGAGCCGGCGCAGGACCCGGTCGGTTCGTGACGAAGGTCAGCGCCTGTGACCACGGTCAGCCCGTGACGCTGATGCGGAACACCGGGTGGTCGCCCGCGCAGGCGATGATCTCCTCGTCGGAGGACTTCGCGGTCACCCCGTCGAAGTACTGGTTGACCTCCCAGCCCCACTTCTCCAGATAGGTCCGCAGCACGGGGAGCTTCTCGGCATCGGGAAGCTCCGCGGCGGTGAAGGTGCGCACCCTGCGGCCGACGCGCAGTTCGCCGCCGCCGGCGACGCGCATGTTCCGCACCCACTGCGAGTGGCCGCGCGCCGAGACCAGGTACTGCTCGCCGTCACAGGTGTGCGGGTTGACCGGGATGCGCTGCATCTGGCCGCTCTTGCGGCCCCGCACGGACATCTCCGCGGTGCCCGCCAGGCTGAGGCCGTGCCGGGCGAGCCAGCCGATGACGCCGTTCAGCCGGACGTTCATCGGGCTGCCCTTGAGGTAGTACGGCGAAGAGCTGGACGAAGAAGACGACGCCATGATGACCCCCACGAATTGGGAGAGCAGTGCTCTCGGGTGACTCCAGTGTGGGGGAGGTCGCCACAAGAAAGCAAGAGCGGTGCTCTCTTTTGTGTGCACCGCTCTCGCACGTGGCAGACTGCCGGCATGAGCACTCCACGGGGCGCCCGGGCGCGGGCCAGGATCGAAGTCACCGCCGCGATCAAGGAGGCGGCCCGCAGACAGCTGGCGGAGGAGGGCGCGGCAAAGCTCTCGCTGCGCGCCGTCGCCCGCGAGCTGGGCATGGTCTCGTCGGCCCTGTACCGCTACTTCCCCAGCCGCGACGAACTGCTGACCGCCCTGATCATCGACGCCTACGACTCCCTCGGCGAGGCCGCGGAGCAGGCGGACACCGCGGTTTGCGGCGCCGCGCCGGTGGCCCGCTGGACGGCCGTGTGCGAGGCGGTGCGCGGCTGGGCGCTGGCGCATCCGCACGAGTACGCGCTGATCTACGGCTCGCCCGTGCCCGGCTACTCGGCTCCGGAGACCACCGTGCCGCCCGCCTCCCGCGTGGGCCTGGTCCTGATCGGCATCATCCGCGCCGCGTACGAGGACACGGGCCTCGCGGACCTGCCCCTGCCCGACTCCCTGCGCCCGGAGGCCGAACGACTGGCCGCCGACCTCGCCCCGGAGCTGCCGCCCGAGGTCGCCGCCTCGATGGTGGCGGCCTGGGCGCAGCTGTTCGGGCTGGTGAGCTTCGACCTGTTCGGCCAGTTCAACAATGTCGTCGAGGACCGGGAAGGCTTCTTCCGCCTCGCGGTGACACAGCTGGCGCGCGGGGTGGGGATGCGGTAGGCGCCGGCGAGGCGGGGGCCGCCGGTGCCGGGCCGGACGCGGACGTCGTCGTACGGCGGACAGCGGTGTACGTCGAGGCGGGCGCCGGACACCTCATGAGCGCTGTCCTGCCGGTCAGGGCCGTACTCCCCGGGGAGTAGGGGTGATCACCTCGCCCGGCTGACGCCCTGCCGCGTCGGCGGCGTCTAGCGTGGCGGGCATGGAAGAGCAGCGCGCCCCCGGACCGTGGTGGCGCTACGGGCCGGCGGGGCCGCGGCACGGACCCCCGTGGCGTGGCGGCCCGGACGGCGCGGAGCCACGTCGCGGCCACCGTCCGCCCTGGCGCTCCACCGTACTGATCACCGGGTTTGTGCTGGTCGGCAGTAATTTCGCCGCCCACACCCAGCAGCACCGTGTGCCGCTCGACCACTACGCGCGCGTGCTGCTGCTCGTCGCCTCGCTCCTGCTGCTGTGGCGGCACCGCCACCCGGTGGCCGTGGCGTTCGGCACGGCGGCGGTGACCCTCGGCTACCTGGCCGCCGGCTACCCGAACGGGCCGGTCTACCTCACCGTCGCGGTGAGCTGCTTCAGCGCTGTGGTCGCCGGGCACCGGCGGGCCGCCTGGGCGTCCGTGGGGCTGCTGTGGGCCGGGCACGCCCTGGTCGCGCTCTGGCTCTACCGCTGGCTGCCACCCGCGGGGGCCAAGGGTGCGGGCATCGCCCAGGAGGTCGTCGTCGCCACCTGGGTGCTGGCCGTCGTCGCCGTGTCCGAACTGGCCCGGGTGCGGCGCGAGCAGTGGGCACGGGAGCGCGCCGACCGGGCACAGGCGGCCAGACGGCGCGCGGACGAGGAACGGCTGCGGATCGCCCGCGAACTGCACGACGTCCTCGCGCACAGCATCTCCGTCATCAACGTCCAGGCAGGCATGGGGCTCGCGCTGCTCGACAGCGACCCCGAGCAGGCCCGCACCGCGCTCACCACCATCAAGGCCGCCAGCAAGGAGGCACTCGGCGAGGTGCGCCAGGTGCTCGACACCCTGCGCGCCCCCGGCGCCGCCCCACGCACTCCCGCGCCGGGCCTGGACCGACTGCCGGAGCTGGTGGAACAGGCGGCGGCGGCCGGTCTGACCGTCGAGGTCCAGGGCGAGCCGTCGCACCTGCCGCCGGGCGCCGACCTGGCCGCCTTCCGTATCGTGCAGGAGGCCCTGACCAATGTCGTACGGCACTCCGGATCGCGGCACGCGCGCGTGTCGTTCGCCCGAGACGGCGATGCGCTGCGGCTGCGCATCGACGACGACGGGCCCGCGACCGGTGCCGACGCCGGCGGCAGCGGGAACGGGCTGGCCGGGATGCGGGAGCGGGCCGCGGCGCTGGGTGGCGCCATCGAGGCGGGCCCGCGCCCCGACGGCGGCTTCCGGGTGATCGCCGTACTGCCGTCGCAGCTCAGGGAGGACCAGTGATCCGGGTACTGCTCGCCGACGACCAGTTGCTCGTGCGGGCCGGTTTCCGCGCGCTGCTCGACGCACAGCCGGACATCGAGGTGGCCGGCGAGGCGGCCGACGGTGAGGAGGCACTGCGGCTGGCGCGCGAACTGACGCCGGATGTCGTCCTGATGGACATCCGCATGCCCCTGCTGGACGGCCTGGCCGCGACCCGGCGCATCACCGGCGACGCGGAGCTGACGGACGTCAAGGTGGTCATGCTCACCACCTTCGAACTGGACGAGTACGTCTTCGAGGCGATCCGTTCCGGAGCCTCGGGCTTTCTGGTCAAGGACACCGAGCCGGAGGAACTCGTGCGCGCCGTACGGGCGGTGGTCGAAGGCGCTGCACTCCTCTCGCCCGGCGTCACCCGACGTCTGATAGCCGAGTTCGCGGCCCGCTCCAAGGAGCCCGCGGCGGCGGACGCCCTGGCGCGGCTCACCGAGCGGGAGCGGGAGGTGATGGCGCTGGTCGGTATCGGCCTGTCCAACGAGGAGATCGCCCGCCGACTGGTGGTCAGCCCGCTCACCGCCAAGACCCATGTGAGTCGCGCGATGGTGAAACTGGGCGCCCGGGACCGCGCTCAACTCGTCGTCCTGGCCTACGAGTCGGGGCTGGTACGACCCGGCTGGCTGGGCTGAGCGGACCGTCGGAAGCGCACCAGCACACTCACCACACGGACCGCGAAGACCACGGGTGCGACCACGAGACCGCCCCACCGCAGCGTGGTCTCGAGGGCACGGGGGAGATCGAAGAGCAGAGTCGGCCCGGCGACGGCCCCGAACAGCACCGCCGCCGCGAAGCACCCGCTCGCCGGCGCACAGCCGATCTCGACCGTGGCCGCATCCTGTTGGGCTTTGGTGCGGCGTACCCCCGTATGCGCACATTCCCCCAGCTTCACAGACGTGCGCCCGGCGGAGCAAACAGCCCCGCCGGGCGCACGGTTGGAGGCGTCCCCCTAGTCACGGACCGCCACGCGCTCCGTTTCCGCCTCCCTCATGGTGGATCCGGCGACCACGACAGACGGCCGGCCGCGACGGCTGCGCAGACCTGTCAGAGTGATCAGCAGGCCGGCCAGCGCGATGCCCGCGACGACGAGGAAGCCGGGGCGGTAGCTGTCGAGCACGGCCTGCGGGCTGGCGTGGGCGGGGGCGCCCGCGGTGACCACGGCCGTCACAACGGCCAGGAAGAGCGCGCCGCCCACCTGCACCGAGGTGTTGAGCAGACCGGAGACCATGCCCTGCTCGTGGTCCTCGACCCCGTTGGTGGCCTGGATGTTGAGCGAGGGGAAGACCAGCGCGCAGGCCGCGCCGATCAGCAGCATGGACGGCAGGATGACGGCCGCGTACGCCGGGTCGAGGTCGACGCGCAGGAACAGGGCGTACCCGAGGGCCATGAAGGCGAAGCCGAGCGCGATCAGGCGCGGGGTGCCGAACCGGTCGACGATCGCGCCGACCTTGGTGGAGGACACCGCCACCAGCGCGCCCGCCGGCAGGAACGCGAGCGCCGTGTGCAGCGCCGACCAGCCGAGCAGGGACTGCATGTAGAGCGTCGTCAGGAACTGAAAGCCCACGTACGATCCGAAGAAGGCGATCGCGCCGAGCTGCGCGCGGACCTGGCTGCCCGAGCGCAGCACGCCCAGCCGGATCAGCGGGCTCGGCGAGCGCCGCTCCACCAGGACGAAGGCCGTGAGCAGCACCGCGACGGCGAGGAACGACAGCAGCGTACGGGCCGAGGCCCAGCCGGCCCCGGGGGCCTGGACGACGGTGTACACCAGCAGCAGCATCGAGGCCGTGCCCAGGATGGCGCCCGGGATGTCGTAGCCGTCGTGGTTCTCCTCGCGGGCGCTGCGCGGCAGCAGCCGCAGGCCGGCGACCAGCGCGATCAGGGCGATCGGCGCGGGCAGCAGCATGGTGAAGCGCCAGCTGGCCTCGGTGAGCAGTCCGGAGAGCACCAGGCCCATGGAGAAGCCGGTGGCGGCGCAGGTGGTGTAGATGGACAGGGCCCGGTTGCGCAGCGGGCCCTCCGGGAACGTCGTGGTGATGATCGACAGTCCGGCCGGTGCCGTGAAGGCCGCGCTCAGGCCCTTGATGAAGCGGCTCGCGATGAGCAGCGGACCGGAGTCCACGACTCCGCCGAGCAGTGAGGCGAGCGCGAAGACGCCGAGCGCGACGAGGAACACCTGGCGCCGGCCGAGCAGATCGGCGGTGCGTCCGCCGAGGAGAAGCAGGCCTCCGTAGCCCAGGATGTAGCCGCTGACGATCCATTGCAGCGTCGATGTGGAGAGGTGGAGATCGGAGCCTATGGACGGCAGCGCGACGCCGACCATCGACACGTCCAGCGCGTCCAGGAACATCGCGGCGCAGAGCACCAGCAGGGTGCCCCACAGGCGAGGTGTCCAGCGGACGGCCGGGGACGGGGCCGTGGCGGGGGTGAGCGGAGAGGTCATGCCGACGAGACTACATGCATGTGCATTGAGTGCAAACGCATTTAATTACGATGCAACAATCTTGGTTCTCTGCTACCGTGCGCTCATGGCGGCGAACAGGGCCGAGCAGGCGCTCGTGGAGCAGTGGCGGGACATCCTGGCCTTGCATGCCCGCACGCAGTGCGAGCTGGACCGGGTGCTGCACGAACACGGCCTGTGCGCCAGCGACTTCGAGGTTCTCGACCTGATGGCCGAGGGGGCGGGCGGCTGCGCCTACCGCGTGCAGGAGATCTCCGAGCGGGTCCATCTCAGTCAGAGTGCGCTGTCCCGGCTGATCGGCCGTCTGGAGAAGGACGGCCTCGTCGAACGTGCCATGTGCGCCGAGGACCGACGCGGGGTGCGGGTGGCGCTGACGGCCAAGGGGCGCGCGCTGCACGGCGAGGTGCGGCCCGTGCAGCGCGCGGTGCTGGCCCGGATGCTGACCGAAGCCGGCTGACGGGGCGCCGCGTCAGATCCGGCCCTTCTCCCGCCACAGCTCGGCCAGGGAGCGGTCGCCGGTCACGCTGGGCACGGGCTCGCGGTTCCACAGCGCCAGGTACAACTGCTCTGCGGGGCCGGACAGTTCGGCCTCGGCCTCGTCGGCCGCGTCCCGCACGGTCACCGGCGGCTCGGCCGACAGCCGTACGGTCCACACCGCGTCCGTCCCGTCCGGCGTCGCGGCCAGTGCCCGCACCCGCACGACGCGCGGTTCCTCGGTGCGCAGACGGCTCCGGGAGCGGGCGTGGAAGCCGCGCAGCAGCTCGTCGATGCCGTCCACCGCGAAGTCGGGCGCAAAGTCCGGGGCGACGGGGGATGCCGTACCGCCGAGCGCCGCCTCCGCGTCGTAGCGGTGGACCGTCGTCTCGTGAGCCTGCCTGCGGGTCCAGAAGGCCAGCGGTGACGGGCCTGACGCCGGAAGGAAGGTCCAGCACTCCAGGGCGGCGGGTGCGGCGGCCAGGGTGTCGACCAGCAGGCGGTGACTGTCCCGGTACCAGGCCACCAGTTCGGCGCCGTCCAGGTCCGGCAGGTCGCCGAAGGGGCGTGGCGCGGGGTCCGCTTCGGCCACGAAGCCGGTGGCCCAGCGGTGCACGGCGCCGGTGTGCCGCAGCAGGTCGCGCACCTGCCACTCGGGGCAGGTGGGCACCTTGGCATCGGCCCCCGCGGCTTCGGCGGCCGCCGCGAGCAGTCGACCCTCGCGGTCCAGCGTCTCAAGGAAGTCGGCAGTGTCCATGGGAGCGAGTGTGCCGGATGGAGGGCGTTCGAGATCTCTCCCGACGGGCGGGGCTTTATCAGTGGCCCATGGTCTGCCGCGTCGTCACCCCGATGAGCGCGGCGACGGCGGCCAGCGCGGCCACGCTCGTCAGGGCGGCCGGCAGGGAGAACCAGTCGGCCATGAAACCGATCGAGGGAGGACCGAGGAGCATGCCGCCGTAGCCCAGCGTCGAGGCGACGGCGACGCCGGACGGGCCGGTCAGCGAGCCCGCCCGCTCGACGGCGACCGGGAAGAGGTTGGCGAGCCCGAGCCCGGTGACGGCGAACCCGGCCAGGGCCGCCCCTGCCGAAGGCGCGAGGGAGCCGAGCAGCATGCCCGCCGCCGCGACGGTACCGCCGGTGATCACGGTGCGCGCCCGGCCGAGACGCTCCAGGAGCGTCGTCCCGGTTGCCCGGCCGACGGTCATGGCCAGCGCGAAACACGAGTACCCGGCCGCCGCCACGCCCGACGACGCCGCCAGGTCCTGCTGGAGATGGAGTGCGCCCCAGTCCGCCATGGCGCCCTCGCCGTAGGCGGTGCACAGCGCGATCAGCCCGAAGACGACGACCAGCCCGCCCCGGCCGGTCCGCCCGGTGCCGTCGCGGTCGGGCTCCGCGTGCGGTGACGGGCCACGCTCCGGCGGTGCGGGCGGCTCGTGCCGCAGGAGGGTGCGCCCGGCGACGGCGGTGACGAGGAGCCCGATGAGTGTGAGGCCGAGCAGATGCCGGGTGGGGGAGAGCGCACCGGCGACCAGCCCGCCGAGGCCCGCTCCGATCATGCCGCCGAGGCTGAACGCGGCGTGGAAGGTGGGCATGATGGGCCGCCGCAGCGCGGCCACCAGGTCGACGGCGGCGCTGTTGAAGGCCACGTTGATGCCGCCGTAGGCGGCGCCGAAGAGCAGGAGTACGGCGCCGAGGGCGGGCGCGGAGTGGGTGAGCGGGGGCAGGGCGACGCTGAGCGAGAGCAGTACGGCACAGACCACGGTGACCGGATGGCTGCCGTATCGGCGGCACAGGCGACCGGTGAGGGTCATCGTGATCACGGCACCGGCGGACACCCCGAGCAGAGCCAGGCCCAGGTCACTGGCCGAGGCGTGGGTCTGCTCCTTGATGGCCGGGATCCGGACGACCCACCCGGCGAAGATGAATCCGTCCAGGGCGAAGAAGGCGGTGAGGGCGGTCCGCAGGCGGATGAGGCCGTGACTGCTGCCCGGCACGACGCTGTGCGATCGGGATTTGTTTATTAGCGGCACAAAGTCAGGTTAGGGCGCTGCCGAGGGGAGGGGCAAGGGTCGCCGGGTGTGCCGGGCGGTCCGCCGCGCGCCCTGGGCCCCGCTGCTGTTCCACACTTCGAGACAGCCGGATCCGCGGCGTCACCCGCTCCGGCGACACCGCGCTCCTCCTGAGGTCCGGGTCGCCCTCTGTTTTCATATGACCGGCACGGGTCTGTCCGCGGAGTGAGTGACGCGGCCTTGGCCTGCGCCGACTTGGAGTGGTTCGGTTCGGCCGCGACGTCAACGCCGTGCGGCGCATGCTCCGTTCGGGGTCGCTCGGGGCTTCCCGTGCCTGGTCCCCGCCCGGATACAGGTCGGTTAATGCTTGTTCACGAGCTGGTTGCGAGAGGGTGAGCGGTCCATGATGGGCCCATGACGTTGGCCTCGCGCGCGTTCGCGCAATTGGCGACCTGGCCCGACCTGAGTCGGACGGTCCCGAGCTGCGGTCTGGGACAGGCAGTGAGTTCGGCCCAGGGCGAGATCGCCCACTTCCACTCGGACCGCGATGTCGATCTGCGGCTGACCGACCGGGCCGTCAGGCGGTTCGCCAAGGACCTGCAGGACTCGGGGGCGATCAGGATCGTGCCCGGCTCGCACTGGGTGACCCTGCGCCTCGACGCGGCGAGCGATGTCGACCTGCTGCTGACCTTGGTGAGCGTGGCGCTCAAGGCCCAGCAGGCCTGGCCCGACCCGGTCGAGCGGCAGCCGACCGGCTGCAACGACCAGCGGGGTGCGGGGTTTGTGAAGGCCGACCTCGGGCGGATCTGATCCGGCCGGTGTGGCGCCGGTTTCCCGCGGGCCGACCGTGGTCGGCTCGGCCGGCCGTCACACCGTCAGGACCCGGACCCCGGCCTCCTCGAACCGGCGGACCGTCTCCTGGGGTGCGGCCGTGTCCGTCACCAGGGTGTCCACCAGCTGCGCGCCGCAGATCCGGGCGAAGGCGCGCTGGCCCAGCTTGCTGGAGTCGGCGGCGACCACCACTCGCTCGGCGCGTTCGCACATCAGCCGGTTGATCGCGGCCTCCGCCTCGTCGTGCGCCGCCGCGCCGTGCGTGACGTCGAAGGCGACGACACCGAGCACGGCCACGTCGAGCGTGATCTGCCCGAGCACCCCGTCCGCGAGCGGGCCGATGAGTTCGTACGACTGCGGGCGCGCCACCCCGCCCGTCACCACGATCTTGAACTGAGGCCGAACGGCCAGCTCGTTGGCGATGTTGAGCGCGTTGGTGACGACGGTCAGCGCCGGTGCACCGGTCGACAGGTCGCCGCGCACGGCCAGCGCCCGGGCCACCTCCGTGGTGGTCGTACCGCCGGTCAGCCCCACCGCCTCACCCGGAGCCAGGAGTTCGGCCACGGCCTTCGCGATGCGCTGCTTCTCGGAGGCGCGGCGGGCCGTCTTGTAGCGCAGCGGGAGTTCGTACGACACCCCGTGCACCACCGCTCCGCCCCGGGTGCGCACCAGCATCTGCTGCTCGGCGAGCTGGTCGAAGTCCCGGCGGATCGTGGCCGCCGACACCGCCAGCTCGGCCGCCGCCTCCTCGACCTCCAGCCGGCCGCGCTCCACGAGCAGCTCCAGCAACGCCTTCCAGCGGGCGTCCCGGGACATCCGCAGCCTCCGTTCTCCGTGTTCCCGGTGACCCTAGCGCACCATTCTCTGCGCGCCGATGCTTGATTGTGCTTGAAAGCTCGCTATATCTTGCAGGAACAATCAGCCAGAGAGGGTGTGGGCATGACCCATGTCGAGGACGAGCTGAACAGCCAGCCCGAGTGCTGGGCGCGGGCCGCCGAGCGGGTGGAGCGGCACAAGACCGCGCTGCCGCAGCCCGGGGAACGGGTCGCGATCGTGGGGTGCGGAACCTCGTACTTCATGGCGCAGGCGGTGGCCGGCCTGCGGGAGAGCGCCGGACAGGGCGAGACCGACGCGTTCGCGGCCTCCGAGTTCCCGTACGGGCGGTCGTACGACCGGGTCCTCGCCCTCACCCGCTCCGGTACGACCACCGAAGTGCTCGAGCTGCTCGGGCAGTTGAGGGGACGGACCCGGACCACCGCCGTCACCGCCGACCCGGCCACCCCCGTCATGTCGGCCGCCGACGACCTCGTCGTCCTGGACTTCGCCGACGAACGCTCCGTCGTCCAGACCCGGTTCGCGACCACCGCCCTCACCCTTCTGCGCGCCCACCTCGGCCTGCACAGCGACTCGGTCGTCGCCGATGCGCGTACGGCCCTCTCCGCTTCTCTTCCCGAACGGCTGGTCGCCTGCACCCAGTTCACGTTTCTCGGGCGCGGCTGGACCGTGGGGCTCGCGAACGAGGCCGGACTCAAGATGCGCGAGGCCTCGCTGTCCTGGACCGAGGCCTACCCGGCGATGGAGTACCGGCACGGCCCGATCAGCGTCACCACCGAGGGCACGGCCACCTGGATGCTCGGTGAGGCACCCGAAGGGCTCGCCCAACAGGTCGGTGCCACCGGAGGGTTGTGGATCGGAGGCGGTCTCGATCCGCTCGCCGAACTCGTCCGCGTCCAGCGGCTGGCGGTCGCGGTCGCCGCCGCCCGCGGCCTCGACCCCGACCGCCCGCGCCACCTCACCCGCTCGGTGATCCTCGCCCCCTGAAAGGCCCTCGCGGAGCCGGGGCGCGGCCTGCCCGAGCCCGAGCCGCTCCTCGGCCGCACCTGGCGCAGTGCGGGCCGATGCCGGGCCAAGGCCTTGGCCCGGCAAGGTCTCTGCCAGGCCAGGGCCTCTGCCAAGCTCTGTCCGATCCCCTGTCCGTGCCCTGGCCGTGGTCCCGTCGAGCGCCCGGCGGATCCCCGGCCGAAGTCCGGGCCGGGTTCCGACGGATTCCCTGCCAAGCCCGTTGCCAAGCCCTGTGCGGCCCCAGGTCGCGACCTCGTCCAGCCCCGTCCAACGCTGGGCCCGGTGCTCTGCAGCCCGTCGGCCGGTCCCTGTCCGTCTCTCAGCCCGGCAGCCCCCAGCCACCTCCGATCGAGCCCCCCTGCAACCCGTCGGCCGATCCGTGGCCATCCCTCAACCCAGCAGCGTCAGCCAACCTCCGGTCGAGCCGCATCCACCTCCGGTCGCCGTGGCCCTGTGGACAAGCAGCCTCGGTCAACCCCCTTTCCCAGCAGTCTCAGTCACCCCCGGCCACCCCCGGTCCGCGTCCTGGAAGGACACCCGAAGTGCCCCTCGCGTCCACCGGCGAGCTGGTCACCGCCGCCTCCGCAGCCCGCTCCGCCGTCGCCGCCTTCAACGTCATCACCCTGGAACACATCGAGGCCGTCATCGCCGGCGCCGAGTCGGCGGGTGCGCCCGTCGTCCTCCAGGTCAGCGAGAACGCCGTCAAGTTCCGCTACGGGCGGCTGCTGCCGTTGGCGCGCGCCGCCGTCGCCGCCGCCGAACGGGCCGCCGTACCCGTCGCGTTGCACCTCGACCACGTCCAGAGCGACGACCTGCTGCGCCAGGCACCCGGCGCCGGGTTCGGCTCGGTCATGTACGACGCGGCCCGCCTGCCCTACGCCGACAACCTCTCCGCCACCCGGGCCGCCGCCGACTGGGCGCATGCCCAAGGGCTCTGGATCGAGGCCGAGCTGGGACAGATCGGCGGCAAGAACGGCAGACCCCCGCTGGACGCCCACGCACCCGGCGCGCGCACCGACCCCGACCAGGCCCGCGACTTCGTGGCCGGTACCGGTGTCGACGCGCTCGCCGTCGCCATCGGCAGCGTGCACGCCATGACCACCCGCACGGCCCGCCTCGATCACGGCCTGCTCAAGCGGCTGTCCGCCACGCTCGCCGTCCCGCTGGTCCTGCACGGCTCCTCCGGCGTACCGGACGAGGGGCTGGTGGAGGCCGTCGTGGGCGGCATCGTCAAGGTCAACGTCGGCACGGCCCTCAACGTGGCCATGACCGGAGCGATCCGGGAGTTCCTCGCGGCGCACCCCGAGGCCGTCGACTCGCGCAAGTATCTGAGCGTGGGCCGGGAGGCGATGGCCCAGGAGGTGCACCGGATCATCGGGGTCCTGACCCGGACCCCGCGCTGACCGTGCGTGCCCCTTGCCTCAGTCCTTCTTGACCGCCCTCAACACCACGAACTTGGGGTCGGACGCCACCAGTTCGCTGTTGCCGAACAGCCGCCTGAGCTTCACGTGATACCCCAGATGCCGGTTGCCGATCACCCACAGCTCGCCGCCCGGCCGCAGCGCGCGCTGCGCGCCGGTGAACATGCGCCACGCCGTCGCGTCGGTCGTCGCCTGGTGGGCGTGGAACGGCGGGTTGTTCAGCACGAGGTCCACACTGCCGGGCGCCACCCCGGCCAGCCCGTCCCCGACCCGGAACTCCGCATGCCCGGGCACGCCGTTGGCCTTGTACGTCGCCTCCGCCGAGGCCACGGCCTGGAAGGACTCGTCCACGAACAGCACCTCGGCGGCGGGATCCGCCAGCGCCACCGCCGTACCGACGACACCGTTGCCGCAGCCGAGGTCCACCACACGGGCGGCACCGGGGCCGGGCAGGTGTGTCAGGAAGAAGCGTGTGCCGATGTCGAGCCGGTCGGCACAGAAGACGCCCGCATGGTTGACGACCGTGCGCCCGGAGGCCGCGCCGATGCCGTCCGGGAGGCCGTAGCTGTACGGCCACGGGTTCGCGGGGCGCTCCAGCGCCGGATCCGGGGTGCAGAAGATCAGCCGGGCCTTCTGGCGTGCCAGTGAGGTCCGGGTCGGGCCGAGGACCCGCTCGAACAGCTGGAGCGTGGAGGTGTGGATCTCCTTCACCATGCCGGTGCCGACGACGACCGTGTCCGCGTGCACCGCGGGTGCCAGCCGTAGCAACTGGTCCTCCAGCAGCGCGAGGCTCTTGGGTACCCGCACCAGCAGGACGTCCACCCGCTCCGGCGGCGGATCCTGGGTGGTGAGCAGCTGGACGGCACCGGGCTCGACGCCGGCCCGGGCCAGGTTCGCCCGGGTCGCCTCCTGGCCCAGAAAGGAGTCGGTGATCTGCGTCGGACGGTGCTCCGCGAGCGCCGTGGCCAGCGCGCCCCAGCGGTCCCCGACCACCACCACCGTGCCGGTGAGCGGCACCCCCTCCTCGGCCAGGTGACGCAGCAGGTACGCGTCGGAGGCGTCCCAGGCGCGCAGCGGGTCGCGGGGATCCTCGGGGAAGCGGGTCAGGTCGACCTCGCCCCACGGTGTCGTCATACGGTCGCTCATCGTGCGTCCAGGCTAGCCGAGCCGCAGATCAGGGGTGGTGCGGCGGGCCTGCGCGATGATGGAGCGCGTGGACGCGGAGCTGTTTCCCAGGGAGCGTGCGCGGGTCGCACCGGGCGCCGTGCACGCCCCGGGCTGGCTGGACGGCGACGAGCAGCGCGAGCTGCTCGCCGCCTGCCGGGACTGGGCGCGGCCCCCGGCCGGACTGCGCACGGTCCGCACGCCGGGCGGCGGCACGATGACCGCCCGGCAGGTCTGTCTGGGCTGGCACTGGTACCCGTACGCCTACGCCCGTACGGCCGTCGACGGCGACGGCAGCCCGGTCAAGCCGTTCCCGGCCTGGCTCGACGAGCTGGGCCGCCGCGCGGTGGCCGACGCACTGGGCCCGGATGCGGTCCCGGCGACGCCGTACGACATCGCGCTGATCAACTTTTATGACGGCGACGCCCGCATGGGCATGCACCGCGACGCCGACGAGCGCGCGGACGCCCCGGTGGTCTCGCTGAGCCTCGGCGACACCTGTGTGTTCCGCTTCGGCAACACCGGGACGCGCACCCGGCCGTACACCGACGTGGAGCTGCGCAGCGGCGATCTGTTCGTCTTCGGCGGGCCGTCCCGGCTCGCCTACCACGGCGTGCCGCGCGTGCGCCCGGGTACGGCACCGCCCTGGCTGGGCCTGGCCGGCCGGCTGAACGTCACCCTGCGGGTGAGCGGGCTGCAGCGGGCGGCCCGGAACCAATGATTGCGGATCATGGGAGACTCGCCCTCATGAGCGGCAAGGCGGACCCCAGGACGGCGGGGGAGAGAACGACCCCGAGGGCGCGGCTGGACCGGGGGCGCGGCGCGCTCGGACCCGCACTGGAGCTCGTGCACACCGGGCGTGCGCCGACCCGGGCCGTGCTCACCGCCGAACTCGGAGTCACCCGGGCGACGGCCGGCGCGGTGGCCGCCGAGCTGGAGGCGCTCGGGCTGATCCGGGTGGACGCCCGGCCCGCCGCGGCGGCCGGTTCCCAGGGGCGCCCCTCGCACCGGCTGGAACTCGCCGAGGAAGGGCCGGTGGCACTCGCGGCCCAGGTCCACGCCGACGGGTTCCGGGCCGCACTGGTCGGACTGGGCGGCCGGATCGTGGCGACCGCGCCCGGCTGCGAGACCGTCGACGCCGACCCGGCGAAGGTCCTCGGCTCGGTGGTGGAAGCGGGCGCCGACCTGCTGCGCACGACCGGCCGGCGCTGCGTCGGCGCGGGGCTCGCCGTACCGTCCGCAGTGGCCGAACCCGACGGGCTGGCGCTCAACCCCCTGCACCTGGCCTGGCCGGTCGGCGCCCCCGTGCGGCGGATCTTCGCGGAGTGCGTGCGCGCCGCCGGCCTCACCGGCCCCGCCTTCGCCGGCAACGACGTCAACCTCGCCGCACTCGCCGAACACCGGCACGGCGCCGGGCGGGGCGCCCGGGACCTGCTGTGTGTGGCCACCGGCCACCGGGGCGTCGGCGGCGCCCTGGTCCTCGACGGGCGTCTGCACACCGGCAGTTCGGGCCTCGCCCTGGAGGTCGGCCACCTCACCGTCAACCCGGAGGGCCGCCCCTGCCACTGCGGCAGCCGGGGCTGTCTCGACGTCGAGGCGGACCCGCTGGCCCTGCTGGTCGAGGCGGGCCGCGAGCCGGGCCCCGAGGTGTCCCTGCTCCAGCAGGCCAACGACCTGCTGCGCACGCAGTACGACGACCCGGCCGTCCGTACCGCAGCACAGGCGCTGATCGACCGCCTGGGTCTCGGTCTCGCCGGGCTGGTCAACATCCTCAACCCCGACCGCATCATCCTCGGCGGCCTGCACCGCACCCTGCTGGGCGCCGACCCCGGCCGGCTGCGCGCGGTCGTCGCCGACCGCAGCCTGTGGGGTCAGAGCGGCGGCGTGCCGATCCTGCCGTGCACGCTGGACCACAACAGCCTCGTCGGCGCCGCCGAACTGGCCTGGCAGCCGGTCCTGGACGACCCGCTGGGGGCGCTGCGGTGACCACGTCCGCCGTGGAAGCCGACCGCTGGGCGCATCCGCCTCGTGGAGACGGCCCTGCCGGAGCTGTCGCCGGGGCACCGCGTGGAGATGGACCGCGCCTGCGAGGAGGCGGTACGGGCCAACCCGGCGCTCTTCGACGGCCCGGTTGCCGCCCTCACCCGGCCGGCCCGGTACGGGGCGGACGGCCTGGTGCTGTACTGGGCGCGGGCCACCTACCGGTTCCGGGCACTGCGCGGGCTCCCGGACGCGCCGGTGTACGCGTCTGTGTTTGTCTGTGTGCTGCAGCCCTGCGACGACGGGCGTCTGCTGGTGGGCCGGATGTCGTCCTCGACCGCGGCTCCGGGCCGCCGGCAGCTTCCCGGGGGTACCGCACCGTGGAACCCGCTGCGCAGGAGCGGGAGTTGGACCTGCCCCGGGCTGCGTGAGCAGGCCACCAGGGAGCCGGCCGAGGAGACCGGCTCGGACACCACCGACGACGCCCTGACCCTGTGGCTGACCACCCGAGGGCCCGGGGCGGCGGCGTCATGTTCCTGGCCCCGCCGCGTCCGGAGCGGGAGCTGCGCGAGCGGTACGCCCGGCTGGTCCGCACGGAGACATCGCTCGGCCGCGATCCCGAGTTCGACCGTATCGAGCTGATCGCCTCACCGGCCGACCTGGAAGACCTCACGGGCCGGCCTGGAAGACCTCACGGGGCCGCTCGTCGACTACCTGGCCCCTGTCGTCCGCCGCCGTTTCGAGCCGTCGTCGCCCTCGACCGGTCTCCACCGAACGCCGTGGCGGCGAGCGGCAGAGGCCGGTCCTCCCCGTCTCAGCCGGCGGCGGGAACGCGACGGGGCCGGGCGAGCAGTTCGCCACCGCAGTTGGGGCAGACACCTGCCATGGCCTCGCCGCACGCCACGCAGAACGTGCACTCGTACGAGCAGATGAGAGCCTGGCCGTCCGCCGGCAACTCGGCGGTCGTACAGCGCTCGCAGCGATCGCGCATCTCCAGTGCCATGGGTGTCTCGTCTCCTCCTGGTGCCGGTGCAGGCGGTTTCCGCCTCCCATACTGAAGCCCGGAGTGGGTGGTGTGCGAGGTCCGGCGGTCTCGCCGTGCCTGACGGCGGGTCGTCCGGTTCGAGGACTTCAGAGGCGGGCGCAGACGCGGTGCGCAGGGGCGAGCGTCCGGGCGCCGGGTCAGTCGGTCCTGCGGCGGACCAACCAGACGCTGGCGATGGCGAGGAGAAGGGCGAGCAGGCCCATCCAGGCCGCCTCGATGAACTGGAAGGACCAGAAGCGGGCGGAGGGCTGGTAGCTCGTCACGATGGTGTAGTGCCGGGCCTGGAGCCAGTCCCTGTAGGGAACCGAGGGAAGCCCGTTGCCGGATGGGAGCTGTGCCACGTACTTCATGTACAGGCTGTGGCTCTGGGAGTCACTGAGCGGGTGACCGGTGGGGTCCGTGTATGCCGTGCCGACCACCCAGTCACGTGGGCCAGGCTTGTGGAAGGTGGTCAGCGGCGTCATGTAGTGCCGGCGGAGCTTGAACACGGTCGCCATGAGCAGGCCGAAGAAGCCGAGGAAGACCGCACCGACCGCGACCATGGTGCGGCGGACGAGCAGGCCGGCGAAGACCCCCGCCGCGAATGCCAGCAGCGTCTGGACCGGGAAGGCGATCCCCTCCAGCTCGAAGCCGAGATAGTCGCCGAATCCGACGGGCAGGACGTGGTCCAGCGGGGCGTTGTACCACGAGTACAGGGCACTGAAGCCTGCCGTCACGGCGACCAGTACCAGGGCGATCAGAAACAGCTTGGTCAGCAGCCAGCGGGTGCGCCCGGCCGCCTGGGTCCAGGCGAACCGGTAGGTGCCCGTCTCCAGCTCCCGTGCGATCAGGGGCCCTCCGAGGAAGGCACCGAACGCCCCCGGCAGCAGAAGGAGGAACAAGAAGGGCCACTTCGTCCCGTACGAGGTGAACAGGTCGTCGGCGAGGTGCTGGCAGCGGCCGGCGGAGTAGGACGTGCACTGGGCCAGCCCCAGTTGTCCGTAGGTCGAACGTGCCTGCATGCCTCCCGCCACCATCAGTACGGCGAAGCAGGCCAGCATCCCCAGCAGGCCGTAGACGGCGAACCGGTGCTGGCGCCAGGTCACCCAGGCCAGGCCGAGCCGGGGCAGCGCGCGGTCCCGGGCCAGGGACGGAGCATCGGTCATCGCCATCAGTGGACCACCTGTTCGCCGTGTAGGGGTTGCGGGCCGGGCAGGACCGAGGCCGAGGGCTCGCGCATGTAGGCCAGCAGCAGTTCCTCCAGGCCGACCGGGTGCCGTTGCCAGCCCGCGGGCGCGGCCGACGAAGCGGGGGCACGGGCCAGCAGGTGCGCCTGGGCGGCAGCGCGCCGGTCCTGGACGACCGGGAAGCGCTGCACGACGGTCTCGGCCTGTTCGGCGGGACCGGTCAGGACGCAATGCTCGGCCACCAGGTCCTCGACCTCACCGCAGACCTGGATGCGGCCGCCGTGTACGACGACGACGTAATCGCACACCCGCTCCAGCTCCGAGACGACGTGGGAGGAGAACACCACCGAGATGCCGTCCTGCGACACGGCCGTCATCAACGCCGCCATGAAGTCGTGGCGCGCGACCGGATCCAGCGCGGCCAACGGCTCGTCCAGGACCAGCAGTTCCGGGCGTTTGGCGAGCGCCAGGGTCAGCGCCACCTGTGAGCGCTGGCCGCCGGACAGGGCGCCGACCTTCTTCGCCACGGGAATGCCCAGTTCCCTCAGGCGGTCCTGGGCGCGGTCGGCATCCCATCGCCGGTTCATGCCGCGCCCCATCCGCAGCATGTCGGCCACGGACAGGTTGCGGTAGAGCGCTGCCTCCTGGGCCACGAAGGCGACTGCGTCAAGCGCGGCAGCCGACCCGGCGGGCCTGCCGCCTGCCACCCGCACCTGCCCGGTCGTCGCCGTGGCCAGGCCGACGGCCAGGCTCAACAGTGTTGTCTTGCCCGCACCGTTCGCGCCGACCAGTCCGACCACGTGCCCGGCCGGAACCGCCAGCGAGCAGTCCCGCAGGGCCCACGTGCGGCCGTAGCGCTTGCCGAGTCCGGCTGTTTCCATCGCCAGGCCTGTGCTCATGCGCCCACCCCCGCCCGGCCGTTGCCGCCTTCCTCGTCCGCACGGCCTGCACGGCTCTTCCGCAGATCGTGCAGGGCTGCGGTGAACAGGGCACTCATGCCCTCCTCGTCCAGCCCGGCCTCGCTCGCCGTGCGCATCCAGACCAGCAGGCTCTTGTGCAGGGCTGCCTGTTCCCGCAGGCCCACACGCTCCACGGTGCCCTCGACGAACGTCCCGACTCCCCGCCGGCCGGCCACCAGGCCTCGGTGTTCCAGCTCCCGGTAGGCCTTCAACACCGTGTTCGGGTTGATCGCCAAGCCGGCGACGACGTCCTTGACCCTCGGCAGCTGATCGCCCTGCCGCAGATATCCGAGCCGTACCGCCTGCTCCACCTGCTGGACCAGTTGCAAGTAGGTGGGTACTCCCGACCCTGGATCGAGACGGAATCCGATCGGTGACGGTGAATCACATTTATCTACATCCATAGTTATTGAGTTAAAGCGAGTTGAGGGCTCCATGTCAACCCTGTCCTGATCATGGCGGCGGCCACCGCCGCCGCCATGAACCTCGGGCTGCTCTTAGGGCTGGCGCCCCGGCTCGTCCTGTCCGTCGTCGGCGGTCAGCCGCGCACGTGCAGCCCGAAGCCCGTGCGGCCCGCGGGCTCCAGCCCCTCCTTCAGCTGCAGCGAGGGGATCTCGTAGTCGCCGAAGTTCTGCCGCCGGAACGCGATCGGCTCGGTCGACTCGAGGGTGAGCAGGCGCTGTTCCCAGGCCTTGGCGACGTCCGGGTAGTCCTCGCCGGTCAACCGGTCGGTGCCGTACAGCACGAACGGCGGCAGCACCTCGATGCCCGGGTAGTAGAGGATGCCGTGGTGGATCGGGAACAGCAGATCGTCGATGGGGCCGTTGATACCGCGAGCGGCGTAATGCGACCGCGGGCCGCCGGCGGTCACCGACAGCAGAGCCTTCCTGCCCGCGAGGGTGCCTTCGCCGAAACGCTCGCCGTACCTGGTGTCGCTGTGCTCGCCGACGCCGTACGCGAAGTGGTAGGTGAACACCCGGTCCAC
Source organism: Streptomyces broussonetiae (assembly GCF_009796285.1). NCBI lineage: Bacteria > Bacillati > Actinomycetota > Actinomycetes > Kitasatosporales > Streptomycetaceae > Streptomyces > Streptomyces broussonetiae. Next base: position 1,442,594 of record NZ_CP047020.1, on the reverse strand, counting down.
CCAGCCCTTGAGGATCGCGGGCATCGTGTACCACCACAGCGGGAACTGGAAGATGACCGTGTCCGCCCACAGCAGCTTCTCCTGCTCGGCGCGGACGTCCGGGGTGAGTGTCCCGGCGTCGAAGGCCCGGCCCGAGTCCAGGGCGACCCTGAGCGGACTTGAGGCGTCGGGGCCGTAGTCCGCGGCGTCCACGACCGCCTTCCAGTTCATCGCGTACAGATCGCTCACCCGTACCTCGTGCCCGGCGCTCTCCAGTGTGGACACCGCGAGGTCCTTCAGCGCGTTGTTGAGCGACCTGGGCTCCGGGTGGGCGTAGACGATCAGCGTCTTCATGGGAACTCCTTGGGATCGGGTGCCTTCGATCCTCGGCGCCGCGGCGCCCGGCGTTCAGGGGCGCCTCTTCCGTCGGACGGGACTTCCTGGTACTGGCAGGGCCACCTTCACGGGCTCCACCGAGGCCATACTGGCGGCATGGACGATCTTGCGGGCTTCCTGCGGACCCGGCGTTCGCGAGTCGACCCGGCGGCCGTCGGCATCCCCACCGACAGCCGCCGCCGGGTCGAAGGGCTACGCCGCGAAGAGGTCGCGCACCTGTCCGGAGTCAGCGTCGACTACTACGTACGCCTGGAGCAGGGCCGCGCGACCCAGCCCTCCGAGCAGGTCCTCGACGCGCTCGGCCGTGTCCTCGGCCTCGACGAGACCGAACGCAGCCACCTCTACCGGCTCGCCCGGCAGCGCCGCCGCCGCGCAAAGGCACCGGGCGGGCGGGTCCGGCCGGAGCTGCTGCGCGTCCTCGGCCTGGTCGCCGACGCACCCGCGCTGATCATGGACCACCGCCTGGACGTGCTCGCCGGGAACCGCCTCGCCGGGCTCCTGTACGGCCGGCCGGTGCCGGGCCTGAACACCGCCCGGCACATCTTCCTCGAGGAGGCCGAGCGCGGCCTCTACGCGGACTGGGAGAAGTGCACCCTCGACGTGGTCGGGCACCTGCGTCTGGCCGCCGGCAAGTACCCCGAGGACCCCCGCCTGGCCTCGCTCATCGGTGAGCTGGCGATGGGCAGCGAGCGCTTCCGCCGCCTCTGGGCCCGCGCGGACGTGCGCGCCCGCACACATGGACGCAAGGCGTACCGGCACCCGCTCGTCGGACTGCTGGAACTGCACCAGGAGAACTTTGCACTACCGGACGAATCGGGCATGGAGCTGCTGGTGCTGTCCGCGGCTCCCGGCAGCCCCGCCGAGGACGGGCTGCGCCTGCTCGCGGGCCTGGGCGCGGCCGACGGTGACGCGCATCCCACGGTGAACGTCCACGACGCGCTCGCCAACGGCGCCCCGCCATCCGCTTCGTGGTCGGACACCAGACCATCGGGGCCGTGACGTTCGACGTCACCAACGGCAGGATCGCAACCGTGCGCGGTGTCGCCGCCCCCACCGCCTCACCGAAGCCCGGCGGGAGCGCGCACCGGGCACACGCCGCTCATCGCCCAGCACGCTGCCGGGCACGACCCAGCCGTCCGCCGCCGCGGGTGAACCCGGGCAGCCAGGGCTGCAAGGTCATCCCGTGGCCCATTCTGCCTGCCCCGGTGATCCCCGCGCCCGGCCCCGAACCGTGCACGGTCCCGGCTCATCCCCACTCGGCCCCGAACGCCCGCCCCGGATGCTCGCTGAGGATCCGGTCCACCAACTCCGCACCCAACTCCGCCACCAGTCGCGGCCGCACCCGGCGCAGCAGGTACGGCATCCCGGGCCCGCCGTCGACCGAGCGAGCCCCGGCGAGCACGGTGTCACCGCCGAGCAGCAGCCGGTCGCCGAAGCCCGCCTCGGCCAGGTCCCGCACGGACTGCGGCATCCGCCAGTCGGTGGCGTGCTGGGCGCGGGAAGGCCCGTCGAAGGCCAGCCAGCAGCCGGCACCGGCCGCCTCCCGCTGCGTGACCGGGTCGGGGGAGCGGTTCAGATGGCCGAGGATCACCCGGTCGCCGGGCACACCCAACTCGCCGCACAACAGGTCGAGTACGTCCAGTGCGCCGGTGCCCAGCTCGAGGTGCACGGCGATGGGGGCGCCGGTGGCGTGGTGGGCCTCGGCGGCCGCCGTCATCGTCCAGCGGGCGTGGGCGTCGACGGCGTGGAAGCCGCCCGCCACCTTGATCAGCCCGGCCCGCACCCCCGTCGTACCGATGCCGTCGGTCAGTTCGGACACGAAGACCTCGGCCAGCCGGCCGTGCAACGCGTCGAGCAACTCCGGTGCGTAGTGGACCGCTTGGTGCAGCCCGGTGGCGCACACCAGCGTCACGCCCGTGGCCCGGGACAGCACCGGCAGGTCCGCCGCCCGCCGTCCCATGCCGTACGGCGTCCACTGCACCACAGCCGCCCCGCCTGCCGCCCGGAACGCCATCAGCTCGGCCCGGGCCGCCGCGGCGTCCTCGAGTTCCTGGCCGCGGAACTTAGGGCTGCTCAGGAAGAGGTGGTCGTGAGCGTCGCACACGCCCAGCTCCCCGGGCGCGACGTCGCCGAGGACCGTGCGGACGCGGCTCACCACTGCCGTCCCCGCGGCAGCCGGTTCCTGCCGGGCGCGGACAGATGCAGCACCTGGAAGACGTCCCCCGCGGCCTTGGGGACGTCCTGCTCCCAGAGCGAGAAGTGCACCAGCTCCCATGCGTGCGTGTCCACGGCAGCCGCCGCCAGCACCGCGCCGTCCTCGGCGGCCAGCCGCTCCGTCTCGCCCGTCGCGTCCGCCATGAAGGCCGCCAACTCCACGCCCTGCGGCACAGGTTGGCGTCTGCGCACGGCGAACGCGGGCGCGCACCGGGTCGCGGTGCCCTCCTCGAACGCCAGGCCCGTCCACTGCCGTACCGCCGGCCGCCCGAAGTCTGCGACAGTCCGCTCGAAGGCGCCCTCTCCCCACAGGAAGCTGTTCATGCCCTCCACGGTGTTCCAGAGGTAGAACGGCGCGTACTGGTTCACGGGCGAGCCGAGCACCCCGCGCTCGCGCAGCAGGTACGTCTTGACGCCGAGGCCGTCCCAGCCGTCCAGCAGATGCCCGACGCGGGCGACACGGGAGCGGATGATCCCCGGGTCGTAGTCCGCGGGCAGGGTGAACTCGTACTGCATGGCGTGCATGTCGTGGGTCCCTTCCGGGCCGGTCCGGTCTACGGGGTGGTCATTCCTGTACGCGGGCCACTGCGGATGCCGGACACGTCACCGCCGCTGTCCGGGAGTCGAGGGCGCGAGAAGGGAGAGGAGGCCGCGTACTCCCGCGTCGAACGCGGCGGGGGAGCCCGAGGCGCGGGCGAGTACATAGCCGCCCTGGACGGTCGCGAGGACCGCCGCGCCGATCTCCTCGCCGTCCAGCGAAGGTGCGAACTGCCCCTGCCGCTTGCCCTCTTCGACGATCTCCGCGATCCGGTGCCGGATCCAGGCGATCGTCTCGTCCACCGGCGCGCGCAGTTCGTCGCTGGCGATCACGTCCGGGTCCATCGTCAGCCGGCCGACCGGGCAGCCGCGCAGGACATCGCGCTCGCGCCGCAGATACGCCTCGATGCGCTCGTACGGTGTGCCCGGCCCGGCGAGGACGCGCTCGGCGGTGGCGCGCAACTCCTCGGCGGTCCGTCTGATCGCCGCCAGGGCGAGGTCCGGCTTGCCCTTGAAGTGGTGGTACATGCTGCCCTGGCCCGCGCCCGCGTGCTCCAGGATCGCCTTCGGGCTGGTACCCACGTAACCGCGCTCCCACAGCAGCTCGCGTGTGGACTCGATCAGTCGTTCCGAGGTGCTCATGCGCTCAATGTACATACTAGTAGTTACAATCCGCCAGCCCTCGTGGAGCACCGCGCCGCCCCGGCCGTACTCCCCGGGAGGTACACGCGGTGCCGCCGCCCGCACGACGACCCGGACCCCTTCCCGGAGGGAGTCTCGTGGCATCCCCGGAGACAGGGGGCGACGAGAACGACAAGGGAGATGACCCAAGATGCAGACCCTGGCCAGCTGGCACGGCGGACCCGGCCCGTGGATCCTGTTCTTCCCGCTGATCTGGGCGGCCGTCGTGATCGGCGCCGTCACCTTCCTGCGGCGCACCGCGTGGCGTGGCCGGGGCGGCCCCTGGCGCCCCGTCGACGCGGGCCGCCCGGCCGGTGACTCGCCGCTCGCGGTCCTCGGCCGCCGCTTCGCCTCCGGCGAGATCGACGAGGACGAGTACTGGCGCCGCCTGTCCGTCCTGGAGGAGCAGTTCGGCCGTACGGGCAAGGGTGGCGCGGCATGACCGCGACGACCGCACCGCGGGCCGCCGCCCGCGTGGCCGGAGCGGTGCGGAAGTACGGCGGCGGCGCCGCCGTAAGCGGCCGGAGGCGAGCGTGTCGAGGCCGGCCGCGCCGTGCATGAGGGTGGCGCGCCGCGGCCGGAGGCTTCGTAGTCCAGGCGCTCCACCTGGTGCAGACGCACCGCGCCGCCGGCCGCCCCGTGCGAGCCGGCCGGGGACACCTCGGGCGTCTGCCGCCCGCGCGCGATCCCGGGCACTGTGCCGTGTCCTGGGCGGGTTCGTGCCCGTCGCGCTCCTCGGCGGCGTGCTCGTCACCCCGTCCGTACGGTTTGGCCGACAGGCCTCGGCGCGATGCCGGCCCGGCGGCGCGCGCGGTTCTCGGCCCGGTCGCCGCGACCATCCTCGTACGACCGCTCGGCGGTCTGCTCGACCGGCTGCGCGGGGTCACCGCCGGCCTCGCCCGGCGCAACGCCCTGCGCGGCGGGCGGCGGCAGCGGACTCGGCCCCCGGTTCGCCCCGGCCCAGCAGCGGCTGCCCCGGGTGGACACCGCGTTCGGACCCGGGCGCGGTCGCTCAAGTCGACGACGGGGGAAGGGCATTGACCGCGGACGACACGGCCGCGCTCGTCCGTCCCTCCTCGGCATGGTCGCCGGCTCCTTGCGCGACCTCGGCACCGACGGCACGGCGCTCACCCGGTCCCAGGCCGACCGGCAGCATCTGAGACCCGCGGCGACACCGCACGTTCGACCAGCACCGACGGCCGGCGCGGGAGCCTCACCGTCCGGGCCGCCCGCGGCTGGTCGGAACCCGGCCGCGACCACGGCATTTCTCGGGCCGCCCGGGCCCCGCCCCGCACCCCATGACAGTGGGCGTACTGCCCGCACCTCATGACAGTGGGCGGACTGGGGGCCTCGACGCCTCCCTCGGCCGGGTTCCGGTGCAGGCCTTCGACGGCACGAACGGTGCCGCGTTCGCCTTTGGGCGGCCCGCCTGGGCGTACTGCGGGCCACCGCCACGGCGTGGGGATGGGCGGCCGACGCGGCCGTCGTACCGGGTTGGCCACCGCCCGCTGTCGTGGCGGAGAGGTCACCGCCCGGTCAGCCGGGAACGGCCGACCGGGCGGGAGCCTGCGCCCCGGCCGCGACGGAGGCGTGTGCCACGGCGGGAGCGGGAGCGGAGGTGGGAGAGGGAGAGCGGACGGGAGAGGGAGTTGGGGTGGCGGCATGAGGCGCGCTCGCGACCGGAGCACCGGCGCCGACCGGAGCACCGGCACCGGCCGGGGCTCCTGCCGTCACCGGGACCCCTGCGCCGACAGGAGCCCCTGCCGTCACGGGAGTCCGGGGGATGACGGTCGTCGTCGCCACCGTGACCGGCACGCCGGCCCCTACGGCAGCGGATTCCGGCGTGGGCCGTGACTGTGCCGTACGGCGTGGCACGGCGTGCGGAGGGGTCCGGGTCGGTGTCGGCGCGGGCAGCGTGAACCACACGACCTTGCCCTTGTCGCCGTCCGGCCGCGCGCCCCAGCTCTCGCTCACCGCGGCCACCATCGCCAGCCCCCGTCCGCAGGTGGCCAGCGGGCCGGCGTCCGGCGTGTCCGCGGTGTCGGGCGGCACCGGCAGCCGCGGATCGCTGTCGTGCACCGAGACCGTGAGCCGGTCCGGCAGCAGCTCCAGCTCGACCGTGCACGACTTGTCGGGCCTGGCATGCCGGTGGACGTTGCTCAGCAGCTCCGTCACACCGAGCGCGGCTCCGTCGATCAACGGGTCCATGTGCCAGTAGCGCAACTGTGCAGATACGATTCTGCGGACCTGGCCGATCCGCGACGGCAGAGCCTGGAGCTCCACCGTGCAGTGCCTGCTCGGATGACTGATCACTGCTGTGACTCCCCGGTGTAGAGGTCCTGACGGACCGGAAGAACACGGAGAACAACGGATCCAGCAGGGTGCTTGCGTCCAAACGTCCGCCTGCTGTCATGACCGGCGGGCTGGTTCGCAGCGTTATCGCCGGTAAACCCAGAGTGACGTGAGAACAGCGTGACAGGGCGGATGCGGTCCCGCAACTCGCCGCGAGGGGCCGCCGCTCGGCGGATACGACCACCGATGTGCCCGTGTGTTCCTCGGCCGGGCCGCCCTGCGACCGTCAGCCGCCGCGTCCGGCGGCCCGCCGCACGGCCTCGATGAAACGTCGCGCCGCGGGCGGCCCCGGCTCCCCGGGGGCGGGGTCGTGCTCGCCCAGCGTCAGCAGGTACCGGTTGCCGTTGAGGTCGGCCAGTGCCCGGTCGTCCGCCGCGAACCACGGCTTGGACGCCCGCACGGCCTGGACCGGCGCACTGTCGATCTCGCTGCCGTAGCTGTTGAGCAACTCCAGCCGGCCGTCGTTGATCCGGACCTGCCCGGCCCGCGTGAGCGAACGCAGTCGTGTGCCGATCCGCACACCCTTGGCCGTGAACTCCGGCTCCGCCATCCTTCGCCGCCCCCTTGCGCCTGTGCTTCCGCGTTTCAGTGTGCGCCCCCGTTCGGGACGATCGTCCCAACGCGTGCAGTCTGCCCCGATGCGGCTCGGAGCACCAGTACACGCGGGGCGCGTACGGCGGGCTCCCGGAGCACTCCCGCCAATGCGCCCCCGGGCGCCTCCCCCGCCCGCAACCCCAGGGCGGCTTTGGCTGGCTCAAAGATGCGTTTATGCAGGTGGGAAGCGGTGCGAAAGATGCCTATGCTCGAGGTGCCGGCCGCGTCGGGCGCCGTCGGCGTCCAGCGTAAGGAGCACCGCCGTGAGCACCACCCACCGGACCAGGACCGGCGCCACCCTCGACGTCGACCGCAGCGATGCTGCCTACCGCGACTGGCTGAAAGAGGCCGTGCGCAAGGTCCAGGCCGACGCCAACCGATCGGCGGACACGCACCTCCTGCGCTTCCCGCTCCCCGAGCGGTGGGGCATCGACCTCTACCTCAAGGACGAGTCGACGCATCCCACCGGCAGTCTCAAGCACCGCCTCGCCCGCTCCCTGTTCCTCTACGGCCTGTGCAATGGCTGGATCCGCCCCGACCGCCCGGTCATCGAGGCGTCCAGCGGCTCCACCGCCGTCTCCGAGGCCTACTTCGCCAAGCTGATCGGCGTGCCCTTCATCGCGGTCATGCCGCGCACGACCAGCGCCGAGAAGTGCCGCCTCATCGAGTTCCACGGCGGCCGATGTCACTTCGTGGACGACTCCCGGAAGATGTACGAGGAGTCGGCCCGCCTCGCGGTGGAGACCGGCGGCCACTACATGGACCAGTTCACCTACGCCGAGCGGGCCACCGACTGGCGCGGCAACAACAACATCGCCGAATCCATCTTCCGCCAGCTGGAGTTGGAGCGGTTCCCGGAGCCCGCGTGGATCGTCGCGACGGCGGGCACCGGGGGCACCTCGGCGACGCTCGCCCGCTACGTCCACTACATGCAGTACGACACCCGCATCTGCGTCGCCGACCCGGACAACTCCTGCTTCTTCGACGGCTGGACCACCGGCGATCCGGACGTCACCTGTGACTGCGGCTCCCGGATCGAGGGCATCGGCAGGCCACGCATGGAGCCGAGCTTCGTGCCCGGCGCGATCGACCGGATGATGAAGGTCCCGGACGCGGCCAGCGTCGCCGCCGTACGCGCCCTGGAACGCGCCATCGGCCGCAAGGCGGGCGGTTCCACGGGCACCGGGCTGTGGAGCGCGCTGAAGATCGTCTCCGAGATGGTCGCCGAGGGCCGGCGGGGCAGCGTCGTCACGCTGCTGTGCGACCCGGGCGACCGCTACCTCGACAAGTACTACTCCGACGCCTGGCTTACGGAGCAGGGCCTGGACGTCACGCCGTACGCGGCGGCGATCGAGACGCTGCTGACGACGGGGGTATGGCCGGACTGAGCCCGCGAACGGGTCAGGAAAGGCGCCGGTCCAGCGCCGCGACCGCGTTCCGGAACGCCTGGCCGGTACCCGGCCGGACGAGCCGGCACACCTGGCGGAAGGGGGCGGTGCCGTCGAGGGCGAAGGTCATCCGCACCCGGGTTCCCGTCCCGGAGGGGAGCAGCCGCCACTCCTCGACCCATGCGCGGGCGCCCGGAGTGTTCGTCGTGTCGACCCGATAGGCGTACACCTCGGGTGCCTTCGCCACCAGTACCGTCTCCTGGAAGCGGATCCCGCCCCGCAGCCGTACCTCGCGCCCGCCCTCGACCGGCCGGGCGGAGGCCACCGCCGAGAACCACTCCGGCCAGCCGGGCACGTCCTCGGCGAGGGCGTGGAAGACCGCCTCGGGAGCGGCGGCCATGTCCCGGGTGAACACGAACCGCACGGGCGCGTTGTCGACGAACTCCGGCCCGACCGGGCGCAGACGCTGAGCCATGACGGCGAACCCCTCGTGAAGTCCCGTGCGGAAGCGGGGCGTTGGCGGTCAGCCTAGTTGACGCACCGTCAGATGTCCTCGTCCGTTTCGGGTTCCCCCGCCACGATCAGCCGTGCCAGGTGCTCGGAGACCTCCGCACGCGCCTCGGCCGGCAGACCGGCATCGGTGACGAGCGTGTCCACCTGCTCCAGCGCGGCGAACGAACTGAGGCCCACCGTGCCCCACTTGGTGTGGTCGGCGACCACCACGACCCGGCGCGCGGAGTGCACCAGCCGGCGGTTGGTCTCGGCCTCCGCCAGATTCGGTGTGGACAGCCCCGCCTCGAGCGATATGCCGTGCACGCCCAGGAAGAGCAGATCGAAGTGGAGGGCGGCGATCGCCTGGTCGGCGACCGGACCCACCAGCGAGTCCGACGGGGTGCGCACGCCGCCGGTCAGCACCACCGTGGCCGCGCCCTGGCGCTGGCCCGAGGTGCGCTGCGCGGCATGGAAGACGTCCGCGACCCGCACCGAGTTCGTCACGACCGTCAGGTCGGGCACCTCCAGCAGGTGCTGCGCGAGCGCGTACGTCGTCGTGCCGCCGGACAGGGCGATCGCCGTGCCCGGGGTGACCAGCCGGGCGGCGGCCCGCGCGATGTCCTCCTTGGCGGTCAGCTCCAGACCCGACTTGGCTTCGAACCCCGGCTCATGGGTGCTGGCCTCGACCACCGGCACCGCGCCCCCGTGCACCTTCTCCAGCATGCCCTGGCGGGCCAGCGCGTCCAGGTCACGGCGCACGGTCATGTCCGACACGCCGAGCTTGCGGGTCAGTTCGTTGACCCGCACACCGCCCCGGCGCCGGACCTCGTCCAGGATCAGGGCGCGGCGCTGCTCCGCGAGGAGGTTCTGATTCTCACTCACGTACGCTCCGGTCCTTTCGCCGCCAACGGTCCGACATGCCCGGCGCACCGGCTCCGACCAGGAGATTCCATAGGACCGGAGGTGCGCGGGCGTCCCATCTTTTCACGGGTCGGTACGGGTTGCGCCACCCGCCTGTCACGACGCGCACATGCCATTGGTGCCACAGCCGTCCCGGCCGCCGTCACCCGGATCGGGGAGATTCCGTGACGAGCGGTGCACGGTGCCGGTGCAGCCGGGATCCTGAACCCGCAGCGGCACAGTCCTCAGGGCGCGTCACGGGGGTGCGACAAGGGTGGAACGCGCACAGCACCGCTCCACAGGGCGGCAGACGGACGGGCCCGGCGAGCCGGGCACCGACCGGGCGGACGGGGCGCTCGAGCCGGAGACCGACCGGTCCGGCGGGGGCGCCGCGTCGGGCCCCGACCGGTCCGGCACCGGTGCCGGATCCGAGAGCGAGCTGGAACTGCTCGTGCACGGGGTCGGCGGCACCACGCCCGAGAAGATGCTCGGCGACCCGCGCACCGTGCGGATCACCGGCGACGACACGGCCGCCGTCTTCCGGCGCGCGGCGGACGCCGAGCCCGCAAAGGCCCCCCGCAGCGAGCCGGTGCAGGAGGCCTATGTCTGGTGCAACCTGACCTCCGGCGACAGCAGCCGCGCCCTGTGGCTGTTACTGCTGCCGTTCATGGTGGTCAACCTCGCTCACTGGATGCGCCCCGCCGCGGCCGGCCGGCCCCGCGTCATCCGCCTGTACGGACTCCTGGTCCGCCTGACCGCCCTCACCCTGACGATCCTGCTGGTGGCCGCCGCCTGCGAGGTGGCCCTGGACCTGGTGGCCTGGCAGTGCGCGGGTGTCCACGACTGCGCCCGGCGCCACTCCTGGCTGACCTTCTCCGCCGCCGCGCCGGGCGTGGGCGGCGGCTGGTGGAGCCTGCCCGGCCGCCGCCTCGCCCTCGCCGCGCTGGTTCCGGCCGCGCTGGTCGTCCTGCTCTGGTACCTCTCGCGCCGTACCTGGAGCGCGTACGAGTCGCACCGGCCGATGGACCGCGAACCCGAGCCGGAGACCGACGCCGACGCGCTGGCCAGGCCCGGCTTCTGGTACGGGCGTCGGATCGTGGCCCGGCTGCGCGCCGCGCACACCGCGGCCGGTCTGCTGACGGTGGCCGCCGCCGTCGCGACCCCGGCGGCCCGTTTCGACCACCGGCCCGGCGGCCCCGCGGCCCTGAACGTCCTGAGCTGGCTGCTGACCGCGGCGCTACTGGCCTCGGCGGCCGTCGCGGTGGGCGTCGTCTGTCGCCGAGGCCGCAGTGAGAACCTCCTCGACCAACGGCTCGACCGGCACCTCGTACGCCGACTGCCGCTCGGCGCGCTCGGCCTGCTGCTGCTCACCGCGCTCTACACCGGCTGGTCCCGGCCCGGCTGGCACTCCACCGGGCGGCTGCCCGGCGACCCGGCCTTCGGCGCCCTGATGCTGGCTCAGGGGCTGCTCGTGATCGCCCTCGCCGTCGTGGCCCGGGACCTGCACCGCCGCGATCCCGACCGGCGCGCCGGGATGCGCGGTCTCGGCGGGCCCGCCGTCGCACTGCTCGCGTGCGCGCTCGGCGGCGTGATGTCCGGCGGCGTCGCGCAGCGCGTCGCGGGCTGGCTGGACGGCACCGGCACCCTGCCCGCCGGGCCGCCCGTGCTGCTGACCTGGCAGGCCTCCACGATCCCGCCGGTCCTTGCGGTCCTGCTGCTGCTCGCCGTGCGGCTCGGGACCGGCACCGCCCGGCTCGCCCGCGCCGAACGCGCACGCATCCGCCACGAGCATCCCGGCGAACCCGAGGACGCGGGTCGTACCCGCACCATCGCCCACGTCCGGGCCATGGCCACCCTCACCGACCGTGCTCCTCTCGTCGTCGCCGTGCTCACGGCCACCACCTTCCTGCTCGGCGCGGCGGCGCTGGCCGGTGCCATCGCCACCGGAAAGACACCCGACGCGGCGGCCGACCGCAGCTACGACGTCCTGCAGGCCGTCGCCGAGACCTCTCAGGCGCTGGGCTCCTGGCTGGTCGGGTTCGGCTTCCTGCTGTTCGTCACCTGGGGCCGGCGCGCCTACAAGGACGCCGCCGCACGGCGCACCATCGGCATCCTGTGGGACGTGGGCACCTTCTGGCCGCGCGCCGCCCACCCGTTCGCACCCCCGTGCTACGCCGAGCGGGCGGTGCCGGACCTGACCTGGCGGATGGCCACCTGGACAGCGCGCACCGGGGGCCGGCTGGTCCTCTCCGGCCACTCCCAGGGCAGTGTGCTGGCCGCGGCCGCCGCCTGGCAGCTGGCCCCGGCGACCCGCAAACGCATCGCCCTGCTGACCTACGGCTGCCCGCTCGAGCGTCTCTACGGCCGTTGGTTCCCAGCCCACTTCGGACCGCCCGCGCTCGCCTCCCTGCACCGCGACGTCGCCTGCTGGGGCAACCTGTACCGCCGCACCGACCCCATCGGCGGCCCCGTGCGCATCCCCGACGACACCGCCCCCGAGGTCGACCACACGCCCTTGCAGGACCCGCTCGCCTACGGCCGTACGCCGGACCATCCCCTCCCGGCGCCCATCCTCGGCCACTCCGACTACCAGGCCGACCCGGCATTCGCCGAGGAACGCCTCCGTCTGCTCAGCCGGTTGCGGCCGGAACTGCCCGGGCAACGCCCGGTACCGGCGGAACCGGCGGAACACCGGGCCGACGCGGGCTAGGACCGGCCGGTGTCAACAACGCTCGTGATCAATAAGCGCCGGCAGCGCCGCGTCCAGGTCCTCCACGTAGAGCCGGGCAAGGGTCGTCAGCGCCTTCATACGGAATCCTCCGGGGACGGCGGTCGGCGAGGCTGTCACGCGATTTCCGGCAGGTCCTGCGCGTACAGCAAGGTCAGATCGTCGGTGCTCGGGTCCGCGAGCTGGGCGACCCGGCCGGCGTGCCGCTCCACCATCGCCTCGAACGTCTGCCGGGCGGTGCGGCCATTGCCGAACGCGGGCCCCTTGGGGATCGCCGTGAAGTACTTCAGCAGCGCCTCGGACGCGCCCGCCGCCAGCCGGTACTCGTGCTCGTCGGCCTGCTGCTCCACGATCCGCAGCAGCTCGTCGGGGCCGTAGTCGCCGAAGGTGATGGTGCGCGAGAAGCGGGAGGCGACACCGGGGTTGACGGACAGGAAGCGCTCCATCTCCGCCGTGTACCCGGCGACGATCACCACCACCGCGTCCCGGTGGTCCTCCATCAGCTTCACCAGGGTGTCGATGGCCTCCTTGCCGAAGTCCCGCCCGGCGTCCTGCGGCGACAGCGCGTACGCCTCGTCGATGAACAGCACACCGCCGTGCGCCCGTTGGAAGGCCTCCTGGGTGCGGATCGCCGTGGAGCCGATGTGCTCGCCGACCAGATCGACCCGGGAGACCTCGACCAGGTGTCCCTTCTCCAGCACCCCGAGCGAGGCGAGGATCTCGCCGTAGAGCCGGGCCACCGTCGTCTTGCCGGTGCCGGGGGAGCCGGTGAAGACCAGGTGCCGTTTGACCGAGGCCGCCTTCAGTCCCGCCTGCTGCCGGCGCCGGCCCACCTCGATCATGTCGGTCAGCGCCCGCACCTCGCGCTTGACGCTCTCCAGACCGACCAGCGCGTCGAGTTCCCCGAGCACGTCCTTCGACGTCCGTACCGGCTCGACCGGTTCCGCGGCGGCGATCAGCGGCTCCTGCTCCGTGGTGCGCTGCCCGGGGATCGAGCCGAGCAGCCCGGCCGAGTGCGTCACCGTCTGTACGGCGGTCTCGCGCGCCGACGGCGGCCGCAGCCCCCCGCTCTCGTCGCTGGTGCAGTCCTCGACCACCGGGCCCGACCCGGATCCCGCGTCCGGCCCCGCGTCGGCGAATTCGTAACCACCGCGCGCACACCGCTCCGTACGGCACTTGCGCAGGGTCGACCGGCAGCCGTCGATCACATGGAATCCGTAGCCGCCGCTGCCGCTCACCCGGCAGTTCAGGAAGCTGCCGCGACCGCCCGCGGAGACGTAGAAGCCGGCCTCGGCAGGGGACTCGACCGTGCAGCGCTCGATGGTCGGGTCGGCGCCCTTGGTGACGATCACACCGGTCTGGGTGCCGTCCAGGGTGCAGTTGTTCAGGGTGCCGCCGCTGCCGTGGTCGCGGAACCACGCGCCGGTCGCCGCCTCCCGGATCCGGCAGTCGTCGAGCTGGGCGGTCGCCCCGTCGCTCACCGACACCGCCGTGTTGCGCACCTGGGACAGATCACTGTCGACGACGTCCGCGCGCGAGCCGCGGTCCAGCACGAACAGTGCGTCGGGTACGTCGTGCACCCGGCAGGAGTCCAGCACGGCCGTGGCGCCGTCGCTCACCCACACCGCCGGATAGTCGCCGGTGCTGTCGAAGATCTCGCACTGGTTGGCGTCCACCCGGGTGCCCGGGTCCCACACCGACAGGCCGTTGCGCCCGAACTGACGGACCGTTGTCCGGGTCAGTGTCAGCACCGAGCGGGAGCGCAGATCGACCGCGTTCTCGGGGATGTCATGGATGCGGCAGTCGGCGAGCGTGAGCACCGCGTCGGTGTCCATCGTGACGCCGTCCGCGGTGGTGCGGTGCACATCGCAGTCGGTCAGGTGGGCGGTGGCGCGCTGGGTGACCTGCACACCGGAGCCGCGGACCTCGTAGATCTCGCAACCCACCGCCTCCAGCGCGGAGTTCTCCCCGGTCGCGCTCAGTCCGGTGCCGGAGGCGTGGTGCACGCGGCAGCGCTCCAGCCGCGGGTGGCCGCCGCCCCGCACGGCCACGCCCGCCTGCCCGGCCGCGACGACCTCGCACTCCTCGAACACCCCGCTGCCGCCGTCGAGGACCGCGATGCCGATGCCCGCGGGGTTGTCCACGGTGCAACGGCGCACGGTCGGGCGGGCGCCGCCGCGCACCTCGATGCCGGCGGCGGACCGGGTGACGATCCGTACGTCCCGCAGCTCGGGCGTGCCCTCCTCGACCAGCAGCGCCGGTGCCGCCGAGTCCTGGCCCTCCACGTGCAGGTCCTGCACCACGGCCGAGGCCCGCACGGTCAGCGGCACCCCGTCCACGGGTGCGATCCGCACCGAGCCGGGGGAGCCCTCGGGGCCGCGGAGCGTCACCGCCCGCTGGACGACGAGATTCTCCCGGTAGGTGCCCGGGGCGATGGTGAGGACGTCGCCGTCGGCGGCGGCCTCCAGGGCGGCGGCGAGCGAAGGGTACTCACCCGTGCGGCGCCGCCACCGCGACGTACCGGTGTGCGTCACCTGGACCGTGCCCTGTGCCATGGCGTTGCTGTGCCCCCACCTCGTCGTACCTGATGGCTCGCTCCCGCACGGGGCCGTGCCGCCGGTGCCGGGAGCGCTGTCGTGCCCGACCCTGGGGTCCGTGCGCGTTCACGCTCCCGAAAACCTGCGTGCCCCTGCGGCTCGTTGCTCCGCGGGTTGTCGCCGAAAGCGTCTCGGATGGTCCACCGTAGCGTGTGCGTGCAGGGTGGGTTGACCAGAGCCGTCGGCCCGTCAGCTGCCGGTGCCCGCCTTGCCCCAGTCCGGGCCCGCACGGTCCCAGGCCTGGTCCCAGCGTGCGTACCGCCGGCGGACCATGCGCCAGACCGCCACCCGCCGGGCGCTCTCGACCAGGCCCGCGATCAGCAGGGCCGTGCCGAGGCCGGCCAGCACCGCGTGCGTCGTCGCGGTGGGAGAATCCAGCGGCCGGGTGGTTATTCGGCCGTGCGGGTCCGTCCAGAGGCTGAAGTGGTCGCCCGGGTGCGGGGACTTGAGGCTCGCCAGGGTCGCGCCGTGCTCAAGCGTGCCGTCCGGCGCGGTCCAGTCGGCGAGGACACGGTGACGGACCTCGCGCGCCGTGGTGGTGTCGGGATCGGCCTCCAGTGGGGCGTCCCCCAGGTCACGCACGACGGTGGCCCTGACGAGGTGGCGTGTGTGCTGCTGCTCGCGCACGGAGCGCTGCAGGCAGTCCTGGGCGACGGCGCCGACCAGGCAGCCCGTCACGGGCGCGGCCACGGCGATCAGCACCAGCGCCACGAGGGCCACCCATGCCTCGGTCAGGTCTGTCGCGCGGCGCAGCGGATTGCGCCGCCAGCGCCACAAGCCGGTGATGGCCCGCATGGTCCCCACCCCCCTTCGCTCCGTCATAGCCCCCCGGCGCGGGTGAGCGTCCGCGCCCCGGGGCAAGAGAGAGCGACATCACGTCCGCCGCGGACGGTCACGCACGCGGCTTCTCATGCGTTTCTCATGCTCTCTCAACGACCGGAACCCGGTTGCGGTTCCCGCCTCGTGCGGACTTTCCCCGGGTCACTCCAGCACCCGGACCCGGTCCCCCAGCCTGATCGTGCCGGGCGAGAGCGGGACCAGGTTCTGGCCGAAGACCAGCTTCGAGCCGATCTTGCGGTGGCGGGCCAGGGTGAGCAGGGGTTCCCGGCCGCGTACGGCGGTGTCCTGGTCGACGGTGGTGACCACGCACCGGCCGCTCGGCTTCGCGACGCGGAAGAGCACCTCGCCGACCGCGATCCGTGACCAGTGGTCCTCGGCCCAGGGCTCGGTGCCTGCGATGACGAGATTGGGCCGGAAGCGGTTCATCGGCAGCGGGCCCTCGTGGGCGTGAGCGCCTTCCGCCAGCCAGGAGTTGAGGGCGTCGAGGGAGGCCGCCGTGGCGACCAGCAGGGGATAGCCGTCGGCGAAGCTCACCGTCTCACCGGGCAGGGCGTACGCGGGGTCGACGGGGCGACGGGTGGCCGGATCGTCCATGTGCACCAGGCGGACGTCCGCGCCGAGATAGTCGCTGCACCAGGCATGCGCCTGCGCCGTGGCCGGGACCGCCTCCACTTTGGTGCCGAACACACTCACCGGCATGGTCCCGGCCGGCTGGGGCACCGGCACCGTCAACGGCGTTCGGCCGGGTGCGGACAGACGGACGCCGCCGCCGGTCAGAAGCTCGGCGGCGGCCAGCGCGAGGCGCGGCTGCTCGCGCTGTGTGACGACCTTTCCCCCGTCGTCGATCAGTGTCCAGCGTCGGTCCCCGGTCAGCCCCCAGGGCTCCACCACAGCCTCCCGGGGCGCAAATCCCCGGAACGCCTTGACCGGATGAATGTGGATCGACTGCACCTCGGCGTGTCCCATGACGCCATCGTGCCAGGTGGCACCGACAGCGCGAGGGGACGCCGATCAGTAGCCGCGGTACTGCTGGTTGTTGTACGGGTCCTGGTAGGGAGCAGGACCGGGCCGCGGCGAGGCCGGGCGCATGGCCTCGTATCCCGTGCCCGTCCCCATCGGGCGCTGGGGCTGCTGGGCCTGCGGGCCGGGGTAACCCCGCGGGGCGCTCGCCTGCTGCGGGATGTAGGCGGTGGGCGCCTGCTGCAGCGGTGCGGGCTGCGGCGTCTGCGGGTAACCGTAGGCGGGGACCTGCGGGGAGGGGGCCGCCGGGAGGGCGGGCAGTGCCGACGGCAGGGCGGGCAGGTTGCTGCCCGTGTCGTAGGCGGCGGGGACCCGGATCGGAGCGATCTGCGGGGTGCCCCGCTCGGCGACGAGGGAGTCGTAGATCGGGGTGTCCGGGAAGGAGGCGGAGTAGTAGCCGCCACCATAAGTGGAGCGGGGGGAGGTCATGGCACATAAGTTAAGCCCACGATGTGCTCGTTGGGGAGACCGATAAGAGGGTTCTTTTCCGTGTCGGCAGTGACCTGGGATCCCCAATCCGAGCGAAGTTGGCAAAATAGGGCGCCGACCTACGTTTGGATCCTGTAATGGCAGCCTTTCTGTGGGGTTACCGGCGGTCGACCGGTGATCTTCCCGTCCTGCTCGGGGGAGTTCACCGGACCCGTAACAGGTTCCGTGGGTAGGGATCACGGCACGGGCGGGCGCCCGGAAGGCGACACGGATTGGGGCGGACATGTCAATGTCGAAAGGGTCGAACGCGCCGGTGCCGATCACGGCCCTGCGGGTCGAATTGGGCTGGCGCTCCGGTCCCGGCGTGCCCGACGCGGACGCCTCGGCGCTGTTGCTCACCGCCGGAAAGGTCCGATCCGCCGGGGACTTCGTCTTCTACAACCAGCCCGCCCACTCCTCCGGCGCGGTGCGCCACGAGGGCAAACGGACGGCCGGCGGACAGGTCACCGACGTCCTTGGCGTCGACCTCACGCGCGTGGAGGGCGCGATCGAGCGGATCGTCCTCGCCGCCTCCGCCGACGGTGGGACGTTCGGGCAGGTGCCGGGCCTCTATGTCGAGGTGACCGACGCCGCGAGCGGGGCGGTCGTCGTCCGCTTCGACAGCCCCGGCGCGACCTCGGAGACAGCCTTCGTGCTCGGTGAGTTCTACCGCCGCCAGGGCGGCTGGAAGTTCCGCGCCGTCGCCCAGGGCTACAGCAGCGGACTCGAAGGCCTGGCAACGGACTTCGGGATCACCGTGGACGAACCCCAGCACGCCGCACCGCCCGCCACGGCGGCCCCGCACCCGGTGGTCACGCCTCCCGCGCCCGTGGCGCCCCCGCCCCCGCCCTCGCCCGCGTCCCCTCCGGTCGCCGCCCAGCCGCCCGCGGCCCGGCCGGTCCGCCTGTCCAAGGTCACCCTCACGAAGGCCGCACCCTCCGTCTCGCTCGCCAAACAAGGCGGAACGTCCGGTGTCATGCGGGTGAACCTCAACTGGCAGGTCCGCAAACAGCTTTCGGGCTGGGGCGGCCGCTGGGGAGGCGGCGGCCGTGGCGACCTCGACCTCGACCTCGACCTGTGCGCCCTGTACGAACTCGCCGACGGCCGCAAGGGCGTCGTCCAGGCGCTCGGCAACGCCTTCGGATCACTGCACCGGCCCCCGTACATCCATCTCGACGGCGACGACCGCACCGGAGCCGTGGCCGCCGGGGAGAACCTCACCATCAACCTGGACCACCGGCAGGACTTCCGGCGCATCCTCGTCTTCGTCACGATCTACGAGGGCGCCAGCTCCTTCGCCGACCTGCATGCCACCGTCACCCTGCAGCCCCAGCACGGCGCAGCGATCGACTTCTCGCTCGACGAGTGCACGGTCCCCTCCACCGTGTGCGCGCTCGCGCTGATCACGAACACCGGCGGCGATCTCCTGGTGCAGCGCGAGGCGCGCTATCTGGTGCCGGAGCGCGCGGTGAGCCCGCAGCGGACCGTGGACCGTGCCTACGGCTGGGGCATGAACTGGACACCCGGCCGCAAGTGACCGGGCGTGCGAGGCCCTGTCGTCACATTCCCGTCTGCCTCGCGACGCCTGGCACGCCCTCTCGCCGCACCGGGCGAAAGCCCATGTACGTCCAGTACGAGGACTTCCGTCCGGCACGCCGGGAGCACGCACCGGACGCCGCGAGGCCGCCCTTCGGGCGACGACGGGAATGTGACGACAGGGCCTAGCCCTCGTCGGGCACGGCATCCGGACGCGCGTACGTACGGCCCTTCCAGGCGGCCCCGCGCCCCCGGTGGTGCTGCACGGCCGAGTCGACCGTCATCAGCAGATACAGAAACGCGGTGAACGGCAGCAGCGGAGCGAGCCACACGGGCTGGCCGTAGTAGCGCAGCATCGGCAGATACGTCCCCGCCATCCCCGCCCACGCCAGGGCGCCGAGCACCGCCGTGGGCGCATTGCCGTCGGCCGCGCCCGCGACCAGTGCGGCGGGCGGCACCAGGTAGACCAGGGCGAGCCCGGCGACCGTACCGATCAGCAGCAGCGGGTTGTGCCGCAACTGGGCGTAGGCGCTGCGCGAGACCATCCGCCACAGGTCGTGCAGCCGCGGATAGGGCCGCACGCTGTCCACCCGCTCGGCCAGCCCCAGCCAGACGTGCCCTCCGGCGCCCTTGACCGCGCGCGCGAGCGCCACGTCGTCGATCACGGCGTGCCGGATGGCGTCCGGGATGCGGGCCCGCTCGGCCATGCCGGCGCGCAGCAGGACACAGCCGCCCGCCGCCGCGGCCGTGCGCGACCTTCTCCTACTGATCCGGCGGAAGGGATACAACTGCGCGAAGAAGTACACGAACGCCGGCACCACCAGCCGCTCCCACAGGCTCTCCACCCGCAGTCGCGCCATCTGCGACACGACGTCGAAGCCCCCGGTGTCCGCCGCCGCCACCAGTTCCCGCAGGCTGTGCGGAGCGTGTGCGATGTCCGCGTCCGTCAGCAGCAGAAACTCGGGATCACGCGCGCGTGCCAGGCCGATGCCGTGCCGAACCGCCCACAGCTTGCCCGTCCAGCCCGCCGGCGGCTCCCCGGGCGAGCCCACCGTCAGCGGCAGCCCCCCGTGCCGCCGCGACAGCTCCCGGGCCAGCTCGCCCGTGCCGTCCGTACTCCCGTCGTCCACGAGGAAGACCTCCGCCCGCCCCGGATAGTCCTGTGCCAGCAGCGACGGCAGACTCGCGGGCAGCACGGCCGCCTCGTCCCGGGCCGGCACGACGACACACACGGACGGCCACGCCGCCGGTTCCCCGTGCGCCGGCAGCCGGACGTCCGTGCGCCAGAAGAAGCCCTGGAACAGCAGCAGCCAGCACCAGGCGGCCAGCGAGACGACGGTGATCCACATCAGGGCGCTCACGGCCGCAGTCTGCCCCACCCGGGCGGTCGGTCATGCCCGATCGTCTATCGTGGCCGGGTGAAGATCGCGCTCATGGACTCCGGAATCGGCCTGCTTCCCGCCGCCGCCGCGGTACGGCGGCTGCGGCCCGACGCGGATCTCGTGCTCTCCTGGGACCCCGACGGGATGCCCTGGGGGCCGCGCACCCCACAGGACATCACACAGCGGGCCCTCGATGTCGCCGAGGCCGCCGCCGCCCACGGGCCCGATGTCCTGATCGTCGCCTGCAACACCGCGTCCGTGCACTCGCTGCCGCAGATGCGGGCCCGTTTCGAACCGGATCTGCCGATCATCGGAACGGTCCCCGCGATCAAGCCGGCCGCCGCGGGCGGCGGCCATGTCGCCATCTGGGCCACCCCCGCCACCACCGGGAGCGCCTACCAGCGCGGTCTGATCGAGCAGTTCGCCGCCGGTGCGACCGTCACCGAGGTGGCCTGCCCCGGCCTGGCGGACGCGATCCACCACGCCGACGAGGCCGCGGTCGAGGCCGCGATCGCCTCCGCTGCCGCCCGCACCCCCGAGGACGTAACCACCGTCGTCCTCGGCTGCACCAACTACGAGCTGGTCGGCGAGCGGATCCGTGCCGCCGTCCAGCGCCCGGACCGCCCGCCGCTGGCGCTGCACGGCTCCGCCGGGGCGGTGGCCGCCCAGGCGCTGCGCCGGATCGGCGCGGAGCCGGCCCCGCACGCCGTCGCCGACACCACCCTCACGGTGCTGCTCAGCGGCCACGAGGCCACGCTCCCGGACACCGCCCTGTCCTACGCGGAAGGCCGCTTCCTGCGGTCCGTCAGCCCGGTGCGCTGACCGGTCCGGCATCGGTGGGCCCGCTGTGCCCCCACCAGGGTCAGTCACGCTCCGCCGCGCCCTGCCCGCGCAGCGGATCCTGAGTAATCTCATAAACATGAGGGACCACCCCCACGCCGACGACACCCCGCACCCCGATGTCTGGACCGGACGGGCCACCAACCGCTGCCAGTGGCTGCTGGCGCTGGTCGGCGCGGCCTGCATGGCGCTCGGTATCGAGCTGGCCGTGGACTCGGCATGGACCTCGGGCATCGCCCCGCTGGCGATGTCGGTCGTGGGCTGCATCGCCGCGGGCCTGCTGGTCCTCTTCGGCACGCTCGCCTTCGTGCACGTCGACCTGCGGCTCGACAAGGAGTCCCTCGAGGTGCGCTGCGGCCACATGGGGCTGCCGCGCCGCCGTATCCCGCTCTCCCATGTGGCAGGTGCCGACTTCACCGCCCTGGTCACGCCCCGGCAGTGGGGCGGCTGGGGCTACCGGTGGCGGCCCGAGAAGGGCACCGCGGTGGTCGTACGCCGGGGCGAGGGCATCGTGCTGCGCCTGTGGGACGGCCACACCTTCACGATCACCGTGGACAACGCGGAATCCGCGGTACGGGTCATCCGGGCCCGGTTGCGGACCGTCACACCGGGTCCTGCCACCTGAGACCGCGCGCCGGTGAACTGCCGACGGCACCGGTCAGAGCCGCGGCTCCGCGTCCTCGCGCGCCCAGGGCCGCGCCGTCGCCCACCCGGCGAGCAGCCCGGCGCCCGCCGTCACCGAGGTGAAGCTCAGCGCGTTGCTCACCGAGGCCAGCGCGGCCAGGGCCGTGAGAGCGGCGCCCGCGGTGAGGGCGACCGGCGTCGAGCGCGGCGTACGCCACAGCGCGTGCAGCACCCAGCAGAACACGGCGGCGATCAGTACGACCCCGACCAGGCCCTGCTCCGCCGCCACCTGAAGCGGGGCCGAATGCGGCTTGCCGTCTGCCGGCACCGTCTGTGACGCCGCCGGGCTCAGCTCCCCGAACCGGTCCGGGCCGACGCCGAGACCCCGGTTCCGGTCGGCCATCCGCAGGGCGTCCTGCCACAGCCCCACCCGGTGCGCGGTGAGCCGGCCCTCGAGCACGCCCGCGAGCCCGCCGCGCAGGGCATCCGAGGCGAGCGCCCACGCCGTGCCCGCCACCAGGGCCGCCGCAACGGCCAGACCCAGCAGGGACACACCCCGACGGACCGGCGAGCCCGCGGCCAGCGCGCACAGCAGTACGGCCGCACCGGCCGCGCACCCGGCCGCCGAACCCAGGGCGGCCCCGGTCAGCACGATCCCGACGGCCAGCGCCCACATCCCGAGCCGCAGCGCCGGTGTGGGCGCGGCCCATGCGGCACAGCTCGCGGCTCCGGTGGCCAGCGCCAGCAGAGCGGCCGTACCACCGGTGTGCCCGAGCGGGGCGGCGTACCAGAAGCCGGGGGAGAGATCGGGCTGCGCCACGGCCAGCGCGAGGGCGGCCAGCGCGCCGGCGCAGGGCGTGGCGACGGGCAGCAGGGCTCCGGAGACCCGGCCGACGGCATGACCGGCGGTCACGGCGAGCACCGCGAGCAGCACGCCCTCGGGCCGTCCGTCATGGGCCGCCGCGGTGAGCAGCGCCCATCCCGCGCAGGCGCCGAGCAGAATCATGCCCGCGCCGTCAGAAACGTTTCCTCTGGTGCCCGCCGCGTCCGCACCGGCCGCAGGCCTCATCCCCGTCGAGCCCACCCGCCGCCCCTCGTCCCCGAACGCCCCTGTCGGGCCACGGCAGGGCACGGCACCCAGTCCGGCCGCACTGCCGAGGCTGGGCACACCGTAGCGGCTGATGACCGGTTTGGGCACGAGATGCGGCGCATCGTCGAGCCGGGGCAAGCGTGCCGGCGCGGCTGATCCGTGCTGGCGGCCCGGACCCGTCGCGCGGCGGACCGCGGGACGGCGGCCGGAGGTGCGGTGGGGCCCGGGCCGGCCCGCGGACCGTGCTGTCGGTGGCCAGGTCAGCCGCCGTACACTCACCCGGGTGACCGTCACCGCAACCTCCGTGGACCAGCCGGACCAGCTCCAGCCGTCCGCCTCCGGCACGCGCGGCGCCCGGCTGCTGCGCCTGGTCCCGGCCGTCGCCTCCGCGCTCTGCGGAGTGCTGCTCTACGTCAGCTTTCCGCCGCGCACCCTGTGGTGGCTGGCGCTGCCCGCCTTCGCCGGTTTCGCCTGGGTGCTGCGCGGTCGGAGCTGGAAGGCGGCTCTGGGCCTCGGCTACCTCTTCGGCCTGGGCTTTTTGCTGCCCCTACTGGTATGGACCGGCGTAGAGGTCGGGCCTGGTCCCTGGCTGGCCCTGGTCGCGATCGAGGCGATCTTCATCGCCCTGGTCGGCGTCGGCGTCGCAGCCGTCTCCAGACTGCCGGCCTGGCCCCTGTGGGCCGCCGCCGTCTGGATCGCGGGCGAGGCCGTACGCGCGCGTGTGCCCTTCCAGGGCTTCCCCTGGGGCAAGATCGCCTTCGGCCAGGCGGACGGCGTCTTCCTGCCGCTCGCCGCGGTGGGCGGCACCCCGGTGCTGGGCTTCGCGGTCGTCCTGTGCGGCTTCGGTCTGTACGAGGCCGGCCGGCTGATCGCCGAGAAGCGCCGGAGCCGGGCCGTGTGGCGCGGGGCCGCGGCCGCCGCGCTGCTGAGCGTGGCCGTCCCGGTGGTGGGCGCGGTCGCCGCCCGGCCGCTCGTGAGCGACAAGGCCGAGGACGGCACCCGGACCGTTGCCGTCATCCAGGGCAACGTGCCGCGCTCGGGGCTGGAGTTCAGCGCCCAGCGGCGGGCCGTGCTCGACCACCACGTGCGCGAGACGCTCAGGCTCGCCGCCGACGTCAAGGCGGGCAAGGTCGCGAGGCCCGACTTCGTGCTGTGGCCGGAGAACTCATCCGACATCGACCCCTTCGCCAACCCCGACGCGGCCGTCGTCATCAACGAGGCCGCCAAGGCGGTCGGTGTGCCCATCTCGGTCGGCGGAGTCGTGGAGCGCGACGGGAAGCTGCTGAACGAGCAGATCCTGTGGGACCCGGTCAAGGGGCCGACGCAGACCTACGACAAGCGGCAGATACAGCCGTTCGGCGAGTACCTCCCGCTGCGCGGGCTCGTCGGCGCGATCAACAAGAACTGGACCGGCATGGTCCGCCAGGACTTCAGCCGGGGCAGCAAGCCCGGCGTGTTCGACCTCGACGGCGCCAAGGTGGGTCTGGCCACCTGCTACGAGGCCGCCTTCGACTGGGCGGTGCGGGACACCGTCACGCACGGCGCGGAGATGATCTCCGTGCCCAGCAACAACGCCACGTTCGACCGCAGCGAGATGACCTACCAGCAGCTCGCCATGTCCCGGATCCGTGCCGTCGAGCACAGCCGCACCGTCACCGTGCCGGTGACCAGCGGCGTCAGCGCAGTCATCATGCCGGACGGGAAGATCACCCAGAAGACCGGCATGTTCGTGCCCGCCTATCTCGTGCAGAAGGTGCCGCTGCGCACCTCCAAGACCCCGGCGACCGAGCTGGGCATCCTGCCGGAGATGGCTCTGGTGCTGGTCGCCGCCGGCGGCGTCGGCTGGGCGATCGGGTCCGGGCTGCGCGGCCGCCGCGCCGGTGGCGCCTGACCGTACGACCGGCGTACGCCTCCTGGACCGGCGACAAAGCTCGAGCCCGGCCCGTTAGGGTCGGGCCATGGCTACTCCTGACTTCATCCGTACGCTGCGGGCCGCCGCCGGACAGCAGTTGCTCTGGCTGCCCGGGGTCACCGCGATCGTCTTCGACGACGAGGGCAGAGTGCTGCTGGGCCGCCGGGTCGACAACGGCAAGTGGTCGGTGATCGGCGGCATCCCGGACCCGGGTGAGCAGCCCGCGGCCTGCGCCGTGCGGGAGGTCTTCGAGGAGACGGCGGTGCACTGCGTCGCCGAGCGGGTCGTCCTGGTCCAGGCCCTGGAGCCGGTCACCTACCCCAACGGTGACACCTGCCAGTACATGGACATCACCGTCCGCTGCCGCGCCGTGGGCGGCAGCGCCCGGGTCAACGACGACGAGTCGCTGGAAGTGGGCTGGTTCGCCGTGGACGCGCTGCCCGATCTGCACGAGTTCGGCCTCTTCCGGATCAAGCAGGCCATGTCCGAGGCACCCACATGGTTTGACCCTATGACCATCAACTGAAGTGTGGGTGCACGCCACATGTGGTGACGGGTGGGCTCCGTCTAGGGTCGGCGCATGACCGCGTCCAACCCCCCGCCCGGCCCTCGCGCCCAGCCCCTCGCCCTCGACCTCGGCGGTCGCACCGCCCTCGTCACCGGTGCCGCCGGCGGCATCGGCCGCGCCTGCGCGCTGCGGCTCGCCGCCGCCGGGGCCGAGGTGCGGGCCGTCGACCGTGACGCGGCCGGCCTGGCCGAACTCGCCGCGCAGGCGGAACGGGCCGCCGACCTTCCCGGGACCGTCGTTCCGCACGTCGTGGACCTCACCGACCTCGATGCCGCCGAGCGGGCCGCCGCCGGGACGGACGTGCTGGTCAACAACGCGGGCCTGCAACTGGTGCGCCCCATCGAGGACTTCCCGCCGGAGGTCTTCCACGCCGTGCTGACCGTGATGCTGGAGGCGCCCTTCCGGCTCATCCGCGGTGCCCTGCCGCACATGTACGCACAGGGCTGGGGCCGGATCGTCAATGTGTCCTCCGTCCATGGTCTGCGCGCCTCCGCTTTCAAATCGGCCTATGTGGCGGCCAAACACGGTCTCGAGGGCCTGTCCAAGACGGCCGCTCTGGAAGGTGCCGCCCACGGGGTGACCTCGAACTGTGTGAATCCGGCCTATGTGCGCACGCCCCTGGTCGAGAAGCAGATCGCCGACCAGGCACGGGTGCACGGCATCCCCGAGGAGCGGGTGGTCTCCGAGGTGTTGCTCAAGGACAGTGCCGTCCACCGGCTCATCGAACCGGACGAGGTCGCCGAGGCCGTGGCCTACCTGTGCAGCCCGCAGGCGTCCTTCGTCACCGGCACCTCACTCGTCCTCGACGGTGGGTGGACGGCTCACTGAGGAAGAGGAGAACCTCCGGCCCGGGAGGCCAGGAACGCCCGGGGAGGCCCACGAACGCCCGGGAGGCCAGGAACGCCGGGAAGCCCGGAGGTCCATCAGCCCGGAAGTCACGAAGCCCGGGAGTTGTCCACAGGCCCGACCGGCTGGGCCGTCGATGCGGAATCCTGTGACCATGTCTCGCGATCACGTTCAGCCGGTCCTCGGCCACGGCCCCGAGGCCCCGTACCTCGAGCTGCTGGCCCGCGACGCCTCCGTGGAGGCCTACGAGCAGCCGGTGCTGCTCGCGCGCGCCGAGGGACGCCCGGCCGACCGCGTCGCCGAACTGGAACAGACCAGACTGCTCGCCCTGCGCGTCCGCGCCGAGCTGGAGGGGCGACGGCGCCGGGAGGCGGAGCTGTCCGCACTCTTCGAGACCGCCCACGACCTCGCGGGCCTGCGCGATCTGGACGCCGTTCTGCAGGCCATCGTCCAGCGCGCCCGCTCCCTGCTCGGCACGGACGTCGCCTACCTCACCCTGCACGACCCGGCACGCGGCGACACCTATATGCGGGTGACGGAGGGCTCGGTCTCCGCGCGCTTCCAGCAGCTGCGGCTGGGCCTGGGGGAGGGGCTCGGCGGGCTGGTCGCGCAGACCACCCGGCCGTACGTCACCGACGACTATTTCCAGGACGCCCGCTTCCAGCACACCCTCACCATCGACGCCGGGGTCCGTGACGAGGGACTGGTCGCCATCCTCGGCGTGCCCCTCATGCTCGGCCCGCATGTCATCGGGGTCCTCTTCGCCGCCGACCGCCGGGCACGCGTCTTCGAACGCGTACAGATCGCCCTGCTCGGCTCCTTCGCCGCGCTCGCCGCCGCCGCGATCGACACCGCCAACCTGATCACCGAGACCCGCGCCGCGCTGGCCGGCCTGGAGCGCGCCAACGAGATCATCCGGGACCGCAGCGCCGCCGTCGAGCGTGCCTCCGACGTCCACGACCGGCTCGCCGAACTCGTCCTGCGCGGCGGCGGGGTGCACGACGTCGCCGCCGCCGTCTCCCAAGTCCTCGACGCCACTGTCGAGTTCACCGAGGCCGCCGCGGCACCGGCCGAGGCGCTCGAGGCATCCCGGGCCGAGGGGCACGCCGTACGTCACGGCACGGACTGGATCGCCCCGGTGGCCGCGGGCGGCGAACTGCTCGGCGCGCTGGTCCTGCGCGGACACCCCGGCCTGGACCCCGTGGACCAGCGCACACTGGAGCGGGCGGCCATGGTCACCTCGCTGCTCCTGCTCGCCCGCCGATCCGCCGCCGAGGCCGAACAGCGCGTGCGCGGCGAGCTGTTGGACGATCTGCTGGACGCCCGCGACCGGGACCCTCGGCTGCTGCGCGAACGCGCCGACCGGCTGCACGCCGACCTGGACGCGACCCATGTCGTACTCGCCGCACGTCTGGACGGCCCGGCGGCCGACGCCGACGAGGAGGCCGCGGCCCGCCGCCGTCTGTGGTCGGCCGCCTCCCACCTCGCCGCCACCCGGCAGGGCCTCGCCGCCGCGCGCGACGGCGGCACCGTCCTGCTGCTGCCGCTCGGGGCCGGCGACAGTGCCACGGAGCTGGCCCGCCGCACCGCCCGCCACCTGGGCACGGCCGTCCGGCAGCCGGTCACGGTCGGCGCCTCCGCGCCCGTCACCGCCCTCGCCGCGCACCCCGAGACCGTCACCGCCGCCTACGCCGAGGGCCGTCGCTGCCTGGACGCGCTGCACCTGCTGGGCCGGGCCGGGGACGGCGCGGCGGCCGAGGACTTCGGCTTTCTCGGCCTGCTCCTCGCGGGCGAACGGGACATCACTGGCTTCGTGGAGCGGACCATCGGCCCGGTGGCGGGGTACGACGAGCGGCGCGGAACGGAACTGCTGCAGACCCTGGAGGCGTATTTCGCCTGCGGGATGAGCCCGGCCCGCACCAAGGACACTCTCCACGTCCATGTCAACACGGTGGCCCAGCGGCTGGAGCGGGTGGGCAGGCTGCTCGGCGCGGACTGGCAGACGCCCGCCCGCGCCCTGGAGATCCAACTGGCCCTACGGCTGCACCGGTTGGCGGCGCCGGACAGAGGCTGACCCCCCGCACGGACGTGCCGCGCGGGGGCCACCACAGCGACCGGGGGAGCCGGTCAGACCGTACGTGCCCGGCCCGCCCACCTCACCGGGAAGGGGCAGGCACGCCTGACCGCGGTCCAGGCTGCCGTATACGCCGTCGAACGGCGCATGGCCGAGGCCGTCCCGCCGCAGCGCATGGCAGCGCTGCTCACCGACCTCGACCGTATCGCGGCAGCCCTGGAGGAATGACCCGCCAACCTGCGAGGTGCCCCATGGCGACGGCCGGGTGCTCGCCCGCGACGCCTCGTCCTCCACGGGCCGCCGGGTTCACCAGGCCCACGACCTCGATGACGCCCGGTGCTCAAGAGACCGTCTCGTCCGGCCGTGCCGGCGGTCTGCGTGTCGATGGCCGAACGTCTGGTTGCTCCGGCTGGGCGGCGGAGGATGCGCGTGGCCGCTTCAGGCACGCAACCGGGCTGGTGCGGCGCTCGATGTCCGGCATCAGGCGCCATGTCCGCCCTCAACGAGTCGCTGTGACCGGCAAGTTCGGCAGATGTCGCCGTCGGCGGCGGATGTGGTGTCAGACGTCCGCTCGGTACAGATCGCTCTGGCCGTTCGACGCGGTCAGGCCGCCGTCCACGGGAAGGTGCACCCCGTTCAGGTACGCCGCGTCAGGACCGGTGAGAAAGGCCACGGCGGCGGCGACCTCGGCCGGCTCCGCGGGCCGGCCCATGGGTACGCGATCCACGAAGCGCTGATGCAGCGAGGTGCCCTCGGCGAGTGCGTCGCGCAGGAACTGGCTGCTGAGTGTCACACCCGGGTGGACGGCGTTGTGGGTGGACGGCGTTGACCCGGATCTCCCGGCCGTGGTCCAGCGCCATCGCGTTGGTCAGGTTCACCAGTGCGCCTTTGGTCATGTCGTAGGCGGCCTGGCCCCAGTCACCGCGCAGGCCGCCGACCGACCCGACGTTGACGATGCAGCCACGTACCGCCCGCAGATGGGGCAGGGCGGCTCGCGAGGCGAAGAAGGCGCCGTCGATGTTGGTGCCCATCATGGTCCGGTAGTCCTCCGGATCTATCTGTTCGACGGTGCCGGGGATCGCCACGCCCGCGTTGTTGACCAGGACGTCCAAGCGGCCGAACCGCTCGGCGACGGCGTTCATGACCGCGCTGATGGCGGCCGGGTCCGAGACGTCCGCGACCCACGGACGCATGTCCGCGCCCTCCGGTCCCTCGTGCGCGGTCCGCCGCAACGTCGCCTCGGTGCGGCCCACGAGCGCCACCCTGTACCCGTCGGCGGCGAACCGGTACGCGGTCGCGGCGCCGATGCCGGAGCCCGCACCCGTGACGACCGCTACGCGGCCGGAATGCTGATCGTTCACAAGATCCTCGTCTTCTCGCGGAGCCAGGCCGCGGCAGCCCGGCATTGCCCCCCTCGCAGGACCGTAGAAAACTCGGCACGGTGCGCGCTTGGACCACGGCGCCGTCCGGATGGGACATCAACGCCACGCGACAGCGGCGGACCAACGAACACGAGGTGTGGACCGGCCATGAAGAGTGCCGAAGCCGAAGGTGCCCGGGCAGGCGGGGCGTTCCGCCTGGACTCCACGACCCCTGGCGCCGTACCTCGGGCGTTCGACGCCTTTCGGAGCGGGTGGCAGACGCAGGTCGGCGACGGCTTCCCGCTGCCGGCCTTCAGCCGGGCCACGATCGACGACTTCCGGGTCAGAACCCGGGCCACCACGGTGGGCGACGCGGCGATCACCGACATCGAGGGTGCGTCGGCCATCCGGACGGCGGGCACTGCGGGCGGCGTCGAGGACCAGGTGCGGCTGTATGCGGTGTACCGGGGTGCGTGGACGCTGGGCGGCGCCCGCGACGGCGTCGAACACACCGTGTCGGCCGGGCAGTTCCTCCTCCGGCATGTCGGGCGGCCCTCGCACTTCGAGACGGCGCCCGGCACGACGGCCCGGGTGATCGTCCTGCCCGCCGCCATGCTCACCCCACTGCTCGGGGACCGGGTCGTCACCGGTCCCGCGGACTTGGCCGAGGTGCGCCTGCTGGTGTCGCACGCCAACATGATCCACGCGACCATGGCCGACCTCGGCGCGGCCGGAGTCCGAGCCGCCCGCGGCGCTCTGCTCGAACTGGCCAAGGCGGTGGCCGGGCGGGGCTTCGACGACGCGGAGCCCCGGCTGGCTCCCGTGCTCGCCCAGGCCGCCAAGGACCTCGCCGACGGCATGCTCGCCGACTCCGGGCTTTCTCCGGCGCTGCTGGCGCGCCAACTGAACGTCTCCGTACGCACCCTGCACCGGGCATTCGCGGCGACAGGCGAGTCGGTGGCCTCCTACATCCGACGCCGACGCATGGAAGAAGCCCGGCTCGCCCTCACCGCTCCGGCCGGCTCGCTGAGCGTCTCCGAACTCGCCGCCCACTGGCAGTTCGCCGACAGCAGCCACTTCATCCGCACCTTCAAGAAGCGGTACGGCAGGACACCGACCGAGTACGCCCGCTGGGCCAGGTCGGCCAGAGGCTGAACCCTTTGCGGCGCACGAGTCGGTGCCGGCGCCGGAGGTGCTGCGAGAGGGGATCCGGGACCTCTTCCACCGCAGCCGGAACCACCGGCACGAGACCGACCTCGCCGCCGAGCGTCTGGCCGAGGGAACCGGCATCCGGCCGGGTGAGGTGACAGGCGCCCTCACCGCGAGACCTGCCGAGGCACCCGGCACCCGGCACCCGTCTGGCCGCCGAGCCTGGCGACCGGATGCACCACTACGACGGGAGAAGCCGCAGCCTCCATCCGTCCTCGCGACACGGCAGTCCGCGACCGGATTCCGGTTCTCCCGCGCCGGTGGCACTTGCCCGCTGTGGAGCGTCTACGACACCGCGAGCCGCGCCCCCGCTCGGCCGTCAGCTGCTCATCGACCAGAACCGCAGCACGTTTGTCCCGTACCGGTCGAGGACGGCGGTGGGTCCAGGTGATCGGGGTGGGCGGGGGACATCGGTATCGATATCTTCCGGCCCAGGAGCGCTTCATCGGTTACGGTCCGCGGTGAACCGACTACTTCCAGTTGTCCTCGGCCGGGCCCTCACCCGCACGCTGCGATACGCTGTAACGAGAGTGTCCGTGCCCGCCGGTACCTCGCGGCCCAGCCGCCCGGACGGCGCATGGTGGCCCACATTTGCTCGGCCGGCGGGAACCCAACTCCAGCAGTGCCGGGGGACAGTTGTCCTCCCGTAGGCCCGTTCTCCCGTAGGTCGGTTTCCATGGACCTCAACACCATCACCGAAGTGATCCGGCGACCGTCCGAGCAGCCAGGCACGGACTGGCACGAGGGCGACGCCTGGCTCGCGGGCGGGACATGGCTCTACTCCACGGAGCAGCCCGACCTGCGACGGCTGATCGACCTGACGGCGTTGCGTTGGGAGCCCCTTGTCCCGACGGACCAGGGCCTGGAGATCAGTGCCACATGCACCATCCGCGACCTGTACGCCTTCTCGTGCCCGGTGGACTGGACCGCCGGAATTCTCTTCCGGAAGAGCTGTGAGGCATTGCTGTCCTCGTTCAAGGTGTGGAACGCGGCGACCGTCGGCGGAAACATCTGCATGTCCCTGCCCGCAGGCCCGATGATCACGCTGACCGTCGCGCTCGAGGCGCAGTACGAACTGTGGGCACCCGACGGCTCCGTGCGCCTCGTCGACGCCGTCGACTTCGTCACGGGCGACCACCGCAACGTTCTCGCCCCCGGGGAGATCCTCCGCCGCATCACCATTCCGGAGCGCGCGCTGCGCAGGCGCACCGCGCACCGTCGCTTCACGCTGACCCGGCTCGGCCGTTCGACGGTGTTCCTCGTCGGCACGCAACGGCTGGGAGCGAACGACCTGTTGCTCACCGTCACGGCAGGCACCACCCGGCCGGTGCGTCTCGCCTTCGACTCCCTGCCCGATGTGCGCACCCTGCGGCAGAGCATCGATGCCCTGCCGGACGACGTCTGGTTCGCCGACCCCAACGGGACCCCCGACCACCGCCGGCATCTGACACGGCACTTCGCCGAAGAGATCTGCCGCGAACTCACGGCTGGGGACCTGGCATGAGCTACCGCGTGAACGGCAGGGAATTCGACCGGGAGCCGGCCCCCGGTCAGTGCCTGCGCACCTTCCTGCGCGAACTCGGCCACTTCGGCGTCAAGAAGGGGTGCGACGCGGGCGACTGCGGCGCCTGCACGGTATGGCTGGACGGGACGCCGGTACACAGCTGCATCACCCCCGCGTTCCGCGCGGACGGCCGGGAGGTGACGACGATCGAGGGCCTCGGACGGCCCGGCGCCCCGCATCCCGTGCAACGGCAGTTCGAGGACGCCCCGGGGTTCCAGTGCGGTTTCTGCACCGCGGGGATGATCATGACGGCGGCGACCTTCACCGAGGACCAGAAGGCGGATCTGCCACGGGCGTTGAAGGGCAACCTCTGCCGCTGCACCGGATACCGGGCGATCGAGGACGCCGTGAAGGGCGTCGGCGCGGTGGAGACCGCGGCAGCGGGCAAGGCCGTCGGGACGAGCGTCGGCGCGCCCGCGGGCCACGACGTGGTGACGGGGCACGCCGAGTTCACCATGGACACCCACATCGACGGACTGCTGCACCTCAAGATGCTGCACTCACCCCACGCGCACGCCCGGATCCTCTCGATCGACAAGAGCGCCGCCCTCGCGGTGCCCGGCGTGCACCGGGTCTACACCTGGCAGGACGTACCCCGCAGACGCTTCACCACGGCGATCCACACCGACCACCTGGTCGACCCGGACGACACCTGAATACTCGACGACACGGTCCGCTTCGCCGGTCAGCGCGTCGCCGCGGTCCTGGCCGACACGGTCGGGGCGGCCGAGGAGGGCTGCCGGCGTCTCGCGGTGGAGTACGAGGTGCTGCCGGCGGTGTTCGACCCCGAGGCCGCGATGGCCGACGGCGCACCCCCGCTGCACGGCTCCGACGATCCGTTCGTCCGCGACCCCGTCCACAACATCCTGCTCGAACTCCACTCGCACATCGGCGACGTCGGCGCGGGATTCGCCGCGGCCGACGTGATCCACGAGGGCACCTACGTCTCACCGCGGGTGCAGCACGTGCATCTGGAGACCCACGGCTCGATCGCCTGGATGGAGGACGGGCGGCTGACCGTCCGCACCAGTTCGCAGTCACCGTCGATCGCGAAGGTCAAACTGGAGTACCTGTTCGCGCTGCGTCCGGACCGGCTGAGGGTGTTCTGCAAACGCGTCGGCGGCGGATTCGGCGGCAAGCAGGAGGTGATCACGGAGGACCTGGTCGCGCTCGCCACCCTGGACACCGGGCGGCCCACCTGCCTCGAGTACACCCGTGAGGAGGAGTTCACCACGGCCTCGCCACGGCACCCGATGACCCTGACGGTCAAGCTCGGCGCAAAGGCCGACGGAACGCTCACCGCCATCCAGGTACGCAACGTGTCGAACACCGGCGCCTACGGCAACCACGGCGGCGAAACGCTGTACGCGGGCGGAGCCGCCGTCATGATCTACCGCTGCCCCAACAAGAAGTACGACGCGTACTCCGTCTACACGAACAGCGTGCCGAGCGGTGCCCTGCGCGGCTACGGGATGACGCAGCCCGCGTTCGCCGTGGAGTCGGCGATGGACGAACTGGCCCGCGCCCTGCACATCGACCCGTTGGAACTGCGCCGACGCAACATCGTGCGGCCGGGCGAGCCCCTGGTCGCTCTGCACGACGGTCCCGACGACGTGATCTTCACCGAGGACGGACTCGCCGGCTGCATCGACCTGGTGGACGACGCCCTGGCCCGCACGGCCGACCTGCCCCCTCCCGGTCCGGAGTGGCTCGTCGGAGCCGGCGTGGCGAGTTCCCTGCACGAGACCGCGCCTCCGACGGAACACCTCTCCGAGGCCTGGATCACCCTGGGCGACGATCTCATCTACGAACTGGCCGTCGGGACCGCCGAGTTCGGGGAGGGAACCTCCACGGCCCATGTCCAGATCGCGGCCGGCCAGCTGGGTACGACGCCGTCGCGGATCCGTCTGGTGCAGTCCGACACCGACCGCACGGGATTCGACACCGGTGCCTTCGCGAGCGCGGGCCTCTTCGTGGCGGGCAACGCGGTCCTGCGGGCGGCCAACGCCGTACGCGACCGTATCCTGGAGTTCGCCGCGGCGTACACGGGCGTCCATGTCGTGATGTGCGCGATGGACGACGACGGTGTCGTCTGCGGGGACCGGCGGGTGTCGCTGGCCGAACTCGTCGCCCTGGCCCGGACGCGCGGAATCCGGTTCACCGCAGCACGCAAGGCGTACGGCTCGCCCCGGAGCGTCACCTCCAACACGCAGGGCTTCCGGGTAGCCGTGCACCGCGTGACGGGCGAGATACGGATCCTCTACAGCGTGCAGGCGGCGGACGCCGGAGTGATCATCAACCCGGCCCAGGTCAGAGGTCAGGTGGAGGGCGGGGTCGCCCAGGGGATCGGCTTCGCGCTGACCGAGAACCATCACGTCGACGACAGCGGCGTCATGGCCAACCCGAACCTCAGGAACTATCGCATCCCCGCCTACGCCGACATCCCCCGTACCGAGGTCCTCCTGGTGGGCTCGGCGGACTCGGTGGGGCCCATGCACGCGAAGGGGATGGCCGAGTGCTGCATCAACCCGGTGGCCCCCGCGTTCGCGAACGCGGTGCACGACGCCACGGGCGTCCGCTACCGGGCGTTGCCGCTGACTCCGGAACGCATTTACGGCCGACTCCCCGCGGAGCAGTCGCTGTCGACAGGGTGAGCCACCATGAACACCCAGAAGAACGTAGCCGCCGCGGCGACGGCGATCATCGGACAGAACGTCCTGCCCGGGATGGACCGGGAGTTCGAGGCGTGGCAGGAGGACCTCAACGCCGCGGCCGCCTCCTACCCCGGTTTCCTCGGCGCCGAGATCTCCCCGCCGACGCCTCTGCAACCCGACTGGGTCATCGTGTACCGGTTCGACTCGGTGGCGCATCTGCAGGCGTGGATCAACAGCGCGACCAGGCAGACGTATCTCGACGTCGGCGCCAAGTACTTCGACGGTCCGGCGACCCAGCAGGTGGTCAGCAGCGGCACCCAGTCACTGGATCCGCTGGTGACCGTGGTGGTCACCCACCTCGTCCCGCCGAGCCAGGTCGACGACTTCCTCGCCTGGCAGCACCGCCTGGTCCAGGAGGAGAGCAAGTTCGAGGGGTTTCGCGGGAGCGAGCTGTTCCGCCCCATCGAGGGGCTCCAGGAGGAATGGACCACGTTGTACCGCTACGACACCGCCGAGCATCTCGACGCCTGGCTGACGTCGCCCAGGCGGCAGGAGGTCCTGGCCGAGGGCGAGAAGTTCAGCGACTTCAAACTGCATACGATCGACAACTCGTTCGGCAGCTGGTTCGCCTTCGGGGGCGAGGGCAAGGAGGCACCGCCGCCCCCCTCGGAGACCAGGACCTCCCTCGCCGTCTGGGTCGGCCTGTACCCGACCGTCGTACTGCTCACGCTCGCCCTGTCCCCGCTGCACCTGCGGCTCTGGATCGGCCTGCTCGTGGGCAACCTGCTGTCGAGCTTCATCATGACTTTCCTGACCATGCCCCACTACGTGAACCCGCTGCTCGGGCGATGGCTGCGGCCACCGCCGGACGCACCGGCGAGGGCCACCCTGCGAGGCATCGGTGTCGTCGCGGTGACGATGGCCTTCTGGGCCGCCGTCTTCTACCTCGTCACGGTCCGGTTGTGGACGCTGCCCTGACAGGCGAGCGAAGTCACCCGGTGGCCGGCAGCACATGGTCGCCGACCCGGTCCGTGCTCAGGCACAGGGAACAGACGACCGCGTCGTGGGTGGCGCAGGCGGTCAGATCCGGGCGTTCGTACGGTTGATGGCAGACGTGGCAGTCGAGAGTGACCGCGCTCGGGTTGCCGGTCTCGTCGAGGAGTGGCTCGCTGATGCCGTCGTCTGTGCGACGGAGGTAGTACCTGCCCTGGGTGACGAGGGCCATCAGCGGGGTCAGGACGAACGCGATGACGGCGGCGGCCACGGGGGAGTACGGCTGCAGGGCGTGCCCCAGTACCCGGAAATACAGGGCGATGGACAGGCCGGAGGCGGCGACGAAGGCAACCACGCCGACGGGGTTGACGGCGTAGAGCATGCCGCGGCGGAACTCCGGCCGCAGCGGGGACAGCTTGAGCAGGTACTTGTTGACGCCGATGTCGGTCGCCACCGTGACCACCCAGGCGATCGCGCAGTTCGAGTAGAAGCCGAGGACGCTGTTGAGGAAGCTGAACATGTCGGCTTCCATCAGGGCCAGCGCAAACCCGAGGTTGACCAGGACGAAGACCATGCGGCCCGGGTAGTGCCTGGTCACGCGGGTGAAGGAGTTCGTCCACGCCAGCGAACCGGAGTACGCGTTCGTCACATTGATCTTGATCTGGCTGATGACCACCAGGGCCACGGCCAGCGGGACCACCATCCAGGACGGCATCATCGCGTCGAAGGCGCCGCGGAACTGCTGGATCGGCTCCGTCGCGGCGGCCGGACCGACCTTCGCGAGAATGTAGACGGCGAGGAAGACACCGATGGCCTGCTTGAGCGCGCCGAGCACCACCCAGCCGGGGCCGGCCATGATCACGGCCGTCCACCAACTTTGCCTGTTCGCCTCGGACTTGGGCGGCATGAAGCGCAGATAGTCGATCTGCTCGCCGATCTGCGCGATCAGCGACAGGCATACGCCTGCGCCGAGGAGGACCGGCGCGGCGTGGATACCGCCGTCGCCGTCGGTGCCGGCGTAGGAGAGGAAGCGGTCGACCGTGCCGGGGTCGGTGGCGACCAGGTAGACCAGCGGGCCGATCATCAGCAGCAGCCAGATCGGCGTCGTCCACACCTGGAGCTTGCTGAGTGCCTTCATGCCGTAGATCACCAGGGGGATGACCATGAGGGTGGAGACCAAGTAGCCCAGCCACAGCGGCAGTCCGAGGCCGAGCCTGAGGCCCTGGGCCATGATCGAGCCTTCGAGGGCGAAGAAGATGAAGGTGAAGCTGGCGAAGATGACGCTGGTCAGCACGGAGCCGTAGTAGCCGAAGCCGGAGCCGCGCGTGATCAGGTCGAGGTCGATGTTGTAGCGGGCGCCGTAGTATGCCAGCGGAAAGCCGGTGACGAAAATGACGACGGCGGCCACCGCGATCGCCACGAGCGCGTTGCCGGTGCCGTGTGCCAGGCCGATGCCGGCGCCGATGGAGAAGTCGGCCATGTAGGCGATGCCGCCGAGCGCGGTCGTCGCCACGACCATGGGGGTCCAGCGACGGTAACTGCGGGGAGCGAAACGGAGGGTGTAGTCCTCCAGCGTCTCCCTGACCGCCTGGTCCCCGGCGGCCTTCGTCGTGCCTGCCGCCTGGGGTCGTGACTCGGTGGTACTCATGCCGCGCCTCCCGATGACGCTGGTGCGGATGCCTCGGTGAAGGGAAGAACCCCGCTTGGCGTCGTCGGCAGGACGGGGGAGCCGACGGCCCGTCATACGCCGCGAACAGCCGTCCGTACGGTTCATCCCATGGCCGGTCACGCTAGGAAGCGGTTGTTACCGTCGGTTCCCGCCGTCGTGAACGCGAAGTTGCCGAGAACTCACCTGCCTTCTCGCGGACGTTGTTCGGGGGCCGGTGGGCGGACGCCGCCCGAACGAGCCGGGCCGGGCCGTGTTCGAGTGTGTCGGCGGCGACGTGGCCGGCGACGTGGTGGACGCCGTGGAGCGGGACGTGCAGCGCGCAGGCGCCCCCTTCGCCGCGGCAAGTCCGATCTGGAGCGGGCCGGACAGGCCCGCACCGTTGGTCACCGCCACCGCCACCGCCACCGCCACCGCCACCGCCGCCGCCACCACGCCGATGCCGGGCGGCCGGAGCCCCGCGTCCGCCCGGGTCGGCAGGGGCGCGACTCATCCTTCCCGGGCAGGTGGTACGAGGGAAGGCTCCCGCGAGGAAGGTGCTCGGGGGAGCCTTGCGGCTGTCGGGCCGCTCCGGGACGCCG
The DNA here is from genome assembly GCF_009796285.1 of Streptomyces broussonetiae. Lineage (NCBI taxonomy): Bacteria > Bacillati > Actinomycetota > Actinomycetes > Kitasatosporales > Streptomycetaceae > Streptomyces > Streptomyces broussonetiae. The sequence goes on along the minus strand of NZ_CP047020.1, from coordinate 1,404,508 downwards.
GCTGCGGCGCCGGTCGCCGTGCTGTCAGCCGGCGTCCAGGGTGCGGGCGCGCCAGCGCTCCTCGACCTTGGCCAGGCGCCAGTAGCCGATGGCCACGGCCCAGACGACCACGAACAGTCCGACGATGACATAGCCGACGTTGTCCAGGTTCAGGCCGGCGATCCAGCTGGTGACGTCGTCGTTCAGGCCGAGCTTGTCGTGCAGGACGCCGACCAGTTCGATGGTGCCGACGAAGAAGGCGACGGCGATGGACAGGCCGGTGATGGTGAGGTTGTAGAAGACCTTGCGGACGGGGTTCGAGAACGCCCACTGGTAGGCGAAGTTCATGAACGTGCCGTCCAGGGTGTCGAACAGACTCATGCCCGCCGCGAAAAGCAGAGGCAGGCACAGGACCGCGTACCAGGGCAGGCCGGCGGCGGCGCCGTTGCCGGCCAGGGCGAGGAGCAGGACCTCGGTCGAGGTGTCGAAGCCGATACCGAAGAGGAAGCCGAGGGGGAACATCTGGCCGGGGCGGCGGATGGACTTGGTGAACCGGCCCAGGATGCGGTTCATGAAGCCGCGCGAGTCGAGGTGGGCCTCCAGCTCCGTCTCGTCGTAGCGTCCGGCGCGCATGGCCTTGAAGACGCGCATGATGCCGAACAGCGCGACGAGGTTGAGGGCGGCGATGAGGTACAGGAAGCTGCCGGAGACCGTGGTGCCCACGGTGCCGAGAACCTGGTGGGTCCGGGAGCCGTCGTTCATCAGCGTGCCGGCGAGTTTGGCGCCGCCGGCCACCAGCGCGGCCATGACGACCACCACACTGGAGTGCCCGAGCGCGAACCAGAAGCCCACCGACACCGGCCGCTTGCCGTCGGCCATCAGCTTGCGGGTGGTGTTGTCGATCGCGGCGATGTGGTCGGCGTCGAAGGCGTGCCGCATGCCGAGGGTGTAGGCCGTGATGCCCAGACCGATGCCGAACGCCTTGGTACCCACCTCGTAGTGACGCGGGACCACGAGCAGGAACAGGATCCCGAACGCCAGCACGTGCAGTGCGACGATCACGGCCAGCAGGCCGGCGGTTCGTACGGTGTCCTCGCGACGCCAGTGGAAGGACGGGGCGGCGTCGGTTTCGGGCACGCCTGGGGACACGGTCATACAGTCACGCTCCAGCACCTCGTGGATCAGCTTCGTGATGCCGTGGCCGGTCTCCTGGCTGACGGGTCGACGCGCCCACCCCTGCCTTCCCGGCCGTGAGGCCAGTGGCAACGCATGAGGTGGGAACTCCCCGATCACAGTGGCGAGGGCCGCTCCGGACTGAGCCCCTGAGGGCTGTCACCGGTCTTCCCGAACACCACGGCCTGCCCACCCTAAGAGGCCGTGGCGTATGGCTGCAAGGCTGCACAACTGCTCAGGTATGGAGCGGATCGAGGGCGGCTGCGATGATGAGCCCATGCATCTCGTCCCCGCGGAACGCGCCGGGCAGCGGACCATCGACGGTCACCGGGTCTGCGACGCCATCGCCGCCGTCGGCGAGCCCGAGCGCGTACGCGCCTGGGCCGAGCGCTTCTCCCTGCTCTCCGACCCCGGACGTCTGTCCTTGCTGCTCGCCCTGCAGGAAGCCGGCCCCATCGCGGTCTCCGACCTCGCCCTGGCGACCGGCATGAGGGACACCGCCGTCTCCCAGGCTCTCCGTCTCCTGCGGACCGCCGGCATCGTCGAGGGCGAGAAGGACGGCCGGATCGTGCGCTACCGGCTGGTCGACGGCCCGATTTCCGCGCTGCTGAAACACTGCACGTCCCAAGGCGCGGACACTGACGGCTCCTTGACTCCTGAGACCGCAGGGCCGTCGTGGGCGGCAGCGCCGCCTTCGCCGGATGCCGGCCCCTGACGAGGAGTTCTTCGCGCTGTTGGACCTGCATGCGCAGCAAGTGAGCGCTGTCGACGAAGCCGAGCACCGCTGGTACCTGCCGTCCACCCGGTTCACCCGGTGCGCGATCCACCCATGGTGGGTTCCTTCCGGTGCGGGGTACGCGGGTCGCCGTACCCCGGATGGGTTTCTGGCGGACGAGACGGACCACGCAACCGCCCCGCTGCCCTGTGCGTCAGGCGAGGACGCGGGCGAGGAAGGCGCGGATGTGCTCGGTGACGGTCTGCAGATGGCTCTCCAGGGCGAAGTGCCCGGAGTCCAGCAGGTGGATCTCGGCCTCGGGCAGGTCCTGGCGGAACGCCTCGGCGCCCTCGGGACCGAAGATCTCGTCGTTCGCTCCCCAGACCGCCGGCAGGGGGACCTGGGAGTCGCGGAAGAGCCTGAGCTGGATCTCGTTGTTTCCGGGGCGGTCCAGCAGCGCTTGGTCGTGGACCCAGTTGTCGGGGCTGGACCAGGCTCGATCTAACCTGTCAACGATATTTCATAGGTTATATTGGGGGTGGCGTGTCAAGCGCCCCGGATCGGTGAGGGGGTGCGAGGGTGACCGACCGAGAACAGCAGGACGTGCTGCTGGGGCTGCTCAACAGCACGCCAGTGGTCAACGGCGCCGTCCAGGCCCGGCTGGCGGATCCGGAAGCGGCCGGATTCTGGCAGTGGGTCCACAGCGGCAGTGGCACCGCGGACGAGCGCCGCAGCCTCGTGCAGGCGCGCGACGCCCACCAGGGCGTGGTGCGCGGCAGGCGCCCCGCCGCGTCGCCGGCTCCGCTCCTGGAAGACGTCACCTCCCGCCCGTATCTCTCGCCCGCGGGGGTGTCCTGGCAGGTGGACGCCCCCGCGGAGCGCCGGATGGCGGTGGAAGCCGTGCTGGCGTGGAGCGTGCTCCAGCAGGCGACCCCCGGCCGGCTCCGGCCGTGCGCCAACCCGGAGTGCCGACGGTTCCTCATCGACCGCAGCAAGACCGACAACGCCCGCTGGTGTTCGATGGCCGTCTGCGGCAACCGCATGAAGGCGAGGCGCCACTACCGGCGCACGCGCGCCGCGCACCGCGCTCGATCTCCCCGAACAATCCAATTGGTCGGGGAGATCAATTCGACGATGCCCATCCCCCGGTAATGTCAATTCCTCGGCGATGCGATTGCCCCGGCAATTCCGCAAGGAAATCGGCGAATACACAGGCCTTGGGATCGCGGAATCGCGGTGGCACCGGCGGGGAACTAGGATCGGCCCCGGTGCACAGTGACAGCGCCGGGAGGGGCCGCGCCGGTCGGCCGCTCCGCAGGAGGTCCGCGATGGCGACGCTGCTGTCCGTCAACGTAGGGATGCCCAAGGACGTCTCCTGGCAGGGACGTACCGTCCGCACCGGAGCCTGGAAGGCCCCCGTCCAGGGCCCCCGTATGGTCCGGCGGCTCAACGTCGACGGAGACGGTCAGGGAGATCTGGCCGGGCACGGCGGCGACATCCGTGCGGTCCTCGTCTACCAGCTGCAGTCCTATCAGTACTGGCAAGAACGGCTCCGCCGCGACGACCTGACGTTCGGCAGCTTCGGGGAGAACTTCACCGTCGACGGCCTGCCCGACGACGAGGTGTGCATCGGCGACCGGTACCGCATCGGCGAAGCCGAATTCGAAGTCACCCAGCCCCGCGTCACCTGCTACCGCGTCGGTATGCGCCTGGGCGAACCCGGCATGGCCACATTGCTGGTCGCCCATCACCGCCCGGGTTTCTACCTGCGCGTCATCACCGAGGGGCATGTCCAGGCCGGTGACGAGATCACCCTCACCCGCAAGGGTCCGGAAGAACTCAGCGTCGCCGACACCGACGCGCTGCTCTACCTTCCCGACCGTGACCCCGCGAAGCTGGGCAAAGCGCTGAACATCCCCGCCCTCAGCCCTGGATGGCAGCAGTCCTTCCGCGAACTCGCCGCCGCGCAGCAGCCGAAGCAGCAACCGGGCCGGCCGGGCGAACGCGCCGGCGCGCGACAGTCCAGCCAGGAGCCGGGCCGGCCGGGCTGGCCGGGCTTCAAGGCCATGCGCGTTGCCCGCATCGTCCCCGAGACCCCCTCGGTCCTGTCGGTCTACCTCGACGCCGCCGACGACTCCCCGCTGCCCGAGGCTCGCCCGGGCCAGTACCTCTCCATCCGCCTCGCCGTGGGCGACGCCGCCCCCGCGACGCGCAGCTACTCCCTGTCCTGTGCCCCCACGGCCGGCAGCTACCGCATCAGCGTCAAGCGTGAGCCGCACGGGACCGTCAGCGGCTACATCCACGCCACGCTCCGCCCCGGAGACCTCGTGGACATCGCAAGCCCCCGCGGAACGTTCGTACTCGAAGAAGGCATCCGCCCGATCGTGCTCGTCTCCGCAGGGATCGGGGCCACTCCCGTGCTCGCCATGCTCCACCGACTCGCCGCCGTCCGGGACCCACGCCTCCTCTGGTGGATCCACGCCGCCCACGACCGCGCCCACCACGTCTTCGCGGACGAGGCGCACACCCTGGTGGCTCAACTCCCCAACGCCCACGAGCACATCTACTACACCGCCGAAGCCGCCCCACTCCCCGACGATCCCCAGGTCACCCATGGCCGTCCGACCGCTTCCTCGCTCGCGGCCCTCAACATCCCCGTCGACGCCGACGCCTACCTCTGCGGCCCACCCGCCTTCATGAACGATCTCGGCGGCTTCCTGCGCGATCGCGGCCTGAGCCCCGAGCGGATCCGTACGGAACAGTTCAGCGCCCTTCCCGCCGTCAACCCCGGTGTCACGACCACCGCCACCGGCCGGCCGCACCGGCCTCCCGGCCCACCGGGCACCGGCCCCCTCGTCACCTTCGCCCGCAGCGGCATCACCACGCCCTGGTCACCTGCGCACGCTTCACTCCTGGAGCTGGCCGAAGCCTGCGACATCCCCACGCGCTGGTCCTGCCGCACCGGCGTCTGCCACACCTGCGTCACCCACCTCGTGGCGGGCGGCATCACCTACTCCACCCCACCGCTCGAACCGCCCGAGGCCGGCACCGTCCTCGTCTGCTGCAGCACACCGACCACCGAAGTCGTCCTCGACCTCTAGGAGGCCGGCAACTCGGCTTGACAAGTGTGTGGTTGTACGAGTCCACGTGTGCGGCGAGGGCGACCGCGGACGAGAGCCTGCGCCATCCCACCGCTCTCGCCGCCTCCGCGTACGGAAGGCCTCCCGCGCGTGATCGCCCGGCAGTGAAGTGCGCACTCTCATCACCCTCTGGTAAATTGTCCTACTAAGGGTAAATTGCCTGCTGTTGGGACGGTGACCATGGTGATCGGCCGGCGTCGGTTCTCCGCCCTGGGCGCGGGAGTGGCGGCGGCCACTCTGTCCGGAGCCCCGGTGGCCCGGGCGGCACGCAGCGGCGGCAAGCCCGCGGTGCGCAACGTCGTACTCGTGCACGGCGCGTACGCGGACGGCTCTTCCTGGTCGAAGGTCATCCCCTTGCTGCAAGGGGCGGGAATGAACGTCATCGCGGTGCAGAACCCGCTCACCTCTCTCGCCGCCGACGCCGCCGCCACGAAGTTCGCGCTTTCCCGCCAGGACGGGCCCACGGTCCTGGTCGCGCATTCCTACGGCGGCACGGTCATCTCCGAGGTCGGACTCGCCCCCCAGGTCGCCGGGCTCGTCTACGTCGCCGCGCGCGCCCCGGACGCCGGCGAGGACTTCGCGGCGCTCTCCGCGAAGTTCCCCACCCCTGCAGTCGCCTCAGGGATCATCACCTCGGACGGCTTCAAGTACCTGAGCCGCTCGGCATTCCTCCGGGACTTCGCGAACGGCGTGCCGCGGGCGCAGGCCCTCGAGCTCTACACCGTCCAAGGCCCGCTCGCCACCGCCGCGCCCACCACGAGCGTCGCCGCCTGGCGCAACAAGCCGTCCTGGTACGCGGTCTCGAAGAACGACCGCACCATCAACCCCGAGCTGGAGCGCTTCATGGCGCGGCGGATGAAGGCCACGACCGTCGAGGTCGACTCGGGCCACCTGTCGCTCGTGACGCACCCGGAAGTGATCGGTCGGCTCATTCTGCAAGCAGCCGCAGCGAGTTGACGGTAAGTCAGGCTGGGTCGGGCGGTCCGGACCCCACCACCCGGCAGGGGATGTGGCTGCCGGAGGTGGAGGTGCTGACCGAACTGGCCCATCCGGTGGGCCGGTTCGTCGTACCCGGCATGTACGGAGGCTTCAGGATCGGCCTCGTCGGCACCGAGTTGATCGTGCGCACCTGGATCCGCGTCGTCGACGGCTCGGAGCGGACGGACACGGTGACCGTCGACGGGGTGAGCATCCAGGAGGGCGGGCGGCTGTGACGTCAGACGGCGACATTCGATGACGGCCTCAGGCTCAGGGATGCCCTGGCCCGTCGTCGGGTGCCAGGGGCAACGCGAGGTGCGCCAGGTCGGCCGGTGGGGGTGTGGTCACCGGCCACAGGGGAGCGGCTTCCCCGTCGGCGAGGGCTGCCGGGGCGTCGGTGAGGTTCATGCGCTCGCGCAGCCGGCCGTAGAAGTCCATCGGGCCCAGCCGGACGGCCTTGAGGCGGCGGGGCGCGGCGTACACGCCGATCCAGTCCCCGGGGCTGAGCACACCGCGCAACTGGCCGTCGATGCTGACGGCGGCCTGGCCCGACCGGGCCAGTACCCGTAGCGCGACGGGTTCGTCGGGGGCGGCCACGACCGAGCGGTTGAACACCATGTGCGGGGCGACCGGTGTGAAGACCAGACCCTCCGCGCGCGGCGAGACGACCGGCCCGCCCGCGGCGAAGCTGTACGCCGTGGAGCCCGTCGGCGTGGCCACCAGCAGCGCGTCGGCGGAGTAGCAGGCCAGCAGCCGGCCCGCCAGATACACGCCGACCGACACCTGCCGGTCCCGGGCCAGTTTCTCCAGGACCACGTCGTTCAGCGCGATGACGTTCAGGGCGACGCCCCACTCGTTGCCGCTCTCGCACTCGCCGCGCACCCGGGGCGGCGGCAGCATGGGACCGCGCCCGTACCGCAGCAGCGCCTCCATCTGCGCGGGCACCTCCAGCCGGCAGGACGCGCGCATGGTCAGCAGCATCCGGCTCTCCACGGTGATACGCCCGTCCCGTACGGCCTCCAGCGCCGAGTGCACCTCGCGGACGGGGACCTCGGTGAGGAAGCCGAGCCGGCCCAGGTCGACGCCGAGGACCAGAGCATCGTGCTCGGCCGCGAGCCGCGCACCGCGCAGAAAGGTGCCGTCGCCGCCCAGCGTGACGATGAGGTCCGGATCGCCCGCGGCCTCGACCTCCTCCAGCGCGCTGTGCCGCGAACCCTCCTGCCACACGTCGATGTCCGCACACCCCACGGCGTTCTCGGCACACCACGCGCGTACGGCCCGTGCCGCGAGCACGGCCTCGGCCCGGCCGCCGTGCACCACCAGCCCGACCCGGTCTACCGTCATACCTGCCTCCCGGCCGCCTGCCTCGGACCGCCATCCTCACCGCGCACCCCGCCGACGCGGCGCACGCCACGCCGCCGGATCCGGCGCCCGGCCGCTCGCCGTCACACGGGTGCGCGGGCGCCCCGGGTGCCGGGCCCGACCTCGCGGATGTTCCACCTCCTGCCCGCTGCGCTGCCGTGGGCCGACGTCGCCGTCGGGGCCTTGTGCGGGGCGGCGGTGCCCGGGCCGGGCGGCGGGGCTCGCCGCCGCCCCGCCGCCCGCCTCCGCCACGCGGGACCGAACGGCTCCTGGCACCGCTGCGCCACCGCTCGCCCGCAGCCGTCAGCCGCGCGTGCCCGGCGGCCGGGTGCCCGGGGTGTGGCCGAAGGTACGGCGGAAGGCGTCGATGAACGCGCTGGCCGAGGACCAGTCGCAGCGGTGGGCCACCGTGGTCACCGGGGTCTGTTCGGCCAGCAGGACCAGGGCGTGGTGCAGGCGTGCCTGGGTGCGCCACTGCGGGAACGTCATGCCCAGCTCGCCGCGGAACAGCCGGGACAGCGTACGGTCGCTCGCCCCGACCTCGCGGCCCAGCTCGGCCAGGGTGCGGCCGTCGGCCGGATCGGCGAGCAGGATGTCGCACAGTGCGCGCAGCGGGGGCGACGACGGCGCGGGCAGGTGCAGGGGCTGTTGGGGCGAGGCCCGCAGCTGGTCGAGCAGCACCGCGCGCAGCCGCGCCCGCTCGGGACTGCCGTCGTCCGCGGTGCGGGTGTGGGCGATGATCAGCTCGCGCAGCAGCGGGGAGACGGCGAGCACGGTCGGCGCCTGCAGGGCCAGCGGGTTCCCGGCCAGGATCCGCGCGGCCAGCGCGTCCAGCCCCACTGATCCCCCTCACCGGGATCCGGGTGCAGGGCGCTCGCACAGCCGGGGTGGTTCCAGTCCGAGTGGGAGTAGTACAGGCCCACCTTCAGGCCGCGCTCGCGCAGAGCGTCGGCGTGTCCGGGGATCAGGTCACGCCCGGCCGGCGTACGGCGGACCACGTTCAGCTCGCCGTGGGCGCTGTCCCACAGGGCCACACCGTCGTGACGGCGCGCGGTGAGCACGGCGTACCGGGCACCGGGGCGGGCGAACAGCTCGGCCCAGGCACCCGGGTCGTAACGGGAGGCCGTGAAACCGCCCAGCTGCTTCATGTACGGCGCGTGGGACACCTGACGGGTGCAGAAGGACCAGGGCCGCGGGACTCCGTCCACCGCGTGGACGCCCGGTGGACGAAGATGCCCAACTTGGCGTCACGGAACCAGGGTTGCATCGGCATACGGTCAGGCCGGGCCCCGGGCGGACGGGGCCGTGAGTGCGCGGACCCGTCCCCGCCCGGCCGACGCTCACCTGGCCACCCCCGCCGGCCGGTTTTCACCGTCCCCGACCACCACGAGGGCCCGACCACCACCGGATCTCCCGAGGGTCCGCACGCATGCACCGCCGTCCACCGGGTACGCGAGATCCGAGCACGCCCGGGAGCCGATGCGCCCCAGGGCGGCTCGTACGACCGCCGCTACCTGGGGATCTGCCATGGACACATCCGCATACGACGACCTGCCGACGCCGGCCCAGCAGGCGCTGGACGCGCTGGCCGTGAACGCCGAGGACCCGGCCGCGCTGGACGTCCTCGCCCACAGCGACGTGCTCGTCCCCGTGCCGGACGACGCGGTCGACGGGGAGGGCGCCGACGCCACGTCCGTGGCCCTGCCCGTCCTCGACCAGCCCGGAGGCGAGCCGGTCGTCCCCGTGTTCACCACGGAGGGCGAGATGGCCGAGCTGCTGCCGTTCGTCTCCCGCTACCGCCTCATCCCGCTCGGCGCCCTAGCCTCCCAATGGCCCGAGGAAGATCTCTCACTGGCCATAGACGGCAACTCCACCCACGCCCTGACCCTCACCTCACAGGGGGTGCGCACACTGCTGGCGCGGTGAAAACGGCGCGGCGCACCGCACAACGGCCTCCACGCACCCGCATTCGCCGCCGAAACCGATCACCGAACCCCTCGGGCGCAAAAATAGGACCATGGAATACATCGCCGGCGCGGCCGGGGCCCTGGTCCTCGTCCTGGTCCTGACCAGCATCCTTCGTACCCTCGTGGTACCCCGAGGCCTCTACTCCGCGCTGGTGTTCCGCCTGTGGTGGAGCCTGCGCAGACTGCTGCGGCTCACCGCCGTCCGCGGCGGCTACGACGCGATGGACCGTGCCCAGACCTGGCTCGCCCCGCTGATGCTCATCGGCATGCTCGCCAGCTGGCTCGTCGGCGCGCTGTTCGGCTTCGGCCTCCTGCTGTACTCGCTCTCCCCGCTGTCGTGGACCACCGCCTTCCGTGAGGCGGGCTCCAGCCTGTTCACGCTCGGTTTCGCGAGCGGCGCCCGGTTGAAGCTGTCGGTGCTCGACTTCGTGGCCGCGGCCACCGGCCCGGTCCTGATCGCCCTGCAGATCGCCTACCTGCCCACCCTGTACGCCGCCTACAACCGCCGCGAACTGGAGGTCACCCTGCTCCAGGCGCGGGCCGGCGAGCCCGCCTGGGGGCCGGAGATCCTCGCCCGGCAGTGGCTGGTCGACACCGAGACCGCACTTCCGGCGCTGTATCGCGCCTGGGAGCGGCTCGCCGCCGACATGGGCGAGAGCCACTCGACGTACCCCGTCCTGCTGACCTTCCGCTCACCGCGCCCGCACCGCAGCTGGCTGGTCGGACTCGTCGCGGTGATGGACGCGGCGGCCCTGCAGCTGGCCCTGGCCCCGCGGCTCGCCCCGCCGGAGGCCCGGCTGGTGCTGCGCGCCGGCTTCACCGCCCTGCGTGACATCGCCCGCGCGCTGCGCATCCCCTTCGACGCCGATCCGTCACCGGACGCGACGATCCGGCTCACCTTCGCCGAGTTCGACGCGGCCGTGGCCATGCTGGAGTCGGCAGGGTTCCAGGTCGAGCGCCCGACGAAGGAGGCCTGGCCGCACTTCCAGGGCTGGCGGGTCAACTACGAGGCGATCGCCTACGAACTGTGCCGCCGCTGCGACGCCGTACCCGGGTTGTGGACCGGCCCCCGCGACTTCCCCGGCGGCCCGATCCCGCCCGAGCGCCCGGAGGACCGGCGGCCGGAGGACCGGCGGCCCGGGGAAGTACGGCCGGAACTGCCCCCCGCCGCCGGATAGTCCCGGGCCCGCGGCGGGAAGATCCCAGCGAAGGACAGGTCCAGGACAAGACCAGGACAGGTCCGGACGAGTGCGAAGGAGCCGATGGTCGTGAGGGTCGTCCTGCTGGGCACCGCCGCCGGGGGCGGCTTCCCGCAGTGGAACTGCGCCTGCGAGCTGTGCACGGCCGCCCGAAACGGCGAACTGCCCTCCCGCACCCAGGAGTGCGCGGCCGTCAGCGGCAACGGCCGCGACTGGTGGCTGCTGAACGCCTCGCCCGATCTGCGCGCCCAGCTCACCGCCACACCGGCGCTGCGGCCCGGGCCCGGGCCCCGGGACACGCCGCTGCGCGGGATCCTGCTCACCGACGCCGAGGCCGACCACGTCACCGGCCTGGCCGAGCTGCGCGGAGCGACCGGCCTGAAGGTCTACGCCGCCCAGCCGGTGCGCGCCGTCCTGGGCCCCGCCCGCGCCGCCCTGGACCGCTACACCCCCTGGGAGTGGGCGGACAGCCTGGCCGACGGTGGTTTCGTGCTGGCCGGCGGGCTGGTGGTCACGGCCCACCCGGTGGGTGCGAAGGTCCCCAAGTACGTGCCCGTGCAGGTGTCGCAGCCCGCAGGCCCCTGGGTGACGGCCTACCGAGTGGAGGACCTGGCCAGCGGGGGAGTCCTGGTGTACGCGCCCTGTGTGGGCGCCTGGAGCACGGAGCTGGACGAGCTGTGTGCCGAGGCGGACTGCGTCCTGCTGGACGGCACCTTCTTCGCGGCCGACGAGATGGGTACGGCGGTGCGGTCCGGCGCCGGACAGGCGGCGATGGGGCATCTGCCGGTCGCGGGCGCGAACGGCACGCTCGCTGCCCTCTCCCGCCATCCCGGCGCACGCCGGATCTACACCCACCTCAACAACACCAACCCGCTGCTCGACCCGGCGTCACCGGCACGCGCGCGTGTCTGCGAGAAGGGGGTCGAGGTGTTGCCCGACGGGGCCGAGCTGGTGCTCTAGTCCTCCGCGCAGCTGCCGTCCCGAGGGTCCTGCTCGGCCAGCATGCGCTCCAGCACCGCCCGCTGCAGGGGCAGTACCGCGGCGTGCAGTGTGCGGCCCCTCGGGGTGAGCGCCACCCACACCCCGCGCCGGTCCTCCGCGCACACCGAGCGCTCGACCAGCCCGTCCTTCTCCAGTCGGCCGATCAGCCGGGACAGCGCGCTCTGGCTGAGATGGACCCGGCCGACCAGGTTCTGCACCCGGCACTGGTCGCCCTGGGCGGGAGACTCCGTCGCCAGGATGTCCAGCACCTCGAAGTCGCTGGCGCCCAGCCCGTGCGGGTGCAGGGCCCGGTCGATCTCGCACATCGTGCGCGCGTGCACCGCGAGGATGTCCCGCCACCGTTCCTCGAGCCGGGTGTCGGCCGTCTTGACTGCCATACCCAGACCGTAGCACCGATCCGGCCAGTTGTTGAGTGTGCAACTAGTTCAGGATGCGGGCGGCGGCCGGGACTCAGGCGGCCGGGTCCTGGAGCAGGCCGATCAGGTTTCCGTCGGGGTCCTTCACGGAGGCGACCAGCCGGCCGTTGCCCACGTCCCGGACGTCCTGGAGCACCTCCGCGCCCGCCTCCACCAGGGCCGCAAGACGCTCCCGCAGATCGGTGACGTGCCAGAACGGCACCGGCCCGGTCAGGCCCTGCGCGTGCCCGTTCGGATCGAGACCGACGTCCTGCCCGGCGGCCTTGAAGCCGATGTAGTACGGCTCGTCGGCGTACGGCTCGACGCCCAGCAGGGCGGTGAACAGCGCCTTGGCGGCCTTGGGGTCCTTGACGGGGTAGATGATCGTCTGCACTCCGGCGGTCATGGGACTCTCCTTCTGAGGTGCGTGGTCCGACGGGTTCTCCGCCGGTGCACTTCACGCTAGGACCAGGGAGCCCGCTCCGGCTTCTTCGATCCTGACCGGTTGCGGGCTCCCCGATGGTCCTACTCGTTGTGCAGTACCTCGGCGACGGTGAGGCGGGCGGCACGGCGGGCGGGGACCAGGGTGCCCACGACGGCGATGAGGGCCCCTGCGAGGGCCAGGAACGCCAGGACCGGCGCATCCCAGACGTCCGTCATGTACGAGGGCAGCGTGACGTCGATGCCCGCTGCCATACGTGGCACGACCACCTCGTAGGCGGCGATGCCCAGCGGCACACCCAGCACGGACCCGATGATGCCGAGCAATGCCATCGACGTCACCGTCATCACCGTCACCTGGCGCGGGGTCATGCCGATCGACTTGAGCACGCCGAGGTCGCGGCGCCGGTCGTGGGTGTTGAGCACAGCGGTGTTGAAGACACCCAGGGAGGAGACCAGGGCCAGCATCAGGGTGAGAGCGCTCGCCGAGTAGCGGATCGTCTCGGCCGCGGTGTTCGGGCCGGGCAACTCCGTACTGAGCCCCCTGTCGACGGCTTGGGCCGCGCGCGCGTACGCCGCCGGATCGGCGCCCCTGCGCAGTTTGACGTGATAGGAGAACGCTTTCCCGCCGGGGACCAGAGCGGTGAACGTCGGCCAACTACCGGTGACCGCCCAGTCGTTCTGCGACATGGTCTCTCCGACCACGGTGACCTCCTCCTCGTGGCCGCTCCTGCGCAACCGCAGATGGTCACCGACGCCCACTCCGTTGCGGCGCAGGAAGGCCGAGCCGACCACGACCTCGCCGGGGCGGTGCATCCACCGGCCCCGGACGAGCACGCGCTCCAGGGGCAGGTCTGGCCCACGCCAGCCGTCGATCCAGAACCTCCGCGTGGAGCCCGCGAGCTGCGCGTCCTCGTCCCCTTGCGCTGTCACCCGGGCCGCGCCCGGCAACGAGCCCAGCAGCGACTGGAGTTCACGGTCGCTGTGGACCGGCAGCACTTCCTTGCCCTTGACGTAGTTGCTCGCATACACCGAAACGTCGTATGCGCCCTTGCCGGCGTCCCCGAAGCGGGTCATCGTCGCCCCGAGACCCGTCGCAAACGTCACCGTCGTCACGCCCAGGACCACGGCGGCCAAGGTGAGCGCGCTGCGCGCGGGCCGGGCGAACGGCAGCCCCGCCCCGAGGCTCACAGAGCGGGGCAACCACAGCCCCGCGAGCCGCCGTTGGACGCCGAGTGCCCGGCCGGCCCGCGGCGCGCTACCCGCGCTGATCGCCCGCACCGCCGACAGCCGTTGCGCACGCATGGACGGACCGAGCGCGGCCAGCACACATACGAACGGCATGCCGGCGAGGGCCAGGACATTCACCCAGGCGGCGACGCCGACGCTGTCCCGCAGCACTCCCGAGTCCGGGCCGGTGAACACGAACCGGAGGAACGGACGGGCCAGCAGATTCCCGGTGAGTGTGCCGAGCGCACAACCCAGGACTGCCGGAACGGAGATCATGACCAGATACACGCCCAGCACCTGCCCCGGGCTGAACCCGAGGGCCTTGAGGACGCCGATGTGCCGGAATCCCGACACCACGGCGCCGCCGACCACGTTGGCGACGATCAACACCGCCACCAGGATCCCCAGGACACCGAACGCCAACAGATACGGGGCGTAGGCGCGGGCGTTGCTGCCCACCCGGTGCTTGACCGAGAGATAGCTGCGCGAACCGGCGGGGGCGCCCTGGGGCAGCCCCTCGGTCACCTCTGCCAGCCCTGTGCGCAGTGCCTTCTGCGAGGACGCGTCCTGGAACCGGTACAGCATCTGCGTGGCGTTCGGGTGCAGGGCGGCGATCTGAGCGGGGGCGACCCACACATCGGCCGTGTCGCTCAGGTCGAAGGCGAATCCGACGATGGTCAGGGTCGGGCCGGACGGCACGTGGAACTTCTTGCCCAAGTCGTCGGCGCTCCAGGCGGACTGTCGGTTCATCACCATCTCACCGGGCCGCGTCGGCCAGCGGCCCGCCCACAGATCCACGCGGTCCACCGAACCGCCGGGCCCGGAACGACCCACGACCGTGATCTGGCCGCCAAGACCCAGAGCCGACGCGCCACGGGGGATGTTCACGGTGGCTTGCGGGAACGGCCCGGCCACCGCCTCGACCCCGGACTTCCGGGCGGTGTCCGTCAGCTGCGCGTCCGTCACCCTGCCCCTGTCGAACTCGGCGACCACATGCGGCCCGTGCTGCTTGCCGAAAACCCGGTCGAATGGCGCCGACGCCGCGTCCACCAACCCCAGCGCGACCACGATCGACCCCGTCGACACCAGTGTGACCAGCCAGATCACCAGCGTCTGAAGTCTGCGTCTGCGCACGGCCGCCCGCGCGGCCTTCCACACCGCCCTCATGCCGACGGCTCCAGGGCGTGCTCACCGGTGACCCGGCCGTCGGCCAGCTCCACCAGCCGGCTCGCGCAGCGCTGCGCAAGGCGCTCGTCGTGCGTGACGATGACCAGCGTCTGCCCGATCTGGTTCAGGTCGATCAGCAGGTCCATCACCTGCTCCCCGGCCCGGCTGTCCAGTGCCCCCGTCGGCTCGTCGGCCAGCAGCAGCGCGGGCCGGTTCATCAACGCCCGTGCCACCGCGACCCGTTGCCGCTCACCACCGCTGAGCACCGCGGGGTAGGCGTTGCGGCGGTCCGCGATACCCAGCTCCTCGAACAGTTCCAGCGCGCGCCGCCGGGCCTGCCGGGCCGGAGTTCCGGTCAACTGGGCGGCCAGCGCCACGTTGTCGAGCGCCGACAGGTCGTCGATCAGGTTGAAGAACTGGAAGATCATTCCGATCCGGCGCCGCCGGTACAGCGCGAGCCTTCTCTCGCTCAGCTCCCCCACGTTCTCACCATGTACGACCACCCCGCCGGCCGTCGGCCGGTCCAGCCCGGCGATCATGTTGAGCAGCGTGGACTTGCCGCACCCCGAGGGGCCCATCACCGCGACCGCCTCCCCGGCGCGGATCTCCAGCGAGACCCCGTCGAGCGCGACCGTCTCGCCGTACTCCTTGCGTACACCGTCGAGCCGTACGACGGTGTCTCCCGTTCTCACCTCGGTGACCATGGGCAGGACGCTAGACGCGGAACGCCGGCCAGGGCATCCCTCCCCGGATGGCACTGCGCCACGGGACTCATCCTGGGGATGCAGAACGCTGAATCCCCAGGTCGATGCGGATGTCAGTGCCGTCTGCGACGATGAACGGCATGGGGGAGTACGACGTGACGACGGCGGTGCTCGCGATCACGGTCGCGGCCGTCATGGGGCTGACGGTGGCGCTGGTGCGCACCCGGCGCCGCTGGCGGGCGGCGGTCGGGGAGCGTGGCTGGCTGCTGGAGCGTGAGCGGGAGAGCGCGGCACAGGCCGCGATCGCGGCCGAACGCGACCGGATCGCCCGCGAGTTGCACGACATCGTCAGTCACAACGTGAGCCTCATGGTCGTGCAGGCGAGCGCCGCCCGCGAGGTGCTGGGCACGATGCCGGACGAGGCGGCAAAGGCCCTGCGAGCCGTCGAGGACGCCGGCCGGGGTGCGATGACCGACCTCAGGCATCTGCTGGGCGTGCTGGCCCCCGCACAGGACGGCACGGAAACCGGTCCCGCAGGCAGGGACACCGACGCGGGACGTACGGACGGCGACCCAGGACCGGGCGTGGACGCGGTGCGCACGCCCCTCGCCCCCCAGCCCGGCCTCGACCGGCTCGGCCCGCTCGTGGACCGGATTTCGTTCGCCGGGCTGCCGGTGGAGGTCCGGGTCTCCGGTGAGCCGCGCCCGCTGCCCCAGGGCATCGATGTGACCGCCTACCGCATCGTCCAGGAGGCCCTGACCAATGCGCTCAGGCACGGCGACGGCGGCAAGGCGGAGGTGACCGTGCGGTACGCCGAGCACGCCCTGCGTGTGGAGGTGCTCAACACCGGACCCAGCGTACTGACCGGTGCCGCCCCGGCCGCTCCGGGACGCCCGACCGCCGGCACCGGACGCGGACTGCTCGGCCTGCGCGAGCGGGTCGCCGTCTACGGTGGCGATCTCGACGCCCGCCGCAGACTCGGCGGTGGCTACCGCGTCCGCGCCCGCATACCCCTGGACCGCCCATGACGGCCGGGACGCCCGAGCGGGCGCCCCGTGTGCTGATCGCCGACGACCAGACGCTGATCCGCACCGGCTTCCGGCTGATCCTCACCGCCCGCGGCATCGAGGTGGCCGGTGCGGCGGCCGACGGCGCCGAGGCGGTGTCCGCGACACGCGAACTGCGCCCGGACGTCGTGCTCATGGACATCCGCATGCCGGCCATGGACGGCCTGGAGGCCACCCGGCGCATCCTGGCCGAGAGCCCCGACTGCCGGGTGCTCATGCTGACCACGTTCGACCTGGACCGGTATGTGTACGAGGCGCTCGCGATCGGGGCCAGCGGTTTCCTGCTCAAGGACGTCACCCCGGAGCACCTGGCGGCGGCCGTACGGCTCGTCGGCACCGGTGACGCCCTGCTCGCGCCGCAGATCACCCGGCGCCTGGTGGAGCGGTACGCGGCCGACTCCGTGCGGGCGGCCGAGGCCGTGCCCGCCGACCTGGCCGCGCTCACTCCGCGCGAGCGGGAGGTGCTGACCCTGATGGGCCGCGGCCTGTCCAACACGGAACTGGCCGCCGAACTGACGCTGAGCGAGGCGACGGTCAAGTCCCACGTGGCCCGTATCTTCGCCAAGCTGGGCCTGCGTGACCGTGCCCAGGCGGTCGTCCTCGCCTACGAAACCGGCTTGGTCGCGCCCCGAAGGGGCGCGGGGCCGGGGTAGACATACGGCTCCGGTGCGTGGGTGCGACAGGCCACGACGGTGCCGCGGACGCCTGACGGCCCTTCCCGGCCCCCCGGTGGTGGGCGCAGAGCCTCGCCTGGCGCCCCAGCGAGGACCACGACCCGCGCGAACGCGCCGACTCCTTCTACGAGGCCCTCTACGACCGCCATCTCACGGTCGACTTCGCCCACCCGGAAGCCGACTTGTCGAGGTATCCCCTTGTCGTCGTACCGGCCCTGTACCTGATGACGGAGGCCGCCGGGAACAACCTCCTGGCGTACGTCGAAAGCGGCGGCACGCTCGTGGTGTCGTATTTCTCCGGCATCGTCGACGAGCACGACGCCGTCCACGAGGGCGCCTGCCCGGGTGTGCTGCGCGAGGTCCTCGGGCTGACGGTGGAGGAGTTCTCGCCGCTGCTGAAGGACGAACGGGTGCGGCTGACCGGCCCCGACGGCTCCGAGCCGACCGGGGACGTGTGGACCGAGTTCGTGTGCCACGCGGCGCCGAGACCGTGTGGTCCTACGCCGGCGGACTCACCGCGGGCCGCCCGGCCGTCACCCGGCACCGGCTCGGCCGGGGCACCGCCTGGTACGTCTCCACCCGCCTGGACGCCCAGGGCCTGGACGCGCTCCTCGGCCGGGCGCGGGAGTGCGGAACAGCGCACCGATCTGCCCATATCGTCCAGGGGGTGGATCCGTATCGTCACGCCGATCAATGTGACGAACAACCAATGCACCATCAGCATCAACAGTGACGCGAACGCCGGCAACTGGATCAACGTTGACGAGCTGACCTTCACGTCCGGCAGCACCGGTACGTCCATCCACGGCGTCGGCATCTCCTCCCTCGCCAAGAGCGAGGCCAAGGGCGGTGTCTACAGGACCGCGTCCGGCACGACCGGCGACGCGCTCTCCATCCTGAAGTCGTACGGCATGAACTACGCCCGTCTGAAGGTCTGGGTGGACCCGGCCGACGGCTTCAACGACAAGGCCCACGTCCTCGCGATGGCCAAGCGCATCAAGGCGCCGGGGATGAAGCTCCTGGTCGACTTCCACTACTCGGACACCTGGGCCGACCCCGGCGCCCAGACCAAGCCCGCCGCATGGATGGGCCATACATACAGTCACCTCAAGGCAGACGTGTACGACCACACGTACGACGTGTTGAACGCCTTGAAGGCTCAAGGCACCACCGCCGACATGGTCCAGATCGGCAATGAGATCAACGGCGGCATCCTGTGGTCCGAGGGATCCACGTCCAACTGGAGCCAGCTGTCAGGTCTGCTCAACTCCGGCTACGACGCCGCCAAGGCGGTCAGCTCCTCCACCGTGGTCGCGCTGCACCTGGCCAAGGGCGGCGACAGGTCAGGCACCGAGTGGTGGTTCGACAACGCGGTGGCCAATGGCGTGAAGTTCGACGCGATCGGCCTGTCGTACTACGGCTACTGGCACGGTCCGCTCTCCGACTTCCAGAGCACCCTGGACGACGCGGCCTCCCGCTACGGCCGGCCCGTCTTCGTCGCCGAGACCGCTTACCCCTTCACGCTCGCCCAGGACGACTCGCTGGAGAACCAGATCGACACCACCGGAGAGCTGGTGAGCGGCTGCCCGGCCACGGTGGCCGGACAGTCCAGGTGGATGAACGACGTGGCGAGCATCGTGGAGGCCGTCCCGAACGGCCGCGGCCTCGGTGTCTTCTACTGGGAGGCCACCTGGACCGCCGTCCCCGGCAACGGCTGGGACCCGACCGACGCCACCTCCGGCAACGGCTGGGAGAACCAGGCCCTGTTCGGCTACGACGACAAGGCGCTCTCCTCCATGACGTGGTTCAGTCACCGCTGAACCACCCGTGACGGGGCCCGGCCGCAAGGGGCGGCCGGGCCCCCGCCCCGTCCGCGGGACCGGCACGGCGGGCGTCGGCCGCATGCCCGATCCGTACCGGACAACGACCGGTGAGTCCCCCACGCGTCGGCGTCGCCCGGGCCACAGTGGGAACACTGCGTACGAGGAGGCCGCGACGGAGGGCGGACGGATGACGGGAAATCCTTCGGGCCGGTTACGGCGCACGATCCTGGAATGGCTCAAGGACCCGGCGGCCCACTTCCCGGCCCGCGGCCGTGGCGACCTCGTGGAGACCGGCGTCACCGCGCGTGCCGTCGCCGCCAAGCTGGGCGTGCCCCGCCGCACCGCCCGCGCCCACCTGGACTTCCTCACCCGCCTCGGCCTGCTGAGCACCCGGCGCGTGCGCTGCCGCGTCCGCTACCGGCGCGACGAGATCCGCATCGCCGAGGTGGCCCGGGTGTTCGAGAAGGGCTGGTGAGACCGGCCTCGTATGCCCCGCCCGGCCCTTGGACACGCGACCTTCCGCGCACCTGTACGGCGGTACCCTGGTGCTCGGCCGTGATCACCCGTCGGGGCAGGCCCGAACAGGAGACATGCGAGCATGACAGCCCCGGAAGCCGAGAGCATCCGTGTCCGTCCCACACCGCGACGGCGGTCCGAGTGGCGTACCCAGGCACCGGTCGTCGCGGTGGTCGCGATCGGCGGCGCCCTCGGTGCGACGGCGCGTTACGCGCTGACCCTCGCCTGGCCCACGTCACCCGGCTGCTTCCCCTGGGCGACGTTCTGGACCAACGTCGTCGGCTGCGCCGTGATCGGCGTGTTCATGGTGCTCATCACGGACGTGTGGGCCGCCCACCGCCTCGTCCGCCCCTTCTTCGGCACCGGAGTCCTCGGCGGCTTCACCACCTTCTCCACCTACGCCGTCGACATCCGCAAACTGGTGGACGCCGGCCGCCCGGGCATCGGGCTGGCCTATCTCGCCGCCACGCTGTGCGCGGCCCTCGCGGCGGTGTGGCTCGGCTCGGTGGCCGCCCGCCGGATCCTGATCGGGACGCAGCCATGACATCGCTCAGCGGCCGGGCCCTCAGGCTGACCGTCTACGTCGGCGAGGACGACACCTGGCACCACAAGCCGCTCTACTCCGAGATCGTGCACCGCGCCCACGCGGCCGGACTCGCCGGTGCGAGCGTCTTCCGGGGCATCGAGGGCTTCGGCGCCTCCTCCCGTATCCACACCTCCCGGCTGCTGTCCCTGAGCGAGGACCTGCCCGTGGCGGTCGTCGTCGTGGACGCCGAGGAGCGCGTCCGGGCGTTCCTTCCGCAGCTCGACGAACTGGTCGACGAGGGCCTCGTGACCCTGGAGGAGTGCGAGGTCGTCCGGTACGTGGGGCGTGCCCAGGGCCCTGGCACGGCGGAACCGAAAGGTAAGAAGTAGTTGTGAACTGGCTGCTGGTCATCGCTGGGGCCGTGGTCGGCGCGCCGCTGCGCTACCTCGCCGACCGTGCCGTGCAGGCCCGCCACGACTCGGTCTTCCCTTGGGGCACGTTTGTCGTGAACGTCACCGGATGTCTGGTTCTCGGGCTGCTCGCGGGTGCGGTCTCCGCCGGGGCCGCCGGGCCCCATCTTCAGCTCCTGATCGGCACCGGGCTGTGCGGCGCGCTGACGACGTACTCGACGTTCTCCTACGAGACCCTGAGGCTCACCGAGGCCGGCTCCGGGCTCTACGCTGCCGCCAACGTGGTCGCGAGCGTGGTGGCCGGGCTCGCGGCGGCCTTCGCCGGAGTGTCGCTCGCCGGCGCCCTGTGGGCTTAGGCGTTTGCGATACGGCCGGGCATAGTACCTACTGACTGCAGCATTGTCGACCAACTCTTCTCAGAACTGGATCCCATGAGCGCCATCTCCGTCGGTCAAGCCGTCGTCCTCGGAGTCGTCGAGGGGGTGACCGAGTTCCTCCCGGTGTCCTCCACCGGTCACCTGAAGATCACCGAGGGACTCATGCACATCCCCGTCGACGACAGGTCGGTCGTCGGTTTCTCCGCCGTCATCCAGGTGGGCGCCATCGCCGCCGTGCTCGTGTACTTCTTCAAGGACATCAAGCGGATCGTCACCGCCTGGTTCCGCGGTCTGACCAACCGTGAGGAGCGCTACCACCACGACTACAAGTTCGCCTGGTGGGTGATCGCCGCCACCATCCCGATCGTCATCGTGGGTTTGGCCGCCAAGCCCCTGATCGACGGTGCGCTCGGGTCCCTGTGGGTGGTGGCCGGCTCGCTGATCGTCGGCTCCGGTGTGATGTGGGCGGCGGACCAGATGGGCCGGCACAAGCGCGGTGAGGACGACACGTCCTTCAAGGACGCGATGTGGGTCGGCTGCTCCCAGATCCTCGCCCTGCTCTTCCCCGGCTTCTCCCGCTCCGGCGCCACGATGTCCACCGCGCTCATCCTGGACCTGGACCGCGTGGCCGCCACCCGCCTTTCGTTCTTCCTCGGTATTCCGGCCCTGACCGGCGCGGGCATCTACGAGCTGAAGGACGCCCTCGGTGCGGGCGTGGGCGCCGGCCCGCTGGCCGTCGGCACCATCGTCTCCTTCGTGGTCGCCTACGGCTCCATCGCCTGGCTGCTCAAGTTCGTCGCCAAGCACTCCTTCAACGCCTTCGTGATCTACCGGATCGTCATCGGTGTCGCCCTGCTCGGCCTGCTCGGCGCGGGCGCGCTCAGCGCCTGACCGAACCCTCCTGATCAAGCACGGGGTGCGGATGCCTGCATACAGGCGCCGCACCCCGTGAATGTTTTCTTACGGATGCCTTGACAGCATCTGCGGGCAACCCGCAGGATCGTCACTCGTGAACCTGTCAGACAGCCAGACAGGTGGCCCGGCCCCCCGGCGCGTGAGCGCCATGGAAGCGGTCCTCGGCCACCTCCGCGGTGCCATCGAACGCGGCGAGTACGCCATGGGCGACAAGCTGCCCTCCGAGGCCGAGCTGTGCCGCACCCTCGAGGTGTCCCGGCCCGTGCTGCGCGAGGCGCTGCGCGCGCTGCAGACGATGGGCCTGACCGTCTCCCGGACGGGCAAGGGCACCTTCGTCGTCGCGAACGCCGTGGAAGACCCCACCTTCGGCGACTACGCGGCCAGCGACCTCCTCGAGGTGCGTCGGCACATCGAGATCCCGGTGGCCGGGTACGCGGCGCTGCGCCGCAGCCCGGAGAACCTGGACCACCTGGCTCACCTGCTCGACCGCATGGAGCGGGAGACGGACACGACCGCCTGGGTCGCGATGGACACCCTCTTCCACCTCGCCGTCGCCGAAGCCGCCCAGAACCCGGTCTTCCGCCGGGTCATCGAGGAGATCCGTGACGCACTGGCGCGTCAGTCGGCCTTCCTCAACGAGCTGGGCGGGCGCCGTGAGCAGTCCAACCGTGAGCACCGGGCGATCGTCGAAGCGCTGATCGACGGTTCCGAACACGACGCCGTGGAGGCCATGAGCCATCACCTGGACCGCGTCGAGACGACCCTTACCGACATCGTGCGTCCCGGGCGGACGGACGACCCTCCCACGGAAGGCGGACCCGAGGCGTGAGCGAGCAGCACCTCAAAGACGAGACGCGCCCCTCGTCCGGCCATGTCGACGCCGGAGACGCCGGCTACAGCAAAGGCCTCAAGCACCGGCACGTCAACATGATCGCCATCGGCGGAGCCATCGGCACCGGCCTCTTCCTCGGCGCGGGCGGCCGGCTCGCCGACGCCGGGCCCTCCCTGTTCATCGCCTACGCCGTCTGCGGCGTCTTCGCCTTCCTGGTCGTGCGGGCCCTCGGCGAACTCGTCCTGTACCGCCCCTCCTCCGGCGCCTTCGTGTCGTACGCCCGGGAGTTCCTGGGGGAGAAGGGCGCGTACACCGCGGGCTGGATGTACTTCCTGAACTGGGCGACCACGGGCATCGCCGACATCACCGCGGTCGCCACGTACACCCACTACTGGGGGATGTTCTCGGACATCCCCCAATGGTTGATCGCGTTGATCGCCCTGGCCGTCGTCCTGACCGTGAACCTGATCTCGGTCAAGGTCTTCGGCGAACTGGAGTTCTGGTTCGCGATCGTCAAGGTCGGCGCGCTCGTGGTCTTCATGTGTATCGGCATCTTCCTGCTGGTCACCCAGCATCCGGTCGACGGCCACCACCCCGGCCCGGCGCTGATCACCGACAACGGCGGTGTCTTCCCCAACGGCCTGATGCCCATGCTGCTGATCATCCAGGGCGTCGTCTTCGCCTACGCCTCCGTAGAGCTGGTCGGCGTGGCCGCCGGCGAGACCGAGAACCCCGAGAAGATCATGCCGAAGGCGATCAACTCGATCATGTGGCGTGTGGGCCTGTTCTACGTCGGCTCCGTCGTCCTGCTCTCGATGCTGCTGCCCTGGAACGTGTACAAGGCAGGCGAGAGTCCCTTCGTGACCGTCCTGTCCCACATCGGCGTCCCCGCGGCCGGCGGTGTGATGAACCTGGTCGTGCTCACCGCGGCCATGTCCTCGCTCAACTCCGGTCTGTACTCCACCGGCCGAATCCTGCGTTCCATGGCGATGAGCGGCTCGGCGCCGAAGTTCACCGGGAAGATGAGCCGCAGCCAGGTCCCGTACGGCGGAATCCTGCTCACCAGCGGTATGTGTGTTCTCGGCGTAGGCCTCAACTACGTCGTCCCCGCCGACGCGTTCGAGATCGTCCTCAACTTCGCGGCGATCGGCATCCTCGCGACCTGGGGCATGATCATGGTCTGTCACCTGCTCTTCTGGCGGAAGATCCGGAACAGCGAGCTGACCCGGCCGTCCTACCGGCTGCCGGGCTCCCCCTGGACCGAACTCGTGACGCTGGCGTTCCTCGTCTGCGTCCTGGTCCTCATGTATGCCGACGGCGGCGCCGGACGCACCACCGTGCTCTGTCTGCCGCTGATCGTCGCAGCACTGGTCGCGGGCTGGTACGCCATCCGCGGCCGCATATCCCGCATGTCCACCGGCGCCGACGCGTGACCCGCGAACCGGCCGCCCCAACTCATCGATGCAGGCAGTGATGTACAGCAGTTCCCCCGCAGACGCACCCATCGTCCGCGAGCCCCTCCACGCCCCCGTCGCCCACCTCATCCGCGGCGGGGTCGTCGAGGGCATCCACTACGGCTCCGTCGTCGTCCTCGGCGCCGACGGCACGGTCGAGTTCCAGCTCGGCGACATCGAGGCCGCCTTCTATCCGCGCTCGGCCGTCAAGCCCCTCCAGGCCGTGGCGATGCTGCGGGCCGGACTCCCGCTCGACGGAGAGCTGCTGTCGCTGGCCGCCGCCAGCCACTCCGGCGAGGAGCGGCACCTCGAAGGCACCCGGCGCATCCTCGAACTCGCCGGGCTCACCGAGGACGACCTGCGCAACGTCCCGGACATGCCGTTCGACCCGGTCGTCCGGGACGCCTGGATCCGCGAGGGCCGCCTGCCCTCCCGGCTCGCCCAGAACTGCTCCGGCAAGCACGCGGCGATGCTGTGGACCGCCAGGCTCAACGGCTGGTCCCTGACCGACTACCTCGACCCGGAACACCCGCTCCAGCAGGCGATCCAGGAGGTCGTCGAGGACCTGACCGGCCAGCGGGTCGCGCGGGTCACCGTCGACGGCTGCGGCGCGCCGCTGTTCTCCATCTCCCTGCACGGCCTCGCCCGCGCACTGTCCCGGATCACCTCCGCTGCCCCCGGCACGCCCGAGGCCAAGGTCGCCGACGCCATGCGCGAGCACGCCGAGATGGCTTCCGGCTCCGGCCGTGACGTGGCCGCGCTGATGCGGGCCGTGCCGGGGCTGCTGGCCAAGGACGGCTTCGAGGGCGTTCAGGTCGCCGCCCTGCCCGATGGCCGGGCCGTCGCCGTGAAGATCGCCGATGGGGCGAATCGCGCGCGCATACCCGTCGCGTCGGCTGCGCTCGCCCGCGCGGGCGTCGACCCCGAATTGCTCACCGAGTTCGCGGGTGAGCCGCTGCTCGGGGGCAGGGAGCCGGTGGGGTGCGTGCGCGCTGTTCGTGCGCTGGACCCCGTTTCGCAGCCCGCGTGCGTGTAGCGCGCCTTCACTGACCACCGATCACCCTCACCCCCTCAGAAAAAGAGGATCCGAACCCTCATGACCGCCGCCACCCGCAGCGAGCACGATCTGCTCGGCGACCGTGACGTACCCGCCGACGCCTACTGGGGTGTGCACACCCTGCGGGCCACCGAGAACTTCCCCATCACCGGTACGCCGATCTCCGCGTACCCGCATCTGATCGACGCCCTGGCCGCCGTCAAGGAGGCCGCCGCGCTCGCCAACGAGGAACTGGGGCTGCTGGCACCCGAGAAGGCGCGGGCGATCGTCGCCGCCTGTCGGGAGATCCGCGCGGGCAGGCTGCACGACCAGTTCGTCGTCGACGTCATCCAGGGCGGCGCCGGCACATCCACCAACATGAACGCCAACGAGGTCGTGGCGAACCGCGCGCTGGAACTGCTCGGCCACGACAAGGGGCAGTACACCCATCTGCATCCCAATGAGGATGTCAACCTGGGCCAGTCAACCAATGACGTCTACCCGACCGCCGTCAAGATAGCGACGGTTTTCGCGGTACGTGGACTGCTCAAGGCCATGGCTGTACTGCAGGACTCGTTCGCCCGTAAGGCCGTCGAGTTCCGTGACGTGCTCAAGATGGGCCGCACGCAGTTGCAGGACGCCGTGCCGATGACGCTCGGGCAGGAGTTCTCCGCGTTCGCCGTCATGATCGAGGAGGACCGCAGCCGTCTTGCCGAGGCCGTCGAGTTGATCCATGAGATCAACCTCGGTGCCACGGCGATCGGTACGGGACTCAACGCGCCCGCCGGCTACGCCGAGGCGGCCCGCCGTCACCTGGCCGCGATCACCGGGCTGCCGCTGGTCACCGCGGCCAACCTGGTCGAGGCCACCCAGGACTGCGGGGCCTTCGTCCAGATGTCCGGCGTGCTCAAGCGGATCGCGGTCAAGCTCTCCAAGAGCTGCAACGACCTGCGCCTGCTCTCCTCCGGTCCGCGCGCGGGTCTCGGCGAGATCAACCTGCCGCCGGTGCAGGCCGGTTCGTCGATCATGCCGGGCAAGGTCAACCCCGTGATCCCCGAGGTGGTCAATCAGGTCGCTTTCGAGGTGATCGGCAACGACGTCGCCATCACCATGGCCGCCGAAGCCGGACAGCTCCAGCTCAACGCCTTCGAGCCGATCATCCTGCACTCCCTGTCGGAGTCGATCACGCATCTGCAGAGCGCCTGCCTGACGCTGGCCGAGCGCTGCGTGAACGGCATCACCGCCAACACCGAGCGGCTGCGCGCGACCGTGGAGAACTCCATCGGCCTGGTCACCGCGCTCAACCCGCACATCGGCTACACGGCGGCGACCGACATCGCCAAGGAGGCCCTCGTCACGGGCCGCGGCGTGGCCGAACTGGTGCTGGAGAAGGGGCTGCTGCCGGCCGACCGGCTCGCCGACCTGCTGCGACCCGAGGTCGTCGCGGGCCAGGGGGCATCCCTGGCCTGACCTGCGGCAACGCGCACTCGATTACGTTCCGGGACCGAGCGGGAGGCACAATGGCGATCATGACAACGACGTCGTCCCACACCTTCCTGCCGGTCCTGGAGCGCATCGCCGAGGAGATGGGCCGCACCCCCGGCCGCGGCCGTCCCGCCGACTACATCCCGGCCCTCGCCGCCTGCGATCCCCGCAGCTTCGGCATGGCGGTCGCCGAGCTGGACGGCACGGTGTACGGGGTGGGGGAGTGGCGGCAGCCGTTCTCCACGCAGTCGATCACCAAGGTCTTCACGCTCGCCCTGGACCTGGCCCGCGAGGGCGACGAACTCTGGGAGCACGTGGGCCGAGAGCCCTCCGGCAACCCCTTCAACTCCCTCGTCCAGCTGGAGTACGAGAACGGCATTCCGCGGAATCCTTTCATCAACGCCGGTGCGCTCGTCGTCACCGACCGCCTCCAGACCCGTAGCGGCGACGCGGCCGGAGAGCTGCTGGAGTTCCTGCGCGCCGAGAGCGGCAACGCCGGCCTGGACTTCGACCTGGAGGTCGCCGCCTCCGAGACCACCCACGGCGACCGCAACGCCGCGCTCGCCCACTTCATGGCGTCCTACGGCAACATCGACAACGACGTGACGGTCCTGCTCGACCAGTACTTCCGGCAGTGTTCCGTCTCCGCCTCCTGCGCCGACCTGGCCCTCGCCACCGGCTTCCTCGCCCGGCACGGCATCCGCGCCGACGGCGGCCGACTGCTCACCCGCAGCCAGGCCAAGCAGGTCAACGCCGTGATGCTGACCTGTGGGACGTACGACGCGGCGGGCGACTTCGCCTATCGCGTGGGTCTGCCCGGCAAGAGCGGCGTCGGCGGCGGCATCATCGCCGTCGTACCGGGCCGGTGCACGCTGTGCGTGTGGAGCCCGGGTCTGGACGAACGCGGCAACTCGGTGGCGGGGGTGGCGGCCCTCGACCGGTTCACGACGCTTACGGGCCTGTCGGTGTTCTGAGCGACCACAGCGCGAACTCCTCCAGAGCCGCACGGCGGTGCACAACGGGCGGGAGGAGCCGATGGACCGGGCCGGACCGGTGGACCGGGACGGGCACGGTTGTCCCTCGGTGGGCGGGCCCGGGTGACCTCCGGTCGTGCGGAAGACGTCGTTGCTCACACTCCGGTCACGTGCGGGCCGCCCGCAGGTGAGTGGAGCGTCGCCTTCCAGCCACCCGGCGTTGACACGCTGAACCAGTGTTGGCCATGGCATTCCCCATCGATCTCCGCCGCTGCCAGTTGCTCGGGCTGGCCGGTACGGCCTTTCTCGCGCTGGGCGGGGAGAGCGCCGGTGCGCTGCCCGTGCAGAACCTGCTGGCCCCTGCCTCGGTGCAGGTGGCGCTCGGCCTGGTCGGGGTCTACTTCGGCGTCGTCCTGCTGATAGCGGCCTGGGTGCTGCTCGGCCGGCTGGTGCGCGGACCGCAGCCGCCCAGCCCGCGCGCCCTGCTGCTCGTGCTGGCCGTGTGGGCGGCCCCGCTGCTGCTCGCCCCGCCGCTGTTCAGCCGGGACGTCTACAGCTATCTCGCGCAGGGCGCCATGGTTGACGCCCACATCAACGTCTACGCCCACGGCCCCGACCAGCTCGGCGGCCCGCTCGCCGACGAGGTCGCGCCCATGTGGCAGCACACCGGCGCCCCCTACGGCCCCGCCTTTTTGGGGCTCGCCTCCGCACTGACCGGCCTGACCCGCGGCGCCCTGCCCGCCGGCCTGCTCGGCATGCGCCTGGTCGCCCTGCTCGGCGTGGGCCTCATGGCCCTGGCGCTGCCCCGCCTCGCCCGGCACAGCGGCGCCGACCCGGCCGCCGCCCTCTGGCTCGGCGCCCTCAACCCGCTGGTCCTGCTGCATCTGGTCGCGGGCGCCCACAATGACGCACTCATGCTCGGCCTGCTGGGGCTCGGCCTCGTCGGCGCGTGCAGCCGACGGCTGGCCTGCGGTGTCGCCGCGGCCGTCCTCGTCACCCTGGCCGCCCTGGTCAAGGCACCGGCCGCACTCGGACTCCTGGCGGTGCTCGCCCTGCAGGTCCGAGCCGGTCGCCGCCCGGTGCCCGCCGCCCTGACCACGCTGGCCGTCTCCGCCGTAACCACCATCGCGGCCACCGCCGTCGCCGGTACCGGTTATGGCTGGATCGGCGCTCTCACCACCCCGGTCTCGCCGCAGAACTGGGCCCTGACCAGCCTGCTCGGCCGGGCCACCGGCGCCCTGCTGCAGCACCTCGGCAGCGGCCTCGCCCCGCTGGCCGTACCGGCCTGGCATCTGCTGGGCCTCGCCGCCACCGCCGTCGCCGTGGCGCTGATATGGCTCCGGCTGCGGCTCAGACCGGTGTACGCACTCGGGCTGAGCCTGCTGACCGTCGCCGTGTTCGGCCCGGCGATCCGCCCCTGGTACGTGCTCTGGGGCCTGTTCCTGATCGCCGCCGCCGCGCCCAACACCTCGGTACGGCACCGGGTCGCGGCTCTGGCCGGTGTTCTCGCCCTCGCCGTTCTGCCCAGCGGCGGCCCCGCCGACCTCGGTCAGTTCGTGCTCGCCGTCTCCGGCGGGCTGCTGGGCGTGGTCGTGCTGTGGCAGGCCCACCAGGCGGCGCAGGCCCCGGCACCGGGACGCACGGCGTGACCGCGCTGACCGGGCCCGTCTGGCCGCGTACGGCCAGATGGCGGCTGCTGCTGGTCCTCGTCCTCGCCGCCGCGGTCACCGTCTTCACGGCGACCGTGCCGCTGCTGCGCGACTTCTTCGACCTGCGTGTCTACTACGGGACCGTGCACACCTGGGTGCACCACGGCGGCCGGATCTACGACTACCGGGTGCCCGGCACCTCGTACGGCTTCACCTATCCGCCGTTCGCCGCCCTCACCATGCTGCCGCTGGCCCCGCTGGGCCGGAACACCGCGATCGTGCTCTCGCTCCTGGTGAACCTGGCTGCGCTGGCGGTGGTCCTGCGGATCCTGGCCGGTCCCGGCTGGCGGCGGCACGGCTGGTACCGCTGGTCGCTCGTCCTGTGCCTGCTCGCGCTGTTCGAGCCGCTGCGCGACACCTTCAGCTTCGGCCAGGTGAACCTGGTGCTGCTCGCCCTCGTCCTCGGCGACTCCTGGCTGCTGAGCACCGGCCGGGGCCGCTGGGCGGGCGCAGGGATCGGGCTCGCCGCAGCGGTGAAGCTGACGCCCGCCCTGTTCATCGGCCTGCTGCTGCTCGCCGGGCGGCGCCGGGCGGCCGGGATCGCGACGGCCGTGGCCGCCGTGGCGACCGCGCTGGCGGCCTGGGCGGATCCGCGGGCGTCCCGCTTCTACTGGACCGAGGCGCTGTGGGACACCAGCCGGGTGGGCCGGCTCGACTATGTGTCGAACCAGTCGCTCCAGGGGGTGCTGGCCCGCCTCGGCGAGACCGGCCGCCCGATGTGGGCGGCGGTGGTCCTGCTGACACTGTGTGTCTGGGCCTGGCGGGCCCGAGGGGCGGTGAAGTCCGGTGACTGGACGGCGGCGTTCGCGCTCACCGGGGCGACGGCGTGCCTGGTCAGCCCGATCACCTGGGTGCACCACCTGGTGTGGCTGCTGCCGTCCTTCGTGGTGCTGGTCCGCGCCGGGCGCCCGCGGCTCGCGGGCGCCCTGTACGCGGTGCTGTGCACGAGCGTGGTGTGGCTCTGGTACGACGGCTCCTTCGGCATCGGCGGGTTCCTCGGCAGCAACACCTACACATGGATCACGCTGGGCCTGCTGCTCGGTCTGCCGACGGGTCAGCCGCGCGCCGCCTTGCCCCTGGTCCGCAGGAACACGGTGATGACCCCGGCGCCGAGCCCTGCGAGCCCCGCGACGAGCGCGGCCGGCCAGTCCACGCCGTTGGCGGGAGCCTGTGACGCGGCTGCGGCCACCGGGACGGCCGGCGGCCTGGCCGGGCGGGGCTTGGCGCGCAACGCGTCCAGCGAGCCGACCGGATCCACCCGGCCGGCCGCGTCGAAGCCCCAGTCGAGCAACTGGCGGGCCTCGCCGTACACGGACCCACCGCCCTGAGGGTTCATCACGGTCACCACGAGTGTGCGGCCGCCCCGGCGGGCGGCGGCCACGAGGGTGTTGCCCGCGTTGCTGGTGTAGCCGTTCTTGATGCCGAGCAGCCCCGGATACGGCTTCACGCCGTTGGCGCCGGTCAGCAGGCGGTTGGTGTTCTGGATGCCGAACGACCAGCCGTCGCCGGGGAACGTGGCCTGGGCGGTGGAGCAGTAGCGGGCGAAGTCGGGGTTGCGCAGCCCCTCCCGGCCGAAGATCGCCAGATCGTAGGCGGAGGACACCTGGCCGTCCGCGTCGTAGCCGTCGGGGGAGACGACGTGGGTGTCCGGGGCGCCGAGCGAGCGGGCCTTGGTCTGCATCTGCGTGGCCGTGGCACCCCAGCCGCCGGCCATGGAGGCGAGCACATGGACGGCGTCGTTGCCGGATCTGAGGAAGACCCCGCGCCACAGGTCGGCCACCTGGTAGGTGTGATCCTCCTTGATGCCGACCAGGCTGCTGCCCTGGCCGATGTCCGCCAGCTCCTCGCGGCGCACGGTGTGCCGCATCCCGCCCGGCAGCCTGGGCAGCACGGTGAGGGCGAACAGCGTCTTGAGGGTGCTGGCGGGCGGCAGCCTGCGGTGGGCGCCGCTCGCGGCCAGCACATCCCCGTTGCCGGCGTCGGCCACCAGCCAGGACAGTGCCGAGACCTGCGGCACCTCGGGCGCGTCCCGGTGCGGCCGGACCTGCGTGCCGGAGCGGTAGAGCAGGGACGCTTCCGGCATCGCCGGCCGGGGGCCGGGCGGGGCGGGCTCACCGGCGAAGGCGGTGGCCGGACCGAGGGCCAGCACTCCCGCCACACACAGGGAACAGGCCGATACCGCCGCCCGATGAGAAAGTGCGTTAATCATACGAATCAACGTAGGAACGAGTCTGCGGTTCCTCGCGCCGTCGGGTCCGTTCGGCCCATGCAGGTAACCCGGACGAGGCATTCCCCGGCCGTGAGCCGTGGTCAGCCGGTCGGCAGGGTGGGCCGGATCTGGCGCAGGAACGTGGCGTTGTCGGGGGTGGCACGCAGCCGCTCCAGTAGGGTCTCCAGGCCGGACGGACCGCCCTCCCGGGTGCGCAGGGCGCGGCGCAGGCCGTGTACGACGGTCAACTCCGCCGGTGTGAGCAGGAGTTCCTCGCGGCGGGTGCCGGTGGCGTCGATGTCCACAGCGGGGAAGAGACGCCGGGCGGCGGCTTCGCGGTCGAGGCGCAGCTCCATGTTGCCCGTGCTCTTCAGCTCCTCGAAGTAGTACTGGTCGGCGCGGGAACCGGTGTCCACCAGCACGGTGGCGAGGATGGTGAGCGAGCCCCCCTCCTCGGCCTGCCGGGCGGCACCGAAGAACCGCTTGGGCCCGAGCAGCGCGCCCGCGTCGACACCGCCGCTCAGGGTGCGTCCGCCGGCGGCGGAGGCGTTGTTGTGGGCCCGGCACAGCCGGGTCAGTGAATCCAGCAGGAGGACGACGTCCTCGCCCGCCTCCACCAGGCGTTTGGCCCGTTCGACGACGAGTTCGGCCAGCGCGATGTGCTCCTTGGCGGCCCGGTCGAAGGTCGAGGCGTACACCTCGCCGCGCACCGAGCGACGCATCTCGGTGACCTCCTCGGGCCGCTCGTCCAGCAGCAGCACCATCAGCCGGCACTCGGGGTGGTTGCCGGCCACGGCGGCGGCGAGCTGCTGCAGCAGCACCGTCTTGCCGCTCTTGGGCGGGGCCACGACGAGCCCGCGCTGGCCCTTGCCGACCGGCGCGAGGAGGTCGGTGACCCGGCCGGCCGGTCCCGACCCGGGATGTTCCAGGCGGAGGCGGTCGTGCGGGTGGAGCGGGGTGAGGTCGTGGAAGTGGCGCCGGGCGCGCGGATCGGCCAGAACCCGTCCCTCGACGCGCGTGACCTCGGTCAGCGCACGCCGGTCGCCCGGCGCGCCCTCGACGAGGTCGCCCCTGCGCAGCCCGTGGCGCCGGATCAGGGCGGCCGGCACCTGGGGGTCGGCCGGGGTGGAGAGGAGGTTCGTGGCCCGCAGCCGGCCCTTCCCCTGCGTGTCGATGTCGAGGACACCGGTGACGAGCCGGGCGGCCGGGGTCTTGGGGACCACAGGAGGGTGTTCGAGTGTGGTGGTGGTCATGGTGGGAGGCCCTTTCGGGGACGGAGAAGAAGGCAGTGGGAAGGGGGAGTGGCCGTGAGCGGGAGGCGGACGGGCCTGCCTCCGGGCGGCGGGAACGGCACCTCGGGACACGGCGGAAACGCCCTGGTCACAAGGTGGTGCTGAGAAGAAGCCCGGGCCGGTCGGAAGCTCGGCCGAGGGGCTGGAGGAGAAGTCGGCGGCACCGGTGTCCGTACGACGGGACACGCACATGCGCTGATCGCACTATACCCGTGCGTCCGTCTGGGTCAACATGATGGCGTCCGTGTTCATTCCTGCCCCGCGAGACCGTCAGGAGACCCCGTGGTGACCTCCGCTGCCCGGCCCCCGTACCGTCTGGACCCCTCCGGCGGCTGTCCGCACGCCGTCAACGCGCGTCTGCTGGCGGACGGTGCCGTGGCCCCGGTCGAACTGCCCGGCGGCATCGAGGGGATGGCCGTACTCGGGCACGAGGCGCTCAAGGACTTCCTCCAGCATCCCGAAGTCGCCAAGAACGCCATGCACTTCACCGCCCTGCGGGAAGGGCGGATCGCCCCCGGCTGGCCGATGCTGACCTTCGCGACCGTCCGGGGCATGACCACCGCGGACGGCGATGACCACCGCCGGCTGCGATCTCTGGTCGGCCGGGCCTTCACCCCGCGCCGCGTGGCGGAACTGCAGCCCCGGATCGAGGAGTTGACCGCCGCACTGCTCGGCGACCTTGCGCACGCCGCCGAGGCGGGAGGCGGGGTCGCCGATCTGCGGCGCCACTTCGCCCTGCCCCTGCCAATGGTCGTCATCAGCGAACTCCTCGGTGTGGAACCGGAGTTCCGCGACCGGCTGCACCACCTGAGCAACCAGGTCGTGGCCACCGACAGCACACCCGGCCAGGCCATCGCGGCCAACCGCGAACTCGTCGCCGTACTCGGCGAGATCGCGGCGGCGAAGGCCGCGCACCCCGCCGACGACCTCACCAGCGCGCTCATCGCGGCCCGCAACGAGGGCGGCGACCGGCTCAGTGACCAGGAGCTGATCGGCACCCTCGTGCTGATGATCATTGCCGGGCACGAGACCACGCTCAACCTCATCACCAACGCCGTACGCGCCCTGTGCGCCCACCGTGACCAGCTCGGCCTGGTGCGCGCGGGCCGGGCGAGCTGGGCCGACGTGGTGGAGGAGACCCTGCGCTGGGACGCCCCGGTCAGCTACTTCCCGTTCCGCTACCCGGTGCGGGACCTGACCGTCGACGGCACCGTCATCCCCGCGGGGACCCCTGTGCTCGCCGGCTACTCCGCCGCCGGTCGGGATCCGGGCGCGCACGGCCCCGACGCCGGTCGCTTCGACGTCACCCGACCCGCCCGGCCCGACGCCGTACGCCATCTCTCCCTCGGCCACGGCGCGCACTACTGCCTCGGCGCGCCGCTGGCCCGGCTGGAGGCAGGGATCGCGCTGGAGCGGCTGTTCACCCGCTTCCCGGACCTCGAACTCGCCGCGGCCGAAACCGATCTGCTGCCGCACTCCGGATTCGTCGGCAACAGCGTGCGCTCCCTGCCGGTCAGGCTCACGCCGGCCGTCTCCCGCGGAGCCTGAGCCGTATACCAGCCAACCAGCAGGATACTCACCCGGGTCGAGCCGCGCACCCTGCTCATGGGCGGACCGCTGCCGATGGCGGCCGGGCAGTTCTGGATCGCCGCGCTGCCCGTCACCACAACCTCCCTCGTCGCCTTCATCGGCCCGGTGCCGCTGCTCGGGCTACGGCACCTACGCCATCGGCGACGCCACGGTCCGCGTCCTGGGCTCCCGGCTGGACGCGGGCTCCTGCACGACCGTCATCGCAGGGCCGGCCGCGGTCGTGCACTACGGGGACAGCACCCGCGCGGCCGTCGCCGCGCTCAACACCGAGCTGGAACCGGCGCTGGCGAAAGCCGGGTTGGCGGCCGTGCCGGAGCGGAGCACGGAAGTGGACTCCGGCCGCTCAGGGCTACGTGTTCTTCGGTTCCGGCACGCTGACCCTGGACGGCGGCACGGTCGTGAACTCCACACGCTCCACCTTCCTCGACAAGGGCCGGCAGACCGCCATCACCGTCGACGGAAGGATGATGAGCATCGGCGTCTACACCGAGCCCCCCCCCTCGCGGCTCGACATGGACGGTCACCGGTACCTCGTACCTGACCCGGGCCGCCCTGGACACCGGCACGGCCGTTCGGGCCCCCGGCGGCAGGTCCGTGACGACGACGGTCGACGGCACCGCGACCGCCATCGCGCCCGGCACACCCTGCACCGGCGACATCACCCGCGCCCTGGCGTGAGGCGACGGCGGAGGCGTGCTCACGCCGACCGCGCCTCCGCCTCCCGCACGACCTGGTCGAACCGTGCGCCCATGGCCTCGGCGAGGGCCTGTGCGGCGGACAGCGGACGGACCATGACCATGAAGTCGTCGATCAAGCCGTCCTCGTTCACCCGCAGGAAGTCGCAGCCGGTCAGCTCGCGGTCGCCCACCCGGGCCGCGAAGACCAGCGCGTGGTCGCGGCCGTCCGGCTCGCCGATCTGACGGACGTACCGGAAGTCCTCGAAGACCTCGACCACTGCGCGCAGGATCGCCGCGGTGATCGCCTTGCCCGGATACGGCTTGAAGACGACCGGGCTGGTGAAGACGACGTCCTCGGCCAGCAGCGCCTCGGCGGCGTCGATGTCCCCGGCCTCCACCGCCTCGCGGAACGCGCGCATCGGATCACCTCGTATAGTCAACTAATTGAATAGGTGCGGATGAGATTAATCAACGACTGCTAGCCTGTCCACATGTCGCTCAAATACGCCGTCCTGGCCGCTCTGCTGGAGGGCGAGGCCTCGGGGTACGAGCTGTCGAAGGTGTTCGACGTCTCGCTCGCGAACTTCTGGCCCGCCACCCCGCAGCAGCTCTACCGGGAACTGGAGCGCCTCGCGCAGGACGGGCTCGTCCGGGCCCGGACCGTGCAGCAGGAACGGCGGCCCAACAAGCGGATGTTCACGCTCACGGGGGCCGGCCGGGCCGAGCTGAGCGCGTTCGCCGCCGAGCCGCCCAAGCGGCCCACGGTCCTGCGCGACGAACTGCTCATCAAGATCCAGGCGATGGACAGTGGCGACCCGGAGGTCACGCGGGCGCTGCTCGAGGAGCGCATGGGCTGGGCGCGCGGAAAACTCGACCGCTACCGACGGGTGCGCGACCGTCTCCTGGACGGCCGGACCGAGGAGGAGTACCTGCGCACCGCCGACCGCGTCGGACCGTACCTCACTCTGCTCGCGGGGATGGCCTACGAGGAGGAGAACCTGCGCTGGTGCGAACGGGTCCGCACGATCCTCGCGGAGCGGGTGGCCCTAGGCTGAGACGATGTTCGGTCCCGAAGGCCCCAGCCTGCGTGAACTCGCCGCACAGGCGCTGTCGTCCGTCGAGCGCGGCTACGACCTGCTCGCCCCGAAGTTCGACCACACCCCCTTCCGCACACCCGACGAGGTGCTGGAGTCCGCCGCGAAGGCGCTCGCGCCACTCGGCCCGTTCGCGGACGGACTCGACCTGTGCTGCGGAACCGGCGCGGGTGTGCAAGTGCTGAGCGGGCTGTGCCGTCAAAGCGTCACCGGGGTCGACTTCAGTGCGGGCATGCTCGAGGTGGCCCGGCGCCGGGTGCGGTCCGACGTCGGGCCCCTGACCGCCTGGGTGCGCGGCGATGCCCGGGCCCTGCCCTTCCCGGCCGTCTTCGATCTCGTCGTCTCCTTCGGGGCGTTCGGTCACTTCCTGCCGCGCGAGCTGCCGGGGCTGTTCGCGCAGGTCCACTCGGTCCTGCGGCCCGGTGGCCGGTTCGCCTTCCCGGTGCTCGCCCCGCCCCGACCGACGCGGCCCGGCTTCTGGATGCTGCTCGGCTTCGACGCGGTGATGCGGGTGCGCAACGCCCTGTGGCGACCGCCGTTCGTCATGTACTACCGCACCTTCCGACTCGGCGATGTGCTGGGGGAGTTGGGGCGTGCCGGCTTCGAAGCCGAGCTGCGTGCCCTGCCGGAGTTCGGCCGACGCGATGACGGCAGCCCGCGGGCCGGGCTCGTGGTGGCTCGCGCGCTCAGCCCGCGGCGGGCAGCGTGAACTCGTAGACCAGGGCGTCCTGTTCGTTCACCACCAGGTCGGTGATCTCCAGTGGCCGGGCGTACTGGTCGTGCACCCGCCGGGTGACCCGTACCGAGAACGCGTCGCCGACCTGTGTGATCGCGTCCCGGTGGTGCAGGGCCAGACCGGCTTTGCGCATCCAGTCGTAGGCGCGGCGCAGCTGGGCGGGGGTGGCACCGTCGGCCCGGTCCCGGTAGCGGGCCAGCTCCGTGACCTCCGACAGCGCCACCGCCGAGAACGAGGTCACCGCCGTGCGCAGCGACCGGCCGTCCGGCGTGGCCGACCGGTAGCGGTGCACCAGCGTCGGCCGGTGCGGGGCCAGCCCCAGCGCCTGCGCATGCTCCGGTGGCGGCGCCTCCCAGGTCACCGTGGCCCGGTCGACCGCACACGGGTCCGACGAGCGGGCGCCCAGCGGGAAGACCGGCGCCCCTGGCGTCTCGAGTGGCCGGCCGGGCAGCGTGGCATGGCTGCCGCGCCGGTCGGTCGCGACCAGGCCGCTGCGGCGCAGCACCTCCAGCGCCTGCCTTACGGTCTCCCGGCTGACCTGGTAGTGCGTGGCCAAGTGCCGCTCGCCGGGCAGCCGTTCGCCCGGAGGGATGGTGCCGGCGCGCAGTTCGTCGAGCAGCAGTGCCGCGATCCGCCCGTACAGGGGCCGATCGTCGCACTGCGCGGGTTCGTGGCTCGGTGAGGGTTCGTACGGGGTGGTGCGGGCCATGCCGCGCCCTCCTGTGGTGACAAGACGTAGCCGTGCGGGCTCATTGCGCGACCACAATTAGCATTGGTCTAAACCACAAGGGAAGAGCGGCCTGCCGGTTCGGCCGAAAACCCGCCCCGCTCTGTCAGACGCACGACCGCAGCTCTGTCGCAGCTCCGTCAGGCGTGCGACCGCAGCCAGCGTACCTTCGCCGCCTCGTGGAAGGGGCCGCCGCCCTCGTGGTCGTTGAAGTCGTACACCTCGATCGCCTTGTCCTCGTGCGCCCAGGCGTTGAAGGCCGCGAACACCGTCGAGGGCGGGCAGGTCTGGTCCTCCAGCGCGGTCGAGAACAGGGCCGGTGCGCGGCCCCGCGCCGCGAAGTGCACCCCGTCGAAGTAGGACAGTGTGCGCCGTACGTCGGCCGAGCGGCCGCGGTGCGTCTTGAGGAACAGGCCGATCTCACGGTATGGGTGACGGTCCGTCAACGTTGTCGCGCGCGGGAAGTCGCACAGGAACGGCACGTCCGGCGCGACCGCGACCAGATCGGGGACCAGGCCGCCGACGGCCAGCGTGATCCCACCGCCCTGGCTCGCACCGAGCGCCACCGTGCGCGCCGCGTCGGTCAGCGGGTGCGCACGGGCTGCCTCGACCGCGCGCACGGCATCCGTGAACACCCGGCGGTAGTAGTAGTTCTCGGGCGCGTCGATGCCCCGTGTCAGGAAACCCGGGTACGCCGGTGCCGCGCCCACCGGGTCCGCCGTGCCGCCCCCGCCGCCCCACGCGCTGCCCTGGCCACGGGTGTCCATCACGAAGTGCGCACGGCCCGTCGACGCCCACAGCAGGTTCTCGTGCGGCAGTCCGCGCCCGCCGCCGTAGCCGATGAACTCGACGATCAGCGGCAGCGGCCGGGTTGCGCCCGCCGGCAGCCGCAGCCAGCCCTTGACCGGGTGGCCGCCGTACCCCGCGAACGTCACGTCGTACACCTCGACCGTCGACAACCCGGTGTCCACGCGCTCGAAACGGGCGTCCAGTTCGTGTGCGCGCGCCTGCTCCAGGGTCTTGTCCCAGAAGGCGTCGAAGTCCTCGGGCTCGGCGGAGTCGCTGCGGTACGCACGCAGTTCGTCGAGGGAAAGGTCGAACAGGACCATCGCCAACCGCCTTTGCGAAGGGACAGTGCGTCAGCTCACCGTACGTCCGTGATCGGAGCGTCGGCCAGGCCCAGGGATGCGCGCGGAGGCGATGTGCGCGGGATCGCCGTGCTGGTCACGCGGTGGGCAAGCGTTTACTGCCACAGGGTGCGGCCGGCTCGTCGGCGCGCCGTGATCCGGTCGCCGTCAGGTCCGGGGCTGGTTCCACCTCGGTCCGGTCTGCGCCCACTCCCGTTCCCACTCCGCCATCCGGTGGCGCAGCGCGATCCGGCGCTCCATGGCGTGGCCGAAGAGCACGACGGCCGCCGCACCGCCCGCAGCGCACACACCGATGGTCACCGCGTGCTGCCAGACCGCCGTGCCGTTGGGCGGCGGGGCGACGGCACGGCCCTGCCCGTCGAACCACACCGAAACCGTGTCGCCGATCCGCGTCCCCGCCGGCACCCGGGCCCAGGCGGTGCGGGTGCCCTTGCCGGGCTCGGTCCAGCGCACCTGGGCACGGTACGGGCTCTGGCGCACGCCCTCCGCCGCGGACACCCGCCGGGGCGGGTCGCCGATCACCTGGGCGCGGGCCTCGTGCCGTGCGGCACGGGCCCTTGCCGCGAGCGCACTGGCCTGGTCGTGCGCGCGCAGACCCGCGGCCACGCCGACCAGGGGCGCCACCACGAACAGCAGGACGGCCACGACCAGTACCGTCCATGCCTCCACGACATCCGAGTGGCGCCGCAGCGGATTGCGCTGCCAGCGCCAGCCACGCACCCGGCTACGCATGTGCACCTCCTCGCCGGACGGAGCCGGAGAACCGGACGAGCCGCCGCACTGCCCGCTGCCCCCCCCCCCGCCGCTCACGCACACGAGCGTCCACACTCGTCTCGTACCCGGTACGGTGCCCCTCGCTCACGCCGCGAATCGCGAGTTCAAGCCCGCTTGAAGCGCGGATCGAGCCACGCGCCCCACGATCGCGCGGCCGACCCGACATGCGACCCGGCTGTGGGCCTGCGGGCTCGCGCAGCCGGGTCAGCCGAGGCGGCGGTCGGGGCTGCCGAAATGGCGCGGGGCTGCCGGAGTGGCCGCCGGGTCTGCCGGGGCGGCGGCCGGGTCTGC
This sequence comes from Streptomyces broussonetiae, assembly GCF_009796285.1. Classification (NCBI taxonomy): domain Bacteria; kingdom Bacillati; phylum Actinomycetota; class Actinomycetes; order Kitasatosporales; family Streptomycetaceae; genus Streptomyces; species Streptomyces broussonetiae. The sequence goes on along the minus strand of NZ_CP047020.1, from coordinate 1,364,720 downwards.
CGGGTCAGCCGAAGCGTTCGATGCGGATCCGCTCCACCGGCTGCCCCGCCGCGACCAGCAGCCGGGACGCGTGCTCGGCGAAGGCGTTGGATCCGCACACATAGGCTTCCCACCCATGGGCAGGCTGGTCGGCCAGGAGCGGCGCCACATGTGCGGCGGCCAGACGTCCCACCGGCACCCCCTGGGGGGCGCGGCGGGTGAACACGGGCGTCGTCTCCGCGCCCAGCTCCGCGGCGTAGATCAGCTCCTCGGGGCCGCGCGCCGACACCAGCAGGCGCAGTGGCACGGTGAGCCCGCGCAGCCGGTGGTGCCGCACCATCGACATCAGCGGTACGACCCCGGAACCGGCGCCGATCAGCAGCGCGGGCCGGTCGCCCGGCCAGGCGAAGAAGCCGCTGAGGGGCCCGCGCACCTCGACCGTGTCACCCGGGCGGGCCGTGGTGTGGAACCAGCCGGAGACCTCGCCGTCCGGCACATGGTCCAGGGTCAGCTCGATGTTACCGGAGTCGTCCGGCGCCGATGCGATGGAGTAGTGGCGCTGCGCCGTGTAGCCGTCCGGCGCGGTCAGCCGCAGCATCAGGTGCTGACCGGGCAGGTGCCCCGCCCACTGCGGCACGGCCAGCCGGAACGTGGCCGCCTGCGGGGTCTCGCGCCGGATCTCCGTCAGCGTGGCGGTCTGCCACTCGGCCGCCGTTCGGTTGCTGACCGCGATCCGTCCGGGCACGGCGAACCGTGTCGCGGGAACGGCTGTCGGGCCGGTGGCCGGGGCCGGGGCGGTCGGCTCCGGGGCGGCCGCGCTCCGGCCCGGGGCCGGCGGGTTCGTCGTCACCGTCTCAGTCACCGGAGTACCGCTGCTCCTCCCAGGGGTTGCCGCGTTCGTGGTAGCCGTTGCGCTCCCAGAAGCCCGGCTCGTCGTGGTCGAGCAGTGTCAGGCCCGCGATCCACTTGGCGCTCTTCCAGAAGTACAGGTGGGGCACGATCAGCCGCGCCGGGCCGCCGTGCTCGGACGGCAAGGGCTTTCCGCCGTACTCCCAGACGATCCAGGCCCGCCCGTCGGTGACATCGGCGAGCGGCAGGTTCGTGGTGTAGCCGCTGTGGGAGTAGGCGACGACATGTGTCGCGGACACATGGGGGCGCGCCACACTGAGGAACGCGTCCAGCGAGACGCCGCCGAACCGCACGCCGAACTTGGACCAACCGGTCACACAGTGGATGTCGCCGTCGTACGCCGACGCCGGCAAAGTGTGCGCCGCGTCCCAGTCCCAGGTGTGCGGCCGCTCGACCAGGCCGTCGACACGGAAGGACCAGTCGGCCGGCGCCAGGTCGGGGGTGACCTCGGCGGACAGGACGGGCCAGTCGTCGCCCGCGTCGTACTGCCCGGGCGGCAGCCCCGGGTTGTGGACGCGCGGGCGGCCCGTGAAGCCTCGCGTGACGTTCATACTTCAACCGTACGCTGTCCTTCCCGGGGGCTCAGCCCCAGGTCACCGCCCGCATCATTGCGTCCGTATGAACTCTTTCGGGCCTGGGGAATAGCTCTGCGGCGCTTCTCCTTTGCGCTCGATGCCGACACCGGTAGACCGGTGACAGCGCGAGAGAAGCGAGGAACGAGCATGCCCAAGGCGTATGTCTACACGCGGCACGGCGGACCGGAGGCCGAGGCGCTGACCGAGCTGGACCGTCCGAGTCCCGGCCCCGGCGAGATCCTGATCGCGGTCCGTGCGGCCGGAGTCAATCCCGTCGACTGGAAGCTGCGCCAGGGATTCCTCCGCCCCGGCGAGCGGGAGCGCGCCTTCCCCATGGTCTTCGGCAGCGAGGCCGCGGGCGTCGTGGCGGAGGTCGGCCCGGACGTCACCGGCTTCGCCGTCGGGGACGAAGTGTTCGGCAGCGCACCGGCCGGTGGGTACGCCGAGTACGCCCTGCTCACCGCCGGTGCGAGTGCTCACAAGCCCGCCGCGCTCTCCTTCCGTGACGCAGCCACCCTCCCCGTCGCCGCGGCCACTGCCTACGACGGCGTCCGCCAGCTCGCGCTGCCCGGGGGCTCGACCCTGCTCGTGACGGGCGCGGGCGGCGGGGTGGGCAGTGCGACCGTGCAGATCGCCCGGTCCTTCGGCCTGCGCGTGGTGGGCGTGGCGAGCGAGGGCAAGAAGGACTTCGTGGAGTCGCTCGGCGCCGTCCACGTCTCCTCGGGCCCCGGCCTCGTCGAGCGGGCGCGCGCCGCCGCGCCCGAGGGGATCGACGGGGTGTACGACCTGGTGGGCGGCCCGGTGCTCGCCGAGGCCGCCGAGCTGCTCAAGGACCGCAGCAAGCTGGTGACGGCCGGCTCCCCGCTCGACGCCGTCGCCGCGCTGGGCGGCGCCCGTGTCGAGCGGGTCCGCACGACCGCCGTCATGGCGGCGGTCGCCGACCTCGTCGTACGCGGCGCGCTCAAGCCGTTCGTCACCCGCGCCTTCCCGCTGGAACAGGCCGACCAGGCGCTGCGGGCCGTCGAGGACGGCCACACCCTCGGCAAGATCGTGATCGAGGTGGCCGAGTGAGCGTCATAGCCGGCGCGGGCGGCGACGAGGCAACCACCGCCGCCGCCCCGCACGTCCTCGACAACCCCGCCCTGGCAGCGCTGACGGGCCCGCACGCCCGTTTCGCCGAGCGGCGCGGCCGGGTGCTGCGCTACCCGCTCGACGTCTCCCCGTGGCTCGCGCTGCCCGACGAGCCGGACGCGCGGGACTGGGCGGACCTGGCCGCGCTGGCGGGTCCCGGGGCCGAGGTCCCGCTGCCGGGCTTTCGCGGCGAGGTGCCCGAGGGCTGGGAGATCACCTTCCGGATCGACGGTGTGCAACTCGTGGACGACGGTCTCGATGCCGCACCGGACGCGGAGGCGGTCCGCCTCGGCCCGGCGGACGTGCCCGAGATGCTCGACCTCGTGACGCGCACCCGGCCCGGACCGTTCCTGCCGCGCACCATCGAACTCGGCACCTACCTCGGCGTCCGCCGTGGTGGTGCGCTGATCGCCATGGCGGGCGAGCGGCTGCATCCGCCGGGCTGGACCGAGATCAGCGCGGTCTGCACCGATCCGGCCTTCCGTGGCGAGGGTCTCGCCACCCGCCTGATCCGCGCGGTCGCGCACGGCATCCGGGAGCGCGGCGAGACGCCGTTCCTGCACACCGGCGCCCAGAACACGACCGCGATCCGGCTGTACGAGTCCCTGGGCTTCCGGCTGCGCCGCCGCACCGCCTTCGCCGCGGCCCGCGCCCCGCAGCAGCCTGCGCACGACCGCAGCGCGGCAGCGGTGGCGTAGCCGTCACGAGCGGGGCGCCACCACCGGGGTCCGGGCGGTCTCGGGGCACCGGTCAGCCGGACGCCGCATGGCCGGGCCCCGCGTTGTACCGCTCCAGATAGGCCGCGAAGCGGACCAGATCCTCCTGAGGCCAGTCGGCGAGCCGCTCGCGGAAGGCGGCGCGGCGGCTGCGGGTGACCTGGGCGAGGATCTCCTGGCCCGCCTCCGTCAGATGCAGCACCTGGACCCGGTGGTCCTCCGGGTCCTGGCGACGCTCGATCAGCCCGGCCCGCTCCAGCGCCGCCACCTGACGGCTCACGGTGGACTTGTCCAGGGCGTAGTGCGCCGCCAGGTCCGTCGCCCGGCAGCCGCCCTGCTCCTCGAGATGGCTGAGCAGGGTGTACGACACCAGCGACAGCTCGGGGTGCATACGGCCTGCCGAGGCGCGGGCCCGGCGGGCGAAGATCGTCATCTCGCGTTGGATCGCCTCGACGGCCGACTCCGCTGCGCTCACAGGAATACCTCCTCCGGCGTTCTAGTTGTATAGCACAACTTGCCTGGAAGTTGTATAAGCCAACCTTTGGAGGTCCTGCGCGATGAAGTCCCCGGCGCTGCGCCATGTGCTCACGCACCTGATCACCCCGCTGTTGATGTGCATAGGCATGGGGCTCGCCTACATGGGGGCCTTCGTCACCCCTGAGCCGCACCATCTGCCGGTCGCCGTCGTCGGCACCACCCCGCAGGCGAAGGTGTTCGCCCAGACGGTCAAGGACACGGCGGGGGACAAGCTCGACGTCCGTACGGTCGCCACCCGCGCCGACGCCGTCCACCTGCTGAAGTCGCGTGATGTGACCGGCGCCTATGTGCCGAGCGCCAAGGCGCCCGAGCTGCTGGTGGCCAGCGCCGCCTCGGACATGGGTGCGACGGCCGTCGAGAAGGTCTTCATGCCGGTCGCCGCCGAGCAGGGCGTTGTGCTGAAGGTCACCGACGTCGCCGCGCCGGTCGCCGACGATCCCACCGGCCAGGGCCTGTTCTTCCTGCTGATCGCGGTGAGCATCGGCTCCTACGCCTCGGTCGCCGCCCTCGGCGCGGCGGGCGCCGCGCTCGCGATGCGAGTACGGGCGCTGCTCGCGGTCGGTGTCGCCGTCGTGGTCGGCGGTATCGGGACGCTGCTCGCCGGGCCGGTGTTCCACCTCGCGCACCACGACCTGGCGAGCCTGTGGGCGATGGCGTCCTTGTACTCCGCGGGCATCCTTCTCATCGGCGTCGGCCTGCACACCTTCCTGAAGCGGTGGACCACGCTGACCATGATGGTGCTGTTCGTGATGCTCAACTTCACCAGTTCCGGCGGTCTGTTCCGCCCCGAGCTGCAGAACGGCTTCTTCGGCACCCTGCACGCCTTCTGGAACGGCGCCGGCTTCGTCGAGGGCCTGCGCAGCCTGCTGTACTTCGGCGACGACGGCCTTGCCCGCAATGTGTGGACCCTCGTGGTCTGGCTGCTGGTGGGTCTCGCGGTGACCGGGATCGCGGCCCTGTACGAGCGGCCCCGGCACGCCCGGCACGCGGCCGGCCACGACGGGACCACCGCGCAGCCGCAGCCGGCCTCCGCGTCCGTAGCGCCGCACACGGCGCCGGCCCGGCCCGAGGCGCAGGCCACTGCCGAGACCGAGGAAGAGGTCGAGGAAGAGGTCGAGGAGACGGTCGGCGTCTGACCCGATGCCGACCGGGACCTCACCGCGGGCCGGGAACACCGACATCAGCCGGCCCCTGGCCGACGGCCGGAGACCCGAGTCCCGGCCGGGGACGCCGGCAGCGGCTGGAGGTGCTGGTGCCGGTTGGGGATCTCGGTGACGGTGGTGCCGGCTGGGGACCGTCGCCGGTTGGAGACCTCGGCACCGGCCACACGCCCGAGCGCTGATCGAGGACCCGCCACCGCCCACGGACGCCAGTGCTGAGCGGGCCCCGGTGCCCACCGGAGACCTGGCCACCCGCCGGGTTCATCGGTGCTCGCCGAAGACCCCGCCACCAGGCGTTCGGCCCGAGCGCCGCCCTGGGCCCCGTCACCGGCTGGGGGACGCTCGTCACCAGCCAAACGACCACCCGCCACCGCCCAGACTTCACCCTCCACCGGCCAAACCAACCCTCCACCGGCCAGGGTTACGCCCGTCACCGGCCGGAGTGGCACCCCCACCCCGGCCGCAGTCCCGCCCATCACCGGCCGGGGCTTCACTCACCGGTCAGGCTTCTGCTCGGCACTGGCCAGGGTTTCACTTTCCGGTCGGGCTTCCGTTCGTGACCGGCCGGGGCTTCACTCACCGGTCAGGCTTCTGCTCGGCACTGGCCAGGGTTTCACTTTCCGGTCGGGCTTCCGTTCGTGACCGGCCGGGGCTTCACTCACCGGTCGGGCTTCCCTTCGGCACCGGCGAGGCTCCACCCCCACCCCGGCCGCAGTCCCACCCGCCACCGGCCAAGGCCCCCCGTCGGTCACCGGCCCGGATCGGTCCGCGCCGAGGTGGGCGGAGCCCCTGTCGCTCACCTCGATGCCGAGCCGATCGTCACCACCCGTGCCCAGGCCGGCGGTGTGTCCGGCGAGTAGGCGGCATCGTTCTCGTCGTACGCGCTGCCGGTGCGTGCGAACAGTCCCACCACCGTCCGGCAGGCCGGCCGTGCCTCGGGCCAGGGGGTCTGCCCGTCGGTCAGGACCACCACCACGTCGGGCCGCGTGCGCAGGGCCCGGGCGAACCCGGTGCGCAGATCCGTGCCGCCGCCGCCCACCAGGTCGATGCCCTCCGTCCGGCACAGCGGCTGCACGGTCTGCGCCGCGGCGTCGCAGGACAGCACGGAGACCAGGTCCCGCCGCCCGCCCAGGGTCCGGCAGATGGCGGTCACCTCCAGCAGGGCGCTGCCCAGTTCGGCGTCGCTGACCGAGCCCGAGGTGTCGACGACCACACAGACCCGCGGCGGAGTGTGCCGCAGACTCGGCAGCACCACCTTGGGCAGTCCGGCCGAGCGGCGCGACGGGCGGCCGTAGCTGTAGTCGTCGCCCACGCCCGGCGCGGAGGCGGCCGAGCGGAGCGCCGAGCCCAGCAACTGGCGCCACGGCTGCGGCGGATGGAACACCTCCTCGGCCCAGCGCCGCCAGCCCTGCGGTGCGTCGCCCGGTGCGCCCTTGATGCCCTCGGCCACCCGGAACCGGACCGCGTCCCGCTCCTGTTCGCTCAGCCCGTGCGCGCCGTCGGGCCCCAGTTCCCAAGGCCGCTCCAGCCCATCGGCGCCGCTGCCGCAGTCCAGCCACGCCAGCCGTTCCACCCACGGCCCGAGCCGGAAGTGCCGTAGATAGTCCTCCATCAACCAGTCCGGAAGCAGCCCCAGTCGGTGCGGTGTGGCGGCATCCTCGGGGCACCGCAGACCGTCGCCGTACACGTCGTCGTTGATCTCGCAGTCCGCCGCGATGTTGATCCGCAGTCGTTCCGCCGGACCGCTCAGCCCGCGCTCGCGGGCGACCCGGTCGCCGCGCCCGTGATGGTCGCGCAGCAGATGTGCCACCTCGTGCACCCACACCGCGGCCAGTTCCTCCACCGGTGTGCGGTCCACGAACGCGGGGGAGACGTAGCACCGCCAGTACCGGTCGACGCCCATCGTCGGCACCTCACGCGACTCCACCGGCCGCAGCGCGAACAGCGCCGTGGCCAGATACGGCCGCACACGGGCCGCGTGCAGCCGCGCGGCGAACAGCTTGCCGAGGTCCAGCGCCCCGGGCGAGTCCGACGTCATCGCCGGGACCCGACGGTCCGCGCGGCCCGGCGGGCGGCCTCGTCGGCCCGCCGGGACAGGGACACCACCCCGGCCAGCCGCTCGACGGCCGCCGGCACCTCCCAGTCCTCCCGGCGCAGGGAGGCCAGAGTGGTCGCCGGGACGACCACGACGTCCGGTGCGCCGGTCTGCATCGCCCGCACCAGCAACGCCCAGGCCGCGTCCCAGCGGGCCCGCTCCGGCCGGGTGCGGACGGCGGCCACCACCGCGTCCAGCGCGGCCTGCCGCAGATCCCCGCGCTCGGGCAGCGCGGCGTGCGCCGGGTCGGCCAGCAGCGACTCGGGATCGGGCAGTTCCATCCGGGCCAGGCTCGCCAGCAGCTCCAGTCCGGGACCGTCCCCGACAGCGCCCCGGACCAGCAACGACAGCACGTCCCGCGAGGATCCGGCGGCGGTCGCGAAGGCGATCAGCCGCAGGGTCGCCTCCCAGCTGCGGGGCGACGGCCACGCCCCGCCCCGCCGGTTCTCTCCCTGGGGGAGCCGGTGCACCAGCCCGGGGCGGGCTACGAGGAACTCGCACACCGCGCGTCGGGCGAACGCCACCGCCTCCGGCAGCCGCTCCGGGGCGAGCCGGGGCAGCGTCGCCCGCGGCCAGGTCCCGCCGAGGCCGCGTACGACGACGTCGTGATCGTGGGTCCACTGCAGATGCACGAACCGGTTGGCCAGCGGCGGGCTCAGCTCCCAGCCGTCGGCCGCCGAGGAGCGCGGGTTGGCCGCGGCCACGATCCGTACCCCGGCCGGCAGCCGCAGAGCGCCGATCCGCCGTTCCAGCACGAGCCGCAGCAGCGCCGCCTGTACGGCCGGGGGAGCGGTGGACAGCTCGTCCAGGAACAGCAGCCCCCGCCCGGCGCGCACGAGCCGCACCGCCCAGTCCGGCGGAGCCATCGGGACTCCCTGCACGGCGGGATCGTCTCCTACGACGGGCAGTCCCGAGAAGTCGGACGGCTCGTGCACGCTCGCGATGACGGTGGTGAGCGGCAGGTCCACGGCGTCGGCCAGCTGGTTCAGTGCCGCCGTCTTGCCGATGCCGGGCTCACCCCAGAGCAGGACCGGAAGGTCGGCGGCCACGGCCAGGGTGAGCGCCTCCAGTTGGGTGTCGGCGCGCGGCTCGGTGGCCGTGACGCGCAGCAGGTCCAAGAGGGAGTCGCTCCCGACCGGTCGCGCAGCTCGGCGGCCCTGCGCGCGTCCCACAGGTGCCGGTGCAGATCGAGCCGGTAGCGCCGGTTGGGGTGCGGATGAGGATGGCCGCCGGTCCGTGCCCCGGCCGGATCCCACAGGGCGAGGCCGATCCGCTGGCCCGCATCCGCCCAGGCCGGCGGGGTACGGGCCACGAGATGCAGCGGCCCGGCCCGCCCCGAGCCGCCGTACGTGGCCAGCGTCAGAGTCAGCCCCGGGCGCAGCAGCCCGTCGGGCGCGATCCTCGGCATGTGCCAGCGCAGCAGGTCGGGAGCGAGATGGCGGAGGTCGGCGCGGAGCCGGGACGCCGTGTCCCGGCCATGGGCGCGGGCGACGGAGCGCAGATCGAGGTCGACGTCGATCCGGGCGGCGGCACAGGCCCCCGCCCAGTCACCGGCGGCCCGGCGGCCGGTGGCCAGCTCGATCATGGACGGTGGCACGGCGTACGTACGCACGCGCTGCCACAGGGAGAGCCGGGAGTCCCCGTACGCGGTGGAGGAGAGCATCAGCGCTCACCTTCCGCGGACGGGACCCCCCATCCGAACGTGGAGTAAGTCGTCATCGCGGGGATGCTAACCACGGGCCGGGCGGTGTGTCACCCGGTTTCCGGGACAACTCCGCGCGACCGGGCGCCGTTCGGGCCCGGTGCCGGGTGCGCGGCGGCCCGGGCGCGGCCGTTGGGATAGGCTGGCCGCCCGGTCGCGCATCCGTCGCGGCCCTGATTGCCGAGGAGGTGGGACCCATCACCGCTGTGTCAGCCGGGGTGCTCTCTCCTCAGGACGGCGCGGTGCACCGCAAGCGGTGACCGCGGGAGCGCCCACCGGTCGAGCGCTCCCGAAAGGCTTCAGCACCTCGTGCCCTCCCCTTCTTTCCCTTCTTTCCCTTTTCCCTCCCTTTCTGCGGTCGAGGCCGCGCTGCGCGCCGCCGGGTGCGTCTTCGCCGAGGACGAGGCGGAGTTGATCCTCGCCACCGCTCGCGGTCCGGCGGAACTGACCTCGATGGTGGACCGGCGTGTCGCCGGGCTCCCGCTGGAACAGGTCCTCGGCTGGGCCCGGTTCCACGGGCTGCGCGTCCGCGTGGATCCGGGGGTGTTCGTCCCCCGCCGCCGTACCGAGTTCCTGGTCGACCAGGCCCTGGCGCAGGCGCCGGCCGCGTCCGTCGTCGTGGACCTGTGCTGTGGTTCCGGCGCGCTCGGCGCGGCTCTCGCCACCACCCTGGACGGTGCCGAGGTGCACGCCGCCGACATCGACCCGGCGGCCGTCCGCTGCGCCCGCGACAACCTCGCCCCCTTCGGCGGCCGGGCCCACGAGGGGGATCTCTACGACGCCCTGCCCGCCGCTCTGCGCGGGCGCGTCGGTGTCCTGCTGGCCAACGTGCCCTACGTCCCCACCGCCGAGGTCCCCCTGCTGCCGGCCGAGGCCCGCGACCATGAGCCGCTGGTCGCCCTGGACGGCGGCGCGGACGGCCTCGACGTGCTGCGCCGGGTGGCCGCCGGGGCGCCCGAGTGGCTGGCTCCGGGCGGCCGCCTGCTCAGCGAGACCAGCGAGCGCCAGGCGTCGGCCGCCCTGCGGGCCTTCGCCGACGCGGGCCTGACGGCCCGTCTGGCAGTCTGCGAGGAGCTGTACGCGCACGTGGTCGTCGGCGAACTGCCCTGACCCCTACGTCAGTTGCTGTGACCGGGCGATGAGCAGGGCGACGTCGTCGTGGTTGTCGGGGTGGTGCAGGGTCCGCAGGAGGAGGTCGCAGGTCTCCTCCAGCGGGCGGCCCGGGTCGCCGAGCAGGGACAGCAGGAAGTCCAGCCGTTCGTCCAGCGAGTGGCGGCGGGTCTCCACCAACCCGTCGGTGTAGAAGACGAGTTCGTCGCCGGGCTCGAAGTCGACGGTGACGGTGGAGAACCCGATCCCGCCCACGCCCAGCGGCACCCCGGTGGGCAGGTCGAGCAGCTCCGGCGGCCGGCCGGGGCGGACCCGGGCCGGTGGCAGATGGCCCGCGTTGGCGATCCGGCACTGTCGCAGATACGGATCGTGGACGGCGTACACGCAGGTCGCGATGGAGTGGTCCAGGGCCGACGTCGTCTTGTCCAGGTGCTCCAGCAGCAGCGCCGGGTCCAGGTCGAGGGCGGCCAGCGTGGTGGTCGCCGTGCGCAGCCGGCCCATGGTCGCCGCCGCGTTGATCCCACTGCCCATCACATCGCCCACCACGAGCGCGGTGTTGCCGCCCTCCAGCGGGATGACGTCGAACCAGTCGCCGCCGACCTCGCTGGTGGCCCCGGCCGGCTGGTAGCGGGAGGCCACCTCCAGGCCGGTGGTGACCGGCGGATGGCTGGGCAGCAGGCTGCGCTGGAGGGTGAGGGCGGTGTTGCGGGCGTTCTGGTACCAGCGCGCGTTGTCGATCTGCACCGCCGCGCGGGCGGCCAGCTCCCGGGCGAGCACCACGTCGTCCTCGTCGAACGGCGCAGGATTGCGGGTGCGTTTGAGGTCCAGAGCGCCGAGCACCTCGCCGCGCGCGATCAGTGGCACCGCCAGATAGGAGTGCAGGCCCGCCCGGCCGAGCAGCTCCGCGGCCCGGGCGGAGCGGGCGATCCGCGGCAGGTCCTCGTCCTTCACCTGCTGGACCAGCACCGCCTCGGCCGAGCGCACACACTCCGTGACCAGCCGGTCCGGCTCGTACCGGGCGATCGCGCCGGGCGGATCGGCGGCCCGTACGGCCTCCGAGTCGTCCTGCGGGCGCACCGCGAGGGCCCGGATCACCGCCGGCTCCGCCGGACCCAGCGCGCTGCGCCGGCCCCCCACGACCGCGTCCAGCAGGTCCACGGCGGCCACGTCGGCGAGTTCCGGTACGGCGACCTCGGCCAGCTCGCGGGCGGTGCGGTCCAGCTCGAGCGTCGTACCGATCCGGGTGGAGGCGTCGGCGATGACGGCGAGCCGGCGCCGGGCCGCCTCCGCCTCCAGGGAGGCGCGGTGCTGCTCGGTGATGTCGACCAGGGAGGCCGCGACGCCGAGCACGTTGCCGAGCGCGTCCTCCAGGCGGTACAGCGACAGCGACCAGGTGTGGTCCTGCTCCGGGTCGGCGGGGGTGCGGCCGACGACGGGCCGGTCGATCAGCGGCACGCCGCTCTGCAGTACCCGCCGGGCCTCCGCCTCCAGGGTGTCCGCCTCCAGCAGGGGCACCACCTCCCGGAGCGGACGGCCGACCTGCTCGGCGGCCGGGAGCCCGTTGATCCGCTCCAGCGCCGGGTTCACCGAGACGAACCGCAGCTGCGGGTCCAGGACAGCCAGTCCGCTCGGTGACTGCCTCACCATCCGTTCGGACAGGGCCACGTCCTGTTCCAGCCGCCGTACGGTCGACTGGTCGGCGCAGAGTCCGAGCGCGTACACGTCACCGCGGTCGTCCAGCAGCCGCATGTTGCGGAACTCCACCAGACGGGTGCTGCCGTCCTTGTGCCGGACCGGGAAGCCGCCCGCCCAGCTCTGCCCGGTGCGCATCACATCGGCGAAGAGCTTCCCGACCAGCTCCAGGTGCCGTTCGTGGACCATGAGCCGGGCGGCGAACTCGCCGAGCGCCTCCTGCGCGGTGTACCCGAACAGCTCCTCGGCCTGCGGGCTCCACAGCACGATCCGGCCGTCGGTGTCCAGCACCACCGACGCCACGCCCAGCACGTCGAGCAGACCGCTGGGCCGCACCGGTCCGCGCACGGGCTCACCGCCCTGTGCGGCCGGAGCCTCGGCTGCACTCATGCCCTGCACCGCCTTCGCCCGTCGGCACGGTACGTCGTCCGGCGTGCCGACTGCCCTTGGTCCACCGTGCTCACACCCGACTCCCCGGCGCCTTTGCCGGATATCTCCACCATCTCTCACCACAGCCGTACGCGTCCGTCGGAGTCTGCGCGCCCGGCGCCGGCTCCTGATGCGGACATCCTGCACGCCGACCGCGCCGGCCGGGAGAGTTCACGCTCATGTTGCTCTATTGGCCTGTACATGACTACCTGGCCACGCCAGACTGTCCGCCGACCGAGTACCCCCTAAATCCCGCCCGAGGAGTCGGCCATGCCCGCGCCCGCCCGGCAACGTTGTCACGCAGTCCTCGCCGGACTCGTCACTCTGGCCACCGCCGCCGTCGTGTCCCTCGCCGCACCCGTGCCCGCGTCCGCGGCCGACAACTGGACCGAGACCGGCTCCGACCGCGCCGACCCGCTGACCGAGAGCCAGGGGCTGGCCTCCGTCGAGGTCCCGGCGAACAGCCCCAACCGGTACACCGGCATCGGCACCATCCCACTGAGCGTCTCCGTCCGCGGCTGGAACCACGTCGGCGACCCCGACGCCTCGTACAACGGCTACTACATCGAGCCCTACCAGCAGGACTCCGGCAACTCCAAGATGTACCGCGTACAGGCGCCCGACGGCACCTGGTCGGAGTACGTGCACACACTGAGCCCCGGCGAGGCCCTGAACAACTCCTGGGACGCGATCTCTCCGGACGGCCAGTGGATGCTCTCGGGCGAGTGGGGCACGATGAACCGCTTCCTGGTCTTCCCGACCCCCGGCGTCAACCCCGCCACCTCGCCCTCGGCCGATCTCCCGCAGGCCTCCACGGTCAACCTGGACCACCCCGTCCGTGACGTCCAGGGCTGCGACTTCTCCGGGCCCACCACCTTGCTGTGCTCCTCCGACGACCCCGACGGCAGCCTCTTCGGCATGACCAAGCCGCTGCTCCAGATCGACCTGTCGGCCGCGCCGAACGGTTCTTCGGACGTCACCGGCCATGTCACCGCCCTGCGCCAGCTGCCGCTGCGCAGCGGCTGCTCGGGCACCTTCGAGGTGGAGGGCATCGACTACGACCGGCGCACGGGCATCCTGCGCGTGATCGTGATGTCGCCCGGCTTCTGCATCCTCACCGACAGCAAGACGTACAAGTTCTCGCGCGGCTGAGTGCGGCTGAGTGCGGCTGAGTGCGGCTGAGTGCGGCTGGGTGCGGCTGGGTGCCGCCGGGCGCGGCTGACCCCGGCTGGGGTGTGCTCCGCGTCCGGTGGTGCTTTCCTGGGGGGTGGACGCGGTTCGGCGGGGTACCCCGTTCCACCGCAGCGCGGCCACGAAAGGAGCGATCAATGGCACACACGGAGCGGTCGCATCCGGAAACCGTCACGGTGGAGATCAGCGGCTCCAAGGAGGACGCCCGCATCGTCTTCGACGCCCTGAGGTCCTGCTTCGCGTCCGACCGGGGCGCCGAGGAGGTGCCGCAGCAACTGCACGAGACGCGGCCGATGGTGTGGCTCGGCACGTACGACGTCATGGATGAGCACGAAAGGCACTGCCCGCCGGTCCACCTCGGTGCGTCCGTCCAGGCGGACATCCAGGGCGGCTACTGGGCGGTGGACCGGTTCCGGCACACCCTGGACTCGATCTTCACCGTTCAGGAGACCTGTACGGCCTCCGGCGACCAGGAGCGGGACCTGCACCTGCGCCTGGAAAGCGCCTGACAGGGATTGAGGCAGTCCTACGACAGCGCCCCGGCCGGCTCCTCGCCGGCAGGGGCGTACTGCGCCAGCCCGTGCCCGAAGGACCAGTCGACGGACGTGTTCTCGGTGAGGGTGACCAACACGTTCTGCGGGTGCGTGCCCGTCCGCTCGTGCACCAGATCCGCGATCCGCCGGTACAGCGCGCGCTTGCGGTCCGGGGTGCGCCCGGCGCGCAGGGTGATCGCGACGAACACCACCGAGTCGTCCTTGGGTATGCCGAGGTGGTCGTCGTAGCGCAGGGTGCTGGTCACGCCGGCGTGGCCGCTCAGCACCTGGAAGCGGTCCTCGGGCGGGACGCCGAGCGTCTCCACCAGGGCGTCCTGGACGGCCTGGCCGAGCGCGTCGAGCCGGGCGGGGTCGGCGCCGAGCGCGTCGATACGGACGAGGGGCATGGCGGGACATCCTCTCGAAGCGGGTGTCGTTCCGTGCTGCATGTACATACTAGTAGGTACAGAGTGGCTGGTGTCACCCTTCGACGGTTGTGCAACTAGTTGCACAAAGGGCCGGGTGTCCTCTACAAAAAGGAGCGACGACACCCGTGCACGGAGGGCCCGATGAGCCGTTACCCGCATCTGATGACCCCGCTCGACCTGGGCTTCACCACCTTGCCCAACCGCGTGCTCATGGGCTCCATGCACGTCGGCCTGGAGGAGGCCGAGCGCGGCTTCGAGCGAATGGCGGCGTTCTACGCGGCCCGCGCCCGCGGCGGAGTCGGCCTCATCGTCACCGGCGGCATCGCGCCCAACGACGAGGGCCGGCCGTACGAGGGCGGCGCGAGGCTCACCACGGAGGCGGAGGCCGAGCAGCACCGGGCCGTCACCGAGGCCGTGCACCGCGAGGGCGGCCGGATCGCGATGCAGATCCTGCACTTCGGGCGGTACGCCTACCACCAGGACCTCGTCGCGCCGAGCCCGCTGCAGGCGCCGATCAGCCCCTTCGTGCCGCGCGAGATGACCGACGCCGACATCGAGCGGACCATCGACGACTACGCCCGCGCCGCCCGCCTCGCCCGGCAGGCCGGCTACGACGGCGTGGAGATCATGGGCTCCGAGGGCTACCTCGTCAACGAGTTCATCGCCCTGCAGACCAACCGGCGCACCGACCGCTGGGGCGGCTCCTACGAGAACCGGATGCGGTTCCCCGTCGAGATCGTCAAGCGGGTGCGTGAAGCCGTCGGCGAGGACTTCATCGTCATCTACCGGCTGTCCATGCTGGACCTGGTCCCCGGCGGCTCGTCGCTGGAGGAGGTCGTCACCCTCGCCCGGAAGATCGAGGCCGCCGGGGCGACGATCATCAACACCGGCATCGGCTGGCACGAGGCCCGCATCCCCACCATCGCCACCTCGGTGCCGCGCGGCGCCTACACCTGGGTCACCAAGAAGCTCATGGGCGAGGTGTCCGTGCCGCTGGTGACCACCAACCGCATCAACACTCCCGAACTCGCGGAGGAGTTGCTGGCCGGCGGCTTCGCCGACATGGTGTCGATGGCTCGCCCGATGCTTGCCGACCCCGACTTCGTCGCCAAGGCCGCCGCCGGCACGCCCGAGGCCATCAACACCTGCATCGGCTGCAACCAGGCCTGCCTCGACCACACCTTCAGCGGGAAGATCACCTCCTGCCTGGTCAATCCGCGCGCCTGCCACGAGACCGAGCTGGTGCTCTCCCCGACCCGGCTGAAGAAGCGCGTCGCCGTCGTCGGCGCGGGACCGGCCGGCCTCGCCTGCGCGGTGAGCGCCGCCGAACGCGGCCACGAGGTCACGCTCTTCGACGCCGCGAGCGAGATCGGCGGCCAGCTCAACGTGGCCCGCAAGGTGCCCGGCAAGCAGGAGTTCGACGAGACGCTGCGCTACTTCCGCCACCAGCTCGACACCCGCGGCGTCGACGTACGCCTCGGCACCTGGGTCACCGTCGAGACCGTCACCGGCTATGACGAGGTCGTCGTCGCCACCGGCGTCACCCCGCGCACCCCCGACATCCCCGGTGTGGACCACCCGCGCGTCGTCGGCTACCTGGACGTGCTGCGCGACGGCGCGCCCGTCGGCGAGCGGGTCGCCATCCTCGGCGCCGGCGGCATCGGCTTCGACGTCGCCGAGTACCTCACCGACAGCGGCGACAAGGCGAGCGAGGACCCGGCGACGTACTTCCGCGGCTGGGGCGTCGACCTGGGCTACCGGGCGCCGGGCGGCCTGGCCGCGCCCGAGCGGCCCGCCCCGCCCCGCCAGGTCCACCTGCTGCAGCGCAAGACCACCAAGGTCGGCGCGGGCCTCGGCAAGACCACCGGCTGGATCCACCGCACCGAGCTGAAGCACCGCGGCGTGACCATGGTCCCGGGCGTGCGCTACGACCGGATCGACGACGCCGGGCTGCACATCACCGTCGGCGAGGAGAGCACGGTCCTCGAGGTCGACACCGTCGTGCTGTGCACCGGCCAGGAGCCGCGCCGCGACCTGTACGAGGAGCTGGCCGCCGCCGGCCACAGCGTCCATCTGATCGGCGGTGCGGACGTCGCGGCCGAACTGGACGCCAAGCGGGCCGTCAAGCAGGGCACGGAGCTGGCGGCGGCGCTGTAGGGCCGCCCCGGCACGTCCCTAGGATGAGCCCATGTCACTCCCGCACGCGATCCTCACCGCCCTGCTGGAAAAGCCGTCGTCGGGACTGGAACTGACCCGCCGGTTCGACAAGTCGATCGGCTACTTCTGGTCCGCGACGCACCAGCAGATCTATCGTGAGCTGGGGAAGCTGGAGGCCGACGGTCTCATCCGCACACTGCCGGCCGAACAGCCGGCCCGCGGGCAGAAGAAGAGCTACGAGGTGCTGCCCGCGGGCCGTGCCGAACTGGCCCGCTGGACCGCCGCCGCTCAGGACCCCAAGCCGCTGCGGGACACGCTCCTGCTGCGGCTGCGGGCCTCGGCGGTGGTCGGCACCGCGGGCCTTGAAGCGGATCTGCGCCGCCATCTGGAGCTGCACCGGCGGCAGTTGGCCGAGTACCAGGAGATCGAGGAGCGCGACTTCCCGCCGGACCGGGACACCCCCGAGGACCGGCTGCGCCACCTCGTGCTGCGGGCCGGCATCGACCTGGAGACCTTCTGGACCCAGTGGCTCGGCCACGCCCTGGCCCAGTTCGCCGACCTGCCCGACGCCGACTGACGCCTGCCCGGCCGCAACGGCCGCTCGGTGCTGGTCCGGCTGCCCGATGCCGGTCCGGCTGCTCAGAGGTGGTACGGCTTCGAGCGGCGGCGCAGGAACCAGCCCGTGGCGATCACTCCGGTGCTGACCAGGGCCGCGCCGATGCCCAGTGTCAGCGGGCCGTAGTCCCGGGCGGCACCGCCCAGACCGCCCATCACGCCCCGGGACGGCGCAGGCGAGTACGTCGACGAGGTCGTCGGCGCCGAGGACGACGAGACGGTCACCGACTGGGTGCCCGCCGTGCTGCCGCTGGAGCAGACCACAACCACCGTGTACGTCCCCGGGCTCACCTTCGACCAGGCCGCGGACTGGCTGACGGACGTGCCCGTCAGGGCCGTCTGCCGTCCCTGGGCGAAGTTCGCCTGCCGGCTGGTCAGCAGTGCCGCGTTGCCCCAGCTGCCGTTGATCTCGGAGCACGCGCTGGTGACGACCGAGACGCCGGAGCCGGTGGCGCTGACGGAGATGCCCGAGGCCGCGGCGGACGGCCGGGCGAGGGCGGACCCGAGCGTGGCGGTGGCCGCCAGCGTCAGACCGGCGCGGAGGAGAAGTCGCGAGGTGTGCATGGGCTGGCCTCCGGCGGCACGGTCGGCGGTACGTCCCGTGCGCCGCCGAAGGTCGGAAACGTCCGTGCTGCCTGGGCAGCAGCCAACGCGGCCAGGTGCGGGCCCGCAGCCGGGGGGCACCCGGTCGGGTGACGGCTTCCTTCGTGCGGCGCAGGGGACATGCCCGGGGGGTGCGGGCCTCAGCGGCCCGTGGTCACCGTCCGTTCGGCCGACCAGCCGCCCCATGTGCCGTCCGGCAGCCGGGCCCGTAGCCGCACCCGGTGGCCCATCCCGGCGCTGGTGCCGGTGTAGAAGCTGTAGCTCGCCCGACCGGGCGGGGGCGTGCCGCCCCACACCAACGAGGTGGCCACCCTGCCGTCGAGCTGGATCCGGTACTCGGTGATCACCCCGTCCGTACGCGGCGGGTCCCAGGCCAGGTCGATGTAGTAGGCGCCGCCCGCCCGGTGGGTCGTGGCGGTGAAGCCGGTGGGCGCGATGTTCCGGCCGTCGTCGGTGCCCGGGGTGGTGAGGCGGACCGGGGCGCTCGCGGGGGAGAGGTTGTCGGCCGCGTCCCGGGCCCGGACCGTGAAGACGTATGAGGTGCCGGGGCGCAGCCCGGTGACCACCGTCGCCGTCTGACCGCCGCCGACGGTGTGGATCCTCGCCCCGCCCTGGTAGACGTCGTACGACTGCACGCCCCGGTCGTCCCGGGACGCACCCCAGGACAGCTGGACCGCGCGGCTGCCCACGATCCGCCCGGCGGGCGCGGACGGCGGGGTCGGCGCCGAGCGGTCCGCCGTCACCCTGGCCGGTGTCCGCGCCCGCACCGCCTGGCTCGGCGGGCCGAGGCGCCCGGCGCCGTCCCGGGCCCGCACGGTGAAGGCGTACACGGTGGACGGCCTGAGCCTGGTGACGTCCACCATGTGCTGCGAACCCGGCACTTCGGCTGCCTTCGTGGTGCCGCGATATACCTCATAGGTGCGGACACCGGGGGAGCCGGCCACCGCGTTCCACATCACGTGCACGCTCGACGCGCTGCCCGCCTGCGCGGTGACCCCGGTGGGAGCACCGGGTGCCCGGCCGTCCTCGCCGTCGTCGGCCCGGCTCCAGCCGCAGGACGCGACCAGCAGCAGGGCCGTGCAGACCACGGCGAGCGGCAGGGGTACGCGTCGCATGGCTCTGCCTCTCGGGAGACGGCATCGGCGTCACGCAAAGGTCCGGACCAATATGCCCGGCGGGTGCGGCGGCGGCAAGAGGGCCGCGCGGCCGACGGGCCCCGCATGGGTGACCAACCGGGGGTGTTCCGTATGCTGAGGCTCCCTACGGCTGAACTGCCCGCGAGGACAGGGGAGTTCATGCCGACGGCGCGGACACGCTGTCGTCGCCGGAACCGCGCCGACGCGGGTGGCCGGGGGGTCCGGGCAGGCTCCGTCCCGGATCCCCGGCCCCTGCTGTCCCGACCTGTGCGGCCAAGGGGCCCGGGCAGGCTCCGTCCCGGATCCCCGGGCTGTCCCGACCTGTGCGGCTGTCCCTCACGGGGCGTCAGAAGCGTGCTCCATCCGGCCCTTTGGGAGCGGTCCGCACGGCCTGGGGCGCGGGCCGGCACCACAGTGGGCTGGATGTCCGCCCGTCCCCGACGAGAGGGTCCCCCATCGTGCGTGTCCCATCGCTGACGCTGGCCGCGGCCGGTGCAGCCCTGCTCACCCCGGCCGCACTGCCCGGCCCGGCCGCCGCCGTTCCGCCGCGGGAGGGACCCCCGGCCCGGAGCGAGGGCGCCGTCGTCGCGGCCGACCTGCTGACCAGGGTGGGCGCGTGCCACCAGATCTCCCGGGGGCGCTATCGCACCGACGCCGGCCGCCCGAGGACCGTCCGGGTGTGCGGCACGCGGGATGCCGTGTTCTGGAAGGCCGACCTGGACATCGACTGCGACGGACAGGTCACCGCCCGCTGCAACCCCCGTACCGACCCCGGGTTCGCCGCCGCCACCGCCTTCCCGCAGTCCGACGGCCGCGATCTGAATGCGGCGTCACTGCCCTACATCGTCGTCCCGGCCCCGAGCCGGACCTGGAACCCGCGCGACTTCGGTGTGCGGGGCGGCTGCGTCGCCGCCGTCGTCTACCGCGGCCGGGTGCAGTACGCGGTGGTCGGTGACACCGGCCCGCGCGACGTCATCGGTGAGGCGTCCTACGCCACCGCCCGGGGTCTTGGCATCAGCGCCGACCCCCGCGACGGCGGAGCACCCTCCGGCGTCACCTACATCGTCTTCAAGGATTTCCGCGTGCACCCCATCGAGGAGCATGCGGCGGCGGTGGCGGCGGGGCAGCGACTGGCCCGGCTGTTCGCCGCAGACCGGTGACCGCCACCGCTCCCGCCGCCCGCGGCCGTCACACCTTGCGGTAGCCGTACGCCTCCGCCGCCGCGGCCTCCACGGCGTCCAGATCGGCGCCCGTGGCGGCGGTGACCACCGCGGCCACCGCACCCTCGAGGAAGGGCGCGTCCACCAGCCGGGCGCCGTCCGGAAGTTCGTCGCCCTCGGCGAGCAGCGCCTTCACGGTCAGGACGGCGCTGCCGAGGTCGGTGAGCACCGCGACCCCGGCGCCCCGGTCCACCGAGGCCGCCGCGGCGCAGATCAGCTCGGCGCTGGTGCCCAGTCCGCCGCCGTCGGTGCCGCCCGCCGGGGCCACCGGCACCTCCGGGGCCCCGCCCGCGAGCCCCTTCGCCAACTCCGCGACCGCGGCGGCCACCTGCGCGCTGTGCGAGACCAGCACGATCCCGACCCGTTTCTCCTCACTCACGGGTCAGCCCTCCGCCGCCGCTTCCAGCCCGGCGATCAGCAGCGCCGAGGAGGTCGCCCCCGGGTCCTGGTGGCCGATGCTGCGCTCGCCGAGATAACTCGCCCGGCCCTTGCGGGCCTGGAGCGGGATGGTGGCCTCGGCACCCTGCTCGGCGGCCTGCCGCGCCGCGGCGAAGCCGTCCCCGAGCGCGTTCACGGCCGGTTCCAGGGCGTCGATCATGGTCTTGTCACCGGCGACCGCCCCGCCGAGCTTCTTCACCCCTTCCACACCGTCCCGCAGCGCCGCGGCGAACTGCTCCACACCGACCTCGGCGGCTTCGCCGAGAGCCTTGCCGGTCCGGCGCAGCAGGGTGCCGTACAGCGGTCCGGAGGCTCCGCCGACCGTGGAGATCAGCTGCCGCCCGGCCAGGACCAGTACGGCACCGGGGGTGTCCGGCGCCTCCGTCTCCAGCGCGGCCATCACGGCGGCGAAGCCGCGGTGCAGGTTGCTGCCGTGGTCGGCGTCCCCGATGGGCGAGTCGAGTTGGGTGAGCCGCTCCGCCTCACGGTCGACGGACGCGGCGGTCGCCGCCATCCAGCGGCGGAAGAAGTCGGCGTCGAGCACAGGATCTCCTTGCGTGGTAGGGGCCTGATCGGCGTGGCGAGGATGCGGACCGGCATGTCCGCCGTATCACATTCCCCAGCGCAGCGCCGGGGTCTTCACCGGCGCGTCCCACAGCCGCAGCAGCTCCTCGTCGATCTGGCACAGCGTCACCGAGGCGCCGGCCATGTCCAGGGACGTCACATAGTTGCCGACCAGCGTGCGGGCCACGGCGACCCCGCGCTCGGCGAGCACCCGCTGCACCTCGGCGTTGAAGCCGAACAGCTCCAGCAGCGGGGTGGCGCCCATGCCGTTGACCAGGACGAGCACGGGATCGCGCGGGGGCATGTCCTCCAGGATCGCGTTCACGGCGAAGTCGGCGATCTCCCCGGAGGTCATCATCGGCCGCCGCTCCCGGCCCGGTTCGCCATGGATGCCGACGCCCAACTCCAGCTCGCCGTCCGGAAGATCGAAGGTCGGGCTCCCCTTCGCCGGGGTCGTACAGGCGCTGAGGGCCACGCCGAAGCTGCGGGAGTTCGCGTTCACCTGCCGCCCGATGGCCTCCACGCGCTCCAGCGGCTGCCCCTCGGCCGCGGCGGCGCCCGCGATCTTCTCCACGAACAACGTCGCGCCGGTGCCGCGCCGGCCGGCCGTGTAGAGGCTGTCGGTGACGGCCACGTCGTCGTTCACGAGCACCTTGGCGACCTGGATGCCCTCGTCCTGCGCCAGTTCGGCCGCCATGTCGAAGTTCAGCACGTCACCGGTGTAGTTCTTCACGATGAACAACACCCCGGCGCCGCTGTCCACGGCGGCGGCGGCGCGGGCCATCTGGTCCGGCACCGGTGAGGTGAACACCTCTCCGGGACAGGCGGCGGACAGCATGCCGGGGCCCACGAATCCTCCGTGCAGCGGCTCGTGCCCCGAGCCGCCGCCCGACACCAGCGCGACCTGCCCGGCCACGGGAGCGTCCCGACGGACGATCACCCGGTGTTCCACGTCCACGGTCAGGTCGGGATACGCGGCCGCCATCCCGCGCAGCGCGTCCGCCACGACGGTCTCCGGCACGTTGATCAGCATCCTCATCGATGTCTCCTCGAGAGCGTTGCACTGGGGCGCATGACCTGCGTCTTTGCAGGTCACCGGCGCGGAACACGGGTCTTGATCCCAACGGTCCGGTGCGGTCGGGGGCGGGTCGTGGCGGTGCTTTTGCGGACTCGTTGCTGACTTCGCTGACGGGATACCAGGTCTTGACCGCTGCCTTGCCGGGGTGACCGTCCGTCCTCGTCTACCCGCAGTATCGACCTTGCGGAAGTGAAGGTCACCTGTGATCCTCACCTTTCACGGTACGCAGCGATCGGCGGGGGCGGTGCTCGCGCCTGCCCACGGCCGACGAACTGCGCGCCCTGCCGGGCGATCTCGCGACCGGCGCCGCGACGGGCAGGCCACCCTGGGTTGCGGAGGCCGGCTCTGTGCCCGCATATGGGGGGTGTGGCGTGGTGGGTGGTGGCCGACCGCAACCGCGTGCGCGGGAGGTGCGCATGTCCGTGCAGGTCCCCGGTCGGATGCGGCCCGTGACACGCTGGGCGGCGTGGTTGCGCGACCACGATCCGGATCTCGCGGCGACGAGGCGGGCCGGGCGGACCGCGCTGGTGATGCCGGCGCTCTTCGCGCTGTGCACTCAGGTGCTCCACTCGTCGACGATGGCGAGTTTCGCCGCGTTCGGATCCTTCTCCATGCTGCTCCTGGTCGACTTCAGCGGCCCGATGGTGCAGCGGCTGCGGGCGCAGGCGGGGCTCGCGGTCGCCTGGGCGGTGCTGATCTGCCTGGGGACGCTGGTGGCACCGGTGACCTGGCTCGCCGTCGTCTCGACCCTGCTGGTCGGCTTCACGGTCCTGTTCGCCGGTGTCGTCAGCTCCGTCCTGGCGGGCAGCGCGACCGCGCTCCTGCTGGCGTTCGTCCTGCCCGTCACCGCCCCCGTACCGCTGGCGCAGCTGCCCGGCCGCCTCGCGGGCGCCGGGCTGGCGGCAGGGGCGGCGCTGGCGGCCGTGTGCCTGCTGTGGCCGCGCCCCGTCGACGACGCGCTCAGCGAGCCCGCGGCCCGCGTCTGCCGTGCCGCCGCCGCACACCTGCGCACGGACGCCTCCGGCCTGGGCGGGCAGGGCCCCGCGGCCGACCTCGCGCAGCGCCGGGCGGCAGCCGACCGTACCGCCGACGCCACCGCGGACCTGCGGCAGGCGTTCGACACCACCCCCTACCGTCCCACCGGCCTGTCCATGACGTCCCGCGCCCTGGTCCGCCTGGTCGACGAGCTGACCTGGCTGAGCACCATCCTGGCGGACCGGCCCGCGTACACCGACGAGCCTCCGGCCTGCGACCCGGCCGCGCGCACGGTGCGCCTCGCCGCCGCCGACGTCCTCGACCACGCCGCCGAGCTCCTCACGGACCTCCGCCGGGACGTCGGTCCGATGGGTGCCGCCATGACCGGACTGCGGGCGACCATGAACGGGATGGAGAAGAGTTCCACGGTCCGGCTGCCCGCCTACCACCCGGTCGGCGACAGCGCGACGGAGATCTACGGGTTCATCGCCACGCTCGACCTCTCCTTCCGCGCCCAGGAGCTGGGGTTCGCCGTCCTGCAGATCGCCGGCAACGTCGAACTGGCCGCCACCGCATGGCAACGGCACTGGCGCGACCGGCTCCTCGGCCGGGAACCCGGTGCGCTGACCGAGCCGCTGGCCTCGGCGCGCGAACGGGCCGCGGCGCACCTCGGGCTCCACTCGGTGTGGCTGCGCAACAGCCTGCGCGGAGCCGCCGGCCTCGGTATCGCCGTGCTGCTGGCCTACCTGACCGGCGTGCAGCACTCCTTCTGGGTGCTGCTCGGCACCCTGTCCGTGCTGCGCTCCAACGCGCTCAGCACGGGCCAGAACGCGCTGCGCGCCGTCCTCGGCACCGTGGTCGGCTCCTTCGTCGGCGCCGGACTGCTGTACCTGGTCGGGCACCACGGCACCGTCCTGTGGTTCGTGCTCCCCCTCGCCATTCTGGTGGCCGGTATCGCCCCCGCGGCCATCTCCTTCGCCGCGGGGCAGGCCGCCTTCACCGTGACGCTCGTCGTGCTGTTCAACATCGGCCAGAACCCCGACTGGCACATCGTCCTGCTCCGTGTGCAGGACATCGCCCTGGGCTGTGCCGTGAGCATCGTCGTCGCGCTGTTCTTCTGGCCGCGCGGCGCAGGGTCCGAGGTACGCACGGCACTCGCGGAGGCCTACACCGACAGCGCCCGCTATCTCACCGGCGCCGTGGACTACGCCCTGCGCCACTGCATCTGTGCGGCACCCGGCAGTGAACCGGTGCAGCTGAACCGCGAGGCAGCGGCCTCCGCCCGCCGGCTCGACGACGCCTTCCGGACCTACCTGGCCGAACGCGGCGCCAAGCCCGTGTCGCTGGCGGACGCGACCACACTCGTCACGGGCGTGGCCGCCCTGCGGTTGGCCGCCGACGCCGTCGTCTCCCTGTGGCGGGACTGCGGGCCGGTGCGCTCGGGCACCGACCAGACCGATGCCCACCGTGCCATCCTCGGCGACGCGTCCCGCGTCGCGGAGTGGTACCGCGGCCTCGCGGCGAGTCTGGGCCGTGACGAGCCCCTCCCGGCCCCCGTCCGGCTCCGTCCCGAGTCCGCCGCGCGGCTCGTGGAGTCCGTCCGTACGGACCTCGTCGACGGACGGGGCCAGGCCACCGCCACCGCCGTCCGCCTCATCTGGACCGGTGACCACGTCGATGTCGCCCGACGTCTCCAGCTCAGCCTTGCCGAGGCGGCGAGGCAGAGCGCCATCCGCTGACCTGCCGACAGCGCCTGCCGTGCGTGCGGCTCGGGTGCTGACCGCGCTTCGCGCGCGCCCTGGCCCACGCAGCCGTTGTCACCGTGCTGAGCGTGGCCGTCGAGGCCTGGTGGAGCGCGGAGTTGCCGCCGCTCTGCGCGCGCCTGAGCGCAGATGTCGCGGTGGCGCGAGGCGTACGGCCGTTTCCTCACCTCCACCTCCATCTCCACCTCCTCTGCAAGTCCGCCGGCCTGTCGGTCTGCCGTGGAGAGTCGCGTCGGCGGGCCGCGCGCCGGGAGTCTGCCTCGCGCGCACGGGTGCACGCCGGTTGCCGACAACGGTGCGCGGGCGGACGCTGGGTGACCCCTTGGAAACCGCTCTAGCGTGGAGGTTCCCTGTGCCTGGTGGTGTGGCGAAGTGGTTTGATTCCTACCGGGGTTGGGGCCTCATCGCCAGGGGCGGCGGCAGTGAGGCCGTCACCCGGAAGCCGGCTGTTGGAGATGACGCGGCACGCCCTGAGTGGCCAGTGGGTAGGGCCGACGGCGATGCGGTGGACCCCTGCCCCTGGTGCGATCGGATGCGGGAGGCCGATGCCGCGGACCGGCAAACCCCCCTGCGCGCCACCAGCGACCTTTTCCGCGAGGACCCGCTGGTCTGACCAGGCCCGGAGCAGGGATGCCCCCGCGGCGCGCAGCCACGATGGCCCACGCCGTGGGGCGTCCCCTCGTCGCGGTGCACGACCGCCGCTCTCCTGAGGAGGGGTCCGCCGGACGCCAACTCCGCTGTTGGTTGCACGAGTCGACCATCCGCCGGGCCCGCCCAACGCCGCCGTGCCGTCGAGCCCGTCCCCCGGTCGGCGCCGTACCTCACCCGTACGGTGGCGTACCGGGCGGAGGCGCACGGGCGCGACACGCCCGGGGAAAATCGTTGCATCGCGGGGACGCGCGGAGCACAGTGAAGCCCCGGTCAAGACGCGGCTGGCTGATCCTTCCCGACTCAGGAAGCCCGATCCCATGGACAACGGTCAGCCGTCGCCTGCCCGCGCCCGCCGTCGCGGCTCGAGCCTGCTGTTCCTGCAGGCCCTGCACGAGCGGCGGCCCGAGGTCGGCGGGCTCAGCGTCCTGAAAGCATCGGGCACGGTCGACGCCGCCAACGCCATGGAGTTCTCCGAGGTGCTCGCCGCACACATCGCACACGCCGACCAGGCCGGCGAACACCCCGTGCTGGACATGACCGAGATGTACCTCGCCTGCGCCGCCGCGGTACGTTCCCTGGACCGGGCGACCGGCAGCCTGGCCTTCTCCGGCCGCGCCCTGCCCGTCGTACAGCCCCGTCCGCAGATCCGGGAGGCGCTGCGGACCGCGGGCCTGCCCGGCGTACGCGTACATGCCACGATGGCGTCCGCCCTGAACACCCTGGAGGCCCACCGAGACGCACTGGACACGGGAAGAGGCCCCCTGACGACCCTACGACGAGCGGGCCCATGAGCCGGCCGTCCGACCCGGGAACGGGTCAGGCCGCGCCTTGCGGGCAGGGGCCGTCCGCGGGTCAGGTCGCGCCTACCGGGCGGGGGTCTTCCGGCGGTCAGGGTGCGTCTTGCGGGCAGGACTCGTCCGTCGGTCAGGCTGCGCCTGTCGGGCGAGGTGTGGCTGTTGGGCGGGATGTGCCTGGTGGGCCGGGCTCCTCGGTCGGGTGGCCTGTGCCGGTGGAGGGGGACTCTTCTGCCGGGCGGGTTGTGCCTGTTGGGGAGGGCGCTTCGGTCGGTCGGGCTGCGCCCGTCGGCCAAGGACCTTTCCTCTGGCGGGCTACATTCCTGGACCAGGACCCTTCCGGCGTGCAGGCCCCGGCAGTCGGGGAGGCTTCTGCTGCCGTGCGCGCGTCGGTGGCTGCGCAGGTTCCCGCCGTCGAACCTGCCCAGCCTGCCGAGCGGACCCGGCCCGCTGTGCAGGCTTCAGCGACCGAGCAGGGCCTGCACCTCACGCAGACTTCGCCTGCCACACCGGCTGCCCGACCCGCGGGGATGGCTTCGTCGGCCGCACCGGTCCAGCCTGCCGCACCGGTCCAGCCGGCCGGGGCGGTCCAGCCGGCCGAGCCGACTCGGCCTCCCACGCCGGTCCGGCCCTCCGCCCCAGCTCAGCCCTCCACGTCGGTCCGGCCCGTCGTCTGGGCTCAGCTCGCCACATCGGCCCAGCCCCCCGCATCCCCTCAATCCGCCGGGTCGGTTCAGCCTCCCGCCCCGTCTCAGCCTGCCGCCCCGACTCATCCCCTCGGCCAGACTCGACCCGCCGCATCGCCAGAACCCGTTGCGTCGGCCGGGCCCTCCGCCCTGACTCGGCCCTCCGCCCCCACTCGGTCCGCCAGGTCGCCCCAACCCGCCGCCCCGGCCCCGCGACGCGTGCCGTTCCCGCTCGTCATCGAGTCGTCCGTCGTCGAGGGGCTGCTGTCCGAGAAGGCGCTGCTGCTGCGTATGTCCGGCAGTCTCGCCGCCGAGGGCGCCGAGGGCGCCGAGGCCTGGGCCGCGGAGCTGTGCGGCCATCTGGCCCAGGCGGACCTCGCCGGGCTGCGGCCCGTCCTCGACATGGCTCATGTGCAGCTCGGCGGTGCCGCCGTGCTGCGCGCGCTCAGCGAGACGACCCGGGCACGCGCCGGGCGCCCGGACCTGATCATCGTCCGGGCCCGGCCCGGGGTGCGCGAGGCGGTGCACCTCGCCCGGCTGGACGGCGTACGGCTTTTCGCCACCCTTGACGAGGCGCTGCACGAGCTGGCCCGAGCCGCCACCCGCACGGCGGAACTGCCCGCCTGGCGGTCGCAGGTGGCGGACCCCCTACGGCCCAGCTACGAGGATCTGCGCAAGGAGGTCCGCGCGCTGCGTGCCCGGGTGCGCACCGCCCCGGTCATCGGTATGGCACAGGGCCTGATCATGGTGCGCTACGGCCTGCCGGCCTCCGGCGGCGCCTTCCGGGTGCTGCGCGAGGTCTCGCAGCGGTTCAACGTGCCGTTGCGCGTTCTCGCCTCCGCCGTGGTGGTGGCCCGGCCCCCGGACGGCGCGGTGTGGTTCCCGGGCCGCCGCCCCCTGCCCGTCCCGCCGCTGCGGATCCTGGCCCGCGACGGCCGCGACCCCCGCTACCGGCGGCAGATGATCGATGCCGTGCTGTATGAGGCCCTCGCCGCCGGTCAGGCGCCCGCCGGGTACGTGCGGTGCGTCGACCCGGCCGTGAACGCGCTGGTGCTGGAGTCCCACCACGGCTGTGCGGATACGTTTCTTGACCATCTGGTGCGCGATGGGGACGAAGGTACGGCCGACGCGATCGCCCGGCTGCGCGGACGCCGGGTGAGTGTGCCCGACGTGGCTGCCGGCAGCCTGCTCTCCGAGGAGTCCCGGCACGTCCTGCTGGCCACCGGTACCCGCGCCCTGCAGAGCGTCCCCGTCCTGTCCTCGGCCGGCCCCTGCACCGGTGTGCTCACCCTGCTCTGGCCCGATGCCGGGCACCGCCCGACCGCCGATCGCACCGAGGCCCTCGGCCTGCTGGCCTCCGAGACGGCGGCCTGGCTGAGCTGGTACCACCGTTCGGTCCTCCTCGACGCCCTCGAACACCTCCACCGGCTCCTCACCGGGGGCAAGACCACCTCGGACGCCCCTGGTGCCCCTGGTGCCTCGGACACCTCGGACGCCTCGGACCCGCGGACGACGGACGCCCCGCCACGGCACTCCTAGACGAGTCGTTCCGCATGCTGATGGTGCCGGCACTCTCGCACTGCCGCGTTCGGTCTTCACGACGTGATGGGGGCGGGCCCCGAGCCCCGCCCCCGTGCGACAGGCGTCAGCCGACGAGCCGTTCGAACCGCCAGTGCTGAGCCGAAGAGCCGTTGGCGGGCTTCAGCTCGACGTGATCGCCGACGGCGGTCCAGACCGAGGCCTGACCCCGCTTGCTGATGGTGAAGGCCCCGTCGTCTGCCCGCTGGACCACCCAGACCGAACCGCCGGAGTCGAAGTCCGAGGTGCCGAGCACCCGGCCGTCCCGGTCCGTGGCCCAGAATCCGGTCCCGACGTCCCGGATGGCATACCCGCCCACGCAGGGCGTGACGGTCCACCTCTCGTAGACGGACGCGAAGTGATCGTCGAGCAGGACATCCGTCGCGAAGGAACGGCTACGCTCTGCCGTATGCGGATCTCCGTCTCCTCCGACATGGACGAACCCGTCGCCCGGCTCCTCCTCGCCGAGCTGGGGGAACGCGGCCACGAGGTGCGTACGCACGGTGCGCTGCGGGCCGGGTCCGACCCCCAGTGGGCGGTCTGCTCGCAGGCGGCGGCCCGCGACGTGGCCGACGGCGCCGCCGACCAGGCGGTGGTGTGCTGCTGGACCGGCACGGGTGCGTCCATCGCGGCCAACAAGGTGCGCGGCGTTCGCGCTGCCCTGTGCACGGACGCGGTGACGGCGGACGGTGCCCGCCGCTGGAACGACGCCAACGTCCTCGCCCTGAGCCTGCGCCTGACCTCGGGGCCGGTACTGAAGGAGATCCTCGACGCCTGGTTCGCCGCCGAGCCCAGCCAGGACCCCGAGGACCGGCAGAACGTGGCCCGCGTCGGCCGCCTGGACGCCGCCCGGGAGGGCTCTTAGCGGGCTCCGAAGGGGTGGCGTACAGGGACCGGCGCGGGCCGGGGTGTTTGTGACGAACGGGTGTCGGCGCCGATCGGGGCGATCAGCGGGCGGATCGTGATATCCGTGGCTGGACCGTGGACCGTGGACCGTGGACCGTGGACCGGTGCTGGGTGGGCGACCGGATGGCCGTACGGCGACTGGTGGCCGATCGGGACCAGGTGGCCGGATCGGGATTCACCGGCGGGGGCGAGGGGGCATCGCCGGACCGAGGGTCAGTGCGCGCCCAGTCCGCCGCCGCCGAACGAGCCGCTGGACCCCCTGCTCCAGCGCGGGCGGTCCTTCGACTCGCTCGGCCTGGTGTCCATGTTGCTCAGCTCGTACGGGGTGAGCGGGCGACCGCCCTTGGGGATCACGGGAACCTCCTGGGACTCCCTGTTCTCCCGGACTTCGCCCACCGGCCCGTCAGGCGGAAGCGTGGGCTGTTCCTCCGGGCGGGGCCGGGGGGACTCGCGGTACTTCACTCGGGAGTTCAACCAGAAGCCGCCGGCGAGAAGCGCCAGGACACCCACGGCCACGATGAACAGGACGAGGCTCATGAGGCCGCTCGCTGCGGCCAGCTGCGTCGATGCGGTACTCATAGGACAGGAATACCCCGCTCAAACCCGGACGAACCGGACGCAATGCGTAACAGGCGATGGACGGACGGCGACATCGCCGCTCGTCGACCGGGTCGGTGCAATTCGTTGCGGACGCGTCATTCCCTATTTCTGAAACACGTTCTACGGTGTGCGCCGTCAGGACCGCCCTTGGGGAGCCTGGAGGCGCCGTGCATCTCGACCACACGCCCGAGCAGCAGCGACTGCGCGCGGAGCTGCGCGCCTACTTCGCCGAGCTGGTTCCGGACAACGCGTACGCCCGGTACGCCGATCCAGCCGCACAGAAGCGGTTCTACCGCGACACCATCCGACGGCTCGGTACGGACGGCTGGCTGGGCGTGGGCTGGCCGAAGGAGTACGGCGGGCGCGGCATGACGGCGATGGAGCAGTTCATCTTCTTCGACGAGGCCGCGCAGGCCGGTGTCCCCCTGCCGCTCATGGCGCTGAACACGGTCGGTCCCACGCTCATGCGGTTCGGCACCGAGGAGCAGAAGGCGCACTTCCTGCCACGCGTCCTCCGCGGCGAGATCGACTTCGCGATCGGCTACAGCGAGCCCGACGCCGGGACCGACCTGGCGGCCCTCAAGACCCGGGCCGTACGCGAGGGCGACGAGTATGTGGTCAACGGGCAGAAGATCTGGACGACGAACGGCGACACCGCGGACTGGGTGTGGCTGGCCACCCGTACCGACCCCACCGCCCCGCCGCACAAGGGCATCACCATGCTGCTGGTGCCGACCTCCGACCCGGGCTACTCCTGCACGGTGATCAACACGCTCGCCTCCCACGACACCACCGCGAGCTACTACGAGAACATCCGTGTCCCCGTCTCCCGGCGCGTCGGCGAGGAGAACCAGGGCTGGCGGCTGATCACCAACCAGCTCAACCACGAACGCGTCACCCTCGCCGCGCACGGCACCATGGCCGTCCGCGCCCTGTACGACGTCCAGCGCTGGGCGCGGGAGACCAAGCTGGCCGACGGCCGCCGGGTCGCCGACCTGCCCTGGGTGCGCCGGCTGCTCGCCCGCACCCACACCCGGCTCGACGCGCTGAAGCTGCTGAACTGGCAGATGGTCACGGCCGTCCAGGAGGGCACGCTCACCCCGCAGGACGCCTCCGCCGTGAAGGTCTACGGCTCCGAGGCGCGCCGCGACGCCTACGCCTGGCTCATGGAGATCGTCGGCGCGGCAGGACCCCTGAAGGAGGGCTCGGCGGGCGCCGTGCTGCACGGCGAACTGGAGCGCGGTTACCGTTCGGCGGTCATCTTCACCTTCGGCGGCGGCAACAACGAGATCCAGCGCGAGATCATCTCCTGGATCGGTCTGGGGATGCCGAGGGTACGGCGCTAGCCCGCTGCGACCCACGGTCTTCGACAGTTCCCGGGCCGACCTGACGCAGGCGCAAGCCGGTGGCCGTCGCCGCGTCGGCCACCGCCTTCTGTGTCGGACCTCGGCTCTTCAACTCTCCGACAGCACGAGCGTGCACGTCTCGCCCGGCGCGATGGTCACCGCGCGCCCGGCCAGCACCACGCGGATCGGTGACTCCTCCGAGTCGGGCACGCTGATCTCCAACTCCCCTTTCCGATGCCGTACACCGACGCCCCAGTGCCCGCGGTACTGCACCGTGAATCCGTATTCGGAGAGCGCGGGCAGAGGCACCGGGTCCAGCCACAGGGCGTCCTCACGTGTCTCCAGGCCCGTCAGGCCGCGCTGGACGAGGTCCAGGGTCCCGGCCATGGCGCCGAGGTGGATGCCCTCACCGGTGGTGCCGCCCTGGATGTCCGCGATGTCCGCCTCCAGCGCCTCGTGCACGCACTGCCAGGCCTCGGCCCGTCTGGCTCTGGCGAGGACCAGGCCGTGCACCAGCTGGCTGAGGGTGGAGCCGTGGCTGGTACGCCGCAGGTAGTAGTCCACGGTTCGGTGCCAGACGTCGTCGTCGAGGTCGTAGCCGAGACGTGCGAACAACTGCCGCAGCTCGGCGGGTGAGAACAGGTGGCCGAGCATGAGGACGTCGGCCTGTTTGGACGCCTTGTAGCGGTTGACCGAGTCGCCCTCCGCCTCGAGGATCCGGTCCAGCCGTCGGATGCTGCGGTAGCGGGCACGGTAGGCGTCCCAGTCCAGCTCGGCCAGGTCGTCGTAGCCCTCGAACTGACTGATGACGCCCTGGTGGAACGGCACCCGCAAGCGGCGGGAGACGTCCTCCCAGCCGGGCAGCTCGTCCGCGTCCAGCCGCACCCGGTCGAACAGTTCCGCACGCCGCCACGCGGGAAGGCGCCGCAGGAGTTCCAGGGTGCGGGTGAGGACCCAGGCTGCGGTCACGTTCGTGTACGCGTTGTCGTCGAGCCCGGGCCGGGCGGCTCCCGGGTAGCTGTCGTGGTATTCGTCGGGGCCGACCGCACCGCGGATCCGGTAGCGGCCCGTGTCCGGGTCGAGGACGGCGAGATCCGCCCAGAAGCGCGCGATCTGCAGCAGCATCTCCGCGCCCCTGGTGTACAGGTAGTCCGTGTCGCCCGTCGCCTCGCAGTACTGCCAGACGTTGTAGGCGATCGCCGAACCCACGTGGTGCTGGAGCCGTGAGTGGTCCGGCAGCCAGCGGCCCGAAGCGGGGTTGAGATGCCATTCCTGCGCTTCCTCACGGCCGTTGCTGCCGCTCTGCCACGGGTACATCGCTCCGGCCCGGCCGCCCGCGCCTGCCGCCGAGCAGGCCCGCGGGAGGCGTCGGTAGCGATAGTCCAGCAGTGCTCTGGAGACTTCCGGGAAGTGCAGGTTGAGGTACGGCAGGACGAACAGCTCCTCCCAGAAGACATGGCCCCGGTACGCCTCGCCGTGCAACCCCCGGGCCGGGACGCCCACGTCCAGGTCCGCCGTGTGCGGCGACAGCGTCTGCAGGACGTGGAAGAGGTGGAAGCGCAGGATGCGGCCCGCCTCGCCGGGCACCTGGATGTCCACGCGCCGCCACAGCCGCTCCCACGCGGCCAGGTGCGAATCCAGCAGGGCGGGAAAGTCCGTCGCGACGGACACCCTGTCGACGGCTTCGCCGAGCGGGTCGCTGATCGCCGTGTCCCGTGAGGTGTGCACCGCCACG
This sequence comes from Streptomyces broussonetiae, assembly GCF_009796285.1. NCBI lineage: Bacteria > Bacillati > Actinomycetota > Actinomycetes > Kitasatosporales > Streptomycetaceae > Streptomyces > Streptomyces broussonetiae. Next base: position 1,331,688 of record NZ_CP047020.1, on the reverse strand, counting down.
GTCTTGTCCACGGTGACGGGCCGGCCGGGAGCGATCGGGACGACCAGGCGGTGGACGGCACGGTGGCGGACCGGACTCAACACCGATGAGGACGGAGCCTGGTCGGACACGACCGTCGTCCGGGCGGCGAGAGCGACGGAGATGTCCGACGTGCTGGTCCGGCAGCTCAGCCAGACCGTGTGGGGCTCCCGCGCGCCGGTCCGTACGCGGGTCACATGGCGGCGGTTGAGCGCCCGGTAACGGTGCACATTGCCGTTGATCACCTCGCCGTCGAGGGAGCTTTCGATCTCGATCTCTCCCGACCAGCCCTCGGCCGTGAAGACGGTGCGCAGCGCCGCCAGGTGGGGATCGCCCATGTGAACCAGCCGGGTCTGTTCGACGCCCAGCACACCCGTCTCGTCGTGGCGGTGGCGGAAGGACCGGGTGAGCGTGCCGCGCCGCAGATCCAGGACGTGCCGGTGGTCCAGCAGGGCGTGCGTGCCGGGGGACAACCACGCGCCCCATGCTCCCTCGGCTCGGCGCAGGCGGAACCGCAGTAGCAGCCAGTTCGGGAGGTTGACCAGGTCCTCGTTCACCACCTGCCGCCCCGCCACGGTGGACTCCACGCGGTCGTAGCACCCAGCCGCGTACGTGCCCGGGTAGTGCACGAGCCCGGCGCGGTGTTCCGGCAGCGCGCCGCGCGTGGCGAAGTACCCGTTGCCCAGCGTGCACAGCGCCTCACGTAGCTGCTCGGTGGCGGGGTCGTAGCCGGTCCACTCCCATGTCCACTCCGACATCCGTCACCTGCCCCTCTCCTGCGGACACCGCGCGGGCCCGGTTGCGTGCGGCGGTCCTCAGACCGGCTGGGGGACCACGGCGACCGGACACCGCGCGTGGTGCAGCAGGGTGTGGGCGATCCTGCCGAGTTGCAGACCGAAGTGCCCGTGCCGGCGCTGCGCACCTACGACGATCAGGTCGGCCTCGGCCGTCGCGTCCAGCAGGACGCGGTGGGCGGGGCCCTCCACCACATGCCGGCGGATCTCGACCTCGGGGTGCTCCCGTACCGCCGCACGCAGTGCTTCGTCCAGGCCGGTCGAGGCCTGCTCCTCGCGCAGCCGGGCGGCGTCGTCGGCGATCAGTATGTGGTCCACGGGCTCTGCCGTCGGAGTACGCCAGGCCCGCACCGCCGTCAGGGCGCACCCCCGTACCTCGGCCTCGCGCACGGCGAACCGCACGGCGCCCGCACCCCCGCTCCGGGCCCCTGCCCCTACGACGACCCGGTCCCGTGCCCCCTCGTGGCGTTCCCACAAGGAGGCGTGGACCAGACGCAACGGCAGCCCGTGGCGTGCTGTCTCGTCGGCCGCCCAGTCGACCGCCTGCAGGCTGGAGTCCGATCCGCCGACCCCCACGACCAGCGGACGTTCCATCGCCACCACCGCCCTTCTGCGTCCGGACGCCCCGAGGCCCTTTGTGAACACCGTCGCACCGTCCGCGAACCGTCGCGACACGCCGTCCCCGCCTGCCGGCAGCCTCCGGCCGTCTTGTGTGTGTGGGGGCGGGCCGCGCGGCGCCCCGGACCGGGACGCGGCGTGACGTGACGTGACGTACTAGTGATCGGCCGGAGTGATCCGGCGGCCCGTGAGGCTCGTGGGCCGGATCGACACCCACATCTCGCGGTCCCCGCCCGCCCAGGATGTGGTGTGCGCGCGCCGGGTGAGGCCGCGCGCGGTCGCAGGATCGGTCACCACGTTCGCGGGGCCCACGGCGAGGACGCTCCACCCCCGGCTCAGGGCGTCGTCCACGTGGTCGAGCTCGAAGGCGACCTCGGTTGCGGCGGCGGCCGCCGCCGGCACGGAGCCGGGCGGCGTCCGAAAGACGATGGCGTCGTCGACGACCTCGTAATGGACCGGGAGGACCGCCGGGCGGCTCTCGGGCGTCGACACCGCGACGCGCCCCACGCCGTGCGTGGAGAGCCGGGTGCGGCATTCCTCCGGGCTGAGGTCCTGCAGCCGGGGGTGCAGCAGTGCCTGGCCCTGACCGGGCGGGAGATCGATGCCTCCGCCACGGAGCGCGGCGACCGTGGTGCCGAGCGCGTCGGCCGGCCTGATGAGGGTGGCCGTACCGGGGGCGGAGGGCCGTTCCTCCAGGTACGCCAGGTAGTCGGGTGACATCCGGGCCCGGCCCGCCGTCTCCCGCCTGCTGAGTCGTTGCCTGCGGCGTTCGGCGGCCATCCGCCGGCCGATGTCGCCGGGACTCCCGGCTGCATCCAACCTGCCACGCGGAACGCACCGCCGCACGGGGCGGCCGCCGGTGCCGCCCTTCGCGTCCGCCATGGTGCACACGGGCCGTCCAGCCACCTCCCGGATGCCGGGCCGGTGCGGCGCCCTGCCCTGGATGCCGCCTTCGGTGGCCTCCCGCAGTAGGTGACCGAGTCCCTGCAGGGTCATCGAACTCACCAGCAGGACAGTCTGCTTGACGTGGCGTCAGCGAAGCGGTGAGGTGCCTCGGGGTCAGGCGGTCGGCCGTCGGCAGGTCGCCGGCCGGGCCCCAGGTCCTCCCACTGCCGAACGACAGAGGCCTTCGGGTACAGGGGCCGAAGGGGCCCCGGCACCGGCGTCGGCCCGGAGAGCCGACAACGAGCCGCCCCCTCCTCCCGTGGCCTCACACCTGGGGGACGACGGCGACAGGACATGGTGCGTGATGCAGCAGCGCATGGTTGATCAAGCCCAGTTGCAGGCCCGGATGCCCGAGGCGTCGCCGGGCACCCACGACGAGCAGATCCGCCGTCGACGCGGCCTCCAGCAGGGCCGGGCGCGCAGCGTCCTCGACCAGCCGGCGGCTCACGTCGGCGTCCGGATATCCTGCGGCAGGGCGGCGCAGCGCGTCGTCGAGGACCTGCGCCGGCGGGCGCCGGTGGGCCTCCAGGAACCACGACGGTGCCTGCGCGGTCGTGCAGGCACCGGACGGTGCGCTCCAGGCGTGTACCGCCACGAGCCGACAACTGCGCACATGGGCCTCGCGGAACGCGAAGTCCACGGCTGTGCCGCTGCCCTCCCCGTCCTGGACGCCGACGACGACGCTCCCGAACCGGGCATCGAGATGCTCCACGGTGCCGCGGACCACCACGACGGGGCAGTCGGCCCGCGCCGCGACGGCGAGGCTGACCGAGCCCAGCAGCAGACCGGAAAGGTCTCCGAGCCCGCGGTCTGCCAGCACCAGGGCGAAGGCGTTGCGCCCCTTGTCGACCAGGGCGGCGGCCGCGTCCTCGTGCGTCACCTCGCCGGACAGTCGTACGGACGGAGCGCTCGCGCCGGCCCGCGCCGAGGCGGCAGCGATCACGTCGGACGTCTCCCGCTCGCCGGCAGCGGCGTGCAGGAGCAGGAGCGGGACGTCGTGGCGGACCGCCTCGGCGGCGGCCCAGTCGACCGCCTCCAGACTCGCCTCGGATCCGTCGACGCCCACCACCAGGGGAATCGTCACGGCCCCTGTCTCCTCTCGTGCCGCACACCACGGCTTTGGTCCCTCCACCACGGGTCGCTTCCAGCTTCTTACGAGACCGGGGCCGCTGCCACGCCGTGTTGCCCGGGAGTACCGCGGGGGTGACCGTGGAGGAGGGGGAGCGAGGGAGTCACTACCGTGCGAGCACTCGTCTACCACGGCCCGGCACAGACCTCCTGGGACACCGTCCCGGACCCTGTGATCGAGGACGCGGCCGACGCGATCGTACGTGTCGACGCCACCACCGTCTGCGGCAGTGATCTGCACATCCGGCGCGGGCACTTTCCGGAGGTGAAGCCGGGGACCGTCCTCGGCCACGAGGCCGTCGGCGAAGTGGTGGACATCGGTGCCGATGTCCACCACCTGCGCCCCGGCGACCAGGTGATCGTGTCGTCCGTGTCGGCCTGCGGTGGTTGCCCGCAGTGCCGTGCCGCCAGGTACGGCCAGTGCCACGGGGGCGGCGGATGGATCCTGGGGAGCCTGATCAACGGGACCCAGGCCCAGTGGGTGCGGGTGCCCTTCGCCGAGCACTCCACCACACGACGTCCCTCGGACCTCTCCCTCGACGATGCGGTGCTGCTCGCAGAACTCCTCCCGACTGCCTACGAGGTGGGAGTGCGCAACGGACACGTGGGTCCGGGAGACACCGTCGTGGTGGTGGGCGCGGGCCCCGTCGGACTCGCCGTCGCCCTCCTCGCACGGCTCTACTCGCCCCGCCGGATCATCGTCGTGGATCCGGCCGGTGCCCGGTTGCAGGCCGCTGCCCGCCTCGGGGCGGATGTCACCGCGTCGCCGGGGAAGATGATCGCCGACCTGTCCGAGGGGCCGGGAGCCGACGTGGTCGTCGAGGCGTCGGGCGACCCGGAAGGCTTCGTGCTGTGCACGCGCGTCGTGCGCACGGGCGGGCACATCGCCAACGTAGGCATGCACGGCACGCCGGTGACGCTCCATCTCGAGTCCCTGTGGCGCAAGAACGTGACGATCAGCACGGGGCAGGTGGACACATCGTCCATGCCGTGGCTGCTGGAGGTGATGAGGTTCGGACACCTGCCGGCTTCCCGGCTGGTCACCCACACCTTCGGCCTCGGCCGTATGGAGGAGGCCTACGAGGTGTTCGCGCACGGCGCCACGACAGGAGCCCTCAAGGTCGTGCTGCACCGAGAGTGACATCGCCCATGGCGTCGAGCCGGTGCACCTGTGCCGACAGATGGGGCGGCCCCGCCAAAGGCAGTGGGGAACACGACACTTTCCCGGCGGTGAGTTCCGCCACCGTGGTCGCCGGCGGTGGCCACGTGGCCACCGCCATCGGTGTGTGGTGGGCTGCCGGCCGCCGTTGCCCCGGCCAGTGGACCCGCGAGAGGGGGCGGGTGGGGCCCGGCCGGGTGACGCGCTACGGCCGCTGAACGGCGCAAGCGTCGTCATCCGCTGGATGCTCTTCTCTGGCGGTACGCCGGTGTGTCCCGCAGCGTGGAGAGGGGGGCGGGCGCAATCGCGGGAAGAGGTGGCACGCATGGACAGGGATGTCTCCGAGCGCCGCGTGGTGGTCGGTGTCGACGGGTCACCGTCCTCGTACGAGGCCCTGCGCTGGGCCGTGCGCTACGCAGGCCTGGTCGAGGGCACCGTCGAGGCCATCGCGGTGTGGGAGCTGCCGGGACTGTACGGCTGGTCGGCGCCCGCCGTGGACATGGACGTCGACGAGGACGAAGCCCGGCAGGGTATGCGCAGGGAGCTGGCCGACGTGCTCGGCGCGGACGCGTCCGCCTCGGTGCGGACCCACCTGGTGCACGGCAACCCCGCCGACGTCCTGCTGCGGGCGGCCGAGGGAGCCGAGATCCTCGTCGTCGGCAGCCGGGGAAGGGGAGGGTTCGCGCGGGCGCTGCTCGGTTCCATCAGCCAGCACGTGTCACAGCACGCGAACTGCCCGGTCGTGATCGTGCGCTCCTCGTCCACGTGACCTGCGGGCTCGTCGGCGGCCGGGGCCGCCGGGCCCCCGCGGACCGCTGGAAGGCGTGGGGATCTCCCGTCCGGTGGCGTTGTGCGGGACGAGCAGGAGTTGGTCCCCGGTTGCGGGCCGGGCCGGTTCGGCCTCATCCGGGTCGCCCACCACCCGGCCCGCGTCCAGGACGGGGCAGCGGAACGACGGCACACCCGGTCGTACGCCGGGTCACCTCGGTCGGCGCGGCCGCCGGCGGGACCCACACCGGTGGGGCGGTCATCACCTCGAAGAGCTTCAAACGGCGCCTCCTGTCCGTGCGTTCGGGCCGCGAGCCGGTGTCAGAGGACGTCGAGCAGGTCGGCCACCGGTCGCCGTGGGCTCGCGGGGCCCTCGGGGCCGTACCCGAGCCGGATCACCATCTGGACGTGCGCCATGGCCGAGGCGGGATCGCGGACCACCCACCGGAACTCCGGCCACTCCAGGGGCTGGGACGTGAGCGAGGTGACCAGCCCGTCCGCGGTGGCCCGCAGCAGGACCCGTTCGAGTGCCTGACCGGCACGGAGCCAGTCCGCGGGCTCGTCGTGAGCCGTCCCCAGCAGGGCGATGTTCGGGTTCTTCTCGAAGGACGCCCAGCCGCGCCCGGACACCGGCCGGCCGACGGCGAAGTCGCGCACGAGGGCCGCGGTACCGCGCCGGCGAGGACCGAACGCCACGGCGGGGATGCCGTCAACCGCCTCGGCCCTGTCCGTCGCTTCCGCATGCGCCCACCGCTCGACCTCCTCCCGCACTTCCGGGGCGAGTGTTTCCCTGCCCTCGGCGTCCCGCACCAGTTCCAGGATCGAGCGGACATGCCAGGCACCGGGGAACACCAGCTGGGCGTCCTCGGCGCGGGCGGCCTCGTACAGCCGGTCCCGGACGACTGCGGGGATCGGCTCGTCGCGGTAGGGCGCGCGGCTGGAGTGCCGGCGGTGGATCGCGGACTGCAGCCGGGCGAGCTGCCCGTCGGGCGCTCCCGGGCCGGGCAGGTGCGTCTCGGCGAGGAACTCCGGGTGGGCCGGGTCGGGCAGCAGCCGGACGACCGGCGCCAGCCCGGCCGCTGCGGAGGCAACGCGCAGGTTGAACAGTGCGGCGCCGCAGCCCAGGTGCAGGCCCCGGTTCTCCGGGTCGGTCTGCGGCAGGGCGCGCCCGGGGTCGGCATACAGGCGCAGGACGCCGAGGTCCCGCAGGTAACGGAACGCCCATGGCTGCGCGTTGTGCAGCGAGGGCGCCGCGCAGGCCTCCGCCACGAGCGCCGTGACGGTGTCCACGTCAAGCGGTTGTGTGGTCATGGTGGCTTCCCTTCGCGTCGTTCTGGCGGTTCACCCGGGTGTCGCGACAGCGATGACAGGGCAGCGGGCGTGGTGCAGCACGCCCTGGCTGACGGAGCCCAGCAGCATGCCGGTGAAACTTCCGCGCCCGCGGGCCCCCACGACCAGGCCCAGAGCATGGGCCGAGGCGTCGGTCAGCACCTGCACGGGATGCCCGACGACCAGTTCCTGACGCAGGTCCACCTCGGGAAAACGGCCGCCTCGGCCGGCCACGATCTCGGAGAGCAGCCGCCGGCCCTCCTGCTGCGGCCCGTGCTCGTCGAAGATCTTCAGGAGGCCGGGCTCCCAGACGAGCAGGGCCCGCAACTCGGCGCCGCGCCCGGCCGCCTCTTCGAACGCCACGTCGACCGCGGCGGCCGCGTGCTCGCTGCCGTCGACGCCGACCACGAAGTACGGGGGATCCTGAGTGATGTGCTCCGGCTCGGGCACGACCACCAGGGGGCAGCGCGTGTGGGCCATGACCGGCAGAGCCACGGACCCGGAGCCGAGCAGCTCCCGCGCCCGGCTCAGGTGCCGCGACCCCAGGACGACGGCGGTGGCGTCGCGACTCTGCTCGCGCAGCACCCACGCCGGGTCACCCTCCGCGAGCAGGGCGTCCACCGCGAGTTCCGGGTGCCGAGCCGCGACGAAGTCCACGACCTCCGCCAGCACCTGCCTCCCGGCCTGGTGCAGCGCATCGTTCCACCCCTCCCAGGAGGGCGGGACCTCCCGTCCCCGATAGCCCCTGGTCGGCACGCCCTCGACATGGACCGCACGCAGCGGCAGTCGGCGACGGGCGGCCTCGTCGGCCGCCCAGGCAGGCGCCGCCCTGCGGGCAGGATCGGGATCCACGCCGACCACGATCGGCCGGCGGTCACCGAGCAGGGACATGGCCGCCTCCAGTCGTCAACTCGCGGACAAAACACGTCCGTTCGGGGTGCTGCGGCGCAGGTGTCGGGCGTCCGACGCGGGAGTCCGGGACGATCTCGCCGACCCGTGCGATCACCCCGGCCGTGACGCGGCGTACGCTCCTGTCGTCGCCGACGCGAGCGCGCATCTGGACACCGGCCGCCTCGGGTGCGTCCCGGCCGGTCTCCGTCGGCGGTGCGGGAGCGGACATCGCCCTCGTCTCCTCCCTGCGACGGCGCGGTCGGGCGCCGGCGCCGATTCCATGGAAGGCCGATTCCATGGAAGGTGGTGACGGCGCCGGCCTGCCAGGGGCCGATGGTCCCCATGGCGGGCCTGCCGGCCCCGGGCGCCGCGCGGGAACCGGTCACGGTGCGCAGGGCGTGCGTCCGCGAGAGGCGCGAACGGCGGCGTGCCGACGCAGCCGCACCTCGGTGTCGAAGCGCACCGAGCCGGTCGGACGCCCCGGTGGCCGGGACGGGACCGACCGGTCCGGCACGGGGTTCTCGATCCGGCGTGCCGGTCCGGGCAGTGCGGCAATCTCCTCACGGAACCGCCCGTGGGCGTCCTGCCGGGGTCCGGCGGCCCGGTTCCGCCGTCCGCCGGGCAGCACCGTGTGCTGCTGCGGGCGCGCCGAGCCCCGGGGGCTGCTCATGAGCCGGGGCGACGGCGTCGGGCCGGCCGGCGCGCCGGAAGACCTGCCGGCGGCCCAGGTCCGTGACCTTCGCCGTGGACGGCTGCATGACCGGGCGGCCGGCACACTCGACGAGCTTGTACACGCCGTCCGGGTACGGGACTGCGACGGCCACGCCCCCCCGCGTGCCCACCGCGCACACGTCGGCCGGTGCGCCGACGGTCGCCGGCCGCGAGGCCGGCCGGTCGGTGTCGTGGGCCGGGACGCGCGGCTTCAGGCACTGGTCAGGGACGACGCGGGCATACAGGTGGAGGCGCCGAGGACAGGAGCCGGGCCGTGCGCACCCCGGGCGACCGTGAGGCCGTCGAGGCGACCGTGCGCGACGGCGTCGTCGAGCCGGTGGGACGGGCGCGCCGGCAACCGGCGCCCGGCTGGTGGCCGAGGCCGAGAGGATCACCGACGTGGTCGAGGCCGAGAGGATCACCGACGTGGTCGAGGCCGAGAACCTGCCCACCGCGGCCCGGGACAGGCGGCCTGAGCCTCAGTGGTCCGTGTGTCCCGCCGAGCCCTGCGGCTCCAGGTGGGACGCGAGGACCGCCGCCTGGACCCGGCGCTGGACGCCGAGCTTGGACAGCATCCGCGAGATGTGGTTCTTGACGGTCTTCTCCGACAGGTACAGCTTCCTGCCGATCTCCCGGTTGGTCAGGCCCTCGCCGATGAGGGCGAGGATGTCCCGCTCCCGGGGCGACAGGCCCGCCAGCTCCTGCGGCACCGAAGGAGTCGCGGCCGGGGCGCGCAGGGAGTGCATGAGGCGCGCCGTGGTCGCCGGGTCCAGCATCGACTGGCCCGAGGCGACGGTTCGGACCGCCGAGACGAGGTCGGAGCCCTTGATCTGCTTCAGGACGTAGCCGGACGCTCCGGCCATGATCGCGTCCAGGAGGGCTTCCTCGTCGTCGAAGGACGTCAGCATCAGGCACGCCAGCTCCGGCATCTGGCTGCGCAGTTCGCGGCAGACCGTGATGCCGTCGCCGTCGGGCAGCCGGATGTCGAGCACGGCGACGTGCGGGCGCAGTGCGGGGCCCCGGGTGAGCGCGTGCTCGGCGGTGTCCGCGTCGCCGACCACCTCGATGTCCGGTTCGGCGTCGAGCAGATCCGTCAGCCCGCGCCGGACGACTTCGTGGTCGTCCAGCAGGAACACGCGGATCGGGTCCTGCTCGCTGAAGGTGCGTGGCTCGGTCATGACACCCCTCGTTCCCCGGTGAGGGACAGACTGCGCACTGTCCGTGATGCCGATCATGACCTGTCGGCGGGGTGCGCACCAGGGCCGACCGGCCCCCTTGCTCCATGCTCGTCATGGGCGAGGTCGAACCGCACGTCCACCACCCCTTCGACCGCCCGCACCAGACGGGCGGCCACCGGGACCAGAGCACGGTCGCGCATGCGGCCCGCCAGCGTGACGACTGCGTCGTCCACCTCCACCTGCACGGTCGAGGACGACAGCGGAAAGAGGTACGCCACGATCTCGCGTCGGACCTCCTCGGCGATGTCCTCGTCGTCGCGCAGGAAGACCTTGAGCAGGTCGGCACGGCTGACGATCCCCTGGAGCAGCCCGCTCCCGTCGACGACGGGCAGCCGCTTGACGCCGCCTTGCGCCATGATCCGCGCGGCCTCGGCGACGGTGGCGCTCGCCCGGACGGTGAGGGCGGGAGAGGACATCAGGTCGCCCGCGGTCATCCCTCCGGCCTTCGCCACGTCGACGGGCTGGCGCAGTTGGAGGTAGGCCGCGTCGGGATCGTCCCTCAGCTCCTCCTTGGGCAGCAGGTCGGCCTCGGAGACCACGCCGACCACCCGGCCCTCGCCCTCGATCACCGGGAGGGCGCTGACCTGCCAGTCCTGCATCAGCTGCACGATCTCCTTGAAGGGGGCCCGTCGGCCGATCGCGGCGACCGTCTGGGTCATGACATCGCTGACGACGTTCGGGGTGCCGTACATGGTGAACTCCGGGAGATATGTGTCCGTCCGTCCTTCCCCACCAGCCTGCGCCGGTGCGGAAGAGGTGACCATGGGCCACCCGGCCCCTCGGGCGGGCCGACGGGTGTCCGACGGCAGGCGGGGCGGCGGTCACCGGTCGCGGCCCCACACCCGGTACGCCGCCACCGTCGTCCGCACGTTCTCCCGGCACGGAGCAGGCCCGCGGCACCGTCGGCGTGTGGCTCATGCCGTCCGAGCCGGAGGGCGGGTCGGCTCCCGTCGCAGACAGGGCAGCCCCGGGACGGGGTCGGTACCGTCGGCGCGGGGCGCAACCCGCTCGTCTCAACCGGGCCGGTGACGCCGGCCTGGCTCCACCGCATCCCGGTCCCGGTCCCAGCGGGCCATGCGCCGCCGCTCGAGCCGGGCCCGGGCGAACGCCGCAGCCCCGCACACGGGAGCGGCGACGGCGAGGGCGGCCCCGGCCCGAAGAAGGCCGAAGCCCGCGTCACCCGTGACCAGCCGCAGCCGGCCCTGCCGGGCGAGCAACCGGCTGCGGGCGCGGCACAGCACACCCAGCCCGGTGCAGTCGATGAAGTCGACGGCGCGCACGTCCAGCCACAGGTCGAGGCACATGTCCGCGGTGAGCGTGTCGAGCCGTTCCGACAACGCGGGCGCAGTCAGAACGTCGACCTCTCCGCTCAGAGTCACGAGCGTCGCTCCGTCGGCCGCGCACCGGGAAGCAGAGTCTGCGGCGGCCACGTGTGCCCTGTGGTTCTCGGCCATGGGGCGAGTGAACGGGCGCGCCGGACCGGGCAAAAGGGCCGTCCGGCCCTGGCTGTCGGCCCGTCCGGGGTACCCACGCGGCTCGGGACGGGCGCCGTCCGGCTCCGGCGGGCGTCGTCAGGCCGCGGATGAGGGCCGGACGGCCCAAGCGGAACGGCCGACGCACTGGCGAAGCTGTACGTGCGGCGGCTCCCGGCCCGCGCCGGAAACAGCCGACCCCACGACGGACCGACCGACGAGACCTGAGAGGGTGAGGAACGGCATGAAGGGCTTCGTCTTCCACGGCCCCGGGCAGGCCTCCTGGCAGGACGTCCCGGACCCCGCCGTCAAGGAGCCGACCGACGCGATCGTGCAGGTCGGTGTCGTGACGATCTGCGGGACCGACCTGCACATCCTCAAGGGCGATCTGCCCGAGGTGCGTCCCGGCACCGTGCTCGGTCACGAGGCGGTCGGTGAGATCGTCGAGGTCGGCGGCGACGTGCGCGCCGTCCGGCCCGGGGACCGGGTGCTGCTGTCCTGCATCACCTCCTGCGGCCGGTGCCGCTTCTGCCGGGAGCGCCGCTACGGCCAGTGCCGGGGCGGCGGAGGCTGGATCCTCGGCCATCTGATCGACGGCACACAGGCCGAGTACGTCCGCGTCCCCTACGCCGACCTGTCCGTCCACCCGCTGCCCGGCGCCGTCCGCGGCGAGGACGCCGTCCTGCTTGCGGACATCTTCCCGACCTCCTACGAGGTGGGTGTCCTCAACGGGCACGTGCGTCCCGGCGACACCGTGGTCATCGTCGGCTCCGGTCCCATCGGGCTCGCCGCGATCGCCTCGGCCCGGCTGTTCTCCCCCGAGCGGATCATCGCCGTGGACCTGGCCCCGGCCCGGCTGGAGGCGGCCCACCGGCTCGGTGCCGACGCGGTCGCGGACGTCCGGGAGGCTCCCGACCAGCTGGTCGCCGATCTGACCGACGGGCTCGGTGCCGACGTGGTGATGGAGGCGGTCGGCGTACCGGACAGCTTCGAGCTGTGCACCCGTATGGTCCGCCCGTGCGGGCACGTGGCCAACATCGGCGTGCACGGAAGGCCGGCCACGCTGCACCTCGAAGACCTGTGGATCAAGGACGTGACCATCACGACGGGCCTGGTGGACACCTACTCCACCCCGGCCCTGCTGCGGATGGCCGCAGCCGGCCGGCTGCCCACGGAGCAACTGGTCACCCACACCTTCCCGTTGGAGCAGATGCAGGAGGCGTACGACGTCTTCGCCAAGGCTGCCGGGACCGGCGCGCTCAAGGTCGTGCTCGGCGGGGAGCAACACGCGGAAGTGGCCGTTCCCACGGCCTGAGCGGAAAGGACGAGCGGGCCATGACCGAACCACAGACGAAGCCGGGTACCGTGACCGAAGTGCCGCTGGGCGATCTGGGCCGGCGCCTGGCCGCCCGCCGGGAGCAGCTCGGCCTGTCGCGACGTGAGGCGGCCCAGCGCGCCGGAATGACGGGCAGCTACCTGAGGTACCTGGAGGAGCATCCGGGCGCGACCCCTGGCAGCGGCTCGCTGATCAGGCTGGCCGAGGTGCTGCAGACGACGGTGACGGAGCTGACCGGTGGTGCCGTCGACCTGCCGCCCGGTGTGGGACACGCCGTACGGGAACCGGAGTTCATCGACCTGGGACCCGGTGAGTGCCAGGCGCTGCTGGGGTCGCACGGGGTGGGCCGGCTGGCGGTGCCGACGAGCACCGGGCCGGTGATCGTGCCCGTCAACTACAGCGTCGTCGACGGCGCGATCGTCTTCCGCACCGCCCTTGGCGCGACACCGTCGCTCGCACCGGGACACCAGGTGGCCTTCGAAGTCGACCGCATCGACGACGCGTTCAGCCAGGGGTGGAGCGTGCTGGTTCGCGGCGACGCATGGACCGTGACCGACGAGAGGGACAGGCACTGGTTCACCCAGCAGGCGTACAGCGCCCCTTGGGCGGGCGGCTCGCGAGACGTGTGGGTGCGCATCGAGCCCCACACGGTGACCGGGCGACGCATCAGGATCCCCGGGTAGCACCACGGGCCCGGGGTCTGTCGTCGAGGCGGCGGGCGAGAGGGGACGCCGACGGCACCGGAGCGGATGCTGAGGCGGTGCACGTCACGCGACGCGCGACACGTGCACCGCCTCAGCGGTGTCCCGTGCCGGACCCCGCTGGTGCCGCCGTGGCTCGTCCGTGCCGGTGAGCAGGACGCCCGTGACCAGTTCGGGACGGATGCGGACTGCCTGGTCCATGCCCGGCTCCGGCGCCCGGGGTTCCCACAGCGTGCGAATGCGGTCCAGCTCACCGGGGTCGGTGACGAGGCGGGGGTATCCCGTGACGACCACGCTCCACCCGAGGTGGAGTCCAGCGTCGGCCGGGAGCGGAGCAGCGGGGAGGCGCCCTCGGTCCCGCGGGGTGGGCCGATCGGCCCTCTGCGGGCCTGGCCGCGCCGGGCCCTCCTCGCGGGTGGCCGGGTTGCCCCTTACCGCATGCCGCCACCTGTTGGAGAGGGATACCGTGGAGGCGACCCGGCCGGGACGGGTCGGCGAGCCGAGGGACCGGGAGGGGTGCGGTGGAAACTCCCGACAAGCCCCGCGACCTGCTGCCACAGCTGAAGTTCGACGAGCTGCTGGAGGAACTGCAGGTCCGGATCGACGCTGTCCGCAGTACCCGGGACCGTGTGCACCGTCTGCTCGGAGCGGTCCTCGCCGTCGGCCGGGAGCTGGACCTGGAACAGGCCCTGCGCTCCATCGTCGAGGCGGCCGCGACCCTGGTGGACGCCGAGTACGCGGCCCTCGGTGTCATCGGACCCGACGGCAGGACACTCTCGGGCTTTCACACCGTCGGTGTCACCGAGGAGCAGATCGCGCGGATCGGCCCCCTGCCCCAGGGCCACGGCATCCTCGGCGAGCTGATCCGCCACCCGGAACCCCTGCGCCTCGAAAAGCTCTCCCAACACCCGGCGTCGTACGGCTTCCCGGCCCAGCACCCGCCGATGAGCAGCTTCCTGGGGGTCCCGATCCGGGTCCGCGACCAGGTCTTCGGCAATCTGTACCTGACCGAGAAGCGCGGCGGGCTGGCGTTCGACGAGGAGGACGAGTCGGTCCTGTCCACACTGGCCTTCGCCGCCGGTGTCGCCATCGACAACGCCCGCCTGTACGAGGACGCGCGGCTGCGCGAACGATGGCTGCTGGCGAACGCGGAGATCGCCCACAGCCTGATGTCCGGCAGCGAACGTGCCGCGGCACTGGACCTGATCGCCGAACGTGCCCGGGAGATCTCCGGCTCGGCTCTGGCCGCGGTCGCGATACCGCTGGAGGGCAGCCAGGCACTCAGTGTGGAGATCGCCGTCGGCATGGACGCAGAGGCACACCGCGGACTGGTGCTGCCCCTGGACCGCACGCTGATGGGGCTCGCGTTCTCCACCACCGCCCCGGTCACCAGTGGCGACGTCGGCCATGACGAACGGATCTGTCCCGAGCCACCGCGCTTCGAGGGGCTCGGCCCCGCCGTGGCCATCCCCATCGGCACCAGTGAGGGGGGCGTGCGCGGAGTCGTGCTCCTGTCCCGTGAGGCAGGGCGAGCGGCCTACTCGTGCAAGGAGACCGAGATGCTGCTGGGCTTCGCGGCGCAGGCCGCGATCGCCATGGAGCTGGCCGAGCGTCGGCAGGACGCCCAGCAGATCGCCGTCCTGCAGGACCGTGACCGGATCGCCCGCGATCTGCACGACCTGGCCATCCAGCGGCTGTTCGCCACCGGGATGACCCTGCAGAGCGCGGGCCGCTTCATCGAGCACCCGGAAGCCTCCGAGCGGGTGCTGCGGGCCGTGGACGACCTGGACGAGACCATCAAGATCATCCGGTCGGCGATCTTCGGCCTGCGGGCCCGTGAACCCACCATCGGCAGCGGGCTGCGGGCCCGGCTCGTCCAGGTGGCCGGCGAGGCCGCGCCCGTCCTGGGCTTCGCACCCAGCCTGCGCATGGAGGGCCTGCTCGACACCGATGTGCCGTGCGAGATCGCCGACCATGTCGTGGCCGTGCTCTCCGAGGCCCTGGTCAACATCGCTCGGCACGCACACGCCGGCCGGGCGGACGTGGCGCTCACGACCGACGGCCGCGAGATACGTCTGAAGATCTCGGACAACGGCGTGGGCATCCCGGCGGGCGGCCGGCGCAGCGGGCTGCGCAACATGGCCGAGCGGGCGGAACAGCTCGGCGGGCGGCTGGAGGTCAGCGGTCCCGAGAGCGGCGGCACGGTGCTTGACTGGCATGTCCCGCTGCCCGTGACACAGCCCCTGTGACGTGGGCGGCTCCTTACGGGGCACGGGGCACGGGGTCAGGGGCCGACGGGGCCGACGGGGGAAGTGTCCCGGGCCCACTCGGCCCATGACTCGGGCGGATCCGCGCCGCAGCCTGAAGGCGTCCGATGACGGCAGCCCAGTCCTTGGAGGACGCCATGAACGGCACCGCGACCGTCGTGAACGACGTGATGACCCACCGGGTCGTAGCCCTGCGCGCCGGCGCGGTCTTCAAGGACATCGTGCGGGCCATGCAGGAATGGCGGGTCAGCGCCCTGCCGGTGCTGGACGACAGTGGAGTGGTCGTGGGCGTCGTCTCCGAGGCCGATCTGCTGCCCAAGCAGGAGTACAGCGACGCAGACGTCGGGCGATACGGGCAGCCGGCGCACCTCGCCGACGTGGGCAAGGCGGACGCGGTGACGGCGGGTGAGCTGATGACCGCCCCGGCCGTGACCACGCGGCCCGAGGCCACCCTTGCGCACGCCGCCCGCATCATGGCGCGTACCGGGGTCAAACGGCTCCCGGTCGTCGGCCGCGACGGCATCCTGAAGGGCATCGTGAGCCGCTCCGACCTGCTGAAGGTCTTCCTGCGGCCCGATGGCGACATCGCCGCGGAGGTGCGGCAGGAGATCGTCGTACGGCTCTTCGGCCCGCGCTCCGACGCGATCCGGATCGAGGTGCACGACGGCGTCGTCGCACTCTCCGGGCCGGCCCATGAGACCGTGCTGATCCCACTGGCCGCCCGGCTCGCCCGGGCAGTGCCGGGCGTGGTCGACGTCAGGTGCGCACTGACCGGCCCGCCCCGCGCGGCGACGACCGCAGGAACGCCACGACGGTCACCCCGGTGAGGCCGTGGCACTGGCGTCGCAACCCGCCGCGGCGGCACGGCGATGTCGTCGAGGGCTGGACCGCGCTCGTCATCCGAATGCCCGCGGTACTCGTCGGAGTTGGCGCGGCAGTGGTGGCCGCGCAGGCCGTCGACCGGTCGAACCGGCGCCTGCGGTGTCCGCCGTCCTCAGCGGCGCTGTGGCACACACGGGCGGGGCGTAGATCCTCCCGGGCACCGCGGTGGGCAGCCGGGTCGCGGTGTGGACGGCCCCGAGGGACCGGGTGGTGTCCGCGCCCGGCTCATCCGATCATCCGACTTCGTATGGCCGAGTGGGACGAGGAGCGGCAGCGGATCGGGCCGCAGTGGGAGAACCCGAGCGGAGGCAGAGGCCGAACATCCTGACCATCGAACCCGTGCGGTCGCCATCGAACCCGTGCCGTCACCGGCGCGTCGCCGACGACCGCACGGGCGCTGTGTCGGGCGACCGCACGGGCTGTGTCGGGCGGGCCCCGTCCGCGGCCTCACCGCTCCCCGGTCGTGGTGAGCCGGCAGTCCACGCCCACCACGCCCTCGACGCCTCGCACCAGACGGACGGCGAGCGGTATCCGGGAGGCGTCCTCGACCCGCCCGGTCAGCGTTGCCACGCCGTCCACGACCGTGATGTGCACGGGCTCGACCGGAGCCGGAAACAGTTCGTCGACGATGTCACGCCGGATCTCGTCGGCGAGTTCGTTGTCCGGGCGCAGGAACACCTTCAGCAGATCCCCCCGGCTGACCACGCCTTCGAGCAGACCCTCGGCGTTCACCACGGGCAGCCGTTTGACGTGCCGCAGCGACATGATGCGCGCGGCCTCGGCGAGAGTGGCGTCCACCTGCACGGTGACGGCCGGCGTGCTCATCAGCTCCTCGGCGGTCACCGCCCCCGCCTTGGCCAGGTCGGACAGCCGGCGCTGCTGGGTGAACCGGTCCGGATCGCTGCCCCGGAACTCCTCCTTGGGCAGCAGATCGGCCTCGGACACGAGCCCGACCACCCGGCCGTCGCCCTCCAGCACCGGAACGGCGCTCACCTGCCACTGCTCCATGCGCTCGACCACGTCCTTGAACGGGGCCGTGCGGCCTACGGCGACGGCGGCACGCGTCATCACGTCGCACACGCGGTGCGGGCTGTTCTCCATGATCTCCTCCTCACGAGGGGGCACGTCTCATATCAGCCCGCCGCTGCCGTAGGGGGCGTACAGGTCGAGCAGGCGTTCCCGGGTGGCCCGGAGCGGCTGGGCGATCACCCCTGCGACCCGGACGGCGATCGCCCGGCCGGACCCGGCGTCCTCGGCGCACAGCGCCCGCACGGCATCGGCATCGAACTCCCAGGCGCGCACCGGGCTCGTCGCCTCGGCGCCCAGGTGCCAGAGGTACGGCGGGAACTGCCAGCAGCAGCCGACCAGTTCGCCGTACCTGAGGGTGTCGATGACGGCGGCGCGGCGGCCCGGTGCATGCAGATCGAGGGCGACGGCCCCGGTGCGCACGATCCAGAAGCGGTCGGCGCGCCGGCCCTCCTCGAACAGGCGGACCCCGGCCTCGAAGGAGACCTCGCGGGCGAGGCCCATCAACTGCTCGCGGTGCACGGGTTCGAGTGCCGCGCCCAACGTGGTGGTGGGGGCCATCGCACCTGCTCCCTTCAGGGTGTGCGTCTCCAGCCTGGGCGCGTGCGATGCCCGGCACCACGGGCCGCCAGGACCCGGCCGTGGGTCCTTCGGCCCCTGCCACACGGTCCGCCTCACCGCATGCCGGAGGCACGCGGAGGGAGAGGCGCATGGGCGGTGTGGCTTCGGGTGAATGATCCACTGTCGGTATGGGCAGGAACCGGTGGCAGAGTGGTGCTTCGAGGCGCGTGATCAGTGTCGTCGCTGCCGGGACTGGCGCACACGGAACCGTCGGCCTGCACCCACGTGCCAAGAGGGCCCGGTGGCGCGCTGCCACTGGTCGGACAGGTTCAGGTCGGACAGCGACAAGAGGTGGCAACCCATGGCTGTGGTCACACCTGCGGACATCGGTGATCCCGGGCTCTTCACGCCGAACTCCGTGACCTGGCAGATGCACTGCGACCCCATGATGTGGGTCGCCGGCATCCGAGCGCTGTACCTGCAGGCCCTGCACCCGCGAGCGGTGCGGGGCGTGATCCAGAACTCCGACTTCCGGCAGGACGCGTGGGGCCGGCTCAGGCGTACCGCCAACTTCGTCGGCACGACGACGTACGGCACCACCGAAGCCGCCGAGCGGGCCGGCGCCCGGGTGCGGAAGATCCACAGCATGCTGACGGCGACCGACCCGGACACCGCGGAGCGCTACGGCGTGGACGAACCCGCGCTGCTGCTGTGGGTGCACTGCGCGGAGATCGACTCCTATCTGCACGTCCTGCGCCGCTCCGGCTTCCCGCTCACCGACGCCCAGGCCGACCGCTACATAGCCGAGCACCGGGTCGGCGCACGCCTGGTGGGCCTCGAGCCCGAGGCCGTACCGGCGAGCCGTGCGGAACTGGCCGCGTACTTCGAGAAGGTGCGCCCCGAGCTGGCCGCGGGACCCGAGGCACGCGTGGTGGACGACTTCCTGCTCCGTCCGCCGACGCATCCCCTCCTCGTACCGGCGCGCGAGCTGCTGTGGCGGCGCGTGGCGCATCTGGCGTACGCCGCGCTGCCGCCGTACGCCCATGAGCTGTACGGCAGACCGGCCCCCGCACCCGCCGTCGTCACCCGTCGACTACGGGTCACGGGCAGGGTGCTGCGGAGTGTTCCCGCGCGTGTGCGCTGGCAGCTGCCGCCCAAACACGTCCTGCGCGCCGTGGCGAGGCTCGGCCCTGACGCGCGTCCAGCGCCGTACAAACTTGGACGATAGGCCGCCATACTGGACGAGCAGGGGGGTGTGTCGCGGATCGGGCCGGCACGGTGCGGCCAGGGGCGGTCCGGGGCCTGACTCCCGGGGCGGGGCGGGGCGGGGCGGCGACGGGGGCGGCGGATCGCTATGGGGGAGAACAGGCTCATACAGGACCGGTACCGGCTGCTCGAGCTGCTCGGGCGGGGCGGGATGGGCGAGGTGTGGCGGGCCCGGGACGAGTCCCTCGGCCGCCAGGTCGCGGTCAAGTGCCTCAAACCGCTCGGCCCTTACCATGATCCGGCGCTCGCCCGCGTCCTGCGGGAACGGTTCCGCCGCGAGGCCCGGGTGGCCGCCGCGCTCTCGCACCGCGGGGTGACCGTCGTCCATGACTTCGGCGAGAGCGACGGCGTGCCGTACCTGGTCATGGAGCTGTTGGACGGCCGTGACCTGAGCCGGCTGCTCCAGGACAACAAGGGGCATCCCCTGCCCGTCGACGACGTGACCGACATCGCCGTCCAGGTCGCCGCCGCTCTCGCCTACACCCATCAGCACGGCATAGTGCACCGCGACTTGAAACCGGCCAACATCGTGCGACTGACCGACGGAACCGTGAAGATCTGCGACTTCGGCATCGCCCGCCTCGGCGACGACATCGGCTTCACCGCCCGGCTGACCGGCACCGGCGTCGCCCTCGGTACCCCGCACTACATGTCCCCGGAGCAGATCGGCGGCGGCGAGGTGGACCGGCGCAGCGACCTGTACTCGCTGGGCTGCGTCCTGTACGAAATCGCCACCGGCGCGCCGCCCTTCGACCTCGAGGACGCCTGGGCCGTTCTCGTCGGCCATCGCGGCACCCCGCCCCGCCCCCTGCGCGAGCTGCGCCCGGAACTGCCCGGCCGCCTCGAGGAGATCGTCCTTGCCCTGCTGGCCAAACGCCCCGAGGAACGACCGGACGACGCCGACGAGTTGATCCGCCGGATCCAGGGCGGGGGCACAACGCCCGCTGCCGTCACGGCCGTCGAACTGCCGGATCCCAAGGGCGGGTCCCGGCTGCCGACCTGGACCCGGGGCATGACCACCGGCCACAAGGCGCTCGGCGCCGCGCTGGGCGCCCTGTCGCCCGACCCGGGGGCGGCTCTGTCCGGCCGCTGGGACGCGGTACCGGCGGCGCCCAGGAGGACGGACGACGTCCGCCGCGGTCCGATCGCGCCCACAGGAGACGAGGAGCCGTGTCCGGCAGCCGGCTACCGGCCGGTGGGCACGACCGGCCGCGACGGGCCCGCTCGGGTGCGACGCCCCGCCGCTCCCCTTCCCGTGGAGCGCGCGGCGGACCTGGCCGCACGGCATCGCGAGGGCATACGGCTGGCCGGGCAGGGCCGCTGGGCGCAGGCGGGCGAGGCGCACCGGGCCGTCGCCACCGAGCGGGCCGCGCTGCTCGGCCCCGACCACCCCGAGACCCTGGCCAGCCGCTACGAGGCCGCCTTCGCTCTGGTGCGCACCGGCCGGGTCGCCGATGCGCTCGCCGCCTACACGGACATCGCCGAGGCCAGAGCGCGCGTGCTCGGTCCCGACCACCCCGACACGCTCGCCGCCCGCCAGGAGACCGCCTATGCGCTGGGTCGGCTGGGCCGTCACTTCGAGGCTCACCACGTGTACAGCGCGGTGCTGGCCGCCCGGGTGCGGGCCATGGGACCCGACCACCCGGACACTCTGCGCTGCCGGCACAACCTCGCCTGCGCCCTGGGCCGGCTCGGCCGGCTGGACGACGCCTGCCGCACGGCCCGCGAGGTGGCCGCGGCCCGGGCCCGGGTGCTCGGCCCCGAGCACCCCGACACCCTGGTCTCCCGCTGCGAAGTCGCCTACGCGCAAGGACAGTTGGGTCGCTGGGCGGAGGCACTGCGGCAGTACCGCGCGGTCGCCGAGGCCAGGGAGCGCGTCCTCGGCCCGGACCATGCCGACACCCTGGCCGCCCGCTACGAGACCGCGCTCAGCCTCGGCCGCCTGGGCCGCAGCGCGGACGCCCTGAGCCTGTACCGCGACCTGATCGAGGACCGCTCCCGGGTCCTGGGCCCCGCCCACCCCGAGACCCTCCGGGCCCGGCACGGCCTCGGGGTCAACCTCGGCCGGCTCGGCCGCTGGGAGGAGGCCCTGACCGAGGCGCGCGCCGTACGCCTGCTGCGCGAGCACGCCCTCGGCCCCGCCCACCCCGACACACTCGTCAGCCACCGCGAGGTCGCGGTCGCCCTCGGCTGGCTGGGCCGGTGGACGGACGCCCTCGCCGAGTACCGCCGGGTCGCCGCCGCCCGCGAGCGCGTCCTCGGCCCGGACCATGCCGAGACCCTCGCCAGCCGCAACGACGAGGCCCACTGCCTGGAACGGCTCGGCCGGGGAGCCGAGGCCGGCGAGCTGTACCGCCGGGTCGCGGTGGCCCGCCGGCGGCACGCGTCCGGCGGAGCCTGACCGCACCCGGGGCGCACCTCTGGCCGCCGTCGATCATCACGTGTTACGAAGGACCATGGCTGCCAACGAGGGAACCCGTACCTATGACGCCGTGATCGTCGGCGGTGGACACAACGGCCTGGTCGCCGCCGCCTACCTCGCCCGGGCCGGCCGCTCCGTGCTGGTGCTGGAAAGGCTGGACCACACCGGCGGCGCCGCCGTCTCCACGCGCGCCTTCACCGGCGTCGACGCCCGGCTGTCGCGCTACTCCTACCTGGTCAGCCTGCTGCCGCAGAAGATCGTGCGCGACCTCGGGCTCGACTTCCGGGTCCGCGCCCGCACCATCTCCTCGTACACCCCCGCCGAACGCGACGGCCGGCCCACCGGACTCCTCGTCGGCGGCGGCGAGCAGCGCACCCGCGAGGCCTTCGCCCGGCTGACCGGCTCCGAGCGCGAGTACGAGGCCTGGCAGCGCTTCTACGACATGACCGCCCGCGTCGCCGAGCGGGTCTTCCCGACCCTCACCGAGCCGCTGCCCACCCGCGACGAACTGCGCCGCCGCATCGACGACGGCACCGCCTGGCGCGCCCTGTTCGAGGAGCCGATCGGCGTCGCGGTCGAGCGGAACTTCGCCGACGACCTGGTACGGGGCGTGGTCCTCACCGACGCCCTGATCGGCACCTTCGCCGACGCCCACGAGCCCTCCCTCGCGCAGAACCGGTGTTTCCTCTACCACGTCATCGGCGGCGGCACCGGCGCCTGGGACGTGCCCGTCGGTGGCATGGGCGCCCTCACCGACGCGCTGGCCGCCGCCGCCCGCCGTGCGGGCGCGGTCCTGCGTACCGGCCACGAGGCGATCCGGATCGCCACCGACGGCAAGCGCGCCGAGGTCACCTACCGCACGGCCGACGGCGAGGGCGTCGCCGCAGCCCGGCACGTCCTGGTCAACGCCTCCCCGCAGGAACTTGCCCTGCTCACAGGGGACTTGACGCCCGAACCGGCCGAGGGCGCCCAGCTCAAGGTCAACATGCTGCTCACCCGACTGCCCAGGCTGCGCGACCCGGACGCCGACCCGCGCGAGGCCTTCGCAGGCACCTTCCACATCGCCGAGGGCTACCGGCAGCTCGCCACCGCCCACGCCCAGGCCGCCGCCGGCGAACTGCCCGCCGTACCGCCCTCGGAGATCTACTGCCACTCCCTGACCGACCCGAGCATCCTCGGCCCCGAACTCGCCCGGCGCGGCTACCACACGCTCACGCTGTTCGGGCTGCACACCCCCGCCCGGCTCTTCGACCGGGACAACGACGCCGTCCGCGACGAACTGCTCAAGTCCACCCTCGCCCAGCTCGACGCCCACCTCGCCGAACCGCTCGCCGACTGCCTGGCCACCGACGCCGACGGCCGCCCCTGCATCGAGGCGAAGACCCCGCTCGACCTGGAACGGGATCTCGGGCTGCCCGGTGGCAACATCTTCCACCGCGCCCTGTCCTGGCCGTACGCCCAGCAGGGCACCGGTCGTTGGGGCGTGGAGACGGGCCACGCGAACGTCCTGCTGTGCGGCGCGGGGGCCGTGCGCGGGGGAGGGGTGAGCGGGGTGCCGGGACACAACGCGGCGATGGCGGTGCTGGAGGCCGCAGCGTAGCGTCGCCGACCACAAAGAATCTGACGGGACGTCAGAAAAGCTCTTCCGTCGTCCGGCCGGTTGCGGCATCCTGCGCCCATGCAGACGGAGCTGAGCAAGAAACTGGGAGTCGAGCACGCCGTCTTCGGCTTCACGCCGTTCCCTGCCGTCGCCGCGGCCATCAGCCGGGCCGGCGGCTTCGGCGTGCTCGGCGCGGTCCGCTACACCGCTCCCGACGACCTCAAACGCGACCTCGACTGGATCGAGGCACACGTCGGCGACCGCCCCTACGGGCTGGACGTGGTGATGCCCGCGAAGAAGGTGGAGGGCGTTTCCGAGGCGGACGTCGAGGCGATGATCCCCGAGGGGCACCGGCAGTTCGTCCGCGACACCCTCGCCAAGCACGCAGTGCCGGAACTGGCCGACGGCGAGGCCTCCGGATGGCGCATCACCGGGTGGATGGAGCAGGTCGCCCGCACCCAGCTCGACGTCGCCTTCGACCATCCGATCAAGCTGCTCGCCAACGCCCTCGGCTCCCCGCCCGCCGACGTCGTCGCCCGCGCCCACGACCAGGGTGTCCTGGTCGCCGCGCTCGCGGGCAGCGCCCGGCACGCCCGCAAGCACCAGGAGGCGGGCATCGACATCGTCGTCGCCCAGGGCTACGAGGCGGGCGGCCACACCGGGGAGATCGCCACGATGGTGCTCACCCCCGAGATCGTGGACGCCGTCGACCCGCTGCCCGTGCTGGCCGCGGGAGGCATCGGCAGCGGACAACAGGTGGCCGCCGCCCTCACCCTCGGCGCCCAGGGTGTGTGGCTCGGCTCCCTGTGGCTCACCACCACAGAGGCCGATCTGCACGCTCCCGCCCTGACCCGCAAGCTGCTCGCCGCCGGCTCCGGGGACACCGTCCGCTCACGTGCCCTGACGGGCAAACCCGCGCGTCAGCTCCGTACCGAATGGACCGACGCCTGGGACGACCCGGCCGGACCCGGCACCCTGCCCATGCCGCTGCAGGGCCTGCTGGTGGCCGAGGCGGTCTCCCGGATCCAGAAGTACGAGGTCGAACCGCTGCTCGGCACCCCCGTCGGGCAGATCGTCGGCCGGATGAGCAGCGAACGCACCGTCCAGGCCGTCTTCGACGACCTCACCCGCGGCTTCGAGCGGGCCGTGGACCGCATCAACCGCATCGCCGGAAGGAGCGGCCAGTCGTGAGCGCACCCGTCAGCACGCCTCCAGCCGGATTCTGGGCGCAGGCAGCCCAGGATCCCGACCACACCGTCCTCATCGCCCCCGACGGCGAGGAGTGGACCGCCGGACGGCTGCACGCCGCCGCCAACCGGCTCGTCCACGGGCTGCGCGCGGCCGGCCTCGAGCGCGGCGACTCCTTCGCCGTCGTCCTGCCCAACGGCGTCGAGTTCTTCACCGCCTACCTGGCCGCCACCCAGGCCGGCCTGTATCTGGTGCCGGTCAACCACCACCTCGTCGGCCCCGAGATCGCCTGGATCGTCGCCGACTCCGGTGCCAAGGTGCTCATCGCCCACGAGCGGTTCGGCGCCGCCGCACGCGCCGCCGCCGACGAGGCGGGGCTGCCCGCCGGTCACCGGTACGCGGTCGGCGAGGTCGAGGACTTCCGGCCGTACTCCCAACTCCTGGACGGACAGCCGGAGTCGGCCCCCGCCGACCGCGAACTCGGCTGGGTCATGAACTACACCTCCGGTACGACGGGCCGCCCGCGGGGCATCCGCCGCCCACTGCCAGGAAAGACCCCCGAGGAGGCCTACCTCGGAGGCTTCCTCGGCATCTTCGGCATCAAGCCCTTCGACGGCAACGTCCACCTGGTCTGCTCGCCGCTCTACCACACGGCCGTCCTGCAGTTCGCGGGCGCGTCCCTGCACATCGGGCACCGGCTGGTGCTCATGGACAAGTGGACCCCCGAGGAGATGCTCGACCGCATCGACACCCACCGGTGCACGCACACCCATATGGTCCCGACCCAGTTCCACCGCCTGCTGGCCCTCCCGCAGGAGGTACGGGACCGCTACGACGTCTCCTCCATGCGGCACGCCATCCACGGCGCAGCCCCCTGCCCGGACCATGTGAAGCGGGCCATGATCGACTGGTGGGGCCACTGTGTGGAGGAGTACTACGCGGCCAGCGAGGGCGGTGGTGCCTTCGCCACCGCCGAGGACTGGCTGAAGAAGCCCGGCACGGTCGGCAAGGCCTGGCCCATCAGTGAACTCGCGGTCTTCGACGACGACGGCAACCGGCTGCCGCCCGGCCGGCTCGGCACCGTCTACATGAAGATGAGCACCGGCGGCTTCTCGTACCACAAGGACGAGGCCAAGACCCGCAAGAACCGCATCGGCGACTTCTTCACCGTCGGCGATCTCGGCGTACTGGACGAGGACGGCTACCTCTTCCTCCGCGACCGCAAGATAGACATGATCATCTCCGGCGGGGTCAACATCTACCCGGCCGAGATCGAGTCCGCACTGCTCTCGCATCCGGCCGTCGCCGACGCCGCCGCCTTCGGCATCCCGCACGACGACTGGGGAGAGCAGGTCAAGGCCGTCGTCGAACCGGCCCCCGGCCACGAGCCCGGACCGGCCCTCGCCAGCGCCCTCCTCGACCACTGCGCCGAGCGCCTGGCCGGCTACAAGCGGCCCAGGAGCGTCGACTTCATCGCCGAGATGCCCCGCGACCCCAACGGCAAGCTCTACAAGCGGCGGCTGCGCGATCCGTACTGGCGGGGACGCACCCGCCCGGTGTGACCGCGGTGGGACCGGGGTGCTTGACCGGCGCGTCCGGCGGCCCCAGGATCGGCTGTCATGACGCAGGGACACGGCAGCACGGTCGACGGAGTGCTGCGCCGCAGCGCCCGGCGCACCCCGGCGCGGGTCGCGGTGGAGTACGGCGAGCGCCGTTGGACGTACGAGGAACTCGACGACGCCGTCTCCCGTGCGGCCTCGGTGCTGCTCGCCGAGGGGCTCGAGCCCGGCGACCGGGTTGCCGCGTACGGCCACAACTCCGACGCCTATCTGATCGCCTTCCTCGCCTGCGCCCGGGCGGGTCTGGTCCATGTGCCGGTCAACCAGAACCTCACCGGCGCAGACCTGGCGTATCTCGTCGCCCAGTCCGGCAGCACCCTCGCACTGGCCGACCCCGACCTGGCCGGCCGACTCCCGCACGGCGTACGGACGTTGCCACTCAGGGACGCCCAGGGCTCCCTCCTGGCCCGGCTGGCGGACACTTCGCCGTACGACGGGCCGGAACCCCGCACCGAGGACCTGGTCCAACTGCTGTACACCTCCGGCACGACGGCCCTGCCCAAGGGCGCGATGATGACTCACCGGGCGCTGGTCCACGAGTACCTGAGCGCGATCACCGCACTCGACCTGAGCGCCGGCGACCGCCCGGTGCACGCGCTGCCGCTGTACCACTCCGCGCAGATGCACGTGTTCCTGCTGCCGTACCTGGCGATCGGCGCGACCAACCTCGTCCTGGACGTCCCCGACGGGGACCGGCTGTTCGACCTGATCGAAGCGGGCCGCGTGGACAGCCTGTTCGCGCCGCCCACGGTGTGGATCGCCCTCGCGGGCCGTCCCGACTTCGCCACCCGCGCCCTCGACGGCCTGCGCAAGGCCTACTACGGTGCCTCGATCATGCCCGTCCCGGTGCTGGAGCGCCTGCGCCAACGCCTGCCGAAACTCGCGTTCTACAACTGCTTCGGACAGAGCGAGGTCGGCCCGCTGGCCACCGTGCTCGCCCCCGACGAACACGAGGGCCGCCTGGACTCCTGCGGCCGGACCGTGCTCTTCGTGGACGCGCGGGTCGTGGACGACCGGGGACAGGACGTGCCCGACGGCACGCCCGGTGAAATCGTCTACCGCTCACCGCAGTTGTGCGAGGGCTACTGGGACAGGCCCGAGGAGAGCGCCGAGGCCTTCCGGGACGGCTGGTTCCACTCCGGCGACCTCGCGGTGCGCGACGCCGACGGCTACTTCACGATCGTGGACCGGGTGAAGGACGTCATCAACTCCGGTGGTGTTCTGGTCGCTTCACGCCAGGTCGAGGACGCTCTCTACACCCACGAGGCCGTCGCCGAGACCGCGGTGATCGGTCTGCCCGACGACCACTGGATCGAGGCCGTCACCGCCGTCGTCGTCTCCCGTGGCGACGTCACGGAGGACCAGCTCATCACCCACGTGAAGGAGCGGCTGACCCCCTTCAAGGCCCCCAAGCGGATCCTGTTCGTCGACGAGCTGCCCCGCAACGCCAGCGGCAAGATCCTCAAACGCGAACTCCGGGACCGCTTCCGCGGCTAGCTGGTGGCCCGAGCGCCCGGACGGGCCTGCGGTGCCCGGTCGGCCAGTGGGATCGGCCCAGCTCCCGGCAGGGGAGGGAGGGCGGTGTCCATCACGGCTCCGGAGTACCGGCCGCCGCCGACGTTTCGAGGTACGTCGATACGACCGTCCCGCGGCCGGTGACCGGCTCGGTCCGGCGCACGGCCGCGCCCTGCCTCCCCTACCCCGCGTCCCGCGACCGCAGGTCCACGATGCGGCGGATCTTGCCCACCGACCGTTCCAGCGACTCGGGGTCGACGATCTCCACGTCCACCGAGACCCCGATGCCGTCCTTCACGGCCGCGACGATGGACCGGGCCGCCGCCTCGCGCGTCTGCGAAGGCGCGTCCGGACGGGCCTCGGCGCGGACGGTGAGGCTGTCCAGGCGCCCCTCGCGGGTCAGCCGGAGCTGGAAGTGGGGTGCCACACCGGGCGTGCGGAGCACGATCTCCTCGATCTGGGTCGGGAACAGATTCACTCCGCGCAGGATCACCATGTCGTCACTGCGCCCGGTGACCTTCTCCATCCGCCGGAACACCCGGGCCGTGCCGGGCAGCAGCCGCGTCAGGTCCCTGGTCCGGTACCGCACGATCGGCATGGCCTCCTTGGTCAGCGAGGTGAACACCAGCTCCCCCTGCTCGCCGTCCGGCAGCACCTCGCCCGTGATCGGGTCGACCACCTCCGGGTAGAAGTGGTCCTCCCACACGGTCAGCCCGTCCTTGGTCTCCACGCACTCCTGGGCCACACCGGGACCGATCACCTCGGACAGCCCGTAGATGTCGACGGCGTCGATCCCGAACCGCTCCTCGATCTCGCGCCGCATCTGCTCGGTCCAGGGCTCCGCCCCGAACACGCCGGCCCGCAGCGAGGTGGTGCGCGGGTCCACGCCCTGCCGCTCGAACTCGTCCAGCAGCGTGAGCATGTAGGACGGGGTCACCATGATGACGGTCGGCTCCAGGTCCCGGATCAGCTGCACCTGCCGGGCCGTCATACCGCCGGATGCGGGGACGACCGTACAGCCCAGGCGCTCGGCACCGTAGTGGGCGCCCAGACCGCCGGTGAACAGTCCATAGCCGTACGCCACATGCACGATGTCGCCGGGCCGTGTGCCGGCCGCCCGTAGCGAGCGCGCCACCATGTCGGCCCACATGGAAAGGTCGTTGTCCGTATAGCCGACCACCGTGGGGTGTCCCGTGGTGCCACTGGAGGCGTGCAGCCGGCGGATCCGCTCCCGGGGGACGGCGAACATGCCGTACGGGTAGTTCGCCCTGAGGTCGGCCTTGGTCGTGAAGGGGAAGTGGGCGAGGTCCGGGAGGGAACGGCAGTCCTCCGGGTGGACGCCGGCCTTGTCGAAGGACTCCCGGTAGAACGGCACGTGGTCGTAGGCGTGCCGCAGCGAGGCGCGCAGCCGCTCCAGCTGGAGCGCCCGCAGCTCGTCGGGCCCGAGCCGTTCGCCCGCGTCGCGCAGGTCCGTCGCATCCGCCATCGAGACGTCTCCCTTGCAGGCCGTACATACCGGACGACCGATCATTCGGTTGACTCGTTCGGGGCCAGTAATTCAGGCCATGCGCGATCAGGCAAGGGGGGTGCACGGATTTTCTGCCCGGTTCCGCGCCCGCGCCGGGCGGGATGCGGCGCCCGTACGCAAAAACGTTGCGCCCCGCCGGGGTGGACCGACATGATCGCGGCCATGCCCACCTTCACCACGACCGACGGGACCCGGCTCGCCTACCACCTGCGGGGCGAGGGCGAGCCCCTCGTCGTGCTGCCCGGCGGCCCCATGCGTGCCTCCGCCTACCTCGAGGACCTCGGCGGGCTGACCGCGCACCGCCGGTTGGCCCTGCTCGACCTGCGGGGCACCGGCGACTCCGCGGTGCCCGCGGACCCGGCGACGTACCGCTGCGACCGGATGGTCGAGGACGTGGAGACATGGCGCGCACACATGGGCCTGGAGCACATGGATCTGCTCGCCCACTCGGCGGGTGCCGCCCTGGCCATGCTCTACGCGGCCCGCCACCCGCGGCGCATCCGGCGGCTGGTGCTGATCACCCCGAACCTGACCGGGCTGGGCCTGCGGGCGGCGCCCGAGGACCGGCTCGCCGCGGCCCGGCTGCGCGCGGACGAGCCCTGGTTCGAGAAGGCCTTCCCCGCCTTCCGGGCATGGCTGGTGGGGGAGGCGGACTTCGACGACGTCTTCCTGCCGTTCTTCTACGGCCGCTGGGACGCCGCCGCCCGGGCACACGCGGACGCCGAACTGGAGCAGAGCAACGAGGAGGCGGGCGACCGGTACTTCACCGAGGGTGCCTTCGTACCCGAGGCGACCCGGGCCGCACTCGCCGGCCTGACGGCACCCGTGCTCGTGCACGCGGGCGAACTCGACGGCGGCCCCCGCCCCGACCTCGCCCGCCGGGCCGCCGAGGCCTTCCCCCGGGCCGAGTTCAGCGTCCAGCCCGGTGCCGGTCACTTCCCCTGGCTGGACGACCCCGAACGGTTCGCGGGCCGCGTGCTCGCCTTCCTCGACGCAGCCGTGGGCACCGCTGTGCCCTCGGCGGATTAGTCGGCCCCCGCCCCGGCCGCCCGGCCGGCGTGCCCGGCATGGACACCGCGCGGCCGCACACCACCGAGGCGAACGGCAACACCCTGGCCTGCCGAAGCCGAAGCCGAAGCCGAAGCCGAAGCCGGAGCCGGGGCCGGGGCCGGGGCCCGGCCCCGGCCGGCGCCCCGCCGTCCTGCTGCTGCACTACCGGGGCGCCGTCGGCGCCGGCCCGACCCCGATCGCCGAACGGCCCCCGCGCCACCGGTGCCGCGCCGCGTGTACGCCCCCGACCGGCGCGGCCACGGACGCAGCAGGTGGCCGGGGCAGTACGCGCGGGAGGCGATGCCGGACGACGTACGCGCCCTGCCGGCCGCCCCGGGCCTCGCCCGGGTCGATGGGGTGGGCCGATCGCCGGGCGGCCTCGTCGCCTGTCTGCCGGCGCAGCGCCACCCCGGGGTCGTACGACGTCCGGTGCTCGAGGACGTCTGCGCACCGGTGCCGCGCGACCCGCCCCGGGTCCCCGCCCCGCGGCCCGTGGGAGAGTTGCCGTTCGGCCGGGCGATGGTGCGGGCCACCGACGAGCAGTGCAACGCCCCCGATCCTGTGTGGCGGGACCGCATGGGCCGGATCGCTATGCCAACACCGGAGGAGTTCCTCGGGCGCTGAGGAC
Source organism: Streptomyces broussonetiae (assembly GCF_009796285.1). Lineage (NCBI taxonomy): Bacteria > Bacillati > Actinomycetota > Actinomycetes > Kitasatosporales > Streptomycetaceae > Streptomyces > Streptomyces broussonetiae. The sequence goes on along the minus strand of NZ_CP047020.1, from coordinate 1,301,028 downwards.
CGGGAGCCGCGTCCGCGCGAGGTCCGTCACCGGCCGGGCCGGGGCCCGTACGCCTTGAGGAAGCGGTCACGGAAGCTGTCCATGGGCCACACGGGGGCGTCGGCGGCGGGCTTCAGCCCCCGCGTCCAGCCCCAGCCGGAGATGCGGTCCAGCACCTCGGGGTCGTAGGCGACGATGCTGACCGGCACGTCCTTGCGGGGGCTGTTCCCGGTGACCGTCGGCACCGGCTGGTGGTCGCCCAGGAAGACCAGGACCGTGTTCCTGTCGCCGTAGCGCTGCAGGAACCCGACGAGGCTGTGCAGTGAGTACTCGATGGAGCTGCGGTACTCGGCGCGCACGCTCTCCGGACTGCTCCAGACCTCCTCCTGGGACCTGCCGGCGCGCCTGATCGGCTGGAACACCGAGCCGTCGCCCAGTTTCGCCCAGTCGACCAGGCGCGGTACCGGCGCCCAGGGATAGTGGCTGGAGGTGAGGATGATCTCCGCCATCAGCGGGCCGCGGCCCCGCCGTGCGAACTCCTTGTCCCGGAAGGCGTCCAGGGTGAACTGGTCCGGCACCTGCGACCAGCCGAAGTCAGGGCCGTGGTAACCGAGATGACGGCCGTCGTAGATGTGGTCCAGGCCGAAGAACCGGCCCTCCGGCCAGGCCGCCAGCACACCCGGCACGACACCGACCGTGCGCCAGGCACCCGTCCTGCGGAAGGCGCCGGTGAGGGTGGTGCGGTCGCTGGAGGTGAGGCTGCGGAACCGCTGCTGGTTGCTGATCCACAGGCCGGACAGAAAGGTCGAGTGGGCCAGCCAGCTGCCGCCGCCCGTCACCGGCGAGCGCAGCCAGCCGCTGCGCGCCTCGAACCCGGCCGCCCGGACGGCCGCCGTGCTCTCCTTGAGGACCGCGTCGATGCGCGGGGCCATCGCCGGGTCCTCGATCGCCGAACGGCCGTAGCTCTCGACGAAGGTGAACAGCACGTCCTTGCCGCGCAGTGCGGTGAGCAGCCGGCCCGGCGGGGTGCGGGCGAAGGCGTCGACGGCGGCCTGCTGCCCGAAGAGGCGGGCGTCGGCGAGTGACGTGCGGACCTGGCGGGCGTGGTCGCCGAGCAGGTCGGCGTCGAGCGTGGCGGCGACGGGCCGGCCGGCGCTGTGCAGGCCGAGCACGACGCAGGTGCCCCACGCGGTGCCCAGCAGCAGGATCCCGTGGACCGACCGGGTGCGGTGGCGGACCAGCAGTGCGGCCAGCCGGACCGTGGCGCCCGTGGTCAGGACGAGGACCGCGACCCCGAGCAGTACGGCACCGGCGATGGCGGCCAGCTCACCGGCCCGGCCCGACGTCTCGCGCAGATAGTCCGCCGCGTTGCCGAGCAGGCCCCAGTCCAGCACCAGGTCGAAGGGGCGGAACAGCACCGAGTAGAAGCCGATGTCGAGGCATTTGAGGAGGATGAGCAGCCCGATGAGCACACCGGCCGCCACCGCCACGGCCCGCCGGGCCCGGTACGGCAGCACCAGGAGCAGTGCCGCGAGCACGATGCCCTCGGCCGGAAGCCGGACGAACGCGGCCGGGTCGAGATGGTCGGGCCGGTCCGGCAGCAGCAGCGCGCCCAGCACGAGGACGGCGGCGAGGACGGTCGTGCCGAAGGACACCCCGCGCCCGATCCGGGTGTGCCGACGGCACCACGCGAACCATCGACGAGGCGTGGGGTGCGACACCTGGAGGTCCTTCCGCACGGGGCCGGGTGCCGGCGCGGGCGGGACCGGGACCGGCATCACTCGTACGACCGACGATCACTCCTGGTAATGAAATGGCGTCGGGCGTTGACACAGGGTAATCCTCCGGTGCGGTCGAGGCGGCGGGACACCCCGCAGCCACGGCCTACGGCCGGTCCGCCGCCACCGCCACCTCGCGGGCCCACCGGTAGTCGGCCTTGCCGCTCGGGGAGCGCCGGACGGACTCCGTGATCACCAGCTGGCGGGGGATCTTGTAGCCGGCCAGCCGGGTACGGCAGTGGCCCTGGATGTCGGCGAGGGACGGCCGCGCGGCTCCCTCGCGCAGTTGCACCACGGCCGCCACATGGTTGCCCCATGTCGCGTCGGGCACCCCGGCGACGAGCGCGTCGTACACGTCCGGATGCGCCTTGAGCGCCTGCTCGACCTCTTCGGGGTAGACCTTCTCGCCCCCGGTGTTGATGCACTGCGATCCGCGGCCGAGGACCGTGACCACGCCGTCCGCGTCGACGGTCGCCATGTCGCCGAGCAGCACCCAGCGCTCGCCGTCCCTGGTGAAGAAGGTCTCCGCCGTCTTGCGCGGGTCGTTGTAGTAGCCGAGCGGCACATGGCCGCACTGGGCGACGCGGCCGACCTCGCCCGCCGTGACCGGTTCGTGGGTGGCCGGATCCACTACCCGAGTACGGGAGTTGACCCGGATCCGGAAGCCGCGCTCGGGCCCGGAGTCCTCGGTCGCCGTGCCGTTGAAGCCGGACTCCGAGGAGCCGAAGTTGTTCAGCAGCATGGCGTTAGGGACCAGTTCGCGAAACTGCCGGCGCACCGTCTCCGACATGATCGCGCCGGACGAGGAGACGCTGAACAGGGCCGAGCAGTCGGTACCCTTCAGCGGCCCGCTCAGCGCGTCGATCAGCGGCCGGAGCATCGCGTCGCCGACCAGCGACACGCTGGTGACCTTCTCCTTCTCGATGGTCCGCAGTACCTCCTCGGGCACGAACTTGCGGTGCAGGACGACACGTTGGCCGAAGTTGAAACCGATGAACGCGGTCAGCGTCGAGGTGCCGTGCATCAGCGGGGGAGTGGGGAAGAAGGTGATCCCGGTGCCGCCGGCCGCGACCCGCTCGGCCAGCTCCTCCGGTGTCCTCACCGGCTCCCCGGTCGGTGCGCCGCCGCCCAGCCCCGCGAAGAACAGGTCCTCCTGACGCCACATCACACCCTTGGGCATGCCGGTCGTGCCGCCGGTGTAGATGATGAACTGGTCGTCCCCGGAGCGCGCGGGAAAGCCCCGCTCGGGTGACCCTGCGGCCTCCGCGTCCGCGAACGCAACCGCGCCCGGCACCCCGGCCGCACCCGTCGCCGTACCCGGCCCTGTGGCCACACCCGTCCCTGTGCCCGGCCCCGTCCCCGGCCCGCCGGGCGTCCCCGGCCCCACGCACAGCAGGTGCCGCAGCCCCGGCGTCCGCGGCAGCGCGCCCGCCACCCGGTCCGCGAACTCCGCGTCGAAGACCAGTGCCACCAGGTCCGCATCCCGGTAGAGGTACACCAACTCCTCTTCGACATAGCGGTAGTTGACGTTGACCGGAACAATGCGCGCCTTGAGGCAGGCCAGCACCGTCTGGAGGTACTCGACGCCGTTGTACAGGTGCAGGCCCAGATGCTCCCCGGGGCGGATGCCGCTGTCGATCAGGTGATGTGCGATGCGGTTGGCGGCCGCGTCCAGCTCCGCGTAGGTCAGGCGGCGTTCCGCGCCGGTGCCGGGATGGTCGAGGTGGACGAGGGCCTCCCGGTCCGAGGCCACGTCGACGACCGACTCGAACAGATCGGCAAGGTTGTACTCCACCGCGCCTCCTGACCCCGAACAGCCCCGACGGAGAAAGGTGAGAACCGTCGCTTCGCCGGTCATCAGAGCAAAGGGCGCCGCAACTGTGAAGGGCCCGCACCAATAAATCTGACTGTCTGTCAGAAAACCCTTGAAGTGCCTCCCCGCCTCCTGCAACCTGTTCTCGTTCTCACCGAGGGGAGACAAGTCCATGGGCGGGACGGAACACCTCACCGTGCGGCGCGAGGGCGCCACACTGGTGCTCACACTCAACCGGCCCGACGCCAGGAACGCGCTCTCGCTTCCGATGCTCGTCGGCCTGTACGACGGCTGGCTCGAGGCCGACGCGGACGACGCGATCCGCTCGATCGTGCTCACCGGGTCCGGCGGCTCCTTCTGCGCCGGCATGGACCTGAAGGCGCTCGCCGGCAACGGCATGCAGGGCGAGCACTACCGCGACCGGCTCAAGGCCGACCCCGATCTGCACTGGAAGGCGATGCTGCGTCACCACCGGCCCCGCAAACCGGTGATCGCCGCCATCGAGGGGTACTGCGTGGCGGGCGGTACCGAGATCCTCCAGGGCACCGACATCCGGGTCGCCGGCGAGTCCGCGACCTTCGGCCTGTTCGAGGTCCGCCGCGGGCTCTTCCCGATCGGCGGTTCCACCGTCCGGCTCCAGCGCCAGATCCCGCGCACCCACGCCCTGGAGATGCTGCTCACCGCACGGCCGTACAGCGCCGAGGAGGCTGCCCGTATCGGCCTGATCGGTCATGTCGTCCCCGACGGCACCGCGCTGGAGGCGGCCCTGGAGATCGCCGAGCGGATCAACGCCTGCGGCCCGCTCGCCGTCGAGGCCGTCAAGGCGTCGGTGTACGAGACCGCCGAGCTGACGGAGACCGACGGTCTCGAGGCCGAACTCGCCCGCGGCTGGCCGGTCTTCGACACCGCCGACGCCAAGGAGGGCGCCCGCGCCTTCGCCGAGAAACGGCCCCCCGTCTACAAGCGCGCCTGAACCGCCGAAGGAGTCCCCAAGGATGCCCGAAGTCCTGCAAGCGCCCCTCGTCGTCGAGTTCCCCTTCACCCGCTCCCTCGGACCCGTCCAGAGCGCCTTCCTCACTGGCCTGCGCGAACGCGTCGTGCTCGGTGTGCGGACCGGCGACGGACGCACCCTGGTGCCGCCCGTCGAGTACGACCCGGTCACCGCCGAGGAGATCCGCGACCTGGTGGAGGTCGCCCCCACGGGCACTGTCACCACCTGGGCCTGGAACCACGAACCCCGCCGTGGCCAGCCCCTCGACGCCCCCTTCGCCTGGGTCCTGGTCCGGCTCGACGGCGCCGACACCGCCCTGCTGCACGCCCTCGACGCCCCCGGCCCCGACGCCGTGCACACCGGCATGCGGGTGCGGATCCGCTGGGCAGGGGAGCGCACCGGCGCCATCACCGACATCGCCTGCTTCGAGCCGTACGACGGACCGGCCGCACAACCGGGAGACCACACGGGAGAGTTCGCGGCCCCCCTCACCGGGATCGTCGCACCCGCCCGCCTCGACTACACCTACTCTCCCGGCCGCGCCCAGTCCGCCTACATCCATGCCCTCTCCCAACAGCGGACCGTCGGCGAACGCTGCCCCTCCTGCCGCAAGGTGTACGTCCCGCCCAGGGGTGCGTGCCCCACATGTGGCTTGGCCACAGCAGAACAGGTCGAAGTAGGTCCTCGGGGCACAGTGACCACCTTCTGCATCGTCAACATCAAGGCGAAGAACCTCGACATCGAGGTCCCGTACGTCTACGCGCACATCGCGCTCGACGGCGCCGACCTCGCTCTGCACGCCCGGATCGGCGGCATCCCGTACGACCAGGTGCGCATGGGACTGCGCGTCGAGCCGGTATGGACCGAAGGAGCCCGCTTCCCCGACCACTACCGGCCCACCGGCGAGCCCGACGCGGACTACGAGACGTACAAGGAGCTGCTGTGACCAGCGAAGAAGCCCCCGCCGCCCGGGACGTCGCCGTCGTCGCCTTCGCCCAGACCGACCACCGGCGCTCCACCGCGGAGTCCTCCGAGGTCGAGATGCTCATGCCGGTGCTCCACGACGTCCTCGCACAGACCGGCCTGAAGACCGCCGACATCGGCTTCACCTGCTCCGGCTCCAGCGACTACCTCGCGGGCCGCGCCTTCTCCTTCACCATGGCCCTGGACGGCGTCGGCGCCTGGCCGCCCGTCTCCGAGTCCCACGTCGAGATGGACGGCGCCTGGGCCCTGTACGAGGCCTGGACGAAGCTCCTCACCGGCGACGCCGACACCGCGCTCGTGTACTCCTACGGCAAGTGCTCACCCGGCTCCGTGCGCGACGTACTCACCCGGCAGCTCGACCCGTACTACGTCGCCCCCCTATGGCCCGACTCCATAGCTCTGGCCGCCCTCCAGGCGCAGGCACTCATAGATGCCGGCCACACCGACGAGCCCGCCCTCGCGGCCGTCGGCGCCCGCAGCCGGGCCGACGCGGCAGCCAACCCGCACGCCCAGCTCAAGGGCCGGCAGCCGCAAGGCGACTATGTCGTACGGCCGTTGCGCACCGGCGACTGCCCGCCCGTCGGCGACGGCGCCGCCGCCGTGATCCTCGCGGCCGGGGAGCGGGCCCGGGAGCTGTGCGCGCGGCCCGCCTGGATCCGGGGCATCGACCACCGCATAGAGGCGCACGGCCTCGGCGTCCGCGACCTCACCGACTCGCCGTCCGCCCGGCTGGCGGCCGAAAAGGCCGGCGTCTTCGAACGGCCCGTGGACACGGCCGAGTTGCACGCCCCGTTCAGCGCCCAGGAGGTGATCCTGCGCAGGGCCCTGCGCCTCGGCGACGACGTGCGCGTCAACCCCTCCGGCGGGGCGCTCGCCGCCAACCCCGTCATGGCCGCCGGACTCATCCGCATCGGCGAGGCCGCCACCCGCATCCACCGCGGTACGTCCGACCGCGCCCTCGCCCACGCCACCTCCGGCCCCTGCCTCCAGCAGAACCTGGTCGCCGTACTCGAAGGGGATCCACGATGAGCAAGGAGCCCGTGGCCGTCACAGGCATCGGCCAGACCAAGCACGTGGCCGCCCGCCGGGACGTGTCGATCGCCGGACTCGTCCGCGAGGCGGCCCGAAGCGCCCTGGACGACGCCGAGTTGACCTGGGCCGACATCGACGCCGTGGTCATCGGCAAGGCGCCCGACTTCTTCGAGGGCGTGATGATGCCCGAGCTGTACCTCGCGGACGCGCTCGGCGCGGTCGGCAAGCCCATGCTCCGGGTGCACACCGCCGGCTCCGTCGGCGGCTCCACCGCGCTCGTCGCGGCGGGCCTGGTCGCCGCCCGTGTCCACGGCACGGTCCTCACCCTCGCCTTCGAGAAACAGTCCGAGTCGAACGCCATGTGGGGTCTGTCCCTGCCCATCCCCTTCCAGCAGCCCCTGCTCGCCGGGGCGGGCGGCTTCTTCGCCCCGCACGTGCGCGCGTACATGCGGCGCAGCGGCGCCCCCGACACCATCGGCTCCCTCGTCGCCTACAAGGACCGGCGCAACGCCCTGAAGAACCCCTGCGCCCATCTCCACGAGCACGACATCACGCTGGAGAAGGTCCAGGCCTCGCCCATGTTGTGGGACCCCATCCGGTACTCCGAGACCTGCCCCTCCTCCGACGGCGCCTGCGCCATGGTCCTCACCGACCGCGCCGGAGCCGCCCGCGCGCCTCGGCCGCCCGCCTGGATGCTCGGCGGCGCGATGCGCAGCGAACCGACCCTGTTCGCGGGCAAGGACTTCGTCTCCCCGCAGGCCGGCAAGGACTGCGCCGCCGACGTCTACCGGCAGGCCGGCATCGCCGACCCGCGCCGGGACATCGACGCCGTCGAGATGTACGTGCCGTTCTCGTGGTACGAACCCATGTGGCTGGAGAACCTCGGCTTCGCCGAGGAGGGAGAGGGCTGGAAGCTCACCGAGTCCGGGGTGACCGAACTCGACGGGGACCTGCCCGTCAACATGTCGGGCGGCGTGCTGTCCACCAACCCCATCGGCGCATCCGGGATGATCCGCTTCGCCGAGGCCGCGCTCCAGGTCCGCGGCCAGGCCGGGGAGCACCAGGTGGACGGCGCCCGGAAGGTCCTCGGACACGCCTACGGCGGCGGCTCGCAGTTCTTCTCCATGTGGCTCGTGGGCTCCATGCCGCCCGACGCCTGAACGACTGGCCAAAGTCCTGCCCACGTGGCCTGTCGGCCATAGGAACCGGTCGCTAGGCTGAGCCGCGGACGACAAACCGGGAGGAGCACGGACGTGGCCGAGAGCACCATCCAGCAGCAGCCGTTCGCGGGCTGGGACAAGCCGGACCTCGACCTCAGCAACGCGGAATGGCAGTCCAGCAGCCGGGGCCTGGGCGATGTCCAGATCGCGTTTGTCGAGGGATTCATCGCGATGCGCAACGGCGACCGCGCGGAGAGCCCCTCCCTGATCTTCACACCCGCCGAGTGGGGCGCCTTCGTCTCCGGCGCGCGGGAGGGGGAGTTCGACCTGACCTGACCTGAGCCGCACCGACGGCGGCACCGCCCCCGGCGAGAGCGGACCAGGAGCCGAACCGGGGGTGTTCCGGGCCGATTTCCGGACACGCGACCAGCAGCGCCCCACGGGGGCCGACGCCTGAGTCAGGCTGGCCCCAGCAAGGGGAAGGTCGCGTTCCGGAGGTGAGAACGATGAGCACTGCGCCGGTCATCGCCGCGGTCGACGGTTCGGACGACAGCCTGCGCGCACTGGACTGGGCCGTCGATGCCGCCCGGCGCCGCGTGGCATCGCTGCGGGTGGTGCACGTACGGCAGTACGCCGCCTGGGGCCAGGCCGACGTGCTGGTCGCCGGGCCACCCGAGGCCGAGGGTGATCCAGTGCTGGACGAGGTCCGCATCCGGCTCGCGGGCCGCGTCGAGGAGTCCGCAGTGGAGTACGTCGCCCTGGAAGGCGTACCGGGTGCCGTGCTGCCCGAACTCGGCACCGACGCGCAGCTGTTGGTCCTCGGCTCGCGGGGCCGCGGCGGCTTCGCCAGCCTGCTGCTCGGTTCCAATGGCCTTGCCGTCGCCCGGGACGCCGAGTGCCCGGTGGTCGTCGTACCCCGGCCCGGCCGGGACGCGGGTACCTCCCACGACCCTGGGCCGGTGGGCGAGCACGGCGACGGACCGGCCGAACCCGGGCCCCGGGTGGTCGTCGGACTGCATGCCGACAGCCCTGACGACGCCACCCTCGGCTTCGCCTTCGCCGAGGCCGCCCTGCGCGAGGCCCGGGTACAGGTGATCGCCGCCTATCCGTGGCCGGTGCAGACCTGGACCGCGCCCGGGCAGATCCTGCCGCCCGCGATCGACCAGGTCGCCGTCGAGAGCGAGACCCGCGCGCTCGCCGAGGGCTTCCTCGCCCCGCACCGGGGGCGGCACCCCGAGGTCCGCGTCGACACCGAGGCGCTGCCGGGTGACGCGGCCGGACACCTCGTCGCCGCCTCCCGGGACGCCGAGCTGGTCGTCGTCGGCCGCCACCGCCGCCGCCTGCTCGCCCCGGCCCGCATGATGGGCTCGGTCGCCCAGGCCGTCCTGCTCCACGCGGCCAGCCCGATCGCGGTCGTACCACCGGCACCACCCCAGGAGTGAGCGACCCCGCCCGGCACGGCGTGCCGCCGGCCGCCGCCGAGCCCGCCCCGACCTTGCGTGACAGCACCGACAGCGACAGCACCGCGGCAGTCCCGCCCCGTACCCGCCACCGTCACCACGTTGCCCGCCCGGCTCGTACGGCACCACCGTCCCGCCCGCCTCGGTCGGCCCACGCTTCCTGCAGCCGTTCGGGTGTGCGGACGGACCGTCAGTCGTGCCGTCCGTCCGGCCGGCCGCCGGTGACCCGGGCGGGGCACGGGACCGGTCCGCATGCCGGGCCGATCCCCGGCCGGGCGGGAGCGGGCCGAGCCCCGACGGCCGCACCGTCCCCCGGGCCGACGGCCTCCCCGCCCGCCCGGCACCCGCACGGCGTCACCGGGCGCCCGCAGGTCACCCTGTAAGGCCCGGGCACGTACCATGGCCGCATGTCGTTCCTCCGCCGCCGCAGCGCCACTCCTGCCGGACCCGACTTCGACGTGCTGGCCATGGACCCGGGCGACTGGCCGGGCAACCTCGGCGCGGGCCTGCTGCCCGCCCCCGACGGCACCTGCCAGGGTGTCTTCCTGCGCTACGACCTCTTCGGCGGCCGCGGCCCCGCGATGATCATCGGCAACCTGCCCGAGGACTCCCCGGCCCGCGAGGTCGCCGAGGGCGAGGTCCCCTTCGAGGTGGGCCAGCTGCTGCTCGCGCTGGAGAACGACGAGGAGGTCACCGTCCTCGACACCGAGGACACCCCGGTCCTGCAGGGCGACAACCTCCTCATCGTGCGGCGGCTCAAGCTCTCCGAGTCCCGGATCTCCTGCGTCCAGTTCGACCGCAGCGACGGCGTCCTCGTCACCATCGCCGCCTGGGACCGTCCCATCACCGACGACCTGTACGCCCTGCTGAAGCCGCTCCCGGCGGAGCTTTTCCAGCAGGGCTGAGGCTGCGGCGCACGGGCCCGACTAGCCGGCCGAGCCCTCCAGCGTGACGTCGGCCGCGCGGACGAACTCGACCCGGTGGCCGTACTGGATCTCGTAGTACAGGTCCTTGCCCACCACGACCCGGTGCGAGTCGGTGGTGAAGGTGACCGAGTAGTAGTACTCGCTCGGCACCTCGTCACCGGCCACGTACTTCTGCCCGGCCGGAATCGTGTACGGCAGCGGCACGACCGACTGTGCGGGAACGCCTGCCGGGTAGGCCTCCTTCTCCGGGTAGGCGCGGCCGTACACCGGGATGCTCGCGAGGCCGGCCCTGGGAGTGATCACCAGCCCCTTGGCGGGCACCGCCGTCGGCTGCTTCGGCGGGTTGCGGAACCAGGCCTTCTGCCCCAGGTACCAGATGGCCGTCCAGTCGCCCCAGCGGTCCGCGACCGCGTACTGCTGGCCGGTGGCGACCCGTGACGACAGGTCGTTGACATCGATGGTCGGGTCCTTGCCCAGGCCGATGTCCTTGACCAGCGGTGCGCTGGTGTCGTGGTCCGCGTACAGCCGTACCTCGCTGGAGCCGTGCCCGGTGCAGGGCTCGCCCGACGTGGTGCAGCCCGTGTACTCCGGCTGGTTCGACGCGTAGTCCGGCAGGATCGTCACCAGGCCGGACCGCTTGCCCGCCGTGCGCTTGAAGGGGTGGCCCAGCAGCTGGAAGTAGTGCTGCCAGTCCCAGTACGGGCCCGGGTCCGTGTGCATACCGGGGATGGTGGACGTGGTCGGACCGGGAACGTTGTCATGGCCCAGGATGTGCTGCCGGTCCAGCGGGATGTCGTACGTGCGGCTCAGGTACTTCACCAGCCGCGCCGAGGAGCGGTACATCGCCTCCGTGTACCAGGCGTCCGGATTCGCGAGGAAGCCCTCGTGCTCGATCCCGATCGACGCGGCGTTGACATACCAGTTGCCGGCATGCCAGGCGACGTCCTTCGCCTTGACGTGCTGGGCGATCAGACCATCGGTGGAGCGAATCGTGTAGTTCCAGGACACATAGGTGGGGTCCTGGACCAGGTTCAGCACCCCGTCCCAGGTGCCCTCGGTGTCATGGATGACGATGTACCTGATGCGCTGCGACACCGGGCGGTCACCGAGGTCGTGGTTGCCGTAGTCGTTGTTGCCGAACTGGGCGTAGGGTGCCCAGACCGCCTCGCAGGACACCGACCGGGGGCACTCGGTGCCGTCCGTGGACAGCGCGCGCAGGCCGGCCCGCTCGAGCTGGGCGGTGTCCGGGGTCAGCCGCGGCTCGGCGGGGAGGGCCACCAGCTGGCCGTCGTCCGTGGTGCGCTCCTCGCCCGTGTGCAGGACGTCGTACACGTCGTTCGCGTACGCCGCCGCGGTCGCCGTGTCGTCCGCTCCGGAGAAGCGGGCCACCGCGCCGTACCAGTCGGCCGGATCGGTGCTCAGCGGCTCGCCCAGCTGCTTCTGCGCGTCGGCGAGGAGGGCGGCTCCGCCGGTCACATTGGCCGCCGGATCGGTGCGCAGCTCCTCGGCCGGCAGGCCGGTCAGCCGCGCCGCCTGCGCCAGCGTCTTCAACCGCGCAGGGAGGGCGGACTCGGCCGGCACGTCGATCCTGGGATGCACGGCCGCACGGGCGCCGTCGCCGCGGGCGTCCTCCGTGCCCTCGGCGAAGTGCTCCGTGGTGGCGATGGCGGTCCGGGCGTCGGTCAGGTGCATGGGGCCGTAGCCGCCGGTCACGCTCGGCGCGCCGCCGTGCCGGTCCCACCGGGACTGGAGGTAGGAGACGGCCAGCAGGACACTCTGCGGCACGTGGTAGTCGGCCGAGGCCGTGGCGAACGCCTGCTGGAGACGGCCGGCGGCGGAGTCGGTGTCGCTCGGTGCGGGAGCCGCGCCGAGCAGGGGCAGCAGCAGGGCGGCGGAGGCGAGCGGGACAGCAGCGCGCCGCAGCTGTCTGTGACCGGGGGCAGACGTGGGATCTGTGGCGGAACCTCGCAATGCGGCCTCCTGTGACGGGCGGGCGTGGCGGGGCGTGCGGCGCCGAACTGGGTCAGTGGTACCGGCTTGCCGACGATCCGTCAATAATGCCTACCGGACGGTGATTTCCCATGTCACGAAGGGGTTTCGGCGAGTTTCGCGATGGCGGTGCGCGGGCCTGCGCGGCGTCACCGGCCTACACCAGTGGCCGAGGCGTCCCGACGCACGAAGGTCCGCGATGCGCCGCCGCTCTGGCGCATCGCGGACCCGTCGTCCCGTCAGCGAGTTCCGACCGCCGCCCGGACGGCCTTGCGGGCCATCTGGCAGTCGTCGTGCAGCCGCCTGAGCAGCAGCCGCTGTTCCTCGCCGGACGGCACGGCACCCGGGTGGGCCGCCCCCGGTGCCGTCGGGGCGGTGTCCTGCATCGAACGCTGCACGGCCGACTCGTAGGTCCGGATCTCCCGCGTCAGCAGCAGCATCAGGTTCACCAGGAAGGCGTCCCGGGAGGCCGGGCCCGCCGACTGGGCGATCTGGCTGATCTGCCGCCGGGCCACCGGAGCGTCCCCGAGGACCAGCCACAGCGTCGCCAGGTCGTACCCCGGCAGATACCAGCCCGCGTGCTCCCAGTCCACCAGCACTGGACCGGCCGGTGACAGCAGGATGTTCGACAACAGGGCATCGCCGTGGCAGAACTGGAGCATGCCGTGCCGGCCCACCTCGTGGGCGATGCCGTGCAGCAGCTTCTGGAGGTCGCCGAGATCCCGGTCGGTGAGCAGACCCAGCTCGTGGTACCGGGAGATCCGGGCGCCGTAGTCCAGCGGAATGTCGAACGTGCCCGCGGGCGGCCGCCAGGCGTTCACCCGGCAGATCGCGCCCAGCGCCGCCCGGATGTCCGGGCGGGGCGGCGCCTCCACCGGATGCCGCTGGAGTGCCGCCACGCGGCCCGGCATCCGCTCGATCACCAAGGTGCAGTTGTCCGGATCCGCTGCGATCAGCCGGGGCACGCGGACCGGGGGCCGGTGCCGGACGAACGAGCGGTATGCGGCTATTTCATGGCGGATCCGCTCGGCCCAGGCAGGCGAGGCGTCCAGCAGACACTTGGCCACGGCCGTACTGCGCCCTGTCGTCCCGACGAGGAGCACGGAGCGTCCGCTGCGCCGCAGCACCTGCACCGGAGCGAACTCCGGACAGATCCGGTGCACCGAGGCGATCGCGGAGCGCAGCTGCGCCCCCTGGGGACCGGACAAGTCGAGTCTCCCGCTGAGCGGTGGGGTACCGGGCTGACCCGGGACCCGCCGGAGCCGGCCCGCGGCCGGCACGGGTCCGCCCGGCCGGGGCACCGGGTCGAGGTACGGCCCGCCGCCCGCCGGGCGGGAGCGCAGCGGCCGGGGCGGGGCGGACACGGAGGACGATGCTGCGTACATGGGAGATACAGATCCCTTCGTGTGCCTGCGGTGCCTGCCTGTGCAAGTCCTGGTGCGCAACCCGGCCCGGTCTGTTCGGGAACACCCTGGGGAATGCCCTTCGAGCAGACCGGGTCGGGGTGGCGCGTTCCTACCTGACACCCGATGCCCAGTGGCACACCATCTGGCGCACCCTGGCGAACCGTGGCGAATAGTCGCTCGGCAACCTCCACGGGGCTACTGTCAACTCAGCCGAGAACCTGGGGGCTTGATGTGAGCGGACAACCCAACACCCGCCTGGCGGACCTGTTCGGCCTGGCCGGCTGGTCGAAGGGCGAACTCGCGAGACTGGTCAACAAGCAGGCGGCGGCCATGGGCCACCCCCAGCTGTCGACCGACACCTCCCGGGTGCGGCGGTGGATCGACATGGGAGAGATCCCGCGCGATCCGGTGCCGCGGGTGCTGGCGGCCCTGTTCACCGAGCGTCTCGGCCGTGTCGTGACCATCGAGGACCTCGGTCTGGTACGGCACGGGCGTAGCGGGAAACGGCAGGGCGACGGGATCGATGAACATCCCGACGGCGTGCCGTGGGCGCCCGAACGGACCGCCGCGGTCCTCACCGAATTCACGGGAATGGACCTCATGCTCAACCGACGCGGCTTGGTGGGCGCGGGTGCCGCGCTCGCCGCGGGATCCACACTCAGCAGCGCCATGCACGACTGGTTGCACACCGACCCGGCCCTGAGGGCCGACGCCCCCGTCCTCGACGACCCCCTGCACGCCGACCCCGCTGGGTTCGACCGCTACGAGGCCGCCCCCATCGGGTCGCAGGAGATCGAGGAACTGGAGCGCTCGGTCGAGGTGTTCCGCGCCTGGGACGCGGCCCGCGGTGGCGGGCTTCAGCGCAAGGCGGTTGTGGGCCAGCTCAACGAGGTGGGCGGCATGCTCGCCTACCACCACCCACCCCATCTCCAGCGGCGCCTGTGGGGCGTCGCCGCCAACCTCGCCGTCCTCGCGGGCTGGATGTCGCACGACGTCGGCCTGGAGCCCACGGCGCAGAAGTACTTCGTCATCGCCGCCCATGCGGCCCGCGAGGGCGGCGACCGGCCCCGTGCGGGGGAGGCCCTGTCCCGGGCGGCCCGGCAGATGGTGCACCTGGGCCGGCCCGACGACGCGCTGGACCTGATGAAGCTCGCCCAGTCCGGCTCCGGCGAACGCCTCCAGCCGCGTACGAAGGCGATGTTCCACACCATCGAGGCCTGGGCACAGGCGTCGATGGGCAAGGGCCAGGCGATGCGCCGTACCCTCGGACAGGCGGAGGACCTCTTCGTCTCCGACCGGCAGGACGTGGAAACGCCGGACTGGATGCAGACCTTCAAGGACGAGGACCTGTACGGCATGCAGGCCCTCGCCTACCGCACGCTGGCGGAGTTCGACCCAGGTGCGGCCGCGCACGCCCAGTACTACGCGGAGAAGGCGCTCGCCCTGCGCATCGACGGACGGGAGCGGTCGAAGATCTTCGATCATCTGTCCATGGCGTCGGCCTGCTTCATCGCCGACGACCCCGAACAGGCCGACCGCTTCGCACGCCTGGCCCTGATGTCGATGGGCTCGAACTCCTCCCGCCGCACCTGGGACCGGCTGCGCCAGATGTACCAGCTCACCGCCCAGTACGCCGAGTACCCGAGGATCCACGAACTGCGGGAGGAGATCAGGAACGCTCTGCCCAAGCCCAAGTCCAAGGGCAGCAGCGCACAGGTGTGAGCGCACAGACAAGGGGTCTGTGCGCTCACTTCCCTCAACGGTGCCGTGAGGTCACCCGGTGACCTTGGCGACGAGCACGCATGCGTCGTCCTCGCGTCCGGCCCCGCCGAACTCCTCGACCAGCGTCCGTACACAGTCCTGCGCGGTGCGCGCCGCGTCGAACCGTGGGGCGAGGTCGAGCAGCCGGTCCACGGCTGCCGTCGTGACGTGCCCCGGTACCAGCCCGTCGGTGTGCAGCAGCAGCAGGTCGCCCGGCTGGAGGGTCTCCTCCGCCTGCCCGTAGACGGCCCCTGAGGTCGCGCCGAGCAGGACCCCGTCCGGTGCGTTCAGCAGGCGCCCCGTTCCGTTGCGGTAGAGCAGCGGGGCAGGGTGTCCTGCCTGCGCCCAGACCAGGGTGCGGGTCGCGGGCCGGTAGCGGCAGCAGACGGCGCTGCCCAGGGCGGGCTGCACGGTGGTGTCCAGTAACCGGTTCAGCATGCCGAGGAGTTCACCGGGCCGGGTGCCGGCCAGCGCCATGCCGCGTACGGCGCCGAGCAGCATCGCCATGCCCGAGGCGACGGCCACTCCGTGTCCGGTGAGGTCGCCGACGCTGAGCAGCGTCTCGTCGCCGGGCAGGTCGAGCGCGTCGTACCAGTCGCCGCCGATGAGTGTGCTCGCCGCCGCGGGGAGGTGGTGGGCGGCGAGGTCGAGGGTCCGCGGTCCCTGGTGCGGCAGGCGCAGGGAGCCGAGCCAGGGCGGCAGCACGGCCTGCTGCACCTCGGCCGCGATCCGGTGCTCGGTCTGCTCCTGCCGGCGCCGATGCTGCAGCGAGTCATGGGTCTCGCGCACCGTGCGCTGGCTGCGGCGCAGTTCGCTGACGTCGCGCAGCACCGCCCACATCGAGGCGGTACCGCCGTCGGCGCCGAGCACGGGCTCGCCCATCATGTGCACGGTCCGCACCAGGCCTTCGGGCTGCAGGACGCGGAACTCGCCGTCGATCGGCTTGCCGTCGACCAGGCAGCCCGTCACCATCGCGGTCAGTTTCGGCCGGTCCTCGTCCAGGACCAGCGAGGGCAGTTCGTCCAGGGTGAGGGCGGGTTCGGCCGGGTCGCGGCCGAGGATCTGGTACAGCTCGCCGGACCAGGTCGCCTCGTCCGTCAGCAGGTTCCACTCGGCGCTGCCGACCCGGCTGAGCAGTGCGTCGTGCGGGGCGGCGGACGGTGCGGTGCGGACGGGGAACGCCGTGGGTTCGGCCGGGACGGAGGGGGATGCGGGGTCCGGGCCGTCCCGCAGTTGCGCCAAGTGGGCGTCCAGATCGTCCAGTTGATGCAGCGCGAGGTCGTACAGGGCGCGTTGCCAGCGCTCCTGCGGGTCCGCGCCGTCACTCCGGGTGTCCCGCCGTACGGCGTCCACATCACCCTTGAGCCGCCGCGCCTGCGATATCAATGCCTCGACCGAGCCGCGTCCGGGCGGCTGGGCGGCTGGGTGGCCCGCGGAGACTGGGGACGGCATGACGCACTCCGATGGGGGGACGAGACGGCCGAGCAGGACGGGGGACCGTTACGACTGTGGCACAGCCCGCGACGCCCTGTAAGGGATTTGGCAACACACGATACGGTGGTGCTTCCGGCATATGCCAGAGTCTTCCCGGTGGGATCCAGAGATATGGACGACGTACGTGCCGGGCGGCACAAGTCGTAGGAATCCTACGAGAGTTGATCCCGAAAGATGATCTTCGTGCGGAACTCATTCAGGCGTTCGATGCTTCTGCGTTCCCGCGTGGCAGCCGTCCGGCCTGTACCCATCGAACTCTGACCGGATTTGGCGGCATGTGAAGCGCCTCCGCAGACTCCATATAGGCATGGACATCACTGTCGAACAGCCCATGCTCGCCCGGCTCATCACCGCCGAGGACCAGGAGATCCCCATGTCGGCCACGCTGCGCTACTGCGCGGACGATCCGCTCGCCGTCTTCGTGGACTTCCCCGCCGAGGCCGCCCTGGAGGGCGAGGAGGTCACCTGGACCTTCGCGCGCTCCCTGCTCGACCAGGGGCTGCGGGCCCCGGCCGGCCACGGGGACGTACAGATCTGGCCGTACGGCCGCACCCGCACGGTGGTGGAGTTCCACTCGCCCCACGGTCTGGCCCTGCTGCAGTTCCAGGCCCTGGCCCTGCGCCGCTTCCTGTTGCGAACCTACGAGGTGGTGGCCCCCGGACAGGAGGATGTGACAAGGGTGGTGGAACGCGGCTTGTGCGCCCTGTTCGGCGGGGTGTGAACAACACCTGGTGACTTTGACTTTTGTTCATCTTCGCCTCACCGCACGGGTATGGACCCTGACGATCACCCCGTGCACCCTGTCGCGCGGCGTGCCACAGGGGCACCCCAGTGACGAGGACGGGGCGAATGACACCGATCAGCCGAAGAGGCTTCGTGGGACTCGGCGCATCGGTCGCGGCGGGTGTGGCGCTGGGCGCCGGCACCACCCGAACGGCGACCGCGGCCACCACGGCGACCGGCACGATCAAGGACGTGAAGCACGTGGTGATCCTCATGCAGGAGAACCGCAGCTTCGACCACTACTTCGGCCGCCTGAAGGGTGTGCGCGGCTTCGACGACCGCAGCGGCATCGCCCTCAGCGGCGGCTACCCGGTCTTCAGCCAGCCGAACGGTACGGGTCGCCAGTACCCGTGGAAGCTCAGCGCGACCCCCGCCGCCGGCGGCAAGGACGGCGAGACGCTCGCCCAGTGCAACGGCGACCTGCCCCACTCCTGGTCCTCGCAGCACTCCGCCTGGAACAAGGGCCGGATGGACAACTGGGTCGCGGGCGTCGGCAACGTCCGCTCCCTCGGTTACCTGGACCGCTCCGACATCCCCTTCCACTACGCGCTCGCGGACAACTACACCATCTGCGACGCCTACTTCTGCTCCACGCTCAGCGCCACCGGCCCCAACCGCACCTACCTGTGGAGCGGGAAGGTCGACTCCTCCAGCTACGACGGCGGCGACGAGTCGGGCCTGACCTGGCAGACCTACGCCGAGGCGCTCCAGGCCGCCGGGGTGTCCTGGAAGGTCTACCAGAACGCGGCCGACAACTACGGCGACAACGGCTGCGCCTATTTCAAGAACTTCGCGAACGCCAAGGCGGGTGACCCGCTGTACGACCGGGGCATGTCCTCGGTGCCCAAGGTGACCGGCTCGACCCCGGACGACATCGCCGCCGCGATCAAGGCCGACGTCCTCGCGGGCACCCTCCCGCAGGTCTCCTGGATCGTGCCCAACCAGGCCTTCTCCGAGCACCCCTACGCCCCGCCCGGCGACGGCGCCCACTTCGTGAACCTCGTCTACCAGGCCCTCGCCGCCGACCAGGACGTCTTCGACTCGACCGTCCTGTTCCTCAACTACGACGAGAACGACGGCTACTTCGACCACGTCCCGCCCCCGTCCCCACCCGCCGGCACGGCCGGCGAGTTCCTCAACGGGGTGCCGTACGGCTTCGGCTTCCGTGTGCCGATGATCGTCATCTCGCCCTGGACGCGCGGCGGCTGGGTCTCCTCGGAGGTCTTCGAGCACACCTCGGTGCTGCGCTTCCTGGAGACCTGGACGGCCGCCCTCGGCACGCCGGTCACCTGCGCCAACATCAGCGACTGGCGGCGCGCGGTCAGCGGCGACCTGACCGGGGTCTTCGACTTCGGCAATCCGGTGTACGGCGCGGTCTCCCTGCCCGCCACCGGCGTCATCGGGATCAACACCTGCGGCCCGCTGCCCAACCCGGTGCCGACGGACAACGCCCTGCCCGCGCAGGAGTCCGGCACCCGGCCCGCCCGCGCGCTGCCGTACCAGCCGGGCGGCTACCTGGACCACCTGGAGTTCGACGCGGCCGGCAAGATCCTCGCCTGGTTCACCATGACCAACCAGGGCAGCCCGGCCTCCCGCGCGGCCCACTTCTCCATCCACCCGAACGCCTACCGCGACACCACGCCGTACCAGTACACGGTCACTCCGGGCGGCACCGCCTCCGACTTCTTCAACATCGGCACGGGCTTCGGCGGCGGCAAGTACGACCTGAGCATGGTCGGCCCCAACCGATTCCTGCGCCGCTTCCAGGGCGACGCGACCAAGGCGGGCAAGTCGGCCGAGGTGAGCACCCGTTACGCGGTCGAGCCCGGCACCGGCAAGCTGGCCATCTACTTCAAGATGACCAACTCGGGCTCCTCGTCGGTGGAGTTCACCATCACCTCGAACCACTACCGCAGCGACGGTCCGTGGACCTACACCGTCGCCGCGGGCGCCTCGACCGAGGACTTCTTCAACGCCGTCGCCTACCAGAACGGCTGGTACGACTTCACGGTGACCGTCGACTCGGACGCGACCTGGTCGCGCCGGTTCACCGGGCACCTGGAGTCTGGCGCCGCCAGCGTCAGCGGCTGACCCCGGCGCCGTACAGGTCCGGGCGCGGGGCCGGCTCGACGGTCGTTCGGCCGCCGGTCTCCAGCGCCCGGACACCCGCCTCGGCGACGACGGATGCCGCGTAGCCGTCCCAGGCGCTCGGGCCGCCGACCTCGCCGCGCCGGGCGGCGTCGACCCAGCTCTGAACCTCTCGGTCGTAGGCGGCGGCGAACCGCACGAGGTAGTCCTGTGCCACCTCCTCGCGGGCGCCGCCGCCGGCGGTGACCACCATGGTGTGCTCGTCGCCGATCCGGGCACTGCCCTTCTCGCACACCGCCTCGCAGCGCACCTGATAGCCGAAGCCGCAGTTCACGAAGACCTCGACGTCGACCAGCGCGCCCCGATCGGTCTCGAACAGCACGAACTGCGGGTCGAGCAGGCCGGCCGGGGCGCCCGAGGAGGGCGTGGGCCGCAGCACGGTCACCGCCGTCAGCTCCTGCCCGAGCAGCCAGCGGGCCGCGTCGATCTCGTGCGAGACCGAGCTGTTGACCAGCATGGCGCTGGTGAAGCCGGGCGGCGAGGAGACGTTGCGGTGGGTGCAGTGCAGCATCAGCGGCCGGCCCAGGCCTCCGCCGTCCAACAGGATCTTCAGCCGCTGGTACTCGGCGTCGTAGCGGCGCATGAAGCCGATCTGCGCCAGCCTGCGGCCCAGCCGTGCCTCGGCCTCCATGACCCGCAGCGCGCCGGTGGAGTCCGGCACCATGGGCTTCTCGCACAGCACCGGCAGGTGCCGGGCGAAGGCGGCGAGCAGCGCCTCCTCGTGGGCCGGGCCGGGGGAGGCGATCAGCACGGCTTCGACGCCGGGCGCACCGAGCGCGGCCTCCGGGTCCGTGTGCACGGCGACCCCGGTGAGACCGGCCACCGCGTCCTTCGCCCGCTCGACGTCGGGGTCGGCCACGGCAACCACCCTGGCTCCGCTCACCACCTGCTCGAGGCGTCGTATGTGATCGGCTCCCATGTGTCCCGCACCCAGTACCGCCACACCCAGCAGGTCACCCATGCGCGCGCTCCCTTACGCCGACGATCACGGCGTAGCGTACGCCGGGCAGCGCTGCCGGGTGAGCGGCTCAGTACCGCAGGACTCCGGCGATGCCGGCGGCGTCGCCCAGGGTGCCGTCGGGCACGAAACGGACGTCGGCGCCGGTCTCCAGACACTGCTCCACGATCTCGTCCACGATGTCCTCGCGGGCCTCCAGGTCGCCGGGCTCGGCCGGCACCAGGTGGTCGCCCAGGTCGCTGACGGCCGCCCGGAAGTTCTCCTCTACGGCCAGCAGCCGTACCCGGCCCTCACGAGCGCTCTGCCACAGCTCGTCCAGCCCGGCCGCGTAGGTCCGGTGGCCGCGCGCCGAGGTCAGCTCGCGGATCACGGACGTGGCGTCCTTGCGGGCCTCGGCCTCCAGCACCGGCCTCAGCGCCTGCCACACGGCCTCCGGGCCGGCGTGCGCGAGGCCGCCGTGCGGTACCTGGACGGCGGCCCCGGCCACGGTGCCGACCTCCTCCAGCAGCGAGAGCGCCGCCTGCTCTCCGGTGACGTACAGCGGCCGGGGCTGTTCGCGCAGGAGCGCCGCCATGGCGATGTCCGCCTCGCGCAGGAACTGGCGCGTGCTCTCGTCGCGGAAGATGCTCGGCTGATCGCCGATCTGCATCTGGCGCTCGGCGTCGAAGTTCTGCTGCCGGCGCTCCAGCGGGAAGCCGCCGGACTTGTCGGCCACGACGTGCTCCTCGCCGCCGCTCCACAGGCTGACGCGGTCCGCGGAGACCGACAGCACCCAGAAGGGCCGCTCGGCCGCCTGCGCGGCGACCAGGTTGCGGGTGAGGAAGGTGTCCGAGAGCACCACGCGCTCGGGGACGGTGCGGGCCAGGGACCAGACCTGGTGCTCTCCCGGGGCGGCGAAGATCACCAGACCGTCCTCGGCGTGAGCCAGGTCCACCTCCGCCAGCGCCCGGTCGAGCTGGGCCGCGACGTCGTTGCGCCGCTCACGGGTGACGGACGGGTCGGCCTCCAGGCGCTTGCGTGCTTCGGTGACGACGTTGCGCAGCCGGACGGGGTCCTGCCCGTTGTCGGGTTCGCGGCGGTGCGTCGGGGTCAGCACGGACACCGCCGGGTAGGGGCGCGGGCGCCGCAGTTCGGCCAGGGTCGCGGGACTCAGTGCGTGCTCCATGACAGCACGATAGGGCCGATTCACCAGTACGGCATTCGGGGTAAACCGGGCCTGGCTCGCGGAAGGAAGTCCCCGGTGGGAGCCGGTGACGCGACACCCGGTGGCCGGATAACGTACCCGCCAGTAACCACACCGTGCCCAACCCCGGGAGGCCTCCATGCCCCAGCTCGACGTCGCCGGAGCGGCCCTGACGTACGACGACGAGGGTCCCCGCGATGCGCCCGGGGTGCCGCTGGTGTTCGTGCACGGCTGGACCGCGGACCGGCACCGCTGGGACCATCAGGTGGCGCACTTCTGCGCCGGGCGCCGGGTGATCCGGCTGGACCTGCGCGGCCACGGCGAGAGCACCGGTGCGGGGGTGCGCACCGTCGCGGAACTCGCGGACGACGTCCTGGCCCTCCTCGATCACCTCGAGGTCGAGCGGTGCGTGCTGGTCGGTCACTCCATGGGCGGGATGATCGCGCAGACCATCGCCCTGGCCCACCCCGACCGGGTGGAGCGGCTGGTACTGGTCGGCTCCATCGCCCGGATGGCGTACAGCCGTGGCCGGGCGTTGCTCATGGCCGCCTCCACCCTGGTGCCGTTCAGGCTGTTCGTCGCGGCCAACATCCAGCGCGCCTTCGCGCCCGGCCACCCGCGCGAGCAGGTCCGCGCGCACATCCGGGCCTCGGCCGCCGTCCCGCGCGAGGTCGTCATGACGCTGTACGGCGCCATGCGGTCCTTCGACGTCCTCGACCGGGCCGGTGAGATCCGTATGCCCACCCTGATCGTGCACGGCTACCACGACGTCCAGCTGCCGGTGCGGCAGGTGCTGCGGCTGGCCAAGGCCTGTCCGGACGCGGTCGTCCGCATCCTCGACGCCGGTCATGAGCTGCCCCTGGAGAAGCCGGCCGAGCTGACCGGGGCGCTGGACCGGTTCCTGTCCGGAAACCCTGACCCGCGTCACACTTGGTGAAGTTTTTGCTTGTGGCCGGTCTATTGCGGCCCCTGCCTGGCGGCGTGGGCTTCGCTCGATTTCGCGCGAGCAAAACATGGCCGGATCATGAGGTCGGGTGAGTCGAACGCGTTACGGCCACGTTGACTGCCTCGGGCAACTGACGGACGCTCGAGATATAGGTGCTTGATACAACCGGTTCGAGACCGGAACCCGGCTCGCCGTGGAAGTCGCAGGTGAGCCCGGGAAACGGGCGCGAACCGGAGGCTGGAGGTAGCGCATGTGCGGCATCACCGGATGGGTCTCCTTCGATCGTGACCTGATCACCGAGACCTCCACATTGGATGCGATGACCGAGACGATGGCCTGCCGGGGTCCGGACGACCGCGGCACCTGGACCGAGGGTCCGGCAGCCCTCGGACACCGCCGCCTCGCGATCATCGACCTTCCCGGCGGCCGTCAGCCGATGTCCCTGTCGACCCCGCAGGGGAACATCGCCATGGTCTACTCCGGCGAGGCGTACAACTTCACCGAGCTGCGCCGCGAACTCGAGGACCGGGGCCACCGGTTCACCACCGACTCCGACACCGAGGTCGTCCTGCACGGGTACCTCGAATGGGGCGACGAGGTGGCCGAACGCCTCAACGGCATGTACGCGTTCGCCGTCTGGGACGGACGCCACGACAAGCTGGTGATGATCCGTGACCGCATGGGCATCAAGCCGTTCTACTACTACCCCACCCCCGACGGCGTCCTGTTCGGTTCCGAGCCCAAGGCCGTCCTCGCCAACCCGCTGGCCCGCCGCCGCGTCACCCTGGACGGCCTGCGTGAGCTGTTCGTCATGATCAAGACGCCCGGGCACGCGATCTGGGACGGCATGCGCGAGGTGGAACCCGGCACCGTCGTCACCGTCGACCGCTCCGGACTCGGCACGCGCGTGTACTGGCAGCTGCGGACCCTCGCGCACACCGACGACCGTGACACCACCATCGCCACCGTGCGCTCCCTCCTCGACGACATCGTGCGCCGCCAGCTGGTCGCCGACGTGCCGCGCTGCACTCTGCTCTCCGGCGGTCTCGACTCCTCCGCGATGACCGCGATCGCCGCCCGGCAACTCGCCGAACAGGGCGAGCAGGTACGCAGTTTCGCCGTCGACTTCGTCGGCCAGACCGACAACTTCGTCGCCGACGAACTGCGCGGCACCCCCGACACGCCCTTCGTGCACGACGTGGCCAAGCTCGCGCAGACCGACCACCAGGACATCGTGCTCGACGTGCAGTCCCTCGCCGACCCCGCCGTGCGCGAGCAGGTGATCCGCGCCCGCGACCTGCCGGCAGGCTTCGGCGACATGGACTCCTCGCTGCTGCTGCTCTTCCGCGCCATCCGCGAGAAGTCCACCGTGGCCCTGTCCGGCGAGTCCGCCGACGAAGTCTTCGGCGGTTACCTGCAGTTCTTCGACGAGGACGCGCGCCGCGCCGACACCTTCCCGTGGCTGGTGCGCTTCGGCCGGCACTTCGGCGACGACACCGGCGTACTGCGCTCCGACCTGTCCAAGTCCCTCGACCTGAAGAGCTATGTCGCCGACGGCTACCGCACCGCGGTCGCCGCGGTCGACCGGCTGGACGGTGAGAGCGACTTCGAGTACCGGATGCGGCAGATCAGCCATATGCACCTGACCCGCTTCGTGCGTGCGCTGCTCGACCGCAAGGACCGTGCGAGCATGGCCGTGGGGCTGGAGGTCCGGGTGCCGTTCTGCGACCACCGGCTGGTCGAGTACGTCTACAACGCGCCCTGGGCCCTCAAGTCCTTCGACGGCCGGGAGAAGAGCCTGCTGCGGGAGGCGGCCGCGGACGTCCTTCCGCGCTCGGTGTACGACCGGGTGAAGAGCCCCTACCCTTCCACCCAGGACCCCAAGTACGCCGTCGCCCTGCAGGAGCAGGTCAAGGACCTGCTCGCACAGCCCTCCCACCGCGTCTTCGACCTGGTCGACCGGGGACGGGTGCAGCAGGCCGCCGAGCTGGAGACACCGGTCAGCACCCAGGTGGAGCGGCGTGGTCTGGAGCGCACCCTGGACCTCGCCAAGTGGCTGGACCTCTATGCACCGGAGGTCGTGCTCAGCTGAGGCCGACGGCCCGGTCCGCTGCCGCCGCCGTGGGCTGCCACCACGTCGTCACCGGCTCCCACACCAGGATCCGCTGCCCGGTGCCGAGCCGGGCGGCGGCGAAGGAGCGGCCCGGGTGCGCGGCCGAGGCGGCCACGGTGAGACTGCCGGTCCGGCGGGCCTCGGGGTCCGCCGGGTCACCGATGGTGCGTACGTCCGCGTACGCGGTCCGGCCCGCCGCGAGCCGGTAGCCGCCGGTGGCGCCCGCCGGCACCGGCAGCGCGGCCCCGTCCAGGCTGGCGAAGGTCACCGTGGGCACCCGGTCGACGGTGCACGTGCGGCCGCGGCGGTTGGTGACGCTCATGCGCACCACGGACGGCGTGCCGGGCACGGCCTTCGCCCGGACCGTCAGCGACCGCTCGGCGCACGGGGTGGTCCCGGCCGGGCCCGTGACGGCCCGGCTCGGCGGCGCGGCCAGCAGGAGGGCCGCCGCGGCGGCCGAGACGGCGGGCACGGCGAGAGCGGCGCGGATGTGCATGGTGGTCTCTCCCTGTCCCGGTCACGTGCGGGGTACGGCGACCGAGGCACGCCTGCCCCGGGTGACGTCCGGGAACGGCGGGGGGTTGTTCCGGATCCGCCTGATGCCCGGTTGCGTCGCTCCTGTCGTCAGTCGTCGGATCCGGTGGTGGCGCTCCAGTCCTTCCCGTCCGCCGGGCAGGAACTGCCGCCGGGGGGCAGGGAGCCGTACAGCAGGAAGTCGTCCACCTCCCGGTGCACACAGGCGGAGGAGGTGTAGCCGGTGTGCCCGTCCCCCTTGTTGTCGAGCACCACGGCCGACGAACCCAGCCGCGCGGCCGTCTCCACCGTCCACTGGTACGGGGTCGCCGGGTCCCCGCGCGTGCCGACGAGCAGCATCCTCGCGGTGTCGACGTTCTTGACGCGGTCACGGATGAAGTCGGTGCCCCGGGGACGGCCGTAGCACATGAGCAGCTCGGTGAGCCGGTAGCGGCCGAAGACCGGTGAGGCCTGCTCGTACGTGGCCAGCAGGTTCTTCAGGTCCTTGGTGAGCCGGGCGGCATCGGGCCGGTCGGGGTCGTCCGCGCAGTCGATCGCCATGAGCGCCGCCGGCAGATTGTCCGCAGGGATGTACTGCGGATCGACCAGGCCGCCGCCCTTCCTCCGCTCCTTGTGCGCTGCTGTCGGTCGCGCCCTGCCCGGGAGGGCCGGCAGGCCGGCGCCGCCGGAGGCGAAGTTCAGCACGCCGCGGGTGTCGCCGTCCTGGGCCAGTGAGGCCAGCGCCCGCTCCAGCGAAGGCCACGACCGCTTGCTGTAGAGGGCCTGTCCGAGGGCGCCCACCAGGTCCTGGCCGGAGAACTTGTCAGCGGGGTCGATGGGGACCGGGTTCGCGTCGAGCGAGCGCACCAGCCGGACGACCCGGTCCCCGGCCGCACGCCGGTCCTGGCCGAACGGGCAGGCGATGTCCGTCGTACACCAGTCCAGGAAATCGTCCAGTGCGGTCTGCTGCCCCTCGGCCCCGGCCACCCCCTGCTCGGACAGCGGCTCGGTCAGTGTGTCCACCCCGTCGAGGACGAACCGGCCGACCTTGTGCGGGAACTGCGCCGCGTAGACCGCACCGAGCCGTGTTCCGTAGGAGAAGCCGAGGTAGTTGAGCTTCTTGTCGCCGAGGGCCTGGCGGATGACGTCCAGGTCGCGGGAGGCGTTGACGGTGCCGATGTGGGACAGCACGGGGCCGGAGTACCGGGCGCACTGGTCGGCGGCCTTCTTCAACTGCCCGAGCAGTGCCTGCGGATGGTCGATGCCGGCGGTGTCGTCGGTCGCACCCGCGACAGCACCGGCGCCGTCGCCGCAGCTGACGGGGGAGGAGCGGCCGACGCCGCGCGGGTCGAAGGTCACCACGTCGTAGCCGTTGGTCAGGTCCAGGAACTCCCGCCCGTCGGTGCCGAGTTCGCTGACTCCCTGGCCGCCCGGGCCGCCGAAGTTCAGCACCACCGAGCCCTGCGACTTCCCCGTCGCCCGGTAGCGGGCCAGGGCTATGTCGAGGGTCCCGGCGCGGGGCCGTGCGTAGTCGAGCGGCACGGTGACCTTGGCGCACTGCAGGTCCTTGGGCATGTCCGAGCCCCTGCAGGCCGTCCAGGCCGGTTTCTGCCGGTAGAAGCGGGTCAGGTCCGGCTGCGGCCGGGCGGTTGAGGCGGTCGCGGGCAGCCCGGCTCCGAGCAGCGCCAGGGCGAGGAATCCGGTACCCGCGCAGCGCCGCACGGCGAGCCGTGTGGACAGCTTGGCCAGCATCGATCGCCTCCCGGGACGCCTGTCGCGGACCAGGGGACGGCGCCCTCGGATCACCATAAGCGGGCCCCGGAGCGCCCGCCTCCGGGCGGGCGGTTCGGGGCCCCGTGTCCTATGATTCGCACCTTTTGTTCCCTATTAATGATCATTGAGGGGCTTTGCATGCGGTTCGATAACACTGTCGCTCGACGGGGTGAAAGGCCGATAAGCCATAACTCGGATGGTTCACCTGCGTTTTAAGTGATGCGGGTGAGTGCCCGCGATGACGTCTGGAAGGCAGGGAACCTATGAGACGGGCTACCCGAAACGGTGTGATCGCCCTCGCCACCGCCTCCGGAGCGATGGCCGTGGCGCTGCCGGTGTCCGCCGCCTTCGCGGCCGACGGAGCCACCGCCGACGGCTCCGCGGCCGGTTCGCCCGGGCTGATCTCCGGCAACGGCATCCAGCTCCCGGTGCAGCTGCCGGTGAACGTGTGCGGCAACACCGTGAACGTGGTGGGGCTGCTCAACCCCGCGGCGGGCAACCGCTGCGCGAACACCGGCGGCACCGGAAAGAGCCACTCGCCACGGTCCGGCGGTGCCGTTGCCCACGGTGGCGCGAAGGACTCGCCCGGGGTGCTCTCCGGCAACGGCATCCAGCTCCCCGTGGACCTGCCGGTGAACGTCAGCGGCAACAGCGTCGACGTCGTCGGCGTCGGTAACCCGGCCACCGGCAACACCTCGGTCAACGGCGACCACCCCCGCAGTCCCGAGCCCCCGCGCAGCCCGGCCCCCCGGCACGCGGCACCCGTGCAGCACCACCCCGTACCGGCCGCCCCGCGGCCGGCGGTCTCCGCCCTGGCCCACACCGGAGCGGACGCGACCGTCCCCGCGGCCGCCGGCAGTGCCGTACTCCTCCTCAGCGGCGCCCTCCTCTACCGCCGCTTCCGCCCCGCCCGCTGCCGCTGACTCCCCCCACGGCGCACGCCCCACCGGTCGCCGGCCCGGTGGGGCCCGGACACACGTGCAGTACGTTGTCCCGGTGACGGACGGCATACACGGGCGGTGGCGAGCACTGCCGCGCTGGGCACGCGTGGTTCTCGTGATCTCCACCGGCGGATTCCTGGAAGGCACCGGCTACCACGCCCAGTACCTGGCACGTGGCGGGCTGCACGCCTACGCCGGCTTCGGTCCGCTGCCGTTGCAGGTGTTCTTCGTCGCCCTGGTCGTCCTCGACCCGCTCGCCGCCGCCCTCACCCTGTGGCTGCGTCCCTGGGGCTTCAAGCTGGCGGCCGTCGTGATGACACTGGACGTCCTCGCCAACTGGTACGTCAACGGCGCCTGGGTGGCGGCGGATCCCACCCGGCTGCTGCGGCCGGTGGGGCTGCTGCCGATCACCCTCTTCGGGCTGTTCGTGGTCGCCACGGCACCCGCGCTGCTGCGTGCGGCGCGGGGTTCCGTAACGGCTGATCTTCCCGTGGTGCGGCCCCCGTTGATCCGGAAGGATGCGGAACGTCAGTCCGGACCCGACGCAACTGGAGCACACCGATGACCTCTGCGGCCCCCTACGACCTCGTCGTCACGCAGGCCACCCTCGACGACTGGCCGGTGATCGCCGGATGGGCCGGGGCGGAGGGCTGGAATCCCGGGGTGTCCGACGGGCCCGCGTTCTTCACGCAGGATCCGGCCGGTTTCTTCCTCGGCCGGATCGACGGGGAGCCGGTGTCGGCCATCTCGGTCGTGAACTACGGCCCGGACTACGCCTTCCTGGGCTGCTACCTGGTCCGCCCCGACCTGCGCGGCCACGGCCACGGCCTCACCACCTGGAAGACCGCTCTG
The DNA here is from genome assembly GCF_009796285.1 of Streptomyces broussonetiae. NCBI lineage: Bacteria > Bacillati > Actinomycetota > Actinomycetes > Kitasatosporales > Streptomycetaceae > Streptomyces > Streptomyces broussonetiae. The sequence continues at coordinate 1,272,045 of NZ_CP047020.1, read as the reverse complement.
GCGCACGCCGGGGAACGTACCGTCGGCCTGGACGGAGTCGTGGCTCAGCAGGACAACTACCGCCAGTCCGGGTTCGAACTCGCCTACCGCACCATCCGGTTCACCGGCGCCGCCCCGCTGGGCGAGCCGTCCGACGGCGTCCGTCCGGCCGGTCCCGCCGACCTCGCCGCGATCACCTCCTACGACGGCGCCTGCTGGCCGGCCGACCGGCCGCGCTTCCTCGCCGAGTGGCTCACCGGCCCCGGCCACCGGGCCTTCGTCCGCCACGACGGCGCACGCGTGACCGGCTACGGCGTGCTGCGCCCCGGCCGCGACAGCCTGCGCATCGGCCCCCTGTTCGCCGACACCGCCGAGGACGCCCGGGCGCTGTTCGCCGCGCTCGCGGCCGAGGCCGCCGGACGCGAGGTCGCCATCGACGTGCCCGAGCCCAACAAAGCCGGCATCGCTCTCGCCGAGGCGGCCGGACTCCGGGCCTCCTTCGAGACCGCCCGGATGTACACGGGACCGGTCCGCGCACACGCCCAGGACCGCGTGTTCGGCGTCACCACCCTCGAACTCGGCTGACCCGCAGGACAGTCACGACCGCAAGCGGCGCCGGTGCAGCTCCCGCACCTGGCCCACCAGGCCCGGCACCGGCCCCTCCACGGCCACACCGGGCGCGACCTCGTGGACGGGCAGCGGCCGTACCGGTCCCTGCGGTACCCCCCACTCGGCCAGCCAGCCGGTCAGCTGTTCCGAGGAGACGATGTACACGATGCGGCCGAGCCCCACCCAGGCGTGCGCGGCCGCGCACATCGGGCAGTGCTCGCCGGAGGTGTAGACGGTGGCACCGGCCCGCTGGCCGGGCGTCAGATGCGCGGCCGCCCAGCGGGCCAGCTCGAACTCGGGATGCCGGGTGTGGTCCCCGCCCGCCACCCGGTTGCGGTCCTCGGCCAGCGCCGTGCCGTCCGCCGCCACGAGCACCGACCCGAAGGGTTCGTCCCCCGTCTCGAGCGCCGCCACGGCCAGCTCCACACAGCGGCGCAGATGCCGCAGTTCACTGTCCTTCACCATCGTCCACCGACCTCCTCACGGAATGATCTCCGGCGGTGCACGCCACGGCCACCCGGCGGGACCCGGCCGGTGTGTCCGCCTCCGGGGCGACGGCGCGCCGCACGGCAGGGAAGGCGTGCCGCCGGCCCGCCGCGACCGTACCCAGCGCGACCAGGGCCGGTGCCAGCGCGGTCCACGGCAGCGCACCGGCGCCCAGCCGGTCCAGCGCCACCCCACCGGTGAACGAACCGGCCGCGATACCCGCGTTGTACACCGTGGTCTGCAACGAGGTCGCCACATCCGCGTCGGCCGGGCCCGAGGCGTCGACCAGCGCGGTCTGGATCAGCGTCGGCGCCCCGCCGAAGGCCACGCCCCACACGGCGACCGCGCCGACCAGCAGCGCATGCACCCCCGCGGCCAGGCCCAGTACCGGCAGCACGCCCGCGAACAGGGCGAGCGCCCCGAGCAGGGTGCGGCGCGGCCACCGGTCGATCAGCGCACCGGTGAGCCAGATCCCGGCCACCGTGGCCGTCCCGAACACCGCGAGCAACAGGCCCGTACGGCCGTACCCCGCATGCGCGGCGAACGGGGCGACGTACGTGTACATCACCTGGTGGCCCAGCAGCAGGAACAGGGTCACGGACAGCACCGGGCGGATCCCGGGGCGCCGCGCCACCCGGGTGAGCGGCACGCGCGCGTGCGGCGGTTCGCCCGGGAAACCGGGCACGCGAAGCCGTATCCACGCCACGAGCAGCACGGCGAGCACGGCCAGCGTCCCGAAGGCCGGCCGCCAGCCCACCGCACCGGCCAGCGCGGAACCGGCGGGCACCCCGAGCGACAGGGCCAGGGTGATCCCGGCGAGCACGACGGCGATGGCCCGGCCGCGCCGCGCGGCCGGCACCATCCGGGCCGCGTACCCGGCCAGCATCGCCCACAGCGTGCCGCCCATCGCACCGGCCAGCAGCCGGGCGGCGAAGGTGAGCGGATACGACGAGGACAGCGCGACCAGTGCGTTGCTGAGCGCGAACCCGAGCAGGGCCGCGCACAGCACCGGCCGCCGCGGCAGCCCGCGCAGCGCCGCGGTGAGGGGGACCGCGGCCAGGAACGACGCGGCCGCGTAGGCGGTGACGAGAAAACCGATCCGGGACTCGGCGACCCCGAGCGGCGGCGCCATCGCGGGCAGCAGCCCGGCCGGGAGGAGTTCCGTCATGACGGCGGCGAACGCGGCACAGGACAGGGCGAGCAGCCCCGACCACGGCAACCGGCCGCCCTTGGACGGGGAGTACGTGGACGATGGTGAGGACACGGTCATGCGACCATGCTCGGAGCTTCACATCAGTGTGAAGGTCAAACGCGGACCGGACACGGCTCGGGAGGCCCGGATGCGGATCGGTGAACTGGCGCGCCGTACGGGTGTCCCCACGCGACTGCTGCGCTACTACGAGGAACAGGATCTGCTCCACCCCGAGCGGACCGAGAACGGCTACCGCAGCTATCCCGAGTCCGCGGTGGCCGACGTCCAGCAGATCCGCGGCCTGCTGGACTCCGGGCTCACCACGGAGATGATCCGTGCGATCGTGCCGTATCTCTCCGGGCCGAACGAGCTGCACCCGCCCACCGAGTGCGTGACCCCGCAGACGGCCGCCCTGCTGCAGGGGCACATCGACCGGATCCAGGCACGTATCGACTGCCTGGCTCGCAACCGCGACCGGCTCGGTGCCTACCTCGCCGTCGTACGGCCGGACGCAGACGCGCGGTAATTGCCTGGCCCGGCGAAGAGCGACGTGCTCAGCTGGGTGCATGGATCACACAGCGGTACTCGCCCTGTACGACCGGGACATGCGCGAGCGCGCCCGGCCCGACGGCCCCGGAGCCCTGGTCGAACGGGCCGGCCCGGTCGTGCGCCAGGTCGCGGACGCCCAGGGCTGGAACGGCGTGCTCTGGAGCGACTTGGACGCGGTGGGCGCCGACCGGGCGATCCGCGAGCAGATCGCCCACTTCACCTCTCTCGGCCGGGACTTCGAGTGGAAGCTGTACGGCCACGACCGGCCCGCGGACCTGGGTGCCCGGCTCGGCGCCGCCGGGTTCCGTGCCGAGCCCGAGGAGACGCTGCTCGTCGCCGAGACCGCCCGGCTGGCCCTGGACGCCGAACCTCCCGCCGGCGTCCGGCTCGTGGAGGCCGCCGACGAGTTCGGGATCGGCCTCGTCGTGGACGTGCACGAGAAGGCCTTCGGCACCGACGGCACCCGGCTGCGGCACCGGCTGCTCGCCCGGCTGGCCGCCGACCCCGGCACGGTCGTCGCCGTGGTCGCGCTCGCCGGGGACGAACCGGTCAGCGCCGCCCGCATGGAACTGGTGCCCGGCACGCCGTTCGCCGGGCTGTGGGGCGGCGGCACCGTGGAGGCCTGGCGCGGCCGTGGCATCTACCGCGCCCTGGTCGCCCACCGCGCCCGCGTCGCCGCCGCCCACGGCTACCGCTACCTCCAGGTGGACGCCTCGCCGATGAGCCGCCCGATCCTCGAGCGCCTCGGCTTCCACGCGCTGAGCACCACCACGCCGTATCTGTACGGGAGCTGACTCAGCAGCGGGCCCGCGACGCGACCGGTCGAGGGCGGTGATGCCGACCGCGGCGAGCGCGATCTGGATGAAGCACTCGATCCAGCCCGGCTCCTTGGTGTCGGCGGCCCCGAACCCCGCGGCGGCCCCGAACCCCGCGGCGATCGCCGAGCCCAGCAGCGCGGCCACGATGCCGACGACGATGGTCCACAAAATGCCGATGTGCTGGCGTCCGGGGACGACCAGGCGGCCCAGCACACCGATGATGCCGCCGATGACGATGGCGCTGATGAAGCCCGAGATCTCCATGTACACCCCTTTTTCGCCCTGTCTCCCGCTATCATCTGCCCGCTGCGGGCTGAGCCGGTCCGCTCACGTTCGTTGCCGGGAGTGTCTGTTCATCACGCCTTCATGCCATGTACCTTTCAACCAGTCGACGCGTGTAGAACCCTCAATCCGGTTCTACGCGCGCAGAATTGGCGCCCGCACCGCCTCTCCCCACCCCTCATGGAGGTTCGCCGGATGCTTGGATCCAGGAGATCCCGCCGCAGACTCACCACTGCCCTGGCCGGATTCGGGCTGCTCCTCACCGGAGCCGCCGTCCAGGTCGGCGGCAGCACCCCCGCCCACGCGGCGACCACGCACCGCGTCCTGTTCGACAACGCCCACGCCGAGACGGCCGGCAACGCCGACTGGATCATCTCCACCAGCCAGCCCGACCCGCTCGGCCAGGACTCCTCCCCGTCCGTCGAGACCGACTGGACCGGCGCCCTGTCCTCCTGGGGCGTGGCGCTCCAGAAGACCGGCGACTACAGCCTGAAGACGCTGCCCTCCGGCTCCAGCCTCAGCTACGGCGGCTCGTCCTCGCTGGACCTGTCGAACTTCGACACGCTGGTCCTGCCGGAGCCGAACACGCTGTTCACGAGCGCCGAAAAGACGGCGATCATGAACTTCGTGAAGAACGGCGGCGGCCTGTTCATGATCTCCGACCACACCGGAGCCGACCGCAACAACGACGGCTACGACGCGGTCGAGATCCTCAACGACCTGATGTCGAACAACAGCGTCGACTCCAGCGACCCGTTCGGCTTCTCGATCGACTCGCTCGACATCAAGTCCGGCTACCCGGCGGCGATCAGCGACAGCTCCGACCCGGTGCTGAACGGCTCCTTCGGCACCGTCACCAAGAGCCTCATCGCAGACGGCACGACCGCCACCCTCAAGCCCTCCGACAACTCCTCCGTCAAGGGCCTGGTCTACCGCAGCGGATACTCCGGGAACACCGGGGCCTTCTTCCTCACCAGCACCTACGGCAGCGGCCGGGTCGCCTTCTGGGGCGACAGCTCCCCGATCGACGACGGCACCGGCCAGTCCGGCAACACCCTGTACGACGGCTGGAACGACTCCGGCGCCACCAACGCGGCCCTTGCGCTCAACGCCACCGCCTGGCTGGCCGGTTCGGGCACCAGCGGCGGCGGATCCGGTGGCGGCACCGGTGGCGGCACCGGCACCTGCACCGCCGCCCAGCTGCTCGGCAACGCGGGCTTCGAGTCCGGCAACTCCACGTGGAGCGCCACCAGCGGTGTCATCACCAACTCCGGTGGCGAGCCGGCCCACTCGGGCTCGTACTACGCCTGGCTCGACGGCAACGGCACCGCCACGACCGACACCCTCTCCCAGTCGGTGGCGATCCCGTCCGGCTGCTCCGCCACGCTCAGCTTCTACCTGCACATCGACACGGCCGAGACCACGACCAGCACGGCCTACGACACCCTCAAGGTCCAGGTCCTGAACAGCTCCGGCACGGTCCTCGGCACCCTGGCCACGTACTCGAACCTCAACGCGGCCTCCGGTTACACCCAGCGCAGCTTCGACCTCAGCAGCTACGCCGGGCAGACCGTCACCCTGAAGCTCACCGGCACCGAGGGCTCCAAGTACCAGACGTCGTTCGTCGTGGACGACACCGCGCTCAACGTCGCCTGACCCGAACGACGGTGCGGGGGCGGGCCGTCCGGGCCCGCCCCCGCACCGTCACGTCCGCCGTCAGGCCGCAGGAACGGTCCGCTCCGGGCTGTTCCAGCCGGAGACCCGCACGCTCGGCGTCGAACCGCCCAGGTCGGCCGTCCGGTAGGTGGCCGTCAGCGTCACCGACTCGCCGGGCCACAGGCTCACCTCGCCGTCCGACCAGCGCACCGGCAGCACCGGCCTGCCGTGCGCGTCCACGAGATGGACGTCCGTCATGAGGGCCGGGGTCTTCCCGCTCCCGGTGCTGCGCAGGGTGACGGTGGTGGTCGACGTGCCGTGCGACGACTTCGTGGCCGCCGTCGCCGACACCGGCACCGACGCCATCGAGCAAAGGCCCGTGAGATCGGCGTAGCTCGTCGTCGGCGTGTAGTACCAGGTGGTGCCGGACCAGTCGAGGGTGTCGGGGCGGGTGGAGAGCCAGTACACGTTCCGGCTCACCTCCCTGCCTGCCGCGTCCGTCAGGTCCAGGCGGAGAAGATGGGTCGCGGACAGCCCGCTCACCGAGGCCGGCAGGCTGAGCGCCGTCGTGTGCGCGCCGTCGCCGTTCACCGACACCCCGCGCACCGTCCTGTCGTACTTCTGTGTGCCGTCGGAGTTGAACAGCGTGGCCCGTGCGGTGAGTCCGGAAGCCGTGTCGTGCCGGTTGTTCACGACGGCGACCGAGCGGTCGTCGTAGCCGTACTGGATGTGCAGCGGCTCGTTCGCCTTCTTCGCGCCGAAGTGGGCACCGCCCTGGTCCAGGTAGCGGTCCGTCAGCTGCCAGTGCAGTGACGTCCAGCCGCTGTTGAACATCCAGTGGATCACCCCGGTCGAGGGACCCGTGGCATCCGTGGCGTTGCGCCCGTAGGCCTCGAACTGGGCGCGGACGTTCTCGTACTGGGCCAGCTGGGCCTTGCGGACGTAGTCGGCGAGGCCGGTGGGGGCACCGTAGCGGCCGGTGAGGGCGGCGTCGTAGATCTTGAGCGTGCCGAAGACGGGGGACGGCGAACGGTGGTACTGCCTGGCGGCCGGATCCTTCCAGAGCGTGTCGAGTTCGGCCGGGGTCAGCATGCGGCGCAGGGTGTCGAGGGTGGGGATGCTCGGGCCCGCGCTGGTCTCGGAGTTGAAGCCGGTGGCCCCGCCCTCGCGCTTGGCGTACCAGTAGGCGGGCGGCACCCAGTCGTACGGACCGGTCATCTTCATGCCCGAACTGCCGAGCTGGGGCGAGGAGTTGTCCGAGGCGGCCGAGACAACCGGGGCCGTCCAGTCGGCGGCCTTCAGGGCGTCCAGGTAGGTCTTCTCGATCTTCGCATCGGGTGCGAAGTCGCTGCCGATCAGGAAGGAGATCACGCTGGGGTGGTCACGCAGCCGGGCGGCCTCGGCGGCCATGGACGCCCTCGCCACCGGATAGTCGGCGTCGCTCCACGGGTCCCCGGGCTCGTCGGCACCGTTGACGTTGCCCTCCCACTTGTCGCAGCACTCCCAGCCCGGCAGGGTCAGAATGCCGTGGCGGTCGGCCAGGTCGAAGAACTCGTCCGGCTCCAGGTGCCCTTCCAGGCGGATCGTGTTCAGGCCGAGGTCGACGGCGTACTTGAGCCGGTCCTCGACGTAACGGCTGTCCCAGCGCAGGAACTCGTCGGGCGACCAGCCGCCGCCCTTGATCAGCAGTGGCCGGCCGTTGATCCGGTACTGGCGGGCGCCGTCGGCGTTCAGCGGCGCCCGGACGTCGCGGACGCCGAAGTTCTCGTGCGCGGTGTCCGACGTCGTACCGGCGACGGACGCGGTCAGGTCGAGGTCGTACAGCGGCTGCCCGCCCATTCCGGCCGGCCACCACACCTTCGGGGCGGTCAGGTGCAGACCGGGGGTGTCGGCGGGGGAGAAGGTGACGGTCCTCGTCTCGTGCGCGGCGAGTGCGACCTGCCGGGTGAAGGCCGTCGTGCCGACGGTGCCGGTGATCTCGGCCGTGACCGGGGCGCCGGTGTCGTTGCGGGCCTGTGCCTTCACCGTCAGGTCGGCGGTGGCGAGCGACGGCACGGCCAGGCTGGTGAGCACGTGCGCGTCGCGCAGGGCGACCGGGCCGCCCCGGCGGACCAGGACGTCACGGACGATCCCCATGTTCCGGTCGGGCGGCGGCTGGAGCCAGTCGATCCAGCCCATGGTCAGGTCCTTGGCGGGGTCGTTGGGCTGGATCCGGAAGGCCACCGTGTTGGTGCCGGACCTCACCAGTGAGGTGACGTCCAGCTCGTGGCGGGTGTAGGCGCCGGTGACCTCCTGGGCCGTCGCCGCCTGCCGGCCGTTGACGTAGACGTCGGCCGCCGAGACGACTCCGCCGACATCGAGATAGGTGCGCCGGGCGGTGTCCTGCAGGGTGAAGTCGGAGCGGTACCACCAGGGGACCTGGAAGTCGGCTGCCGGGATTTTCTGCTGGTTGACCGAGAAGAACGGGTCGGCGTAGACGCCGTCGGCGAGCAGCGCGGCCAGCACCGTGGAGCGGGGGCCCGCCGGGTACCAGCCCTTCGCGGGATAGCCCGGGGAGGAGACGGCGGCGGCGGAGTCGGTCACCCTCGCCGAGGACTGGAGGGCGAATCCGGTGAGCGGGGTGCCGGTGCCCGCGGCGGAGGGGACGCGCGTGACCCGCGCCGACGGCATCCGATGCGGAGGGTCGGCCCAGGCGCCGCCGACCAGGGAGCCGAGCAGACCGAGGACCAGGGCGGTGACGGCGTACCGGCGCGCCGTGGGGGCGGAGCGAGGGAACACGGCGGTCTCCAGCCTCGTAAAGTTAGGAAACTTTACTAATCGAGCTCACGGTAGGGCGCCCCACCGGTCATGTCAATGACCGTGGCCGGGGGCGCACTTAGGCGGATCAGGCCCTGCCCATCGCGCGGCCCGCCCGACGCGCGAAGACCAGATCCCGGGCGGTGTCCAGCGCCGTCGCCACCGCGCCCAGCAGCACCGCGTCCTCGCCGAGGCGGCTCGGGGCTATGCGCGGGCGCAGCGGGGTGAGGGCGCGCACCTGCTCCTGGACCGGCCGCAGCAGCAGGTCGACGCTGTGGCCGACACCGCCGCCCAGCACCACGAGATCGGGATCGAGCACGGCTGCCGCCGCCGCCACGGTGTGCGCGATCCGCTCGCCCTCCAGCTCCACCGCCCGCACGGCCGCCGGATTGCCCTGCCGGGCCGCGTCGAAGACCGCCTTCGCCGTGAGCTGCCCGCTCATCCCGAACTGCCGTGCCGCCTCCACCACGGCCACCCCGGACACCGCGTCCTCCAGCCGTTCCGGCTTCTGCCGCCCGGGCCAGGGCAGGAAGCCGATCTCGCCGGCCAGCCCGTGCGCGCCCGTGAACAGCCGCCCCTCGCTGACCACGCCCATGCCGAGGCCGGTGCCGATCAGGATGTACGCGAACAGCCGGCTGCCGGTGCCGACACCGAACGTGTACTCGCCCAGTGCGGCGAGATTGGCGTCGTTGTGGACCTCCAGGGGTACGCCCAGCTCCTCGCGCATCCGGTCGACGAGCCCCGTGCGCCCCCAGCCCGGCAGATGCATCGCGTACCGCACCCGCCGCTGCTTCTCGTCGTAGACGCCGGGCGTGCCGACCACCCCGTGCACCACGTCGGCCGGGTCCACGCCCGAGTTGGCGATCACCTGCCGGGCGGTGCCCACGACCAGGTCGGCCAGTGCGGCGGAGGTGCGGGCCCGGTTGCGTACGTCGGCCCGGGCGACGACCGAGCCGTCCAGGTCGGCCACCGCCACACGCAGCCAGCCCCGGCCGATGTCCACGCCGAGCGCGTGTCCGGCCGCCGGGTCGGGCGCGTAGAGCACGGCAGTACGCCCGCGTTCCGGGGCGTGGGTACCGACCTCGTGCACCAGTCCGGCCGCCGCCAGCGAGGCCAGCGCGCTGGAGACCGTGGGCTTCGACAGTCCGGTCACGCGGGCCAGTTGGGCGCGCGATGCGGCGCCCTGGGCGCGCAGCCGGTCCAGCAGCAGCCGCTCGTTGGTACTGCGCAGGCGCCGGCGGCTCCAGGGATGTTCCTGCTGCTCTACGACGTCGCTCGCGGCCATCGCACCATTCTCACGCATTCCTGACGCCTACTTGACGCGGCTAGTAAGGCTCCTTAACTTTATCGCCCAGTCAGCCCGGCCCGGGCGAGTCGCTGCGCAGGCGGACGGGCCGCGCGCCCGTCGCGTCAGGAGTCCCCATGTCCGGTAGCCCGCCGCCCACGGGTGGCTTCGTCCGCCGTGTCGGTCTGTTCCAGGCCACGGCCATCAACATGAGTCAGATGTGCGGCATCGGGCCGTTCGTGACGATCCCGCTGATGGTCGCCGCGTTCGGCGGCCCGCAGGCGATCATCGGCTTCGTCGCGGGCGCGGTCCTCGCGCTGTGCGACGGACTGGTCTGGGCGGAACTGGGTGCCTCGATGCCCGGCTCCGGCGGCAGTTACCTCTATCTGCGCCAGGCCTTCCAGTACCGCACCGGCCGCCTGATGCCGTTCCTGTTCGTGTGGACGGCGATGCTCTTCATCCCGCTGATCATGTCCACGGGTGTGGTCGGCTTCGTGCAGTACCTGGGCTATCTCGCCCCCGGTCTCGGGCAGACGGCGGGCGACCTGATCGGGCTCGGCATCATCGCCCTGGTCGTGATCCTGCTCTGGCGTGGCATCGAGCACATCGCCCGCATCACCACCGTGATGTGGACCGTGATGATCGCCTCGGTGCTCCTGGTGATCGTCGCCTCGGCCGGCGACTTCAGCCCCCGTCGGGCCTTCACCTACCCGTCGGGCGCCTTCGACCTGACGAGCAACCACTTCTGGCTCGGCTTCGCCGCGGGCCTGACCATCGGCATCTACGACTACCTCGGCTACAACACCACGGCCTACATGGGGGCCGAGATCAAGGACCCCGGCCGGAACCTCCCGCGCTCGATCCTCTACTCCATCCTCGGCATCATGGTGATCTACCTGCTGCTCCAGATCGGCACCCTCGGAGTGATCGACTGGAAGCGGATGACCGACCCGCACGACATCGCCTCCACCTCGGTGGCCTCGGCGGTGCTGGAGGAGACCTGGGGCAAGGGCGCCGCCGACGTGGTGACCGTGCTGATCCTCGTCACGGCGTTCGCCTCCGTCTTCACGGGCCTGCTCGGCGGCTCCCGCGTCCCCTACGACGCCGCCCGCGACCGTGTCTTCTTCCGCCCCTACGAGAAGCTGCACCCCAAGCACCGCTTCCCGATGCTGGGCCTTGCCACGATGGGCGTGATCACCGCGGCCGGCTTCCTGATCGGCCGGCACACCGACCTTGCGACTCTGATCCAGTTGCTCACCACGGTCATGGTGATCGTCCAGGCGCTCGCCCAGATCGTGGCACTGACCGTGGTGCGCAGACGCCGGCCGGACCTGCTCCGGCCGTACCGGATGTGGCTGTATCCGCTGCCGAGCATCGTCGCGTTCGTCGGCTGGTGCGTGATCTACGGATACGCCGACAAGAACTCCCCGGGACGCCACCCCATCGAGTGGTCCCTGGCCTGGCTGGCCCTCGGCTGTGTGGCCTTCCTGGTCTGGGCCCGACTGGAGAGGGTGTGGCCGTTCGGCGCGAAGGAGATCGCCGAGGAGCCCAAGGTCCTTGAGGTGAGCTAGAGTTACGGCAGTCTTCGCGAGCCTCCCCGGACCGGACCTCAAGTCCGCCGGGGAGGCTGCTTTTTATGACCGACATATTCCCGGCGGACCGGGACCTGACCGTCCGCCCCGCGACCAGTGACGACCGGCCCACCGTCGAGCGGCTGTGGCTGATGTTCCACCATGACCTGTCCGAGTTCCGCGGCGCCCTGCCCGGCCCGGACGGCACCTTCCGCAACGAGCGGGTCGAGTACGCCTTCACCCGGCCGGACTGGGCGCCGTACCTGTTCGTGCGTGACGAGCGGCCGGCCGGCTTCGCGTTCGTGCGCGCGCTGGACGCACCGGTGCGCGTGCTGAACAGCTTCTTCGTGGTGCGCGGGGCGCGCCGCCTCGGCATCGGGACGCGGGCCGTACGGGACGTGCTGCGCCGGCACCCCGGGAACTGGGAGATCGCCTACCAGGGCGACAATCCGGCGGCCGTGCGGTTCTGGCCGCACATCGCCCGTGACCTGGCCCAGGACGCCTGGACGCGCGAGCTGCGGCCGGTACCGGACCGGCCGGAGCTGCCCCCGGACGTGTGGATCTCGTTCGCCGTGACCGGCTGAGCGGAGTCGGTTACTCGGCCTGCGCGGCCTGCGCCGTGCCGTTCTTGCCGTGGTCGCCGCCCGGCAGCGGGGTGGGCTTGGCGTCACCCGTGCCGGGCTGCGGCTGCGGGGCGTCCTCGACACAGGAGGTCACATGCAGCGTGACATGCAGGCCGTTGTTCTCGCCGTGGGCGGTGTGGCCCTTGGCGGTCAGGGTGTCGAGTTTGTGGCCGTGGGCGTAGATGTCGGCTTCGTAGTGGGTGGGGCCGATCTTGTAGACCTTTGCGGTCGAGGTGTCGTCGGCGACCGCGAGCCACACCGTCTTGACGAGACCCCGCTTGTCCTTGCAGTGGGCCGACGCGTGGGCGACGGGAGCCGACTCGGGGGCGGTGGCGGCCGGCGCGCCGGAGGCCGTGGCGGCGAGGACGGCGCCGGCACCGGCGGCGACGACGGTGGGTGCGCAGGGTGTGAAGAGCGCGCATGGGTGAACTGTCCTTCGATCGGTTGCGTTCGTCGGTGTGTCTTCGACGCTACGGACCGTCCATCAAGGGCGCCCATGCGTCATGTAACAGCTGTTCGTAGCGTTCGGCTCAAATCGGAACATAATCCGCGATTCAACCGGTGTAATCGCAGGAAATCCATTGGTCTCGCCTCGGTATCCAAGGGCCCCTCTTGACATGCAAGCATCGACAAGTTCGAGCGCCCGCGCCTGAGTGCGCTCGGTGCCCTGAAGCGACGAGCCGAGGAAGCCGTGACCGACAAGCCCAGCTTTGTGTACGTCACCTACATCGCGAGCACGCCCGAGAAGGTCTGGGAGGCGCTCACCGACGCCGACCTGACGGCCGCCTACTGGGGTCATCGCAACGAATCCGACTGGCGGCCCGGCTCGCGCTGGGCGCATGTGCGCACCGACGGCTCCGGCGTCGAGGACGTCGTCGGCCGGGTCGTCGAGAGCAAGCCGCCGACCCGCCTCGTCGCCACCTGGGCCGCGCCCGCCGAGGAGGATCGGGAGGACCGGCACTCCCGGGTCACCTTCGAGATCCAGCCCTACGAGGACATCGTCCGGCTGACCGTCGTCCACGAGGACCTCAATGACGAGGGCGAGCGCTCACAGGTCGGCGCCGGCTGGCCGGCCGTGCTGTCCAACCTCAAGTCGCTGCTGGAGACCGGCCGGACCCTGCCGCAGGAGCCCTGGCTGGTGCCGAGTCCCTGAAGCGGGCGCGGGAAAGGCCGGTCCGCACGCGCGGACCGGCCTCGGCCGCCCTCCTGTTCTTCCCCTTGCTTCCCCCTTTCTCGCATCTCCCGCTACGGCCTGGGCGCGCTCTTCGACGCCGTTCCGGCGCAGACCAGTCCGAGTACGAGCGCCAGTGCGCCGATGACGACGTTGTTGATGATCACGCCCTTGTCGGGGCCCCTGCCCACGATCCAGGGAGCGATGATCATCCAGACGCCCAAGGCGCACATGGCCCAGCTGAGGCCGTACATCCGCTCGGGGGCCCTGGTGAAGCCGAGTGCCAGCAGGCCTATCGCTATCCCCATGATCAGGTTGTGGGTCATGAGGGAGGGCTGGCTCGTCGTGTAGTGCACGATCCACGGAGATGCCGCGCAGTACAGGCCGAGCAGGAAGACCGGCCCGTCCACGAGCGCCACATCACGACCGCCGAGCATGCGGGCGTAGCGATCCCGCATTTCGGAGACATCGGGGTGGGTCGATATATCACCCCTGTGCGAGACGTTGGCCATGACTCGTCTCCTTTGACTTTGCAGGCCAGACCGCGTCTGGGTGCGGTGTGACATATACACCGCTTTGTCCTAGTTTGCTCTTATTTCTTCTTTATGTGTAGCTCTCGTTGTGTGGCCTGGCTCACTCCAGGGACCGGGCCTGCCGGAAGCGGGCCAGACCGTCGGCGAGGTCGACGACCCGGTCCGGGTAGCCGCTGATGCCCGCCCGGTCCCGCAGCTTCCACGGCTCGTGCACCGCCGCCCCCGCGACACCGGCCAGCTCGGGCACCCAGCGCCGCACGTACGCCCCGTCGGGATCGTGCCGCCTGCCCTGGGCGACGGGGTTGAGGACCCGGTTGGGGCGGGTGTCCGTGCCGGTGCCCGCCACCCACTGCCAGTTCAGCTGGTTGTTCGCCAGGTCGCCGTCGACCAGCAGTTCCAGGAAGTGCCGGGCCCCCACACGCCAGTCGACGTACAGCGTCTTGGTCAGAAAGCTCGCCGTCAGCAGGCGCCCGCGGTTGTGCATCCAGCCCTCGTGGCGCAGCTGGCGCATCGCGGCATCGATCACCGGAAAGCCGGTACGGCCCTCCCGCCAGGCCTCGATGTCGGCGCGGGCCGTGCGCTCGGACCGCCACCGGTCGCGCCGCGTGCGGTAGTCGGTGACGGCCGCGGCGGGCCGCGCCGCCAGTACCTGACGGTGGAAGTCGCGCCAGGCGAGCTGCCGGACGAACGCCTCCGCGCCCGGGCCGCCCGCCTTCCGCGCGCGGTGGACGAGTTCGACGGGGGACAGTGTGCCGAAGTGCAGGTGCGGGGACAGTCGCGAGGTGGCGTCACCGGCCAGGTCGTCGTGCCGGTCCGCGTACCCGGCGAGGCCCGAACGGAGCCACGCGGTCAGCCGTTTCCTGCCCGCCGTCTCGCCGCCGGCCGCCGTTTCCGGGGACACACCGGACAGCGCGGCACGGAACGGCAAGCCCTCGGACGCGATGCCGTCCGGGACCTGGACCACGCGCGGCGCGCCCAGCGGGTCGCGCACCCGCTGCACCGACCAGTGGCGGAAGTACGGAGTGAAGACCGCGAAGTGGTCCGAGGCGGCCGGCGTCAGCGCACCGGGCGCCAGCACCGTGGTCACCGTGTCGTGCACGTGCAGCCGCCGCCCGTCCGCCTCCAGGGCGCGCCGCAGCCGCCGCTCCCGGAGCTGGGCGTACCCGCTCACGTCGGCAGCCATGTGCACCTCACCCGCGCCCGCTGCCGCGGCCACCGCGCACACCTCCTCGACGACGTCACCGCAGCGCACCACGAGCCGCCCGCCGCGCTCGCGCAGCCCGGCATCGAGGTCCCGCAGGCAGTCGGAGAGGAACGCCAGCCGGTTGGGCACCGCGAAACCGGCGTCCGTCACGCCCCGGTCCCGCACGAACAGCGGGACCACCTGGCGGCCCCCGGCCGACGCGGCGCGCAGCGGCGGGTGGTCGTGCAGACGCAGATCGGACGTGAACAGGACGACCGAGGCGGTCATGACGCGGCTCCGGGGGGGGCGAGGTCGAGGGCGGCGAGGCGGACGCGTGAGGCTCCGCCGGCCCTGCGCGAGGCCCCATGAGGATCGTGGCCCGCGCGGGCGGGCGGAGGGGGGCGCCGCGCCGGAGAACATCGAGGAGGAGAGTGTCGAGAGAGGGAGCGCCGAGGGGGAGAGCGCCGAGAGGGAGGGCGCCGAGAGGGAGCCGATGCGCGACGTCCTCGGGCCGTCATCGGCTCCCGGGCGCGTCGGCCGAGGGCCGCGTGGAGAGCCTGCGCCTGCGCCACCGCCACCGCGCGTCGGCAGCGAGGCGAGCGGGGTGCCCGGGCGTGTTGACATATCAACGGCCGCCGGTATGGGGAGTTCCCGCTCCGGACTGTGTGCGGTCTCGCTCAACGGATTTCCCGTCACACCCTGGTGAAATTCAAGGTCCGCGATACGAGACCGGTCGGGTTCTTCTTGACGGCCCTCGCCGGGGCGATCCGCCGCGCTCCCTCCTTTTTCCTGCTTTCCCGCCTGAATTCGCCGCGCCCGCACGCCCCTTGAATTCGGCGTTCTGGAAAACATTCCGCGCCAGGAGTTCCGCATACCCGCAGCAACCGTGGAGTTCACCTACTGGGTCACCCAACTCCCCCACGAGAAAGTGAGTTCGAGTCCCTCGTGGCCCGAGTGCGACTGTCGGCACCACTGCGCACCCTCAGAAACGAGGCACCCATGGCCACCGTCCTGTCCGTCTCCGGCAGCCCCTCCGCCACCTCGCGCACCGGTCGCCTGCTGCGCCACCTCGACCAGCGGCTGACCGCCCAGGGGCACGTGGTGATCCCGCTCGACGTCCGTGCCCTGCCGGCCGAGGCCCTGCTCGGCCCCGACGTACGGCACCCGGCCATCGCCCGGGCCGCCGAACTGTTCGCCCGTGCCGACGGCGTCCTGATCGGCACACCGATCTACAAGGCCTCGTACTCCGGCGTGCTCAAGGCGCTGCTCGACCTGCTCCCGCAGTACGCGCTGACCGGCAAGACCGTGCTGCCGCTCGCCACCGGCGGCTCCACCGCCCATGTCCTCGCCATCGACTACGCGCTGCGCCCGGTGCTGAACTCCATGGGGGCCGCACACATAGTCCAAGGCTGGTTCACCCTCGACAAGGACATCACCGTGGGCGAGGACGGCTCACTGACCCTCGCCCCCGCCACCGCCGAGGCCCTCGGTCAGGTGGTGGACCAGTTCTCGGTCGCCCTCGGCCGGACTCCGGTCCTGGCGGCGGCGGGTTGAGCGGCCCACCACGACCGCACCCGTCATCGCCGACGACGCCGAACGGCGGCCTCCTCGAGTCGAGCCGAGCCGGGCGTCCCGCTCCGGACCGCCCGCCACGACCCTGCCCACCGTCCCCGCGCGGCCCCCGGCTCCCGCACCCCGCACCGCCCTTGGCGAGGCGCACAGCCCCACGCCCCGCACGACCCGGTACCCCGGAAGAGCCGGTACCTCGGTCGGCCCGCGCCGACCGGCACCCGGCCGCCCGGCCGAGGCCTGGGCGGAGGCGGACCGGCTGCTCGACGGCTTCGACCCGGAGACGGTCAGGGCCGTACAGGAGGGTCTCGCGCGCAGCGAGTCCGAGGGTCAGCAGCGCATGCTCGCCCTGCACGGCGGCAGTCGGGACGGCCTGGAGATCCACCCCAACCTGTGGGCCGGCATCGGCCTGGTGCGCGGTGGCGCGGGCACGGCCCTGGTCGGCAGCCACGACGAGGTCGTCGAGCGGATCGAGGAGTACCACGCCCTCGGCATCGACGAGTTCGTCCTCTCCGGCTATCCGCACCTGGAGGAGACGTACTGGTTCGGCGAGGGCGTGCTGCCCCGGCTCGCCGCGCAGGGACTGTGGACGC
Organism: Streptomyces broussonetiae; assembly: GCF_009796285.1. Lineage (NCBI taxonomy): Bacteria > Bacillati > Actinomycetota > Actinomycetes > Kitasatosporales > Streptomycetaceae > Streptomyces > Streptomyces broussonetiae. The sequence continues at coordinate 1,255,150 of NZ_CP047020.1, read as the reverse complement.
ATCCCCACGCCGGGACGCCCGCTGCCGAGGCCCAGGTGCCGTTCGCGGGCTGACCAACCCGCCCCGCCCGAAGGTCGGTTCATGACGCGAGAACCGACCGGCGCCGGAGCGGTGGGCGCCTGGGGGACCTGCTTGTGGCGTGCGCTCCGTACGACACCTAGCCCGCCCGGGGGGCGAGAGGGCGTGACGGCGACGACCGCTCAGGCGCCCGCCAGCGCCCGCAGATGCGCGGCCCTCGACTCGGCCGTCTGCCCCTGCACCAGCAGGAACAGCGCCTCCCGGGCGAGGCGTTGGGCGCGGCTCGTCAGGGCCATCGACCGCCCGCCCCCGGCCACCACCGCCGCCGTGGTGGCCGTCCGCAGCACCTCGTACGCCTCCGCGCGCACCGCCAGCCGTTCCACGACCCGCTCCAGCGGTGCCGGATGGTCGGCCAGGGCGTAGGCGCGACGGCGGACGTCGGCGAGCCGGGCCGTGAACGGGGCGGCCGTCTTGGGGTCCAGCAGTGACAGGGCGGCCTCCGCGACGCCGAAGACCGCCGGGCCGGCGTTCAGCGTCCTGGCCCGGTCCGCGGGTGCCCACCGCTCGTACCGGGTCCGCAGGGCCACCGCCTCCTCGGGCAGCCACAGTCCGGTCAGCTCCAGTGACACCGTGCGCGTGGCGGTCAGCGCCGCGAGGCGCATCGGCTCAGACGCGCGCAGCCCGGGCCGGCCGCGTGCCTCGGTGAAGGCGAAGAGCACCTCGTCGTCATCGCTCACCCCGGCGAGCAGCATCACGTCGTTCAGGCCCCACCCGGTGTACCAGGGCACACTCCCCTCGAACCGCCAACCCCGACCCTCCCGGCGCACGCGCACCGGGATGCGCGGATACGAGCGCAGATGCGCGTACGCCACCCCGGACAACAGCTCACCTCGCGACAAGGGGCCCAACAGCCGCTCCCTGACGGGGAGTTCGCTCCGTGCGAGGATCTGCACCGGAGTGTGGTGCTGGGTCTGCACGAACCACGTCGAACAGCACGCGCCGGCCAGGATCTCCGCGATCCGGCGGACCACGCCCGGCGGTGCCCCCGAGCCTCCGTAGGCGACCGGAGCGCCCGCCCCGAGCAGCCCCGACCTCTTCACCGCCTCGATGTGGCTCGCCGGTACGCCTTCCTGGTCGACCCGCTCGGCCTCGGGAACCAGCAGGTCCGCGGCGAGGCGACGGGCGCGGTCGAGGAGTGGGTGCGCGCAGGTGGGTGTCATATCCATGATTCTTCGACACCCCGGACCTCGCCTGCCAACATGTGCCGCACGTCGCCCGTGTCGGGCGCCCTCGCCGCCCGCACCGCACCGCCGGGGCGCCGGCCGCGTACGGCCCGGCCGCCGGGCCCGCCGGGAGTGAGGCCGGTCCGGCCGAAAGCGGGACCGAGCGGGCCTGCCCGGAGAGGCGGGACCGAGCGGGCCTGGCCGGAGACGCACGGGCGACCCCGGGCTGTGAGCGCCGTCACCTTGAGCCGCCGGAATGAACTTGAGGACGTGAAAGGTTGGCAAGTACATCCACCGAGACCTAGGCTCGGGCCGAACCCGCCCGTGCACCCCCAGCGAGGCACCCGTGAACCACCCCGCCATCGAGCAGCCCGCCGACATCGTGGCCCGGCTGCGCGCCACCTTCGCCGCCGGCCGCACCAAGCCCGTCGAGTGGCGTACCGGCCAGCTGCGCCGCCTGCGCGCGATGCTCACGGACCGCGGCGCCGACCTCGCCGCCGCCCTCCACGCCGACCTGGGCAAGAGCCGCACCGAGGCCTACCGCACCGAGATCGACTTCACGATCCGGGAGATCGACCACACGCTCGACCACCTCGAGCAGTGGCTCCGCCCGGAGCCCGCGCCGGTCCCGGCGCACCTCGGTGCCGACGCCACGGCCTGGACGCAGTACGATCCGCTCGGTGTCGTCCTCGTCATCGCGCCCTGGAACTACCCGGCGCAGCTGCTGCTCGCCCCGATGGTCGGCGCGCTGGCCTCCGGCAACGCGGTGGTCGTCAAGCCGAGCGAGCTGGCCCCGGCCACCTCGGCGGTGCTGGCCGAGCTGATCCCGGCCTTCCTCGACACCGACGCGGTCGCCGTCGTCGAGGGCGGCATCCCGGAGACGACGGCCCTGCTGGCCGAGCGCTTCGACCACATCTTCTACACCGGCAACGGCACCGTCGGCCGTATCGTGATGCGCGCCGCCGCCGAGCACCTCACCCCGGTCACCCTCGAACTCGGCGGCAAGTCCCCGGTGTTCGTGGACCAGGGCGCCGACCTCGAGGTGGTCGCGGACCGGCTCGTGCGCGGCAAGTTCCTCAACGCCGGGCAGACCTGTGTCGCCCCCGACTACGTCCTGACCGACCCGTCGACGGCCGCCGCCCTGGAGCCCGCGCTGGTGCGCGCGGTCGAGGCGCTGTTCGGCACCGACCCGGCGGCCTCGCCGGAGTACGGCCGGATCATCAACGAGCGCCACTTCGACCGTCTCCTTGCCCTGCTCGGCTCGGGCCGGGTGGCGGCAGGCGGCGCGAGCGACCGTGCGACGAAGTACATCGCCCCGACCGTCCTCGCGGACGTCGACCCGTCCTCGCCCGTCATGCAGGAGGAGATCTTCGGCCCGATCCTGCCGATCGTCGCCGTGCCGGGCCTGGACGAGGCGATCGCCTTCATCAACGACCGTGACAAGCCGCTCGCGCTGTACGTCTTCAGCGAGTCCAAGCGCACGCGCGGGCGCCTCGCCGCCGAGACCTCCTCCGGCGGCCTCGGCTACGGCCTGCCGCTCGCCCACCTCACCGTCTCCGACCTGCCGTTCGGCGGTGTGGGGGAGAGCGGCATGGGCAGCTACCACGGCCGCTACTCCGTCGAGACCTTCAGCCACCGCAAGGCGGTACTGGACAAGCCGCTCGGCTGAACTCGTTTGCGCGGCGGGAAGGATGTGCGAAGATCCGCCGGATGACCGCTGAAACGATCACCGCGGATGCTTCCGGCACCTTCAAGCTCGGCGACCTGCCCGTCCACCGCATCGGCTTGGGAGCCATGCGGCTGACGGGCAGCGCCGCGTTCCATCTCGGCACCCCGAGCGACCGGGAACGCTCGATCGCCGTGCTGCGGCGCGCCGTCGAGCTGGGCGTGAACCACATCGACACCGCGGCGTTCTACTTCTCCGCCACGCGCTCCGCCAACGAACTGATCAACACCGCCCTCGCCCCGTACACCGACGACCTCGTCATCACCACCAAGGTCGGCCCCTTCCGCGACTACTACGGCGAGTGGGGCACCGCGGCCCGGCCCGACCAACTGCGCGGGCACGTCGAGGAGAACCTGCGCCAGCTCGGCCGTGACCACCTCGACGTCGTCAACTTCCGCCGCCAGCAACAGGATTCGATCGCCGAGCACTTCGGTGCGCTCGCGGAGTTGCGCGAGGCCGGCCTGATCCGGCACCTCGGTGTCTCCGGCGTCCAGCCCCGCCATCTCGCCGAGGCCCTGGAGATCGCCCCGGTGGTGTGCGTCCAGAACCGCTACGCGCTGGACCGTGCCGACCCCGTCGACGACGAGGTGCTGCGCCTGTGCGCCGAGCACGGCATCGCGTTCGTCCCGTTCTACGCCGTCGCCGGCGAGTCCGGCCCCCGGGCGGCGGCAGAGCGCCACGACGACGAGGTGCTTGCCCTCGCCCGCGCCCACGGTGTGAGCCCCGCGCAGATCCGCATCGCCTGGACCCTGCACCAGGGTCCCCACGTCCTCGCCATCCCCGGCACCGGCGACCCCGACCACCTCGCGGAGAACGTGGCGGCGGGGGCGTTGCGCCTGACGGCGGACGAGCTGGCACGGCTGGACGCCCTGCACACCGGGACACGCTGAAGCGACCGTGGGGCCGGCAGGCCGGTTCCCGTGCCCCGAGGCGGCCCGTCCGGTGGCGTGCCGGGGCGTGCGGCCTGTGAGCGGTCGGCTCTCGCGTGCCGGGCCGGGGCCCGTACGTCCGCCGACCGGACGCCGCCTGCCTCGCGCACCCCCGGTCCTCGCATAATGGGCAGACGGGTGTGCGCTCGTACGACGGTCCGGTTGACTACCATCGTGTAGACGGACTCCCGGGTCGCAGACGAGGACGGGGTGAGGAACGTTCCATGACCGAGGTGAAGGACGAGCGCCGGCCTGCCGGTGAGCTGGAGGCGAGCGTCATGGCCGCACTCTGGGCCGCGGGCACGCCCCGCACCCCGGGCCAGGTCCAGTCGAGCCTCGGCGCGGACCTGGCCCGTACGACGGTGACGACGATCCTGACGCGGCTGTACGACAAGGGAGTGGTCGAGCGGCACCGTCAGGGTCGCGGGTACGCCTATTTCCCGGTGCGTGAGGTCCAGGACGCCCAGGGGCTGACCGCGCGCCGGATGCACAGCGAGCTGGACCGGGACAGCGACCGCGAGACCGTGCTGGCCCGCTTCGTCGCCCAGCTCGGCCCCGACGACGAACGCATCCTGCGGGACCTGCTCGAACCCGATGAACGATGACTGCTCTGCTTCTGCTGCCCCTGCTGCTGCCGTTCGCCCTGCCGGCCCTGGCCCGCCGGGCCCTGGACCGGCTGGCCCCGGTGGCCGCGCTGTGGGCCGTCACTCTCTGTGCGGTCGCGCTCGCAGGCTGCTCGCTGGCCGCGCTCGGCGGGTTCGTCCTGATCGGGCTGCTCAAGCTCCCGCTGTTCGCCGCGTTCGGCGAGCTGGTCCGCCCGCTGCACACCGCCTCGGACCTGGTCGTCCTGCCGGCCGCCGCGACCTCCGTGGGCGTGCTCGCCGTCTGCGTCTGGACCCTCGCCCGCTCGGTGCTGCACCAGGCCCGCGCCTTCGGTGCCGCCCGCACCCAGGCCGGGCACCGCCCCGCCGTCGGCGACCTGTGCGTGGTGGACTCGCCCCGCCCGGACGCCTACGCCCTGCCGGGCCGCCCGCACCGGATCGTCGTCACCACCGCGATGCTGCGCAGCCTGGACGGCCGTGAACGCGAGGTGCTGTTCGCGCACGAGCGGGCGCACAACGACGGCGGTCACCACTACTTCCTCGCCGCCGCCGAACTCGTCGCCCACTGCCACCCCGCCCTGCGCCCGGTGCGCGAGACCATCCGCCTCGCCGCCGAGCGCGCTGCCGACGAGGCCGCCGCGGCCCGGGTCGGCGACCGGCGGCTGACCGCCCGGGCCATCGCCCGCGCGGCCCTCGCCGGACAGGCCGCGCACACCGAGCGTCCCGACTTCGTGGCCGCCGCGACCACCGGTCCGGTCCCGCAGCGCGTCCAGGCCCTGCTGGCCGCGGCCCCGCACAGGCCGCGGGCCGGTCGCGCGATCGCCGCCGTCCTCCTCGCCTGCACCGCCGTCTCCTGTGTGGCCGCGGCCGCCGGGATGGCCGATTTCCACCACCGTGTGGAGATCGCCCAGGGCGAGGAAAACACCTGACACTTGCCGCCGGGCGACACCTGTGGCAAGCCTGTGGCACCCCTGGAGCAACGCGCGTAGAACAGGACTGGCGTCCGTCTAGTTTTACGTATAACCTCACCGGCTAATCACCTCCACCGGAAGGTCCCGATGCGACGCGTCGCCCTGGTCACCCTCGTCGTCGACGACTACGACGAGGCCATCCGCTTCTACACCGAGGCCCTCGGTTTCCGCCTGGCCGAGGACGCCCCGCGCCCCGACGGCTCCCGCTGGGTCGTCGTGGAGCCCGGCGGTGACGGAGCCGGTACCGGGCTGCTGCTCGCCCGTGCCAAGGGCGAGGACCAGCGGGCCCGCGTCGGCGACCAGACCGGCGGCCGCGTCGGGTTCTTCCTGCACACCGACGACTTCGCCCGCGACCACGCCCGCATGACCGCGGCCGGCGTGACCTTCCTGGAGCAGCCGCGGCACGAGCCGTACGGCACCGTCGCCGTCTTCCAGGACCTCTACGGCAACCGCTGGGACCTGCTCCAGCCCGCCGACCACTGACATCCCACCGCACCACCCGAGGAAAGTCCTGCCATGACCGAGCCCCGCATCGACACCGAGACCATCCGCCGGCTCCCCAAGGCCGTGCTGCACGACCACCTCGACGGCGGCCTGCGCCCCGCCACCGTCGTCGAACTCGCGGCGGAGATCGGTCACACCCTGCCCACCACCGACCCCGACGAGCTGGCCGCCTGGTACGTCGAGGCCGCCAACTCCGGCGACCTGGTCCGCTACATCGCCACCTTCGAGCACACCCTCGCCGTCATGCAGACCCGTGCCGGCCTGCTGCGCACCGCCGAGGAGTATGTGCAGGACCTGGCCGCCGACGGTGTCGTCTATGCCGAGGTGCGCTACGCCCCCGAGCTGAACACCAGGGGCGGGCTCACGCTGAGCGAGGTCGTGGAGACCGTCCAGGAGGGCCTCGCCGCCGGCATGGCCAAGGCGGCCGCCGCCGGTACCCCCGTGCGGGTCGGCACCCTGCTGTGCGGCATGCGGATGTTCGACCGGGTCCATGAGGCCGCCGACCTGGCCGTCGCCTACCGGGACGCCGGTGTCGTCGGCTTCGACATCGCCGGCGCCGAGGACGGCTTCCCGCCCGCCGACCACCTGGCCGCCTTCGAGCACCTGCGCCGCGAGAGCGTGCCGTTCACGATCCACGCCGGTGAGGCCCACGGCCTGCCCAGCATCCACCAGGCCCTGCAGGTGTGCGGTGCCCAGCGCATCGGCCACGGTGTGCGCCTGACCGAGGACATCCCCGACCTCGCGGCCGGCAAGCTCGGCCGGCTCGCCTCCTGGGTGCGCGACCGCCGGGTCGCACTGGAGATGTGCCCGACGTCCAACCTCCAGACGGGCTGCGCCACCTCGATCGCCGAGCACCCGATCACGGCCCTGAAGGACCTCGGTTTCCGGGTCACCCTCAACACCGACAACCGGCTGGTGTCGGGGACGACGATGACGCGGGAGATGTCCCTGCTGGTCGAGGAGGCGGGCTGGACGGTGGAGGACCTGCGCACGGTCACGGTGAACGCCGTCAAGAGCGCGTTCATCCCGTTCGACGAGCGCAGGGCCCTCATCGAGGACGTGGTCCTGCCGGGTTACGCTGCCGCGCTCTGAACCAGCCCCTTGAGGTAGGCGGCCTGTCCGACGTGCTGAAGGTCGTCGGACAGGACGCTCACCAGGCGGACGGCGAGCGTGACGGGGGGATCCCAGCGTTCGTCCACGATGCGTTCCAGATCCTTGGCGGCGAGCGAGCGCAGCGCGCCGAGGGTCTGCTCGTGGACGGCGTCGTAGTACCCGGTCAGCAGGTCGGCGGAGTCGACCTTGACCTTCGCGACCTTCGCGGGAGTGTGCCCGTAGCCGTGGTCCCGGGCCGGCAGGTCGAGGCCGAAACGCTTCTCCCAGCCCTGGGCGAGCCACACCTGCTCGAGGCCGAACGCATCGGCGATGTGGTCGTCCTGGACCCGGGTGAGGTGCCAGACGAGCCAGGCGACGGAGTTCGCGTCGGGCGCCGGGCGGTGGTTCAGCTCGTCCGGTCCGAGGCCGTCGAGGGCGGCATGGACTTCTTCCTGGATGCGGCCGTAGCCGTCGATGAGGATGTCCTTGGCATGCATAAGGTCCACCATCGCGCATCCGACGCCCTCACGCGTCCGGAATCCAGCTCCCGTGGAAGCCCAGCGGCACCCGCCCGGGCAGATGCACCCGAGCCACCGGCTCGCCGCTGAAGTCCTGCGCGGCGAGGACCACCAGGTCGGCCAGGCCCCGCTCCGGATTGTGGACGTAGGCGAGGGCGTAGCCGTCGTCCTCCGCGGCCCGCGGGTCCTTCGGGGCGCGCGCCACGAACACCGCCTCACCGGCCGCCGCCGACCGCGCCAGCCGGTGCACCTCGGTGCTGCCGCGCAGCAGGTCGTGCTTGACGAGCGCGTTGGAGAAGGCGTCGTCGGGCGGGGTGCCGCCGTCCGGTGTCAGATACGCGGCCGTCAGCCCGGCGGCCGCCGCCGTGTAGCCGTAGCGGTGCCGGCGCGAGACCAACGACTCGTTCACGCGCGGGAATTCCTGTGGCCGGTCGTCCAGCACCCGCTGCCGTACCCGTCCGTGGCGCAGGTCGACCGTCCAGCGTTCCAGCCGGGTCGTGTGCGGCGCGTACGGGCCGTCCGAGCCGCGCCCGGCGACGTAGAACGGCGCCGGACACGCCATCAGGTCCACCACCACGGACGCACCCTCTTCATAGGCGTTGAGGGTGTGCGAGTAGAAGACCGGATCGATGCCGAACCAGCGCACCGCACCCCCGGTCCGCGGCATGACACCGACCCGGGTGGGGTGGCTCCGGTTCCAGACGTACGGCACCGGGGCGCCGCACCGGGCCGCAGCCGCGTCGAAGGTGACCGGCAGGTCGAAGACGACGACATGGCGCTCGGTCAGCGCGAAGTCGTGCATCATCGGCGCTCCGGCCACCGGCATGCGGGTCGTGCGGACGATCTGCCCCGAGGCGTCCACGACCATGTGCCGGACGTGGTCCCAGTCCGGGTGGTAGGCGATCGCGTGCAGTTCGTCGGCGTGCACGTCGTACTTGGTGTGTGCCGTGAACGCGCCCTGCAGGGTACCCCGGAAGTCGTAGGCACCCACGGTGCCCAGCTCGCCGTCGAGTTCGTACGGCAGCGGGCCGCCCTCCTGGAGCGCGAGGATCCGCCCCCGGTACGGGACGACGTGCGTGTTGCAGGCGAAGTCCTCCTGCGGCACTGGCCCCCGACGGCTCTCGCCGAGCTTCTTCGCGACCTGCGCCGAGCGCACCCAGCGGTTGCGATACCACTCGGCCCTGCCGTCGCGCAGCCGGACCCCGTGCACCATGCCCTCGCCGAGCATCCAGTGGTGGACCCGGGGGTCCTCAAGACCGAGGGGGTTGGGACCGTTGCGCAGGAAGCGGCCGTTCAGCTCGCGCGGGATGCGTCCGGTCACCGGCAGGTCGAAAGCCGTCAGTTCCTCCGTGACGGGCGCGAAGGCACCTTCCAGGAAGGGATGATGACGCCTCGTCACTTCTGATGCGGTGCGAGCCGTCGCCGCCCGGGCCGTTCCCGTTCCCGTGCCGACGAGTGCGCCCGCCGCCGCGAGCCCGGCCGTGCCGCGCAGCACGGTCCGCCGTGTGTGTTCCGCCATGACAAGTCCCCTGAACCGTCGTCGTGGTGACTGACGGCTACGAGTCTGGTGCGGCGGGCGGCCGGAATCAGGAGGCCTGGGGCCCCTCCTGGGGTGGTGCCAGGCCCCCTGCCGCGCCACCTGTTTCCAGGAGCGTGACGAGCGCGCGGGCGGCGGGGCTGGTGGCGCGGTCCGGCGGCAGCAGGGCGCAGGTCTCGTACTCCGCCTCACCCGTGCCCTTGAGCGAAAGCGCCGTGAGTGAGGGCCGCTTGTGCCGGAAGTGCCGGGGTACGACCGCGATCCCCAGGTTCTCGTCCACCAGGTCCAGCAGGCTGTGCACGTCGTTGACCTCGAGTGCGACCGTGCGCCGGACCCCCGCCGCGGCGAACGCGGCGTCGGTCGTGCGCCGCGGGCCCCAGTCCGGATGGAAGTCGACGAAGACCTCCCCGGTCAGGTCGTCCGGGGTGAGCACCGCGCCCGCCGCGGCCAGCCGGTGCCCGGGATGGCACAGCACGGTCATCGGCTCGCTGGTCAGTGCCACCGAGCGCAGTTGGTCGGAGTCCGCCCGGGTGCGGTAGGCGAAGGCCAGGTCGAGCCGGCCGGCCGCGACCTCCTCGGCCAGCGCGCCCGAGCCGGCCTGCCGCAGCCGGATCTCCACGTCCGGGTGCCGGCCCCGGAAACCCGCCAGCAGCCGCGCCACGTGCACCCCGGCGATGCACTGCTCGGTGCCGAGAGCCAGCGTGCCGCGCAGCACACCCTGCACCGCGGCCACCGCCTCGTGCGCCGAGCGCACCTGCGCCAGGATCCGCTCGGCCTCCACCAGCAGGGCCCGCCCCGCCTCGGTGAGCGTCACCCGTCGGGTGGTCCGCACGAACAACGGCGCCCGCAGCTCCCGCTCCAGCGCCCTGATGGACGCCGACAGACCCGACTGGGAGACCATCAGGCGCTCGGCGGCCCGGGTGAAATGCTGGTCCTCGGCGACGGCGACGAAGTGCTGGAGATGGCGCAGTTCCATGATTGAGAAGCCTAGCCGCTGAATTCCATCGGATTCTCCTGTTGGACCGCTGCGTGGGGCGCGGGGAAGAGTGGCCCGGGTAGATCGTGCGCCAACCCCTCTGGAGTCGCGTTGTACACCGCACACCCCGACCGCTACGACCGCATGCCCTACCGGCGCACCGGACGCAGCGGACTCACGCTCCCCGCGCTCTCCCTCGGCCTGTGGCACAACTTCGGCCCGGACCGGCCCGCCGAGACCCAGCGGGCCATCCTGCGCCGCGCCTTCGACCTGGGCGTCACCCACTTCGACCTCGCCAACAACTACGGGCCGCCGCCCGGCGCCGCCGAGTCCGCGCTCGGTGATGCCCTGAAGGCCGACTTCGCGCCGTACCGCGACGAGCTGGTGATCTCCACCAAGGCCGGCTACCTCATGTGGCCCGGCCCGTACGGCGAATGGGGCTCGCGCAAGTACCTGCTCTCCTCGCTCGACCAGAGTCTGCGGCGGATGGGCCTGGACCACGTCGACATCTTCTACTCGCACCGCTTCGACCCGGACACCCCGCTGCAGGAGACGATGGGCGCCCTGCACTCGGCGGTGCAGCAGGGCAAGGCGCTCTACGTCGGCGTCTCCAACTACCCGGCCGAGCAGACCCGCGAGGCCGCCCGGATCCTCGCCGGCCTCGGTACCCCGCTCCTCATCCACCAGCCGCGCTACTCGATGCTCGACCGGCGCCCCGAGGACGAGGGCCTGCTCGACGCCCTGGACGAGCTGCAGGTCGGCTCCATCGCCTACTCCCCGCTGGAGCAGGGCCTGCTCACCGGCCGTTATCTCGACGGCATCCCCGAGGGTTCCCGGGCCGCGAGCGACAGCCCCTTCCTCAGCTCGGACGCCGTCACCGAGGACCTGGTCGGCCGACTGCGCGCCCTGGACGAGATCGCCAGGTCCCGTGGCCAGACCCTGGCCCAGCTGGCCCTGGCCTGGGTGCTGCGCGGCGGCCGGGTCACCTCGGCACTGGTCGGCGCGAGCAGCCCGCAACAGCTGGAGGACAGCGTCGGCACCCTCCGCAACCTGGACTTCGACGCCGAGGAACTGGCGCGGATCGACGCGATCGTCAGGCCGTAACCGGGCGACGGGCAAGGAGGAGAGGCAGGGGCGCGGGCCGGGCCGATCCCTCGGACACCCCAGCAACGGACGGGTGACGGCCGGCAGGCAACAGGAGCCCGGCGACGGCCCGGCGCACCCGGCGGCTCACGCGTCCGACGGCTCCTCCGCGCTCCAGACGATCGCCGGGGGGACCACCCGCCCGCACAGCGGGTGGCCCTTGGCGTCGGTGAGGGCGAGCCGGCCCACCAGTACACCGTGCCGCCGCGCCTCGGTGAGCACCTGCGGCGGAACGTCGGCGAGCATCAGCTTGGCGCGCCGGAACATCCGGGACTCCTCCTCCTGGGGCTGCCTGCCGATCCAGGAGAGGTAGACGAAGCGCCCGCCGAGCCGGTTCTGCACGTACGGGCCGCGCAGCTCGCCGTCGGGGGTGAACGTGCAGGGGAGCGTCCACGTCGCCGTCGGGGCGTCGCCGGGCCGGGGATCGAGGAGTTCGGCGGGCCGGTCCTTGCGCTGGACCGCGACCTCGATCCCGCTGACCCCGTGGAAACCGGGCCCGGAACCGCAGTCGCGGCCCGGCAGGGTGTGCCCTTCGATGCGCAGGTGCATGCGTCCAGTGTGGGCGAGGCGGGGGAGGAGGCCAGCCCCTTCCCGCGGTGCGAGTTCCCGCAGCGCGAGCCGGGACACGTGCGCGCGCCGGAGCGATCGTCAGGCCGTCAGCCGCTCGCTGACCTCCCAGAGGCGGGCGGCCGCCTGCGGGGCGACGGCGTACGGCAGCACGCCCGGCAGCCCCGGGTGCGCCCTCCATCCGGCCTCGTCCTCGGCGGTCACCAGGGGGCTGATGTCGCAGTTCTCGCAGTAGACCCCGCCCAGCCCGTCGAGTTGCGGGCTGGTGGCGCACCACACGCCGGTCGCCGCTCCCTGGGCGACGGTCTTGTGCTGCCGGGCGGGATCGCGTACGGGGCGGCCCTCCTCGTCGAGGGCGCCCGCCGCCCGCAGGGACTCCTCGGGGATGTGCTTGGCGAGACCGGTGTCCACGATCGTGCCGGGGTGCACCGCGAAGGCCCGCACACCCTGCCCCCGGCCCCGCCGGTCCAGCTCCACGGCGAACAGCGCGTTGGCCGTCTTCGACTGGCCGTAGGCGAGGAACGGTTCGTAGGCGCGGCGCTCGAAGTGCAGGTCCTCGAAGACGACGGGCGAGAAGCGGATGCCTCGGGAGGACACCGAGATCACCCGTGCCCCGCGAGCCGCGACCAGCGCGGGCCACAGCCGGTTCACGAGCCGGAAGTGCCCGAGGTGGTTCGTGGCGAACTGCGACTCGTAGCCGTGTGCGTCCCGCCGCAGCGGGGTCGCCATGATCCCGGCACTGTCGATCAGGATGTCCAGCGGACGCCCGGAGGCCAGGAACTTCCCCGCGAAGGCGCCGACGGATGCCGGGTCGATGAGGTCCATCTCCTCGATCTCGACGCCGTCCGCCTGCGTGAGCGCGGCGCGAGCCCGCTCGGGATCCCGGGCCGGTACGACGACGTCTGCGCCCGCCGCCCGCAGGACACGGCTCGCCTCCAGGCCGATGCCCGAGTAGCCACCGGTGACGATCGCGACCTTGCCGGTGAGGTCGATGCCCTTGATGACGTCCTGAGCGGTGGACGCGGCGCCGAAGCCGGAGTGCAGGGGCTGCTGGGGGGTGGTCATGGTGGGGATCTCCTCGCTGTGAGCCATGAGACCACCGTAGATCCGTAGATCCGAACGATGAATGCTTGAAAGTGCGTGCTACTTGCGTGATAGTTCGACCATGTCCTCCGACCCTCTCTCCGACGCCCTCGCCGTCGCCGACGCACGCGGGGTGTTCTCGGGCGGGTTCACGGCCGGCGGGCGCTGGGCGATCCGTCTGCGCGGGCACGACAAGCTGAAGGTGAACGTGCTGGCCCGGGGCGGTTGTCTGCTGGTCACCGAGGACGGTGCCGAACCCGTCGCCCTGTCCGAGGGCGACGTCGTCGTCTCCGACGGGCGGCGGTCGTACGTGCTGTGCAGCGAGCCCGGACTGGAGCCGGCCGAACCGGAGCGGGTCGCCGTCGATCCCCACACGCGCATGGGAGAGGTCGGCGACGGAGAGGAGGTGGTGTGCGTCTCCGGGCACATCGACCTCAGCCGGGACGGCGGCGATCTGCTGCGCCGGGCCCTGCCCGAGCTGATCCGTGTGCGCGCCACCGCGGCCGAGGCGCCGGTGCTGCGCTGGCTCACCCGGCAGCTCATGGCGGAGATGGCGGCGGGCCGGGCCGGTTCCGCCTTCTCCTCGGACCACCTGGCCCAGCTGATGTTCCTCCACGTGCTGCGGTCCTGTCTCAGTGACGCCGAGGGGCTGCCGCCCGGCTGGCTGCGGGCTCTCGCCGACGAACGGCTGGCTCCGGCCCTGCGCCTGATGCACGCCGACCCGGCCCACCCCTGGCAGCTCGCGGAGCTGGCCGCGGCCGCCGCGATGTCCCGGACCACCTTCGCCGTCCGCTTCCGCGAGGTCGCGGGTGTGCCTCCGCTGACCTATCTGCAGAACTGGCGCATGAGCCTGGCCGCCCGTGCCCTCAGGCAGGACTCCGTCCCGGTGGCGGCGCTGGCCCGCTCGGTCGGGTACGGCTCCGAGAGCGCCTTCAGCAACGCGTTCAAACGCGCCGTCGGCGTCGGACCGCGCCGCTACCGGGAGACGGTCAGGGGCTGAGCCGCGGCGCGGGATCCCCTTGCCGGGCCATCGCGCGCGCCGTGACCCGCCGCCGGCCCGGTGGCGTTCCAGGCCTCGAGGTAACGGGCGGCGGTGCTCCCGTGACGTTCGGTGTTCACGGGCCTGGTGAATCAGCCTCCATCCAGGGCGTGCCTGCTGGTCGGGGCCGGGTCCGGGGGCTTTGCCGCTCCGGTGTGGCCACCGTGCCGGAGATCGGTGGCGCGGGCCGATCGCCTCCCTGGTGATGCCGGGGGCGCACACACCCCGGTGCATTCCGGCCCAGAAAGGGCGGCGAATATGCCAACAGGCTGGCCGGAAAGTCATGGTGACAGAGTGTCGGGAGGGGCGATACTCAACGTCAGGGCACTTCACCGCACAGGAGCCGCACGGGAAGCGAGGGCTTCGGCCGGCACAGCAGCGAGGCGACGGGGGAGTGAGACGTGCACGACGAATTCCTGTGCCATGTCACGGCGTACGGCATGTGCGACGGCAGGCGTATCGGCGTACCGCTCGGCACCTACCGCGCGCCGACGCTGGCCCTGGCTCTGTGGTGGCTGCGGGACCGGGCGTCCTGGATCGCCGAGCGGCTCGACCCCAGTCCGCAGGACCCCGCCTTCCCCACCGGTGCGCTGGTGCCGGTCGCCGGGACGGTCGCCGACGTGCCCTCCCTGCTGCGGGCCTGGTGTGCGGACGACGTACGGCAGGAGCGGGTGGCCGACGAACTGGCGGGCGGCCGACTGGTGCGGATCGCCGCCAGCGACGACACCACCGAGTACGAGCTGCTCGCCGAGTCCGTCGATGCGCTCCGTATGCAGCGCACCGTGCCGGCGCTCTTCGTGTCCGTCGGCTGACACGTGTCCGTGTGACCTGGAGGGCAGGCCCACGGATGAGCCAATCGGTACAATTCAGGCATGGCGGAGCGGTCGGTCGCCTCGACGGCGCCCGAACTCGTCCTGGAGACCGACGCGGGCTCCACGGTGATGAGCCCGGGCCGCGACTACCACGTCGGACGCGACCCGTTGAGCGACATCGTCTTCGACGATGACCGGGTCTCGTGGCACCACGCCGTGCTGCGCTGCGACCACGACCAGTGGACCCTGGCGGACCAGCACAGCACCAACGGCACCTTCGCCGACGGCCGAAGGATCGAGGAGTGGGGCGTGCGCCCCGGCAGCGTGATCCGCTTCGGCCACCCCACCGACGGCCCCCGCGCGGTCCCGGCCGGCGCCCCCGAGCCCGCCCCCGACCGCCCCTGTGCGGTGTCCCGGCCGGAGTGGACCGGCACCTTCCACAGCCCCACCAGCGTCCGCCCGCTGCCCGTACGCACCGTCAGGATCGGCCGGGCGCCCGACAACGACCTCGTGGTGGACGACCTGATCGTCTCGCGCCGCCACGCCGAACTGCGCACCCACACGGACGGCACGTACGAGATCGACGACCTCGGCAGCCACAACGGCACCTTCCTCAACGGCCGCCCCGTCACCCACGCCCCCGTCGGCCCTGGTGACGTCGTCGGTATCGGCCACTCCGCTTTCTGCCTGGTCGGCGACGAACTCCAGGAGTACGTAGACACCGGCGAGGTCTCCCTCGACGTCCAGGAACTCACCGTCGCCGTCGACGGCGGCAGCAAGATCCTCCTCGACCACGTGTCCTTCCCGGTGGGCCAGAAGTGCCTGCTCGCGGTGGTCGGACCGAGCGGTGCCGGAAAGTCCACCCTGCTGAACGCCCTGACCGGGCAGCGGCCCGCCGACCGCGGCACCGTCCTGTACGACGGCCGCGACCTCTACCGCGACTACGCCGAACTGCGCCAGCGCATCGGCCTGGTCCCGCAGGACGACATCCTGCACCCCCAGCTCACCGTGCGCGCCGCCCTCGCCTACGCCGCCGCGCTGCGCTTTCCCCAGGACACCGCGGCGGCCGAGCGGCAGGCCCGGGTGGGCGAGGTGATCCGGGAACTCGGCCTCGAACAGCGCGCCGGCCAGCCGGTGCACAGCCTCTCCGGCGGGCAGCGCAAGCGGGTCAGTGTGGCCCTGGAACTGCTCACCAAGCCGTCGCTGCTCTTCCTCGACGAGCCGACCTCCGGGCTCGACCCCGGCATGGACCGATCGGTGATGACCATGCTGCGCGGCCTCGCCGACGACGGCCGCACGGTCATCGTGGTCACCCACAGCGTGCTCAGCCTCAACGTCTGCGACCGCCTCCTGGTCCTGGCCCCCGGCGGCAAGGTGGCCTACTACGGGCCGCCCGGCGACGCCCTCGCCTTCTTCGGCTTCGAGCAGTGGCCGGAGGCCTTCGAGGCCTTCGACCGCGACCCGGACCGGGACTGGGCCGGAGAGTACCGCGACTCACCGCTGCACCGGCACTACGTCACCGAGGCCACCACCCAGCCGCGCCACCCCGGCCCGGCCCCCGTCACCCCCACACCCACGCCCCGCCCCTGCGGCCGGGCCGCCCAGCTCGGCACCCTGGTCCGCCGCTACACGGCCGTCCTCGCCGCCGACCGCACCTTCCTGCTCGTCATGATCGCCCTGCCCTTCGTCATGGGCGCCATGGCCCGCGCCCTCGCCGGCGGCCGACTCACCCCGGACACCGCGATGAACGCGCTGCTCATCCTCTGCGTCGGCGCCGTGCTCACCGGTGCCGCCAACGCGGTGCGCGAACTCGTCAAGGAACGCGCGGTCTACCAGCGCGAGCGCGCCGTCGGCCTGCCCAGATCGGCGTACCTGATGTCCAAGGTCGTGGTGCTCGGCACCATCACCGTCGTCCAGGCCGTCGTCCTCACCCTGGTCGCCCTGCTCGGCGTCGACCTGAACGCCCCCGGCGGCCGGGGTGTCCTGCTGCCACCGCTCGTCGAGATCACCCTGGCCGTCGCCCTGCTGGCGTTCACCGCGATGATGCTCGGGCTGCTCGTCTCCGCGCTGGTGCGCAAGGAGGAGGTGACGATGCCCCTGCTGGTGCTGCTCGCCATCGTCCAGGTCGTCTTCTGCGGGGCCCTGCTCCCCCTGCACGGTGTGCCCGGTCTCGAGCAGCTGTCCTGGCTCGTGCCGTCCCGCTGGGCGTTCGGCGCGATGGCCGGCACCGTCGGGCTGTCCCGGATCGTGCCCGGCGACCAGACCGCCGACCCCCTCTTCCGGCACTCGACGGGCGTCTGGCTGCTCGACCTGGGCATGCTGGTGGTGCTGTCCCTCCTCTGCGGCCTCGCGGTCGCCCGGCTGCTGCGCCGGCAGGAGCCCGCCGTGATGCGGAAGTAGGCGGCACCGTGACAGCGACGACAGCGACACGGAAGCAGGCGCCCCGATGAACACAGCGACCGGCCCCGGATTCCGGCCCACGCACGTCGTCCCGCCGCGCGGCATGCCTGCCTGGGAGGCCCCCGACCCCGCCCGGCCCACCGTCCCCCTCGACCCGCTGCTGCCGGTCCAGCTCCTGGAGCGGCGCGGCGACTGGGGGCGCATCCGGTGCGCCAACGGGTGGTCCGCCTGGGTCGACGGACGCCACCTCGTCGCCGTCCCCGAGGACCCGCCCGCCGCCCACGGCCCGGCCGGCACCGCCGACCCCCGGCCCCTGCTGGCCCACGCCGCACAGGCCCTGGCCGACTACCGGTCCGCGGTGGAGCAACTGGCGGCCGGCACGCTCGACGGCGAGGACTTCGCCGACCACACCCGGGGCCTCAGACTCGGGATCGTCGTCGACGGCGAGTCCATGTGGCTCTACGACCCCGAGGAGAGCCGCTGGCTGTTCGGCGACGGGCGGCGGCTGACCACCTACGCCACCGACCGCGAGGCCCCCGGCGCGGACGACGCCGGGCACGCCCCGACCCGGCTGGTCACGCCCGACGGTGAGCACTGATGACACGCCGGACCAGCCTGTTCTCCGGCCACCCCTCCGAACTGATCGGCCGGAGGGTGGCGAACTACCTCGTCGAGAGCGAGGTCGGGCGCGGCGGCATGGCCGTCGTCTTCCGCGCCCGCGATCTGCGCCTGGACCGCACGGTCGCCCTCAAACTGCTCGCGCCCGAACTCGCCCGCAACGACACCTTCCGGCAGCGCTTCACCCACGAGTCCCAGGTGGCCGCCGCGATCGACCACCCGCACATCGTGCCCGTCTTCGACGCCGGCGAGACGGACGGCGTGCTGTACATCGCCATGCGGTACGTCTCCGGCAGCGACCTGCGCCATCTGCTCGACGAACGCGGAGCGCTGGCGCTGCCCGACGCCATACGGATCGCCGCGCAGGTGGCCTCCGCCCTCGACGCCGCCCACGAGCACGGCCTGGTCCACCGGGACGTCAAGCCCGGCAACATCCTGATCGCCGAGGGCACCGACAGCGACCACCCCGAGCACGTCTACCTCACCGACTTCGGGCTCACCAAGAAGTCGCTGTCCCTGACCGGCTTCACCAGCGTCGGCCAGTTCGTGGGCACCCTCGACTACGTGGCCCCCGAGCAGATCTCCGGCCGCCCGGTCGACGGCCGTTGCGACGTCTACGGGCTGGCCTGCGTCGTCCACGAGACCGTCACCGGCCGGCCGCCCTTCCAGCGCGACGACGACATGGCGCTGCTGTGGGCCCACCAGTACGACGAGCCGCCCCCGCCGAGCACGGTCCGCCCCGGACTCCCGGCGGCCGTCGACGCCGTCTTCGCCAGGGCCCTGGCCAAGAGCCCGGACGACCGCCACGACACCTGCCTCGCCTTCGTCGCCGAGCTGCGCGCCGCCACGGCGCCGCCCGCGGTGGCGCCGACGGCCGGCCCCGAGGCCGACCGGGCAGCGGGCCGCACGGTCACCGACAGCCGGCGGCCTCCGCACTGGGCGGGGCCGGTGTTCCACGACTGAGTGAACGACCGCGCCCCGAGGGGGCGCGGGGCGCCGCGCGAGCGGCCACGACGTTGCCGCAGGTGAACGAGGACAGCCGGGTCACGGCGCCTGCGGCGCAGTGACCCGGCGGCGTACCAGCAGCGCCAGCAGCCCGCCCAGCAACCCGGCGAGCGCACCCCACAGCGCGCCCAGGCCCACCGCCTGCCAGAGCCGAGGCGTGAGGAACAGCTCGCCGGACAGCCCGCCGCCCAGGTCACCGATACCGAGCAGGGACAGGCCGTAGTGCGCCGAGACACGGCCCGTCAGACAGATCATCAGCACGGTCAGCGCCAGCGCGACGCCCAGGTGCAGGGCGTGCTGCCACAGCCGGATCCGGGCCGGTGAGCGGACGGCCGTCCGGAACGCCACAGCGAGCAGCAGGATCGCGTCCACGACCGCCAGCCACCACCAGCGGCCGTCGTAGTCGGTGAGCGTGCGCAGATTCAGCGTGGAGACGTCACGGGTACGCAGCAGCACGTCCAGGACATGGGGCATCGGCAGGCCGAAGGGGCCGTCGACCCGGCCGTCCCAGGTCGCGCCCAGACCGAGGGTGAGGGCCAGCCAGGCCAGGTTGGGCAGAGCGAGCAGGATCAGTGCGAACGTCGCGGGGGCGTGCCCGCGGGTGGCCGCCGTGATCAGCGCGATGACGAGGCCGATGACGACGTAGGCGAGGAGCAGGACGACCATCGCGTGCGCCGCCGGGCGCACCGACTCCTGGAAGCGCAGCAGCCGCCCCGGCAGCGGAGCCCCGCGCGCGACCAGCACCGCCAGCAGCAGCACCCCGGCCAGCCACAGCAGCCCGAAAAGCACCGTGAGCGGCACGTCCGTGGTGAACCCGACCCGCGGCGCGGCGTTGAACAGCCCGGCCAGATCGTTGAGCGTGCCGCTGCCCACGTCGACGGCGAAGGTCTGCCGGGCACCGAGAGCCAGGCCGACCAGCACGAGCAGCCACAGCACTGCGAGCCGGGCGGCCCAGCCGCCCAGCTCCGCGGCCGAGGCCACGGCCCGGTGCCGCAGTGGGCGCAGGAAGCCCGCCCCGATCACCAGGGCGCCGGCGAGCGTCACCGACAGCGGGATCACCGTGACTCCCGCCCGGCTCTGCGCCAGTGCCCCCGCGTTGCCGGACAGTTCCACGCTGCCGCCGACCGCCGTGGCCAGGGTCGCGGCCACCACCCTCGGAAACGCACCGTCCGGCAGCTGTGCCGCGCCGGCGGCCCACAGCCCCAGTGTGGCCACCACGATCATGACGGCCAGGCCGGTCAGCACCGCGCCCACGGCCTGGGGCCAGCCATGGCGGGCGGCTGGCCGTGCGGAGACGGTCGGAGGGCTCACGCTGCCACGCTAAGCAGCAGCCGGTCGCCCCGCCCGTCGGCTTGCGAGCGTGGTGACTCTGAGACACACAATGGGCTCAATGTGCATCCAAATGCACCAAAGGGAACCTGACCGCGACATGCCGCACCGAGAAAGCCCGTACTGAGAAAAGCCGCGCATCGCGACGGGAAGAAGTGCTCGTGAGCGTCGAACCTCCGTCCTCCGGGGGCCCGACAGGGCCGCCCTCCGGCCCCCTGTCGGGCCCCTCCCAGCCGCCTTCGGGACCGCCCGCCGGACCACCGAGCGGGGGCACCGGGCCCAAGGAACCGCACGGGCCGTGGTGGAAGTCCGTTCCGCGCATGGCGGCCCTCAGCGCCGTCGTGGTCGCCGCCGTGGTGCTCGCCGTCGTCTTCACCCGTTCGGGCGGCGGCTCCTCGGCCAAGGGCGGCGAGGTCTTCCTGCAGTCCGCCGCCGGCGCCGGCCAGGACCCCTTCACGGAGTCGACGGCGAAGGAGAGTTCCGCTCCGCCGCCTCCGTCCGCCTCCGCCGCTCCCTCCGGCCCCGCGGGCGTGATGCAGGGAGTGGAGGGCGGGGCGCCCGGACTCTACGGCGGCACCCGGGAGGTAGCGGCCTGCGACGTGGAGCAGCAGATCAAGGCCCTCCAGACGGACCCGGCCAAGAGCAGGGCGTTCGCCTCCGTGGCCGGAGTCCAGTCCTCCGGCGTGCCCTCCTATCTGCGCTCGCTCACCCCGGTCCAGCTGCGCGTCGACACGCGCGTGACCAACCACGGCTACCGCAACGGTGCCGCGACCAGCTACCAGTCCGTACTCCAGGCGGGCACCGCCGTCCTGGTCGACAGCCGCGGCGTGCCCCGGGTCCGCTGCGCCTGCGGCAACCCACTGACCTCGCCGGTCGCCGAGAAGCACACGCCCACGCTGGTGGGCCGACGCTGGCCGGCGTACCGGCCCTCGAACGTCGTCGTCGTGACACCGGCGCCGACCGTCGTCAACGTCTTCGTGCTCTACGACCCCCGCCACGGCAACTGGATCCAGCGCCCGCACGGCGACCAGGGCTGGCGGCACGACGAGCACACCGGGCCGCCCAAGCACCCCCATCCCTGGAGCCCGCCCCGGACCCCGTCCCCGTCCCCGACGTGTCCGCCCGGGTCGAAGCACTGCCCTTCCGCACCGGGCACGCCGAGCCCGTCGACGTCGCCCTCCTCCACGTCCCCGTCGAGCGCCGTCCCCTCGTCCCCGACGTCCTCATCGCCGTCGTCCTCATCGCCGTCTCCCTCGTCGGCCTCGCCCCCGCCCTCGTCGGGCACGCCCTCGTCCCCGTCCTCCTCGCTCCCGTCCTCCGGTGCTTCGTCCACCGCGCCGTCGTCTTCATCGCCGTCGGCCTCGTCGTCGGGACCTGAGTCGGCCGTGTCGTCCTCGACGGGGTCGTCCCCGGCCGCGTCCTCATCCGCCGGGCCCTCGGCACCGTCCCCGGGCTCTTTGCCGAATGGGAAGGTGACGCAGACAGCGAGGTCGGGGGAGAGCGCGGGGCGGAGCACGGCCGAGCAGACCACGCGGCAGGAGACACCCGGGACGACGAGTGAGCCGCCGGTGAGCGGCGCCGAGCCGCACCGGCCGGACTCGCCCGGAAGGTGACGATCGCCACTGTGCGCGCTCGGCGAACGCCCGGGGGGACTGCCGGGCGTTCCTCGGGGTATCAGGACTGGTGCAACAGGCGACCGGCCGGACCCGGCATTCGAGAGAGACAGCATGACCGAGCACCTGGGCGGGCCAGTGATACCGACTGGTTTCGACGTCACCGTGGAACCGCTGCGCCGTGCGGCGCACTACAGCGGCGAACCCGGCTCCATCGCGGAGGCACGGGCCTTCGCCGCCCGGTTCCTCCAGCAACTGAGCACCGAGTGGTGCGCCACCGTCGACCGCGATGCCGAGGGTGAGCTGCTCCTGCTCGTGAGCGAGTTGGTCACCAACGCCGAGCAGCACAGCAACGGCCCGTACATCCTGGAGCTGGAGGGCACCGACGACGCGGTCACGGTCTGCGTGTACGACAGCAGCTCCGCGCTGCCCCGCCGCTACCCCAGGGACCCCGCACGCGTCGGGCGACACGGACTGGAGATCGTGGACGCCCTGGCCGCGGAGGTCGTCGCGGAGCGCGTACCCGTGGGCAAGCGGATACGCGCCCGCTTCGACCTGGGACGCTGAGCCGATTTCCCTCAGGGCGCAACGCGGGGGCCTTGTCCCGCGGCCCCCGCCTCCTAGGCTGACGTGGGTGACGAACCAGGTGAGCAACGAAGCCCGAGTGATCCCGCTGCGGCCGGCGCCCGCCCGTCCACGGGAGCCCGAGTCCGAGCCCCGGGAGAGCAAGGAGCCCCTGTGGCGCGATCTGGTCGGCGAGGTGCTGCGCCGCGAGCGGCGGGCGCAGGAACGCACGCTGAAGGACGTCGCCGACGCGGCCCGGATCTCGCTGCCCTACCTCTCCGAGATCGAACGCGGCCGCAAGGAGGCCTCCTCGGAGGTCCTCGCGGCCGCCGCGCACGCCCTCGGCCTGGGCCTCGGCGACCTGCTGTCGCTGACGCACGGCGAGCTGACCCGGCGCACGAGCAGCCACCGCCGCCCGGCCGCCGCACCGCACCGGCCCTACAACGGTCTCTGCCTGGCCGCCTGACGAGTCGGCCCGGTCACTTCTCCCGCAACTGTCGGAAGAACGCCCGGACGTCGCCGACCAGCAGGTCCGGCTGCTCCAGGGCCGCGAAGTGCCCGCCCCGGTCGAACTCCGTCCAGCGCACGATGTTCTCGGTCCGATCCGCCTTGTGCCGCAGCGGGATCTGGGGGTCGGCCGGGAACACGGCCAGCGCGGTCGGCGCGGTCGAGGGCTCGGCGGGCCGGGCGATCCGGTCGCCGGTGGCATGTGCCCGCTCGTAGTAGATGCGCCCCGACGACCCGGCCGTACCGGTGAGCCAGAACAGCATCACGTTGGTCAGCAGCCGGTCCCGGTCCACCGCCTCCTCCGGCAGCTCCTTGCAGTCGGACCACTCCTTGAACTTCTCGACGATCCAGGCGAGTTGACCGACGGGTGAGTCCGTCAGGGCGTAGCCGAGGGTGTGCGGACGGGTGGCCTGGAGACCGGCGTACCCGGCTCCCTCGCGGAACCACTCCTCCCACCGGCGCCAGGACCGCAGCGTACGCTCCCGCTCCGCGGGGCCGAGGGCGGCCAGCTCCGCCTCGGCGGGCTCGGTGAGCGCCTGTGCGCCCGGCAGTAGATTGAGGTGGACGCCGATCACCCGGTCCGGATGGGCGCGGCCCAGCTCGCGCGAGATCCCGGCGCCCCAGTCACCGCCCTGCAGCCCGAACCGTTCGTAGCCGAGCCGCCGCATCAGCTCCACCCAGGCGCCGGCCACCCGGCCCGCCTCCCAGCCCCGGTCCGTGGTCGGCCCGGACAGTCCGAAACCGGGGATGCCCGGCACGACGACGTGGAAGGCGTCGGCCGCGTCCCCGCCGTGCGCCACCGGGTCGGTGAGCGGGCCGACGACGTCCAGGAACTCCACGATCGAGCCCGGCCAGCCGTGGGTCAGCACCAGCGGGGTGGCGTTCGGTTCGGGCGAGCGGATGTGGGCGAAGTGGATGTGCGCACCGTCGATCGTGGTGGTGAACTGCGGCCACCGGTTCAGCTCGGCCTCGGCCGCGCGCCAGTCGTACGTGTGCCGCCAGTACTGGACCAGTTCCCGCAGATAGCCGGCCGGGACGCCGTACTCCCACCCCGCGCCGGGCAGCTCGGCGGGCCAACGGGTGCGGTCGAGGCGGTCCTGGAGGTCGTCGAGATCGTGCTGAGGGACCGACAGGCGGAAGGGTTCGATGCTCTCGCCGGGTGTGGAGGTCATGGTGGGGATGCTAATCGGGGACGGCCCGCGCCCGGCCCGAATTTTCGCCCGGTTCTCCGTGGGGCCGATGAGTTTTGCGGCGCCGAGCGGTCGGTACGGATGACCGTGTTCCCCGCCCAGGAGGTACCCATGAGCACCGACGGTTTCACCACGTGTCTCTGGTTCGACGGCCAGGCCGAGGAGGCCGCCGACTTCTATGTGTCGGTCTTCAAGAACTCGTCCATCGGCCGGGTCACCCGTACCACCGAGGCCGGGCCCGGCCCGGCCGGCTCGGTGCTGGTGGTCGAGTTCACCGCCAACGGCCAGAAGTTCATCGCGCTCAACGGCGGCCCCCAGTTCAAGTTCACCGAGGCGATCTCCTTCCAGATCTTCTGCGCGGACCAGCAGGAGATCGACCACTACTGGAACCGGCTCACCGAGAACGGCGGCGAGCCCGGCCCGTGCGGCTGGCTGAAGGACCGGTACGGCGTCTCCTGGCAGGTCGTCTACGACCGGCTGGCCGACCTGATCAACGACCCGGACCAGCAGAAGGCGTCCCGCGCCGTCACCGCGATGATGGCGATGGGCAAGCTGGACGTCGCCACCCTGGAGAAGGCCCACGCGGGGGAGTAGCGGCCGCAGGGCCGGGGTGCCTTCACCCCGTCTCGGTGAGGATCTCGGCGATGACGTGCCGGGAGTTCTCCACCAGAGCCGGGTTGGTGTCCCAGTAGTACGGCAGCTGGATCAGCGAGATCGACAGGGCCCAGCCCCGTCCGCGGGCCCACTCGGCGTCGTCGGCACCGACCGCTTCCCGGAAGGTGTCCCGGGCGGCGGCCGGCAGGAGATTCCACGCGGCGATCAGGTCCACGGCCGGATCGCCGACGCCGGCACAGCCGAAGTCGATCACGGCGCTGAGCCGGCCGCCGTCGACCAGCACGTTGCCGGGGGAGAGGTCCCCATGGGCCCACACGCCGGGACCGGCGTGGGCCGGGGCGTCAAGGGCCCGCTCCCAGTGGGCGATGACCGCGTCGGTGTCGATCCGTCCGCCCAGTTCGGCGACGGCGGCCCGGGTCGGCTCGTCCCGGGCCTGGAGGGGACCGGCCCGATAGCCGGGCGGGCCGTCCTGCGGATCGATCAGGCGCAGGGCGCGGACGAACGCTCCGAGGTCCGCGGCGAGCCGCCGTGGTTCACGGACCGCCCCTGCCGCCGGATTGGTCCCCTCCAGCCAGCGGTAGACGGACCACGGCCAGGGGAACAGATCGTCGGGCCCGCCGATCCCGAGCGGCTCGGGCACGGCCACCGGCAGCAGCGGCCCGAGCCGGGGCAGCCAGCGCTGCTCGTGTGTCACGTCCGGTACGGCGTTGGGCCGCCGTGGCAGCCGTACGAGCAGGTCGCCGCCCAGCCGGAACATGGCGTTCTCGGTGCCGGACGACGCGAGCCGCCGTACCGGCAGGCCGGCCCAGCGCGGAAATCGGCGGGCGATCAGCCGACCGACCAGCGGGGCGTCGAGGTGAACCTCGTCCGCGTGCATACGCGGCGGTGGGGTGACGGCATTCATGGAAGGCCATCCCAGCGTCTCGGCGCCCACGCTGTCGACCGGATTTCACCGGAACCTGGCTCAGACCCGGTCGGCCACGATCAGCAGGTACTGGAAGCTGCCGTTCTTGTACGCGGTGAGGAACGCGTCCTCGATTCCCGTCACCAAGTGGTCGGCTTCCTTGCGCAGTTCCCAGTAGGGGATCGTCGCCTCGGTCAGGTCCTCCACATGGACCGGGACCAGCCGGTTCCTGGCCATCGCCCGGAAGTACTCCGACCGTGGGTGGATGTCGCAGATGTAGTGCGCGTTGATCAGCGACACCTCGCGCGAGGCCCGGCCGTAGCTGTCGTTGTAGCAGCCGGTGATCGTCACATAGCGTCCGCCGCGGCGCAGCAGCCGGGCGTGCTCGGCGAACAGCAGCTGCAGCTCGACGTACATGGTGGACTCGTTGTTCCACGAGGCGGCGTAGGCACCCGACTCGAAGCCGGTGTCCAGCATGTTCCGGTGGTGGTAGCGCACCTTGTCGCCGACGCCCCGCTTGCGGGCCATCTCATTGGCGAAGTCGGCCTGCTTGGCGGAGATGGTGACGCCGTCGGAGTGGCAGCCGTGGCGCAGGTTGGCCACGATGCTGCCGCCGCCTCGGCCGCAGCCGGCGTCGAAGACCCGGTCGGCGGGTGTGAGCGGACCGAGGTGGCTCGCCAGCAGCTCGGCCTGGGCGTGCTCGAGCCGGTGCAGCTCGCCGGTGATCCGCTTCTTGCGCAGCTCCGGGTCCGGCTCGTCGAGCACCGACCGGTCGGCCGCCCCGATCCCGTAGTGGTGGTGGTACAGGTCGTCGATCTTTCCGAGTTCGAGGTTGACCGGGTTCTCCTCGGCGTTCCAGTAGTCCGCGACGCGGTTCTGGTACCTGGACTGGGTCGGCACCGGGGCTGACGTGGTGGTCTTCCGAGCGACAGGGGCGGTGGTCAACAGTGACTCCTCGAAGTGTGACTGACGGTGTTTCAGTTGGACTGTCGGAACTACCAGTAGTCGGGCAGGTGGTAGCGGTTGGTGTTGGTGGCGTGCCACTCGTGGTTGCCGGCGACCCAGGCGGCCAGGCCCTCGGCGTAGCGCGCGACCACGGGTGAGGTGGCGGACAGCGCGGCCGACTCCTCCTCGAAGGCCTCCATGATCCGGTTGTGGATCCCGACGGACTTGAGATAGGCCGCCTTCAGCCCGTGCCGGTCGTTGGCCGCGACCACCTGCGGCAGATTGAGGTGGTCCGGGTCGCTCGCCAGCTCCTTGGTGAAGGAGTACAGGTCGTTCACGATCGTGGTGGCATTGCACGCCAGGGCGGTGATCCGCTGGATCTCCGGGCGGGCGTAGACCTGCTCGGGCAGTTCGTAGCCGTCCACCGCGTCGACCAGCGACAGACAGGGGCGGAAGTTGTTGAACTGCCGCATCACCAGGTACTCCCAGACCCGCGGCATGTAGCGGGTCTCCATCCAGGCGGCCTCGCCCAGGTACCCCAGGTGCAGCCGAGCCACGTCGTGCACGAACCGGTTGGTCTGGCTGGGGGTGGCGAAGGTGGCGTAGTCCACGAGGGCGAAGTGGTACGAGCGCAGCGGGCCGTCGGCCTGGATGCCCTCGCGCCACTCGGCCTCCAGCTCCGGGACGCCGTGGTACGGGTCGAGCGCCGACTGGGCGATGACCAGCGGGCCGCCGAGGCCACGCCGCGATCCGCCCCGCCCCTCGTCCTCCTCGCAGTAGCAGGAGTCCACGATGTTCTCGGCGAGCAGCAGCTTGCCGGCGGCGGTGAGCCGGTCCAGGTCGAGACCGCCCGGGTGCTGGAGGACGATGGCCCGGCCGGTCTGGAAGTCCGAGAAGTCCCCCGTCCAGGCCTCGGGGAACAGCTCCAGCTCTCGGGCCCAGGCCTCCAGGCGCCGGTCGATCTCGGCGGCCTTCTCCGGGTCGGCGGGCACGGCGGGCCGGTGGTGCAGGCCGGGGACCACGCCGGTGCGCCGGGCCGGGCGCAGGCTCTGTGCGAGGTTCGGCGGCCCGGGCAGGGCGTAGGAGGTCGTGGGTGTGCTCATGGCGTGCTCCAGGCCCTCAGTCGGCGGTCCGGCCGAGCTGGACGTTCTCCAGGATCCCCGCCGCGTCCGGGACGAGGATGGCCATCGAGTAGTAGGCGGTGACCAGGTAGTTGATGACGGCCTGCTCGTTGATGCCCATGAAGCGGACGTTCAGGCCCGGTTGGAACTCGTCCGGGATGCCGGTCTGGTAGAGGCCGACGACGCCCTGGTCGGCCTCGCCGGTGCGCAGCGCGAGGATGCTGGTGGTGTGGTCGTCGCTGATCGGGATCTTGCTGCACGGATAGATCGGCACTCCGCGCCACGCCGGTACCTCGTGCCCGTCGACGCTCGCGGTCCCGGGCACCAGGCCACGCCGGTTGCACTGCCGGAAGAACGCCGCGATGGCCTTGGGATGGGCGAGGAACACCTTGGTCTTGCGCCGCATGGACAGCAGCTCGTCCATGTCGTCCGGGGTCGGCGGGCCGGTGAAGGTGCTGACCCGCTGGCCGTAGTCGACGTTGTGCAGGAGCCCGAACTCGCGGTTGTTGACCAGCTCCCACTCCTGGCGCTCGCGGATCTCCTCGACGGTCAGCCGCAGCTGCTGCTGAGTCTGGTCCATGGGGTGGTTGTAGAGATCGGCGACCCGGGAGTGCACCCGCAGCACGGTCTGGGTGAGGGACAACTCGTATTCGCGCGGGTCGAGTTCGTAGTCCACGAAGCCGGCTTGCAGCGTCGGCTCGCCGGTGTGGCCGGCCTGCACCGGCACCTCGGCCTCGCCCTTGCGGTTCATGGGCTTGCGCTGCTGCTCGACGTAGGCCTGGAGGTGCGCGGCGAGGGACGGCACCCGCTCGGTGATCTCCTGGACGACCGTCCAGGGCAGTGCGAGGACCACGCCCGCGGTGTCGGCCCGCACCGAGGACAGCCACAACGGGTCGGACTGGCCGACCGCCTCGTCGCCCATCTGGTCGCCCGCGGTGACGACCCCGGTGACCTCCTCGTCGCCGTACTTGCCGTTGGAGTAGCGGGTGAACCGGCCGTGGACGACCAGGTACGCCTCCGTCACGGGCTGGCCGGCCTCGAACAGCACCTGCCCGGCGCGCACCTCGCGGGGCTGGAAGCGGCCGGCGATCTCCCGCAGCACTTCGAGGTCGGGGTAGCCGCGCAGGATCGGCAGCTCGGTCAGCGTCTGCGGAACGACCCGGATGTCGTCGGCGCCGTTGTGCTCGAAGTGCACCCGGCCGCGTCCGGTGCGCAGCTGCAGACGGCGGTTGACCCGGTAGGTGCCGCCCTTGACGTCCACCCACGGCAGGGCCTTCAGCAGCCACCTGGAGGTGATCGCCTGCATCTGTGGTTCGGACTTGGTGGTCGTGGCGAGCTGGCGTGCCGCCCGGGTGCCGAGGCTGGTGAGCGGCCTGTCGGCCTCGGGCGCGGGGACGGGCTCTTCGACGGCGGAACCGGTGGCGCTGTCCGGTGTGGACACTTTCCCTCCAGCGGAGCGGAACGGGGGTGACGGGATCGGTCGGTGGTGTGCGAGGTGGTGCTGCGCCGGACCAGCCAAACAGGCCGGATGATCACCGGGTAAGGCGTGAAAGGGGGCGGGTTCGCGCGTGGGTTGTGCAAACCTGCCGTTGGTGT
The DNA here is from genome assembly GCF_009796285.1 of Streptomyces broussonetiae. Classification (NCBI taxonomy): domain Bacteria; kingdom Bacillati; phylum Actinomycetota; class Actinomycetes; order Kitasatosporales; family Streptomycetaceae; genus Streptomyces; species Streptomyces broussonetiae. The sequence continues at coordinate 1,226,003 of NZ_CP047020.1, read as the reverse complement.
CAAACATGCGGCGCGCGGCTGCATACCCGCTTCACCTCGCCCTGGCGCCCGGGTTTCCCGTCCGGCCTTCACTCCCGGCGGTGACCTGCCATACCCGGAGCGTCACCCTCCGCAGTCGGGTACGGCCCCTGCCCCGGCTCCGGTCGCTCGGCGCGCGTGCCGGCAGCGGGATGGCTAGCGTGAGCAGCGGGGCCACACGTGTGCGCTGTCGGGACAGGTTTTGACAAGAGGACATCAGGAGGGCCGTGAGTATGGCCGTGCAACCTGAGGGAACGCCCTGTTGGGCCGATGCGATGTTCAGCGACGTCGAGGGAGCCAAGCGGTTCTACGGTGACGTCCTCGGCTGGACCTTCGGCGAGTCGTCGCCGCAGTACGGCAACTACACCCAGGCCTATGTGGACGGCAAGGCGGTCGCCGCCGTGGTCCCGCCCATGCCCGGACAGGAGGGGCAGTCGCAGTGGTGCCTCTACTTCTCCTCGCCGGACGTCGCCGCCACCGCGCAGAAGATCCGGGACCACGGCGGCGAGATACTGATGGAACCGATGAAGGTCGGCGACTTCGGCACCATGTGCCTGGCCCGCGAGCCCAGCGGCGCCGTGTTCGGCGTCTGGCAGGCCGGCACCCACGAGGGCTTCGAGGCGACCGGGACTCCGGGCGCCTACTGCTGGGCCGAGGTCTTCACCCGGGAACCGGAGAAGGCCGACACCTTCCTCTCCGCCGTTTTCCCTTACCGGATGAAGCAGATGGACGACCACGCCGTGGACTTCCGGGTCTTCGACGTGGCCGAGAACACCGTCCTCGGCCGGATGAAGATGACCGACGACTTCCCGCCCGAGGTGCCGTCGTACATCAACGTGTACTTCACCGTCGACGACTGCGACCAGGCGGTCGAGCGCGCCGTCAAGCTCGGCGGTGTCCTCCGCTTCGGGCCGTTGAGCAGCCCCTTCGGCCGGTTCGCGGCGCTCGGTGACCCGCAGGGCGCGAACTTCTCGGTGATCGACATCACGACCACCGAGGGGCAGATGCCGTCGGTCTCGGACGTGTGAGGCCGGGCCGGGGGAGCGTGGCACGGGCGGCCGGACGGGTGCCGCAGCGGCCGCCAGCCCGGCCATGGCATGATCGTGTGCATGCGTGAACGTGTGGTGGCCGCGTGCGACGGGGCTTCGAAGGGAAACCCCGGACCGGCCGGATGGGCGTGGGTGGTCTCCGACGACGAGCGGACTCCCGCCCGCTGGGAGGCGGGCCCGCTCGGCCGGGCGACCAACAACGTCGCCGAACTCACCGCCCTGGAGCGCCTGCTCACCGCGATCGAGCCGGATGTGCCGCTGGAGATCCGGATGGACTCCCAGTACGCGATGAAGGCGGTCACCGCCTGGCTGCCCGGCTGGAAGCGCAACGGCTGGAAGACCTCCGCCGGCAAGCCGGTCGCCAACCAGGACCTGGTCGTGCGCATCGACGAGCTGCTCGACGGCCGGTCGGTGCAGTTCCGCTATGTCCCGGCCCACCAGGTCGACGGCGACCCGCTGAACGACTTCGCCGACCGCGCCGCCAGCCAGGCCGCCTCCGCGCAGGAGGAGGCCGGCAGTGCGCTCGGTTCCCCGGAGCCGCCGGCCTCGCCCGACACCCCCAAGGCGGCGGCCCCGCGCAAGAAGGCGCCCCGCCGCGCCGGCGGCGGGACGTCCTCGCGCACCGGCGGCGGGGCCTCCTCCCGCACCATCAAGGCCAAGTTCCCCGGCCGCTGCCTGTGCGGCCGCTCCTACGCGGCCGGCGAGTCGATCGCCAAGAACGCGCAGGGCTGGGGCCACCCGGAGTGCCGTACCGCCGAGGCCTGATCGCGGTCCTCGGCTGCGGCGCCCGCCGTCAGCTGTCGAAGGTGTAGAACTTGGTGTGGTCCAGCAGCTCCGCCGGGCGCACGTCGTTCCAGGGCTTCATGGTCTCGTCCAGGTCCACGACGTCCGGCGTGCCGCCCGTCGGCACATAGCCCGCGTCCGGGTGCCGGCGCTGCCACTCCGCCCACAGCTTGTCGACGTAGGCGTGGTGCAGCCAGAACACCGGGTCGTTGGGGGAGACGCCGGTCGCCATCTGCCCGCCGACCCAGACATGGACCCGGTTGTGCAGATTGACCCCGCGCCATCCCTCCAGGTTGTTGCGGAAGCCCTCCGAGGCGCTGTTGTACGGCGCCATGTCGTAGGTCGATATGGACAGCACCGACTCCACCTCCGCGGGGGTCGGCAGCTCGCGCACGCCCGTGCCGAGCGAACGGCGCAGGAACGTACGGCCGTCGACGCGCACGTTCATGGGCCAGTTGCCGGCCGACGCGGCGAACGGGCCGTCCATCACCCGGCCGTCCGAGCTGCGCCCGGTGCCGCCGAGGAAGTCGGGCGCCCACAGCGACGCGCGCAGGGTGCGATCGGTGCTCCAGTCCCAGTACGGCAGGGCGACCGAGGAGTCCACCGACTGCAGCGCCTGTTCGAAGTCGAGCAGGAATCTGCGGTGCCAGGGCAGGAAGGACGGGGAGCGGTGGCCGGTCCGCTCGCCGGTGTCGGTGTCCGACATGATGAACTCGTTGTGCGTGCGGACGAAGTCGTCGTAGCGTCCGCTGCGCTTGAGTTCGAGGACGGCGCCGACGAACCGCTTCTTCTCGTCGGGGCTCAGGGTGGCCTGGTTCTTGCGTACGGTCATGGTGCGCGATGCTCCGATAGTCCTTGCGGGGCGGTCAGTTGGCGGGGAAGGGCAGCAGCGGGGCGCCCTGCAGCTCGTCCACCGCGGCCCGGGCCGCGGCGCGCGGGGTGGCCACCGGGTCGTAGTGGCTGACGACGCTGATCCAGGTGCCGTCGGCGTTCTGCATCACGTGCAGCTGGACGCCGTCGACCAACACCTCGAATCCGCCGCCGTGTTCGTGGTGGTGGCCGCCGCCGCTCATCAAACGGCCCTGTATCCGGCGCCCCTTGTAGACCTCGTCGAAGGCCTGCGGCATCGGCATGGGGTGCTCGTGGCCGGTGGCCGAGGCGGCGGGTGCGACGACGGTCGCGGCGGTGGCCGTCGCGGCCAGGGCGGCCACGGCGGTGAGCGCGCGGCGACGGCTGATGTCGGGCATGCGGGTCCCTTCGGAGGATGCTTCTGTGGTGACGACGCATGCCTATCGAGGGCCCGGGCGTGGGAAGAAATCCCCCGGAACCGGTTGGCCGTGATCCGGACAATTGGCTACATGTCGTACAGGGTTGAACAAAGTTGATCTTGCTGTGGCGGTAGGTCCGTCTGCTCCGGAACGGGAATTCCTTGCCGTGGCCGCCGCCTTTTCGGTGATCCTTCTCGGGTTCCGTCTGTCCGAGTGGTGCTGCTCACCACGCCAAACTGACGCGATGGCGAGGCCGGGCCGCCCTGCTACCCTGCGGTCCCGTTCGACCACTTTCAGTGACTGACAGGGGTGTGCCTGTGAAGGTCGTCTGTGCCGGCGGCGGGCCCGCGGGCCTGTATCTCGCCATCCTGCTCAAGCGGCAGGACCCGTCCCACGACATCACTGTCCATGAGCGCAACCCCGAGGGGTCGACCTACGGCTGGGGCGTGACGTACTGGCGGGCGCTGCTCGACCGGCTCCAGGAGCACGACCTCGACTCGGCGAGGGCGGTCGAGGGCGCGTCCGTCCGCTGGAACGACGGTGTCGCCCACGTCCGCGATCTGACGACACGTCACCACGGCGACGAGGGCTTCGGCATCGGCCGGCACCGGCTGCTCGAGCTGCTCGCCGACCGGGCCCGCGCGCTCGGCGTACGGCTGGAGTACGAGAGCGAGCTGACCGAGCCACCCACGGGCGCCGATCTCGTCGTCGCGGCCGACGGGGTGCACAGCGCCCTGCGCACGGGACACGCCGAGGCGTTCGGCACCGAGATCGTCTCGGGCCGCAACCACTACACCTGGCTCGGCACCACCCGGGTCTTCGACGCCTTCACCTTCGCCTTCGTCGACACTCCGCACGGCTGGATCTGGGCCTACGGCTACGGCTACAGCGACGAGGGGAGCACCTGTGTCGTCGAATGCTCCCCCGAGACCTTCACCGGTCTCGGCCTGGACCGGGCGGACGAGGGGGAGGGCCTCGTGCTGCTCGAGAAGCTCTTCGCGGACGTCCTGGACGGCCACCGCCTCATCGCCCGCCCCGGCGCCGGCTGGCTGACCTTCCGCACCCTCACCAACCGCAGCTGGCGGCACGGCAACGTGGTGCTGCTCGGTGACGCGGCCCACACCACCCACTACTCCATCGGCGCCGGTACCTCCCTCGCCCTGGAGGACGCCATGTGCCTCGCCGGTGCCCTGGGCACGCACGCCGACCTGTCCGAGGCACTCGCCGCCTACGAGCGGCGCCGCAGGTCCGAGCTGCTGTCCGCGCAGAGCGCCGCCCGCTACAGCGCCCGCTGGTACGAGAACCTGCCCCGCTACATCGACCTGCCCCCGCACCGGATGTTCGCCCTGCTCGGCCAGCGGCACTCCCCGCTGCTGCCGTACGTCCCGCCGCAGCTGTACTACGGCCTCGACAAGGCGGCCGGGCAACTGGAGGTGCTGCGCCGGCTCAAGCGGTGGCTCGGCCCGCGGGCGGCGCGCGCCCTGCACGCCCGGTCCGGGGCCCGCCGCGGCTGAGCGCCGCGCAGGGCGCGCCGAGACGCGCCGTCGACCGTCCCCGGCGCCGTCGTGCCGTGGCGCGCCCGCGCGGCGCAGCCGCATGCCGACGGAGTCCGGCGCCCTCGGGCCCGCTGCTCCCCACCTCCTCCTACGCGCAAGGAGTCCTGCCCATGACCGTGCCCGACACGTTCGACCAGACCCCCTCCGGCTACAGCGTGCAACGCGCCTACTGGCTGGCCCGCGCGGCCGACCTGGCCTACAAGGACCGTTCCACGATCGAGGACCAGGCCGCCCGCTGGGGCTTCGGCCAGGTGCGGCACCACGAGACCCGGTTCACCCCGCCGTTCCCGCTGCAGGACACCCAGGCCTACACCATGGCCGGCGACCGGATGATCGTCACCGCGTTCCGCGGCACCGAACCCGCCCGGATCAAGGACTGGCTCACCGACGCCACGACCCCGCCCGTCACCGGCCCCGGCGGCAGCGGACACGTCCACCACGGCTTCGCCGAAGCCCTGCGCTCGGTGTACGAGGACCTCGCCGACTGCCTCGAGGACCTGCGCACCGACGGACAGGCCCTTTACTTCACCGGGCACAGCCTGGGCGGCGCCCTCGCCATGCTCGCCGGTGCCCGGATGTACCTGGAGAACCCCCACCTCGCGGCGGACGGCATCTACACCTTCGGCCAGCCGCGCACCTGCGACACGGTCCTTGCCGAGGCGTTCCATCGGGGGCTCGGCGGCCGTACGTACCGCTTCGTCAACAACAACGACATCGTGCCCCAGCTGCCGCCCGAGCCGGTCTTCACCCATGTCCGGGCGCTGCGCTACATCGACTCCAAGGGCAGGCTGCACGACAGCATGCCGATGTTCTCCGCCCTCACCGACCGGGCCATGGGACTGACCGCCGACGTCTTCGCGCCCGCCTCCGACGGAATCCGTGACCACTTCATGCGCAACTACCTGGCAGCCCTGGAGAAGAATCTCGGCTGACCGGCGCGGGGCTCGAGGCAGGGTGAAAAGCGTCGGTGAAACATCATTCACCCGATAGGGTGAATTGTTATTCACCGTCTCCCTCACACTGTTCCCGGGAGTGCCGATGGACCAGCCCGCCCCGATACCCCAGCCGCCCGGCACCCCGGCCGCGGCACCCGCGCTGCGGGACCGGCTCACCATCCCGGTGCTGGCGTCGGGCGGCATCCTCATGGCGGTCATGCAGACCGTCGTCGTCCCCCTGCTGCCGGACCTGCCCCGGCTCACCGGCGCCTCCGCCGCGGCCGTCTCGTGGACGGTCACCGCGACCCTGCTCTCCGGCGCCGTGCTCACCCCGGTGCTCGGCCGGGCCGGGGACATGTACGGCAAGAAGCGGGTCCTCACGGCCGCGCTCGCGCTGATGACCATCGGCTCGGTGCTGTGCGCCCTGACCTCGGACATCGGCGTGCTCATCGCCGCCCGCGCGCTCCAGGGCGCCGCCGCCTCCGTCGTCCCGCTGTCGATCAGCATCCTGCGCGACGAACTCCCGCCGGAGCGCCGGGGGTCGGCGGTGGCGCTGATGAGTTCCACGGTCGGCATCGGCGCCGCGCTCGGCCTGCCGCTCGCCGCGCTGGTCGTGCAGTACGCCGACTGGCACACGATGTTCTGGCTCACCAGCGCCCTGGGGGCGCTGGGCGTCATGGGCACCTGGTGGGCGGTGAAGGAGTCGCCTGTGCGCGAACCCGGCCGCTTCGACGTGCTCGGCGCGCTGGGACTCGCCGCCGCACTGGTGTGCCTCCTGCTCGGCGTCTCACAGGGCGGCACCTGGGGCTGGGGCAGCGCCCGGATCCTCGCACTGTTCCTCGCGGCCGTCGTCGTCCTCGCCCTGTGGTGGTGGCAGCAACTGCGCACCGGGCGGCCCCTGGTGGACCTGAGGCTGGTGAGCCGGCCGCGGGTGGGCCTGTCGCATGTGGCGGCCCTGCTGACCGGGTTCGCCTTCTACGCCAACTCCCTGGTCACCGCCCAGCTGGTGCAGACACCCAAGACCACCGGCTACGGCCTCGGACTGTCGATCGTCGCCACCGGCCTGTGCCTGCTGCCCGGCGGTGTGACCATGCTGCTGCTCTCGCCGCTGTCGGCCCGGATCTCCGCCGCCCGCGGCCCGCGGATCACCCTCGCCCTGGGCGCCGCCGTCATCGCCTGCGGCTACGCCGTGCGCATCGCCGACAGCCGCGACCTGTGGATGATCATCGTCGGTGCCACGGTGGTGGCGACCGGCACGACCCTCGCCTACTCCGCGCTGCCGACGCTGATCCTGCGCGCGGTCCCGGCCGGCCAGACCGCCTCCGCCAACGGTGTCAACGTCCTCATGCGCACCATCGGCCAGGCTGTCTCCAGCGCCGCCGTCGCCGCCGTACTGGTGCACCACAGCAGCCCGGCCGGTGGTGTTCCGGTCCCGACTCTGCACGGCTATCTGCTGGCGTTCGCGATGGCGGGCGGCGTTGCTCTCGCTGCCTGCGTGGCCGCGCTGACGATCCCCGGTGACGGGCCTGCGGACGGAACGCGCCGGGCCCGGGTCGGTGTCCGCGGCGCGCGTGACCAGGCGCTGGAGGGAGCGTGAGTACCGTGAACACCCCGACCGGGCCGGACTGTCACGCCCCCGGCCGCCGTGACGCCGAGGCCACCAAGGCCGCCATCCTCAAGGCCGCCCGCCATCTGCTGGCCCGGCAGGCCCATGCCGACATCACCCTGAAGGCGGTCGCCGAACGGGTCGGTGTCAGCCCGCCGTTGATCCTCAAGTACTTCGGCAACAAGGACACCCTGTTCGCCCGCGTCATGTCCTTCGAGACCGACGCCGACGCCCTGCTGGACGCGCCGCTGTCCGACCTCGGCCGGCACATGGCCCGGCACGTCCTGGCCAGCCAGCGCGACCGCGGCGCCGACCCGCTGCTGCGCATCGCCTTCGCCCCGCTGCACGGCGACCACGGCGAGATCCTGCGCGCCAACTTCCGCGCCCAGGTGACCGAACGACTCGCTGCCCGGCTCACCGGCCCCGACCCGGGCCTGCGCGCCGAACTCGCCGTCGCCGCGCTTGTCGGCCTCGGCGTGATGTACGGCATCGCCCGCGGACCGCACCTGCACCGGACCGACGTCGACACCGTCGCCGACCGCTACGGGCCGCTCGTACAGGCCCAGTTGACCCCGGGTGGCTGACTCGGCGCCTCTCGGGCCGTAGTCGTCGGTGCGGGTCGCCGCACCGCGGTGCGCAGGGACAGGACTCCTCGCCGGCCTCGGCCAGGGCCACCACCGGGGCCGGTCAGCGCAGGAGGCGGTCCAGGAAGGCGTTGGTGAACACCCGGTGCGGGTCGAGCCGGTCGAGGGTCGTGACCGCCCGCGTCCACACGTCGCGGCCGAAGGTGCCGGGTACGGCCGTGCCGAGCACCTCCGGGTCGGCCCAGGCGGAGTCGGCCGTGTACGCCCAGCCCTTGGACCACTCCGCACGGGCGAGGGCGTACCGGCCGTCGTAGCTGACGAGCAGGAACCGCTCCACCTCGCGCAGAAAAGCCTCCGCGTCCGGCGTGCCGGGCAGTGTCAGGACGTCCAGCCACACGGCGCTGTCCCACTCCGGACGCGCCACGCTCGGCCGTAGTGCCGACAGCAGCGGGGCCCGCGCGCCGGGTACGCCCGGGTCGGCCGGGTCGTCCAGACCGGTCACCCGGATCTCGACCGGGCCGTTGACCGGGAAGCGGCCCCGCGCGGCGTACGCGGCGAGCAACTCCCGGTAGCGGGCGGTGAACTCGTGCACCACCCGCTGCACCCCGGCGCGCGAGGTGAGTACCGCGTACCCGTTCGCGCTCACCCGCAGCGTGGTCGGGCGCACATACAGCAGTGTGTTCTTCGACGGCCCCCACAGGTCGGCCGAGTCCGTGGCCGCCAGCCCCAGCCCGGCCACCGTGAGCTGAGCGTTGCCCACCTCCGGCGCCAGGTACCAGCCCGCGCCCGCCACCAGCCGTCCCACCAGGTCGGCCACGAGTGTGGGCACGCTGTCGGAGAAGGGGTAGCTGTACGGCGAGGTGACGTGCCGTGAGCCGGGCGGCCGCCGCGGTGTGACGCTCCACTCCTTCAGCCACGGGAACTCGGTGAAGGCGAACCAGATCGCCTCGATGCGGCCCGAGCGGCGCAGGAAGCTCTCCAGGGTGCGCCCGCCGGAGCCGGGCGCCGCGAACAGCTCGCGGGCCGGGATGTCGGTGCGGCTGACACAGCGCAGGGTGGTGTCCGGGCCGACCCGCAGCACCACCTCGGTGACGAAGGCCCGGCCGAGGTGGGCCAGCAGCGCCGCACAGTCCGCGTCCTCCAGCAGGGTCCGGGTGTGCGTCCTCGTCCCCTCGCTGATCGTCAGCGGCGACCAGCCGTGGGAGCAGCCGCGCGCCCGGACCCGCCAGCCCCTGCGCCAGGCCCAGTTCACCACGGCGAGCACCTGCTGCGGACCGTTCGGCGCGCAGGCCCACAGGCCCTCGGCGGTGATCTCGCCCACCCAGTTGCGGTACGCCGTACGGTAGAGCGTCACCTCGGCGGGGAACCCGGGGAGTTCGGCCGCGGCCGTCGCCGGATCAGCCGTGAGCAGGACGGGCGTGGCGGCGAGCGCGGCGGCGCTGCGCAGCACGCCCCGGCGGCTGACAGGGCATGAACTGTCATTGCTGGAAGGTGAGTTGCCGGGAGCAGCCGGTGAACGATCGATCACGGGCTCACGGTAAGGGCGTGCTGTACGGTCACCGCGCTTTCGTCCACTCATATCGCCCGTGCGGGTGAAAACCGTATGGTCGGCGCATCGGCGGCGTGCCGGAGCGGTCCGTTCCGCACGGACCGGGGCCGGATGACACACTGGCGCCATGGACGAACGCGAATTCGGCAGGTCGGGCCAGTGGGCCTCGGTGGTCGGTCTCGGCACCTGGCAGCTGGGCGCCGACTGGGGCGACGTGGACGACAAGGAGGCCCTGTCCGTCCTGGAGGCGGCCGCCGAGGCGGGGGTCACCTTCTTCGACACGGCGGACGTGTACGGCGACGGACGCAGCGAGGAGACCATCGCCTCGTTCCTGCGCGGCCGGCCCGATCTGCATGTGCTGGTGGCCACCAAGATGGGCCGCCGGGTCGACCAGATCCCCGCGAACTACGTCCTGGACAACTTCCGCGCCTGGAACGACCGTTCGCGCCGCAACCTCGGCGTCGACCGCATCGACCTGGTCCAGCTGCACTGTCCGCCGACCCCCGTCTACTCCAGCGACGCGGTCTACGACGCCCTGGACACGCTCGTGCAGGAGGAGCGGATCGCGGCGTACGGGGTGAGCGTGGAGACCTGCGCCGAGGCGCTGACCGCGATCGAGCGGCCGAACGTGGCGAGCGTGCAGATCATCCTCAACCCGTTCCGTATGAAGCCCCTCCACGAGGTGGTGCCCGCCGCCCGCGCGGCCGGCGTCGGCATCATCGCGCGCGTGCCCCTCGCCTCCGGCCTGCTGTCCGGGAAGTACACCAAGGACACCGTGTTCGCGGCCAACGACCACCGCACCTTCAACCGGCACGGCGAGGCCTTCGACCAGGGCGAGACCTTCTCCGGCGTCGACTACCCGACCGGCGTCGAGGCCGCCGCCGAGTTCGCCGCCCTCGCCCCCGAGGGATACACCCCGGCCCAGCTGGCGCTGCGCTGGATCATCGAGCAGGACGGCGTGACGACGGTCATCCCCGGGGCCCGCACGCCGGAGCAGGCCCGAGCCAACGCGACCGCCGCCAAGCTGCCGCCGCTGCCCGAGGAGACCTTCACCGCGATCCGCGAGCTGTACGAGCGCCGGATCAAGGACCGGGTCGAGCAGCGCTGGTAGCCGTCCGGGCCATCGCCGTTTGAACGGACGGCCGGACGGTTACAGGCACCGCATGACGCAGGAAGGACGGCGCAGGGGGCGCGACGAGAGCAAGGAGGAGCGGGCCGACCGGATGTGGGGTGAACTCGTCCAGGAGGTCCGGGTCGCCCAGACGGGCGTGCAGATCCTGTTCGGCTTCCTGCTGACCGTCGCCTTCCAGCCGAGGTACGCCACCCTCGCCCACACCGACCGGGTCATCTACGTCGTCACCGTGGTCCTGGGCGCCAGCGCGACCGGCGCCCTCATCGGACCGGTGTCGCTGCACCGCCTGGTCTCCGGCCGCATGGTCAAGCCGCAGGCGGTACGGATCGCCTCCTGGATGACCTTCACCGGCCTGCTCCTGCTGCTCGCCACGACGGCCTCGGCGCTGCTGCTGATCCTGCGGGTGGCCACGCACAGCAGCGCGCTGTCCTGGCTGGTCGCGGCCGTCGTCGGCTGGTACCTGCTGTGCTGGTACGTCCTGCCGTTGTGGATCCGGCGCCGCCACACGACCCATCCGGGCGCCGGGGCCGCGCCGCCGCGCCGTGAGGCCGGCGGCGACGACCGGGCGCCGGGCTAGGCCGTGTCCCGTCCACCGGGTGCGGCCTGTCGGCGGTTTCCTGGCCTCGCGCGTGTTCAGCCCTGCGGATGCTCCTCGCGCGCCCCGCGCAGAGCGGTCAGGCAGCTGCCGATGGCCTGCTGGAGTTCCTCCAGGCGCTGGACCATGTCGTCCTCGTAGAAGTCCTGGGCGTCGTCGAAGGTCAGCTCCTCGAACGCCCTGGTCGCCTTCTGCAGGCTGCTGTAGAACCTGGTCCGCCGCTCCTGCACGCGCAGTTCGGGGTCGGCCTCGACCGCCTCGACCACCAGCGACTTCATGGTGTCGTAGGCCTCGGTGGCCCACTCGCCGGTGTCCTCGCCGTCGTTCAGCTCGTCGATCAGCGACAGATGCCGCTCGGCCTCCTCGCGCAGTTCGGCGGGGGCCTCCACGGTCTGCCCGGCGGGCGTCCTGATCTGCCCGGAATCGGCGATCTGACGGACGTATCCGATCCGGTCGGCGGCCCGGCTCTCGGTCGCGACGGCCTTCTTCAGGTCGTCGGTGCGTACGACGTCACGCGCCAGCTCGGCCTGCAGCTCGGGGTCCTCCCGGACCCGGTCCAGCAGCGCGGCCCGGGCCGCGCGGGCGGTGGAGGGATCGGCGAGGATCGCGGCCCGCAGGGCGGTGGGGTTCTCGGCGACCTCCAGCGCCTTGGTGGGGCGGATGCCCTCCGCCTCGGCGGCCTCGGCGATCGCGGTGCCGCGCTCGGAGGTGGCGCTGGTGCGGGAGACGTAGTAGCTCAACCACACGTCCGAGTCCGGCAGTTCGACGTCCTGGCCCGGCTGGAGGGCCTCGAAGTGCGGGACGAGCCCGTCGTCGGCGGCCCGGTCCCAGGCCTTGTAGTAGCGCATGACCCGCTCCGCGGAGCACCCGGCCAGCTCCGCGAACTCCTTCGCCGACACCTTCGGCGTCTCGCCGGCGGCCTGCCCGCCCGGCCGCACACTGCGGGCCACCATCAGCGCGAAGGCCCAGCCTCCGGTGCGTGCGTAGACGCCGAACTCACGGGCGTCGCGTGCCACGAGGTCGGACAGTGGCGGCACGGCCGTCCCGGCCGTCTCGGACGGGTCGATGACCAGGGTCACGGATGACTCTCCTGCGGGATGATCAAGGGGATCGAGCGTCTGTGCCCGGGTCCGGGCACGGACAGGAGAGCCTATCGGGACCCAGGGCCGTGCCGATCGGCGGCGCCCGCCACCTGGGCGCCACGATCGCGAGGTGCCCGGCGGCTCAGTTCTTCGGCCGTTGCGCCGACCCGGTCCCCGGCCCGGTCGTCGGCTCGCTCGTCTGCTCGCTCCCCGGCGTGCGGAACGTCGCCAGGAAGGTCTTCAGGGCCAGCCGGTCGGCCGCGTCGTCCCAGGCCGCGGCCGGGGTGGTGAAGCGCAGCGAGAAACCCCGGTGACCACCGAGCAGGAAGCCGCGCCCGAACGTGTGCACCCGGCCCTGCCCGGTCCCCGCCAGCCACTCCAGGTCGGCCGCCCGGTGGCCCTGGTACGTGGTGGCCCGCGCGGAGCCGACGCGCTGGTAGCCCGGGAGCCGTTCCAGGTCCGGTTCGACGTCCTCGCGCCAGACGGCGACCGGGTCCGGGCCGACCCGCTCGCTGTAGGTGACGGCGAGCGCGAGGGAGGCGCCGCCCGGGCCGAAGGTGACGCGGTAGGCGCCCGTGACGCGTGCCGTGGTCAGCCGCTTCCAGGCGTCCGGCAGAGCCACGGAGAAGCCCTCCGGGGCGGTGTAGCGGTGGTACCCGGCGGGCAGGACGGCCGGGGCCGTCGCCGACGCGGTCGGTGCCGGAGCGGGCGTCGCGGACGGACGGCCGGCCGAGCCCGCCGAGGAGGCGGGACGGGCCGGCGCCTGGGCGGAGCCGGTGCCCGGCAGCTGGTGGGTCGCGGCCAGGACCGCGGCGGCGATGGCCACCACGGCGAGCGCGGTGCCGATGACGGGCGCCCGTCCGCCGCGTTCCAGCCCGGCGGGCAGCACGCCCCGGTACGCCCCGCGCAGCCGGGGTACGGGGACCGGGCGGCGGGAGGCGTCCGCGTCCTCGTCCAGGGCCCGGGTCAGGGCCTCGCGGGCCACCGGCCGGGGCAGCCGCTCCCGGGAGTTCTTCCGCAGCAGACCCTGTACGGCCTGGGTGAGCGGTCCCGCGCGCAGGGGAGTGCGCAACGGCAGCCGGTCCACGGCCTTCAGGGTGGCCTCGGGCCTGCCGCGGTCCCGGAACGGGGGCCGGCCCTCCACCATCGTGTACAGCAGCGCGCCCAGCGCCCACAGATCGGCGGCCGGGCCGATGCGCTCGTCGCGGGCCTGCTCCGGAGACGCGTACGAGGGTGCCGTGAGCCGGGGCGCCAGGGTCGCCCCGGCCAGCCCGAACCCGGTGACGACGACCGGGCCGCCGTCGGGGACGAAGACCTGACCGGGGCTCAGCTCACCATGGGTGATGCCCTCGTCGTGCGCGGCCTGCAGCACGTCGAGCAGCTCCAGGCCGATCCGCGCCGTGCGCACCGGGTTGAACGAGCCCTCCCGGTCGAGGAGTTCGCCGAGCGGTGTGCCGTCGATCCACTCGGTGACCGTCCACAGCGCACCGGCCTCCACCACGGCGTCCACGACGACGGCGACCCGGCCGGGGCGCAGCAGTCGCATGGTCTCCGAGGTGCGGACGACCCGGGCCGTGACACGGCGCACGGTGTCGTCGGCGCAGGGCTCCGGCAGGGCGGTCTGGGCCACCAGCCGGGGCTGGTCCACCGCCACGTCCTCGGCGTACCACCACAGCCGGTTCGTCTCGCGGGCGAAGACCTCCAGGAGCCGGTACCGTCCGGCGACCAACTCGTGTGCGGAGACGTGCGCCTTGACCATGGTCATCCCTCGCTGGAACCCCTGTTTCGTGTCTCCCAGGGGTACGCGGGGCGCGCGGGGGTCCGTTCAAAGAAATCCCGGATGCGCCCCCCCTTTTTTCCGCGGACTGCGGGACGCGCCTGCTCCTCGCTCACATCAGCCCGAACCGCTCGCCCCAGCCGGTCAGTTCGCGGGGCGTCGTGTTGCCGCCGCACACCACGAGTCCCAGCCGGACGCCGTCGCCGACCCGGGTCAGCACCTGCCGGGCCGCCGGCAGCAGGCAGCCCGCGGCCGGTTCGGCCCACACCTTGGCGTGCTCGGCGAGGTCCAGCGAGCCCTGCACGGCGTCCCGGTCCGGGACCACCAGCACGTCGTCGACCAGCGCGGACACATGGTCGTAGGTCAGCCGGGAGACGGCCGGTGCGCTCAGCGTGGTGACGAGCGAGGAGACCGGCACCTGCAGCGGGCCACCCGCTTTCAGCGCGGCCGACATGGCCTCGGCACCCTCCGTCTCCACGCCCCACACCCGTACGTCCGGACGCCGGGCGCGCAGGGCGGCCGCCACTCCGGCGATCAGACCGCCGCCGCCGATGCTGACGATCACGTCCGTCGGTTCCGTGCCGTCCTCGACGTCGTCGGCGAACTCCAGCCCCACGGTGCCCTGTCCGGCGATGACGACCGGATCGTCGAACGGATGGACCAGGGTCAGCCCCTCGTCCCGCAGCCGGAGTACCAGCTCGAACGCGCTGTCCATGCCGTCGGTCAGCCGCACCGACGCGCCGGCCGCCTCGGCGAGGCCGATGGATCGCGCGGGTGCGGTGCGAGGCATCACCACGGTCGCCTTCACGTCGAGGGCCGCCGCCATCACCGCGAGGGCGATGCCGTGATTGCCGCCGCTGACCGCGACCACGCCCGCCGCCCGCTCGGCCTCGCTCAGCGACAGCAGCTTGGCCGTGGCCCCGCGCACCTTGAACGAGCCGGTGCGCTGGAGCAGTTCGAGCTTGGCGGTGACCGGGACGCCGAGCAGGGCGGTCAGTCCCGGGCTCGGCACGGTCGGCGTCCGTACGACGTGTCCGGCGATCCGTGCCGCGGCGGCTTCGATGTCCGAGATGCCGATCAAGGTGTCTCACCCTTCCGGCGCGGGGGTGGGAACCGCGCCTGTCGCACCCTGACCCGCGCGGACTGCCGAGGTCAACTTCGTTGCGCGGCGGTCCCGGTGGGTCTCACAGCTCGCGGCCGACCAGGAAGTCCAGCAGTGCGAGCAGATCCGCGGCGGCCGGGGCGGCCAGGGGCGTACCCGCGAGGAGTGCGCGGGCGGCGGCCGTGTGCGTACGGGCCTCGGCCAGCGCCGCCGCCCGGCCCCCCGCCGCCTCGATCAGCGCGGCCGCCTCCTCGGCCCGCTCAGGGCGGCCGAGCAGTTCGGGCAGCCGGCCGGCGGCCGGGGAGGCGAGCGCGACCAGGACCGGGAACGTCTTCTTGCCCTCGCGCAGATCGCCGCCGGCGGGTTTGCCGGTGACGGCCGGGTCGCCCCAGATGCCCAGCACGTCGTCGACCAGCTGGAAGGCGATGCCCAGCCGACGTCCGGCCTGCTCCAGCGCGGTGACCGTGGCCTCGGGCGCCCCGCCGAGCGCGGCGCCCAGCGCGACGGCACAGCCCAGCAGCGCACCGGTCTTGCCCTCCGCCATCGCCCGGTACTCCGCGGGCGTCACCCGCTCCGGGCCGGTGCGGGGCCGGCTGGCGAACAGCAGGTCGTCGGCCTGCCCGCGCACCAGATCGGCGAGGGCCGCCGACAGCAGCCCGAGCGCGCCGGGATCCCGTGCCACCCCGGCCAGGGTCTGCACCGCGAGGGCGAACAGGGCGTCCCCGGCCAGTACGGCAGGTCCGGTGCCGTAGGCCTGCCATACGGCCGGGCGGCGGCGCCGGGTTCCGTCGCCGTCCATGATGTCGTCGTGCAGCAGTGAGAAGGCGTGCACGAGTTCCACGGCGACCGCCGCCGGCACGCCGACCCGGCCGTCGGCACCCGCCGCCTCGGCGCCGAGCACCGCGAGCGCCTGCCGTACGCCCTTGCCGCCCGGCGCGGCGGCGGGCGCCCCGCCGACCTCGCACCAGCCGAAGCAGTAGGCCGCCATCTCCGCCAGCCACGGATGCAGCCCCGCCACCGCCTCCTCGAGCGCCGGACGCACCAACTCCCGGCAGCGGGACAGGACTTCGGATGCGGAGGGCGGGGCCTGCAGCGCGGTCATCGGGTGACCTCCGCGTCCGGGCCGAACTCCTGCTGGGCCCGGATCACCATCTCCCGCGCGTGCTTCAGTCCGCTGCGCTCCAACGTCCGTGCCAGCTCGGCGAGTTCGGCCGCGGTCTCGGTGCGGTCCCGGCCGAGTCGGGCCCGTGACTTCGCCAGGCCCAGCCGGGCCAGTGCCTCACCGCGCGGCTCGCTCATCTCGCGGAACTCCGCCAGCGCCAGCTCGTACATCTCCCGCGCCTCGGAGTAACGCCCGGCGCGGTAGAGGACGTTGCCGCGCATCTTGTGGTTGTAGGCGAGTGCGCTCGACAGGTTCATCGCCCGGCAGCCGGCCTCCGCCCGGGAGAGCAGTTCCAGCGCCCCCTCGGTGTCCTTGTCGCGCACCGAGAGGATGTCGGCGAGGCCACGCAGCGCCCAGGCGTGCCCGCGCCGGTCCTCGGCCCGCTCGGCTATCTCCGCCGCCTCCTCGAACAGCGCGTACGCCCGGTCGTGGTCCCCGGTGTTGCGGTGCATCTGCGCGATGCCCTCCAGCGCCCACACCGTGTGCCGGGCCTCCCCGCGCCGGCGGGCCTCGGCCAGCAGCTGCTCGTGCAGCCGGCCGACGGCTTCGTAGTCGCCCTGGATGCGGCCGGTCTCCGCGAGGCCCGCCAGCGAGTAGCCGCGGACCACGACGTCCCCGCCGCGCTCACCGAGTTCGGCGGCGAGCTTGAGCAGCCGCCAGGCCAGCGGGAACGCCCCGCGCTGCCGGGCGAGGGTGCCGCCGCTCCACAGCGCCCACGCCATCGCGCCGGTGTCGCCCGCCTCACGGGCGGCGCGGTAACTCGCCTTCCAGGTCCGGTCCGCATCCTCGATGTGGCCGAGCCGCCGCTGTGCCTCGGCGACGGCGAGTCCACAGCGGGCCGCCTCTGCGGGCTGCCCGGACCGTTCGGCCTCGCGCAGCCGCTCGGTGCCCTCGGCCAGCACGTCGACCAGCGAGGAGTTCACGGACAGGGTGGTCAGCGCGCCCTGGTACTCCGGGGCGAAAGCCTTGCCGTACATACGCACCTTTCTATACACGGCATGTATACATGTCGTGTATAGCGGGTCGGGAAATCGCCCCGGCCAAAGGACCGGGGCGCATCGGTCTGTTGCCGATCAAGACGCCGGTACGGCCGCGGTGGTTGCCCGTGCGGCGCAGATCACCTGTGCACGGTCAGTGCTGCTGGGCCTTTTGGCCGGTCGCCTCGCTCGGCCGCACCACGACGAAGCCGTCGCCCTGGAGCAGCAGTTGCACGGCCTCACCCGAACCGCCGCGCAGCATCGAGCCGATGGACTGGGAGCGGTGCAGCGAGGTCTGCAGGCGGTCGGTCCAGCCGACCACCGCATCCGTGTCGACGTACACCGGGGACTGCGCGGTGACCGGGATGACCAGCGGAGTGCCCTCGCAGACCAGACCGAGTCGGCCCTGCCCGCTGAACACGCTGTTGAACAGCCCGCCACCGGCGATGCCCGATCCCTTCACCGTCTTGATCTCGTACGACAGCGAGGTGTCGAAGCACAGCACATTGCGCCCGTTGACGGTGAACCGGTCACTGGATTCGACCTCGACGACGAAGCAGTTCTGCGCCTCGTGCGCGAACCAGGCCTCGCCCTTCCCGCGCACGGCCATCAGGGGCAGCCCCTCGCCGGTGACCGCGCGCTTGAGCATGCCGCCGACGCCCTGCCCCTTGCGCTCGAACTTCAGCTCGCCCCGATGGGCGACCATCGCGCCCTGGCGGGCGTACATCTCGCCGTCCACCACGTACCGGATGCACTTGGCGTTCTCGACGGACATGCCCGGCTCCGCGGCCGGCTGCACCACGTGCTCACTGGAAAAGAGGTCACCCTTCATGGCGGGCATCGTGTCCCGGAAGGTGCCGTTCTGCCAAGATCACGGAGCGTGGCCGGTCAGCCACCGAACAGCTGGCACCAGTAGGTGCCCGCCCGGCCGCCGCCCGCGAAGCCGATGCCGATGTGGCCGAACTCGCGCTTGAGGATGT
This sequence comes from Streptomyces broussonetiae, assembly GCF_009796285.1. Classification (NCBI taxonomy): domain Bacteria; kingdom Bacillati; phylum Actinomycetota; class Actinomycetes; order Kitasatosporales; family Streptomycetaceae; genus Streptomyces; species Streptomyces broussonetiae. The sequence goes on along the minus strand of NZ_CP047020.1, from coordinate 1,207,848 downwards.
TGGCCCGATGCCCGGGGCTGTTCATCCAGCCCGCAACTACGTCTGCGGCCGAGCGCTGGCCGCAGGCGATGTTCTCGCCGATCGTGCGCAGGCGGGAGCCCGCCGCGGCAGCCCGGTCCCAGGGCCGGGAGCCGTCGGGGGAGGTGTGGTCGTAGAAGTCGCGGGCCACCATGTCCGCGCAGTGCGCCTGCGCCGCGGCCGAGAGCAGTGCGTCGACGGCCAGCGTCGGCAGCCCGGCCCGGCCCCGCTCGGCGTTGGTGAGCGCCACGACCTCGGCGGCCGTCCGGGACAGCGCGTCCGGGGTCAGCGGAGTGGCCCACAGCGCGGTCCAGTACCGGTCACCCGCGTCGGCGTGGGCCAGGGCGGCATGCCGGAAGACCGGGTCGAGCAGGATCGCGCGGGACCGCTCGGACACCATGCAGTACTCCACGAACTCCGCGGCGGTGCGCGGCCCGGAGACCAGATGCTCCCCGACCGTGATGTAGGCGTACCCGGCGCCGGTGATCCGCTGGTGTACCGACACGCCGTCCTGCCCCTCCCCACCGAGCCGCCCGGCGTCCGCCATGGCCCGGGCGTGCGAGCGCGCGGCGCGGACAAGACGCGCGTCGAGGGTGATGCATGGCGAACCGGTCTGCGCGCGCGCCGAGTTGACCGCCCGGACAAAGCCATCGTCGGTGCGGGACGGGTGCTCGGACGACGGCACCGCGGGTTCGGCCGCCCGGCTCTGCCCGTCGTCGGTGACGTCCACCCCGAAGTCCCGGACCAGACCGGCCAGCCCGTCCGCGTACCCCTGCCCGATCGCCCGCAGCTTCCAGCCGGCACCCGGCCGCAGGTACAGCTCGGCGACCAGCAGCACGGTCTCCGGTCCGGGGCGCGGTGGCGCGAAGCGGGCCACGGCCGAGCCTTGGACGTCCATGACCTCGAGCCGGGGAGCGGGCAGCCGCCCGAGCGGTGTACCGGGCTCGGCCGCACTGACGACGACGGTGACGCGGCAGGCCCCACCGCGCAGCTGCGCCGGGAGCACGGCCAGGGTGTCACCGAGCAGCCGTACCCCCGGCGCCCGGGGCTGGTTGTAGAACACGAAGTCGGCGTCGGACCCGACCTTCCCGTCGGCCCCGGTGACCAGCGCGGACACATCGAAGGCGCCGGCCACCCGGAGCCGCAGCTCGCCCGGGGGCAGGGCCAGATTTCCCCCGGGAACCAACTCGGTCGTCATGTCGGGGAAAACGCCGCGCGCGTGCCGGGAGGTTCCCGCGACCCGCCCCGGACGGGGCGACAACCGCCGTTACTGCCCGGCTGCCTTCCCGTTCTTCCCGTCCTTCCCGCAGAACGCGGTGTCCAGCGCCCCGCCCATCGCCTCCTGCACCTTGGCGTTGTTGGAGGTGGTGGCGACGGCCGCGAAACTGCGCGCACCGTCCTTCGTGGCGAAGGCGTACGTGTAGTACCCCTGCACGATCCCGGTGTGCCCGTACACGGCGACCCCGCACGACAGCTCGCGCCGCCGCAGCCCGAGCCCGTACGCCGTCGTGCTGTCGACCCGGATGAACTTCTCCATGTCGCCGAGCCGGGCGGCGGACAGCAGTCGGCCGCTCAGCAGGGCGGAGTAGAACGTGTCGAGGTCTCGGGCGCTGGAGATGATCGCCCCCGCGCTCTGCGCCCACGACACCGTCTGGTTGGTGGTGTCGAGCAGGGGGGCACCGGCCTCGTCGGGGGTGAGGTAGCCGCGGGCGTACCGGCCCGGGATCGTGGTCTTCGGGTGGACATAGAAAGTGTCGCGCAGCTTCAGCGGCTTGAAGATGCGGTCCTCGTACGCCGTGCGCACGGACTGCCCCGTGAGCTTCTCGATGAGGATCCCGGCGACGACGAAGTTGGTGTTGGAGTAGGAGTACGCGGCGCCCGGCGCGTTGGTACGGGGCTTCCTCAGGGAGAGGGCGATCAACTGGCGGTAGGTGAAGACCTTGTTCCGTACCGCCTCGAAGCCGGACACGCTGTCGGCGAACATGTCGTTGGTGTAGTCGTACAGCCCGCTGCGGTGACCGAGCACCTGGCGGACGGTGATCCGGTCGTCCGGCAGCAGCTTGGGCAGATAGCGGTTGACCGGGGCGTCGAGCGACAGCCGGTGTTCGTCGGCGAGCTGGAGCAGGACGACGGCCGAGAAGGTCTTGGTGACGCTGCCGATGCGGAACCGGTCGTCGGCGGTGATGGCCCGCCGGGTGCTGCGGTCGGCCAGACCGCGCGTCACCTTGTACGTCCTGCCGTGGTCCTCGATCCGGGCCAGAGCGCCCGGCGCGCCCTCGTCCACCGCCCGGCGCAGCGCCGCAGCCACGCCCGCGGTGTCCGGTGCCGCGGGCGCCGGTGCCGCCGGGGTGCCCGGCTCCGCGGTCGCGGCCCGGGCCGGTACCGCGAGGAGCGAGAGCGCGACCGCGCCGAGAACCGCGCCCCGGCCCACCGTTGTTGAGACCATCCGGCACCTCTTTCAGCGATACGAGAACACGAGAACGGATATGAGAAGGATGCGACGCGGGATGCGACGTCAGTCACATTCCGGGCCTGGAACCTAGGGGATTGGGTCGTCGTCTCCACAGTCGACACACAGTTGGTCAGCTTGTGATCACTCTGTGGCGCACCTTTGTAAAGGATTGCCATAGAAGATGGCGAAAGCGATCATTCCATCTTTACGTGAACATGACTGATCCGTAAGGGTTACCCCTCGGGGCCCGACCAGCCCTCATGGCGCCGAACCGCGTCATGTTGCGGGGCGGTTGGCGATGCCGGCCGCCTTCGAACGAAGGAACCCTGATCAGTGCGTAGACCGCACATACGCAGCGTCGCCGTCGCCATCGCGGTGACCACCGCTGCCACGGGCCTGGCCGGTACGGCCTTCGCGGGTCCCTCCACGGGGGAGCGATCCGCCGTTTCCGCCGGTACGAACGCCTCGGCGGTGGTGGACGCGGCACGCGCCGCGGCCTTCGCCCACGCCTCGGCGACCGGTGTCTCCAAGGGCGACGAACTGCACGCCCAGGACGTGATGACCGACCCCGAGGGCGCCCGGCACGTCCGATTCGTCCGCACGTACAACGGTCTTGACGTGCTCGGCGGCGACCTCGTCGTCCACCTCGACCGGGGCCTCGCGTACACGGGCGTGACCCGTGCCGCCGACCACGCCGTGCAGCCGGCCACCGGCAAGGCCAGGCTGACCGCGGACCAGGCCGCCGCCAAGGCCGCCCAGGCGGCGAAGGGCGAGGCGGGCGGCGCCCAGCTCGTCGTGGACGCCCGCGGTGGCTCCTCGGCCCTCGCCTACCAGGTCACCGTGACCGACCAGGACGGCACCAACACCGTCGTCGTCGACGCCGTCACCGGCAAGGTGCGCAGCAACACCCCCGACAGCGACGAGTTCCTGTCGCCCAAGCTGCTCGACAACCTGCGCAAGCACGGCGAGACGCTCGACCCGGCCACCGGCAGCGCCTCCGAGGCCCCCGAGGCGGCCGGCCTGCTCGGCTCCGGCGCCTCGGCCGTCACCCCGTACCCCTCAGCCGCGAAGGGCACCGGCAAGACCCTCTTCGTGGGCAGCGTCGGTCTGACCACCACGGCCACCTCCAAGGGCCACTACCAGCTCAAGGACCCGAGCCGGTACGGCACCGAGACGCGTGATGCCAAGGGCTCGCAGACGGAGAAGTTCAGCGCGGGCGCCAAGTTCACCAACACCACCGACGTGTGGGGCAACGGCGCGACCAGCAACCGGGCCAGCGCCGCCGCCGACGCCCAGTACGGCATCACCAAGACGCTGGACTTCTACAAGAGCACCTTCGGCCGCAAGGGCATAGCCAACAACAGCAAGGCCGCCCAGGGCATGGTCCACTGGGGCAGCAAGGTCGCCAACGCCTTCTGGGACCCGACCTGCAACTGCATGCTGTACGGCGATGGCGACGGCAAGACCTTCAAGAAGCCGCTCGTCGTCCTCGACGTCACCGGCCACGAGCTGACGCACGGCGTGGTCGACGCGACCGCGAAGCTGCAGCCGACCTTCGTCGACGCCAGGGGCAACCAGTACGGCGAGCCCGGTGCGCTCAATGAGTCCCTCGCGGACATCTTCGGCTCGAACGTCGAGTTCTACGCCAACAACAAGAACGACACGCCGGACTACCTGATCGGCGAGAAGCTGGGCCTTTCGCAGAAGTTCCTGCGCCGCCTGGACCACCCCTCGCTCGACAAGCTCGAGGGCACGATCGACTACTGGTCGCCGGACACCTACTACACCGAGGTGCACGCCGGTTCCGGTGTCTCCTCGCACGCCTACTACCTCCTCGCCGAGGGCAGCGGCAAGAAGACGATCAACGGTGTCGCCTACGACTCGCCGACCTACAACCGCTCCACGGTCAAGGGCATCGGCCGGTCCAAGGCGACCGCCATCTTCTACCGTGCGCTCACCCGCTACATGGTCTCCACGACCGACTTCCACGACGCGCGCGTCGCGACGCTGAAGGCGGCCAAGGACCTGTACGGCGCGAACAGCACCGAGTACAAGACGGTGGACAACGCATGGGCCGCGGTCAACGTCACCGCCGCCAACACCCCAGCCGCCCGTCACTGACGCAGCAGCCGTACCGCCGTACCCCTGGATGCCCCGCCCCGCGCGGGGCATCCGCATGTCCTGGCCCGCACGACGAAGTCCGGCCTCGCCCGGCGGGACGCCCCTGCCACCGAGGTGCGCATCCGCGGCATCGGCGGGACCATGACCTCCGTGGGATACGCAGGGCACCTCCCGGACCGTGCGCAGGCGGCCCGGCGCGTCCGGCGCGCTCCGGGACGTCGCCCGGCGAGCAGCCGGTTCGGACGCGGCTGCCGCGTCGGCGCCGCCCTGCTGGCGGTCGCCGTCTGCCCGTCCGTGTCCGCCCACGCGGCCGAGCCGCTGCCCGCGTCCGTCGGCCGTGCCTCCGCAGTGGTCACCTGGGCGGCGAGCGCCGACCAGCTGAGCGAGGGCGCTGCGGGCGACGGTTACCGGCTGATCGTGCACACCAGCGTCGGCGGCAGCGGGCTGCGCGTCCGCGTGACCAACGCCTTCGGAGACCGCCCGCTGACCCTGGACAGCGTCTGGGCAGGTGTGCGCGACCGGGGTGCCGCACTGCGCCGTGGCAGCAACCGGCGGCTGACCTTCGGCGGCGCCCGTACGGTCACCGTGGGGGCCGGGGCCGTCGCCTGGAGCGATCCGCTGCCCGGTACGGTGCCGGCCGGCACGGACCTCGCCGTCAGCCTGCACACCCCGGACGCGGCCGGTCCGGCGAGCGGCCACGGGATGGCGATGCAGACGTCGTACACCGGCCAGGGCGACCACACCGCCGAGGAGAGCGGCACCAACTGGACGCAGACGACCGGCTCCTGGTGGTACCTCGACGCCGTGTCCGTGCGGCCCTCCCGGGCGTCCACCAGAGCCGTGGCCGCGCTCGGCGACTCCCTCACCGACGGCTGGCACTCCACCAGCGACCTCGACCGGCGCTGGCCCGACTACCTCGCACGGCGCCTGCGCACGGCCCGCACGGACATCAAGGGCGTCGCCAACGAGGGCATCTCCGGCAACAAGGTCCTCGCGGACGGCGCCGGGCGCAGCGCCCTCGACCGGCTCGGCCGGGACGTGCTCACGCTGCCCGGTGTACGCACCGTGTTCCTCTTCGAGGGCGTGAACGACATCAAGGCGCACACCGGAGTCACCGCGGCCGAACTGATCGCCGGATACCGGGAGATCGCGCGACGGGTGCACGCGGCCGGCAAGTGCGTCGTCGCCGCCACGGTCGGCCCGTTCGAGGGCTGGCCCGAATGGGACCCGGCCGGCGAGTCCGTGCGCCGGCAGGTCAACCAGTACCTGCGCAGCACCCATGACGTCGACGCCGTCACCGACTTCGACCGCGTCCTGCGCAATCCCCACGACCCCGACCGGATCCTGCCGTTCTTCGACGGTGGCGACCATCTGCACCCCAACGACCGGGGCATGCGGGCGATGGCCGACGCCGTCGACCTGAGCCGCCTGAACTGCGCCCGCTGACCGCAGCTCCGGCCGGGTCCCCGGAACCCGGCCGGCTCAGCGCGGTGGCCCCGCCCGGTTCAGCGCAGCGTCTCCGCCCAGTTCGCCGGCACCCGTCCCGCCGGGCCCGGCACGGGCTGGTCCTCGGGATGGCTGGCCGGCGGGGCCAGGTCGGGGCCCGAGGCGTACAACTCCTCGGTGGCGTAGTTCCAGAACCACTCCTCGCCCGGCTCGAAGCTCCGGATCACCGGGTGCCTGGTGGCGTGGTAGTGGGCGGTGGCGTGCTTGGCGGGGGAGTCGTCGCAGCAGCCGATGTGACCGCACTGCGCGCACCGGCGCAGGTGGAACCACCAGCCGCCCGCCTCCTCGCACTCCACACACCCGGTACCGCTGGGCGGGACGTTCGCGTCGAACCCCTCGACGTCTTTCATACGGCTTCCTCCGCTCGCTCCTCGGACGGCTCGGACGACTCGGACGGTTCGGCGGCCAGGGGCAGCAGTACCTGGAAGCGGGTGTCGCCGGGCACCGACTGCACGTGCAGGGTGCCGTGGTGCTTGTTGACGACGATCCGCCTCGAGATGTCCAGACCCAGCCCGGTTCCCTCGCCGACCGGTTTCGTGGTGAAGAACGGGTCGAAGATCCGGTCCTTGATCTCCGGCGGGACACCGGGCCCGGTGTCCCGGAACTCGACCAGCAGCCGCTCACGGTCGAGCGCCGTCCGCACGGTCAACGTGCCCGCACCGCCCGCGCTGTTGATGGCGGAGACCGCGTTGTCGATCAGGTTGGTCCACACCTGGTTCAGCTCCGCCGGATAGGCGGGCACCGGCGGAAGCGCACGGTCGTACTCCTTGACGACCTCGATGTCCGCGCCGATCTTGCCGGAGAGCATCAGCAGGGTGCTGTCGAGGAGTTCGTGCACGTCCACCACCCGGTAGGGGGCCCGGTCCAGCTGCGAGTACTGCTTGGCCGCGTCGACGAGATGCGAGATCCGGGCGGTGGAGTCCTCGATCTCGTTCATCAACAGCTCGGTCTCGATGGTGTAGTTGAGCCAGCCGACCGCCCCGGGCAGGATCTCCTCGTCCACGGCCGCCGCGACCTGCGCCAGCCAGTCGACGTCCAGCCCGGCCTGCACGAAGGTCGGCGCCAGCTGCCAGCCGTTGTCGATGCCGTGGTCGTCCAGCCAGCCGGTGAGCAGGTCCTCCCGGTCGGCGGCCTCCAGCGGGCTGAGCGCCGGGGCCTTCGCGACCCGCTCCGCGGTGCGCTCCTGTACCTCCATCAGGCTCGCCAACGCCTCGCGGGAGAAGGGGCCTTCGGCGATGAAGGCGAGCTTGCGCCGCATCTTCGCGACCCGTTCGCGCAGCGTGGCCGTGGCTCGTACGGCCGCCGCCGCGGGGTTGTTCAGCTCGTGCGTGAGCCCCGCCGAGAGCGAGCCCAGCGCCAGCAGCCGCTCGCGCTGTCCGATCGCCGCCTGGGTGTTCTTCGACCCGAAGAACAGGCCCTCCAGCAGATGCACGGCCATCGGGAACCAGTCGGTCATGACCTCCGCGAAGATGTCCGCGGGCAGCACGAAGAACCGGGTCGGCACCGTCACCCGCATCGAGTTGGTGTACACCTGCCGCACCCGGTCGCCGAGGTACGCCTGCATGGCGCCCGCGTACACCCCGCGCTGGTCGGTGCGGGTGACCTCCACGTCGTCGCCGGCGACCCGGCGCGACATCACCACCGTGCCCTCGATCATCACGAAGAAGCAGGTGGCCGGGTCGCCCTCGGTGTACACCGGGCCGGGCTCGAACAGCTCGACGCGACCCTCGCTGCACAGCCGCCCGAGCTGCTCGGGGCTCAGCTTCTCGAAGAGGAACAGCGAGCTGATCTCCCGAGGGCTGCATGGCATGATCCGACCACTCATGACTGCTCCAGATCGTTCATGACTGTTCCAGGTACCGGTGGACGAGCATCACGGCCATGGCTCCCTCGCCGACGGCGGACGCGACCCGCTTGGCCGACTCCGCGCGCGCGTCACCCGCCACGAACACACCGGGCACGCTGGTCTCCAGGTGGTAGGGCGCCCGGTCCAGCTCCCAGCCGGCCGGCGGGCGCCCGTCGGCGGTCAGGTCGGGCCCGGCCAGGATGAACCCGCGCTCGTCGCGCAGCACCGCGTCGCCCAGCCAGTCGGTCAGCGGGGCGGCACCGATGAACACGAACATCCACTGCGCGTCGACCCGTTCGCTCTCCCCGGTCACCGTGTGCCGCAGCGTCACCTGTTCCAGGTGGTCCGCGCCGTGCGCAGCGTCCACGACCGTGTGCGGGCGCACCGAGATGTTCGGCGCCTCGTTGATCTGCTGGATCAGGTAGTACGACATCGACGCCGACAGGTCGGCACCGCGCACCAGCAGCGTCACCGACTTCGCGCTCCGGGACAGGTACATCGCCGCCTGGCCCGCCGAGTTGGCGCCGCCGACGATGAAAATGTCCTGCCCCTGACAGGCCGCCGCCTCCGTCAGCGCCGAGCCGTAGAACACCCCGCAGCCGGTCAGGTCGGTGCAGCCGGTGGCCTCCAGCTGCCGGTACTGCACCCCCGTCGCGAGGATCACGCTGTGTGCGGCGATCGCCGAGCCGTCCGCGAACCGTACGATCCGGGCGGAGCCGTTGACCTCCAGCCCGGTCACCTCCCGCGCGGTCAGGATCTCTGCACCGAACTTGGCCGCCTGCCGCCGCGCCCGGCCGGTGAGCTGAGCGCCGGAGACCCCGTCGGGAAAGCCCAGGTAGTTCTCGATCCGCGAACTCTGCCCGGCCTGCCCGCCGGTCGCCGACCGCTCGACGAGCACGGTCCTGAGGCCTTCCGAGGCCCCGTACACGGCCGCGCCGAGCCCGGCCGGTCCGCCGCCGATCACGACGAGGTCGTAGAAGTCGGCCGTGGGCGTCGTCGCCAGGCCCACCTTCGCCGCCAGCTCGGGCGCCTCAGGCTCGACCAGGGCCGTGCCGTCCGGGGTGATCACCAGGGGCAGCCGCTGTCCGTTCTGCCCGGCGGCGGCCAGCAGCCGCTGCCCCTCCGGCTCGTCCACCGAGTACCAGCGGTAGGGCACCTGGTTGCGGGCCAGGAACTCACGCACGTCCGAGGACCGCGCCGACCAGCGGTGGCCGACCACCTTGGTGCTGGGCACGGGCCGGTAGTCGCTGCACCGCCAGGCCTGGAGCAGATCGTCCAGCACCGGATAGAGCTTCTCCTCCGGCGGGTCCCACGGCTTGAGCAGATAGTGGTCGAGATCGACGACGTTGATCGCGTCGATCGCCGCGTTGGTGTCCGCGTACGCGGTCAGCAGCACCCGCCGCGCCCCCGGATACACATCCAGCGCCTGCTCGAGGAACTCGATGCCGTTCATCTGCGGCATGCGGAAGTCGGCCAGGATCACCGCCACCAGGTCGCCCCGCAGCTTCAGCTCGCGCAGCGCCTCCAGCGCGGACTGGCCGGATTCCGCCCGCACGATCCGGTACGACTCGCCGTAGCGCCGCCGCAGATCGCGGGCGACGGCACGGGAGACTCCCGGGTCGTCGTCCACGGTCAGGATGACGGTCCGCGCTGTCTCGGCGGCCTGTGTCATACGTCTCCCACCCCGAGTCGGTTCCCGCGGCACGGCGTCGTGAGGACCGCCGCACCGGTTCTCCGCCATCGTATGTTCGATCGGTGCGGTTCGCCCCGGGATACCGCGGGGACGGTGATCAGCCCGGCGGCGACTCCCCGAGCACGCAGGACTCGTCGGCGTCGTCGTTCACGACGCCCGGCCGAGCATCTCGGCCCACCGGCGGCGCGACGCCTGCGTTTCCGCGGCGGGGCGCGCTCGCGAGATGATCGTCTTCCACGACACCCGCTGCGACGACGAGGAGACCCACGCATGACACGCCCGATCACGGCAGCATTGGACGGTTCCGAGGAGAGCCTGGCCGCGCTGGACTGGGCCGGCCGGGAGGCCGTACGCCGGGGGCTGCCGCTGCGTGTGGTGCACGCCTGGCGCTATGCCGACCAGCTCGCCACGGTCGACCGCGGCACCCAGCAGGGGTGGGCGTCGGACGGTGTGCGTGAAGCCGTGCGCGCTGTCGCCGAGCGGCATCCGCAGCTCGCCCCGGCCGTCGACGTCGTCGAGGGCGACCCCGTGCACGCACTGGTCCGGGCGGCGGCCGAGGCCGAGATGCTGGTGCTGGGCTCGCGCGGGCACGGCCCGGTCGTCGGATTCCTGCTCGGCTCGGTCGGCCGGCAGGTGATCGCCGAGGCGGCCCGGCCGGTCGTGCTGGTGCGTGCCGGGGACAGGGCGGCCGCCGAGGTGGCCGGCCGGGACGTCGTGGTCGGGCAGCAGGGCGACGGCGAGGACAGCGCGGCCGCGCTGCGGTTCGCCTTCGAGACGGCGGCGGCGCGGGGCGCGACCGTGCGGGCCGTCCGGGCGTGGACGCTGCCGCCGGTCTTCGCCTACAGCCCCGGTTCGCTCAAGCTGCTGGACGACGCCGGCGGTCTCGAGCCGTACGAGAAGCAGGCGCTGAGCGAGGCCCTCGGGCCCTGGCGGGAGCGGTTCCCGGACGTGCCGGTGGCCGAACAGGTGGAGATGGGCAGCGCGGGCCAGGTGCTGCTGGCGGTGGCCGGCCGGGCCCAGCTGATGGTCGTGGGGCGCCGGGCGCACCGGACGGCCGTGGGCGCCCGGATCGGCTCGGTCGCCCACGGGGTGCTGCACCACGCCGCATGCCCGGTCGCCGTGGTCCCGCACGAGTGAGCTACTCGGGGACCGTCGGCTCCAGCGTGGCCCGCGCCGTGGGCAGGATGTTCGCGGTGTAGTCCTTGACGGCCGTGTCGAGGCCGATGTCGTGCTGTGCGCGCTCGGACAGGTACCAGCGATGCTCGAGGAGTTCGTGGTAGATCTCCGCCGGGTCCATGGAGCCGCGCAGCTCGGGCGGCACCGCCCGCACGGTGGGCCGGAAGACGTCCCGCACCCAGCGGTGGGCGAGCACCTCGGGGCGGGCGGCGAGGGGATCGCCGGGCGCGTGGTCGTCCTGGGTGGCCATCCAGCTCTCCAGGTCGCCCAGCAGCCGCCGCGCCTGGTTCTCCTCGGCGTCCAGGCCGGTCAGCCGCAGCAGCTGGCGCTGGTGGTGGCCGGCGTCCACGACCTTCGGCACGAAGGTGACCGAATCGCCGTTCGAGGAGTGCTCGATCTGCATCTCGGCCACGTCGAAGCCCATCTCGTTCAGGCGCCGGATGCGGCGCTCGATGTAGTGGTACTTGCCCGCCGGGTACACCGAAGTACGGGTCAGCTCCTGCCACAGCCCCTGGTACCGGGTGCAGATCTCGTGGCCGAACTCCACCGGGTCGACCGACGGGTGCAGCGCGCCGGACGCCTCCAGGTCCAGCAGCTCGCCACTGATGTTCACCCGGGCCAGATCGAGGTCGTACTCCCGCTGTCCGCGGCTCAGCCGCGGATGCAGGTCGCCCGTCTCGGCGTCGACCAGGTAGGCGGCGTAGGCGCCGGCGTCGCGCCGGAAGAGGGTGTTGGACAGCGAGCAGTCGCCCCAGGCGAAACCGGCCAGATGGAGCCGGACCAGCAGCACGGCGAGGGCGTCCATCAGCCGGTGCATGGTCGCCGGGCGCATGGTCGTCTCGAACATCGAGCGGTACGGCATCGAGCCGCGCAGATGCCGGGTGACCAAGGCCGGCTCCAGCGGGGCGCCGGTCCGGTCGGTGCGGCCGGTGACCACCGCGAGCGGGTCGACGGCGGGGATGCCGAGCCGGTCGAGGTCGCGCAGCAGCTCGTACTCGCGCAGCGCGGGCCGCTCCGCCAGCTCCTTGACGGCGATCACCTCGTCGCCGGCGTGCGCGTACCGCACGACGTGCCGCGAGATGCCCCTGGGGAGCGGCACGAGATACTCCGCGGGCCACTCCTCCAGGGGCACGTCCCAGGGCAGGGCGAGCAGGAGCGCGGGGTGCTCCGGGTTCGTGGCACTGATCTGCAAGGCCATGGCACGAACCCTAAGGCCCCGCGCGGGAGTTCTAGGAAGCCCTTTCCCGGGCCTGCTCGGCCGCCGCGCGCAGCGAGCCGTGGTGCACCGGCCCGTGTCCCGGCAGCAGGGTGTCGCCGTCGAGCGCGCCGATCAGGTCCAGGGAGGCGATCGCCCCGGCGCGGTCGTGGTGGAAGAAGTCGGTCAGCAGCTGCGGGCCCTTGATCCGGGAGATCGCGTGCCCGCTGACCAGCGCGTCGCCGGAGATGACGATCCCGGCGTCGGGCAGGTGGTAGACGCAGTGGCCGTCGGTGTGGCCGGGGGTGTGCACGGGTACGGGACGGCCGGGCAGATCGAGCTTGCCGTCCGCCGGGAACGGCTCGGGAGCGGTGACCGGGTGCTGTTCGGTGCCGCCGACCCGCACCGTGTGCACCGCCCAGGGCAGCACGCCCGGCCGCCACAGATTGCGCAGCACGTCCCCCGTGCCGGCCTGCTGGAGGAACTCCCGGCGCGCATGCGGGACTTCGGCGGGATGCAGCAGGACGGGGGTGCCGTGGGTGGCGCGCAGGTACTCGGCCGAGCCCAGGTGGTCGTTGTGCGCGTGTGTGATCAGCACGGCGGCGACCGCCTCCGGTGAACTGCCCACCGCGGCCAGGGACTCCAGGACCCCCTGCCGGTCCCCGGGGTAGCCGGTGTCCACGAGGGTGACGGCGTCGCCGTCCTTGAGGATCACCCAGTTGACGTTGCTGCCGTGCACCAGATAGGTCCCGTCGGCCACTTGCCGTACTTCTGCCCGCATGGTCTTCCCGTCCCGCGTCGCCGCTGATCGTCGACGGACAGCCAACCAGATCGGTCAACGGCCTGCGCAAGAGGGATGACCGCGCGCGTCAGTGCACCCCGTGCGGCCGGAACTGGATGCTGATGCGCGGGCCCGACGCCCGGGCGGTCTTGGGTATGCAGTGCTCCCAGGTGCGCTGGCAGGAGCCGCCCATGACGATCAGGTCGCCGTGTCCGAGCGGCCGCCGCACCGTCGCACCGCCTCCGCGGGCCGGGCGCAGCAGCAGGTCCCGGGGCTCGCCGACGGAGAGGATCGCGACCATCGTGTCCTCGCGGGCGCCCCGCCCGATCCGGTCCCCGTGCCAGGCCACGCTGTCCCGGCCGTCGCGGTAGAAGCACAGCCCGGCGGTGGTGAACGGCTCGCCCAGTTCCTCGGCGTAGTGCCGGGACAGGGCCTCGCGGGCCTCTTCCAGCACCGGATGGGGGAGCGGGTCACCGGCCGCGCAGAAGGCCAGCAGGCGCGGTACGGCCACCACGTTGTCGTACATCTTGCGCCGCTCGGCCCGCCACGGCACGTCGGCCGCCAGTCGTTCGAACAGGGCGTCCGCACCGCTCAGCCAGCCCGGCAGCACATCGATCCAGGCGCCGTCGGACAGCTCGGTCCGGCGCAGCCCGTCCAGCGGGCCGAGCCGCAGCTCGTCGGTCTGGTCGAACAGGGAGCCCTGGAGGTGCGTGGACATGAGCCCAGCGTACTCCTAAATCGAAAATACGTTCGCACTGGATCGACGGACCTCGCCGGGCCGGTCGCCGCCCTCTTTCGATACATCGATGTATCGGATACATTCGCGTATCGAACGGGAGGAGCGGTGCCCGATGAACGACACACCCAGGCGCGTCACCCGGCGCCGGCTCGCCACCCGGGCCCGGCTGCTCGATGCCGCGTTCGAGGTGTTCGCGGCCAAGGGGTTCGGCCGGGTCTCCATCGAGGAGGTCTGCGAAGCCGCCGGCTACAGCCGGGGCGCCTTCTACTCGAACTTCGCCACACTCGACGAGCTGTTCTTCGCGCTCTACCAGGAGCGCGCCGACCTCATCGCCGCCCAGGTCGCCGACGCCCTCGCCCAGGACGGAGCCGACCTCGACGTAGCGGCTTCCGTGGACCAGGTCACCGAGGTGCTGCTGCTCGACGTGGACTGGCTGCTGGTCAAGACCGACTTCCTGGTGCACGCAGCCCGCGATCCGGCCGTCGCCCGAGCCCTCCTCGACCACCGCACACGCCTGCGCGAAGCCGTCGCCGACCGGCTCTTCCGGGCCCGCGGCCACACCGCACTGCCCGCCGTGCTCGGCGACGTGGACGGCGCCGCGCACGCCGTGGTCGCCGCCTACGACGGGGTCACCACCCAGCTGCTGCTGGACAAGGACGTCGAGGCCGCGCGGACCTGGCTGAAACAGCTGCTCACCGCGCTCCTCACCGAGGGCGGCAGCGCCCCATCCACTGCTTGAGCAACCGAGGAAGGAACCGGACGCCATGGACGCGGACGTCATCGTCGTCGGAGCGGGCCTCGCCGGCCTGGTCGCGGCGCACGAACTCACCAGCCGGGGACGCAGGGTGGCCCTGGTCGACCAGGAGAACGCCGCCAACCTCGGCGGGCAGGCGTTCTGGTCCTTCGGCGGGCTCTTCCTCGTCGACTCCCCGCAGCAGCGCCGCCTCGGCATCAAGGACTCCTTCGGCCTCGCCTGGAACGACTGGCAGGGCAGCGCGCAGTTCGACCGGCTGGACGACGAGGACTCCTGGGCGGTGCGCTGGGCCCGCGCCTACGTCGAGTTCGCGGCCGGCGAGAAACGCCCCTGGCTCCAGGGCCACGGCATCGAGCTGCTGCCGACCGTCGGCTGGGCCGAACGCGGCGACCTCAGGGCGGCCGGACACGGCAACTCCGTGCCCCGCTTCCACATCGCCTGGGGCACCGGCACCGGCGTGGTCGAACCCTTCGTGAAGTACGCCCGCCAGGCCGCCCGTGACGGACTGCTCGCCTTCCACCACCGCCACCGGGTGGACGAGCTGGTCATCGAGGACGGCACGGCCCGCGGGGTGCGCGGCACGGTGCTCGCCGAGGACCGCTCGGCGCGCGGTGTCCCCTCCAACCGCGACCGCGCCGGTGACTTCGAACTCACCGCCCAGGCGGTCGTCGTGACCACCGGCGGCATCGGCGCCGACCACGACATCGTCCGCCGCCACTGGCCCGAGCGGCTCGGCACGCCCCCGGCCGAGATGGTCACCGGCGTCCCCGCCTACGTCGACGGCCGGATGCTCGACATCAGCGCCGGCGCGGGCGTCCGCCTGGTCAACCGCGACCGTATGTGGCACTACACCGAGGGCCTGCAGAACTGGGACCCGATCTGGCCCGGCCACGGCATTCGCATCCTGCCCGGACCGTCCTCCATCTGGCTGGACGCGCTCGGCCGCCGGCTGCCCGACCCCTGCCTGCCGGGCTACGACACCCTCAACACCCTGAAGTACCTGCGCACCACCGAGGACATCGCCGGCTACGACCACTCGTGGTTCATCCTCACCCGGAAGATCATCGAGAAGGAGTTCGCGCTCTCCGGCTCCGAGCAGAACCCCGACATCACCGCCAAGGACCGGGGCGCCGTGCTGCGCGACCGGCTGCTCGGCAAGGGCGCGCCCGCACCCGTGCAGGCCTTCGTGGACAAGGGCGCGGACTTCGTGACCGCCGGCACCCTGGAGCAGCTGGTCGGCGAGATGAACGACCTGACCGGCAAGCCGCTGCTGGACGCGGCCGAGGTGCGCCGCCAGATCGAGGCCCGCGACCTGCAGATCGCCAACCCCTACAGCAAGGACTCCCAGGTGCAGGGCATCCGCAACGCCCGCCGCTACATCGGGGACCGCCTCGGCCGCGTCGCCACGCCGCACCGCATCCTCGACCCGGCCGCCGGCCCCCTCATCGGCGTGCGGCTGCACGTGCTGACCCGCAAGACCCTCGGCGGCATCCAGACCGACCTCGACTCGCGCGCCCTGGCCGCCGACGGCACCCCGGTCGAGGGGCTGTACGCGGCGGGTGAGGTGGCCGGCTTCGGCGGCGGCGGGGTGCACGGCTACAACGCGCTGGAGGGCACGTTCCTCGGCGGCTGCCTGTTCTCCGGGCGGGCCGCGGGCCGGCACGCGGCGCGGCAGACCGGCTGACCGCGGGCCGCCGCCGCGGCCCGCGAAGGGGTCAGCGTTCCAGCAGCTCCAGCAGCACCTGGGCATGGCTGCGCTCGGGCGTCTTCGACGCCGTCAGCAGCGTCAGGCGGCCCCTGCGGGCCGCCTTGCGCAGGCCGTCGAGCAGTTCGGCGGCCTCCGGGGCCTCCAACTCCGTTTCGTAGCGGTGGCGGAACTCCTCGTACGTGCCGCCGCCGTGGAACCACCTGCGCAGCTCGGTCGACGGCGTCAGCCCTTTCGGCCACTCGTCGACGTGCGCCGCCTCCTTGGAGACACCACGTGGCCACAGCCGGTCGACGAGCACCCGCAGACCGTCGTCGGGCTCGGGCTCTTCGTAGGCCCGGCGCACACGCACACTCACTTCCGGCCCCTCTCGGGTTGCGGACGGTGCCGTGAGCCTAACCGCGGGCACGCACGGCCACCGGGCGCGACGCGGCGTAACGTGGCCTGAAGGAGAGCAGCACCAGGGCACCACCGCGCCTACTCTGGCGGCCAGACGATCACCGGCCACTCCTCGAGGAGCGCATGTGACGCGACCCCCCGGACAGCCCGCCCTGCGCCGCAGCACGACCCTGCGCCGCCGGGCGGTCCTCGCCGCCGTCCCTGTAGCCGCAGCGGCACTCCTCGGTGCCGGCGGACCTGCCGCGCCGGGCACCGTGGGCGCGCCCGGCGCGGGCGATCCCTACTTCCCGCTCAGCGGCAACGGCGGTTACCACGTCCGGCACTACGACCTGTCGCTGCGCTACGACACCGGTTCCCGGCACCTCGACGGTACGGCGGTCCTCTCCGCCGACGCCACCCAGCCGCTGACCCGCTTCGACCTCGACCTCGAGGGCATGAGCGTCACCGGCGTCACCGTCGAACGCACCCCGGCCGCCTTCCGGCGCGAGGGCCAGGAACTCGTCGTCACCCCACGCCATGCCGTCCGCGCGGGCCACCCCTTCCGCATCGCCGTCGCCTACCAGGGCACCCCCGGACCGGTCACCGACCCCGACGGCTCCCCGGACGGCTGGATCCCCACCGACGACGGCGCGTTCGTGGCGGGCGAGCCGCAGGGGGCGATGACCTGGTTCCCGGCCGACGCGCACCCCAAGGACAAGTCGTCGTACGACTTCACGCTCACCGTCCCGCAGGGGCGCACCGCCGTCGCCAACGGTGTCCTGCTCTCGCAGCGCACCGCACACGGGTGGACGACGTTCCGCTGGCGCGAGAGCCGGCCGATGGCCGCCTACCTGGCGACCGCCACCATCGGGACCTTCCAGGTCCAGCGCTCCACCACTCCGGACGGCATCCAGGTCTACAACGCCGTGGACCCCCGGGAGGCGCGCGCCGCCGCGCCCGTGCTGAAGCAGCTGCCGTCCGTCCTCGCCTGGGAGAGCAAGCTGTTCGGGCCCTACCCGTACCGGGCCGCCGGCGCGATCGTCGACCACGCTCCGAACGTAGGCTACGAGCTGGAGACCCAGACCCGGCCGCTGTACGACTCCGCGCCCGACCTGCGCACCCTCGTACACGAGAGCGCCCACCAGTGGTTCGGCGACTCCGTCTCGCTGACCGCCTGGAAGGACATCTGGCTCAACGAGGGCTTCGCCACCTACGCCGAGTGGCTGTACGCCGAACAGCACGGCGGCGACAGCGCCCAGAAGACCTTCGACGCGCTCTACGCCACCCCCGCGGACAACGCGATGTGGGCCTACCCGCCGGGCGATCCGGGCAACGACAGGAACATCTTCGGCACGCCCGTCTACACGCGCGGCGCCATGACCCTGCACGAGCTGCGCAGGGCCGTCGGCGACCGGGACTTCTTCCGGATCCTGCGCGCCTGGGCGGCGGACCACCGCGACGGGCACGGTACGACCGCACAGTTCACCAAGCTGGCCGAGCAGGTGTCGGGCAAGCGGCTGGACACGCTCTTCCACACCTGGCTGTTCACCAAAACCAAGCCGAACAGCGCCTGAACGCTTACCGGTTCCGACCAGACCCTTACCGGTTCCAAACAAGTGTCGGCCAAGGTCGGCACCATGATCCATCGCAGAACCGCCGTCGCGCTCCTCGTCTCCCTGCTGCCGCTCACCGGCTGCGGCGGCGGAGCCGAGGCGACCGAGCGGCGGACGCCGTCCACGGCCGCGGCGCCCGCCGGCACCCCCACCCCCGAGGTCCAGGCCGAGCAGGCACCCCAGGGCATACCCGGCCTCGGCCCCACCAGGGCCGCCGCGATACCCGAGCGCTGCGAGCAGGCCGTCGTCGTCACCGGACGGGGAAAGGACTCCCCGGTCTGCAGCGTCGTCCTGTGGGAACGCACCGCGACCGGCTGGCAGGCCGGCCCCACCTGGCCCGCCCACAACGGGCTGCACGGCTGGAGCGGCCACCACATGCTCGGCGACCTGCGCTCCCCGCTCGGCGTCTACACCCTCTCCGACGCCGGCGGCCTGCTCCCGGACCCCGGCAGCAAGCTGCCGTACCACCGGTCCAGCCGTTTCCACTCGCCCGGCACCGGCTTCGAGGGC
This sequence comes from Streptomyces broussonetiae, assembly GCF_009796285.1. Classification (NCBI taxonomy): domain Bacteria; kingdom Bacillati; phylum Actinomycetota; class Actinomycetes; order Kitasatosporales; family Streptomycetaceae; genus Streptomyces; species Streptomyces broussonetiae. The sequence continues at coordinate 1,189,361 of NZ_CP047020.1, read as the reverse complement.
GAACCGCTCGACGGCTGCTTCGACTACGTCGTCGCCATCGACTACAACCGCAGGCCCGGCACCTCGCCCCTGGACTGGACCCGGCCGCTGGGAGGCGAGCGCGGCGGCGGAGTCTGGCTGCACGTCGACCACGGCGGACCCACCCACGGCTGCGTCAGCGTTGCCAAGGCCCATATGAAGGACCTGCTGCGCACCCTCGATCCGGACCGGCATCCGGCCGTCGTCATGGGGTATGCCGACTGGCTCGCCGGCTGAGCCGCTTAGGATTCGAAACCGTGTGCGCACATGTGCTGGTTGCCGAGGACGACGAGAAACAGGCCGAACTGATCCGCCGTTCCCTGCTGGCCGCGGGACACACCGCCACGGTGGTGCACGACGGCGCCGCCGCCCTGGACGCCGCCCGGCGCCTGCGGCCCGACCTCGTCGTCCTGGACCTGATGCTGCCGTACGTCGACGGTTTCGACGTGTGCCGGGCGCTGCGCGGCGGCGGCGACCCGGACATCCCGGTGGTCATGCTCACCGCGCGCTCCGCCGAGGACGACGTCCTGCTCGGTCTCGAGCTGGGCGCCGACGACTACCTGACCAAGCCGTACAGTCCGCGCGAGCTGATGGCGCGTATCCGTACGGTGCTGCGGCGCAGCGGCCGGGGCAGCGGCGCCCGGGACGGCGACCTCGTCGTCCGGACCGCCGGGATCAGCGTCGACCCCGATCGGCACGAGGTGCGCTGCGACGGCGTACCCGTGGAGTGCACACCCGCCGAGTTCCAGATCCTGCTGGCCATGGCGGGGGAGCCGGAGCGGGTGTTCACCCGGCGGCAACTGCTGCACTGCACCCGCGGTTTCGACCGGGCCTCCACCGAGCGGGCCGTCGACGTGCACATCATGAACCTGCGTCGCAAGATCGAGGCCGACCCGCGCCGCCCGGTCCGCCTGCTGACCGTCTTCGGCGTCGGCTACAAGCTGAGCGGCACACGGCCGTGAAACCCTCCGCGAAGCGCCGGATCCCGCTGCGCAAACGGCTGCTCGTCCGGCTGCTGTCCGTCTCTGCCCTGATCGCCGTCTGCTCGGTGGCCGCCACCGCCTGGCTCGCGGTCACGACGACGACCAGCGCCCTGAAGGAGGAGCAGGGCCAGGACCTCGCGGCCGACAACAGCATCCTGGCCGAACTCAGCGGATACGCCGCCACCCACGCCGACTGGTCCGCGGTCCGGCGCACCGTCCGGGAGCTGGCCGCGAAGACCGGCCGCCGGATCGCGCTCACCACCGCCGACCGCACCCTGGTCGCCGACTCCGCGCCCCGCGGCACCCCGCTGCCGCCCCGGCCCGCCGCCACTGTCGACCCGCTGCGCACCGACACCTACAGTGAGACCGGCGCCCAGCTCAGCGGCATCGACCCGCGCGTGGTGGGCCCCTACCTGCTCCCGGCGAAGGAGCGGGCGAACCTCGACAGACTCGCCGCCGTCCGCAAGCAGTGCTACGAGCGCTTCGGTCTGCAGGCGACCGTCGTCCGCACCGCGAGCGGACGGCCCGTCGTCACCGGCGTGGACGGCACCGACGCCACCGGCTACGGCGCCACGACCTGCGAGGACGGGCAGCTCAACATGCCCACCCCGACCGAGCGTACGGCCCTGGACGCGCTCACGGACCTGGCCCGGCCCTGCCTGAAACAGGCCGGCCTCGACCTCGACGGCCCGCTGTTCCTCACCTACGACCCGACCGGCAAGGACCCCTTCGGCGGCGGTTACCTCTTCGCCAAGTACGCCCATGCGGGCAAGGCGGCCACGGTGCGCGCGGCCCAGCAGTGCCTGCTGACCTCCCGGCGCACCCAACTGGAGCCCTACGTCGCGCCGGTGGCCGAGCTGTTCCTCGGCATCGGCGACCAGAGCCCGTCCCGCTTCGACATGTCGCCGGCCAACAAGGCCAAGGTGATCGGCGCGGCCGGTCTCGTCCTCGCCGTCACCGTCGCCGTGACCGCCGTCGTCGCCGTCCGGCTGGTACGACCCCTGCGCGCGCTGACCGAGGCCGCGGGGGCGCCCCCCGAACTGCACATACGGGTCCCGGTGACCACGAGGGACGAGACCGGCATCCTCGCGGAGGCCTTCAACGACCTGACCGAGCGCCGTGAACGCCTCGAGGCCCAGCGCAGGGCGATGGTCAGCGACATCGCCCACGAACTGCGCAGCCCGCTCACGAACATCCGGGGCTGGCTCGAGGTCGTCCGGGACGGAGTCGTCGAACCCGAACCTGCCCTGCTGGACTCCCTGCACGAGGAGGCGCTCGTGCTGCAGCGGATCATCGACGACCTCCAGGATCTCGCCGCCGCCGACGCCGGTACCCTGCGCCTGCACCGCGAACCGCTGCGCGCCGCCGAGCTGTTGGACCAGGTGGCCGCCGCGCACGGCGTCGCCGCCGACGCCGCCGCAGTCGCCCTGCGTACCGCGGCCGACCCCGCCGCCTGGCTGGACGCCGACCCGGTACGGATGCGGCAGGCACTCGGCAACCTGGTCTCCAACGCGCTGCGGCACACCCCGGCCGACGGCACGGTCACGCTGTCCGCCCGCCGGGACGGCACCGACGTCGTGCTCACCGTCACGGACACCGGGACGGGCATCACGGCGGAGGACCTGCCGCATGTCTTCGAGCGGTTCTGGCGCGCGGAGAAGTCCCGCAGCCGGCGCACCGGCGGCAGCGGTCTGGGGTTGCCCATCGTGCGCCATCTGGTCGTCGCCCACGGCGGCACCGCCGAGGCCACGAGCGAGCGCGGCGCGGGCGCGGTGTTCACCCTGCGCCTGCCCGCCACCGAGCCACCCATCGACGAGCCGCCTATCAACGAGCCGCCTGTCAACGAGCCGCCTATCGACGAGCCATCCACCGACGAGTCGCCCACCGACAAGCCGTTCGGCACCGGGTCAACCCGCTACAAGCCGTTCGGCACGGGGTCATCCCGCGACGAGCGGCCCGGCACGGGGTCATCCCGCGACGAGCCGCCCCGCGACGGGTCCTGACTGCCCGGCTCCGGGTCAGCGCAGGTGTGGCCGGGAATGTGCCCGGCGCCGCAGTGAACGGCGCTCCATCTCGGTGGTGCCGCCCCAGATACCCGTGCTCTGGCCCGTCTCCAACGCCCAGTCCAGGCACGGCTCCCGGGCCGGGCACAGGCCGCACACCGCCTTGGCCCGTTCGGTCTGCACCAGCGCGGGTCCGGTGGTGCCGACGGGGAAGAACAGGTCGGGGTCCACGTGACGGCAGGCGGCATGGTCACGCCAGTTGTCCATCGAAGTCTCCTGGATTCGTCTCCTGGATGGGATCGAGGTCGTCCGCGCGGGACGAAAACCGTTCTGAGGGTTCGGGTGACCGGTCAGCGCGGCGGGAAACGGGGCAACCGCCGGAAATCAGGCCAAAGAACGGGGCGGATGGGCCGCTGGGCGAGGACGCCTGTGCCCGACCGGGCGCCGGAGGCGCGGAGTTGGGTGGCGACGACCGGGCGGGCCGCTCAGCCGCGCCGCCGTCGGACCACCGTACCCCGCCCCCGGCCGCCCGGCACCGGTCGGACGCCAGGATTGCGGCGTCCGGCCGGTCAGCGGCGCAGTGACTCGGCCGCTGTCGCCGTCACCGCGCCGGCCAGGGCCGCGAGCGCGGGGGAGTCGAGCTTCCACTGCTGCCAGTACAGGGTGACGTCCACCCACTTCCCGGGGGCGAGGAGGTGCAGCCGGTCCTCGGCCAGCAGCGGTCCGGCCTGGGCCTCGGGGACCAGGCCCCAACCGAGGCCCGCGGCGACCGCTTCGGCGAACCCCTCGGAGGTGGGCACATAGTGCCTCAGGGGGCTCGCGGCCCCGTGGCCCAGCCGGCGTACGAAGCCGTCCTGGATGTCGTCCTTGCGGTCGAAGACCACGACCGGCGCCTTCGGCAGCAGCCGCGCCAGCGGTCCGTCCAGGTGCCGTCGCGCGAACTCCGGCGCGGCGACCGGCAGATAGCGCATCCTGCCGAGCGGCCGGACCGTGCACCCCGGCACGGGTTCGGGCAGGGCGGTCACCGCCGCCATCACCAGCCCCTCGCGCAGCAGCGCCGCCGTGTGGCCCTCGTCCTCCCGGTGCAGTTCGAAGCAGAGCCCCGCCACCCGGGTCAGCGCCCGCAGGAACCAGGTGGCCAGCGAGTCCGCGTTGACCGCGACCGACACCCGGGTCGGCTCTCCGGCGCCGCTCAGCCCCAGCTCGCCCCACGCGTCCTGCTCCAGCCGCGCCAGCTGCCGGGCGAAGCGCACCAGCACCGCCCCGGACTCCGTGGGCCGCACCGGCTTGGTGCGCTCCAGCAGCACTCGGCCCGTGCGCTGCTCGAGCGCCTTGACCCGCTGGCTGACCGCCGACGGCGTCACATGCAGGGCCGCCGCGGCGGCGTCGAAGGTGCCCTCGTCCACCACCGCGAGCAGCGTCCGTACCTGTTCCAGGGGAAGATCTGTCATCACAAACGCTAAGGATACGTAAGAATCTTTAGCTGTACTTGCGCAGATGCCTTTCCTAGTGTCGACGGCATGAACCACGCACTGACCGCCGCAGCCGCCGGATTCGGCAGCGGACTCTCCTTGATCGTCGCCATCGGCGCTCAGAACGCCTTCGTCCTGCGCCAGGGGGTGCGCCGGGACGCCGTGCTCGCCGTGGTCGGCATCTGCGCGCTGTCCGACGCGGTGCTCATCGCGCTCGGCGTGGGCGGGGTCGGGGCGGTCGTGGTGGCCTGGCCCGGCGCGGTCCGCGCGGTCGGGATCGTCGGCGGCGCCTTCCTGCTGTGCTACGGCGCCCTCGCCGCCCGCCGGGTGCTCAGGCCCGGCACCGGTCTGCGCACGGAGGGCGAGGCGGCCGGCTCCCGGCGCCGGGCGGTGCTCACCTGTCTGGCCATGACCTGGCTCAATCCGCACGTCTACCTGGACACGGTGTTCCTGCTCGGCTCACTCGCCGCCGACCGGGGCGCGCTGCGCTGGACCTTCGGGCTCGGAGCCGCGTGCGCCAGCCTGTGCTGGTTCGCCGCGCTCGGCTTCGGCGCCCGGCTGCTCGGCCGCTTCCTGGCCCGGCCCGGCGCCTGGCGGGTGCTGGACGCCCTGGTGGCGGTCACCATGCTCGCCATGGGCGCCCTTCTCCTGGCCGGATCCTGAGCCGACCGGTGCCGACCGCACGGTGATCCTGAGATAGTTAGTTCGCGAATCGAAAAGATGTAACGAGCAACCAGGACACCCGTGGACACGAGCGAGAGCAGCACCACCCGATCCGGCGCCGCTGGGCAGGAGGCGGCGGCCGAGCCCCGGCGCGGCTGGCGCCGCTGGGCGATGGACACCCGCCCCCTGCGCATCCCCGCCTACCGGCGCCTGTGGACGTCGACCATCGTCACCGCCGTCGGCAGCCAGCTCACCGCCGTCGCCGTACCCAAGCAGATCTACGACATCACCCACTCCTCGGCCTGGGTCGGCTACGCGAGCCTGGCCGGCCTCGTGCCCATGGTGGCCTTCGCGCTGTGGGGCGGGGCCGTCGCCGACACCGTGGACCGGCGCAAGCTGCTGCTGGTCACCAACAGCGGCATCGCGGTGACCTCGGTGCTGTTCTGGGCGCAGGCGGTCACGGGTCTGGACTCGGTCGCCGTCCTCATGGTGCTGCTCGCGCTCCAGCAGGCGTTCTTCGGTCTCAACGCCCCGGCCCGCAACGCCTCCATCGCCCGGCTGGTGCCCGCCGCGGAACTGCCCGCGGCCAACGCTCTCGGCTCCACCGTGACGCAGACCGGGCTGGTGGCGGGCCCGCTGCTCGCCGGTGTCCTCATCCCGGTCATCGGGCTGCCCGAGCTGTATCTCATCGACGCCCTGGCGCTGTGCGTCACCGTCTGGGCCGTCTTCCGTCTTCCGGCGCTGCCGCCGCTCGGCGAGGTCGCCGCCCGCAGGGCCGGGATCCGCCAGATAGCCGAGGGCTTCCGCTACATATCCCGGCACAAGGTGCTGTTGCTGTCCTTCCTCGCCGACATCGTGGCCATGGTGTTCGGCATGCCCCGGGCGCTGTTCCCGCAGCTGGCCGCCCAGACCTACCACTCCTACGGCGAGGGCCTCGCGCTCGGTGTGCTGTTCGCGGGCATCCCGGTCGGCGCGGTGCTCGGCGGACTGTTCTCCGGGGTGTTCTCGCGGGCCCGCCGGCACGGCTGGATGGTGATCGGAGCGGTCGTCGGCTGGGGTGTGGCCGTCGCCGGGGCCGGGCTGAGCGGGAACCTGTGGGTCGCCATGGGCTTCCTCGCCCTGGCAGGGGTCGCCGACATGGTCTCGATGGTGTTCCGCGGAGCGATCCTGCTGTCGGCCGCGACCGACGAGATGCGCGGCCGGATGCAGGGCGTGTTCACGGTGGTCGTCGCGGGCGGACCGCGCCTGGCCGACGTCCTGCACGGCACCGCGGGATCCGCCTTCGGCCCCCGGGCGGCCGTGGCGGGCGGCGGGGCGCTGGTCGTGGTGGTGATGCTGGCCCTGGCCGCCGCGGTGCCGGCGCTCAGGCGCTACCGGATCTGAACGGGCCCGGCCGCACACCGGGGCTGCGTCACAGCAGACCGGCTCACAGCAGACCGGTGCGCCGCCGGATCGCGTACTGGTCCATCAGCTTGCCGCGGGTCGTCTCCAGCCGGCCCGCGAGGACCTCGGCCACCGTCCGCACCAGCGACAGCCCGAGCAGCGGATCCTCCACGCACAGCGCGAGCACGGAGGGCCCGTCGAACTGGTAGGCCCGTACGTTGCTGAAGGCGACCGCACCGAAGTCCCACTGGTACGGCGGGAACAGCCAGGACCAGCCGAGCAGGTCGCCCGCGCCGAGCGTGGCCACCGTCACCCGCTGCCGGGAGGTGACCTGTGTGTCCAGATGGACCGCGCCGGAGCGGATCACCCAGAACCGGTCGGCGGTGCCGCCCGCCTCGAAGATGCGGGTGTCCTCCGGGAAGGAGACCTCCTCGGCCAGCTCCATCAGGCGCTCGCGTTGCGCCTGGGGCAGGGCGGTGAGCAGTTTGATCGCTTTGGTCATGGCGCGGGGCTCCTCACCGGCGGCGGTGCGGGTGGTTTCGTCAAGCCCATTTCAGCCGCTGCCGCCGTTCCGGGCACCTCGAAGGGCGTGGCACCGCGTGCCGGATCACCTGTCCGGTGGCGCGTGCGGGCAGAAGAAAGCCCTGGCTGGACGGGGGAAGCCAGCCAGGGCTGCTCTTGGTGACGCAGGGAGGGAGGGGAAAGGCGGTTCCGGTCCACTCCGGCATCACGTATGTATGAACGATAAACCATCCGGACTGCATATGTGCAATCCGGAGCGGGTCACGTGACCTGTTTCACCTTCCCGCCCGCCCGGGCGTCCGGCCCGGGGATGCCGAGCGGCCGGGCCAGACCCGAGACCGCCTCGTCCAGGCGCTGGAGATGACGCAGCACCCGGTCGGTCACCCGGCCGTAGCGCGGGGTGCGCAGGGTGCCCGGCTCCAGCATCGAGGCGATGCTCCGGCCGCTCTCCATGACCGCCGTGGAGCGCGGGTCGGCGACATGCGCCGCGATCGCCTCGATGTTGTGCAGGATCCGCGCGCACGCCCCGCTCAGCCGGGGATCCGCGGCGATCGACGGGTGTGTCGGCAGCAGCTCGGCCGTGGCCGCGAGGGAGCGCGCGTGGTAGGCGCAGGTCTCCAGCAGCGCCACCACGTACCGGGCGGTGTTGCGGCGCGAGCGCAGCGGGGTGATCGGATGCGTCAGCGGGTCGATGGCCGCGCGCAGATCCGCCAGCGCCTGGTCCAGATCGCGCGCCTGCTCCACCAGATCCGCACCGGCCCCACCGCTCAACTGGTCGACGGCGGCCCGGGTGACGCCCTCCAGCCGGTCCAGCACCTCCACGAGCAGTTCGTTGGTACGGCGGTCGGTGTGGATCGGCAGCACCACCGCCGCCGCGATCACCCCGCAGACCGCGCCGAGCGCCGTCTCCTCGATCCGCAGCACCAGAACCGACAAGGTGTAGGTGTTCAGCAGCGTGTACAGCAGTCCGAGCATGGCCGTGACGAAGAACGACATCAGCGTGTACGACAGGGGAGCCGTGTAGAACATCGCGAAGATGAACAACAGCACCAGCGCGAACGCCGTCCAGGTGTGCTGCCCGACCAGCCCGGCCAGCCCGATGCCGGCCACCACGCCGAGCACCGTGCCCAGCAGCCGACGGTAGCCCTTCACCAGGATCTCGCCGGTGGAGGCGGTGTTGATGAACACGATCCAGCAGGTCAGCACCGCCCAGTACCAGCGCTGGCTGGACAGCAGCTCGCCGCCGACGATGGCCAGCGAGGAGCCGACGGCCACCTGGACCGCAGCCCGTGTCGTGGGCCGCCGCAGCCCCGTCGGCTCCGGCTTCTCGTCCTCCTCGCCGGCCTCGATCGCGGCGTCCTCCGCGTCCAGTTCCTCGCGCGAGCGGATGGTCGCCGGGCTGTCGTCCGCCCCGGCCGGCGCCTCGTCCAGGGCGACCCGCAGCCCCAGCGCGGCCCGGGCCGCCTCGCCGAGGCCACGGAAGACGTCCTGCACGGCCGGGGAGGCCTTCGGCAGGTTCTCCTCCTCGCGGTAGCCGAGCAGCCGGTTGCGCACATGGGCGAGCGCCGTGCCCCGGGCCTCGCCGACCGGCCGCAGCATCAGCTGCCGCAGCGACCTAAGGTCCCGGCGCAGTGCCACCGTCGCCTCGTCCTGCACCGGCAGCGCACCGCCGGAGGGCAGCGCGGCGCCCGGCAGGTGCAGGGTGAGGGTGTCGGTCCGCTCGGCGCTGCGCGCGGTGAGCAGCAGCAGACCGAGCCGCTCGGAGGCGATCTCGGCGTCGGCGATGCGGCGCTGGAGCAGCCGGGCCACCGCCGGGTCGGAGGTGCCGTCCTCCAGCCGCCCCTGGATCAGTAGCGCTGTCTCGTGCAGCCGGGCGGTGGCGGTGCGCAGGTCCTCGAGGACCTTGTCCACCTCGTCCGGGCCGGCGTCCAGCAACTCGGCCTGTACGGCGATCAGCTGGGCGAGCCGGGCACGGAAGGCGCCCCGCAGCCGGTCCAGCGTGCCCGCGGGGGTCTGCGGCAGCAGCACGAAGCGGGCGAGGGCGCTGCACGCGAACGCCATGCAGATGACCCCGTACAGTCCGGGCAGCGCGGAGCCGGTCGCGTGCACGAACAGGGAGAGGAAGTAGATCTGGAAGCCGATCAGCCCCAGCGCCGTCCCGCGGTCGCCGAACCGGCGGCTGTAGACCGCGGCGAAGATGAGGGCGACGAAGAACAGGTCGCCGATGACGACCCGTTCGTTGAGCAGCGCGCCCAGCGACACCGAGGCCAGCGCCACCGGCAGGCCGAGCGCGAGCGTGACGGCCTGCTGCGAACGCTGCTTCTCCCGGATGGCGAAGGTCGACACCATCGCCGCCATGGCACCGGCGACCAGATGCGGCACCGGCACCCGCAGGGCGGCCAGGACGGCGAGGGTGAGGGCGATCGCGACGACCGTGCGCAGCCCCGCGGTCAGCCGCAGCAGCCCGGGATCCGATGCCGCGAGCCGGTCCCGCATCCGTACCCGACCCGACCGTCCCGCTGCCCTCACGCCGCCGCGCTCTCTCCCGTACCAGAAATCGATCTACGTCCCAGCATCGCACGAGTGCGCGACCTTGTTGCCCTCGGTCGGGGTCATGCGCCGTCGTACGTCTGCGGCAATCGTCTCGGCTGGTCGCGCAGTTCCCCGTGCCCCCTGGAGGCGCCGGGCCCTCACCCCTTCCCGGTCTTGCCGGCCCCGCCCTCCACCTGGGCCCGCACCTGCTCCGGTGTCAGGTACGAGTCCGAGTGCTCGAAGTCCTTCAGCCTGGCGGGCCTGCGGGCCTGGAAGCCGGTGCGGACGAAGTCGTCGCCGGCGACCGCGTTCAGCAGCCAGTTGGTCATCACGCGGGTCTTGGCCACATTGGTGCGCAGCGCCGACCAGTGGTAACCGCGGGCCACCGCCTGGGCGGGCAGTCCGCGCAGCTCGATGCCGAGCGGCTTGGACACGGCGTCCCTGCCGCCGAGGTCGACGACGAGCCCGAGATCCTTGTGCACGTACGGCATCAGGGGCTCGCCCCGCAGGGTCGCGATGACGTTGTCGGCGACCTTCTTGCCCTGCCGCATGGAGTGCTGCGCGGTGGGCGGGCAGATCGCGCCCTTCTCGTCCTTGGCCAGGTCGGGCACGGCGGCCGCGTCCCCGAGCGCGAACACACCGTCGTGCCCGGGCACCGTCATCTCCGCGGTGACCGCCAGCCGCCCGCGGACCGTCTCCGCGCCGAGCGTGCCGATCAGCGGGCTCGCGGCCACACCGGCCGTCCAGATCAGCGTGTGCGTCGGCACCACCCGGCCGTCGGTGAAGGTGACCTCCTGCGCACCGGCCTTGTCGATCGACACCCCCAGCGACACGTCGACCCCGCGCCGGCGCAGGATCTCCTGCGCGCTGCGGCCGAGTTTCTCGCCCAGCTCGGGCATGAGCCGCGGCGCGATGTCGATCAGATGCCATTTGATCAGGCCGGGGTCGAGACGCGGATAGCGCTGCACGGCCGCGTGCGTGAGCCGTTGCAGACAGGCAGTGGTCTCGGTGCCCGCGTAGCCGCCGCCGACCACCACGAACTGCAGCCGCGCGGCCTTCTCGGCCGGATCGTCGCTGGCGTCGGAGAGGTCGAGCTGGGTGATGACGTGGTCGCGGATGTAGGCGGCCTCGGCGAGGGTCTTCATCCCGAAGGCGTGGTCGAGCAGCCCCGGGATGTCGAAGGTGCGGGTCACGCTGCCCGGGGCCAGCACGATGTAGTCGTACGGCTCGTTGACGAGCTTGTCGGTGATGGTGCGCACCACGCACACCTTGGCCTTCAGGTCCACGCCGACCGCGGCGCCCGGCAGGATCCGGGTGCGGTACTTCTTGCTGCGGCGCAGGCTGACGGCGATCGACTGCGGGGTGAGCACGCCCGAGGCGACCTGGGGCAACAGCGGCAGATAGAGCTGGTAGGAGTACGGCGTCACCAGGGTGACGTCCGCCTCGTCGGGGCCGAGCTTCCGCTCCAGGCGGCGGACGCACTCGACTCCGGCGAAGCCTGCGCCAACCACCAGGACCTTGGGTCGTGTCACGGTGTTCATCCCTTTCTGCGGCTCCAGGCGGTCCGACTCGACGCCGTTCGCGTGCCCTGGGCCGCTGCGCACCGGCTTCGATCCCACCGTGCCCCGAGCCGGTCCGCCAGCTGGGTTGCGGCAGGCAGACGAACGCGTGGGCACCAGCATGCACCCACGCAGAGCACAGTGACCGGTTGTCGCACGGATAAACGTCGTACACGTGTCGAGGCCGCTGTGGCCGTGTCCGCTCAGCGGAAGACGTCGTCCGGCTCGTCCCAGTCCGCCACCTCCTGCACACCCCGGCCGGCCGCCGAACGCGCCTGGTACATCGCCTCGATCTCGGCGGCGTAGTGGTGCACGATCGCGTCCCTGCGCAGCTTCATCGACGGCGTCAGCAGGCCGTTGTCCGCGGCGAACGGCTCGGGCAGGACCCGGTGGACCCGGATGGACTCCGCGCGCGAGACGGCACTGTTGGCGGAGGCCACCGCCCGCGCGATCTCCTCCCGCAGCGCGTTCTCCTCGCGGTTCTCCCGGCCCGGGCTGCTGCCCGGCAGCGCCAGTGCGGCCCGCCAGTGCGCGAGGAACTCCGGGTCCAGGGTGATCAGCGCACCGACGCAGGGCCGGTCGTCGCCGAGCACGACGGCCTGGTGGACCAGCGGGTGCATACGCAGTCGCTGCTCCAGCGGGGCCGGGGCGACGCTCTTGCCACCGCTGGTGACGATGATGTCCTTCTTGCGCCCCGTGATCGTCAGATACCCCTCGGAGTCCAGCCGTCCGATGTCCCCGGTGGCCAGCCAGCCGCCGCGCAGCGCGGCCCGCGTCGCCGCCTCGTCGCCGACATAGCCCTGGAACACCGACGGGCCGCGCACCAGGATCTCCCCGTCGTCGGTCACCTGGACGTCCGTGCCGGGCAGCGGTCGGCCCACGGTCCCGGACTTCTCCCGGCCGAGCGGCTGCATGGTGATCCCGCCGGAGGACTCGGTGAGCCCGTATCCGTCGTTGACGACGATGCCGATGCCCTCGTAGAACAGGGTCAGTTCGCGGCTGAGCGAGGAGCCGCCGGAGGTGCCGCGCACCACCGGCCGCCGAGCACCGCACGCAGCCTGCGGTACACCGTCCGTTCGTACACGGCGTGCTGCAGCCGCAGCTCGAGCCCGGGACCCTGACCGGCGCCCAGCCGGCGGCGCTCCTCGGCCAGGGCGAAGTCCCGCGCGGTCTGCGCGGCCCGCTCGAACAGGGCGCCCCGGCCCGCCTGTCCGGCCGTACGCAGGAAGTTCTTGTACAGCTTCTCGAACACCGACGGCACGCCGTACAGATACGTCGGCCGGAACGTGGCGAGCGCCGACGCCAGAGCCGCCTCGGACACCTCCGGCTCGTGCGCCATCAGGACCCCGCCGCGGACACACATGAGCATGATCATGATGCCGTACACATGGGAGAACGGCAGGAAGGCCAGCACGGACGGCTGCTCGCCCGCGGGGGCCGCCACGTGCGCCCAGCCCGCCAGCAGGGTGTCGCAGGGGTAGGCGAGGGAACGGTGGCTCAGCGCGCAGCCCTGGGGGTGGCCGGAGGCACCGGAGGTGTAGACGACGGCCGCGGTGGCGTCGGGCAGCACGATCCGGCGCAGCGACTCAACGGTGGTGTACGGCACGTCGGCGCCCCGCTCGACGAGTTCGGGCAGCGCGCCCGCGTCCAGCTGCCAGACATGGCGCAGCCGGGGCAGCCGGGCGCACACCGTGCCGACGGTCATGACACCCTGCTCGTCCTCCACGACCACGGCCACGCATCCGGCATCCCGCAGGATCCACTCGACCTGGTCGCGCGAGGAGCACGGATGGACCGGTACCAGCTCCGCGCCCACCGCCCACAGCGCATGGCTGAAGACGGTCCACTCGTAGCGGGTGCGGGCCATCAGGGCCACTCGGTGCCCGGGCGAGATCCCGGCGGCCACCAGCCCCTTGGCCAGGTCGACCACCTCGTCCCGCAGCTCGACCGCCGTCACCTCCTGCCACCGGGAGGCCGAAGGGTCCACGCGGAACGCGAGCAGCGGCAGGGCGGGGGTGCGTTCCGCCGTGTCGAAGAGGCTGTCGGCGAGGCCGCCGGTGAGCGGCGGGACAACGGTGGGAGCGAGGGCGACATCGCGCATGCGCTGCTCCTGGCTGTACGGAGGGTCACACCGCCGATCGGCTCTGTGGTCGGCGGTGCTCGAATGTAGCCGAGGTGAGCCCCTCCGGTGCAGGGAACGGAGAAGTCGTGATCGTCCGATGACCCGGCCGTGTCTCTTTCGGCCGCTGTATGTTCCGATCCGCCGCCGGAGCACTCAGCCCTGGGTGCGGCGTACGCACTCGGTGACGACCTCCCGCAGGCTGCCGGTGCGGTCCAGCATCCCGAGCTGCTCGCGCGCGCCGGTGCCCCGGCGCAGCAGAGCGGCCAGGGCCTCCTCGGCCAGAGCCGCGTCGCCGCTGTCCGCGAGCGCCTCCCGGGTGTGCTCCAGCAGCGCGCGCGCCACCTCGGGCGCGGGGCGGGGCCGCATCGTCGCGGGGTCCAGCAGATCTCCGTTCAGGCCGAAGCGGGCGGCGTGCCAGGCGGCCAGCCGGAGCAGGCTCACGCTGTGGCCGGCCGCCGGCCGGCCCGCCCGCCAGTCGCGGGCGGCCGTCTCCACCAGGGCCCGGGCGAGCGCGGCGACGAGGACCGTGGTCTCCGCGCGCAGACAGACGTCCGCCACGCGGATCTCCACCGTCGGGTACTTCGCGGACAGCCGCGCATCGAAGTAGACCATCCCCTTGTCGAGGACGGCCCCGCTGGCCAGCATGCGGCTCACCTGCTCGTGGTAGCGCCCCGCCGAGCCGAACAGCTCGGTCGGCCCCGCCGACGGACAGCGGGCCCACAACCGGCTGCGGAAACTGGCGTAGCCGGTGTCCCGGCCCTGCCAGAACGGTGAGTTGGCGCTGAGCGCGCGGAGCACCGGAAGCCATGGCCGCATCCGGTCCAAAACGGCGACGCCCTCCTCGTCGGACGCCACGGACACATGGGCATGACAGCCACAGACCAGCTGGTCCTGGGTGCCGATGCCGAACTGCCCGGCCATCCAGCGGTAGCGCTCCTGCTGGGTGAGCGAGCCGGTGACCGGCAGCGGGCAGGTGGCCAGCGCGGCGACCGCGCCACCCGCCTCGCCGGCGAGCCGGGCCGCCTCCTTGCGGGAGCGCACGATCTCGGCGCCCAGCTCCGCCATGCCCGTGTGCGGATGCGTGGCCACCTCCAGCATCTGCCCGAACAGCTCCGCCTGGAACACCTCCTGCCCGGGATCGTCATGGACGGCCCGGGTGAGGACGGCGGCCGACAGCGCCTTCGGCTCACCGGTGTCCGGGTCGACCAGCAGGAGTTCCTCCTCCACACCGACAGTGCGCACGTGGGGCCGCCCTTCTGTTCAGACCGCGGGGGGCAGACGAAAGTCCGTACGACCCTGACTGCCCCCCGGGCGTCGGCCGACACCTGCGCGCTCAGCGCACGGGCGTCAACCAGACAGTGGCGAGCGGCGGCAGCGTGAGCCGCAGACACCCGTCCTTCGGCACGAGCAGCGCCCCGGGCTCCCCGGCACCGGCACCGCTTCCGCCATAGCGCGTGTCGTCCGTGTTCAGTGTCTCCTGCCAGGCGGGGAAGGCATCCGGAACCCACAGGCGGTAGTCGCGGCGGACGACGGGGGAGAAGTGCGAGACCGCGAGCAGGGCGGACCCCTCGGCGTCGAACCGGAGAAACGCGAATACGTTGTCGTCCGCCGCGTCACACAGCACCCACCGGAAACCGCCCGGATCGGTGTCCCGCTGCCACAGGGCCGGCGTCGCCCGGTATGTGACGTTCAGGTCCCGTACGAGATCCCGCACGCCCCGGTGGTCACCCGCGGAGTGGTAGTCGTCGCCCAGCAGCCACCACTCGGGGCCGTGCGGCTCGGACCACTCGGCCCCCTGTGCGAACTCCTGCCCCATGAACAACAGCTGTTTGCCCGGATGGGCCCACATGAAGCCGAGGTAGGCGCGGTGGTTGGCGCGCCGCTGCCACCAGTCGCCCGGCATCTTCGACACCAGCGCCTGCTTGCCGTGCACCACTTCGTCGTGCGAGATCGGCAGGACGTAGTTCTCGCTGTAGGCGTACACCATCGAGAAGGTCATCTCGTTGTGGTGGTACTTGCGGTGCACCGGTTCCTTCTGCACGTACTCCAGCGAGTCGTGCATCCAGCCCATGTTCCACTTGAGCCCGAAGCCGAGCCCGCCGCTGTCGGTCGGCCGGGTCACCCCGTCCCAGGCGGTGGACTCCTCCGCGATGGTCACCACGCCCGGGCAGCGCCGGTAGACGGTGGCGTTCATCTCCTGGAGGAAGGCGACCGCGTCCAGGTCCTCCCGCCCGCCGAAGGCGTTCGGCTCCCACTGCCCGGAGTCCCGTGAGTAGTCGAGATAGAGCATCGAGGCGACCGCGTCCACCCGCAGCCCGTCGATGTGGAACTCCTGGCACCAGTACACCGCGTTGGCGACGAGGAAGTTGCGCACCTCGGTGCGCCCGAAGTCGAACTCGTACGTCCCCCAGTCCGGATGCTCGGCCCGCCGCCAGTCCCCGGGCTCGTACAGCGGCTCCCCGTCGAAGCGGGCCAGCGCCCAGTCGTCCTTGGGGAAGTGCGCCGGCACCCAGTCCATGATCACGCCGATGCCGGCCCGGTGCAGCGCGTCCACCAGGTACTTGAAATCGTCCGGCGAGCCGAGGCGGGGCGTCGGGGCGTAGTAGGAGGTGACCTGGTACCCCCAGGACCCGCTGAAGGGATGCCCGGCGACCGGCATCAGCTCCACGTGTGTGAAGCCCAACTCCGCGACATAAGCGGGTAGTTCGGAAGCCAGCTGGCGGTATGTCAATCCTGGTCGCCAGGAGGGCAGATGGACCTCGTAGACCGAGAACGGAGCCTGGTGCACGGGCGTGTCGCCCCTGTGCGCCATCCACTTCGCGTCGCGCCACTTGTAGCGCGACGCCGTGACGACGGACGCGGTGTCCGGCGGCACCTCGGTGCGCCGCGCCATCGGGTCGGCCTTGAGGAACCGGTGGCCGTGCCGGGAGGTGATCTCGAACTTGTACCGGGCGCCCTCGCCGATCCCGGGCAGGAACAGTTCCCACACCCCGGACGCGCCGAGCGAACGCATCGGGTACTGCGTCCCGTCCCAGTACGTGAAGTCCCCGGCCACCCGCACCCCTTGGGCGTTGGGCGCCCACACCGAGAAGCGGGTCCCGGCCACACCCTGGTGGGTCATCGGCTCCGCGCCGAGCGCCTGCCACAGCTGCTCGTGCCGGCCCTCCCGGATCAGATGCAGATCCAGCTCACCGACGGCGGGCAGGAAGCGGTACGGGTCGTGCACCTCCTGCTCGGTGTCGTCGTACGTCACCAGCAGCGTGTACGACGCCGGGGGCTGCGGGTACGGCAGTACGGCGGCGAACAGACCGTCGCCCTCCGACAGGAGCGGGCTGCGCGTGCCGTCGGCCACGACGCTCACCGCGCGGGCGTTGGGGCGCAGCGTCCGGAACAGGGTGCCGCCCGGCACCGGATGGGCGCCCAGCAGGGCGTGCGGATCGTGGTGGGCGCCGCCGAGCAGCCGGCCACGCTCGGCCGTCTCCAACGCGGCGGCCGTGACCGGCGCGGGACCGGCGGCCTCGGGAAGCGCGGTGTCGCGCAGGGCCATGACGTCAGCCTCCCCACACGGCTAGTCGCTTGATCGCCGCCATCGGTACCGGCAGCCAGTCCGGCCGGTGTCTCGCCTCGTACAGCACCTCGTAGACCGCCCTGTCCGTCTCGTGCGCGCGCAGCAGCGCGTGCTTCTTGCGTGGATCCCAGCCTGCGCGGGCCGCGTAGCCCGCGCAGAACGCCTCACGGCAGCGGCGCGCCCATTCGGGTCGCCAGGGGCGCCGCTGCCGGGCCGCGTAGTCGAAGGAGCGCAGCATCCCCGCCACGTCCCGTACCGGGGAGTGCGGGGCCCGCCGCTCGGCCAGCGGCCGGGACGGCTCGCCCTCGAAGTCGATGACGAACCAGTCGCGACCGGCCCGCAGCACCTGGCCGAGGTGCAGATCTCCGTGGATGCGCTGGGCGGGCGGCCCGGTGTCGCACGTGGCGAGCGCCGCGAACGCGGCCCGCAGTCCCGGCACGAAGGGCCGCAGCCCGGGTACCGCGTGCGCGGCCGCCTCCAGCCGCGCGCTCATCGCCCGCGCCGTACGGCCGTTCTCGCCCGGATCGGCCGGGCCGAACGCCCCGGCCAGCGCCAGATGCACCTCGGCCATGGCCCGGCCCAGCTCACAGGCCTCGGCGGTGAAGTCGTCGCCCGCGGCTAGCGCACGCAGCGCCAGCGTCCACCCGTCCGTCGCGTCCGGCAGGAACGGCTGGAGCACCCCGAGCGTGGCGGGCTGCGGCTCGCTCGTGCCGAACCAGGCCACCGGCGCCGGCACCCGGGTGCACCCCTGTGCGGCCAGGGCGGCCGACACCTCCAGGTCCGGGTTGACGCCCGGCTGGATCCGGCGGAAGACCTTGAGGATGAACGAATCGCCGTACACGATCGACGAGTTGGACTGCTCGGCGTCCAGCAGGCGCGGCGGCAGCCCGCCGGGCACCTCGGCGCCCGGAGCCGTCTCGAACCGCAGCGGTCCCGCCGTACCGGGGCACCGCAGCCGCTCCAGCAGCAGATGGGCCGAGCGCGGGTCGTGCAGCGCGTCGTAGACCGCGAGTCCGGCCAGCGGGCCCTGTCCGGCGCGTCCGATGAACGCCCGCTCCAGCCGCGGGGCGGGCTGCTCGCGCAGGCCGAGCAGCAACTGGTAGCAGTCGCCCGGCGGGGGCGTGCCGCCGGGCGTGGGCACCGGCGCGTGCGAGGCATGCACCAGCAGATGCAGACACCCCGGGAACAGCTCGGTCACGGACAGCACCGACAGATCCGTGACGGGCCGGTCCTTGCCCGCGAACCAGCGCTGACCCGGCAGCCACTCGCGCAGCAGCCCGCTCAACGACGCCAGCGGCCCCTCGACGCCGGCCGCGGTTCTCGGTGGGACAGTGATGGTCTTCGGCATGACGCGTCCTTTCCTCGGCGCCGGGCGTTCAGCGGCAGCCGATCCGGGATGCGACTCGGGTGAGCCGGAACCAGTAGAAGCCGTGGCCTTGCAGGGTCAGCAGATACGGCAGTTCACCGATGGCGGGGAAACGCACGCCGCCGATCAGCTCGACCGGGTGCCGTCCGTCGTAGGCCCGCAGGTCGAGTTCGGTGGGCTGGGCGAAGCGGGAGAAGTTGTTGACGCACAGCACGAGGTCGTCGCCGTACTCGCGCAGGAAGGCCAGCACCGCCGGGTTGGAGGACTGCAACTCGGTGAACGAGCCGAGGCCGAAGGCAGGGTTCTGCTTGCGGATCTCGATCATGCGGCGGGTCCAGTGCAGCAGCGACGAGGGCGAGGACATCGCGGCTTCCACGTTGGTGACCTGGTAGCCGTAGACGGGATCCATGATCGTCGGCAGGTACAGGCGCCCCGGATCCGACTTCGAGAAGCCGGCGTTGCGGTCGGGGGTCCACTGCATGGGGGTGCGTACGGCGTCGCGGTCGCCGAGCCAGATGTTGTCGCCCATGCCGATCTCGTCGCCGTAGTAGAGGATCGGCGAGCCGGGCAGGGAGAGCAGCAGGGCGGTGAACAGCTCGATCTGGTTGCGGTCGTTGTCCAGGAGCGGGGCGAGGCGCCGGCGGATGCCGATGTTGGCGCGCATCCGTGGGTCCTTCGCGTACTCGGCCCACATGTAGTCGCGTTCCTCGTCGGTGACCATCTCCAGGGTCAGTTCGTCGTGGTTGCGCAGGAAGATGCCCCACTGGCAGTTGGAGGGGATCGCCGGGGTCTTGGCGAGGATCTCCGAGACGGGGTAGCGGGACTCGCGGCGCACGGCCATGAAGATGCGGGGCATGACGGGGAAGTGGAAGGCCATGTGGCACTCGTCGCCGCCGGCGGCGTAGTCACCGAAGTAGTCGACCACGTCCTCCGGCCACTGGTTGGCCTCCGCCAGCAGCACGGTGTCCGGGTACATGGCGTCGATCTCCTTGCGCACCCGCTTGAGGAACTCGTGGGTCGCGGGCAGGTTCTCGCAGTTGGTGCCCTCTTCCGCGTAGAGATAGGGGACGGCGTCGAGCCGGAACCCGTCGATGCCGAGGTCGAGCCAGAACCTCAGGGCCGCGAGGATCTCCTCCTGTACGGCCGGGTTCTCGTAGTTGAGGTCCGGCTGGTGGGAGAAGAAGCGGTGGAAGTAGTACTGGCCGCGGACCGGGTCGAAGGTCCAGTTGGAGGCCTCGGTGTCGACGAAGATGATCCGGGCGTCCTCGTACTGCTTGTCGTCGTCGGCCCACATGTAGTAGTCCCCGTAGGGGCCGTCGGGGTTCTTGCGGGACTCCTGGAACCACGGGTGCTGGTCGCTGGTGTGGTTCATGACGAAGTCGATGATCACGCGCATGCCGCGCTGGTGGGCCGCGTCCGCGAACTCCACGAAGTCGGCGAGGTCACCGAACTCGGGGAGTACGGAGGTGTAGTCGGACACGTCGTAACCGCCGTCCCTGAGGGGGGACTTGAAGAACGGCGGCAGCCACAGGCAGTCCACGCCGAGCCACTGCAGATAGTCCAGCTTGGCGGTCAGGCCCTTGAGGTCGCCGACGCCGTCGCCGTTGCTGTCCTGGAAGGAGCGGACCAGGACCTCGTAGAAGACCGCGCGTTTGAACCACTCCGGGTCCCGGTCCTTGGCGGGAGTGTCCTCAAACGTGTCCAGTACGGGTTCGTTGACGGTCATGAGGCTGCGGGCCCTCCGTTTCGGGGTGTCGACCGCCCGACGTGGAGCACGTGGGCCGGCGCACTGCCGGGCGTCAGGCGCACGAAGTTGGTCCTGCCCCAGTGGTACGTCTCGCCCGTCAGTTCGTCGTGTACGGACAGGGTGGCGTCCCAGTTCAGGCCGAGTTGCGGCATGTCCAACGAGACCGTGGCCTCCTGGGTGTGATGCGGGTCGAGATTGACGACCACGATGACCGTGTCCGGTCCCGTGCTCTTGCTGTAGGCGAGCACGGCGTCGTTGTCGGCGTGGTGGAAGTGCAGGTTGCGCAGGCGCTGGAGTGCGGGGTGGCGGCGGCGGATGGTGTTGAGGCGGGTGATCAGGGGCGTGATGCTGCGGCCCGCGCGTTCGGCGGCCGCCCAGTCCCGGGCCCTGAGCTGGTACTTCTCGGAGTCGAGGTATTCCTCGCCGCCCTCGCGCAGCGGGGTGTTCTCGCACAGTTCGTAGCCGCTGTAGATGCCCCAGGTGGGGGAGAGGGTGGCGGCGAGCACGGCACGCACCTCGAAGGCGGGACGTCCGCCGTGCTGGAGGTAGGCGTGCAGGATGTCGGGGGTGTTGGCGAACAGGTTCGGCCGCATGTACGCCGCCGCCTCACCCGTCAACTCGCCCATGTACTCGGTCAGTTCCTGCTTGGTGTTACGCCAGGTGAAGTAGGTGTACGACTGCTGGAAGCCGATCTGGGCCAGGGTGTGCAGCATCGCCGGGCGGGTGAACGCCTCCGCCAGGAAGATCACGTCCGGGTCCCGGTCGTTGATCTCGGCGATGACCCGCTCCCAGAACACGACCGGCTTGGTGTGCGGGTTGTCGACCCGGAAGATCCGCACCCCGTACCCCATCCAGTGCCGCAGGATCCTGACCGTCTCCGCGACGAGCCCGTCCATGTCCGCGTCGAACGCGAGCGGGTAGATGTCCTGGTACTTCTTCGGCGGGTTCTCCGCGTGGGCGATCGTGCCGTCGGGCCGGTGGTGGAACCACTGCGGGTACTTCTCCACCCAGGGATGGTCCGGAGAGCACTGCAGGGCGAGGTCCAGGGCGACCTCCAGACCCAACTCCCCTGCGCGGGCCACGAAATGACCGAAGTCCTCGAGGGTGCCGAGCGCGGGATGGACCGCGTCGTGCCCGCCCTCGGGCGAGCCGATCGCCCACGGCACGCCCACGTCGTCCGGGGTGGCGGTGAGGCAGTTGTTCGGGCCCTTACGGAAGGTCGTCCCGATGGGGTGGACGGGCGGGAGGTAGACCACGTCGAAGCCCATGTCCGCGATCGGCTTCAGCCGCCGCTCGGCCGTACGCAATGTGCCGTGCGGCTGCCCGGCGGTGCCCTCCGAACGCGGGAAGAACTCGTACCAGGAGCCGTACAGCGCCCGCTCCCGCTCCACCAGCAACGGCATCGCCTCGGACGCGGTCACCAACTCCCGCAGCGGATGACGCTCCAGCACCCTGCGCACCTTTGGCGCCAGCGCCGCCGCAAGGCGCTCGTGCACCGGCAGGGAGTCCTCGCCGAGGGTCCGCGCCGCGGTGAGGACAGCGTCTCGCTCCGGCCCCTTGGGCACTGCGGCGGCGGCCCGCTCGTACAGCTCGGCGCCCTCCTCCAGCACCAGCCCGACCTCGATGCCGGCCGGCACCTTCACCGAGGCGGCGTGCCGCCAGGTGGCCAGCGGATCGGACCAGGCCTCCACCCGGTAGGTCCAGCGGCCGGTCGTGTCCGGGGTGATCTCCGCGCCCCAGCGGTCACTGCCGGGGGACAGCTCCCGCATGGGCGTCCACGGGCCACGGCGGCCCCTGGGATCGCGCAGGACCACATTGGCACCCACGGCGTCGTGCCCTTCACGGAACACGGTGGCGGTGACCTGGAAGGTCTCCCCGGTCACCGCCTTCGCGGGGCGCCTGCCGCAGTCCACGGCCGGCCGGACGTCACGTACGGGTACACGGCCGATGGCCGGGGTCCTGCGCATGTATCTCACCTCCGCCGTGCGCGAAGCCGGGCACCTGGCCCGGCTTCGCGATCCGAGAGGGACCGGCTCACGTCGGTCCCGAGGGGAACGCCTTGTACGGTGCCAGCTCAGGGGCTTGGCGCCGTGGAACGCCGCTCCGGTGGCGGCGCTCTTCTCACCGACCGGCGCGATCGCGGCCGGCCGTCCTGCTCGCGCAGGTAGGTGACCAGGTTGGTGCGCAGATAGCGCTCGGCCGCCTCAGCCGCCTCGCGGGCGCACCGCTTGCCCATCAGCACACACAGCGTGTAACCCGAGTCCTCGAACGTGGCCCGGACCGTGCGGTCGTGGGGCGAGGCGAGCATCACGCGCTCCCACGCCCGATAACGCCGCAACTGCCGGGCCACTTCGGCCTTGGCGGGTAGCAGCATCGCCCTCTTCACCTTTCACGCTCTCGACTGGGCGCGTTCCCGACGGTCGGGTGGCGTCCGCGCGCGGAAGGGCACGGCACCGTTACGGCGATCGAGGCTTTCACTTATGGTGCACGCACGACGACGCAGCGTCTTGTTGGAGCTTCAACCACGGTTGGTGTGTCGGGCGCTCGTGTTGCACGAATGGCGTAGTGCCCGCACCGTTGAGGGTGACTCAGAAGCGATCAGCTTTCACGCTGTGTGTTCGGGATCCCTCCCGGACAGGCGAGGGGAGCACGAGCTTCGCCGGTGAGGAGCAAGCGACGATGAAGACCGCAGTGCCCTGCTACTACCACCTTGACGTGGAAGTCAGCCCGGAACGGGTGGGACAGGTCAGCCGCATCCTGGCCGCCCACCTGCGTTACTGGGACCTGGACAACCTGGCGGAACCCGTCTGCCGCGGCGCCGAACTGCTGTTGCGGGCGATCCACCAGCACGCGTCCGACAAGCACACCTCGATCGAGATGTGGTGGAACGGACAGCACCTCATCACCGCCTTCGGTGACGACGACCCCGATCTGCGCCCCGACCAGGACCTGCGCGCCTGCCTGGCGGACATCGCCGCCATGAGCGACGGCTGGGGCTGCTGCGCCTCGGACAGCGGCAGCAAGATCATCTGGTTCTCGCAGCGGGCCCGCGCCGGCCAGCGGGTCCCGCTGGTGCCCACCGCCCCCGCGCCCACCCTGCGGCAGGGTCTGCCGGTGCCGCGCGACATCCCGGTGGTGGTGCTGGCCGGCCCGGCCGGTGCCCTGGACGACGCCCTGGAGGCCAGCCGGTGACGGCTCGCACCTCCCGGTCCCGGAACGGGCTGCCCGTGTGGAGCGGGCAGCCCTACCCGTTGGGTGCCTCGTTCGACGGACAGGGCACCAACTTCGCGTTGTTCAGCGAGGTCGCCGAGCGGGTCGAGCTGATCCTGCTCGACGACGCGGGCACCGAGACCCCCGTTCGGCTGCACGAGGTCGACGGGTTCGTCTGGCACGCCTACCTGCCCGGTATCGCCCCCGGCCGACGTTACGGCTACCGGGTGCACGGCCCCTGGCAGCCGTCCCTGGGGCACCGGTGCAATCCGGCGAAGCTGCTGCTCGACCCGTACGCCCGGGCCGTGGACGGCCAGATCGACAACCACCCCTCGCTGTACGAACGCGCCCCGGACGGCCCGGCGCCCGCCGACAGCGCCGGGCACTCCATGCTGGGCGTGGTCACCGACCCGTACTTCGACTGGGGTGACGACCGCCCGCCCCGGACGCCGTACTCGGACTCGGTGATCTACGAGGCGCACGTACGCGGCCTGACCCGCACCCACCCGGACGTCCCCGAGCGCCTGCGCGGCACCTACGCCGGCCTCGCGCACCCCGCCGTCCTCGAGCACCTGACCTCGCTCGGAGTGACCGCGGTGGAGCTGATGCCGGTGCACCAGTTCGTCCAGGACGGCGTGTTGCAGGACCGCGGCCTGGCCAACTACTGGGGCTACAACACCATCGGCTTCTTCGCCCCGCACAACGCCTATGCCGCCTTCGGCACCCGGGGCGAGCAGGTCAACGAGTTCAAGGCCATGGTGAAGGCGCTGCACGCGGCCGGCCTCGAAGTGATCCTCGACGTGGTCTACAACCACACCGCCGAGGGCAACGAAAGGGGCCCGACCCTGTCCTTCCGGGGCATCGACAACGCCTCCTACTACCGGCTGGTCGACGGCGACTGGGCGCACTACTACGACACCACCGGTACCGGCAACAGCCTGCTGATGCGACACCCTTACGTCCTGCAGCTCATCATGGACTCCCTGCGGTACTGGGTCACCGAGATGCACGTCGACGGCTTCCGTTTCGACCTCGCGGCGACGCTCGCCCGGCAGTTCCACGAGGTGGACCGGCTGTCCGCGTTCTTCGACCTGATCCAGCAGGACCCGGTGATCAGCCGCGTCAAGCTGATCGCCGAGCCGTGGGACCTGGGCGAGGGCGGCTACCAGGTGGGCAACTTCCCGCCACTGTGGTCGGAGTGGAACGGCAAGTACCGGGACGCCGTACGGGACTTCTGGCGGGCCGAGCCCGGCTCGCTCGGCGAGTTCGCCTCCCGGCTGACCGGCTCCTCCGACCTGTACCAGCACAACCGGCGCCGGCCGCGCGCCAGCGTCAACTTCGTCACCGCGCACGACGGTTTCACCCTGCGCGACCTCGTCTCCTACAACGACAAGCACAACGAGGCCAACGGCGAGGACAACCGGGACGGCGAGAGTCACAACCGGTCCTGGAACTGCGGCGCGGAGGGGGCGACGAAGGACCCCGCCGTCCTCGAACTGCGCGCCCGCCAGCAGCGCAACCTGCTGGCGACCCTGCTGTTGTCGCAGGGCATCCCGATGCTCTGCCACGGCGACGAACTCGGCCGCACCCAGCGCGGCAACAACAACGCCTACTGCCAGGACAACGCCATCTCCTGGATCGACTGGGAACCGACCGACACGCAGCGGTCCCTGACGGAGTTCACCCGGCGCCTCATCGCCCTGCGCGCCGCCCACCCGGTGCTGCGCCGCAGCCGCTTCTTCCGCGGCGAGACCGCGACCAACGCCGCACAGCCGCTGCCCGACCTGATGTGGCTCAGGCCCGACGCCCGCGAGATGACCGACCGGGACTGGCAGCGCGATGACGCGCACTCGGTCGCGGTCTTCCTCAACGGCGACGCCATCGCCGAACGCGACTCCTACGGGCGCCGGATGACCGACGACTCCTTCCTCCTGCTCGTCAACGGCTACTGGGAACCGGTCGACTTCCGCCTGCCCGGCCCCGCTTTCGCCGAACGCTGGACGACCCTGATCGACACCACCGACCCGGACGGCATCGCGGACGAACGCGAGCACAAGGCGGGTACGAGGGTGCGCACGGAGGCACGCAGCCTGATCCTGCTGTGCACAGTCGCGGCTCCCTAACGCTCCCGGCGGGATGTCACCGTGAACTGCGCCCCGTCCGGATCCCGCAGGATCGCCTCGTCCTCCGCCTCGCTCAGCACGCTGCCGCCGTGCTTCTCGGCCGTGCGGGCACAGCCCGCGACGTCCGCGACGAAGAAATGGATCTGCCAGTGCGGCCGTACGGACGGATCCGGTGCCGCCTCCGCCGCGCCGGAGTCGATCCGGGCCACGATGTCGCCCTGGCTGCGCAGCACGACCTCGCCGCCCTCGTACTCCACCTCGCAGCAGCCCGGCACTCCGGTCGCCCAGTCGAGGATCTCGCCGTAGAACATCGCGGCGTCGAAGGCGTTGCGGGTGTGCAGCCGGATGAAGGTCGGGGCCGCCCGCCGCCACGCCTCCCAGTTGCCCACCAGTTCCCCCTGCCAGATCCCGAAGGTGGCCCCGTCCCGGTCGGCGAGCAGCGCGGCCCGGCCCGGCGCGAAGGACAGCGGCCCGACGGCCGCCGTACCGCCGCGCTCGCGGGCCCGGGCCACGGCCAGGTCGGCGTCGGGCACGGCGAAGTACGGCGTCCAGGCGACCGACATGTGCCACATGGCCGCGACGGCGGCGATCCCCGCCACCGGGACCCCGTCCGCCAGCGCTATGCGGAAGTGGTCGCCGAGCTTGGCACCGCGCCAGCGCCAGCCCAGGAGTGCCGTGTAGAACTCCTGGGTGGCATCGAGGTCACGGCTGGTCAGACTCACCCAGCACGGGGCGCCGAAGACGGAGTGCGTGGACACGACGTCTCGTTTGCGCGGTCCACCGCCGACGGAGGTGTCGTGGTTCATGGCGGTCGTGTCCTGCCTCTAGGGGCTGGTCTGGCACCAGTGTCCACTGCGCGGACCGGTTTGCGCTCCTTGACCTCCCTTTGGGCCACATACCTCTGTAGCAGAGATAATATTCTCATGTGGAATACGAGGCCTACCCGGAGGAGCTGGCCGACACGCTGGTGCGGATCCAGCGGCTGATCCGGCGGCGCCTGCGCGGCGGACTCACCCTGCCCCGGCTGCGCGGCGCCGAGGTGGAGCTGCTGCGGCTGGTCGAGTCCCGGCCCGGCATCGGCATCTCGGATGCGGCCAAGGCGCTGCACCTGGCGAGCAACTCCGTGTCGACCCTGGTCAACCAACTGGTCAGGGGCGGATATCTGCTCCGGGAGACCGACCCGGCCGACCGGCGGGCCGCGCGCCTGCTGCTCACCGGGGCCGCGGAGAAGCGCCTCGCCGACTGGCAGCGCCGCCGGGCCGAACTGGTCGTCCGGCATGTCTCGCGGCTCGACGAGACCGACCGGGAGGCCCTGCGCGCGGCGCTGCCGGCGCTGCGCAAGCTGGCCGTCACCCTGCACGAGGAGGCCGAGGAACCATGACCCAGGCCGAGGATCATGACGGAGGTCCAGGCACCATGACGCCTGACAGCGACACCGCGGGCCTGCCAGGCAGCCCCGCCGGAGAAGGCGTCGAGGAAGGCGCCGCCGAGGCCGTCACCTGCACCCGCCTCGCCTATGCGTTCGGCGACACCAAAGCCGTCGACGGGCTCGACCTGGCCGTGCGGGAGGGCGAGGTCTTCGGACTGCTCGGCCCCAACGGCGCGGGCAAGACCACCGCGATCCGCTGCATCACCACCCTCCTGCCCGTCCCCGCCGGCATGGTCCACGTCTTCGGCCATGACGCCGCGAAGGAGCGCATGGCGGTGCGCCGGCTCCTCGGCTACGTCCCGCAGCAGCTGTCCGCCGACAGCGGGCTCACCGGCCGCGAGAACGTCGCCCTGTTCGCCCGCGTCTTCGACGTCTCCCGCCGCGAGCGCGCCGCACGCGTCACCCAGGCACTCACCGCCGTCGGCCTCGCCGACGCCGCCGACCGGCTCGCCGGCACCTACTCCGGCGGTATGGTCCGACGCCTCGAACTCGCCCAGGCCCTGGTCAGCGCGCCCCGGCTGCTGATCCTCGACGAGCCCACCATCGGCCTGGACCCGATCGCCCGCACCGGCGTCTGGGAGCACATCAACACCGTACGCGCCGCCACCGGCATGACCGTCCTGGTCACCACCCACTACATGGACGAGGCCGACCAGTATTGCCAACGGGTCGGCCTGATGCACCACGGCCGGATCCGTGCCCTCGGCACCCCGGCCGAGCTGCGCCGGGGCCTTGCCGAACGCCAGGGCACCGACGCCCTGCCCACGCTGGAGGACGTCTTCCGTGACGTCGCCGGCAGCGGTCTCGACGACACGTCCGGAGGAGGCTTCCGCGATGTCCGCAGCACCCGCCGCACCGCACACCGGGTCGGCTGACCGTACGGACCTTCTGCTGACCCCGCCCGTGCCCCGCGCCGGCTGGCGGCTGCTGCCCGCCCGGGTCGTCGCCATGTGCACGGTCGAACTGCAGAAGCTGCGCCACGACCGCACCGAGCTGTACACCCGTGCCGTCCAGCCCGCACTGTGGCTGCTGATCTTCGGCCAGACCTTCACCCGCATACGGGCGATACCCACGGGTGGCATTCCCTACATCGACTTCATGGCGCCCGGCATCATCGCCCAGTCCGCGATGTTCATCGCGATCTTCTACGGCATCCAGATCATCTGGGAGCGCGACGCCGGCATCCTGAACAAACTCCTCGTCACTCCGACCCCCCGCTCGGCGCTCATCACCGGCAAGGCGTTCGCGGCCGGGGTGAAGTCGCTGATCCAGGCCGTCGTCGTGATCGTCATCGCGGCCCTGCTGGGCGTCGCGCTGACCTGGAACCCGCTCAAGCTGCTCGGTGTCGCCGCGGCCGTCGTGCTCGCGTCCGCCTTCTTCTCCTGCCTGTCGATGACCATCGCGGGCATCGTGATCAGCCGCGACCGCCTGATGGGCATCGGCCAGGCGATCACCATGCCGCTGTTCTTCGGTTCCAACGCCCTCTACCCCGTATCGGTGATGCCGGGCTGGCTCCAGGCCGTCAGCAAGGTCAACCCGCTGAGCTATCAGGTCGACGCGCTGCGCGGGCTGCTGCTCGGCACGCCGTCGCATCTCGCCCCCGACTTCGTGGTGCTGGCGGTCGCCGCCGCGCTCGGCATCGCCGCGGCGTCGTCGTTGCTCGGCCGGCTGGCCCGGTGATCTTGCCGCGGACGTGATGTGCGGCACGCGCGCGTACCCTGCCGAAAGCGGCCCTGAACGGATTCTTCCTGGGCAGCGCTTGATCAGCGATCAAAGCGGGCGAACCACCTGGCCACAGTGCATTCTGCTCATTTGACAGTGCACTGAGCGCACAGATAGACAGCAGCTCTCGAAGGTCGAGAGGGGCACTGTGTACGAGCCGAACGTGGTCGGGGACTGGCACGAGTACGAGGAGCATGCCGGTCTGCGGGTCCGCGTCCACCGCCTGGAGGCGGCGGAGCCGCCGCGCGGACGCGACGACGCCGCGGCGGGGCTGACGTACTTCAGCGTCCGGGTGACCGTCGAGAACCGCGGCGCACGGCACTACGGCATCCATCTGGAGGACGGCCAGATCGACGTCCGCGTCGGCCCGGACGGCGAGGCCGCGTTCATGGACTGGCGCAACTCCCAGTTCATCGAGGGCTTCGACGTCTATCCGCTGCGCCGGGCCACGGCCGTGCTCTACGCCGCCGCCCCCGAGGCGGACCTCACCCATGTGGATGTGCAGGTGCAGCTTCGGGTGGACGAGGAGTGGGCGGAGCGCCGCCTGTGGGCGGGCGGCATCGGTCTGCTGGAGGCGACCGCCGCGACCGCGCCCACGGGCTCCGCACAGGGCAGCCTGGCCCACCAGGTCAGCGCCTTCCTGCGGGACCAGACGGAACCCGGCACGACCTGACCCTGACCTCGACGCGGGCCGGGCCGACGGCGCTCGCCCGTAGCGGCCGTACGGCCCGCGCGGTCAGTGAGGTCAGTGCGGGATGCCGTCGATGATCTCGCGCGCGCCCTGTCGGAGCAGTGCCACCGCGACCGAGGTGCCGAGGGTGGCGGGATCGAGCCGGCCCGCCCACTCGTGGGCGTTCAGCCGGGTCTTGCCGTCGGGCGTGAACACGCAGGCCCGCAGGGAGAGTTCGCCGCTGCGGTCCACGCGCGCGTACCCGGCGATCGGGCTGTTGCAGTGGCCCTGGAGCACATGCAGGAACATCCGCTCGGCGGTCGCCTCCCGGTGCGTGTCCGGGTCGCCGAGCCCGCTGACCGCGTCGATGACGTCGGGATCGTCCTCCCGGCACTGCAGGGCGAGGATGCCCGCGCCGATGGGCGGCATGATCGTCTCCGTGGACAGCACCTCGCTGATCACGTCGGTGCGGCCGATCCGTTCCAGCCCGGCCACCGCCAGCAGCAGCGCGTCCGCCTCACCGGCGGCCAGCTTCTCCAGCCGGCGGTTGTCGTTGCCACGGAACGGCACGCACTCCAGATGCGGGTGCGTCGCGGCCAGTTGGGCGATCCGGCGCACGGAGGAGGTCCCGATCCGGGTGCCGGCCGGCAGCTCGTCCAGGGTGAGCCCGTCGGGGTGGATCAGCGCGTCCCGGATGTCGTCCCGCTTGAGGAACGCGGCGAACACCGTCCCGGCGGGCAGCGGCCGGTCGGCGGGCACGTCCTTGACGCAGTGCACCGCGAGATCGGCCTTCCCGGCCAGCAGCGCCGCGTCGACCTCCTTGGTGAACGCCCCCTTGCCCTCGACCTTGGACAGATCGCCGAGCCACTTGTCGCCGGTGGTCTTCACCGGGACGACCTCGGTGCGTACACCGGGGTGCAGCACGGCCAACTCGGCGCGGACGCGCTCGACCTGGGCCAGGGCCATGGGTGAGTCGCGGGAGACGATACGGATCAGTTCGGGAACCGGCATGCCCACACGATAGACCCCCCGCCCCTCATCGGAGGTCTTCGGGCAGGTCCGCCGCAGAGTCCTCCGGAGCGAGGTCCGGGCGCAGTCTCCGCCAGGACGGCTGGCGCAGCAACCCCGCCCGGGTACGGGTGCTGTAGCCGACCTCGCCGACCAGCCTGGGCAGCACCCAGTGGGCCCCGGCGATCCGCGGCACCGGTTCGAAGGGACACCGGCTGCTCGCGGCGGCCTCGAGCAGCCGGGCCAGTTCCCCGCGCTCCGCCTCGCTCCAGCCGGTGCCCACCCCGCCGACGTACCGCAGCCGGCCGCCCGTGTCGCGCTGACCGGCCAGCAGCGCGCCGGGCAGTCCGGCCAGCCGTCCCCTGCCGGGCAGCCAGCCGCCCACGATCACGTCCTCGGTCCGCATGTTCCGAATCTTGATCCAGGCGCGGGAGCGCACCCCGGGCTCGTACACCGAGTCCAGCCGCTTGCACACCAGACCCTCCAGACCGTGCTCCCTGGTCGCCTCGAGCGCCTCGGCGCCGTGCCCGGTCACGGCGCCGGGCGTCGACCAGTAGGGCCCCGTAAGGCCCAGCTCCTCCAGGTGGGCCCGGCGCCGGGCGTACGGCTGCCGCACCAGGGATTCCCCCAGGTAGGGCACGTCGAACAGGACCAGGTGGACCGGCACTTGGGCCGCTCGGCGCGCCGCCCGCGCGGGGGAGTGCGCAAGGCCCATCCGGCTCTGCAGCAGCTGGAAGTCGGCCCGGCCCCGCTCGTCCAGGGCCAGCACCTCGCCGTCCAGCACGGCGGGCGCAGTGCCCAGGGCGCCGCCGAGCGGCCGGAGTTCGGGATAGGCCGCGGTGATGTCCTCGCCCGAGCGGGCGCGCAGGCGCACACTGCCGTCTCCGGGCAGATAGGCCATCGCCCGCTGGCCGTCCTGCTTCGTCTCGTACGCCCATCGCGCGTCCTGGGCGGCGGGCGGCAGCCTGCCGGCGGTGGCGAGCATCGGCGCGATGAGCGGCAGGGATACGGCGGTCACGGCTGAAGGTCTCGACCGCATCCGGCGACCGCACGCGCCTTTGCCCGGCGGTTCCCCTGAACGGGCCCGCGGGGCGGCGCAGGGCTCGTGTGCGCTCAGGGCAGGGGCGAGCCCGCCCCGCGCCCGGTGTCCGGAGGCGACCGCTGTCGCCCGGCAAAGCGGGCGTGGACCACGCGTGCGCCGAGGCGGCCCCGCCCCCGCCCCGGTCGGCGCTCCCGGGCCGACCGGGGCGGCCGACCTTCACAGAGACTTCTCAGGAGACTGTCTCCGGCCGACCTTCTCAGGAGACCGTCTCGGCCGACGGTTCGAGAGGCTCCGCCGCAGGTTCCGGCGTGGCCGGGCGGTGGCGGGGGAGGAGGGACGCGAGGAAGAAGGCGACGACGGCCGCGCCCCCGCCGATCGCCATGACGACCTTGAAGCCGTTCTCGGACGGCAGCGCATGCCCGCCGAGGCTGACCGTCATCTGCGCCAGGACCACCCCCGCGACCGCACTGGCCGCCGAGGTGCCGATGGACCGCATCAGCGTGTTGAGGCTGTTCGCGGCGGCCGTCTCCGAGGGCGGGACCGCGCCCATGATCAGGGCCGGCATGGCGCCGTAGGCGAAGCCGACGCCCGCACCGATGACACAGGACACGAGGACCAGCTGCCAGACCTCGCTCATCAAAGCGATGTTGAGGAAGTAACCGGCCGCGACGATCACCGCTCCGATCATCAGCGTGGTCCTGGGCCCCCGAGCCCTGGTGACCATGGCGGACACGGGCGCCGTGGCCATCATCACCAGCCCCTGCGGGGCCATGACCAGACCCACCGTCAGCATGGACCGGCCGAGGCCGTAGCCGGTCTGGGTGGGCAGCTGGAGCAGCTGCGGCAGGACCAGGGACATCGCGAACATCGAGAAACCGAACGCGATGGAGGCGAGGTTGGTGAACAGCACCTGGCGCCGGGCCGTGGTGCGCAGGTCGACCAGTGGCGCGGCCGTGCGCAGTTCGAAGAAGCCCCAGGACACGAGGGTGACGACCGCGAGCGCGAACAGGCCGAGCGTGGTGCCGCTGCCCCAGCCCCAGTCGGCACCCTTGGAGACGGCGAGCAGCAGTGGGACGAGCCCGACCGCGATGCCGAGCGCGCCTACGAGGTCGAAACGGCCACCGGTGCGCACGCTCGACTCCGGCACCAGGGACAGGACGAGCGCGAGGGCGACGGCGCCGAGGGAGGCGGAGGTCCAGAACAGTACGTGCCAGTCGTAGTGGTCGGCGAGGAACGCGGCGGCGGGCAGGCCGAGCGCGCCGCCGACGCCGAGCGAGGCGCTCATCAACGCGGTCGAACCGGCCAGCTGCTCCGGCGGCAGTTCGTCCCGCATGATGCTGATGCCCAGCGGAACCACGGCGGCGGCCAGTCCCTGCAGCGCACGGCCGACGATCATCGGGACCAGTGCGTCGCTGAGCGCGCAGACCACCGAACCGGCCACCAGCAGTACCAGGCCGGCCATCAGCAGCCGCCGCTTGCCGAACATGTCGCCGAGCCGGCCGGCGACCGGGGTGGCGACGGCGGCGGCCAGCAGCGTGGCCGTGACCGCCCAGGCGGCGTCGGACGCCGAGGCATGCAGGTAGCCGGGCAGCTCCGGGACGATCGGGATCACCAGGGTCTGCATCAGCGACACGGTGATACCGGCCAGGGCCAGCACCGCGACGACGGCACCCGGGCGCGGCGGAGCTGATCTGCTGGTCCCGGCGGACCGGGCGGGGGCGTCGGACATGGGGAAACCTTCCGAGGAGCAGGAATCGGGCAGCGGCCGGCGGAACCGACCTCAATTTAAGTCAAATGCTTGACTTACTGTAGCGACCCGAAACGGCGCCGTACGTGGGGCCTGTCCCAGGTGGGGCCCGCGTGCACCGTAGGCTTCTTCGGCTGGACCTCGCCGCCCCGGTCGAGGGCCTGGGGCGGAACGCGGGACTGGCCGCCCCGGGGCGGTGCGCAGTCCCGGAGCGGTGGTGAGCATGGCGGGCAGGACGGCGCGGGCCGAGCAGGTGAGCGCTACGCGGGAGGCGATCCTGGACGCGGCGGAGCGGCTGTTCGCCGAGCATGGTGTGTACGCCGTCTCCAACCGCCAGGTCAGCGAGGCCGCCGGCCAGGGCAACAACGCGGCGGTCGGCTATCACTTCGGCACCAAGGCCGACCTGGTCCGCGCGGTGGCGCGTCGGCACGCCGAGCACATCGAGACCCTGCGGGAGCGGGCGCTCGCCGTGGCCGGCGACTCCATGGACGTACGTGACTGGATCGACTGCCTGGTGCGCCCGGTGACCGAGCACCTGGCCGGGCTCGGCAGCCCCACCTGGTACGCCCGGTTCTGTGCCCAGGTGATGACCGACCCGGCGCTGCACGAGATCATGGTCGAGGAGTCCATGGCCTCACCGGCGCTTGGGCAGGCGATCGAGGCCCTGAACCGCACCCTTCCCGAGCTGCCGCCCGAGGTCCGCGCCGAACGCGGCCAGATGGTCCGCCAGTTGATCCTGCACACCTGCGCGGAGCGGGAACGGGCCCTCGCCGAGGGCGCCCCCACCCCGCGCGCCACCTGGGAGCAGGCGGCCACCGGACTCGCCGACGCGATCGAGGGCCTGTGGCTTGCACCGGTGAGCGGCACGACGCCGTGACTTGTTTTCGGTGAGTCGGCCGTGGCGCACGGCCGGGGCGGCCCGGCGCCACGCGGTGGGGTGAGGCGCGCCCCAAAGAGGGGGCGGCGTGTACCGATGTGCGCCCGTGCAGCGTGGGCGTGAGCGACGACGCTGCACCGGCAGCCGGGAAACAGTCCGCTCCTGCTCGTCTACGGTGTCGCCACCTGGCTGCCCACGCTGATGCGCGACGAGGGCTACAACCTCGGCTCCGCCCTGACCTTCGTGGTGCTGTTCAACCTCGGAGGCATCGTCGGCATGCTCATCGCAGGCCGTGCCTCGGACAGCTTCGGCGCCCCGCGCATCTCCGCGATCCGGTTCGCGCTCACCGCGGTCGGTGTCTTCCTGCTCGGCGTGCGCATGCCGCTGGGCCTGACCTTCCTGGTCGTCTTCGTCACCGGTGTGTTCCTCAACAGCGCCCAGGTGATGATCTACGCGACCGTCTCTCTCGGCTCCATCCTGGGCAACCGCGCCACCGCCGTCGGCTGGACCTCGGGCATGGGCCGCTTCGGCGCGGTCTTCGGTTCGTGGCTCGGCGTCAGCTGCTTGCGGCGGGCGACGGCGACCGGGGCTTCGCCGCCTTCGCCCTCGCGGGTGTGTCCTCCATGGTGTTCATCGGCGTCGCCGCCCTGCGCTCGGCCCGGCGTCCGGAGCGCACCGGCAGCGGGCAGCACCTCGTCACCGCCGGCTGACCCGGCTGCTTCGCATGCGGTGCCGCACCCCGGAATCCGGGGTGCGGCACCGCACGCGTACGTCGCGGGTCACCCCTCCTCCTCCGGCTCCACGTCCCGGCCCGTGCACGCCAGCTCCCCGCCCACCTCGGCACACGCCTCCACGCCCCGGGGCGAGGACACCGA
Source organism: Streptomyces broussonetiae (assembly GCF_009796285.1). NCBI lineage: Bacteria > Bacillati > Actinomycetota > Actinomycetes > Kitasatosporales > Streptomycetaceae > Streptomyces > Streptomyces broussonetiae. The sequence goes on along the minus strand of NZ_CP047020.1, from coordinate 1,154,720 downwards.
GACCATCGGACTGCTGTCCCCGGCGGAGTCGTCCGCCGGATAGCCGGCCGTGAGCACGTCCTGGCCCGAGCGCACCGACACCTCGTGGGCCCGTGGCGTGCGCAGCCGTACCTGGGACCAGGCGGTGCCGCAGGCCGCCGAGTAGCGCAACTGAACCGTGTAGGCGGGGTCGGTGACGGTGCTCGTGGTCCGTGCGTCCCGGGCGCACACCGACGCGTCGGGCAGCTCGCCCTGGCACGAACGGCCGTGACAGCGGGGCACCGCAGGCAGGCTCTGCGTGGCGGGCGCGGTGCCCGGACGCGCGGCCAGCGTGACGGCGGCGGCCACCGCCGTGGCCGCGCCGAACAGCGCGAGCGCGGACAGCGGAAGCCACGACGGCAGCCAGGACGGAAGACGGGACGAAAGGCGGGACGAAAGGCGGGACGAAAGGCGGGACGACAGGCGCGAGGAGAGCCGCGGCGCGACCGGCGGCGGAGCTTGCGCCGAAGCCCGGGACGGCGTCTGCGACGGCGGCCCGGACGGCGTCCGTGGCGCGTCTTCCGGCCGGCGCCGCCACGGACGCCGCCTCGTCCGCCGCCTGCGGCCGGATGCCTCCGGCGGACCCGCGGGGGCCGCCGGTGCGGCCTCGAGCGTGTTCCACAGGGGCAGTACGGCGTCGGGATCGGCGCCGGCGAGACGGCAGAGCGCCTCCACGGCGGACCGGGGCGGCGGCGTTCCGCCGGACAGATAGCGGTGCCAGGCGGACTTGCTGTACGGGGTGCGCGCGGCCAGTGCCGCGAGGCTCAGCCCCGTACGGTCCTTCAGCTCGCGCAGTTCCGCCACCCGTGGGTCGTCCGGCATGGTCGATGCTTGAGGGTGCCGCATCGTGCGTCCTCGACTCCCTTTCCGCTATGGGCGATTTAGCCCCTGTTGTCGGCATGGCTTCCCGGGAGTGCCGCGAACGCAACACGCGGTGCGGCAGGAGGACCGTGAGGTGTGGGTATACCGAAGGCCCGTTCGGGGGTCGTCGAACGGGCCTTCGGTGGCTAGGCGGTGCGGTGGCGTCGTGCCGTCAGCACCAGGGCAGGGTGCGGTTCCCGTGGACGTGGACGTAGCGGGCCGAGACGTAGCCTCCGTTGCGCGAGAGGCGGTACCAGGTGTGGTAGCCGGCGACCGACGAACCGCGCGTCCTGCAGGTGAGCCCCACGAGCCGGCCCGAGTGCCGGTGGCCGATCACCGGGTAGCCGGTGCCCGGACCGGAGCGGACGTTGAGCCGGGCGTAGCTGGTGGTGACCCGGCCGGTGGCGCGCCGGACGAGACGGCACGACGTCCGGTGACCCGCGATCCGGTACGACGCCCCCTGCACGGCCCAGTGCTGGGCCGTCGTCCGCGGGACGAAGCGGTACGTCATTGCCTGGGCGCCGAAGTGGCGCAGCCGGTGGACGCGGTACATGTGGCGTGCGTGGTGCGTGACGTACCTGTGGTGGTGCATGCGGTACGGAGCGGGGTAGGTGTGGCGCACGTGGTGTCGGCCGATGGCGGCGGACGCCGGGTACGGGGCGGCGGCGCTCGCGGGGGCGGCTCCGGCCGCCGCGGGCAGGAACGCGAGCACTGCGACCGTGGCCAGCAGACCGCTCCTGAGAGTCCGTAGGATCATGGAAACCTCCGGCTGTCGTTCTCGTGACCACGAGCAGTGATCACGAGAGCCAGGGTTTCCGTGACGCGCCGTCGCAATGCCGTTCCGGCGTCCCCCGGGACGCGCGGGACGTCCCGGGGGACGGGCGCCGGTGCCCAAGTCCGGTCCGACCGCCCGGTGGGGAGGGGGTGTTCCGCCGTCCCGCTGGTCCCCCCTCCGGCGCGGGCGGCACGTCCCGGTGAGGCTTCCCACGGAATCCGCCGTGATCGTCACCCGTACGACGCGGCGGGCGGGGCGGCGCGCTGCGGGTCAGACCGTCTCGGCGAAGGTGACGGTCCGCTCCTTCAGCAGCGGGAACACCGTGCCCCGGATCAGCTCCGCGAAGTGGTCCGTCTCCTTGTGCGCCTCGAAGCCGGCGCGGTCGGTGTACCGCTCGTACAACAGGAACGCCCCCGGCCGGTCGACCACTTCGTGTGCCTCGTAGGCGAGGTTCGCGGGCTCGGACGGGACCAGTTCGCGCATCTTGCGGAGCGCGTCGCGCACGGTGTCGACGTCGGCGGGCGCGCACTGGTACTGGGCGACGACGGCGAAGGCCATGGATTCCTCCGGTGTTCGAAACGGTCGTGATCCTGCCGATTGCAGCATGCGCGCGCCGAGGGGCGGCCGGTACGACACGCGGCCGTTGCCCTCCGGGACGGGGGCTGCGCCGACCTCGGCGGTGACGGACAGTGGTCAGAGATTACTTGACTTACGCAACGAGCTGGTAAACTGCCGGGTATGCCCGCGGAATCGCTGTCCGGCGTGCCCGGTGCCTCCCCGGAGGTCGTCGACATCGAGCGCGCCCTGACGCGCATCACCTACCTCAGCACACGGGCCCGGCAGCACGAGCGGCTGATGGGGCTGGCCGGTGTGCCGCTGGACCGGGCGGCGGTGGCGCTGCTGCGGCAGATCGCCGACTGCGAGCCGCTGCGGCCGGGGGAGCTGGCGCAGCGCCTGGGCGTGGAGGCCTCCCATGTGACGCGGACCGTGCAGCAGCTGCAGAGGGCGGGCTGTGTCAGCCGCGTCCCCGACCCCGACGACCGGCGGGCCCAGCGGATCCGGCTCACCGACGCCGGGCGGGACGCCATGGCCCGGATCCGGGAGGCGGGCGCCCGGGGAATGCAGCGCGCCCTCGCCGAGTGGCGGCCCGACGAACTGCGGCAGCTGGCCACCCTCTTCCACCGCATGGTCGACGACTTCCTCGCGTACACGAGCGAGGAGGACTCCGGCCGGGAGGTGGACGACGCCCCGCTGACGACGGGCTGACGCCTGGCTGACGGTGAACCGACGGCCGACTGACGGCCGCCGCCCGGCCCCGGGGAACGGCCCGCGACCGGTCGTACCGTCAAGTAATATCCGGCGGCAGAGCGTCGGAGAAGGCCCCCGGCGGCAGATCGTCGGAGCAGGCATCGTCCCCCGGTGCGCACGTCAGGTGCCGCCGGGGGCTGAGGGCGCGAGAAGGCGCCCGGAACGAGGAGGAGCGGTCGTGACGGAACGCATCAAGGTCGGGGACGAGATCGAGGACTTCGCCCTGCCCGACGAGACCGGCACCACCCGCCGGCTCACCGAGCTGCTGGCCGACGGGCCGGTGGTCCTCTTCTTCTATCCCGCCGCCATGACCCCCGGCTGCACCGCCGAGGCCTGCCACTTCCGTGATCTCGCCGCCGAGTTCGCCGCCGTCGGTGCCCGGCCCGTCGGCATCAGCGGTGACACGGTCGACAAGCAGCAGGAGTTCGCCGGCCGGCACACCCTCGGCATGCCCCTGCTCTCCGACGCCGACGGCGCGGTGCGCGAGCGGTTCGGCGTCAAGCGCGGATTCTCCGTGGCCCCCACCAAACGCGTGACCTATGTCGTCGCCCAGGACCGCACGGTGCTGGAGATCGTCCGCAGTGAACTGCGCATGAACACCCACGCCGACCGGGCCCTCGCCGCCCTGCGTGCGCACCAGGACTGACCGGCTTCCGTTCCGCGCTTGATGCCCCGGAACAATCGCATCATCCTGGGGCATATGAAGCATGGCGCCGCCGTGGCGGTCATCGATGCCCTGGGCAGGGTGGCCGGGTGGAGCGAAGGTGCGCGACTACTGACGGGACACTCGGCCGGGGACGTCGTGGGCCGGCCCGCGACCGGGCTGCTCGCCGGGGACATCCCGCACGACACACTGGCCGCACGGGCCGGCACCGTCGCGCTGCGTCACCGCGACGGCCACCGTATCGACCTGGCCCTCACCGCCTGCCCCGTCACCGGCGCCGACGGTGAGCCCGCCGGCTTCGTCGTCACGGCCGACCCGACCGGCGCCGGCCTGGCCGGCGAGGCCTTCGAGCAGGCCTCCATGTCCATGTCGGTCTTCGACCTCGAGCAGCGCTACCTGCGCCTCAACGACGCCGCCTGCAAGGTCATGGGTCTGCCCGAGACGGCGCTCATCGGACGGTTCTTCCCGGACACCGTGGCGGACGCCGAATACAACCGGGGCTTCCAGCACCACCTCCGACAGGTTGCCGAGACCGGCCTGCCCGTCCGCTACGAGAGCTTCGCCGCTGCGCCCGCACTGCACCGGGAACATCTCTGGAGCATCGAGATGTGGCCCCTGCGGTCCGGCTCCGGCGAGCTGACCGGCGTCGCCATGGCCGCCTTCGACAACAGCGAGCAGTACTGGGCCCGGCGCCGCCTCGCCCTGCTGAACGAGGCCGCGATCGGCATCGGCACCACCCTGGACGTGGTGCGCACCGCCGAGGAACTGATCGACATCCTGGTCCCGCGGTACGCCGACTTCGCCAGTGTCGACCTGCTCGACTGGGTGCTCGGCGCGGACGAGCCGCCCGCGATCCCGGACGGCGATGTCCTCCTGCACCGCACCGCCCATGGCTCGTCCTGCGAGGGCAACCCCGGTGCGGCGGTCCGCATCGGCGAGACCGATGTCTACCCGCCGGACTCGCCGCCCGCCCGCGCCCTGCGTGAGGGCCGCTCGGTGCTCAGCCAGGCCGGCGAGCCGGAGTTCGTCGAATGGCTCGAGGAGCGCAACGCGCGCTCGCCGGAGGGCCGCCCCTTCCGGCAGGACGTCCACTCCATCATCGCTGTTCCACTGCGGGCCCGCGGCACCACCCTGGGCGTGGCCGTCTGCGTCCGCACGGCCCACCCCGACGCCTACGGCCCCGACGACGCCGTCTTCGCCGAGGAACTCGGCAGCCGCGCCGCCGTCTGCATCGACAACGCCCGCCGCTTCAACCGCGAACGCAGCACCGCCCTCGCCCTCCAGCACAGCCTCCTGCCGCGCGGCCTGCCCGGACAGGCCGCCGTCGAGGTGGCCCACCGCTACCTGCCGTGCGGATCCCTGGCCGGTATCGGCGGCGACTGGTTCGACGTCATCCCGCTCTCCGGCGGCCGGGTCGCCCTGGTCGTGGGCGACGTGGTCGGCCACGGCATCCAGTCCTCCGCCACCATGGGCCGGCTGCGCACGGCCGTCCGTACCCTCGCCGACGTCGATCTGCCGCCCGACGAACTCCTCACGCACCTGGACGACCTGGTGATCCACCTGTCCGCAGAGGACAGCGGAGAGGAGGTCGCCGAACTCGGCGCCACCTGTCTGTACGCCGTGTACGACCCCGTTTCCCGGCGGCTCGGCCTGGCCGCCGCCGGCCATCCGGCCCCGACCGTCGTCCTGCCCGGGGGCGCCGCCGAGCCCGTCTCCATGAGCGCCGGACCGCCCCTCGGCGTCGGCGGGCTGCCGTTCGAGGCGACGGAACTGGAACTGCCCGAGGGCTCCGTGGTCGCCCTCTACACCGACGGCCTGCTCGAGGACCGCGACCGGGACCTCGACGGTGCCACCGAGGACCTGCACCGGGCCCTGACCGCACCCGCCGACTCCCTCGACGACCTGTGCGACAGCGTCCTCAAGGCCGTCCTGCCCGACCAGCACAGCGACGACGTCGCCCTGCTGCTGGTGCGCACCCGTGCCCTCGGCGCAGACCGGGTCGCCACCTGGGACGTGCCGCCCGACCCTGCCGAGGTCGCCGCCTTCCGGCAGGCGGCCGGCGAGCAGTTGACCGCCTGGGGTCTGGACGAGGCCGCCTTCATCACCGAACTCGTCGTCAGCGAACTCGTCACCAACGCCATCCGTTACGGCGAACCGCCCATCCAGCTCCGGCTGATCCGTGACCGCGCCCTCATCTGCGAGGTCTCCGACGCCAGTTCCACCTCACCGCACCTGCGCCGGGCCAACGCCTTCGACGAGGGTGGCCGCGGACTGCTCCTGGTCGCCCAGCTCACCCAGCGCTGGGGCAGCCGGCAGACCGGCCGGGGCAAGACGATCTGGGCCGAACAGGCGCTGCCCGAAGGCTGAGCACCGAACAACGGCGTCCTTGCCGGAAGTGATGCGCCCAAGTACCGGTACCGATGTGTGGGTCGGCCGCGCCGAGTACCCGGAAGCGGCCCGCTCAGCCTCCGATGGCGTCCAGTTCGGCCACCACATCCTCGGGCAGGTCCAGCGAGGCGGCTGCGATGTTCTCACGCAGGTGGTCCGGGGAGGACGTGCCGGGGATCAGCGCGATGTTCGGGGAGCGGCGCAGCAGCCAGGCCAGCGCCACCTGCTGCGGCGAGGCCTCCAGGCGCGAGGCGACCTTCGTCAGCGTCTCGGACTGCAGCGGCGTGAAGCCGCCGAGCGGGAAGTAGGGCACGAAGGCGATGTTCATCGCCGCCGTGCGTGCCAGCAGCGCGTCGTCCTGCCGGTTGGCCAGGTTGTACAGGTTCTGCACGGTCACCACGGGCGCGATCGCACGGGCCTCGTCCAGCTGCGCGGCGGACGCGGCACTCAGCCCCAGATGCCGGATCAGACCCCGCTCGCGCAGCTCGGCCAGCGCACCGAACTGGTCGGCCACCGCGTCCTCGTTCGGGGTGTCCATGTCGCCCAACCGAAGATTGACCACGTCGAGGGCGTCCACACCGAGGTTGCGCAGGTTGTCGTAGACCTGCGCCTTCAGGTCCTCGGGGTGCCGTGACATCATCCAGCTGCCGTCGGCTCCCCGGCGGGCGCCGACCTTGGTGACGATGCGCAGCTCCTCGGGGTAGGGGTGGAGGGCCTCGCGGATGATCTCGTTGACGACGACCGGGCCGTAGAAGTCCGCGGTGTCGATGTGGGTGATGCCCGTGTCCACCACCGCGCGGAGCACTGCCACGGCCCGGGCCCGGTCCTGGGGCGGGCCGAAGACATGCGGTCCGGCCAGCTGCATGGCGCCGTATCCCACGCGGGTCAGGGTCAGGCCGTCGGCCGGGGTGACGGTGCCACCGAGCTGTGCAGTCATGTCGTACCTCTCAGAATCTCCGCGCCGCCGGTCCCTCTGGCGGCCTCGCCGTCCACCCTGCGCCCGCGCCGCCCGGCATGGCAGTACCCCCGCGATCCTGGGAGTGGCAGGGACAGTCACCGCCGCACGACCGGCCGTACGGTGGATGCCATGGACGGATCGAACGCGCTCGGTGAGTTCCTGCGTGCCCGGCGTGCGCTGGTGCGGCCCGAGGACGTGGGGCTGCCCGGCGGCGGTCTGCGCCGGGTGCCGGGGCTGCGCCGGGAGGAGGTCGCGATGCTGTCCGGCATCAGCTCCGACTACTATCTGCGGCTGGAGCAGGGCCGGGACCGCAACCCGTCCGTGCAGGTCCTCGAGGCCATCGCCCGCGTGCTGCGGCTGGACGCCGACGCCACGGCCCACCTCGCCGGACTCGCCCAGGACCGGCCCGCCGGCGGGATACGGCCCGCCCGCCGCTCGCGGCAGGTCCCGCCGAGTCTGCTGCAGCTCATCGACGGCTGGCCGCGCAACCCCGCCTATGTGCAGAACCGATACACCGACTGCCTGGCCGCCAACGCACTGGCCACCGCCCTCACTCCGAACTACCGGCCCGGTGTCAACCTCCTGCGGGCCGTCTTCCTCGACCCCGCCGAGCGCGAGCTGCGCCGGGACTGGGAGGACCTCGTCGAGGAGGGCGTGGCCGCCCTGCGGTCCGAGACCGGCACGGACGCCGACGACCCGCGGCTGCGCGACCTGGTCGGCGAGCTGTCCCTGCGCAGCGAACGCTTCCGCACCCTGTGGGCCCGGCACGAGGTGCGGCCGCGGCGCGGGCGCACGAGCCACCTCACGCATCCGCAGGTCGGCGACCTCGACCTGCACTCCAACAAGCTGTCCGTGGACGGCACCGACGGACTCACCCTGGTCGTCTTCCACGCCGAGCCCGGCAGCCGCAGCGCCGAACTCCTCGACATCCTGGGCAGCCTCAGCGCCCCCGCGGGCAGCATCGGCGCGGAGCGTGTCGAGGACCAGTAGAGGCAAGGTGACCAACCGCAAGGCGATCACACGCAGGGCAGCCTGCCCGCGAGCGACCGGCTGCCCCGCTCAGGACGCCGCCGAAACCGTCGGCTGGTCCGAGGCGCTAGTACCCGATGGGAGTCCGGTGCGGGTCCGCCTGCTGAACCCGCGACGCGAAGTTGGACCCCGACTGGTTCACGTGGTAGCGGTCGCGCACGTAGTTGATGGTTGCGCACATGTCCGCGACCACGTCGTACGGCGTGGTGGCCGTGCCTGCCTGGTGGTACGTGGCGAACGTGGTGGGAATGCACTGGGTGGCACCTCGCGAGCAGTTCTGCGGATGGCCGTCGGCCACCTTCGGGCCCCGCGCGTTGACGTCGTTCAGGTTCACCCGGTAGCGCGGACTGTTGTAGGCGGACTCGCGCTGGGAGATGGTGACCAGCGCCGGGACACCGTACGTCGGGTCCATGCCCGTGAGTTCGCACGCCTGCAGCGCATAGCGCTGCATGGCCGACTCGCCGGAGTCGTCGTGCGGGTCGGTGTAGGTGACCTGGCCGAGGTTGAGCCGTCCCCCTCCCGAGGCCGGAGCGGCGGCGCCCGTGCAGTCGACGGCGAAACCGGCGAACCGGCCGAGCGCGGTCAGTGAGGCGCAGCCCGGTATGCCGTCGGCCCCGGTTCCCGTGAACCCCTGGGCGAGTTGTTCGGCCCGGTAGGCGGCCCTCGTCTCATCGCCGAAGTGGCCCGTGGCCCCGTCGGGGATGCTGCGGCCCCGTGCGATCAGGGCCTTCTGCACGATGCGGATGTCCTCGTTGGTCTCGCCGAAGCGGACATTCGACAGAGCGACCATGACGGCTCGCTTCCTTTCGGCTTGTCAGTCGCAGGGGGTTCACGGTGAGCCGGATCCGGACGTGCGCCCTCCCCGAGTGCCGAGCGGCAAGGGGTTCCGGATGCGGAGACGGCGGGCGCGGGAGCGGCGGCGGCGCCGACGTCGATGACAGAGTGTCACGGTCGGCGAGTGGGCGCGATCCGGAATGCACGTCCGGCCACGTTTGGTTCGTTGCCGAAGCTACCGGCGCGCCGTCAGCCCGGCGTCACCCTGGCGTCACCCGCGCAGGAGGCCGTGACCCCGTGCCGCGAGAGCATGTGCGCGAACTGGGGCGACGGCTCGACCCCCAGCTCCTCCCGGAGCAACCGCCGGAACGAACGATAGTGACGGACCGCCTCCATCAGATTGCCCTCGGCGAGATGCGCGGACACGGCAGCCCGGTGCGCGCTCTCCCGCAGCGGCTCGGCGCGCACGCTCTCCCACGCCGCCTCCAGGGCCAGCGCAGGCCGTCCCTCTCGCACGAGCGCCTCGGCCAGCGCGTCGAGGGCGTGCAGCCGCAACTGCCGCAGGCGTTCGCGCTCGATCAGTACCCACTCCTCGTCCCAGCCCGGCAACAGGTCGTCGCCGTCCAGCAGACCCGGCGGGAGCTGCGCGGCGAGCGGCGGACTGCAGCCCTGTACGACGCTCATCGCCGTCTCGGTGAAGGAGTGCACGTCGACGCGCAGGGCAGCGGCCGCCGCGAGCGAGTCCCCGTTGCACCGGACCAACGACTGGTCACCGCGCGGAAGTTTCCACAGCGTGGTGCGCAGGCTGCCCCTGGCGTGCTCCTCCGTGACCTCGGGCCACAGCGTCCCGGCGAGCACCGTTCGGGACACGCGTTGCCGCAGCGCGACGAACGCCAGCACGCGCTGGCCGTTGCGGCACAGTTCGACGGGCTCGGCATCGCACTCCAGCCGGAACTGGCCGAGCAACCACAACTGGGGAAAGGAAACCACCTTGATCGCCTCGCTCGCCGTGGCGAGAGTGAGCGCACCCCGCTCAGGCAGGCCTCTTGTCCCAGTCTCGGCCGGTGTGACCCGGCCGTGCAACTTCGCCGGAGCAGCGGTCAGCTGCCGCCGTGCGAGGCCCGGGCCACCGGCCGACGCCCGGTGCTGACGTCCCAGGCACCGTTTGCGGGCCCACCGCCTCGGCGCGAGACTCGACAACGGGGGGTGTGGGCGGGGGAATGGGCGGGTTTCCGCCCCGGCGCGCACGAGGTCCACGGCAGTGTCCGACTCGGCCGCACTTTCGGCGCCACGTTTTGGCGGGAGGACACAACCGTGCTGGTTCTCCGTTCAGTTCAGTTCGACACCGTTGGCACCTGGCTCATGGCGAGGGCTGCGCCAACGCACTCTGCCGCTCCCAGTCCCTCCGGAACCAGCGGCGATCCCGCCGTGATCTCCTGGGGGCACATCCAGGTTCTGCTCTGGCTGTTCCTGGGCGCTCTCGCGCTCATCGGGGTGGTGCTGGTGATCGCCCGGTACTGCGTGCCGAGCCGCTCGGCGTCGGCGGACGGCATCGTCCGCAGCTGGATCGCCCTGGCTCTCGTCGCCGGCCTCCTGGTGTTCTGCGCGGTGGCCTTCGCGGTTCGGGACGCCAACCTCCGGAGCACGCTGATCGGCGCGCTCGCCGCGGCCGCCGGGTCGACGATCGCCTTCTACTTCTCCGGCAAACATGCCGAGGAGGCCCGCCAGGACGTGCTCAGTGCCGCGTTCGGAGGACAGGAAGTCGTCCCCGACCTGACCGAGTGCACGGAGCAGCAGGCCTCCGAGATCCTGGGCAAGACATCGCTCCAGCTCGACCTCGCGCCCGGTTCGGGGCCGTCCGCACCGCCGGCGACCATCACGGGTCAGGACCCTGCCAGGGGATCGACCGCGCCGAGGGGTACGACGGTGAAGGTGACCTTCGCCGCCGGGCCGGTGCCGGGTGCGACGCCGGAGGGCGGGCCGGGTCAGCCGCCCGGCGGGTAACCAACTGCCATGTCTGCGCCCTGAGTTCGGCGACATGCTGAGCCGCCGCTGCCCCGCGGGTGAACCGGCGTCGGCCGCCGCGGTTGCCGCACCGTGTTCCAGTGGCGAGAAACCCCCGCTGGGGCGAGCATGGGAGTGAGCGAGCGGCAGCGACCCCGTCCATCACCCGCACCATCTCGGATGAGGCGTTGGTCATGTCATTCCACACCGTCCGTCGTTTCGCCCGGGGGCCCTGGCAAGAGGTACGACACCATCCCGACGACGGTCAGGGGCACTTCGGCGGCCACGGCGACGGGCACTTCGGTGATCACGACGACGATCCCGGCGGGGGCCCTGGTGGGCACCGTCCGTTCGACGGGCATCCGCCGTCCGGCCCCCAGGACGGCTCCGGCTTCGGAGGACAACCTGGCGGACCTGGCGGACCTGGCGGACCTGGCGGACCTGGCGGGCCTGAGAGGCCCGGCTCGTCGGACTCGGGTTCGTCGGACTCGGGCTCGTCGGGCTCCGGTCCGTCGGATTCCGGCTCATCGGGTTCCGGTTCGCCGGACGGAGACTCCGCGCAGGGCCCGTTCCACGTGGTGCGGCCGGCGGACATGCTCGTCGTGGACATCAGCCTCGTCAATCTGCGGTACGACGGCCGTCGCCTGGTGCGGCAGGATCCGGCAGCACCGACGCTCGTGGTCGTGGGGCTGCCGCCGCAGCATGTGCTGGAGCCGTCCTTCCCCCAGCCGCCCGTTGCCGGACCCGTGTCCGCCGTCGCCGCAGGCCCGACCACTCTGGCCTTCTCGGTGCCGGCCACCGTGGACGGCCTGGAGCCGTCGCTGGACTCGTTGCTCGACTGGGCGAGCCTGGTGGCGATGACCGTGCCGGTCGGTCCGACGGCCCCGGACACGGCCGGCTCGGCGGTGTTCCAGGGGATTCCCAGAAGCGTCATCGAGTTCCCGACCCGGCTGCTGATCACCTACGACGCGCCGGTCGACTGGGTGATCCGGCCCGGTCCCCAACAGCTCGGCGGACGCACCGCGTTGTGGCACGCCCGGCTGCACGGCGGGCAGGACGGAGAGGTGCTGCTCCGAGCCTTCGCGATGGCGCAGGACCGGGGGCAACTGCCCGACGGCAGCCCGCTCGTCGTCAAGGACCTGCAGGACATCGTCAGCCTGACCAGCCGGGTCGAACCGACCGTCCCCGGAAAGCCGCCGATCGACCTGCCCAGCGCGCCGTTGCGCTCGGAGCAGTTCATCGTGACGCCGCTGGGTTCCTCGGCACACCTGCACGGCGTCTGGCAGGCACCCTCGCAGACCGCGCAGACGCAGTTGCAGGAGGCCGGGCTGCGGGTGCCCGACCTGGAGGCGTACGACCACATCACGGGCCTGGGGCGAGACCAGTACATACGCATCGTCAGACGTGGCCGCCTGAACACGGGGCACGAGGCCTCGCACGTCGAGGAGTTCAGGCGGGTGTTCGTCGCGGATCCGGACGGCGGCATCATCGCCTTCCTGCAGCGGCAGGACCGGGTGATCGTGAAGCAACCGGAGGTCGCGTACGGAGCGGGGATCGGATACCCGCACGACGGACGTGAAATGCCCTTCAGCGCACTGCGTATCACCGACCGGGTCACCCCGCCGATCAAGCCGCCGGTTCCGGCGCCGCAGGAGTTCCCGGACGCGCCGCTCAAGGACCTCACCGCCTTCTGGGTGCAGCTTCAGGACTCGGGAAAAGACCACCTGTTCACGCTGATCGGGACGGACCGGGAGGTCGAGGGCAGCCGGAAGGTCAGTTTCAAGATGCCCCTGATCTTCGTGCCCGACGGACTGGGCGACCCCGAGGGGAATGTGAGCGACCGGTACGCAGAGCCGGAGCCGGACCAGCTGCACCCCCGTATGACCCCGGAGCTGCACGGTCAGACGATGGCCATGGCGCAGCCTCCGGACGGCGCACCAGGCAGTACGACGCACGCGGTCGAATCCCTGACCTTCGGGCGCGGAACGGTCGGCCTGCCCTTTGTGTCCGACGCTTTGGTACGAGTCCACGCGGTCGAACAGCTTCTGCCGAACGCCGGTCCCCTGGCAGTGAGATTCAACGACACCTATCTCGAGAAGACCATGGCGGGACATCCCGCCGGCGCCTATCTGGAACTCGCTGCCGACCTTCCCCTGGCCATGGGGGCGGAGCAAGCCGGCGGCCTGGCCAATCCTCAGACCTTCCTCAAAACGATCACCAGCCAGGCGGGCGTCGTCCCTGAGGTCTTCGGCCCGAACGGCAACGGCCTGGTGGCGAGCGATGTTGCCAAGCTCTTCCAAGGGGCCAAGTTGCTCGGCTTCATCAATCTCTCCGCGCTCCTGGGCGACGTCGTCGAGGACGACCTCAACCAGTTCAGGGACCTCAGCGACGAGCAGATCACCCGGATCCTCGGCGACCCGAAGGCCGCGCTTGCGGCGCCGGTGCTGCGCGTCCGTGATCTGGCGGGCGGGCAGGGCAAGGAACTTCGCTACGTGTGGAAGACCCAGCTGACGAAGGATCCAAAGGGCTTGCTCGTGGCGGTGCCCGCGTCGACCCGGCCCACACTGACCCTGGACGCCCGGACCGTCCGCTCTCCGGGCGCCGTCGACAGCAGCACCGTGGAGGGCAGCCTGACCGACTTCGGTCTGGCCTTCGGCGCCATCGAAGTCGACTTTGCCGAGGTGAGATTCAAGACGGGCCCCGGCAGGAAGCCCGACGTGACGGCTTCCGGCCTGGTGGTGAAGTTCAGGAACGAACTCCAGTTCATCAACACGCTCCGCGATGCCCTGCCCGCGGACGTCTTCGGCGCCGGCGCCTTCGTGGACGTCCAGCCGACCTGCGTTTCCGCCGGCTACACCCTCGCGGTTCCCACCATCGCCCTGGGGGTCTTCACCCTGTCCAACCTCACCCTGGGGGCCACGCTGACGATCCCCCTCGACGGCTCGTCCCCCGTCAGTTTCCGCTTCTCGGTCTCCGAGCAGCAGCACCCCTTCAATGTCAGCGTCTCGCTGTTCGGTGGGGGCGGTTACTTCTCCATGCTGGTCGATCTCGACCAGGGCGTGAAGGAACTGGAGGGCGCCATGGAGTTCGGCGGCTGCGCGGCCGTCGACGTCGGCGTCGCGGCCGGCGGGGTGAGCCTCATGGCGGGCGTCAGCTTCGTGATCGAGGAAGTCGGTGGCCAAAGGAGTGTCACCGTGAGCGGCTACGTACGGTTCAACGGTTTCCTCTCCGTGCTGGGTATCGTCACGGTCTCCATCGAGTTCTATCTGGAACTCACCTACGCCTCGGTCGGCGGGCAGTCGTCGATCAAGGGCAGCGGCAAACTCACCGTCAGTGTGCGGCTCGTCCTCTTCAGCACGTCCGTCTCGATTCCCTTCTCACGGACCTTCGCCGGCTCGCCCAACGACCCGTCCTTCGAGCTGTGCATGCCCAAGCCGCACTGGCGCACGTACTGCGCGGCGTTCCACCCGTGACCCCGGTGGGGGACCACCATGACCTTCCAGCAGTTGATCAACTGGACCGTTCTCCCGGCCGGACTCTCCGACGACGGGACCCAGGCCAGGGTGTCGGTCTTCGTCGCTCCGCGGTTGCAGCCGGACGGGGAGCGGGCGACGCTCGACGCCTTCGGTGACTTCCTCACGTGGCCGGACGTCATCAACGCGTCCACGACCACCTTCGAGTTCGCCACGGACGACGGAGACCCGCAGCAGCTCACGGCTTTCAGCGGTGCCCTCACACCGCAGGGTCCGGCTCCCGACCCGCATCTGTGGACGGGCATCTTCCACGGGAGCACCCCCGTGAAGCCCTACGACCCCAGCCCCCCGACGTCCAGCCCGCACGCGGGACTCCGAACGTTCAGCGTTGCCCGGACCGGCGGACTCACCAGGAGCATCTACGCCCGCACAGCCCGGACATGGCCCGAGGAAGTGCCCGGGACGTTGCATGCGCTGGGAGTGTCACCCCCGCCCTCACAGATCCCTGGGAACGCCGTGCTCGGGAGCGTCCCGCCGCCCTCCGGCCGGTCCCAACGGGATGCCCTGGCCGCACTGGATGACCTGGCCACGTTCCACTCGATCCCCATGTCGGGGGCGCCTGCGGGGCAGGTCGTCGAAACCGTGGCCGCGAGTCCGGGCGCGGACGCGAAGCCGAACGCGGCGCCGGACACGAACGCGGCACAGCCGGAGGCAGCGAGCACTCCCGTTGCCCCCGACATCTCCGACTTCCACTCGGTGCTCTCCTGGCTCGGCGACCACCCCGCACTGCTCCGGCGCCTCGGACTGGTCCTGGACTTCCTCCTGCCGGCCGACCGGCTTCCCGCCTCCTCGGGCGACCGGCTGCTGAGGGTCGTGCCCCACTGGACTTCCAAGCTCACAGCGGCCTCGACGGACGTACCCTGTCGCACGCGCTACGTCTTCCGCGCGGACCAGCACATCTTCGTCCCCGCCATGGCCGATGCCGGCACGCTCGCCGAGGCGCTGGCACCGCCCTCCCGGGGTCTGGTCGCGGTGGGAACCGCGCCGGTGAACACTCCCGCACCAGAGGAACCCGCCGCGTCGACGGATGCCGGCACGCCGACGGACGCCGTGCCGCCCACGGACGCCCCCGCGTCGACGGCCCCCTACTACTTCCTCGAGCAGACCGACATCGACGCCGCCGCGATGGCGATGCTGAAGGCCACCGACACGTCCACCGGCCTGTCCTCGGTACGGTCGCACGGGATCACTCTGGTCTTCAGCGGCCGCTCGGACGTTCTCTCCGGCGAGTTCGACCGCGCCACGGACCTCGACCGGGACTTCGGCCAGGGTGCCCGGCAGAACTCGCCGGTCGGGCCCGTACTGGGCGCCGAGGACGTGGTCCGCGGCCACCGGATGGACATCTGGGACGAGAGCCGGAAGCAGTGGTTCTCGCTGCACGAGCGTGATGTGCAGTACCGGCTGCCGAACAACGGACCGTCGCTGCTGACCGCCTCGGACGAAGGCTTCTTCCAAGCCCACCTGGCCTCACCGGCGGCCGACGACTCGGTGTACCAGGTACCGGAGCACCTGGCCACGTGGGAGGACTGGTCGCTGTCGGCGCCCCGTCCGGGTCTGGTACTGGACACCGAGCCGGCCGAGCCGGGACAGCCCCCGAAGCCTCCCGTCGACCAGACCAGCGACGCCGTGCAGGGAGCACCGCTCGAGATCACGGTCACCGCCCGGCCCGGCTCGCTGCCCCGGCTCCGCTTCGGGGCCAAGTACCGGGTGCGACTGCGCACCGTCGACCTGGCGGGCAACGGCCTCGACCTCACGGCTGCGACCGGCCTCACGGACCCGAAGCCTGCGGCACCGACGGACCCGAACTCCCCGGCACCGACGGACCCGAAGCCTGCGGCACCGACCGACCCCGACAGTGCGGTGCCGATGGACCCGCAGGACCTGACCCTTCCGCGCGGTGACCTTCTGACCTTCCACCGGTTCGAGGCGGTCCCGGCACCGGCCGTCGTTCCCAGACTGCCGTTCGGGGAGGGTGCCTCGGCCTACCGGATGGTGATCCGGAGCAGCCCGGGCACGTCACCGCCCCCGGCTGTCGCTCCCGGCACCACCGCACCGGTCCTGCTCTCCAGAGTCCAGCCCGGCCAGACCAACGACGACATCCGTGTCGTCCAGCGGGCCCTGGTCGCCGCCGGGCACCCCCTTCCGGGCGGCGACGACGGCTTCTTCGGCAGTACGACCAGGGACGCCTATGCCGAAGAGCAGCGCGCCCAGGGATTCTCGGGCAACGATGCGAACGGCGTCCCGGGCTGCCAGTCCCTCACCAAGCTGGGCAGCGAGCAGGGTTTCACCGTCGAGTGCGACACCGGCTCCGCGGCGGCGGGCAGCACGGCGCAGGAGTACGCCGCGGACTTCAACCGGTTGCCGTTGGTCACCACGGAAGGCCACGCCGCGTGCCAAGGGACCGACGAACGCCACCTCGTGGCGCCGAAGGCGTCCCTGCAGTGTGTGGAGCGGCATGGACTGCTGGACCAGGCCATCGGTTCGACCGACCCGAGCGTCCAGGACGCGGTCTGGGACCTGGCGGTACGGGAGAAGGGCTCGCTGAGCGACAGCGCGCCCGACGTACGGCTGGTGCCGATCGGCTCGCCGTCCGCCGATCCCGGCAACCCGCCGACGACCGCCTTCCACACCGGCGAGCAGATCGAACTGCCCTATCTGCCCGATCCGCTGTCCACGGGTGCCGTCCTCCTCGACTTGCCGGGCCAGCCTGCCGGGGAGCCCTTCTTCGTCCCCTGGGACGCCCGTGCGTGGCACCAACCCCAGTCCTTCCGGCTGATGCTGGCCGAGGGCAGCGGGCCACCCCGCTTCGACGACGCGTCCAGGGTGCTGACGGTGCTGTTGCCCAAGGGCGCCGTGGCGAGGGTCCGGGTGTGTTCGGGGATCAACCTGGACGGGGACGTGATGGGCCTGTCCGCCTGGGTGCAGGATCAGGTGAGCACGGTGGATGGAGGGCCGCCCCTGCAGTCACCGGAACAGGTGATGGCACTGGCCGCGGCCGGCCGTCACTGGATGTTCACCCCCTGGCACGAACTGGACCTCGTCCACGCCGTGCAACTGCCACTGCGGACACCCGTGCTGAACCTGACACTTCCCCCCGTTCAGCGCACCGACCGTGCGACGGCCCAGCAACTGGCCGGCGCCATCGCGCTCGACGAGACCAGCACCGGGCGGATCGACCTGCTCGCGGAGTGGGACGAGGTGACGGACACGGACCCGCACACGGGCACCGACCGCAGGCCGGTGACCGCCCATGTGTTCGGGCTGTCGATCTCGAACGCACGGCCCGGAACGCCCGGCCCCCCCTCTCTCGTCCTCCCGGCCCCGCCCCAGGGCACCGACCCCCCGCCCGTCGTCCTCGAGGACGGCCTGCTGACCTTCAGCACGCAGGTGGCCGAGAACCAGGCCGAGACCAGCAAGGCTCCGCCCGTCATCAAGCAGCACGAGTTCGGCGACACCAGACACCGTACGGTGCGGTACAGCCCCCTGGCGGGAAGCAGCTTCCGCGACTGTTTCCCCGCGCAGTTCGCCGACCCGGCCGGCGACTCGTCCGTACAGGGAGCTCCGAACATACCGGGGACCCTGTCCGTGCAGGGAGCGGCGCAGGAGATCTCGGTGCCCAGCAGCGCACCGCCCACGGCACCGCGGCTGCTGTACTGCGTGCCCACCCTGTCCCTGGAGCGGACCACCGCACCGTCCGGAGCCCTCGTCCAGCGCCGGCGCGGCGGTGGTGTCCGGGTGTACCTGGACCGTCCGTGGTACTCCTCCGGAGACGGCGAACTGCTCGGTGTGGTCCTCGGCCAGCCACCCGGGGGCGACCCGAGCGCCGTACAGGACGCCTGGGTCACCCAGATGGGACGCGACCCCCTGCACCGGTCCGCTCCCGTCGTCTTCCCGACCGCGGACGTCTTCACCAACGCCGAGCGGCGGTCCGGGCCCCTTCTTCTCGAGACACCCTCGGCCACGCTCAACGTCACCGTCGTGGGCTTCACCCCGCAGTTCGACCAGGACGAGCCGGGCGGGCGCTGGTTCTGCGACCTGGAACTGGACACCAAGGACGCCTGTCTGCCCTTCGTCCGGCTCGCCCTGGTCCGCTACCAGCCGGACTCGATCCCCCGGGCCGAGATCTCGCCGGTCGTGCTCGCCGACCTGGTACGCACCCTGCCCGACCGTGAACTGACGGTCACGTGCGGCCAGTCCATCACCGTCAGTCTCACCGGCCCCTCCTGGGACCCCACCGGTTCGTCGTCACCCCGGATCACCGCCGCTCTGCAGCGCCGGCACGACGTCATCACCGACGACGACCTCGGCTGGGTGACCCTCGAGGACACCACCACGCAACTCACCTCGATCGACGCGGAGTCCTCCCACCGGCCCTTCTACACGGGCCGGATCCCGCTGCCGACGCTACGGGCCGGGGCGGCGCTGCGGCTGCTCGTCATGGAGACCGAGGGCATGCCGGCCGACGCGACCACGCCGTTCGCCCCCCTGGGCCCGGTCGTCTACTGCGACACCGTCGATCTCCCGCAGATGCATGGCGGTGACGGCCACGACGGGCCGGACGGCCACCCCGATGGCCAGGACGGGCCGGACGATCACCACGGCGGCCAGGACGGGCCGGACGATCACCACGGCGGCCAGGACGGCCACGGCGGCTTCGGCGGCGGGTTCGGCCACCACTGACATACGAAGGAAAGCGCAGTATTTGGAGATCACACCATGTTCGACAGCGTTCACAATTTCTGGATCCAATTCAACGATCCGCTCGAAGGCCGCGTGAACTTCATGTACCTGGACCAGAAGGGCTGGGTGAGCACCGGCATCGGCAACAAGATCGACGAGACGGCCGAGGCCGATTCCGCGCCGAGCCCGGCGGAGCGCGACAAGTCGCTGGCCGAGGCGCGGGAGTTCCACTGGCTGCTCGACAGCGACAACTCCGACGCGACGGCCGATCAGGTCGCTGCCGACTGGGACAACGTCAAGGGACACCTGGACCTGGCCGCTCAAGGGCACAACGCCTTCAAGCCGCTGACCCAGCTGCACCTGGACAACGACGAGATCGACCGCAACGTGTTCGTCAAACTCGACCAGATGGAGTCGGTGCTCCTTTCCCAGTCCGAGTTCAGCGACTTCGCCAACTGGCCCGCCAATGCCCAACTGGCGACCCTGAGCATGTGCTGGGCGCTGGGACCGACGCTCAAGGGCTTCCCCATGTTCCGGACGGCTGTCGCGAACCACGACTGGAACGGCGCCGCCGACCAGTGTCACTTCACCCCGGACGAGGGAACCATCCAGATCCGCAACAAGCTCGACCGGGAGAACTTCCAGCTGGCCCAGCTGGTCGCGGACCAGGGACAGCCGGTGGACCAGATCGCGGTGCAGCTGTCCGACGTCTTCGACGTACAGGGCGCGCTGCTGACGCTGGGATCGAAGCCGGGCCCGGGCCGCCAGGACGGTGCGGACGGCCCCACGACACAGGCTGCGGTCCGGGCGTTCCAGACGGCCAACGGACTCGATCCGAACGGACGATTCGACGACCCCGACACGTTGAGCGCTCTGAGTTCCCAGCTCGCCGGCGCGGGATTCAACGTGGTTTCGGCCTGATCCGGTCCCCGGGGGGGCGACGACGTGTGTCAGCCCGCGGGCCGCCAGCCGAGCGCGGGGCCCAGCTTCGTCGCCATGTCGGTGAGGATCTGGACGTAGTCCTCGTGCTCGAAGGTGAACGGCAGCGCGAACGCCACCTCGTCCACCTCCCGGAACGCGGCGTGCGCCCGCAGCCGTTCGGCGATCTCGGCCGAGGTGCCGACCAGGTCCGGGGCGAACAGCAGCCGCCCAGGGCCCTGCGGGGCCGCCGTGCGGGGCAGGCGCTTGGCCGCGTACGCCTCGTAGGTGGCGCGCTGCCGCGGGCTCGCGGAGTCGGTCGGGATCACCACCAGGCCCTGCGAGACCCGGGCGGCCTCGCCGTCGGGGTGGTGGGCGCGGAACTTCTTGATCAGGGCCAGCTGGATCGCGGCGAAGTCCGCTTCCCCGTCTGTGTTCTCGGTGTTCTCGGTGTTCTCGGTGGTCTCGGCCTTGACGACACTGCTGGTCAGGAGGTTCATCCCGTGTTCGCCTGCCCAGCGTGCCGAGCCGAGGCTGCCTCCGCCGTACCACATCCGCCGGCCGAGCCCGGGGGAGTGCGGCTGGACCACGTCCGAGAACACCTCGAAGCCCTCGACGCCGCTGAAGTCGGTGGCGGCCTTGCCGCGCACGAAGTCCAGCAGCCGTCGTACCCGCTCGTAGGAGAAGTCCTCCGCGTCCGCGGTGTCCGGGTACAGCGCCTCCTTGACCTGCTCGTAGTGCATCGGCGGGCCCACGCTCACGCCCGGGTTCAGCCGGCCGCCGGACAGCAGGTCGACGGTGGCCAGGTCCTCGGCGAGGCGCAGCGGGTTCTCCCACCCGAGCGGGATCACCGCCGTGCCCAGCTCGATGCGCCGGGTGCGCTGGGAGGCCGCCGCCAGGACCGCCACCGGGGAGGAGATGCCGTACTGCAGATGCCGGTGGCGCACCCAGGCGCTGTCGAAGCCCAGCCGCTCGCCCAGCTCGATGATCTTGAGCGTGGACTCGTGGCCCCGCGCCGGATCCGCCGCGTCGAACAGGCCGATCGTGAGAAAGCCGAGCTTGCGCAGCGGGCGAGGGGTGGACGGCACGTGCTCCTCCAGCGGTCGTACGTCGGCTCTGCCCCGATTCTGACAGGCCAATGTGACAACTGTGTGATCACTTCTGATCACTTCAGCGGGATGACGACCTCGTCCTCGACCGGCGGATCGAGTTCCTGGGCGCGGTTGCCGGTCGCGGCGAAGCAGCGCAGCCGCAGCTCCTCCGGGGCGACGTCCAGCCGCAGGAAGGACTTGAAGAACGGCGGGCTGTAGGTGGCCGAGCCGGGCGAGAGCAGTGAGGTGTACACCTTGCGGACGGGCAGCCGGAACCGGGACCTACGGTCCGGGCGGCCGCCGGTGCCGAGCAGGCTCGCGACCAGCCGGGTGCGCCGCGTCACCCGGGCCTGCGGGGCGGGCGCGCGGCCCGGCTCGATACCGAGCCGCTCGGCGACGACGGCCGTCGCCTCGGACTCGCTGAGGGCGAAGAATCCGGGCAGGCGCAGCCGGCGGCCGTACAGGCGGCTGTAGAAGGCCAGTGAGTCGCCGCGCAGCGGATAGCAGCGGAAGTCCCGCTCCGTGACACCGCCGACAAGGACGCGCGGGATGGTGTGCGTGGCGTGCATGAAGGACCCGCCGCCGCCCGCGACCACGTACTGGATGGTGCGCCCGTCCACGTCGACCGGATAGCGCTGGTAGTTGTGGATGTCGCCGCCGATGGCGGCCACGTAGTGGTGTTCCGGGTCCCGGACGACGTCGTCCACCGTGCCGCCGCCCTCGATGGGGCACGGGTGGTGCTCGCCGTCGACGTACAGCGGTGAGCCGGTGATGAGGATCTTGGGCTTGGGTCCCCGGGACACCTCGCGCAGCCAGGCGCCCTGTTCGGCGTCGAGCGTGCCCAGCAGACCGGTGTCGATGCCGACGAGCCGCACCGGTCCCGCGTCGATCGCCCAGTACGGCCCAGGCTGCACGGCCTGCTGGCCGGGCGCCGAGCGCAACTCACGGGCCGCGGCGAGCCGTTGCTCATCGGTCGGGCCGGGCCGGTGCCACAGCAGGGCGCGCCACCAGGCGCGGGTGAGCGCACGAGGGCGGGGCTCGGGGGCCGGCGGTGCGGTGTCGGCGCAGAAGACCCGCATGAACGCGCCGAGATCCTCGTACCAGTCGTGGTTGCCGGGTATCGCATAGATCGGCGCGGGATAGCCCTGGTAGGGGCGGAAGAACTTGGTGCCGTAGTCGGCGGCACTGCCGACCGGATAGATCACATCGCTCGCGATCACCGCGAACTCCGTGTCCTGACCCGCCTTCAGGAAGCCCGGGACCACGGCGTACTGGGGGTCGTCACCCTCGCCGGTGTCCCCGATGACCATGAAGGAGAACGCGTCGGGCACCTCACGCCTGATCACCTTGTCGGCGGGTGCCCCCGCCGCCTCGCGGCGCGCGACCCAGCGGCTGCGGGTGTGCCCGGTGGGATCGCCGAACCAGGTCGCGAGCACACCGTTGCGCGCCGCCCACAGGGTCCGCGGACTCAGCCACGACAGCTTCTCGACATGGTCCGGCATCAACTGCTTGTAGGCGCCGGGCTCGGCCGTACCCCAGCCGGCGCCCTGCGCGGTGTCGCGTGAGGAGTCAGGCACCCCTGCACAGTAACAACGCGCCGGTCAGCGAGGGTTGGCGGGGCCTGCTCCAGACTCCGACGTACGCTGGGGTCTTTCTGCAGGAGGGGTCGGCCATGGAACTCGCCTTCGCCGGACCGGTCGTGGAGTGGCGGGGACCGGCCCCGTACTGCTTCGTCGCCGTACCGGACGCGGAGTGCTCCGACATCCGCGACGTGGCCACGGCGGCCGGCTACGGCTGGGGTGTGATCCCCGTCGAGGCCACGATCGGGGCCACCGCGTTCTCTACGTCCCTCTTCCCCGCCGACGGCGGCTGTCTGCTGCCGCTCAAGACCGCCGTACGCCGGCCCCTGGAGCTCTAGGCCGGCGACGAGGTGACGGTGACGATGACGGTACGGCTGTGAGGCGTGCGGCGAACCGATGCCTCGGAGGAAGTAGCCGGCCGCCGGCTGCCACCGGTGGGTTGGGCGGGGGCCGGCTCCGGCGGGGCCGTTCTTCCGGCCTCCGCTCGGGTCAGGTCAGGTTCAGGCCGCCGTCGAGGAGGATGACCTCGCCGGTGAGGTAGGTGTGGGCGAGCACCGACGCCACCAGGTCGGCCACGTCCGCGGGTCGGGCCGGGCGATGCATGGGGGCGCGGTCCCGCCACAGGTCGTGGGCCTCGGTCCAGTCCTTCGTCATCGGAGTGTCGACCAGTCCCGGGGCCACCGCGTTGACCCGGACGTCGGGCGCGAGCGCTGCCGCGAGCAGCCGGGTCACGTGGTTCAGCGCCGCCTTGCCGGCCGCGTACGGCACCGACGAACCCTTGGGCCGCACCCCGGCGTGGCTGGTGATGTTCACGATGCCACCGCCTCCCGGGGAGGTGCGCAGTGCCGGAAGCGCCGCGGTGCACAGGATCCAGGGCGCGATCAGATTGACCTCCAGCAGGCGCCGCCAGTCCTGCGGTGTCGCGGCGGCCAGGTCGGCATGCGGGATCGGCCGGCTGATGCCCGCGTTGTTCACCAGCGCGTCCAGCCGCCCGTACCGGCCGAGCGCCGCCTCGACCAGCCCGCGGGCCTCCTCCTCCACCGCAAGGTCGGCCCGCACGTACGTACCGCCCAGCTCGGCCGCCAGCGCCTCACCGGCCTGTGCACTGCTGCGCGAGTGCACGACGACGCGCATGCCGTCCGCCGTGAGCCGCCGCGCGACGGCTTCCCCGATCCCGGACGTGGACCCGGTGACGAGGGCAACGGGCCGCTCGCTCTGTTCGCTCCTCATGATCGACGATCATGTCATCCGTCGCGCCCGTGCCGTCCCGCACACTCCCCGAACGTCACGGTGCCGGCCCGGCGCAGGACGCCAGCCGGGGGGGGTGCCTCTATGAAGCTTCTATGTCCCGTCAACCCCCAATTCGGCCGCGGCGGCGTTGTTGAGATGACGGTAGAGGCGTCGGGCGAGGTAGCGCTTGAGGCAGCGGCGGATCTCGCGGTCTGTCTTGCCTTCGGCCCGCCGTCGGTCAACGTAGGCGCGGGTTTGCGGGTGATGCACCATGCGGACCATCGCGATGACGTTCAGAGCTCGGTTGAGACGCCTGTCGCCGCCGCGATTGAGGCGGTGGCGAGTGGTGTTGCCCGAGGAGGCGGGTATGGGGCTCACTCCGGCGAGGGCGGCGAACGCGGCCTCGTCACGGACCCGTCCCGGGTGGGACCAGGCGACCAGGACGGTGGCAGCGGTGACGGGGCCGATCCCTGTTTCCTCGGGGAGGCCGGCCGCAGGGCTGGCGTCAACGAGCTCGCCTATCCGGTTCATGTTGTCCGCGATTTCCGTGTCAAGGGCGAGGATCCTCTTGGCCAGACGGACGGCCTCGGTGCGGGCCGTCGTGGCGGCGAGGTCCTCCTCACGGGGGCGCCAGCGGGCGATTTCGCCGATCTGCCTGGCGCTGAGGGGACGGCGGGCGTCTATGCCGAGGTCGGCGATGCGCACAAGGGCAGTCAAGGCGTTCACGGCCCTGGTCCGCTCGCTGGTGAGCTCGTCCCGGGAGGTGAGGAGGATCTGTGCTGCCGCCCGAACCCCCTCGTCCATTCGTGGAGTGCGCAGCTGTTCTTCGGGGAGCGGAAGCACGGCAGCGGCTATCCGCCGGGCGTCGATCGGGTCGGATTTGCCGATGCCGCGGCGGCCGGCGCGGCCCATTCTGGCGGCTTCAACCACCTGGTAGCCGGCGCGTGCCGTCTGGCGGGCGATCTGGGCTCCGTAACTGCCCGCCCCCTCGATCACCCACAGAGCACCGAGGTCTCCACCAGTGCGACGTCCAGCCCAGTTGATGGCTCGTGCCCTGCCAGCGTGGGTGTTGGGGAATGCCTCCGTGCCCAGGTGCTCACCACTGGAGGCGAGCACGGCGTAAGTGTGCGTTTTGGCGTGGGTGTCGACGCCGATGATGAATGAATGCGCCTGGGCGACAATGGTGTTCACGCGATCAGGGTTCCTCTCCGTGAGGCGGTGGTCCCGGTCGCTGCGGACCGGCGCCGTGCCCGGGAGAGGTCACTTCGAGGCAGAACTGTGACGGGCCACGGCCCTTTGGGGCCGGGCAGGCTTCTTATCAGGCCACCGAGGTGGGCCGGGTCGGCGCCGACCGCCCGCCATAGTCGGACAGTTCATAGGCAAGGCACCCGTGGGGGCCACTTTTGTCACGAGTCACGACTACGACGAGGCGACCGACGTCAACCCTGCCAGCCGGTCCCGGACCAGCCAGATGAAGACTCACAGTCTTTCGTCAAGCGAGGCGTGGGGTTCTGGGTTCGTAGAAGGTGCCGTCGCGGAGCATCGCGAACAGCACGTTGATCCGCTGGCGTGCCAGGCGGAGAAGTGCCTGGGTGTGGGTCTTCCCGCGGGCTCGGCAGCGGTCGTAGTAGGTGCGGGAGGCGGGATCGTGCAGGGCGGCGAATGCGGACAGGAACATCGCGCGTTTGAGCTGCCGGTTGCCGCCTCTGGGCGCGTGTTCGCCGTGGATCGAGGTCCCGGACGACTTCGTCGTCGGTGCGAGGCCGGCGTAGGAGGCCAGGTGGGCGGCGGTGGGGAAGCTGGTGCCGTCGCCGACGGTGACCAGCAAAGTGGCGGCGGTCCTGACCGCGACCCCCGGAATCGAGGTCAGGACCGCGGAAAGAGGGTGAGCCTCCAGCAGTTGCCCGATCTGTGTTTCCAGAGCTCGTCGCTGTTCGTGGACGGCCGCTAGCGAGCGGGCCAGCGACGGGATCACGAGGTCGAGCGTGCCGGTCCCGGGGACGACGACGGTCTGCTCGTCGAGGGCGTCGAAGATCTCGTCGATCAGTCGCTGAGCCATGCGCGGGGCCTTGGGCCGGATGACTTCAACCAGCCTGCGACGACCGGCCTTTCGCAGGGCGGCCGGAGATCCGTAGCGTTCCAGCAGCCAGGTCACGGCCGGGTGGTCCAGACGCGGCCCGAGGACGCGTTCCAGGCTGGGGTGGAACTGGGTGAGCAGGCCGCGTATCCGGTTGGAGGTGCGGGTGGCCTCTGCCGCCAGGTCCTGGTCGAAGCCCGCCAGCACGGTCAGCTCGGCGGTGATCTCGTCGGTCAGTTCCAGCGAGCGCAGGGTGTGCGGCATCGTCCTCGCGGCGTCAGCGATCACGGCCGCGTCGCGGGCGTCGGTCTTCGCCTCGCCCGGGTAGAGATCGGCGATCCGCCGCATCGAGAGTCCGGGCAGGTAGGCAACCTTGCAGCCGGCGTCCCGGGCGACCGTCAGAGGCAGGGCTCCGATCGAGGCGGGCTGGTCCACGATCACCAGCACGGTGCCGAACTTCGTGGCCAGCTTGTCGAAGACGGCCCGCAATTTCGGCTCGCTGTTGGGCAGCTGCTTGTCGAAGACCTTCTTCCCGGCCGGGGTCAGCCCGTGCCCGTGATGGGCGCTCTTGCCGACGTCCAGACCGAGAAAGACGCCCACGTCGTCGATGTCGTCCAACCCATCCTCCCGAACGGGGTTCGTGCGGTGCTGGCCAGGGCGTTGGCGTCGTATGCGCGCATCCACGTTATGCAGACCTGCCGCCCGCAAGCGGCCGGGCATTGCACCAGGCCAGGCGGTAGTCGGACCTCTCATCAGCGTCTCCAACGGCGCCTCCCGGGCCCGGTGACACCACCCCCCAGGTCATCTCTTCGACAGGGGGGAACAGTCATGCCGGGCCCGGAGGCCAGCGGTCCCGTTGCGGAACCGCGAAGAAGATAACGGGGGGGGAACCGGACGCACCCGGCATCAGTCGCACCGTCAGAGGTGCTCGTCGCAGGGGTACTTGAGCCGCGGAGTCGTGGATTCCGTACGGCCTGGTCAGTGACCCAGGCATAGGGAAAACCCTCGAATGCCCTCACCGTGACTGACATGTGCGGGTCAACGCTGAAATCCTTCCTCAGCGCACCGCACCTGCTGGGTGCGCACGGATCACAGTTCCGCACAGCTCAGCTCGCCCGGGCAGCAGACCCGGCTGCCCGTCTGTCACCGGCCGCAACCCGGCGGCCGCAGCAGAAGGAGTACGAGTGAGACCCCACAGACCCGTTCCCCGCAGAGGTCGCAGGAGCGCCACGGTCGGAGCCGCCCTGATCTCCACCGCGGCCTTCCTCGCGGTCGGCATCCAGGCCGGCCCGGCGAGCGCCAAGCCCGCCGGTGCCCACCCCAGCCCGCTGCGCACCGGCAGCCTGGAGGCCCGGCTCAGCCCGGCCCAGCACCAGGCGCTCATGAAGGACGCCCGGCAGCGCACCGCCACGACCGCCCGTACGCTCGGGCTCGGCGCCCAGGAGAAGCTGGTCGTCAAGGATGTCGTCAAGGACGTCGACGGCACCGTGCACACCCGTTACGAGCGCACCTACGCGGGTCTGCCCGTCCTCGGCGGCGACCTCGTCGTGCACACCCCGCCCGCCTCCCTGGCCGCGGGCACCGTGAGCGCCACCTACAACAACAAGCACAGGATCCAGGTCGCCTCCACCACCGCGACCTTCACCAAGGCGGCCGCCGAGAACAAGGCGCTCAAGGCCGCCAGGGCGCTCGACGCCGCGAAGCCCGCCACCGACAGCGCCCGCAAGGTGATCTGGGCCGGCACCGGCACCCCGAAGCTCGCCTGGGAGACGGTGGTCGGCGGCTTCCAGGACGACGGCACGCCCAGCCAGCTGCACGTCATCACCGACGCCACCACCGGCAAGGAGCTGTACCGGTACCAGGCGATCAGGACGGGCATCGGCAACACCCGCTACAGCGGCCAGGTCACGCTGACCACGACCCAGTCGGGTTCGACGTACACGCTGACCGACGGGGCGCGCGGCGGCCACAAGACGTACAACCTCAACCACGGCTCCTCGGGCACCGGCACGCTGTTCTCGCAGACCAGTGACACCTGGGGCGACGGCACCAACTCCAACGCCGCGACCGCGGGCGCGGACGCCCACTACGGGGCGCAGGAGACCTGGGACTTCTACAAGAACACCTTCGGCCGCAGCGGCATCAGGAACGACGGCGTCGGCGCGTACTCCCGCGTGCACTACGGCAACGCGTACGTGAACGCGTTCTGGGACGACAGCTGCTTCTGCATGACCTACGGCGACGGCTCGGGCAACAACGACCCACTGACCGCCCTCGACGTGGCCGGGCACGAGATGAGCCACGGCGTCACCTCCAACACCGCGGGCCTGGAGTACACCGGTGAGTCCGGCGGCCTGAACGAGGCCACCAGCGACATCATGGGCACCGGCGTGGAGTTCTACGCCAACAACAGCTCCGACCCCGGTGACTACCTCATCGGCGAGAAGATCAACATCAACGGCGACGGCACCCCGCTGCGCTACATGGACAAACCCAGCAAGGACGGCTCCTCCGCCGACAGCTGGTACTCGGGCGTCGGCGGCCTCGACGTGCACTACTCCTCGGGCCCCGCGAACCACATGTTCTACCTGCTGAGCGAGGGCAGCGGCACCAAGGTCATCAACGGCGTGACCTACAACAGCCCGACCTCCGACGGCGTCGCCGTCACCGGCATCGGCCGGGCCGCCGCGCTGCAGATCTGGTACAAGGCGCTGACGACGTACATGACGTCGAGCACCGACTACGCCGGTGCCCGTACCGCCGCCCTGAACGCGGCCACCGCGCTGTACGGCGCCAACTCGACCCAGTACGCCGGGGTTGCCAACGCCTTCGCCGGCATCAACGTCGGCAGCCATGTCACCCCGCCGGGCAACGGGGTCACGGTCACCAGCCCGGGCAACCAGACCTCCACCGTCGGCACGGCCGTCAGCCTCCAGGTCCAGGCGAGCAGCACCAACAGCGGCGCGCTGACCTACAGCGCCTCCGGGCTGCCCGCGGGCCTGTCGATCAACAGCTCGAGCGGCCTGATCACCGGCACGCCCACCACCGCCGGGACCTCCAACACCACGGTGACGGTGACCGACTCCACCGGTGCCACCGGCACGGCGACCTTCACCTGGACGGTCAACTCCGGTGGCGGAGGTGGGGGTTGCACCTCGACCCAGCTGCTGGCCAACCCCGGCTTCGAGTCGGGCGGCACCGGCTGGACCGCGACCAGCGGCGTCATCACCACCGACAGCGGTGAGGCGGCCCACGGCGGCTCGTACAAGGCCTGGCTGGACGGGTACGGCACCTCGCACACCGACACCCTGTCCCAGTCGGTGACGATCCCCGCGGGCTGCAAGGCGACCCTGACCTTCTACCTGCACATCGACAGCGCGGAGACGACCACCGGCACGCAGTACGACAAGCTGACGGTGACCGCGGGTTCGCAGACCCTCGCGACCTACTCGAACCTCAACAAGGCCACCGGTTACAGCCAGAAGTCCTTCGACCTGTCCTCGCTGGCGGGCTCGACGGTGACGCTGAAGTTCAACGGCGTGGAGGACTCCTCGCTGCAGACCAGTTTCGTCGTGGACGACACCGCCCTGACGACCGGCTGAGCGACCACACGTACGACGCGGTCCCGCACCGAGGGGTGCGGGACCGCGGCATGTCAGCTCAGCGGATCCAGCGTGAGGTACGCCTGCTGGGGGTTGCCGTCGTTCACCAGCGACTCCTGGTTCCCGACGTCGTCGAAGGCGAACGCGTACGCCTTGCCGTCCGTCATCTGCGCATGGACGGCGCGCGCGTACTGGTTGGTCACCGCGTCCCGGTAGAAGTCCGCGGGCGTGGTGTCCGGCTGGTTGGAGTCGACCAGCAGGGTCGAGCGGTTGAAACCGGCGCACAGCGTGCGCGAGATGGGCCCGCGGACGTTGTCGTTGGGCGCGTCGAGCAGCTTGTGGCAGCCGAAGACGCTGTCCGCGTCCGGCTTCTGGAAGCTGGTGACGACCGTGCCCGAGCTGTCGGTGAAGTTCATGACATCGCCCGAGACGCGCCCGGAGTACTTGGTGCCGGGCTGGTCGGCGAACGGCGAGACGGTCAGCGTCGTGGCGGCGTACTTCTGCCAGACGCGGTTGATGTAGTCGTCCATGACGTTCGCGGGCAGGGCGCCGGTCTCCACGCCGTACAGCGGCGACAGCGCCCGCAGGACGGTGCCGTCGGAGCGGGTCTGGATCAGCCCGGCCCAGCCGCCCCCCTGCGCGCGCAGGTCGTTGAAGAATCCGGTGTATCCGGCGGACTTGAGGTGCCCGGTGGTGCTCACACTGCCGTCGGCCCGCTGCACCCCGACCGCGTAGGGCGCCGAGAACATGTCCACCTGGGTGCTGTTGAGCCACAGGCCGGAGTCGTTCAGCGTGTACTCGGACCAGTTGAACAGGATGTTCCGGTTGGGGTCGGACGGGTTCTGCACGGCGGGCTGGACCAGGCCGCCGGTGGTGAGCCGGAAGTCGAGCTTCTGTCCGTAGGAGAAGTAGATCCGGCCGGAGAACTTGGGGATCCGGATCGTCGTGGACTGTCCGGGGGTCGGACCCGCGATCGACGCGTCCGGCGCGGGTGTCGGCGGGTTGCCGCCCGCCGGCCAGGCATGGAAGGCGCCGCCCGCGTCGGCCCAGCCCTGCTGTCCGGAGGAGAGCTGGGTGCCGAGATCGTAGACGTAGACCGGTTCGGAACGGCCCGAGTTGTTGGTGATCTGCAGGGGGACGGTGTCCGGGACGGCGGCGCCGGCACGGCCTGGGGCGCCGAGGGCGAGCACTGAGCCGACCAGGGCCGCGGCGGCCACCAGGGGCAGCGCCGGGCGGGTGCGTGTGTGCGGCACTCTCCTACCTCCGTGTGGGGGTCGGGGTCGTACGGATATTGGTCCGTACCTGTCTGAGAGCGCTCTCAGACTCGTGCCGCGCCGCGTTCATGTCAATGCGTGGAACGAGATCGGCTCCCGGCGCCCGCCGGACAGCGGGAGCCGGGGACCGATCGTTCGTCCTGTGTCCGAACCGGGGTCAGAACGCGCGCTCGAGCAGGCCGAGCAGCGCCACCCAGTGCCGCTCGTACGCCTCCTCGTTGTACGCGGGGGTGTCCGCCTGGGTGTAGCCGTGCTGGGCGCCTTCGTAGACCTCGCACGTGTGCCGGACCCCGGCCTCGGTCAGGGCCTTCTCGAAGCGCTCGATCTGCTCCGGCGGCAGCGAGTGGTCGTTGTCGGCATGCCCGAGGTACAGCTCCGCGGTGATGCGCGGGGCACCCAGGTGCGGGCTGGCCGGATCGTCGGTGGCGAGCCCGCCGCCGTGGAACCCGGCCGCGGCCGCCACCCGCTCCGGATGCGCCGCCGCCGTCCACAGGGCGAGCCGGGCGCCCATGCAGTAGCCGGTGATTCCGACCGGCCCGTCGGCGACCACCGGGCTGTCGGCCATCCAGCGCAGGTAGGCGGCGGAGTCCCGCCCGATCATCTCCGGGTTCAGCGCGAACACGATCGGACCGAGCTTCTTCCAGATGGACGGGTCGGCGCCCGGGTCCTTGAACTCGGGCAGCTCGACGACCGGGGCCCGGCCGATGCGATAGGTGACGTTCGGCACCAGCACCGCATAGCCGGCGGCGGCCAGCCGGTCGGCCATCTTCTTCAGGTGCGGCCGCAGGCCGTAGGCGTCCTGGTAGAACAGCACGCCCGGACGGGGACGCCCGTCCGCGGGGTGGACGAGGTAGGCGTCAGCGACGCCGTCCTCGGTCTGGATGTCGAGGTCGGTCCGCTGGAGTTCGGTCATGGTGAGCAAGCCTCCCTGGGGGAAAGGGCGTCGGACGGCGGTCGTCCCCGGCGCCGACGCTACGGCCCATGCTGCCACGCAAGATCGGCGTTGCCGCACCCGGTGTGCCGCGGCCCACACGCTCACTCGAAGCGGCTGGTGTCCCCGGCGCCGCGCCGGACGATCTCCGCCCCGCCGCCGGAGAAGTCCACGACGGTGGTCGGCTCGGTACCGCACTCACCGGAGTCCACCACCGCGTCCACCGCATGGTCGAGCCGGTCCTTGATCTCCCAGCCCTGGGTCAGCGGCTCCTCCTCGTCCGGCAGCAGCAACGTGCTGGACAGCAGCGGCTCGCCCAGCTCCGCCAGCAGTGCCTGGGTGACCACATGGTCGGGGATGCGCACGCCCACGGTCTTCTTCTTCGGGTGCAGCAGCTTGCGCGGCACCTCACGGGTGGCCGGCAGGATGAAGGTGTAGCTGCCGGGAGTGGACGCCTTCACGGCCCGGAAGACGTCGTTGTCCACCCGCACGAACTGGCCGAGCTGCGCGAAGTCGCGGCACATCAGCGTGAAGTGGTGCCGGTCGTCCAGATGGCGGATGGAGCGGATCCGGTCCATGCCGTCCTTGCTGCCCAGCCGGCAGCCCAGCGCGTAACAGGAGTCGGTCGGGTATGCGATGAGCGCGTCGGAGCGCACCGCGTCTGCGATCTGGCTGATGCTGCGCGGCTGCGGGTTGTCTGGGTGCACGTCGAAGTACTTCGCCACCCCTCGAGCTTATGCCGTCGCCGGGCGTGGCACGCGGAGCCCCGGAGGCCCGTTGCGGGGATGTCCATGAGTTCGCGGCCTGCCGCGGCCTGCTCACCAGGGTCACCGACTCCTCGTACGCCGCGATGCCGACGCATGAGCACGTCAGACCCGACCGCCCCGAAAGAGACCGGCAGTCTCCCGTGTACCTCCCCGATTCACGGGCATGCGACACCTGAGTCGCCCTGGGCCCCCGGCCCCGGGCGCCACCTCTCCGCCGACGGTCCACCCCCCCCGGGCCGTCGGCGGAGTTGTGTCCGCTGCCAGGGGACGCGGACGGGCCCCTTCGGGTAACGTGCCGCAGCGTATGCCCAGGTCAACGCGGAGACGAGGAGGGGGGCAGGCAGGTGGCCGACCGAGCGGGAGGGGACCCGGTGCGCGCGCAGTCGTACGACGACGGCGGCGACGGCGTCTGGGCACAGCAGTTGCTCGCCCAGCTGCGGCCCGCCGGACGCGATCTCGGCCGCCTGGTCACGTGGCTCGCCCGCAGCACCCGGGCGACGGTGTGCCTGCAGGACGCGCACGGCAGCCTGCTCGCCGGTGAACGCCTGCCCCTCGACGCCTCCCTGGTCGCCGACGTCACCGCCGGCCGGGTCGCCGCCGCGGCGCTCGAGGACGGCGAACGACATGTGCGCCTGGTCGGGATACGTCGCCCGGGGCCCGGGCCGGCCGCCGGAGCCGTACTGGCCGTCGCCCGGCCGGCCCCCTTCGACCGGCACACCGCCGAGATCCTCAAACACACCGCCGGAGTGGTGGAACTGCTGCTCAGGGAAAGGGAGTTGGCGGAGTCGGGGCGACGGCTGCAGCGGGTTACGGCCGACCTGCGGCTGGCGATCCTGCAGTTGCTGATGGTGGAGGACACCGTCTCCGCCCGCCGGGTCGCCGCCGGGCTGTGGCCGGGACTGCTGGAGCAGGACACCGCCCGCGTGTACGTCGTCGAGACCTCGCCCGTCGAACGTGACAGGCTCGCCGAGGTCTGCACGGACGCCACCGGCGGCCGGGCGCTCGTCGTGCGCTGTCCCGCAATGGACGGTCATGTCATCGTCGTCGGCCCGTCGTCCGAGGTGGGCGAACGGTTGCGATCGCTCGTCGCCGCGCGGCCCGGCACCTTCCTCGGCGGCAGCCCCCGCCAGCGCCTTGCGCTGACCGCCACCGCCTACGGCCAGGCCGTCACCGCCCTGGCGGTCGCCCGCTTCCGGCCCGAGCGGTCCGCGGTCTACGCCACCCGCACCCGCCCCGCCCGGCTGATGGACCCGGCCGCGCTGTGCGCCTGGGCCGCGGGAGTGCTGCGCCCGCTCGACAGGCTGCCGCACCATGTGCGTGCCGAACTGCTCGCCACCACCGGGCTGGGCCTGGAGTTCACCGCCGTGAGCGCGGCCAAGGTGCTCGGCGTCAGCCGGAACACGGTCCGGGCCCGGATGGACCGGTTCGCCGCGCTGCTCGGCGCCGACCTGTCCCGGCTGACCGTGCGCGCCGTCGCCCATCTCGCGCTCAACACCGAGGCGGCACACGGCCCGTGCGGCCCCGGTGGCCCCCCGGCACACCCGCCGGCCGGGGGCGAGCTGACGGATCTGCTCGGCACCCGCGCCCTGCGTTCCTGGGCCGACGGACTCCTCGGCCGGCTCGAGGAGGACGGCCGGGACCTGCGCACCACCCTGCGCGCCTGGATCGCCGCCGACGCGCACGCCGAACGCGCGGCCCAGACGCTCGGCGTCCACGCCCAGACCGTACGCGAGCACGTGCGGGCGGCCGAACCCGTGCTGGAACGCCGGCTGATGGCCGGTGGCACCGATCTGTACGAGGCCGTCCTCGCCCACCTGGTCGTCGGTGAACTGCCCGTCCCCGAACTCGACATGGCAAATCATGGCCAATCGGACTCACCTGTGCACGGGTGAGTGCCGGGCGGGCCGCGCCGGGCACCGGTGCGCTACCCCGAACCCGATATCGCACGTAAGTTCAGTGTTCCGCGGGGCACGACCGGAACGGGGGACCGGTCGGCGCCCCGCACCCGGCCGCCCGGGGCCCGAGGCGGCTGCGCAGGGGACGCCGCCCCGGACGGCCGCACCCGCTGATCACCCCGGGCACGTGCGCCTCGCGGATCACCCGCCTTGCGGCGCTGTCGAGTTGGTGGGCCGGGGGAGGACGGGTGTGGAGGCAGGTGCCCCCGCGACGCCGCCCGTGGTTCCCCGCAGCAGGCGTGCGGACGAACGGGGCATGGGCCGACTCCCGGCACGTGAGAGCCGAACGTGCGTTGGGCCTGACGTCGGAGCCCGGATCCCTGAGGATCGGAGCGCATACCGCACCGTGCCCGTCGGACCGGGAGGGCCGCGGCGCGCCGCCGAGGAGAGGAACTGCCGGCGGGATGCTTGTCCGACGGGCGGAAGGTCTCGTTCGGGCGATGGCCTCACCCGACCCGGTGAGCGGCCGGATACGGGCGTACCGGTGACGGCCCCCGGGCGTTGCCCCGGCATGAACCGCTCGTACCCGGCAGACCGCGTGGACCCGGCCCATCGCATGGATCTCCTGGACCGGATCGACCGGCCGGATCCGTCGTACCGGGGGGAGCGGCCCGGCGAGACCCGCCGGGCGGACCGGTCGCAGCGGGCGGCGGGGACGGACCGGGCCGGGCGGGAAAGCCGGGGCGACGCGGCCCGGGAGCCGATCTATGCCGGGCTCGTCACCGAGTGGCGGGCGCAGGGGCGGACCGTGCCGGCGGAACCAGAGGCGCAGGGAGCCGTACCGCCCGGGTTCGTCCCGCGTGCGCGGTCCGTGGCCGAGCGGATCTGACCACTCACCGTCCGCGCATCGGCGCGAGCACGGCCAGCGTGCCGTTGGCCTGCCGCAGCGCCTGCTCGAGGGTGCCCGGCCTATGCAGCGTGCCGGTGCCGTCGGGCGGGACGAGCCACTCCAGGAAGCGCGCAGGTCGGTACGGCGGCGGTACGGCGACCCAGGACCCCTTGGTCGCGTAGCGCAGCCCGGCGCCGACCCAGCCCCCGGACGGGTCCGGCGGCACGAAGAACCCGACCCGGCCCGCCGCCGTGTCGACCAGCGTGGGCCCCGGCACGGGCATTCCCGGCCGCCACACCAGGTCCAGGGCGAGCAGGCCGAGTCCGTCCGGGACGCTCAGCACGTCCCAGAAGCGGCCCGCCTCCAGCAGCGCGACGCCCTCACCGTGATCCCACTCCCGTTTGCAGGAGCGGGGGTCCGCCGCCGCTGCGGCCAGCCACTCCACGCCCCGCGTCCACATCGTGTTCGTCATGCGCTGCTCCGGATGTCCTCGCTCGCCTGCCTCGGCGCAGGGAACGGCCACTACCGGGCAGTTCGTGCGCCTGCACACCAACCCGGCATATGCATGCTCGTAGATATTTCTACTTGGCGGAAGGGGTGGCGCGACCTGGCGTTTGAGACGTTGTGTTCGAACTCCGGTTGCCGGTTCGTCAGTTACGGGACGGGATGCATCAACCGTCGGGGACGTGGGTGAGGTCGGCGAGCGGTCGGACGGCCGGTGGGTCGGGTGCCAGCAGGAGCATGGTGACGTCGTCGCGGACCTCGTAGCGCAGCCGTGCGAGGTCCTGCCAGACCAGCCCGGGCAGCTCGGCGGACGCGGTGCCGGTGAAGGTGGCCAGCCGGGCGGGCAGCGGATAGAAGCCGTCACCGGCGCACCGTGCCTCCCACACCCCGTCGGATGCCAGGAAGAGCCGGTCGCCCGGTTCGAGCGCCACGGTGACACCCTTGGGTGGTTCGACGCCGACCAGCCCGATCCCCAGCGGCGGACCCGGCGCGACCGTCACCTCCTCGGCGCGCCCCTCGTGCAGCAGCACCGGCGCCGGATGACCGCAGGCCACCACCCGCACGGCGCGCCCGTCGCCGGAGAACTCAAGCAGCACGCCGGTGGCGAACAGCTCTCCGTTCTGCTCGCCGGCCGAGTCCACCACCAGCCTGCGGTCCATCCGCGCCGCCACCGACTCCAGGTCCTGCTGGTCCAGCACGGCCTCCCGGAAGGCGCCCAGCAGCGACACCACCGTCGCCACCGCCGACAGCCCGTGCCCCCGCACGTCCCCCATCACCGCGCGCACCCCGGACGGCCCCGCCCGCACGTCGAAGAAGTCCCCGCCCACCAGCGTCCCGTCCTGCGCGGCCCGGTAGAACCCCGTGCACCCCACGCTGCCGACCCGGGCCGGCAGCGGTGGCATCACGGCGCGCTGCACGGCCTCGCCGACCGCCCGCGCCGCGTCCAGCTCGGCGTCCCGCATACTGCGCACATAGGACACGAACACGCTCAGCGCGGCCACGAACACGATGGTGAGCAGATCGGTGTTGCCCGGACGGTTCAGATGCGTTTCCGGCACGTTCAGCGCCACGACCACACCGACCCCCAGGACCGCGGTGGCCACCGGGCCGTACGACAGGATCGCCAGCGGCGGGATCGCGCCCAGCAGGAAGCCGACGTCGGGGGCGTCCGGCGTGAACACCGTCGCGCAGCTGACGGCCACGAGCAGCAGCACGGGCAGCACCCGCACCCACCGCGGCGGCCGCGCGCCCCGCAACCAGCCGCGATCCTCCCAGGTCCCGCGCGACGCCGAGCCGCGCACCGGTCTCACATCCCCAAGCTACGCCGCCGCCCCCACCCGGGCCTCTCGCCCCACGGGCAGGAGGGCGGCGCCGCGCCCGGCGCCGTCCGCAGGCCCTGGCCCAAGCCCGGGGGCCGAAGCCGTTGCGCAGGGGCCGGAAGCCGTACCCGAGGTGGGCGCAGGGCCGGGTGCCCTGCAGAGGGTGCCGTGATCGGCAGGGGGGCGCGAGGGAGGGCCCGGACGACGGCGCGGCGCCGGCCCGGCCCGTCGCACCGGGCCGGACGCCCCGCCCGTCCCGCTGCGGCGCCGGAGTTATTCCGCCGTGTCGGTCAGGCGCGCCTCCGCCATCGCCAGGATCTCGGTGACGCGGAGGCCGAACGCGGCGTCGCAGGCGTGCGGGCGCCCCGTGCGGGCGGCGGTCAGCAGCGCGTCGGCGGCCCGGGCGAGCGCGGGGACCGCACCCTCGGAGCTGCCCGGCAGCAGCGCCGTCCCCGCCTCACCGCGCAGCTCCACGTCCGCCCCGGCCGCCGCGGGCGGCGCCGTCAGGCTCAGCGTGAGCGCGCTCGAGGCGCCGGTGGCGTGGTCGAGGACCAGGTGCACGGTGTCCGCCGGGCCGTGCGCCGCCGCCGTCACCTGCCGTACGTCGCCGAGGACCGGCAGCAGCACCGACAGGGCGTGCGGGCCGACGTCCCACAGCGCCCCCTTCTCCCGCCGCCACGGTGAGGCCGCGAACGGGCTGTCGGACGTGAACACCGCCCCCAGCCACTGCGCCCGAGCAGTGAACCAGCCCGCCACGGCCGCCTGTTCGTCGATCCAGGCCTCCGGCTCCTTCTGGAATCGCGCGGTGAGGAAGACCACGGACGCCACCCCGGCCCGCTCCGCCGCCTCCACGACCGCCCGGCCCTCGGCGGCCGACACCGCCAGCGGCTTGTCCAGCAGCAGATGACGGCCCGCCCGCGCCGCACGCACCGCCAACTCGGCCTGCACGGACGGTGGCAGGGCCACGGCCACCGCGTCCACGTCGGCCAGCAGTGCGTCCACGTCGTCGTACGCGGCGACGTCGTACTCCTCGGCCAGTGCCCTGGCCGCCTCCGGACGGCGGCCCCACACGCCCGTGAACCGAAGGCCGGCGTGCCCGGCCAGCGCGGGGGCGTACGCGGCCCGGGCCCACGGGCCCGTTCCCAGCAGTCCGATACGCATGCAGCGTTCCTCTCTCAGAGCCGATCCCCGCACCTTCAAGATGCTGTGCTCCGGTCGCCGTCCGCACACCTGCGATCCGGATTCCCGTCCCCGGCCAGCCACTTGGCGATCTCCGCCGCGATCGGCTGACCTGTGTCCATCTCGACGAAACCGAACTGGCCCGACTGGTTGCACTCGAGGAACCACCAGATCCCGTCCGCGTCCTCCGCGAAGTCGAATGCGCCGTATGCCAGTTCCGCGCCCCTCACGTACCGCCGTACGCCCTCCGCGATGCGCGGTGGCACGTCCACGGGCAGCCAGGGGGAGACCGACGGGGTGAAGCGGACGTCCACGTCGTCCGGACGGGCGTCGGGGGCGGTGGGTTTGCGCGCGGCCAGCAGGGTGTCGCCGACGGCGGTGAGCCGGATGTCGGCGCGCTTGGCGATCCGCCGCTGAAGCAGCGTCGGACCGAACGCGACCGCCGCGAAGTCCGTGTCAGGAGCCACCCTGCTGGTCGGCACCGCACGCGGCGGCTCCTGCGGATGCGCCCCGGAGACCGGCTTGACGACCAGGTCCGGACAGCGCTCCGCGAACTCCCGCGCCGCCTGCGGGAACGTCGTGATCAGCGTGGCCGGCACAGGGAGGCCGCTGCGCTGGGCGAGATGCAGTTGCCAGGGCTTGTGGCGGGCCCGCTGGGCGGCGTCCGGATGGTTCATCCAGCGCGCGTCGGTGCAGCGCAGCATGCCGTACAGCGCCTGCGCGGACTCCTCCGTCAGCCAGGCCGACGGGTGGGCGGCGCGGGTGGCTGCGGCGCCGGGCCTGCGCACCCACACGGAACGCAGGCCGCTCATGCTCACCAGGCGCCCGCCGACGGACAGGTGACCGTGCCAGGCGCCCCGCACGTACTCGCCCGACAGCGCCACGCCGTTGGTCAGATCGGCGGGATCGAGCCGGACGACGGGCACACCGGCTTCGCCGAGCCGGAGGACCACCATGTCCGCCGTCACGTCCTCTTCACTCGTCAGGATGAGTACGGTCATCGTTCCGCGCCCGCGCTTCAGTCGTCGAAGTGCGTCTTGGAACCGGCGGTCGACGTCGTCGTCCCCAGTGCTTTCAGC
This sequence comes from Streptomyces broussonetiae, assembly GCF_009796285.1. Classification (NCBI taxonomy): domain Bacteria; kingdom Bacillati; phylum Actinomycetota; class Actinomycetes; order Kitasatosporales; family Streptomycetaceae; genus Streptomyces; species Streptomyces broussonetiae. The sequence goes on along the minus strand of NZ_CP047020.1, from coordinate 1,115,393 downwards.
GTCGCGTGGTCGGTGGCGGCGATCCGCCCGTCCGGGAGGACGTTCAACTGCAGTCCGGAGTCGTACGCATACGGAGTGGTGACGTCCAACTGCACAGCGGGCCGCGCGTAGTTGAGCGTGAACGGTTGCATGGTCTCTCCCTGGTTCGGCTTTCACGTCCTTATACGAATCGAACGGGTGAATGGTTTCCTTACGCTGCGTAATCACAGGTCGGAGGCGGTACCGTGAGGATGCTCGAACAAGGAAACAACATAACGTTGTCCCATTGTGCGGGCGGGATAGCATGGCCCGCATGGCACATGACGCCGATGACGCCGAAGACGTTCACTCCGCCGCCCGACTGCGCCTCGCCGCCCTCACGGCCGACGCCTGCGCCGACGGCGCCCCGGCGCACCGGGTGGCCCAGGACGCGGCGCTCCTCGGCCGGCTGCTGTCGGCGGCGGACCTCGGCAGCACCGGGAACGACGCGGCGGCGGACGTCACTGCGGACGACATCGGCGCCGCCCTGAGCCTCGTCGACGGCCTGCGTCATCAACTGGACCGGCTGGAGAGCCAGGTGGTGATGGAGGCCCGGCGCCGGGGCATGGACTGGCGGCAGATCGCCTGGCACCAGGGGCTGAACTCCTCCCAGGCCGCCTCGCAGCGTCACCAACGGCTGACGACCCGGCTGGAAGAGATCCGCCAGGGTGTCCGGTAGAAAGACGGATGTGGAAATGACGGACCAGCCCGATGAGCTGTTCGCGGCGGTGGACTCGCTCCTCGCGGCCGTGGACGGCGGCACCGTGCTCCCCGCTCCGGCGGAGCGGGCGCGGCTGCGCGAGGCGGCCGGCCTGACCGAGGCGGCGGTCGCGCAGGCCCTCGGCGTACGCGTGCCCAGCATCCAGGCCTGGGAGGCGGGCCGCGCCGAGCCGAGGGGTGACCGCCTGGAGGCCTACCGCCGTCTCCTCGAGGGCCTGTCCCGGCGCTACCCGGCCCCGCCCCGGCCCACCACCACGCCGGGCGCCGTCACAGCGGACCCCTCGCCCGCACCGGGTCCTGCGTCAGCCACACCACCCGGCCCGCAGACCCCACCCACCGAGTCCACCGAGCCGCCCGCCGGGCCGGGCGAGTCGGCAGACCCCCCGAGGGTCGCTCCGGGCGCCGCCCCCGGGCAGCCGACCGCTCAGGCCGGTACGCACCCCGGTGACTCGTCCCATGCCGCCCCGGCTCCGGGAGGCATGCATCGGCCCGTCCCGGAGTTCCACGGTCCGGCGCACACAGCCCCTGCTCCGGCGGTCGGTTCGCAGGGACCGGCAGCCTCCGCCCGGCCCGAGTCCGGACCCGGCGCGCCCGGCTCGGCCGCCGCCTCGCAAGCCTATGAAGCGGCCCCCGGTCCGGCGGCACGACGCCCGGTCCGGCGTCCCTCCGCCAAGAGGGCCGCTTCTGGCGCGTCCCGCACCGGTGCCACCGCCACCGCCACCGCCTCCGCCGGCTCGGTTCCCGACCCGCGCTTCGCGCACGGCCCCCTCGCCGTGGTCGACGCCGCTGACGACGGCCGGGTGAGCGCGTACTGCGTCGGCGGGCTCGTGCTCGACGTGCCTGCCGCCTCACTGCCCGCGCTGGTGGAGTGGGCGCTCACCGAGGCGCGGCTCGGACAGCCCCGGTTGCACCGGTCGGGCAAGGACGCCGACCCCCTCGTCGTCCTCACCGAGTCGGCGTGTGTGCGCTACGGGCTGCCTGCGAGGCTGAGTGACGAGGAGCGGCTCGCCGGACGGATCCCCGACACGCACAAGGCCGTCCGGCAGGTGCTCAAGGCCGACTGGCGGCTCACCCGGCGCGGTTTCGGTCCCTGGGCCTGGGTCTACCGACCCGCCGAGGGCAGCCGGCGCAACAGCGTCCACTTCTGCATGCCGTCCTGGAACGCGCTGGACAGCCGGTACTGGGGCGACGCGGCCACCCTGCCCCCCGCCGAACTCGCCCATGTCCTCGGCGCGTACGCCACCCGCGTCCTCACCCCGTGCGGTTCCACGGCCGTGACGGGCCTGGAGCTGATGACCGCCCTGCACCCGCCGACCCGCGCGGTGCGCGACGAGCACGGGCAGTGGGTGTCCGCGCCGAACCCGGGTGCCCTGACCGAGGCCGTCGACTGCGCGCCCTGCGAGGCCCCGGACGGGCATCCGCTCCTCGCCCATCTGCCCCGCTTCCACGAGCGCACCCCGGGCGAGATGCTCTGCGAGGAGGCCTACGACTGGGCCCGGCCGCTGACCGACGAGGAGTGCATGCAGCCGTACCTCGTCGGCATCGACGTCAACATGGCGTTTGCGGCGGCGGCCAACCGCACCGTCGTCGGCCTCGGCGCGCCGGTCCATGTGCACAACCCCCGGTTCGATCCGGCGCTGCCCGGCTCCTGGCTGGTCGACCTCTCGCACGTCCGGCTCGACACCCGGCTGCCGAGCCCCTTCACACCGGACGGCGAGCCGCCCGAGGGCGCGGCCTGGTACGCGACGCCGACCGTGGCGTACGCCCTCGAACTCGGCTACGAGGTCGCGCCGTTGGAGGCGTACGTCCGTCCCGAGCACGGCCCGTACCTGGACTCCTGGTACGCCAGGCTGCGTGACGCGTACGTCGCCACGATGGCCGACCTCGGCGTCGTCACCGGTATGGCGCCCGAGGACTTCCTCGCGGCGATGGACGGCCACAAGGACCGCGACCCGCAGCTCGCGCTCGCGCTGTCGGCGATCAAGGCCACGGTCAAGGGCGGCATCGGCAAGCTGCGCGAGCGGGGCCGCTCCGGCTGGCGGCCGGGGGAGCGGTGGCCGGCGCTGGACCGGCCGACCTGGCGCCCGGACATCCGGGCCGCGGTCATCTCCAAGGCCCGGGTCAACATGCACCGCAAGATGCTCGCCACCGCCCGCGCCACCGGCCAGTATCCGGTAGCGGTGCTCTCCGACTGCGCGGTGTACGCCTCCGCGGGCCCGACCCCCCTCGACTTCCTGCCCTACCGGGACGGCAAGCCGCTGCCCGGTGGTTTCCGGCTCGGGGTGAGCCCCGGCATGGTCAAGCACGAGGGCACGCAGAGCGTGCTGTGGGCGGAGGGCCTGCGCGAGGAGCACGGCGACCATCTCAATCTCGCCCGCTACATCAAGTCCGGGCAGATCACCGCACCGGACGCGGAGGAGTAGCCCCGCTTCACCTCGCGAGCGCGTTCCGCGCCACCGTCAGGGCCTGTTCCGCGTAGCCGCGTCCGAACAGCACGGCGTGCACCAGCAGCGGGAACAGCTGGTGCACGCCCACCCGTTCCGGCCAACCCCCGGCGAGCGGTGCCCTCTCCTCGTATCCGGCCAGGACCCGGTCCAGATGGGGGCAGCCGAACAGCTGGAGCATCGCGAGATCGGTCTCGCGGTGTCCGCCGTGCGCGGCCGGGTCGATGAGCCGGACCTCCCCGTCGGCGCCCCACAGCACGTTGCCGTGCCACAGGTCGCCGTGGAGCCGTGCGGGCGGTTCGGCCGGCCCGGCCAGCTCCGGCAGCCGTGCGCAGACCCGCTCGAACACGGCTGCCTCGCCGGGCTCGAGCGCGGCGCGGTCGACCGCGCCGCGCACATACGGCAGCACCCGGTGCTCGGCGTACCAGCGGGGCCAGTCGGTGCCGGGCGTGTTGCGCATCGGGGCGAGTCCGATGAACGCGTCCTCGGGGCCGTCGGGCGGCGGCGCGCCCAAGCGGGGTGCGCCGGCCGCGTGCAGGTCGGCCAGGGCCTGGCCGAAACGCAGAGCTGCTTCGGGGCCCGGGCGTCCGGTCGGAACCCGCTCCGTCACCATCCAGTGCTCGTCGTGTCCGAGTACCGCCGGCACCCGGACCGCGTCCGCCGCGGCCAGCCAGCGCAGCCCGGCCACCTCGGCCCGTACGGCGCCGGGGGAGTCTGCGCGCTTGACCATCACCCGGGTGCCGCAGGCCAGCGTCACTTCGGCGGGCGATCCGGACCCCGCCGGCGCGCCGGTGACCGGGCGCCCGGTGAGCCGGGACGCCACCCGCGCCGGATCCTCGTGAGGCTCGTCTCGATAGACCACGGCCCAAGAGTACGGCGCTCAACACATGCACGATGCACGGAACTTCGAGCGTTGCTACGACTGTTTCGAGCCAAAACCAGGCAGTAACTGCCCGTACTGATCCAGTACGGTTAGCGTGAGGGCGCCGCACAGCCACACCAGGGGCACAGGGCCCCGACGGGACTAGCGCGCGGCGGAGGATTCCCTCTGTGACCACAGCATCCGTGCTGATGGCCGACGTCTTCGAAGTCCAGCCGTACACCTCCCACTGCGAGGTCATCCTGGGCGAGGGCGCGCACGCCGTGATCGGCGTGTCCCCGGGAAACAGCTATTTCTCGGCCCATCGCCTGCATGACCTCGCCCGCTGGGGACTGGACCACTTCGACAGGGTCGACTTCGTCTACACCGACCTGTACGTCGCCGAGCGGTACGAGGCGTCCGGCTATCCACCGGACGAGGCCCGGCGCAAGGCGGTGAAGAACCTGCGCGGGGTGCGCGCCAAGGTGAGGGACGCGGTGACCCGGGCCGACCCGGACGGCCTGCGGCTGGACTGGCACCCGATGTCGGAGTTCCGCACCAACCCCGCCTACCAGGAGATCCACCGGCAACTGACGGCGCGGCTGGGCTCCGACAGTGCCTTCCGGGCCGTCTGCGACACCCTGGTGAATCGGTTCCTCACCGCCCGCGGAGAGGAACCGACCGAGCGGCTGCGGGCCGTGTGCCTGGAGTACGTGTGCGCCGAGGCTCCGCTGTTCCTGGACACTCCGGCCATCCTCCAGGTGCCCTCCTCGCTCAACTGCTATCACCAACTGCTGCCGATGGCCGAGCTGTTGTACTCCCGTGGCGCCGGTCTGCGCGCCTCCCGCAACCAGGGCCACGCCGTCGTCACCCCCGCCCCCGAAGGAACCGCCGCATGACCACCGCCACCGGTATCCGCGCCGCCCACCCTCTCCTGCTCGACTTCCCGTTCTCCTGGGACGGCACCCAAGTCCCCGCCGAGGTCGAGGACATACGCGCCGTCACCCCCGTACGGCGCGTGCGGACCATCGCCGGCGACGAGGCCTGGCTGGTGTCGTCGTACGAACTGTGCGCGCAGGTACTGAAGGACGACAGGTTCTCCCTGAAGGACACCTCGGCGCCCGGGGTTCCCCGGCAGTACGCGCTCACGATCCCGCCCGAGGTCGTGAACAACATGGGCAACATCACCGGAGCCGGGCTGCGCCGGGCCGTGATGAAGGCGCTCAACCCGAAGTCGCCCGGCCTGATGGAATGGCTGCGCGAGGACGCCCACCGTCTGGTGGACCGGCTGCTTGCCGACGGCCCTACGGCCGACCTGCGCGGCGCGTTCTGCGAGCCGTACTCGGCGGGCATGCACTGCCGCATCCTCGGCATCCCGCAGACCGAGGCCCCGGCCTTCCTGCGCAGTCTGGACATCGCCTTCATGAACGCGCCGTGCCCGATCACCGGCGCGCGGATCAACTGGGACCGGGACATCGCCCGGATGGCGGCGCTGCTCGACGATCCGGCGACGCACGGCCTGATGGGCGAACTCGCCGCCCTGCGCGACGATCCCGACCAGGCGCACGTGAGCGACGAGATGCTGGCCACCGTCGGCGTCACCCTGTTCGGCGCCGGGGTCATCTCCACCTCGGGGTTCCTTGCGATGGCGCTGGTCTACCTGCTCACCCACCCCATCGCCCGCGACCTCCTGCGGGACCGCCCCGACCTGATCGGCCCCGGCGTGGAGGAACTGCTGCGGGTCAACCTCTCGATCGGCGACGCCCTGCCGCGCCTCGCCCTCAAGGACGTCAGGCTCGGCGACGTCGACGTACGCGCGGGCGAACTGGTCCTGGTGCTGGTCGAGGGAGCCAACCTCGACCCGGCCAAGTTCCCCGACCCGCACCGCTTCGACATCCACCGCGACAACACCGCCGACCACCTCTCCTTCGGTGGCGGCGCCCACTACTGTCCCGCGACCGCGCTCGGCCGCACCCACGCCCGCATCGCCCTGGAGGTCCTCCTCGACCGCCTGCCGGACCTCGCACTCGCCGTACCACCCGGCCAACTGGTATGGCGCACCGGCTTCATGAAGCGCATTCCCGAACGGCTACCGGTGACCTGGTAACGACTGGCCGCCCCCGGCTCCAGGCCCACCCGCCCCGATCCCCGCCCGCCAACCGTGCGGGGATCCGGGCGGGCTGCCGAGGGGAGGCGGGCGAGCACGGCAACGGGGCCGCCTACGGTCTCGTTCCCCGGTCCGGGGCGGCAGCCGCGGGGCTTGCGGCGGCTGCCCGGCGGCCTGTGCAGGGTTTGGTCGGTGGTGGACGGGGTCCGCCGGGTGCGCGGCGGCGTTCTCGCGGGTTCCGTTCCGGCCGGTGGCGGGTGGTGCGTGGGCCGGGGCGGCTCACCGCCCGGTTCCCCAGGGGGGTGCACGCCGCCGGGGCCTTGGGGCAGGTCCCGGACGGTTCCGCCGGGTGTCGCCGGTGGGGTTCACCGGTGTGGCCGGCGGGTCACGGGGTCTCGTCCGGGGCGGTTTCCCGACAGGCCTGCCCGGCCCGGTCGGCGGCTTACGGGGAGTGATGCCGGGCCGGAGGTCTTCGGTGGGCTCGCCGGGGACCTGTCAGAGCGTGGCGGTGTACGACCCCCGGGTCATGCCCACCGGGTTGCCCGCCGGCAGTAGCCCGGACGTTTCGACGGTGCGGGCCAGCGGGGCCAGCAGTTCGGCCAGACGGGTGGTGCGGCCGGCGCCCAGTGCGGTCCACGGGTGCTCGGCGGCCGCGTCGGTCAGTGCCTCGACCTGCAGGCGCAGGGCCGTACCGGCCGGGGTGAGCGATCCGTCCGCCGTGAGCAGATCCCGCTCGCACAGCCGGGCCCCCGCCGCCTCCCAGTCCGTCCGCTCCCACTTGCGCGTCTCCCGGAGGAACTCCCCGTCCGACTCGCCGGCCGCCGCCTTCAGCAGCATCGCCTCGACCGGTCCGAGCCCCTGACTCACGAGAGCCGCTACATGCGAGTCACCCCGGTGCTCGCGCAGGGTCGTCAGGCCCTGCCACAGGCGCGCGGTGGGGCGCTCAGGGCGCTCCAGCGCCTGGTTGGCGGCGGCCAGCACCCGCCCGGTGGTGTCCGCCGCGGCAGCGGCCTCCCACGCGAGGTCGGCCGCCTCTGCGAAGTCGGCGGAGCCGACCGTGTCCGCTCCGAACAGGCCGGTCATCGCCGCGTCCAGGGCGTCATGACGGGCGGTCAGCACCTCGCCGGGCGTCGCGTACGCCCAGGCGTCCGGCAGGGCCCGTGCCACCCGGGCGGGGTGGAAGACGTAGAAGCAACTGGTCACCACGGACGGCGACACGGCGCCGAGCGGCGCGGCGCGCAACGCGAAGTACCCCATCCAGTACCCGCGCAGCCCGAGCGCGTCCGCTGTCCGGCGCACCTCCGGCGCGAAGTACACGAGATCGTGCACCGGCTCGTACCGCTCCCACAGTGCACGTGCCATTCCCTCCGCCACTGCTTCCTCCCACCGCGTCGGCCTGCCGTACTGTCGGCACCAGCCTGCGTTATGACAGCGGTCATAACAAGAGGGGCGGGCAGGTGAAGCCGTCGTCGTCGGGATTCAGCCGGGCAGTGCCTGGACGCGGCCGATGCTGTTCCCGATCAGCCCGGTGAACCACACGGCCCGGTCGGGTCCGGAGGCCAGTCGGAAGGGGACCTTGGTGCTGCCGTCCGGCACGGGAAAGGCGGTCACCCTGCCCTGCGCGTCGACCCTGCCGATCCGGCCGGACTGGTCCGCGTACCGGATCCCGCCGTCGGGTCCGCGAGTGATGCCGCTCGGGCCGCTGCCGGGCCCGGGCAGCGGGAACCGGGTGACGCGACCGGTGGACCCGATCCGTTCGACGGCGATCGAGCCGGCGGCGGTCAGCCACATGCCACCCGGTCCGGCGGTGATGCCGCCCGGCAGTTCGGAGTCGCTGGGCAGCGGAAATTCGGTGATCCGGCCCGTTGTGGTGATCCGGCCGGCCTTCCCGGCGACCAACTCGGTGAACCACAGGGCGCCGTCCGCGCCCGGCGCGATGGCCGTCCGGTGGTGATGCCGGTGGGGCCGCTGTCGGGCGCGGTGGTGACCGGATGTTCCGTCACCTCGCCGACATCGGCGGCCCGGGCCGGAGCGGCGAGGGTGGTGACACCGATCAGCGCACCCAGTGCCGCCGACAGCAGCCGCCGGACGAGGGTGGTCTCGGACATGGGCTCCCCTTCTCGGCGGGCGACCCACCGGGGAACGGCCGGAATCTGATGGAATGTCGAATTCAGGCTAGGGCCGCTCGTGCGGACGTACGCGCCGTCCGTGGCAGACGGATTACGACGCCATGCCCACGCGGTACGACGCCACGCCCACACGGTACGACGCCACGCCCACGCGGTACGACGCCGTGGCTGCCGGGCGCCGGAACGTGGCGGGCACCGAGTCGGCGGCGGCCTCCGAGGCCGGCCGATGCACAGCGCGCCGCCGCGCCGCGAGCGTGGCCGGGCAGTGGAGGCCATGCGCTCCGCACCGGGCCGCGAGACGGTCGACCGCGATGCCGGGCCGGCGGACACCCGGTGCGACGCGGGTGACGTAACGGCGATGCGCCGCGCGACGGGGGCGCCACGCCGGTGGATTCCCCCGGATGGAGGCTTGAACAGAGCGATCACTGGGGCAGGATGCGCCGCGCGACGGGGGCGCCACGCCGGTGGATTCCCCCGGATGGAGGCTTGAACAGAGCGATCACTGGGGCAGACGGGTGGCTCGATAACCCGGGTGGGTGGCTCGGATGGTGGGAGTTCGGGCCCTCGCTGACGGTGGTTCATGTCGAGGTCGGGTCTCTTCAGCTGATGACGTATCCGCTGCCCGGTCACGACGGAAGGACATCGCTATGCGTTCTGCCCGCAGGCTCCTGGCCTCGGCGGCCGTCACTGCCGCCGTTGCCTTCGCTACGCCCGGCGCCGCGCTCGCCGCCGCCCATCTGGGAGACGACGGGGGCCGCGACGACTCCTCCTACAGCCAGGACCGCGGTCGCGACGGCAATCGCGACGGAGGGTCCAACTACGACAACGGCCGGAACTACGACAACGGCCGCGACAACAACAATCGCGGAGACGGCAACGAGAACGGCCGCGGACACGACGAGGTACGCGGGGGAATTCACGCAGGTGGCGGAGCCCTCGCCCTCGTGCGCGGTGATGACCATGGCGGTGACGGCGGCGGTGACCGCGGCCGGGGCGGCGACGGCGGCCGCGGTGGGGACAACGACCGCGGCGGTGACCGGGGAGGGGACCGTGGCGGTGACCGGGGAGGGGACCGTGGCGGCGACCGCGGTGGGGACCGCGGTGGGGACCGAGGCGGTGACCGCGGTGGGGACGGCGGGCTGCGTGGCGGCGTCCACGCGGGCGGTGGCGCCCTCGCCCTAGTACGGGGTGACGACCACGGCGGTGACGGCGACCGCGGCGGTGACGGCGGTGGCGACCGGGGTGGGGACCGTGGCGGTGACCGTGGCGGTGACCGGGGTGGGGACCGCGGCGGTGACGGCGGCGGTGACCGCGGCCGGGGTGGCGACGGCGGCCGCGGTGGGGACCGCGGTGGGGAGAACGACCGCGGGGGCGACGGACTGCGTGGTGGCGTGCACGCCGGTGGTGGCGCCCTCGCCGCAGTACGGAGTGATGACGGCGGCGGTAACGGTGACCGCGGCGGTGATGGCGGCGGCAGCCGTGACAGCGGTGGCGGTCGTGACAGCGGCGGTGGTCGTGACAGCAGTGGTGGCGGTCGTGACAGTGGTGGCGGTCGTGACAGCAGTGGCGGCGGCCGTGACAGTGGTGGCGGTCGTGACAGCAGTGGCGGTGGTCGTGACAGCGGTGGTGGCCGTGACAGCAGTGGCGGCGGTCGTGATGGCGGTAGCCGTGACGGTGGTGGCCGCGATGAACCGCGTGGTGGCCTGCACACGGGCGGCGGCGCGCTTGCCGGTCCCAGTATGACCGCAGGCGGCCTGGCGGTACTGGCCGTGGGCACGGCGGGCGTCTACCTGGTGCGTCGCCGGAGGGCCGGTCAGGCGTCCTGATCCGACGAGGCGTTCCTGAGGCTGCGGCCGCCGCCGACGAGCCCACCACGTCGGCGGTCCGCCGCCCGGGAGCGGTCTTCGTGTTCCTCCCCGTACGCCGGGCACGCCGGGCCGTGAGCACCGGTGCCCTCGTTCGACCCCCTGTTTCTGATTTTCCGTGCTGCCGTGCCTGAGCGAGGTGGTGTCCGATGGCAGCAGATCCCTCCTCCCCGACCTCCGCCGACGAGCGCAGTTCCGGCCGCGGCGGGCGCCTGACACTGTGGATCGTGGCGATCGTCGCCCTCTTCGTCAGCGTGCTCGGCGGCCACTACCGGCCGAGCGGCGCTTCGCCGAGCTCCCGTGCTTCGGGCGCCGGCGCGACGGCAGACCGGCAGCAGACCGAGCCCTGGCAGACCGAGCCCCGGCACTCCGAGTCCCTGCAGACCGAGCCGCGGCGGACCGATCCTCAGCAGGACGGCCCCGACCTGCCCCGGTCCGCACCGACCCGCCTGGTCATTCCGAAGATCGACGTGGACGCTCCCTTCACCACCTTGGCCATCGGCGCCGGGAACCAGCTCCAGCCCCCACCGGCCGACGACACCAACCTCGTCGGCTGGTACGCCAAGGGCGTCGCACCCGGCGAGAGGGGCACCGCGATCATCGCCGGGCACGTCGACACCACGACCTCCCCGGCTGTCTTCGCCAACCTCGACGAGCTGAAGAGCGGCGACGAGTTCACCGTGCAGCGTGCCGACGGTCGCGACGCCGACTTCGTCGTGGACAGTGCCCAGACCTTCGCCAAGGACGACTTCCCCAACAAGCGCGTGTACGGTGACGCGTCACGTCCCGAGGTCCGGCTGATCACCTGCGCCGGACCGTACGACCACGCGGCGAAGGACTACACCGACAACCTCGTCGTCTTCGCCCACCTCGAGTGAGCCGGCCTGTGCAAGTGACCTGAGAAGGCCCGTACGTCTCAGACGGCGCCGTCCGCGAACAGGCCGCCCGGTGCGAACGCCCGGGCGGCGAACCGCTCGCCCATCCGGCGGTGCGCGGCAGCATCCGGGTGGAGGTCGTCGGGCAGCGGCAGCTCGGCGGAGTCCGCCTCGCCGTACAGGTCACGGCCGTCCAGGTAGTGCAGATTCCGGTCCTCGGCCGCCCGCTCGCGCACGATCCGGGCCAGCTCTTTCCGGATGACGTTCAAGGTGAGCTTGCCGCCCGCCGTCTCCGCCGGGTCCCCGGCGGCCCGGAACCGCAGCCGTCCCTCCTGCAGCGAGGAGAAGTCCGGGGCGCTGGGACCCGGTGTGTCCTCGTGGATGGGGCACAGGATCGGCGAGACGACGAGCAGCGGCGTGTTGGGGTGGCCGTCGCGGACGGTGTCGAGAAAGCCGTGCACCGCGGGGCCGAACGCCCGCAGCCGCATCAGGTCGGCGTTGACCAGGTTGATGCCGAGCTTGACGCTGATCAGGTCGGCAGGGGTGTCGCGCAAGGTGCGCGCCGTGAACGGGTCGAGCAGGGCGCTGCCGCCCAGCCCCAGGTTGATCAGCTCCACCCCGCCCTGTGCGGCGGCGAGTGCCGGCCAGGTGGTGGTCGGGCTCGCCGCGTCGGAGCCGTGGCTGATCGAACTGCCATGATGCAGCCACACCTTGCGGCCCCGGTCCGCCACGGGCTCGACCGGCGCGTCGGTCCTGAGCGCGACGAGTTCGGTCGTCTCGTTGTGCGGCAGCCAGATCTCCACGTCCTTGACCGTGTCGGGCAGCCCGGTGAAGCGGAGGGTGCCGACCGGGCCGGCCCGGTGCTCGAAACTGCCGGTCGTCATGTCGATCGTGAGCGTGTTGCCTCCCTCGACCCGGCCGCTGCCGGTGAGCCGTCCGTCGACGAGCAGGTCGTACACGCCGTCCGGACGTGGCGGCACACCGACGTAGACCCGCTTGGTCGGCAGGGTGTCCAGCTCGACGGTGGTCGCGCGGGTGCGGAAGACCAGTCGTACGCCGGAGGGCTGGGACTCCGCCATGGCCAGTTGCGGGTCGGCGCACTGCGTGCGGGCGCGGGCGGGCAGCCGGTGCGGCAGCAGCCCGTGCGCGGTGTTTTCCCAGTCGAGTGCGCCGCGCAGGAGTTCCGGGGTGAGAGGCGTGGTGTGCATGGTGTCGGCCTGATTCGAAGAGAGATGCGAAGCGAAGAGAAGCGAAGAGAAGGAGAAGGAGCGGGGGAGTGGCGTGCAGAGGCTCAGGGGGCCGGCCAGTTGCGCAACAGGGAGTCGAGGGCTTCCAGGATGCGTGTCCAGGACTCCTGCGAGTCGGGGGCGCTGTGACTGAATCCGCCGGCCGTCTCCAGGCTCACGTAGCCGTGGAAGACGCTGCCGAGCAGACGGACCGCATGGGTCTCGTCGGGCTCGCTCAGGTCGTAGCCGCGCAGGATCGCCCGGGTCATCAGCGCGTGCCGGCCGCCCGCGCTCGCCGCCGCGGCAGCGGGATCGAGCGGATGGCGGGTCGCCGCGTAGCGGCCGGGGTGCGCACGGGCGTAGTCGCGGTACACGTCGGCGAACGCCGTCAGGGCATCCCTGCCGGCCCGGCCCGCGAGCGCCTCGGCGGCGCGGTCGGCCAGCTCTTCCAGGGCGAGCAGCGCGATACGGGTCTTGAGGTCCTGGGAGTTCTTGAGATGCGAGTACAGGCTCGCGACCTTGACGTCGAACCGCCGGGCCAGCGCGGACACGGTCACCTGCTCGAAGCCGACCTCGTCGGCCAGCTCGGCGCCGGCCCGGACCAGGCGCTCGGTACTCAGACCTGCGCGAACCATAAACTCTCTCCCCTCTGATGAAATCAATTATGTGCATGCCTAAAAGCTTTAGGCAAATGAGCGTGGCCTATAGCAACCGTCTCGGGGCCAGGAGAATTGGTTCGCGCAGCGGCGACCGGTCGTCCTAGCCTGCCCGGCATGGCAAAAGCACCCGTTCTCACGCCTCGGGCGGACGACTTCCCGCGCTGGTACCAGGACCTGATCGCCAAGGCGGAGCTGGCCGACAACGGCCCGGTGCGCGGCACCATGGTCATCCGACCGTACGGGTACGGCCTGTGGGAACGGATGCAGCAGGAGATGGACGCCCGGATCAAGGCCACCGGCACCCAGAACGCGTACTTCCCGCTGCTCATCCCGGAGTCGTACCTGACGAGGGAGGCCGAGCACGTCGAGGGCTTCGCGCCCGAGCTGGCGGTCGTCACCCATGCGGGCGGCAAGCAGCTGGAGGAACCCGTCGTGGTCCGCCCCACCTCCGAGACGATCGTCAACGAGTACTTCGCCAAGTGGATCCAGAGCTACCGGGATCTGCCCCTGCTCATCAATCAGTGGGCCAACGTGGTGCGTTGGGAACTGCGCCCGCGCCTGTTCCTGCGCACCACCGAGTTCCTGTGGCAGGAGGGCCACACGGCGCACGCCACGTACGAGGAGGCCCGGGACTTCGCGGCCCGCGTCCAGAGCGAGGTCTACGGCGACTTCCTGCGCGAGGTCCTCGCCATGGACTTCGTCTCCGGGCGCAAGACGGTCCGGGAGCGGTTCGCCGGCGCGGTCAACACCCTCACGCTCGAGAGCATGATGGGCGACGGCAAAGCCCTCCAGATGGTCACCAGCCACGAACTGGGCCAGAACTTCGCCAGGGCCTTCCACACGCAGTACGTGTCGAAGGACGGGCGGCAGGAGCACGTCTGGCAGACCTCCTGGGGCTCCACCACCCGCATGATCGGCGCGCTGGTGATGACGCACGGTGACGACGACGGGCTGCGCGTCCCGCCCCGGCTGGCCCCGGTCCAGGCGGTGGTCCTGGCGGTGAAGGGCGACGAGGACGTGCTGTCCGCAGTCCGCGCGCTGGGCGACCGGCTGACGGAGGCGGGTGTACGCGTCCAGGTCGACGACCGCACGGACGTGCCGTTCGGCCGGCGGGCGGTCGACTGGGAGCTGAAGGGTGTGCCCATGCGCATCGAGGTGGGCCCGCGCGACCTGGAGCACGGCACCGCCGTACTGGTGCGCCGCATTCCGGGCAGCAAGGAGCCCGTTGCCGCCGCGGCGCTGCCGGCACTGCTGCCCGGGGCGCTGGAGGACGACCAGGCGCTGCTGCTGGCGCAGTCCCGCCGTCGCCGCGAGGACCGCACGGTCGAGGTGACCACGCTCGAGGAGGCCGTCGAGGCGGCGAGTACCGGCTGGGCCCGCCTCCCCTGGGCCGTGCTGGGGCCGGCCGGCGAGGCCAGGCTGAACGAGCAGGGTCTGACCGTGCGGTGCCTGGTGGCGGCGGACGACTCGGTGCCGGCGAGTGAGGACGAGCCGGGGGTCGTCGCGGTGGTGGGTCGGGCCTACTGAGGAGGGCCGAGGGCCTGACCACCCGACCGAGGTCCCTGCTGAGGGGCGGTTCGTGCTGCCGGCGCGGGCCGCCCCTCTCGCATACCCACTTTTTTCGCACCGTTGGCCTGGGTGCCGCTTGCTGCCCGCCGCCGGGATGCGGCGGCGGACTTCGCAGTGGGCGCTCTCCCCTGGCCGTGGCTTCAGGAGTTCGAGGCCGTCACCGGCCGGAGTCTTAGCACACGAACTGGCCCGAGTGTGTGGTGGACTACGACGCGGCCGACGCGCTGCTGCGGCCCGAGCCCGTCACCGACGCGCTCAAGGGCCGTACCGTCGTGAACCTCACCGCCGACACCCCGGCGCGCGCCCGGGACACGGCGCACTGGGCCGCCGCCCACGGGATCCGCTGCCTCGACGGCGCGATCATGACCCCGGCGCCCAGCATCGGAACGCCTCAGTCCGTCTTCCTGCACAGCGGGCCGCAGGCCCTGTACGACGAGCGCCGCCGCGTGCTGGAGACGCTGGGCGGGACGCACACCCACCTCGGCGAGGAGATCGGGCGTGCGGCCACGTTCGACATCGCGCTGCTGGACATCTTCTGGACCGCGATGGCGGGCTACGCGCACGCCGTGGCCATCGCCCGGGCGGAGGGCGTCACCGCCGGGGAGCTGGCGCCCTTCGCGCAGGGCATCGGCGCGATCCTGCCACCGCTGTTCGCCGGGTTCGCCCAGGACGCCGACGAGGGCACCTACTCCGGGGCGATCAACCCCATCACCTCGGCCGTCTCGAGCATGTCCCACGTCGTCGCCCTCTCCGAGTCGCACGGCATCGACGCGGGCGTGATGCGTGCGGCGGAGGGCATGGCCCGACGCGCCATCGGCCTCGGTCACGGCACGGACGGATTCATCCGGGTCGCGGAGGTACTGGGCCGGAACTGGGCCGATGACGCGAGGGACGGTCCGCACCCGCGCGGGCGACGGACGCGCCCGCGGCGACGTGACGTCGGCTGACCTGCGGCTTGTGTCCGGTAGGGCACAATGGAACGCTTCGTCCGCCGGGCCTGACCAGGGGCGGCGTGGTGGTGAGCGCAGGTGGTGCGAGGGGCGGACGCGACGAGGAGGGGCGCGATGGAGCTGGAGCTGCGGCATCTGCGGGTGCTGTGCGCGATCGCCGACGCCGGCAGTGTGGGTCGGGCGGCGACACACCTCGGCTACTCGCAGCCCGCCGTGAGCACCCAGCTGCGCCGCATCGAGCGTTTCCTCGGCGAGCCGCTCTTCGAACGCGGCACGAGCGGAGTGCGCCCCACCTCCTACGGCGCGGAGGTGGTTGCACGGGCCCGCGACGTGCTGGCCCGTGCCGACGCCATCGGGCACCGCGCGCCCGCCGCACGGCCCCGCCGTACCCTGCGCGTGGCCGCGACCAACTCGCCCATGCTGTCCGGCACGGTCTCCCGCGTCCGTACCAGGCTGCCGGACCTGCCCCTCGCGGTCACCAGCGTCTACGCCTCCTCACGGATCGTGGAACTGCTGGAGGAGGGCGGCGCGGACGTCGCGATAGCCGCTGACTACCCGGGGATGGAGCTGCGCCACTCGGACGCGGTGAAGCACCGCGGAATCGTCACCGAGCCGACGTTCGTCGCCCTGCCCGCGCGCCACCGGCTGCGTCAGTGCGCCCAGGTGCAGCTCGCGGACCTGGCCGAGGACGCCTGGTTCGTGACCCCGGACGACGGGGCCGGCTGGCCCGGGGTGTTCTACGAGGCCTGCGCGGCCGCCGGGTTCGACCCGGTCACGGTCCATGAGTTCCTCGGCGACCAGGGCCAGCTGCAGAGCATGATCGCCGACGGTCTCGGGGTGTCCCTGGTGCAGCCGACGCTGCGGCCGATTCCGCACGTCGTGGTCAAGCCGCTGGTCGGCTCGCCGCTGTGGTGCCGCTACGTACTTGCCTGGCGGCCCGACACGGTCGACGACGAGGTGCTGGAGGCGCTGTCCCAGTCCGCCCTGGCCGCGTACCGCGATCTCGTCGCCCAGGCCCCGCACCTGAGGGCCTGGGCCTCGCGCACCTGGAGCGTCACGGGCACGTAGTGACAGGTGACGACACCTGTCGGCGTATCTCTTCTCGGCAGCCGTAACCGGCTCCGCCCTCGTGTCCTTCGTGCAGGCCTCCACCACGGACTGCGTGAACACCCTCTTCGCGGTGAACCGGCCAGGACGCGCACAACATCTTCCGCGAACCCCAGATACTCACCGTGGCAGCCGCGTTCACCCGCACGGCCGCGCAGTACCACGGTGACGACTCCGGCGCTCTGGAGCAACTGGTCCTGTTCCTGCGGGCCGGGCACTACGTGCAGTTCAACGACTCGGCGGACGTGGGCCCGTACACCTCCCGTCGCACCACGGCCGTCACCGCCGGCCTGGACACCTTCTTCGCCCGCTCGCACGCCTACGACGTGACGGCGGCTACGACGTGACGGCGGCCAACGGCGACACCCTCGGCGAGACGGTCGTCCTCACCGACAGCGCCGACCAGCAGGCCCGCGGTGGCCACGCAGGCCAACGCCTACGAGTCAAGGCCGGCGGGCCGGTCCCCGGCCAGTACGTCTCCGCCGTCCAGGCCGCGAAACACACGTACAAGCTGAGCACGCTCTTCGAGAACACCTATGCCAACAGCGACACGACCCGCACCTATCCGTGGGGCTACCTCGCCGTGCGCCACATGGCGGAGAACCACCCCGACGACGTCCAGCGCATGCTCGCCCGCTTCCGCGCCGGTGACTACGCCGGCGGGTATGCCGTCTACCACGACGGTATCGGCACCCGCTACGACGCGGGGTTCCACCAGTGGCTCACCGTGTGCGCCGCGGGCGCCTGAGCCCCGTCGGTGCGGGCCAAGGCCGTAGCCCGGGTACCACACACGGCGGCCGCCGACCGGAAACCCCGGTCGGCGGCCGTCATGTCCGAGGCCTGCGGGATCAGACGGCCGTCGCCGGGAACGTCGGGTACTCCACGCCCGAGACGTGCTGGACGACGCGGACGACCTGGCAGGAGTAGCCGAACTCGTTGTCGTACCAGAGGTAGAGGATCGCGTTGTCGCCGTCGACCTTGAGGGCGCCGGCGTCCACGATCGAGGCGTGGCGCGAGCCGATGAAGTCGCTGGAGACCGCGTCGGGCGCCGTGGTGAAGTCGATCTGGCGGCGCAGCGGCGAGGTCAGCGAGACCTCACGCAGGTAGTTGTGGACCTCGTCGCGGGTGGTCTCCCGGGACAGCTGGAGATTGAGGATCGCGATCGAGACGTCGGGCACCGGGACGCGGATCGAGCTGCCGCTGATCTTTGCCTTGAGGTCCGGCAGGGCCTTGGCGACGGCAGAGGCGGCACCGGTCTCGGTGATCACCATGTTGAGCGGCGCGGAGCGGCCACGGCGCTCGGACTTGTGGTAGTTGTCCAGCAGGTTCTGGTCGTTGGTGAACGAGTGGACGGTCTCCACGTGGCCGCGCAGCACGCCGTACTCGTCGTCCATCGCCTTGAGCGGCGGGACGATCGCGTTGGTGGTGCAGGAGGCGCAGGACAGGATCTGCTCGTCCGGCTTGACGGTGTCGTGGTTGACGCCGTGCACGATGTTCGGGACGTCGCCCTTGCCCGGCGCGGTGAGCACGACCTTCTCGATACCGGGGCGCAGGTGCTTGGACAGGCCCTCGCGGTCGCGCCACTTGCCGGTGTTGTCGATGAGGATGGCGTCCCGGATGCCGTACTCGGTGTAGTCGACGGCGCTCGGGTCGTCGGCGTAGATCACCTTGATCGCGTTGCCGTTGGCCACGATCGTGCTGGTGTCCTCGTCCACGGTGATCGTGCCCTGGAACTGGCCGTGGATGGAGTCGCGGCGCAGCAGCGAGGCGCGCTTGACGATGTCCTGGGCGCCACCGCCGCGGACGACGATGGCACGCAGCCTGAGACCGTTGCCGGAACCGGCCTTCTCGATCAGCAGGCGGGCGACGAGGCGGCCGATGCGGCCGAAGCCGTACAGGACGACGTCCCGCGGCTCACGGCGCTCGATCTTGTTGGCGCCGGTGGCACCGGCGACCGCCTCGGCGGTGAACTCCGCCACGCTCAGTCCGCGGTCGTCGGCCTTGTACATGCCGGCCAGCAGGCCGAGGTCGATCTGCGCGGGCCCGAGGTCGAGGGCGGTCAGGGCCTGCAGGAACGGCATGGTCTCGGTGACCGACAGCTCCGCGCCGGCGATCTGGCGGGCGAAGCGGTGGGTCTTGAGGATGCTGACCACCGACTTGTTCACCAGGGAGCGGCTGTGCAGCAGGACGGTGACGTCCCGCTCGCGGTGCAGCTTCCCGATGAGCGGGATCATCGACTCCGCGATCTCCTCGCGGATCTTCCAGTTGGTGAACGAGTCGTCGTTGACAGTCACAGATCTATCTTTCGAGCTAGGCAGCGCTCATATGGTAACCACACCTTACGTCGATCTTTCCGGGAGCCGTCGACTGGGGGTCGCCTGGGGTGGTTTGTCCCGTTTCTGAAACAAGGAGGAATTTCCTGAATCAGGGTGGAAGTGCGTAAGAAACCCGGGTCGCGGATTGCACGTCTTACCAGGCGTGTTCAAGGTCAAGAGGGTGAGCACCTCATCCGTACCTCGGCCCGAGTCGGCCGTTCCGTCCGGTCCCCCGCGCCGTCCGGCTCTGCCCCGGATCGCCCGGCGAGGGACCCCTGAGGGCGTGCTGCCGGCCCTCGCTCTGTTCGCGGCAGTCCGGCTCGCCGGGGTCCTGGCGATGATCCTCACCAATGCGCTACGGGGCCACCCGCTCGTCAAGTCCCTCGCCCACTCCTGGGACTCCCGCTGGTACCTGCACATCGCAGCCCAGGGCTACGGCCACAAGATCTGGATCACTCCGCAGGGTGCCGTCCAGGCGGACTGGGCGTTCTTTCCCCTGTATCCAGGCATGATCAGGGCACTGACGACCGTCCTGCCGCTGACCCCGGGCCAGGCCGCGCTGCTGATCTCCTGGATCTGCGCGGGTGTGGCGGCCTACGGCGTCTACGCCATCGGGCACCACCTCTACGGACGCGGCGTCGCCACCGCGCTGGTCGCCCTGTGGGCCGCCATGCCGCACGCCGCCGAACTGACCATCGCCTACACCGAGTCGCTGTTCGCGGCGCTCGCCATCTGGTCCCTCTACCACGTGCTCAAGGGCAACTGGCTGTGGGCGGGATCGCTGGCGGCGCTGGCGGGCCTGGCCCGGCCGAGCGGTTTCGCGATCGCCGGGGCCGTCTCCCTCGCCGCCGCCTGGGAGGCGTGGCAGCGCCGCGGCCGGGTCCCGGTGAGCCTGTGGGCCGGCGCCGTGCTGGCCCCGCTCGGCTGGCTCGGCTATGTGCTGTGGGTGGGCAGCCAGACCGGAGACCTGCTCGGCGGCTACTTCAAGGTGCAGAGCGCCTGGGACTCCAAGTTCGACTTCGGCCTCGGCTCGGCCCGGTTCGTCAAGGACCTGCTGCTGCACGGCGGAGGCGTCGTCTACCCGGTGGCCTTGGTGATCGTCGCGGTGGGCGTTTTGCTCTTCGCGCTGCTGTGCCTGGAACGGGCACCGGTGGCACTGGTGGTCTTCTCGGGGGTCCTGGTCCTGCTCGCGGTCGGCGGATCCGGCTCCTTCTCCTCCAAGCCGCGCTTCCTGCTGCCGGCCTTCCCGCTGCTCATCCCCATGGCTCGTGCACTCGCCCGGACCTGGCGGCTGCGCCCGGCCCATGCAGTGCTCGTCTACGGCGCCCTCACCATCACTTCCCTGCTCTTCGGCGCCTATGTGACGACGGTGGCCAAGTCCCCGCTTTAGGCACCGCTTGCTGTCACACGGCTGCCGCCCCGGCCCCACGGCAGCCGTGCGGGGTCGTCAGGCCCGTGTCGTCCGCCCGAGGGGCGGGAGGGACCGGAGGCCGGCGACGGGGCCCAGGCTCAGCGTGGCGAGCACCGGTGCCGTCAGCAAGGCGCTGATCCACACCGGTGAGCGGTGGCCCAGCCCGCCGGCGTTCAGCGCCTATGTCGCGCACGCGCTGCCGAGGCAGGGGGCGCCCATCGCCGCGTACATCACCCGGGTGATCAGCGTCGAAGGACCGGCGCCGAACGCCGGCAGCCCCAGGACCGTCGCGAGCAGCGCGGTCGCCGCCGTGCACCCGGGGGGCGGGGTGGGCAGTGCCCGGCCGACGAGCAGCGCGGCCCTGCCCGTCCGCAGTTCCGGCGGGGGCCACCGGTCCGCCGGCCGGCCCGCCCACGTCACCCGGCGCACGAGCCCGCCCCGAACAGCGCCGACAGGCCCGGCACCCATCCGGCACCGAGCCCGGTCACGCCGGCGGCCGGCGGCGCGGGATGGGTGAAGGTGCAGAAGGCGGTGCCGTTGACGAGTGCGGCCAGGCCGAGGGCGACCAGCGGCCCGGGCCGGCCCACCGCCCGCAGCTCCGTGCGTGCACCGGTGCCGAAGGAGTGCGGCTCGGCCGGGCCGGGCCGGCACCGACGGACGACCGCGGCCGGCGCCGGCGCGGAGAGCAGGGCCACGGGCCCGGAACGCCGAGCGCCGGCCCAGCAGTTGGCCCAGGGCCGCGCCGGCGGGCCCGTCCGCCGCGCAGGCGAGCGTGGTGCCGCCGAGCAGGACGGAGACGGCCCAGTCCTTGGCGCGGGGCGCGGCCATCCCGGTCGCCGCGGTCGGCCCGGCGGGCCAGGAACGGCATCGGCCAGGGCCGCGAGCATCCGGGGTGACCGGCAGGACGCCGAGATCGCAGGTGAGCGCTCAGGACTCCACTCACCGTGTCGTGGACGGGTGGCGAGAACGCGGACCCGTGACGGTCACGACCGGTGAGTGCGGTCGGACACGACAGGTGATTGCGGCCGGTGGCCGGTGCCCGGATGCCTCGGGACTGGAGATGGGTGGCACGCTGACGCCGGGGTGCGCGAGCATGCCACCCGTGTTCGGCGTGGGCGCCGCTCAGCGCGGGTCGAACATGACGCTGGCGAACCGCGTGGCGCTGGGCGCCGCATGACCGGGGACCACGCGGGTTGCCGACCCCTTGCACCTCTTCTGCGTGTAGACGATCAGATCCTTCTTCGTGGCGTTGCGGGCGCCACGCGCCTCCTGCGCCATGTCCAGGCACCTGTGCTGCGGCGGGTTGTCGAGGGCGTACGCCTTGCCCTGGGGGCCGACCCAGATGAACGTACTGTCCGCGGCGAGCGCGGCGCCGGTGGTGGACAGAGCGAGGGCGAGTCCGCCGAGAACGGCGACGAGCGGACGGCACAGGCGCATGGTGAGAACCTTCCGTGGGGTGAAAAGAGGGTGTGAGAAGGAGCGGCCCGGAGCCGCAGCCGTAATCTCCCACTCCGGTACGGCGCGGCCAGGGCCCCGACACGGGGACGTACACCGTCCGGGGGAGGGGAACGGACCCCGGTGTTGACCTCGCACCGAGGCCTCGTCCGGGAGCACGATCATGAGATATCGGTAAAATCTAGGCGTTTGCTGAAAATTCAGGCGGATGGCCTGCGGAGGCCACCGCCCTCCCGGAAGTGATCGATGTCCCGCAAGCACTCCACGGACGAAGGCGACGAGTTGCTGGCCCGGCTCGGCTCGCTCACCGCCCAGGCACGCGAGCGCGCGGAGCTGCAACGCAGCCAGGTCGAGCTGGCCATCGCCCTGCAGCGCGGCATGCTGCCCCGGGACCTGCCCACCGCGCCCGGGCTGCACCTGGCCGTGCGCTACACCCCGGCCAACCTCGGGCTCAACGTGGGCGGCGACTGGTATGACGCCTTCGCCCTGTCCGACGGCCGGATCGGGCTGGCCATCGGGGACGTCCAGGGACACAACATCGAGGCTGCCGCGTTCATGGGCCAGGTTCGGGCCGGCCTGCGCGCCCTCGCCTCCGTCACCAGCGACCCGGGCGAACTCCTCGGCCGCACCAACGACCTGCTGCTCTCCCTGGGCAGCGACCTCTTCGCCACCTGCACGTTCATGCGCCTCGACCTGACCACCGGGGTGCTGGAGAGCGCGCGGGCGGGCCACATCCCCTTCGTCTGGGCGACGGCGGACGGCAAGTCCGGCGTCTCCGTCGACGAGGGCGGGCCGCCGCTCGGTATCGAGACCGGTATGGCGTACCCGGTGACCCGGCACCGGCTGACCACGGGCGGCGTGTTCGTCCTGCTCACCGACGGCGTGGTCGAGGGCCCCTCGCTTCCCATCGAGGTCGGCCTCGACCAGGTGGTGCGCCTCGCCGGCATCGCCGCGGTCGCGAGCCTGGAGGCCCGCGCGCTGGCCGCGGCCGTGATCAAGGGTGCCGAGAGCGTCGGCCACGAGGACGATGCGGCGGTCCTCGTCGTCGGCCTGGAAGGGCCACGCCCTCGGCTTTGAGAGCGGTGTCGTCGGCGGTCTGGGCGGGCGGCGCCTTGTGGCCGTGAGTGTCCTGTCGCCGGCCTGGACAGGCTGCGTCCTTCGGCTGTGTTCGTTCCGCCGCTGGTCTCGACGGGCCTTTCGCGGCGTTAGGCCAGAGGGCCGGACGGCGTCCGCCTTCGCCTCGCAGAGCCGGGGGTGGAGGTGTGAGATGGCTGCTGTGGTGCGTATCGAGGAGCTGCGCCGACCGGGCGGCTACGCCGTCCAGGTGCTGACCGTCGCGGCCTGCTACTTCGGCGCCGGGCGGCTCGGACTCATCCGTGAGCTGGTCGTCGAGGGCGCTGTCGTCACCCCCGTCTATCCCGCCAGCGGCGTCGCCGTCGCCGCCCTGCTGATCCTCGGGATGCGCTGCTGGCCCGGCATCACGATCGGCGCCTTCTTCGTCGTCATGTCCGTCGCCGCCCCCCGCCTCGACGTGCTCGGCACCCTCGCCGGCCAGACCGGCGCGCCGGTGTGTGCGGCGCTCCTGCTGCGCCGTGCCCACTTCCGCACCGACCTCAGCCGGTTGCGCGACGGCCTCGCCCTGGTGTTCCTGGGCGCGTTCGGCGCGATGCTGATCAGCTCGACCGTGGGTGTCGGACTTCTCGTCGTCACGGACAGGCTGGCCGCGCAGAGCTTCCCGCCGGTCTGGCTGGCCTGGTGGGTGGGCGACGCGATGGGCGTCCTGATCGTCACCCCGTTGCTGCTGTTGCTGTACGGCGCCCGCTGGCCGCCGCCCCTGGCCCGCTGGAAGGAGGCAGCCGCGCTGACCGTCGTCGCCTGCTGCCTGGTGCCGGTGGCCGTCTACAGCTCGCTCAGCCTGCTCTACCTCGTCTACCCGCTCCTGATCTGGTCCGCCCTGCGCTTCCAGCTCGTGGGCAGCGTGCTGTGCGCGCTGCTGTCCTCCGTGCTGGCCACGGTCGCCGCGACGGACGCCGTCGGCGCGTTCGCCGGACTGAGCCGGGTCGAGGTCATGGCCAAGCTCCAGGCGTTCAACGGGTCGATGGCGCTGACCGCGCTGCTGCTGTCCGCCGTGATCATCGAGCAGCACAACACCCGCAGCTCGGTGGAGAAGGCCTGCCAGGAACTCGTCGAGGTCCTGGAGCACCTCACCGCCGGCGAGGCCCCGCCGACTCGCTCGAAAAGGGCCCCCGACAAGCCTGACGACGGACCGTAGCGCCGGCGCATGGCGTCCCGGGCATCCCGGGTGCGGCATCCGAGCCCGCCCGCCGGGCCTCGGCCCGCCTCAGGGGCGCGCCGATCGCGGCGGCGTGCGTGGCGGCGATGGCGGCCTGCAGCTGGTACGGCCCCAGTGCCGGGCCCGCCAGTGCCGCCCTGGTCAGCGCCAGTCCCTCGTCGATCAGCGCGCGGTCCCACCGCTTGCGGTCCTGCTCGGCGAGCGGCACCAGGTCGCCGCCCGGCGTCGTCCGTGCCTCCCGGCGGGCGTGGGTCAGGAGCATCAGCGCGAGCAGCCCGGTCACCTCGTCGCCCTCCGGCAACTGCGCATGCACTGTCCTGGTCAGCCGAATCGCCTCGTGCGCGAGGTCGGTGCGCAGCAACGCGCTGCCCGAGGAGGCGGTGTAGCCCTCGTTGAAGATCAGATAGAGCACGTGCAGGACGACCCGCAGCCGTTCCTCGCGCTCCGTGCCCTCCGGCAGCTCGAACGCGCTGCCCGCGGCCCTGATGCGCTGCTTGGCCCGGCTGATCCCGGCCGCCTGCTCCCTGAGTTCCGCGGCGAGCGGGCCGGGCGGCTGGACCCGGCCAGTGCGGCGCTGTCGCTCGTCGCCGTCCTGCTGCTGATCTACGGCGTCAAACAGCCGGCCGTGGAGAGCGCTCCGGCCGGGCCCGCGTCGGCCCTCGTCGTCGGCACCGCCGCGGGCCTGCTGTTCGTACGCCGTCAACTGCGGCTCACCGCACCGTTGTTGGACCTGCGGCTGCTGCGCAACCGCCCGTTCGCGACCGCCCTCGTCGCGCTGGTCCTCGCCGGCATCGCCATGGCCGGCACCGGCCTGCTGGTGACCCAGTACCTGCAGAGCGTGCTCGGCCACTCGCCGTTCGCGTCGGCGGTGCTGTCCGCCCCGATGGGCCTGGGCGTGGTGGTCGGCACCCTGACGGCGCCGGTGCCGGCCCGGCGGATGCGGCACACGGGCGCGATCGCCGGCGGGCCGGCGGCGTCGGCGCTGGGCAGCCTCCTGCTGGTCGGCGTGGGCACGGCGAGCGGCCTGCCGCTGGTGATGACCGGGATCGCCGTACTGGCGCCGGGCACCGGCCCGCTGTTCGCGCTCGGCACCGGGCTGGTCGTCGGCTCCGTACCGCCGCAGCGCGCCGGGTCGGCGGCCTCGATGTCGGAGACCGGCAACTAGCTGGGCGGTTCGCTCGGCTTCGCGCTGTTCGGTGCGCTGTCCGCGGTGGTCCAGCGCCACCGGATGCACGGCACGTCCGACTCACTGGCCGGCGCCGTCGCCGCGAGCCGGCGTCTTCCGGCCGGCCGGGGCACGGAACCGCTGCACCACGCGCGGGAGGCGTACACCTCCGCTCTGCACGTCGTCGGGGGCGTGGCCGCCGTCGTCTTCACCGGTCTGGCCGTCCTCGCCCTGGCCGTGCGCCCGGCGACCCGGCCCACCCCGGCCCCGCGCTGCGCGAGTACGAGGCGAGCAGCTCGCAGCGCTCGTAGCAGGCGTGGCCGGGCTCCGAGGGCTTCCGGGCCGGTGATTACTTACACTTGGTTGAACAGCCCAGACTGATAAATCTATCGTTAGTACATATGGACACCGTTGCACTCGCCGCCGAACTCCGGCTGACCATGGGTCGCACAGTCCGCCGACTGCGTCAGGCGCACGCGGTCGGGGACGTGTCGCTCTCCGAGGTCTCCGTGCTGGCCCGGCTCGCCCGCACCGGTCCGGACTCGCCCGGCTCGCTCGCCGAACTGGAGCGGGTCCGGCCGCAGGCGATGGCCAGCACGCTCGCCGGACTGGAACAGCGCGGGCTGGTGCGCCGTGCCCCCGACACGGCGGACGGGCGCCGGGCGATCGTCTCCCTCACCGGCGAGGGACGGACCGTGCTGGAGCAGCGCCGCTCCGAGTCCGTGGGCCGGCTGGCGCACGCCCTGGACGAGTTCACCCCGCAGGAGAGGCAGGCCCTGCATGACGTCCTGCCCCTGCTCGACCGATTGGCGGAACGGCTGTGAGCGGCGCTCGGTCCACCTCGGACGGCCTCGGCGGCGGCATACGCGGCCGACTGCTCGCGCGCTCCGCCCGTCTGCGGGACAGACCGCCGGGCCCGGGCTACAAGTGGGTCGCCCTGTCCAACACCACGCTCGGGGTACTGATCGCCACGATGGACGCCTCCATCGTGATCATCTCGCTGCCGGCGATCTTCCGCGGCATCGGCCTCGACCCGCTCGCGGCCGGCAACATCGGCTATCTGCTGTGGATGATCCTCGGCTACCTGCTGGTCTCGGCCGTGCTCGTGGTGGTCCTCGGCAGGCTCGGGGACATGTTCGGCCGGGTCCGGATCTACAACCTGGGCTTCCTGGTCTTCGCGTTCGCCTCCGTCGCCCTGTCCCTCGACCCGTTCCGGGCCGGCGCGGGCGCGCTGTGGCTGATCCTGTGGCGCATCGTGCAGGCCTTCGGCGGATCCATGCTGACCGCCAACTCGGCCGCCATCCTCACGGACGCCTTCCCGGCCCGGCAGCGCGGCATGGCCCTCGGCATCAACCAGATCACCGCGCTCGCCGGGCAGTTCCTCGGCCTGCTCGCGGGCGGACTGCTGGCCGCGGTCGACTGGCGGGCGGTGTTCTGGGTGAGCGTCCCGGTCAGCATCACCGGCACCGTCTGGTCGTACCTGAGCCTGCGTGAGACCGCGGCCGGCGCACGCGGCCGAATCGACTGGCTCGGCAACGTCACCTTCGCCACCGGCGCCGGCATCCTGCTCGCCGGTATCACCTACGGCATCCAGCCCTACGGCGGCCATCCCACCGGCTGGACCAACCCCTGGGTGCTCACGGGCCTGATCGGCGGTGTGTTCCTGCTGCTCGTGTTCTGTGTCGTCGAGACCCGGGTCGCCGAGCCCATGTTCCGGCTGTCGCTGTTCAAGGTGCGGGCCTTCGCCGCCGGGAACCTCGCCGCCCTGCTGACCGCGATCGCTCGCGGCGGACTGCAGTTCATGCTCATCATCTGGCTCCAGGGCATCTGGCTGCCGCTGCACGGCTACGACTTCGAGGACACCCCGCTGTGGGCCGGCATCTTCATGCTGCCGCTCACCCTGGGCTTCCTGGTCGCCGGCCCCGTCTCGGGCTACCTGTCCGACCGGTTCGGCGCCCGCGTCTTCTCCACCGCCGGACTGCTCGTCGTCGCCGCGTCCTTCCTCGGACTGCTCGCCCTGCCGGTGGACTTCGACTACGGCGTCTTCGCGGCGCTGCTGCTGCTCAACGGCCTGGGGCAGGGCATGTTCTCCTCGCCCAACACCTCCTCCATCATGGGCAGCGTGCCCGCCCGCTACCGGGGTGTGGCCTCCGGGATGCGCTCCACCTTCCAGAACTCGGGCACAGCCTTGTCCATCGGTGTCTTCTTCTCGCTGATGGTGTCGGGCCTCGCCGGCAGCCTGCCGAAGACGCTCGCCGGCGGACTCCAGGCCCACGGCGTGCCCGCCGGAACCGCCCACGAGGTGGCCTCGCTGCCGCCGGTCAGCACCCTGTTCGCCACGTTCCTCGGCAACAACCCGATCGGCCACCTGCTCGGCTCCGGGGGCACCCTGGACCAGCTCACCTCGGCCCAGCGCGCCAGGCTCACCGGCCACACCTTCTTCCCCGAACTGGTCTCCGGCCCCTTCCACCACGGCCTGAGCATCGTCTTCAGCGTGGCGGCCGGTATGGCCCTGGTCTCCGCGACGGCCTCCGCCCTGCGCGGCGGCCACGAGCGCGCCGACGACGACACCCCGCAGGGCGGGCACCCGAAAGGACATGACTCGTCGCGCACAGCGCGCTCCTCGTGATGGACGTCCAGCGCTCCATCACCGACCGCTTCGACACCTGCGGCGACTACCTCGTGCGGGTGGGTGAAGCCATCGGCGCCGCCCGCACGGCCGGGCTGCCGGTGATCTACGTGGTGGTCGGTTTCCGGCCCGGGCATCCCGAAGTCAGCCCGCGCAACAAGTCGTTCAGCGCCATCGCCGGCACCGGGGCGTTCGCCGCGGGCGATCCCGGCGCCGAGATCCACCCGGCGGTCGCACCGCGCCCCGAGGACGTGATCGTCACCAAGCGCCGGGTGAGCGCCTTCGCGGGCAGCGACCTCGACCTCGTCCTCGGGGCGGGCGGCATCGGGCATCTGGTGCTCACCGGCATCGCCACCAGCGGAGTCGTCCTGTCCACCGTGCGCCAGGCCGCCGATCTCGACCTGCGCCTCACCGTGCTCGCCGACGCCTGCCTCGACGCGGACCCGGCGGTCCACCGCGTCCTCACCGGGAAGGTCTTCCCCCGCCAGGCGGACGTGCTGACCGTCGCGGAATGGACGAAGACCCCTGCCGGGCAGGAGAGCGACCAGGACGCCTGACGGCCCGGCAGGAGGGGGTCAGCCGCTCGGCCGCCTGCGCACGAAGTGCCGTACGACCAGGGCCGCGACGAGGACGGCGGCGGCGATGACGACGTACAGCAGATAGCGGTTGACCTCGTCGTAGATGACCATGATGTGACTGCCCGCCAGGTAGGCCAGCGTCGTCCACAGGCCCACCCACAGCGCCGCGCCGAGCGCGTTGAACGCGAGGAAGCGGCGCCAGTGCATGCCCGAGGTGCCGGCGATGATGCCGTTGGCCTGGCGCAGTCCCTCGACGAACCGGGCCACGGTCACGATCTTGCCGCCGTGCCGGGCGAAGAACTCCTCGGCAGCCGCGAACCGCTCCGGCGTCAGGAACACGTACTTCCCCCAGCGGTGCACGAACGCCCGCCCGCCGACCCGGCCGATCAGATAGCCGATGTTGTCCCCGGCCATGGCCGCGAAGAAGGCGATGACCGCCACCCCCACCACGTTCAGCCGTCCCGCACCCGCATACACCCCCGCCGCCAGCAGGATCGTCTCGCCGGGCGCGGGCACCCCGAAGTCCTCCACCAGGACCACCGTCCCCACCGCCCAGTAGCCGTAGTGTTCGAGCAGCGGCGCCAGATGAGCCAGCGGGCCCGGCAGCGGAGGGGCGGACATGAGTCCACGGTACGTCCCGGCCGCCCATCCCCCGGACCGCGGCCCTCAGGAACGTGCCACCGTGTCCTCGTCGGGGGCGACCGCGGTGGCGCCGGCCACGTCGCAGCGCGCTCCCTCGGCCGGCGCCGTCCGTCCGCCCGCTCGTCGGGCCAGCCTGCGGGCGACCGGCTCGGTGCAGCGGGCGGTCAGCGGGCCCAGGACGACCAGGATCAGTACGTACGCGGTGGCCAGCGGACCGAGGTCGGAGTCGATCCCGGAGGTCACGGCGAGACCTGCGATGACGATGGAGAACTCACCGCGCGCGACCAGGGTCCCGCCGGCCCGCCAGCGGCCCTTGGCCGAGACGCCCGCGCGCCGGGCCGCCCAGTACCCCGTCGCGATCTTGGTGAGGGCGGTCACGACGGCCAGCGCGAGCGCGGGCAGCAGCACCGGCGGGATGCTCGCCGGGTCGGTGTGCAGACCGAAGAAGACGAAGAACACCGCCGCGAACAGGTCCCGCAGCGGTGCGAGCAGGTGGTGCGCGCCCTCGGCCACCTCGCCGGACAGCGCGATGCCGACGAGGAAGGCGCCGACGGCGGCGGAGACCTGGAGCTGCTGTGCGACCCCGGCCACCAGCAGCGTCAGGCCGAGCACCACCAGCAGCAGCTTCTCCGGGTCGTCGGTGGAGACGAAGCGGGAGATGTGCCGGCCGTATCGCACCGCCACCAGCAGGACCACGCCCGCCACGCCGAGCGCGACGGCAAGGGTGAGGCTGCCGGCGGCGAAACCGGTGCCGGCCAGCAACGCCGTGACGACCGGCAGATAGACCGCCATGGACAGGTCCTCCAGCACCAGGATGCTGAGGATGACGGGTGTCTCCCGGTTGCCGATCCGGCCCAGATCGCCGAGCACCTTGGCGATGACCCCGGAGGAGGAGATCCATGTGATGCCGGCCAGCACGACGGCGGCGATCGGGCCCCAGCCCAGCAGCAGGGCCGCGATGGCGCCGGGCAGGGCGTTGAGGGCCATGTCGACCAGGCCGGCCGGGTACTGGGTCCTGAGGTTGGACACCAGATCGCTGGCCGTGTACTCCAGGCCCAGCATGAGCAGCAGCAGGACGACGCCGATCTCGGCGCCGATCGCCACGAACTCCTCGCTGGCCCCGAGCGGGAGCAGTCCGCCCTCGCCGAAGGCCAGCCCGGCCAGCAGATACAGCGGGATGGGGGAGAACCGCAGGCGCGCGGCGAGCCGGCCCAGCAGCCCCAGGCCGAGGATGATGGCGCCGAACTCGATCAGGAAGACCGCGGAGGAGTGCATGCGATCACTCCCGGCCGAGTATCACGGCCGCCGCGTCGGCGCCCTCGCGGGTGCCGATCACGATCAGCGTGTCCCCGCCGGCCAGCCGGAAGTCGGGGCCGGGGGAGGGGATGGCCTCGGCGCGGCGCAGGACGGCCACGATCGACACGCCGGTCTCGGTGCGCATCCGGGTGTCGCCGAGCAGTCGCCCGTTCCAGTGCGAGACCGCGGACAGCTCGATCCGCTCGGCGACCAGGCCCAGCTCCGTGGTGGACAGCAGGTTCGGGCTGTGCGGGGTCGGCTTGAGCGTGCCGGCCAGCGCCTGGGCCTCCCGGCCGGTGAGGTGGACCGACAGGGCACAGGCGTCGGGATCGTCGCCCCGGTAGGCGCTCAGGGTTCTCGACCCGTCCCGGTGGGCCACCACCGACAGTCTGCGCTGCTCGCGGGTCGTCAGGTCGTACCGGACGCCGATGCCCGGCAACGGAGTACTGCTCGTGCGTGCAGCGCCCATGGCCGTCCCCTGCCCTGTTTGAATGTTTCTTGGTGAAACCATTGCCAAGACCTTATCCCGGCGGCGCGCGGCCGCCGGAAGGGCCCGGTCGGGGCGGGGGAGGCCTGGGGGAGGCCCTACAGGTCGGTGACGGCGAGGCTCTCGTCGCCGCCGGAGGCAGGCTGGCAGGCGTGGCACAGCTCGTGGTCCCCGTCGCGCGTGACGACGGTTCCCCAGCCCAGGCACACCTCGCACTCGCGGGCGAGGTCCAGATCGGGGCGGGGGGGCAGGAGGGGGCTGCGCTGGGCTCCGTGTGCCATGGGGTGTGCGGCTCCTCGGAAGTCGCGGTGGAAACGAGACGGCGCTGTAGCGAGCGCTGACAACGCTGTCAGCCGTGATTCCAGTATGTCCGACTTGTGCCACATGTCAGTGACGCATGTCACATTGCAGAGCCTGCCGTCCGTCCGGCACCATGCACCCCTGGCTCGGTCACCCGAGCCGACCCAGCCGGGCCTCCCGCCACAGGTCCACGCCGCCGTCGGTCGCGTACTTGTCGATCTCGGCCAGCTCCTCGGCGCTGAAGTCGAGGCGCTGCAGCGCCGCGACGTTCTGCTCCAGTTGCTCGGTCCGCGAAGCTCCGATGACGAGCGAGGTCACCCGCTCGTCGCGCAGCGCCCAGGCCAGCGCCAGCTGTGCGAGGGTCTGCCCGCGCCGGGCGGCGATGTCGTTGAGGGAACGCAGCCGGTGCAGCATGTCGTCCGTCAGCCACGAGGCGTCGAGTGACGTGCCCTGCGCGGCGCGCGAGTCCTGCGGCACGCCCTCTAGGTAACGACCCGTCAGCATCCCCTGGGCGAGCGCCGTGAAGCCGATGACCCCGAAGCCCTCCTCCTCGGCCGCGTCCAGCAGGCCGTCGGTCTCGATCCAGCGGTTGAGCATGCTGTACGACGGCTGGTGGATCAGCAGCGGGGTGCCCAGCTCGCGCAGGATCGCGGCCGCCTGCCGGGTGCGTTCGGCGTCGTAGGAGGAGATGCCGACGTAGAGGGCCTTGCCCTGGCGGACGGCGGTGTCCAGCGCGCCCATCGTCTCCTCCAGCGGCGTGCTCGCGTCCAGCCGGTGGGAGTAGAAGATGTCCACGTAGTCCACGCCCATCCGGCGCAGCGACTGGTCCAGTGAAGCCAGTACGTACTTGCGCGAGCCGCCGCCCTGCCCGTAGGGGCCGGGCCACATGTCCCAGCCGGCCTTGGTGGAGATGACCAGCTCGTCCCGGTACGGCGCGAGGTCCCGCTGGAGCAGCCGGCCGAAGTTCAACTCCGCCGCGCCGTACGGCGGGCCGTAGTTGTTGGCCAGGTCGTGGTGGGTGATCCCGAGGTCGAAGGCGCGCAGGGCGATCTCGCGCTGGGTCTCGAACGGGCGGTCGTCTCCGAAGTTGTGCCAGTAGCCGAGCGACAGGACGGGCAGGTCCAGTCCCGAGCGGCCGGTGCGCCGGTAGCGCATGGTGCCGTCGTAGCGAGCGGGGTCCGCGACGTGGGTCATCGGGTCTTCTCCGGGTGGTGCCGTAGGGGGTTGTCCCTCCGTGTGAGGAAGGGCTTGTCCACCCTGCGTCGGCGCGCCGCCCAAGTCCAACCGCCGTACCGGATGGGATTGAGCGGTTCCGTTTCTGAATCGGGTGAGGGGAACGGGTCCACCGCGGTTGTTCGATCCTACGAATTTGGAGCGAGGCGGGTTACCGGTACACCTCTCCTTTGATAGGAAACTTTCCTACCAGTGCCGGAACGGACCAACTCCCCACCCCCCGCCTTGACTTGGAGTCCCTGTGGTGCACGCAGACCGTGAATCAGCCCCCACCGCCGTCTCCCGCCGGACCGTCGTCGCCGTGCTGGGCGCCGCCGTCGCCTCCGGTTCCCTGCTCGGAGCCCGGCGCGCGAGCGCGGCACCGTCCGCCCCGGCGGCCGGAACGGGCCTCGACGATCCGGCGAAGAAGGAGATCGCCATGGAACTCGTGTCGAGCGCGGAGAACTCCTCGCTCGACTGGAAGGCCCAGTACAAGTACATCGAGGACATCGGCGACGGCCGCGGCTACACCGCCGGCATCATCGGCTTCTGCTCCGGCACCGGTGACATGCTCGACGTCGTCCAGCTCTACGCCGACCGCGAGCCCGGCAACGTCCTCGCCAAGTACCTGCCCGCCCTGCGCAAGGTCAACGGCAGCGACTCGCACGCCGGCCTCGACCCGAACTACCCCAAGGACTGGCGCACGGCGGCCAAGGACACGGTGTTCCAGCAGTGCCAGAACGACGAGCGCGACCGCGTCTACTTCAACCCCGCGGTCGCCCAGGGCAAGGCGGACGGCCTGCGCACCCTCGGCCAGTTCTGCTACTACGACGCCATCGTCATGCACGGCGACGGCGACGACCCCACCAGCTTCAGCAACATCCGCAAGCGGGCGCTGCGCAGCGCCAAGCCGCCGGCGCAGGGCGGCAACGAGACGACGTACCTCAACGCCTTCCTCGACGCCCGGGTGTGGGCCATGAAGCAGGAGGAGGCGCACAGCGACACCAGCCGGGTCGACACCGAGCAGCGGGTCTTCCTGCGCAAGGGCAACCTCGACCTGAACACCCCGCTCGACTGGAAGACGTACGGGGACAGTTACCACATCGGCTGATCCGGCGGACGTCGGTCGGGAGGCCTGCGGCAGGTCGTCGGGTGCGGTTCCCGGGACACCGGGGCGCAGCCCGGCGGCCTGCCGCGCGGTGATGCGCTGGATGATCGCGTTCGCCGGGGCGGCGGCCAGGATGTTGCTTGCCTGTGTCACCACGAGCACCGGCAACGACGTGGCGCCCTGCCGGGTGAGGACCATGGCCGGCGCCGCGTGCCCGGCCGCACGGCATCGACGCCCGGGCGGTCTCGGCGGTCGGTGTGGCCGACGGATCCAGCAGATGAGCCCGTACCCTCTGGGCTCGCACCACCTCCGCACCGGCCGCCGCGCCCACCGCGAGCCGAAACACCGGATCATGGAGCGGGCGCCCTCGCGTGTCAGGGTCCTGACGAGCAAAGATGGTCGGTGAGCGATCGACCACCGCGATGTCGACCACCGTGCAGCCGGTCGCCGCGATGCCGATCACCCCGATGTCGTCACACCGATACGGAGGAACGGACTCATGCCGCACGAGCGAGCGGGCCGGCCGGCCGGTCCCGAGGACCTTGTCGACGTGGCCCGGCTGGTCACGGCGTACTACGCGCTGCACCCGGACCCGGCCGAGCCGGGACAGCGGGTCGCGTTCGGCACCTCCGGGCACCGGGGCTCCTCCCTGGCGAGTGCCTTCAACGAGGACCACATCGCCGCCACCAGCCAGGCCATCTGTGAGTACCGCGCCGCCCGGGGCACCGACGGCCCTCTCTTCCTGGGCGCCGACACCCACGCCCTGTCGGAGCCCGCGAAGGTCACCGCGCTGGAGGTGTTCGCCGCGAACGGCGTGAGCGTGCTCGTCGACAGCGCCGACGGCTACACGCCCACCCCCGCCGTCTCGCACGCCGTCCTCACCCACAACCGCGCCCGCACCTCGGGCCTCGCCGACGGCGTGGTGGTCACCCCGTCGCACAACCCGCCCGCCGACGGCGGCTTCAAGTACAACCCGCCGAGCGGCGGCCCCGCGGCCTCCGACGCGACCTCCTGGATCCAGGACCGCGCCAACCGGATCATCATGGGCGGCCTGAAGGACGTACGCCGGGTGCCGTACGCGCGGGCGCTCGCCGCGGAGACGACCGGGCGGTACGACTTCCTCGGTGCCTACGTCGGCGATCTGCCGAGCGTGCTGGACCTGGACGCCATCCGCGCGGCCGGTGTGCGCATCGGCGCCGACCCGCTCGGCGGTGCCTCCGTCGCCTACTGGGGCCGTATCGCCGAACAGCACCGCATCGACCTCACCGTGGTCCACCCGCACACCGATCCCACCTGGCGGTTCATGACGCTGGACTGGGACGGCCGGATCCGTATGGACTGCTCTTCGCCGTACGCGATGGCCTCGCTCATCGAGCGGCGCGACCAGTACCGCATCGCCACCGGCAACGACGCCGACGCCGACCGGCACGGCATCGTCACCCCGGACGCCGGCCTGATGAACCCCAACCACTACCTCGCGGTCGCCATCTCCTACCTCTACCGGCACCGCGACCGGTGGCCGGCCGCAGCGGGCATCGGCAAGACGCTGGTCTCCTCCACGATGATCGACCGGGTCGCCGCCGATCTCGGGCGCCGACTGGTCGAGGTGCCCGTCGGGTTCAAGTGGTTCGTGGACGGACTGGTCGGCGCGACCCTCGGTTTCGGCGGCGAGGAGTCGGCCGGCGCGTCCTTCCTGCGCCGCGACGGCTCGGTGTGGACCACCGACAAGGACGGCATCATCCTGGCCCTGCTCGCCTCCGAGATCACCGCCGTCACCGACAAGACCCCCTCGGAGCACTACGCCGGCCTGACCGCGCGCTTCGGCGCACCCGCCTACGCCCGTGTCGACGCCCCAGCGACCCGCGAACAGAAGGCGCTGCTCGGCAAGTTGTCCCCGGCCCAGGTCACCGCCGGCACGCTCGCCGGTGAGCCGGTCACGGCCGTCCTCACCGAGGCGCCCGGCAACGGCGCCGCCATCGGCGGGATCAAGGTCACCACGGACAACGCCTGGTTCGCGGCCCGCCCTTCGGGCACCGAGGACGTCTACAAGGTGTACGCCGAGTCCTTCCTCGGGCCCGACCACCTCGCCCGGGTCCAGGAGGAGGCCAAGGCCGTGGTGCACAGCGCGCTCGGCGGCTGAGCCTGCCGACGGCGGCCTGCCGCAGGTCCGTTCGCGGCCGGCCGCCGTCGCGGTGCCGGGCTCAGTACCGCCCGCGCCCCCGGCCGAGCCGGTCCAGGACCGCCTGGGCCATGGCCTGTTCTCCCTTGGCGTTGGGGTGTGCGGGCGCTGCGGGGGCGGCGGGCTGGAGCGGTTCGATCCAGCGGTCCGCGGGCGACTTGCACATGTCGTGTCCGACCGTCGGGCCGTATGTGTCCACGTACTCGGCCCGGTTGACGGCGGCCACCAGCCGCAGCATCAGGTTCAGGCGCTTCTCGGTGTCCCGCAGATAGGGGAAATCACCCTTTGCGAACGGGACTTGGGGAAAGCAGCCGGTGCCGTCGTCGGGCAGCAGGTCCGGATAGCCGACGACGACCACGCGGGCGTGGGGCGCGCGGGCGTGCACGGCCCGCAGCACCTTGTCGACCTTCGGCGCGGTCTTGAGGACAGCGAGGGCCAGCTGATCGTAACCGTCGGCGTCGTAGGAGCGCTTGCAGGGATCGCCCGTCGGGTCCTGGGCGGCGAGCCGGGCGCAGGTGGCGATGATCGGGCCGAACCCGACGTCGTTGCCGCCGATCTGGACCGTCACCAGATCCGTGTCCCGCCCGACCGCGTCCAGTTGGGGCTTGTTGCTGCCCTGCGCCTGCCACATCTCGGCGGTCGTCGCGCCCGCGCAGCTGACGTCCGTGAAGGTGGCCGCCTTGTGCTGTGCGGCCACCAGCGAGGGGTAGTTGTGGTCGGAGCGTGCGCAGTTGGCGTCCACCTGGGCCGGGATGCCGGGGCCCGAGGTGTAGGAGTCGCCGAGGGCCACGTAGTCGAGAGCGCGGCCGGGTCCGGTGGAGTGCGCGGCGGCCGGCGTCGTCGAGGCGGCGACGAGGGCACAACCGCCCAGTGCCACCCCGAGCACGGCGGCGCGCCGTCGGCCTCTCGTCCTGTCCGCCGGACGTATGTCCTTCGTCATGAATCCTCCCCCTCGGTTCGACTGAGTCTGTATACCGCCCGGTAGGTCACGGCGACCAGAAGCGGGAGACAACGAGTTGCCCGGCAGTGTGCCGACCGCCTCTGCCGGCCTCGGGTGAATCCACATCCGGCGAGACTGCCCGTCGCGGCAACTCGCGGCTAAAAAGCGGCAGTTGGCCGAGAAATGATCCACCGGAAAAGCGGTGGGTCGGGTTCCGCCGGGGGTGCACCCGTCGCCTCCCCGCCAATGTCACCGAAAGCGCCGTAGGGCCGGTGGCGGCCGTCAGCCCCTCGTGTCACCCGGCCTCGGCGTGCGCCGATACGGCCCGCACGGCATCGTCACATGGTCATCGCAACTTCTTCACACAGTTATTACTTTCGGCCGATCGGCGCTCGGGGCCGTCGCGGCGGGGAAGACGTCGTGGCGACCGCGTGCCTAGCCTCCCGGGCCATGCGATCACCTCTGCTGAGACGCCTCGGTCTCACCGCCGTCCTCGCCTTCGTCCTCACCGTCTTCGGGCTCGCTCCCGGTGCCAGTGCCGACACTGCGCCGGCCGCTCTCGCGTTCACCACCGACAGCGCCACCACCACGCCCGGTGGCACGGTCAAGCTGTCGATGACGATCACGAACAACAAGACCTACGACGTCCTGTTCGTCTACCAGACCATCGACCCGACCTGGCTCACCACCCAGCGCCCGGACCTCAAGTACAGCTTCACCGGCTGCAGCCTGGCCACTGCCGCCGGTGCCGCCGCGTGCTCCGGCACCGGCCCGACCAACCTCGGCGGCAACTACGGCGCCACCATCCCGCCCGGCCAGAGCCGCACCGTCACGCTGA
Source organism: Streptomyces broussonetiae (assembly GCF_009796285.1). NCBI lineage: Bacteria > Bacillati > Actinomycetota > Actinomycetes > Kitasatosporales > Streptomycetaceae > Streptomyces > Streptomyces broussonetiae. The sequence goes on along the minus strand of NZ_CP047020.1, from coordinate 1,078,017 downwards.
CCCTCCAGGTCGCCTCCGACTCCGGCTGCAACGGCAACATCGGCTTCTACTCGTACTACTACGCCGAGTTCAGCGACGGCACCAACACCAACGGCGGGCCTGTCTACACGCCCGAGACGCGCGTGCTCTGCGCCTGACGGACTCCCCGGTTCCGCGGCCCGGGTGACCGGAATCGGTCTCAGGGCCGAGCGCCCCGCGCGACACGGACAACCGCTTCCTCGCCCGGCGGACCGCCATGGTCCGCCGGTGCGTCGTGCGGCGGCCGGACCAGCGGCCAAGGCCGTCCGGCCGAGACCGTTCCCGCTCGGGGAGGACGGGAAAACGGCTTCCGGGGTTGCCTCCAACTGCCCCTGGAAACGCGCGCTTTTCCGTCAGGTTTCGTAACTTGACCACAAAACCTACACAGAGCCATCACCATGTGACGCGACGGATGCGGCGACGACCGGCTTCTGAGGGGGATGCCGGCGTCACGCAAGGGGGTGGGTCCGCGCTGCGGCGCCATGCTCACCCCTGCCCGGGGAGGGGACTTCACCGCATGAAGCGGACCATCCGTACCACCGCGCTGACGGTGGGCGCGCTGATCGCCGCGCTCGGCCTCCAGGCCGGCCCGGCGCAGGCCGACACCACCGCACCGCGCATCGACCTCAGAGTCCTGGTGGTGAGCGACGGTGGTCCGGCCACCGACGCCATCGCCGCCGAACTCGACGCCGCCGGAACGCCGTACACCAAGGTCGATCTCACCAGCTCCGCCCGGCCGGTCATCGATGCCGGATTCCTCGCCGACACCGTCGACGGCCGGCCGCGCGCCAAGTTCCAGGCCGTCGTCCTGCCCAACGACAACCCGTTCGCGGCCGGCAGCGCCGAGATGGCCGCGCTCGCCTCCTACGAACAGACCTACGCGATCCCGCAGGTCGACGCCTACACCTACGCCCGGCCCCAGGCCGGCCTGAACGTCCCCACCTCCGGCGGCTACTCCGGCAGCATCGACGGCGTGCAGGCCCAGGTCACCGACGCGGGCAGGTCCGGGCCCTTCGGCTACCTCAAGGGCGCGGTGCCGTTCGAGGACAACTCGCCTTCTGTGGGCGAGAGTTACGCCTACCTGTCGACGCCGGCACCCGGCGCCGACTTCACCCCGTACGTCCAGGCCGCCATCCCCGGCACCACCACCCAGGGCTCGCTGGTCGGGGAGTACCGGCACGACGGACGGCGCGAGCTGGTCGTCACCTTCGTCTACAACCAGTACCAGGAACAGTTCCGGCTGCTCTCCCGTGGCATCGTCGAGTGGATGACCGGCGGAGTGCACCTCGGCGCCTCCCGGAACTACTTCGCCGTGCACGTGGACGACGTGTTTCTCTCGGACGACCGCTGGGACACCCAGCTCAACTGCACGCCCGGGGACATCGACTGCACCAACAGCTCGGCCACGCCCAACCCGATCCGGATGACCCCGGCCGACGTCGACTACGCCACCGCCTGGGAGCAGAGCCACCACTTCACCCTCGACCTCGTCTACAACGGCTCCGGCAGCATCGACCAGCGCGAGGACAACAACGGCGCCGACCTGCTCGCCGACAGGCTCGTCGCCGACCGGAACCAGTTCCGCTGGGTCAACCACACCTACACGCACGCCTTCCTCGGCTGCGAGCAGGACACCACCGTCGTGCCCTGGAAGTGCGAGACCAACCCCGACGGCAGCACCCAGTGGGTCAGCCGCCAGACGATCGACGCTGAGATCGCCAACAACCGTGCCTGGGGCCAGGCCAACGGACTCCCTCTCGACAACAGTGAGTTGGTCACCGGCGAGCACTCCGGCCTGTACATCCTGCCGCAGCAGCCCGACGACAACCCCAACCTGGCACCCGCACTCGCCGACAACGGCGTCAAGTGGCTCGCCGCGGACGCCTCCCGCCAGCCCGGGCAGCGCCAGGTCGGACCGGCCGCCACCGTCCCGCGCTACCCGATGAACGTCTTCTACAACGCGGGACACGCCTCCGAAGAGACCGACGAGTACAACTGGCTCTACACCAGCCGCGCCCAGGGCGGCAGCGGGATCTGCGAGGACAACCCGGACACCACCACCTGCCTGCCGGCCCCGCTGGACACCGGCACCGGCTACCAGAACTACATCGTGCCGCTGGAGACCCGCATCGACCTCGGGCACGTGCTGTCCAACGACCCCAAACCGCACTACATCCACCAGTCCAACCTCGCCGAGGACCGCATCGCCTACCCCGTCCTCAACGGCGTACTCGACGGGTACAACGCCCTGTTCGCGGACAACACGCCGCTGGTGAACCTGCGGATGAAGGACATCGGTACCGAACTGCAGCGCCGGGCCGCGTGGAAGAGCGCGCTCGACGCCGGTCAGGTCACCGCCTACCGCATCGGCGACGCCGTCACCGTCCAGGCACCGAACGGCACCGCCGTCACCGCGAGCCTGCCCACCGGCACCACCATCGGCGCCGGCTCCTTCGGCACCGCCTACGCTGGCCAGGTGTCCGGCTGGACGCCCTCCTCCGGCGCCGCGCTCACCTTCACCCTGCCCCACTCCGCCGCCGCCCCGGCCGGCACCGCCCGCACCGGCGCGAAGGCCACCGCACCGGCCCCGCGCACCAAGGTTCCGGCCGGCGTGAAGAAGCAGGTCCCCTACACCCGGGAGCACTGAACGGCGTTGCGCACCGAGGGCCGGTCCGGCGGCAGCCGCCCGACCGGCCCGGGTTCCGGCCGCCCACCGGCGGCCCGAACCCGCACGACCACCCCACACCTCGGCCGTGGAGCACAGTCGATGCACGTTCACCACGGCGTGCGCCGCCCCGGCGCGGCGCGCGTCACCCTGCTCACCGAAGGCACCTACCCGCACAGCCACGGCGGCGTCAGCGTCTGGTGCGACCAACTCGTCCAGGGCATGCCCGACCTCGACTTCGACGTCATAGCCGTCACCGGCACCGGCCGCGAACCCGTCGTATGGGACCTGCCCGCCCATGTCCACCGGGTGATCTCCGTGCCCATGTGGGGAGCCCCGCCCCAGGGCAGCCCGCCCCGGGGCCGGGCCCTGCGCCGGCTCGCCGCCGCCCACGAACGTCTCCTGACCGCGCTGCTCGACCCGCACGCCGAGGACGAGTTCGCGCCCGCCCTGTACGCCCTGGCCCGGGCCGCAGCCGAGGGAACGCTGAGCCCGTTCCTGCGCGGCGACCGCGCCCTCGCCGTCCTCACCGCGGTGTGGAACCGGCCGGGCCTCGCCGTCCGTGAGGCCCGGCCCACCCTGCACGACGCGGTCACCGCCACCGCCCTGCTCGAACACGCCCTGCGCCCGCTCGCCGCACCGCCCCCCGCGCACGGTGTGGCCCACGCGGTCAGCGGCGGTGTCGCCGTCCTGCCCGGCCTTGCCGGTCTGGAACGCCACGACGTCCCGCTGCTGCTCACCGAACACGGCGTCTATCTGCGCGAGCGCTACCTCGGCTACCGCACCGCCCCCTACCGCTGGCCGGTCAAGGCCGTCGTCCTCGGCTTCTTCCGGCTGCTCGCCGAGGAGAGCTACCGGCGGGCCGCACTGATCACCCCGGGCAACCGCTACAACCGGCTGTGGGAGGAACAGGGCGGCGCCGACCCGCAGGCCATTCGCACGGTCTACAACGGCGTGGACCCCGCCGCGTTCCCGCCGGCCGGACCCGAGCCCCACCGCCCGACCCTCAGCTGGGCCGGCCGAGTGGACCCCATCAAGGACCTGGAGACCCTGATCCGTGCCTTCGCCCTGGTCCGGGCCGAGATACCCGAGGCCCGGCTGCGGCTGTTCGGCGGCACACCGCGTGGCGGAGAGGCGTACCGGGAACGCTGCGCGGCGCTCGCGGCGGAGCTGGGGCACGCGGACGCCGTCACCTTCGAGGGCCGGGTCGACGACATCAAGGACGCCTACGCGGCCGGGAACGTCGTGATGCTCTCCAGCATCAGCGAGGGCTTCCCCTTCACTCTCATCGAGGCCATGTCCTGCGGCCGGGCGACCGTCTCGACCGACGTCGGCGGGGTGCGCGAGGCCGTCGGTGACACCGGGCTCGTCGTCCCGCCGCGCGACCCCGTCCGGATGGCCGAGGCGGCGCTGGAGCTGCTGGGCGACGCCGAGCGGCGCAGGAAGATGGGCGAGGCGGCCCGGCTGCGTGTGATCGAGCAGTTCACCCTGCGCCAGACCATCGACACCTTCCGCTCCATATATCTCGAACTCCCCGTGCTGGAAAGGACGTCGGCAGTGGAGGCCATCGCGGCCGGAGTGGGGAGCCTGGCCGGATGAGCGGACCGATGGCCCTGGAACCCGGCGGCACCGGACCGGACACCCTTGCCCTCCGGCTGGCCGGCACGCCCGCCTGCGCCCGTGAGAACCGCCCGCGGACGCGGGAGGCCGTCAGCCGCCTCGCGGCCGATCTCGCGGACCGCGTCGGCCCCGCGGTCCACCCCTACGAAGTCGCCGCCCTGCTCGAGGCCGAGGGACTGACCGCCGACCAGATCAAGGAAGGCTACGGCCACCCGGACCTGTTCTCCCTCGCCGCCGCCCTCTACGACCAGGTGCCCCGCACCTTCCCCGAGCCCGCGCGGGCGGCCGACCCCTGGCGCCCCGACCACCTGCGCTGTCTGCTACGCGGGGTGCTGTTCGCCCTGCCGGGGCTGGCCTACCTGATCACCGTGCCCCTGTGGCACCCCGGCCGGCACGCCGCCGCGCCGATCGTCGCCGGGCTGGTGTCGTGGGCGTGGGGCCAGGCGCTCGGCCACCGTGCTTACGTGCGGATGGCGACCGGCCGCCGGGAGGCGGCCCGCACCCTCCTGGCCGGCGCGCCCCTCGGCGCGGCACTCGCCACGGCCGGCGCCGTCCCGTTCGCCGGCGGCGGCCCGGCGCTCCTCATGGCGGCGGCCCAGTCGCTCTACCTCGCGGCGGCAGGCGTCCTGCTGGTGCTGGCCCGGGAACGGCAGCTGCTCGCCGCGCTCACACCGCTCGTCGCGGGCGCCGCACTGCTGCCCTGGTGGGAGCCCGGCCCCGCGCTGCGCACCGCACTGCCCCTGCTCGCCCTGCTGGCCACGCTCGCCGTCACCGCCCACGCCCTGCGCGGCGCCTTCGCCGCCACCGCGGCCGACGGCACCCCGCCCCGGCTCTCGGCGTCCCTGCCGTACGGCCTGTTCGGGCTGGCCGCGGGCGTGCTCGTCCTGCTCGAAGGGCGGCAGGAGCCGTACGCCGTGATCGTCCTCACCGTGAGCATGGGACCCGCCGAGTGGCTGCTGTACCGCTACCGGGGCCTCGCCGTCGCGGCCCTGCGCGCCACCGCCACGCCCGCGGGATTCCGCCTGCGTTCCGCCGCCGTCCTCGGCCTGTGCCTGCTCGGCTATCTCCTGCCGCTGCTGCCCGCCGCACTCCTCACCGGCGCCGCACCGGCCCCCCTGCTGCTGCTCGCGGCCACGCTGTGGACCGCACTGCTGCTCCAGGCATTCGGGGCGGCCTGGCCACCGGCCGTTCTCTGCACGGCCGCCGCGGCCGGCGCCGGCGCGGTCACGCTGCTGCACCTGCCACCGGGCCGTGCCGCGCTGCCGCTCTCCTGCGCCGCCGCCGCACTGTGTCTCGTCGCGTACACGCTGGCACTGCTCGGCCGCCCCGCCCGGCACGCCTGAACCGTCCAATCCACCGGAAGGACTGACCAGTTGACCTCCGCACCGCTTGCCGCCGTCACCGGAGCCGAGGGGTTCATCGGCTCCCATCTCACCGAGGCCCTCGTCGCCCGCGGACACCGGGTCAGAGCCATGGCCCAGTACAACTCCTTCTCCTCCTACGGCTGGCTGGAGACCCTCGCCCCCGATGTCCTCGACCACGTGGAGATCGTCCTCGGCGACGTCCGCGACCCCGGCTCGGTCCGTGCCCTCCTCGAAGGGGCGGACACCGCCTACCACCTGGCCGCCCTGATCGCGATCCCGTACTCCTACCGGGCGCCGCACAGCTACGTGGAGACCAATGTCACCGGCACCCTCAACGTCCTGGAAGCCGCGCGGGCGCTCGGCACACCCCGGCTCGTGCACACCTCCACCAGTGAGACCTACGGCACCGCGCGGACCGTCCCCATCACCGAGGACCACCCCGTCAACACCCAGTCCCCGTACGCCGCTTCGAAGGCGGGCGGGGACCGGCTGGCGGACAGCTACCACGCGAGCTTCGGCACCCCGGTCGTGACCCTGAGGCCCTTCAACACCTTCGGGCCGCGCCAGTCGATGCGCGCGGTCATCCCGACCGTCATCGGCCAGGTCGCCGCTGGGCAGCGCACACCCACCCTCGGCGACCTGCGTCCCACCCGCGACTTCACCTTCGTCAGGGACACCGCCCAGGCCTTCCTCGCCGTCGGCACCGCGCCCGCCGAGAAGGTCGTCGGACGTACCTTCAACGCCGGTACGGGCGGCGAGATCTCGATCGGCGACCTCGTCGCGCTCATCGGCAAGGTCATGGACACCACCCTCGACGTCCGCGAGGACCCCGCGCGGATCCGGCCCGTGAACTCCGAGGTGATGCGGCTCGTCGCCGACGCCACCCGGCTCACCGAGGCCACTGGCTGGGAGCCCGCCCACACCCTCGAGCAAGGCCTGGCGCACACCGTGGAGTTCTTCCGCGACCCGGCCAACCTGGCCCGTTACAAGACCGGCATCTACAACGTCTGACCCGTCGGCACGACGTCTCTTCCTCGAAGGAGAAGCCCCATGCACGCAGTGATCCTGGCGGGAGGCAAGGGTGTCCGGCTGCGGCCCTACACCACCGCGCTGCCCAAGCCGCTCGTCCCGATCGGCGACCAGCACGCCATCCTGGAGATCGTGCTGCGCCAGCTGTCCACGGCCGGCTTCACCCGCTGCACCCTCGCGATAGGCCACCTCGGCGAGATCATCAGGGCGTACGTCGGCGACGGCTCCCAGTGGGGCATGGCCGTCGACTACGCCACCGAGGAGAGCCCGCTCGGCACCCTCGGCCCGCTGCTCAACCTCAAGGACCGGCTTCCCGACTCCTTCCTCGTGATGAACGGCGATGTGCTGACCGACCTCGACTTCGCCGCCGTCCTGCGCCGGCACCAGGAGACGAACGCACCGCTGACCATCGCCACCTACGTCCGCAAGGTGCACATCGACTTCGGAGTCCTGACCACGGACGCGAGCAGGGTCGTGGCATTCACCGAGAAGCCCAGCATGGACTACCGCGTCTCCATGGGCGTCTACGGCCTCAGCCGCGACACCCTCGACGGCTACACGGCGGGCCTGCCGCTCGGCATCGACGAACTCGTCCTCGACCTGCTGCGCGGCCAGAATCCGCCGCACGCCTACGAGTTCGAGGGCTACTGGCTGGACATCGGCCGCCCCGACGACTACGACCGTGCCAACGCCGAGTTCACCAGCCGCAAGTCCCTCCTGCTCAAGGGAGCCTGAGTTCCGTATGCGCATTCTCGTCCTGGGCGGCACCGGATACCTGGGCCGCCATGTGGTCGCGCGGCTGCGCGCCCTGCCGGGCGCGCAGGTCCTCGCCGCCGGCCGCTCGCCGTCCGCCGCGTTCGGCGTCGACCTCGCCGCCGACCGGCCGCAGCGGCTCGCCAAGACCCTGGCCGCGGCGGCGCCGGACGCCGTGGTCAACTGCGCGGGCGCCACCGGTGGCGACCCGGTGACGCTGACCGAGGTCAACGCCCGCGGTCCCGCCCTGCTGTGTGCCGTGTTGCGCGAGGCGGCACCCACGGCCCGGCTGGTGCACCTGGGGTCGGCCGCCGAGTACGGGCCGGGCGTCCCGGGCACCCCGGTCGGCGAGTCGGCACCGGCCTGCCCGGTCACTCTCTACGGCGTCACCAAGCTCGCGGGCACGGTCGCGGTCACCACCTCCGCCCTGGACGCGGTGGTGCTCCGGGTCGGCAATCCGGTGGGCCCCGGCGCGCCCGTGGCGAACCTGCCCGGCCGGATGGCCTCGCTGCTGCGCTCGGCCGGTCCGGGTCCCGGGGCGGTGCTGCGGCTCGGCGATCTGTCCGACCACCGCGACTTCGTCGACGTACGCGACGTCGCCCGGGCGGTGGCCCTCGCCGTCACCGCGCCCGGTCACCTCCCGCCCGTGCTCAACATCGGCGGCGGTGCGGCCGTACCGGTGCGGGAACTGGTCCACGGTCTGGCCCGACGGGCGGGGTTCCAGGGCCGGTTGGAGGAAGGGGCAAGCGGATCCGTGCGCTCGGCGCGGGTGTCGTGGCAGTGCTCCGACATCGCCGCCGCCGAGCGCGCCCTCGGCTGGCGTCCCGTCCACGACCTGGGCGACGCCCTGGACGCACTGTGGGCGGCCACGGGGGAGAGCGGGCCGGTGCCGTGAGCCTGCTGGTCCCGCTGTACGTGCATCCGGCCGAGGACCCCGGCGCCTGGCACCGGCTGATCAACGCGGCCACGCGCACCTACGCGGTCGTGCTCAACCCGGCGAGCGGACCCGGCGCCGCCCCCGATCCCGCGTTCACGTCCGTGGCCCGGGCGCTGCGCGCGGCCGGGGCGCGGCTGCTCGGGTACGTCGACACCGACTACGGCGTGCGGGACCGGGACCAGATCACCGAGGACGTACGCCGGCACCAGGCCTGGTACACGGCGGACGGCTGTTTCCTCGACCGGGTCACCGCCACCCGGGAGGGCCTGCCCGCCTGCCGCCGCCTGGTCCGGGAGATCCGGCGCCTCGGCGCCGCCACCGTCGTGCTCAACCCGGGTGTCCACCCGGCCCCCGGTTACGCCCGTCTGGCCGACCTCACCGTCACCTTCGAGGGCCACTGGTCCACGTACGTCAGGGCGTTCAGCCGACCGGCCTGGACGGGCCGGCAGCCGCCCGACCGGCTGTGCCATCTCGTCTACGGCGTCCCCGAGGCCCTCGTTCCGCTCGCCGTGCACACCGCCCACGAGCGCGGCGCCGCGGTGTGCGGGCCGGTGACGGGCGAGCCGCCCAATCCCTGGGCCGAGTTGACCCCGGCACTGGCCGGGGCGGGCGGATGACCTGCGCGAACGGTGTGCGAAGCTGCGGGTGTCCGTCATTGCGCAACGGCAGGAGAGCGCCGTCATGGCCATCATCCACCACACCACGCTCAAGCCCACGAAGCTGGAGCTGCTCACCGGCTGGCTGCCCACCCGCCCGTGGTACCGCGGCGGCCCGAACGCCCCGGTGCTGGCCAAGTCGGGCGGCTTCCGGCTGGACGACCCCGAGGGCGAGGTCGGCATCGAGTTCATGGTGGCCACGGACACCTCCACCGCCGAACCGACCGCCTACCTCGTCCCGTTGACCTACCGGGGCGCGCCCCTGCAGGGGGCGGAGCATGCGTTGATCGGCACGATGGAGCACGGTGTGCTGGGCAGGCGCTGGGCCTACGACGGCTGCCACGACCCGGTACTGGTCACCGAGTTGCTCTCCCTGATGGCCGGCCGGGCCCAGGCGCAGGCGCAGAGCGTCGACGAGACCCCCGACCACGAGGTGACGTGTTCCTACACCGGCGCCCCCTTCGCCCTGGACGGCTTCACGCCCGAGCCGGCCGACGACCGGGAGGGCACCCGTCTGCCCGCTCCGCACGGCGCGATGCTGCAGGTGCACCGCGTCCTGAGCCCCGTGCCCGGGAAGACGCCGCTGCGTCCCCACGGAGTGATCGGCCATGTGGCACGCGCCTGGCAGGCGCCGGACGGCTCGCAGCCGGCCGCGCTCTTCATGACCCTGCACACGGCCTGATCCGGCACGCCGGAGCGGTACGCCACCCGTGCCTTCTGGCATGGTCCGGTCAAATCTGACAGGCTTTCACCAGCCTGACAGTCCACGCCCCGACCTGGGGGCGCGGAACACCTGTCGGTGCAGCGATCACGCAAGCCCGTTCGCGGCCGTCCCGGCGTACCCCGGCCGGCCGCCACCGAGCAGGCCGTAAATCCCGGCCGCCGCAAAGGAGAAGCGTGTGAGACCGACCCCCCACAAGGCCCTCGGCACCGGTGTGCTCACCGTCGCCGCGCTGGCCGCGTTCGTGCTCCCCGGCACCCCTGCCATGGCCCGGCCCGCCGTGGCCCCCGCCGCCTGCACTCCGGCGCAGGTCGTCGGCAACGGCGGCTTCGAGAACGGCACGTCGTCCTGGACCGCGTCCTCGCCCGGCGTGATCACCGGCCGCGCCGGACAGAGCGCCCACGGCGGCAGCTCCTACGCCTGGCTGGACGGCACCGGCAGGACCCACACGGACACCCTGAACCAGAGTGTCACCATCCCGGCCGGGTGCGACGCGGCCACCCTCACCTTCTGGCTGCACATCGACACCGCCGAGACCACGTCGTCCACCGCCTACGACAAACTCACCGCCAAGATCGGCAACACGACGCTGGCCACCTACTCGAACCTCGACAAGAACACCGGCTACGTCAAGAAGTCCATCGACGTGTCGGCGTACGCGGGACAGACCGTCAGCCTCTCCTTCACCGGGACCGAGGACTCCAGCCTGCAGACGAGCTTCGTGCTCGACGACATCGCGCTCGACACCTCCGGCGGCACGGCCCCGCCGGGCGACTCCACCCGCACCCCGGCCGCACCGTCGTACACCGTGAACCTCAGCAGCGACACGACCGGCACCGAGTGGACCGGACACGAGAGCGTGACCTTCACCAACGCCTCGGCCGCCGCGCTGAACGAGGTCTATCTGCGGCTGTGGGACAACTACCACGGTACTTGTGACGCGATGCCGATCCGGGTAACGAACCTCACCGGTGGCACGGCCGAGGCGCCCACCGTCGCCTGCACCGCGCTCAAGGTCGACCTGCCTGCCCCGCTCGCCCAGGGGCAGAGCGCCACCATCGGCTTCGACCTCGGCATCACGGTGCCCAGCGGCGCCGACCGCTTCGGCCACGACGGCGCCTACAGCTTCGTCGGCAACGCCCTGCCCGTCCTCGCCGTCCGCGACAGCTCGGGCTGGCATCTGGATCCGTACACCAACAACGGCGAGTCGTTCTACTCCCTGGCCGCCGACTTCAAGGTGACCCTCGACCACCCCAGCAGCCTGCTGGTCCCGGCCACCGGCACCTCCACCGACGCCCCCGGAGCCGGCGGCCGTACGGTGACGACGGCCACGGCGTCCAAGGTCCGTGACTTCGCCTGGGCCGCCGGACCCTTCACCAGGATCTCCGGCACCTCGTCCGCCGGCGTCGCGGTGAACGTCTACTCCGTCGCGGGCATCAGCTCGTCCAGCGCCCAGTCGATGCTCAGCACCGCGAAGAGCGCCGTCGACGCCCACGCCGGCCGCTTCGGCGCCTACCCCTACGGTGAGCTGGACGCCGTCCTCGACAACAACTACTGGTTCGGCGGCATGGAGTACCCCGGGTTCGTCCTGGACGTGGTCAGCAGCACCGCCCTCACCCATGAGATCGGCCACCAGTGGTGGTACGGCATCGTCGGCGACGACGAGTACAACAGCCCCTGGCTGGACGAGGCGTTCACCGACTACGCCACCGATCTCGCCCTGGGCAAGACCGGCGCCAACTGCTGGAACAGCGTCTCCTGGGCGTCCGCCGACGAGAAGATCACCGACTCCATGGCCTACTGGGACGCGCACTCCTCGCGCTACTCCACCGTCGTCTACGGCTACGGCAAGTGCGCCCTGCACGACCTGCGCCGCGTCCTGGGCGACACCGCCATGGCCACGCTGCTGAAGGACTACGCGAGCGCGCACTGGTACGGAGTGTCGACCACGGCCGAGTTCAAGGCCGCCGCCCAGGCCGCCACGAGCACCGACCTGACCTCCTTCTGGACCCGGCACCGCATCGACGGCTGAGCGCCGCGGACCATTCGGCGAGGGCCGGTCGTGCGAGCCGCTCCGGGCGGCTCGCACGACCGGCCCGTACGCGACGGGGTACACCCGGATGGACCAAGCGAAGCCCGGAATGGCTTCGTTGGGCGGTACCCGGAGTGCGCCATGGCCCGAGCGCGGGTCAGATGGAAGCGTGCGAACCTCCATCCTCCCTCAGCGTGGCCGGTCCCGCCTGGCTCTCACAGGCGCCCTGACCGGCCTTCTTCTCTCCGTGTCCACCCCCGCGGCCCTGCCCGCTTCGGTGCCGGACGTGCCCCCGCGCGGCAGTGCGTACATGGGCATGGGCGTTCTCGCCCACGACGGAAGCGATGACGACGACGCGGACACCCCGATCGTGCCCCGCGTGAACCAGACGGAAGGAGTGGATGTATCCAGCTATCAGGGCGACGTCGCCTGGCGGACCCTGTGGGGCGACGGCGTCCGGTGGGCGTACACGAAGGCCACCGAAGGGACGGGCTACAAGAACCCCTACTTCACCCAGCAGTACACCGGCCCGTACAGCGCGGGGATGGTGCGTGGCGCTTACCACTTCGCGACCCCGGACAGCTCCGGCGGCGCAGCCCAGGCCGACTACTTCGTACAGCACGGCGGCGGCTGGTCCAAGGACGGCAAGACCCTGCCCGGAGCCCTCGACATCGAGTGGAACCCGTACGGCAGCTCCTGTTACGGCAAGTCCCGCAGTGCGATGGTCGGTTGGATCCGCGACTTCCTGAACCGCTACAAGGCGCGCACCGGCCGGGACGCCGTGATCTACACGGCGACCAGCTGGTGGAGCGACTGCACCGGCAACTACGGGGGCTTCGCGGCGAACAACCCGCTGTGGATCGCCCGCTACGCCTCGAGCGCCGGGACGTTGCCGTCGGGCTGGTCGACGTACACCATGTGGCAGTACACCTCCACCGGAAAGACCGTCGGGGACCACGACCGGTTCAACGGTTCCGAGGATCGACTGAAGGTCCTCGCGACCGGGTGAGCCGGGTGCGGCGGTGGGCGCCCGGCACTGTCGACCGTGTGCCGGAACACCCGAACCCGCGGCGTTTCCGGAGCAGCTGCCCGAGCAGGGGCGAGGCCAACTCACCCCTGCGGGCGGCGGCGCCGTTCATCCGGCGGTCAGCGGATCAGGAGAACACGACCGAGCGGAGCTTGAGCCGGTCGCTCAGGACCTTGCCGGGGTTCATGACGTAGTAGGTGTCGCCCTCGCAGTCCGGGTCGAGGAAGACGATGGCGGTGGCGTCCGTCCTGTTCTTGGGTGCGTAGGCGGGACGTTCGGTCACCTCGGGCAGGTTGACGCACTGTCCGCTCGCCGGGTCGGTCAGGGAGGCCTCCTGCCGAGTGCCGTCCGGGTCGGTGTACGCGTACTGGAAGGATCCGGTCGCCGCGGAGGCCGACGTCGGCAGGGTCACGATCAGGGCCAGAGAGCCGACGGCGCAGGCCAGAGCGGTACGCAGGCGCATGTGCGCGGTCCTTTCGGGGGGGATGACAACACGGTCGTCACTGCCCCCGGGCTTCTCGGCACATGCGCAGGTCATCCGGATGAGGGATTCGGCGGGAACCCGTCTGACCCGGCCGGCGTACCCCCGCGCCGAGGGCGCTGCCCGGCAGGCTTCCCGTGGGTGCGGACCGGGGTGTCCTCATGGGTCTGAATGGGTCTGAGCCGACGCCCCGGCGTGGACGACGACGGTGACCAGGACGGTCGCGACGACCTGTCCGCCTACGGCCACGACCGCGCCGGCGCGGGCCGCTGCCAGGAAGTCCGAGGAGGACCTGTCCGCACGTACCCGGCTCCGATGTCGGCACCGGTGTCGGCGCGCTCGTGCCGTACCGGGGTGTCGGTGGCGTCGAACACCGGCGGGGCGACGGGGAGGTTCATGACCGGCACGGTGCCGTGCCGGGACCGTGCATGCATGAGGACGGGTACCCGGCCCGCCGACCGTCAGCGCACGCCGCGGATGGGCAGGATGGCGAGTGCGCCGAGGAGGGACAGGGCGCCGCCGAACAGGAACAGCGGGGTGTAGCCGCCGAGCGCGGTGACCACGGCCGAGGCGACGAACGGCGCCACGATCTGCGGTCCGGCGTTGGCGATGTTCAGCACGCCCAGGTCGCGGGCGGCGTCCTGCGCGCGAGGCAGCACGAGGGTGACGACGGCGGTGTCCACGGCCATGAAGCAGCCGAACGCGAGCCCGTTGAGCGTGCTGAAGACGAGCATGCCCGACCAGGTCGGCCACACCACGGGCACCGCCATGACGGCGCCGGCGAGCGCGGCCGAGATGCCGACGAACACCTTGCGCCGGTTCCAGCGGTCCGAGAGCAGCCCGCCGGCCAGTGTGGAGAGCGCTGTCGCCGCCATCGAGACCGGCGTGAGCACGGCCATGGCCTCCGCCGCGCTCAGCCCCTTGGGCAGCGCGATGTGGTCCTCGAGGATGTAGAGCTGGTATCCGACGACGGAGAAGTAACCGAGCACCATCAGGGCGCGGCCGACGAACGCCCAGCGGAAGTCACGGCTGTTCAGCGCGGACAGGGCGGCCGCCACCCGGCTGCGCCGGGGCACCGCTGACGCGGGCTCGGCGGCCCGGCCGCGCGGCACGTCCCGGCACAGTGCCGTCAGCAGAACCGCAGCCGCGGCGACCACGATGCCCAGCACCAGGTATCCGACGGCGGGACGACCGGCGGCCCGCGAGGCGATGAGGACGCCCAGTGTGCCGCCCACCGGCAGGGCCAGCCCGACCACGGCGGAGGCCGTGCCGCGGCGGGCCGGTGGTATCCGGTCGGGCACGATGGCGGTGACGGCGGCCTGGTAGACGTTCATGGTCACCTGCACCAGGCACCAGGCGATCCCGACCAGCAGCGCCGTACGCACGCTGCCGAGGAGGGCGAGACCGGCCAGTGAGGCCAGCGCTCCACCCAGCACCCACGGCCCGCGCCGCCCCGAGCGGTCCGAGAGCGCGCCCGCGACCGGATTGCAGGCGGTCGCGAACACCGAGCTGACACCGCCGATCAGGCCCAGCAGCGCCACCTTGTGGTGCGGATCGATCGCCGCGACCTGAGTGGGCAGCAGAACGGACCCGACCCCCATGTACACCGCGTACATCGAGGCGTTGGCGCTGAGCAGCAGGGCCGGCAGCCCCCGCTGCCCGGATGCGGGTACGGCCACCGCGGCGGGCCGGACGTATTCGGTCGGCAGAGGCATGGCGACTCCTGGAGGAAGGGAGGTGGAGGAAGGGAGGGGGAGAGAAGGGGGAGAGAGGGACAGAGAGAAGGGGAAAAGGGCACGGGCAAGGAGGCGAAGGGGAGGGAGCGGGAAGCGGGGAGGCGGTTCCGTGCCGACTGATTACACGAGTAACCTCGCGGCGGTCCATGTGTAGCACCCGAGTTCCCGCGTGAACAGAGGTCGGGCGGCGGCAATTGGCACGTGTAACGTGGGGCCGGCGGACAACAAGCCCGGGAAGCGGAAGGGAATCATGGCGAGGAAAGCGGCCGCGGCCGTCACGAGTGCCGATGTCGCACGGCTGGCGGGCGTCTCCCGGGCCACCGTCTCCTTCGTGCTGAACAACACGCAGGCGCACCGGGTCAGCGAGCCGACCCGTGCGAGGGTCCGCGCCGCGGCGGACACCCTCGGCTATGTGCCGCACGCCGCGGCCCGCTCCCTGCGGGCCGGCCGCAACAACCTGGTGCTGATCCCGGCGGCCGTGTCCGCCATCGGCCGGCTGGTGAGCGGTTGGATCGACGAGCTGCACGCGGAGCTGGAGCGGTACGGCTACACCGCCGTCCTGCATGCCGGGCGGTACACCGACCCCGCCGCCGCGGCCCGCGCCTGGGCCGAACTGCGTCCCGGTGCGGTCCTGGCACTGGACGGCGCGAGCCTTACCCCGCAGGGCGCTCAGGTACTGCGGCGTGCCGGTGTGCAGGCCCTGATGGCTCTTGCGCCGCGGCCGGTCGAGGGCGTGTACACGGTCGTCTTCGACCATCAGCGGGTGGGCGCGCTCGCCACCGAACACCTCGTCGCGCAGGGGCGGCGCCGCATCGGCGTCGTGATGCCACGCGAGCGCGGCCTGTCCGCGTTCGCCGAGCCCCGGCTGGCCGGCGCGCGAAGTGTGGCCGCCCGGACGCCGGCGATCGTGACCGCGGTGGACATGGAGTACACGCACGCGTGCGCCCTCGAGTTGGCGCACGACTGGGCGGCGCGCGGCCTGGACGGCGTCTTCGCCTACAACGACGAGTACGCGGCGCTGCTGCTGCACGCCCTGCGGGATGCGGGCGTCGACGTGCCCGGCGAGGTCGCCGTCGTCGGCTGCGACGACCTCGTGACGGCTGCCCTGCAGCAGCCGCCCCTGACGACGGTGCGGCTGGACACGCCGTCCGCCGGGCAGCTCGCCGCGGCCCTGCACGACCTGATCGAGACCGGCACCGCTGCACCGTTGCCGGCGGTCGAGCCCGTGCTCGTACGCCGCGAGTCCGCCTGACGGCCGGTCCGGCCCGCCGCCACTCGCCGTCGGCCGCCGCTGGTCAGGCGGTCAGGTGCCTGCGCAGGAACGCCACGCTGTGGGCCACGATGTCGGGTACTTCGGCCGAGCCCAGGAAGATGTGGTCGGCCCCTTCGACGGGCCGCAGGGTGACCTCGCCGCCCGCGTCCGTGAGTGCCCGGGCCAGCGTCTCGCTCTGGCTGTAGGGGACCACCTGGTCCTCCCGGCCGTGGATCAGCAGGAACGGTGGCGGGGTGGCGCCCGTGGCGTAGGTGAGCGGGGCAGCCGCACGCGCCCGCTCCTGCCGCTCCTCCTCGGGTCCGCCGAGCAGGGTGGTGATGGGGTTCGGGTACGACGGCTCGCCCGGCATGGGCGGCAGCGGGTGGGCGACGAGCGTCTCGATGTCGGACACGCCGTACCAGTCGACGACGGCCCTTACCGCGCTGGTCTCGTCCGGCACGCCCTCGTTCCCCTCGAGGCCGGCGCCGTGCGCGTCGGCGCGGACCAGTCCCGCCAGCGCGGCGAGATGGCCGCCGGCCGACTCGCCCCAGACGCCGATCCGTTCGCCGTCGACGCCCAGCTCGCCGGCGTGCCGCCGTACGTACCGGATGGCGGCCTTGACGTCGTGCAACTGGGCGGGGAACGGGGCTTCCAGGCTGTGCCGGTAGTCGACGCTGATCAGGGCGAGGCCCGCGTCGAGGACGGTGCCGTGCAGCAGTTCCACCGGCACCGTCGGCGGGGGACAGCGCCGGTCGCCCTCGAGCCAGCCGCCGCCGTGGATCCAGACGACGGCCGGTACGGGGCCTTCGGCGGGCGGTACGTGGACGTCCAGCAGGCGCGGCCGGTAACCGGGCGAGGTGGCGTAGGTCAGGCCGTCGAAGTGGCGCACGCCGTCGGTGCCGGTCACGGCGGGGCTGGGAGCGCGGAACGGGGGCGGTGGCCAGCCCGTGTCGAGCTGGGTGGGGGCGGCTGAAGTCATGGCGGGGCCTTCCGTCGGCGGCCGGGTCAGCGAGATGTTACACGTGTAACTACCGAGGAGCGAGACCCTGTGGCCGTGGCTTTCCGCTCCGTGTTCTTCAGCCTCGGCTGGCTGTTCACCCTCGGCCTGCTGTGCGTGGCGGCGGCGATCTGCCTGCCCGGACAGGCCCTCACCCGCTCCGGACCGGCCACCCCGCGCACCACTCCGCTACCGGGCTGGGCCAAACCCGCCCTCGCCGTGCTCGGCTCCTCCTGGCTGGGCATCGGCACCGGACTGCTCGTACGGCCCGGATTCTGGGCCGACTTCGTGCCCTGGCAGACCAACCGCGCCGACGCGCAGGCCCTCGGCGTCTGGGCCCTCGCCCTCGGCGCGGGCGTCCTCGGCTCCCTCGCCGAGGACGACCTCGACCGCACCCGACCCGCCCTGCTGTCCCTGCACGGCACGGCTCTCGCCATGACGGTCGTCCTGACCGTCCGCGCCGGCCATGTCCACTGGTCCTCCGGACCCGGGCTGAGCCTGATCGTCATGGTGGCCGGTCTGCTCGCGGCGGGGGCGAGCGGCCGGCTCCTGCTCCGGGGCGCCGCCGGGACGCGCGAGGCGACGTCGGACACCGGCTGACCTCACTCGGGCGCGGCCGTAACCTCGAGGCGTGCCCGAGATCGAAATCCTTCAGCTGCTGGTCTCCCCGGTGCACCGGCTCGAGGGCCGGCCCGGCGACGGGACGCCCGAGCTGCCGCCGGGTGACCTTGCGACGACGGCAGAGGTGCGGGCGGGGCTGGGCCTCGTCGGGGACCGGTACTTCAACCACCCCGCGCACCGCAACGCCTCACTGACCCTCATGGCCGTCGAACGGCTCCCACACCTCGGGTGGGACGAGCCGGACCTGCTCCGCACCCGACGCAACGTCCTGCTGCGCGGGGTCGACATCGACGCCTGCATCGGCATGACCGTCTTCCTGGACTCCGGCACCGGCCCCGTGGAACTGGCGGTGCGCAGCGCCGCTCGACCCTGCGCCTGGATGGACACCACGCTCGGTCCCGGCGCACAGCGCGCGCTGCGCGGCGGCGGGGGAGTGCGCTGCCGCCCGCTCACCGACGGCACCCTCACCGTCGGCCCTGCGCTGTTCGGGGTACGGGAACCCGGCGCCGTATGAGCTCCACCAGCACGGGCATGTCGGCGGGCGGCAGTTCGGCAGGGGAGGCCTGGGAGAAACGTTCGGAAACATCGGCGGTCGTGCCGCCCAGCAGCGCGCGAGCGGCAGCGTCTCCGACCCGGTCGCGGTCGGCGACGGCCGGCGGCTCGGTGTCGAGGTGGGCCAGGGCGGCGCGCCCCCGAACTCGGCGATCCCGCCCCGGTCCGGCTCGAAGCCGGTGTCTGGACGCAGGGGTCGGTCGGCGACGGCCCGAAGGATCGTCGATCCGGCGTGGACCGGGCCGGGGCGGCCCGGGGTACCGGTACGTTCTGCAGGCTGCCACGCCGTCGGCCGATACGACGAGGTCCGCGTCCCGGATGCCGTCCGCGACCGGCACGGCCGCCCGGCCCGGGGCCGAAGGGACCGGCGTGGGCACGGTGATGCCGGTGGGCGGGCGCACGGCGGGCAGCGTCGCGCGCGGCGGCAGGGTCCGCGTCGGCCGGCGCGGCGGCCCGCCGATGCTGTCGCCGACCGCCCCCCGGCCTAGCTGGTTGCTCGACTGTGGTACCGGTGCGGTGGTGTGTGTCGCGGCGCTGTTCCGGGAGCGCGACCGGCTGGTCGCCGTGGTCGTCGGCCTGTCCGTCGCGGCTGCCGCCGTCCTCGCCGCCGGCATGGGGTATCCGACCGGCCAGCCCGGCGTTGGCCGCCCCCGTCCGCCGAACGTGCCGACGTGATCGCCGAGTTGGCCGCAGCGCTCTTGCGTGGGGGTGGGCGCAGGCGTTCGGTCGGGCAGGGACTGCCGGACGGCCGTGGCCGAGGCGCTGCGCCCGGCGGGGACACGACGGCGGCGCCGCCTCCTTGGGACGAGGAGACGGCGCCGCGCTGCTTCACACGCCCTGCTCGGTCAGACCAGCCACCCGACGAAGTGGATGAGCCCGGCGAGGATGTCGGTGAGAAGGTTCATGGTCGTACTGCTCCTTGCGATGCAACTGTGAGTGGGACCTGTGCGTCGACCACGGTCTGCAGCCCGTCGTGCGCACACCGTAAGTATGGTCCCGTCGCTGCCACCCCAACGGTCTCCTGAGCGACGATCACCTGTTCCAGGGAACAACTGATCCCCTGTTCGGATGTCAGAGTAAGTCGCTTGTACCGTAGGCGAGTTGGGGTGGACGGCTCACTGTGGCACCGTGCGCAGCGCACGGAGCACCGCCCAGACGACCGAGACCAGCGGGACCGCCACGATGGCCCCGATCACCCCCGCGATGATGGTCCCGGCGATGACCGACACGGCGACGACGAGCGGGTGCAGCCGGACCGCCCAGCTCATCACCAGCGGATGCAGCACATGGCCTTCCAGCTGGCCGATCACCACGATCAGCACCAGCACGGCCACGGCCGTCAGCGGTCCACGCCCGGCCAGCGCGACGATCGTGGCGACACCGAGCGCCACCGGCGAGCCCACCAGCGGTACGAACGCGGCGAAGAACTCCAGCAGCGCCAGCGGCAGCGCCAGCGGCACCCGCAGGGCGAGCAGTGCGATCCCGACGAGCACGGCGTTGGTGGCGGCCACGATGATGATGCCCCGCGTGTACCCGGCGAACGCCCGCCAGGCCACACGCCCCGCCCGGTCCCAGGCCGGGCGGGCGCCGCTCGGCAGCAGCTCGTCGCGCATCCAGCCCCACAGGCGCTCGCCGGAGTGGATGAAGAACACCGACGCGAACAGGGCGAGCGCACCCCCGGTCACCACCTCGATCGCCCGGCTCAGTCCGCTCACGGCGTTGCTGAGCAGGCTCGAACGGTGCGCCGAGATGTAGTGCGTCACCTGGCCCTGCAGGTCGGAGAGCCGGCCGGGACTCAGCCGGAACGGCGGCCGCTGCAACCACTGCTCGATCCGGTGCACACCACCCCGGAACTCACCCGCCAGCCGGCCCGACTCGCCCGCCACCGCATTGCCCACCAGGGCGAGCAGCGTCAGCAGGAGCAGAGCACTGCCCACCAGGGCGATGGCGACGCACAGCGGCCGTGGCAGGAACCGGTCCAGCAGGTCCGTCGGTGGACCCAGCACGGCGGTCATGATCAGCGCCAGGAACAGGGCCACGGCGATGAGCTGGAAACTGCCGAGGACGCTGAAGACCCCGTAGACGACGATGCCGACGAGGATGAGCCGCCAGGCGTAGGCCGCCGCGATCCGCAGCCACGGCACCGTCCGCTCGGCCACCGGCGCCGGGCTGGGGCGCGCGGCGGCCGGCAGCCGCACGGAGTACGCCGGCCGGCTGCCCGGCACACCCCCCGTCCGGCGCCGTCCGCCCGGCCCCGTCGCACGCCGACGCGCATCGCCCACCACCGCTTACGGCTCCTCTCCGTCACCACTGCTGACGGCCGGTCACATTGAGAGAACCGTAAGCGCCCGGCGTGGAAGGGGCTCGTACAACGCGCCCGCGCACACCTGGGAGCCCGCCCGCCCGGCGGGCGGGCGAGGAGGGCGCGTCGTCGTCCAGGAACGTGACGGTCTGCGCGAGCGGAGCACGGCCGGTCCGGGTGAACGGCTCCGACGGATCCTCGAAGCCGATCGACAGACCCGCGAACAGGAGCAGGTCCGCCGCCGGCGACACGACCTCGGCGACCGAGCGGTGGTACACCGACCAGGCCATCTGCGCGCAGCTGTGCAGTCCCTCGGCGCGCAGCAGCAGCATCACCGTCTGCAGATACATGCCGAGATCCGACCACTGTGCCGAGCCCATGGCGCGGTCGATGTAGCACAGCAGCAGGCAAGGGGCGCCGAAACACCGCCAGTTCGCGGCGACGGCCGCCCGGCGGGCCGCCACGTCCTCGCGACGGATCCCGAGCGCCTCGAAACGCCGGGCTGCCGCCGCCGAACGGCGCTGCCGGTACGGGGACTTGGGCTCCGGCGGATACATCCGGTACTCGGGCTCGTCCCCGGGATCTCCTGCCGCGGCACGCTCGGCGGTGCGCTTCTTCAGTTCGGCCAGCGGGGCACCGGTGAGCACATAGGTGTGCCACGGCTGGAGGTTGCCGCCGGAGGGCGTGCGCGCGGCGGCGGTCAGGACCCGTTCCAGCACCGCGCGCGGGACCGCATCGTCCCTGAAGGCCCGCACCGCTCGCCGGCTCGCCACCGCCTCGTACACATCCACCCCGATGACCTCCCGGTCGGTTCCGCCTTCCGCCGTACTGACGGACGCGGGCCCGCGGATGTGACCGGACGGGTCTCACCCGCAGTCGAAACATTCGAAGCGTCGTTGGAGAATTCCGATCTTCAGGCTCGAAAAATTCGCATTCACAGTTCGAGGCTCGTGAGCATGTGTGCTTTCACTTGGAGATACTGAGATCATCTCGTCCAGAAGTGAATGCGAATGTTTCGAAACATGTACCGAAACCGTTGACAGTGCACAGGAGCGGACCGAGACTCCCCACCGAGCCGCACCCCACCAGCCACACAAGGAGGAGGCACGACATGAACGCGCTCGACCCTGTCCTGAGCCGCCGGAGCGCCGGTGCCCTGCTGCTGGGCGCCGCGGCCGGGCTGGCCCTGCCCGGCACCGCGCGCGCCGCCACGGTCGTCACCACGAACCAGACCGGCACCGACAACGGCTACTACTACTCGTTCTGGACCGACGCGCAGGGCACCGTGTCCATGACGCTCGGCTCCGGCGGCAGCTACAGCACCAGCTGGAGCAACACCGGTAACTTCGTCGCCGGCAAGGGATGGAGCACCGGCGCCCGCAGGAACGTGACCTATTCGGGCAGCTTCACCCCGTCCGGCAACGGCTACCTGTCCCTGTACGGCTGGACGTCGAACCCGCTCGTCGAGTACTACATCGTCGACAACTGGGGCACCTACCGGCCCACGGGCACGTACAAGGGCAGCGTCACCAGCGACGGCGGTACGTACGACATCTACGAGACGACGCGGTACAACGCACCGTCCGTCGAGGGCACCAGGACCTTCAACCAGTACTGGAGCGTGCGGCAGTCGAAGCGGACGGGCGGCACCATCACCACCGGCAACCACTTCGACGCCTGGGCCCGCGCCGGGATGACCCTCGGCAGCTTCAGCTACTACATGATCCTCGCGACCGAGGGATACCAGAGCAGCGGCAACTCCAGCATCACGGTGACGTCATGAGGGCCGCACCGCGGCGCACGTAACGTCCGCCGGGCCGGTTCGCCGGCACCCCAGCAGCGATCCCGCCCGCGTCCCCGTCGTCCCGGGTGCTTCGCACGCGCCGCCCCCGGTGCTTCGAAAGCCACCCACGGCCGCCTTGCCCGCCCCCGCCCCGGTGGAATCATGGTCCCGGTGGGCCCCGGCACCCGAAGGAGAGAGGAACCGTACATGTTCGACGCTCTGAAGAACCTCAAGGACAAGGCCGAGGACGTCGCAGAGGCGCACGGCGACGCGATCGCCGACGGCCTGGAGAAGGCCGGCGACTTCGTCGACGACCGGACCGGGGGCAAGCACAGCGACAAGATCGACACGGCCGTCGACAAGGCGCAGGACCTGGTGGAGAAGCTGGGGGAGAACGGCAGGAAGCGCTGACGCCGGACCCCGGCCCGGTCACCCGGACCGTGCCAGCTCGAGGCAGCAGCGCACGAAGTCCCGTACGACGGGATTGTGGTCGTCGGCCGGCGCCCAGGCCACGCCCACCCGGGTCGGACTCACCCCCGTGACCGGCCGGTAGACCACGCCGGGGCGGGCGTAGAACCGCGCGGCGGACATGGGTGCGAGGGCGATGCCGTAGCCGCTGGCGATGGCGTTCAGCCAGTCGTCGGGCTGCTCGGTGACGGCGCCGACGCGGACCGGGCGGCCCTCGCGCTCGTCGGCGGCCAGCCAGTGCTCCCGCCAGGCCCCGGTCTGCTCCGGCGCGGCGACGAACGGCTCGTCCCACAGCTCACGGAAGGCGATCGCGTCGCGCCCCGCGAGCGGATGCCCGCTCGGCAGCGCCACCCAGCGGGCCTCGCTGAACAGCACCTCCACGCGCAGTGCGCCCTGGCCCGGGAACGGCAGCCGGAGCAGCGCCGCGTCGACCTCGCCGTCGGCCAGGCCCGCGCTCGGGTTCGACCAGGACGCCTGCCGGAGTTCGGCGCGCCGGCCGGGCCGCCGTCGGGCGAACTCGGCGGCGATGTCCTGTGTCGCCTCGTTGGCCGCGCTCGCCACGAACCCCACGCGCAACACGCGTGCGGCCCGTCGGCCGGCGGCCTTCGTGGCCCGCTGGGCGTCGTCCCAGCGGGCAAGCAACTCCGGGGCCCGGCGAGCCAGTTCCCGCCCCGCGTCGGTCAGTGCCATCCCGGCGCGCGAACGGTCGAAGAGCCGAACGGCGAGCTGGGTCTCCAACTGCCGGATCTGCTTGGTCAGGGCCGGCTGGGACACGAACACGCGCTCGGCGGCACGGGTGAGACTGCCCTCCTCGGCGACAGCCAGGAACGAACGCAGCAGACGCGTGTCGACATCCATTCCCACAGGTTATAGACGCTGGTATTGGACGGCACATGGACCTTGTGGCGAGGGTGGACCCATGGACATCGCCTATGTGACCCTCACCTGCGCTGCCGTCCTCGCCAACGCGGGCATCGCGGCGGCCGACCTCGCGAAGGCGCCGTTCGTGCTGGCCAACTCGGCCGAGGTCGGCGTGGCGCGCTCCTGGATCCCCGCACTGGCCGCCCTGAAGGCGGCCGGCGCGGCCGGACTGCTCCTCGGACTGCTCGGCGTACGCCCCCTGGGGGTCGCGGCCGGCGCCGGTCTTGTGCTCTTCTACGTCGGGGCGCTGGCCGTCCACGTACGGGCTCGGGTGCTGCACAACATCGCGTTCCCGGGGCTGTTCCTGGCCCTGGCCGTGGGAGCACTGGTCCTCGCGGCGGCCCGCTGACCGGCGTCGCGCGCGCCGCCGGTCACGGCAGCCGTTCCAGGGCCAGCAGCGCGGCGTCGTCGCCCAGGTCGCCGCGGACGTGGCGCAGGAGGTCACGGCGCAGCGCGGCCACCATCGCCTCCAGCGGACGGCCCGCGTGGGCGCGTACTTGGTCGGCCAGATCGTGGAAGCGGCCACGGCGGTCGCGGGCCTCGATGAAGCCGTCGGTGTACAGCACAAGACGGTCACCGGGTCCGAACGGCACGGTCTGGGCGGCGAGTTCCGCCTCCAGCAGGTCGCCGAGTCCGAGCGGCGCGCCGGGGCTGCCGGGCTCGCAGGGCCGTACCTCGCCCGCGTGGACGACGTACGGCTCGGGGTGGCCGCAGTGCACGATGCGGGCCACGGACGCGTCGGTCGGGAACTCCACCAGCAGCGCCGTTGCGAACCGCTCCGTGAACAGGGCGCCCGCGTCCCGGCCTTGGGACGTTCCGGGGTCCGGCACGCCGTCCAGCGCGTCGATGTGCCGTTGCGCATGGGCATCCAGTTGCTCCGCCGCCCTTGTCAACGACGGCTCCCCGTAGGCGAGTTCACGAAACGCACTGAGCAGGGACGCGGTGGCGCCCACGGCCGGCAGCCCCTTGCCCCGAACGTCGCCGATCAGGATCCGGGTGCCGTACGGCGTGCGCAGCGCCTCGTAGAAGTCGCCGCCGATCCTGGCCTCCGACTCGGCCGGCAGATACACACCGGACAGGGCGAGGGAGTCGATCCGGCGCGGCAGCGGATGCATGAGGGCGCGCTGCGTGGTCTCGGCGACGGAGCGCACCTGGCGGAGCTGCCGTTCCCGGCGCTGCCGCAGCGAGCACGCGATGAGCGAGGTGAGGCCGACAACGGACAGGCTGCCGAGGGTGACGACCGCGTCCGGATGCCCGTAGCTCCGGCCCTCCCACTGGAGCAGCCCCGCGGTCACGGGCACGGCGAACGCGAGCACCGCCGTGGCCCAGTACGGCAGCAGCACGGCGGCCAGGACCGGGACGGCGGCCAGCACGGGGGCGACGTGCAGCCAGTCCGGCGTGAGCAGATCGGCGACGGTCACCACCGCCATGAGCACCACAGGTGCGGACACGAGAA
Source organism: Streptomyces broussonetiae (assembly GCF_009796285.1). Lineage (NCBI taxonomy): Bacteria > Bacillati > Actinomycetota > Actinomycetes > Kitasatosporales > Streptomycetaceae > Streptomyces > Streptomyces broussonetiae. Next base: position 1,052,626 of record NZ_CP047020.1, on the reverse strand, counting down.
GCGCGCGTACCCGGATCCGGCGGTGCCACGGCGATGCGGGTTCCCGGGGCCTGAGCTGTCCGGCCGGTCCCGTGGCGGTGTCCTGAAGATCGGTGGGGTGGGAGGTCATCGTCGTGATGTGGGCCGAAGCGGGTCGAGGATCCGGCGGGATCGCGAGGGCGGGGTGGACGCCGGCTGGGACAGGCAGGTCAGGGCCGACTCCAGGGGCCGCAGGAGGCGCTGGTCCGTGGCGGCCCCGGACGGGGCGTCGCGGCCGGGGCCGCCGAGCCGCGCCAGGGCGTGCCGGGCGGCGGGCAGAGCGGGGTGGGGCCGGCCGCCACGGCAGGAGTAGGCACACAGGGCGGTCGTCCGCAGCAGGCGCGCGTACGGCTGGGAGAAGGCGGGGCCGGAGTCCGCGGGAGTGCCGGAGCCGGTGTCGAGGAGCCGGCCCGTCGCGGTCACCTCCCCGGCCACGTCCGTCAGCGTGCCCAGCACTCGGCGGTCCAGGTGCCGGCGGCGCCGACGGGCGGCGGGCCGCAGGTTCCAGCGCACGCTCTCGTGCGCCTCGTCCACGGCCGAGTGAGCCCGGACCAGCGCCGTGTCGAGGGCGCCCTCCCAGGCCGGTCCGAGGACGCTGCGTGGCCGTTGGTGCCGTACGACGGCGTCCGCCAGACCGTCGAGGTGCCGGGCGACCACCAGCCGCAGATCCTCCAGCGCCCGCTCGGCGGACCGCACGCGCACGGCGGGGAAGAGCAGCGCGCTGCACGCCAGTCCGAAGGCGATGCCCAGCACGATCTCGGCAAGGTGGACGCCCAGCTCGCCGGTGTGACGGTCGCGGAGCAGGGCGAACGTGATCACGGCGGTCGTCGGCACATGCAGGCCGTGATGGCCGAGGAGCCGGTGCCGGCCCAGCAGTACGGAGACGAGGACGACGAGGACCAGCGCCGCCGCGGCGGGCTCGGCGTACAGCGCGCCGGGTACGGCGATCACGACGCCGAGCAGACATCCGGCGGCGTAGCGCGCGGCGGCGCCGACCGTGGCGACCACCGTCGTTTCGACGACGAGCAGGGCCGCGATGGCCCCCGCATAGGGGGTGGTCACGTGCAGCGACAGCACGCAGGTCTGCCAGGTGAGCCCGGCCGCCAGCGTCGCCTGTGCGGCCCCGGCCCAGTCGGCCCGGCGGATGCGGGCCATGAGAGCGGCCATGTGTGTGCCGTGCATGTCGGGTCCCTCTCCTTTCCGTGTCCGGTGAAGGCTCACCGGCTTCTTCGGGTCAGGCGGAGCCGCCCAGGATAATCGGACAAATGAGGCATGTAGCAAATAAGGATTGTGTAGGCATACGGTCAATTCGGTCCGTACGATCAGCGCGGCCCGGGCCGCCCTGATGATCCGAGTCAGGGGTTCGGGTCGTCGCCGCTGCCGCCGCTGCCCTCGAGTCCGCCGCCCGCGCCGCCGGACGCCTGGCGGGTCGCCGCGGTCGCCCTGCTCAATCTCGGCGACCTCGGCCTCGGCCCCGGCCTCGGGCGGGCGCTGCTGCGCCGCTGGGTGCTCGCGGCGGTGTGCTGGTCGCGACCGGTGCGCTGCTGCTGGTGGCGCTGCCCGCGCACGCCGACGGCGTGCCCCGGGCCGCGCTCGTCGGCTCCGCAGTGATCCTGCTGCTCGCCGCCCTGCACGGCGGGTTCGTCGCACGGCGCACCCGGCCGGGCGGAGCGCCCCTGGCCCGTGCTGCTGGGACCTGGCGCTGCTCGCCGTCCGGGCGGGCGGCACCCGCTGGTACCGGGACGCCACGACGAAGCCGTGCAGCAGGCGCTGCTCGACCGCCTGGACCGGGCCGACCGCCTGGTGGCCGCGGGCGGCCGGCGGGCGGTCACCGCCGCCGAGTCCGACTACCGCTCGGCCCTGGCGGCCCACCGCGACCTCGCCGAACACCACTCCGGCCCCCGGGCGGCCGGGGGGATCCTCGCCGGCCTGCGGACGTACTGCACAACGGTCGGCGCGGCCTACACCCGCCAGGACCGCTGCGCGGCCGTCGCGCCGCTCAAGTGTCTGCGCACGGGGAGACAGGCCCTCTCGACCCAGACTTGTCTGGTCAAGTTTGGTCACGGTTCTTCCGCTCGACAGCGGCGGCCACTACTCATGTCCCGTTCATTGCGCACAGTCAGGCCGTGAGGTGACAACTCCTCACGGCATCCTCAGCAACGGGACGAGGTACTACGTATGCGACTGCGCTGGAGATCCCTCTGCGGGCTGCTCGCCCTCCTCGGCGCACTCATCGTCTCCGCTCCCGCGTCCGCCCAGGCGGCCGGGAGCAGCGGCAACCTCATCGTCAACGGAGATGCGGAGAGCGGCGGTTACTGCACCGGCGACTGGTCGGCCGCCACCACCGTGCCCGGCTGGACCACCGAGGCCGGCGGCCCGAACGTCATGTGCCACAGCGTCGCCTCCTTCGGCCTGCCGGGCGACGGTCAGGCTCCCGGCAATGCCTTCTTCGGTCCGGGCAACTTCGGTGACGGGGCGATGTCCCAGACCGTCGACGTCTCCTCGGCCGCCTCCGCCATCGACGCGGGCGGTGTGCACTACAACCTCGCGGGCTGGCTCGGCGGCTGGACCACCTACGGCGGCTACGCCGCTGTCAGCCTGCACTTCCACGACGGCGGCGGGCGCCCCCTCGGTGCCACCGCCAAGCTGCCGACCGTGTCCGCGAGCGACCGTGGTCTGGCCACCAAGTTCCTCTCGCGCAGCGCCACCGGCGCGGTCCCGGCCGGGACCCGGTCCATCCAGGTCGAGGTGCAGTTCCTGTCGTCCAGCAACGAGACCGGCTACCTCGACAACCTCTCGCTCACCCTGGACACCCCGGTCGATGCGCCCGCCCCGCTCGCCCCGCCGGTCTCCAAGGTCCCGGGCTACGACCACGTGTTCGTGGTCATGATGGAGAACACCGACTACTCCCAGGTCATGAACGACCCGGCGGACACGCCGTACATGCACAGCCTGATGAACCAGGGCGCCACGCTCACCGACTTCCACGGCGTCTACCACCCGAGCGACGAGAACTACCTCGCCGTCGCGGGCGGTGACACCTACACCAAGGGCGCCACGTACTTCCCGAACATCAACTCGCCCGAGCGCAACCTCGGCGACAGCCTGGAGGCGGCCGGCAAGAGCTGGAAGGCCTATGAGCAGGGCATGGGCACTCCCTGCAACACCAAGAACAACAACGACAGTTACTACGAGCCCGACGACGCGCCCTTCATCAACTACACCGACATCAGCGGCAACGCCTCCCGCTGTGCGGCCCACCTGTTCGACACCACGCAGCTGACCACCGACCTCAAGTCCGCGGCCACCACCCCGAACTTCTCCTGGATCGCCGCCGACGACTACTACGACGGCGAGGCCTCCGGCAACGGCAGCGCCACCAGTCTCAAGACCCAGGACGGCTGGCTGCAGCAGACGCTGGCCCCGGTGCTCGCCTCCCCGGCCTGGACCCAGCAGCGCTCGCTGCTCGTCCTGACCTGGGACGAGAGCGACAACGAGGCGTACAACCACATCGCCACCACGGTCGTCGGCTCCCAGGGCACCGTCCCGGCCGGCACCAGCAGCCCGCTGCACTACGACCACTACGGCATCGGCCGCACCATCGAAGCGGCCCTCGGCCTGCCCGGTCTCACGGCCAACGACACCTACGCGACCCCGCTCAACGCCGCGTTCGCGCCGTCCACCGCGACCATGCCGACGCTCACCGGTGACCTGAACGCGGTGGCGAACGGCGGCAACGTCACCTTCCGCTACTCGGTGCCGTCGGTGTCCCAGGCGAACGCCAAGAACTGGATCGGGATCTACCCGGCCGGCGTCACCCCCGGCAGGCAGTCCTCGCTCACCTGGTCCTACGCCCCGAACGCCAGCGGCGCCCTCACCTTCTCGACCGGGAAGCTGAGCGGCGCCGGGACGTACGACGTGTACTACCTCGCCAACGACGGCTACTCGGTCCTGGCGGGACCGTTCTCCCTGACCGTCGGCTGACCCCCACGACGGGCAACGGGCTCACGCGCCGCCACCCGGTCGGCGCGTGGGCCCGGTCGGCGGGTGGGCCGGTCGGAGGGTGCGAAAGCGGCTGCCGAGGCGCGCAGGGAAGAGCCGCCGCCCGCCCGCCACCGTTCGCCGGGCCGCCGGCTCGCAGGCCTTCGCGCCACAGGCCCAGGGCGATGGCCACGCGGGTCGGCGCGTGCAGGACGTCCGGCTGCTCCCGGGTGTGGCACCGTCGCCGTACGACCGTGCGCATCGCCGGGATCACCCCGGCCCCCGGTGTGCCGCCGACCGGCCTACGCGACCGCCTGGCGTGCCGTCCGCTCCACCAGGGCGACGCCGTCGCTCATCGAGGAACTGCCGTTCGACAGGACCGCGACGAGATACCGGTGTCCCTTCACGGTGACCTGGCCGACGCTGTTGACGTCCCACAGGCCGGAGGTGGTGCGCCGGAGCCAGCCGTTCTTCAGCGCCCGGGGGGAACCGGAGGCGCCGGCCACCGGCACGCCCCAGGTCTGCTCGGGTACGACCTGGCTCATGAGGGTGCCGATGTAGGCCCTGGAGTCCGCGTTCAGGGCGATGGCGCCGGTCCCGGCCGCCGTACCGCCGTCGAACACAGCGCGCAGCAGCCGTATCTGGTCGCTCGCGGTCGTCCGGGTCAGCCCCCACTTGCTGCCGGGGCCGCCGGTCGTCGAGGTCAGGCCCAGCCGCTTGTTCGCCGCCGCCAGTCCGGAGGCCTGGCCGATCTGCTGCCACAGCGCGTCGGCCGAGGCGTTGTCACTGCGCTTGATCATCGGCTCGGCGTGACCGCGTTCGTCGGCGGTGAGCTGCCGTCCCGCGTCCTGCGCCTGCAGGAGCACCGCGGCGAGGATGTCGACCTTGACGATGCTGGCGGTGTCGTAGGCGCTGTCGTCGCCGTGCACCTCGGCCGTGCGGCCGGTGCCGTCCAGGTCGAGCACGGCTGCCGTGGCATGCGTCGATGTGCCGCCGGTGGGGACGGTCGCGGAGGCCGGCGCCGGATGTGCCGTGCCGGCGGCCAGGAGAGCCCCGACGGACGCGAGGAGCAGTCCGGTGCGCGCGCGTGCTGCGGGGGAGGGGCGAAGCGACATGGCCCCGAACATAGACAAAACGGGCGCCCAGCGATGTGGTCGCGCTCACCTTTGCCCCTGTTGTCGATGAATTGAGAGCAGTGTCACCCGGACCCCCAGGGGGCGGAAAGCGCCGTACGGGTTCGGTGGGCGGCGGCGTGTACGCGCGGCCGGGTCGCGCCTCTCGCCTATCGTCGGCCAGACACCGACATCCGGAGCGATTATGGAAAGAACGGATGAATTGGTTGGCGTGGCCGAGGGCGTGACGGTGGTGACCGTCGACCCGACCGTGCGCCGCATCCGGCCGTGGCCGCACGGCGCTGCCCTCGCGATCGCGGCCGGCGGCACGGCCGTGCTCCTGCTCGCCGGCTCCTCGTGGCTGAACCAGCCGGCCGTTCAGGCCTGGCGCACCGTCTGCCTCGCCATCACCGTCCAGGCGCTCCCCTTCCTGCTCCTCGGCACCGCCCTGTCCGGTGCCATCAACGCCTTCGTGCCGGCCGAGCTGTTCACCAAGGTCCTGCCCAGGCGGGCGGCGCTCGCCGTGCCGGTCGCCGGTGTCGCGGGCGCGGTGCTGCCGGGCTGCGAGTGTGCCTCCGTGCCCGTCGCCAACAGCCTGATCCGGCGAGGTGTCACCCCGGCCGCCGCCTTCGCCTTCCTGCTCTCCGCGCCGGCCATCAACCCCGTCGTGCTGACCGCCACCGCCGTCGCCTTCCCCGGCAGCCCCGCGATGGTCGCCGCCCGGCTGCTCGCCTCCCTGGGCACCGCGGCCGTGATGGGCTGGCTGTGGCTCTGGCTGGGCAAGGAGGAGTGGCTGCGGCCCGTCCTGCGGCACCGGCACACCGGCCACCGGCACGGCCGCAGTCGCCGGAACGAGTTCCGGCTAGGTTTCCAGCACGACTTCCTGCACGCCGGCGGCTTCCTCGTCCTCGGCGCCATGGCCGCCGCCACCTTCAACGTCGCGGTGCCGCGCTCCGTCCTCGACACCTTCTCCGGCTCGCCGTGGCTGTCGGTGCTCTTCCTCGCCGGACTCGCCGTGCTGCTGGCGGTCTGCTCGGAGGCCGACGCGTTCGTCGCCGCCTCGCTCGCCGGGTTCTCACCGACCGCCCGGCTCGCCTTCATGGTGGTCGGCCCGATGGTCGACCTCAAGCTGATCGCCCTCCAGGCGGGTACCTTCGGGCGTGCCTTCGCCTGGCGGTTCTCCACGGCCACCACCGCCGTCGCCGTCGCCGCGAGCGCCCTGGTCGGAGGCGCGCTGCTGTGAGACGCCCCGTACAGACGCTGCTCCTGGCCCTGACCGGCGTCGGCCTGCTGCACGCGGCCCTGTTCACCGACACCTACCTGCGCTACGTCAAGGCCGGACTGCACCCCGTGCTCATCGCCTCCGGCGTGGTCCTGCTGCTGCTCGGCCTGGCGTCGGCGGTCATCGGGGACGGGCGGCAGGAGGAGCAGGGCGGCGACCACGGCGACGAACACGACAAGGCGCACGGCCGCGACAACGAACACGGCCACGACAACGAACACGGCCACGACAACGAACACGGCCACGACAAGGCACACGGCCACGACAACGAACACGGCCATGATCATGGTGGCCACGACCACTCCGGTGCCCCGCGCATTGCCTGGCTGCTGTTCCTTCCGGCGCTCAGCCTGCTCTTCTACGCCCCGCCCGCCCTCGGCGCATACACCGCGGCACGCTCGAACGCCAGGCCGGTCGCCGTGCAGAAAGGATTTGCTCCGCTGCCCGCGACCTCACCGCTCCCGCTGACCCTCACGGACTTCACCCGGCGCGTCCAGCAGGACCGCAGCCGGGCCATCAAGGACCGCATCGTCCAGCTCACGGGCTTCGTCACTCCGGCCGAGGACGGCACCGGCTGGTACCTGACCCGCATCATCTTCACCTGCTGCGCCGCCGACTCACAGACCGTCAAGGTCCGCGTGTACGGCACCGAGGCACCACCCGCCAACACCTGGCTCGCGGTGACCGGCACCTGGCAACCCCGGGGCGCCCTGGGCACGAAGACCGCCCAGGCGGCGCTCGACGCCAGGGACACCCGCCCCATCGCCCAGCCGGTGAACGCCTACACCGACGACCTGCCGCTCACCCCGTCCTAGTCCGACGGCCCGCTGTGCAGGGCGCCCGGGTCCGCCGTACCGCCCCCGACTCTCGCGGGACGCCCTGCACGCCGGCTCCCGCGTGCGTCGGCAGGACGTGGGCGGAGCGGCACCGCGGGGGATCGGTGCCGCTCCTGATTCCACTGTCGCGCATCCCGTGCCACCCTTTCCAGTGCCGTTCGGTCTCGTCCAGGGGGCCGGTCGACCTCGCGCGTGAAATGCGCGTTCTGAGCCTCTTCCGCCCCCACCCCGCCTCGATCCGGATTGAGGTGCACGATGGAGTGGTGGCACTCCAGCCCGTCCGGCACGGTGGAGAGGAGGCGGTGACGATGGCCCGGACACCTCCCTCGACGGTCACCCCGGTGCGGCTGTGGCGGTGGCGGCGCAACCCGCTGCGCCGGCACAGTGATGTCGTCGAGGCCTGGATCATCCTCGCGACCTGGGTAGCCGCGGTCCTCTGCGGAGCCGGCGCCGGCCTCGTGGCGGCACACAGCGCCGAATCGTCGTACTCCGCCCGCCGGGCCCAGGTGCACGAGGTCCCGGCCGTGCTCACCGAAGACGCGGCGCGCACCTCCGCCTCGGGGACCGGCTACGACGACGGACGGGTCTGGGCCACCGTGCGCTGGACGGACCCGCGCGGAAAGGTGCACACCGACCGCGCGAAGGTGGTCCCGGGCGAGCCCGCGGGCTCCCGGGTCGCGGCCTGGACGAACAGCGCGGGCCGCATCGTGTCACCGCCCATCGCCGGGGCCGCGGCCGACCTGCAGGCGGCTCTCACCGGCGCCCTCGTCGCCCCGTCGGCCGGCGCGGCGGTCTGGCTCGCCGGGTGGGGTGTCCGCGCCCGGCTCATCCGGCGGCGCATGGCCGAGTGGGACGAGGAGTGGAAGCAGATAGGCCCCCGCTGGGGCAACCTCAGCGGCGGACGAGGCTGACCAGGCGCGGCACCGGACCACAGGGCGGATCACCGGGGGACAGCCGGGGAGAACACGCCGGCGTGAGACCGTGAGACCGGCGCGGGCCAGCACCGGGGCATGCGAGGAACCAGCGGCGCCGGGCAACGACAGGGCGGGAAGGGCCACCCGCTTCTCGCGGATCCGGATTGCGCGGTGCACGGCTGCGGGCCGCTTCTCCGCGTCTGTCTCGGTCCTTCCCGCCACTACCAGCACACCACGGAAACCGTCCGTCCACCAGGAGGCAGAGCACCGAGGAGGCAGTCCCGCCCCGTGGGCAGGTGCGAGCACCGCCCCATGGGCAAGGATTCGGGGCGCTGTCACCCGAAAGGGTTGTCCTCGTGTCCGGCCGGGGCCCGGGCGCATGACCGGACCCGGGCCGGTGAGACATCGGGCATGGAAAAACCGGCTCCGGGTGACCCGCTCCCGGCCCACCGCTCCCCTTCCCCGCCCCCGGTCGTGTTCGCGGCGGACTTCACCTCCGCCCGGCAGTGGGTGGCGGGCCGCTCCTGGGCGTATCCGGGCGGCGGCCCGGTCAACCCGGGTGACGACAAACTCGATCACCTGGTGTCCGACGCCTCCTACTCCCGCTCCGGCGTCTTCAGGGCCACCCGGCGGCGCGACGGCTACTGGGACACGGGACTGCTGACGACCGAGGGCAGTGAGGAGGCCTTCACCGTCCGGTCGGGAGACGTGCTCGAGGCTCGGGTACGGCTGCCCCGTGAGGTCGGGGCGTGGCCGGCGATCTGGACCTGGCGCGACGGCGACCAGGAGATCGACGTGTTCGAGTACCACCCCGAACATCCGGACCTCCTGGAGTTCGGCAACCACGTCCGCGGCACCGGCCACTACTTCCGGGACACCGCCATCGGCCCCGGGGCCTGGGTCGACCTGCGCACCGAGTTCGGGGCCCGCTCCGTCGACTGGTCGGTGAACGGCGTCCGGGCCTTCGCCGACGGCCGGGGCGTGGGACAGGGCTGGCATGCCTGCCTGATCGTCAACCTGTCGGTGTCCGCGGGCCGTTACCACCCGGCCCCCGCTCCGGGGACGACGGAGATGACGTACGAGGTGAGCAGCCTCGTCGTACGTCGCCACGGCCGATCAGATCTTGATCACAAAGATCACTGAACCACTACAACCCTCGGGTGCCTCCGCGTGTCCAGTACATGATCGGCCGACCGACAGGCCGGTCATGACCTGTTCTCTGCGTGGAGGAGATTCACCGTGCGCTCAGCCCTCCGTCCCACGGCGGCATGCGTGGCCGCCGCCGCGATCGGCATCGGCGTACCCGTGTTCGCCGTACCCGTGGCGCACGCGGACGAGGCAAGCCCCGATCTGGTGGTCTCGGCCCTGCCGAGCGCCGCCCCCAAGCCGGGCGAGGTGTACGACCGGTCCGTCACGGTCACCAACAAGGGCACCGCGCCCGCGCACGGATTCACCTTCCGGATCCGGCTGACCCGCGGGCTCGACTTCCCGCAGCACGCCGACGGCTGCGTGTACTCGACCATCGCCGACCAGGTCCGGCAGGCGCTGTGCAAGGTGGACACCGTGATCGACCCCGGCGCCTCGGTGACCGCCCCGGTCCGGTTCAAGGCGCTGCCCAAGGCGCTCATGGAGGCCGTCGAGTACGGCACGAGCCCCACCGGCGAGACCCCGACAGGCGGCTTCGACGACAGCTACCGGCGGCTGGCCCTGACCGCGGACAGCACGGCCGACCTCCTGGCGCAGGGCGACCTGGCGGAGGGCGGGCCCGGCAGCCGGGTGACCGTCACCGCGACGCTGCGCAACGACGGCCCCGGCTGGATCCGGCAGCAGGAGGGCGACGACCAGCCGGCCCTGAAGGTACGGATCCCGTCGGGCACCGTCGCCGTCGAAGTACCCGCGGACTGCGCGCCGTTCGGGACCGACGGCCCGACCGGACCGTCGGCGCCGGGCCACTCCACGTATGTGTGCGCGCCCGCCGACCACACCATCGACGCCGACCAGTTCCTCGACTACGGCTTCGTCCTCCGGATCGCGAAGAACGCCAAGGACACCAGGGGCGAGGTGACGGTCAGTTCGGTCCACGGCGTCCGCCCGGCCTTCGACAAGAACCCGGCGAACGACACGGCGTACCTGAACGTGGACGTGACCGGCGGCGGCGAGCCCGGCACCGGCACCTCCGGTGGGACCACGACCGGCGGCGGTTCCGGTGCCGGCGGTTCCGGCACCGGCGGCCGGGGCAACGACCCGCACGGCCGGACCACCGGCGGCTCCGGCGCGACGGGTACCACGGGTACGACCGGCGGCACCGGCACGTCGGGCGGCACGGGTACGGCGGGTTCGGCGTCCGGCACGGCGGGTTCGGCGTCGGACACCTCCGGGACCGCCGGCAGCGACGGCATCCTCGCCGCCACCGGCAGCGACGGCATGCCGCTGCTGGCCGGAGCCGCGGTGGGAGCGACAGCGATCGGCGGTCTGGCACTGTGGGCGGTACGCCGCCGGACCACCGGGAAGTGACCGGGCCGAGCACCGGGCCGTAGCGGCAGCCGCGACGCTCCGGGCGTGCGCCGCCGCGGGCGGCCGTGCCGGGTCCACGCCGTGCCGGGTCCACGCCGCCGCGGGCGGCCGTGGCGGGTTCACGCCGTGCCGGGCCCACGCCGCCGCGGGCGGCCGTGCCGGGCCCACGCCGTGGCGGGTCCACGCCGTGGCGGGTCCACACCGTGCCGGGGCAGCTGCCGGGGCGCGGGCGCCGGGAGCGGTGCCGCCGTAGGCCCTCGTGGCCCACTGCGGCGCCGGCAGGACCGGCCTGATCGTGCAGCTGGACGCGGCGCGCGGCGCCTCCCGTCGCCGTCACCCGGTCCGCCTGCAGGGGCAGGCGACGGCACGCGCCGAGTCGGCGACGCCTGCTCAGAGGGGCGTCGCCGCGCGCAGCAGGAGCAGGAGCGTCAGCGCAGAGGTGGCCGAGAACATCGCGGAGAGCGCGGCTCCGGTGGCCGCGGTCCACAGGGCCAGGCCCACGGCAGTGAAGACGGACGGCCAGGTGCGGGCGCTCGGTGCCGGAGCCAGCAGGGCGGCGACCCGGCGGGGCAGCGGGCCCGGGGCGGCCAGGGCGGCGAGTGTCGGTGCCGGGGTGGCGCGGGAGACGAGCGCCGCGGTGCCGATCGCGCGCGCGACGGCCTTGCGGCTGCCGACGGCCCGGGCGGCCTCCTCGTCCGCCCAGCGCTCCGCGGTGTAGGCGACCGCCGTCCGCAGCGGCCACAGGAACGGGTTGGCGCGCGCGGCGAGTTGGATCAGCAGCAGGTGCCGGTGGTGGCGGGCGGCGAGGTGGGCCCGCTCATGGGCGAACAGCGCGCGCCGTTCCCGGGAGGCGAGGCAGCCGAGCATGGCCGTGGACGCCACGATCCGGTCGCGCGGTCCGCCGGGCAGCGCATAGGCGTACGGCCGGTCGTCGGGCAGCACGGCGACCTGGGTGGACGGCAGTCCCCTCAGCGCCGCGTGGGCCCGGCGTCGTACCCGGCGGTGACGCAGCAGCGCCCGGCCGCAGGCGGCGACGACCGCGAGCAGCGCGGGGATCGCGGCCTTCCCCGCGACCTCGTGCCGGGGCACGCTCTCGCGCACCTCGGGGTCCGACCAGCCGTCCGGCAGGGGATTGCCGGGCAGTTGGGCCGTGCCGACCACCACCAGCAGCCCCAGACACACCGTGCTGCACAGCGCCATGACCGTGGCCACCCAGGTCAGCAGGACGGTCGCGGTGCGCGGGTGCAGGCGTTGCTCGGCCAGGCGGGCGACCGGCCACGCCGTGAGCGGCAGGACCAGAGGAAGGAGGACGAAGATTCCCATGTGCGCTCGGTCTCGTCCTCAGCTCTCGTCCGCGGCCTGGTCCAGCAGTTCGCGCAGCAGCTGCTCGTCGCCCTCCGGCAGGGCGGTGATGAACCGGGCCAGCACCGCACGGCGGTCCTGTTCGCCGTCGAGCACCTTGCGCATCTTGAGGGCGGCGAGCCCCGCCTCGTCGGCGGCGGGCAGCCACACGAACGACCTGCCCTCGCGCCGACGGGTCACGGCGTTCTTCGCCAGCAGTCGGGCGAGGACCGTCATCACGGTCGTGTAGGCGAGACCGGCGGCCAGATGTTCCTGCACCCAGCCGGCGGTCACCGGGCCCCCGGCCTCGTGCAGCGCCGCGAGCACCTGTGTCTCCAGTGCGCCCTGCGCCCTGCGCCGACGGCGCGGATCGGGGTCCGTCACCGGCTGTCTCCCTTCTGCCCCGCCCACTCGTGCCGGAGGAACGTCACATCGTACAGATCCGCATGTGACGGCCGTGCCGCACGGCCCATTTTCTTCTACAGTGCTGTAGATTTCAGGCGAGTCCGGAAGGCGGGTCGGGGACGACGGAGCCGAACCGATCGCGGGTGTGGAGGGAAGAGCCGTGGGTGTTCCCCTGTCCGGGCGGCCGGCCCCAAGAGCGGGGTCAGTCGCGGGAGTTGCCGAAGAGGATGCGGTAACCGATGAGCAGCACCAGGGAGCCGCCGATCGCCGCACCCCAGGTGTAGAGGTCGAAGAAGTGCTTCTCCACCGGGCGGTCGAGGAAGCGGGCCGAAAGCCAGCCGCCGATGAAGGCGCCCGCGATGCCGATGACGGTGGTGCCGATGAGGCCGCCCGGGTCACGGCCCGGCAGCAGCACCTTCGCTATGGCTCCGGCGGCCAGGCCGAGGATGATCCAGCCGATGATGCCCACGGTGTTGTCCTCCAGTCGGATTGCGTGTTTGCGCAAGCCTAGGGGTGGTTGGGATGTCCAGTACAAGCGGTACCGACCCCTGGTGATGACCCGTCGAGGTTCTGCTACATGATTAAGACATTGCGCAACTGGGGAACCGGGAGGGCCCCGGTGGCGTTGATCGAGATGGATGCCGGAAACGTGAGCGGCTGCGGAGGACGTGGATGAGTGTGTCCCTGACCAAGGGCGGCAATGTGTCGCTGAGCAAGCAGGCCCCCGGCCTGACTGCGGTGACGGTCGGGCTGGGCTGGCAGGCGAACACCGGATACGAGCCGGACGCGGCCGCGTTGCTCTGCGACCGGTCCGGGCAGGTGCTGTCCGATGAGCACTTCGTCTTCTTCAACAACCTCACCAGCCCCGACGGTTCGGTCCGCCACGGTGGCGGGGGCGCCCCCGCCGGGGGTGACGACCAGCGGATCCAGGTCGACCTGACCCGGGTCCCGGCCCAGGTCGAGAAGATCGTCTTCCTCGTGTCCCTGTACGACGGCGCGAGCCGGGGCCAGACCTTCGCCCAGGTGCACCGCGCGCACATCCGTGTCCTCGACCAGGACGGCGGTATCGAACTCGCCCGCTACGACCTCGCGTCCGGCGGTCTGTCGACCGAGACCGCGCTGGTCCTCGGCGAGCTGTACCGGCACGGCGCGGAATGGAAGTTCCGCGCGATCGGCCAGGGCTACGCCACGGGCCTCGCCGGCATCGCCACCGACTACGGCGTGACCGTGCTCCAGGAGACGTCACCGGGCCCGGCGCCGAGCCCGGAACCCGGCCCGGCACCCAGCCAGGCCGGCCCGGCCGACGCGCCGCGGACGAGCGTGGCGCCACCCGCGCCGTCCGTCCCACCCAAGCCACTGGTCGCCGCTTCGCCGGCCCCGGCGTTCCCCGTATCCCCGCAACCCACCGGGAGTTCCACCGTGACCTGCTTCTTCGACCCCAACCACGGCCCGGGCATCACGACCGTGACCTGGTCCCCGCAGTGGGGTGTGCCCCGGCCCGTCCAGACCTGCGGCGGCTGCGCACAGCGCGTGCAGACCACGGTTCCGCCGTTCTACACGCCGCCCCAGCAGGGCTACCCGCAGCCCGCGCAGCAGGGCTACCCGCAGCAGGGCTACCCGCAGCAGGGCTACCCGCAGCCTGGATATCCTCAGCAGGGCTACGCGGAGCCGTACGCCGACCACCACGACCATCACCAGCAGGGCGGTGGCCGGCGCTTCGGCACCGGCGCGCTCATCGGTGCCGGAGCGGCCGGTCTCATCGGCGGCGCGCTGCTCAACGAGGCGTTCGACGACGACGAACCGGACGTCGAGGTGAACAACTTCTACGAGGACTGACCCGGCCCGCCCCGGGTCCCCGTGTACCCGTGCGCCCCCGGCCCGTCCCCGGTGGCGCACGGCGGCCCGGACCGGACGCCTACACTGGGTGGGCACATATGTGGCGGCTGTGACGAGGGCGGGGACGGGAGAGGGCTGTGACGGAGATCGCCGGTGGCTTCGAGGACCCGCCCGCCGAGGTGCTGGCAGAGGCCGCCGCGGCGTTCGGGCTGCTCGCATCCTCCGCCCGGCTGCACCTGATGTGGGCCCTGTCCCAGGGCGAGAGCGATGTCACGCATCTCGCCGACCGGGTGGGCGGCGCGCTGCCCGCGGTCAGCCAGCATCTGGCGAAGCTCAAGCTCGCCGGACTCGTCCGCTCGCGCCGCGAGGGCCGACGGCAGGTCTACTACATCGACGACCCCGACGTGGTCACCCTGGTCCGGGTGATGGTGAGCCAGCTGACCGCGCGCTCGCAGCACGCCTCCGCCCCCGTCCACCGCCTGCGCGGGATCGGTGGCTGAGAGCGCCGCGCCCGCGGGACAGGACGCCCAAGGGCCCGCTGCCGGTGCCGCGACGGCGATCGGCGCGGCCCCGGCGGCCGATCCGTCCCCCGTCGAGACGGGCGGACCAACCCTGCTCGAGGTGCTGCGCGAGCTGGACACCGGCCCGCGCGGGCTGACCGAGGCACAGGCCGAGCAACGGCTCGCCCGGCACGGCGGGAACGTGCTTCCGGCCCGCCAGGAGGCCTCCTGGCCACGGCTGTTCGTCCGCAGTGCGCGCGACCCGTTCACCGCCGTCCTGCTCTGCCTCGGACTGGTCTCGGCCGTGGTCTGCGCCTGGGGGACCGCTTCCGTGATCCTCCTGCTCGTCGCGGTGAGCTGCGTGCTGCGGGCGACCGGCGAGCACCGCGCCGACCGGTCCACGGCCGCCTTGCGCGAACTCGTCGCCACCACCGCCACGGTGCTGCGCCGCGCCGAGGAGGATGCGCCGCCCACGAGCCGCGAACTCCCGGTGGACGAGCTGGTTCCGGGAGACGTGATCCGACTCGCCCCGGGTGACCTGGTCCCGGCGGACGTGCGCCTGCTGCGGGCCGGCGGTCTGACCGTGCACCAGTCCGCGCTGACCGGGGAGTCCGCTCCCGTCCCCAAGTCCGCGGACGACACACCGCGTGGCACCGACGGTGCTGTCCCCGTTCCCGTCGTGCCGGGGGCGTTCCAGCAGCCGCAGTGGTGTTTCCAGGGCAGCAGTGTCGCCTCCGGCAGCGCCACCGCGGTCGTCACCGCCACCGGCGCGCGAACCCGGTTCGCCACCGCACACGGTCCCACCGCCACGGACCGGGAGCCGAGCGCCTTCGACCGCTCCGTCCACGGCGTGTCCTGGATCCTGATCCGCTTCATGCTGCTGACCCCGCCGCTGGTGCTGATGGCCAACGCGGCGCTGCGCGACCGTGGTCTGGAGACGCTGCCGTTCGCCGTCGCCGTCGCCGTCGGGCTCACCCCGGAGATGCTGCCGGTCCTCGTCACCACCTGTCTGGCCCGCGGGGCCACGCTGCTCGCCCGCACGCACGGCGTGATCGTCAAACGGCTGCCCGCGCTGCACGACGTCGGCGCCGTCGACGTGCTCTGCCTCGACAAGACCGGCACGCTGACCCGGGACCGGCCGGTCGTGCACCGCTCGCTGGGACCCGACGGGCAGGCGGAGCCCGCCGTACTGCACTGGGCCGCCGTCAACGCGTGGTGGACCCTCCAACTCGCCGACCTGCCCGAACCCGACGCCCTCGACGAGGCCGTCCTGGACACGGCCGACGAGGACGCGCTCCTGGCGTACGACGGTGTGGCGGCCGTCCCCTTCGACCCGGTCCGCCGCCTCGCCACCGCCGTCGTCCGCGCCCCCGGCCGCCTCGGCGTCCACACCCTGGTCGTGAAGGGTGACGTCCGGGCCGTCCTGGAGCGCTGTGCGCTCACCGACGAGCAGCGCGAGCGCCTGCACGCACACGCCGGCCGGCACGCCGACGACGGGCTGCGCGTCCTGGCCGTCGCCACCGCGGAGCGCCCCGCCCGTACCCGCGGCTACACCCCGGCCGACGAACGCGGGCTGACCTTCCGGGGCCTGATCACGCTGCGGGACGCGCTCGCGCCCACCGCCGCCGACGCCCTGCAGGTGCTCACCGACCGTGGTGTCGCCGTCAAGGTCCTCACCGGCGACCACCCGGGCACGGCCGCCCGCGCCTGCCGCGACCTCGGCATCCCCCTCACCGGGACCGACGTGCTCGACGTCGGCGGCACCGACACCCTCACCGACGGCGAACTGTCCGGCCTGGCCGCCCGTACGACCGTCTTCGCGCGCTGTACACCCGAGCACAAGGCCCGGATCATCCAGGCCCTGCGCTCCGCCGGGCACACCGTCGGCTTCCTCGGTGACGGCGTCAACGACCTGCCCGCCCTGCGCGCCGCCGACGTCGGCATCGCCCCGCGCGACGCCGCCGACGTGGCCCGTGAGAGCGCCGATGTGGTGCTCGCCCGCAAGGACCTCACCGGCGTCGCCCACGCCGTCCGTGCGGGCCGGCACGCAAGCGGCAACATCGCCACCTATCTGCGTGTCACGCTCTCCTCCAACTTCGGCAACGTGA
The DNA here is from genome assembly GCF_009796285.1 of Streptomyces broussonetiae. Taxonomy (NCBI): domain Bacteria; kingdom Bacillati; phylum Actinomycetota; class Actinomycetes; order Kitasatosporales; family Streptomycetaceae; genus Streptomyces; species Streptomyces broussonetiae. The sequence goes on along the minus strand of NZ_CP047020.1, from coordinate 1,035,779 downwards.
TCGCGATGCTCTCCGCGGGCCTGCTGCTGCCGTTCCTGCCGATGCTCCCGGCCCAGGTCCTCACCCAGAACCTGTGCTTCGACGCCGCTCAGCTCGCCTTCGCCCAGGACCGGCCGCCCGCCGCGGTGCTGCGCCGTCCGACCGTGCTGCGCCCGCGTGACCTGCTGCGGTTCATCGTTGGATTCGGTGTGCTCAACGCCGTCGCCGACCTCGCCACCTTCGTCGTCCTGGCGCTCGCCCTGCACGGACTGGGGCCGGGTGGCGACGAGGCGGTGTTCCACTCCGGCTGGTTCACCGAGAACCTGCTCACCCAGGCCCTGGTGATGGTGCTGCTGCGCGCCGGCGGTCATGGTGCGCGGGGACGCCGGCCCGGCCCGGTGGCCTGGGCTGCCATCGCCCTGGCCGTCATCGGCCTGGTGGTGCCGCCCTCCCCGCTCGGACCGGCACTGGGCCTCAGGCCCCTGCCGGTCCTCTACTACGCCCTGCTGACCGCGGTCCTGGCCCTGTACGCCGCGGGCCTGCTGGTGGCCAGGGCGCGGTATTCGCGCGGTCGAGGTGTGTCCGTGCGGTCGGGACGCCGGTGACGGGAGTCTGCGAACACACACCCTGCGTTGTTCTTAACCAGGAGGCGTACACTCCGCCTCCCGTGCCGTCCCAGGTGCGCACACGGTTGCATCAGGTGCCTGACCTGTGAATTGCGTGTGTATCGGCGCTGCTCGGGCCACAGGTTTGTTAGATTGCGCAACCATGCAAGCAAGGTGGAGCAGTGCGCTCCGCCTGCCGTACACCGCCGCGCAGGCCTGGCCGTGGACACCCCACGGCCCGGACTGACGGGCCCGACCGTTCATGGGAGTGGGAGATGAGCGACCCGTGGGACGGCCCCGCCGGCCAGGCCACGCGGAGCCGCAGCGCACGGGTACCCGGGCAGCGCGCGGCCGAGCCCGACGGCACACGTCAGGGCGGCAGGGCCGCGGCCCGGGAGGCCGCCCGTAAGCGCGGCTCCAAGCGCGGACGCCGGGCCCGTCCGGCGGGGCGCGGCAAACGGGTGCTGAAGATCCTCGGCATAGGCATGTCGGTCGTCATCGTGGTCACGGCCGGTGCGGGCTGGTGGTTCTACGAGCACCTGAACGGCAACATCCACAGCCTCTCGCTGGACGGCAAGGGCGGCACCGAGAAGGCCGACGCCTTCGGCCGCACCCCGATCAACATCCTGGTCATGGGCTCGGACGGCCGTACCAGCGCGGAGGACTGCAAGCTCGGCGGCGGCTGCTCCAAGACCGGTGTGCAGACCGGCAGCAACGCCGACGTGGAGATGGTGCTGCACATATCCGCCGACCGCTCCAACGCCACCGTGATGAGCATCCCGCGCGACACCATGACCAAGGTGCCCGCCTGCACCGACAGCGAGACCAAACAGTCCACGAACGGCTACTACGGCCAGATCAACAGCGCGCTGCAGTACGGCCCCGCCTGCCAGGTGGCCACCGTCCACCAGCTCACCGGCATCCCCATCGACCACTTCGTCAAGCTCGACTTCTCCGGCGTGGTGAAGATGTCCGACGCGATAGGCGGTGTCTCCGTCTGCGTCAGCAACGACGTCTACGACACCTACTCGCACCTGAAGCTGTCCAAGGGCGGCCACACCCTCAAGGGCGATGCGGCGCTGGAGTTCGTCCGCTCCCGGCACGGCTTCGGCGACGGCAGTGACCTCGGCCGCACCACGACCCAGCACATCTTCCTCAGCGCGATGATCCGCAAGTTCAAGAGCGCGGGCACGCTGACCGACCCGACGGCGGTCTACGGCCTGGCCGACGCGGCCACCAAGGCGCTGACGGTGGACGACGGTCTGGGGACGGTGAAGAAGCTGATCTCGCTCGCCTCGGACGTGAACAAGGTGCCGACGAAGCGGATGACGTTCACGACGATGCAGACGGCCCCCGACCCCACCGACAGCAACCGTCTGGTCATCGGCCCGGGTGCGAAGACGCTGTTCTCCACCATCGCCAACGACCAGTCGTTGACGACCGGTTCGGGCGGGAAGTCGGCGGCGGCCTCGGCGACCGCGAAGCCCACCGCCTCGGCGGTGCCCGCGTCGCAGCTCGCCGTGACCGTGGGGAACGGCACCACGATCCCCGGCCGGGCCTCGGACGTCGCAGCCGCCCTGACGGACCAGGGTTTCGGTTCCGCCACGGTCACGCACGGCGCCCCCACCTCCGCGGCGACCACACTGACCTACGGCACCGGTCAGAAGGCGCAGGCGCAGACGGTCGCCAAGGCGCTCGGCCTGTCCTCCTCGCACCTGAAGCAGGGCACCGGTACGGGCCTGACCCTGGTGATCGGCGCCGACTGGCCGAGCGGCACGAGCTTCCCCGGCGGCACGTCCTCGCCGGCGCCCGCCGACACGCACGCCGCGGTCTCCAACGCGCACGCCTCCACCGCCGACGAGGCCAAGAGCTGTGCCCAGGTCAGCCAGTACCGGACGGTGAACCTCAACGGGGTGCCGATGACACCGGCACAGGCGTACGCGGCGGCGAAGAACGTACCCGACTCGGACTCCTGAGAGGCGGAGCCGGGCCCCGCAGGACGAGACACCTCCCGGTCGGCCGGGAGGTGTCCGGCGCGCGCCGGTCAGGGACTGGCGATGTCGTAGCCGTACCGCAGGGGCTCGTCGGACACGGCGTAGTCGCGGCGGTAGACGTACACCGCCTCCGCGTGCACGCCGTCGGGCGCGGCTGCCTCCACCTTGCAGGGGTACGTCACCTGGATCACGCGCGGTCGCCCGGAGACCTTCATGCGCAGTCCGTCCGCCGGACCGCCGTCCAGCCGCGCCGTCTCCCAACCCGTCACTTCGGTAGTCTCCACGGCGGACAGTTTAAGGGTTGCGCAAGTTTTGATCCGGTGACGCCTGTCACCGGTGCCCGGATTGAACGCGTCTATCCTGAGCGGGATGCGTCGCTGGTCATGTGCCCGGTGGCGGCGCCGGAAGCGGCCTCGCGTCCACGAGGCCGCACAGGGGGAGAGGGTGACCGATGGACTGGGTCTGGTGGGTGCTGATTCTCTTCTGGACGGGCGGGTTCGCCTGGCTCGCCGACACCCTGCGCACCGCGTTGCGCAACCGGCACGAACGGAAACTCGAGCTGATGGAGGCGGCGCGGCAGGACCGCCTTGCCGTGGAAACGGCGCACCAGACGCCGGAACCGGTCTGCGGGTGCACCCATCACCTTGCCAAACACGACAAGCAGGGCCGTTGTCACGAGCGCGTCGAGGTCCCGACGGCGTGGGACGAGAACAAGAAGCCGCTGCGCTACGAGGCCGGCGAGTGCAACTGCCAGCAGTACGTCGGCCCCCAGCCGCTGTCACAGGTGTACGCGGAGGACCTGACCGACCGGGCCTGAGGCCGGGTCGGGCGACCCGGTGAAAGAAGGAGGAGCGCCAGGCCGGTGTCACCGCTACGCCGGCTGCTGGGAGGCGGCTGCGGTGGGCGCCAGGTCGGCCAGCGCGAGGGGGCGAGCCGGCGGGTCGGGCAGGGCGATGTGGGACGTGGGGTGCAGGTCGGGGCCCACGTGGAGCAGTTCGCCGGGATCCATGAGCCGCCACAGCGGGTTCTCGTCCATGGGCTCGCTGGCCACGACGACGGAGGCGAGCGCGCCGAGCCGCGCCGACCGTACGCGCAGATGGCCGTCGCGGCCGACGTGGTCCAGATGCCGGGTTCCGTGCTGGCCGCCGGCCGGGCGCCGCAGGACGTACAGCTCGTGGGTGGCGGGATAGCGCAGGGCCCACAGTTCGTGGGCGGTGATGAGGATGACGTTGAGGGCGTACAGGGGAAGGTGCTCGGCGACCCAGCGCGCGGCGGACACGAGGCCGGCGGACACGTCACCGCCATGTGCCGTGGTCTCGCGCGTGATCAGGGCGAAGAAGCGCTCGGAGTCGGTGTCGCCGTGCACCAGCGAGAGGTCCTCGCCCAGGTGGCGGTCGAGGGCGTCGAGCCCCTCGATCACACCGTTGTGCGCGAACAACCGCCCTTCCTGTACGAAGGGATGGGTGTTGCGCACGTCCAGGCCTCCGGTCGAGGCGTAGCGGATGTGGGCGAGGAACGTGGCCGACTCGACCTCCCGGGCTTCCTGGGCGAAGGCGCGGTCCTCATAGGCGGCGATCGGGGCCTTGTGCACCTGCGGTGTACCGTCCGCGTCGAAGTACCCGAGCCCGGTGCCGTCGGGCTCGCGGTGACTCTGCGCGCTGAGACTGTCGGGTGCGTCGAGCAGCCAGAACGTGGCGTGGGTGCGGTGGGGGGAGCTGATCAGTCCGAACAGTCGGCACACGACGTCCTCCTTGTCACCGGTCCTCTGCCGAGCCCCGGCACCGTTGCGGCTGGACGACCATGGTCCCGCGCGCCGGACGTTCCCGCACCCGGCCCTGCGCCCGGATCACCTTCCCGATCGTCGCCGGCTGGGGTGTCGTGAAGTCGACCGGAGCGGACAGCTCTTCGGCGCCGAGGGCGCAACGGAGTGCCGCGACGTGGTCCGTGAGCGGGAGCGGGAGGAACGGCCGGTGCCGGTCGCCGGAGCGGCACCGGCCGTCGCAGCCGGACAGCACGGGTGCGGCCGTCACCTCGTCGAACTCATCGGCGACCCCCGTGAGCGGTCGCGCGGCCAGGCCGGCGCAGCCCTCCGGGGGCTCGCTGGACGAGGTCCGCGGCGGCCGACTCCCAGGTGGGATGGGTGAAGGAGAACCCGGCCTCCCGGAGCCGACCCGGTATCACCCGGCGGCTCTTGAGCAGCAGTTCGGTGTCCGAGCGCAGCGCGAACGCGCCCAGTTCCGCCATCCAGCGCGTCGCGGGCAGCCCGACCGGGACGCCCCAGGCGGCGCGCAGCGTGCGCATGAAGTCCCGTTGGGGCAGCGGGCCGGGGGTGGCGAGGTTGACCGGTCCGTCGATGTCGGCGCGGTCGATCAGGAACTCCACCGCGCGGACGAAGTCCTCGTCATGGATCCAGGAGACGTACTGCGCGCCACCGGCGACGGGTCCCCCGAGCCCCACCCGGGCGAGCCCCAGCAGGGCGTCGAAGACGCCGCCCGGGTCCGGGCTCATCACCATCGCCGAGCGCAGCGCCACCTTGCGGGTCGCCGGCGTCGGCGCCTCGTGCTGCGCGCGCTCCCAGTTCCGCGCGATCTCGACGCTGAAGCCCCAGTAGTCCGGCACCCCGGTCTCCGAGCCGCCGATCACGCCCGTCGCCTCGTCGTGCGCCGCGTCGAAGCGGTGGGCGTAGATCGTCGCGGTGCTCATCTGCAGCCAGACCCGCGGTGGCCGTGCGGCCGCGGCGATCGCCTCGCCGACCACGCGTGCGGAGTCGACCCGGGAGTCCATCATGGCCCGCAGGTTCTCGGGGGTGTAGCGGCAGGAGACACTGCGTCCGGCCAGGTTGATCACCACGTCGCAGCCGTCGACCGCCTCGGCCCACGGGCCGAGCGTGACCCCGTCCCAGCCGGTCTGGCGTTCTCGTCGCGGATGCCTGGTCAGCACCGTGACCTCATGACCCGCCGCCGTCAGCGCGCGGTCGAGAATCGTGCCCACCTGTCCGGTTCCCCCGGCCAGAACCACGTTCATTCACAGCCCCCTTGTGCGAGTGGGGCCCAGCCTAGTCCTGTATTTGAACGGGTTCAAAAGGGAGGTCGGTGCGCATGTCCCGGGGTGTCGGCTCCGTCGCATAGGCTGACCCGCGAGAGGGCCGACGCCGGGTCGCCTCGATGCGGAGAGGAGAAGCCCGTGGACACCGTCGGGGAGAGCCTGGACCGGGCGCTGGAAGGGGCGTTCACCCGTCCTGTCCCCAAGTCCGCGCAGGCTCGGATGAAGTACCTGGTCAAGCAGCTCAAGGGCACACGGCCGGCCGCCGAACTGCTGGGTGTCTCGCAGCGCACGGTGGAGCGGTACGTGGTCGGGACGCTCAAGCACCCGCGCAAGGACCTCGCCATGCGGCTGGAACGCGAGGTCAGGCTGCGCTGGCAGCCGCAGGTGCGGGCGCGGGCCAAGGGCCGGGCCGCCGCGGCGGAGGGCATCGTCGTCTCGGCGCGCGCCCGGTTCGGCTTCACGGCGGCTCCGGGCACCACCGACGACGCCCGCCTGCGTCACATCACCCAGGCCCTGCCGCCCCGCTGGGCCGAGCGGCTGTTCGCCGCCCGGGACCGGGGTGCCACCGAGTCGCAGTTGCAGGAGATCGCGGCCCAGGGGCTGGGGGAGATGTACTTCCGCGACGCCGGCCGGCGCGCGCACGGCCTGCTGGTGGAGTTCACCGACGTCGAGGACATCGACATCTCCCTGTGATCCCGCTGGTCGGCGGTGCGGCTCGGACGGCGTTCACCGTGCGGGTGACGGTCGTGCGGCCGGCGCAGGCAGGTCAGGAAGGCAGCAGGCGCAGGGCGTACAGCGCGCCACCCAGGTCGGCCAGCGCGGTCGGGTCGGTGAGGGAGCGGCCGGTCAACTCCTCGATGCGGCGCAGCCGGTAGCGCACGGTGTTGGGGTGGACGAAGAGCCGGTCCGCCGCCTCGGCCGCCACACCGCCCGCGGTGAACCAGTACGCCAGCGTCCGCAGCAGCCGCGCCCGCTCCGCCTCCGGGAGCCGCAGGACCGGCCCGAGGGCGACCTCGACCAGCCGGCTCGCCTCCGCCGGGGCCGCGGCCACCAGCATGGCCAGCGGGCTGTCGTCGAAGAGGGTGATCCCCGGTCCGTCGCCGGGCAGCCCGGCCAGGGCGAGCCGGGCGAAGCGCAGCGCCTGCGGGGTCTCCCGCAGCGAGTCGAAGCGGGGGCTGATCCCCACCCGGGCGCGCCGTCGGCGCAGCGCCCGCAGGCTCACCGGCTCCGCGTCCCGGTGCGCCAGCGAGACCAGTCCGATCTGCTGGTCGGGCAGCAGTCGCCAGACCGACGCCACCCCGGACCGGCGCAGCGCCGACTCGATCCCGGGCAGCGGCTCCTGCCCGGGATCCGGCACGGTGGCGGCCACGACCGCGTACGGGCCCCGCTCCGGCAGACCGAGCTGCCGCGCCGCCTCCCAGGGCGTCGTACGGTCCGCGAGAGCGCCCGTGAACAGCGCCTCGGCCAACGCCGAGCGGCGTGCCTCACGTTGCAGCGCCAGCTCCGCGCTGGCCTCCCGGTACGCGGCCGCCACCGCCTCCGCGTACCGGCCGAACAGGGCCCAGATCTCCGACGAACCGGCCACCAGCTCGGCGTCCGTGACATCCGGGTGCCGGTGCGCCTCGTCGACCATCTCCGACCACAGCAGTTCGAACCCGACGCGGTAGGCGTGCAGCGTGTCGGCCAGCGGTACCCCCTGCTCCGCGCGCAGGCGTCCGGTCTGCCGCGCGGCTCCCACGTCGGGTTCGGCACCGAAGGCGAAACGGCCGAGGAGCAGGTCGGCGTTGTCCTCGCAGGAGTCCCTCAGGGACGCGAAGGGGATCAGCGCGTCGTCCGCGTACGACTCGACCTCCGCGCGGATGCGCTCGGTCATCCGCTCGCCCAGCTCCGGAAGACGTGTACGCAATGCCGCGCCGACTTGTGGCAAACCCATGTCCGCAGCGTACGACGGCCTGATTGTTCCCGGGAACAACTGAGACGGGTACGGACTGTGGGTGCGGCCATGGACGGCCCTCAGCGTGCGGGCGACCATGCCGGGAGCGTCGGCGGCGGGACCCGTGGGCGCCGGGAGCAGGGATGCGAGGAGGCATCATGGCCAATCTGGCGGACTTTCTGGTGGACACGGCGCGACGCCTGCCCGACCACCCGGCACTGCGCCTCGGCGCGGCGACGACCAGCTACGCCGAGCTGGACCGGCTGAGCGCCCAGGCGGCCGCCCTGCTGCGCACCGAGGGACTGCGCACCGGCGACCGGGTCGCGCTGATGCTCCCGAACGTGCCCGAGTTCGTCGTCCTGTACTACGCGGTCCTGCGTGCCGGTGGCATCGTGGTGCCGCTGAACCCGCTGCTGAAGGAGCGGGAGACCGCCTACCACCTGAAGGACTCCGGGGCCGTCCTGCTCTTCGAGTGGCACCGGGCCCCCGGCGAGGGCGCGGCGGGCGCGAGTGCCGCCGGGGTACGGCGCCTCGCGGTCGAACCCGCCGCCTTCGCCGCCGAACTGGCGCGCCTGGAGCCGCAGTACGAGGTGACCACCGTCGCCGGTGACGACATCGCCGTACTGCTCTACACCTCGGGCACCACCGGACATCCCAAGGGCGCCGCGCTCACCCACGCCGGGCTGCGCCACAACACCGAGGTCAACGTCACCGAGGTGCAGCGGCTGACCTCCGAGGACGTGATCGTCGGCTGTCTGCCGCTGTTCCACATCTTCGGGCAGACCTGCACGATGAACGTGGCCGTCCGCAGCGGAGCCTCGCTCACCCTCGTCCCGCGCTTCGAGCCGGGCGCGGTGCTCGACGCCGTCGCACGCGACCGGGCCACCGTCTTCGAGGGCGTGCCCACCATGTACGCCGCACTCCTGCAGCACCCGGGCCCCGTCGACGTGTCCAGCCTGCGCATGTGCGTCTCGGGCGGCGCCTCCCTGCCGGTGGAGGTGCTGCACGGGTTCGAGCGGCGCTTCGGCTGCATGGTGCTGGAGGGCTTCGGCATGTCCGAGACCAGCCCGGTCGTCTCCTTCAACCACCCCGACCGCCCGCGCAAGCCGGGCTCCATCGGCACCCCCGTCCGTGACGTCGAGGTCCGGCTGCTCGACGAGACCGGCCGGGACGTCGCACCGGGCGAGGTCGGCGAACTGGCCGTGCGCGGGCCGAACGTGATGAAGGAGTACTGGAACCGCCCCGAGGACACGGCCGCCGCCATCCCCGACGGCTGGCTGCGCACCGGCGATCTCGGCCGCCGGGACGAGGACGGCTACCTGTACATCGTCGACCGGAAGAAGGACCTGATCATCCGCGGCGGCTACAACGTCTACCCGCGCGAGATCGAGGAGGTCCTGCACGAGCACCCGGCCGTGGCCCTCGCCGCGGTTCTCGGCGTGCCCGACGAGCGGCTCGGCGAGGAGGTGGCGGCCGCGGTGGTGCTGCGTCCGGGAGCCCGGGCGGACACCGAGGAGTTGCAGCAGTTCGTCCGGGACCGGGTGGCCGCCTACAAGTACCCCCGGCGGCTCTGGCTGACGGACGCCCTGCCGATGGGCCCGAGCGGCAAGATCCTCAAGCGGGAGATCACCGCGCCGGCGAGGTGAGGGAACAACCCGCTGGTACGGGCGGAGCTGGACGAACGCCGCCACGGACCTGATCGTCCGTCACCAGCCCGTGAACAAAAGGTGGTTGAGCAGCAGGGCAAGCACGGCCTGGGCGGTCAGCCAGGCGCGGGGGCGGGGCAGCAGGGCGCAGGCCGGGAGCAGCCACAGGGCGAACGGCAGCCAGATGCGTTCCGTCTCCGCCTTGCTCATGCCGGAAAGATCGGCGATCAACAGGGCGAGCAGGGCGGCCGTCACGAGGAACGCGAGGCGGGTATGAGCCGCGGCGGGCCGGGCGGGCCGGGCGGGCCGGGCGGGCCGGGCGGTCCGGGGGGCACGGCCGCGGAACAGTGCGCCGGCCGTGCGGCGCAGGCCCGCCGCCGTGGCCGGTCCGGTGATGATCGCGGTACAGGCCAGGTTGGCCCACACCCAGTAGCCGTAGGGGCGAGTGCCGCCCACGCCCTGGTAGTAGCGCGTGATGAGCAGGTGGTAGGCCTGCCACCAGTTGAACCCGGCGAGTGCGAACACCACCGGGACCACGGCGAGTCCGGCGAGCAGGGGCAGGATCAGGGCGGGGCGCTCGCGGAGTCCGGCGCGGCCGAGCACGAGCACCGCCGCGCCGATCAGGGCGAAGAGCGTGAGGCCGTAGGAGAGGTAGCAGGTGAGCCCGAACAACAGGCCCGAGGCCGCCGCGCACCACAGGGAGCGGCGCGTGACGGCCAGCGCGAGCAGGGCCACGGACCAGGCGGCGACGGCGGCGAAGTAGCCGTCCGCGGAGACGCCCTGCCACACGGCGGCCGGGGCCAGGACCAGGAACGGAGCGGCCCGGCGCGCGAGCTTCTCGTCGGTCAGCGCACGCAGGCCGGTCAGCACGGCCACGCACCCCGTCGCCGCGACGACGATGACGAACAGGCCCGCCCAGCCGCCCCCGTGCAGGCCGATCCGGTCCAGCAGGACGAAGGTGAGCGTGGCGGCCGGCGGATGCCCGGCGATGTGCGCGGGCCAGGGGCGGGGGGTGCCGTCGACGATGTGGTGGGTGAAGTCGCGCAGCGTGGCCGGGATGTCGTGGAAGCGCCCGATGACCGTCAGGTACTCGTTGGTCGTGGTCAGCCTTCCCGCGATGCCGCGCTGCCAGCCGTCGATCCACGCGAGGGAGAAGATCCAGGCCAGGGCCGTCGCCCAGGCCGCCGCGAGCAGCGCCCGCCAGGGCAGCCGGGCGGCGAGGGCGGGGCCGTACGCCACGGTGGCCGCCGCCACCGCCAGGGCCGCCGGAGTGCCGGGGCCGATGTGCGGGTCCCAGTCGGCGAAGACCGGCGGCCAGTGCACGAACAGGGTGTGGCGGGTGTCCTGGATGTGCCGGCCGACCAGGACGGCCGTCGTCACGAGCAGGGTGGCGGCGAGGACGGCGTACAGATCGCGGCGCAGGTCACGGTGGAGGAAGCGGATCACACGGGAACGCTAGGCCGCAGCACAGGCGTGTGGCCGCCGTCCGGGCCGGACGTCAGTGTTTCGTCATGGGTCGCATCCCCTTTTCCGGGCCTTTTCCTGCCTACGGTCGGGACATGCGCGACCATCCTCGGCTTCCCACCTCCCCAGGCTTCTGGCGCAGCCCGCTGCGCGGCACCTGGTTCACCGCCGTGCTCGGCCTCGTCCTGCTGGTCGGCGTCACCGTGCTGTTCGTGACCGGCCTGGTGTCGTACGCCGCCTACAACCCGGGCCTGTCCCGGGTGAACGACATGACGCCGGACAAGGGTGCCCTCGGCTTCTACCTCTTCGCCTGGCCCGCGAGCCCGGTGTGGCTGTACCGCTTCACCCAGGGCCTGCACGTCACGCTCGGCATCACCCTGATCCCGGTGCTGCTGGCCAAACTGTGGTCGGTGGTGCCGAAGCTGTTCGAACTGCCGCCGGTCCGCTCCGTCACGCACGGGCTGGAACGGATCTCGCTGCTGCTCCTGGTCGGCGGCGGGCTGTTCGAGTTCACGACCGGGGTGCTCAACGTCCAGCTGGACTACGTCTTCCCCGGCTCCTTCTACCCGCTGCACTTCTACGGCGCCTGGGTCTTCTTCGCCGCGTTCGTGGCCCACGCCGTGCTCAAGACCCCGACCGCGGTGCGTGCCGTGCGGCACCGGCTGCGCGAGGGGAGCTACCTGGAGTCCCCGAGCCCGGACGCGCCCACCGTCTCCCGGCGCGGCGCGCTCGGGCTGGTCGGCGGCGGCTCCCTGCTGCTGTTCCTGACCACGGTCGGGCAGACCCTGGGCGGCCCCTTCCGGCGCACTGCCCTGCTGGCGCCGCACGGCACGGCCGATCCCGGCGGCGGCCCGAACGGCTTCCAGATCAACAAGACCGCCGCCTACGCCGGGATCACCGAGGCCGACACCCACGAGGACAACTGGCGCCTCGTCGTCACCGGCCGGACCGGCACCGTCCGGCTCAGCCGCACCCAACTGCTCCAACTTCCCTTGCACAGCTCGTCGTTGCCCATCGCATGCGTGGAGGGATGGTCGACCGCCGACCAGTGGTGGCGCGGGGTACGGCTGCGCGACCTCGCGGCGCTCGTCGGGTACGACGGCGATCCGCCGGACGTGCTCGTGGAGTCGCTGCAACGTCACGGCGCCTTCCGCCGCGCTGCCCTGCGCGCCAACCAGGTGGCCGACGGGCGCTCCCTGCTCGCCCTGTCCGTCAACGGCGAGGAACTGTCCCCCGACCACGGCCACCCGGCGCGGATCATCGTGCCCGCGGCACCCGGCGTGCTCAACACCAAATGGGTGGCCCGGCTGACCTTCGGAGACCTGTGATGCCGCGACCCGTACTGCCGCGCCCCGTGCTGCCGCGCCGCATCCCCCTCGGCAGCCCCGTCCAACTGCTGCTGCTCGCCTGCTCGTTCACGCTCGCCGTCTACGCCGGAATCCGGCTGTTCACCGGAGACTGGTTCGGGGTGGCGCTGTGGATCGTCGGCGCGGCCCTGCTGCACGACCTCGTCCTGGTGCCGCTGTACGGGCTGGCGGACCGGCTCGTCCTCGGCCGTCTCGGGGCGGCCGGGCGGCGCGGCCGGACGCCGTACGTACGGGTCCCCGCCGCGCTGTCCCTGCTCCTTCTGCTCGTGTGGTTCCCGCTGATCAGCGGGATGACGGCCGAGCGCTACCGGCTGGCCACCGGACTCTCCCCGGACGGCTTCCTCACCCGCTGGCTGCTGATCACCGCCGTCCTGTTCGGCGGCTCGGCCCTGTTGCTGGTGCTGCGGCTGCGCAGGGCGGCGAAGCAGCGGCCGCCGGCCTCCCACTGAGCCACCGGCCGCCAGCCCGCCCGGCGCGCGTAGCGCAGCAGGGCGGGCGTGCCGAGGCGCGCCCAGGGAAAGGCCGCGCCGCGCACGGTGGTCGCGGCCCCGGCCACCACCTCGACCCGGGCACGCTCGTCGACGTGTCCCGGTACGGTCTCGGCGATCAGCAGACCGCCCGGGCGCAGCAGCCGGGTCACCCGCTCGAGCAGGGCGGCCGGGTCCCCGCCGATGCCGATGTTGCCGTCCATGAGCAGCACGGTGTCCCAACGGCCCTCGCCGGGCAGCGGCTCGAAGACGGAGCGGCGCAGCGCCGTACCGCCGAGCTGTCCCGTGTGCTCCACGGCGGCCTCGCTGACGTCGACGCCGAGGACGGTACGGCCCTGGGCGGCGAGTTCCGCGACCAGCCGGCCCGGCCCGCAGCCGACGTCCAGGACCGCGCCCTCGCAGCGGTCCAGCACCGCCAGGTCGACGGGATCGGCCCGGCCGCACCAGCGCTCCACCTCCAGCGGCAGGAGCCAGCCGTCGGTGCGGCGCAGGAACAGCGGGCCCCGGCCGGCGCGCAGGGCGTCCGCGTAGGGGTCGGCGGTGGCCCAGGCGACCGAGCCGCTCATCGCTGGCCGACCGGCGCACAGCGGGCCAGCCGCGCCGCGAACCGTCCGTGCGGGGCCAGCGCGGCGACGGCGCGGGCGTCGTCGGCGGTGTCGACGTCCCGCAGCCGCGGCAGGTCGCGCACCCGCAGCCCGGCGCAGACCAGGCGGTCCCGCTGCACGGCCCCGGTCAGCGGCGTCGACATGGGCACGCCCCGCAGCAGCGCGGGATCGGGCGCGGCGAGCCCCAAAGCCCAGAAGCCGCCGTCCTGCGCCGGGCCGAACCATGCGTCGCAGCCCGCGAAGTCCACGGTGAGCAGTTCCGGTGTGACCTGAGGGGTGTCCATGCCGATGAGCAGTGCCGGGCCCTCGCAGTGCGCGAAGGCGTCCGCCAGCCGCTCGTCGAGCCCGCCCGCGCACTGCGGGAGCACCTCGAAGCCCGGCGGCAGCCAGTCGCCCGGCGTGCCGTCCAGGACGAGGACGCGCCGGGTCGCCGGCGTGGCCGCCACCGCGAGCAGGGTGTCGGCGAGGGCCGCCTCGGCCAGGCGTGCCGCCTCCTGCGGGGTGAACGGCGGGGTCAGCCGGGTCTTGACCCGCCCCGGCAGCGGTTCCTTGGCGATGACGAGCAACGTGGTCACCGTACGAGCCCCCTCTCGGCCGGGGCCTCGGCCAGCACACGGCTCATGTCCCGCACGGCCTGCCAGGTGCCACGCCAGGTGCCGGTCACCTTGGAGGCGCCGGTGCGCGGCCGGTAGGGCACGTCGTGCTCGGTGATGCGCCAGCCTGCGTCGGCCGCGCGGACGACCATCTGCAGCGGGTAGCCGCTGCGCCGGTCGGTGAGGTCCAGCTCGAGCAGTGCCTCGCGGCGCGCGGCGCGCAGCGGGCCCAGGTCGTGCAGGCGCAGCCCGGTGCGCCGGCGCAGCATCCGGGACAGCGCGAGATTGCCCGCCCGGGCGTGCGCGGGCCAGGCACCCCGCCCCTGCGGCCGGCGCCGGCCGAGCACCAGATCGGCCGCGCCGTCCCGGACCTCCTGTACGAAGGGTGCGAGCAGCGTGGGATCGAGGGAGGCGTCGCAGTCGCAGAAGCACACGATGTCGCCGGTGGCCGCGGTCAGCCCGGCGTGGCAGGCGGCGCCGAAGCCGCGCCGCGGCTCGTGCACCACCGTCGCACCGAGCGCGCGGGCGATGTCGGGAGAGCCATCGGTGGAACCGTTGTCGACGACGAGGGCGCGCCAGCCGGCCGGGATCCGGCCGAGCACCCAGGGCAGGGCCTCGGCCTCGTCCAGACAGGGCAGCACCACGTCGACGTCTGTGGAAGTGGTCGTCACGGTTTTCACCCTACGAACGCCAACCGGGCAAATCAGACTCCCGGACCTTACGAAACGCGGACGCCGGACCGGGTGCCCCGACGTCGCCGACCCGGTGGTGCGAGGCTGGAGGCATGCAATCGCCGTACCCGCCCCTCGGGGCCGAAGCCGCAGGCCAGGCGGCCCGGATTCTCGTCGTCGACGACGACCCGACCGTCGCCGAGGTCGTCACCGGATACCTGCACCGGGCCGGCTACGTGGTCGACCGCGCCGACGACGGCCCGACGGCCCTCACCCGAGCCGCCGCCCACCGGCCCGACCTCGTGGTGCTCGACCTGATGCTGCCCGGCATGGACGGCCTGGAGGTGTGCCGGCGGATGCGGGACGGCGGCCCCGTGCCGGTCATCATGCTCACCGCCCGCGGTGACGAGGACGACCGCATCCTGGGCCTCGAGGTCGGCGCCGACGACTACGTCACCAAGCCCTTCAGCCCCCGCGAACTGGTCCTGCGCGTGGAGTCGGTACTGCGCCGCAGCCGTCCCGCAGGCACGGGACACCGGCTCGCCGCGGCCGGACTCGCCGTCGAACCCGAAGCCCGCCGGGCCACCAAGAAAGGTGCCGAACTCGCCCTCACCCTGCGGGAGTTCGACCTTCTGGCCTTCTTCCTGCGCAACCCCGGCCGCGCCTACAGCCGCGAGGACCTGATGCGGGAGGTCTGGGGCTGGGACTTCGGTGACCTGTCCACGGTCACCGTCCATGTCCGCCGACTGCGCGGCAAGGTCGAGGACGACCCGGCCCGCCCCCGGCTGATCCAGACGGTCTGGGGCGTCGGCTACCGCTTCGAGCCGGACGAGGCGGTGTCCTGACCATGCGTGCCACTGTCCTCATCGCCCTGTACGCCTTCGCCGGGGCCGCTGCCGCGGGGGTGGCGGGAGCGGGCGTGCTGCGCCTGATCCGACGGCGCTCGCTCACCGCCTCCGTCGCCGTCGTCGCTGCGGTCGGTGTGGGCGCGATGCTCGCCGGCACGCTCGCCGTGGCCTGGGCGATGTTCCTGTCCTCGCACGACCTCACGGTGGTCACCACCGTCGTCGCGATGGCGGCCGTGGTCTCCCTGGCGACCGCGTTGCTCCTGGGGCGCTGGGTCGTCGCCCGCAGCCGTGAACTCGCCGACGCCGCCCGCTCGTTCGGCGACGCCGGCGCCTTCGCCGCCCCGAGCGTCCCGGCCACCGCCGAACTCGACGCGCTCAGCCGGGAGCTGGCCGCCACCAGTGCACGGCTCGCCGAGTCGAGGGAGCGGGAGCGGGCGCTGGAGAAGTCACGGCGCGAGCTGGTCGCCTGGATCTCCCACGACCTGCGCACCCCGCTGGCCGGACTGCGCGCCATGTCGGAGGCGTTGGAGGACGGTGTGGCCGCCGACCCCGACCGCTACCTCAAACAGATCCGCACCGAGGTCGAGCGCCTCAACGACATGGTCGGCGACCTCTTCGAACTCTCCCGCATCCACGCGGGAACCCTCCCGCTGAGCCCCGCCCGGATCTCGCTCTACGACCTCGTCGGCGACGCGCTGGCGGGAGCCGACCCGCTCGCCCGGGAACACGGGGTGCGGCTGGTGGGCGACGGAGTCGAGCCCGTGCCGGTGGAGGTGGACGCCAAGGAGATGACCCGGGTTCTCGGCAATCTCCTGGTCAACGCCATCCGCCGCACCCCGGCCGACGGCACGGTGGCGATCGCCGCCGCGCGCACCGCCGACGCGGTGGTCCTGTCCGTCACCGACGGCTGCGGCGGCATTCCCGAGGAGGACCTTCCCCGAGTCTTCGACACCGGCTGGCGCGGCACCGACGCCCGCACGCCCCCGGCCGGCGCGGGGCTCGGCCTGGCCATCGTCCGCGGCATCGTGGAGGCCCATCAGGGCCGGGCCAGTGTCCGCAACATTCCCGGCGGCTGCCGCTTCGAAGTGACGCTGCCCATTCCAACGTCCTGAGCCCCAGGCGCCGTTCCCGAACCCGCTGTGACTCTTCCCCCGCTGGTCGCGGCTGCGGTCCGGCGGGCGGGGTGGCACCCCCGGTACTGGCGTCGCTGTGCCTGGACGGCGGCACGCACGGCCGGCTGCTGCTGGGCGGGGTGTTGCCCGGCGCGGGCCTCGTGGCACCGTCGGCGGTTGGCCGGGCGCACCGTCCGCACCGGTGCGGGACGACTTCGTGACCTGCCGAGCGGGCGCGCCCGGTCACACCTCGCGCAGCGCGGCCCGTGCGAACTCCCGCATCCCCTCCGCGAATCCGACCTGCGGCTTCCACCCCAGTTCGGCGCGCAGCCGGGAGGAGTCCGCGGTGATGTGCCGTACGTCCCCGAGCCGGTACTCCCCGGTGACCACGGGCTCCGGCCCGCCGTACGCGTCGGCCAGCGCCCGGGCCATCTCGCCGACGGTGCGGGGCTCACCGCTGCCGGTGTTGTACGCCGCGAGGGTGCCCGGTGCCGTGTCCGCCTCCAGCGCGGCCACGTTCGCCTCCGCGACGTCCCGGACGTGGACGAAGTCCCGCCGCTGCCGCCCGTCCTCGAACACCCGGGGGGCCTGGCCGCGCGCCAGTGCCGAGCGGAAGAAGGACGCGACCCCGGCGTACGGGGTGTCGCGCGGCATCCGGGGCCCGTACACGTTGTGGTAGCGCAGGGACACCGCCGACCCGCCCGTGCTGCGGGCCCAGGCCGCGGCGAGGTGCTCCTGGGCCAGCTTGGTGGCCGCGTACACGTTGCGGGGATCGGCCGGGGCGTCCTCGCCGACCAGGCCAGGGCTCAGCTCCGCCCCGCAGCGCGGGCACGTGGGCTCGAACCGGCCCGCGTCGAGGTCGGCGACGGTCCGCGGTCCGGGCCGTACGACCCCGTGCCGCGGGCACGCGTAACGGCCCTCGCCGTACACCACCATCGAACCCGCCAGCACCAGACGCCGTACACCCGCCTCCGCCATGGCCGCGACCAGCACGGCCGTGCCGAGGTCGTTGCGCGAGACGTACTCCGCCGCGTCCGCGACGCCGTTGCCGAGCCCCACCATCGCCGCCTGGTGGCAGACGGCGTCCACTGCGGCCAGCGCCCGGGCGACGGCCGCCGGGTTGCGCACGTCCGCGCCGGGATCCTCCCGGACGTCGTACACGACCGGCTCGTGCCCGCTCGCGCGCAGCGCCTCGACGACATGGGACCCGATGAACCCGGCACCGCCGGTGACCAGTACACGCATACGTTCACGCTAGCCGCGCACGGGCCCGTGACCCCGTGACGCGGCCAGCACGTCACGACTCCGTAAGGGGCGGACGCCGCGCGGTGCGGCACGGAGTCCTTGCCGAACCTCCGGAGGGAGCAGGGGCGTTGGCAATCCCGGATGGGTGAGCGTTTCAAGAATCTTTGTCAACAACGTTGACTCAGGGGTCGGCCACCCTCACATTACTTTTCAGTAGTACCTAGCGGTAACCCCCATGACACCGCACCTCCCCCCGCTCTGAGCCGCCGTTTTCTCGCGCACCAGCACACGCGCGGGCCCCGTCCTGCCCGCCTGCTTTCGTGTCCCCACCCCGAGAAGAGAGAGCACCCGCCCATGCCCACGCCTGCCCTGCGCCGCGTCACGGCCGCGGCCTCCGCACTCGCCGGGGTCCTCGCCCTCGGCCTCACCGCCACACCCGCCCAGGCGGCGACGCCCCTGAACTACGCCGCCCTCGGCGACAGTTACAGCGCCGCCTCGGGTGTCCTGCCCATCGACGTCAGCAACCTGCTGTGCCTGCGCTCCACGGCCAACTACCCCCATGTCGTCGCCGCCCGTACCGGGGCCCGGCTGACGGACGTCACCTGCGGTGCGGCCGAGACCAAGGACTTCACCGCGTCCCAGTACCCCGGGGTCGCCCCGCAGGCGGACGCCGTCACCTCCGACACCGACCTCGTGACGATGACCATCGGCGGCAACGACAACGGCACCTTCATCAACGCCATACTGGACTGCGGCACCGAGGGGATCCTCAGCGCGGGCAAGGGCAGTCCGTGCAAGGACAGGTACGGCACGTCCTTCGACGACGCGATCGACACCAACACCTACCCCGCGCTCAAGAGCGCGCTGAACGCCGTACGGGCCAAGGCGCCCGATGCCCGGGTGGCGGTGCTCGGCTACCCGTGGATCACACCCGCGACGGCCGACCCGTCCTGCTTCGCCCAACTGCCGGTCGCCGAGGGAGACGTGCCCTACCTGCACGCCCTGCAGGCTCACCTCAACGCCGTCGTGCAGCGCGCCGCCGCGGAGACCGGAGCCACCTACGTGGACTTCTCCCAGGCCTCAACGGGACATGACGCGTGCCAGGCCATCGGCACCCGGTGGATCGAGCCGCTCCTGTTCGGGACGAACATCGTGCCCGTCCACCCCAACGCGCTCGGCGAGCAGCGCATGGCCGAGCACACCCTGAGCGTTCTCGGCCTCGGCTGACCCGAGCCCGCCTGGCTTCAGGCCCGCGCGCCGCCGTCGACCGGGAGCACCGCGCCGGTCACGAAGGAGGCGCGGTCGCTCAGCAGCCACGCGGCGGCCTCGGCGATCTCCGCCGGGTCGGCCGCGCGGCGCAGCGGGGTGAGGGCGGTGAGCCGGTCCTGGAGGCCGGGGGACTCCCCCTCCCAGGCCCGGATCATCCGAGTGAGCGTGTTGCCGGGTGCGATGGCGTTGACCCGGATGCCCTCGGGACCGTACGTCACGGCGGCCGACTCGGTCAGGCTGTTCACCGCCCGCTTCATCGCACCGTACGCGGGCAGTTCGGGGTTGCCCCGCAGGCTGCCGACGGACGAGTTGTTGACGATGGCGCCCGTCCCGGCGCTCGCCCGGATGGCGGCGACCTCGGCGGCCATGGCCAGCCAGACGCCCTTGAGGTTCACCGTGTACACACGGTCGAAGCCGGCCTCCGGCAGCGCGTCCATGGGGCCGGGCGGCTGGATCGTCCCACCGTTGTTGAAGGCGATGTCGAGACGGCCGTATCGGTCCACCGCACGGTCCACCGCGGCCCGCACGCTCGTCGCGTCGGCCAGGTCGCACACCACGTACTCCGCGGTGCCGCCCGCCGCCCGGATCTCCTCGGTGACCGCCTTCAGCTGTGCCTCCGTACGGGCCGCGAGCAGCACCCGGGCACCCTCCCGGGCGAAGAGCCGGGCCGCGGCGGCGCCGATCCCGCGTCCGGCACCGGTGACGAAGGCGACCTTGCCGGCCAGCAGGCCGGGACTGGTCGAGGCAGGTGTCTCCCTGTGCATGTTCTCCATGAGAGGGAGCCTGTGCGGGTGAGCCGGGCACATCCAGGCACCGGCAGTACCTGGCTCGGCCGCACGCCACCCGCGCACACTGAAGGTGTGGACAGAGCAGAACTGGCAGCATTCCTGCGCAGCAGACGGGAGCGGATCAGCCCCGCCGACGTGGGCCTGCCCGCCGGGTCGCGCCGCCGCACCCCGGGGCTGCGCCGCGAAGAGGTGGCGCAGCTGGCGTACATCTCGACCGAGTACTACACCCGGCTGGAGCAGGCCCGCGGCCCGCGCCCGTCGCGCGAGGTGCTGACCGGGCTCGCCCGGGCCCTGCGCCTGACGGACGCCGAACGGGACCATCTGCACCTCCTGGCCGGCGCCCCGCCCGGCCCGCCGCCCGGACCCTCGCGCGAGGTGCGGCAGAGCATCCTCGACCTGGTCCACCGGCTGCCGCAGTCCGCCGCCTTCGTGACCTCCGCCATGATGGAGGTGCTCGCCTGGAACGACCTGGCGGCCGCCCTGATGGAGGACTTCTCGGCCCTGCCACGGCGTGAGCGCAATCTGGCCCGCCGCGCCTTCCTCGGGCCGCACACCGAAGGACGGCGGCTGTACGGCGTCTCCGACGCCGACGCGTTCGCCCGGCACGCGGCCAGGCGCCTGCGCACGGCCGCCGCCCGCTATCCGGACGATCCCGAGGTGGCCGCGCTGATCCGCGAACTCCTCGACGGCAGTGAGGAGTTCGCGCGACTGTGGGCCCTGCACGAGGTGGACGTGACGCCCACCCTGCGCAAGACGTTCCAGCATCCGCTGGTCGGACCGGTCACCGTCAACTGCGATGCGCTCGACCTCGCCGACCGGGACCAGCAGGTCGTGATCTACACCGCCGTTCCCGGTTCGCCCGCCGAGGAGGCGCTGCGGCTGCTGTCCGTCATCGGCACCCAGAGCATGGACGCGCCCCGCTGATCAACCCGTCCCGCCGTGGCCGCGCGGTCAGCTCCGCTGGAAGAACTCCACCTCGGCGACCGCGACATGACGGTGCCCGGTCAGTCCCGTGACCTTCCGCAGCACCAGCCGCACCTTCACCACCTTGTCGATCCCGGTCTGGACGGTCTGCGTACCCGGCTTGTCGCTGAGGTCGATCTCCTTGCGGTGCACCGTCCCGTCCGCCGATGTCACCTCCAGGTCCATCTCGAGCGCCCGGGCCTCACTGTGGTACTCCTCGGGCTCCGTCGACGCGCCGTTCGTGATGATGAGGTCGACCAGGCGGAATGGCTTGCCGAAGGTGTACGTGATCGTGGCCCCCTCCCCGGGCGTGCCCCAGTAACGGTTGTTGAGCCCGTCCGTGGTGTTCTTCGCCGGATGCCCGGGCACCTCGGCACTGGCGTCCACGCGCACCGGGGTGACCGCCTTGGTGCCGCTGAGCTTGTCCCGGGTGTCCTCGAACAGGGCACGCCCTGCGGGCAGCAGGAAGAAACCGGCCACGCACAGCGCCACGATCACGGCCAGGATCACCAGGAAGCGGATTCCCCGCCCGGAGCCGGCCCGCACCTGCCGCCGGAACGGCCAGACCGTGCGCCACCAGGGCAGCGGAGCCCGGTCCTGCGCCGGGACCAGCGGGCTGGCACAGCGACGGCAGAACCGGCGGCCCGGCGGGTTCGGTGTGCCGCACGCCGGGCACGGCAGCCCGGACACCTCCTCCTGCGCCGGGACCTGCCGTACAACGGGGCGCGGCGCGACCGGCTTCGCGGGCTGCACGGGCACGATCGTCTCGGGCTCGGGCTCGGGCTCGGGCGGGGGAGCCGGAACCCGTGGGGCGGGGCGCACGGGCGCGGCCGGGGCGGGGGCGACGGGCGGCGTCCCGGCGGCGGTGCCGGGCCCGGGCGTGCGGGACGTGGCATCGTCGCCGCCCCGCGCATCGTGCTCCTCGCCGCCATTGCCGGCCGTGCCCGCCGAAGTCCCGTCACTGCCTGCTTCTTCCGGTGAACTCCCGCCTGCGGAACGGCCGTTGTCCTCCTGAAGCGGCCCCCCGGCCAGAGCCGCCGGGGGCGGGTCCACCGAAGTCACGGGCTGTCCCGGTGCGGCGGCTCCGGTGCCGGGGCCCGTACGGCTTGCGTTCTGCGCACCCCGCCGGGACCGGCTCGTCAGCCGGGTCCGCAGGGACGACGTACGGGGCGGTGAGGTGGGCGAAGTGCTGGGCTCCGTGGCACCGGAAGGGGCAGACTCGTCGGCAGGAGCAGACTCGTCGGCAGGGGCAGGGGCAGGGGCAGGGGCAGGCGAGGGCGCCGGCGGCGTCGTCCGCTCCGGCTCGGGAACCGGTGCCGGGTCGGCCGGGGCCGGCGCGGACGAGCCCCGCGCCTCTTCCTCCGACCAGCCCAGGTACGAACCGCAGTTGCTGCAGAAGTCGTCAGTGGGGTCGTTGGACGCCCCGCACACGGGACAGGCGCGCATGGCGTCACCTCCCTTCGTCGGCGGGCGGGCCGGACAGAAGCTCCACCCGGCACGGGACATGCACCGGACACAGGGACCGGACGACCTCACGGACCCGGCCCTCGTCCACTTCCGGGTCGCGGCCCGGCCACACCCGGACCAGCACCTCTCCGGACGGCTCGGGCAGCGCTTCGGCGCCCGCGGTACTCGACCACACCGCCCCGCCGTCGCCGCTGACCTCGGCGTTCACCCCGAGGGTGAGCCGCAGTCGCTCCACCAGGCCACGCCGGGTGCCGCGCCAGCGGTGCAGCTCCACCGCGCGCACCACCGCCTCGCGGCGCAGCTGCGCGGACCACTCGGGATCGTCGGCCGTGCCCACCCACGATGCCAGCCAGGCCACGAAGTCGAGCGGCGCGACCCGGGGGTCGAGATAGGCGGACAGGCTGTCGAGGGTCGCGAACACCGGGGCGAGGACCGTGTCCAGACCGGCGGTGAAACGCTGGGCGAAGGCGTCGTCGGCGTAGAGCGCGGGCAGCAGCCCGCCGATCGGATGCCGGCTCGGCAGGCCGGGTACGGCGGCACGGCTCACGCCCGGCCCTCCCTCTCCTGTGGCTGTACGACGACCTGGTGCTGGTACGAGAACACCAGCGCACCCGGGGACACGTCGATCCGGTCCGCCGGAGCGCCCCGCCGGCCGGTGATCGGGTCGGCGGCGAACAGCCGGATCTCCTCCACCAGCGCGTTGCCGGTGGCGCCCTGCAGCAGACCGAACACCTCCCCGTACTGCACCGGCCGCCCGAACGGCCACCCGGTGGCGTCCGGTCCGCCGTGCAGCGGGTTGAGGTACCGGAACAGCGCGGCGAGCGCCGCATCCCGGATCCGGTCGGTGTCCTCGGGGGCCGCCGCGAGGCGGGCGACGACCGTGATGCCCTGGTACGCCGGCGGCTCCACCACCAGCCGGGTCCCGATCAGCCGCCGTTCGTCCAGGCTCTGGGTGATCGCCGAGAGCACCTGGTCCGACGGGATCAGCTGCTCGAAGCGGAGCCGGTCGCCCTCGTCGGCCACCGCGTCCGGCACCACCAGCACCCGCACCGCACCGGCGCCCTCGGCCGCGGGCAGACAGCGCACCCGGCGCACCGAGGGAGCCGCCTGCCGGGCGATGATCTCGTAGTCCTCGGCCGTCACCGCCCGCTCCTGCATCCGCAGCGCCTCCGGAGCCCGCAGCTTGGCGTTGGCCAGGCTCTCCCCGTCCACACCGCCACGCGCCGCCTCCCGGTTGGTCACCCGCGCGATGTACGGCACGGAGCTGCGCAGCACCGAGATCGCGCCCCGGGCCACATTGCCGGCCGGGCCGCCGCCGGTGCGATAGCGGGACACCCGGATCTGGGCGCCCTTCTCCGGTACCGCGCCGCACAGCCGCAACGTCCCGTCCGGTTCGCGCAGCGCGGGCGGGAAGGTGAACTCGCCGGAGGTCGCATCGACCTGGACATGCCGGTCGGCGGGTCCGGAGCGGCCGAAGTGCTCCACGACCTGCCAGCGCTGCCAGCCGTCGGCCGAGGAGACCTCCACCACCGGCGGCCCGCCGTCCAGCAGCACCGGCGGCCGGCCGAGCCGGAACGTCTGGCCCGGTACGCCCTCCGACGCGCCGAGCGGCACGTCCGTGACCGTCTCGGCGTGCTCGACGGTACTGGTGCCGCCGATGGTGAACACCGTCGCCTCCCGCACGGTCGGCGACTCCGAGTAGAACGGCTGGCCCGGCTCCGCCGCGGTCACCCGGCAGCGCAGCCAGCCCGCCCGGGTGCCACCGATCACGGACGCGGTGTGCCCGGCCGGGACGTACACGATCACCTCGCCGGGCCGGTTCAGACCGCCGGTGGTGTCCGAGCCGGTCTCGCACACCTGCCAGCGCCCGCCGTCCCAGGCCTCCCACACCAGCGGCGGCTGGCGCGGGTCCACACCCACGCCCTCCACCCGGCTGTCCAGCCGTACCGCGACGATGCACCGCGGCACGGCCGTGGGCAGCCCGAACAGCAGCGCGTCCCCAGGCTCGGGCGCCGGCTGGAAGCACCGTACGTCGCGTCCCTCGGTCAGCTCGCGGGTCCGGTCGGCCTGGTCGCCGGTCCGGGGCGCGGTCACCAGCCGGGTCAACTCGCTGGGCACGATGCGCAGTTCGTCCGTGGTGGCGAACACCACGGGATCCTCCGCGTCGCCGTCCGCCGTCGTCACCTCGGTACCGGTGGGCAGGGTCACCGTGTCGGGCTGGGGTGCCGACAGCCAGAAGTCGACCTCGGCGCTCGCCGCCGCAGGCGGGAACAGCCTGATCCCCAACAGGTCCAGGAAGGCGGTGTAGTTCTTGTCCGGCACCCGGTTCAGCCGGTACAGCAACTGGTCCACGATGTAGGCGAACGTCTCGATCAGGGTGACGCCCGGATCGGAGACGTTGTGGTCGGTCCACTCCGGTGCGCGCTGCTGCACATACCGTTTCGCCTCGTCGACGAGTTGCTGGAACCGCCGGTCGTCCAGGTTGGGGGAGGGCAGGGCCATCAGTCCGCGACCGCTTCCTCGGCCCCCTCCTCGGAGGGGATCGTGTAGAAGGGAAACACCAGGTTGCGCCGGTCGTTGGTGGAACGCACCGTGTAGCGCACGTCGATGTAGAGGGTTCCGTCGTCCACCGCGTCGAAGGCCACCACCACGTCGTCCACCGTGATCCGCGGCTCCCACCGCTCCAGCGCCTCGCGTACCTGCTGGGCGATCCGCCCCGCGGTGGCGCCGTCGCCGGGCGCGAAGACGTACTCGTGGATGCCGCAGCCGAACTCCGGGCGCATCGGCCGCTCTCCGGGCGCGGTGCCCAGCACCAGCCGGATCGCCTCCTCGATCTCCCGTTCCCGCTCGACCATGGCGATCCCGCCGGTCGGCCCGACCCGCAGCGGGAACGCCCAGCCCCGCCCGATGAACCGCTCGCTCATCACAGACCCCCGATCTGCACGTTCAGGGCGCCGATCTGGATCGTGGCGCCGCACGTGGTGGTGTCGCCCGCCCGCGCGGCCGGCAACCCGCCGATGAGCACCTCGCCCGAGATCAGCCCGGTGGGGTTGGGCATGATCACGTTGCCCGGGCCCAGGGCGGCGTGCGGGGGCACCACACAGGTGTGCAGGCTGCCCACGACGGCGGCGGGACGGCCGCCGATCAGCACACGCGCCACCGTCATGGCGGCCGCGGGCGGCGGGGTGGCGATCACACCCCCATGACTGGTGGGGTCGCCGGTACGGGCTGCGCCGGGCATGCAACGGGCTCCTCGAAGCGGGATCACGGCCCTCAAGGGCCCTGGACGGCAAAGAATGTGACCGACTGTCGATCGGTTCTCGCAAGACTGTCAATTGATACGCACCAGATCCGCCTTCAGCACCCCCAGCAGACCGCCGTCGAGCGTCAGGTCCGTCTGCCCACCGACGCTCACCGACCGGCCGCCGACCTTGACCGAGTTGGTGCCTTCGATCTCCACGCTGCCGCCCTTCACACTGACCTTGCCGGTCTTGGCGTCGAGCGTGATGCCCTGACCGTCCATCACCACCGAGGTCAGCGCCCGCCGGCCGCCGGCCGCGTACACGGTCAGCTCCAGCCGGTTGTTCCGGTCGTCCAGCAGCACTTCCAGCCGCTCGTCAGCCGTCCGCAGCCGCACTCCGGACGGCCCCGTCGGCGGATCCAGCAGTTCGAGCCGATGCCCCGAACGCGACACCACCGAACGGCGGTTGACCTTGCCACTGGTGCCGTCCACGAGCGGAACGTCGTGCGGCGAGGGCTTGTCCACGCCGTTGTACAGACCGCCGATGACGTACGGGCTGTCCAGCAGGCCCTGTTCGAAGCCGACCAGTACCTCGTCGTTGACCTCGGGGCTCACCACACCCCCGCCGCCCTTGCCGCCCCACTGCACCGTCCGCACCCAGTCGGTGACGTACGTGTCGTCCAGCCAGGGGAACTTGAGCCGGACCCCGCCGCTCTGCGCACCGCCCGGCTCGCGCACGTCCGTCACCACACCGATCGCCAGACCCGGCATGCGCGCGCCGCGTCCGGGCGCGTTCGCGCCGGTCACCAGGCCCGCCAGGGAGCGGTCCGGGCTGGCGCTCACCCACACCGTGGTCCGGTAGCCGCCGTGCGGCTCCAGGGTGTGCTGCACCGAGGTGGCCGTGTACTTTCCGGAGAACGCGGGCCCGACATTGCCGAGCGCGACCGGCACGCCCGCCCGCAGCCGCGGATTTCCCTCGACCAGGGCCTCCACCTCCCCGAAACCGGAGCTGACCTGAGCCGCGAGCGCGTCCGCGACCGCCGTCGTCTCGGCCTGTGTCCGGTACGGCGTGTCCGTCACCGTCAGCTTCGCCGACTTGCCGAACCGGGCGCCGAACTCCGGGGCCAGACCGGGCAGTACGGTGTCGCTGGTGACCGACTGCTGCCGGGCCACCAGCGGGGTCTTGGTGGTGACGTCCCAGCCGCGCACCTCGACCTGGGAGGCCCCGTCCGCGCCCGAGAGCGCGGCCCGCAGCGCCAGCAGGTTGCGCCCGTACTCCAGCACCATCGGGCTCTGTGTGGCCGGCGTCGACGGCGCGGGCGCACCGGAGGCCTTCTCGGGCTTGGTGAACTGCAGCACGCCCTGGTCGTCCACCCGCACCTGCGCACCGCTCTCGCCCGCCAGGTACTGCAGGAAGTCCCAGTCGGACACATTGGCCTGAGACAGCTGCTTGTAGGTGACCGGCGCGGCCTCCACCTTCCCGACCGGCAGCCCAGCCCCGGCTGCCACCTTGCGAACGATGGCCGAGGCCGTCATGTTCCGGAACGCCGCCACCTTCCGGCCGCGCTGCAGCCGGTGCGCGACGGAGTAGGCGCGTACGACGGTGAACGAGCCGGTCGAGTCCCGGTCGATCTCCACCGCCGTGACCTCGCCGTTGAACAGCCGTACGCGCGCCTGCCCGGCAACCGTCACCACGGACACCCGCAGTGGGGTGCCCAGCGTGATGCCGGTCGACTTCAGGAACTCGTGGTCGGGATCGCGGTAGGTCAGCACGGCGGTGTCCGGCAGGCCCACGTTCTCGTCCACCACACAGCCGACCAGCTGCGCCGCCCAGATCTGCGGCAGCTCACCGGGCGCCTCCACGACGGGGTCCGCCGCGAACGACCGGCCGCCACGCGCCTCGGGTGTGGTCACCGCTCCTCCTCACCGCCCGCGTCCCCGAGCGCCGGCACCACCAGTTCGGTACCGGGCACCAGAGCCATCGGGTCGTCGATCCCGTTCGCCTCGGCGATCGCCCGCCAGGCCGTCGCGTCGCCGTACTCCCGCCACGCCAGCAGCGCCAGGCTGTCCCCGGCCACCACGGTGTGCGTACTGCGGGCGGTGCGCGCACCCGAGGTCGGGTTCTGCCCCGGCGGGTCGACGCTCGCCTCCTCGATGGACAGCGAGCAGGTCGCCCGCAGCGGTTTGCCGTCCACGTCGAACAGCGTGTACGTCACCGACAGGCTGGAGAGCACCCCGTCGAACGACGTCGTGCGGGCCGTACCCCACTCGAAGCGGACCCACGCACTGGCAGGCTTCTTCCGTGCGAGGCTCGCCGGGGTCGGAACGCACCCCTTCATCAGCTTCTCCACCGCCTGCTCGACCGAGTTGTCGTGGGTCGAGGTCGCGTCGAGGAAGACCTCCAGGCTCAGCTCCCGCGGCCCACTGCCCACGAACTCCGGCAGCGCCGACTCGCCGGCCATACGCGACGGAGTGCGCCGCCACTCGGTGGTCTTGCGCAGCTGCAGGGAGTTGGGGTTGAACTGCAGGTTCAGCTGGGCGATCGTCCCGCCGGGCTTGGCGCCCACCGCCGTCGGGGGTTCCTTCAGGGTCAGCTGGGCCCTGGCCACGCTGGTGCGGACGGCAGCCATCAGGAAGGCCTCAGTCCCTCGTGGGCGATCTCCAGCGTCTCCACGGCCGCCTGTGAGGAGGACGGGTCGAACGACGGCCCCTCCCAGCGCACCGGCACGATGCCGAGCACCTGCCAGCTGATGATCCGGGACAGATCCGGCTTGAGTGCCACGATCTCGCCGTCCTTGGGCTCCACGCGCCGAAGCGTCTCGTCGAGCCAGCGCGCGATCTTCGTGGTGTCGGCGGTGACCGGCCGGGTGAGCGTGATGTTCGACCAGGTGACCCGGCCCGGCAACTGCCAGGTGAAGCCGTTGTTTCCGCCCTCGGCGTAGCTCTCCATCTCCACCTGCGCCCCCATGCCGGAGCAGGTGTGGAACGCCCCCAGGTCGTTGCCGCCGATCGCGAGCCGGAAGAACACGCTCGTCGCGAAGATGTTGTCCGTCATCCGTTGTCCATCCGTTCCCAGTCCTCACCGGCGTCCGTCGTAGGGGCGGCCCGTGCGTTCCCGGCCGCGCCGCAGATCTGCCCTCAGCAGCCGGGCCATCGGCTCCAGCAGGCGCCGCGCCAGCTCGTCCAGATCGATCCCGGAGTCCTGCGGCACGCCCGCCGACCCGGCGGTGTCCCGGCCCGGCGGCCTGCCGGCCACCGCGGGCGCCGAGGGCGTGCGCTGCACCGTCCGGGAAGGCACGGCGGTCACCGGCACACCGGGCGGTACGGCACGGGCGCCGGCGCCGGTCGCCTGCCGCTGGACCGATGCCGCGCGGGAGGAAGCGCTGTGCGGCCCGTGTGCCGTCGTACGGGTGGCGCGGACCACGGGCACGGGCGGGGCGGCGTGCTGGGCCGGGCTCACCGGGCGGTCCTGCAGGGGAGACGCCTGTGGATCGGTCACCGGCAGTGCCTGCGGGTGTACGGGGGCGGCCCGCTGGACAGGAGGATTCGGCCGTACGACGGGGACGGCGCGCCGGGGCTGCACGGAACTCGTGCTGCGCGCGGGCGGGTTGCCCGACGCCGGAGGCGCCGGGGCGGAGACGTTTCGCTGTACGTGCGGCGCGGCCGGTACCGGTCCCCGGCCCGGGCTCGGTTCGCGGCGCCAGGACGCGGAGACCACCGGACGCTCCCCGGTACGGGCAGCGGCAGGAGGTGTGAAACCCTCCGGGACGCGGGTGCTGACCGTGAGCGGGCGGGCGGGGAGCAGGGAGAGGCTGCGGTGCGTCGGGCGGCGCTGAGCCGTGAGGGGATGTGTGTCGATGACACCGGGCGGCCGGTTGCCGCTGGTGTCCGGACTTCGCCCGGGGGCGGGGGCTGGGACGGTGACGGCCCTGGCGACGACGACCGGAGGCGCGCCACCGGGTGCTGAGCGGGCCGGTGCCGCCGACCTGTTCCCGGAGGCCGAAGTGGCCGTCGTACCTGTGGAGGCCGGTACCGTCGGCCCGTCCGTGGTGGTCGCGCGGGTCCGCGGCGCGAGCAACCGCTGCACCGCATCGGGTTCGGGTGCGGCGGAGGGCACGGACTGCGGGGCGCCCGGAGTGACCAGGGGCGTGGCGGGATCCGGGGCGGCGCCCGGAGTTGCCAGGGCAGTGGCGGGTGCCGGTGCGGAGTCCGGCACCGAGGGTGAAACACTCTGATCCGTACGGGAGTCGGGGGTGGAACCACGCCGTGCGACGTCCGTCCCGCCCAGCAGGGGAGCGGTGCCCTCGGGCCGGGGAGGACCGGAAGGGCGCTCCGGCGCGCCCCCGGCGGGGCGGTCCGGGTGCAGCGGGGTGCGCTGGACGTGCGGGGTCGCCGGAGTGCTCGGTCCGGCCGGTGCGACCGGACGGCCGCCGGGGCCGGCCGGGCGTGGCATGTCCGCGGTCTGCGGCATCGCGGGCAGCGGTGCCCCCAGCCCGCCACGGGCTCGGGCACCGGACGGGCGGGGCCCGGTGGCCGGACGCGCAGGATCGGGCTTGGCCACGGGCTCGGCCGTCGGTGTCCCGCCACTCCGGGGCGTTGCGGGGGCGCCGCGCCGTGCCTCCGGTGTCGAGGCTGCGGTGTCCGTTTGACGTTGCACGATCGGCAGCGTCGGTCCGGTTGCCGGGCCCGTCGTCCCCGGCGTCCCGGCGGGCGACGGACGCTCCAGGGGCTGCGGTGTGGAGGCAGCAGTGTCTGTTTGGCGCTGCAGGATCGGCAGTGTCGGTGCGGTCGCCGGGCTTGTCGTGTCGGGCGTTCCTGCGGGCGACGGACGTACCTGCGGCTGCGGCGTGGAGGCAGTGGTGGCGGTGTCCGTTCGGCGCTGCAGGATCGGCAGCTCCGGTGCGGTCGCCGGGCCTGTCGTCTCCGGCGTTCCGGCGGGCAAGGGACGGGCGGTGGCCGGGAGTTCGGCCAGGGGCTCGCCGAGCGGCGGGCGTGAGCCGGGTCGTGCCGGGGAGGCGGCGCGCTGCACGGCGGGCGTGGGCGCGGCGTCCTGGTCCACCGCGGGAGCAGCGGCCGGCCCGGCGGGGCGGACCGCGGGCCGCAGCGCGGTGATCCGCCGTACCGGCGCGGTCGTCCACCGGGCGACGGTCAGCGAGGGGCCGAGAGCATGCGGACGCACCGGGGTACGCCGGGCCGCCCTGGGCTCCGGTTCACCGGCGGGAGCGGCCTGTTGGGCAGCCTCGGTGGAGGCGACCTGCCCTGTACGTGCCCCGCGTGCGCTTTCCGGCGCCGTACGACGACCGGACGAAGGCCGAGGCGCGGACACGGGTGAGTCGACGGAGGAGTTGGGGACCACGGCGATACGTCGTACCACCGGAATCTCCGGTCCCGGTGCCGGATGCCCCGGTTCGGTCGGACGTAGCGCACCGGTGGATTCAAAGCCCCCCGCGGAGCGTTGAACAGGCTGCTGTGGCACGGCAGTCGGTACGAGGGGGTCCGCGGCCACGATCGCCCGGCCGGGCGCAGCCCTGTCCGCCCGGCGCTGGACGGACGGGGCGGAAGGCGCAGGGCTGCTCCGCCGTGGCGGGGCGTCGGCCGGGACCGTACGCCCGGACGGGCCGGAGGCCGGTGAAGTCCTCGTGACAGCAGCGCCGTCGGCCTGGGAGCCTCCCGTGGAGCCGGAGGCAGGACCGGAGTTCACGTCCCGCGATGCCTGTGACCTGTCGGTGGGGTCACCGCCGTCCCGGCGCGCGGAGCGTGAGTCCTTGCGCCTGCCGGCGTCACGGGGAGTCGCCGCACGGGTCCTGCGGGACACCTGCGGAGTACGGGGCGCGCCGGGCTGCCCGGAGTCGCTCGCGGGGGCGGCCTCGGCCGGCTCCTCGGCGTCCGTGCGCGGGACGCGCAACAGCAGCGGTCCACCGTCGGCGCGCGAGTTGCCCGGCGCGGCGGGGCCGGTGACGCCGTGGATCAGGCCGACCGGGGCGGAGGGCAGCTGCGCGTGCCCGAGGCCGGCGTCGAAGGACGGGTTCTGCCAGGATGCGAGGCCCGAGCGGAAGGCGAGGCCGTCGCTGACGCCGAGCGGGGCGCGGGCCACGGTCAGTGTCGGCGCGGTGGTACGGCGCCATCCGCCGTCCCAGTCATCCGGCACGGACGGGCCGCCGGCGCCGGAGACGGACGTGTCCCCGGCGCCCGGCACGGACGACGGACCGGCAGGACCCGAAGCCGGCGCAGCCGCGGCAGTCCGCGCTGCGGGCCGGCGGCGGAGTCTGTCCCGCCATGCCATGTGCTCAACCACCTTCGTTCACGCGGGTGTTGATACGGGCGATCTCGGTCACCCACTGCCGGCGCTCGGCGTGGGTGAGGTCGAGGATCTCCTCGCGCTGCCAGTGGAAGTGGTAGGCGATGTACGCGATCTCCTCCCGCAGCCGGGGGAGTGCGTACGTCACGATTCCCCCAGGCGCCCACCCGAGAGGTCGACCTCGAAGGCGCCCTCGCAGTGCGGGCAGGTCACCGCCGCGCGGGTGTGGCCCTCGCTGTTGACGCGGCGGTAGAAGTCCTGGAGGAACGCGACGTCGGTGGCGTACATCCGCTCCACGATCCCCGCGTGCACATCGGTGATGGTGCCGAGCCGGGTGATCACCTGGCTCAGCAGCACCACGCTCAGATAGGCCGGGTTCTCCTTGACCCGCAGATCGATCTGCGGGCGCAGTTCGTCGCGGGCGGTGGCCAGGCGCATCGCGCCGTGCCGGTGGAGCGTGCCCGCCTCGTCCACGTACCCGCGCGGCAGCTCGAACTCGAACTCCGTGCGCAGCCCGTGGTCCTGGGGCGGAGCGGGGCGGGCGGCCGGAGCCTGGGGCTGGGGCTGCTCGTCCGCCTGAGCGGCCGGCGCCGTCGCCTCCAGGAACTCCTCCAGGTTGCCCGCCGTGACGGTACGACGCCTCATTCGACGACGATCTCCTCGAACACGATCGTGACGGTCTCGGTGGCCGCGGAGGACTCGCCGGCCTTGAGGGACGGCCCCTCCCACTTGGAGGCCCAGCCGTTCATCAGCTGGATACGGCGGACCGTCTCGCCCTTGGTGTCCTTGATCTCGATCGTCAGGTTCTGCCGGGCGGTGTCGACGGCACCGTTGTTGAGCGTCTCCTTGATCCACTTGGTGAACTCACTGCTCTTGTCGAGTCCCCGCGTGATCGTGATCTCGCCGGCCTGCCGCGCCCCGGGCTGCTTCCGGATGATCTGCTTGCCCGTCGACGTGACCTGCTTGACCTCGACGACCTCCTCCTCGACGGAGAACCCGCTGATCTCCTGGATCGACTCGACCATGTAGCCGCCGAGCTGCACGCCGAAGACGTGTGTGGAAAGAGCATCGCCCTCTGCCATGACTGTCTGTCACCCTTCCTTGCCTGACCCGCGGGTCACTCGTCGATGAGGCTGGTGCTGTCGGAGAACTGGGCCAGCCGGAACACCACGAACTCGGCGGGCTTGACCGGGGAGACACCGATCTCGCAGACGACCCGACCCTGGTCGATCGAGGTCTGCGGATTGTTGTCGCGGTCACACTTGACGTAGAACGCCTCGTCGGCCGTGCGGCCGAAGAGCGCGCCCCGGCGCCATTCCTCGGTGAGGAACGCGGTGACGTTGCGCCGGATGCTGGACCACAGCCGGTCGTCGTTCGGCTCGAAGACCACCCACTGGGTGCCCAACAGGATGGACTCTTCGAGGTAGTTGAACAGACGGCGTACGTTCAGGTAACGCCAGGCCGGGTCGGAGGACAGGGTGCGGGCACCCCAGATCCGGATGCCACGGCCGGGGAAGGCACGGATGCAGTTCACGCCGATCGGGTTGAGCAGGTCCTGCTCGCCCTTGCTGAGCCGTGTCTCCAGGTCCACCGCGCCGCGGATCACCTCGTTGGCGGGCGCCTTGTGCACGCCGCGCTCGGCGTCGCTGCGCGCCCACACACCGGCGACGTGACCGCTCGGCGGGACGGTGGTGTTGCGGCCGGCCGCCGGGTCGAAGGCCCGCACCCAGGGGTAGTAGAGGGTGGCGTACCGGGAGTCGTAGCCCGCCTCCTCGTTGCGCCAGTGTCGCACCTGCTGGGCGGTGAGCCCGGGAGGTGCGTCCAGGACGGCGACCCGGTCGCCCATCTGCTCGCAGTGCGAGATGACCGCGAGCTGCACGGTGCGCACGCCCTCGGCGTCGATGTCACCGCGCTGGTAGGCGCTCATCAGGTCCGGGACGGCGACCATGGTGATCTCGTCGATGGTCTCCAGGCCGGCGAACCCGGTGCGCGCGCCGGCGTCGCCGACGTACTCTGCCGGGTCGAGCCGGGACACCGCGCCGGAGCCGGGTGCCGCGGGTGAGGCCGGCGCGTCGGGCACGGCCACCGTCTGACTGGCCGGCCGGGTCTGCGTGGCGTCGCGCTGCTCGGTGACCTCGATCAGCTTCGAGGCCCGCAACTGCGTGACCACATAGCCCTTGACGTTCTTGCGGGTGGAGACGTCGTAGGTCTCGACCACCTGGTCGCCCTGGCGGACCAGGAGCCGGAAGCGGTCCTCGGGCGGGTTCTCGCCCTCCGCGTCGGCGATTTCCACCGACAGGCCGGAGGCGCCGGGCCTGGCCGTGATCTGGAAGCCGCCGAGCGCGACCGGCTCGACCGCCCGGACGTCCCGGGCTCCCCGGCCACCGGCCGAGGCGCCGTCGGCGGAACCGCCGATGCGCACCACGTAGGCCGCGCCGCCCCCGTTGGAGAAGTAGCCGTAGACGGCGTGCGCGAGGTAGGTGCCCTCGGTGAAGCCGCCGAACAGCTGGGTGTACTGGTCCCAGTTGGTGACCAGGGTCGGTTCGTGGAAGGGGCCGCTCTGGGCGAACCCGACGAATGCGGCGACGGCGGTGCCGACCCCCTCGATCGGGCGGGCACCGGACTGCACCTCCTCCACATACACGCCTGGGGTGAGGTACGTCGGCATGCTCGCTCCTTCACGTTCCATCGGTCACCTGCGTCGATGCCGAGTCTCCGAGGCGGGCGAGGCCCGGCGACAGGGGCGCGGGTACCTTGCCGGGGGCAAGCACGCTGCCTTTCCGGACGCCCTCGCGGACCACAGGGGAAGAAACTCCGGGCCGCGGCGGCCGAGTTCGTTCCACAGCAGGTCGGCGGACTCCTCAGGCCTCGAGGGCGGCCGCCAGATACGGCCCGAACTCGCTCTCCAGCACCAGCCGGCCGAGCTTGCGGTACTCCTGTACCACCGCCGACACCAACTGCCGCATGGTGAGCGGCTCCTGGGAATCCGCCGCGAGATAGGCCGCGGTCACCGCACAGGCCCGGATGGATCCGCCGGCGAGTTCGAAGCGGTCCGCGCAGAAGCCGAGATCCAGATCGGCGGCGCGCGGCAGCCGGTCGCCCAGACACCGCTCCCACAGGGCAAGACGCTGAGCGGCGTCCGGCATGGGGAACTCGGCCACCACGTCGAGTCTGCGGGTGAACGCCTCGTCCAGGTTGGCCCGGAGATTGGTGGTCAGCACGGCGATCCCGTCGAAGGACTCCATGCGCTGCAGCAGATACGCCGACTCGATGTTGGCGTGCCGGTCGTGCGCGTCCTTGACCTCCGAGCGCTTGCCGAAGATCGCGTCCGCCTCGTCGAACAGCAGCACCGCGTTGACCTGGGACGCCTCGGTGAAGATCCGTTCCAGGTTCTTCTCGGTCTCGCCCACGTACTTGTCGACCACCGTGGACAGATCGACCACGTACAGGTCCATCCCTAGATCGGCGGCCACCACCTCGGCCGACATGGTCTTGCCGGTGCCGGACTCGCCCGCGAACAGGGCGATGACCCCGCGCCCACGACCACCGCCCGGCCGCATCCGCCACTGCCCGAGCACCTGCTCGCGGTGGCGGGCGCGCACGGCCAGCTCCCGCAGCCTGCGCCGGGTCGGCGGGGGCAGCACCAGGTCGTCCCAGCCGACGCCCGGCTCGATCCGGCGGGCCAGCCGGGCGAGCCCGGCGCCGTTCTGCGCCCGTACGGCAGCGCGCAGGTCGTCGGGGCCCACCGGGCGCCCGGCGAGGTCCGCCGTACGCACGGCGGCGCTCGCGGCGCGCTGCAACTGCCCGCCGTCGAGGCGGTGCGCGGCGACCGCGCGGGCGAGGTCGTCGGTGTCGCCGCCGATGGAGGCGCCGGCCAGGGTGAGGGCGTGCCGCCAGCGCGCGGCCTGCCGCTGCGGGGAGGGCGGGGCCACGGGCAGGACGATGGGAGTGTCGGCCGCCCAGGCCGGGTCCCAGCCGTCCACGCCGTGGGTGAACAGGGGCGTTCCGTGCAGCGCCGCGCACAACTCGCGTGCACTGCGGGCCCGTTCGGTGGGCGCGGAGGGCAGCGCCTCCAGGGGGCCGAGGACGACACCGGACCCGGTGAGCCGGGCCTCCAGTGCCGCGACCCGGGCGAGGGCGGGCAGGTCGGCGGTGCGCCGGGCCAGTGCCGCCGCGTCCAGGACCAGCGTGCCCAGACCGGCCGTGCGCAGGGCCGCGACGGCGAGACCCGGCGTGTCACCGCCCCGGTCCAGCAGATGCACCAGGCCCGGTCCGGACCGGGCGGCGCGGGCCGCCCGCCGCACCTCGTCCGGCTCGACCGCCGGATCCTCGGCTGCCGTGCCGAGGAGCCCGGCCAGCCGGGCGTCGGGTGCGGTGTCGCCCAGCAGATACGCGGTCACCCGGTCCGGTACCGCAAGCACCCGCGACAGCGGCGGGCGTTCCGGCTCGGCGATCTCCAGCAGCCCACCCGCGACCAGGGGCGCCGCAGGGGTGAGCCGGAACCGGGCGGCCGACGCGGGCGGGAGCCCGCACAGCTCCAGGGCCAGTGAGACCGTGGGCCGACGGCGGGTCAGGTCGTCGTTGAGATAGCCGTAGAGCCGCTCGAAGCGGGCGTCCAGATCCGGGGCCAGCGCGATCAGCAGCAGATCGAGGTCCACCGGCGACAGGCCGAAGCGCGCGACGAGGGTGCCGAGCACCGAGTCGGGCGGCGGGGGCTCAGGGGCGTAGCCGGGTACGTCGAGCCCGCCGGGCCCGTCCAGCAGCCGCTGGGCCGCCTCCGGGGTGAGGTACTGCCCCCGGTACGGGTCGTCGGGATCGGGGTCGACGGCCCGGCGGGCCGCCACCGCGCAGCGCACCCGCTCCTCGACCAGACGCAGTCGCGCCCACAGCGGATCCGTGCCGATGTCCGTGACCGTCTCCTCGAGGTACGTCACGGCTGGCGTCCTCCCCGGCGGCGGCGCGCGGGAGCCGGCCGCCGCTCGCGCGGAGCGGCGAACCCCTCCGGCCCCGGGTCGCTCACCCCCTCGTACCGCAGCCGTCGTCCCGGCGCCGGGTCCCCGTCCTCCTGCTGGTGCGCGGAGCGCACCAGCAGCCCTTCGGTGACCGGCGGCGCCGCGGCCCTGCTCGCCCCGGCGAGCGGCGCGCACACCCGCACGCCGAGGGACGCCTTCAGCTCGCCGCCGAGCGCCGACCAGACGTCGGAGGCAGCGGGCGCGTCCAGGGTGGCTCCGGCGGCGTCCAGGGACACGGTCAGGCCCAGCTCGTGGAGCGAGCCGGTGAGGTACCGCTCCGGCAGCGCGTCGGCGGTCGCCAGCGTGGCCAGCACCTGCGACAGCAGCCGGTGTTCGTCCTGCGGGCGGCTCGCCCACGCCGTGATCAGGTACGTCAGCTCGAACCAGCGCGGCGGGGTACGCCGTGCCACCACATACCCGTCGGCGTCGTACACCTCGCCGGCGCCGCTGCCGCGACGGGACGTGTCCTCACGGATGTCGTACAGGAACACACAGACGGTGGGCGCGGTGCGGCGGGCCGCCCAGTCGCGGGTCGGGGCGTCGAAGACGATCTCGACCCCCGACGCCTCGAGCCCGGACTCGCCGAGCAGCCCGCGCAGCCCCTCATCGACCTCGTGGATCACCGGCGGGTCACCTCGTCGGGCGGCTGCACACTGCCGTTGACCACCAGGAAGTCGGTCTTCACCGGGGAGAACCCGGGGCCGCGCGCGGTGATGGTGCGCGGACCGGTCTGGTCCTTGGAGAGGATCAGCAGCTGGCCGATGAAGGTGCCGTCGGGCCCCGGCACGGTCGGTGCCGCGGCGGCGGTGATGCCCGGCTTCCAGGTGAACCGCACCGGCACGCCCGGCGGGAAGTCCTTGCCGCGCACCGAGGTGACGAAGCCGGGCTTGCCGATGGGCGGCACGGCGACGATCTTGGGCTGGAGGATCCGCAGCGTGGTGTGCGTCCGGTTGTCGTTCGGGTTGGCGTCCGTGCCGGTGGTGGTCAGGACGCCGGTGGCGCGGCCGGTCGTGGCGTGGTCGGGGGAGAGGACCACGCGTACGACCGTGCTCTCGCCCGGTGCCAGGTCCGGGAGCGCACACACCCAGCTGCTGTCGCAGCCCGGGGGCGGCCCGCCGTTGGGGATGGAGCCGGGCAGCCCGATCCGCAGCCGCAGCCCGGTGGCCAGTGCGTTACGGCCGTTGCGCACGGTGTACGTCACCACGACCCGGCCGCCGACATAGCCCGGGTCGGGCTGGGCGGTCACCCGGACCCCGGGACCGGCCTTGGGCGCGGGCGGTGTCGGGGGAGTCGGAGGCGTCGGCGGGGTCGGAGGCGGGCTGGTCGGCGGGGGCGCCTGGTGCACCGGCACCACGGTCCGGGCGGTGTTGTCGCCGGGCTGCGGGTCGATGACGCTGCCGGTGACCGACCAGTCGATGGGCTGGTCACCGATGACGCGGCCGGTCACCGTCACGGTCACCGGCACCGTCGTCCCCGGTGGCACCACCCCGATGTCGCACTGCAGGGAGGCGGCGTCGCAGGTGCCGCCCGGGCGGCGGACGCCGGTGACGGAGACACCGGCCGGTGGCGCGATGGTCAGCCGGGTGCCGGGCGAGGCGGCCGGGCCGTTGTTGACGACGTCGACGCGGATGTCCGTGGAGTGATCGACGGTGACCGCGGGCACGGTGCTCGGCGCACGCACCGCCAGGTTCACCGACTGCTGGACGCCGGGCTCCTTCTGACGTCCCGGCAGCTCCAGGGTGAGCGGGGTCTGCGCTCCGGTCGTCACGTTCAACAGATGGAGTTTTTCCGGGCAGTTGACGGGCGCGTCGGTGCGGGAGCTGTAGACGATGCCGTTGCCGTCCGCCGTCCAGGCCGCGTCACGCGGCTGGTGCGGGCCGGTGACCGAGGTGTCGGGCAGCTCCTGGTGACAGGCGTCGTTCGTGGACCGGGCCGACTCGGGCAGCAGCGCCCGGCAGTTGTCGCCGGACAGTGAGGTGAGCAGCAGACCGTTGTTCTCGTTGACCCGGCCGCCGCCGTCCTTGCGGTTGAAGGCGATGAGCGTGCCGTCCGGGGAGAACGCGGGGCTGTCGTCGATGACCGAGCAGTTGCCGGGGCAGATCTGCGCGCTCAGGTCGCGCTGCTGGTCGAGGGCGTTGATCGGCACGGTCCAGATGTGCTTGTTGCCACCGCCCCCGTCGATGATCATGTTCCGGGTGAACGCGAGCCGGGTGCCGTCGGAGGACCAGGTGGGCTGGGCGTCGCCGCCCGTCTGCTGTCCGGCCGGCGGCACGATCTCGTGCACGATCGCCCCGGTCGTCGCGTCGGCGATGAGGATCCGGCCCGGACCCGAGGCCGAGCCGACACCGCCCGGCGACGTCCGCGTGAACGCGATGTACTTGCCGTCCGGCGAGAACGTCGGGTCGGTGTCCCAGTCCTTGGGCCCGCGTCCGGCGAGTGGCATCGGCTGCGGGTTGGAGCCGTCGGCGTCCACCGTCCAGATCCGCTCGATCCGGTTGTTCGCATCTCCCTCGAAGACGGTCACCACGATGCGGCGGCCGTCCGGTGTGTAGCTCTGCCGCTCGGTCCACGGGTCGTATCCGGCCGCCGGGTTGAACAGCGGATCCTTGGTCGGATCGGTGTTGGTGTCGGCCGCCGGGTCCTCGTTCAGGATGGTCAGACCGAGGTCGCGCGGGTCGGCGCCGTCCATCCGGACGTCCTGCAGGGTCACCACATGCTCGCCGTGCGGCCCCGCGTTCGTGGTGCCGCCCTTCGCCGAGGTGCGGTCCACCACGATGTAGCCGCCGTTCTGCGGGCCCACCCAGGTCGGCATGCCGACCGCGCGGTCCTCGCTGAGCATCAGCTTCGGGGCGGCCGTGGAGTTGTCCGCCTGGTACACGTGGTCCCAGTCGCCCTCACAGCCGCAGGTGCGGTCGGGGCTGAGGAACAGCACCCCGTTCCCATCGGGCAACCAGGCTGCCCCATGGGTCCGCCAGTCGGTGGGTGTGCCGGTCAGGAGCAGTTGGTCCCCGGCCGCGCCGCCGGTCACCCGCAGCCGCGGGCCCGCCGAGTTGTCGGAGGAGGTGGGGGTGGCGGTGTACGCGATGAGGTCCCGGTGCGCCGGATCGTTCACCGGGTTCCACACGGGCTCCGTCGCCCTGCTGCCGAGGGTGCCGGTCACCCGGGTCGCGGTGCCGCCGGGCAGCGGGCGTACGAAGATCTGGTCCCCGAAGACCGGGTCGCTGTCGGAGGAGTACGCCAGGCGCTGCCCGTCCGGCGACACCGTCGGGCTCTCCTCGTTCGCCGGCGTGTCGGTCAGCCGGGTCAGCCCGCTGCCGTCGGTGTGCACCAGCCACAGGTCGCGCTGTTTCTTGCCGTTCGGGCCGCCGGGCTCCGCCGAGTCGAACACCACTGCCGTGCCGTCGGGGGTCAGCCGCGGGTGCGCCGCGTCCCGTCCGCTGGTCAGCTTGCGCACGGAGCCGTCGGCTGCACGCAGGTAGATCTGCGGGTTCTTCTCGTCGCGGCGGCTCGCGAACACCATCGTGTCGCCCATCGCCGACGGCTGGACGTCGAAGTGCGCCGGGCCCGTGCCGAACAGCGGATCGCTCTGGGTCTGCTTGACCACCTTGCCGAGACTGCGGTGCCCGGTGCCGGCGTAGGCGATGCGGGTGGCGGAGGCGGTGGGTGTCTGGGGGCGGGCCTCGGCACTGTCCGGTCCCGAGGCCGCCGTCACGACGAGCAGCGGGACCAGCAGGAGCAACGACGCGCCGAATCTCCCCAGCCGGCGCTCTCCGCCGGGGCCAGCGGTGCCGTTCACGGTCCACCTCGCAGTCTTGGAACACCAGGGTTGCCCCGCCACTGTGCGCCCGCGCGCGTGTCGCGCGGCAGGGCGGCGGGGCCGTGTACGGGGGAAGCGGGGACTGCGCTTTCGGGCAGCCGACGGGTGCCGGGCGCGCTGCGGGCGGGGGGTTTCCCGCAGCGCGCCCGGGAACCGAGCGGAGCGTCAGATCAGCCCGTTGCGCAGCGCGTAGCCGACCGCGTGGGCCCGGTTGCGCAGTTGCAGCCGGGTGGTGATCTCATGCAGCACGTTCTTGACGGTCCGCTCGGAGTACGCGGTCTTCTGCGCTATCTCGGCGGTGTCGAAACCTTCCGCCACCAGGCGCAGCATGTCCGCCTCGCGCGCGGTCAGCGTGGACAGGGTCAGTCCGCGCGGGTCGAGCGCCGAGCGCTGCAGGCCTCCCACATGGGTCAGCAGCTTGCCGAGCAGGTCGCCCGGAAGCACGCCCTCGCCCTTCGCCATCGCGAGCACCAGGTGCAGCAGCCGGTCCTGGTCCGCCTCGGAGCGCCGCAGCACCGCCGCGACACCGCACTCTATGACCCGCTGCAGCGCCGCCGACTCGAACGTGCCGACCACGAGCCCGGTCCGGGTGCGGGGATTGCGCTGCAACCGTTGCAGCAGGGCTATGACTTCGTCGTCGACGGCGTCGACGACCACGAGCGACGTATGTGCCCGCTCCGCCTCGGCCTCGTCGACCAGATCCACCTCGGGGCGCTGTCGCAGTTGCTGGACGACACCGATGCGCAGCACCAGGTCCTGGGCGTAGACGGCGACGGACACCCGGTGCGAGCGGCCCTCGGGCGCTGCTCGGTGTCTGGTCGCGGCAGGATCGGTCGCGCGTGGTGTTCGGGCGGTCATGAGCGGGTTCTCCTTCACGGAGCCGGACATACTGAGTACCTGTTTCACGACGAGAAGAGCGGAGAGGGACGTAACAGGCCAAGGAGGCGCGCGGAACGGGTGATACCGCTCGGACGGTGGAGCACGCGCCGTAGCGGATATGTTCAACAGGCGTGCCGATCAGCAGAGTTGACTTTGACCGCTGGGGGCACGCCGACTGCCCGGGTGTTGCCCTCGCACCTCTCGTGATGCTCCGGCTCCGGCTCTACGGTCGTCGCGTGACGCCATCTGCAGCCTCTTCCGGTCCCGGAGCCCCCGGTCTCGACATCGCCGCCGTGACGGTGACGCCGGGCGGTACCGCCTCCACCAGTCTGACCGTCCGCAACGACAGCGACATCGTCGAGGCGTACACCTTGGAGGTCGTGGGCGACTGTGCGGCCTGGACCACCGTGGAACCCGCGCGGGTCTCGCTCTACCCCGGCACCTCCGAGACGGTGACGATCCGCCTCGCCCCGCCGCGCTCCCCGGAGGTCCGTGCGGGCGATGTGCCGCTGGGTGTCCGGGTGTTGCCGGCCGAGCACCCCGAATCGGTCACGGTGCCCGAGACCACGGTGCACATCGAGGCGTTCCACGAGCTGCGCACCGAGGTGCTCCCGCGCCGTCGACGCGGCTGGCTGCGGGGCCGCTACCGGCTGGCCGTCCGTAACGAGGGCAACACTCCGGCCCAGGTGTCCTTCACGCCGGAACAGGCCGGGGAGGAGCTGAAGTTCAGCTTCACTCCCGGTCAACTGGCCCTTGAGCCCGGCGAATCGGCGGAGACCAGTCTGCGGGTGCGCACCGGCAAACCGGTCTGGTTCGGCAAGCCGGTGGTCTGGCCATTCACCGTGCGTGCCACCGACGCAGTGGAGCAGGAGGAGGCCGAGCGGCCCGGAGCCCTCGTACGTCCGCCGCTCGAGGCGGAGTTCGTCCAGATCCCGATCTTCCCCAAGTGGCTGCTGGCGCTGCTTGCCGCGCTCATCGCCCTGCTCCTGGCCTGGTTCGCGCTGGTCCGCCCGGCGGTGCGCAGCGCCGCCAAGCAGGCGGCCAACGAGGTGGTCCAGCCTCGCCCGACACCCGGCGGCAGTCAGAACGGGCAGTCCCCCGGCACCGGTTCGGGCAAGGGCTCCGGATCCCCGCAGGGCGGCCAGGGCGCGAACCCGGCAGGGGGCACCGGCGGTGACAACCCCGGCGGCACGGGGTCCGGGGCCGGGCAGCAGAGTTCGACCACCATCGACGTACAGACGTCCGGCGGGGGGGACAAGACGGGGACCTATGTGGTCCCGAAGGGCAAGATCTTCGGCATCACGGACATCGTCGTCGCCAACTTCCAGGGCGACGAGGGGGTCTTGACCATCACGTTCGGCGACCGGAAGATCACCACGATCGCACTGGAGACCTTCCGCAACCAGGACTACCACTG
Organism: Streptomyces broussonetiae; assembly: GCF_009796285.1. NCBI lineage: Bacteria > Bacillati > Actinomycetota > Actinomycetes > Kitasatosporales > Streptomycetaceae > Streptomyces > Streptomyces broussonetiae. The sequence continues at coordinate 993,033 of NZ_CP047020.1, read as the reverse complement.
GGTCACCCCCATCAAGATCCCCGAGGACGCCACCGTCACCATGAACGTGACCTGCGCGAAGCCGGGGACACCGGCAACCGGCAGGCAGGCGACGCAGTGTCATGAGGTCCTGAATGTCAGTGGCGTGCTCAGCGACGTCACGCGGTGAGGTGGTTCCTCCTGACATCGTTCGCCCCATGTGGCCATAGGGGAAGAGGTGACTGTCAGCTCGGCCGAAAACCGACACGACAGCGGATGTGACGTGCATGTTTCCTGCGTCTGCTCCGTGCCCCGGAATCAAGCCCTCCGTGCGCATACGGGTGTAGCGCCGGAAGTGGCGTGCACGGCAGTGGAATTGGCCGGTTTACGCTTCGCCGTCCTGCGCACGCAGGACGGCGAACGCCTCTTCCAGCAGCGTGCGGAAGTCCTCCAGTGCGGGTGAACCGGCCTCCCCGTCGCCCCGGGCGTGGTCCCGTGTGTGGATCAGCAGGGCGCTGCGCACGGCGGCCACGGAGGCCCGGGCCAGCACCGAGGCGCGCAGATCCCGTCGGCAGGGCGGCTCTTGGGGGGCGAAAGCGGCCAGGCGCTCGGTGAGGGCCGCGGCGATGCCGTCCTCGAAATCGGTCAGGACATGGGTGCGCCGGGTCTGGCCGGTCAGAGCGCGGGGCGGTGCGCCGACGAAGAGGATGGCGAGACCGCCGTCGATCCCGGCCGCGGCCGCGAGCAGGCTGTTGAGTACGGCGGTCAGGGGCGGCTCGCCGGGTGGCCGGCGCGGGATCTCCTGTCGCACCAGCGGTACGAAGTCGAGGATCTCGGCGAAGACGAGGTCTTCCTTCGAGGGGAAGTAGCGGAAGAACGTGCGCTCGGTGACACCGGCGGCCGCCGCAATGTCCTTGACCGTCGTCTCCTGGTAGCCGCGCTCGGCGAACATCCGGGTCGCCGTCTGGAGCAGGGTCCTGCGGGTGGCGGCCTTCTTCCGGTCCCGCCGCCCCGGTTCGGTCTCCCGTGTCACCTGCTCGCTCACGGCACTCATCCTGCCATGGCGCATCTGTGACACCAGATTTGGCATGAGCATGAAAAGTGTCAGTCATGACAGTTTATGTATCGTGTCAGTCATGACACTTTTGGCGTCCGGTCCTCCCATGGGCCCGAAACCGCCAGGAGTCCCCACAAGGAGCACCCTTCATGGCTTCCCTGCTCTACCGGCTCGGCCGTGGTGCCGTCCGGCACCGACGGGCGGTGCTCGCCGCCTGGCTGCTGGTGCTGGCCGCGGTGGTCACCTGCGTGATCGCACTCGGCGGCACGACCGACGACGAGTTCACCGTCCCGGGCTCGCAGGCCCAGAGCGCGATGGACACCCTCAAGCGCGAACTGCCCCCGGCCGCGGGCACCAGTGCCCAGATCGTCTTCGGCGCGCCCCGGGGTCACACCGTCACCGAACCGCGGTACGCCGACGCGATCAGCGCGACCATGGCCGAGGCCGACAAGGCGCCACAGGTCGTCGGCGTCACGGACCCGGTGCGCAGCAAGCTGATATCCCCGGACCGCACGACGGCGCTCGGTCAGGTCCGCTACCAGGTCGACCGGGCCGGCCTGCACGGCGACAGCCTGTCCGCGCTGGAGCGGACCACGCGCACCGCCAAGGACTGCGGACTCACGGTCGAGGTAGGCGGATCCGCCTACGGCAGCAGCAAGAGCACCGGGCACACCAAGGAACTCATGGGCGTGGCCGTCGCTCTCGTCGTCCTCACGATCACCTTCGGCTCGCTGTTCGCCGCGGGCATGCCCCTGCTGACGGCCGTCACCGGGGTGGCCGTCACCCTGCTGGGCCTGTCGGCGCTGACCGGGGCCCTGACCATCTCCAGCACCGCGCCCTCGCTGGCCTCGATGCTGGGCCTGGCGGTCGGCATCGACTACGCGCTGTTCATCCTCTCCCGGCACCGCTCCCAGCTCGCCACCGGCATGGACAGCGAGGAGTCGGCGGCCCGGGCCACCGCGACCGCCGGCAGCGCGGTCGTCTTCGCCGGCCTGACCGTGATCATCGCGCTGTGCGGACTGGCCGTCGTAGGCATCCCGTTCCTCACCGTCATGGGGGTGGCCGGAGCCGCCGCCGTCCTCGTCGCGGTGGGTGTGTCCACCACGGTCCTGCCGGCCCTGATGGGGTTCGCGGGCGAGCGGCTGCGGCCGAAACCGGGCTCCCGTGCCGCCCGCCGCGAGCGGGTCGCCCACGGCGGCGAGTCCAGCACCCTGGGCGAACGCTGGGGCAGGATCGCCGTACGCCGCCCCCTGCTCACCCTTGCGGCCGTACTGATCGGCCTGCTGACCCTCGCCCTTCCTGCCCGCGACCTGCACCTGGCGCTGCCCGACAACGGCTCCGCCCCGGCGGCCAGCGGCCAGCGCCAGGCGTACGACACCGTCGCGCAGAAGTTCGGTCCCGGCTTCAACGGGCCGCTCCTCGTCCTTGCGGACACCTCGCACGCCGACAGCTCTCAGCAGGCCACGGCCGCCCTGGTACGGGATCTGAAGGCCACCGACGGTGTCGCCACGGTGGGCGCGCCACAGCTCCTGAGGCACGCGAACGGCGCCGTCATCCAGGTTGTGCCCAGGACGGGCCCCTCCGACGAGCGGACCAGGAGCCTCGTCGAGCGCATCCGTGACGAGGCACCCGACTGGCGCGAGCAGACCGGGGCCGAGGTGTCGGTCACGGGCACGACCGCCGTGAACATCGACGTCTCCGACCGGCTGGCCGGCTCGCTCGCCCCGTTCGCCCTGGTCGTGGTCGGCCTGTCGTTGGTGTTGCTGCTGCTCGTCCTCCGCTCGGTGGTGGTGCCGTTGAAGGCCGGCCTCGGCTTCCTGCTCTCGGTGGCGGCCACGTTCGGCGCGGTCGTGGCCGTGTTCGAGTGGGGGTGGCTCGCGAACGCGCTGGGCGTCACCCAGACCGGGCCGGTCGTCAGCATCCTGCCCATCCTGGTGATGGCGGTGCTGTTCGGACTCGCCATGGACTACGAGATGTTCATGGTCAGCCGCATGCGTGAGGCGTACGTCCACGGTGCCGGACCCCGCGAGGCGGTCCTGGCCGGCTCCCGCCACGCCTCCCGGGTGGTGACCGCCGCCGCGCTGATCATGTTCGCGGTGTTCGCGAGCTTCGTGCCCGGTGGCAGCACCATGCTCAAGCCGATCGCCTTCGCCCTCGCGGCCGGTGTCCTCATCGACGCCTTCGTGGTCCGCATGACGCTGGTCCCGGCGGTCCTCGCCCTCGTGGGCCGCGCCGGCTGGTGGCTGCCCCGGTGGCTCGACCGCCTGCTGCCCGACCTCGACGTCGAGGGGGAACGGCTCGCCGAGCGCCCCTTCCCCACAGCACCGATGCCCCCCGTGTCCACGGGGGCACCCTGACCGCAGGCCTTCTGCCGGGGTCTCACCGCACCCGGTGGGGCCCCGGCCGGGGCGGGCCATCGCTCCGCCGCCCCCGCGGGCCGGCCCGTCACCGCCGCCGGCCGAACCGCTGCGACAGCCGGCTGCCGACCAGCGGCACGGCCGCGCCGAGGACGACGCCGTAGCAGGCCACCAGTGCGCGGCCGTCCTCCTGCGCCGGCCACCTCCCGGGGCCGGCCGCGGGCACGCGCACGGCCGGACTTGCGTGGATCGTCGTCCAGCGCGTCCGTCACCCTCGACCGGCACAGCTGGATCGCCACTGAGCCGACGGCCACCGCGGGGACCGCGACCGCCGTGTACGGCACCGGTCGCCGGCGTACCGTGTCCACGCCGATCAGCAGCACACCTGCCTTGAACGTCGGCACCACCGCAGACCCGGGTGGCGGTTCGGGGCCTGGGCCACCCCGGCCACCAGGCGCTGACCGCATGAGGGAAAATGGTTGCCTAGAGAAACCACAAGGATCGTGTGAAAGGTCCTCCATGCCGCACCTCACCATCGACTACTCCTCCCACCTGACCGGCACCTTCGACCCGGCCGACCTGGTCAAGGAGCTGCACCCGCTCGTGGTCGAGGAGTCCGGCACCACAGGTGTGTGCAAAACGCTGCTGCGCCCGGCCGAGACGTACGTCGGCGACCGGCGGAGCGGGGAGGCGGCCTTCGTGCACGTGGAAGTGGGGTTGATGCCCGGCCGCCCGGAGGCGCTCAAGGCCCGGCTGTCCGAGGGGGTCCTGGCGCTGCTGGAGAAGCACCTGCGCGTTGCGGGCGTCCCCGCGGAGGCGGTCCTCTCGGTGGAGGTACGGGACCTCGCGGGCTCCTACCGGCTGTCGCCGTCCGTGCGCTGAGCCCCCGCCGGCCGAGGTGGGCCGCGCCGACCGCGACGGGCGCGCCCGAATTCGCTTGAGCGCTCATCCGGTGCCGCACTACGTTGCCCTGGTGGATCTCTTCTCACCTGCCTGGACGGCGTTGCGTACGGCGGCCGCCGGGCTGCCGGACGAGGACTTCGAGCGGCCGTCCGGGTGTGCCGGCCGGCTGGTGCGGGATCTGGTGTGCCATCCGGTCATCGACGCCCAGGACGTGCTCGTCACCCTGGCCACGCCCGCGACGGGTGAGCCGACCGTGGACGCGGTCACCTACTGGCACCTCGTCGAACCCCCGACCGGCGAGGACCCGTTGGACGCGCTGGTTCCCCGGCTGGCCGCCGCCTACGGTGAGCCGCGGTGGCTCGAGTTCCACCTGTACGACGTCGGTTCCGCCGCCGGCCGCGCCGCCGGGCTCGCCGATCCGGCCGCCTGTGCCGACACCCGTGGCGAGGTGCTGAGCGTCCGTGACTACCTGTCCGCCTACGTCGTCGAACGGACGCTGCACCAGCTCGACCTGATCGCGCATGTGCCGTCGGCCCCCGAGCCGCCCGCCGAGACGCTCGCGGCGGCACGCGCATTGCTGGAGAAGATCGCAGGAGCCGCCTTCCCCGCCGCGCTCCCCGAGAGCGACGCACCGCTGATCGGCACCGGACGGCGTCCGCCGACCGGAGCGGAACGGGACCTGCTGGGGATCTCGCCGCGAGGCTCCCCTTCGTTCTCGGCTGAGCAGGTCTTCGGACGTGGCTCAGCAGCCCCTTGCGTCCCCGGCGTCCGACACGCCCCGGGCGAAGGACACTTGATGAGATGAATGCCGTACCAGGTCACTACCATGTGGCCCCGACACAACCAGTCGACCGGAACGCCCAGTGCGTTCCGGTCGGGGTCGCCGATGCCAGGGACCGCTCCCCGGGCTGCGGTGATCTTCCTGCCCAGGAGGACCTTCCGCATGTTCCGACGTATTGGCAACACCGTCGTCCGACATCCCGTCTGGACGATCGTGGCATGGCTGTTAGCCGCAGTGGCGATCGTCGCCACTGCTCCGGGTCTGCCCTCGAACAGTGACGAGAGCAGCTTTCTGCCCAAGAGTTACGAATCCATCAAAGCGGCCGACATACAGGAGAAGGCGTTCCCCAGCGCCTTCACCCCGTCGGCGATCGCGCTGTACCAGCGCACCGACGGCGGCAGGCTGACCGCCGCCGACCGGAAGGACATCGCCCGGATCACCACCGAGCTGGGCAACAAGCACATCGACCAGGTGCAGAAGGTCGTCCCCGGCCCGCCGTCGAAGGACGGCAAGTACGCCATGACCCTGGTCCAGATGGACAGCAAGAACGCCGGTCAGCCCAAACAGGCCGACGCCGCCAAGGTGTTGCGCGACGACGTCAAGCAACTGGCCGGGGGCACGCATCTCGACGTCAAGCTCGGCGGCTCCGCCGCGCAGGCCCTCGACCAACAGGACTCGTCCAAGCGAGGTCAGGCGCTGATCGGGATCGGCACCTTCGCGATCATCCTGGTCACTCTGCTGATCATATTCCGGGCGCCGATCCTGGCCGTCCTGCCGCTGGTGCTCATCGGCCTGGTCGCGGCCATCGCCAACGGGTTGATCGCGTACGCCACCAAGTTGTTCGACCTCCAGGCCAACAGTTCGGTCTCGTCGATCCTGATCGTCGTGCTCTTCGGCGTGGGTACGGACTACTTCCTGTTCCTGATGTTCCGCTACCGCGAACGCCTGCGCGCCGGTGACGAGCCCAAGCAGGCCATGATCAACGCGGTCGGACGGGTCGGCGAGGCCATCGCCTCGGCCGCCGGTGCCGTCATCATCGCCTTCCTGGCGCTGGTGCTGTCCACGCTGGGCTTCCTCAAGCAGATGGGCCCTGCGCTCGCCATCGCGGTCGGCGCCACCCTGGTCGCCGGTCTCACCCTGATCCCGGCCGTGGTCTCGCTCATCGGGCCGAAGGTCTTCTGGCCGTCGAAGTCCTGGCAGCGGGAGCCGGACAACGCCCGGTTCGCGGCCCTCGGCCGTGGTGTGCAGCGGCGCCCGGCGCTGACCGCCGCGGTCTCCGGGATTGTCCTGGTCGTGCTGTCGCTGGGCACCCTCGGCTACAAGGCCACCTTCGACCTCGCGTCGGGCTCCATGCCCAAGACCAAGGAGTCCATGGTCGTCCAGGACCAGATGCAGCACGCGTACTCGGCGGGCGCCGCCGCACCCACCGACGTCTACCTGTCGAGCACCGACGGCAAACCGCTCGACAAGTCGGCCTTCACCACGTACGCGCAGAAGCTCGGCGCCGTGGACGGGGTCGCGAACGCCCGTATGACCCAGGTGAACCGGGACGGCACCACCGCCGACTTCACCGTCACGCTCAAGTACGAGGCGTCGACGGACAAGGCGATCGACGCGGTGGGCAGGGTGCGTGGCGTGGCCCATACCGATGCCCCTCAGGGCACCAAGGCCGTCGTCGGTGGCATGTCCTCGATCTACAAGGACATCAACACCGCGGTGAACCACGACTACAGGACGGTCTTCCCGGTCGCGGCCGCCCTCATCATGATCATCCTGGGCCTGCTGCTGCGCAGCGTGGTCGCCCCCTGGTACCTGATCGCCTCGGTGGGCCTCGGCTTCGGTGCCACCCTCGGCGCCACCGTGTGGATCTTCCAGCAGGGGGAGGGGCACTCGGGGCTGATGTTCATGCTCCCGGTGATCATGTATCTGTTCGTGGTCGCCATCGGTACCGACTACAACATCCTCATGATCGCCCGGCTCCGCGAGGAGGCCCGTGAGGGCCGCGATCCGCGCGAGGCGGCCGGTATGGCGCTCAGGCACGCCGGACCGACCGTCGCCGCGGCCGGCTTCATCCTGGCGGCGACCTTCGCCACGATGATGCTGGCGGGCAACTCGCTGCTCACGGAGATGGGTTTCGCTGTCTCCTTCGGCATCATCGTCGCCGCCTTCGTCATGGCGATGTTCTTCACCCCGAGCCTGACCGCGCTGATCGGCCACGCTGCGTGGTGGCCCGGCCACGGGGACCGGGTCGAGGAGCCGGCGGCCGGCCCGGCCACCGGTGGCTACGGAGTCGCCGGTCCGGGCCAGGACACCCGCGCCCACGATCCGGCGGGGCGCCGCAACTAGCCGCACCGTGAGGGGGGAGTCCTGCCGGGCCGTACCAGCCCGGCAGGACTCCCCCTCTTCGTGCCCGGGGCGCTGTGGGCGGCGGCCCCTTGGGCGAGGACGCCCTGCCCGGAACGCGGAGGAGTCCTTGGCCCGTCAGGGCGCAGTGTCAGCGGCGTCCGTGGTGCGGGTCCGGCAGCCGGTGGGTCATGAAGGGCCTGCTGGTGGTGAACTCACGGAATCTCAGGGCTGCTTCGGAGAGGTACGTGTCGCGGCTCCACACCAGGGAGAGCGTACGAGAGCAGTCGGGTGCGTCCACGCGCACCCAGCCGACCGGGACCAGGCTCTGCGTGCCGAGCCGGCGGGACATCGCCGGGATCAGCCCGATGCCGAGCCCGGCGCTGATCATGTCCTGGGTGGCGCCGGGCTCGTCGCCCTCGCAGGACAGCGTGGGAGTCAGCCCCTCGGCCGCGAACAGCCGGTCGAGCAGGGTCCGTTGCCAGTTGCCGGGGCGCGTGGTGACGAACGGCTCGTCGACGAGTTCGCGGATCGCCACGCGCTCGCGCCCGTCGAGCCGGTGCCCGAGCGGAACGGCGAGCAGCACCTCCTCACGGAGCAGCTCGACGGCGTCGAACTGCGGGCCGGCGAGCGGCTGTGAGGCGACGCAGAAGTCGACCTCGCCGGCCCGGAGCCGGCGCTCCATCTCCTCGGCGTCGGACTGGTGGAGGCGGACGTCGGCACGTGGATACGCGGCCCGGAAACTGCCGAGGAGATGGGTGATGGTCAGCAGGGTCTCGGAGGCCACGCCGACCCGGCCGAGCCCGGTGTCGCGCGCGTCGCCCAGCGCCCTGCGGCCGTCCTCGAGTTCGCTCAGGGCGCGGTCGACATGGCGCAGGAACATCGCGCCGTACGCGTTGAGCCGGATACGGCGCCCCTGCCGGTCGAAGAGCGGGCAGCCCAGCTCGCCTTCCAGCCGCGCGATGGTCCGGCTGAGCGAGGGCTGGGCGATCCGTAACTCCTCGGCGGCACGGCTGATGTGCTCGTACCGGGCGACGGTCTGGAAGTAGCGCAACTGAAGAAGATCCACGGCCCACCTCTGCTGATGCCTTCCGGGGCAGCATCACATGGCCGAGCCGTTCCCGGACCGCTCACCCGCACTGGTGTGGCCGACGACGCTCGGCCCTGGAAACCGCGTGAACCCTGTAGGCGTGCAACACCCCCGTGGGCCACGGAACAACCTTCCGTGCCGCCTGCTTGACGACTTCGTGGCGGTCGGGACCGAGCGGCGCGAACCCCGCCGCTCGGCGCGATCCGCCCGCACCGGCACCTCCGTACGATCGGCGCGTGACGATCACCTGCGCCTGGCGGGGCGACTTCGACGACGCGGCCCTCGAGGCCCTGCACGCCGACGGCTTCGGGCACCCCGCAGGCCCGGGCGGCCGGCGTGCGCGGCTGGAACGGCACAGCCTCGGCCGGGTCCGTGCCCGGCAGGACGGCGCGTTGGTCGGATTCGTCAACGTCGCCCGGGACGGCGCGGGGCACGCCTTCGTCCTGGACACGGTGGTCGCCCGGGGCCACCGGGGCCTGGGTATCGGCGCCGGGCTCGTCGCGGCGGCAGCCCAAGGGGCCCGCGCCGCCCGCTGCACATGGCTGCACGTCGACTTCGAGGACCACCTGGGTCCGTTCTACCTGGACGCCTGCGGATTCCGGCGGACGGCGGCCGGTCTGCTCGCCCTGTGAGGCCGCAGTTGCTTCGCCGTCACCAGCGCACCGCCGTCAAGTCGACGGGCCGGGGCTGCAGTTCGCGGGCTCGCAGGGTCAGCAGCCGTAGCCGCTCGGCCATGTCGTCGGCAGGAAGGTGCTGCCGGTCGCCGTGGCCCGGCAGCAGCCACTCGAACCGCAGCCGTCCGGCCGTCCGGTCCAGGGAGGCCGCCAGCTCACCGATGGAGTACCAGGTGACACTCTCGGCCACCTCGATGTCTCCCGTGCCGCGCGACCAGTAGAAGCTGTCGCCGCTGAAGCAGTACTGCTCGTCCGCGACGAAGACGACGCTGCCCCGGGTGTGCCCGGGCAGCGGATGGGCGATCACCCCGTCGGCGATCTCCGCCGGATCGGTGCCGTGCAGCACACGGTCGGCGTCGGGGGCCGCATCGAGGTCGCCCTCGTGGATCCACAGCCGGGCGCCGAGGCGGTCGGCGTACCGGCGGCCGTGTGCCGCATGGTCGCGGTGGGTGAGCAGGACGTCGGTCACGGGGCCCAACGCCTCGTAGTGCGCGGCCAGTTGTGTACTCCAACGAGGTGTGTCCACCAGCATCGCGGTGCCGTCGGGACGGCGCAGCAGGTAGGAGTTGGCCCCGGCGGTGTGCGGGGAGTTGTGCCCGCACAGGAGCACGGTGTCGTCCAGGGCCATCGGGAAGGGATCCAGTGCCGCGTCCAGCCGTCCGGCCGGCGGCCGGATCGAGCGGGTGGGACAGGCGTTCGCGGCGGCATGGAACCGGCGGACCTCGGTCTCGTCGCGAGGCTGGCGCAGGACGGCCGAGCGGCCGTCCACCTCACCGATCAGACCGGGGGCCAGCTGCCGGGCGACGTCGCAGTTCGTGCACCGCCCGTCCACGTACCAGCCGTCCTGTAAGCGTTCGTCGCTCATGGCTCGTTCCTCTCCACGGTGTGCCCGCCGACCGGCTGCTCACTCACCAGGGGTATCCCGCGCGATGCGGAAAGCGGAAGAGGGCCCCGGCCTTGCGCTCACGGCGGCGCGCTGCTCTCGTAGTCGGCCTGGGCCCACTGGGTGTTACCGCCGACAGTGACGTCCGTCCGGGCCGGCTCGCCCCGGAGAACCGCGTACCACCGGTCATTGCCTCGGAGGCCCTCCCGGACCTGTCCTGAGCCATAGGGGTCCGGGAGGCCGACCTCGGTCAGGGTGCCCCCGTACGTGACCGCAGACTCCACGACCGGCGCCCGCGCCGGAGCCCGGAGCACCTGCCGGCTCACCGCCCTTTTCGCCTCCGACGACCGGACGGCGCTCGGTGCGCTGCGCGCTGTCCAGGAGACCGGCCCGGTGAGCCACGACGGCATCGACGACATTCCCGAGGCCGCACACGTCCTGCCCCGCTGACCACCGTGCGCACCGACCGCGCAGAGACCGGCACCCCGTCCGCGCCCTGTATCGGCTCAGACGCGTAGTACCGGAGTACCACGCCACCGCTCCGGTTCGGCCCCCGGTACGACCGGATCCGGGGGTGGCGGAACTTAGCTTGGTCGTCGAGGCGCCCGCCGCGATGGACGGGCGTCGCTGTCCGATAGAGAGAGCGCGCATGATCGAGGCACAGCAGCTGACCAAGAGGTACGGCGAGAAGACGGCCGTCGACCGGCTGGACTTCACGGTCAAGCCCGGCACCGTGACCGGATTCCTCGGCCCCAACGGCGCCGGGAAGTCCACGACCATGCGCATGATCGTCGGGCTCGACGCCCCGACCAGCGGCTCCGTCACGGTCAACGGCCGGCCCTACGCCCGGCACCGGGCACCCCTTCAGGAGGTCGGGGCACTTCTGGAGGCCAAGTCGATCCACCCGGGCCGCTCGGCCTACCACCATCTGCGCACGCTCGCGCTGACCCACGGCATTCCCCGGAGCCGGGTGGACGAGGTCATCGACCTCGCCGGCCTCGGCAGCGTGGCGAAGAAGCGCGCCGGTGCCTTCTCGCTCGGCATGGGCCAGCGGCTCGGCATCGCGGCCGCACTGCTCGGCGACCCCTGGACGGTGATGCTGGACGAGCCGGTCAACGGGCTGGACCCGGAAGGCGTGCTCTGGATCCGCAACCTGCTGAAGGCGCTCGCCGACGAGGGCCGGACCGTGTTCGTGTCGTCCCACCTGATGAGCGAGATGGCTCTGGTGGCGGACCACCTCATCATCGTGGGGCGCGGCCGGCTGCTGGCCGACACCACGGTGCCGGACCTCATCCGCGAGGCGGGCGGTGACACCGTCAAGGTCGTCACGCAGGACCCCGCCCGGCTGCGGGACGTGCTGGCCGGGCCCGGCGTCGACGTCACCGGACGCATCGGTTCCGAGGAACTCCAGGTCACCGGCCTGAGCGCCCGTGAGATCGGCCTCAAGGCGGCCGAGCACGGCATCGCGCTGTTCGAGCTGAGCCCGCGGACGGTGTCGCTGGAGGAAGCGTTCATGAACCTGACCAAGGACGCCGTGGAGTACCACGGCTCCACGACCGCCACCCAGACCCTGGAGACCGCCGGGAGCCCCGCATGAGCGTCCTGACCACCGCCCCCGACGACGCGGCCGAGGCACCCACCAACGCACCCGCCCGCCCCGCCTACAAGGTCACCGGACGGCGTGTGCTGTCCTCGGAGTGGGCCAAGCTCTGGACCCTGCGGTCGACGTGGATCACCCTCGGACTGGCCCTGCTGTTCCTGATCGCGTTCGGGCTGATCGCCTCCTCCCGCTACAAGTCCAACCTCAACTCGGGTCACATGCACGGGGACCTGGCCCACGCCACCGCCGTCAGCCTGTCCCTCTTCGGTACGCACTTCGCCCAGCTGGCGCTCGGCGTCCTCGGCGTGCTCGTCACGGCGGGTGAGTACTCGACCGGCATGATCCGGTCCACGCTCGCCGCCGTACCCCGTCGGCTGCCCGTCCTGTGGTCCAAGTCGGCCGTCTACGGCCTGGTCGCGTTCGTGGTCGCGACGCTGGGCGCGCTCGTCACGTTCGGGATCGGCAGCGGGATCGTCTCCGGCACACCCGCCGCGATGACCTTCTCCGACGCGGGAGTCGTACGGAGCCTGCTGGGCGCCGGTCTCTACCTCGGCCTGGTCGGCGTGATCGGCACCGCCCTCGGCGCGCTCCTGCGCTCGGTGGCCGGCGGCATCTCCGTCCTCGTCGCCGCCCTGATGCTCATCCCCGGACTGGTCGAGCTGCTGCCCACCTCCTGGCAGGACAACATCAGCCCGTACCTGCCGAGCAACGCCGGTGAGTCGATCTTCGCCCTGACCCACGACGCCACCACGCTCTCGCCCGGCGCCGGACTGCTGGTCTTCCTGGGCTGGACCGTGCTCGCGCTGGCCGCAGCGGCGTACCGGCTGGTTCGCAGCGACGTCTGACCACCCTGCACCATGGGCAGGTGAGCACCTTGACGACCACCACCGACGACGTCAGCGGCATGGGACCGCTGGTCGCCCGCATCGCCCGGGGCGGCCAGCGGCTGCGCCAGGCCGACCGCGCCCACCCCTGGGTGCTGGACGCGGCGGTGGTGGTCGTCGCCTTCCTGATCTTCTGCCTCCCGGACCTGCTGCACGGCCACGACGGCGACGGCGACGGGCCCCGGCGTCTCCTTCGCTCGTTCACCCGGCTTCCCCCGGCGGGCATGCTGGCCTTCCAGGCAGGCCTCGTACTGCCCCTGCTCTGGCGGCGGCGCCGGCCCATGGTCGCCTTCGGTGTCATCGCGGCCGTCTTCGTCGTGCAGTGGTCGCTGGGCGCCGTGCTGCGCGCGGACGTCGCCCTGTTCATCGCCCTGTACAGCCTGGCCCTGCACGGAAGCCTGCGGCAGCTGCCGTGGGCCTGCGGGGTCATGGCCGCCGGGATGACCCTGGTCGCGGTCCGGGCGTCGGCGGCGGTGTCCGTCTGGGACGCGCTGTTCTTCCTGCTGAGCACCGCGATCGCGGCCCTGGCACTGGGGCTCATGGTCCGCACCCGCCGGGCCCAGCTCGCCGGACTGCGCGACCGGGCGGCCCGGCTGGAGATCGAGCGCGACCAGCGCAGCAGGCTGGCGGCCGCCGCCGAACGCGCCCGGGTGGCCCGGGAGATGCACGACATCGTCGGGCACAACCTCTCCGTCATGATCACCCTCGCCGACGCCGGCGCCTACGCCACGGATGCGGCCCCAGAACGTGGCAAGGAGGCGCTGCAGCTCATCGGCGACACCGGCCGCATGGCTCTCGGCGAGCTGCGGCGCGTCCTCGGCGTGCTCCGCGAGGACCCGGACGGTGCTCCGAGCACCCCCGAACTCAGTCCGCAGCCCGGCGTCGCGGACCTCGAGACGCTGTGCGATGGTGTGCGCACGGCCGGCCTGGACGTCGTCTACCGGACCGTCGGCGACGTGGACGCCCTCGACAGCGGGGTACAGCTGGCGGTCTACCGCATCGTCCAGGAGGCCCTCACGAACACCCTGAAGCACGCCGGAGCCGACACCCGGGTGAAGCTGTCGGTCGTCGTCGAGGGCACCCGGCTGACCGTCCGGGTCCGCGACAACGGTCCGGTGGCCGGACAACCGGGACCGCCGAACGAGGAAGGACACGGCCTGGTGGGCATGCGAGAGAGAGCGGCGCTCTACGGAGGGCGCGTCAGCGCCGGACCCGCGCCGGGCGGTGGCTGGGACGTGGAAGCCACCCTCGACCTGACGCCCCGGGGCGGTGCCCGGTGACGACCGTGCTCGTCGTGGACGATCAGCCGCTGCAGCGCTTCGCCTTCCGCATGCTCCTCGACGCCGTCCCCGAGACGGAGGTCGTCGGCGAGGCGGCGCACGGTGGCGAGGCCGTCCGCAAGGCCGCCGAACTGCGGCCCGACGTCGTCCTGATGGACGTGCGCATGCCCGGCATGGACGGCATCGAGGCCACCCGCCGGATCACCGCCTCCGGCGACCGCTCACGCGTCCTCGTCCTGACCACCTTCGACCTGGACGAGTACGTCCACGCCGCGCTCCGGGCCGGGGCCAGCGGCTTCCTCCTGAAGGACGCGCGCCCCGAGGAACTCCTCGCCGGGATCCGCGCCGTCGCCGCCGGCGACGCCGTCATCGCCCCGTCGCTGACCCGCCGCCTGCTCGATGAGTTCGCCCGCTACGGCCCCGTGCGCGGTGGCGGTGAGGGCGCCGACGACGCGCGGCTGCGCTCCCTCACCGACCGCGAGCGCGAGATCCTCGTCGCCATGGGCAAGGGCTGGACCAACGGCGAGATCGCTGCCCGCTTCGTGCTGTCCGAGTCCACCGTCAAGACCCATGTGGGCCGGGTCCTGGCCAAGATCGGCGCCCGCGACCGCATCCAGGCCGTGATCTTCGCCTACGACCTCGGACTCGCCCGTCCCAACGCCGGGTGAGCCGTGGCGGCGACGGTCACGTCGCGACCGTGACGGTGGTGCGGAAGCGGGCTCGGTAGGTCGTCGGGGCGACTCCGAGGCGGTGCTGGAAGACCCGGCGCAGCGTCTCGGACGAGCCGAACCCGGCCAGCCGCGCGGCCTCCTCGACGCTGTGCGCGTCCCCCTCCAGCAGGGCCTGGGCGGCCTCGGTACGCACGGCCTCGACGTACTGCCCCGGTGTCATCCCGGTCTGGCCACGGAACAGCCGGCCCAGGTGCCGGGCGCCGAGACCGGCGTGCCGGGCCAGCGAGTCCAGGCCGTGGTCGGCGGCGGGGTCGCTCGTCACGGCGTCCATCACCCGTCGTACGACGGAGTCGTCGGCGTGCTGGGTCACGAGTCGCGCGCTGAACTGCGACTGGCCCCCGGGCCGGGCCATGAAGACCACCAGCTGCCGGGCGACCGCCCGGGCCGTGCCGGGCCCGTGGTCCTCCTCGACCAGGGAGAGCGCGAGGTCGATGCCCGCGGTCACCCCCGCCGACGTCACGAGCGGCCCGTCCCGTACGAACAGGGGGTCGGCCCGCACGTCCACGCTCGGGAACGCCGAGGCCAGGTCCGCGGCGAGTTCCCAGTGGGTGGCGGCACTGCGGCCGTCGAGCAGCCCGGCCGCGGCAAGGACGAAGGCTCCCGCGCCCTCCAGCATCTGGCGGAACATGACGGCCTGACCGGCCCCGGGCAGCATGGCCAGCAGCCAGGTGGTGATCAGGGACGCGGGCAGGTGACCGGGCACGGCACGGCCTTCCGGGACCGGCGGTCGGGACGTCTCCTGATGGACGTCCATCCCGGCCGGCCGGGATTCCCGACGGTCCAGCACTACGGGACGGACCTGCGACTGCACGCCCTGGACGGCACCGTCCGCGCCGAGCGGTCCGCCGAGCCCGCCGACAGCGAAGTCCCGCACGCCTGGGCCTGTTTCTGCGGCTTCGTCGACGCGGACACCGTCATCGCCTCGACGGTCGAGCCCGGCGCCGACGGCCCCCGGATCCGCCACCGGATCCTCGGCGCGGCCACCCTGGAGATACGGGGCAGGGTCGGGCCACCTGCCCCACGGGCCCCGTGAACAGCGACGTCCGCCCGCTCGGCGACGGGACCTGGCTCACCTACGACACGAAGGACGGGACGCTCAACCGCTGGGCACGAATGGGACCGGCCGCCCCGCGCGTTCCCGGCGGCCGGGACTGAGCGCGCCCGAGTGTCAAGGTGCCGATCGCCGGTGCGAGCGGCACCGGGTGCCTAAACTGGTCCGGCGCATGTGCGCCGGGCCTCCGCCCGGCGGACACATCGGCACGCGCGGCCGACTCCCAGAAGGGACGGGGCATGCCGGATTCCGTGGGGCCGAGGCACCGCCGCTGGCTCACTGTCGTGGTCCTCGCCGTGGCGCTGTACGTCGTCCTGCGGGCTGCGGGCCTCTTCGGCGGCGACGACGACAGCGACGGCGACACGCCGTCACCGGCGAAGGCGTCGGCCTCCGCGCCGACCCCCTCGGCAAGCGCGTCCGGTCCTTCTCCCGCCGCGGCGACCACCTCCCCGTACGACCCGGCCGCGTACGCCGCACAGGTGCGGACCAGCGCCCGGCAGACCGGCGTCAGTGCCCAACTGCTGATGGCGATCCTCTACAACGAGGCGTACAAACCGCACGACCCGTCCCTCGAGCGGGCGTGGCAGAAGTACAAACCCGACGCCGCCTTCGGTATCGCGAACATGCACCGCGCCACCTTCGACGAGGTCAAGCAGGGCCGGGGCTTCGCGGGCCGCCGCTGGGAGGACCTGCCCGACGACCGCGGTCTGGCGATCGAGGCCGAGGCCTGGTACCTGCACGACCTGGCGGCCGGACTGCCCGCCCGCCGGACTGCCGCGTACACGAAGGACGACCTGCTGGCGCTCGGCTACAACACGGGCGCGGGCAACATGCTCGCCTTCGCCCGCGGTACGCCACTCGGCGACCGGGCCCGCTCGTATCTGGACCGGCTGCACGCGAACTGGGCCAGGGCGGGACAGGCCGTCGGCGCGCCCTGAGGCGATCGCCCGATGCTCCGGAACGGACTGGAACCCTGGCATCTGCTGATCGTGGCGATCGTCATCATCCTGCTGTTCGGCTCGAAGAAGCTGCCGGAGGCCGCCCGCGCCCTGGGTAATTCCCTGCGCATCCTCAAGACTGAGGCCAAGGCGATGAAGGACGACGCCGTCACCACGGTTCAACCTTTGCGCAAATCTTGGAACCACAGCGGCGAGAATGACGTTCAACCAGGTGACGGCCACAGTTGACCCAGTCGGGAGGAAGAGTCGTGGGAGTTTCCCTGGGCAAGGGCGGCAATGTGTCGCTGAGCAAGCAGGCGCCGGGGCTGAGCGCGGTGGTGGTCGGACTGGGCTGGGACGTACGGACGACGACCGGCGCGGACTACGACCTGGACGCCTCCGCCCTGCTCTGCGACGCCTCCGGAAGGGTCGTCTCCGACCAGCACTTCGTCTTCTACAACAACCTCAAGAGCCCCGACGGTTCGGTGGAGCACACCGGTGACAACCTCACCGGTGAGGGCGAGGGCGACGACGAGTCGATCAAGGTGAACCTGGCGGCCGTACCGGCAGAGGTCGCCAAGATCGTGTTCCCGGTCTCCATTCACGAGGCCGATGCGCGAGGCCAGAGCTTCGGCCAGGTGCGCAACGCCTTCATTCGCGTCGTGAACCAGGCGAACGACCAGGAGATCGCCCGCTACGACCTGTCCGAGGACGCCTCGACCGAGACCGCGATGGTCTTCGGCGAGCTGTACCGGCACGGCGGCGAGTGGAAGTTCCGTGCGGTGGGCCAGGGTTACGCCTCCGGCCTGCGCGGCATTGCCGCCGACTTCGGCGTCAACGTCTGACGGGGCACTCCGGCGGGGCGCCGGATCTCCGGCGCACGGAGTGAGGATCAACCGACCCCGGTGGGCAGGCCGCCGCACGCCTGCCGGGCGAACCCGCCGCTGCTGGAAGTGCACCGGGCCATCGACCTCGGCCCGCTCACTGGGCGAACACAGTGAGGGACCAGGCTGCCCGGAACCACGGCCGACGTCACCGCCGCCCTGCGTGAGGCGGGCGCACGGGCCCAGGCCGGCCTCCCTGGGCCGGCCGGTTCCGTAGCGTGGAACGTCGCCCGGAGCACCGGTTCTCCTGACACACTCGGACGGTCGAACTCGCCCGCAGGGCAACCGACTTCCATGAGACAGGAGAAGCCTCGTTGCGTCCTCTCACCGACAATCCCGTCACCACCCCCCAGGACGACTCCTTTCATTTCGAGCCGTACGTCGACGTCCTGCACGCGGCGGTGGAGCAGGCCACGCCGCTGCCGCTGACGGTCGGGGTGTTCGGCTCCTGGGGCGCGGGGAAGTCCAGTTTCCTGCGGCTGTGGGAACGGCGGTTCACGGGGGGCAACGCCAAGACCATCTGGTTCAACCCCTGGAAGTACGACCGCAAGGTAGAGGTCTGGGCGGCGCTGCTGCACACCATCCTCGCCGAGATGGAGCAGGAGGCGACCCTCAGGGACAAGGCCGTCAGGCTTGCCAAGGCGGCGACGTGGCTGTCGGTCCGCGCGAGTCTGGGCACCGCGGCGGCGCTCGGCACCGGGGGTGTGGTCAAGCGGGAAGACGTGGACAAGCTGCTGACGGGCCTGTCCGAGGGGGACGCGGAACAGTACCGGCAGGTCAACCACTTCGAGGCCGACTTCGCCGACGCCGTGAGGGAGTACGTCGGTGCGGACGGCCGGCTGGTGGTCTTCGTGGACGACCTCGACCGCTGTACCCCCGAGTCGGCGATGACGGTGCTGGAGTCGCTGAAGCTCTTCCTGGCCCAGTCGCAGTGTGTCTTCGTCCTCGCACTGGACGTGGACGTGCTGGCCGCGATCGCCACCAACAAGTTCGGCGAGGCACTCAAAGGGGCGCCGAAGGAGGTGGCGTCCGGCATGGCCTACCTCGACAAGATCGTCCAACTGCCCTTCTTCCTGCCGGACGTGGGGTTCGAGACCCTCCGCGAGGCGTTCAGGCCCTACGTCTCGGAACTGGCGGACGACGACTTCTTCTGGGAGCTGCTCCGGCGTGGCCTGGGCGCCAATCCGCGCCGGCTCAAGCGCTACATCAACGTCTTCAACATGGCTCTGGCGGTCTCCCGCGCCCAGGTGCAGGGCCAGATGTCCCGGGAGTTCCGCCTCCAGCTCGCGGTGCTGCTCATCATCCGTACGCTGCACCGCGGCTTCTACCACACGCTCACCATCGAGCCCGAGGCATGGATGTTGCTGACCAGGTGGTTCGAGCAGGCCCAGACCAATCCGGCCACCCGGCAGAACTACCACATGCAACTCCCCGAGTACCTGCACGACTTCGTGGGAGAACCCGTGCTCGAGCGCCTCCTCACCCACGGTGGCCCCGAGCGCCTGACACCGGCGGACGCGAAGGTCGTCCAGCAGATGATCACGACTCTGCGCAGCACCGCCGGCCCGGCGGATCCGGCGTAGGTCCGCGCGCGACGACACGGACGAGACGGACGAGGGCGTCCGCGCCGCCTCGTGCACCGGCCACCGCGGCGGCGTACCGGCCGGGCAGGCGGTACGGACGGCCGTCCGCGGGGGCGCGGGCGCGGTGGAACGAGCGGGTCGGCGGTCAGGTCCGGGCGGCCGACGCGACCCCCGGCCGGGCCCGCCCGGATGCGGAATGTGTTTCAGAGGGGCTGCGGGGAGAGGGCGGCCAGATAGGCGCCGTAGAGCAGAGACACGGTGGTGAGGGTGCCGTACAGCAGGCAGGTCCGGTGGCGGTGGGCGCGCCAGGCCGCTGCGAGGGCGCGGGCCGCCGGAAGGAGCAGGGGGAACGCCGGGAGCAGGAAGCGGGGTTTGGAGGAGAAGGGGCCGGAGACCGCCAGCACCAGCAGGAGCAGCACGCCGGAGAAGACCACCAGCGGCAGCGGGGTACGGTCCAGGCACAGCAGGCAGAACAGCACGACGCTTGCCGTGACGACCAGTACGGCCATCGGATAGGCCGGTCCGCTGCCCTGCGGCGGCATCCAGCGCAGCATGTGCAGCGGACCGGCTCCGAGGTCCAGCTGGGACTTCCAGGCGCTCTGCACCCGGAGGTAGCCGTGGAGCAGGTCACCGGTCTGCGCACCCACCCACAGCACATAACCGGCCCAGCCCAGCGGACCGAGGGCGGCGCCGGCCCACAGCCCGGCCGGCACGCGCCCGCGTTGTCGTACGGCCTCGTGCAGGGCGGCCGCGGTGACGGCCACGGCGGCCGCGATGCCGCTCGGCCGGGACAGACCGGCCAGCAGCGCGAGCGCGCCCGCCGTCGGCCAGCGGCCCTTGAGCACGGCGTACAGGGACCAGGCCGCGCACGCGGTGAACAGCGGCTCGGTGTAGGCCAGGCTCAGGACGACGGAGTGGGGCAGTGCCGCCCACAGGGCGACGAGCCAGGCGGCGACGGTCCGGCCGTGGAGACGGTGCCCGATCGCGTGGATGCCGTATGCGGCGATCAGCACGCAACCCCAGGCGACGAGCAGCCCGGCCCGGCCGGTGGTGAGGTCCGTGAGGCCGCTCAGGGTCCGGATGAGCCCCGGGTACAGGGGAAAGAACGCCCAGTCGGTCTGGACCGCGCCCGTCGAGGTGATGCGGACCTGGCTTCCGTAGCCGTGTTCGGCGATGTGCAGGTACCAGACCGAGTCCCAGGCATGGGCCAGGCTCTTGCCGAACGGGTGCCCGGCGATGCGGTCGACCGCCACCACCGCGGCGGTACCGGCGAGGCGGACGGCGGCGAAGAGGGCGAGGGCCCGCAGGGCGCCCGGCGGGCCCGTGACCGGTGGACTCCCGGCCCCGCCGGGACGGTCGGACTGCCTCAGCGGAGAGGACGTGCTCACTCTCCGACCATGAGCGGCCGGGCAACCGAGCGTAATCCGGGTGGTACCTCCCGTCCCCGGCGGTGACGCTCCCCACGACCACCGGCATGCCATGGCGGGCGCGGCGCGGTGAGGCGGGCGGTGCAGGGACGACTAGCCGCGCTCCTCCTGCGTACGGGCCGCCCGGCGGGAGCGCAGGATCTCGGCCAGCAACGGGATCAGCGAGACGACGACGATCAACGCGACCATCGGCAGGAGGTAGCGGTCGACGTTCGGGATGGAGGAACCCAGCGCGTATCCGCCGAGCGTGAGGCCGAGGCTCCACACCAGCCCGCCTGCCACCTGCCACACCGTGAACGTCCTCGTCGACACGCCCAGCGCGCCCGCCATCGGATTGAGCACCGTCCGCACCACCGGCACGAAGCGGGCCAGGACGACGGCCTTCGCGTGGCCGTACCGCTCCAGCAGCTCCTCGGCGCGCTGTGCTCCCTCGAGCAGCCGCTTCGAACGGCTGCGGGCGAGCAGTGCCCCGCCCGCCTTCCGGCCGAGGAGGAATCCGCACTGAGCACCGGCCAGCGCACCGACGGCCGCCGAGACCAGCAGCGGCCCCAGCGAGAGATGGAGACTCTGGTCGGCCGTGCCCGTGCAGAGCAGGCCGGCGGTGAACAGCAGCGAGTCGCCGGGCAGGAAGAAGCCGATGAGCAGCCCTGTCTCGGCGAACATCACCACGCCGACGCCGAGGACGCCGAACGCGGCCAGCAGCGAATGGGCGTCCAGTACGTTGACGGCCAGCTGCGCGGCGAGGTGCGTCGGTGTGGTCATAGGGCCCGAGCCTTCCTGAGATTGACTACAAACATGTAGACGTTCCGTGAACTGTAGACGAGTGGCGAGGGTGAAGGGTTCCCGGTGTCTAACGGTCGCGGCGGTCCGGAGCACCGGTACCGGCAGGGTGAACATCGTCCAGCGGGTCGGCGCCGGGCAGGCCGTGGTCGCACAGCCGGCCGACTTCGTAGCCCCTCTCCTCGCAGGTGTCGAGGATGCGGGGGACGGCCCCCAGGGCCGAACGCCAGGCGCCCGGGGCGGAGGTGCAGTCCGAGTCGTGCAGCAGGATCGTGCCGCCGCCGTCCAGATCGGCGCTCACCGTCCGGTGCACCGACTCCGGCGTGGCCCGGGCCGTCCAGTCCTCGCCCCAGCAGGTCCACAGCACGGGCGTGAGCCCGAGCCGCCGGGCCGCCACATGGGCGGCGGCGGACATGACGCCGTACGGCGGCCTGAAGAGAGTCGGCCGGGTTCCGGTGATGTCGGCGACCGTGTCGCGGGCGCGGGCGAAGTCGTCGTACGTCGCGCGCGGGCCGCGCAGCAGCAGGGGCCGGTGCCGCCAGCCGTGGACGCCGATCTCGTGGCCGGCGGCGGCGATCTCGCGCACCACACCGGGGGAGCGGTGTGCCTCGCTGCCGAGCAGGAAGAATGTGGCGCGCACCCCGCGCCGGTCGAGCAGTCGCAGGAAGAACGGCGTGGACAGCGGGTCGGGGCCGTCGTCGAAGGTGAGCGCGACGTGGTCCGCGCGGCCCCGGCCGGAGAGGCGGGGCATGGTGCGGTTGCGCAGCGGCCCGAAGGTCGAGACGACGGGCGCGCAGTGGACCGCGGCGAGTGCGGCGGCGGGCAGGGCGGCCAGCGCTGCCGTGCGCAGCGGGCGGGAGGCGGTCATGAGCGGTGTCCCTCCAGCGTGCGGCCGGGCGCAAGACCGTCCAGGTCGAGGCCGTGGCTCACGGCGTGCAGCAGCGCGGGTGCCTCGTGCGTCGTCGCGCCTCCGGCGCCGACGGCGCAGGCCCACACCGCACTCGCCGTGGCTGCGGTGGCCGCGAGCCGCCGGGCGCTGCGGCGCCGCCGTAGGTGCGGTCCGGCAGGCGGCGGTGGCGGGACCGCGCGGTGGATGCGGGCTATCTCCGCGGCCGGGCCCTCCTTCGGGGAGTGTGCGAACAGGGCGAGCGCGGCCTCGCGCCGGCGTTGCCCCGCGGGGCCCTCGACCAGGTCGCCCAGCATGCTCTTGAGGTCGGCGGGATCCCGGATCCACACGGCCACGCCCGCCTCGTCCAGGGCGGCGGCATTGGTCAGCCCGTGGCCCGGTATGCAGCGGTAGCCGACCACGGGCAGGCCCGCGGCGAACGCCTCCAGGGAGGTCAGCCCGCCCGCGTTCTGGACGAGCACGTCCGCCGCGTGCATCAGGCCGGGCATGTCGTCGACCCAGCCGAAGGCGTGCTCGATCCCGTCCGCACGCAGCTGCCGGACCAGGGCCTGGTTGCGGCCGCAGACGACCACCGGGACAACGGCCCCGCAGTCCCGCAGCTCCCGCGCGACCTGCCGGACCGGGCCGACCCCCCAGGATCCGGCGACCAGCAGCGCGAGCGGGGCGTGCTCCGGCAGCCCGAAACCGGCCCGCGCGCGGGCGCGTTCCGCCGGGTCGCAGGGGCGGAAGCGGGGGTCGGTGACCGGCCCGCACACCCGGACGTCACGAGCCCCGGCCGCCCGGGCCTGCGCGGCGGGCACCGCGTGGGCCGCGAGGTGGACGTCCACGCCGTCCGCCACCCACAGCGGGTGCACAGAGAAGTCGGTCAGGTAGGTGACGACGGGGACGGCCAGGCGTCCGTCGAGGCGCAGGCTGCCCAGCACCCGACTGGCTCCCGGGTAGGTGGAGACGACCGCCCCGACGTCCGGGCGCAGCGCCCGCAGCACACGGTCCTCGGCGCTGCGCAGCAGGGCCCTCGCCGCCGGGCCGCAGCCACCGGAGCGTTCGGTGCCGGCGTAGACCCGCTGATAGGCCCAGGGTGCCAGCACGAGCATGCGATGGTAGCCGTCCCGTACGGCCCGGCCGAGTCCGGCGGGCAGCAGATCCAGCAGGTCGTACCGGTCGACGGCGAATCCGTCCGCGGCGAGGCGGCGGTCCAGCTCTGCGGCGGCACCGTCGTGTCCCGCGCCGACGCTCGCCGAGACGATGGCGACCCGGCGCGAGTCCCGCGCCGGGTCACGGGGCGCCGGCAGGAGACCCGCGGGTGCGGGCCCCGGCAGCGTTCCGGGATTGACCATGGCTTTCCTCTGTGCAGGTGGAAGGGCGCGCGACTACAAGTTGTAGTAGTTCGCGGTTCAAAGCCCGGAGCATACCTCCTACGACTAGTAGAAGACCGCCGGGTAGCCTTACCCACGGCAAGGCGACGGAAGGGTGAACGGTGAAGGGCTTCAGGGACGGCGGCGCCCCCGGCAGGCGGGCGCGGGGCGAGCTGGAGAGCAGTGTGCTCGCCGCCCTCTGGGCCGCGGACGGACCACTGACGGCGCGGCAGGTGCTGGAGCGGCTGCCGGGCGAGCTGGCCTACACGACGGTCCTGACGATCCTGTCCCGGCTCTACGACAAGGGCATGCTCGTCCGGCACCGCGAGGGCCGCGGCTACGCCTACGAGCCGGGGCGCGACGAGGCGTCGCACACCGCGCACCGTATGAAGTCGTTGCTGGAGGGCGGTTCCGACCGTGAGGCGGTGCTGACCCGTTTCGTCTCCGAACTGTCCGAGCGGGACGAGCAGTTGCTCCACCAGTTGCTGACCGGACACGACGACCACGACCACGCCGGGCACTGAGACGACGGGAGTGAGCCGGTGCTGATCAGCGTCTATGTTCCGCTCATCGTGACGGCCGTGCTGAGCGTCCTCGCGCCGCGCCCGGCCCGTCGGCTCGCCCCGCGTCCCGCCGCCTGGGCCCTGGCCTGCGCCGCACTCGTGACGACCGTCGGCTGGACGGGCTCGCTGGCCCTGCTGGCCTTCTCCGGGATCGCCCAGATCCCGGAAGTGGCGGAGGAGGGCCGCTGGTCGGTGGCGGTCCTGCGGGCGGAGGACCCCGTCCACGTCACGGTCGCGATCGTCGGTGCCCTCGTGCTGATCGCGGGATTCGTCTCCCTGGTCCTCGCCGCCGTACGGCAGATTCGGCACCTGCTGTGGGCCCGGCGCGAGTGCGCCCGTGTCGCCGGCGACAGCGAGCTGGCCGTGATCGACACCGATGTCCCCCAGGCGTTCGCCCTGCCCGGGGCGCCCGGCCGTATCGTCGTCTCGCGCGGCATGCTGCGTTGCCTCGACGACGAGGAGCGCTCGGCGCTGCTCGCGCACGAACGCGCCCATCTGCGCGGCCGGCACCACCTGTTCCAGGCCCTGTGGCGACTCACCGCCGCCGTCAACCCGCTGCTGCGCCCGCTGGCCGACGCGGGTGGCTATGTGCTGGAGCGCTGGGCGGACGAGGAGGCGGCTGCGCACGTCGGCAGCCGCAGGGTCGTCGCCCGCGCCGTCGGCCGGGCCGCCCTCGCCGCCTCCTCGCGCGCGTCGAGCCCTCCGGCGCTCGCCGTCACCGGCGGCGCCGTACCCCAGCGGGTCCGGGCGCTGCTCGCCCCGCCCCCGCCACCTCGCACCCTGCCCATCGCCGGCGGGGCGCTGCTGCTCACCCTGTGCTGTGCCGGCCTGGCCAACGCCGCCTCCGACAGCGACCGGATGGTCGACGACGCACAGCGGGCCCAGTGCGTGGCGACGGTTGTTCACCCGGGCGGGGACGTCCACCTGTGCCGTCGGCACCACAGGCCGGGTGAGCGGCACGGATAGCCCGACCGTTCAGCGGCCGGCGCGGCTGCGCCGGAGCGCGGCCCCGGCGATACGGGTGGCGGCGTACTCGGTTCCGGCGACGAACCGCATCATGGGCCCGAACATAGGGGCGGCCAGCGACCCGGTGAAGTACAGCCCGGGCACGGACGACTCGAACGAGCCCGTCAGCTCCGGTGCCCCGGTGCCCGGCACGCACACCAGCGCCCTCCGCAGCCCCGGCGAGAGGAACGGCAGGGCGTCCAGATCGAGCCGGTAACCGGTGGCCGTGAGGACGTGGTCGACGGTGAGGGCGAACCTGCCGTCGGGCCCGGAGAGTTCCAGGCGCACCGTGGCCTGCGGTGTCACCTCGGCTCGGGTGACACCGCACGAGGTGTGCACCGGGACGACGCCCTCGACGCGGTCCCGCAGCCACCAGCCGCCCGACGGGCCCAGCGCGCGCCGGAAGAGCAGCAGCCGCGCGGACACGGGCAGCCGTCGTACGGCGTGAGGGGCCCTGGACACCGCGGCCAGGGCCCAGCCCGTGCCCAGGGGCGAGGCCGGCCGGGCGAGGCGCTGGGGCCAGGGGCGGGACAAGACGGGTGTCGTGCCCCAGCGCACCCGGCCCGCCCTGACCAGCACCCGCGCCTCGGCGCCCGCCTCGTGCAGCAGGGCAGCGCTCTCCAGCGCGGACTGGCCGCCGCCGATCACGGCGACCCGCTGCCCGGCATACTGCGAGAGGTCGGTGTGGTGGCTGGTGTGCGACACGAGGGCGCCGGTCCCCGGCCCTTCGGGGGCAAGCCGCCGCAACTCCTCGGGTACGTGGGCGAGTCCGTTCAGGCCGGTGGCCACGACGACGGTCGCGGCGCCCAGCTCCCGCCCGTCCGCCAACCCCGCCGTGAACCCCCCGGTGGTGACGTCCCGGTCGAGGGACACCACCCGGGCGGGATCCACCTCTCCGACGTACTGCTTCTGGAACCACTGTCCGTAGCGGACGAACACGTCGCACGGGATCGGGGTGAGTTCGGTCAGCTCCGGCTCGCCCTGCAGGCGGCGGAAGTCGGCGAGCCGCGCGCCCGGTTCGGGCGCGGACAGATCGGTGGCCGCCGGTGTCGACTTCAGGAACATCCCGGTGGCCATGGCGTGCCGCCAACTGCCCATGATCTCGCCGAAGATGCGCACCGGTATCCCGGCGGCCCGCAGATGGGCGGCCACCGACAATCCGTACGGCCCCGCCCCGACCACGACGACCGGAAGTCCCGCGCTCTTGGTGAACGCCCGCCCAGGAATGGGGCGTTGACCGGGAAGCGACTGCGTCATGCATCCCCCTGCTGGTCCGCCGGCCGCCTTCCCCAAGGCGGCGCGACACGTCGGGATGGTGCGACCGCCGCCGCACTCGTCCCCCCTCCGCCGCCGAGTGTGACCTGCCCGACGGCGGCGGTGTGCGAAATCGGCTCACGTTGCCCGAAACATGGTCGAACCGTTTGGGGTGCATTGCTTTGTCGCGCGCCCCTACCGCGTCGAGCGCTCCCAGCGTCGTGCTCCCGCCGGGTCGAGCGCTCCCAGCGCCGCGCTCCCGCCGGGTCGAGCGCTCCCAGCGCCGCGCTCCCGCTGCGTCGCGCGCCCCTGTGTGCGGAGCCCCATGTGCCGTGTCCCTATGTGGCACGCCCCTGAGTGGCGCGGACCCACGTGCCGCGCTCCCACGTGCCGCGCTCCCACGTGCCGCGCCCCGACGTGCCGCGCCCCGACGTGCCGCGCTCCCCAGGTGCCGCGCTCCGATGTGCCGCGGCCCGCCATGCCGCGCCCCCCGCAGGCGAAGGTGTCCCGGCTCAGCGGCCGGCGCGCAGGGCGGCGAGTGTGGCGGCGAGGTCGGTCGGGCACGGCCGGTTGTGGGGCAGCCTGCCCAGAACGGCCGCCATACCGCAGGTGTCGGTCAGTGCGGAGAAGACCAGGCCGCCGGCGACGCCCGCCGAGAGGATCCCGAAGGCGGGGTGCACGAGCAGGCCGAGGCCCAGGCCCAGCAGCACCAGCGTGCCGGCGGTGAAGCGCACTTGCCGTTCCATGGACCAGCCCGCCTTCGTGCCGCGGGCCGTCGGCCGGTCCAGCTCGTGTCCGGCGCCCGCCCAGCCGGTGGTGCCGCCGGTGAGCGTGGCTGCCGGGACGCCCTGTCCGGCGAGGAACTCGCAGGCGCGGGACGAGCGGGCGCCGGAGGCGCACACGAGGAGGACCTCGCCGCGTTCGGCCGCGTGCCGTATGTCGGGCAGCGCGCGCCGGAGCTGGTCCACGGGGACGTTGAGGGCCCCGGGCAGATGACCGGAGACGTACTCGGCAGGGGTGCGCACGTCGATGACGGTGAACTCCCGCAGTCGGCCGCGGGCCTGTTCGATGCCGAGGGCGACGGGAGGGAGGGCGTTGGTCATGGCTGGTGATCCTTTGCTGGTCGTCGCCGTCTTGCGCAGCGACGTACAGTTACCCCTAGGGGTATCGGGTGAGGAGTTGATCGTGGAGCTGGAACTCGAGGGCGAGTCACTGAAGGCCGTGCTGAACCGGCTGCGGCGGGCACAGGGCCAGATCTCCGGGGTGATCCGGATGATCGAGGAGGGCAGGGACTGCGAGGACGTCGTCACGCAGCTGGCCGCCGCCTCACGGGCGCTCGACCGGGCCGGGTTCGCGATCATCGCCACCGGTCTGCAGCAGTGCGTGGCCGACATCGAGTCCGGCGGGAAGAACGGCGAGGACACCGAGGCGATGCGCGCCCGACTGGAGAAACTCTTCCTGTCCCTGGCGTGAGGAGCCCGGAGCCCCAGGCCCGAGGCGTCCGGCCGTGGCGGTCACAGCACCGCGTCGACCAGCATGAAGCCGGCCACCGCGCACAGGACCACGGCGAAGGCCCGCTGCAGCGTGTGCGCGGGCAGCTTCGCCGCCAGGCGCCTGCCGTCCCAGGCCGCGAGTACCGCCGCCCCCGCGAACGGTCCGATGAGGGCCCAGTCCAGACCGCTCGCGGTGCCGGTGCGCATCGCCAGGGCGGCCAGCGAGTTGACCGTGATCACCAGCAGGCTGGTGCCCACGGCCGCGCGCATCCGCAGGCCGAGGACGCTCACCAGCGCCGGGACCGCGAGGAAGCCGCCGCCCACACCGAGCACGCCGGTGACGGCGCCGAGACCGCCGCCCGCGGCCGCCGCCCGGACCGGCCGTACCCGCACGCCCTCGGCCGGGACCGGGCGCGGCCGGAGCATCCGGAGCGCGGCGGCGCCCGCGACCACGGCGAAGCCGAGCGTCAGCACGGTCGCCGGCAGGCGAGAGGCGAGCGCTCCGCCCAGCATGGCCGGGCCGATGCCCGCCGCCGCGAACAGCAGCCCCGTACGCCAGCGGACGTGGCCGTCGCGGGCATGTGCGGACAGCGCGGTCGCCGAGGTCACGGCCACGACGATCAGAGCGGCCGTCGCCGCCGCGACGGGCGTGAATCCGAGCAGGTAGATCAGGGCGGGGACGGCCAGCACACTGCCACCGCCGCCGAGCGCCCCGAGCGTCAGACCGATGACGGCCCCGGCGGCCAGGGCGAGGAGTACCGCGCTCACGTGAGGATCCCGTTCCCGCCGGCCCGATCCACCACCGGCCGCACCCGCGCCGCCGAGGGCATCGAGGTCCCGTCGGCCGGGCCCGCCAGGGGCAGGTGTACCGCGCGCGGGCGGTGGCCGGCCCGCCACTCGTCGGGTGCCTGGACGTTCAGCAGCACGGCGTTCCCGCGGGGACGGCCGGGGCCGGTACGTGCGGCAGCCTCGGGTACGGTCACCCGCTGCGGGCCGCCCCGGTCCACTGGGCGGAGACTCATCGTGGTTCTCGCTTCTGTGGCGTCTTCTCGATGCGGTGCGCCGCGGCGACGCGCGGTCACGGGGTACGCAGGGCCAGCCCGGCCCGCTCGGCCTGGGCGAAGGAGTCGTCGATCGCGACCACGTCGCGCCCCGCGGCGTCCAGCAGTGAGGCGGCGATGGCCGCGCGCATGCCGCCGGCGCAGTGCACCCACACCTGCCCCGCGGGCACCTCGTGCAGGCGCCGGCGCAGGCTGTGGACGGGGATGTGCACCGAGCCCTCGACGAAGCCGCCCGCACGCTCGGAGTCCCGGCGGACGTCCAGCACGACCAGGCCGTCCCGGGACCGCCCGGCGAGTTCGGCGAACGTGGCCCGCGGGAAGGAGGCCAGGGCCGTACCCTCGGGCACCCAGCGTGCCGGATCGCCGGTGGCCGCGGCGGCCGGGCGCTCGATCCCGACCCGGACCAGCTCACGCTGGGCCGCGGCGAGCTGATCGGGGGACTCGGCCAGCAGCGTGACGGGCTTGCCCCACGGAATCAGCCAGGCCAGGTACACGCCGAGCTGCCCCGAGGCGTCGAAGTTGAACGAACCCGCCACGTGCCCTGCCGCGAAGGCGACGCGATGACGCAGGTCCACGACCCATTCCCCGGCGGCCAGCCGCGCGGCGATCTCCTCGGCATCCGCCACGGAGGGCGGGGTCAGGTCGACCGGAGCGGGGCCGTCGGCATTGGCCGGGCCCATGTGCGCGTAGTACGCGGGAACGTCGTCCAGGCCGGCCATCAGGTCGGCGACGAAGGCGTCGACGTCCCGGAGGACGGCCTCGTTGGAGGCCTTCTCCCTGCCGATCGTCGTGGCGTCGCCGCTCGCCGGGCCGGAGGCGCAGAAGCTGCCGAAGCCGTGCGTGGGCAGCACCTCCGTCCCGTCCGGCAGCTCGGCGACCAGACGGCGCGCGGAGGCGTGCTGCGCGCGGGCCAGCTCCTTCGTCAGGCGCGGCTCGACCAGGTCGGGGCGGCCGACGGTGCCGATCAGCAGCGAGCCGCCGGTGAACACCGCGACGGCCGATCCGTCCTGCTCCAGTGCGTACGACATGTGGTGCGGGGTGTGGCCGGGCGTCGCCAGCGCGCGCAGGACCAGCCCGGCGGCGGTGTCGATCTCGTGCCGGTCCTGGTCGTGCACCGGCACGCGTGCGAAGGACACCCGGGCGCCGGCGGGGACGAGGTAGGCGGCGCCGGTCAGCCGGGCCAGTTCCAGGCCGCCGGTGACGTAGTCGTTGTGGAGGTGGGTCTCGACCACATGGGATATCCGCACACCGCGCCGGGCCGCCACCGCGATCGTCCGGTCGACGTCGCGTGGCGGATCGACCGCCACCGCCGTCCGTTCGCCGCCCGCCAGATAGCTGCGGTTTCCCAGCCCCGGCACCTCGATCGTGTCGATGAAGAACACCAGGCACTCCCTTCTCGTGCAGTCAATTACCCCCCGGGGTATGTGCTCGACAGTAGCATGGGTACCCCCGGGGGTATTTCGGGGAGAGGGTCGGGTTCTTGACCGCCGCTCGCCGGATGCCGCGGGCGTGGTGAAGCCAGTCGGGTGATCGACGGGCCGGTCCCGGGCTCGGGTGCGGCCTGTCGCGGGCTCCGCCGGAGAGACTGCGGCCATCCCAGTGGAGGTGGCGAACAGGATGCTCAGCGACAGCACAACGACGATCGTGGCCGAGCGGCCGCTCGTGGCGGACGTCGTCGCCGGCGCGCCGCGCGTGGCGGAGATCGCGGCGCGGTGCGCCGAGGAGACGGAGGCTGCCCGGCGGCTCGCGCCCGAGGTGGTCGAGGCGGTGCGGGAGGCCGGGTTCGGCCGGCACTTCGTGCCCGCGGCCTTCGGCGGTGCGGAAGGCCGCTTCGTGGACATGACCGCGGCGGTCACCGTGGTCGGCCAGGGCTGTGCCTCGGCCGCCTGGGCCGCCTCGCTGTCCGCGTACGCGGCCCGGTACGGGGCCTTCCTGCCCCTGGAGGGACAGGCCGAGATCTGGGCCGACGGCCCGAACGCCCTGATGGCAGGAGCCCTCATGCCCGCCGGCAAGGCCGAGCCCGGCTCCGGCGGCTGGCGGCTCAGCGGCGAGTGGAAGTACATCAGCGGCGTGCGCTTCGCTGACTGGGTCTTCGCCTGCTCCGCGGTACCCAACGGTCAGGTGGGCCCGGACGGGCGCCCCGAGGTGCGGTTCTTCGCGGTGCCGCGGGCGGACATCACCGTGCAGGACACCTGGTTCACGATGGGCATGCGCGGGACCGGCAGCGACACCATGGTCCTGGACGACGTCTTCGTGCCGGAGTACCGCACCCTGTCGAGGTTCGACATCAACGCGGGGCGCGCGACGGCTTCCGAGGCCCGCTGCCACACCGTCCCCGTGGACGCTCTGAACGCCCTGCCCCTCGCCGTCCCGGTGCTGGGCGCCGCCCGCGGCGCGCTGCGCGTCGGCGCGGAGCAGACCATGCGGCGGCTCGACCGGCGCGGCGCCCCGGTGCGGGAGAAGCCGCCGGTGCAGATCGAGCTGGCCCGCTCGGCCGGCGAGGTGGACGCCGCCGAATCGCTGATGCAGCGGGCCGCCCGGGTCGCCGACGGCCTCGAGCAGGCCCGGGAGGGCGAGGCCGCGGTCCGGGGGCCGCGGGACCTGGCGCTGGCGGTGGAACTGCTGGTGTCGGCCGTCGACCGGCTCTTCAAGTCCGGCGGAACCTCGGCCCACTTCGAGACCGACCCCCTTCAGCGGTTCTGGCGGGACGTCAACACCGCCGCCTCCCACGTGATCTTCGACTTCGAGACCACTGGGGCCGCCTTCGGCGCCTGGGCGCTGGGCGCGGGGGGCGCGGAAGGCGGACGCTGAGTCCGGTCCCGTCCCCGTCCCCGTCCCCGGTCCCGTCCCCGTCCCCGGTCCCGGTCCGGGGCGGACCGAGCCGTGGTGGCGGCACGTACGGGCAAGTCCCGCTGCCACCCCGGCCCGCCGTGCGCATGGCGCAGGTGACCGGGGGCCGCGCGGTGGGTGAGGGGCGTCGTGCCGGTGCCCTCGGTGCGGTGGGCACCGGCGCGCCGGTGTCGGGCGACCACGGGACGCCCCGGGGTGGGCCGCCCGCCCCGGCACACTGAACCTCCGTCAGCGCCCCTCCGCCGCGCCCGACTTCGCCGTGGCGGGCGCCGCGGGCAACGTGGGCAGTGCCCTGGTGACGATGGCGGCGCGGGCCGGCGCCCGGGTCCTCGCGGCGGCCGGCGCACGGGACTCCTCCTGCTGCGAGCAGTCGGGAGCCGCCGAGGTGTTCGACTACCGCGACCCGGACCTGCCCGGACGGCTCCGAGGCGCCGCCCCGTCGGGCGTCGACCTCTACCCGGACACGGCCGGCGTCAACGACCTGGAGACGTCCGTCGGTCTGCTCGCCCGGCGGGGTCGTGTGGTGCTGCTGGCCGGGGCCGGTACCCGCCCGGTGCTGCCGGCGGGCCCGCTGTACATGAACGACCGCTCCGTCGTCGGCTTCGTGATCTCCCACGCGACCCCCGGCGAACTGGCCGGGGCCGCCGAATGCATCAATGACCTGCTCGGCCGGGATGCACTGCCTCCTCGATGCATCGAGGTGCTCCCGCTCGGCGCGGCCGGCGAGGTGCACGCCAGGCTGGAGCGGGGGAGTTCCGCGGCGGGCGCGCGGTCCTGCGGCCGGACCTTGCCCCCGCCCCCTGACGGCGTACGCCCCAGAGTGCCCGGCCGTCGGATCGTCCGGCGGCCGGGCAGGCCACCCGTGTGGGAACCGATCTTCACCTGATAACGTCTACTCACTTGTAGACGTTCATGTTCCGGACGTGCTCGAGTCACCTGCACGTCCACTCTGTGTGGCGGTTCGTTCCCTGGCACGCCACACCTGAGCCCGGCCCGGAGATCCGCTTGATGACGACTTCCTCCCCGACCATCCAGGCGCTCGACGGCGCGGCCATAGACGGCGGCCTGTACACCGACGTCACCGACTTCGCCCGGCATACGCACTGGCTGAACGGGGCCATGTCCGCCTATGGCGCGTACGGCACCGGAATCTTCGCGCTGCTCGTGCTGGTGGCCTGGTGGCGGGGCCGACGCCAGGGGAGCGCCGCGATGGCCGCCGTGCTGGCCACGCCGTTCGCCGTCGTCCTCGCCTTTGTCGTCAACAGCGTGATCAAGTCGGTCTTCCAGGAGCCGCGGCCGTGCCGGGCGCTGCCGCACGACTTCCTGATCGAGTCCTGCCCCGCCCCCGACGACTACGCCTTCCCCAGCAACCACACCGCCGTCGCCTTCGCCTTTGCGGTGGCCCTCCTCCTCGTCAGCCGGTGGCTCGGCTCCATCGCCCTGCTCGCGGCGGTGGTGATGGCGGGCTCACGCGTCTACGTCGGGGCGCACTACCCCCACGACGTCGCCGTGGGCGCACTGGTCGGCAGTGCCGTCGCCCTCGCCGTGATCCTCGCGGCCCGCCGCTTCGCGTCACCCCTGGTGGACCGGCTGCGCGGCGGGGTCCTGCGCCCGCTGCTCGTGCAATGATCCCCATCCCCAAGAATTGGTCAAGTCCGGGCGGGATGTGCTTCCATTCGAGCCGCGAAGAGATCATTTGACTGGTTCGGGCGGGAGGCTCGCTGGTGCTGGCAGTAGTGGCGCTGTTCGGGCAGATCGTGGTGATCGCGGTCGGCCGATGGCGCGACGGCGGCCGGGGCCAGGCCTCCTCATGGCGGTACGCGGCGGCGAGCCTCGTGGCGGGTACGGCCGGCTGGCTGGCCGTCGGGAGGCCGGACCTCGTGGGGGGTGACGTGGGCCTGGCCCTGTTGTGTGGTGTGATCCTCGGCTCCGAGGCAGCCGTGACGGCCGAGCGTCTCTCCGGCCGCGCGTGGCCGGGGTGGACCGTGTCCGCAGTCGGCGGCGCGGCCTCCTCCACATGGCTCCTCGACACACCGCTGCCCTTCGTCTGACCGCTCCGCTCGTCGTACCGTCGACGGGCGGAGCGCCGTGTTCCACCTGTCCGACCCGCCCCGAACCCCGCCCGGACCCCGTCGTGTGCCTCGCGGCCCCCTCCGCTCCGCAGCCCCGTTCGTACACCTCGCCGTCACCGGTCGTACGCCTGAGTGCTGCAGCGTGCCCATGTGACGTGCGACCCCATATCGTCTGTGGACGGGCTCATGGCTCTGCTGGCCGACTGTGCGGATGTCTGGGACACGCCGGACCGGTCCGGTGACCCGGTGGACATCCTCGACCACGGCCTCCAGGTGGCCGCCGTGCTGGCCGAGCGCCATCCGGACGACGAGGAACTCCAGGTGGCCGGACTCGTGCACGACATCGGCCACTACCTGGTGCCCGCCGACGAGGCGGGGCACGGCAGCCATGGCGCGAGCGCGGTCGAGGGCCTGCTGGGGCCGCGGGTCGCCCGGCTGGTCGCCGCGCACATCCCGGCCAAAAGGTATCTGGCGGCGGCCGATCCACAGCGGGTGCTCTCTCCGGAGAGCGCGCGCACCCTGGGCTGCCAGGGCGGCCCCATGACCCCGGACGAGGTCGAGGCCTTCGAGGCGGACCCCGACTTCGAGGCGGCGGTCGCACTGCGCCGCGCCGACGACGCGGGGAAGGTGGTCGGCCTCCGGGTGGCTCCGCTGGAGTCGTGGCGACCCGTGGTGGAGCGCGTCGCGGCCGGCCGGTAATCGTCAGCTGTCAGCCGGACACGCGGACCGGCCGCCAGGTGAGCGTCGGCCACGCCCGCACGGCGCGTACGGACGGAACGGCCCGGCAGGGCCGCTGCGATCGAGCGGAGCGCGCCCGCCCTGCGCCGGCGTACGTCCGCGGTGGCCGCGTCGGACAGCCCCGCCCGCATCGAGGAGGCAGCCAGGGCGAAGGCACAGTCGGGACGGGGGCCCGCGGCGCGCGGGACAGGTGCCTTCGCCGGCCGGTTGGTCAGCCGGCCCGCAGCGTCTCGACGGCGCCGACCGCCGGTGCCGGTGACCCGGCCCGAAGCGTGCCCGCCTGCCCTGCGTACGCCTGGCATTCCGCGGCCGACGGGACCGGCCGGGCCCAGCGGTACGGCCGCTCGAACGAGGGATGGCCGGCGCGGTGTCGGGCGGGGCGGGCGTGGCGCCGTGGTGGTGCGGCAACCGGGCCGGCGGTCGGCGCACAGGAAGCGCGGAGTGCCCGTCGTGGGGCGACGTGGAGGGCCGGGTGCAGGGCGCCGGCCGTATGTCCTCGTACGGTGAGGCCGTGGGGCGTGGGAGGCCGCGTGCGCGGTGCGCTGCATCAGTGGGTGGTTCCCCCGGTGACCTTCAGGTCCTGGCCGGCCGGGGTGGTGGCCGCCGTCAGCAGCAGGGCGCGCAGGCCGTGGGCGACCGTGGCGGGCTCCAGGGCCGGGGCGGTGCCGTCGGTGACCTGCTCGGGCGACCACGGCACATGCACGAAACCGCCCCGGACGTGCGGTAGTTCGGTGGCGATGAGGTGACCCAGGCCGTAGGCGACGTGGTTGCAGACGAACGTACCGGCCGAGTTCGAGACGGCGGCCGGGACACCGGCCGCGCGCACGGCGGCGACGCACGCCTTCACGGGGAGGGAGGAGAAGTGGGCGGCGGGTCCGCCCGGGACCACGGGCTCATCGACGGGCTGGTTGCCCGCGTTGTCGCGGATCCGGGCGTCGTCGACGTTGATGGCGACGCGCTCCACGCTCACGCCGGGCCGGCCGCCCGCCTGGCCCAGACACAGGACGAGGTCGGGGTGCGCCGCGCGGACCGCCTCGCGCAGGGCGGTGATGGACTCGCCGAACACACAGGGGAGTTCGGCGGCGGTGACCGAGAGCCCGGCGGGCGGCTCGGCGGCCACCAGGGAGGCGGCCTGCCAGGACGGGTTCGTCCTCGCGCCGTCGAAGGGGGCGAAGCCGGTGATGAGCACGCGGGTCATGGCACTTCCTTCACGAGGAGCAGCGGTCGGCATCGGTCAGAACGCGAACAACGCCATGATCGCGGTGGTGCAGGCCAGCAGCGAAAGCGCCGTCGGGATCTGGGCCTTGATCGGGCCGTACTGGTCCTTCAGCTCGAGCAGGGTGGCCGGGACGATGTTGAAGTTGGCGGCCATCGGTGTGCACAGCGTCCCCGAGAATCCCGCCAGCATGCCGATCGCGAGGACGGCCGGCACATGGCCGTGCATCTGCTCGATGAGTACGGGCCAGCCGATCGCCGCGGTCATCACCGGGAACGCGGCGAACGCGTTGCCCATGATCACGGTGAACAGGAACATGCCGACGCAGTACGCCACCACGGCAAGGAACTTGGAGTTGTCCGGCAGGACGTCGTGCACGATCCGGCCGACCTGCGTGCCGACCCCGGCCAGCGCGAAGATCGAGCCGAGGACGGCGAGGAGCTGGGGCAGCAGCAGTGCGGAGCCCATCGCCTCCAGCATGGAGCGGCCGCAGTGGAGCGGGACGGACAGCTTGCGCTCGCCGGTGACCAGCATGCCGACGGCAAGGGCGACGAGGCAGCCGACGCCGAGCCCGATGAGCGTGGCCCTGCCCTTCTCGAACAGGCCTGAGGTGTCGAGCAGCGAGGCGCAGACGATCGCGACGAGCGGGATCGTCAGCGCGGGGACGAAGATCCTGCCGCCGAGCCGGGTCGCGGAGGCCTCGCGTTCCTCGGCGGTGCTGGTGACGGGTCGGCCCTTGCCGAGCAAGTTGAGCCCGGCGAGCACGATCAGGGCGAGGACCGCGACGCCGAGCGGTTCGGCGGGCAGTGTCCAACCGCCGTTGTGCGCCGTGGCGTTGGCCACCCCGGTGCCGTAGGGGAAGGTGAGTCCGAGCAGGCCCCAGAAGGCGGCGGAGGTCCAGCGCCTGGGGTTGGAGCGGTCGGCGGCCATCTGCACGGCCATGACGACGAAGACGAGTCCCACGAGCCAGTAGAGCCATTCGACCTTGATCACTTGTCGGTCCCCTTCTCCTCGGTCGCCTTCTGCCGGGTCGCCTTCTGCTCGGTCGTCTGCGGCAGCGGCAGGTCGTGCTCGGCGTGGGCGAGTGCCATCTCCCGTTGCAGTTGGCGGTCCAGGAGCAGCAGCCGGGCGCCGTGGACGAGGAAGGCGCACACGGCGAGTGGGATCGCCCACAGGGCCAGCTGGGTCGGTTCGAGGTTCTGGTGGTACGTCGAGTTCACGAACCCGGTGATCAGCAGGATCGAGCCGATCGCGATGAAGCAGTCCTCGCCGAAGAAGAGGCCCACGGTGTCGGCCGAGGCGGAGTAGGAGCGCACCTTCTCGCGGAGCCGTTCCGGCAGCGCCGCGCCCGTCGAGCGCTCGGCGGCGGCCTCGGCCATCGGCGCGACGAGCGGCCGTACGGTCTGTGCGGGACCACAGATGCTGGTGAGGCCGAGGGCCGCGGTGACCTGGCGGATCAGCAGATAGACGGCGAGAAACCGGCCGGCGCTGAGGGCGCCCAGCCGGCCGATGAGCCGGCCGGCCTGCTCACGCAGACCGTGGCGCTCCAGCAGGCCGATCACCGGCAGGACGACGGCGAAGACGGTGACCGAGCGGCTGTCGGCGAAGGACCGGCCGAAGGCCGCGAGGACCTGCTGCGGGTTCATCCCGCCGATCAGCCCGGTGAAGACACCGGCGACGCCGACCACGAGGACGGGGTTGCGGCGCGTGACGAATCCGAGGATCACCACGACCACGCCGAGGAGAACGATCATGCGGTGGCCTTCCCGCGGAACGGGGCTGGACGCCCGGGTGGCGCGGATCCGGGGGGTTCCGGGTCCGTGGGGGATGCAGGGACCGTAGGGGATCGTTCAACGATCGAACAAGAGGTAGAGCGAAGAAATCGATGTCTTGTCGGATCGTTCAACAATCGATTACGTTCAGAGGGTGATCGACCTCAACGCGGACCTCGGCGAGGGTTTCGGCCGCTGGACCCTCACCGACGACGACGCCCTGCTCTCCCTCGTGACCAGCGCCAATGTCGCCTGTGGCTTCCACGCGGGCGACCCCGTCGTGATGCGACGCGTCTGCGACCTCGCCGCCGAGCGCGGCGTACGGATCGGCGCCCAGGTGTCGTACCGCGACCTGGCCGGTTTCGGCCGGCGCACCATGGACGTGCCCGGCGACGAGCTGGCGGCCGAGACCGCCTACCAGATCGGGGCGCTGCGGGTCTTCGCTCAGGCCGCCGGGGCCGAGGTGGCCTACGTCAAGCCGCACGGCGCGCTCTACAACCGCACCGTGCACGACGCCGAACAGGCCGCGGCCGTGGTGGCGGGCGTACGGCTGGCGG
Organism: Streptomyces broussonetiae; assembly: GCF_009796285.1. Classification (NCBI taxonomy): domain Bacteria; kingdom Bacillati; phylum Actinomycetota; class Actinomycetes; order Kitasatosporales; family Streptomycetaceae; genus Streptomyces; species Streptomyces broussonetiae. The sequence continues at coordinate 954,986 of NZ_CP047020.1, read as the reverse complement.
GCGGGGCGCTGCCGGTGCTCGGCCTGCCCGGGTCACGGCTGCTCGCCGCCGCCGAGGAGGCCGGCCTGACCGCCGTACCTGAGGCCTTCGCCGACCGCGCCTACACGCCCGCGGGCACGCTCGCGCCGCGCCGTGAGCCCGGTGCCGTGGTGGCCGACGGGGACGCGGTGGTCCGGCGGGCGCTGGCGTTCGCGCTGGACGGAGTGGTCGAGGCCGTGGACGGGACGACCGTCGCAGTGGCCGCCCGCTCCCTGTGCGTCCACGGCGACACCCCCGGCGCCGCCCGGATCGCGGCGCGCGTGCGCGAGGCCCTTCAGGCCGCCGGAGTCGAGGTCAGGGCCTTCGCATGACCGGGAACAGGCCCGTGCAGGTGCGCCCCGCCGGGCGGCACGCACTCCTCGTCGAACTGCCCGACGCCGAGCGCACCGGCGCCTTCCACGCCGAGCTGCTGCGGCGGCGCGCGGCGGGCACCCTGCCGCCGGTCGAGGAGATCGTGCCCGGCGCACGGACCGTACTCCTGGACGGCGTCCCGCACCCGGACGACCTGGCCCGCCGGATCACCGGCTGGGACATGCCGGCCCGCGCCTCGGACGAAGGCCCGGCCGTGGAGATCCCCATACGCTACGACGGCCCGGACCTGGACCGGGTGGCAGCGCTGTGGCAGGTCGGCGTCGACGAGGTCGGCGCGCGGCACTCCTCCTACACCTACCGCGTCGCCTTCTGTGGATTCGCCCCCGGATTCGGTTATCTCACCGGCCTGCCCGAAGCACTGCACGTGCCGCGGCACGACACCCCACGCACCCGGGTGCCGGCCGGCGCGGTGGGCCTCGCCGGTCCCTACAGCGCGGTCTACCCACGCGTCACCCCCGGCGGCTGGCAGCTGATCGGCACCATGCCGGACCCGGCCCCGCTGTGGGACCTCACCCGTGACGAACCGGCGCTCCTGACACCCGGGACGCGCGTCCGGTTCGTGGCCGAGAGCGGGACGCCATGACCGCCACGCTCACCGTCGTACGCCCCGGCGCCCTCACCACGGTCCAGGACTGCGGCCGGCGCGGCCACGCCCACCTGGGCGTCCCCCGCTCCGGTGCCCTCGACGCAGCTGCCATGGCCCTGGCCAACCGGCTGCTCGGCAACGCCCCTGACGCGGCCGTCCTCGAGACCACCCTGACCGGCTGCGCCCTGTGCCCCGACCGCGCCGTGACCGTCGTCGTCGGCGGCGCGCCCTGCCCGGTCACGGTCGACGCGAGCCCGGCGGCCTGGGGCGTGCCCGTGCACGTGCCCGCCGGCGCCGTCCTGGACGCGGGCGGTGCGACGGCCGGTGTGCGCTCGTACGTGGCCGTCGCCGGCGGGATCGCCGTCGAGCCCGTCCTGGGCAGCCGTTCGACGGACCTGCTCTCCGGCCTCGGCCCGGCACAGCTGCGCTCCGGGGACGTCCTCCCGCTGGGCAGCGCCGCCCCGCACTCAGTGCCCGCCGACCTCGCCCCCTGGCCCGCGCCGCCCGCCGCGCTGACCCTGCCGCTGCGGCCCGGCCCCCGCGCCGACTGGTTCACCCCGGCGGCGCTGCGCACCCTCATCTCGGCCACCTACCGCGTGTCGCAGCACAGCAACCGCATCGGCCTGCGCACCGAGGGGCCGCCGCTGGAACGCGTCCGCACCGGTGAACTGCCCAGCGAGGGCATGGTGCTCGGTGCCGTGCAGGTGCCCCCCGACGGGCGCCCGGTGGTGTTCCTCCACGACCACCCGACCACCGGCGGTTACCCCGTGATCGGCGTCGTCCCGGAAGCAGCCCTGGCGGCAGCCGCCCAGGCCGCCCCGGGCACGCCGGTCCGCTTCACTCTGAGGTGACCCACCCGCCGGACCGGCCGTGACATGCCGGGCACCGAGCGCGGGGCGATTCTGTAGGCGTGGGTGGACACGTCGGCGTAGTACGCCGGATCCCGGCGGACTACGCCGCCTCGGGGCGTCACGCGGTGCGCGTGACGCTGGTCGCCGCCGCCGGTTTCTACCTCTTCCGCTACGGCCTCGACCGTCCGATCGCGGCCACCTACGCCCTGTTCGCCTCCGTGGCCCTGGGCGGACTCGCCAGGATCCCCGGCACCGGGCGGCAGCGCGCCGCGCTGATGCTGCACCTGCTGCCGGTGTGCTGGGCGCTGGTCGTCGTCGGCACCTGGCTGTCGGTACGGACCTGGACCGCCGTCGTCGGCATGCTGGCCGTCGGCTTCGCGCTGGCCTTCGCCGCCCTGGGCGGCCCGCGCCTCGCGGGGGCGGCGCCCGGCCTGCAACTCCTCTACATCCTCCCGTCCTTCCCGCCCTACGCGCCCGCCACGTTGGGCGAGCGCCTGCTCGGGACGACCACCGGACTGGCCCTGCTCGTCGCCGCCGAGGCACTGGTCTTCCCCGAGCCCCGCCCGCCGTCGTACCGGGCGCGGGCCGCCCACGCCGCACGCACGGCCGCGCACTGCGCGACGCTCCTCGCCGAGCCGCCCCACACCCTGTCCGCCGCCGACCTCCGGGCGGCCCAGGAGGCCGGCTGGGCGCTGCGCTCCCGGACCGTACCGGAGGCGGAACGCCCCGCCGGACCAGGTGTGCACGACCGTGCCCTCGCACATGCCGGCCTGGCCGTGCGCACCCTCCTGAACCGTCTCGTCCAGCTCCCCGCCCCACCGGGCGGACATCCCGGCCCCGGGGTGACGGCCGTCCTGCACGCGGTGGCACGGCTGGCGACGGCGAGCGCGACCTGCCTGAGCACCGGGCCGCCGCCGGTCGCGCCCCACCGGGAGCTGCGGGCCGCCCGCGCACACCTGTCGGCCGTGTCGGCGGGCCCGGCTCCCGCGCCCGCCGCCGGCGACGGGAACGGACCGGCACCGTTCTTCCCGCCCGCCGTGCTGCGCCGGTACGCGGCCGTGCTGGAGATCGCCGACGCCGCCCTCCTCCTGGGCCCGGCGGCCGATCTGGCGGTGCACGGCCGACACGCCTCGGTGGAGACCGCACAGGCCCGCTTCTGGTACGCCGGCTGCCGGGCGCCGGTCCTGTGGTGGCATCGGGTGCGCGGTCACGCCGGGCGCAGATCGGTGTTCTTCCAGAACGCGGTCCGCATCGCCCTGGCCCTGACCGCGGCCCGGCTCGTGGCCGGGGTGGACACGCTGCCGCACGGGTTCTGGGCCATGCTGGCGACGCTCTCCCTCACCCGGACCACCATGGGCGAGACCTGGCGCATCATCCGCGTGGCGCTCGCCGGCACACTGGCCGGGGCCCTGGTGGTCGCCGCGGCACTGAGCCTGGTCGGCACCGACACCGAGGTCTACGCCGTCGTGCTGCCGGTGTGGATGCTGATCGGGTTCACCGTGGGGCCGGTCAAGGGCGTCGGCTGGGCGCAGGGCCTGTTCACCGTGCTCGTGGCCCTGGTCTTCGCCCAACTGGGGCCGTCCAGCTGGCGGTTGGCGGAGGCCAGGCTGCTGGACGTGCTGATCGGCAGCGCGATCGGCGCCGTCTTCGGGCTGCTCGCCTGGCCGCGCGGCGCCCATGACGAGATGCGCCGGGCCGCGGCCGAACTGCTGCGCAGGGCGGCCGAGATCGTGGTGGCGACCGGCGCCTCGGTGGCGGGCGGCGGGCTGAGTGCGCCGTCGGGGGAGCCCGGGCACCGTTCGCTGCAGCGCGCGATCATCCTCGCCGAGTCCGCGTACGCGCAGTTCCAGAGCGAGCCGACCCCCTTCGGCGGCCCGCCGCGCAGGACCGCACCGCGCCAAGTCGACTGGCAGGCCACGCTGATGGCGGGCCACCACACCCTGTGGGGCTCCGAGTGGCTGCTGGAGCCACCGCGGCCCGCGCTCGGGCCCGCGGCGGCCGAGTCCGTCGGCGGGCTGGGGGACCGGGTGGCCGGCCGGATGCTGCTGGTCTCGGCGGCACTGGATCCCGGCGGCGACACCCCGACCGGGCCCGTGCCGGTGATCGACCCGGACGGCAAGAGGTTCGCCGCCGAGCCGCCCGGCGCACCACACCTGTACTACGCCACCGTGTCCTGGCTGGGTTCGCTCATGACCGACCTGACCCGTATCGCACACAACTGACCTTCCCGGACGGGCCGGTGGTGGTGCCGCGGGACGCGGCCTGATAGGCATGGCCCGTGCGATTCGAGAGTGTTCCCATGCCGTCGGGCGTCCAGGCCCGCCCGCGGGACGTGCGCGGATACCCCGTACCGGCGATCACCCCGTGGGAGAACGACGAGCCGCAGTTCGCCCTGACCGACTACGACCGCAGCGCCGAGTGCGCGCGGGGACGGCTGTGCTCGGTGTGCAACCGGCCCATGGCGCAGGGACCGGTGTGGCGTGTGGTGGGGGCCGCGGAGAGTGGGGCGATCGCGGACGCACTGGCCGCCGGGCGGCCGTACCGCAATCTGGCGCCGACCCTCGAGGGGCCGGGGCACCGCGCCTGCATGCTGTACGCCTCGATGGTGTGCCCGTACCTGGCCAGGCCCAACGCCCGGCGCGGGCTGTCGGCGGTCGAGCCGGACGAGATGACCTCCCACGTGGTGCGCGGTGCCGTCCGGGGCACGATGGGCGCCGTGGTGGGCTTCGCGGAGTACGAGTACGCCGTCACGAGCAGCCAGGTGCTGTTCCGGTTCCTCGACGTCGTGGAGTTCCTGCCGCACGACACCGCCGACACCCACCTGGACGAACTGCGGGCCGAGCTGGCCCGGACGGGCAGGTGACCCGCACCCTGCCGCCCGGACCCGCCCGGCCCGTCCCCGTCGGCCCGCGTCAGGGGCGGTACGCCGCCAGGCCCGCCGTCGAGGTGACCTTGACCGGGTGGCCGGTGCCGTTCGACGGCAGGGTCACCGTGCCGGACGGGGTGCGTACCGCGAGGGTCTTGCCGTCGGGGGACCAGGCCGGCTCGGTGTAGTCGGTGGTCGCGTGCGGCGTGAGGTCCTTGATGCGGTTGCCGTGCATGAAGTCCTCGACCAGGACGTGGTCGTGGCCCGCGACCGAGCGCACGAACACGACCTCCTCCTCGTTCGGGGACAGCGCCGGCTCGGAGCCCTTGGTGAGCTTGCCGCCCTGCTGGCGCAGGTAGTCGTCACGGATGTAGACGGCACCGGTGTCGACGTTGGCGTAGACCGAGGTGCCGTAGTGCCCGCCCGCGTTGGGCCACACGTTGCCGGTCTGCGGGACCGCCCCGCCCGGCTCCGGGTCGCCGGACAGCGGCAGGGTCCTGGGGGTGCCGTGGACGGCCTTTGCGGAGAGGTACTTGAGCCGGGACACGCCCTTGTCCCGGACCGCGAAGATCAGGTTGTCCTTGGCGGGGATGCCGTTCTGGGTGTCCTTCGCCGTCACCTGCCAGGTCGGGTGGGACCAGTTCTGGCCGCCGGGGTTCTTGGCGACGACGACGCGCCTGCTGCCGTCCGCGTTGGCGATGTCCAGGTTGCCGGAGCCGTCGATGAAGGCGGCCCTGGTGCCGTCCGGGGACCAGGACAGGTCCCGGACCGGCACCCCGAAGTTCACTCGGTGCCCGCCGATCAGCACGTCCTTGGTGCCGTTGCTGATGGTCAGGGTCCCGTGCGAGGCACCGGTGGCGGCCGAGGCGGCGCCGGAGGCGCCCAGCAGCGCCGTGCCGGTGACGGCCGCGGCCACGGCGATGGCGGCGGCGATGGAGCGGGTTCGCTTGGTCATGGCTGATTCCCCCAGGAACATGGGCAGGTCACAGCAGAGCATGACAGTCCTCGATCTTCGGACTGTCCGCTCGGTGTCACAGGGGCGTAACACTGTGGCGCGTGGGTGATTGACTACGCGGCATGGACTTCACTCCACCGCCGACGCCCCGGGAAGTACCGCCGTTCGACCCCGAACTGACGGGACCGCTGGCGGCGTTGGGGGCGGAGGCGAGGGAGCCGTTCACCCACGAGAACCTCGCCGCCAGACAGGCACGGGACGCCGAGGTCCGGCCCCGGCCGACGGTGCACGACCTGCGCGCCGACGGCCGCTTCGAGGTGGAGGAGCTACGGGTGCCGGGTGCGCCGGGCACACCCGACGTCACGCTCGTGAGCGCACGGCCCGCCGGGGTCACCGGCTCCCTGCCGCTGCTGTACTACCTGCACGGCGGCGGAATGATCATGGGAAACGCCTGGTCCGTGCTCCCCCAGGTGCTGCGGGCCTGGGCGCTCCCGCTGGAGCTGGCCGTCGTCTCCGTCGCGTACCGGCTCGCCCCGCGGACGCGGTACCCCGGAGCGGTGGAGGACTGCTACGCCGGACTCGTCTGGGCGGCCGCGCACGCGAGCGCACTGGGCATCGACGCCGACCGTGTCGTCGTCGGCGGAAAGAGCGCCGGCGGCGGACTCGCGGCAGCACTCGCCCTGCTCACCCGGGACCGGGGCGGCCCGGCCCCGATCGGGCAGCTGCTCCTGTGCCCGATGCTCGACGACCGCAACGACACCTTCTCCAGCCACCAGATGGCCGGCGTCGACCTGTGGGACCGCACCTCCAACGCGACCGCGTGGCAGGCCCTGCTGGGCGACCGCTACGGTGCCGCCGACCTGCCGCCGTACGCCGCTCCCGCCCGTGCCACCGATCTGTCACGGCTGCCCCCGGCCTACATCGAGGTCGGGTCCGCCGAGACGTTCCGGGACGAGGGCGTGGCCTACGCGAACGCGCTCTGGCAGGCCGGCGGACAGGCCGAACTGCACGTATGGCCCGGCGCCTTCCACGGCTTCGACACCTTCGCGCCCCAGGCGGCCCTCAGCCGGGACGCCCGCGACGCCCGAACCCGCTGGCTGCGCCGCATCCTCGCACGGTCCGACGGCAGCTGACGGCCGCGCGGTGATCTCGGGGTGCCGGTCCGCGCCGCCGCCCCGGGGCCCGGCCGATCCGGACGCCGCCCACTGCTCCACCGCGCCGGCTCTCCTGTACGGCCCGCCCGGCCATGCGCCTCGCCGACGACCACCTCGCCGCAGGAGGGCAGTTGACCGCCACGCCGTCCGCCCACCCGCACCGGCGGCTCCTGGGCGCCCTCGCCTTCGCACCCGACGCCTAGAGTTCGCCGGCCCCTGGCGGGAGCCGGGACGCACCGACCTGACCCCACCGCTGCCGGCGAGCCGTCCGGAGGACCACGTCGAAGCACTCTTCCTGCGCCACGGACGGCGTCCGGACACGGACTCGGGGAACCGAGGACCGAGCGGCCGGCGTCTCCCGGACGATCAAGTGTGAGGAGCAGGCACCGTGCGGATCTACATCAGCGTGGACATGGAGGGCATCACCGGGCTCGTGGACGCCGACGACGTCCAGCCCGGCGGCCGGGACTACGAGCGCGGACGGCGGATGATGGCGCAGGACGTCAACGCCGCCGTCCGGGGCGCCGTCGCGGCCGGCGCCACCGGCATCCTCGTCAACGACGCGCACGGCCCCATGCGCAACCTCCTGCCGGAGGACCTGGACCCGGCCGCCCGCCTCGTCCGCGGCAAGCCCAAGACCATGGGCATGCTCGAGGGCCTCTCCCCCGAACACGACGCCATGGTCTGCGTCGGCTATCACTCCAGGGCCGGAGCGCCCGGGGTCCTGAGCCACAGCTTTATGGGCCACGAGATCGAGGACATCTGGCTGGACGGCCGACCGGTGGGGGAGATCGGGCTCGCCCAGGCCACCGCGGCGGCCCTCGGTGTTCCGCTGGTTGCCCTCACGGGAGACGACCTCGCCTGCGCGGAGACCGAGGAGTGGGACCCCGCGGTCGCCACCGTGGCCGTCAAGCACGCCCGGAGCCGGTTCGCGGCCGAACTGCGCCCGGCCGAGGAAGCCCGCACGGCCATCGAGAAGGCGGTCACCGCCGCCCTGTCGGCCCCCCGACGGACCCCGGCCGCCCCCGCCGACCCGGCCACGCTCACCGTCCGCTGGCAGTCGGCCTCCGTGGCCGCCATCCTCCCGGGCATCCCCGGGGTCACCCTCGAGGACTCGCGCACGGTCCGGGCGCAGGGCCCGCTGCCCGGCCTGTACCGGCAGTTCTACGTGTGGATGCGGGTGGCGTCCTCCCTGACCAACCAGCCGCCGTACTGCTGAGCCCGCCGCGGCAGGAGCCCTCTCCCGGTGCCGTCCCAAGGGCGCGCGACATGCGACCAGGGGCGGCCGAAAGCCGATGCGGGCTGCTGACAGCACCTGTGGCGACAGGTCAGCATGAGCGGCATGGCCGACACAGCGAACACCCCGCGCCGGATCGCCGACGACCACGTCGCGCAGGTCGCCGCCCTGGATCCGATGACCTCGACCCGGCTCGGCCTGCACCCCGAGGACGACCGGCAGCCGGACCTCTCGCCCGAGGGCTTCGACGCGCTCGCCGACGTGGCCCGGCGCACGCTCTGCGCGCTCGACGCCGCCGAGCGGCACGGCGAGAAGCACGACACCGTGTTCGCGGACGCCGAACGGAACTGCGCCCGGCTGCTGCGCGAACGGCTGAGCGCCGAACTCGCCGCGCACGAGGCGGGCGACCACTTCCGCCAGCTGCGCAACGTCAACTCGCCCCTGCACAAGGTGCGCGGCATCCTCACCCTGATGCCCACCGACACCGACGAGCACTGGGCGGCGGTGGCCGGACGGCTGCGCAACCTGCCCGGCGCATTGGACGGCTACCGGGCGACCCTGTCCGAGGGCATCGCCCGAGGACTGTTGTGCGCGCCCCGCCAGGTCCACGCCGTGACCGGGCAGCTCGCCGCGTGGACCGCACAAGGTGCCGACGGCGCAAGCTGGTTCGCCGCCTTCGTGGCCCCCGGTCCGGACCGGCTCAGGCACGAACTGGACGCCGCCGCCATCCGGGCGACCGCCGCGGTGGCCGGTTTCCGCGACTGGCTGCTCACCGGCTATCTGCCCGCCGCGGACGGCACCCCCGACCCCGTCGGCCGCGAGCGCTACCTGCGCTCGGCCCGCTGGGCCATCGGCGCCGCCCTCGACCCGGCCGAGGCCTACGCCTGGGCCTGGGAGGAGTTCCACCGCACGCACGCCGAGATGCGGGCCGAGGCCGGCCGCATCCTCCCCGGCGCCACCCTCCGGGAGACCATGGACCACCTGAACCGGCACGGCCACGCCGTCACCGGCGAGGAGAACATCCGCGCCTGGCTCCAGCAGATCACGGACGAGGCGATCGACGCCCTCGACGGCACCCACTTCGACCTCTCCGGCCCCATCCGCAGGGTCGAGACCCGTATCGCACCCCCGGGCAGCTCGGGCGCGCCCTACTACACCGGGCCCAGCCTCGACTTCAGCCGTCCCGGACGCGCCTATCTGCCCACCCTCGGTCAACAGACGTTCCCCACCTGGGAGATCGTCAGCACCTGGTACCACGAAGGCGTGCCGGGGCACCACTTGCAGACCGCCCGCTGGACCGCCGCAGCCGACCGCCTCAGCACCTACCAGATCACCCTCGGCGCGGTCAGCGCCGACAAGGAGGGCTGGGCCCTGTATGCCGAGCGGCTGATGGACGAACTCGGCTTCCTCACCGACCCCGCCCGCCGCCTCGGCTACCTGGACAAGCAGATGCTCCGGGTCATCCGGGTGATCGTCGACATCGGTATGCACCTGCACCTCACCATTCCCGTCGGCTCCGGCTTCCACCCGGGCGAACCCTGGAGCCCGGACCTCGCCACCGCGTTCATGGCCGCCCACCACGGAAGCGAGACGGCGCGCCGCACCAGCGAGATCGACCGTTACCTCGGCTGGCCGGGCCAGGCCATCGGCTACAAGCTGGGTGAGCGCGCCTGGCTGCAGGGCCGCGAGGCCGCACGTCACCGCCGCGGCTCCGACTTCGATCTGCGTGCCTGGCACACCAGGGCCCTCACCCTGGGCTCGCTCGGCCTCACCGACCTGGCCGACGAACTGGCGTCGCTGTGACGCGCGTCAAGGACAGCGGCCGAGAACACGGCACCGGCCGTCCGTGAACGGCCGCCGCCCGATGGGGGAGGGCGGCTGGGCCCTGTCGTCGAACTCCTACCTGCCTCGCGACGCCATGCACGCCCTCTCGCCGCACCGGCCCCCGGCCCGAGCACGTCCCGTACGAGGGCCAGGGCCCGGCACGCCGAGAGCACGCACCTGACGCCGCGAGGCCCGCTCTACAGGCGGACGGCGGGAGTTCGACGACAGGACCTAGACGGCCGAACGCAACCGGTCCAGCTCGTCGCCGATCGCCGCACGCAGTACGTCGTGCCGCGGACCGAGTGCGGATCCTTCGTCCCGCCACCGCTCGGGCGGGTACAACCACACGGGCTTGCCCACCAGCTCGGCCGGCTCCCACTCGTAGCGCGGCCAGACGTGAGCGTGCAGGAACGGATCCGTGTTGCCGAGGATCTCCAGATTGACCCGGCGCAAGGCCGGGTCCAGGCGCCGGCAGGCGCGCTCCACCGCCTCGCCGAGCAGGTCCATGTCGGCCAGGAACGCCAGCCGTTCGGCTTTGGGCAGGTCGGACAGCCGCTGCACACCGGGGTCGTCCACGAGGAGCACCGAGTAGCCCGGCAGGAACTGGACGTCGCCGATCACCGCGAAACCCGACGCGAGGCGCCGCAGCACCGTCGGGTTCTCGCCCCGCACGGCCGTGCCGATCCGATCCGTCCGCCAGTCGCTCGTCATGATCACAACCTACCGGCACCGCCGTCAGCGCGTGACGGTGGCGAGGGCGGCGGCGTCCTGCTCGTCGATGACCGGCTCCCAGCCAGGTGGTGCCGTCCGAGCCGCCGGTGCCCGCGGGCGTAGCCGCCCCCGGTGATCAGCAACGAGTCGTCCAGTTGGCCGACGACGTCGTCCGGCAGATCGGCACCGGCGGACACCAGCGCCAGCCCGCGCGGGTCGTCGCGGCGCAGCAGTCCCGCATGGGAGTCGATGAGGACCACGCCGGCCGGCGTCCGGCCCGCCCGCCCGCGAGAGCTGTTCGGCCACGGCATGACAGAGCAGCCAGGCCGGTTCGTCGAGTCCGAGGTCGTCACGGGGAGCGAGGGGCCGGGGAACGCCGGGGGCTCCGGCTGCCTCGGCGAGTACGGCACTGAGAAGATCGTCCGAGACCTGCGGGGGCACCAGATCCTGGAAGGAACCAACGAGATCATGCGCGTCATCGTGGCCCGTGGCCTGACGGAGGTGCCCGGATGACCGGCACCACGGGAACCGGCCTGCCGCACAGCGACGACCCCGTCCTGTTCCACATCGCCGGCCGGGCCGCCCACATCACGCTCAACCGGCCCAAGGCCCTCAACGCCCTCAACCACGAGATGGTGCGCCGCATCGACGCGGCGCTGACCGAGTGGGAGCACGATCCGGCCGTGCAGGCCGTGGTCATCACGGGCGCGGGCGAGCGTGGCCTGTGTGCGGGCGGTGACATCCGCGCCGTCCACGACGACGCCCGCGACGGCGACGGCACCGCCTCGGCCGCGTTCTGGCGCGACGAGTACCACCTCAACGCCCGCATCGCGCACTGCGCCAAGCCGTACGTCGCCGTCATGGACGGCATCGTGATGGGCGGCGGGGTCGGCCTCTCCGCGCACGGCAGCGTCCGGATCGTCACCGAGCGGTCGCGGATCGCCATGCCCGAGACCGGCATCGGCTTCGTGCCCGACGTGGGCGGCACCTACCTCCTCGGTCTGGCCCCCGGTGAACTGGGTACTCACCTCGCACTGACCGGCGCGCAGATCGGCGCCGGTGACGCCCTGCTGTGCGGGCTCGCCGACCACTTCGTACCCTCCGCCGGACTCCGGGACCTCGTCGACGACCTTGCCGCGCTGCCCGTGCACGAGGCCGTCGCGCGGCACGAACAGCCGCCGCCGCAGGGGGAGTTGGCCGAGCGACGGACGTGGATCGACCTCTGCTACGACGCCGGCACGGTCGAGGAGATCCTGCACCGGCTGCTCGGCCACGGCGACCCGAGTGCGAAGGAGGCGGCCGAGACGCTGCTCGCCAGGTCGCCCACCGCCCTGAAGGTCACCCTGGCCGCGATGCGCCGCGCCCGGCGCCTCGGCTCGCTGGAGCGGGTGCTCGACCAGGAGTACCGGGTCTCCTGCGCCGCTCTGGGCACCCCCGACCTGGTGGAGGGCGTGCGCGCCCAGGTCATCGACAAGGACCGCAACCCGCGCTGGTCCCCCGCGACCCTCGCCGAGGTCTCCGGCGCCGACGTGGAGCGCTTCTTCGCCCCGCTCGGCGACCGCGAACTGGGGCTCGGCGAGCCCGGCACCGCTCCGCAGGCCGCGTGGTGAGCGGGATCGTCGCGTTCATCGGACTCGGTCACACGGGCGCGCCGTAGCAGCCGTCCGTGCGTGTGTCCGCTCCGACCAGGTCCGGCCGGAGCGGACACACGTGTGGCGGCGCAGGCTACGACAGTTCACCGCGGACGGTACGGGCGGCGGGCTCGTCGAGCTGGAGCCACTCGGCGCCTGCCGCGCGCAGGTCGGCGAGGACCTCGGCGTACACCGGGAGCAGGCGGTCCAGGAGGGTGAGCCGGGCGAAGTCCGCAGCCACGCCCGGTGCCGGCTTGGCGAGCAGGAGGTAGGTCACGGGGCCGACGAGGACGGGCCGGGCGGTCAGGCCCAGAGCGAGGGCCTCCGTCAGCTCGGCGACCTGCTTGGCCGAGTCGGCGGTGAACACCGTGTCCGGGCCCAGTTCGGGCACCAGGCAGTGGTAGTTGGTGTCGAACCACTTGGTCATCTCCAGCGGCACCACGCCCTGTGTGCCGCGTGCCATGGCGAAGCAGCCGTCCAGGGCGTCCGCTTCGACGGCGGCCCGGTGCCGCGCGGGGACGGCACCGACCATGACGGTGGTGTCGAGAAATGGTCGTAGTGGGAGAAGTCGCCGGTGGGCACTTCATGGATGCCGGCGTCGGCGAGCACCGGGTTCCCTCTTGCGACGCATCCCGCCTGGCGGACGGGGCGAACCAGCTGCACCGCACAGCCCACGGTCCCGGCAGCGGATGCGGTGGGTGATGTCCGTCATGCGGATGGCACGGCGAGACGCGCAGGGCTCCCGGCGAGAGGGAGCCGACGTCACGGGTCCTGTCGTCTGAGGTCCGTCCGCGGATCGACGACCCAGTGGTTGCCCCTGAGGACCCGCCCCGCGAAGGGCACGTCTATCTCCGAGAGGAACCGGAAGCCGACCGAGCGGCAGATGCCGTTGGAGGCCGCGTTGCCTGTCGCGGGGAAGGCATGCACGAGTCCCCACCGGTCCTGGTCCCGGGCCTGCTCCAGGAGGGCACGGACGGCACGCCTGCCCAGCCCCCGCCCCTGGAATTCCGGCAGGACCATCCAGCCGATCTCGGAGATCGGTCCGGTACCGGTGCCGTGGGACCAGAGGGTCACCGTCCCTGCCACCACGTCGGGGCGGTCCGGGTCGGGGACGATCATCTTGAGCCAGGCGAGGTCGGCGGCCGCCTCCTGCGCATCCCTGCGGACCTTGTCCGCCATCCCCGCACGGGGCAGGGGCCCGCCGAGGTCGGCCATCATCACCGGGTCACACCGCATCCGGACGTAGGCATCGACATCGTCCGGCAAGACGTCGCGCAGGTGCACTGCCTCCTCCTCGGGTTCACCACGCAGGATCCCATGCGCGTGCCGGGGTGCTCGGTCCTGGTCGCGCGCATGGATCCCCCGACCGGCCCGGCGACCCCGACATCCCTGTCTCGGGCATCCGTTGGAGCAGTGGCGGCAGGGCCCACGGGTGGCACGGCCCAGGGTGTTGAGGACGAAGCCCGCCCGGTCCCGCGAGCGGACGACCGGCCTGCCGGGCGCGCGCACGGCGAAGTCCTCGGCTCAGGCACCGTGTGCGGCGCGGTGCGCAGCGAGGTCACGGCCACGACACGCGGCAGGAGCAGGTACCGGGTTGAGGAAGTGCCGCCAGTGGGCGCCCGGGAACACCGAGGAGGCGTTCGCCCGCCCCGGCCACGTCCAGGTGTCCGAAACACCGCAGGCGCTGCGCGACTTGTGGACCGCGCTCGCCGCCACCCGGCACCGGGGCGGCCGGGGCGAGCGCGGCCGGACCTTCGCCCTCGGCCTCGGTCGCGGGATCCGCCACGCCCACCGCCTCGTCCGCTCCGTCGGCCTCGACCTCACCAACTCCCGCGCCGCCACCCCCATCGGCATCGGCCGCCTCGACGGCCCCGCCGCCCCGCCCGGGCCCCCGGTCACCGGCTGCGGATCGACCGGAACACCGGCACCTGTGTGCCGTACCCAGTGGCCCGACGTCGAAAGACAGCTTCTCTGACCTGCGGCTTCCTTCAGTCATGGGCCGAGCGGGAACAATTCCGGCACCCCGTGCGCTGCTCCTGACAGCGACGGTTCCGGCCGGAACCGACCTGCGAAGGAGCGTGGGACAGATGGCGACGGCAGACGGCGGCCGGCTGGGAAGGACCGAGGACGGCCACGCGGGCGAACCTCGTCTCGTGACCATGTGCGGACGCAGGATCGAGGTACGGCGCCTGCACCTCGGACGTCCGGAGCGGCCCGTGGGCCGGATCGCCCTGGCCGTGGGGGAGGACCGCAGCGGCGAGCCGGGCGTCTGGGCGGCACTCACCCCGCAGGAGGCACGCGGCCTGGCCCGCATGCTCCTCCTGGAGGCCGGTGCGATGGAGCACCCCGTGGCTGACCCGTTCAGCCGTTGATCCGCGCCGCTGCCGTCGACAAGTCGATGGCCCGGTCGACGTCCTTCGGCTGCAGCACGCGCAGGATGCCCTCCAGCAGGTAGTAGTCGGCGTAGGGCAGCGAGACCTCGATCCCGTCCTCGGCAGGGCGGTTGCGGGTGCAGCGGGCGACGATGGCCTCCGCGCGGGCCGATCTCCGCGTCAGGCAGGTCTCCGAGAGCGCGGTGAGGATGCGCAGCGCGACACGCCGGTACTGCGGACTGCCGGTCGCGGCGGACAGGTCGAGCAGCCCGCAGGCCGTCACCGCGCCCGCCGACGCGTCCTTGACGTCGTGGGGTTGCTGCGGCGCGCGGTAGTCCCACACCGGCACGGCGTCAGGGGTCAGCACTCCTGTCGCGTAGTCGGCGAGTCTGCGCGCCGTGTCCAGGAACGGCCGGTGACCGGTCCGGCGGTACATGGTGGTGAATCCGTAGATGCCCCAGGCCTGTCCACGCGACCAGCAGGAGGAAGGGCTGTAGCCCTGGACCGTGTTCGGGCCGATCGGCGCGCCGGTGTCCGGGTCGAAGTCGAAGACATGGGGAGTCGAGCCGTCCGGGCGGGGAAAGTACCGCTGCGCCGTCTCGGCGTGGGCCACGGCCACGTCGAGGTACTTTCCGTCCCCCGTCCGCCGGCTCGCGAAGGCCAGCAGATCGAGGTTCATCAAGGTGTCCATGATGACCCGGCCCGCGTTCTGGGGATCGTTCAGCGCTCCCCAGGCCCGAATGAAGCGGCCACGCGGGTTGTAGCGCTGGATCAGCGAGTCGGCCGCCTGTACGGCGCCCGCGCCCCACGTGTCGTCGCCTGTCAGCCGCCAGGCGGTGACCCAGGACGGAGAGAAGAGGAAGCCGAGGTCGTGGGTGGTGGTGTCGAACCGGCGGGGAGCGAGCTTGCGTGCCGAGTCCAGCGCCAGAGTGCGGAACATGTCGTCCCCGCTGCGCAGATACGCCATCCACAGGGTGCCCGGCCAGAACCCTCCCACCCAGTCGCCGTCCTTCGAGAAGACCCACTTCTCGAACTTCGTGCCGACCGGGAAGGCGCTCACCCCCGGCGCGACGGCGCGCAGCTTCTCCACCGCGTAGTCGGCGGCCGCCTCGAGCGCGTCGGCAGAGGTGTCCGGCTCCCGCTCTGCGGACGTCTGCGCGGCCTGTGCCGGAGTGGCGGCACCAGCCGTGGCGCCGGCTGCCACGGCGAGCACGGTACGCCGGGAAATGCTCATGGGCGGCCTCCAACTCAGTGGTGCGGCAGAGGTGTTGAGCGAGTCTGGCACGGCGACCGGCTGCCCGTACACCCATGTGTGCCGAGTTCGTGTACATGAACGAGAAGGGTGCCGGCCGTCCGCTCCCGTAGACTCGCCGATGATCATGTGGCGTACGACTCGGGGGAGAGTGCAGTGGTCGGCGTGCGGAGGAACCGCACCGACGCCCGCCAAGCGGCCGGAACTACCTGAAGGCCCATCACGCCGCCCGGGCGGTGTTCCACCCCGCCTGGGTGCCCGAGCCGCTCGACGCGTCCGTCGAACAGCTCAAGCGGATCCGTGTCGCCGCCGGGACCGTGGCCGCCGTCGGCGTCTACACCTTCGTCGAGGGTGGCTTCGCCGTCGGGGAGATGCTGCAGAACCTGCCGGTCGCCTCGGGAGTCCTGCTGCTTCTCACCCCGCTCACGGTCGGGGTCATGCTGTCCCTGCCCGATCTGTTCACCGGAGACCTGCACGGCCTCGGGCCGAAGCTGGGCATCCTGTTCATCCTCGGCGCCCCGGTGACGGTCACGGCCATCGCCCTGTTCGAAATGGCCCGCCTCAAGCGGGACCACGGCATCAGGCCGACCGCCCACCCGCCCCTGTCGACGACCCGACGTCAGCACAACCACCCTTACACATAAGCCAGTTGGGGATCGATCGGCACGCGAAGCGCCATCCGGAGCGGGTGCGCCGGACGGCTGCCGTTCCCCTGGCGTTCAACTGGCCACCCCTGTCACCGTTGTGTGTCCTCCCTAACCTCCTTGAGGCTTGTGAAGGAAGGGGCTCATGGACACACTCCTCGCGATCCGGGCGCGTGGGATCACCAAGTGTTTCGGCGACGTCGTCGCGCTCGACGGCATTGACCTCGATGTGACACAGGGACAGATCCACGGCCTGGTCGGACCGAACGGCGCCGGCAAGACGACCCTGCTCGGCCTCCTGCTCGGGCTGGCCGTCGCCGACAGCGGGAGCCTGGAGATCCTCGGTACGCCGGTCGGACGGGCGTACGCCGCTCCGGACTCGGTCGCCGGTTTCGTGGACGGCCCGGGACTCTACCCTTCGCTCACCGCACGGCAGAATCTCGCCGCGCTGGCCAGGCTCCGCGGTGCCGATGCCCGAACGGCGGGCATCGACGCCGCACTCGACCAGGTCGGGCTCACCGACGTCGCCGACGACAAGACCCGTGGCTTCTCCCTGGGTATGCGCCAACGGCTCGGGCTCGCCGCCGCCCTGCTCACCAGGCCCCGGCTGCTCGTGCTGGACGAGCCGTCCAACGGCCTGGACCCGGCCGGCAAGAGACACGTCCACGGCGTCCTCAGCCGACTCGCCGCCCAGGGCACCGGCGTCGTGCTCTCGAGCCACCGCATGGACGACCTCGAGGCCCTGTGCTCCGAAGTCACCATTCTCGCCACGGGACGAGTCGTCTTCTCCGGTCCGCTGGGCAAACTGGCCGCCGAGAACCGCGAACTCGACTACCGGCTCGTCACCTCCGACCCGCAGGCCGCCCGCCGACTGGCCACCGGGGCGCCCGGGATCCGGACGGTGGACGGCCCCGGCGCCGAGGCGCTCGTCGTCCGGGCGCTGGTGCCCGACCTCGACGAACTCGTCGTACGGCTCGTGCACGCGGGCATCGCACTGCGCGAACTCGCCCCCGTGGTGTCCCCGCTCGAGGCCGCGTTCCTCGCCCTCACCGAACAGCAGAAGTCCGCCGGCGAACGGCGCGAGACAGATGCCGACCGGCAGCGGAACGGCGCCGAGCAGCAGGAGGCCGGCCGATGACCGCGACCGTCGTCGCCCCCGACCGCACGGCCGGCACCGGCCGGGTCTCGGTGTCCCGGGGCTACCGCTTCGAACTGGTCAAACTCGTCTCGCAGTGGCGGATCCGGCTGCTGGTTCTCGCGTGCTGGATCGCCCCGGCGCTCTTCGTCGCCGGAGTCGGCCAGCAGAGCACGCTGCCCTCCGACACCCTCTTCGGCCGCTGGATGCTCGCCACGGGCTGGGCCGGACCCCTGGTGATCCTCGGTTTCTCCGGAACCTGGGCGCTGCCGCTGCTGACCTCGGTGGTGGCCGGTGACGTGTTCGCCTCCGAGGACCGGCTCGGCACCTGGCGCCACCTGCTGGTGGCGGTCCGCTCACCGCGGCGGATCTTCGTGGCGAAGGCACTGGCGTCCCTCACCGTGATCCTGCTGCTCGTGATCGGCCTGGCCGCCTCGAGCACCGCCGGCGGGCTCGTGGCGGTCGGCAACCATCCGCTGGTCGGACTCGACGGGCGGCTGCTCTCCCCGGGGGACGCCGCCGGCCGTGTCCTGCTCGCCTGGGCCTGTGTGCTGGCCCCGACCCTGGCCCTCGCCGGGATCGGACTCCTCGGGTCGGTCGTGCTCGGGCGGTCACCGATGGGTCTGCTGCTGCCCGCGGTCGTCGCGCTCGCGATGCAGCTCGCCCAGATGCTGCCGCTGCCCGTCGCCGTTCGACTCGCCCTGCCCAGCTGGGCGTTCATCGCCTGGAACGGCGTGTTCACCAGTCCCGCCCAGCTCGGACCGCTCGCCATCGGCATCGTGGTCAGCCTCGTGTGGGCCGTGACCGCGACGCTCATCGCCTATCTGCTGTTCCTGCGGCGCGACTTCACCAATCTCAGCGACGACGGATCGGCACGCCGTGCGCTCACGGCCGGGCTCCTGCCGCTCGCCGGGCTGGTGGCCGTCACGGTCGCGGTCGTCACGGCGGTGACCGGAGTGACCAGCGGCTCCGGGATCCGGCAGGACAAGGTGCAGCGCTCGCTGGCCACGGCCTTCGCCCACCTCTACCGGATGCAGACCTCCCAGCTCAACCGGCCCGCCGTCACCGAGGCACAGCTGAGGTCCTCCGCGGCCTGCACCAAGGGAGACGTGCAGGACGGCGCCGAGGGTGCGGGCAACGACTGGCGCTGCGTCGTCTCCTGGCATCTGCCCGGTACCCAGACCACGGGACAGGCCATCTACCAGCTCGACATCACCGCGGACGGGCGGTTCGTGGCCGACGGCGACGGACCCAAGGAAGTGAACGGCTACTTCCTCATGCACACCTCCACCGGAGACGCACCGAACCCGCTCTGGCAGTTCGACGGCAACGTCGACCTACTCAACACCTCCCTGAAGGGATGACGTCATGCAGATAACGCGCCGTCGCCGGCAAGCCGAGAAGGAGTACTTCGTCCTGCTCGGCAGACGTGTCGGCCGTCGGGCGACACTGCTCACGGCATGCATCACCACGGCAGCGCTGGCCACCGGCACCGCGGTGGCCTCGACGCGCCAGTTCGGCACCGAGCAGGTCGGCCAGGTCACCGACAAGGGCCAGGTCATCTCCAGCGACCAGTACATCAACCCGTACGGCAGCCGGCTCGTCATCAACGACGGCAAGATCATGTCCTCGACGGTCAGCCCGGACGGCAGCCATCTCGCGGCCTCGGTCACCGACGGCGACGCGGCCCTCGTCCTCGTGGACCTCAAGACCGGGCAGGTGAAGCAGAAGGTCGGCACCAACGCGGCGGACGACCTGCGGATCAAGAGCGGCGCCGTCGGCCAGGAAGGTCCGACGTACTCGCCCGACGGCAAGCAGCTGTGGCTCGGCCAGACGGACGGCTACACCAAGTTCACCGTCAACGCCGACGGCACCCTCGCCAACCCGGTGACCGTCTCCATCCCGGCCGACGGCGACAAGCACGCCCTGGCGAGCGCGGCCGTGTTCTCCGCCGACGGCTCCACCGTGTACTCCGCGGTCAACGGCCAGAACCGGGTGGTCGCCATCGACGCGGCGACCGGCGCCGTCAAGCAGAGCTGGTCCGTGGGCAACGCCCCGCGCGGCATGGCCCAGGTCGGCGACAAGCTCTACGTCAGCAACGAGGGCGGACGTGCGGCGAAGCCCGGCGACACCACGATCAACTCCTACGGCACCCAGGTGCCGGCCAACCCCAAGACCGGTGCCACCACCACCGGGACGGTCAGCGTCATCGACCTGGCGAACCCGTCCGCCGCCGTCGGCACCATCGGCGTCGGTCTGCACCCGACCGCCGTGTACGCCAAGAGCGGAGCGGTGTTCGTCACCAACACCGCCGACAACAACGTGTCGGTCATCAACACCAGGAACGACAAGGTCGTCCAGACCATCTCCACCCAGCCGTGGCCGGAGGCGTCGGTCGGCTACGAGCCCAACGCGGTGACGCTCACCGACGACGGTCACCTGCTGGTGACACTCGGCCGCGCGAACGCGGTCGCCGTCTACCGGTACACCTCCGCGCAGGAGCCGGTCAGCTATGTCGGCCTGCTGCCGACCGACTACTTCCCCGCGGCGATCACCACCGTGGGCAGGACGGTCGTCGTCTCCAACACCCGTGGTGTCGACGCCCGCCGCCCCGACAGCGCCGGCCACGGCACCCACGACACCACGTCGAGCCTGACGCAGTTCGCGCTGCCCAGCGACAAGGTCATCCGCTCCGAGACCCGCAAGGTGTTCCAGCAGAACGGCTGGACCGAGGGCGCGGTCCAGCTGGCGAACAAGCACAGCAAGGCGAGGCCGGTGGCGGTCCCGGCGCGGCTCGGCGACCCCTCGACGATCAAGCACGTCTTCCTGATCGTCAAGGAGAACCGGACCTACGACCAGGTCTACGGCGACATCCCCAAGGGCAACGGCGACCCGTCGCTGACGCAGTTCGGCGAGAACGTGACGCCCAACCAGCATGCTCTGGCCGAGCAGTTCGGGCTCTACGACAACACCTATGACATCGGCACGAACTCGGCCGAGGGCCACAACTGGCTGATGCAGGCCGACAACCCCGAGTACACCGAGTCCTCGGCCGGTGAGTACCTGCGCAGCTACGACACCGAGGACGACGCGCTCGGCCACCAGAAGTCGGGCTTCCTGTGGTCCGGCGTGCAGGCGGCCGGCAAGTCCGTACGGGACTTCGGCGAGTTCCAGCAGTTCCTGACCAAGCCGTCCGGTGCGAGCTGGCAGAACCTGTACTGCGACGCCAAGAACATGGCCGCGACCGGGCAGGGCACCGCCTACCCGCTGAACTCGTCCTCGCCGATCCCCTCGCTCAACAGCGTCTCGGTGCCCGGCTTCCCCAAGTTCGACACCAGCGTCCCGGACGTCTACCGGGAGCAGATCTGGAAGCAGGACTTCGAGAAGAACGGTCCGGCGAACCTGAACATGTTCTGGCTCTCCAGCGACCACACCGGCGGTCCGGCGAGCCCCGCGGCCCAGGTCGCGGACAACGACCTCGCGACCGGCAGGATCGTCGACGAGATCTCGCACAGCAAGTACTGGAAGGACTCGGCGATCTTCGTCGTCGAGGACGACTCCCAGGCCGGCCTCGACCACGTCGACGGCCACCGTGCGCCGATCCAGATCATCAGCCCCTGGGCGCAGCACGACACGGTCGACAGCCACTACTACTCGCAGATCACCATGATCCGCACCATCGAGCAGATCCTCGGGGTCCACCCGATGAACCAGAAGGACAGCGCGGCCACCCCGATGCGCGGGGCCTTCACCCAGCACCCCGACTACACGCCGTTCACGGCACTGCCCAACCGGACCTCGCTGACCGACGGTCTGAGCACCCCGCCGTCCTGTGGCGTGGACAGCCCGGCGAAGCAGGACACCAAGGCCGCCCTCGTCCCGGCGACCAAGGTCCCGGCGGACAAGCAGTCGCTCGTCTCCCAGTGGAACACCTGGAAGTCGAAGCAGCGGCTGACCGGCCCTAACGCCGTGCCCGACTACGCGAACCCGGCGCAGATGAACCACCTCACCTGGTACGAGACCCACAACTGGACCAAGCCGTACCCCGGTGAGAACAGGATCTACGCACCCAACGACGTACCCGGCGCCTACATCCCCTCCGCGGAGAACGACGGCTGACCCTGCCTGATCCGCGCCAGAGCCCCTGACCGGCACGACCCCGGTCGGGGGCTCCGGCATGTCGGGGCGGATGCCCTGCCCGGGCGCCGGACTCCCTGCAAGGGTGCGGCGCACCTCCTGTGGGGGAGGAGGTGCGCCGCACGCGGGGTGGAGCGGTCCGAGGGCTGGGGGCCCGCGACGCCGGGATGATCCAAACGACGCTTCCTAGCTCAGGGTGAAGTCGTCGGCGTAGACGTCGGACTGGCCGTACCAGCCGTGGACGTAGACGGTGACGTTTCCGCTGCTGCCGGTGGTGAAGGTGACCGACTGCTGGTTCCAGCTCGAGCTGTTCGACCAGGTGCTGGCCGTGGCGTCGCCACTGACCCCGATGTAGGCGTACGGGCCCTGGACCCAGCCGGTGAGTGTGTAGCTGTGGTTGGGGGAGAGGGTGACGCTCTGGTCGCACTCGCCCGTGCTGCTCGCGCTCGGGGCGACCTGGAGGCTGTGGCTGCCGGAGTGGACCGGGCTGGAGACCAGCGTGCTGCCGCCCGTGCAGGTCCAGGGACCGAGGCTGCCGCTCTCGAAACCGGCGTTGGTCAGCGAGCCGCCGCCTCCACCGCCCCCGCCGGCGGTGGTGACCGTGAGCGTGTAGGTCGCGCTGTGGCTGCCGGTGGAGGCCTTTCCGGTGACGGTGATGGGGTAGCTGCCCGCGGCCACGGACGAGCCGACCGTCGCCGTCAGCGTCGAAGTGCCGCCGGAGGTGACCGAGTTGGGGCTGAAGGAGACGGCGACACCGGAGGGCGCGCCGGAGGCGGAGAGGCTGACGGATTCCGCGCTGCCGGAGGTGACGGCCGTGCTGACGGTCGTGGTGGCGGAGCCGCCCTGGGTCGCCGAGGCGGAGCCCGGCGACAAGGACAGCGAGAAGTCGTTGCTCGTCCCTCCGCCACCGCCGGAGCTGCCCTCGTACGGCACGAAGGCATCTGTGAACGCGAGGCTGTTCTGGCTGATCTCGCTGCACGTGGGCAGGGAGTTGGCGCTTCCGCTGCACGGCTGGTCCCGGGTGACCGCCCAGAAGGCCAGTCGTCCGACGCCGTTCTGCGCGGCGAAGTTCTCCACCGTCCGGGCGTCCGCCAGGGTGAAGGTGGAGCCGTCGTCGTTCTTGCCGATCATCGGGGTGATCCCGAGGTTGGCGTAGGTGTAACCGGAATCCACGGACTGCATCTGCGCCAGCGTGGCCTTGGCGGCGTCGACCGCGCCCTGGCCCATCTCGGTGCCGGTGCCCGCGTAGTAGTCCATGGCCATGACGTTGACGACGTCGATCTTGGTGCCGGCGTTCTTGGCGGCCTTGAGGATGTTGACGCCGTCGTTGGTGAGCCCGCTGGTCAGCACCGGCAGGGTCATCGAGAACTGCAGGCCGGGGTTGGACGCCTTGAGGTCCTTCATCGCCTGCATCTGGCGGGCCGCGGCCGCGGTGTCGGCGACGGCGGCCCCCTCGACGTCGAAGTCGAGCTGGGTGACGCCGTAGTCGTTGATGATGGCCTGGTATCCGGCGTCGATGCTGCTCTGGGTGGAGCAGGTCCAGGCGAGCGGCTCACCGCTCGCTCCGCCGGAGGAGATGATGACGGAGGCGCCCTCGGACTTCGCTCTGGCGATCTCGGGGTCGGTGTAGGAGTCGTTGCCGATGGGGAGAGTGTCGCCCCATATCTGGTTGCAGCCTTCGCCGAGTACGAAGGCCGCGGTGTAGGCCTTGAGGCCGTGTCCGGTGATGGCCGTGTCGAGCAGGCCTTCCTGACCGTTCGACATGTCGACATAGGGGGCTACGGAATAGACGCTGCTCGCTGCCGCGCTGCTGGCGGGCGCCAGGGCGACGGCCGCGCCGGTGGCCGCGAGCGCGAGCGCGCAGGCGGACGCGGCAAGTCTTGCCAGGTGCATGACATTGCCCCTTTCGGGGATGCCCCTAGGGCGTTGGGTGGTGGGGTGGTGCCGTACCGGGCCGACGTTGGTACATACCAAACAGCCGGGCGGCTTACCCGTCAAGAGGACTAGACCAAATCAAAACCATCCGGTGTTCTGATACTTGTGGCGGCCGTACGGCTGTCTGACCCGCTGTGACGCAAGGGGCGCCGGACGCTGTGGCCATGCGCTCCCTGCGGTCCGGCCAGGACCAGCCGCGCACCGACCTGTCGAGCGCGGCGATGAAGCGGCCGAGGTCACGGCGGTGCGAGTCGGCCGGCCACACGGCCCAGGTACGCCGCACCAGCGGCTGCCCGACCAGGGGCGACCACGTCACATGGTCGGACAGCGGCTGCTGCCAGCGGGGCGGCGCCAACGTGAAGCCCGCCCGGAGGCGACCGTCGCCAGCTGCACGTCCGGGATCAGGGTCTGGCCCTGCGGGGCCTGCGGGTCCAGGTGCAGGCCGTGGCCGCGCAGGATGGCGGTCAGCTCGTGGTACCGGGCGGGGCTGCCGGCCCGCGGGAAGCCGACCCACTGCACGCCGACGAGTGAGTCCAGCGCGATGCCGTCCGGTCCAGCGAGTTCGACGGCCTGCTCGGCGGCCAGCAGCACACCCATCTTCTCCCGTACGACGAGCAGCGCGTCGAACTCCGGACTTGACCGCCGCTCCCGCAGAAGCCCGACGTCCAGCTCGCCGGCGCGCAGTGCCGCCAACTGCTCGGCCGAGGAGAGATGGCGGGCCTGCACGAGGGTGTCCGGACAGGCCTCGCACAGCTCGGCCAGCGCGGGATCCAGCAGCCCCGAGGGCAGTTCGAGCGGAATCCCGATCCGCAGGGACCCGCCGCCCGGGCCGGTGTGGCGGGCCATGGCCCGCAGGGCCTGATCATGCCGGGCGAGGACCGCGCGCCTCCGCAAGCAGGGTGGTTCCCGCCCCGGTGGCCTGCACCTCGGTGCTGCCGCGCACCAGTAGCTGCACTCCGAGCTGCCGCTCGAGTCCGCTGACCGTCTGGGACAGGGCCGGCTGGGTCATGTGCAGCCGCCGTGCCGCGGCGGACAGCCCGCCCTCCTCCACCACCGCGACGAACGCCCGCAACTCCCGCAACTCCATGCCCCCATGCCACCACGGCGTCCGGACCGTGTCACACCCGGCCCGGTGGAAGCGGTGCGGCCGGGGGCGGTGCGAGCGGCCCTGCTGTGGTGCGCTCTTGTGTTCGGGACCCGTCCCGGCCGTGTGCCCCGCTACGGACCGTGGAACGGAAAGTCCGTGACAGACCCGTGCGGCACGGGCGCGGGGCGGCCGGTGAGGGGTGGAGCGATGGGGATCGGTGCGCAGCGGAGTGTCGTGGCGGTGCTGGGGCTGGGCGTGGCGCTGGCTCTTGCGGGCTGCGGGTCGGGGAGCGGGACAGGGGCCGGATCCGGCGGTGCCGACATGGGGCACAGGAGCGGGCCACCGTCCTTGCCGACGGACTCTCCGCCGGGCCCGTCCGCTTCTCCCTCGGGCTCGTGGTCCGTGTCCGTGTCGTCCGGGGCCGGGAGCGCGCAGGACAGCACCGATGTCGGTGCCTGCTTCGACGGGCGCTGCCGCCTCCTCGTGACGAAGCAGCCGACACGCATCCCGGTCGACAGCCGGTTCGGTATCGGTTCGCTGGAGGTCACCAGCACCTCGGCGCGCTCGGTGGTCGTGCAGGCCTCGGGCAGGGGCATGTTCCTCACCACGTCGGTCGGCGAGGGCGGAACCGGCAGCCTGAACGGACTGAGCTTTCGGGTGGCCCAGGTCGGCGACGGGAAGACCGTACTGGACTTCTTCCCCGCCAAGTAGCCCGCACGCAGGCGAGGTTCACTCGTACCGGCCCCACCTGCGCAGGTGCGGCGGGGCGGCCCGCTCACCCCGGCGGGCCGGCACGCGGCCGAGCAGGACGCCCACCACGACACCCGCCACCGCGAGCCCGAGGGCGGTCATGACCAGGGCGTTCTCGCCGCCGTCGGCGAGCGCCCCGGTGAGCCTCGCGCGTTCGTGCCCGGCCGACCGCCGCAGCGGCCGTACCGTGGATCCGGGCGCCCGGCAGGGGTCCCGGGCCCGGTCGGAACACGGGCGGGCGGGGTGCCGTCCGCAAGGATGTGGGAGGTCGTCAGGATGCCTGCGCTCGTCGGCAAGGTGTGTGTCGTCAACGGTGCCGCCAGCAGGATCGGCCAGGCCGTCGCCGAGCGGTTCGCGAAGGAGGGCGGTGCGGTCGTCGGGGTCGACAAGGCCGGGCACTCCGTCGGGGAGCTGTCGTTCCAGGCCGACCTGGCCGACGAGTCCCAGGTCCAGGCGATGTACGCGGAGGTCGTGGGCCGGTACGGCCGCCTCGACGTCATCCACAACAACACGGGGCTGATGGACCGCGGTGACGGCAGCGCGCTGGACGTGAGCCTGGAGACCTGGCGCAGGGTGCAGGACGCCAACCTGACCAGCATCTTCTTGTGCTGCAAGCACGGCATCCCGCACCTGCTGAGCACGCGGCCGGCCGGTGGATCGGTCATCAATGCCGCATCGTTCCTCGCCGCGGTCGGGTCGGCGACGGCCCCGATGGCCTATACGGCGGCCAAGGCCGGTGTGGTGCAGCTGACCCGGGACCTTGCGGTCCACCTCGCGCGCAGCGGCGTGCGCGTCAACGCGGTGCTGTTTGGGCCGGTCGAGACGCCGGAGCAGCGGGCCGTCTTCGAGCGGAACCCCGGCGCGCTGGAACAGCGGATGGTGCACTGGCCCATGGGGCGGTTCGGCACCCTGGAGGAGGCCGCCGGTGCGATCGCCTTCCTCGCCGGTGACGACTCCGGCTTCATCACCGGTGCGGCCCTGCCGCTCGACGGCGGCATCACCGAGGCGTTCACCGTTCCCGAGTGAGAGCCGGCTCTGCCGGGACGCGGACCGGCCCCGGTGAACAGATGCACCGGGGCCCGCGGAGTCAGGCGCTCTGGAGCAGTCCGCGCAGGTCGGCGGTGTCGATGACGTGGGCCCGGGACCGGAAGACCCGGTCGAGGAGCTGGGTGAACTCGGCGTCCGCGACCCGGACTTCCGTACCTGGTGGGCCGGGCACCAGGTGCGCGGGCCACGACAGCTCACCAAGACCTGTCGGCATCCGGGGGTGGGCGAACTCACCCTCGACGTCCAGCAGTTCACCGTCGACACCCATCGCGAACAGCTCCTCGTCGCCTACACCGCCCCGCCCCGGTTCACCCTCCCACGCGGCGTTCGGCTTCCTCCTGTGCTGGGCGGCGGGAGATACGGGACGGCGGGAGGGTGTCCCGGCCCGCGAACAGCGGTGAACACGGCGGCCGGCAGCAGCAGGCGCCGGCCACCGTGCGCGCCGGGGTCAGCTCAGGCCGCTGACCGAACCGCCGAAGATCCCGTTGTTCACGGACAGGGCGTAGCCGTCGCCGTTGCTGAGGTACCAGTGGGCGAAGGACCCGTAGGAGCTGCCGAAGCGCAGCACGACCTGGCTGGAGTTCCAGGAGACCACGGTGATGCCGATGCAGTTGGCGCCGCTGCCGTCGCCGTAACCGGCCTCGAAGTTGTTGTCGTCGATGAAGTAGAGCTGGTTGCCGTAGGCGTTGCCGTTGTTGGTGTACGTCCCGCAGCTCGTGACGTTGTTGTTCGTCCCCGCGGGCGGGGTGGTCCCGAAGCCGGATCCGTTGACCGTGATCGTCGGCGAGGCCACCCCGGGGCCGTGGGCCCCGCTGAAGGCGACCGAGGTGATCGAGGGCTGCGCGGCGGCGGTGGCCGTACTGGCCTGGGCGGGTACGGCGACCGCCGCCAGACCTGCGGTGAGTGTCAACGCCGTTGCGGCCAGGGCGAGTCGGTGTGCCATGCTCATCCTTGCGTTCTCCTTTTGAGGGTGGGGCAGGGTGCGCGTGCGTGCCCAGGCTGAGGGGATGTGCGTCTCAGTGGTGCTGTGCAGGGCGTTCCTCACTGTGGCGGGACGGGATTTCAACCGGCTTACAGTTTTTCCGGGTTTCAATCGACTTGCGGACCTCGCGCCACCGGGCCGGAGAGTCACACCAGGGTCCGCCGGCGCCCCGGCCCACGGGGCGGTGAAGCGGTGATCTTCTGCCGGGTCCTAGGCCCGATCGAGGTCGAGATCGAGGGCGGTACGGCGGAACTCGGCGGTCCGATTCCCCGCAGGCTGCTTGCGGCGCTCTCCGCCGGTGCGGGGTCAGCGGTGTCGCTGTCGACGCTGGCCGAAGTGGTCTGGGACGCCGAGTTGACCGCCGAGGTCACCAACGCGATCCGGGTCACGGTGCACCGGCTGCGCAGCGCACTGGGCCCGGGACAGCGTGGGCGCCTGGAATCGACCCCGCAGGGCTATCGGCTCGCGCTGGCGCCCGAGGAGAGCGATCACGGTCTCTTCGAGCGGCGGGTGGAGCGCGGTACGGGGGAGCCGGCCGACACCGACCCCTCCGCTGCCGTACGGATGCTGGAGTCGGCCTTGGCCCTGTGGCGCGGCCGTCCGTGGACAGAGCTGGGTGAGTCGCTGCACGTGTCCGGCCTGCGGGCACGGATGACGGAGCTGCGGGAGATCGCCCTGGAGGAACTGCAGGCCGCTCGGCTGGCCCGTGGCGAGACCGCTCGCGCCGTGGCGGCCCTGAGCCAGTCGGTGATCGAGGCGCCGTACCGTGAACGGCGCTGGGAACTGCTCGCCCTGGGCCTCTACCGCAGCGGACGGCAGGGGCACGCCCTGGCGGAGTTACGGCGCGTACGTGGGCTGCTGGTCGAAGAACTGGGTGCCGAACCGGGCCCGGCGTTACGGGCGTTGGAGCAGCGCATGCTGGTCCATGACCCCAGCCTGCTGACCGTGCCGGCACCGGTGCCGGTATCGGCGCGGCCGGACGAACCACCGTCCGCCGACCGGGACGTGCGGCCTCCCGCCGTTGCCCGTCCCCTGACCCGGCTGATCGGACGCGCGCGGGAGCTGTCACTGCTGGACGCGGAACTCGCCGCGGCCCGTCTGGTGACGATCACCGGCCCGGCCGGGGTCGGCAAGACCCGGCTCGCCCTCGAGCATGCCGCCGACCGCGCCGACGCCCGGCTGGTCCGGCTGGCCGACCTGCGCAGCCCGGAACTGCTCGCGCCCACCATCGCACTGGCGGTGGATGGGACGCGGACCGCGTCCGATCCGCTCGCCGCGGCCGCCCACGCGCTGGCCGACCGGCACGAGGTGCTGGTACTGGACAACTGCGAGCACCTCACCGACGCACTCGCCGATGTCGTACTGCCCCTGCTGGTGCGGTGTCCCGGGCTGCGGATCCTCGCGACCAGCCGCTGGGCGCTTGGCCTGGACGGCGAGCACGTGCTCACGCTCGCACCGCTGCCGCTCGACGGCGAGGACGGCACGGCGGTGGAGCTGCTGTTCGACCGGGTGCGGGCACATCGCACCGGATGGACACCCACCGCCCGCGACACCGAGGCGGCCACCACTGTCTGCACCGCGCTCGACGGGCTGCCCCTCGCGATCGAGCTGGCCGCAGCCCGGGCGCGGTCGTTCGGCCTGGCCGACATCGCCGCGCACGTCCACGAGCGGTTCGACGCCCTCGGCACCCCGGCCCGCGGCTCGGTCTCACCCCACCATTCGCTGGTTGCCGCCATCGGCTGGAGCATCGAGCAACTTCCGGACCGGGAGCGCGCGTTGCTGCTGCGGCTGTGGCCGTTCGACGGCGGCTTCTGCTGGCAGGCGGCGGCATCGGTACGCCCGGCCGACACGGACCAAGCGGTGTTCGCGGGGCTGGCGGCGCTGGTCGACCGGTCCGTACTCACCGCGGACGTCTCCTCGGGGCACGTGCGCTACCGCCTGCTGGAGACCATCCGCCGTCACTGCCGTGCCATCGACCCCGACCGTGCCGCCACCCTCCGGGCGCACGCCGAGTGGGTGCGGTCCTTCGTCGCCGAACAGGCCTTGCTGTTCACCGGGCCCAGGTTCAGCGAGGCCGTGCATGCCCTGGCGGGCGAACTGGCCAACATCCGGGCCTCAATCGCCCACGACCTGGACCACGCTCCCGCGCAAGCCCTGCGCACGACGGGCGTGTTGCGGTATCTGTGGGTGTCGGCCGGACCAGTACTCGAGGGGAGGGCACTGCTGCGACGGGCCCTCGACGCGTGTCCCGAGGCGCCCGTCACCGACCGGGCCGCCGCACTGATCGGGATCTCCGTCACCTCCAGTCATGCCGGTGACACCGGTGCCGCGCTCGCCGCCGCCGATGCCGCGCTCGCCTTGCTCGACGACAGGGACCCGGTGCACGACGATCTGCTGCTGGACGCGCACATGCGCCGCTGCAACGCCCTGGCCGACATGGAGGCCGGCGCGCGCATGCGCGCCGCGGCACTGGCGTTCCAGGCGGCCTGCGACCGCCGGGACCCACCGGGTTTCCTGCGCGCGTCGGCGCTGTGGGGCATCGCCGTCGTCCACTTCCAGGACGGGGACACCGCTGCTGTCACCGAGACCCTGAGCAGGGCGCGCGAGATCGCCGCCGGGTGCGGATTCACCTCGGGGGAGGCCATCAGCGATCTGCAACTGGCCTGGTATCTGCTGGCCGACGAGCAGGGAGGCGAGGCGGTGGCGTGTCGGGCGCTGGATCTGCTGGTGCGCGCGGTGGCCGTGTTCGAGGGGCAACCCAACGGGTCGGACGAGCTGGGGGCCCTGTACGCGGGTGTCGTCGCCCTCGCCTCACTCGGCGCCCGGGAGAGCGCGGCGAGGCTGCACAGGGCGGTCGCCGACCACGCCGCGCGCAGCGGCACCGATCCGGGCCGCTACATGCGGTGTGCCGGACCGGACCTCGCGGACCGGGTGACGCGGCTGCTCGAAGCACTGCCGCCCGTCGCCGGCGGCGCGCCCATGGCCTGGGAGGACATGGTCGCCCTGTTCACCGGCACGGCCGGGGCGCTGACCGCCCGGCCCTGACCCGTCAGTGCGCGGTGTCTGTAAGCAGGTTGACATGCCGGCCGGTCACAGTGAGGGACGTGCGCTTTCCAGGAACAGGACGGGAACATGACCGATGCCCAGCTCACCGCGCGCGACCTCGCGGTCCGCTGCGTGCGGATGATGGCCGAGGGGACTCTCGCGGACTTCGAGCGGCTCATCCACCCCGACGCCGTCAACCGCGAGAGCCGGGCGGAGCCGCCGGCGGCGCGTGGCCGCGGACCGAGGGCCTTCCACGCGAGCGCGCTGTGGCTGCGCGCCGCCTACTGCGACTTGGAGTGGAGGATCGACGAGGCGGTGACCGAGGCGGGCCTGGTGGTCCTGCACACCACCATGTCGGCTCGCCACACCGGAACGTTCGTCACGTACGACGCGAACGCCTACCCATCGGGGGCGTTCCCCGCGACCGGGAAGACCTTCTCCGTCACCCAGACGCACTGGTGCCGCATCGCCGGCGGACAGCTGACCGAGCACTGGGCCAACCGCGACGATCTGGGCCAGGCCGTCCAACTGGGCTGGGTGCCGCCCTCACCCCGGTACATTCTGCGGATGCAACGGGCCCTTCGCCGGGCCCGCCGTGAGCACGCACGGGCCGGGGCACCGCGGGTGCTTCCCTGACCGGCGCCGGCCTGCCTGACGGCAGGCCACCAGGCAGGAAGCCGGCCGCGGAGGGGCGGCCGGGCGAGGTGACGGCGCCCTCGGCGGAGGCGGGATCGGCGATGTCGCCCCGCACGGTCACGCGGTCCGCGTCGTCGGTGGGCGAGAGCCCCGGGCCAAGTACTGGCTTCCTCCGCGCCGGTGGGCGGCGCCTGCCGGCCCGGCTCGGACCGGGTCACTGCCGGTGGGGATCGCCCTCGGGCAGCCAGACACCCGGACCCTGGAGACCCAGGTCTCCCACGCCCTCGCGAAGGGCGTCGACCACCGCCAGCACCGAGGCACGGGCCTCGTCGGCGCGCCACACCACCGACCACGTCCAGTAGATCTCGGGGCCGACGACCGGACGGCGTACGAGGTCGGGCGGCAACGAACTGGTCTGCCCCTTGGGGGAGTTGATGACCGGGCGATCGCAGCGGCGGACGTGGTCGAAGAAGGCCGGGCCGGTGATGCCGCCGTCGGTGATGCGTACCGCACGCGCCCCCGTGTCCCGGGCCACGTGTTCGGCGTAGGCGTTCCACGACGCCCAGGAGGTCGCGTCGGCGTCGATCAGGACGGCGGTGTCCCGGGCCGCGACGTCGGAGGTGTCATGACCGGAGGCGACGGCGCAGAGCCGGTCGGCGCCGATGAGCCCGGCCCGCAGGCCACGCTGGGCCAGATCCTCGGTCCGCACCCAGCACACGGCCACGTCCAGGCCGCCCTCGGCGACCCGGGCCGCCTGGGCATGAGAAGGAGCCACCCACGCGTCGACGTGCACCTGGGCCACCGCCGAGGTGCGCGCTGCCAGGTCCGCCGGAAGCCAGTTGACGTAGCCCAGCCGCACGGCCGGTGAACCGGACAGGGCGGCCGCCCGGCGCTCGAGGTCGTCGGCTCGGGCGAGCAGGTCGCGCACCTGCGGCAGCAGGGCCGAACCCGCCGGGGTGAGGGAGACCGACCGGCGGTCGCGGTCGAACAGGCGCACTCCCAGGTCGCGTTCGAGGGCCTTGATCTGCTGGGAGAGGGAGGGGCCGGCGATCAGGAGCCGCCCGGCGGCACGGCTGAAGTTCAGCTCTTCGGCGACGGCCACGAAGTACCGGAGTTGGCGCAGCTCCACGGCCCCATGCTACGGCCGGTAGGAGGCTGTACCTATCAGCACGGAGGAAGCCGGTCGTGGCGTCCGTGCCGGTGGCGGACGGACGATGGGAGCACGGCGGCCCGCTGCCGGGGTACCGCGCGCTGCGGCCCGGCCGGGGACCACCGCGGCGTCAGGCGGGGCCCGCTGCCGAGCCGCTCCCCGCACAGGGCGCCGAACCACCCGAGGCGCACCGGTCCCCGCCGGACGCCCTGAGCGAACGGAGTCCGGCCATGCGAGAGTTTCTCGTCGAGATCACCACGACCCTCCCCGAGGGCACGAGCCGGGCCGAGGCCGACCGGCGGCGCGCGGCCGAGGCCGTCCGCGCCCGGGAGCTGTCCGCCACGGGCCACCTGGCGCGGCTGTGGCGCCCGGTCGGCGAGCTGCGCAGCATCGGCATCTGGCGGGCGGCCGACGAGGAGGAACTGCGCGAGAAGGTGCTCGGGACGCTGCCGTTGAGCCCGTGGATGACCTTCGCCGTCACCGCGCTGGAGTCGCATCCGAACGACCCCGGCCGCAACGACGGCCCCCGGTGACACCCACACGCCCTGTTCTCCGTCGCCGCCCGTCCGCGGCGCCACGCCGCACCAGGACCTGGAATCCCCGGGGCCGGAAAAGGACACCCTCGTGACCGTACGACCCCTGCGCGCGCCCTCGGACCCGGGAGACGGCCCGCTCGGCTCTCCCTGGGGCCACGTGGGCCGGGCGGCGGCGGCGCTCGCCGCGGGCATGGGGGTTGGCCGGTTCGTCTACACCCCGATCCTTCCCCTGATGCACTCCCAGGCCGGGCTGTCCACGGGCGCCGGCGCGAACCTCGCCACGGGCAACTACGTCGGCTATCTGCTCGGGGCCCTCGCGGGCATCCTGATGCCCGCCCTGGTGCGCTCCCCCGCCGTCCTGCGCACCTGTCTGGCCGTCCTGACCGGCAGCCTGGCCGCCATGCCCGCCACCCACAGCACACCGGTATGGCTCGCGCTGCGGCTGACGGCCGGGGTGGCGAGCGCCCTCATCTTCGTCATCGCGGTCAGCTCCCTCCTGACCCGTCTGCGCGAACACCCGGCGTACCTGCCCGGCTGGGCCTTCGGCGGAGTCGGCGCCGGCATCGCGCTGTCCGGCCTGCTCGTCCTCGTACTGCACTCCGTCGCCGACTGGCGGGCCGCCTGGTACGCCTCGGCCGCACTCGCCGCTGCGCTCGCCGCCGTCTCCTGGAACCTGCGCCCCGAAGGGCCCGCACCGGTGACCGCGTCCCCGAACGGGGAAACGGCCGGCGAGACAGCCGGTTCGGCAGGGACACGCACGCACCGCTGGTTCACGGCGCTGTTCGTCTCCTACGCCCTGGAAGGCATCGGCTACATCGTGGCCGGCACCTTCCTGGTCTCCGCGATCGAACAGGGCTCCCCGGGCTGGGTGGGCAGCGGAGCCTGGGTCCTGGTCGGGCTGGCGGCCGTACCGTCCTCGGCGCTGTGGGCCTGGCTGTGCCGCCGCTGGTCCCGCCCCGGCCTGCTGTGCACCGCACTCCTCATCCAGGCCGTCGGTATCGCGCTGCCCGCTCTGCTCGCCGGGACAGCGGCCGCACTGGTGTCCGCCGCCCTCTTCGGCGGCACCTTCATCGGCATCAGCACGCTGGCCCTCGCCACCGGCGCCCACCTGCGCTTCCCGCGCTCCGTCGCGCTGTTGACCGCCGGATACTCCGTCGGCCAGATCCTCGGCCCACTGGCCGTCACACCGCTGCTCCGGCACGGCTACCACCAGGCACTGATCCTGGCAGCGGCCGTGGTGCTGGCCGCTGCCGCAGCCGCAGCCGTGCTGCGCATCGGCTTCCCGCACCACGAGGCGGTGGCACGGCTCGGGGCCGGTGCGGGTCAGCCCGCTCGGGTGGCCGCCGACGGGGCCGAGGGCAGGCGCTGACCGGCCGCCCCTGCGCACTCGAGCGGCTCGCTCGCCACCGTCACCCGCGAACGAGCAGGGCCAGGACCGGTGCCGGCAGCACCACGAGCGCTCCGGCGCCGATGAACCCGTAGTCCAGCAGACGCCGCTCACGGTGGTGGACGACGACGGCGCCCGGGTCGGCGGGATCGTAGGTGACCAGCAACGTGTCGCCCTCGTACAACGGCTCGCGCCGCGTGGCCGGTACGGGACTGACGATCTCCACCGGACCGTGGCCGGGGCCGACCCGCGGGCCTTCGCCACCCGGGTCACCTGCTTGCAGGCGTACGCGGGTGAGATGTCCCGGTCGAGCCCGGAACCGGAGGCGGTGACCGCGTCGTCGGGCACACGTTCGGCCGGCACGCCGTCGAACGCGGCCACCGCGGCCCGGTGTTGGACGATGGTCCTGTATGCGCAGCGCCGCCGCTTCCTTCAGCGAACCGTCACCCCGCCCGGATGGGGGACCACGGCAAGGGCGGGGGCCGGGCATCACGACCGTGCGTGCAACAGGCATGATCATCGTGTGCAGAGGACGTGGCGGGTCACAGCGGCGCGGTGGGCGATCGCCCTGGTGTGGTTCTACGAGGGATCCTGGTGCAAGATCTGGCCGGGGCGGGCTGACCAGCGGGGGATCGTCGGCGATGTGCCGCTGCTGCCGGACTGGGCGGTGACGGCGGCGCTGGTCGCGATCGGCCTGGCAGAGGTCGCCGTCGGTGTCTGGGTGCTGAGCGGGCTGTGGGCGCGCTCGGCGGCGCTCCTGCAGACCGTACTGGTCGTGGCCTTCAACTTCGGCGGCCTGCTCTTCAGCCCTGGCCGGATCGCCGAACCCGGGCGGATGCTGACGCAGAACCTGGCCTTCCTGGCGCTGATCTGGGTGGTGACATGGACGGTGGACGCATGAACGGGACACCCTGGGCGCACGGCCGGCTGCTCGGCGGACTCGGCGGACCGCGCCTGCTCTTCGGGCGGATGTACGAGGACTGGGGCGTCGAGCTGGCGGCCTTCCCGCCGCCGGACGCGCGCGTGCTGTGCATCGCCTCGGCGGGCGACACGGCGGCGGCCCTGTGTGCGGCGGGATACGACGTTACGGCCGTGGACCTCAATCCGGTACAACTCGCCTACGCGCGGCGGAGGTTGGCCGGTGCGCAGACCGAGGAGGGATCGGCCGAGGCGGTCATGCGCCTGGGCCGGGCCACCGCGGCGAGTCTGCTGCCCGCCTGGCGACAGGAGCGGCTGCGGGAGTTCCTGACCCTGGACGAACCGGCACAGCAGGCCCGTCGCTGGCGGGCCGAGTTGGACACCCCGGGGTTGCGCCGGCTCATGCGGCTCGCACTGCGGCCCGGCGGAGCCCTCGCGGTGGCGCTGCGACCGTCGTTCGCCGGTGTCGTCCCGGCGCGCTTCGACGAAGTGCTGCGGCGGCGCCTGGAGCGGACCGTGTCCACCCATCCCAACGCACACAATCCCTGGCTGTGGCGGCTGCTGGCGGGCGCGGAGCCACCGGGCACCCCGGCACCCGGGGCAGCGGGCGTCCGGCTGGTCGAGGGCGACGTGGTGGGCGTGCTGGAGCAGGCGCCGCGTGGCGGCTACGACGCCGTGACCCTCTCGAACGTACTGGACGGCCCGGGCCCCGAGTTCGCCCGCCGGCTGCGCGCGGCCGTACGGCACGCGGTACGGCCCGGCGGTGTGGTGGTGCTGCGCAGCGCCCGCGAACCGGGACCCGAGGGGCCGGGCTGGGCGGCACAGGACCGCTCGGTGCTGTGGGGAGTCGTACGGGTGGTGCGCCTCGGGGGCGCGGCCCCTGATCGGAGGATCGCACCGTGAGACATCTGCTCCAGCGCCACCCCGTGGCGATACGGACACACTTCGCCCACTCACTGGTGCTGACGTACGCCCTGCCCGCCGAGGTGCTGCGCCCGCTGGTCCCGCCCGGCCTGGACCTGGAGACGTACGGCGAGCACGGGTTCGTGGCCGTCGCGCTCGTGGACACCCGTGCCCTGCGACCGGCCGCCCTGCCCGCCCGCCTGGGCTCGGACTACCTCCTCACCGGGTACCGCGTCTTCACCCGCTTCCGCACCCCGGGCGGGCGGGTCATGCGCGGCCTGCGCATCCTGCGCAGTGACACCGACCGCCGGCTGATGGTGTTCGGCGGCAACCTGCTGACCCGCTACAACTACCGGCTGGCCCGGATCGGGACCCGGACCGAGGGCGACGCGTTGGAATTCCGCGTGGTCAGCCGCGACGGCCGGGCGGACCTGCAGGTGCGGGCGGATCTCGGCAGCGCTCCGGCGCCGCTGCCCGCGGGCAGCCCCTTCGCGGACGCCCGCGCCGCCCGGCGCTTCGCGGGCCCGCTGCCGTACACCTTCGAGTACGAGCCGCAGACCCGGTCCATCATCGTGATCAAGGCGTTCCGCGCCCACTGGGACCCGCAGCCGGTCTCGGTCGACGTAGGCCGCCTGACCTTCTTCGACCACGGCCCCTTCGCCGGCGCACGACCGGTCCTCGCCAACGCCTTCCACGTCGCCGACCTGGAGTACGGCTGGGAACGCGGCCTGCGCCGGAACCAGCGCGGGGGCGTGCGGTGATCCGCAGATCGGGCGTGCGGGAGGTCATCGCCTACAACTGGCCGCAGTACGCCGCCGGCATCGGCACGGCGGTGGTCTGCGCGGCGCTGTCCGGCCGGCTGCCGCGGCCGTCGCGCGCTGCCGCCCGGGCCGGCGCGGCGGCCGCCCTCGGCCTGCTCGCGTCCGCCACGGTCGCGACCTGGCTCGTCTACGACCGCTCGGAACTGTACGACTACGACTGGCTGGACGCGCTCCTGCCGCAGCCGCCCGCCGCACACCTGGTGGTGGGCGCCGGACTCGACGAGGCCGGCGCCCCACTGGCGGCCCGCTGGCCCGAGTCCCGGCAGACCACCGTCGACCTGTACGACCCGGCCCTGATGACCGAGGGCTCGGTGCGCCGCGCCCGGCGCAGGGTGCCCCCGTCACCGCACGCCCTGCCGGGCCGCCCGGGCGCGCTCCCGGTGCGCGCGGCCCTGGCGGACGCGGTGTTCCTCGTCTTCTCCGCTCACGAACTGCGCAGGGCGCGGGACAGGGAGCGGCTGTTCCGGGAGTGTGCGCGGGCGCTGCGTCCCGGCGGGCGGCTGGTCCTGGTGGAACACCTCAGGGACGGTGCGAACACGGCCGTGTTCGGGCCCGGCGCCCGGCACTTCCTGCCCCGCGCGGAGTGGCTGCGGCTGGCCGCGCACGTCGGCCTGCGTCCGGCGGCCGAGCGCCGGATCGCGGGACTGGTCACGGCGTTCGCCTTCGCCAAGGGGCCGGCATGATCCAACTGCTCGCCCTTACCGTGCAGTTGCGGCTGGTCGGGGCGGCCCTCATCGGTATGGGCCTGCTGCACGTCGTAGTGCCCCGCGTCCTGGACTGGCCGGGCGATCTCGGCAGCACCAGCCTGCTGACCCGGCAGGTGTCGTACGCGCACCTGTTCTTCATCGGCCTGACCTGCGTCCTGCTCGGTGCGCTGCCGCTGGCGTTCGCCCGGGAACTGCTGAGCGGTGATCCCCTGCCGACCGTGCTGCTGTGCGGACAGACCCTCTTCTGGGGGCTGCGCTGGGCGATGGAGTTCGCGTACTTCTCACCGCGGCTGTGGCGGGGGCACCGGCTGCGGACGGCCGGGCATGTCGCGCTGTCCGTGCTGTGGACATGGGTGACGGCGGTGTTCGCCGTGGCGACGGTGCACGCGGCGGGCTGACCCCGGGGTGCGGAGCCGTCCTTGGGGCGAGGGCGGGAATGTCACGACAGCCCTAGGGTGGGGGCATGGGCGGCGGTGTGGTGACGCTGTTCCTGTGCGGGGACGTGATGCTCGGGCGCGGCGTCGATCAGATCCTCGCGCACCCGGCAGGTCCGGAGCTGCGCGAGGACTACGTCACGGACGCCCGCTCGTACGTGAGGCTGGCCGAGGCGGTCAGCGGCCCGATCCCGGCACCGGTCGGCCCGGCCTGGCCGTGGGGCGAGGCGCTGGAGGTGCTGGAGCGGAGCGCCCCGGACGCCCGGATCGTGAACCTGGAGACCGCTGTCACACGCAGTGACCAGTTCGCGAACGGCAAGGCGGTCCACTACCGGATGCACCCGGCCAACCTCGCCGCCCTGTCCGTGGCCCGGCCCGACGTGTGCGTCCTCGCCAACAACCACGTGCTGGACTTCGGCCGGCCGGGCCTGGAGGAGACGCTGGACACGCTCGCCGGCGCGGGGCTGCGGACCGCGGGCGCCGGACACGACGCCGACGAGGCCTACGGGCCCGCGGCGGTCCCGCTCGGACCCGGCCGACGGGTACTGGTCCTCGCCCTCGGCACGCTGTCCAGCGGCATCCCGCCCGACTGGGCCGCGACCACGGGCCGGCCCGGGGTCGCCTACGCCCGACACCTGTCGGCGGCGGCTGCGGCGAGCGTCGTCCAGCGGGCCCGAACGGCGCGGCGACCGGGCGACATCGTCGTCGTGTCGGTCCACTGGGGTTCCAACTGGGGCTATCTCGTCCCCCGCGAACAGAAGCGCTTCGCGCACGCCCTGATCGACGGGGGAGTGGACCTCGTCCACGGTCATTCCTCGCACCATCCCCGTCCCGTGGAGGTGTACCGGGGTCGGCTGATCCTCCACGGCTGCGGCGACTTCATCGACGACTACGAGGGCATCTCGGGCTACGAGGAGTACCGCGACGACCTCCGGCTCGGGTACCTGGTCACGGTGGACGCGGACACCGGGGCCCTGACCGGCCTGCGGATGTGCGCTCTGCGGGCCCGGCGGATGCGGCTGCAGCGTGCAGGGGAGGAGGACCGCGCGTGGTTGCGCACGACCCTGGACCGGATCAGCCACGGCGTACGGGTCGAGGTGGCCGCCGACGGCATGCTCAGCCTCGTACCGGGCCCGCGGCCCCTTTGCTGACGTCTACTGCTCGTCCTGCGGCGATGCCGCGCGCAGACGCTGCTCGCACCAGTCCCGGACCGTGTCGGCGACCCGCTCCAGGGTGCCGGGTTCCTCGAACAGGTGGGTGGCTCCCGGGATCACCTGCAGGCGGTGCGGGACCCG
Organism: Streptomyces broussonetiae; assembly: GCF_009796285.1. NCBI lineage: Bacteria > Bacillati > Actinomycetota > Actinomycetes > Kitasatosporales > Streptomycetaceae > Streptomyces > Streptomyces broussonetiae. The sequence continues at coordinate 915,587 of NZ_CP047020.1, read as the reverse complement.
TAGCTGCCGTGCGGCCTCCTCGTTGAGCCGCAGCACCTCGTGGTCCTGACCACCGACGACGAACAGGACGGGTGCGCGCACGGCGGGCAGTGCGTCGCCCGCGAGGTCGGGCCGGCCGCCGCGCGAGACGACGGTCAGGACGTGCTCGGGCCGCTCGGCGGCGGCCCGGAGGGCGGCGGCCGCGCCCGTACTGGCCCCGAAGAGCACGATGGGCAGGTCGCGGGTGCCGGGCTCGGCATCGAGCCACCGCATCGCTGCAACGAGGCGACGCCCCAGCAGCGCGATGTCGAAGCGGTGCTCGCGGGTCACCAGGTCCCGCTGCTCCTCCTCGGCGGTGAGCAGGTCGATCAGCAACGTGCCCAGCCCGGACTCGCGCAACGCGGCGGCCACGGCCTGGTTGCGCGGACTGTGCCGGGAGCTTCCGCTGCCGTGCGCGAACAACACCACGGCCCGTGCGGACTGCGGCACCACGAGATCGCCAGGGAGCGTGGCACCGTCGGCGGGCACCACAACCGTCTCGGACTTCATGGTCATCAACTTCCCCGGAGGACTGCGAGGATGTTCGGCCGTCTGGTCGTACCTCGTGTATACCTCACCCGCCCCGATGCCGTCCGCCGTCGTTCAGCAGCCGATCGGGAGCAGCTCAGGAGCCGATTGAAAGCCCAACAAGACATGGTGAACGCGCCTTGTGCACCATGGTTGAAGGATGAAGGGAGGAGCGATGACGACTGCGAAGGACATCATGCATCCCGGTGCCCAGTGGATACCTCGGTACGAGACACTGGACCGTGCGGCGCAGATGATGCGGGACCACGGAGTGGGCGCGCTTCCGGTCAGCGACCCCGAGAACGGTGACCGTATGTGCGGCATCATCACCGACCGCGACATCGTGGTGAGGTGTGTCGCGGAGGGCCACGACCCCGCACGCGTGACGTGCGGGGACATCTGTGAGGGCACACCGCGCTGGATCGATGCCGCTTCCGACATTTCCCTTGCGCTGCGGGAGATGGGGGGCCGCCAGATCAGGCGTCTTCCTGTGGTCGAGAACAAGCGCGTGATCGGCATGATCAGCGAGGCCGACATAGCCCGGCACCTCTCCGACGACCAGCTCGCCGAGTTCGTGCACCGGGTGTACGCGTGACGACGCTGCGGCCGGGGCCCGACAGATCGGTCGGGCCCCGGCCGCCGGTGTGAGCGGGCTTGCGGGGTCGGGCCGGGGCTCATGGTGGCGCGTTCCCCGTTCGTGAAGGCGACCCATCCCACGGCGGTCGTCTCCACGACGCCGGGGGAGAAGAGAACGTGGCGGCGGTGGGGGCGGCGTCGCTGGTCCTGGACCGGGCCCTGCCCGGCCGGGATCGCTGCTCCCCGGCTGAGACCACGCCTGGCACACGGCTCGCTCGTCCGCGGTGTGCTCAACTCTCGCCGGGTGCACGGTACGGATGAGCCGGCCGCTCGTTGGACGGCATGCCTGCAACTTCACACGGGAGGTCCGATGACGGGTCGTACGGAGTCCGTCGAATCCATGGAGCAGCTCGCCCTGGTCTGGCGTGCCCTGGTGCTCGACCGTGACGCGGACGCCGATGTGCGGGACCTTCCGGGCATCGCCGTCCGCTGGGCCGACAGCCGGTTCGCCTTCTGGAACTGCATCACCCTGACCGAGGTCGGCACGGACACGGCACTCCTCGGGCAGCGTCTGAGCCAGGCGGCGGACATCATGCGCTCCAAGCAGCAGCCCGGATTCCTGTGGCTCTTCGACGACCTCCTCGCGCAGGAGGCACGAGCGGGAGTGCGGACGGCCGCCGAGAAGGCGGGACTCGAGTACGCCTTTCCCGGCACCGGCATGGCCGGAGACCTCCTGCCCGTCCCCGAACCGTCCCACCCCGACCTGACCTTCGTGCGCGTGACCACGGACGAGCAGCTGCAGGCCTACGCGGACCTGAACTCGAGCGCGTACGGATTCCCGCCGGAGCACGGCCGCGACGGGCTCCTCGGGTCCACGCTGTGGAAGACCCGGGTGCACGCCTACCTGGGCCTGCGCGACGGGGTGCCGGTGACCTGCGCCGGCACCCTGGAGGCGGACGGCCGTCTCTTCGTCGTGCTCGTCGCCACCGCACCGCAGTGGGAGCGGCGGGGCTACGGCGAGGCCGTGACGCGCAAGGCCCTGTACGAGGGAGCCCGTGCCACCGGCCTCACCCGCGCCACGCTGCACGCGACGGCGGCAGGCGCGCCGGTGTATCCCCGTATCGGTTTCCGGCCGAACTCACCGATGGGCTTCTACGGCCTGAGGGCGTGACGGCAGGCGGTCAGCCGTCCGCACCCGTGGGCACGGTCCCGGCCCGTTCGCCACGCACCGTGTCCGCCAACACCCCGGAATGCCGGGGCAGTTCGTCGCCGCGCCAGGCCACGTGTCCGTCCGGGCGCACCAGCACGAAGGACCGCTCGTAGAGCCGGGCGATCTGCGGACCTGCCCCGCAGCGCACGGTCAGCGGTACGCCGCGCGCGGCGAACGCCCGCTCCAGACCGGCGGGTTCGCCGTCGTGTCCGAAGCACAGCAGGACGAACCCGTGCCCGAACAGGTCGAGCGTGGACGTGCCGGCGTCCCACCAGGCGTGTGCGGCGCGACAGCCGGGCTCGCTGCCGGGACGCCAGTCGGGGCCGGGCTTCCCGTGCCGTACCGGCACCCGGGGGTCCTCGATGATGGCCGCAGAGCGGTAGCGCAGGCCGAAGTGGATCTCCGGGGCGTCGAACTCCCGCTGTGCTCCGCTGATTTCCAGCACCCTGGCCATCTCCGCGCGCGCCGGCTCACCCTCGGCTCCGTCCAGGTGGATCTCGGCAGGCACCCGCCTGCGCATGGTGCGCTGCAGATTGAGGTGGGCCTCGTCCAGGCTCTGTACGGCGATCGGTCGGCGCTCGGTGTCGTAGGTGTCGAGCAGCGCGCACCCGGCCCAGCCGGCCAGCGTGGCGGCGAGTTTCCAGCCGAGGTCGGCGGCGTCGCCGATGCCGGGTTGAGCCCGAAGCCGCCGGAGGGTGACAGCGTGTGCGCGGCGTCGCCGGCGAGGAAGACCCGCCCGGCCCGGTACCGGTCGGCGACGCGGTGGGTGAGATGCCACTCGCCGTCGCTGAGCAGTTCCACGGGGGTGTCGAAGGCCAGCGCGTCGTCGATCAGCTCCAGTGGACCGGCGCGGTCGGCGTCGTCCGCGGCCACCACCAGGTTGTACAGGTCACTGCCGTTCAGCGAGCGCATCGGGAAGGACGGCGGTTCCGTGCGGCCGGTGACGGGCCTGGCACGGCCGGACGGGGTTTCCCACGGCTGCGCCGCTCTGTTCATCCGCTCCTCGGTCCGTGCATAATCTTCAACAAATTGTTGAAGTGTGGGGGAGTCATGCCTACGGCGGGGCATTCGGTGCTGCGGGGGATCGCGCAGGTGGCGCTCAGCGCCAGTCCGTGGAGCGGACTGCTGTTCACCGCCGGGCTGTTCGCGGCGAATTGGAGGTTCGGCCTCTTCGCTCTGCTCGGCGCGGCGGCGTCCACCGCGGCGGCGGCCGTGCTGGGCGCCGACCGGGGCGGTCTCGCCCAGGGGCTGGAGGGCTACTGCGGTTGTCTCACGGCTCTCGCTCTGGTCGTCCGGCTCGGTGCCTCGTGGCGGACCGCGCTGCTCGCCACCGTCGCCGGTGTGCTCTGCGCGGTGGTGGCGGCGGCGTGCGCCCGCCTCCTCGGCCGTATCGGGCTGCCCAGCCTGACCGCCCCCTTCTGCCTGGTCGCCGGCGTGCTGACGACCGTACTGCCGGCCGGTGCGCCGGTCCCCGCGGCGCCGGCGCCCCGCACCGGGTTCACCGGCCTGACAGTCGGCGAACTCGCCGATGCCTTCTGCGACAACATCGGCCAGGTCTTCTTCCTCGACACCTGGTACGCGGCACCGATCCTGCTCGCCGGTCTGCTGGCCGCCTCCCGGAAGGCCGCCGCGGCCGCTGTGTGCGGCAGCGCGGTCGCGATCCTCACCGCCTGTGCCCTGGGCCTGCCCGCCGAGCGGATCAGCGAGGGGCGCTACGGCTACAACGCGGTACTGGTCGCCCTGGCCCTGGGTGCGACCTTCCTGCCGGTGACGGCGTGGACCGTGGGATACGCCGTGCTGGCCGTCGTGTTCTCGGTCCCTTTGACCGTAGCCTGGTCGGCCTCGGTCGAGCCCTCCGGCGGCTCCGCCCTCACCTGGCCGTTCGTCGTGACGACCTGGGTGTTCCTGGCGGCGGCTCCCGCGTTGAACCGGATGACCGGCGCCGCCGCGCACACGGCGCCATGCCCGACTCCGGCGAAGCCGCCGCCCCGATGACCGCGCCCTGATGACCGCGACTTGATGGCCGAGGCCGTCCCTGGGCCGTCGCCAGGAAGCGCACCGGCACACCACCGACTGCGGGCACGGCGAGGCCGAGCGGCCGGCCGTGCAGCGTTCCGCTGTGCACGATGTCCTGCGCGGGCCCGGACGCCCGCTCGACGACGCGACTCGCACCGACATGGAGACCCGCCTGGGCGCCGACTTCTCCGACGTACGCATCCACGACGGCGCCTCTGCCCGGGCCTTTGCCGCGGAGATCGGGGCACGCGCGTACACCTCGGGCAGCCATGTGGTCATCGGTGCAGGCGGGGGTGACAGGCACACGCTCGCCCATGAACTGACCCATGTGATCCAGCAGCGCACGGGCCCCGTGGCGGGCATCGACAACGGGGCGGGGCTGAAGGTCTCCGACCCCTCCGACCGGTTCGAACGCGAGGCGGAGGCGAACGAGACAAGGGCCATGTCCGGCGGCGCTGCGGCCGTGCAGCGCGCGGTGCCGGCCGCCGCCGGGGAGCCGGTGCGCGGGCAGGCGTAGATCCAGCGCACCAACGAGTCGGGAAACCGGCCCTGGATCAACCACGCGAACCCCGACGACGACTGGTTCGCCGACAACACGGCCGGGGCGCGGGCGGACGGGGTCGTGCTGAGCGGTCACGGCGGCTGGGAGCCGGCCTCAGGGTTCTTCCGGGTGCCAAGGGGTACGCGGGTGCACTTCTACACCGTCCACGGCCAGAACGTCCCGGACGACCTGGGCGGACAGGTGGAGCAGGGTGCCGAGCGGCGCGGAGATGTGGAGCAGGGCCGGCACGCCGGGGCCTCGCGCTCCGTGGTGGGCGGCCGGACCGTGCAGGACTACATGATCTTCTACCCCTCGGGGCTGACCATCAGGGGCGATCCCGTGGTGGCCACCCCCGTCGCCGGTGGGTACGACGTCCGGTTCAACCCGGGCACCCCTGCCGCCGCGGTCAGCCACGTCGCCGCGCTCACCGCCCCCAACTGGCCGGTCGTTCGGTCGTGTTCAACGGTGACGTGCCGCTGAGCAGCATTCTGCGCGCGGACATGGGCGACGTGCACTTGGCCGCCTGCCGCTTCGTGGAGACCGGCCGCCCGGGCACGAGGAACCAGGGGGACGGGCTCTTCAACCCGTGACCAGTGCCGGGCGGACTCCTGCGGGACGTGGTCAGAACGGGTACGGCGCCTGCGTCGAGCGGGCCGTGATCCAGCGGGTCTCGGTGAAGGCCTCGATGTTCGCGGCGCCACCGAAGCGCGCGCCGGTCCCGGAGGCGGCAACCCCGCCGAACGGGGCCACCGCCTCGTCGTTGACCGTCTGGTCGTTGATGTGGACCAGACCGGTGGGGATGCGCTCGGCGAGATCGAGGCCACGCATCACGTCGGCGGTGAGGATGCCCAGGGCCAGTCCGTACGGGGTGGCCGTGGCGAGCGCGACCGCCTCGTCCAGCTCGGAGAAGACACGGACCGGCGCCACGGGACCGAAGACCTCCTCGGCATAGGCGGGGGAGGCGTCGGTGACACCGGTGAGGACGGTGGGCCGGTAGAAGAGGTCCTCGTACGTGCCGCCCGCCGCCAGCCGGGCGCCCCCGTCGACGCTCGCGCCGACCAGAGCGTGGATCTTGTCCCGCTGACCGGCGTCGATGATCGGGCCGAGCGCCACGTCCTCCTTGGCCGGGTTGCCGACCCGCAGCTGCTCGGCCTTGTGCGTGAGGCGTTCGACGTACTCGTCGGCGACCGAGGCGTGCACCAGATGGCGCCCGGCCGTCATGCAGATCTGGCCCTGGTGGAAGAAGGAGCCCCAGGCGGCGGTCGAGGCGGCGCGGTCGAGGTCGGCGTCCGGCAGGACGATCAGGGCGGAGTTCCCGCCGAGTTCGAGGTGGGCCCGCTTGAGGTACTCGGCGGCCGCCGCGCCGACCTTGCGTCCGGCGGCCGTGGACCCGGTGAAGGAGATCACCCGTACCTGCGGGGCCGCCACGAGCGCCGCCCCGGTGTCCGCGTCGCCCGGCAGCAGATGCAGGACGTCGGCGGGCAGCCCCGCCTCCTCGAAGACGCGCATGATCGTCACCCCGCCGGACACCGCGGTGCGCAGGTCGGGCTTGAGGAGCACCGCGTTGCCGAGGGCCAGGGCGGGAGCCACGGAACGGATGCCCAGCACGAGCGGCACGTTGAACGGGGCGATGACACCGACGACTCCCGCGGGCACACGGCGGGCCAGGCTCAACCGTGGCTCGGCCGAGGGCAGTACCTCGCCGAGCGGGCGGGAGGCGAGGGCGGCGGCCTCGTAGCACTCCTGCGCGGCGGTGGTCGTCTCGAAGGCCGCCTTGCCGGGGACGCTTCCGGCCTCGCGGACGATCCAGCGCTGGATCTCCTCGGCGTGCCGGGTGAACAGGTCCCCGGCGCGGCGCAGTACGGCGGCGCGCTCCGTGTAGGGCGTACGGGCCCAGGCGAACTGGGCGCGGGCCGCGCGCTCGGCGGCCTCGGCCACGTCGTCGGGCGTGGCGACTCCGATCGTCTCCAGGGTCTCGCCGGTGGCGGGTTCGATCACACGGGCGGTCTTGCCGGTCGGGACCGTCCAGCCGCCGATGTGGGCCTTGCCGGACCAGAGGGAGGTATCGAGCAGGGGCATGACGGCCTCCAGTGTGCGGGGGTTGAGCACGGTCAGGCGGAGAGTCGGTCAGGGGCGGAACGCGCCCCGGGCCGTGACGCGGACTTCGAGGACCAGCGGTTCACTGCGAGCCTCCAGGTCCGGGCAGAGGGTGTCCAGCGTCGTGCACAGGCCAACGTACTCGGTGATCCGACGGGTGGGGCGGCGTAGGGGGCTCGGCCGGTCCGGCCACCCTGATCTCCTCGAACGGCAGCCAGGAAGGTGTGCCGCCGGGCCGTTCGGCGGGTTTGTCCATGACGGCGCAACGGCCGTTGGCGAGGACGACGCAGACGGCACCGGCGTCGTACTGGGTGGCGGTCCACAGGGCCGGGATCCGGCAGAGGGCCGAGCCGTCGCCGACGACGGCGGCCACGGGGCGGCGCGGCTGTGCCATCCGCACCCCGACGGCGTCGGGCAGTGCGCGAAGCCCCGACCGCGCATGGCAGCGCTGAGGAAGCCGGGCGGGGACCGCCCGCCACCTTCGACGGCGTCTTCGCTGCCGAGGTGCGCGCCAAGGCCCTGGCTGCCGAGTCCGGGCAGGCGGGCGACCCCGAATCCTCCACCACGCGCTGACCTGAGCGGTGCTCACCGCCCGGGTGCGCTGTGAGCCACCGTCCGTTCCCTGATTCCCGCCCACTGCGACGTGCCGAGACGCAGGCGCAGTTGCGGGACGAGTTCGTCGAACGCGTCCCGCAGTTCCTGGGCCTGCCCGGTACGGGGCGCTACCAGAGTGGGACGGCTGGGGCACCGCCGCGCGCCACGAGCGCCGGCACGCCCGGGCGGTCGGGCCGTCAGGCGACGGCGCACGTGCAGGCATCCGCGAACCCCCGCTGGTTTCCTGCCACTTGACGGGCCTTTGGTCCGTACTTATGGTCGTCGCTCAGCACCACGTTCAAGGAGTCGCATACGGTTCACATATGAGGACGTGTCTTATGCAGGTCACACCCGCTCCACGTCGCCGTAAGTCCCGTCGGTCCGCTCTCGCGCTCACCGCCGCGGCCGCCCTGCTGACCACCGGACTTCTCTCCTGGCCCGGCACCCAGCGGGCAGAGGCCGCTCCGACCGCCTTCGCCCACCCGGGCGTCACCGTCTCGCGCGCTCAACTCGACTTCGCGCGCGGCAAGGTACTCGCCGGTGCCCAGCCCTGGAAAGACGCGTACGACCAGATGATGGCGAGCCAGTACGCGAGCCTGAGCCGTACCCCCAAGCCGCGCGCCGTGGTCGAGTGCGGCCCGTACTCCAACCCCAACTACGGCTGCACGGACGAGCGTGAGGACGCGATCGCGGCGTACACCGACGCGCTCGCCTGGTACATGACCCGTGACGACCGGTACGCGGTAAAGGCGATCGACCTGATGGACGCCTGGTCCGCCACGATCACCGACCACACCAACAGCAACGCGCCCCTGCAGACCGCCTGGGCGGGAGCCTCCTGGGCCAGGGCCGCCGAGCTGATCAAGTACACCTACACCGGCACGTGGGTCAATGCCGGCCGCTTCGCCACCATGCTGCGCACCGTCTACCTGCCCAAGGTCATCAACGGCTCCAATTCCAACGGGAACTGGGAGCTGACGATGATGGAGGCGGCCGTCGGCATCTCCGTCTTCCTCGAGGACAAGGCCTCCTACGACTCGGCCATGGCGCGCTTCCGTACCCGTACCGCCGCCTATGTGTACCTCTCCTCGGACGGTGACCTGCCGAAGACCGTCCCGAGCCAGAACCTGAACACCCGGGACAAGATCGTCTCGTACTGGCAGGGCCAGTCCACCTTCGTGACCGGACTCACCCAGGAGACCTGCCGCGACTTCACCCACACCGGATACGGCATCTCCGCCATCTCGCACGTCGCCGAGACGAGCCGGATCCAGGGGCAGGACCTCTACGGCACCGACGTCGGCGAGCGGCTGCGGCAGGCGCTCGGCTTCCAGTCCACGTACGAGCTGGGCGCAGCGGTCCCGAGCTGGCTGTGCGGCGGATCCCTCAAGCTCGGTCTCGGTCCCGTCACCGAGGTCGGCTACAACGCCCTGCACAACCGTCTGGGCATCGCCATGACCCACACCCAGACCCTGACCGAACGAAACCGCCCGGCCGGCACCAACAACCTCTTCGTGGCATGGGAGACCCTCACCGACGGGGACAACCCGAACTGACCGGCCGACCGCCGCAGCCGTACCCCGTCAGACGTCGGCCAAAGGCGCGGGGTCGTGGCCGAGGCCGCCCCCGAGATGCCCCTCGACTGCCTTGCAGAAGGTCGCGAGCAGGCGATTCCTGTCGCCGGTGCGGGTCGCCGGCACCACATGGCTCGGCTCGATGTCCTCCAGCGGGACGGCGGTCAGGTCGGGGGCGCAGCAGATGGGCGTGGACGACGGCTATGGCCACGCCCTGCCCTGCGGCGACGATCTCGTACTTGTCCTCGACGGCCTCGACCACAGGGCGTCGGGCGCGGGCCGTCCGTCGGGCCGGGGATCGACACGCCAGGCCGGCGCCGTGGCCTTCCTCGCCGGCGACCGGGCGTCCTGCATTCACGGCGTGCTGCTGCCCGTCGACGGCGGTGCCCTGACCCACTGAACCGCCTGCGTGCGAGCGCCGCGACGCCGACCGGGGCGCGGCCGACCCGACCGGGCCCAAGTCCTGGGTGTGCGCCGCCTCCAGGGCAGTGACGGCTCGGGCGTCGGTCCGGGCGAACGCGCCGACGAGTTCGACGGCCATGCCGCGCACGTGCGGATCCGGGGCGGCGGCCGGATGGCGCAACGCGGGTTCGAGAACCCGGTCCGGCTCCGGTGCGCAGGCGCCCGCCGTGCACCGGTCGCAGGCGAGAGCCGGGAAGGCCGCAACCCTGACCCGGGCGTCCGGGGCGTCGCTCGTCGTGATCGGTTCGTCCATGGAATCGGTGTCGACCGGGCGGTCCAGGAGGCGGCGGCAGCCCTCGCGGACCGCCGGGTTCGCGTGCCGCAATCCGGACCGGACGGCTCGCGTCGCGTCCTGAACGCGCCGCAGCAGTACGCTCACACGGCGGGTGCGCCCGCGCGCAGGCCGTCCATGACCAGGTCGAGGAGCCGGGCGGCGCGGGGGCGCCAGTCGTCGTGCGAGGGGAGTTGCCACAGGCCCGCGATGGCGAGGAAGAAGTCGTCCGCGGTGACTCCGGGGCGGATGGTGCCGGCCTGCTCGTTGGCGCGGAGCAGAAGTTCCGCCGCGGATGTCACCCGAGTGTGCGGCGGCTTCGGTGGACCTCCCGGCGCGCTCGTGACCTGTCGGATCGCGTCGGCCAGTCCGGCCTTGGTCATGGCGAACTCGGCGACCCGGTCCATCCAGGCGCGCAGGGCCTCATCGGGTGCCCGCGTCTCGAGCAGCTGGGCCGCATGGTCGGCCACCTGCTGCATCTCGTGGCGGTAGATCTCGAGGACGAGTGATTCGCGGTTGGGGAAGTTGCGGTAGAAGGTGCCCTGCCCGACCCCCGCTTTCCTGGCGATCGCGCTCAGCGGGGTGTCCGCGCACTGCGACAGTTCGACCAGCGCCACTTCCAGGATGCGCTCCCGGTTGCGCCGCGCGTCCGAGCGTCCGGGTGAGATGTTCTGCTGAGGCACTCGTCCTCCTCCGGGGCTCGCGGGCGAGCCCCGACCTTGCTAAGCGGACACTTGTCCGTTACGTTTCCAAGTAGCGGACATCTGTCCGGTTGAGTCCACCATAGCGGCGGACGCAACCCCGCGGCAGACTCCGGCTGCCACCGTTCGACCCCAGCTGTCCCGCACCTTCGTACCTTGGTTACGCCCCGCGGCCCAGGCCCGCACGGCGCACCACCCGCGCCGCTCGGCACCTGGTCACCGGACCTTTCCGTCTGTCCTGTACATGCGAAAGAAGCTTCCCATGGTCCTATCGACGTCCAGTGTCATCACCTTGAAGATCAACGGGGAGAAGTACACACTGCCCGTCGACCACCGCACCACCCTGCTCGACGCCCTGCGCGAGCGGCTTGATCTCACCGGCACGAAGAAGGGCTGCGACCAGGGGCAGTGCGGTGCCTGCACCGTCCTGCTGGACGGGCGCAGGGCTGTCGCCTGTCTGCAGCTGGCCGTGGCGGCCGAGGGCCGCGACATCACCACCATCGAAGGTGTGGCCGACGGCGAGCGGCTGCACCCGGTGCAGCAGGCCTTCCTGGATCTGGACGGATACCAGTGCGGCTACTGCACGCCGGGACAGATCTGTTCGGCCATCGGGGTGATCGAGGAGCACGCGGCCGGCTGGCCGAGCGCCGTCACCGAGGACGTCCGGCCCGAAGCGGGGCCGCCGTCCCTGACCGCCGAGGAGATCCGGGAGCGGATGAGCGGCAATCTGTGCCGCTGCGGTGCGTACGTCTCGATCGTGGAGGCGGTGGCCCGTGCGGCGGAAGAACAGGCCGACGAACGGCGGCTGAACGCGTTCGAGGACGCCAAGGAGGTTGTGGCATGAGGGAGTTCGACTATCAGCGGGCCTCGGACGTCTCCGGCGCCGTCGCACTGCTCGGCGCTGATCCGGACACCCGCTTCCTCGGCGGCGGAACCAACCTCGTCGATCTGATGAAGACCGGCGTAGAGCGCCCCGCCCGGCTCGTCGACATCCGCGAACTCCCGCTCGACGACATCGAGTCGACGCCCGAGGGCGCAGTGCGCATCGGTGCCACCGTCACCAACGGTGACCTGGCCGCCCACCCCGAGATCCGGCGCCGCTACCCGGCGCTCGCCCAGGCGGTCCTGGCCGGCGCCTCCGGGCAGCTGCGCAACATGGCCACGGTCGGCGGGAACCTGCTCCAGCGCACCCGCTGCGGCTACTTCACCGACGTCAGCAAGCCGTGCAACAAACGGGTGCCCGGCAGCGGTTGCCCCGCGATCGAGGGGGAGCACCACAACCACGCGATCCTCGGTGCGTCCAGCCACTGCGTGGCCGTGCACGCCTCGGACATGGCCGTGGCCCTGACCGCCTTCGACGCCGTCGTCCATTTCCAGACCGCCGACGGACCGGGGCAGTTGCCGCTCGCCGAGTTCTATCTGCCGGTCGGGGACACCCCGCATCGCGAGACCTCGCTGCCCGCGGGCGCGCTGATCACCGGGGTCACGCTGCCGCCCGCTCCGGTCGCCGTCAACTCCCGCTACCGCAAGGTGCGCGAGCGTGCCTCCTACGCGTTCGCCATCGGCTCCCTCGCCGCCGCACTCGACGTCCGTGACGGCGTCGTACGGGACGCGCGCCTGGCCTTCGGCGCCGTCGCCTCCCGTCCCTGGCGGGCCGCCGCGGCCGAGCGGGTCCTGGTCGGCGCACCGGCCGGCAGGGAGACCTACGCCGCCGCGGCCGATGCCGAACTGGCGGCGGCACGGCCGCTTGCGCACAACGGATACAAGGTGGAGCTGATGCGCAACCTCGTGGTGGCCGTCCTGTCCGAACTCGCCGAGGAGACCGCACGATGACCACCGTGACGACCGCCAAGGCGGCAGGCGCGGTCGGTACCGCGCACACCCGTGTGGAGGGCCGCGACAAGGTCACCGGCGCCGCCCGCTACGCGGCGGACATCCCCTTCGCCGAACTCGCCCACGGCTGGCTGGTGTTGTCCACCGTGGCACAGGGGCGCATCCGGTCGCTGCAGACCGAGTCCGTCCTCGCCATGCCGGGCGTGCTCTCCGTCCTGCACCACCACAACGCCCCGCACGTCGAGACCGACTACATCGGCGCCCTCGGCGTACCGCCGGACCCGACGCTCGCCCTCTTCCAGCACGACCGGGTGCCGTATCTGGGCTGGCCGGTGGCGCTGGTCGTCGCCGAGACGCCCGAGCAGGCGCGGGAGGCGGCCGAGGCGCTCGTGGTCCACTACGACCAGGAGCCCCACGACATCGCGTTCGCCGCCGACCGCCCGGACGCCTACGCCGCGGACGGCATCATGCCGGGAGTGGTGCGCAAGGGCGACCTGGAGGCCGAACTCGCCGCGTCCGCCGCCGTCGTGGACACCGAGTACAGCACGCCGGAAGAGCACCACAGCATGATGGAGCCGCACGCGGCGACGGCCCGCTGGGAGGACGGCAGGCTCGACCTCGTGGACTCCAACCAGGGTGCCACATGGATCGCGGGTGAACTCGCGCACCTGTTCAGCCTCGACCCGGCCGCGGTACGCGTGCGGTCCGACCATGTCGGCGGTGGCTTCGGCAGCAAGGGCGTGCGCGCGCACCAGGTGGCGGCCGCGATGGCGGCGACCGTCCTCCAGCGCCCGGTTCGCGTCGTCATGACACGCCGTCAGATGTTCTCCCTCGCCGGCTACCGCAGCCCCACCGCACAGCGGGTCAGGCTCGGCGCCGACGCCGACGGGCGGTTGCGCGCCCTGGAGCACCGCTCCCTGAGCCTGACCTCGAGGGTGTTCGAGTTCGTCGAACCGAGCACCAGCGCGGCACGCGTGATGTACGACGCCGCCGCCCACCACACGGCCAACGAGGTCGTACGGCTCGACGTGCCGACCCCGACCTTCATGCGGGCCCCGGGCGAGGCGCCGGGTTCGTTCGCCCTGGAGTCGGCGATCGACGAACTCGCCGAGAAGTGCGGCCTCGACCCGATCGAGCTGCGCGTACGCAACGAGCCCGAGCAAGGGCCCGTCTCCGGGGAGCCGTTCACCGACCGCGACCTGCTCGACTGTTTCCGTGTGGGGGCCCGCAGGTTCGGCTGGGCGGACCGCGATCCACGGCCCGGACGCCGCCGGGAGGGACGCTGGCTGCTCGGCACCGGAACGGCCGCGGCCTCCTTCCCCTCCCGTGCGCTGCCGTCCTCGGCCACCCTGACGGCCGAGGCCGACGGTTCCTTCACCGTGCGCATCGCCGCCTCGGACGTCGGAACCGGCGCGCGGACCGCACTCACCCTGATCGCCGCCGACGCCCTGCAGGTGCCCGCGGACCGCGTCCGCGTGCACATCGGCGACAGCGACTTCGGGCCGGCCTCCATCGCGGGAGGCTCGATGGGCACCCGCTCCTGGGCCTGGGCGATCATGGCCGCGGCCCGCGAGCTGCGTGAGCGACTCGCCCTGTCCGCGGCCCTTCCGCCGGAAGGGATCACGGTGCGCTCGAACACCGCCGAAGCCGTCGGCTCCCTCGCGCCGACGGAAGCACACTCCTACGGCGCGCAGTTCGCCGAGGTCGCCGTGGACACCTCCACCGGCGAGGTGCGTGTGCGCCGCATGCTCGGCATCTTCTCGGCCGGCCGGATCGTCAACCCGCTGACCGCGCGCAGCCAGCTCGTCGGCGGCATGGTCTGGGGCGTCTCCATGGCCCTGCACGAGGAGGCGGTACGCGACCGGGCCACCGGCGGCCTGTACGGTCCAGACCTCGCGGGCTACCACGTCGCCACGCACGCCGACGTCCCGCACATCGAGGCGGACTGGATCGAGGGGATCGACGAGACGGACGACCCGGTCGGCATCAAGGGCATCGGCGAGATCGGCATCGTCGGCGCCGCGGCGGCCGTCGCCAACGCGGTCTGGCACGCGACCGGCGTACGCCACCGCAGCCTGCCCATCCGGCCGGACCGGATCCTGGCAGCCGCCGCGGAGGCGCCGGATGCTTGATCTGGCCGCGGAGTTGGACCGCTGGATCGAGGAGGGCCGGGACTTCGCGGTCGCCACCGTGGTGGTGGTCGGCGGCAGTGCGCCGCGCGGTCCCGGCGCCGCCCTCGCCGTGGACAGTGAGGGGACCGTGATCGGTTCGGTCTCCGGTGGCTGTGTGGAGGGAGCGGTCTACGACCTGTGCCTCGAGGCGCTGCGGACCGGGCAGAGCACGCGCGAACGATTCGGCTACAGCGACGAGGACGCCTTCGCCGTGGGGCTGACCTGCGGCGGGACGATCGACATGCTGATCGTGCCCGTGGTCGGACCGACCCGGGCCGTCCTGGCCTCGGCCCTGTCGGCCGCGGCCGGCGACGAACCGGCGGCCCTGGCCCGGGTCGCCCGGGGTCCGGCCGAACTCCTCGGCCGTGCCATGCTGGTGCGGCCCGACGGCAGTTACGAGGGCAGTCTGGGCGGTCATCCGGACCTGGACGGGGCGTCGGCCGCCGAGGCCCGGGCCCTGCTGGAGGCGGGCCGCACCGGCACCGTTGAGCTGTCGGCCGACGGCTCGCACTGCCCCGGCGGTCTCACCCTGCTGGTCGAGTCGAACGTGCCGCCCCCGCGCATGATCGTCTTCGGTGCCGTCGACTTCGCGGTGGCGCTGACGCGGGCCGGCAAGTTCCTCGGGTATCACGTCACCGTCTGCGACGCCCGTTCCGTCTTCGCCACGCGGGACCGCTTCCCCGACGCCGACGAGGTGGTCGTCGACTGGCCGCACCGCTATCTGCGGGGCACCGTGACCGACTCCCGAACGGTGCTGTGCGTGCTCACCCACGACGCGAAGTTCGACGTACCCCTGCTGAAGGCGGCCCTGCGGATGCCGGCGGCGTACATCGGTGCGATGGGCTCACGGCGCACCCACGAGGACCGGGCGCGGCGGCTGGAGTCGGAAGGGGTGACCGAGCGGGAGCTGGCCAGACTGCGTTCGCCGATCGGCCTCGACCTCGGGGCCCGGACGCCGGAGGAGACCGCACTGTCGATCGCGGCGGAGATCGTCGCCCTGCGGCGGGGCGGGACTGGGGTGCCCCTGACCGGTTCGAACACGCCGATTCACCACGACGGCTCAGTGCCGGGGAGGTCGGCGGCCGCCTGAAGGAGTAGAATATTCATCGATCGGTGAATTACTGCTCCTGCGAAGGGCAGGACCGCGATGGAACAGACCACGTGCTGTGTCGTGGGTGGCGGCCCCGCGGGCATGGTGCTCGCCCTGCTGCTGGCCCGCTCCGGCATCGACGTGACGGTGCTGGAGAAGCACGGCGACTTCCTGCGTGACTTCCGCGGCGACACCGTCCATCCCTCCACCCTGGCACTGCTCGACGAACTCGGCCTGGCCGAGCGCTTCGCCCGGTTGCCGCAGCGCCGGGTCCGCACCGTCCAACTGCCGGTCGGACCCGGCCGTTCGATGCTCACGGTGGGCGACCTCTCGGTGCTGCCCGGTCCCTACAACTACGTGGCGATGGTGCCCCAGTGGGACCTGCTGGACCTGCTCGCGGACGAGGCCGGCCGCGAGCCGTCCTTCCACCTGCGGATGAACACGGAGGCGACCTCCTTCCTGGTCGAGTCAGGACGCGTGAAGGGGGTGCGCCATCGCACCTCCGACGGCCGCACCGGCGAGCTGCGTGCCCTCCTCACCGTCGCCTGTGACGGCCGCGGATCGCTGGCCCGCTCCCGGCCGGAACTGGGACTGCGCCACTTCGCCTGCCCGATGGACGCGTGGTGGTTCCGACTGCCCCGCCGCGAAGGCGATCCGCAAGGGCTCGTCGGTGTCGCCGGTGACCGCTTCCTGTCCGCGATGATCGACCGCGGCGACTACTGGCAGTGCGCCGGACTCATCCCCAAAGGCACGGACACCCGCCGCCGCGACGCCGGCCTCGACCGTTTCCGGGCCCAGTTCACCACGGCCGCCCCCTGGATGGCCGACCGCGTGCAGGACCTGCACTCCTGGGACGAGGTCAAGCTCCTCGACGTACGCCTGGACCGGCTGCGCCGCTGGTACCGCCCCGGCCTGCTCTGCATCGGCGACGCCGCGCACGCCATGTCCCCGGTCTTCGGCATCGGGATCAACCTCGCGGTGCAGGACGCCGTGGCCACCGCCCGGTATCTCACCGAGCCGCTGCGCCAGGGAGTCGTGAGCCTGCGGGACGTACGCCGCGTGCAGCGCCGCCGCCGTCCCACCACGGTCACCACACAGGCCCTGCAGCGCATGGCACACGCCCGGTTCATCGCCCCCGTCCTGCAAGGCAGGCCGCCCCTCGGCAGCGTGGCACGGGCCCGGGGCCTGGCGCGCCTGCTCTCCGGTTCCCGGTCGGTCCGCCGGATCCCCGCGTACTTCATCGGGTACGGCGCCCTGCGGGAGCGACCACCTGCCGCGGCGGTCCGACAGCAGGTGTAGCGGCGTCACCCTGGTCCTCGGCATGTTCCTCGGCGGGGTCGCCGGCGCCCTTCTCCTCCGCGGCCCCACTCTGCCACATTGATGTCTTGACAAGAGTTGTCGCGACAATAATGATGGATGTGTGAGCACGACGAGCGGACTCCACGACCACCTCGGCTACTGGCTCCGTCGCCTGTCGGACGAGGTCCACAGCCGGTTCGAGGCCGAACTCGCCCGGCATGACGTCACCGTCTCCCAGTGGGGGGTGATGATCAGCGTCTTCCACGGCCACGACACCACCAAGGCCGTGGCCGCGCACATGGACATCGACCCGGGAGCCGTCTCCCGCCTGGTCGACCGCCTGGCGGCCAAGAGCCTCATCCGCCGCGAGCCCGACCCCGCCTCCCGGCGCACGGTCCGGCTCGTCCTGACCGGCCAGGGGCAGGCGCTGGTGCCGGAGCTGGCCGAGCTGGCCGACCGCAACGACAACCACTACTTCGGCTCCCTCGACGCCGGTCAGCGCCGGCAGTTGGAGCAATGGATCCGGCGGCTGGTGGGCGAGACCCATCCCGCGGCGCCGCCCGGCAACCCCTGAGAGAAGCGCATCATGAGCATCAAGAACTCCGTCACCAAGACCATCGGCATCGACCGCCCGCGCGAGCAGGTGTTCGCCTTCCTCGCCGACCCTGCCAACTGGCCCAGGTGGGCCGTGGTCAACGTCCGGTCCATCGAACCCACCGACGACCCCGACTGGTGGCGGATGTCCACTCCGCTGGGCCCGGCCGGGCTCCGGCTGCGGGCCAACGCCGAGTTCGGCATCCTCGATCACGACTACGTCGACGACACCGCCTCCTGGCGGGTCCCGGCCCGCGTGGTTCCCAACGGCGACGGCACCGAGTTCATGATCACCTTCCATCAGCCGCCGTCGCTCACCGACTCGGAGTTCAGGCAGCAGACCGACCTGGTCGACACCGAACTCGCCGCCCTCAAGGAGATCCTCGAGGGCGGTCCGGCAGGCGTCACAGCATGACGTGCTTGACCTGCGTGTAGTCCAGCAGACCCGTGAGGGAGAGATCACTGCCGTACCCGGAGTGCCGCACGCCGCCGTGCGGCATCTCCGAGACGGTCGTGCCATGCGTGTTGACCCAGACGATGCCGGTGTGCAGCGCCCGGCTCGCGCGCATGGCGCGGTCGTGGTCGCGGGTCCAGACACTTGCGGCCAGCCCCTGCGGGACGGCGTTCGCCATCCGCAAGGCCTCGGACTCGTCGGCGAAGGGCTGCACGGTGACGACCGGGCCGAACACCTCACTCCGTACGATCTCGTCCTCCTGCCGCGCTCCGGCGACCACCGTGGCCCGGTGGAAGTAGCCGGGCCGGTCCGGCACCCCGCCCCCGGCGACCACCTCGGCGTGCGCCGGGAGCCGTTCCAACACCCCACACGCGGCCGCGAGTTGGCCGGCATGGGCGAGTGGCCCGAAGTCGGCGTGATCGTCCTCGGAGGTACCCGGTACGCGCTCTGCGGCCCGGCGCGCGAAGGCGTCCAGGAAGGCGTCGTGGATCCGCCGGTCGACCAGGATCCTGGTCGCCGCCGTACAGTCCTGGCCCGCGTTGTAGAAGGACAGGTACGACAACTGCTCGACCGCGTCGTCCAGATCGGCGTCCTCGTGGACCAGGACCGGCGCGTTGCCGCCGAGTTCGAGGTGCAGCCGCTTGAGGTCCGCCGCCGCGGCGGCCGCGATCTCCTGTCCGGCGCGGACACTGCCGGTGACGGCGACCAGCCGGACGTCGGGGTGGGCGACGAGCAGACGTCCGGTGTCACGGTCTCCGCACACCACGTTGAGCACGCCGGGCGGTAGCTGCTCGGCGGCCAGCCGGGCGAGCAGCGCCGCGGACGAGGGGGTGGTTTCGGATGGTTTCAGCACGACCGTGTTGCCGGCGGCCAGCGCGGGGGCGATCTTCCAGACGGCCATCATCAGCGGGTAGTTCCACGGCGTGATCTGGGCGCAGACGCCGACCGGTTCGCGCCGCAGAATCGAGGTGCGGCCCGGGGTGTACTCGGCGGCCGCGACGCCCGGCAGGTTGCGCGCGGCTCCGGCGAAATAGCGCAACACGTCCACGATCGCGGGCAGTTCGTCCGCCAGGAAGAGAGCCCGCGGCTTACCCGTGTCGCCCACCTCGGCGTCCGCCACGGCAGCCGCCTCCCGTTCCAGGGCGTCGGCGAGGCGCAGCAGCGCGGTCTGCCGTGCCGCCGCAGTGGAGGCCGACCAGCCGGGGAAGGCCTCCCGCGCCGCCCGGCAGGCCGCGTCCACATCCTCCGGTCCGCAGACCGGAGCCGTGCCGTGCGGGAGCGCGGTGGCGGGATCGACCAACGGCAGGGTAATGCCCGAGGCGGCCGGCACCTCCTTGCCGCCGATGTGGTTGAGGACGGTCGTGAGGCCGGTGTTCTCAGCCACGGTGCAACGCCTCCTCGGCAGCCGCCCGGCCGGTGCGGACCGCGCCTTCCATGTACCCCGCGACCCACTGGTCCGAGCCGCAGACGTAGAACGGTGGTTCGTGGGTACCGTGCAGCGGGCCGACCGCCATCACCTCGCCCGGCGGCCACTGGGTGACATAGCCCTGGGTCCACGGGTCGCTGCCCCACAGCCGCAGGTGACAGGAGGACGGCCGCAGCGCCTCGTCGCCGAACATGGTGGCGACTTCGGCGAGCAGCTCGAGGGTGCGCCGGTGAGGCGGCGTGCCCAGCAGGACGCCGTAGCGCTCGGGCGGTACCAGCGCCGACAGCACGCCCTCGTTCTGCGGCCAGGTACTGCCCAGCACGCCTTCGGTCTCGGACAGGCCGCTGAGGCCGTCGGCGCGCCAGAAGGGGCGGTCGTACACGGCGGTGAACTTCGCGGCCGTCGCCTGGCGTTGGCGGTGCAGCGAGCCGAGGCGGGCGTCGCTCACGCCGGTGACGGCGACCGACCGCAGCGGCCCCACCGGCAGGGCGCACACCACTGCGGCCGAAGTGAGGACCTCGCCGGTGACCAGGCGCACGGTGCAGTGGCCGGGCCGTACGTCCAGTGCGGCGACGGGCGCGCCGAGGCGGATGCGCGGGCCCAGCTCGCGGCCCATGACCTCCGCGAGGGTGGCCGATCCGGCCGCCGGTCGCAGCCCCTCCCAGTCGTCGTAGTCGTAGTCGCCCGTGCCGGGGACCGCGGCGCTCTTGCGCAGCGCCGCCAGGAGCGAGATGCGTTCGTACGATCCCCCGGCCAGGGCCAGTTGACCGATGTCCCACAGCCGTACCACGGCGGGTGAGGCATGGCAGGAGCGCAGCCAGTCGGCCACGGACAGCCGGTCCAGGGCAGTCGCCTCCGGGTGCGACCAGGGGTCGTTCGGGTCGACCGTGGCGGCCAGATCGCTGAACTCCTCGCCGAGCCGCCGGTGTTGGGTCATGTCGCCGGGGCCGAACCAGTGCGGTGGGTCTCCGGCGGACAGCCCTTCGGGGGTGGAACGGGTGAGACGGCCGGGTTCGGCGACGTAGCTGGGAACCAGCTCCAGGCCAAGTTCCTTGGCGAGTTGAAGGTAGGCGGTGTGCGCCGAGCCGACCACTTCGCCGCCCAGCTGGACGGTACGGCCGTCGGGCGTGCGGGTCTGCTCGACCCGGCCGCCGACACGGTCCCGGGCCTCCAGGACGAGCACGTCGGTGCCGACGGCGGCGAGGTCACGCGCGGCGGCGAGGCCGGCGAGCCCGGCCCCGAGCACGATCACGTCGTGATGCATCGGTTTCGCTCCCTGCGAAGTGACTCAGGCCAGGACCAGGCAGTGTTCCGGCCGCCAGCCGAACTCCACCGTCTCGCCGCCGCTCCAGCGGTCCTCCATGCGCGCGCGGGCCGTGTTCTGCTCCAGCACCGACAGCGTGACGCCCGGGGCGAGTTCGATGAGGTAGGTCGTGGTCGGGCCGCTGTAGACCGTCTCGCGGATCACTCCCGACAGCACCGACATGTCCGGCTCGAAATCGGAGAGCCAGATCTTCTCGGGGCGTACCGAGACGCTGACCGGGGCGCCGTCCGTGATGCCGGTGCGGGCGCCGACCGGCAGGGCGGGACCGCCGTCCAGGGACACCTCGCCGCCCCGGTAGGTCCCGGTCATCAGGTTGGACGTGCCCATGAAGGAGGCCACGAACCGGCTGGCGGGGTGCTCGTAGACGTCCTCGGGGGTGCCGCACTGCTCGATGCGGCCCTCGCTCAGCACGGCGATCCGGTCCGACATCGTCAGCGCCTCGTCCTGGTCATGGGTGACGAAGACGAAGGTGATGCCGACCTCGCGCTGGATCTGCTTCAGCTCCACCTGCATCTGCCGGCGCAGCTTGAGGTCGAGGGCGGCCAGCGGCTCGTCCAGGAGCAGGACGGCCGGACGGTTGACCAGCGCGCGGGCGAGCGCGACGCGCTGACGCTGGCCGCCGGAGAGAGTACTCGGCCTGCGGCCGGCGAGGCCGGTGAGCTGGACCAGGTCCAGCATCTCGCCGACTCGCTGCCGAATGTCGGCCTTGGCGACACCCTTGCGCCTGAGGCCGAAGGCGACGTTGTCGGCGATGCTCAGGTGGTCGAACAACGCATAGCTCTGGAAGACCGTGTTGACGTTGCGCCGGTTCGGCGGCAGCGCGGTCACGTCCTCACCGGCGAGCAGCACCGCGCCCTCCGTCGGGTCGCTGAAGCCGCCGATCATGCGCAGGGTGGTGGTCTTGCCGCAGCCGGAGGGGCCCAGCAGCGAGAAGAAGTGGCCGGCCTCGATGTCGAGGTCGAGACGGCGGACGGCGTAGGAGTCCGCGAACTGCTTGGAGACGCCGTCGAGGCGGACGGCCGGGGTCGCGTCCATGGGTCACTCTCCGGAGAGGATGTCGAGGCCGCCGCGGCGGCCGAAGAGGCGCGGGATGAACAGGGCCAGCGCGATCAGGCACACGGATCCCACGAGCATCAGCGTGCCGACGGCGTTGATGGTGGGCTGCACCCCGAAGCGGATCGCGGAGTAGATCCGCACGGACAGTGGCTGGGGGTCGACGCCGGTGGTGAAGTAGGCGAGGACGAAGTCGTCGAAGACCAGCGCGAAGATCAGTACGGCACTGGCCAGCACGGCAGGCAGCAGAGCCGGCAGGGTCACCAGCCGGACCGCCTGCCAGCGGGTGGCGCCGAGGTCCATCGCGGCCTCCTCCACCTCCGGATTCAGCGCGGCGACCCGGGAGCGCAGGATGACGGTGACGTAGGAGATCGAGAAGGTGATCTCGGCGAGCATCACCGTGCCCGTGGACAGGTCCACGCCCAGCCCCTTGAACAGCAGCATCGACGCGACGCCGGTGACGATCTCCGGCGTGATCAGCGGCACCAGCATGATCAGTCCGGCCAGCGGGCCCAGCCGGGTGCGGCAGCGCACCAGGCCGAGAGCGAGCGCCACCCCGAGCACGACCGAACCGGCCATCGCCACCAGGGAGATGCGCAGACTGGTCCCCAGGGAGGAGATCAGTACGTCGTCGTGGACGAAGGCGCGGTACCAGCGCAGGCTGAACCCGCCGAAGACGGTCGGGGACTTCTTGGAGTTGAACGAGAACAGGGTGACGACCGCGATGGGCAGGTAGAGCAGGGCGAAGAAGAGTGCGGTGACGGCGACGAGCACGCGGGGTTTGCGGCCGGCACGGCCCCGCCGGCCTCGGGCGCGGGGACGCAGCGCCGGACGTGAGGCGGCCGTGGCGGAGGGCAGCTTGAGCAGGGTCATCGGCGGGCCTCCGCCTCGTCCTTACGGGTGCGCCGCAGGTAGCCCAACATCCCGACCAGCAGGACGAGCATCAGCAGCATGGTGAGCGCGGAGCCCAGCGGCCAGTTCTGGCCCTGGAAGAACTTGTCCTGGATCAGGTTGCCGATCATGATCTGGTCCGGCCCTCCCATGAGCTGTGCGCTGACGAAGTCGCCCATCGAGGGCAGGAAGACCAGGACGAGCCCGGCCGCCGCGCCCTGCCGGGTGGCGGGCAGGGTGACGAAGAAGAAGGTGCGGACGGGGCCGCCGTACAGGTCGCGGCCGGCTTCGATGAGCGAGACGTCGAGGCGCTCCAGGGCCGCGTACAGCGGGATGATCATGAAGACGACGAAGCCGTAGACGAGACCCGCGACCACCCCGACGCCGGTGTTGAGGATCTTTGTGTTCGCGTCTGCCAGCCCGACGGCCCGCAGCGCACGCAGCACCGGTCCGTCGTCGGACAGGACGACCGACCAGCCGTACATGCGGACCAGGTAGTTGGCGAAGAACGGGACCACGATCGCGGCGATCAGCGCGTGTTTGTACCGTCCGCCGTGCAGGGCGATGGTGTACGCCACCGGGTAGGCGATCAGCAGGCAGATCGCGCAGGTCAGCAGGGCGTAGCCGAGGGAGCGGGCCAGGACCTCGGTGTAGGCGGGATCGGCGAGGGCACGGACGCCGGACAGGTCGAAGCCGAAGCGCGGGTTGCCGAGGTCGTCGGTGGTGCCGACGGCGAGGACGGCGACCAGCGCCAGCGAGGCGATCAGGAACCCGGTCATCCACAGGGTGCCCGGCAGCATGAGCCAGGTCCAGATGCGGTCGCCGTCGGCGCCGCGCCTGCGGGTGCGCGAGGAGGGGCGCAACAGTGCCATGTCAGCCCGCCTTCACATGGGTCCATGCGGTGTCGCGGGCGTCCTCCGCCGCGCGGCTGCCGTTGCGGAAGAACAGGTCGGCCTTGAGGTCGTCCTCGGTGACGAGGCATTCGGGGAAGGGCTTGACCAGGTCGGCGTACGTCTTCTCGGTGCCCGCCACCGGCATCGGGTAGCCGATGTACTCGATGTTCTTCTTCACGTTCTCCGGCCGCAGCATGTAGTCGATGAACAGCATCGCGGTGCCGGGGTGGGGGGCGTTCCAGGGGATGGCGTAGCAGTCGGAGTTGATCGGCGTGCCCTCCTTGGGGGCCTCGAAGCCGAACACGGAGGGATCCTTGGCCTGGTTGAGCATGGCGGCCATGTCCCCGCTCCACGCCTGTGTCATGACCGCGTTGCCGTTGAGGAGGTTGTTGTAGCTGTCGCTGGAGAAGCCGCGCAGCCGTGGCCGCAGGGTGCCCAGCAGGGAGGTGATCCGGTCGAGGTCACCGGTGTTCCCGGTGCTGACCGGCAGGCCGATTTCCAGGGCGCCCATGCCGAGGACCTCGTCGCGGTCGTCCAGGAGGAAGACCTTGCCGCGCGCCATGTCGCTCCACAAGTCGCGCCAGGAGCCGGTCAGTTCGCCGATCCGGTCGCGACGCCAACCGATGCCGGTCTTGTACGTGGTGAACGGGACGGTGTGCGCGGAGCCGGGGTCGTACCAGGGATCCGCGAAGTAGGTGTACGTGCCGAAGACGGCATGTGCGTTGGGGAGTTGGGAGTGGTCGATACGGCGCAGCCGGCCACCGCGGACCAGGCGCTGGGCCCACTTGGCGGAGGGGAAGACCACGTCGTAGCGGTTACCGGCGTTGAGTTTGGCGACCATGCCTTCCATGGAGTCGAAGTTCGACTGGATGACCTTGACGCCGTACTCCTTCTCGAAGCCCCTGAACACGGACGGGTCGACGTAGTCGGCCCAGTTGAAGTAGACGAGATCGCCGTCGACATGCGCCTTGACCGGGGCGAGCTGCTGGGCATCCGGCGTTTTCGCGGGCATGAACCCGCAGCCGGCGGCTGTGGTGCCCAGCAGCCCGCAGGCGCCGGCCCGCAGCACGGCGCGTCGGGTCGGTGGAAGTACCTCGGGTGACACGGAACGTCCTCTTTCGTCGAGGAACGGCACAACTCCAGGGCTGGACCGGCTGGTCGGCTCACTACGGGCCCTGACTCCGCAGGGAAGACCGGTCTGGGAGGGTGCGAGTGTGTGTCAGCGGGGGAGGGGTAAGCCCGTGAGCAGGCGCACGGTGTACGGCGCGCGGGTGGTGGTCACAGTGCGTCGCCCTTGAGGTCGTCCCTGACCCGGCGGGCGAACCAGCCGACGGCTGCCTCGCGCTGCGAGAGCGGGCCCGGCTCGAAACCGGGCGTGCGCAGACCGGCCTGCACCCGTTCCACCAGCTCGGCGTCCTCGTCGTTGGTCACCCAGCCGATGTGGATGTTCAGCCGACGGGCCAGCCGGGTGCGCGTGCTCTCCCCGTGGCGCGTGTAGAAGCCGCCGGGGATCGCCGCGCGGTCCTGGGCGGTGGGCAGAACGGTCCATGCGAGCACGTGGTCAGGGTAGAAGTCGATGAGGGTGTTCGGATAGATCACGGCGTACCGCCACACACGCCGGTCGGACTCGGCCAGACCCGGCATCGGGGCGGCCAGTCGCTGGTAGAGCCGCTCGGTCCAGTTCGAGGAGGGCTTGTCGCGCAGCGGTACCTCGAACAGGACATAGTGCTCCCGCAACTCGTCCACCACGTACGCCTGGTAGTCCAGCAACCGCATGAGTGCGGGGTGGGCCACGGGGACGTGGTAGCCCTCGAGGTAGTTGTCGACGATCACCTTCCAGTTGGCGTGCTGCTCCTCGCCGTTCGCGGCGTCGTGGATACGGTGCTTGCCGACGGGGACGAGGTCGGGCCCGGCGTAGCGGCCGACCGCCTCGGCAAGTCCGGCACAGCTCTCGGCGAGCGGGGTCGCCTCCATGTCGAGGTTGACGAAGACGAAGCCGAGGAAGGACTCGACATTGACCGGGTGCAGACCCAGTCCGGGTTTGTCCAGGCAGGGGATCCTGCGTGCCTCGGGGGCGCCGACGAGGCGTCCGTCCAGCTTGTAGGTCCAGCCGTGGTACGGGCAGCGGATCGCCTTGCCGGACGGCTCGGGCTCCGAGACCAGGCGGGTGCCGCGGTGCCGGCAGACGTTGAGATGGGCGGCGAGGCTGCCGTCCTCGGTGCGGACCACCAGCACGTCACGGCCCGCCGCGGTGGCGGTCAGGCGCGCGCCGGGCCCGGGGAGGTCGGACTCGTGGCAGACGAGCTGCCAGGACTTGGCGAAGATGTGGTCGGTCTCGGCCTCGGCGATGGCCGGATCTGTGTAGTAGTGGGCCGGTAGCGCCTCCCCGGGGTGCTCCGGGGGCGACTGTGGCGGAGCAGCGGAGACGGCGGCTGCCCGGGTGGTCGTCGAGGGGTGCATGAGGTCCTCCTCCGCGCCGCGGCGGCGGCGATGGGCGGTGAGGCTGTGCCGGGGAATTCTGCGCAGGAGCGGGCTTCCGACCTGCTGGGATCCGGCTGACTAATTGATTAGTCAGAGTGCGCTCGCAGTGGCGGCAAGTCAAGACTTGTGTCCTGACTAATTAGTTAGTTAGTCTCGAAACAGGGAGATGGCCAGGGCCCGCACAGGGCCTTTCGTGGCCAGTTCCATCAGCCCGCGGACTCCGATCCGCGCCACCCGGGGTCCCTGTCCGGACACCCCCGGTCCAGGCGGTGCACGGCTCCGGCCGAGGACGTCGCACCGCTCAGGACACCCCTGTCCATGCCGTGCCCGGCCCCGCGGCCGGCACGGACACCCTGTACCTGCTTCCCGCCCGCATTCCGACCGGGCACGGAAGATCTCCCGTCCACTCCGTCGCCGCGCCACCCCGTCTCCGGCCCGCCCGGACACGGTGCGACCAAGGAGGCACGCATGAGCGCCCGCCGAAGCCTGGTATGGCTCGGTCTCACGCCCGAGCCCGAACAGGAACTGCCCGCCGCGGTGGCCGCCCTGCGCGCACCGGCGGCCGGTCACCCGCCGTCGGACCTGGTCACCGCCGAGCGGCAGCGCGTCGAGCGGCTGGTGCTGCGCGGCACACAGCACAACTGGCTGCGCTACCTAGGCGAGGTCACCGACCTCGTGGTCAGGGCGGCGCACGGAGCCACGACCGCCGACCCCGGGCCGGCGGCGGTGGCGGTGGCCGCAGAGGTCGTCCTCGACCACCACCGCATGCTGATCGGTCTGCCCGGCACCGCCTACGCGCGCACTGCCACCCAACGGCAGGAACTGGAACGGGCGTTGGCACGGCTGCACCACGTGCGTCACCCCAACCGCTCGGAGCACACCAGCCACATCGAGCCCGGGAGCACCACATGACCGGCGTCCACTCCCTCCTTCCCGAAGGGCAGCCCGGCCTGCTCGTCTCACCGGTTTTCGGCGCCGAGCCGTACCGCGGTGTCGAGGACCTGCCCGCGTACCTCGCGGTGGGCGGATACGCGCCGCTGACCATGCGGGACCGGTTGCTCGACCGGATCCACGCCGTCGGGCTGCGCGGCCGTGGTGGCGCCGGATTCCCCACCGCCGTGAAGCTGCGCGCCGTCCGCGACGCACCCGGCCGGGCCGTCGTCGTCGCCAACGGCGAGGAGGGCGAGCCCGGATCGGTCAAGGACCGGTGGCTGCTGCGCCACCGACCGCACCTGATCCTGGACGGCCTGTGGCTGGCCGCGGCCATGACCGGTGCCGAGCGCGGCTTCGTCTACCTCTCCGACGCCCGCGCCGAGCAGGCCGTCCGGCACGCGCTCACCGAGCGTCCCACCGGCCTGAGCGTCGACGTCGTACGGACGGACCCCGCGTACGTGGCCGGAGAGGAGACCGCGGTCGTACGGCGCATCGAGGGTGGCCCTGCCCTGCCCACGGCGAAGCCGCCGCGCCCCTTCGAGGCCGGGATCGGCGGCGCGCCCACCCTGGTCGCCAACGTCGAGACGCTGGCGCGGATCGCCGTGATGCGTGCATGCCCCGACGCCGCGGCGGCCGTGGCCGGTGCCCATCTGGTGACGGTCAGCGGATCAGGCGGATCCACCGCCGCGCTGGCCGAGGTGCCCGTCGGAACGCATCTGAAGGTCCTCGCCGACCTCTGTGGACACGGCAGGGCCGGGGCGGTCCTGCTGGGCGGCCTGTTCGGCGGACTGCACGGCGCCGGCTGGAGCGACCTCCGCCTCGACCACGACCGCCTGAGGGCGGCCGGCGGCGCGCTCGGCTGCGGCGCACTCCACTTCCTGCTCCCCGAGGACTGCCCCGTCGCCGTGGCCACCGAGGCCGCCGGCTACCTCGCCGCGCAGAGCGCCCGGCAGTGCGGGGTGTGCATCTCCGGTACCGGGGCGCTGGCCGGGAGCCTCGCGGCCATGGCCCGCGGCGAGGCGGACGACGCGGCGACGGACCGGCTGCGCCGCTGGTCGCGGGAGCTGCCCGGGCGCGGCGCCTGCGGCCTGCTCGATGCCGCCGCCCGGGTCGTCTCCACCCTCCTCGCCCACTTCCCCGGCCGGATCGCCGCCCACCGCGAGGCCACCTGCCCCACGTGCGCGGACCCGGCACCACATGACGGCCGCCGGTTCGCGGTGCCGGTGCCCTGACCGCCGCCCCGGCTCCCGCCACCCGACCCGCCGAGCCGCCCCCGACCCGTCGCGACCCGTCGCACCGAAAGGACCGCCCCGTGAAACTCCTGCTGGACTCCACCCGCTGCCAGGGCTACGGCCTCTGTCAGGAACCCGCACCCGAACTGATCGACCTGGACGATTGGGGCTACGCCCAGGTGCTCGTCGGCGAAGTGCCCGCCGATCGCGCCGACGCCGCGGCAGCCGCGGTGGCCGCCTGCCCCAACTCCGCACTGCGGCTGGTGAAGTGACGTGAGACGAGACCTGTCGGCTCTCTTCGACCCCGTCTCCGTCGCCGTAGTCGGAGCCAGCGACGACCCCGCCAAGTACGGCCACGCCATCGCCGCCCAGGCCCTGCGCGCGAACGGCCGCCGCCCCGTCCACCTGGTCAACCGGCGTGGCGGCACCGTGCTCGGGCGCACCGCAGCCCCCAGCCTGAGCGCGATCGGCGAAGCCGTCGACCTGGCGGTGGTCGCCGTGCCCGCCGCCGGGTTCGAGGACGCCGTCGACGAGGCCCTGCAGTGCGGCGCCCGGGCCGTCGTCGCCATCACCGCCGGCTTCGCGGAGACCGGCGACACCGGACGGGCACGCCAGCACGCCGTCGCCGCACGCGTGCGTGCCGCCGGTGCGGTGATGGTCGGGCCGAACTGCCTCGGGCTCGCGGACAACACCACCGACCTCTTCCTTGCCTCTGACACCTTCACCCCCGGCGGCATCGCGCTCCTCAGCCAGAGCGGCAACCTCGCCCTGGAACTCCAGCTCCGCTTCCACCCGCACGGCCTCGGCTTCTCCCGGTTCGTCTCGCTCGGCAACCAGGCCGACGTCACCCTCGTCGACCTGCTCGCCGACTGCGCGCGGCACGAGGGCACCCACGCCATCGCGGTCTACGCGGAGGACTTCGCCGACGGACGCGCCTTCGCCGAGGCAGCCGCCGAGGCCGGCAAGCCCGTGGTGCTGCTCACCGCCGGACGCGGCGACGCCTCCGCACGCAGCGCCCAGTCGCACACCGGGGCCCTGACCACCTCGGCCGACGTGGTGAGCGCGGCGTGCCGGGACGCCGGTGTGGAACTGGTCGCCACCCCGCGTGAACTCACCGTCGTCCTGGCCGCGTTGAACGGCGCGAGGCGAGCGCCGGGCCGCCGGGTCGCCATCCTCACCGACGGCGGCGGCCACGGCGTCATCGCCGCCGACAGCGTCGAGGCGGCCGGCCTGACCGTCCCCGAACTCCACCCGCCGACACGGGATCGACTCCGCAAGGTCCTCTGGGAGCAGTCGGCCGTCGCCAATCCGGTGGACCTCGCCGGGATGGGCGAGCAGGACCCGGGCTCGTACGCGCAGACCGTCGCCGCGCTGCTGGCTGCCGAGGAGGTCGACGCCGTCCTGATGACCGGCTACTTCGGCGGCTACGCGCACGCCGGCGGCGGACTCGGGGGAGGGGGCACGGTCCTCGCGGACGGGGAACGGGCCGCAGCGCGCCTCATCGCCGACCGCCACCGGGCCTGCGCGAAGCCGCTCGTGGTGCAGTCGATGTATCCCGACTCGCCGACCTGCCGCACCCTGGCCGCGGCAGGCATCCCGGTCTTCGGCGCCACCGAGGACGCCGCCCGCGCCCTCGCCGCGACGACACCCGGCGCGCCGCATCCGGGCCCGGCCCCCCTTCCCCCGCCCGCTGCCCCGCTGCGCGAGAGCGGCTATCTGCACACCCGCAGGGCCCTGGAGGCGGCCGGCCTGTCGTTCCCGGCCGCGCGGGAGGTCCACAACGAGGCCGAACTCCTCGCCGCGACCGCGGAGTTCGGCGGACCCTACGTCCTCAAGGCACTCCATCTGCTGCACAAGTCCGACGCGGGCGGTGTCGCGCTCGGCCTGGCCGGACCCGACGAACTCCGCGCCGCCTTCCACGAGATGCACGCCCGGTTCGGTGCCTCGTCCTACTCGGTGGAGGCGATGGCGGACCTGTCCGACGGTGTCGAGCTGATCGTCGGCGTCGACCGCGACCCCCGATTCGGCCCCGTCGCCATGGTGGGCCTGGGCGGCGTACTGGCCGAGACCCTGCGCGACGTCGTCTTCGCCCTGGCTCCCGTGACCGCGGAGCACGCCCTGCGCCTGCTGCGCGGACTGCGCGCCGCCGCCCTGCTCGGCGGGGTGCGCGGCAGGCCCCCCGTCGACCTCGTCGCGGCAGCGGCGGCCGTCGCGACGATCACGGCCTTCGCCGCCGCGCACCCGGAGATCGCCGAGATCGAGGTCAACCCCCTGCTCGTCCGCCCGCACGGCGTCCTCGCTCTCGACTCCCGCGCCGTACTCGCCTGACCCCTCCCACGACCCCGCCCTGTGCGGCCCGAACCCAAGAGGCCCCCATGGACCTGCGCTACACCCCCGACCAGGCCGAACTCAAGCGCCGCGCCGCCGACTACGCGCGCCTGCTGATGCGTTACGAGGACCAGTCCGAGCAGGCGGGCGGCCCCCTGCCCAAGGAACTGGTCGCCGAACTGACCCGGGCCGCCATGGCCGCCGGCGTCTACGCCATCAACATGCCCGTCGAGTGGGGCGGGGCCGGCCTCAGCCTGCTCGACCAGGTCATCGTCGAGGAGGAGTTTGGCAAGGTCACCAACTGCCTGTGGGACATCCCCTGGCGGCCCGCCAACGTCCTCGCGTACGGCGACGAACGCCAGCGCGAGACGTACCTGCTGCCCGTCCTGCGCGGGGAGAAGTTCGACGCGTTCGCCGTCACCGAGCCGGGGGCGGGCTCGGACCCCTCCGCCGGCACCTCCACGGCCACCCGCACCGACGGCGGCTGGCTGCTGAGCGGCGAGAAGTGGTTCGTCACCTGCGGCGACATCGCCGACTTCCTGCTGGTGCAGGCCGACGCCGGACCCGAGCGGCTGCCCACCCTCTTCTTCGTGGACAAGGCCGCGCCCGGGGTCGAGATGACCCGGGTGCCGCACTTCATGCACTCCGCGGTCAACGGGCACCCCGAGTTCACCTTCGCCGACGTCTTCGTGGCCGACCATGATGTCCTCGGCGGGGTCGGCAACGGCTACGAACTGACCAAGGAATGGTTCACCGACGAACGCCTGATGATCGCCGCGCGCACCGTCGGCGCAGCTGAGCGCGCCCTGCAGCTGGCTCGTGACTGGGCGGTGGAGCGCGAGCAGTTCGGGGCGCCGATCGCGTCGTACCAGCTGATCCAGGGCATGCTCGCGGACTGCGCCGTGGACATCGCCGTCAACCGGGCCTACACCCACCAGGTCGCCTGGGAGGCGGACCAGCCCGGCACCGACCGCAAGACCCTGCACGCCAAGGCCGCCACCGCCAAGCTCGCCGCCAGCGAGGCGGCCGGCCGGGTCGCCGACCGCTGTCTGCAGATCTTCGGCGGCCGGGGCTACGACCGCACCTACCCCGTCGAGCGCATGTACCGCGAGCTGCGCGTCGACCGGATCTGGGAGGGCACCTCCGAGATCCAGCGGCTGATCATCGCCAACGAGCTGATCAAGCGCGGCACCCGCACCCTGGCCCTGCCCACGCACTGACGCTCACCCACCGACTCCGCCCACGCACCGACTCCGCCCACTGCCGACCACCGCACAGCGAGGACCTCCATGGACTTCCGTCTCACCCCACGCCAGGCACGGCTCAAGGCCGACGCCCGCGCCCTCACCGACGTCATCGCCGCCTACGAGGTCCAGTGCGAGCAGGACAACGGCCTGCCCGCCGACGTGCACGCCAAGATCCGCGACGCCGTTCTCGACGCGGGACTCCAGGCGGTCAACATGCCGGCCGAGTGGGGTGGTGCCGGACTCACCATCGCCGAGCAGGTCACCGTGCAGGAGGAGCTGGGCCGGCTCACCGGCGCCCTGTGGGACATGGTGTGGCGGCCCGCCAACGCCCTGCGCCTGTGCACCCCGGAACAGCGCGAGCGCTTCCTCGTCCCGGTGATCAAGGGCGAGCGGCGTGACTGCTACGCCGTCACCGAGCCGGGCGCGGGCTCGGATCCCAAGAACCTCACCACCACCGCCACCAGGAACGACAGGGGATGGGTGCTCAATGGCGAGAAGTGGTTCGTGACGGTCGGTGACCACGCCGACTTCATGATCGTTTTGGCCGCTGCGGGGCCGGAGCGCGCGCCGACGCTGTTCCTCGTCGACAAGGACACCCCCGGCATCGCGATGACACGCGTGCCACGCTTCATGCACACCTTCGTCTACGAGCACCCCGAGTTCACCTTCACCGATGTCCGGGTGGAAGAGGACGCCGTGCTCGGCGGGATCGGTGAAGGGCACGACATCACGCGCTCGTGGTTCACCGAGGAGCGCCTGATGATCGCGGCGCGCACCACCGGCGCCGCCGAACGGGCCTTGGAGCTGGCTCGTGACTGGGCGGTGGAGCGCGAGCAGTTCGGGGCACCGATCGCGTCGTACCAGCTGATCCAGGGCATGCTCGCGGACTGCGCCGTGGACATCGCCGTCAACCGGGCCTACACCCACCAGGTCGCCTGGGAGGTCGACCAGGCCTCGGCCGACGACCGCAAGACGCTGCACGCCAAGGCGTCCATCGCCAAGCTCGCGGCCAGCGAGGCCTCGGGCCGGGTGGTCGACCGCTGTCTGCAGATCCACGGCGGCCGGGGCTACGACCGGACGTACGCCGTCGAGCGGCTCTACCGGGAGCTGCGTGTGGACCGGATCTGGGAGGGCACCTCCGAGATCCAGCGGCTGATCATCGCCAACGAGCTGATCAAGCGCGGTTCGGGGGTCCTGGACCTGCCCACCGCCTGACACCGGGCAGTTTCCTGCCCGGCCGCTGCGCCGCCCCGGCGGCGTGGTGGAGTCGGGCCGCGCGTGCGCCGAGGACGTCGTCCGCGGCGCGGGGTTCCTGGCACGGCTTCCACGTGAACGAGTGGACGAGTGGGCGCGTGCACGACGGACGACGGACGACTCGCGGGCGATGCGTCAGCACCGGCGACGTTCCGGTGAGCGAAAGGTGAGGGAAAATGGTCATGGCCGACGACCACCGAACGAGGGGAGCTGCAGGGTGTCCACCAAGATGCGCACGGCAGACACGCGCGAGCGCATCCTGACCGCGGCGTGCGAGGTCATCGCCGAGATCGGCTTCGAGAAGATCCGGATGCGCATGGTCGCCGAAAAGGCCGGCGTGTCCACGGCGCTGCTGCACTACCACTTCGACACGCGCGAGAAGCTGTTCACCGAGGCGATGACCCACTCCTTCGCCAACACCGCCACCGACGTGGAACGCGACGCGCAGACGGCCTCGGCGGCGGTCATCCTGGCCCGCATCGTGCGCAACCTCCTGCCGACCGATCCCGAACTGCACCAGGACTGGCGGCTCTGGCAGGAACTGTGGGTCCGGGCCCTGCGCGACGAGACCACCCGCACCTACGCCGTGGACCTGTACGCGCAGCTGCACACCTGGGTGGCCGACGCGGTCCGGCGTGGCATCGCCTCCGGCGAGTTCGCGCCGACCGACGTGGACGACCTCTGCACGCTCGTGTTGTCCCTGAGCGACGGCTACGGCATCCGCCTCATGCTGCGCGATCCGACGGTCACCCTGGACGGCGCGCTCACCGCCATCTGGCGTCAGGTGTCCGCGGCACTGGGCCTGCCCGACGGCATGCCGGTGGAGTGAGGCCGTCGAGCGGGCGCCTCCTGTCCTGTCGGGCGTCGGCCGGGGGCCGCCCGGGACTGTGGTCCTCATGCCTCCAGGGGCAGCGTCCTGATCCACTCGTCGATGGTCATCACGTCGGCCTCGCGCGGGAAGACTCGCTCCAGGAGAATCCGGTGAACCTCCGGGTCGAGGTCGTCGCAGGCGTCGCGGAGCACGATCTGGCGGTACTGACGCTCGGTCGCCTCGCGCAGGGTGCCGAGGACCACGCCGCTGGTGGCGAGCCCGGCCAGCACCAGGGTGTCGATGCCGCGGGCCCGCAGCAGGGTGTCCAGGTCGGTGCCGGAGAACGCGCCGAAGAAGCGCTTGGCGACCACCGGTTCCTCCGGCCGCGGCTCGAGCGCCGGGTGGATCGCGGTCATCGGATTGGACTCGGTCAGCGTGTCCGTACCGAGCAGGCCGGCGAACGCCTTGTTCTCCGGGTTGATCTCCGGATGCCCGTCCCGGAACCGTACCGTCACGTGGATCAGCGGGATGCGTGCCGCCCGGGCCGCCGCGACCAGGCTGCCGATCCTGGCGAGATACCCCTCCGCCCTGTCCTCCAGCCGCGCCACGACGCTGCGCTGAACGTCCATGACCAGCAGTGCCTGTACCGCCATCGTTCCCTCTCCGAGATCGGTTGAGCAGGTCGGCCGAGCAACGTGCCCGCGTCAGGTGCAGGTCTCAGTTGACCACGGCGTGACGGCGGACTTCCCGCAGGACACGGTCGGCTCTTCATTGCCGCGAAGACCGGTGCCGGGTGTTCTCGCAGGGTCGCCTAGGATCATGAGCATGTCCGCCCTCCGCGAGCGTTCTGCTCTGAGTCAACTGGCCCCCGGCGAGCAGCTCTTGGGATACGGCAACGTCGTCCCTGCCAAGAGCGCCAAGGGCATCGGCATCGCGACCTCCCTCGCGAACCAGCTGGTCAACAACATCGGTGCGCAGTCCGCCGGGGCCGGCAGCATCGCCGCCGGGATGCCGCGCACCTCCGGCGCGCTGCTGCTGCGAGTGACCGACCAGCGGGTCGGGCTGGTCAAGCCTCTGGACGGCACCCCGGTGTGGGAGGTGCCGCGAGCCTGGGTGACCCGGGTCGAACGCCGGCCGCGGACACAGCTGATGGCCCGGTTCCGGCTGCACTTCGCCGACGGCTCCTGGCTCGCCTTCCTCACCATGCGACGCCGCACGCTCGAACAGTTCCGCTCACTCATCGGCTGACCCCGGGCCGGTGCACTACCGGGCGTACTGCCCGGTGAGGACAGCTGGGGTGACGGCTCACGATCGGCGGTGAGGTGATCCGTGGTGTACGGCGAACAGGAGGCCGGAGGCCGTGCGGACGGGCTGTCCGCTGCCGCGGTGGCGCTCGCCGCTCGCTGCGGGCCTCGGGTGAACGAGCTGGCGCGGCACATGGCACGCGACGTGTTCGAGAAGCTGCACGGCTACCCCGAGCTGCCCGCCGATGTGAAGGACGTGGAGATCGCTGCGACGGCCCGGCACGGTATGCGGCTGTTCCTGCACGGGGGTGCCGACGGGCCGCAGCCGGACGCGCTGGAGTACTTCCAGGAACGCGCCGCCCGGCGCGCCGAGGAGGGCATGCCACTGCACCTGCTGCTGCGCACGTACACCCTGGGCGTGCAGGAGTTGTTCCGGGCGCTGCGAAAGAGCGCTCGTCCCGGGGAGCAGGATGCTCTGGCCGAGCTGGCCGAGGCACTGTTCGCCGCGGCGGACCGGGTGGTGGGAGCCGTCGCGGAGAGCTACCTCGACGAGCAGGCCGCCCTCGCCGCCGAACGACACGAGCAGCGTCGCTCGCGCGCCCGGGCACTGCTGGCCGGCCGGCCGGCCGCCGACGGCCACCCGCCGGACGGG
Source organism: Streptomyces broussonetiae (assembly GCF_009796285.1). NCBI lineage: Bacteria > Bacillati > Actinomycetota > Actinomycetes > Kitasatosporales > Streptomycetaceae > Streptomyces > Streptomyces broussonetiae. Next base: position 879,789 of record NZ_CP047020.1, on the reverse strand, counting down.
CCGGCACTGGTGCTGTGCCTGCGCTACGGTAACTCCGTTGCCGCCGAGGGGAGTTCCCGCTCTCCGGTCGCCGTACGGCGGCTGGTGCGGCGCGTTCAGACGGCGCTGGACCGGGCCCTGGGCACCGACGTCCCCGCCCTCCTCGACGCCGAGAGCGGGTTCGCCGTTGTACCGGGACGAGGCGAACTTCCCGTTCGGACAATGGAGTTGATGCGCGGGGCGACGGGGCCACAGGTACGGATGGCAGCGGCCGCCGCCACCGGAACCGGTGACATCCCGCGCGCGGCACGGCTGGCCGGGGAGGTGGTCCGGGTCGCCGCCGCGTGCGGCCGGCCACCCGGCCTGCACCGTCTCGACGACGTGCTGCTGGAGTACCACCTGTCACGCCCCAGTGAGGGCAGTGACCGGATCGCCGCCCTGCTCGACCCGCTCGAGGGCCGGCCCGAACTCGTCGAGACCCTGCGCACCCATCTGGAGCAGCGCCAGGACCGCCGTGCCACGGCCCGCCGGCTCAACCTGCACCCCAACTCCGTCGACCACCGGCTCGCCCGCATCCAGGAGTTGACCGGCATCAGCCTTGCCGCCCCGCGGGACACCGCCCTGGTGCTCGCCTCCCTGCTGCTGCGGGAGACGGACGCCGACGTCATGGAGTGACGATCGCGAAATCCGGATCCGGCGAGTCCAGCAACGTACCGAAAATGACCAGGGCGTGCGCGTCGCCGTCGAGGACCACCCGGCCCCCCGCGACCTCGTCGGCGAAGGTCGAGGCCCCGCCCAGCACGGCGTTGAGGGTGGTGCGGGCCAGCCGCAGCACGACGGCGGGCTGCTCGCGCCGCGGGGCGTCGCCGCGCATCACGGTGAGCGCGCCCCGGGACAGCAGGAGGGTCCACACCTCCGCGGTGTCGGTCAACTCCCAGCGCAGCAGGAGCCGTCCGGCCTCGGCGGCGCGCGGTCCGTTGACCCGTACCGCCATGGACCGGAAGATCTGCTCGGCCGTGAGGGCGGCCAGGACGTCCGGAGCCGAGCGGGTCGGCGTGCCGAGGATGCCGCCGCGCAGTTCCGCCGCGCCCATCAGGTAGAAGTTGCGCCACGGCCCGCACTCCGCGCCCTGGCCGAGCCGCTCGAAGGTGTCGGCCTGCAAGGCGCGGGCCGCGGCGTGGCCGGGTTCGGCGAACAGGACGTGGTTCAGCACCTCCGCGACCCATCGCAGGTCACCGGCGTCGTACGAGTTCCTCGCCTGGGCCACCACGGAGTCCGCGCCACCCATGAACTCCACGTACCGGCTCGCGGCCTGCGCCGGTGGGTGCTGCCACAGGTGGGCCGGGTTGCCGTCGAACCAGCCCATGTAGCGCTGGTAGACCGCCTTGGCGTTGTGGCTGAGGGAGCCGTAGTAGCCACGGGTGTGCCAGGCCTGGTCCAGTGCGGGCGGGAAGCGCAGCTCCTCGGCGATCTCCGTGCCGGTGTACCCGGCGTTGAGCAGCCGCACGGACTGGTCGTGCAGATAGGCGTAGGCGTCCCGTTGCTCCTCCAGGAAGCGGACCACGCGGTCCTGCCCCCAGGTCGGCCAGTGGTGGGACGCGAAGACGACGTCGGTGTCGTCGGCGAACAGCCGGATCGTCTCGGTCAGGTATCCGGCCCAGGCACTGGGATCGCGGACCAGGGCCCCCCGCAGGGTGAGCACGTTGTGCAGGGTGTGGCAGGCGTTCTCGGCAGCGCACAGCACCCGCAGGTCGGGGAAGTGGACGTTCATCTCCGCCGGGGCCTCGGTGCCGGGAGTGAGCTGGAAGACGATCCGCACCCCGTCGAGGATCTCGGTCTGCCCGGTGGCGGTGATGTCGATCGTGGGCGCGACCAGGCCGACACTGCCGGTCGACGTCGTCTGCCCGAGCCCGCAGCCGATCTGTCCGGCGGGCCCCTTGGGCAGCGCGGCCCCGTACATGTAACCGGCCCGGCGGGCCATCGCCGTCCCCGTGAAGACGTTCTCGCTCACCGCGTGCTCCAGGAACCCGGCCGGCGCGACGACCGGGACCCGCCCGGCGGCCACCTCGGCCGGATCGACCACTCCGCGTACGCCGCCGAAGTGGTCGACGTGGGAGTGGGTGTAGATCACACCCGTCACCGGGCGTTCGCCACGGTGCTCGCGGTACAGGGCTAGGGCGGCGGCGGCCACCTCGGCGCTGATCAGCGGGTCGATGACGAGGACACCGCGCTCGCCCTCCACGAAGGTGATGTTCGACAGGTCCAGGCCGCGCACCTGGTGGATGCCGGGCACGACCTCGTACAGCCCCTGGCGTGCCACGAGCCGGCTCTGCCGCCACAGCGACGGGTGCGCGGTGGGCGGGCAGTCCGCCTCCAGGAATCCGTACGCGTCCGCGTCCCACACCACCTGACCCGTCGCGTCCCGCACCACGGTGGGCTCGAGCCGCGCGAGGAAGCCCCGGTCCGCGTCGGTGAAGTCCTGCTGGTCGTCCCGCGCCGGGCTGCCGGCCACGGCCTCCTGTTCGCTCCCAGTCATGGTCATCGATGCTCACATGCGTGGAACGCCCGCGCCTGATGACAAATCACAGAGGAGCCGCTGACGCATCACAGAGGCAGCAGGAGGCGCATCACAACCGGGTGCGCCGGCAGGCCGCGGACGCGGCGCCCGCTAGCTCGCCGGTCTTGCCAGCAGGAGTTCGGTGTTGTGGTCGGTCGCGGTGCCGATGCGGGTGCCGGGGGTGGCGTAGGGGTCGTTGTAGGCGAGTTCGCGGTACAGGGCGGCCAGGCCCGGGTCCGAGGTGTCGCCGAAGTCGGTACGGTACGGCGCGGCGGACTCGATCAGTGTGGTGAACAGCGACAGTGTGCCGTCCTGGTTGTCGGCGATCTCGATGATCCGGGCGTGGTGCGGGTAGTCCACGTGGGAGGCGGTGTTGATCTCCCAGAAGGCACGCTCGGCGACACTGTGGCCGTGCGGGATGATCTGGTTGGTGTGGGTGTGGCCGTTGACCCACGCCACGACGTTCGGGAAGCGTTGGAGCAGCGTGACCAGTTCGCCACCGCTGTGACGCGCCTCGAAGGGGTGGTACGGGTCGGGGAGCAGGTTGCCCATCGTGCCGCTGGTGTGGTGGCTGAAGACGACGACGAGACGGCTGTCGGAGCCGCCGCGCACCACGCTGCCGTTGCTGTCGTACCAGTGCCCGCTGTGCGCCTCGAGGACCGACTCCAGCCAGTTCAGCTGGGCGGTGCCGAGGGAACCGTCCGCGAAACCGGCGCGGTTGGTGGTGTCCAGGCTGATCCCGAGCACACCGTCGGCGAGGTCGAAGGTGTAGTAGAGGTGGCCGCTGCCGACCGAGTCCGGGGTGAACCCGTGCCCGACGGGGCCGGCACCGGTGCAGGCGGGGCTGAGGTGCGCCTGCGCGAACTCGGTGGGGGTGAACGGATGGCGCCGCTCGTCGGGCGTGACCGTACGGACCGCACCGCCGCCGGTGATCAGTTTGCCCAGCAGGAGTACGGCCTCGCCCGGGTCGTGCAGCAGCGCGTCCGCCAGCTGCGCAGCCGTGGCGTCGTCGCAGCCCTCCAGCTTGCGCGAGCCGGTGTAGAGATCGCCCAGCAGACCGAGGTCGGGCAGGCTGCCTTCGATGCTGTCGTCGTGGTTCCCGACGGTCGTGTACCAGGGGACGGTCAGGCCGGGTGCGTCGAAGGGACGGATCGAGCCGCTGAGGAATCCGCCGATCTGCGGCAGCCCCTTGGCCTTGTACGCGTCCTGGAGCGAGGACTCGGGATTCCAGTACTGGGCGCTGCCGGAGTTCTGGACGCCCTCGTAGCGGGCGAGATCACCGCTGTTCGGAGTGATCCGGCCGCCGCTCATGACGGTCAGATACCAGTCGAGTTCGATCCGCTCGTGGTTGTCGGTGTTGTCGCCGGTGGCCATCACGAAGCTGAACGGCAGGCCGGTGTACGGGCCTTGGCGTATCTGGTTGACCCGCTCGACGAGGGAGGAGGCGCCCCGCACGGTCAGCGCCTCCTGCGGGCGGTGCGCGCTGTCGATGAACCGTGCCAGGTACTCGAACCGCACGGGTGACTCGGTGTCCGTCAGGTGCAGGTCCGTGAACTGGACGAAGGAGGCGAGCCCCGTGCGGCGGTCGTCCCTGCCGGAGGCGGCGCCGGCCAGTTCGGCACGCACGGCCAACGGCCAGCCCGGCCCCGGCGTCAGCCGCTTGTACGCCCCGTCGCCGACCGGCGTCGCCACCTGTTCCAGGGTGGTCCCGTCGATCCGTACGGCACGTGCTGCCGTGGTGGCCAGGGCACGGTCGAGCGCCCGCGCCCGACCGGCCGTCAGGACCGGCATGACGGCCGCCCCCGCGGCGACCGCGGACATCCCCGACACGAACCGACGGCGGCTCATCCCGCTCATGAATCCCCCTTGTCCGACAAGGCATTTGGTCGCCCGGCCCGGTTGCCGGACGTGTGCGCCCCGGCATCCTTACTGACGAGTAGGCAGGCGTCCAGGGTCAGGCGGAAAACTTGGGGGAAACACTGTGAACGTGTGGCGGCACCCGGTGGCGCGGCCGGGCTGCGTCAACGAGAGGTGCCGAGTGGTGCCGAGGCCAGGGGTGCCCGCGAGTGGGTCGTGGCACGGCCGTACGCGGGCCGCCGCCCGGGCCCGACCGCTCGCGTCGAGCGAAGCGGGCGGGGCAGGGCGGCACAAGGCGGTGCGAGACGGCGGCACAAGGCGGTGCGAGACGGCAGTGACAGGGCGGCGGGACGGCGCGTGGCGATGTCGGCCCGGCTCGCGATCGCGGCCATCGCGTCGGGCCCGGCCGGTCGTGGACAGAGCCGGCGACCGTGCCGTTCCTCGGCCGGGAGGCCCCGCTCCCCGGCAGGTTCGAACGCCCCTGGCCGTGGCGGGGGAGCCGCGCATGGCCGAGGGCCGCCGGGGACCCGGACCGCGCACGGCCAGTTAGTTGCTCCATTGCGCAACGGTGCAGCTATGATCTCGGTGATCGCAGCCACTGCACCATCCCCAGGCGACCGCACGGGCGGAGAAGCCGGAGGAAGCTGACATGACCGGACTGAAGAGCTTCACCAGCTTCACTGTCCCGGGCTACGGCCCCGAACGCCCCCGCTGGACGCGGCTCTTCGCCCGCGACTCTCCGGTCCGCCGCCTGGACTGGCCGATACTGCTGTCGGCCCTGGCGCTGTCGCTCATCGGCTCGCTCCTGGTCTACTCCGCGACCCGCAACCGCACCGCCATCAACCAGGGCGACCCGCACTACTTCCTGATCCGGCACCTGATGAATCTCGGCATCGGGTTCGTCCTGATGATCGGCACCCTCTGGCTGGGGCACCGGGGCCTGCGCAATGCGGCGCCGGTTCTCTACGGCCTCTCGGTCTTCGGCGTGCTGCTGGTGCTCACCCCGCTCGGTGCGACCATCAACGGCAACCGCAACTGGATCGTCCTGGGCGGCGGATTCTCCCTCCAGCCGTCGGAGTTCGTGAAGGTCACGATCATCCTGGGTATGGCGGTACTCCTGTCGGCCCGGGTCGACGCGGCGGACCGGACGTACCCGGACAGCCGAACCGTCATCCAGGCCCTGGGCCTGGCCGCCGTGCCGATCATGGTCGTACTGATGATGCCCGACCTCGGCTCGACGATGGTCATGACGGTCACGATCCTGGGCGTGCTGCTCGCCTCCGGCGCTCCCAACCGCTGGATCTTCGGCCTGCTCGGCGTCGGGGTCCTCGGCGCCGTCGCCGTCTGGCGGTTGCACATCCTCGACACGTACCAGATCAACCGCTTCGCCGCCTTCGCGGACCCGAGCCTGGACCCGTCCGGAGTCGGCTACAACACCAACCAGGCCCGGATCGCCATCGGTTCCGGCGGCCTGACCGGCGAGGGGCTCTTCCACGGTGCCCAGACCACGGGCCAGTTCGTTCCGGAACAACAGACCGACTTCGTGTTCACGGTCGCGGGCGAGGAGCTGGGATTCGTCGGAGCGGGCCTGATCATCGTCCTGATCGGGGTGGTGCTGTGGCGCGCCTGCCGTATCGCCCGCGAGGCGCCGGACCTGTACGGCACGATCGTCGCCGCCGGGATCGTCGCGTGGTTCTCCTTCCAGTCCTTCGAGAACATCGGTATGGCCCTGGGCATCATGCCGGTGGCGGGCATTCCCCTGCCGTTCGTCTCCTACGGCGGCTCGTCCATGTTCGCGGTGTGGACGGCGGTGGGTCTGCTGCAGTCCATCCGGGTGCGGCGGCCCGTGCGGGCGTAGCGGGGCGTGCCGCGAACCGGGCGACGCCGAGCCGGTGTCCTCGGCGCGTCCGCTGTTGCCCGGTCGATGCGATCTCGGGTCCACCGGAGAGAACCAGCCGGGCGACCACATCCGGGTTCTCGGCTGCTGCCCGCGCCACCATGATCGCCCCGAGACAGCGGCCGCACTGGTGAGCCGAGTGCAGACGGATCAGGGGCGACGACATGAAGGCCTCGGACAGCGGCCCCGGTTGGCGTCGCCGCATCCGGCCGCCCTGCCCGGCACCGTGCCAGGATCAGGCGCGGGCGCCCTGCGTCGCCGGCTTCCGGAACTTGCGTCCCGGTGATCCCCGAATGGCAGGATCACTGGCGCCGCACCTGGTGTGTCGCCGCATCCTGGGCTGCCATGACCTCGTCGCCGTGTGCGAAGGCCCATGCGCCCACGGCGTCGATCGGCGCCAGCAGAGTCCGGCCCAGAGCGGTGAGCTGGTACTCGACCCGGGAAGAGGTGCCGGGGTGTGCGTGCCGCTCGACCAGTCCGTTGAACTGCAGCCGGCGTAGGGTCTCGGTGAGGACCTTGGAGCTGATGCCCCCGATCCGCTCCCGCAGTTCCGCCGGACGTCTGGGACCGTCGCGCAGCGCCCAGACGACCACGGCATTCCAGGTGTTGGAGAGCAGATCGAAGGCGAGGCGCGCACGGCAGTCGGCGAGGAAGGCGTCGGTCGTCACGTACCAAATGGTGCCCTGCAGGCCCTCTAGCGTCGATGCGAACGCGCGAAGCAGGCACGGAGAGGGGACGTTGATGAGAATCGGCGTACTGGGAACGGGCAACATGGCCGACGCGCTCGCCACCCACTGGGTGCGGGCCGGGCACGACGTGGCCATCGGGGGACGGGACGCGGACAGGGCGGAGCGGCTCGCGAGGCGCGTCGGAGACGGCGCGAAGCCCACCGGTCTGCGTGCGGCGGCCGAGTTCGGGGAGGCGGTACTGGCCGCGCTGCCCTTCGGGGCGGGAGCGGACGTGGTACGCGTCCTGCGCCCGGCCCTGGCCGGGAAGGTGCTGGTCGACTGCTCCAACCCGGTCGGGCCAGGCTTCCGGCTGCTGACGGAGGGCGGCCCCTCGGCCGCCCGGCAACTGGCCGCTGCGGCACCGGGAGCCCATGTGGTCAAGGCCTTCAACCTCTGCCACGAGGCCGTGTGGCGCATGCGGCCGCCCGTCTTCGACGGCAGGCCGCTGGCCGTGCCCGTCTGCGGGGACGACGAGGCGGCCCTCGCATGCGTACACGAGTTGGTACGGGACGTGGGCTGCGAACCCGTGACCGGCGGCGGACTCGAACGTGCCGGCCTGCTGGAAGCGACTGCCGCCCTGTTCATCGCGCTGTGGGTCGGCGAGGGAGCCGATGTCCAGGCCATCGCACCGCCACTGGCCTACGCGGCCGGACCGGACCCGCGCGGGGATGTGACCGCGTAGCTCGGCACCGGGGAGTCGTCGGCTGTTACAAGACGGCGACACACGGCGATGAACGCCTGGCGCCACTGTCTCGTCACTACTAATGACCACGCCAATCGGCATGTAGCTCTCTTTTGGCGCGAAGAACTGTTCTCACCATGGAAAGGTACATATCTGTCATGTTCTCGAAGCGGCGTTCCCTGCGCATAGCCGTCGTCGGCGCTCTCGGCACGGCCTCGCTCGCCCTCGCGGGTTCCGCGATGGCGGCCACGCCGGCCGCCCACGCCACCACGGCGGTGGTCGCGCACTCCCAGGCCGCCAAGCCCGGCATCACGGCCAAGCCTTCGGTGGCCTCCGTCCGCGCCTGGCAGCTGTTCCGGGTCACGGGCAAGGCCACCGGCCTCAAGGCGGGCAGCCAGGTCACGCTCCAGCAGAAGCAGCACGGCAAGTGGGTCAGCCTGCCCGCGTCCACGCCCGTCCACCGCGACGGCTCCTACTCGCTGGGCGTCAAGCTGGGCATCAAGGGCAAGAACGACCTGCGTATCGTCAACGGCGGGACGGCCTCACCGGTCTTCAACGTGACGGTCCGCTGAGCTGCACCGACCTCCACCGGCGGCGGTGGTCCGCCCTGACCCAAGGGCGGACCACCGCTGACGACAGTCGGTTCAGGAAGCGTGTGAAGCCGGGCCTCGGTGCGGGCCGAGACCCGGGTCGGCGGTGGTGCTGCGGTGCCTCCTGTGCATGCCCGTGTTCCCACGGTGGTGGTGTGCCCCGCTGACCATCATGGCCATGCCCAGGCAGAAGATGAGCGCCAGGGCGAGGCCCGAGCAGAACAGGGCGAGCGGGCCGAGGGTGGCGATGTCGTGACCGAGCACCGACACGGTGTGGCCAGGACCGTTGGACAGGTTGTCGCTGATCGCCAGGGCCGTGAAGGCACCCGTCGCCGCGAGGAGGAGCAGTCCGAGGAACAGCATCCGATTCATCCCCTCAGGGAGTCGTCCTTCCGTTGCAAGTACCGAGTGGCGCGTACCGGGTACCACGTACTGAGTACCTGAATGACGGCGCCTTACACGGCGTGGCCGTCAGGCGACGCGATACTTCTCTGCCTCGCTGGTCCGCAGGGTCAGTCCGTGTCCGGGGCCCTGCTCCGGCCGGACCGTCCCCCCGGTGGGGTCCAGCGCGCCGTCGAAGAACATCGACTCGATGCGCACGTGATCGTGGAACCACTCGATGTGGCGGAGGTTGGGGATCGAGGCGGCCGGGGCGGCATGGGCGTTCGGGGCACAGTGGGCGGAGACCTCCAGCCCGTGGGCGTGGGCGAGGGCGGCGACCCGGAGGAAGTCGGTGATGCCGCCGCAGCGCGTCGCGTCGACCTGGAGACAGTCCACGGCGCCGGCCTCGACCATGCGGGCGAAGTAGGACAGGTCATAGCCGTATTCACCGGCCGCCACCTCGCAGGGCAGTGTGTCGCGGAGCAGCCGCAGGCCGGTCAGGTCGTCCGAGGAGACGGGCTCCTCGAACCAGCTGACGCCGTATTCGGCGAGGCCGTCTCCGACGCGCAGCGCCTGCTTGCGGGTGTAGGCGCCGTTGGCGTCGACGTACAACTCGGCGTCGCTGCCGATGGCTCGACGGGCCGTGCTGACACGGGAGAGGTCCCACAGGGTCTCGTGCCCCCAGTCCCCGCCGATCTTGATCTTGACGCGTGGGATGTGCAGTCCGTGCACCCAACCGCTCACCTGCTCGGCAAGGCGCCCGTCGGAATAGGTGGTGAACCCTCCGCTGCCGTACACGGCGACGTGCGTGCGGGCCGCACCGAGGAGGCTGACGAGGGGGAGTTCCAGGAGGCGTGCCTTGAGATCCCACAGGGCGATGTCCATGGCCGAGATCGCGCACGCGGTGATCCCGGGCCGGCCCGCGTTCCGCACCGACCTGCACATCGCGTCGTGCAGGGCGGGGATGTCCAGGGCATCGTGCCCCTCGACCAGGGGGGCGAGGTGCTCGCCGAGCATCAGTCCGACGGCGGCCGGTCCGTACGTCCAGCCCGTACCGGTCGTGTCTCCGGCCCTGACCTGGACGATCACCATGGTGGTCGAGTCCCAGGCGAACGTGCCGTCGGCTTCGGGGCCGTCGGTCGGCACCATGTAGACGGACACATCGGGCCGACGGAGTTTCATCGTGCACCTGTCCATGCCGAGGAACCAGTGTCAGCTGTCGTCAAGAGCGAGTTGTGGCAGCCCTTTCGTTCGGGTCCACCTCCATCACCGGGAAGAGGTCGGTCCCCCTTCGGGTAACCCGCGTACGGGCATGGAAACGTGGGCGCGCACAATCCGAACGCGATGATCGGGCGTCGTCGGAGCGCAGCTCTTCCGCGGCCCGCCCGGCGAGCGTGCGGCGGCCGGTACCGGATCGGTGTGCCGGGAGCCACGCCCGGCACGGTCGGGCGTCCGCCGTACGCCACCCGCGCATCGAGCCGTCCGTCCACCGGATCGCCCCGGTGGCCCGGTGTGGGCACGCCCGGACCGCGGGCGTTGAGGAGAAGAGGCCCCGCCCTGCCCAACTCGCCCGTCAGCACTGCACGGTTCGCCGGTGACGACCTGGGCCTGCGGCAGGGCGGCGCGGAGTGAACGGACGGAATCCCCGCTGCCGGCAGCGGTGTTGGTGACGCCCACCGGGTCCGTGCCGTCGGGCAGTACGGTCGGCTCGACGCGGGGCCGGTGCGGCGTCCGCGCCGGCTGTCGTCGGCAGGAGCGCCCGTACGGTGGCCGGGGCGACCGCTGCAGTCCAAGGGGGCGACTTGCCCCGGCGGCAGATGCGTCAGGGTGGCACGACATGCCATGGCGACGCCGTGGCGCGGAGGATGTGGAGGGTTTGGCGGTCCGGTTCACGGGCACGGGATAAAGAGAGTGTTTCGGACAGGAGGCACATCCGTGGGAGCGACGTCCATGTCGCCCGGATGCGGCCGTCCGAGCAGGGTCGCAATTCCACGGTGATCATCGATTCACCACACATGAGGGTTGCGATGCACCATGCGAACTCAGACGAGTGCACAGCGCCATCCGCACGCAGATGCCCCGGACACCGAGGATGCGTTCCGGCGGCTGGCCGCGCTACCGCCGGGTCACCAGCGTGACACAGTGCGTGAGGAACTGGTGGCTGCCTGGCTGCCGATGGCCGAACGCATTGCGGGCCGGTTCCGCAGCCGAGGCGAAAGCTATGAGGACCTGTGCCAGGTCGCGGCCCTCGGACTGGTCAAGGCGGTCGACCGCTTCGACCCTGAGCGCGGCAAGGCCTTCGAGAGTTACGCCGTTCCGACGGTCGCCGGGGAGATCAAGCGGCACTTCCGCGACCACATGTGGACCCTGCATGTGCCGCGCCGAGTGCAGGACTTGCGCAACCGGGTGCGCACCGCCTGCCAGGACCTCTCCCAGGGAGCCTCGGACCGCTGGCCCAGCGTCGGTGAGATCGCCGCGGAGGCCGATCTGAGCGAGGCGGACGTCCGGGTCGGACTCGAGGCGCTGGAGAGCTTCAGCGCCTTGTCCCTCGACGCCGAAGTCCCAGGCAGCGACGACGGTTTCGCGCTCGGTGACGCGCTGGGCGCCGTCGACCCGGCCCTCGACACCATCGTGGACCGCGAGTCCGTCAAGCCCCGCCTCGAGGCCCTGCCCGAACGCGAACGCACCATCCTGTACATGAGGTTCTTCAAGGACATGACCCAGGGCTGCATCGCCGAGCAGCTGGGGATCTCGCAGATGCATGTCTCCCGGCTGATCAGCCGGTGCTGCCACCAACTGCGCGAGGAGGTTCTGCAGGACGCCGTCTGACGCCACCGGGGCACTCGGCGCCCGAGGCATGCGCGGTCAGGTGGTCCCGACCGCGCGCGGACGTCCGGTGCGGTTCGCGGTGCGGTTCGCCGCTCCGGAAGCCGAGGCCGCGGCCAGCAGACGTTCGGCCCGGGCCGCGGCATCGGCGACGTTGCGTTGGTCCATGAGCACGCACAGTGTGTAGGCGGTGTCGTCGAGCCGACGACGGCGAAGCGGGTTGGACGGCTCGTGCAGCAGACCGGCCTGTGCGTACCGGTACGAGCGCAGCGCCGCGGCGACGGTTCTGACGTGGGGCATCAGCATCTTCGCGTCCTTTCGCCGGACCGGGCCCATCGGCGCGGTTCTCCTCCGTGGGCGAGTGGGGGATTCGTTCCATAGTGCGCGCCCGCATCCGGGCGGGCGACTCATACCGCTGCGCGCTTCTCCCGTCACGGCACGTCATGCCAGGTCGTCGAGGTGTCGTCGCGCCCTGGCGAGGGTGCGGCGGCAGCGGTTCAGGCTTCTTCCACGGGTCTCTGTCCCGCTGGTTGAGGGCGTCTCCTTCGAGAACGTCTCTTGTGCGTAGGGCAGTTGGGCGACCTGCTCGCCGAACCGGGAGTGCGTCCCGCGCTGACGACCTCCGGCGCCGCCCCTGCGGTGACCCGAGCGTCGATGGCCGGACACGGCAGCCGTCGCCCGCCGATCACCAGGACGACCGCACCCGGCACGGGAACGGCGACGGCACCGGGGAACCGAACGGCGACGGCGAGCGGGAGCAGATCGGCGGCGGCTCCGGGCATCGGTGGCACGGCTCCTGTGAAGAGCGCAGGATGGATGAGCCGGAGGAGTTCCCGGACGGCATGGCGCGTCGGATTCCGGAGGGGTGTTGATGACCACGGACGGCGGCTCGATCAGGGCCGACGGCGAGCGCATCCGTGAGCTCGAGGAAGAAGTCGATCAGCTCAAGCGGGCCGTCAGCTCACATGCGGTCGTGGACCAGGCGATCGGGATGATGGTCGCGCTGGGCCGCGTCACTCCTGACCAGGGGTGGGACGTGCTGAAGGACGTCTCCCAGCACACGAACATCAAACTGCGCCACGTTGCGGAACTGATCGTGATGTGGGGACGGCAGGGTGAGATACCCCGGGAAATCCGCGCCGAACTCGAGGACGCCCTTGATCGTCACGGCCCCGCGCAGATCCCCGGCGCACCCTTGACGGACTGACCGGGTGGAGCCTGCCGGGCGCTGCACCGTGCTCTGTTCCGTTCCTGGCCGACCGCCGACCGCCGACCGCCGACCGCCGACCGCCGACCGCCGACCGCCGACCGCCGACCGCCGACCGCCGCGGGCGGAGGCGCGGCACCGTGTACCGGAACGAGCCGGGGAAAATGCCGCTCGGCACAGCAGGGCTTCGGTCGTCGCACACGGCGGCGCTCGTCGCGGACGTGGTTTCTTGGCGACAGCGGCCGACCGCTGCGGGGCGCGCGGACTCGGGCAGCGGACCCCTGTCTGCGTGGTCACCGCAGTCACCGGTGGTCGCCATTGTCACCGCGGGTCACCACGTGCACGCGTCGGTCCCCCGGGCGGCAGCCACGCGCAGACGAGTTCCGTGCCGCAGGACGCCCGAATGCCGGGCTTCGAGCGGGTACGGCGCGGAAGCACCCGCAGCGCCCTCCTCAGCGGCCGAGCGCGTTCTTCAGCTCCTCCTTGTTCATCGAGGAGCGCCCGTGGATGTCGCGCTTCCTGGCCTCCTCGTACAGCTGGTCCCTGGTGGGCCCTTCCGCACCGCTGTGCGAGCGGCGCCCGCCCCGCTCGTACGCCGACTTGGGGTCGCGCAGGGAGACTCGGCCGGCGCTGTCGGACTCTCCCGACCTGGCCCGTTCCTTGTTCACGGTGCGCGCCGCGATCTCCTTGGCCCGCTCGGCGGACTCGCCACGCGCTTGCGCGCTCTTCTTGATGTGCTCGTACTGCCGCTCACGCTTCGCGTTGGATCCCGCAGGCATGACAGCTCCTTCCGCTCGGACACACGGGTACCCCTGGCGGACGGCGCGTCACAGCGACAGGCGCGCCCGGCGGCGTCCCCCCAAGAGGTGTCCCCAGGCATCCAGCCGGAGTCGGCCGCCGGGCGCGACCCCGCCGGCCGACGGACGCCGGACGGGGTCGCCTCGGGCCCCGAGGCGACCCACGCGGACGGTTCCTGCGTCTGGGGCCCCGGCCACGGCGGCCCCGCAGTGCTGGCCAACTCCTGGCTGGGGGGTCGTACACCGAGACCTACCCGGACATCACCCGGGACGCGGCGGGCATGGCCCGGCTCTTCAAGCAGTTCTCCTTCCCCGGCGGCGTGCCGAGCCACGTCGCCCCGGAGACCCCGGGCTCGATCCACGAAGGCGGCGAGCCGGGCTACTCCCTCGCGCACGCCTACGGCGCCGCCCTCGACAACCCTGACCTGCTGGTCGCCTGTGTGATCGGCGACGGCGAGGCGGAGACCGGACCGCTGGCCGCCTCCTGGCACTCGAACAAGTTCCTCGACCCCGTCCACGACGGAGCCGTCCTGCCGATCTTGCACCTCAACGGCTACAAGACCGCCAACCCGACCTGCTCGCCCGGATCCCCGAGACGGAGCTGGACGCCCTCCTGCGGGGCTACGGCCACGACCCCGTCCATGTCACCGGCGACGACCCGGCGGCCGTGCACCGTGCGTGGCCGCGGCCATGGACACGGCCGTCGACCGCATCGCCGCCCTCCAGCGGGCCGCCCGCGAGGACGGGGCCGTGGACCGGGCCCGCCGGCCGGTGATCGTGCTGCGCACCCCCAAGGGCTGGACCGGCCCGGCCGAGGTCGACGGCCTGCCGGCGGAAGGCACCTGGCGGGCGCACCAGGTCCCGCTGGCCGCCGTCCGGGACAACCCGGAGCCCTGCACCAACTGCAACAGTGGATGCGTTCCTACCGCTCCGAGGAACTGTTCGACGAGCGTGGCGCTCCGCGCGCGGACGTGCGTACGCCAGCGGATGCAGGACATGAGGCAGCGCCATCACGACTGGATCCGAGAGCACGGCATGGACCTGCCCGAAGTGGCCGAGTGGTCGTGCGAGGGCCGAGCCGGTCCGCGTGCGCTGCGGTGCACCGCGCCCCTGGCCGCCCGGGGCTCACAGCTGCGCCGAGTGGTCCGGGACGTAGGTCCGCAGATCACGCGGTGGCCGCTCGTAGCCGGTGGAGCGCGGCCGCTCGGGCAGCTCCAACACGGGCTCCGGCACGTCGCGATAGGGCACGGAGGACAGCAGGTGGGCGATCATGTTCAGCCGGGCCCTGCGCTTGTCGTCACTCTCCACGATGAACCAGGGCGCCTCCGAGATGTCGGTGTGCACCATCATGTCGTCCTTGGCCCGGGAGTACGCCTCCCAATGGGTGATCGACTCCAGGTCGATCGGTGACAGCTTCCAGCGCCGCAGGGGATCCTCCAGGCGGCGCCGGAACCGCTCCAGCTGCACCGCGTCGCTCACCGAGAACCAGTACTTGCGCAGCAGGATCCCGTCCTCGACCAGCAGCTGCTCGAAGATGGGGCACTGGCGCAGGAACCGCTCGTGCTCCTCGGCGGTGCAGAAACCCATGACGCGCTCGACCCCGGCCCGGTTGTACCAGGACCGGTCGAAGAGCACGATCTCCCCGGCGGCGGGCAGGTGCTCGACGTACCGCTGGAAGTACCACTGGGAGCGCTCGCGCTCCGTCGGCTTGGGCAGCGCCGCGATCCGGGCCACACGAGGGTTGAGATGCTCGGTGAGCCGCCGGATGGCGCCGCCCTTCCCGGCCGCGTCCCGCCCTTCGAAGACGATCACCAGCCGGGCGCCCTCGGTGCGCACCCACTCCTGGAGCCTCGCCAACTCGGTCTGCAGACGCAGGAGTTCTTCCTCGTACGACTTGCGCGACAGCGTCGCCGCGTTCTTGTCCCTCATACGCCCATTCTCGCCGCAGCCCGGCGTCCTGGCCTGCGGACGTGGCCGTACCGGCGGTACGACCGACCCCGTACCCTGGGACCCTCGATGCGCGGGCGCGAGGACCCCGGTGACTCGCTGATCATCAACTGGCGCTCCGGCGGCCCGGCTTCGACGGAGCGGGCCGCCCCGGTCGCGGATCGGGTGCTGCAGGCGAGATGATCGTCCTGCCCCACGCCGCGGACGACGCCGCCCCGTTCCACGAGCTGTTCGCCGCGCACCTCCGCCTGGCCTCCCTGGCCCTGTCACCCGACGGAACGCGCCGGATCGTGTCGGTGCAGTCGGTCAACGACGAGCGGACCAGGCGCGTTTCGAGGCTCTGGGCGGTGGACCCCTCGTGCCGGCGCGAGAGCCGGCGAGGCCCGGCGGACACCGGCACGCAGGGCGAACCGCGCCGTGCGCGCCACAGCGCCATGGTCAACGCGGTCCTGTACGGGGAGACCGTTGCTCGTCGCCTCGCACAGTAGCCCGCAGGCGTTCTGGAGTGCCTGAACATGGCTGTGGAATCCCTGGCCGTCCACCGCCCGCGACGACGCCGTGCTGCTGCTGCGCCGCCCGCCGATGCTCTGACCGACGGGAATGTCCGACGGGAGTGTCCGAAGGTGGTGTCCGAGGGGAACGCCGACGGCTACGCCGCCGGTTATACCGACGGGAACGTCATGTGCCGGACGAGGTCAGGTGCGCGGCGGTGTGCTCCAACAGCATCTCCAGGGCGGCCGGATAGGCGCTGTGCGGCATGTGCCGGGCGAGGAGCGGGGCCGTGGCCGCGATGTGCGGATGTGACTCGGCGGGCAGGCGCGCGTAGGTGGTGTGCCACATCTCCTCGTCGCCCGCGCGTGCCTCGTCCGCCAGCGCGAGGGACCCCGCGTCGAGCGCGGCGAAGGCAAGACTCTGGTCGATGAAGGTGTGGTAGACACCGACCGCCACCGGGTCCGGCAGCCCGGCGCCGCGCAGGATCCCCAGAATGGTCTCGTCCACCGCGATCTCCCGCGGCCTGCCGGTGACCCGGCTGGCGGTGAGCAGGGCGGCCTGCGGGTGGGCGAGGTAGGCGTCGTAGATGGCCCGGCCCAACGCGCGCAGGTCCGTGCGCCAGTCCCCGGTCGCCGTCCAGTTGTCCAGGGCCCGCCCCATCAGCTCGTCCCCGATGGCCCGGGCCAGGTCGTCCATCCCGGCGAAGTAGCGGTAGAGGGTGCTGGGATCGGCGCCCAGCGCCGCACCGAGACGGCGCGCCGTCAGCCCGGTGCTGCCGTGCTCCCGCAGCACGCGCAGCGCGGTCCGCACGATGATCTCCTCGGACAGCACGGTGCCGGTGCGCGTGGGCCGCCGTCGCTGACGTGCGGCTTCACGCACCACTTGCTTCGCCATGTCGGTCGTCCCCTCGATCGCCGCCCGCGTCGGCGGTTCTCCCCGGCCAGGCTGCCGGCTCTTATGCCAACGGGGTTGACCTTATATCCCGGCGTCCCGTTGCATCGAGCCCGGTCCGGAAGGCGCCCGCCTCCTGGAGGACCGGAAGAAAGGTGTGTGACATGCGCGTACTTCTCGTGGGTGCGGGTGGCGTCGGGACGGCGGTCACCCGGATCGCCGCTCGCCGTGGCTTCCTCGCCCACATGGTCGTCGCCGACTACGACCTTGCTCGCGCCGAGGCCGCCGTCGCGGCGCTCGGGGAGCGGGGAGACCGGTTCAGCGCACATCGGCTGGACGCCTCGGACCAGGACGCGGTCCGCCGGATGCTCGTCGACGAGCGATGCGACGTGCTGCTCAACGCCACCGACCCCAGGTTTGTGATGCCGCTCTTCCAGGCGGCCCTGGAGGCCGGCACGCACTACGTGGACATGGCAATGTCACTGTCGGTGCCGCACGGCTCCCGCCCGTACGAGGAGTGCGGTGTGAAGCTCGGGGACGACCAGTTCGCGCTGGCCCGCCGCTGGACGCAGGCCGGGCGGCTGGCCCTGGTCGGCATGGGCGTCGAGCCGGGCCTGTCCGACGTCTTCGCCCGGTACGCGGCCGACGAACTCTTCGACGACATCGAGGAGATCGGCGTCCGGGACGGCGCCGACCTGACGGTCGAGGGCTACGACTTCGCTCCGTCCTTCAGTATCTGGACGACCATCGAGGAGTGCCTGAACCCCCCGGTGGTCTACGAGAAGGACCGCGGCTGGTTCACCACCGCTCCGTTCAGCGAGCCCGAGGTCTTCGACTTTCCCGAGGGCATCGGCCCGGTGGAGTGCGTCAACGTCGAACACGAGGAGGTGCTGCTGATCCCCCGCTGGGTGGATGCCCGCCGTGTCACGTTCAAGTACGGCCTCGGCGGTGACTTCATCACCAAGCTCAAGACCCTCCACGCACTGGGCCTGGACTCGACGGCCGAGGTGGCGGTGCGCGGGGACGACGGACCCGTACGGGTCTCCCCGCGCGACGTCGTCGCCGCGTGCCTGCCCGACCCGGCCGGGCTGGGGGACCGGATGACGGGCAAGACCTGCGCCGGCACATGGGTCAAGGGCACCAAGGACGGGGCGCCGCGCGAGGTGTACCTCTACCACGTGGTCGACAACGAGTGGTCGATGCGCGAGTACGGCTCACAGGCGGTCGTCTGGCAGACGGCGGTCAACCCGGTCGTCGCCCTGGAACTGCTGGCCGGCGGCGCGTGGTCCGGTAACGGTGTTCTCGGCCCGGAAGCCCTGCCGCCGCGCCCCTTCCTGGACCTGCTCACCGAGTACGGCTCTCCCTGGGGCCTGCGGGAGGAGGGCTGATCGTCCGCCGCACGCACCTCGTGCCGCACGAACGGCATGAACCGCCTGAACATCTGCTGTCGCCGGGGCCTCAACTGCCCGTTGTTCACACACTGTTCGCATGAATGTTCCGGTGTCCCCCGTGGTTTCACATACCGTCCTGCTGCCGACGAGCGATCGCCGCGCGGGCTGTGCATCGGCACCGGGGCGGCGAGGGGCCGGGCGCACGCGGCGGACAGACAGGCACTGTTGACTGTTGCGGGGGGCTTTTCCGTTGAATTCTCGCACGCGCCGCGACATCGCGGCGCTCACGTCGGCCGCCTCGCTCGCGGCCGGACTGCTGGCCGTGACGGCACCGGGAGCGCAGGCCGCGCCGGGTGACGTCACGGCCGGTCTCATCCGAGGGTGAGAGCGGTCCGCTCCATACCGTCCTCCTCCTGCGGCGCGCTGCCCTGCGCCGCACGCCCGCGCAGTGCGGTCACCACCAGCAGCGCCGAGAACAGGGCGGCCGAGCCGCACACCACGAATCCGATCGCATACCCGTGGCCGAGGGCGTCGAGGGCATACGAGCGGGCAGCGCCCGGCGCCGTGGAGGCGGGGGCGGAGTTGAGGGCGAGGGGGCCGCCCTCCTCAAGCACCTCGTGGGCCGCCGCCCTCGACGGCGCGGTCAGCGACGACGAGGTGGCCAGCGAGGACGTCACCCGGGACGCCGCCTGGCTCAGCGCGACCGCGCCGACGACCGCAGGGCCGAGGGTGAAGCCCAGGTCGCGCAGCAGGTTGGTCGCCGCACTGGCCATGCCCGCGAGCGGCAACGGCACCGTGTTCACGGCGGTCGCGGTGATCGACGACACCGTGAAGGCGAAGCCGATGCCGACCAGTGCGAGCGGCAGGATCAGAGAGGTCAGGTTCCGGTCGCCGACGTCGAGCCCGGCGGCCAGGAAGTCTCCCGCGGCGATCAGCGCCAGACCGGCGGTGAGCAGCGTCCGTGCGGGCAGCCGGTGCAGCAGCCGGGAGGTCAGCGGTGTGAGGAGTGGGGTGATGCCGTTGAGCAGCAGGAACGGGAGGGATGTGCGCATCGGGCTCTGGTGCTGGATGGGGCCGAGCCGGATGCTCGTTGCGTAGGCCGTGCCCAGGAAGCTGAACATGCCCACGACCGCGACGACCGACGCGATCGCGAAGGAGCGGTTGCGGAACAGGTCCAGGCGCAGGAGAGGGGAGCGGGCCCGGCGCTCGGCCGCCACGAACAGGCCCACGAACACCGCGGCGATCACGAACGCCACCACCACCGGTGCCGATCCCCAGCCGTCCGTCGGCCCCTGGACGACGGCGTAGAGCAGGGCGAACAGACCGACACCAATGGTGATCTGACCGCCGAGGTCCAGCGAACGACCCTCCGGCGAGCGCGAGTTGGCGGCCAGCCACAGGCTCACCAGGGAGCTGACCGCGGCCACCGCGGCGACCACCACGAACGCCGAGCGCCAGGAACCGTAGGTGCCGGTGATCCCGCCGAGCAGCGGCGCGAGGAACCCACCCGTGGACAGGCTGGAGGCCCATACGGCGATGGCGCGGGCACGCTGGGCGCCGGTGTGCGTGCCGGCCGCGATCATGGCGAGCGAGGTGGGGAAGAGCGCGGCAGCGCCGAGACCGGCCAGTGCCTGTCCGGCCCACAGCTGATGGATGCCGGGGGCGGTCGCGGCGACGACCTCGCCGGCGCACACCAGTGCGGCACCACCGACGAGGAGCCGTTTGCGGCCGAAGAGGTCGCCCAGTACGCCGAAGGTGAGTTCCAGGACGGCCATGGGCAACAGGAACGCGTCGGAGATCCAGGTCAGTTGGGAGCCGACCGGGTGGAGGTGGTCCTGGAACAGGCCGTTGAGGGTGGCCGGTATGGCGAGGCCGATCTGGGCGAGGCAGACGGCGAGACACCCGGCGACGAGTGTGCCGAGGGGGAGTGACGTACGTGGGGCGGCGGATGCGTCGGACATGAGCGGGTCCCCGAAGTCAGTGGTGGGTGGGGTGCGCCGGGCGGTCACGGCCGACCGTCAGGCGTGCCGGGCGGTACGGGACGTACGCCGCTCCGTCGAGGCCGAGCGCGGTGGCGGACTTCTGCAGCGCGGCCGGGGTCGCGGCGTCGTCCCAGTGTCCGCCGGTGACACGGTGTTCGAGCGCGTGCAGGGCGGCCACGGTCTCGGCGGTGGTGAACGTGCAGTGGCCCTGCCGCTCGACATAGGCCTGCTCAAGCCCGGCCGCCCGGTACAGCGCGCGGACCTGCGGGGCGTGGACGGAGCCGGCGAGCAGACGGGCGTAATCCACGCCCTGGTTCCAGGAGTTGTTGCCGCCCACGGATTGCTCGACGGCGTACCGGCCGCCCTCGACGAACGCCAGGATGCCCTGCGCGAACCACGCGTACTGCTGGTCCTCCTGGTCCGCCCAGTCGGTCGGAGCGGGCCGGTCCTTTCCGGGTGCCCAGGCGGGCAGGTTGAGGAAGGCCGCGGCAAGGGCGATCCGGGCGCGGCCCTGCGGGGTGGACTGGGCGGCGGTGACGGCGTCGGTGAGCTGCTCGGCCGTGGCGGCGGCGTCATCGGCCGAGCCGAAGCGGACCAGGTCGATGCCCTTGCCCGGCACGAGCAGCCGGGCGAGGGCGTACTCGGCGTCGAGCTGGTAGTTGTCCAGATCGGTGCCGCCCGCGACCAGGCCGCACAGCCCGAGCGCGCCGTCGATTCGGCCGGCACCGTCACGGGCGATCTGCGCGTTGACGAGCCCGCCCATGGACTGGCCGACGGCGAGCGTGCGCCGCGGGGCTCCGATCCTCGCGGTGACGGCGTCGAGGGTGGCGAACTGGTCGCGTTCGGCACTGTTCAGCGCCCACATCGAACCACGGGGGTCGTACGACGACCCGGCCATCGCGTAGCCCTCGGCGAGCAGCTCGGTGCGTACGTCGTCCGAGGGGGCGTCCCTGGCCACGGTCGGGCCGAAGCCATGGCTGAACAGCAGCAGGGTGCCGTTCCAGCGGGCGGGGACGTCCGCGATCCAGGCGGCGCCGTCGGAGAGGGTACCGGTGAGGTGGGTACCGGCCGCGGTGTCGGCCTGGGCCGCCGGTGCGGGGACGGTGGTGAGCGCCACGGACGTGAGCGTGGCCAGGATGGTCAGGGCGGCGCGCACACGGGTGCGGGGAGTGTGGTGAGTGCGCGGACGGGTGCTGGCACGCATGGTGTCGGCTCCTTCTGGGCGGTTGCGGAGCGGGTCCCGGGCACATGCTCAGTGCACTGAACGAATGCGTGAGGAATGTAGGGCTGATTCCTTGCGGCCGTCAATGCAATGCACAACATCACGTCGGATACGGATACGGATACGGATACACGTACCTGGTGCGGATGCGCCGATGCGCGAAAGACGCGCTACGCGCGGCACGTTCGGCAGGCGCGAAGGACGCTAGGCCGTCGGAAGTGTCTCGATCAGGCGTCGAGCCGCGTCCCGGGCCGGCGCTTCCAGCCGGGCGTGCACCGCGCGGAACGTCGTCTCCGCCCCGGCCGCGGGCCAGTCCGCCGGAAGGTGTCGTACGGGCAGGCGGGGGTCGCCGCGGATGACCTGGAGCCACTCGGCGGTCAGCCGCAGGCGCCGTGCGAGGGCGTCCTCACCGGTCGGGTCCGTCGCCGCGAAGGGCCGCCAGGACACGTCGAAGTCGCGGTAGCGGGCGGCCAGTTTGTGAAGATCCCAGGTGTCGTTGATCATCTCGGCGATGTCCGTGCCGATGTCCGCGTGGGCGCGGAAGACCTTCACGTGTGAGGCCAGGCCCAGTTCGGCGACGATCCCGGAGACGTCGACCTCGCCCGGCGCGATCCACAGGCCGTTGAACAGTGCGCCGAAGCCCGCCCACGTCAACTGGGAGCGCAGATCATGCCGTTGGCGTTGCCACGACTCCGGGAGTGAGAAGCCGAGCAGGGTCCAGGTGCCGTCCCAGTCCCGGTTGACCGCGCCGGTCCTCCAGATGCGCCGCTCGCCGTCGCGCAGGATCGCCTCCGAGCGGTCGGTGAGGCCGACGTACGTCCGCCGTCCCTCCCGCCGACGGCAGAGCAGACCGCGGCCGACCATACGGGTGAGGGTGGACCGGGTGGCCTGCTCGCCGACCCCGGCACGCCGGAACACCTCGATGACGCTCCCGGTGTAGACGCACACCCCACGGCCCAGCACCTCGTCGCCGAGGAAGCTGAGCAGGAGGGACTGCGGGCGGGGGATCGGATCGGTCACGCGGATACAGTACGAGGCCCGCAACCCGGCCGACACGCGTCGCTGTGCCCTCGGGCACGTGATCGTGCACTCATGGCTGCCCGTCCGTACCTTTCCCGCGGGGCTGCCGCCTGCGTAGAAAGGCAGGACCCTGCAGGAAGAATCCGACATGCACGCGAAGGAACAGCCGGAGAAGAACCACGGTCAACGGCGCCCGCCGAACGCACAGCGGCAGGCAGCCACGGCGACACGGCCTGCCGGCGGGAGCATGCCCGCGCAGACGGCCGCGGCCCTGCAACGCACCGTCGGAAACGCGGCGGTGACACGGATGATCGAGGAGCAGCGGGGCGATCCGGGCCGTGATCACGAGCCGGCTGTGCAGCGTTCCGCGGTGCACGGCGTGCTGCGCTCGCCCGGGCGGCCACTGGACGAGCCGCTGCGTGCCGAGATGGAGACGCGGCTCGGCGCGGACTTCTCCGACGTCCGCATCCACACGGGCGGCACGGCCCGCGCTTCCGCCACCGAAGTGGGCGCACGGGCCTACACCAGCGGCAACCACATCGTCATCGGAGACGGCGGCGCCGACAAACACACCCTCGCCCATGAACTCACCCACGTCATCCAGCAGCGGCAGGGACCTGTCGCCGGTACCGACAACGGCAGCGGGCTGCGGATCTCCGACCCCGCCGACCGCTTCGAGCGAGAGGCCGAGGCGAACGCGACGCGGGTGATGCAGCGTCGCACGGCGTCCGCCGGTGAGACCCGTGCGGAAACCGGCGAGGCCCACGAGACCGCCCGAGGGGCATCGGGCAGTGAAGTCGTCCAGCGTTACACCACTGTTGAGGATCAGAGCCTCGGACAGATTCATGTCTCCGAGAGCGGGCGCTATGCGATCGATCCCCAGGGCCAACACGTCTGGGTCCGCGACGACGTGCCGGCCGGCGATCTCGCGACGGCTCTGCGGGCCGCCGGTCAGCAGGCGCAGATCGGCGGGCGGACGTACAACCAGTACTGGCTCGGCGGCCCCATCCTTCTCGACTGCCTGCACGCCGCCGAGGAGATCATCAACAACCAGGTGGGCCAACTGGATTGGGGCGAGGGCGAGTACAGCACCATCGACATTCGTTCTCGCGGCAGTGTCCGTACGGAGGCGTTCGGCAAGTCGGACTCGTCCAACCGCCGGCAGGCGCGCAGCTTCGCCGGCGCCCGCAACGAGGCGGCCGACCCGCAGCCCGGCGAAGCCTTCGTGATCGTCGCGACGAAACCGGACGGCACGGAGATGAGCCAGTTCCATGCCGCAGCCGTGGTGGCACGCGACGGCCAGGACTGCATCACCCTGGAGGTCTGGTCCGACAACGGCAATCCGCCGGCCCGGCAGGCCGCGATCGCCGCGATCTACACCGTGGCGGACATGCAGAGATCCTTCCACACGGCCTACGGAGGCGAGGACGCCTACTTCGGGGAGGTCGGCCCCATCACGGTGGTCGTACGCCGCATGGGGACGTAGCCGCACGCGAGCCTGCGTCCAGTGTTCCGGGGCCGGGATGCAACGCCTCACATCTGTGAGGTGTCCGGTGCGGCGGCCTCCAGATCCGCGATGCTGCCCGACATGATCGTCCGCACATGTTCGGTGATGTGCTCCGTGGGCCAGTCCCACCAGGCCACGGCCAGCAACCGGGCGATGTCCTCGTCGCTGTAGCGGGTACGGATGAGGCGGGCCGGGTTGCCGCCGACGATGCCGTAGTCGGGCACGTCGCCGGTGACCACCGCGCCGGTGCCGATGATCGCGCCGTGTCCGATGCGCACGCCGGGCATCACCGTCGTGCCGTGGCCGAACCAGACGTCGTTGCCGACCACGGTGTCCCCTCGGCTCGGCAGCCCGGTGAGCAGGTCGAAGTGGTCGGCCCACGACCCGCCCATGGTGGGGAAGGGGAAGGTCGAGGGGCCGTCCATACGGTGGTTGGCGCCGTTCATGATGAACCGCACGCCCGTGCCCAGCGCGCAGAACTTGCCGATGACCAGCTTCTCCGGCCCGTAGTGGTAGAGCACATTGCGTGTCTCGAACGCGGTCGGGTCGTCCGGGTCGTCGTAGTAGGAGTACTCACCGACCTCGATCAGCGGTGACTTCACCAGTGGTTTGAGCAGCACCACCCGCGGCTGCTGAGGCATCGGATGCAGGACGGTCGGGTCGGCAGGCACAGGCATGGTCGGCGATTCCTCGTCAGGGACGGTCCGTGTCCGAACCATGATCGCTGCACCGTGCCGTCCCGCGACACCGGTTTACCCTCTGGCGCTCCTGCGCCCAAGTACGCGTCGTCGCCGTCGTCTCCGGCGGACACCGCCCCGGTCACTCGCGGGTGTGATCCCCGGGCGCGCCACCCGGATGCGGGCAGCGCCCATCCGGAGACCGGCACCGGCCGGCCGGAGCACCTCTACTCGTGGAACGGAGAGGACACGGAGCCGGATCCGGAGTGATCCCCGCAGCGCAAGGCCGCCTCGGTCAACAGAGGCGCCGCGCTTGCCCTTTGCGGTCCGAGGCGGGAGATCCGGCGGGCACACGAAGTCCAAGGACGCCCGGATCGTCGCCGCCGAGGCAGGGCGTTTCCTGCGCGGCGAGCCGTTGGCCCACTGCGCCAACCCCGAGGTCGGGGGAGGCTGACACGGCTCCGTCCGCCGGGCGGCGGGGAAGGCCCGGGCGGCGGGGACGGCCGTGCGCACGGGACGGCCGGGCAGTCGCCGCTCAGCGGTGCCAGGCCGTCCCGTGCGCCGCGGTGCGGTCGAGGCTCAGTGCCCGGCCGCATCCTCCGGGCGCGCGTGGCGTGGCAGGAGGAACGCGAGCAGGAAAGTGAGGGCGAGCATGCCGTCGACGATCCACAGCACCGTCTTCATCACGGAGCCGAAGCCGCTTTGGAAGGCCGACGACGCAGTGTCCTGCAGTACGGCGGGTATGCGGGCGCCGGCCTGAGGCGAGGTCACGGCGGACCGGGTGTCCTTCTCCAGGCGCGCGCAGGACACGGGGGTCGCGGCGGGGTCCTTGGCGACGGCGCGGTCCGAGGCGCATGCACGCAGGTCCGCCACGACGCGCTCCCGGGCGGCGGGGGCGACGTGCGCGGCGGCCAACTGCCCGCGCAGGCCGTCCGCGTGCTGGTCGACGGCGGTGGCGATCCCGCCGCCCAGCAGACCGAAGAACACGGTGCCGAGGAGCGCGACGCCGAACGCGCCGCCGAGCTGCTGCATCGCGGTCATCGTGCCGGACGCCGAGCCGGTCTCGTGCTGCTCGACGCTGGCGAGCACGATGTCGAAGAACGGCGCCATGAGCAGGCCCATCCCGATGCCGGTGACGAGCAGGGCCGGCACCAGCTGCCAGGGGCCGACGCCGCTGCCCGCCATGTCGAGGGTCAGCCACACGCCGAACACGCCGACCGCCATGACCAGCGCGCCCGCCTGCAGCACGGCCCGCCCGAACCGGGCGACACCCTGAGCCACGCCGAAGCCGACGATCATGCCGCCCGACCAGGGCACCATCACCAGGCCGGCCCTGAGCGGGGAATAGCCGAGGCCGATCTGGGTGTAGAGGTTGAAGACCAGCATGAAGCCCTGCATGGTCGAGAAGAAGACCAGGCCGAGGGCCATGCCGCCGCTGAATCCGCGCTTGCGGAACAGGGTGGGAACGACCAGCGGGTCCCGGCCTGCCTTGCTGCGGCGCGACTCGTACGCGGCGAAGGCGGCCAGGACGACCGCCGAGGCGCCCATCATCAGGAACGTCCACAGGGGCCAGTCGTACTCACGGCCCTGGACCAGCGGGTAGATGATGAGCAGCGCGCCCAGTGAGACCAGGAGCATCCCGGGGATGTCCAGACGCGGCCTGGTGCCGGACCTGCCTCGCGGCAGATAGCGCAGAGCACCGAGGAAGGCCGCGGCACCCAGCGGGAGGTTGATGAGGAAGATCATCCGCCAGCCGGTGCCGAGGTAGTCGGCGTCCACGAGCCAGCCCGCCAGGATCGGCCCGCACACGGCGGACAGTCCCATGACCGGGCCGAACATGCCGAAGGCCTTCTGCGACTCCCGCGGCGGGAACATCTCCTTGATCATGCCGAGGCCCTGCGGCAGCATGACCGCTCCGAACAGACCCTGTACGACCCGGGCGCCGATCAGCATCCCGGGCGACACGGACACCGCGCACAGCAGCGAGCCCACAGTGAAGCCGGCGGCGCCTATCAGGAACATCCGGCGGCGCCCGTGAATGTCCCCGAGCCGCCCTCCGGTGACGAGCCCAACGGCCATCGAGAGGGTGTACGCGGCGGCGAGCCACTGCAGAGTGGAGGCGCCGCCGCCGAGGTCGGCCCGCATGGAGGGGCCGGCGATGTTCGTGACCACGGCGTCGAGGAGATCCATCACCTCGGCCGCGAGGATCACGAAGAGCGCAGCCCAGCGCCATCGGTAGGGCGCCGGTGAGTCGGTGGACGCCTCGGCGGACGCGACACCGGTGGTGGACATCGGAACTCCTCGCGGTAGACAAGCGCCGCGGTGACGACCGCGAGCGTGGTGGGACGGATGGGCGGGCTGCCCTGCTCCGCTGGCAGGGCCCGGCGATGGACGCCCGCGCACAGCGCGGTGAACGCTGTTCACTGTAGCCGAACAGTGCTCACCGGGAGAACGGTGTTCATTAAGATATAGCGCAATCTCCGGACCAAGACAAGATATATCGCGTTCCGCATCGAGTGGATGCACGTCCGCACGAAGGAGAACGGTGTTCTCCCGATGCCTAGACTGTCCTCATGACCGACGCGGCCGCCGGCACCCCCGTACCTCCTCCGCCGTCCCCCTGGGAGCGCGAGCGCCCCGCCCGCGTGCACGTCACACCCGCACGCGCCCCGCTCTCGCGCGAACGGGTCGTCGAGGCCGCCTTCGCCGTTCTGGACCGTCAGGGGCTCGACGGGCTGTCGATGCGGCAGGTGGCCTCCGAGCTGGGGGTCGCGGTCTCCGCCCTCTATGCCCATGTCCGCTCCAAGGACGACCTCCTGGAGCTGATGTACACCCGGCTCTTCGACGGTTTCGAGCTGCCCGAACCCGACCCTGAACGATGGCGGGAGCAGGTGCGGGACTACGCCCGTACCGGACGGCGGCGCCTGCTGTCCCACCGGGACATGGCCCGGGTCTCCATGGTCCACGTTCCCTTCACCGCCGAACTGCTGCCGCACGTCGAGGCGTTGCTGGCCATCTTCCGGACCGCTGGACTGCCCGACCGTATCGCCGCGGAGGCCGGAGACCTCATCTCCACCTACATCGACGGCTTCGTGCTGGAGGAGGGCATGTGGCAGGACCGGGCCGCCCGGCACGGCGGTGACGGTGGTTCACTGGCCAGTCCCGACTGGCACGAGATGGCCGACGAGATGCGGGACTACTTCGCGTCCCTGCCACCGGCGGACTTTCCCCACCTGCGAGCCCTGTCCGGGCTGATCGTGACGGGCTCCTCCGACGAGCGCTTCGACGTGGGTCTGGAGATCATCCTGCGCGGTCTGGCGAGTTACCTGCCGGACTCCACGGCGTCCGAGGGCCAGGACGCCCGCCAGGCTCCGAGCGCAAGCTGACCCCGGCGCCTCACGGCGCCGGGGACGGGGAAGGCTCGGCGAGCACCCGTCGGTGGTGGCGGCATGAGTGCCCTGGCGGCCCGGACCTTCTGCACCGCGCGCCTGGACCTGCTGCCGCTGCGCGTCGAGCACGCCGAGGAGATGTCCGGCGTGCTGTCCGACCCGGCCCTGCACACCTTCATCGGCGGCACTCCGGACACCCCGGAAGCCCTGCTCGCGCGCTACCGGCGCTGGACCGCAGGCTCTCCGGAACTCGCCGTCACCTGGCTGAACTGGGTGATCCGGCTGCGTGACGCGGCCTGCCTGACCGGCACCGTCCAGGCGACGGTCAGCACCTGCGGCCACGCCCCCGTCGCCGAGATCGCCTGGGTGGTGGGGACCCCGTGGCAGGGAAGCGGCATCGCCACCGAAGCGGTCCGAGGGCTTGTCGGCTGGCTCGGCCGGCAGGAGGTGCGCGCTGTCACCGCTCACATCCATCCCGAACACCGGGCCTCCGCCGCCGTCGCCACGGCCGCCGGTCTCACACCAACCGACCAATGGCACGATGGCGAGATCCGATGGCATCGATCCGCGTGCACTGCCTTGGACTTGTGATCCCGGAGAAGAGGGAACCGCAGCGCCCGAGATACCTTCGGCGCATGGCGCATTTCACGGGATGCACGGTGGCTGAATGAGCGAGTGGTGGACCTGCCTGGAGGAGGAGACCCGCCAGCAGGTCGACGAGTATGTGCTCTGCGACCGCATGCTCATGGCGGTCAAGGCCGTGTGGGAAGCGCTGCGCCCTCTCGGGCTGGGCCTGCGTGAGGCGGAGCAAGTGGTCTACGCACGCTACGAGTTCTTCGGTGACCGCGTGCGGCGCAGGCAGCCCGATCCGCTCGACGTCGGCTCACTCGCCGCCCGTGCTGCCTCCCACCCGGGCCGCGTGGTGGCGGTGGAGGCCGTATGGGACGGGGACACCGTCCACGACTGGTTCGTGGTCCTGGTCGCGGTCCTGGACGACCCATCGGGAGAGGGGCACCTGGCGACCGTCCACCGCCGCGCAGGCGGGCCTCCGCCGGGCACTGCTGCCGACGAAGCGGGACGTGCCCTGGCCCGGTACCTCGAAGTGCCGTTCCACTTCGCCTCCCCGGACGTCCCCGACGACGAGGCCCCGCGCCGGCGGACAGTCCATGGTCCGCACGACGGCTAGTCCGCGAATACGGCCCTGCGGGATCTCGCCCGGTGCCCGGACCGGTCTACGACCGTGCGCGACCGCTCCCTGCCCCCCGGCGTCGCGTGGCCCGGTACGGCGTCATGGCCCCGGCGGTCGGCGAACTGTTCGGTGACCGGGAGGAAGCCGCACGCCCCGTCGGGGGCCTGGCCGCGCGCGCTGCGCTGGATC
This sequence comes from Streptomyces broussonetiae, assembly GCF_009796285.1. Lineage (NCBI taxonomy): Bacteria > Bacillati > Actinomycetota > Actinomycetes > Kitasatosporales > Streptomycetaceae > Streptomyces > Streptomyces broussonetiae. The sequence goes on along the minus strand of NZ_CP047020.1, from coordinate 850,392 downwards.
GCACGGGGCGTTCCCGGCCTGTGGGCACACTCGACCTGGTGTGGCCCACCAACCCAAGATCGCTCACCTCACCCTCGGCTTCCGGTCTGACCTGAGCCGTCCGGTCCGGGTCGCCGTCGGTCGGCCAGAAGCAGACCGGCATGCGCGTCCGCGATCGCCTGATCGGTGTCGAGGAGAGCGCGCGGTCACGGAAGCCGACGTCCGGGCCTGCCTCCGCGCGGCGGCGTGCAGCAGGTTGTACTGGTCCTGCATGGACACGAACTGCGTCCAGCCGTACCCCTCCGCGGCCTGCTGCATCTCGGCTGCCCGGCCTGCACCGAGGAGGCGCCGATGGAGCAGGCCTTGCCCGCCCCGACGACGTCGTGCGGAGCCGCCATCGTCTCCTCGACCGGGCCCGCCACCGACCTCACTGGAGATCCTGCCGGTGCACCTCGTTCGCACGGTCGACTTCGGCCATGTGCTCCTCGGCCCAGGCGCGGACCACCGCGAGCGCGCCATCGAGGGACAGGCCGAGTTCGGTGAGCCGGTAGTGCACGCGTGGCGGGACCGCCGGCTCCACCCGACGCGCGACCAAACCGTCCTGGGCCAGGTTCTGCAGGGTCACCGACAGCATCTTCTGCGAGATGCCGGGCATACGACGCAGCAGCTCGCTGAAGCGCACCTCGTGCGGGGACGCCTCCGCCAGGACCTTGACCGCCATCGAGGTCCACTTCGTACCGATCCGGTCGAGCAGCCGGCGCGTCGGGCACTGGGGATCGAACAGATCACCCCGTGCGCCCGCGCGGGCACTTTCGTCCTGCGGGGACACCTCGACAGTCACCTGTGGCTCACCACCTGAAGACGAAGTGCGGTCTTGGCCGCTTCAGCCTAGTTACCTACCGTTCTCTTGTCACCATTGGTTACTCAAGGGAGCAACATGGTCCAGCTGCGCCGGATCACGGTCAACGGCGTCGACCTCCACGTGGCCACGGCCGGACACGGCCCGGCCGTTCTGCTGCTGCACGGCTTCCCGCACTCCTGGCGGCTGTGGACCGACGTCATCGGCGGATTGGCCGAACGGCATCAAGTGATCGCGCCGGATCTGCGGGGCTTCGGCGACAGCGCCCGGCCGAAGGACGGCTACGACGCCGGCACCCTGGCCCTCGACGCGGAAGGGCTGCTGGAAGCGCTCGGCGTGACCTCCGCGGCGGTGGTGGGCATCGACGTCGGCACGCCGCCCGCGTTTCTGCTGGCGATGCGCCGACCGGATCTCGTACGACAGCTGGTGATCATGGAATCGTTGCTGGGCCTCCTGCCCGGCGCCGAGGCGTTCCTCGCCGACGGCCCACCGTGGTGGTTCGGCTTCCACGCAGAACCCGGACTTGCGGAGTCCGTGCTCGTAGGTCATGAGGAGGGCTACATCGGATGGTTCCTCGACCGCGGTACGCCCGTGCGCGGCGTACGGCCGGACGTCCGGGCCCACATCGTCCGGACCTACGTCGGCAAGGAGGCGCTGCGCAGCGCGTTCGGCCCGTACCGGGCGCTGGCGACCACCGACCGGCAGATCCGGGCGGCTCTGGACTCGGCTCGCCTGACCGTCCCCGCGATGACGATCGGGGCCCGTCCCGTGGGCAGCGCGCTCGAACACCAGCTCCGTCCGTACGCCGACGATCTGGAGGCCCACGTCATAGAGGACTGCGGCCACATCATCCCGCTGGACCGCCCCGAAGCACTGCTGGCTCTCCTGACACCGTTTCTCGCCGTGGACCTGCGCGCGGACTTCCCGGCATGATGCCCGTTGACCAGCGACGACACGTGGTGAACGATGACGGCCGTGACCGTTGCGCGTATGCCCAAGCCCCGCTTCGCCGTCCTCGGTGCCGGCAGTATCGGCTGTCATCTCGGCGGCCACCTCGTCGCCGCCGGGCACGACGTGACGTTGATCGGCCGGTCCGCCACGATGGACGTGCTGCGCGAGCGGGGACTCACCCTCAGCAGTTCCGTCCGGCCGCCCGTCCACCTCGCGCCGGACCGGCTGACGCCGGCCACCGGCCCCGAGGCCGCGGCGGACGCCGACTATGTGCTGGTCACCGTGAAGAGCGCCGCCACCGGGGCCGCCGCCCGGGACCTCGCCGCTCATCTCGCCCCCGGCGTCGTCGTCGTCAGCTTCCAGAACGGGCTGCACAACCCCGCCACCCTGCGCGCTGCGCTCCCCGGTCACACCGTGCTGGCCGGGATGGTGCCCTACAACGTGGTGCAGTCCGAGCCCGGTACCGTGCACCAGGGCATGCCGGGCAGGCTCATGACCGAGCCCGACGACGTGCTGTTCGCCGCCTTCCGCGAGGCGGGACTGGCCATCGAGGCCCGTACCGACATGTCCGAAGTGCAGCACGCGAAGCTGCTGATGAACCTCAACAACGCGATCAACGCCCTGTCCGGGCTGCCGCTGCGCGACCAGCTCGGCGGGCGGGACTTCCGCCGCTGCCTGGCCCTGTGCCAGCGAGAGGCCCTCGCCGTCTACCGCGCCGCCGGGATCGCCCCCGCCCGCCTCGGTCCCACCGCGCCCGGCGTCACCCCGTACGTTCTGGGGCTGCCCGACGCCCTCTTCCGCCGGGTGGCGGCAGCGTCCCTGCGGATCGACGCCCACGCGCGCTCGTCGATGTGGGAGGACCTGCAGCGCGGCCGGCCCACGGAGATCGACTCACTGCAGGGCGAGATTGTCGCCCTCGCCACCGCCCACGGACGAAGCGCCCCCGCCAACGCGCGTCTCGTCACGTTGGTGCACGAGGCGGAGTCCACGCCACGCACATGGACGGGACCGGAGCTGTACGCCGAACTGCGCGCCGCACGCTGAACCTCGCGACAACAGCGGTCGGCGGCAGCACCGACGACGGTGCCCGGCAGGCCGGCGTCCCGCGGCCGAGGGCAGCGACGGTATCGGTCCGCCGGGCACAGGCCGGTCACCCCGGCGGTGCCGTGCGGCCTTGGCCGGCGTCAGGCGCGGCGGGCGCGTAGTCGAGGCTGGACGTGGCGGGAAGCCCCGAGTTCCCCTGGCGCGCCGGGCAGTTGCGTCGTAGCACGGCGTTCGACGCAAGCCGAGCAGCTCGCGTCGAAGGGGGACGCGTGCGCCTCGGCGCCCGTACGTTCACTCAGGCGCCGCCGAGATCAGCTCTGCCTCGTCAACTTGATCACCTGGAACACCGCGCCGTGCAGGTCGGCGACGACCGCGAACCGGCCCACCGGGAGGTCGGTCGGCGGGACGAGTACCGAACCACCCAGGGCGGTCACCTTGCCGACCGTCTCCTCCGTGTCGTCCACGGCGAAGTAGACCATCCAGATCGGAGGCATCTGCGGAGGGAAATTCTGTTCGTCCATATTGACCATGCCGCCCACCTCGCGGCCGTCCAGATCCCACTCCGTGTAGGTCGTCTCGCCCATCGGGATCTTCTTCGCGTCCCAGCCGAACACCTCCCGGTAGAACGGGACCGCCGTATCCGGCGTGTGCGTCAGCAGTTCGTTCCAGCAAAAGGAACCGGGCTCGTTGACGATGCCCGCGCCGTGGTGCTTGCCCTCCTGCCACACGCCGAACGCCGCGCCGGAGGGGTCGGCGAACACCGCCGTCGTCCCCGCATCCATGACCTGCATCGGTGGCAGCAGCGTCTGGCCACCGGCCGCCTGGACCGCCGTGGCCGTCGCCGCGGCATCCGCCGTCGCGATGTAGGTCGACCAGCGCGGGCGACCGGGCTGCGTCTGCGGCCCGATCCCCGCCACCGGCTTGCCCCGCAGCGTCATGATCCGGTAGCCGCCGGCCCCCGGCTCTGCTTCCTCCGCCTGCCAGCCGAACAGCGCCGTATAGAACGTCACTGCCTGGTCGGTACGGGGGCTGCCCAGGTCGACCCAGGACGGTGTGCCCGGCTTGTAGGACGTCATCTCCATGGCGCTGCTCCCTCTCGGACGGCTCGGTGCACATCGATCTCGCCCAGCCTTACGGATGGGTGGCGGGTCCGAGCGCGGCAGCCGTCACCCGGCCGGGAGCGGTCCGCAGATTCCACCCGAACAGGCGGCATTCCTGTCGCGTCGGCCACGGACACGGCGCCCGGGGCGGAGGCCGCGCGGAACCCCGCTGGGAGCGGCAGTTCGGCGGACATCACTGCGTGAACCCGTAGTACGGGTCGAGCACCCGTGCACGACCTGTAGGTTGGGGGCGCCCGGCGGGTCTCCGTCCGGCGAAGTGCGAGGCGAGGGGGCGGGCGTTGGGCGTCGTGCTGATGGCACTCGGGGGCACGATATCGGTGCCGGGCGGCGCGCGGGGAACGCGACTGACCGGTGCCGAGATCACCGCGGCCGTGCCGGGCCTGGCGGAACTGGGCGTCCCGGTCGAGGTACGGGACGTGCAGGCCGTACCCAGCGGAGATCTCACCTTCGCGCAGGTTCTCGACGTGGTCGCCATCGCCTCGCGGGCCGTGGCCGACGGCGCCGACGGCGTCGTCGTCACGCAGGGCACCGACACCCTGGAGGAGACGGCGTTCCTGATCGACCTGGTGTGGCCGCACGAGGCGCCGTTCGTGCTGACCGGTGCGATGCGGCAACCGGCCATGGCGGGGGCGGACGGCCCGGCCAACGTGCTCGCCGCCGTGCGCGTCGCCGCAGCGGGGGAGTCGCGTGGTGCCGGCCCACTGGTCGTCCTCAACGACGAGGTGCACGCGGCACGCTGGGTGCGCAAGACGCACAGCACGAACCCGGCGGCCTTCGCCTCACCGAACACCGGCCCGCTCGGACACGTCGTAGAGGGCCGGGTACGGATGCTCCTCGCCGCTCCCCGGCACGAGCCGCTGTCGGCCGCATTCGACCGGGAGCGCCTCGAGGCCGCTCGCGTCGCCCTGCACGTGGTCACCCTGGACGACGACGGTGCCCGGCTCGAGGGGCTCGAGGCCACGTACCAGGGCCTGATCGTCGCCGGTTTCGGCGTCGGCCACGTGCCGGCGGCGCTCGCCCCGCGACTCGGCGCGCTGGCCGAGCGGATGCCGGTCGTGCTGACCTCGCGCACCGGGAGCGGTTCCGTCCTGCGGCACACCTACCACGCACCCGGCTCGGAGGCGGACCTGCGCCGACGCGGCCTGATCGACGGGGCCTTCCTCGACCCGTACAAGGCCCGGGTACTGCTCCGGCTCCTGCTGGCCGCCGGCGCCGGGCCGCAGGACATCGCCGAGGAGTTCGCCTTGCGCGGCTGAGCCCGGTCTTCGGCCCACCGGTGTGACGGGGTGTGCCGCTCGGCTGGGCGGTAGGGGCCGACGAGGTCGGGGGCGATGTCAGACCCGGCCGATACGGTCGTTGCATGAGAGCTTCAGGATCGTTCACCGTCAAAGCGTTCGTCCCGACCGAACTGGTACCGGAACCGGCTGTGTCCACCGGGCTCCCGGTGGGTGTCGCGACGATCGAGAAGCACTTCGAGGGCGACGTCGTCGGCCGCTCGGCGACCCTCTTCACGGCTGCCTTCGACCAGACGACCGGCGTGGGCACCTACGTGGCCATGGAGTCCTTCGAAGGAGCACTGTCCGGCAGGGCCGGCACGTTCAACTTCGTGCACTCGGCGACGACGACCGGCAGCGACCGCACCGCGGAGTTCTTCACCATCGTGCCCTCGAGCGGGACGGGAGAGCTGGCCGGGATCTCAGGTGCCGGAGGCATCGCCGTCGACGCCGATGGAACGCATCGGATCTGGTTCGACTACGAGTTGGTGGCGAGCCGGTGAGGGATGAGGCACAGGGCGCGGGAGCCGTCGGCCTACGTATGTACGAGGCCTTCAACGGGCGGGACTTGGCGGCCCTGGAGACGATTCTCGCGCCGGACTTCGTGAGCCATCCGCTGAGAACGACCGGCGTCGGGGCCGTCGCCGATGCCTGGTCCGCAATGTTCGAGGCCCATCCCGGCATCCGGGTCTGCGTCGAGGACATGCTCGTGGACCGCGACCGGGTCGCCGTCCGCTCCGTGCTGCACGGGCTTTCGGGGCCCAGGCCGGACGGTGCGGAGCCCGGACCCGTCATGATGGAGATCTTCCGTGTCCGGCACGGCCGGATTGCCGAGCTGTGGGGACTGTCCAGCCTCGGCAGACCGGCCGGCTGACGCACGCTCACACAGTGCGGGAGCGCGAAGCCAAGTGACCTGCGCGCCGACCTCGAGCCGGGCCACTACGTCGCCACCGGCTGACGACGCCAGGTCGGTCGGGCCCTTGGCCCTGGTGCGCCTCACTGTGGTGGTCGAGTTCGCCGTCGGGCACGCAACCTGCCCGACACACGGTCAGGTGCTGGAGCCGGCCGGGTCGTCCGTCGTGACGGCGGTCAGTCGTCCGGCCCAGGCCGAGTGGGCGGCCGCGGCCAGCGCCAGTCGCTCACGGGGCGGCTCCGGGCCGACCGGCCGCCACAGGAGGTCGGGGTCACCGCTGGAAGCGCTCCGCGTCCGCAGCGCGACCAGGTCGTCATGGCCCATGAGGTGATGCCGGAACAGCGTGTGGCTGCTGTGCTCCTCGGGGAGCGTCTCAGGTGTCCACCCGTGGTTCTGCAGGCATTCGAGGACGGTCGCCGCATAGCCGGGGGCGCGCGCTGCGGGAAACCACAGCAACCGCTGGCCGGACAGCTCGGGCCAGGTCAGTTCTGGTCGGCCGGCCAGTGGATGCCGCCTGTGCAGGACGACACCGAGCGGTTCGTCGTTGACCGTGCACAGCGTCAGGCCCGAGTCGTCCACGGGGGTGCGCAGGATGCCGAAGGCCAGCGCGCCGGCGCGCAGCAGTCGTACCTGGCTCTGGGAGTCGGCCTGTTCGTAGCCGATCCGTAGGCGCTGACCGTGCGTCATGACCTGCTCGGCTCGGGCCAGGACCGACTGCGGTACGCCTCGGCAGAGGCCGACGGTGGCCGTCAGCGCGACGGCGCGTGCGGCCGCGACGGACGAACGCAGCTCGCCCAGCGCCCGGTTGACTCCACCCAGCACCAGCCGCCCCTGCTCGGTCAGCTCCATACCCCTTGGCAGGCGCTGGAACAGTGGTGTGCCGAGGGAGCGCTCCAGCAGCCGGATCTGCTGGCTGAGGCTCGGCTGGGCGATGTGCAGACGCCGGGCCGCCTCCGTGACCGTGCCGGCCTCGGCGACGGCGACGAAGTAGCGCAGCCGTCGCCACTCCAGGTTCGCAAGGTCGTCCGCGCCCGGCGCACCCCTGTGATCAGCAGCCATAGGCTGCAGCCTATAGGTGTGCCGTCAATGGGTCTTGGCGCCCTGGGCAGGACCTGGCGTTTGCTGTGGTCATGTTCGTGATTGTGCTGAAGTACCGCGCGCCGCTGGAGACGATCGACGCGCTCAAGGACGCTCACTACGCCAACCCCGACGGTGTGTTCGCCAAGGGGATGGCCCGCTGGGCGGGCCCGTTGGAGCCCCGGACGGGCGGGGTGATCATTGCTGAAGGCGAGCGAGCCGCGATCGAGGCGGCGGTCGCCTCCGACCCCTTCGTCAGCAGCGGCGCCGCCACCGCCGACATCCTCGGGTTCCGGCTCGCCTGGACGGCAGAGCCGGCCGCCGTGCCGCGGACGGACGCGGAGTCGCCGGCTGCCGCCGTGCCCCTGGCGCCCGATGCACCCCTGCGCCACGGCGCGCACCGCGACCGGACGGCCGATCACCGGCTCCCGTCGCTCGACCTGCCCGGCCCGCCCGGGCAGGGGTGACCACGCGGACGGGCGGTCGCCGGCACTGCGTTCCGGGCGCCCGGCCTATGCCCGGCTCCTGTCGGTGTCGAGTTGCGGGACCTGCGGCGCTCACCCCAGGTTCACCCACGTCCCCTGCTCGGCGGAGCGTTCCATCGCATCCAGTGCCACCGCGCCGGCCACGGCGTCGCCCAAGGTGGCGCCCACCGGGGTGCCCCCGAGGATGGATCGCAGGAAGCGGTACGCCTCGATCACCTTCAGATCGTCGTAGCTCATGCTGGTGGCTGCCCCCGGCTGGAACGCGGCGTATTCGCCGTGTCCGGGGCCGACGTACACCGTGCTGACCGGCTGGTCCTGGTAGGTGGTGCCGCGGCTGACGGCGAGTTCGCCCATGCGGCGGAAGTCCCAGAAGACGGCACCCTTGGTGCCGTGCACCTCGAAGCCGTAGTTGTTCTGCTCACCGACCGAGACGCGGCAGGCCTCGAGGACGCCACGGGCGCCGGAGGCGAAGCGCAGCAGGCAGCTGACGTAGTCCTCGTTCTCGACCGGCCCGAGTTCGCCGCCGGTGGCGAGGGCGTGACCGGCCGTGGCGCCGGTCGGGCGGGCCCGCTCCGGTACGAAGACGGCGGTGTCGGCGGCCAGCGAGGCGATCTCGCCGAGCAGGTACCGGGCCAGGTCGACGCCGTGCGAGGCGAGGTCGCCCAGCACCCCACTGCCGCCGCGCCGGCGTTCGTAGCGCCAGGTCAGGGCGCCCTGAGGGTGGGCGGCGTAGTCGCTGAACAGCCGGATCCGGACGTGGGTGACCGTGCCGATCTCGCCGGAGGCGATCAGCTCGCGGGCCGTCTCGACCGCGGGTGCGTTGCGGTAGTTGAAGCCGACCGCGCCCTGGACGCCCGCCTTGGCCACTGCGTCGGCCACCGCCCGCGCGTCCTCGGCCGTGAGCCCGACGGGCTTCTCGATCCAGATGTGCTTGCCGGCCTCGGCCATCGCGGTGCCGATCTCGCGGTGCAGGAAGTTCGGGGCCGTGATGCTGACCGCCCGGACCCGGGGATCGGCGGCCACCTCGCGCCAGTCCCGGGTCGCGGAGGCGAAGCCGTACAGCCCGGCGGCCTCCTCGGCCCGGCCGGGGACCTCGTCGGCGACGGCGATCGGTTCCGGCCGTAGGGGCAGCTGGGGGAAGTGATGGGGCACGCGGGCGTACGCCTGCGTGTGCACCCGTCCCATCCAGCCGAATCCCACGACGGCGACGCCGAGCGTATTCACCATGAGCGCCCTTCTTTGGACCGTTCCATAGCCTTGGCGCTCACCATGAACGCTGTTTCTCCTGAATGTCAAGGTCTTTACAGGAGCAGAGGGGATATGGAACGGTCCAGATATGAGCGCTCCGACCATCCGTGACGTCGCCGAGCGGGCCGGCGTGTCCAAATCCCTGGTCTCGCTGGTGCTGCGCGGCTCGGAGGGCGTTCGGCCGGAGAAGCGCGAGGCCGTCCTCGCCGCGGTCGAAGCACTCGGTTACCGGCCCAACGCGGCTGCGCGCAGCCTGAGCGAGCGGCGCACCCGCACGGTGGGGGTGCTGCTCAACGACATGCGCAATCCCTGGTTCGTGGAACTGCTCGACGGCCTGAGCACGCGGCTGTACGACAGCGGCCTGCACATGCTGATGGCCGACGGCCACCTCAACCGGCGCCTCGGCGAGGACCTGACGCGGACCTTCACCGAACTGCGTGTCGACGGCCTGGTCGCCGTCGGCACCCTGCAGGATCCGCAGGCGCTGCGCGCCACGGCCGGTCTGGTCCCCACGGTCGTCGCCGCTACCCGCGAGCCGGTACTGCCCGGCGTGGACATCGTCGCCAACGACGACGAGCACGGGGCCCGGCTGGCCACCGAGCACCTCATCGGCCTGGGCCACCGGCACATCGCCCACATCGCCGGCCAGGGCGCGGTCGGTGACCTGCGCCGACGCAGTTTCGAGGCGGCCATGCGCGAACACGGCCTGGCCGACACGGCGGTCGTGGAACAGGGCGACCTCACCGAGGAGGGCGGCTACCGGGCCACCGTCCGGCTCCTGAGCCGCCCGCAGCGCCCGACGGCCGTCTTCGCGGTCAACGACATGACCTGTGTCGGCGCGCTCTCCGCCGCAGAGGAGACAGGTCTGCAGGTCCCACGGGACCTCTCCCTGGTCGGTTACGACAACACATACCTTTCGCGCCTGCGCCATCTGTGGCTGACCACCGTGGACAACGCCGGCCGCGATGTGGGCCGGCGCGCCGCGCAACGGCTGCTCGACCGGATGGCGGAGCCGGACCGCCCGGGCGAGGTCGACCTCGCCACTCCCTGCCTCGAGGTGAGGGGTACGACCGCCCCGCCGCGCGCCGAGTGCTGACAGCCGAGCCAGGTGCCTGCTTGCGCCGGCCTAGGCGTCGTAGGACGGGACGCGGGCGGCGAGTTCGGCCGCGAAGTGCCGGGCCTGTGCGCCCCAGTCGTGGTCGGTCGTGCCGAAGTGCTGAAGGACGTCGAGCAGTTCGTGTGCCTCCGAAAGGGTGAACAGAGGCAGGCGCGGTTCGGGCGATTCGGGCATGCGCAATGCCGAGGTGGGAAGTGCGTCCATGCCGGAGGCAACGGGCACCGGCCTCGCGGGTTACGGCGTCGGACCATGCCTGCGCAGGGTCTTTGCCGAACGCATGCCCTGGCGCACCGCGCGGCTGCACACCCTTCTGCGCCGGGAGGAGGCTCAGTGCACGCAGAACTCGTTGCCTTCCGGGTCCTGCATCAGGACGGAGAACGAACCCGAGGCCTGCGAGTCCTCGATGCGCAGCCTGGACGCGCCCGCGCTCTCCAGGCGCGCCATCTCGGCGAGGACTCGTTCCTTACGCGTGGCGAACGGGACGGTCCGTCCTCCGCTCACGCCCAGATCGAGGTGCAGCCGGTTCTTGACGGCCTTGGGCTCGGGCACCTGCTGGAACCAGATCCGGGGGCCAACGCCTCGCGGATCGATGACGGAGTCACTGCAGTCTCCGGTGCCCAACTCCTCCTCCGGCAGGCCCTGATCCACCCAGTACGCACGCCAGGTGGCGAACGGCGCAGGCGGCGGCTCGACTTCATACCCCAGCGCAACCGCCCAGAAGGCGACGAGCCGCTCCGGCTCGGCGCAGTCGATGGTCAGCTGAAGTGTGGCGTGGGTGGTCATCCGCCAACCGTACCTGCCGTCTGCGAGGCGAAACCCGTCCCGACTGCCGGGGAGGGGCGGGTGACATGATTGATCTCAGGTTCTCGCAAGGAGTTGAGCTGCTGTGCGCGATTCTCATGCCCCGGCCATCACGGAGTTCCCCGTGGCGGACAAGGAGGCCGGGCCTTACGGCATCACGGCGGGCGCGGACGGTGCCCTGTGGGTCACTTTCGTGCACAGCGGGCGCATCGCGCGTCTGACCCTCGATGGTGAACTCAGGCAATTCCCGCTGGACTTGCCTGCGAGCCGTCCCACCGTGATCACTGCAGGTCCCGACGGAGCCCTGTGGTTCGCCCGCTCCCAGGACCACCGGATCGGCCGCATCACCGTCCACGGCGAGGCCGAGTCCTTTGCCGTGCCGACGGCCGACAGTGGGCCCTTCGGTGTCACCGCGGGCCCGGACGGCGCGGTGTGGTTCACGCAGATGAACACCGATCGGATCGGTCGTATCGGCAGCGACGGACAGATCAGCGAGTTCGCCCTGCCCGGCAGGGGTGCCTTCCCGGCGGCGATCACCACCGGGCCCGACGGAGCCCTGTGGTTCACCCTCAACCAGGCGGACGCGATCGGCCGTATCTCCACCGAGGGGGACACCACCCTGTATCCCCTGCCGACACCCGGCGCCGCGCCCGTCGGTATCACCAGTGACGGTGCCGCCCTGTGGTTCGTCGAGATCGCGGCGGGCCGGATCGGCAGGATCTCGGTGGACGGTGGGATCGAGGAATTTCCCCTGCCCGACCGCGCGGCCAGACCCCACGCCATCGTGGCCGCGTCCACCGGGGAATGCTGGTTCACCGAGTGGGGAGCCAACCGGGTCGGTCGCATCACCGAGAACGGTGAGATCGCCGAGTACGATCTGCCGTCGCCCTCGTCCGAGCCCCACGGCATCACCCTGGGGCCCGACGGTGCCCTCTGGGTGGCCCTGGAGGCGGGAGGGGTCGCGAGGGTCGCACCGTAGCCCGTGGGCCCTCAGGCGGCGGGCGGCCGGGAGCGGGTGACGTCGCCGGCCGGCAGGTGCCCGCTCGCGAAATAGGCGTTGACCGTGGCATCCACGCAGGGGCTGGCGAACGCGCCGTACACCGCGTGCTGGTCCGCCCCGCGCAGGGTCACCAGGCGGGAGCCGGGCCAGTTGCGGTGGACCGTTTCGGCACCGCGGTAGGTGGTGCGCGGGTCATCGGTGGCGTTCACGAGCAGGGCCGACAGGTCACTGCGGATCGTCGTGGGGCAAGGACAGCGGCGAGGAGATCAGGCCGAGACCGTAGCGGGCACCGGGCCAGAGCCGGTCGGGATCCGCCGCCACCGTCCGTCGCATGTGGGTGAGTTGGGAAGCAGCGGGCCGCAGTCGGCCGCCGAGCAGGGCGGAGGCGGAGCGGTTCAGGTCGGCCGGCGTGGACACCAGGGTCCCGCCCACCCCGCCGAAAGTCATGTTCCATGACGTGCCGCCGGTGCGGCGGGCGTCGTCCGCCGTGAGTCGCCGCCTCACGCGCTCTGCACGACCATGCCTGGTCGGTCGGCCTGCTGACGGCAGGGGCTTGGTTCCTCGAGCGGCGAGTCCCGCGTGTCCGCCCCGAGCACCTGCGGCTGGATCTCGCCCTCGGGCGCGTACGTGATCACCCCGGAACCGAACTCGCCTGTCCGGCGGACGACCCGCTCGCCGCGATTCCGGGCGTGTCGACGCTCCCTCAGGAAGATGGACTGCGAGCGGCGTTGCGCATGGCGGTGGCCGAGCACATGCGCCCACTGCCGGCGGTCGTCGGCCGGTCGCCCGGTCGGCCGGCGCGGGGCGCGCCCTCTGTGGGGCATGGTCGGCGACGACCTCGTGTCCGGCATCTGGTACCTCGGCCGGATGCTGGAGCGGGAGGGCGACGCCGTGCGCGCCGCCCCCAAGTCCTGCCGGCCCCGGCCTCCCTGCCCGGACGGCGCCGATTTCCGCCATTTGACCGGCGAGGGCGGGTGGTGCGCACGGCACGCGTACCCGGACCGGTTGCTGCATGTTCTGCGCGATCCGGCCCGCCGAGGCCTGCGTGACCTGCCCCCGCACGAGTGACACGGAGCGGCTGCGCAGGCTGGAAGGCTGAGCGGAGGCAGATCTCCGCGATCTCCTCTCGCTTCCCGGTGTCCGGCGGGTCGTGTCGGACCGCTGGTCGGATCAGGGCAGGATGAGCCGCTCTCCCGGGCGGATCACGTCCGGGTCCGGGCCGATGGTGTTCCGGTTCGTTGTGTACAGCCGTTGCCAGCCGCCCGGAACGGCGGCCTGCCATGCGACGCCGGACAGAGTGTCGCCGTCCTGCACGGTGTACGACGTGCTGCCACGCTGCTGAGTGCGGCCGTGCGAACCGGACGTGGGCGCGGCGTGCCGAGGAGGACTGGGATGTGTGACCGTCCCGCTGTTGCCGCTGTTGCCGCTGTTGCCGCTGTTGCCGCTGTTGCCGCTGTTGCCGCTGCTCCCGCTGCCCCGTGTGAGGTGCGCCCGTACCGAGCAGACCGGCCACGCTCCCGGCCCCTGCCGGGCGAGCACCACCTCCGCCACGGTGATCTGCTCCGCCCGGCTCGCCAGATCGGCCCGGGGAGCGTACGAGGTCCCTCCGTAGGCCACCCAGGTCGGCTGGGTGAACTGCAGTCCGCCGTAGTTGCCGTTGCCGGTGTTGGTGCTCCAGTTGCCGCCGCTTTCGCAGCCGGCGACCCGGTCCCAGGTGCTGCCGGCGGCAGCCTGACCGGTGGCCGGTGCGAGGAGCGGCAGGATGATGCCGAAGCTGCCGAGGGCGAGGGCGGTGCGGAGCGACGGCAGGAGCCGTGGGGGTGCGGTGCGGCGGTGCCGCGGTCGTGCGGTCATAGGCCTTCCTCTCCACTGCGGTTCCCGCCCACCGGCGGTCCCGGCGGGCTGTAGGAAGTACGGCAGTGGGGCCCGGCCGCTCACAAGGCGCGAACAGCTCACGTATCGTCGTGCGCCGTCAAGAGCTACCGCCCGTTTTTGTGACGCCCCGTCAGGTCTACTGGGGTGCGAGCACACAAGTAGGCATGGGTGCACGGAAGTTCGGCTACCGGTTCGTGCCGGTCCCGTGCCGCCGCAGGCCGGGCCCCGGGGCGGCGCATGTTTACGACGGGGCAGTGGCCGCTCCGCCCGGATGGGGCGGGCGGCATGAGACGGTCGCAGTACCGGGCACTGCGGCGAACGGGCCAGGAGGCGCACGCGTTCACCGGACGCGCCATGATCCGCGTCTTGGACAACGTAAGGGGAGGGCCGCATCCGGCAGCGGAGTCAGTGCCGGAGTCGCTCGGCGGCGGCGAACAGTGCGCAGGCGAGCACGATCAGGACGAAGCTCACAACGGCGTTGTAGCCGTCGAGGAACGAGATTCGCCTCAGCAGGCCGACCTGCCAGTGGGTGAACTCCTGCACCAGCCCGAGCACGCCTTGCACCAGGGCGACGAACCCGACTGTTTCCAGCACCTTCTTCATGCACACGATGCTCGCTTCCGGTGCATTCGGACTCTGTCCGCCGTGGGTCGAGGCGACGGCGCCGAAAGTACCTGGTGAGCTCGGGGCGGACAGCCAAAAGTCGATCCGGCTGGAACTTCGGTCGACGACGGGACAGGTGGCCGGGACCGGTCGCGCTCCTCGAGATCCGGAACCCGAGGTCTCGGGGATGCGTCGTACGAGGAGCGGGGGCCGGGGCTCGGGGGCCGTCGGATGCTGGAGCGATCGAGCTGGGCTGGGGGACACACGTGGCAGGAGACTTCTCGAAGAGGTGGGCAGTGGGTTCCGTGACGAGAATCCGTGCCAGAGCCGCCACCGCCGTCGCCGGCTGTGCGGCAGTGGTGGCGGCCGGGGCACTGCTCGGGGTGCCCGGCACGGCACGGGCGGCGTCCACCGCACCGGTGCCGCAGTCGACACCGTCCGCCGTGCACGCCCTGCCGCTTGCCGGTGCCGTGCCCTCTTCCCGGCAACTGTCCCTCCAGGTGTGGCTGAAGCCGGACCTGGCCAAAGCCGCGGCGTTCGCCGACGCGGTCTCCGCTCCGGGCAGCGGCGAGTTCCACCACTATCTGAGCCCGGACGCCTACACCGCCAGGTTCGGTCCCTCCGCCGCACGCGCCAGGGCGGTCGCGGCATGGCTGAGCACCCAGGGGCTGACCGGGGTGAGGGTCGGCCCCGGCCGTGACTACGTCTCGGCGACCGGGCCCGTGTCGAAGGTGCAGTCGGCGTTCCGGGTGCGGATCAACCGCTACCGCACCGAGGACGCGAACGGCAGGCCCACCGAGATCCAGTCCAACGACCGTGACGTGTCGGTGCCGTCCTCGCTCGCGCCCGACGTGCTGGCGGTGACCGGACTGAGCGGCGCCCGGCCGGCCGTGACCCGGACCGCGAGCGCGCCGGAGCCGGGGCGGTCCCCAGCGGCGGTGAAGGCGCCGACGTGCTCCCGGTACTGGGCCGAGCACACTCAGGCCTTCCACCCGGCCTACCAAGGACTGACCAAGGCATCGCTGCCGGTGTGCGGGTACTCCGCCGGCCAGATCCGCGCCGCGTACGGGGCCACGTGGACGGACACCGGCAAAGGCCAGACCGTCGCGCTGACCGAGGACGAGACGCCGACCGCGATGTTCCAGACGCTGCAGGACTACGCGAAGAACAACCACCTGCCCGCGCCGAAGCCCGCCCAGTTCCGGGAGATCAGAACCGGGAGCACCTGCGGCACGACCCCACACGGTGCGGCGCAGTCGCCCGCCGTCAACGACGAGGCGGAGATGGACTCCGAGGCCCTCTACGCCATGGCGCCCGGCGCCGACCAGCTGATGGTGATCGGAGGAGGCTGCGACGAGGACCAGGCACTGCTGGACGCAGCCCTTGCCGTGCTGACGGGCGACGGTAAACATCCCAGTGCCTCCATCGAGTCCAACTCGTGGCAGATCCCGCTGGGCGATGTGCCGGAGCCGACCGTGCACGCCATCGACGTGCGGGCCGCCGCCGAAGGAGTCGGCGTGTACTTCGCCTCCGGTGACACTCCCGGCCTGACCGTCACCGACTCCGACCCCTACGCGGTGGCGGTCGGCGGCACCAGCCTCGGCATCGGGGCGGCGAACGACCGGGTCTTCGAGACCGGGTGGTCCGACGACTACGGATCCCTGGACCACGGCAAGTGGTCCGATCTGGGCATCAGCGGCGGCGGCGGGGGCACGAGCCTCGTCTACGGGCAGCCCGCCTACCAGAAGGGTGTCGTGCCCGCGTCGATGTCGCACGTCCGCATCGGCAAGCGGACCGCCATCGATCGGGCCGTGCCCGACATCGCGGCCGACGGCGATCCCGACACCGGCCTCCTCACCGGGTACACCGAGTCGGAGAGCAGCGGAAAGCCGGGGCCGTACCGGACCGTGGTGAACGCCGGCACGAGCCTGGCGTGCCCGCTGATCGCCGGCCTGGTCGCCGACGCCCAGCAGGGACAGAAGTCGGCGTTCGGCTTCATCAACCCCCTCCTCTACCGACTTGCCGGCACTCGTGCGCTGCACGACGTCCTGCCGGTCGGCCCGCGGACGCCCCAGCAGGACCGGGCCGCCTACCTCCCGGCTGACGGGTCCCAGGACAGCACGGGCGTCGACGTCTTCGACTCCCAGGAACGCGCCTACACCGAGCAGGTCACCGCCAAGGGCTACGACACCATGACGGGAGTCGGCACACCGAACGGCGCCGCCTTCCTCACCGGACTGCGCCACGCCGCACACTGAACGGGCGGGACGGCCGGTCGGCTTCTTCGCTGCGACTGCGACTACTCGTCGTCCGACGCCGCGGTCAACTCGACGTCGAGCACGTCCTCGTTCTGGAACAGATCCGCCGTCAGTCGTGCCGGGTCCTCGGTACCCTCCAACTCCAGCAGCACACGCGCGGCGTCGTCCGTGCGGCCCGGCAGTCGCTCGACCCTCACCTGCGTGATCCGGAACCCGAGGCGCGTGCAGGTCTGCATCAGCCGTGGCAGCAGCGCGGAGCCCGTCCGGTAGGTCAGCCGAGCTTCGAAGGCGGAAGGGACGGTCTCCGGTATCAGGCGGGACGTGAAACGGGGATAACCGCGTACCACCAGGAAGTGCAGGGCCGTCACCGCCAGCGCGAGAAGGGGCAGCCCGCCACCGCAGGCCATGCCGACCGCACTGGTCAGCCAGATGGTGGCGGCCGTCGTCAGACCTCGTACGGCGTCTCGGCGTACGAAGATCAGGCCGCCCCCGATGAACCCGATCCCGGACACGATCTGCGCGGCCACCCGGGAGGGGTCGTAGGAAATGTGCTCCAGCCCGAGCACCGAGGTGAACCCGTGCTGGGAGACCTCCATCATCAGCGCGCTCGCGATCCCGACGAGCGTGTGCGTGCGCAGACCGGCGCTCTTCTGCTGGGCCGCGCGTTCCCAGCCGATCAGGCTCGACAGCAGCAGTGCCAGTGCCAGTTCGGCAAGCTGCCGTGGTCCCTGGCCGTTGTGGATGTCCCACATCGGTGCCGCAAGCTCAGCCCCTGCCATGTACACCTCGCAGCTCGGTCCGTCGATGCGTCGCACCGGCGCCTACCCTGCGGCGAGTCCGCAACGCCACCCGACCCGAACGTGCGGGTTGAGCTGATTCCGCTCTCTTTGCGGGGAAGCCGGCGGTCGTCACCGGGCATCACCGGCCGGCCTTGCAGTGGTCCGGCGGGAAGTTCACGCGTGAAGTCCGCGAAGGCGGTGACGTCTTGACCGGCGGGCTGACCGGCCTTGTGGGCGGCGCCAAGGAATTGCTCGTCGACCTGCGGGTTCACGGCATACGCCCCAGGGCCTGCTGCCCTGCCCGGAGGGCACGCCGAGGTTCGAGTAGCGCAACCCGCAACCCGCAACCCGCCCGGTCGATGGTCCCGTTCGGACCTGCCCAACCGGCGTCTTCAGCAGCCGCTCAAGAGGGCCCGTACCTTGCGCAGGGTCTCCGGGCCGGCGGTGCTGTTCCAGCGTGACGGGTCGGCGGGGCGGCGTCCCCGCAGCCCGATAGGGATCCTCACGCTGGAAGCCCCTCGTCTCCACCGGTGCGCCGTCGAGGAACGCCTGCAGAACCCGGGCCAGTTCCTCGGCATTGCCCGTCTGGTGGACCAGGACGTTCCGCACGGTCCAGGCCTCGCGTCACGTGCCGTCGTCGGGCCGCCGCCCCTGGACAGCGAGGACGAAGGGTGCCAGCTCAGGCAGGGTGTCCTCGACCCGGGACGGAATCATGGGCCATGGGTAGCCCGGCAGGCCGTCGGTCAAACCAGCGTGTCCGAGGCCGATTCCCCCGCCCTCTTCGGCCGCCCCGTCCCTTCCGTCGTCGTTGCGCCTGCAGCGCCTGCAGCGCCTGCAGCTCTCTTTGCCACTCGCGCCGGCCATCCTCTCGCACCGGCGAATCCCCCCGCAGAGGGGTTGTCCTGACAATCACCCGGCACCTAGGGTCACCTCGTACGGAGCAAGCGCTTTCTGTGCGGTGTTCGACTCCGTCTGCCGAGCCCTCAGGAGTGTTGCATGTCCTTGCCCACACCCTGCCGCCGCGTCGCCGTCATCGGCACCGGTGCCATCGTCACCGGCAGCCATCTCCCCGCGCTCAGAGCCCATGCCGGGCGTGTCGAACTCGTCGCCGCCGTCGATGTGGACGAGGGCAGACTGGACGCCTTCCGGAGGGAGGCGGGCGCGCAGGTCGCCGGGTTCACCTCTGCCGAGGCCATGCTCGACGCCGTATGTCCGGACCTGGTGCTCATCGGTACGCCGCCCGCGCTGCACCGCGAGCAGACCGTGGCCGCGCTCGAGGCCGGGGCCTGGGTGCTGTGCGAGAAGCCGCTGTGTCTGTCGCTCGCCGAGTACGACGACATGGCCGCTGCGGAGAAGGCTTCCGGTGCCTATGCCTCGGTGGTGTTCCAGCACCGCTACGGCTCCGGCGCCGTACACGCCCGGCAGCTGATCGCGAGCGGCGAGCTGGGTGCCCCGCTGGTGGCGCACTGCCAGACCACCTGGCACCGGGATGCCGGCTACTACGCCGTACCGTGGCGCGGCCGTTGGGCGAGCGAGGGCGGCGGGCCGACCATGGGGCACGGAATCCACCAGTACGACCTGCTGCTGCACCTGCTCGGTGAGTGGGAGGAGGTACGGGCCATGGCGGCGCGGCTGGTCCACGACGTCGAGAGCGAGGACGTCTCCACCGCCCTGGTCCGCTTCCGCGGCGGCACGCTCGCCACCGTCGTGAACAGCGTCCTGTCCCCGCACGAGGTCAGTCGCGTCCGCGTCGACTGCGCCGATGCCACGCTGGAACTGACCCACCTGTACGGACACGGCAACGACGACTGGGTCTACACCCCCGCCCCGCACGTCGACGCCGAGCGGGCCGCGGCCTGGCGCACCCCCGCCGCCGACCTGCCCAGCTCGCACGCCGCCCAACTCGGTGCCCTTCTGGACGCGTTCGACCGCGGTGAGCGGCCTCCGGGCAGCGGCTCGACCGCCCGCGCCACCCTGGAGTTCGCGGCCGCCCTCTACAAGGCGGCGTTCACCGGACAGCCGGTGCGGACGGGCGAGATCTGCCCCGGTGATCCCTACTACGCGGCCATGCACGGCGACCACCCCGACTGGGCCCCCAAGGAGCGCGCATGAGCATCCGAGTCAGCCATGTCCACGGCGAGCACCTCGCGGTCGAGGCGCCGAACGGTACCGAGATTCTCCGGTACGTCTACCGCCCCGACCCGGACGCCTTCGAAGCCCGCAAACCCTATGCCCACCCCGTACGCACCCTCGCCGGTCGTACGGTGACCGGATACCGGCCCAGTGACCACCGCTGGCACAAGGGCCTTCAGATGACGGCCAGTCATCTGTCGGGGCAGAACTTCTGGGGCGGCAACTGCTATGTGCACGGCCAGGGATACCTCCGCCTGCCCGACCAGGTCGGCTCCATGCGGCACGACGGCTTCACCGGCCTCACCGTCACCGACGAACGCCTCGATGCCACCGAGGAGTTGACCTGGGTCGAGAACGGCGGCCGGGAATGGGCCCGTGAGGTACGCGGCCTCGCCGTACACACCGTGGACGAGGAGGCCGGCGCCTGGACCCTGGACTGGGCCATAGCGCTCACCAACGTCCATGACGAGCCCCTGCTGTTCGGCTCGCCCACCACCGCGGGCCGCGAGATGGCCGGTTACACCGGACTGCAGTGGCGCGGCCCACGCGACTTCACCGGCGGCGGTGTGTTCACGCCCGACTCCGAACCGGGCATCGATGCCGCCAAGGTGATGGGCAGTCAGGGCCCGTGGCTGGCCTTCACCACCGAACACGACGAGACCGACGGCCACTCCACCCTCGTCTTCGCGCATGCCCCGGAGAACCTGGACGAGTCGTCCGCGATCCACGCCTCACACTGGTTCGTCCGCTCCGAGCCGATCCCGACGGTCGCCTTCTCCTGGGCGTTCTTCGAGGAGTTCGCCCTGCCGCCGGGGGAGAGCTTCGGCTACCGCTACCGGGTTGTGATCGCCGACGGTGCCTGGGACCGCGACCGGGTGGGCCGCCATCTGGAGGACCTGCCGTGGTGAGCGATGCGAAGCCCGTCCCGTCCCTTCCGCTGCCCGGGGCCGTGGGCCTGTCGCACCTGAACGCCTACGAGTGGGAGGCCGCCGACGGCGTCCGCGGCGGCAGCCCCCATCTGCATCTGGTGTGCACCGAGGCGTACGTCGTCACCGGTGGCCGGGGCGCGGTGCAGACGCTGAGCCCCGACGGATACCGGGACATCCCGCTGGGGCCCGGCTCCCTCGCCTGGTTCACCCCGGGCACCGTGCACCGCATGGTGCAGGGCGGCGACCTGCGGATCACGGTGCTCATGCAGAACAGCGGCCTGCCCGAGGCCGGGGACGCCGTGTTCACCTTTCCGCCCGAGGTGCTCGCCGACCCCGAGCGGTATGCGGCGGCGGCCACAGTGCCACCGGGCACGGGTGCGGACACCGAGGCCGCCGCCCGGCGCCGCCGGGACCTGGCCGTCGAGGGCTACCTGACCCTGCGCGAGGCCCTGATCGCCGGGGACGCCGGCCCGTACCGCTCCTTCCAGGAGGCCGCCGCCCGCCTGGTCCGCGCCCGGGTCTCCGCATGGCGCGAGCTGTGGCGGGCCGGCGCCCTCGCCACCGCCGAACGCACCGGCGCTCAGCTCGACGCCCTGGAATCCGGTGACCCCGCCTACCTCGCCGACGCAACCGCGTACCAGAGCGAGCCGAGCCGACGGGGCGGCTTCGGGATGTGCGGACGCCGGGACGAGTACGCCCTGCCCGGCACGACGCCGCCGTACGACGACAGGCCCACGGGCTGACAGCCGGCCGGCTGCATCGAGTGGGGAGACGCTCCCGAGGAGAGGAAGAGGTGACCTCGGCATGCCCGGACACAGGACAAAGAGGTTCTGCGTGACGGCCGCCGCACTCGCCCTGTGCGCGATGCCGGCCGGCTGCGGCGGATCCGGGGAGTCGGCCGGTGGCGGCAGGATCGTGCTGCGCTACACGTGGTGGGGCAACCCCGACCGCGCCGAGCGCACCGAGAAGGCCGTCGCCCTGTTCGAACAAAGGCATCCGAACGTACGGGTGCAGACGTCGTTCTCCGGCTACGACGCCTACAAACAGAAGCTCGCCACGCAGGCTGCCGGCGGCGACGCACCCGATGTGATGCAGCTCGACTACCGGCAGATCGACCAGTACGCCTCCGGCGGCGTCCTGCTCGACCTCGCGCGGCAGCAGAGCGTGCTGCACACCGCCGGCATCGACGCCGGACTGCTGGCGACCGGCCGGGTGCACGGCGCCCAGTACGCCGTGCCGCAGGGCCGCGGCACCGAGACCGTCGCCTACGACGTCCAGGGCTGGCGGCGCTCCGGGGTGCCGCTGCCCGGCCGGGCCTGGACCTGGGAGCAGTGGGCCGACGCGATGCGCGCGCTGGCGCAGAAGACCGGGAAGCCGGGCGGCACCGACCCCGGGCAGAGCGAGGACGCCTTCGAGGTCTGGCTGCGCGGCCGGGGCAAGTCCCTCTACACCGACGACCGCAAGCTCGGCTTCACCGCGGCCGACCTCACCCGCTGGTGGACCTTCACCGACCGGCTGCGCCGCGAGGGCGCCGTGTCGCCGGCCGAGCAGACCACCCAGCTGGACGGATCCGTCGAGAACACCCCGCTCGGCCGCGGCAAGGCCACCTCCGACGCCAACTGGGACGCCCCCGCCAGCGGCTTCGGCGCCCTCGTCAAGGGTGGGGTGGCGCTGGCGCCGATGCCGTCCGGCGCGGACGGCACCCCCGGCCAGTACTTCAAGCCGTCGATGTTCCTCGGTACCGCGGCCCACACGGGTCACCCGGCCCAGGCCGCGCAGCTCGTCGACTTCCTCGTCAACGACCCCGATGTGGCGAGGATCCTCGGCGCCACCCGCGGCATCCCCGTCAACGAGGCGGTCCGCAGGGAGATCGGACCGCTGCTGACCGGCTTCGACAAGACCATCGCCGACTACCAGTCCTCCCTGGAAGGCACCCTCAAGGACCCGCCGCAGGCACCGCCCTCCGGCGACAACGCCTTGCAGACCACCTTCCAGCGCGACTACGACCAGGTGTCGTACGAGCGCATGTCGCCGCGCAAGGCGGCCGCGAACTATGTCACCGAGGCGAAGGCGGAGCTGAGGTCATGACCACCACCGGCATCCACACGCCCACCGCCCGCCGGTCCGCCGCCACGGCGCAGCGCCGCCCGAGGCGTGAACGCCAGGGCGCCGCCTGGGTGTTCCTGTCTCCATGGGTGCTCGGCGCGACCGTCCTCACCCTGCTGCCGATGGCCGTGTCGCTGTACCTGTCGTTCACCGACTACGACCTGTTCAACCCGCCGCACTGGGTGGGCCTGCGCAACTACGTCCAGATGTTCACCGAGGACCCGCGCTACTGGCGCTCGGTGCTGACGACCCTCACCTATGTCGTCGTCGCCGTACCCCTCCAGCTCGCCCTTGCGCTGGTGGTCGCCCTCGCTCTGAAGGGCATGAAACGCGGCAAGGGCTTCTACCGCTCCGCGTTCTACGCCCCCTCGCTGCTGGGTGCGTCGATGTCCGTCGCCCTGGTGTGGCGTGCGGTCTTCAACGACGGCGGCACCGTGGACCATCTGCTCGGCACCGGCGGCTGGGCCGACAAGCCGGGCTGGGCGCTGCTCGCCGTCGCCCTGCTGACCGTGTGGCAGTTCGGCGCCCCCATGGTCATCTTCCTCGCCGGGCTCCAGCAGATACCCGCCGAGCTGTACGAGGCCGCATCCGTCGACGGGGCCGGAAAATGGCGGCAGTTCGTCTCGGTCACCGTGCCGATGCTGTCCCCGGTGCTGTTCTTCAACCTGGTCCTGCAGACCATCCAGGCGTTCCAGGTCTTCACTCCCGCCTTCGCGATCAGCGCCGGCAAGGGCGGCCCCGCCGACTCCACGCTCGTGTACACCCTGTACCTCTACGACCGGGGCTTCGTCGCCTCCCACATGGGCTACGCCTCCGCCATGGCCTGGGTCCTGCTGCTCGCCATCGGCGCCGTCACCGCAGTCCTCTTCCGTACCTCACGGACCTGGGTCTTCTACGCCTCCGAGGGGGAGCGATGACCACAACCGCCCTGCCCCGCAAGCGTGTTGCCTGGGGGCGCGTGGCCCTGCACGCCGGCTGCCTGGCCGCGCTGCTCGTCATGCTGTACCCGCTGGCCTGGCTGCTCGCCACCTCACTCAAGCCCGCGAACGAGGTCATCGCCAGCCTCAACCTGTTGCCCAGCCACCTCGAGTGGTCGAACTACAGCACCGCCCTGCAGGGCGTGAACGGCGTCTCCGTCTGGCGACTGCTCGGCAACTCGCTGCTGATCGCGGGCGGCGCCGTCCTCGGCAACGTCCTGAGCTGCTCCCTGGCCGCCTATGCTTTCGCGCGGCTGCGCTTCCGGATGCGCCGCCCCCTGTTCGCCTTCATGATCGCCACGATCATGCTCCCGCACCACGCGGTCCTGATCCCGCAGTACATCATCTTCAACAAGCTCGGCCTGGTGAACACCTACTGGCCGTTGATCCTGCCGAAGTTCCTCGCCACGGAGGCCTTCTTCGTCTTCCTCATCGTGCAGTTCATGCGTGGCCTGCCCCGCGAACTGGAGGAGGCCGCCCGCATCGACGGCTGCGGCCCCTTCCGCAGCTTCTTCGCCATCGTCCTGCCGCTGACCCGCCCCGCCCTGATCACCACGGCGATCTTCACGTTCATCTGGACCTGGAACGACTTCTTCACCCAGCTCATCTATCTCTTCGACCCCGGCAAGTTCACCCTCACCCTGGCGCTGCGCTCCTTCGTGGACGCCTCCAGCCAGTCGTCGTTCGGCCCGATGTTCGCGATGTCGGTGATCGCCCTGCTGCCGATCGTGCTCTTCTTCCTCGCCTTCCAGCGCTTTCTTGTGGAGGGCATGGCCAGCTCCGGACTCAAGGGGTGAGCACGATGTCCCAGACCCGCACCCGGGAACCGGGCGAGCTGTTCGGCTCCAGGATGACCCTGTTCGCCGACATGCTCAGTGTCGGCCTCGCCACCACCGTGGCCTGTCTGCCGTTGCTGACCGCACCGGCCGCCCTGTCCACGGCCTGCGCGGTGCTGCGCGGTGCGGGGGAGGGGCGCCCTGCCACCGCCGGACGGTACGCGACGCTGCTGCGCCGGCGCCTCGGCCTCGCCGACCTGGCGGCGGGCGCCCTGGCGCTGGCCGTACTGCTCCTGTCCACCGCGGACCTGGCCCTGGCCCGCACCGGCCTGCCCGGCGGCCCGCTCTTCACTCGCGCCGCCACCGTGATCGCGACCGGGGCCGTGCTGATCGGCCTGCGCACCTGCGCCCGCCCCGAGTCCCTCACCGGCTGGAGAAGGGCCCTGCGCGCCGCCGCCCACGACACGGTCCACGACCCCGGCGGCACCGCCCTGATCCTGTTGGCGCTGGTCACGGCCGCTGCCGGCGCCTGGGCACTGCCGCCGCTGGTCTTTCTCACCCCTGGTCCGTTGGCCTTGGCACTGACCGCGGTCGACGTGCGGCTCGTGGCGCGACGGAACTGATGCCCGAGGAGCAGTGCCGGTGCTGCACCGGCGAGGGCAGGGGCGGGGTGCACGGGCCGGTGGGTACAGCTGCGGGGACGGGTGCGGGCACGGCGGTCCGGGCGTGGGCCAGGCCGGAGAGGGGGGAGGGGTGTGAGCGGCATATGGAGGTTTGGCCCCCGCTGGTCCGCCGCCCCGGGAGTGGCGGACCAGCGCCACTGAAGGCGCCATCGCGGGGTAACCGGAACCTACGCTTCCATACGGCGTGACGGAAGCCCTACCACCGTGTGGTCCAGCTCACAGTGCTCCGGCTGCCGAGTCACGCCTCGTGGCGGTTCCGGTGCGGCCGAGGGGGATGCCGCGCCGAACTCCTCGTCCGTGCGGGCGACGGCCCCATGCCAGACCCGGCTCCGGTGGCGAGCGCGGCCCTGCTCTGGAACTGGGTCATGACCTCTGCCCCTTCCGCCAATTCGCCCGCAGGCGGGCTGGACCGGGTCGTCATGCGGAGTCGGCGGAGAGTGTCTTCATGGTGACGTAGCTGGTCACCATGGCCACGCCGGGCAGGTCGGCCAGCCGGTTGGCGTGGAAGTCCTCGTAGGCGGGCAGGTCGGCGACCTCGACCTGGAGCAAGTAGTCGTAGTTGCCCGTCACGTGATGGCTGTGGACCACCTCGGGCAGTTGGGTGACCGCGCGCTCGAATGCGACCACGTTCCCGGCGGTGTGCCTGGACCGAGGCCTCCGTGCGTCAGGTCGGCAGCCGGGCCCGCAGCCACGAGCAGGCGCGCCGGCCCCGGTACGACGCGTCCGCCGAGGTACGACGCAAGGTCACCGACGAGTTCCTGGCCGCCTGCGTCGGCGGGGACATCAACCGGATGATGGCCCGGCTCGCTCCCGACGTGACCGCATGGACCGACGGTGGCGGAAAGATCCGTGCGGCGCTGCGCCCGATCTTCGGCGCCGACAAGGTGGCCCGCTGGATCCGCAGCGTCATCTCCACCTCGATCCCGGACGCCGGCGTGCAGGAAGTACTGGTCAACGGCCGCCCGGGCCACCTTTTCATTTCGGGCGCCCGTCCGGACCCGGTGGCGTGCTGCGACATCGAGGAGGACGGCACCATCAGTGCCATCCGTCTGATCCGCAACCCCGACAAGCTCACCCGCGTCGAGACAGCCGACTGAGGCTGTCGCTTCCGGTGTGAACGGGCGTCACACCCTCAACCGTTCCGGGATGTTGGGAAAGCGGTTACCGAAGCGTAGCGACGGGTCGCATTTCCCTTCTAGGCTCTACGCGGACCGCCGGGCACCATGAAAGGAGTTGGCATGGCCATGATTGCCCGAAGGGTGTGGGCTGCCGACGCGCCCGGCGCGCAGGCGGTGGACCCCCGCGCCCGCGAGACCGCCCTGCGCCCCTGGTTCGTGGTGTTCGACGCGGACGTGGCCACCCGGGTGTGCGACGGCGACACCCCGCGGTACGACACCCCTCGCGGCGAGGCGCTCGGCCGTGACTGACGCCCCGCGCTCCCGCACGCTCCTGCGCATGCTGGCGGCCGGGGCCATGGCCGTCGCCCTCGCGCTGCCCGGCCAACTCGCCCCGGCGGCACGGGCGGTGACGGCCGTGTCCGACCCCGTGGCGCTGGTCAACCCCTACATCGGCTCCGGCGCCAACAGCGACTTCAGCGCCGGGAACACCTTCCCCGGCGCCGACGTCCCGCACGGCATGCTGCAGTGGTCCCCGGACACCACCTCGCGCCCCAAGGGCGGCGGGTACAACCACGCCGACTCGGCCGTCTCCGGCTTCAGCCTCACCCACGTCTCCGGTGTCGGCTGCGACGCGGCCGGGGACCTGCCCATCCTGCCGGTGGTCGGCCCGATCGGCTCCGACCCCGGCTCCACCACGGAGTCGTTCTCGCACGCGAACGAGACGGCGGCACCCGGCTTCTACTCCGTCTCCCTCGGCAACAGCACCGGTGTGGCGCTCACCACCGCCACGCACGCGGGGATCGGCCGGTTCACCTTTCCCGCCTCCCCCCAGGCCGACCTGCTGCTGAAGCTGAACGACACACAGACCCCGTACGCCTCCTCGACGCTGGACGTGACGGGCGGTGACACGGTGACCGGCTCGGTGACCAGCACCGGATTCTGTGAGGCGACCAACCCCTTCACCGTCTACTTCGCCCTCACCTTCGACCACCCCTTCACCGCCACCGGCGGTTACAGCGGCGGCGAATACCTCACCTTCGACACCACGAGCAGCCGGACGGTCGAAGCCCGGGTCGGCATCTCCTACACGTCGGCGGCCGAGGCGGCCGCCAACCGGGACGCCGAGGTCACCGGCAAGAGCTTCGCCGACGTGAAGTCCGCCGCGACGACGCTGTGGCGCAACGCACTGTCGAAGATCACGGTCAGCGGCGGCACCAGCGACCAGCAGACCGTCTTCTACACCGCCCTCTACCACGCCTCGCTCTTCCCCAGCGTGGTGAGCGACGCCGACGGCTCGTACCGCGGCTTCGACGACGCCGTGCACACCGTGACCTCCGGCCACAGCGCCCAGTACACCGACTTCTCCAACTGGGACACCTACCGTTCCCAGGCGCAGCTCACGGCGCTGCTCGACCCGTCGGCCGCCTCCGACATGGCACAGTCGATCGTCGACGACTACAGACAGGGCGGCACCCTGACCAAGTGGGGTATGGCCACCGGTGAGACGCACATCATGGTCGGCGACCCGGCCGTGCCCGTGCTGGCCGACTACTACGCCTTCGGCGCACGGAACTTCGACACCGCCACGGCCCTGTCCGCCATGATCGAGGAGCAGACCACCGACACCGACGTCACACCCGGTGTGACGTACCTGGACTCCTTCGGCTACCTGCCGACCAACTCGCTCTACGGCTGCTGCCACGAGTACGCCACCACTTCGACCCAACTCGAGTACGACACGGACGACTTCGCCCTTTCGGTGTTCGCAGGCGAACTCGGCGACAACGCGAACCAGAGGAAGTTCCAGGATCGGGCGCAGGACTGGGAGAACATCTTCAACACCTCCTCCGGCTACATCCAGCCACGGCACTCCAACGGCCGTTGGATGGACGGTTTCGACGCCAAGCTGATCACCGGCACCTCGACCAACGACTTCGCCGAGGGGGATGCCTTCACCTACACGCCGATGATCCCGTTCAACCTCGCCGGGCTGGCGTCCCGGGAGGGCGGCACCTCATCGCTGGCGTCGTACCTGGACAGCGTGCTCAGCGGCTACCAGGGCCTGGGCAGTGTCATCGGCACCCAGTCGAACATGGGCAACGAACCCGGCATCGCACTGCCGTGGGAGTACGACTGGGTCGGCGAGCCGTACAGGACGCAGGCCACGGTGCGCGCCGTCCAGGACCAGCTGTGGACCGACGCGTCCGGCGGCGAGCCCGGCAACGACGACCTCGGCGAGATGAGCGCCTGGTACGTCTGGTCCGCGCTCGGGCTCTACCCGGAAATACCGGGCACCGCCGACCTCGCCATCGGCAGCCCCGAGTTCACCTCGGCCGTCGTCACCGCGGGCGGGCACACGTTGACCGTGAACGCCCCTGCCGCGGCGGACAGTTCGCCGTACGTCCAGGCCCTGGCCCTGAACGGAACTGCCTGGAACAGGCCCTACCTGCCGGCCTCGTACGCCGGCTCCTCCGCCGAGCTGGACTTCACTCTCTCCCCGAGCCCCGACACCCAGTGGGCGGCGGCTGCCTCGGCCGCACCACCGTCGTACGCCGGAACCCCGGGTACGGGAGCGGCTCGGCCCAGCGGCCCGCTCCTCGAGACCGCCACCGGCAAGTGCGCCGACGACGCCGGTGCCGGTACCTCCAACGGCACGGCCATCCAGATCCACGGCTGCAACGGCACCGACGCGCAGACCTGGACCGTCGTCCCCGACGGCACGCTCCAGGTCCTGAACGACTGCATGGACGTCACCGACGGAGCGACCACCTCCGGTACGAGGATCCAGCTCCACACCTGCAACGGCACCCGGGCCCAGCAGTGGCGGCCGGACCGTGCGGGCGAACTCGTCAACCCCGTCTCCGGCCTCTGCCTCACCGACTCGAGCAACGGAGCGAGTGACAAGACCCAGTTGACCCTCGCCGCCTGCGCGGGCAGCGTCGGCCAACACTGGACCGCGCCCTCGTAGGACGTGCTCGCGGACGTGGTTCACACAGGGCCGGCCAGCTCGGCCAGGTGTCGGGCTGTGCCGGCGGGGTCGACGATCTGGTGCAGGTGCGCGCCGGGCAGGTGCGCCACGCGCCAGCCGCGTTCGCGCGCCTCGGCGGCGAGGTCGTCGTACGGCGGGCCGAACAGCAGGTAGGAGCAGGGATGATCGTCCCAGCCGTCGGGGACCGGGATGTGCTGCTCGTAGTACGACAGCGGAAGGGTGGGCTGCTCGTCGACGACTGTCTGCCGCACTCCTGCATCGGTGAACATGGGCGCGACGTCCGTCTCGTCCCACCAGTCCGTCCAGCGCGGCAGCCTGCCGTCCACAGCCATCGGACGGAGGAACTCAAGCAACTGCGGTGAAGCCACGGGGGTCGGCCCGGTCCGGGCCGGCAGCGCGGCATCCACGAAGATCGAGCCGGTCACCGGGTGGTCGAGGCTCGAGCGAATCACGGGCAGAAACAGGCCCGCGTTGCTGTGCACCACCAACGTGACGGGGCTGCCGTCCGGAACCCGGCTCAGATCGTCGCGGACAGCCTCCACCACGCGGGGCCAGAAGGGCGGAGCGCCGAACCCGACATCGAGCAGAGACGGTACGCGCACCTGATACCCCGCCGCAGTCAGCTGCCCGGCCACAGGATGCCAGGTCGAGGGACCCACGGACGGACTGTGCACGAGAACGAAGATCGGCTGCATGCGACGATCCTCGCGCCCACGTCACGACGGTCGCCACCGGCTCGGCCGACAGCAGAACGAGGTGTTGCGGCGGGGGCCGGCACGTGTGGGCGTGTCCCTCCCGCCGCAACCGCGGGGGAGGGACACGCCGGCATGCTGTGTGCCGCCGCGCGAGCGGGGGTGTCAGTGGTGGGCGGCGGACGTGGTGGTGTAGGGGGCCGTGGCGTGCTGGGCGGCGTAGAGGAGCGCGGGTTCGATCTTCGGCCAGAAGTAGCTGTCCTGGCAGGAGTACGGCGGCGTGAAGCCGTCGCAGCCGACGCCGTTGCTGTCGCCGATCTCGATGGTGAAGCTGGCCAGACCGAGTTTGTCGTACGTCCAGTCGTCGGTTCCGCCGGAGGCGTTGTAGAGGATCTCGCCGGCCTGGCCGTACTGGTAGCCGGTCAACGAGCCCATGTGGGCGGCCAGCGCGCGCAGGGCGGCGTCGTTGCCGGTGTGCACGGTGGAGTCGTACTCCCACGGGAAGAGCACCATGCTGGCATCGCTGTGCAGCGTGATCATCATGCCCTTGGCCGTCGACGGCGCCGGGGCGCTGTCGCCGGTGCCGGTGCGCACCGCGGGGTACAGCTCACGGAAGAGGTTCTCCAAAGCGGTGTTCTCCGCCTCGGAGTCGCTCGCGGGGCCGCCGTACGTCTGGTCGCAGGGGGCGCCGGAGGTGCCCGAGGTGTCCCAGTGGGTGCCGGCGTTGCGGTTGAGGTCCACGCCGATCTGGCTGTACGCGCTCACTCCGCACCGGGAGCCGTGCGAGTCGTCGGCGTTCTTGCGCTGCAGTACGGGGTTGTTGCCGCCCGCCGCGACCATGTCGACACCATCGGGGTTGGCGTCCGGCACCACCCACATCTCGGTGGTGTCCATCAGCTTGGTGATTGCCGAGTCCTTGCCGTAGCCGCTGGTCAGTGCGTCGATCCAGCGCCAGGACATCTCACCGGTCGTCAGTTCGCGCGCGTGGATCTGGCTCATCAGGAAGAACCTCGGCTTGGCCGAGTTCGGGCTGAGCGCGCAGTCGCCCGCCTGGATCTTGGTGATGCATATCGCCTTGAGGTCCCGGCCGCCCCTGCCGCGCTGCTTGAGCCAGGACTGGCCATATGTCACCACCTTGGCGAGATCCGGGTGTTGGGAGGCGGCGCTGTCCAGGTGGGAGTACTGCGCCGTGACGGTGTGGTAGCCGCCGTCGAAGGTGTCGCCCGCGGCGCGCGACACGGTGGGGGAGGAGGGGATCGCCTCGGTGAGTGTGCCGGCGATCGTGGGGGTGAGGCCGAGCCGCCGCAGTCCGGCCGCGGTCGAGGTGTCGCCGGCGACGAACAGGCTGTCGCCCTGCCGCTTCTCCAGCAGATCGAATCCGGAGTCGACGAGGCGTTCGGCGTCGGCGCGCGGATTGCGTGTGGGCACACGGTAGATGACGACCGTACGATGCCCGCCGTGGGCGTGGTCGGTGGTGGCGCGGCCCGCTGTGGCGTCCGCGCCGGTGCCTGCCTGTGCGACCTGCGGTAACAGGGCCGCGGCGACGATGACGGCACCGGCGGTCAGGCCCGCCAGGCGTTTGTATGCCATGGAGGTGGCCTTTCGTGGGGGATGGACCCTCCCCAATATGGCATGTTCATGGTGACAATGGCATGGGGCCTGCGCCGAGCAGGCCTGTGAGTGGTGAACCGATGGGCGGCGTCCGGCCATTGGGTCGTGGAGGTGTCGTCGCCGGAGGGACGCGCCACCGGGTACCAGCGCTTCGCCGCCCACCGCACCGACCCGGCTGTACTGAACCTCCCCCTCACCGAGGGCGAGGCCCTTGACCTGCCGTTCCGCCTAAGTGCCGGACCCGGGCGGCCGTCGCGGGTGCGTAGGGCAGCCAGCCGTCCGCCGAGCCGGTCGTGACGAACGCGGCGACCGCGGTCGCGAAGGTGCGTCCCAGGACCCGCCCGGCATCCGTCGGCCTGCCGAGCATCGGGCTGGTCGGATACGCGTCGAAGGTGCCTAAAAGGTACGGCAGTTCACCGCAGCGGGGCGGCACCGCCCGGACGTGCGAGTCGCCCCGAGAGATCGCCATAAGTGGCCGGCAACTGCTCAACGGGCAGGGCCCGCAGCGCCTTTGCGCAGTCCGCGCCGGGCTGCACGCCGAGCAGCCGCAGGTACGTCTCGGCGTTCTCGGCCGCGTGCTGCGGGTCCTGCGGCGGCAGCCCGAAGGGGCCGCTCTCCAGGAGTACCCGGGTGACGAGCTCCGCCGTACGCGGGTCGAGGGCCAGCGAAAGGGCCGAGTACGCTCCGGCCGACTGGCCGCCGACCGTCACCGTGTGCGGGTCACCCCGCCCGGTGCCCCATCACCTGCTCCAGCCGGGAGGTCGCCTGAGGGGCAGCCGGGCCGCCCTGTACCGCCTCCCTCACCCCGGTCCATCCCGGGTGCTGCCGGGGCGCCGCGAAACGCGGCTCGCCGGCCGGCGACGCGGCGTAAGGGATTCCCCGGAAGGTGACCGCCCCGCCCTGGGTGACCGCCTGACCCTGCCGCGGTCCGTGTCCACGAGCCGGCTCTCGGCCCCTGTCATCGTGCTCACCTCTCTCGTCCTGGCTGCTCCGACCCGTTTCTATCCGTGAGCACCCATTTGAGCCAGAAAGCGCTGCCTGACAAACGAAAGAAGAACATATGATCTAGTGATATGGCGAAAGCGAGTCATCGTCTGAACGAGACGGACAGCCGGATCGCCGCCGCGATGCTGGCCTCCCCGCGTGCCTCGTGGCGCACGGTCGGCCGCGTCCTGGGCATCTCGGAGCGCACCGTGGTGCGTCGTGCGGGACCGCTGTTCCATGACGGAACACTGCGGGCCACGGCCGTGCGCAACCCCGTGTGGTTCCCCGACCTGATTCCCCTCGCCCTGCGCATCCGGTGCCGGCCCAACCGGATCAGCGCCATCGCCGCCACCCTGGCCCGCCGCCCCGACACCATCTGGGTGGACGTCCTCGGCGGCGGCGACGAAATCTGCACCATCCTGTTCCTGGACGGGCCGGACGCCCGCAACACGCTGCTGCTGCGCGATCTTCCCGCCACCCCCGCCGTCCAGTCGTGGACCTCACATGTCCTCCTGCGGGTCTTCCCGGCCGGTTTCGACTGGAGCGGCGGACTGCTGTCGGAACCCGAGCTGACCAGCCTGCGGTCGCGCACTCCTGCCGCGGCCACCGGCGCCGCCCTGCTGCCCGTCGACGACCAGCTGATCGGCACACTGATCGAGGACGGCCGGGCCTCCTACGCCGACCTCGCACGCCGCGCCGACACCACGCCCCTCACCGCCCGCCGCAGGCTGGAGGCACTGGTCGGCGGCCAGGTCCTCAGACTGGCGACCGAAGTCGACCTTGCCCGGCTGGGAATCCGCAGCGAGGCGCTCCTGTGGCTCGCCGTCGCGCCCGGAGGTCTGGAGGAGACGGGCCGTAGACTCGCCCGCCACCCACAGGTCCGCTTCACCTCCGCCACCACCGGCCCGGCCAACCTCCTCGTGGCCGTTGCCGCGGCCGACCTCAACGCCCTCTACCACTTCCTGAGCGACACCATCGGCGCCCTCGAACACATCATCACCCTCGAGGTGACCCCCATCCTCACCGGGGTGAAAAGAACGGGACTGGTCCGACCGGGCAGCCTCTGAGCCTCATCGGTCGCGAAGGGACCGCTCACGCGAAGGGACCGCTCAGAGGAAGCTGACGCCCTGGGCGAGGTTCAGTTCACTGGAGTAGTTGATGGTGTTGGTGGCCGAGCGCATATAGGACTTCCAGGCGTCGGAGCCGGACTCCCGGCCACCACCGGTGTCCTTCTCACCGCCGAAGGCGCCGCCGATCTCGGCTCCGGAGGTGCCGATGTTGACGTTGGCGATGCCGCAGTCGGAGCCGGCGGCGGACAGGAAGATCTCGGCCTCCTGCTGGTCGCGGGTGAAGATGCTGGAGGACAGGCCCTGGGGGACGTCGTTGTGCAGGGCGATGGCCTCGTCCAGGGTGTCGTAGGTGAGGACGTACAGGATCGGTGCGAAGGTCTCCTCGCGTACGACGTCGGTCTGCTCGGTGACACGGACGAGGACGGGCTCGGCATAGGCAGCCTCGGGTGCCGCCTCGGCCAGGCACCGGTTCCCGCCGGCCACGATCTCGCCGCCCTCGGCCTGAACACGGGTGAGGGCGCCCCGCATGGCGTCGAGCGCCGTGACGGAGATCAGGGGGCCGACCAGCGTGGTGTCGTCGAACGGGTTGCCGATGGGCAGTTCGGCGTAGGCGGCGGTCAGCCGCTCGACGAGGGTGTCGGCGATGCCACGGTGGACGATGAGGCGGCGCAGCGTCGTACAGCGCTGGCCCGCGGTGCCGGCCGCGGCGAAGACGATGGCGGGGACGGCGAGGTCGAGGTCGGCCGACGGCGTGACGATCGCGGCGTTGTTCCCGCCGAGTTCCAGCAGGCTGCGCCCGAAGCGGGCGGCGACCCGGGGGCCGACCTCGCGGCCCATGCGGGTGGAGCCGGTGGCGCTGACGAGGGCGACACGCGGATCGTCGACGAGCTTCTCGCCGACCGCGCGGTCACCGAGGAGCAGTCGGTGGACGCCCGATGGGGCGCCGACCTCTTCGACGGCGCGGGCCAGCAGGTGGTCACAGGCCAGGGAGATCAGCGGGGTGCGTTCCGAGGGCTTCCAGACCACGGTGTCACCGCAGACCAGGGCGACGGCCGTGTTCCAGGACCACACGGCGGCAGGGAAGTTGAAGGCGGAGATGACACCGACCACACCGAGCGGGTGCCAGGTCTCGGCCAGGCGGTGGCCGGGGCGCTCGGAGGCGATCGTGCGGCCGTAGAGCTGGCGGGACAGGCCTACGGCGAAGTCGCAGATGTCGATCATTTCCTGGATCTCACCGAGCGCTTCGGAGCGGATCTTGCCCGCCTCGATGGTGACGAGGTCGGCCAGGTCGCTCTTGTGATCGCGCAGCAACTGGCCCATGCGGCGTACGAGTTCGCCGCGGCGCGGGGCGGGTGTGGTGCGCCAGGTGAGGAAGGCCGCACGGGCGGCGGCGACGGCCGCTTCGGTGTCGCCGTCGGTGGCGGCCGACAGGCCGAAGAGGTCCTCGCCGGTGAGCGGGGTGCGGGCGTGCAAGCCGGCGCCCTCGGCCACGTCGACGCCGATGTTCTTCAGGGCGGCACGGGCGCGGGCGCGCAGGTCGTCGGTGGTGGGCAGTGCGGTACGGGTCATGGTGGTCCTTGCCGGTGTGAGGGTCAGCGGAGGATGTCGGGCAGGCCCAGTTCGCGGGCGACTCGGGCCAGGGAGTTCGCCTGCTGCTGCGCGTACAGGGCGTAGGGGTCCAGTACGTCGCGGCCGATGGCGCCGGAGAGCCGGGCGGCGTCGTAGGCGGCGCCTTCCTTGTCGTTGTCACGGGTTCCCTCGCCGCTGAGGTTGGACTGGAAGATCCCGGCGGCGGAGCGGGGCAGGAAGTCCTCGTAGACGATCGGCGTGGCGCGTACCCAGCCCTGCCGCACCAACGCGTCGACGGTGGCGGGCGGCTCGCTGCCGTCGCGGGGGCGTTCGTCGGCCAACCGGTAGGTGAAATAGGCCAGTCCGTCGGCGGCGAGTTCCTCCTCGGTGCCCGGCATGCGCTGCTCCCACACGGCGCGGGCGATGTCCCCGCGGGTCTCGGTGGGACGGTGGGACGCCTGCTCGTCGACGGCTCCGAGGAGGTCGTCGTAGAGGGCGCGGCCCTCGGGGGTGAGCGCGATGCCGCGGGCCTCGACCTCGCCGAACCGCACGCGCAGGGCGCCGCTTTCGACGCTGCCGTCCGCGAGGCGCATCGCGCGCTGCTCGGCCAGGGCCCGGAAGGACGTCTGCCGCAGCAGGACGTCGGGGCCCTTCCAGCGCGGCGGACCCTGGATGGTGTCGATCATCTCGATGCCACGGTCCGTCATACGGCGGTACAGCTCGTCGATGTCGAGGACGCGCGGCGTGAGGTGGTTGACGTGGGTGCTGCGCACGCCGCCGATGTCGGCGGCGACGGCGGAGATCCGCTCCAGGGTCTCGTACCACGCCCTGTCGACCGGCTCAGTCGACAACTCCAAGGAAGCCACGGCAAGTTGGAGGAGCCTCTCGGCGTCCTTCGTGGGCAGCTCCCGATCGGCGGCCGCCCGGTCGGCCAGTGTGAGCAGCTCCGGCGGGAACAGCTCGCGGGCGGCCAGGAAGGCTTCCAGCCGTGCCCGCAGGTCGGGGTCGAAGAAACGGGGGTCGGCCGGGGTGAGCATGGAGGTGAACACCCGGAAGGGGCTGCGTGCCAGTTCCTCGCCGTCGACCGGCCGGAAGGCGGTGGAGACGACGGGGACGGCGCTGGCGGCGGCCTCGCGCAGGTCGTAGAAGCCGACCGGGTGCATGCCGAGGGCACCGAAGACGCGGGCCACCTGCGCCAGTTCGCGGGGCGTGCCGACCCGGATGGCCCCGTGGCGCTCGGCGGTCACCCGGCCGATGGAACCCTGGCGTTCGGCGTCGGCTCCCCGCGCGCGCAGGACCTCCTCGTTGACCTCGCGCGAGACGTCCACGAGCGTGGTGTAGGCGGGCACCTCCTGCCCGTACATCTCCGACAGCCGTGCCGCGAACGCGGCGCGCAGCTGCCACTGACTGATCGTCGACATGTTTCTCGGCCTTTCGATCGAGGGTCAGACCACGTGGGCTTCGGGGCGGGTCGCGGCACCGTGCAGGAACCGGTCGGCGCTGAGCGGGGCGATGTCGATGAACGGCTCGCGCCCCAGACACAGGTCGCGCACGACTTCGCCGACCGCGGGAGCCTGGAGGAAACCGTGACCGGAGAAGCCCGCTGCGTAAAGGAAGCCCGGCAGCTCCGAGGAGCGGCCGATGAGCGCGTTGTGGTCGGGTGTGATCTCGTAGAGGCCCGCCCAGCCCTCGGCGGTCCTCATCTCGGCCAGAGCGGGCGCGCGATGGCGGGCCGCCAGGCGAAACAGCTCCAGCCACCCGGCTGTCCAGGTGGTGTCGAAGCCCTCCTCCTGGCCCGGGTCGGCCAGCCCGAACAGCAGCCCGTCGTCGCTGTTGTGGAAGTAGGCGGTCGAGGAGAAGTCGATGGTGAAGGGGATGCGCGGGGCGGGCGGCACGAGCGGCTCGGTGAACGCCAGCTGCCGCCTGACCGGCCGGACGGGGAGGTGGACACCGACCATGTCGCCGATCCTCGCCGACCAGGCCCCTGCCGTACAGATGACGGTGGAGCAGGCGATGCGGCCGTGGCTGGTGTGCACTGCGGTGACCTGGGCGCCGGCCGTGTCGATACCGCCGACCTCGGTGTGTGTGGCGATGGTGACGCCCGCCCGGGCTGCGGCCCGCGCGTACCCCTGCACGACCAGGCCGGGGCGGGCGTGCCCGTCGGCGGGGGAGTGGGCGGCGGCCAGCAGACCGTCGGTGCTGAGGTAGGGGCACAGGCACCGGGCCTCGTCCGGGCCGATCATGCGGCTCGGCACGCCGAGGCTGTTCTGCAGCGCGACACAGGCCTCGAAGTCCCGCGTCTGCTGTTCGCTGTCGAGCAGGAAGAGATAGCCGACGGTGTCGAGCCCGATGCCGGCTCCGGGCCGCCGGGGGAAGTCCTGGTAGGCACGCAGACTGCGGTTGCCCAGCTCGATGTTGAGCGGATCGGAGAACTGGGCGCGTACACCACCGATCGGCTTGCCCGAGCTGCCGCAGCCGAGGGCGCCGCGCTCCACGACGACGATGTTCTTCACTCCGGCCTCCGCGAGGTGGAACGCGGTGCTCGCCCCCATCACACCGCCGCCGATGATCACCACATCGGCGGAGGCCGGAACGGTACGGAAGGCGGAGGAGGACAACAGGCCACTTCCTTCCGGAGGCCACCTCGCCGGCAGCGGACGGATCCGGTTCCGACAAGGTGGCGGGCTGTCAGTACGGAGGATGCCGGTCAGCTATCTGTGCGTCATCGTGCAGCAGCCCAAACGTTGACGTCCATCAACGGTTGATGCTCCACAGCTTTTAGGATCCCTATATGGACTGGACGAGTGCGCAGTTGCGTTCGCTGGTGGAACTGACCCGGCGTGGCACCATCACCGCCGTCGCGGAAGCCCTGGGCTACACCCCCGGAGGGGTCTCGCAGCAGATCACCGCACTGGAGAAGGCCACCGGCATGCAGATGCTGCGCCGGGTGGGACGCCGCGTGGAACTCACCGACGCCGGGGCGACGCTGGCCCGGCACGCCGAGCGCATCCTCACCACGGAGGCCGAGGCCGTCGAAGCACTCGAGCGCACCCGCAACGAGATCTCCGGGACGTTGCGGGTCGGCCTGTTCGCCACGGCCGCCGCCGAGATCCTGCCGCCGACCCTGCGACGGATACGGGAGCGGCACCCGGGCGTGACCGTGCGCAGCCGGGACATGGACGTGGACGAGGTGTACGACGCGGTCGCCGGGGGAAGCGTGGACCTCGCGCTGGGCCTGGACTACCCGGACGTGCCGATCCCGCGGGATCCCTCCCTGAGCGTGACGGAACTGAGCAAGGAGCGCTTCTCGCTCGCGGTTCCCATCGGAGC
Organism: Streptomyces broussonetiae; assembly: GCF_009796285.1. NCBI lineage: Bacteria > Bacillati > Actinomycetota > Actinomycetes > Kitasatosporales > Streptomycetaceae > Streptomyces > Streptomyces broussonetiae. The sequence goes on along the minus strand of NZ_CP047020.1, from coordinate 812,041 downwards.
CATGCCGGGCCGGCGAAAGGTCTCTCTCGCCGACGCCAGGGAACTGGGCTGGATCCTGCCGTCGGCCGGCAGCTACTACGGCCGTGCCGTGCTCACCGCCTGCCGCCGAGCCGGTTTCGAACCGCAGGTTCTGCACGAGGTGACCGACACCGCCGCCACGCTCGCCCTGGTCGAAGCCGGCGTCGGGGTCAGCGTGGTGACGGATCTGATGCTCCGGCTTCGCCCGTCCGGCCTCGACGTCCTGGAGCTGGACGAGTCGATGGAGCGCCACATCGTGGTGGTGTGCCGCTCCTTCGCCGAGCACCGGCCGGCGGTCGCCGCCCTGGTGGAGGTCCTGCGGAGTGCGGCGGACCGGACACGGCCGAGCCCGGAACCGGCGTGAGCGAGACGCGGGGGCGGGCTCCTGACCGGGCCACGACGCCCCCCATCACCCGAGGTCCCGGTCCGAGCGGCCCGCCCGCACGGTGCTCGCCGGAGACCGGCTCGGTCCTGGTCGTGGTGAACGTGTCGGGGAACTGAGAGCCGGGAACCGGGAGCTGGTCGAGGCGACACCGTGACCGCCACCCGCCACCCGCGACGGTCACCCGCCACCCGCGACGGTCACCCGCCACCGCTGTCCGTCACCGGCGTCCTGGGCGGCGACACGGGAAGGAACCCTTGGCTCGGCCTGAGCGCCTGTGCGGCCCTGGGATCGGGAAGGGTCTCGTTGCGCGGCCGTGAGAGTACGGCGGGCGCCGGGGTGGAATCAGGAAGGGCCGTGGTGATGCCGCAGGACATCGTGTTCCGCCTCCCTTTCGCACCGGACGTCGGCCGGACGCGGACGGCGCCCGGCAGCGCAGCCGGGACTGGTGCCGGTGCCAGGGCCTGGTGCCACACCCCGTCGACCGGGAGCGCCTCCTGCGCTGGGACATGGCCGGGCTGATGGCGGCGTGGGCGCCGCGGGCCGCGGGCGACCGGCTGGATCTGACGGTGGACGCGGTCCTCGTGGCCACGTTCCTGGACGACCAGTTCGACGGCCCCCTGGGCGCTCAGCCGCGCCGCGTCGCCGCGGCCTGCCGCGCCTTCACCGACGTGATCACCTCGTGCGGTGCGGCACCGGCGGGCGTGGGGCCGCTGGTCGACGCCTTCGCGCAGGTGTGGAACCGCCTGGCCCACCAGGCTTCTCGCGCGTGGCTGGAGCACACCGGCCAGCACTGGCAGTGGTACCTGAACGCCTATGCCCAGGAGGCGAGCAACCGCGCGCTCGGCCGCATCCCGACCCGGACCGAGTACTTCGCGCTGCGCCGCAGGTCGGGCATCGTCTGCGCCATGCTGGACCTGAGCCAGAAGGTGTACGGCTTCGAAGTCCCACCCGACCTCCGCACGGACCCCGCGCTACGCCGCATGCTCGACATCACCGCCGACGGCCGTGCCCGCCCTTGCAGCCACCGCACTGCGACCCGCCCGCGCCCCGCACGACGACGCCCGCCTGTGGTGGGGGCACACGCCCCACGACCCGCTGTGAGGCTCAGTGCTCCGCGGTGCAGCAGCCATCACGGGGTGGGGCGCTCGCGGCGGTCTCCAGACGGCAGAAGCAGGACGCCTCGATCGGAACGTCCGCCAGCGCCGTGGCGATCCTCAGCTGCTGGGCCACGATCTGAGCCTCCCCCTGCTTCCCGAGCCGCACGAGGCACTCGTGGAGGCCGTGCAGGGCCCAGACGTTGCCGGGGTGCTGCAACGCGCGCGGCAGCGTGTCGTCGAGTCCGAGGTCGGCACGGTAGACGGCCTCGGCCTGCGCGACCAGGCCCTGCTCGAGGAGCAGGGCACCGTATGCGTGCCGGGTGGGCTGCATCCACCCCCACGGCTCGTCGTAGGGAAGGCCGTCGTCCAGCTCGATCGAACGACGCAGCGCGGCGAACGCCGTTTCGTGGTTCCCCCTGCGGTAGTCCAGCTCTCCGTCCAGCATGTGCGCGGCGATCGCCAGGACGTCCGCACAGGTGTTGTTGAACAGCATCCGGGTCGTCGGGACCCGGGTGAGCGCGGTACGGAAGCGCTCGCGTTCCGTGTCGGCCTCGTCGATCCGGCCCAGGGCCGCGAGGGCGACCCCGCGCGCATACCGCAGCATGGCCGTGGTCACGCAGTACAACCGGGCGTCGGCGGGCATCGCCAGGCGCAGGATGTCCGCCCAGCGGCCGAAGCGGATGAGCACGTGCACCCGCATCGCGAGGAAGCCCTCCAGCCAGTCCGCCATGGGCGGGCTGTCCACCCGCAGCAGTTCCTCGGGTACGGCCGCTTCGAGCCGGGCGGCCGTTTCGATCGCGTCCTGGAAACGGCCGAGGAACATCGCGCCGTAGACCCTGAAGTGGAGGTTGTGACACCGGTACAGGGTGTAGAAGTTCATCGCCCCGGCCCTGGCGTGGTACCTCTCGTCGGCTGCGATCGCCTCGGTGTTGTCGGAGATCACGCGGCGGTAGTCGCCGCAGAGCACTTCCAGGTGGGACGGCATGTGCTGGAGATGGCCCGCGTCCGGCACCAGACCGCGCAACCGGTCGCCCATCGGCAGGGCCGCCTCGGGCGTCGGCGACATCTCCATCAGGTGGATGTACATGTGGAGCAGGCCCGGGTGTCGCGTCCCCGCCTCCGTGGCGAGCCCCTGCTCGAGCACCGCCCTGGCCTCGAGGGTGCGTGAACCCGGGGCCGGCCTGCCCGTGCGGATGTCCCACAGGCGCCAGGGCGTGAGGTTCATCAGGGCTTCGGCGTACAGGGTGGCCACGTCGAGGTCGTCGGGGGCCAGCAGGTGGACGGCGCGCATGCTGTCGGCGTAGGCGGTGTTCCACACGGAACACTCCTCGACGTCGCGGGCCTGGGCCCGTGGATAGCGGGCCTCCAGCGCACCGATGAGGGCCTGCTCGACCGGGGTGGCACCGGCGGCCTTGGCCTGTGCGCGCCGTACGGCGGCATGCGCACGCTGCACCGTCCGCCCCAGCTCCTCCTCGTCGAAGAACTCCCAGGGTTTGTTGTAGTTCGGACCGAGGGCGTGGGCGAGCCCCCAGTCGGCCATGGCGCAGCCGGGATCCGCCGCGAGAGCGGCCTCGAAACAGCGGACGGCCTCCTCGTGGTGGAAGGCGTACGTCCAGTTCAGCCCGCGGTCGAACCAGGTCTGCGCCTCGGCGGACGACGTCGTCACCCGCCGGCCGTGGCTGCCGAGGTCGTAGTACGGCATACGAACTCCTCAAGGCTGACGGCCGACCGTCCCCCCAAGGGGACGGTACGACGGTGACCGGTGCGTCGACGCTAGCGAACGACAGCCGGGATACTGCCCATTCGTGCCCGGAAACACCCGGACACGGTGTCCGGGGTGCGTCTCGCCCACGTCCTCCCGCTCGTGCCGCGGTCAGCCGATGGCGAAGTAGGCCAGGCTGCCCAGGCCCGCGAGGGTGCAGGAGACGGCGAACGGGATGAGGGTGCGATGCTCGAAGTGCTTGACCAGGTAGCGAGTTGCGAGGTAGGCGGCTACGAAGGCGGCGATGCTGTCCACCAGCAGCGGTCCGCGCAGGCCGTTGCCCTGGGGGCCGAGCAGCGGGGGCAGCTTGAGCAGCGCCGCTCCGCCGATCACCGGCGTGGCGAGCAGGAACGCGAACCGGGCGGAGTCCTCGTGGTTGAGGCCGCGGAAGATACCCGCGCTGATGGTCGATCCGGAGCGGCTGATGCCCGGCAGCAGGGCGAGGATCTGGGCCGCACCGATCACCAGGGCCTGGCGGATGGTCATCCGTGTGATCCGCCGGTCCGACAGAATGCAGGCAAGGTGGGGTTTCGGGCAACGCTCGCAGCGACTCGACCAGTCGGAAAGCTGCTACATGTTGTAGGGGGCACTGTCGGACGGGCCCGCTGACCGCCGATCGGGCGTATCAGCGGGCCGCCGTCCCGCTACCCGCCCGGGCCGGGACGGGTGGGACCGTTCGTGGGTGTGGATGAGGTGCCACCGGTGGTCGTGCCGCCGTTGCCGTTGCCGCCGCCGGTGGTGCCACCGAGCAGCCCGCCACCGCCCGTACCGCCGGTCCAGCCGCCGTTGGTGCCGCCGTTGGTGGTGCCGGAGCTACCGGTCGGGCTCGGGCTGGGACAGCCCTTCCTGTGGTGGCGGCAGGGTCGAGCGGTGGGGCTCGGTGTGCCGGACGTGCTCGGGGTGGCCGACGGTTTGCTCGGGCTGGGGGACGGGGTGGCCGACGGAGCGCCGAACTCGTTGCTGCCGTGGCCCAGCTGCGGCGCGGGCGGGAACTGCTGGACCGGCTGTCCCTGGAGGGCGGCGGACATGTAGCCGGTCCACACCTCCGTGGGCATGTCGGCGCCGAAGACCTTGGAGAAGCCGCCGACCCCCTGCATCGACTGCAGGCCGGCGTTCTTCGCGTCCTCCTTGAACATGCTCACGGCCGTCGTCAGCTGCGGGGTGTAGCCGATGAACCAGGCGGACTTGTAGTCGTCGGTCGTACCGGTCTTGCCGGCCACCGGGCGGCCGAGGGCCTGGGCATTGGTACCTGTCCCGCTCTTGACGACGTTCTGCAGGACGTCGGTGACGGTGTCTGCCGTCGAGGCAGGCATGGCCGTGATGCCCTTGGGCTTGTCGAACCCCGGCAGGTGCTGGCCGCCGGCGACGACCTTGGTCACGGAGTACGGCTCGTGCTGGACGCCGCTGTCGTCGAAGGTGGCGTACGCGTCGGCCATGCGGATCGCCGAGGGGGTGGAGGTACCGATGTAGAAGCCGGGGGTGTCGTACTGCAGGCTCTTGCGCAGCAGGCCCGCCTTGAGGGCCTCGCCCTCCACGTTGTTGTAGCCGACGTACTCGCCGAGCTGGACGTAGGGGGTGTTGACCGACTGCTCCATCGCCTTGCGCAGGGTGATGTAACCCCACTTCGTGGGCACGTCGTTGCGCTGGTGGAGGAGACCCGAGGGGTCGCCCGGGTCGGGCATCTCCTGGCCCTGCTGGTTCTTGATGGTGATGCCGTCGTTGCCGTTGAACTTGGACTCGGGGGTGATCGGTGAGGGAGCCTGACCCGGGGAGAGCACGGCGCCGTGGTCAAGGGAGGCTGCCAGGTCGATGGGCTTGAAGGTGGAGCCGACCGGCACGCCGGTGGCGTCGGCGTTGTCGGTCCAGTGACCCTTGTTCCAGCCCGCCCCGCCGTACAGGGCGACGACCGCGCCGGTGGACGGGTCGACGGACGCCGCGCCGACCTGGACGTCCTTGTCGGCCGCGCGGTGCTTGGGATCGAGGTGCTTCTTCTCCATCGCCGCGACGGACGCCGACAACGCGTTCACCTTCTTCTTGTCGAAGGTGGTGTAGATCTGGTAGCCGCCGTGGCCGAGCTGCTGTTCGGTGAGGGAGGAGTGGGCCTCCACGTACTGCTCCGCGGTCTGCACCAGATAGCCGGTCTGCCCGGACATCCCGGCCGACGGCGTGTAGGGCTTGGGCGTGGGGAATCCGGCGGTGAGGTACTGCTGCTCCTGCGCCTGGCTGATCTTGTGGATGGTCGTCATGCGGCTCAGGACGTACTTCCAGCGCGCCTCCGCCTGGGCCTTGGCCTGCGGGTCGGTGCCGGCGAGCATCATCACGCTCGGCTCGTTGACCGAGGCCGCGAGGAACGCGCCCTGGCTGACGGTCAGTTGTGAGGCGTGTACGTGGTAGTACGCGTTGGCCGCCGCCTCGATGCCGTAGGCGCCCCGCCCGTAGTAGGAGCTGTTGAGATAGCCCTGCAGGATCTGCTGCTTGGACATCTGGTCGCCGATTTTCAGGGAGATCATGATCTCCCTGAGCTTGCGGGTCACCGACTGGCTCTGCGTGAGGTAGGTGTTCTTCACGAACTGCTGGGTGATGGTGGACCCGGACTGCACCTCCCCGCCCGTGGCCATGTGGTAGACGGCACGGAGCATGCCCTGCGTGTCGACGCCCGGGTCGGTGTAGAAGGTGGCGTTCTCCGCGGCGAGGAAGTCCCACTGCACCTGCATGGGCACCTGGGCCAGGTCGACGTTCTGCCGGTTGGTCGACCCCTGCGTGGCCATCACCGAGCCGTCGGACCAGTAGTAGGTGTTGCTCTGCTGCTGGGTGCTGGGATTCGCGCTCGGGATGGTCGTCGTCGCATACGCGTACCAGAACAGGCCCACGAAGGCGCCGAGCAGCACCACGAAGGTGCCCAGCACCTGCTTCCACGACGGCAGCCACCGCCGAAAGCCGGTCTTGGCCGGGCGTGGACGCGCAGCGCGTGCGCGCCGCCCGCTCCGCGCGGCATCCGCGCGTTGCGTGTCCGCACCGCGGCGTCGCGCTCGTCCGTCTCCGGCCTGGGCCGCTCTGCGCGCCGCGGCACGACCGCCGTCCCGTGTGTCGTCCGGCCGGGACGGTCCGGTCCTCTCGGACGGCCTGCGCCGGTGTCCGCTCATGATCGCCACTCCTCAGCCAGGAACAGTCAGCCCGCCGTTGCGAAGCCGACCCGCCCCGCAGTGGTGCGCAACGGAGGACTGGCCTGGGACGGACTGACACACCTGGAGTTGTCCTACGAGCCGTAAGACTAACCGGGGCTCGGTATGCGCCAGCAACCTCCCCCGGGCAAAGTCCCACCACGCGTAGGATCGGGTGCGGCGCGTACGGGAGGGAACAGGAGGCCGGGCATGGCTCACGACGGCTGTGGCGAGCATGCCGACCGCAGGGCCAGCGGGGCGCTGGAGGCCGAGGTCATGGCCGTGCTGTGGGGCGCCGGGGAGCCGATGACCGCGGGCACCGTCCGCGCCGCACTTGCCCCGGGGCTCGCCTACAAGACCGTGCTCACCGTCCTCGGGCGGCTGCACGCCAAGGGACTGCTCGACCGCGAACGCGTCGGCCGGGCGCACGCCTACCACCCCCGACACGATGCGGCCCGGGTGTCCGCCGCGCAGATGAAGACCATGCTCGACCGGGGCCGCGACCGCACCGCCGTGCTGCAGCACTTCGTCGAGGCACTCGACCCCGCGGACGAGGCCGCGCTGCGATCTTTGCTCGGCCTGGGCGGATGACAGCCGCACAGGACGGCCGGACATTCGGGTGTGCAGGGGGACGGCGGCACTCGTCGCGCCGTCGGCCGGCTGCCGCTGCGGCGGAATCCACCGGCTGCAGTGGAGCCGACCTGCGCACGGTGGCCCGGTACCTGGTCGAGGCGTGACCTTCGAAGATCGGCCGGATCATCGAGCAGCGCCTGACGGGTCGCGTGACGTGTGAGCGTGCCAGCGCGCTCGGCGCTGCCGTCGGAGGCAGGGCCACGAGCGCCCGCGCCCGCGCCACCGAGGTGTTCGCACCCTCCGCCGTCCGGCACACGACCGACGGCCGTCACCACGCGCTGCCGAGCGACACACAGACACAGCTGAACGCCTCCTGCGCGGCATGTGGCGACCGCGGCGGCGAAGTGGCCCATTCCCGCACGGGCTTGAGTGCCATACCGCCGCACCCGCACGCGGAGGTCGCCAACGAAACCGTCGGACGGCGCAAGCGACGGGGTGATTGCGCCGGTCGCGCACCATCCTGCAACCGTTCCACCCGTCTTGTCCGCTCTTGGTTCAGCTGATGGTGCAGTAACTTTGGCGGTTGTCCGGCCTTTGTCCCCAGACCCGATGCCGCCCCTGGCTCACTCGTACCGTGGCTCACTCGTACCGTGGCGCACTCGTACCGCGCGGTGAGTGCCTGGTGGGCGCACCCCACAGATCCGAGCAGTTGCCACGACACGTGTCGTAGTTGCTGGCCGGCCCACTACGCCGAATGTTCCCGGGGGATGCGGAGGCGCTGTGCAGGAGACCGAAGTACTGATCATCGGTGGCGGACCGGTCGGGCTGGCGCTCGCCCTGGACCTGCGCTCCCGAGGAGTGGACTGCCTGGTCCTCGAGGCCGGCGACAGCCGGATCCGCCATCCCCGAGTCGGCACGGTCGGCCCCGGCCCATGGAGCTGATGCGCCGGTGGGGCCTGGCGGAGCGGATCCGCGGGGCCGGCCGTCCCGGTGACCATCCGCTCGACATCGCATGGGTGACAGCGGTCGGCGGGCACGAGATCCATCGTCTCGACTTCGGCACCACCGACACCCGTCCGGCCCCGCCCTGCACACCTGAGCCCGAGCAGGTCTGCCCCCAGCACTGGCTGCTCCCGCTCCTGGCCGAGGCCGTAGGACCCGGGGTGCTGCCGCGCGAGTGCCGTCTGGAGTCCTTCGTCCAGGACGACGACCAGGTTCGGGCCACCGCCACCGACCTGTCGGACGGCAGGCGTCTCCACGTCAACGCCCGCTACCTGGTCGGATGCGACGGCGCTGCCTCCAGGGTCCGCGCTGCCCTGCTGATCGCGGCGCCGACCCGGCGCCGGACCCGGGTCTTCCGTAACATACTGTTCCGGGCTCCCCGCCTGCGCGAGCAACTCGGACCGGGCGGCGCCCCGGTGTACTTCCTGACCCAGCCGCCGGACCTGCGCTACCCGCTGCGGGCCATGGACGGCCGGGACCTGTACCGGCTGACCGTCGGCGACCACACCTCGTGCGACGCCCTCTCGGCCGTCCGGTCGGCGATCGCCCTGGAGACAAGCATCGAGGTGCTCTCGGACAACGTCTGGCACCTGACCCACCGGGTCCCCGAGCGGTACCGCCAGGGCCGGGTGCTCCTGGCCGGGGACGCCGCCCACACCCTGTCGCCCTCCGGCGGCTTCGGGATGAACACCGGCATCGCGAACGCGGCCGACCTCGGCTGGAAACCGGCCGCGGAACTCGCCGGCTGGGCGGGTCCCACGCTGCTCGATTCCTACGAGCAGGAGCGGCGCCCGGTGGCCGAACACAGTCTGGCCGAGGCCGACGGCAACCTGCGCCGCACCCTCGACCGCCGGCTGCCGACGGAGATCCTGCTCGACACCGCACAGGGCGCCAGGGCGCGGACGGAACTCGCCCGCGGCATCGAACGCAGCGGTGTACGGCGCGAGTTCGAGGTCCCGGACATGCACTTCGGCTACCGCTACGCCTCCCCGGTGATCGTCCCGGACGATGTCACCGAGTACGACTGGTGCGCCGACCTCGTTGCCGGTGGCCGGGCCCCACATGTCTGGCTGGGCCCTGGATCCTCGAGCCTGGACCTGTTCGGTTCGGGCTTCCATCTGGTCGCCTCAGGTTCCCACCCCGACCTGCCCGGGCTAGAGGCGGTGGCGCGCGCCTTCGAGGTCCGCCGGGTCCCGCTCGGGCTGACGAGGGCGCCGGCCTACCGCAGCTCGTACGCCCTGGTCCGCCCCGACGGCCATGTCGCCTGGCACGGCGCCGAGTTGCCGGTCGACGCCGGTGGCCTGGTGGACGTCGTGCGCGGGGGTCGGCGATGACTCCCCGGCCCGGCGGTGTGCGCCTGCCCGACCCCAGTGACAACCCATCAGGAGATGTCGCCATGCGTGTCCTTGTCACCGTCACCGGATCGCCCTCACATGTCAATGCCGTGCTGCCGCTGGTCTCGGCGCTCGTGGCCGTGCGCCACCACGTGCTCGTCGCGGCGCCCGCCAGACTGCTCGGGCTGTTCGACGGCCTGCCGCTGCGCCGGGAACCACTCCTGGCCGACCCGCTCGCCCGCTTCACGCCGCAGCCCGACGGACCGCCCGAACGGCGCGCACTCGACTTGTTCGCAGGCCCCCATCTCGTCGACAGCTACCGCACACTGCTGCCCGTGGCCCGCGCGTTCGCACCCGCCCTGGTGATCCGGGACGGCGGCGAGTTCACCGGATACCTGGTGGCGGAGACACTCGGGCTGCCGCACCTGGCCGCACCCTCGGGAGCGGCCAACTACCTGGACCCGGTGGTCCTGCAGCCCCAGCTCAACCAGCGGCGCGCCGCGCTCGGCCTGCCGGCCGAGGACGACCCGGACGCGCTCCACCGGCACGGCCGACTGGACTGCATGCCCCCGGAGTTCTCCTTCGCCCGCCACCGCACCGGAAGGTTCTACCGCTACCGGCAACCCTCCGAGATCGATCCCGGCGAGGTGCTGCCGGACTGGGTGCCCGAACTCCCCTCCGACCGCCCGCTGGTACTGGCATCGATCGGAACCGTGCTGCCCTCCGTCCCCGCCGCGGTGGTCGATGCGCCGGGCCTGCTCAACGCGGTCGTCGCCGGCCTGGCCGAACTCGACTGCCAGGCCGTCGTGGCAACCGGAGGGGTTCGGGTGGACCACCCGCCGACGACCGGCCGGGTACGCCTGGTGGACGTCGTACCACAGCCGCTGCTCCTGCGCTGCACCCAGCTCCTCCTCACCCACGGCGGATACAACAGCATCAGGGAAGCCGTCGGGGCCGGGGTGCCGATGGCCGTGCTGCCCGCCTTCGGGGACCAGCCGGCCAACGCCGACCGGGTGCAGGAACTCGGCCTCGGCCGGCGCATCCCCTCGCCGGACGAGACCGCCGCGGTATGTCACCAGGTGCTGAACGACACCGAGGTGACCGCACGAATCCGTCGTGCCCAGCGGCGCATGCTCTGTCTGCCGCCCCTTCAGGCAGTGGTGGGTGACCTGGAGAAGGTGGCGAGTGGCGGAGCGTGACATGGAGACGTACGACTGCGACGTGCTGATCGTCGGAGCAGGACCGACCGGCCTGGCCCTCGCGATCGGCCTGCGTCAGTACGGGCTGGCCGTGCGTGTCCTGGAGAAACAGGACAGCAGCAAACGCGAGGCCCGCGCCGGCGTGATCTGGCACCGGGCCCTGGAAGCGCTGGCCGACCTCGGCTGCGCCGACCGGTTCGTGGCGGCGGGGGTGACGCTCAACCCGACCGAACTGATCGCTCAGGGACGGCAGATCGGAGTCCTCGACCTGTCCGCGAGCGGCACCCGCTACCCCAACCCGCTCTCGATCGAGCAGGACACGGTGGAGCGTCTGCTGGGAGAGCGGCTGACCGAGGTGGGCGGTGCGATCGAGTGGTCCACCGAGGCCACGGCGGTCCGGGTGGCCGAGCACGGAGCCGAGGTCGAGGTCCGCGGCGCGGACGGCCGGCCGCGGACCCTGCGCTGCGCCTGGGTGGTCGGCTGCGAGGGCTCACGCAGCCTGGTGCGCAAGGCCGTCGGCCTGCCCTTCGACGGCGGCCCACGACGCCACCTGCAGGTCGCTCAGCTCAACGCGAAGGTGGACTGGAGCCTGCCCTACCACGGGGACCGGACCTACCTCCTGCTGGACAAGGACCTGTCGATCGGCTGCGCACCGCGCCCCGGCGGTGGATACCGCTGCTTCGCCTTCACGCGCGAGCCCGATACGACACCGCTCACCCCGGTGACCGTGGAGGAGATGCGGCAGCTCTTGATCCGCGCCGCACACGAGCCCGACGTCTGGCTCACGCCGACGCTGCCGCTGTGGACCAACAGGGCACGCTTCCAGGACCGGTTCGCCCGCTCGCTGCGCTCCGGGCGGGCCCTGCTGGCCGGTGACAGCGCGCACCTGTGGGCGCCGATCGGCGGACGCGGACTGAACACCGGGCTGCGCGGAGCGCACAACCTGGCCTGGAAACTGGCCGGCGTGGTACGCGGCTGGGCGTCGCCCGCGCTGCTGGACACCTACTCCACCGAGCAGCGCAGCACCGCCCTGCGGGTGATGCGCCGGACCAGGCGTGACGTACTGGAATCGCCGGGCACCCGGCGGACCCTGCTGATGATGAGACTGCTCGGCCGTCACGTCCTGCGCAGCCGTTGGGCGACCGACCGCATCCGTGACCGGATCAGCGACCTGGACCTGCACCACCGGGAGAGTCCGCTCTCGGCACAGGGAGGCGGAGACCGGATGCCGGACCGGCCCGTGTGGGCCGAGGGGCGGCAGCACCGCCTGCACGACCTGCTCTCCTACCAGCACTGGACCCTGCTCCCGGTCAACCGGGACGCCGAGCCCGACCCGGCGCTGACGCAGGCGCTGGCCGGCCTACCGCTGCCGGTCGCCGTCCGCCCGGTGCGCCCCACGGACACCGACGCCTCGCGCCACCTGCCGGACGGTTCACTGGTGTTGGTCCGCCCGGACCTGCACATCGGCCTGCAGGCACAGATCCCGGAGGAGGTCGCGGCCTACTTGGGACGATGGTTCACCCGGACCGAGGCCGCGCGAGACGCATGACCGATCGGGCCGGCGCCGGATTCCCGCCGGAAGCGTGTCGGCCGTGCCGGGTGCCCCCGGCACGGCCGCAGCGCTTCTCGGCACGACGGTGCCGGCGCCGGCACCGGCCGCTGACACCGCGGCCGACAGCCGCCCTCAGCAGATCCGGGGCAGTTGTTCACCCAGTGGCATGTCCACCACGCGGGTGCCGCCGAGGCCCGTGGCCGAGACGACCATGCCCGGATGGTCGGGCACACAGTGGCCGATGGCCACCGCCTCCTTGCCCAGCGGATGGGCTCTGAGGGCGGCCAGACAGGCGTCCGCGTGGTCCGGGGGCACGAACGCGGCCAGTTTGCCCTCGTTGGCGACGTAGAGAGGGTCGAGGCCGAGGAGGGCACAGGCGTTGGCGACCGTGTCCGGCACGGGAAGGGCGTCCTCCCGCAGGGCCACTCCCACGCCCGACGCGCCAGCGATCTCGTTGAGGGTCGTGGCGAGACCGCCGCGCGTGGGATCGCGCAGCACATGCACGTCCGGGCAGGCGGCGAGCAACTGCGCGACCAGGTCACCCAGCGGGGCGGTGTCGCTTTCGATCTCCACGCCGAACTCCAGGCCCTCGCGGACGCTCATGATCGCCACGCCGTGCACCCCGATGGCCCCGCTGACCAGGATCACATCGCCCGGCCTGGCCCGGCCCGGGTGGATGTCGACGCCGTCGGGGATGCGGCCGATACCGGCGGTGTTGATGAACACCCCGTCCCCGTGACCGGCTTCGACCACTTTCGTGTCACCGGTGACCACGGTCACCCCGGCCCTGTGCGCGGCCGCGCCGAACGCCTGGGCGACCTTGGCCACCACGGCGAGTTCCACGCCCTCCTCGAGGATGAACCCGCAGGACAGGAAGAGCGGCCGGGCCCCGGACATGGCGAGGTCGTTGACCGTGCCGTTGACCGCCAGGTCACCGATGCTCCCGCCGGGGAAGAACAGCGGCCGTACCACGAAGGAGTCGGTGGAGAAGGCGAGCCGTTCTCCGGAGGCGGGCAGCCGTGCCGAGTCGCCCAGTTCGGACAGCACGTCGTTGCCGAAGGCGGGCACGAAGAGGTGCTCCACCAGCTCGGCCGACAGGGCTCCGCCGCCGCCGTGGCCCATGATGATGCGCTCGTGGTCGCGCAGCGGAGCGGGACAGGTCCAGCTGGAGAAGTCGGCCGACGCGTACGTCGAGCCGCCCGCGCCGGGTGTGTCAGCCAACGGAACTCGCCTCCTGCGTGGTCGGCACCTGGAGCCTGCGGTAGAGGTAGTACGCCGCACAGGCGCCCTCGCTGGAGACCATGGTGGCGCCGAGCGGGTTGCGCGGGGTGCACTGCTTGCCGAAGGCGGCGCACTCGTGCGGCTTGATCAGCCCTTGGAGGACCTCGCCGCTGCGGCACACCGTGGACTCCTGGGTGTCGATGTCAGTCACCGAGAAGCGGTGTTCGGCGTCGTAGTCGCGGTACCTGGGCGACAGCCGCCAGCCGCTCCGGGGAATCATGCCGATCCCGCGCCACGCCCGGTCGGTCACCTCGAAGACGTCGGCGAGCATGGCCCTGGCGGCCGGGCTGCCCTCCGGCTGCACGGCACGCGGATAGGCGTTCTCGACCACGTGCCGGCCCGCCTCCAGCTGCCGTACCGCGCGGCGGATCCCTTCCAGGATGTCGAGCGGCTCGAAGCCGGTCACCACGATGGGGACCTTGTGGCGTTCGGCGAGTTCGGGGTATTCGGCGGTGCCCATCACCGTGCACACATGACCGGCCGCGAGGAACGCCTGCACCCGGCAGTCGGGGGAGTTCATGATGGCGTCGATCGCGGGCGGCACCCGCACATGGGAGACGAGCAGGCTGAAGTTGCCGATCCCCAGCTTCTTCGCCTGGTACACGGTCATGGCGTTGGGCGGCGCGGTGGTCTCGAACCCGATCCCGAAGAACACCACTTGACGATCGGGGTTGTCCTGGGCGATGCGCAGCGCGTCCAGGGGCGAGTAGACCACCCTGACGTCGCCGCCCTCGCTCTTGACCTTGAACAGGTCCCGCCCACTGCCGGGCACGCGCAGCATGTCACCGAAGGAGCAGAAGACGACCTCGGGACGCGAGGCGATCTCCAGAGCCTTGTCGATGGTCTCCAGCGGAGTGACACAGACAGGGCATCCGGGTCCGTGGATGAGCTGGATCTCGTCCGGCAGCAACTGGTCGATGCCGTGCCGGATGATCGAGTGCGTCTGTCCGCCGCACACCTCCATGAGCGACCAGGGCTGCGTGGTGAGGGCCCTGATCTCGTCGAAGAGGCGCCGGGCGAGCACCGGGTCGCTGAATTCGTCGAGGTACTTCATGGCCGGCCCTCCTCGTCGGCATCCTGTGCGGGGCCCTGCGGTGGCGTGGTGCCCGCGGGGCGCTCCGCACCGGCGTCGCGGGCCGCTTTCGCCCAGGCGTCGCCGAACTCCTCCTCCAGGACCCCGAGGTTCTCGAAGAGTTCCAGGGTCTGTTTCGCTGACTCCTCGTCCAGTCGCTGCAGGGCGAACCCCACATGCACGATCGCGTAGTCACCCACCTGCATCTCGGGTACGTATTCCAGGCACACTTCCTTGACGACGCCGCCGAAGTCGACCTTCGCCATGCGCGTCGCGTCCCGTTCCTCGATCTCCAGCACGCGGCCGGGAACGGCCAGGCACATGATGAGCTCCTCACGTTCCGGTCCGGGCGGCGACGATCAACTGCCCGAGGGCCAGGCCGCCGTCGTTGGGGGGCACCTTGTGGTGCGCGAGGACGGCGAACCCGTCCCGTTCCAGCGCGGTGCGGCAGCCCGAGGTGAGCAGGGTGTTGCAGAACACCCCGCCCGACAGGGCCACCGTGTCGATCCCGGTGCGCTGCCGGGCCGCCCGGCACACGTCGAGGACGAGGGCGACGACGGCCTCGTGGAACCGGCGGGCGATCCGCCCCACCGTGATCCCCGCGAGCACCTCCACGACCACGGCGGCCAGCACCGGTGCGGCGTCGGCCACCAGCGCGGCACCGGGTTCCTCGGACTCCGGGTGCAGCGCGAACCGGTAGGCCCGGTCGTCCGTGCCGTCGTCGGGCTCCGCCAGCGCCGCGCACTCCAGCTCCATCGCGGCCTGTGCCTCGTAGGCGACCCGGTGGCAGACTCCGGTGAGCGAGGACACGGCGTCGAAGAGGCGACCCATGCTGGAAGTGGGCACGCAGTTCAGGTCTCGCGCCAACTGCCGCTCCAGCAAAGCTCGTTCACCGCGCGTGGTGACGGTGACACTCGGCAGTGCCGAAGTCCACGGCAGGCCTGCGGCCCACAGGTGGGCCAACGCCATCCGGTAGGGGTTGCGTACGGCCGCGTCACCGCCGGGCAGCGGCACGCGTCCCAGGTGGGCGAGGCGCCGGTATCCGGCGTAGTCGGCGAGCAGTACCTCACCGCCCCAGACGGTGCCGTCGTCGCCGTAGCCGGTGCCGTCGAAGGCCACGCCGATCACCGGTGCGGTGCCGTCGAGGCCGTGTTCGGCCATGGCGGAGGCGATGTGTGCGTGATGGTGCTGCACGCGGGCGACCGGCAGCCCGCGCTCCCGTCCCGCGCGTACGGCCCACTGCGAGGACCGGTAGCCGGGGTGCAGGTCGGCCACCAGCAGCCGGGGGGCGACGCAGGTGAGGTCCGCCAGGTGGGCCGTGGCCCGCTCGAACGCGGTCAGGGTGGCCAGGTCGTCCATGTCGCCGACGTGCGCGGACAGCCAGGCGTACCGGTCGTCGCCGACACAGAAGGTGTTCTTCAGGTCGCCGCCGACGGCGAGCGCGGGAACGACCGGTGCGGGCAGGGCGACGGGGAAGGGCGCATAGCCGCGGGAACGGCGGACGGGAAGTTCCGTGCCGTCGCAGATGCGGACCACGGAGTCGTCGCAGGGCACGTGGATGGGCCGGTCGTGCAGCAGCCAGGCGTCGGCCAGGCCGTCCAGCCGCCGCAGCGCGTCCGCGTCATCGGTGGCGATCGGCTCGCCGGCCCGGTTGCCGCTGGTCAGCACGAGCACACTGGGGCCGGGCGGGTCGCCGGGCAGCCCCAGCAGCAGCCGGTGCAGCGGGGAGTACGGCAGCATCACACCGAGATCGGGACTGCCCGGGGCGACCTCGGCCGTCACCTCCTGCGGTGCCGGCGCGCGGCGGCGCAGCAGGACGATCGGCTTGCGCGGACCGAGCAGCAGGGCGCGCTCGGCCTCCCCGACCTGGGCGACGCGCTCCACCGTCGCCATGCCGTCGGCCAGGACGGCGAACGGCTTGGAGCCGCGGTTCTTGCGTTTGCGCAGAGTGCGTACGGCCAACCGGTCGGATGCGTCGCAGGCCAGGTGGTATCCGCCGATGCCCTTGACCGCGACGACGGCTCCGTCCGCCAGCATCCGGCGCGCCTCGGCGAGCGCCTCGGCATCCCGTGCGACACCGGGCGCGTCCAGGGCGCCGGGCAGGGTGTGGGCGGCGCCGGGCGCATGCAGCAGCGCGAGCCGGGGGCCGCAGCGCGGGCAGGCGATCGGCTGGGCGTGGAAGCGCCGGTCGGCGGGGTCGGCGTACTCGCGGGCACAGTCCGGGCAGAGCGGAAAGCCGGCCATGGTCGTGGTGCCCCGGTCGTAGGGCAGCCCGGTGATGATCGTGAAGCGGGGACCGCAATGGGTGCAGGTGATGAACGGGTGCCGGTGGCGGCGGTCGGCGGGGTCGGCCAGTTCGGACAGGCAGGCGTCGCAGGTGGCGGTGTCCGCAGAGACCAGGGTGCGCCCGGGACCGCCGCCGGAGGGGCGGATGGTGAAGCCGGTGTCGTGGCCGAGGGGAACGGCGCGATGCTCCACGGACTCGACGACGGCGAGCGGCGGTGCGCGGGTGCCGATCTCCTCGCAGAACGCCCTCACGGCGGCCACCGGCCCTTCGACCTCGGTATCCACACCGCGCGCGTCATTGGCGACCCAGCCGCTGAGCCCGTGCTCGGCCGCGAGCGCGTGGACGAACGGGCGGAAGCCGACGCCTTGGACGACGCCCCGCACGGTGACGTGCCGACGTGCGCGTGCCGTGGTCATGGCGGCGTTCCCGGTACGGGCGTGGTGCTTGTCGCAGCCGGATGGTGGTGCAGGTGGTGCGCGTGCTGCCGCGCCAGGACGGGCGTGTGCGGAGCCCGGCCGTCGGCACAGGCCATGACATGGGCGAGCAGGTCGTCGACGCCCGCGCCGGTACGGGCGGACGTCTCGAAGACGGGGACGTGCGGGTTGACCTGCCGGAGGCCGGCACGGAACCCGGACCTGTCGAAGCCGACGGCTTCGGCGAGGTCGGTCTTGGTGACCACGACGGCCTGCGCAAGGCCGAACGCGGCCGGATACTTCAGGGGCTTGTCCTCGCCCTCGGTGACCGAGACCAGCACGATCCGCAGGGTTTCCCCGAGGTCGTAGGAGGCGGGGCAGACCAGGTTGCCGACGTTCTCCACGAACAGCAGCCGGGTGCC
This sequence comes from Streptomyces broussonetiae, assembly GCF_009796285.1. NCBI lineage: Bacteria > Bacillati > Actinomycetota > Actinomycetes > Kitasatosporales > Streptomycetaceae > Streptomyces > Streptomyces broussonetiae. The sequence continues at coordinate 794,483 of NZ_CP047020.1, read as the reverse complement.
CTCGGGCAGCCAGGGCTCCAGCCGGGCCTGCAGCATCCCCGCCTCCAGATGGCACAGGCCGTCGGTGAGGATCTGCTGGACGGGGGCACGGGAGCGGGCCAGCCGCCGGGCGTCGTTCTCGGTGGCGAGGTCGGCGGTGACGGCCGCGACCCGTGCGCCCTGCTCACGGGCGCGTGTGAGCAGGACCTCCAGCAGTTCGGTCTTGCCACTGCCCGGACTGGACATCAGGTTGACGGCGGTCGTGCCGTGCCGGTCGAGGTAGCGGCGGAGCGCGGTGGCGTTGTCGTCGTTCCTCGCCAGTACGGCCCTGTGCAGGTCGACCGAGCGGCACATGGACTACCTCCGGGTGGGGGAGTGCTCCTTGTCCGAGGCGGCAGGGGCGGCGGGGGCCGGTCCGGGGGCGGGATCCGTGACCAGCCGGACGATCTCCAGTTCGCGGCCGGAGAGCAGGACGAGCGGCCGGGCGCATACCTCGCACCAGAGCACCGGGGGCATCCCGGTGGGGCCCTCACGGCCGCAGCCGTCGCAGCGGGCTCGTCCTTCAACAGTGTCGATCAGCAGCTCGGCGTCCGCCAGCGCGGTGCCTTCGGCGGCCACCGCGAAGGCGAATTCCAGGGCCTCGGGGACGACCGCGGCGAGTTCACCGATCCGCAGGGTCACCGAGCGTACGACGTCCGTACCGACCAGCGGGCTCACCTCGTCGACGACGGCTGCGGCGAGGGACAGCTCGTGCATGTCCGCCACCTCCTGGTTCCCGTGCGCCCGGGCTTTCGGATGGGGCGCACAAGGCGGATTGGCTAGGCTGGAGGAGCGATGAACCCGTACGAGGCCGAGCGCCGCACGCTGCTTACGCCCGTTCTGCTCCTGTTGCTGGCCGAGCGTCGGGGGCACGGCTACGACCTGGTGCGCAGACTGGTCGACATGGGCTGGCCGGAGGCCGAGTCGGCGCACGTCTACCGCGTGCTGCGGGGCCTGGAGACGTGCGGCGCGGTGACCTCCCACTGGGACGCCTCGGACCACGGCCCGGCCCGGCGTGTGTACACGCTGACCCACCAGGGAGCGATGGAACTGGCGCTGTGGTTCGTGCGCCTGGGGGAGCTGCACGGCATCCTCCATGTCTTCCTGGAGCGCTATGTTCAGCTGACGGATGCCATCGCCCCCGGTGACGACCGGCCGCCGACACCTCTGTCCACCGATCACATGCGTCGTATGCGCAAATAGCGTTGGGCGTCCGACAGGTTCCTTGCCATCTCGTAGGCGAGCACCAGACCGACCGCGAGGCCGAACCAGGCCAGACCCGGATGTCCGCTGTTCATGGGTCAACTCCTCGTCGCTGTGTGAGCCGCCCGTCGCGCCAGTTCCGCGACGAGATCGGCGGCCCGGTCCACCGCTGCCGCCACCGGCGGGCTGAGACCGAGGCCGTCGCCGACGTCGCCGGGCTCGCAGCCGACGACGTAGACGTGGTCCGGCAGGGTGCCGCCCACGGCGGCATGCAGGCGCCTGAGCAGCCGCAGTACGGCGGCCGGATCCATCGCGTGACCGTCCAGTGGGCCGGCCGGCCCGCCGTCGTCGCGTGCTGCGGGCCTGCCCGCGTCGATCGTGTAGAGCGTGCCGGGAGGGCCGTCCCGGTGCACGGCGTCCACCAGGACGAGCGTGCGCCAGCCGTCCAGGAGCCGGTAGGCGAGGTGCAGTCCGCGGACACCGACGTCCATCAGTTCCGTTTCCGGCGGCAGCACACCGGGGCCGCGGCGGGCCAGGTGCTGGACGGTCTCCACGCCGAAGCCGTCGTCGCGCTGGAAGACGTTGCCGATGCCGGCCACGAGGACGGCCGGGCCGCCCGGCGTGGGCGCCGTGGTCATGGCCCCTCCTCGGTGAGCGGCCTGACCTCGTCGGGCCGGAAGTACAGGAACCGGCCCTGGGCGCGCCGCAGGTCGGTTCCCGGGTCGTCGGCCAGGACCACCGCGAGATGCGTCTCGCCGTCCAGGTCGGTCACCACCGCCTCGACGGTGGCGCGCCGCCCGCGCAGGAAGGCGTCCTGAGCATCCGTCCGGCGGGCGCCCGGGGCGAGTACGACGATGCTTCCGGCGCCGATCAGGACGCCGTCGACGACCACGGTCGCGTCCGCCTCCGCCGCCTGCGGGTCCTGCTGCGGATCCCACCAGGGGTGCCCGGTCCCGCCGGGCAGCTCCAGCCCCCGGTCCGGCGCAGGGGCTGCTTGCGCGGTGACGTCGTGCAGCGCGCGGATCGTCCCGTGCAGCCGGTCGCGTACGGCGGGGGGCATGCTGTCGACGAGGTCGATGACCTCGGCGGCGCGCGGATCGGTCCCGCGTGCCTCGCGTTTCTCCCGTTCGGTGAGGGCCGCCGTGCGCAGGGAGAGGATCTCGTCGATCTCCGTGGCGTCGTACAGCGGCCCGGGGCTCTCCTCGGCGAGCGCGGGATGGTCCTCCAGGATGATGGGCGCCGAGAGGACCACGTCGTCCTCCCGGTCCGTGCCGGCCAGGACGGGCCAGGTGTGATCGTTGTGGCACTCGGCGACGTGGGCGCGGGCCCATTCCGGTGGATCGGTCATCGACAGGAAGTGACCGCCCGGCGCGGAGAGCAGAAGATGCGTGCCGATCATGGCATGCGCGAGGGCCGCGGAGCGATCACTGCGCGCCGCGGGTACGGGCGTGGTGTTCCGCACCGTGACGGTGAGCCGCAGGACACGGTACGGACCGGGCAGCTCCTCCAGGGCCGGGAGCAGGCTGCCGGTGACGCGTGCCGTACGGCGCACGAGCCGCCCCACCGTCCGTCCGGCCGCGTCCGTGACAGGCTCCCTGCTGGTGGCGGCGGGCAGGTCGAAGGCGACGTCGAGGTCTTCGCCGTCCGCGGGCGGAACATGGGCGGGCAGATGGATACGGATGCGCTCCTCCTCGCCTTCGTCCCACGGGACGAGGATGCGGTCGGGCAGCTCCAGCTCGGGCACTTCGACAGCCGTGCCGTCGGCGCCGAGACGCTCCACGGTGCGCCGCCGTACGCGCAGGAAACGCAGTTCGACATCGACTGTGGCCGCGGTCCGCGGCTCCAGCAGGCACTGGGACCGCAGCGCGCAGGTCTCGCCCTCGCCGGTCAGGGCGGGCGCGCTCAGCACGCCGAACTGCCAGCGCAGCCGGTTCTTCGCAGCCGACGCACGGTACGGGTAGAGGACGTAGCCCTCGTAGAGGACCGCGTCGGCGACCGCGCGGGCGTGGGCCAGCGTGTCTTCGGTGTGCACGGGGCCGGTCATGTCCACGGCCTCCCTTGCGGGTCGGCGGCCTCGAGAAGGTCGGTGAAGACCCGCTCCCAGGACGGCAGCGCATGTCGGGACCGGTAACGGCGCAGCGCCTCCAAGCAGTCGTTGCGCACGCGAATCCAGCCGGTACCGGGAAAGTAGGCGTCGATCATGTCCCGCCACACCTGGACGGGCATCCGGTACGTGGACTCCTTGTGCCATGGGATGGGTTCCGCACGGAAGCCCTCACGTCCCGTGAAGACGGTGCCGGAGTAGAGCAGCAGGAGCGGTATCTCGCCCTGGGTCAGCGCCCGGAAGTACGACGCCGAGGCCACCTCGGTGTCGTAGGTGCAGGGAACGGGCAGGTCGACCTCGGTCACCCCGGTGAAGGCAGGCACGGTGATCGACGCGTGTGCGAACTGCAGCGGTTTGAGCGTGGTGCTCCAGCGCCCGGGTTCGCCGAAGAGGTCGGCGAGCATGTCGACCTCCTCCTGGTCGTAGGTACGGCGGGCGGGCTCGATACGGATCTGGCAGCGCAGGGCGACGGCGTGCACGGGCCGGTGGTCGCTCTCCTCGATCCGCAGCCCGAACAGGAGCGTGGGTCCCGTGCCGTAGGCTTCCGGCCGCACGCCGGTACAGCTGAACTCGAGGTCGGTCATGGCGCGCCCCCTGGGCCGAGGGGGCGGGCGGCGGCCCGGACGTGCTCGAAGAAGGCCGCGAGGTCCGCTCGCGCCTCGGCGCCACCGTCGAAGCCCTTCCAGTGCAGGCGCATCCTGCCGACCAGTTCGTAGCAGACGTCGACCGGGACCAGCGCGCACAGGCCGGGTCCATGGTCCTCCTGCTGGACGAGGAGCGCCTCGACGTCGGGTTCGAGCAGAGCAGTCAAGCGGGTGCGGCCGACAAGCTCCTCCCAGGTCTGCGGATCGAGTTCGCTCTCGGTGGCACCGGCCGGGCTGGGATAGAAGGCGCAGAGCCGGTCCAGCGCCGAGTTCCGGAAGAAGAAGGCGAGTGCGACAGGGATCTGCAGCCGGGCGCGGTCCTGTTCGTCCAGCCGGAAGTCGGGGTCGACGAGATAGCGGTCGGGTACGGACCGGAACCGGCCGCCTCCGGCGCCGGGCCGGTCCAGCAGCAGATGGCAGGAGGGGCAGACGCACTTGAGGGTGCGCAGCCGGGTGTCGACCAGGTGCCGGTGCTCGGCGGGAAGCGGCTCGCCGCACAGCTCGCACCGCTCACCGGGCGGTGGGGGCCGGCGGGTGAACTGGCGCAGGACGTCGGCGGTCACGACGCCGCCTCCTGGGAGTCGGGCAGCGCGATGCGCACCGAGCCGTCCTCCTGCAACAGCGGCAGCGGGTCGAGGTGCCCGCCGGCCCCCGAGCCCGCGTGCCGTACGTCGTAGTCCGCGCCACAGCCGGCGCACCGCAGCAGGTCTCCGGCGAGCGCGGCATCACCGAGCCGGGCGCCACAGGCAGGGCAGCGGTCGCGGTAGGCGTACAGGCCGCCCGGCAGGCGTACGAGCAGCAGTCCGGCCCCGTCCATCTCTGTCGTGACCAGGGTTTCCTCGCGGCGGGGGAGACAGCCGGGTACGACGGTGTGCCAGTGCGCGCGACCCGGCACCGAACCGTCGGGGGCGCTCCGGCCGGGCGCGTCCTCGGGCGGACGGGGCAGGATCTGCAGCAGCGGCCGTCCGCCGTCGGCGGTGTCGCCCGCGCTCTCGACGTCGATCCGGGCGATCTCCGGCGCGAGCCGGGCGACGGCCTCCTCGATGGTCCAGCGCACGGTCTGGGCGGACGACGGGCAGCCGTCGCAACTGCCGCGCAGCCGCAGCAGCAGGACCGGCCCGTCGACGGCGGCCGGGTCGAGACCGGCGACCTCGACATCGCCTGCGTGCGAGCCGAGGTAGGGGCGGACCTTGTCCAGGGCCCGCTCGACCCGGGTCAGGGTGTCGTCCGGATGCAGGTCGTGCAGGATCAGCAGATCGGCGACGAGTTCGTCGGCGACGAGTACACCGACGGGATCGGCGCCGGGCGGGGCGTTGCGGAGCAGCCGGACGACGCGGGTGAGCCCTTCGCCGTAGAACTCGACGAGCGTGCGCACCAGTTCATCGGCCTGGGCGCGGACCTGCGGGTCGGCCGAGCGCCCGAGTTCGTCGAGGAGAGCGGCGACCCGCTCGCCCACGTCCGGTCCGGCCATCGACGGCCCCTTCCTTCTCCCGCCCGGTCAGGCGGGCAGTCCGCTCAGGCCGGTGGGCATGTGCGTGTGCTCAACGGTCCGGCCGCCGCCGACGTACATGTGGACGCCGCACGGCAGACAGGGGTCGAAGCTGCGCACGGCGCGCATGATGTCGATGCCCTTGAAGTTCTCCGGAGGGTTCTCCTCGAAGATCGGCGTGTTCTGCACCGCGTCCTCGTACGGGCCCGGTGTGCCGTAGGTGTCGCGGACACTGGCGTTCCAGGGCGTGGGCGGGTACGGGTGGTAGTTGGCGATCTTGCCGTCGCGGATGACCATGTGGTGGCTCAGCACACCGCGCACGGCCTCGGTGAAGCCGCAGCCGATCGACTCGTCCGGCACGTCGAACTTCTCCCAGGTCTGGTGGCGCCCGGCCCGGACCTCGGCCATCGCCTGCTCGGCGAAGTGCAGGGCCGCGGCCGCCGCGTACGCCTGGAAGTAGGTGCGGGCCCGGTTCCGCTCGATGGCGTTGCTCCACTTGGGGATGTGCCACTCGAGGGTGGTCTCCGGCTTGGTCATGGTCCGCGGCAGGTTGATCCTGACGCTGTCTCCGGTGGCCTTCACGTATCCGATGTCGACCAGACCGGACAGGGCCGTGGACCACAGCCGGGCGATGGGCCCGCCACCGGTGTCCAGAGCGAGGTAGTCCTTGCCGTCGAACCAGCGCGGGGACATCACCCAGCTGTACTTGTCGTCGAAGTCGCGCTTCTGCGGGGCGGGGATGGTGTGCTGGTTCCAGGGGTGGCGTTCGTCGACCTCGTTGCCCAGCGGGTCGTACTCGACGAACTTCTCCATCCCGGCCCAGTCCTCGTAGTACGAGCTGCCCAGCAGGATGCGGATGCCGAGGTTGATGTCGACGAGGTCGTTGGTGACCAGCTTGCCGTCGACCACCACACCCGGGGTGACGAACATGCGCCGGCCCCAGTCGGACATCCGGGCGTAGGTGAAGTCGCAGTACTCCGGATCGTTGAGGGCGCCCCAGCAGCCCAGCATGACCCGGCGCCGGCCGACGTCCTCGTATCCGGGCAGCGCCTCGTAGAAGAAGTCGAAGAGGTCGTCGTGCAGTGGGACGACACGCTTCATGAACTCCACGTAGCGGGTGAGGCGGGTGAGGTAGTCGGTGAAGAGCTGCACCGTGGCGACCGTGCCGACGCCGCCCGGGTAGAGCGTGGAGGGGTGCACATGGCGGCCCTCCATCAGGCAGAACATCTCCCGGGTGTAGCGGCTGACCTGGAGCGCCTCGCGGTAGAACTCGCCCTCCAGCGGGTTCAGCGACCGCATGATGTCCGCGATGGTGCGGTAGCCGTGCTCGGCGGCGTGCGGGGCCTCGGTGCGCTCGGCGAGTTCCAGTACGCCCGGGTTGGTCTCCCGGACCATCTTCTCGCAGTAGTCGACGCCGACCAGGTTCTCCTGGAAGATGTTGTGGTCGAACATGTACTCCGCGGCCTCGCCGAGGTTGATGATCCACTCGCCGAGGTGCGGGGGTGCGACGCCGTACGCCATGTTCTGCGCGTACACCGAGCAGGTGCAGTGGTTGTCGCCGCAGATGCCGCAGATACGGCTGGTGATGAAGTGCGCGTCACGCGGGTCCTTGCCGCGCATGAAGACGCTGTAGCCGCGGAAGACCGAGGACGTGCTGTAGCACTCGGCGACCCGCCTGGCCTTGAAGTCGATCTTCGTGTGGATGCCGAGGCTGCCCACGATGCGTGTGATGGGGTCCCAGGACATCTCCACCAGGCTGCCGCCGGCCGGTTTGTCCGTCACCGTCGCCATGATGCCGCTCCGATTCCTGTCACCACGGTGCTCGGTAGCCCGTGGTGAGCTTCTCGCCCTTGGTCCGCCACTTGGGTTCCTTGTCCGCGGTGTGTTCGGTGAAGTGCCGCAGCCGCCGTACGACCGAGCCGTAGATGGTGCTGGCCGTCGACGAGACATGACCGCCGGGCGGCTCGTCCATGAACGGCATGAACTTGTCCGGGAAGCCGGGCATCGTGCAGGCGATACAGATGCCGCCGACGTTCGGGCAGCCGCCTACCCCGTTGATCCAGCCGCGCTTGGGCACGTTGCACTTCACCACCGGGCCCCAGCAGCCGAGCTTCACCAGGCACTGCGGGGAGCCGTACTCCTCGGCGAACTGCCCCTGCTCGTAGTAACCGGCCCGGTCACAGCCCTCGTGCACGGTGGCGCCGAACAGCCAGGTCGGCCGCAGCTCCGCGTCCAGCGGGATCATGGGGGCGGCACCGGCGGCCTGGTACAGCAGGTAGAGCAGCGTCTCGGAGGCGTTGTCCGGATGCACCGGGCAGCCCGGGATGCACACGATCGGAATGCCCGCCTGCGACTTCCAGTCCCAGCCCAGGTAGTCGGGCACACCCATCGCACCGGTGGGGTTGCCCGCCATCGCATGGATACCGCCGTACGTCGCACAGGTGCCCATGGCCACCACGGCGAGCGCCCTCGGGGTGAGCCGGTCGAGCCACTCGCTGGTGGTGATCGGCTGGCCGGTCTCCGGGTCGTCGCCGAAACCGCACCAGTAGCCCTCGGGCTTGACCCGTTCGTTCGGGATGGATCCCTCCACGACCAGCACGAACGGGTCGATCTCGCCCCGCTCGCCCTTGAAGAACCAGTCGATGAAGTTGTCCGCCCCCTGAACCGGCCCGCACTCGAAGTCGATCAGCGGCCAGTGCACCGCCACCTTGGGCAGCCCGGGCAGCGCACCGAGCGCGAGTTCCTCGATGCTCGGCTGGCTCGCGGCGGTGAGGGATACGGAGTCCCCGTCGCAGCTCAGACCGGCATTGATCCACAAAATGTGTACGGTCGGTTCGTCCTGCTGATCAACAGATGCGGCCGACTCGGCCACGGTGTCGGTCGAGGCATTCATAAACCCTCCTCGAATCCGCGCAGGGCAGCGGAATGGTCCGATACAACCCTTTTCGGTGTAGCACTGCGGCCGGTCCGCGGGTAAGTGCGCTACGGCCTTAGCGGTGGCCGGAGACCGTCGGTGTCGGCGCACACCCGCTGCGCGTCGGAGCCGCCAGGCACCCGGCCCGGCGGCTCGTCGAGATGTCCGACGCCCTCCTGACGGCAGTTGCGCGCGGCCCCGACGGCAGTTGTGCGCGGCGCTCGTGGCTGTGCCCACGCTGATGCGGACCAGGTTGCCCGAGACCCCGGAGACCACCAGGCGCGCGGCGGTGCCGGTCAGGCCGGTGTCCGCGTCCGGCGACGGTGAGCGTGAGCGACGCCGACCCCTCGGCCCTGTTGCAGGTGCTGGTGGATGTCGCGGTCGGTCCTGACATGCCGATCACCGGCAGTCCGGGCAGCCCGACCCCGAGGTTCGCCGGTGTCCGGCGTCGGACCGGCCGAGAGCGCGGCGAGCGGCAGGCGCACCGCCCCGGTGAGTCCGGAAGCCCGGCCGGTGCAGCACTCCAGCCGGACCCGCGCCGAGTCACCGCAGGGCAGATGGAACCGCTCACCGGAGAACTCCGCGGCCACCGGTAGGGTCGCGTCCTCGGCCAGGGGCTGGTCGACGGACGGGACGGTGCACAGCGGCCCCATGGGCGTCGGTGGTGGCGGTGCACGCCTGCCGGATGCTCCCGGCGCCCAGGGCGAGGGTCACCGTCCGGCCGGCGATCGGCCGGTTTCCGGTCTCTCGCTCGGTGAGGACGCCGGACAGCTGCGTGGGCTGACCGCCTGCGACCCTCTTGGCCCCCGTGCACCTCAGGTCGGAAAGCGCCTTGAGAATGGTGAAGTCGGCGGCCGTGGCGCCGGCCTGGTACTCGCCGGTTCCGGAGTGGCCGACCGGCAACGGCAGTTGTCCCGGCGGATCCTCCCGGGTGAGTCGGCAGGCTGCGCTGCCCGAGGGAGCCGGGCTCGTGGTGCACGAGGCGCCGCCCAGCGTAAAGGTGACCATACCGCCGGTGACCGGCCGGCCGCCGCCGGTGACATGTGCCGAGGCGACGAACGCCGCGTGGTAGCGGGAGGGCCGCGGTCCGGTGCAACTCACGCTGGTCGGCTTGCGTTGCGGCGGCGGAGGCGGATGCGCCGGACCGGGCCGGACAGTCGGGTCGTACCAGCAGAACGGGTGGCCGGCGGCCGGGGCTGCGTCCGCGGTGGTCGATCGCAGGCCGTTGCCGTCGCGCGGAGGCGTGTCCGTGGTCCCGGGGTTGGCGTCCTCGCGTTCGCTCGCAGTCGGTGCCGATCCGCTACTCGCAACTCCGGTCGAAGCCCTGCGCGAACGGCACGTCCAGGGTGTTCTGGCCGATGGTGAGGCTCTCGATTTCACTTCCCCCGCGAGCAAGTCCCGCTCCTCCGGCTTCGGTTGCGCCATGGACGCGGCTCACGGAACCACCGACTCCGAACGGCGTCGACAACACGGGAGCAGAGGAGCAGAACCTGGGTTTGAGTGTTCTGTGCGGTCGACGGTCTCGCTGTCTCGGCCGACGAGACGTCAGGGCCAGGTGCCGGGCTTCTCGGTGGCGCTGCAGCCGAGGTCGGTGGCATGGCCAGGAACGCGCCGGTCTCCGGCGGGGCCGGAGATGCCGGCGTTGTTGATCACACGTCGCGTTGTTGATCACACGTCGATCACGTCCTCGTGGTCGGCGACATCCACCGCCGCTGCGGCCACCGGCACGTCGTCGCTCACGACGATCGGTACGAACCGTGCACCGAGCGCGGCCACGGCCTGCGCGCCGCGCTGCGGATCACGGGCTCCGACGAGCACGGTGTGGCCGAGTCCGATGAGGTGGCCGCCAGGCTGTCGGGGAGCCCGGCCCGCCGTGCGGCCGGACTGCGCCGCGAGGAGCGGGCCGGCCTTGCAGGGGCCACCTCTACCGGCCGGCGCAGCACGTCCCGCTCGCGATGGGGCGATGAGGGGCTGCCGCACGGAGGCCCCGCACAACTCCCGTCTCGCTCCGATAACATGATCGATCTCGCGACGAGCACCCTTCTCGGCTGTCCTTCAGCGGAATGCCTTGCTGTCCGGCGCGAAGCGTGACCTGTTCCATCAAATGTCTAACAAATTGGCCAAACAATTGATATCTAGGGTGTCGCGGGTGTTTTCGCGAAGAAGTTGGGGAACTGAATTCGCCGCGTGGCGCCAGCCGCGGGCGGTGCTGTGGGCCGCGGGGGGCGCGGTGGCTCTCGGATTCCTCATCTTGCTGGAGATCGCCGCGCGTCGCTACGGCCTGCCGGGGCCGATCACCAACCAGGTTCGAGAGGTGGTATTCCCTCCCAAGTCGGGGTTCCTGCTGTACGCCAGTCTGGCGTTGACGATGGTGGTGCTCACCTGGCGGCAGCGGATCATCGCGATCGGTGCCGCGATCGGTATCGACGTCGGCTTCTTTCTGGTGCGGTGGGCGGCCGACATCAAGGTGACCGACGGCCATCCATTCGGTAATGGCGCGTTGTGGGTGATTCTGGGCTACGGGGTCATCGCTGTCACCCGCCGCGCCGGGCGTGAACGCGTCCTGCTGCTGAAGGGCGTCGGGCTGGGCCTGCTGCTGGTGGCGGGTCGCAAGGCGGGTGACACCTGGCTGCTCATCACGTCGAGGACCCGACCGGCGGTGCTCGACCCGTACGTGGCCACAGCCGATCACGCGCTGGGCAGCCCGTCGTGGCTGGCAGGCCGTATCGTCAGGGCCACCGGTCCGATCGGCGCCCACATACTCGACTACGTCTACATTCAGCTCGCGGTGGCCGCCGTCGCCGTCGCGGCGTACCAACTGCGCAACGTGGCGGTCGAGCGACGCTTCCCGAGGCATCATCTGGTGCGCACGTTTCTGGTCATAGGCCTCCTCGGGCCCGTCATCTACATGATCTTTCCGGTGGTCGGACCGGTCTTCGCCTACGGCGCCGACGGCGGGAACTGGGCGGTGGCCGACCTGTGGCCCGGCACACCGCCGCCGATCCACACCCCGCACCCGATCCCATTCGACGAGATCACCCCACGCAACTGCATGCCCAGCCTGCACACGGCATGGGCTACCGCGATCTTCATCCATTCCCGTAAGGGCCCACGGGCTCTGCGATTCGCCGGCACGTTCTGGTTGATTGCGACGCTCTGCGCAACGCTGGGATTCGGCTATCACTACGGCGTGGATCTCGTGGCCGGCGCCGTGTTCGTGGTCACGGTCGAGGCCGCGCTGCGCTCGCTGGAACGTGGCTGGGACCGGTCAGGAATCCGGCTGGTCGTTCACGGTGCAACCGCCTTCGGTGTGCTCCTCGCGTCGTATCGCTATCTGCCGACGGAAATGGCCGAATACCCGTGGGTGTTCGGACCGCTGATCATCCTGGCGATGGGCTCAGTGGTCCGCGGCTACGTACGGACCACCAGGCTGTGGGAGCCGAAAGCCGCACCTGTACGGCGACCGGAACCGCAGCCCGAACCCGTCTGAGGCCGCCCCGCGCGGCATGTCCAAGGCCAGGTGCGGCCACCGGAGTTCTGGCTTCGTACCGGCCGCACTTGACTGTTCGGGTGTGTCGGCCGACTGGCGGAGCACGACGTCGGGCGCGTCGATGCCGGTGATGGGCCTGCCGGCTCGGGCCGGCGGAACGGCGGCCCGTCGCAGAGGACAGGCCGATGCCGCTCGCCCACCTCATTGACCTGGGTGGCACGTTCGGCCGCGGCGGCGCTCCGCAGCGGCTGTGAATCGGTGGGTTTCGTGCCCTCCCGGCATCGGCGGGCGCGGTGCCACACTGTCGCCGTGACTTCGATGCGCCGACTCATCGCGCCCCGCCGCTGGACGCCGCCTCGGGCCCGGCCCGACGAGGGGCGCACCGCCGTCACGGGCCCGTTCCCCATGGCCCGTCGGCTCGCGACCGGCGGACACGGCCCCGAGGACGTCGTCTTCGACAGCAGGGGCCATGTACTCGCCGGGCTCGGCGACGGCAGCGTCGTACGCCTCGACCCCGTCACCGGCGCCAGCGCGGTCGTGGGCAACACCGGCGGCCGGCCGCTGGGGCTCGAGCCGTCCGCCGACGGCAGCGTCCTGATCTGCGACCACGACCGCGGACTGCTGCGCATGTCGGCCGATGTATCGGTCGAGGTACTTGTCGACACCGTCGCGGGCCGTCGGCTCACCTTCGCCAGCAACGTGGTCGAGAGCCAGGACGGAACCATCTGGTTCACCGTGTCCACCCGCCGCTGGGACCTTGAACACCATCTCGGCGACATCGTCGAGCACTCCTGCACGGGCATGCTCGTCCGACGCGACCGCGACGGCACCGTCACCGTCCTGCACGACAGTCTCAAGTTCGCCAACGGCCTCGTGCTCGCCCCGGACGCCTCGCACCTGCTCGTGGCCGAGAGTGCCGGATACCGGGTGAGCCGCTACTGGCTCACCGGCCCGAAGACCGGCACCGTGGAACCCTTCGTGGAGAACCTCGCCGGTCTGCCCGACAACCTGAGCCTCGGCAGTGACGGGCTGGTGTGGGTGGCGATCGCCGCGCCCCGCAACGCGCTCCTCGACAAGCTGCTCCCGCTGCCGGGGTTCCTCCGGGTCCTGCTGTGGAACCTGCCCGAGGCCGTGCGTCCCGAGCCCGCACTCGTCGCCTGGGTCATGGCCTTCGACCTCTCCGGCCGCGTCGTCCATGACCTTCGTACGCACGATGGCTCCTACGGGTTCGTGACCGGCGTCGCCGAGCGCGACGGGACAGTGGTCGCCGGCAGCCTCCACGAGGACGACATCGCCCTGCTCGCCGTGGCCGACCGCGCGAGGACCGGGTTCACACGGGCCGTCCAGGCGTAGGAGATTTCGACGGCGGTCGTACTATGGACCGACCGTATCGATCTCGAGGAGTCACCGTGGCCCGCCCCCGCACCGCCGCCCGGACAGTGGAGCACCCCGACCTGTCGGAGGTCTCGCTCCAGCAGGTCCTGGAAGCGCTGGTGGATCCGGTCCGGCGCATGGTGGTGTCCCAGCTGGCCGGGGCCGACGAGGACAAGGGCTGCGGCACCTTCGATGCACCCGTGTCGCTCTCGACTCTGACCCACCACTTCCACGTGCTGCGCGAAGCCGGGGTCATCCGGCAGTACTACCGGGGGACGACGAAGCTGAACGCACTGCGCACGGACGAGATGGAAGAGCGGTTCCCCGGCCTGCTCTCGGCCGTGGTGGCCGCCTCCGCGGCGGAGGGCGGGACGGGCACGGCCTGAGCGCTGCCGACGGTATCGGCCGCGACGGAAAACGCTTATTTTGATGGTGGTCAAAATGTGACGGCCATCGAACTTGGGGCAGGGTGGGTGTCGGCGCCGAGCTGATTCGGTGCGGTTCCCCCCATCCCCGCTCCCAGGACGGTGCGTCATGGCGCGACTTGTACAGTTCGACCGGCTGGGCGGTCCCGAAGTCCTGACCCTCCGCGACGTGGAGGTGGGCGCTCCGGGCGAGGGGGAGGTGCGGATCCGCGTCGACGCGATCGGCCTGAACCGGGCCGAGATCATGTACCGCGAGGGCGGATACCTCCACCAGCCGGTCTTCCCCGCCACGCTCGGCTCCGAGGCCGCGGGTGTCGTCGAGGCGGTCGGCCAGGGCGTCACCGGCTTCGCCGAGGGCGACCCGGTCGCGGTCGTGCCGTCGTTTCCGCGGACCGAGTACGGCACCTACGGTGACCACGTCATCATCCCGGCCTCGGCCCTCGTGCCCCACCCCCCCGGACGTCGACCCCGTCCAGGCTGCGACCGTGTGGATGGCCTACATCACCGCGTACGGTCCCCTCGCCGGGAGCGGCCGGGTACGTCCCGGCGACCACGTCCTGATCACCGCGGCCTCCAGCAGCGTCGGCCTGGCGGCCGTCCAGATCGCCCGCCACATCGGCGCGATCCCGATCGCCGCCACGCGTGGCGTCGGCAAGAAGCAGCGCCTCCTGGACGCCGGAGCGGGCCCATGTCGTGGTCCCCGGCGGGGAGGACCTCCCAGCCCGTATCAAGGAGATCACCGGCGGCGAGGGTGTCCGTCTGGCCTTCGACCCGATCGCCGGCCCCGGCGTGAAGACGATCGCCCGGGGCATCGCCCGTGCCCGTGCCCGTCATCGTCCCCATCGCGAACGAGGGCCGCCTCGCCCGGAGCCCGAGGGGTGACCGCCCCTCAGCGAGCACCAAGGAGTCACGTCATGAGCCGAGCCGTCCGCTTCCACGAGACCGGCGGATCCGAGGTCCTGCGCCTGGAGGAAGTTCCCGAACCGGCTCCTGGGCCGGGTGAAGACCTTATCCGTACAAGGGCGTTGGGGCTGAACCGGGCGGAGTCGATGTTCCGGCTGGGTGAGTACGGCACCGATCCGGTCTTCCCTTCCGGGCTCGGTCACGAAGCCGCCGGAGTGGTCGGGGCCGTCGGGACCGGTGTCACCGGCCTGCGCGTGGGAGATGCCGTGAGCGTGGTGCCGTCCTTCACGATGACGGACTATCCCGTGCACGGCGAAACTGCGCACGTGCTCGGCCTTCGATCGCTCCAGGACGCCGGCCATGACGGCCCGGCACTCCGGGACCTCGGCCCCTACGGCCCGGGCGGTCACGTCACCCCGGGACACATGGGTGACGATCCGTAACCGGGCCTGGAATCGGCTCGTTGGACGGTCATGATCAAGATCATGACCCGTTCGACGATGGTCCTCGGCCTGGCCACGGTCGCGCTCCTGGCGTGCGGCCCGGCGCACGCGGCCCCCACACCCGCGGGCGGGACCGGTGCGCCCCCCGCCACCCACATGGAGCATGGCGGCGACACCCCGAGCGAAGACCCCGGCGCCGGTCTCATCGACGAGGTCAACGACCTCGAATGCACGGTGGGGCTGGCCGCTTCCTGTCCGGCCGACGGCGCGGAGGACGACGGTACGGCGTGAGTTGAGCCCGGGGCACAGGATTCGTGACGCTCTGTGAGGGGTCTTCGCGGATTGACTGGGCGGGATCGCAATCGGTGTTGTTCGGTCAATCTGCGGAAGAAGCCATGCTGTTGACTCTGTGACGCACGGCTCCTACGGCGTCCGTGGTGGCCGGTCCACCGCCGTCCGGTCACGTCATCGAAGGAGCGAGGTGATCCTCAGACCGTAACCGCCTTGTTGTCCTTACGTCTTGACGTCTTCGGTGGTTTCCGCGTTTGCTTCCGCCACCTGGGTTCCCAGATGCTCCCTCGTCCGGAAGGCGCCTTGCCGTGAACGCTGCTACCCCCCACAAAACACCCGTCCGTCATCTCGTGGCGGTCCTGACCGCCTCCACCTCGGCTCTCACGCTCACCGCGTGCGGCGCCATCGACAGCGCCGTCGGCAGCGGCGGCTCCGCATCCCCGGGGAAGGGAGACGACATCACGGTGGGGCTGCTCCTGCCCGACAAGGACACGGCGCGCTTCGAGAAGTTCGACCACCCCATCATCAAGGAGGAGGTCGCTTCCCTCACGCACGGCAACGGCAAGGTCGTCTACCTCAACGCCGAGGCGAACCCGGCCACGCAGAGCCGGCAGTTGCAGCAGATGGTGGACGACAAGGTCGACATCGTTCTGGTGGACGCGGTGGATGCCAAGGCCATCGCGCCCAACGTGCAGAAGGCCAAGGACGCGGGCATTCCGGTCATCGCTTACGACCGCCTCGCGCAGGGACCGGTCGAGGCCTATGTCTCCCACGACAACGAGCTGGTCGGCCAGGTCCAGGGCCGCGCCCTCGTCAAGGCGCTCGGCCCGAAGGCGTCGAGCAGCAAGATCGTCATGATGAACGGCGACCCCGCCGACCCGAACACGGCGCGGTTCAAGGAGGGCGCGCTCGGCGCACTCCAGGGGCAGGTCGACATCGTCAGGCAGTACGACACCGACAAGTGGTCGCCCGCGATCGCCAAGGCGAACATGAAGAAGGCCATCCGGTCGGTCGGGCTCGGCAACATAGCCGCCGTCTACTCGGCGAACGACGGCATGGCAGGCGCCGTCATCGACGCGCTGAAGGAGGCGGGCGCCACCACGATGCCGCCGGTGACCGGGCAGGACGCGGATCTGGACGCGGTACGGCGGATCGTCTCGGGCGAGCAGTACATGACCGTGTACAAGTCGTTCCTGGACGAGGCCACTGATGCCGCGCAGATGGCGGTGGACAAGGTCCAGGGCAAGGACATCCAGTTCGACGCGCTGACCAGCGACACGGTCGACAGTCCGACGACGAGGAAAATCCCCGCGAGGCTCGTGCCGGTGGTCGCCCTCACGAGGGACAACATCAAGAGCACGGTGATCGCGGACGGCGTCTACTCCGTCAAGGACATCTGCACCCCGACGTACGAGGCGGACTGCGCCGCGATCGGCCTGAAGTAGCACCCGCACACGTCCTGCTGCTTCACACCAGTCGGTGATGACCACGATGCGCGGGCGAGGTGCGGCACAGCGCGATGACCGCGGCGTCGTCGTCGAGGCGGCCGTCCACGTACGCGAGGAGATCGCCCCTAAGCGCGTGCACCAGCTTCTCCGGGCTGCTGCCGGCCCACTGGGCGGCCCGCTGTGCGAGCGGATAGAAGGTGCCGGAGGTGTCGCGGGCCTCGATGACGCCGTCGGTGTAGAGCAGGAGGGTGTCGCCGGGTTCGAAGGAGAACACGTCGACGGTGTAGTCCGTCGGCTTCAGTTCGCCGATTCCCAGTGGCGGTGCCGGGTGGACGGGAACGGCGACGGCACTGTCCGAGCTGAGCAGGAGCGGCGGCGGGTGCCCGCAGCTGATGAGCCGGATGACGCTGTCCGCCTCGGGGATCTCCATCAGGAGCGCCGTGGCGAACCGTTCCACGGTTTCCGTGGTCGGCTCCAGGTGGGCCAGGTTCCGCGTAACGCTCTGTTCCAGCGCGGCGGCCAGCGTCGGCAGGTCGCCGTGCTGATGGGCGCCTTCCCGGAAGGCCCCGATGAGCAGGGCGGCCTCGCCGATGGCCGACAGGCCCTTGCCCCGCACGTCGCCGATCATGATGGTGACGCCGGTGTCGGTGACCGTGGCCGCGTACAGGTCACCGCCGATCTGGGCCTCGTCCTCGGCGGCCAGATAGAGCACGGCGACCTGCACCGGGCCGAGCTGGTCGGGCAGCGGCCACAGCAGCACGTGCTGCGTCGCTTCGGCGACTGTGCGTATCCGGGCCAGCTGGCGGCGGTGGCGCTCGCGCACGATGCAGAAGAGCACGGCCAGGGCCGACAGCACGGCCAGGGCGAGGATCTGCACCAGCACATTCCGGCTGAAGAGCACGCCGAAATGCCAGCCGATGTACGCCTGTGCTCCTACGGCCAGGAAGCCGATCAGCGCGGTCAGCCAGGGGCCCGCGAAGGCGACGGTGATCGCCGGAGCGACCACCAGCAGCGGACCGAGGTGGATGTCTCCCGGGACGAGCTGGTCCACCACCGTGATCACGGCGATGAGGGCGATCGGAACGGCCGACAGCGCATGACTCGACTGCCACGGTTGCCGCACACCGGCCAAGCCCTGCCGGACATTCATGTATTCCACACTGCACCGGGCCTAAGGGCCTGACGAGCGGGGAGGGCCCGGTGTGCCTGCGCCGGCCGTCGCACGAACGGGGGCCTCCCCGATACCTCCAACCAGCCCCGAGCGGCCCCGCCCGGACGCCGAGCCGTGTCGTCTCGCGGTTGCGCGATTCCGTGGCGGAGATCGTCGGTGCGCCGTACGACCGACTGCCGATCGGGCACGGCGAGGGACGGCGCGGCGGAGAGGTCCGCCATGCGCCGCACCTGCCACAGCAGGCCATCGGCGATCGGGCAAGCCGAGCGGAGTGCGTGACACCCAGGGCGCCGGCCGGCAGTACAGCGCGTCGACGGTACGGCGACCCGAACGGCGGCAGGCCGGAGAACACCAGCCAAGCGGGTGGTGCCGGGTCGCGCAGGCGCTCCGCCGGACGGCCGACGACCGGAGCGGTGGGTCAGGCCGGTGCGGGCGGTCCGGGCGGGAGCCGGTCACGGGACCGCCCCTGACTGCGGTGCCGGTCTCCTCCCAAGTGGCCGTCGTCCTCTGGGAGATGAGCCCACATCGCGGGTCGGTTCAGCCGGGCTCCCCGGGCCGCGGAGACCGATCGAGCCTCAGAATCCCCCCGTATGGCTTCCCCGATGAGCGCTGTGGGGGAGGCCGAACTAGCCTCCGAAATGAGCGCTAAGTGGATCTTTGATGCTGCGCTCTACCCGGCCCAAGGAGGAGAAATGCGCACGATATCCAAGGCCGCTGTCGCGGCCGCCGTCATCGCCGGCGTCAGTGTCATGACCATCGGTCCTGCTTCCGCCCAGACCGCGGAAACCTTGCGTGGCGGCGGCTGCAGGAACCATGACCTGAACATTGACATCATCGGCAACCTCGGCATCGCCAACGGGCTTGCCGGAAACCTGCTCAACGGTGAGGGCTCACCAGGCGGTCAGGACACCGACTTCGGTAACTGCGATCACGGCTGGTAGTCGTTTCGTACTGCTCACCGAATGGGCTCGCGGTGCCCGGGTCGTAAGTCCTGCGCCCGCCCGTCAGCAGCTGCTCGTGTTTGTCTCCAGTGGATGTCAAAGGCCCCGGACCGTTCCTTGGGTCCGGGGCCTTTGCGGTGGTGCCGCGGCAGGATCCGAACCTGCTGGACCCGCCACCCGTCCCGGCCGTCACCGGCGGCCGGGGCCCTCGCGCCGGGAACGCCTGGGGCCGTCAGGGTCCAGGGAAGCCGGGACGCGGGCGGGAGTACGGTGAACAGCGTGATTCGGAGCAGGAGTTGGCTTCTGGGACTGGTGAGCGCAGCGTACGCTCTGGCCGCCACGTGCGGCCTTGCGACCGCCTCGGCGCCGGGGACGAGCACCGCTTCCGCCGCCGGTACGGTTCCGGTTCCCGGGTGCGAGTCCACGG
The DNA here is from genome assembly GCF_009796285.1 of Streptomyces broussonetiae. Lineage (NCBI taxonomy): Bacteria > Bacillati > Actinomycetota > Actinomycetes > Kitasatosporales > Streptomycetaceae > Streptomyces > Streptomyces broussonetiae. The sequence goes on along the minus strand of NZ_CP047020.1, from coordinate 775,198 downwards.
CTCCCGGGCAGCGGGTGCTCGCCGGAGTCCGGACCGCGCGCACGGCCGTTCCCACGGCCCCCTTAGGACTGGCCTACGCCGCAAAGGGAGACATCGCGTTCACGGCCCTGGGAACCGACCTCGGCGTGCTGGACGCCGCGTCCTTCCCGCCCCGCCTGAGGCACAGGGTAGGGCTGTCACTGGCCGGCCTGGGGCCGTCGGGCGCGAACGGGGTCACCCTGACCCACGACGGGCGCCATCTCCTCGTCGCCTCGGGCCGCGGGGCGATCGTGGTCGACGCGGCCAAGGCCGCTGCCGGACAGGCCGGCGCAGTGGTGGGCACGCTCACCGGGACCTTCAGGAACAGCGCCGTCCAGGTCACCGTGTCACCCGACGACCGCTACGCCTTTGTCAGCCAGGAGTACGGCGACTTCTGGGGCGGCGGTCGTGGCGCCATCGAGGTCTTCGACCTCCGCGCCGCCCTGACGCACAAGTTCCGCGGCAGCGCCTATGTCGGCCGCCTGGTGCTCGGCAAGTCGGTGGTCGGCACAGCGGTCTCGGCCGACGGCCGGATGCTGTACGCGACCAGCCAACGCAGGCCCGGCAGCAGCGACTCCTACAGGACCGGCCCGGGGTACCTCAGCGTCATCGATCTGCACACGCTGGAGACCGATCCCGCCCGGGCCTTGCTGGCGAACGTGCCTGCGGGATGCAACCCGGTACGCGTCGCCGTCGCGCCGGACGGGAGAACGGTGTGGGTCACCGCACGGCAGAGCAACGCGCTGCTCGCCTTCGACGCGGCGGGACTCGCCTTTGACCCCGGTCACGCGCTGCTGGCCTCCGTCCGGGTCGGCACTGCTCCGGTCGGCCTGGTCTTCAACCGCACCGGCAGCCGTATCATCACTGCCGACTCCGACCGGTTCGACGCACCGGACGCCACCACCGGCCTGACCGTCGTGGACACGCGTGCCGCGCTGCAGGGCCGAACCGCCGTGCTGGGACGCGTTCCCACCGGTGCCTTCCCTCGCGAATTCGCCCTCAGCCCGGACGGGACCACCCTCCTGGTCTCCGACTTCGGCTCCCGTCAACTCCAGGCGACAGGCACCGCGACCCTGCCCTGACCCACCGCAGGGGTGGCGCGGTCCAGCTCGGGCGTTCTCGTTGTCCCGTTCGGCCGCTGCGAGCGGGTTTCACCGCTCCGGCTCCGGCCATGGAGCGGAGCGGGGTTCCTGCCACTGCCGCACCGCCGTTTGCACGGCCTCTTCGTCTTCGAGTGCAGGGGCATCGGATGCTCATTCGAAGCTGACAGCAGTGAAGGACGCCCGGCCTCTTGTTACATGCCACGGCTGCGCAGGTACGCTCCCGCGCGTGCTGCGGCCACTGCGGCCTCGGCGGCCCGGTCGGCGGCGGCTTCGTCGAGGAGGCTGTTGGTGGTGAGGAAGCGGTAGTAGAGGGGAGCGGAGACGGCGCGGACGACTTCGTGGGTGTCGGTGTTCTCGGGTAGTTCCCCTCGGTCGACGGCCTGTTGGACACAGGGAGCCCATTCGTTGACGCGGGTGTCGTAGAAGTGGTGCAGCGCCTCGGCTGTTCTCGTGTCGCCAGTGGCGGCCGCGATGACGGCCTTGAACAGCGCGCCCTGCCGAGGGTCGGCCAAAGTGCGCTGTACGAGCCGGGCGTTGGCGGTGAGATCGCCGAGAAGGGAGCCGCTCTCTGTCCGCGGCAGTGACTGTTCCGCCATGTCGGCGAGCAGGTCGGCGACGAGGCTGGTGACGGTTCCCCAGCGGCGGTAGACGGTGGTCTTGCCGACTTCGGCGCGGCGTGCGACGTCGGTGAGGTCGAGGTGGGCGAAGCCGTGTTCGGCCAGGGCGTCCCCGGCTGCCTGCAGTACGGCTGCCCGTACCCGAGCGGTGCGTCCACCCGGGCGGACGGTTCCCGGTTCGGCGCCCATCGAACTCATAACGGGACTCCAGTTTCATTAATTGCCGACGCGTGCTACTTTCAAGCCATGCTAACGGAACCACGGGTCCGTTAGTGGGTCGAGGTGTGGAGACAAGGGGAGCAGCTATGGAATACAGGCAGCTGGGTGCGTCCGGGCTGAAGGTTCCCGCGCTGAGTTTCGGCGCCGGCACCTTCGGCGGTCAGGGACCGCTGTTCGGCGCCTGGGGTGCCACCGATGTGCGCGAGGCGCGCCGTCTGGTGGACATCTGTCTGGATGCCGGGATCACGATGTTCGACACCGCCGACGTCTACTCCGCCGGTGCGTCCGAGAAGGTGCTGGGCGAGGCGGTCAAGGGTCGCAGGGAACAGGTGATCATATCGACCAAGGCCGGTCTGCCGACGGGGGAGGGGCCTGGGGATGCGGGTTCCTCCCGGTCGCGTCTGATCACCGCGTGCGAGGACGCGTTGCGGCGGCTGGGTACGGACCGCATCGACCTGTTCCAGCTGCATGCCTTCGACGCGAGCACGCCGATCGAGGAAGTCCTGTCCACGCTCGACGATCTCGTGCGCGCGGGAAAGATCCGCTACGTAGGGGTCTCCAACTTCTCCGGCTGGCAGGCGATGAAGTCCCTGGCGATCGCGGAGAGGTACGGCCGCCCGCGCTACGTCGCACACCAGGTCCACTACTCCCTCGTCGGCCGCGACTACGAGTGGGAGTTGATGCCCCTCGGGCTCGACCAGGGTCTGGGGGCAGTGGTGTGGAGTCCGCTCGGCTGGGGGCGGCTCACCGGCAGGATCCGCCGCGGCCAGCCGCTGCCCGCCGGTAGCCGCCTGCACCGCACCGCCGAGTACGGGCCGCCGGTGGACGACGAACACCTCTATCGCGTGGTCGACGTGCTCGAGGAGATCGCGCAGGAGACCGGCAAGGCCGTCCCGCAGATCGCCATCAACTGGCTGTTGCAGCGGCCGACCGTCTCCTCCGTCATCATCGGCGCCCGCAACGAGGAGCAGCTGCGCCAGAACCTCGGAGCCGTCGGCTGGTCACTGACCCGAGACCAGATGGCGAAGCTCGACGCGGCCAGCAGCAAGCCGGCGCCCTATCCGTACTTCCCGTACGAGCGCCAGGAAGGCTTCGCCCGTCTCAACCCGCCGGTCGACTTCACGCCACCGGCTGCCGCCTGACCCTCACGAACCCGTCGAACGAGGCGATGGCAAGCTGAGGCGCATCCAGGGTCAGGACGCTTTCCCCGCTTCCGGCGACGAACCTGAGCCCGTCAGTGGCGTGGTGTCCATGTAGCGGACCTCGTAGCTGCGCTCGGTTGGTCGCCGAGGTCACCGGCCGCACCTTGGCGGCCTGCCGTGAACTGGCCCACGTCTGGAGCGTCCGCGACCCCGACAAGCTCCGTTCATGGACGCCGGGCGGTGGCGGGCGGGGCGCGGGCTGACGCGGCGTCCGTGCCCGCGCGAACGCACCCCGCGCGTGCACACCGGCAACCGTCTATTGAGGTGCGATCGTCTTGAGCCAGTCATCGACGGCGACGACATCCGCCCACTGAGGGAACAGCCGTTCCACGACGACCCGATGCGTCTCCGGGTCGGTGTCCAGGCAGGCGTCGGAGAGGACGGTGAGCCCGAAGTCCAGATCGTTCGCCTGGCACAGGGTGTACAGCACCACCGCGCTGGTGGCGATGCCGGTGAGGACGAGGCTGTCGATCCCGCGTGCTCTCAGCACGACGTCGAGATCGCTGCCGGAGAAGGCACTTGCCCGTTTCTTGGTGACCACCACCTCGCCCGGCTGGGGCGCGATCTCGGGGTGGATCTCGGTTCCTGGAGCGCCCTCGACGAAGAGGCCGTCCCGTGCGATGGCAGCTAGGGCCCTGTTGCGTGTGCCGACCTCCGGGAAGCCGGGTCGTAACGCGATGACCACGTAGATCACGGGGATGTTCGCGGCCCGGGCCCCGTCGATCGCCCTGCGCAGGCGTGGCAGGTATCCGGAGCCGGGGTCGGTGTCGGCGATGTCCACGATGGCTCGTTGGACGTCCATCACGAGAAGGGCGCTGCTCATGTCGTCTCCCGGAACGAGGTCGGTTCGGCGGTGAAACGGGGTGGGTTCTCCATGGTCGGATCCTATGCGGCCACGGACACGGTGGCGGGCCCGTCCGGGCGGGATACGACGGGCGCGGGCGCCCCGTCGGCAGTTCGTGGAACGCGTGGTCCGGCCGCCCCCTGTCACGCGACACGTACGGCAACGGTGAACGGACGAACTCGAGTGGCGCATCGGACAGTTCGGGCCTCACGTAGGTGTGTCCTGCGCCCCGGTGCCGCCGTTCGCCCGCCGCGCATCGGGCAGAGCCCTGGCAGCCGGCGGCGGTGCGGTCAGGCGGGCGTGATCGTCTCTGCCTCGGCGGTGTAGAGCTGGGCGGGGTCGAACCCCATGCCGGTGAAGTGGCCGGCGAGTTCGAGGGAGAGTACGCCGTGGAGGCGGGTCCAGAAGGTGAGGGCGCGGTGCAGCGCCGACGGCGGGGCGGGGTGCTCGGCGGTCCAGGTCCGGTGGCTGTCCAGGTGTGCCTGGAACGGCGACTGGGGCGCGGCGGGGGTTTCTCCGGCGGTGCAGGCGTCGAGGAGGACGGCCATGATCTGGGAGGCGAACCGGGTGGTGTCCTCGGGGGCCCGGTAGCCGGGCACGGGGGTGCCGTAGAGGAGGAAGTATCGCTGGGGATCCTCGAGGGCCCAGCTGCGCAGGGTGTGCGCGAGGTCGCTGAGGTCGGTGCCGGCTTCGGCGCGGGCGCGGAAGGCTCCGGCCAGGCTGCGGTAGGCGTCCCTGATGAGTTCGGTGATCAGCTCGTCGCGGTTGGAGAAGTACCGGTACAGGGCCGGGCCGCTCATGCCGATCTGCTTGGCGATGGCGTTCAGCGAGAGGGCGGAGGCCCCGGCGGCGGCGATCTGCTCCCAGGCGTGTTTCTTGATCTCCTCCCGCACCTGGGCGCGGTAGCGCTCCCGGGGAGTTGCCGTATCCGGTGTGCTCACGACCGGTTCTCCTGACTCTCTCGGCCAATTTAGTTAGAAGGTATCACGGGCGCGATTGACCATCACTGGACGTACGTGTTAGAACTTCTAACGGACGCGATACCTATTAGTGAAAGGAGGGTGGTCATGAGCAGCCACCCCTTTGTCGAGGTCGTTCTGCCGGGCGTCGTGGCCCCGGAAGGCCTGCAGGTCCGGCGCGCGGACGTGCCGCAGCCCGGTCCCGGGCAGATCGTGATCGCCATGGAGGCGACCGGGGTCTCCTTCGCCGAGCAGCAGATGCGCCGCGGGCGGTACTACGACCAGCCGCCGTTCCCGTTCGTGCCCGGCTACGACCTGGTGGGCCGGGTCCACTCGACCGGCCAGGGAGTCGACCCGGGCCTCGTGGGACGGCGGGTGGCCGCTTTGGTCAAGGTCGGAGGCTGGGCCAGTCATGTTCTGGTCGACGCGCAGGACGCGGTGGAGGTCCCCGACGGTCTGGGTGCGGCCGAGGCCGAGACCGTCGTGGTCAACGGCATCACCGCGTGGCAGATGCTGCACCGCACGGCCCGGGTGCGCGCCGGGCAGCGGATTCTCGTGCACGGCGCCGGTGGCGGCGTGGGCCTGATCCTGGTCCAGCTGGCCCGAGCAGCCGGTGTGCAGGTGATCGGTACGGCCTCGCCCCGGCACCACGACGCTCTGCGGGAGCTGGATGTCACCCCGGTCGACTACCGCACCGGAGACGTGCCGGCCCGGGTCCGCGAGCTGGCCCCCGGCGGGGTGGACGCGGTCTTCGACCACGTCGGCGGGCGCAGCGTGATCGACTCCTGGCACCTGCTGGCCCCCGGCGGCACCCTCGTCTCCTACGGCAGTGCCTCCACCCGCGACGACACCGGCTCAAAGCAGTGGCCCGTGCTGAAGATCCTTGCCCGTACGTGCCTGTGGAACACCCTCCCCAATGGCCGCAGCGCTCACTTCTACAACATCTGGGCCGGCCAGAAGTTCCACAAGGACCGCTTCCGTGCCCGGCTGCACACCGACCTCACCGAGGTCTTCACCGCTCTGGGCCGCGGCGACATCACCGCCCCCGTCGCCGCACGACTGCCGCTCACCAGCGCGGCCGAGGCGCTGCGCCTGGCGGAGTCCGGCACTGTCACCGGCAAGGTCGTCCTGACTCCCTGACTCCCTGACTCCTCGGCCTGCAAAGACCCGGACCTGGCGCAGTCCGGCCTGGTCCCGTCACGCCGGACCTCGAAACAGGTTTGCGCACCTCGAAGTCCCGCACCAACCGCCACCGCCACCGCCCCGCAGCGCCCAAGCACCTCGTAGACCATCACCCACACCCGGAGGACCGACGTCATGAGGCTCCACCCGACCCGCTTTGCGGCCGCTGTGATCTGCACCGTGGCCGCCGTCACCGCACTTGGGCCCACCGCACTTGGGCCCACCGCGCTTGGTACCGCCGCCTTCGCCGCGCAGCCCGCCGGCCGACATGTGTCCGAGGTCGTCGCCGACTGGTCCGCCGCCTGGAACGGCACCGAGCCCGCCGTGCTCGGCGCACTGTTCACCCCCGACGGCACCTACACCGACCAGGGCATAGGCGTCACCTTCCACGGCCGTCAGGAGATCGCCGGGTGGAAGGCCCGCACCGACAGTCTCATCGACAACGTCCACGTCACCGTGCACGCCACCCACCGCGACGGTTGCCACATCACCGTCGAAGGCGCCTACGCCGGTCACATCAAGGGTGCGCCGAGGCCCTTCGCCGTACCGCTGGCCACCCTGCTCGACACCGACGGCCGCCGGATCACCGCCGACCAGGACTTCTACAGCCTCAACGCCGTCCTTGCCCAGTCCGGCCTGCCGGCCGACTGGACTCCGCCCGCCCACTGACCCGGCCACATGCCTCACCCGCCGGGTCGGCGCACCGCCGGGCGCGACAGGCCGGCAAGGGCGGGCTCGACCATGACCAGCTCGGCCGGACCATGGCGTGGTGAGCGCCACGGTCCGGCGGTCCCTCCCAGTGCGCAAGGCCCCCGGGTACGGGGGGCTTCGTCGACGGCCGCAACTGCACAGACGGCCTCGTCGCAGTGCTGGGATCGCTCCCGACACGAACCCTGAGACGGGCTGGGTCGGGGATGTTTCGCGCCGGTGGTGGATCAGCGCACGTGGACGGTCCTGGCCGACGTGGTGATGTCGGCGTGGGGATGGCCACCGCGGGGACCGTCGACCCCGTAGAGCACACCGCGGAACTGTACGACGCCACGGTGTCCGGCCTTGGTCTTCGCGTCCACCTTGGCGTCCTGGGCCGCGATTTCCACGATCCGGCCGCACGCGACGGTGTGCCACGCGCCGTGCGTCCCCGCGCGTTCCTGCGCGCAGAGCTTCGCATACTGCACCGCGTCGCTGTCTCCGTGCCCAGTTATGTGGATGCTGTGGCCGACCCGGACCGTGCCCGGCGATGCGGTCAGGTCGACGCTGCCCTTGGCGAACGCCGGTGTCACCGCCAGCATGACGACGGCCGCTCCCACTGCTCCCGTTGCGACGAGCTTGGCCCCCTGACGGAGGAGGCCGGCTCGCTCAGTGGGCCCGGTGCCACTCTTCATCTCCCTGCCCTGCCCCTCGTGTTGTCCTCATCCGCGGTCCTGACTGCCGCCCTGCGTCCTGTGCCGGCGGCTGCACTTCGACCGCAGCCTGATACATCACAAGAGCGGATTCCCGTTCGGCACGTTGCCTGCCGACTATCGTATTTCGGGAAAAATTGCGTCGCGTCAACAGCCAAGAGTGTCACTGCCTGGAGGTGTTCGCACGACAGGGGGGCGGCGCAACTCCGCGACGGCGGCGGGGGGTGTTGGTCGGCTCCGGGTCGGCTGCGACGATGATGACGGCGACGCATGCGGTCCGCTTCCGGCCGCCAGAGGAATCTGTCCGCTGATCGATGATCGCCGTCGTCACTCCGGCGCCGCCCCTCCTGGGGCGCTGGTGGACGGCCGCGGTGGCGCCGCTCGTCCTTTGGGGTACCGCCCACGGCGCCGTCGCGAGGACATCGTGATGTCACCGGCATCGGGTCGGGCCGTCCGGGCGACGGCACACGGTGACCCTGCCTTGCCCGTGCCTGGCGCCCAGCGCAGTCTGGTCCTATGAGCGCTCAGGACGGCCCCACGCTCATCACGTCCGTGCAGCGGGCCTTCCGGTTGCTGGAGGCGGTGAGCGCGCACGAGAACGGCGCGCCGGCGAAACAGCTGGCACGCGAGACCGAGCTGCCCCTGGCCACCGCCTATCACCTGCTGCGCACCCTGGTGCACGACGGATACGTGCGGAAACTGCCGGACGGCGGCTTCGTCCTGGGTGACAAACTGATGTCCCTGCACTCGGCGGGCAGCACGCAGACCCTGCTCAGCCGCGTCCGCCCGGTGCTCGCAGCCCTGCGGGACGAGCTGTCCGCCGCGACCTACCTCACGTTCTACGAGGACGGCGAGATCCGGGTCGCCGAGATCGTCGACGGCCCTCGTACGCCACGGGTGGATCTCTGGGTGGGATTCGAGGACGCCGGTCACGCCACGGCCCTGGGCAAGTCCGTGCTGCGTGAGCTGGACGAGGACGCTCGTCGTGACTACCTGTCCAGGCACCACCTCGCCGATCTCACACCGCGGACGATCACCAGTGTTCCGGAGCTGCTGCGCAGAATCGAGTCGTCGCCCCTGGCGCCGGCGGTCACGGATCTGGAGGAGTACGCGCTCGGCACGGTGTGCGTGGCCATCCCGGTGTACAGCGGAGAGGTCGTCGGCTCGCTCGGTGTCTCTGTGCCGGTGGAACGGCAGAGCCAGCTGCACGAGATCCGGGGACGTCTGCTCCCGATCGCGAGCCGGGTGACCAGAAGTCTCTCGCTCACTATCTGAAAATCCGCTTCTTGTGGCTGCCCATGCCCACCCCGTTTCCTTGGTGAAACGGACATTTCGGGCGTGCATCCCGGGTAGGCGAGGACAGCGGACGACACATGACCCAAACCCTGCATCACGGTGGCGACCATATGTCGATGCGGCCGTTCACGAACCGCGTGGCCGGTGCCTGGAGGGCGCTCCGCCGGTGTGCCGATGGATACCTGGCTCCCGGCATGTGTGTGATGCCCGTGCTGGTCCTCGCCGCCGTCGTACTCGCCGACCTCGTCGGCGGGATCTGGCTGCCGCTGCTGGCGACCGGGCCCGCGCTGGCCGCCGCCACCAGCGGGCCGCGCGGTGTGCTGGGCGTCGGAGTCCTGGCCGCGGCCCTGGGCGCACTGCTGGGGCACGAGCACGGGCTGCCGGCCGGTGAGCTGGCGGCCATGCTGTCCGCCCTGCTGTCCGTCACCGCTGCCAGCAGCCTGGTCGGCGTGCTGCGTGGCCGTCGTGAACGGGTGCTCGCGGCCGTCCGTTCGGTGGCCGAGGCTGCTCAGCACGCGCTGCTCCAGCCCGTTCCGGAGGCCGTCGGTCCGTTCCAGGTGGCCGTCCGCTACAGTGCCGCGGCTGCCGAGGCCCGGATCGGCGGGGACCTCTATGCGCTGGTGCCCACCCCGCACGGAGCCAGGCTGATCGTCGGAGATGTGCGCGGCAAGGGGCTGCCCGCCGTGGGGACCGCCGCGCTCGTGCTCGGGGTGTTTCGCGAGGCCGCCTATGACGAGCCCGACCTCCTTTCCGTCGTCGGCCGGATCGAGCGGAGCCTGGCCCGCAATCTCGGCCCGGACGACTTCGTCACCGCGGTGGTCGCCGGATGTCCCCGTTCAGGGCACTTGGAGGTGGTGAACTGCGGACACGCGCCCCCGCTGCTGATATCCGCCTCCGGAGACGTCACGGCGGTGGAGCCCACTCATCCGGCCCCGCCTCTCGGGCTGCGTGCCCTTGCCGGACAGGCACCACGCCTTCAGCATCTGCCCTTCGCCGTGGGGGAGCAGCTGCTGCTCTACACCGACGGGGTCACCGAGGCCCGCGATCACGCCCGCGAGTTCTATCCGCTGGCCGCAGGTGTGGCGCGCCATGTCTCCGACGACCCGGCGCGCACGCTCGACGCGGTCCATGACGAGCTGCTGGAACACGTGGGCGGCCGGCTGCACGACGACGCCGCCCTGCTCCTGCTCCGCAGGCAGGCTGCGGACAGGCAGGTTCCCGCGCTGCCCCGGACGGAGATCGGACTCTAGCCCCGGACGGAGATCGCACTCCGGCTCCGAACGGAGGCCGCGCTCCAGGCCCGGGAGGGAGGCAGTGCTCAGCTCGTTGCGAGATCGGCCCACCGAGTGATCCCACCGGGGTCGACGCGTATGCCATGACGAGCCGCGAGCGCATGGACGATCGTCTCGCCCCTGCCGTGCTCGTCCGGGTCGATCCCGGTACAGGGCCGTCTCGCCGGGAGCGCGGGTCCCGTGTCCGTGACCTCGACGCTCACGACGCGGGCACTGGGCACCCAGGACAGCCGCAGTACGGCCGGCGGGCAGGCGTGGATGATCGCGTTGGTGACCAGCTCGGACACCACGAGGAGCACGTCGTCGACGATTCCCGGCGGCACGTTCCAGTCGGCCAGGACCGCCGCCGCACTGCGTCGTACGGCCGAGACGGCGCCGGCGACGGGCGGGATCGGACACATGTGTTCGTATGCCGCCCGAAGCAGCGTGTTGAGCTGTGCCGCCATGGTGTCTCCCCGGTGAGGTGTGCGGCCGGTCCGGCGTCATGTATCCGCGCATACCGGCTGCGAAGCAAGCTACGGAGACAAATCGGGCAGGTCAATGAACGGCGGTCGGCATTACCGAACGGGGAACTCTTCCACGGCTCCGCAGGGGCGCTCCGCCTGTACGGCGAAGCGTCCGTGGCGGTAATAGGCTCGCTTCATGACCGGCCCAGTCCAGTCGATCGAGCGGGCGGCGGCGATCCTGCGCCTGCTCGCCGGTGGGCCTCGCCGCCTGGGGCTCGGCGAGGTCGCTGCCTCGCTGGGACTGGCCAAGGGCACCGCCCACGGCATTCTGCGCACCCTCCAGCATGTGGACTTCGTGGAGCAGGACGCGGCGACCGGGAAATACCAGCTCGGAGCCGCCCTCCTGCACCTCGGCACCAGTTACCTGGACGTCAACGAACTGCGCTCGCGCTCCCTCAACTGGGCCGACGCGCTCGCCGCCCGCAGCGGAGAGGCGGTTCGCCTGGGAACACCCCTGGAGGGCAGCGTGCTCATCGTCCACCATGTGTTCCGGCCGGACGACTCCTTCCAGACGCTGGACGTGGGGTCGCTGCTGCCTCTGCACGCCTCCTCGCTGGGCAAGGTACTGCTCGCCTACGGGACCGCGACGATCGAGTCCGGCAAGCAGTCCGGGCTGGAGGCGTACACCCGGCACACCCTCGTCGATCGTGAGCAGCTCAACCGAGCGCTCGCGGAGGTCAGGGAGCTGGGCTGGGCCTCCGAGATCCAGGAAATGAGCATGGGTGAGGCCGGGCTCGCCGCGCCGATCCGGGGCCACGGCGGCCTCGTCGTCGGCGCCATCGGGTTGTCCGGGCCGGTCGAGCGGATCTGCGACAACCAGGGCCGACCACGCCCGATTCTGGTCACCCTGATCCGTGAGGCCGCGCGGACGATCTCCAGAGACCTGGGAGCCGCCCGCTGGTAGGCCAGGCCGGCTGCCCCTCGCTCCGTCGGAAGGTAGACCCGATCATGGCTGAACGGTATGTAATGTCCATCGATCAGGGCACCAACTCGACCCGATGCATTCTGTTCGACCATCGGGGGCGGCTCGTCTCGGTCGCGCAGAAGGAACATCAGCAGCACTTCCCCGAGCCCGGCCGGGTCGAGCACGACGCCGTCGAGATCTGGCAGAACCTCCGGCGCGTCGTGCCCGACGCCCTGTCCATCGCCGGTGTCGACCCAGGACAGGTCGCTGCCATCGGTGTGGCCAACCAGCGCGAGACGACCGTGCTCTGGGACCGGCGGAGCGGCACCCCCCTCGGCCGGGCGCTCGTCTGGCAGGACACCCGTACGGCACCGCTGGTCGACGAACTCAGACAGCACCCGGGCGAGGAGTTCTTCCAGCAGCGGTGCGGTCTGCCGCCGTCGACGTACTTCTCGGCACTGCGGATCCGGTGGCTGTTCGACCACGTAAAGGGGCTCCAGCGACGCGCGGAAGACGGGGAGGTGCTGTTCGGAACCATGGAGAGCTGGCTGATCTGGAACCTCACCGGAGGCCCCGACGGTGGCCTGCACATCACCGACGTCACCAACGCCAGCCGCACGATGCTGATGAACATCCGCACGCTGACCTGGGACGACGAGCTGTTGGCCTTCTTCGGAGTGCCCCGCTCCATGCTGCCCGAGATCCGGTCCTCCGCCGAGCCGTACGGCGATGCGCGCTCGATGCTGCCGGGCGTCGCCATCACGGCCGCGCTGGGTGACCAGCAGGCCGCGCTCTTCGGCCAGACCTGCTTCTCGCCCGGCGAGGCGAAGTGCACCTACGGAACGGGCAGCTTCCTGCTGCTGAACACCGGCAGCGACATCGTGCGCTCCCGGCACGGACTCCTCACCACCGTCGCCTACAAGATCGGGAACCAGCAGCCGGCCTACGCCCTGGAAGGATCGATCGCCGTCACCGGAGCACTCGTCCAGTGGTTCCGTGACCGCCTGGGCCTGATCAGCAGCGCCCCCGAGATCGAGACCCTCGCCCGGACGGTCGAGAACAACGGCGGGTGCTACATCGTCCCCGCCTTCTCAGGACTGTTCGCACCTCGCTGGCGCAGTGACGCGCGCGGGGTCATCGTCGGACTCACCTCGTACATCACCAAGGGACACCTGGCGCGTGCCGTCCTGGAGGCGACCGGCTGGCAGACGCGTGAGGTCGTCGACGCCATGAACGCCGATTCCTCGGTCGCCCTCCAGCAGCTCAAGGTGGACGGCGGCATGACCGCGGACAACCTGCTCATGCAGTTCGTGGCCGACGTACTCGACGTACCCGTGGTACGGCCCATGGTCGCCGAGACGGTCTCCCTGGGCGCTGCCTACGCGGCCGGACTCGCCGCCGGCTACTGGCCGGACCTGGAGGTGCTGCGCCGCAACTGGCACCGGGCCGGGCAGTGGCTGCCCGACATGGACCCCGAGCTGCGGGAGGCGGAGTACGAAAACTGGCAGCGAGCCGTCGAACGGTCCCTGGGGTGGGCCAGGCCTTCCCGGCCCGCCGATCCGGGTCCACCGTGACGTGGTCCGCCGGCCCGCTGAGCGGTTGTGCTCCATGCCTGCCACGGCGCGCGTTCGGGCACCGAATCGGTGCGCTGGTCGCAGAGTTGCACAGCGACCACGGAACACGCCAGCGCCGCGGAGTTCCGGTACGCCGGCTGCGCGCCGCGCACGGCCGGGTAACCGCAGCCGAACTCGGCGACGGCACCACGTGGCCCGCCGTCGTCGTTCTGGCCCTCGGCGCCACGCCCGCGACCGACTGGCTGACGGATTCGGGCCTGCCCCTGGGAGACGGAGTGGAGCGCGACGCGTACTGCCAGGCCGCACCCGGCATCTACGCCGCCGGCGACCTCGCCTCTTGGCACACCCCCCCCCGCACATCGGCACCCGCATGCGACTCGAGCACCGCATGAACGCCATTGAACGCCATGGCCGTGGCCGGCAACCTGCTCGGTGACGCCACCCCGTTCGCGCCCGTGCCCTACTTCTGGAACGACCAGTACGACATCAACGGCGGGCGTCCGACCAGGCGCGCAGAACCGGCGCGAGCTGGTACCCGAGCACCTCTACCTGCTCTGCCACGGGCCGGTGCGCCGTGACCAACCGGAGGTACGCCTACCTGGCGTATCGAGCGGCGTTTACGGCCTGCTTGCGTGGGGTGCGCTGTCGTCGTCGAGCTTTTCGAGGAAATCGGCGAGGGTGTCTGCGACTTCCCCCAGGCTGCGGGCGCTGAAGAGGACCGGCTGGTAGCCGCCGACGTCGTACGGGGTGGCGAGCATGGTGTCGATGTCGAGGCGTCGGATGCGGGACGCGTGGAGCTGGCGGATTTCTCCGTAGGAGGAGAGCAGAGCCGCACCGTACGCCTTGGGGGTTCCGTTCTCGTCGAGGACCCCGTACTCCAGGGTGAACCAGTACACGTCGCTGATCATCTGCAGGACGTCCGGGCGCTCGATGCGGTCGGCTGCCTGTCCGATCAGGCGGTAGATGTCGGCGAAGGCGGGCGAGGCCAGGTGGATCCCGTGCCCGAAGACGTCGTGGATGATGTCGGGCTCGGGGGTGAAGAGCGGAACGGCCGGGTGGCGGACGAACTGGACGGCGTGGAAGTAGCCGGCGCCCATCGAGCCGAGGAACCGTTTGTTCGCGACCACTCCGCCCGCGAGGGTGAAGTCGAAGCCCGTCAGTCGCCGCAGGTGGGGGCCGACCTCGGCGTGCTGCGGGATGTGGTCCGTGGGGATCGGGGCCTCGTCGCGGGCGTTGAGGGCGGCACGGCAGGCATGGTCGTCCTGGGCGCCGCGCAGCGCCCGGTGGACGGTGCGCCAGGTCCGCTCCTCCCGGTCGCTGTAGTCGATCGTCGGTGACGGATCGCCGACCCGGTGACCACGGGCGAGCGTGGCGATCGCGCGGCGTCGGAGCAGGTAGCCCGGATCGCTGAGCCCGGGGTGTTCAGCGGCTGCGCCGAAGCGGCCGTCGACCGCGACCGGCGTTCGCATCTGGATACCGCTCACGCACTGATCTTCCCATTACGAGAACCGCCCCACACCTCGGCGCGTGGTCAGGCAGGCGGGTGGTGGCCGTCCTGCAAGCGGCGGGTGGTGCCGCGTCGGCTGCCCGCGGGCGTGCCGTCCCGGGATCTCCCGGTCGGCTCGTTCCCGGTGGTTACAAAGGGTGCATCACCGTTCACCCCGCCCCGCAGGCGCAGGCGCAGGCGCAGGCGCAGGCTCAGGCCCTCCGGGCCCGGCAGCAGTCATGGCGTGGTGCGCGGCGTTGCGCACCCGTCGTCGCCGCGGGCTTCGTCGTCCGACCGACTCCGGTGGCCCACCACGGCATGCCGGAACACCGGACTCGGCAACGTGGGCGCCGGCGGTCAGAGCAACGGGAAGCCCCCTGCCGCGTAGCACTGCGCGGGCAAGGGGTCCTGGCGGCTCTCGGGGTCGAGGAGATGAGCGACGACGTCCGCGGCGATGCGGTGCCAGAAGCCGTGGCGGCGGAGCATTGCGTGGTCGCCGTGACGGATGACGGCCATCGCCGCCCGGGCCGCCGTGCCCTGCGCCCGGCTCACGTAGTCGGCCGAGTCGCCGGGTGAGGTGACGCGGTCGCGTTCGCCGTGCAGGGCAACGATATGGCGACCCGTCATCTGCTGCACCGGCTCGCCCGTCGGCCACCAGGGTGCCAGGCCGAGCACTGCGTACACCTGAGGGTGGCCCGCGGCGCGCAGTGCGGCCCTTGCCCCCATGGAGTGTCCGACGAGGACCGTGGGCACAGGACCTGCCAGCGCGGAGAGCCGTCGAAGCGCCTCGTAGGTGTCCGCGACCGGGTCGGCCCGGGTGCCGTTCCAGCCGCGCACTCGGTAGCGCACTTGGGCGAGCAGGACACCGCCGTGCGGCCGCGCGGCCGCGATTGCCCGGTGGAAGGGCGCCATGCGCAGCGCCGCGAGGTGCCATGGACGCGAGGGACGAAGGCTTGTCTCGCATCCGCCGTGCAGCAGTAGCACGGCGGCCCGCGGGTGTGCCGGCAGCAGCCGCGGTACGAGGGCACCCCGGGCCGCAGAAGGGAAGGGTGTGATGTCCTGGTCCACGCTGGGCGCTCCCTCTCGGTCCGGCCGTCGGCCCCGATGCAACGGGCCGTGGCACTGTGGCACTGGTGTGCCCGAGGGTGCTCTCCCGAAGCCCGGCCCCGGCACACGTCGTTCGCGATGCCCGGGCTCAAGCCCAGGACGAGGGGCTTGTGCCACGCCTGCCGACCACCGGGTGCCGTCGCCGACAATCTATCCCGGCCAAGTGCCGGTCCACACAGGCACGGCAGCGTGGGCCGCGAGCGTCCGGCGTCACTCACGATCCGTCCTCCGACTTTGTCGCTGCTGATGGATGAGGTCGTTGATTCGGGGAACCCGGGGTCAAGGACGCTGCGAACTGCAGGAGGCACATCATGATCGCCCTCGGCATCATTTTGCTGGTCATCGGTTTCCTCACGGGAATAGGGATCCTGTGGACCATCGGCATCATCCTGGCCGTGGTCGGCGTCGTCCTGTGGCTCATGGGATCCATGGGTCACGCTGTGGCCGGCCGACGTCACTATTGGTGAGCGCAGCGGCTGCTCCTGGCCCATGGGCCGTGCGGTGACGGCGTAACAGAAGGGGAAATCTGTGACGGGTGGGAACCGGGGTCCGTTGGGAAAGGGCCCCGGATTCCCCTTTGTTGCCGCCGTTTTCGTGGCGGACGGTGAAGACACCGATGATGTTGTGCTCGTGGTAAGGCCTGCCGATCCACCTGGACGGTGCCCGCGGGGATCTCCTGTGTGTCCACGAACGGGCATGGGCAACTCCTGAGATCAAGGTGTGGGCGCGGCCCCGGATTTCGCACTTCGCGCGAGCCGCGTTCACGAATCGCGATCGCTCGCACCGACCGCACGGCAGGCTGCACATCGTGTGCTCCGCCACTGGTGCCGCCCCTCCACCCTGTCGACGGGGCCGGAGCGGTGGGATCAGCGGCGCTGCGATCTCCCGCGCATGTCCGGACCGAAGTCGCCTTCAAGATCTACGGTCATGGCGGACGATCGCTGCCCAGGCGGCCACCCCCACGGCTGGCCCGCCCGGCAGCGCCGCCGGACCGACCGGTCCGGTCTCCTCACCTGTCCGAGTGATCGACTACGACCATTCCGGCACCGCTGCGGTCCGGATGGGGACCCCTGGACTCGCCTCCCGCTCCTGCCGGAGCCGACACGACCGCTCGAGGATGAACCAACGCTCGACTTCTGCATCAACGCCCGCGGGCCATGGGGAACGATCGAGACCTCGGTGCAGACCTGGGACGGCGACGGCCTCGATGCTTTCCTCGCCTCACTCGCCGATGACTCCCGAGGCCGGGAAGGGGCACGTACCTGGCACTCCCTCCGTTACGACCTGACCCTCTCAGCCCAGCACCGCCCCGACGGCCACGTCCAGCTGGCCTGGGGCATCCACGACCGGGCGCCATCCGAGCAATGGCACTTCGTGACCAACGGTGCACGCGGCAGGCGAGGACATGCGCAACCTCGCCGCCGAGATCCACACGTTCATTCATCGCGAGCGAGGCGGAGTAGGGCTCGTCCGGCGGATCATGGGCCGAGCCAGGGCCGGACCGAGGCGAGGGCCGGCCCCTAATCGTGTTGACCGCCCCCGGCGGCCAGTGCTGGAGTCGGCACGTGGACAGCATCCCCGCCAACCGGCGGCTCTGGAACCAGATCAGCAGCGCCTACCAGCACGAGCACGACCCGCAAATCGGGGCCACACCCCGGCTGTGGGGCATGTACTCCATCCCCGACGCGCACCTGCACGCCCTCGGCGACGTCGCCGGCAAGCGCGTCCTCGAACTCGGCTGCGGCGCCGGCCAGTGGTCCAGGGCGCTCGCCGCTGAGGGCGCCACCGTGGTCGGGCTCGACCTGTCCGAAGCCCAGCTCGCCGCGGCAGCTCGCGCGATGGGAGCGGCCCGCTACCCGCTGGTGCAAGGCGCCGCCGAACACCTCCCGTTCGCCGCCGACAGCTTCGACCTGGTGTTCTGCGACTACGGCGGGCTCAGCTGGGCGCCCCCGCACCTGGCCGTCCCGCAGGCGGCACGCATCCTGCGCCGGGGTGGGCGCCTGGTGTTCAACGTCGCCAGCCCATGGTTCGAAGCCTGCTACGACGAAGCCGCCAGCCGCGTGACCACGACGCTGCAGCAGGACTACTTCGGGCTGGACACCATCGCCGAAGACCAGGGCGCGACCAGCTATCAGCTCACCTACGGCGACTGGGTCAAGGTCCTACGCGGCGCAGGCCTCGTCATCGACGACCTCATCGAGCCGCGGCCCGAACTCGGAACAGCCAACGGCTACAACGAAACCGACCCGCCTGACTGGGCATACCGCTGGCCGGCGGAACTGCTCTGGGTAACCCACAAACCGTAAGTTCCGCCGCGCCGAGACATGAAGGCATCCCCTCGCCGGGCAGGCCTGGCTACTTGCCCCTGAAGAAGTCCGGGGTGGCTGTGGGGTGTCCCTTGGGGAGAGCTGGTGGGGGCCGGGATATGGCCGTCACAGTGGGTGCAGGTCTTGGTGGCCGGGGGTGGGGCGATGTTGCGTGTCGCGGGAGTAGAGGACACCTGGTGGGAGGTACGGCCGGAGCACGCGCGGCAGTTACCCGCCGAGTTGGCTCGGGTGGATGCGTTCTTGGACGACGAGCGATTCATCGCTCCCTGGCGGGCGGTGTTCGCCGAGCGGCTGGGGCGGCCGTCGGTGCCGGTGGAGACGCTGCTGCGGCTGCTGTATCTCAAGCGCCCTGGCCGCCTACGGGTTCAAGGAAGGGCACATCCTGGGCGGTGACGTGGCGGGCACTGTCGCCACGGCCGGCGACGGCGTCGACTCCGCATGGATCGGCCGTCGGGTGCGGGGCTTCACCGGCACCGGCGGGGGATACGCCGAACCGGCCGCCATACCGGTCCAAGAGATCGTTCCCCTCCCCGCGGGCCTGTCCGCCGTCGACGCCGTAACCCTCGGCAGCTCCGGAGTGGTCGCCCACTTCGGGCTCTCCCGCGCCTCTTTCACGTCTGGAGAGACCGTCCTGGTACGGGGAGCGGCCGGCAGCATCGGGATCACGACGGTGCAGCTCGCGGCCCGGGGCGGTGCCGCCGCGGTGGCGGTCACGACCTCCTCGACCGAGCGCGGCCGGCGGTTGCGCACGCTCGGAGCCACCCATGTGCTGGACCGCTCGGGCGACGGCGAGGACGCTCCGACGGGCGACGACGTCATCATCGACGTGGCAGCAGGCCCGGACATGCCCTCGTTCTTCGACCGGCTCAATCCCAACGGCCGCATGGTGGTCGTGGGAGCTGTCGCGGGCCGGCCTCCGGCGGACTCCGGCATGCGGATGATGGCGGAGTTCCACACGTCGCTCTCCTTCTCCACCTTCAGCGCCGCCGGCATCACCGTGACCGACCGTCGCGCCGTGCGGACCGAGCAGTTCGCCGCCGCCACACGAGGGGAGATCCGGACGGTGGTTCATGAGCCGCTCCCGCTGGACCGGGCCGCCGTGGCTCACCGGAAGATGGACACGGGCGAAGTCTTTGCGCGGATCGTCCTTACACCACAGTCCCGTACCTCGTAGTCCGTGCGGCCCACGGCTGTCCTTCTGGTCTCGGTCGGGTGGTGGTTGCCGCCCCTGAGGGGCTTGATCGCGTGATGTGACCCATAGGAGGCACATCACATCCGATCCGGGATCGTAGGACGGGAACGCCCTGAACAGGACACGAAAGCCGCATAGCCGACCATAACGGGCATTTCTCCGATGTGGGGTAGTACGTCACATCATTGCGCCCCGCCCGGCCGGTCGCTAAACATTGCTGTCGTCGCCGGGAGCCAGGCGATGGACACCAGCCGGAACCCCCGGCCACCTCCACCCACTCCTGCTCACGCACCAGGGCCCCCTACAGGCCCCCGCGCAGCCCCCAGCAGGGCCGGCGCCGACGATGTCCCCCAGCGGAAAGTTACTGACGCATGACCATGACCACTCGCACCGCCCGCCTGCGCACCCTCGTCGTCACCGGCCTGGCCACCACCGGCTGCGCCGCCGCCGCCATCACCCTGATGCCGGCCACCGCACAGGCCGCCGAGGCCACGCAGGCACCCACCGCCCACACGGTCAAGGCCACCGCCGGATACAGCCGCACCACCACCGCCCAGACCAGGACCGGCTCCGGCAGCAACCTCGACGGCTGGATCAAGCAGTCCCTGCAGATCATGAAGGCCAAGGGCATCCCGGGCAGCTACGAGGGCCTCAAGCGCAACATCATGCGCGAGTCCGGCGGCAACCCCGCCGCCCAGAACAACTGGGACGTCAACGCGCAGAAGGGCACCCCCTCCAAGGGCCTGCTCCAGGTCATCGACCCCACCTTCAACGCCTACCACGTCACCGGCACCGCCCACAGCGTCACCGACCCCGTCGCCAACATCACTGCAGCCGCCAACTACGCCGCCCACCGCTACGGCTCCATCGACAACGTCAACTCCGCCTACTGACCCAGGCCACCGACAGTGGCGGGGGTGCACATGATGTGCTGCGGAAGGAGCCGAAGCTCGCCTTCCGCACCTGCGCACAGCAACACATCGTCAGGTTGACCCGGGGGGCGTTCGGCAGGGCATCCCGCTCCGGGTTCGGTGTCGCGGCTGTAGGTGAGGATGGCGGCCGGGACGGCCGCCTCGGCCGAGCCGACTGAGGTGCCGGAGTGGGCGGTAGTGCTGTGGGGGCCAACCCGCCAGGCATCGCCTGAATCCAGGATCTGCACCACGCCCAGCTCTTCGTGGGGCACCGATTCCGGACTCCGGGGGTGTGGCGTCTGGTGTCCGGGGCTGGGGCGTGTTTGCTGCGTGGGTTGTCGGTCAAGGGGTGGAAATGGAGTCCCCGGCCCGATTCCGGCGGGCCGGGGCTCCAGATCGTGTCGTCGTTTCGGCTCAGTCGTCCTCGTGGTGCCGGATCGCGCGAAAGCTCGCGATGATGCCGTTTTCGATGTAAATGCCGTCGACGTGGGGGGTTTCGACTCCGAAGCTGGAGCTGTAGGGGCCGACGGTGGCGATGGGGGCGCCGTCGTCGCAGACCGCCCCGCGGAAGACCTCGACCTTCGCGTGGCTTTCGTTGCGGATGTTCAGGGTCTTGGCGCCGAGGCCGCTGACGACGGTGATGCAGTCGCCGGGGTGGGAGGAGTACGACCGCTCGTTGACCAGGATCCGGCCTTCCTCCTCATGACGCCGGCCCTCGTGCCCTCGGCCCTCGTCGCCTCTGTCCTCGTTGCCCCGGCCTTCGTTGCCCTTGCCTTGACCGGAGTCGCCACCGAAGGGGGCGGCAGCAGGTGGAGCCACCTCCGGTGCAGCGGTGGGGACGGCCGCAGCGTAGGTGATACAGGTCGCGGCCAGGGTTGCGGCGGCCGAAACAGCGGCGGTGACCATGGTGGAACGGGCGACCTTCATATCGCTCTCCTGTCTCGCGCTCTCCGAGATGCCGGCCCGTCAGCCGGCTGCGATCAAACGTACCCACAGCTGTCATATCAGTCATATCGGCATACTGGCGCCAGGACGCCGATCGGGGTATATCCACCCCTGTTTGACGCTCCGTCGGATTGTCAAATGGCCCATAGAATAGGCATATTGACGGACCATTAGGCTGTCCGGATGATCTGCTGACGCCCGGTCACCCCTCACCAGCGGCGTGTTGTTGCGATCGCCATGGGATGAGCCGTGTTAGGGGGCCGGGCGCCGATGAATCTGTGCGGTGGTGTGCGGCCCGACCCGTGGGCATCACTGGGGCTCGGCGGATGGGCTGGGAGGGGCAGCGGGGTTGTCTGGCCAATCCGTCGATGGCGACGTGCTGTTGGCGTCCAGGTCGTGTGGCTCCTCGGGGGGGGGCTTGGTCCCGCTGGCCGGTGTGTGTGGCGGTGTTGATTTCGGGTGGTGCTGTGTCAGTTGTTGTCAGTGCCGGGCGGGTTGTTTCGGCTGGTGGCGGGTGGGGCCGGGGGATTTGTCGTCGTAGCGGGGTGCGGCTGTGCACGCGACGTGCCGTCGATTCCGGCGTGGGGCGGAGAGTCGTGCCGACGGGTTGGGGTCCTTGCATTGGTCTCGGTCGGCCGGGTGGTGCGCGTCGTGGTGTCGGGCTGTTCGGGCGGGCAGCCGTCGTGGGCCGATGTGCTGGTCCGCGGGGTTGACGTCCTGTGACCGGCTTGGCCACCACCGGCTGCGCGGCTGCCGCGTGCTCGCGCCGTACTACCTACGGCCCGGGCCCGGCTTGGGCCCGTCTTCGTGTGGTGTGTCTCAGGGGCGGAGCGCGGTTCGGAAACGGGAACAACTCGTGGGTGGCGCAGGGGTTTTCGGCCTTGGGCGTGCCGGGTGTCGTCACTGCGCGGTCCGGGGGACGGGGACCCGTCAGACAGCGGCCGGTGGTGCGAACAGTTGCTGGACGGTTTCGGTGGCCAGGTCGCGCAGCCAGGTGTGGGCGCGGTCCTCGTCGTAGCGCTGGTGCCACAGCAGGTACAGCGGGACGTCGGGCATCTCGAGGGGCAGCGGCAAGGTGATGAGGCCGAGCTGTTCCCGCATCGTGCGGGTGACCGCGTCGGGAAGGGTGAGGACCAGGTCGGTGTCGAGGGCTAGTTGCAGGGTGAACGCGGCGGTCGGTCCGGCGGCGACGACGCGGCTCGGTGACCTGGGCTGGCAGCCCGCGTGGATCGAGGACCTCGGCGACATCACCACAGCACGCGCCACCGAGGCCATGATCCTGGTCGTACCCCACATCCTGCGCCGGCGCGGTTCCAGCCCTTCGCTGTCTCCCTCACCCGCTGACCCCATCGGGGCAAGCGCCATTTCGGCGGTCTTCCACTGCACCCGTCCGCTTCTCCGGGCTTCTGCGGGCTTCGTCCTCGTGTGCTCGTTGGTGGCCTGGGCGCGGGTCGGGGCGGGCGACGCCCGGCTTGGGTGGGGGTCCGGAATCTGGTCTCGGTCGGGTGGTGTTTGCCGCCCCTGAGGGGCTTGATCGCGTGATGTGACCCATAGGAGGCAGATCACATCCGATCCGGGATCGTAGGACGGGAACGCCCTGAACAGGACGTGAAAGCCGCATAGCGGACCATAACGGGCATTTCTCCGATGTGGGGTAGTACGTCACATCATTGCGCCCCGCCCGGCCGGTCGCTAAACATTGCTGTCGTCGCCGGGAGCCAGGCGATGGACACCAGCCGGAACCCCCGGCCACCTCCACCCACTCCTGCTCACGCACCAGGGCCCCCTACAGGCCCCCGCGCAGCCCCCAGCAGGGCCGGCGCCGACGATGTCCCCCAGCGGAAAGTTACTGACGCATGACCATGACCACTCGCACCGCCCGCCTGCGCACCCTCGTCGTCACCGGCCTGGCCACCACCGGCTGCGCCGCCGCCGCCATCACCCTGATGCCGGCCACCGCACAGGCCGCCGAGGCCACGCAGGCACCCACCGCCCACACGGTCAAGGCCACCGCCGGATACAGCCGCACCACCACCGCCCAGACCAGGACCGGCTCCGGCAGCAACCTCGACGGCTGGATCAAGCAGTCCCTGCAGATCATGAAGGCCAAGGGCATCCCGGGCAGCTACGAGGGCCTCAAGCGCAACATCATGCGCGAGTCCGGCGGCAACCCCGCCGCCCAGAACAACTGGGACGTCAACGCGCAGAAGGGCACCCCCTCCAAGGGCCTGCTCCAGGTCATCGACCCCACCTTCAACGCCTACCACGTCACCGGCACCGCCCACAGCGTCACCGACCCCGTCGCCAACATCACCGCAGCCGCCAACTACGCCGCCCACCGCTACGGCTCCATCGACAACGTCAACTCCGCCTACTGACCCAGGCCACCGACAGCCGTCTGAGCAAGCGGCTCCTTTCGAGTCACGCGCAAGATCGCGTCGGCGAAGGGCTACCTGCCGTCGAGCGTGCCCCGGGGGACGTCGCTCCGTCGTCCCAGCATGGCCGGTCCGGCGCGGTTGTGCCGTCGGGCCGGACGCGCGTGGCGACCAGCAGCCTTCCGCCGGCTCCCAGAGGCATTCGGTGTCGTCGAGCCCCGAGAGTCGGGGGCGCAGTTGATGATCCCGCGCCAGGTGAGCTGGTGTGCGAGCCTGCGCAACCGGTCAGCCGGCGTTGTGGCTTGCTCGGATCGTCATTCCCGGACCGCTCTCTCCTCGCTCCCACCAGGACCAAAATGGACGGCCCGTAGGGCGGA
Organism: Streptomyces broussonetiae; assembly: GCF_009796285.1. Lineage (NCBI taxonomy): Bacteria > Bacillati > Actinomycetota > Actinomycetes > Kitasatosporales > Streptomycetaceae > Streptomyces > Streptomyces broussonetiae. The sequence continues at coordinate 751,362 of NZ_CP047020.1, read as the reverse complement.
TGGTTCCGCCGATGCCGATGCCGATTCGGCGCCACGGTCAACGGGAGTCTGCCGGCCACGCCAACATGCGGCCCCGCGACCAGCAGCGGCCAATGGCCTCGGCGCGCTGAGCCGACCAGTCGAACACCGCCAGACCGATGATGCTGTGGCCAGAGGCTCGGCGATCGCCCAGTGTCGTTATCGTCGGGGCGACTCCGACCCCTTCTGCTGACACCCACGCCACTGCCCGGTCGGCCGCCGCTTCGTCGAGGCGATGCAGGAAGCGCAGGCGGCCCTCGAGCGGGAAGCGCGACAGTGCCCATGTCGTGGTGACGACAGGCAGGACGTCCGCGGGCACACGGGCGAAGGCGTCGGGCAACACTTCGTCGGCGTCACCGTGCAGCAGTAGCGGAGGCGCCGCCGCCACCAACGCCATCTCCGCTTCCAGCTTTGCGACCCGCCCCGGCTGATCGGGCCACAGGCAGGCGCGCAACCATCGGGCGTCGTCCGCGGCGGTCACGTCGACCGGATCGACGTCGATGCCGATGCGGGCGACGACCTGGGGGATCGCCCGCATCGGTATGGGCCGATCTCCCACGATCGAAGACGGGGGTGCCGCTTGCGCGCAGGCGCCGTCTCGATGGCGCGCAGCGCCTCGTCGGACTCGCGCACGGCGACGGCGACGCGCTCGTACAGCGGCGAGGTTCCGACGGCGTCGACCTCACCGAAGCGCCGGTGCACCTGAGCGAGTGTCCGGGTCCTGTCCGTGGGTGCGACGCGTCCTGCGGTCGGTCCTGGTATCGCGATGATTCTAGCCATTGGAAGAGGTAAACCGGCCTCCCTGCCGAGCAGTTGAGCTTCGTAGGGGCGTTGGGCGAGCGCGGCCTGGTCCTCATCCGCCTGGTCCTCATCCGCCTGGGACGTGGCCGTGCCGAGGCCTCGACGGCCTCGTGCGACCTCGCATCCGCGGCAACGGACCCATCGCATCTGACGCTGACCGAAAGCGCCCTCAGGTCGCCCACGGACCGGTGACCGGCAGGAGGTCGCCTAGCTCGGGCAGATCGCAGCCTCGATGTGGGCGAGGTGGGCGGCGAGGATCTCCTCGAACGCGGTGCGGCGGTCTGCACCGAGGGGGCGGATGCCGCGGGCGTAGTGGGCCAGGGCGGGAAAGCGTTCGGGGTCGGCGCCCAGCACTGCGACACGGAACTGCTCCATGCCCTGTTCGTACTCTTCGGCGGTGATGGTGCTGACGCCGGCCTCGGCGGCGATCAACGCGGCGAGGAGGACCACGATCCGGTGGTACCGCGGCGGGATCTCCTGATCGGACAGGCCCGAGGCCCGCAGGGACTGCAGGATCTCTTCCATGACCAGCCGCGATCCGGTGCCGCCGGACGCGTAGCGTCCCCAGACCGTAGCGAGTTGGGGCTGCTGGCCGAAGGCTTCGCGCAGGCGAAGGGCCGTGGCAGTGATGCGCTGCTTCCAGTCGCCCTCGGGGCGGTAGCCGTCCATGGCGGCGGCCAGGATCCGGTCGGCGACCGCGCGAAGCAGTTCGGTCTTGTTGCGGAAGTGCCGGTAGAGGCTGGAGGAGTCGGTCCCGAGCGCCGCCGCGAGCTTGCGCACGCTGAACGACTCGGCGTCGCTCGTACGCAGCAGTTCCGCCGCCGTGTCCAGGATCTCCTCGGTCTCCCAACGCCTTCGGCCTGCCATTTCGCCCCTCTCGTCCGGGCCCAGTCTAATCCATGCACTTGCTGTTGCACGCAGCGCGTGCATACTAAGGACGCGTGCCTGCCGGAAGGCAAGGCCGGGAGAAGAAGGGGAGACGCAGACATGAACCGGACCACAGCTGTGACACGCCCGCCGGAGCCGGACTTCGAGGCGTTGACAACCGCGGAACTGATCGCCTATCGCGAAGCGGAGAACCGCTTCCGGGCATCCGACGAGGCGCGGGCGATCATCGGGGAGCCGGACCCCGGCGCCGCGATCGAGTGGCGTAAGGTCGCGCTGCCCGGGCGCGACGTCCCGGTCCGGGTGTACCGGCCGGCGTCGACGGGTGACGCCGACGCCGCCCGAACCGACCTGCCACTCGTGGTCCATGTCCACGGAGGCAGCTTCGTGGGCACGGCGGTGCAGTGCGACTGGACCAACAGTCACCTCGCGGTCCGACTGCCCGCGCTCGTCGTCTCGGTCGAACACCGCCTCATCGCCCCGGACAGTCCACTCGCGAACGCCGCCGACGACGGCTGGGACGTGCTGCGGCACGTGGTGCAGCACGCTGCCCAGTGGGGTATCGACCCGGCGCGCACGGCCGTCTTCGGCGAGAGCTTCGGCGCACTCGTCAGCGCCCTGACGGCGATCCGGGCCAGGGAGGAGGGTCTGCGCCTGGTGGCGCAGGTGTTGGTCAACCCCGCGGTAGATGTGACCGACACGATGTACGACTACCCCTCGATCGCCGAGTACGCCTACAGCCCGACCCGCGCCCTGCCGCAACTTCGACTCCTGCAGCGGCTCGCCGTCCCCACGGGAACGGACGCCCGGGCATTCTCGCCGCTCTACGCGGACGACCTGAGCGGGCTCGCTCCGACGCTGCTCGTGGTGCCTACCAAGGATGCGGTCGCCGATCACGGCCGCCGCTACGCCGATCGGCTGCGGGCCGCCGGGACGTCCGTGCGGCTGACCGAATACCCGGGCGCCAGGCACGCATTCCTCACCCTGCCGGGAGTGGAACCGCAGGCCGGAGCCGCCCAGGCGGAGATCCTCGCGTTCCTTCGCGCGACCCTGGCCAAGTGACGGAGGTCCTTTGTACACCCATACCTTGAGCGCCTACAGCCCCCTCGGCCGCGGCCTGCTCACCGGAGCCGTCCGCGCCACCACCTCGTACGACAGTGGCGATTTCCACGCCGCCGCGCCCCGCTGCACCGGCGACAACCTCAAGGCCAACCCCGCCGTCGTCGACGCCCTCACGCAACTCGCCGCGGCCAAGAACGTCAACGCCCAGGTCGCCCTGGCCTGGCTCCCCACACGCGGCAGCGACGTCATCCCCATCCCCGGCAGCTCGTGCCGCCCGCACCTGCGCGACAACCTGGCCACCCTCGACCTGCAGCTGACCACGACCGACCTCGGCCGCATCGACGCTGCCGTCCCCACCACTGGCGCTCAAGGGGCGCGATACGGCGACCACGGCATCGGCACGATCGACCAATGAGACCCGGAGTCGGGCATGCGCGGGCGGAGTTCGTCGGGCCCTTGCGAGATGTCCTCGCCGCATGACTCGATATGACTCGAGGGAAGGCACTCCGATGGCACCACGCACCAGGGAGGAAGGCACAGTGAAACGCATCGGCATCATCGGTGTGGGAGAGATCGGTCGGGCCATCGTGACGAGCCTGCGTCACGGAGGCGACGAGTCGACAGAGGTCTTCCTCTCCCCCCGGGGCGCCCGCGCGACCGCGGAGCTGTCCGAGCGCTACGAGGGCGTACGGGTATGCGTCGACAACCAGGAGGTGGTGGACCGCTCCGAGCTGGTGATCATCGCCGTACGGCGCCAGGACTGGCGCGATGCCCTGGCCGGAGTGCGGGTGGACGACGACAAGATCGTGGTCAACGTGATGGCCGGCGTCGGCAACGACGACCTGCGCAGGACACTCGCCGCCGGCGTCCCACTGGTACGGGCCATCCCCCTGCCGGCCATCCGCGAACGCCGCTCCGTCACAGTGGTGTACCCCTCGCACCCCGAGGTGAACTCCTTCTTCGATCGCTTGGGCGGGGTGCTCCCGGTCGCGGACGAGGCCGCCTTCAACGTCTTCTCCGCGCTGACCGGGACACTGACCACCCACTACGCGTATCTCGCCACGCTCACGTCGTGGGCCGCCGGCCAGGGCATCGCCCCCGAGGACGCGGACCGCTACGTCCGCAGCCTCTTCCAGGGCGTGGGCCGCTCCCTGAGCGACGAGACCCGCTCCCTGCACCAACTCGCAGCAGACCACGAGACCCCGAACGGAAGCAACGAACGCATCCGGACCACCTGGTTCGACCAGGTCAACTCCCAGGCCCTGACCGGTGCACTCGACGCGCTCCTGATCCACCTCGCATAGCCATGTCGGCAGCACCGTGGCGTCGCCGTGGACGGGTGCGTCTGGGAATATGGCTCTGTTTCTGAGTAGTTGAATGTGCCGGCACGGTCGATGTGTGGCCATCCGGGGCGTGGCCGTCCAGGGCTTCTTGAGCGAGGAAGTGCGGTGATCACGCAATGAAGGCAGTGCGGTTCCACGCGTACGGCGGCATCGATGTGCTGCGGGTGGAGGAGGTCGAGCGTCCGGTGCCGGGCCCCGGGCAGGTGCTGGTCGAGGTTCGCGCGGCCGGGATCCAGCCCGGCGAGGCGCACATCCGTGACGGCTCGCTGCACGCGCGCTGGCCGGCAAGGTTCCCCTCCGGGCAGGGAAGCGATCTGGCCGGCGTCGTGGTGGAGGCCGGCTCTGAGGTGCGCGGCTTCGCAGTGGGCGATGAGGTTCTGGGTTTCACCCACAACAGAGCGAGCCACGCGGAGTTCGTCGCGGTCGACGACGTGAACGTGGTCTCCCGTCCTGAGGGTTTGCCCTGGGCTGTGGCCGGGTCGTTGTACGTGGCCGGCACGACCGCATACGCCACCGTGTTCGCGGTGGACCCCGGACCGGCCGACACGGTCGTGGTGTCCGGTGCGGCGGGTGGCGTCGGGTCTCTGGCCGTGCAGCTCGCGAGGCGGCACGGTGCCACGGTCATCGGACTGGCAAGCGAGCGGAACCACGCCTGGTTGAAGGGCCGTGGTGTCATCCCGGTCGAGTACGGAGATGGCATGGCCGAGCGGATTCGGCAGGCTGCCGGCGGGCACGTCGACGCGTTCATCGACACGTACGGCGACGGCTACGTGGAGCTGGCAGTGGAGTTGGGCGTGCGGCCTGAGCGGATCAACACGATCCGCGGTTGGCGGGCCGCGGCCAAGGTCGGTGCGCGGACCTATGGAGAAGGCTCGGCTGCGTGCGCGGTTGTGCTCGGCCAACTCGCCCGTCTCGCCGCGCGCGGGGAACTTGAGGTCCCGATTGCCCGCACCTACCCGCTGGACCAGGTGCAGGACGCGTTCCGCGAGCTCGAACGGCAACACACCCACGGCAAGATCGTGCTCCGGCCGTAGCCCCGGCTTGATCGGCGGTGGTGCCAGTGGTCAGGACGGACAGCGGCGCACACGCTCCCGACGTGCCGATCTGCCGACATATCAACGTGCCGACGTGCCGGCCTGTCGAGGTTCATGAGTACGTCGGTGGTCCTGCTGACGGCACGAGGCCCCGAGTTTACGGAGTGTGCTCTGGCATGGGCTTCGCGGCGGCTTGCTTCCTGTCGCGTCGGCGACGTTCCCGGCGTTCTCTGGTCAGCCGCGTCCGGCGGTCGTCACGTGCTCGCCGTAGGTCTGGGGGCGGCCCCGGCGAGTTCGGTCAGGGTCTGTAGGGCTGGAGGCGGCCCGGTGAGCTGCTGAGTTCGGCGACCTTCTTCAGTGGGTCCGCGGCCAGGGTCGAGGCGATCAGGGACGTCCGAGCGGGTTTGAGGGGCTTGATCGCGTGATGTGACCCATAGGAGGCACATCACATCCGATCCGGGATCGTAGGACGGGAACGCCCTGAACAGGACATGAAAGCCGCATAGCGGACCATAACGGGCATTTCTCCGATGTGGGGTAGTACGTCACATCATTGCGCCCCGCCCGGCCGGTCGCTAAACATTGCTGTCGTCGCCGGGAGCCAGGCGATGGACACCAGCCGGAACCCCCGGCCACCTCCACCCACTCCTGCTCACGCACCAGGGCCCCCTACAGGCCCCCGCGCAGCCCCCAGCAGGGCCGGCGCCGACGATGTCCCCCAGCGGAAAGTTACTGACGCATGACCATGACCACTCGCACCGCCCGCCTGCGCACCCTCGTCGTCACCGGCCTGGCCACCACCGGCTGCGCCGCCGCCGCCATCACCCTGATGCCGGCCACCGCACAGGCCGCCGAGGCCACGCAGGCACCCACCGCCCACACGGTCAAGGCCACCGCCGGATACAGCCGCACCACCACCGCCCAGACCAGGACCGGCTCCGGCAGCAACCTCGACGGCTGGATCAAGCAGTCCCTGCAGATCATGAAGGCCAAGGGCATCCCGGGCAGCTACGAGGGCCTCAAGCGCAACATCATGCGCGAGTCCGGCGGCAACCCCGCCGCCCAGAACAACTGGGACGTCAACGCGCAGAAGGGCACCCCCTCCAAGGGCCTGCTCCAGGTCATCGACCCCACCTTCAACGCCTACCACGTCACCGGCACCGCCCACAGCGTCACCGACCCCGTCGCCAACATCACTGCAGCCGCCAACTACGCCGCCCACCGCTACGGCTCCATCGACAACGTCAACTCCGCCTACTGACCCAGGCCCAGACGACCGTAGCCACAGGCGTCCGGTGTCGCTCTCGAACAGGGGGCGGGGGAGTGGTTCAGTCGCGGTAGGCCGCGATCGCCATCCGGACGAACGACGTGATCAACGGGTTCGCGTTGCCCTCTTTCCAAGCTGTCACGACACGACTTGGCGCCATGTCGATGACGGGCACCACAGCCAAGTCCTCGCCCGGGCTGTGTTCGAGCGGCGCGATACCGACGGTTCCGTTCCAGAGCACAGCCTGCAAGCACTCCTGGACGCCGCGCACGACAGGGCCCTCGCGGGGTTCTCCGCCGTTCCAGTACGTCTGCCAGAGCGGATCGGTGTTCTTCGGGAACTGGAACCAACGTCTGCCGGCCAGGTCGGCCAGTGTCAGACGAGCGTGATCGGCCAGTGGGTCGTCAGCGCGCAGCACGGCTCCCACCGGGTCGGCGCGCAGTTCTCGCACCGTCAGCCCTGTCTCGTCGAACGGCCCCCGGGTCAAGGCGACGTCGACGAGTCCGGCGCGTAGTCCGCAGGTCGGATCGGTCAGGTCGGTCTCACGGACGTGGACCTCGACGCCTGGATACCGTCGGCGGTACGAGGCGGCCAGCCGTGTCGCCCCAGGATCGGCGCTGTCGCTCAGGATGCCGACGGTGAGGGTCGCGGGTCCGGCTGCCGCGGCCACGCGCAGCCGCACGCTGTCGACCCGGTCGAGCAGGACACGTGCCTCGTCGAGTAGCAGCGCCCCGGCTGGGGTGAGCGCGACACCTGCGGCGGAGCGGTGCAGCAAGGTGGCGCCGATGTCGGTCTCCAACCGCTTGACGGCCCGGCTCAGCGGTGGCTGGCTCATGTGAAGCCGGGCCGCAGCACGGCCGAAGTGGAGTTCCTCAGCGACAGCCACGAAATAGCGCAGCGTACGTACCTCCATGGCCAGCAACGATACTCATGCGGTATCGGGCCGATCCAGACGGTATTGGACGGTCCAGTCGCCCGGGTCCTTCAATCGGAACATGACGGATCACATGACGGATCAACCGAAGGATCAACCGACGGCCGGGCAGGCGAAGGCCGATCCCGCCGTGTCCGTGGTCGGCCCGGGCGAAGGCGAGACGATCGTCCTGGGGACCACGCAGATGCGCATCCTCGAAGACGGCAGCAACACCGGGCACCGCATCGGATTCGCCGAGTCCGTCCTTGCCCCCCATACTCCAGGACCGCCGCAGCACCGTCATGCCCAGCACGACGAGGGCTTCTACGTTCTCTCCGGCATGGTGCGGTTCACGGTCGGCCACCAGAGCTACGACGCGACCGCAGGCACGCTCGTCATGGTCCCGCCCGGCGCCCCGCACACCTTCGCCAATCCAGGCGACGAACCAGCCGTCATGCTCAGCACGTTCACTCCGGACCTGTACGTGCAGTACTTCCGGGATCTGCGGGACATGATCTCCGGCGGGCAGCAGCTGACCGCACAGGCGAGCATCGCCACCATGAGCCGCTACGCCACCGAACCCGCGACCGACTTCGCCCCGAGGCCGGAAGCCTGAACCATGCACGTCGCATATTGGATCACCGCCGGCCTGCTCGCGATGTTCTACCTCTGCTCGGGCGGACTCAAGTTGCTCCGGACCAGCGAGCAGCTTCGGCCGATGATGGCGTGGGTGGACAGCCTGCCGATGCCGGTCGTCCGGGCCCTCGGGGCAGTCGAAGTCCTGGGCTCGCTCGGACTGATCCTGCCTCCTGTGACCGGCATCCGGCGGTGGCTGGCCCTTGCCGCGGCGATCGGGTTCGTCGTCCTGCAGATCGGTGCGACCAGAGTGCACGTGAGCCGTGGAGACCGCCGCATCGCTCTCAACCTCGTGCTCTTTTGCGTTGCGGTCGTGACCATGTGGCTCTCAACTTCCTGGCTGTAGGTCTCGCCCGGCCGCCGAACCGCCCTGTGGGACGAGAACGCCCGTCACGAGCCGACCACCCGTGCGGCCCGGCTCGCGCGGGACGCCGGAGCGCTCACCGCCCTTCCCCTCTCCGACTGCCTTTCTCGCCAACCTGCATGTGTACACCGCCGAGTTCGCCGCCCGGTAGAGGCTGCCGATCGAGGCGACGGCGGTCACGCAGGTGACCCGCCACCGGCAACCCCCGGCAACCTCGCGGCCGGAACAGCAGCGCGGTCTGCCGCCGGTGCTGCTTCTTCTTCCCTATGGGTGCCACCCAGCCGACGGCAGGCTGCTGCAAAACACGGCTGGGAGGCTCACAGTGACAACAGGTCCGGCCCCTGAGGGGGCACCGAACGACGTGGACACCCGCACGGCATCCTTCGCACAGCGTCGGCTGTGGTTCATGGACCAGCTGGCGGGTTCGTCCACCGGATCGATGCTCCCGCTGGTCCTGCGGTTGCGAGGGCGCCTGGACGCGGACCGGCTGGAGCGGTCGCTGTCCGGGATCGTGGCGCGCCACGAGGTGCTGCGCACCCGGTTCACGGCCGTGGACGGGGAGCCGGTGCCGGTCGTCGACGATGTCGGGGGCTTCGTGCTGGAACGTGCCGAGGTGGCCGGGCCCGACGCCCTGTTCGCCCGGTGCCTGGGCCGTCCCGTGGACCTGTCGGCACAGCACCCGCTCCGGGCGACGCTGGCCCGTGTGACGCCCGAGGAGCACCTGCTGCTGGTCGAGGTCCACCACATCGCCGTCGACGGCTGGTCATGGGGTGTCCTGCTGGACGAACTGGCCGCCGGATACCGGGGCGAAGCGGTGGCCGCGCCCACCGTGCAGTACGCCGACCTCGCCCGCGTACAGACGGAACGCCTGCGCGGTGAACGGCTGCGCGGCCTGCTCACCCACTGGCGGGACCGGCTCACCGGGCTCGCCCCGCTCGAGCTGCCCACCGACCGGCCGCGGCCCGGCGTCTGGGACGGCGCCGGTGACGTCGTCCGTTTCGACCTGCCCGCCGAACTGGTCTGCGCCGTCGACACCCTGGCCCGCTCCCGGCGGGCCACCCGCTACATGCTCCTGCTGACCGCCTACCAGGTGCTCCTCGGCCACTGGTCCGGCCGCACCGACGTCGCGGTGTGCAGCACGCTCGCCGACCGCGCCCAGCGGGGCGCCGCCGCCCTGATCGGCCCGCTCGTCAACACCGTCGTCCTGCGTACCGACCTGTCCGGCGGGCCCGGCTTCGCCACGCTGCTGGACCGGGTGAGGGCCCGGGTGCCCGGGGACCTCGCGCACGCCGAGGCGCCCTTCGACCTCGTGGTCGGCGAGCTGGGCGGCTCACGCGACCTGTCCCGGCACCCGCTCGCCCAGGCGTCGTTCACCCTGCTCAACTCGCCGATCCGCCCGGTACGGATGCCGGACCTGGACGTGACGCTGGTCGAGCCGCCGCTGACCCAGACCCCGCTCGACGTGTTCCTGGACCTGACCCTGCGCGCGGACGGCAGCATCGCCGCCCTCCTCCAGTACGCCACCGCGCTCTTCGACGCCGCCACGATGCGCGCGTTCGCCCGCGCGTACGTGGCCCTGCTGCGAGCCGTCCTGACCGATCCCGACACGCCCGTGCAGGACCTGGTCCGTGCCCTGCCCGTCGGTCCCGGCGCGCCGGCCCGCCCCCGCCCCGAATGGCACCACGCCCCCGACCGGCCGACCGGCCCACCGCCTCCGGTCGTCTTCTCCGGCAGGCCCGGGACGACCGCGCTGCTCTGCGGCGACGACCGCGCCACCTACGCGGAGCTGGACGCCATGACCGGCGGACTCGCCGTCGCGCTCGGTGCGGCCGGGGTCGGCGCGGGCAGTCCCGTGGGCGTGCTGCTGCGCCGCGGTCTGTGGTCGGTGGCCGCCGTCGAAGGGGTCTGGCGGGCCGGTGGCGTGTACGTGCCCCTCGATCCCGAACTGCCCGCCGAACGGCTGCGGTTCATGGCCGAGGAGGCCCGCCTCGCCTGTGTGGTCACCGACCCGGCAACCGCGGCCACCGCCACCGCACTCGCACCGGCAGCCGTCGACGTCACGACCGTCGCACCGGCCCCGGACGGCCCCCGTCACCGGCCCGACCCGCGCGAACTCGCCCACGTCGTCTTCACATCCGGCTCCACCGGGCGGCCCAAGGCGGTGGGCGTCGAGCACGCCGCGCTCGCCTCCCACGTGAGCGCCGCCCGCCGGCGTCTCGGCTTCACCGCGGCCGACCGGGTCCTGGCCTTCGCCTCCTTCTCCTTCGACGCCTCCCTGGACCAGGTGCTGCCCGCCCTCGCCTCGGGCGCCACCGTGGTGATGCGCCCCGACGAACCCTGGCTGCCCACCCAGGTGCCCGAGATCGTCCGACGGCACGAGCTGACCGTCGTCAACGTGCCGCCCACGTACTGGGCGGAACTGACGCTCTCCCTGGACCGGCGGCTGGCCGCGGCCCTCGCCTCGCTGCGTCTGCTGGTCCTGGGCGGCGAGGCCGTCCCGGCCGACACGCTCGCCACCTGGCGCGCGGCCGTTCCCTGGGTCCGCGTGTGCAACGCCTACGGCCCCACGGAGACCACCGTCACCGCCACGACGTACGACGTCGACGATCCGCCCGCCGACAGCGTGCCCATCGGCCGGCCGCTGGGCGACCGGCGGGTGTACGTGGTCGACGCGCAGGACGCGCCGGTGCCGGTCGGGGTCTGCGGTGAACTCCTCATCGGAGGCACCGAAGTGGCCCGAGGCTATCTGCACCGGCCCGCGCTGACCGCGGAGCGCTTTGTCCCGGACCCGTTCGGGCCGCCCGGCGGGCGTCTGTACCGCACCGGCGACCTGGTCCGCTGGAAGCCGGGCGGAGACCTGGAGTTCGTGGGGCGCCGCGACGACCAGGTGAAGATCCGCGGCTTCCGGATCGAACTCGGCGAAGTCGAGACGGTGTTGCGCGCCTGCCCGCTGGTCGGCGCGGCGGCCGCCCGCCCGGACCGCGCCACCGGACGCAGCCTGATCGGCTATGTCGTACCGGCCCCGGACGCATCCGCCGCACCCGACCGCGCGGACCTGCGCGCCTGGTGCGCGCGCTACCTGCCGCACTACGCCGTGCCCGCCGACTTCGTCGTCCTGGACGCGCTCCCCGTCGGCGTCTCCGGCAAGTTCGACCGCTCCGCCCTGCCCGACCCGGACCACACCCGCCGCGCCACCGGGGCCGCCCACACCGCGCCGCGCGACGAGACGGAGCGGATCGTCGCCGAGGTGTGGGCCGACGTCCTCGGCCTGGACCGGATCGGCATCGACGACAGCTTCTTCGACCTCGGAGGGCACTCCCTGCTCGCGACCATGGCCGTCTCGCGCGTCGCCCAGCGCCTGGGCCGTGAGATCGAACTGCGCACCGTCTTCGAGAACCCCACGGTCCGGGGGTTCGCCCCGCGCGTGAGCGCCGCGCACGCCTCCGGTGCCACCGAGGTGGTCCCGGTCGACCGCGACCGGCCGCTGCCGCTGTCCTTCGCCCAGGAACGCCTGTGGTTCCTCGACCGCACCTCCGAGCGCGGCGACTCCTACCTCCTGTGGTATTGCTGGCGGGTGCGCGGCGGCCTGGACCGTACCGCCTGGCAGCAGGCCCTGGACGACCTGGTCGCACGGCACGAGGTCCTGCGCACGGCGCTGATCGAGTCCGACGGCCGCCCCGTCCAGCAGGTCTGCGACCCCGTGCGCGTCCCGCTGCACTGGGAGCGGGCACCCGAGGCCCCGGACGAGCAGGCCCGGCTGGACGCAGTGCGCCGGCAGGCCGGGGACCTGGCCACCCGCCGCTTCGACCTGGCCCGGCCACCTCTGCTGCGGGCCGGTGTGTGGGAGCTGTCCGGCGACGACCACGTCGTCCTCCTCGCCCTGCACCACGCCGTCACCGACGGCTGGTCCAAGGGCGTTCTGCTGGACGAACTCGGCCGGCACTACGCGGCCCGGCGGGCGGGCCGCAGCGCCGCACTGCCGCCGCTGCCCGTGCAGTACGCGGACTTCGCCGTATGGCAGCGCGACCGCGCCGACAGCGGCGCCCTGGAGCCCCAACTCGCCTATTGGGAGCACACATTGACGGGCGCTCCGGTGCTGGAGCTGCCCACGGACCGGCCCCGGCCGGCCGCGTTCACCGGCCGGGGCGGAGCCGTCGAGGTCGACCTGCCCGCCCGTCTCGTCGAGCGCGTGGACGCCTGCGCCCGTGAGCGCGGCGCCACCCGCTTCATGGTCCTGCTGGCCGTCGCCCAGGCGGCGCTGGCCCGCTGGAGCGGCCGGACGGACGTGTCCGTGGGCACCCCCGTCGCGGGGCGCGGACGGCTCGAGCTGGAACCGCTGGTGGGTTTCTTCGTCAACACCGTCGTCCTGCGCACGGACCTGTCCGGGCGTCCGACCTTCGGCGGTCTCGTGGACCGGGTGCGCGACGTCGTACTGGGCGCGTTCGACCACCAGGAGGTGCCGTTCGAGCGGGTGGTGGAGCGGCTGCGCCCGGAACGTGACCTGTCCCGCAACCCCTTGTTCCAGGTCATGGTCGACGTCCAGGACGCCACGACGGGCCGCTCCGGCCTGCCGGGCCTGGACGCCACCGGCTTCGCACTGCCCTGGGGTTCGGCCAAGTTCGACCTGACCGCGACCTTCGTGGTTCAGCGGGACCGGTTCGCCCTCAACGTCGAGTACGCCGCCGACCTGTTCGACCCCGCCACCGCCACCCGGTTCGCCCAGCACGTCGGCCGGCTGCTGGAGGCCCTGCTCACCGGCCCCGGCGTCCGCGTCGACGAGGCGTCCCTGCTCACGGCCGGTGAGCGGGACCACCTGGTGGCCTCGGCGGGCGGCGACGCCCCACCCGCGGCGCGGTTCCAGGTCGCGGGCCGGGCGGCTGCGCCTGCCGTCGTCTGCGAGGGCACGGCACTCGACCACGCGCGGCTCGACGCCCTGACCGGCGGGCTGGCCACCGCGCTGGCCGACGCCGGAGCGGCTGCGGGCGACGCCGTCGGCGTGTGCACGGGCCGGGGCGTGTGGTCGGTGGCGGCGATGCTCGCCGTGTGGCGGGCGGGCGGCGTGTACGTACCGCTCGATCCCCGACTGCCCGAGGAACGCCTGCGGTTCATGCTCCAGGAGGCCGGAGTGCGGCACGTGGTGTGCGACGCGCACACCCGGGACACGGTGGCCGCGCTCGGGGCCGCCACGGTCGGCGTCGACGGCGTCCGGCCCGCCCCGGGCGGCCCCCGGCACACACCCGATCCCCGCGACCTCGCGTACGTCATCTTCACCTCGGGCTCCACCGGCCGCCCCAAGGCCGTGGGCGTCGAACACCATGCCCTGGACGCCCATGTGGCCGCCGCCCGGGAGAGATTCGCCCTGAGTGCCGACGACCGCGTGCTCACCTTCGCCTCGACCTCGTTCGACGCCTCTTTGGAACAGATCCTGCCTGCCCTGAGCACAGGGGCGACCGTGATCGTGCGCCCGGACGAGATCTGGACACCGGAGCAGCTCGCCGACCGTGTCGCGCGGGAGCGGGTGACCGTCATGGAACTCACCCCGTCCTACTGGGCGGAGCTGGTGGCCCGCCTGGACACCCTGGCGCCCCAACTGAGCTGCCTGCGGCTGCTGGTGACGGGCGGGGAGGCGCTGCCCGCCGATTCTCTGGAGCGCTGGTTCGCCCATCTGCCCGGCGTCCCCGTGATCAACACCTACGGCCCCACCGAGGCGGTGATCTCCGCCACCGCGCACACCCTCGGCACCGTCCCGCCGGGCCGGGTGCCCATCGGCCGCGCCCTGGGCAGCCGCCGTACCTACGTGGTCGACGGCCTGGGGGAACCGGTCCCGGACGGCGTGCCCGGTGAACTGCTCGTCGGTGGGCCGGAGTTGGCGCGTGGATACCTGGGGCGGCCGGCCCTGACCGCCGTCCGGTTCGTGCCCGACCCCTTCGGCCGTCCGGGCGGCCGGCTGTACCGCACCGGCGACGTCGTACGCCGAGTGCCCTCCGGCGAGCTGGAGTTCCTGGGCCGCGACGACGACCAGGTGAAGATCCGCGGGTTCCGCGTCGAACCCGCGGAGGCCGAGGCGGTCCTGCGCGGGCACCCCGGAGTGACGGGTGCGGCCGTCGTCGTGCGCACCCTCCACGGCGAGCCCGCACTGGTGGGATACACCGCGGGCGGCGGGGCGACGGAGGAGTCCCTGGAGGCGCACTGCCGGGCTCACCTGCCGCACTATCTGGTGCCGTCGGCTTTCGTGCTGCTGGACGCCCTCCCGCTGACCGTGCAGGGCAAGCTGGACACCGCCGCCCTGCCCGAGCCCGCCACGCACGCACCACAGGCCTTCGTGGCGCCGCGCACCCCGGCGGAGACCGTCGTCGCGCAGGTGTGGTGCGAGGTGCTGGACCTGCCCCGGGTCGGCATCCATGACGACTTCTTCGTCCTGGGCGGCCACTCCCTGCGTGCGGTCGCGGTCGCCTCCCGTCTGCGGACCGCGTTCGACTGCCCGCTGGAGGTCCGGGACCTCTTCGAGCACCCCACCGTGGAACGGCTGGCCGCCGAGGTGGAACGCCGGCTGCTGGAACTCATCTCGCAGATGAGCGACGACGAGATCGACCTGTCCCTGACCGCGGACCTCTGAGGGCCTCACCGCCCCGACACAGGCTTTGTCCAACGGAGTTGAAACCGGAGTGCCCTCATGACCACATCCGACGTGCGTCCCGGCCCGCTCACCCCGGCCGGAGGCCTGTCCCCGGCCGCCCGGCAGCTCTTGGAGCAGCGGCTGCGCGGCCGGGGCACCGCACGGGACGACCGCCCGGCCCGCCTCTCGCCCCGCCCGGACCGGGTCCCGCTGTCCGCCGCCCAGCAGCGGCTGTACTTCCTGGACCGGCTCGACCCCGGCGCGCCCACCTATCTGCTGCCCGCCGCCTGGCGCTTCACCGGCCCGCTCGACATACCCGCACTGCGCGCCGCCGTCGCCGACCTCGTCGCCCGGCACGAGCAACTGCGGGTGGTCTTCCCCGCGCACGAGGGCGTCCCCCACCAGGTGGTCCTGCCCCCGGACGGCGCGACCCTCGACGTGCTGGACGTCGGCGGTCCGTGCGACGACGACCGCGAGCGGCGCCTGGCTGCCGCCGTGCACGCCGCCGCGCTGCGCCCCTTCGACCTCGCCCGCGAACCCGCCTTCCGGGCCACCCTCGTGCGAGCCGCCACCGACGACCACGTGCTGGTGCTCGGCATGCACCACATCGTCTCCGACGGCTGGTCGCTCGGCCTGATCGTCCGTGACCTGACCGAGCTGTACCGGGCCAGGACGCTCGGGCACACCGCCCGCCTGCCCGAACTGCCCCTGGACTACACCGACTACGCGATCTGGCAGCGGGGCCGCGACCAGTCCGCCGCCCTCGACCACTGGCGCTCCCGGCTCGCCGGTCTCACCCCACTGGAGCTGCCCACCGACCACCCCCGCCCGGACACTCCCGGCAGCCGCGGCGCCGCCCACACCCTCACCCTGCCGTCCGACCTGACCAAGGCGCTCACCGCCCTCGGCCGACGCACCGGCACGACCCCGTACATGACCGTGCTGGCCGCGTTCCAGGCGGCCCTGGCCTTCCACAGCGGGCAGCACGACATCGCCGTCGGCACCGTCGTCGCCAACCGCGAGCAGGCCGAGACCGAGCGCCTCGTCGGGTTCTTCGTCAACACCCTCGTGCTGCGTGGCGATCTCTCGGACGATCCGACCCCGGCCGCTCTGCTCGCGCGCACCAAAGAGCGCGTACTGGAGGCGTTCTCCTACCAGTCGCTGCCGTTCGAGCAGATCGTCGACGCACTCAGCCCGGAGCGCGACCTCGCGCGCAACCCGCTCGTCCAGGTCCTCTACACGCACACCGACGTCACGTCCGCCGACCTAGCCCTGGGCGAGGCGAGCGGGACGCCGTACCGGATCGACCTCACCACCGCCAAGTTCGACCTCACCCTCGACCTGCGCGACGGCAACGGGCACACCGACCTGGTGTTCGTCTACCGGCCCGACCTGTTCGAGGAGACGTCCGTCGCCGCCCTCGCCCGGCACACCGTCGCCCTGCTGGAGTCCTTCTGCGCCGGCCCCGACACCCCGCTCAGCGCCGTCGACCCGCTCAGCCCGGCCGAACGCGCCCACCTGCTCGGCCCCGACGGGCCCGCGCACACCGGCGACGACCGCGGTCCCGCCCCGCGCCCCGCGCCCGGCCGGCTCGCCGAGCACGTCGGCCGCACCCCGCACGCGCTCGCGGTGAGCGGATCCGGGCGCTCCCTGACATACGCCGGGCTCGACGCGGCGGCGAGCCGGCTGGCCCGTCGGCTGCGCACCGCCGGGGTCACCCGCGGCTCGCTCGTCGGCGTCTGCCTCGAGCGCACCCCCGACCTGGCCGTCGCCCTGCTAGCCGTCTGGCGCGCGGGGGCCGCCTACCTGCCGCTGGACCCCTCCCACCCGAGGGCACGCCGTGAGTTCACCGTCACCGACTCCGGGATCGAATGGATCGTCACCGACACCGCCACCCGTGCCGCCGTCGAGGGACTGCCCGTCCGGCTCCTCACGGTCGACGAGGACCACCCGCAGGACCCGGGTGAGACCGACGACGTCCTCCCGGCCCCGGACGACCTCGCCTACGTCATCTACACCTCGGGCTCCACCGGCCGCCCCAAGGGCGTCGAGATCACCCACGGCAACCTCGCCTGGCTGCTCGCCGCCGCCGACCGGCACTTCGACTTCGGCCCCGGCGACGTGTGGACACTGATGCACTCGCCCGCCTTCGACTTCTCCGTGTGGGAGCTGTGGGCCCCCCTCACCAGCGGCGGACGTGTCGTCGTCCTCACCGGCGACGAGGTGCGCGACCCGGCGGCCGTGCACCGGGTGCTGCGGGAGGAGCGCGTCACCGTCCTCAACCAGACCCCGGCCGCCTTCAAGGGACTGCGCGCACACCTGAAGGACACCGGCGCCCGCTTCTCGGACCTCGCCCTGCGCACGGTCGTCTTCGGCGGCGACGCCTTCGACGTCCGCGACTACCGGGACTGGTTCACCATGCCGGGGCACCGGCCCGCCCTGGTGAACATGTACGGCATCACCGAGACCACGGTCCACGTGACCATCCGAACCATCACCGAGGAGGACGTCACCGGAACCGTCCGCTCACCCATCGGCCGTCCGCTCGCCGGACAGCACGGCTACGTCCTCGACTCCTGGGGCCGGCTCGTGCCGACCGGCAGCGTCGGCGAACTGTACGTCTCGGGCGGCGGTGTGGCCCGCGGCTACCGCAACCGGCCCGAACTGACCGCGGAACGCTTCCTCGAGGACCCCTTCGGCGCACCCGGCGCCCGCATGTACCGGACCGGCGACCTGGTCCGGGTCCTGCCCGACGGCCGGCTGGGATATGTCGGCCGCGCCGACCACCAGGTGAAGATCCGTGGCTACCGCATCGAGCCAGGCGAGATAGAGACCGCCCTGCGCGCCCTGCCGGGCGTCGCCGACGTCGCCGTGGTGGCCCGCCGCGACGGCGACAGCGCGCGCCTGGTCGCACACGTCGTCACCCCGGAGGCCCGGCCCCTCGACCCGCCCGCCCTGCGCCAGGGACTGCGGCTGGCCCTGCCCGACTACATGGTCCCGGCTCTGTTCGTCCGTCACGAACGGCTGCCGCTGACCGCCAACGGCAAGGTGGACCGGGCCGCGCTCACCGCCGTCGTACCCGCCTGCACCGGACAGCGTGCGCACGTGCCGCCCGAGGGGCCGGTGGAGCAGACCCTGGCCGGGGTGTGGAGCCAGGTGCTCGGTGCCGAACACGTCAGCCGCACCGACAACTTCTTCGAACTGGGCGGCGACTCCATCCTCGCGCTGCGCCTGGTCGGCCTTGGCCGCCTGGCCGGGCTCGCCTTCAGCGTCGCCGACGTCTTCCGGGCCCGTACGCTCGCCGACCTGGCCACGCTTGTCACCGACGCGGCCGACGCCCCTGCCCCCGTCGCCCCCTTCTCCCAGCTCGACCCCGCCGACGCCGGACGCCTGCCCGACGGCCTCGCCGACGCCTACCCCCTCACCATGCTCCAGGCCGGCATGCTGCACGAGATGCTCGCCGACCCCCGGCGCGGCGCCTACCACAACGTCACCGACCTCAAGGTCACCGTGCCCGAGGGCTTCGACCTCGGCGCCTTCCAGGCGGCCGTGGACGCGGTGGTCGCCGGGCACCCCATCCTGCGCACCTCCGTCGACCTCGTCTCCTACCGCGAACCCCTCCAACTCGTCCACCGCGCCGCCCGCCTGCCCGTCGGCTACACCGACCTGCGCGGACTGCCCCGCGAGGAGCAGCGGGCCCGGCTGCGCCGGTTCGTGGACGAGGAGTTCGAGCGCCGCTTCGACCTCGCAGCCGCACCCCTGATCCGTATCCACCTGCACCACATCACCGACCACGACCTGCGGCTCGTCCTCACCGACTGCCATGTCGTCCTGGACGGCTGGAGCCTGACCTCCCTCGTCGCCGATCTGCTCGCCCTGCACCGCGAGGCCGTCGGCCACCAGACCGACCCGCAGCCGCCGAACGCCCCGGCCTTCGCCGAGTACGTCGCCCTGGAGCGAGCCGCACTCGACAGCGAGGAGTCACTGCGGTACTGGCGGGACCGGCTCGCCGACCTGCGGCCCGTGCGCCTGGGCCGACGCCAGGCCGGACCGGAGACCGGGCAACCCCCGGTGCACGAGGTACGGCGCTCCTACGCCCACCTCGCCCAGGGCATCGGCAGGCTGGCCAAGGAGGCCGGCGTGCCCCGCCGTACGGTGCTGCTCACGGCCTTCCACCACACCATGAGCCTGTTCGCCGAGCGCGACGACAGCGCCCTCGGCCACAGCATCGGCCTCGTCACCAACGGACGGCCCGAGGTACCGGGCGCGGACAGGATGCGCGGACTGTTCCTGAACACCGTGCCGTTCGGCGTGGCCCGCCCGCGCGGCAGCCGGCTCGCCCATCTGCGTGACGTCTTCGCGGCCGAGCAGGAGATGCTCCCGCACCGCAGGGTGCCACTGGTACGCATCGCCCAACTGCGGCCCACCGAACCGAACCTGACCGACGTCGTCTTCAACTACGTCAACTTCCACCGGCTTTCGCACGACTCCTGGGACGACTCCCTGGAGATCGCCCGGACCATGTTCCCGCTGCTCGTCAACGCGAGCGTCAACGCCTTCACCCTGGACGCCGACCCCCAGTTCGTGGCGCCCGCCACGGCCGAGCAGCTGGCCGACGTGTTCCTCGCGCAGCTGGAGGCCATGGTCGCCGACCCGCACGCACGGGTCACCCGGCCCGCACTCACCGGGCAGGCCCGCGCCACCGCCCTCGACGCATGGGCACGTGGACCCGAGACCCCCTCCTCGCCGCTGATGTTCCACGAGCACATCGCCGTCCACGCCGCCCGGACCCCGCACGCCGTCGCCGTCGAGCACCGAGGACAGCAGCTCACGTACGCCGAACTCGACGAACAGGCAGAGCAGTTGGCGCGACGGCTGCGCCGGCTCGGGGTCGGCCCGGAGACCGTGGTGGGCATCTGCGCGCAGCGCGGGGCGGACCTGGTGCGCGCCGCCGTGGGCGTGCTCCGCTCGGGCGGTGCCTTCCTTCCTCTCGACCCGCAACACCCCACCGAGCGGCTGGCGTTCATGGCCCAGGACAGCGGGATGCGCGTCCTGCTGACCCAGCGGGCGCTCGACGCAACCGTGCCGTTCGACGGGCCGGTGCTCCACCTGGACACCCCCACGGAGCCCGTCGGGCCCGTCCCGGGCCCGGAGCCGGACGCCGACACCCTCGCCTACGTCATCTACACCTCGGGCTCCACCGGAATCCCCAAGGGCGTCGCCATCCCGCACCGGGGCCTGTCCAACATGCTGGAAGGCCAGCGCGACCTGGTGCGCCCCACCCCCGAGGACCGGGTGCTGCAGTTCGCCTCCTTCGGGTTCGACGCCTCGATCCTGGAACTCACCTGGTCCCTCGCCAACGGCGGACGCCTGATCACCGCGGATCGGGAGGACCTGCGCCCCGGCCCCGACCTGGCCCGCACGCTGCGCGAGGCGCACGTCACCGGCGCCATGCTGCCGCCCAGCGCGCTCGCCGTGCTCGGCGAGGACGACTTCCCCCGGCTGCGGGTGCTCCAGGTCGCCGGAGAGGCCTGCCCGGCCGAACTGGCCGACGTCTGGGCCCGCGGCCGGCGGTTCCACAATGTCTACGGCCTGACCGAGACCTCCGTGTGGTCCGTCGCCGCCGAACTGACCCCCGGCCAGGGCCGCCCGCCCATCGGCGCCCCGATCCGCAACACCCGCATCCACGTCCTCGACGACGACCTCGAACCGGTCCCGGTCGGCGTACCCGGCGAGATCTACCTGGGCGGGCAGGCCGTCGGCCGCGGCTACCTGGGCCGCCCGGCCCTGACCGCCGCCACCTACGTACCCGACCCCCATGGCGCTCCCGGCGAGCGGCTGTGCCGCACGGGCGACCTCGGCACGCACCGGCCCGACGGCTCGGTGGAGTGGCTCGGCCGCCGCGACTCACAGGTCAAACTGCGCGGATTCCGCATCGAACTCGGCGAGATAGAGCACGCGCTCGGGCAACTGCCCGCGGTCCGCCAGGCCGTGGTCCTGCACCGTGGCGACCTACCCGGCGAGCCCGCCCTCGTCGCCTACCTCGTGGTCCACGGCCCCGAGCGGCCGAGCCCCGAGGACCTGCGCCGGTCCCTGCGCACCAGCCTGCCCGGCTACATGGTTCCGGCCCGGTTCGTCGTCCTCGACGAGATGCCCGTCAACCGCAGCGGCAAGATCGACAAGCGGGCGCTGCCGCTCCCGGCGGCGGACGTCGCCCAGAGCGACAGCGTGTACGTCGCCCCGTCCACTGCGGCCGAGAAGATCCTCGCCGAGATCTGGCGCGAGGTTCTCGGACTGTCCCGCATCGGTGTCCACGACGACTTCTTCCGCATCGGCGGCAGTTCGCTGTCCACCGTCCGTGTCTCCCTGATGGCCGTCGGCCGCGGGCTGACGGTCTCGGTCGGCGATCTGATCGAACACCCGACGATCGCCCAGCTCGCCGCACACGCCACCCGGGCGGCCGGGGCGGGGCTGCCGGCCGCCGTCACCTCCGAGGTACGGCTGCGCGAGGGCGTGGGCGAGCCCCTGTGGTGCGTGCATCCCACCGGTGGCAGCGCCGCCTGGTTCGTGCCGCTCGCCCGCGCCCTGCCGCCCGGCAGGCCCGTCCACGCCTTCCAGGCACGCGGGCTGCTCGGCGGGGTCGACCCGAGCACCGTGACCGGCATCGCCGCCAACTACGTGTCCGAACTGGCCGACCGGGACGGTGCGGGCCCGCACGCCCTGCTCGGCTGGTCCATGGGCGCCAACATCGCCCTGGAGATGGCCACCCAGCTCGACCGGGCCGGCCGGCCGGTGGTACCCCTGGTCCTGGTCGAGCCGTACCTGCCCAACAGTGCGGCCCGCGCCCGGCTGAACGGCGTCACCCAGGACCTGCGAGCGGCGCTGCGCCTGCGGGACGCACTGCGCCGGATGCCCTCGTCCCCACAGCGTGACCAGGCCGCGGCCGAACTCACCGCCGTCCTGCTGGGCGCCGGCATGAGCCCCACCGAGGCGTCCCTGGTCGAGGGAGCCCCGATCGAGGTGTGGCACTCGCTGCTCGCCGCCCTGGCCGCCTACGAGGTCCGGCCGTATCCCGGCCACATACACCTCGTGGTCGGCAGCGAGGCGGCCGGACTGCCCCGGGGCCGCACCATGCCCGGTCTGGACGTCGACTACGACACCTATGTCGACCGCTGGCGGGAGGTGGCAGGCGGTGGGCTCACCCTGCACATCAGCGACGGCGACCACATGTCGATGATGGCCGAGCCGAGGGTCGCCGGCATCGCCGAACTGCTCGAGCGGATCGAGCGGATCGGGAAGGAGGACGCCCGATGACCGCCGCCGCACCCGCCTTCACCGAGCGGTACCTGCTCTCGCCCGAGATGATCGCCGACCCGTACGGCCACCTCGACGCCCTGCGCGAGCACGCGCCGGTCCACTGGAGCCCGATGCACCACGCCTGGCTCGTCACCGGCTACGACCAGGTGATGCACTGCCTGCGCGAGCCCGCCGTCTCCGCGGACCGGGTCGGGCCCCTGATGGACGCCGTACCGCAGGGTGCCCGGGAGGACGCCGAGCGGGCCTTCGGGATCCTGTCCCGCTGGATGGTCTTCAACGACCCGCCGCACCACCGCAGACTGCGCCAGGTCTTCCAGGAGGCCTTCGCCGCCCGGGCGGTGGCCCGCTACCGCGCCTTCACCGAGAAGGCGACCTCGGCCGTACTCGCCCGCCGGGCCGTTCCGGGCCGCACCGGCGACCTCATGGCCGACGTCGCCAAGCCCCTGCCGGCGTTCGTGTTCGCCCGCTGGCTCGGCATCCCGCGCGCCGACGCCGCCGCGTTCTGGTACTGGAACGCCCGCGTCGCCGATCTCGTCCTCGGCACGGCCCAGGAGGAGAGCGAGTACCGGGCCTGCCTGCAGGCACTGGTGAGCCTGGAGGACTATCTGGCCGGCCTCGTGGCCCGACGCCGTGCCGAGCCCGGCGAGGACCTGATCAGCCAGGTCCTGAGCGAGGGCCGGGTGGGGGAGTCGGTCACCGAGGAGGAGTTCGTGGGCATGCTCACCCAGATGGCGTTCGCCGGCGGGGAGACCACCAGCAACCTCATCGCCAACACCGTCCTGGCCCTGCACACCCGCCCCGAGCAACTCGCCGCCGTCCGCGAGGACCCCGAACTGGCACAGGGGGCGGTGGAGGAGACCCTGCGCCTGGACGGTCCGTCGAAGATGTCGATCCGCACCGCCGCCCGCGACCTCGACCTGGAAGGACACCGGCTGCGCGCCGGTGACCGTCTCTTTCTCGTCACGGCCGCCGCCAACCGTGATCCGGGCCGCTTCGCCGCCCCGGGCCGGTTCGACGTCCGCCGCACCGGCGCCACCCATCTCGGCTTCGGCTTCGGCGCCCACTTCTGCATCGGTGCCGCCCTGGCCCGGCTCGTGGCGGTGGCCGCCGTGGGCACCCTGGTCCGCGAGCACCCGGACCTCGCCCTGGCCGACCCCGCCCGGCTCACCTGGCAGCCCTCGCTGCTCAACCGCAGCCTCACCGCCCTGCCCGTCCACTACTGACCGGACCTGGTGAACACGTCCGCACGACGAAAGGCACATCATGGCCACCACCCTCGCCGGCGCAGGTCCGCGGCTGTGGGCACCCGCGCGGCACCGGCCGTTCCGACTGCTGTGGCTGGGACAGTCGTTGTCCCTGCTCGGTGATGGCTTCAGCGTCGTCGCCTTCTCCTGGATCACCCTCGGCCTGACCGGCTCCACCCTCGCCCTCGGTTACGTCCTCGCCTTCCAGGCCGTGCCGCGCGCCCTGCTGACCCTGGTCGGCGGTACCCTCAGCGACTCCTGGTCCACCCGCACCCTGATGATCGCCTCCAGCTGGACCCGGGCCGCGCTGATGGCCGGAGTCGGAGCGGTCGGTCTGACCGGTCATCTGACGGTGTGGATGCTGTGCGCGGCGGCAGCCGCGTTCGGCGCCGTCGACGCCTTCTTCCAGCCCGCGCGCGTGTCCATCCTCCCCTCCGTCGTGGACGAGAGCCTCCTCACCCCGGCCAACGCCCTGCTGGGCGCCGGTGCACGAACCGCCGCCGTGATCGGCCCGGCCGTCGGCGGCCTGGTCATCGCCATGACCCGGGCCCCGGTCGCCTTCCTGGTGGATGCCGTCTGCTTCGCCCTGTGCGGGTGGTGCGTGGCGAGCATCCGCACCCGGCCCAGGCCGGCCGGCCCCCGGCAGAGTGCCGACACGACTCCGCAGCCGTCCCTCGGCGCGAGGATCCGCGAGGGCGTCACCTTCACTCTCCGCGACCCCCGGCTGCGCACGATCGTCGCCCTCGACACCGCCGTGAACTTCTGTTACGCCGGGCCTTTCACCGTCGGCTTCGCCACCCTCGCCGACCAGGTGCTGCGCGGCGGCTCCACCACGCTGGGCGTACTGAACGGCTCCCTCGCGGGCGGCGCCATGCTCGGCACGCTGGCGGGCGGCGCCCTCGGCGGCCGGCCCCGGGTCGGACTGCTGGTGGCGGCGCTCGCCGGCTGGCTGGGTGCCGGGATGGCCGTGCTCGGTCTGGTCCACAGCACCCCGGCCGTCGTGGCCACCGTGCTCGCCATGGGCTTCGCCATCGGATTCCAGGGCGTGTTCGGACTCAGCTGGATCCAGCGGAACATCCCGCAGGACGTGCTCAGCCGGGTCGTCTCGGTCGACATGGTCCTCGGTTACGCGGCCGCCCCGCTCTCCCTGATCGTGTGCGGCGCGCTGGCCCGGATCGACACGCTCGCCCTGTTCGGCGCGGTGGCCGTGGTGCTCGTGCTCACGGCGGTGGCGGTGCTCGGTTCCCGGGCGGTGCGCGGGATGCGCTAGGTGGGTGCCAGGCCCTGTCGTCGAACTACCGTCTGCCCCGCGAAGCCCACTCTCCGGGCGGACGGCGGGAATCCGACGACACGACCCAGGCGTCCCGCAGGGCGGCCGACCGGGCGCACAGCTCCGCCCGGTTGGCCGCCCCCGTCTTCGTGATCAGACTCGCGATGTGCTTCTCCGCCGTACGGGGCGAGATGAACAGCCGGTCGGCGATGTCCTTGTTGCCCAGGCGTTCAGCGAGCAGCCGGAACACCTCGAACTCACGGACGGTGACGCCCTGGGCGCGCAGGTGGTCGGGGATGCCGCTGGTGCCGGTGCGGTGCTGGTGCACGGGGGCACCGAGCCGGCGCAGCCCGGCCCGGCAGGCTCCCGTCACGGCCGGGATGTCGCGTTCGTGGAAGTAGTGCTCCGCCCGCCGCAGCCAGCTCACCGGATCGCCCCAGCCGTCCTGGTGCGCCGGGTCGGAGACCAGTCGCAGTCCCAGGTGCTGGGCCAGCGGATAGGGCTCCGCCACCGTCAGTGCCGACTCGACCGCGGCCGCGGCCTCGGCTCCCGCGCCCTCGCGGCCCAGCAGTACCGCCTCGGAGAGCAGTACGAACTGCCGGTTCCAGCGCATCCGGGCGACGGCGGTGGCGGTGATCTCCTCGTGCCGGGCCCGGTCCGCGGCCCCGGCCAGCACGTCCAGCAGCAGAAGGAGCCCGTGGGTGCCGCCGAGATGGTAGGTGGAGGGGTTGTCCGCCTCCAGCGCCAGCACGTGCCCCAGCACGGCCCGGGCCCCGGCGCGGTCCTCCTCCAGCAGGGCACAGAAGGCGCGGGCCAGACCGTGGCTCAGCGGCTCCTCCTGCGAACCGGCGCCGTCCCACTCGGCGAAGGCTGCCAACGCCGTCTCCATCGCCGGGGAGTTCGCGTGGTGCGCCTCCAGCACGGCCTGCGCCATCAGCACGTACCGCACGGCGGGGGCGAGACGCAGGCGGCGTACGACGGCCAGGCACTCGGCGGCGGCCGAACGGGCCTCGTCGTACCGGCCGCGCAGGACCGCGTCGAGTACGAGGATGCCGTCCACGGTGTGCACGATGTTCACCGAGCCGAGCCGCAGGGCCTCCTCACGCGCCGCCGCAAGTCCTGAGGTGTCGCCGTCGGCGAGCCAGGCGTTGCCGCCCATACGAGTGGCCGCGTACATGCGTTGCAGGGGCAGGCGGTGACGTTCGGCCGTGGTGAGGGCCTTGCCGAGCATCGCCTCCGACTCCTCCGGGTCCCGCTCGCGGGCGACGGTCGCGAGGAGTTCCTGCGCCTGGCAGGCCACGACCGGCAGGCCGTGGCGCTCGGCGGTGTCGGCGGCGGACCGGGCGAGCTTCTCCGCATGCAGGGTGCGGTCGGAACCGGGCGTGTCGAGGGCCAGGTAGGCGGCCGTGACGTCGACGGCCGCGGTGCTCGCCTCGTCCGGTGAGGCGGCCAGCACCTCGCGGGCGCGGGCGATCTGCCGGTTGCCGTCGCTCCATCGTCCCGCCGTGTGGGCGACCTTGGCCAGACGGGTGTGCAGGGTGGCCAGGCGTACGGGGCTCAGGCCGGAGCCGCCCAGCACGTGCAGGTCCTCGGCCAGGTCGAGGGCGCGGGCGAAGTCACCGGCCTCGGCCAGGGCCGGCAGCAGGTTCTCCAGCACCGCGGCGCGCGCCTGCGGATCGCCTGCGCCGGCCAGCAGGTTCTCGGCACGTGTGAGCAGGGTCACGGCGGAGCCGAGCGCGCCGGCGCCCAGAGCACGTCCGCCCGCGTCGGCGAACAGCAGACCGGCCTCCTCCTGGTCCCCGGCCTCGCAGCGCAGTCCCGCCGCGAGCGCGCACCAGTCGCCGCCCAGGGCGGGGTGCAGCTCCTCTACGGCCTCCGCACCCCGCCGCGCCAGCTCCGCGCGCCGGCCCGGGGTCATCTGGGTGAACAGAGCCTCGACGGTGAGGGAGTGACGGAAGGAGTACCAGTCAGGCGCGGGTTCGTCCGGTAAAACCAGCCGCGCGGCCACTGCGGCGTGCAGATGGCTGAGCAGGGCCCGGTCGTCGACGCCGGTCATGCGCTGGAGCACCGTCAGCGGGAAGCGCCGTCCGAGCACGGCAGCCGCCGACAGGAGGGTCAGGCCCTGCGCGCCGAGCCGGTCGATTCGGCGCAGGATGCCCCGGGCCAGCGTCGAGGAAACGTCACTGCGGAGATCTCCGACCGCACGCCAGCCGTCCGGTGCCTGCA
Source organism: Streptomyces broussonetiae (assembly GCF_009796285.1). NCBI lineage: Bacteria > Bacillati > Actinomycetota > Actinomycetes > Kitasatosporales > Streptomycetaceae > Streptomyces > Streptomyces broussonetiae. The sequence continues at coordinate 724,366 of NZ_CP047020.1, read as the reverse complement.
CCAGTGTGCCCGCCCCGATCATGGACTGGAGCAGCTCCTCGACCAGGTACGGGCTGCCCGAGCTGTCCGCCCACAGCCGCTCCAGAACCGCCCCCGGCACCTCCTCCGGGCCCTTGGCGCCGAGTTGGGCGGCGATCATCTGGTGCGCCTGGGGCCGGGTCAGCGGCGGCAGTTCGACCAGCGTGGCGGCGCCACGTCGACGGGCGGACTGAGCGAGGTCCAGGGCGTCGCTGAAGTCCGTCCGTACGGTGGCCAGCAGCAGTACGGGGGTGTACTCGAGGTTGTCCACCAAGTACTCGAGGACGCCCAGTGTCTCCGGGTCGGCGTCGTGCAGGTCCTCCAGCAGCAGCAACTGCGCCTGTCCGCGCCCGGCGGCGATGAGCAGACGCAGCACCGCCTCGCCCAGGATGACCATGGAAGTGCTGTCGCGCTCCCCGGTGTCCCAGTCGGGAATCAGCCGCCCGAGCACCGGCCGGTACGGACCGAGAGCCAGGTCGTCCATGGGCTCGCCGCCCCGGAACAGCGACATCAGGGCCTCGGTGAGCGGCCGGAACGGTACGGCCGGCCCCGTGGTGCTGCTGCGGCCCCGCAGGACCCGCATGCCGGCGCCCAGTGCTCCGCCCACGGCCTCGGCCGCGAGCCGAGACTTGCCGACGCCCGCCTCGCCCACCAGGAAGACGACACCGCCGCGTCCCTGTCGAGCGTCGGCCAAGGAACGTTCGAGCAGGGCAAGTTGAGAGTCCCGCCCGACCAGGGAAGGCGCATGGGAACGCATGAACGCAGATGGTAATAGGAAAATTGGGACCTGTGGCAGGTCGCACACACCCGAACCCGTTCCGTCACGACCGATGTGGGGTTCGGTGCCGACACGGCGGCGCGGGCCCGCCGGACGGGCCCGCGCCATCACGCGGTGTCAGGGCTGAGGCCGGGTCACCGCGGCGCGGAGACCGAGGTGTCGAGGGTGCTGAGCGTGATGACGATGCCGCTGGTCAGAACCATGCCGGCCAGGACGCGGGCGCGGGCGCAGGCGCGGTTGCGGCCCTTGAGGGTGATCCCGCCCGCGGCGTCCTGCTCGGTGGTGGTCTCGGTGACGTCGGCGGTGGTCTCGGTGAGGTGCTTGTCCATGACGGTGATCCCCTTCGGGTGTCCCGTGCCGGTGCGCACGGGGGCGGACGGTGGACGAAGTTCCGTGGCGCTGAGGAGGTGAGGAGGTGATGGGCTTGCGGGCAACGGAGCGTGATCGGTCAGTGGCCGGGCTGTCCCAGGAGCAGGACGGAGGGCACGGTCTCGGGATGGGCGAGGCGGAGTAGCCCGTAGCCGATACCGGACAGTCCGGTCAGCAGCCCGGGGGAGGGGACGTGGTCGGGGGTGGCGCAGCGGTGGCTCTGCGCCTCGACGACGGCGAGCACCTGGCCGGTCCGCCGGCTCAGCGCGCCGGCGGCGGTCGCGTCCCCGCGCTCGGCGAGCACGGCCAGGGCCTCCAGCGTGCCCAGCGTGCCGTGTCCGAGGCTGAGGTCCGGGCTTACGCCGACATCCGCGAGCCGGGCCGACAGCGCGGCGGCAGCGGGCAGATGGGCCGTGGCGGCGGCCACTCCGGCGCACCCGGAGACCCAGGAGCCTTTCGTGCACACGCCGTTCGGGTACTGGAGCGAGGCGCGCAGCAGGGTGTCCGCCGCAGCCTCGTGCGCGACGGCGCGCTCCGGGCGCCGGGTGGCATAGCGGCGCAGTGCCCAGCCGATGCCCGCCGAGCCCTGCGCGAAACCGATCGGGCCGACGGCGGCTGCGGGACCCTGGTCCCACGGGGTGCCGTCCGCGCTCCCGGGGCACCGGTGGTCCCGCGCGGCACCGGCCGTGCCCCTCGCCGGTCCGCCCACCCTGACCAGCAGTCGGTCCGCGACGATGTCCGCCAGCCGCAGTGCCTGCGCCGACCCGGTCGCCTCGTGGGCCGCCACGGCCGCGGCCAGTGCTCCGGCCGTGCCACCGGCCGGCCCCGGCTCGGGGCAGACGGCGGCGGCGTGACCGAGCGCCGTGAGTGCGTCCGGCAGGCATTCCGTCAGATCGTCCCCGAGCAGCGCCGACAGCCGCACCAGCGCGTACACGATGCCGGCGAGCCCGTCGTAGGCGCCGGGCCCGGCCGCCGCGCTCAGCTCGGGATCGGCGGCCAGCGCCTTGAGCAGGACGGGTAGCGGCCGGACCGCCTCGCGGGCCAGCGCCGCGTACCGGCCGGCCCCGGCCAGCGCGTCCGTCTGGGCCAGGAAGAGCGCGACCCCGCAGTAGCCCTGCGCCAGCCCCGCGCCCATCGGCAGCACCGCCCAGTGCGGCCCGGAAACCCGTTCCAGGCCGAGCCAGTTGGTCCGGCCGCCACCCCGCACCGCGCGTGCGGCGATCTCGTCGGCGATCCCGCACACGGCCGCCAGCAGCCGCGAGCCGTCGGGCGCGACCGCCGGTACCGGCCCGACCGCGAGTTCGGACCTGGGCCGCCCCAGCGGCGAACCGGCGCCCCGCGCCGCCAGCGTGGCCGAGATGATCCACTCCTGGTCGCGGCAGTCGACCTCGTCCATGCGGGCGATCTTCGCCCGGACCGAGGGCAGGCTCGCCACGGGCAGGACCTGCGGCAGCCAGGTGCCCTCGGCCGTCCGGACCCCCGTGCCGGACGGCCGATGCACGAACAGGGGTACATCCCCACGCCACAGGTCGGCCGTCTCGTGCTCGATGAGCCGCCGCCGCGCCTCGTCGTGCTCGGACTCGGTCCACAGCACCGCGAACACGCTGTCCCGGGCGAGTGCGTCCCGGAGCAGGGACGGATGGGTGGACTCCTCCAGCAGCGTCGCGTACAGACGCGTGGAACGAACGATGAGCCGGGCCGGACTGTCGGCACGCTTCATCAACGGGCCGTCTGTGGCAAGGAGTTGGTGACGGTGCTCGGCGAGGCACGTGTAGGCGGTCCGGAAGCCGTCCAGCAGGGCCGCCCGGTGGTCGGCGCCCGCCGCCGGCGTCGCCCGGGGCAGGGGCTGGTTCTGCGCCGCCGGGCTGACCACCGGGGCGCGTACCACCCGCATCGTGTCCTCGCCGCTGTCCTCCCAGCACAGGCCCTCGCTCGGGAACGTGCCGTCGGTGGACCGGCCGAGCGCGGAGATGTCGAGCGCGCGGTGCTCGCCGATCAGCAGATGGGGCAGCAGACAGGTGCGGTGCACGGAGGTGTGCAGGGCGTCCGCCGCCGGGTCGGCGCCGGCCGTCATGGCCTGCGGAAGCCCGGTGTGCAGCAGGGTTTCGGCGTCCACCAGCACCGGCTGGTCACCGCAGGCGATCACGTTCTCGTAGTGCATGTCGGCGCCGTCCACCGCGTACAGCAGGGCCAGCAGCGCGCCCTGACGCCGGTAGAAGGCGTCCGTCTCGGTCACCGACCGGCACCAGCGGTGCTCCACGAACTCCAGCCAGCCGTACGCACCCCGGCGCACGCTGCGCGCGGTGCGCAGTGCCGGCCCGGGCACCCTGATGTTGAGCCAGCCCACCAGATCGTCGAGCAGAGCGTGCTGCTCCAGCGGCCGGGGCTTGTAGACGAGCCGGGCGCCGCCCGCGAAGCGCAGGACCGCGACCGACCGGTTGCCCTGGTGGGCGTCGCCGAGACCCAGGTCGACCCCGGCCAGCGCACCCGGGGCGCGGTCCCGAAGGAGAGCGACGGCCAACTCGTCCCTGTCCGCCTCGAAGCGCTCCACCAGTTCGCCCGCCGCGGCCGCCGCATCCAGTGCCGTCTGCCCCAGCATCCGGGCCAGCACCGGGTAGGCGGCGAACAGCGCCGCCAGGCCCTGCCGGGCGCCCGTCGCGGCGACGAAGGAGACGAACCGCTCGCGCGGGTCCGAACCGGCGAGGCGCCCGGCGCGCCGGGCGACGTCGAGTTCGTGGACCAGGGTCCGCGCGGCCAGCCGGACCAGCTGGTGCGTCAGACGGCGCTCGAACGCGCCCTGCCACACAGGCCGTTCGACCTCCGGGACGCCCGATATCAGACCGGCCAGCCAGTCCGCCGCCGGTGCGACGAGCGGTCGTACGACGGCGGCGAAGACATCCGGACCCGTGCCGTCCGCGCTCGTTTCCTCCAGGATCTCGGGCGCCGCGGTCAGGGCAGCTTCGGCGTACTCCGCCCAACCGGGCTTCGCCGCCCGGGCCGCGAGCCTCTCGGCAGGCTCCGCCGCGAGGGCCGCCGCCGTGGCACCGTCCACTCCGAGGTGGGCCAGCCGCAGCGCGAAGCCCTCCGCGTCCCCGGCGGCCCAGGGGGCGGACCCGGCGGCGGTGGAAGCGGCATCCGCCACCGGACGTCCGGTGGCGGCGAGCCGTTCCGCGAGGGACAGCGCCGGGGCCCACCACGCGAGCGGTAGGCCGGCGCTCCGTGGAGTGGGGAGGCTGGCGGTCTCAGTCACGAGAAAGAAGGTCGCAGACCTCCCACGACCCCCACATGGGGAAGCAGCCCCCATATTCTGCGCGGGCCTGCCCCACCCGTGGGGAACGGTCCGCGCACGACCTCCCCGCACACACGGAAACAGCAGGTCGGACACGCTTGCCCAGCGCGCCCGGGTGGGCGCCGGACGGCCGTGGGACGTACCCGTGCGGACGCCGGAACCTCTCCCTGGCGCGGCCCGCACACGGGGTGACCCCCATTGCGGTGGCGTGCCGCCCGCATGTCCGCCCACCTCTCCGTCCCCGTACGCAGCCGCGCGGCGGTACCGGGCGCCGAGCAGGCCGTTCCTGCCGCGTGCCACCGGTGTCCGCCCGCCCACCCGGCGGGCCGGAGCGCGAAAGGTGGGGACCGACTACCGATGCCCCCGCACGGTCGTCGCCCGCACGCTCTGGTGCAGTACCCCCCAGACCGCCCGCAGTCCTCACGACGGGGCGGACGACCTTCCAAGGAGCAGCAGATGGGAGCACCCGTACCCGTCGGTGTGGTCGCCCTCGACCCGGTGCTGGAAGCAGGCACCCGCAGCACCCTGCTGGCGTGCCAGGAACTGACACTGTGCGAGCCGGGCGACGCCCGGGTCGCCGTGCTGACCGTGGACCGGCTGGGCCCGGCCGAACTCGACATGGTGCGTACCACCCGCGCCCACCGGCAGCGCCCCGCCGTCGTGCTGGTGGCCGGCGCCCTCGCCTCCGGCGACGCCCTGCACGCCCTCGCCGCCGGTGCCCGGGGCCTGTTGCTGCGCCGCGAGGCCGACGCCCCCCGCCTCGCCCATGCCGTGCGGGCTGCCGCCCAGGACGACTGCACCTTGCCGACGGACCTGCTGGAACAGGTGCTGGACCGGCCGGCCGACACCCGGCACGGCAGCGGCGGCTGGGCCGGCGGCATGCTCTCGGACCGGGAGCGCTCGGTGCTGCGGCTGGTCGCCGACGGACACGAGACGGCGGAGATTGCCCAGCAACTCGCCTACTCGCCGCGCACCGTGACGACCGTCGTGCACGACATCACCCAGCGGTTCCGGCTGCGCAACCGCGCGCACGCAGTCGCCTACGCCCTTCGGGCGGGTCTGCTGTGACCGCCACCCTGATCGCCGCGCCCGGTGCCCCGGCCCGACTGCGCGTCCTGCCCGCACAGGGCGCCGACCGGGTGCGTGCCCTCGCCCGCCGCGCCGGCCTGAACTGCACGCCCGGCCACGCCGGGCCCGGCACCGTCACCGTGGTCGTCGCCCACGACGTCGAACAGGCGCTGCGCGGCCCACGGGAACCCGGTCCGCTGCTGCTCGTGTGCGACACCGTCGGCCGCGGCGGCCTGCTGCGGGCACTGCGCGCGGGAGCGGTCGTGCTCAGGAGTGCGGCCCTCACGCAGGAGAGCCTGACGGCGGCCGTGCGACGCGCCGGGCACCCGCATCCGACCATCCCCTACCCGGAGCTGTCCCAGCTGCTGACCGCCGGCCCCCTTTCCGGCGACCCGGCGCAGTCCGACGCGAGGCCACCGGCACTGACGGCCCGTCAGACCTCGGTGCTGCGCCTGATGGCGGAGGGCCACGCCAACGCGGACATCGCCCGGCTGCTGCACTGCTCCGAACACACCGTCAAGAACGTCATCTACGAGATCATGGCCCGCCTCCAGGCCCGCAACCGGGCTCACGCGGTCGCCCACGCGGTCCGCCACGGACTGATCTGACCACCGAAGACGTCGACGCGGGGGACGGGACACATGGACGGCCCCGCAGCCGCCCTCCGTCACCCCGCGCGGTCGCCCCCGGTGCCCGGTGTCAGAACCGGGGCGCCGGCAGCAACCGCGGTTCGACGCGCTCCTCCACGGCACGCCCGCCTTCCCGGCGCACCATGTAGGCACTCTTTCCCGGCAGTTCGGCCACGGCCTCGACCAGCTCGGTGTTCCGGTAGACGAGCCCCACCCCGTCGTCGGTGCAGTGGGCCGCGGGAAACACGCCGTCGGCGACCAGCCGGTGGATCAGGGGCCGCCGGCCCGCGTCCGAGTCGTAGTGCACGCCGTTGCCGTACGGCAGCAGCCCCAACCCGTCGGTCACCGGCTGAAGTTGCGGCCCGAAGGAATCCGTGGCGCCGCCGTCGAACCAGCAGATGGAACCCGCGCTCACCCCCGCGAGCACCACGCCCGCCCGCCACGCGCGACGCATGACACCGTCCAGACCGTGCACCCGCCACACCGCGAGCAGGTTGGCCACCGAGCCGCCCATCACCCAGACCACGTCGTGGTCCAGGACCGTGCCCTCGATGTCGTCGACGTTCGGCATGGGGAACAGGTACAGGGGGGTGAGGTCGAAGCCCGCCACCCGGGCCGCCTCGGCCACCCGCGCCGTGACGAGTTCGGCGTCCCCCGTCGCCGTACCGACGTACAGGATGCGGGGGCGCCTGCCGTGCACCCCCGAGAGGTCGACCGCATGGTGGACCAGCGCGTCGAAGAGCACCCGGGTGCGTGTGCCGACGCGGTGCCCGCCGGAGGTCGCGAGGATGGTGGGTTCCGCAGCCGTCACGCGCGTGATCGTATCGTGCGGCGGTGCACGTCGGGCATGGGGAAAACGTGAAGGCGAAGCGTGCTGCCGCGCCGGTTCGGCGCGGCAGGAGACACGGCGGGGACCGGCCACCAGGCCGGTCCCCGCCCGCTTTCGTGTGGGTCTCACGGCCACCGCAGGGCCACCGCCGCCGCGTATCCCGACGGGACGAGTACGTCCCGCAACGTCCACGCCGGCGCGGGGTCGGCCGGTGCCGGACCGGTGCCCACGTAGTCCAGCGCGGGATCGCGCACCAGCCCCGTCCCCAGTCCCTTCAGGTAGGCCTCCTTGCGGACCCAGGCCCGGGTGAACGACGCGGAACGCTCGTGCGCGGGCAGCCGCGCCAGCTCCTGCGCCTCCGCCGGGTGCAGCGCGGACTGCGCACCGAGCACCGCCTGGGCGGTGGCCAGCCCCTCCACGTCGATACCCACCGGAGCCGGGGCGAGCGCCACCAGCACCAGGTCCCCGCTGTGCGACAGGGAGAAGTGCACTGCGGAGCCCCGCAGCGCGGGCCGCCCGTGCGGGCCACCGCAGCCGGCGCACGGTTCGCGCATCAGCGGCAGTGCCCCGGCCCGGACACCCAGCAGCGGGCTCAGCAGGCTGCGCAAGGTCGCGTGCGCGACCGCGTACGCATCGCGGTCGCCGGGCCGGCGGAAGGCGCCGGCCCGTGCCCGCTCCTCCGCGTCCAGCAGCTCACGGGCCTGCCGCAGCGCCGGCTCCCCCTGCGTCCCCACCTCGGCGAGGTACAGCTCCAACGGCCCCCGCAGCGCCCGCGGGCGCGGTACGTACGCAGGGGAGCGCAGCCCGGACAGATCCAGGACTGCGGGACACAGCCGCTCAGGGAGCGGTGCCGTCGGCGGGGCATGGGCCGGCAGGGCCAGCAGCGGACCCGGGCGCGACTCAGACATCAGCCCCGGCCAGCCGGCGACGCAGGCTGAGCGGGCGCATGTCCGTCCAGACCACGTCGATGTGGTCCAGGCACTCCTGGCGCGTGCCCCGCCGGCCCTCGGGGTGCCAGCCGGCCGGCAGTTCCCGGTCCGCCCGCCAGATCGAGTACTGCTCCTCGTCGTTGCGCACCACGAGATACACCTCGTCGGTGCCCGGGCGGGCCTCGTCGCCGGCCGCGCCGGTCGCGGAGTTGGGTTGCGTCACGGTGAACCTCCCGCAGGTGATGGGCCGGCCCGCAGGTCAGGGGCCGACGAGGTCAGCATGTCCGCCGCCGGCCGCCCCGGTCAGGGACGAACGCGCCGAACCCGAGGCGCACGTTGCTGCCGGATCTTCTCTGGTGAGGGGTGGCCGCGACGCGGGACCGTGCTGTCCGGTCGAGGGCGCCCGGCATCCCGGCGGCGCCCGCCGCCCGGCCGAGCCGCGCGACACCCGCGCACCCCATTCCGGAAGGAGCACGCGATGTCGGACGAGCACGAACCTGTCCTGCTGCCGGGCGGAGGCTGGCGGCTGTGGGAGCAGTTCGCGCTGCGCGGCCCCGGCTTCCCCGCCGACGGCGTACTGCGCCTCGCCCCGCCCGCACTGGCCGAGGCCGCCGACAAGTTCGGTCCCGGCGCCGAGCTGACCGGTCCGGAGTGGCAGGCCTTCGCCCGGGACCTCGCCACAGCCGCCGTGGACACCGCGCGCCACCTCCAGGAGATCGCCGCCCAGCCGCGCTTCCAGGCGGCCCTGGCCTGGCAGAACCCGGCTGTCCTGCGCACCGGCATCGCCCCGTTCCTGCGCTGGACCCCGGGCGCGGAGAGCCGCAGCAGCATGCCCCGCCAGCGTGAGGAGCTGGTTGCGCACTACTGGCAGCGGTTCTGCGTGAAGAACGACACGATCGGCTTCTTCGGCCCGGTCGGCTGGGGACGCTGGGACCCGGCCGCGCCGGGAGCCGTCGCCGTGAATCCCGGGCAGGGCTTCCTCGCCGCGCAGGAGGTGTACTTCTCCGGCTGGGCGATCGATGCCCTGGCGAAGCCCCTCGCGGAGGACCGCGAGCTGATGCGCTGGATCCCGCCGCGCCGGGTGTCTTTCGTGCACTGGGCCGAGGGCACCGTACGGGTCCCGGGACGCCCGCCCCAGCCGATCGGCGCATGGGAGCTGGCCGTCCTGGAGCGGTGCGACGGCACCCGGTCCCTGCCGGACATCGCCGCCGAGCTGGATCTCGACGAGGCCGAAGTGAAGCGCTTCGTGGGCCAGTTGGTCACCCGCCGCTGGGTGCAGTGGCGACTGGAGGTGCCCGCCGCCACCCACCCCGACCGCGCGCTGCGCGCCCTCCTCGAACGCGTTCCCGACGAGGCCGTACGCGCACGGGCGCTGGAGCGGCTCGCCGTACTCGAACGCGGCCGGGACGCCGTGCGCGCCGCCGGTACCGACGCCACCGCGCTGACCACCGCCATCGGCGCCCTGGAGGCCGACTTCGCCGCCCTCACCGACAGCGAGGCCCAGCGAGCCAAGGGCGAACGCACCGCGCCCTGCCGCGGGTTGGTGTACTCCGACGCCCGGCGCGCCGCCACCGCCACGGCCGGCACCGCACTGCTCGCCCACCTGGAACCGCTGCACCTGTGCCTCACGGCCGCCCGCTGGATGACGAACCGCTTCGCCGACGCCGTCCGCGCCCGCCTGCGCACGGCGTACGACCGGCTCCTGACCACTGGTGAACCGGTGAACCTGGCCGCTCTGTGGCTGCACACCCTGCCCTCCCCGCACCCCGACGCCGGCCGGCTCATCGACGAGATCCAGGCCGAGCTGCGCGCCAGATGGGCCCGCATCCTCGGCCTGCCGCCGGGCGTGCGCCGGGTGCGGCTCACCACGGCGGAGCTGGCCGAGCGGGTGCGCGAGGAGTTCGACGAACCGGGCGACGGCTGGTCGCTGGCCCGGTACATCAGCCCCGACGTGCTCGTGATCGCCGAGGACGAGGCCGCCCTCGCCCGCGGAGACGTCGAACTCGTCCTCGGCGAGATGCACTGCGCGCTGAACACGATGGGCGCGTCCCTGTTCGTCCACCAGCACCCCGACCGGGACGAACTGCTCGCCGAGACCACCCGTGACTTCCCCGGGCCGCGCCTGCTGCCCATGCTGCCCAAGGAACTGCCCCTGAAGTGGTCCACGCGCAGCAGGCCCTCGCTGGACCGGCCCGAGGACCACTACGTGGCCCTGGTCGACCAGACCGGCGACCTGCACCGTCCGCGCACGGTGATGAGCGCCGACGTCGCCGTGGAGGACAGGGACGGCCGGCTGACGGCCGTTCTGCCCGACGGCACCGCCTACGAGCTGCTCGACGCCTACGCCAACACCCTCACCCAACGCGTCATGGACCGCTTCACCCTCCGCCCGCAGGGCGAGCACACTCCGCGGATCACGGTGGACCGCGTGACCGTCGCCCGCGAGACGTGGGAACTTCCCGTCGCCGAGATCGACTTCGCCGACGAGAAGGCGGAGGCCGCCCGCTTCGTGCGCGCCCGGCACTGGCAGCGCCGGCACGACCTGCCCCGTTTCGTGTTCGTGGTCTCGCCGACCGAACCGCGCCCGTTCTACGTCGACTTCGACAGTCCCGTGTACATCACCATCCTGGCCAAGGCGGCCCGCAGGCTCGCCCGCAAGGACCCCGCTGCTCGCCTGAAGGTCAGCGAGATGCTGCCCACCCCCGAGCAGGCATGGCTCACGGACGACGAAGGACGCCGCTACACCTCGGAACTCCGGTTCGTGGCTGTCGACCGGACCGTCACCGACGCGGCGGAGAAGTGATGCGCACCATTGCCGACGACATCGCCGCACACGCCGCCCGCCACCCGCAGCGCGTCGCGCTCAGCACACCCGACGGCGACGTCACATACGCCCGCCTCGCCGCCCGCATCGAGGAGATCGTCCGCCTGCTGCGCGGCCACGGGGCGGGCCCCGAGACGGTCTGCGCCGTCGCCCTCGAGCACGGCACCGACGCGGTGGCCGCCATGGCCGCGGTGCTGCGCTGCGGCGCCGCGTTCCTCACGCTGGACGTCGGCCAGCCCCGCGACCGACTGGTCTCCTTCCTCCGCAGCGCGGATGCCGCCCTGCTGCTGACGTGTTCGGCCCTGCCTCCGGCACGGGACCTGGGTGTGCCCACGGTCCTGCTGGACGAACCGGAGCCGACGGACGGCCCGCCGCCCGGTCCGGTCGACCCGCACGCCCTCGCCTACGTCAGCCACACGTCCGGCAGCACCGGCGAACCCAGCGCCGTCCTGATCGAACACCACGCCCTCGACACCTACCTGCGGGACACCGCCCGGGCCTGCGGCCTCGGCACCGGCACCGTCGCCCTGCAGACGGCCCCCCTCGGCTACGACGCCTCGATCCGCGACACGTTCGTACCGCTGCTCGCGGGGGCCCGGCTGGTGATCGTGGCACGGTCCCGGCTGCTCAGGCCGCAGGAGTTCGCCGACACCGTCCGCGAGTACGGGGTGACGGCCCTGCTCAGTGTCACCCCCTCCTTCCTGTCCCACCTGGCCGGCCGGCCGGATCTCGCCGACCCGCTCGCGGGTGTCACCCTGGTCGCCTCCAGCGGCGAGTCCCTCAGGCCCTTCCTCGCGGCCGGCGGACGAGCGGTCGTACCCGGCCGGCTCCTCAACCAGTACGGCCCGACCGAGTGCACCATGACCACCACCCGCCACAGCGTGCCCGCTCCCGCGGACCCCTCCGCCGACCTCGTGGGCACGCCCCGCGCCGGAACCGTCGTACGCGTCCTGGACGCGGACCTCGCCCCGGTCCCCGACGGCACGGTGGGCGAGGTGTACATCGGGGGAGCGGGAGTGGCCCGTGGCTACGGCGGGTGTCCGGCCCGCACGGCCGCCTGCTTCGTCCCCGACCCGCTCGGCCCGCCCGGTACCCGCCTCTACCGCACCGGCGACCTCGGCTGGTGGGGCACGGGGGGACTGCATTACGCCGGCCGCACCGACCGTCAGATCAAGATCCGTGGCTACCGTGTCGACCCCGCGGAGATCGAGGGCGCTCTGCTGGCCCACCCGGGCGTGACGGGCGCGGTGGTGACCGCGCACACCGACGAACGGGGGCGTACGTACCTCCTCGCGCACGTCACCGGCGAACTGGCCGGCACCACGGACGCCGAACTGCGCACCCACCTCGCCCGGTCCCTGCCGCCCCATCTGATGCCGCGCCGGTTCCTGCGCCTCGACGCGCTGCCCCTGACGCGCGGCGGCAAGGCGGACCGGCGTTCGCTGACCGCAGGGAGAACTCCGTGACCACCGTCGACCTGTGGCAGGGCAACGCCGGCGGGACGACCGGCAGCGTCGCGGTGCGCCCCACGACAGGTGCGGGGCCGAGTCCCGGCAACCCCGACGTACGGCTCGGCGCCGCCGATCTGCGTACCGCCGCCGTCCGCATCGCACCCCACGTCGTCCGTACGCCCCTGCTGCCCGGTCCCGCTCCCGCCGCGTCCGGTCCGGACCTGCTGCTGAAGGCCGAACACCTCCAGCTGGGCGGCTCGTTCAAGATGCGCGGTGCCGCCAATGCCGTCCTCGCGCTGGGCGCGGAGCAAGTCGTCACCGGCTCCTCCGGGAACCATGCCATCGCCCTCGCCCGGCTGGCCCGGTGCCTCGGCATCCGCCTGACCGTCGTCCTCGCGGCGGGTGCGGCGCCGGCGAAGGCCGCCGCCGTGCGGGCACTGGGCGCCGAGACCGTGCAGGTGGGTGGCGGGGTGGCCGAGCGTGAGGAGCGCGCCCGGCGACTGGCGGCCGAGCGCAACGCCGTCCTCGTCCCGTCCTCCGATCACCCCTTGGTGGTCGCCGGACAGGGCACGGTCGGCACCGAGCTGCTCGCCGACGCGCCCGACACCCAGACCGTCTACGTGCCCACCGGCGGCGGTGGACTCCTCGCGGGCGTCTGCCTTGCCGCGCGGGACCTTCCGGTCCGGGTGGTCGGCGTCGAACCGTCCCTCACCCCGCGCTACGCCCGCTCCCTGGCCGCCGGCCGTCCGCTCCAGCTGCCGCCCTGCTCCACCGTCGCCGACGGGCTGCGCGGCCAGCGTCCCGGAGCCGTCCCCTATCCGATCATCCGCGACCGCGTCGACGACCTGATCGCGGTCGGCGACGCCGAGATTCTCGCCGCCACCGCCCTGCTGCGCAGGTACGGCGTCGACGCCGAACCGAGCGGAGCCGTCGCCCTGGCCGGAGCGCTGCGGGCAGGTCGCCGCGAACGGGCCGTGGCCATCGTCTCGGGCGGCAACACCCCCGGTCGTCTGCACGCCCTGCACCGCACCCTCACCCACACGCAGACCGACAGCGACAGCGACACCGACAGCCACGTCGACACGAACACGAACACGAAGGAGCACACGTCATGACCCCGAACGCCCCCGCCACCACCACGGTCGACCTGCTCGTGGGCATCTTCCGGGACGTGCTCGGCCTGCCCGATCTCACCGCGGAGACCGACTTCTACGAGGCGGGCGGCGACTCGCTCACCGCCTTCCAGATCACGGGCCGTCTCCAGGAGTTCCTCGGCGCCGACGTCCCGGTCTCCCTGGTCTTCGCCTACCCGACGCCGCTCGAACTGGCCGAGGTCGTCGAGGCCGACTACGGCACCGTCTGACCGGCACCCGCCGGCCAGGACCGTACACCGCGCTCGCCAAGGAGAGCCGTGCCATGACCGAAGACCTCGTGCCGTCCCTCGGCCGCTGGCGGCTGTGGGAACAGTTCGCCCTGCGTGGGCCGGGCTTCCCCGCCGACGGCGTGCTGCGCCTCGCGCCCGCCGGACTGGCGGAGGCGGCCGACAAGTTCGCCGCCGACGACCCCCTCGACGGCATCCGCTGGGAGGACTTCGCCCGGCTCTTCGGGGACGCCGCGGTGGACACCGCGCACACCCTGCAGAACATCGCCCGCATGCCGTCCTTCCGGAAGGCGGTGGCCTGGCAGAACCGGCCGGTGCTCGCCTCCGGCATCGCCCCGTTCCTGCGCTGGACGCCGAGCGTGGAGAGCCGCAGCAGCATGCCCCGCCAGCGTGAGGAGCTGGTTGCCCACTACTGGCAGCGGTTCTGCGTGAAGAACGACACGATCGGCTTCTTCGGCCCGGTCGGCTGGGGACACTGGGACCCGGTCACCCCGGGTGCCACCGTCGACACCGGTACCGGTCTGATCGCCGAGTCCTCGGTGTACTGGGCGAGTTGGGGCATCGACGCACTCGCGAAGACTCTCGACGCCGATCCCGCGCTGCGCGAGTGGATCGCACCCCGGCGCGTTCCCTTCGTCGCGCTGGACGGGAACCGCGTCCGGGTGCCCGGCCGGCGGGCGGTGACCGTGTCCGCAGAGACGGCGGCCGTCCTTGCCCGCTGCGACGGCGCCCGGGCTGCCCGGCACATCGCCCTCGACCTCCCGGACGTCGACGTCCCCGCAGTCCTGAGTGACCTCGTCGCCCGCCGCTGGGTGGTGTGGCGGCTGGAGGTGCCCGCCGACACCCACCCCGACCGGGCCCTGCGCGCCTGGGTCGAGACCGTCGGCGCGGCCGGGCCGCGCCGACGGGCACGGGAGGCGCTGGACCGGCTGGAGCGGGGCCGGGCCGCAGTGGCAGCCGCTCGTGACGCGGACGGCCTGATCGAGGCGATGACCGCACTCGAGCGTGACTTCACCGACCTCACCGCCACGGCTGCCGTACGGGAGAAGTCCGCGTCGACGGCACCCTGCCGGGCCCTGGTGTACTCCGACACACGGCGGTCCGCCACCGCCCGCCTCGGCCCCACGGTGCTCCAGGCGCTGCGCCCGCTGCGGCTGCTGATGGACAGCGCCGGCTGGCTCACCTCCGGGCTGGCCACGACGGTCACGCAGGAGACGCGCCAGGTGTACGACCGCCTTGCGGCCGAGGGCCCGGTGGACCTGGCGTCGTTCTGGTTCGCCTGCCTTCCGGTGCTGCACGGCGCCGCCCGTGCCGCGGCGAGCGACCTCCAGCGGGAGTTCGCCGCGCGCTGGCAGCGGATCCTGGCCGTTCCGGCGCAGGCCCGCCGCGTGGCCGTGGCGTCGGCCGACATCGAGGCGGCGGTACGGGAGCAGTTCCCGCACACCGGTGATGGCTGGACGGCAGCCCGCTACCTGAGCCCGGACATCCTGATCGCGGCCGACGGCACCGAGTCGATCGCACGCGGCGACTTCACCCTCGTCCTCGGCGAACTCCACCTGGCCGCCAACACCCTGGGCGCCTCCCTTTTCACCCACCAGCACCCCGACATCGGCGAACTGTTCCGCCTCACCGACCGCGACCACCCCGGCCCGCGTCTGATGCCCCTGATCCCCAAGGAGCACCGGGCACGCCTCTCGGCCCGGGTCCGCCACACCCTCGTACGCCCTGAGGACCACCAGGTGGCCCTCGCCGACTTCACCGCCGACCCGGCCCGGCCCCGCACCGTCCGCAGCGCCGACGCCCTCGTCGAGGACCGCGACCGTGGCCTCGTCGTCAGGCTTCCGGACGGCTCGGCCTTCCCCGTGCTGGACGTGTTCGCGCACGTCCTGACCACCTTGTCGATGGACCTCTTCCAGTTGCTGCCGCTGGCCGGGCACACACCCCGTGTCACGGTCGACCGCCTGGTGGTCGCGCGGGAGACCTGGCGTCTGCCGGCGGCGCACACGGAGTTCGCCGACGAGAAGGACGAGGCCCGCCGTTTCGTCCGCGCCCGCCGCTGGCGCGCCGAACTGGGCCTGCCGCGCTATGTGTTCGTCGTCTCCCCGACCGAGTCCCGCCCCTTCTACGTCGACTTCGACAGCCCCGTGTACGTCACGATCCTCGCCAAGGCGCTGCGCCGCCTGGCCCGCAAGGACCCGGACGGCACGGTCACCTTCACGGAGATGCTGCCCACGCCGGAACAGACGTGGCTCACCGACGACGAGGGGCGCCGCTACGCCTCGGAGCTGAGATTCGTGGCCTTCGACACGGCCCCGGGCACATGAGCCATGCGCCACACCGGCCCGCTGCTCCCGCGCACTTGAGGGAGCGGCGGGCGAACGGCGGCGAGAACCGGCCGTTCGGGACGGTACGAACGCGCTGGTTCAGGACCTGATGCCGATGGCTGAAACCGCTGTTGATCACCGGTTCGGGTCGGGGCGAAGCTGAGGGTCAGGACGGATCTACACATATAGACAGTGGAGGCCGCATGAAGATTCTGATCTCTGGAGCAAGTGTCGCCGGCCCGGCCCTGGCCCTCCTCCTGCACCGCGACGGGCACCAGGTGACCGTTGTGGAACGAGCCCCGTCCCTGCGCCAGAGCGGCTGGGCCATCGACTTCCGGGGTGCCGTTTTCGATGCGCTGGAAGAACTGGACATCCTGGCGGAGGTGCGCACGTACGCGACCGGGATCACCGGCACCGACCTGCTGGACGCCCAGGGCGAACGGATCGGTGAACTGCCCGCCGAGGTCTTCTCCGGCGAACTGGAGGTGCCCAAGCGCGACCTGACGCGCATCCTTCACGCACACACGGCGGACGCGGTGCGCTATGTCTTCGGCGACTCGATCAACCGTATCGAACAGGACGACAACGGCGTGAGGGTCGGCTTCGAGCGGGCCGAGCGTGACACCTACGACCTCGTGGTCGGCGCCGACGGCATCTTCTCGGTGGTGCGCCGCCTGGTCTTCGGCCCGCACGCCGAGGCGGTACACCACCTGGGCCTGTCCGGCACCGGATTCACCACGGCGAACCACCTCGGCCTGAACCACCGGGGGGCCATGTGGCAGTCTCCCGGTCGCACGGCCTACCTGTACAGCGCGGCGGACCCCGCCCGGATGTCCGCCAACCTCTTCTTCACCACCGACTCCCCGGCACTGGACCTGCTCAGCCGCGACGAGCAGGAGCGCGCCATCCATGAGCGCATGGCCGGTGCCGGCTGGCTCGTGCCCCGGCTGCTGGCGGACATGGCGACCGCCCCCGACTTCTACTTCCACTCCGCCGCCCAGGTGCGACTGGACCGCTGGTCCGCAGGCCGGGTCGTGCTGCTGGGCGACGCCGGTTACTGCGCCGCCCCCACCTCCGGCCTGGGCACCTCGCAGGCGCTCATCGGCGCGAGCACCCTGGCCCGTCACCTCGCGCAGGCCGGCACGGACCACACCAAGGCCTTCGAGGGCTACGAGCGGGAACTGCGCCCCTACGTGGCGGAGAACCAGCGGATCGGGCAGGACGGGGCGCAGCGCTTCGTCGTCTGATGCCTCAACGGCCCGGCGTCACGGGCACGGGAGCAAGGGCCGGGCAGCATGACGGCCCCGCCGGCGGGCGCATGTGTCGCATGGGGCGGTTCGCCGGCAGCGCTCGTCGACGTGCTGCCGCGGGAGCCTCCGCCCAGGGTCACAGGCCCTTCTCGTAGCGCAACGTCCGCTGCGCGTTGAGCTGTTCGACGAGTGTGAAGACGGCGACGGCCAGTGGCTTCAGCCGGGCCGTCGGTATGTTGTCCTTCATACGGCGCAGTTCGGCGACGACTGCCTCCTGGTCGGCCTGCGGTCCGACGAGGTTCTGCTGGGCGCCGAGAGCGCCCAGGGACTTGTGGACGGCTCGCGCGCCGTCCTCGTCGTCCACCGTGTTCCGCTCGGCGTCGGTCAGGTGCTCCCAGTTCTTGAGCAGGTCCGAGCCGGACGGCAGGGCGCGCAGCCAGGCGTTGCGGGTCAGTTCGACGGTGGTCCGGGTGCGGTCGTTGGCCAGACCTCGTTCGACCTCGTTGCCGAAGACGCGCTCCTCGCCGTGGCCGGTCATGTTCGCCGCCTGCAGGACGAGCGCGGCGAACGCGTCAGGGTTCGCCTGGAAGTGTCCCGTCAGGTTCGCCGGCAGCAGGCTGAAGGAGTGGGCGAAGTCGGTACGGGCCATCAGGGCCCCGGCGATCGACTTGGCGTTGGCACCCGGCTGGAGGTTCTGGCCCTGGATCAGGTACGCGGCAAGGTGCATGACGAGGCCTGTGAGTGCTTTGGTTTCGGCCCCCGACAGCGGGAATCCGAGCTGGGGGAGGAGTGCCGCGATCGCCGCGTCGGCGCCGGCCCGCGCCACGGGGAGGTCACCGAGACCGCCCGCCGACAGGTCGGCGGACGCCTGCCTGCGGCCCTTGACGCGCCCCGCCCCCAGCACGGGCACGCGCTCCAGCACGCTCAGGGGCCTGCGGTTCTCGAGGTAGTCGATCAGCTTCGGCAGACGCTCCAGGCGCGCTCCGAGAGTCGCCTGCGGGGCGAAGCTCAGGGCGTTTCCGTCCGGGTAGATCCGCAGGTTGGGCCGGGGGGTCCCGCCGCCCGCGGTCACCTCCTCGGAGCGGATGTACTCACTGTTCTGCCGGCCGTCGAGGAAGCGGGCCATGGCGGTCACGTTGTCCATGACCGTCCCGACCTCCGCGAGCGAGGTGAGCGGGTCGGTGATCCACTCCAGGTTGGAGCCGCCGGTGGGGCTGGCGTCCGCGGTCAGGTCGAACTTGTTGCCCGCCACGACGAGTCCGTCGACACGTCCCTTGCCGAGGTTCTCGCCCGCCAGGGGTTCCTCGGACACCTGACCTCGGACCATCAAGGTCGTCACCAGGCTCTGACGTTCGTCGGCGGTCACGTCGAGGCCTTCGAGGCGCTGCGCACCGGCGGAGGTCAGGAAGCCGGCGTGGTCGAACCACTGGGCCCGCAACGCCTGATCGCCGCCCTGCGCCACCTGCGTCTGCTCCTGCGGGGTGAGCCGCCTGTGGTACGGAGAGTAGGGGGAGAGGAAGATCTCCAGGATCCTGGCGTCGATCAGCCGCTGCCGTTCCTGGGAGCGCTGTTCGCGGACCTCCTGCGAGTTGGCCTCCATCCTGCGCACGTTCCACTGTGCCTCGAACTCGAACCCGACGGCGCGCTGTACGGCGGGCGTCCCGGCCTCGCCCGGGTGCCGCACGGAACGGGAGAGCGAACCGGCAAGGTCGGTGTGTCCGTCGTCCCCCGTCCGGTGCGCGGACGGCAGCGGCGCCGCCATGGCTCGCCTCGCGTTCGCCTCGGCCGCCCGCTCGAAGTGGTCCGAGGGATCACTCACACGCACTCCGGCGCCGTTGTCGGTGCCGGAGACGGGACCCTGACGCTGCTGGATGACATGGGTCAACTCGTGGGCGAGCGTGTGCTTGTCGGTGCCCCCTGCGCCGATGACGACGTTCTCTCCCGATGTGTACGCGCGGGCACCCAGTTCCTGCGCCGAGCGCCGGGCCGCGTCGCCCGTGTGCAGCCGTACGCTGGAGAAGTCCGCACCGAGGCGGGCCTCCATCTCGGTGCGCAGCGGTGCCTCCAGCGGCCGGCCCGCCGAGCGGAGCACGGTGTGCGCGGCAGCACGCCGTACGGGTTCCTCCTGGGCGCGGTTCCCGGTGGCCGCACGCTGGACCGGCTCCCCGTGGACGTGGTCCCCGGCGGGTGCGTGCCCCTTGTCGCGCGCGTGCCGGTCGGCGAGCATCGCGGCCACGGCCTGGTTCCCGACGGTGCGCTGCAGTGCGAGGAGGCCCTGGGGAGAGAACGCCCCGGGGAGGTGCACGGGGCCGGCACCGTCCGACGCGACCTTTGCCAGGCGGTCGGGGGCGGTGGGCGCGGAGTGTCGCGTCGACCGCTCCGCCGCACGGCCGTCCCGGCCGGGGTCCTGAACGCGCATGGCATCTCCGGTGGTTCCGACGGTACCGACAGCGAGGGCCGCTCCAGGATGACGGCCGGCAGGGCATGGCGGAAGATCCCCGGGGGTAACGCCTGGGCAGACTTCCTGCCCTGTCCTTGCCCGCCGCACGGGTGTGGCCCGCACGGCACGCGCTGCTGACAGAGTCCGTGCCCGGAGGGCAGACAGGGCACACGACAAAGGAGGCCGGCACATGGTCGTGATGGTCGAAGAGGATGTCCCCGCCACCATGCGTGACGGCACCGTTCTCCGTGCCGATGGCTACCGGCCCGGTACGGGCGGACCGTGCCGGGTGTTGCTGAGCCGGCTGCCCCACGGCAAGAGCGTTCCGGTGATGACCGGCCTGCTCGAGCACTGGTCGCCGACGTGGACCAGCCGGCCACCCGCGGGTACTGGGAACTTCCGTGGCGCGCTGCTGATGTCCGGCGAGTTCCGGGCAGGTCCGCTGGACCAGGCACGGGTGGAGGCCCGGCCGGACGTCCTCGTGTACACCAGCGAACCGTTGGCCGAGGACCTCGAGGTCACCGGGCGCGTCCGCGCCTTGCTCCACGCGGTCACGGACGCCCCGTCGACGGACTGGGTGGTCCGGCTCTGCGACGTCGGCCCGGACGGGGTGTCCCGCAACGTCGTCGACGGCACCGTGCGCCCGGACACCACTCCGGGCGAGTTCACCGAACACGCCGTCGATCTCTGGTCCACCAGCTACGTATTCCGCGCAGGCCACCGCCTACGCGTCCACGTCACCTCCAGCAACTTCCCCCGCTGGGACCGCAACCCCAACACCGGTGAACCCCTCGACAGGGGCACAAACGGCCGTCCGGCTCGGCAGGAGATCGCACACGACGCCGTACGGTCCTCCCGCATCGTCCTCCCGGTCGTCAGGCCCTGAACCGGCGCACCCGGGTCGCCTATGGCCGTCCGAGCAGTTGGCTGCCTGCGGCGGTGTCGCTGCGGGCCGTGAAGTATTCGGTGAATGCGTCGAGAAACTCCTCTTCGGTGATCCGGCCGTCGCCGTCGGCGTCCAGTTGGCGGAAACCGTGATTGAGTTCGGCCGGGTGCACACGGGAACCGCCGAAGACGGTGCGGTATTCGTCGGGCCCCAGGTATCCGCTGCTGTCGGTGTCGGCGGCGTGGAAGAGCCCGCGTACGGCGACATGCAGGCCCTTGTCGAGGTAACCCGGGTCGTGGTCGACACCGGCGAGCATCGAGGTGACGAACTCGGCACGGCTGACGCGCCCGTCGTCGTCGGTGTCCATGGTGCTGCACATGTGCTGCCACCAGGTGGCGAAGGCGGCGTGGACCTCGTCCTCTCCTTGAGGAGTGAGTTCGAGCTGCCAGCAGACGTTGTGGGCCATGGCCTGCAGGTCCGCCTCGTCGACAAAGCCGTCGCCGGTCTGGTCGAGGACCTGTCGGAAGAACGTCTCCAGCCGCCTGCGGCGCGTGTCGCTCGCGTGCGGGCGGCGGGGCCGGGGTACGTGTCCTGAAGGCACGGGGCCGGTGACGGGGCCGGGCGAGGTGTCGGTGGCGGGGGAGGCGGACGGTTCGACACCGGTGGGCGGGATGCGGTACCGCAGCCGGTCCGGCAGGCGGGTCAGCACCTGCCGCGTGCCGTGGTGCAGCGCCCATGACAGCATCCCGGCGCCCCGGGGCCGGGGGAGGTCGAATCGCTCGCGGAAGACGGGCGGAAGGTCCGCGACGGTCAGCACCCGCAGCGTGTGGGCGGCAAGGGTGCGCAGCAACGGCCAAGCGGGCGCCAGGCGGCCCAGCCGACCGGGCGCCGGGGACTGATGCAGCATCTCGAACAGCAGGTGGTGCACAGCCCGGTTGTATTCCAGCGTGTCACGGACCACGGTGTCGACATAGGTGGGCACGTCGGCGGCGGTGGCGGGGAGGACATGGTCGGGCAGGCCGAACTCGGCGCACACGGCCCGGAACTCGCCGTAGAGCTGGTCGGCCTCGGCGGGGGTGTACGGGTTGCCGGACAGCTCACGCATCGCTGTGATCGACTCGTACAGCGTGACCAGCACCCATGCGCGCACCCCGGGATCCTGCGCGTCGAAGGGCCTGCCCTGCTCGTCCGTGCCGCGAATGCGGCGGTGGCTGCGCTCCAGACGGGCGATCTCGCGGCGCAGGCCCTCGCGGTCGGAGAAGAACAGCCGGACGCCGCTGTCCATCGTGTGCTCGATCCGGCGCCAGGGGTGGGCCCGGTAGGTGGAGAAGCGGGCGACGCCGGCGCCGACAGCGGGGTGTGCGTTCTGCAGCACCAACAGTCGCCAGGCCACGAGTGCGATACTCCACTCTCCGATACCCCTGCGCAGCAGCGAATCGGGACCGGGAAGGGTGAGGCGGCTCATGGGTGTCTCCTGGGGCCTGTGGTGTGCGGGAGTTGAGGGGGGACGCAGGCAATGACGGCCCTGCGAGCGGGCCGACGGGCCTCATTACTAGCTCGCGCACCGGCCGCCCCGGACGGTGCCCGCCGCAAACCACTCGTCGGTGTGGCTGTCGACGACACACGGCTCGTGGCCGGGCCCCCTGGTGACCTCACGTCAGAGGTGACGGAAGCACGGCCAGAGCGTGTTTGACGTTCCGTTCATCCGGACCTCACCGTGCCGTTCACCGGCACCCCGCAAGAATCCACGGTCATGAACTCTCCTGACTCTGTTGTCCGTTCAGGCCCCAGCAGGCGCGCTCTGCTGGCGGGTGCCTCGGGAGCGGGGCTGGCCGGTGCGGCGGGGCTGGCCGGTGCCACGCCCGCCGCGGCGAGCCCGGTGCTGTGGGAGAAGCCCGGCGCCCTCGGTGCACCGCGGGTCGCCGGGCTGCATCTGCAGTTCGGGGCCGATGCCTCCCGTGAGGTCGTGGTCTCCTGGCACACCACGGCGTCCGTGTCCCGGCCCCGTGTCCTGCTCGGCACCCCGGCGAGCGGTCTCGGCCGTACCGTCGCCGCGCAGACCACGACGTACCGCGACGCCAAGTCGGGCACCGAGGTGCAGGTGCACCACGCCCGGGTGCACGGCCTCAGGCCCGACACCGACTACGTCTATGCCGCCGTACACGAAGGCGCGCAGGCCGAGTTCGGCACCGTGCGCACGGCCCCGCGCGGCCGGTCGGCCTTTACCTTCACCAGCTTCGGCGACCAGGGCACACCGACCCTCGGCCAGAAGAACGCCGCCGGGATCTACGTCAACGACAACCTCGGCTCCCCGGCCGCGGGCGACACCACCGCCGGTGTCGAGCGGATCGCTCCCCTGTTCCACCTGGTCAACGGGGACCTCTGCTACGCCAACCTGTCCACGGACCGGCTGCGCACCTGGTCCGACTGGTTCGAGAACAACTCCCGCTCGGCCCGCCACCGGCCCTGGATGCCGGCCGCCGGAAACCACGAGAACGAACTGGGCAACGGCCCCATCGGCTACGGCGCCTATCAGACCTACTTCAGCGTGCCGGATGCCGGAGCGGACGACGAACTGCAGGGCCTGTGGTACGCGTTCACCGCAGGATCGGTCCGGGTGATCAGCCTCAACAACGACGACGTCGCCCTCCAGGACGCCGGAAACTCCTACGTTCACGGCTACTCCGGCGGCGCCCAGAAGCGCTGGCTGGAGACCGAACTCGCCGCCTCCCGCGCGAACCCCGACATCGACTGGGTCGTCGTGTGCATGCACCAGGTGGTGATCTCGACCGCCGACAAGTTCAACGGCGCCGACCTCGGCATCCGTGAGGAGTGGGTGCCCCTGTTCGACCGCTACGGCGTCGACCTGGTCGTCTGCGGCCATGAACACCACTACGAGCGCTCGCACCCGATCCGGGGCCAGCAGCCCAACGACACCCGTACGCCGATTCCTGCCGCCACCGACACGCACACCGTCGACACCACCAAGGGCACCGTGCACATGGTGATCGGCGGGGGCGGCACCTCGGCCCCCTCCAACCAGCTGCTCTTCCCCACCCCCCAGTGCCGGGTGATCACCAGGGTCGGCCCGGCCGACCCGGCGACCGGCAAGCGCCCGCCCGTCTACGTCATCGAGGACGCCCCCTGGTCGGCGGTGCGCGACGCCGAGCACTCCTACGGCTTCGCCGCGTTCGAGGTCGACCCGGGACGCCCCGGCGGCACGACCTCGATCCACGTCACCTACTACTCCGTCAGCGGGCCCTACGGGGACCTCGTCCCCGTCGACCGCTTCACCCTCACCCGCCCGCGTGGCGACCGCTGACGGCAGCCCGTCCCCGTGCGGGGAATCCGGTGCCGGGACGCTCGGTCGGAGCAGAGCGACGGTCCCGGCGCCGGACGCGGCCGGGTCCCTGCAGCAGCCACCCTTTTCTCAACGCAGGGCAACATCGGTGCAACATACAGGCGTTGAATGTCATGGCTTGGCCAACTCCTTCCCGCGCGTTGGTCACAAGTTCACGGTCCTTCCCTGATGCGCCTTGCTGTCCCCGGCGAAGGATGATGACGGCCCACCTTTTCGCCGGGCCGGCCGTCACTCCTAAGCGCCTATCTCGCCTGAGAAAGGGCCGTCATGGCTGAGTTGACACGCCGTAGACTGCTGGGTTCCGCAGCCGCGCTGGGCGGCACCGCGGCTCTCTCCCTCCTCCCGCCGAGCGTCCAGAAGGCCGTCGCCGCGGGGCCGTCCAGCCAGGGATCGCTGAGCGACATCGAGCACGTGGTCATGCTGATGCAGGAGAACCGGTCGTTCGACCACTACTTCGGCACCCTCTCGGGTGTCCGGGGCTTCAACGACCCGAACGCCCTGAAGCTCGGCACCGGACGCTCCGTCTTCTACCAACCCGACGCCGTGAACCCCAAGGGCTATCTGCTGCCCTTCCACCTCGACACCCACACGTCGAGCGCCCAGGCCATCCCGTCCACCAGCCATGCCTGGGCCGTACAGCACCAGGCCTGGAACGGCGGCAGGATGGACCAGTGGCTGCCCGCACACCGCAAGGCCGACGGCGCCAACGGCCCCTATGTGATGGGCTACTACACGCGCGACGACATCCCGTTCCAGTTCGCGCTCGCCGAGACCTTCACCATCTGCGACAACTACTACTGCTCGGTGTTCGGCCCCACCTGGCCCAACCGCCTGATGTGGATGACCGGCACCATCGACCCCGGCGGCACTCGCGGCGGCCCGATCACCAGCAACGTCGCCCCCACGCCGTACCGCTGGACGACGTACGCCGAACGGCTCCAGGCGGCCGGTGTCAGCTGGAAGGTGTACCAGCAGGACGACGACTACGGCTGCAACCTGCTGGAGCAGTTCGCCGCCTTCAAGAACGCGCGGCCCGGCTCCGACCTGTACGAGCGAGGGGTACGTCCGCAGCCCGAGGGTACCTTCGAGGACGACGCACGCAACGACCGCCTGCCGGCCGTGAGCTGGATCATGCCGACGAGCTACCAGTCGGAACACCCCGACTACCTCCCCGCGGCCGGCGCCGACTTCGTCGCCTCGAAGCTCGAGGCGATCGCGTCCAACCCCACGGTGTGGAGCAAGACCGCCTTCATCCTCAACTACGACGAGAACGACGGCCTCTTCGACCACGTGGCCCCGCCCACCCCGCCCGCGGGCACGGCGAACGAGTACATCCAGGGCCTGCCGATCGGTGGTGGCTTCCGTGTCCCGGCCATCCTCATCTCGCCCTGGACCGTGGGAGGTTGGGTCGCCTCGGAGGCCTTCGACCACACCTCGGCCCTGCAGTTCCTGGAACGGTTCACCGGCGTGAAGGAGCCGAACATCAGCGACTGGCGGCGCGCCACCTTCGGCGACCTCACGACCGCCTTCCGCTTCAGCGACGCCACTGCCACCCCGCCCCAGCTCCCCGACGACACCGCGGAGCAGCTGGAGAAGGCCAAGGAGGAGGTGGCGACCCTGCCCAAGCCGACGCTGCCCGGAGCGAACCAGACGTTCCCCCAGCAGGAGGGCGGCAGCCGCCCGCACGTGTGACCCCGAGGGCCCGCGCCGCTCGTGCCCGGGCCCCCTGCCGGTGTCATCGGCCCTGCGGTGATGCCTTCGACCGGTTCCGGCGGGGTGCTGACGCGCCGCGTCCGGAGCCGGACCCGCCCCGACCTGGGCGCGGACGCCACAACCGTCGAAGAGTTCACCCGCGGGGAGTTCACCCGCGGGACCGGTGCGCCGCGCATGCCCAGCCGGTGAGCGTCGCGCTGCGCGCACCGTTCCTCGCCCCGGCCCCTTGCGGCCCCCGCTCGTGCCCCGGTCGCCACGGGCAAGCACGCAGCCGCCGGTCGAGGCTGACACCCACGCCAGGATCAGCGTCGAACTGACCGCGCGCGAGAAGGTCGACGCCATGGAGGTGGCTCCCGTCGTCCCGGCGGGCCGGCAGGTGCGCACCGTGACCGCGCCGCCCACGTCACTGGCCGCGGGCGCCTCGGCGACGGCCGTCTACGACGTCGCGGTCCCCGGCGACGTCACCGGAGGCGGGCACCGCTCGCTGATCACGGCGCGCGGCCGGTCGGCAGAGCGGTACGTGCTGGCCGACGGCGAGATCAGTCCCGTACCGCCGCGTCCGTCGAAGGTCATCTGCTCGGCGAGGACGTCGAGTCGGTCACCGGGTCCCTGCAGCCGTCGGGCGGTGTTCTCGGCTGGACGGCGACCGCCCCGGCGGGCTGGAAGGTCGTCAACGCCCCCGCCATGCCGCAGGGCACCCCGCGGCTGCAGGGCTGGACCTTCCACACCAAACGCCTGTGGCAGACCGGCGGGCAGGACCGCGCCGACTTCGACCGCGCGCTGGGCGTCGTAGCCGTCGCAGACCCGGATGACTGGGACGACACCGGCTCGCCGTCGAGCAAGGGCCGTTTCGACTCCTCGCTCGTCTCCCCGGCGGTCGAACTGCCCGCCGGTGCAACGAGGTCGTACGTGTCCTTCGACTCCCATTACCGCCAGGAAGCCCCGCAGGAGGCGGAACTGACCGCGGCCTTCGACGACGGAACCACCGTACGGCTGCTCCACTACTCCTCGGCCGCCGCTCGGCCCGACGTGCACGACAGCGAGTCGGGACGGGAGTTCCCGGATGGGTGAGGTGGCGGGCGGACAGGGCTTTGCCCGGGCACCGGGGTTGTGGTGTTCGGTGTCCGGGACTGGAGCGTGTGCCAGGTGGTGGGGGGTGGGGTCCCCGGCCCGATTCCGGCGGGCCGGGGTGGTGCGGGTTTCGGGTCAGTCGTCGTCGTGGTGCCGGATCACGCGGAAGCTGGCCACTACGCCGTCCTTGACGTGGACGCCCTCGGGAGGGCACGCGTGCACGCCGAAGCTGGCGCTGTGGGGGCCGACGGTGGCAATGGGCGCGCCGTTGTCGCAGACCGCCCCGCGGAAGACCTCGACGGTCTTGTGGCTCTCGTTGCGGACGTTCAGGCTCCTGGCGCCGAGGCCGCTGACGACGGTGATGCAGTCGCCGGGGTGCGTGGAGTAGGACCGCTCGTTGATCAGGATCCTGCCTCCCCGGCGGCCTTCGCCACCCCAGCCTCCACCACCCCAGCCACCGCCGCCGCGACCTTCGCCGCCGCGACCCTCGTCACCGCGGCCCTCACCGCCGCGACCTCCGTCACCGCCGCGGCCTCCTTCGTCTCGGCCTCCGTCACCGCCGCGGCCTCCCTCGCCGCCGCGGCCTTCATCGCCCCGGCCGTCGTTGCCTTTGCCTTGTCCGGAGTTGCTGCCGACGGGGGCGGCAGCGGGGGCCGGGGCCGTCTGGGGCGCCGGTGTGACGGCGGCCGGAGCTGCGTGGTGTGCTGGGGCGACTGCGGCCGGGGCTGCCTGGGGCACGGGGGCTGAGGAAGCCGAGGCGTAGGTGATGCCGGTCACGGCAAGTGCCGCGGCGGCTCCGGCAGTGGCGGTCACCATGGTGGAACGGGCGAGCTTCATGTCGCTTCTCCTGTCGGGTATCTCGGAGATGCCGGCTCGTCAGCCGACTGCGACCAAACGTACCTATGACGGCCATATCGGTCATATCGGAAGGTTGCGACAGGGGGCCGAAAGGGGCATGGCCGGGCCTCGCTTGTTGCGCTGCGAGAGTGCCAAATGCCCCAAAAGGCAGGCATATTGAAGTACTATTAGTCCGTACGGGGGATCTAGTGGTGTCTATCCACCTTCTGATGGCGGCGAGTCGTTGCGTCTGACGCTCGGTGGGCCGTGTTAAAAGGCCAACCGCGCGGAAATCCGGTCCCCTGTCCGGGATGGGTCGAGGGCTTGGAGCGCATGGTTCAAGGCCCGGCCGGCGGCGTGTCTGTGGTCCGTCGTGGGCGAACAGTGATCCGCCCTCCGCGCGGACCCGCAGCGGCCGTACGGGCGGCGCCGCGGATCGTCTGCGGGTCGAACCGATGTGCGAAGGACGGCATCTCCTCTTCCGCCGCTTGGATTCTCCCGCCACTTTTGCTTGGCCGCGCCCGTGGACCGCCCCGCGGTCGTGGTCTGCGAAGGTCGCCTCTCACGACGGCGGGGCGCGTTTCCGGGCTCGGTCACGCCGGGGACGCCGGCCGTTCCCGCAGTCCGCAGTCCGCAGTCCGCAGTCCGCAGCCCCAGTCGGCAGCCGGCATGGGCCGGGAGAAGCCGGGCCTCGTCACCAGTGGCCCCGCATGGAAACGCGCAGCCCCGCCGTCGTCATCTCCCGGATGCGGTCGAACTCGCTCAGGCGACGCCGAACGCGGTGCGCAGAGTGGTGATGGCCTGGTTGATGGCCGCTTCGGCGGCGTGGGTCTCGCGCAGGGCGTTGAGCATCACGAAGTCGTGGATGACGCCCTGGTACCGGACGGCCGTGACGGGCACGCCCGCCTCGCGCAGCTTGTTGGCGTAGGCCTCGCCCTCGTCGCGCAGCACGTCGGCCTCGGCGGTGATGACCAGGGCCGGGGGCAGGCCGGTGAGCTGCTCGGTGGTGGCGCGCAGCGGGGAGGCCGTGATCTCGGCGCGCTGCCGCTCGTCGGTCGTGTACTGGTCCCAGAACCACTGCATGGCGTCCCGGCGCAAGAAGTAGCCGGTGGCGAACTGGTGGTACGAGGGCGTGTCGAAGGCGGCGTCGGTGACCGGGTAGAACAGCACCTGCTGCACCAGGGGGACGTCGCCGCGTTCCTTGGCCATCAGGGTCAGCGCGGCGGACATGTTGCCGCCGACGGAGTCGCCGGCCACCGCGATGCGGGTGGCGTCCAGCCCCTTGGAAGCACCGTCGGTGATGATCCACCGGGCGACGGCGTAGTTCTGCTCGATCGCGACGGGGTAGCGGGCCTCGGGCGAGAGGTCGTACTCGGGGAAGACGACCGCGGCGTTCGCGCCGACGGCGAGTTCGCGCACCAGGCGGTCGTGGGTGTGGGCGTTGCCGAAGACCCAGCCGGCGCCGTGCAGGTAGACGATCACCGGCAGCGGTCCGTCGGCGTCGGTCGGGCGGACGATGCGGGCCCGCACCGATCCGGTGGGGCCGCCCTGGACGGTCACCCATTCCTCGTGGATCTCGGGCTTGTCGATCTCGCCGGACTGGACCTCGTCGACGGCCTTGCGTCCCTCGACCGGGCCGAGGTCGAACAGGTACGGCGGGTTGGCGGTGGCCTCGGCGAACGCGGCGGCGGCCGGCTCCAGCACCGGGCCGGTGGTGTGCACGGACATGGGGACTCCTTGAGCTGATGCCGGGGCCGGTGGCCTCGACGGCTGGTGCGCCCGGCCGTTCGGCGGGCACGGATAGAACTGTAGCGCTCGATTTGGTCGTGCACAACTTAATCGAGCGATACATGGTCGTGGGCGTCTGGAATGGGTAGAATGGCCTCTGTTGATCACCGGAGGTAAGGACCGCACTCATGGATCAAAGCGCGCAAGACGACATCGAAGAGGGTTCACTGCTGCTTCAGGACCAGCTCTGCTTCGCCCTGTATGCCGCCTCGCGGTCGGTCACCACCCGCTACCGGCCCCTGCTGGACAAGCTCGGGCTGACCTACCCGCAGTACCTCGTGATGCTGGTGTTGTGGGAGCAGGACCCGGTCACGGTGCGGGACCTGGGCGACGCCCTCCAGCTGGAATCGAGCACCCTCTCGCCGCTGCTCAAGCGCCTCGAAGCCGCCGGTCTGATTCACCGCGAGCGCCGCGCCGAGGATGAACGCTCCGTCGCGGTACGCCTCACCCGAGCCGGGGCGGATCTCCGGGAGAAAGCCCGCACCGTTCCCCTCGCCATCGGCGAGGCCATGGGCCTGACCCCCGAACAGGACGCCACCGCGAAGCAGCTGCTCCGCCTGCTCACGGCGAACGTCACCCATGGCTGAAGCACCGGCGTACGGCCGCACCCACTGACGGAGGGCTCGCTGCCGCGACGCCCTGTCGGATCCGACTGCCGCTCGGCGTCTCCGGGTGGAGAGGTCCTCGTGGGCAACCCGGGCAGGGGGGCGCGGTCGGTGCGGGTCACTTGTGCGACGCGGCGAAGTCGCCTCTGCTGTTCGTCCCTTGGCACAGACGGCGGAGCGGCAGCCGCAAGGGCATGGACATCGCCGCCCCTGGCGATGACAATGGCCGCCGACAACACATCAAGATTTCTGCCCGGTGATGGAGTCGGTGCGGGGCGCGTGCCCCCTCTCCGCGCCACCACTGGACGGTTTCAGGCGGCGACCAAGGGTCGGTACATCCGGGCACCGACGACCCAGGTGGGCCGTCCCGCCGGGCAGCGAAAAGGACTCGCCGTGCCGTCGGCGAACTACCGTTCCCTGCTGCGTACCCCGGGTGCTGCAGCCTTCTTCCTCCCGGCATCGCTCGGACGCGTCGGCGTCGCGATGACCAGCCTCGGCATCGTCTGGCTCGTGCACAGCCACACCGGCACCTTCGCCGCGGCCGGCCTGGTAGGTGGCGGGTTCGCGGTGTCCGAAGCGCTCGCGGCGCCACAACTGGCCCGGCTCGTGGACCGGTTCGGGCAGACCCGGGTCCTGCCGCCCTCCCTGCTCGCCCACGCCCTCGCGGTGGCGGTCCTCGTGTCCCTGATCGCCGCGGACGCCTCCGACGCCCTCCTCGTTCTGGGCGGTGTCCTGGTCGGGGCCAGCGTTCCCCAACTCGCCGCGATGTCCGCGGCACGTTGGGCGGCACTGCTGCGCACCGGCCGATCGGCGGAACTGCCCACCGCCTTCGCACTGGAGTCCGTCAGCAACGCGGTGGGCTACCTCGTGGGCCCGACGTTGATCAGCGCACTCGCCGCGTCCGGACATCCCGTCGTCGGAACGGTGCTGGCTGTGTCCTTGTCGGTGGTCGGCGGTCTGCTCCTCGCGGCGCAGCGCGGCAGCGCACCCGTGCCCTCGCCGGCGGTCGACAGCGCCCCGCACACCCGTGGGGAGCGGTCGTTGCTGCGCCGGGAAGTCGTTGTACTGGCGGGCCTCAACCTCGCCATCGGGGTCTTCTTCGGTGCCATGCAGGTGTCGGTCACCGCCTTCGTGGTGGAGCGCGGCGCGCCGAGCGCCGCCGCCCCGATCTTCGCCGTCTCCAATTGCAGTGGATTGCTGGCCGGTTGGCTGTACGGGCTGCGCCGGTGGCGCGCCACACCTGAGGCGCAACTGCTGGTGGCGACGAGTGCGCTGCTGCTCGGCACGCTGCTGTTGCTCACCGTAGCCTCACCGTTCGGGCTCGGGTTGGCCGTGGTGGTGACCGGTGCCACGATCCCACCCCTTCTGGTGCTCTTCTCCGTGCTCACCGAGTCGACCGTCCACCAGGCCGTCCTGACCCAGGCGTTCTCCTGGCTCGGCTCCGCAGGCGCGGCGGGCTCGGCCGCCGCGGCGGCAGTCTCCGGCTGGGCGATCGACTCGCTCGGGCCGCGCGGCGGCTTCGCGGTCACCGCCGGGGCCGCCGCCGCCATGACGCTCCAGAGCCTCGCCGGCCTACGCCTGCTGCGCTCACCGCAGGGGCGGTCGACACGTACGGAGCCGACGACGAACTGAGCCCACTCGCATGCGCCCGCATCGTGCGGGCGAGTGCGAGCCCGAGCCCGACGGGGTCACTGTTTGTTCCACGGACGGTGGTGCAGGCCGGGCCGCGGGCCGCGGACGTGCACCGGTGGGTCCACGGCGGCTCCTACGGCGTCGACGACGGGCCTTGCCGATCGCCGAGGTGCTGGGCACCTCCGTGCCGCCCGACCGCCCGACCGCCCGACCGCCCGACCGCCCGACCGTCCGCCCGGCAGCACGCCTCACGGACGCGACGCCGCGTGGCTGAGGCGAAGCAGGACACGCCGCAAGCGCCCAGGGCGGAGAGGGAACGCGTGCTCGACGCCTTCCGCGCTGCCTACGAAGCCGGGGATCCGGCCGGCCTGGTCAGGAGGCTCCATCCGGAGGCCGCCCACGTCACCGACGGCGGCGGCGAGATCGCCGCTGCCCGCAGGCTGAAGCCGGAACGCCCAACGAGACAGGGGCGTCAAATCACCATGTGGTCCAAAAGCATCGCCCATGATTGTCGGAGACGATGCGCTCCCCATTCATGGTGAAATGCCCTGCTGTGCGGCAGGAAGGACCTTTCATGCAAGCCATCACCGTGCAAGACCGCGAGGCTGGTATCGGCGGCCTCGCTCTGCGGGATATTCCCTATCCCCACGCCGCCGAGAACGACGTCGTCGTGCGGGTGCATGCTGCCGGGTTCACACCCGGAGAGCTGGAGTGGCCGGGAACGTGGACCGATCGTGCGGGCCACGACCGCACTGCGAGCGTGCCCGGCCACGAGGTGTCGGGAGTCGTCGTCGAACTGGGGTACGGCACCACCGGCTTGAGCGTCGGCCAGCGAGTGTTCGGGCTGACGGACTGGACCCGCAACGGCTCCCTGGCTGAGTACACGGCGGTGGAGGCCCGCAACCTAGCGCCTCTTCCGGCGGACGTCGACCACATCACGGCCGCCGCACTGCCGATCTCCGGGCTCACCGCCTGGCAGGGGCTGTTCGACCACGCCCGCCTCACCACCGGCCAGACCGCCCTGATCCACGGTGTCGCCGGCGGCGTCGGTTCGCTCGCGGTGCAGCTCGCACGCGAGGTGGGAGCTGGGGTCATCGGCACAGGTCGGGCCTCCGACCGGGACACCGCCCTCGCTCTCGGCGTGCACACCTTCCTGGACCTGCAGGCCGACAAGCTGGAGGACGCCGGCGAGGTCGACGTGGTCTTCGACATGATCGGCGGTGAGATCCTCGACCGTTCCACCGCTCTCGTCCGCGCCGGTGGCACGCTCGTCACGATCGCTCAGCCGCCCACCGTCCAACCCGAGAACGGACGGTCCGTCTTCTTTGTCGTCGAACCCGACCGCGACAGGCTTGCGGATCTTGCCCGGCGGCTGCGGGACGGGCGGCTGAAGCCCATCGTCGGTGCCGTGCGCCCGCTGGCCGAGGCGCCTGCCGCGTTCGCCCCGGAACGGCGTACCGCGGGAAAGACCATCATCCGTGTCGCGGAAGACTGAGTGTCGAAGCAACCCTCCGAAACGCTGTTGCCGCTGTTGCAGAAGAAGCTGCCGAACCTCAAGGGGAAAACGTTCACTGCGGCAGTTGTCGATCGATGCAGGTGGCCCGGTCGGCGGGTTGTAGCGTGACCTGGTGAGGGGCGACGTATATCGGGACGTGGGCGAGGCCGCCTGGGCCTGGGTGCTGCGTCAGGTGCGCGAGGACGAGGGTCCGTGGCTGGTGGAGACAGTGCCGGAGGACGGTCCGGGAACCATGTCACCGGCGAAGGACCGCGACTCGCTGTACGCGGGGATCGCGGGCCTGGCCCCGGTGCTGGCCGAGATCGCCCAGTACCGGAAGCTGAGCGCGAAGGAAGCAGCACTGGCGACAGGCATCGTGAGCAGACTGTCGGCACAGGCCGGGCAGAGAACGGAACCGTCGTTGTACGACGGCCTCGCAGGCGACGCCATGGCACTCAGACTCCTCGCCCCGGGCGAGGAAGCGGTCGCCCTGCGGCGGCTCGCCGTCCTGGCCACCAGCGAGGGATGGAAGACCACCCTCGATTTCGAACCGGCTTCCGACGTGCCCCTGACCGACGTCGTGATGGGCACCGCGGGCGTGGTGATGACGGCGGTCTGGGCGAACAGCGAGTTCACCGAGGCGATCGCCACGCTGGGAGGCGAGGCACTGCTGCGCGCGGCGGATCGTACGGAGGCGGGCCTCGACTGGGGCATGACGCCGGGTAGGCCATCGAGGGCGCCGAACTACTCCCACGGAACCGCCGGGATCGCGGCCGCACTGGCAGTGGCCGGCACCGCCTTGGACCGGAGCGACTTCGTCGAGGCTGCGGTGGAGGGCGCCCGGCACGTCCTTTCGGTGGGGTCGTTGGCGGACGCAGGTTTCATCGTCCCGCACACGATTCCGCCGTCGAGACGGGAGGTGGAACCGGTGACGTACACGTGGTGCCATGGCCCGGCGGGCACCTCGCACCTGTTCGCCGCACTGTCCCACGCGGGGGTCACAGAGGTGGCGGGTCACGAGGTCGACGCGCTGCGGCAGCGCTGTCTGACCTCGATCCTGACCTCGGATCTGCCGGAACGCATCCGGCCCGGCTTCTGGGACAACGACGGCCGCTGCTGCGGAACGGCGGGCGTCGGAGACGTACTCCTGGACGCGGCTCAGGACTGCCGGGCACCAGCGAGGAGACAGATTCTGCTCCAGGCCGCGCACAGGATGGGCGACGCGTTGCTGGACCGGGCCATCAGGGACGAGACGGGCGCCCGTTGGCGCTTTCTGGAGCACCGCAAGGACCCACCGCTGCTACCCCCCGGCACGGCGTGGATGCAGGGCGCGGCAGGCATCGCGGCCTACCTGCTGCGCCTCGCCCGGTACGTCGAGACCGGGCCGGACGCCCTGGTCGTGGACCGCCCGGACCAGTGGTGGGCCGTGCCGGCGCGCCTGCGCAGCACGGGATCATGACAGCAGCGGTCGCAGCGCCGTCGACCTTTCAGGCTCGTGCTGCGGACGCCTCGTTCATGGCGGCCGTCGCGCTCAGTGCGTGGTCGAGGAACCGCTGTGGCGCCGGCGGCAGAGTGCGGGAGCCCAGCCAGGCGGTGCCGATGTCGCGAACGGTCTGCACGTCGGTGACTTTCAGATAGTGGATGGGGAGGTCCGCGCTGGGCTGCGGGAGCGTCGCGGTGTCGGGCGACACGGGGGCGGTCCACGTCGTCCGGCCCCAGACCGGACGCCGGCAGGGAGCATTCGATGTCCTCGGGAGCGTCCACCGACAGGTACACGCCGCCGGGGCGGCGGTACCCGTTCAGTACCCAGGTAGGCGTTCTGAGCGGCGGTGACAGGGCGCCACGCCTTCCGCTGGCCGTCGTGGCGGGTGCCGCCGAGGCACTGGTTCAGGCCACGGGAATGTTCGAAGGACGCTGGGCGGTGCTGACGGTGTTCCTGGTGCTCAAGCCGGACTTCACCGCCACGCTCCAGCCCAGCGTGGGCCGGGCCCTGGGCACCGCCGTCGGCTCGGGCGCCGCGGCGTTGGTCGCGCTGGCCGCCCCCGGCCCGGTCGGACTCAGCGCAGCGGCCGTGCTCGCCATCGCGACGGCGTATGCCCTGTTCGACGCCGGCTACCTGCTCTACACCGCCTTCCTCACCCTCTACATCGTCATCCTGCTCGACATCCTCGGCCTGCCCGCGGACTCCACCGCGGCCGCACGCCTGGCACAGACCGCCCTCGGCTCCGCGATCGCCCTCCTCGGCTACTGGCTGTGGCACTGTGCCGCTGCCGGCTGGGCGTCACCCGAGACCAGAGCGCGTGTGACGCTTCTGTGAAGGCGGCCGGATTCCAGACTGCGAACGCAGGGGCCTGGCCGCCGATGCCTTCCCGCTACGTATGCTGGCGCATCGAACTGCCGGGCGGCTGAGGGGGTTTGCACGTGCCGCTGCACAAGGACGACCCGAGATCCATCGGTGGCTACAAGCTGGTCGATCGGCTCGGAGCCGGCGGCATGGGCATGGTGGACAGCGGGCTTCTGCCCACCGTGTGGTTCAACAAGGGCGCCCTGGTGCTGGCGACCTCCGACGGCACTCTCTTCACCCTCGACCCGGCACACCCCGAGCGGAAACCCGTCCCGGGGTGATACGGACCGGCCGCCACTGCCGAGGCGGGTCGGGCATGTGCGCGGCCCGAATTGGCCGGCATCCGGTGGGCAGACAGCAGTCGCTGTCGCGCACCGCTCCGGGCATCACTTTCCCGTGACTCCCTGTGAGCTGCGCAGATCCCTGAATGCGGCCCGGAGTTCGCTTGTGAAGATGTCCGGCACTTCCCAGGCTGCGAAGTGCCCGCCGTTGCGGACTTGATGGAAGTAGCGGAGGTCGTGGTAGCTGCGCGTTGCCCAACTCCGTGGCGCCTGGTAGATCTCTCCGGGGAATACGGTGATGGCAGCCGGTATGGATACCGACACGGCGTTGAAGTTGTTGGCGTTGTTCTCCCAGTAGAGACGCGAGGAAGAAGTCGCGGTGTTCGTGACCCAGTAGAGCGTGATGTCGTCGAGCATCTCGTCCTTGGTGAGTACACGCTCGGGATGGCCGCCGCTGTAGGTCCAGGCGGCGAACTTGTCGTACATCCAGGCGGCCAGTCCGACGGGGGAGTCCGTCAATCCGTATCCCTCGGTCTGTGGACGGGTGACCATCATGGCCGAGTAACCGGATCCGGTCTTGTAGAAAGTGGCCAGCTGGTTGTACGCGGCTTTCTCGTCTGGGCTCAGGCCGGCTGGTACGGGATCACCGCAGGCGAGTTTCCTGGCGATGTCCGGCGGGACGGTGGCGGGAAAATTGACATGGATACCGAGCAGTCCCGCGGGTTGCTGTATCGCCATCTTGTCCGAGATCACAGCGCCCCAGTCGCCGCCCTGGGAGACATATCTCTTGTACCCCAGTCGTGCCATCAACACGGCCCAGGCGCGTGCAATGCGGTCGGGGTTCCACCCGGTACTCGTCGGCCGTTCCGAGAAGCCGTAGCCTGGCATCGACGGTATGACGAGGTGAAAGGCGTCCTCGGCGCGTCCTCCGTGAGCCGTTGGGTTGCTGAGCGGCCCGATGACCTTCAAGAACTCCAGGATGGAACCGGGCCAACCATGGGTCAGAATCATGGGGAGCGCGTCCGCATGGCGAGAGCGGACGTGGATGAAGTGGATGCCGAGTCCGTCGATCTCTGTCATGTACTGCGGTAGCGAGTTGAGTTTCTCCTCGATATTCCGCCAATTGTAGACTGTTCCCCAGTAACGGGCGAGTTCTTTCATCGTGGCCAGTTGGACACCTTGGGACTGATCGTTGACCGTTTCCCGATCGGGCCACCGGGTGGCCATGATGCGTCGACGAAGATCAGCAAGGTCGCGCTCCGGGATGCCCACGCGGAAGGGGCGAATGCTCTGCCTCCCGCTCGCCGATTCCGGCTTTCCGGGGTAATCCAAGGCCTGCAGACCGAAAGCCCCCGTTGCCGCCATGGTTCCAGCAGTGGCCGATGTGTAGATGAACTTTCGGCGAGAACACATCCGGGAGAAGTCTGGCATAGCGGATCTCCTTGGAGCATCCCATTGGTTCCAGGGGTGAGAGTGCACGGGGGAGCGCATCCCCCTGTACTTTCTCGAACTTATTCGGCACGGATTCAGACGCCGATCCCGTCACCCAATGCGACGATACCTATCTCTCTGTGAGTGCGCAATTTGGCGTAGCGGACCGAATACCGGCGCTCAGCGCGAGCAATCCGGGTGCGCGGGTCCGCGGGCGGCCGTTGGGGGAGCCTCCGGGCCGGGATGCCCGGCGGCGGGACGGTGTCCCACCGGGGCTGCCGCTCCTGTGCCTGCGCCGGTGGTGCGCGTCAACCGAGAGCCGTTCCTGCGCGTGCGAACTTCATGCGCTCGGGCCTGCTGCAGAACGCACCGATCCGGCTGCTGTCCGGCGAATGACGGTATACCGAGAGCCGATTGTCAGGCCTGGTCGGCAGCAGCCCGCTTGCGCGCACGATAGTTGCGCAGATTGGCGGCGTTGCCGCAGACGCGGACGTCATGCCAGACGCCGCTGTTGTTGCGGGAGCGGTCGTAGAAGGCAGTCGCACAGCGGGTGTTGCGGCAGGTTTTCAGGCGGCGCAGACTGTCGGTGCACTGTGCCCGATAGGCCTCGATGAGGGTGAGTGACGCCACTTGCCGCCATCCCGTGCCGCGCGGCTCGGCCTGGATGGTCCCGTGCTCGTCGAGGCGCAACGCCATGGGCAAGGTCATCAGCGAGGCCGTCGGGCCGGTCTCCGGTGCCGTCTCGGCGGCCTGCGCCCGCAGGATCTGGTTCAGGTCATGGCGGAAGTCGCGGAGGCTGCGTACGTCCTCGGCCGTCAACTCCACAGCGGGTGTGGGCTGGTGGGTCTCGCTGCTCCAGCTCTTCAATGCCTGGTCGAGCCAGTCATTGGCTTCTTCGGTGGTCTGCAGCAGGTCGGGTTCGCGCGGCTTTCCGGCGGACTGTGTGTTGAGCAGGTCCTGTACGAACGCCAGCTCGCCCGGGGCGGGCTGCAGACCGTAGCGGACCGTAGCACTCCAGTACATTTTCGGATCTCTTTCCGTGGCGGCCCTCGCGACAACATGCCCATAGCCATTTTGCCTATTACGGACAGAAAGTAACCCTGCGGCGGGTTGGTGTCACCTCGCCTGAATTTTCGTAGAGACTGTGGCCCGTTCGTCTCCTGGCCTGCGCAGCCTGGATCAGTTCACCAACAGAAGCATCTGGATGTCGGGTCTGATTTCGCCCGCGCCGATCGGTGCCTCCAACCACCCGGTTCACCCTTGAGGCGGAGCGCCGGTCGATGACGGCGTGCGACGCAGCGGCCGGTCAGCCCTTGGCGGACCTGGCCGAGCCCCACAGCGCACCCTGGTTGACGCGGTCGGGATGCAGTTCCAGCATCCCGCGGTAGAGGTCGATGGTCGTCGCGGTGCGCTCTGCGACTGCCTCGAAGTCGTGGATGTACCGCCGGGTTTCGTCAATGACACAGTCGTATCTGTGCGAAACACAGTCGTATCCCTGCGAAGAGGTGAGCGGGTAATGGACTTCGAAGAAGTACTCGTACCCGCGGTCCCTTTCCGTGATCACGATGGCGCATGGCTTCGGCGGAGTCGGCGTTCAAATCGTCGGTCGCAGCTGGTTGGCCTCGATCCTTCAGCTGCCTTCGTGGGGTGATCGACTCGGCGGTTCGCCCGTAATGTCCCCATGGTCATCAGGGCGGGCCGTCGCGTGACGCTGCGGGGGCGCCGGCTTCCACGGGGCCGGTGTCCTGCCGTTCCACTTCCACTCCTTCCTGGTCCTCGTCGAGGCGGTGGCCGGAGCGTTAGGTGACGTCCGGGAGGTCGGTTAGCCGTTGCCAGGCCAGGGTGAACGCGTGGGCCCAGGACCAGGTGCGTTCGATCCGCAGCCACCGGCGGCGGGCATGGCGGGCCAGGCGGGCGGGCAGGTGGTAGATCCGGTACCGCATCGTGTCGGGCTCGGCTCGCACCAGATCGTCCTGGTCGTGCAGGGCCAGGAGACGGACCCAGCAGTCCAGGTCATGGCCGATGTTCGCGGCGAGCACCCAGCCCTGGTTGACCTGCCACTTCTTGGACGGCAGGTTGCGCAGGCCCATCGCCTTGTCGCCGCGCACGCGGTCCTCGACCGTGGCGTGGGAGCGGCTGAGGGCATCGAGCCACTGCGGCTGGTGGGAGCCGGCGATGCCCCACATGTGGCGGATGTTCGTGGCGACGACCGAGTCCTTCCAGCCGGTCTTCTTCTCGAACGCGGTCAGCTTCTTGACCTGCCGCCCGGACGGTTTGACCCGACGGACCAACAGCCGCATCCCGTCCGGCCAGCCCGACCGCTGGTTCAGCCCGGTCAACTCCGCCACCCCGTAGCTTTCGTGGGGTGTGCCGTCCTGTTCGAGCAGCGCGTCCCACGCCCGCTCGGGCAGGTGGGCGATGGCCTGCTCGTCGTCGGCGGTGATGGTCCAGCCGGTCAGGTAGCGCACAGTGCGCCGGGCGGTGTTCAGTTTCTCCAGATGCTCCAACAGTTCGTGGGTGGCGCCCGCGCCGTCGACGCGGACCAGGATCTTTGCCCGGGAGCTGTCGGGGATCTGCCCAAGCGCGTCCGCGAGCACGGCAAGGTGGTCGGCGACCGTGTTCGATCCGGCGTTGCCCGGCCTGAGCAGCATGGCCAGCGATTCCTGGGTGTTGGCGCACCACGCCGCCAAGGGGTGGAAGCCGAACGTCTTCTTGAAGGTGGCCGCGGCGCCCTCCTTCTTGGAGGAGGCCAGGATGACCGTGGCGTCGATGTCGATCACGATCCAGCCGGTCAGCACCTTGCCGGCCACCGCCAGCCAGGGGAAACCTCCCGGTCGCAGTGCGAGCAGGCTCCAGAGGTGCCGCCGGACCCGGGCTCTCGCCCTGGCGATCCGCCCCAGTTCCCGCTCGTCCATCCCCGCCAGCAGCCGGTGCGCGGTCGAGTCAGACCCGGCCGGGCCGAGGATCGCCTGATGGTGGGCCTGGAGCTGCTCGGCCTCGGACAGGTTCGTCGCCCCGAGCACGATCGCCGAGGCCAGGCCGAGGAGCACATGCGCACGGTTCCGCCAGGTTGCGCTCCCGCCCGCCGGCCACAGTCGCTGGAGCGCGACGGTCAGCCCGACCCGGTCCGCGACCCGGTGCAGCAGCACCGCCCCAGCATGCCCAACCAACCCCCTCCCGTCGGCCGTCACAGACAGCTGCCGGCCCCACCCGGTACGCTCCACCACCAGAAAGGTGCACCTGCTCTCTGCGCGGACACGACTTCGACACTCGTATCCTCGCAGGCCACGAGGCACCTTTCGCTAACTCTGAGTCAGACCAACTCGCCCGGCTCAATACCCGAGGCCAGTTCCTGCGCCGTCTGGACGTCGCCGGGATCATCGATGGGCTGTGTCCGATGCGGACCGAGGTCACCCACATCACCCACAGACAAGTCATCGAGGCGTTGATCGCCAACCGGCTCTCCTCGCCGATGCCGATGTTCAAGGTGAACAAGTGGGCTGAGCAGTGGGCGGTGGACGAGGTCTTCGGCATCACCCCGGACTTCCTCAACGACGACCGGATCGGCCGTGCTCTGCACGCGATCGCCCCGCACCTGGCCCAGATCAACGGCTCGGTGGGCGCCAGGGCGAAAGCCGAGTTCGGGATCGACACCACGCGCTGGCACTGGGACATGACCAGCATCTCCCTGCACGGCGCCTACGACTCCATGGCCGCGGTCGTGGGACATTCACAAGCACCACTGGGCGTGGATGTCCGGGAAGTGCCTGCTTGCCGCAGGGTACGGCCGCCCGGGGTCGGGCAGACCCCGGGCGGCTGGGAATGTGCTGAGCGGCATTGCGTCCAGTGTCGGCCGGTTCATACGCCGCCGACGTCTCGCCCGTGACTACGGGACGCTGTAGCCGCCGTCGACGGGCAGTGCGATGCCGGTGACGAAGCTGGACTTGTCGGAGGCGAGCCAGACGACGGCGTCGGCGATCTCCTCCGGGCGGGCGATCCGGCCCAGGGGGTGGGCAGCGCCGAACGCCTTCCGGTCCTCCGCTGGCATGTCCGCGATCATCGGGGTTTCCACCAGGCCGGGGCACACGGCGTTGATGCGGATGCCCTGGGGTGCGACCTCGAGGGCGGAGCTCTTGGTCATGGCGACTTCGGCGGCCTTGGTAGCCGTGTAACCGGAGAACCCGGGGACACCCACCAGTGCCGCGCCGGAAGACATGTTGACGATCGCGCCGGAGCCCTGCGCCACCATGTACTGGAGCTCGTACTTCATCGACAGGAACACGCCGCGCACGTTGAGGGCGAGCATGTGGTCGAGCATGTCCGTGGAGTAGTCCTTGGTGAGCTGGTACTCGCCGTCGTAGCCCGCGTTGTTCAGGGCGATGTCCAGGCGGCCGGTGTCCGCGGTCGCGGCCTTGACGGCACGCTCGATCTGAGCCTCGTCGGTCATGTCCGCCACCACATGGCGGGCCGAGCCGCCGGCGGCCTCGATCAGGCGCACCGTCTCCTTCAGGGTCTCCGCGGTGCGGCCCGCGACCGTCACCAGCGCCCCTTCGGCGGCAAGGGCCAGGGCGGACGCCCGACCGATACCGGATCCGCCGCCGGTGACCAGTGCGGTCTTGCCTGCGAACTGCTGGGTCATCTGCGTCTCTTTCATTCGTCGTGTCGCGTCGTATGCGTCGCGTGCGGGTGGCGACAAGTGGTCAGTAGCGGGTGGCACTGGCCTGAAGCAGGGGCGAGACGATGGTTTCCTGGCCGTCGACCGTCGCGCCGGCGAACGCGAGCATGGCGGCGAGCGTCCTGTTGTTCTCGGCGGGGAAGTTCAAGGTGGGGGCGGAGACCTCGTCGAGGGTCGCGCGCTGGGCGTCGGTGAGGGTGACGGCGAACGCGTCGAGGTTGGTCTCCAGCTGTGCCAGCCGGCGGGCCCCCACCAGGGTCGAGGTGATGCCGGGGCGGTTGTTCACCCAGTTCAGGGCGACAGCGGCCGGGCTGGCACCGACCTCGGCGGCGATCTCGTTGAGCGCGTCGATGACGACGTAGTCGCTCTGGCTCGGGGTGCCCACCAGGGCCGAGCGCGCGGTGTCGACCGGTCCGGTACGGGCGCTGGAGTACTTGCCGGACAGGAAGCCGCTCTTCAGCGGACTCCACGGCAGCACGCCCATACCCTTGGCCTGGGCCAGCGGAATCAGCTCCCCCTCCGAGGAGCGCTCGAGCAGGGAGTACTCCAACTGAAGCGCGACGATAGGAGCCCAGCCCCGGAACTGTGCGAGGGTGGCAGCCTCGGCGGTCCGCCACGCCGGCACGTCGGAGAATCCGATGTAGCGGACCTTGCCGCTCGCCACGAGATCGTCCAAGGTCCGCATGGTCTCCTCGACCGGCGTCACGGGATCGAAGTTGTGCAGCCAGTAGATGTCGACGTAGTCCGTCTGCAGGCGCCGCAGCGAGTTCTCGAGCTGCTGCACGATTCCCTTGCGGCCGGCCCCGCCACCATTGGGGTCCTTCGCGTAGAGGTTCCCGAAGAATTTGGTGCCGATCACGACACGGTCGCGCAGCGACCCCTTCCCGGCGATGTAGTCGCCGATGATCTTCTCGGAGTGCCCGTTGGTGTAGATGTTGGCTGTGTCGATGGAATTGCCACCGCGTTCCAGATAGGCCGCGAGAATGTCCTTCGACTCCGCCGGGCTGGTGCCCCAGCCATGGTCCTCACCGAAGGTCATGGTACCGAGGGTGAACGGACTGATTCTCAGCCCCGAGCGGCCGAGCGTGACGTACGAGTCCAGCGCCATGGTGCAACTCCCAATGTGTCAGATAACGGGAACCGGCGGAGCGGATCGGCCCCGCCGCCAGTACCTCCATCCGACCACCGACCTCGTCCCAGCCCTAGGCCAATACGCTCAGAGCAATGCACGATCCGCTCAGCTTCGCCGGGATCGTTTGCCGTCCCGGTGTGGGCGCGTGGTGGAATGGGACGGTGGACAAGCTCGACGAACTCTGCGCACAGATCACCCGGCTCGCGACGCGCAACGCCCCGCCGACACGGCTCGACGGAGTGCAGGTGTTCGCCACCGACCGAGTGACGGAACCGCTCGGCACAGTCACCGAGCCGTGCCTGGCCATGGTTGCCCAGGGGGCGAAACGCTCCGTCCTCGGAGAGCGGATCTTCGACTACCGTGCCGGCCAGTACCTGGTGGTCACCCTCGACCTCCCCCTGACCTCACAGATCACGCGCGCCGACGCGGCCGAGCCCGCCCTCTTCTTCGGGCTTCGGCTCAAGCCCGCGGTCATCGCACAGCTCCTGCTCGACGCCGGGGCCGCTCCCGGCACGGGAAGGGGAGACACGGGCGCAGCCATTGGCACGAGCGACGCCGACGACGATCTGATCGACGCAGCAGTCCGACGCCTCCGGCTCGTCGGCAACCCCGTCGACCAACGCGTCCTCGCGCCGGCGATCGAGCGTGAGATCCACTGGCGCCTCCTGACCGGCCCCCAGGCGGCCATCGTGAGGCAGATCGGACTCGCGGACAGCAGGCATTCCCTCGTGGCACGCGCCATCCGCTGGCTCCAGGCACACTATGCCGAAGTCATCCGCATCGACGACCTCGCCGCCGATGTCGGGCTGAGCATTTCCTCACTCAACCGGCACTTTCGCGCTGTCACAGCCATGAGCCCGCTGCAATACCAAAAGCAACTGCGTCTCCAAAAGGCTCGCATCCAACTCATCGCCGACCCCCACGACATCGCCGCGATCGGGCACGCCGTCGGCTACGACAGTCCGTCCCAATTCAGCCGCGAATACAAGCGCATGTTCGGCGCACCGCCCGCCCAGGACGCGGCCAGACTTCAGGGGGTGTGCGTCTCGATTTGATTTGAAGAGCATCATCGAACTGATGTGGCATCAGAAGCAATTTCCAAACCGAGGGATACAGCTGCTGCTCGAGCTTCCGCGCGCATCAGCCTCGTTCGGGTGATCGCTCCGCAGCCAGCGCATAGGAGAAGGGCCTCCTGCACAGTTCGGTGATATCGACCTCGATTCGTCTGAGCTTCTGATCGGCTGACGGTTTGTCGATTCGCCCCTTTCGTCTCGCACGGTTGTGGGCAGGGTCTTCGCGTGTCGCTGCGGCTGCGCCCGGGCTCCACGGCACCGGGGTTGTGTGTGTTCGCTCCTTCCTGCTCTCGCCGGGGTGCTGGCGGTGAGTCAGCTGGGGGCGGGCAGTGGTCGAGCAGGTCGTGGGTGGCGCCGGCGCCGTCGATCCGGATGAGGATCTTGGCGGCCGAGGAGTCGGGGATCTGCCGCAGGACGTCAGCCAGGAGGCGCAGATGGTCGGCCACGGTGTTCGCTCCCGCGTTGCCCTCGCGCAGCAGCATGGCCAGGCATTCTTGGGTGTTGGCACACCATGCCGCGAGTGGGTGGAAGCCGAACGTCCGCTTGAAGGTGGCCGCGGCCCCGGCCTTCTTGGACGCGGAGGCGATGATCGTGGCGTCGATGTCGATGATGATCCAACCGGTCAGGCGCTTGCCGACCACGCTCAGCCAGGGGAATCCGCCCGGCCGCAGTGCGACCTGACTCCAGACATCGCGGCGGACCCTCGCCCGGGCCTTGGCAATCTTCGCCAGGACTTTCTCG
Organism: Streptomyces broussonetiae; assembly: GCF_009796285.1. Lineage (NCBI taxonomy): Bacteria > Bacillati > Actinomycetota > Actinomycetes > Kitasatosporales > Streptomycetaceae > Streptomyces > Streptomyces broussonetiae. The sequence goes on along the minus strand of NZ_CP047020.1, from coordinate 679,722 downwards.
TCGATCGCCGCGAGCGCCCGGCGCATCGTGGAGTCCGAGGCCGGCACCCCGAACAGCGCGGCCTGGTGCGCGAGCAGGACCTCGGCGTCCAGCAGGCTCCTCGTGCCGAGCACGATGGCGACCGCCAGCATCACCACCAGCTGGCCCCGCTCGCGCCAGCCGGCTCCCGACCCGCGTGGAAGCACCTGCCCCAGCACGCCCGTCAGCCCGGTGCGGTCCGCGCAGCGGCGCAGCAGTGCCGCACCCGCGTGCCCGACCATGCCCTTGCCGTTGACCTTGTCCGACAGCCGCTCGTCCCAGCCGATAGCCTTCACCCAGAAGGTGACCTTGCTCCTGCGCTGGATATGACCTAAACACTCACATCCTTGCAGGTCACGGGGCACCTTCTACCGACTCAGCCTCAGCTCACCTCAGCCACTGAATACCCAAGGTTGGAGCCCCCCAACGCGCCACCGTCCGCACCCCGAAGCCGGGCGGCTCCATCCGCCGCGGAACGGTCACTTGCCGCCGCTTGCCCTGTGGCCGCGTGCCTTGCCGTCGTGCAGCGCCGTGTAGAGCGCGTCGGTGACCTCGGCAACGGCCTTCTTGTCCGATTCGGTGTCGGACAGGGCGTTGAGCATCATGAAGTCGTGGGTGATCGCGGGGTAGTGGGTGGCAGTGGTCGGGACCCCTGCCTTCTTGAGCTTGTCCGCGTAGGACGTCCCCTCGTCGAACAGCACGTCGGAGTCCGTGATCACCAAGGCGGACGGCAGGCCGCGCAGCTGGGCGATGGTCGCGCGCAGCGGGGCGGCGATGGGGTTCTCGCGGTCCTTGGCGTTGGGGGCGTACGTCTTCCAGAACCACTTCATGGCCTCACTGGTGAGCCAGCAGTTCTCCGCGAAGCGCTGGTAGGAGGCGGTGTCGAAGTGGGCGTCGGTCACCGGGTACATCATGACCTGCTTCTTGAACTGCGGACCGCCGCGCTGCTTGGCGAGCAGCGTGACGGCAGCGGTCATGTCGCCGCCCACCGAGTCGCCCGCAACGGCGACGTGTGAGGCATCGACGCCGATCGTCCGTCCGTTGGAGGCGAGCCACTTGGCGACCGTGTACGCCTGCTCGACCGGTACAGGGAACTGCGCCTCGGGCGACGGGGAGTAGTCGACGAAGACGACCGTGGACCGCGATCCGGTGGCGATCTGCCGCACCAGCCGCTCATGCGTCTTGAAGTTGCCCAGAATCCAGCCTCCGCCGTGGATGTAGACGATGCCCGGCAGATCGCCCGTGACGCCCTCGGGGCGAACGACGTGCACCGTCACCGGACCGGTCGGTCCGCCGGGCACGCTGCGTTGGCTGATCTCGGCCGCCGGCATCTGCACCGGCCCGGCCTGCAACTTGTTGAGCGCCTCCCGGGCGGCGGAGTAGGAGAGCTTGTACAGCGGCGTGCCGTCCGCGGCTGCCAACTGGTTCAGGAACGCCTGGTCCTGCTTCTCGAGCCGTACGGGCGGGTTCCCGCACGAGACATGGGAGGTGGATGCCGCGACCGCAGGAGCGGCGTCCTGTTCAGTGCCGACACTCTGCGGGGTTCCGCAGGACGTGAGCCCCGCGGCGGCTGTGAGCGCGACGGCTATGACGCCGACGCCACGGGATCTGCCGCGTGACGTGATGGGTGAGTGGGCACCGCGCATCGATGGCTCCTAGCTGACGTGATTGCCCCCGGCCAGCGTGCGATCATCCCGGCAGCCCGGACAAGCGGAGGTCGGCCAGGAGAGTGAAGAGTCGCGCACAGCGCTGGATCGGTAGCCCTCGCAGAGGGTCCGCAGTTCCTGCACGTCCATGTCCGGTCAGTCGATGAAGTCGCCGCGGCCGTCGTCCATGGAGTGGGCCGCTGGGGCACGGTCGGTCCTTCAGCTGGTTCCGGCGGCACGGTCCGCAGCGGGTCGCCCCCTCATCAGGTGCTCGCGGAACCAGGCGCGGGCGGCGGCGCTCGCCTGGTCGAACTCGCTGGTGTACGGGTCGAAGTGGCCGCTCGGCATCACCCGCAGCCGCTTGGGCTCGAGCGCACGCTCATAGGCGGCGAGCGCCATGTCGGTGAGGGTCACGGTGTCGTTGACGGCCGCCACCCTGAGCAGGGGGGTGGGGGAGACACGGGTGATCCAGATCCCGGGCTCGTACCTACGGGCCGCCCGGGTGGAGCGGACCGTGACCGTGTTCTCCCATACGCCGTCGGGAACAGGCTGTAGGCAGAAGTCGATGGCGTCCTGCGACCGGTACGACGCAGGGACGGCCGGGTCGCTGCTGACGACGGTCTGCGTCCGCGGGGCCTCGCCCCGGAACCGTGCCCGCTCGTCCTCGGAGAAGGTCTCCTCGAGGGCTGCGACGACCTCCGGCGCGACGCGGCGCAGGCCCTGCTCGTGGCCGCTGATGGTCGGCATCTGGGAAACCACGGCGCGCAGCCGGCGATCGGTCGCGCCCAGGACGATCGCGTGGCCGCCGGCGTAGCTGGTACCCCAGAGCCCGATTCGTTCGGCGTCGGCCTCGTGGCCGTCCCCGGCGGGGCTGCCTTCGCCGCGGACGTGGTCGAAGAGTGCGCCTCCGTGGCCGCCGCGGCCGGCTACCCCGTGCCTGCCCCTGCCTTGCGGCAGACGCTCGCGACCGTCACGGAGGAGGGCTCCCCGCTCACCTCGTCCCTGTATTGCGATGTGGCGGAGAACCGCAGTGCCGAGGTGGAACACATCATGGGCGACCTGGTCTGCCGCGCTCACCGGCTCGGGCTCACCGTTCCCTTGCTGGACCTGGCCACGATGCAGCTACGACTGCACCAGAACCGCGTCGAAAGCGCCCACCGCGGATGACGCGACGCCATCGTGTCCGCATGGCGTGACCGTGCGACGGGCGGGGCCGGGCGAGATGGCCGCATCCGAGGACAGTCCATGGCAGTCCATGGGTAACCAGGCCGGCACCGCGTGCGGCGATCGCCTGCTACTTGCCTCCGGGGACAAGGAACACCTTTCCCTGCCTGCCCTTCTGCTCCGTCTGAACGACTGCCTCGCTGATGTCGTCGAGCGAGTACTTACGCCCGGGAGAAGTCTCCACAACTCCAGCACGCATGAGATCCACGATGTCCTGGCCCAGCTGCCTTCGCTGCGCGTCAGTGAGCCTTGGCAGCCAATATCCCAGCCAGTAGACCTCCAGGATGCGGCGACCGGCCAGGATGAAACGTGGGTCGTCGCCGACGCGGATCGGCTCGCCCGTGAGAGAGCCGTAGACCAGCATGCGTCCGTCCTCGTGGAGTGCCTTGAAGATCTGCGTGCCGGTCTCTCCCGCTACAGGGTCAATGGCGTATTTGACGCCCGCCGGGTCAACGACCTTGCGCACCTGTTCGTCGATCGGCCCGTCAGCGGTGACGAGCACGACATCGGCGCCGAGTCGCTCCAGTTCTTCTGCGGACTCTCGTCTGCGGACGATGTTGACGGTACGAATGCCGTCCCGCTTGGCCAGTCTGATGACCATGCGTCCCAGTTCGGGCCCGGCCGCGGACTGGAGCAGCCATTCTCCTTGGGGGACTGCCAGAACATGGCGGACCATGAGAATGACAGAGGCCGGATTGATGACGAAGGAGGCCACTTGGTCGTCAGGGATCCCGTCCGGTACGAGGAACAGGTCGCCGGCCGGGACGACGGCATATTCGGCCCAGTTGCCGCCCTGGCCGTTGACGACCGATACGCGTTGTCCTTCAGTTACTTCGGTCACTCCGGGTCCGAGAGCTTCGATGATGCCGACGCCTTCAAATCCGGTCGGTGCCGGGAAATGTGGCTGTACACCCGCATAGTGTCCCCGCACATAGAGGAGGTCGGACGGATTCACCGGCGTCTGCAGGATGCGGACCCTCACTTGTCCTTCGCCGGGCTCCGGAACGGACACGTCCTCGACGACAAGGACATCGGTAGGCTCCCCATGCCGGGCGAAACGAATAGCTTTCATTCTCGACTCCTGGGCGTGGTCGGCGCCAGAACAGACGATGGAGGCCGCCTCTGTCGCTCATGGCGTTCGGGGGCACGGCGCGTTCGGGGGCACGGCGCGAAAGACGGTTTCGTCGGTGCCCCTGCCAGGACGAATGCCTGGGGGTCAGAACTCCGCCCAGCGACAATAGCTCGCCTGACCAGGCGCCGCATGTCGAGTCCTGTGCCGTCGGAATTCCGGTGCCGGTTGGCGATCACTGGCGTTCGGAGCGAAGACGGGTGGGTGGGTCCGCGAGGTCAGATGGCCACTACCGGGCGGTGGTTCGGCTCTCACATCGCGGCTCGGACCACGGTGTTGATGTCGTCGCCGATGGTGGTGCGCGCCGCGCCACGCCGTCGCGGGCCGCGGCTCGGGCAACAACCGTGGCCACGGCGGCAGAGGTCTCACGCAACTGCTGAGTGGGTGGGAGCAGGGGGCTCCGGGAGCAGTGGAGCCGAGGGAGTCGTAAGGGTCCTGGAACATGCCCCCGGTGCAGGGGCGCCAATTGCGCGTCGAGGCGGGGATGCCCCGGACAGGTCAGCGCAAGCGGCCCGAACGACGTCGTCATCCCGCGTCACGGCGCGATTGTGGCGCCCGCGAGTGTGATTCCGGCGCAGGTCATGGCGTCCAGGTGGGGCTGAGTCCGGGGCTGGTCGGCACAGCCGATGTCCGCTGCCACGCGTGCGGCACTCTGCCCTGCCGAGAGCCGGCGAGCCGCGTGGTCGAAGGGGACGAGCCGAGCGGCGCGCTCGGGGGTGAGGTCGAGCCGGAACGGGACCGGGACCACGGACGCACCGGTCGGCCAGAAACACCAGGAGATCCGGTCCATCTCCGGGACGCAGGGGCCGCGTTGGGAGATGGTGGTCCCCGTATCTGGTCCAGGCCCGGGCGTTGACGGCTTCGGGTTCCGTGCTGCGCGTGGTGCTCCTTGGTGTCGGGGCATGGACGGGGCCGCGCCGGCCGGCGCGGCCCCGTTGACTCGTGCTCGTGCTCGTGGTCGCCGGTCAGCGGTCGTGTCGACGCCGAGTGTGAAAGCAGCGTTGCCAGTTGATCCGGCAGTTCACGCGGCGCCTTGCCATGCCCACTGCTCGACCGTGTCCCGGATCCGCGCAGCGGAGCACGAGATCCGGGTGGGTGGTGGTCAGTCCGTCGGTTCGAGATCTCGTGAAGCGATCTTCTTCAGGTGCTGGTCGAACCGGCTCTGAGCCTCGGCGGGCGTAAGGCGCTCGAGAGCGACCATGGCCGTGGTGATCACGTCGCACACTTCGGCCTCAACGTCGTCCCACGTGTGGGAGAAGCCCTTACGAGGATTCTGCCCGCACACCCCGACGACGGCTTCGGCCACCTCCCCGAGTTCCTCTTGCAGTTTGATGATCTGCATGAGGACCCGCTGTTCGCGCGGTAGCCCGCTGTGCCTTTCGAGCCTCTCGTTCAGACGTCCGATGGTTTTCCAGACGTCGATGAGGCCGCCCGCCTCCTCCTGGTGCCGTTCCGCCAGTTGCAGACTTGGATCGAACAGGTGCAAGCACTTCTGGGCGAAGTCGCTGATGTTCAGCATGTGAAGCTGGCGGGCGTTGAACCAGCGGAACATGATGCCCTCGGTCACCTCCAGGGCATCGGCGTCGCCGTCCCAGTGGGTGTGGAAGACGGCAACCTCCGCGCCGTTGCGCTCAAACGTGCCAAGGGCGGTGAGGGAGAGGTCGAGACCGCTCTCCTCCACCAGCTCCCGGTACGCGTTCTCCTCGGGGCTCTCGCCGGGCTCGCGCATGCCTCCGACGGTCGCCCACGTGCCCGGGGCGCAGATGCCGGCCTTGTAGTCCCGCAGGTGGAGCAGGAACTCGCCCTGGGAGTTGGTGATGACGACGTTCGCGGAATCGTTGCTCATGCGGAGTGCTCCTTGCCGGGGGCGCGTGGAGGTTCTGTGACTTCGCGCGCGCTGGTTTCTTCGGAAACGTCGGAATCCGGGCCGCGTCGACCGGGTGTACGCATCGCTTCGGCCGCGGCGTGGTCCGGCGACGGCTCACCTTCGGTATCCACCTTGGTCGCACGATCCATTGCGTACTCAGGCGCGGATGTGCGCATGGGGTGTGCACCCTCAGCCGATGTTGCACATTGAGCCGTGGATTCTGCGGCGTGTTGGGAGGGGATGCCGCGGTCGTTCTGGAGCAGCCACAGTTCCCGGAAGAGCCCTGGGGCCGCGACGAGTTCGGAGAACGTTCCGCTCTGGATGACGCGGCCGCGGTCGAGCACCACGATCTTGTCGGCGACGGCCACATTGGCGAGGCGGTGTGTGACCAGGACGACGGCCCGGTCGGTGGCGACCTCCCGCAGGCCGGTGAAGATGCGGTGTTCGGCGCGGGCGTCGAGGGCGCTGGTGGGCTCGTCCATGACGAGGAGGCCGGCCGGCCGGTGGAAGGCCCGTGCGATGGCGATGCGTTGCCACTGCCCGCCGGACAGCTCCACGCCGCCGAACCACTCGCGGGCCAGGAGGGTGTCGAGGCCGCTGCGCAGGCTTTCGACGACTTCGTGGGCTCCGGAGCGTTCGGCGGCCTGGTGCACGCTCTGGTCGCCGCCATGGGGCTGGCCGAGTGTGATGTTGTCGCGGGCAGTGAAGGGCCAGTGTGCGAAGTCCTGCGGCACGACGGCGGTCTGGCTCCACAGCGCGTGCGGGGCGAAGTCGCCGACATCGCGGCCGTCCCAGGTGACCCGGCCGGAGGTGGGCAGGTACAGGCCGGTCAGGAGCTTGGACAGGGTCGTCTTGCCGGAGCCGTTCTCACCGACCAGCGCGAGGACTTCCCCGCGGCGCACGGTCAGGCTCACGTTGTCGAGTGCGGGGTGGTCGGCACCTGGGTAGGTGTAGGTGAGTCCGTCGGCGCGGACGGCTTTCGGGGGTTCGGGGGTGCTGGTGCCGCGCTGCATGCGGTGTCCGCCGGCCTCTTCGATGAATTCGACCCAGTCATCGAAGTACAGGCCGGTCCTGAAGAGCTGGGTGCCGTAGCCGACGAGGCCGCGCAGGGAGGACCCGATGCTGCGCAGCGCGAAGACAGCTGTGCCGACAGAGGCCACGGACATGTGGCCGGTGGCCAGCAACAGCCCGAGCACGCTCCACAGCAGCGCGGAGGCGAGCCCGCCGACGACGGCGCCGACGAGGGCGTAGCGGGCGCCCTGATGGACGGCCCGGTCGGTGGCGGCGTCCACGCGCGCGCCGATGCGCCGGTAGAGGGCCAGCAGGAACGGTGCGATCGTGCCGGACCGCACTTGGTCGGCGACGTCCTTGTCGGCGATGTACCAGCGCAGCAGGCCGAGGGTACGACGCTCGGCGGCCATGGCGCGGCTGGAGGCGTACTGGACGCGGGCACCCTTCATGCTGGCGACGCCCTGCGGGAGGACCGCAAGGACGATGAGGGGCAGTAGCACCGGATGCAGGAGGGTGAGGACGGAGGCGGCGGCGACAATAGAGGCGACGCACGACATGAGCTGCTGCGACTCGGTGATGAGGTCCTTGGCGACGTCGGCACCCCGGTCGGCGTTCTCCCAACTGTCGTTGAAGCCGGGCTGGTCGTAGGCCGTCAGCTCGGTGCCCACGGCGGCTTCCAACATCTCCAGTTCGGCTTCACGGGACAGACGCGGGGACAGGCGCGAGGAGAGGTTGACGACGGCGATTGCGAGGAGCGCCCGGCCACCGGCAGCTGCACCGATGACCCCGATGGGGGGCAGCGCGCTGCCGAGACGGTCTTGGATGTGGCCGGAGGAGATCAGGGCGCTGATGGTGCCCGTGGTGGCCACGAGCCCGAAGGCTTCCAGCGCAGCGGATGCTGCCTGACAGGCCAGGAGGAGGACGACTGCGCGAGAGTCGATCTTCCAGGCGAGAGCCAGGGCACGGCGTACGAGGTGAGGGAGCCGCCGCGTCATGGACCAGGTGGTGACCGACGCCTGTTGTTCTCGGGTGAGGAACTGCGATTGGTACCGGAGTTCCTCGGACGGTGTGCCGCCCGGATGTTCGTTGTCAGTCTCCGTACTCAAGTCGGTCCTTTCGTGAGGAAGTTGAGCATTTCAAGAAGTACTACCTCTTCCCGGTGCAGCGATGCCCCCGATCTCTCGCTCGGCACAGCTGAGCAGAGCTGTGGGCAAAGCCGTCGCGTTACTCACGCCCCCACCTCGGTGACGGTCGTGATGCGGAGGTGGTCGGGGCACTGCGAGCGTCCCCCGGGCGCTGGAGCACCGGGTGCTTGACGGGCCGAGCGGGAGGATTTTCGAATGCGGGGTGGGTGGCAGGGAGAGAACGCATCGGATCCACGGATTTCTCTTCTGTAGGGATCGGTTGGAGCACCCCGGACAACGTGGCTGATCACGGAGCCGATACGGGGCGGAGAGGGCGACGGGTCGAGCGCAGGTTCGAGGTGCGGTGCGGCGGGCAGGCGCGGGCGGGGCCCAGGCCCGTTCGATTCACTCGTCAAGGGGACAGCGGCGAAGGCGTAACCGAAGGGGGATTGCGTGCAGGCGTCGAAAGCACCGGTCTCCTCGATGAGGCGTGATGGGGCTGTGGACGGAACCCTCGGCCACACCACTGACAATCAGGCGGGTGCGGTGCCGGGATCCGGACAATCCGAGCGGCCCATCCGGCGTCGGGCAACGGTTCTGGAGCCGGCCCGATGGCCTGGGGCGGAGCCGGGAGAAAGGATTCTCGAACCGGTCGGTGGACTGCCGAAGTTGAGCGGTTGGTGAAATGGCTTGAATTGTCCGGACCGTGGGGTCGGTGAGGTCGGGCTGCGGAGTGGCGGACCGCGGTCAGGCGGACCGGCGGCTGGAGTCAGTACCTTCGACGTCGGTCGCCGGGCGCCCGCGAGGGCGGAGCTCAGCAAATCCGTGGCGCGCCGGGCCGGAGCACCGATACGTTCGGCTCCCCGGCCGGGCCCCGTCTGCTCGGCCGTTAGCCGTGGCCTGCGGGAAGGTGACGAAGGGGCGCAGCATGGCCATGGCCGGCCCGCAGATCCACGAGGCGATCGCCGCCTGCCTGCGTGGCCGTCCAGCCGAGCAGGTACTGCTTCAGCCCCTCCTCGACCGCCTGGCGGCCGGCCGCGACGTCACCGACGGCACTGAATTCCACGGTCACATGACCAGCTCGGGCGTCGTCAACGATTACGACGAAGGCCTGCTGATCCACCACAAGGCTTCGGAGCGACGCATCCAGTCCGGCGGTGAGGACAAGTATCTTCACCGCCGTCACCGCAAAGGCCGGGGCGGCGACGGCCGCTTCGTTGCCGCTCGCGACATCGACGACTACTTCATCGCCACCGTCAACGCCAACCGCGAGCACACCGGCCTGGAGGAGATCCCCGAAGCACCGGTGCGGCCCCACATGCTCCGGCACACCGTGTCGATCACCGTGGCCCGGGAGTCCGACGGCGAGATCACGCTCGGGCTGCGACTCGAGCACGACGCACGGCGGGCCTGACGAACCGCACCACCCTCGCCTACGGCAAGCCCGACGCGCGGTGGTCCGCGGAGCGCCAAGGAGTTCGACATCCAGCTGCAGGTCGCCGCGGCCAAGAAGCTGGTCCACCTGCTCCAGGCCCGCCGGGCCGGTCGGACCACCGCTGTCGGTCCCGGTGCCGCGCGTTTCCACGCCGGGCTCGACAAAGTCAACGACGTCATCGAGCAGCGTTCGACACTTCCTGCCCGGCTCGCCGACGAACGCCTGGAGTTCACCCTGCTTCGGGACGAATTCGTCAACCTGCACCTCGGCACGGTCAACCACCGCCTGTGGAACGCCCCCACGACCGAGTGCCGGAACCAACTCCGGCCCGATCAGCGCGGGCAGGCCCCGCTGTCGGGAGCCCGCCTGCCGTCCCGATGCCGTAACTCGGTACTCGCACTCGCCCATGCGCCGATCTGGAGGAGGTCCTGGCCGAGTTGGATGCCCGGGTCGCGCATCCCGTGCTCCGTACGCCGGGAGAAGTCCAACGCGACGAGACCATCGCCGACTTGCGCCGTCGTCAGCGCTGCGGCCAAGCTGGGGCGCCCGGTGATGCGAAGAATGCGAAGACGAGGCCCCGGAAACGGTTGCTGATGTCCGTCAGGGGCCGGCGGTCGCGTTCGGCCGGAGCTGAGCGTCACGCCGGCGGCCGTGTCAGCTTGGCGGCCACGGCGTCGAGGACCCATTCCAGGCAGGTCGCGAAGGATGTCTCGGCGTCCACGTCCGTGCCGTCGTACACGGCCTTGGTCAGCGCCGGGAAGCGGCCTGTGGCCAACATTCTCGTCACGTGCGGGCCGGAGGCGCGCTGCCAGTCGCGTTTGGACAGGCCCGTGGCGCGCTCGGCCCGCAGGTTCGCGATCTCGCGCCTGATCGCGCCGGTGCAGTAGGCGCTGACGGTCTCCACCACGCGCATGACGGTGTCGATGTCGGTGAGGCCGTCGAGAGCGGCCAGCCTGGCCTCGGTCACGGCGAGGCCGTTCGGGCCCAGGGCCGGTCGGCCGCCGAGCAGGTCGGCCAGCCATTCGTGACGAAGAGCGGTCTGCCTGGTGCGGTGGGCGAGGATGCGCAGCGCCTCGCGCCAGTCACCGGACTGCTCCTCGGGGAGAATCTCGGCATGGATCTCGTCCACCATGAGGTCGAGCAGCTCCTCCTTGGTGGACATGTATCCGTACAGCCGCATCGGGCCGGCGTTCAACCGGGCGGCGACCTTGCGCAATGACACCGCTTCCAGCCCGCCCTCGTCAGCCAGCGCGATGGCGGCGGCTACGATCCGCTCCCGGTCGAGCGGCACGGGGCGAGTCGGCGGCTCCGGCCGGTCCCACACAGTCATGGTCACACCGTTCTCTTGCGATGCATCGTATTGGGGAAATACAGTGTATCGGCATGAGACATCGTATCGCCGTGGTCGGGAGCGGCCCTGCCGGCCTTACCTTTGCCCGTGTCCTGCACCGCCATGGCTACCCCGTCGCCGTCCTCGAACGCGATCCCGCCCCCGACGCCCGCCCCCCGGGCGGCACGCTGGACCTGCACGCCGGGCTGGGACAGCTCGCGCTGGACAAGGCTGGGCTGCTGGCGGAGTTCCAGGCGCTGTCGCGCCCCGAGGGGCAGGCCATGCGCATCCTGGACGCGGACGGGACCGTCCTGCGCGAGTGGCGACCCCGGCCGGATGACCGGGCCAATCCCGAGATCGACCGCGGGCAACTCCGCGATCTGCTGCTCGGCCCTCTCGATGTCCAGTGGGGCCGGGGTGTGACGCAGGTGGTGCCGGGGACCCGGGATGGCGTACAGGTCCATTTCGCCGACGGGCGACAGGAGACGTTCGACCTCGTGGTCGGCGCGGACGGCGGCTGGTCCCGGATCCGCCCGGCAGTCTCGTCCGCGACGCCGCACTACACCGGCGTCACCTCGGTCGAGACCTCCCTCGACGACGTCGACGCCCGCCACCCTGACCTCGCCCGGTTGATCGGCGACGGTTCCGTGGCTGTGTACGGCGTGAACCGATCCCTCGTCGCCCAGCGCAACAGCAGCGGCCACGTCAAGGTGTACGCCAAGTTCCGCGCGCCGCTGGACTGGCACACACACCTGGACCTGGCTGACGTCGAGGCCGTGCGATCGAGTCTGCTGGCGCTGTTCGACGGCTGGGCCGCTCCCGTCCTCGAGCTCTTCCGCCACGGCACCGCTTTCGTCCACCGCCCCTTCTACGTCCTGCCCGTGTCCCACACCTGGACCCACGTCTTCGGGGTGACGCTACTGGGCGACGCCGCCCATCTGATGCCCCCCTTGGGGGCGGGCGCGAACCTCGCGATGCTGGAAGGAGCCGAACTCGCCGAGGCCATCGTCGCCGCGCCTGGGCCTGGAGATCTGGACGAGGCCGTCCGTGCCTTCGAGGAACGGATGTGGGCACGGGCCGGCAGGTGGGCGAAGATCACGACGGCCGGTCTGGAACGCCTGGTGAGCACGGACCCCGCCGAAGCCCTCGCCCTGTTCGACCAAGTCCAGCCATCCTGACTGCTAAGCGCGAGGGCCCAGGCGTGCAGGCACATGACCCCCGGCTCGTACGTGCAGGCTCAGCGGGCTCTGGGCGACGAGACGCCCGGCGACGTCCGAGACGCCGGCTGGGTGTGGGGAACCCGGTGGTGTGGCGGGGCAACCCGACGCGCACGGGCTCGATGGCACGATGAGGCCATGGTGACGAATCAGCCGTGGGTAGGACTTCACAGTGACCTGCTGTCGGCGAAGGCGTTGGTGTACGACCCGGGCAGCTTCGCTTGCTCGCTTCCGGTACCCGAACCCGAGAGCGCCGAGTACGCGGCTTGCGCGTTCACGGTGGACGGCCGCTCGGTCCGGTTCCGCTCGGCCAAGACCACTCCGACGAAGGTAGGCCAGTTCGTCACCGTGTGGCAGCGGTCGGAGGAAGGGCCGATCCGGCCCTTCGACGCCGACGACCGAGTGGACCTGTTCGTCATCAGCAGCCGCGACGACAGCAGCCGCGACGACGACCGTTTCGGGCAGTTCGTCTTCCCGCGCGAGGTGTTGTGCGAGCGTGCCATCGTGTCCCGCAACGGCTCCGGCGGGAAGCGCGGATTCCGCGTGTATCCGCCATGGGCGACCACGCCCAACCAACAGGCTCGCAGCACTCAGGCATGGCAGGTGAACTACTTCTTCCCTCTCGGCCGACAAGGCTCCGTCGACCTGGCACGCGCCCACGCCCTTTACCACCCGTAGAGTCCCGGAGCGGGTGCCCCGCAGACATCTCGCGAAGCCATGAGGTGAAGCCGCAGCGGCGAGCACGGTGGCTGTTCCGCTGTCCCGGAACCCCGATTTGGGATCCTGGCTTGGCGGAGTGTGCGTCCGGAAACGGGCTGTGGTCGCACGCACTCAGGCTCTCGGCCAGTCGCCGCCCTGCCGCCCCGTTGTCCCGTTGTCCCGAACAATGGGGCGGAAGGGCCGGTGGGGGGCCACCGGAGGGTTCCGTGCCCGAACTCCGGGAGGCGTCCGCACCACTACGCGCAGCCACGCCGTGCGCCGCTTCATCCACTCGTGGTGGGCTCGGGATGGATCCCGCTGTGTTTCGCCTGCCGAACGAGGTTGATGGAGGTGTCGCCACAGCGGGCTTCTGCTCATTGCCGCCCTCGCCGACCTGGTCCCCCTGCACAGGCATCGCCGTGCTGACGGCCGGCATCCGCTCTCTGCTGATGGGGCTGACCGTGAAGGCCATCGATGGCCACATGGCCACACCTGGACCGAGGCCGCTGTGCCGCCGGTCGACGTCGGAAGCCGTGGGTGAGATTGTCGGTGATGTCTCCGCCGGCGGGGACGACCACGGGGATGTCGGAGGCCATCGCCTCGACGACGGTGCGGCCGAGGGTCTCATAGGGGGATCCGGTGCAGAACGTGTGGCAGGAGGCGGGAGGGCGCCGCGGACGAAGCCGAGGAGATGGATCCGGGGTGAGACCGCGGCCAGTGCCGTCATCTGGTCGGTGACGTCAAGGGGGCCGTCCCCGGCGATGAAGAGGGAGAGGCCTTCGTTTCCGGGCAGGTCGCGCAGCCGGTGGAAGGCCTTGATGATCAGGTCCAGACGCTTCTCGCGGGCAAGGCGGCCCAGGTGGAGAAGGCGTTTGCCGCGGCCGTCGTGGCGCGGTGCCTGGGCGAGTTCAGCGACGGGCCGCCGCGGCGTGCGGGGTGGCGCACAGAGCTGCGTCGAAGTGGCGGTACACGTACCGCATGACGGACCGGACACCGGGGTGCGCAGGTGGCGCCAGAAGGGGTGGCTACGGGCGAAGTTGAAGTAGTCGCTCTGATACTGCGCCACATACGGCACACCGTGCCGCCGCGTGCATGCGTGCCCGGGCCGCCCCCACGCGCCGAACATGAAGAACCGTCCGGGGTCGGTGACGATCACCAGGTCCGGAGCAATGTTCTCAGCATGGCGTCGATCTGTGCGAGCGCGGCCCGACGTGGAGTGCGCACCATCGCGTGGGGCAGCCACGGCTTGGCGGCATACGGGAACAGCTCCAGACCGGAGGTGTCCGACCCGGTTCGCGTCACGCCGTCGGGAAGATCGGGCACCAGCAGGCACAGCCGTACGTCCCGCCGTGCGGCGAACCACCGGGCCCGCTCCGGATTCCCCAGTGAGACGCCGCTGACCCCAGGTGGAAAGCCCGCGGTGAGCCATACGACGGTCAACGGAGGGGGTTCGGCACGCGGGACCAACAGGCGACCGCCCTATGGGACTTGGCCGACCCGGTTCCCAGGAGGGTGGGAACGCCTACAACGACACCGTCCGAGACCATGGCATGAGGCTGCCTTGCCCATCCGCGCCTTCTTGGTGTCCAAGAGCGCACAACGCCTTGCTCGGTGGACGCTGTGAAGCAGACAGCACACGGATACTTGTGAACGACATTGAGCCAGTACTTCAGGAGCCTGCTTGTCCCGCACCCGCCCCCGCAAGTTCTCACGTTCCGAGACCACACGGGCCGAGGCATTCAGCGACGGTGTCTTCGCCATCGCCGTCACTCTTCTCGTCCTCAATCTCGCCGATCCTCCGCACAGACCGGGCGGCCTTGGCCGGGCTTTGCTGGCTCAATGGCCTGCCTACCTCGGCTACGTGGCGTCCTTTGGCTACGTTGCGGTGATCTGGCTCAACCATCACCAGGCGTTCGTCCGCATCAGGACCATGGATCGCGGGCTGCATGCCGCCAACCTGTTTCTGCTCCTCACCACGGGTTTGCTTTCCTTTCCGACCGCGGTGGTGGCGGACGCGCTGCAGGCCGATCCGATGGGTACGGACGCACGAGTGGCCGTCGCGCTGTACGCCGGCATCGCCGCGGCGATGTGCCTGAGCTGGGTGGCCTTCTACGAACAGATGACCCGCCGGCCCGAGCTACTGGACCCCGACGTGGAGGACGCATACGTGCGGCATGGGCGGCTTCGTTCCTGGGCCGGTGCCCTCGCGTACACCATGGCCGGGCTTCTTGGGGCGTTCGTCGCACCGTTGCTGGCGATCGCCGTGTTCGTCCTCCTCCCCGTCTTCTACTTCGTCACCAGCGAGGGCCTGCCGGGCGGAACGGTTCCGCCCGGTGCCGGACATCGGGCCGACCAGACAGGTCGTGACGGTGCGGTCTGACGTGTCCTGACACCCGGGGGGCACGTCGTCGGCCAGCCAGGGGTGCCGCACGGATGTCCGGTGTCCTGGATCAGCCGAGGTGATCCCCTTGCGGTCTGCGACGCGGACGGCCTGCCGTTCTTCTTGGCCAGGAGGATGAGGCGCCTTCGGTTGCCGCCCTCGCCCAACCGGGCGGCCATCGGCTCTACCGACCTGCGCCGGCAGGCGGAAGGGGCCGCTGGCTCGAGGGCGTGGGCGTCTCGTCCGTCGAGAAGGTGCGCAGACCAAGCCGGTACGGCAGGTACGTCGCGTCGTAGCACCCGACTGCCGGCCTTCTGATGCGTCGTGGCTGTTCGGCCGCCCAGCGCTTTCGTCCGCGTCACCGTGGCCCCGGTGCGTCATCCGTACCTTCCTCGAGTGCCCCGGACGGCCGGGCGTAGACTCGAGCAGCCATGCCCGCGGGGAGGGCAGGGCGGGGCGCGACGTGGGGAGTTGGTGTCCATGAGCGGGGAATGGACGGGGGCTGGGCTGCCCCCGGTGGCAGCCGCCCGCATTGCGGAGGTGCGGAGCAGCGGGACGTGGTCCTCGGCTCTGTCCACCGGTGAGTTCACCGCGCTGCGCGCCGTGGGGTTCGAACCGGTGGGTCAGGTCATGGGATCGGCCGTCTACCACGTGGGTCGCAGCGGCCGGTACTGGGGTTATCACGACTGTCTTTACGCGGGCGCACGGTACACCTTCGGCGGTGGTGCCGCGCCCCTGGCCCTCTCCGGACAGGGCGCCCCCTCCGCCGGGCTCGTCCAGGTTCTCGACCAGGCCCGTCGTTCGGCTCTTGAGCGGATGACCGCGGAGTGCTCGGTCCTCGGCGGAGACGGAGTCGTCGCGGCGCAGCTGACGGTGGCCCCCTTCGTGGCACAGCCCAACTGCCTGGAGTTCAAGGTGATCGGGACCGCGGTGCGCGCGGCCGGAACCGTACGCGCGCCGCAGCCGTTCACCTGCCACCTCGACGGCCAGGGGTTCGCGAAGCTGGTGAGCGCGGGATGGGTCCCCGTGGAGCTGCTGTACGGGATGTCCGTCGGTGTACGCCACGACGACTACACCACCCGCGCACAGGCGCGCTCGTGGAGCAACGTCGAGGTCACCGGCTGGAGCGAACTCGTGCAGGCGGTGCGCGCCGACGCCCGCGCGCATCTGCGTGCGCAGAGCGGGCGGCGGGGCGGCGACGGTGTGATCCTCTCCTCGGGCCGCCTGCGCATCTGGGACGAACCCTGCATACGCAGTGGCAACAACGACCAGAAGGACCATGTGGCCGAGGCGACGCTCCTGGGCACCACCGTCGCCCGCTTCACCACGGCTCGCGAGCAGCCGCCCCGCACACTCACCGTGATGCCGCTCGACCCGGAACGCCGCCGGCGGACCACGCGCCGCACCGCCACCGACATGCGATGAGGGGAACCCGCACATGACCGTCTTCAACCCCGCCGATGGCACTCCTGACGGCATGTCCGCCCAGGGCGTGCCGGCCGACGCGATGCGGCGGCTGGCCGAACTGCAGCCTGGCCGACCGGGTTCGATCTTCACCAGTGACCTGTCGGTCAACGAGTTCCTCCTGGTGCGCGAGGCCGGATTCAGGCCCATCGGCCTCGTACTGGGCAGCTCGATCTACCACGTGGGCATCCAGCTGGGCCGCTGGGGCAAGAACCAGGAACTGACGACGCTCAGCCAGGCGATGTACCACGCCCGTGAGCTGGCCATGACCCGCATGGAGGCGGAGGCGGCCCAACTGGGGGCGGACGGCATCGTGGGCGTACGGCTGAGCGTGGAGGCCCGTGAATTCGGCAGCGACATCGCGGAGTTCATCGCGATCGGCACCGCCGTCAAGGCCGACCACCCGGCGCCGGGCGGTAACGGCGGCAGTTGGCGCAACCTCAAGGGGCAGCCGTTCACCTCGGACCTCAACGGCCAGGACTTCTGGACGCTCATCCGCGCCGGCTACGCCCCGCTGGGCATGGTGATGGGCACGTGCGTGTACCACATCGCGCACCAGAAGATGGGGCAGATGTTCTCCAACATCGGCAAGAACGTGGAGATCGAGCAGTTCACGCAGGCGCTGTACGACGCGCGGGAGCTGGCCATGGCGCGGATGCAGCACGAGGCCGAGGAACTGCGGGCCGAGGGCATCGTCGGCGTGCAGCTCAACGCGCACAACCACCGGTGGGGCGGCCACACCACCGAGTTCTTCGCCATCGGAACGGCGGTGCGGCCGCTGCGCGACGACCACGTCATCGAGCGCCCGACCATGGTGCTCAGCCTGGACGGCTGAGCGCCCGGCAGCGGACTTGGATCAACCGGACACCACGAGAGGCGCCGCGATGACCTCGCCACACGACCCTGTTCCGTTCGAGTCCAACGGGGAAACGGACTCCATCGACCTGCTGACGGCCGCGCTGCGCAGGGACGCCGCCGATCTGGAGGTCTACGCCCAGGTACTCACCGGGACTCTCACGGAGGCGCTGCCACCGGGTTCCGTCACCGCCCAGCGCAAACGGGGCTTGGCCGACCGGCTCGCGGGGCGGGACGGCCGCGTCGAGCGGGTCGAGGTCTTCCTCGGTGAGCAGCGCCTCGTGCTCGACCTGGCCGGCGGGCGTCCCAAGGGCGAGGTGTGCAAGGAGGTCCGCGGCGTGGTGCTCTCGCGGCGCCCGGTGGCGCTCGACGAGTGGGTACGCGAACTTGCCCTCGCGGTGGCGGTCCGCGCACGGTCCGACGCACGGGCACGGGCGGTGCTGGAGCGGCTGGTGCACGGGGAGTAACGATGCCGCCCCTCGGCCGCCCCTCGATATCGCACAGTCCCGCAACGGGCTGCCACGGCAGGCATCGATCTCGCCGGGGTACTTGCCGCAAGTAGTCGTAACGATTACAGTTACAACATGGTCGGAGGTGGTGAGCGATGAGTGCCAACAGTAGATTGACCGTCGCCGCACACGCCCTGACCTGGATCGGGCTGTATCAGCGCCGCGGCCACGAGGTCGCCACGTCCGAGCAGATCGCGACAAGCGTCAACACCAATCCCGTGGTGATCCGCCGCTTGCTGGCTCAACTGCGCAAGGCCGGCTTGGCCGACTCGCGAAGGGGTGCGGGCGCCGGTTGGACGCTGTCGCGGGACCTGTCGGCGATCACCCTGCTCGATGTCTACGAGGCGGTGGGACCGGGGCCGATCTTCGCCCTGCATCCCGCCACTCCCGACCCCGAGTGCGTCGTGGGTCACGGCATCGGGGCGGTGATGGGCGCCGTCTACGACGGGATCGAAACGACCCTCCGCAAGGAGCTGTCAAGAACCACGCTCGAGGACGTACTGCGCGACGTACTGAAAGCCGCCTAGCCCCGACCGTCGGCCCGGCCGGGACGAGGCGCTTTCTGCACCCTGAAATGTAACAGCAATGGTTACATCAAGAATCCGGAGTGACTCATGGGACAGCTGGACAACAAAACCGCCCTCGTGACCGGGGCCTCCACCGGCATCGGCCTGGCCGTCGCCCGGCGGTTCGCCCTCGAGGGAGCGACCGTGTACCTCACCGGCCGCCGCAGGGCCGAGCTGGAGGCCGCCGTCGAGCAGGTCGGCAACGGTGCCATCGGTATCCAAAGTGACGTATCGAAACTCGACGACCTCGACCGGCTCTTCGGCGAGATCAGCGAGCGCAGCGGTCATCTCGACGTCGTCGTGGCCAATGCCGGCGTCGGCGACTTCGCTCCTCTCGGCGCGATCACCGAGGAGGCGTTCGACCGCACCACCTCCATCAACCTCAAGGGCACGGTCTTCACCGTCCAAAAGGCGCTCCCGCTACTGTCGGCCGGTGCCTCGGTGATCCTGCTCTCCTCCAGTGCGGCCCTGCGCGGCGTTCCGGGACTGGGCGTGTACGCCGCCACCAAGGCCGCGATCCGCAGCCTCGCCCGCACCTGGGCCGCCGAACTCGCCGGTCGCGGCATCCGCGTCAACGCCCTCACCCCCGGCCCTGTGGCAACCCCCGGCGGCGACGAGTTGCGGGCCGCATTCCCGCAAGGCGATCAGGCCTCCGCGGCGACCGAGTCCGCTGCGCCGACCCCGCTCGGCCGAGCCGGCCGTCCCGACGAGGTCGCCGCCACAGCCCTCTACCTGGCCGGGGACCAGAGCTCTTTCACCACCGGCGCGGAACTGTTCGTCGACGGCGGTGCCACCCAGCTCTAGACCGACGCTGTTGCTCGCCGCCACCGGTCCGTGACCTGCCCGGCTTGGGGCGCACCGTTGCGGATCACGGAACGGTCCAGCCGGCGGAAGCCGAGCGGCCGGACTTCAGACACCGTCCCGCCGCGGATCAGGGGCCGGCGCCGGGCGGAACCGGCCCCATCCGCGCACCGTTCGTCTGCGCCCCGCGCTGGACGGCCCGGCACATCCGCAGATGGTGGGTGCGTCCCGTCCGGTGCCGGTGGGCCCGGCGAGTCAGTTGCTGGCCGCGCTTGCCGCGGTGGCCGCCAGTACCGTGACGCCTACGCCGAGATGCACTGCAGGCTCTGCCTGCTGGATCGTGTTGCGCTCGGCGTGGACACCCGTCTGGCCCTGGTCTGGCTGTTGGCGGCGGGGGGATGGTGAGGCCGGGCGCCGTTACCGGCTGTACGCCGGGTGGATGAAGCAGGGCAGTGTCGTCCCGGTGCTTTTCCCGTCCGGCGGGTCAGGGGCTGGTCGGGGCCGGGTGGGGTGGTGATGCGCTGCGTGCCCGGGGGAGAGGATCGCGGTGGCCGGGCCGGGGTCGGCCGCCTTCAGCTGCCCCATGGCCGACGTGCGGCTGTCGGGTCTTCCCGGGTGACTGAGAAGCCTGGGGCTGGAACTGACACCGCGTGACGTCATCCTGTTGGCCTGCGCCGACCGGCAGAACTGTCCGGCCGCGGTGAGGATGAGCGGGACAGGAGGGGGGAACCGAAAGGAGCCGATCATGTTCCGCTCGATGGCCACGGTACTGGCCGCTACTGCCCTCACCGGATTCCTGGGCGCCGGTATCGCCAGCGCCGTGCCCGACCAGTCCCCGGCCCTTGCGGCCGTCACCCAGCAGGTACGAGGCGGTGACGGCGACGGTGTCGGTGGCGTCGGCCCCGGCGGCAGCGACGTCGGTGTGGGCGTCGGTGGTCTCGACGCCAGTGGCACCGTCGGTGTCGGCGGTCTCAACGCCAGCGGCAACGAGGGCACCGGCGTCGGAGGCCTGTGAGGTTCCCGCCACTGTTTCCTGTCGGCCCCCGCCTCGTGGCGGGGGCCGACAGGCTGCGGGGCACCGCCCGGCGTAACGTGGCTCCTCACGGCATTTCCCTGCACCAGGGCTCGCGCTCATGCGGGCGTGGCCCCAGACTTCGGGCGGCGGCAGCCGCGGGGCGAGTGATCACGGGCTCGTGCCGGCCGCCGGATAGGGCCGGCTCCCCGCCTGCCCGCACTGGCCCGGTCCGGCCCGATGGCGCTTGAGGCCCTCCCGTTGCGGTGGCTGCTGGAAAGCACCCCGGCATGACGGGCGAAGACCAGTAGGTTCGTCTGGTCGAGGGAGATGACCGAGCCCGCTCGCAGGTGCGTTCCAGTGACTGCGCCGCCGGTGAGGGCACAAGCGCATCCCAGGTCGATATCCTCGCTCGCGGTACTGGATACTCGATCCGTCACATGATCGGTTCGCAGCTCGGCGAATGCCGTCGCGCCCACCTCAGAAGGCAGCTCCCAGCGTGTTCCATGAAACCCCGATATTCAACCGTCTTGTCGCCGAACGTGGAGATGTGCCGGCCCAGGCTCGTGGTGAAGCCGACCGTGTACGCCACGAGCTGGCGCGGGTCTTGCCCTCCGCTCCCTGGCCTGTCGCCCGCACGGTTCGTCAGCAGCCTCAACTGCCCGGCGGAAGCGTCTTTCCGGCCGCCCTGTGAGACACGCGTCCGGGGCCGCCGGGCCGCACGATGTGCCGATGTCGTAGTAGGCGCGGGAGGCGGGGCCGGCCAGGGCAGCGAACGCGGACAGGAAGAAGGCCCGCCCGAGCTGCCTGCTTCCCCGCCGGGAGGGCTGTTCGCCCCGGATCGAGGAACCCGAACTTCTGGTTTCCCGGGCGTTGCCAGAGACGCCTTCCACCACGTCCCGTGGCAATCATGCAGCTCCGGTACTTCGCCCTGGACCATTTGCTCGGGCCATCGGACCTGGGCGTCCAGGACGTCGGTGGGCGTACTCACCCGTCCATGGGCGAGTAGTACCTATTGCCGTCGCCCCGCGGCCCTCCACCAGGTCGGCTCCGCCGTCGCGTCTCCCATCGTATGCAGTGCGGTTGGGCGCGAGAAGACCGGCGCACCGCGATCCCGTGGACCGCGGCGGCGCCGGCTACCCGGCCGGGCACGCCGCTGGACTGAACGACCGACGCCGCCCTGTTCTGCCGCAGACGATGCTGTGGCCTTCGCCGTCACGCAGTGGCCGGCCGGAGTGCCCGGCCCGGCCAGGCCAGTTGAGCCGCGTCCCAGGCGGCAGAACCACTGTGCGGCCGGCTGCCGCGTTTTCCCCCGCCCGGGTGCATTGCGGCGAGTGGTTCCTGGAGAGCGAATGCCGTCGTCTGCGCTCGGGCGGGTCGATAGCACCGTGATCACCCCCGCTGCTCATCCCGCCCGGGGCTACGCCCACTCCACACCCAGCTGGGCGAATGCTGCCCCCTGGGTGCTGCCGTCGTAGACGAGGTCCCCACCGGCCGACGTTCGGAGGCCCTTAGGCAGGCTGCTGCGCCCTCTCGAGACCGGCCTGCTTCCAGGGGAAGCGGTACGCACGGTAGGTGTTCACGCCCGTGGGGAACTGGGCCTTGAACACGACCTTCCCGGAGGCGTTGAACTCGGAGACGTACGGAAGCGACCCCCATCCGACGAACACTCCTCCCCGGCGCAGCGGCTGCGCGTTGCCCTGCGAGGACGCGCTGAGGCCGTCCGGCTGATTCACGGACTTCACCAGCGTCGCCGTACGCGTCTTCTCGTCCACGCGGACGGTGACCACCCGGCTGAACGGAAGCTCCTCCACCGTCCCGGCCCCCGTGTTCGCGACCCCCGCGGACTCGTTGTCGAACCAGCTGTACAGGCCGCCGCCGAGCGGTTCGGGATCGTGCTGCCAGGAGAAGATCGTCCCGGCCGTGTTCAGGTACTGGCCGGGCGCGGCCTGCTCCTTGAACGTGCCGGCCTTGCCGCCGAGCTGCCACAGCACGGTGCCGTCGTGCCGGTCGACCTTGTACGTGGTCCACGTGTTGCGGGCATCGATGAGCAGGTCACCATCGGTGTCGGGCTTCACCGCGTTGATGTGGAACCAGTCCCACGGCTTGTCCGGCGACGACGGCAGCGGCTGCTCACTCTGCGCGTACGGCACGTGATCGGCCGCCTTCCACTGGAACAGGACCCGGCCCGTACGGATGTCTATCTCCTGTACCACGCCGTCGATGACCGCCTGGTGCGCCGATCCTCCGATGCCCGTCAGATCGGCCGTCTCCTGCTTGTACGCCAGGATCAGCGCGGTGCCGCGACCCGTGATCAGGAACTCGTGCCCGTCGGCGGTGTACCCGTTCCCGGCACGGACCTCGGCGACCTTCTGATACCGGTTGTCATAGACGTAGTTCACCCCGCTCGCGAGGGAGCCGAGCCCGGTGCCCTGCCACCAGGTCAGAACCGGCCTGCCCCGGTAGGTCTGGGCGCGGAAGTCCGTCGCCTGCTGCCCGGCCGGCACCTTGTGAGACCACACGACGTGCCTACCGTTGCCGCTCAGGATCTCCACGCCGTTGGAGTAGGCGCTGTTCGCCGAGTTCGGCGAGACGAAGATGTCCCCGTGGCTTGCTGTGCCCCTGTCGGCAAGGACGGTCAGTGGCGGCAGCGGCTTGCCGTCCGGGGCTGCGGATGCGGTGCCGGCCAGGGGCAGCAGGCCGGTGACGGCAGTGGCGGCAGCCGCGATCAGGACCCGCGCGGGTATGGAGTTGTGACGCATCAGGTGTCCGTTTCTGGCAGCCCGAAGCCGAACCGGTCGGCACGGTCACGGGCATGCGAGGAAGGCGCACACCCGACCGGGCATGCGCAGTGCGAGATGGTGACTTACAGGAAGGTGCTACAGGAAGGTGCTGCCGCGCACAGCCCGTGAGGCTGTCGGGCGCGGACAGGTGCCGCTGGAGGCTAAACGGCTCTCAACAGGGGCGACACGCGGCAGAACACACCCGCATGTGGTCGATGTGACCGCGAGTCGTGAGGATCTTCCGCCGCTGCATGGGCCAGAACGTAGCCGCGCACGGACCGGCGCGTCAATCAATGTCCACACAGCGAACAGCACGAAGCGCCGCTCACAGCGCCGTGGAAGAGGCGACAGTTGGGCACGGCCCGGAGGTGCCTCGCCTCCTTCCCCCGGATCCCACCCCGCTTCCTGGTGCGGGTCTGACCGTCGGACCGTGACTGGGCCACCCGGTGGCGGCAACTCGACGGTCGGACAAGCAACTTGACAGGTTTTCGCAATCCGGATGGGGCCGTCGATGTACGCGACGTCGACGGTAGTGGTGCCCAGGCGCACGGGGCCGAGGCGCTGCGCGTAGACGTCCATACCGATCTCGCTTCGCAGCGGAACAGACCGGCGGTCTTCGTGTCCCTGATGGGCAGCGGCGGCGACATCGACCAGGGAGCGGACCGCTCCGATGGCCCAGCTCGCCGGGCTGCGACTGCCAGTGTTCTGCCGTGCCCAAAGGTCCGCACGTCCCTTCCGACTCGGGCCATGTGTCGCCAGAGCCCAGCGTTCCTCTCGGAGCAGGCGGTGTCGGATTTGGACCGTCTGCTCGGGGCGACCTGCACGGCAAAGGAGCGGACGGAGTCCGGCCGGAGAGCTTTCGGGCGTCCTGTTGCAGCGGATCGCGATGTGGTGTTTGCACAGGTGGGCGCCGTTGGCGCGGGAGGGGCAGCGGAGGGCCGTACTCCTGGCGGGGTAGTCGCACAGCCTCTCCACAGCGGATGTGTCCGGTGATCGCCGCGGCGCATGCTGGCCGCTGTCACCGCCACGAGGTGGTGCACATTCATCGGACAGGGGGCGAACGATCATGCCCGAGCTGAGCAGGAGGGCGTCGCGCGTGGGCAGGAGGTCATTGCTGGCCGCAGCGCTGGGTACAGCGGCCGTGGGTACGGTCGGGGCTGCCGCGCCGGCGGGCCGAGGGCCGGAGCGGCGGCCCGAGGGCTCCGTGGAGGGCGGCCCGGCGATCCGCCACCGGGTCGTACGGACGAACGGCATACACATGCATGTGGCGGAGGCGGGTCAGGGACCGGCTGTCCTTCTCCTGCACGGCTTTCCCGAACTCTGGTACTCCTGGCGGCATCAGCTGCCGGCTCTTGCCGCGGCCGGATTCCGGGCCATCGCTCCCGACCTGCGGGGCTACGGCCGTACGGATGCCCCTGCGGACGCCCGTAGCTACAGCCTGCGCAACAACCTGGCCGACCTGGCCGGCCTGCACGACGCGTTGGGCATCGACTCCGCCGCCCTCGTCGGCCACGATCAGGGTGCCACGATCGCGTGGGCGGCGGCGCAGCTGATGCCTCGACGATTTCCGGCGATGGTCGCGCTGGGGGTGCCGTATCCGGCTCGTCCCCCGCTGCCCATCACCCAGCTGATCCGCAAGAACAACCCGGGCAAGTTCAACGTCGTGCTGTACTTCCAGCAACCCGGCGTCGCAGAGACCGAGTTGGACGCCGATGCCGCCCGCACACTGCGCATGACCATGTACGCGCTGTCCGGCCAGGCGCCCGCCGATCTGGTTCCGCGCTGGCTGCTCGACACGCCGGAGCCCTCCGGCTACCTCACCCCGCTCCCCGACCCAGGGGCCCCGGCCCACTGGTTCCCATGGCTCGGCGACACCGAACTCGACTACTACGCAGACGAGTTCAGGCGCACGGGATTCGCCGGCGCGATCCGCCGCTACCGCACCTTCGACTTCGACTGGTCGGACCTGCCCGAGGTCGGCACACTTCAGGTCCACCAGCCCACGCTGTACATCACGGGCGAGCTCGACTCCGCCTACCGGTTCAGCTCCCTGGACCCCATGCGTGCCCTGGTGCCCGGTCTGCGGGACATCATCAAGCTGCCCGGCTGCGGCCACTGGACCCAACAGGAACGCGCCCCTGAGGTCAACGATCACATCGTGTCCTTCCTCCACTCCGCATACGCACCTGGTGGCTCTCGGTACAGGAACCGCGACGCCCAGGTGTCGGCTTCGGGTGTGATCAGGCCGCCTGGCAGAGTGCATTGATTCCGTGACGGCAGCCGTCCGGTCGTGGGAGCCGGAGAGGGATTCGGCGGCACGGCGCCGGACGTCGGGGGCCGGGTCCCGGAGCAGGCCGAGCAGGCTTTCGTGAGCGGGGCGGGTGGCGCAAGGCCTCTGTGCGGCGGTGCAGTTACTCGGCATCCCCCGTCCCGTACCAGTCCCGAGCGAGGTCGAGCAGCCGTTTTCGTTCGGCCTCAGCGATCCGCAGCCGGGGGGTTCTTGCCGAGCGCGGCGCCGACCAGTGCCGGGGAGCCGAGGTCGACCGCCCGCAGGAGCGGTGTTGCACCGTCCGGCAGCACGACGCACGAGTCGGCGCCGCTGTCCGTCAGGGCGTCGGCGGTCTCGTGGCCGAACCCGCGCACGGCGGCGCAGAGCAACGGGAGGCCGGGGCTCAGGCGTTCGGATCGGCGCCGTCCTGGAGACATGCGTTCACCGCGTGTGAGTCCTTGGCGATCACGGCTGCCACAAGCTGGTCGTTCGCATCGGTCGGGTTGCGCAGATCGTGCTGTGGTGCGGTCATCTTCCCCCCGGTGATCCACCGGACAGCACGCCGTCCGGCGCCGAGCCCGGGCTGAGCCGACTCCCCGGCCTTCGGCCGCTACCTGCCCGGGAGGCAGCGGCCTGACGCGGTGGACGCCCGAGAGCGTGCTCGCAAGAGTGTCGAACGCTACTGGATCGAACGCCATGTCGACCTGTGGGGACCGGGCCGGCGGCCGGAGCGTCTCGGCCTGCTCCTCGCCTTTCACCGCATCCTGTGGTGGTTGCTGTCGTGTCCGCACCGACGAGCGGAGTGATCCTCCGCAGCGGGCGGCCGAGCCTCGGGCCGTGCGTGCCCGGTCTCGAGGAGGGTCGGATCACCTGAGAGACCACTTGCGTTCGTCGCCGTCCTCCCTCCGCCGTGCGGCCGGGGATCCGGGCCGGGCCTGTGGTGGAGGTGCTCTCCGCTTGGGTGCGGCCCGGGATTGTCCCGTTCCGGCGTTCCAGGCAGCCCGTCTCTGCCCCGGGCATGGCCCGTTTTCGTATCCCAGCGTCCTGAAGTGCCGCGATGGCCTTGTGGCTGGGACGGGGCGCCTCACAGGCTCGGAGCGCTCAGACTCGCAGGGCCGCAGGCTCGGCCGAGCCCGTGACCCGGCGGGCTGGAGTCTGCGTGTGCCTGCTGAAGGCGGGCGTATCTGGATCAAAGTCCCGAACCGCCCGCCGCAGGTCATCGAGATCGAAATCCTCTGACGCGTCGGCGGGCCCCGCCATTCACCCGGCGTGAGGCGATCGCTGCCGACTCACCGATGCCGGCCATGCCTTTTGGGGCGTAGCCGGCATCGGCTGGTACGAGAGGCTACGCGCTGCTGGGCGTCGACGGGCCGGGCACTTCACCGGTGGGGTTGCCGCTGGTGCTCGAGCACCGGCGTGGGCACGGTGCGTCCACGTCTCGAGGCCCGTCCCACAGGCTGCCCCGCACGCTGCTGCGGAGCGACCTGCCGACATCGAACACATCGCCACCGCCTCGGTCCGGCAACGCGTTCCTGGTAGGCGGGCAGGTCATCGATCTCGGCAGGGGAGTTCCGGAACGGCACCGGATCCGGCACCGGTACGGTCTGCACCGGTGCTCCTCCCGGGCCGCGGCAGGGAAGCGTGCCGCCGTCGCCCGGGCGCGGGCCACCGATTGCCGTTGGACCGTGGACGCGTTCCCGCGCCGGTTCGCCGGCAGTACCCGCACCTCTGCCGTGACCTCGAACCGATCCCCGATCGGGCACCCGGGCGGTCCTCGCACCAGGACCAGCTTCGGCTCGCAGGCGCGACCGTCATGCCGAATCGGTGGCCGACGCGGCCGGGGGAGGTTCTCGAGTTCGTTGTCCGAGGTCTCGGTTGCAGGCTCGTGGTCACGTAGGGAGGCTGCCCCGCCGCTGTCACTGCCAACGTCGGCTGCAAACGATCGAGGGGCGGCTTCGTGAAGACCGCTCCTGATGGACCTTCAGCTCGCCAAAATCACCGCGAGCAGCATCTGATCAGGCAAGACGTCGAAGTTCAGCGGTAGCAGTCCCGGCTGCCGAGCGCGGACGGCTCATCGACCGTACGTCGACATACCGCCCCTCGTCCGTGTGCGGAATGGGTGTCCGGTTGGTCGTTGAGGCCGGTGGGCTGCTGGGTGGGGTGTGCGTTGAATGCCGTTGGCCTCGCGAGGGCAACGGCCGTTGCTGACGCATAACCTGCTTCCCAGGCCGTCTACGCTGCAAGACCATACAGGTGCGGCAGAATCGGCCTTGCTTCCGGGCGCTGCGGCGGCTGTCCACACGGGGGTGTGACTCGAGGGTGATGACTGTTTCCAGCCGGGACTGGCCGGCATCCGTGTCGGCGGTCTTCGAAAGCTGACCCGGTGCTCGACTCCGAAGATGGACCCCCGCTGCGTCAGTTGATGTTGGTCATTCCCCGGTGTTGGCCGCGGGAACCCGTCCGAGGTCGCGGCCGCGCATGCGGTAGCTGTCGCCCTTCAACGAGATGACCTCTGCGTGGTGGACGAGGCGGTCGATCATCGCGGCGGCAACCGTGTCGTCGCCGAATACCTCGCCCCAGCGTCCGAAGGGCTTGTTGCTGGTCACGATCACGGAGGCGCGTTCGTAGCGGCCGGAGATGAACTGGAAGAACAGGTTCGCGGCCTCGGGTTCGAAGGGGATGTATCCGACCTCGTCGACCACGATCAGGGGGATCCGCCCGAGCCGGGTGAGTTCGTCGCTCAGGCGGCCGGCTTGATGGGCGTCGGCGAGGCGGGCGACCCACTGGGCGGCGGTGGCGAAGGCGACCCGGTGGCCAGCCTGGCAGGCCCGGATCCCGAGCCCGGTGGCGAGGTGGGTCTTGCCGGTGCCGGGCGGCCCCAGAAAGATCACGTTCTCCTTCCCGACGACGAAGTCCAGCGTCCCGAGATGGGCGATGACCTCGCGTTTCACGGACCGCTGGTGATCGAAGTCGAAGTCCTCCAGCGACTTGCGGGAGGGGAAACGGGCCGCCCGGATGCGTCCCTCGGCGCCGTGACTGTCGCGGGCGGCGACCTCCCGCTGCAGGCAGGCGGCCAGATACTCCTCATGACTCCAGCCCTCATCCCGGGCCCGATCGGCCAGCCGCACGGCTGCGTCCCGCAATGCTGGGGCCTTCAACGCCTTGGTGAGATAGGCCAGTTCGGAGGAGACGTCGCGGGCTTTCGAGGTCTGCTTGCTGGTGGCCATCAGGCGACTCCCTCGCCCGTGCTCAGGCCGCCGTCGATGACGCCGAAGATCCGGTCGTAGGTGTCGAGCGGTCGCTGTTCGACGTCGAGCTGGTCGGCTGCGACCGGCTGCTGCCGGGCCCGTTCGCGGCCGGCCTTCGCGGCGGCCGCGTGGGAGGGGTCGGTGAGGGACTGGTGGCGGGCCCAGCAGCGGGCATGCCGGGCGACTTCGGTGCCCTCGCAGAAGGCCAGGACCTGGTCCAGGTCGGCCTTCACCTCGATGCGGCGGCCGATCGCCAGGGGATGGATGGAGTAGTCGTTGGTGTCGATGCGGACGTAGTGGTCGCGTGGCAGTCGGAGCGATGTTCGCCACCAGCCCGGTGGATCGACCGGCGGCAGCGACAGCATCCTGGCCTTGTCCGTCTCGACCCGGTCGGCCGGGCGGGCCTGCAGGGTGCGGTGGATGCGCCGGTTGGCCTTGGTCAGCCAGTCGGCGAGCTGGATGTTGAAGTCGGTCGGCGAGGCGAAGATGCGGCCGGGCAGGAAGCTGGTTTCCAGATAGCCGTTGGCCCGCTCGACCAGGCCCTTGGCCTCCGGGTCGCCCGGCCTGCACTGGATGATGCGGATGCCCAGCAGTCCGGCGAACGCTGCGAAGTCTTCGGTGAGTTGGGGCCGTCCGCCCCGCCAGGAACCCACGGCGGCTTCGTTGTCCCAGACGAGCGCCTTGGGCACCGCCCCGAGCCCGGTCAACAGCCGCCAGTGCCCGGCAATCAGGTCGGCCGCGGTCTTCGTCGGCAGCATCCTGGCCGTGATCCAGCGCGAGTAGCCGGCCACCATCACCAGCACCGGCGGGCTGCCGGTCTGCCCGAACCCGAGTGGGATCTCTGCCGGCGGGAACCACAAGTCGCACTGGGCCAGCTCGCCCGGCTCATAGCCGGTCCGCGAGACCGGGTCCGCCGCCTGATAGACCGGCCGCAGTTCCCGCACCCGCCGCCGGACCACCGCATAGGAGCGACTCCAGCCGATCCGTTCGGCAATCACCGTCGCGGGCATCTCCGGGAACCGCTGCAGCAGCTCGCGGATCTGCGGCTCGACCGCATCGACGATCGAGCCCTTCGGCTCCCGCTGATACTTCGGCGCTGCCTCGCTCTTCAGGGCCCGCCGCACCGTGTTCCGCGAGATTCCCAGATGCCTCGCGATCGCCCGGATCGGCATCTGCTCGGCCCGGTGCAACCGGCGGATCTCCGCCCAGTCCTCCACGTCGATCACCCTTCCTCCCGGCCTGACTCAACGAGTCAGACCACTGGAGGGGGTCAACATTCAAAGTCGGAGAGTGGTCCCCTTTTCGAAGTTCACCGACAGGCATCCGAGCGATTCAGCTGGTTTCGTGAGCTGGTGGCCCGCGACATTGCGCCGTACGACATCGTCACCGAACACGTCCAGGACTTTCCGGCCTCAGCGACGATATTGCCGCTGGATGACCGAATCGGTATCTCCAGCCTGACGTTTCCCGCGATGCAGTCGATTCGTTCGCGCCGTCTCATCCAGCGTTCCGATCCCGAACTGTGGGTACTGGCCCTGGACCTCAGGGGGGCCATACAGAGGGAGCAGGGCCGCAGTCATGTCGATCTGCGTCCGGGTGACATGGTGCTCTACGACACCTCCCAGCCGTTCTGGGCATCAGTCGCCACCGACGATGTGGCCCAAGCCGTCATGCTGCAGCTGCCTCGGCACATGGTGCCCGTTCCGGAGCAGGCACTGCGTCGGCTGGTGGCTACTGCGATGCCGGCCAGAACGGGCGTCGGCGCCCTGTTGAGCGGGATGCTCGGCGGGCTCATCGAGCAGGGGCCACATTTGGCAGCGGGTCAGGCCGCTCGGCTGACGTCCGTGGTGGTCGACCTGACCACCGCCTTCCTCGCCGGCCTGTGCGAGGCTGACGGCCCGCAGACCAGCGCGGCGCGGAAGACGGCGCTGCTGCACCAGATCAAGTCCTTCATCAGGTCCCGGCTCGGCGAGCCCGAACTCACGCCGGCGGCCGTCGCCGCAGCACACCACGTCTCGTTGCGCAGCCTGCACTACCTGTTTCGGGAGGACGGCAGGACAGTCGGCGAATTCATCCGCGAGCAACGGCTCCAGCGGTGCCGGGCCAACCTCTTGGACTCCCGCATGGCCGACCGTACTATCGCCCAGATCGCGCTCCGCGCAGGATTCTCCGATGCAGCCACCTTCAGCCGGGCCTTCAAAGCACGCTACGGAACGTCCCCGGGTGAATTCCGTCGAAATCGTGGAGAACCATAGGCCCTGGCTGCGAGGATGCCTGGGTCGGCAGCCCGCGTGCATCGAGGACCTCTGCGACATCACCACTGCTGCGCCAGCGGGGCCATGATCCTGGTGGTACCCCACATCCTGCGCCGGCACGGATATGGGTGCTGTCCTCGCTTCTGGCGCCGTTCCGCTCGGGCGAGGCTTCAGCCACCTCTCAGCCTCACGCCGAACCGGGTGCGCAGCCGGTGGATCTCCCAGCATGCGATCGCCGTCACCGTGGCCGGACCGCCGACGAGCAGCGCATAGGCGATCGGCGTCGGTCCGCTGGGCAGTTTCGCGGTGGCCGCGAACGCCCAGACCAGGAAAATGGCCAGCACAGGCGGGGCCGCAGGGTGAACCGCGGCCGCACCGAAGCCGGTTCGCGCGACAGCGGCCGAGGCGAACAGGAACATGAACACCGCCCACACGACTCCCACCAGGAACGCCATGGACAGCCACGTACCCACAGAGCCGCCGAGCCGGGAGGGGTCGGACACGCTCCAGCCGACGACCAGTACGACAATGAACAGCAACGTTCCTACGAACAGGCCGAGTTGACGCAATGAAGCACGCGTGGCGGCCCACATCGCCGGCCGGCGGCTGGGCGACGCACACCAGACGAGGACCATGAAGACGACCGGGGCGCCGACGACGAGCAGCCACGGCGTGGAAAGGAGCGCGCCCCAGCGATCCGAGAGCGACTCGCGTATGTCC
Source organism: Streptomyces broussonetiae (assembly GCF_009796285.1). NCBI lineage: Bacteria > Bacillati > Actinomycetota > Actinomycetes > Kitasatosporales > Streptomycetaceae > Streptomyces > Streptomyces broussonetiae. The sequence continues at coordinate 648,160 of NZ_CP047020.1, read as the reverse complement.
TGCACGGAGCCGAAGGCCACGACATCCGCGACAGACGCCGCGATCGCCGCACACGTCCGGAGCCTCTTGACGCGTGCCACGCCCGGATCGTGCACGGTGGCGGAGCCTGCGCCGCGCAGGAACAGACGCCAGGCGACGCGGCGGGCGCTGCGGGCGAGGCGGTACAGCCCGACCACGGGAGCGAGCAGCAGCAGAACCGGTGACAGAAGGAACAACACGCCGCCGGGCAGGCGGCCGAGGAGCCTGCGCAGTGAGGGCCAGTCCCGGAAATGTGCCGTGCCGCCGGTGCCAGAGGTAGGTGGCACAGGCACCCCGTTCAGCGCCGAGGCCGGCACTGGGCCGCTTCCCGGTCGGATGGAGTCCATGTCCGCACACCTCGCCCTCGGGCTCCGCTACGCCTTCAACGCATCCCCCGGCAAGACGTGCGGGTCGCACGATGCGGTTCCCGCATGATGTCGTGTGAGACCGAGCGGCCGAGTTGGCCTGTGAGTGTCAGGGGCGGCCCGCCGGGGTGTCGAGGTTGGCCTGCGTGGGCTCAGCACCCGTTCCCGCCGGATGCACTCGGACGGGGCCGGTGTACCGCTTGCCCCTGAAGCTCTCCGTGGCGGGCCACTGGGAGCCCGATCGCGCGCCCACGCGGCAGAGTGCCGGCCGGCTGACGGGGCTGTCGGTGATCTGCAGGCGATGTGTCGGTGGTTGCCCGGATCGTGGGCGGAACGCGCTCCCTGTGAGCGTCCGCCTTCTGATCGTTCAATCGCAAAGGGGCTGTCGCCATGTCGTCGTCCGTGCCTTCGACCTCGCTCTGGGACGTCCACCGGCTGCCACGTGCCGATGACCGGCTCTTCCTGGTCACTGGTGGCAACGCCGGGATCGGGTACTTCATCGCGGAGCAGTTGTCCGCGACCGGCGCCACCGTCGTGCTCGGCAGCCGGAGGCAGGAGAAGGCCAAAGCCGCCCAGGCCGCGATCCGCGACCGCGTCCCCGGTGCTCGGGTGCGTACTCTGCGGCTGGACCTCGCCGACCTCTCGTCGCTGCGCAAGGCCGCGGACGCACTGGGGTCCGCACACCTCGACGCGGTGGTCCACAACGCCGGGATCGCGCTCGACGACCCGCCGCGCCGGGAGACCCGAGACGGTCACGAGGTCATGTTCGGCACGAACCACCTTGGGCATTTCGCCCTGACCGGGTGGCTGATGCCGCTTCTGTCAGCCGCGCCTGCGGCCCGCGTCGTGACCATGGGCAGCTTCGCGGCGAAGTCCGAGCGGCTGGACCTGGGCGACCTGCAGTCGCGGCAGGACTACCGGCCCAAGCGGACGTACGGACGGTCCAAGCTGGCGCAGATGTACTTCGGGCTCGAACTCGACCGCCGCCTGCGCGCCACCGGCAGCACGGTGAAGAGCGTAGTGGCCCATCCCGGCGGAGCCCTGGACTCTCTTACCCCTTCGCGTCCGCCCGTGCAGGTACGGTCCTTCGGCACCTGGTTGCGCGGGGCGCCTGCCGGCGTCCTCCTCCAGGGCAAACACGCCGGCGCCTGGCCTGCGGTGCGAGCCGTGCTCGACCCGACCGTGCACGGCGGCCAATTGTGGGGACCTCGCGTGTTCAGCCTGCGCGGCAGGCCCCGGCTCGATCCGGTGTGGCCGCATCTTGCCGATACCGCCGTCGCGGCGGAACTGTGGGGCGTGAGCCGCGACTTGACCGGCATTGACCCCTGCAGCATCCCCGAATAGCGCAGACGTGGGAGCAACTGGCTTGGTCCATGTGGCCGTGGGCCAATTTCACCATGCCGCTGGACTTGGCCCCGCTTGGCTTCGGCGCGGCCGGGCAGCCCGCAACTCACCGCGCCCCTGGGGCCGTTGGTCGGCAACCAGCCGGCGGCCGCGGTCCTGAACCCGTCAGGGCCCGGGCACGTGGTCCGGGGGAGTGGTCGATATCCAGTGCGAAGACCTGGCGCCGGGTGGCGGTGTCGGTGTGCTCGACGGTTCCGGGGACGCGCGGGCCGTGCTGTGACGGGTGGCGGCGTGGTCGTTCGCTTGCAGCCATTCACAGGGCGGCTCGACAAGATAACGTACTAAGTTCATCGTGTTGTCACCTTCATGCGGGTCGCCACCGGCAGTGTGACCCGTGTAAGGCGGTTGACGGAGAGGTCCTGAAAACGTGGCGGTGTGGTGGCGTGGAACGGTGACCGCGGGTCGCTCAAGGACGTGGATGCCGGTGCTGGCCTGGGCGGTGACGCGAGCCGTACTGCTGCTGACGCTCTTCGGCACTCTGCGCTTCCCCGGTGACGACGTCCGCCCCGACGTGGTCGTCATCTACCACGGCTGGTACGAACGGCTGGTGACCGGTAGCTTTCCGGTCCACGATGTCACCTGGCAGTACCCGCCCGCTGCGGCGGCGGCCTTCCTCGCCCCGGCACTGCTGCCGTTCCTTACTTACTCGCACGCCTTCTACCTGCTCGCCTGCGCCGCCGACGCGACGGTCCTGGCGATGCTGCTGAGGGCCGGGCGGGCCCGCGGCCGGGACCTGGCCGGCGCCTGGCTGTGGGTCGCCGGGGTCGCCGTGCTCGGCCCGCTGGCCCTGGCCCGCTACGACGTGATGGTCACCGCGCTCGCGGTCGCCGCCCTGCTGGCCGCCGCACGGCACCCCCGGGTGGCAGGCGCGCTGGCCGCCATCGGCGCGCTGGTCAAGGTCTGGCCGGTACTCGTGCTCGCCGGTGTGCGGCCGGGCCGTACGACCCGTCGCTCCTGGGGGGCGGCGCTGGTCACCACCGTCGGAGTCAGCGCCGCGTTCCTGGCATTCACCCGGGGACCGTTCACGTTCCTCACCGAGCAGCGTCAGCGCGGCGTCGAGATCGAGTCGCTGGGCGCCCTGCCGTTCCATGTCCTGCGCTGGCTCGGCCTGTGGCACGGCACCTCCCGGCTGCACTACGGGTCGTTCGAGTTCCTCGGCCCGTACGTGCCCACCGCGGCCCGGATCGCACTGGCCGGCGCGGTGCTGGCCTTCTGCTGGCTGGTCTGGTGGCGGGTACGGGCCCGCACGTTCAGCGACATCGCGCTCTACGACGCGGCGTTCGCCGCGGTGCTGGTGTTCGTCACCACCAGCCGGGTGATCAGCCCGCAGTACCTGATCTGGCTGCTCGGCCTCGGCGCGCTCTGCCTGACCAGCCGCTCCACAGTCCAGCGCCGGCCTGTGCTGCTCATTCTGGCCGCGTGCTTCTTCACGGTGCTCGAATTCCCCGTCGGCTTCGGCCAGGTCGTGCGGAGCGATCTGCCGGGCATAGTCGTACTGCTCATCCGCGACGGGCTGCTGCTGGTGGCGACGGTCTCGGCCTGCCGCCGGCTCTGGCGCAGTACGGCGTCGCGGCCCGAAGCGACGCCTGACGACGCGGCGTCCTCGGACGCGGACTACGCGGTGGCACACACGGGTTGAGCGACCCCAGGACCGCGGGGCCGTGGGCCGTCACAGCGGAAGTGGACGGAAGCGGCGGAGACGGCAAGCAGGTATTGAGCGGCGATCCCCGTGCCGGTGCTGGTGTCGAGAATCGAGTGCCGGTCACGGCGGGCGGCCCGGCTGGTGCCGGTGCGGCTGTTCTACGACTACCTCGTCGAGGAAGGCTCCTCCGCACTCCCGGTACCGCACCTGCGCGAAGACTGTGTCGCGACGGTCGGCGCGTTCACGTGCGCGCATGAGGACGCCGCCTGGCGCGAGCTGAGCCTGTCCACCGACAGCGACGGACTCCCCGACCTCGTGGAGATGCCGGTCGCCCGCGTCGTCCGACCCTGAACACACGAACTCGCGGCGGCAGCACACAGCCTCCGCACCTGCCGGAAATCCGGCCTCACGAGAAGCCGCGCAAGCGTGACACCCCGGGGGCGAGCCCACGCGGGGACTTGCTCGCGCGGTTGGGCGACTTGGCCTTCCCGGTTGTACGGAAACGACGACCGTCGGCATCTTCATCCTCTTTACACTGACCGTGGCCGTCTCACCGCTGGGCATCGGCCTGGTGGCCACTCCACGCGGGCAGAACGGTGCCGGTCTTTGAAGACGTCGTTTCGCCGGACGCCATGGTGAATCCGCCTCCTGTAGCGGTGCCGTCTTAGGGATGGGTTCTCGCCGACTCTCGGTCATCCTCCGTAAGCGAGGCACTCGGGGTGCATGATCGACAAATCGAAGGGAAAACGGGCTGTAGGAGGTTGTGACTATGGTTCCCCTGTTGCTCGTTCTGCTCTTGGCGCTGCTGCTGTTCGGTGCCGGTTTCGCTCTGAAGATCCTGTGGTGGGTCGCGGTCTTCGTGCTGGTGGTGTGGCTGCTCGGGTTCGCCGTCCGCTCCGTCGGTCCCGGCGGTGGCCGCAGCCGCTGGTACAGGTGGTGACCTGGCCGCGACACCCGCCGGTGTGCCGGCGGCCAGGGCTCGGCCGGATGTCCGGCCGGGCCTGTCGGCGGCGCGGGCGAGGCGGTCCCGCCGGCGGCCTCGATTCTTTCGTAACGCCCGGCACAAGTGCTGGGCGAAGCCCCCCCAGTCCTGCTGTCCGACGCGGTTCGTCTGTACGGGCGAGTCGGCGCGGCCCGCGCACTTGCGGCCGCGGGCGGTCTGTGTGAGGGCAGGAATGACATGACGATCTTGGGGTAGCAGCGCGACTGCCGACTGCTACCGGTGGCCGGCGTTCTGGTTGGTTCCAGGTCGGGAGGGATACAGAGATGACGCTCATGGACACCACGGCGACGCACACCCAGACGACGGAGCTGCCGGAGGTCGCGGCTCCCTCCCAGGTGACGCCGAGGGACGCGCGCGAACTGTCCAGGCTCTTCTTCGACCAGCTGCAACAGCTGGAGGAAGGCACGCATGAGTACCAGTACGCGCGGAACACGCTGATCGAGATGAACATGTCCCTGGTCCGCTACGCGGCGGGCCGGTTCCGCAGCCGGGGGCCGCAGGAGGCCGAGGACATCGTCCAGACCGGCATGATCGGACTGATCAAGGCGATCGACCGGTTCGAGCTGTCCCGTGAGGTGGAGTTCACCTCCTTCGCCATTCCCTACATCGTGGGCGAGATCAAGCGGTTCTTCCGGGACACCACCTGGGCCGTGCACGTGCCGCGCCGGCTGCAGGAGGCCCGGACCCAGCTGGCCCGGGCGACCGAGGAACTCCAGACGCGTCTGGGCCGTACCCCCACGGTGACGGAACTGGCCGGCCTGATGTCCCTGTCGGAACAGGAGGTGGTGGAAGCTCGGTTGGCATCCAACGGCTACAGCTCCGCCTCCCTGGACGCAGCCCTTGGCAACGGTGATGACGGCGAAGCGGCCCTGCAGGACTTCATCGGCACCGAGGACCAGGCTCTGGAACTGGTCGAGGACTTCCACACCCTGGCCCCGCTGATCGACCAGCTCGGTGATCGGGACCGGCAGATCATTCACCTGCGGTTCGTGGAGGAACTCACCCAGGCCCAGATCGGCGAGCGCCTCGGCGTCTCCCAGATGCACGTCTCCCGCCTGCTCACCCGCTGTCTCAAGCGGTTGCGCGAGGGCATGCTCACCACCCACTGACGGACGACCTGTACTTGATGGTGGGCCCGTCGCGGATGCGACGGGCCCACCACCGGTTCTGGCCTGCCCGCGCATCGGCCGACGCTCGTAGCGTCGCCCGCGCCGCTTGGACGTTTCATCGAGTCTCCGGGTCGCCTTCGGGAAGCGGCCACTGCGACCGGTTGGGGGCGCCGAGGCAGCGGTTTCAGCAGCCAACGCAGCTCTCCACCTCCCGGTCCTTGGCTCCCCTCCTCGTCGGCTCTCCAAGCCTGTCCCGTTCTGGGGCCGATGCCCCAGGGCCAGTCCCGGGCGCCGACTGGCTCAATGACAACGCGCTTGCGCCGGGGCGGGCCGGCTGATTCCAACTGGTGGCTCAGGCAGCTGCGTTGGCGAGAGAACGGGGTCATGAATGAACGACGCCGTCCCGGCCGCGCCCTGGCACATGGGTGGCTTCGTCCAGCAGGGCGATACCCGGTCACCGGGGTGCTGAGCTGCGGCGGGACGGGCGTCGCGCACTGGGTCAGGCATCCGGAGGGGGCATCGACCTGGCCAAGAGGAGTCGAGGCGGACGTGGCGCCGGAGGTACTGTGGCAGGTCATCGAGGGCATCGGCGGCGAGAACGGCTGGTACTCCCTTCCGCTGGCCTGGGCCGCGCGCGGCTGGCTCGACCGCCTCGTCGGCGGCGTCGGCCTGCGCCGGGGCCGGCGGGATGCCCGACGGCTGCGGGCCGGTGACTCGCTCGATTTCTGGCGGGTCGAGGAGATCGAACGCGGCCGGCTGCTGCGGCTGCGCGCCGAGATGCGGCTACCCGGCCTGGCCTGGCTGGAGATGCGAGTGGACGGCAACGGCAGTGGCCCTGTCCGCTACCGGCAGCGGGCGCTGTTCCACCCCCGCGGCCTGCTGGGCCATCTGTACTGGTGGAGTATCAAGCCCCTCCACGCGGTCGTCTTCGGAGGCATGTCCCGCAACATCGTCCGCGCCGCCGCCCGCGTCCAGCACGACCACCCCCCACACCGCTGAGCCGGCCACGACCGGCCGCATCGCATCCGGAAGCGCCGATTCGGAGGCGGGGGAGAGAAGTTGAAGCCCATGCGCGGTACAGCATGCGGTCGGCCAGGCCCCAGGTCGGCTCGTGCCACGGATGTTCGGTGACATCGGCACCCACTTCGGCGACGAGAGACGATGACATGCGCCGGATCGCGGGGCGGCCGGTCGGGTTCGAATGCCCGGCGCAGCGCGGCGACGAACGTACGCAATGCGCCAACGGTGCGGGCTGGCGGATCGGTCCACAAGCCGCCAGAACCGAGAAACCCAAGATCACCTCGAACCTGGTCGAGCCGGGCGTCACCCTCGCGATCGCCCGTACCTGTACCGTCCCGCTGCCCGCCTCGGGGTGGGGCAACCGGTCGCTGCTCTTCCGCGTCCCAGCCGGCAGCCTCGTCAACTTCTCTCCCGCCCCGGCACCCGGCGACTGTCGAGAAGTTCGCGCAGTGAGCGGCGAGGTGGGGTGACCCCGCGCTGGACTCAGCGCGCCAGTGCGAGCACCGCCTCGATTGTCTTGCCGGACCTGTGTGTGCTGACTCGTACCTCTTCCGCCAGCTCCAGGACCAGCGGCCAGCCGAATCCACCGGGCTCCCCCAGTGGAGTGTCGCGCTGGTACGGCGGTGTGGGGCTGGCGTCCGCCACGCGGACGGTCACGGTCTCCTCGTCTGCCTGCAGTCCGAAGCCGGTGACTCCGCCCGCGTGCCGGATGGCGTTCGTGACCAGTTCCGACACGGTGAGAAGTACCGCATCCGCCTGGCTGGAGTCGTCGGGCTCCAGCACGGACAGGAAGGTCCGCGTGATCCCGCGTGCGTCCTCGGCGAGGCGAGGGCTGCCGGCGGACGAGTGTGCATCCTCCATGAAGGGGAGCACGATCACTCACCTCCGATCTCAATGGGCACTTTTGTCCGCTTACCCGGCAGGGCTGTGATTAGACGCGTTCCACCGCGAGGCGAGGCCCACAGTCGACTGAAGGCGGTCTGGGGGTATCCGAAGCCGTGAAAGCCCCTCAAGACGTTCATTGCCGTTTGACAACAATGGCCCTAGGGCAACAAAGTAGCCGTGTCGTACCGCACGGGGAAGGATGTGGAATGTTCCGGTGGGCGGGGACCGCTCCGCGCGCTGGCCACCGGCGTCCCGAAGTGTCGGGAAATCCGGTCGCGCAGCCTTGCGTTCAGGCCGTGCGGTCGCCGTGCTGCGCACCTTTGTCGTGTATCTGCAGCGCCGCCGCGTCGCAGAACGCCTCCAGTCCCTCCAGCAGCGCCGCTCGTTTGCCGGCGGGCATGAGGCTCAGCACCGCCTGCAACTCCTGCTCCCTGCGCGCGCGCAGCTCGTCGAGGAAGGCCCGGCCCCGGTTGCTGAGGTGCAACCGGACCTCACGCCGGTCCTCCTCGCCGACCGCGCGCTCGACGAAGCCGGCTGCGACCAGCCGGTCGCACAGCCGGCTGGTGGCGGGGGGTGCGGAGGAGAGCGCGTCACACAGCGTGCGCAGGTTGATACCGTCCTGGTGCTCCAGGGTCAGCAGCACCCGCATCTGCGACGCCGACGCCGGTGCGGTGGAGGCCCGGCCCCACAGGACTTCCAGCAACTCTCCAGCTGTCGCGGTCACTCGAGCGACCTCGACGGGTTCCGGGCGGGGGCGGAAGACAGCCACTGTCACACTCTCGCAGGCACTGGGACGGTCGCCAGCGTACTAGGCGCCCGCAGCGGCAACAGATGGTTCGGACGGCTTGGCGCGGCTACCGAGCGGCCTCGTCGCGAGCGAGGCGGGGAAGTGTCCGCCGAAGGATTGGTGTATTTACCACCGTGAACAGATATGTGACCGCCGAGCGGGCTTTGCGCGCGGCGGCACCCCATGAGTTGCTCGATGCCGTCCGTCGTGTGCTGGTCGAGCAGTACGGGGCGGAGTCCGTCGACCTGCTGATGGCCGACTACGGCCTGACGGTGCTTCAGCCCGTGTCGGCGCTGCCGCACACCGTGGAGCCGGTGTCCGTGCACAACAGTGCGCTGGGCCGTGCTTTCGGTGCCCAGGAACCAGTTGTGGAATCCGCCTCCGACGGTCGCGTGCGCGTGCACCTTCCGGTCAGCGTGCGTGGGGACCGGCTGGGCGTGCTGTCCGTGACCCTGCCTCAGGAGAGCGGGGTCCAGGAACTGCTCGGCGAACTCTCCGACATCGCGGAGGCGCTCGGCCATGAGGTGGTCGTCGCCGAGCGGGACACCGACATCTACTTGCTGGCACGTCGCAAGGACCGGCTGACGCTGGCCGCCGAGATGCAGTGGCAGCTGCTGCCGGGACGCTCCTGCTCCCGCCCCGAGTACGACCTGGCCGCGCAGTTGGAGCCGGCGTACGCGATCTTCGGCGACAACTTCGACTGGTCCGCCAGGGCCGACCACCTGATGCTGTACGTCACCAACGGCATGGGTGAGGGAATAGAAGCCTCCCTGCTGACGAACCTGGCCATCAACGCCCTGCGCAACGCCCGGCGCGCCGGACTCGCCATCGACGACCAGGCCGCCCTGGCCGACCAGGCGGTGTACGCCCACTACCGGGGCCGCTGCTACCTGTCTGTGCTGATGTTCGACTTCGATCTCACGACGGGCCGGGCCAAGGTCGTGGACGCCGGCTCGCCGCAGATGCTGCGGCTGCGCGGCGGCAGGGTGGAGCACGTCGCCTTCGAGGCGCAGCTTCCGCTGGGCATGTTCGAGGAGACCGACTATGTGGCGCAGGAGTTCCAGGTCGAGCCCGGCGACCGGCTCGTCTTCGTCAGCGACGGGGTGTACGCCGTCGCCGATCCCATGGGCCGGGCGTACGGGGACGTCGAGCTGGTCCGGGCGATCCAGGCCACCCGGCTGCTGCCGGCCGCCGAGGTCCCGCGCGCCATCCTGCGGGAGTTGACCGGCCACCGCGGTCGTTCCGTTCCCGACGACGACGCGCTCGTCGTCTGCCTCGACTGGCACGGAATCTGACCGAGGCCCGGATCGCCGGTCGCCCGCCTTGATGTGTGGCGATCTCGTGTTGTTTGCGCCGGACCGTCGACGCTAACGTTTGCCATGAGGCAATAATCGCGTCTCAGGCGTGGTCGATCGACGGCCCTGACAGAGGAGGCGATGAAGGTGTCGGAGCAAGAAGCGGTCGAGTCGACGGCGCGGCGGCTGGGAACTTTCCTGGCGCGCCGCCGGGAGCAGATCGCTCAGCGCTGGGCCGACGCGCCGCTCTTCCGGACGGTGTTCACCGTGTCGCGTGAAGAGTCGATCGAGGCGTCCAAGGCGGTCGTGGACGCACTGTCCGACGTCGCCTCGTCCGGACGCTTGGAGGACATCGCCTCGTCCGGCTTCGACAGCGCGCGCGACCAGCTGGGACGCATGTCCGATGCGCGGATCCGGGCGGGGTGGAGCCCGGCCCGGATCGCGGACGAGGTGGCCGCCCTGCGTCCACCGGTCGCCGAGTTGCTGCGGGCCGAGTTCTCCGATCCCGCCACGCCCGAGGCGGCCGAGGGGCTGCTGGCGTTGACGGCCCTCATGGGCACCCTGCGGCTGGTGGTGATGCAGACCGCGCTGAGTTCGGGCGAGGAACTGATCGCACGGCAGCGGCAGCAACTGCTCGAAGTGGCCACGCCGGTCATAAGCCTGTGGGAGGGTGTCGTCGCCGTACCGCTGATCGGCACGCTGGACAGCGCCCGCAGCCAGGTCGTCATGGAGTGCCTGCTGGAGGGCATCGTGGACCAGCGGGCCCGGTACGCCATCCTGGACATCACCGGTGTGCCCACGGTCGACTCGCTCGTCGCGCAGCACCTGATGAAGACGGTGGCCGCGGCGCGGCTGATGGGCGCCGAGTGCATCGTCTCCGGCATCCGCCCGGCCATCGCTCAGACCATCGTGCAACTCGGCATCGATCTCAGTTCCGTCCTCACCCGCGCCTCACTCGCCGACGCCTTGGCCTACGCCCTCGGTCGGCTGGGCATCGAGGTGTCTGACCGTGCGAGCATGCGGTGACCGCTCCGTTCCCGGGCCACGCGACCGTGGTGCCGGTCCTGGCGCTGGGGGAGACCCTGTTGGTCAGCCTTCAGGGGGAGCTGCACGACGGCACGGCCGAGCAACTCCACCAGGACATCAGCCACCGAATCGCCGACAGCGGGGCGAGCGGGATGATCATCGATATCTCCGGTGTGGAGGTCGTCGACTCCTTTCTGGGACGGATCCTCGCCGAGATCGCGGCGAGCGCCAGTCTGCTGGCGGCCCGCACGGTCGTCGCCGGCATGCGGCCGGCCGTGGCGATCACTCTGGTCGAGCTGGGCCTCACCCTGCCCGGACTGACCACCGCGCTTGACGTCGACCGCGCACTGGAACTCCTCAACCGGACGTCCACGCCGAGCGCCTCGGACGGACGCGAGGGGGGAACGTGATGCCGGCCTCCGACCCCACCGTCACAACAAGCCTGCCGATCCACTCGGACGCGGACCTCGCGTGGGTCCGCCAGCGGGTCCGCCAGAGCGCAGCCGACCTGGGCTTCGGACTGGTGCAGCAGACGAAGCTGGTCACCGCCGCAAGCGAACTGGCTCGCAACACCCTGGTCCATGGCGGCGGCGGGCACGTGGAGGTCACGCCACTGACCCGAGGTGTGGCTCGGGGGCTGCGGCTGTCCTTCGTCGACAGCGGTCCCGGCATCCGCGACGTCGAGCTGGCCATGACTGACGGATACACCAGTGGCGGCGGACTGGGACTCGGCCTCAGCGGTGCCAGACGCCTCGTCGACGAGTTCGAGATCGACACCGAACCCGGCTGCGGCACGACCGTCACCGTCATCGCCTGGACCACAGGCGTACCCGCGGCACGGCCGGGGGTGTGATGGGACGCGTCTGGGACATCCCGGTGCACGACTCCACCCGCGTACGGGACGTCCGGGTGGCGGTCGAGGCGGCCAGCAACGATGTCTGTCTCGACCCGCACCGCACCGCGGTCGCGGCCCTGGTCGCTACCGAGCTGGCCACCAACCTGGTCAAGCACGCCAGCGGCGGCCGGGTCCTGATCGACCTCCTCGACCGGCCCGGCGTGACACACACCCCCGCGGTGCAGGTGACAGCCATCGACTACGGTCCAGGCATCCACGACATCAGTGCGGCCATCCGCGACGGGTACACCACCAGCGAGGCGTCACTCGGCGCCGGCCTGGGTACCTGCCTGCGCATATCCAGCGATTTCGACCTGTACAGCACCCCTCGTGGCACCGTCGCAGTCGCCCGCGTCGACCAGGAACCCGGGACAAGTCGAGGACCGAGGAAGCAGACCCCGAGGGCGGGAGGGATCAATGTACCCCTCGGCCGGGCCGAGTACTCGGGAGACGCCTGGAGCTGCGCCCGGTCGGGCACCCGACTGACCCTGATGCTCGCCGACGGCCTCGGCCACGGCGCCCAGGCAGCGCAGGCGTCCAGCGCCGCCGTCGATGAGCTGTACCGCTCGGCACACCTGCCACCGGAGGAGATCCTGCGTCACATGCACCCGGCCCTTCGGCCCACCCGAGGCGCGGCGGTCGCCGTGGCGCAAGTCGACACCGACAGCGGAGAACTGGCGTTCGCCGGCGTCGGCAACATCGGTGCCCGCCTGCATGTCGGCGACTCCTGGGACCACCTGATCTCCCACCCGGGCATCGTCGGCGCCCAGTTCCCGGCGACCGTGCCCGTACGACGCCGTCCCTGGTGGCCGGGCAGTCTGCTCGTCCTGCACAGCGACGGTCTGCCCAGCCGATGGGTACCGCCCAAGGATCCCGGTCTCCTCACCCATGAGCCGGCGGTGGTCGCGGCGACCATCGTGCGTGATGCCAGCAGCGCCGCCAGCCCTGTGCGCGACGACACCACCGTGGCCGTCGTGGCCTCCGACCCCGTGGACCCACGCCATGATCCCGCCTGACGTCCGAAAGATCACCACAGCCACCGAGGCCGCCCGAGCCCGGGCCTTCGTGGCGCACCTCGCCGCGTCGCTGGGCGCGCCCGAGGTCGAACGAGCGCGCTTCCTCACCGCGCTCAGCGCACAGTTGCGAGAGTCCCTCGGCCAAGGCGGCGCCGAACTCACCCTCACCGTCCAGCGGCCGGGCCAGGACAAGTCCGTGCGCGTACGGGCCGTCGTACGGCCGGCCACGCCGGCCCCGGAACAGGCCCCGTCCTGGCACCTCGTCCTCTCCTGCCCCGGCTCCATGACACAACACCCCTCACTCCCGGCGCACCCGGACGCCACCGCGCCGGCCGAAGCCCTACTGGCAGCGGACGAGGAGACGGCGGCGGTTCTCCGGAGGCTGGACGAGTCCGAGAACCTGCTCAGCCTCCACCGCGAGGAACTGCACCAGACCAACCAGGGCGTGCTGGCCCTGCACGCCGAACTGGACGCCGCCGCGCTGACCCAACAGGAACTTCTGGATGCGGAACGGGTCGCGCGCGGTGAGGCGGAGAAGGCACGACGCCTGCTGACCTTCCTCGCCAACGCCAGCGCGGTGGTCACCGCGTCGCTCGATCACGAGGACATCGTGCGCCGTCTGCCCGAACTGCTCATTCCGGAGTACGCGAGTCGGGTCGACGTCTGGCTGTTCGACGAAGACGAGCGGGCGGCCGGAAACAGCCTCCACTCCGCCGCCGCGGTGGCCGCCGCCCGCACCGGCCGCCCGCAGCACGCCGGGCCGCACCCCGCTGAGCTGCCCGGCGCCGACGACCTCCCGCCCTCCGCCCTGTCGCCGGACCGGCCTCTGCTGTGCGTCCCCCTCACCGTGCGGCGATCTCTGGGCGTCCTGACGCTCACGGCGCCAGAGAACGGCTTCGACGCCGACACCAGCGTCATGCTGCTCGAACTGGCCCGTCGCATCGCCATTGCCCTGGACAACGCCCTGCGCTTCGAACACCACCGGGACACCGCCGAGGAACTGCAGCGCGCCCAGCTCACCGACCTGCCTGCCGCCGACGGCCTGCACCTGGCCGCGCGGTACCTGCCCGCCACCCGCGGCCTCAACATCGGCGGTGACTGGTACGACGCCTTCTTCCAGCCCGACGGCAGCCTGTTGACCGTCATAGGAGACGTCACCGGACATGGACTGCGCGCCGCCGTCATCATGGGCCAGCTACGCACGGCACTGCGCGCGTACGCGATCGAGGAGGCCAGCCCCGCCCGGATCCTCACACGGCTGCACCGCATGCTCTGCCACCAGCAGCCCAACCTCTACGCCACCGCCATGATCGCGCGCTTCAGACCCGACGACCCCCAGGTGACGTGGGCCGCCGCCGGCCACCCGCCGGCCGTGGTCCGCGCTCCCGGCGGAGCCGTGCGTGTCCTGGACGACAAGCCCGGGGTCATGCTGGGCGTGCCGATTCCCTTCGAGTACGCGGACCACACGACCGAGATCGAACCGGGTTCGACACTGGTGCTCTACACCGACGGCCTGGTCGAGCGGCGTAGCGAAGGGATCGACGTCGGGATCGAGTTGCTCGCCCAGACCCTGGCAGCACTGCACGAACCCGACCTCGAAGACCTGGACGCGAGCGCGGAGTCCCTCCTCAAACCCCTTGTCCACGAGTCCGAACGCGACGACGACGTCTGCCTCCTCCTGTGCCGCACCGCCCCGCTCCCGACGTCCTGACGGGCGGCACGGACAGGCACGCGGCCGATGCCGTTCCCGGCCGCAGCGTGGTGCTTCGCTCTGCCGCGCTCCGTGGCGGGCCTTCGCCGCGATAGCGTGGAGGCCCAACGGGCGAGAGGGTGGACGCTGTGAATGCCGCTGAACCGTTCCCGTCCGTGGAGAGCCGGCTCCGGGCCGCTCCGCCCCATGCACTGGCCGCCACCGCCGGGACGCTGCTGGCCGAACTCTTCGGCGCCCGGGAGGTCACCCTTCTGCTGGCCGACTACGGCCTCAGCGTCCTGCAGCCGGTCACCGACATGCCGCACACCGGCGACCGGGTCTCCGCTCACGACGGCCCTGCGGGCACCGCCTTCACCAGCCAGAAGCCGGTTGTGGAGGTCACCTCCGACCCGGCCACCGAGCTGATCCACCTGCCCCTCACCGTCCGCGGCGACCGGCTCGGCATCCTTTCCGTACGCGTTCCCGCCACGGCGGCGGACCCGGCCACCCTGCTCAGCCTCGGCGAGTTCGCCACGGCCCTCGGGCACGAGGTCGCCACGGCAGGCCGGGACACCGACCTCTATCTGCGGGCCCGCCGCACCCGCCGCCTCACCCTCGCCGCCGAGATGCAGTGGCAGCTCCTGCCGGGGCTCGGCTGCGCCCGCCGGGAGTACGTCATCGGCGCCCACCTGGAGCCTGCCTACGCCACCGGCGGCGACAACTTCGACTGGTCCACCAGCGCCGACCACCTCACCGTCACCGTGACCGACGGCATGGGCCAGGGCATCGGCGCCTCCCTGCTCACCAATCTCGCCGTCAGCGCCCTGCGCAACGCCCGCCGCGCCGGCATCGGCCTCGCCGACCAGGCCGCCCTGGCGGATCAGGCCGTCTACGCCCAGTACGGCGGCAGGGCGTACGCCTCGACGCTTCTGCTCCGCTTCGACCTGGGCACCGGGACGGTGAGCGCGGTCGACGCCGGCTCCCCCCGGCTGTACCGCGTCGGCGAAACCGGGATCGAGCTGATCGAGCTGGAAGCGCAGCTCCCCCTCGGGATGTTCGAGGAGACCCCGTACGAGGAACAGACCTTTCACGTGGAGCCCGGCGATCGCCTGGTCGCCCTGAGCACCGGTGTGCACGGCACCCGCTCGGCGACCGGAGACCCCTTCGGGGAACGCGCGCTGCACCGGATCCTGGGCGCGACCCGCCAGAGCCCGCCGCACGAGACCGCCCGTGCGGTCGTCGCCGGGCTGATCGAGCACTTCGGCAGCAAGGACCTCACCTCGGACGCCGCCGTCGTCTGCGTCGACTGGACCGGAAGGGCCGTCGACACCGGACGGCTCACCCCCGAGCCCCACTGAACGAGCCCCGTCACCGCTCGGAGGGCGGGTCTCCCGGGGCGGGCAGCACCCCGCTCCGAGCGGCGAGAAAGGCCCTCATCCCGCGGCTCAGTGCCGACCGCTCCGCCGGTTCCATGGCCTCCAACGCGAGTGTCAGCACCTCTGCCCGGCGCGACGCCACATCATCGAGCACCCGGCGTCCCTGTGTGGTGAGGCTCAGCCGGACCTCGCGGCGCTTTTGCGGGTGCAGAGTTCGTTCCAGCATCCCCGCCGCCTCGAGCCGGTCACACAGCCGGCTGGCCGTGGGCAGCCCTATGTCAAGCCGCTCGGCCAGCGTGGTGAGGTTCAGTCCAGGTGCCGTCTGTAGCGTCCGCAACGCCCGAAGCTGGTGCAGGGACAGGCGCAAGGCCGCCTCCTGAGCGGCCAGCGACCACAGGTTCGTGAGACTCTCCACAGCATCGGCGATCTCCAGCGCGACGGCGTCCGGGCCGTCGCCCGACGTCTCCATACGGTCGTCGCCTGGGCCGTCGAGACGGGTCACGAACACATCGCTTTCACTGGGTTTCGGACGCTGAAGAGATAATCCTCATTCAATCGCTGTACCCGACGGCAAGGCGGGCAAGCCGCTCCCGGGTCGGCCGGACGTCGCCCGGACAGCGTCGGCGCCGGGCCGCGAGGCGGGGCGAAGGGACCCGTCTGGGCGTCGCTCCATGGTAGGAGTTGCCCGCGGCCTCCCGGGCCGAGCCCGGGAGGCCGCGGGCAGACCGACTCATGCACGAGCGCGCCTCAAGTAGGTGACGGCGGTTTCCCCGCCGGAACCGGGGGTCACCTGTCATAGACGGTTGGTTCGCGCCCGCGCCCGCCGACCGGTATGTTCTGCTTTGCTCTGTTTCACGAGCCGGTTGTGGAGGGTCTCGCTGATCGCGAGCGGGAATCCGATGGCGGGGGTCCGTCGCCACTGCCGCCAGAGGCTGTTCCCTGTGCGGTTCGCCGCGGCCGCGGGCCGGGCTGGGAGCCGTTCGGCCCGGCCCGCGTTGCCTGTGACAGCGCCCGGTCCAAGCAGTCGCTGCCGCTCCGGTCACTTGGCGCGCCTGCGTGGACCGCGTCAGCTGACTGTGAGGCGGTGCCAGTCGCAGACGCAGCTCTTGAGGCCGGCAGGCGCGGGCCGGTCCAGGACGGCCTCGAGCTGCCCGGGCCCGACGAGGATGAGCGGACCTTCGGCCGGCCCCTGCACCACCGCCACCTCGCCCGCGACCACGAGACCGACTCCCACCGTTTCGAAGCCATAGAAGTCATGTCGTTTGGCGAGTGCTGTCGTGGACCTTGGCACCGGACATCGCGGCAGAGCGGGGCAGACCGGTCCGCTAAGTGTCGAGGAACTCGGGAACGAAGATGTCCTCGCCCGTGAGCAGACGTTCGGAGAGGCCCTGCTCGTGGTGGTAGCGCAGGAACGTGTCGACGGCTTTGCGGTTCGCGCGGACGCCGTAGGGCCACCAGTCCTCGCCCAGCAGACGCCGGTTCTCGTCGAACAGCTTGCTGAACCAGGGGGTGACCACGCTCATGTGCTGCTTCGCCGCGTCCTCCCTGTATGTGCGCTCGGCGAGATCCTTCGCCTCGCAGAAGGCGCGGTACACGACCTGAAGGAGATCGGGCCGCTGTGCCAGTTCCCTGCGGACGGCGACGATGTGCATCGGCGGGAAGATCCCGGTGCGCCGATAGTAGTCGCGCTCGACGGCCTCGTAGTCCGGGAACAGGCGAGTGATCGTCGAGGATCCGTCCAGCACGGCCTGCGGGACATCGACCGAGATGAGCGCATCGATCTCACCGGAGGCGAGCATCGCCCCGAGCGTCTGGCCGTGCCCTGCATGGCGGATCTCGACGCCGGTCGGCACGGGCTGGGGGATCCAGTCGAAGGCGGGGATGGGGTGGTTGGTGCCGCCGATGACCCAGCGGCACTGGTCGGGGGTCACAGCGTACTCGTCGGACAGAATCCCTTTGGGCCAGATCCCGGCGTCGTGACCGTAGAGCGCGAATTCGCCGACAGTCTTTCCGACGAGGTCCTGCGGAGTGCCGATCCCGGCTGCCGTGTTCACGAAGATCGCCGAGTGCCGGAAGTTGCGGTTCGGAAAGATCGGCAGCGCCAGGAACGGGGCATCCTCGAGATCGAAGGTCCGCAGGAAGTAGGTCAGGCCGAGTTCGGCGACGTCGTAGCGTCCTTCGACAGTGCGGCGAAAGATGTCCGAGACCAGCGGCGCCGTCTCGAACGCGGTGTCCACGCCGTTGATGGCGACGCGGCCGTCGAACAGCGCCCGGGTGTGCTCGTACGTGTAGGCGCCGATCCTCAGTTTCGTACTCATCGGACGATCCTCACTTCCGTAAATGAGCATTCACTTTTAGAGTCTATCTGCGGCCACCGGGCCGTCAAGATGAATGACCGTTCACGGTGAAGGGAGCCGACCATGCCGCGCCTCACACCCGAGCGCCGCGAGGCGAAACGCGCGGAGATCGTGGCAGCGGCCCGTCGCTGCTTCTCGCGCGACGGATTCCACCAGACCTCGATGCCCGACATCGCCGCGGAGGCCGGCGTCTCGGCCGGAGCGCCGTACCGGTACTTCGCGAGCAAGGAGGAGATCATCCTCACCATTGCCGGCGACGCGTTCCGAATGATCTTCGAACCGGTCCAGCGGCTGGCCGCAGTCACCGACGAAGCCTCCATCGCCGACCTGGCGACGGCCTCGCTCACGGCGCTCAGCGTCGAGACGGCCACCGACGCAGCGGGGCTTCCGGTGCCGGTCGAGGAGTTGCTGCGCTGCGCCGTGCAGACCTGGTCGGAGATGTTGCGCAACGACGCCGTGTTGGCCCGCGCCACCGAGGGCTTCGATGCTGTGTGCCACAGCATCGCGGGAGCGCTCCGCCGCAGTCAGTCGGCCGGCGCCATCCCGGCCACCGTCGAGCCGGAGCACGGTGCGCGGGTAGTGATGGGACTGCTGCACGGCTTCTTGCTCCAACGGGTCGCCTTCGGCCTGACGGACGCGGAGGGATTCACCGACGACATCCGCACGCTGCTCACGGCGAACCGCCATGGTTCGCATGGAGAACCGATGTCATGAAAAAGCCGAGTCATGGCACGACCGACCGCCGCCGCTCACCCGCACGACCCGCCTTGCGCAGGGCACGGCACGTGCCATGGCGCCACAGGACGGTGAAAGCATCAGGCCTCTCCACGGCGGTGCTGTGCCGAAGGCGGAAAGGTTCGGCACGAACCTGCCGGCCAGCGAGTAGACGCGGCGTTATCAGCAGGCCGCGCGCATTGCCCGACCTGGGCAGTCACCCGGCGTGGGTACGCTGGCCCTGATGACGACAGGGCCGACGCGGCGGCCGTACCGTGTGCAGGCCCCCGAGAGTTCCGCAACTCCACGATCGCGCCGCCCCACCCTCTGGAGCCGTCGTGACCACACCCCGTGTCCGAGCCGCGGCCGCGCTCGGCTGCCTCGGCCTCGCGGCACTGTGTCTGAACGCCTGTGGAGGCACGCCGACCGCCACGAGCGAGAAGCCGTCGGCGGCGGCCTCCGCGGCGAACGCGGGCGGAATACGTGCCCTGGTCGCCGCGGCGAAGAAGGAGGACAGGCTCACGGCGATCGCGCTTCCGGGTGACTGGGCCGACTACGGGGGCCTGATCGACGGCTTCGAGAAGAAGTACGGCATCAAGGTCACCGTCGAGGATCCGTACGCGCACAGCCAGGATGAGATCAACGCCCTCAGCCGCGGGAACCGGCCGACGGCCCCCGACGTGATCGACGTGGGCGACGCTTTCGCGCGGGCGGCGGCTCGGCAGAACCTGCTCGCGCCGTACAAGGTCGAGGCGTGGGACGCGATCCCCGCAAACCAGAAGGACCAGGGGGCCCACTGGGCCAACAACTACGGAGGCTACATCTCGATCGGCTGCGACGCCGGGCGTGTCAGGCCCTGCCCCGGGACCTTCGCCGATCTGCTCAAGCCCGCCTACCGCGGCATGGTGGCGCTCGAGGGGGACCCGACCCGGGCTGAATCCGGCTTCGCCGGCGTTTACGCGGCCGCGCTGGCGAACAACGGGTCCTTCGACGACATCCGGCCCGGTCTCGACTTCTTCGCCCGGCTGAAAAGGACCGGCAACTTCAATGCCACACAGTCCACCTCAGCCACGATCGAGGCCGGCCGGACGCCCATCAGCATCAACTGGGACTTCCTCAATCTCGGCTACGCCAACCAGCTCCGTGGCAAGGGCGTGAACTGGCAGGTCGCGATCCCCTTCCACGGCAGCTTCGCCCAGTACTACGCGCAGGCGATCAACAAAGACGCCCCGCATCCGGCGGCCGCCCGCCTGTGGGAGGAGTACCTGTTCAGCACACAGGGCCAGAACCTCCGGCTCCACGGCCATGCCCGCCCGGTCCTCATGGACGTCATGCAGAAGGAGGGCACGCTGGACAAGGCAGCCGCCGCCCGGCTGCCGATGGTGGAGGGAACGCCGCAGTTTCCGACGGACGCGCAACTGGAGAAGGCGAGGCAGACCGTCGCCCGCGGATGGACGGCGGCAGTCTCCGGCTGACGGCAACCGGCCGAGGCTGTCGCTCAGCCGGAGTCCGGTGCCCTGGCAGGCCCGGCCTCGCAGACGTCGGCACCATGCCTGCGCCGACGGCTTGATCCACCACATCCGCAAGTCCCGGCAAACCCGCAGACTCGTTGGCCAACTCACCCGGCTCGGCTACGACGTGACTCTCGACGTCGTCCGTGGTGTACCCGCTGGTTGGGGGCGCTCGGGGGCGTGGGCGGGATCGCTGCGCAGACGAGCCAGGGAGATGTCCCGGCGCCCGGCGAGGGGGTGGTGCGCGGGCAGCAGTGCGACCGGGTACTCCTCTCCGATGTCGCTTCTTTCAAGACCGATGGGGTCCTCGGTCGCACACAGCAGGGCGACGTCGGCCCGCCCGCCGCGGACGGCCGCGGCCCGATCGCGACGAGCTGTTCCACCCGAGCCGGCGCCGGGCTCGCGGCCCGCGAGCGTTGGTTGCCGACCCTGAGAGTTCTCAGGTTACGCGGGCGCAGACGGTCCACCACAGTGATGTGAGGAGGGGGCCTGCCAGCCGCATCCTGTCCGAGTTCGAAGGGGGAGCTTCGATGACTTCGAAGCCGAGGAAGAAGCTGATCCGCACGCTGGTCGTCGGGGCGGCTGTGCTCGGCTCGCTGACGCTGACGACATCCGCTCACGCGGCGGCGGGCAGCGGCCCCCTCAACATGGGGGAGGCCCTGTACCCGGGCCAGAGCATCTCGAGCGGGACCACCTCCGGCACCCTGACCATGCAGGACAACGGAGACCTGGACCTCCAGGCCTCGGACGGCCGCGTCTGCCGGCACAGCAACACGACCACCGGCTCCTACGACCGGGTTGGCCGCCGTCCCGGCTTCCGCCACGCCCATGGCCGGTGCCGTCCGTCCGGCCCCGGCCGCCACCTGCGGCTGGACGCCGTCGGCGCCCGTATATTGGCCGGACCAGCACCTCCGGAAACGCCCAGCACCTGCTGACGGACTCCACGTCCCGGCCGCGGGCTGAGGCGCCGCTCCTCAACGACTCTCTGGTGACCGGATGCCGACTCCTGAACGCAGTTCACTCGAACGGGTGATATCCCCTGCCTTCGAGGCGCTCGGGCGTCCAATTCGCTTTCCGTGACGGACTGTTCGGCTGCTCCGGTGGGCGCCGGCGGTAGACCTGCTGACTACCTGCCAAAAGGCTGCCCCGATGGCTCGTCGATCAGCCCGCCGAGAGATCGGCAATTCAGTGTTTGAAACACAGGAAGTCCAGTTTGTGTGGTTGCGGTTCGAGGATGGCGCACGCCGTGATCATGGACGCTGCGAACGGAGCGCTGCTAGCCTCGCGACGTTCGGTCAAATGAGTAACGGGGGCTCCGTTGACGAATGTTTCTGGGTCGCTTTCTCGTCTTTCCGAGAGCGCATGCACCTCCGCGAGTTCATCCGAGAAAATCGCGTCCACTTTCCTTCGGGACGGATACGTCCGGGTAAGAAATGCCGTGGACCTCACGCCTGGATCGCGCCTCCGGACGCTGTTCGACACCACGCTCCGGCGCGAGGGGCTGACCACGGACGGACGGCTCACCGTGCCGACGGGCCTCACCTCGCTGCCTCCGAGCCGCGTCGCGGACCTCGCGGACGTGGCCCCGGTGCTCTGGTCGACCGTGTGCACTCTGCTCGGCGGCGCCGGTCGGATCAGTCGGCCAGCCCGCCTAAGCAACGCCCTGATCTGCAATTTCCGCACCACGCGACTGTCCGAGAGCTGGCATGTGGACGGTGACTTCTTCGTACACCATCCCGACAGCCCCGAACAGGCACTGCTGTTGTTCGTCCTGTGGTCCGACGCAGGCGAAGGCGAGGGAGCCACCCGTGCCGCGCCCTCGGCCACGGCGGACATCCTTCGCCATCTGGCCCGCCATCCGGCCGGACTGACCAGTGCGCACATTCCCGCCCGGGATTACATCGGCAGTCCGGCGGACCACCTTTCCCTCACCGGAAATGCGGGCGACGCCTGGATCCTGCATCCGCTGACCGCACACCAGTCGGCACCCAATCCCCGAGGCCGGCCCAGATTCATCTCCAACCCGGTCGTCGCCCTCGCCGAGCCCATGAATCTCACGGACGACCCGGAGGAGAAAAGCCCTCTCGAGGAATTGACGCGCCGCCTCCTGGGACAACCCTGGACACCGGGGGAGAGCACGGTACGGGAATCCTTCGTACCGGGCCGTATCACCCGTTGGAACGGCGAAGGCACCTACACCGACCGTTCCTGAAATCCCGCGCCGCACCACACCCCGACCGATTCCCCCACAAGAGGGCGAGGTGAGCCCATGTCCGCGCACAACCCCACGCTCCCGCACGACCGGCCCGTCCCGTCCCGGGTGCTGCTGATCAACCCGCCGCTGTGGAACCCGTACGCCCCACACCTCGCCGTGCCCCTGCTCCTGGCGGTGCTGCGCCGGCACCACGTGGCCGCCTCCGCGCTGGACCTGTCGGCCGAGACGATGCGACATCTGCTCAGTCCGGACGGTGCCGGGGCGTATGCCGCCGAGCGCGACCAGGCACTCGGCACCCGGGCCCGCGACCAGTTCGAGGCGGCCCGCTCGTCGGTGGACCGCGCGGTGGCCTTCCTGCGCTCACCGCAGAGCATCACCGACGTCGACGGCCACCGCGCCGCGACGGCCGTCTGCCAGGCCGTCCTCGACGGCATCGCGGCCCTGACCCCGGGCGCGGAGCTGAGCTTCGACCGGTTCGACCTGCGTCACCGTCCCGTCTCCAGCCGCCAGGTCGTACGCGCCGTGGCCGACGCAGTGCACAACCCGTACGTGCACGTCTTCGAGCGCGTCCTGGTACCCCGGCTGCGCGCGCTGCCGGACCTGGAGGTCGTCGGCCTCTCCGTGTCCGCCGACTCCCAGCTGATCGCCGCGCTGACCGCCGCGCGTCTCATCAGACGCGAGCGGCCCGAGGTGCACATCACCGTCGGGGGGAACTTCGTCACCCGGATCGCCGACCGGCTGTGGCCGGGCCACCCGTTCTTCACACTGGTCGACTCCCTGGTGTGCTACGAGGGCGAGGAGTCCATCGTCGACCTCGTCGACCGGCTGCTGTCCGGCCGTCCGCTGCACGGCGTCCCCGGCATCGTCGTACCGGACGGCGACGAGCTGCACCGGAGCCCGTCCGCGACCGCCTCGCTGGCCGAGCTGCCCGTACCCGACTTCACCGACCACCCGCTGGCCGACGGCTATCTGGCCCCGGGCCCGGTACTCCCGGTGATCGCCTCCCGCAGCTGTGCCTGGAAGTGCGCCTTCTGCGCGATCCCCTTCGCCTCCGACAAGTTCCGTATCCGCGCACCGCAGGCCGTCGTCGTCGAGATGGACGAGCTGCACCGGCGCCACGGCACCCGCTTCTTCCAGTTCGTGGACGAGATCCTGACCGTCCGCAGCATGCGGGCGCTCGCGCACGGGCTCGCAGACCGTGACTACCGCTGGTACGGCGAGACCCGTTTCTCGCCGACGATCGACCGCCGACTGACGGACGCGCTGTACAAGGCCGGCTGCCGCCGTCTCGACCTGGGACTGGAGTCGTACAACCAGGACGTCCTGGACCGCATGCGCAAGGACATCAAGCTGCCGTGGATCGCGCCCAACCTCGACGCGCTGCTGGCCTCAGGCATCAGCGTGCACCTGTTCGGGATCGCCGGGTTCCCGGGCGAGGCGCGCTGGCAGACGGCACGTACGGTGGAGTTCGCGGCGGCCACGCTGGCCCGCTCCCGCGAGCGGTACGCGGTGCCGGACAGCACCTTCGGGATCGGCCCGTTCGTCCTGGACGCCCTCTCCCCGGTCGCCGCCGCGCCAGGCGACTACCAGGTACGGGTGCTCCACCAGGACCCGGGCGACGACCTGCAGATGGCACTGCGCTACGACTACGTGGGCAAGCTCACCGAACCGGTGAGCGCGGAGGACCGGGACGTCGCCGCCCGAGCCGAACGCATCCTCGGAGGGACCCTCGGCGACCAGGACCGGCCCGCCGAGGAGGTCGTCTTCCTGCGGGCGGCCGCCCGGCGCCCGGGCGAGCGCGGCGACGACGGTCCGCCTGCGGTTCCCTGCCCCGGACCGCACTGGGAGCGCACGGTTCTGCGCCCGGCCGGGGACTGGGTCGTCCGGCTCCGCGAAGGGGAGCGGACCCTGCTGTACGAGCCCCGGGACGGCGCCCTGTTCAGTCTCCCCAGCAGACTGCTGGACGGTCTGCCCGCGACCGCCGCCGAGCTGTGCCGCGACTCCGCCGAGCGTTCGCTGATGCGGGCCGCGCTGCACCACCGGTGCCTGGAACCCGCCGAACCGGGCCTGGGACTGCTGACCTCCGCCGCCCACCTGACCGGCGATCTGCTCCTGCGCCTCGGCCCCGGCACCCAGCTGATCACCGAGGGCACCGAGGTCTTCCTGACCTCGCGGATCACCGGTCAACGGCTGCGGCTGTCCGCCTCGGGCGCCGCAGCGGCCCGCCTCGTCGCCGCCGACGAGGGTGTCACCTGGACCGACCTGGCCGCGCGCTGCGCGCCCGGATCCGAACCGCGGCTGCGCACCTTCGTGTGGCGGCTGCTGGTCAACCGGCTCCTGTCCGTCGAAACGCCGGACAGGTCACGCAACCCACTGGCCGAGAGGAGGTGAACCGCATGGCAGAGGAGCAGCTCAACACCGCGGAGGCGGAGGCGGAGGTGGAGTTCGAGGACGACGGATTCTTCGAGCCCACCATCGAGGAGGCCATCATGGCATCCGGCCTGCACAAGCAGTTCGTCGTGGACTGACCCGCCCGCACGGGCCGGGGCCGGTGCACCGGGGCCAAGCCGGTGCACCGGACCCGCACCCATCATCGCGCACACCACGCCCCGAGGGCGCGCACGGAAGGACACCGATGACGCAGAGCCCCGCCCGCCTGCCGCTGCTGCCGGTGGCCCGCACGGCACCCGCGGCGAACGTGGCCGTGATCTCGCTGCCCTTCTTCACGCCTTTCGCGACCTGTTATCCGGGCGTCCTCATCACCCGGCGGCTGCGCGAACTGGGCTGCCGGGCCCGGTTCCTGCCGGCCCACATGGAGTTCTACGCCCACGCCCGGAGCCGGGGCCTGACGGAGAACGCGTACAAGCTGTTCACCAACCGGCACTTCGCCGCCGACGTCGCGCTGCTGCCGCTGTGGTCGGTGCCGACCGCCGCGCTCCGGGCGGAACGCGAGGACCTGGCCCACAAGGAGTTCCTCGCCCCGGCCGAGGACGAGGCGCGGCTGCGGGAGCTGTTCGACGGCTACCTCGACCGGCTTGCCGAGCGTGTCGTCGCAACCGAGGTGCTCTGCCTGACGAGCACGCATTTCCAGCTGCTGTCCAGCCTGTTGCTGGCCCGCCGCGTCGCGCGCCTGGCACGGGAGAGGGGTGTGCCCCGGCCGCGTGTGATCCTCGGCGGCTACTTCGGCTCCCTCCACATCGCCCGCGACATCCTCACGCTGCACGAGGAGGTGGACCTCGTGGTGTACGGCGAGGCCGAGGACGTACTCGGCGACGCCGTACACCACGCCCTGGACGGCCGGCGCCGGCTCGTCACCGGACGGGCACACACCTTCAAGGACGCCTACGCGGAGCAGTCCGCCCTCGTGGAGGCGGGCCTGCGGCGGCCGTGGCTGCGCGACCGGCTGGTGGTGAGCATGGAGGTATCGCGTGGCTGCTACTGGGACCGCTGCGACTTCTGCAACTTCAACGACTCCTACGACGCCCGGTTCAAGATGCACGACCCCGGGCGCGTCCTGGCGGAGATGGCACATCTGGCACGGACCTACGGGCAGCGCCGGTTCCAGTTCCTCGACACCGCCCTGCCCCCGCGACTGGTCCAGGCGGTGGCCGACACCGGAGAGCGGCACGACTACCGCGTGTTCTGCGAGATCAGGCCTGACTTCGGCAGGGAGCGGCTGCGCCGCCTGGCCGCGCTGGGCCGGGTGACCGTCCAGCTCGGCATCGAGACCCTGCTCGATGACCACCTCGACCTGATGAACAAACGGCAGACCGTCGAGGAGGGCGTCCGCATGCTCCATGCGGCCCGGGAGTTCGGGATGCACAGCGTGTGGGGCGTGATGATCGGACACCCGAAGGAGACGCCCGACCACCGCCGACGGCTGCTCGGCGAGATCCGCGCCCACCGCAGGGCGGGGCTGCCGGCGCCCAAGTACCTCACCGAGTGCGAGCTGCGTCCCGGCAGCGGACTGTGGGACGAGCGCGCCGACCTCGGGCTGAGCGTCGAGTTCCCCTGGCGGATGTTCGACAGCCTCCTCAGCCCGCAGGAGCATGCCTGCTCCCTGATTCCGAGCCGGGTCCGGGGCATGCCCTTCGAGGAGCCGGACTACCAGGCGGACCGGCGGGAAATCAGCGAGGAACTCACCGCGTGGCAGCGGGAACAGGGGATGGAGGTCGGCCTCGATGCCTGATCACGACGGCACGGCCGTGCTCGCCCGATTCCTGGACGTCACCGTGGAGTTCCGCTGCCCGGACCCCGCCGACGCCGCCCACCTGCGCTACTACCTCAGCGATCACCTCGTACCGGAAGACTCCCGCGCCGCGCTGACAGTGCATCTGGAGACCGAGGACGGCCGTGCCTTCACCACTGCGCTCGGTACGGCCACCACCAAACGTGTCCGGTGGCGCACGCCCCCCGGTCCGTGGCGGCTGTACGAGGAGTGGGGCACGCGTGCCCGGCTGCCCTCACCCGTGCCGCCCTTCGGCCTGCCCCCGCTGCGCGACCTCGTACGCATCCGGCACGGGGCCGCACTCGCCGCACCCGACGGCAGCGCCCGAGCACTCGCGGTCACCGGGGCCAGCGGAGCCGGCAAGTCGGTGGTCCTCGTGCATCTCCTGCGCCGGAATTGGCAGTTCGTCTCCGACGACCTGCTGGTGACGGACCGGCGGGACCAGCGGCTGTACTACTACGGCCGACCGGTCGGCGTGCGCGAGCGCAGTCTGCCCCTGCTGCCGTGGCTGGATGCCGCCCAGCTGGCCGACGCGCCGCGCCTGCCCACCCGGTGGGGCCACACCTGGATGGTGCGGCCCGAGCGCCTCGGCCGGTGCGCCCCGGACGGCCGACCGCTCCGCCTGGCCTGGCGTCTGCACCTGACGCACGGCGACCGTTTCACCGTACAGACCGACGGCCCCACCTCGCGCGTCACCTGGAATCCCCACCGGCACCTGGAAGAACTCCTGGCCGTGTGCCGACAGCACACCGGAGACGGAGACGCCCATGCCGCCTGATCCGCCGCGGGACCCCTGGGGCGCCGAGCGGCTGCTCGACTTCTTCGGCACCGTGGTGTGCGTCCGATGTGCCCCCGCGGACGCCACCGACCTCGACTTCTTCTTCGGTCCGCATCGCGCGGAGCCCGGCGCGCGACCGCGGTGCCGGGTCGAACTGTCCGCCGGCGAGGGCGGCTTCCTTCGGTCACTGCTGGCCAAGGACGACGCGCCCAAGTCGTTCCGGTTGAGCGCCGAGCCGGGTGGCGAGCTGATCGAGGAGCGGCGGTTCACCCGCTGGTCGTCGGTGCCGTCACCGCTGCCGCCGTTCCGGGCCATGCGTGAGAGCGTCGCCGCCGTACAGGCCACCGTGCTCGAGCGCGAAGGGTGCTGTCTGGCCTTCCACGGCGAACCGCACAGCGGCAAGACCAGCCTCGGCCTGGCGCTCCTGGCCCGCGGATGGGCCCTCGCCTCGGACCAACTGCTCGTCGTGGAGCGCGCCACGGGTGCGGCACGGCCGTATCTCACGCCGACCGGGGTGCGGGGCCGTACGCTGGCCGCGATGCGCGAGGGGACACTGGCCGGGCTGGAACAGCGCCGCTCCTTCTGCACGGTGAGCGGCGAAGTGGTGCTCGCCCGGCCGGAGAGCCTGGGTGCGGTGGTGCCCGTCGGACGCCGTCTCCAGCCGGTGCGCCTGGTCGCGGTACGGCGCTCGCGCGCGGCGGCGCCGGCCCTCACCACCGGCGGCCCCGCACCGCGTGTGTGGCCGGCCGGGGCCTGGTCCTGGCTCAGCGGCGCGCTCGCGCCCGACCGAGCACGGAGCCTGCTGACACTGCCCGCCGAGGGCGGCGAACAGGCGGGCGCTGACCTTGTGGAGGAGTACTTCGGTGCCTAGCCTGACCGTCGATCAGATCACCAAGCGCTACCGTACGGGGACGGAGGCCCTGTCCGGCGTCTCCTTCGCCGTGGAACCCGGCACCCTGCTGGCCGTGGTGGGCCACAACGGAGCGGGCAAGTCGACGCTGCTGAACATCGTCTCGGGGCTGATCCGTCCCACGTCCGGCACGGTCGCCACCGACATCGGGCGTGGCAGGCTGATGTGGTCACCGCAGCGCACCATGATCGACTGGTCGCTGACGGTCCGGCAGAACATCGAGCTGGTCGCCCGGCTGACCGGCACGCCGTCGTCGTCCATCGACCGGGTGCTGGAACTGCTCGACCTGGACAAGGTCAGTTCCCAGCAGGCGGAGTACATCTCCGGCGGGCAGCTGCAGCGGGTGCAGATCGGCCGCGCCCTGGTGGCCGACGCCGCGGTCTATGTGCTGGACGAGCCGACGGCGGGCCTGGACCCTGCGGCCGGTGAGGTCGTGATGGAGTATCTGCGCGAGCGCGCCGCCGCGGGTGCCACGGTGCTGGTCTCCTCGCACGACCTGGATGCCGTCGAACGCACCGCTTCCGACCTCGTGCTGCTGGACGAGGGCCGGCTGCGCGCGCATCTGCCGATCCAGGAGTTCGTTCGCCGGGCGGGGGCCACCATGAAGGTGAGCGTGGTGTTCGCCGAGCCGATGCCGGAGCCGTACCCGGACCGACTCGCCCGCGACCTGCCCCCGCAGTGGACCCTGGAGACCGACGCGGACCGGGCCGGCCTGTCCGTGCAGGTGCCGCTCGCCACCGGACTGCGCCCGGTCCTCGCCTGGCTGCCGTCCGAACTCCAGGTGCAGGACCTCAGCGCCGAGAAGCAGTCCCTGCGCGATGTCTATCTCGCGCGCTACGCCGAACGGATCCCCGCCCCCGAGAGTGTGATGGTGCAGCAGTGAAGACGTCCCTGACACTGGCCCGCTTCCACCTGCTCAGTGTGTGGAACTGGCGCACCAGCCATCTCAGCCGGGTCATCGAGGCCCCCGCCTACTTCCTGTTCATGGTCACCGGCCTCAACACGCTCGTGGCCGGCGCCCGCATCGACGGCATGCCGTACGACGACTTCGCCTACGCGGGCGTACTCGTCGTGATCGCCATCCGCGCCCTGTTCTGGTGCATGGGCGATGTGGCCAACGACCGCAAGTGGGGCGTGTACGCCGTCGCCCGGACCACCGATGTCTCGTTCCCGCAGTACATCGGCTCGATCCTCGCGGCCAACACCCTGGTCGCCACCGTGCAGATCGCGGCCATCCTCGTGCTCAAGCAACTGCTCGGACGGGGCAGCCCCGTCCAGGACCTGCGGATGGCCGGCCTGGCCGTGCTGGTGTGCGTGCTGACCGTGCTGACGGGCTGCGCCCTGGGGTTCGGAATCAACAGTTACAGCAAGCGTGACCTGATGACGTCGTTGTTCAGTCTGCCGCTGGTCATGACGGCGCCCCTGTTCTACTCCCTGGACGACCTTCCGGCCTTCATGCGGGTGCTCGCGGCCGTGAACCCCTTCACCTACTGTGTGCTGCTGGTCCGTTCCCCCGCCACCGACAGCTTCCCGGGACAGGCCGTCGCGGGGTGTCTGGCGGCCGCGCTGCTGGTGGCGGGCGCCCTGCGTCTGGCCTCCGGGCGGCACGAACTGGCCTCCAACGAGCAGGGGTGAGCGGGATGCGGGCGATCGACGAGAGTCCCGGCGGGCCGGTGGCCGTGCACGGCCTGGTGACCGTCGGCACGGCGGGCTACTGGTGGCTGGACACGCACGCGGGGGCCCGCCTGCTGCGCGGGGACGCGACGGGAGTCCACGCCGTCGACCTCCCGGAGGGGCCCGACGGCCTCACCCCGCTGGCCGTCCACCCGGCCGACACGGGTCCGTCGGCCGTCCTGTACGGCCATCCCGGCGGAGACTACGGCTACCTCCGGGAGCCCGCCGCCCCGGACGCAGTGCTCGCACGCCGCCCCAGCCTGGTACACCTGGAGCGCGTGCCGTCGGCCACCGGCGGTACGGCGGGGCCCGGGTTCGTGTACACGGGCTTCGCACCGGGTGCCCGGCTGGACGACCCTCCGGTGGACGGGCTCAGGGTGGCGGTGCACCGTACCGGTGAACCCTTCGCGTACGACCGCGCCGTGGCCCTGGACGACGGCCCCCTTGCCCTGGTGAGCGTGGAGGCTACGGGGGATCCCGCAGCCGTACTGGTCCGCTCGACCGCGCACGGCCGCACGACGCAGCGCCTGCTGCGTCTGGACCCGGCCACCGGACGGCCCGGACTCACCACTGTGTCGGCGGCGTCGACCCCGCGCACCCGCATGCTGCCGGGCGCGGACCGCTGGTGGCACGGTGAGGCGCTGGGCACGCCCAGGGCCGTACTGCGCGCGGGGCTGCCCGGCGGCAAGGAGGGAGGCGAGCGCGTCGTCCTTCCCGAAGGGACGGCAGTGGCCTGGGCCTGGGCCACGCGGCGCGCCCTGCTCGTCCGCACGGTCGCCGGGCGCGGGGCGGAGGCCCTGTACCGGGTCGACGGTGACACGCTCCAGGCGCGTCTGGTGGCCGGAGGGCGGCCCGGTGACTCGTTCCCGGAGGTGGCCGCCTCGCCCGCCGGGGACTGCGCCCTGTGG
This sequence comes from Streptomyces broussonetiae, assembly GCF_009796285.1. Taxonomy (NCBI): domain Bacteria; kingdom Bacillati; phylum Actinomycetota; class Actinomycetes; order Kitasatosporales; family Streptomycetaceae; genus Streptomyces; species Streptomyces broussonetiae. The sequence continues at coordinate 617,334 of NZ_CP047020.1, read as the reverse complement.
CTGCGGGTCTCCCGGCGGCCGGACGGCACCGCGGAAGGCAGGATGGAACTGTTGCTGGACGGCGAGGACCGGCCGCGCGCGCTGAGTGCGACCGAGTGGCCCGCACCGGTGCCGCGCACCACCCGGTACTGCCGGGCGGGCGACGGCAACCGGCTCCCGGTGCAGCTGTCCGGCACCGCGGGCCCCGTCCTGCTCCTGGAGCACGGCGGGCTGACCGCTCTGGCCAACGCGCCCCTGGAACGCGCCCTGGAGGAACTGGCCCGCGCGGGGCAGCTGACGCTCGCCCGGGTGGGCACACGGTCGCTGGTGCCCGCCCATCGGGTTCCCGGCGGGGAACGCGGCTACAACGACCTCCTGCACGCGGCCCGTCTGCTGCGTGAGGAGAGCGGGGCGCGGCGCCCGCTTCTGGTGCTCGGGCACAGCATGGGTGCGGTCGGGGCCGCACGCGCGGTGTTGCTGGAGCCCGAACTGTTCGACGGCTGGATCCTGCGCTTCCCGGTCACCGACCTGGTGGGCTTCCCGTATCTCGGCATCGGCCGGCACTGGACGGGCATGCTCGGCGACCCGTCCCGCACCGACCAGCTGAGCGCGCTCACCGCGCTGTCCCCCCTGCATCTGCCGCTGCCCGCCGGCCCGTTGCCGCCGTTGCTGATCCAGACCGGAACGTACGACACCCGGGCCGACGCCCGGCACGGCCTGCGGCTGGCCGACCGCCTGCGCGAGCTGGCGGCCGTGACCCACAGCAGTTACCCGGTCGGCCATGTGGAGCGGTTCTGCCAGGCCGCCTCCCGCCGGGCCGTGGCGGAGGTGACGGAGTTCATCCGCAGGTGCCCGGCCGTCGTCGTCCATGACCTCGAAGGAGCCTCGCAGTGACCGTCACCGGCATCGACCACGCCTCCGTCGTCGTCGTGGACGACGTGTACGCCGATTTCGACCGCGCCCGGGCGGCCGCCCTGGGCTGTGACTTCACCCCGCGGACGGACAGCGCCTTCGCCTACCGCACGGCGCAGGCACCCCGCTGGATGGAGGAGGCGGCCATCGGCCGGATCTGCGAGGTGCTCGGCCCCGGGAGCCGGAAGGAACTGATCGCCAACCATCTGCACATGTCCTCGGCGATGGACTGGAAGGTCAACCTGCACCGAGGTGCCCGCATCCACGTGGACGAGGCCCGCTGGGCGGGTGTGCTGTATCTCAACACGGCGGAACAATGTCGCGGCGGCACCTCCCTCTATGCCCACCGGCGCACGGGCGTACGGCACTTCTTCGAGCTGCGGGGCCGTCCGGACGCCCAGGAGATACTGGCCGATGGCGGGGACGTCGCCCGCTGGCGGGAGCTGGTCTCGGTGGCGATGGTGCCGAACCGGCTCGTGCTGTTCGACCCCGGCCAGTTCCACCAGGCCCAGGAGTACTTCGGGGACAGCAAGTCCTCGGCCCGCCTGATCCACAACTTCTTCTTCCGGCACATCCCGGCCCACTTCGACCCCGACCGCAAGGGCACCGGCGCGCCCGGTGTCATGGGACAGGCCGCGAACAGCTGATGCCCGGGCCGGAAGGCGCCGACAGCGGTCGTCAGCGCCCGTACCCAGCTACAAGCTCCCATTGTTTTGATCTGGGACGATCTCAACACCCGCCGGCCGCCGGGACGTGAGACCACGCGGCCGCACACGACTGGCCGGCCATCGTCCAACTCGCCTCGAACACACCGGCGTCGAACTCCGTCGAGGGCGTCCGGTCGCTGTTACGGCACAGCCCACTGGCCAACACCGCGTTCAACGACGACGAGCACCTCGAACGCACCCTCCGCCTGGGCCTTTGCCACATCCAGCTCCACCCCGAACGTATCGCCGGCCGCCCCACCGGCACCGGACCCGCACTCACCCAACGGCCGACATCAATCCTGGGAACTCAGCAGGGAGTCGTCGCCGAACCGCTACCACCAACGCCCCGCCCACCGTGCGAGTTGAATCCGGACCGCGCTCACGGTGCAGCACGCAGCCGGGCATACAGTGCGCTCATCCTGTTGCAACCGAATCCAGAAGGGACCAAGGTGAACAGACGCCTCAGACAGCTGGTCGTGACGGCGGGGAGCCTGGCTCTGGCCGCGGTGACGCCCGCCGTGCCCGCGCAGGCCGCCACCACGTCGGCGAGCGCCTGCCCGTCCGGCTACCTGTGCGGGTGGAGCGGTACGAGCGAGACCGGCTCCATGGTGAAGGCCCGCGCCGACATGCCCACGATGGGCTCGTGGGACAACAGAATCCGCTCGTTCTGGAACCGCACGCCCAGCTTTGCCTGCCTCTACACCGACCCGAACTTCGGCGGCGCCGGCACCTTCTTCAGCGACGCTCCGGGCCAGGGCGCCACCAGCTACTCTCAGGACCTCGACAGGAACATCAGTTCCCTCAAGTTCGTTCCCAACGAGCGGGAATGCGACGACACCCCCTACGCCGGGTGGTACGCGGAGCCCGCCCCGAGCGCGCCCGGGTTCGGCGACCTGAACGGCGACGGCCGCGCGGACCTGCTGTCCCGGGACCGCAGCGGCCGGCTCTGGTTCGTCTCCGGCACCGGGGACGGCGCGCTGGTCAGCGGCGGCTGGAACTCCATGACCGCCCTCACCCGGCACGGCGACCTCAACGGCGACGGCACCGAAGACCTGATAGCCCGCGACTCCTCGGGCACGCTGTGGTTCTACCCGGGCACCGGCAAGGGCAGGTTCGGCGCCCGAAAGGACCTCGGCGGCGGCTGGAAGTCGATGGCCACCATCACCGCCACCGGCGACCTGGGGCACGATGGCCACGGCGACCTCCTCGCCCGCGACTCCTCCGGCACCCTGTGGCTCTACCCGGGCACCGGCCACGGCACCTTCGGCACCCGTACGTCCATGGGCGGCGGCTGGAAGTCCGTCAACGCCTTGACCGCACCGGGCGACCTCAACGGTGACGGCCACGGCGACCTGATCGCTCGTGACACCTCGGGCAGGCTGTGGCTGTACCCCGGCAACGGACGCGGGTCCCTCGGCACCCGGAAGCTCATCGGCAGCAGCGGCTGGGGCCAGATGTCGGCCCTCCTCGGCATCGGTGACGTCGACGGTGACGGGCGACTTGACCTGGTCGCCGCCACTCAGGACGGATTCGAGAACCCCGACGCCGGGCCGACGTCGAACCAGCTGCGGCTGTACGTGGGCAATGGCAAGGGCTCCCTGGCCAAGTACCGGGTGCTGCAGCGGGACTGGTACGACCTCAACGGGGGCTTCTGACCCAGGACTGGGCCAACGGCGAGGCGGGTTTGATGCTCCGGCGCAGCTTTTCCCGGCCCGCATCGCGCTGTCTCGGGGCGGGGGATGAGGTAGAGGCCTTGGGTGGCCGGTCCCGCCGCACTTTGCTCGGGGCCGGGGCGCTCGGCGAATCAGTCCTCGGACAGGAGCCAGCCGATGTGCAGTTCTTGCGCACCCGGGCGGAACGTCCGCATGAGCTCGGCGCGTTCGGGGTCGTCTTCGGGGAGGTTGTCGGTGAGGAGAGCCTGCGCGGCGATTGTCCGGGGCCGGGCGCCGAGCGCGGCGCGCAGGTGGAGTGAGCGGCGCAGCATCGCGATCCGCCCGGCAGGGTCCTTGTGGGGTGCGAGGTGCCGGATGATGTAGGACTCGAAGTAGCCGTCACCGGACTTCGTAGCGATCTCGAGAGCTGTCTCGTAGCGAGGGAGGGCGCCGGCGGGGTCCTTGTCGATGTCGTCCAGCAGGACGGCCCAGTGGTACTCGGCCCAACCGCGGGCGGTACTTGTCGAAGTCGTAGCCCCGGTCGGCTTGGAGCCGCCGGGACTCGGGTCGGGGGCACCGCACTGCGGCTCGCCTGCGATGTGTGCCGCCCGGGGGTACGGCTGTGGTGGCGCTGCTTCTGAGCTGCGGCGTGGAGCCGAGGCCGGCTCAGCTGTCGGTCATGCTCCGGGGCTCAGCGGCCGTTCGTGCCACTGGCCCACAGCACTTGGTGGGAGGAGCCGTAGATCACGAGGTTGCCGTCCTGCTGGAAGGCGAATGTCGAGCCAGGGTTGCCGTAGGTACCCGAGGCCCACAGTGCCGGGCCGCCGTTCGGTGCGTAGACGACGAGGTTGCCGTCGGTCTGGAACGTGGCGGTCGCGCCGGAGTGGTTCCAGGTGCCTGAGGCCCAGATGGGGCTGGCGTTGCGGTTGTAGAGGACAAAGTTGCCGTCGGTCTGCGTGGCGAGTTCGTAGGTGTCGTTGACGCAGATGGTCTCGCCGGAGGCGGTCCCGAAGCCCCCACTGAACACCCAGTCGCTGTTGTACTTGCTGTACTGGCACTGGTAGGGGAACGGGTATCCGGCGTACGCCGCGGGCGCGACGAACATCGCGGCGACGCTCGCGGCGATCGTGAGGCCGGCGGCCAGGGTTTTACGCATGCGCATGACGGGTCTCCGCGGTCAGTCACGTACAGCAGACGGCATTGTCATGATCATATATGCGTGCCTGGCTCTCCAGGGAGGTCGACCTGAAAGCCCGTCGGTTCTTGGCGGGTGTCCGGTCGGCCGCACCGGTCAGTGCTGGGACAGTGCGCTGGCCGAGTCGTTCTTTGCCACCCTCAAGAACGAATTCAACGGCGAACGCCCCTGGCCGAGCCGGGCCGTCGCCCACACCGCGGTGTTCGAGCGGATCGAGGGCTGGCGCATCGTGCAGCCACTGGACAGCAGCCTCGGATATCGCAGTCCCTCCGACCGCGAGGCCACCTTGGCGGCCTGTCGCTGAAGCAGCCGGGAACGACCGTTCAGAGCAGGCGAGTGGAAATCGAGGCCGGCTTCAGCGGAACATGGATCAAGAACGAGCCGCGGCGCTATCGTTACTCGCCGTTCGCACCCGTCTGGGGTGTGCTGACGGAAGGCCCACGGTGTTCACGAGCGTTCTGATGGTCGAGCAGCCGGTGTCCGCAGCGGATGTCGAGTTCGTCACCACCCTCCACGACGACGAAGTGTCCTTCGTCGTCCTGATGCAGCCACGAGGCGCCGAGGACCGGTTGCTGCGCGCCATTGACGACGTCGCGCTCGGAGAACTTCAGCAAGCGATTCATGAGGCTGATGAACCCGAAGGCGAGGAGGCCCGCCGACCCGCCGCCCTGGCTCTGGAGCACACGCTCCTGAGCCTGCGGGCTGCCGGCAGCGAGGCCGTGGGCCAGCTGGTCGACGGCCACGCCCTGGATCTCCTCAGGTCGGTGGTGGAAGAGACGCACGCCGACGAGGTGATCGTCCTGACCGCCCCGCATCTTGTCGAGGAGTTCTTGCATCGGGACTGGGCGAGCCGGGCCCGCCACAAGGTCGGCGTTCCCGTGCTGAAGGTCTACGCCCACAACGACGAGGAGCAGTGATCCGCTTGGACGGAGTGGGCCACGTGATCTCCGCTGGGGAGCCGTGCACGGTTCAGTGATGACTCTGCGGGTCCCTGAACTCCGGGCCGGGCGCCACGAGCAAGAGGCCAACGCACCGCCGTTCAGTGGCAGCTGCCGCTTGGGGAACGCCGCTGGCGACGAGCAGCCCGCCGCGCTGGGGCCAAGCACTGGGGGAAGGGCGCAGCCATGTCGAGTTCCGCATCCGCAACACCGCCGGCAGTGGTCGCCCGGTCTGGTCGTACGACAGGACGGTTGACCGAGTCCGGGATCGCGTGGGAACGGGGAGGGGCCGTCCTGCACCACATCCCGTACGGCTCTGTCCTCAGGGTGTCGGCCGTGCGTGAACGCGGCCTGAGGTACACCCTGCGTGTCGAGTCCACCGTCCCCGAGTCCGAGAAACCGTCGGTGTTCGTCCTGCGCTGCAGAAGCAACGACGCCGTCGCCTTCGCGACTGCCGTCAACCGCCACCTGGCGCCCGCCACGGCAGTGGAGGCGGTCTCTGCCACGCCCGAGAAGGTGCGGAGCGCTGTGGCCGTATGGTGGTCGGCGGGCGGACTGGTGGCGGTCTGCCTCACGCAGTTCGTATACCTGCTGTCCGTCCACCGTGGCGCAGCGGCCCTGGTGACCGTGATGGGCCTCGCCCTCTGGTTGGCGACCGGCACGATGCTCTTGGGCGCCGTCAGTCTCCTGAGCAACATGTGGCGGGCGTGGCGGCACGGCGTCCACTTCGAGGCCCGCTATGTGAACGCCGAGATGCGCACCACCGTGCCTACAACGCCTCCAGCCACTCCTACCGAACCACGACCTCGACCGTCCACGTCTATGAGTTCACCGATGTGCAGGGGCGCGTGCGGTACCACGAGAGCACGGAGAAGCCCAGACCGAGCCGCACGGTCTGGGCGGTGCCCGGCGAGGGGAACACCACGGACACGTCTCTCGACGCGTTCCTGATACCCGTGGTGCTGGTCGTGGTTGTGTCCCCCGTCGCATGCGCGCTGGCCGGGTTGGCCGTGCTGTGCGTGCCGGGACTCGCATGCGGATGGTTCTAGCATCCCGCGAACGGAGGCTGGGCCGGCGCCTGGCGGCCGTTCAGGGCGGCATGGGCGAGGTGGAGTGCCCGGAGCGCGGGGCTCGGTGGATGGCCGGCGTCGACCACTGCTCGGACGCGGTGTTCTGTTCGCCGCGGTGCAAGGTGAGGGGCCGACCCGGGACCACCTTCGGCCCCGGGAGTCCGTGGTCGGTGTGTGAAGCAGCGATCTCGACTCCCTAGCTACCGCTGTGCATGCGAAGACCGGAGACCTGTTGAATGTGTCGCCGCAACTCGCCCCCTGGCACGTGGAACCGTTCCGGGACCCGGGTGGCGATTCAGGGAGCGACGGGCCTGTGAATGAAGCCGGTCAGCGGTGCGAGGACCTTCCAGTCGAGCGTTTCGTAGAGCGCCCGGCCTTGGACGGTCGCGCCCAGGAGGCCGGTGGCCACACCGTTCTCGATGGCCGCGTTGGTGAGTGTGCCCATCACGACCGTCCCGAGGCCGAGGCGCTGGTGAGCCTCCTCGGTGATGATCTGGTCGAAGACGCAGGCGGTGCCTGTCAGGCCGATTTGACCGCGCGCGGCGAGCTTCCCGTCGGCGGTCAGAATGCGCACGCTTGTGACATCGTCGGCGGTCTCGGTGGTGGCTGTGTAACCGCCGGGCACGCGCACGGCGGACGGGCGCAGGTCGGCGGCCATCAGGAAGCCGGGATCGGTCGGCTCCCACTCGGGCGAGAACCACGGCTCCATGACGTCCGGTTCCAGAAAGGCCTTGATGCAGGTGGTCGGTTCGGTGATTGCGGCGACGAGTCCGCGGGCGGTCTCGACATCGGCGTCGAGCAGGACGTGACGGACCGCCTGGGCCGGCAGCCCGACCCGGATGCTCAGCCCCCACGGCTCGTCCACCGGCTTCGGTGCTCCCCGCGAGACGGTCCATCCGTCGACCCATGAGCGCGCGAGTTCCAGCATCCAGACACCTCTCCGAGTAATGACCAGTGACCGCATTTGGATATTACACAAGCGTGGTGACATCCATCGACGGATCGTCACATGAGTCCAAGCCGGTGTTGTCGCTGCGACGGGCTTCGACGTGGACGCCGTAGTGGGCGGGGATCACGCCGACGTTCTTGGGGAGGGGGCAGGCCGGTGACGGCGTGGGGGAGTATCGCGTAGGCGGGCTGCCGGATGCCGAGGATCGTGGCCGTCTCGCAGCGCGGCCAACCCTTGGTGGTGTAGCCGAGCTTGTCGCCGTGGAGGTAGGCCTCGGCGTGCAGGGCATCGGGGCGGACCAGGGCGACGGCGATCGGGTCGGGGCCGTGGTCGTCGCCCGGGGAGGGGGTGCGCGCGCTCGATGAACGGGTCGACGCGTACGGCGACGTCCTGGTTGCGGCTCGGCGTCCACGGCCGCCGGTTGTTGCGGGCGGCGAACATCGTGCGGACTGCGTCGACGACGCTCGATCCTCGGGGGGCGCCGGGCGCGTTGGCGCAGCGGCGAAAGAGGGAGGGACGATTCATGGGGTGGGCTCCTGTTCGCGGGTGGGGTCGGTCCAGGGAAGGGCGAGGCCGTCGCCGGCGGCGCGGGGAACGAGGTGGCCGTGCTGGTGTTCTTCGTGACGTACATGTCTCGCGAGACGGCTCCTTTGAGGTGGGCGACCTGAAGCTGCAGTGGCCGAAATTCCGCCCTCTGAGGTACTGACGAGCCGGTTCAGCGGCATCGCGCAAGACAGCCACCCGCCGGGACGCACGACAGGAATCGTCCGCCCTGGTCGGCCTGGCTCCGCTGGCCGCCACGACGGTACGGGGCCTGCTCACCGAAGCCGCACCGCCCGTGATCATCGTCGGCACCATGTGGCCGGACGTCTACGAGCGGCTGCGCGCGGTCGGCCCGGGGCCCGAGGGCGGCGGCCGCGGCGACGACCCGGCCGGGAGCCTCCTGGAGGAGGTCCGCGCGTCCTCCCGCAACGCCCGCGAGGTACTCGCCATGGCCCAGCGGTTCGACCTCGCGGCGTTCCGGTCGGCCGAGTGGGAGCGAGCCGCGGCCGCGGCCGCCATCGACCCGCGTATCGCCAACGCGCTACGGCACAAAGGCGACTTCAGCCTGCCCCAGGCCCTCGCCGGTGTCCCGGAACTGCTGCACCGCTGGAACACCGCCGACCAGCCATGCGGCAAGGCGCTGATCACGGCGGCCGTCACCGCCCGCAGCGCCGGGCACCGGCTCACTGTGCCCGCCGGCTTCCTGGAGGCGGTGGCGCCCGCGTTCCTCAACGGAAGGCAGCGGGCCGCGGCGGACGGCGCCTGGTTCGATGACGCCCTCGCGTGGGCGTGCGAACCCGTCTTCCCGCACACCGAAATCGCGCTGCTGAGCCCGTACGGGCAGGCCATGGGCCGCGTCGACGCCTACCGGGCCTCCGATGTCCTCGCCGGCCACCTGGACATCAACTGGGGCACTATTCCGCCGGAGGTCTGGCCGGTGATGGTCGCGGCGGCCGACCTGGGGGCGCGTCGGCAGATCGGCTTCAACGCCGAGCAGGCGGGCTACCCGGACGTGGCCCGCGCCGCCTGGCAGGACGAGGCGGACCAGGGCAACCTCAACGCCATGTTCGACCTGGGACTGCTCGCCTCCACATCCTGATCGAGCCGTACGTTCTGCGGCTCCTCAGCTCAACCCCAGACAACTGCCTCATCTGGAGGTCTCGTTGGTAAGCGCAGCTTACGGGCCACAGGTATGACGCGACCGCTGCGCTCGCGTCGGCGTTGCCGGGCCTTGGTGCGGACCGAGCCGGGCGCGTTCAGCGTCGAAAGGGTCATCCGCTTCGAGCGAGTCCTGTCACGGTCATGCGCCTTGCGGCACACACGCTTCCGAATGCGGGGTCGCGAGTACTCCGCATCCTCTCGACGACCGGCCGACGGCGGTGCCACGCCCATCCCGCGCCCAGCTCCGTGGACGCGGTGCTCTGCCACCTGTCCTGGCCTCGTCAACGCCCGCTGCACCGCGTGATCAACGACCACCCCACCTCTGGTCACTGATCATGCAGCTTCTCCTCCCGGTGATCGGCCGTCGGGACGAGGACTGCTGCCACGAGTTGGCGGGCGTACGCGGCGTCGAGTCCGTCCGGACGGAAGAGGATGCGGTACATCAGGGGGGCCACAACGTGGTCCATGACCGTCTCGACGCCCGGTGCCTCCTCCCCGCGCGCGGTCGCGCGGCTGAGGATGACGTCGACCTGTTCGGCGGCGTAGGCGGAGCAAAGACCGGCGTTGCCGCCGTCCGGGTCGCCGAGCAGGGCGTCGCGGATGTAGGCGCGGCCGGAGGGGGAGGACATCTCGTCGAGGAACTGTTCGGCCCAGGCCGCCAGATCGGAGGGCAGCGCACCGTGGTCCCCGGGTGCGGTGTCCGGCCGCAACCGCTCGACCGCCACGTCCGACAACAACTCCTGCAGGTCCCCCCAGCGACGGTAGATGGTCGACGGGGTCACCCCCGCGCGCTGGGCGATCATCGGTACCGTCAGCGCGTCGCGGCCCACCTCCGAGGCGAGTTCGCGCACGGCGGCGTGCACTGCCGCCTGGACCCGGGCACTGCGCCCACCGGGGCGCACCATCTGCCTGCTCATGGGACCCACCTTAAAGCAAAGACATTGCGTCTAGCGATCCGTGCACCCCTGTGTGACCAACGGGCCACCCTCCGGCGGCCTTCCCTTCGTGTGTCGTCTTCTTCCGTGCCGCCTCGGTACGCGCCCGTGCAGGCTCCCTCGTCGAGGGCGGGCGGCTGCCCGACGGCTGTGTCAGAGCTGTCGGGCACCTTCCTCTTGCTTCAGGTGGAGCCGGCGGCGCTGTCGAGCCGGTCGGAGTGCTGCTGCCGGGCTTCGTCATTCGTTCATGCGGCGTGCGCGAGGTCACGGGCGGGCTGGGTCTGCTCGTAGGCGTGGCCGACGCGCAGGAGCGTGCTCTCGCCGAGCGGTCGCCCGAGGAGTTGCATGCCGATCGGCAGGCCCGCCGTGTCGTGGCCCACCGGTAGGGACAAGGACGGCACTCCTGTGATGTTGGCGGGGGACGACAGGCGTACGTAGGCGTCGGAGACGCTCTCGACGGTGCCGTCGGTCCAGGTGATCGTCTCCTGGCCGGCCTCGACGGCGGTTGCGGGGACGGAGGGGGCGGCGATCACGTCGACCTCCCGCAGCATGCGGGCCCATTCCTGCCGCATGAGGGTGCGGGAGCGCTGGGCGCGCAGGTAGTCACCGGCGGGCATCAGTTCGCCGGCCTCCAGGAGGATGCGGACGTCGTCCCGGTAGAGCTCGGGGACCGTGCGCAGAGTCGCCTCGTGATAGGCGGTGGCCTCGGGCACCATCAGGCCCCACTGGGTGGCCTGGACGTAGCGGGTCATGGGGATCTCGACCTCGACGATGCGTGCGCCGAGGGCCTGGAGCTGGTCGATGGCACGCCGGACGGAGGCTTCGATCTCCGGGCCGATGTGGTCGAAGTAGTAGTTGCGTGGCACGCCGACCCGCAGCCCCGTCAGGTTCGTGCCTGCGTCCGGCCGGTAGTCCCTGACGGGTGTGGTCAGGGAGGCGGGGTCGCGGGGATCGTGTCCGGCCAGGGCGGTCAGGACCACGGCCGCGTCCTCGACGGTGCGGGCGATCGGGCCGACGTGGTCCAGTGACCAGGACAGGGACGTGACGCCGTGACGGGGTACGAGGCCGTAGGTCGGCTTGAGGCCGACGACCCCGTTGAGCGCGGCGGGCACCCGGATCGACCCGCCCGTGTCGGTGCCCAGGGCGAAGGTCGCCATGCCCGAGGCCACGGCGACGGCTGATCCGCCGCTGGAGCCGCCGGCGACCCTGCTCCGGTCCCAGGCGTTGTGGGTCTGCGGGGTGGTCAACCCGTAGGCGAACTCGTGGGTATGGGTCTTGCCGACCAGGACGGCTCCGGCCTCCTCCAGGCGCGCGGCGACGGTGCTGTCCGCCTGCGCCCGATGGCCGGCTCTGACCCGGGAGCTGGCCGATGTGGCTGTGCCGGCGACGTCGATCAGGTCCTTGAGTCCCATGGGGATGCCGTGCAGTGGGCCGCGGTGACGACCTGCCGCGATGTCGCGTTCGGCCGCACGCGCGGCCCGGCGGGTGTGCTCGGCGGTGACGCTGACATAGGCCTGAAGGTGCGGCTCCGCCTGGGCGACGCGCCGAAGGACGGAGTCCGTCAGCTCGACGGGGGACAGCTGCCGTTGCCGGATCGCGTCGGCGGCTGCGGTCAGGGACAGTTCATACGGCTGCATCGTGCTTCTCCTGTCCCGCGCGGTAGGCGGGGGCGGGCGGGGTGTCCCCGAGGTCCAGCTCCCGCAGGACCGCGACGACGGAGCGGATGTGGTTGGCGGTGGCCGCGACCGCGGCGTGGCGGCTGGCAGGTAGTTGGAGCCCGGCGCGGGCGGTCCAGCGGGCCGCCTCCGGCGGGGTGAACTCTGCGGCGGACATGGACATCTCTCTCCTCCGGCTGAAGTGGCGGAGCGCACCCTCCAGCCCAAAAGCCAAGGGTTTGCGTTAGGTGACTGTAGGGTCTACGGTGACTTAAAGCAAACCAATAGCGTTTAGTGCTGCGGAGTCCCATGTCGACCGTCACACCCCGAGCCCCCGCTCAGTGCCCCTACCAAGCCGTCCGCACCTGCAGGACCGACCACGCGGCGCCCTTCGTGCTCAACGCCTCGATCCTGGCCGCCCTCCTTGCGGCATCCAGTGCACCCACCCCGCTCTACCCCCACTACCAGGACGCCTGGCACCTGTCCGCGCTCACCATCACCGTGGTCTTCAGCGCCTACTCCCTCACCCTGCTGCTGGGCCTGCTCACCACCGGGGCAATCTCCGACCACCTGGGACGACGCCCCGTCCTGGTGGGCGCCCTGCTGGTGGAGGCCGCCTCCATGGTGCTGCTGGCCTCGGCGGACGGCGCCGGTGCACTGATCGCCGCCCGCGTCCTGCAGGGAGCGGCCACCGGCGCGGCCACCAGTGCCGCGGGCGCGGCCCTCCTCGACCTGGAGGACCCCCGGCGGCCGGGCCGATCCGCCCTGACGAACAGCATCGCTCCGGTGGCGGGCATGGCCGCCGGCGTCCTGGCCTCCACCCTCCTCATCCGTTTCGCACCCGCCCCCACGGTCATCACGTACGTCGTTCTGGCGATCCTCTTCGCAGCCCAGGCGATCGCGGTCACGTTCACCGCGGAGACGGCCCGCCCGCACGCCGGCGCCCTGCGGTCGCTGCGCCCCCGGCTCGCCGTGCCACCGTCGGCGCGTCGTGCCCTCCTGGCGGTCGGCACCGGTGTCGTCGCCATCTGGGCCCTGGGCGGCTTCTACTCCTCCCTCGGGCCGTCGCTCGTGCACCTCGTGGCGCCCGGCGCCCCGCAGGCGGCCGGTGGAATGGTCTTCTTCACGCTCACCGCCGCGGCCGCGCTCACCGTGTGGACCCTGCGGCGCACAGCGCCGCACGCCGCCGCCGGCGGCGGAAGCCTGACCGTCGTCCCCGCCGCGGCCTTGACGCTGAGCGGTCTGCACGGAGCCGGCCTGCCTGCCGTCTTCGGCGGCGCGGCGCTGGCCGGGACCGCTTTCGGCGCCGTCTCCCAAGGGGCGTTGCGCATGACACTCGCCTCACTCGCCGCCCAGGACCGCGCCGCGACCTTGGCCGCCTACTACGTCCTCAGCTACCTCTCCATGAGCCTGCCCGCCATCGCTGCGGGCGCCGCCACTCAGCAGTACGGGCTGCGCACCACCGCCCACGCCTACGCTGTCGCGGCAGCCCTGCTCGCCGTCACGGCTGTGGCAGCACTCGCCGTGTCAAGGGGCAGGACAGCGCACAGCGCACACGACGACCTTCCATAACGAGACCAAAGGGAACGACTGATCATGAGCACTCCGCCGGCCACCGCCCCGACCGCCACGCCTTCCTGGACCGTGGGCGACGTCACCGTCCACCGCATCGACGAGGTCCCCCTGCCGCCCGCCACCGGGCCGTGGCTGCTGCCCGGCGCCACCCCGGACGTCGTTGCCGGGCAGGACTGGCTGCGCCCCCACTTCGCCGACGACGAGGGCACCCTCCGCATCGACAGTCACAGTTTCGCGTTCACCATCGGCGGGCTGCGCGTCCTGGTCGACACCGGCATCGGCAACGGCAAGGAGCGGGCCAACCCCGCCTGGCACGACCTGGATACCGACTACCTTCGGGGCCTCACCGCCGCCGGGTTCCCCCCGGACTCGGTCGACCTGGTGATCCTCACCCACCTGCACGCCGACCACGTCGGCTGGAACACGCAGAAGGTGGGCGGTGACTGGGTGCCCACCTTCCCCCACGCCCGATACCTGACCTCGCGCACCGAGCGGGAGTTCTGGGCCGGGTACGACATGGAGGAAGCGCGCGTGCAAATGTTCCGGGACTCCGTGATCCCCGTGGAGGAGGCGGGGCTGCTCGACCTCGTCGACGTTCCCGCCGAGGGCGCCGACGTCGTTCCGGGCCTGCGTCTGCTCCCCACGCCCGGCCACACGCCCGGCCATGTCGCCGTCGAGCTGACCAGCCGCGGCCGGACGGCTGTGATCACCGGCGACTGCATTCACCACCCCGTGCAGCTCGCCCACCCCACCATCGGAGCCTGCGTCGACATCGACCCGCAGCAGTCCGAGACCTCGCGCCGGACACTGCTCGGCTCACTCGCCGACACGGACACTCTCGTCCTGGGCACCCACTTCGCACCGCCCACAGCCGGCCATGTCGTTCTCCATGAGGGCGGCTACCGGCTCTCGCCCGTCCGCACAGGCTCGTACTGACCGCCGACCGTCCGCGCCATGTCAGGACCGTGCTCCTGTGGCGATCTGAACTCCTCGCGCTTGCCGTAGGGACCTTCTGACACGGCGATCGCCGACGTCACCGGTCAGGTCCAGGTTCGCTACCTGCCTCAGACTGCTCGAACAACGTGACTGCGCCCCTCCGACGCGGACTACTTCTTCGTTGCGCCGGACAAGGTCCGCCACCGCGAGCCGGTCGTACCCGGTGTAGAGCTGGATTGGGGCTGGTGGCGCATCCAGCGGCCCTGCCTGAGGGGACGCCGTTCTTCATTGGCCCGGACATGAGACCGCGGAAGCCGCTGACGTCGTACTTCTTCGATCTTTCGAAGTACGTCGGCGCGTCGAGTCTGCAGGACCACACCTATGACTTGATGGCGCTGGAGTCGTTCCTGGGCGCGGTTTTGGAACCACCGACCGATCTCCTGTCCGTCACCGAGGAAGACTTGGTCGCGTACCGGCGATCCCGGACCTCACTTCAGTCAGTGCCCGTCGGTGCGGCGACGTGGCGGCGCAATCGGGTGTCGATCGACGGCTTTTACGACTGGACTGTGGACTGCGGGCTGCTTCCGCAACGACCCTGTCGGCCGCGTCGGAACGGTCGCGATGCACTGTCCCGGGAATCTGCGCAGGACCTGGATGTGCGCCATCTGACCTACCGGCAGTGGCAGTTGCTGCACCGGGTCGGCCTCGGCGGCGATCTGCCGGATGGCAGTCCGGATCCACGGTTTCGGGGGCGGGACCGCCTACGAAACATGTCGGCCGCCGAGGCGACAGTGACGAGCGGAATGCGGCTGCGGGAGTTCAGCTGCCTGTTCGACATTGAGGTCCCCGGGACGCGACCGGGAAGGGAGCCGGCCGCAGTGCAGTTGCAGGCGGTAGCCAAGTACGGTTTCGCCCGCGAAGTGTGGCTACAGCATGCGGTGTTGCGGTCGATTGACCTGTACCGCAGGACGGAGCGGACCACGGTGGTGGCCCGTGCGCACCGCACGTTGTGGCGACGGCGCGCGGAGTGTTCGTGGTGACCGATGTTGCTCTGCAGAGGATGCGGGTGGCGGGGTGGCTGCATGGGCAGCGTCGTTCGTACGCGGTCGCGGCGATGCCTCCGCCCCTGCGCCGGATCACCGTGCGGGAGGGCTGCCGGGGACTGGAGCCGATGGCTTTGTTCGTGGGGCGGGGAGGGCTCATGCTCGGCAAGTCGCGGTGGGAGCAGGTCTTCGGTGATGCCGCGCAGCGCGCCCGGCAGCTGTCGGCCGAGTTCGAAGACGTGGTGATGCCGCGGTGCTCAGCGGGCGGCCGGGGATCCGGACGTGCCCGAGACGTTGCGGGCGTAGGCGGCTGCCCCCGCCACCATGTCCAAACCGATCTACGGCTGGGCACCTTGAACCACTGCCAGCGGCAGCCGGAGACGGCCGCCTGCCAGGATGTCCTGCCGCCCGTACAGAGAGGGCAAGAACCGCTGCTCGGCGCCTGCCAGCCCGCCCGGTGCCGCAACTCCGTCGTCACCGAGGCCCACGCCCCGATCTGGCTCGCCGAGCAAGCAGACCTCACCCGCACCCTCGGCGACAAACGTCTTGCCCCGGCCCGGCGAGCTGCCCTGCGCGAACGCCTCGCCGAGGTCACCCGGATCTCCACCAACTCACCCAGGAATCCTGATGGCCGTCTCTTCCCGCACCGAGACCAAACTCCGTCAGGCCATGGACCGGCTCCTGGCCGGGACGCCTCTGCACACCGACGGTGCCCTCACCAAAGCGAACCTCGCCCGCGAAGCCCAGGTCAGCCAGCCACCGTTCACCGCGCTCAGCAGATCCTCGCAGAATGGGACACCCGCGTCCCGCGCCCGGTCCGACGCCGCGCGCCACCGCTCAAGACACCGAACTCGCCGAGTTGCGGCGCCGGCTGCGTACCGCGAACAGCCGGATCACCGCCCTCGAAGGACAACTCGACGCACTCGCCACGGTGACTGCGAATCTCTACCGCGAGAATCTCGAGCTGAAGCGGAAGGCGACTGCACGGCCTCAGGGACGAATCACAGCCCTACCCGCGCCCGGCCCCTGGGCGGAGTGACTACCCGCCTGCTCAGAGCGCCTTCAGAACCGGCGGGACGGAGTCACACCTCTCTATGCCACGCGCTCCACCGCACAGGCGGCCACCGCGAGTCATCATCGACCAGAACCCGGACAGGTACTGCTCCTCCTTGCCGGCCGTGAGCATGGCCGCCAGCTCGCTCTGCGCGTGAAACCGAAGTGCCATGAGCCACCGGCTGTCCGGCTTCATATACGGCGGCCCGGTCAGTACTTCCATGACCGGGCAGTGGTTCGCCGCCGCCGGGGCAGGAACCGCTGTCTGACACGGCCAAGCGGTGGAGCTGGGTCCATGTCGACGACCTCGCCGACGCCTACGTCCGCATCCTCGACAACCCCCGGGCCGTCGACGAACGGACGTTCGCCGTCACCGACGACCAGTCCATCAGCGCACTGGACATGCAGCGCACGGCCGTACGGACTGCCGGCTGCACCGGTGAGATCATGCTGGAGAGCGCGGAGGCGGGCGGCATGATGCAGATGGCCGCCGACCAGGACGAACTCGTCAGCAGCGCCAAGGCCCACCGCCTGCTCGGCTGGCGCCCGCGTCACCTCGCCTTCGCCGACCACCCTGAACTCCACTGCCAGCACGGAAGTCCGCCCAGCCCTCTTCCTGACCCGCCCCGCCGCGTCAGCCGCCTGTCGTCAAACGATGGCGGGTGACGCGTCCAATGCGCCTTCAGTGAAGATCCGACTGGACCTCGGTCAGTCGATGCCTTCGACGATGCGGAAGTCGCGCTCGACGCCGTCGGAGAGGGCGACCAACGCCTCCTGGTAGGCCGCACTCTCGTGCGCCGCGACGGCCTGCTCGAAGCTGTCGAACTCGATCAGGACGGTGCGCTCGGCGATTCCGGCGTCATGCGTCACGACCCGACCGCCACGGACGAGGACCCGGCCGCCCCCGGCCTCGACGGCCAGGCGGGCCAGCTTGTTGTAAGCAGCCAGCTTCTCAGGGTCCGAAATGGTGCGGTAGACGCTGACCCAGTAGCCCTGGGGCATGGGACCTCCAGTGTTGGGATGAGTGCATCTGACTTACGGGTTGGTCTCGGACGAGAGCCCTCGGCCGGCCGAGAACGGCGCTCGATCTCGGACCGGCCGAAGGCGAGCATGCCGCCTACCTCGCCCGCGCCGGCGTCGGGTGAGCGTGGTCGACTTCTCGCCGGTCGAGATCGAGTGCCCCTGGGATTCTGGGCCGACCTGCCCTACCTCCACGACGGTTCACCATCGCCCATGGGGGCGTGGGCGTCCTGGCCGTACACGTTCGGGTTGTTGTAGCCGCGACGAGAGCGGGAGACATCGTTGTCGAAGGCGCGGCCTGCCAAGTTGCGGGCCTACGGGGTGCAGCAAGCGCCAAGGGGGCACCGGACGCCGGGGGCAGCGGTCGGCCTACGGCGTGTAGACGGCGTCACTGCCGTACAGCTCCCTGGTGAACGCGGAGACGTCGGCGCTGCGGTCGGCGCCGTCGAGGTTGTACGTCAGATAGACGCCGTACCCCTCATCGACCGTGCGGCGGGCTAGGTCGGCGGCAGTGCTCTGCGAGGTCCCGCCGATTTCGACGGCCGCCGGCGACAGCTTCGACTTGGGCAGTGCGATGCCGGGGACCTGCCAGGTGCCGTAGTACGGGTTCCAGGCGTAGTCGAACTTGGACGTGACGTCGACGCCGCCGTAGGACAGGCGCGACGCGGCCGGGCCGATGTTGTAGAGGCTGATGATCTTGTCCGGCATGTCGGCGCGCAGTGCCGACACCAGGTACACGAACGAGCTGTCGTTGGGCTGGCCGGTGCCGTTGTTGCCGTACTCGGCGTACTCGTCGTCGAAGTCGATGCCGTCGAGGCCGTACTTGGCCACGGTGTCCGACAGCTGTTGTGCGAACGCCGAAGCCGCCTGCTGGGACGGGAAGTTGGCGAAGCCCGCGCCCTGGTGGTTGCCGAGCACCGAGAGGACGACCTTGATGCCCTTCTGCTGCAACGGCCGTATCTGCGTGGCGGCGTTGTCGAGGACGCGTTGCACGTTGTCGTTGAAGTACAGGGTCGCCGCCTTCGTGCCCGTGTCGTAGTTGATGTTCGCCGCGAAGATCACGGCGACGTCGAAGACGTTGCCACCGCCGTTGGCGAGGGTGTACTTGCCGACGTTCAGCATGCTGTTGTTGTTCACCTCGACGTACGCCACCGAGGTTGGTCCTTGTTTCGCGGGAGCGGAGGCCGCTGCCGCGCCGGTCGCGGCGGTCACGCCGGAGGCGAGGGCCGTAACGGCCGAGAGCGCGAGCACGGCCGTCCGTACTCTGCTCCGCACAAGAGTGAACATCGTTGATCGGTCTCCCATCGCATGGAGCGGCGCCCGGCCTGTTCGCAAGCGCCGAGTGAGCCCCCGATCTTTCCCCTCCCGTGACCGAATCCCCAGAACCGTGCGAGAACTCTTCACGACTCCCACGCACGTCGCGCCGTAACCTTCGGCGCAGGGCCAGATGACCTCAGTAGACGAGTAGATCCGATTGTCCTGATGGAGTACGAGTGAAGCCAGCGCGGTGGGCTGCGCCGCGTCGGAGGCGGTCGAGCCCAGCAGCAGGCCGGCCAGGTCATGGGCTTGTGCCTGCTCGCTGGTCGGAGCCGCCGCTGTGATGCGATCCAGTCGGAAGCCTCGGCAGGCCCGCCGGGTGCGGCACCAGGCGATGAGGTACCACCTGCCGTCGGCGGTGAGCAGCCCGGCCGGCTCCACTACGCGGTCGCTCTCCTGTCCTGCCGCGTCGACGTAGGACAGTCGCAGCACCGTGTTGTTGGCGAGGGCCTGTTCCACTGCGGTTCGGACCGAATCCGCGATCCGGTCCGGCAGCGTGACGATCCGTGCGGCAAGTCTCTGAGCCGCTACCGCGACGGGACCGGTCATCGAGGCCGCGATCTTCTGGGATGCCGTGCGGGCTGCCCCGGCGTAGGGGGCCGAGGCGTCGGCCATGGCGAGCGCGGCGACCAACGCCGATGCTTCATCGGCGGTGAGACGGATCGGGGGCAGAGTCATCGCCGGATCGATCGACCAGCCCCCGCCTCGCCCGGGTGTGGTGCGCACTGGGACGCCGGCCTCCATCAGTGCCTGAAGGTCACGCTGCACGGTGCGTGTGCTGATCTCGAACCGCGCAGCGAGCGCCGCGACCGTCCGCGGTCGCGGCGCTGCCGCGCGCAACTCTTCCACCAGGGCATATAGCCGAGCAGTGCGGTTCACCAGGTCGACGCTACCGTCAAGCGCCGGCCAGGAAGTCCCGCTCCCGCTGCAGTTCCCGCTCGGTGATGGTCAGGGGGAACAGGGTGAAGCCGTGCATTGCGCCGGCGACGACGCCGAGCTGCACGGGCGCCCCTGCCGCCTGCCACCTGGCGGCCAGGAACAGCGAGTCGTCCAGCAGCGGATCCTCGGTACCGACGATGATCCGGGCGGGCGGCAGGCCGGCCAGATCAGCGAACAGCGGCGAGACCCCGGGTTCGCGGCGCTGCTCCGTCCCCATCTTCGGTGTGAAGAGTTCGTAGCTGCCCCGCACCGAGTCGGTATTGCTCAGCAGCCGCCTGGAGCCGAACAGCCGCTGGCTCGGTGTCATCGACAGGTCGTACGGGCCGAAAAGGAGGTTGGCCGCCCGGAAGGCGCCGGTGATGCCGTGCCGGTCGCGAAGGCGTAGGAGTGTCAGGACACTCAGGTGGGCACCGGCCGATTCTCCTCCGATCAGCAGCCGTCGGGTACCGAACTCCGCTGCGGAGTGGTCCACCAGCCACCGGGCGGCCACTTCGCAGTCGTCGGGTCCGGCCGGGAACGGGTGCTCAGGCGCCAGGCGGTATTCCACGCTCACCACGGCCAGCCGTGCCTGCACGGCGAGCCGCCACAGCCTCTCATCCTGCCCGTCGGCAGAGCCGAACGCCCAGCCACCGCCGTGTATGTGCAGGTACACGCCGTCGACCTGATCCGGCACGAACACCCGGACGTTCACCCCGCCCGCGACGAGGCGCCCCTGGCCCTGAGGCAGTTGCACGGGGGGCGTGTCGCCGCCGAGCCGGTTGCGCCGCAAAAGCGCCAGCACGTCTGCATCCGGCGCCTGCCCTCGAGGTGGACGGCTCGCGGCAGCGGCCTCGAACTGGGCGTTGAATGCCAGGGTCTCGGCGAGGCAGTCCTCGTCTGTCATCGTCATACGCTGACGGTCGCAGCTGTCCGCGACAACACCCTGTCACCCTTTCCTCGTGAACTGCATCACGTCCCTGCCCTTGCACCCGCCCCCCGATGTCCTGGACGCGCAACGCCATGAGCGTGCCCGCAGCCGCAAGCGAAAGGCACCTGATCGCTGGGCTGACCGCTCGCTGGCGCAGGCGTCTGCTGTGCTTACGCTGTTACGCCTGTTGCCGACGAGCGACCGGGCCAAGGACGTCGGGATTCTGGTGTTGCGGCTGCCGGCCTGGGGCTTCTCAGAAGGGCATCAGAAGGGCATCAGCTTCAGTACTCCTCGGTCTCGGCGAAGCCCGTGTCCGTGTCGTCGCCGCCGAAGGCGGCGGCAGCGGCCGTGGGGTCGAATCCGGGCGGGCTGTCCTTGAGCGCCAGGCCCATCCCGGCCAGCTTCGCCTTGACCTCGTCGATGGACTTCGCACCGAAGTTGCGGATGTCCAGCAGGTCGGCCTCGGAGCGGGCCAGGAGTTCTCCCACGGAGTGGACGCCCTCACGCTTGAGGCAGTTGTAGGAGCGGACGGTGAGTTCCAGCTCCTCGATCGGCAGCGCGAGGTCGGCGGCCAGGGCGGCGTCCGTGGGGGACGGGCCCATGTCGATGCCCTCGGCGTCGATGTTCAGCTCGCGGGCGAGACCGAACAGCTCGACCAGGGTCTTGCCGGCGGACGCCATGGCGTCGCGCGGGCGCATGGCCTGCTTGGTCTCGACGTCGACGATCAGCTTGTCGAAGTCGGTGCGCTGCTCGACACGCGTGGCCTCGACCTTGTACGTGACCTTGAGCACCGGCGAGTAGATGGAGTCGACCGGGACACGGCCGATCTCCTGGCCCACCTGCTTGTTCTGCACGGCGGAGACGTAGCCGCGACCGCGCTCGACGGTCAGCTCCATCTCCAGCTTGCCCTTGCCGTTGAGCGTGGCGAGGACGAGGTCGGGGTTGTGCACCTCGACACCGGCCGGGGGCGCGATGTCGGCGGCGGTGACCAGACCCGGACCCTGCTTGCGCAGGTACATCACGACCGGCTCGTCCTGCTCGCTGCTCACGACCAGCTGCTTGATGTTGAGGATCAGGTCGGTGACGTCCTCCTTGACGCCGGGCACGGTGGTGAACTCGTGCAGGACACCGTCGATGCGGATGCTGGTGACAGCAGCGCCGGGGATCGAGGACAGGAGGGTACGGCGCAGGGAGTTGCCGAGGGTGTAGCCGAAGCCGGGCTCCAGCGGCTCGATCACGAACCGGGAGCGGAACTCGTCGACGACCTCTTCGGTCAACGAGGGACGCTGAGCGATCAGCATGTGTGGATCAGATCCTTCTTTCGTGGACGCCCGCCATTTGACGTCGTAGACACCACGAAGAGTACGGGCGTTTCGGCCTCCTGCAAGGCCGACCCGCCCGGCCGCCTGTTCGTCGTCCGGCCGGTAGGTCGACAGCAAGCGCCGCGGCAGCGCGGATGCTCCGTAGTGGGTCCGGGGCCCGGGGATCTGCGGCTGCGCCGTGTGGGCGGCGAGTGACCGGAAGCGATGCCACGCGCAGGCAGGCAGCGGCGGGGGCCCGAGGGCCCCGGCTGCGTGCCCGCCGGGACGGTGTGTCAGAGCCTGGCGAGTCGGTCCACCAGCAGCTCCAGCCTCCGCTCGGCGTACTCCGGCGGTAGCCGTCCCGCCCGGGTCAGGGTCGCCAGCCCGTGCAGAGCCGCCCAGAACACCTCGGTGAACAGTCCCGGGTGGACGCCGTCCCCGGCGACCTCGCCGAGGCTTTCCAGCAGGGCGGCGAAGGCGTCTTTCAGCGGCTCCGGGGTGTCCTCGTGCGCGAATGCCAGGCCGCCGTCGAGCTCGAACATGGCGTCGTAGACCGCCGGGTTGCGCTCGGCGAAGTCGAGGTAGGCGCGGGCGAGGGCAGTGACCCGGGCGCGCGGGCCGCCCGCGGCGGCGGTCGCGGCCCGTAGCGCCGCGGCCATCTCGGTGGCGCCCTGGAGGGCGACGGCGCCGATGATCTCGCGTTTGCCGCGGAAGTGGCTGTAGAGGACGGGCTGGCTGTACTCGATGCGCTCGGCGAGCCGGCGAGTGGTGACTGCGTCCCAGCCCTGCTGCTCGGCGAGTTCGCGGGCCGTCGCCACGATGAGGCGTTCGCGCTCCGCCCGTTCGCGCTGCTTGCGTTCCTGTACCGACATGATTCGATCCTAGCATCGCTAGACAATCGAGCGGCAGTAGTACTAGCGTTGCCTCATCGGCTAGCGGCGCTAGATCCTAGGAGGGGTCATCATGCTCAACGCACTCGAGGTCTTCACCACCGTTGTCGTCGGCCTGATGGTGGGGGTGGAGTTCTCCGTCGCCTTCGTCCTCAATCCGATCCTCAACGCGCTCCCCGAGGACAGTGGCCAACTCGGCCACGCCCACGGGGGTCGGATGCTCGGCGCCGTGATGCCGGTCTGGTACATCGGCTCGCTCGTCCTGAGCGCGCTCTGGGCCATCGCCGCATGGCATCACCACGGCGTCGCCCTCGTCGTCATCGCCGCCGCGCTGCTGATCCTGAGCGTGATCATGTCGCTCCTGTTGCTCGTCCCGATCAACAACCGGAACAAGACGTGGACCCCCGAGAACCGGCCCGAGGACTGGAAGGAGCAGATGAACCGCTGGGAGCGCTTTCACTACGTCCGCGTCGCCGTCATCATCGCCGCCTTCGCCCTGCTGGTCGCCGCCCTCGCCTGAGGCCGCGGGCCGACACCGCGCTGGTGGCGCACGATCCCCACTCCCCGGGCGGCAGCGGGCCACCGAAATCCCGGCATCCGGGAATGCGGCTGCCGCTGAGGGCCCGCAACTGCGATCCCGACACGCTACGTCCCTCGATGACCTGCGCGGCTCTCGGCTCTGGTTCGGGCGGGGTCTTTGATCCAGATCGCCGAGGCACGCAGGTGAAGCCCGGCGAGGTAGCTATCCGGGTCACCGCGGAACACCTCCCGTCACCGACTGGACAAGGGCGACAGGGCGAGCGTTGCCGAGGCCGTTCACCGCAGGGATCTGCGCACGACGCCAGGCCACTGAGTTGGCGTCCTTGACGCGGATCGCGGCACCGGTGCTCTCACGGGGTACGTCGTCCGGTCCGGGCGGTGCGCCGGCGGCGTACTCGTCGGTCAGTGGCGGCGGCGGAACGAACGGTGCGACGCGGTGGTCATGCTCGGCGCAGAGCCCGATGGGGGATTCCCTGCCCAGCGGCTTGGCCACCTCCTCTGCGAAGAACTGGGGCCGTCCCGGGTTCCCATTCGGGGTCCTGCGTAGCTAGCTCTATCGTCACGTACCTCCACCGTCACGTTCTCCCAGTCGTAGAGGTACGTGACCGCCGTCAGCCCGGACGGGTCCGGCAGCCCCGCGGTATGGGACAGCACGTGCCGTACCAGCACGTCCTCCTTGCCGGTCGCGGCGAACTCGGGCCAGTAGGCGGCGACCCACGGTCCCTGTCCGAGCGCGCTCCAGGAACTGTGGCGGGACGTGTGCACACAGTGGTTCCCCTCGAACCCCTACACGCGCCGGCCAGGTCCGGAGTTCCTTCGGACGCAGCCGGTGGAGATCGGCCCGGAGACCGACTCCCGGCTGTGGATCCCGGTCGAGCGGGGCAGTGGGCGCGCCGGGGCGTGAACACCGGTACCTGGACGTTGCCCTCCGCGCGGCCGGGCCGCCCGCCGGTAGAGGACGGTGAGGGCGCCGCGCGGGGAATTTAGCGCCACACTCAAGGAGCGTCCCGTTGCCCACGCGCGCCGGGAGTCAAGGGTGCGTCAGCCCGGGACGTTCTCGTCGTTGCAGCCCCCGTACGGGCCCGCCTCGTCGTACCCGTTGTAGTTGTGCAGGGTGCCCCAGGCGACGCAGCCGGACTCGTCGAGCATCGCCCCGGCCCGCCAGTCGTCGTTGCCCGCCCACCCGTGGTAAAGGCCGTAGTTCTCGCCGGGCTCGTTGATGAACCACGCATCCTTGCCCTGGCTGGGGGTGACAATGTCCGTCCAGAACGGGAGATCGTACTCGTAGGTGGGGGAGCCGACGGCGACGCGAAGCTTACGGCCGGGGAAGCGTTGCATGAAGTCGTTGCTCCACTGCCAGTGCGCGTACACGTCGCCGTTGCACGAGTCATAGACCTGTTCGACCTGCCCGGCGTAGCCGTCGGGGGTCTGGTAGTTGCCGGGCGAGCCGATGTTGAGCAAGCAGTCGGCGGCGACCTTCGGGGCGGTGTTCCCTATGGATGTGAGGTGGAACCCGGCCGGGGTGGCGTGCCCGGTGGCCACCGGGGTGGCCTGGGAGTGGATCGCCTGCGCCGCGTTGGACGTGCCTGCGGTGCCGAGCGTCAGTGCGGCCGCTGCGGTGGCGACGGCCGCGATGGTCTTGATGCGCATGTTTCTCCTTGTGAGAGTGGAAGGTTGGTGGTCCCGGCGACCTTCTCGACACCGAGTTGGTCGCAGAGGCCGTGTCGCTGGGGGGAGAAGTCGATGAGCGACACCTTCTGGCCTGCTCCAACGAAGGCCTGACCGGCCCCAGCTGCGACGGAGGTCTTGCTCATGGAAGTTCCGGATCGGCGCTAGGCCACCCAGAGTTGGTCGAATTCGAGGTTGGGGCCCGCGAGGTGATCGAACGCGCAAGAGAATGTCGAGTACTTGCCGCTGGCGACGGCCTGGTTGCCGAGGTAGTAGCACTGCGGCTCTGTGTACACGCCGAGTTCGATACCGCCGCCGCCTCCAGGGCCGACCGCCGAGGCGCTCGCGGAGCCGGCGAACAGGGTGGTTGCGCAGGCGGCAAGCAAGCCTGCGGCGGCGAGGCGGACGATGCGCGTTTTCGGCTTCATCGCTCTTACCCCTTCCTGACGTCCGAGGTTGGGGCTTCCCCGAACTCACGGACGAGCATGCGTTGCTGCTCATATGTGATCTGCGGCGAGTTGAGCGGAAACGAGTAGAACCTCCCCGCTGCTTCAGGCTCATCTTCGCCGCCGAGTCGGCCGGCGGACCATGACGTTGACCTGACGTTAGCCCGACGCTCTTGATACGAAGCGGCAGCACCGGGGCCCTCGCTGGGGGTTGTCCCGGAATTGATTTTCGCGTTTGCTTGGAGGCCTTGGGGGAACCTGCCCCGGCGGCTCAGCCGCCCTGATTGTGGAGGCCGGCCTTTTCGAGGACGGCGTGGTGCACGCCGCCTCCGTGCCGGCGGCAGCGAGAGCGGTCGACGAAGCCGCAAGCCCCGCATGCCTGGTGCTCGGCCCCGATCAGCCCTACCTCCACCACGTGTTCGGCCGGGAGCCGCTCGCCGGAATCAACTTCCACCCCACCTGCCGCGGCATGGCAGGCGTCGGGCTGACCAGTGCAGGTGAACCGGCCGACTCGATGGCACAGCAGCCCTCCGGAGTCCTTGTCGTAGCCCGGTACCACGAGCCGATCTCATCGCGCCCGCAGCCACCGCGACCACTGCCTGCCCCCGTGGGAGCACCACCTTCGACCGGGTGGGGCTCGGGCGCGTAGGCGCCGACGATCTAGGCCCCGAGCGCCGCCGCGGAGCTACCGCCTGCGGTGAGGTCTCCTTCCCCCGGCCGTGGATTGCCTCCTCGTCGCGTTCGACGGCCCCTCTGGCCGGCACCTGAGGGGAGAAACCGTGCCGGATCAGCAGCTTGCGCATGCCCTGGAGGGTGTAGCTCTCGTGGAAGCGCCGCCCGATCAGGGTCTTGACTCGCGCAGGCGTTCACCGCTGATCGGCGCAGCCACGCGCGATGGGGCCCTTGGTCGACTCAGGCTCCAGTACGGCAAACTGGGCATCGCTCACCCGGAGAAGCGAGGCCGAACCCGCCGACCGCAGAGCGCGCGGGCCGCCCCCGTCCCAGGCCCGCCACCGCTGGACCGAGCGGACGCCGACTCGTAACTCCCTCGCGATTGCTGAGCCGGGCTCGCCCACGGCGAACCGCTCGGTGGCCATCCTGCGGATCCCCTCGCGGAACTGTCAGCGCTCCTTCGTCAGCCCGCCGCCCCGCGCGTACCTCCACCGCCGCCTTTCAAGCTGTCTCGTCTCGAACGACCTGGCCCGGCCGGACCTTTGGCCGGACCTTTGACCTGGAGCGATCAGGTCAGTCAGACGTGGGCATGCCGAGGTTCTCGATTGTTCAGGTCCTGGGTGACCGGATGCCCGACGTTGTCTCTCAGCTGACCTGGTTCGGTCCCATGGGTCCGACGGCGCGGTTGACGACAGCCGTGGGCGGGGAGGAACTGCACCGCTACCTCACCACCCTGGCAGGGCGATCCCGAAGCTGATGGACCACTTCCTGAGCCACCTGTCCACCGAGAACGGCACGGGGAGGCTTGCACTGCGGTCCCGCGGTTGCCGAGCAGGACCTGTCACGAAGCGATCGGAGTCATCACTGTGCGCGGCAGAGCAGTGCGATCCCGTGTGACCAGGTTGTTGTGGGCGGTCTCCCTGATCATTGTTGCGGTCGCGGGGTGTGCGTCACCGAAGGTGTGCAACGGGCCGAACAAACCAGCTCCGGACGTACTGTTGGAAGTCGCACCGTGGACGGCCGCACATCAACAGGCCACCGTGCGGGCCTGCGTCAACGATCGGTGCCAGGCGACATCGGGCGTGTCTCCCTACGCACACTCCCTCTTCCTGCCAACACCGGCCGGGCCGGACGCCGGACGTACCGTCACGGTGACCGTCACGGCGGACGAGAGCGACAGGCAGGTACTCCGGGTGAGCAGACGCGTCCGGCCAGTGCATCAAGCGGAGAATGGGCCGTGCGGCAGGGTCACGTGGTGGCAGACCCCCATGACACTGACGGCTGCCGGGGAGCTTGAGGTGCACTCACGATGATTCGATCGGGACGCGGACTCCAGCGTTCGGCGAACCAGATCACCTGGCACGAACGAGTGAGTCGGTCCAGATCACTTGAGACGGAGACCGGCTCGGCGGAGACGGGACACAAGCGGCAGTCGTGAAGGATCTTTCGGCTCTCTGCCCTCTGACGACGAAGTTGGCTTGCCCGCCATCGAAGTCGGACCGTTCAGACGGTTGCAGTGAGCCGTGACGCGCTGGTTGGAACCTTGCCATGATTGCTGGAATCGCATCCGCCTCCGAGCGAGGGTGGGTGCGGGCACCGGTTGCAGGAGTTGAGCTGCGATCGTGCCGGCGTGGGTATCGACACAGCGTTCCTCATCGCTCCTGACGACGAGACCGCCGCCGCGACGCATCGAGGAGGCCCTGGGCATGTCTTCATGTCTGCGACCTGCCATGACTTCGAACTGCGAGGACGGAGACGACATGACCGACGATGATCAGCCTCTCGCGAAGGGGCGGCCCACATGCGTCCACCGACGGGATTCCACCTCGGCCGGCCCTGGTGACTCGCAGGGCCGGTAAGGGGTGGCGGTCACAAGCTGTGGCCCCGTCCAGGCCGGAGTGCCCGGGCGGCCCCATGGTCAGCCGCGCCAGCCTGTGCCGGCACGCCTGGTCGGCGAGGCCATCAGCCAGCCGTGCGAGACTGTCCGGTACCGGACCACGCCGCTGCCGGACCACCAGCGGGTCAGGGAACCGATCAACCCACACCCTCGCCCGGGCCGCGATAATCCGGCTGACGGCCCCACCCGCGATTGATCGTGGATGCTGCGCCTTGAGGGGCGAGGGCTAGGCTCGTGGCTGATCACGGTTACTGACGAGGGGGTTCCGAGGCATGAGCGGGAGAGTGACGGCGGTCAGCAGCAACGGGGAGTACTCGTTCACCAAGCCGAACCGGGACAGCGTCAGACTGCTCGTCGGACTCGGTGTGGAGGGGGACGTGCACTCCGGTGTGACGGTCAAGCACCGCTCACGCGTCGCGCAGGATCCCACCCAGCCGAATCTGCGCCAGGTCCACCTCATTCATGAAGAGCTCTTCGCCGAGGTCGGCGAAGAAGGGTTCAAGGTGGCGCCCGGCGAACTCGGCGAAAACATCACCACGCGCGGCATCGATCTGCTCGGTCTGCCGGTCGGCACATTGCTGCGCATCGGCGACTCCGCGGTCCTGGAAGTCACCGGCCTCCGCAATCCCTGCCTGCAGATCGACAACTTCCAGGACGGGCTGCTGAAGCATGTCGTCGGCCGCGACGAGGCGGGGAACATCGTGCGCAAAGCCGGAATCATGAGCATCGTGAGGGAAGGCGGCGTGGTGCGCCCTGGCGACACGATCGAAATGGAACTTCCCAGCGGTCCGCAGCGACCTCTGGACCGGGTCTGACCGTCCTCCCGGGCAGGCCGTGACATGGCGATGGCCGCGCGGGTACTTGAGGTGTGAAGATCAAGCAGGCCCGCGCGGCCATGGCCCATCCTGCCTTCTGTGGCGTCGCGCGCCAACATCTCGGCGAGTTGATCGAAGAACTCGCGCCGCGTTGGGAAGCGCGCTGCGAGTCCGCGCGGCACGAGCGGCGCCGGGGCGCCCGCCGACGGCAGGCCGGGGCGGGGCCGAAGTACGAACTGGTCTTCACCGACCGGCTGCTGGCCACCCTGGTTCACCTGCGCACCGGCCTCACCCACGAGGCCCTCGGCGTGATCTACGAGGTGGACTCCTCCACCATCGGCCGCGCCATCAGCGAGATCCGCCCGCTCCTGGCGGAGCGCGGATTCGCCGTCCCAGACCGGCCCGGCCCGGCCCGGCCTGCGACTGCACACCCTGGAGGACGTGTTCGCCTACGCCGCCGCCGAGAACATCACCCTGCGCATCGACGGCACCGAGACCCAGGTCCGGCGCTCCAGGGCCAACCGGCCCGGCAGGCGGGCCTTCGTCTCCGGCAAGCGCAGGCAGAACACCATCAAGACCACCACGATCAGCGATCACCAGGGCTGCACCCTGTGGTCCGGCGCGATGCGTCCCGGCCGGATGCACGACCAGACCTGTGTGCGCACCGAGGGCATTGCCGAGCAGTTCCGCTTGCAGCCCAGCGTGAAAGCCGAGGTCGACGAGGGTTACCGGGGACTGGCCAACGAGTTCCCCGACCAGGTCAGCGCCCCGCCGAGAAAACCGAAAGGCGTTGACGAGGCGCCACTGACCGAACGGTACGGGTGGCGCGAGCAGCGGCGTCGTCAGTCCTCCCGACGGATCTGCGTCGAGCACGCCAACGCCGAACACCGGCAATGGCGCACGCTGCAGCGGTACACCGGACGGCGCGACACCGGGCCATCGCCGGCCTGGTCTCCGACCGCGCCGCCAAGCGCGCCACCCGGCACAAGCCGAGCACCGAACTCGTGCTCGTCCGCACAACGGCCTGCTGAATCACCCACCAGCCGAACCCCCAGGCCGGCACGGCCCGCCACCATTCGTGGGGCAGCCCGTAAGCCGTCGTGAGATCGGCCGTCGTGCTGTTCGAGGTAGAAGGTTGCTGCGGCCGGTACTGGGCCAGACCGCCCGCTCAGCGGTGAGTTGGCGGGGGCGAAGGGGGCGGCGAGAGCGGTGCGTGCGGCGCACTCGGATCGTGCGTGTGGGCCGTCCGGTGACCGGCTGGGCAAGTTCCGACGCCCCCGGTCAGGCTCGGAGCAGACCGGCATCCGTCACTGACGTCAACGGCGCCAGACGGGGGAAGCGGTGACGGTCCGGTACGACCAGGGTCACCGGCCCGGGACCACCCTCACCAGGGCGTCCGTCGTTGTGATGAGAACACGCCGATGCCACACCCGGTGAATCCGCGGACGAAGTGAAGCGTGCGGGCTGGATTGTTGACTCCAACCCTGATAGATGACTTTGTCATGGCCATGAATGCGATTGAACTGCACAGTATCAATCGTTGGGAGGCGTCCTTCCTCCGCGAGGAGGTTGGCGGCTACTTCGCCCATGGCGTCGAGTGCATGCCGGGCGCGACGGTACTCGACGTGGGCGCCAACATCGGTGTGTTCTCGGCAGCCGTCTATGAGCGGTTGGACGGGGACGTGCGGATCTACGCCTTCGAGCCGGTGCCGCCACTCCACGCGACGCTTGAACGCAATGCTCGCGAATTCTTCAACGGACGCCTTACCGCGCTCCCTTACGGCCTGGCGTCCCGTGACGACGAACTCGATTTCAGCTACGTACCGGCTGCCACCATCTTCTCGTCCTCCTCGCGGGATCAGGGGAACATCGAGGCAGAGCGGAGGCGGGTCACCGCCAGCGTTGTCGAAATGATCCGTCAGGGCGGCCTGGGACCGGTCCTGCGCCGCGTACCCGCTCCCGTCCTCACTCTCCTCGTCGGCCGCAAGCTGCGGGTGATGCGGCGGCTCGAGACGCACCGGGTGGAGGTCAGGCCGCTGTCATCAGCGCTCGACGAGCATGGCATCGACCACATCGACCTGCTGAAGGTCGATGTGGAAGGCGGCGAACTCGACGTACTCAGAGGCATCGAGGGACGGCATTGGCCGCTGGTCCGCCAGGCCGTCGTCGAGGTGGAGCGCTGGCAGCAGAACGGCGACGCGGTCTGCGAGGTCTTCCTCACGCACGGCTTCACGGTCAGCACCGAGCAGGACCCGGTGCAGCGGGCCGGTGACATCGGCATGGTGTTCGCGGTCAGGCCCTGACCACGCGCAGCCCCCGGCACTCGATCGCGCCCTGCAACCTACCGTCCCGGCCGGACTTGAGACCTGGCCGAGGACGTATCAGAGATCGGCCACCCAGCCGGAGAGCCCGACGGCCTCCGGCACCGGCACCGGCACCGGCACCGACATCGCGTTCGTCCACTCCCTCTGGCAGAGTGCATGGATGATCGGCACTGCGCTGTCGACGCCATCCGGAGCGTCAGGGGCGATGTGTTGTCGTCCATGGTCGAACCGGAAAGCGTGCAGTCGCCTGCGGCACCGGGTCCGGGCTGAGCCGATCACTTCGGCATCCGCAACTGACGAGCGCGCCGCCAGGCCCCCGCACTTTCGCGGATCGAGAACGTCGGCACCGTGTCGGGACGTTTACCCGACGCGTTCGGTGGAAGAGTCGAGTCCAGCGACCGGCCGATCCCGCCGCGGCAACGGCGGCCCGCCCGGTTGGAGCCTGCCCTCTCCGCTCCATCACCGGAACAGGAGTACGCCCATGCGCCTCTACGCTCAGACTCCGGCACGCAGGAGCCGGCAGGTGGTCGCTGACCTGGTGGCCTTGGCCCTCATCGCGGTGGCGGTGGCGTTCGCGTTGACCGTGCACGGCGTGATCATGCGGCTGGCCGAGCCGGGGCGCCAGGCGCAGAACGCGGGCGTCAGCCTCTCCTCCAGCCTCCAGGACGCCGGAGCCGCGGCCTCGAAAGTACCGCTGATCGGGGGCTCCCTGAAGAAGCCGCTCCAGGCCGCCGCCGGGGCAGGTGACGGCCTGTCCGACGCCGGGCAGTCGCTGCAGCACGTCGTGGGCCAGGTGGCCGACCTCACCGCGCTCGCCCTGATCGTTCTGCCCGTGGCCTTCGTCCTGGTGTTGTGGCTCCCCCCGCGCCTGTGCTGGATCAGGCACAGCGCCACCACCCGGGGCCTTTTCGACGGCCCCGGCGGCGCCGACCTGCTCGCCCTGCGCGCTCTGACGGGCCCACAGCGTGACCTCGCAGCAGTGCCGGTCCCGCCGGGTGGCCTGGCCGACGCCTGGCGTCGCGGAGACGAGGAGGCCATCGCCGCGTTGTCCGAGGTGGCTCTCAGGCGGGCGGGACTGCGGGCCTGACGGGCAGGCGGGCGTGACGGCCTCTGGCGGCCCCGGCCACGGAGGGGGCAGGGCCCGGTGGCTGTCTTCCCGATTGCAGGACATCGCCTCGGCGCGACGACCGAGGCGCCGGTGGCTCGATTCGCGCAAACTGCACGTCAGTCGACGGCACACCCGAACCGACGATCCGATGATCTGGACGAAACTGCCTGGTCCATGTTCTGGTCCGGGCGCCCGATTCGAGAACGGAGTCCTTGTCGAGCGACCCGATGAGGAAGCCGCATGAACAGGTATCGGCCCGGCTCGTCGCCGTTGCGGAGCCCGCGAACGGGTAGGCTCGCACGTGGATCGGTCCGGCGGAGGGTGAACGATCGTGTCCAGTGGGAACATGTTCAGTGTCTACGGACGAATGACCGCACTGCCTGGTCGGCGTGACGAGTTGATCACCCTGCTCCTTGATGGATTCCGTGCCGGCGGCGAGGACAGCGGCCTACTTGCCTACAGCGTCAACACTGCCCTTGACGAGCCGGACACGGTTTGGCTGACCCAGCTGTGGATCGATAAGGAAGCACACGACGCCGTCACCCGTTCCGAGCCGGTCGCGGCGGTGACTCGCCGGGTGTTACCACTCCTGGCTCAGCAACCCGAGGGCTCCTACGGCCACGCCGTTCATGTGCACGGCCGAATCACAGAGTCTTGAATCATTACTCCGCACTTGTCGCACGACCGGTCGACCCGCCACCTGCGGAAGAAGCCGCTTGAAGCCAAGCTGTCCAAAGGTCTTGTCGCAGAAGTACCGGCACACCCGCAGCCGGACCATGATCCGGCGCGAGCCCAACGGCCACTCGCTGAAGGGGCGTTGGCAAATGCTGTGTACGTGCCTCGCCTGCTTCCGGCAGTCCGGGCACCGACACGGCCGAGCGGTGGACACCACCTCCACCACCAGGACGACGCCGGAGGCATCGCCCACCCGCTCCACGCGCACACCGATCCCGGGGAAACAGCACATCCTCGACCGCTTTGCTCGCCACGGCGGGGAACACCCCGCTCGTCCAGCGCACCGCGGAAGCCCTCCGCGGCCGCCTCGATGTTCCGGGCGACGAGGGTGTGGGCGCGCGTCCGCTCGTACCAGTGGCCGATGCTCTTCTGGTCTGTCTCAGCGGCGTTGCCCGCATGGACGCGCGGCGAAGCGCTTCGCCTGATCAACTGCCTGGCTGTCAGCCTCCCCATGCTCCAGGGGTTGAGAGTGCCGGTCAGAGTCTCCCGGCCGTCATGGCCATCAGGCGTGACAGCACGACGTCCCCCGATGCGTTCACACCGTCGTGCTCCCACTCGTTGGTCACCCACGCGCGAGCCGACCCCACTTCTCGAAGGGTGCGCAGGGACAGTTCGGCGTCGACGTACATGTCGTCGTGGTAGATGGCTGCCGCCAGCGGTACCTGGTTGGTGGCGAGCCTGGCCGGGTCGTACAACGGGGGCCACTCGGTCCACGCGGCGAGGGTCTCGGCGGCCTCGGCGAAGGGGCGCAGCGCTCTGATGTCCTCGAACATCCACGGGTAGATCATCTCGCCGGTGAACAGCAACGGATCGGCGTCTTCCGCGAACCTCGGATGCTCGATCGCGATGCGTTGCGCGGCCCAGTTCGTCGGCGTCGAGTCGTGGGCGAAGCACGGCTCCTGGAGGATCGTGAAGAGTGGGTTGTCCACGAACCCGGTCTGCTGCATGACCTGGAGCAGGAAGGTGTCGCTGAGTCGTCCGGCCGCGTCGAACGCCTCGTCGAGCATCCAGTGGACGCGTTCGTAACCGTCGCTCATCCCGAACGCCAGCCCGAGGGTCCGCAGTCGCCGTGATGTCAGCCTGTCACCGTCGGGAAGCAGGACGCGGCCGCTTTCGGCGAGGTCGGCGATCTGGTGGGCCTTCTCGACGTCCCCCGGGTAGCGGTCGTAGTACTCGCCGTTCTTGGCCTCGACACGGGGATAGGTGAGGCGGTAGACGTCCTCGGCCCTGGTGTTGAGGCCCGGGAGACCGCCGGTGACATGGCAGGCGCGCAGTCCCTCGGGCGCCAGGGACAGATAGGTCAGGGTGGTGAACCCGCCGTAGCTCTGGCCGAGAGTCTCCCATGGTTCGTCGGCGCACAACTGCCGCCGGATCAGCTCGGCGTCGCGGACGATGGCGTCGGCCCGGTGCAGCGAGAGGTAACGGGCGAGGTCCTTGCCCGAGCCGAACGCCGCGGCGAAGGCCGGTGTCACTGGAGTGCTGCGTCCGGTGCCGCGCTGGTCGAGCAGCAGTACCCGGTGGGTCTGTAGCGCCCGTGCCAGCCAGCCGGGGGCGCGCCCGCTCGGCCGAGGGGATTTGCCGCCCGGTCCGCCTTGCAGGAACACCAGCCACGGCAGCCTCTCCGCGGCGCGGGGCGGGTCGACGACCTCGCGGGCGAACACTTCGATGGTTGCCCCGGTGGGATCGTCGTGGTCCAGGGGAACAGTGAAGACGTGGTCGGTCATTGCCATGCGCGGATTCATGGAGACGGTTCACCTCAGGTGGATTGGCCGAGGGCCGTGCCCGGTCGGCCTGTGATCGACCGGGCACGGCCCGCAGCGGCGGGTCAGTAGGTGGTGGTGACGGTGACTCCGCTGAAGCTGGTCGCGGCGTACAGGCTGATGTACCGGTAGCCGGCCGCGGTGTTGGTGACGCTGATGCTCTCGGTGTTGCCGGAGTTGGTGGACTTGTCGGTGTAGGCGGATGGGCCCGCCCACGTGGTCGGGTTGTAGTAGAGGTCGGCGTTGCCGGTGCCGCCGCTGGTGGTGACCTTCAGCGTGGTTGTCCCGGCGGGCAGGTAGATCCACAGGTAGTCGGTGTCACCGGCGGCCGCGGACTGGTTGGCGCGGTAGCAGTTCTGGCCCATGGCTTGGGTGTTGGAGTCCGTGCACGCGGTGGCCGAGCTGCCACCGCCGCCCCGGGCGAGGTCGGTGAGCCAAGCGTCGAAGTCGGCGTCGTAGCGGGTGCCTATGGTGGTGTTGTAGATGGCGTACGCCCCGCTGTAGTCACCGGTGCGGAACTTGGCGAGTATGGCCTGGATGTCCGACGGGTGCTTTTCGGTCATGTAGCGGACGGCCAGGTAGCCCCACGGGTAGGTGCGGGTCACGTCGTCGATCGCGTAAGTGTTCTGCCACAGGTCGCTGAGCTTGTACGTGTGCTTCGCGGCCTCGGCTATCGCGCCGTCGTCCGTGATTCCGCGGTAGCTGTACGAGACGTACTCCGCCTGACCCTCGATCCACCAGACGTCCGGAACCGAGATCTGGGTGCCGAAGTCGCCCTTCATGTCGTAGATGGACTGCAGGATGTGCGCGAACTCGTGGTTGAGGTTCCAGGCGTTGGCGGGGAACCCGTCGTCGGACGGCTTCTGGTAGAGGATGGAATAGGCGACGTTCTTCGGGTCCGTCGGATTGCCGGTCAGCGTCTCGCCGCCGTTGTCGGTCGAGTTGCCGAAGATCGCCCAGGAGTAGGTCGCGTAGTCGGCCTTGCTTCCGTAGATGACCATCTTCACGTTGAAGTACTCGCCCGGGATCGGCCCGTTGTCCTTCACCAGGCTGTGGTAGTACGGCACTTCGCCCTTCAGGCTGTTGCACACGTCGCTCTGCTGCGCCGCCGTCAGCGACTGCGCCATGATGGTGAAGTTGCCGCAGCCGTACGAGATCGGCAGCGAGGCCCTGGTGAGCTGCGCGGCCAGGTCGCAGACGCCGTAGTACGAGCACTGTGCCGCGTCGTCGTTGTCGGCCCGGTAGGCGACGTGGACCCACAGGCTGGCGGTGGGCCCGGTGATGGACGAGGCGTCCATCAGCCCCTTGATCAGCGGGCGTATCCTGCCCTGCAACGCCGGTATCTGGACCAGGTGCGCCAGGTCGTTGCCCGCGTTGGAGTCCAGGACGTCGTTGTCCCCGCCGAGCAGGTCGCGGTGGTTGAGCGTGAACGTGTACAGCGTGTCGGCGATGCTGGGGTCGGCGGTGACCGCGGTCACGAAGTCCGTGATGCCGGGGCCGCGCCACAGCGGTGTGTAGATCGCGTTGAGCGCCCGGTCCATCGCCGGGTACGCGTCCCACGCACTGCTGTAGGCAGTGAGGTACCGCTTGTAGACGCCGAGGAGGCTGCCCTGTATTTGCGCGCTGTCGGAGGTGACGAACGCCTGCTCCAGGATGTCGCCGTTGCCCGCGCTGACGTCGTTTGAGTGGGAGCTGTTGAAGAGCGTGGTGAACCCGGACCCGACGGCGCTGGTGAGCGTGGAGTCGTACGTGCCGACGTCGGCGGGGTGCAGTGACTGCACGTAGTAGCCGGCGCGCAGGAAGTACAGCAGTTCGTGCAGGCCGCCGGAGTCGTCACCGGTGTACGAAGCGGCCGTACCGGCGAAGCCGTTGGCCACCGCGAGCATCTGCGACTCCTTGAACACCGCGTTCGCGTTCGCGCCGGTCAAGTCGAACAGCGGGTTGATGCAGGTGTGCCAGTCCACTGTCTTGATGTACGCCACCAGCGCGGCGCCGGTCCGGCCGGCGAAGTCCGCCGTTGTACACGACGTCACGGCCGCCGGCGCCCTCTTGGGTTCGGCGCGGCCGGTCGTCGCGGGCTTGCTCCGGGGCGTCCGTGCCGGCGAAGCGGCAGGCGCCACATCGGCGGGCGCGCCCCGCAACGCGGCCGGCAGCGGCTTGGACCGCGCGGCGGGGAGTTCGGTGCTCGGGCCGGTGTCGGCACCGGACGGCTTGGCGACCGCGGTGGTCGCCTGGGCGTGGGCCGCCGGACTCTGCCCTGGATGTGGCGCCGCGGTCGCCTGAGTGGTCAACAGACCCAAGGCCAGGCTTCCGGCCGCCAGGCCGACGGCTAGGAATTTGGGCAGGGGTGGTCTGAGGAGCATTGCATCTCCCTTGGTGGGGGTGGGGAGCCGCCCGAGCCCTACGGGGCGGTGCAATGCAACCTGGCACTGGAGTTGACGGGTGAGCAACGCCCTGGGGTACTGCGTTTTCACTGAAGGGTCCACAACATCAGAGATGTTGGTAAAGCCTTGTTGATTGGTTCGTATAGTGGACTGTTCAGCGCGAAGCCGGATTCTCAGGATCGGCTTGGTCGATACACCCTCGACAGCCACGCCTGCGCGTGTGGCGACGACGCGATCAGATCCCCGTAGGCCGCCGAGGCAACACTCAGGACCAGGTCCACCAACTGCTCGGAGAGGCTCTCGCGCCGCCAGGCCAACAGGTAGCGGCACCACAACGGCGTACCGGCCAAAGGTTTCACCAGCACGCCGGGACTCGGCCGAGTCGTCGCCTGAACCATGGACACCCCCAGCCCATTGGCGATCATCTCCTGGAGTTGTCTCCGATCGCCGAGGTATTCGTGAACCGTGGTCGGAGTGAATCCTGCGGTATGGCAGGCGGTGTAAAACACCTCAGGCCAGCCCGCACCGTCATTCGGCGTCAGAAACCATGCCTCATCGGCCAGGTCACCCAGGACGATCTCGCTTCGGTGCCCGAGTCGATGACCCGTCGGCAGCGCGACAAATGTGGGTTCTGTGACGATTCCCCGATGCGCTACGGCGTCGGAGTGCTGCAATTCCATGCCTGGGTAGTCCACGCCGAGCGCGATGTCCAACTCGTCCCGCTCCAGCAGTTCCACGATCTCCGAGGACGAGTAGACACTGCTGACCTTGATCGCCACGCCCGGTAGTCGCGTCTTGAGCCGCGCCACCATGCCCGGAAGGATGGGTGTGTTGGTGGCGGCCAGTCGCACAGCCGACGGCAGCGGGTCGGCATCCTTCGGGCAGTGGCGTCCGAGCACCTCCATCCGGGCCAGCACGTCCCTTGCCTGGGACAGGACGTCGACACCGAACGAGGTCGGCTCCACACCCGACGACCCGCGCGCGAACACCGGCAGACCGAAGTGCCGCTCGATCCGCTGAAGCTGCGCGCTGACCGACTGCTGCGAGTAGCCGAGGACCGCGGCGGCGCGACTGATGCTTCCCACCTCGGCGACCGTGCGCAGCAAGCGAAGGTGACGCAGTTCCAGTTCCATCTGCACTCCTCGCGTATCACGGGCAACCACCCGGTTCCTAAGCTGAGGTGCTGCGACAGCGCATCGCAGAGGGGCTGGGCACATGGAGTCGCCGGGTGCGAAGTCCCTCGGCCTTCGCGTGGACCGCCGCTTCCCAGCGTTCCAGCTCTTCACTCAACGACCCATCACCGCACCGTGGTTGTCTACTCGAAAGATAGAAGACACGACGACCACCAGCCACAGGCCCCCGGCACAGCCACCGAAGCGATCACCAGACCGGCCGCTCTCACCCGACCGAGACAAAGGTGAGGTTGCGTCCAATTCGCCGAGGACAACCTCGCCGCGGCGAGTCCCGATCTGCTGCGCGCGACGATCGCGACATTCACCGAGGCGCTGATGTCCGCGGAGGCCGACACCCTCTGCGGCGCCGAGGCCGAGCAGGCTCTCGTTCCGGTGGTCGCGACCGACTGTCTGCTGGGTGTCTGCACTCGCCGGGTTGAGAAGCTCACCGAGTCCCTCGACGCGATGCCGGGCCGTATGCGTTCGTCCGGGTGGACGCGCTGACCCGGAAGGTCCGCGAGGGCAGCCGCACCCACTACGCCGGAAACCTGCTGAGTCAGGTCCCCGAGTCGGCCCAGTCATGGGCGGCCACCCTGCCGGGGGCCGTCTTAGGACAACCCGACGCCGACGCCGTTCAGGCCCGGATGTGGCACGCCCTGGACGCGCTGGAAGCCAAGTTCCCCAAGGCCGCAGGCCACCTGGTCGCCGCCCAGCACGACCTACTGGCCTTGACCGTCTTCCCGCGCGAGATCTGGTGCCTGATCTGGTCCAACAACCTGTGGGAACGAAACCTACGAGACCGCCCTGCCCACCGAACTCACGGAACTCACCGAACTCGTGATCACGGCCGCGCCGAGTGCCGGCGTCCAGCTGACCGGCGCCGAAGGGTAGGCGAAGATCACGGTGGCGTCCAGGCCCGCGGCGCAGGCGAGCGCGGCGAGGAGAGGGGGTGGATACCGCACCGAAACCGACGAATTGGTGCGATGTAATGCGCCCCGACTACGCCCAGGACGGTCAGGGCGAGGCACGCGCCCATGCTCCCGAGGATCATACTCAGGCTGAGCAGGTCCGAGAACGTGCCATGGACATTCCCCGGTCGGGCACCGAGGTCGGGTCGGCTCGGGGCGAAGATGACCGTGACTTTGTCACTCACTGCCGGCGGGTCGAACTGGAACCACTGGTTCTTGTGGGTGAGCGGGCGTGGGCCGGAGCGGTAGGGCACCTCGACCTGGACGTCGGCTGCGTACGTCACCTTGTGGTTCCTGGTGACCTCGGCCTGCCGCGGTGTCGTGAGCATCTTCGAGACGGGAAGGTCGTGCTCGCCGCCACCGGCCCGCTGGATGCCGGCCCTCTAGCGGACGTCGTCGCCGTGCGGTCCGAGAGCCGGCGCCGGTGCGGCCATGCACAGCAGGCCCAGGGTCAGTGCGAGTACGGCTGCGACGAGGCGGGCGTCGCGGCGCCCGGGCGGGCGAGGCTGATGGCGGGTGGCCAGTGACGCCAGGATCCACAGCAGAGTGCAGCCGGCTGCTCCGGCGACGGCCCACGAGGCCGGCCGTACCCCGTGGGGAAGTTGGCCGCGGGCTCGGGCAAGAGCAGGAGGCGGGCCCCGAGTCCGGTGAGGACAGCGAGCCAGCCGAAGAGTGTGGTCAGATGCCGGGCCGCGCTCACCTCGCGGCCTTGGGACCCCGGCGAGTCACGAGGGAAGCCTGCAGTCCGCAATCACTGTTGTGGACCCCGGCCCTGCCACCCTGTACGGCCATCGCGAATCCCCCATCCCTCGTGGCTCCTTGAAGATCTTGGTGAAGGCCATGCGCGCGAGGTCAGCGCGATGGCCTCGGCGGGTGATCCGCCTGGCTGCGGGCGGCTGCCGCGCGTCCGCTGTGGTTCCGTTTCCTGCTCGGCCGACCGGGCAGGCCAAGGGCGATTGTGTTGCCGGGGATCATCCGGCTGGTGACTGGATGTAGTCTTCCAGGCGCGCTACGGCGAATCCCTGCTCCTGGATGCGCCTGAGCAGGTTGGCGAACATCTGCGTCATCGTGGCACCTTTGAGTTCGCTGGGCCCGCGGAAGTGGGCCAGGATGATGTCACCGTCATGCAGCTTCTTGTCCCCTGCCTGGTACTGCATGTTGCGGATCTGCATGGATTCTCGCCACCACACGATCGCACGCGGTCCGCACTCACCCACCGCGATTTTGGTGTTGCTGTTGTACGCGCCGTACGGCGGGCGGAACAGCAGCGGTGCGGTGCCGTATTCCTTGGTGAGGATCTTCTGGTCACCGCACACCTCCTCCTTCTGGCGGGCCAGGGGGATGGTGCTCATGACGGGGTGGTGCAAGGTGTGGTTCTGGATGTGGTTGCCGAGCGCCTGCAGGGACCTGAAGTACGCGTAGTCCGGCTTGATGGCGTCGTTCATCAAGAACATGGTGATCGGGATCTTCAGATCCCGCATCATCTCGATGAACTTCGGGTCCTTCTCCTGTCCGTCGTCCACAGT
The DNA here is from genome assembly GCF_009796285.1 of Streptomyces broussonetiae. Classification (NCBI taxonomy): domain Bacteria; kingdom Bacillati; phylum Actinomycetota; class Actinomycetes; order Kitasatosporales; family Streptomycetaceae; genus Streptomyces; species Streptomyces broussonetiae. The sequence goes on along the minus strand of NZ_CP047020.1, from coordinate 576,642 downwards.
GATGAAGACGACCTTCTGCGAGGTCGGGAGGTGGGTGAAGACCGGAACGGTTCCGGTGGCGGAGAGTTTCACCGGCTTGTCGGCCGGCGGCTGCGGGGGGACCGGCAGCGGCGTCAGGCCCCACTTGTGCCAGAGCGCGGTGTCACGAGCACCGGCCGCGGTGCTGGTGGCGCCGCTCGGCGAGGCAGAGGTGGCAGCGGTATGACCGGTTCCGCTGCCGCTGCTCGAGCTGCACCCCCCGACCGCCAGGACTGCCGCGACCGTTCCCATCACCGGCCGGTACCACCGGCCCCGACCCGTATTCCGCTTCATTGCGCCGACCCCAGTTGACGTATGACCATGATCCACTGAGAATTTAACCTGATCGCGTATAAAATCCGGCAATAGCCAGGTGTGAATTCAGTACGCAGTGCGGAGCTGCAGTCGGTGGGACGGTGAGCCGTGCCGTCGTGTGAACCGTCGGTTCGGCCCGGATGGGGGCGTTGCCGGGGACGGAGATCATGCCGGGTGCGGGGGGGGGCAGCTTCCTGGTTCTGGGGGCCGACAGGCGTCAAGCGGCATGTCGTGCTCGTTCGTCTGCCGGGGCGGCCCTGTTCGGACCGTCCTTCAACTCGGTGAACTGCCCTTTCGGCCGTGCTTCGTGGGTGCATCGACAAGAACGTCGATCTTTGCTTCGGATGACGGTTCTGACGCGGTGGTGGCTCAGGCTGCGTCGTCGCGGTCTCGTTCGATGGCAGCGGGCCGGTTCTTGAGGCGGTACCTGGGGCCGTTGACGGAGATGACGCCGCAGCGGTGGGGGAGGCGGTCGAGGATGGCGGCGGGCGGGACCTCATCGTCGAACACGTGTCGGCAACACCCACATCGCTCAGGCCCTCGGTCACCTCGCCGAATGCCAGGGCGCCCACGTCCGTTTCGCCAAGACCAGCCGCACCCTCGCCGACCTCGCCGGCGGCCATGCCGACCGCGCCTGGGGGAGACGGATCCGCGAACCTGTCCGATCCGACGTCTTCATCCTCGATGACTTCGCCATGCGTCAGCTCTCCGTGGCCCAGGTGGGCGACCTCGACGAACTCGTCTCCGAACGGCAGGGCAGGTCCCCGGTCATCACCAGCAACCGGGCGCCCGGCGACTGGTATCCCCTCTTCCCCAACCCTGTCGTCGCCGAGTCCGTCCAGGACCGGCTCATCAACGCCAGCCACCAGGTCATCATGAACGGTCCCGGCTACCGGCCGAACAAACGACCTGGGAATCCCGCAGGCAAGAACGGAACGGCAAGCTCGCAGGGCGGCTGGCCATAATCATCGAGTCGGCGCCTGGGTAACGCCCGGGCTCCGACCCCAGCCGACTTCGCCGACGCTAGTTGATATCGATGTTGAAGGTGGAGACGCTGCTGTCCGCATTGGTCAGGGTGACCGGTCCAAAAGTGATGATCACGGAGGAGCTGCTTCCCGTGCCTTTGTAATAGCCGGTCGCCTCGGTGACCCGGACGGCCAAGGCCACGAGGGTCGAAGCAGCCTGGGCATCGGCGTTGATCTCCGGCTGGGCAAGGGCGGGATGCCCGTTGGCTTCTGCCCAGTCCCGGAAGCTGCGGGCGTCGCGGCTCATGTCAGGGAGGATGCTCTTGTTGGCCCAGGCCCACACCCATGAGCCCGAGCCCGGGCTGAAACTTCCGAGAATCTGCGCAGGTGCCGTCGCAGTCTTATCGGGGAAGGTCCAGGTGATGATGCCGGTCGTCTGGTCCAGATCCCAGCGGTCCGCCGATCCCAGCCCCCAGGACATGTGCGCACGAGCCAGCCGCCCGATCATGTCTTCGCCCTGCAGCAGTAGCACGCTCAGGTCGGCTCTCTCCCTGGCCTGGCCAGCACTCTCCGCCTTGTCGGCCCGCTTGGACATTCCCATGCCGCGGAGTTTGCCAGACGCTCCTGACCAGTCGACGATGCCCCCTCACTCCGGTCACCTTGCCACCGACAAGGTGGGGAATTACGTGACCAACCGGCTGGGGAATCCTGTGATCGTCCATAGTTGGCCTGCTTCGCGTACTCGCTGGTCTGGAACCTTGGCCGGACGCGGCCGAGGTAGGGATACGATCACGCCCTGAGCGTGCGGGGTTAGGGGTGGGACCTGGTGAAGCGGCAGCTGATTGGGATGACCTGCGGTGGAATTTCGGCTCTGGCGCTGCTGGCGGGTTGCAGCGACGCCCCCGCTGAGCCGAATCCTCACCGAGCCGCTTCACCGGCCGCGTCCGCAGGCCAGGCGGAGGCTCCCCAGTCTTCCAAGGCGGCTGTGGCCGATCATGTCAAGACGGTCATGGAGGGCCGGCTCTCTCCTGACGAGACGCGGTTCGGTTCGGGCACGGGATCGCCCTGCTCAACCTCGTCAGCGGGGATGTTCACTGCCAAGTGCGGCTCCGCAGCAAAGGCTACGGGAGCGGATGCATCGTTTGCTCTGGAGCAGATCGAGCGGCACGAGGGCTTTGCGACGCTGCGCGATGTCGCGGAGAAACTCCGGATCGCTGTCACCAGGTATCAGCAGCTTGGCTGCGCTGACAACCCGACCGAAGCGGCAACTCGTCATGCCTGCCTTGAGCCCGCGGCCCTCATCGCTCAGGGTTTCCCGGATCTTCGCGGCGGTGCCAACCTCGGCCTGCGGGGTGCATAGGATACGTATGCCTGGTCCCTGGGCCGTCCGGGGCTGCTCACCTCCTCGGCAGAGGTTGTGGTCGGCGGGGTCTTTACTGGGAGTTGCCGCTGGAGGAGCCAGGGGCAACCAGTGCCGCTGTAGCAGGGCGAAACCCCTCTTGGCGGCGAGTGGATGGGTCCCGGCAAGGACGCAGGCGGCTCGCTGTACTACTCGGCATCGAAGTCGAAGGCGGCGACGTATCGGTGTGGGGCGGCTTGAGCGTCGAGATGCTTCGCGTTCACGGGATGCCAGGTGAAATAGACGGCCTGGGTCATTTCGTCGTTCCTGAACGGCTTGCTGCCGGAGTAACGGGTGGTGCAGTCCTCCCAGTTGTGGCCGGTGCTCGGGAGCGCGGGCGTCTGCTGGACCGTAATACTCAAGCGGGGTTGTGCGGCGTGCCCGCGGGTGACATGCACGTCGACCAAGGCCGGCCTCGCTGCGGCCTCCGTCGACTGTGAGGGGTTGGCGTCGTCGGGCGGCTGGTGCATGTAGGTTCCTGGGCGACCAGCCCTGACGGTCCCGGAGATGTCCGGCCGAGCGAGGCGATCGTCTTGTCGAGATCAGCCAGGCGCGCATGGGTGTCGTCGTCGAATGCGACATACATGACGGTGGTCCGTCGGCAGGTCACTGGCGGCCAGTGCGGTAACGCGCCGAACGAGCCCGGGAGGAGCCGGGATTGGCACAGGTCGACGACAGAGGTGCCGAGTCGGTCGACCCGGGGCGTCCGCTCACGCAGTCTCGTGAGCTGGTTGACCGTCAGGTGGCCGGCTGCCCGGCCCGCCGCTCTCGTCCCAGGCGCGTTCGCCGGCGCCGCGATGTCCCGGGGCGTGGGGCGCATGCTCAGGTCAAAGGACCACGCCCACCACCCAAGCACCGCGACCACCATCGCCGGCGCTCCGACCACGATGCGCACCGCAAGGCCCGTCGGCCTGCTGCCCTGCGCCTGAGCCATGGCTGAGGCGCTCGTGAGCAGTGGCCCGCGAAAGCGCATCCAAGGAGCCAGACATCATCGCCTCCAGCGCAGCTGACGGCCTCGTCAGTGAGAGAGGGGAGACTCGGCGCCCCACGGCACCAATCAGTTTGTGAAGCGTCGGCAGGGTCACGTCATGCCGTCCCCGACAGCCCGCCGCTGTCTCCTGTCTGCCCCACCGGTCGTGGCGCTGATCGCATTCGGCTACTACGCTCTGCAGCCCTTTCGAGAAGCCTGCGCGCTCGAATCCGGGCGCCGCCGGCCGTCCCCATGGCTCCACCTTCACCCGATACAAGGTCTACGTTTCCGGCGATGGCCAGTGCGATGAAGAGCGCACGCGGTTCCTGACCTGGCTGGGGCGATAGGCGCCCGCGACCGGTCGAGGCCGACGGCTTCGGATTGCCACTGGGCAGGCACTGTTTGACAGCCGCTGTATGCCGGTGGGTGGACCCTCGATTCAGTGGCTCCGTGGCTCGTGACCTTCACGCCGCCCTGACAAGGCGGTTGGCGAGCGTCGACATCGTGTACGTACCGACGCCCAGGACGACTTCCAGTGCGTTGCGCTCGGTGTACCCGTGTGCCAGCAGGGCCTTGAGGGTGTCATCGTCCACTCCGCCGGCGGTGGACAGGACGTCGAGCGTGAACGTACGGATTGCTTCGAGCCGTTCGTCGGCCAACTCCCGCCCCTCGCGCAAGGCAGCGATCAGGTTCGTTTCCGCACCGAGTTTGCGGAGCTTGCCGGTGTGCATGGCGACGCAGATGTGGCACTGGTTGCGTACGGCGACCGTCATGATGACGACCTCCCGCGCCAACGGATCAAGCGTGCAGCGCTCGAAACTCGCGCTCAGGGCCAGGAATCCGTTGAGCAGCTCGGGCGATGCAGCCAGCCGCGCCACCGCGTCCGGCATCGTGCCGCCCGATGCTTCGGCCACGGCCAGCATCGCCGGTTGCGACGCCTGCGGAGCGCTCTCCATGCTGTGCGCTTCGAACATGACACTCTCCTAAGATGGACAACATGGTTGACGATAAGATGGTAAACCAGGTTGCCTTTCCGGCCAAGGGTGCTGGAGCGAAGGGAGCGGACCCCAGCCCAGCCAGGGCCGGCTACGAACTCCCGCTGCTGCTGTTCGCGGGATTCCGCACGCTCATCGACGAGGTACACATCGAACTGGCCCGGCAGGGCCATCCGGATGTGCGTCCGGCGTACGGCTTCGCCCTGCAGGCGATCGGCCTTGAAGGCAGTGCCGCCAGCGACATCGCACGACGACTGGGAATCTCCAAACAGGCGGCGGGCAAGACCGTCGACCGCCTGGTCGCTCTCGGCTACGCCGAACGCGCCGACGACCCCGCCGACGCCCGGCGCAGGCTTGTACGGCTGACCGAGCGAGGGCGCGACCTGCTCGCCCGCTCAGCTGCGATCTTCGACCGGTTGCGGGCGGATTGGGCCGCCATCCTGGGCGAGGAACGCCTGCGCACAATCGAGGACGGCCTGCACGCCGTAGCAGCGCCGGGAGCGTTCCGGCTCGACGCAGCAGGATGGATCGGTGGAATGGGCTGACCAGGGCTCCCGGACGCCTTGAACCGAACCAGGAACACGCCCTTCTCGCATCCGAGGCCTGAGAACTGCCGTGGGCTACGGCAGCACGCTGTCCAGCCCCTCGTCCCGGTCGGCCAGCCATCCGATTCCCTCACACACAGGCACCCCCACACGCACAGCGAAGACCAACGCCAGGCAGCGTATCCGCGGCCACTGACAACCGCTGCCCGCCGTATCGCGCCGCCTGGCCCCAGAAGGCCTGCCTCAGCACTCATGAAGTCGGAAGGCGTTCAGTCGCTGCACCACTCGGCGGGACGCCCCCCTCACAGTCTCCGATGTCAATGAACGCAGAACTCGTTGCCCTCTGAGCCGTGCATCACGACGAAGGAGGAACCCGAACCCTCCGAGTCCTCGATACGCAACCGGTGTCGGCGGTCTTCGAAAGCTGACCCGGTGCTCGACTCCGAAGATGGACCCCCGCTGCGTCAGTTGATGTTGGTCATTCCCCGGTGTTGGCCGCGGGAACCCGTCCGAGGTCGCGGCCGCGCATGCGGTAGCTGTCGCCCTTCAACGAGATGACCTCTGCGTGGTGGACGAGGCGGTCGATCATCGCGGCGGCAACCGTGTCGTCGCCGAATACCTCGCCCCAGCGTCCGAAGGGCTTGTTGCTGGTCACGATTACGGAGGCGCGTTCGTAGCGGCCGGAGATGAACTGGAAGAACAGGTTCGCGGCCTCGGGTTCGAAGGGGATGTATCCGACCTCGTCGACCACGATCAGGGGGATCCGCCCGAGCCGGGTGAGTTCGTCGCTCAGGCGGCCGGCTTGATGGGCGTCGGCGAGGCGGGCGACCCACTGGGCGGCGGTGGCGAAGGCGACCCGGTGGCCAGCCTGGCAGGCCCGGATCCCGAGCCCGGTGGCGAGGTGGGTCTTGCCGGTGCCGGGCGGCCCCAGAAAGATCACGTTCTCCTTCCCGACGACGAAGTCCAGCGTCCCGAGATGGGCGATGACCTCGCGTTTCACGGACCGCTGGTGATCGAAGTCGAAGTCCTCCAGCGACTTGCGGGAGGGGAAACGGGCCGCCCGGATGCGTCCCTCGGCGCCGTGACTGTCGCGGGCGGCGACCTCCCGCTGCAGGCAGGCGGCCAGATACTCCTCATGACTCCAGCCCTCATCCCGGGCCCGATCGGCCAGCCGCACGGCTGCGTCCCGCAATGCTGGGGCCTTCAACGCCTTGGTGAGATAGGCCAGTTCGGAGGAGACGTCGCGGGCTTTCGAGGTCTGCTTGCTGGTGGCCATCAGGCGACTCCCTCGCCCGTGCTCAGGCCGCCGTCGATGACGCCGAAGATCCGGTCGTAGGTGTCGAGCGGTCGCTGTTCGACGTCGAGCTGGTCGGCTGCGACCGGCTGCTGCCGGGCCCGTTCGCGGCCGGCCTTCGCGGCGGCCGCGTGGGAGGGGTCGGTGAGGGACTGGTGGCGGGCCCAGCAGCGGGCATGCCGGGCGACTTCGGTGCCCTCGCAGAAGGCCAGGACCTGGTCCAGGTCGGCCTTCACCTCGATGCGGCGGCCGATCGCCAGGGGATGGATGGAGTAGTCGTTGGTGTCGATGCGGACGTAGTGGTCGCGTGGCAGTCGGAGCGAGGTTCGCCACCAGCCCGGTGGATCGACCGGCGGCAGCGACAGCATCCTGGCCTTGTCCGTCTCGACCCGGTCGGCCGGGCGGGCCTGCAGGGTGCGGTGGATGCGCCGGTTGGCCTTGGTCAGCCAGTCGGCGAGCTGGATGTTGAAGTCGGTCGGCGAGGCGAAGATGCGGCCGGGCAGGAAGCTGGTTTCCAGATAGCCGTTGGCCCGCTCGACCAGGCCCTTGGCCTCCGGGTCGCCCGGCCTGCACTGGATGATGTGGATGCCCAGCAGTCCGGCGAACGCTGCGAAGTCTTCGGTGAGTTGGGGCCGTCCGCCCCGCCAGGAACCCACGGCGGCTTCGTTGTCCCAGACGAGCGCCTTGGGCACCGCCCCGAGCCCGGTCAACAGCCGCCAGTGCCCGGCAATCAGGTCGGCCGCGGTCTTCGTCGGCAGCATCCTGGCCGTGATCCAGCGCGAGTAGCCGGCCACCATCACCAGCACCGGCGGGCTGCCGGTCTGCCCGAACCCGAGCGGGATCTCTGCCGGCGGGAACCACAAGTCGCACTGGGCCAGCTCGCCCGGCTCATAGCCGGTCCGCGAGACCGGGTCCGCCGCCTGATAGACCGGCCGCAGTTCCCGCACCCGCCGCCGGACCACCGCATAGGAGCGACTCCAGCCGATCCGTTCGGCAATCACCGTCGCGGGCATCTCCGGGAACCGCTGCAGCAGCTCGCGGATCTGCGGCTCGACCGCATCGACGATCGAGCCCTTCGGCTCCCGCTGATACTTCGGCGCTGCCTCGCTCTTCAGGGCCCGCCGCACCGTGTTCCGCGAGATTCCCAGATGCCTCGCGATCGCCCGGATCGGCATCTGCTCGGCCCGGTGCAACCGGCGGATCTCCGCCCAGTCCTCCACGTCGATCACCCTTCCTCCCGGCCTGACTCAACGAGTCAGACCACTGGAGGGGGTCAACATTCAAAGTCGGAGAGTGGTCCCCTTTTCGAAGTCCACCGACAACCGGGATGCCCCCGCGGTCTCCAGCCGCATCACCTCGGCGGGAACTCGCTCCTTGCGAGTGGCAAACGGGACGCTACGCCCTCCGCTCACGCCCAGATCAAGGTGGAGCCGATTCTTGACGACCTTCAGCTCGGGTACCTGCTGGAACCAGATCCGTGGGCCGGTGCCATCCGGATCGATGACGGAGTCACTGCAGTCACCTTCGCCCAGCTCTTCCTCCGGCAGGCCTTGGTCCAACCAGTACGCGCGCCAGGTAGCGAACGGTGCAGACGGCGGCTCGACTTTGTACCCCAGTGCAGCGGCCCAGAACGCCGCGAGCCGCTCGGGCTCAGCACAGTCAATGGTCAGTTGGAGTTTGGGATCAGTGATCACCAACTGACTGTCCTGCCATATGAGTGCTGGGTCTCCGCCTCGTGGCCAAGGACTGGCGGGTGCCGCTGGACACCAGAACGGGCTCGCTCGTTGAAGGGCTGAATCGACGTCAAGAAGCTCGGCCGGATCCCCGACGGCGGCGGTCACAGGGTCGCGGTTGCCCAGGTCCGCGACGAAGCGGTGGACGTGCTCACCGCGTAGCACGGACGGATCGTGCCCGCCGCCCGGCGCCTCCGCCTCCAAGAACGCGGCGGACGCGTGCGACCGAGCCTGCCGACTCCGCCCCGCCACCCCGGCATCTGACCAAACGCCAGCCACTGCACCGACCGAATGTCCGCCCCCGAAGGACTTCTACGGACTCGACCACTAAGTGACAGGTGCTGCTCGACTCGGCGCGAACGTCTCGTCAACCCCAACGCCGAACAGGGCAACCACGTCATCCATCGGTTCGCCGCCTGGGCAGTAGGCCGTTCGTTTCGGACTGGCGGAACTCCACCACGGCCCCACCGTGCTCGTGGGCCCACTCGGTCAGCACGGCGATCGGCCTCACCAACGTCCGGCCCAGGTCCGTCAGTACGTACTCGACCTTCCCGGCCTCGGCATGACGGCCCACGAGGCCATAGCCCTGCAATCGCCGCAGCGTCTGAGTCAGCACCTTCCGGGAGATGCCGCCGATCAGGTTGACCAACTCACCGTGCCGGCACGGTTCCCGGCTCAACGCGAACAACACGACCACCGCCCACTTGTCGGCGATGATCTCGACCGCCAGCCGAGCCGGGCAGTCGGCGAGGAAGACGCTGCCGGAGTACTCACCCACGCCCCGATGCTAGCCCGCTGTCAGGAACCTGGAGGTACCTACCGCCTCACTAGCGTCCACGGCGGAAGCCACCGAAACAGGGGAACCGAATGAGTACAGAGATCGACTGGCCGGGCGGACGGAAGATCGCCGCGCTGGTCACCGTCGCGTTGGAGCTGTGGTCACCAGGACACCGGCCCGCCTACGCGCCGATGGCCGCGGCGTGGCCGCTGCCCGGCGCCGACGACACGCACAGCACCTCCTGGGTGGACTACGGCCTCACCACTGGTATCTGGCGGCTGCTCGACGTCCTCGGTGACCTGCCCGCCACCGTCGGCATCAACGGCCTCGTCGCCGAGCGGCACCCCGACACAGTGGTGGCCGTACATGATGCGGGGCACGAGATCGCGGGACACTCCTGGACCCAGGACGTCGTACCCGCCCTGCTCGACGTGGACACCGAGCGGGACAACATCCGCCGCTGCACCGACGTCCTCGAGCGGGTCACCGGCGTTCGCCCGACCGGATGGATGAGCCCACGCGCCACCGGTTCGAAGCACACCTCCGATCTGCTCGCCGAGGCCGGTTACCGCTGGACCGGCGACCACAGCGACCACGACATCCCCCAGATCCTGTCCACCGCCCACGGTCCTCTGGTCTCCCTCATGCACAGCGACCACTCCGACGTCCGCAGCGCCGCGGCAGGCCCGTACGCCTATCGGGACCTGCACCTTGCCCTGCTGGACCAGTTGTTCGCCGCCCCCGGCCCAGCCGTCTTCCACTTCACCGTCCACGCCCACGTCGCAGGCCGACCGCTCCTCGCGGGCATGGTCGGCCAGGTGCTCGACCACATCCGTGAGTCCGGCGACGTCTGGGTCGCCACCCACGCCCAGGTGGCCGAACACGTCCTGACACACCAGGGAGGAACGCCATGACCCACGTCCTGGTCGTCGGCGGCACCGGAGCCATGGGCCGCCACGTGGTCCAGCACCTGTTGGCCACCACCGACGCCATCATCACCGTCCCCACCCGCCACCCGCAGTCCGCCCACGCCACCGAACTCGTCGCCACCGCACCCGACCGCGTGGGACTGGTCCGCTCCGACCCGGCGGCCCTCGAGGTCCTGATCGGGCGGGCCGAACGCGTCTACGCCAACACCGACTTCTTCGCGACGGGCAGCGCCGTGGGTGAGTACCGGCAAGGGCTCGACTTGCTGGCCGGCGTGGAGCGTTTCATCTGGTCCTCGTTGGACAGCGCGGCGTCCCTGACCGGCCACCCCGTCCCGCACTTCGACAGCAAAGCCGCCGTCGCCGCCCACATCGACCTGATGCGGTCGGAGGAAATGCTCCGCAAGGAGACCGACGGCTGGTACACGGACCACGTCTCGGTACTGACCACGGCGCCGTACTTCGAGAACCTGCGGGACCGACTCACCCCGCGACCGGAGGGCCGGGGCGGCCTGACCTTCAGGCTCCCGCTCGGCGCCGCCCGCTACCCGCTCGTCGCCCTCGACGACATCGCCTGGTTCGCCTGCCACATGTTCGACAACTGGCAGTCCTGGGGCACCCGCGACCTCGCGGTGATCGGCGACAGCCTCACCGGAGACGAGATCGCCGCCACCTTCGCCCAGGTCACGGGCACCCCCAGCACCTACGTCCCGATGCCGCATGACGACCTGCGTGCCGCCGTCCCCGACTTCGGCCACGACTATGCAGCGATGTTCCAGTTCTTCGCCGACCGTGACCTCTACGCCCGAGACCGGGACATCCCCCTTCTACGCCGCCTGCACCCCGACTTGATGACCTTCGAAGACTGGCTGCACCACACCGGATGGACGGGATGACCACCCACCACGGATCCATGAGCGGCGCTGAGCTTGAGCGAGTCCTCAGCGGGCCAGCGGCGCACCATGGAGTTCGACACGAACGCGGCGATGCCCCGCTCGGAGTGGCCTGCCAGGTCCGCACCGACCAGTTGGCGAGCGGTACCCCGCTTCCGGCCGGAGCGCGGGGCCGGCCGCGCACCGTGCGCGAGTTTGACGTTCCGCATCGAGCACAGGCCGCACCAGGGGCTCGCGAACGCCCGCCCCCTCCACCCACTTCCCCCCGATAGAGGACCCGGACAGGATCACCCGCCCGAGCATGCGACGACGAGCGCGACTCGGCGGCACCCTTCACGCGTACCAACTTGCGGCCTGAGCAGCATGGATGAGGTATTCGGCAGCCATTGTGACCGCCCTTCGACAGATCACGATCGTGGCGTAGGTCGAAGCCTGAGCAGCGAGCAGCAGTGCTCGTGGTCGCTTCTACGACCGTGATCGTGCCGAAATCTCCGGGGCGGGCATACCGTAGTCGGCGACACGTTCACCGTCGTCCTGGCAATCGACGGCCCAATGGACATTGCCGTTGTGAACGGCGGTGATTTCGTGCGGGCCGGGAACACCGAACGCCGTCGTGATGGTCCCCGGTGGTGGTGGCCGTCGGTGACTCACCGCCGGCGGGAGATGGCGATACCGGTAAGGCAGAGCACGCCGCCGAGGAGCCCGTACGCCGTCGGGATCTCGGCGAGCAGCAGCCACGACAACAGCACCGACACAGCCGGAACGGCGTACGTCACCGCGGAGAGCCGACCGGCGTTCATGCGGCGCAGTGCGTAAGCCCAAGCGGTGAAGCCGATCGCTGTGGGGAACACGCCCAGGTAGATGGCGCCGAGCACCGCTCCGGTCGACGCTACCTGCACCTGGGCGACCAACTGCGGCGTCCAGGGCAGCAGGACCACGGTGGCGATGACACAGCCGAGCCAAATCGCGGTGAGCCCGTCGACGTGACGCAATGTGACCTTCTGGATCATGACGCCCGCGGCGTAGAGCACGGCGGCCAGCAGGCACAGCAGAACGCCTGCCCAGTCACGCTGTGCGGTGGCCCCGGTCGCGATGATCGCGGTTCCGCCCAGCGCGACGAGCGAGCCGACGATGAGAGATCGTGAGAAGCCTTCACCGAGAAACCTCCCGGCAGTGACAGCGACAAGCAGCGGCGCGAGGTTCACCAGCAGTGCCGCGGTCCCGGCGTCGACGTGCCGTTCCCCTGCGTTGAGGGCGACGGTGTAACCGGCGAGCCACAGTACGGCGTACGCCGCGATCAGCAGGAAGCCCTTGCGGGACAGGCGGACGCGGACCGCCCGTTTGGCCACCGCGATCACTGTGAGCGTGACGGCCGCGACGCCCAGCCGGAGCAGTGCCAGGGGCGCGGGGGACAGCGCGTTCCCAATGCCGCGGATGGCGACGAATGCCGAGGCCCACAGCACTACCGCGAGCCCGGCGGAGGCTGCGATCTTGCCAATGTCTGTTTTGCCGGCGCCGGTGGGCCGGGCGGTCTGAACTAGATCGGTCACCCAGGTATCGTCATGCCGCTTTCTGTACAGCACAAGCGACGAGTTCTATACGTACGTTAAGCATGGCTGTACATTCACAGCATGTTGGACATTCCACGGCTCCGCGTCCTGAGGGCGGTCGTCGCGACGGGTTCGATCCGCGCGAGCGCCTCCGCGCTCGGCTACACACCGTCCGCGGTGAGTCAGCAGCTCGCCACACTGCAACGGGAGACCGGGCTGCAGTTGTTCGAACGATCCGGTCGCGGCATCGAGCCCACTGAGGCCGGCCGGACCCTCGCTGCCGAGGCCGACACGTTGTTCGAGGCGTTCAGCCACGTCGAGCGGGTGGTCGGCGATCTGCGCGCCGGCCGGGTCGGCAGCCTTTCCATCGGCTACTTCGGTTCGGCCGGCGTGGCGTGGCTGGCGCCGACCGTTGCCGCGCTGCGTGCAGAGTTCCCGGACCTCCGGCTGGACCTGCTGCTGACCGAGTTCACGCCGGGCGACCCGGACGTTGACATCTTCGTGGAGGAGGCGGGTGTCGAGCGCTCCGGGTCCGTCGATGTGCACAGGCTCACCGAGGACCCCTACCTCGCCGTCGTCCGCGTCGACGACCCCCTCGCCGAGATGGCGAAGGTGTCGTTGGCGGATCTCGCCGAGAGGCATTGGGTGGACAACGACCTCCGTGAAGGGGCGTGCCGCCAGGTGCTCCTCAACGCCTGCGCGCAAGCCGGGTTCTCCCCGAGTTTTGTGGTGGAAACACACGACTACCGGACTGCGATGTCCTTCGTGGCAACGGGAATCGGGCTGACGGTGGTGCCGGCGCTCGGTATCGGTGAGCTGCCGGAGGGCCTGACGACGGTCGCACTGGTGTCCCCCACCCCAGTCCGGAAGCTCAGTCTCGCGGTGAAGAAGTCGATTGCCCGGCACCCCGCCGCCCAGCGTGCTGTCGAGCTGCTGGAAGGCCTGGTGTTCGCGGGCAAATCCCGAGCGGGCTGACGGGCCTTGAGGCTGCCCTTGCCGATAACCGCATCGTCCTGGTGGAGGCGCCACGGCACCGTTCGGGGGGCACGGCGTGCCGACCTCGTCGGTCGGGCCGGTGCTCTGGCGGGGGAGGGTTCATCAGACCACGGTGCTGAGGCGACAACTCGGAATGGACCGGGACCGGTTCACTCCGAGTGATCGAGAGTTCCTGGCGGCATTGCTGCACCGGCTCCCGGGCGATGCACTACGTCGACTGCGGCTGCGGCTGCGGCTGCTGGGTGCGCGCCGATACGGTGCTGCGATGGCACCGCGACCTGGTCGCGCGTCGGCAGGCGGTCGTTCCCGGCCGAAGCGATTGGGCCGACCCAGCACTGTGCCCTCCATCCGCGTCGTGGTGGTGCGCCTGGCTCGGGCGAATCCCACGTGGGGCTACAGAGGGTGCATGGCGAACTGCTGGTGCTGGGGATCGAGATGGCCGCTTCCACGGTATGGGAGACCTTGGGGGAGGGCCGGGATCGGACCCTCGCCCGAAGGCAGCTCCGGATCCTGGGCGCTACTGCGCACCCGTCAGCAGCCTGGGCGGTCCAGGCCGCGAAGAGTCTCGTCATGGACATCGAGGAGGAGGGCTGCCGGGCAGGATTCCTGATCCGGGACAGGGCGGCAAGTTCCCTGCCCTCTTCGACGCCCTGCTCAACGATGCCGGCATCGAGGTCGTGCTCAGCGGTATCCCCATGCCGCGCAGGAACGCGTTCATGGAACGCTGGGTGCAGACCTGCCGCCCTCAGCGCCTGAACCGCCTGCTGGTCTGGAACCACCGCCACCTGCTCCACGCCCTGCGCGAGTTCGAGTAACGGCGACGATGCGGCGCAAGCTCGGCTCCGCACTGGTTCCGCCAGGTCGATGTTCCGCCCGTCAGGCTGCAAAGAGCCAGCAAAGACGTGACCCGCAGTTCGCGTGGCGCCACGGAAACCCAACACCTCGAAGACGGCCACGGATCGGAACCTGCCTGCGATTTGCAAGGTCAACACCGCTTCATTGCTTCGGATTTCGTTGATCCTCAGGGGTTGTGGCCATGTTTTCGTCATGCCACGCTCCACCACGTCGCGACACCGGAATCCATCGCCTGACCAGACGCAACCGCGAAGGGCCATCGTGTATTTCGAGACGCTCAAAGCCAAGATCCACCGCGCCACCGTCACCCAGTCCCACCTCAACTACGTCGGATCCATCACGATCGACCTCGATCTGATGGAGGCGGCGGGCCTGCGCCGCCACGAGAAGGTCGACCTGGTCAACGTCACCAACGGCGCCCGTCTGTCGACCTATGTGATCGAAGGGCCCAGGGGCTCCGGCGTCATCGGCGTCAACGGCCCGTCGGCGCGTCAGGCCCAGGTGGGCGACCTGGTCCTGATCGTGTCGTATGCCGCTGTCACGCCGCAGGAAGCCGACGAGTTCGAGCCGAGGGTCGTCTTTGTCGACGGCAAGAACAAGATCACCGGATTCGGCGGGGACGCGGCCGAAGTGCCGCCCGGGAGCGGCCTCGTCCGCGGAGACCGGGTAGCCGGCGCCTGACCGGACGGGCCCCGGGGCCGCACCCCGCGCCGGGGCCCGTGCCGTACTCCCTCTCCCCTCACGGAGATCTCCCCGCCTCCCCGCTCCTCTTCGGCTGCAACTCGACCTGAACGGTAATGAATTGACCACCGCGCTCTCCGCATCCACGGTCCTCACGAACGCCCTCACGCACTACCACGAGGAACTGCAGCACGCACTGTCCGCTCTCGAACGCGACCGCGCCGGCAGCGGAGAAGCGTTCTCGCCCGCGTTTCGTCTGCCCGAGCCCAGCCTCGCCCTTGAGGAGTTCTTCTCGGTGTCGGACATCGGCATCGCCGAACTGGGCACCTATCGCGGTCACTTCCTGCGCCTGCTCGACCTGATGCGGAACCCCGGCACGCGTACCACCAAGACGTTCGCCTCGCTGACCATCGTCGCCCGGGCGGTGCGGCACATCACCGAGACCGGCGAGCGCATCCTGATCGTCACCCCCTCGTCCGCGAACAAAGCCACGGCTCTGCGCGACGCAGTGCATCGAGCCATCGTCGCCGGTCTGGTGACGGCGGGTCAGCTGCAGATCACCAGCGTTGTTCCCGATGTGTCCGCCGCCAAGCTGTGGTCGTCACCGTTGAGCGAGGACGCCCTGCTCCGGCGCCGCAACCCGCTGGTGGTGCACGGTTCCGCGGAGCCGGCCTCGGTCAAGGAACTGGCCGCCGCGTTCACCGCCGAGCACGCCGAACGCCTGTGGCGGCAATACGGGGTCCGTGTCTGGTACACCCTGGGGCTGGACAACTACCGGGCCGCGGACATGATCCGCGCATTTGCCGAACGGGACCTGTTGCCCGAGACGGACAGCGGCACCGGCACCCGGACCCATGTGCACTCCGTCTCCAGCGCCTTCGGGCTACTCGGTCACGACCTCGGGCACCGCGGGGTCACGGAGAGCGGTGGACGAACACTGCCACGGGCCCGCTACTTCCTCGTCCAGCACCTCGGCACCCCCGACATGGTGCTCAGCCTCCGCCATGGCAGCCACGACCGCGGAAATCTGCCCGCCTACCGCTTCGTACCGTCCGAGGGACTGTACCGGCAGGAGGACGACCCGCACTTCCCGGCGACGACCTTCGATCCCGAGGAACAGCTCGATCCCACCTTCTACACCCGCCGCCCGGTCACCTCCGCGCAGATGGATCCCCTCATCACGACGCAGGGCGGAGGCGGCCTCGTCGTGTCGCTGCACGAGTGCCTGAGCCGGTACGCCGAAGTGCGCGGCCTCCTGGCTGCCGCCGACGTCTCGCTGCCCGCCGATCCTCGGCGCCTGCGCGAGTGGTCGCTCGTCATGGCCGTCACCGGAACCCTCAACGCCGCCGATCGAGGGCTGCTCCCGGACAGCGAGGACGTACTGATCCACGGCTCCGGCAGTTACGGCGACCAGGACTACCGCCCGGTGCCGGACCATCACCGTCTCACCGCCGCCGACGCGAGCGCCCTCGCCGGCCACGTGGAGGACGCGGTACGCGCAGCGACCAGCCACTGACATCGCCCCGCCTGTCGGAACCAGGAACCCGTACGAACAGGAGCAGTCATGCCCAGGCACCCGGACAGTCTGCTGTCCCTCACCGACTTCAACGGCGCACCGCTGGCCGACGACATGGTGTGGAAGAGCTTCCACGGCCTGATGGAGCGTCACGGCTACGTCTTCATGAGCAGCGTGCCCGAAACCTTCGACCCGGTGGCCTTCTGCAAACGGCTCGGCGATTTCGTGCCCCAGTACACCGGGGTCCTGGTCGGCGACGTCCGGCCGGAGCCGGGAATGGAGGAGTTCTACCACGCGGGCAACACCAAACCCCTCTATCCGCACTCCGAAGGATATGACTTCGAGGGGCTGCCCCCGCGCTACCTCGCCCTGTGGTGCGAAACCCCCAACACCGGCGCGGGGGGCGAAACCACGATCGCCGACGCCCGCGCCTGGGCCGAGACGCTGGCCGAGGCCGACCGTGCGTACCTGCGCGAGCGCATCTGGCGCTGGGAAACCACCGACGCGATGCGGCACCTGGGCCTCGACCTGCACCCCGAGCATCCGGTCATCGAGGACCACCCCGACGGCACCATCGTCCGCTACTCCTTCAACAACCTGGTGCGCGGTGAGGACGACCGGATCGGACCACTGCTCGAAGATGCCAAGAACCACTTCGAGCGCGAGCACGTGGGCATCCAGTACGAGCGGCGGGACATGCTCGTCTTCGACAACTGGCGCATGCTGCACGCCCGCAACGCGTTCACCGACGCCGGCCGCCACCTCCGCCGCATCCAGATCGCTCATCGGGTCACGCAGTGACCGCTACCGCACCTGCGGGCATCGTCGTGCTGGGCGGCGGCTCACTGGCCCGCAGCATCTGCTATTCGCTGGCTGTCGCTGCCCAACCGCAGCCCGGCACGGTGACCGTGCTCGCCCGCTCCGTCCGGGCGGCGGACGAGATCGCCTGCATCGCGAGCGCACGTGCCGCGACCTCCGCTTCCACCACCCGGTTCACGGCCGAGGCCCTCGACGTCTCGGACCGAGGCGCCGTCGCGGGGGTACTGCTGCGGATACGGCCACGTGTCGTCATCAACTGCGCCTCGATGCAATCGCCGTGGGAGAGTACACGCGCTCCCTCGGCCTGGACCGCGCTGCTCACCGCCGGCGGGTTCGGTATCGGTCTGCCGTTGCACGCGGTACTCGCCCGGGAAGCGGCCCACGCGATCCAGGACAGCGGCAGCACGGCACTGTTCGTCAACGCCTGCTATCCGGACGCGGTCAACCCCCTGCTGCATGCCGAGGGTCTGCCCGTGTTCTGCGGCGTGGGTAACTCCGCCACGCTGTCCGCCTCGCTCCACGCCGCCGTGCGACCACAGAACGGTGAGCGACTCCGGGTCCTGGCCCACCACGCCCACCTGTACGCTCCCGCCCACCCGTCGGACGAGGCCCGGGTATGGCTCGACGACCGGCCGTTGGAGGGCGTGGGGGAACTGCTCGCCGGTCACCGTGCGTGCTCCCGCGAGGAGCTGAACGCGGTGACCGGCCATACCGCGGCCGTGCTCGCCGCGCGCCTGGCCGCCGGTGCCGAGGTACGCGCCGACCTTCCCGGGCCTCTGGGGCTGCCGGGCGGCTACCCCGTCCACATCCACGGCGACCTGATCGCACTCGACCTGCCCGACGGCCTCACCACCGAGGACGCGGTGGCCTGGCAGATGCGGATGGCCGAGCGTGACGGCGTCGTGGTCACGCCCTCCGGCGACGTCCGCTTCGGCGAGCGGGCCCGTCACGTCCTGTCCGCACAAGGTGCCGACATACCGCGGGTGTACGAAGCGCAGGACATGGAGGCACTGGCGCGGCAACTGCTCGGCCTTCGCGAGAAGTTGCGGGCAGTGCCGACCGCTTGAGACAGCCGGGCTGCGCGCCGGACGGGGCGCGCGGCCCGGCGCCACACCCATCGCCCGGATCGAAAAGCCCGTGCGCCATGCGACGTACCGACGCTCAAGGAGGCCACCCATCAGTCAGCTTCACACCCGCCGTGAGCACGCTGTCGCAGCGATCAGCCGAGGACTGGGCGCCGTGCCCGCCCCCGGGCTGGTCATGGGCGGCGTGGTCGGCCTGCAGTGCGGGGCCGCCCTCACCACCCGGCTCTACCCGACCGTGGGGCCGGCGGGAGTGGTGACCTTGCGCCTGTGCATCGCCGCAGTCGTCCTCACCGCCCTGTGGCGGCCGGGACTGCGATGGGACCGGGCCACCCTCGGCACCGCGGCCGCCGCCGGCACCCTGCTCGCCGTCCATCACCTCAGCTACTACGAAGCGGTCGACCGCATCCCGCTGGGTGCCGCCACGACCATGGAGTTCCTCGGCCCCTTCGCCATCGCGCTGTTCGGCTCGCGCCGTGCCACCGACCTGCTGTGGGCCTGCCTGGCCGCCGCCGGTGTCGTGCTGCTCAGCCACTCCGGCATCCCGCTCAACACCTCGGGACTCGCCTTCGCCTCTCTCGCCGGGTGCTGCTGGGGCGGCTACATCCTCGTCGGCAAACGTCTGGCCGAACGCGTCCCCGACGGGCGCGGACTGGCCCTCGCCGTCATGTGGGGATCCCTGCTGAGCCTGCCCTGCGGCATCGCACAGGCCGGCACCCGGCTCCTGGCCCCTGGCAGCCTCGCCCTGGCCACCGCCGTCGCTGTACTCTCCAGCGTCTTCCCGTACACCTTCCACCTCGAAGCCCTCCGCCGCCTGCCACCCCGCACCTTCGGCATCCTTACGAGCCTCGAACCCGCAGTCGGAGCACTTGTCGGCCTGCTCCTGCTCGGCCAGCACCTCGCCACCCCGCAATGGGCCGGGGTGCTCGCCGTAGCCCTCGCTTCCATCGGCGCCACCCGCACCCCGGGCCGCCCCCGCAAGCCAACCACGCCCGGCTCGCCGAACGACACGTCACACGAGCCGACGGCCGGAGCACCTGCCGACTAGCTGGTGCGAATTCCGTCAGCTACCCGGTTGAGCAGAGGCTGGGAAGGCCGACGCCGTGAGCCGGGCTGGTTCCCAGCTCTCCTGGGAACCAGCCCGGCTCACCCCGGCCGCTGGCTGCGCGTCGGCCTGCTGTGTTGCCGGCCGGTGGGTGCGCGGCCGGTTGCTCGCCTGCTCGGCGATTTTCGCCTACTGCCGTGAGGGGCGAGCCGATGGCGAGATGCCCTGGGGCGGGGCCGCACCCCGCGAAGGTGCTCCACGTCCGTGATCTGCACGAGTACCTGGTCAGAACTCCTGATCGCTGAGCGCTTCAGTTGGCGCGTGAGCGGTGATGTCGGTTGCGGCCCGGGCCGCAGACCGACAAGAGCCGGGGGCGGGTCGGTGGCTATGCCGAGACAGCGCCCGGGCGGGCACGGGCATACGCGGCCCGCAGCCGCCGGCACTCGTCCCCGCCCCGAGCCTGGCGTCAGCGAAGCGTGGCGGTCATCGCCGATCTCGGACAGTACCCGGGCGCTGGACGCCGAGGCCCGGGAGGCTCAAGGTCACTTCAGCGTCCGGGTGCTGAGGGAAAGCCTCTTCAACCGCCCTGGCAAGGTCGTCGGCAGCGCGGCAGGTCGCCCCCAACTGACCCAGCAGAGCGTGCATTTGTCTGTCCAAGGAGTCCTCGGCCAGCGGCGGCTGGTGGTCATAGTCGCCGAGGAGTCATGCCAACAATGTCAGAGGACGGCCGGATGCAGGAACACCGGACCAGCGCACTGATGCGCCGGCGCGGTCCGGTGGGTGGGCTCGCCGAGCGTACTCAGCGGCACAGGGTGTGCAGGGCGGTGAGGCAGTCCGTGGCCCGGCGCTGCGGGTCGGTGTCGGTGCTGGCCCAGGCGATCCGGGCGTCCGGTCGGATCAGGACGGCGGTGACATCGCGCCAGATCTGATGCGAGGCTGCGGTGTTGACGGTGACGGCCCGCTGTTCCAGGGCGTCCGCGGAACACGGCGTCCGTGTCCCGTCGAGGTCCAGAAGCAGTGGCCGGCCGCGGTGCATCAGCGGGTGGGCGGTGGGTGCCTCGGCGGTGGCCAGGGCGAGGCCGGCCAGGCGCGTGCCGTCCAGCGGGTGCGCGCCGGGTGCGGTGTCGGCGGAGAGTGGGTCGTCGAAGCCGGCAATCCTCCTGGCCCACTGGCGGTTGGTCTGCGGTTCGGCCAGCGCGGTGGACCAGACCTCGCGCAGCGCGATCTGTTCCGGGCTCGCCGCGGCGAACAGGGCGAGCTGTGCACGGGTGTTGTCGATGACGGAGCGCGCGGCCGGCCGGCGCTCCGTGTCGTAGCTGTCGAGCAGTCCCTCGGGCGCCCGGCCCTGGAGAGTGGCGGCCAGCTTCCAGCCCAGGTTGGTGGCGTCCTGGATTCCGAGGTTCATGCCCTGCCCGCCGGCCGGGAAGAACATGTGCGCCGCGTCCCCGGCCACCAGCACCCGTCCGGCCCGGTACCGCGCGGCCTGGCGGGTGGCGTTGCCGTAGCGCGACAGCCAGTGGGGGTTGCGCAGGCCCAGGTCCCGTCCCAGGAGCGTACGGGTCTGCTCGCGTACCTCCTCCAGAGTCAGCGGTTCGCCGGCGCCGCGGTGCATGGTGGCGATGGACAGGCCCGCCAGCCGGTGGACACCGTCGCCGATCGGGGCCGCCAGGAACGAGCCGGCCGGCCCGGTGGCGGCGAGCGGGGAGGTGGGCGGATCGTCGAGTTCGACGTCGGCGAGCCACCCGGTCAGGGTGGTGTCCTGACCGGGGAAGTCGATGCCGGCCGCCTGGCGCACCGCGCTGCGGGTGCCGTCGCAGCCCACCACCCAGCGGGCCCGCACGGTCCGGTGGGTGCCGCCGGCCCGGACCACTGCTTCGACGGCGTCCGGCCCCTGGGTGAGCGAGACGACCTCCTCCCCGCGCAGCACCCGGGCTCCCACGGCCAGCGCGTGCTCCTCCAGGAGTTGTTCGGTGACGGACTGACCGAGCGCCAGCATGAACGGGTGCACCGCTCCGACCGTGGAGAAGTCCAGCCGGGTGGTCGCCGCCCCGAAGTGGCCGGTCGGCACCGAGGTGCCCCGTTCGATGAACCGCTCCGCGAGTCCGCGGGTGGCGAAGGTGTCCAGCGTGCCGGCCTGCATACCGACCGCGCGCGACCGTCCGTCCGGTGCCGCCCGGCGTTCCACGACGGTCACCTCCACCCCATGCAGGCGCAGCTCTGCGGCCAGCCAGAGCCCCACCGGGCCGGCCCCGGCGATGAGTACGTCGAGCACAACGATCACTTCCTCTCGCTCTTGTCCGTTGGACAAGAGCGAGCATGCCCTAGAATTGTCCATTGGACAACACGGGTTGGACAACAGGGCGCGGAAGCCGACCGGAGAGGCGCATCGGATGGGTACGACACGGGGCGAGATCGTCGCCGCCACACTGGCAGTCCTCGACGAGCACGGGCTGGACGGCGTGACCATGCGCGCCGTCGCGGCCCGGCTCGGCGTGCAGCACAACACCGTCCGCTGGCACGCCTCCAGCAAGGGCCGCCTGCTCGAACTGGCCTCCGACGAACTCCTCGCGCACTGTCTCGACGAGCCGCTGCCCGAGGCGTTCCCCGACCGGCTCAAGGAACTGAGCCGCCGCTGCCGCACGGCACTGCTCTCCCACCGCGACGCTGCCAGGATGGTCGCGGGCGTCTTCGCGGCCGAGCCCCGCACGCTGCGCTACGCCGACACCGTGATCGCCACCCTGCTGGCGGCCGGCCACTCGCGGCGCACGGCCGCGTGGACCCACTGGACGATCTTCTACCTGACCCTGGGTCTCACCCAGGAACAGCAGGCCGCCCAGGAAACCGCACCGGCTCTCCTTCCGGACCAGGTCGCGGCCGACAGCTACCCGGCCCTGGCCGAGGTCCTCCCGTACGTCGGCCCCGACAGCTTCGACGAGCGATTCGAATTCGCCCTGGACCTGTTCATCGCCGGTCTTCCCCGGGTCGAGGAGCCCCTCGGCCCGGGGCGCCAGCGGTGATCTGGTTGGACTTCAGGCCGGTCGACACGGCGATCGCACTCGACGAGTCGCCGCAGGCCGAGCAGGGTGCCCGCACTCTACGGGGATGACTTGCTGTCAGTCCCGCGCGCCGCTGACCTGCTGCTCCGCTGCCCGGTCGTACGCTGCGAAAGGGACCCACTGCTGACGGCCTGTCGGAGATCGACGGTCGTCGCACCATGCCTGACCTGCGGGGACGTGCGCTCGCCTGGGCCTGCTCGGCGAGGCCGCGCAGGGCGGTGATGGCCTCCTCGTGACCGCCCTCCGTGAGCCGGACCCGGTTGCGCAGCGTGTTCGACAGCCACGGCGGCGTCTACGAGGTCGACAGCCTCACCCGGCGCTCCGCTTCACTCTCGAGGACGTCAACGTGGACGACACGGTACAGGGCACCGTCGAGGTCCGACCGAGCCTCGCGCACAAGGTGGTCCGGGCCGGACTCATAGGTAATGAATCCGGCCCGGCCGCTTTGGACGGTACGGGCGCGGCTACTCGTCGTCGCCGTCGTCCGTAGCGTCGTCGCTGTTCAGGTTGCGCAGGTGCCCCAGGCCCGGCCCCGGCGCCGGGTGACGCCGCCGCTGTTCGGGGGCGGCCTCGGCGGTTCGGCCGGCGAGGGTCAGTTGACGGTGTAGCTGTAGGGGATCGCCGCCAGCACCGAACCGGTTGTCCCGATCTGGTTGTTGGCGGTGGCCACGCCACCCGGAGCGGTCACCAGGTACAGCACGCCGTGCACGGTGCTGCCCTTCGCGCCGCGCGGGGTGATGGTCACCTCGAGCGAGCCGGTGGCGCCCGGCCTGACGGTGACCGGGCTGAGCCTCGGGGCCGAGGCGTTCACCGCGAGCGTGAACGGGTCGTTGGTGCTGGAGGTCAGCGCCGGGTCGAATGCCTGGGTATGGGCGCTGGTGGTGATGGTCGACGTACCGGCCGGAGCGCCGGCGGCCGGGAACGGGCCGATCTGCTGGACGTAGCTGCTCCAGAAGCCCGGGACCACCGGCTGCGTGGCACTGCCCTGCGCCTTGACGACTGAGACGGTGGAGCCGTCCTGCGCCTGCCTCAGGTCGCCGAAGGAGTCCGGCGAACCGGCGGTGGCGCTCAACTCCAGTTGCGCGGGCGTCGAGGAGGCCGCGACCGAGGTCAGACTGTCGGTGCCCGGGGGCACCAGGAAGCCGGGTGTGGTCGACGTCGGGTGCAGCGGCAGCGCGACGGTGGCCGAGGCGCCCTGCGGAACCAGTGGGACGTCCACCTTCTCGGTGAGCCGACCGTCGGCCTGCACCAACTGGGTGGCCGCGGTGTTGTTGGTGTACGTCACGCGCACCGTGGTGGGCTTGTCCGCCGCCAGCTTGGCGCTGGTGCTGTTGGGCAGGCCGGTGGCGGTCGCGCGGTCCTGGTCCAGGCCGACGGTGCCGCGGAACGGCTCGTTCAGCTCGGCGCCGCTGACCGGGTTGAGGACGATCAGCACGAACCGCCAGCGCCCGGCCGCCGGGTTGACACCGGTGGCCGACACGCCGGGCGCGGTACCTGTCAGCGCACCGGAGGGGCCGAGCAGCGCATTGCTCTCGATGTCGACGGCAGTGCCGTTGGGGCTGATCAGCGCCCCCTGCACCAGCACGTTCGGGTCGCTGAGGGTGACCCCGGCGCGGATGTCGCGGTGACCGGACGGGACGTCGAAGGCGTAGCTGAACGACTGCGCGGGCGAGGCGTCACGGGCGTTGCCGCCGGTGATGGTGCCAGTGAAGGCACCGCCCCAGCGGGAGAGCGGGACCACGCTGCGCAGGATCACCGGAACGCTGGTGGTGTGACCGCTGGACCCGGCCACGGTGATCGACTCGGCGCTGTCACCGCTGGTCTTCGGGGTGGTGAGGTGGACGTGCAGGGTGGTGCTGCGGCCCGGCGCCAGCCTGGTCACCGGCGGGCTGACCGAACCGGCCTGCACCGCGCGCTGGGTGGCGGTGTCCAGCAGCACCGGACCGGTGAAGCCGTTGTTGCCGGCCGGGGTGTAGAGGATGCCGGTCCACTGACCCGCGACCGGGTGCGGTACGTCCACGATGCCGAAGTTGGCGGACACCGGGCCCCCTTGCGGGCGGGTGTTGGTCTCCAGCCGCCCGGACGGATCGAGCAGGGTGAGCCGGACCACCGGGGTCACGGTGGCCGAGCCGGACTTCTGTGGTCTGCCCTGCCATGCGATCGAGGCGGCCAGCCGGTCGGCGCCCGGCGGCACCGTGAACTTCACCTCGTGGTGCACCCAGGTCGCGCCGTTGGTGGCGTACGCGAACTGCGGGTCGGTGGCGGAGTTCAGCCGCACGGTCTGCCGGGAGTTCGCCAGTGGCGCGAAGATACGGGTGGCGCCGGTCACCGTCTGGGTGGTGTGCCCGGTGTTGACCACGGTGACGTTGGCGGTGTGGCTGGACCCAGGGTTGCCGGAGATGTCCTGCTGGCCGGTGGTGACAGCGAGGGTGTCGCTCTGCTTGGCGCCCGAAGGGCTGTGGTAGCCGCGGGCGGCCTCCACCGCGCCGCGCACGTTCAGCAGACCGGCACCCTGCTCCTGGGCGGGCAGGCCGAGGTCCTGGGCGCTGCCGGTCAGGAACTGCTTCACCAGCACGGGAGTTGGCGACTGGCCGTGGTGGCCGTCCCGGTAGGCCTGGATCACCAGGGCGGCCGCACCGGCGGTCAGCGGGGCGGACTGGCTGGTGCCGCCGAACGGCTGGACCGGGCTGCCGGTTCCGTTGTAGTTGGTGCACTCGGTGTACTCGCTGATCTTCGGCGAGCACAGCGCCCAGTCCGCCTCACCCGGGGCGACCAGGTCGACGGTGCGTCCGGCCTGGGTGAAGCCGCCGGAGGACAGCGCCGAGATGCGGTTGTCGGCCCAGGTGCCGTTGGAGAACTGGGACGCCGCGTAGCCGGTTTGCAGATAGCTCTGGTTGTCCGTCGAGGCGCCCGTGGAGATCACGTGCGGGTCGGTGGACGGGGTGCCGATGGTGCTGTTGATGCCGGCGTCACCGCTGGAGACGGTCACCGTGACACCGGCGGCCGCCGCCTCGTCGTTGAACAGCGTGATCGTGTCGTGGGCACCGCTGTCCGGGGTGATGTTGCTGCCGAACGACTCGTTGAGCACGTCGACATGGGCGACCGAGACGGCGTAGTCGATGGACTGGAGGATCGCCGAGTTGGGGAACGTGGTGCCCCCGGCCTTTAGCGCCACCAGGGACGCGTCGGGCGCGAAGCCCTCGATCCGGATGTTGCATCCGGCGGGCAGCGGGTGGGTGGGGTTGACGAACTTCGACAGGTCGTAACTCTGCCGGCCCTGCGCAATCATCGCCGAGGCGTCCCCGAACGCCTCCGCGGCGCCGCTCGGCGCGTCCCAGCCGTCGCCCGAGAAGTCCTGATGGTCCACGACCGCGTGCGTGCCGTCGGGGCGTATGAAGTCAGGGTCGTCGGGGTCGAGGCCGTCCGCGATGTAGGCGACCTTCACGCCCTTGCCGGTGGCGATCTGATGGGCGCCCGGCGAACCCGGGGTCCCCTCGACGTGCGTCGAGTAGAGAGCCTCGGGCTCCAGCAGTGGCTTGGACGGGTCGCTGGGGCAGATGGCGTACGGGTTCTTCCCATTGCCGTCGCCGCGGGCGCCGGGCGTGACGGACTTAGGTCCCTTGGCGCCGCCCTGGGCGCCGGGTTCGGTGGCGCCCGGCGGGGTCACGGTCACCGTCTCGTCCGGGACGACCGAGGCGACCGCGGGGTCGGCGGTCAGGGCCGCGCGCAGTGCCGGACTGACCGTCGCGGCGAAGGCGTTGCCGACCACGAAGCTCTTGATGTGCGTGCCGCCGTCCGCCCTGACCTTCGCCAGCAGCGGGGCCTGGGCGGCGGTGGCCGCCTTGGCCCGGGCCTGCAAGTGCCCGGAGTCAGCGGGGGTGGCGGGTATCTGGTCCTTGAGAACAACGATCACAGGTGTCGGCGCTCTGTTGTCCGAGAGCGCCTGTGCGTTCGGTGCAGAAGTCAACGGTGTGCCGTTCGCGGTGGTCCCGAAGGTCAGGACCATGCACGCGGCGGCCAGGGTGACGCCTGCCAGCTGCGGGTTGCGCCAGCTGAACATCGACATCCTTTCGTCTGATGAGACGTCAGGGGGCACGCCAGGCACACGCGTTCCGGTGTCGGACGCGTGCATGCCGCTGGAACACCCGTCCCGACAAGCTCACGCATTCCAACGCATCGCCGCCTCCCCGACAAGGGGGAAATCGCGCAGTTGTGCCGCGACCAGTTCCACCACACGGCCCAGCGCTTCACCCGCCTCACCGAGCGCGACGTCCTGGATGTCATCCCGCTCTACCACCCCATCCGAGCCGATGCCGATCCCGACGACATCGCCTTCGCTGACCATCGCGCCGTTCACGGCAACTTCCGTAACCGGGCCCGCCCGACCGCCCACTCGTACAGGGTGTGAGGGTGTTCTGCGGCTGGTGCTGATGGGGCGGGGGTAAGGCCTACGAGACAGCCCGGGGGCGCGTGCTGCTCACGGAGGTCCGCCGCCTGATCACCGGCGCCATCACCCCGTACGCCGCCCCGGGCCCGGACGACAGACGCCTGCGCCGCATCGTCGCCCAGCTCAACTCCGGCGAGTCCACCTTCGACCTGGTCGCCCCGTGTCCGGATCCTTCACCAGGGGTTCGTCGTTCTGCTGAGGCGTTGCGTGGTGGAGAGGTCACCCGGGTCCGGAAAGGTGGACCGTCCGTGGTCGGTATCGACCCCACCACTGCGCGCGCCCACCACGAGGTCGCCGGGATGCACTTGGGTGAAGACCTCCTGACCGCTCGCGGCGAGTGCCGAGGCAGCATCGCGGAGTCCCACGCGTTGTGGCAGGCGTGGAGCAGCCAACTACCTCGCCGGCCTCCACTTACGCGCATCGATGATCTGGATCAAAGAACGTGCTTTCGCCACTCATTGATCACGACTCAATGCCCACCCTGGTACGGGCCTACAGCCAGCGGTCATACCAGGCGCGGATACGCCGGAGGGCGTCGAGTTGATGGGCGCGCTCGTGAAGCCCGTGGCCCTCTCGGGGGTAGACGACGAACTCGTGCTCGACGCCGAAGTGGCGCAGCGCGCGATGGAAGTGGACCGCTTGGCCGAGTGGGACGTTGGTGTCCTCCTCGCCGTGCAGGATCAGGACCGGGGTGCGGATTCTGGACGCGTAGGAGATCGGGCTGTTCCGGTCGTGGACGTGCGGTCCCGGCCCGTTCCATCCGGTGCTGCCGCCGAGCGCCGCGTCCATGATTCCCCACTCGCCGGTCCCGGCCTGCATGCCCCAGTCGCTGATGCCGGCGCCCATCATGGCGGCCTTGAACCGTTCGGTTTGGCCGATGGCCCAGGCCGCCATGAAACCGCCGTGGCTCCAGCCGGAGATGCCCAAGCGTTCGGGATCGGCGACTCCCTCGGCGACCAGCAGGTCGATCCCGGCGAGGACGTCGGTCCACTCGTCGCCGCCCACCGCGCCCGTCACCACGGCGGCGAATTCATGGCCGTGGCCCGACCCGCCCCGGGGATTGGGCAGGAAGACCGCGTATCCGGCGGTCGCCAGCCACTGGCCGCAGTCGACCGCATTGAGCGTGAACTCGTCGGCATGGCGGAAGTAAGGGCCGCCGTGGACCATGGTGACGAGCGGGAATGGACCCTCGTCCCGAGTCCGGCCGGCAGGCAGGACCAGCAGGCCGTCCAGCTGGAGTCCGTCGGACGCCTGGTAGCTGAGCCGTTCCTGGACACCCCAGCGGATCCTGCGCAGTTCGGGACTGGTGTCGCTGAGCCGGAGCAGTGGCCCGCCCGTGACTCCCGCGTGGACGTTCTTGGGCTCGCGCGCGGTGCCCATCAGCACAGCGACGGTCTCTCCGGAGTGACTCGCAGTGAGCCCGGCGAGCGTGCCGGGCGCGCGGGACAATCGGTGGAACCGCAGAGACTGCGGATCGAGCCGGTAAAGCGCGGTATCCAGCCCGTCGGCGAACAGCGCCAGCGGCGGCCCGTCGGCAACCTGCACCAGTTCGGTGGGGCAGGCGGACATGCCGACCGTGAGATTGCGCTGTTCGACGGTCTGGCCGGTCGCCGGCGGGACCGTGTCGATCACGGCGAGCGCGCCTACCAAGTGCCCAGGGGTCACCGCAAGGTGGGCCAGATGCCATTCACCCTGGTGATTCCACCAGACCGGGGACCGGGCCTCGAATCCGACTGGGCCCAGGTCCTGGACGGCTCCCGTCTCCGGGGTGACCAGATGCAGTCTTGCCGTCGTGACGCCGGGGTCGAGTTCGGGGGTGGCCCAGCTCAGCACGGCCAGCGGGCCGCCGTCCGGACGCTGGGTCACCTCCGCGACATGGCGGTCCCCGAGGCTGTCCACGGTGCGGACCACGCCGGTCGCCAGGTCGAGCAGGCGCAGCCGGCTGACCGGGAGGTGCCGGCCCCAGACCTTCGCGTCGTCACCCTCGGCCGCCCGGCGTTCGTCCTCCGCGGTGGGCTCGTCCTCGGCGAGCAGCGCGACGGTGCGGCCGTCGGCTAGCGGATAGTGGTCGCAGATGCCCCCGCGCCACCTGGTCATGGACTCCGGCTTGGCGATGTCCTCGCTGCCGTCCGGAAGGATCCGCTGGAGTTGAGCGGTGCCCCGCTCCTCGCGGTCGGAGGTGAAACACAGAAAGGCCGAGTCCGGCGCCCACTTCGGGGCGGCGTCGCGGGCCGTGCCGTCGGTCAGCCTGCGCGGGGCTGCGCTGCCATCGGTGGCGGCGACCCAGACAGAGCTGTGCGGACGTCCGTCCCTTCCGTTGTTCGCGACCACGCCGTACGCGACCAGGCGACCGTCCGGCGAGATGGCCGGCGCCACGGGGGCGGCCATGTCCACCACCAGTTCCGCGGTGAGCAGGTCGGTCGTCTCGGGAATCGGTCGCGGTGCAGGGTGCGGCATGCGGACTGCCTTTCACTCGCCAGTACAATAAACGGACATGCTGTCGCACTGACGAGGCTGTGTCAGGCGGGTTTCGGAGAGTCGGGCCGCACGCGACCCTGCCCCGAATGCCTGCCGCAGCCCATGGCCGGCACTGGACACGTCCCGTCGGAGGGATGCGAGCTGCAGGCTTGATCATCAGTTCTAGACCTAGCCGCGATGAGTCCTGTGGCGTTCGGCGGTCCTACTGTCGAACCCGTTACCGAGGAGGGCTTCTGATGCGCAGCGTGACCTATTCGATGAACGTCTCACTCGACGGCTACATCGTTGGGCCGGACGGCGGCTTCGACTGGACGGCGCCCAACGACGAGGTGTTTCGCTTCTGGATCGACGAGATCCGCGAGATCGGCGTCCACCTGTTGGGACGACGGCTGTACGAGACGATGCTGTACTGGGAGACCGCCGATCAGGATCCATCGCTCGACGACTCCATGCTCGAGTGGGCCGCGCTCTGGAAGCCGCTGCCAAAGGTGGTGTTCTCCACCACTCTGTCGGCGGTGCAGGGCCATGCCCGTCTGGCTTCCGGCGGTCTGGCGGAGGAGATCGAGCGGTTGCGGGCCGAGCAGGGCGAGGGCGACATCGCGATCGGCGGCGCGACCCTCGCCGCCGAAGCGGCCGCATTGGGTCTGATCGACGAGTACCGGGCCATGGTCCACCCGGTGCTGGTTGGCGGTGGCATTCCGTTCTTCCCTCAGCACGAGCGCCGGGTGGATCTCGAACTCGTCGAGACCCGCACGTTCAGCTCAAGAGTCGTCTACCTCCGCCACCGCGTGGCGCGCTAGGAGTTGTCGTCAAATGTCACGCCCACATCAGGAGTGATGCGAGGGTGACGGCTGCTTGGTAGGACTCGGCGGTCTTGTCGTACCGGGTCGCGATGCCGCGCCACTGCTTCAAGCGGGTGAAGCACCGTTCCACGATGTTGCGACGCTTGTAGAGTTGCTTGTCGAAGGCCGGCGGCCGCCCGCCGTGGCTGCCGCGCCGGAGCCGGTTGCGGACTTGGTCGGCCCGCTCGGGGATGGTGTGGCCGATGCCGCGCCGTCGCAGCCAGGTGCGGATGGCTTTGGAGCTGTAGCCCTTGTCGCCCAGGACATGGGCGCGCCGCGCGCACGGCCGTCCCGGGCCGATACGGGGCACCCGTATCGCTTCCATCACGGCGGTGAACTGGGTGCAGTCGTTGGTGTTGCCGCCCGTGACGACGAACGCGAGCGGGCGGCGGAACGCGTCGCAAGGGAGATGAATCCTGCTGGTCAGGCCGCCTCGGGAGCGTCCGAGGCCGGGGCTGAAAAGCCCCCCCTTTTCGGGCCCCGGCGGCGTGCTGGTGGGCGCGGACGATGGTGGAGTCGACCGACACCAGCCAGTCGACCTCCCCCCACTGCGTCCGCCTGCGCCTGGGCGGCCTTGAGGGGTCCGCTCGAAGGTGCCGTCTGCCGCCCACCGCCGGAAGCGGGTGTGCAGCGTGGCCCGCGGCCCGTACCGCTCGGGCACATCCCGCCAGGCTCCCGGTGCGGAACTTCCACACGATCCCGTTGAGGACCCTTCGGTCGTCCAACCTCTTCCGCCCCCGCAAGGACGCGGGCAGCAGCGGTCGGACGAACTCCCACTCGGCATCGGACAGTTCATGGCGACGTATCACCCAACCGTGATCCACTACTCAAGATCATTTGAAGACGCGACCTGGCAGGCTCGTCCGCCGAGCCCCGGGAAGAACGGGTCGGCCAGTGAGGTTCTCTCGGAGATCATTTCCACTGGCCGTCGAGAACAAGTGCGGCGCGGGCTATGTCGCCGATTGTGCTGGGGCTGAGGGTGACGTGCTTGAGGGCTCGCCGGCGTTCCTCCAGTTCCGCCGCGGTCCGCTCGCCGCGCGCCCTCACGTGTCTGATCAGCGCATCCGTGGAGCGGGTTCCTCGATCCAGGGCGGTCTCGGAGCGGCCTTCGGGGCGGCGTACGGGCGCGCGAATGCCGATGCCAGGGCCGGTGTAGGCCTTGTCGGCGAGCGCGGGAAGCCCGTCGGCGGCGGCTTTGTACGGCGCGGGCAGCACGTGGATACGGACAGAGGTGATGTCCGGGGTGGAACCCGGCTCGACGTCGGAGACCCACAACGGGGTGCCGTCCGGCGCGGACAGGAACTGAATGTTGCCGCCGAAGCTCTTGTGCTTCTGGGAGAACCACAGGTCGTTGCCGTTCTCCCGGCCCCCGGGCCCCGGCCAGCCGGCCGCAGGCGATCAGCGTGCCGTCCAGCACCACGTGTGTCATCCCCCTGGCGCGGCAGAGGGCCAACACCTCGTGCAGTTCAGGAGCTTGGGTGGTCAGCACACCGATGCCCTCATGGAGGGAGCGGTAACCGGTGGCCTGCGAGGTCCCGGCGTCCCGGGCCAGGCAGTACATGCAGCCGTGTTCCCGGAACCGGCGCAGCACCAGTACCGCCTGGTGGAACGGGCCCAGGGCTCGAGAGCCCTTCGGCGTGCCGATCCCGCGCCGATGGGCGGCCGGCAACCGGGCGAGGAACTCGACGACGTGGTGTGGGACGTGGAGCGCGGCAGCACAGGTGACGAACGTGAAGCCTCTGATCCGAGCGGACATGGTCTTGGCAGACCAGTCCTTGGCCAGCGCGATCTCCAGGTTGATCGCGCCCATCTGCCGACCCGGCCGGACACGCGCTCATGGACCTGCCGACCCCGGTGTGACTCCCTACCGGCGAAGGACGCGCGTACGCGAAGTGGTCCACGCCTGATCCCGCAGGGACGTTGAACTTACTTTACTGAGATGGAACCCGCGATGTCGGCGATGGTGCTCCTGCGGCCGTCGTCGACATCACGTGGAGGCCGCCGGGATCGGTGTCAGTGGACCGGTTCGAGATGGTCGGCGCCCGGGCGCCGGGCGCCCAGGTGGGTGGTGAGGAAGCGTGCGGCGCGGTCGAGTGCGGCGTCCGCCTCGTCGAGGCGGCCGTAGTGGTGCTGGAAGACGTGGGGGAGGCCGGGGCCGACTTCGAGCGTGACCTCGACGCCGTCGGCGCCCGCGCGGCCGGCCAGCCGGACCGCGTCGTCGAGGAGTACTTCGTTCGCCCCGACCTGCACGAGGAGTGGGGGCAGTCCGGTGAGGTCGGCGAACACCGGGCTGGCCAGAGGATGCGCCCTGTCGCCTGCGCCGACGTAGAGATCGGCGTAGTCGCGCACGTCGGCTTCTGTGAAAATGGGGTCGGCGCTCTCCTTGGAACGGATGCTTCCCCCAGCGAGGGTGAGGTCGACCCAGGGGGAGAAGACGACCACGGCGGCTGGTTGCGGCAGTCCGGCGTCCCGGGCTGCGAGCAGCGTGGCGATGCTCAGTCCGCCACCGGCGGAGTCACCGGCCATGACGAGGTCCTGTGGGTCGGTGCCCGACGCCAGCAGCTCGCGGTAGGCCGCGAGCCCGTCGTCGACAGCCGCGGGGAAAGGGTGCTCGGGCGCCAGCCGGTAATCCACCGACGTCGTGCGCAGCCCGGCGCGGCGAGCCAGTTCACCGACCAGTCCGGCGTGGGTCTCCGGTGAGCCGATGACGTAGCCGCCGCCGTGCAGGTAGAGCAGTCGGCCGCGGCCGGAGGCTTCGGCCGGCTCCAGCTCCAGTATCGGCCGCCCGCCCAGGACGGTCCTGCGGGTGACCACGCCCTCCGGCGCGGGGCGGGTGACAGTCGCGGCGAAACCGCTGCGCTGCTCCTCGGGAGCGGGCCGTATCTCGCTGCGAGGGGCGGAGCGGAGTAGGGCGTCCAGGGCGTCGCGCTGCTGTCGGGACATGTGGGGCCTCCATGGGTCGGGGTGCGAGGATGGATTCCTTGGAATCCACCTGCCTGACCTAACCGGATTCCAAGGAAGATGATTCCCAGGAATCCACTGGAAGGATAATGTGAGTCACGTCACTCCGATCTTCACTGATCTGGTCCGCGTCGAGACCCGGCTCTACAACGCGGTGAGCGCCCGGTTGCGCGCCGAACAAGGGCTGGGGCTGGGGCAGTTCGAGCTTCTGGAGATCATCGATCGCGTGCCGGGGTGCCGCGTGCTCGACATCGTCGGCGAACTGGCGATCACCGTGGGGGCCGTCAGCAAGGCGGTCGACCGGCTGGTGGCTGCGGGCTGGTGCCTGCGGGTCGCGCACCCCCATGACCGCCGCTCGTCCGTCCTGCGCCTCACGTCCGCAGGTGAGGAGCAGTTGTCCGCTTCCCGCCCCATCGTCGAAAGCGAGCTGATCTCACTGACCGCGGCGGTTCCCCCTGACGACCTGGCCCGCATTGCCTCAACCCTGGCCACCCTTCGCGCAACCCTCGAGGCGGGCTCCCACGGCCGGCCGGGATGAGGGGACATGCCCGCCGATGGCTGACGTGACGACTACACCGCCTGCGGGTGCAGGAGCCCTGCCCAGGAGCGCGACTCAGCAAGCCCGGTTGCGCTCGGTGGCCGGACGGCCCGTCGCTGTATCCGTGGGGGTCTCTCGGATGATCCGGAGCGCGGGCTCGGCGGACGCACCGCCATCCTCGGCGGCGGAGGATCGGATAACGTCCTCGCCCTTCATGGCCTTGGCCCCGCTCTTGAGGCTGCGTAGAGACCTGCCCAGTCCGCGCGCGGTCTCCGGCAGCTTCTTGGCCGCGGAGAGCAGGATGATGGCGACCGCTACGAGCAGAAGCTGCCAGGGTTGCAGCCCATTGCGGAACATCTCACCAACCTCTTCCTGGATTGCGGCCTTGCGCAACTGTATAACCGATGGATGGATTCGTCGCCGGTCTCTCAGGAGCTGGAGTCCGACACATTCCGTGCCGCCGCGTACGCCTGGGATGGCGTCATGGACACGCCGTTGAGGCTGACGGTCCTGTAGGGGCTGACCTTGGTACAGGTCTTGGCCTCGTCGGCGGTGGAGGCGTGCGCGTTGGAGACCGCGGCGTGCGTGTCGGCGGGCGCCGGCGAGGAGGTACCGGCCGGGAAACCGGTGCCGCTCGGCCAGTCGGCGCCGATCACCAGGGTCAGGCCCGTGCCGGTGCCCTGCTTCAGCTGCGAGGAGGGCAGGCCGAGGGCCTTGGCGACCGTCTGCGCCTGCGCCTGCCGGCCGGTGCCGTACGTCAGCGTGGTGGTGGTCGCGGGGCTCGGGGCGTTGGCCGTGGTCGTCGCGGAGCTGAAGCCCTGGTCGGTCAGGGCGGTCGCGATGTCCGAGGCCCGGCCGGTGACCGTGGTGCCGTTCTCCACCGTCACGGCGATCTGCGAGGCGGGCACGGCCGCGGCGGTGGCCATGGTTTCCGCGGCCTTCTTGCCGTCCCCGGTGGTCAGGGACTGGTCGTTGGCGATGGACGAGAACAGCGACTTCGCGCCTGGGCCCACCACCACCCGGTCCTTGTTGTGCGGGTCGGGTGCCGTCTGCATCGTCGTGAACGTCATCCGCTTCGCCGGCACCTTGTTCACGTCCGAGGCGAGCGAGATCAGCTTCTTCACCGTCCCCAGACCGTCGTCCACCGTCAGCGCCTTGGTGGCCGCGTCGGCCAGGCCGTAGACCGCCGTCGGGTCGGTCAGCGTGCCCGCGCTCTTGAACTTGCGGATCATCGCGCTGAGGAAGATGTGCTGGGTCGTGGTGCGGCCGAGGTCGCTGCCGTCGCCGAAGCCGTGCCGGGAGCGGACGAACTCCAGCGCCGCCTGCCCCTGGAGGGTGTGGTCGCCCTTGGACAGCTTCAGGTGCGAGTAGGTGTCGTAGACGTTGTCGCTGACGCAGACGGAGACACCGCCGACCGCGTCCGACATCTTCACCACGCCGGAGAAGTCGAGCTTGACGAAGTGGTCGATGGGGATGCCGGTGAGCTGGTGGACGGTGGCCACCTGGCAGGCGGGGCCGTATGCCAGGGCGCTGTTGATCTGGCCGTAGTAGCCGGGCGTGGACTGGGCGGAGGCGGCGTCCGTGCAGGCCGGGACCCTGGTCATGGTGTCCCGGGGGATGCTCATCACCGTGGCGTTGGAGCGGTCGGCGGAGATGTGCACCACCATCTCGACGTCCGCGTTCCCGTTGCCGGTCTGCACGCCCGTCCTGGAGCAGCCGCCGCCGAGCTTGCAGTCCTCCGCGCTGGTACGGCCGTCCGAGCCCATCACGAGGATGTTGATCGGGGTGCGGCCGAAGGCGTCGGCCTTCTCGGTGCCGCCCTTGCCGTCCAGCGAGACGCTGTGGATGTTGCCGTTCAGGTGCTCGTAGAACCACCAGCCCACACCGGACGTGACCAGGATGAGCGCCGACAGGCTGGTCGCTAGGAACTTCAAGATCCGTTTACCGCGACCCGTCGGACGGGCCCGGCGCCGTGACGTTGCGCGCCCCTGACGCGAGCGAGAGGCCGCACGGGTGGCCGCCCGACCGCCGTGAGGACCCCTACGGTCACTCTCAGCCGTCCGCTGTCCGAGCACCGGGCTTGTGCGGCTACGCGTGGTTTGGCCGCCTGCGCCGTCCCACGGGTCGCTCATCTCCCACTCCCATGAACGGTCGGGCCCGTCATGTCAGGCCGCCAGGGGCATGACGACCAGGCACACGCGGCGGTGTAAGGGCAGATGCGGTATCGCCCCATCTCAGTTGCGTGATTGCGCAATCTAGCAACTAATCGAACCGGAAGCATCAACTCCGGGTGATTTCACGGGTGAGGGATCGCATGGGAGGCCGGCTAACGCACCGTCCGGTCCGGCCCGTCCTCATGGCTCACTCCGTCCGTACCTGGCGATGATCCACGCAGCACCACGCTCAGCCAGGGCCCGTCGCCGACCTCGGCGTGAGCGTTGTGCGACAACGGGCAGGGACGGAGTCTCCGTCGGCAAAGCCGCCAGAGCCGCAAGGCGCCCGGCGGCGCGTGCCAGATCGGCCTGAAGTCTTGGGCGCGCTTGGGAGGAACCTGCTCTCAGCAACGCCGCGTAGACGCCTTCGACTTCAGCCAGGGCGGCGCCCAACCGCAGATTCGCATCACGCACTCGCCGAAAGTCCCCGCGCGGCATGGACAGCCTTCCTCCCTGGATACCGGGGCATCGCCCCCGCTAACTTTCATTATTGCGCAATCCCGCAAACCACTGTCAGTGCTCTGGAGAACCTGCCGTTGCCAGGCCCGGAGCCGACGCGGATGCCGAGCAATGGTCAAGAACTGTGGATGAGTTGATCGAGGTGTTCGGCGCCCCGAGGCTGTCGATCAGTAGAGGAACGGTGGTGTGGGTAGCTCCGAGGCTCCGTTGACGACAAGGTCGGTGCCTTGGGCGCGTCCCATCAACCAGGCCAGGAGTGAGGTCTGTGGGCCGCGGATGATCGGCGCCGGTCGTGCGGTGCCGATGTCGTAGCTGATCTCGGTGTCGGTGGTGTGCAGCCGCATCGCGGGAGCGTCGCCGCGAGCGGTGAAGGACGCCACTACCCGGCCGAGCATGTCCCGGACGAAGCCGGTTGGCCACTGGGCGGGCGTGTAGTCGGCGTTCAGGTCGACGTTGATGAATCAGCACCTCGCACAACCGGGAGTCGGCGGCACGCACGGCGGCTCGCTCCTGGCCGCGAGTCCAGCGCACCACCCGGTTCCACGCCTCGGGCGGCATCCTGCGGTACTCCGTGGCGAACCGGGCGGCGGCACTACGCAGGTCGGCCACGAGTTCGGCGGTACTGCGGCCCGCTCCTGCCTCGATCTGCTCGTCCCGGGCGGCCAGACTCGGATATTCCGGCGTCTCCTGTCCGGTCCGGGCCCAGACCAGCAGGTTCCGGCCGCCGTCGGCATTACGGGCCAGGTGGGTCAGCACATGCCCGCGTGACCAGGCCGGCAACAGGGAAGGCGCGCGCACGTCGGCGTCAGTGAATCGGGCCGCCGTCTCCATGAGGTGCTCGGTCGCGGCATTGATCTGATCGAGGGTGGTCGCGGGGTCGAAGCTCGTGTGGTCATCAGCTGTCATGCTGCCTCCTGGATTCGTTCGACGAGCTGGCCGCGTTCGAAGCGGGCTCCTGCGCGGACTAGGGCGACGAGGTGGGGTGCGTTCACGGCTCGCCAGCGGGCCTGTGCGGACTCGACGAGCTTGAAACCATCGCCAGGGCGGCGGCCCGGGAGCCGGCCCCCTTGGTTACCTTGGTCCGCAGCCGGACGGACGCGAAGGTCGACTCGATGGGGTTGGTTGTCCGGAGGTGGATCCAGTGCTCGGCGGGGAAGTCGTAGAACGCCGGCAGCTCGTCCTCGTCATCGACGATCTTCTTGACGGCCTTGGGGAACTTTGCCCCGTACTGCTTGGCGAACGCCTTGACCGCGGCGGCCGCGTGCTCCTTGTCCTCGGCGTTGTAGATGCCCTGGATGGCCTTCTTCGCCGCGGGCTGGGCCGACTTCGGGAGGCTGTCGAGGCAGTTGGCCGTTTTGTGAACCCAGCATCTTTGGTGCCGGGTTTCGGGGAAGACCTCGTTCAACGCGTTCCAGAAGCCGAGGGCGCCGTCGCTGACGGCGAGGACGGGAGCCCGCATGCCACGCCGCTGGCAGTCCCGCATCAGGCTCGCCCAGGACTCCGATGACTCACGGTAGCCGTCGGCCATCGCGATCAGCTCCTTGGTGCCGTCCGCGCGCACGCCCATGACGACCAGGACCGCGGCCTTCGCCTCCTCCAGGCGTATCCGCAGGTGAATGCCGTCGGCCCAGACGTAGACGTAGTCCGTGGCGGACAGGTCGCGCTCGCTGAACGTCTTGTGGTCGGCCTGCCACTGGGCGGTCAGCCGAGTGACGGTGGCCGGTGACAGGCCGGCCGAGGAGCCGCGGAAGTGCTCGAGCGCGGGCACGAAATCCCCGCTGGACAGCCCGTGGAGGTAGAGGCGCGGCAGCACCTCGCTGATCTTCGGGGACTTGCGGCACCACGGCGGCAGGATCGCCGAGGAGAACCGCTTGCGCTCGCCGGTTGCCTCGTCGATGCGCTTGTCGTTGATGCGCGGGGCCTTCACCTCGACCGTCCCGGCCGCGGTGGTCACCGAGCGGGGCTGGTGATAGCCGTTGCGGACCACCAGGCGGCGCCCGTTCTCGTCTCGCTGGTCGGCCAACTAGGCTACGTAGGAGTTGACTTCAGCCTCCAGGGCAGCGGCAAGCATCCGCCGTGCGCCCTCGCGGACGATGTCGTCGATCAGGGAGCCGGTCTCGGTCGTTCCATTGGCATTCACTACGCTCAGCACTGGCGTGCCTTCCCGACCGACGGTGCAACGTCGGCCTGCTCGATGACCAGAAGTCGATCACTCGGGAAGGTACGCCCTTCGCGTCCCACCCGAGGCCGATCCACAGGTCATGAGCATTGCTCCGCGGAATGCTTCACCGCACTGCACTGGATCGTCGACGGCTACGCACTGGTCGTGGGCGGCGCCGTGCTGACGACCGGAGCCCTCACGGACTGCACCGGCCGCACAAGCGCCCTCGTCACCGGCCCAGGCTCTGTCTCTCCGACCACGACCGGCGAGACAGCGCTCAGCCATTCCCTCCGAGGGTTGACCTTGCCCCTGGGGCAAGTCCCATAGTGGCGCCATGAACACCGGATCAGCTCAGGAACGGCTCCTGTCCGATCAGTGTGCCTACTACAGTGCCCTTGCCCCGGACTACCTTGACCAGCTCCTCGATCTTCCCGGCGGCGCTGAGCTTGCTGAGGCCCTCGACGTGTTCCGGCCGGCGGGCAGCGTGCTGGAACTGGCCTGCGGCCCCGGCACCTGGACCTCTCAGCTGCTCCGCCACGCCAGCGACGTCACTGCCGTCGATGCGTCCCCGGAAATGCTCGCGATCGCCGCGAGCCGCGTCGCTGATGGCGCCCAGGTGAGATTCGTCGAGGCTGACCTGTTCGCCTGGGAACCCGACCGCCGTTATGACGTCGTCTTCATGGGATGCTGGCTCTCGCACGTGCCGGCCGGGCGATTCGACTCCTTCTGGTCTCTGGTGACCGCCGCCCTCGCGCCGCAGGGCCGGGTGTTCTTCGTCGAT
Organism: Streptomyces broussonetiae; assembly: GCF_009796285.1. Classification (NCBI taxonomy): domain Bacteria; kingdom Bacillati; phylum Actinomycetota; class Actinomycetes; order Kitasatosporales; family Streptomycetaceae; genus Streptomyces; species Streptomyces broussonetiae. The sequence continues at coordinate 537,331 of NZ_CP047020.1, read as the reverse complement.
GACCACTACCGAACGCCTGAGGAACTCGTCGAGGGCCCGGCATCGTCCACCATCCAGCGGCGCACCCCTGATGGGACGGCCTACCGCATCGTGAAGGTTCCCTATGAGCCAGCAGAGCTGGAAAGACGGCTTCGCGAGCTCGGCTGGGACATCACAGTTACGCCGACAGCTGGCCCGTTCTACTGGGGCTCCGGCAACCGGACTGGGGAGTCCTGATCACGATCGGAGCCAGATCATGACGGCGGCAGCGGTATCGGTGCCTAAGAGATCCCCACTAATGGGGCGCCGGAAGCATCTTGGTGCGGTTGTCCACATTTAGGCAGCTGGGACGGCTAGCTAGGTGGACGTTCCGGAAGCGATGGTCCTCTACGGGAACCGCCATTTTTGGTGGACACGGCGCTCGCAGCCTGAAACGGCAGCGGGTCCTGGCCGCGCCGGCGGCCAGGTTCAAGTCGTCGGTTGCGTCCATCACGACCGGCCCGACTGGCGCCAGCAGGCAGTGAGGCAGCGGATGGGTCATGCATCGGCCAGGCCGAGCTGACGCAGCATGCCGAGTTCGTCGCTGCTGCCCCAGCGCTCGACGAGCTTGCCGTCGCTGTCGAAGCGGCTGATCTGCATGCCGCGGTAGCTCACCTTCTTGCCGGTCGCCGACCGTCCCATCAACGGTCCCAGATGCGTCCCGCTGATCATGTAGGCGAAGGCCACCTCGTCGTCGGTGGCCAGCAGGTGTTCCACCTCGACGTGCAGGTCGGGGAAAGCGGCTCGCAGCTCGTTGAACATGGCTTTGTAGCCTTCGGGTCCCTGGGCCTGTCCTGGAGCGGGGTCATGATCGACAGAATCGGGCGCGACGAGGGCGTCGAGGGCGTCGAGGTGCCCGGTGATCACGGCCTCTGCGAATGCGGTCTGTGCGGCGATGTTCGCTTGCTGCGCCATGGGCACTCCCGGGCGTGTACGGGACACCGGCTCGTTCGCTGGCTGAGAGGTCCGCACCTACGCCGTAAATCGACCGTACATCCGACGCTCCCACGCAGCATGTCTGGACGGCAGGCCTGCGCCTCCGCCCGGAGCGGGGCCGCCGGTCCCCAGCGCGGTGACCCGGCGCATGCCCGCGAGACGCCGGCCGTGTGGGGCCGGGATCGGGCAGGGCAGGTCCCACCGCAGCCTCCGCTCGTCAATTCAGCTTCGACATCTGATAGTGGGTGATGAGCCACTCATCGGCGACACGCCTGAGGACCACGCTGAGGGTGACCTCGAGGGTCGGCCGGTCGGTGAAGGAGAAGTCGACGCCCAGGTAGCCGAGCAGGACACCCTCGGCCAACTGCCGTGCTTCCAGTGCCCGATACTCCGCCGTTAGGTCGAGAGGCTGGGAATCGTAGTACGCGGTGACCCCCTGACGGCCGACGGCGTAGGGATGAAGCCCCTGGAAGACAGCGTCCTCGGTGAAGTACGAGGCGACTTCCTGCGGCTCGCCGCTCGGAGAGTGGGAGCAGATGCTCGAGGCCAACGTCCAGGGCCTGCTCTACATTACTCACGCCGCGTTGCCGCATCTCCTGCGCGCTGGGGAGGACTTGCCGCGAGGCGTGGCGGACCTGGTCAACATCAGCTCTACGGCCGGCCGGGTCGCACGGCCCGGCACGGCTGTTTACAACCTGACGAAGTTCGGCGTCAACGGATTCACCGAGGCCCTGCGGCAGGAGGTCATGCAGAAGCACGTGCGAGTGAGCGTGGTCGAGCCCGGCACGGTGGACACCGAGCTGAGCACCCATCTCCGCGATGGCGTGCGGCAGGCCATCGAGCGTCAGATCCAGGGCGTGGAACTGCTGCGCCCCGAGGACATCGCCGACACCGTGTCCTACATCCTCACCCGGGACGGCCGGGTCGCCGTCAACGAGGTCCTCGTACGAGCCAGCCAGCAGACCTGGTAGCAGTCGACGGATGGCCTGCATGACCGCTCGCTCCTGCATTACCGCTTCACGGGATCCCGGGCCGACGGTCGCCGACCCCGGGATCTGCTTACACCCGAGGATGCCCTGAGGAGCAAGAGGTCGGTACCGCCTCCACCATCAGCTTCACGACGTCGCACTGTGGTACCACCACACCACGTACGACCGTCACTTCATGGAACGCTCCGCAGTCCCCATAGGGCCATGCGCCTCGACACATGCCGGCGAGGCCTCGCGGCCGCCGCACGAAGCGTCATGTCAGAGGCAGTCCCCGTCCTTCGCGCAATGCTGCAAGCCGGGCCATTTGCTCACCCATGCCGCGTGTTCCGGCCAACGGCGTGTGGACGTGCGGCCAGACGGAGCGCACGAGGCTGATGTGTCGTGCACCGCCGAGGGCCACCACCGGGTCAAGGCCCACGATGTCACGCACGGTTGCCTGTTCCAGCAGGACCTGGCTCGTTACCGCGTCGGCTGCGCCATGAGGTGTGTCGTACGGCTCGATGACGTCGTCGAGGTCGAGGAGCCCGTGGCGTGCGGAGAGAATGAGCAGCAGGTCAGGTTGCAGTGCGTCGGCCGCCTTGCGGCATGCCCGGTGGTAGGAGCCCAGGTACATGTCTGCGGAGCGCGCGGGCGAGCCCAGTTTGCGGCTGCCGCACGGGATGACGACGAGTCGTGACTTGAAGTAGTCGAGATGGTCGTTCGTGGTCATGTCTGTCGTCCTGCCTGTGCGTGTGATGTGAGCACTGGTCGTGTGCGCGCCCGGCATGTTCTGGTGGAGACCCGCCTGCGGGGCGGCCGAGCCGGGGGGGATGGCGATGTCGGAGTGGAATTTCGAGAAGAACAAGGTCATGCCGGATGACGGGCTTGAGGCGTCCACGGGAGGGAGCAGGGGAGGCAGCCGATGGAAGCTCAGACCCGGCAATGCCGCCGTCGCACGAACAGCTGGCGCACAATCGGCCTCTTCGAGCGGGGCCCACTATGTCCCCTGACACGCAGCGGCAGCACCATTCCGCCAGGCCCGCCGCGGCCGGCCGCCAGGCCCGCCGCGGCCGCAGCCCCTCGCTTTCGCCGCCGGCGGCACGTCAGACCACGCGCTCCTTGGCGTTGGTCCTCACCGTCGAAGTCTCGGCCGGTGTCGGGTGGATTCCGGCGAAGCCGAGGAACGCACCGAAGGCCGTCAGGCCGGCGGCGATGGCGAAGCTGAAGGCGTAACCGTGCGCGGCGGCGGTCACCGGGTCGGTGCCCGCACGCTGTAGCACGGCGGCGTGGCCGGTGCCCAGTGAGACCAGGGCCGCCAGGCCGATGGCGCTGCCGATCTGCATGGACGCATTGTTCATGCTGGTGGCGATGCCCGCGTCCTCACCGGTGGCGCCGTCCACTCCGGCGACAGTGGATCCGACGAGGACGAGGCCGCCTCCCAGCGGCACGAGGATCAGTCCGGGCAGTACGTCGGCCGCATAGGTGCCGTGGCTGCTCAGCCCGGCAAGGAGGAGGTAGCCGACGGTGGTGACCGCAACCCCTCCTCCGTTCAGGGCCCGCAGACCGAACCGGGGAAGGAGGCGTGGTGCCATCACGGTGGCGCTGAAGAGAATGACCAACCCGAACGGTACGAAGGCGAATCCGGAAGCAGGTGCGTGGCCCGCCCGACGTACAGCGCCAACGGGTGCGTGCGGCACTGGCGGACTCCTCGGCCGACAGCCGGACGCTCGACGAGCTCGCCACGTTCGTCGTCGCCACCAACCAGTCGCTGGCCGTACTGAGCCGTGCCGGCACCTCGGACGCCGAACTGCGCTCCGTGGCCCGACTCGCATGCACAACGGTGGAGGACACCATCGCCCGGGCGGCATCCAAGGACGTCGGCCAAGGCACGGGCACCGGCCGCGCCGGGACTCGCCCTCTGCGACCCGGCATCCCACAGGTACTGCCGCCGGCGCGATGCCGAGACGGTCGGCGCTCTCGCGGACGGAGTGCTCAAGGGCGCTTGCGACCCAGTGACTGGCTCGCCGTCGGTCCGCTGCCCAGCCGACGCCGTGGCGAGCCTGGACCATGGTCTACCGACTGGTGGGCAGAGGCGGGAGGCTGGAAGAACTTGCCCGTGCGACCTGTCAGGAGCCTGGCACTGGCCGATGCTGACTCTCGATTGACGCCCATGTGGCCGGTGAGGCGCAGGTGCAGGGCGGGCAGATGCCGCATGACATGGTCTTCGCGGACGTAGGTGTTGGGGATGCGGCCGGGGTCGGGGCGGGTGGCGCTGGTGTGACCGTGGCGGCACCGGTAGCCGGGACGGTCGTGGCTCCAGTGGGACTCCATGCGCCGACCGCGGATACCGCACAGCACTCCGGCCAGGAGATAGGTGCGTCCGGGTACCGTCTCCCGGCGGATGCGCAGGTTTTGGGCGGTGATGAAGTCGACCTCGCTGACTAGCGCCGGGTGCGCTGGGCGGGCGGAGATGACCCAGTCGCTGGGAGTGTTGTACGGCCGGAGCGCCGTCTACGCCGACGTCTCGCCCCCAGCTGAGCATCGGCGTCTCCACCACGCGTGCGGCGCAAACCCCGACCGGGGCGGCGGCGCACGCAGTGGCCGTTCCCCGGCCGATCCGGGCATGCCTCATCCCTTGCTGACCCCGGCGGTGATACCGGCGACTATGTGCCGTTGCAGCACGAGGAAGACGATGAGCAGCGGGACGGTGCCCAGGACGACGGTGGGCAGGAGCTGGGAGGTGCTGTAGGCGTGGGTGCCGATCGTGGAGTACACGTCCAGCGTCATCGTCTGCTTGGCGTCGGAGGTCAGCAGGACCAGGGGGATGACCAGGTCGTTCCAGATGGCCAGGGTCAGGGTGATGACGAGGGTGGCGGACGCCGGGCGCAGGACGGGCAGGATGACGTGCCAGTACGTGCGCAGTGGACCCGCCCCGTCGATGGCGGCGGCCTCTTCGAGATCGACGGGTACGGATCTCAGGAAGCTGGTGAAGAAGAGCACGGCGAAGGGGAGGCTGATCGCGGCCTCCGCGAGGATCACCGAGGCGTAGGAGTCCAGTAGTCCGAGGTCCCGCATGAACATGTACAGCGGAGTGATCATGACGAAGACGGGGACCGTGAGGCCGGCCACGAAGAGCTGGTAGACCGTCCTGGTCCAGCGGCGGGAGATGCGCGACATCGGCCAGGCCGCGAGTGATCCGGTCAGGACGACCAGGGCGGCGGCGCCGCCGGTGATCAGGACGGTGTTGTAGAGGCTGCGCCCGTAGTTCATGGCATGCACCGCGGCCACGTAGTTGTGCAGGCTCCAGTGGCTGGGCCAGGACAGCGGGTGGGCGGCGAAGTCGGCGTCGGACTGCAGCGAGACCTTCACCATGAGCAGGATCGGGGCGACGACGACCAGGGTGACCATGAGCAGGCCGATGTGCGAGCCGGCACTGCGCAGCCTGCGCCGGCGCCGCGGGGCGGTGTCCGCCGGGGCGGGGCTGACGGCTCTCGTGGTGCTGGGGGCGGTAAGGGTCATGCGGCGACCTCCCGGCGGCGCAGGACGGTGGTGAGGAGCACACCGACGATGACGGTGATGACCAGCAGGAGGACGGCCACCGCGGTGCCGTAGGCGAAGCGGAAGTCCTTGAAGCTGTCCTCGAAGACGACGTAGCTCAGGGTCTGGGTCGAGTTGGCGGGGCCGCCGTCGGTCATGATGAAGGGCAGGTCGAACACGCGCAGTGAACCGATAGTCGACAGGGTCATGTTCACGGTGAGGGACGGTGCGAGCAGCGGCCAGTCGATGCGGCGGAACCGGGTCCACCCGCGGGCACCGTCGAGGGCCGCCGCTTCCATTAGATCGGCGGGGATGGACAGGTAGTTGGAGAGGTAGATGGTGGCGGTGTAGCCGAGGTACATCCACATGTAGGACACGGCGATCGCCATCAGGGCGGTGTGGGTGTCACCGAGCCAGGAGGTCTCCAGACCGTGCAGGCCGAGGGCGTTCATGACGGCGTCGAGCGGGCCGCCGACCGGTGAGTAGAGGAACGACCACAGGTAGGATACGGCGACCAGGGCCATCATCGCGGGCATGAGCAGCCCGGTGCGGGCGATGCTGCGGACGGCGGGTGAGTTGTAGAGCCAGTAGGCGATGCCGAGGCCCAGCGCGTTCTGTACGACGACCACCACGACCGTGTAGACGAGGGTGTTCTTGAGCGCGGCGAGCACCTGCGGGTCCTGGAAGGCCTCGCGGTAGTTGTCCAGGCCGACGAACGATCCGCCGATGACGCCGTGGGCGTCGGTGAGGCTGAGCAGAACGGACCTGATGGTGGGGTAGATGACGAACAGGGCGTACAGGGCGGTGGCCGGAAGCATGAGCAGCGCGGCGGATCGGGTGGTGAGTCTCACGGCGACCTCATCGGGGGCGCGGACCGCAGGGCCTGTCGCAGGGCAGGCCCCGCACTGGTTCTGGGACGGCTGGGGTGACTATTTCTTCGACGGGGTCTTCGGGATTTCCTTGTCGAGTTGCTTCAGCAGCGCGCCGGTGTCCATGGACGGGTTGTTGAAGAGCGCGTTGAGCTGAGCGGTGAACTTGTCCTCTGAGTTCGGGTAGTTGGGCACCTCGACTTGAGAGGGACTGGTGTTGCCGGCGGCGAAGGCGGCGGCGACCGGGGCGGACTGGGTGACCTTGGGGCTCGGCACGTCGGTCAGCGTCGTGAAGCAGCTCTCGGCCTTCAGATAGGCGCTGTCCTGCTGCGGCTGCGACATGAAGTCGACGTAGCTCTCGGCCGCGTTCTTGTGCGAGGAGGCGCCGTTGACCGACCACCCCGAGCCGATGAAGGTGAAGGTCTTGGGCTTGCCGCCCGCCGGGCCGCCGGGGAAGGGGTTGAGCGTGAAGCCGAACTTGGCGCTCTGCTGGTAGTGGCTCAGGTCCCAGGCGCCGTCGACGTAGAAGGCCCACTTGCCCGCGGTGAACTGCGAGACGCCCTGGCTGAAGGGGTCCAGGCCGTTCATGGTCTTGCCGTCGACGAGACCGCTGGTCAGCAGCTGCTTGAGGTGGTCGATCACCGGGCTCCAGGTGGCGGCCCAGGTGGAGGTGCCCTTGTCGTAGCCGCTGCCCCAGGAGGGGTCGATGAGGTTGGCGGCCAGGGCGAGGGAGACCTGTTCGGCGTCCCAGCCCTTGAGGTTGGGTATCTCCAGGCCGCCCATGTTCTTCGCCCTGAGCGTCTTGAGATCGCTGATCAGTTCGGGCCAGGTCTGCGGCACCTGCTTGATGCCCGCCTTCTTCAGCAGGTCAAGGTTGGCGTACAGGCCGATCGGGATGTTCTGCTGGACGAAGTCGTAGGTCTTGCCGTCGACCTGCGTGTACGGGGCCAGGTTGGGGAGCATCCGCTTGACCCAGGGCTGGTCGCTGAGGTCGGCGAGGAAGCCCTGCTGCTGCCAGGTGGTCAGGCGGTCCTTGTTGACCATGAGGACGTCCGCGGCGGTTCCCGCGGCGAGCCGGGTGTTGTTGTAGGCGTCGTACTCGGTGTTGGCGACGTACTTGTAGTCGACCTTGATGTTGGGGTGAGCCTTCTCGAAGGCCGCGTTGATGGCCGGGATGTCGGCGATCTCGTTGCCGCCGCCCTCGAACCCGACCACGGTGAGGACGGTCTTTCCGTCGGCGGTGGTGCCGGAGGAGGAGGACGAACAGGCGGCCAGGACGAGGGCGAAGGCCGAGGCTGCCGCCGCTGTGGTCAGTCGGCGAAGGCGAGTTCTCAATGCGGGTTCCTTGGATGGTGGGTGGGGCGGGCGAGACAGTTGCTTGGGCGCACGGGCACGCGTGTGCTGTCGCCGGTCAGGGCTGGTCGAGTTCGTAGGCCGCGGTCCGGGTCTGGATCTTCCGGATGCGTGCCACGTCGAGCTTCTCGGTCCGGTCGAACCGGTAGATGCCGTTCTGTTCCTGGAAGACGTCGGTGAGCTGCGTGTAGCAGTAGCCGAACATCAGGGGGTCGTCGATCAGGGCGCCCACCAGGCCGGCGAAGCGCTCGTACCAGGCCTCCTCGCTCGCGGGCGTGCTGCCGTAGCCCCACGAGCCGGTGTCGGGGAGCCCTGCCTGGTCGGTCGGCCAGTGGATACCGCCGAACTCGCTGCAGAAGTAGGGCTGTCCGGCGTACGGCAGGGACCAGGCGCTGCCGTCCGGTGCAGTGTTCACGAACGGTTTGCCGTCGGCGAGGCCCGCCATGTCCTGGGCGAAGCGTTCGGGGTCCTGCTCGTAGTTGTGGGAGTCGTAGACGTCGGTCTCGGGCACCCGGTGGGAGTATCCCGAGCTGTCGATCACCGGCCGGGTCCGGTCGGCGGTCTTGGTGGCGAGGAACATGCCCCGGGTGACGTCGTCGAGCACGGTGATGCGGTCGGTGATCTTCTGGAAGGTCTCGTTGAGGGGGCACCAGCCGATGATCGAGGGGTGCGAGTAGTCCCGCTGGAGGACTTCGAGCCACTGGGTGATGAACGAGGCGGTCGGAGCCTGGCGTTCGGGCCGCGTTCCGGCTCTGGCGCCCCAGTCGCCGAACTCGCCCCACACGAGGTAGCCGAGACGGTCGGCGTGGTGGAGGAACCTCTCCTCGAAGACCTTCTGGTGCAGGCGTGCGCCGTTGAAGCCGGCGGCCATCGACAGTTCGATGTCGCGTACGAGGGACTCGTCGTCCGGCGCCGTCATCAGGCCGTCGGGGTACCAGCCCTGGTCCAGGACGAGACGCTGGAAGACGTGCCGTCCGTTGAGCAGAACGGCGTGGCCGTCGATCGTCACGGACCGTAGCCCCGCGTAGCTCGCGACCGAGTCGACCAGTTCGCCCTCGGCGGTGCGTACCTCGAGGGTGAGTGTGTACAGGTACGGGTGTCCCGGCTGCCACAGTCGGCGCCGTTCGGCGGGGATGTCCAGGACGAGGTGTGCCGTACGGTCCGCATCGAGCGGAGCCGTCGCCTCGGTGATCGTTCCCTCGTCGTCCGCGAGGACGGCGCGGCAGTGGTGGCCGGGGGCGTTGGCGGAGATCGGGAGGTCGAGTAGGAACCGGCCACCGGCCGCGTCCGGGGTGATGCGCGGCCGGAGCAGGTGGACCCGGGGGACGGGCTCCAACCAGACGGTCTGCCAGATGCCCGTGGTCCGCGGGTAGAACGCCTCGTAGGTGTCGTACCGGGTGGACTGCTTGCCGCGGGCCTGGACGCCGGCTCGGCTGTCCCGCGCCCGCACCACGAGGTCCGGGGCGGTGCCCGGGGCGGCGAACTCGGTGATGTCGAGGGTGAAGCTGCTGAAGCCGCCCCGGTGGCGGCCCACCTCGTGCCCGTCGATCCACACCGTCGCGTCGTGGTCGACGGCCTGGAAGTGCAGCAGGATGCGCTGCCCGGCCCACTCGTGCGGGATCGGAAGCGTCCGGCGGTACCAGACGGCCTCCAGGAAGTCCTGGCAGCCGATGCCCGACAGCGGAGCCTCGGGCGCGAAGGGGACGGTGATGGTGGAGGCGAGTTCCCGGTGCACCAGGCCGCGCTCCAGACCCGTGTCGGCTTGGTCGATCTCGAACTGCCAGGTGCCGTTGAGACAGAGCCAGTCGCGGCGCACGAACTGCGGTCGGGGGTACTCCGGCCGGGGCGGGGCCGCGGGGGCGGCCGCGGCGGTACCGTCGTCGTCCCGGGGTCCAGGACCGTGTCCCTCTGGGGAGCCGCCGTTTTGCATCGATGCAAAATCGTTCACGCCCCGGAGTATGAGGCGACTCTTTGCAACGATGCAATCAGCCGTCCATAACGAAACGGCATCGAGGTCACACGGGCTGGCCGACTGCCCCGCCGACCGTGCTCTCCCTGACGACCAGTCGATGGGAAGCCGTGATCTCCACGGGTGCGTCGTACGCGTCGGACTCGATCCTGGCCAGGATCCCCGCCACCGCGGCACGCGCCAACTGGCGCTTGTCGGGGGCGATGGTGGTCAGGGTGGGGGTGCTGTAGCGGCCGTCCTCGATGTCGTCGAAGCCGGCCAGAGCCAGGTCCTCAGGGATGCGCAACCCCCGGGAGAAGGCCACACGCATGGCGCCGAGGGCCAGCAGATCACTGAAGCAGAACACCGCGTCCGGCGGTTCGGGATGGTCCAGGAGCTGGGCCATCGCCGCGGCTCCGTGCCGGCGTTCGTAGTGCGGCGTCGGCACCATGAGCGATTCGTCCACAGTGAGGCCGGCCTGTGTGAATGCCTCCCGGTAACCGCGGGTGCGCAGGACGGCGGTGCCGTCCGTGGGGTCCTGGTGGACGCCGATGGCGGCGATTCGCCGGCGTCCCAGACCGATGAGATGGGCGGTCATCTCCCGCGCGGCGGTGACGTTGTCGATGGCGACGTGGTCGGCGCTGGAGTCGAAGATCTTCTCACCGAGCAGGAGGATGGGCGCCGAACCGTGGCGGGATTCGAGATCGGCGGCGGTCAGGGAGAGCGGGCTGGCGATCACGCCGTCGAAACTGACCGCGCGCGACGCCTCCATGATCAGTTCCCGCTCCCGTTCGACGTCGCCGTCGGTCTGGTCGATGAGGACGGCGTATCCGCGGGCGCGCGCCTCACCGATGATCAGGCGCACGAGTTCGGCGAAGTAGGGCACGTCGAGTGCCGGCACCACCAGCGCGATGATGCGCGTGCGTCCCTGTTTCAGGTTGCGCGCCATCAGGTTGGGGCGATATCCGAGCTCGTCGATCGCCGCCTGGACCCGCACCTTGGTGGCGTCGGTCACCCGGGCGTAGCCGTTGACCACATTGGACACCGTGCGGATCGAGACGCCGGCACGCTCGGCGACGTCTCGGAGCGTGGGGGCCGTCATGATGTGTTGACCTCTCTGGCCGGGCGGCGTGCGGTGTGGTTGCCGCGACACGGATACCGTGCCGGTACCGCCGTGTCGCCACTGCGGTTCACGACGCGGACGGTGCCGTGTGCGGTTCGTACAGTCTAGGCGATTGCATCGATGCAAAAACCTGCTGCCGAAGCATTGTGAAAGGCCGCTTCGCGCCTCCATACTCCCCGACTGCGGGCTTTTCCATCGTTGCAAACGGCGCCCGCCGCACCCGCCGCCTCCGCACGGACGGGCCGCGTCCCCACCCGTCACCGCACAGGGAGCCGCCATGGCCACATCGCCACCGCACGACCGCCGCAGACGTCGTGCGCGCCTCCTGCTCAGCCTGCTCGCCTCGGTCCTTCTCTGCCTGCTCGCCCTGCCGACCAGCGCCTTCGCCAACACCCCGGGCAACGTCCTGTACAGCCCCGCCTCCAGCACGGAGGGCATGGCCTACACCCGCATGATCCGCCTGCAGAACAGCGGATCGGCCAATGGAACACTGCTCGCGAGCTTCGAGCACTGGAGCACCGACGGCAGCTCCAGCTCGTATGTGATCCGCCGCAGCACCGACGACGGTGCCTCGTGGTCCACCCTGTCGACGGTCCCCGGCGACACCTTCTCTTACCAGCCCTTCCTCTTCGAATATCCGCGGACCCTCGGGGCCTACCCGGCCGGAACCCTGCTGCTGGTCGGCGCCACACTGCCCGCCGACCGATCCGGAGTGACGTTCCGCGAATGGCGCAGCACCGACCACGGCGCCACGTGGACCTACGTGGGGGCCCCGCAGACCGCGCACGGAGCCGACGGCAGCGGAATCTGGGAACCCTTCATCGCCCTGGACTCCGCGGGCAAGATGCTCATGTACTTCTCCGACGAGCGCCAGAACACCACCTACAGCCAGTTCCTCGGGCACATCGTCTCCGCCGACGGCGGCGACACCTGGAGCGCCAACCCCGACGGCAGCCCGCGTGTGACTCCCGGCGAGGTCAAGGACGTCGCCAGCACCACACAGGCCGACCGGCCCGGCATGATCACGGTGGCCCGAATACCGTCCACCGGAACCTACGTGGCCAGCTATGAGGTGTGCGGTCCGCAGAACTGCCTGGTGCACACCAAGACGTCCTCCGACGGTGACACCTGGGGCGGCGGCCCCTCCGACCTGGGCACCGTCCCGAAGACCGACGACGGCCGGGAGTTGTACGGCACCCCCGTCATCGCCTGGAGCCCGGCCGGCGGCTCCAAGGGCGAGCTCATGCTCACCGGCCACACGGAGTCACGCCTGGCCGGTGGGGCCCCCGAGAACCAGCAGGTGGTCCTCCTCAACACCGCCGGCGGCAGCGGGTCCTGGTCCTGGACGCCCTCCCCCATCGCGGTGCCCACCAGCGGAGCCCCGTCCAGTTGCGGCACCAACTACAGCCCTGACCTGCTGCCCTCGGCCGACGGTACGAGCGTGCGCTACAGCGCGGCGGGGGCCGCCGGTCCGTACAACTGTGAGGAGCTCACCGGCTCGGGCAATGCCGGCGTCCTGCCGTACACCGCCGACTTCTCCTCCAATGATGGTGGTTGGACGCAGTACGGCGGCAGCTGGTCGGCTTCCGGCGGCACCTACACCGAGTCCGCTGCGGGGACCGGCGGCAACAAGGCAGTCACCGGCTCCACCGGCTGGACCGACTACACCCTCCAGGGCGATGTCCGCCTCGGCGACACGAGCGGCAACAGCAACGCCGGCTTCCTCGTCCGCGCCACCGACCCGACCGCCGGCACGGACAACGTCGACGGCTACTACGTGGGCGTCACCGGCTCCAACCTCGTGATCGGACGCGAGAACTACGGCTGGACCCAGTTGGGCAGCACGCCGATACCCGGCGGTCTGACCGCCGGCACCTGGTACCACCTGACCGTCCAGGTCACAGGCTGCGTCGTCTCCGTCCAAGGAGCACCGTCCGGCTCCTGGAGCAACCCCGCCTACCTCAGCCTGAACGACTGCGCCTTCTCCCACGGCTCGGTCGGAGTCCGCGACTACGACACCACGGCAGCCTGGCGCAACATCACCGTCCGCACGGCGGCCGCCGTCACCGGCCCCGGCGCCACCGGCAAGTGCCTCGACGTCAACACCAACACGAACACCAACCAGAACGCGGCCCAGCTCTGGGACTGCAACCAGGTCCCCGGACAGCAGTGGACGGCCGCCGCCGACGGCACCCTGCGCGCCTTCGGCAAGTGCCTCGACATCGACAAGAACGCCACGGCCGACTTCAGCAAGGTCCAGCTCTACGACTGCAACGGCGTGGGCGGCCAGCAGTGGGTCCCCCGAGCCGACGACAGCCTGTACAACCCCCAGTCCGGACGTTGCCTGGACGACCCCCAGGGCAACACGGCGAGCGGAACACAGCTGCAGATCTACGACTGCAACGGGCTGTCCACCCAGGTGTGGCACCTGCCCTGAACACGCAGGTGCGGATGAGCGCGGGGGCGGGCCCTGTGCCACGCCCGCTCCTGCGCACCACACGGCAGGAGGTACCGCGCTGCAGCGACCACGGGGTCTACTCTCCGCCCGGTGCCGGGATGGCTGCGGAAGAAGTCGATGGCGGCGCCCTCGGGCGTCCTCGGCTTCCCGGCCGGAGAGGAAGCGTTCACCAGTGAGAACAGGTTGGCGGCGGTCGCCACGCTCTGTAACCGCTCCTCCAGGAACCGGCACCGCTCCCCGCGGCGGAACGGAACGAGGGTGATCAATACACCGAACAGGCCCATACCGGTCGCGGTCGCACCGTCGGCCCGCATGAGCTGCTCGTCGTCGGCCCCCGGTGCGACCGCGGCGACGACACCGAAGATGAGGATGCCGGCACCGACGACGAGTAGGCAGATCCATGCTGCCTTCAGGCGTGCGCTGTTGTGCTGCATGTGCGTTCGTACCCGCTTCCGGTGAAGGGGACGCAGAGCGTCTGCCGTGGCCGAAGGTGCCGAGGCCGGACGAGGCGGTTGGGGCGGAGTGGCGCAGGCTTCCGGATACGGAGGAGGTGGCCGAGCCACTTGTCGGCGTGCGCTGAAAGAGGTCTCAGGGGCCGAGTCTGCCTTGAGCCACGACGCCCGTATCGCCAGCCGTCAACTCGCCCCGCCGATATTCCCGATACACGCCCTGGCCGTCTGCGGCACCGCATCCGTCCTCGGCGCCCCCGCCCCTGCACCCTGGCAGGTCATCGCCTCGCGCTGCGTCCTGGTCGCCGGAGCCGCCCTGCTCATGCCCGCCACTCTCGCCCTGATCTGCCACCTCTTCCCCGAACCGCAACTACGGCGCCGTGCCATCGCGGTGTGGACGACCGTCGGTGGGGGCGACGGCCTCGGCCGGACCGGGCGTCGGTGGCCGGCTCGTCGAACACTGCTCCTGGCGCGCCGTGTTCTGGCTCGATCTGCCTATCGCCGCCACCGCCATCACCCTGGCACCTTGGCTTGTTCCCGAGGTGCGCAGCACCCGGTCCGAACCCGTCGACGTGCCCGGCGCACTGCCGGCCGCCTCCGGCCTGCTGGCCCTGGTCGCCGCCATGGCCGCAAGCCCTCAACTCGGCTGGAGCAGCCCGCCGGTGCTCACCGGCTACGGCCTCGCCGCCTTCCTGTTGTCGGTCTTCCTCCTTTACGAACACCGGTGCCGTCACCCCCTGTTGCCGCTCACCCTGCTGCGCGACCCCTGCATCGGCATGAACGCCGCCACGCCGGCACTATGTCCTTCAGCCTCCTGGGTGCCCTGTTCGTGATGACGCTCTACCTGCAAGGCGTGCTCGGCTACACCCCCTTGGAGGCCGGACAGCGTGCGCTCCCGCTTCCGGCCTCTTCGGCTGTCGGCGCCGCAGCGTCCCAGCCCGTGGCCGTTCGCGTCGGCGCGAACCGGACCGTGCTTCTGGGCCTCGCCCTGGTCGCCTCCGCCTGCACGGTCCTGGCCACCACCAGCACCACGTCCGGCTACGGCCACCTCGTCGTCCTCCAGATTCTGGCGGGACCGGAGGGAGGGAGTGGTGTTCTCCCCGGCGACTGCGGCCGTCATGGAGGCCGCCCCGACCACAGTGCAGGGCTTGGCTCCGCGATCGACGATGCGACCCGACAGGTGGGGCAGCGCCGGGAGTCGCCGTACAAGGGTCTGTCCTGGCCGGCGCCGACACCACCCACGCCCGGAACAACGTCGCCGACGCCGGGCTTCCTGTCCCAGTCCGTGACGCGGCCACCGGCAACATCCTCACCGCAGCAGCCGCCCTGCCCCGGCCTCCCACCCCAGGCAGCCCCGCCTGGCCGAAGCCGAAACCGGAATCTTCTGGTGCCGCACCTGGTCGGCTCCCGCCGTTCCGTCGCGGACCCTCACCGCTGCTCGTGCCGCGGCCGCGCCGAGTGTCGCCCATGGCGCCGGTGCTGCGTTCACACTCAGTCTATTGCAACGAACGAGGCATAGAGGTGTTGCGTTATCGTTCAGATTGTTGCAACGATTATTCTGCCTCTACCTGCGGTAATGGTGACTGCATGCAACGGGGTGGTTGTCGAATCCGTGAATGCAACGTAGCGTTTCTGTTATCGGAAACAACGGGCCGAAGGAGCACGTGATGCAGAAGAACCAGGGCGCGATGCAGAAGGTCGATACCCCCGCCCCGATCTCCGCCATCCTGGACATCCCTGCCGGGCGCATCCAGTTCATCGCCGCCGACCGCGGCGACACCACCGTCGAGGTCCTGCCCGCCAACCCCTCCAAGAGCCGCGACGTCAAGGCCGCCGAGCAGACCGCTGTCGCCTACGCGGACGGTGTCCTGCGGATCCAGAACCTCGAGCCGAAGAACCAGCTCTTCGGCTCCTCCGGGTCCGTCGAGGTCACCGTCCAGCTGCCCGCCGGCTCCCGCGTCGAGGCCAGGACCAGCGCCGCCGAGCTGCGCGTTGTCGGTCGCCTCGGGGACGTCGTCTTCGAGGGCGCCTACCGCCAGATCAAGATCGACGAGGCCGCGAGCGTCCAGCTCACCGCGGTCGACGGCGATGTCGAGATCGGCCGGCTGGGCGGTCCCGCGGAGATCAGCACCGCACGGGGCGACATCCGGATCGCCGAGGCCGTGCGCGGCACGGTCGAACTGCGCACCCAGTCCGGCGACATCACGGTCGGCGCCGCCCGCGGCGTCTCGGCCGCCCTGGACGCCGGCACCGCCCATGGCCGCGTCAGCAACGCCCTCAAGAACGACGGCACCGCCGCACTCGACATCCGCGCCACCACCTCCAACGGCGACATCACCGCCCGCAGCCTCTGACCTTCCGGCTGCGAACCGGCACCCTCAACACCAATCCGGCCGGCGGGGCGACCACGAACTCGCGAACGCCATGGATGCAGAGCCGGGGAAGCCTCCCGCACGGTGGTCGCACCGCGGCCACCGTCCTGGCAGGCGCCCGGCGGCAGCCACACCTCACCGCGTCACGCACTCACCCGCACACCCCACAAGGAGCACACCGTCATGGCACTCGACCTCACCGACCAGCGCAGCAGCTTCTCGGAAACAGGGCTGCGCAGAATCCGCGACGTTCTGGCACGGCATGTGGAGTCGGGAAGGATTCCCGGACTCGTCGCCCTGGTGAGCCGGGGCCGTGAGACGTACGTCGAAGCGGTCGGGGCGATGCGTCATGACGGTGGTGCGCCGATGCGCCGCGACACGATCTTCCGGATGGCTTCCACGTCCAAGCCGGTCACGATGGCGGCGGCGATGGTCCTGCTGGACGAGTGCAGGCTGCGGCTGGACGATCCGGTGGAGCCGTGGCTGCCCGAGCTGGCCGACCGGCAGGTGCTCAGGCGGGCCGACGGCCCGCTGGAGGACACCGTCCCGGCGCGGCGGCCGATCACCGTACGGGACCTGCTGACCTCGACTTTCGGGCTCGGCATGGATCTGACGGCGCTGGGCACCCCGATCATGGACGCGGTGTTCGAGCGGGGCGTTTTCAGTCAGAGCGCGACAGGGCTCGGCGCGCCGGATGAGTGGATGTGCAGACTGGGCACGCTGCCGCTGATGCACCAGCCCGGAGAGCACTGGCAGTACCAGATCAGCAACGACGTGCTCGGCGTGCTCGTCGCCCGAGTCACCGGGCAGTCGTTCGAGTCGTTCCTGGGTGAGCGGATCTTCGGCCCGCTGGGGATGGAGGACACCGGTTTCCATGTGCCCGCCGGAAAGATCGACCGGCTGCCGACCTGCTACACGCCGGACCCGCAGACCGGGGAGTTCACCGTGTGGGACGAGGCGGTGGGCGGGCAGTACAGCGCGCCTGTGGCGTTCCAGTCGGGCGGCGGTGGTCTTGTCTCCACCGTCGACGACTACCACGCCTACTTCCGGATGCTGCTGAACCACGGGACGCACGAGGGTGAACGCATCCTGTCGAGGCCGGCCGTGGAGCTGATGACCACCAACTGTCTCACCCCCGAGCAGCAGGCGGCCCGTAGTGCCCTGGCCCGCAACAACGTTCACATTTCCTTCGGTCAGGGACAGCACGGTGGCTGGGGCTACGGCATGGCGGTACGCACCTACCGCGGCGACTACGCGCCGATCGGCCAGTTCGGCTGGGACGGTGGCACCGGCACCACGGCCTACGCCGACCCGCGCAACGGGGTCGTCGGCGTCCTGCTCACCCAGGTCGGGCTGTCCCTCCCGGCCCCGGCACAGCTCATCCACGACTTCTGGACCACGCTTTACCAGGCAATTGACGACTGACACCGGGCCCACGCCCTGGTGCGCACCCCCGACACGCGACATCCGACCTCGACGAGGACGGCGTGCGCGGTGCATCACGGAATCGCCGCGCACCAGGCTCAGACGTTGAGGGGGCCATCAAGGAAGTCGAGTCGGAATCCCCGGAAGGCGACACATCCACCGGGGAATGTCGTTGGGACTGCGAGGAGCGGTTCTCGGCCAACGACGCTGCCGGATGGTTCGGCGGTCTTCGCGTTATGGGTAATCTTCAAAAGATGATCTTGTAAGGCGCGCCTTTCGGCGCCTGCCAGAATGCGAAGAGAAGTGACTTTCCGTCAACTCCGCCGTCCCTTGCGTGTCGCGGCCCGCGTCGTTGCCTGTTCTCTGGTCCTCGCGGGCCTGCCCGCCGCTCCAGCCCTCGCGGACTCCACCGGTCCGTCGTCGGCCACCCCGCACCTCGACGCCGTGGAGCAGACACTGCGCGAGGTCTCACCCGGCCTCGAAGGCAGTGTCTGGGAGCGCACCGCGGGCAACCGGCTCGACTCCTCGACGGCCGACCCCTCGGACTGGCTTCTCCAGACCCCCGGCTGCTGGGGAGACGCCACGTGCGCAGACCGGCCCGGCACCAAGCGGCTGCTCGCCAAGATGACCGAGAACATCTCCAGGGCCACGCACACCGTCGACATGTCCTCCCTCGCGCCGTTCCCCAACGGGGCTTTTCAGGACGCGATCGTCGACGGCCTCAAGGCGTCGGCCGCCGCGGGCCACAAGCTGAAGGTCCGTCTCCTCGTCGGCGCCGCGCCCCTCTACCATCTCAATGTGGTGCCGTCGAAGTACCGCGACGAACTGACCGCCAAGCTGGGCACGGCGGCTGCGAACATCACGCTGAACGTGGCATCGATGACCACCTCGAAGACCGCGTTCTCCTGGAACCACTCCAAGCTGCTCGTCGTCGACAACCAGTCGGTGGTCACCGGCGGCATCAACGGCTGGAAGGACGACTACCTCGACACCGCCCACCCGGTGACGGACGTCGACCTTGCGCTGACCGGCCCCGCCGCCAAGTCCGCGGGCAAGTACCTGGACACGCTGTGGTCCTGGTCATGCCAGAACAAGTCGGACATCGCCGACGTCTGGTTCGCCTCGTCGAACGGTGCGGGTTGCATGCCGTCGCTGACCGGGGACACCGGCTCCCCGAGGTCCAGCGGAGACGTCCCCGCGATCGCTGTAGGCGGCCTCGGTGTCGGCATCAAGAGCAGCGACCCGGCATCGGAGTTCCACCCCGCCCTGCCCACTGCTGCCGACACCAGGTGTGTCGTCGGGCTGCACGACAACACCAACGCCGACCGCGACTACGACACGGCCAACCCCGAGGAGAGCGCCCTGCGCGCCCTCGTCGCAAGCGCCCGCGACCACATCGAGATCTCCCAGCAGGACCTCAACGCCACCTGCCCGCCGCTTCCGCGCTACGACATCAGGCTCTACGACGTGCTCGCGGCGAAGATGGCCGCGGGTGTGAAGGTGCGCATCGTGGTCAGCGACCCCGCCAACCGGGGCGCGGTCGGCAGCGGTGGCTATTCACAGATCAAGTCCCTCTCGGAGATCAGCGACACCCTGCGCGACCGCCTCGCTCTGCTCACCGGCGACAAGAACACCGCCCGCACGACGATGTGCTCCACCCTCCAACTGGCCGCCTTCCGCAGCTCGGACAGCGCCACATGGGCCGACGGCCACCCGTACGCCCAGCACCACAAGCTGGTCTCGGTCGACGACTCGGCCTTCTACATCGGCTCGAAAAACCTCTACCCATCCTGGCTCCAGGACTTCGGATACGTGGTGGAGAGCCCCGAAGCGGCGGCCCGGCTCAAGGCGAAGCTGCTCGCGCCGCAGTGGCAGTACTCGCAGACGGCGGCCACGTTCGACTACGCACGCGGAGTCTGTCAGGGATGAGCCCCGCCGACGGCTGTGGGCAAGAGCCCGATCCGTCATGTATCCCGTTCGGGAACGACGCTGGATCGCAGAGCGCCTGCCGCCCTACGGTGGCGCCATGGGTAATCACTCGCAAGGACCTGTCGGGCCCGTCGGGGCCTGACAACCTCCCTAGTGCGTGGCTGTCCTCACTGCGGTGCGAACCGAGGGCCACAGCGGCTGCAGCAAGACCAACGCATGCAGGGAAGTCCTGGTGAAGGACGTCCCTGGGCTCCTGGGAATGGACCACGCGCAGGCTCCCGGCGGGCTGGGCATCACCGTGGGGACTGCCGCGACACCGACACCCCACACGGTGGCGGAGCAACGCCGAGCACCGCGCGGCGCAGAAGCGTGGGCAGGCCGAGTGGTACCAGAGCTGCACGCCGCATGCGGCTGAAGCGGAGCGAAGTACGGGTTCCCACGAGCGTAGGTCCTGCAGAGCCCGGCAGCAGGCCGACCGGCCGAAGTCGCCTCCTGGCCCGGCAAGCGCCGTCCGGCCGGGCTGTCCGGGTGGCAGAGCGAGTACGCGTCCGAGAGGTCGATGACGGCGAGGGCAAGCGCCTGCTGCGGATCATCCGCAGGGCACCGGCTCGGTGGTGACCTGGCGACGGGCTCCCGGCTGCGCCGCCAAGAAGGTTCGCATCGAGTACCTCTATGCGATCGCGGTGCGGGCCGGGAACGCATCTTGGCGGGGCACGGCTCGGTGGTCGGCTCCCGCCGCACCGACGTGGTCGGCTTCTTCGCAGGCCGCACCCCTCTGATCCGCCTGGTCGGCGCGGTGCCGGCCGACCAGAACGACGAGTGGACCGAGGCCCGCCGCTCCATGGGACTCGACCTGCTCACCGAGGCCTGCCTCCACCCGATCGAGTCAGAGACCGACGGGATCGTCCCGCCCGCCGAACTCACCGCATCGCCTCAAAGAAGCGATCCCCGAGTGGCCGTCGATGCATGACTCCAGCGGACGTGACCATGTTCAAAGCATGGGCATGGAACTCCGCCGGCTGGTGGCCGAAGGTTGCCCCTGTGAAGCCACGGCTTCGAAGCGGCGTGTTTGGATGTGCTGGTGATCGTTAACGCACAGGAAACATCCGAGCTGCGCACGTACGTGGACCGGATTCTGGAGCACTGGTGTAAGGACGAGGACACCGAGGCGCTCGTCCAGGGGGCGCAGCGGCTGACCAGAGGGGAGGCTCGGCGGCGGCTGTTCAGGTTGGGGCATGCGCTGCAGGGGCTGGGTCTCAGGCCCGGCGACGGAGTGGGTCTGTTCCTGGCCAACCGTGTGGACTCCGTCCTGGTGCAGCTCGCCGTCCATCTCATCGGCTGCCGCGTCGTGTTCCTGCCGCCCGAGCCAGGGCCGGGCGAGCTTGCCGCGCTGGTCGAGCAGTCCCGGGCGCGCGCCGTGGTCACCGACCCCCTCTTCGCGCAAAGGGCCGCCGATGCGGCCGGCCGCAGTGTCCATGCCCCTGTACTGCTGAGCCTCGGGCCCTGTGAGCAGCGCTGCACGGACCTGTTGGCTCTGGCGGCCGAGTGCCCGGCCGTGCGCCCCTGCGGCGTGCCCGCCTTGGGAGCGGACGAAGCCGCCACCGTCCTCTACACCGGTGGAACTCTGGGCCGTCCCAAGCTCGCCGCGCACAGCCACCGGCTCTACGACGCGCTGGTGGACCGAGTGGAAGACACCACACACAAGTCTCGCCCTGCGGTATTCCCGGCCATGGACCAGGACACGGACAGGGTCCTCGCCTCCACGCTGCTGACGCACGGCAGCGGCCACCTCACTTCGGTCCAGGCTCTGGTGACGGGTGCTGTTCTCGTCGTGCTGCCCGAGTTCGAGGCGGGCGCGGCACTGAGGGTACTGCGCGAGGAGCGGATCACGGCCACCATGTTCGTACCGCCCATGCTGTACGCGGTTCTCGACCACCCGGAGTGCGAGCCGGACGTCCTGCCCGCGCTGCGGCGGATCGTTGTCGGCGGCGCGGCCACGTCGCCCAGCAGGCTGCAGCAGGCGGTCGAAGTGTTCGGGCCGGTGCTCAGCCAGGGCTACGGGCAGTCGGAGGCGCTCGGTATCACCGCGTTCGGCGCGGAGGATCTCGCCGCGGAGGGAGCCCGCCGCCCCGAACTCTGGAGCAGCTGCGGTCGCGCCATATCCGACGTTGAGATCGAGATCCGTGGGGAAGACAGCGCGGCGGCACTGCCCGTCGGGCAGGTCGGTGAAGTGTGCGTCCGTGGCGAGACGGTGATGCTCGGCTACTACGAGGATCCGGAGCGCACCGCGGCGGTGCTGCACGACGGCTGGTTGCGCACCGGGGACATGGGCTATCTCGACGCCGAGGGGTACCTCTATCTCGTCGACCGGGCCAAGGACATCATCGTCACCGGCAGCACCAGCGACAACGTCTACTCCAGGGTCCTGGAGGACTTCCTGCTCACGCTGCCCGGTGTGCGCAACGCGGCGGCGCTGGGTGTGCCGGACGAGGAGTACGGGGAAGCCGTACAGGTCTTCCTGGCCACGGCCGAGGGCGCCGACGTCGACCCGCAGGCGGTCGGCGCGGCGGTGACCGCCGAGTTGGGAGAGTTGTACACGCCCCGCAAGACGGTGCTGCTGGACCATCTTCCGACGACCAAAGTGGGCAAAGTGGACAAGAAGGCGCTGCGTGCCGCGTGGACGAGCGGGGCCTTGGGCAGGCCGTAGGCGCCGTTGCTGTGGAGGTGCGTCGGTCGATGCGACGTCAGGTGCGGCCGGAGGACAGGATCTTTGCGGTCCACCTCGACCGGCCGCCCTTTCCTCTGCGAAAAGGCCGAAGAAGTGCGGCACCGCTGTCCTCTGGGTGCCCTGTCGGGAGGAGGCAGGGGCTTGTCCGCGCAGGGCGGCCCGGTTCCAGTCGGCGGCGGTCCATCGCCCGCGAAGGCCTCGGCCTCCTTGACCAAGTGATGGAAGACCAGCGTCCGGCGGAAGTCCTCCTCGGTAGCGGCCTTCGCCAGTGCCGTATGCAGCGCAGCGAGCCGGGCCCCGCGCACCTCGCCCGACCGGGTGTCTTCGCCCAGGAGTTGCGTGGCCTGGAGCCGGGTGTCCCCTCGACGCCACGCGTGGTGTCGGACAGCCGGCCTCGTTCCCGCGCGGCAAGGACACCCCGATCATCGGTCCCGTACGGCCCCCCGCACGCCACTCGGCCTCCGGCTGCGTGCGCAGGTCCAGCGAGGGCGCGCAGGACTGCGTCGACGGCCTCGCGCCGGTGAGGTCGGAGGGCCCTCGGCACGCTGGGCCACTGCCTTTCTCGGGCGGTCCTGACGGCGTCGTCGGGAGTGTCCCGGCGTTGGTCCTCCTCCCACGCGACGAGCTGCCGTGCCCGCTTGATCTGGTGGGTGGCGGGGTCGCCGGGGAGCATCAGCCGAAGCCATCGACGCCACCGGGCTCACAAGCGAGCGAAGCTCGTGGCAGAGAAGGCTGTTCGTGTCTGACAACCCATCTACCAGGAGCTTCGCCGTTCTGATATGCCAACCCGCCAGCTTCATGAGCAGGTTGAAAATCCTCGTTCATTCGGCACTGCGGGCGGCTATTCGGTTGGTGAGAAGAGTTGATGGTCGGACATTCCCGTGGGTGGCGGTCAGCAGGTGAGGTTGGAGCCTGCGGGGACGCCGAGGATGGAGGTGAAGGAGAGGTAGTCGTTGACGCGGTCCTGCATCTCGGCGGTGTTGCCGCCGTTGCACTCGATGCTGCCGTTGATGCTGCGGATGGTCTCGCCGAAGCCCGCACCGTTGACCATGGCGTTGTGTCCGGTCATCGTGCCGGGGCCGGTCTGGGTGTTCCAATACCACAGGCCGGTCTTCCAGGAGATCGCTGAGTCGGAGGCAACCAGGCCGGGGTTGTCCAGCAGGTCCACGCCGAGGGCGTCGCCGGCGGCCTTGTAGTTGAAGTTCCAGCTGAGCTGCATCGGGCCGCGTCCGTAGTAGGCGTAGGTGCCGGCGGGGCAGCCGTAGGGCTCGTTCGCGCAGTAGTTCCCGGACTGGTCGACCTCGTTGATGTAGACGAGGCCGCTGGTCTCGTGGTCGACGTTGGCCAGGAACGCCGCGGCCTCCTGCTTCTGCACGGTGGTGCTGCCGGTGGTGGCGAATCCGGGGTAGGCGCTGAGCGCGGCCACCAGGCCGCTGTAGGTGTAGAAGGGGTTCCGGTTCGGGAACATCTGGTTGAACTGGGTTTCGCTGACCACGAATCCGCTGGTTCCCCCGCCGGTGCCTCCTCCACCGGAGCCTCCGGTGCAGGTGTAGGGGGACCAGTACCAGGTGCTGATGGTGGGGTCGTATCCGGGGTTGTCGTGGGTGGCGATGTAGTACTGGCCGTTGGCGGTGTACTGCACGATGGCACCGGTCGCATACGACTGTCCGGCCACCCAGGCGGGGTAGTTGCAGCTGCCGCCAGTGCCTCCTCCGCTGGAGCCACCGCAGGCTCCTTGGTCGGCCCAGACTGCGGCGACGCCGGGCGTCTCGCCCTGTGTCCACCACTTGGCCTGCCAGTTGTCGCCGTTGTAGGAGGCGGTCATGCCGCCGGTGTAGACCGCGCCGGAGTTCCACGCCGCGGCGCAGTCCGCCGCAGCCGCGGGGCTCGAGGCGCCGAGGACGGTGAACGCGCTGAGGAGGCCGGCCAGGACGGCCAGCAGTGCTGTCATGCGCCTGCCAAGGGCGGGCTTGCGAGGCCCACTGGGCATGGTTGTGCTCATGCGCCACTCCCGAGGTGGGGGTGAATAGTGACCCCAGCAGCAAAGCGCGATTGGTCCAGACCAGTCAAGGGTCAGGTAAGGACTTTTGTCAGGGCGTGAGCAATAGTCACTTCCCATGCCCCGCGGCTGGTCCGCCAGCAGAGCGCGGACGGCTCGGGATCCGGGCTGTCTCCGGACGCCGCCGAGGGGCTCATGGGGGGGGTGTCTCATGGTCAGCGCGGGCGATCCCTGTCAGGTTGCTGGACGCTGCCATGCACACCACGACGCCGTGCAGCCATGGGCTCCCTGGAACCCTGTCCGGTTGCCCGACTCACTGGCGTATCAGTGGCGCGGAAGCTGTTGTCAGTCTCGTCTACTCGAGTTTCAAGTCGCGGAAGTCTGCTGAGCACACCACCAGCAGCTTCCGTAGGGCGCGAGCACAAGGCTCACCGGGGCAGGCAGCCCCAAGAGCGGCCGCAAGCGGACCGGTTCGACTGGACCGGCGCCGGAGCCGGCGTCGTCGGGGATGCCTGTGTCGAGGGAGCAAAGGTCAGTGAGGGCGCTTCAGCTGAAGTGCGCACTGGTGGGCCGCGGTTGGGCAACATTCCCTCTGGCCGATGAATCTCGCACGGCATCCGTGACCGCCAGTTACTGCACTGACGCGTTGGCGGACCTCGTCGCAAGTACGGGGGAGCAGTACGGGCAGCAGCGCTCAGCCCGGTACTTCTTCGACGCCGAGCCCGAAGAGCTTTGCTGGGTACTCCGCACGACGGATGACGCAGCCAAGGTGACGGTCTACGAACTCCCCGACATCGCCGTCAGCCGCGACTCTCCGGACTCGGACGGCACGGTGGTTCGGCAGTCGACCCATGCTCGTCCGGTGTTCGCTCACGTGCACGTCCGGTGTTCGCACACGCTGTTCGGTATGCCGCCGACGCTGTGCTCAGGGAGCACGGCGAGACCGGCTGTCCCGCCAAGTGGGCGATGCGTTCCTACCCCTTCGGACTGGTCCAGGACCTCCGCAGACTCCACATGCGCGACGACGTCCACGATCTGCCCCACGACCTGTCATACATTTAGGCGAGCAGGGACCTTCGCACCCGATCACACCCAGCGGCTTGAGGCCGCCCGGGAGTGCTCCAGCCGTAGCCGGCCCGCGCGGCACCCGCCGTCGTCTATCCGAGCGCGAGCATCGCCTCGGTGACCTCGCCGACCGCCGCATCGGGTATCGCGATGGCGGCCTCCTTGAGGACGAGCAGCCGTGCCCCGGGGATCTCTCGCGCGATCGCCTCGCCGTTGCCGACAGGGAAGAACCGGTTGCGGCGGCCGTGGACGACGAGCGTGGGTACCTCGACCTCGGGCAGGCGCTCGCGCCAGCGGGGTTTGCAGTCGAGCCTGGAAAACACCATGCCCATCTGGTTGGCCATCTGGACCGGGGGTGCGGTGCCGGGCGTGCGGTCCCAGATGCGTGCAGCGATCGCGCGTGCGGCGACGGGGTCGTCGCCGAGGATCTCGGCGCCTGCGGCGGCGAACTCCGCAACCGCCTCGCGGTCGGTCCAGTCGGGCATCGGACGTGCGAACAGCCGGCTCGTCGTCGCCTGGTCATGGTCGGGAAGGTCATCGTCGGGCGGCCCTGGGGCAACCGCGCGGGTGCCGACCAGGGTGAGCGCCGAGAACGCGCCTGGATGGTCGAGCACGGCCACCTGGGCGACCATCCCGCCGACGCCGATCCCCGCGAGGTGCGCAGGCCCTCCGCCGAGCGCGTCGGCAAGGGCCGCTGCGTCGGCGGCGAGGTCGCGCAGGGTGTAGGCGGGCGCCTCGGGATCCGCCGCCGTCGACTCCCCGCTGTCGCGCAGGTCGTAGCGCACCACATGGCGCCCGCCCGCGGCGAGGCGCTCGCACAGCGCGTCCGGCCAGGAGAGCATCGTCGCCCCGCCCGCAAGCAGGACGAGTGGCGCGTCGTCGTCACCGAACGACTCGATGCCCAAGGCGATCTCATTGGCGTTGACAGTGGTCATCGGATCACCGGGAGACGTCGTAGGTCAGATGTGTCGCGGTCGATGTCGAGATCACGCTCCGCTGCACCAGCGTGCGCGGCGCTGCGCCGGTGAACAGTGGTGTCCCGGCGCCCAGCACGATGGGCGCGAGGTGCAGCGTCAGCGCGTCGACCAGCCCGGCGTCGAGCGCCGAGCCGACCGTGACGCCGCCGCCCATGAGGATGACGTCGAGGTCCTTGCCGCTGTCCGACGCCGCCGCCTCGGCTCGCTCGCGCGCGGCGGTGACGGCGTCGGGCAGACCGGTGGTGACGAAGGTCCAGTCGAGGTTGGTTGTCCGCACCGACACTGGCGGCGAACTCGTCACGACGACGAACGGGGGCCTGCCAGCCTCGCCGGCGCCGTAGCCGGACGTGTCGTCCCAGCCTTTCGGCCCGTCGACAATGTCGAAGAGGCGTCGGCCGAGGACGACGGTGCCCGAGCGGGCGGTCCCCTCGCGCAGGACCCGGCGGTCGTCCGGGTCGTCGGAAAACGCCCACGTGTGCAGGGCCTCGCCTCCGGTTCCCAGACCGTTGTCCGGGCCGGGGTCGGGTCCGGTGACGAAGCTGTCGAGAGAGGCCGAGATGTCAGCGATGGTTCGAGTCATGCCAGGGCAGACCCGATCCGCCGCCCGAACTCATCGCTCACGCACGAAGCGTGTGGCAGATGCGGACTCGACGGCACGACGCGCGAGACGGCACGTCGGACGTACAGCGGACGATCGCCCCCGGATCTGCCGGTCACCGGTCTCCCGGCAGCAGATGCTGGTCGACCTGTGTGAACGACCAGGATCCGGACCGGCGCCGGAAAACCCACACGAGGTCGAAGCGGTCCGGCCAGGTGGCCGGCGTCCCGCGGGCGTTCGCCGCGCCGAGCCCGGCCACGATGGCGGGGATCCGGCTGTGCTCCCAGCAGATCAGTACGGGGCCCGGCGCGGTCAGCGCGGCCTGTGCGAGCCGGCGCTCGGACCCTTCGGCGAGGTCGGTGTCGACGGTCAGCCCGAGGTCCTTGGCCAGCGGGGTCACGGTCTGGCGCATGCGATGGGCGCCCGCGTTCGGGCCCTTGTCGGCGGCGGCGAAGACCGTTGCCGGTCGTGCCAGTCCCGCTCTGGGCGGCGAGAACAGCTTCGGGAGCGCGTGTGCCCGCTGCCAGCCCCGGGCCGTCAACGACTTGCTGTCCGGTCGCCCTGAGTCGTCCAGCCCGCTCTGCCCGGAGGTGGGCTTTTCGCCGTGCCGGATCACCATCACCACAGTCCCGTCAGTGGCATTCACCGTGGGCGAACCGGCTGCTTTGGCTTTCTTGTGTGAGTCGCCACATCCGACGCCGAATTGCGCGACCGACGCAAGGCCCGCGCCCAGGAGTAGGCGACGACCCACAGGGGCGGAGGACAGAGAGGGGGGCTGACCGACTGCATGCACGAGCCGACCTTACGCCGACGACGGCGTGATTTGCTCGTGCATACGAGGAGATTACGAGGAGTTGGCGGGCTGTTGGCCTGTGCCGACGGCCCGCCGGTCGGCCCCTGTGGGATCAGTACATCTCCACACAGTCGTAGCTCATGCCCGGGCTCGGACAGCGAGGTCATCGTGTCGATGCCGGCGATGGATGCACTGGCCGCGACAGCGTAAGTGAACAGTGAGCAAGTTGCTGCTGCTGCGATAGGTGCCGATGGTCGGGCTTCGGGAACTCGTGACATCGGCCCGCTGGAGGCGCCGTGCGAGGAGGAGGTCCAGTCGTTCACCGTGATCTGGGGGGCGGCCTCCGGCGTACGCGGCAGTGATGCCGATGCGGACGGTGCGGGCGGCGATCTGGGTGGCGGTGAGGGTGAATTCCACCGTCGTCGGGTCGTTGACGTCCTTCCACTCGTCGGCGGGGAGGTCACCGGCGGAACTGCTGCCCGCGGAGTAGGTGGTCGGCCCTCAGTTGCGCATCCGTGCGTCAGAGGGCTGCGGGAGTTCCGCAAGGAGCCGTACGTGAACGACGTCGGCTTGCCTTTCCACTCGCCGATGCGGAAGCGCGCTGACGCAGTGTCCCAGGACGAGGTGATGTGCTGGCCGGTGGCGGTGGTGTCGGCCGTCATACTCACTGTCCGTGCGGCGATGGCCAGTTCGTCCTGGGAGAGGGGCTGGGTGCAGGTACCCGGCTTCAGGATCGGGCTGCTGAAGGTGTCCGTCGACGCGTCGGGCGTGCACCAGTACTGCGCCGTGCTGTTGGCGAGGCCGACCAGGGCGGTAGAGCCGTTCGCGACGCCGGATGCCTTGGCACTCGCGAGCCATGGCCGACCCACGGTCCGTGAAAGTGAAGTTCCTGCCGCCGGCGGCGGGGCGTTCGCCGTAGGCGACCACGTCAACTGCGCCGCCAGCCGGTCCTCGGACCGCACGGAGGCGAGTAAGGCTCGGAGCACGTGCTGGCCCGCGGCGCCGATGCCGCCTGCGAAGTGCTGCAGAACCTCACCCCGAGTAACACGGTGAACTGGAGCCTGCGCTCTGTGATGACGTTCGGCCGGGGGTACCCCGCTGCCTTCAGTCAAGGGAAACGCGGGTGCCGTGGGTCGGTGAGCCAGGCAGCATGGCCGGGTGACCGAGCTGCTGTGGGACGACATGAGGTGCTTCTTCGACCCGGACCTGATCGGGGCCGGCTTCGCGGACCACGCCGGAGGCCAAGGCCGGCCCCGAATCGTCTCGTGGACCCGGTTCTGCCTGGGTCAGCGCTGCCGGGCCGCGGGTGCTACGACCGCCGTCAGCAGGCGGTTGGCCAGCGGGGTCGGAGCCCCGAAGTCGAGGCTCAGGTTGGAGACCGAGTAGATGCCGCGCAGGGACAGGTCACGGGCCGCGAACATACCGTTGGCGTAGCCGAGGTCGTGGCCGGTCTTGCCCCAGAGCACGCCCCCGCCGGGCAGCGGGGTGGACATCAGGGCGGCACCGAAGCAGGCCACCTTGTTGCAGCTGGTGCCGATGAACGGGACGAGTTTGCCCTCGTTGTCCTTCGGCAAGGTGAACATCTCGTTGAGCTGCGCGGGCGGCAGCAGGCGGCCTTGGAACAGGGCGGTGATGAAGCGGTCCAGGTCGGCCGGGGTGGAGATCATGTTGGAGGGGTCACCGCCCTGCTCGCTGACGTCCACTGCCTGGCCGTGGCTGTCGGCCACGTATCCATGGAGATAGGGCCGTGGCATTACGGGGTTGTCCTCGGGCACCGAGGTCTGTTCGAGTTGCATCGGCTTCAGGATGCGTTCGGTGACCTCCCTTCTGAACGAGTGCCCTGTGATCTGTTCGATGAGCCTGCCCGCGATCCGGAAACCGAGCGAGTTGTACTCCTGCTCGGTGCCGGGTACGAAGTGCGGACCGGGCCAGGGGCGGCCGACGGGGCGCAGGGTGTTCCTGATGATGTCGTCGAAGGTGCGGTACTCGTAGCGGTTGGCGATCGTCTCGTCGGCGCTCTGCGCGGGTTTGCCCTCGTCCACGTCCGGAAGCCCACTGGTGTAGTTGATGAGTTCACGGATGGTGATCTGCTGGAAGGTGTCCGGGAGCAGACCGGGCATGTACTGCTGAACGGTCCGGTCGAGGTCGATCCGGTGCTCGGCGGCGAGTTGCAGGACCACGGTGGTCTCGAAGACTTTCGAGATGCTGCCGATGTGAAAGTGCGCGTTCGCCGGGATCTTCCGTCCGGTCTGGCTGTCGAGGGTCGATCCCTTCCACAACTGGCCGGGCTCGCCGACCCGGGCGATCGCGCCGGAGGAACCGTCGGCCGGCCGCGGTTCGATGGCGGCCTGGAGCGTGGGCGGATCCAGCGACGGGAAGACCTTCGCAGCGCCGGTGCCGGCGTTACTCACGGCGACCGCCTGCGCGCCCGAGCCGGCACCTATGCCGATGGCGGCGGAGCCGACGAGGCCGAGGGCGGCGACGCGGCGAGCCAGCAGCTTCATATGAGACTCCGTGAGATTCGTTGTGCTGAACGGCCTGTATCCATGCCATCGATCCTGCTCGGCACCCGTGCAGCCAGGCATCGGGACCAACCCTGATCCGACCCTGAATTCACCCCAGGTGCCGCGTGCGCCATCGGCCCGCATCACAAGCGCACCAGAACTAGGGCCTGTGTGGTGTCGTGATCAATCTTGCCGATCCAGGTCCCCGGGAAAGGGGATCCGGTAGGAAGACGAACGTGACATGCAGTCAACTCGTCAACATCCAGCCGAAGTTGGTCGAGCCGCTCCTGCCGACAGGCGAGTACGGACCGTACCCCGCACGGCTGCGGGATCAGTTCGAGAGGGTGATCTGGCGCTTCCGCACCAGCAGCCAGGGGCGGGAGATGCGCGGCGAGTTCGGCCTGTGATCGGCTGTCTACGGCCGCTTCCGGGTGTGGAGGGACGCCAGCGTCTTCACCGCACTGCGCGAAGGTCTGATCGCCGAGGCCGCCACCCGCCGGTCGGCCCCGGACCCTGCCCGACGCTGTCGCCGCGGACAAGGCCTGTTCCAGGGCAGCCGCGGCGACCGCCCCATACGTCACGACGCACCGATCTCTACAAAGAACGAAACACCGTCGAGAGCCTGATCAACAAGCTGAAAGCCTGGCCGGGCATCGCGACTCGCTACGACAAGACACCCGGGAGCTACCTTGCCGGCCTTCATCTGCGTGCCTCGATGTTGTGGACCCGGCGCTGGGCGAGCAGGCGTTGGCCGAGCCGGCCGCTCTCGATGACCTCTGCCTGGTCCCGACGGTCATACCCCGTCGGGTGGGGGCGGGGGCGATGCGGCGTTCGTACTCGGACGTGTAGTCGCGGACGTAGGCTCACTCCCGGGAGGGTGTCCCGTAGTAGCGTTCGCCCTTCCCGTTGGTGCGCGGGGTGTAGGGACGGGTCCGCTTGTGCTTGGTGCCGGTCGCGGCGAGTGCGTCGGCCCAGGTCGCGGAGCGGTAGCAGGCGCGACCGGTTCGGTCTCGGCATCATCGGCCCGGCTGCCGTCTTCCGCCGTGCCTCAACACGCGGGACGACCATCACCACGTCGCGCGAACGGCGTGCGCGGCCTGCTCCACTCCGTCGTGACGGGTGAGCTGGCCGCGAGGAAACGCTCAGTGCCGGTCATGGGCCTGAACTGCGGCGCGGGCGTTGGTGATCCAGATCTTGGTGATGGCCTGCGCGCGGCGGAGCTGGGTGCGGTTGTGGGCGATGGCGGCTTCCTCGAAGTGGGTGACTGCAGCGCTCCACTTCTCGTACAGCCCTGTCGTGGCGCGGCAGTGTGCGTCGGCGGTGGCTGTGGCGATTTCCTTGGCGTTCGGGTTCGTGTGGAAGCGCCCGTCCATGTACGGGGTGCCAGCAGCATCTGAGACGGCATCCTGAGGCGTGTTGTAGGAGTAGCCCGCGTGCTCCATGCAGGCGCTCCAGTCGCTGACGGCCGCAGTCACGGAGGCTGCCTGGTCGGCTTGGGCTTGCGCTTGGTCGCTGAGCACACGTGGATCGACGGGTAACTGGGTAGGTGCGCCGCGCTCCAGGTCCCGCTCGGACTGAGCGTTGCAGCCTCCTGAAGGGACAGCGCGGCTGTGGACGCGTGCGACCTTCCCGAACATGGCGGCGATCTGCAGGTGAAGGGCAGATGCTGGTACTGGAGGGGTGGGCGTGGTACTCGGTTCGCTCAAGGGCGCGGCTGTGTCGCTGGCGGTGTGGTAGCCGTGGTGGCGTGCCTGTCGCACGGTGAGCGGCCGGAGGTGCCGGCTCTTGGCGGTTTCGTCGAAGGAGTCGTAGGTCAGGCCGTAGAAGGTGTTGCCAGAGAAACCGAGCTTGTTCATGCAGCGAACCTCAAAGATCTTCCGCGCTTTCATGATCTTCGTCATGTCGGCATCCGAAGGCCCGTAGGAGCCGAGGGGCTGCGATGTCGCAGCGGGGCTTCGGCGTCCGCCGGGAGCTGCAGGATCTGCGTCGGGGCTGGAGGAGTCGAGATGGTGGGTGACGATGAGGCTGATGGCTGCGCCGCTGACAGCCACGGCGGCAACGTAGGCGCGTGCGCCCTTCATGGATGTCCCTTTCTCGAGCGCCGGCGGCGTGTGCCCCAGGACGATGACGCTTCGGGGCACACGCCGCCGGCGCGATCAGCTACTTCCAGGCGATCCCGTCGTGGTTCAACACTGAGCCGCAGCCCCATCCGTCGTCGAAGTCGCTTACTCCCACCAGGTCTCCGGTGGCTGCATCAGCGTCGACCAGCTGGTCCGTGCGGACGTTCTGCAGATTCCAGCAGCTGTTTCCCGGGACGCCCGCCTGGTGCTCGTCCCACTGTTCGTTCGACTGGTTGCTGAACGCACAGCTCCAGGTGTCGAGGTTGCCGTTGGAGCCGTTCACCTCCATGCACTGGGTCCCGTTGTAGGGGACCTCCAGCCAGTGCCCGTTCGACAGGTGGACGTCGTAGATGTTCTTGGCGCTGTTGGAGGTGAGGCCGAAGCGGGCGCCGTTCCCGTTCGCGCGGCTGTACAGGTACTGGCCGTACTTCTCGCTCTTCCAGTGCACCCAGCCGTCGGCGGAGGCTGCTGTGGTGGTGGCCATTGCGGCGACGGCCAGAACGCCGCAGAGTGCCAGGCGGATCGATATAAGCCTTCGCGACCGTTTCATTTTCCGTTTCCCTTCGCTGGTGACGAACGCCGAGCCGGCGCGCCAGCCACCCCCGTGGGAGGCGCGCCGGTCCGGGCCAGACGGGCAATTGCCCCGTCCGGGGCGCAGGCCCTGTGGGGAGCGATCGACCGCCTCGCATCACCGAGTTCAGTCGTTGGCAGATTGAATGGGCAGCCGTGTTTGTCACCCTGATCATTGGCCGCACCGCAGGTCACAGGGATCGACGTGCCCACTGCGCCACAAGAGCGACAAGAAATGGCGCGGCGATTACCACACGCCGGCGTGCGTCACCGACCTGATGGCCAACATCCTTGTCGTCAAGGACTTCACCCAGCCCGGCATGGCCTTCTGCGAGCCCGCCATCGGATCCGTGGCCGACCAGGAGACGGTGGGCGGCGGCCAGCGCGGTCCTCCAAGGCCTACGGCAGGTCCCAGCGGTGGGGAGTTCTTCCGGCGTGCTGTGCGGATAGCGCCGCCGGGTGAGGCGGGCGGTGTGCGTGCCCCGTTCGTTGACCGGGTAGGACCTGGTGCTCGACCAGCGGGAGAGCGGTAGCGAGGCGGTGGGTTCCTCCACGATGAACTCGGCTGTCGTCAGGCCGCGCAGGGGCTCCGCGCCTCGTCTCGCCACGGGCAGGTCGAGCAGCAGCCCTCTGTCGCCCGGCCGCAGATCGCCCTGCCAGGCACCGAAGACGACGGTGTAGCCGAGGCGCATCAGATAGCCGTTACCGGCGTCGGTGAGGCTGCGTGGCCGGTCGGTGTGCGGGGCGTCGCAGAAGTACTGGAGCGCCCGCTTGTTGCCCCGGTTGCCCCTAGTCGAAGAACAGCCGCCTGCGGCCGCCGTCGACCGGACGCAGGATCTCGACGTCCCCGCTGAAGCACACCTTGCCGGTGACGTCGGGCGGCACGAGGTCGAGATCGGGGATCGCGCGGTTGGCGGCTGCCTTCGGGCCCACGGCGTAGTGGGCGGTGGCGGTGAGCACTTCGTACGCCCCGATGCCGGGGAAGCGGTGGCCTGCGGCGAACGGCTCGCGGGCGTGCACCTCGAGCCGGACCGGGCGCTCCGGGACAGGACTCACCGGCCCGCCTTCTGAACCGTCGGGGAAGCGGAGCGCCAGCCCAACTCCGGTGCGATCAGGTGGCGTACGTCGTGCAGGATCTGTTCGTACTCCTCGCGATGGAACTCGTAGGGCAGCTCCAAGCGCAGCTCGGACACCTGCGTGAGGACGGGATCGGCCGCCAGCTGTTCCAGGATCTGTTCCGCGGTGCCGACCACGTCCGGGGCGAACAGGAACCGCTTCGGGCCCAGTGCCGCCAGGGTCTGCGGTTTCAGGGTGCGCTCGTGCCGACTGGCCGCGTAGTCCCGGTAGCGGGCCCGGGTGGCCGCGTCGGCGCTGTCGAACGGCACGATCACCCGTCCGAGCGCTACGCGCGCCGCCGGCCGGTCCTCGCCCAGGCTGCGCCGGTACTCGGAGAGCAGGTTCAGCTGGGCGGTGGTGAAGTCGTCGGTGTTCTCGCCGGAGACGATGTTGCCGGACAGCAGGTTGAGACCGTTCTCGGCGGCCCAGCGGACCGAGCGCACGCTGCCTCCGCCGTACCAGATCCGCTCCACCAGACCGGGGTTGTGCGGCTGCAGCCGCGGCCGCTGGATGTTGCCCGGTGAGTGGATCACCGTGTCCGGGCCGCCGAGATAGTCGCCGCGCAGGTTGTCGACGAGGCGGGCGATCCTGCCGTACGACAGGTCGAAGCCTCGCCAGTCGCCGTCGTACACCAGGTCGCCCAGCAGTTCGGCGTGCGGCATGCCGGTGCTGAAGCCGACCTGGAGGCGGCCGCGGGACAGGACATCGGCAAGCGCCAGGTCTTCGGCCAGGCGGAAGGGGCTCTCGTAGCCGATCGGGATGACCGCGGTGCCCAGCTCGATCCGCTCGGTGCGCTGTCCGGCCGCGGCGAGGAATACGGCAGCTGAGCCGACGCCGTGTTCGAGGTGGCGCTGGCGGATCCAGGCGCCGTCGTAGCCGAGCCGTTCGCCGTACTCGAAGAGCTGGAGTGTCTCCTCCAGGCCGGTGTACGGGTCGTCGTCGGCGAAGTTGCCCGGAGTGAGAAGAGCTAGTGAGGTGATGGTGGGTGTGCTCATGCGACCGTGGTCCTCAGCTCGTGGTGGTCTCGGCGCCGGGGGTGGGGACGCGGCCGCCGGGGATGGCCGCGAGCAGTTGTCGGGTGTACTCGTGGCGGGGGCTGGTGAACAGTTCCTCCGGCGGGCCTGTCTCGACGACGCGGCCGGCCCGCATGACGGCGACCTGGTGTGCGATCTGCCGTACGACGGCCAGGTCGTGCGAGATGAACAGGTACGCCACGCCCGTGTCGGCCCGCAACTCGGCCAGCAGGTGCAGGACTTGGGCCTGCACTGATACGTCGAGGGCGGAGACCGGCTCGTCGCAGACCACCAGGTCGGGGGAGAGGGCGAGGGCACGGGCGATGGCAACTCGCTGCCGCTGTCCTCCGGACAGTTCCGCCGGGCGGCGCTCCAGCGTCGCGGCCGGAAGGGCCACCCGGTCGAGCAGATCACGAGCCCGGGTGAGCCGGGAGGCGCGGTCGCCGACCTTGAAGGCGCGCAGCGGTTCGGTGATCACCTCGGCGATGGAGAAGCGCGGGTCGAGCGAGGCGTAGGGGTTCTGATAGACGAGCTGGGCGCGGCGGCGCAGGGCTCTGGCCTGGTCGCCCTTGGCGGTGGTGACGTCGGTGCCGTCGAAGAGGATCTGTCCGGCGGTCGCGTCGGCGAGCCGGAGCACCAGGCGGGCGGTGGTCGACTTGCCCGACCCCGACTCTCCGACCAGGGCGAGGGTCTGGCCTCGGTGGAGGGTGAAGCTGACGTCGTCGACGGCGCGCAGGGTGCGAGGACCGTCCCCGGTGCGGGGCAGCCTGAACTCCTTGACCAGGTTGCGCACTTCGACCAGGGGCGCCGTATGCGCTTCGGGGCTGGAGACCGGGGTGCGGGGCCGGGCGGTGGTCAGGCTCGGGGCGCTGGCCAGCAGGTGCCGGGTGTAGTCGTCCTGCGGGTCGGCGAGGATGTCATGGGTGGGACCTGCCTCGACGACCTTGCCCTGGGACATCACGACCAGCCGCTGGGCCCGGTCGGCGGCGACCCCGAGATCGTGGGTGACGAGCAGGACCGCGGTGCCCGACTCCTCGGTGAGGCGCTGGAGATGGTCGAGGATGACCTGTTGGACGGTGACGTCGAGCGCGCTGGTGGGCTCATCGGCGATGATCAGCTCGGGTCGGGCGGCGATGGCAATGGCGATCAGGGCGCGTTGCCGCATTCCGCCGGAGAGTTCGTGCGGATACTGCCGGGCCCGGACGTCCGCGTCGGGCAGCCCGGCCCGGTCCAGCACGGCGACCGCCTCGGCGGGAGCCGAGCGGCGGGTCGCCAGACCGTGGATGCGCAGCGCCTCGGCGACCTGGTCGCCGATGCGCTTGACCGGGTTGAGGGAGACGGTCGGGTCCTGGGGGACCAGTCCGATACGTGCTCCGCGTACGGTGCGCAGTTCCGCCTCCGACATGGTGGTCAGGTCGTGCCGGCCGAAGCGGACGGTGCCCGCGTCGATGCTGCCGTTCGCCGACAGGAGCCGGGTGATCGCGTGCGCGGTCGTGCTCTTGCCGGAGCCGGACTCGCCGACCACCGCCGTCACCTGTCCCGGCCACACGTCGAGGTCCAGGCCCCGGACAGCCTCGACGGTGCCGCCCCGGGTGCGGTACGACACCGACAGGCCGCGTATCTGAAGCAGTGGTGTGCTCACGTCCTCACCGTTCTCACGTTCGTCGGTCATCGCTGCCGGGACCATTCGCCGTCCAGTGCCCGGGCGATGCGGTTGGTGGCCAGTACGGTCGCGGCGATCGCCAGCCCGGGCAGAGCGGTCAGCCACCAGGCGTTGGCGAGGTAGTTGCGACCGTCGGAGATCAACGTCCCCCACTCCGGGGCCGGCGGGGGCGCCCCGTAGCCGAGGAAGCTCAGCGCCGACACGGCCAGGATGGCGGAGCCGAAGTCGAGGGTGGCCAGCACGATCACCGGGCCCGCCGCATTGGGCAGCACATGCCGGCCCAGCACCGAGTACCAGCGTGCCCCGCCGGCGCGTGAGGCCTCGACGAAGACGGCCTGCCGAACCCGCAGCACCTCCGAGCGCGCCACCCGCGCGAACGCGGCCACACTGGCGATGCCGACCGCGACCGCCACCTTCACCGTGCCGTAGCCCAGCGCGGTGACCAGGGCCAGGGACGTGAACAACGCCGGGATGGCCAGCAGCACGTCGACGAAGCGCATCAGCACGTCGTCCACCCAGCGGCCCACGAACCCGGCGACCACCCCCAGCAGCCCGCCGACCACGAACGCCACCAGTACCGCGATCAGCGTTGCCTTCAGGGACAGTTGGGCTCCGTGGACGACCCGGGAGAACACATCGCGGCCCAACTCGTCGGTGCCGAACCAGTGACTGCCGCTCGGGCCGCGGAAGTTCTGCGACGGCACGCCCTTCAGCGGGTCCTGCGAGGTGAACAGATCGGGCCAGAACGAGGCCAGCACCACCAGCACGAGGACGACCACCGACAGCAGCAGCCCCGGGCGGCGCACCACGAACCGCAGCAGCCGCCCTACGTCCACGCGGCGCCCGGGATCAGGTTCCGGCCCCGCCGCGACGGGGCGGGCCGGTCCCAGTGCCGCTTCGGCGGGGTCGTCGACAAGGCTCTGGCTCATGCGAGGGCCGCCTTTCTGTCCGAGGTCACCACGATCCGGGGGTCGAGGAGTGGATAGACCAGGTCGATGACCAGGTTCGTCGTCACGAAGATCAGTGCCCCGAACACCACCACCCCCTGGACCAGCGGGATGTCCTGGGCGGTGACTGCCGCGGCGGTGACGCGGCCGAGGCCGTCGCGGGAGAACACCGTCTCGACGACGACCGAACCGGCGATCAGTTGCCCCACCAGCAGGCCGACGACCGTCAGCGCTGGGAGAGAGGCGTTGCGCAGGGCGTGCCGCAGATGGACCCGCCACCGGTCGGCACCCTTGGCCCGGGCAGTCTCCACATACGCTTGGTCCAGTGCGGTGAGCAGGCTCTTTGCGAGCACCTGCGCGATCTGCGCACCGGTCGGCACCGCCAGAGTCAGCGCAGGCAATACCAGCCCCTTGAATCCGTCGTTGCCGAACGCGGGGAACCAGTGCAGCCGGAAGGAGAACGTCTCGACGAGCAGCAGCCCCACCCAGAACGTCGGGACAGACACCCCCAGCGGCGGCAGCGACAGCAGCAGCTGCCGCAGCCAGCGCCGAGAGGTATAGGTGGCCAGCACCGCCAGACCGCCGCCGAGGGCCACCGCGAGCAGCAGGGCCGCCCCGGTCAGCTGGAGGGTCTGCGGCAGCGCGTCGGCCAGTGTCGAGGTGACTGGGCGGCCGGTGGACACCGAGTCGCCGAAGTCCCCGCGCACCGCCCGGCCGAGGTACTCGGCGTATTGCACCAGCACCGGCTTGTCGAAGCCGTACTCGTGCCGCAGGGCGGCGATCTGCTGCGGGTCGACCTGCCCCGAGTCCATTCCGGCACTGGCCATTGCCGTGACCGGATCGCCCGGCAGGTAGTCCAGCACCAGGAACGAGACCGTGTAGGCCGCCCACAGCACCCCGGCCGCCTGGCCGAGCCGTTTGATCACATAGCGGCGCATGCGCTACCCGATCCAGGTGTCGTGCAGCTGGATCCGGCTGGAGGCGTCGAAGTTCAGGTCGTGCACCTTCTTCGACACCCCGAGCTGGGTCTGGAGTTCCACCACCGGCACGTAGTAGGCGTTCTGCACGAGCGACTGCTGTGCCTGGGTGACCAGTTGCCTGCGCTTGGCCGGGTCGACGGTCGCGGCCTGTTCGGAGAGCGCCGTGTCGAGGGAACTCGCAGGCAGGTGGTAGAAGTTGGCCAGCTTGGTGGAGAAGGAGCTGCGCAGGATGTCCGGGTCGGCGCGGGTCACGTTCCCCCACGCCGCGTCGAAGTCACCCGACTGGAGGGTTGGGGCGAACTGCGTGACCTGGAGCTGCTTGAGGGCCACGTCGACACCGACGGCCTTGAGCTGCTGCTGGATCAGCTCCAGCGCGGGCTGGTTGGTGGAGGCGTTGGGGAACCACTTGACGGTCAGGCTCAGCTTCTTGCCGTCCTTGGTGCGGATGCCGTCGCTGCCGGTCTTCCAGCCGGCCGCGTCCAGCAGGGACTTGGCTTTGGCCGCGTCGGACGCCAGGTCGGAGGCGAGGCTGGTGTGGTCGGGTGTGGTGTGGGCGAGGACGCTGGTCGCCGGCTGGGTGCCGGTCGGGAACACGGTGTCCGCGATCTGCTGCCGGTCGACGGCGTACAGGATCGCCTGGCGCACTCGCGCGTCCTTCAGGGCCGGCCGTGAGTTGTTGAGGCCGAGGCCGAACACGACGCCGGGGTTGGCCCGTCGCTGCAGGGTGACCTGACCGCCCTTGAGCGCCGCCTCGTTGGCCTTGCCGACGCTGCTGATCGCGTCGACCTGGCCGGACTGGAGACTTCCGGCCCGTACGCCCGCCTCCTGGACAACCTTGAACACCAGCTTGTCCAGGTACGCCTCGCCCTTCTTGCTCCACCGCGAGGAACCCCACGTGTATCCCGTGCGCTTGGTCAGGG
Organism: Streptomyces broussonetiae; assembly: GCF_009796285.1. NCBI lineage: Bacteria > Bacillati > Actinomycetota > Actinomycetes > Kitasatosporales > Streptomycetaceae > Streptomyces > Streptomyces broussonetiae. The sequence goes on along the minus strand of NZ_CP047020.1, from coordinate 497,953 downwards.
TGATCGACTGGTTCTGCACGTACTGCTTCAGCACGAAGGGCCCGGATCCGATCACCCCGTCGCTGCACTTCTGCTGCGGGGTCTCCTTCACGCTCGCCGACGACTCGATCCCCAGCGAGTGGGTCGAAGTCGCCTGCAGAAACTGGGCGTTGGGCTGGCTGAAGGTCACCTTGACGGTGAGCGGGTCGACCGCCGTGGTGCTCTTGACGCCGCTCAGGTAGCCCTCGGCGAGCGTCCCCAGGGCGCCGAGCTTAGGCACCGCGTCGAAGTTGTCCTTGACGACCTGCGCGGTCAGCTTCGAGCCGTCGCTGAAGGTGACACCCGACCTCAGATGGAACGTGAACGTCGTGGCGTCGGAACTGACCTTCCAGCTCTTCGCCAGCCACGGCACGATCTTGCCGGTCTTCGGGTCCTGGTCCGTCAGGGAGTCCACGATCTGGCGCACCGAGTAGATGGTCTCGTTGCTGGCGACCTGCTGCGGATCCACGCAGCCGGCGTCCGAACCCACCGCGAAGGTCAGGGTGCCGCCGGACTTGGGCTGCCCGGCGCCGCTGCCGGAACCGCCGCCGCCGGAGCCGCAGGCGGTCAGCAGAACACTGGTGGTCACAAGGGCGGTCAGTGCCGCCCACCGGGAGGTTCTGACATCGGAAAGTGCAGTCACGGAGGGCTTCTCCTACTCGTGTCACCAGGCACGGGTGTGGTGCAGGGCACGGCCGTGCGTGGGCGTGCGGCCCCGGCCGGCGCGACGCCGGTGCCGAGGGAGCGCTGTGCAGACGGGGAGCAGAGCGAAAAGGGGGGATCAAAGACAGACGGAGATCAGGCGCAGGCGGGTGCGACGACAGATGCCGTACTGCGACCAGCGGCGGGAAGGCCCGTCAGGCCTGACAGAGACAGCTGGTCGAGCGCTTGAGGTCGATGTGACGCCGGCGCGAGAGCCGGGAGAACACGGTGGCGCCGGTGAAGCGGGCGCTGAGGTCACCACCGTGCCGCATATCGGTCCTCCACATATCCGGCCCCGGTCACGGGGCCACGCGCTTGCGGACATCATCGGTGATCCCGCCGGGCTTTCACCTGGAGCACCCCACCGCGTGGGAGGGTTGCCGGTCAGCGAGCCAGGGCTTGACGCTGACACTCAATGCCGTTCGTGATCGTACGGAGCGGTCTTGTCGTACGTCAATGGCGCAAAAGGACGCCTTGTATGGGGAGTCGGGGCGAGAGTGCGTCCAGCTCAGGAGCCGCCGCGCTCGCGGGGGATCTTCTGACCGGCTTCGATCGCCACCGGCAGCCGGTTCTCGACTGGGGGCAGCGGGCAGGTGGCCAGGTCCGTGTAGGCGCACGGCAGGTTGGTGGCACGGTTGAAGTCCAGGGCGACCGTACCGTCGGCGGCGGGCGGATCGAGGGCCAGGGCCCGGTTGGCGGCGTAGGTGGTGACCCCGGAGGTCTCGTCGGTGAACAGCACCATCAGCCGTCCCGCACCGTGGCCGGGGAACGCGGTCAGCGACAGCGGGCGCCCGTCGAGTTCGAACTCGACTCTGCCCGGGGCGTCGTAGACATGCTCAAGGCCCTCGACCGCGGCGCCCACGGTGGTCGGCCGCGGAGTGTCGAAGGGGATGTAGCGGCCCGTCACGGCCCAGCGCGGGTCGGGGGCGTAGGCGGGCGTTCCGGTGAAAGCCGTGCGCAGCGGCGCGTCCGGGTGCCGGGGGCGCACGATGTCCTGGCCGCCGCGCCTGGCGACCTCGATGACGGCGTCTCCCCAGAGGGCGTCGACGCCGCCGCGCTCGGGAAGCACGCCGAAGCGGTGCTCGCCGCGCACCGGCGCCCCGTCGACGACCAATTCCTCGGCGTCGTCGAGGTCTACGACGACGCCTTCGGGGCCGGTGCGCCACGCGCCGGGCGCGTCCGGGAAGCGCTGGGGTCGGTCGTCGAGCCAGTGCAGGCCGGTGATCGCCAGGAACCCGTGCGGGGCGGCGAGCCGGGCCTCCTGGGCTCGGTACCACTCCAGCCAGGTCTCGGTGAAGGCGTGGAGGTCCGTGGTGGCGGCCTCGGTGGTCATGGGGAATCTCCTTTGTGCCGGGGGGGGGGGCCTTCGGGCAGGGGATACAGGGGGTTGTCGAGCGGACGGGTGTACTCAGCCGGCCAGTTCGCCGAGGAGTCGCCAGGTGCGTCGGCGATCGCCTTCTCCCGCGATCTCGGTGCCCGAGAACACGACCTCGGTGGCGCCGGCGTCGCGGTAACGGCGTACCTCGGCCTCGACCGTCTTCTCGTCGCCGATCACGGCCAGGTCGGCGGCCCGCCGGCCGCCGGAGAGTTCGATGACTCGCGCGTAGGACGGGATCTGTTCGTAGAAGGCGAGGTTCTCGGCGGCCTTGGCCCGCACCGCATCGACATCGTCCGTGACCACGCCGGGCACCAGGGCCACGATCCTGGGCGCGGGGCGGCCTGCGGCCTCGGCCGCGGCGTTCAGGGCGGGCACGATGTGGTCGGCCAGGGCGCGCGGTCCTGCCAGATAGGGCAGGATGCCGTCGGCAAGCTCGCCGCTGGCCCGCAGAGCCTGCGGCCCCATCGCGGCGACGAGTAGGGGGACGCCGTTCTCGGCACCTGGTACCCGCGCCGGGATCGGTGTGGTGGCGGTGAGCAGCTCGCCGTGAAAGTCGGCCGTACCGGTCTTGGTCAACTGCCGCAGGGCGGTGAGGAATTCGCGCAGCCGGGCGATGGGCCGTTCGAAAGGCAGGCCGAAGCCCGTCTCCGTCAGCAGTTTCGTGCCCAGAGCCAGACCGAGGTGGTAGCGGCCGTGGGTCGCGGCCTGGGCGGTCTGGGCCTGGCTGGAGACGAGCAGCGGGTGCCGGCCGAAGACGGGGATAGCGGAGGTGCCGACCTGCAGTCCGGGCACCTCGCGCCCGACGATCCCCGCGAGCTGGGGTGAGTCCGCGCCGAAGGTCTGCCCGAACCAGGCCGACGTGACACCGAACTCCGCGGCTTCCTTGGCCAGTTGGACGGTGGCGTCGACCTGGTTCGGCGCGTCGGACGCGTTGAGCGCTACTCCAACAGTCATGTCAGTCAGAACGGGCGTCGGCCGAACCCGCATTCCGGTCGGCGTGTGACAGCTTCTTGTCAGTCATGTGTACAAGGGCCGGCTCGGGGGCTCAGCCCGCCTGTCGTCGGTCCGGTGCGGACCTGTGGATGAGGGGTGCGCGCAGGCCGAGGTGCTCGCGCAGGGTGGTGCCGGTGTACTCGGTGCGGTAGATCCCGCGTTCCTGCAGTTCCGGGACGAGCAGGTCGACGATGTCGTCGAGGCCGTCGGGGATGAGGTAGGGCGTGATGTTGAAGCCGTCGATCGCGCCGTGCCGCACGAAGTGGGCGAACTTGTCGGCCAGGCCGGACGGGGTGCCGACGTGCCCGCGCTGCGGGCCGAGCGCGATGACGGTCTCGCGCAGCGACCAGCCGTGCGCCTCCGCCTTCGCCCGCCATTCGGCCATCACCGTGCGCGGGTCGGTGATGCGTCGGGCGCCGAAGGAGCCGTCGTTCTCGGTGACGACCGGATCTTCCTTGGGCAGCGGGCCGTCGGCGTCGCGGTCGGACAGGTCGATGCCCCACAGCAGTCCGGCGATCCCCAGCGCCGTGGCGGGTGTGACCTGCTGGAGCCGGATCCAGCGCTTCTTCTCCTGGGCCTCCTCCTCGGTGGCGCCGATGATGATCTCGGTGCCGGGCAGGATCCGCAGGTCGTCGTCGGGTCGGCCGACGCCGCGCAGGCGGGTGCGGATGTCCTCGGCGAAGGCGAGTGCGTCGTCGAAGTCATTGCCGTGCGCGGAGAAGATGACGTCGGCGTTGCGGGCGGCGAAGTCGCGTCCCTCGCCGGAGTCACCGGCCTGGAAGATCACCGGGTGGCCCTGGGCGCTGCGCGGCAGGGTCGGGGCGAGGTCGACGTCGAACTGCGGTCCGCGGTGCCGTACTCGGCGTACGGCACCGGGCACCGACCATTCCCGTGCACCCGCGGAGTCGGCGATTGCTCCGTCCCCCCAGCCGTCCCACAACGCGCGGGCCACGGTGAGGAACTCCTCGGCGCGCCGATAGCGGTCGGCGTGGTCGAGGTAGCCGCCGCGGCGGAAGTTCGCGCCGGTCCAGGCGTTGTCGGTGGTCACCACGTTCCAGCCGGCGCGGCCCTCGGAGAGCAGGTCGAGTCCGGAGAGGCGGCGGGCCAGATCGGCGGGTTCGTTGAAGGTGGAGTTGGAGGTGGAGACCAGGCCGATCCGGCGGGTGACCGCGGCCAGCGCCGCGAGCTGGGTGATGGCGTCCGGCCGTCCGGCCACGTCGAGGTCATGGATTCTGCCGTCGACCTCGCGCAGCCGCAGCCCCTCGCCGAGGAAGAACGCGTCGAACAGGCCCCGTTCGGCGGTCTGGGCGACCCGGCGGAAGGAGGCGGGGTCGATCTGGGAGCCGCTGTCGGGGGCGGACCAGATGGTCCAGTGGTTGACGCCCTGGAAGAACACTCCGAAGTGCAGCTGGGCGTGTGGCCGGGGGACGTCGAGGGGGTCGGTGCGGGTCATCGGGCATCCTCCTGGGCGGCCACGGCCGCGGCTGCGAAGCGATTGGCGGGGCGCTCCAGACCCAGGGTCGAGCGCAGGGACGTGCCGGGCAGCGGGCGGGCGACGAGGCGTCGCTCGGACAGGGCCGGCAGGACGAGGCGGGAGAGGACGGGCAGGTCCTCGTCCAGCACCAGCGGGTGCAGCCGTACGCCGTCGACGTGACGGCTCAACTCAGCCAGCAGTGAGACCAATTGGTCCGCCGAGCCGACGTGACGCAGCCACCTCCGGCCCCTCCACGACGCGTGCCGTTCCAGGTCGGCGACGCGCTCGGCGGCCGTGGCCTGCGGGGTGTCCAGCGCCACGTCGACCTCGGCGAAGACGCGGGGCGTACCGGCGGCAGCAGCGGCCGTGGCGACTTCCGCGAGTTCGCGCCCTTCGACGAGAGCGACGTCGAGATGTGCGGCGGGAACCCGGTCCGGCCTGCCCAGGACGACAAGCTGCCCCTGGGGCGGGCGCGGCACGATCGCCGGGCCCTTGACGGCATACGCCTCGCCCGTGAAGTCGATGTAGTGCAGCCGCTCGCGGTCGAGGTAGCGGCTGGTGGCCACGGACCGGATGACCGCGTCGTCCTCCCACGAGTCCCACAGGGCGCGGGCCACCTCCACGCCGTCACGGGACTCCCGGGCCCGTGCGGCGGCGTCGGCGATCAGCTGCCGCCCCCAGGCACGCGCCGCCTCGGGACGCTCCTCCTCCGTCACCACCCACCCGGCGCGACCGGCGGAGATGTGGTCCAGGGACGCCAGCTGGCCGGAGACATGGAAGGGTTCGGCATACGTGACCGGGACGACGGGCGCGATCCCGATGGTGCTCGTGGACGCCGCGATGAAGGCTGCCCGCTCCACCGCGCCGATACGGCCCACCGCATCCGGTGAGGCGCCGGGCGGCAGCACGCCGTCGTCCAGGGTGATCAGCGTGAACCCGGCGTTCTCGGCGATGGCGGCGACCTGGGCCACGCGGCGCGGTGTGAGCAGATGATCGGGGGAGTGGGCGGCGCGGCGCCAGGCCGCGGGGTGGGCGCCGTCGCCGTCGATCTCGACGGCGAGGTGCAGGGCAGGGCCGGACAATGGGAGTTCCTTCCGGGAAACACGAGAAACTCGCGGCCACAGGGCCACGACGAGACAGCCGGCGGGACGGCCGGCAGGGGTCAGGCGTGTACGGAAGGACAGACGGCGGAGGAGGTACGGCAGTAGTCGACATGCCGCCGGGTGACGAGCCGCGCACCGGTGCACGCACCGCGCGGTGCCGCGCCCAGTACGTGCATCAAAGCCTCCACCTGTCAGGAACTTTCCCGTTCAACGTACGTCGCCCGCCCCTGTGAGTGTCAAGGTCCACCATGGCGGAGGGGCATCTCATCCGCTGGGACGCGTGGTGGACGCATCTTTCCCGTTGTGCTTTGATCCGGCCATGAAGACCACTGGCCCGGCGCACACGGTGCTGCTCGACCCGTTCTGGGTGAGCCGCCGCGCCGATCAGTTCGACCAGGTCTGTTGCTGATCGCCGTTCGACGGCTCGCGATCAAGCTCTTCTTCTCTCTGCCTGCAGTTTCCTCTTGCCCTCAGACGGCCGCTCTCCGGGCGCAGTTGTGAGGTGCACGCGTCCGCCCTGCCGTGAAGGAAACCCCCATGGCGCAGTCCACAGCGCTGCCTGTCATCGACATCTCTCGCTTCCACGCCCCGGACGCCGACCGCGACGCCTTCCTCGCCGAACTCCGCTCCGCCGCACATGAGGTGGGCTTCTTCTACGTCACCGGGCACGGCGTCCCCGCAGCACTGCGGGAGGAGGTGCTGAGCGCGGCACGCCACTTCTTCGCGCTGCCGGAGGAACAGCGGCTGGAGATCGAGAACCTCAACTCGCCTCACGCCGGTGTGGCGGGCCGCACTGCCGACGGGCGTGCATGTGAGAGACGTGCCGCCGGAACAGCGGCCGGCGACCGGCTATCCCCTGGAAACCGGGCAGAGCGGCGACTGGTGTTCGGCCCCACCACCCCGGGGAGGCCGGGCACACAGGGGGGTGACGGGCCGGGGAGGCAGTGCCGGAAGTGGCCAGGAGGGTGGTGGGGTGAAGTTGCACCAGGTTCCGTCGAACGGGAAGACACCGGTTTCCGCCAGCCGGGCCACCCGACGCCCCTCCTCTCGGATGTCCTCGGCCTCGCGCGACGTCCAGTAGGAAGGATGCCCGGTCTTGTCCGCGAAGGACTCCTCGTCCTTCCACTGCCAGGTTCACGCTCGACGGCAGCGGCGGCGAGGTACGCGGAGCGTGAGCCGCCGCCCTTGCTGCCTACGCCTGCCTCGTGCGGAGGATCAGGTCCGGCCCGTCCGCTGCGCCAAGAGGGTGCGCAGGCGGGTCAGACGGTCGATTTCGGCGTCGATGGCCGCGAGCCGGTGTGCGATCACGTGGGAGCCGGGGGAGGCCGAGTCGGTGTTCGTGCAGCGCGGTTGTGGGTCCCCGGCCAGGAGGGGGATCCGGTCGGCGATGCCGCGCAGGTCCTCGACGGTGAGGCCGAGGCCGAGCAGTTCGCGGATGGTGCGGACGTGGGCCACCTCGTCCGGCCCGTACCGGCGTTGGCCGGTGGCCGTACGCTGCGGTGGGGGCAGCAGGCCGCGCTCCTCGTAGAACCGCAGGGCCCGTGGGGTGGTCCCGGCCGCTGCCGCCGCGTCTCCGATTCGCATCCCGACCTCGCCTCGGTCCGTGTCACTGGGCCGGCAGCTCCACGACGACGGTGCCGAAGTGCCGCCCTTCGAACAGTTCCTGCAACGCCTGAGGGGCCCGTTCGATGCCCGGGATCCGTACATGCGGAAAGGAGATCTCACCGGAGCGCAACCAGCCACCGAACCGCTTGGCCCACTCCTCCGCCACCTCGGGATGGTCGATGCCGCTGTAACCGCGCAGCGTGATCCCCTGGTTGATGACGCGGAAGGTGTCGATCTCCGCCGGAGCGCTGTCACCGTCCCGGTGCGGTGACAGTTGGCCGGACAGCGCGCCGACGAGCGCGAAGCGGGCGCCGCGGCGCGCCGCTGTGAGCGCTGCTGTCAGCTGCTCGCCGCCCACGGTGTCCACCAGGACGTCGATGCCTTGGGGTGCCGCAGTGCCCAACTGCCGGACGAGCGTGGGGGATTGGTCACCGGACACCACCACCGAGTCGTAGCCCAGTTCGGTGCGTAGCCGCTCGGCCTTGGCCGGGGAGCGGGTACTGCCGATGACCTTCCCGGCGCCCAGCAGCCTGGCGACCGGACCGGCCAGGGTCCCCACCGCGCCCGCCGCCCCCGTGACCAGGACCGTGTCGCCGGGACGGACGTCGGCGAGCCGGGTGAGCGCACCGTAGGCGGCCGACCCCGACGACAGGTGGGCGACCGGGTCCGGCAGCACATCGCCGACCGGGGTGCAGTCGCCTGCGGCCACCAGCGCGTGCTCGCGCCACCCGAGCAGGTGCGTGACGGTGTCTCCCGGCTGCAGCGGACTGCCCCGGCCCGCGCCGACGACCTCGCCGACAGCGGGGCCGAAAAGCACGTCACCGGCGTTGACCGGCGGCAGCGGTACTCCCTCGAGTGCGCCTCCGATCAGGGTGCGCAGCCCGGGGAACACAAGGAAGTACCGGTTGTGGACGAGGACTTGACCGGGGCCGGGCGTGGGCAGTGGCTGCGAGACGACGGCGAAATGCTCGGGGCCGGGCAGCCCCTCAGGGGCAGTGACAAGCCGGATCTCGCGGGTGGCGGACGGCAGGGTAGTGGCCATGGGGGGCTCCTGTTCGGGAGAAGCGAAGCGGGCCGAGCGGGACGAACGGCCGGTGCGGGCGCGCAGACGTTAGCCCCTGACGCGCGCGTCAAAGGCAAGTACGGCTGCCCGCAGCGTTCACGCCGGTCCCGTGTCCGCTGTGCAAGACCTGTCCGGAAAGTTATTGACCAACGTGGTGGACCTCTGCTGAACTCCCGTGCCATGAACCCGCGCGTGGAACTCACTCGGCGGCGCCCCATCGATCTGGCGCACGTCTCCAGCGCGTTTTGTTGTCGCTGACCCGGTAAGTGGTCCCCGGCGGCAACCGGTGCGCACCGACGGTGCGCGTCGTGCGGAGGCGGTCCGAAACCGCCCGTAATGCAGCGCCGTCCTGAGGGATCGCGGTGTCCGCCTCCTGAGTGACTGCTCCTCCGGCCTCACCTCTTCCGCGCGCTCCGCACAGGCTGAGGTTCGGTCTGCCCTGCGTCGCCATCGCACCGACTGCCCGATCTCCCGTCGATCGGCTCGCGAGTCGGCCGTTCACTCACGCTCTCCGCTCTCCGCTCTCCGCTCTCCGCACGGAGCACCCAGCTCTCGGCTGTGCGCCCACTTCCTCCCGAGAAGGACTCCCTCATGCCTGTGTCCATCCGTAAGCTCACCGGCCGCATCGGCGCGGTCGTTGAGGGCGTCGACCTCACGGCGACCCCCGATCTCTCGACGGTCACGGCGCTCCGTGACTCCCTCAACGAGCACAAGGCGATCGTCTTCGATGACGTCAACCTCGACAACGCCGGCCAGGAGCGCGTGGCCCGGTGGTTCGGCGAACTCACCACCGCCCACCCCAACGTGCCGGCCGCCGACGGCACGACGAACGTGCTCGCCGTCGACAGCGAGACGTCCAAGGCCAACGAGTGGCACACGGACGTCACCTTCGTGGCCAACCCGCCTCAGCTCACCACGCTCCGGTCGATCGTGACCACGCCGTACGGCGGCGAGACGCTTATCGCCAACGCCGCCGCGGCCTACCGCGACCTGCCCGAACCGCTGCGCGCCCTCGCGGACACGCTGCGCGTCGTGCACACCAACCAGTACGACTACGCCCGACCTTCGGCCACGTCGGCACAACGGCAGGAGTACGACCGCATCTTCGTGTCGACGCCGTACGAGGCGGAGCACCCCGTCGTGCGGGTGCATCCGCTGACGGGCGAACGCGGGCTGTTCATCGGCGGGTTCGCCAAGCGGATCGTCGGCCTGTCGAGCGGCGAGTCGGCCGATCTGCTGCGCCTCCTCCAGTCGTACGTGACGCGTCCGGAGAACATCCTGCGCTGGACCTGGTCACCGAACCAGCTGCTGATCTTCGACAACCGGATCACCCAGCACTACGGGGTGGACAACTACGACGACCACCCGCGCCGCCTCAACCGGGTGACGGTCGCCGGCGAGGTGCCGGCCGGTGTCGACGGCCGCCGCAGCGAGCAGCTCGTCGGCGATGCCTCGCACTACAGCAGCGTACTGGCGGTGGCCGCATGACGGAGTTCAGCCTCAAGGCGCCTGGCGTCACCAAAAGCTCCGACGCCGAGACGGCGAGCGCGCGGGAACGCGAGGTGTTCCTGCCGCGCGACGCCCACCGCCGGACGCCGCTCAGCACACTACGCGAGCGCCTTCGCTGGCCCCTCGGGGTCTATACGACTCCGGTCGTGATCCTCCTGGCCTGGGAGGTACTCGCCCGGGCCGGAGTGGTGTCGAAGACCTACGCTCCGGCGCCGACCTCGATCGTGAAGTCCGCCGCCGACCTGTGGCAGCAAGGCGTCCTTGGGCCGGACCTGGCCATCTCGCTGCAGCGGGCCGGCATCGGTCTTGCGATCGGGCTGACGGTCGGCCTCGTCACCGGAGTGCTCGGTGGGCTGCTGCGCAGCGGTGAGTACCTGTTCAACGGCCTCGTGCAGGTGCTCAACACCATCCCGCTCCTCGCGGTGCTGCCGCTGATGATCGTGTGGTTCGGCATCGACGAGCTCACGAAGGTACTGCTGATCTCCTTCGGAGCCGGTGTCCCGATGTATCTCAACCTGTTCGCCGCGATCCGTGGCGTCGACCAGCGTCTGATCGAGATGGCGCGGACGACGGGCGCGGGCACCTGGCGCCTGGTGACGCGCGTGCTGGTGCCGGGAGCCCTGCCGGGGTTCCTGGTCGGCCTGCGGTTCTCTCTCGCGTACAGCGTCCTGGGCCTCGTCGCCGCCGAAACCGTCAACGCCGACAAGGGACTTGGCTTCCTCATCACTCAGGGGCAGACCTATCTGCAGACCAACCAGGTCTTCGTGGGGCTGGTGATCTACTCGTTCCTCGGTCTGCTCGCCGACCAGTTCGTCCGGGTTCTCGAGCGGGTGCTGCTGCGGTGGCGACCCAGTTATGAGGCGTCATGAGCAGCACGATCGCGACCGAGCCCGGTCGGTGGACAGGGGTCTTCATCGAGCAGGTGGTCCGTCGGTTCGGTGACCGGGTGGTGCTCGACCACCTCGACCTCACCATCGCCGACGAGGAGTTGGTGATCCTGCTGGGCCCCTCGGGCTGCGGCAAGAGCACCCTTCTGCGTCTACTCGCCGGCCTCGACCGGCCCGACGGCGGGCGGGTCGAGGTCCCGGCGCGGCGTGCGATCGTCTTCCAGGCCGACCGGCTGCTGCCGTGGCAGCGGGTCCTGCGCAACGTCACGCTCGGTCTGCACGGACCCGACGCGGAACAGCGGGCCCTCGACGTGCTCGCCGAGGTCGGACTCTCGGGCCGTGAGAAAGCGTGGCCCAAGGAGCTCTCCGGCGGCGAGGCCCAGCGGGTGTCGCTCGCGCGGGCACTGGTCTCGGAGCCCGAACTCGTGCTGCTTGACGAGCCGTTCGCGGCCCTCGACGCCATCACACGGCTGCGCATGCACGACCTTGTACGGGCCCTGCGGACCAAGCACCACGCGGCCATGCTGCTCGTCACCCACGACGTCGACGAGGCGATCGCCCTGGCGGACCGCATCGTCGTCATGAGCAACGGCCGCATCGGCACCTCGCACGAGGTGCACCTCTCCGCCGCGGACCGCGAAGCGAGCGTCGCACGCGAGGAACTGCGCGCCCGACTGCTGGACGACCTCGGACTCGCCGGCCAGCACTGACCTTCCCCCATAACCCTCACTCAGCACAGAAAGCACACCACATCCCATGCGTAAGAGAACCAGCAGACTCATCGGCGCCGTCGGCTCGCTCGCCCTGGCGAGCACCCTCGTCGCCTGCGGATCGTCCTCGTCGGACACGGCCGCGCCGCTGAGCAACGCCGCCGACGCGAGCGACGCCAAGCACCCCGAGTGGAGCAAGTACACCTTCACCATCGGCGACAACGGCGGTGACGGCAGCCAGGAGCTGGCAAAGATCACCGGCGTGTTCGACAACGCGCCCTACAAGGTGAAGTTCGCCCGCTTCACCTACGGCCCGCCCCTCGTGCAGGCCGCCGCCTCGGGCGACATCGACCTCGGCAGCGTGGGCGACGTACCGCCGATCACCGGTGCCGCGAAGGAATACGGATTCAAGATCGTCGCCGTCAACCGCTCCCTCACACCCGACCAGGCGGTGGAGAACATCATCGTGCCTAAGGGCTCGAAGCTGAAGACGGCCGCCGACCTCAAGGGCAAGAAGATCGCTGTTCCCCAGGGCAGTTCGGCCCACGGCCTGGCCCTGAACGCGCTGAAGAGCGTCGGCCTCACCCTCAAGGACGTGAAGCTGACCTTCCTCGACCCGGCGGCGGGCGCCACGGCGTTCAGCACCGGCAAGGTGGACGCCTGGTCGATCTGGAACCCGCAGTCCGCGATCGCGGTCAGGAACGGCGCGCGGATCCTGGTGAAGGGGCTCCCGCCCATCGACCAGACGAGCAGCTACTACGTCGCAAGTGACACCTCGCTCAAGGACAAGACCAAGCGTGCTGCTCTCACGGACGTCCTGAGGAGGCTCTCGCGGGAGTTTGCCTGGGCCGTCAAGAACCCCGACACATACGCGCAGGCGCTCTCGAAGGAGCAGGGCATCCCGCTGGCCGACGCCAAGGCATCCCTGGCCGCCTACTCGAACCGGGTGACCCCGGTGGAGCAGTCGGACATCGAGCTGGAGCAGAAGCTCGCCGACGCCTTCCTGGAGGCGGGCCAGATCACCGAGAAGGTCGACGTCAAGTCGATCACCGACAACCTCCTCCCGGACGGTTACGACAGCTCCAAGCTGAAGGTCACCTCATGAGCGGGGGACGACGGCGGAGGCTTCACCTCAACGCCTTCCTGATGGAAGCGGGCCATCACGAGGCGGCGTGGCGGCTCCCGCACAGCAACCCCCGGGCGGACTTCGACCTGCGGCACTGGATCGAGCTGGCGCAGCTGGCCGAGAGCGCCAAGTTCGACTCGCTGTTCCTCGCCGACGGCCCGGCCCTCATCGGCACCGGCGAGTTCCGGCCCCCGGGCCGGCTCGAACCGCTGACGCCGCTGACCGCGCTGTCTCAGGCGACAGCAGGATCGGGCTCATCGCGACCGTGTCGTCGACGTACAACGAGCCGTACAACCTCGCCCGCCGGCTCGCGTCCGTCAACCACGTCAGCGGCGGCCGCGCCGGCTGGAACATCGTCACCTCGGCAGGGGCGGACGAGGCGGCCGACTTCGATCTCGACGACCGCCCCAGTCACGCCGAACGCTACGCCCGCGCCGACTAGTTCCTGAAGGTCGCCAAAGCGCTGTGGGACAGCTGGGAGTCCGAGGCGGTCGTCGCGGACAAGTCCACCGGACGCTACGCCGTCCCCGAGCGGCTGCACCGGCTCGGCCATCAGGGCCCGTACTTCAAGGTGGCCGGCCCGCTCAACGTCGAGCGTCCGCCGCAGGGTTACCCGCTGCTCGTCCAGGCCGGCTCCTCCGAAGACGGAAAGGACTTCGCGGCCCGCCACGCCGAGGCGATCTTCACCGCCCACACGACGTACGAACGCGCGGCGGCCTTCTACGCCGACATCAAGGCACGGACCAGGGCCGCCGGGCGCGATCCGGACGGAGTCGTCGTCCTGCCGGGCATCGTCCCGTACATCGGGTCGACCGAGGAGAAGGCTCGGGCGCTTGCGCAGCAGTTCGACGAGCTGCGCGTCCCGGAGTATGGGCTGCGCCAGCTGGCCGCCGTGTTCGAGACCGAGCCGTCGGTCTTCGAACTCGACGAGCCCCTGCCTGAGTTCATCCTCGCCAGGCCGAAACTGGAAGGCTCGCAGAGCCGGTCCGACCTGATCATCGAGCTCGCGGTGCGCGAAAAGCTGACGGTCCGGCAGATCATCTCCCGGCTCGGCGGCGGACGCGGCCACTTCGAGTTCGTCGGCACGCCTGAGCAGGTCGCGGACACGATCATCGCGTGGTTCGAATGGGACGTGGTCCGCGACCCGCGAAGGGCTGGGGGCGAGTGGCGAGGAGCTCTTCCGGGTCAGGGAAGCGGCCGCGATGGTGGCCCACGGACGTTGGATGTACCACGCGGCACTGCAGCGCACCGAATCGCGCGGTATGCACAAGCGGGCCGACCGGCCGACGCAGGACCCGGTCCAGCACTACCGGCTGCTCACCGGTGGGCTCGACCAGGTCTGGAGCAGTCCCGAGCCGGCGTCGCGGGCGCTGGTCACGGTCGGAGGCCGAGCCGCATGATCGAGATCGTCGAGCCGGACCGCTGCATCGCCTGCGACCGGTGCATCGAGGTGTGCCCGACGCGCGTCTTCGACCGCGGCGCCGACGGCGCTCCGGTGATCGCGCGACAGGACAGCTGCCAGACCTGCTTCCAGTGCGAGGCGTACTGCCCGACCGACGCGCTCCTCGTCGCCCCGCTGGTGACCGCGGTCGCTCCGGGCTCGCGCTTCCTTGATGTGACACAGCTCGAGGAATCCGGTCTGCTCGGCGGATCCGGCGTGAACTCGGCTGGGGCAGGGGAAGGACGCTCGGTGCCCGCACCGCGGTCGGACCGGAGTATCCGGACTGACCGGCCTGAGCCGGCGCAGGTTCAACACCCGGACTCCTTACTCGGCCGAGGACGCTGGACACCGACCTCGAAGGTTGACTTGTCGCACGCCACTCAGAAGCTCCGCAAAAATGGCAAAGGTCGCAGGTGTAAATCTTATGGTTTCGGCGGCGCGAAGGGTCCTCGCGGGCGAGAGCCTGCGGGGCCCTTTTGTGTGAGCCTTCAGCAGTGAGCACGCTGCTCGTCGGCACGTCACCCACGCCGACTCGTCCGACGCCGGATACACCGCGCACCACGGGATGCCCTCGGGCGCCCCGACCCGGCCGAGGGCATCGGTACGAGTTCCATCGCAGGAGACCGTCGCCTCCCGACGGTTGCAATGGGAAACCTGTGCCCTGCGCTCCGCCGTCGATGTCGAGTTGTGGGTCGACCTGGTCCAGCTCGACACCGTCCACCGCGACCACCTGGAGGCCGCCGCCGTCCAGCGCGTCGCCGACCATCCCGCGCTGTGGGTCCACGGCCGCCGCCTGGCCGTTCACCCGGCCCTCGGCGGCCACCTCGACCTCGACGGCATCGAACGCCGCCACCGCGCCTGCTGTCAGGACCTGGAGGACGCCGGAGCGGCCATCCGTATCCTGGACTGGACGGCCTACGCCGCCCCCTGGCCGTTCCATCTGGTGGACCGCCGTTGACATATGTTCGGGCCGTTGTCTTAATTACGGCTCAGAACGGTCATGAGCGTCAGCGACAAGCCCTGGCTTGCTGACCGGCAACCCTCGCGCCGCGGTGGGGTGCCCCAGGTGACGACCGGACCGGATGACGTTTCGGTAAGCGCGAGGCCCACAGGGCCGGAACAGTGACGGTGACGCCATGTACGCAGCTCCCAGGACGGCGACGCGCCGCCCGCAGGGCTGCGTACGGCCGTACGTGAACCTGCTCGTCGCCGACCGTGCCGTCGATCTGCTCCGCGTGAACAGCGCACTGTGTACCGCACCGGGCCGCGCCCGCTGTCGGGGCTGACCCCTCCCCGCAGCCCCCGCACTTCCTGACGAGCACCGCGCCCGCGGTGTGCCGTTGCCCTCCTCCGCCCCCGGTACCTCGCCGTCGTGTGCGCCGCCGCATGCCGCCGTGCTTCCGGGGTGTTCCCACCCAGCCGGAGCCCACCATGAGTGAACCCCCTGGTGCCACCGTCACCCTCGCCGAGGCGCCGACCACCGACGAACCGGCAAAAGCCCTCACCGCCCAGCGTGTTCTTCCGCTGCGGCGGCCAGGTCGCTGGATCGTCACCGCGGTCGTGCTGGTCCTCGTCGCCCAGTTCGTGCACGGACTGGTCACCAACCCCTTCTACCAGTGGGACCGCTGGAGCTACTGGTTCCTGCGCCCCACCATCCTCGACGGCCTGCTGATCACCCTCCAAGTCACCGCCTACAGCGCGGTGCTGGGCCTGATCGGCGGCATTCTGCTCGCCCTGGCCCGGCTGTCGAAGAGCCCGGTGTTGCGCGCGGTCAGCTGGACCTACGTATGGGCGCTGCGTTCCATCCCGCTCATCGTGGTGCTGATCTTCCTCTACAACTTCAGCGCCCTGTACATGACGTTGAGCGTCGGCATCCCCTTCGGCCCGGCCTTCTTCTCCTTCGACGAGTCGAGACTCGCCACCGACATGGTCGTCGCCGTCATCGGCCTCAGCCTCAACGAGGCCGCCTACGCTGCCGAGGTGGTCCGCGGCGGGATCCTCTCCGTCGACCAGGGGCAGCACGAGGCGGCCGCGGCGCTCGGCCTGCCCAAGGGCTACCAGTTCCGCAGGATCGTCTTCCCGCAGGCGCTGCGCTCGATCATCCCGAACTACGTCAACCAGCTCATCGGCCTGATCAAGGGCACCTCGCTGGTCTTCTACGTCTCCCTGCTCGACCTGTTCGGCTCCGCGCAGACCATGGGCTCCACCTACCCAGGCGACATCGTGCCGCTGCTGCTGGTCGTCACCGTCTGGTACCTGATCCTGACCAGCGTCGTCTCCGTCGTCCAGTTCTACGTCGAGCGGTACTACGCCCGCGGTGCCACCCGCAGCCTGCCGCCGACGCCGCTGCAGAAGCTCCGCACCGGTCTGACCGACCTGCGGGCCCGTATCCGCCGGGAGGCCGCCGTATGACCGCCGACACGCTCGAAGCCCTGGCGGACGTCGAGGCCGCCACCGTCGAGGTGCACGACGTGCACAAGTGGTACGGCACCCACCGGGTGCTGGACGGCGTCGACCTGACCGTCCGCCCCGGCGAGGTCACCGTCATCCTGGGCCCCTCCGGCTCCGGCAAGTCCACCCTGCTGCGGGTCATCAACCACCTGGAGAAGCCCGAGATCGGCTACGTCAGTATCAACGGCGAGCTGATCGGCGTGAAGCGCCAGGGCGAGCGGTTGAAGGAGCTGAGCGAGCGAGCCATCCTCACCCAGCGCGGCCGGATCGGCTTCGTCTTCCAGAACTTCAACCTCTTCCCGCACCTGACCGTGCTGGACAACGTGGCCGCGGCCCCGGTCGCGACCGGGAAGCTCACCAAGCCCGAAGCTCGGGAACTGGCCCGAGAGTTGCTCGTCCGGGTCGGCCTCGCCGACAAGACCGCCGCCTACCCGCGCCAGCTCTCCGGCGGCCAGCAGCAGCGCGTCGCCATCGCCCGAGCCCTCGCCCTGCGCCCCGGAGTCATCCTCTTCGACGAGCCCACCTCCGCCCTGGACCCTGAACTGGTCGGCGAAGTCCTCGCCGTCATCAAGGACCTGGCGACCAGCGGCACCACCCTCGTCATCGTCACCCACGAGATCGGCTTCGCCCGTGAGATAGCCGACCGGGTCGTCTTCATCGACGGCGGCAAGATCGTCGAGCAGGGCCCGCCCTCCGAGGTCCTCGACAAACCGCGGCACGAGCGGACCAGGGACTTCCTCAGCAAGGTCCTCTGACCCTCCGCACCCCCCAGACCTCCCCCCACGCCACCCTCATCACCTTCAGCGACAAGGAACGGCCATGCCCACCCAGTTCACCCGACGCAGCCTGATACGCGGCATCACCGCGGCGACCGCCGTCGCCTCCCTGGCCACCGGGCTCGCCGCCTGCGGTGGCAACAGTGACGCGGCCACCACCACCGACAGCGCCAAGTCCGGCGAGGTCGTCATCGGACGGGTCTCCAACGGCGCCGCCACCCAGACCACCATCAAGGTCTCCGAGGTCAAGTCCATCAGCGCCGAACTGCCCGCCGCCGTCAAGAAGAGCGGCAAGCTGGAGATCGGCATCGGTGCCCTGCCCACCGGGTTCCCGCCGCTGGCGTACGTCGGCAACGACCAGAAGACCCTCACCGGCTCCGAGCCCGACCTCGGCCGCCTGGTCGCCGCGGTGTTCGGTCTCAAGCCCGAGGTGAAGAACTCCACGTGGGAGAACCTGTTCGTCGGCATCGACAGCGGCAAGGTCGACGTGGCCTTCGCCAACGTCACCGACACCGAGGAGCGCAAGAAGAAGTACGAGTTCGCCTCCTACCGGCAGGACAACCTCGCCTTCATCGTGCCGAAGAAGAGCGCCTGGAACTTCGACGGCAACTACGAGAACCTCGCCGGCAAGACGATCGCCGTCGCCTCCGGAACCAACCAGGAGAAGATCCTCCTGGAGTGGAAGGACAAGCTGGCCAAGGAGGGCAAGAAGCTCACCGTCAAGTACTTCCAGGACAGCACCAGCACCTACCTGGCCCTGAACAGCGGCAAGGTAGACGCCTCCTTCGGCCCCAACCCCGGTTTCGCGTACCACAACCGTCAGGTGGCCAACACGCCCAACGCCACCCGCACCGCGGGCACCTACTCCGGCGCGGGCGCGAACCTGCAGGGCCTGATCGCGGCAACGGCGAAGAAGGACAGCGGACTCGCCAAGCCGCTCGCCGACGCCATCAACTACCTGATCAAGAACGGTCAGTACGCCGAGTGGCTCAAGGCGTACGACCTCTCCAACGAGGCCGTCGCCAAGTCCGAGGTCAACCCGCCGGGCCTGCCGCTCGACAACTCCTGACCACCGCGTGCCGGGGATTCCGCCACTGCCCCACGGTGGAATCCCCGCGCGCCGGACACCCCGAGCCGCACCCCGGAGACCACCACACCATGTCCGTCACCACCCTCGACACCAGCTCCTCGCACATCCTGGACAACCCCGCCTGGGCCGCGCTCACCGGCCCCCACGCCCACTTCGCCGAACGAATCGGCCACGCCGCCCGCTATCACCAGGACGTGGCTCCCTTCTACGCCGTCTCCGACGAGGACGACCCGCGCGCCTGGGGCGACCTTGCCGCGCTCGTCGGCCCCGGCGGCACCGCCGCGGTGCGGGGCGTGACCGAGGCGGCGGAGGGCTGGGAGGTCGTGCGCACGGGGCACGGCGTCCAGCTCGTGGACACCGCACTGCGCGCGGAGCCCGACCCCGAGGCCGTACGGCTCGGGACCGACGATGTGCCCGAGATCCTGGACCTGGTCGCCCGCACCGAGCCGGGCCCCTATCTGCCCCGCACCGTCGAACTGGGCACCTACCTCGGCATCCGTCACCAGGGCCGGCTGATCGCCCTGGCCGGCGAGCGACTGCACCCGCCCGGCTGGACGGAGATCAGTGCCGTGTGCACCGACCCCGCGCACCGCGGCCGGGGCCTGGCCACCCGGCTGGTCCGCGCGGTTGCCGCCGGGATCAAGGAGCGCGGCGAACGCCCCTTCCTGCACGCCGCGGCCACCAACGCGAACGCGATCCGGCTGTACGAGTCGATCGGGTTCACGCTGCGCCGCCGTACCGCCTTCTCGCTCGTCCGGCACACCGGGGCCGCCGCGCTGGAAGAAACGGCATAGCAGTGCCGTTGTCCTTAGTCGACGGTGAGTGCTTGCCCCACTCGGACGGAGGTGCGACACGTGACACGTGTACTCCGTGCCGTGCGCCTCCACTCCCGGCCCCACATCGACCTGCAGCGCGTGGCCGGCTCCCTCTGTAGCTCCTGACCCCGTTTCCCCAGCCGCCGTGCGCCCCGACTCCCGCGGGCCGGCGATCTCGTACGGACCTCCAGGAAGGCACCTCGTGTCCTCAACTCCCGCTTTTCCTCTGCACCTTGCCGTCGCCCTTGAGGGCACCGGCTGGCACCCCGCCTCCTGGCGCGAGCAGGTCGCCCGTCCCCGGGAGCTGTTCACCGCCGGCTACTGGGCCGACCTGGTCGCCGAGGCCGAACGCGGCCTGCTCGACTTCGTCACCTTCGAGGACGGCCTGGGCCTGCAGTCCTCCCTCCCCCAGTCTCGACTTCGCTCGACCGGGGGGACCCCCATCGGCGAGTTGGACGGCCGCACCGACCAGGTCCGCGGCCGACTCGACGCCGTCCTGACCGCCTCCCGCGTCGCGCCGCTCACCCGGCACATCGGCCTGGTGCCGACCGTGATCGCCACCCACACGGAGCCGTTCCACATCTCCAAGGCGATCGCCACCCTCGACTACGTCAGCAACGGCCGGGCCGGCCTGCGCGTCCAGATCAGCGCCCGCCCGCACGAGGCCTACCACTTCGGCCGCCGTACCTTCCCGCCGATCAACCTGGACGAACTGCGGACCCCGGCCGGGCAGGAGCGTCTCACCGATCTGTTCGACGAGGCCGCCGACTACGTCGAGGTCGTGCGGCGGCTGTGGGACAGCTGGGAGGACGACGCCGAGATCCGGGACGTGGCCACCGGCCGCTTCGTCGACCGGGACAAGCTGCACTACATCGACTTCGAGGGCCGGTTCTTCAGCGTCAAGGGCCCGTCCATCACCCCGCGCCCGCCGCAGGGCCAGCCGCTGGTCACCGCCCTCGCCCACCAGACCGTCCCGTACCGGCTCGTGGCCCGCCAGGCGGACGTCGGCTACGTCACCCCGCACGACGCCGAGCAGGCCCGCGCGATCGTCGCCGAGATCCGTGCCGAGCAGGAGGCGGCCGGACGCACAGGCGAACTCCCGTATGTCTTTGGCGACTTGGTGGTCTTCCTGGACGACGACCAGGCCGCTGCGGAGGACCGGCGCGCACGCCTCGATGCGCTCGCGGGAGAGCCGTACACCAGCGACGCCCGGATCTTCACCGGAACGCCCGCCCAACTCGCCGATGTGCTCCAGGAGCTGGCGGCGGAGGGGCTGAGCGGCTTCCGGCTGCGGCCCGCCGTCGCCGGACACGACCTGCCGGCCATCACCCGGGGCCTCGTCCCCGAACTCCAGCGCCGGGGCGCCTTCCGCGCCGCCTACGAAGCCGACACCCTCCGCGGCCTGCTGGGCCTGCCCCGCCCCGCCAACCGCTACGCCGCAGCGACCGCCTGAGCCAAAAGGACCCGCACTGACATGACCAGCAAGCCGCTGAAGCAGATCCATCTGGCCGCGCACTTCCCGGGCGTCAACAACACCACCGTGTGGAGCGATCCCAAGGCCGGCAGCCACATCGAGTTCAGCTCCTTCGCCCACTTCGCGCGCACCGCCGAACGCGCCAAGTTCGACTTCCTGTTCCTCGCCGAGGGCCTCAGGCTGCGCGAACAGGGCGGCAAGATCTACGACCTGGACGTGGTCGGCCGCCCCGACACCTTCACCGTCCTCGCCGCGCTTGCCGCCGTCACCGAACACCTCGGCCTGACCGGCACCATCAACTCCACCTTCAACGAGCCGTACGAGGTGGCCCGCCAGTTCGCCAGCCTTGACCATCTCTCCGGCGGCCGCTCCGCCTGGAACGTGGTCACCTCCTGGGACGCCTTCACCGGCGAGAACTTCCGCCGCGGCGGCTTCCTGCCCCAGGAGGAGCGCTACTCCCGCGCCAAGGAGTTCCTGGCCACCGCGAACGAGCTCTTCGACTCCTGGCACGGCGACGAGATCCTCGCCGACCCGGCCACGGGTGTCTTCCTGAGGGACGCGAAGGCCGGATCCTTCGTCCACAGCGGGCAGCACTTCGACATCCACGGCCAGTTCAACGTCCCGCGCTCACCGCAGGGCCGCCCGGTTATCTTCCAGGCCGGTGACTCCGAGGAGGGCCGCGAGTTCGCCGCCTCCTCCGCCGACGCCATCTTCAGCCGCCACGCAACCCTGGAGGGCGGCCAGGCCTTCTACACGGACGTCAAGAACCGCCTCGCCAAGTACGGCCGCCGCCACGACGAACTGCTCATCCTGCCCGCCGCGAGCTTCGTCCTCGCCGACACCGACGAAGAGGCCGGGGAACTGGCCAAGGAGGTGCGCCGCCAGCAGGTCAGCGGGGCCACCGCGCTCAAGCACCTGGAGTTCGTCTGGAACCGGGACCTGTCCTCCTACGACCCCGAGGGCCCGCTGCCCGACATCGACCCGGACGTCAGCGCCGACCACATCTCCAAGGGTCGGGCCCAGGTCCGCATGTACCGCGACCCGCTGGCCACCGCCCGCGAGTGGCGTGAGCTGGCCGCGGCCAACAACTGGTCGATCCGCGACCTGGTCATCGAGACGGGCAACCGCCAGAACTTCATCGGCTCCCCGGCGACCGTCGCCCGCACCATCAACGAGTACGTCCAGGCGGACGCGAGTGACGGCTTCATCCTCGTCCCGCACATCACCCCGACCGGCCTCGACGTCTTCGCCGACAAGGTCGTACCGCTCCTTCAGGAACAGGGCGTCTTCCGCACCGACTACGAGGGCCCGACCCTCCGCCACCACCTCGGCCTCGCCCTTCCCCACTCTCGGCTTCGCTCGAGCGGGGGGACCCCCATGGACGATCTGCGGGACGAGGAGCGGGTGGTGTCGTGAAATTCCTCGCCATCACACTCATCGTGCACCGTCCGGATCCCATCACCGGGGTACAGAAGCCGACCCACGACCGCTTCCGCGAGGTCCTCGACAACGCGCTGCTCGCCGAGGAGCTGGGCTTCGACGGCTTCGGCGTGGGGGAGCGCCACGAACGGCCGTTCATCTCCTCCTCACCGACCGTCGTACTCAGCCATGTGGCCGCCCTGACGAAGCGCATCCGCCTGTTCACGGCCGTCACGACGCTCAGCCTGCTGGACCCGGTCCGGGCATACGAGGACTACGCCACCCTCGACCACCTGTCCAACGGGCGCCTCGACCTGATCATCGGCAAGGGCAACGGCGCCGCCCAGCGCGACCTGTTCCACGTCACGCCCGAGGACCAGTGGGACCGCAACGCCGAGAGTTACGAGGTCTTCCGGAAGATCTGGCGCCAGGACAAGGTCACCGCCGACACCCGCTTCCGTCCCCCGCTGACGGACGCCGAGGTGTGGCCGCGGCCGTATCAGCGGCCGGTCCGGGTCTGGCACGGCAGCGCGACCAGCAAGGAGTCGGTCGACCTGGCCGCCCGCTACGGCGACCCGCTCTTCTCGGCGAACGTCACCCACCCCATCGAGCCGTACGCCGAGTTGATCCGCCACTACCGCGAACGCTGGGAGCACTACGGCCACGACCCGGCGAAGATCGCCATCGGCGCGGGCACGGCGGGCGTCCACGTCGCGCCCACCTCCCAGGAAGCGCTGGCAGCGTACCGGCCGGTCTTCGAGTCCAATCTGGCGTTCTTCAAGAAGGCCGGACTGCCGGTCGTCTTCGAGACCCTGGAGGACTTCGTCGAGCGCAGCTCCGCTCTGATCGGCAGCCCGCAACAGGTCATCGACAAGGTGCACCGCTACCACGAGCAGTTCGGCCACACGGTGGTGCACCTGCACGCGGACGCGAGCGGGCTGACGGAGTCCCAGCACCGCGCCTCCCTCGAGCTGTTCCAGTCCAAGGTCGCCCCCGTGCTGCGCCGCGAGATCCCGGACCCGCCGTTCGTGTGGGGCCCCGTGCTTCCGGCCCCACCGCTCACCCAGGAGTCCGTCCATGTCTGATATTGCCCTCGGTGTTCTGGACCTGGTCCCGATCCCCTCCGGCTCGACAGCGGCCGATGCCCTGCGCAACTCCATCGACCTCGCACAGCAGGTCGAGCGCTTAGGATATGCCCGCTACTGGTTCGCCGAGCACCACCTCAATCCGGGCGTGGCCGGCACGTCCCCCGCAGTCGTCCTGGCCCTGACCGCATCCGCCACCTCCACCATCCGGCTCGGTTCCGGGGCCGTGCAGCTCGGGCACCGCACGGCGCTGTCCACCGTGGAGGAGTTCGGCCTGCTCGACGCGCTGCACCCGGGCCGCTTCGACCTGGGCCTGGGCCGCTCGGGCGGCCGCCCGCCGGAACAGCCGGCCGCACCGTTGCCGACGGCGACCCCGGTCGTCGACGGCCGCACCCCGAACGGCCTGTTGATCCCGCCCCGCTTCTCCTTCGGGGTGCTGTGCCAGCCCGGAACGGACGATCGCCTGCTCGATGGTGTCGACCCGCAGATGCACCGCACCGATCCGGGCCGCCAGCAGACGGGCGAGCGTGGTCTTGCCGGTGCCGGGCAGGCCACCCATGACGATGAGCACAGGATCACCCCTCCGTCAGCCGTCGCGAAGAAGCGCCGTACGCCTGAGCGTTGCGCACGAAGAGTTCGTGCAGGTCGCGGACCGCCCGCGGAACGGAGCCGGAATGGCGGCGCTGCAGTACCAGCAGTACGTCGGTCGCATCCCCCGCGAGCGGCCGCACAGCGATCGCGCCCCGTCGTTCCAGCGGGTCGCCGACGACGCTGAAGTCCGGCAGCACTGTGGCCCCCAGCCCCTCGGCCACCATCAGTTTGCCCATCTCCGCGCCGTCGGTGGAGTACGAGAAGGACGGAGTCCGGCCGCGCAGCAGCCGGTGCACGAAACGGTGCATCACATAGCCGGACCGCATCACGACCAGCGGCTCGGCCAGGAGACTGTCCGCGTCCACCGCATCCATGGCCGCCAGCGGACTGTCCGGACGCACGCACACCACCGGCCGGCCGCAGAGCAACTCCGTCGTCTCGAAGCCGGGCGGCATGTCGTCGCCCCGGAGGTAGTTCACCAGTCCCAGGTCGAATGCGCCCTCCAACAGCCCGCGGTGGATGTCGGCCTGCTGCGCGCCGACCAACTCCACCTGGGTGACCGGGTGCGAGGCCCGGAACTCGCGCACGGTCGGGATGACCAGCGGGACGGTGGCTGTGTTCACCGTCCCGAGCCGGACCATGCGGCTGATGCGGTGCTGGTCGCCGGCAGCGCCGCGCAGCCGGTCGACCGCGTCCAGCACGCTCATGATGTGCGGCAGCAGCTCGCGTCCCTCGTCGCTGATCTTCGCGCCGGACCGCTTGCGCTCCAGCAGGTCCACGCCGAGCTCGCGCTCCAGATTGCGTACGGTCTCGCTGAGCGCTGGCTGGGACAGGTGCAGTTCCTCGGCGGCGCGCCGCAGCGAACCGAGCCGTGTGACGGCAGCGATGTATTCGAGCTGTTCGATACGCACGTACAGGAGACTGCGCCCTCCCGGGACCGGGTTCAAGGGAATCCCTGTCACAACCTCGTGAATACCGACTCTCACCATGTGGAATCACATCCGGGCATTCTTGACCGGCCAGACTCCTTCCTGGTTCGATCGGTGGCATGAAGCGACAGGACCTCACGCGGCGACGCCACGTCGACCTTGCGCGTGTTTCCAGCGCCTTCTGTCGCTGTCGGGTCTGAGCGCACCCGAGGGAAATCCTCTCACCCGCTCCGTCTGTGACTTCCTTCCATGAATTCCGGTCCCGGCCCATTTCCTTCGTGACGACGGCTTTCCCGGAGACCCCGCTCCAGCGTGCCTGAATTCCGCGGAACTCATTCGTCCTGCCCGCGCAGCATTCTCCTGCCAGGAGTCCCCGTGCCCGCATCCTCCGCATACCCCGGATCCGATCCCGTCCGCTTCGCCTACTGGGTGCCGAACGTCAGTGGCGGCCTCGTCACCAGCACCGTCGAGCAGCGCACCGACTGGGGCTACGACTACAACCGCGAACTCGCCGTCCTCGCCGAGAACAACGGCTTCGACTACGCGCTCAGCCAGGTCCGCTACATGGCCAGCTACGGTGCCGAGTACCAGCACGAGTCGACCACTTTCAGTCTGGCCCTGCTGCTCGCCACCCAGCGGCTCAAGGTCATCGCCGCCGTGCATCCCGGCCTGTGGCACCCGGGCGTCCTCGCCAAGCTCGGCGCCACCGCCGACCACTTGTCGCACGGCCGCTTCGCCGTCAACGTGGTCAGTGGCTGGTTCAAGGGCGAGTTCACCGCTCTTGGCGAGCCCTGGCTGGAGCACGACGAACGCTACCGGCGCTCCGAGGAGTTCATCCGCGCTCTGCGGAAGATCTGGACCGAGGACCACGCCGAACTCGCCGGTGACTTCTACCGGTTGCGCGACTTCTCCCTCAAGCCCAAGCCGCTGAACACCCCCGAGCGCCCGCACCCGGAGATCTTCCAGGGCGGCAACTCCAGCGCCGCCCGCGCCATGGCCGGCCGCGTCTCCGACTGGTACTTCTCCAACGGCAAGGACTTCGACGGCGTCACCGAGCAGATCCAGGACGTCCGTGCCTCCGCCGCCCAAGCGGGCCGTACCCCGCCGAAGTTCGGCCTCAACGGCTTCCTCATCGCTCGCGACACCGAGGCCGAGGCCCGTGAGACTCTCCGCGAGATCGTCGCCAAGGCCGACACCCAGGCCGTGCACGGCTTCCGCGACGCCGTCCAGCAGGCCGGTCCGTCCACCGGCGACGGCAAGGGCATGTGGCAGGACTCCACGTTCGAGGACCTCGTCCAGTACAACGACGGCTTCCGCACGGGTCTGATCGGCACCCCCGAGCAGATCGCCGAGCGGATCGTCGCCTACAAGCGGCTCGGCGTCGACCTCTTCCTCCTCGGCTTCCTGCACTACCTGGAGGAGGTCGAGTACTTCGGCAGGAGGGTGCTGCCCCTGGTACGCGAACTGGAGGCACAGGAAGCCTAGTCCGAGCCCGCCGCCGCCCACGCCTGACCGCGGCCCGCACACGAAACGACGAACCGAAAGGTCCTCCCATGGCCACCATCCTGTCCATCTCCGGAAGCCCCTCCGCCACCTCCCGCACCGCTCGGCTGCTGCGCCACCTGGACGAGCGGCTCATCGCGCAGGGACACGAGGTGATCGCGCTGGACGTTCGTACCCTGCCTGCCGAGGCGCTGCTCGGGGCCGACTTCGGTCACCCGGCGATCGTCCGGGCCGCCGCCCTGTTCGAGCAGGCGGACGGGGTGGTGATCGGTACCCCCGTCTACAAGGCCGCCTACTCCGGGCTGCTGAAGTCCCTGCTCGACCTGCTGCCGCAGTACGCCCTGGCGGGCAAGACGGTCCTGCCGCTGGCCACCGGCGGCACCACCGCCCACGTCCTGGCCATCGACTACGCCCTGCGCCCGGTGCTGGCCTCCATGGGCCCCGCGCACATCACGCCGGGCTGGTTCACGCTTGACAAGGACATCACGGTGGGCGAGGACGGCAGGCTGACCGTCGCGCCGGGATCGGCCGAGGCGCTGGCGCAGGTCACGGACCAGTTCTCGGCCGCGCTGGGCGGCCGGACGACGCTGCTGGCGGCCGCCGGATGAGCGCCGCGCACGTCATCGCGGACGACGCCGAGGCCCTGGCCGTGGCCGCGGAGCTGGCCGGGGACTTCCGCAAGGGGGCCGCCGAGCGGGACGCGCGGCGCAGGCTCCCGCACGCGGAGCTGGAGCGGCTGTCCGCCTCCGGGCTGCTCGCCGTGACCGTGCCCGCCCGGTTCGGCGGCGCGGACATCCGTGCGGACACGCTCGCCGAGATCTTCCGACTGCTGGCCGCCGCCGACGCCAGCCTGGCCCAGATCCCGCAGAGCCACTTCGTGTACGTGGGCGTGCTGCGCCGGCAGGGAACCGACGAGCAGCGGGAGTTCTTCTTCGGCGAGGTCCTGGCGGGCGGGCGGTTCGGCAACGCCCAGTCCGAGGCGGGCACCCAACACGTCCAGGACATCCGCACCCGCCTCGCCCGGCTCCCGGACGGGTCGTACGTCCTGGACGGCGTCAAGCACTACTCCACGGGCGCGCTGTTCGCCCACTGGATCCCCGTCCTCGCCCGCACCGAGGACGACACCCTGCAGGTGGCGTACGTACCGCGCGACGCGCCCGGCCTCACGGTCGTGGACGACTGGGACGGCATGGGACAGCGCACCACCGCCAGCGGCACCGTCCGCCTGGAGTCGGTGCCCGTGCCCGCCGACCGCGTGGTGCCCCACCATCTCACCTTCCAGGGACCCCAACTCCACGGTGCGGTAGCTCAGTTGCTGCACGCGGCCATCGATGCCGGGATCGCCTCCGGGGCGCTGGCCGAGGCGGTGGAGTTCGTCCGTACGAAGAGTCGCCCCTGGTTCGAGAGCGCTGCCGAAGGGCACGCGACCGCCGCGGAGGATCCGCTGCTGATCCAGCGGTTCGGCGAACTGGCGATCAGACAACGGGCTGCCCAAGCGTTGCTCCGCGAGGCCGCCCGCGCGGTAGACGACGCCCGCGCCGATTTGACTGACGACTCGGCCGCCGAAGCCTCGATCGCGGTGGCCACCGCGAAAGTGACGGCGGCCGAGGCCGCCGTGGAGGTCGCCAGCGCCCTGTTCGAGGTCTCCGGCACCCGCTCGGCGCTCGACTCCCTGGGCCTGCACCGCCATTGGCGCGACGCGCGCACCCACACCCTGCACGACCCGGCCCGCTGGAAGGTCCAGCACATCGGCCGCTACGTGCTGGGCGGCACCAGGCCGCCCCGCCACGGCCTCCTCTGACGAACGCTGACGAAATCCGATCGGAGCCCCCACGTGTCCCTCACCTTCCACTGGTTCCTGCCCACCAACGGCGACAGCCGCCACGTCGTCGGCGGCGGCCACGGCACCCCCGCCACGGAGTCCGGGCGGGACCGGCCGCCGACGGTCGCCTACCTGAGCCAGATCGCCCGCGCCGCCGAAGACCTGGGTTTCGTCGGCGCGCTCACGCCGACCGGCGCGTGGTGCGAGGACGCTTGGCTGACCACCGCCATGGTCAGCCAGAACACCGAGCGCCTGAAGTTCCTCGTCGCCTTCCGCCCCGGCTTCGTCTCGCCGACGCTCGCGGCCCAGATGGCCTCCACATTCCAGCGGCAGACCGGCGGACGGCTCCTGCTCAACGTCGTAACCGGCGGCGAGAGCCACGAACAGCGGGCCTACGGCGACTTCCTGGACAAGGACGCGCGGTATCGCCGTACCGGCGAATTCCTGGAAATCGTCCGGGGGCTGTGGCAGGGCAAGACCGTCGATCTGCACGGCGAGCACCTCCGGGTCGAGGACGCCAGGCTCGCCCGGCTGCCCGACCCCGTTCCCGAGGTGTACTTCGGGGGCTCCTCGCCCATCGCGGGAGAGGTCGCCGCCAGGCATGTCGACGTCTACCTCACCTGGGGCGAGCCGCCGGCCCAGGTCGCCGAGAAGATCGCCTGGATCAGAGGGCTCGCCGCGCAGGAGGGTCGCAGCGTCCGCTTCGGCATCCGGCTGCACGTCATCACCCGCGATACCTCCGAGCAGGCCTGGGCCGAGGCGGAGCGGCTGCTGGCGGGCTTCGACGCGGCGACCGTGCGGCAGGTCCAGGCCGGGCTTGCCCGCAGCGAGTCGGAGGGCCAGCAGCGGATGCTGGCCCTGCACGGGGGCGGGAGCGGGGACGGGCTGGAGATCCACCCCAACCTGTGGGCGGGCATCGGCCTGGTGCGCGGCGGCGCGGGCACGGCTCTGGTCGGCAGCCACGAGGAGGTCGCCGAGCGGATCAAGGAGTACGCGGCCCTGGGCATCGAGGAGTTCATCTTCTCCGGGTATCCGCATCTGGAGGAGGCGTACTGGTTCGGCGAGGGCGTGCTGCCGAAGCTTCAGGCGCAGGGTCTGTGGAGGCACCCGTACGGGCAGCAGGTGGGCCCCGCCGCCCAGGTCCCCTTCGCCGGTGCCGGGACCGCGTGATGACCTAGGTGATCGCCGACGACGCCGAGGTTCGAGGGCTTCAATTCGCCTACGCCGCCACCCTCGGCACCTTCGCCGACTTCCTCGACCTCGTCGTCCCGGCGCAGCCGCGGCAGGATCCCGGCTCCGTCCGGCGGCGCCACGCTCCGCGAACGCCTCCACGGCGCGGTCGGCAGCCCCCGGGTCAGGGCCGACCAGCCGGCCGCCCGCCATCGCGAACTCGCCATCCGGGAGCGCGAATCAGCCGGAAGACCCCGGGCTTTCCTAGTTTTCCTATCGAATTACTAGGAAAGTGTTGACCGTGGTCGAAGAGGAGAGTGAGGATGAGGAAGCCGACGCGTCACTGCGCACCGCTGTACTCCCACGCCGCCTCGCCGGGCACCGCGTCGTCCTCGGTCCCCTGAAGGAAGACGCCATGACCACAGCACTGAGCTGTAGCGACGGTCGCAGTCGCAGTCAGATGAAGCGGGTGAGGGCATGACGGTGACGGCGGGTGAGGCTACCGACGCGGGAGCCGGGCAGGTCGACTGGCTGCACATAGCCCGTGAGTTGGCCGACGACCTGGCCACGGACGCCGTCGAGCGCGAACAGGCCGGCAAGGCACCGCTCGACGAGGTGGCGCGGTTGCGTGAATCGGGACTGCTGACACTGCCGGCCCCGGCCGAACTCGGGGGCGGCGGCGGGGACTGGCGCACGGCCTACGCGGTCATCCGGACCGTCGCCGCGGCCGACGGGGCCATCGGCCATCTGCTGGGCAACCACTACTTCCTGTCCTGCAGCGCCCGGTTCTTCGCCGACCGCACCCGTGCCGCCCGCATCGAGGGGGAGTCGACGGCGGGCCAGTGGTTCTGGGGAGGCGGTATCGCCTCACATGAACCACCACTCATCCTGACCCCCACGTCGGGCGGCTATCTCCTCAACGGCTACCAGAGGTATGCCACCGGAGTCGGGATCGCCGACCGGCTGGTGGTTCGAGCCGCCAAGTACGGCACCGGTGAGCCGTGCGCCGTCCTGGTCGACCCCGCCCGCTCGGGCGTCGTGAGCGGCAGCAGCGGGGACGCCTTCGGCCAGCGGCTGGCGGCCGGTGGCGGCGTGGAGTTCAATTCCGTGCGGGTCGCGGCCGACGATGTGCTCGGCTCCCTCTCGCCGGACGAGAGCGTCCTGTCACCCTTCGCCTCTCTGGCCGCGCCGACCGCGCGTCTGGTCTCCGTCCAGTTCTGTCTTGGCGTGGCAGAGGGCCTGCTGGCCGAGGTTCGCGAGTGCGGAAGGGGCATGAGGTCCCCCTGGCAGCCCTTCTCGCCTCAGCCCTGGCCGGACAGCCCGTCGCAAGGTCCGTACGCGCTGACCGTGTACGGCGAGCTCACCGTCGTCGCACGTGCCGCGTCCGCCCTGGCCGAGCAGGCGGTGGATGCCCTGGTGCGCGGCCTCGTACAGGGCGAGGATCTCGACGACGAGGAGTGCGCGGAGATCGCCGTCCTCGCGAGCGTGGCCGAGTCCGCCGCCTCCCGGGCCGCGCAGGAGATCACCACCCGTGCCCTGGACGTCATGGGCGCCGACGCCGCCTCCGCGCGGCACGGCTTCGACCGCTTCTGGCGCAATGCCCGGACACACACCCTGCGCGAGCCGGTCGCCCACAGACTGCGCGAGGTGGGCGACTACTTCCTCAACGGCGCGCACCCACCCTTCGCCCTTCCCGCCTGACCGGGAGGGCGACCCGTGCAGGGGGGCCGATACGACACTGATGGATAATCTCGGCATGCGTATCTCGGCGCGGGCGGATTATGCGGTGCGGGCGGCACTGGAGCTGGCCGCAGCAGGAAGCGGGGCCTCGCTCAAGGCCGAGGCGATCGCCGCGGCGCAGGGCATTCCGCACAAATTCCTTGAGGGCATCCTCGGCGACCTGCGCCGGGGCGGTCTTGTGGTCAGTCAGCGGGGCGGCAAGGGCGGCTACCGGCTCGCCCGCCCGGCGGAGTCGATCGCCATCGCAGACGTCATCCGCGTCGCGGACGGCCCCCTGGTCTCGGTGCGGGGAGTGCGCCCACCCGAGCTCTCCTACTGCGGTCCCGCGGAGTCGCTGCTGCCGCTGTGGATCGCTGTACGCGCCAACGTCCGCAAGATCCTCGGCGAGGTCACCCTGGCCCACGTGGCCGCGGCCAAGCTGCCCGACGAGGTTATGAGCCTCGCGGAGGACCCCGAGGCCTGGACGAATCCCTGACCGACACCACCCCGGCGCATCCGGACTGCCCGAGCGGCCACAACACCTGCGCGGGCGCCGCGCAGACCGTCCTGTCGGCCGCTCGTCGGACCGCGCACCGCCCCGTTCGCACTGACCAGCCCCACCGCGCCGGGCGTGACCCGGACCTACACCACCTGTAAGAACCCATCCTTGGACCTCTGATGATCTCGTCCTCGGGGCCCGGCCCGTGGTAGATCGAGGCCGTGCGCGACCTGGTCGTTGACCAGCAGGTCGCGGCCCAGGTGGCGACCGACCTTCTGCGACGCCCCTCGGTCGCCTTCAAGGCCATGACCGACAACACGGCTCGGCATCAGGTCAACCACGTCCAAGTCGAGCAGGCACGGCCTGCTACGTGAGGCGGACGAGCAGCAACTCACCGGCTCGGTAGGCCCGTTCGAGCCTGACGTGCGGCGGATCAACCACGCGCTGGAGTTCTTGGACCTGGTCGGGGCCTGTCAGCGGTTCGTCGCGGCTCAATGTCGCCAGGGGCAGTGAGGGCGGTGGGCGCCATCGGGGTGACTGGCGTGCCCGGACACGCGGGGGACCATCGTCCGGCTGAATCCCCGCATAACGTTTCGCCGTGTAGGCGGCCGCCCATGACGGTCACACCCCGATGCTTCATCCTCGGTCAACACTGCTTGGCTGATCAGGCTGCCGGCCGGTGGCTCCTCTGGCCCTGCGCGAGAGGGCCAGGCCCCATGGTCGACGGTGCCCCCTTCGGCCGAGACAGAGCCGAAGGGGGCGAAGGTGGCGGGAGCCGCGCGCGCCGCCGGCACCCGGCGGCGCGCGGGCCGTCGCGGTCAGGCGGTGGCGAACTCGGGGGCGATACGCGCGGCTGCGGCCACCGCGTGGCGCTTGACCTCCTCATCGTCCAGGTGGTCCAGGCCGAAGTCGACCACGAGCCGGTCGGCCTGCTGGCGGGCCAGCGCCTCCAGAGTGTGGGCCAGGCTCTGGGTGTCGGTCGGCTGTCCGGACTTCTTCAGCTTCTGGGTGGCCTCCCAGGCGGCCGCGTGGCCGGCCTGCTCCTCGGTGACGTGACGGTCCAGGCTGGTGCTGCCGTAGATGACGGTGTGCGCGTCCTTGTACTGCTTGATGCTCTGGGACACGGTTTCTCCTCGCATAAGGGCCAGACCGGGCTCTTGCGCGCCGGCCGGTTACCAAACCAGACAAACCCGACCCGGCCCGCTCGCGCCCGGCAGCGACCTCCGAACGGGTGGTCGGCAGGGCGCTACGCGGTTGGGTCGGTTCTGCCGCCACCTGGCACTTCCCCAACCCGACCTGAGGAAGGGACGCAATAGCGCCGACCTGCTCAAGCATCCGCGGGGCGGGAGTCCCGCGGTGCACCACCATCACTCCAGCGGTCTCTGCGCTCCGAACCGTGATTACCACTGCGCCACGCCGAGCAGTGCTGCACATCGGACGCTGTTGTCGAACACCGCTTGCTTCAGGGGCGCGTGAAAGCCCAGTGGCGGTAGCGCGTACTTCGTGCGCCGGGCGAATACGCCCTATAAGACGCCCACCACGATCCTTACGATCCGTATCGGATCAAACACGATACGCGTTCGCGTGTCGTGGCAACGCCCAAGGGAGCACCCGTTGCGTCACAAGCCCCTCGCCGCTCTGGCCGCGCTCATCGCGGCTACCGCTCTCACCTCCACCGCCGCCATCGAGCCGTCCTCCGCCGCGCCCCGTTCATCCGTGCACTATGTCGCGCTCGGCGACTCGTTCTCCTCCGGTTCCGGTGCCGGCGACAACGACATGTCCAACTACTGCCGCCGCAGCCCCAACTCCTATCCCGCGCTGTGGGCACGCGAACACCACCCCGAGTCGTTCCACTACGCCGCGTGCGGCGGAGCCGTCACCGGCGACGTGCGCGCAGAGCAGGTGGCCGCGCTCGACCGCGACACCACGCTCGTCACGATCACCATCGGCGGCAACGACGCCGACTTCGAGGGCGTGATCCTCGGCTGCATCCTCCAGCCCGTCAACGCCGAGAAGTGCGACGCGGCACTCGACCACTCCGAGTCGGTCATCCACCACGAACTGCCCCAGCGGCTCGCCGACACCTACCGGGACATCAGGGCCCACGCCCCCCACGCCCGCGTGGTCGTAGCGGACTACCCACACCTGTTCGACGCCACCACCGTCTGCCTGGCCGCCACCAAGCCGCGCCGGGAGCGCATGAACAAGATGGCCGACGACGCCGACGCGGTGATCGAACGCCAGGCGCACGCGGCAGGCTTCCACTTCGCCGACGTACGCGGCGCGTTCCGCGGACACGAAGTCTGCAATCCCGGCGGCCTCGCCAACGAGTGGATCCTGCGCATCAAGAACGACTGGGAGTCCTACCACCCGACCGCCACCGGACAGCGCCACGGATACCTTCCCCCGGTGAGCGAAGCCATCGGCTGAACACGCAGACCGCCGCGCCACGCCGCCCGTCCTGAAGGCGGGTCGTCGGATTGCCGCTGCCCGTGTCCTCGGCCCGGTCATGCACGTTGAGCGGCCGAGACCACGCGTGCACCGTGTCTCTGCGGCCCGATCCGCGCCATCTCCATCCCCGGCGCGGGCCGGGCCCACCTACGCCTGGCGAACCACCGGTTCGGATGGCCCCGGCCACGTCATGGCCATGAGTCCCCAGGCCGCCGGCCAGCCGGCGACAGCCTGCCGGGCCTGGACCTTAGTGTCGGCGAGGTGGTAGGACTCGGTGCCGCTCTGGATGACCGCGCCGTGCAAGGTGAGGCAGTCGACGATGGCGCGCAGCGCCGCGGACAGTTGGCGGCGAAGCCGAAAGCGAGTCCCCGGCCCGCGTGCCGAGCCCGAGACCGTGCGGTGAGCACGCCCCCTTCGCTACGGCTACAAACGCGGCGTGACCTGGCTCAACGCTGTCAATGACCAGGTCGCGGGGATCGGCGCGATGGTCGTGCGCGGCACCCCGCGCGACAGCCTCTACACGCTGGACACGCTGCTGAACCTGGACGGCGGGGTGAAGCCGGAGATGGTGGCGACCGACAACGCCTCGTACTCGGACATGGCCTTCGGCCTGTACAAGATGCTGGGCTTCCGCCTCGCCCCGCGCTTCCGCGATCTTCAGGACCAGAGGTTCTGGCGGGCCGACCTGCCCGACGGCCAAGCGCCGGCCGCCGGGTACGGGCCGCTTCAGGCCGTCGCCTGCAGCAAGGTGAACCTCAAGCGGAACGCCACGCACTGGCCGGACATCCTCTGCGTCGTCGGGTCGCTCATCGCCAACCAGGTCCGTGCCTACGACGCTGCGGATGAGTCGGCGGTGTACGGCGGGGACGGCGGTGACGCGCAGGGTGTAGCCCTGGCCGCGCCGTACGGTCACCCCTTGGTCGAGCCCGGCCCGCTCGGCGGCCTCCAGGCCGGACGTGCGGAGGAAGTCGGCGACCTTGCCCGGCATGTCGAGGGTGACCGGCAGCTCCGGAGCGGGGGCGCCCTCCTCGATGGCGGTGTGCTCGGGCAGGAGGTCGGCGACGGCCGTGCGGATCGCGCCGCGGCTGACGCCGTGGTCACGGGCGAGGGCTGCGATCGAGCGGCCCTCCAGGTACGCGGCGCGCACGTCTTCGAGTCTGTCGGCCGGGACGGCGGGGCGGCGCCCGCCCTTGCTGCCCTTGGCCTCGGCGGCGCGCAGTCCGTCGTAGGTGAGTTCGCGCTGGAGTTCGCCGGCGGCGAGGGTCTGCACCATGAACTTCACGGTGGACAGCAGCTCGCCGGTGCGCGGGTGGCGGGCGGCGAGGTCCATCGCGGAGAACGCGCCGTCGTGGATGCGCAGCGCCAGCTGGTCGTGGTGGAGGACGTCGAGCACGTCGAGGATGTGGCCGGTGCCGCGTACGAGGCGGAACATCTCGGAGATGTGCACGGTGTCGCCCGGCCGCGCGTACGCCAGCAGCTCGCCGAACTTCCGCCGTTGGAGGGGGTGGAGGCGGCTGGAGTGCCCCCGTTCCTCCTCGAAGACGACCGGGTCCTCGATCCCGGCCTCGGCCAGGACGAGGTTCTGCCGGGTGGTCGACTGCTGGTCGGTCGAGACCCGCTTGTAGACCAGGTTCGCCACCGAAGGGCCCCTTCCGTACGGAGGAATGGACCCCATCTGTCGTCAAACCCTGTCAACAATCGTCATCGGATCTGATTGGATTCGAGCCGCCGCCAACCCCCGGATTTCACGGGTTCATTGGACGCGTCGCCTGCCGGTCGGCAAGGGTGCCATCGTTTGCCGACAGGGTGAGGAGCGGCAGCCGGGACGGTGAAGAGGCGTGGGCCACCGGTACCGGGCCCGGAGGGCGGCTTCCCGAGCGACCACTATCCCAGTCGAGGCCCGCCTTCAACTCCCCTGGAAGGACCATGCCGTTGGGTAGGGGCTGCGGCCGTGCGGGCATCCGCTGCCCGCACGGCCCACGGTGTGCACGTCATCCCGGCCCCGAGGCTTGGACCACCCGGATTCCGTTTCAAGTCCTGCTGTGTTGCATGGGTGCCCCGGGGCCTGCTTCCGGCACCAGCCCCTATGGCTCGGCTCAACCTTGCTTGAGATCTGCCGTTGCTTGGACGTCGAGGTCGAGAATTGCTCGTCGAATCGCGCGAAGGTCCTGGACCGAAACGTCGAGCCTGATGTGTTGCTCCTCGCTGTCGTCGCTTTTGAAGGGCAGGAGACCTTGGGGAGCGTAGTTGGTGTGGAGCAGATCGACGTAGGCACCGTAGTCGATCACCCGGACGTCAGTCGGTCCGGCTCGGGATACGCGCGGAGAGCACGCGCCTTGTCGGACTGATACCAGGCTCGCGCTGCGTCCTGGACGATCGGAACGGAGATCTTGCGGTCTCGGGCCTGCCTTGCGGCTTTCGCTGCGATGCAGATTGCATCGCGAGGAACGCCCCCGGAGGCCCGAACAAGTTCGCCGAAGGCGGGCTCGGACGAAACCCCGGAGCCGGCCTGGCAGGGTCAGGTGCCGGCGCTCAACGCGGGCTGCGCCGGCTCCGGTAGGCCGCGACGCTGGCCCGGTGTGAGCAGGTTCGGGTGCAGTACTGCTTCGAGCCGTTGCGCGAGAGGTCCACGAAAGTGGCCCGGCAGGTCGGCCCGGCACATACGCCGAGACGAGCCGGACCGAGCGTGGCGATCACGGAGGCCAGTGCGCTGAGCGTAGTCGCGGCAAGGTGCGCCGAGCAGCGGTCGGTGTCGGAGGTCACCTCGGTCCACCAACGGTCGTCCTCGTGGCGCAGTACCGGGGTGGCGCGGCTGCGACGCAGACCGTCGTTGATCAGAGCCGCAGCTTCGACCGCGTCCGCGTGGGCCCGTTCGAGCACCTCACGCACCGTCTCGCGCAACGCGCGGACTTCCGCCAGGTCGGCGCGGGTGAGATGCCGCGGACCGGTCCTTTGGCTCGCGGCCGAACTCGGAGGCTCAGCCGCGGGATGGTCGTCGAGGAAGTCCCGGAGCTGCTCCACGGTCTCGAGCGCGTCTTCTCCCTTGATCGGCCTCAAGGTGTTGGCCAGGTCGACGGCCGTCTGGACCACCAATGGGCTGTAATACGCATCCCGCATTTGACGTGTCTCCTCACTGCCCCATAATGTTACACGCAAAGGAGCTTTAGCATGTCACAGCATATTCGGCAGGGGGCGACGCCGCAGACGATCCCGTCCGGAGGAGCCCCGTCACCGGAGCGAGCCGACGCCCCGGACGGGCGTCGGCTGGGGCTGGCTTTGGGGATGCTGGTGCTGCCGATGTACGTGGCACTGGGAGCGCCGTCGGTGGCCCTGCCGGCCATCGGCCGCGCACTCGCGGTGCCGTTCGGGGCCACCGCATGGATTCTCGCCGCGTGGTCGCTGACCTCCGCGCTCGCGATGCCGGTCGCGGGTCGGCTGCTGGTCCGCTGGAGCCCCTTCCAGGTCCTCGTCGCCGGGGTCGTGACGCTCGCCGCGGGCTCCGTGCTCGCCGGAGCCGGGCCGACACTGTCCGTCGTGATCGTCGGCCGACTGATCGGCGGCGCCGGGGCGGGCGCGACCGTGATCGCCGTCTTTGCCGCGGCCACCGCCCTTCCCGGGCGGCAACGGATCCGCGCCCTGGGAATCATCGCGGCCGCCGGCGCGACGGCGTCGGGGTGCGGGACACTGTTGGGCGGGGCGGTGACCGCATGGCTCGGGTGGCGTGCCGTGCTCGCGATCCCGGTCCTCGCGCCGCCCCTCCTGCTGGCCGCATTGCCGAGTAGGCGCGCGCTGACGCGGAGCGGTAGCGGCGAGCGAAACGGCTCGACCGGGCGACTCGATATCGTCGGCGCGGCCGTGCTTTCGGTACTCGCTGGCTCCTTGATCACGTTGCTGCAGGCACACTCGGTCGGCCTGCCCGCTCCGGTCACGCTCGTCGTGGCTGCCGCCGGGGCGCTCGCCGCCGTGGGACTGTGGTGGCGCGTGCGAAGCACGCCCGACGGGTTCGTGCCTCGGCGGGTGATCGCATCCCGCGGCTTCCTGGCGGCCGGGCTCATCGGCGGGACCGTCTTCGCCGGCTATTACGGGGTGCTGTTCCGCGCCCCGTCCCTGATCGAGCAGGCCACGGGTGGTGGCCCCCTGGAAGCCGGCGTGCTCCTGGTCCCGGCCGCCGCCTGCTCGGTGCTGGCCGGGCGGCTGGTCGGCACCTTGACCGATCAGTTCACCGGCTGGCAGGTGTCGGCCGGGCTTGCGGCACTCACCGTCGTCGGTGTGCTCGTGGTCGCGATCTTCCCCGGGGCGATCCCGATTGTCGTCGGCACGGCGTTGACCGTGTGCGGGTTCGCCGGCACCCAAGCCGTACTGGTGAGCCTCGCGCCGGACCTGGTCGCCGCGGACGACCGCGACACCGCACAGGGCCTGCTCAACTTCATGAACGCCTTGGGTGGCGGCGTCGGACCGGCCGCTGTCGCGGGTCTGTCCGGCATCGTGCCGGTGCCGGTGGCCCTCGCCGTGCTCGCGGCACTCCCACTGGCCGGACTCGTCCTCGGCCTGACCCGGCGCCCTACCGCCGACCGCCGCCGCGAACCCGACGCCACGCGTGGGAGCGCGCGATGACGGTCCACCTGCATCTGATCCGATAACGCCTTGACCAGTAAGGAGCCTTGCCATGGCCGCCGAGCCATTCGAGGTCAGCATCACCGAAGCCGAGATCGCGGACCTGCGTGAACGATTGCGCCGGACACGGTGGCCCGAGGGCGAGCCGGTGGACGACTGGTCACAGGGTTTGCCGCTGGCGTATGCCCAGGAGCTTTGCCGCAGCTGGGCCGAGGACTACGACTTCGGGTTCGCCGAGCGGCTGAACGTGTTCCCGCAGTACCGCGACACGATCGACGGGCTGGGCATCCACTTCCTGCACGTCCGCTCGCCGGAGACGGACGCGTTCCCGCTCGTGCTCACGCACGGGTGGCCGGGTTCGGTGCTCGAGTTCCTGGAGGTCCTCGGCCCGCTGACCGACCCGCGCGCGCACGGCGGTGACCCGGCGGACGCGTTCCACGTGGTCGCGCCGTCGTTGCCCGGGTACGGCTGGAGTGACAAGCCGTCGACGACCGGGTGGGGCATCACTCGCACCGCGCGCGCCTGGGACACGTTGATGGTCTCGCTGGGTTACGAACGGTACGGCGCGCAGGGTGGTGACTGGGGTTCGGCGGTGTCCGCGGTGCTGGGCGAGGTGGCGCCCGAGCGGGTCGCCGGCGTGCACCTGAACCTGGGATCCGTGGCGGCGGGCACGTTCGACGACCCGACGCCCGCGGAGCTGGCGAATCTCGAGGCCGAGAAGGAGATGCAGCGCACCGGCCGGGGGTACTCGGCGATCCAGGCGACCCGGCCGCAGACGCTCGGCTACGGCCTCACCGACTCCCCGGCGGGGCAGGCCGCCTGGATCGCCGAGAAGTTCTGGGCGTGGACGGACAACGACGGCCATCCCGAGGACGCGTTGTCGCGGCAGACGATCCTCGACGAGATCTCGGTCTATTGGTTCACCGCGTCGGCCACGTCGTCGGCGCGCCTGTACTGGGAGAGCTTCGCCAACTTCCGGGACGAGGTGACCGCGCCATCCGGGCTGTCGGTCTACCCGCGCGACATAACCCGCCCGTCGAGGCGGGAGGCCGAGCTGCGGTTCACCGACCTGCGCTGGTTCGAGGAGCTACCGCATGGTGGCCACTTCGCCGCGCTGGAGCAGCCGGAGTCGCTGGTCAAGCAGGTGCGCGGGTTCTTCCGCCTGTTCCGCTGACTGTCCGTGCCACAGCCTCCAGGACCTTATCAACATGGTCGCCGAACTGCGCGACCGAGGAATCGGCTTCACCTCACTGCACGAGAACGTCGACACCACCACCCCCGGCGGTCGACTCGGCTTCCACGTCTTCGCCGCCCTCGCGGAGTTCATCCGTGAACTCATCGTCATCGGCACCAACGAGGGCCTGGCCGCCGCCCGCGCCCGCACCGGCGGACGCCCCAGCGTCGCCACCGAGGAAGTCATCCGCGCCGCCCGCGCCCTTCTGCCCGACCCCGGCCGCTCCATCACCTCGATCGCCAAGCTCCTCGGCGTCCCACCCGGCACCCTCTACAACCACATCCCCGACCTGCGGGAACTACGCGCCGGCGCCGTACCCCGGCAGCTCGAAGCCCCTACGAGGTGGGCGATCCCCAGCAAGATCGTCCTCACCGGGATTTCCTGTACGCGAACTACTCACACCCGGACACGCTCGTTGCACAGACCGATGACGGGACAGACGGCGTCGTGGCAGCGCTGCTGGCACAGGCCCGCAACGGCGGGGACGGCGAGTGATCCCGGGCGGTCCGCCCTCGTTCGGCCGACAGCGGTCCGCCCTCGTTCGGCCGACAGCGCGGGCGGCGCCTGGCTCGTTGTGCGGATGTGGACGACGGACGGACGGTTCCTGGACCGGTGGCCACACAGGGCGGGGCAGCACCGTCGCGCGCTACGGTTCCGCGCCGAGGCCGCCCTCGCCCGGCGCCTGGGAGTGATGACAAGGCCGTCGGTGTGGCCGACCTGGTGAGCTCCGGCGGGGACCAGGCGGTGCGACTGCTGGTGCCCGCTCGTAGGCTGCCGACATGAGCGAGATCCAGAACCCGATGCCCCGCGACGCCTTCGAGCTGCTGCTGGCCGGTAACCAGCGCTTCGTGGCCGGCACCCCCGAGCACCCGAACCAGGACGCCACCCGCCGCGCCGAGACCGCACCGTCCCAGCAGCCCTTCGCCGTGCTGTTCGGGTGTTCCGACTCCCGGCTGGCCGCCGAGATCATCTTCGACCGAGGTCTGGGCGACCTGTTCGTGGTGCGCACTGCCGGCCACGTCATGGGCCCGGAGGTGCTGGGCAGCATCGAGTTCGGCGTGGACGTGCTGGGCTGCCCGCTGGTCGTAGTCCTCGGGCACGACTCGTGCGGCGCGGTCGGCGCCGCGTGCGCCGCGCTGGAGAACGGCGTGTCGCCGGCCGGGTACGTCCGGGACGTCGTCGAGCGGGTG
This sequence comes from Streptomyces broussonetiae, assembly GCF_009796285.1. Lineage (NCBI taxonomy): Bacteria > Bacillati > Actinomycetota > Actinomycetes > Kitasatosporales > Streptomycetaceae > Streptomyces > Streptomyces broussonetiae. The sequence goes on along the minus strand of NZ_CP047020.1, from coordinate 457,112 downwards.
ACCCCCAGCGTGCTGGCCGCCCGGGCCGCCGGACGGGTGGAGCCGGAAGAGATCCTCGCCGAGCACATAAGGCACACCGCCGACCTTCTGCTGGACCGCTCCCGGGTCCTCGCCCGCAAGGTCGCCGCCGGCCAGACCGCCGTGGTGGGCCTGCGCTACCGCCTGGCCGACGGCAGTGCCCAACTCGTCGCCTCCCGCGGCCTCGACGCGGCGGTGCCCACCGCGTCCTGACCACCGCGGCGCGACCCCTCAGCGTGATCTGCCGCGGTCGGCCGTCAGGAGAGGGGAGGCACAGCGCGGGTCAGGGGCCCCAGGTCTCCGTATAGGGCGGCATGGAGTGCAGCCGCCAGTTCGCGGGCCCGGTCTTCGCTCCGCACGCCGTGCATCATGAAGTAGATCGGTCCGGCATAGGCGTCCAGGTCGATCTCACGGTTTTCGACCAGGCAGGTGATCGCGGCCCGGACCGCATCGTTCACGGCATCGTCGACAGCGTGGCCGGAGCCGACAGTGAGCGTGTCCGCCTTCACGGTCCACCGCTGCCGCCTTTCGGATTCGATGGCGACGAACACAGCCTGCTGCGCCATGGCCGTCCGGTACACGTCGTGGAAGGCGTCGGTGCCGGTGGCGTCCGGAATGAGGTGGGCGGGGCAAGGAATGGGCAGCAGCTGCACGAGTGCATTGTGCACAGAGGAGCAGAACAATCGCGTCCGGTGACGCGAGATGTCCACCGTTGGTGCTGGTCACGTGGTGGGACGGGGCCCCGCGGCACGGCGCAGCCGGTTGGCGATCGCCAGTCCCAGCCCCTCCTCCACCGGCAAGGAGGCGACGATGAGGTCGCACCCCCGGTGGTCGAGTTCGCGCAGGAACCCGTACAGCTCGCGCGCGTAGCCGGCCAAAAACGCTGGGACATCCACCACGGCGTGCGCCTTCACCGGGGTGTCGGCGGGGGATGGGGGAAGAAGGACGCCGACCTGGTGCCCCTGCTCCTGCGCGAGCCGCGCCTCGTCGACGACCTTCTCCGGCTCGACCAGGACGACCCGAGCAGACGGCGCGTAGTGCGACGGGTGCTGACCCGGCACCCGGACATGGCTCGTGGACGGGACCTCGATCGGATGCCCCAGCACCGCTTCGAGGTCCTCGCGGGTCACTCCGCCGGGCCGGAGGATGGCCGGGGTCTCGACCATGACGTCGATGATGGTCGACTCGACGCCGACCCCGCAGGGACCGCCGTCCAGGACGAAGTCGACGGCATCCCCGAGCCGAAGCGATTGGCGGACGGGACCGTGACACCGCCGCCGAAGGCCGAAAGCACCGCGAGGGCAACGGGGTGGTCGGGCACACGCACGGCCACCGTCTCCAGGCCACCCGTGGCTTCCAGGGGCACCCGGCGCCCGCGCCGCAGAACCAGCGTGAGCGGCCCCGGCCAGAAGTGCTGGGCCAGCAGGCGCGCCGTCGCGGGCACGTCCTGGACCCAGTCGTCCAGATGACCCGCGCCGCCGATGTGGACGATCAGCGGGTGCGAGGGCGGGCGCTCCTTGACCTGGAAGATGCGCGAGACGGCGGCGAGGTCCTCGGCGTTGGCGCCCAGCCGGTAGACGGTTTCGGTCGGGAAAGCCACCAGGCCGCCGGCACGCAGCACACCGGCCGCCTTCTCGATGTCACTGGGTCGCGATCCCGCGCAGGCGCCGCTCCACCCTGGCGGGAAGGCCGCGCCGGGGGTCCGTCCCACTGGAGCAGGTCGGCGCCGGCACGATCACCTCATCGAGACCCTCGCCGGCCAGCAGGTCGAGATTGGTGTCCGACCAGGCACAGCCATCCACGAATCGGTGACCATTGATCTGTACGGGAGTAAACCACGCGGGGATGGCACAGGAGGCCGTGACCGCCGAGGCGAGGTCGGTGGGAGGCGCCACCCGGTGCCCCGAACACCACGCGGGTACCGCTGTCGAGGTCCGCCGCGACCACGCGCAGAGCGGGGTTTTCGGGCCAGTGATCGACTGTGTCGAGCCGACGGATCAGCTCGCGGACACTGTCCAGGCTGCCCGGCCGGGTGGTACGCAAGCGGCGAGCAGCATGGTGAACGGCAGCTGGTGTGGATGCCTGGCCAGATCCCCGAGCAGTTTCAGCGACCCGATCCCCGGCTTGGGAACGTGCGGCCGCGCGTCACCCACCCAGGTGTCGTAGTCCACAAGGACCCCGCTCGCGGGACCGGATGCCACCGCGATGCCGCGCTGATGGTTGCGCAGATCAACTGGGCGCCACCCGATCGCCGGCATCGAACCCACGATGGCTCCCGCGGAGGTGCCGAGCCGGGGCGCCGCCCTGTGCCTGGATCGCGGTGATGGCGACAGTGTTGACGATGTCCTGGACGAGGGCGCCGCGCGACAGGTCGTTGACCGGCTTGCGCAGACCCTGCAGGACCGGTCCGACGGCGATCGCACCGGCCGAGCGCTGGACGGCCTTGTAGGTGTTGTTGCCGGTGTTGAGGTCCGGGAAGACCAGCACGGTGGCGCGGCCTGCGACCTTCGATCCGGGTAGCTTCGCCGCCGCGACCACGGCGTCCACCGCCGCGTCGTACTGGATCGGGCCCTCCACCGGCAGGTCGGGGCGGCGCTCGCGGACGATCTCGGTCGCGGCGCGCACCTTGTCGACATCCGCACCCTGCCCCGAGGTCCCGGTGGAGTAGGAGAGCATCGCCACTCGTGGTTCGACGTGGAACTGTGCAGCGGTCCGCGCCGACTGGACGGCGATGTCGGCCAGCTGTTCCGCGTCCGGGTCGGGGTTGACCGCGCAGTCGCCATACACCAGCACCTGGTCCGGCAGGCACATGAAGAAGACCGAGGAGACGAAGGAGACACCCGGCGCCGTCTTGATCACTTCGAATGCCGGCCGGATGGTCGCCGCTGTGGAGTGCGCCGCCCCCGAGACCATGCAGTCGGCGAGGCCCTCGTGCACCATTGGCGTGCCGAAGTACGAGCCCTCCACGACCACGTCGTGGGCCAGCTCGACCGTCATGCCCTTGTGGGCGCGGAGCGCGGCGTAGACCTCGGCGAAGTTCTCTCGCAGCGGCGAGGTCTGTGGGTCGACGATCCGGCACAGGGCGCCCCCTTTGTGTACGCCCGCTGCGGGATCGTCGTCGTCCAGGCCGAGGCCCACGCCGAGGTCGGCAACCCGTCTGCGGACCGAGCTCTCCTCGCCCAGGAGCGTCAGATCGCAGACGTTGCGGTGGAGCAGTACCTCGTCGGCGCGCAGGATGCGTTCTTCGGTACCTTCGGGCTGGACGACATGGCGCCGGTCGGAGCGGGCCCGTTCGAGCAGTTCGTGCTCGAACATCATCGGGGTGACCCTGGTGCTGCGGGCCACTGCCAGGCGGCCGGTGAGTTCGCGGGTGTCGACGTGCGTCTCGAACAGGCCGATCGCGGTCTCGGCCGCCCGGCACACCAGTGATCTCGGTGCCGGGCGGCTCCTTCCCGACTGCCGCCGAGCTGTTCGCCCTGGAAGGCAAGCTGACCGCGGCCACCCCGCGCAAGCCGACCGAGTGCGCGGCCAGCGCTCCCACGATGAGGTCGGCCTGGTCGCCAGGGGTGACCACCAGGCAGCCGGGGGTCAGGGCGGGCAGAAAGGTGGTCAGCATCGCGCCGCCGAAGACGAAGTCGAGTACGTCGCGAGCGAGCCCGGCGCCGTCACCGAGCAGCACGTCGCCGCCGAGCGTCTGGACCACTTCTGCCACCGTGGGCGGCGAGCACGGTGTCCTCGGGGAGCACGTAGACGGGCACGGGCAGCCGCCCATTCAGCTGCGTGGCGACCTTCGTGGCGGCGTCGGGAGGGACGCGGTTGGCGATCGGGGCGACGACGTCGCAGCCCTGAGCGGTGAGTGCCAGGTGCGCGTTGTGGACCTCGTCGACCGCCGTCTCGGCAGTTTGGCGCAGGCCCCCGACCACGATGAGCACGTAGGCGCCGAACTCGTTCGCCAGTGTGGCGTTGAGCGTCAACTCCGCAGGCAGCTGGGTGTCGTGGTAGTCCCTCCCGAGAACCAGTACGAACATGAGGTCCGGACCCTCATGCGCCAGCGGACGGTAGACGCCCACCCGGTCCACGTGGCGGGTCAGCAGCTCCATGATGCCCAGGTCGACGACCTGTCGGCCGTCCCCGCGACCGATGCCCGTCATGTACAGGCTGCGGGTCACGTGCCTGCCCCGCTCTGCGTTGTGGGCCGGTTCAGCGGTTCGGTGAGCCTCATCGTCGTACTCCTCGTCGCCCCCGCAGGAAGGGGCGGGGTCAGTGCGGCCATGTCCAGTCGGCGACCTCCGGCAGGTCGACCCCGTGCTCGCGGATCCAGGAGTGGTGGCGGGTGCGAGTGTCGGCCATCTCCTGGCGGACGGCGGCAGCGCGTACGGCGAGGCCGGGGACACGGTCGATGACGTCCATGACCAGGCGGTAGCGGTCCAGGTCGTTGCGGACCACCATGTCGAAGGGCGTCGTGGTGGTGCCCTCCTCCTTATAGCCGCGCACGTGCAGGTGCGGGTGGCCGGCGCGGCGATAGGCGAGGCGGTGGATCAGCCAGGGGTAGCCGTGGTAGGCGAAGATGACGGGCTTGTCGCGGGTGAACAGCGCGTCGTACTCGCTGTCGGGCATCCCGTGCGGGTGTTCCTCGGCGGGCAGGAGGCGGGCGATGTCGACGACGTTGACCACGCGCACCGCCAGGTCGGGCAGGTGGCGGCGCAGCAGGTCGGCGGCGGCCAGCGCTTCCTGGGTGGGCACGTCCCCGGCGCAGGCCAGTACCACGTCCGGCTCCCGGGTGCCGTCCTCCGTGCCGGCCCAGTCCCAGATTCCCGCTCCGCGCGCACAGTGTCCCAGGGCCTCGTCCAGCGTGAGCCAGTCGAAGCACGGCTGCTTGCCGGCGACCACGACGTTGACGTAGTCCCGGCTGCGCAGCACGTGGTCGGCGGTGGCCAGCAGCGTGTTGGTGTCGGGCGGCATGTAGACCCGTACCGCCTCGGGGCTCTTGTTGAGGACGTGGTCGACGAAGCCGGGATCCTGGTGGGAGAAGCCGTTGTGGTCCTGGCGCCAGACGTGCGAGGTGAGAAGGTAGTTCAACGAAGGGATGGGGGCCCGCCAGGGCAGGCGGCGGGTGGTGCGCAGCCATTTGATGTGCTGGTTCACCATGGAGTCGACGATGTGGATGAAGGCTTCGTAGCAGGAGAACAGGGCGTGGCGGCCGGTCAGCAGGTAGCCCTCCGACCAGCCCTGGCAGGTGTGTTCGGAGAGGATCTCCATCACCCGTCCGCCGCGTACCAGGTGCTCGTCGGTGGGCAGTACCTCGGCCTCCCATGCCTTGCCCGTGGCCTTGTACACGGCCTGCAGCCGGTTGGAGGCGGTCTCGTCCGGGCCGACGATCCGGAAGTCGCGGCGTTCGGCGGTGTCTTCCATGACCTGCTCCAGCAGGTCCCCGAGGACACGGGTGGGTTCGTGGAGGTTGGTGCCGGGCTTGTCGACCTCGACGGCGTACTTCTCCAGCGGTGGGACCGGCAGTTCACGGGTGAACAGTCCGCCGTTGGCATGGGGGTTGGCGCCCAGGCGGCGCTCGCCCTGCGGCAGGCAGGCGAGCACCTGTTCCCGGGGGCGGCCGTGCTCGTCGAACAGTTCCTCGGGGCGGTAGGAACGCATCCAGCCTTCCAGCTGCCGCAGATGCCCGGGGTTGTCGCGCACTTCGGCCAGCGGGACTTGGTGGGCCCGCCACGTGCCCTCCACCGGGACGCCGTCCACCTCGCGTGGGCCTGTCCAGCCCTTAGGTGTGCGCAGCACGATCATCGGCCAGCGGGGCCGGTCGATGGCGTGTTCCTCGCGGGCGGAGCGCTGGATGGCAGCGATCATGTCGAGTGCCCGGTCCATGGTGTGGGCCATCGCCCGGTGGACCGCGTGCGGGTCGCTGCCGGTGACGTGGAGGGGATGGTGCCCGTATCCGCGCAGCAGCTCGTCCAGCTCCTGCTCGGGGAGGCGGGCGAGTACCGTCGGGTTGGCGATCTTGTATCCGTTGAGCTGCAGGATCGGCAGGACCGCACCGTCGTGGACCGGGTCGAGGAACTTGTTGGAGTGCCAGGAGGCGGCCAAAGGGCCGGTCTCCGCCTCGCCGTCGCCGATCACACAGGTGACCAGCAGGTCGGGGTTGTCCAGGGCGGCGCCGTAGGCGTGGGAGAGGGAGTAGCCGAGCTCCCCGCCTTCGTGGATGGAGCCGGGCGTCTCGGGAGCGACGTGGCTCGGGACGCCGCCGGGGAAGGAGAACTGGCGGAACAGCCGAACCATGCCCGCCTCGTCGCGGGTGATGTCCGGATAGGTCTGGGTGTAGCTCCCGTCCAGCCAGGAGCCGGCCAGCACGGCAGGCCCTCCGTGGCCGGGGCCCCAGATGCAGATGGCGTCCAGGTCGCGCGCCTTGATCACCCGGTTGAGGTGCGTGTAGACGAGGTTCAGCGCCGGCGAGGTGCCCCAGTGCCCGAGTAGCCGGGGTTTGACGTGCTCGGGGCGCAATGGCTCGCGCAGCAGCGGGTTGGCCATGAGGTAGATCTGCCCGACCGTGAGGTAGTTCGCAGCGCGCCACTGGGCTTCCAGTTCGGTCAACTCGCTGTCGCTCAGCGTTGCGACAGCGGCGGAGTCCGCGCCGAGTGCGGTGCCGTCGTTGGGCTCGGCGTGCATGAAGAATCTCCCGCCCAGGAGGTGGTGATTGCAGTTACTGGAAGTGATAAGGGGGGTTCGACCCATACGGGCTTCTACCGTTTTTTCAGTCTTTCACCCGCATTGGTGCGGGGCATTTCGGGCGAGCAGCCGAGGTTCGTTGCCTTCTGCCGCCGTGGTGACAACCTCCCTTCACCCTGAACGGGCTCCGTTTGAGCCTGGTCTGGTACCCACTTAGCCTGACAACATGCGCACGCCGCGGTTGACGGTCGTCTGCGCGGGGTCGTGGGGAGCCACGATCGCTTCGCTGGCTGCCCGCAACGGCCCGGTCCTGTTGTGGGCGCGCAAGCCGGAACTGGCCGAGCGCATTACTGCGGCGCATGAGAACCCGGACTACCTGCCGGAGCAGCCGTTGCATCCGGATTTGCGGGCGACATCGTCGCTGCCGGATGCCGCCGAGCAGGCGGACGTGATTGTCATGGCTGTGCCGACGCACGCGTTCCGGCAGGTCCTCGCCGAGCTGGCGCTGCATATCCGTCCCTGGATCCCGGTGGTGAGTGTCGCCAAGGGTTTCGAGGAAGACACCGACAAGCGGATGACCGAGGTGATCCAGGAGGAGCTTCCCGGTCACCCGGCGGGCGTCCTGTCCGGGCCGACCCTGGCCAAGGAGGTTGTCGAGGGGCTGGCCGCCGCGGCCGTCGTCGCGATGCCTGATCTCTCCGTGGCGCAGCGTCTGCAGAGCTTGCTGCGGACCAGGCGTTTCCGCGTGTACACGGCCACTGACGTGATCGGTGTGGACGTTGGCGGAGCGGTCAAGAACGTCATTGCGATCGCCGCAGGCATGGCGGACGGCCTGGGAACCGGGGACAACACCCGCGCCCTGGTGATCAGCCGTGGAGTCTCCGAGATGACCCGCCTGGGAGTCGCCCAGGGCGGCAGGCCGGCCACCTTCGCCGGCTTGACCGGCCTCGGCGATGCCATAGCGACCAGCATCAGCCCGCTCAGCCGCAACCGGAGTCTGGGGGTGCGGATCGCGCAGGGCAGGACCGTCGACGAGGTGACGCAGGGATCACGCATGGTGATGGAAGGCGTTCGCGCCTCCCGGGCGGCGTACGAGATTGCACAGAAATGCGGTGTGGACGTTCCCATCATCAGTGAGCAGCCGAGGGCCGGCCTCCAGGCGCCACATCGTCCCGTCTCGACCGCGCTGTCCGGCAGGCCGCCGCTCTCGGAGTCGACGAGACGGAGACCGCGGCATGGCGGAAAGCCGCGGACGCGATGACCCTGCCGTACAACAGCGAACTGGGCGTCCACGAGCAGTCCCGGGGCTTCACCAGTCGTCGGCCCTGGAACTTCGCGGACACCGATCCCGACGGCTATCCGCTGATGCAGCACTTCCCCTACTTCGCCCTCTACAGCCAACAGGTCATCAAGCAAGCGGACCTGATCCTGGCGATGTACATCTTCAGCGACGCCGTCGACCAGGAACAGAAGGCACGCAACTTCGCCTACTACGAGCCGTTGACCGTTCGGGATTCCTCGCTCTCCGCCTGTGCCCAGGCAGCCCTGGCCGTCGAGGCCGGCTACCTGCGACTCGCCTACGACTACCTGGGCGAGGCTGCGTTGATGGACCTGGCGGACGTGGAGAACAACACCAGGTACGGCCTGCACATCGCCTCCCTGGCCGGCAGCTGGATCGCCCTGGTATGCGGCTTCGGCGGCGTGCGGTGGCGCGCCGACACCCTGCACTTCGCCCCCAGACTGCCCGGAAAACTCAGTCGCCTCGCGTTCTCGGTACACGTGAGGCAGCGATGCCTGCGGGTTGAGATCACGGGCGGGCAAGCCTCGTACACCCTGACCGAGGGAGAGCCGATACAGATCCAGCACTACGAAGAGCCCGTGACGGTTTCACGGGGCACGGTGCAAAGCTGCCCCCTTCACCCGCCGCCCCCCCCCCGGCCCGAGCCCACCTCACCCCCAGGACGCCGCCCGCAGCGTCCGCGTTGACGCCGACGCGAGGCGGGGCGTCGCACAGCGCCCCGCCCCACGGACCGGGGACCACAAGCGCCTCTTCCGGATTCAGCCCTTGATCTCGATATGGCGCGGCTTAGCGGCCTGGGACTTGGGTGCGGTGACCGTCAGTTCGACGCCGACGAGGGACAAAGTGATCTTGCCGACCGCAGGGCCGGGACAACTACTGCCAGGACCTCGGTGGTCAAACGACGTCGAAGTCGTCAACAGAAACCCGGATACTTGTGCGTTTCACGCCGTGAAAAGGCGTTGGGTGGTCGAGCGAGGTTTCGGTTGGTTCATGATGTACCGCCGTCGGGCCCGCGACTGCGAGACCCGCACCGTCAGCTCCGAATCGGTGATCCATGTCGCTTCGGTCGACAACTTCACCAGGCGCATAACGGACGGGACCACCCCCACCTGGCGAGGAGCTTACTGGGTTATCAAGGGCAATCCACGTACTTCAAGCGCCCCCTCAGGGAGAGATGAGCTGCTGGCCGCCATCGATGTCGTACGTCGCGCCGGTGAGCGCGTCGTTGCACATGATGTGCACGGCCAGTGCGGCGACGTCGGCCGGGCCGACGACCCGTCGGATGGGCAGTGTGGCGCGCAGCTGCTGGCGCCGGGCTTCAAGCCGATCGCCCAGGAGCGAGGCCGACAGAGGGGTGTCGACGAATCCGGCAGCGATGAGGTTCACGCGGATGGGCGCCAGTTCTAGCGCCAGGTTGACGATCAGAGCGGGCGAAGCCGCGGTGAGGGCGGACGCGATGGCCAGGCCGACACCGGGACGCCGAGCACCGGTGCCGCCCATGAACAAGAGCGTGCCTCCGGGGCGGACCTTGTCACGGCCACAGAGGGCGACCCCGAGCGTCAACGCGAGACGCCGGCCGAAGTCGCCGCAGGCGGCGGCTAGGTCCATCTCCGCCAAGGGCACGTAAGTGGGGCCGCCGCCTGTGACCATCACGTGGTCGATCGGTCCGGGCAGATCGTGGAAGAACTGCTTGAGGCGACCGGTGTCGGTGGCATCGAACGCCGCGGTGCCGACAGGCTCGATCTCACGCGCAGCTCGCTCCAGCTTTTCGGAGTCGCGGCCGACCAGAACCACCTGGCCCCCGTCAGCGCGCACCTGGCGGGCTGTTTCGAGTCAGATGCCCGCGCTGCCGCCGATCACCACCACCGTCTGGTCCGAACGTCCGAACGTCCGACGCACCGCGGTCGCCGCGGCCTCGAGCGGGCCGCGGCGACCGGTTCCCGGGCGGTTCCTCACACCTGGGGGACGCCTCCGGTGGCGGGGGTGCGGGTCGCGCGCAGGTGCTGGGCGAGCAGGGCGAGGGCGCAGAGGGCGGCGACCGTCGCCGCGTAGGTGACGAACGTGTCCTGCAGGCCGGCGTGTGTGGCGGCGATGCCGGCGATCACGGCCGGGATGCTGAAGGCCAGGTAGGAGATGACGAAGGCGACGGAGAGCAGCTCGCTGCGTTCGGCGGGGCGGGCTATCCGGGCCAGGGTGCCGAAGCTGGCGAGGGCGGAGCCGCCGAAGCCGACGCCCGCGATCGCGGTTCCGAGGGCGGCCGCGGTCAGGGAGTGCTCCTCCACACCGGTCAGGGCGACGGCCGTGCCGACGAGGAGCAGGGTCGCGCTGACGGCGAGGGTCCGTCCGACGGGCCAGCCGCGCAGGGCGAGGGCGGTGAGGAAGGCTGGGCCGGTGAGCAGGGTGACCACGAGTCCGCCGACGACGTGGCTGGAGAGACCGAACAGGCCGACGGCGACGGACGGGCCGAGCGAGAGGTAGAGGCCGCCGAGCGCCCAGCTCGCGATGAGGATCGGGACCAGGCTCAGCAGGTCGGCCCGCAGGTGGGGGGCGACCCGCAGGCGGGGCTGGAGCGAGCGGGCGGCGCCCGGGCGGCGCAGCGAGGTCTCGGGCAGGGCCGACAGGAGGGCGCCGGCCACCACGAGGGCGAGGAGCAGCAGCACGTAGACGAGGCGGGTGGGGTGCGGCCCGTACTCGATGAGGAGCCCGCATCCGAGCGAACCCAGTCCGAGTCCCAAGGTGGGCGCGGTGCCCGTGACGAGGCCAGCCCGGTGCGGGGCGTGCGCGGGATTGAGGTCGGACAGTGCGGCGCCGAGCGTGGTCATGGCGGCCCCGGTCGCGATGCCCTGGATGAAGCGTGCCGTCAGCAGCAGGCCGACGTTGCCCGCGGTGAGGAACAGGACCATCGAGACCGCTTCGAGGGCGATCGCGGAGAGCAGGACCGGACGGCGGCCGAGGTGGTCGGAGAGGGCGCCGAGGATGAGCAGCGCCCCGATCATGCCGAGCACGTAGACGGCGAAGACCGTGGTGAGGGTGGTGGCGGAGAAGTGCCATTCCTGCTGGTAGACGACATAGAGCGGGGAGGGCGCGCTGGAGGCGGCCATGAACAGCACGAAGACGACCGCGAGGGAGGCGAAGGCGACGGGACGGCTCAGCCGTCGTCGCCTCTCCTCTGGTGGCGCCATCCGGTCGGTGGGCGGCAGGGAGGGCTGGAGCTGGGACGGGGCGGGACCGGACACGACGCGACTCCAAAAAGCAGTGATCGATGCGTTTAGGACGCTACCACTAACGCAACGATCGGTGCGATAATTTCCCCATGGCTGACTCATTGACCCAGGTACGTCCCGGCGGCCGCTCCGCGAAGGTGCGGGCGGCCGTCCATCGCGCCGTCGCAGAACTCCTCGCCGAGGAGGAAGCGGAGACACTGACCCTGCCCGCCGTGGCCGCGCGCGCCGGCGTGCACCCCACCACCCTGTACCGGCGCTGGGGGTCCACCGCCCAGCTACTCAACGACGTCGCCACCAGCCGCTTCACCGACGACCTGGTCGTCCCCGACTCCGGCTCCCTCGTCGGCGACCTCCAGCGCTGGCTCGCCGAAGTGGCCACCGACGTCGCCGACCCGGACACGCTTGCCCTCATGCGCGCGACGATCGGCTCCGGCCCGGCAGGCGGCTGCGCCTGCGTCGAGGACCGCCACCGCCAGCTCGGCGCGATCATCCGGCGTGAACAGGACCGCGGGGGGACGGCACTCGACGTGGAGACCGCGGCGGACTTCCTCCTCGGCCCGCTCTACTATCGCGCCATTTTCACCCCCGAGCCCGCCTCCGCCGACTGGGCCCGCACACTGGTGTCCACCTATCTGGCGACGCTCCGGACGCCCTGAGCCGCACACGGATCGCGGGGGCGCGGCGTGGCACACGCACATGCGTCTCGCCTGGGCGGTCCCTTCGGCATCGCAGGCCTGCTGCCGTCGTTCGGCACCGTTGGGACGGCCTGGTCAACGCGATGATGGAGTCGTTCTGGTCCTCGATGCAGATCGAGCTGCTCAACCGCAAGCGCTGGAAGGCCCGGGTCGAACTGGCCAACGCGATCTTCGAGTTCATCGAGATCTTCTACAACCGCCAGAGACGACATTCAGCACTGGGCTACCGCACCCCCATCGAGTACGAACTACTCTCCGCACAAGACACCATCCACGCGGCCAGTTGGCCACCGCAGCTGGAACCCAAACTGTGGGGCAGGTCAACCTCACCCGAACCTGCAGCAGACCCTTTGGAGCGTTCGCACAGTGAAGACACCTCGGTGGTGGACAGCTCGCGAGGGGGGAAGCGTCGTCGTGGGCGATAACGGTCGTACGATCAGGGCGGTCGAGAGCTGGGGTTCGTGCGAGAACCGCCCTCGTGTCGAAGCCCGTGAATCCACTCACACCGTGACGCTGTTATTGAAACGGACGTGGCCTCTGTGGGGAGGACGTGGCGACGAGGCCACCTGTCGCCACAACGCTGGTGAGAAGATCAGCGTCCGCTTGGACGCTCCACTTGGCGACAGGACCTTGACCGATAGGTTCACTGGGTGTCCTATCCCCTTCAGGACCACCCCCTGACCGCTTTGGCCTCCGCCTCGCCGTGCTTTCAGCACGGCGAGGCGGAGGCCAAACCCCCGGTGGCGTGCATGGCCTGGACGTCTCAGGCCGGAAAGCTTTGGTTCCGGGGCACGGGCTGTTTCAGGGGTAGCAGGGCCTGGAGCTCGCGAGCGACGGCGTGATCGAATAGGGGATGACATCGTTCTGGACCGGTAAGCGGGTACGCCTGCGCGGTATCGAGCCCGACGACTGGACGGCGTTCATGCGCTTCGCCGCGGACGAGGAGGGGCTGGGAGACCTGCTGCAGCCGCCTCGTTCCGCCGAGGGCTACCGCGCCTGGGCGAGGGAGCAAGCCGCTGCCACATCCGATGGTGACTGCTTCCAGTTGGCGATCGAGGCCGTCGAGACGGGCACGATAGTCGGTGCGGTCGGCTCGCATGTTGCTGACAGTCGTGCCGGCTGGTTCGAGTACGGAGTGACGATCGGTACTGACCACCGGCGCAAGGGCTACGCGGTTGAAGCCGTCGTGCTGCTGCTGCGCTTCATGTTCGCCGAGCGGCGCTGTCACCGGTGCCAGGCGCGGATCTTCGCCCACAACGAAGCGTCGCTGACACTCCATCAGCGGCTCGGATTCACCGAGGAAGGCCGCCTGCGCGATCACGTGTTCGCCGCCGGCCGGCATCATGATCTCGTCATGATGGGCGTGCTCGCCGATGAGTTCGCCCAACTGCACCCGATCAGCGAACTGTGAATTGATCGGCTAGTACTCCAGCAGCACTTTGACGTTTTCCCTGTTCAGGGGCGGTTTGGGTGAGTGTAGTGGGCTGGTTGGCGGCCTGTGTTCTCTTTCCCGGGCCGCCCCTCGATCGTGTGCAGGCGCCGCTGATAGTGGCAGCGGCGCGGGCAGCCTCCCGGCGTGATCGACGAGCGTGCAGTTGAGATCTGGAACGACGAGCTCGAGGAACTCTTCCTGCGTACCGGCCACCGCTTCAGGCGTGTCGAGCCGCGTCGCAGGATGCGTGACTACATCCGTGGACTGCTGGGCCCGGTCGGCCGCAAGAACGGCTGGCAGCTGGCCGAATACGCCGGTCACCGCACACCCGACCGCCTCCAGCGGCTCCTCAACGGCGCCCGCTGGGACGCCGATGAACTCCGCGACGACCTGCAGCACTACGTGGCCGAACGGCTCGGAGAGCCCGACGGGACTCTCATCCTCGACGACACCGGCTTCCTCAAGAAAGGCACTACCTCGGCCGGCGTGCAGCGCCAGTACTCCGGCACCGCCGGCCGCACCGAGAACTGCCAGATCGGCGTGTTCGCCGCCTACGCCACCACGCGCGGACGCGCCCTGGTGGACCGGGAGTTGTATCTGCCCAAGTCCTGGACTGACGACCGCGACCGCTGCCGCGCCGCCCACATTCCTGACGAGCGGGCCTTCGCCACCAAGCCTGACCTGGCCAAGGCCATGGTGCTGCGGGCGATCGCCTCGCCGCTGCCGATCGCCTGGGTGACCGCGGACTCGGCCTACGGCCAGGAGTGTCGGCTGCGCCGCATGCTGGAGGAGACCGGCCTGGGATATGTGCTCGCGGTCCCCAAGTCCCAGCAGGTGCCGCGCTTCGGACGCATCGATCACCTCTTCTCCCAGGCACCCAACGAGGCGTGGGAGCGACGTTCGTGCGGTGACGGCGTGAAGGGCCCGCGCGTCTACCACTGGGCCGCCCTGCAGATCGCGTCCATCGAAGACTTCGACACCGAGATGCCCACCCACCAGCGGTGGGCACTGGCACGCCGCAGCATCAACAAACCCGAGGAGATCGCCTACTACCTCGCCTACGCCCCGCTGGGCACCACGGTCGAGCACCTGGTCCGCGTCGCCGGGGTGCGCTGGGCCATCGAGGAAGCCTTCCAGGCCGCGAAGAACGAATGCGGCCTCGACCAGTACGAAGTCCGCCGCTACACAGGCTGGATGCGACACATCACCCTGGCCATGCTGGCGCATGCTTTCCTCGCCGTGATGGCCGCCGACGCCGCGGCAAAAGGGGCAGCAGAAACGGTTCCTGCCTCGCGCCCCTCACCGTGGCAGAAGTTCGGCGGCTCCTGGCAACTGGCCACTCACCCATCACCGCTCACCAGCCCCTCATCAGCGCACGCGCACTGAGATGGTCACATTGGCGCAGACGACGCCAAGCCGTCGCTCGCCGCTGCCACTATCAGCGGCGCCTGCACACGATCGAGGGGCGGCCCGGGAAAGAGAACACAGGCCGCCAACCAGCCCACTACACTCACCCAAACCGCCCCTGAAAAGGGAAAACGTCAAAGTGCTGCTGGAGTACTAGTGTGATGCGCCAGAAATCCTGAGGATTAGCTACTACCCTGTTGTCATGTCGCATCCCGGGCCTTCTGCTGTGGAGATCACGCTGTCCGAGGCCGAGCGCGTCGAGTTAGTGCGCCGGACGCAATTGCCGCACCGGCGCTCAGCTGAGAAGGCTCGCATCATCCTGGCGTGCGCTGACGGGATGTCAAACGCGGGTGTTGCACGGATCGTCGGTGTCCAGGCCAAGACGGTGGGCAAGTGGCGTCGGGCTTTCGCCGCGGAGCGGATGGCGGGTCTTCAGGACGCCGGCTGGATTGGCCGGCCGAAGGCCGACCTGGTCCTCGACGATGCTGAGCGTAGGCAGTTGACGCAGTGGGCACGGCAGGCGAAGACCGCCCAGTTCCTCGCGTTGCGAGCTAAGATCGTGCTGCGCTGCGCGGAGGGCGGGACGAACCAGCAGGCCGCTGCCGACCTCGGTATCGACAGGTCGACCGTGGACCGCTGGCGGGCCCGGTTCATCGCAAAACGCCTCGATGGTCTGCATGACGAGCCGCGCTCGGGCCGGCCGCCTTCGATCCTCCTCGACCAGGTCGAGGAGGTCGTCGTGGCCACCCTGGAGTCGGTCCCGGGCCAGGACACGCAATGGTCACGGGCCTCGATGGCCCAGCGCACCGGCCTGTCGAAGTCTTCGATCGGGCGGATCTGGAAGCGGTTCGATCTCAAGCCCCATCTGCAGGACTCCTTCAAGCTGTCCACCGATCCGCAGTTCGTCGCCAAGGTCGTCGACGTTGTCGGCCTGTACCACCACCCGCCCGAGAAGGCGGTCGTGCTCTGTGTGGACGAGAAGTCCCAGATCCAGGCGCTGGACCGGTCCCAGCCGGTGCTGCCGATGATGCCGGGCATGCCCGAACGGCGTACCCACGACTATCTGCGGCACGGCATCACCAGCCTGTTCGCCGCCTTCAACATCGCCGACGGCACTGTCATATCGGCACTGCACCGCCGCCACCGGGCGATCGAGTTCAAGAAGTTCCTGACCCGGATCGACAAAGCGGTGCCCGCCGGGCTCGACGTGCACCTCGTCTGTGACAACTACGCCACCCACAACACCGCCGAGATCAGGACGTGGCTCGGCAAACACCCCCGCTTCCACGTCCACTTCACCCCCACCGGATCCTCCTGGATGAACCAGGTGGAACGGTGGTTCGGCCTGCTCACCGACAAACTCATCCGCCGCGGCGTCCACACCTCCGTGAAGGCAATGGAAGACGACATCACCGCATGGATCAACACCTGGAACGAGAACCCGCGACCCTTCACCTGGACCAAGACCGCCGACGAGATCCTCAAATCCCTCGCCGACTACCTCGCCAAGGTCGGAACCACCGGCCAGAAAACAGAGCAGAACTAACCCTCAGGATTTCTGGCGCATCACACTAGTTCTGTGACCGGAAACGATCACCGGGGTGCGCAGGCGTGCCAGCTGTGGATGGCCGGTCTGATGGGAGGCCCTGGTGATGGGCAGCGGTTGAGGCGGCGGCACAATGACGTCGTGGAGCCCACCAGCCAGATCATCGTCGCCTTGGATTGTGACAACCGTGCAGCCGCTGACGACATCGTCGAGCGGCTGGGGGACGAGTGCCGTTTCTACAAGGTCGGCCTGGAACTGCTCACCGCGGTTGGCCCGGACTTCATCAAGCATCTCGTTGCGCAGGGCAAGGAGGTCTTCCTGGACCTTAAGCTCTTCGAGATCCCCAACTCGGTTGCTGGTGCGGTCCGTGCCGCAGGAACTCTCGGTGTCTCCATGGTGACCGTGCACAGCATGGGCGGTGTGGGCATCATGACTGCCGCCGTCGATGCCGCCCGCGACTTCCCTGACCTGCGCGTGCTTGCCTTGACCGTGGTCACCAGCATGACCGACGGGGATCTTGCCGACATCGGCGTCGGTGCTTCGACGCAGGAGCAGGTGCGCCGGTTGGCTCAGTTGGCGGCCAGGGTCGGCTGCCACGGTCTGATCGCCTCACCGCAGGACGTGGCAGCCTTGCGGAGCGCGCTGGGTGCCGACGGCCTGATCGTCACGCCGGGAGTTGCACTGCCCGGTGAATCATCGTGCGAGCATGCCCGCTCCGGGACGCCGCGTGCTGCCATTGCTGCCGGAGCCTCCCATGTCGTCGTGGGCCGAACGGTCACGCGCGCCACGGACCCGGCGGCCGCATTCCGTCTCGTTCGCGCCGACCTCGGTTCGTAACGGGCGCATCCCGCAATGGGCGGGGTCAAGCCGGGATGGCCAGTGGTCGGCCGCCCCACCGGATGCCTTTCTCGCTGCGGACGCGGGCGCGTTCGCGCCGCTGGGCAGCCAGGACGGCGGGGTGCCGCGCATTCTGGTTGCGCCAGCGCAGATAGCGGTGCAACTCCCGTGTCTGAACAGTGTGGTTGGGATGGTTGGAGTTGGCGAGGGTGAACTGCCGCGCCGGTCCTGAGTGCGCCTCGATGGGGTTCGCCCAAGACGCGTTCGTCGGCGTGAAGCACGGCTTGACCTTGTTCTCAGCTGCCCAGCGGCGAATCCTGGCGCCCTTGTGGGCTGACAGGTTGTCCAGGATCACGTGGATCGGGGCACCGTCCGGACGTGCGGCGCGGATCGACTTCAGCGCAGCCCAGCTGGAGCCGATGCCCTTGCGGCGTCGGTCGACACCCCACAGGGTGTCGTCGCCGACCGAGTAGCAACCATGGAAGTACGTGGTGCCGTGGGTGCGGTGGTAAGTCGCCGGCAACCGGTCGGGCCTGCCCCGCTCGGCCCAGCACGAGCCGGAGGCCGGGCGGATACCGAGCGGGCCGAACTCGTCGAAGGCGAAGGTCCGCTCAGGCCGGTGGGTCAGCGCGTACTCGATCCGATCCAGCTTGGTGTCGAAGTCCGGGTCGCTGAGTGAGGACGGCGGGGTGCGAAGAGCACACCCGGCCAAGCGGGGCCAATGCGGCGGGACACGATCGCTGGAAGCTGGCCTCGCCTGCGGGGACCGCTGTCGTGCTTCGACTTGATCAGTGGGGTTCTGGTCGCGCGGCCCTGGCAGCGCGCTCGATTTCTGTGCGCCGGTTGTCCCAGAACGTGTCGTCCTCTTCCTGCTGGGCGGCGCTGGCCGCGTCGACTCCCACCGTGCCGTCGAGGTGCTCGCGCAGGATGTCGGCGTGACCGGCGTGCCGGCTGGTCTCGGTGAGGACGTGGACCAGGATGTTGAACAGCTTCACCTCGGGGCGTGGCCACCACGGCACGTGGCCGGGGGCGTCGATGGCCAGGGCGTCGATCGTCGCGTCGGCGTGATCCCACACTCGCCGGTAGCGGTCGACGATCTCCGCGCGGCTCTCGTGCTCGGTCACCCACATGTCGGCGCCGCGCTCAGCCTCGTCGTCCCACCGCGGCAGGGGCTCGGGGAACGGCCGGTCAAAGACCTCGCCGAAGTACCTGGCCTCCCAGAACGACAGATGCTTGATCAGGCCGAGAAGGTTGGTCCCGGTTGAGGTCAGCGGGCGGCGAATATCGTATTCGGAGAGCCCGTCGAGCTTGGAGAGCATCGCCTCGCGGATCCAACGCAGGTCGTCGTGCAGGTAGTTCTTCGCATAGGCATCGATCACGGGACGTGAGCCTGCCAGCTGCTTTTGGTGGGCTCAACCTCACACCGCGCCTCGGCCGTTGCCGGCAGAAGCTGTCGAACGCGGGGGTCACCGTGGGCGCGGGCCGGGTTGGGAGACGTTCGGCCCGGCCCGCGTCGCCTGTGGCAGTGTTCGGTTCAACGAGTCGTTGGCCTCTTGGTCACCTGGCACTCCGGCCTGGACTGCGTGAGTTGTCCATGAGGCGGTGCCAGATGTACCTGAGCCGCCACTGGCGGCCCTTCTCCGGCTCCTTCGGCTAGGCCCAGCGCAGGCCGATCGCGGAGAGCTGTTCCACCCGCTCCGGTGACAGGTTCGCGGCCCTGCTGCGCTGGTTGCCGATCCACGCTCCCAGCTTCAGGTGCCGCTCCTACTGGTCCCCGCCGTCGGCGTCGCCGATGACGATCCGTTCGGTGTGTCCCCTGGGTACGTGGAGGTGTCCTCGCGTTCGTAGTACTGGCAGGCGGCGTCGTAGTTCATCGCCCACCGGTCGGAATGCGCCCGGCGAGGCTTCGGCTTCTCCTCCTCGGCTGCGGGCTCGATCCCGAGGACGTGCTCGCACATCCACTGCTGGACGACGCTGAGCGTGTCGAAACCGAGCCGCTGCTGGCCCACCCACCGTCTGAGGTCTTCACCCTGGTCCACGGCCTGGCCCGGCACGGTGGGCAGTGTGCCGCCGGCCAGGTGCCGACGGACGAGGTGGAAGATGCGCTGCCACGCCACGGGCCAGGTCGGGCACCACGCCGGGTCGACGTCCTCCAACTGCTCGCGCCGCTCCGCCGACAGCGTCCCGGCACGGACGTCAGCGCGCTGGTTCTTCAGCCAGATACCGACCTTGTGGCCCCGGTGGACGGCGTCCAACGGCGCCACAAGGTGCCCGTTCTCCGTGGCCCACCCGCGTGCCGCGGTGAGTCCTTCTTCCCACGCGACGTCACGGTGTGACCAGACCATGCCCAGCTGCTCGAGTTGCTGGACGCGTTCGCCGTCGAGGCGCTCGCGGGCGTAGTGCCGGCGGGCGTCGGCGATCCACTGCCCGGCGCGAAGCCGGCGAGCGAGGCCGGCCACACCTCACGCACAACCTCCTCGCCCTCCGCCCTCGGCTTCCTGCTCCCGGCCATCGGGAACGCGGAAGGTGAACGGGACCTTCAGATCACCGTGTTAGCGGGCGTAGACGCCGGAGGCCTCCACGCCGCGCCGCCAGTGTTCCTTTTCGGGGTTGAGGACGCGCAGGTTGATGAACGCGGCGAGGGCGGACGGGGCGCGCGGGGTGCTGAATTTCAGCAGCACCGAGACGAAGACGCCGTCTTCGCTCTCGGCGTGCTCTTCGTCCTGGCCTCCCTTGCGGCTCTGGACGCCTTTGGATCGGCTGGGCGCCTGTGGCACGGCCAAGGCCTCCACGATGCGGGTGTCGTGCGCCCGCAGGGCGTCCAAGAGCTTCGCCAGGCCGCCGTAGGCCTTGCTGGTGAGCACGTTGTCCGCACTCTCCCCGGGCCCGAGCAGGATCGGCACCACCAGCGAGGCCACCTTGCCCTCGCCAGGCTGGATCCGCAGCGCCCGGCCGACGGCCTGGACCAGGTCGGGCATGGACCCGCGTACGTCGGCGAAGTACACGCTGTCGCAGTTCTTGGTGTCGATACCCTCGCCCAGGACCTTCGCCGACCCCAAAAAGCGCCTTGCCTCGTCCGTGTCGCCGCCGGCGAACTCGCTCAGCACGCGCCGCCGGTGGACCGCAGGATGGTCACCGCACAGCCAGTCCGCCCAGATCTCGGGCGGGTACAGCTGCGGGTCGCCTGCGTGCAGTTGCACGGCGACGTCCGGGAGGGCTGGCCGCGAAAGCCTCGGCTTCCTTGACCAGGTGGTGGAAGACCAGCGTCCTACGGAAGTCCTCCTCGGCCGCCGGCTTCACCAGCGACGTCTGCAGAGCCGCGATCCGGGCCCCGCACACCTCGTCCGACCGCGCGTCCTCGCCCAGCAACTGCGCGGCCTGGAGCCGGGTGTCCGTGATGTCGACGCACACCACCTGGTACGGCGCGCAGATCCCCCAGTCGATCGCCTCGGACAATGTGAGCGTGCAGCAGCGCACCCCGAAGGGTCCGTCCGGATCGTCCATATGGTCGACCTGGGCTCCGAGTGGGGCCAGTACGAGTACGTCACCAACATCGGCTTTGTGGCCTGAGTCCGCGCCCTGGCGACCACTCTTGCATGGTCCCTGGTGCGGCAACGACACGGTGAACCGCTGATCCGAGTCGCTTGAGGACGCGCCGGCCGAGACGAGGGGGAGAACCCCGTGCCCGTACGATGCCGGTGTGACCGCTCGCCGCATCCTTGGCGTCGGCCCGGAGGCCGCGCACGGCATCCGCGCCCCGCAGGCCGACTTGCTTGCCTCTCTTCCCTCAGTCCGTCTCCCCGACCTCGACGGATTGAGGGCCTGGGGTGTTCTCGGTAATCACCGGGCGGTGTCCCCGGCCCCGCGGCGGACCCTCGGAGCAGGCGGCCGCGCGGACGAAGCCGCGCCATCCGGTCCTTCTTCCTGAGGAGTCCGCAACAGCGGAGGACCGGAAACCTCCCACCATCGGGGGCGGGTAGAACCGAAAGAGCCCCAGCCGGTGGGTATCCCGGCTGGGGCCTCTTTGCGCTCGGCGTTACGCGGGGCGGATGTTCTCGGCCTGCGGGCCCTTCGGGCCCTGCGTGATGTCGAACTCGACCTTCTGGCCCTCCTGGAGCTCGCGGAAGCCCTGGGCGGCGATGTTCGAGTAGTGGGCGAAGACGTCCGGG
Source organism: Streptomyces broussonetiae (assembly GCF_009796285.1). Taxonomy (NCBI): domain Bacteria; kingdom Bacillati; phylum Actinomycetota; class Actinomycetes; order Kitasatosporales; family Streptomycetaceae; genus Streptomyces; species Streptomyces broussonetiae. Next base: position 435,812 of record NZ_CP047020.1, on the reverse strand, counting down.
CCGCCGCCTTCCTGCTCGATGAAGCCGAAGCCCTTTTCCGCGTTGAACCACTTCACAGTGCCCTTGGCCATGTGCTGTCTCCTTCGAGGGGACTCGTGTCGGGTCCCGCACCGTGCGGCCCCGGAGGTGATCGCCCTGGTCCGGAGAGGCGTTGAACAGCAAAAACGCCCGCGATGGCGATCACGGGCGAACGGAACTTCGGAACCACGACTGCTGATGACGACGCTACACCGGCTGGTGGCACTCGGCCGGAAAGCACCACGACGAACGCGTTCCGTGGGGTGACCGGCCGCCACTGGCAGCCGTCCCCCAAGCGCGCCTCACCTGGCGCTGGGTGAGACTGAGGCTATGGCTGAGCGTCGCGTGATCGTGGATCCGCCCGGTGAGGGCGGTGGCCGGCAGGTCCGTGTCGACGCCGAGTTCCTCGGTAGGGCGTACAGCCTGCACGATCTGAGCGTGTTCCTTCAGCGCGCCGGGTTGGAAGGCGTGGATGAGGTGGATGTGATGGAGCATCCGCTGATCGAGTGGCATGGCGGCGGTCCGGAGGTGTGGGAGCACTGAGTGCTCCGCCGCGACTCTGGCGCCGGGTGTCACCCGTTTGTCGCACGTGGGTTCGGGTTCGCTGGCCAGTGCGCCCCGACCCGTGACTCGGGGCCTGTCGGCATCTTCGAGAGAAGGAGACACGGTCATGCCTTGAGGAAGGATCCAGGTGTGGGACCGGATGCAGGGGAAGATCCGAGATGATGAAGGTGGGCCCGTGCTGGACTTCACCGTCGGCGACCTCCTGAATCCCAGCGAGGGCCTGGGGTTGCAGAAGGGGGACGCCGTCGAGCTGCACTTCGACCAGGAACAAGAACGACATGCGGTCGAGGCCGAGACGGCCTGAGGCCCGACAGCACCGTGAGACAGGCACCGCCCCGCTGACCTCGGGGTGGTGCCTGCGTGGGCTTGTGAGTCACGGTGGTCGGCGTAGAAGGTGCCGGGGCCCATCGGGGGCGTCCCGAGCTTCCGTGGCACTCCGTCCCCGGGCCCGGCCGGACCACTGCGAATGACCGGCTGCCAGGCCCGCGTCTGCCTCCACTCCGCGAGTCCGCGTCCGGCTGCGGGGAGTGCGCGGTCGCGCTCGTCAAAGGAGGGCCGCTTCTGTGGCGGGCCGTGTCGGTGGGCGTTCTTGGTTACAGTCCGCAGGAGCCGCGGTCGAGGTGGAAGTAGCGGGCGTTGGCCCAGCGGCACAGCCGGATACCGACGGTGACGCCGAGGATGGTGACCAGCGCGGGCAGGTATCCGCCGGCGACCTGGACGATCGGTATTGCCGGGCAGCCGCCGGAGATCGCCCATCCGGTACCGAACAGGACTGCGCCGGGGACCACGCCGGCGTGGATGCGCCCGGGGATGCGGGGGACCCGCAGCAGGGCGAATGCGCAGACGATGATCACGACGGCGCCGGCGAAGGACAGGAGCATGCGCAGGTCCTGGAAGGTGAACATGCGGTTCAGCTCGGTGTAGTCGCCGAAGCCGATGTTGGAGACGGTGTAGCCGAGAGTGAGGCCGGTGAGGATGTTGGCCACGAGAATCGCACCCCGGGTACGCATCAGATCACCTTCCACAGCAGGAACGACACCGCGACGGCGGTGCCGAAGAACACGGCGGTCGCAACCAGGCTGACCGGGCGCAGACGGCCGCAGCCGCTGAGTCCGTGGCCGGAGCTGCACCCGCCGGCCAGCCGGGTGCCGAAGCCGACCAGCACGCCTCCGACGAACAGCAGGACGACCATGGTGGTCGGATCGGCGGTGACCACGTTCCTGAATCCCGGGCCCATGTCGAAGCGGAGGTGGAACCGCCCGGAGGTGACCGCGGCGATCAGTCCGCCGAAGAAGATCGATACCAGCAGGGCAGCCTGGGTGGCCAGCGGGGCAGGGGCCTGGCCCGTGACCGAGGTGTCCTCACGCACCGTCGGTTCGGCGTCCGTCTCGGGCAGTTGCGGTGTCCCGTGCGGAGCAGACGGCACGGTGGGTGCGGCGGGGCTGGTGCCGAAGTGCTCCGCTGTGGCTGCGGCGAGAGCGTCAGCCAGGGCACGCTCGTCGGTGAACTCCTCGTCCATCCGCTCGAGGCGGCGTTCCCTGCGCCAGTGCAACACGCGGTCCCACGCGGACGACACCCCGAAAGACCGGTCCGTGGCGAGGGTGTAGTTGATGGTGATCAGAGCGAGCCCGGCAGCGCCGGCCCACCAGGGCCAGTAGCCGCTCATGCGGGGCCTCCCATCCATTCGGTGAATCGAGCCCACCAGCCGCGCTTTGAGTCGGGTCCATGCTCCGTGTGCCGAGATGGGTGGTCTGGAGGCTGGGGAAACGGTGGCGGTGGTGACGGTCGGTAGTGCGAGACCGGTATCGTCGGAGATGCCGCCCGGAACTGAGCCATGGCCTCGGGTGTCGCGGCCACTGGTTCTGACGGCTCTGGTGGCCAGGCAGATGCCGGCTGCGACCAGGTCGCGCTCTGCGGCGGCCAGGGGTTGTGTTGTGATGGAGGGGCCTGCTGGGGTTCCTGCACCGGGTCGGCGGCGCCGGACCGGTCCTGGCCGGTGGGTGTGTCTTCAAGGTGCCGTGCGCGGGCTCCGTTGGGCAGCAGGCTGATCGGCACACGCTCGCCGGTGAGTGACACCTGGTAGCGCGCACAGCCGAGCCACTGGTCCTCGCTGTCGCAGTAGTAGTCGCGCCAACCCTGCAAGCTCGCCCTGAGCAAGGGGAAAAGGGGGCATCCTGGGGCGTGCGAGCAACTCACGTTGCTCCCTTCTGACCGGCGCACACCACCCGTTCCGTGAGGGCGGTTGCCGTTCTCGGTCTCTCGCCCTCGCCGCGCCCGGGTCGACCATCTCAATGGGCGCGGTGATGGCCTGTCACGATGCGGAGCAGTGCCTTCCTTTCTCGACCGGGCGAGATGGAACCATTGTTTCGGTGTTCCGAGCAACTTCAGGGGGATTCCGGACGTGACCGCTTGACATCGCTGAGTGAGGTACGCCATGCCATATCGGGGCGTTATGCACCCTCTTGGCTGTTCTTTCTGTCGGCGGGAGTCAGTTGTTCGTGGAGACAGTGCACGGACAGGGGTTGGTTGTGGCGAAAATGTGAATTCGGCCGTGACGAAACTGTTGATATTACTGGTCCGTTAATGAGGGCGCCGAGGAAGGGGAATCATGTGCCGACGTGCTGTCTGCCAGTCGTGCCGGAAGGTGACCTATGAGGGCTGTGGGAGACACGTGGAGCATGTGCTCGCCGACGTGCCGACACCTCACCGATGCAGGTGCGAGTCGGCGGAGCGCAACCCCGCACCGGCAGGGGAGTCGGTGACTCGAACGGAGCCGGGCCGGCCGGGCGGGGCGGTGCGACGCATTCCTCGAGGCGTGGACGGTTCGGCGGGCCGGTCAAAGGATGGCTGGTGGACGCGGCTCATCGCGTGGATGAAAAGCCCAGCGTGAAGTAATCCGCGTGCACTGCAGCGCTACGCCGGCGTCCGTGATGTCCCGAGTATGGCTGCCTGTATGGGAACCTGGCCGCATGTTCGCACGTCGGGGCAATTTTCCGGACGGAATGGGTGAGAGCGATTCGGGTACCGCAACAGCCCCCGACTGCCGGTGCTCGCGTGATTCGTGACCAAGTTATGCAGGAGAACATGGCGCTCCTTCACAGAGTTGTTGGTCTCGCAACGGTACCCATTTCCCTGTGACATTCCTGACCTGCGGCGCGCTGTTGGAAGTGACCCCGTGCGGGGTCATGGCGCCCATCCTCCAGGGGGAGGCTCTGCAGGCGCCGACGTGCTGGGGCAGGTTCGGTTCCCCCCGTGCCGGGCCTGCCCCGCTCCTACAGCCCCGAGAGTCGGGTGGTGTTGGGTGCTCCAGGGGTGCGACGGCCCGGCACTCCGGTGCGCTGTAGGAGTGGTTCCTGGGACCCAGGGGCCTCGTGGCACCTGCTCGCCCCCAAATTCTGAGCGGGTAGTCGCGCAATGAGGGGCAGGCGGGTGAACCCCCGTTGTCTGCCTGCCCCATGCGCACCCCGGCGCCCGGTCCGAGAGGGAGTGCGCGTCGGTTTCGGCAACCAGGACTGCGAACCACCGGGCGCGGGGGAACAACGAGCAACACGATGATCGGGGTGGGTGTGCAGGGTCTGCTGGCGGACCGCTATGAGCTGCAGGAGCTGCTGGGACGCGGCGCGATGGGCGAGGTGTGGCGGGCCCGTGACCACCTCCTCGGGCGGCCCGTGGCCGTCAAACTGCTGCATGCCCAGGAGGCGGAGGACGCCGAGCGATTCCGCCTGGAGGCGCAGATCGCGGGTCGGCTCAACCACCCCAACGTCGTGGGCATGTACGACTTCGGCTCCCACCATGACCAGCCCCACCTGGTCATGGAACTCGTCGACGGCCGGAACCTGGCCCAGGAACGCTCCCTGCGCCGCGTTCTGGCGCCGGCTGAGGCGGCGGCCATCACGGCCCAGGCGGCCGCCGGCCTCTGCGCGGCACACCAGCAGGGCGTGGTTCACCGGGACGTCAAACCCGCGAACGTGATGCTGACCACCGACCGCACGGTGAAGATCACCGACTTCGGCATCGCACGCTTCGCCGAGGAGGCCGCCAGCGGCCTGACCGCCACAGGCAAGATCATCGGCACCGCCGACTACCTGGCTCCCGAACGCGCGTTGGGCCGCCCCGCGCAGCCCGCGTCCGACGTCTACTCCCTCGGTTGTGTCCTGTACGAACTGCTCACCGGGCGGCCCCCGTTCACTGGAGCCACGTCACTGGCCGCGGTCCAGCAGCACGTCAGTGCCACACCACAACCGCCCGACCGCCTGCACCTCGGCATACCGCAGCCTCTCTCCGACTACGTGCTGCGCATGCTCGCGAAGGACCCGGCCCACCGGCCCACCGCCGAGCAGGCAGCCGCCTGGCTGGCCGCGCAGGGCGGAACGCCGCGGCCGGCCGAGCCCGACGGCACCTCCCTCATGCCCGCCCCGGCAATTCCATCGCCTTCAGCCCCGCACGCCGGTGAATCCGGCGCGGGCATCCACTCCCACTCCGGCAGTCGCCGCAAACTGGCCTCCAAAGCCGTTCTCGGCGGCGCCGGCCTCGCGCTGTTCGCCGGCGCCACCGCCCTCGGCGCCTCGCTCAATTCCGGCGCCACGACACCTACGTCTCCAGCCTCTCGCTCACCCACGCACATCGCACCAACACCCGCCGGACGGACCCCTGCCACGACGCCGTCGCCTGCCCCTCCGTCCGCCATGACGTCACCCAGGCCGGAGCGCGGCGGCGACAAGAGCGGCGAGTGGTCAGGCAAGCACAATGACGGGACAGGAGGAAAAGGACGGCAACGGCACTTGGGTGACTGAGCCGCCGGGAGATGCCACGTACAGCCGTGAGGGCAGACAGAAGCGAGGACTGACGAAGGCCTTCGAGCAGGCCGTTGGATGGCGTCCCGTGCTCGGCCTCCGGTAGCGGCTGGGCCGAGAAGCACGCCGAGCGCACCCGCGTGCACGCCACCGGTGGTGAGCGGGCCGAGATCACCGCCGTCTGCCTGCACCACGGCCTCTACACGGTCACCGTCACGCCGGCTGCCGGCGGCTACCTCCACCTCGCCTACCGGAACATGGTCAAAGAACTCGCCGCCACCGGCACGCACAAAACCCTGTACGTGATGGTGAAGGGTGGCGGCTGAGTATTCGACTCCCACCTCGTCGACGGCGCCCTACAAGCCGTGGGCCTCACCACCGGGCAGCTCCCCTCCCGGCTGTCCTGCCCGCAGATCGTCAGCGACACGGGCGCTCACTGCGGCACCGATCACACCAACAGCCGGGCCGCAGCCCGGTGCAGCGCCCTTCCGTCCAGGGCCGCCTGATCCCAATGGTGCGCAGCACGGCTGTGCCAACGGCGGCGGCCTCGGGGGGGGGGGGGGGCTTGCCGCGGTCAGGCGAGGGCGCCCCGGAGATAGCCCGGCAGGGCTTGGCGGATGGCGGGGTCTGCCGTCCAGCCAGGGCCCGTGAGTTGACTGGGTGTGGTGATGGACTGGCTGCCGTTGTCCGTGCGGACGATGACACGGAACGTTTCACCCCTGGTGGGCCGCTCGGCAAGGTATGCGGCCAGGACGGTCCGACCCCACTCGGCGGGGTCCGCGCCGGTTGTCGCGCGGCCGTAGTCTTTGCAGATCCATACGCGGCTGAACGGCTCGTGCATCTGGATCTCCCACCTCAAGCAGCGGGTCATGTCTTCGCGGATCACGACCGCGATCATGCCCCCCGAGCGGACCTCACATACCATTACCTACGGGTACTGGCTGGAATCGGGCCTCGTCCACGGCCGAGACGGCCGGTTCGGCTCTGCGCACATGCGCTGCCACCTTGCCCTGGACGGTCTCTCGCTCTCCCTCCACGGGGTGCGGTGCATCGCGGTCCGGCTGCTGCCGAAGGAGTACGGAGAGCGGTTCCCCGGCCACGGCGACCCACCGATGGAGCACGGTGGCCAGGATCTGTTCGGGGAACGCGAGCTGGGGCGGACGGCCGCGAGAACAAGCCGAAACGGCCCGTCACCTGCACTGACGAGCCGTCACGCAATGCCGACATTGGGGGAAAAGCAGTCATGACCCTCACCGGGCGCCGCACCGATCCCGCCCGCGCCACCCAGCTCGTGCGCGCTCTGCTCGTCATGACGAACCTCGAAGTCAACCGCTGACAGACGATCTACTCCGCAGACAGCCGCCCACAACCAGCGTGAGCGCACTCCGAGCACCAGTCACACCAGCCCGTTCACCAGCGATTTCAAGTAGGCGGAGGCTCAGTGGTGACTGCACATCCTCAGCGGTTTGCGTAGGTGTGCCGAACCTGCCGTGCTCGCCGGACTCGGCTGCGTGACCAGGCGTGCACCTATGCGCCGCTGCCTCGAGGAGTAGCCGGGCGCGGGAGTGGGGGAGCATCTGCTCAGCTGCTGCTCGTCCGTGAGGGCACGTCATGAGTGTGTTGTGTCGCGCTGTTCCGTTGGTGGCGCTGTCCTGCCTTGCGCTGGCGGGGTGTTCGTCTTCCGGAACGCATTCCGGTGGCGGTGCGGCGGAGAAGAACGGTGCGTCGGCTGCCGGGCCGTCGGGTTCGGCCCCAGCCGCAGGTTCGGTGGGGGAGATCCCGGTGGGTGCGGGGCCGCAGAAGACGTACACGGTGCAGTAGCAGCCGCCCGCGGGCAGCTGTCACTACCGGTACGAGAAGGGCGAGCCGCTGCTGGACCTGAAGTGCACGCCGGGTGCGACGTCGCCGACGGTGACGCAGGCGAATCTGGCGCAGACGATCTGCCGCAAGGGCGGCTACACCAAGGGCATCCGGCCGTCGGCGGCGGTCACCGGGAAGGAGAAGTAGCTGAACGCCGCCTCCTACGGCTACACCGGCAGTCTCGGGGACGCCGAGGAGGACCACGACATCAGCCTCGAGCTCGGTGGCGACCCGAACGACGCCCGCAACCTGTGGGTGGAGCCGCCGGACCCGGGCCACAAGCCGGGCTCCGGGGTGAACAACCTGAAGGACCCGGTGGAGACGAAGCTCCACACTGCGGTCTGTTCCGGCAGGGTCACACTGAGGGCGGCGCAGCAGGCGATCGTCACCGACTGGACCACCGCGTTGAGCAAGCTCGGACTGACCTGACAACCGGGCCTGCGAGCTGTGGAGTGAAGCGAGTGGAGGGGAACGGGTGTTATGGGGTTGAGTCGGCGGTGCCCGGCCCCGTAGGGCGAGGCTGGTCGGCGGCCTTCACGTGCTGATCCTGTGGCTGGGGTGGGGAGGTGGGGCGTACGGCGAGCAGGGCGGTGTCGTCGGTGGCGTCGGCGGTCAGCCCGCTGAGCAGCTCGTCGCAGAAGACGTCCAGGGGTTCGCGGGCGAGGGCGGCGGCGTGCTGGCGCAGCCGGGTCAGTCCGCGGTCGATGTCTTCGCTGCGGCGCTCGATCAGTCCGTCGGTGTACAGCAGGACGGTGCAGTTCGTGGGCAGGTCGTCGATGGCGGTCGGGCGCCGGTGCCCGGGGTCCAGACCGATCAGCAGTCCCGCGCCCGTCTCCAGGTAGCGGGTGTCGCCCTCGGCGGTGGTCAGCAGCGGCGGCAGATGCCCGGCCGCGGCATGGTGCAGAACCCAGGGGCCGCCGCCCTTTTCGGGGCCTTTCACCAGGGCGTAGATGCACGTCGCGGTCGCCTCCGGGGTCAGCGTGTGGCTGGCGATGTCCAGGCGGCGCAGGACTTCGCCGGGGGGCTCCTGGCGGTCCACGGCGATACCGCGCAGCATGTTGCGCAGGGCGCTCATGGCGACAGCCGCCTGCAGGTCATGGCCGGTCACGTCACCGATGGCCAGCACCGTGTCGCCCTCGGGCAGGACGAAGGCGTCGTACCAGTCCCCGCCGACTTGCGCGATCGTCTGCGCGGGGGCGTAGCGGGCGGTGATCTGCAGCTGCTCGACCTCCGGCAGCTTCGGCAGCAGGGAGCGTTGGAAGCGCTCGGCGATGGCCCGGGTCTGCTGGTACAGCCGGGTGTTGTCCACCTGCAGCGCCAGGCTGCGGACCAGGTCCTCGAACAGTGGGAGATCATCGTCGGTGAACGGGTGGCCGGCATCGGTGCGCGCCACGGTCAGGGCGCCGAGGACCTCCCGGCGGGCCCGCAGCGGGGTGATGACGGCGCTGCGCGCATCCAGCTGCTCGAACAACTCCAGCTGCCGGGCGTGCAGCGGGTTGTCCGCTCGGCTCGGCGGAAGAAGCTCGGTGAGCAGCAGTGGGCCCGCGCCACGCAGCACCCGCGGCAGCGGCCCGTCCGCATCCTGCGGCACCGGCGGCAGAGGCCCTTCGAATCCCCCCGGCACCAGCTTCTCGGGGGTGCGGTGGACCACGACGGCCCGCTCCAGCCCGCCGGCCTCGTCCAACAGGTCGACCACGCACCAGTCTCCCAGCCGCCCGGCCAGCACCCGGCACGCCCGCCGCAGCCCCTCCCGCAGGTCCAGCGTGCTGGCCAGCGCCGCCTGGGCATCTGCCAGCAACGACAGACGGTCCACCAGCGCCTTGCCGCCCTCGTCATCACCCATGCCTTACGCCTTCCCTGGACGGTCTTCGGCTGACGGCCAGGGCTCGGTAATGCCACCGTTCAGGCGATCAGCCCAGGCCACGCGGTCACCGGCGTGCGTCGCCGGGCGCGAGCAGACCGGTGACCTGGGTGAGGGACACGTCGAAGAGGCGTACCTTCGTCGACGCCGCCGGACGGCCGCCTGTTGGCTTCACACAGGCGGTGCCACCAGGTCCGCGGGCGTATTCCCGTTGTGGGGCGGCGTGCGCTTGTGTGCCCGGCCCCCGGTGAGCAGTGGCGTGTGAAGACGGGGGAAGCTTGCGGGGCTGAGCCGGTGGTGCCCGGCCCCGTAGGGCGAGGCTGCCCGGCGGCCTTCACGTGCTGATCCTGCGACTTGTTTGTAAGCACCTCATTGGGCTCCACGGCACGGCTCAGAAGTGGCTCCACGCGTAAGAAGTTGATCTGGCCCCACCCCGGCGGTCAGAGAGCCGTGGAAGGCTCGACGGATGGACTACGTGTTCGATGCCCCTCCCGTTGATCGGGAGCTTCTGGACTTCGCTGTTCGCCTGGCCGGTCGTGCCGGGCAGATGTCGGCGCAAGGTTTCTTCAGCGATGACTGGCACAGCCGTCTCAAGGAGGACGGCACCGAGGTCACCGAGATCGACGTGGCGGTTGAAGAGCTGATCAGGGATGAGCTGAGACGGCGGGTGCCGGACGACGGGATCTTCGGAGAGGAGGGAGGCGCGACCGGCGGGTCATCTGGGCGGCGTTGGATCATCGACCCGATCAACGGCACGAAGTTCTTCATGCACCGGGTGCCGCTGTTCGCGAATGATCTCGCTTACGAGGACGAGCACGGGCCTGCTATCGGCGTGATCAACATGCCCATGAGTCAGCAGATGATTGTGGCGGGTTGTGGTCTGGGCTGCTGGGTGCTGCCCGGCCCGGAGCCTGACTTGCAGTCGGGCCGCCGTGCCCGGGTCACGGAGCGGACGGCTCTGGGAGGGGCGAGGACGCTGATGCACAATCCGGCTGGATGGCCGGAGGAACTCCTTTGTGCTCTTCACCGCCGGGTCCTCCTGGTGCCCTCAACACGCATGATCGTGGCCCTGGTGACGGGCCGGGCCGATGCCGGTGTCATCGCCGGTCCGCCGATGGGCTATGAGGACGTCGCTTCGATGCCGGCCATCGTCACAGAGGCGGGAGGCCGGGTGACCGACCTGAGCGGAACGTCCGTACTGGAAGGCGACATGTCGGTGCTGGTCACCAACGGTCGGCTGCATGAGGGGTTCTTGCAGTTGGTGAAGGGCTTGCCTCGCAGTCGCGACTATCGGGCTCTCGACGAGAGTGAGTAGTACGGCGGACCGCGCGACAGGCTGGTGACGTTCGCGCGAGTAGGCCGACATGCAGGTCCGCGACGTGCCCTCTTTGGAGTGAATGCACTGCTCCGTCCGCCCGGCGACGGCAGGGTTTGTGCGTCGATCACGGTCATGTCGGAGGCCGTGGTGCTTGATCACGGTCGTGTCGGGAGGCCGGGATGGGTTTGTCGCGGACGGAGCTGTTCGCTGCGATCCGGAGGGATAAGCGTCTTGATCCGGAACTGTCGCAGCGGGCTCTGGCGGAGAAGTACGGAGTGCATCGTCGGACGGTGCGGCAGGCCCTTCTGTCTGCTGTCCCGCCGCCACGGAAGAAGCCGGTGCCGCGGGCCACGGTCCTGGACCCGGCCAAGCCGTGGATCGACGCGATGCTGCGGGAAGACGCGAGTGCGCCGCGCAAGTAGAAGCACACCGCCCGCCGGATCCATCAGCGTCTTGCCCAGGAGTACGACTTCGACCTGGTTTCCTACTCCACGGTCTGCGACTACGTGCTGGCCAGGCGTCCGCAGATCGAGGCCGAGGTGCTGGAGGGCCGCCGGCACCTGACGGGCATGGTCCCGCAGGTCCACCTGCCCGGCGAGGAAGCCGAGGTCGTTCGCCGATGTCTGGGTCCGCCTGGCGGGCGAGGTCGTCAAGTGCCACCTGTTCACGCTGCGGCTGTCGTACTCCGGCAAGGCCGTCCACCGTGTCTATGCCTCGCAGGCCCAGGAGTCCTTCATGGAAGGGCACGTCGAGGCGTTCAACGTCCTGGGCGGAGTGCCGACCAAGCACATCCGCTACGACAACCTGAAACCGGCGGTCAACCGCATCTACTGGTCGCAGCCGCATTGAGTCGGAGCGATGGGTGTCCTTCCGGGGAGCACGTGCTGGCGCAGGCTGCGGGACTGGCAAGAGGCCGGGGTGTGGCAGGCTCTGCACGAGTTGCTGCTCGCCGAGTTACGGGCGGCGGGCCTACTGGACTTCTCCCGGGCCGCGGTCGACGGCTCGCATGTGCGGGCGATGACGGGCGGCCAGAGGACAGGACCGTCCCCGGTGGACCGGGGCATGACGGGCAGCAAACACCACGTGATCACCGATGCACACGGCATTCCGCTCGCCGCCACGCTGACCGGCGCAAACCGGCACGACGTCACCCAGCTCTTGCCCTTGGTCCACGCTGCCCCCCGGTCAAAGGCAAGCGCGGGCGTCCCCGCCGCCGCCCCACGACGCTGTACGCCGACCGCGGCTACGACTACGACGTCTACCGACGCCGGCTACAGCACCTGGGCATCCGCCCGATCATCGCCCGCCGCGGAACCGAGCACGGCTCCGGCCTGGGCATCCACCGCTGGGTCGTCGAAGCCGCCTTCGCCCTCCTGCACCACTTCCGCCGTCTGCGCACCCGCTGGGTGTCTGTAAGCACGAGTTCTGGGGTCTGGCACAAGTTCCGTGAACAGTAACGTAGCGTTACGAGTCGAGGTCGAAGAGCGGGACGTCAGTGGATGCTGATGGCGGGGCAAGTACTCCGCAGAGGTGGCTGATTGTTGTGAGCCATCGGCGCGCATCAGCAGGCTCGACCCAGTTCGCGGCCAGTTCAGACTCGTCATCCAGGATGCGGGTGAGGGCTTCGGCCGCGAGCGTCCGAAGATCGACGGGAAAGACTGGCATGGGCTTCTCAGGGACGTAAGCTGTGTCAATCGGTTCGCCGCCTGGGCACTGTGTCGCGATCAACGCGGCGGCGGCAACCGCTTCTTCTGCTTCCGTGAGGTAGCCAGTCGCCTTGGCCGTTCGGGCGAGGGCACCCCGGATCAGGAATTCGCGTTGTTCGGGCTCCGCATTGTCAAGCGCGATAGCGAAGTCCGAGGCCGTGTCGTTGTCGAAAGGGCCGGTGCCCCAGGTACCCACGATGATCTCCTTTTAGCGAGTTGTGCGGCGATCCTCGCATCAACCACTGACAGCACGATCATGTGGCGAGCAGGACTCGCTTGCGCAGGAGACCAAAGCCAGCCCGGCCGAACATCTGCCGTTTGAGCATCTTGATCCAATTGACTGCTCCTTCGAGCGGCCCGGAGTTCCAGTCGGTGGTCAGCCCTGCGGTCACCGCGTCGAAGTCGTTGCTCAGTCCGGCGGCGAAGCTGCTGACGCCAGCCAGGTCGGTGCCCGTGGCCTCGGTGCTCCAATTGGGCAGGCGGTCGCCGCTGAGAGTGGTGAGCATCTCTGCGAACGAGCTGGTCAGCTCTGCGGCAGACGCCAGTTCCGGGCAGCGGTCGAGCACGGCCTTGCGGTGCAGTTTCTCGACTTCGGTCAAGGTGGCGGGGTGGCGGGTGAGCCAGCCGGTCACCTGGCGTACCGAGGGCGGTGGCGCTGCGGGTGTGAAGCCTTCCCGTTGCGGCAGGTCGCGCCGGATCCAGTCGCGGGCGGTGGAGTAATGACCGCGGAATCCACGTTCGGTGATCTCCCGGTGGAGATCGAGGATGGTCACGTTCCCTTCGGTTTCGGCCCAGCGCCCGGCCCGGTAGCGCTTGAACGGAGCGAGTTTGCTGGGGAGTTGTCGCTTGCGGCCTTTGACCATGTCCTGCCAGCGGGCCGCACGGGCGTACCTCTGCACGGTGTGCCGCCCCCAGCCCAGGTGGTGGGCAACGCCCCTCAGGCTCATGCCCTGGGCGAGGAGATCGTGGACGAGGGCGTGGTGGGCGCGGGCCTGTTCGGCGAACCTTCCGGTCGGGTCATTCGTCTCGGCGCCCTGGCCGGGTGCCGAGACGGCGGGCGTCTCCCAGGCGGGCTCGGGTTCCAGGGTGAGCGGCGGCAGGTCTCGCAGGCAGGAGCGGTGGTCGGCGACGGTCTTCTCGACCGCGGAGGCAAGGTTCTGCCAGAGGTGGAACCGGTCGGCGACCTGGAGGGCCTGGGGCGCGGCAGCATCGGCGGCCTCGGCGTAGGCACCGGCGCGGTCACGGCAGATCACCTCGATTCCGGGGTGGGCCGCGAGCCACGGGGCGAGCGTGGCGGCGTCGCGTTCGGGCAGCAGGTCGAGGACCTGGTGAGTCTCGGCGTCGATCACGACCGTCCCGTAGACGTGGCCGCGCCGGAGCGCGAAGTCGTCCACGCCGACGGCGCGGGCCTGCGTCGTTGCCGGATCGGGCAGGTCCATCACCCGCCGCAGCAGCGTGGCGCGGCTGGTCGCGATGCCCATGACCCGGGCGAGGCGGGCGCCAGCCCGGCCCGCCAGGGCCAGCCCGATCTCACTCATCGCCCGGCGCAGCCGCTCGGTGACCCGGCCGTGGCGGCGGGGCAGCCCCGGCACTTGCTCGACGAACGTCCGCCGGCCGCAGGCCGAGGCCGTGCAGAAGAACCGCCGGACCCGCAACGCGAGCTGTGCTCGTCGCCCGGCAGCAGGCAGATCTGCCGGAAACCGCAGGTAGGAGCTGTGGACCCGTTCCGTCCAGTGGGCGCAGTCGGGACAGGCGGCCCCGGCGGGTGTGCACCGGGCCACGACGCGTATCGCCTCGCCGTGCGTATCTACAGCCACGACGGCGACGCCGGGGACCGACGGAAACAACAACTCCTGGAGCCGGGACAACACCTCGTTCACGGCCACCGAATGTCGGCCGTGCCATCCACACGAGGAACGATTTCAGGGCGGCTTCCGCACCCACCGCAAGGAGATCAACAACTACAACGCGTGCCCGGCTCACGGAACTTGTGCCAGACCCCGAGAGTCGACAGCGTTTGTCCCCGAGTTTGGGCAGTGCTTGGCCATCGCAGAGCCGGAAAATGTTGGTGCGAACTGACACTGGTGCATGTCGCCGTGGTGCGCGGCTTTTGCTGAAGGGGCACGTCACATAGGGAGTGAGAACAGCCGTACTGGCCCTGAGGGCCACCGGGCGTCGTCGCGCAGGGGCGTCACCATGGTCCGCAGCGGCATGGTCACGAGGCGGCCTTCGGGTTGTTCGACGAGTACGTCCTTGTCGAACGGGTGCCATCCGAGGCGCTGGTAGAGCGACACGAGGGGAGGCCGGCAGAAGAGGAGTGCGTGTTGAGGACCCATCGTTCGGGCGTGCTCCAGGGCAGCTGTGACGACGAGGCGAGCGAGGCCCTGACCTTGCATGCCGGGTGAGACGGCCACCCCGCCGACGCCCACCACCTCTGTCTCGGCGTCGCCGATCGCAACAGGCAGTCGCAGCAGGCCGGCGTGTGCCACGAGGCGGCCGTCGTGCCGGATGCCGAAGTGCTCTTCTTTCGGCAGCCAGGTCAGACCTGTCCAGGCGACACCGAAGGGATCATCGCTGTTGCCAAGGATCTCCTCCTGGTCCGCCTTGGTGTACTGGGCGAGCCGCAGGTTGTGTCCCTTGTCGTGGTGTAGCCGATCAATCGGCGGTTGTGTTGGTGGTGTTGGGTAGCTCGGGGGCGCTTTCGGGGAGCTCGGCGGGGTAGATCTGGTCCATGCTGCCCTCGGGGAGATAGCGGCGGGGGAAGGCGATCCACTCGTCGTGCATCTCGAAGAGCACGGCGGTGACCAGCCGCAGCAGCGCGTCGTCGTTGGGGAAGACCTGGACGACATCGATGCGACGCTTGATCTCTCGGTTGACCCGCTCCAGCGGGTTCGTGGACTGGATCTTCTTCCAATGTCGTTCGGGGAAGGCTGCGAATGCCGTCAGGTCGTCCTTGGCTTCCAGGAGCATCTGTTTGACCTGCGGGAACTGCGCGCCGAGCATGTCGGCGACCGTGTCGAGCTGGCGGCGAACGGCGGCCTGGTCGGGCTGGGCGAAGATGGTGCGGATGGTGGCGGCGACCATCTCGGCGGCGTCCTTGGGGATCACGCCGAAGACGTTGCGCAGGAAGTGCACCCTGCACCGCTGGTAGGCCGCACCGATGATCACCTTGCGGATCGCCTTGACCAGGCCCGAGTGGTGGTCGCCGAGCACGAGCCGGACCCCGTTCAGGCCGCGTTCGCGCAAGGAGCGAAGGAACTGGGTCCAGAACACCTCGGTCTCGCTGTCGCCGACCATCACTCCCAGCACCTCGCGGCCGCCGTCCTCGGTGATACCGGTGGCGATCACCACGGCCCGGGAGACGATCTGGTGGGCGACCCTGGCCTTGCAGTACGTCGCATCCAGATACATGTAGGGGAAGCGGACATGGTCCAGCGACCGGGTGCGGAACGCGGTCAGCTGGGTGTCCAGGTCGGCACAGATCCGCGAGACCTCGCTCTTGGAGATCCCGCTGTCCGCACCGAGGGCCTTGACCAGCTCGTCGACCGAGCGGGTGGACACCCCGTGGACGTACGCCTCCATCACGACGGCGAACAGGGCCTGGTCGATGCGCCGGCGGCGCTCCAGCAGGCTGGGGAAGAAGCTGCCCGAGCGCAGCTTGGGTATGCCCAGGTCCAGGTCGCCGGCCTGCGTGGTCAGTGTCTTGTCCCGGTGCCCGTTGCGCAGCGCGGTGCGGGTGTCGGTGTGTTCGTTCCACTCCGCGCCGATCCTCGCGCTCGCCTCGGCCTCGATCAATTCCTGGAGCATCCGCTCGGCCACCGAACGGACGAGTTCGAGCCCGTCCGCCGAACGTAGTGACTCCAGCAGGCGGAGTAGGTCAGACTGAGACAGGGCCACCGTGCACCTCCCGGGTTGAACTGGCCGTTCACCAAGGAGAGTTGCAGGTGGCCCGCCTGCTGGGCAGGGAGCGGAATCCCCATCACCACACGCCCCGGGGCGTACGCCCTAGCCTTGATCGGCTACACCACAAAGTGGGACGCCATCGAGCCGCACCACAGTCGGTGCCACAGTGGATCGGTTCTCAGTCATTCCCACATGATGATCTCTCCGCCGAGCACTGGCCTAGTGCTGTGAGCGCGCAGGTTCACCGGGTTCGCTGGCCGCTGCGACCGCTGGACTGGTTGGATTACGGCCGACAATGAGGTGTTCGGTCCGGGGCGTGCAAGGTTCCCCCGCGATCCTGCGTCGGGAGGGCACATGCAGCGCGGCGAGGTCTGGTTGGCGGACTTTGACGAGCGGCGGCCGGTAGTACTGCTGTCAGGAGACGAAGCGTCCGGGTTCCGAGCGATGCAGGTCGTCGCTCCTGCGGGGACCGAGATCAGCGGTGTGGCCGTCGAGGTGGCAGTGGGGGCGCCCGAGGGGCTGCCTGTCGAGGGCGTCCTTCGAGTGGCGCTGCCACGTCCCGGTCTTGTCCCGTGCACTTGGCTGGTCACGCTGGCCCAGGAAGATCTGACCGAGCAGGTGGGAGTCTTGTCGTCAGCGAAGCTCGGCGAGATCGAGGATGCCCTCCGTGCCGGTGGACTCGGGCAGGCTGCGCACTAGGCTGCTTGATCAGGCAACGAGCGGGGGTCGGCCTCCCCAGCGAAGGCTCTTCTCGCTGCGGATGCGGGCGCGTTCCTTGCACTGGGCGGCCAGGACGTCAGGGTGGCGGGCATTTTTGTTCCGCCAGCGCAGGTAGGCGTGCAGGGTCCGGGTCTGGATCGTGTGGTTCGGATGATGCGAGTTGGCCAGGGTGAACTGCCGCAGCGGCCGAAGTGAGCCTCGAAGCAAGCCCCCAAGTGGTGTCAAAACTCGGCGATATCACTCTCCGCCAACATCGGGCGGTGTCGCCGCCGATCGACAACCGGTGTCAGGACTCACCGATAAAGCCAACGCCCCGAGCCCCCGGAACAAAAGGGTAAGAAGCCCTTGAAGTGGTCCCGGCGCAAACCAACCCCCGGGGCCACTTGAAGACGTCACGGAGACACAGGACCTTCATCAACTGGGGCCGCTGGAAGACGTCACGCCGGGGCCGCTGGACAACGTCACAGCCACGCGAAGATCGCCGCGGCCCGCAAACTGCTCACCCTGGTCTCCTACGGGCTGCGCGACGGGCACATCCGCGCCCTGGCCCGCAAGGCCGCGTGAGCAGCTCGGTGGCGGCAGGCGCGCGGTCGGGTAATTGTCTGACCCCCACCCGGCGCGGTCGCGGTTTTGATTGACCCCGCCTGCCGCACGTCGCACCGCTCCATGCGGCTTCACGCCGCGAAGGAATGACCGGCAGGCGAGACCTGGCCCTGCCCTCCTGCATCACACAGCGGAGACGAGCGACACCCACAACCCCACAGTACACATACACGCTCGCCGACCTCACCCGTTGCCCGCGAGCTGGTCAACGCTGCCCAGAACCATTAACAACCAGCAGATATACCACCCTTGACGGAACCCACCCCTTCAGGAATGACAAATACTCCCAGGTGCAGCGCGTCACGCGCATCGGTCTTGACCCGCTCCGCGGCCGGACGCTGCAACCGTGAGGGAGCGAGCACCTCGCAGCGCACCCGGGCCGCCGAAAGCGCTCGGGCCAGACCGAACCCGGTCGGGCCGGCCTCGTAAGCCACCGCGACCGGACCGGGCAGCCGCCCGAGCCAGTCGAGGACGTCAGCATGCTGCGGCGTGAGCCGGGAACGGGTCAGCTCCCCGGTCACCGTGTCGATCGCGCACGCCACCACGCTTCGCGCGTGCACATCGAGCCCCACGCTCGTACGCTCAGAAAACACCGGGCCTCCCGCACATGTAGGCACTACTGGCCAGGGTGCGCCAGGCCGGCAACCCACGACAACGTGCGAGCGAGGCCCGGCCCAAACCGGCACCTACATACCGTCTAGTTTCCCCAGCCACAGTGCTGGAGCCCGGCGTGGAATTCCTTGTTGGAGTCGACGTAGTCGCCGTAGAGGTATCCGCTGTGGTACTGCCAACCTTCCCAGCTGTAGTACACCCGCTCGGTGTAGTACCAGACGTTTCCGCCGTTATCGATGTCGTCGCCTCTGACCCAGCAGTACGCGATGATGGCGTCTTGGTGGTCGTTGGGGCCGGGGCACAGGTCGGGCACGCCGGTCTTGCCCATGTCGACCTGCCACGACTTGTAGACCCCGGCGCAGTGGCTCGGGCTGCTCAGCCAGACGATAGTCTCCGCGTGGGCGGGTGCGGTCGTGAGCGCCGCGACACCGGTGACGGCGGCGACGAGGCCGACGGCCTTAGCCGCGAGTCGGCCCTTGATGATCTGCATGGGTCCCCTTCCATGGTGCAAGCCTTCCGAGTACGCGAACGCCTGCTCCGCCGTCTGCTGACCCGACGCGGTCATCGGGCGCGGGCTGACTGTGGAGCAGCGGTATCACGGTGCCTTAGGGGGATGCGTGGAGTCTAGTTTCCCGGACGAGCCCGGACGGACGAGCCCGTACAGCCCTAGCCCCGTCGCATCCGTCGTGCCCGGCCCAAACCGGCACCTACATACCGTCTGGAATCCGCACCTCTCCCCTCTTGCAGTTCAGCCAGGCCACCGCTTGACCCCGCGGTCCGCCGAGATTGATGTAGAGCCGATCCTGCCCGTTCTTCCGCCACCGACTGACGTGCAAGTCGTCCATGCCGCCCCCTGATCCGCATGCCTCACAGACTCAGATCAGCACACGCCGCTTGGCCTCACGGTCAAGCGGCGGGGTGGTGGGCGTGGACTTCGGCATGTGGATCTCCGTAGTGATCGGAGACCCAGGTGTCAACGATGAACGTCAGTTTTAGAAGGCCAGGCGACGGCTGTCGGATCCCAGCTGATGCCTGACGTTCTGGTCCCAGGTGATGCTTGACGGTGGACCTAGACAACATAGGGAGCCCCGTGGGGCTTGTTCGCTTTCACGTTACGGACCGGGACGTCGGTCGTGCGCCGGATCACCCGGACCTGGCCGTCCAGCTCGACACTGATCGTCGTGTCCGACACGTGCACGGTCACGGTCTGCCCTGCGTACGGGCGGCCGAGGGACACGACCTGCCGGCAGACCATGACCGTGCCCACCGCGCTGACCCGCCGCTGCACACGCACGGGCTCGATACCCGGCCGCGGCGGCGGTCCGGCCGGACGCAAGCCCCGCAGCCTGCGCACTTCCTCGCCGGTCAGCGGGTTGGGCCGCACCCTCAGCAGTTCCCGCGAGGACGGATCGAAGAACGACAGCGTCTCGTCATCGATCCGGATGCCCACCTGGCGGCCGCCGAGGATCTCCGCTGCCAGCACCTGGTGCCCGCCCAGGCCGACCAGGCCGCTGTTGTTCACGACCCGGTCCACCTCGAACGCCGCCCCCTCACCGGCCGGAAGCGGTGCCGGCCCGGCCGCACGTCCGCCCCGGGCGGCCAGCCGTCCCAGATCCGCCACAGACAAGTGCGACCGCACGGTCTTGATCCGCGCCCCGGCGATCAGCAGATGGATCACCGAGGTGTCCGCCCAGAAGGTCACCGTCAGCCCTGAGCGGGCCGGTCCAAGCCAGAACTGCTTGCCCGCGACCTGCAGATTCCCACTCGCAGGCACCACCCGCTCGAACTCCACCGGCCCGCCCTCGTCCACCTGCACCGCCTCGGGAAGAGGGGCAGGGGCAGGCGGCGCTTCGGCCGGCTCCGACGTCACCGCAGGGGCCGTCCGCTGGTGCGGCACCAGCGCGAGCACTCCGGGCACCCTCAGGCCCAGGACGTCCCGCTCCTGCTCAGCAACCGGGGTAAACCGGTCCGCCGGGAACTGCATGTCCAGCGCCTGGTGCGGCCGCATGGAGTTGTATTCCTCCACCCACGCATCCAGCGCCGCCTGAGCCGCTTCGATGCTCTCGAACGCACCGCAGTCGTCGAGGAGTTCACGCCGCAGCGTCTGATGGAACCGCTCGACCTTGCCCGTCGTGGTCGGCGACGCCGGCTGGGTGAGCCGGTGCGCGATCCCGTTCTCCCGGCAGATCCGGTCGAACAGCACCTCACCGCCCTGCCCGAACCGGTCGGTGAACTGCTTGCCGTTGTCCGTCAGCACCTCCTCCGGCACCCCGAACGCCTGCAAGGCCCGGGCGAAGGCCGCACACACCGCCCTCCCGGTCGCCCGCTCGACCACCGACGCGATCACGCAGTACCGGGAATGGTCGTCCACCCCGGTCACGACCTTGGCCTCGGTCAGCTCCCCGGTCACCGGGTCGACCAGCATCACGCCGCCAACGATGTCCATCTGCCACAGCTGCATCGGCCGGTCCCGCTGCCAGCGCTTGTAATCCGACCGCTTCCGGCGCCGCACCCCCGGCTCCACCAGGCCGTGACGGACCAGGATCCGATACACAGTCATCCGCGACGGCACCGGGCTCACCGCCCCGGACCGCTCCAGCACATGCGCGATCCGCCGCGGACCCCACTTCGGGTGCTTGCGCCGCAGCTCGCACACGGCCGTCTCCACCTCGGCAGAGGCCTGATGCGGACACGACGCCGGCTTGCGCGAACGATCCGCCAACCCGGCCAGACCGGAGGTCTCATAGCGGGACTTCCAGCCGCTGACCGTCTGCCGGGACACCCCAAGCGACGCGGCGACCTCGGTCACCGTCGCTCCCGCCAGCACGGCCAGGACAGCCCGGTATCTCTGCTCGACAACCGACAACTCCACCAGCGCCAATCCCGGCCTCCCCACACGCGCCGCAACGACACGCACAGAAAAGCCGATCACGGCCACTGTCAACCATCAGCTGGGACCGAACTGTCAAGCATCTACCGGGATCGGACATCACGAAGTCCCACCGGACGGTTGAACGTCTCCGTAGATGCGAAAGCCGTGAAACCTGCGGTGTGGGAGTGCGGCGTAGAACTCTTCTGCGGTGTCCGTGACCAGGTCCATGCGCATGGCTCCGCAGCGGCGAAGAGTCTCCTGAACCAGACTGCGGCCGATACCTTCGCGACGGTGATCGTGAGCCGTGGCAAGCAGTGACAGGTGTGCCTGTGCGACACCATCGGTCAGGGCTTGCGCAAAGCCGACAACTCGCGTGCCTTCAACCGCGACGAGCGCCAGCACGCCCGGTGCCGTCAGGCTGGCCTTGGCCCGCTCGGGGTTGGCAGGGAAGGTGGACCATCCCTCACTACGACACAGGTCGAGGACTCCAGAGAGGTGAGCGGGATCGAAGAGGACGACGTCAGCCATGAGCGCGATTGTCCTCCTGCGGCGGCCTGCCCAATATTGGGACAGCCCTTAGTCTCTTACTCGATCTCTCCGGAACGCGTGCTCAGGTGCTCCATGGCGCGTCACAGCGCTGCGCTGTTGATCTCCCAGCGGGCGACTCGCTGCGGCCGCCGGAGCAGTGAGCGCGTCCCGGTTACGTCCCAACGGCTACCTCAGAAGAGCGGTATGGGTGGGGTCAAGCACGGGGGCAGTGTTCACGCGAGTTCTCCTTAAACGGTGGTGTGCCAGGTCGAAGCGGACACGCACCGGCGGACCGGCTGCGGTCTGCGGGTGGCAAGTTGTGGTGCCTCATGAGTGGCTGCGGGACAGTTCGGGCTTGTGCTGCGACGTCTGGTCCTGTCGGGGAAGCAGGAGCGGTGTGGTCAGGATGAGCAGTCCTGCGACCGTGAGAGCGGTGCGTGGGCTGGTGACGTCGGCGAGCAGCCCGGCGAGTGCGGTGAGGATGGCGATGGAGGCCTGCTGGCCGATCGACCAGGCCGACAGGGTGCGGGCGACGAGATGCTTGGGGGTGTGTTCGAGCCGGTAGGTGGCGAGCACCGGGCTGTACAGGCTCATGTTGATGATGATGGCCAGCTCGACGGCCATCACAGTGACGAGACCGACGACGCCGGGACGGACAAAGGCCAGGCCGATCAGCCAGATGGCGCGCAGGGTGCCGACGATCCGGAAGACCGCGTGCTGGCCGTAGCGGACCACGACACGGTGGGCCAGCCGGGAGCCGATGAGTCCGCCGACACAGGGCGCGGCGAAGGCGAGGCCGTACTGCCAGGGCGGGAAACCGAGCTGGCGAAGCAGGAGCACGGCCAGCAGCGGCTCGGTGGCCATGATCAGACCGCCGACGAGCATGTTGTTGAGGTAGAGCGCCCGCAAACCGGGATGCCCCATGAGGTGTCGCCAGCCGTCGAGCAGTGCGCCCGCCCGGACCGGGCCCTTGTCGGTCGTTCGCGCTGCTTCTTCCTGGCCGCGGATCGCGGTGATGCCCAATGCGGAGAGCAGGTAGCTGAGCGCGTCGGCCACCACGGTCGTGACCGGCCCGAACAGGCCGATCGCCGCCCCGCCCAGCGGTGGCCCCACCGCGATGGAGCTCCAGTTCGTGGACTCGAACCGCGCATTGGCGACGAGCAGGTCATCCGGCCGGACGAGGGCCTTGAGGTAGGCGCCGCTGGCCGCGTTGAAGGCGATCTTGGCTGCGGCGACCACGGCCGAGATCACGAGCAGTTGGACGAAACTGAGCCATCCGAGGGCGTAGGCGACGGGGATCGTCGCTATGGCCGCAAACCGGGCCAGGTCCATCATGATCATGACCGGGCGCTTGCGCCGGAACTCCACCCACGGCGCGAGCGGCACCGCGATCAGCGCACCCACCGCAGGCCCCACCGCGGACAGCGCAGACACCTCAGCGGATCCGGCATGCAGCACCAGCACAGCGATCAGCGGCAACGCCCCGAACCCCAGACCGGACCCATATGCGCTCACCGCATATGACGCCCACAGCCAGCCGAACTGCCGGCCCAACCGTCTCCTGCCCACCATGCTCAGCGCACTCCCCTTGAGGTCCCACCCGAACAAACTGACGTTGACGGATGAGAGATAAGCGGGCAGGACAACAGCAGGTCAAACAACTGACCCGCCAGCAATCCACAACAATCAGTTGTTCACTAAGGTGGGTCGGCGTGGATCTCGAAGCAGTACGTACCTTCGTCGCCGTCGCGGAAGCGGGCCAGTTCCAGAAAGCCGCCACCGACCTGTCGATCACCCAGCAGGCCGTCTCCAGACGCATCGCCACGCTGGAGCGCACCCTCGGCGTGCGGTTGTTCACCCGCGCCCCACGCGGCGCCGAGCTCACCATCGATGGGCAGGCGTTCCTGCCCCACGCACGCGAGCTGCTGCGCGTCGCCGAGCGCGCGGGCGCGTCCGTGCGCCCTGGCCGCCGCCCGCTGCGCGTCGACGTGCTCGCCTCGCGCAGCGCGCAGTCGGGCCTGCTGCGCGCCTTCCACCGGGCACACCCCGAGATCGACCTCGATGTGATGATGCTGTTCGACATCGAGACGGCCGTCACTGCCATTCGCTCCGGTGCGATCGACGCGTCCTTCCGCGCCGTCGCCGCGCCCGGCCGACCCCTTCCCGAGGACATCGCCTCCGTCCGGGTGCTCGACGAGCCGCTCCAACTCCTCACCGGCCCCGCCCACGCACTGGCAGGCGCCCGGTCGGTGACCCTCGCCCAACTCGTCGGGCACCGGATCTGGATGCCCGGCATCGCCCCCGGCACCGAGTGGGCCGCCTACTACGACGACCTCGTCGCCGAGTTCGGCCTCACCATCGAGGCCACCGGCCCCAACTTCGGCACCGACGCGCTCCTCGACACCATCGCCGACACACCGGCCCTTGCCACCTTCATCGGCGAGCCCACCCGCCTCATCTGGCCCGCCGACCACGGCCTGCGCCGCATCCCGGTGACCGACCCGACGCCCGTCTACCCGCACTCGCTCCTCTGGCACCGCGACAACCCCAACCCAGCGCTGGCCACCCTCCGCACCCACCTGGCCGCCACGACGGCCGCCCACGACGCCGCCGGGACCTGGGCACCGGGCTGGGTGATTCCGCGCTGAACGCCCCGCCCCTGCGGGCCGGCCCTACCCTGCCCTGCACAGGCGGTCAACGGCGGGCGTCGCCGGGGGCGAGCAGGCTGGTCAGCTCGGAGATCGCCTCCGGGGACGGCTTGAAGTAACGGCGGATGTTCTCCGGCTTCTTGTGCCGGGACTTCGCCATCAGCATCAACAGCGAGGCACCCTGCTCGCCGAGGTGGGTCAGGGCGGAATGGCGGTACTCGTGCAGGTCCCAGCCCGTACCCGGCCCGCACAGGGCGGTGTGCTCGTCGAGCAGGGCGCGGGCCTGCCCGTACGAAAGCCGGGCCAGCCCGGGGTGTCCGGGCATACGTCGCGGGGCTGACGACCTTGCCCGGCCCCGGGCGGCGGTGGGTGACAAACACCGGCCCGCGGGTGTGGCCCTTGAGCAGCCGGGGCAGCAGCCGGGCGGTGCCGGCGTCCCAGTACACGGTCTCCAGCACGTAGTCCTCGCGTGACTGGCCCCGGCGGCGGGCCTTGGTCCGGGCACCGTTGGCCTTGACCAGGCAACGACGCCCGGCGTAGTCCAGCTCCTCGATGTTGACGCCTAGGATCTCCTTGGACCGCCCGGCGGTCTCGTAGAGCATCCGCCACAGCGTCTGCTCCCGCAGGTGCACCTCCCTGCGCGCGATCAGCCGGTCGACGGCCATCTTCGAACGGGCCGGGGTCTCGGAGTCCGGCACCGCCAGCCGCTTCGCCCAGGCTGGGACCATCGGCCCCTCGTAGCCTCGCTCACGGCACCACCCGAGCCAGGACAGCACCCCCGACCGGCGGGAATTCCAGGTGTTGACCGCCGCGCCCCAGAGAAGTTCGAGGGCCTCGCCGATCTCGTCGTCCGCAACTGACGACAGTGGCCTGGCTGTTGCGGGACATGACGTTGGTGACACAGGCCAACATCGATGAAACCAAGGTGCCTCGACGGACAGTGGTCGGGTAGCGTGCAGGTCATGTCGAGTCCTGAGTCAGACAGGGTGGGGGCTTTCGGTCACATGCCGTCAGCCCCCTGAACCACTGAGCTCCTAGACGTGCCGTCGCGCCGCGTTCTGCGGTGTAACGAGGGCGCCCTTGAGGGCTGGCCGCGGTGACGAGATGACCTTGTCGTGCTTCTCCTCGCCCCGGAGCCACTCGATGTCTCTTCCGCTGTATCTGCTTGCCGTGGCCGTCTTCGCCATGGGCACCTCGGAGTTCATGCTCGCCGGCCTTTTGCCGGACATCGCCTCCGATCTCAACGTCACTGTCGGGACAGCAGGCGTGCTCACCTCGGCCTTCGCAATCGGCATGATCGTCGGTGCCCCTCTTGTGGCCGCACTTGCCCGTAGGTGGTCCAGGCGCTCCAGCCTGCTCGGGTTCATCCTCGCTTTCGCGGCAGCCCACGCCGTGGGCGCCATCACCACCAGCTTCCCGGTCCTGTTTGCCACTCGGTTCGTCGCCGCGCTCGCAAACGCGGGGTTCCTCGCCGTCGCCTTGGCGGCTGCCACCACCCTGGTCTCGCCTGACAAGAAGGGGCGTGCGCTGGCCGTGCTGCTGTCAGGCACGACGACCGCCACGATTGCCGGTGTCCCGGGTGGGTCGGTGCTCGGCACGCTGCTCGGCTGGCGTGCCACATTCTGGGCTGTCGCCGCTCTCTGCCTGCCTGCAGCTCTCGGCATCCTGAAGGGAATCCCAGCGGGACGGGCGAAGGAACGGATGCCTGGCGGACCAGCCCTGCGAGCGGAACTCGCCCAGCTGGCACGGCGTAGGTTGCTCCTGGTGATGCTGCTCGGTGCGCTGGTGAACGCGGCCACCTTCGCCGGCTTCACTTTCCTCGCCCCCGTCGTGACCGGCACCGCCGGGCTCAGTGAACTGTGGATCTCTGTCGCCCTGGTGCTCTTCGGTATCGGTTCCTTCGCCGGAGTCACGGTCGCCGGTCGGCTGTCCGACCAGCACCCCGGTCCGGTCATCGCGGTCGGCGGCCCGCTGCTGCTCGTCGGCTGGCCGGCCCTGGCCGTGCTGGCCGACAAGCCGCTCGCCCTGCTCGCCCTCGTGTTCATCCAGGGAGCCCTGTCCTTCGCGCTGGGCAGTACCCTGATCACGCGGGTCCTTTACGAAGCCGCGGGAGCCCCGACCTTGGCCGGCTCGTACGCGACCGCGGCGCTCAACGTGGGCGCCGCCGTCGGCCCTCTCATCGCCGCGACCACCCTCAGCACCGCGGCCGGGAACCTCGGGCCTCTGTGGTCGAGCGGATTCCTGGTCGCCGTTGCGCTGCTCCTTGCGTTCCTCTTCCGCACCGTGATCGCGGCTGGCCGAAGCACCGAGGTGCTCCAGTGACGCATGCGAACGCCCTTTTGACCGTCGAGGGACGCCGCCTCACCGGCGAGACCACCATCTCCTGGCGCGACCCGACATCACCGGATGAAATCCGCATCCCGGGATGAAATAACGGGAGAAAACGATCTCTTAGAGGCCATTTTCATCATTAATATGACGATAGGTCGATGTTTGCGCGGGGCAGGGATCTGGTGCTGACGAGGATGCTGAACCGGTCGTGGTTGTCGGTGTAGATGGTGTGCCGTGCGGGGGCGGTGTTGTCTTGCGCCTGTCTCATCCTGGACGCCCCCGTCTGTGCCGTGCTTCCGCGGGGCAGGACGCACGCCTGTGCGCACGCCCCCAACGGGCGGTACGTCCAGGTCATGACGGATCGTCGCGCGTACCCGAGTGATCTGTCCGATGCCCGCTGGGAGTTGATCGAGCCGGTACTGTCCGCCTGGCGCTTCGAACGCCGGGGTAGGGCCCTGGACTTCGGCCGGCCACCTCGGCACGACCTCCGCGAGATCATGAACGCGATCCTGTACGTGGACCGCACCGGCTGCCAGTTGGCCTATCTCCCGCACGACTTCCCGCCCCACCAGACGGTCTACGGCTACTGTGCGCCGTGAGGCGCTTCGTTGTATTCCTGACTCACTCGGGAGGAACTTGGAGGAATGTTCCTGGGTCACCTGAATTACCTGGAGGCGAAAGCCGAAGGGGACAACAGCATGTCAGGAAAGCGGTGGTAGCCCGGAGGTGTCCAGGACCTCGCGCCGCAAGACCCGCGCGATATGGCCAAGGCTGGATTGCTTGAAGCCTAATCCCCAGCGGCAAAAGTAGAAACTCATCGGAAGGACACCTGAAACCGATGCCTTCACCTTGCCCGGTCATGAAGAAACTGACCAGGCAACCTCCGAGGCGAAGGGCGTCGCCCAGTGAGGGCGGTCAAGGGGACGAGTGGGCGGCCTAACTCGCGCTCGATACGTACAACGAAGACGTACCACGGGATCGCCTAAGAAGCCATCTCATTTGGTGAGCCTGCGGTAGCAGATGAGGGTGCAGGCGATGCTGGTGAAGGCCAGGAAGTGGTCGGCTTTGCGTTCGTAGCGGCGGTGGAGGCGACGGCAGCCGGCGAGCCAGGCCATGGTGCGTTCGATCGTCCACCGGTGTCTTCCGAGTCGCTGCGAGGTCTCGACGCCCTTGCGGGCGATGCGGTGCCGGATGCCCCGTTGGGATAACCATCGCCGCAGGTGGTTGTAGTCGTAGCCCTTGTCGGCGTGGAGCTTGCCTGGCTTGCGCCGCCGGGGGCCTCGCCGGGAGCGGACCGGCGGTATCCCCTTCACGAGCGGAATCAGGGCCTGGCTGTCGTGAACGTTGGCGCCCGAGATTCCGACGGACAGGGGCAGGCCGGTTCGCTCGGTGAGCAGGTGGATTTTCGAGCCGTACTTGCCCCGATCCACAGGATTCGGGCCTGTCAGGTCCCCTTTTTCAGGGCCCGCACGTTCACCGAGTCGATCGCGCACCTCGACCAGTCCAGGTCCCCGCGCGAGCCTAGTTCGTCGAGGACCAGGCGGTGCAGCTTGGCCCACACCCTAGCCTTCGTCCACTCGGTGAACCTGCGGTGAGCCGTTGCCCCGGACGGCCCGAACGACCCCGAGGGCAGTTGCTGCCACGTGCAGCCCGACGTGGCCACGAACACGATCGCAGCCAGCACCTCACGGTCACCATGCCTCCGTCGGCCACCGCCCTGAGGCCGCGTCGGCGCCTCTGGCACCACCCGCTGGAACAGCTCCCACAACTCATCCGGCACCAGCCGCTCAACGATCCCCACCACGGCTAACAGCCTACCGAGCCAAATGAGATGACGTCTAAGGGCTTGTAACACGATCTTGGTCGTGTCGTCGAGGCATCGCGTTCGTCGGATCCATGCTGGGCCGCTCTGGCGAGCTGCCAAGCCACGGACTGGTCCTGGAGGGCGGCGCTCTCTGGCAGCCTGATTGTCTCTTGGCGATGCGGCTCGGGCTTCCGATACGTTCTGTGGCATGAGTGGCAGCTTCGACGTAGCCCACGCTCTGGATGGCGGGATTTCCGATCGGGAGCGGGCCTGGCAATTCATCCGCACCTTTGCTGCCGCTTGGGGCGATGCGCTGGCCGAGGACGACGGCACGCCCCAGGCGGAACTGGCGCAGACGGAGGCGATGCTCGGCCGCTCCCTGCCGACTGCGCTGCACGAGTTCTATACGCTCGCGGGTGGCCGGCCCGACCTGGTTGCCAACCAGGACCCGCTGCTGCCGCCTCGCGAGGTGTTCGTGCATGACGAGTGTGGCGGTGTCCTCGTCTTTCGCAGTGAGAACCAGGGCTGTGCCTTCTGGGGAGTGCGCCTTACCGACCTTGACCGGGACGATCCTCCGGTGCTGGTTCAGGCGCGGGACGGCTGGGTGCCGTTCTTGGACCGGGTGTCCTTGGCCTGTGTCGAGCTCGTACTGAGCGAGGCGCTGTTCGGCGGCGGAGGGCGGCTGTACAACGCGTGCGAGCTGCCCGCGGACCTACTTGGTGCGGTGCCCGAACACTTTCAGCGGGTCCAACTGCCGGACTATCCAATGTGGACGGGTCCGGAGGAATTCCCCGTGCGTTGGTTCTCTGCCCCGGGCAAGCTGCTGCGCCAAGATGGCCTGGGCGTCCACAGCTGGCTTCACGTCCGGGGCCGGACCCGCGCCGATCTGGATGCGATCTGCGCCGCCGTTCCTGGGCGGTGGTCCCTGGGATATACCGAGTCACTCAGCTCCGAGCCGCTGCCCTTCTGATCTGCTGCGGACCTTCTTGAGGCGTCTCCAGCAGATGAGGCCGCAGGCGAGGGAGACGAGAGCGTCGTGCAGGTCGAGGCGCCGTTCCCAGCGGACAGCCAGGCGCTTGAAGTGGTGCAGGAGCGAGAAGGTCTGCTCGACGACGTAGCGGAGCTTGCCCAGGCCCTTGATGTTGGGGGCGCCCTTGCGGGAGACCACCGGCAGGATCCGGCGCTTGCGCAGCTCGTGCCGGTTGGGGTTGCTGTCGTAGCCCTTGTCGCCCAGAAGGGCGTCGGGGCGCCTGCGCGGCCGACCGGGCTTTCCGGCGACGGGCGGGATGCCGTCGACCAGGGCCAGGGTCTGAGTGACGTCGTTGACGTTGGCTGCGGTAGTGATGACCTTGAACGGGGTGCCCTTCCCGTCGCAGATCAGATGGTGTTCACTGCCCGTCTTCCCGCGGTCGACCGGTGACGGGCCGGCCGCCTCGCCCCCTTTTTCGCGCGGATGTGGAAGGCATCCACGCAGGCCCGGGTCCAGTCCAGGGCGTCGGCCGCGTGCAACTCGACGAGCAGGATGCGGTGCAGCGTCTCGAAGACGCCGGCCTCGTGCCACCGACCTAGCCGGCGCCAGCAGGTCTGTCCGGAGCCGAACCCCAGCTCCAGCGGCAGCAATTGCCAACTGACGTCGTTGTAGAGCACGTACAGGATGCCCTGCAGGCACCGCCGGTCATCCACCGGCCTCGGGCCGGGAGCCTTCCGCGGCCACGGCGGCAGCAACGGCTCGATCAGCTCCCACAGTTCATCCTCCACGATCCACGGCCGATTCCCCACACCTCACGAACGGCGGAATCGTCGTACCGGTCACGCCCGACCAGCACACATCCACAAGATCGTGTTACGAGTTCAAAGGAGTCAAGGGCTTCGTCGTCTTGCCCCGCCGTTGGAAAGTCGAGCGCACGATCGGCGGGTGCATGAACGCCCGCCGCAACGCACGCGACTGCGAACGTCTGCCAACTCCGAAGCCCACCTGAACTGGGCACTCATCACCATGATGACCCGACGCCTGACCCGCAAAAGCCACCGCACCAGCCAGTGGACGAAGTCTGGGTGACCGAAGTCAAGGGAGCATCGCTCAGCCCGGATCCACCGGCTTGATGCCGGTGGATGGTTCACCCAGAAACGAAGAAGTGCCTTGCGACCTGCGATGATGGGGTTTCTCTAGGACCACATCAGGCACGATCGACAAGGCACTTCCGAGATGCAGTCTTCCCATGCCGCGGCGGCGGTCTCATCCGCGTTCGATGATCCGAACCTGATGGTGTACGGCGGGCTGGAGCCGGTGGTGCGGCTGGCCGAGCGGTGTGGTCTGCCCGCGCTGGTCGGGGAAACGGACCCTAGTACGGCTGAAGGGGTTGGACTATCCGTTGTGTGCTTCGAGCTCGGTCGCCAGCGTCTGTTGGGTGGCCGCCCACGACGCCAAGAGCGCCAAATTGTCAGCGGTCGGTGTGCCCGCGGGTGCGGTGTAGATGTTGAGGTACAGGCCGGGTTCGGCGGGCAGTTCCAGGGACTCGACGTCCAAGTCGAGCTGGCCCACGGCCGGATGGTGCATACGCTTACGGCCGGACCGGTGCAGCCGCACGTCCTGAGATGCCCACCGCTGCCGAAATAGCTCACTGCACGTTGACAGTTCGCCGACCAGGGCGATCAGCTCCTCGTCGTGCGGATTGCGGCCGGCTTCCATGCGCAGCTTCGCAGCCACGGCACCGGCGACTTGGTCGTAGTCAACAAAAAAATCTCTGGCCGCCTCGGGCTTCAGATAGACGAACCGCGCTGTGTTCGCAGGCCGTCGCGAATCGGCCAGCACCGGCGAATACAGCGCGCGAGCGAGTTGATTCATGGCGAGCACGTCATAACGGCCGTTACCGATCCAGGCCGGCGCATCGGAGATCGCGTCGAGCACCTGCTGCAGCGTCGAGCGCACCGCCACGGCAGGCATGCGCTGGCGTGGGCTGCGGGGCGCCCTCGATTGGCGCGCGAGGTGGAACAGGTGGTCGCGCTCGGCCTCGTCGAGTTGCAGGGCAGAGGCCAACGCGTCGAGCACTCCGTCGGAGGCACCGGCGAGGCTGCCGCGCTCCATGCGCACGTAGTAGTCGACCGATACCCCCGCGAGCAGCGCGACCTCCTCGCGGCGCAGACCTTTGACCCGGCGGTTGCCGCCGTAAGCGGGCAGGCCCGCCTGCTCGGGTGCGATGCGGGCGCGACGCGAGCTGAGAAACTCCCGGATCTCGGTGCGTGGATCCATCGTGGCCATCTCCGTACCATAGGCCCGTTCGCCGTACTAGTCAGTGGCCCATGACGGGGGGAGTACCCGTTGCAGTCGTCGCGGTGCCGCCATCTACCGGGATGATGGCGCCCGTGAGGTAGGACCCAGCCCGGCTGGCGAGAAACACAGCGGCACCCGCCATGTCGTCGTCGCGGCCGAGCCGGCGCAGTGGGGCCGCCGCCGCGATCTTGTCGCCGATGGCATCGAGCGTGGCCCCCATCATCTGCGACGGGAAGACTCCCGGTGCTACCGCGTTCACCGTGACGTGCTGTGGACCCAGCTCCCGGGCAAGCACTCTGGTGAGCTGATGGAGAGCCGCTTTGCTGCTGGCGTACGAGTAGGTGGGCGCCTGGGCGACGTGAATGGCGGCGATACTGCCGATGTTGATGATCCGTGCCGGATCATCGGCGGTTCCCGCCCTGCGAAGTGCGGGAAGCAGTGCCTGCACCAGCCAGAACGGCGACTTGAGGTTGAGGTCGAGCACTGCATCCCAGGCCTCGTCCGGGAACGTCTCCAGCGGCTCGCTACGCATCGCTCCCGCGTTGTTGACGAGGATGTCCAGGCGTTCCGAGTCGGCCATGACGAGATCAGCGAGGCGCTGGCACTCGTCGTGCCTGGACAGGTCGGCGGGAATTGCCTGGACGTCGCCGAATTCGGATAGCAGCTGCTGTGCCTCCGCGCACGTGTCCGCATTACGTGAGCTGATGACGACGCGGGCGCCCGCCTGGAGAAGGCCGCGCGCAATCATCATCCCAATGCCCTTGGTGCCGCCAGTGACAAGTGCGTACTTCCCACTCAGATCGAAAAGTTCCGCGTGAGTGGTGAATTGATTGTCCGTCATTGGTATCCGTTCCTTCTGTCGTGTCAGAATGCGCCGACACGGTCACGCATTCGGGGCAGCAGCTGAATTGAGCTGACGGAGGTAAATCTGCAGTGCGTGTCCATGAAGTGCTGTCGGCGCTTTCGACTCACGCCAGGCTGACAGGCGTTGTGCACATCTGGGAGGCCCTGGTGATACAGGTACTGTCAGAACCCCCCTTTCCTGGTGCGCTGAGCCCGGATCACCCCGGCTTGATGCCGGCGGATGGTTCACCCAGAAACGAAGAAGTGCCTTGCGACCTGCGATAATGGGGTTTTTCTAGGACCACATCAGGCACGATCGACAAGGCACTTCCGAGATGCGATCTTCCCATGCCGCGGCGGCGGTCTCATCCGCGTTCGATGACCCGAACCTGATCGCGTACGGCGGGCTGGAGCCGGTGGTGCGGCTGGCCGAGCGGTGCGGTCTGCCCAAGCTGGCCGGCGAGCACGTCCGGCTGCCCGCCTCGAAGGACGGCACCGGCGCCTTCCCAGCGGCGAAACTGATGTCGCTGGTGGGCGGCATGGCCGCGGGCGCCGACAGCATCGACGACATGGACCGGCTGCGGCACGGCGCGATGGGCCGCCTGTTCACCGGTGTGCGGGCCCCGTCCACGCTGGGGTCGTTCCTGCGCTCCTTCACCCACGGGCATGTGAAGCAAGTGCACGCCGTGGCCCGCCGGTTCCTGCACGAACTGGCCCGTCACACCCCGCTGCTGCCCGGCGCGGACCAGGCCGCATACGTGGACATCGACGACACCATCCGCCGCACCCACGGCTACGCCAAACAGGGCGCCGGCTACGGATACAGCAAGGTCAAGGGCCTGAATGCACTGCTCGGCGTCGTCTCCACACCCCTGTCCGCCCCCGTGATCGCTGCCACCAGGCTGCGTAAGGGACCCGCGAACTCGGCGCGCGGGGCGGCAGCGTTCGTCGCTGAGACCATCCGCACCGCACGCGCCTGCGGCGCCAGCGGCCTGCTGGTGCTGCGGGCGGACTCCGCGTTCTACGGCGCCGACGTCATCAACGTCTGCCGGGCCCTGGGTGCCCGCTACTCCATCACCATGCGGATGAACGCCTCTGTCAAGGCCACCATCGCTCGCATCGACGAGGACGCCTGGACACCGATCAAATATCCCCAAGCGGTCTGGGACGATGAGGGCCAGTGCTGGATCTCCGACGCCGAGATAGCCGAGATCCTCTACACCGCTTTCACTTCCAAGCCGAAGAAACAGCAAGTTACCGCCCGACTGATCGTGCGCCGCGTCAAACGCCTGAGCGCCGGCACCGTCCCCGCCGGACAGGGCACGCTCTTCGATACCTGGCGCTACCACGCCGCGTTCACCGACTCCCCGCTCGCCGTGAGGGATGCCGAGCGTGATCACCGCCGGCACGCTGTCGTCGAGCAGGTGATCGCCGATGTCAAGAACAGCGGCTTCGCCCACGCGCCGTCCGGTCATTTCCAGGCCAACGCCGCGTGGCTCGCCCTGGCGGCCCTGGCACACAACCTGACCCGCGCCGTCGGCGCCCTGGCCTCCGCGTTCCATGCCAGGGCGACCACCGCCACCATCCGTGACCGCCTGATCAACGTGCCCGCCCGCCTGGCCCGCTCCGCCCGCCGCCTCACCCTGCACCTGCCCGAGCGCTGGCCCTGGAGCGAGGACTTCACCCAGCTGTTCAGCACGGTGCATGCACCGCCAGCCCTCTGACGCTCCCTGACCGACCTGCCCGAAAGGGCCCGAGACCTGTGGACAGAGTGGAAGAGCTGGGCAGACCAGCGGCCACCCCATGCCCGAAACCGCAACTCAGCCCCAACACGGCCTGCACGACCCCGAAACGATCAACCGGGAATCAAGCCGGTGGATCCGGGCTCAGTCGACCGTGTCGACGAAGCCCATCTTCCGGTTCATGGCAATCGCGCTCGCGTTGGCCGGATGATGAAAGGTGCGGACCCTGCTCGCTCCGCACTCCTCTATGAAAGCCATCCCGAATGTCTTCATGGCAATCGAGATACCCCGGCCTCGATACCCGGCTCTCACACCAGTCATCTCGTTGAACATGAAACTCTCATGCCTCGACGTCGCCGCCATACCGACCCAAGCCTCGCCGTCCAAGGCGATCACGACGCCCCGCGGGTCGTAGGACGCCACCTCGAAGCGCCGCTCGACATACTCATCAAAAGAGTAGAACTCTCCCCTTTCCGGTATATCGGCCGCACACTCCTTGTTGAGCTCATACAGCGCCCTACGATGCTCCGGCGTGTCTCCCAGATCCGCGAGAGTCATGAAGCGCAAGCCCCGGGACTGACACTTCGTCACATACTGCTCGAAGCGGTCCTGATCGAATCCGGCAACGTCAAGTTCGAGTTTCACCCAATGACCAGCCACAGCTGCCTGCCCTTCCGCTGAGCTCTGCCAGGCCCATCCTGCTGGCAGTCCTCAACCTGTGTCAGTGGCCAGTTCACATTCCCCACCGTCGGCCACCTGACGGGGAGTCGCCTGGCCGTGGCCCCGTCACCTTCCGTGACCACTGGATCGGGGTCAAAATCGGAGGGAGACCAGGGCCTCCTCCGCCTGTCACTCCAGTTGGTTGAATGCCTCGTCTGCGTCGGCTACGGCCTCGGGGTGAACGTCGCTGGCGGTTCGACCGTCGGCGATCTTCTGCCAGTTGGCCCGGGCGAGCACCCGCTGTATCGCGAGCACCTGAGCGGCTTGCACGTGTGCCTGGATGCCTTCGCCGAGGGCGTCCGCCAGTGCCTCTTCGTCCTCGAGCTGGTACCGCGTGAGTCGTCCCGCCAGGCTCGGTGTGGAGAACACCAGCCGATGGAAGGCCACCACCTGCGGGTGGTCGTTGAGGCCGGTGACGGGGTCGTAGCGGTCGAGGGCGGCCTGAAAGTGCCGGCGCAGCGCTGTCACCGGCTTGATACCGGACTCGCGGCCACGTACGACGCGGGCCGCCTCGCCCTGATGGTTCGCGAAGCGGTGCAGTACCAGGTCTTCCTTGGTGGGGAAGTACCGGAAAAGGGTCGGCTTGGAGATCTCGGCTGCCGCGGCGATCTCATTGACCGAGACGCGGTCGAAGCCGTG
This sequence comes from Streptomyces broussonetiae, assembly GCF_009796285.1. NCBI lineage: Bacteria > Bacillati > Actinomycetota > Actinomycetes > Kitasatosporales > Streptomycetaceae > Streptomyces > Streptomyces broussonetiae. The sequence continues at coordinate 400,456 of NZ_CP047020.1, read as the reverse complement.
CTCCAGGAACAGCGATACGGCCGCGTCGGCGATGGCGTCGCGTGTCCGCTCCTTCTTGCGGGCCCGCAGACCCGTCGACTCGCTCATCTGACCACCATAACATCCATCATTACTAGGTTGCTTTTTTAACCGAGTTACGTTTTCATGGGCGGCATGAGCAAGACAGACAGTCCCCCCGTGCTCGTGACCGGGGCGACGGGCCGGATCGGCCGCGCCGTCATCGACCAACTCCTCGACGCGGGCGTGCCGGTCCGCGCCCTCACCCGTCGTCCGGAGGCAGCTGCGACACTGCCGACGAACGTGGAGGTCTTCACCGGCGACCTCACCGCGCCCGACTCGCTCGACCCGGCATTGAAAGGCGCCGGCGCGGTCCTCCTCGTCTGGACCGCTCCGCCCCAGACCGCCGCCGAAGTCGTGGCGCGCCTGGCAGCCCACGTGCGGCGGGTCGTCTTCCTCTCCTCCCCGCACCAGACGCCGCACCCCTTCTTCCAGCAGCCCAATCCCATGGCGGACCTGCACGCCGGCATCGAGCGACTCATCGCGGCCACCGGACTCGAGTCGACGATCATCCGGCCGGGGATGCTCGCATCGAACTCACTGGCCTGGTGGGCGCCCGCGATCCGCGCGGGCGAAGCCGTCCGTTGGCCGTACGGCGCCGCCCAGACGGCTCCCGTCGACGACCGCGACGTCGCAGCCGTCGCAGCACAGACGCTCCATCAGGACGGATACACAGGGGACTACGTCCTGACGGGACCCGAATCGCTGACCCAGGCCGCGCAGGTGGGCCTCATCGGCGACGCCCTGGGGCGCCGGATCGCATTCGAGGAGATGACACCAGATGAGTTCCGCAACCTGTCGCAGGGCACGGCGCCCAACTCGGTCATCGAGATGCTGCTCGCCGCGTGGAGCGCGGCGGTCGGACAGCCCGCCTACGTCACCACGGCGGTGCGCGACATCCTCGGGACTGCGCCGCGAACGTTTCGCCAGTGGGCCGCCGACCATGGCAGCGCGTTCACGAAGGATTCGTAAGTTCGCCGGCGCGGCCTACGTCCCGGACCTCCGCCTCGGCGGCATGCCGGGCGCGCGGGCACGGGAAGCTCGTACCGACAGGAAGCGACACGCCCCGAACCAGCAACCGAGCCCCCGCAGCTGGCGTCACGGTCTGTGACAGAACTTCCCCGTGTGCCACTTCAACTGGCCGTTGGGACGGGCGCTGGCCGGCATCGTCGAGAGCCGCCTCGAGCTTGCAGGACAAGGTTGTTTTGCCGATCCCGCCGACGCCGTGCAGGACGATCACGTTGTTCCGCGACGCGTCGAGATCTTCGACGTCGAAGGCGGGGGAGGAGATCCGCCGTGGGTGCTCGGCGAGCGCGTCGGCCACCAGGTCCCACTGCGCCTGCCGGTTGGTGAACGCCTCTTCCGCCGTCACCGTGCGGTCGTTCGTACTGAACAGGGCCCTCAGATCACGGCCGCCGGTCACGTCCACCCCCGATAGATGATCACTTGGGCTCCACCTATGCCCCACTTGGCGCTCTTGGGGAAGCATCCCCCGGATGGTGCGGGGCGCGAAGGTGCCGACTCGACAGACGCGAAAGGTCGCGGCACTGTGCCACCGGAATCGGCCAGGGAGACAATGGCCGTTTCCCATCAAGATCAACACGAAGGTGGTGTACGTGTCCGACATCCCCAGCCCCGACTTCTCCGGCCTGGAGGGCGGCGAGGAGCAGGCGGCGGAGGACGCCGTCCAGGAGGTGGCGAACTGGTACATCGCCCAGATCATCACGGAACGCCGCGCAGCGGTGCCCGACGAGGAGCGGATCGAGCAGCTCAAGGCCGGCCGTGAGGCCGCGCTCGCCGACCGGGTGCAGCTGGCGACCGCCGGTACGGAGGAGGCGTCCCAGATCGCCGCCGGCTACGCAGCCCGGCTGAAGGAGCTCAAGGAGTCGTAGCCCCGGTTCCTGCGCAGTACGGGCAGGGGCCCCCGGGCGGGTGCGGCCGGTCGATCCGGGCCGGCTGCGTCCCGGGCGGCATCAGGGGCCGGGCGAGCGCGGCGATGTCGTCCAGCTCGGCCCGGTGCCGGGGCAGCGCCCGGCGCAGCGCCTGGTGGAGCCGGAGGAACGCGATGGCCTCCTGCTCGGTGTACGGGCGCAGGCGTTCCGCAGCCAGTGCTCACGACGCCTGGCCGGAGCGGCGGATTCGTGGCGGAGCAGGGCTTGTCCGTCCCTGCGGATCACGGTGATGGCCGCGATCTGCGGGTGGCGTTCGGCGGCGGCGTCGATTTCGGCGAGCGCGTGGAAGCAGGTGTCGTGCCCGGAGCGGCTCGTGAATCGGCCGGTGCCGCCGATCTGCAGCGCCCGGGCGTAGCGCAGTGCGGTGGCGAGCCGGCTGTCGGCCTCGCGCACGGCCAGGACGACGAGTTCGACCGGGTAGCCGTCGGCCGCGTACGGCAGGGCGCTGTCGAGGAACTCCTTCACGCTGCCGGCGGCACCTTCGATCAGGACGTCGCCGCGCCGACGGCGTACGTACTCCTCGGCCTGGGCGAACCAGGCGCGGGAGTCGGCGCGGATCGCCGCGTCGGCGTTGCGGGGATCGTCACGCAGCAGCTGGAAGTAGTCGGGGTGCGAGGCCTTGAAGTCGTCGCCGACCAGCCGGGTCGTGCCGGCCCGCATCGCGCGCCGGACGAGCCTGGCGGCCAGCAGCTTGCCCGCGCCGGGCTGGCCCAGAACATAGACGGCGCGCGGATCGTCGCGGGAGACGACGTGTGCCAGCACCGTCGGGTTGATCAGCTCGTCGAAGATCCAGCGGTGTTCGGTGTCCGACAGCCGGTGATACGCGACCCCGGGCGGCACCGACGTGGGCTGTGCAGTGCGGCGGGCTCGGACCAGGCAGCTGCGCGCTCGCTATCGCGCTGTAGGACCAAGCGCCGGTCCTCGTCCTCGAGTTCCGCGTGCACGAGTCTGTCGGTGTGCGCGAGTTCACGGCGGAAGACGGAGGTCTCGGGAGCGGTCCACGGCCGTGACCGCTCCCTTCGCACCACCCTTTCCGCCGCAGGCCGCCGCAGGCCGCCACTCTGAGTGGTGCGCTCGTTGGTGTACAGAACGGTGCCGTCACGCCGGACGATGGTGATCCGCTCGGCGAGCTCCTCGGCCTCGATGACGGCCAGGGTGCTCAGCATGTTCTTCGCGCAGGTGTCGTGGTTCTCCCACGACACGGCCCCCGTCCTATCTCTGACCCCAGCCGCAAACCAACCGCGGGATAGCTCTGGGCGTTCAGGTCTCGCGGGCGGGAGTGGAACCCGGGACTCAGGTGCCGTCGGGTTGGGTCCACATGGTGGCGAGAACGGTGAGGCCTTGTTGCTGGCTGCCGGGTTTGGCGGTGACCTTGAACCAGGCCAGGGATCCCTGGCTGGTGATGAGGCAGTAGGCCGATCCGATTGTGATCTTGCTGAGGGGCAGGGTGTGCGGCAGGCCGTGCTGGTTGGCGTCGTTCAGGCATGCGCCCGGGCCGGGTTCTTGGGACGAGGATGTCCCCCATGTCTTGGCATTCGACGTGATGTTGGCGGGGTCGCCGCATGCCGTCTGCACGGTCAGATCGTCCAAGGCCCCGCTCAAGGCGTCGCCGCTCCCTTCATAGCCTCTCGGCGGGTCGAAGTCCATGGAGGCGAGCTGGCACGCGATCCCCTCGACCGGGGGCATGGTGATGGAAGTGTCGTGGTAGTGCATCGTCCACTGGCCCGCGCTGGCCGAGGACTGGGCGGCCGTCGCGGCACTGCTCGTAGCGGACGAGGTGGCCGATGAGGCGGAAGTGGTGGGGGCCGGCTGTGTGTGATGGCCTTGCGCAGTGGCGGAGGGTGTCTGTGGGCGCAGGGCGATGATGCCGAGGAGGGCGAGCGCAGCGGCCAGGGCGGTGGCCAGGACCCACTGAGTGATCCGGGCGCGATTGCGCTGGTGGGAGGGGTGTTCCCCGGGGGGAACGGTCGGTGGCGGGGCGATGGCCGCCTGTTCGTCGTCCAGGGGGAGGCGTTGTTCGAGTTCGTCGATCCGGCGTTGCACGGTGGCTTGTTCGGCCTCAAGTTCGGCGCGTCGGCGGATGAGCTCGGCGCCCTCGCGGCGCAGCTGCTCTTCATCTTCCGGTCGCACCGGCTCTCCGGCCGCCAGGCGGGTCTGTAGGTGTTCGTTGCGGGCCTGGAGGTCGGCGGCCTGCATGTACAGACCGGTGACCTGTGCGTTGAGGTCATCGATCCGCACTTCCAGCTCGAACAGTTCGGCCAGGCTGCCGTTGCGTCCGTTCCTGGGTCCGAGGGCCTTGCGGTACCAGTCGTAGGTGTCCTGCTGGTCCTGCGGGGTCAGCGGGGGCTTACCTCGGCGGGCGACCTCCCGCAGGAGGGTGTCTACATAGACCTTGCGCGGCAGGTGGCCGCCTAACTCGTAGCGGTTCAGGGTCGACGGGTTGTAGGTGTGCTTTTGGGCGTAGGCCCGCTGGGTCAGGCCGGTGCGTTCCCGAAGTTCACGCAGTTTCTCCCCGAGCCGTCTGGCCGCCTCCGGGGAGCCGTCCGGCACCTCGTCACCCGCCGGCCTGGCCGGCACGTCGGGCACCCACCGTTCGCCGCCGCCCAGCTCGTTTCCCCTCCGCTGGTCAGACACCGTTTTCCCCCCAGAGATCAAGCCGAACCGAAAAGTTCCCCGTCGTGAAATCACGGTCCCCGGGAGGGGACTGCAGCCTCGCAGGTCACGGTATCGCCAGGCCCCGAACCGAGGGCGAACATCGTTCCGATTGGATTTGGCTCATGCCCGCCATCCTCCGCCTGGCCGGCCTCCCGGCCCGAAGCCTCATCGCCCTGCTCAGCGCCATCCTCCTGCTGCCGATCATCCTGGCCAGCCTCCCGGCCCTGCTGGTGATGTCCTTCACCACCGACGGTCCGGCCCGCTGCCAGACCATGACCGAGCAGATCATCACCTGGTCCCGCATCCTGCTGGTCACCCGTCCCGACGAACGCTCCACCCCGCCCCGGGGAACTCGCAGGGACGGCTCCGGCACAGGCCGCCGCCGGGTATGAGCACGGGCCCGCAGCGCAGCGTCGCCCACAGTCCCGCCCAGTAGGCCAGCACTCCAACCACCAGCCCTTGTTGGCCACCAGGGACCAGTCACCGTCCACCAGCCTCCATCAGCCCCGGAGCGGTTCAGACCATTCCTGCCGCATGCCCCGCCTCTTCTCGCTCCCGGCCTCACTCGTTCGGCTTAACCAGGCGCCGGCGACACTACAGGCCCGGCCCCGGAAGCTGCGGCCATCACTGAACACGAGACCCCTCAGACCGCCACCGCTCCCGCAACCTGCGTCGAGGAGGCCGTGCCGCGCCCGGCGAGCACCGCCAGGAGCACGTCGACGTCGCGCCGTCCGGCCGCGAAGAGGGCAGCCTCGGCCGGGGCTTCGGCGGGCGGCACCGATGCACGGTTCGCCAACGGCCCGCTCGCCGTCGTCGACGTCGAAGACGGTCAGGTGCTGGCGTACTGCGTCGGCGGTCTGGTCCTGGAGGTGCCCGCCAAGAGCCTGCCGTCCTTGGTGGACTGGACGCTGAAGGAGACGAGGCTCGGGCAGCCGAAGCTGTCCGGGCCCGGGAAGCCGGCCGACCCGCTGCTCGTGCTCACTGAGGCCGCCTTGGAGCGCTACGGCCTTCCGGTCCCCGACCCATGCTTCTGAGCCGGATGCCGAAGGCAAGCGGCACCCCGAGCACAACCCCGGCTCGCTGGGCAAGGACCCCGTCGACTGCGCTCCGTGCGAGGCGCCCGACGGGCACCCGGTCCTGGTGAACTTGCCGCGCTTCCACGTCCGCGGTCCCGGGGAGAGAAGCTTCTCGAGGAGGCATACGACTGGGCACGCCCGCTCACCGACGCCGAATGCCTGCGCCGCAACCTGGTCGGCATCGACGTCAACATGGCCTTCGCCGCAGGCGCCAACGGCCTGATCGTCGGCCTCGGTGGGCCAACCCACGTCAAGAACCCGGCGTTCGATCCGAAGCTGCCCGGCTCCTGGCTGGTCGACCTCTCCCACGTCGACCTGTCCCGCGTGAAGACGGGCAAGGAGTGGGTGGAGCTGGACGACGCGCTGCTGCCCAGCCCGTTCACGCCGAAGGGCGACTACCCGGAGGGCTCGGCCTGGTACGCGACGCCGACCGTCGCCTATGCGGTGGAGCTAGGTTACGAGGTGCGCCCTCTGGAGGCGTGGGTCCGGTACGAGAACGGCCGTTACCTGGACGGCTGGTACGGCCGGCTGCGCGATGCCTACCTCGCCACGATGGCCGACCTCGGCGTCGGCGCTGACCTGGCGCCGGAAGAGTTCCTGGCGGCGATGGACGGGTACCGCGACCGCGACCCTCAGCTGGCGATCGTCGTCTCGGCGATCAAGGCGACGGTGAAGGGCGGCCTGGGCAAGCTGCGCGAGCGTCCGCGCGGCGAGGGCTGGAAGCCCGGACAGCCGTGGCGGGCACTCGGCCGCCCGACCTGGCGGCCCGACATCCGTGCGGTCGTGACCTCCCGGACCCGGATCAACCTGCACCGCAAGCTGGTCAAGCACGCGGCGTTCACCGGGCAGTACCCGGTCGCGATCCTGTCCGACTGCGTCGTGTACGCGGTCGACGGCGAATCGCCGCTGGACTTCCTGCCGTACCGGGAGGGCAAACCGCTGCCCGGCGGCTTCAAACTCGGGGTGAACCCCGGCCTGGTCAAGCACGAGGGCACGCAGACCACGCTGTGGGGCGAGGGCGTTCGCAAGCAGTTCCAGGCCCCGGAGCTCAACCTCGCCCGGTACATCAAGGACGGCACCGTCACCGACGCCGACAACGGAGAGTAGCGGAGTAGGCAGGCGATGGCCAAGGAGTTCGGGGACGGCCTGGACAAGGCGGTCGCAGAAGGCGTTCACCCGTCCCGCGCCCAAGTCCGCGGGCGCGCAGATGCGGTACCTGGTCAAGCAGCTCAAGGGCACCAAGGCTGTCGCCCAGATGCTGCGGGTCTCCCAGCGCACAGTGGAGCGGTACGTGAAGGACCAGCTCAAGAAGCCGCGCCCGGACCTCGCCGCGCGCCTGGAGCGTGAGGTGAAGGCCCGTTGGCAGCCGCAGATCCGGGCCAAGGCCAGGGAGAAGACGGCGACGACCGGCGGCATCGTCATCGACGTCCACGCCCGCCTCGGGTACGCCGGGGCGCCGATGGAGACGACGGATGAGGACCGCATCCGGTACCTCACCGTCGCCCTGCCCCCGCAGTACGCCGCACGGCTCTTCGACGCCCAGCAACGGGGAGCCACCGACGACCGGCTGCGCGAGCTCACTGCCGAAGCACTCAAGGAGGTCTACTTCCAGGACGGCGGCCGCCGCGCCGGCTCTCTCCAGGAAGTCCAGATCAACGACGTGCTGGACCTGGAGTTCGCGCTGTTGCAGGCCGCGCCCCGAACAGCCCGCGAGCCCCGGCCCGCGCAGGTCCGGGGCTCGCTCGCGTATCCGCGGGGGCGGAGGTTCAGCACGCGGTGCCGTGCCCAACGAGGGCGACGCGCCCGGGTCACCGGCTCAGTGTGCGGGGCCGGGCAGGACGCCGTGACTGAGCGCCCCAGGTGGCCACTGAGTGCTTCAGTTGGCCACTCCGACACTCAGCGTCGACCCTGTTTGCACCGGGAGCCCGTACGAACTCGGCAGAGGAGAATCCTTCATTCGCGTGCCTCTGCCTCAGCATGACTCCCCTCTACAGCAATCCGCTGCACAAGTTCGTCGAGCTGACCTGCGATGATCATCCTTCGGCGCTCCAGCAGATTCCTGTAGACGGTCAGCGGTACGGCTTCTCCCCTGGATGCTGCCTGTGTCAGTGCAAAGCGGGCCTCGACCTCCAATGCCAGGTAGGCCCTGCTGCGTGCGTGAGCTGCTCGCTGATGCACCTCCGGCTTCAGGAAGGCGATAGCGGCACTGAGTCCCGCGCTGACCAGCGCCAGTACGGCCGCTGGGACACGGGCGTCTGTTGAAGAGAGCCCCGTTGCGCCCGAAATCCCGGCCAGCACGGCGGCTGGCAATCCGAGCGCGGCATGGGTGAACCGCCAGAACCGCCGGCGGAAGCGGTTCTTCCGGGCGTGTTCTGCGCACTCTGCCTGAAGGTCGGCGACCTGACTCCCCACGACGTCATCTGCCATGGAGCGAGCCTGCCACCTGGTGCCCCCGTCTGAACGGTGTATCCCTATTGTGATCGCCACTCCGCGGCCAACCATGGCGCTCAGAGTGGCCAACTGCAGCGCTCAGTCACAGACGCCACGGGCGACTCGGAGCTCCCGGGCCTGGAATCTGTCCACAGGCGATCCGTGATCCCTAGAAGGTATGAACGACCACGAGCAACAGCAGCCGGCCCCACACCGCGGCAAGGTCCTGGAGGCCCTCGCACGGGCGGAGCGGAAGGTCTTCACCCGACCCGCGCCGAAATCCGCAACGGCACAGGTGAAATTCCTCCTCACGCGGGCGAAGGGATCCACCAAGGCCCTGGCGGAGCGCCTGGGCGTCTCGCGCCGAACGGTGGAGCGCTACCGCGCCGGGACGTTGACGACCCCGCAGAAGCGGCTCCGGGCCGCCCTGGTGGACGAGACGGAATCCGAGTGGCAACCGCAGGTCGGGACACAGGTGCGGGAGCAGGCATCCACTTCCAGCGGGATGATGGTGGACGTGACGGCGTACTTCGGATTCACGTGGTCGGGCAGCTCGGACGACGGCCGCATCCGCACCATCACCACCCCGATCTCGCCCCACCTATGTGAGGCAGATCCTGGAGCTCCAGGAGGCCGGGGCGACGGAGGAGGACCTGCATCCGATCGTCGCGGAGGCCATCACCGAGTCGTATTTCACGGAATGGGGCACCCGGGCCGATGGTCTGCGTGCGGATTTCACGCACGTCCAGTCCATGGATTTCCAGTTCTGACACGGCCGAATTGAGGGCCTGCTGTAAACCGTATTCGGTGGGCCGTCGTACAGCGCTCTGGCGGCGGCCCACTCCGAATGCACCCCACGAATGCGAGGCCGATGATGACCCCGGCCTGGCCGCCCCGGCGCACTACGCCCCGTCCGTTCGCCCCGCGAGCCGGTCGACCCCGCCCACATCGGCCGCCGCGTCGTACGGCGGCGGGCGAAGGGGATGGACGCCGGCGCCGTCACGGCGGCCCTCGAGGACGCCCGGTCGAAGCCCGGCACGACTCGCGACACGAGGGCCTGGCCGACGACGTCCGCGGCCCGGCGGAGCTTGCGGAGTGGCAGCGCATCGCGCAGCTGCTCGACGCCGCAGAGCCGGGCACCGCCTACGACCCGGACGCCGACCGTCGTCCAGGCCGAGCTCGTCGCCGACGCCGCGGCCGCCGCCAGGGAAGCCGCGCTCCGCGAGACAGCGCGGATCGCGGCCCGCGCCGATGAGCTCCAGGCGCTGCGCGAGCTCGGCGCACTGGAGCAGACCGAGCCCCGCGACGGGGACGAAGCCGTACGCAACGAACTGACCCGGCGCGCGGGCGGGTACGTCCAGACCGACGTCGACTCCTGGCTCGCCCACGCCCTCGCCACGCACCTCGGGCACTACCGCGACCCGGCCGCCCGCGAGGCCGCCGCCGGCCTTCTCACCCCGTCGGCTCGAGGACTACGGCGCGCCGAACGGCACCTACATGATCCCGTCCACCCGCCGCCTCTTGTGGGGACACATCTGACCCGAATCCGCGAGTACAGAACTTGAAAGGTCAGGGGCTGTCACGGCGGTTCGGCCTCCAGCGAGAGGCCGGTCCGTGCCAAGAAACCATCGATCAGGTCGGGCCGATACTGCATACGCTTGAGCCGGTTCTCCACGAGACTCTTGACCTGCGGCTTCACGATGCACACCGCTCAATGGGCAACAGGGTCACCCGTGCCTTCAAACGCTACGCTTCAGGTCAGCGTGGCAGGGTTACCACGGCGCGCGTTCCGCCGCCTTCGGTCTCGGTGAGCGTGAGCGTGCCGCCGTGCGCCGTGGCGATCTCCCGGGCGATGGGCAGCCCGAGCCCGGCGGAGCGGGTGCCGTGTCCCCGGTCGGCGTCGAGGCGGACGAAGCGGTCGAAGACCCGCTCGCGTTCCTCGACCGGGATTCCCGGTCCGTCATCGCCGATCTCGACCCGGATGCCGTCCGGTTCGACCCCCGCCGTGACGGACACCCTCGTCCGCGCGTACCGGGCGGCGTTGTCGATGAGGTTGCGGAACAGCCGGGACAGGTCCTCAGGGTTACCGGTCACCGTGGTGTGCGCCGGTACCGCGAGCTCGATCTCCAGGTGCGGCGCCGTGGTTGTCGCCCGGATCTCGGCGAGCAACGTGGACAGGTCGGCGGTTTGCCGGCGCGCGGCCAGCTTTCCGGCGTCGGCCCTGGCCAGGGCGAGGAGCTGGGAGATCAGCGCTTCGAGGCGTTCGGTCTGCCGGGCGGCCCGTGAGGCGATGTCGGGCCAGGGTGCGCGGTCGGGGTGTGCGAGTCCGACCTCGAGGGCGGTGCGGATGGCCGTCAGGGGGCTGCGGAGTTCGTGGCTGGCGTCGGCGACGAAGCGGCGTTGCCGTGCGGCGGAGTCGTCCAGCCGGGCGAGCATGTCGTTCATGGTGCGGGCCAGGTGGCCGATCTCGTCGTCGGTACCGGGCTCGGGGACGCGCTGGGACAACTCGGCGGCGGTGATGGCGGTGGCGGTGCGCCGGATCTGCTCCACCGGCCGCAGCGCGCGGCCGACCACCCACCACACGGTGCCGCATGCCACCAGGAGCGTGCCCGGCACGCCGATGACGAGCAGCCGGGCGAAGGTCTCGTCGACCTGGTCGCGTTGGTTGGTGGCAGTCAGGGTGATGACGGTGACCGGTCGACCGCCGACCTTGGTGTGCTCGCCGAGGACGGTGAGCTCGCCCGGAAGGACGCCGTCGGCGGCTTTCTGCCGAACCGGGGTCGTGGCATCCGCCGCAAGCGTGAACACAGCCGGTCTGCCGGCCAGATTGCGTGTCGAGGCGATGACGGTCCCGTCCGGCGCAAGGACCTGGGACTGGGCCTGCGCGTCGAGCACCGACGGCGGCAGTGGCTGCGGGAACGCCCCGCCGGTGGCCGACTGCTCGATCTGGACTGCGTAGGTGCGCAGTTGCCCGGCGATGGTGCGCTTGGCCTGGCCGACCTGCAGCAGGTACATCACGAGGAGCCCAATGATGACGGCCGCGGTGAGCGCGAGACCGGCGATGACCGTGACGCGGGTCCGCACGGTGCGAGGGCGCGCGCCGTGTGCCAGACGGCGCCAGGCGCGCGCAGGCCCGGTCATGGTTCCTCGCTTCTGATGACGTATCCCTTGCCGCGCACGGTCTCTATGACGGTCGGCCCGCTCGGCCTCTCGATCTTGCGCCGCAGCCGGTGCACGAGGACCTCGACGATCGCCGGGTCGCCGGTGGAGTGGGCGTCCCAGCAGTGTTCCAGCAGTTCGGCCTTGGAGATGACGGAGCCCTTGCGCCGCAGCAGGTACTCCAGCACGGCGGCCTCCCGGCCGGTCACCTCCAGGGGCGCACCGTCGCGGGTCACGGTGCGTCCGGCGGGGTCCAGTGCCAGGCCGGCGGCGATGAGCACCGCCGGCCTGGCACCGAGGGTGCGTCGGGTCAGGGAGCGCAGGTGGGCGAGGAGGACCGGGTAGGAGAACGGCTTGGAGAGGTAGTCGTCCGCACCGGAGTCCAGCCCCTCGGCGTGGTCGAGGTCGTCGTCCATGGCGGTGAGCATCAGGATCGGCGTCCAGCGCTCGCGCTCGCGCAGGCGCTTGGCCACCTGGTACCCGTCCAGGCCGGGCAGCATGACGTCCAGCACGATGACGTCGTAGGCGTTCTCCGTCGCCATCCACAGCCCATTCGTGCCGTCGTCCGTCGCGTCGACGACGTATCCCTCGGCCCGCAGACCCCAGACCAGGGCTTCGGCGACGTCCGGCTCGTCCTCGACCACCAGCACCCGCACGGCCTATGCCTCCCCGATCCGTTGCGGAATCGGCTCCGGACGGGCCTCGTCCGCTGACCGCGTCACCGGGAGCCGGAGCAGTCGCGAGGCCCGGTCCGGCAGCCACCAGTTCCAGTCGCCGAACAGCGAGACCAGTGCGGGCAGCAGCAGCATCCGGACCACGATAGCGTCCAGCACCACCCCGAACGCCAGGCCCATGGCGATCTCGCGCACGGTGACGTCGTTCGCCGTGGCCAGCGAGGCGAGCGCGAAGAACAGGATCAACGCGGCGGAGGTCACCAGGCGGCCGGTGCGCGACACACCCTCGATGATGCCCTCCCGCGTGGATCCGGTGCGGTCGTACCCCTCGCGGACCCTGGCCAGGATGAACACCTCATAGTCCATGGACACGCCGAACAGGAACCCGAAGATCAGCACCGGAGCAAGAGTGTCTATCGCGCCGTAGGTGGACGCGCCCCACAGCGCCTTCATGCCGATGCCGTGCTGGAAGACGATCACCAGCAGGCCGTAGGAGGCCGCCACGGACAGCATGTTGAGCAGCACGGCCTTGGCAGGTAGCAGGACCGACCGCATCCCGCGGGTCAGCAGCAGGAAGGTGACCACCGCGACCACAGCGAACAGCAGCGGGAACGAGCCGTAGGTGGCGCTGGTCTCGTCGATCTTCTGTGCGCCCTCGCCACCGGCCAGCACACCGGGTGGGACGCTGCGGCGGATGTCGGCCAGCGAGGTGCCGCCGTGGGCGCTGCCGACCTCGTGGTACGGGATCGCGATGACCATCGCGCTGCCCCCGGTGTGCCAGGCCGGTCCTGCCGGGGCTGCGGCGCCGCGCAGGCTGGAAACGGTGTCCAGGGCGTTCACGATGTTCCCCGCGTCGACGGCGTTCGGGACGTACACCGGCACCGCGGTCAAAGTCCCGGACGGGAATCCGTCGGTTTCCAGGGTGTGCAGCCCGTCGGTGTAGGCGCCGGCGCTGGCCAGTGCGTGGCTGCTCGGCGTGCTGATGTCGATGGTCGCGGCGGTGGCGGTCAGCGCGGCCAGGATGCCCAGGCCCGCGACCGCCGAAGCCACGCGGTGCTTGATCACGAACTTCGACCAGCCGGTCCAGAACCGGCTGTCCGCCTGCCGTCGCGATGCCCGCCGCGGCCAGTCCATCCGCGGCCCGATCTTGGACAGCGCCGCGGGGAGCAGCGTCAGCGCGACCAGGGTCGCGGTGGAGGGGATGAACAGCCCGGACACACCGATGCCGCGAACCATCGAGTTGGGGATGACGGTCAGCGCGAACAGGCCGAGCGAGGCCACCATTCCGCTGAACCAGACGCTGTTCCCGGCCCGCTGTACGGCCGCGCGCACCGCTTCGTCGTTGCTCTTGCCGGCCGCGCGCTCCTCGCGCCAGCGGGTGACCACCAGCAGCGAGTAGTCGATCGACAGGCCCAGGCCCAGCAGCGCCACGATGTACTGCACGGCCGGGTGGATCGGCGAGGACGACGGCATCAGGAACGTCAGCCCGTAGACGAGCAGTTGCATCGTCAGCACCGAGATCAGGGCCATAACCAGCGGCAACAGCGCCAGCAGCGACCCGAACACCCAGGCCAGGATCACCAGCGCGCCGATCGCTCCGATGATCAGCTCACCGGTGACGCTGGAGTTGCCGCCGCCGGTGGTGTTGCCGGCCTCCAGAGCCCGCAGACTGGTGCCGTGCACGGTCAGACCTGGCGCCGCGGCTGTGACAGCCCTGGTGAGGGCGTCGATCTGATCGGTGGCCATGTCGTCACCGGGCTTTGGCGGATAGGCCAGGATGATCGTGCTCGTCCCACCGTTCCCGACCAGCGTCCGACTGCCGGTCGAGGCATAGGAGACCAGGCGCAGGCTCGGCGCCGCCGTGGCGATGCCCCTGTCCACCGCCCGCAGTTTCGCCTGCGCCTGCGGCGAATTGACGGTCTGTCCGGTCGGGAGGTCCAGGACCACGACAGCGGGGTCCTGGGTCGCACCTCCGTAGCTCCGGGCGATCTGCACGTTGGCGGTGTAGCCGGGGCCGGTGACATGGGTGCCTGGTTGCAGCCGGCCCGAGAGCGACGGTGCCACCAGCATGCCCACCACCGTGATCACCAGCCAGCTGAGACCCACCACCAGCCGATGGCGGATCACCCATCCGCTCAGCTTCTCCACGATTCCCTCCCAGTGACCGGCAGCGGCGGCAGCCGCTGCTCATCTCACTGACGGAAGGTAGGGAGAGCTTCCTTACCGGACGCTTTCAGCGCCCGGCACGGACCGGCACACGCTCGTGCAGTGCCGCGTCAGGAACGGTCCCGTTCCCGGCCCGACGGCGCGCGCCTCACGGGCACGCCGACATGTCCTGCTCGCCGCCTTCGGCGCCTCCGTGCACGACGCCGAAGCGCACATCCCCGACGACCACCGCCTGCGCGACGGCGACCTGGTCAGCATCGACCGCGGAGCAGCCGCAGTGCGTCATGAGGTATGCGCCGGCGAGCATGGCCGCTCTTCCCGGTCGTCATGAAAGGCAGCACTCGGGCCGCCGCCGGCCCAGTGGGCTGCGGTGGTGTGGCTGACTTGGAAGCGTTCCGCGGCCCGCCGCAGTGGCCAGCCGTCGTCGACGACACACCGGGCCAGACGCAGCCTGCCGGTCGGAGTGAGCGGATCTGGTCGCTGCCGAGGAGAGGCTGGGTGTCCGCCTGCGGTGGCAATGCGCGAGGCTTATTTGCTGTGCGGGCGCCGCCGAGATCTCACCAGCAACCACGATGAGCTGCTCGCCCCGGACGAGCTGTACGCGGATGACACTGGGGAGGCCTTGGTCTTCCGGCACGAGAACCAGGGAGCCGTATCCTCGGAATGGGGCACCCGGGCCGATGGCCTGCGCGCGGATTTCACACACGTCCAGTCAATAGATTTCCAGTTCTGATCCGGCCGAATTAAGAGCCTGCTATAAACCATATTGTGACTGAGCGCTCGAGTTGGCGGCTGAGCATTTGAGTTGGCGGGACGGCGCGCAGGAATCAACTGGTTGTGTGATCGGGTAAGGGCAGCTCATGAGGACTGCCGAGTGGAGCTGGTCGAGGAACCGCTGAGGGAGGCCCTGCTGGCGGGCCAAGAGGGTCACCTCCGACGACTGCAAGACCCCGGCGACTGCGAAGAAGGACATCGGGGACGTGGACGAGCGGCCGCGGTGACCGTCGTGTCGGGGGGATTTTGGCCTGGCGGGCCGCCCGCTCATCCGGCAGAGTGCCTCGGACTCGGATGCAACGCTCAGCGTTACCGCTCCGGGAGACGGCGGATGAAGTCCAGGAGCAGGGTGCAGAACGCGGAGGGTTGTTCCAACGGCGCGAGGTGCCCTGCGGCGGGGATGACCGCAGCCTGGCCCGCGTCGAGGTCGCGGGCCAGTGCCTCGCCACCCTCGAAGAAGTCGGGCATGTCATGTTCACCGACGCCGACCAAGGCGGGAACGGTCAGCGTGCGCAGCGCTGCCGTTCCTTCGCCGAGCGGGTCCGCCGCCAGTGCCGGCTCGCCATGGACGAGTTGTTGGGTGAGCCTGCCGCGGAGCATACGGGCCGTGTGAGCGCGTACTTCGTCGGTCGCGCCGGCCGAGGTCCACGCCTCGACGCCAGCTGTCACCGCTGCGTCCAGGTCTCCGGCGGCCAACGCCGTCCTTTCGGCGTCCCAGGCGGCTTGCAGATGGGGGGAGGCCGGCTGGTCGTGGGGCCGGTACCCGACGAGCACCAGGCCCTCGACCCGCTCGGGGGCCGTGACCGCGGCCTGGAGCGCCACCAGGGCGCCAAGGGAGTTCCCGGCCAGGACGAAGCGGTCTGCCCCGAGGTGGTCGAGCGTGTCGAGTACATCCGTCCAGGGGGCCACTTCACGGTCTTCGGGCACGACCGCGTCGCCGTGACCGGGCAAGTCCAGGGCGATGGCCCGCACGCCCGCATCGGCGAGCAGAGGAAGGTGGGCGCCCCACATGGTGCGGTCGGTGGGACGGGCGTGCAGCAGGACCACAGGGCGGCCTCGGCCCGTCTCATCGGAGGGCAGCAGCATGGCAAGCATCTTTCTTCGGTGGGGGCGGGCAAGAGGAACAGGCGAGAGGATGGGAAAGGGGTGGGAGGCGGAACCGGGAAGGCCGCCGGCTCACGGTGTGAAGGCGAGGGAGACCTGGCTTCCCGGGGCGGCTGTCACGCCGCGGCGGTCAGTTCGTCGGTTTCCGCGTCGCTCAGCCGCAGGATCGCCGCCGCCAGGTTCTCTTCCAGGTGCGCGACCTTGGAGGTACCGGGGATGGGCAGGACGACCCCGGAGCGGGTCAGCAGCCAGGCCAGCGCCACCTGCGAGGGGCCGGCGTGGTGAGTGCTCGCGATCCGGTCGACCGGGCCACCGGGGCGAGCCAGCTCACCAGCGGCCACCGGCGCCCAGGGGATGAAGCCGATGCCGTGACGGGTGCAGTACTCCAGGACGTCGGCGGACCCGCGATCGGTGAGGTTGTAGCGGTTTTGGACGGTGGCAATTTCCACGATCGCGCGGGCCTGCTCGATCTGGCCGACGGTGACCTGGGACAGCCCGATCGCGACGATCTTGCCCTCGTCCTGGAGCCTTTTCAGCTCGCCGACCTGGTCCTCCAACGGGACCTTCGGATCGACCCGGTGCAACTGGAACAGATCGATGTGATCCACGCCAAGTCGGCGCAGACTCATCAGGGCCTGCTGCCGCAGGTACTCCGGGCGCCCGACCGGTGGCCACGCCGCCGGACCCAGGCGCACCAGTCCCCCGCCGGCCCTGATCACATCGGGTCCGTTGCGGGTCAGCCCGGCCTTGGTCGCGATCAGCACGTCGTCGCGGTAGGGATGGATCGCCTCCCGGATGATCTCCTCGCTCACATACGGTCCATAGGAGTCCGCGGTGTCGATCAACTGCACGCCGAGTTCGACGGCGCGGCGCAGCACGCGGACGCACTCCTGACGGTCGTCGGGTTCACCCCACACCCCGAGTCCGGTCAGGCGCATCGCGCCGAAACCGAGACGGGCGACTTTCTTGCCGGCTATCTCAAAGGTGCCGACGGCCTCGGCCAGTGCCGCGGTCACGATCGGAATTCTCCATCTTCCGCGGGATGGGTCTGGTTCGCCAGGGTCGCTTCCCGCTCGGACAGCCGGCCCAGCAGGATCAGGGCGTCGGCGCTGGCACTGCCAGGTTCCGCGCTGTAGACGGACAGGTGCTGTCCGGGGGCGCTGGTGACGGCGAGCGCCTCGAAGTGCAGACGTATCTCCCCCACCCCCGGGTGCCGGAAGTGCTTGTCCTCGTGCGTTCGAGGACGGACCTCGTAGCGCGCCCACAGGCCCGTGAAGGCGGGGCTGCGCACGCTCAGCTCGCCGACGACCCGCTCGATCCGCTCGTCCCGCGGGAACTGCGAGGAGGACGCCCGCAGGTTGCCCACCGCGATCCTCGCCGCGTGGTCCCAGTCGGCGTAGAACTCACGCGCGAAGGGATCGAGGAAGATCATCCGCAGCAGGTTGTCATACCGGGCGAAACCGCAATACAGCTCCCGCGCCATCGCGTTGGCCGCCAGCACGTCCTGCGCCGCCCCCACCACGAAGGCCGGCACATCACGCATGCCGTCCATCAACCGCAGCAACTCAGGAGCGACAGCCGTCGGGGCGGCCACCATCCCAACGACCGATAGAGCCAACCGGAAGAGATGGGCGGTCGCCGCGTCGTCCAGCCGCAGTGCCCCGGCGATCGCCCGCAGCACCTGCTCGGACGGGTGCCGCTCGCGGCCCTGCTCCAACCGGATGTAGTAGTCAGTGCTCATCCCGGCCAGCAGTGCCACTTCATCACGGCGCAGCCCCGGCACCCGCCGAGGCCCGTCGTCGGGTAGGCCCACATCCGCCGGTGCCACCGCCGCACGACGGGCGCGCAGGTAATCACCGAGTTCGTTCCCAATTTCCATGCCAGCCACGCTATTCGCAGACGGCCGCCGGGGCGTGGGTGCACTGCACCCACCCGGGAAGGGCCGCTTCGACGCGGACCGGTTCTGTGACCTACTGGCCGGCCTGCCAAGAGCGCACTTCGAGAGGCGGACCGCGCCGGCCGTACCCCTCCATCGCGGCCCTGCCGCCAAACAGGTCGTCGTGGACAGCAGTGCTGGACACGGTCCGGCTTGGACCGCCGACGACGCCGCCGTCAGACCCACCCGCTGCGACTCAACGAACCCAAGCCCCGACTCACACCCCCGCCATGACGCTTCACATTCGCCAACCCAAGCGCTGAGCCGACAACTCAGGCGCTCAGTCACACCTGTCTACGGCCGCCTAACCACGACGCGGCGGCAGGAAATCCGTCACCGTTGCCGCGACGATCGGGAGGCTCGTGTGAGCACCCCCGTTCCCCGATCCCGCCGTCTGCGTGTCCCGGCGCCCGGCGCGGCCACGCCCCGTCAGCCGGTCGACTGGGCGAAGGTCGGCCGCCGCTCGGTCCGCTGGCGCGCCACCGGTATGACCGCCACCGAGGCCGCGGCCGCGCTCGAGGAAGCCGTGATGAACTTCCAGAATCGGACATCCCCCGGTGGGCAATCGATCGCTGGTCGGATGCAGCCGCACGTTTTTCTCTCCATCGTGGAGATGAAGAATGGTCGGTGCAAGACCTTCTTTACTCCTTTGACCCAGGTCAACGTGCCTGGAAATGGTGGGATGTAACTCGCGCTGCAGGAAATGTGATCCAAGTATGGGTCGACTCCGGCGGTGAACCTGTCTATGGATGCGAAGAACTGAGATGGATCTTCTAAATCAGCGGCGCTCGCACCGTGGTTGGCCCTCTGCTGGTACCCGCCTCGGATTGGGAGCAGCAGTCGACGGTTGGCCCTCGACCCTGAACCCGAATCTGATCGCGACTGAGAAATGACGAGAGGCCCCGCCGGAATCATTCCGGCGGGGCCTCTCGGGGGTCTGACGGCAGTAGTTGACGGCAACGTCGGCGGACGGGGACTGCACAAAGCGGTGGGTCGTCGCCGTCGTCGGGCTCGAAAGCGGACTCCGACAGGTCACGCAGGGCGTTGCTGAGAAGGTCGATGGCTTGGCGCTGGAGGTGCAGTCGGGCGTGGGCGTACACGGTGGCGGTGACGCCGACGTGGGCGTGCACGAGGAGTTCCTTGATGACGACGAGTTCGACGCCCTGTTCCAGGAGGAGCGTCGCGGTCGAGTGCCTCAGATCGTGGAATCGAATCTGTCGGAGCCCGGCCTGTCGAAGCAAGGTGTTGAAGTGGCGGGTGAGGGTGGCGGGTTCGATCGGGTGTCCGTCGGTTCGTGTGAAGACGTGGCCGCTGCCTGCCGGTCCGAGCCCGCCTTCTCCTTCTCGCGTGCCTGATGCTCGCGGTGCGGGTGAAGCGAGGTGACGCAGGAGGCCGGCAGAGCGATGCGTCGCTCAGAGCTGATGGTTTTGGTCGGCAAGGTGGTCAGACCGCTGGTATGGGTGCGTTGGAGTGCGATCTCTCGGTTTCGTGTCAGTGAGGTTGGTACCGCAAGGCCAAGGCCGAGGCCGACCGGGGCGAGGGCCAGAGCGGCCAGCTGACCAGCGCCGAGCGCGAGGAACTGCGGCGGCTGCGCAAGGAGAACCGCGGGCAGCAGCAGACGATCGAGATCCTCAAAAAAGCGACCGCCTCCTTCGTGAAGGAGAACGACCGGTGAGCGAGCCGTACCGGTACATCCATACGGAGAAGGCGAACTACCCGATCACCCTGCTGTGCCGGGTGCTGCACGTGGCCCGCTCCTCCTACTACGCCTGGCGCGAGGGCGAGGCCGCCCGCCGCAGGCGCCGGGCCGCCGACGACGCACTCGCGCACGAGATCACCGTGCTGCACCTCGCCTCCCGCCGCACCTACGGTGTCCCGCGTATCCACGCCGAGCTGCGCCGCCGCGGGCGGCGGGTGAACCGCAAGCGCATAGCCCGCGTGATGGGCGAGCGCGACATCCGCGGCGTCACCCGCCGCAAGCACCGCTCACTGACCCGGCCGGACAAGAAGGCGAAGCCGGCCCCGGACCTGATCGGCCGCGACTTCCACGCCGATACACCCGGAACCAAATTGGTCGGCGACATCACCTACCTTCCCACCGCCGAGGGCTGGCTCTACCTCGCCTGCTGGCTGGACCTGGCCACCCGCGAGGCGGCCGGCTATGCCATGGCTGACCACCACCGCGCCGAACTCGTAGTCACTGCCCTGGACATGGCCTACGGCCGGGGCAACCTGCAGCCCGGCTGAGTGATCCACAGTGATCGCGGAAGCGAGTAAACATCGGCTCAACTTACAGAAAAAGTCCAAGAGTTGGGGCTGCTGCAGAGCTGCGGCCGCAGCGGATCATGCTTCGACAATGCCGCTGCGGAGAGTTTCCGGACACTGCTCAAGGTAGAGATCGGCACTCGTGTCTGGCCCGACCCGACCACCGCCCGCGCCGAGGTCTTCGCCTTCGTCGAGACGTTCTGCAACCGCCGACGCCTGCGTACACACAAGGTCTTCGGCTATCTCGCCCCGGCTGAGACCCGGCAACGGCACCAGCACGCCCTCGCGGCATAACGAACGAGTGTCCGAGATCACGGGGAAACTTCAAAGCGAATCTACGAGGACGCCCGCGCCCGCCCAAAGCGGCATCCTCATGCGACCCGCATCCTCGCTCGAGCCTGGCTTCGCGTCATGAGGGCCTGCTGGCGCGACGGCACCTGCTACGACCCCGCCTCCCACCAAACCAACTCCAGCACCAGGGGCAGTGAAGCACCATCAGCCGCATCGAGGTTGACTCGGGGAACTCACCAGTTCGTCTCGCCCGCAAAATACTTGGCCGCCCGGCGCGGGATGTCACGTTCCATCTCCAGCTCGCGGACCTGCTTGCGCAAGGCCGCGATCTCCGCGTCGTTCGTGGACTTCGCGAGCGCCTCGGGACGCTCGGCGTTCTCCGCGGCCTTGATCCACTGCCGTAGCGTCTCGTGGTTCACGCCGAGTTCGGCAGCGATGCGTGAGACGGGTCGGCCCGACGAACGGGCCAGCGCCACCGCGTCGGCCCGGAACTCCGCCGAGTACTTGTAGGTCCCCACCCGGGACTCCTCTCCCTGAATTCAAGATCCAGTGTCGAGGTGTCCACGATCAAGGTGGAGGGCCCGGACGAGATACCCCCTCGTCCCGCTCCCCGCCGACGGCCGGGACGCCTCGTGGGGGACGGCTGGCAAACCTTGCGTGGCGAGTAAAGTGGATCATGCCGACTGACTTGTCGTGGCCCTGACTCGTCGTCACAATCCCGTATGGCTCAATTCAGCGCGCGTAGATGCGCGCGCCCTCGCGCGCCTCCGACACGGGAGTGCCAATGAAGAGATCGAAGAAGTTACTGCTGCCCGGTGTCGCCAGCCTTGCCCTGCTGTTCGGCGGGGTGGAGAGCGTGGCTCACGGCGTCGGGATCGCTGACGCCGCCCACTCTGCGTCGGGCGTCGGCTCGTGCACGCTGAAGGGGTACAACCCGGCGACGACCCCCCCGAACGCCAAGAACCTGCCGCTCGGCAAGCGTCCGATGACGTACAAGCCGGACGACTTCGACTGCTCCGGCGCGAAGTTCGCCGCGCCCGGCGTGGAGTTCGCGAAGTTCCCGCAGCCCAAGAACTTCAAGATCACCGACAAGAGCGTCGTGCAGAGGGTCGGCGGCCATCAGACGATCATAGGGAAGCCCGCAGCGGCGGTGAACCCGCTGGCGCCGTACTTCCCGCCGTTCCAGCACTTCGTGATCATCTATCGCGAGAACCACACTTTCGACGACTACCTCGGCGACTGCGCGACAACGATCGCCGCCGGCTGCAACGGCCAGGTGGAGAGCACCAACCACATGAGCTCCGTTCCGGACCTGCACCAGCTGGCCAAGACCTACTCGCTGTCCGACTCGTACAGCACCGGCGTCCAGCCGCCGTCCGGCCCCAACCACTGGTTCCTGTTCTCGGGGCAGTCCTCGTCCAGCAGCCAGCAGCAGTCCTACCCGTCGAACGGCACCCAGTTCGACCGGTTCCTGCAGAGCGACCAGGGCCCCACGGACGAGGGCACCAGCGCCTGCACCGCTCCGTCCGGCACCAGCAGTGGCACCAGCCCGTACTCGATGATCGTGAACGGTGACATCTACTGGATGCTTAACAGTGGCAGCGGCTACTGGAAGAACCCGGCCGACGGCAAGATCGAGGTCCTGCCGCCCAACCGTCCGGGCACGACCATCCCCGAAGAGCTGCACACCAACGAGTACACCTGCAACAACCAGAGCATCCCCGACAGCACCGTCTCCGGCGACTACCTCAACTTCGTCAACCAGTACGGGATGCCGGCCTACAACTACGTCGAGCTGTTCAACGACCACCCCGGCACCTACCAGGACATCGCCGGCAACGACACCGCGACGAACAACATCGTCAGCTCCATCATGAGCAACCCGACGTACAAGAACAACACGCTGATCGTCGTCACCGAGGACGACACCCAGAACGGCAGCAACGGCCCGGACCACGTCAGCAACACCTACCGCGTGCCGCTGCTCGTCATCGGGAACCCGGCCTACGTCAAGCAGCACTACGTCTCGCACGTGGCGTACACGACGGCCAACGTGCTGGCGGCCATGGAGCGCACGATGGAGAACGTGCACTCCGGCGTCATCGACCCGAACAACAACCTGGGCTCGTCCACCTTCCCGATGACGACCGCGGACCAGGCCGCGCTCGGCGACCCGCTGGAGGACTTCTGGGTCCAGGGCGCGACCCCCCTGTCCGCGAGCGCCAAGGGCTCGCCGACCACCGGCAACGCGCCGCTGACGGAGAACTTCACCGGCTCGGCGACCGGCGGCACGGCCCCGTACACGTACAGCTGGAACTTCGGCGACGGGTCGACCAGCACGTCGCAGAACCCGAGTCACACCTACAGCACCGCGGGTACCTACACCGCGACGCTGACCGTCACCGACAGCGCCTCGCCCGCCAGCACCGCGACCTCGCAGGTGACGACCACGGTCAGCGCCGTCGGCAACCCGCTGGCCGCAAGCGCCTCGGCCACCCCGACCTCCGGCCAGGTGCCACTGAACGTCGCCTTCACCGGCACCGGCACCGGTGGCACCCCGGCGTACAGCTACAGCTGGAACTTCGGTGACGGGTCGACCAGCACGTCGCAGAACCCGAGTCACACCTACAGCACCGCGGGTAGCTACACCGCGACGCTGACCGTCACCGACAGCGCCTCGCCGGCGAACTCCGCGTCCTCGACGGTGACCGTCACAGCCTCGCCGATCGCCGCGACAGTACCGGGCGCGCCCACCGGCCTGACGGCGACAGCCGGAACCGGGCAGGTCGCGCTGAGCTGGACGCCACCGGCCAGCACAGGCGGCGAGAACATCACCTCGTACAAGGTCTACCGAGGCACCTCCAGCGGCGGCGAGTCGCTGTTGACCAGCGGCGGCTGCAGCGGACTGGGCGCGGTGACCTCGTGCACGGACACCGGGCTCACCACGGGGCAGACCTACTACTACAGGGTCACCGCGGTGAACGGCGTGGGCGAGGGGGCACAGAGCAATGAGGCGTCCGCCACCCCCACCGGAAGCACCGGCTGCCAGGCGAAGCAGCTGCTGGGCAACCCCGGCTTCGAGAACGGCAGCTCCAACCCCGCTCCGTGGACCGCGTCCTCCGGCGTGATCAATAACTCCTCCTCCGAGCCGCCGCACTCCGGCAGCTGGGACGCGTGGTTGGACGGCTACGGGACCACCCACACCGACACCGTGTCGCAGACGGTGACCCTGCCGAAGGGCTGCACCTCGGAGCAGCTGAGCTTCTGGCTCCACGTGGACACGGCGGAGACCTCGATCACGACCGCCTACGACACGCTCAAGGTGCAGGTGCTGAACAGCTCCGGCACGGTGCTGGGCACCCTGCACACCTACTCCAACCTCGACCGCATCACCGGATACGCGCAGCACACCTTCGACCTCTCTCCCTACGCGGGCCAGACAGTCACGCTCAAGTTCACCGGCGCGGAGGACTACGAGTACCAGACCTCCTTCGTGCTCGACGACACCACGATCAACGTGCAGTGACCAGCGCCACTCGGTAACCGGCCCCCGTCCCCCAGCGGGACGGGGGCCCACCTGCTCGCCAGCTGAGGAAGGAACGGATGGACACGACCATCGCAGTGAGGGGCCACGGCATCACCAAGGTCTTCGGCGACGTCGTCGCGCTCGACCATGTCGATGTAAGCGTCGCGCAGGGTCAGATCCACGGCCTGGTCGGCCCGAACGGTGCCGGAAAGACCACGCTGCTGGGCCTGATGCTGGGCCTGGCCGTCGCCGACAAGGGGGATCTGGAGATCCTCGGCGCTTCAGTGGGCCGTGGGCTGCCGGCGCCTGACGGTGTCTCCGGGTTCGTCGACGGACCCGGCCTCTACCCCACTCTCACCGCGAAGCAGAACCTCGCGACGCTGGTCTGGCTGCAGCCCGACGACGCACTCGCCGGTGATGTCGGCGAGGCTCTGGAGCAGGTCGGACTCACCGAGGCCGCCGATCAGAAGGTCCGCGGCTTCTCCCTGGGCATGCGCCAACGGCTGGGACTGGCCGCGGCGTTGCTGACCAAACCGCGTCTGCTGGTGCTCGACGAGCCGTCCAACGGCCTGGACCCGGCGGGCAAGAGGAAGGTGCACACGGTCCTGCGCCGGCTCGCGGCCGAGGGCGTCACGGTCGTCCTGTCCAGCCATCGGATGGACGATCTGGAGGCGCTGTGTTCCGAGGTCACCATCCTGGCCAAGGGGCGTGTGCTGTTCTCCGGCCCGTTGAAGAAGCTCACCGATGAGAAACACGAACTCGACTACCGGCTGCGCGCCCTGGATCCGTCCGCCGCGCACGCTGTCGCGGCCGGAACGCCCGGCGTTCGCGTCGTCGAGGACTCCGACGCCGCGGCGCGACCGGACAACGACGTGATCGTCGTACGCGCGCGGGCGGCTGCTCTGGACGAACTCGTGGCGCGGATCGTGGGCGCGAATATCCCCGTGCGCGAACTCGCTCCCGTTGTCTCGCCGTTGGAAGCAGCCTTTCTCTCCCTGACGGACCAGCTCGCCATCATCGGGCAGGAGGCCGACCAATGACCACGACTCTCACCGACGCCCCCGCCGCCGGAGCGGGGTCCGGGGGAGGGCTAGAGCCCGGGACGGCCGGCAGACGCCCGGTCCCGGTGGTCCGGATCCTGCGGATGGAGCTGGTCAAGCAGTTCTCTGCCTGGCGGGTGCGCCTGCTGGTGCTGCTGTGCTGGCTCGGTCCGGTCCTGCTGGTGTTCGCGATCGACCAGCAGAGCACCCTGCCGTCCGATACCCTCTTCGGCCGGTGGATGCACGCCACCGGCTGGGCCGGATCGTTGGTGGTGCTCGGCGTCGCCGGCACATGGGCCCTGCCGCTGATCACGTCCGTGGTCGCCGGCGACGTCTTCGCCTCCGAGGATCGGCTGGGCACCTGGCGCCACCTGATCATCGCCGTCCGCTCGCATCGGCGGATCTTCGCGGCCAAGGCGATCACCAGCGTCACCGTGATCGGACTGCTGGTAGCCGGCTTGGCCGTCTCCAGCGTGCTCGGCGGACTGCTCGCGGAGGGGAACCAGCCGCTGGTCGGCCCGGACGGCCACCTGCTCACCGGCGGGGACGCGGCCGGTAAGGTCCTGTTGGCGTGGGTCTGCGTGCTGGCGCCGACGCTTGCCCTGGCCGCCATCGGGCTGCTCGGGTCGGTGGCCCTGGGCCGATCCCCGATGGGCCTGCTGCTGCCCGTGATCGCCGCCCTCGGGATGCAGACGGCGCAGATGCTGCCGCTGCCGGTCCCGGTGCGCCTGGCACTGCCCGGCTACGCCTTCATCTCCTGGAACGGCCTGTTCACCGATCCCCAGCAGCTGGGGCCGTTGCTGATCGGCATCGGGGTCAGCCTGGTGTGGGCGGTCGTGGCGACGGCACTGGCCTGTCTGTTGTTCCTCCGCCGGGACTTCACCAACGTCAACAACGACGGCGCCGGACGCAGGGCGCTGACTTTGGGTGCCCTCCCGCTGGCGGGCGTGCTGGCCGCGACGGTCGGTCTCGTCGCCGTCGGGACCGGGGCGAGCGGTTCTGGCATCACCCAGGACAAGGTGCAACGGTCGGTAGCCACGGTGTTCGCCCACCTCTACCCGTTCCAGCAAGCACAGATGCGCCAGCCGGCGGTCGCCGCAGCGCAACTGCAGACCACAGCGGCCTGCGACAAGAGCGAGGGGCTCGGGGCGCAGGCAGGGCCGGGAAACGACTGGCGCTGCACGGTCTCCTGGAACGTCCCCGGTTACCACGTTACCGCCCAGGCCATCTACCAGGTCGATGTCACCCCGACCGGGCGCTACATCGCCGACGGGGACGGACCGGTGCAGGTGAACGGGTACTTCCTGATCATCAACGGCGGCAAGCCGACGCCCAATCCGCTGTGGCAGTTCGACGGCAACGTCGACCTGATCTCCGGTCACTGAGTCAGCCGGGCGCGAGGGCCGGCCGGTGGCGACACCTGGCCGGCCCTCGCTTCCGTTCAGCCCGCTTCCGCCGCCGCACGGCGGGCTCGGTGCCGCGCCGGGCGCGCAGCACCAGGGCGGCGAGGCCGGTGACGGCGGGGTTCGGCGCCAGCGAGATCAGGTCCGGGCCCCAGTTGCGACTCTCTCTGGCGGCCTGATGGTCTCTTGGCGATGCGGCTCGGGCTTCCGATACGTTTCGTGGCATGAGTGGCAGCTTCGACGTGGCCCGCGCCCTGGATGGCGGCATTTCCGATCGGGAGCGGGCCTGGACATTTATCCGCAGCTTTGCTGCCGCTTGGGGCGATGCGCTGGCCGAGGATGACGGCACGCCCAGGGCGGAGCTGGCGCAGGCGGAGGCGATGCTCGGCTGCTCCCTGCCGACTGCGCTGCACGAGTTCTATACGCTCGTGGGTAGCCGGCCCGACCTGGTCGCCAACCAGGAGCCGCTGCTGCCGCCTCACGAGGTGTTCGTGCATGACGAGTGCGGCGGCGTCCTCGTCTTCCGCAGTGAGAACCAGGGCTGTGCCTTCTGGGGGGTGCGCCTTACCGACCTTGACCGGGACGATCCTCCGGTGCTCGTTCAGGCGCGGCACGGCTGGGGGCCGTTCTTGGACCGGGTGTCCTTGTCCTGCGTCGAACTCGTCCTGAGCGAGGCGCTGTTCGGCGGCGGAGGCCGGCTGTACAACGCGTGCGAGCTGCCCGCGGACCTGCTTGGTGCGGTGCCCGAACACTTCCAGCGGGTCCAACTGCCGGACCGTCCAATGTGGACGGGGCGGGAGGAATTCCCCGTGCGTTGGTTCTCTGCCCCGGGCAAGCTGCTGCGCCAAGATGGCCTGGGCGTCCACAGCTGGCTTCACGTCCGGGGCCGGACCCGCGCCGATCTGGATGCGATCTGCGCCGCCGTTCCTGAGCGGTGGTCCCTGGGGTACACCGAGTCACTCAGCTCCGAGCCGCTGCCCTTCTGATCTGCTGCGGACCTCCTTGAGGCGTCTCCAGCAGATGAGGCTACAGGCCAACGAGACGAAGGCATCGTGGAGTTCGGTTCGGCGTTCCCAGCGGACGGCGAGGCGCTTGAACTGGTGGAGCAGGGCGAAGGTCTGCTCGACGACGTAGCGGAGTTTGCCGAGGCCCTTGATGTTCGGGGCGCCCTTGCGGGAGATGACCGGCAGAATCCGGCGCTTGCGCAGCTCGCGCCGGTGGAGTCGTAGCCCTTGTCGCCGAGAAGTGAGTCGGGGCGGCGGCGCGGGCGGCCGGGCCGTCCGGCCACGGGCGGGATGCCATCGACGAGAGTGAGGGTCTGGGTGACGTCATTGACGTTGGCCGCAGTGGTGATGACTTTGAGCGGGGTGCCGCGTCCGTCGCAGATCAGATGGTGTTTGCTGCCCGTTTTCCGCCGGTCGACCGGCGACGGACCGGGGTTGGCTCCCCCTTTTTCGCTCGGATGTGGGAGCCGTCCACGCAGGCGCGGGGCCAGTCGAGTTCGCCGGCCGCGTTGAGTTCGGCGAGCAGGATGCGGTGCAGCTGGTCGAAGACCCCGGCCTGCCGCCAGCGGTCCAGGCGCCGCCAGCAGGTCTGTCCGGAGCCGAACCCCAGCTCCGGGGCAGGAGTTGTCAGGCTATGTCGTTGTAGAGCACGTACAGAATGCCCTGCAGACACCGCCGGTCTGCCACCGCGCGGGCCCGGCGACTTCTCGGGCCAGGGCGGCAGCAGCGGCTCGATCAGCGCCCACAAGTCGTCGTCCACGATCCACGGCCGGGTACTCACACCCTCCCGAACGGCCGAATCGTCACATCGGTCACGCCCAACCGGGCCACTTCAACAAGATCGTGTTACGAGCTCGAAGGGGCTGAAACCCCTGGCTGCCATCCCGGAGGGAGAGGGCTGCCGGGTACTGCTGCCGGGGGATGAGTTCGACGCCGAAGAGTTCATCGACGTCGCCCACACGTGCGGCACGCGGGTGCTGTACTTCGACAGCGACGTGTTCGTCGCGAAGGCGTTCGCCGTCATGGACGACGACGGGTCCGCCAAGGTCGGAGCCAGTGTCGAGGGCCAGCTGAGCGCAGAGGCTCAAAACGACCTGAAGCGGCTGCGCCGAACCGCGCGTTCCCACGAAGGGAAGATCACCTCGGTGGTGATGTGCTTCATGGCCGACGGACTGCCCCACTACTGGGGCGAGGAGGCCGACTGGCACACCGATCTCCAGAACGACTGGGCAGAGTTCACCCAGTAGCACCGCCTCTCCGCGGCCGAACGCGTCCAGGACGCCCGCCTGCAGGCCGACGCCGAGGCCGAGCGGATTGCGGCCGAACTCGCCGACAATCCGGAGTTCCGGGCCGCAACGAAGCGATCACATCATCACGGCATCGCCTACGGCGCCTGCCCACCGCCCGACGGGGCCGACGACGAGGCACTGCACGAACACCAGCGCATCGTCCGCTGGGCCACGAGCCAGGCCATCGAACTCGTCGAGGAAGCGTCCCGCCGTATCTACGCCGGCTACGAGCGGGACCTTGAGGCCCTGGCCGACGAGATCACCCAGCAGAACGTCCTCACCGGCGTCACCACGGCGAAGGCACGAACCTTGCTCGTCGACGAGTTCCTCACCGCGAAGTCAGGCGGCTACCCACCGTCGAAGCGGTTCATGGACCTGTTGATGCTCAGGCCGCAGTTCCAGCGCCCGCAGAAGACGCAGATGGCAAAGGCCGAACTACTGCCGTTCGACTGAGTTCTCGGGAACTGCCGGGCGGGAGGCATACCCGTGCTTCCGGCCGAAGCGGGCCGAGCTCAAGCGTGTGGTGATGGAAGCCGTCGACGGCTACATCGACCGGGAGGTCCTCGCTGAGGTCATGAGCTGTGGCGCCGGCGGTGGGAGCAGCTCCGGCCCGCAACCGACGGGGAACCACCCGCCATACTGCCTCCGGCTGTACCGCCGACCTCGCCGTCGGAGGCCGCCCGGGAGCCGAAACCCGTCCCCGTAACCGGTGTCTCCGATCGGTCCGCAGTTGGCCGCCGTCCGCTGACGGCGCTTCGGCGACGGGTGGCGCGAGCCGGCCGACTGGCCTGGGCGGTAGCTGCCGCAGTGCTGCTC
Organism: Streptomyces broussonetiae; assembly: GCF_009796285.1. Taxonomy (NCBI): domain Bacteria; kingdom Bacillati; phylum Actinomycetota; class Actinomycetes; order Kitasatosporales; family Streptomycetaceae; genus Streptomyces; species Streptomyces broussonetiae. Next base: position 370,839 of record NZ_CP047020.1, on the reverse strand, counting down.
GCCGCGCTGCTGGCGGGGCTGAGCGGGGCGTCCGGCGCTCGGCCAACGGTGTCCGCCGGATCGGCGTCGCCGCACGCGGCCGCCGCCCTGCCAGAGGGTGCGCCTGCCCCCGTGCGCCGGCGCGACACGCTGACCCTGAGGCCCGGGCAGGTGGCCGACCTGGACTCGATGGCTGCGGACTGGGATGTACGGCCCGAGCCGGGACCCGCCACGGCGGACATCTGATTCGGCGCCCAGGACCACGCCCTGCACGGCGTGGCGGACAACGACATCGCCGTGCTCCCGCCGAGTCGTTCCGACGGCTTCTGGCCGTGCGCACGCGAGCAGGACTACGGAGTGACGCTCGCCGGTAAAGGCATCCGTCCCGGACAGGTCGTGTGCGCTCTCACAGCCGCCCGTCGCGTGGCCGAGCTCCGGGTGAAAGCCGTGCTGCGTACGGTGTCCGGCGCGCCATGCGAGATCTTGTTCGACGTCACCGTGTGGGTGCCGCCGCACCGGACCTGACCAGACGGATGGCCGCGCCGACCTCTTCGCTTGACGGACTGCGAACTCGCCTGTCCCGCCATCCCTCGGCTTCCCGCCTCGATGAGGGCGGTCTCCACACCGGGCCACCGGTGTTCGGCTCGGGGTGGAGGCCGCGTTGATGAACGCGGCCGAGGCGGCCGGGTCGCGTGGGGTGCTGGACTTCAGCGGTGCTCGGGCCGGCACGGACAGCCGGTCGCTGCGGTCGGTGTCGGCTGTCTCATTCTCGGCCCCGCTGCGGCCCTGGGCCTGTGAAGGGTCACCCGGTGACCAGGGTCCAGTGCATGTCGTGGAGGGTTTTTCCGATGGGTACGTAGTAGACGCCGGCCAGGCACCAGGGTGTCCTGCGATGACCGTCGAGGACGGTGCCGGGGTTGTACGCAGGCGGGCAGGTGATGGTCCGGTCGAGGGCGGTGATGATTCCGCGTGCCTCATCGGCTGTGTGGTTGCGGACGCTGGCGAAGACCGGGCCGCCGCTGTCGCCGTTGACGGCTGCGACGCCGCCAGGAGTGGCGGCGGTGGCGTAGGCGAGGTCGACGTCGGGGCGGTAGATGCCGTTGGGCCCGGTGACGCCGATGTCGGTCTGGGCAATGCGCACACCGCAGTGCACGCCGCCGTTGGCGCCGTCGGTGCACACGTAGTCGCCGACGTTGTTGTGCCCCCAGCCTATGACGGGCTTGGCGTAGCCGTCGGTGCGGCTTGCGGGGCCGTCGTAGAGCCGGCCGCTCACGTGCTGTGAGGGCAGCTTGATGCCGACCACGTCGTCTTGGGGGGAGCGTTGGGTGGCGTCGGTGGTGCCGATGAGGTCGCCACCCCACCAGGTGGTCCACTGGCCTTCAGGGCCGGGGCCGCAGTGGTAGGCCGACGTCAGCATGTACTGGCCCCGGGCGTTCTTCACGCCGTAAGAGCCGGAGCAGATGCCGCCGAGTGGGTTTTTCAGCGCCGAGGCTCCGGTCCAGGGGGAGCTGTCATGCTGCCGGGAGGACAGATCCACGCTCTGCAGCCGGTGGATCGCGGCGACGTGTACTCCCGACAGGCGGCCGACTGCCGTGGCGACCTGCTGCAACGTCTTGCCGTGTCCGCTCGTCAGGAGACTGCTCGCCGTGCGGGCGGCGTTGTCGTAGCCGACCTCCAGGCCGCTGCCGTCCACCGCCGGTGCGATGCTGGTGACGCGGACAGGGTCCGCCGTCCCCTCGACTCGCAGCTTCATGGAGGCCAGGCTGTTCAGCAACTTCACGCGGGCCGCGTGGAGTTCGGCCCTGGAATAGCGGGCAGGGTCGACCTCGGCGGTCACTCCGTGGGGGAGGTGGGCGAGGATACTCTTGACCCGCTGGGACGGGGCGCCTTTCCAGTACAGGCGCAGGTGGTTGTGGTCGGGGTCGACCTCCACCTCGGCGAAGCCGGGTATGTGCGCCCTGCCGGACTCGGAGAGCCCTTCGGTGATCCGGTCGGCAATGGCGTCGAGGACCTGCTGGCGTTCGTCGATCCGCGCGGCTGCCTGTGTGGCCGGCGTAGGAGAGGCGCCCGCGAGTGAGGGGATGACAAACGGGACTGCGGCCGCCAGGGCCGCGGCCGGCAGCGCGAATGCCACCCATCTGTGACGTGCAGCGTGTTTCATATGGCCGCTGTCTTTCTGCTGGAGCCATTGTGACGCGGACATGCTCCTACGGCAGGCTCGTCAGACAAAATTGTGATCAGGTAGGCGAGAGAAGGTTCCTGATCGGCAGCCGCAGGGCTGAGGCAGACGGCGCCTGTTGCTCTCCGGCCAGCTGCCCAAACAGCTCCCCAACGACCTCGACATGGATGGGGCCTGCCGTGTCGTCGGCGGAGATTCGGCCGCCGGCGGATGTTCGCGACGGGCAACCCGACGTTGTGGAGGCCTGCCGTTCCTGGCGGCCTCGTACGTCTCGACCTGTGAGGACCCGACTGCCGAGTGGGCCGGCTGCGGATCACTGCTGCGGCCTGTTGGTGTGTGTCGACCGCGCACCTCGTAGAAGGAGGAGGTCGAGGACCTTGCGGGCGTCGGCCCGGCGGGTGGGTGTGCGGGCGAAGACTGCGGCGAGGGCGAGGACCGCGAGCATGCTGGCGAAGATGGTGCCGCCGTAGGGGGGCGAGAGCCCGGCGTGGAGAAAGGCAAACATGGTGATCCCAAGTGAGGAGCATGGCCCGGGCCTTCCCGGTGCCTGCTCCCTATGGCCCCATGCCGCAGTCGCCTCCGGCGATCTTCTCGGACGTTCCCGCTGGCGGCTGATCCGGCCCCGATGGGGTGCCTATCCTTCACGCATGGCCTGGATAGAACCGGATGCACCCGGATGGGGCGGCAGGCAGGGGAAGCCATGAGCGACAACAGCCCGCGAACTGAACTCCGGGGAAGAAGGAACATGATGCGGCGCGCTGTTGCTGTGACGCTCTGTTCGGGGATGTTGGCTGCCACTGCGGCGTGCGCCGGGTCCTCGCTGGGGACATCGGCGGCGTCACGGACGCCGTCTGCCAGCGCCCCGTCCGTGTCCTGGGCCGGCAGCAGCAGGATCCCGAGCAGCGGCGGGGCTACCGCCTCCTGCCCGGATGGCGTGCAGAGTCAGGGTGCGGCCTCCCCCGCTGCGGGCAGTGGCAATTCCGACGGCACCGCGCAGGCCCAGGCGCTTACGCAGGCCGTCGGCGATGAGGAGTTCAACGCCGCGTACTCGGAAATTTTCGGCACGGTGATCGACGGCTACACCCCGGGGCGGGTGGCGCTGTGCGTCACGGACGTGACGCGCGGGAGGCTGCTCGCCCAGGCGGCCAAGCACGCCCACCCGGCCGTCGACCTCAACCGGCTCGACATCTTTCCTTGCCGCTACTCCGAGGGGACACTGCAGACGGCCGTCCGCGGGCTCATGGCACACAACCGCCCGACGATTGCAGGGTTCCCCGTCTACCAGATCGGCCCGGCCACGGACCATTCCGGCATCGAACTGCGGACCAGCCAGGCAGGCCGCGCCTCAGCAGCCTTGCGCGACTACCTCACCTCGCAGCTGGGCGGTATCGCCTTCACCGTCGTCAAGGGTGAGCAGGCGGTCGGATGAGGCGGCCGTTTCGCCACCACCCGACAGAGTCCTTGGCCATGGTGCGACCCTGGCCAAGGCCAGGTCGTGCGCAGCGATCTGCCGGGCATCATCGTACTGCTGATCCGCGACGGGCTGCTGCAGGTGGCGTCGGTCTCGGCCTGTCGGCGGCTCTGGCGCAGTACGGCCTCGCAGCCGGAAGCGATGCCTGACGACGCGGCGTTCTCAGACCCGGACTACGCGATGACACCCCTGGGTTGAGCCACCCCGATCCAGGCTGTCCCTCCTGGCGCACAACCATTCCCGCTCGTCGACTGTCACACTCGTGTCATACGCTGCCGCTGGCAGTCGCGCCCCGGTCGTCACCGCACCTTTTCGGTCACGGCCGGGCGATGCGCGGCGCCATCGGCTCCCGGCCTCAGGCCGGGACTCCTCGTGGGGGTTACACAACTGTGCGAAGGCGCAGCATCTCGACCGCGACGGCGCTCGCGGTCGTCTTCAGCTCGGCGGCGCTGAGCGTGATGTCGGCCGGTACGGCCTCGGCGGCTCCCGCCTCCGTGTACGCGGTCGGCGGGTTCGTCGTCGACGGCGCGACCGGCCGGGTCTTCGTCGGCGACGCGGAGACCGGCAAGGTCTTCGCCGCCGACTACGACGGCAACCAGGTCGGCGAGGCGGACGGCATCACCGACGTCACCGACCTCGCGCTGTCCGACGACGGCAGCACGCTGTACGCGGCCGCCTCGGGCAGCCACCAGATCGTGGCGCTGGACGCGGCCACCCTGACCGTCAAGTCCCGCTACACCGTGCCCACCACCACCGGCCCGACCCATGTGGCCGTGGCCGGCAGCAAGGTGTGGTTCACGTACGGCGACCAGTGGGACGGCAACCTCGGTTCGGTCGACCCGGCCGGCGCCGGCACGGTGACGACGGGCCAGTACACCAACAAGCTCTGGGGCCAGGCGCTGCTCGACACCGACCCCGGCCAGCCCGGCATCCTCGCCGTCGGTGAGACCGGTCTGTCCACCGACTCGATGGCCGTCCTCGACGTCTCCTCGGGCACGCCGCAGCAGGTCGCGTACTACCACGGCGACTACTCGCTCAACAGCGGCATCCACGACATCGACCTGGTGCCCGGCGGCACTCACGTGCTGGTCAACGGCACCGAGCGGCAGGCGTACACGAACGGCGCGTTCGCCGCCGACGGCGCCTACCCGAACGGGACCGACGCCGACATCGCCCCGAACGGGCTGGTCGCGCAGGCGAACGGCGGCGCCGTGTCGGTCTACCGGCCGGACGGCGCCGTGCCGATCCGTACCTACAACACCGGCTCCAACGGGGCGAAGACCCCGCTGGCCTGGTCCCCGGACTCCACCGAGCTGTTCGCCCTCGTCGGCACCAACAGCGGCTGGGTCGTCACTCCGCTCGGCAATCCGACGCTGGAGCAGCCCACGCTGTCGGTGCACGCCCCGTCCACCGCGACCGGCGGCAGGCAGCTCACCGTCTCCGGCACCCTGTCGACGTCGACGCAGCTGCCCGCCGGCACCAGGCTGAAGGTCCTCCGCACCGACGTGGAGAACCCGAACGGCAAGGTGCTGCCCGACGCCACCGTGCACGCCGACGGCTCGTACTCCTTCACCGACACCCCGCAGGCCGGCGGCACCGCCACCTACAAGGTCTCCTACGGGGGCGACGGCACCCACGCGGCGGCCACCGCCACCGCCCAGGTCAAGGTCTCCTTCGCGACGCCGAGCCTGACCCTGAACAACGACGGCAACGTGTACGACTACAACAAAGCCGTCACCTTCACCGCGCACCTCGGCCCGACCTACAAGAACCGCACGGTCGAGATCTGGGCCAACCCCTACGGCGCCGACAAGCCCAACAAGCTGTTGAAGAGCGGCACCGTCGACTCCAGCGGCAACCTCTCCGTCACCCTCAACATGCTCCGGGACACGGACGTCACCGCCGTCTTCAAGGGGGACACCCGCACCGCGCCCAAGACGGTGAAGTCCACGGCGTACGCGCGCGTGGCCATCTCCCTCGCGGTCTCCCGGCAGTACAGGACGGCGAAGATCGGCACGACCCCTTACTACTGGTTCCACAAGAACGTCGCACCCCTGTTCACCACGACCATGACCTACTACCCGGGCCGCAAGCAGCGCCTCGAACTACAGGTCTACGTCAACGGCAAGTGGGAGGCGGACGGTTCCAAGTACTTCAGCCTGGGCACGGACGGCAGGTCCGTCGTCTACCTCCCGGCCCCCGGCCACTCCGGCATCAAGGCACGGATCCGGTCCTCGTACATCAACGGCACCTCCGGCGACACCGTGAACAAGACGACGTACGGATCCTGGAAGTACCTGTACTTCACCAACTAGCCCTATCCGGCACCCGGTTGGCCCCGCCGCCCCTCGCGCACGAGGGACGGCAGGGCCACACCGGCACCTGCCTGGACACCCTGCGGGAGTTCGGCCGGCTGGGAACCGAGCGCAGGGCCGCTTCGCCTCGCGAGGCCCGCGTTGCTCCAGGCGTGCGCGAAGTGGGCGGGACAGGAGGCGCGGGAGCGGCGGAGGACCGGGGCGCGCTCGCCGGCTGAGCGCCTGCACCCGTCTCATCTTGCCCGATGGGCGCACCACCACGGTGCCCGAGGCCGCGATGAATCCGAACGCGGAGAACCCGGCCCGTTGCAACGCCGAACTGACTTCGTTCCTGGAGACGGCACGACCAGTGCCTTCGGGGACGGCAACCCCGAAGACCGCTGCCCGCAGCTCGCCGAGCGGATCAGGGGCGCCGCCGACCGCGTCGACGTCGTCATGCTGTGCGAGGTCGTCGACCGGCACCGTTACGGGCACAAGCAACTCGCCCGCGCCCTGGCGGACCTGGACCTTGGCGCGGCCCTGCTCGCCCCGTCACGCAGCGGCTACGGCACCGCGCTGCTCTACCGCTGGGAGATCTTGAGCCGCTGGCGTCGCCACAGCCCGGACTTCGGCACCGAGGCCCTGCACGGGCTCGCGGTGACCAGCTTCGACATCCCGGCCTGCGCTGCCACCCGCGGCTACCGCTACGGGCCCCCTGCTCGCGCCGCGCTGAGCATCATGGCGGCGGCGCTGGCGACCGTGGACGCGCATCTCCAGGGGTGAGCATCCGGCGTCGCGATGACGGTGATGACCACTGCGGGCAGCCTGCGCCCAGGCGCGGGTCGGCCCCCTCCCGAGAGATCTCCTGGGAGAGGGCCGCCGCTCGCCGGCCGTGCGGTGTGCTTACTCGGCCTCCGCGGACGTCGAGGTCCACGGGCAGGTGAACGTGCACGGGTAGAGGCCCGTCTCGGGCTCTTCCTCCTGCAGGTGCTGCAGGGCGGTCACGTCAAGCTCCATCTGTCTCACCTCCCTCCGGGTCCGGTCCGGTGTGCTGGTTCACCTGGCCGTGTCGCGTGCGTCCGGCCCGGTGAACGTCTTGGGCAGCCACAGGCGGGGCCCGCCGTGTCGCAGTCGCAGCAGGAAGGCCAGTACACCGCCGAGGCCGGTGCCGTAGTCGGTCGTGACGGTCGTTCCGGTCTCGTCCGGGGCGAGCACGCGCCCGTGGCGGATGGTGTGGCGGGCGTGGAGGGTGAGGGCGAGGTCCTCGGCCCAGCGGGCGTAGCGCGGCTGCCGGTAGGCCTCGGCCATGTCGAGCAGGAACTCGCCGTCGCCCGCCAGTCCGTGGCAGTGGGAGGTTCCCGCGTGCCAGCGGGAACGGCGGACCGCGACGGCGGCCGCCTCGGCACCCTCGCGCAGGCGGACGTCCTCGCTGTGCTGGGACAGCCGCAGCAGGAAGGTGCCGATCCCGGAGGAGCCGCTGCACCAGTTGGTCCTGCGTGCCCCGCCCGAGGGCCCGGCGGTCCAGTAGGCAGCGCCGTCGTCGTGACGTGCCGTCGACAGGAGCGTGCGTGCGGCTTCGTCCGCAAGCTTCAGATACCGCTCAGTGCCGGTGGCCCGGCCCGCGGCGAGCAGGAACGCGCCGGTGCCCGCGACGCCGTGGGCGAAGCCGTAGTGCACGAGCCCGGCGAGGTGGGACGGCCAGGAGTGCGGGATGGGCCACAGGAGCAGTCCGCCCCGGCGGACGGCCGCGGCGGCCACGCACTCGGCGGCCTCGTCGGCCCTGCGGAGGAAATCATCGTCGCCGGTGGCCTCCCAGAAGCGGAGCTGGGTCATACCGGCCCCGGCTGAGCCATGGCAGATGTCAGGGTTGGGCCAGCGCAACGGGACCCGCCTGGCCAGGTCGGCCGCGACGCCGGCCAGTGTGTCGTTGTCGAGGCCCTCGGCGGCGTCGAGGAGGGCCCAGGTGGTACCGGAGCGGCCGAAGTGCAGGCCGGGCAGCGCGCGCGGCTCACGCCCGACGCGGCCGGTGATCCAGTCGGCGGCCGTGCCGACGGCCTCGCGCAGGTGCGGTCCGGGTTCGGCGCACAGGGCGCGGGTGAGCACGCCGAGGAGGCCTGCGGCGCCGTGCTGGACGTTGAGGGGATCGCTGGTGGCGCCGAACGACGACGGCGGCCAGAGCCGGTCGGCCTCGGGGGCCATCGTCGCCAGCAGATGCTCCAGGGCATCGTCGGTCAGCTGTTTGAGTTCGCTGCCGGTGGGCGCGTTCGACGCCGATGGGAGGACGGAACGTGACTCGGGCGGGGACTGGCCGCTCAGGGTGCTCCGGACCTCCGCGAGGCCGGGCCGCTGTTCGGGCTGCTCGTGGAGCAGCGCGAGGATGAGCGGTGCGAAACGATGTGCGGTGGGGTTGTCACGGCACAGGGGTTCGAGGAGGTCGGCGATCTGTTGCCGGTAGGGCCGCGCGGGCGAGTCGTCGGGAGCGAGTAACGGGTCCACACCCGTGACCAGGTACAGCAGCGTGGCGCCGAGGCCGTAGAGGTCGGCGGTGAGATCGAGGCAGCGGTCGCCGGAGCGGGCGTCGACCTGCTCGGGTGCCGCGTAGCCCGGTGTGTGCGCGTGCACCACGCGTTCGCCGGGGCGGGCCAGGAGTTCGAGATCGATCAGCCGCAGCTCGTGGTCCTCGGTGACCATCACATTGTTGGGGTTGAGATCGCGCAGGACGAAGCCCTCGTCGTGGACGAGCTCCACCAGGTCGACCAGGCCGGCGGCCAGCCGCTCGGCGAGCGCCACGGACAGGCCCCAGTCGCCGCCGTCCTCCTCGTAGGTGAGGTTCTGCGTCACCCAGTGGCGGAGGGTGACCCCGTCAATCGCCTCTTGGACGAGGAACAGATCACCCTGCTGTTCGAAGAGCCCGACCGGTCGCGGTGTGCGGCCAAAGGACGCGAAATGCTCCAGCATCGCCGCCTCGTGGCGCCGCGCGTCGCGGACGTCCTCCCCGCTCGCTGTGGCCCCGGTGTGGGGGCGCGCTTGTTTGACGATGACGGCGGCGCCGTCCCGTTCGTCCGTCGCACGGTAGACACCGCCGGTGAAGGCGTGGCGGACGACCTCGCGGACGACGTAACGGTCGTCGAGGCGTACCGGCCGGGCAGCGGCCCTGTCGGGCTTGGGCGATGTGGGCCGCTGCCCGGTGAACGGATCGCGCGGCGCCCACGGCGGCGGGCAGAACCAGGCCTCACGCCGGTCCCGGTCCAGGGAGCCGTCCGGTGCCATCAGCATGGCCTCGTACGACGCCTCGTTGCCGAGCATGGGCACTCCGTGGAAGGCTCCGAAACGGTAATGCACCAGGCTGCCGGGCCGGTACGGCTGGTCCGAGAGGATGCCGGGCCCCGGCAAACCCTCGGTGGCGAGGTGCAGTTCGTCCGCGAGCGCGCGCAGCTGGTCGTAGGGACCGTCCGGATATACGGTGATGAATTTTCCGCCGCTGGCCCGGTCCGTACGGCGGGAGCAGAGTTCCGCCACCCGGGCGAGAGTCCCGGCGAATTTGAACGGCACGCGATGGGCGGCCAGGACATCGGCCGTCTGGGCCAGAACGAGCGGGGCGGACAAGGGCGTTGCAGAAACGTGCAGTTTCCACCCCTGAATGCGCTGCGGCGCATCCGGCAGACGGACGTGGCACCAGAATTTACCTGGCTTGATCTGCCAGTCGCTCAATTCATGACGAGTGAGAACGGAACGGACGCAGTCCACGAGCAGCGAACGATCCGCGGTGGGGCCCGCTTTCATGGTTTCACCCCTTCATCCGGTACCGGCAGCGTGAGGGAGAGGTCGGCGAGAACGCGTCAGTGGTACGCGGGCCGCCTGTCGATCCTGGCGCGGTCCTCGGCCGTGCCGAAGTACTGGTCGATGCGCCGCGCGGCCTGAGCCCATTCCCGCATGGTGCGCACGGGCGTCAGTGTCTCCACGACGAAGGGATGGCTGCGCCGTGCGAGGGCCCGCCGCCACAGGACGGACGGATCCTCGTCGAGGATGTTTCCCACTGTGCCCTCGTAGATCGGCATGGCCCGCACCGCGCCGTCCGGCTCCACCTGCAGAGCCGGCAGCGACCGCCCCTTGGCGAGGTCGTCGGGGTGCATGAGCAGCATGCGGTTGTCCTCGACGGAGACGTCCACCGTGTCCGGAGCGAGGGAGCGCAGGTGTGCGAGCCGCCCGGGGCTCGCCACATCGCGGATCTGGTCGTCGTCGAGGAGCTCGCGTTCGGCGAACCCGGCCCGGTTGGCCAGCCCCGAGGGCACCGTCACGCCGAAGATCAGGTGCCGTATGGCGGGAAAGCGCGGCGTGATGTCCGTGCAGAATGCCTCCAGTTGATGGATGTTGCTCCGCATCAGCGAGCAGTCGATCCCGAAGGCGGCGATCCCGCGGCCACGTACACTGAGGTCGTGGGAGGCCTCGTCGAGGAGGGTGAGCGTCCTGATCGCGCGCTCGAAGGACCGCGCGCGGCCCCTGATCCGGTCATGCACCTCGGCGGTGGCACCGTCCAGGCTCACGGCGATCCGGTGGAAGGCGCCCAAGAGGTCTGCGGCCAGGGCCTGGTCGACGTTCCAGCCGCTGGTGTAGAGCAGGACGGGAATGCCCGCACCCGCGATGCGCTCTGCGACGTCGAGCAGGCCTTTGACGAGAAGGGGCTCGCCCCCAGTCAGGGCGATACCCAGAGGCCGCAGGGAAATCAGCGCATCGGCCACTCGGAGAATTCCGGCATGGTCGAGTTGTCGAGACGGCCGCCGACCAGACTCCGAATAACAATGCACACAGCGCAGCGGACAGGAATAGGTCATGTCCCAGATGACATCTGTGGGGCCGCTCGGCGCACTCATCGGATATTCCCCTCCCACACATACCCGTTGGCACAACGGCACGGGAATTGACTCGCGAAGGGACCATAGCGGCGCCGAGGACGGCTGAACGAGGCGCGTTCCGCTGAGCGGAACGGTACGCCGGGCGCGGCCGTACATTCCCAGCCACATGCACCCTCACCAGCGGGTTTACCCATCGGACAGCGTTCGTCTATCGCCGTCGCCTTGACTCGCTCACGGAGTGGAAAGGGGGTTGGCCCCATGGCTGGACAGGGGTCGGCAGACCGGAAGGCCGGGGAACCACCGTTACCCGGACGCAGCGTTCTCGAAGGGGCGTTCGCGCTGCTGGAGTCATTGGCGGACACGGACGAGACGGGTCTGGCCGCACTGGCCGCGAGCAGCGGCTTGCCCAAGACGACCGCCTACAGGCTGCTGGATCAACTCGTCGCGCTCGGTGCCGTAGAACGCCGCGGCACGTGCTACCGGACCGGTTCACGGATGTTCCGCCTGGGCCGGGGATGGCAGCCACACCCCGGCCTGCGGGCTGCAGCCCAGGAACCGCTGCGGCAACTCGCCGGTGCGACCGGTGCGAGCGTCTGTCTGTGTGTGCTGCGGGAAGGCCGCACCATGGCGGCCGCGGGGATTCCCGGCATCGTCGACGAACTGGCCCCTGTGCGAGCCGGCGCGACCTGGCCGTGGACCACCGCAGCGGGAAGACTGCTCGTGGCGACGGGACCGAAGGCCCTCCTGACGGGCCCGCTGCCGCCCTCCTGGAAGCGGCAGGCAGCGGAGATCCAGCAGAACGGCGTCGCCCTGGACCGCGAGGAACTGATACCCGGCGTGTGCTGCGTCGCCGTGCCCGTGGCGCCACCGCGCGGCGAAGTCGTCGGCGCCCTGTGCGCGATGGTCGAACCCGAACGGGATCTACGACGGCTGACACACATCGTCACGCGAGCGGGCCGGGCGATCGGCGCGGGCCTGCGGCAGGCGTGCTGAGGGCCTTCGGCGCCGGCCCATGCGCTGCCGTGCCCGATGCGTCATGCCCGTGGCCAGTACGTCTCCCGACCGCGCGGGCGGGGCTCTACTGCACCGGGCGCACCCGGGGCAGGGGTTCGACGCCGACGACGTGCCGTACCTTCGTAGGCTCGATGAAGGCGACGACACGTCGTTCGCCCGGGAGTCCCCACTCGAACCGCTCGGTGCCGACGTACTGATGTGCCTGACAGACATCCTCGGTCATGACCCGCTGCTTTGATTGACAACAGATAACGAAAGCGGCCGGGGCAGGAGCCAGATCGACCAGATCGACCGGTCCGCGTGACGGCTTTCGACGGCGAGCCGCCGAATCGAACCCGTTCACACTGCTTACGAGCTGCGGTCGCCGCGGGCGGCCCGGATGCTCGCCTCCAGCACCTTCATCAGATCCGGCGGCGTGTGCAGGCTCGGCAGGTGCCGGCAGTTCTCGGCCGGTGCTGATGTTCCCCCTCGGATCTTGGACATCCTGATACTGGGACGGTTGGGTCCCGGAGGAAGTAGTCCAGATCGTGAGTGGCAACAGTGGTAAGCGGTACACGGCCGAGTTAAAGCGGGACGCGGTGGAGCTTGTGCTTTCCACCGGGCGGACCCCGACGGAAGTGGCCCGGGAGCTCGGGGCCAGTGCCGAAGGGCTGCGCAGCTGGGTGAAGCAGGCGAAGATCGACCGGGGTCAGGGGCCGGCCGGTGCGCTGACCAGGGCGTTGTCAACTTGTCGGGATGGTGGGTTGTTGATGGTGTGTCAGGTCGCGGTGGGGCTGGTGGCGGACCTGGTTCAGCCTGCGGTGGGCAGGGTGGGAGGCCCGGACTCGGGCGTGGCAAGGACGACAGGCTCAGCAGCAGTGAGCACGTTCTCGGAGGTGAGAACTGCGTCGTCCAGGCTGCCCCAGGTGGTTCCCTCGCCGGGGACCTCGGTGTCGAACTGCATGGTTCTGCCGCCCCCGGGCCGGTCGTCGAACCGGATCCGGTGGACTTAGCCGCGCTGGGCAAGGAGGCCGGGGGCACTGCGCGACCATCCACGGCGAGTCCTGCCCGCAACAGAGACCGTCCGACAGCTCCTCGATGCGGGCCCAACACCGGCCGACGACGCACGGCTGCGCATGGCGCTGGGGCGCGGTGAGCGCTGGCTGCAGGAGCGTGCACGACGTCGGAGGGATGTTGTGGAGCGGCTGAAGGAGCAGCCGACCCCCAGCTGTACTGGCAGGCCGATGACCTGATCAGGGATCCTGACGCCTCGGCAGAAGAAAGAGAGGCCGTCGCTGCCGCCCAGGCGCACCTTCGGCGCGTCGAGGAGCAGCAACGGGCGGCTCGGGAGCGCGAGAGGGCCGCCAGGCGCGAAGCCCAAGAGCGCGAGAAGGCCGCGAGGGCCGCAAGGGACGCGAGAAGGCCGCAGCCCAGAACCGCGCCCTTCACCAGGCCCGCATGGAGAAGACGAAGAGCCTCGCGCTGGCCGTCCGCGGCGCATTGAAGGAGTAATCGTCAAGACTTGTGGATCGTGTGTTCTAGTGTGATGCGCCAGAAATCCTGAGGGTTAGTTCTGCTCTGTTTTCTGGCCGGTGGTTCCGACCTTGGCGAGGTAGTCGGCGAGGGATTTGAGGATCTCGTCGGCGGTCTTGGTCCAGGTGAAGGGTCGCGGGTTCTCGTTCCAGGTGTTGATCCATGCGGTGATGTCGTCCTCCAGTGCCTTCACGGAGGTGTGGACGCCGCGGCGGATGAGTTTGTCGGTGAGCAGGCCGAACCACCGTTCCACCTGGTTCATCCAGGAGGATCCGGTGGGGGTGAAGTGGACGTGGAAGCGGGGGTGTTTGCCGAGCCACGTCCTGATCTCGGCGGTGTTGTGGGTGGCGTAGTTGTCACAGACGAGGTGCACGTCGAGCCCGGCGGGCACCGCCTTGTCGATCCGGGTCAGGAACTTCTTGAACTCGATCGCCCGGTGGCGGCGGTGCAGTGCCGATATGACGGTGCCGTCGGCGATGTTGAAGGCGGCGAACAGGCTGGTGATGCCGTGCCGCAGATAGTCGTGGGTACGCCGTTCGGGCATGCCCGGCATCATCGGCAGCACCGGCTGGGACCGGTCCAGCGCCTGGATCTGGGACTTCTCGTCCACGCAGAGCACGACCGCCTTCTCTGGCGGGTGGTGGTACAGGCCGACAACGTCGACGACCTTGGCGACGAACTGCGGATCGGTGGACAGCTTGAAGGAGTCCTGCAGGTGGGGCTTGAGATCGAACCGCTTCCAGATTCGCCCGATCGTCGACTTCGACAGGCCGGTGCGCTGGGCCATCGAGGCCCGTGACCAGTGCGTGTCCTGGCCCGGGAGCGACTCCAGGGTGGCCACGACGACCTCCTCGACCTGGTCGAGGAGGATCGAAGGCGGCCGGCCCGAGCGCGGCTCGTCATGCAGACCATCGAGGCGTTTTGCGATGAACCGGGCCCGCCAGCGGTCCACGGTCGACCTGTCGATACCGAGGTCGGCCGCGGCCTGCTGGTTCGTCCCGCCCTCCGCGCAGCGCAGCACGATCTTGGCCCGTAACGCGAGGAACTGGGCGGTCTTGGCCTGCCGCGCCCACTGCTGCAGCTGTCTGCGCTCAGCATCGTCGAGGATGAGGTCGGCCTTCGGCCGGCCGATCCAGCCGGCGTCCTCAAGCCCGGCCATCCGCTCTGCGGCGAATGCCCGACGCCACTTGCCGACCGTCTTGGCCTGGACACCGACGAGCCGTGCGACACGCGCGTTTGACATGCCGTCAGCACACGCCAGGATGATGCGGGCCTTCTCAGCCGAGCGCCGGTGCGGCATGTTCGTCCGGCGCACCAACTCGGCACGCTCGGCTTCGGACAAGGTGATCGCCACAGCAGAAGGCCCCGAATGCGACATGCCAACAGGGTAGTAACTAACCCTCAGGATTTCTGGCGCATCACACTAGGATCTTGGGATGAGCGACGAGCTTCTTCACCTCACGGTCCTGGGCTGCGCGACGCCCTACCCGAGCGTGGACAATCCCTGCTCCGGCTATCTGGTGTCGAGCGGGGACACCCGTATCTGGGTGGACGCGGGCAGCGGGACGCTCGGCCCGCTCCAGCGTCATGTGCGGCTGGATGAGCTCGATGCGATCTGGATCTCGCATCTGCACGCCGATCACAGCGCGGACCTGCTCACCGCGTACTACGGAGCCCTGTACGCGGACATCCACCTCGCAGCGGCTATCCCTCTCTACGGTCCGCCTGGAATCGCCGACCGGCTGGCCAATTTTCTTACCAACACTCCGGCTCGCAGCCCGATCGAATCCGCCTTCGCGGTAACCGAGTTGCACGACGGGCATCAGGCGGCCGTTGGCTCGCTCCGGCTGACCAGCCGGGCGGTGTCTCACGGCATTCCAGCCTTCGCCGTGCGCATCGAGGCGGCGGGCAAGTCGCTGGTGTACTCCGGAGACACGGCACCGTGCCCGAGCCTCACGGAGCTGGCCAAGGGATGCGACGCGCTGTTGTGTGAAGCCGAGAGCGCACAGGCTCCAGTCGAGGGCGAACAGGTGCACCACACGCCCGAGGACACCGGCGACACAGCCAGCATGGCCGGGGCGGGCCGGCTGATCGTCACGCACGTCGGCCGCTTCCTCACGCCGCAGCAAGCGGTGGCACGTGCCTCGGCACGGTTCGATGGTCCCGTCGACTACGCCGCCCGCGATGCCACCTTCTCAATCGGCTAGGCCGCGGCTGCCTCGGGGCGTTCGACAAGGCAGCCACGTTCGAAGCGGGCTCCGGCGCGGACGAGGGCGAGGAGGTGGGGCGCGTTCACGGCCCTCCGCCGCTGCTGGGCGGACTCGACGATTTGAAGACCATGGCCAAGGCGGCGGTGCGGGAGCCGGCGCCTCGGGTGACCTTGGTCCGCAGCCGGACGGTGGAGAAGGCCGACTCAATGGGGTTCGTGGTCCGCAGATGGATCCAGTGCTCGGCCGGAAAGTCGTAGAACGCCAGCAGTTCCTCCTGGAGCGGCCTGCTTCCTCCGCCAGGGCCCTGATGGACTTCCCGCCCTCGTACTTCATCTTCAGGTCGGCGGCGAACTTGTCGCGTTCCGGGCCGGGCGTGAGCCGGCGGGCCCGGGTCTTGTTCGGCATGAGCGGTTTCCTCCCTGACATGCGGCGGTTGCTGCCATGATCGCGTGGGGCGGTGGCCGCGGCCACCGGTTCGGCGCAAGGTCCGGAGGAGAAGAGGGGGCGGCTGGTGACGATCACGGACCCGGCCCAGTTGGAGGCCTGCCTGGCCCGAATCAGTGACTTCGCCCGGCGGCCGGGCTGGCGTCACGGTGACGCGGAACCGGCCGGGCTCCGTCGTCGCCAGGCTCATGTCCGACACCGCCCCGAGCACAGTTACTGACACGTCGGCCCGGGGCGCCCTGGTCACCAGCATCACGTCGGTTAGGGCCTCGAAGACGCCGGCCTCGTGCCACCGTCCCATGCGCCGCCGGCAGGTCTGCCCCGAGCCGAAGCCCAGCTCCATCGGAAGCTGCTGCCACGAGATGCCGGTGGACAGGACGAACAAGACGCCCTGCAGGCACCGGCGGTCGTCCAACGGGCGCGGCCCCGGCGACCGCTCCGGCGGGTGCAAGAGCGGGCATCGCGCGCGATGACGAAACGCGGAAAGCCTAGGGGGTGACGAACTGGTAGCCGGCTTCGAGTAGGCGGGGGAGCACCAGGCGCAGGGCGGCCACTGTCTGGGAGCGGTCGCCTCCGCCGTCGTGCTCCAGGATGATCGATCCGGGATGGGCGTGGGCCATGATCCGCTCGACGATGCGCGAGGCGCCCGGTCGCGACCAGTCGTGGGGGTCGACGGACCAGTCCAGCAGGCGCATGCCCATCTCGCGGCAGGTGGCCAGGGTCGGCTCGGACCAGACTCCGTAGGGGGCGCGGAAGATCGTGGGGCGCTGGCCGGTGACCTTCTCGATCGTGTCGCTGGTGCGTTCCAGCTGGGAGCGGACGGTCGCGGCGGATGCCCGGGCCAGGTCGGCGTGGGTCCAGGTGTGGTTGGCGATCAGGTGGCCTTCGGCGGCCACTGCCCGCACCAGGCTGGGGTACGCGCTGACACGGGCACCGACCTGGCAGAACGTGGCGGGCACGGCGTAGCGGCGCAGGAGGTCCAGCACCTGCGGAGTCCATTCGGGGTTCGGACCGTCGTCGATGGTCAGCGCGATCGCTCGCGGGCCCTGATGGACGTAGAACTCCGGACTGCCCGGCAACTCGACGCGGGCCGGCTCGCTGGCGTGGGAGTCGCCCGGATGAGTGGGCTTCACGGTGTCCGGTGCCGATGTCCCCGTGTGTTCAGGCGTACCGCGAGGGGCTGTGCAGGCGCTGAGAAACATCAATCCGCCAACTGATAGCAGGGTCCGGCGGGTGACATGAGTATTGCCTGTGTTCTCCATGCCTTTGGTAACTGCATCGCCCCGGAGGGTGGTTGCGCTCTTTGGAGGCCGAACTCTGGGGGCCTTGCCCATTCGATGGAACCAGCCCCTGGCCGACATCAGCCGGTGCTCGCGTTCAGTGCCGTTCGGCCGCCGCATGCCGTCGGTCGCAGTCCGAGCACATGCCGGACAGCTCCACCGTGTGCCGGACGTTCGCGAAGCCGGAGGTCCGTGCCACGGTGTCGGCCCAGTCCTCCACCGGGCCGGAGTCGACGGGTCGGCTCAGGCCGCATTCGGTGCAGATGAGGTAGTGGCGGTGGTCGGGGCCGAGGCGGTAGCGGACGGTCGACGTGTCGAAGCCGATCCCGAACAGGAAACCGAGCGGGAATATCTGGCCGGGCGGCAGATCGACTTGGTGAGCCGGCCGAGGATCCGGTTCATGGAGCCGCACGAGTCCAGGTGGGCCTCCAGCTCCGCCTCGTCGTAGCGGCCGGTGCGCATGGTCTTGAAGACACGCAAGATGCCGAACAGCGCGACGAGGTTGAGGGCGGCGATGAGGTACAGGAAGCTGCCGGTGACCGTCGTGCCCACGGTGCCGAGGAACTGGTGGGTTCGGGAGCTGTCGTTCATCAGGGTGTCAGCAAGTTTGGCGCCCCCGGCGACCAGCGCGGCTATGACGACCACCACGCTGGAGTGCCCGAGGGCGAACCAGGGGTTCGATCTAGTAGGACTCCGTTAGGTCTGTCTTGATCTTGGCGTGGTCCTGCTGGGCAGTGGTCGGTGGCAGGTGGTGCAGATGCCGGTCCAGCAGTTCAGCAGGTCCTGGAGGGCGTCGAGGATCTGGTAGAGGGTGAGTCCGCTGTGTCGGCTTTTGGGGTCAGTCGCTGTTCGGTGAGGAAGGCGTGGGCGGCGGTGACCAGAGTGGCGTGGTGGTGCCAGCCGTTCCAGGAGCGGCCTTCGAAGTGGTCCAGGCCCAGGCCGTGCTTGAGTTCACGGTAGTCGTGCTCGATGCGCCAGCGGATCTTCGCCAGGCGGACCAGCTCCGGGACCGGTGTGTCATCGGGCAGGTCGGACAGCCAGAAGCGGGTCGGTTGGTCCTCGCCGTCGGGCCATTCGGCCAGCAGCTGCACCTCGGGCAGGACGCCGTCCCACCGGCCGTGCTGGGCCACTGCGGCCTGCTGGGCCAGCCGTCGCGGGCGCACCCCGGCCGGCCGGACGTGCACCGTGAGGAAGCGGGAGGTCATCGGGCCGCGGGAGCCTTCCCGCCAGGTCACCTCGCTGAGGGCTTCCGGTCCGGCGGCCGCGGCCAATTCCGCTACCGGCACGGGTGGCTGCCGGTAGCGGGGCACCGGCCGCCGGCCGTTGCCGGACCAGGCGGGGGCATCGGGCAGCGCGTCCCAGGGCTGGACGGTCAGATCGGCGCGGATGCCGACTACGTAACGGATCTCCCGCTCGGCCAGGGCGGCGCGGAAGTCGGCATTCTGGCCGTAGCCGGCGTCCGCCACCACGACCGGCGGCACCAGCTGCCAGGTGGCCAGTTCATCCAGGGCGTCCAGGGCGAGGCGCCACTTCTCCCGGTGCCCGACGTCCTTGGGCACGCCGGTCCGCTGTCGCCGGACGGTGTCCTCGGCCCATTCCTTGGGCAGGAACAATCGCCAGTTCAGCGGGCATGAGGCTGTGTCGGAGACCGCGTGCACGCTGACCGCGACCTGGCAGTTCGCCTGTTTGCCCAGCGCACCGCAGTACTGGGGAGCAACCCCGACCGACATCCTGCCGTCCTTGGGGAACGACACGTCATCGATGGCCCAGGCGTCCGGGCCGATCTGCGGCACCAGCCGCTCGGCGATCCTCCGCCGCACCGGCACCGGATCCCACGTGGACTGGTTCACGAACTGCTGCAGGTTCTGCTCGTTGCCGTCCGGCAACCGCGAGGCCATGGCCTGGATGGACTTGCGGCGACCGTCCATCATCAGTCCCCGCAGATAGCAGTCGCCCTTGGCCCGCTGGTCCTTCCGCGGTACCGAGGAGAACACATCCGCCACGAATATCGCCAACTCCGCCCGAACACGATTGACTTCATGTGCGTCCACGCAGTCCTCATGCCCCTGAACACTGCAGGCAGACAGACCTAACGGAGTCCTACTAGTGCTGTGACCGCGTAGGTTCGCCGGGTTCGTGGTCAGGCTGCGGGTTGCAATGGTCTGCCACCCCAGCGGATCCCTTTTTCACTGCGGACGCGGGCGCGTTCGCGTCGTTGGAGGCCAGGACGTCGCGGCCTTTCTTCCACACGCCGCGGCCCGGCCGTTCGCCCCGTGGGCATGTGATCTTCCGTCTGGCCAGGCGAGGGCATCCCTGGGGCTGGCGTCCGTGTGTGGCAGCCTCCGGGCAGCGCCGCGTCGTTTCTCCCAGCTCCCCCCGGGAGGCCTCGACGCACGCCCGCCGACCTTGATCGAGGCATCCCCGGGGCAGGCACTGGCTGGCAGCCCATTCACCCGATCGGGCGCCTAGCTGGTCAACCTCATAGAGCGATAGATTCGCTACGCACAGTAAGGGGGGCGGCTTGGCTGGCCCCGCTGTCTCTTCGAGGGAGAAGACATGCGACCTTCGATCCTCAAGCGCGCAATGGCCGTGACGGCGGTCTGCCTCGCCGCCTTGGCGGGGACTCCGGCCGCTGGGCACGCGGCCCAGACGAGAGCGGCCTCGGCCACAGCCCCGCACACAACGATGCGCCAGGAGAAGAACTACCAAGTCGAGGTAGACAACTTCTCCCGCCAGGACTTCGACGAGATCGCTCTGGCGTTCACGCGCAACAGCACGCCCGTCACCCAGATCCTCCACCAGTTCAACGTGCCAGCCTCCAGCGTGGTCATCTTCGACCTGGGGCCATGCTCCGACGTCAAGCAGTACGCGGTCAGCGGCCTCGTGGGCGGCGAGCGCAAGTTCACCACCGGCGACGTCGACGCCGATCCAGTCGGCTGTGACGACATCGTCACCATCCGAGACACCGGCGCGCTCGAAATGCACCGGAAGGCCCGATGAGGCGCGTGGGCAAGGCGGTCTGCGCAGCCTCACTGGTACTCGCCGCGACCCTCGCCTCCGTCTCGCCGGCCTCTGCTGGACGCCCGGCAGACGCACCGAACTACCGAGTTGATGTCGTCAACCACTCCGGCTTCGGACTGGACGAGGTCGACCTCGCCGTCGCGCGCTTCAGCGACCCGGTCATTCGGCTGCAGACCCAACGCCATGTCGTGTCAGGTGCCACGGCCAGCTTTGACCTCGGCCCGTGCTCCGACGTCCGGCAGTTCGCGGCCAGCGCCTTTATCGGCAACCGCGAGGTCCTCCACACCGGAGACATCAGCCCCAGCCCGAACTGCCACACCCAGATCGAGATCACACACACGTGAGTACGGCGAGAGGGGGAGGGCCGTTGAAGCATCGCATGAGCATCCTGCTCGCGCTGCCCGTCGCGGCATTGCTGACCACCACTGCGGGCGTAGCCCCGGCATACGCGGCCAACGGCCGGTTCGTCTTCGAGAACTCGGTCAGCAGGACGGGAGAGATGAACAATCCGCCGTCGGGCAGGTGCATCAAGTTCCCCTACCTGGTCGTCAGGGTCACCAACGCGACCAACCAGAGGGCTCACCTGTTCCAGGACGACAAGTGCACCACGAAAGAGATCGCCGCCGTGGCTGCCGATCCCGGAACAGGCCGAGGCACAGCGTGGAGCAAGCCGGACGGAACCCCCTCCGCGCTGGCAGTGAAGTTCGACTGCGACCTCGTCGCCTGCTCCTAAGCTGGCGTAGCACCAGATACTCGCGCCGATCGCCGCTCGTAGGAGCTCACGGCGTCGTGCGCCTCGTGCACCGCGTTGAGGTGGTGCTCGGCCGGTTCGGCCGGGCTGTCACGCGATCATCGTACGGGCGGTGATGGGCCGCCTGCGCCCGTGTCCGTGCATACGTCCTCGTCCGTTCCGCCAGCGCCTTTTCTCACCCGTTCGGGGCGGTGGAAACGCCGGGAGGGAAAACGTTTGGCGAGGGCGTGCTCAGATGTGCCCGCGGGAAGCGTTCGGGACGGATATCCCCAGGTGGATCGACCAACAAGGGAAAGAGCGTCGGCCCGGGCACCAGGGGTGTGATGTCTGGTGTCCGGGCCGGTGGTGCGCGCATGGCGCGTGGGTTGTCGGACAATGAAATGGGAGTACCCCGGCCCGATTCCGGCGGGCCGGGGCCCCGTGTTGGGCTGCTCGGCTTCGGGGTCAGTCCCGGCCGCCCTCGCCGCCCTCGCCGCCCCGGCCGCCCTCACCGCGGTCACCGCGGTCGTCGTGGTCGCAGACCACGCGGAAGCTGGCGATGACTCCGTTCTTGACCTTCACGCCGTCCTCGCCCTTCTCGTGGCGCTCGCCCTTCTCCTCGTGCTTGCCGTTCTCCTCGTGCTTGCCGTTCTCGTCGTGCTTGCTGTTCTCGTCGTGCTTGCTGTTCTCGTCGTGCTTGCTGTTCTCGTCGTGCTTGCTGTTCTCGTGGTTCTCGCGCTCCTCGCAGTTCTCGTTCTCGTTCCCGTTCTTCTTCTCGTCCTCGTCCGTGATCGTCGGGCAGACGCCGTCGGAGGAGCTCCAGGGGCCGACGGTGGCGATGGGTGCGCCGTTGTCGCAGACGGCTCCGCGGAAGACCTCGAGACGCTTGTGGCTCTCGTTGCGGATGTTGAGGGTCTTGGCGCCCAGGCCGCTGACGACGGTGATGCAGTCGCCGGGATGGGCGGAGTAGGACCGCTCGTTGATCTCGATCCGGCCTCTGTCCTCGTGGCGCCGGCCTTCCTCGCGTCGGCCTTCACCCCGGCCTTCGTTGCCCTTTCCTTCGTTGCCCTTGCCCTGTCCTCGGTTGTTGTTGGCCTTGTTCTGTCCGGAGTCGCCGCCGAAGGGTGCTGCCGAGGCGGCAGCCGGGACCGCCTGGGGTGCCGGGGCGGAGGCCGCCGAGGCGTAGGCGATGCCGGTCACGACGAGCGCCGCGGCGGACGAGAGACCTGCGGTCACCATGGTGGAACGAGCGAGCTTCATGTCGCTTCTCCTGTCTGGATATCTCGGAGATGTCGGCTCGTCAGCCGACTGCGACCAAAAGTACTCATAGCTGTCATATCGGGTCATATCGAAAGCTGTGCGGCAGGGGGCCGACCGGGGTATATACGGCCCTGCCTGGCGCACCGTCAGAATGTGAAGCGGCTCGAAGACCAGGCAGATTGAATGACCATTAGCCCTCCCGGATGAACTGCTGACGCCTGCTCACCCTCCGCTGGCTGCGTGTCGCTACGAAAGCCATGACTGATCCGTGTTAGAGGCTGCGCAGATAGGCGCGGTGGTGGTATCCCGACAGCAGAACAGGCACAGGTCTTGGCGGTCATGGAGTTGCGACGCTCTGTCATCACCGGGGAGACCTGTGCCCGTGCTTCCGTCATGGCCGACTGAACCACTCAGTGATCACCAAGACCTGTGCCTGTCTTACGTCTGGGTAGCCCCACCACGCCTATCTGCGCCACCTCTAAAGGCCTGGGCTTCAACCCGAGCTGATCGCGGTGAGCATGGGCGCTGGTCTTGCACTGAGCAGCTCACCGCACGGGCTCGCTCCATCTGCTCATCGCGCAGCACCTGTAGAGCCGTGCGTGATGGTGCGGGCGATCCCCGGCGCGGCGGCCGCGGGGAGTGCGTGGCTCACTCGCGGATCGCCATCAGGTGTCGTCGGGCAACGCAGTCACGGGGAAGACGATCGGTTCCGCGATGCCCGGCAGCAGCCCCGGCAGCTGCTGCACCTCGGGCGCGAGCCGCGCCGTAGCGGCGTCGTCTCCGGTCTCCACTGCCAGGACGTAGTCGAAGCCGAGCTGGACCAGGTGCGGGGGCAGCGAGGGAACGATCGGGGACATGGGCAGCTCCTGACGTACGGTTGCCGTGCCGATCACGGCGAGGTCCCCAGCGGGGTCGGCCCGCCGGCCTGTGGACAGAGGACGGAGAACTCTCTTCCCTCCCGCCGTGATTGGGATGAATCGGGCTGCCAGGGCCAAACCCGGCCCCTTGTCCACCATGGTCGGCCCGACCACGAGCCCGACCGTGAGCCCTTGTCCAGGTCGGCTACCGCCCCGACCACCGCCGCGTTTCCCCTGGACCACGCTCGCTACCGGCCGCCGTCAGATCGCGGACAAGGGGGTTCCCTGCACGCTGCTGCCTCGATCACCGCCCACCAAAGGGGCGGTCCGAAGCGAAGGAGCCACCGCGATGACCACGCACCGACCACCGGCAGGCGCCAGGCGCGCCCGCCCCGGCCATGAGCCCGACCAGCACCGGGCAAGCCGCCCCGGCCTCCTGCGGTGCGCACTTGGGACGCCACTGTGGAACCCACTTTGGTGCCCGGCATCGAGCAGGACGGAAAGCCCGCAGGTCACCACGCAGATACGGCCGCACGCTGCGTCGTCACAGCCCTCTTCTCTCCTCCTGAACTTGAGAGGAATGTCCGTGGTGGAGGAGATCATCGGGTCCGGGGGCCGGATGCCCTCTGCGGCCGGGCGCGGCCGGCGCCCGGCCGGTGGCCGCGCGCGACAGACGACGGGGAGGGAGCGGGGCTGATGGCGGGGAAGCGGAAGACGAACCCGGCGGGGTCGACGAACAACCTGCGCGGCGACGTGCTGCGCGTGCTCGGTGTGCTGAAGGTCGCGACCGTCGAACAGATCCAGCAGATCTCAGCCCCGCACATGAGCTACCGGCACACCGACAAGGCCAAGCCGTCGGAGCGGAAGCAGGCCCGCACCGCTGCGCATCTCGGGGCGGTCTCCGATCTGCGCAAGCACGGCCTGGTGGAGAACGGCGGGAAGACCTCGGGCGGGGACACCCTGCGCAACCTCACGCCGATGGGCCTGAAGGCCGCCTCCTACGAGCTGGGGCGGCCGGTGGGGGAGATGGGCGGGCCGGCCCGTGGCGCGGGACGCAGCGGCGCTTCACACCCGATGGCGGTCAATGAGGCCCTGTTCGCACTGCTGCGCCCGAAGCCGGACCTGGCCCTGCTCGATGGCGAGCCGGCCGACGTTCTCGCCGCCGGGCAGGCCGCCGTCGGCGCCCCGGCCGGACTGGGCACACCGGCCGCGCCCCACTCCCCCGGAGCTGGAGCCGGGGGAGTGGGAGATACCCCGCATTCCGTTGCAGTACGAGCGGGCCGTCCTCGTCGGCGCGGTGGTCCGCGAGAAGCTGCGCACCACCGTCGCCGTGCGGGGCCGGGCGTACGACGTCGTCGCGCACCAGCAGGCGGCGATGCCCGAGCAACTGCTCGCACCCCGGCCCGGCGACCCCGAGCACGGCGACCAGGAGGCACAGGCCGGAACCCGGGAGGCGATTGACCTGACGGCCCTGCGGGCCTTGCGGGAGTCCCGCACGGACGTGGAAGTCCTTGATCTCACGGACGAGCGGCTGCGCCGCCTCCAGGAGGCGTTCACCAAGGCGGCCGACGACTCCCGCGCCCGCGCGGACCGCTACGCCGACCCGCACGATGCCTACGCAGCGCATCCCGTACGCGAGAACGACCAGGAGGCATACCACCCGTGGCAGCCCGGCCCCCACCGCGGTCGGGAGGCGGGCCACTGAGAGCACCCGATGCCGCGCACTCGATGTCGCGGTGCGCACCGACGATGCCCGCGGACGTCATCACCGGCCAAAGAACGCGGGCACAGCTCGCCGTCCGGTACCCACGCGCCCTGCTGCCGGCGCTGGGTGGCTGATGCGGGGGCGGCGGTTGGCCTGTTTGCGACCGGCGCGAGCCAGAGTGCCTGTGAGCTGGGCGTTTCATGCCGCACGTCGGCAGGACACGTAGTGGTGGTTTCGCGCGGAGGCACTGGTTCCGCAGCCGTGTGTCGGGGCTGAATGGAAGCGAGGCCGGAGCGGGCAGACCACGCGCTCCGGCTGATTGCGCGCTCTCGCGGCACACCCGATCCGGAGGGACTTCTTGGTGGACCAGCTGGCATTGCGTCCGTATCGACTGACTGTGGCATCGACCGTGCGGCGCATGTCCATCGTGGCC
This sequence comes from Streptomyces broussonetiae, assembly GCF_009796285.1. Lineage (NCBI taxonomy): Bacteria > Bacillati > Actinomycetota > Actinomycetes > Kitasatosporales > Streptomycetaceae > Streptomyces > Streptomyces broussonetiae. The sequence continues at coordinate 345,597 of NZ_CP047020.1, read as the reverse complement.
CGGGTGTACGGGTATCCACCGGATCACAACGCGGGTTCGGAGTGGATGCTGCACTCGATGCTGCGGCCTCTGGCCGAGCGCGGTCACCAGGTGGAGGTCTGGCTGTCCCATCCCGGAAGGAGCGAGAAGACCTACGAGATCGACGGGGTGCGGGTCGTTCCCTTCCAGGAAGGCATCGACTTCGCCGCCCACGCCCACACAGCGGACGTGCTGGTCTCCCACTACGAGAACGTGCCCCTGGTCGCCGGCCTCGCCCGGGAGCGTCTCATCCCGCTGGCCGTGATCTGTCACGACAACTTCGCCACGAGCTTCCACAATGCGGCGGGTGCCGATCTCGTCGTCTACAACAGCGAGTGGATCCGCCGGGACGGCGAGATCTTCTACGCCCGCTACCCGCGCGAGTTCCTGCCCCGGCACAGCATCGTCGTCCGGCCGCCGGTGATCGCTAAGGAGTACCGCACGCAGCCCGGCGACTGCGCGACCCTGGTCAACCTCAACCCGGACAAGGGCGGTGAGCTGTTCTGGCAGATCGCCGCCTGGACACCGCAGTGGAAGTTCCTCGGCGTCCGCGGTGCCTACGGGCAGCAGATCATGCCGCCACCACGGCTGCCCAACTGCGAGGTCCTCGACGGCGTTCCCGGGCAGCAGATGCGCGAACACGTCTACAGCCGCTCCCGGGTGATGCTCATGCCGAGCCTGTACGAGTCCTGGGGACGCGTCGCTGTCGAGGCGTTCGCCTCGGGCATCCCCGTGATCGCCCACCCCACGCCCGGACTCGTCGAGTCCCTGGGTGAAGCCGGCATCTTCGCCTACCGCGACGACCTCAACGCCTGGATCGACGCTCTGACATCCCTGCAAGACCCGGACAACTGGGCCCGCGCCTCGCAACGGGCCGCAGCCCGCTCCCTCGAACTGAGCGCCACACCCGACATCGCCACCTGGTGCGACGCCATCGAATCGCTGGCCATGAAGCGCACGGCCAACGGCGTACGCAAGCGCGCCATCGGCACGCTCGTCGACGTGGGCGAGATGAGCCACAGCCTTGGGGAGGACTCCGCGCTCCGGGGGACGAACCGCGCCTGCGGCCGTCATGGTGCCGCGGAGCACAGAGAAACCACGACCGGTCCCGTCGACCTGCAACGAAAGGAAGGCACGTCTTGACCGAGGCAACTCTTCTCCCCATCGCCGAACCCGTCACGGTGATCGAGCCACGTGCGGCCATTGCGCCGACCATCAGCGCACCGATTGCTCCCTTCACCCACATCCTGCGATTCGACTACACCGGAGCCGTCCAGGACTTCACGGTTCCCCCCGGCGTTACCACGGTCAATGCCCGCTGCTGGGGCGGCGGAGGCCGCGGAGCCGACCAAGGGGGCGGGGGCGGATTCGCCACTGGGGACATCGCTGTCGTCCCCGGGGAGACCCTGCGGATCGTTGTCGACCTGGGAGCAAGCCGCGGTGGGGGCGGGATGAGCGGTTTGTTCAGTCAGCGGCTGGGACAGCCGCTGCTGATCGCCGCAGGAGGAGGCGCGTGCACGCGGCCGGGTCTCATTGATGCGCGTGGCGGGGCGGGCGGCGGCAGCAGGGGTTTTGACGGACAGTCGCAATCGCGGGGTGGGTGGACCGGCACGGTGGCACGTGGAGCATCGGGTTCGACGGGCGGTGCCGGCGGCTCCACGGACAGCAGTTACGGGGGGCGTGGCGGCAACACCGGCCAGAACGGCAGCCCCAACGTGAACGGAGCTCCTGGGGGCCAGGTGCCGATCCCGGGTATGGGGGGAGGCGGGGGCGCGGGCTACAGCGCCGGTGAAACAGGTGGAGGCGCCGGCTACGCGGGAGGCGGTGGAGGACTCACCCTCGCCTCCTCACAGGGCTACTGGGGCAGCGGTGGTGGAGGTGGCAGCAGTTTTGTGAGCGGTCCTGGCGTCACCGCAGGACGCACCGTGGCCGGCAACGGCGCCCGGGCGGGCGGCAAGGACGATCCCCTGTACCAGACTCCCGTCGGTGACGCGGACAACCACGGCCAAGTCGTGTTGCAATGGTCGGAGTTCACACTCACGCCCGGCGGCCCACCGGACGTGGAGCTGACGCGGGGCGGGCCCGTCGGGTATCCGGGAATCCACGTCGACTCCGACGTGGAGGTTGCGCCGGCGACGGTGTCGGTCACCCTTCCCTCCGACCGCGGCCTGCTCTTCGGCACGCAGACACTCGCCGACTACCAGCTGACCGTCCAAGACCCCTCCGGGCAGACGACACCGCACATGGGAAAGCTCTCGGAGGACGGAGCCACGCTCGTCTTCTCCGACGTGGACCTGAACCTGCCCGGCACAGCGGTGATGTGGGTTGCCGTAAGCGCCGGCCACAACGCCCCGCTCGGAGCCACCAGCCTGGCCTTCACCGTCGCAGGCAAGCCCTCCCCCTCCACCACGGTCGTCGTCACACCCGCCTACGACGTCACACCCGGCGGCGGCCCCGTCACCGCGGAACGAGGAGGGGCACCCGTCTACCCGGGCGTGGAGGTACGCAACAACGGATCACAGGCCATCCCCCTGCAAACCGTCACCGCGGCCCTCCCGGACGCCCTCAACATGCAGTTCGGCACACCGGACAATCCCGACCACCAGCTGACCGTCTGGGACGCCAATCACAACACCACCGTGTACATGGGGAACCTCTCCGACGACGGGCAGGTGCTGACTTTTTCCCACGTCGACCTGGGAACCCCCGCTGCCGGATCACGATCGGTCATGTGGGTCGCCGTGAGCGCCTCCGACGCCACCCCACCCGGCGCCACCCGGGTCGAATTCTCCGTCGGCGACCGACTCTCCCCCTCCACCACCATCAACGTCATCTGAGCAACCCGGCAGTCACACGGTCCCCGCTGTGCCCGAACAGCCCAGCGGGGCGGCTGCTCAGCAGTTGTCCCGCGTTCCCACGCAGGCGGAGGTTGAAGAACAAGGGCACAAGAGGTGCCGAAACCCTCATCCAAGGCTGGCGCGGCGATGGGTTGTGCCTGCGAGCAGCCCAACACCCCGACCTTCCTCCGTTCCCTATCGAACCGCACCAGAAGTACGCCAGCTTTTCCAAGCAAGGGAGATTGACATGCCTGCATCAGTATCAGCGGTATCACCGGTCGACGCTCAGACGTCGGACCCGGAATGGACGGGTATCAAAGCCCTCGGGTACGCGAACCGGTTCGCCACCTGGGACTCCGAGTTCCGGTACGACGGCCGCATCCGCGTCCCGATGGGCATCAAGATCACAAAGGTTGAGTACGCCTACTACGGCCAGGACGACAAGTCCTACTGGACCGCCGTCGAGGTGCCGCGCGGCCGCATGGGCATCGACCAGGAATACGAGGTGATCGACCTGACGTTTCTCGAGGACTCCGACGTCATCACCTTCACGCTGCGCGGCGACCTCAACGTCGATTCCGCACCGGAGCAGGGCCAGTACAGCCGCACGTACCAGCTCGGCGTGAAGGTCAGCCTCAGCGACGGCACGACCCGCACCACCCACGTGGAGATCGAGGTCCTCTGGCCCGCCTACGACCCGGCCAACGGGCGGATCGGGCGCCCCTTCGTCCGCCTGCCCTACGACAGGGGCTGGGGCGGGACTCCCAACAGCCAGGCCGGCTTCGGCTACGTGTCGGACAACGGCTACATCGCCGACAAGTTCATCATCGACCTGGTCAACCCCCGTCAGGGCAAGGAGAACGTGGCCGGCAACAACAGCGACCACGTGTACTACCAGCTGGTGCACGAGGACGGCACGCCGTCCCACCTCACGCCTGCCCCGGTCAAGTTCTACGTCAAGGGCCACGCGGACGCCGGAACCGGCAACAAGCGAATCCTCGACGCCGTCAACCTGCTGGATGAGGGCGACAAGCCGGGGTACTACCGGTTCCTGGTCTGGCCGCAGTCCACCAACACCTCCGACGGCAAGACAAGCGCCCTGAGCTGGAACCCGGACAACCCGGAAGACGCCTTCCAGATCGGCAGCGTCTACTTCCGCTACACCGCCACCCGCAGTGCCAGCTTTTCCGTCGCCCCGGGCGGACCGCCGGACGTCAGGCTGACCGCCGGCGGCCCGGTCGGCTATCCCGGGGTGCGTCTCGAGACCACCGAAGGGCCGGTGCCCGAGCAGACCGTCCAGGTCAGCCTGCCCCAAGGGATGGGACTACAGTTCGTGGAGGAAGGCAACCCCGGCTACCAGCTGACCGTGCTGGACTCCGACGGATCTCTGAAGAACTTCATCGGACAACTGTCCCAGGACGGCCAGACCCTCACCTTCTCCAAGGTCAACCTGGCCCTGCCGGGCAAGTCCTCCACGTCCACCGCGTGGGTGGCCGTCAAGGCCGTCGGCCCGAACACCACGGGCCGCACGTCTTTGACCTTCCAGGTGGGTAGTGAGACCAGCCCGAGCACCCCCATCGAGGTCGGCGCCCGCTGACGGTCCAGCCCGTGCCCGCACCCCGACCAGACTGGTTCCCCCGACGGGGCGCGGGCGCGGCGAGCGGGCAGACCCAAATGCCGCTGATCCGGGCCATGTGCTCGGCATGATCGCCCCCTTCCACGGCCAGAAGGAGGACCACGCGTGTCGATGCGGCCTCGGGCCGACAGGAGGCGGTCGACCTGACGGCGCTGCGGGCCCTGCGGGAGTCCCGCAAGCAGGACGTTCTCGCTGGCGCCACCACGGTGGCCGCACGGACCCTGCTCGTCGGCCAGTTCCTCACCGGGAAGTCAGGCGGCTACCCGCCGCCGAAGCGGTTCATGGACCTGCTGATACTCAAGCCGCAGCTCCGGCGCCCGCAGAAGACCCAGACGGCGAAGGCTGAACTACTGCCGTTCGGCTGAGTTCCCCGGCACTGCCGGGCGGGAGTCGAGCTCGTGCTGTGGTGAGGTTCGTCAGCCCTGTAGGAGGTCCGACACTCGTTCCGGTCACTGCTCAGCGCGACACGCTGATGATCGGTCGGAGCCGGTGGACGATGCCGTAGTGATCAATGAAAGGCTGGGCATCCGTCGCTCGCTGGCAGTCGTCCGCGCCGAGGCGGCGGGCGGGTCACCGAGCGGCGGCTGCACGAGCGCGCCGTCGCCGCAGCCCTTCCTCTTCATCTCGACACTGACCGAAGGATCTTTCCTGTGAAGCGTCCGACCGCCGTTCTGGCCGCTGCGCTGCTTGCTGCCGGAGCTCTTGCTACCGCCCCCGCCCCCGCCTCAGCCACATCAGCCGCCGCCTGCCCCGCTGGGTACTTCTGCGTTTGGACCGGACCGAACTTCACGGGCCAACGGTTCACCTTCAGCGGCGACGATGAAGAGTGGGAAAGCGCCGTGTCGCACAAGGACACCTCTTGGGCTAACCACGGCGTGTCCGGCCCCGGAGTCAAGGACCACGTCAAGGTCTACAGCGGGCGCGACCACACGGGCGACGTCACTCTCTGCCTCGCGCCCGGCCAGGAAGTCGCCCAAAACCGCTTGGCTGCCGGTCGGGGAGCGTCCAGCGAATGGACGATGCGCTGCTGACCCACGTCCGACCACACCGCCAGGACAGACCCCGGTGGCCGCCCCGGAAGCGCTGGTGTTCCCTCGGCGCGACGAACGCCCGGGCTGACCCGGAACACGTCACGTGTCCCCCGGTGGTCAGGTCCTACGACCAGCGCATGTCGATGCTGGAGAACTGCTCGACGCGTTCCGGCGACAGCGTCGCGGCCCTGCTCCGCTGGTTGCTGAGCCATGCGCCGAGTCGGAGTTCCCGCTCATCCTGGGCCTCGCCGTCGAGGCCGACCACGATGGTCTCCACGTGCTTGCGCGGCACGCGCAGGTGTCCCTCGCGCTCGTAGAACTGCCGGGCGGCCTCGTAGTCCAGCGCCCACTTGTCGGCCTGGGTACGGCGCGGGGGCGGCTTCTCGTCCTCGGCCGCGGGCTCGATCCCGAGGACCTGCTCACACATCCATTGCTGGACGGTGGTGAGGTTGTGCCAGCCGAGCCGGACCGAGCGCACCCACCGGCCAAGGTCCTCGCCCTGGTTCAGGACCTCGCCGGGCTCGGTCGGCAGGTCACCGCCGACCTCCACGTGGAGCCGGACGAGGTGGAAGGCGCGCTGCCACTCCACGGGCCAGGTGGGGCACCACGACGGGTCGATGTCCTCCAGCTGTTCGCGCCGCTCCTGCGACAGCGCCCCGGCCGACGATCCCACCAGCAGGCCCTCGGCACGCCGCAGCTCGATGTCCTGCGCCTTGCGGGCGGCGGCCCTGGCGTTCTTCAGCCAGATGCCCACCTTGTAGCCCTGGTGGGTGGCGTCCAGCGGCGTGAGCAGGTGCCCGTTCGCCTCGGCCCACCCACGCGCGGCGGCCAGGCCCTCTTCCCACGCGACGTCGTAGTGCGACCACACCATGCCCAGCTTCTCCAGCTGCTCGATGCGGTCCTCGTCCATGTCACCGCGGGCGTAGAAGCGGCGGGCGTCAGCGATCCACTGCCCGAGGGGGAACCCGGCGAGCGAGGCCGGCCACCCCTCGGCTTCTACCTCCTGGTCGTCGCGGCCGGGTACGTGGTACGTGAACGGCACCTTGAGGTCGCCGTGTTCGCGGGCGTAGATGACGGCGGCCTCCACACCGCGCCGCCAGTGCTCGTGCTCGGGGTTGAGGACGCGCAGGTTGATGAACGCGGCCAACTGCGACGGGTCGCGCGGCGTGGAGAACTTCAGCAGCTTCCGCGCGGGCGCCGACGGCCCGCCGGACCCGTTCCCTTCGCCCCGGCTCTCCTAGCCATGCGCGGCCTTCTGGACCGGCTGGTAGGCGCTCGGGGCCTGCTGCTGCGCCAACTGCTCCACCACGCGGGCGTCGTGCGTCCTGAGCGCCTCTAGCAGCTTCGCCAACCCGCCGAACGCCCGGCTGGTGATGCCAGCTCGCGGATGCGCTTGTCCTTCTCCTCGGCCTCGGCCCGCAGCCGCTCCAGCTCAGACCGCTCGCTCTCCCGAAGACGACCGCCGGGCGATGGCTCGGCCACCGGCCGATCCGACGACGGCGACCCGTTGCGCCGCGCCCGCGACACCCAGCTGTGCAACGTCCCCGGGTGGATGCCCAGATCCTCAGCCACTTCCGGAATCGGCTTCCCGGTCTCCGTCACGATCCGTACCGCCCCCTCGCGGAACTCGGCGTCGTAGATGCGCTTCCTGGATGCCATGACCCCAACTATCCCTCCGGTCACGGTCTCCACAGTAGGAGGGGAACCTCATGGTGACCGGGCAGGCCGGATCTGCGACGGCCTGTCGGGCGGCTTCCCGCGCGCCGTCCATGGCTTTGGCGAACTCCTTGTCCCGGCCGCGCCGCTGGTAGATCGCCGCGCTGCTCACGCCGATGGCGGCGGCGGCCGCGATGACGGTGGTCCCCGGCTCGCTCAGTTCTTCAAGGAACCGGGCCACCCGCTGGGGAGTGAACCGGATGACCCTGCTGACCCCGCACGGGGGCGAGGCGGCGCTGACCGCGTCGCATGCGGCCGCGAACGCTGGATCGTCGCCGCGCCATCCTCCCGCACCGCTAATACCGAGGCGTGCACGACTCACCACCGCAGTCCCCGGGCATGGCAAATGGCCCGTACACCCCGCGACCGGCACGCGGCGTACCAGCCATCCGCCGTGCTCAGTGTTGCCTGTCAGTACGACCAGGTCACGGATGCCGGTTCCTGGTCGGGGTTGGGAACGCCGCCGGCGGTCATCGGGGCGGCTGGGTGCCGCATGGCGGTGATAGGGACGGCGGCGGGCTCGCCGGGTGGACTGGTGAAGAGGCAGGCAGCTCGGACACGCTCGAAGTCGGCAGTGTCGGGGGTGGAACGTTCGGCGTGGGCGGGCCTGGGCGTGCAGCAAGCCGACTGGTCAGCCGCCGCCCCAGCCGGGGGCGCCGAGGGTGTAGAGGAGGACGGCGACTGTGGCCAGGGTGAACGTGGTCAGCGCCAGGCGCTGCCAGGGGATGACCCGAAGCATTGAAGGCTCCTTGAGGTCGGTGGTGTCGGAGTGTGTGTCCGCCGGCGGGTCAGTCAGCCGCCGGTCCAGCTGGGGGCGCCGAGGGTGTAGAGGAGGGCGGCGAGGGAGGTCAGGGTGAATGTGGTCAGCGTCAGGCGCTGCCAGGGGATGACCCGAAGCATTGAAGGCTCCTTGAGGTCGGTGGTGTCGGAGTGGTCCGCCAGCGGGTCAGTCAGCCGCCGGACCAATCGGGGGCGCCGAGGGTGTAGAGGAGGACGGCGACCGAGGCCAGGGTGAACGCGATCAGCGCCAGGCGCTGCCAAGGGATGACCCGAAGCATTAACGACTCCTTGGGGTCGGTGCTTTCGGAGTATCGGCCGGCGGATCAGTCAGCCACCGACGTAGCCGGGGGCGCCGAGGGTATAGAGGAGGGCGGCGACTGAGGTCAGGGTGAACGCAGTCAGCGTCAGGCGCTGCCAGGGGATGATCCGAAGCATTGAAGGCTCCTTGAGGTCGGTGGTGTCGGAGTGTGTGTCCGCCGGCGGATCAGTCAGCCGCCGGTCCAGCCGGGGGCGCCGAGGGTGTAGAGGAGGGCGGCGACTGAGGTCAGGGTGAACGCAGTCAGCGTCAGGCGCTGCCAGGGGATGATCCGAAGCATTGAAGGCTCCTTGAGGTCGGTGGTGTTGGAGTGTGTCCGCCAGCGGGTCCTCAGCCGCCGGTGTAGTTGGGGGCGCCGAGGGTGTAGAGGAGGACGGCGACCGAGGCCAGGGTGAACGCAATCAGCGCCAGGCGCTGCCAGGTGAGGGTGTGGGACATGGCTGGTTCCCTTCTCGAGCGGCGTTGGCTGGGTGGTGCATGGCGGTTGCGACGAGCAGGGCCGCGGCGATCGCCAGGAGCACGTCGCCGATGCTGACGACGGCGTGCAGAGGCGGAAGGGGGATGGTGTCGCCCAGGGCGAGCAGACGGGTGCTGCGCCCGGCTGGCACGTTTTTGGCAGTCTGGGACCCGGCGGGCAGCCCGGCGACGGCCGCCGAGGAGATGCTGTAGGGCATCCGGCCGTTGACGGCGATCGGCAGAGCATTGAGAACGGCACCCGTGAGTGCCAGTCCCACCCCCGCCTTCAACGGCCAAGTTCTGCCTCGCGCGTTGACGCCCAGCCAGAGGAGGGCAAGGGCAATGGCCAATGCAAGAAGCGGTGCCCTGAGATGGTGTCCGGCAGTGCCGGGAAGGCCGGCGGTAGCCAGCTGCGCGACCTGCACAGCGGCCGCGAGCCACAGCAGCCACAGCCATCGCAGCCGCACGCCTGCGATCCTGCTCAACCGGCCACCGCTGAGATACCCCACAGCCGTTCCGACAGCAACCGGTCCCCCGAACAGAATCAGCGCGGTGACGCCCATGACCCCACTCCGCAGCTGACGCACCCCGCCACGCTCATCCCCCACCTCACTGCAATTTGGCGCCGCAGCGTTCCTGGGCGCGAGTCCCCCAGCCCAACTGGGCATGGCTGGTTCTTTCGCTGTACGCACGCACCGGTGCGTTCCATCACGAATCTAGGGTCGGCAACGCGCCTTGGGGAGTGTCCGGCTGCACAGTGAGCAGAAGATTCCGGTGCCGCCGTGCACAGTGAGCCAGGCAAGCGGCCCGGCATGAACAGGCCATGCTGCGAGTTCAGTTGCAGACGCCTTCGGCAGTATGTGGTAGGTCGATCGGGCCGGCGGCGGCGTGGGTGAGCATCGTGTAGGCCAGCTACCAGACGCCGAGGATCGCGGCCGTCTCGCAGCGCAGCCGGCCCTTGGTCGTGTAGCCGAGCTGATGGCCGTGGAGGTAGGCCGCGCCTTGCGGGGTGTCGGGGTGGACCAGGGCGACGGCGATCAAGTCGGGGTTAGTACTCGAGCCGTAGGTGTGGATCTTCGTGCGCGGCACGCTGCCAGTCAGGTATCGGGGTCGTCGCGATCACAGCTCGGGGTCCTCGGGGCCGGGACGTCGCCGAACATGTCGTCGATCGCCTGGGTGACCTGCGGCCGGTGCTCGGGCCGGGTGGCGCTGAGCACCGACCCGGTGAGGCTCTGACCAGGTCGATGCCCTCGAACAGCTCGGTGATGTCGGCGATCGTCTGGGGGTCCAGGATGGTGCCGGTGTCCGGGGAAGCGCGCGAATTCGCAGAATCCCGGACGTCTCTGGCTTGTAACCCGCGTGGGGTGTGGTGGGTTGAGCTGGAAGTCTCGCGCGGGTTCGCGTGTCACATCTCGGACAGGAACTGAACGTCAGCTGAGGGTTCAAGCAGCTGCCGCGCGGAGGCAAAGGATCTACTTAACTTGTCATGCAAGAACCAGGACAGGTTCGCCAGCGCAGCACCGCGGCTAGACTGCCGCTCTTGCGCGGCGATGCTCGTGGGACGGAGACGTGACGGGTTGCGTCCTATTACTCCTATGTCAAGCGGCCGTTGCGAGAGTGATCACGTTGCTGTGTGATTCTCGGGCGTCGCGCCGGAGGGCCCGGTAGACGACGTCGGACAGGTGACGCTTGAGGGCGCGGATGGCTTCGGTTGTGGTGTTGCCGGCGTTCTGCCGACGCTGGAGGTAAGCGCGGGCGTCGGGGTGGTAATGGGCCTGGGTGACCGCGATGCGGTGCAGGGCTGTGTTGAGCTGGCGGTTTCCGGTACGACTGAGTCGGTGTCGTGCGCGGTTGCCCGACCACACGGGCAGGGGTGCGGTGCCGTTGTGTCGGGCGAAGGCGGCCTCGGACCTGAAGCGCGTGACGTCGGCGGTCTCGCCCAGGATCTTCGCAGCGGTGAGCGTGCCGCAGCCGGGGATCTTCAGCAGGTTCGGGGCCAGCGTCTCGATCCTGCCGGTGATCTCCTTCTCCAGCTCACGGATCTCGTCGGTCAGTGCCTGGCAGCGAGCCAGCAGTCGCCTGGCCAGCCGTGCAACGATGCCGTCGGAATCACGCAAACGGTCCTCGACCACGGCGACCTGCCGGGAATGTGTCAGGCTGCGAGCCGGGGGATCAAGACCGGGGTCGAGTTCGTGCAGATGCCAGCGCATCCGGTTGATGATGCGCGTGCGTTCGGTGACCAGGTCTTCGCGGTAGTCGACCAGCAAGCGCAGTTCCCTGCTGGGCCCGTCCAGTTGGGCTGTGGGTAGGTCGGGTTCACGCAGCGCGGCCCGGGCGACGGCCAAGGCATCGATGGGGTCGGACTTGCCGTATGTGCGGGCCGCCTTACGGCAGTTGGCCATGAGCTTGGGAGGCACGCGGACAATGCGTTCCCCGGCTGCCAGTAGATCGGCTTCCAGCCGCCGGGAGAGTTGTCGGCAGTCTTCCACCGCCCACAGACGGTGCTCGCCGAACCGCCGTGCCCAGGCCAGTAAACGCAGGTGATCGGAACTGGTGGTGCCGGTGGTGTGAGTCCCAAGCTCACGGCCTCGCTCATCAGCAGCGACTGCGGTGTGGTTGCGCTTGTGGGCATCAATTCCCAAGACGACCATCGATCCCCTCCTCTGTGCTCGCACAACGGACGGGCCGGGCGACGGGCACCCCTCAATGCGGACGAACTCACACTCCTATCAAGCCACTGCCGCTGGCCCGCAAGGCCGCCCCGCGGGCCGCATAACGGGACTTGGCCACCGACAACGAGGCACGAAGTGGTCGAGCGAACCCGCGGGACTACTACCGAGCATGACATTGAGAGAAGTGGTGTACGGGCTCCCACCTGATCCGGGCGTTTGCCCCGGCGTCGGAGTGAGTGCCCGGATACAAGAACGGCCACCGGCTGATCTTCGAGATGTCGAGTCACGAAGGAGATCAGCACGATGACCGCACCCGACAGTGTGCCCCTGCACGCCCTCGCCGAAGACAACCTCGGCGCGGCGAGTCCCGATCTGCTGCGCGCGATGGTCAAGACGTTCGCCGACGCGCTCATGTCCGCAGAGGCCGATGCCCTCTGCAATGCCGAATACGGGCAGGTCAGCGACGAGCGAGTCAACCACCGCAACGGATATCGCCCGCGCGAGTGGGACACCCGGGCAGGCACCGTCGAACTCGCCATCCCCAAGCTCAGGTCCGGCAGTTACTTCCCGCACTGGCTGCTGGAGCGACGCCGGCGAGCCGAGCAAGCCCTCATCTCGGTGGTCGCCACCGCCTACCTGCTGGGCGTGAGCACGCGCCGGGTCGAGAAGCTCGCCGAGTCCCTCGGGGTGACCCAGCTGTCGAAGTCCCAGGTCAGCGCGATGGCTAAACACCTGGACGAACAAGTCGCCGCGTTCCGCAACCGGCCCCTGGATGCCGGCCCCTACGCCTTCGTCTGGGTGGATGCGCTCACGCAGAAGGTCCGCGAGGGCGGCCGCATCATCAACGTGCATGCGTTGATCGCGGTCGGCGTCAACGCCGACGGGCACCGCGAGATCCTCGGCTTGGACGTGGCCACCGCCGAGGACGGCGCCGGCTGGCTGGCCTTCCTGCGCTCACTGATCGCCCGCGGCCTGTCCGGCGTCCAACTGGTCATCTCGGATGCGCACATGGGCCTGGTCAACGCGATCGGCGCCACCCTGCCCGGCGCAAGCTGGCAGCGATGCCGTACTCACTACGCCCGCGCGTTGCGCCGCCAGTTAGCCACCGCAGCTGGAACCCAAACTGTGGGGCAGGTCAGGATGTCGCCCGATCGTGCAGCAGACCCAACGGCCCCACCAGCCGCGAGGCTTGGGACGCCGCGACCGTGCTGAACAGCCCTGCTGTACGTGTTGCCCAGGACGCAGCTGCCTTCGGGACTGCGTATCAGCGTCACCTCCAGGCGAACGTGCGCCTGTACCAACAGCTCACCGCGGCGACCGCTCTCAGCGAGCCACAGCGGGCCCTTGTGGATCAGGCGGTCCGGTTCTACCGGCGCATGAGCTGCCCCGATTTTCGTAGAGTCAGGTGATTTTGTTTCAGGCGGACTGCGGGGGCTGCTCCTGGCTCTGCCGGAAGTCGCGTTCGTCAGCAGCAGGGGATCGAGCACAAACTTGGTGATCTTGTAACGATGGGCCGCCCCCTGTGACACGCAGGACCTGGGACGCGCTGAACACAGTGACCCCGGTCGGGATCACGCCGCCTGCTCTCCGGGGGGGGAAGGTACGCGGGCGGCATCAAGACAGGGGCGGGCCCGTTTACCCCCCGTGGCGGGCCCGCCCCCTGTTCATCTCGCAGCGTTTCGAGTGGAGTCCACGCCGATGATCAGTGTCATAGTCGCCGCGCACGACCTTCAGGGACAGCTGGGGGTCTGCCTCAATTCGATACTGAACCAGTCCTTCCGGGATGTGGAGGTTGTCGCGGTCCTGGACCAGTCTGCTGAATGCCCTGCGGGCTTGGTGGATGACTATGCTCGGCGGGATGGGCGGGTCTCGGTCGTGCGGCTGACAGGCGTCGCCGGCATCGGCCGGATACGCAACGCGGGGGCGGAGCGCGCCGCCGGTGACTACCTGCTGTTCCTGGACAGCGATCACATCATCGGGGGTGAAACGCTTCAGGCGATGGTCGATCGGCTGCAATCGGCAGACGAGCCGGATGTTCTTCTCTTCGGGCACACTCGCCTCCATCGCGGCCGCTCATGGCCCGGTGCCGCCGCCGGCCTGCTTGCCCGGCAGGGACGTGAGCCCTTCGCCTCGATGGACCAGCCCGAGTTGTTCGGTGCTCCCGCCTACTCCTGGGACCGTTTGGTCCGCCGCGACTTGTGGATCCGGCAGGAACTCGCGTTCCCCGACGGTTTCCACGAGGAGGTCACAGTCGTGCACCGTGCCATGCTCGCCGCCGACCGGGTCGCCGTCCTGAAGTGGAACTGCGTCCAGATCCGCCGCCGGCACACTCAGCACCCCGCAGGCTCACCGGGCGGCACCCACTTCGACGTCTTCAGCCGGTACGAAGACAGCTTCGACTTGCTCGAGGCGCGCGGCGCCCTGGAGGTTGTGGCTCCCTTCCTCTTCACTCGTATGATCCGTCACTACCTCTTCCTTCTCAATCTCGAGGGATGTCTCTCCCGCTCCGAGCGCCCGCAGTTCTTCCAACGCGCCAGCGAGCACTACCGGCGGTTCCTCCCCGACGGCTACGAGCACCCCGAGGGTCGGGAGGGGGTCAAGTTCCAGCTCGTGGCGAGCGGGAGATACAGTGCGCTGGAGGCCGCCAGTCTCCCTCAGCGCGCGCGGAGTTTCGTCTCCCGGGGCGCCGCCGTCCGCGGACGGTAGCCCCAGTCTGGGTGACTTCGACCGTTAGAGGTTGCGCAGATAGGTGCTGTGGGGCCTCGCACGGCTGGGCGTGGACACCATCCGCTTCGGCCAGATCGACACCCTACTCTTGCACTCGCGGCCGGGGCTGGACTCCGACGACGCGATCACCGCCGCCGGGTCGATCACTCCTTTCGGCCGCTTCGGCACCGCCGAGAAGCCGCCGCCTCGGCCCTTTACAGCGGAGCGGCCGTCTGCCGGCGTGCCGGGGGCGAGAAGGCGGCGAACGCAGCGTCCAGCAGGTTGCCAAGGTCTTCTTGGCCGCCGCTCGTCACTCCACTGCCCGAGGACGATCCACAGGCATTCGAGTGCTGCTGCTGCGCGCACGTTGGCGATGACCGGTGATCCGTCGGCCGAGGAGGCCGTCTCCCGCAGCCGGGCGACGATCTCCGGTCGCCATTCAGTCTGCTTCTCGCGGAGCCGCGCGTGCTCGTCAGCGCCGTCACGAGGTTGCTGCCCGGCCCCACTCACACGGCAATCGCCCCTGCCGGCGTCCCTCAGGCGGCGTCGGACCGTTCCGGATCGGCCTGCGGACGCATAAGCGGCACTTGCCTGCCCCCCTGGATCAGGCGCAGGTGCCGGCGGCGGGCGTGACGGGGTGGCTGCGAGGCGCGTGTCAGGCAGTCCTCGACACGGTCCATCCCGTACAGCACCAACGCCACCATGGGCAGCAGCAGGCAGGCAACGATGACCACGGTATCGGGCCCCTCACGAAAGACGGCCGCAGACGGGTGCCCGCACCCGCATCCGGCTACCAGCCCGCTTATGTGAAGGTCCCGTGGCCCTTGGCCGGCTCTGCCTACAAGGGGCGGCGTCCGGTGACCGCCCCGCCTGGGTCATCCAGCAGGGCGATGCGGGCGGTGATGCGCTTGCCGACCGGTTCCCGCTGCAATTCGAAGCCCTGGCAGACGGCCATGACGATCTCCAGGCCGTGCTGCCCCACACGGCCGACGTCCGCAGCCTTGGCGATCGGCAGCACCGGGTCGGAGTCCCACACCACGACCTCGACCATGTCACCGGCGATCCGAAAATCCAGCAGCACCGGCCCCGGAGCGTACTTGTGGGCGTTGGTGACCAGTTCGCTGACCACCAGCTGGGTCAGATCCATAGCACGCTGAGAGACCGGCAGCCCGTGGTCAGCCTGCACGCGAGCGAGGAACTCAGCAGCCAGATGACGGGACCGGGCAATGACAGTGCTGTCACCGTCCAAGGCCACCGTGGTCTGAATGGCCTGCTCGCCCTGCGTGACGCCGCCCTCGTCCACGGGCACTGATTCCATCGCAGCCGCCTTCACTTCCCGTTCACACCACGCGCGTATACCCCCGTCAAGACAGGTAACGCCTACTGCCTCAGTGTGGGCTCCGTCTCGCCACGGCATCACCCGGCATATTCGGGGCAGCGATTCCCGCGAAGACCTGGCTGTGCCAGGATCACCGACATGGCTGAGGAAGAAGTGACGGACACCGAACAGGCGGTGCAGCCGGGCGAGCTGTCCATCCTGGCCACCGTCACCGACGGCATCCATGTACTGACCGTGGCCGGGGAAATCGACCACCAGACCGGTGACACGCTCCACCAGGCCCTGGACGTCTCCGACGCGGCCCAGCCCCGCGTCGTGGTGGACCTGGCGCGGGTGACCTTCCTGGACTCCAGCGGCATCAACGTCCTCATCATCGCCCACTGCGCCCTCACTGAGGCCGGCGGCTGGCTCCGCCTGGCCGCACCCGGCCCGTCCGTGCAGCGCATCCTGCAGCTCGTCGGCATCGACACTGTCATCGACTGCCACGAAACCCTTCAACAGGCACTCACCAACTGATTCCAGTCTTCGACGGTCGATCCAGCGCTGCTGTCCGGTGATCGAACGACTCGTAGCGGGCGCAGCGGCCCTGCAGCATAGGAGGCAGGGAGGGTTCCACTGCTGGTTCTGCGGGGCCGCTGCTTTGTTCACGTACCCTGCGGTGTACGTCCGATAGGCCCGATCTCTTCCGGCCACCTGAGTTGCCTGTCCTCACGCATGTGGGGGTCTGGCCGCGTCCGGCCAGACCCCACTTCTTTGCGCGCGGCATGCTCCTCGGGCTCAGGCGCCCTCGTCTACCAGCGGTACCAACGGCCCCTTCGGCCACCGCTGTCCGCGGAGCGGACGACGAAGCCCAGCAGCCACACAATGAGCACAACCACCGCGATCCACCACAGTGCCTTCAGCGCGAAACCCGCACCGAACAGGATCAGAGCCAGCAGAAGGACCAGAAGCAGGGGAACCATCGTTATCAACCTCCTGGCCACCGGATGCCCTTACTTCGACCCTGCAAGCACACAAATATGAGTTACTTCCGCCGAATGAAGGGCAGTGAATGAACCCTAACGCCGCAGGTGTCCTGAAACACGGCTGCGAGAGTGTGGTCGACCGTTTCGTGAGCGAATGGGTCGCACGCCTTCAGCTGCCGGACGAGGCACGCCTGGTGTCAGCCCCGGTGGCCGCCGACACAGCCCGCCACTACGACCAGGCCACCGCGGTCCGCGACCAGCAGATGGTGGCCCGTCGTCCCGACCTGTGCCTGTCTTTCGTCACCCACATGTCCGGTGGCGGCTTTTCTGATCAGTGGCTGGTGGGCTGGCCTGCGTTGATCAGTTGGCGTGCTGGTGTGGTCGGGGGGCGTGGGCGTTTCGGCGGGGCACGGGTGGGGGTGTGGGCCTCGCTGTGTGGGGTCTGGTCAGCGGCTTTGTCAGATGGCGGGCTGGGTGATCAGGTCGTGTCATTTGCGGTGACCGGTGATCAGGTTGAGTGGTTGTTGGTATGGGGCGCGGTCTTACGTCTGCTGGGTGGTGCGGCATGCGGGGCATGCTTTGGGGCTTCGGGGGCCGTATTCGCCGGTGTCGTCTCCTGCGTCGGGCAGCCGGGTGACGGCTCGGCGTTGCTGTTGTGGCTGCACTGCCGTGAGGACTTTTCCACGGCCCAGGCTCTGATCGCCCGGGCGCCTGAGTGCTGGGATAGTCGGCCTCTGCACGCCTTTACGCTGGCGTGCGCTGTGTCCCGGGGTCTGGTCGGCCTGCCGGACCGCCGCCGGGCCACCGGGGAAGCTCTTCGGGCCGCGGGTTTCACCATCCGGGGCCGGCGCCAGTACCTGCGGGCCGAGCTGCCCATCGCAGGCCTGCCCCACCTCGCCGGCGTCGAGATGGCCTCCGGGTCCCGGGCCTGTCACTGAGTCGACGCGGGCACGCCGAGTTGCCATCAGCAGGGCTGACGCGTGGCGGCCTGGCGAGGCTTCGTTCCTGGCAGGCGACACGGGGAGAGGTTGGCTCCTTGAGGGGAAGGGAAAGTCGCGCCGCCCCTCGCGCTCACTTGCCGGGATGCGAGAGGGCCAGCTGATCCTTGACCCAGGGGTCGAACGCGGCCAGCCGGTGGGCGGCCGAAGGGTAGAAGGCTGCCAGTTGGCCGGCGATCCAGGGATCCGCGGGCTGCCGGGGCGTGTCGTGGCGTTCGACGGCGGCCGTGGTGCTGGTCAGAACCGGGTAATGCTGTGCCGCCGCGGGAGTGGCCGCCATCGCCGAGCTGCCGGCGGCCAGGACAACACCTCCGGCGATCGCGGCACACACGCCTGCGTTCGCGATTCGTCGCGTCACCGTCATGCTCATCTCCTCCTTACTCAGCCCCCTCGTGCGATCGACGTGCGGCGCGGGCCGCACGACGATGCGGAACAATTCGTTCCGGTTGGCGCGTCTGCCCCCGCCCAGTCCTCTCATGCCTGTCCGCCGGTGGCGTGGTGGCAAAGAGAGCGTCGCGCTGGCCGGCCATCGGTCAGGCGGCACCTTTCTTATCCGTGGTGTGCATGGCTAGTGGATGTCGGGGAAGGCGACGCGGTCGTCGGCCCGAGGCAGGCCGGCAACGTGCAGCGATGGGGAGGCAGTCATCATGATGGCGACGACTGCGGCGAAGACGGACACGGACGCAGTCGGTCTGCCTCAGGTCGCAGATCCCTCCCAGGTGGCGCCGAATGGCTTCGTAGGTGGGAACGGAGAGCGATTGTTGATGTGGGCTGGCACCGCTTCGTGACCGATCTGTCCCGGAATGTCGATGAGAACTGGCAGCACCCCGGAAGCAGTCCCGGGGGTTTCCCGCTATCGCTGCGGGGTGGTGGTCCTCGGCGACGTGAAGCAGGACGGTCAATTGTGCGCAGTAGCCGCAGGCTCGTTTGGTCGCGTGGAAGGGTGAGCGCATGTGGTTGCGACTGCCGTTCGGGGACGAGTTACGGGCCGAGCTGGGATCGCCCAGGCGCTCTCGCAAACTGGGCAGCAGCCCTCGTTCGCGTGTGTGGCGCGTCGAGTTGCCAAAGGTAACGGCAGTGGTGAAGCAGATCGTCGACGGTCCTGATGCCGACGAGCGATACGCCCGCGAGGTGGCCGCCTTGCGGCTCGCCGCCCGAGCCGAAAATCCCGTGGTGCCCGCGTTATTGGCCATCGATCCCGGCGAGCGGGTTGAGCGTGTCGGTTTGTGTGCCAGGGTGGCGGTAGAGAACTCGCGGGTGCGTACTCGCATCCGGACCTGAGAACGTTGGGGAGTCGAGACGGTGGCGATGCGGGCATTCCCGCTGGTGGGCGGGCCGGTGGAGCTACGGGGTGCGCTGGACTTGGAGCGGACGCAGGCGGGGGTGATGCCTCGCCGGTTGCCCGCGTGGACCAAGGAGCAGTACCAGGACCCGTCGGTCTACGGGGTGACGGTGATGCCTTCAGGGGTACGGCTGGTGTTCCGTACCGATGCGCGTGAGCTTGAGTTCGAGGTACTCACGTCCACAGGACAGCTCGACACCGACCCCCGACCTCGCCCGACCGGGATGCTGGAACTGTTGGTGGACGGTGCCCCTGCCGGGCGTCGGCAAGCACCGATGGGCAATGTGGTGCGGATGGCGGGCCCCGGGACCGCGCAGCGACTGGTCCCGGGGAAGCCGGGGACCGTGCGGTTCGCCGGGCTGCCGATGGGCATGAAGAACGTCGAGCTGTGGCTGCCCCAGCAGACCCCCACGGAACTGGTGGCACTGCGTGCTGACGGCGAGGTGCTGGCACCGTTGCCGGACGGTCGGCGCCGCTGGGTGCACCACGGCAGTTCCATCAGCCACTGCCTCGAAGCCGACGGCCCGACCGGTACCTGGCCGGTGGTGGCGGCTTCGCTCGGGGGAGTGGAGGTGATCAACCTCAGCCAGGCTGGCAACGCCATGCTGGACCCCTATGTCGCCCGGACGATCCGCGACATGCCCGCCGACCTGATCAGCCTCAAGGTGGGCGTCAACATCGTGGGCCTGGCCGCCTTCCGGCTGCGGACGTTCGGCCCGGCGGTGCACGGATTCCTGGACACGATCCGGGACGGCCACCCGGACACCCCGCTGCTGCTGATGTCCCCGGTGAGCTGTCCGGCACTCGACACGACCCCCGGCCCGACCGCGACGGGCCCTGACGGGAAGATCACAGCCCTGGGCGACCCGGCCGATGTGGCCCGTGGGGCGTTGTCGCTGACGGTGGTCCGTGACGAACTGGCCCGAATCGTGGCGGCCCGGCGAGCACGCGATCCCCACCTGCACTATCTCGACGGACGCGAACTGCTCGGCCCGCACGAGGTGGATGACCTTGCCGACGGCCTGCACCCCACCGCCTCCGCTTACCGCCGGATGGGCAAACGCTTCGCCGCACACGCCTTCGCCGCCCACGGCCCGTTCCGCTGAGTGACCGGGGTTCCGCACCTGCATCAGGTGCGGAGCCCGATCGTAACGGCAGCCACGCTGTCCGCCCGCACGCTCAAATGGCCAACCAGACTGCTCAGTCACAGCCGGTGTGACTGAGCGCGCCAGTTGGCCACTGTGCACTTCGGTTGGCCGTTCGCGCGCCCGGTCAGGACATCGCGGCTTCGGTGATCCCCTTCCACATCACCTTGCAGGGTGGGTGTCGGGGCATCGGCGTACGCCCGCAGCGAGCAGCCTTATGATCACCAAGTGTGCGGGTGTGGTTACCAGCAGTCGTGGGCTATGGAGTGGTTCGGCGCTGAGCGGTACCGCACTCGTGCGCCAGCCCATCGGACAAAAGAGCCAGGCGAGTACGCAGCGGCGTACCGCCGCCCAGGCGTGAGGAGACGACACATGGCGAAGGCGAAGTTCGAGCGGACCAAGCCGCACGTGAACATCGGCACGATCGGTCACGTCGACCACGGCAAGACGACGCTGACGGCGGCGATCACGAAAGTGCTGCACGACAGGTTCCCGGACCTGAACCCGTACACGCCGTTCGAGGACATCGACAAGGCTCCTGAGGAGCGCCAGCGCGGCATCACCATCTCGATCGCACATGTGGAGTACCAGACCGATGCGCGCCACTACGCCCACGTCGACTGCCCGGGCCACGCGGACTACATCAAGAACATGATCACCGGGGCGGCGCAGATGGACGGCGCGATCCTGGTCGTCGCGGCGACCGACGGCCCGATGCCGCAGACGAAGGAGCACGTCCTGCTCGCCCGCCAGTCGGGGGTGCCGTACGTCGTGGTCGCGCTGAACAAGGCCGACATGGTGGACGACGAGGAGATCCTGGAACTCGTCGAGCTGGAGGTGCGCGAACTCCTCAACGAGTACGAATTCCCGGGCGACGACGCACCGGTCGTCAAGATCTCCGCCCTGAAGGCGCTGGAGGGCGACCCGACGTGGGTCAAGTCCGTCGAGGACCTGATGGACGCGGTCGACGAGAACATTCCGCAGCCCGAGCGCGACGTCGACAAGCCGTTCCTGATGCCCATCGAGGACGTCTTCACCATCACCGGCCGCGGCACGGTCGTCACCGGCCGCATCGAGCGCGGTGTCCTCAAGGTCAACGAGAACGTCGACATCATCGGCATCAAGCCGGAAAAGACGTCCACCACCGTCACCGGCATCGAGATGTTCCGCAAGCTGCTGGACGAGGGTCAGGCCGGCGAGAACGTCGGTCTGCTGCTGCGCGGCATCAAGCGTGAGGACGTCGAGCGCGGCCAGTGCATCATCAAGCCCGGCTCGGTCACCCCGCACACCGAGTTCGAGGCTACCGCGTACATCCTGTCCAAGGACGAGGGCGGACGGCACACGCCCTTCTTCAACAACTACCGCCCGCAGTTCTACTTCCGCACCACCGACGTCACCGGAGTCGTGACCCTCAAGGAGGGCACGGAGATGGTCATGCCGGGTGACAACGCCGAGATGTCGGTGTCACTCATCCAGCCCGTCGCGATGGAGGAGGGCCTGCGCTTCACCATCCGCGAAGGAGGCCGCACCGTCGGCGCCGGCCAGGTCACCAAGATCAGCAAATAGGCGGACCGCGCTCGCCTGTGGTCGCCCTGTCCTAGACCGGCAGGCGCGCGGGCACAAGACCCTCATCGGACTGTGCGCGCCAGCGGCCAACCGAAATGCACAGTGGCCAATTGGCGCGCACAGTCACAGCCGGTCAGGCCGGGCTGGGTGGTGCTGCTGATCGGGACGTCCACCTCGTAGTAGGGCAGGCTCATGACGTCCATCTCCCTTCGTGCTTCTCGTGGTTGAGGGGCCACCGCGACCGCCCCGGCCCCGACGGAGGCGGGAGTCATTGTCAAGAGTTGTGGATCAGGGAAGAGGGGGTGGGATCATTCGTGTCATGTGTTCCTGGGACTCTCTGACCATCACCGAGCAGACCCTGATGCGTTGGGCCATGGCACAGAATCCGTTGGCCGGGACAATTCAGGCCATCGGTATGGCTTTGCGCTGGGCAGGCGCTGAGGATGCCCCGCCTCCGCGCAGCTACTCCGAGACCGAGCAACGGGAACTGGTTCCGCGACTCGGCGCTGTAGTCCTGGGACTCACCGAGCGTGGCCTCGTCAGCGTCCGGGAGACTGAGGGCTGTGTTCCCGCCCCTTCCGCCCCCGCCGTGACTGGGGAGCAGCTGTGTGCCGTTCTCGCGGACCCGGTCAACTGGGTCTGGAAGCCCGATTCACCGTGCCGTTTCTATCTCGCCGCACCGGACGTCGTGCGTGAGCGGTGGGGCAATGATGCGTACCCGACGGCGGACGTCAGTGGTCTTCCCACCTGGGACGAGCTGAGCACCGCCCAGCGTGAAGTCCTGGTCTGTGCTGCTGAGGCCAGTGGCATGCTGACCGGTCCGTTCGGTATCTGGGAGGACCCGCCGAGCGATCTGAGTGGCACCGAGCGCCTCGATTGGGTCGACCGGCAACTCGCCCCGCTGGTCCCCTTTGTCCGCGCCGGCTGGATCGAGGTACAGCACCATCCTGACACCGACAGCGACGCCTTCACCGTGATCCCTCTCGGCGGCCTCTGCTCCGCCTTGGCTGACCCCATCGTCCGGTACGAAGGTGACGACTGGGGCGTCGGTATCGGTTGCACCTTCACCTATGCAGGACTGGCCATCTGGCGTAGCGGCTGGAGCCGTGCCTGGAGCAGCCGCCTCAACGTGCACTGACGGCCACCGAAAGGACGGGCCCGGGGCGGTCACGCTGCGACCGCCTGGGGACGCTCGACCAGTTGGCCGCGTTCGAAGCGGGCTCCTGCACGGACGAGAGCGACGAGATGGGGTGCGTTCACCGCCCGCCATCGCTGCTGGGCGGACTCGATGAGCTTGAAGACCATGGCCAGGGCGGCGGTGCGGGAGCCAGCCCCGCGGGTGACCTTGGTCCGCAGCCGGACGGTGGAGAACGTCGACTCGAAGCTCTCTTGTCAAGCTGCGCTGTATGCGGGCGGTTGGGCGGGGCGATGCTCAGCGTCTCTCCACATGTGTCGGATGATCACGTTGGCGAGTTGACGTTTGTGAGCTCGGCGCGCGGACCGTTTGGGCATGTTCTCGCCGATCTTTCTGGACATGAAGGCGCGAGCGGGCTCGTGGCAGCGGACCTGGGTGACGTGCACGATGTGCAGCACAGAGTTGACCTTGCGGTTGCCACCGACGTCGAGCCGGTGGCGGCGGGCTCGGCCGTGGCCCTCGCCGGACGAGACCGCCAGCGGGGCGGCACCGCACCAGCGGGCGAATTGGCCCTCGGTGCGGAACCGGCACGGGTCTCCGACCTCGACCAACAACTCCATTGCGGTGACCGCGCCGATGCCGCAGATCTCGGCCAGCGTGCACCCCAACGTGGCCAGCAGAGCGGGAACCTTCTTGTCGAGGTCTTTGATCCGCCGCGTCAGCCGACGGATGTCGTGAAGGGCGTCGACCAGCCGGTCGATGTGTATCAGCGTCGCAGAAGCCACCTCGGGCTGTTGCCGGGCGATGGTCTCCAGCGCCTCCAACTGCGGAAGCACACGGCTGGTCGCCGGAAGCTCTGCCCGGATGCTCACGGGCAGTGCGACCAGGACGGCCTCGGCCTCATTCAGCTGGGTTGATCGACGCGATGCTGCGGGCAGAGATCCTCATCAAGGGCGCCGTGGTGCACGAGCGTCTGGTGAAGGAGTACGGCTCGACGATCAACTATCAGCGGATCAAGCTCTATCTGCAGGAGGCCCGGCCGCGGATCGCGGGTGAACTGGGCATCGAACCGCGGGAGTTGGCGGGTATGCATCGCCGCTTCGAGGTGGTCCCCGGGGCCCAGGCTCAGGTCGACTGGGGCGATGAAGGCAAGATCCTCGCCCACCTGGGCATCCCGAAGGTCTACTCGTTCCATATGGTTTTGTCGTACTCGCGCGACCCGTTCTGCTGCTTCACCACGAGCCAGGACCTGCAGACCTTCTTCGACTGCCACCGGCGGGCATTTGCGCACTTCGGCGGGGTGCCGATGTCGATCGTCTACGACCGGACCAAGACCGTCGTGCGCCGGCACGTCGCCCCGGGCGAGGCGGTGCCGCTGCATCCGGAAGCGGTCGGCTTCGCCGGCCACTACGACTTCGACATCGACGTGCTGGCCGCCTACCGGCCCACCGGGAAGGGCCGGGTCGAACGCCAGGTGTTGATCGTGCGTGATCACGTGCTGGCCGGGCGGGCGTTCTCCTCGCTCGAGGAGCTGGATGCCGCCTTCATGGCGTGGGTGCCGCAGCGACGCGCCCGCACCCACGCCACCCACCACGAGGTCATCGGACACCGGGCCGCCCGGGATCACGCCGCCCTCAAGCCGTTGCCACCCTCGCCCTATCTGGTGGCCGAGCGGCATCTGCGGCCGGTCGGCAAGGACTGCCTGGTCGCGTTCGGCGGAAACCTCTACTCGGTGCCCGCCCGCAAGGTTCGCCCGCGTCAGCTGGTGGAGATCAGAGCGACGAAGTCCCAGGTCATGGTGCACACGACCGTCCCCGATGCCGGCGGCGAGACCCTGCTGTCCAGCCATCCGCGGGCGGTCGGCCGTGGCGTGGTTGTCAGGCAGGACGAGCACTGGGACGGCCTGCCGACCGGCAGGAACCGCCGCACCACGACGGGCGACGAGCCGCCACCACCGCGGAGCGAGTCCTCCGCGTCCGGTCGCATCGGGCCGTTGCAGGCCCTGCTGAGCCGGTCCGCCGCAACCCAGATCGAGGTAGAGAGGCGACCGCTATCGGTCTACGACGAACTGACCGGCACCCGGCCCTTCACCACCAACTTCCCGACGAAGGAGTCGTCTTGAGCGAGCTGACCGGCAACCGCATCCGCACCACGGCCGGCAAGCTCGGCCTGCCCCACCTGGCAGAGACCATCAACGAGTACACCCGCCGGGCCGACGAGGCGAAGATGGGCTACCTCGACTTCCTCGACCTGGTCCTGTCCGAGGAACTGGCCGTCCGCGACGACCGACGCTTCCGCCAGGGCCTGCGGCTGTCGAAGCTGCCGCACCACAAGACGCTGGACGAGTACGACTTCTCCTTCCAGCCCGAGCTCGACCCGCGCAAGGTCAAAGATCTCGCCAGCCTCTCCTTCGTCGACGGCAAAGCGAACGCAGCGCTGCTGGGGCCGCCCGGAGTGGGCAAGACGCATATCGCCGTCGCTCTTGTCGGTGTACGAGCTCATGTGCAGAGCGAAGTACACCCTCACGTGCAGAGTGACGTACGAAGTTGTGGCCGGGGCGAGGGCGTCAGCCCTCGCCCCGGCCGTGTGGGGTGAAGCGGCAGGTTCAGGCGGTCGCTGCGTCGCCGCCGTCGATGGCGAACAGCTTGTTCTTCAGCCGGTAGCTGTTGCCGTTGATGGAGACGACCTCGCAGTGGTGCAGGAGACGGTCGAGGATGGCGGTGGCGAGGACCTCGTCTCCGAACACCTGTCCCCACTCTCCGAAGGTCTTGTTCGAGGTGAGGATGATCGAGCCCTTCTCGTATCGCTTCGAGATCAGCTGGAAGACGAGGTTGGCCTCGTCCCGGTCGAGTGGGAGATAGCCCACCTCGTCGACCACGAGAACGTCGGGCCGCTGATACTGCCGCATCCTGGCGGGCAGCCGGCCGATCCGGTCGGCCTCTTTGAGCTGCCGGACCATGTCGTCGAGGCTGGTGAAGTAGATGGTGAACCCGGCCCGGCAAGCCGCGACGGCCAGCCCCACCGCGATGTGGGTCTTTCCGACCCCGGGCGGTCCCAGCAGGGCGACGTTGGTCCTGGTTTCGACGAAGGCCAAGGTGGCCAGGTCGCGGATCTTGCGGGGGTCGAGTTCCGGCTGGAACGAGAAGTCGTAGTCCTCAAGCGTCTTGTGGTGCGGCAGCCGGGACAGCCGCAGGCCGGTGTGGAAGCGGCGGTCGTCCCGGACGGCCAGTTCTTCGGACAGGGCCAGGTCGAGGAAGTCGAGGTAGCCCATCTTGCCGGCGTCCGCGCGCTGGATCAGGTGGTCGAGACTGGCCGCCGTGTGGGGCAGGCCGAGCTTGGCGGCGGTGGATCGCAGTCGGGCGGTGACCAGTTCGCTCACGCGGTGTCCTTCGAGTCCGAAACGATGCGGGGACGGGGCTTGGGACCGGTGCCGGCGATGTCGTCGTAGAACGACAACGGACGTTTGCCGACAGGAACTTGGGCAGCTGGTGACTGTTTGATCAGTTCTTGGAGTGGGCTGTCCGACGCGGTCGCCGTCCCGGACCGGCGAGCCGGTTCGGTGACGTGTGTGGTGGTGCGGCGGCCGGATCCGTCGGGCAGGCCGTTCCAGTGGGCGTCGTCGACGACCCAGGCGCCGCGGGTGTGCGACCGGGGATGAACGGCCAGCAGGGTCGCCCCTGTCAGGTCCGGGGCCAGCAGGTGCAGGGAGATGCTGTCGCCGCCGGCACGGACCTCGACCAGCTGTCGGGGGCGGACGCGACGGGCGGGCACCGAGTAGAGGCTGGCCTCGAACGCGACCAGGCAGTCCTTGCCGACGTGCCGCAGGTGTCGGTCGGTGACCAGGTAAGGCCGGGACGGAAGCGGTCGCAGGGCGGCATGGTCGCGTTCGGCCCGCAGACCGATCACTTCATGGTGCGTGCGATGGGTTCGGGCCCGCCGCAGCGGCACCCAGTCGACGAAGGCGGCATCCATCTGCACCACCGAGTCGAACGACCGGCCCGCCAGCACGTGATCACGGACGATGGTCACCTGCCGCTCGACCCGGCCCTTTCCGGTGGGCCGATAGGCGGCCAGCACATCGATGTCGAAGTTGTAGTGCCCGGCGAACGCGACGGCTTCCGGATGCAGCGGGACCGCTTCGCCTGGGGCGACGTGTCGGCGCACGACGGTCTTGGTCCGGTCGTAGACGATCACCTTGGGGACCCCTCCGAAGTGGGCAAATGCCCGACGGTGGCAGTCCCAGAACGTCGCCAGGTCCATCGACGTGGTGAAGCAGCAAAACGGGTCCCGTGAGTAGGACAGGACCATGTGGAAGGAGTACACCTTCTTGATCCCGACGTGCGTGAGGACGCCGCCCTCGTCGCCCCAGTCGACCTGGGCCTGGGCGCCGGGGATCACCTCGAACCGGCGGTGCAGGCCATCGAGTTCGTCCGGGCCGATGCCCAGCTCGGCCATCACCTGCGGCCGAGCCTGCTGCAGATAGATCTTCACTCGCTGGTAGTTGCCGGTGAACCCATACTGGGCGACGAGCCGTTCGTGGATCACCGTGCCCTTCAGCGTGATGTCGGCCCGCAGCCAGGCGTCGATGACCGGTTTGAACGGCTCGATCACCTGCGGATTGCAGCCCTTGCGGGGCGGCCCTTTCGGCGGCACCACCGGCGGTGGCGCCTCGACATACTTCTTGACAGTCCGCCAGTTCAGCCCGGTCTCCCGGGCGATGGCGGAGATGCTCATCCCTGCTTCATGCAGGGCGCGAAACCGGCGCAGATCCATCCAACGCTCCGAGTGCAGGATCATCGAGACGGGACACCCTTCGCCTCCTCTCACCTCGCGCGATGGCTGTCCCGCACCCGAAGGCCCTACTCACGACACGCGTACGACACGCCCAAGATCAACCCGATCGAGTGTGTACGTGAGCTCGTACCTACCTCTGCACATCAACATGTACGCGGACAGCTCTCGCTGTCGCGGCCTGCCGGGCCGGCTACTCGATCTACTTCACCAGCCTCGACGACATGGTCCGCAACCTGAAGGCCGCCGAGTCGGCCGGACGGCTGGTCAACAAACTCGGCACCTACCTGCGGCCGAGCGTCCTTGTGGTCGATGAGGTGGGCTACCAGCCCCTCGAACGAGCCGAGGCGAACCTGGTCTTCCAGGTCATCTCCAAGCGTTACGAGAAGGGCTCCATCATCCTGACCTCAAACAAGACCTTCAGCGAGTGGGGACAGGTCTTCGGTGACGAGGTCCTCGCCACCGCGATCCTCGACCGCCTCCTCCACCACTGCGAAGTGATCGCCATCAATGGCCCGAGCTACCGGCTCAAGAACCGCCTACAGGCCATCGAGCGAGAGACCGACGTGGCCTGACAACTGGGGACGTTCAAACGTACCGGCCCGGCCCGAAGGGAGAGTACGCCGACACTCGCCTTTGTGCGCGATGCGGCCGCGCAGGCCGCGGTCGTCGAGCATCGTGCGGGTCTTGTTCGAGTCGTAGCCGGCGTCCAGGTGGACGGTGACCTCGTCGGGCAACGGACCCAGGTCGTTCAGGCGGTCCAGGGTCGGGGCGAGCAGCGGGGAGTCATGGCAGTTGGCGCCGGCCAGAACACGACCCAGTGGAATGCCGTATCCGTCCGTCATGCCCGAGCGTTTCAGGCCCTGTTTGCCGCGGTCGACCGGGGAACGCCCGGCCACCTCACCGCCTCCTGGAGCTTTGGTTATGGAGCCGTCTACGGCGATCTGGTCGAGGACGAGACCGACAATCCGGTCGTAGGCGTCGAGCGCGATCTGCTTGAGTCGGGCGAAGACGCCCAGTCGTGTCCATTCGTCGCGGCGGCTGCGGATCGTGGTGGCCGTGCAGGTTGTGTCGGCGATCGCCTCGTAAGAACAGCCGAAGCGCAGCAGTTGCAGCATCTTGTCGAAGATGATCCGGTCGCTGATACGTCGGCGGTGGCAGCCAAGTGGATGGTCCGGGTGGTATTCCGGCCGCTCGGGCAGCAGGACCGCGAATTGGTCCCAGAGCGGCTCGGTCAGCCATGCCGGAAGCGCAGGCACGGGTCTCCTCGGTGATCACGGAGCGTCAGCAACTCCATGATCAACGGGACCTGTGCCCGCTCGGCTACCTACCCTTCCCAACCGCGCCTATCCGCGCGGCCGAACAGCGTTGTCAAGCTTACGGCTACTTGCGCCATCCACTCCCCTGCCCGCCGTTTCCGGCGCTTCAGCCGGTCGTGTTCCCGACAGGCCCGGCGAACCAGGGTGGTCGACCTGACCACTCGACAACGCGCCTGCCGGCAATGGCTGAGGAACTCTTCCCACGGAGCCTCTGCGCACGGATGGCGAGAGCTTGGGCACTCAGATGCTGTTGGCGATGCGCTCGTGGTCCCGTTCGCCCTCGCGGGTCTGGATACCAGCGGCGAGCAGCTTGTGGGCGAGCTCGGTGACCTCATCGCCGAACGCCGCGAACAGGCCCTCGTTCTCAACGGCATACGCCGCATGAGGGACCGGAGGCGCGACCGCGTCGACCGCAGCCTTCGTGATGGAGATCACCTCCGGCCGGAGGCCGGCGATCCGTCGGGCGAGGGTGTCGACGAAGGAATCGAGTTCTGCGGCGGGCAGGGCACGGTTGATCAGGCCATACCGTTCCGCGAGCTCCGCGCCCACGAGCTCGGCGCCGAGGATGAGCTCCAGCGCGCGGGCCCTTCCTGCCAGGCGCGTCATGTTCACCGTGCCGCCGCCTCCAGGGAGGATCCCCATCAAGGACTCCGGCTGC
Source organism: Streptomyces broussonetiae (assembly GCF_009796285.1). NCBI lineage: Bacteria > Bacillati > Actinomycetota > Actinomycetes > Kitasatosporales > Streptomycetaceae > Streptomyces > Streptomyces broussonetiae. Next base: position 316,171 of record NZ_CP047020.1, on the reverse strand, counting down.
CCCTGCCCCGACTTGCCGATCGCCGCGAATCGCATGTCCAGGTACATGAAGAACTCGTTGCCCGCGCCGCGCGCGAAGCCCGCCAGCTTGCCGATGGTGACCTGCGGCAGCGAGCGGACCTCCTCGCTCATCGCCTGGAGGATGTTCAGGCCCTCGGGAATGGTCGAGTTCGGTGCGGCCGCGATCGCAGCGCGAGTGGCTGCAGGCAGCGCGTCAGGGTCGGTGAGGTAGGCCATGTCACCGTGCGCGACGAAGAACTCCGGGTCAGCGCTCTCGAAGACGATGACGCGGATGTCGGCGTCGTCCCGCACGCGCGCGACGAATGCCCGGAGTGACGGCAGGAGGACCCCGTCCATCAGATTGAGCGGCGGGTGATCGATTGTCACCGTCGCGACCCCGTCCGAGACGTCGATGGTCAGGGCGGGAAGGTCTTCGTAGCTCATGAGGTGGCTCCATGTCGCGGTAAGAGACGGCCCGTGACCGGGCCGCCGCCTGGGGGCAGTGTCGCGAAGCTCGGCATCGCGCCTGACACTGAGTATCAGACTAGAAACCTGTATCCGAAGAAGCAAACGAGTGTGTCGGAGTACACTCGTCCCCATGAGCGCAGCGCCAGTCGGTACCCGTGAGATCAGCCGCCACGCGGTGCGAGCAGAGCTGGCCCGCGTCGCGTTCAACCGGTTCTGCCTCACCGGCTTCAACCAGGTCACCTTCGCCGACCTCTCCGAAGCCGCTGGAGTGTCGCGGAGCACCTTCCTGCGCTACTTCGGCACCAAGGAAGACGTGGTCCTGTTCGTTTTCGACCCTGTCGGTGACGTCATCACGGACGCGCTCGATGCCGAGCGGGCCGACCAGGACGACTGGAGCATGCTGCGCAACGCCCTGGAGTCAGCCGTGAGGTTCCTTGTGCGCGACGTCCAGGAACTCGTGACGATCCTCGGTCTCATCGAGCAGACCCCGGCCCTGTGCGCACGCCTCCGCGAGAAGCAGGCTGAATGGCGACCAGAGATCGTCGCCCGACTGCAGAAGACAACCTCCTCGGCCGACGGGTCGTCGGTCGTCGCCAACGTTCGCGTAGCGGCGGCGCTCGAAATCTTGTGGATCGTCCTCGGGCAATGGAGTGCGAGCGACGGCCAAGAGGACCTCGGCAACCTGCTGGACGCTGCGTTCGCCGCCTTCTCGACCCCGGCACGCCAGCAGACGGACGCTCCGTTGTAAAGGGCCGAGGCGGCGGCTTCCTCGGCGGTGCCGAAGCGGCCGAAAGGAGTGATCGCCCCGGCGGCGGTGATCGCGTCGTCGGAGTCCAGCCCCGGCCGCGAGTCCAGGAGTGGGGTGTCGATCCGGCCGAAGCGGACGGTGTCCACGCCCAGCCGTGCGGGGCCGCCGAGGCCCCCACAGCACCTATCTGCGCGACCTCTTAGAGGGAAGTCCGCTTTTGTTACGAGTCCTAAGTCGCCGAAGGTATCCGAGGTCCTGCCGCTGCTCTACCTGCACGGACTGTCCTCCGGGGACTTCGCGCCCGCACTGGAGCAGTTCCTCGGATCGGCGGCCGGGCTGTCGCCGGCGACGGTGACCCGGCTGACGAAGCAGTGGCAGGACGGCCATGCCGCGTTCCGGGAACGTGACCTCGCGGACCGCGACTTCGTCTATGTGTGGGCCGACGGCGTGCACCCCAAGATCCGGCTGGGGCAGGCGCACAGCTGCGTGCTGGTGCTGCTCGGGGTGCGGCTCGACGGCACCAAGGAGCTGATCGCGCTCGTGGAGGGACTGCGGGAGAGCACGGAGTCGTGGGCCGACCTGCTGCGCGACTGCCGCCGCCGCGGCATGCGCGACCCCGAACTCGTTATTGGCGATGGCGCGATGGGCCTGTGGAAGGCCCTGGCTGAGGTCTTGCCGACCGCTCGCCATCAAAGGTGCTGGGTCCACAAGGCCCGGAATGTCGCGAACTGTTTTCCGAAGTCCGCGCAGCCTGGCGCGACGAAGGCGATACAGGAAATCTACAACGCCGAGGACCGCGCGCACGCCGAGAGGGCGATCGAAGCTTTCACGAAGACCTACGGCGCGAAGTGGCCCAAGGCCGTCGTGAAGATCGCCGACGACGCCGAGGAACTGCTGGCCTTCTACGACTTCCCAGCCGAGCACTGGATCCACCTAATCCCTTGCTAAGGGCGTTCCGAGGAAGCGGTACTTCCTCGGAACGTTTGAGTGTCGGATCGCGACATCTAGTGGCTGCCGGGCGGGTGACGCCTCACTTTAGACAGTGTGCGCGGTCTCGGTGCTTGTGGTGGTGGCGGTCACGTGGGTGCCGGGCGGATGCCTTGGATCCACTCGGCCGGGAGGCCCCTTCGCAGAGTGGCGGCGTCCGGTGCCTCAAGGCATACGCAGGCTCTTCGCCCGTCACCAGGGCCTCGGGCAAGAAGTCGTCCATCACCCGGAGGTGGGTGAAGAACGACAGACTCAACCACGCGGGTTATCTGTGGGCCTTCGCTTCCCTGCGGGCCTCCGCCGGCGCCCACGCCCACTACCGGCGACGGCGCGAGCACGGAGACTGGCACGCCGCAGCCCAGCGCAACCTCTTCAACCGCATGATCGGCCAGCTCTACCACTGCCTCCAGCACCGCAAGCTGTTCCACGAGACCAGCGCGTTCCCCACCGAACTCACCACTGCCAGTTGACTCGTTGGCATCGTGAGGTGTCTGCGGACCACCAACCCCATCGAGTCCACGTTCTCCACCGTCAAGCTCCGCACCAAGGTCACCCGCGGCGCCGGCAGCCCGGCCGCGGCCCTAGCGATGGTCTTCAAGCTCGTCGAGTCCGCACAGGAACGATGGCGCGCGATCACCGGTGCCCACCTCGTCCTGCTGGTCCGCTCCGGCGCCAGGTTCAAGAACGGCGTCCTGGTCGAACGCGAGGTGGCCGCTGCTGCCTGATCACGCCGCCAGGTGCATGGTCAGCTGCACTGTCAGCCCAGCACGCCGGTCAGGGCGCGGACGAGTACGGCATCGAACCGGTCGCGGGGGTCGTCGGGCGGGAAAGCGGCGAGCAAGGCGGTGATGCGGGGGTGGCTTCGCGCGGCGGCAATGTGGTGGAGGTAGGCGGATTGGCGGGGGTCGCTGGTTTCCGCGGCAGCCATCTCGTTCTGGACGAACAGCGCGGTCAGGCCGCTGAGGAGGGCGAATGCCTCGAGTTTGCGCGCGGGGCCGGCCGGGTGGTCGGCGAGCACCTCGAGCACGTGCTCCAGCAGGTCGATCCCGTGGGGGCCGAGCGTGGGGCGGCCCATGACCATGGTTGGCAACCATGGGTGACGGCGCATGATCTGCCGAGCTTGGCGGGCGATGGCGAGCAGGTCGGCCTGCCAGTCGCCGCTGGGTGCGGTCAGGCTGTATTCGCTCGCGGTGCTGTCGGTCATCAGGTCGAGCAGGTCGTCGCGGGTGGCCACGTAGCGGTAGAGCGAAGCGGCGCCGGTGCCCAGGACAGATGCGACGCGGCGCATCGAGACGGCCTCCATGCCCTCGCGGTCGGCCAGTTCCACCGCAGCAGCGGTGATCTCGGCGCGGCTGCGCTCGGCCGGGCGTCCGACCGGCGCTTGCTCCGGCCGCATCCAGATCACCGGCCCCTGCTGTCCTGTCACTGCAACCTCCCGTATTGTCGCAAGCCTACCTATCGCATACAGTGTTCGCGAACATCGTATGCGAATGGGAGGGGTGCGTGCGATGACGCGCTTCGCGCACAACGGCGAGATCCAGATCGCCTTCGAAGACCTGGGCGGCGCGGGCGGCGACCCGCTGCTGCTCGTCATGGGACTAGGAACCACACGGTTCTGGTGGCCAAACGGCCTGGTGGCCGAACTGGTCGGCCGCGGCTTCCACGTCGTGGCCTACGACCAGCGCGACGCAGGCGAATCCACCCACCTGCCCAACCGGCGCGTCGGCCCGCCGATCAAGGCCCTGCTGCAACGCGAAGTTCCGGCCTACAGCGTCGAGGACTTCACCGACGACGCGGTCGCCGTCCTCGATGCCCTCGGCTGGGAAGGCGCCCACCTCTTCGGCCACTCGATGGGTGGGCTCATCGCCCAGCGCATCGCGATCCGCCACCCGCAGCGCGTCCTGAGCCTGGCCACCTCCTCGGCCGTCCCCAGCGACGCGAAAGGCCTGAGCATCCTGCGCTACCTACGCCTGGCATGCCTGCCCCGATTCGCCCGGCTTCACTACCCTGAGACTCCTCAGGGCAACTTGGACCTGGCCGTGGCCATCGCCCGCATCCTGGCCACGCCCGGCCAACACATCGACGAGCATGATGTGCGCGAGTTCGTAGACAAGGAGGCGGTGCACCAGGTCGCCAGCTTCCGCGACTCGAAGGCGCAGAGCCGCCAGATCGGCGCGAAATGGCAGGGCGGACCACTCGCCCAGATCACCGCACCGACCTTGGTACTGCACGGCGAGCGCGACCCGCTTCTGCGAGTATCGTCCGCGCGTGACGTCGCCGCCGCGATCCCCGGCGCACGCCTGCACCTTGTGCCCGGCGTCGGTCACTTCCTCACCCGTGATGTCTGGGCCACCTACGCCGACGAACTGCGGGCGCTCGCCAACCAGGCCGACGAGCAACCGCAGATCAACGGGGTCAAACACGCGTAGCCGGAGACCGCTGCCCGACGCACTCCGTCGGCATCAACTGGAACCGAACTACCCCGCCCCGTCGAGGAGATCCGAGGACACTCGACCCACAACTCTTGACAATTGCTCACGTGGCCACAGCCGGTGGCGCGATGGGCCATCGAAGCACGGCGTCGCGCATCGCGCAGAGTGGGTCATTCGGGTGGGTCGGTTTGAGCCTGCAACTGCTGCCAGCAGCGGTGGACGTGCTGTTCGGCCTCCCGCACGTCAGCGACGTCGTCTGCTGTTTCGGCAGCCACTTCATTCGTGGTGTGGCGGCGGGGCGGATGGACCGTGCGTGCGGCGCGACCTCTGCCGCTGTGGCGCAGAGCCGCTGCCCTGGCGATCAAGATCATAACGATGGCTGCTGCGGCTGTCAGCGTGGTGGCCGCGTTCTGATCGGACATCTGGCGGGGGGCTTTCGTTGGGGTGAAGTGGGGAGGGGGCCAGCGCGTGGTCCTTTTCTACCGGCCCCCTTCTCCCTGTGGGCTGCTCAGCCCGGCCAGGTGCCGGTCAGGCGGCGGGTGGCGGCTGCGCCGGCCCGGCCCACGGCTGCCTTGACGCCTGCGAAGATTGCGCCTTGCAGCGTAGCGGCGAGCAGAACCTCGCTCCAGCCGCGGTCCTCGTCGGTGGCATCGGGCGCGTCCTCGTCGTGGCCGAGCACCTTCCACGCCTGTTTGAACAGGCCGCTGGCGACCATGCCGCTGAGAGCGCCCAGGGCGAGACCGACCGGCTTGTAGGCGATCTTCGACGCTTTCATGGGCTTATCCCTTCCGGCGCCGGCACACCAGCCAGACGGCGACGGCCGCACCAGCGGCGGCCAGCAGCAGACGGTTGCCGCGAGCCGCCTGGGCAGCCTGGGAGGTCTTGGCCCGCACCGGCTCGGGCGCCTTCTCCTGCCACAGCTGACCTGCCTCGGCTGCCTTCGCACGGACCTGCCCGGCAGCTTGGGTGGCCTTGTCCTTGACCGGCTCCGGCAGTTTGTCCTGCACCTGAGCCGCGGCCTCGGCCGCCTTGTCCTTCAGCTGCCCGGCTTGGAGCGCGGCCTGTTCCTTCAGCTGCCCGGCCTTGGCGGTGGCCTGATCCTTGACCTCGGCGGCCTTCTCCTGGGCGCGGGCCTTGACGTCGGTCTTGGCTGCGAGCGCCTCCACCGTCTGACCGAGCCCTTCGCGGGTCTGTTCGACCTGCTCGCGCAGCTCCTCGGTGTTCTCGGCGGTCGGCTCGTCGTGAGGCGGCTGTGTCATCGGTGCGCACTCTCCTTGATCTCGGCCACGTCGGCCTTCACGTTCTCGACCGTCTGCTCGGGTGTGGGCGGGGCAGCCTGGTCGACTTGCTTCTTTCCGTTTATGGCCATCACTGCGGCGATCACACCCAGCACCGCCGTGACGATCAGCGCCGCCGCCCATACCGGCAGCGGCAGCGCCAGCGCTGCGATCACGGTGGCTACCAGTGCCTGCAGCATCAGGAAGCCGACGATGCCGGCGCCGCCGAACAGTCCGCTGCCCTTGCCGTAGCGCTTGCTCTTCTGTTTCATCTCCGCCTGTGCCAGGCGGAGTTCACCGCGAACCAGCTCGGTCAGCTGCTGCGAGGCGCGCTGTACCAGTTCTCCCACCGGCTCGGCCGCCGACGTCTGCTGGCCTGGGCCGTGGTGCGGCTGCGTACCGAACGACATGACGATCAGCTCCCTGTACTGGTTTCTTCCGCCAGGACGGACGCTGCGGCGCCCCTGGTGACCGCGCGAGTACCCCGAAGGGGCCAGTTCAGGACACCGATGTGGGGATTGCTGGTTCGTGCGGCTCACCGCTTCGTCGGCCAGCCGTTCCCCTCAGGACGTGCCTGGGCAGTGACGAGAGCGCGGTGGATGTGAGCAGATGCCCCCGGGCGGGAGAGGTCTCGCCCGAGGGCTTCTGCTCACTCGCTCCAACTGAGAGCGCTTGGAGTTGACGGACTTACTGCGACATGCCCAGGATCGTCGCACCGGTAGGCGCCGCCACGGTCACGGGCACGCTTATGGCTACCGCCTGCTCCCGCAGCGCTCACTTGGGGCAGGCGCACGGCCTGCGCGGTGCGGCCGGGGGTGGCGAGCACGCGATGCCACTGCCCAACTGGCCGCAGCGCGCAGACCACGGGGAAGTGCTGGTGGACCTTTTGCCCCAGCAGGGTGCGCTTCCCACGGCAGGATCACCATCGCCACGAGATCCTCACACGATCGCGGTCATCTTGCCGCTGCCTGGCCAGCGCGGCTACGGCAGCCGCCACCGCAACGCCAGCCGGAGGCTGTGACGAACGAGTCAGGCGGCGGACAGACCGATCACGGCGCCGGCGACGACATCACTGGGGTAGTGCGCACCGCTCTGCACGCACTCGATCGCCACCGCCGGCCGGAACGGCACACGCGACGCCCGCCACAGGCCATCCGGGCCAGACAGCCGCGGTGAACGCGGCGGCGGCCGCGGTGTGCCCGGAAGGAAACGACGAGGAGCCGGGACGGTCCTCCACCTCGTCGTGCGGGATCCACTCCTTCGGCGGCCGCGAGCGGTCCGCCAGATGCTTACACAGACCGCCTGAGACCACCTGCGCCACCGCCACCGCGGCCAGGCCGGTGGCCGAGGTGCGCCGTCCGCGCCAGCCCCCGGCCCAGGCCATCACCGCCGCCGCGCCGCACCACAGCTTGGTGCTCTGTGCGCAATCCTCCACCGCCGACAGGGTCCGCTGCACACCCGGTCCATTGCAGGCGGCAATCTTCTGGGTCAAACGCCGATCCGTCTCACGCAACCCCGCCAGCAGCCTTATGAACTGCAAGTATCCCTGAGCCCGCCCCACCGTCCCCCATTGATCACCGCGAGGCTGGAGGCGGGTGCGGCCGCAAAAGCCCCGGTGCCCGACGCCAGCATGCAGTCCTGTACTCACCGCGGCCTGCCGGTCAGACGTCGTCCAGGCGGCGCACGTCCTCCTCGTCCCACGTTCGGGTGTCGCGCGGCTGGGTGTAGGGCTTGGCCCCGGGCGGGTGCCCGTCGGCCACTGCCCGCTGACGCACAGTCTCGGCGTCGAACTCCAGGCCCAGCAGGACGGCCAGGTTGGTGATCCACAGCCAGGCGAGGAAGACGATGACCCCGGCCATCGTGCCGTAGGTCTTGTTGTAGGAAGCGAAGTTGGCGACGTAGAATGCAAAGCCCCCGGAGGCGGCCATCCACATCACAAGCGCCAGGAAACTGCCCGGTGTCACCCAGCGAAAGCCCTTGACCTTCGCGTTCGGGCTCGCCCAGTACAGGATCGCGATCGTCAGCGTGACCAGCAGGACCAGCACAGGCCACTTCGCGACAGACCACAGCGTCAGCGCCGTCTGTCTGATCCCGAGCGACTGCCCCGCCCTGCTCGCCAGCGAGCCGGTGAAGACCACGATCAGGGTGCTGGCCACGGCGAGCACCATCAAAACGACCGTGACGCCGAGGCGCACCGGCAGGATCTTCCACACCGGACGGCCCTCCGGCATGTCGTAAACGGCGTTCGCGGCCCGGATGAAGGCGGCCACGTACCCGGACGCCGACCACACCGCCAGCACGATGCCCACAGCGCCATCACCGATCCGGCGCCGGCGCTCCCCTGCAACTGCTCCACGGCTCGGGTGATGATGTCCCGAGCCGAGCCGGGAGCCAGCTGTTCGAGGTTGGCCAGCACCTTGTCGGTGGTGGATTCTCCGGTGATCCCCAGCAAGGAGACCAGCACGAGCAGGGCTGGGAACAGCGACAGCATCCCGTAGTAGGTCAGCGCCGCCGCCCGGTCGGTCAGCTCGTCGTCCTTGAACTCCTTCAGGCTCCCCTTCAGGACCGCGCCCCAGGCCCGTTTCGGCAACTTCGTCGGCGCGTCCGGTGCCGCGTGCTCCACCTGCGGGTCCGGCCCAGCCTCCTGGGGTGACGGCGTCCGGGATGCTGGACCGCGGAGATCGCTGTGATCTTCTTTTCGTCCTGGAAGATGCGGCTTCGCCATACCGGGCGGGTAGCCGCCAGGCGCGGGCTCAAAGCTAGGGGGACGCCGCCTTCTCGCACCAACCTTCACGCCACCTTCACATCGCCTCGTGGAGGCGCTCTGCGAGGCGGGCACCCGCGCGGTATCGCCATCGAGGAAGGGACGCGACGCTGTGATCGTCATAGCGGTACTGCTTCTACCGGCGCTGGGGCTGTTGTTGCTGGTCATGGACCGGTTCGAGGATTGGCTGCCCGTCACGTCCTTCAGCCCGCGGCACGCGCGTGTGCGCCGCCATCTGAGGCTGATCCCCGGCGAAGCGAGCAACTCCCCCTCTCAGTCGGCGGACGGGGCGGCCGAGCACGAGGCCGCATGAGGGAATCGGGAAAACAGACATGGACGGCGCTGAGGCGGGTCGCAGTGCCCCATGCCGCTGCGGGGTGGGTCATGAAGCATGGCATGCGACGAGGACCGCGGATGGGTGCGGACGGCCGTCGCCGGGTTGCACATCCGTGCGGACGGTGGGACCGGGTGCTGCAGGGTGCCGGACTCGAGTGCGGCGACGAGCTGGATGCGGCCGACTGTGATGTCATCGAGTGGCATGGCGGCGGCCCGGAAATCTGGGTGAGCCGGTGAGGCCTGGCCGTGTTTCGAAGCTCGCCGCCCCAACAGGCCGCCGTGGAACTCGGTCCAGGACCCGTTCATTCCTGGGGCGTCCCGGGGATTTCTGTCGGGCCGTGGCGGTCGAGGGCGTCTTCCAGTTCGGCCCGGATGTCTGCGGGCATCTGCCCCATGCGGCCCCAGATGAGGATCAGGTCCGCGACGTTGCGCAGTTTTATGTTCGTGTGCTGGGAGACCTCCTTCAGCACCTCCCACACCTGGTCCGGCGAGACCCGGCCCAGGACGACGACCATGCCGATCGCCTGGTCCGCGACCTGGTGCGAGGTGACCGCTTCCTTGAGCTGGTCGACCTCTTCCTCCAGCTCGAAGATGCGGTCTGCCTCCTCGCCGGACGGATCGGAATCCTGTGCCACCGGGCCATTCTCACCCTCAGCACAGCCGTGCACCATGGGACAGGCTGTTACCTACCGGACTGCCGTCATGCGTTCCCGGCCCCTGTATGGACGGGGTGCCCGGGTTTCGTGCGAGTCCGGGGTGCGGCGGTGACGGAGGCCTGCGACCGTGGGAGCAAGGAGGCAGATCCGGTGCGGGCCGGGACAGAGGCGGTCACCGTGGTGATGGCGGATCCGTCGCTCCTGCGGGAGCTGGTCGAGCGGTACGAAAGCCTCAGGCGGAGCCTGGCACAGGGCGGCGGTAGCGCGGAGACCGCCCGCAAGCTCGGGGATGCGACGTACACGCTGTGCGTCGTCACCGGCACTCGTCAACTGGACGCAGCGCTGTTCGTGGCCCGACGGCAGCTGGCCGACTCCCTGGCACGGCGGCAGCCTCTTCACCCGTCAGGATGAAGAGGCCGCGTTTGCCTGCCGGATCGAAGGGCAGGCGGGCTTTCGTGCTTCGGACCGGAGGCGCATGCCAGCAAAGGAAGGTCGAGGGCCGGCACTGACCGGCAGCCTCGGTGGCTCCTCTGCGGCAGACCCTGACAGCCACTGTTCGGGTCGGCCCCTGAAACGAACGCCGTCTTCGGGACCGCCCTGAAAACCCGTTCAGGAGCGAATCCGTATGCTGACCGACACGTCGACGCCCCGCCCCGCTACGCCCGGAAGCGGGCCTGCCGCCACCGCCTCACCCACCAGCCGACGCAGCCACGACGACGCCCCTGACACCGCCGATCTGTTCACCCTGCTCGTGGAAGTGGACGACGGCCCGGAGCGGGACGCGGTGCGCGGCGAACTCGTCGCCGCCTGGCTGCCCATGGCCCACCGGATCGCCGGACGCTTCCGTGACCGAGGGGAGTCCGTGGAGGACCTGCGTCAGGTGGCCGCCCTCGGGCTGGTGAAGGCCGTGGACCGGTTCGACCCGTCCCGAGGGGCTTTCGAGAGCTACGCCGTGCCGACCATCACCGGTGAGATAAGGCGGCACTTCCGCGACCGGATGTGGGCCCTGCGGGTCCCCCGCAGGGTGCAGGAACTACGCAACCGAGTGCGCATCTCTCGCCGGGAACTCGCCCAGCAGCCGGGCGTCACCGAGCCCACCGTCGCTGCCATCGCCGCGCACGCCGGCCTCACCGAGGAGGAGGTGAATGCGGGCCTGGAAGCGATGGAGAGCTTCAGCACCCTGTCGCTGGATGCCGAACTGTCCGCCGGTGACGAGGCCTACAGCCTCGCCGACACCCTCGGCGCCCCCGACGCCTCGTACGACCTCGTGGTGGACCGAGAGGCAGCCAAGGCCGGACTGCGCCGACTGCCCGAACGGGAGCGGGCCATCCTCTACATGCGCTTCTTCGAGGACGCGACGCAGAGCCGGATCGCCGACCGGTTCGGCATCTCCCAGATGCACGTCTCCCGCCTCATCAGCCGCAGCTGCGCCCGCATCCGCGCCGAAGCCCTGACGGAGAGGTCCGTCGATCGCCTCGCGGCATGACACCAACTGCCACCGGAGCAGCCTGCGGTTCTCGGGCGGATTGTCTGGACATCGTCTCACCGCGGGCGTTCCCTGAAACCACGCGAGCATCAGCAGAGAGAAGCCGCTGTGCTCAAGCCGTTGCGCATCACGGTCCACGCCCCCGGGCCCGACCACTGCGTGGTGACCGTAGTCGGCGAACTGGACGTAGTCACCGCCGCAGAGCTGCGCGCTGCTCTGCAGCAAGCCGTCACGACCTACCCGCGCACGGTCGTCGACCTGGCGGGTGTTGCGTTCTGCGACTGCACCGGCCTCAGCGCCCTTCTGGCCGCGAGCCGCCGCGCCAGGGAGCGCGGCGCTGTGCTGTGGCTCCGCTCGGTGCCGTATGCCGTGGCCCGCCTCCTGCGACTGACGCACACCCGTAACGCCTTCACCATCGAGAGCAGGCACTGCTGCCCGGCAAGAGCACCTCAGCCGACACGCTGGTAGGGCCGACACAGCGGTCCGGCTGCCACCCTCAAAGCGTGGTCTCAAATGATCACAGGGTTCGCGGCAGTCTGGCCGGGGGTACATAGGGTGAGCAAGTGGCACTGAGCGTGAGGGACGTGTGAGGGCTACAGGAACCGTGAAGTGGTTCAACGCGGACAAGGGGTTCGGCTTCATCAGCCAGGATGACGGCGGGCCGGACGTCTTCGTGCACTTCTGCGCGATTCAGTCCCACGGCTTCAAATCCCTCATGGACAACGACCGGATCGAATACGACCTGTGCAGGGTGCGAAGGGGCCCCAGGCCGAGAACGTCGTGGTCCTCGAGCAGTAGGCCACACTCCCACCGCCACGCGGCAGGGCGCAGTCTGCCCGGTCCCCGTCCGGAGCCGCTCAACCTCGACCCGCACGCCAGCGACACGGGGTGGGCTTGTGTGGCGTCCATGGCTCGATCGCTCAAGATCGACGAGATTCCTCAAGCTTCGGTGCGACGGGCGGGGGCATCCAGCTCTTGGAGCGCAGCACCTGCATGGTGGCCTAGCGGTTGGTGATCAGGACCATGTCGAGCGTGCGTGCCGATCACCGACGCGAGACGCATCGAGCCGTGGGCGCTCGCACGAGGAGTATTGCCGTGTGGAACCCTGTCTGTCACATCGGTCACCACGAGCAGACCGTGTTCGACCTGCGTCCACCATGCTCCGTCTCATGTGCCCTGCGTATCCCAGAGCGCCGGTGTGATGCTGCCTGTCCGCAGCGCCGTCCACCCGGCCCGCCAGGCATCCAGCAGGCGGGCCCCCAGCCGGTCCTCCAGATGGCCGGTTGCGCGGATCCCGAACACCACGTCGGCGTCCAGCCACGGCTCGCGGGCCAGCAGCCCCGCGACGACCTCGTGCCGTACGACCTGTTCGTGGACCGCGTCCGCCTCGACGTGCTCCGTGTAGTACCGGATGGCCGCAGGGCCCGCGCCCATCCGGCGCAGGGCGTCGGCCAGGCGGCGGGAAGCCGGGGGTGAGGTGACCTCGATGGCCGCGAAGTGCCCGATCAGCGCCCCGCGCAGGGCCCGGTGCAGACCGAACAGGGACATCAGGTTGAAGGTGGCCAGCGCCTCGGCCGGCGCGGCGTCGACGTAGTGGCCGTAGGAGGTGTCCAGACCCAGGTCCGTCATGAGGTTGGCGAACAGCTCCGCGTGTATCTCCTCCGCGTGGCCCGCGCCGTACTCGTCGAACTCGACGGCGACCATGGCGGCCTTGGCCCGCCCGCGCAACCGCGGGATAACCCATGCGTGCGGGTCCGCCTCCTTGAGGTGGTAGAGCGAGCGCAGTGCCGCGTACTCACGGAAGTGCGCGAGCGTGCCGTGGTCGTGCAGAAAGTGCGAGGGGCTCACGCTGTCGGCGCCGACCGGTTCGAGCTGCAGCTCATCCAGTGCCCGTTCGGCCTTGTCGGACGCGCCGACCGGCACATCCGCGCGCAGGGTGCCGAGAAATCGCTCCTCGAGCGCGGCCCGAAGGGAGAGGAGTCCGGGGTCCCATTCACGCTCGTCCGGTACGCCGCTGAAACCCTGGTAGTGCAGTTCGTACAGAACGTACAACGCGAGATGCAGATCGTCGCCGTAGGCGTCCGCGGGGATCGCCGGCCGGACCGGCTCCGCTCCGCGCAGCGCGTCCGTCACCGCGGCTGATGCCGGGCCGCGTGGCTCGGGCAGCAGCGGCAGGCCTACGTTCGTCATGACGTCTCGTCCCGTCTCCTTCGGCGGCGATGGCTGGTGTCGCACCAGGGCGGCGTGCGGGTGCGCCGGCAGGTGCAGATGGCCACGGTGAAGCGCCGCGACACCGTCACCTCGCCGTCCTCGCCCACGACCTCGACCGGTCCCTCCACCAGGAGCGGGCCGTCCCGCTGGACGCGGATGCGGCGGGGGCGTTCAGATGGGTTCGGCACGGATCACCACCAGGTCCTCGGTCGTAGGGCCGGTCACCAGTCCGCGTTCGCGCAGCCAGGCGAGCCGGGAGAGCAGTACGCGGCCGAAAGGCAGCCGGGTGCGGTCGACGACCTCCGCGTGCAGCCCGGCCGCACGGAAACGGACCAGCGTCTCCTCGACACCGCTCAGGTGCGAGTGCACCATCAGCAGCGTCCCCGTCGGCCGCAGCACCGCCGGCGCCAGCGCGCAGATCCGGTCGATCAACAGCCGGCCGTCCGTGCCGGCGTCCCAGGCCCGGGCCCTGCCCCGGGGCGCGCCCTTGACGGGCGGCGCGGGGACGTACGGCGGGTTGGTGACCACTAGGTCGAAACGACGGCCCGGAACGGCGGACGTCAGGTCACCATGGCGTACCTGCACCACCTGCCCGTTCATCACGGCATTGCACCAGGCGGCGGCGATCGCACGCCAGGAGATGTCCACCGCGGTGACCCGGGCACCCAACCGGGCTGCCTCCACCGCGAGCGCGCCGCTGCCGGTGCCGAGATCCAGAACCTGCGTACGGCTGGTGATCTGCTCCCGGCGCATCACGCGGCTGAGCAGCCCGGTGTCGGCCTGCGGGCGGTAGACCCCCGGAGGGATCCAGCAGCGAAACCGGGGAACAGCGGTGACGAACTGGGCCGTCATCCCGGATCCTTTGTCAGCCGCATGCTGCGCGGCCGTTCAAACAGCGACCAGGCGACTTCGTACAACCTGGGGGCCCTCGCGCGAACGCTGCTGCGCGCCCAGCCGGGGCCGCGGCTGTCGGCCGCACAATCGGGGCCGGCCATGGAGGTCGGCGCTACCGCGTCGGAGGGCACAGACGACTCGTTGAATACGCGATTGATGGCGTGGGGGGCCTTCATGAGGTTGCTCCGCAGCGGTGTGGGGATACGGGGGTGCCGGACACGGCACACCGTGTCGTACGAGTACCCCTGGGCTCCGGAGGTAACGAAGCACCGGAGCCTGAGAGGTCTGTCAGGGCGATTGGATTTCGCGCTTTTCCAGCGGCCGCACGGCGGGTCCCTGGAGGATGCGGCCGTCCGGCGCGAAGCGGGAGCCGTGGCACGGACATTCCCATGCCTGCTCTGCGCGGTTGAAAACGACGAGACAGCCGAGGTGGGTGCAGCGGGCCGAGACGGCCTGGAGCTGGCCGTCGCCGTCACGATGGACGGCACACTGGTGCCCGCCCATGCGTAGGACGGCACCGTCTCCCGGCGCGAGGTCTTCGGGCGCGGGCGCTGTGACGTGCGGGAGACGGTCGCCGACGAAGTGTTTGGCCACGTGGGCCTGGTGCCTGAGGAACGACCCGCCCTCGCGGACCACGGAGGCCAGGCGGCGGGGATCGTACAGCCCCGCCCACTCGACTTCTCGGCCCTCGATGAGGTTACTGATCAGCTGGCCGGCCATGATGCCGCCGCTCAGGCCCCAGCCGCCGAAGCCGGTGGCTACGTAAATGTGGCGGCTGCCGGGGCGGAGCGGTCCCACGAGAGGCACGGAGTCGGTGGAGTCGTTGTCCTGGGTGGCCCATCGGTGGGTGAAACTCAGCCCGGTGAAGCGGCTGTCGGCCCAGGCGGTGAGCCGGTCGAACCGTTCCTCGACGTCGGCGGCGCCGGGGGTGAAGTGCTCGCCGGTGACGATCAGCAGCCGCCCGCCGTCGCCGTAGGGAGCGCTGCGGACCGAGCGGGTGTTCCCCTCGGGCGTGATGTACATGTCGCGGGGGGCCTGGCTGGCGGCGAGCGTCCCCGCGACGACCAGCTCACGGCGCGGGGAGAGCCGGGTGAAGAGCAAGGCGCGGTCGAAGACGGGATAGTGCGTGGCGACCACAACCTCGCGCGCCCGGACCGACACACCCGTGTCGGTCCACAGGACGCAGGGTTCGCCTTCGGTGAGGCCGGTGACGCGCGTCCCCTCGTACACGGTGCCGCCGCGCCGGTGCAGGTCTTCGGCCAGCGCGAGCAGGTACTTCACGGGATGGAACTGCGCCTGGCCGGTCACCCGGACCGCACCGGCCACCGGGAAGGGCAGTTCCGTCTCCGTGACGAACTCGGCCGGCAGGCCTGCCTCGCGCGCCGCCTCGGCCTCGGCTCGCATGCGCGCGATGTCCGGCGGCCTCTCGGTGTAGGTGCAGGCGGCTGCCTCCTCCCACTCGCAGTCGATGCCGAGGTCGGTGACGATCTCGGCGGCACGGCGGATCGCGGCCGACTGGGAGCGGGCGTACAGCCGCGCGCCCTCCCGGCCGCGGGTGCGGCGGAGGTGGTCGTACACGAGGGTGTGCAGGGCGGTCAGCTTGGCCGTCGTATGGCCGGTGACACCGGCGGCGATCCGGCCGGCCTCCAGGACGGCCACCTCACGGCCTCCCCGGACGAGCTCCCAGGCTGTGCTGAGCCCTGCCATCCCGCCGCCGACAACCGCGACGTCGACGGAGACGTCGCCGAACGGCGGAGGAGCGGGCTCGCGGCCCGACGCGGTCTCGAGCCAGTACGAACCCCGGATTCCCTGCTCAGCGTTCATGGCCATCGAGTTCCCGTCCTGCCAAGGCCACACGTGCAATCGCGCCTGGCGGCCTTGGAGATCTCCGGTGGGTGGGAGGCGAGCTTCGGGGAACCCGGCAGCTGACCGAGAACAGGGGCGGCGCAGTGCCCCGGGCCGACGGATCAAAAGGGGCTGTCCAGCCCCGTCCCGTCGTGTGAACGGTGAGAACAAGGAGGGGCGCAATGCCGGCCGGATCGAGTTCCAAGCGGGAACGGCAGTACGAACACATCAAGAAGAGCGCCCAGGACCGCGGCGAGTCCGCGGGGCGCGCCAGGGAGATCGCCGCGCGCACGGTCAACAAGGAGCGGGCCAGGTCGGGCGAGTCGAAGACCGCAAGCAAAGCCTCGATGCGTGACAGCAAGTCGGCGTCCCAGCGTGGGGGAGAGCGCTCGCACAGCGGCGCGCAGGGGCCGACCAAGGACCAGCTGTACGAGGAGGCGAAGAAGCGCAACATCGAGGGCCGCTCCTCGATGACCAAGAAGCAGCTGCAGAACGCTCTCGGCCGCTGATGGCGAGGACGTTGCGGTCGAAGGTGGACCGGATCGCGCAGCCCTGTACCGCGTCCGCCGCACGGCAGGCCGATCCCGTCCAGCAGGCGGTGCTACATCTCGAGGTCGCCCTGCGCGACCATACAGGGCGACTCCCGGTCGCAGTGGAGGTCGTCCGACGGCTCCTGAAGGCGGACCAGCGGCCGTGGTGGTGACGGCCTGGTGGATCGTGCCCTCCACGCCTGAGCGGATCGCGTAGACGGCCTTCCACTCCTCGGTTTCCTGCTCGGCTCTGACGCGTTCGAGGACGGCTTCTTGATCTTGCGGGCGGACGGTGAGTTGTCGGCCGTAGCGGGTGGAGCTGGTGCACTGCGCGCGAGCCGGGCAGGGCGCGCAGGTCTCGGTGGCGAAGCGGATGCGGATCGCGGGCCGCTGGTTGTTGTCGAGTCCTTCGGTCCAGTAGCGGCTGTGAGCGCCGTTGGGGCATGTCGCCTGTCGGGCGTCCCAGTCGATGGTGAAGGATGTCTTGCCGTAGCCGGCGGCCTGGACGGTGTGGCGGGTGTGCGGCCTGACCGGGCCGATGACGCGGACACCACGCTGGCTGGGCGCGGTGAGCAGGAGCTCCGCGGAGATGTATCCGGCGTCCATCAGGTGTTCGCCGGGCAGCAGGTCCTTGGCGTGGAGCCGGTCGTGGATCTCGTCGACGACCACGGGGTCGCCGACCGTGGCGTCCGTGGTGACCACGTGGGTGATCAGGTGGGGTCGGCCGCTCTCCTGGGCGTCGCAGGTCTCGGTGAAGTGGACCTTGTAGCCGTCCCAGGCTGAGCCGCGCTTGACGGCGTTGCGGGAGTCGGGGTCGTAAGGCGAGGTGATCCTCGCTCTGCTGGGCGGGAGATCATTCTTCCCCCGTCAGATCACCTCCTGCACTCCGTCCGTGACCGTCCGCTGAAACTGCTGCAGCCATACTGTCCGCAGGATGCCGACGGCGGGCACCTCCTGCAGTCAGTCGGGAGTGGCTGATGCTGCGGCCTTCAGCTTCACGTACCAGGCGTCGCAGCAGGCCGTTGAGCTGGTTGAAGACGCCTTCCTTCTGCCAGGCGGCGAAGTAGCCATAGACCGTTTCCCACGGCGGGAAGTCGTGCGGGAGGTAGCGCCAGGGGATCCCGTGCGGTCGACGTAGAGGATGGCGTCCATGATGCGGCGCAGGTCGTGCTCGGGCGGGCGGTCGATGTCCAGGCCCTTGCCTCTGCGCTCGACCCGCCAGGCGGTGAGGGTGGGACCGATCAACTCCCAGCGGGCATCGGTGAGGTCGCTGGGGTACGGGCGGTGTCGCGTCATGTTTCGGTAGTACCGTCGGGCAAGGTGCATCCCAGGGCGCAAACAGCGTCAACCGGGGGCGCCTTGGGATCAGACAGGAGCGACTCCACTCAAACGGGCAGAGGTATGGAGTCTGCTGTCGCACAGCCCGCATTGACCACTCTCGCCTCAGTAGCCGCAGACTCACTCGTCCCGCGAAGCGCCACCAAACAGCCCCTCCGGGATAAAACGCTCTTTAGACCAGGGAGCACGTCAAGGCCCAGTTGCTGACCTCACCTCATTGCCTGTCGGTGCCGGGGCGGGCTGGGTAAGGCCGGCGAGCATCAGGTCGATCATGTGGCGGGCCTGGTAGTCGGGAAAGGTTTCGATTCCGATGCACAGGTTGCCGATGGCGAGCATGAAGTCGTAGGCCCGTACGTCGGCGCGTGTGTAGCCAGCGGAGGCGGACGCTTTCAGCAGTTGGTCGAGCACGGGCAGCAGGCGTTCGACGAACTCGTTGTGCAGGCTCTCGAATCCGGCTCGGTCCGAGTGCAGCGCCTCGGCGAGGCCGTGTTTGGTGACGAGGAAGTCGGCGAATTGGTGGACCCACTGCCGCAGGATTTCGTAGGGGGCATCGGCAGTCTGCGCCGCGTGGGCAGCTGCGGCGAGTGCGTCAACCTGGTGCCGGAAGACCGCGACCACCAAGTCCGCCCGGGTGGGGAAGTGGCGGTAGATGGTGCCCATGCCGAGGCCTGATTCTGCTGCGATCTCCCGTACGGGAGCGTGGACCCCCATACGGACGAACACGGCCGCAGCTGCGTCCAGGAGCTTCTGCTCGTTTCGGCGCACGTCGGCTCGTTTGCGACCTGCAGCTGCTGGCGGAGTGTCGGCTGTGGACATCGTGAACACCTCCTGCTTGCAAAACGGAGCGTTGCTCCGTATTTTAATCCGGAGCGGCGCTCCACTTTTTCAATGATGCCAGACGCCGCGCCGCACGAGCCCACTGGGCATATTGAGAAAGGCATTCACCACATGAGCGGCACCACGTCAGTCGACGGCGGCAACGCCTTCACCGCCTCAGTCATCTCTGTCAGCCCGATCGCGCTGCCCGCTCCGGACCGCGGCCAGGACGTGCAGGTACGGGTCACAGCGCCCACGGCCGGCCACAACCTGCCTGTCGTCGTCCTCTCGCACGGCATGACCCTGACCATGGACGATTACGCACCACTGGTCGGCTTCTGGGCCGCCCGCGGCTTCGTCGTCATCCAGCCAACACATCTCGACTCCCTCGGCCTGGCCCCCGACGACCCGCGCACCCCGCTCATCTGGCGCATCCGCACTGACGACCTCACTCACGTCCTGGACCAGCTCGACACCCTCGAAGCCGCCGTGCCCGGGCTGGCCGGCCGCATCGACCACGACCGCATTGCGGTGGCCGGACATTCCTGGGGCGCGCAGACCGCCAGCACCCTGGCGGGCGCACGGGTCGTCGGCGCCGACGGCACTCCCGGTGAGAGCATGGCCGACCCGCGGGTCAGCGCGGCCGTGCTGCTGTGCCTGCCCGGTGCCGGCGGCGCCGACCTGAGCCCGCTCGCCACCCGGTACTTCCCGTTCATGAACCCTGATTTCGCCGAGCTGAAGACACCCAGTCTTATGGTCGCCGGCGACGCGGACCAGTCCCCGCTCACGGTGCGTGGTCCGGACTGGTTCACCGACGGCTACCGCCTCAGCCCGGGCGCCACCGATCTGCTGACCCTGTTCGGCGCGGAACACGGACTCGGCGGCATCCAGGGAGCCAACGACACGCGCACCACCGACGAAAGCTCCGAGCGTGTTGCGCTCGTCCAGCACGCCACCCTGGCGTATCTGCGTACCGCGCTGGGCCTGGACAACGACGCGTGGCCTACCGCCCGTCGGGCTCTGGCTGCGGCCGCCGACCCGCTGGGAAGCATCGACTCGAAGTGACCAACCGCCTCGCACTGGCCGGTAAATCCAGTTTCGGAATCATGACCGCCCCGGCGCAGGTCGCCTACGACGACATCCTGCGGGTCTGGCACGAGGCGGATGGCATCCCTCAGATCGAGCATGCCTGGCTGTTCGACCACCTCATGCCGCTCGGTGGGGACCCGAACGGGCCCACCTCGAGGGCTGGACACTGCTGTCGGCTCTCGCGGCCCAATCCGAGCGGTTGCGGCTCGGGGTGATGGTCACCAGCAACAGGTTCCGCCCACCGGCCATGCTGGCCAAGATCTCCGCCACTGTCGACGCCGTCTCCGGCGGCAGGCTCGAGTTCGGTATCGGCGCGGGCTCTCGCACCGACGTGCCGCTGGCCCGGCGTGAGTGCGCAGCTCACGGCCTTTCCTTCCACGATGCCGCCCACGCGGTCGGAAGCCTCGCCGAGGCGTGCACGATCATCCGCAGACTATGGACCGAAACCGCACCATTCGACTTCCACGGCGAGTACCACCAGTTGACGGGTGCGTTCTGTAGTCCCAAACCCGTCCAGCATCCCCGCCCCCCGATCCTGGTCGGCGGCCAGGCCACCCGGACGCTGCGCGTGGTTGCCGAGCATGCGGACCGGCGGAACATGCCCGGCGGCAGCATCGACAAGGCGATCGAGCGCAGCGCCACCCTCGACCGGCTGTGCGAGGAGACCGGCCGTAACCCGGCTGAGATCACCCGATCCATCGTCCTGCCCGTCTCCTACGATCGGCCTCAGCACACCCGCCACACCATCCGCGCGGCGCTCGATGGCGGGGTCAGCCACATCGTGCTCGGCCTAGGCGCGCCCTACCCGACCGGCGTCGCACGCTGGGTTGCCGACACCATCATCGCCCCTCTCTCCGACAAGATCACCGCCCCCTGAACCGAGGAATCGCCGATGGCCAGGACGCACCCGCCGCTCGACCCTGAGCTCGCCGCAGTGCTGACGGTGGTATACGAACACCTATCACCGACCATCACCCCCGAGGACATCGAGGAACTGCGGACCAACCCCATGTTCGCGGTCCCGGACGAGCTCCTGACGCGCAACGGGACGGTCCAACTGCAGAACTTGTTCGTACCCGGCCCGGAGAGTGCTCCGGAGGTTTCGCTCCTCGTCCTCAGGCCGGTGGGTCTGGCGGCGGGAGCGCCCATCCTCTACTACATGCACGGCGGCGGCATGATCATCGGCAACAACCGCACCGTAGCCGGCGGCGTGCTGGACTGGGCCGTCGACATCGGCGCCATCGTGGTGTCGGTGGAGTACCGCCTGGCACCGGAGCACCCCGACCCGGCGCCGATCGAGGACTGCTACGCGGGTCTGCTGGGGACCCATGGACTCGCCACGGAGATAGGCGGTGACCCGAACCGCATCGTGGTCACCGGAGCGAGCGCCGGCGGCGGGTTCGCGGCTGGCCTGGCGCTTCTCGCACGTGACCGCGGTGGCCCTGAGCTGCTGGGTCAGTTGCTCATGTGCCCGATGCTCGACGACCGGTTCCTCACACCGAGCAGCCAGGAACTGGACGGCGAGGGCCTCTGGGACACCACCAGCAACATGACCGGATGGAACGCGTTGCTCGGCGAACGCAGAGGTGGCAGTGACGTCAGCATCTACACGGCGCCCGCGAGGGCGACCGACCTGTCCGGCTTGCCCAGCTCCTTCATCGACGTCGGCTCCGTCGAGACGTTCCGCGACGAGGACATTGATTACGCTGCTCGGCTGCTGCAGGCCGGTGTCCAGACCGAGCTGCACGTCTGGCCGGGCGGTTTCCACGGGTTCGACGGCATCGCGCCACAAGCTGCGCTCTCGCAGACCGCATCGGCGACCCGAAGCGCCTGGGTCCGGCGACTCTTGGCTGCGGGCTGACAAACAGCAGGACGACGTGATCTGCCCGCGCGTGAACTCGCAGGCCGAACTCGCGGTCGACTCCTTGACACGGCCCCAAGCGTGCCTGCCTGGAGCGGGAAGACAGACCACTGTCCGGTGGGCCAAGTGATGTCCCCGACATTCACGACGTCAGCTGCCGCACTGAGCCAGCACCTCTACGAAGTCAACTCTGAACTGTGAGGACAGATGGACACAAACGAAGTTGCCCGGCCGCAGGGAGAGAGGCCGCTGACCAACCGGGGCCGCTGGGGCGCCGACGACGACCGAGGCACCCTGAATTTCGTCACGGCCGCTGCGCGTGTCCGCGGCGTGGCCGAAGCCATGACGGGTCGCGTTGTCTCCTTGGCTCACCCGATCACACCGGTACCCATGGCCGCGCCGGTCGCCTTCGCCGAGCACAGCATGCCGGCCGCAGTACTGCAAACGATGACGTTCACGGGTTCGCCCGCCCCGGCGTTGACCGATGTGTTGCTGATCAACGTCCACCATGCGCGTTCGACGCACATCGACGCGTTGGCGCACATACCGGTCGACGGCACCGTCTACCCCGGTGTTTCAGTCGCCGAGGCAACTGCCGGGGCGACGGTCAGCCGGGGTTCATCGTCAGCGTTCGTCGACGGAATCGTGCCCCGGGGGGTATTTCTCGACCTGGCGCCGGGAGAGCGGCTCGCGGAGAACCATGTCGTGACCGCGGACGACCTCGCGGCGGCCGAGGAGCGACAGGGAGTGCGGGTCGAGTCCGGTGATGCGCTGGTTGTGCGCGGGGGATGGGTCGCAGCCGACGATCCTTTCGGCCCCCTGCCCACCACCTCGCTGAGCGCCGTCGAGTGGATGGCGGAGCGTGAAGTGTGCCTGTACGCCGGCGACATCGGCGACAAGCTCCCTGGACCGTCAGGCGGATCGCCCGTCCTGCACAACATCGCCCTGGCCGAGCTGGGAATGCCATTGATCGACTGCGTCAACGTGGGTGAGTTGGCGCGGGTATGCGCCGAAATCGGGCGATACAGTTTCCTGTTCGCGCTTGGCACGATTCCCGTGCACGGCGCGACCGGGCTCCCGGCCAATCCCCTCGCAGTCTTCTAGGTTCGGTGCGAAAGTGCTGCTCTCAGCCACTCGTTGTGATGGCTGCGAGCAGCGCGGTCGCTCCGTAGTGGACCGCGAGATCGTCGTACCTGGTGGCTGCAGACCTGTGGCGTCTCGCCGGGTTCATCCCACAGTCCACCGCATGGTGTTGCCTGTAGCCACTTCGGTGGGCGCCCACGTGGGAACCGAGATCCCTGCGGTCGTGAACCTGGCCGGGTGTGTTGTGTTGCGTCGCGGTTTTCTCCCGCCGGCCTAATCTTGACTACTGAGCTCTTCGGGTTGTTGTCGGGGGTGGTGACGGGCGGTGATCCCTGCGGTAGGCCGGTGGTATGCGGTATGCGCAGGGTGGTGGACTGACCGCGGAGCGGCGGCGGTTTCGCGAGCGAATCCGGTACGAGGCCGGTGAACGGTTCGCTCGTGGTGAGAGAACCGCGGCGATCGCGAAGGATCTGCGGGTCAGTGAGCGGTCGGTGGAACGCTGGCGTCGCACCTGGCGGGAGAGCGGAATGGCCGCGCTCGCGTCCGCGGGGCCGCCAAAACTGCCCAAGCTGTCCGACGAACAGTTCACCGAGCTGGAGAAGGAGCTGGCGCTGGGGCCGGCCGCGCATGGCTGGGAGGACCAGCGCTGGACCCTGGCCCGGATCAGAGCGTTGATCGCCCGGAAGTTCCGGCTGGACTGCTCGTCGGCGGCGGTGTGGCGGCTGCTGCACCGGCACGGCTGGTCCTGGCAGTGTCCCGCCCGCCGGGCCCTGGAGCGCGACGAGCAGGCGGTGGGCCTGTGGAAGAAGGATGTGTGGCCGCAGGCGGAATGACTGCGGCGGCGCTGGGCGCGTACATCGTCTTCGAGGACGAGGCCGGGTTCTCGATGACGCCGCCACGCGCCCGCACCTGGGGCCGGCGTGGACACACGGCGGTGGTGCGGGTGCGCGGCCGCTCCTGGCGCCGCTGGTCGATCGCCGCCATGTGCTGCTACAAACCGGGCGAGACCTCCCGTCTGATCTATCGGACGCGCCGCCACCGCAAGCACAAGGGCAAAGGACGAGACACCTTCGCCTGGAGCGACTACCGCGACCTGGTCGTCCGCGCCCACATCCAGCTCCAGGCACCCATCGTGCTGATCTGGGACAATCTCAACACCCATCGGGCCGCCGGAATGCGCGACTACGCGGCCGCGCACGACTGGCTCACCATCATCCAACTGCCCTCATACGCACCGGACTTGAATCCGGCCGAAGGTGTCTGGTCGCTGTTACGGCGCGGCCCCCTGGCCAACACCGCCTTCACCGACGACGAACACCTTGAACGAACCCTCCGCCGGGGCCTACGCCACATCCAACTCCGTCCTGACCTGATCGACGGCTGCTTTGCAGGCACCGGACTCACACTCACCCACCAGCCGACAACAATCCGAAGAGCTCAGTAACGGTAGTTCGTTAAATCCGGCGGTGGTGTGGATTGACGTCAGGTCGGGTTGGTCGTAGGCCGGTGGGAGGAGTCAACTGCCTTGCTGGGGGCTAAAGATGACTGCTCGCCGTCCGTGTCCGCCTGCGCCGGGGCCGTTGGAGGACTACGCGGCCCGGTTCGACGACCTCTTCTTCAGTCTCGCCCAGCGGCGGGGGTTTCGCGAGTACCTGACCGGGCTGCTGGCGCCGCGGGAGCGGAACAAGACGATCACCTGTCTGGCCGGGGCGGAGCCGGTGGCCGGTGCGGGGATGCCGGGGGTGCAGCGGCTGCAGTTCTTCCTGTCCGAGTCGCCCTGGGAGGTCGAGCTGGTCAACGACCGGCGGCTTGAACTGCTGCGAGAGCAGCCGGCGACCGCTCCGCACGACGGTGGGGTCATCGTGATCGACGACTCCGGGGACCGCAAGGACGGCATGGCCACCGCGCACGTGGGCAGGCAGTGGCTGGGCCGGTTGGGCAAGACGGACAACGGCATCGTCACAGTGACCACGGTGTGGACCGACGGCCGCGTGTACTACCCGCTGCACGCGACTCCCTACACCCCTGCCCACCACTTCGACCGCGGCCGCTCGGATCCGTCCTTCCGCACGAAACCGCAGCTGGCCGCTGCCCTCGCGGCCCGCGGGAAGGAGGCGGGCTTCGGCTGCCGGGCGGTGGTCGCCGACTGCGCCTACTCCGTCAGCGACGACTGGTACCTCGCGCTGCGCGAAGCCGGCCTGCCCTACGTAGTAGCCCTCAAGCCGCGCAACGGTGTCTGGGCCCCAGCCCACGAGCCGCACACTCCCATCGAAGCCGCACACGCCCTGACCTGGAAGGATGCCAGGCGTCCCGGCGACTGGACAGCTGTGGAGCGTCACTTCCGCGACGGGCACACCGAGACCTGGTGGGCCGCCGACGCCCGCCTGGGCGGCTACGGACCCGACTCACCCTGCCGACTGGTCGTGGCCACCACCGACCCGGCCAGCCTGCCGGAGAAAGCCACCTGGTACCTGGCCACCAACCTGCCCCACCCCGACGCACCCCACGCCACCACCAGCCCGCACCCGCCGGCCGACCTCGCCGAGATCATCCGCCTCTACGGACTACGGCCCTGGATCGAGCAGAGCTACAAACAGATCAAGGACGAACTCGGCTGGGCCGACTTCCAAGTCCGCTCCGACCGCGCTATCCGCCGCCACCAAACCCTGGTCAACTGCGCCTTCTCCTTCTGCTGGGACCAGTGGTTCGCCCCACCGGGCCCCCTGGACGCCACCGCGCCCGACCCGTGCCCCGACGAGGGGCCAGAGAGGGGGCCCAGCCATACCCCTCCAGCCCCAACCGCCCTGCTGGCCAAGGGCCTTACGGGCCATCCGCTCCTGGCTCACCCCCGCCATCACCCTTACCCGATGGTGGCGAGCCTGGACGGACGCCGACCCACCCTGCGAACTCCAGGCGCTGATCGACGCGGTCACCACAGGACACGGCATTGACCTCTACCTCCGGATTTAACGAACTACCGGTAATTAGGGCTCGTAAAGAATCAACACGGTGGTTTTGTCTCTGTCGTGAGGGCGATGCCGTGTGCGGTTGCGTAGACGTGGAGGCCGGCGAGGGTGGTCAGGTGTGTCGCCGCGGGGCTGGGGGTGTGTCCGTGTTGGTCCATGAGCTGTCCGATCTCGCCGGTGGCCTCGCGGATGGTGTCCTTGCTGACCGTGAACAGGCGGGCGAGCACGGTGGGCGACAGGCCAAGGCGCTGGTGCAGCACGGTGGCCAGGACGCGGTCAGCCAGGTCGAGTTTGGCTTTGCGGCCGCCGCCCGGGGCTCGGCGTCGGGTGCCGCCTTCGATAGTGCCGTATTCAGGGTGACTCGTTGACCTACGCCGTGGAGAGGTCGCTCTTCTTGAACACCACTGTTTGAATGCCTGCCCCAACACCCCGCCGAACATCACCCGTCGAAGTTGGACCAGAAGATCCCGATGCCCGTACCACTCTCGTCCCGACCGACCAGGATGCTGTTCGACGTGAAGTCGCAGGTGGGGAAGACCAGGGCATTCGCGCCGCTCGCCGGGTCGACAACGACATCGAGCATCGGGGTCCGGGAGCCGGCCTCCTGCTGCGCCTCGAACTCGGCCACGGCCTGGGCCACGGGGTCCTCGGCCCCGGCAAACCCGGCGGTCCGGTGAAGAGCCCCGCCGATGACCAGGTTGTCCGGGGTGCTGGAGTAGATCGCGGACGCATCCTCACTCAGCTGGTTGACGTCGTCCGACACCTCCTCCCAGCTCGCACCTATCAACGCATCCGGGGTGGCACCGCCGGCGACCAGCGCGACCGAGGAGACGGCCGCGCCTCGCTCGTCGTCCCAGTCGAACGCCAGATACACCTCGTGCAGCCCGTCGGCGACGTCGTCGAACGTAAAGAAGTCCCCGCCGTCGAGCCCGCACACCGCAATCTCCCCGCGACTCAGCAGCCGCCCGGCCAGCGTGAACTCGCCCAGGTACCCGGGTTCCCCCTCCGGATCGTTCGCCTTCAAAACCGCTTCGATCGCTTCAATCATCTTCATGCCGGTGAGTGTGCCATCCCCCACCGACAGGCCCGGGCCAAGCGGACAGTGTCCGAGGGTGTGTCAATTTAACGGCTGATCTTGGTTGTTGAGTGGTCAGTTGTTGCTCGGGGCACGTCGTCCAGGCCGCGGTTCTTCAGCTCGGTGAACACGTGCAGCCAGTACTTCGCGCCCTCGCCGCCGTCACCGGCCCAGATGCCGAGGATGTCGCGGGTGCCGTCCACGGTCACCGCCATCACGACATAGACCGGGCGGTTCGCGACCTTCCCGTCCCTGATCTTGGTTCTGTCGACGATCTTGTGATCCGGACGGTTGAACAGACTGTGCCGAGGGTTCGCGATCATGCATCGGTGCTCTCGTGATGTGCTCCTGGAGCTGTTTCCGTACCTGTCCGCGCTGCTGATCGAAGAGGTCGAGCGACGGCCGGACAAGGTGGTACTGCGGGCACGCGTGCGGTCGACGACGGGAGCCTGCCGCTGCGGTCATAGCTCGTCGCGGGTGCACGGCGGGTATGTACGCACGCTGCGTGATGCCGCTGTGGGCGGTCTCGGTGTCGTGATCGAGTTACACATACGTCGCTTTCGCTGTGAAAATCCCGCCTGCCCGGCAGTGACGTTCGCCGAGCAGATCGCGGGGCTGACGACTCCGCACGGCCGCTATACCCCCTTGGCTGCGAGGGTTGTTGACGCAGATCGGGTTGGCGCTGGCCGGCCGGGCCGGGGCCCGCCTGGCGGCCGCGGTCGGCATCACCGTGGGCAGGGACACCCTGCTGCGGATGGTCCGGGCCCTGCCCGAGCCGGAGATCGGCGAGGTTGAGGTGCTTGGTGTCGACGCCTATGCCTTCCGCAAGGGCCGCCACTACGGCACGGTGCTGATCGACATGGCCACCCACCGGCCGCTGCATCTCTACGACGGCCGCGAGGGCGAGGACCTGGCTGCCTGGCTCCAAGACCATCCCGAGGTGAAGGTCATCTGCCGGGACCGCTCCAGTGGTTACGGGGAGGGCGCGCGGGTCGGGGCGCCGCAGGCCCAGCAGGTCGCGGACCGATATCACTTGTGGGCCAACCTCGGTCAAGCGGTTGAGAAGACGGTCAACGCCCACCGCTCCCGCCTGGCAGAGCCGCTTGCCGGAGCGGAAGACGGCCCCGGCCACCTGGATACGGAGCCTGAGGTGGTGCAGCCGTCGAAGGAGCTGAAGATCGTGACCCGGCTTCGTGAGCAGCATGCCACCGCCCACGAGATGTGGGCGCAGGGGATGTCGAAGGCGGCGATCGGCCGGAAGCTCGGGCTGCACCAGGCCACTGTCCGCAAGCTGGTCAACGTCCGCTTCGCTGATGATGTCGTCGCCAAGAGCCTGCAGCGGGCGCATGTCGTCGACCCGTACGTCGGCTACCTGCACCGACGCTGGAACGAAGGCATAAGAAATGCCGCACAGCTCCACCGGGAGATCCAGGAACTCGGCTATCCCGGAGGCGAGTTGGCCGTCCAGCGTCATCTTCGGCGCTACCGCACCGGGCGCGGACACGCACCCGCCGTCGGCACCAAGCCTCTCTCGGTCTGCGAGGTCACCTCATGGATCATGACTCATCCCGAACACCTTCGCGATGGGGATGCCGACAAGCTGCACCGCTTGCGTGAGCGCGACCCCGAGCTGGACCGGCTCACCGGCCACGTCAGGAAGTTCGCCGCCATGATGACCGGACGCCACGGCGACCGCCTTGACGGCTGGATCACCGAAGCCGAACAGGACACCCTGGCCCCGCTGGCTTCCTTCGCCCGCAACCTCCGCCGTGATCTCGATGCCGTCCGCAATGGCCTGTCCATGCCCTACAGTTCCGGCGCCGTGGAGGGCAACATCAACCGGCTGAAGATGCTGAAACGACAGATGCTCGGCCGGGCTGGCCTCGATCTCCTTCGCAAACGCGTCCTGCTCGCACGATGAGCCGGACCGTACGGACGCCGCACTGCACGCCGAAGTCGCCCAACTCCTGCCGAGGCTGGCTGGGAGCTGGGTGGCTGGCACGCCGCGCACCTAGTGGGGGAATTCCGGCACGAGAAGCTCGACGGCGCGGACGCCGAGTCGTACATCACACCCGCCAATGACACCCTGCTGCGGCGCACCGACAAAGCCGGGCGCCGCTGTCACTGGATCCTGGAGATGCATCTGGTGGACCATGCGCGGGGCTTCGGCGGGTTCTACGAGGAGTTGCTGACGCTCTGATCCGTAACACCGGCCTCGTGCATCGCCCGCCACACGCGGTCGCGCGTGAAGGGCAGCTCGGTGAAGCGGATGCCGGTGGCGTCGCGCAGGGCGTTGGCGAAGGCGGGGGCGACGGGGTTGAAGGGGCTCTCGCTCATCGACTTGGCGCCGAGGGGGCCGATCGCGTCCGAGGTCTCCATGAAGTGGACCTCGGTGCGCGGGATGTCGGCGTACTGGGGGAGGCGGTACTGGCGGAAGGCGAAGGTCTCGACCTTGCCTTGTGTGTTGATGCGGACGTTCTCGAAGAGCGTGGAGCCGAGGGCTTGCGCGATCCCGCCCTCGACCTGGCCGCGGCACTGCATCGGGTTCATGACCTTGCCCGCGTCGGCGGCGTGCACGCTGCGCAGGATGCGAATCTCGCCGGTGCCCGGATCGACCGCCACCTTGAACCACTGGGCGTTGAAGGCGACCGAGCGTGGGGTGCCGCCGAAGTTGCCGTCGGCGGTCAACTCGACGCCGACCGCCCGTGCGGCTGCGTACAGCTCCTTGAGCGTCAGGATCCCGCCGGGATGCTGCACGGCCTCTTCCGCGAGCCCGCAGCCTGCGCGCGGGACGCGCAGGTGGGCGGCGGCGAAGTCGAGGAGCATGTCGGCGAGCCCGCGGGAGGCACGTAGCGTGGCCTTGCCGGCGACGACAGTGCCGGTGGAGGCGAAGGCGCCGGTGTCGTGCCGTACGACGTCGGTGTCGGACTGGCGGATGGTGATCCGGTCGACGGTGGTGGCGAGTTCCCCGGCCGCGATCTGCTTGTGCACGGTGGTGGTGCCGTTGCCGAACTCCGCGGTGCCGACGGCCAGGTCGAAGGTGCCGTCGGGCAGCAGAGTGGCCTTGGCGTCGGCGATGTGGCCGCCAGGCGGCCCGGTGGCGATCATCGCCAGGGCGGCCCCCTCGCCGACCAGCCAGCCCTCCGGGGCGGGAAGGCCGGCATCGGTGTCCGCCTGTGCCCGGCGCACGATGCCGATGCACTGGTCGAGGCCGTAGCTCGCGATGTGCAGGTCCTCCTCGTGGCCGCCCGGAGTGACCATCGGCTCGTCGGCGCCGATCACGTTACGGGCCTTGAACTCCAGTGGATCCAGGCCGAGTCGGCGGGCCAGTTCGTCGAAGGCGGACTCGACGGCGAACATCACCTGGCCGAGGCCGTAGCCGCGGAAGGCGCCCGCCGGGACGGTGTGCGTGTACACCGAGTAGGCGTCGACCTTCTTGTTCAGGGCGCGATAGATCGCCATCGACTCCCCGACACTGTGGAACATCACGGCAGGTCCGTGGTTGCCGTACGCGCCCGTGTTGGCGACGACCCGCAGCTGGAGGGCGGTGAGGGTGCCGTCGCGGCGGGCCCCCGCCTTCAGATGGATGGTGAAGGGGTGTCGAGTGGTGGCGCCGTAGAACTGCTCGGCGCGTGTGTACTCGAGTTTCACCGGGCGGCGCAGCTTCAGCACCGCCAGCGCCACGATGTCCTCGACCAGCATCTCCTGCTTGCCGCCGAACCCGCCGCCGACCCGGCCCGCCATCACGCGCACCTTGTCCTCGGACAGGTCGTACAGGGCGCACAGGGCCCGGCGTGTGAGGAAGGGAGTCTGGGAGCTGGTGCGCACGGTGAGCCGACCGTCCTCGTCGAACCAGGCGACCGCTCCGTGTGTCTCCAGGCTGGCGTGCTGCCCGCGCTGGGTGCGGAAGGTCTCCTCGTAGACGGCGTCGGCCTCGGCGAACCCGGCTGCCACGTCGCCGATCTCACCGTGTGCCTCACCGACCACATTGTTCTCGGGGCGAGAGATGCGGTGGATCTTCGGATCCTTGTCATGGACGACGGGAGCTCCGGGCCGCATGGCCTCCTCGGGGTCGAGGACGGCGGGCAGCACCTCGTACGTCACGTCGATCCGCCGGCAGCCCTCCTCGGCCGCGCCCTCGCTGTCGGCGACGACGGCCGCCACGCGCTGGCCGATGTAGCGGACCCGGTCGTCGAAGACACGGGTGTCGTCCGGGTCCTCCGTAGGGTGCTCGTGGCGGGCGGTGGAGAAATGCCGTTCCGGAGCGTCGTGATGGGTGAACACGGCGTGGACGCCGGGGACGCGCAGGGCGGCGGAGGTGTCGATGTCGACGATGCGGGCGTGGGCGTGGGGGGAGCGCAGCAGCTTCATGTGCAGCAGGCCCGGCACGTCGATGTCGAAGGTGTAGCGGGCGGTGCCGGTGACCACCTGCGGTCCGGCCGGGGCGGGCAGGCTGCGGCCGACGGACTCGCCGGGTGCCGGTTCCTCGGTGTTCTTCACTCCGCGTACGGCGTCCTCGATGGCCCGGTAGCCGGTGCAGCGGCACAGGTTGCCCTTGAAGGCCCTTGGGAGGTCAGCCAGTTTG
The DNA here is from genome assembly GCF_009796285.1 of Streptomyces broussonetiae. Classification (NCBI taxonomy): domain Bacteria; kingdom Bacillati; phylum Actinomycetota; class Actinomycetes; order Kitasatosporales; family Streptomycetaceae; genus Streptomyces; species Streptomyces broussonetiae. The sequence continues at coordinate 284,725 of NZ_CP047020.1, read as the reverse complement.
TCCTCGTCGAGGGCGGCCGTGGTCATCAGGAATCCGGCGGTGCAGAAGCCGCACTGGAAGCCCTGGGCGTCGAGGAACTTCTGCTGGACGGGGTGGAGTTCGCCCTCCGGCGTCGCCAGGCCCTCGACGGTGGTGACCTTGTGGCCGTCGGCGCGGAACGCGGGGTAGAGGCAGCTGTGGACCGGCTTTCCGTCGACGTGGACCGTGCAGGCGCCGCAGTCGCCCTGGTCGCAGCCCTTCTTGACGCCGAACCAGCCGCGTTCGCGCAGGTAGGTGCGCAGACACTGGCCGGGGCGGGGTTCCTCCTCGTGGGACCGTGCGTTGACCTCGACCTTCATCGTGCCTCCTGCTGTGTCAGCTCCTGGCGGATCTCCTCCGCGTACCGGTACGTCATGTGTCGCCGCCAATCGGGCAGCCCGTGGATGTCGTCGAACCACTCGTCGTCGGCTACGGCCGAACCGATTGCCGACCGCAGCGCCTCGCCGGTCGGCGGCAGCGGGAACCACAGCCGGAACGGGCGGACCGTCGACGCGGTGATGGTGACGGCGAGGGAGTCGTCGAGCGGGTCCAGGGTGCCGATGATCAGCACACCGGACCGGCCGAGGCCGTACAAAGACGCCTGCCGGAACGCCGTACGGCAGGCCAGGGCGCGGGCCGGAAGAGTCACCGACCGTATCAACTCACCCTCCGTCAGAATCTTGCAGCCCGCTCCGGTGATGAAGTCGACGACACGGATCCGGCGCCGTGAGCCCTCCTGCGCGATCAGCAGGCACTCCCCGTCCAGACCGGCCGTGAGGGAGATCATCGGGCCGGCCGGTAGACCGTTGCCCAGATTCCCGCCGACCGTGGCCATGTTCCAGATCTTGAACGACGCCAGGAACGCCCGGCAGCACTGCTCGAACAGCGGCGCCGCCTCGGCCGCCAGCCCCTTCGCGAAGGCGGACAACTCGGCGACCGTGCAGGTGGCCGCGATCTCCAGAGAGCCGTCCAAGTGCTGCTGCACGGGGATCCAGCCGGTGCGACTGAGGTCCACCAGGCGACGCAGATGCGGCTGCGGTTCGGAGAACAGATACGTCCCGCCGCCCAGCCAGGCATCCCCCGGCCGCCAGGGCGCCGGGTGCCGTGCGTCCCGGATCTCCATCACCGTGTTCAGGTCCATGACCGACAGTGAAGCAACGGGAATCGGCCAAAACGACTGGTTCACAGCACGGAAACGACGGCTGGACCGCCTCGATATTTGGTGAATCAACCAAGAGCCATACCGTTCCCTCCCTCTGGCACTTACCATGCGATGACTCGCATGCACCTGGTGAATGTGAGATGCCGGGTGTCAGGCACCGCCACCCGGCAGCCGTACGAGGAGCCGCAACCCATGCACGTCGAACACCTCCTTCAGGACGAGTCCCTCGGCCTGCGCCTGCTCTGGGCCCAGGACGAACTGCTGAGGCGCGAGATCAGCGGCGTCACCGTCACCGACCTGGAGGACCCCGCCCGCTTCGTCCGGCCCGACGAGGTCGTGCTCAGCGGACTCGTCTGGTGGAGCGCGGACGGGGGCAGGGACAAGGCCGAACGCTTCGTCTCCGGACTGAAGGACGCGGGCGCCGTTGCGCTGCTCGCCGGTGAGGAAACGCACGGCTCGGTCCCCGGCGATCTGGTCGAGGCGTGCGCACGGTATCGCGTCCCGGTCGCCGGCGTGCCGTCCCATGTAATGTTCCGCGCGATCACGGACGCCGTGTACCTGCGGCAGTGGCGCGGGCTGAGCCGTCACCACGCCTTGCCCGAGCACGTGCGTGTCCGGCTGAACCGACTGGTCGCGAAGGACGCCGACCTGGCCCTGCTCCTCGCCGCCGCCTTCGGACACCTCGACGTGGCCCCGGCGTACGTCCTGACCTGCACAGGCCGGACCGTCGCGGCCACGCCGGGCGCGGACCCGCTCCCCGCACTGGAGGCCGCTGCCCTGCCCGGGAGCGACGTCGGTGCGACGGTGCCGGTGGAGGCCGACGTCGTCACCCCGTACGAACGCTGGTGGCTGCACCTGCCGGACGCCGCTGCAGCACCACCGCGCCTGCTGCACGAGATCACCACCGTCCTGGGCCGCTGCCAGCAGGCCCTGAGCAGTCGACGAGCCACCGAGCACCAGAAGGCCGACGAGCTCGGGAGGCTGCTCACCGATCCCGAGGCCGGTGATGTGACCAGCGCCTGGCGGGCCTGCGGTCTCCCGGCGCAGGGCCCGTACCGCGTGGTCGTGGCCGACACGGGCGCACGGCACGAGGGACTGGCGAAAGGCGCGCTGACGGAAGCAGTCGCGCACATCGCACCAGCGTTCGCCGCGGTGGGGCGCCTGCCCGACGGAACCGCTTTCGCGGTGCTCCCCGAGGACGCTGCCGCCGGTCTGGCGGAGATATGGCCGCTGGTGGCCGCCTGCGAGCCGGAGATCGTCCTGCACGGAGGGCTCGCCTCACCGGCCACGCAGCCGACCGGGCTGCCCGGCGCCCTGGCCGAGGCTCGCTACGCTCTGTCCTCGGCACGGTCGACCGGATCGGGCATCTCGTGCCTGACCGATGTCACGGCCCTGACCACGCTGGACACGCTGCTCACCGGCGTACCGGCCGAGGTCCGCGCCGCCTACAGCCGTACCGTCCTCGGGTCGTTGCTCGACACGGGGAGCGACTCCGCCGCGGTGCTGCTGAACACCCTGGAGGTGTTCCTTCTCCATGACGGTTCCTGGGCCCGCACGGCGGAGGCGCTGCACGTCCACGTCAACACCGTGCACTACCGGATCCAGCGCATCGAGCACTTCACCAGCCGTGACCTGTCCCACCTCCGCGACCGCCTGGACCTGTGGGCGGCCCTGCTCTGTCGCCCGGATCCGGGCAGCACATAGGCCGCTACGATCGCTCGACGTGCACGCTCGTCGACTTCACCCGCGCGACGACTGTGACCCCGATCGCCAGAGCCAGCTCGTCCACCGCCTCGCGGGTCACCAGGGACACGACCTGGTGCGGACCGGCCTGGATCTCCACCCGGGCCACGACGTCGTCCATCGTCAGGGCCGTGACGATCCCAGTGAGCGCGTTGCGCACGGAGGTGGGCGGCCCGGCCGCCTCGCCCCGCTCGCCGTCGGCCGCCCGCTCCCGCACGAACCGCGCGAGCCCCACGCTGTCGATCACCCGGTTCCCCGAGCCGTCCCGCCCCATCGGCAGCCGGCCCGCGTCCGCCCAGCGGCGCACGGTCTCCGGACTCACCCTCAACAGGCGCGCTGCCTGGCCAATGCTGTACGTCGGCACTGTAAGACCCTAGCCGTCCTCTCTCCTCGCCGAAGGCCGTGCATGTTGCTGCGCCGACTGGAGTACCTCGTCTCGCTCGCCAGGAAACGCCACTGGGCATGAGAGTCCGTACCGTCGCTGCGGCGCACGGCAGCGAAGCGCCAGGGGGGTAGTCCAGGCGTCCGGGGCGTCGAGGCATCGGATGCCGAAGGGGGACCACGCACATCCCTCCGGGACCCCGAACGTGTGCAGCCAGGCGTGTGAGATCACGCTGGACCAGCGACCGCCGGGGAGGTGCCCGTAGAGCCCGGCGACGCTGGTCGCGGAGGCGACGGTGGGGCGTGGCTCAGCCGCGTCCGAGGGCGTTCGTGCCGTGGTCGACGAAGGACAGCCGAGAAGGCGGGTTACACGGCTGCCCGTCGATGTTGGTCACGAGTGGGCGAGAATCAATTCAATTTCACCCCGCCTAAGCCAGTTTGGGCACAGGTTCGGATGAAGTCATCCGGCAGTGACCGAGTCATGCCTTTGTGCCGGGATCGATGGGACGGTTGCGCAGTGCCGTCCCGGACGGGGGTCTGACTCATGAGATCTATGACCGAAGTGTCCAGTCACTGGCTTGTCGACTGCCGTTGCGGGATGGCGCCTGCAGGTACCGAGCCACGAGGCGTGTCCCAATAGCGCCTCTGTGTGTCAAGCGGCTTGAGCAAGGTGGTTCCGGTGGTCTCGTTTCATGATCCGGTAGACCACGTTGGACAGACGTCGTTTGAGGGCCCTTCGGGCTTCCGAAGGTGTCTTCCCCTCACTGATCTTGCGGAGGTAGTAGTCCTGCCCGCGCCCGCCGCCGCGGATCTGGCAGACGGCGATCGTGTGCAACACAGAGTTCAGCGCGCGGTTGCCGCCGGTGTTGAGCCGGTGGCGGACGTTGTTGCCACTGGAGGCGTCCAGGGGTGCGCTGCCGGTGTAGCTGGCGAAGTGGTGCTCGGTGGGGAACCGACTGATGTCCCCGATGTGACCGATGACCTTCGCGGCCAGCACGGTGCCCAGGCCCGGCAGGGCGGTGAGCGTGGTGCGAGTCGCGGCGACGGCTTCGCGCATCTCCGCTTCGTTGTCCTTGACCTGCCGGTCCAGTCTGCGCAGGTCGGCCAGCAGGTCACGGGCTATGTCCCGGCGGCAGTTGTCGGTGGCCGTGAGCGGCCGGATCCCCTTCATCAAAGCGGCAGCCTTGTCGGCCGACAGCGCGGTGGGGGCACCGCCGGGCAGGAGATCACGCAGGACGGCGTGGAGTCGGTTGAGGACGCGGGTGCGCTCGTGGACCAGGTCGTCTCGACGCTCGGTCAGCAGCCGCAGGATGGTCGTCTGGTCCTCCCGAGTCACAGGACGCAGGTCGGGGCGGAAGAGGGCGACCTGGGCGACGTGGAGAGCGTCCTTGGCGTCGGTCTTGCGGTCTCCTCCGGTGGCCAGCAGCCGGGCCCGGGCCGACAGGGTGGAGGGCACGTCGACCACGTTCTCGCCCGCGGCGGCCAGCTGCTGGGCGAGCGAGCGGCCCAGGCCGCCGGCACCCTCGATCGCGAAACGACGGTCGGGCCACTGCTCGCACCAGCCCATCAGCTGGCGGAAGGTTCCGGCATTGACGACGAACCGGCGCTGGGCCACCTGATGGCCTGCGGCGTCAACTGCGACGGCGGTGTGGGACGACTTATGGGGATCGACACCGATCAGGATCACAGGCTGCTGCTTTCGCACTCGATGAGTCAGGAAGGGGAGTGCGGTGGGCACCCTGACTTGAAGTCACCGTGTCACCTTCATGCCTCTGTCGAGCCACACCGCGCGGGTGTCGGCCGGCGACGGCACGCTATTGGTGAGCCAGCCCGAGGGCGGCAAGGGGCACTGCGGGCCCGTGCCGACCGACACCCTGGACGCTACGGCTGCAGACCGAGCATCTGGGCTCGATTCAACAAGTCAGGGGCCGGGCGGCTCCGTCGACGTGACCGCCGGGAGTGCAAGGTGATGAGGCCGGCCGAGGCACATCGCGTAGCGGTGCGGCGCCCACTGCTCGCTCGTGCCCGGCGGAACCAGCCAGATCAGCCATGACCGCTGCGGGTCCTCGATCACCGGCCCGCACGCGTCGGCCCGCTCGTCGCCGACGCGCTGGATGCCGTCCATGACGGATACGGCGGCGTACGCCTCCGGTCCGCTCGCCGTGACGACGATGTCAAAGAAGTTGCCGCCGAGGGGAAGCTGAAGCACCTGGTCCCGGCGCACGCTCATGAGTTGGCGCACCCGCGTGGCCAGGTCGCGCATGTCGGGTGCGACCGAGGCGGGGTCGACCTCGAAGGGCTGTTGCTGGAAGATGGGCGGCCCTGCCTGCGGTATGGCCCGCTCCGGCGCCGTCATGGCCCGCTGGGGCAGCTGCTGAGCGATGCTCACGCCGACGCCCCCTCACGGCCGGCGGGCACGAGCGCCCGCACCGTCTTGCCGATGACCAGGCCGTTGACGCGCTTCACCTCCCAGGAGAGCCGTGCGCCCTGGCGCCTGGCGAAGCCCAGCCCGGATTCCGCACCCCGGTGGCCGTCTGCTGCCGCCTCGAAGTCGGCGAACGCAGGGTCGGCGTCGTCCACCTCGATGCACAGCTCGTCGTCCTCAGACGGTAGATGGAGCCGCACGACGACGCGCCCGTCCGTGAACGGCCTGCCGTGCCGAGCGGCGTTGCTCGCCAGCTCCGCCGCGATCCGGGCGCCGGCTTCGACGTCGCCCGTCCAGTTGGCCACGGTCAGGCGGGTGCGCACCATCAACCGGGCGTTGCGGCGGATGCCTTCGTTTGCCAGCAGACCGCCGTCCCACTGCAAGAGCACAAGGTCTTCCGGCTGTAACGGCATGAGAACCAGCGTCGCGCTCACTGGGTGAGAGGCGGTGACGTCCTCGGACGCCGCGGACGTGACCGCGTCATCGTCCTGGGCCGAAGTGATGCACTGCTGCGTTGCGGGGTTCACGGGGGACTCCCATGGTTTCTGTGCTCGTTCGGGCACTCTCAGCGAAGTAGGCGATCAGAGTTCACCTGCGGCACATGGCTCCGCCATGGCCTGCAACGTGGTCTCTTCGACACTTCCGTGCGACATAGGTGGCCCCGGGGTAGCTTTGAAGTGGCTTCTGCGCGAGGGAGGTTGCCCTGACGAGGAACCGCGGTATCCCTTTCCGGAGAAGGGATCGACTCGCAGGCCAGCCGACTGTGGCGTCGCAGACTGGGAGCGGAATGAGGACTGAACCGAGGACGCTGCTCGCGTGGCTGTGCCGTCGCGACAAGCTCACCTACCGGCGGTTCGAGGAGAAGTTCACCGAGGTCGGTGTGCGGCTCTTCGGCCACAGTCCCAACAACCCGACGTGCGGCGAGACGCAGTTCCGGCGGTGGACGGGCGGCCAGTTACAAGGGCTGCCGGGCCCGGAGACCTGCCAGATTCTTGAGGCGATGTGGCCTGAGCACACGGCTGAGGAGCTGTTCAGGCCGTCGCCCCAGAGCGATCCCCAGGCACCCGCGTACGACCTGGAAGAGCGAGTCCGCATGAGCGCAGAAGAAGCCCACGAGGCCGCCGACGCAACTGCATCGGCGTCCATCTCCGACAACACCATCGATGAACTGCGCGACCAGGTGACGGCCGTGGCTCAGGGGTACCACCTGATGCCTCCGGCGAAGGCCTATGAAGCCGCCGATGCTCTTCGCCAGTCGATCGAACGCCACCGGGACCGGACGCAGGTCCCCGTCCAGCAGCAAGACCTGATGATTCTGAACGGGCAGACCGCCGCTCTCCTGTCGGTCGCCGCGTTCGACCTCGGGTATTTCCAGTCCGCCCGCAGCCTTGCCCGCACCGCCGCGGTGTTCGGCGAGGCCACCCGCTTCACTCCTCTGGAGGCATACGCCTACGGGACGCTGGCCTACATCGCCTACCACACCGGCAACGCCACCGAGGCGGTCGCCAAGGCGACCAAGGCGCAGTCCTACGGCGGTCTCGGCGACGTCGCCCACCGCCGGCTGCTCGCCATCAAGGCCCGCTCCCACGCGCACCTGGGCGACGTGGTCTCCGCGCGGCGCGCCATCCAGCGCTCTGGCGAAGCGGGCCACGGCCAGCGCGACGAGCTGCACGACGGGGTGGGCGGCGAGTTCGCGTTCACCCCGGAGCGTCTCGCCATGTCCACCAGCACGACCGGGCTCCTCATCGGGGACGCGGTGCAGGCCGAGGCGGAGGCCCGGCGGGCGCTGGACCTCATCGGGCAGCGGCCGCCGGAGCGCCAGTCGAGTCACGTGCGGGCGAGCGCGGCCGTCGATCTCGCGCACGCCCGTCTCCTCGCCGATGACGTGGACGGCGCGGCCGAGGCGCTGAAGACGGTGTGGAGCGTGCCGGTGGAGGCCCGGAAGACGGGCATCGTCGTCCGTACGGCGCGCCTCGGCCGCCACCTCGCCCGCCCCGAGTACCACGGGGCGCAGCTCCCGGCGACGCTGCGGGAGCAGATCGAGGAGTTCAACCGGGTCTCTCCGCCCCACAAGATAGGCCCGCACGTGGGCCTCCTCGCGATCGAGGCCTGATCACACAGAGGCGAGGATCTTCGCTTCCTTCTCTGCGGCGATCCCGTGTTCTGCCCATCGGGGGTGGTCCACGGGACGCCCGTCGGCCGCCCACCACCGCCACGTGTCGCGGATCGTCTCGGCGAGCGGCCTGCATCCCAGCCCAGCCGCTACGGCGCGGCTGGAGTCGACGGACCACACCCCGGCGTGGGTGCGCCACAGGGGCAACTCGGTCCACTGCTTCACGCCTTGCTCGACCAGCACCGCGGGATCCACCCATACCGGCGCCCCGGGCCCGCCTGTCTCGGACAGGCACGCGTCGAGGAAGCCGCTGAAGGTCATGCCGTCGGGGTGGGTGATATTGTAGCCGCCGCTCGTGGAGCTGGCGGCCTGGTCGAGGGCGAACCGGGCCACGTCGCGCACGTCGACCGGCTGAATGCGCTGCTCGGCCGGGGCGGGCGCGAGGATGCGGCCGCCGCGCTTGGCGCGCTCCAGCCACCAGGGCAGCCGGCCCACGTACTCGCCGGGGCCGAGGATGACGCCCGGACGCAGCAACACCGCGGCGTCACCGAAAACGTCCGTCACGGCGCGCTCGCCGCCGGCCTTCTGGAAGCCGTACTTGGTCGGCGAGCCATCCTCGCCGGTGTAGCCGTAGGACTCGTCGGCGTCCGCCGGGCATTCCAGCAGCGGTGAGGCGTCGGTGAGCGGCTGGTGCGGCCATCCCTCGTACACGGACACGGTGGAGATGTGCACCCAGCGCCGGGTGGCTGTACGCAGCGCGGTCGTGGCGGCCAGGACGTCGCCCGGCGGGAGTTCGCTGCTCGATGTGTCGATCACAGCATCCCAGGGCTCATGCCCGGCGAGGCGTTCGAGGTCCACGCGGCTCGTACGGTCTCCGTGCACGGGCTCGACACCATCCACGTCGCGGCCGGAGCGCCCCCTGTTGAAAGTGGTGACCTCCCACCCCCTCGACAGTGCGCCCTCCACGATGTGCTTGCCCAGGAACCAGGTCCCGCCCATGACCAGAAGTCTCATGGGGGTGATCCTGCCGTGCGGGCCCGTACGGCGGAAGCGCGGTCCGCCGTACGGGCGCTCAACTGTCCAGGACTATGCTTCGGTTTCCTCCGCTCGGGCCTGCTGTACGGCGGCGTGGGCGGGGCCGCCGTACAGCGGGACCGCGGCGAGCGGGTCACGGGTCCCGACACCGTGGGGGCGGTCGTAGACGGTGTCGGCGGTCTTGGAGCCGTCCGCCCATCGGCCGGCCCTGTTGCGCTCCTGGAGGGAGACGCCCGCCTCGATCAGGTCGGTGTTCGCCCCGGCCCGCCAGGAGTGAGAGGTGACCTTCTTGCCGTCGATGTAGGGCACACCCGCACGGTCGGCGAGAACCTGAAGCCGTTCGTTGAGGGAGCCCGGGCGCATCTTCTTCCCGCGCTTGCGGTCCTCGGGGTACTTCACCAGTTGGCCCTTCTTGGTGAGGGCGCGGAAGAGCGGGTCGTCGGGGCCGTTCGCGCCGAGCTCGCGCAGGACGTCGAGCCACGCCTGGGCGCGGCGCACGAGTTGGAGGTCTTCCCGGTCCTTGATGAACCGACCAGCCCCCTTGCCCGTCTGGTCGGTCTTGGACATGGCCGTGGTCACGAACAGGCCGGTGGGGTGAACCCTTACCCGCTTCACGAGCTGGTCGGCGAGCTCCATCTCGCGGTGCAGGTTCGCGTAGGCCAGGGCCGCAAGGAACGCGTCCCGCTTGCCGATGTTCGTCGTCTCGTCAATCGCGTTGATGATCCGCAGGTTGTAGCCGATGGTGACGGCCGGGGCCCGCCTCACCTCACCGCCGGCCGCCACCCACTCCCTGCGCCAGGCGCGCAGGCGGGCCTTGAAGTGGCTGGGGTCGGGGCGCAGGTCGACCGGCTGCCAGTTCCAGATCCGGGACATGTATGTCCCCACGCTGTCCGGCACGTACTTCCCCGCCTTGCCCAGCCGGATCAGGTGCAGGCCGTAGCGGGTGTAGGTGGTTGTGGTGCACGGGCGGGCCCGGTGCGGCGGCTTCTGCTGCGCGCACCATGCCTCGAAGGCGCGCACCGTGGAGTCCCGGTTGATGACGGTGTTCTCGGCGAGATCCGGCTCGTCTAGGTCGGCGACGTCCTCGTCGGTCAGCCGGAATTCGTGTTCACCCCATACCGGCTGTTCGTCGGCGCGCGGCGGGTGCTCCCCGGGGGCGAGCATGGTGTGCTGGTTGACGATGTAGCGCACCGGCGCCGCGGTGTCGGCGACGTCCAGCAACTCGCCTTCGTAGACGACCAGATCGGCCGCGCCCTCACTCTCGGGCTCCAGTCGCTCCAGTCGCTCGACGCTCACGCCTGCCCCTCCACGGCCTGCCGGTACTCGGGGTGGTCGCTCCACTGCTGCGCCATCTCCCGCAGCCGTTCGAACTCGGTGCGGGCGGCGTCCAGGCGGCCGAGCTCGATGGCGGCCTCGCCGCGGCCGGTCATGCGCCCGAGCCGCTCCCAGTCGCCTTCGCTGGAGTGGTTCTGCCGGAGGCGCACGTGGATGAACCAGTACAGCCGCAGCAGCTCGGATTTCGTGGCTTCCTGCTGCGCGGCCGTGGTGTCGTCGGCCGGCGTGCAGGGCGCGGGAGTCTGGGGCGCCACGGTCGGCTCCGGCCGGGAGCCCTGCGGGCTGTGTCCGGTGCTCACGCCCGGCCCTCCACCCCGTCGGCGCCGCGCTGCCACACCGTGGCGCTCCCCTGGGGATCGGTGTCCACGGCTGTCACCGTCTTGTCGGTGCCGCCCCGGACGAACGTGTGCGCCCACTCCACCGCGTCGTCCTGCGGGTCCAGGTCGACATCCGCGGTGTCTCGGCGCCGCGCCGTCCATGTGGGCTCGGTGTGATGGAAGTTCTCCGCGCGCTCGCGCAGTGCCTCCTTGGCGGCCGGGTCGGCGGAGGTGCCCATCCGGCCGAGCACCGGGTGGATCTGCTCGCCGTGCTCCGTGTCGCGCTCGCTGTCGCTCATCCGTGCGGCCCTCCCCTGGTTGGCGGTTATTCCAGGCAGAACATCGGTAGGGCGTCCAGAGACGACCGCGGGGCTCGTGCCGAGGTCGTCGAGGAGGTACTGCAGCTGTGGGTCCACCTTCCGCCGGGCATCGCCTGACGGCAGCTTGTTCTTGGCCGCGAGTTCGAAAAGGTAGGTCCGCTGGTCCGTGTCGAGTCGGAGCACCCGGGCGAGGTCGGCCAGCACTGGAGTGGATGCCTGGAGGCGCCCCTGCTCGATCCGCGCGTAGTACTCGGTGCTGATGGAGGCCAGCAGAGCAACCTCCTCACGGCGCAGACCAGCCACCCGCCGTGGCTGGTCGGAGGCGACGGGAGGCCTACGTCGGCCGGGTTGAGGTCGGCACGGCGTGCCCTGAGGAACTCCCCCAATTCGTTCAGGTGCAGGTCACGACTCATGTTTCCTAGGGTCGCAGGGGGACCAGACCGGGAAGGGGGAAGATCCTTCCCGCGCGGCGGTCGTTGAGGCCGCCCGCCGTATCAGCGAACCCAGGACCGCTGGTGAGTAGCAACGGGAGACAAACGCGCCCGAAGCTGCCGGCCACGGTCCGCTACCGTGCCTGAGTGCGCTCGCGTCGCGCTGTGGTGTCGGTGCCGTCCCACTGGTAGCGATCGGTGCCGGGCAGGCCCAGGAACTGCAGGACGCGTTCGACGAACTCGTCCCGCAGTTGCGCGAGTGTCTCCGGCACGTTGTAGTACGTAGGGATCATCGGGTACACGGTGGCTCCCGCCTCCGTGACAGCGACCATGTTGCGCAGGTGGATGAGATTCAGCGGTGCTTCCCGGAGACAGAGGACGAGTTTGCGCCGTTGCTTCAGCATCACGTCCGCGGCTCGCTCGATGAGGCTCTCGGTCTGGCCGTGAGCGATGCGTCCGAGTACGCCGGCGGCACACGGCAGGATGATCATGGCGTCGGTGGGGTAGCTGCCGCTGGTCACCGGTCCTGACATGTCGGCCGGATCGAGGAAGCGGACTTTCGTCGACGTGGCCTCCAGGGCCTGGACCACCGAGTCCGGATCTTCGCCGGTCTGGAATTCGAAAGCTACCAGCTTGCGCCCGTTGGCCGACACGAGAAGGTTGACGTGGCCGACCCGGTCGTCTCTCTGAAGTGAGGCGAGCAAGGCTTTGGCCACTCCGGTGCCGCCTGCCCCCGTGACAGCAACTGTCACATTCTGCTGGGTCACGTCTGTCCCCTTCTTGACGCATCGGGCTGGCGGCCGCACCTTCTCGTGCCTGACGGATGGAGGTCTCGAGGCCGTCGTTGAGGACCGCTGTCCGCGTCGGTCCGACACGCAGGCTGATCGGTACCTCGTCACGCGGTCGCCAAATCCCATGGTTCACTCGGCCGGCGGCTTGTAGTGATGACTCATTCACCCAGGCGGTGGCAGCCAACGGCCCCGAGCGGGAGGGTCCCTCGGGGCCGGCGGCCGAGCATGCCGGTCGGGAGACGGCCACCTGGTGGATACCTCCCGCGATCCGCGGCACCCAGGCGTCAGCGCGATGCGGCAGAGCCGGTGTCGCCTGCCGACTCGGATTCGGCGGCGAGGACCTTGGCGCGCACATCTGCCGGGAAGACGCCGTCGAACGTTGCGGGCGGTACGCGTCCGCTTCCTACCGCCGGGAGCAGGGCGTCGTGCACGACGATGGCTCCCCAGCCGTTGTGCAGTTCCTCCTCGGTGAAGCACGGGTACCACGGCATGATCGGTCCGTGCCACTGCTCCTGGCGGAGGGACGGGTGCACCCTGGTGGCCAGAGCCCACAGCAGATCCGAGTCGTTCGACGGATCCACGTCGTCGTCGAGGACGTAGACGACCGGGGAGAGCCGCCCCACCCGGGTGCCGTTCAGCACCTCGCCGATGCGGTGCGCGAAGCGCGCGGTGTCCATCCCCGGCAGCGAGTCGCGCCAGTTCTGCGGGACGGTGATCACCGTCCAGAAGCAGGCGGCACCGAGCGGGAGCCAGGCCGTCGTGATCGGCAGTCCCGCCTTCCGCAGGACCGCGACGACCTCTGCGGAGATGCCGGCAGCCGGTGCGACGTGCGAGTCGTCAACAGGCCGGCCGGCGGCGGCCAGCGGCCAGATCGGGTCGTCCCGGTAGGTGATCGCCTCGATGCTGAAAAGCGGTTGCGGCGACGTCTCGGGCAGTGCCCAGCCGTGGAACTCCGCGAACGGACCCTCCACGGCGTCGCGGGTCGCGGACAGGTGTCCCTCGATGACGACCTCGGCGGAGGCGGGCACTTCCAGATCGTTCGTCTCGCACTTCACGACGTCGACCGGCTTCCCCAGCACCGCTCCGAGATACGCGCCCTCGTCGACCTCGGTCGGGACGGTCATTCCGCCGACGACGGCAATGCCCGGGTCGCCTCCCTGCACGAGGGCGTAGGGCATCGGCTCACCGATGGCCTCCCACTCGCGCCAGATCATGCCGAGGTGCTGGCTCGGCAGCACCAGTCCGGTCATGTGCCGGTCGTCGATCTTCATGATCCGGGAGATGGACCAGTTCGTCCATCGGCCGTCCGGTGTCCTGGCGATGATCACGCCCCAGGTGTTGACGTAGGGGCCGCCGTCGTCCTGGTGCACGCGAGGAATGGGGAACCGGTCGAGACGGGCTTCGTCACCCGTCAGGATGTTCTGCTTGCAGGGTGCCGAGTCGGCTGCCACCCGCCGAGGTGGGAGCAGTTCCTTCGTGCCTGCTTCCCTGAGGTGTTCGACCAGTTCGGCTGCGGTCGTCGTGTACGGCAGACCGAGAGAGAGGGAGACCCGCGCCAGCGGATGCCCGGGAATGCTCGACAGGGCACCCGGGGCGCCGATCATGCGGAACCCCTCGTCGACTCCGCTGAGGTGCTCGAAGAACGGGGCGGGCCTGCCGTTCTCGGTGGACCGACGGGTGATGGCCGACGCTTCCAGGTTCGGATCGATCACGCGTGAGATCCGTTGAATGTCCCCCAGCTCTTCGAGCGCGGAGATGTAGGACCGGAAGTCATTGATTTCAGACATCAGTTGGTTACGCCTTTCAGTTCGGAGGGGCGCGGCATTCCGTCCCAGCGCTGCGCCGAAGCCACCTGGATATCGAGTTGGTCCAGGACTCGGACAACGACATGCTCAACGAGCTCGTCAATGGTTTTCGGACGGCTGTAGAAGGCCGGCATCGGCGGCACGATCCTCGCTCCCATGCGCGAAAGCGCCAGCATGTTCTCGAGATGGATCTCGCTGAGCGGAGTCTCCCTCGGTACGAGCACCAAGGGGCGGCGCTCCTTCAGCGTGACGTCGGCAGCTCGGGGGATGAGACCGTCGGCGTATCCGGTTCGGATGCCGGCGAGGGTCTTCATGCTGCACGGCGCGACAATCATTCCGTCCACGCGGAATGAACCTGATGAGATTGCCGCCCCTTGGTCGTTCCACGTATAGGTCACGTCGGCCAGGTCGGTGACTTCGCGGACCGACAGGTCGGTCTCCAGATGGATGGTCGCCCTGGCCCATTGGGACAGAACGAGATGAGTCTCCACATCCGGCTGCTCCCGCAGTCGGCGAAGCAGTTCGACACCGAAGACGGCGCCGGTCGCTCCGGTCATCCCCAAGATCACACGTCGGGACATGGGATCAACCTTCCGTACACGGTAAGTCCGTACACGGAACAATGTAGCTATCGAAACTTCCGATTGCAAACAGTCCGTGTACCGACTGACCGTATACGGAGGTAGCCTGTACTTATGACGACCGGAGCGCGATACGACGGGACGCTGGAAGACGGCATGGCCCACCAGCTGCGACGTGCCTCGCAGGCGGTGAACGCCTCGTGGCAGCTGCGCAGCGGTGACCTCACACCTCCGCAATTCGCGGTGCTTCACGTCCTGGACGAGCGTGGAAGCCTCGACCAGAAGACGCTGGGCGCCCTCGCCGCGGTCGACCGGTCGACGCTCACCCCACTTCTCGACCGGCTCGTGGCCCGCGGCCTGATCACCAAGAGCACGGACCCCGGCAACCGCCGCCGGCAACTGGTCTCCCTGACTCCTGCCGGGCACGAACGAGCGGCCCTGGGCCGCCAGCAGGCACAGGAGACAAGCCGCTGGATCGAGGAGCTGCTCGGACCCGAGCGGCTCGCTACCCTGACCCTGCTGCTCAAGGAACTCGGAGACGCAGGCCGCGACCAGCAGCCGTAGTGAGGGAGCCAGGAAAGGGGCGTCGCGTCGTGCTGTCCCCGTTTCCGGGGCCGGGCGCGGAGCCGATGGTTTCGTGGCGGCTGGTCGCGAGCTGTTCGTGACCCGCGGCTCGATCGGAATCGAAAGTACCGGCGCGCCGGCCGCGGGGGACACGGTCCGCTTCGCCGCGAGCGGCGGCCGGCGGATCGGTGTCCGGCGCCCGCTGCACTGATCGTCCGGGAGATGAACACGGCCTCGCGATCTGTCCCTGCGAGGAGGCAGCGCCGGGTACCGGCCCGCGCGGTCCAGCGCCGGACGGCCGATGGCGCGCGCATCCCGAGACCGCGCGGGATCCTTGCCGCCATCAAGCGATCACCCTCACACCATTCAGAAGCGAGTGGTTCTGGACGGCGCCGATGTCGAAACTACGTCGCGGCTCACGGCCTCGTCTTCGGTCGATTGACTGCATGCACGTCAGTCGGTCGCCTTCCTGCCCGACCGCTCCCGGATTGTTCAGTCATCTGACGCATGCGGAACGGCCCCGCCGCGTGGTGAGAATCGGTCGCAGCCAGTTTCGAGCGGCTCGTTCGCGCTCAGGACCTTCACGGTGCGTGGGTAGTTCCGCTCGAAGTGATCGCATGCGGAGGCGGTGGATACCCATGCCACGGAGAATGATCGTGGGGATGACGGGGGTGACCGGAGCCGTGTTCGGTGTCGAATTGTTGCGCCGACTGCGGCAGCAGCCGGATGTGGAGACCCATCTGGTGTTGTCCCCGTGGGCCAGGTCGACCGTGCGACGGGAGACCGGATTGTCGGCGCACGAGGTCATCGACCTCGCGGACGCGACGTACGCGTGGAACGACCAGGGCGCGCCGATCTCGTCGGGGTCGTTCCGGGGGGACGCCATGGTCATCGCGCCGTGCGGCTTGAAGACCCTGGCCGGAATATGCACCGGCTGTGCCGAGGGGCTCATTTCCCGTGCGGCCGACGTGACGCTGAAGGCCGGGCGCCGATTGGTACTCGTGGCACGGGACCCGCTCAGCGAGAGTCACCTGGACAACATGCTGGCGCTCACGCGTATGGGGGCTCGGATCGTCCCGCCGATGCCCGCCTGCTACTACCGTCCCGAGACGATCGGGGATCCGGTCAGCCATGTCGTCGTCCGCGTCCTGGACCAGTTGGACATTCACGTGCCGTCGGCACAGCGCTGGAACGGCATGTCCCACTCGCCGGCGCTGTAGGGAACCAGCACCGATGTCCGCGGTCACCGACATCCGGACCCACCTTTGTGAACTCGAAGCGCTCGGGACACCCGCCACGGTCTCGCCTACGGGCGCGGCTCACCAAGCCACCGCTTCCGCCGCCGCGGGTGGACGCCGCCTCCCCGCCCTGCAAACACGACATCGGACCCGCGGGCCGGCTCGTGGCCGACGAAGCCGTCGTACCGGAGGTGTAGGCCGCGCGCGTCTACGACTGGAATTGACCCTCGGAATGGGCTTCGGGGGCGCCGGCTTCCAGTGCGGCGCGCAGCGCGGCGCGGGTGGTGATGCCGAGTTTCGGGAAGATCCGGTGCAGGTGGGAGCCGACCGTGCAGTGGGACAGGAACAGACGGGCGCCGATCTCCTTATTGGTGAGCCCGGTGGCGGCCAGTTCGGCGATCTGCCGTTCCTGGGCGGTCAGTTCGGGTGCCGCCGGGTCGGAACGCGCAGCGGCTACGCCGGTGGCGCGCAGTTCGTTGCGGGCGCGCTGCACCATCGCTCGCGCGCCGATCCGGTCGAAGGTCTCCATGGCGGCACGCAGCTGGATACGTGCGCGGGCGGTGTCCCGGGTGCGGCGCAGCCACTGTCCGTAGGCGAACTGGATACGTGCCTGCTCCCAGGGATAGCGGGCGGCTTCGGGCAGGGCCAGGGCCGCCTCGAACAGGGCGCCGGCCTTGTCGTCGTCCGCGGCCACGGCCGCGGCTCCGGCCGTGATGATCGCGATGCGCGTGCCGATGCGGGGGAGGCCGCCCTGCTGGGCGGCGACGACGTGTGCGCGGGCCTCCTCGCGGCGGCCGGTACGCATCGCCGCCTCGACCAGGTCGAGCACCACCCACCGGTTGGGGATGCCTGCGCTGGGGGCGCTGGGCGGGGCGATCTGCGCCACCTGGGTGTGGGCTTCCTCGAAGTCGCCTTGGCCCATGGCCGCGAGATGGCCGGCCGAGCGGGCGTACCCCATGGTGACGCCCATGCCCCGGGGCGCCGCCCAGGTGGTGGTCTCCTTGCTGCGGGCGCGGGCCAGGTCCACATCGCCGCGCAGCGCGGCACCGGAGGCCAGCACGGCCCGGATCTGCCGCTCCCAGAACGAGTAGCCATAGCCCGTCGCCAACTCCAGCCCCTGCTGCGCGAGGTTCTCGGCCTCGTCCCACCGGCCGTGTACGTAGGAGTCCTGGCAGAGCAGCATCAGCGCGGGCACCACCATGGCGATGGCGCCGCCGTCGCGTTCCCGCTCGATCATGCCGCGGACCGCGTAGCGGTAGTCGGACAGGGTGTCCATCGCGACCGCGGCGAAGGCCAGCGGAATCACTTCCCAGGGCGCAGCGGCCCGCGGGAGCGCGGCGAAGGCGCGGGCCAGGCCCTCCCGGATGGCGTCCGAGGCCCGGGTGGGATCGACGTACGCGTCGTAACACAGCTGGAACGGGACGACCTGCTCGGGCTCGAAGCGGACCATGGCCTTCCTGAGCAGCTCCCACGGCTCCGGCCGCAGGGTGTAGAGGCTGACCAGCAGCAGCGCGTAGAGGATGCCGTACCTGTCCCAGGATTCCGGCCCGGCATCCTCGCCGGCGTCGAGCGCCCGGGTCAGCAGCCGGTACGCGGCGGAAACGTCGCCTTCGTCGTTCGTGAGCAGGTGGGCGGTGGCGGCGAAAACCAGCGCATCCGGGCTCTGCGGGGTCTGCCCGGCGTCCGCCAGCAGCCAGGTGACCTGGTCGAGCTGTCCGGCCATGGTGGCGAGGTGGGCGGCCTCGACCAGGCGCCGGGAGCGGTCTCCGGGGTGCGGGCTGAGTTCAGCCGCGCGCACCAGGGTGGCCACCGCGGTCGAGGCACGGCCGCGGTGCCGCGCGAGCATGGCCGCCTTGTCCAGCGCCCGGGCCACCGTCTCGTCGGGTCCGGCGCTGGCCGCGGCCAGATGGCACGCCTGGCGCTCGGGGTCGAAGGCCAGGGCCTCGGCGAGTGCCCGGTGCGCGGCCCGGCGCTCGCCCGGCGGGGCCAGGTACACAACCGCCGAGCGGGTCAGCGGATGGCTGAAGGTGACCTGTCCGGAGGCGGTGTCGGCGTGGACCAGCCGGGCCCGCTGTGCCGGGGCCAGGTCGTCCAGGTCCAGCGAGCATCGGGTCGTGGCCCTGATGGTGTCCAGGTCGTCGTCGGCCGCCAGTGCGGCCAGCAGGAGTGCCTTTCTGGTCGGGCCGGGCAGCTGGTCGAGCTCGGGGGCGAAGGTGTCCAGCAACCGCTCGGACAGGGGCAGCACGCTGGGCACCGGCTGTGCGCCGGAGCGCTGCCTGTCGTTCAGAGTCGTCGGTAGCTCCTGGAGGGCCAGCGGGTTACCCGCGGCCTGGGCCAGCAGCCGGCGACGCACGGTCGGCGCCAGGCCCGGCCACCGGGCCTCCACAAGCTCCGCCGCCGACTGGTCGTCCAAGGGTGGCACCGTCCGTTCCGGCAGCCCCACATGGTGGAGAAGCCCTTTCAGCCCGGTACGGGCGGCCGCAAGCAGGGCCACAGGGGCTTGGCCCAGCCGACGCATGGCGAAGGCCAGTACCGTGGCGCTGGCCGGGTCGATCCACGGCGCGTCATCGGCCACCAGCAGTAGCGGGCATTCGTCGGCGGCCGCGCCGAGCAGGGCGAGTACGGCTGTCCCGGCGGTCAGCGGGTCCGGGAGAGCTGCCGGCGTCAGGTCGAAGAGCCGGCAGAGGACATCGCGCTGCGGGCCGGGTAGGAGATCGGCGTCCGCGCGCAGTGGGTAGAGCATCTGGTGGATCATCGCGAAACTGATCCCGGCCTCGAACTCCGCGCCGCAGGCGCGCAGCACACGTCTGCCCACGGCACTCGACCGGGCCGCGGCGACGTCGAGCAGCGCGGTCTTCCCGACCCCTGGGTCACCAAGCAGCAGCAACCCGCGGCCGACGGGGCCGTACCCGGTGCGATCCTGATCGGCGAACAGCGAGTCGATCAGCGCCAGCTCGCGCGCGCCCCACGAGGCCGCCAGAGTCGCAACCGGCGGGCTGTGCGGGATACCTCCGGCTCTCGGAAGTCGCCACAGTGGTGAGGATAGGTTCCGCTCGTAGCACGGCACAACGCTGACCGCGCGCGTACCGCCCACCTCACGGGGTGTGCTCAGGCCGATGGTGTGCTTGTTTCCACCGCCGTACGGCGCTTGCGGCGAAGGGCGGCCATACGGTCTCGGTGCTTCCCCGGCGATCACCCTAGCGTGAACCCGCTCGATTCGCGGTCTTGACCGCGGAGACTCTAGAAGCCTTTGCGTACGCCGCCGTCGACCGACAGCATCACGCCCGTGAGGTACGACGCTGCGGGCGAGAGCAGGAAGGCGGCGCTGCGGCCGAACTCGTCCGGGGTTCCGTAGCGGCGCAGGGGGACGCCGGCGGTGGCGCGTTCGCGGGCGGCGTCGGCGTCACCGTGCCGTGCGTCGAGTTCGCGTACCCGGTCGGTCTCGATGTGGGCGGGCACGAGGCCGACGACGCGGATGCCTCGGGGGCCCAGCTCGTTGGCGAGGTTCTTCGCGTAGCCGGCCAGGCCCGGCCGCAGGGCGTTGGAGATCGCGAGGCCGGGAATGGGCTCGTACACGGAGCTGGAGAGGACGAAGCCGATGGCACCTCCCTCGCCCAGCTCGGCGGCGACGGCGCGGGAGAGCCGCACCGCGCCGAGGAATACCGACTCGAAGGAGGCGCGCCACTGGTCGTCGTCGATGGTGTCCGAGGTGCCTGCCGGGGGCCCGCCGACGCTGATGAGCACTCCGTCCAGGCGCTTGAACGCGTCACGGGCCGCGGCGATCAGCCGCTCCGGAGTGTCGGCGTCGGCGTTGTCGGCCACGACGCCGACTGCCTGCCCTGGGCCGCCGAGGTCCGCCTGTGCGGCGGCGACCGACTTCTCGTCGCGGCCGCTGACGACCACCCGCGCGCCGTCCGCCACCAGTTCGCGCGCGGCGGCCATGCCCAGCCCGCGGGTGCCGCCGGTGACTATGTACACCCGGTCCTTCAGTCCGAAGTCCATGTTTGTTGTCCTCTCTCCGCTGTTCCTTCTTCGACCGCCCGATCCGCGCGGCCTACAACATCGCCTTCTGGGGCTGCGTGGCGACGACGATGACGGTGGTGGTGTCGGCGGTCAGGGCCGACTTGAACTCGCGCTCCAGGTCCTCGGTGGTATCCACGTCGACCGCGCGGCATCCGAAGCCGCGGGCGACGGAGGCGATGTCGAGCCCGGGCAGGTCGAGCCCGGGCACCCCGGGGGTCTCCTCCAGCACGGCGAACGACTTGAGGATGGAGTACTCCTGGTTGCGCATGACGACGTAGACGATCGGGAGGTTGTGCTGGGCGGCCGTGTAGATGGCCTGCACGGAGTACTGGAAGGAGCCGTCGCCGATCAGGCCGATCACCGGCCGTTCGGCGCCCCTGTCCCGGTCGCCGAGCGCGACGCCCACGGCGGCCGGGGTGCCCCAGCCGATGCCTCCGCTGGCCGTGGCGAAGAACGATCCGGTCCGGTTGGTGGGGAGCCACTCGATCTGCTGCGCCATCGTGGAGGTCGACTCGTTGACGATGACCGCGTCGGCCGGCCGGACCCTGCTGAGGGTGGCGTACACCTCCGGCGGGGTGAGCGGGGTGTTCGGCGCCTGGGGGAGCTCGCGGGGCTGCGGCATCGGTTCCGGCGCGGTCCGCGCCGAACCCTCAGCGACCATGTCCAGGAGCAGCTCGATCGCCGTCTTGGGATCGCCCAGGAGGCTGTCACCGACGCGCGCCCCCGCGGCCACCGCCGGGTTGCCGGTGATCTGCAGCAGCTCCGTGCCCTCCGGCAGGTACGGCCCGGGCACGTAGGGGTAGTAGCGGAACACCTCCGCGCCGATCACGACCACCAGGTCGTGGCCCGTCAACCGATCGCTGATGGTCTTGACCGACATGCCGAGCGGGCCGCCGAAGAGGGGGTGGTCCTCCGGGAAGGAAGCCCGGTCCAGCAGTGGGGCGCCGTAGACGGCCGCGCGCAGCTTCTCCGCCAGCGCGACGGCCGCGTCCCAGCCACCGGCCCGGTCCACCTCCGGACCGAAGACCAGCGCGGGACGACGGCTGGCCGAGATGCGATCGGCGAACATGCGCAGCCGAGCGGTGTCGGGGGCGACGCGGTCGCTGACCGTCCGCACCCGGGTGAAGCCGGACAGGGGCCGCTTCCAGTCGTCCATCGGAATCGACAGGTACACCGGGCCCGTCGGCGGCTGCAGCGCCTCCGCGTAGGCCCGCATGAAGGCTTCGGGTACATCTTCGGCGCGAGCGGGTTCGTACGACCATTTCACCCACGGCTTGGGCAGCGTGACGGCCTCTCGGTTGCCGAGATACGGGTCGCCGATCACCAGCTCCCGGTGCTGCTGGCCGGAGGTGATGATCAGGGGTGTGTTGCCGTGGTAGGCCGCCACCAGGTTGCCCACCGCGTTTCCCATCCCGGCCGAGGAGTGCAGGTTGACCAGCGCGGGTCGGCCGGTGACCTGGGCGAAGGTGTCGGCCATCGCGATGACGGAAGCCTCCTGCAGTGCCAGGACGTAGGTGAAGTCCTCGGGGAATTCCTGCAGGAACGGCTGCTCGGTGGAACCGGGGTTACCGAAGACCGTGGTGAGTTTCAGGGTTCGCAGCAGGTCGTAGGTCACGCTGCGGACGGTGGACTTCTCAGTCATGGTTGCCATCGACTCCTTGCTGGGCCTGGGTTTCTCGTTCGACGGGTCTGGTGGAGGGGTGCGCGCTATTCCATGCGGTGCCGAGTGCCGTCTTCGGCGTCGTGGGGTGCCGGAAGCGTGCGCCAATCCGATCCTGCTGCACAAATAGGTATTTGTCATGACATATACACCGTTCGGTGACGAGCCTGATGGGAGGCTGGGCCCAGGTCGCTGAGGACGTGGACCATGGCCGACCACTCGGTGAGCGAGGTACCGCCGATGCGTCCGTCCCGCGACTGGTCGGCGGCTGTCAGGTGAGGCGGCGGAGAGCCTCGGGAGCGAGGTCGGCGAGGGTGGGATAGCCGTCGACGGCCATGATCAGGTCTGCTTCGGCGAGCAGGGACCTCAGGACGTGGACGACGCCGGCCTCGCCGCCGTAGGCGAGGCCGTACGCGTAGGGGCGGCCAATGCCGACGGCGGAGGCGCCCAGGGCGATGGCCTTGATGATGTCGGCTCCCGTGCGGACACCGGAGTCGAACAGGACGGGAGTGCCGTCGGCGGCCTGGACCACGCTGGGCAGGACGTCGAGGGCGGGCAGGCCGCCGTTGGCCTGGCGGCCGCCGTGGTTGGAGCAGTAGATGCCGTCCACGCCGCCGTCCTTGGCGCGGCGGACGTCGTCGGGGTGGCAGATGCCCTTCAGGATCAGCGGCAGGTCGGTGATCGAGCGCAGCCAGGACAGGTCGTCCCAGGTGAGCGGGTTGCCGAAGATCCGCACCCATTCGGCGACCGCGGCCGCCGGGTCGTCCTCCGGGCTGCGGGCGAGGCGGGCGCGGAAGACGGGGTCGCTGGTGTAGTTGGTCAGGCAGTTCCCGCGCAGCTGGGGGAAGTTGCTGACGGCGAGGTCGCGGGGGCGCCAGCCGGTGATCCAGGTGTCCAGGGTGACCACGATGCCCTTGAAGCCGGCCTTCTCGGCCCGGTGCACCAGGCTCTCGGCCAGCTCCCGGTCGGTGGGCGTGTAGAGCTGGAAGAAGCCCGGGGTGGCGCCGAACTCGGCGGCGACCTCCTCCAGTGGATCGACGGTCAGGGTGGAGGCGACCATCGGCACGCCGGTGCGGGCGGCGGCACGGGCCGTGGCGAGATCGCCGTGGCCGTCCTGCGCGCACAGCCCGATCACGCCGACCGGGGCCATGAACAGGGGTGAGGGCAGGCGCATCCCGAACAGGTCGACGGACAGATCCCGGTCCGTGGCCCCCACCATCATCCGCGGGACGAGGCCCCAGCGTTCGAACGCGGTGACGTTGGCCCGCTGGGTGCGCTCGTCGCCGGCTCCGGCCATGACGTAGGAGCGCACGGAGGCGGGCATCGCGGCCTGAGCCAGCGGCTCCAGCTCGTCGTAGGTCATCGGGAAGCGCGGCACCACCCCGCGCAGCCCGTCCATGTAGATCTCGTCCTGATAGTCGCCGTACGCCATGGTCCGGCCCTCCTCACGCTCGACAGGTGCGGGCCCCTGAAGTCCACAATGGGAGAGTGACGCGTGAAAGCCGCCAAACGCAGGATTCTGCCTCGCAGGAGAGGACCATGCAGGATGATGCACCAGCGCTGCTGACAGAGGACGACCTGGCACTGATCAACGCCCTGCAGCTGCAGCCGCGGGCCTCATGGACCGAGCTCGGGCGTGCCCTGGAGGTCGACCCGGTCACCGTCGCCCGCCGCTTCGGCCGCCTGTCCGAGCAGGGCGCCGCCTGGGTGGGATTCTCACCCGGCCCACGCCTGTTCGAGCAGATCTGCGTGGCCTTCGTCGTGATCGACTGCGCTCCCGGCGCCACCACCGGGGTCGCCCAGGCACTGAGCGCCCACCCCCACATGCTCACGATCGAGCGCGCGGCCGCCGGCCACGACATCCTCGCCATCGCCGCCACCCGCGACCTGCCGGCCCTCTCCCGCTACACCCTCGACCTGCTCCCGCACCTTCCCGGCATCACCGCCGTGGAAGTCCGGATCGTCACCCACATGTTCACCGAGGGCGGCCGGTGGCGCATCGCCGCCCTGGACCCCGCCCAGCGTGCCCAGCTGACCGGCCCGCCCCCGGCCCAGACCCCTGTCGCCCCGGGCGAGATCACGCCCTTCGACCGCGCCCTCATCACCCGGATCGCCCACGACGGCCGCGCGCCCTATCAGACTCTGGCGAGCGACCTCGGCGTCAGCCTCAACACCGCAAAACGCCGCACCGAACAGCTCACCCGACGCGGCCTGCTGCGGTTCCGCTGCGACTTCGCCCGCCCCCTCGGCGGCTGGCCCGTCGCGGCCACCCTCTGGGCCAGAGTCCCGCCCGCCGATCTCCCCGAGATCGGCCACGCCCTCGTCCGCCTGCCCGAGACCCGTAACTGCGCCGCCGTCAGCGGCCCTCACAACCTCATCCTCCAGGCCAGCCTGCACTCCGTCAGCGACGTCCTGCGCCTGGAGACCCAGCTCGCCACCGCCCACCCGAGCCTCGACATCGTCGACCGCGTCATCGCCCTTCGCCAGGACAAGCTGATGGGGCGCCTCCTGGACCCCCACGGCCGCTCCGTCGGTATCGTCCCGCCCGACTTCTGGTCGGAGCCGGAGAGGTGACTCACACGGTGCCCCGAGCCGCCGACTCCTCCACGTTCGTCAGGGCCCAGCGTGCCTACGGGCATGTCGCGCTGAAAGCGCCAACAGGGCGAGGGATTTGACCCAACCAGTTCGCTGCGGGAGTAGATGCGGAGCTTCGAGTGGACGTGCGTGAGGTGGTATTGGACGGCACCCGGCTCACTGGGACAGCAGAAGACAATGAGCGACCTGGTCTCGGATGCCCTCGAAGCCCATGGCGGCGTGGAGCGGTGGCGGCCACGCGCCGAGGGCTCCGTCGTGACCGCCCCAGCTGCCCAGTATCTGTACGACTTCGCGGAAGCGTCCTCTGACATCTACGCGACCCGCGCCGCGAGGACTCGGCTTCAGGGACTGAGCAGGCCGGGGTTCTCACGGACGTATTCAGTGACCCCGGTCGGAGGCCGTCCGATGACCTGCTCGACGCCGTCCGCCCTGCGGTCGTATCGGTTCTCCGCGTGAAGGCGAGCCATGGTGGAGATGTGCTGGAAGACGTGGTCCGGCAGCCCCAGCGGTCTGAGGTCGTCGTCGATCCATTCCTGCAGGCCGACGTCGGTGTAACTGACCGGCTGGCCCAGAGCTGTGGAAACCTCCTCCGCCATGGCGGAGATGTCCTCCGAGCGGGGGCCGGTCAGCTCATAGACGCGGCCGGTGTGCGGGGCCGGATCGGCCAGGATCTCTGCCACGACCGCGGCGACGTCCCCGGCTGCCACGGGGGAGGTTTTCGCCTGGCCGAAGGGCAGTCTGATGCTTCCGTCCTTCGCGATCGAGGAGAAGCCGACACGGAACAGCGGGTTCTCCATGAACACGGTGGGCCTGATCTGGACGACGGGCAGGCCTGACCAGCCGAGGACCTGCTCCACCAGCCAGTGGTGCCGCTGCTGCACAGACTCGGAGGTGCTGGTGAGGTCCATCTCGGAGACGGTCAGCTGCGACATGTTCACGAACGCTTCCAGGCGCCCGTACGCACGCGCGACGGCCGCCACCGTCATGGCAGCCTCCAGATACTGCGCCGATACGCCCATGCCGAAGTACATCCGCCCGCAACCGGACAGGGCGTCAGCCACATCGCCCGCACGCGTGAGGTCTCCGACGACGACCTCGGCACCCGTCGCACGCAGCGCCTCCGCCCGTTCGTCGTCGCGACGCACCATGGCCCGCACGGGCAGGTCCCGTTGCCGGAGAATTTCGACCACGGTTCGGCCGACGGCGCCGACGCTACCCGCCGCGCCCGTCACCAGTATGGGAAGCAAACTGCCTTCCGGGGGGCGGTCCATACGAGCAGCGTGCGGTGCACGTCGCCGGGGCGCAACCGGAGCCCGATGAGCCGATACGCTCGGTGGCAGCGGGGCGCGTAGCCCGTGACACGGACGCGAGCCCGTCACCGCTCGGCAGATGGGCGCCGTGGGCCCGGGGTGTCCCATCCGAAGCAGCTACCAAGGGCGGACGAGGACGGTGCCGACCTTGCCGGGCCCTACTGCGTGTTCGACGGCGTCGGTCAGTGCGCCGAGGCCGTACGTGGCGGCCACTTTGAACTGGTCCTTGAACGTCAGCGCGATCAGCTTCGCGGCGGCGACGTCGGATGCCTGCCTCTCGGCGGAGACCTCGGACAGCCACCGGCCGATGTTCTTGCCCTGCAGCGTCAGCCATTTGTGCAGCAGCTTCGACGCGTGCATCGAGATCGGCTCCGAACGTTCGGGAACCGCTTGCGTAGCTTGGCGGCGCCTCGGTCGCTGCGGACGACGTTGATGAGGCCGAGGCCGTGGAGTTCGCCGAACGATTTACAGTCCCGATGTGACCCGTCGTGGTGGTGGTTCAGTTGAGTGGTGTACGGGTGATGGATCGGTTCCGAATGGGTGTACTGACGGGCGGTCGGGCAGCGCGGCGCTGTCTGGTCGCGCTCACTTGCCAGATGGCGAGGAGCAGCAGCGTTCCGGTTTCGGCGAGGAGGCTGAGGACGGCTTGTGGTGCCGGTTGCAGACCGCGCTCGGTGAATCCGAACACGCCAACGGTGCGCGAAGCGGTGAAGCCGCCGAGGGCGCCGAGCGCGACGCCTGCCTCGGAGATCCTCAGCAGCGGGGGTGGTGTCCCGATCAGCAGCAGGGCAGCGAGGGCGAAGGATGCGCTGGCCTGGAGCAGGAACAGGGGGCCGATGATGTGGATGAAGCGGTACCCGTCGATGTAGAGCTGGGCGTGGATGTATCCGCCGGCGGCGAGGGTTGCGGCGGTCGCCGCCCGCAGGGTGGGGACGAGGAATTTTTGGGTGTTCATGCCAGCCTCTGGTCCTTGATGGCCAGTTCGCGGTCGCCTTGGCGGTAGCCGACGCTGCGGATGCCGAGTGCGTCCTTGAGTTGCCGGGCGGGGACGACCTGGGGCGTGGGGGCGGGGGCGCGGCCCGGTTTGGGCAGGGGGTAGGCGGTGGTGGTGGCGGAGTGGAAGGTGATGTTGCCCTCTGTCTTGGTGAACAGTTGGTGGACGTGCCCGTTGAGACAGGTGACGGAGGAGAAGCGGCGCAGGAGGGCGATGACTTTGAGGGCGTCGTCGGTGCTCCAGCCCCACTTCGGGTACATGGCGAACAGCGGGATGTGGCTGAAGACCACGATAGGGGTGTCCGATGGCAGTCCCGCCAGGTCTTTGCGTACGAAGTCGATCTGCGCGTTGCCGAGGTGGCCGAGTTTCTCCAGGCTCAGGGTGTTGACCAGGGCGATGAAGTGCACGCCGTGGGTGTCGAAGCTGTACCAGCCGTCACCGAGCGTGCCCATGCCGAAGGTCCGCCGGTAGGCGCGGCCTGCATCGCCGATGGAGTCGTGTTCGCCCGGTACGGTGAAGACGCGGTCTGTCTGCATTCCGGTCATCATCTGCTTGACCTGGTCGAACTGCCCGGCCGTGGACAGGTGGGTCAGGTCGCCGCTGTGCATGACGAATTCCGGTCTGAATCCGAGTGAGTTGACCTGGTTGATCGCTTCGGTGAATGAGCCGGCCACGTCCGTGTTCGCCGGGCCCTGGAACCCGATATGGCTGTCGGAGACCTGGACGAACCGCAGCGTGCCGCTTCCCGCTGCGACGGCCTCGGCGGCAGCCCCGGCGTTGGTGTCCCGGGAGTCCGCGATGTGGCTGATCACCTCTCCGCTGGCCACGGTCAGCACCACCGCGCCGCCGAACCATCCGGCGTGACGCATGAGTTGACGCCGAGTCATACCGTGTTCCGTGTCGGGCTGGCCGGCGTCGTCGGCCGGTGCTCCGTCGTGACGGTCGTAGTAGTCGGTCATTGGGTCACCTCCACGGTGGCGGTCATGAACGGATGGATGGTGCAGATGTAGGCGTAGCTGCCGGGCTTGGTGAACGTGTAGCTGTAGGTGGCGTGGGTGGCCAGGGCGGCCGAGTGCAGGGGGCCACCCGATGCGGCGCTGGTGACGGTGTGGGCGTCGGTGTCCTGGTTGGTCCAGGTCACCGTCGTGCCCGCTTTGACCTGCAGCGTGGCCGGAGAGAATGCGAAGTTCTTGATCGCGACGGCATTCCCGGTCATCGGCGCGGCCGCCGCGCCCGTGCTCGAGGTGCTCATGGGCATGCTCATGCTGGGCATCGGGGAGGCGCCGGGAGCGGAGCCTGCCGCTTTCCCCGACCCCGTGGCACCGGGCATCCCGGGGGTCTGGTGCTGACCCGGACCGGGCGTGATGGCGCCGGCTCCGGAGGACGAGGGATGCGACGACGGGCCGCATGAGCTGAGGAGCCCCAGCGCACCGGCGGTGGCGATGGTGGCGACGGCCAGCCCGGCCGCAGCACGGGATCGCCGAGTTGGTGGGCGAAGGTTCACGTACATGGTGTGCGTTCCTCACTGATCAGGCGGAGACGGGAACCGCGCCGGCTCGGGCGCACGCAACCGCAGGGATGTGGTGGATGCCGCGTTCACGGGCACGCGTCCCTCACGGACCCGGCGAGTGAGCCTGAGTGCCCCCCGTGCCGGCTGCCCGCCTCGAGGTGCTCCGCGCTGCGCATCCGCCCTGCCGCGCCACGAGGGTGAAGGCGGCACGCGGCAGTTCGCCCGAGCAGGCAGCCGCGAGCGACTCGGGGCAGGTCGGCGGCGCCCACGGGTGATGGACACACTGGCCCGGATGGAGTTCTGCCCCGGTCGCCGCACAGCCGCCGATCACTGTGCGTAGCGCCATCGGCGTGGTGTGTGCTGGACATCGGTCGGGGCTGCAGAGGGGCACCGGCTTCGATGCACGGGGGTGGGGGAGCCGGGCCGGGCGAGAGCGCGTGCGTCGCGTGGTGCATTTCGGTCACCCCTGTTCCATCCCTTGCCGCAGGGGAAGCGATGAGGAGTTGCGCAAGCCGGTTCTTGTTCGCCTCCACGGACGGCATGGCTGCAGCGGTTCGATTGATACGCACCTTTTGTGGGACTTCATGGGATCGCTGCAGTTCAGTCGGTCCGGACCCGCGCATGCTTGACCATGGCGAGGTCGTAACGCCGCAAGGGCGTACCACCTGCAGCACTCACAGTGCGTGACCCGTGCCGAGCTGTTCGTGCAGGACAAAGCGGCGCATATACCTGATGATCGTGGTATGCCCCGGAGTTCCCGAAAACGTGGTTCAAGGACCGATCCGGATCGCTCCGCGCACCGTGTCTCTGATAGAGGGACCCTTTCGACCGCGGATGAGGAACTGCTGCGCACGCTGTACGCGGAGCACTCAGGAGCCCTGTTCCACTACGTGCTGCGACTGACCTCAGGAGACTGGCAATGGGCAGAGGACGTGGTGCAGGAGACACTGCTGCGAGCGTGGCAGCATCCCGCCGCGTTCGACCCCGCACGCGGCCCGGCGCGGGCATGGCTGTGTACGGTCGCTCGACACCTGGTCATCGACGCCCACCGGGCCCGGCAGTCCAGGCCGGCCGAGGCCGGCGGCGATGTGCTGGAGCGAGCCGCCGAGCAGAAGCCGGGCAAGGACGAGATCGAGCAGGCACTGCAGAGCTGGGCGGTTGCCGAAGCCGTCCGGTCACTGTCCCCGGACCACCGCGCCGTCCTGCTGGAGACCTACTACCGGGGCCGGACCATGGCGGAGGCCGCACAGGTGCTGGGCGTCCCGCTGGGCACAGTGAAGTCGCGGACGTACTACGCCCTGCACGCCCTACGGCTGGCGCTGCAGGAACGGGGGATCGAGCCATGACCGTGGCGGGCAGGAGGCGGCGACCATGAGTCCGGAGCATGACGCCCTCCGGCTGACGCTGGGAGGTTACGTCTTGGGCACGCTGCCCTCGGCGGAAATGGAACAGGTGCGCATCCACCTCGCGGCATGCACCGAATGCCGGGCCGAACACGCCCAGCTGGCGGGATTGCCTGCGCTGCTGGCGACGGTGACCGAAGCCGAAGCCTCGGGCCAGACGGTGCCGGCGGCCGAAACGGATTTGACCGACCGACTGATGGTACGGGCAGCCGAAAGCGCGCAGGGCTCCCCGCTCCCCGAACGGCCCGCCGCGCCCGCTGTGTCGAAGACCCCAGAGGGGGGTGTGCTGGAGAGGCTGCTCCAGCAGGCTGCGGCCAGGCGCCGCAGGTCTTGGCGTCTGCAACTGGCCGGCGCTGCGGTCTCGCTGACGTTCATCGCGGCAGCGGCCGGTGGCACATGGCTGGCGGCCATCGGATCCGTGGGCAGTCAGGCGAGGCCGCCCGGGCCGACCGCGCCGACCGTCTGGCGCACCTTCTCCGGGAGCGATCCCACCACCGGCGTCTCCGCCTCGGTGAAGGTCTCGCCCTCTGCCTGGGGCAGTGTTCTGCAGATTTCCGCAGGAGGGGCACCCGCCGGAATCACCTGTCGGCTGCAGGCGGTCGGGCCCGGCGGGGCCAGGACGGACGGCGCTACCTGGCGGGCAGGCGGGTACCCTCCCGGCACCACGATCCCAGGAGCGGTCGCCATGGCTCCGGGAGCCATCGAGCACTTCGAGATCCTCGCAGGTAACGGTCAGAAGCTGGTCACCATCCGAGCGTGAGGCCAGACCATGGCGGTCATGTCACTGGGCGGCCGGTCGCCCAGTGACATGACGGCAGCAGCAGGGCGTGAGGATTGGTGGCACAAGAGGCCAAGACGACGTCGCCTTCGAAAGGCCGGGCGCTCCGCGGCGAGGGACCCCGGACATTCGACAAGAACCGGGCCGCCTCAAGACCGGTGGACCAAGCTGGAGGGGCGCGCACAGGACGTCCAGCTGATGGCCGTGGAAGAGGTTTCTGCCCGTGACACCGGCTGTACGGGCATGCTCGTGATCACCGTAGCCCCTCGATCCCGCCGCACCGCGTAGCTCCGGGATCGGCGGGACCGTCCGCCAAGGGCTCGCGGCCGATGAGTGTGGCGGCCTCGGAGGCCGCCACCGGCACCTGTATGACCGAGGGGCTGAGCGGCAGCCAGCACGCGGAGGCGGCTGATGGTCGAGTCGGCCGCCGCAAGCCGGGAAGGATCACCCCGGCCAGGTTGATCAAGGTGAAGGCTATCCGGGTACGCGACCAGCAGGTCGAGGGTCGAGGGGTGGGTTGAAGCAGCCATCCGATCGATCTGTCCGCGGTGGTGCCACACATCGCGGGGCCGGTCAGCTGCGGCGGCTGCTTCCCCTGCACGACCTGTCTCGGGCGGCTGTGTCGGTACCGGGGCAGTTCTGCAGCTCAGTCGTGGGGCTCTGGACTGCTTCCGTCACGCGACCTCCGCAGGGGCCGGTCGGCCATCCCGCGCCGGGCCCCGCGGGTGCCGGCCGCGTACACGGTGGGGCACGGCTGTGCGAAAGGGGTGCGGCGGCATACATCTCCGCTTCCGCCGGAGGAGGCGAAAACCGACACCCTGGCCCTTCCCGCGACGCGCCGACGGTTTCCGGGCCCTGGTCACTCTCGCCCCCGCTCCGTCGAACCGGCCCAGTCCGCAGCTGACTTCATGCATGCGGGGCCGACGGGGCGCGCACGACTCTTCTTTTTCCCGAAGTCCGTACAACCCGGTGAAGAGGATCCATCACGTCTGCACGCGGAGGACCGCGATCCAGCCGGAATGTAGGCGCGTCCGTCCCGGTCTACGGCGCGACGCTTCCACGGGGTCGTCCGGAAGACCACGGGCGAGGGGACCGCACTGCCGGTGCCCAGTCCGGCCGCACAACAGCCAGCTCTGGACAGAGGCAGCTGAGCCCAGACAGGCGCCGACATTGACATGACTCGCAAGAATCGGAACAAAAAAGGCAAATGGCTCGAACCATCCGGCATGTGTCGTCCGTGGAACTGATTGAGCGCGCCCACGCAGGATCAGGATCCGGCCTACCGACCACCCCCGAATTGCTTGCGGTCACCCGTTCCGGTCTCCGCACATCGACAGAAGAGCCAGAAGACCATGTTCGTGACCGATTCCCCCAGCCCGACTTCACTGCTCGGCCGGCCCTGCCGCCGCCATGCACTGCTCACCCTGCCGGCGCAGGAGGCGCACGTCTCCGCCGCTCGTCACTTCGCAGCCGATTTGCTGGAGACCTGGAGTGTGCCCGCGGGTGAGCGGGACTCCGCCATTCTCATCGTCGACGAACTCGCCGCCAACGCTGCCCAGTACGGCCATGAGCGCATGACCCTGCTGCTCGCCCTCGATCACGAAACTCTGCACATCGTGGTCACCGACTCCGGCGCGGCCGTGGAGCGTCATCGCCCCGGCATCGCCTCCGACGAACACGGCCGTGGCACCGGCATCGTCGAGTTCCTTGCCCAGTCGACCGAGATTCGCCAGACACGCAGCGGCCGCGAAGTCCGCGCCTGCCTGAGGTGCTCGCCATGACCGGGCCGGACGCTCCGCAGGAGCTGCGACCCCCTGCCGGGGCCGGCGCCGCAGCACAGCGACGGACCACAGGGGGCGGCCGCGGCGAAAGGCCACCCGACACCCCCGCCGAGTGGTCCTTCGCGACCCACAAGCCGTGTCCCATCGACGGCTGCCCGGGCCCGGCGCAGGTGCCCATGCGGTCCGCGGCCCGCCCATCGGCACTCGATCGCGGCGGCCCCCACGACGACACGATGCTGTGTCAACGCTGCGGCGCCGGCCCCTGCGTACCGGCGGAGGTGTGAGCATGGACGTCACCCCGAACAGCGGCAAGGGCATCGACACCCCGCCCCCGCACGAGGCATATACGCAGGCGCCAGATCTGCGCCGCGAGATGCACCAAGTGCTGGCCCCCGGAGCCGAACGCGTCTGGCTGCTACGCCGGAAGGCCCTCATGGACCGGAGGGCCCTGGACGACCCCGGCCCCGTCGCAGCTGCCGCGGAACCCGCCGAGCAACTCGTCCTCCACGACGGCCGCCATCTCGACCCGGCTGCCGGCCCGCACCACTCCGACACCATCACGCTCGCGTGGCCGACCCAGATGAGCCACGCGCATGACCGCCAGTTGTCACAGCCCGCCACCAGCGACAAGGAGCTACAGAACATGGGTGGAAAGCAGAAGACACTCGCCATACTTGCCGGAGCCGCGCTGGCAGCCGGACTCGCCGGCCCGGCCTTCGGGTCCACCACCGCTCACTCGCCGGCCCTGCGCACCGCCGCGACGGGGGCAGGGATGTCGGTCGTGGAGTGGAACCGCGAGCTCGTCACCATCCTCAGCAATCCGAAGGCGCAGCCGTCCACCGTCCAACCCACGCGCAGCTTCGCGCTTCTGCAGGCTGCCGAGTACGACGCGGTGGTATCGATCACCCGGTCCGGCCCCGCCTACGTGTTCTCGGTGTCGGCGCCAGGAGGCGCTCGTGCGGATGCCGCAGCGGACCAGGCAGCCCACGATGTGCTGGTCGCCCTTTACCCGGCCGAGCGCGCGGGCGTGGACCAGCGGCTGAGCGGCCAGTTGTCCGCGATTCCGGGCGGCCCGGGCAAGCAGGCGGGCATTGGTGTGGGAGCGGAGGTCGCCCGCCGGCTGGTCACCCTGCGGTCCAATGACGGATCCTCAGCCAGGCCACCGCGGTTCAGCCCCGGCGACAAAGCCGGTGACTACCGGCCCACCCCTCCCAATTTCCCGACACCGGTGTTCACCGACTGGGGCTCGGTCAAGCCGTTCGTACTGGCCGACGGACGGCAGTTCCGCCCGGCACCGCCGCCGGCCGTGAGCAGCGCCGCGTACGCCACCGCCTTGAACGAGGTCAAGAGCCTGGGGAGCAAGACCAGCACCACCCGCACTTCCGATCAGACGGCAGCCGCGAAGTTCTGGGCGGCGGCGCCCGTCTGGAACGTCTGGAACCAGGTCGCGCAGGGCCTTGTCACCTCCCAGAACGCGAACCTGGAGAAGGCGGTGAAGGTCTTCGCCCGGCTCGACCTGTCCCTCGCCGACACCGCGATCGCGATGTACGACGCCAAGTATGTCTACCACGTCTGGCGGCCCGTGACGGCCATCCGGCTCGGCGGTACGCACTACAACCCGGGCATCGTCGGCGATCCCAGCTGGACCCCTCTGCTGCCGACCGCACCGGATCCGTCCTATCCGGGCGCTCACGGCGCTCTCAGCCAGGCTGCGGCAACGACGCTCGCCGGACTCTACGGGGCGCGGCATCATTTCGCGGTGACCTCGAAGGGCGTCACTCGAACCTTCACCGGCTTCCAGGACGCCGCCACCGAAGCGTGGCTCAGCCGGATCTGGTCCGGCCAGCACACCTCCCTCGACAACCATGCGGGCCAGCAACTCGGCACCCAGGTGGCCGACTTCGTGGCAGGTCGGCTCTGACCGCACCGCCACGCTACAACCACGCACATGGTAGGGCCGAGAAGCCAGTGGTCCCGGTACATCGGGTACCACTGGCTCGGGCCACGCTCAAAGGGCGGCCATCCTCCGCGCCGAGGGCCCGCAGTTGCTGGCCGGCAGGCCGGACGTCTGCCCGCAGGAAGTCCTGGCTTCCTGTCACCGCGACGCACTGACTGAATGACTGTCGCGGTCGGGCCCACCCGGTCGCCCAGGTCGCTGAGCGCGGGCTCGCCCATGTCACTGTCGGCGGACCCGTAGTCGGGGGCCTCGCTCGAGTCCCCGTGGGTACCTCAACACCTAATAGCAGTGCACGGCGCCGGATGACCCCTACTCAATACCCGGAGCCCTGACTCCTTTCCACAGGCAGAGGGCTCCGTCGCCGTGCACTCTTGCGAGTGAGTATCGATCGCCTCCACCAGGGCATTCATGATCGTGACCCGAGCCGTCCGTACGACCACCCGCTCCTCAACACGCGAGCCCCAGAGCTCTCTCCGAAGACCGGGAGCGTGCGGCCAGCTGGGGCCACGAACAGCTCATCGGATGTCGGGCCGCCGAGCCCTCCTATTAGGTCGCTGCGTGACCCCGCACAGGCTCACACGTTGGGCAAACTCCGGGAGAAAGGGCCAGAGTTGGCAATCACCTGCGGAATCGACTGGGCAGAGAGCCATCACGACGTGGCCTTGGTGGACGAGGCCGGACAGCTCGTCGCCAAGCGTCGCATCAACGACGATGCGGAGGGCTACCGCCAGCTGCTCGGCATGCTGGCCGAGGCGGGAGACAGCCCACAGGAGCCCATCCCCGTCGCGGTCGAGACCGCCCGCGGTCTGCTGTTCGCTTGCCTTCGCGCCACCGGCCGCAAGGTGTACTCGATCAACCCGATGGCGGTCGCCCGCTACCGCGAGCGTCACCGTGTCGCCCGGGCAAAGTCCGACCATGCCGACGCCATGGCGCTGGCCAACATCTTGCGCACAGATGCCGACGTCCACCGGCCGCTGCCGGCGGATTCCGAGCTGGCGCAGGCCATTTCCGTTCTCGCCCGTGCCCAGCAGGACGCGGTCTGGAACCGGGCCCAGTTGAACAACCAGCTCCGCTCCCACCTCAAGCAGTACTTCCCGGCTGCACTGGTCGCCTTCCAGGCCCGGAGCGTCGGCTTGGACTCCCGGGAAGCACGGGCCGTGCTCTCCGCGGCGCCGGACCCGGCGACGGCCGCGCGGCTGACCCGCACCCAGCTGCGGTCACTGCTGCGCAAGTCTGGGCGGCAGCGCAACATTGATGCCTGGACTGACCGTCTGAAGACCGTGTTCACCAGCGACTACCTCCATCAACTCCCGCTGGTGGAAGAGGCGATAGGGCGTCAGACCGCTGCTCTCGTACTCCAGCTTGACGCGGCCTGCCGGGCTGCGGACGACCTCGCGGCCTCCGCGGCCGACGCGTTTGCTCAGCACCCGGACAACGAGATCATCAGCAGCTTCCCCGGCATCGGCCCGCTGACCGGTGCCCGCGTCCTCGGTGAGATCGGCGACGACCGCTCCCGGTTCCGCGACGCACGCGCCTTGAAGGCATACGCCGGAGCCGCCCCGGTCACTGTCGCCAGTGGCAAGAGTCACGCCGTGCACCATCGGCGAGTGAAGAACCAGAGGCTGGCCGCCGCGGGCTACGTCTGGATCTTTGGAGCACTGCCCTCACCACAGGTCAAAGAGCACTACGACCGGCGCAGAGCCCGGGGAGACCGACACACCGCCGCTATGAGGAACCTGTTCAACCGCCTCCTCGGCTGCCTGCATCACTGCCTGGCCACCGGCCAGAACTTCGACCCGGCGAAGGCGTTCCCAGCCCTCGCGACGACAGTCGGACCTGCTGCTACTTGACTTCCTACGAAGCTCGGATGTCTGTGGGTCTGCAGGAGGTTCGAACCGCCGATCGGATCGCCCGACCAGTCGGTCGGACGCCGTGATCGTCGTCTCGGTCGACTACCGGCTCGGCGCTTTCGGCTGTCTGCGCTCCCCGGGGATCCCCGAGGGCAACCTCGGCGTCTCCGACCAGCTGGCGGCGCTGCGGTGGGTGCGGGACGGCATCGCCTCGTTCGGCGGGGCACACCGGCCATGTCACCCTGGCCGGCCGGCCCGCGAGCGCCCACAGCGTGCAGGGCCTGTTGGGCATGCCCGGGACCGAGGGCCTGTTCCACGGTGCCATCGTGAACAGCACCTCGGCAGGGCTGAGCCTCGGCGAGGCCGACTACGCCAAGCGCGCCGCCGAGCGTTTCCTCTCCCGGCTCGGCACGAATCCGCACGGTGCCCCGGTGTCGGACACCCTGGGCGCCCAGAGCGCCGTCGCCCGAGAGGCCGCCGGCAGGCTCGGGCTCAACTCCGTCCACCGTTCGTGCCGGTCGGGGGCGTCGGCCCGCTCCCGGACGGCGCGGCTTGGACCGACGTTCTCACCCGCCGGGAACCCGGCCTGGACGTCACCATCGGCATCACCATCGGCATCACCATCGGCATCACCGAACGGGAGATGGCCGCCTTCAACGCCGTGAACCCGGTGCCGCGCCGGGTGCGCGAGGTCCCGTCCCGGGCTCCGCGCTCGCCGCCGACGGCGTGGAACACGCCGCGAGGGAGTTCGCCTTCGCCCGTCCCTCCCGTAAGCCGGCCGTCCAGCTCAGTGAGGCGGGCGCCCGCGTATGGGCCTACCGGTTCGGCGCCGCCGCCCCCGACTCCGTCTTCGGCGCCGCCCACTGCATCGAACTGCGCTTCCTCTTCGGCGCCGACGCCGACTGGGCCGACGCCCCGATGCTCGCCGGCGCCCGCCCGCAGGACATCGAGTCCCTCGGCCGCCGTGTGTGCACCGCCTGGCTCGGCTTCATCCGCACCGGCGCCCCCACCACCGACACCCCCTGGCCGCAGCACACAGCGCACTCCTCCTCCACTTACCACTGGCAAGCTGAAGCCCCACGGTCACGGGACACGTGCCCGATGCACCGCCGACGTCTGCGGACGTGCAGCGAGGCTCACAGCCGCACCGAGTGCCTGGTGCGCACACAGGCCGCCCGGCCCCATGGCCGTCGCGCGAGAGCCGTATGCCGGACTGCTATGGGCGAGTTCCGGCGGGACGTCGAGCAGCCGCGCCAGGCGCCCGAGCGGGGCCGTCACGCTCGCCGGCCGGGTACCCGGAAGTCTGCGTCACCGTCAGGGCCGGGGCATTGGCACGCCGGACAACGGGGGTGGCGCCTCCACCCCCCGGCGGCAGTACGGCGCGTACCAGTCGCCCGCGGACGTGATCAGCGAAGGCGAGCTCGCCGGCCTCCCAAGACCGCGTGGGCCACGGCCCCGGGCTGGACCATGATCAACGATCTGTCCGGCGTGGGTCCGTCGTCGCCATGGCATGAACCATCAGGATCATCAGTTACACGAGGAACAACCGACAGCATGTCGTTCCTCTCGGCTTGGAGGAGCTTTTCATGGCTGCAGAACTGGACGGATCCACCGCTCTTGTCACCGGCGCTACCGCCGGCATCGGCCGGGCCGTGGCCCTGCGCCTGGCAGCGTTGGGGGCCTCGGTCATCGTCCACGGGCGGGACGAGCAGCGGGGTGCGGAGACCGTCAAAGAGATCGCTGCCGCGGGCGGGAAGGCTCGGTTCGTTGCTGCGGATCTGAGTAGCTCTGAAGACGTCCTGCGTCTTGCCGCTGAAGCAGGCGAGGTGGACGTTCTGATCAACAACGCCGGTATCTACCGGTTCGCCAGTACGCCGGACACCACCGCCGAGATGTTCGACGGTCAGATGGCCGTCAACTCACGCGCGCCGATGCTCCTGGTCGGTGCCCTCGCTCCGGGAATGGCTGAGCGGGGGCGTGGCGTCATCGTGAATGTGAGTACAGCGGCGGCGACCACGCCGGTGCGGGAATCGGGCGCTTACGGGGCCTCCAAAGCTGCACTCGAACTTCTCACACGAGTATGGGCTGACGAGTTCGGCGCCCAGGGCGTCCGCGTGAACGCCGTGGCTCCGGGCCCTGTCCATACCCCCGGGACGGAGGAGATGGGAGGTGAAACCCTCCAGGCGATCGGGCGAACCACCGTACTGGGGCGGGTCGCAGACCCGGAGGAAATCGCGGAAGCGGTTGTGTTCCTTGTTTCGTCCCGCGCCAGCTACATCACCGGCGCGGTTCTCGAGGCACGCGGCGGACAGCTCGCGATCGGATGACTTTGGGCTGGGCCGCGATGGATATGCCAAACCCGACGCCCATGCCCACGATGTCTGCCTCGACCTGCAAAGAAGCTGTTTCTGATCCTGGCGTGAGCGGTTGACGCGGTGTAGTTACGGCAGCAGCAGGCGAGACGATGACCGCTTCCCAAAGCATCCGGTGGCCGTGCCGGCCACTGTCGGTCTGCATTCATCGGCGTGCGGTCAGGGCCCGTCTGGGCGAGGCTGACGTGATGGTAGAGCTCTGTGTGATCGTGTACCTGCGGTCGGGTCGGCGCCGGTGATCCCCACACTCATCCCTTTCGCAGCGCCTCCGTTCCTGGTGCCCGATCGCAGCCTCATTCCGGCCCGCCTGCGCGTTCTCGAACACCTTGCCCGCTGGATCCGGCCCCGACGGAGTAGCCGGGCTGGCACCTGGCGCGTTCCGGAGCCTAAAAAGAGACAGAGGGCTCGAGGCGACGGAGGGAGAGGCCTGGGATGCGGATCGTCGTGGACCTCACCCGCTGCCAGGCGTATGCGCAGTGCGTGTTTCTCGCACCGGAGATGTTCGAGCTGCATGGCGAGGAAGCGCTGCTGTACCGCCAGGAAGTCCCGGACGAGCAGC
Source organism: Streptomyces broussonetiae (assembly GCF_009796285.1). NCBI lineage: Bacteria > Bacillati > Actinomycetota > Actinomycetes > Kitasatosporales > Streptomycetaceae > Streptomyces > Streptomyces broussonetiae. The sequence goes on along the minus strand of NZ_CP047020.1, from coordinate 245,674 downwards.
TGGAGCGCGTGCGCCAGGCCGCTGCAGCGTGCCCGGTCCAGGCGATCCTCGTGGGTGAGGCGGTGACCGCCGGTGCCCGGGCCCGGTGACCTTCGGGAGGGCCCCATCGTCATCGTCGGCGCGTCGCTGGCCGGGTTGCGGGCCGCTGAGGCACTGCGCGAGAGGGGCTTCACCGGCTCCCTGGCCGTGGTCGGGGACGAGCCCCACCCGCCCTACGACAGACCGCCGCTGTCCAAGCAGGTTTTGCTCGGCATGTCGGCGGCGGACACTACCGGGCTGCCGATGCGCCGCGACCCGGACGCCGACTGGCGCCTCGGAGTGCGTGCCACGGGGCTCGACCCGGTCGGCCGTCAGGTCCTGCTGGCCGACGGCGAGTCCCTGCCCTACGACCGGCTGCTGATCGCCACCGGAACCCGGGCGCGCCCCTGGCCCCGACCGGAGCAGGCTGCCCTGGACGGAGTCTTCACCCTGCGAACGCGTGACGACGCCGGGTGCCTGGCCGAGCGGCTGGCCGCCGGGCCGCGCCGGGTGCTGGTCATCGGCGCTGGCTTCACCGGTTCGGAGATCGCCTCGGCCTGCCGGGAGCGGGGCATCGAGGTCACGGTTGCAGAACGTGGTACCGCACCGCTGGTGGGCGCCCTCGGCGGCACGCTGGCGAGGTTCGCGGCCGGCCTGCAGCGGGCCCACGGCGTGGACCTGCGCTGCGGAGTGACGGTCACCGCGCTGTGCGGGAACGACGGCGGGCGGTTCACCGGAGCCGATCTCTCCGACGGCAGCCACATCGACGCGGACGTGTGCGTCATCGCCATGGGTGCGGTCCGCAACGTCGAGTGGCTGGCGGATTCCGGGCTGGCGGCGGGCCCGCACGGGGTCGCCTGTGACGCGGGGTGCCGCGCCTTCGACATGTACGGGATCGTCACCGACGACGTGTTCGTGGCGGGTGACGTCTCCCGCTTCCCCCATCCGCTCTTCGACTACCAGATGCTCTCCTTGGAGCACTGGGGCAACGCGGTCGCGCAGGCCGAGGTGGCGGCCCACAACATGATCAGTTCCGGGCCGCCGCGGCGTCCCCACCTCGCGGTTCCGGTCTTCTGGTCGAGTCAGTTCGGGGTCAACATCAAGTCCGTGGGTGTCCCTACCTACTCCGACCAGGTGGTCATTGCCCAGGGCTCGCTCAGTGAACGCCGTCTGGTGGCGGTCTACGGTTACCGGGGCCGCATCACTGCCGCCGTCACCGTCAACATGGCCAAGTGGCTGGAGTACTACCAGGGCCTGATCGAGGCCGCCGCCCCGTTCCCGCCCGCGCCCGGCGCGGCCGACGGCCATCCGCTGGTGACCGAATTCGCGCTTCCCTCCGACGTGCCGGATCCAAGGGGGCTGTCCCACGGCCCCACCGTCGCGCTGACCGGTCACCTGCCGGACCGCCGGCTGACCGTGGTCCGGGCCGCCGGCTGACCCTTCCGTTCTTCCCTGTCACGAGGAGCCCGTCGATGGCTGTCGACACCCTGCTGGAGCGGATCACCGACTACGCCAACCGCCCCGACCCGTACCCGCTGTACGCGGAACTCCGCGAGGCGGGCGTGGCGCGGCAGACGGACGGCAGCTACCTGGTTGGCGGGTACTACGACATTGTCGCCCTGTTCCACAACCCACGGCTCAGCTCGGACCGCCGCAACCGCGCCGGCACGTACAGCGGCCTGCCTGCGGATGAGGAAGAGCCCCGCCCTTTCATCCGGCTCGATGACCCCGAACACCGCAGGCTGCGCAGTCTGGCCACACGGCCGTTCGGTCCCCCGCACAGTCCGGGTCGGATCGACGCGATGCGAGACGAGATCACCCGGATCACCGACGAACTGATCGAGTCGCTCCAGGGCCGTACGCGAGTCGACGTCGTCGACGACTTCGCCTATCCCCTGCCCGTCTCCGTCATCTGCCGACTCCTTGGTGTACCGCGCGAAGACGAGCCGACCTTCCGCGAGTGGTCCAACGCCATCATCGACTCCGGCGACATCCGGCCCGGTGAGGACCTCGGCACGAGCCAACGGGCCGGCAACCAGGCCCGGGCGCAGATGGGCCGCTACCTGGTGGACCTCGCCGAGCAGCGCCGCGGCCGCCCGGGTGACGACATGCTGTCCGCGTTCGTCAACGACCCGGACCCGAGCGGAGGGCTCACCCGCGAGGAACTGGCGGCCACCGCCGTGCTGCTGCTCGTCGCTGGACACGAGACCACGGTCAATCTGATCACCAACGGCGTCCTCACCCTGCTGCGCCACCCCGACCAGCTGGCGCGCCTGCGCCATGAACCCGACCTGCTTCCTGGCGCAGTGGAGGAACTGCTGCGCTACGAGCCCCCCGTCCACTTGCTGGAGCGTATTCCCCTCACCCACGTCGACGTCGCCGGCACGACCATCCCCAAGGGCGTACCCGTGCTACTCGTGTTGGCCTCGGGCAACCGTGACCCCAAGCGATTCCGCGATCCCGACCGGTTCGACCCCACCCGCCGGGACAACCAGCACCTCGGATTCGGCAGCGGCATCCACATCTGCTACGGCGCACCCCTCGCCCGGGTCGAAGCCCAGATCGCCCTGGTAGCACTCCTTCCCCATCTCACCACCGCAACTCTGGTCGAAGACCCTCCTCCCTACCGGAACAGCGCCGTGTTGCGGGGCCCCCGGCACCTTCCCATCGAGCTGGCCCCGTCGCCGCAGACGCGATGAACCGCCTCGCCCCAGGACGCGAAGTAGAGCAGCGCCGGTCGTTCGTTCGGTTGTTCCTCGGCCGGTTCGGAGGCACCGACGTGCCGCTGGGCAGGGCGCGGCGGAGCGAGCTCGCCGAGTGAGGTTCCGCTGTAACGAACGGCAAGCCGATCGACGTGTAACTGACCGTGTTGCTCAGACCGTGTCCTCCATGGCTATGGGCCGCTTTGAGATGAGAGAGCAGATGACCGCGAACGCCGGGGCGCACATGACGTCCACTTCCCCTCATCGGGAGCCGATCCGCGTCGGTGTCGTGGGTCTGAGCGCGAGCGGCGGGTGGGCGGCCGCTGCCCATGTGCCGGCACTGGCCGGGCTCGATGGATACGAGTTGCGGGCGCTGAGCGCCAGCAGCGCCGAATCCGCGCGTGCGGCCGGCGAGAAGTATGCGGTGCCGCTGGCCTACGGCAGCGCGGAGGAGCTGGCCCGCAGTGAGGAAGTCGATCTCGTGGTGGTGACGGTGAAGGTTCCGCATCACCTGGAGCTCATCCGTCCCGCGCTGGAAGCGGGAAAGATGGTGTTCAGCGAGTGGCCGCTCGGTGCCGACCTCGCGCAGGCCGAGGAGTTGGCCGGCCTCGCGCATCGCAGGAGTGTGCTCACGGCCGTCGGCCTGCAGGCCCGGTCGGCTCCGCCACTGCGGTATCTGCGGGACCTGGTCGCCGACGGCTACGTGGGGCGGGTGCTGTCGACCAGCATGCTCGGGTCGGGCTGGATCGGCGGCGCCACCTACGACGACAACTATGCGTACGTGCTGGACGTCACCAGCGGCGCCACGCTGCTGTCGATCCCCTTCGGGCACTCGGTCGACGCGCTGACCATGGTGCTCGGGGAGTTCCGTGAGGTGTCGGCTCTCATCGAAAACCTGCGCCCGGAGGTCACCCACGTCACGAGCGGGGCGGTCGCGGCCAAGACTGCAGAGGACCAGATCGCCGTCACCGGGGTGCTGGAGTCGGGGGCCGTAGCCGCAATGCACATCCGCGGTGGGACCTCACGCGCCACCGCGTTTCACTGGGAGATCAACGGCACGGACGGCGATCTCGTCGTCAAGGCCGACCAGGCTCAGTGGTGGTACGGGGGGCTGCGGCTCAGCGGAGCCCGGGGAGAGGACGGCACGTTGGCCGAGCTAGCGGTTCCCGCCCGCTATCAGCGGTCGCTGACGCAATGGACCGAGCGATCCACCGAGCCCGCCTGCAACGTCGCCCACGAGTACGCGCTTCTGCGCGACCAGATCACCGGGAACCTTGCGCCAGATGAGGAGGGCGTTCCCGACTTCCGGCACGCCGTCCGGCGACACCGCATGCTGGAGCGGATCCGAGAGGCGGCGCGCGCGGGCCGGAAGGTCACACTCACAGAGCAAGGCTCGTAGGCCCCGAAGTGAGTCGGGTCGGGAGCTCGACCGATTTGCCCTCGCGGCTGGGCGTCCGCACCGAAGCCCTGCTGTGGATCACCGTCGCACCTGGCGGACTGGAGGAGACCGGACAACAGCTCAGCCGCCACCCACAGGTCCGCTTCGCCTCCGCCACCACCGGCCCGGCCAGCGTCCCCGTGTGCCGTCGCCGCAGCCGACCTCAACGCGCTCTACCACTTCATGAGCGACATCATCGGCGCCCTCACACATTTCCACCATCGAGGTCACACCCATCCTGTCCGGGGTCAAACGGACCGGTCTGGTCCGACCCGGCAGCCTGTGAGGCGATCGCGCGTCCTGCTCGCCGAACTCGGCATCCCGGCCACCGCATGATCCGGATCAGGCGCTGATCAGTGAGGGCGGGGTGATCGGTTTCGTGCTTGACAGGGCTTGTTCTTGTCCGTTGTCCGCAGCCGAACGGACGTGAGGTCCTGCCTACCCGGAACCTGTGATCGGCTCAGAGGCTGCCCGGGCGGACCAGGCCGGTCCTCTTCACCCCGGTCAGGATGGGGGTGACCTCAAGGGTGGTGATGTGTTCGAGGGCGCCGATGGTCTCGCTCAGGAAGTGGTAGAGCGCGTCGAGGTCGGTTGCCGCGACGGCCACAAGGAGGTTGGCCGAGCCGGTGGTGGCGGAGGCGAAGCGGACCTGTGGGTGGCGGCTGAGCTGCTGGCCCGTCTCCTCCAGTCCGCCAGGTGCGACGGTGATCCACAGAAGGGCCTCGGTCCGGATGCCCAGCCGGGCGAGATCGACTTCGGTCGCGAGTCTGAGGACCTGGCCGCCCACCAGTGCCTCTACCCGGCGGCGAGCGGTCAGGGCGGTGGTGTTGGCGCGGCGGGCGAGGTCGGTGTAGGAGGCTCGGCCGTCCTCGATCAGTGCGGTGATCAGCTGGTGGTCGAGGGGCTGGAGGACGGGGTGGGTAGGTGCCGCGGACAGGTCGGGCCGCAGGCTGGTCAGTTCGGTCTGTGTCAGCAGGCCGCCGCTCCAGTCGAAGGCGGCCGGGAAGACCCGCAGGAGGACGTGCGAGGTCCAGGACTGGACCGCGGGGGTGGCGGGCAGGTCGCGCAGCAGCAGGTTGTTGCGGGCGTCCGGTCCGTCCAGGAACAGGACGGTGCAGATCTCGTCGCCGCCGCCGAGGACGTCGACCCAGATGGTGTCGGGCCGGCGGGCGAGGGTGGCGGCGATGGCGCTGATCCGGTTGGGCCGGCAGCGGATGCGCAGGGCCAGCGGAATCAGCTCGGGGAAGTGCACAGGGTTGCGTACGGCCGTGGCCCGCAGCGTCCCGTCGCCGAACAGCGGTGCCGCCCGGCGTACGACAGTGCGCTCCGAGAGGCCCAGGACTCGGCCGACCGTGCGCCACGAGGCACGCGGAGAGGCCAGCATCGCGGCGGCGATCCGACTGTCCTTTTCGTTCAACAGATGGCGCACTCCCTCCATAGATCTAGATCATATGTCCTTTTTCCTCGATCCAGATGGTCATTTCTGGCTCAGATTCTCGCCTCGGCTTAGAAACGTCTCAGAGCAACCGAGACGAGAGAGCAGGTGAGCGCGATGACCGGCATCGAGCACACGGTGGTGGACACCGACCGGGGCAAGGTCAGGGGAGTTGGGGAGGGCGAGGCGGTCTCCTTCCGGGGAATCCCTTACGCCGCGTCGCCGGTCGGCGAGCTGCGGTTCGCGCCGCCGCAGCCGCACCCGGGCTGGACGGACGTGCGGGACGCGGCCAAGGCCGGCCCCTCCGTTCCGCAGGCGGCCTCCCGGCTGGAGAAGGTGCAGGGGCAGCGCGTGCCGGACTGGAACGAGGACGGCAGCCTGACCGTCAACGTCTTCATTCCACGCCGGGCGCTGGCGGACGGTGCGGCCCGACCCGTCCTGCTCTGGTGGCACGGCGGCGGCTTCACCAGCGGCTCCGGCGGCTGGGACTGGTACGACGGCGGCCGTCTCGCCGCAGGGGCGACATCGTGGTCGTTACTGCCAACTACCGGGTGGGACCGCTGGGTTATCTCTACCTGCCGCAGATCGGCGCAGCCAACCTCGGCCCCCAGGACCAGGCCGCCGTGCTGCGCTGGGTGCAGAACAACATCGCCTCCTTCGGCGGCGACCCGCGCGCGGTCACCGTCGGCGGGCAGTCCGCCGGAGCGTACTCGGCCCTGTCGCTTGCGCTCGACCCCGAGACGAGCGGGTCCATCACCCGGGTGCTGCTGCAGAGCGGCCCCTTCGGCCTGAACCCACAGGATCCGCACCAGGCCGCCGAGAACGCCGACGCCTACCTGCGCCTGCTGGACATCCCAGTCGGCGCTGATGCCGCGAAGGCCCTGCGTGCCCTGCCGGCCGAGCAGCTGCTGGACGCCTACGGCCGCCTCTCCGTCCAGCTCGCGGCTCCGGGTAACGCGGCTCCGCCGATGTACCCGGTCCTCGGTGCCCCCGGCATGCCCCGCACCCGGCAACAGGCGCTCAGTGACGGCGCTTTGGAGGGCAAGACCCTGCTGATCGGCACCACCCGCGACGAAGCGACGGCCTTCTTCGCCTTCGACCCCCGCATCCAGAACCTCACCACCGAAACCGCCCTGGACGTCCTCACCGCCCAGGTCGGCCGACACACCGCCCTGGACGTCTACCAGCAGCACGCCGCCCGCCTCCCGCAGGCGACACCGGCGCAGATCTTCATCTCGGTGCAGACCGACGGCCTCTTCCGCGACGGCTCGCTGGAGATCGCCGACCATCACGCGGCCGGCGGCAACACCACCTACGTCTACCAGTTCGACTACGCCCCCGCCGAGGACCCGTACGCCCTGGGCGCCACCCACTGTGCCGAACTGCCCTTCCTCTTCAACACCTTCGACGCCTACCCCGGCAGCCCCGTCCTCGCCGGCGCCGGCGACGCCCAGCGCACCCTCGGGCTCGAATTCGCAACCGCCGTCGCCGAATTCGTCACCACTGGAACGACCAGCAACTGGCTGCCCTACGCGACCGCAGCCCGCATCCGCCACTTCGGCTGAGAGAGGAGACCGTCATGAAGCACATCTTCCGCACGCCGACCATGCCTCACTGGGCCGAGTTCCTCACCTTGCTGGTCACCATCTACTCCTCGGACCGGCTGTACTCCCTGACCATCGGCGACCGTTTCGCGAACTGGAACCAGTGGGTACGCTCATTCCCCTTCACCCTGGCCTCCATCGCGCTCCTCGTCTTCTTCGTGATGCCGGGCGCCGGAAGGCTCTGGAAGATCCTGTACGCGAAGGCCCTGCACACGGCCGCCGCCCACTGAACCCCGTCGATGGCCGGCGTCCCGCACCCGTGGGACGCCGGCCATCGCGTCTTCACAGCGGTGAGAACCCAGGCGTCTATGTGTGACGGCCCTCACATGTCGGGATTCGAACTTTCCTGCCCGCCCCGCATCCAGTCCGCGTTGGCCACTTTCGTTTCGGCTCACCAAGGAAGGCTCAATGGGTTATCTGCGCGGATTCATCCCCTGGATCGTCGCCGGCTTCGTGTCGGGCTTCGTCGACTGGCGTTGGGGTGCGGTCAGCGGGTTCGCCTCGGGGCTGCTGCTCCTGCTCCAGGACCGCCGTCGCGGGGTCGACCTCGACGCGCTGATCCTGGAGGCCAGCACCATCGTGTACTTCGTGTTGGTCGGCGCCGTCGCCGTCGCACGGCCGCACTCGTCCCTGTCGCACCACACCGACGTCCTCTCCTTCGCCTGGCTGGCCGCCACGGCTTGGGGGACGCTGGCGATCCGCCGCCCCTTCACGCTGGGCATCGCCAAGCGCCAGACGCCGCGTGAGTTCTGGGACATGCCGGAGTTCCTCCGCGTCAACAACCACATCACCAGCGCGTGGGGCACCGGCTTCACGTTCATCGGCGTCAGCCTGGCCGTCGCGGACGCGGCGGATGCCCCTGCCTGGGTGGGCATCGCCGCCCATGTCATCGGCCTCGTCGGCCCCGCCGTCTTCACGAAGGTCTATCCCGCCCGCGCCCAGGCGCGCCTGCAGGCCGCCCAGGCGCCGGTCACGGTCGTAGCGCAGCAGTCGCAGTAGTCCACCGAAGGAGTGCGTACACATGAGCACTGAAGCAAGGAACGTCGTCCTGGTCCACGGCGGGTTCGTCGACGGTTCGGGCTGGAAGGGGGTCTACGACCTGCTGACCGCCGACGGCTACACCGTCACCGTCGTGCAGAACCCCACCCTCTCCCTCGACGGCGACGTCGCCGCCACCAAGCTGATCCTCGACGCGCAGGACGGCCCGACCGTGCTGGTCGGGCACTCCTACGGCGGCGCGGTGATCTCCGAGGCGGGCAACCACGAGAAGGTGAGCGCGCTCGTGTACATCGCGGCGTTCGCGCCCGACAAGGACGAATCCGTCAACACCCTGATCGCCGACCCGCCGCCCGGCGCGCCCGTCCCGCCGATCCTGCCGCCCCGTGACGGCTTCCTCTTCCTGGACCGGGAGAAGTTCGCCGCGTCCTTCGCCGCCGACCTGCCCGCCGACGAGGAGCGGTTCCTGGCCGACTCCCAAGTGCCTTGGGGCGTGGACGCGTTGGGGGGCACCGTCACCCGTCCCGCCTGGCGTGCCAAGCCGAGCTTCTACCTGGTCGCCACCGACGACCACATGATCCCGCCGCCGGCCCAGCGGGCCATGGCCGACCGGGCCGGGGCCACGGTGAACGAGACGAGCGCGAGCCACGCCGTGTACGTGTCCAAGCCCGCCGAGGTCGCCGCGCTGGTCAGGAAGGCCGCGTCGCCCGGAACGCGGGCATGACCGAGGGGATGTCCCTTCCTCGCCACCTCCGGGGCCGCTTCGCACCGGTCCCGGAGGAGCGCGAGGCGGCCGGTCTCACCGTGCGGGGTTCGCTGCCGCCCGAGCTCGATGGCCGCTACCTGCGCAACGGCCCCAACCCGCTGCCCGGCGAGGTCTCCGGTCACTGGTTCACCGGCCCGGGCATGCTGCACGGCATCCGGCTGCGCGGCGGGCGCGCCGAGTGGTACCGCAACCGCTGGGTGCGCACCAGGGAGTTGGAGGGGCATCCCTTCATCCGTGAGGACTTCACCGTCGACCTGGCGGCGACGCCCGCCAATACGCACGTGATCCGACACGCGGGCATGGTGCTGGCTCTGTGCGAGGTGGGCCTGCCCTACTGGGTTACCGACACGCTGGAGACCGTGGGACCGTACGACTTCAGCGGGCGGCTGAGGACGGCGATGACCGCGCATCCCAAGGAGGACCCAATCACGGGCGAACTGCACCTGTTCGGCACCGGGTTCGCCCCGCCATACCTCACCTACCACCGGGTCATGGCCGATGGTCTGCTGCTTGAGAGCAGGCCGGTCGAGGTGCCGGGGCCGACGATGATGCACGATTTCGCCATCACCGAGCACCACATCGTGTGGCTGGACCTCCCCGTCGTCTTCGACTCCGCCCTGCCCGGAGGCGGCGGCATGCCCTACCGGTGGGACGACCGGTACGGCGCCCGGCTCGGGATCATGTCCCGCAGGCCCGGCAACACCGACGTGCGGTGGTACGACATCGACGACTGCTACGTCTTTCACGTCGGCAACGCCTATGAGGATGCGAACGGCCGGATCGTGCTGGACGCGGTGCGCCACGAACCTGCGGGATTCCGGCACGCCTGGTCCAGCATCGGCGGCCCCACCGGGCCCGGCGGCCGAGCCGGGGTGCAGGAACCAGGCTGCTCGCAAGCCCCCTCCGTCCTGCACCGCTGGACCCTCGCCCCGGCCACCGGCCGCGTCACCGAGTCCCAACTGGATGAGCGGCAGGCGGAGTTCCCCACCCACAATGAGGCCCTGACCGGGCGCCCCCACCGCTACCTGTACACGGTCTGCGGCGACGGCATCGCCAAGCACGACCTCGTGGTCGGCACCAGCCACCTGCACAAGACCCCCGGCAGTCGCCATGCCGGCGAGGCGGTCTTCGTACCCGCGGCGGACGGCGCCGGCGAGGACGACGGCTGGCTGCTGTCGCTCGTCTCGGACGACCACGGCAGGGCGGGCGAGCTTCTCGTGCTCGACGCCCGCGAGCTTGCCGTCCAGGCGGTGGTGGAGCTGCTGTACCCCGTCCCGGCCGGTTTCCACGGCAGCTGGCTGCCGGAGCTGTCCTGACCGGGGAATGATGCAGTGCAGGCACGCCCAGGGTCCTTGGCCGGCAGCGGCCCAGCCCCGCGGGACCGGACCACGTCGCCACGGAGGCGTTCGCCACCATGACAAACCTCAATGCGCCAACGGACGAGGAACTCACCCGCAGGGCACAAGCAGGCGAGACCGCCGCGCTCGGTCTGCTGCTGGCCCGTCACCAGGCACCCATGCGCGCGGTGGCACTGAGCCTGCTCGGCTACGGCCCCGACGCGGAGGACGCGGTCCAGGACGCCGCGCTGACCGCGCTGCGGCGCATCGGCGACGTACGGGATCCCGCGGCCGTGGGCGCCTGGCTGCGGGCGATCGTGCGCAACAGCTCCCGCATGCGGCTGCGGGCCGGCCGGGAGGCACCGGGCCTTGACGCCCTCGAACACCTGCACGCGTGTGACCACTGGCCCTCGTATCCCTCGTATCTCTCGCATCCCGAGCGGGTCGTGGACCAGCACGCGATGCGCGACTGGATCTGGGACGCGGTGGAGCAACTGCCCGAGCCGCTGCGGCTGGTGCTGATGCTGCGCCACTTCAGCAACATCACCTCCTACCAGGAGATCGCCCACGCCTGCGAGATCCCGGTCGGTACGGTGCGCAGCCGCCTCAACCAGGCCCGGGCGAAGCTCGCTCAGGTGCTGCTGGCGACCGCCACACACGTGCACGACGGCGCCTCCCGGCTCGCCGAGGAGAGCCGACGGGAAGCCGAGGTCACCCTGGACGGCGCCCGGCGCGGCTGCCAGCCCAGGGAGATCCTGGAACTGTGGCCGCCGGAGGCTGAACTGGTCGGTGTCCTGGGCACGCCGGGCGAACGCTGCCACCCCTTCCCAGCCATGCGGCAGAACCGGGACAAGGGCATCACCCAGCATCTACGCCACGTCGTGGCCAGCCGCTCCGTCACCATCTGGGAAATGGACGTCACCAACCCCGCCGGCATCCCTGACCCCTGTCCGCCGACCCTCGCCTGGCTCATGATCCGCCGCAACAGACGAGTCCAGACACTCCGCGTGGTCTTCCCCCAGCCACAGCGATGAAGGGCCGGCGGATTCCGTAGCGAACGGCGCCAAGCACACCGAGTTGCGCACGCCCGTCGTGTGCAGGCGCGATCGGTGTACAGGGAGTGAGGCGACGTACGGCGGTGCGTCCGCGCAGCCCCGGCCGGCCGCACCGCCTCAGGGATCACGGGGTGATGCGAGCGGAGCGGCTGCGCTCCTGCGTCCGTCCCGATCGACGTTGGCGCATGATCCGCATATCGGGGTGCGCGCATGGCGTATTTCCTGCGCGGTCGATCCAGATATGGCGGCGAATTACCGAACGGCTTCTACAACAGTCTCGTCAGCGGCACCTTCGAAACGCTGCGAGCTGAGGGAGAAGACGATGTCTGATCACGGAGCCGACCTGCTGATCCGCGCCGGCGCGGTGCACACCCTGGTGCCCGGCCAGGTCCCGCAGCGGGCCCTGGCGGTGCGCGGCGACCGGATCGCGGCCGTGTCCGCCGACCCGCACGGTCTCGACCACCTGGTCACCGAGAAGACCGAGGTCCGCGACCTGCCCGGCGCGACCGTGCTGCCTGCCTTCGACGACACCCACACCCACCTGATCTTCGCCGCGCTCGGCGCCCAGGACGTCCCCGTCCACCAGGCCCGCACCATCCCCGAGTTCCTCGACCTGATCCGGCAGCGGGCCGCGGTCACCCCCGAGGGCGAGTGGATCCGCACCACCACCAACTGGCAGGAACTCAACCTGGCCGAGCGCCGTATGCCCACCGCGGCCGAACTCGACAAGGCGACCGAGCGGCACCCGGTCCTGGTCAAGCGCGGCGGCCACAACGACGTCGTCAACAGCTACGCGCTGCGTCTCGCGGGCATCACCGAGGACACCCCCGTACCGCCCGGGGGCACCATCGGCCGTGACGCCGACGGCAAGCTGGACGGCCGACTGATCGACAACGCCCTGCACCTGGTGGAGCGCCTGGCTCCAGCCCCTGACCGGGCCGAGCGCATCGAAGGACTCCGCATCACCACCCGCGACTACGCCGCCACCGGCATCGGTACCGTGCGGGACTGCGCGGTCACCCCCGAGGACTACCGGGTGCTCCAAGCCGCCCGCGAGGCGGGCGCGCTGCACATCAGGGTGCGCGCGCTGATCTCGGCGCTCGGCATGACCAGCGCGGCCCAGGTGGAGGACCTCCTCGACACCATGGAGGAGTGGCGCGACAACTCCGACCCATACCTGTCCGTGTGGGGCGTGAAGTTCGGCCTCGACGGCGGCCTGGAGGCCGGCGCCACCGAGGAGCCGTACGCCTGTGACCACTCCTTCTCCGGGATGCTGATCTGGGAGCCGGACGCGCTGGTCGAGGCGGTCGAGGCGGTGGTCCGGCGCGGCTGGCGGGTCGGCACGCACGCCTACGGCGACCGCGCGGTCCGCACCCTCCTCGACGTCTACGAACGCGTCCTGCAGCGCAACCCCGGCCTGCCCGCCGGCAGCCTGGTCATGGAGCACGGCGGCCTCGCCGGCCCCGAGCAGCGCGCCCGCGCCGTCGCCCTCGGCATCCCCGTCACCATCCAGCAGCCCCTGCTGCACGACACCGCCGAGGTCGAGGAGGGCTTCTGGGGCCCGGAACGCGTCGCCCGCCTCTTTCCGGCCCGCAGCTGGATCGATCTGGGCACCCAGGTCAGCGCGGGTTCCGACTTCCCGGTCGGCCAGTTCGGCGCGATGCGCTCGGTGTGGGGCATGACCACAAGGCAGACGGTCATCGGCGTGAAGGGTCCCGAGCACGCGATCTCGTACGGCGAGGCCCTCACCCTGCACACCACCCGGGCGGCCCACCTCACGGGCGAGTCCCATCTGCGCGGCACCTTGACCCCGGGCCGCTGGGCTGACTTCACGATCTGGGACCAAGAGCCCGCCCACTGCCCCGGCGATGCCCTGCGCGACCTACACCCCACCCACACCTTCGTCGGCGGTCGCCTGGTCGCTCCCTCCGGAACCCGATAGGCGGGGGAGCATGTGCCGGCCCCGAGCCCCTGGCTACCGCGGGCACAAGCGCCCGCGGTAGCCAACTGCCCGTGATGATCAGTCCACTTTGTGTCAGTGGCCATGTCCCGGCCGCGCGCGTGCCCGTTGGATGAACCCACCTGTTTCCGCCGGGCGCGAGACGCGCAGAATCCGCCGCAGCCGCTACCGGGAGGCCCTCGATGACCACGCCGCGCACTCGCTCGTTCGCACAGGTCGAGGTGTTCTCCACGATCCCCTACGGCGGCAATCCGGTCGCGGTGGTCCTGGACGGGACCGGCTTGAGCGATGAGGAGATACAGCGCCTGGCGCGACCAGCTGGCCACGGCCAAGGAGGTCCTCGGCCTCGAACCCGACCTCTCCCTCATCCCGGACGCCATGGTCGGCGCGATCGGGGCCTATCCCGAGGGATCCGAGTACGACTTCGAGCTGCGCACCTTCGCCCCCGGAGCCGGTGTGTCCGAGGACCCGGCGTGCGGCAGCATGAACGCCGCCGTCGGGCAGTGGCTCACCCTTCTGCGCGCCGACGACCTGACCGTCTTCCCGGTCACTGACCCGGCTGGCACCATCGTCAGCGTCGGCCGTCCCGGCCTGGTGGACACCGTTCTCGTCGCCAGCCGCGTGGTCAAACGCGACGGCGCGCTGGTGGACGTGGACCTCCCGGCGCTAAAGACCCGAATCCTTGAATCGCGCGACCGGATCGCGACGGCCGCCGGAATCCCGCTCGACGGCACATGGGATCCGCAGCCGGGATCGGAGTAACCCGGCTGTATCAGCGGTCGGCGAAGTGCGCTCAGCGGCTGATCTCGGCGATGCGGCGCCGCCTTCGGCCAGTGTCGGGGGCACGACTGAGAGTTGTTCTGCTCCCCGTACATGAACATCTGCGACGCGCACAGTTCGAGGAAGCGGTCCAGCACCTTTCCGTGGTCGGAGAGCTCGACGACGGACTCGAAGAGCGGTCACGAGCCGCCGGGGCCAGGGGAGGCGACCCCACCGCACCTTCGTGGCGGCTCTCATCGCAGGCGCCGATGAACGTGGTGCCGAGACCAGCCGTCGACTGGTCGTTCAGCCGTCCTGACGGCCCCCCGGTGCCTGATGGCCGTGCTCGACCTCGCGCTGGAATTCGGCGACGCGAAGGAGGGCCTGCTTGAAAGTGGCGTACTCCTGTGTGCCCAGAGCGCTGGCGTGGCGTTCCTCGATCGTGCGCATGATGGAGGCGGCGGCCTCCATCTGGAGCAGGCCGCGTTCTGTGGGACAGATCAGTTTGGCCCGGCGGTCCGCGGGGTCGGGTTTGCGTTCGACGTAGCCCAGGCGTTCGAGGTCGTCGATGACGGTGCCGATGACCTGCTTGTGCTGTCCGGAGGCGCGGGCGAGTTCGCTGGCACGGATGCCGTCGGTGCGTAGATAGGCGAGGACGGCGCCGGTGCGGGGCGGGATGTCATCGAAGCCCTGCTCGGCGAGCGCGGAGAACAGCTCGCGCTGGACGGAGAGGAGGACCCGGGCGGCGAGCATGCCGAGGTCCGGTTCCGTGGTGTGGTGCCCGTCCAACGCCTCTCCTGTCCCGGCGCGTCCGCCGCTGTGCTGGGTCACCAGCGATTTTATTCACCTGCCTCGGGGCTCGGACGGCGTCACGCGAATCCCGCATGACCGACCGGCGCTTGCGCTGCGAAAGGCCGGGGCGTAGCGTCAAAGTAGTCACTGATATTGACTATCAACACTGATGACTAAATCCACTGCGGCTCTACCCGAAGGAGCGGAAGATGAGCGCGCATAGCAAGTTCCTGGAACCGATCACCCGGGAGAACGCCGTCGTGGTGCTCGTCGACCACCAGGTGGGCCTTCTGTCCGGCGTCCGGGACATCCCGCTCGGCGAACTGAAGCACAACGTGGTGGCCATGGCGCGGGCGGCGACTGTCCTGGGCATCCCGCTGGTCGTCACCACCACCGCTGCGGAGAGCATGTGGGGGCCGATCATCCCGGAGCTGGTCAAGGCACTGCCGGCCGGATACAAGATCATCGATCGCAGCACGGTCAACGCCTGGCACGACGATCGGGTCCGCGAGGCCATCGAGGCCACCGGTCGGCGGAAACTGATCTTCGCCGGGGTGTCTCTCGAGGTGTGCGCGGCGCTGCCCGCCATCTCCGCGACGGCCGCCGGGTACGACGCGTACGTTGCCGTGGACGCATCCGGTACGTTCAGCCAGGCCAAGCGCGAGGCAGGACTGCTGCGCATGCAGCAGGCGGGGGTCATCGTCTCCGACTATGCCACCCTCATGGTCGAGGCCCTGGCGGACAACGCGGCCCCGGAGTCCGCTGCCGTCTACGGCGCCCTCGACATGCCCTTCGCCGTCCTGGTCGGCCAGATCTCCGCGGCCTACCGGGCCTAGAAGCTCGTTCCGGTCGCAAGTGCGGCTGCGCGATGCCGGTCAGGTTGCCTTGGGGACGAGGACCTCACGCCGGTCAGGCCCGTCGAGGCGGGCCGCGTAGGCGCTGTCGCCCAGCGCAGGTGAAGTAGAAACGTCCGAAGAAGGGTCGCTCGGGTCCATGCGTTGCGGTGGGCGTTCGTGCACTGGCCGATGGTGGGCTCCGTTGCTTGAGCGTCGGTGCGGGAGGACGGAGCCCTTGGCGTCAGCCACGTTGTGCCTTGGGGATTCAACTTGCGGACGCCCAGGAAGCTGGATGCGGCGCTACCGGCCCGGGTGCAATCCCCCTGTTCCGCAGATCAGGCGTTGGGATCGAAGGGGATGCCCGAGGGCATGGAGTGTGCCAGCGCGTAGGCGAAGTCGCCGTTCTTGATCTTGATAGTGGCCGCGCCGAAGTCGGCGCTCATCAGCTTGTCCCGGAAACCGGCTGGGTAGCCGTTCCAGCCCACCAGGCGCGGGTAGAACCAGCCGCCGGTCACGTTCTCCGGAGGCTCGTCGTTGCTGTTGGCGAAGCGGAAGTCGTGGGTGGAGAGGCCGTCCTTGTGGTAGACGATCTTCGGGTGGGTGCCGTCGAAGCGGACTGAAGAGCGGGCGGCCACCTGGTAGCTGGTGTGCTGGGACACCGAGACGTACTGGACCTCGTTGTTGTTGATCCACACCACGACGTGCTCCCAGTCGTGGGTGTGCCCGATGGCGGCCGGGCCGTAGGTCGCCTGGTCCTTCTCGAAGTAGCTGGCGTACATGACGGCACACCAGCCGTTGTTGCACTTCTCACGTGAGTAGGTGTTGGCGTTGGCGAGTTGGGCGTAGTCGTGGCAGTGGCCGTTGACGTCGCCGCCGAGTTTCAGACCGGGGTTGATGGTGCCGTCGGCGCCGATGGCGGCGGTGGCATAGCAGCCGTCGCCATCGTAGTCATAGGCGGGGGAGAAGGTCTGTTCCAGGCCGTCGGCGTTCTCCGGCAGCAACTGCACGACGTTCGCGTGCGCGCTCGCCGGAACGGCCACGACGAGCGTCATCGCACCGAGCGCTGCGAGCAGGCCCTTGGCAAGGGACTTCACGTTGGGCATTACGGCTCCTTGTCGGGGCGGCCGGCGTCAGCAGTACAGGTTGCTGCCCGGTGAGACCCCGAGGATCTGTGTGAAGCGCTGGTAGGCGTCCACGCGGCTCTGCACCTGGGCCGGGTTCTTGCCGTCACATTCGAGGGAGCCGTTGATGCTGCGGATGGTCTGGCCGAATCCGGCGCTGTTGACCATGGCGTTGTGCGGGGTCATGCTGCCTGGTCCCGATTGGGTGTTCCAGTACCACAGGCCGGTCTTCCAGGCGACGGAGGCGTTGTTCTCCACCTGCCAGGGGTTGTTGAGCAGGTCGATGCCGAGCGCGTCACCCGCCGCCTTGTAGTTGAAGTTCCAGCTGAGCTGGAGCGGTCCGCGGCCGTAGTAGGCGGCCTGCCCGGCGGGGCAGCCGTATGGCTGGCTCCAGTCGCAGTAGGTGGGGTAGTTGGCGGTGTTCTGCTCGACGACATAGACCAGTCCGCCGGTCTCGTGGCTGACGTTGGCGAGGAAGGCGGCGGCCTCCTGCTTCCTGACCGCGTCGCTGCCGGTGTTCGCGAAGCCGGGGTAGGCGCTGAGGGCCGCGGTGAGTCCGCTGTAGGTGTAGAAGGAGTTCCGGTTCGGGAACATCTGGTTGAACTGCGCCTCGCTCACCACGAAGCCGGACGGAGTGCTGTCGCCGCCGCTCGCGGGTGCGTTCCACTTCTGGTTGGCGCCGCCGCTGCAGCTCCAGATCTGTGCACGGGTGCCGTTGGCGGAGTTGTTGTCGGTGACGTCCAGGCACTTGTTCGCCTGGGGGTTGACGATGTCGTGGGCGGCGGTGACGGTCCACTTCTGGTTCGCGCCGCCGGTACAGGACCACAGCTGCACCTTGGCGCCGTCGGCGGTCGAATTGCCGGTCACGTCGAGGCACTTGCCGAGGGCGCGGATGGTGCCGTCGCTGTCGACCGTCCACTGCTGGGCGTTCGTGCCGTTGCAGTCGTAGAGCTGGACGGGCGTGCCGTCGGCCGAGTTGGCCCCGGCGACGTCGAGGCACTTGCCGGCGAGCCCGGTGATGGTGCCGGTGTCGGCCTGGGCGGGGGCTGCGGTGAGCAGGCACGCGGAGAGACCCAGTGCGGCGGTGAGGGCGGCTGTGGAAAGGGATCGGGCCATGAGAGGGGGGTGGCCTTTCACATGGGGGTGGCGGCCGACGCCTCACCTCATGAACGGAGGGAGGCGTCGTACAACGCGTGGCTGACCCGAGAACCTAAAGGGGGGCGACTGCTTTCGTCAAGTAGTGAAGTAAGCCTAGTGAAAAGGTAGTTGACAGGCAGACGGCCAAGAGCCGCGGTCGCGCCGACGGTGGCGCCGAGAGCGCGGAAGCCTCTGCGACTCGGGCGGTTGTCGGGCGATCTGGTGTGATCGGTGTGCTGGGTGGTCCCACCTTGCGCCCTCCGTCCGGGGAACGGGGCATGCGGGGGCGACGGATACGGGGCCGTCGGGTTCGGCGGGGTCGTGCGACCCGCCGAACCCGCCAGTCAGGGGATCAGCATGCGTTCGGTGTCCGTGCCAACGGATCGGCTACCAGCCGACGGCGACCAGGAGCCATTGCGGATCGGCGTGGGAGATGAAGGAGGACTGGCCCGCCACGTCGTCGTAGGGGAAGCCGTAGGCGAGGTGGTTGATGGCGTTGTCGTGCCAGAACTTGGCGTAGTAGTTGGCTGGTGCCGCCGTGTAGAACTGGGCCGGGTCGGACTGCTCGGAGGCCGGCAGGGTGGCGACGTGGCGGTTGAGGGCGGCACACATGTCGGGGTTGCCCGCCAGCGAGGCGGCGCAGCCGAAGATGTCGGAGGTGGCCGCGTTCACGCCCACTGACTGGGCGTAGGCGGTGAAGTAGTTCGCGTTGGCGCCGCCCGCGCGGAAACTGGGGTCGCTGCCGGGCGCGATGATCCGGTACGGGGCCTGGGCCTGGGCCAGGACCTTGAACTGGTCCGGAACGGCGTCGGTGAAGCGTTGGAAGGTGGTGGCGCGGTCCTCGGCGAAGGTCTGCCGGTTCTCGCCGACCTCGACGTCGTAACCGTCCTTGCTGTGCAGGCGCATGGCCAGCTTGAGGCCGAAGGCGTCGACCCGGGTGGTGTTGCCGTTGAAGACATTGTTGCCGACGGTGAACTCGATGAAGTCGTAGTACGGGCTGTTGGGCGAACCGAGGTAGAAGTACATGCGGCCCGCGGAGTTGGCCGGCATGTCGAGGTAGGGCTGCTCGGCGATGGAGTGCACCTGCCCGTTGAAGCTCCAGTACACCTGGCTGTCGGGATACTTGCCGTTGGTGCGGTTGAGGATCTTCACCTCGACGGCGTTGCTCGCCGGGGGGATGTCGCTGGTGCTGCCCCAGAAGTCGTCCGGCGGGGTGGTGCCGCCGGGGCCGTAGACCTGGAACTCCCACAGGGAGTAGCCGTACGGGGTGCCCCGCGCGGTGCCGTAGAGGCGGACGTAGCGGCCACTGCCGGAGATGGCGATGTCCTGCGTTCCGCCGGTGGCGGTGGTGGTGGAGTAGACGGTGGTCCAGGTGCTGGCGTCGGTGGAGGTCTGGATCTGGAAGGCGGTCGCGTAGGCGGCCTCCCAGTTCAGGGTGACACGGCTGAGCTGCTGGACGGATCCGAGGTCGACCCGCAGCCATTGCGGGTCGGAGAAGGCCGAGGACCAGCGGGTGCCTGTGTTGCCGTCGACCGCCGCGCTTGCGGGGAAGGAGCCGTTCTCGGTCGAGGAGGCGGTGGCGGGCCTGCCCTGGGACAGTAACTGGTCGGCGGCGCGCGCGGGCGTCGGTGCCAGGACTGCGAAGCAGGCGGCGATCAGGGCGACGACCAGGCCGAGGGCCGCGCGTGGGCGTGCGGCGCCGACCGGCGGTCTGCGGGTGGGTGCGCTGGCGGAACTCTGCATGTGGGGTCTCCTCAAGCCGGTCCGGCATGCGTGGGGATGGAGCAACAGCAGACATGAGAGCGCTCTCTCGGGTTGTAGTCCTACCGGTGTCAGCCGTCAACAACTGAAGCCGAAATCAGTCGGGTTTGCGGCCCTGTCGACGACACGGCACTGATCTCGCCTCCGGTGTCGCGTGTGGCGTGTCCGGCGCATTCGGCTTCCGACCGCCCGATCAGCCCCAAGTCGGGCTCTGCTTACATCCCTTGACGCATCCGGTATGGATCTGACCGCACCGTCACGCCGACTCGCGACCCACACGTCAGGGCTCGGAGACGACCGGCGTCGCGTCTGTGAGTGCGCCGTGGGTGTGCTCGTCGAGCAAGCGGGTCAGCTCCGCCGCCCTCTCCTCAACCGGCTGGCGGACGTGGTCAGTCGAGAACGGCAGGTGACAGCGATACCGGAGTCGTCGAAGCCGACGGCGGCCACGTCCTCGGGCACCCGGCGGCTGCGCCGGCGCAGCACTTGGCAGGCGCCGTGGGCCATGAGGTCGTTGGCTGCGAACACGCCGTCCGTGTCCGGGTGGCGGTCCAGCAGTCCGACATGGCCGCGATACCGCTGTCGAGGGTCAAGCCGCCCTCGGCGAGTGGGACGTACGGGCGGCCGGACGGGCGAGCGTGTCGCGGAACCCGGCCAGGTGTTCCCGGCTCGCCGCTACGTCCAAGGGGCCGCATGGCCGATGCCCGCGTCGAGCAGGGCACCGAGGGTGCGGGCAGCGGCCGGGGTGTCCGCGAAGGACTCCGTCGCGCCTCGACGTACCCGTGCACGACGATCCCTGGTTCTGCGCCTCGCCCCAAGAGGGCCGATCCGACACTGCCCCTGATCGGCCCAGCCACGGGACGCGGCGGGACCACACCTCCCTGGGCGGCCCTCACCGCACCCGCCGATGACCAAGATAATTCACGCCTTATATTTTGATGTATTGACGGCCGGGCGGGCTGCCCCTAGCGTCCGATCGGCATCGCGCCCCACATCGCGACCGAGGAGACACGTGTGACCGACGTTCCTGCCGCCGTTCCCGCCGCGCGCGTCCGCGCACCTCGCCGGCGCAGACGCACGGCCGCCCTCACGGCCGCCTTCCTGCTGCCGGCCGCCGCCGGTATCGCGCTGGCGTCCGCCCCGGGGGCCGCCGCCGCGAGCATCCCGACCGCTCCCACCACCGTCGTCAACGCAGGCAGTGGCAAGTGCGTCGACGCGAGCGGCGGTGCCACCGGCAACGGCACAGCCGTGCAGCAGTACACCTGCAACGGCACCGGCGCGCAGTCCTGGCAGTTCACCCCCACCGACAGCGGCTACTACCGGATCGGCCTGGCCTCCGCGCCGGACCAGGTGTGGGACGAGACCGGCGTCTCCACCGCCGACGGCGCGCTGACCCAGCTGTGGCTCTACGGCGGCGGCGCCAACCAGCAGTGGCAACCGGTCGCGGAGGCCTCCGGCACGTACCACTTCGTCAACCGCAACAGCGGCAAGTGCCTCGATGTGCCGTCGGCGTCCACCGCCGACAGCGTCCAGCTGCAGCAGTACACCTGCAACGGAACCGCCGCCCAGTCCTTCTCGCTGTCCGCCGGCATCACCCCGCCGGCCGGCACCCCGGACTTCGGCCCCAATGTCACGGTGTTCGATCCATCGATGCCGGCGTCCACCATTCAGTCGAAGATCAACTCGGTCTACAGCACCCAGCAGAACAACGAGTTCGGCACCCAGCGCAACGCCCTGCTGTTCACCCCCGGCACCTACAACGTCGACATACCCGTCGGCTACTACACCCAGGTCGCCGGGCTCGGCCTGTCACCGGACCAGGTGTCCATCACCGGCGGCGGTGTGCACGTCGAGGGGCGCACCAGCGACGGCAACGCCACCCAGAACTTCTGGCGCGACGCGGAGAACATGTCGGTGAGCCCCAGCTCGGGCAGCACCATGTGGGCCGTCTCGCAGGCCGACCCGTTCCGGCGCATGGACGTGCACGGCGGCATGAAGCTCTGGGACGACACCCACGGCACCACCACCAACTGGTCCAGCGGCGGCTACATCGGCGACTCGCGGGTCTTTGGCCAGATCAACTCCGGGACCCAGCAGCAGTTCCTCACCCAGGACACCGCCATGAACGGCGGCTGGACCGGGCACAACTGGAACATGGTCTTCAGCGGCGACACCGGCGCCCCGGCGACCAGCTTCCCCAGCCCGCAGTACACCACCGTCGACCAGAGCCCCGTGATGCGCGAGAAGCCGTTCCTCTACGTCGACAGCTCAGGCAACTGGCAGGTGTTCGTCCCCTCGGCGCGCACCAACGTGCAGGGCCCCGACTGGACGAACGGCAACGCCCCGGGCACCTCCCTGCCGATCAGCCAGTTCTACATCGTCAAGCCCGGCGACACCGCCACGACGATCAACAATGCGCTCGCCGCGGGCAAGAACCTGATCGTCGCCCCCGGCGTCTACCACCTTTCCGCCCCGCTCAACATCACCCGCCCCGACACCGTCGTCCTCGGCCTCGGCCTGGCCACCCTCGTACCGGACAACGGCGTCACCGCGATCACCACCGCCGACGCCGACGGCATAGACATCGCCGGGCTGCTCATCAGTGCGAACACCACCAACTCCAGCACCCTGATGCAGGTCGGCCCGACCGGCTCGACCGCCAGCCACACCGCCGATCCCATCGTGCTGCACGACGTTTTCTTCCGCATCGGCGGCGACATCGCCGGCAAGGCCACCCAGACACTGGTGATCAACAGCAACGACGTCATCGGCGACGACCTCTGGCTGTGGCGCGCGGACCACACCAACGGCGTCGGCTGGACGACCAATCCGGCCGCCAACGGACTGATCGTCAACGGCGACGACGTCACCATGTACGGCCTGGCGGTCGAGCACTTCCAGAAGTACCAGACCACCTGGAACGGCAACGGCGGCCGCACGTACTTCTACCAGAGCGAGACCCCCTACGACGTGCCCGACCAGTCCGCCTGGACCACCAGCGGGGGCGACCTCGGCTACGCCTCCTACAAGGTCGCCAACTCGGTCACCTCGCACGAGGCTTGGGGTGTGGGCGTCTACGCCTACCTCCGCGACAACCCCTCCGTCGTCCTCGGTCACGCCATCGAGGTGCCCACCACGTCAGCGGTGAAGTTCCACAGCATGGTCACCACGGTCCTGGGCGGCGACGGCACCATCAACCACATCATCGACAACACCGGCAACCAGGTCACACCCAGCAGCAACGTGGCCTACCTGGTGAGCTATCCGTAGGTCCGGCAACGGACCCGACGGTACACAGGGTGCAACTTGTCCGTGCCCTCTGCGGGTGACGTGGGCCGGGCAGACCGGCCGGACAAGGAGATCGGTCCGGCGCCCGTGTCGAGGTGGCACGGGCGCCGGACACGCAGGGCGGCTACAGGCTCATTTGTTCCCCTGGGCCGGTTCACAGGCGATCGCCCAGAAGCGCGTCAGCACCTCGGGGCAAGAACCAGAGCAACGCCCCTCGGTCGCCAGGGCCTACCGCATCCTCGCCGAAGACGAAACGGTCGAGATCCCGACCTGACTCGGGGGCCGTGGCCGCGATGCACTTCCGCGGTGGGACGTCCCGCGCCACCGGTACCTGCCCCAAGATGAGTCTGCGGCACAGCAGGTGTCCACAGACGTGCGCCACCGGTGTCGCAGACCTGCCACGGCGGAAAGCTGGAGGGCCGTGTCGGGCTTGTCCACATTCTGCGGTTGAAGGTAGACCCATAGCCCCGTGACCAAAGCGGGCGAAGCAGCTGCTGTACCACCGCTGACTCAGGGACCGAGGAGTGCTTCACGTCTGCGCGGGACCAGATCGCTTGCTGGTCGGGGCTGAATCCCATCCGATTCCAGTGCAAGATGATGTGCCTGGCCAGGATGCTGCGGAGACCGAGGCCTAGACGGTTCGTCTCCGCCGCATCAGCCGGAACTCGGCCGCGAGATGACACGCATCCGACCACGCAGGATCCGAGGGCGTGGCCGCTCCGTGGCGCCATCGTCGCGTAAAATCCGTCGAGTTCACTCGCGAATCCTTTGACCTTCTCTGCCTCGTGGTCCGAATCTCAAGAGTGCGACGACGGTACGGTGTCCGCCCTCGTTGAAGTCGGTCATCCGTTCGCGTGTCACGCATACGAATGATGTTGTGGGCGGAGCTGACCGTGCAGTGGTTGGCGTGCTGGTTGACTGTGCAGCTGCTGGGATCCGTGCCGTGACAGAAATGCCTCCGACCCTTTGGAGAGCCGCCACGCGCTGCCGTTGTTCGCGAGAGAAGGGAAGTGCTCCGAACCTTGGCTGACTTGTGGCGCCGTTGCCGCGGAGGCCCGACCGGACGGCACCTTGCTGGCCCTGGGCGTTCCGGAAAGGGGAGAGCAGCAGCGTGACACCCCGACGGCTGCCGCGAAGTCTCGAGCCGTTGGAAGGCGAGTCCCTGCCGGGCTTCCTGCTCCGCCGGCCTACCGCTTGGATCGCTCGCCCGTCCGAATCGCGGAGCTGTGCGGCCTGGACGTATGGCAGCGTCGCCTCTCCTCCGCTTGCCTTCGAACCATCCGCGAGGAGACGCTGCGACAGTTCGCCTTCACCGCACGCCTGACCGAGCACGAAGCCGACGGTCTGACCTTGCGACGATTCACCCGGACCTATCCGCCACTGAGCAGGCTCCGCACGAGTACCAACAGGATCGAGTCTGCCGCTTCGGTCAATTGGGCGATGACCCGCTCCAGCCGCTACTGTCCCGACTGCCTGAGGGGGGACACCAGGGCGGTCGAGCAATCCCTGGGCGGAGGGTGGCAGTTGCTCTGGCATCTTCCAGTCGTCTCCGCCTGCCTGCGCCACCGTCGCCTGCTGGAATACCTCTGCCCGGCATGCAACCTTCCGCTCAATGCGGCTGGCGGTGCAGCCGGTCACGGCCGTTCGACTCTGATCAAGAATGCCGGGCTGACCGGGCTACACCCTTTGGAATGTCGCAACACTGTTCCTCGTCACACCGGCGACCGGTCCGACAGCGCGGAGCGAGCCCGGAGCGTGCTGTGCAGAGCACGACTGGACGACTTCAACTCCCGCATCGGCACTGGCCTACCCAACGACGACTTGGATCAGCTCCTGAGCCTGCAACAGCGCGTCCTGGACTACCTCTCTCCGCAGGAGCGCGGGTGGGGCAGGGACGCCATGCCCGACAAATCCTACTTCTCGGAACTGATCGCGATCACCCACCTCATGAAACTGACGTGGCCGCTGGGCGCGGAGTTCCTCCCTTCCTCTCACTTGGCAGCTCTCGTCCAGGCACACGCAGAACCCGTTATCGCGCAGCTCACGGCCGAACATCAGGGACGCGGAGTACGGAGCAACCGCGGTGCGAAGGTTGCCCCCAACGACTCCTTGATGTGCGGTGCCCTACTCCTCGGAGCCGATGCGCTCCTGGGCGATCGCGAACTCGGCGCGCTCCGGGCCCGTGTTCAGCCACTTGCCAGCGAAGCGTACCGCCGCGCAAGAAGCTACGCCGGAGGCATCTGCAGGAGCGCCGACATTTCAGCGGCCCTCGCCCGTGCCACGGCCCGACGTATCCATGGGCTTCCCCTCCGCCGCAACCTGCGCACCGTCTCGACCCAGCATCGATACCGAGTGGAAGGGATCCCCTCTTTCCTGCCCCGGCCGTGGTTTGAACGGCACTTTGCCGCCTTCATCACGCTCTTGCCGAGCGGCGACGCAGCGATCGAACGTCACCTACGTCGGGCCGCATCCCTGCGACTGGCGGAGCTGGTGTCAGGCACACCTTGGGCCGAATGCGCGGCCGCGGTGGGCATGCAGCAGAAGCTTGCCGAGCGCACTCTCAAATACCTTGGACGCCACCTGGACGGACTCGGGCTCTGGCCGGCTTTCGAAGACGTCGTCGAACAGATTGCGAAACACCTGGATGCGGCCGCGCCGCGCGTTGACTATGCCGATCGGCGCCGACGGCTGGCGTCTTGGCGCCTGCCTGTACACGACTGGCGCGCCATGTGTGACGGGCTTCCCAGGCTGGATCGGCTGAAGGAGAACGCAGACACGCGGATCGGTTCGGCCCTCATCTGGGCTGAGGCCACCCAAGGCGAGCGCATGCGTAGCCCGGTAGTGCTCGACCTTCGACAACGCGGCGAGGACACCCAGCCACTCGCCAGCAGGTTGGGCAGGCTCAGCGACGGACTCAGAGGTCCAAGCCTGAGGCTGCGTCGCAGACTCCGGCTGTATGCAGAACACCTTGCGACTTCATGCGATCACAAGCTTGACCTGGCCGTCCCTGTGTTGCAGATCGTCCGTGACGAGACAGACTTGGCCTCCAACGCCAACCATGACAAAATTGCACAAGAGGGTCTCGAAGCGATGTCGTGGGCCGCGAGGCCGGGCCGTGCCGTCCGTGAGTTGACGGACCCCGTCGAACAAATGGTGCCGGACACTTTGTGGAGCCTATTCCAACAAGTGGTTCCGACAACACCTGAACGCGATCCGGCTATCACGTCCCGACGCCATGGCGACCGGGAGAGCCTGGCTGCGATCGTGTTCACTGCGACCTCGGGCTGCGGCTGGAAGCAACTCCCACTCGGATTCGGACTCTCGGGTCAAACCGCATACCGACGGTTCATCGAATGGACCGAGGCGGGGGTGTGGGTCCGGCTGCGCCAGCTGCTCCCCGCCATCCCTGTTACTCAGGGCGAGTCGGACTGGGCCCCGCCACGCCATCGATGCTGTCAGCGCCCGCGCCGACAAGAGGGAACACAGGCGGCACCGAATGGGCGTCACCTCAACAGGAGCGCAACAAAAGGGCTCATCGACGGACCTCGGGACGCACGCCAACCTGTTCGGCTGAGCCACGAAGAGGAGCAGGGCCGCCCGCGGCGCTACCTGGATGGTCACGAAGTCCTCATGGCTGTCTCCGTCGCAGCGGGACGGCTGGTCTGCCCTGGAGCGGGGACCAGCTGTCGGCCGCTGCCGAGGACGTCGCGACGGCGCCGATGCACGCTTCGCCAGCCCGCGACGGCGAGGGATCAGGACCGCCTCATAGGCGGTCGATGCGCCTGGAACCCCTCCTGACCTGCGGTGTACAAAAGTGCCAACCATCCTTCTGAAACTGGCTGGAGGGTCCGTGAGGCTAGTTGGCATCACTGCAGGTCAACATCGTGCGTTTGTGCCAACTAAGAATCCTGGTCACACCTGCTTGTGACGAGGATTTTGAGTTGGCACAAAAGAGGGATGGTTGGCACCAAGATCACGGGGCCTTCAGGGGTGCCGACGCATCACCTCGATGCAGGTGGCTCGGGCCGCGTTCGATCGGTCCCGGGGGTGGGGATTCCGAGGTTCATGCCGCTGTCGGCGGTTGCTGCCGGGCGAGGTTTCGAGTTCCACGGCGCGGAGGAACCGCTCGGAGCAGGACACTTGCGGTGTGCGGCAGGCCATCGCCTCCGAACCGCTGCCGGTGGTCTGCGTGATGCCTGACGAGCCATTTCGGCGGAGCGCATCCTGCTCCCACGGTGATGGGGACAGCGGAGCCTGAAGGTCCCCTCGTAACGTGGAGTCCCTGATACCAGGGGTAGTTGAGGACCATGGGGTCCAAGCAACAGAAGTACGACGCTGAGTTCCGTGAGGGTGCTGTACTCATCGTGATCGAGACGGCCAAACCGATCTCGGAGGTCGCCGAGGACCTCGGTGTGCATCCAGGGACGCTGCACAGCTGGGTCTCACGCTGGAGGAGGAACGGTTCGGCCTCGTCCGACCGGCCCGCGCCCGCTGAATCAGGCGGCCGGCTCCGAGAGGGCGAACGTGCTGAGCTGGAGCGGCTGCGCCGGGAGATGAGCGAGAAGAACAAGCGTATCCGCCTGGATCTTGGCGGCGTTCTGGCGGCACTTCTCCGCCCCGCCAGGCTTGGCATCGAAGAGAACGGTTATCTCCGCCACCTCCCCGACTCGTTTGCCGTAACCGTCGGGCTGCCTGGCCACGGTCGGAGTCGCGTCCGTCGAAGTCGCCGACGTCTCGGACCTTTGCGTCGTCATGACTCCCTCTCCCTTTGATCTTCTCTTGGCCGGTCTGCGGGCTCCTTCTCCGTTGTGAGGTTGTTCGATTTTTCCCACTGCCAGCTTTGCCGCCCTGCAGGGCGGCGGCAAGACGATCCGGACAGCATGGCCGAGGGCTCAGGAAGGGTCCTGCGCAACCGGCTTCGAGTCGGAGTCGAGTCGAAGGCGGCCGTCGAGGGGGCGCGCCGTGGTGTGCGTTCGGTGGAGGGGGTGGGTGCCGTAGCGTTCGATGGCCAGGAGAGCGGCGTCGTCCCCGGGTTCGTGGCTGATGTGGTTCAGCAGGTCGCGGTGGATGTGGCGGAGCAGGGCCTCGGGTCCGGATGTGGGCGCGGATGCGGCGCGCTCGGTGAGGGGGTAGAAGGCTCCTTTGGGTGAGCGGGCTTCGGTGACGCCGTCGGTGTAGAGCAGCAGCGTGTCGCCGTCCTCGAAGGTGAAGGGGTCGGCGCGGTGGCTGGGGGCGGGTAGTTCGCACATGCCCAAGGGGGGTATGGGGCGTCGTGCGTGCAGGACGGTGAGCTGGCCGTCGTGCAGCAGCAGGGGCGGAGGGTGGCCGCAGTTGACCATCTCGACCTGCGTGTCGTGGTCGGGGACGTCGAGCAGCAGGGCGGTGATGAAGTGCTCGCCCGGGTCGTGCTCGGTGTCGGCGACTTCCTTCAGGTGCCTGCAGACGCTCGCCTCCAGGCCCGCGGCGAGTTCGGGCAGGGTGCCGTAGTGCTGGGCGCCCTCGCGGAACGCGCCCAGCAGCATGGATGCCTCACCGATGGCGGCCAGTCCCTTGCCGCGGACGTCGCCGATGATCACGCGGGTGCCGCGGTCGGAGCGGGCGATCGCGAACAGGTCGCCGCCGATACGGGTCTCGTCCTCGGCTGCCAGGTACAGCCACGCCACCCGCAGCGGCCCGATCCGGCGGCGTGGTGGCCGCAGCAGTACGAGCTGTGCTGTCTCGGCCACCGAGCGTGCCCGGTTCAGCTCCCGGCTGCGCCGCTCGCGCACGTGGCAGACGAAGACGACCAGGGCGGACAGCATGGTCAAAGCGGTGATCTGCGAGAGGTGGTTGGGTGTGGTCAGTCCGCCGTGGAACACGGCGATGAGCACTTGGGCCGCCACGGCCAGTGCTCCGACGAGGGCGGTCAGCCGCGGCCCGGCCAGGGAAGCGGTCAGGGCCGGCGCGATGACCAGCAAGGGGCCCAGGTGGACGTCTGGCGGGGAATGGATGTCCACCACGGTGATCACGACGATCAGCGCAAGGGGAATTGCCACCAGCCTGCGGCCCAGCTGCTGCTCCGGGAGGCGGTCCACCGGCACACGCCCCGCACCCATACATATCGGTATACACCCGGCTGCAGTGCATGTCGCACAGCGAGATCTTCGCCTGGTGCCTACGCCGCTTCGTGCTCCACTTCACCTGAGCCAGCAGCACCGGCATGGCCATGGACACTCCCGCCTGCCCAGCGTATGGACAGTGCCCCCCGTCGTCGGCGTCGGCCGACCTGGAGGGACGTCTGGCGCCCTTCACCGCCAGCGCCCTCGAAGGCGGTTTGGGTGGCAAGGTGCCCTTTACGTGGGAGAGACGACGGCACGGCGGCCCCGCGAACGCCATTCGTGGGAGCGCCGGACGGTGGAGACCGAGTGAGACACCTCCACGGTGCCAACGAGTCAAGCGGCGGCGGCAAGTTCGGTGGGGAACGCGGTGTTCTCGTCGAACACCTTGCGGTGCTGAAGGCAGTGGTAGAGCTGTCCGATCATGCGGTTGAAGAGGTTCCTCTGGGCGGCTGCGTGCCAGTCTCCATGTTCGCGGCGTCGTCGGTAGTGGGCGTTGGCCCCGATGGAGGCCTGTAGCGAGGAGAAGGCCCAGAGGTAGCCGGCGTGGTTGAGTCGGTCGTTTTTCACCCAGCGACGAGTGATGGACGACTTCTTGCCGGAGGCTCTGGTGACGGGCGAGGAGCCTGCATACGCCTTCAGGCCGCGGGCGTCGGCGAAGCGAGTGCGGTCGTCCCCGATCTCAGCGAGGATCCGGGCGGCGAGTTGGATGCCGAGCCCGGGGAAGCTCAGCAGGATCTCGGCGTCCGGGTGCTGAGGGAACGCCTCTGCCACCGCCTTCGCGAGGTCGTCGGCGGCGGTGCAGGCGGCGTCCAACTGGACGAGCAGGGCGAGCATCTGCTTGCCGAGCGCATCCTCGACCAGCGGCGGCTGGTGGGCCCACTCCGCGTGGAAGACGTCACGCAGCCGGTCGGCCTCCAACGCGATGCCGCGCTGACGGCCGGATCGCTTGAGCACGGCCTGGAGCTGGGTGCGGGTCAACCGCGCGGCCCGGGTGGGCGTCGGTGCGGCCTTCAGCAGTTCGCGAGCCTCGGGGCGGCACAGACCGTTGGTCCAGGCTGCGAAGGCATCCAGGGCGGCCGGGTAGTACTCGCGCAGCAGGGAGCGGAGCTGGTTGGCGAGCTGCTGCCGGTTCCAGAGTGAGTCCTGCTGGGCGCGGGCGAGGACGGCGATGGCCCGGCCGAGGTCGCTGTCGTCCGGCAGGGGCCGGTGGGCGTGCATGTCGGTGCGCAGGATGTTCGCAAGGACCAGGGCGTCACCGGGGTCGGACTTCTTGCGCGAGACCGAGTGGCGGTCGCGGTAGCGGGCGGCGGCCATCGGGTTGATCGCGAACACCTTCCGCTTCCCGGTCCGCAGCACGGCCTCCAGCAGACCGCGCGAGGTCTCGATCGCCACCGAGATTGGGTCCTCCTCGGTGTCGCCGTGCTCGGCGAGCAGTTCCAGGAGCAGCTGGTAACCGGCTGCGTCGTCCGTGATGTGCCGCTTGGCCAGTAACTGGCCGGTGTCGTTGACCAGGGCGACGTCGTGGGTGCGTTCCGCCCAGTCGATTCCGCAGTAGATCAAGGTTGTCCCTCCTCGAAGGATAGGTGTTTGCGCTGGTCACGAGCGCATGCGGGCCACGCGAGCGACCTAATCCCAGGCATCAACCGCACTGCGGATGTGCCTCCACCTCACTAGCCGTTCGTGGCACCAGCGCACCCCACGGGCCCCTGTCTGCCTAGGAGCTTGGAGGGCTCGGGCGCATCAAGAGGTCACCGTGCAGCGGGCTCGCACCACCAACACCAACGAGTGATCAAGTGGCTCGTATTGACGCCGGGGGGCAGGCAGACCCGCTCTCTGACGGGCAGCTCGGCGCGACCAGGACGTCTGTGTGAGGCCCGCCGACGCCAATCCCGCGTCGGTGGTGGCGGCCGAGAAGACGCCGGACACTGCCGCTCTCAATCTAGGCATCACGGCCCGTGTACTCCTGGGCATCCGTTCGGCGTCCCCGCGACCGCCGCCACCATGGGCACCAGGACCATGCGCCGCTCTATAGCTAGGCGTCCGACCGCCTGGCTGATCAAAGGCGTCACGGTCCCGTATTCGAACGTCCGACAGACGCGAGCCCCATCGGAACATCCTTGAGAACGGATTAGGTGTACTCCGTTCGGACGCGGTCTGTGGGCGCCCTGTCCGTGGCGTTGCGAGAGTCGTCTTTGGGACCGGTTCGGACGGCGAGGCGCGGGTGGAGTCGTTGCCGGCTGTGCGCGGTCGGTGCGGAAGACCCGCCAGCACCGCCTCGCCTGGGTCGATGACCGCATCCGTGCCTCTTGTCGCGTGCGGCATCCCTCAGGCCAGTGGACACGTTAGGACGGTTCTCAGGTGATAGGCAGGCGGAATTTCGGCAAGGCCCTGGGCGTGGTCACGGCGAGCACAGCGGCTGCCTCATGTGGGAGGATGCCCGACCCCTCCTCGGTCTCGGCGGCCGCTCGGACCAGCGCGCCGGCGACCGGGACTGCCGAGACTTCACGTGGTCCGTCCTTCGCGGTGGTGAGGCAGATCCACGCCGGCGAGTTGAATATCGGCTACGCCGAAACGGGACCCGCCCATGGCCCGGTGGTGATCCTGCTGCACGGCTGGCCGTACGACATTCACAGCTATGTCGAGGTGGCCCCGCTGCTGGCCGGGCATGGCTATCGCGTCATCGTGCCTTACCTGCGCGGCTACGGGACGACCACGTTCCTGTCCGGCAGGACGTTCCGTAACGCGGAGCAGGTGGTGTTCGCGCGGGACATCATCGCGCTGATGGACGCTCTGCGGATCGAGCGAGCAGTCCTTGGCGGTTTCGACTGGGGATCTCGCACCGCCGACATCATCGCCGCTCTGTGGCCAGGACGCTGCAAGGCTCTGGTTTCCGTGAGCGGCTATCTCATAACCAACCGGAAGGCCCAGCAGCAGCCGCTGCCTCCGACGGCCGAGTGGGCGTGGTGGTACCAGTACTACTTCTCCATCGCTCGGGGCGAGTTGGGGCTCGCGAAGTACCGGGACGACTTCGCCAAGCTCATCTGGCGCAACGTCTCGCCGACCTGGCATTTCAGCGACGCTACCTTCAACCGCACGGCCCGGGCCTTCGACAACCCGGACTACGTTCCCATCGTGATCCACAACTACCGCTGGCGTCTCGGTCTCGCACCGGGCGACCCGCGCTACGACGGCCTCGAGGCGAAGCTCGCCGAAGGGCCGCCCGTTCACGTGCCCGCCGTCACCCTCGACGGCGCGCTGGACCCCTTCACCCCTCCTGGTAACGGAGCCGCCTACCGCAGCAAGTTCACCGGTCCCTACGCCCACCGCACGCTGCAGGGTATCGGCCACAACGTGCCGCAGGAGGCGCCCGAGGCGTTCGCCCGCGCGGTCCTGGATGCCGACCGCATGTGAGACCTCGCGGGCCGAGCGCCTCACCTGCTGATGGCGTGCTCCGAGACGTCCCAGAGGCGCAGTGCCGCCTCGGGGTCGAGGGCATGGTCGGCCACGCCGACAGGCTCCGGGCCGCCGTCGTACGGCAGGGCCTGATTGCAGTCCTCGAAGTAACGGCCGCCTATTTGCTCGAGCAGGGGTGACGTGGCCACGAACACAGATGTCGCGGCTCCTTGCTCCGGGGTTTTGTACACAGCCGCCGGGTCCGTGCGAAAACCATCGATCACGTCCTCGGGCAGGTGGCGGACCAGGTTGGTCATGATCCCTCCCGGGTGCAGTGCGTTCGCGGTGATCCCGTCGTCGGCCCAGCGCCGGTTCGCCTCGACGGCGAAGAGCACATTGGCGGTCTTGGACTGTCCGTAGGCCAGCCACGGATCGTATGCGCGCTCGAGGAAGTTGATGTCGTCGAACTCGACGGGCGAGCGCAGATGGCCGCGGGAACTCACCGAGACGATCCGGGCGCCGTTCGCGGCCGCCAGGGCGTGGTGGAGGGCATTGGCGAGGGCGAAATGGCCGAGGTGGTTGGTGGCGAACTGGAGTTCCCAGCCGGACCCAGTCCGCGTCAACGGGGTCGCCATGATGCCGGCGTTGTGGATCAGGGCGTGCAGGGGCTTCTTGCCCCACTCGGCGGCGAAGCGACGTACCGAGGAAAGGTCTGCTAGGTCGAGATGTGCGACCGTGACCCGGGGGGAGTCGAGGCCGGTGTTGATGTCATCGGCCACGCTGCGGCCGGCCTCCGGGTTGCGCACGGCGATGAGGACGTCGGCGCCGGCACCGGCAAGTGCGCGTGCGGTCTCGATGCCGATGCCGGAGGAACCGCCGGTGACGATCAATCGTTTGCCGTGGAGGTCGTTCCCGTCGACCACTTCGGCTGCCGTGGAGACTGCGTTGAAGGAGCTGGTGATGAGATCGTGCGTCATGTCATCTTCCTGTGGTCAAGACGGATCAGAAACCGGCCAGGGGTTGCGGTGCGTAGGGGCCTTCGAGGCGCGCCGCCTCCGCATCCGTCAGGCGCACTTCGAGTGAGGCGATCGCGTCCTGGAGGTGGTGCGGCTTGGTGACGCCGACGATCGGTGCGGAGACCACGGGGTTACGTGAGACCCAGGCCAATGCCACTTGGGCCCGGGAGACGCCGCGCTCGGCGGCGATGGCGGCGACTTCCCTGACGATCGTCTTCTCGCCCTCTTCCTGCTGGAACAGGGTCTTGGTGAAGGCGTCGGCGCTGGAGCGGTGGGTGGTCTCGTCCCAGTCGCGGGTGAGCTTGCCGCGTGCCAGCGGGCTCCAGGCAATGGTGCCGATCTTCTCGTCGGCGCACAGCGGCAGCATCTCCCGCTCTTCCTCGCGGTTGAGCAGGCTGTAGTGGTTCTGCATCGACACGAAGCGGGTCCAGCCGTGCAGATGCTGCAGATGCAGGGCCTTGGCGAACTGCCAGGCGTGCATCGAGGACGCGCCGATGTAGCGAACCTTGCCCGACTTGACGACGTCGTGCAGCGCCTCCAGGGTCTCCTCGAGCGGGGTCGTCTCGTCGAAACGGTGGATCTGCCACAGGTCGATGTAGTCGGTGCCCAGGCGGGTGAGGCTCGCATCGACCTCGGTCATGATCGCTTTGCGTGAGAGGCCGCCGGAGTTCGGGTGCCCAGGCCGCATCGGGTGGTAGACCTTCGTGGCGATCACAACGTCCTCGCGGGCGGCGAACTCGCGCAGCGCTCGGCCGAGGATCTCTTCGCTGGAGCCGTCGGAGTAGCCGTTGGCGGTGTCGAAGAAGTTGATCCCGGCCTCCACCGCTGCCTTGATCAGCGGCCGGCTGGCCTCCTCGGGCAGTGTCCAGGCGGGGTAGCCGCGGTCGGGCTCTCCGATGCTCATCGTTCCGAGGCAGATCGGGGAGATGTCGAGGCCGGTGTTTCCGAGCTTGATGTAGTCCACGGTGGGACCGTCCTTCGGGATGGGTCAGGCGTGCGTGGGTGAGGCGTGCGGATGGCGCGCCGGGTGGAGAAGGCGCGTGCTGGGCTCGGCGGAGCAGTGGCGGGTGGCGCCGTCAGGTCGTTGCCGCGGCCGCGAGCATGTCGAGGGATGTCTGCCACAGGCGGGCCGCGCTCTGGCGGTCCATGGCGTGGGCGGCCACTCCCCGGCGCACCCCGGGGCGGTGCGGGCCGGCTTCGTTGCAGTCCTCGAAGTACCGGCCTGTCACGCCTTCGACCAACGGGGAGGCGGCCAGTAGCGCCGAGGTGGCGGCGCCCTGCTCGATGTCCTTCCAGGACACGTCGGCGCTGTTGGCCTCGAACGAGGCCGGACTGTTGGAGATGTCCCCGATGTGGCGGCCGAGCCGGGTGCTGGTGATGCGGCCGGGGTTGAGGGCGTTCACGGCGATCAGGTCGGACGCCCAGCGGCGGGCCGCCTCGACGGCGAACAGGATGTTGGCGGTCTTGGACTGGCTGTAGGCCGCCCACGGCTCGTAGGTGTGCCGTTGGAAGTTGATGTCGTCGAAGAGGACGTCACCATTGACGTGGCCGACCGAGCTGACGGAGACCACGCGGGCACCCTGGGCTGCTGCCAGGGCGCTGTGCAGGCCGGTGGCGAGGGCGAAGTGGCCGAGGTGGTTGGTGGCGAACTGCATTTCCCAGCCCTCCCTCGTCCGCTCCAGCGGCGAGGCCATCACGCCGGCGTTGAGGACGAGGATGTGCAGCGGCCTCTGCCATGCCCCGACAAACGCATGCACCGAGGTCTGGTCGGCGAGATCGAGCATCGCGGCGCACACTGTTCCCGGGCCGCTTGCGGGGGTGATCTCCTCGGCGGCCTGTGCGCCCGCTGCCGGGTCGCGGACGCCGATGGTCACCTCGGCCCCGGCAGCGGCCAGAGCATGTGCGGTCTCGCGTCCGATGCCGGAGGCTCCTCCGGTGACGATGGCGCGACGGCCGCTGAGGTCGATGCCGTCCAGCACCTCGGCGGCGGTTGTCTGTGCACTGAACGGGGTCGTGATGAGGTTCTCGGTCATGGGGCTCTTCCAGAAAGACGGTGGAACGGGGCGGCGAGCGCGCGGCCGGTGGCGCGGAGGCGAGGTGCCGCCGTAATCTCGTATCCGGAATTGGTTCCGGTTCGAGTTCGACAGTAAGCGGAACCGGTTCCGGTTGCAAGTGTGGCAGGAAGGGAGTCGTGAGTGACTGGCCACGAGGGGGATGCTGGGCGGCCCCGCAGGCCGCTGCGCGCGGACGCGCAGCGCAACGAGGACCGGTTGCTGGAGGCGGCAGCGGACGCCTTCGCCCGCGAGGGTGCGGGGGCCTCGGTCAAGGACATCGCCCGCGCGGCCGGCGTCGGTGTCGGCACGCTCTACCGGCGGTTTCCGTCCAAGGAACTGCTGATCGAAGCGATCTACCGGCAAGAAGTGCAGCGGCTGTGCGAGGCGGCACCGGACCTCACGGCCACCCATCCGCCGGTGGATGCACTGCGGACCTGGATGGAGCGCTTCATCGACTTCATGGCAGCCAAGCACGGCATGGCCGACGCGCTGGCCGTGGTGCTGACCGACGACAGTGAGAAGCTGCACACCCGGGCCCTGCTCGCCGACGCCATCGCCCACCTGCTCGGCGCAGTGGAGAGCGAGGCACTGGCGCGGCCAGGGGTCAGCGCCCAGGACGTGCTGATGGCTCTGGGCGGGATCAGCCTCATCGCCGCCAGCGAAGAGCAGCGCGACCTGGCCACCAGACTCATCGGCCTGCTCCTGCACGGCATCGTGTCGAAATGAAGAGCCAGAGCGCTCCCTTTCACGGGACCCCGCCATCGGCCCCCACGGCCTGCTGTAGCCATTCCACAGAGGGGCTACCCGGTCCTCGTGCGCAACGGTCTGTACGAACCGGGGGTACGTAGGCGGCATCGGTCGGATGCGGTGGCAACAGCGCGCCGTCGTCTCCGTCGACGCCGCAAGGGTCAATTTTCGGCAGGCCTCAAAGAGCGGTGCGTGGACCTGTGGCAAGTCCACCCGGATGACCAGGAGGGCCTGCGGCGGCTCCGTCGCTCGGCGTACCCATCGTCGATCATGGTGAGGTCGTGCGAGGGCCCGGAAAGCCATAGGCCCTGGCGGAAGCGCCGGTCCGCATCCTGGACGCTGCGGTCGCGCTGGACCACTTCGACGATGTGACCACGCTGGTCGGCCGACGCGTCGGCGAGTGCAGTCGCGCAGCCCGTCGGCCGGTGGTTAGGCTGAATTCGTACAGCCGCACCGGCATGGCGCCTGCCAGCGTGTGTGCTGCGCCCCTGAGCGGCGGGCAATTCCGCGGCGGCCGCGCGCGTCGGGACGCGGGTCTCACACGTTCATACTCCGCCGGGCCCCGGGCCGCCCGGACCGTTAGCGAGTTCCGAACAGGGCGCACTCTCGTCGACCTGTAGGGGCGATGTTGTAGCGGCCTGTCTGCGGTACGGGCGTGGAGGTCCCCGCCGTCCCCCTCGAGCTGCCGGTCGTGGCCTGGAGCGTGTCCGCGGACCCCCGTCAGGGCCGACACGGCATTCGCACAGAGGGAGATTCTCATGACCGAAACCCACGCGCGGACCCCTGCCATCCCCAGCGTCCTGGTGGATCCGCTGCGTAATCGTGATGTGGCCTTTACACCGGAGGAAAGGGCGGCCCTCGGTCTTACGGGACGCCTGCCATCCGGAGTGTTCACGCTTGAGCGGCAGGCTCAGCGCGCCTACCAGCAGATGCAGGTACAAGGCAGCGACCTGGCCAAGAACGTGTATCTGGAACAGCTGCACGATCGCAACGAAACGCTGTACTACAAGGTTCTCGCCGAGCACCTCGTCGAGCTGCTACCGATCGTCTACGACCCCACCGTGGGCGAGGCGATCGAGAAGTACTCCCACGAGTACCGCCGCCCGCGCGGCATCTTCCTGTCCATCGACCATCCCGACGACATGGAGAAAGCCTTCGCCACGCTTCAACTCGGGCCCGAAGACGTCGACCTGATCGTGTGCACCGATGCCGAGGAGATCCTGGGCATCGGCGACTGGGGCGTGGGAGGCATCCAGATCTCGGTGGGCAAGCTCGCGGTGTACACGGCGGCCGCAGGCATCGACCCGCGCCGCGTCGTGCCCGTCTCGCTGGATGTGGGCACGGACCGCGAGTCGCTGCTGGAGGACCCGTTGTACCTGGGCAACCGGCACCCCCGGGTCCGGGGCGCCGACTACGACGCGTTCATCGAGAAGTACCTGGAGACGGCATCGTCCACGTTCCCCGACGCGCTCTTGCACTTCGAGGACTTCGGCCCCAGCAACGCACGACGCATCCTGGAGCAGTACGGGGAACGCTACCGGATCTTCAACGACGACATGCAGGGCACCGGAGCCATTACGCTGGCCGCCGCCCTGTCCGCCGTCAAGGTCAGCGGTGTGCGGATGCGCAAGCAGAAGCTGGTCGTCTTCGGTGCCGGCACCGCCGGGGTGGGCATCGCTGACCAGTTGCGCGACGCGATGATTCGCGACGGCGCGGATCCGGAGCAGGCCGCCACCCGGGTATGGCTGATCGACAAGCAGGGCCTGCTCACTCGGGACATGACCGATCTGCGTGACTTCCAGCAGCCCTATGCGCGCGATCCGGCCGAGGTGGCAGACTGGGCAAGGGGAAGCGACGGGAAGATCTCACTTCTGGAAACGGTGCGTCGCGTCAGGCCGACGATCCTGCTGGGCACCTCCACCGTGCACAGCGCCTTCACGCGTGAGGTCGTCCAGGCCATGACCGAGGGGACGGAACGGCCGATCATCTTCCCCATCTCCAACCCCACATCCCGTATCGAGGCCATGCCTGCCGACGTCATCGCCTGGTCCGGGGGTAAGGCGCTCGTCGCAACCGGCATCCCCGTCGCGCCCGTGGAGTACGACGGCGCGAGCTACCGCATCGGGCAGGCCAACAACGCGCTCTTGTACCCGGGCTTGGGCCTGGGCACGGTCGTCTCCGGTGCGTCCCAGGTAACCGCGGGCATGCTGCTCGCGGCCGCACAGGCTGTCGCGGATCAGGTCGACCCGTCGGGGCCGGGTGCCTCCCTGCTGCCACCCGTGGACAACCTTCGAGAGTCCTCCGCGATCACTGCGACCGCGGTGGTCAAGGCGGCACTCGACGACGGCGTGGCCACCTCCAAGCCGGTCGACATCGCACAGGCTGTCCGGGAGGCCATGTGGCAGCCGGTCTACACCGACGGAGCCACAGCATGAACGCGCGACACTCCACCGCCGACCGGGACCAAGCCCCGCAGATCCGCGACATCCCCGTCGGACTGCATGCGACCGGCACCCGGCGGGAGACCGACTCCATGGGCGCCATCGACGTCCCCGCAGACCGCTACTGGGGTGCCCAGACACAACGCTCCCTCATCCACTTCTCCATCGGGGACGACCGGATGCCCAAAGCGGTCTACCACGCCTACGGCTACGTCAAGAAGGCCGCCGCCGCCGTCAACGGGCGCGCCGGCCGCTTGCCGGCCTGGAAGGCCGACCTGATCCAGCGGGTGGCCGACGAAGTCATCGCGGGTGAACTGGACGATCACTTCCCGCTGTACGTGTGGCAGACGGGATCCGGCACCCAGTCCAACATGAACACCAACGAGGTGATCAGCAACCGGGCCATCCAACTGATCGGCGCGGAACTGGGCAGCAAATCCCCGATCCACCCCAACGACCACGTCAACATGGGGCAGTCCTCCAACGACACCTTCCCCACCGCCATGCACATCGCCGCGGCCAAGGAGGTCCACGAGCACCTCCTGCCCAGCGTGCAGGCCCTGCAGCGCGCCATCGAGACCAAGGCACAGCAGTGGCACGACGTGGTCAAGATCGGCCGTACCCACCTGGAGGACGCCGTCCCGCTCACCGTGGGGCAGGAATGGTCCGGTTATGCCCACCAGTTGCAACAAGCCGTCGACCGGGCTACCCGGTCCGCCGAGGGCCTGTACGAGCTCGCGATGGGCGGCACCGCCGTGGGCACGGGGCTCAACGCTCCACCCGGATTCGGCGAGCAGGTCGCCACCGAAATCGCCGACGCCACCGGCTACCCGTTCACCACCGCGCAGAACAAATTCGCCGCCCAAGGCGGCCTGGACGCCATGGCCGGCGCCTCCGCAGGACTGCGGGCGCTGGCCGTGCCGCTGATGAAGATCGCCAACGACATCCGCTGGCTGGCTTCCGGACCCCGCTGCGGCCTCGACGAGCTCATCCTCCCGGCGAACGAGCCTGGCTCCTCGATCATGCCCGGCAAGGTCAATCCGACCCAGTGCGAGGCGATGGTCATGGTCTGCATCCAGGTGCTGTCCGAGGACGAAGCCATCGCCTTCGCAGGCACACAAGGCAACTTCGAGCTCAACGCCATGCGCCCGGTCATCATCAACAACTTCCTGCACGCAGCCACCATCCTCGCCGACGCCTGCACGAAGATGCGCGAATACTGCATCGAGGGAGCCCAGCTCAACCGGGACAAGATCGAAAGCTACGTCGACC
This sequence comes from Streptomyces broussonetiae, assembly GCF_009796285.1. Classification (NCBI taxonomy): domain Bacteria; kingdom Bacillati; phylum Actinomycetota; class Actinomycetes; order Kitasatosporales; family Streptomycetaceae; genus Streptomyces; species Streptomyces broussonetiae. Next base: position 205,651 of record NZ_CP047020.1, on the reverse strand, counting down.
GGTCTCTCATGCTGGTCACCGCACTCTCACCCGTGATCGGCTACGACAAGGCCTCCGCGATCGCCCACAAGGCCAACGACGAGGACACCACCCTGCGCGAGGCCGCACTGGCCTCCGGCTACATCAGCGCCAAGGACTTCGACCGAATCGTCCAGCCCGCCGCCATGGTCGGCCAGACATAGAGACTGCCAGCACCGCTTTGCGCCGGGCAGGTTTGGTCCCGGTGCTGGCAGGCGCGGCCATCCGCCGCCTGTCGCAGGGCAGCACCGCGGTGGCGTGAGAGCCGGGATCGGCCGACGGCCGCGAGATGACCGAGGAACAGCAGCGCCAGGCGGCCGTGAAACTCGGAGGCGGCGCGGGCCTGCACGCCTCTCACCCGATGGCCGTCAACGACGCCTACGCTTCACCGGCGCGCGGGCTGTCCGACGCCGCACAGCCTTTCAGTGGCTGCCGGAAACGTTCTCGCCGCCGACAACGCCCGCCATGCACAGCCGCTGACCAGCACGTAGATGATGGCCGCGAACAGCGTCTCACCAGGAGTGCTCGCTGTTCCGCCGCCCTGCGGCCGTGTTCGTTGCTCCGGGATCAGCGGCTTGGCGATCTCCCACAAGCCGTCCGGCACGATCCAGCTCCACGTTCCCCGCCCCATACCGGGTCAACGTCCGCCTCACCACGTAGGACACGGTCTTACACCGTGTCCTACATGGTCAGTTGGTCGTTGGCCCAGCATGGGGAGTGCGCGGTGGGGATGGATCGTGCCCGATGGGCTATGGGAGATCGCCAGACCTTTGCTGCCGTCGGCGCGAGTACGGCCGCAGGGCGGTGGGGGTAGCCAACATCGATGACGAGGCGGTGTTCGCGGCCATCATCTACGTCCTGGTCAGCGGCTGTGCCTGGCGGGCTCTGCCGCCGTGTTTCGGGGCGTCGAAGTCGACGGTGCACCGCCGGTTCCTGATCTGGTCGCGCGCAGGTGTCTGGGGACGGCTGCACCAGAAAGTGCTCGAGATGCTCGCCGGCCAGGGCCTGATCGACCTCTCCCGGGCAGTACTCGACTCCGCTCACGTCCGCGCCAAAAAAGGGGCGAACTTGCAGGCCCGTCGCCCGTGGACCGCGGCAAGCCAGGTTCCAAGATGCACGTCCTGTCCGACGCGAACGGACTGCCCTTACGTGTTGGCCTCTCCGCGGCCAACACACATGACAGCCTCGGACTGAAGCCGATGGTCGCCCATTTCCACATAGGACACGAATCCCGCAGCGACCAATCCAAGCCCGAGCGGCTCCACGCCGACAAAGCCTACGACGTCCCCGACCTGCGGCAATGGCTGCACCAGCAGCACATTGGCGTCCGCATCGCTCGCAAGGGAATCGACTCAAGCGAACGGCTGGGCCGCCGCCGGTGGGTCATCGAGCGCACGATTTCCTGGCTGACCGGTTACCGCCGCCTGTCACCCCGCTACGAGCGTCATCCCCGCAACTACCTGGCCTAATCCGGGATTAGTAGTGGTGGCTCCGTGGACGCAGAGCTGATGCCTGTGCCCGACCAAGCCTTGATGCTCTCTGATAGATCGAGCACGGTTCGGCGTCCTCGTGGCCACCTCCACAGCACGGATGTTGGTGCTCGTCGGTGCTGGGCGAACGCCTGTACCTGGCCGGGCCTTGATGCCTGGAGAAAGATCGGCGCCGTCCAGCGCCGTCGAGCGTCAGCACCCGCGCCTGGCTCACTCGTTGGTGTTGGTGGAGCGAGCCCACCCCGCGGTGACCTCTCCCTGGGCCCGAGCTGACCGAGCTCCCGAAGAGACCGAGGCCCGCGGGGCGAGCTGGTGCCGCGAACAGCTACTGAGGTGGCCGACCGGCCGGAAGGGCTGAGTCCTGGGATTAGGTCGCTGCGTGGCCCGCATGAGCTCGTGACCAGCCGGAACGGCACAGCGGAGGGAAAAGACCTTGATCTACTGCGGTATTGACTGGGCTGAACGCACGCACGACGTCGCCCTGGTCGACGACAGTGGCCGGTTACTGGCCAATCGGCACATCACCGACGACGCGGTCGGATACAAGATCCTGCTGGACCTGCTCGCCGAGTACGGCGACACCGCGGATAACCCGATCCCGGTCGCGATCGAGACCTCCCGTGGCCTGCTCGTCGCCGTGCTGCGCACCGGGAAGCGGCAGGTCTTCGCCATCAACCCGATGGCTGCCGCCCGCTACCGCGACCGGCATAGCGTCTCCCGCAAGAAGTCCGATCCCGGAGACGCCCTGGTCCTGGCCAATATCCTGCGCACCGACATGCACGCACACCGGCCGCTGCCGCAGGACAGCGACCTGGCCCGAGCCCTGGCCGTGCTCGCCAGGGCTCAGCAGGACGCCACGTGGAACCGGCAGCAGATCTCCAACCAGCTCCGCTCCCTGTTACGCGAGTACTATCCATGCGCGCTGGCCGCCTTCGAGCCCTGGAAGAACGGCCTGTGCCGTCGAGAAGCGCAAGAGCTCCTCAGGGCGGCTCCGACACCAGCACGAGCATCGCGGCTGACGTGCAAGCAGCTGCAGGCCGCGCTCAAGCGCGCCGGCCGCCAACGCGGCATCGAAGCCGAGGCCGAACGACTCCGGGACGTCTTCCGCGCCGACTGGGCCCACCAGCCCCCGCTGGTCGAGGACGCGCTCGGCAAGCAGATGCTCGCGCTCCTGGTCCAGCTGCAGGCCGCCTGCACCGCGGCCGACAATCTGTCCGAGGCGGTGGAGGAAGCTTTCCCTCAGCACCCGGACGCTGAGATCATCCTCAGCTTCCCTGGACTCGGCATCCAGCTCGGCGCCCGGGTGCTCGCCGAGATCGGAGACGACCACAACCGCTTCGCCGACGCTCGCGGCTTGAAGGCATACGCCGGGGCTTCCCCCATCACCAGAGCCTCCGGCAAGAAGTCGAGCATCACGCGCCGGTGGGTGAAGAACGACCGGCTCAACCATGCCGGCTACCTCTGGGCCTTCTCCGCGATCACCGCCTCACCAGGCGCCAAGACCCACTACCGCAGGCGCCGTGACGAGCACGGAGACTGGCACGCAGCCGCCCAGAGGAACCTCTTCAACCGCATGCTCGGCCAGCTCTACCACTGCCTCCAGCACCGAAAACCGTTCGACGAACACACTGCTTTCCCCGTCAACCTCGCCGCTGCAGCTTGACATGCTAAGCGCCTGAGGTGTCTTTCTCGGCCTCGCCGCGACGCTCTGCTGCTACAAACGCCTCCTCAAACTGACCATGTAGGACACGGTGTTAAGGGATTTGTCCGACCACCTCGCCCAACCACCGCGTCAAGGTCTCGCGTACCTCGTCGGGATCGGGGTCCTTGGCTGCCCAGGCGGCGTAACCGTCGGGTCGGACCAGTAGCGTGGGGCGCAGGCCGGCTGCTGGGGAGGCGGTCACCACCCGTCCTTCCCACGGCGCGGCGACTGCGGCGGTGTCGCGGCCCACCAGTACGAACGTGCCTTGTCGCAGGGCCTCATACAGCCGTGCTGGTTCCCCTGCCAGTCGGAGGTCCGGTACGCGGCGCCCGGCAAGTGGGTGGGAGCCCCGGGGTGCGGGGTAGGTGATCCCGATGCCGGAGATGCTGCGGGATGCACGCGGCTCTATGACACGTAGCCGGTGCGCGATGGCGGCCAACGAGGTGCGCAACGCGCGGACTGCCGGTGACCCGGTGATGACGGCCGTGAGGAGTGCGTGACTGACGTGCAGCACCCTTCGGGCCACCGGATGGCGCTCGGTGTGGTAGCTGTCCAGCAACTCGTCATCAGCCCAGCCGTGCACAACGGCTGCCAGTTTCCAGCCGAGGTTGGCGGCGTCCTGCATCCCGGTGTTCATGCCCATACCCCCGGCGGGCGAGTGGACGTGCGCGGCGTCGCCCGACAGGAAGACACGCCCTTGTCGGTAGCGGGGTACCTGTCGTTCGTCGCTGTGGAAGCGGGAAACCCAACGGGCATCGTGCATCCCGAGGTCGTCACCGATGGTTCGCCTCGTGATGTCCCGGACCTCCTCCATCGTGACCGGCGCATCGTCGGGCAGCTGCTGCTGTTGCCGGTCCCAGGCGATGACCCGGTACCAGCCGTCCCCGAACGGCGCGAAGAAGGTGAAGCCGTGCTGGTTCGAGGCGAAATTGAAAGCTTCGTCAGGGGCGCGTTCAAGCAGTACATCGGCCAGCATCACGGAGCGGATGGCCGACTTGCCGGGGAACGGCATGCCCAGGCTCTGCCGGACGGTGCTGCTCGCTCCGTCGGTGCCGACCAGGTAGCGCGCTCGAAGCGTGGCCGTGGCACCGTCCGGATGTTTCGTCTCCACGTCCACGCCGCCCGGGTCCTGCCGTATCCCTGTAACCCGGGTTCCCCGTACTATCGTCGCCCCCGCTTCCTCGGCCCGGCGCAGCAGAAGGCGCTCCACCTGCCATTGGGGAACAATTAGCAGGAACGGAAAGCGTGTGCGAAGACCGGAGAAGTCGATGCTGATGCGGCCGAACGGATGCAACGCCTGGACCGGTGAGCCGAGAGCGAGTAGTGCGTCGGCCAGGCCCCGGGCGTCGAGTTCTTCCATGGTTCGTGCGTGGATGCTGAAGGCGCGGCTCAGGTTGGATTCGTGATCGCGCCGTTCCACCAGCGTGACGTTGACCCCGGACTCGGCGAGGTCGCCCGCCAGCAGAAGCCCGGTTGGCCCGGCCCCGACCACTAGAACATCCACCACTGATGCTCCGTGTTGGCCCGAAGAGCCGCGAACCGGCCCGCTGCCAGCATCCATATTTGTCAGTATCGGCCCCACTTGTCGGACTCGCTCGTTGAGCCGGCGGCCCCCGCACCTGATCGTTTACCATCCGATGATCTCAACATTCCGCCGGCCTGAAGCGTCCTCTCGGCACCGCATGGATAGGAACGGTGGCCGATCGCGTGCGAGCTGGTTGTTCTCGGCGCCATCGGAAATCCCGCTGTTGGGGTCACACCTCGGTGAGTCCGAGTTGGCGTAGCATGCCGAGTTCGTCGCTGCGGCCCCAGCGTTCGACGAGCTTTCCGTCGTTGTCGAAGCGGCTGATCTGCATGCCCCGGTAGCTTGCCTTCCTGCCGGTCGCCGGTCGTCCCATCAGCGGCCCCAGATGCTTTCCGGTGATGGTGTAGGCAAAGGCCAACTCGTCGTCGGTGGCCACCAGGTGCTCCACCGCGACGTGCAGGTCGGGAAAGGCTGCCCGCAGATCGGCGAACATGGCCTTTTACCCGTCGGGCCCCGGCAGCTGTCCTGGGGCTGGATCATGGTCGATCAAGTCGGGTGCGACGATCTCGTCGAGGGCCGCGAGGTCGCCGGTGATGACCGCCTCCGCGAAAGCGGTCTGTGCGGCGATGTTCGTTTGCTGAGACATGGGCATTCCTCGGGCTCGCGCCTGCCAGTGGTCTGGCGCCGGCCGCGTGAACGCGGGAAGACCGGTGAAACGACACCTGGTCGGTCAGCCGCGTGCGAATTCAAGGAGGTCGTTGTTGAACCGTCCCGTAAACTCCGGCACCATCGACAGTCCGTGCGGAGCACCGGAGTAGACCTTGAAGGTCACGTCCTTGACCATTTGTGACGATTTTTTCGCGGATGCCACGATGGGCACGATCTGGTCGTCGTCGCCGTGAATGATCAGCGTGGGGATGTCGAACTCCTTGAGGTCCTCCGTGAGGTCAGTCTCAGAGAACGCTTTGACGCAGTCGTAGGCGCTCTTGACGCCTACCGTCATGCTCCACAGCCAGAACTCGTCACGGGTCCCCTGCGACACGGTCGAACCTTCGCGGTTGGCACCGTAGAACGGAGCGCTGAGATCCTTGTAGTACTGGGACCGGTCCGTCAGCACACCTTGCCGGATCTCGTCGAAGACCTCGATCGGCAGCCCCTCCGGGTTCGCTTCCGTCCTAAGCATCAACGGAGGGATCGCGCCGAGCAGAACCACCTTGGAAACGCGACTCGAGCCGTGTCGGCCGATGTAGCGCGTCACTTCTCCGCCGCCCGTCGAGTGACCGACCAGGATGGCGTCCTGGAGATCAAGGTTCTCCAGGACCGACGCCAGGTCGTCGGCATACGTGTCCAGGTCGTTGCCCATCCACGGCTGGTCGGACCGCCCGCCCCCACGTCGGTCGTGGGCCACGGCCCGGAAACCGTTGTCCGCCATCAGCTTCAGCTGCGGATCCCACGCATCCGCGATCAGTGGCCAGCCGTGGGAAAACACCACCGGCTGACCCGCCCCCCAGTCCTTGAAGTAGATCTGTGTGCCGTCCTTGGCAGCGGAAAAGGCCATGATCGCCTCGCTAGCACTTGTATCGGAACTCCACCCTTCACGGCCATTCAGCGCCCGATCCGGGCAAGTGAGTACCACGTCCGACCAGCAGTGAACGGCCGTGAGGGCGAGGGCGATATTGGTGAAAGGCAGCCGTTCAGTACAGCCTCCTCTCCACGCTACTCGGGACACCCCACGTCAGCACACCAGGGCAGGCCACAGTGCGCACACACCCGTAGCTAATATCGAACGGGGCATGGAGTCCGGCATAAAAGGCCAGGGTGGGTGGCTCTGTTCACGAGAACCGACAGCAGTTGTTCACGAGTTTGGACAGCACTCGACCCACTGCAGGAATCGAACAACTCATGATTCCGGGCAGCACGGGCCATGCCGGATTGGCGTGATCAATGCCTGTCAGAGGTGATGTCAGTTGACGACATGGTGGGGAGTTCGTCTGCGCCTGACGGGTGCTCGGTGGCTGCCCAGGCGGCGAGGAGTTGCAGGGTGTCGTGGTCGGGGGTGCCGGGGGCGGCGCTGTAGGCGGTGAGGGTCAGGCCGGGCTGGGCCGGTAGTTCCATGGCGTCGAAGTCGAGGGTGAGGGTGCCGACGGCGGGGTGGTGGAAGGCTTTGCGGCCGGTGTGGTGTAGGCGCACGTTGTGCTTGGCCCAGGCGGTGCGGAACTCGTCGCTTCGGGTGACGAGCTCGCCGATCAGCCCGGTCAGTTCGGTGTCGTGCGGGGCGCGGCCGGCCTCGGTGCGCAGTAGGGCGACGGTGGTGTTGACGCCGATTTCCCAGTCGGGGAAGAAGTCGCGGCCGGCGGGGGTGAGGAACTGAGCGCGGGCGATGTTGGTGGTGCGGGCGGTGGGGTCGGGGAACAGGGGGGGCGTAGAGGGCGCGGCCGAGGGTGTTGGTGGCGAGGATGTCCAGGCGGCCGTTGCGGATGAAGGCCGGGGAGTCGGTCATGGACGCCAGGACGCGCAGGACGCTGTCCGGGAGGGCCGCGGCGGGGCGGCGGGTGCGGCGGGTGGGGCGTTTGGCGGCGGCGCGGGCCAGGTCGAACAGGTGGGCGCGTTCGGCGTCGTCGAGCTGGAGGGCATTCGCGACGGCGTCGAGGACCTCTTCGGAGGCGCCGGCGAGGTGCCCGCGTTCGAGGCGGACGTAGTAGTCGATGCTGACGCCGGCGAGCAGAGCGACCTCTTCGCGGCGCAGGCCGGGCACGCGCCGGTTGCCGCCGTAGGCGGGCAGCCCCACCTGCTGCGGGGTGATCTTGGCGCGGCGGGAGGCCAGGAACTCGCGGATGTCGCTCTCGGTGCTCATGCCTTCCACGCTAAGCCGGGCGGCGCAGACGTGGGGGGTCCTGTCAGTACCTGTAACAGCAGACCCTTCTCCAGCTCCTTGACCTGCGGTTTCCTCGACACCAGAGGCCGCAGACACCGCCCGGACCCGGCCGACACGGGCTGCGGCGGCTGCCGCGGAACCCGCCCCGACACACCGTGGAACTACCCGGTCCACGTCGCCCGAACAAGGAGCCACCCCGTCATGCCGAAGCAGTCCGCGCCCCAGGAACTGGCCCACATCGCCCCGAAGCTCGTCGAGGTCACCGATGAGGTCCTCTTCGGTGACGTGTGGGAGCGCCCCGGGCTCTCCCCGCGCGATCGGAGCCTGGTGACCGTGAGTGTGCTGGCGGCGCTGTACCGCAGCGAGCAGCTCGGCTACCACCTCGCAGTCGCCCTGGACAACGGGCTGAGCGTGGAGGAGCTGTCCGAGGCGATCACGCACCTGGCCTTCTACGCCGGCTGGCCCAACGCGATGACCGCGATCACGCAACTGAAGAAGATCGCCGACGAGCGCTCCGCCTGATCCTCGGCGCGAGCGACGCAACGATGTCCCGCACGCCCGGGGGCGTGCGGGACCGAAAGGAGAGAACGCAATGACTGCCAGCGGATTCGATCAGATTTTCCCCCTCGGGGAGAAGAACGACGCCTTCGCGCAGTACTTCATCGGCCAGAGCTACCTGGCTCCGCTCGCCTCGGGGAGCGTTCCCGTCAGCAATGTCTCCTTCGAGCCGGGCTGCCGCAACAACTGGCACATCCACCATGGCAGCGCCGGAGGCGGCGATCAGATCCTGCTGTGCACGGCGGGCAGCGGCTGGTACCAGGCCGAGGGGGAGGAGGCCGTCAGCATGGAGCCGGGAACGGTGGTCCGCGTCCCGGCAGGCACGAAGCACTGGCACGGCGCGAAGGCCGACTCGTGGTTCTCCCACATCGCCTTCATCACGCCGAGCGAGAACGTCAGCAACGAATGGCTCGAACCCGTCACCGACGAGGCGTACGGGAAGCTGCCGAAGAACGGAGCGAACGCATGAGCATCCTGGACGAGACCTACACCCTGTCCAACGACGTCGAGGTCCCCAAACTGGGGCTCGGCACCTGGTTCATCGACGACGACAAAGCGGCCGACGCGGTCCGCGCGGCCGTTCAGATCGGCTACCGCAACATCGACACCGCCCAGGCGTACGGCAACGAGCGCGGCGTCGGCGAGGGCGTGCGCACCTCGAGAGTGCCCCGCGACGAACTGTTCATCTCGACCAAGCTCGCCGCGGAGATCAAGGACTACGACCAGGCCCTCGCCGCGATCGACGGCTCTCTCGAGAAGCTGGGCCTGGACCGCGTCGACCTGATGCTGATCCACAGCCCGCAGCCGTGGGACGACTTCCGTGGCGGCGACTACGCCCAGGGCAACCGCGAGGCGTGGCGTGCCCTGGAGGAAGCCCACCGGGCCGGCAAGATCCGGTCCATCGGCGTCTCCAACTTCCAGCAGCACGACCTGGAGAACATCCTTGAGGGCGCGAGCGTCGTCCCGCACGTGAACCAGCTGCTCGTGCACGCCGGCAACACCCCCTCCGAGCTGCTGGCCTACTGCGAGAGCAAGCGAATCCTCGTCGAGGCGTACTCGCCGATCGCCCACGGCGCGATCCTGAAGAACGCCGAAGTCCAGGCGATGGCGAAGAAGTATGGCGTGTCCGTCCCCCAGCTGTGCATCCGCTACACCCTGCAGCTGGGCACGGTGTCGCTGCCCAAGACGGCGAACCCCGAGCACATGCGCTCCAACGCCGAGGTCGACTTCGAGCTCTCCCACGATGACATGGATGTCCTGCGCGAGCTGCGCGACGTGGACTACGGCGAGCACAGCGCCTTCCCCGTCTACAGCGGCAAGTGACGCCAGACGAACGCCACCTCGCGCCGACACGAGCCGGCCACGACGCCCCCACTCCGATACGAGGACCTGCCGCCATGCACCGCACCGCGCTCACCCGCCCCGGCACCGAGGCTGCCGTTCCGGCCCGGCCGAGCGGCGCCGCCCGTGCGGCGCTGGCGGCCGCGGTGCTCGGCTTCTTCGTCATCACCTTCGACGCCGTCGTCGTCAACGTCGCCCTGCCCTCGATCCGGCGCGACGTCGGCGGCGGCATCACCGGCCTGCAGTGGGTCGTCGACGGCTACACCCTGATGTTCGCCGCGCTGCTACTGTCCGCCGGCTCCCTGGCCGACCGCATCGGCGCCCGCCGCGCACTGGCCGCGGGCATGACGGTGTTCACCGCCGCATCGATCGCCTGCGGCCTCGCCCCCTCCCTCGGCACGCTGGTCGCCGCCCGCTTCGCCCAAGGAGCGGCGGCCGCGGTCATGATGCCGGCCTCCATGGCCCTGATCGGCCACGCCTACCCGGACCCCCGCCACCGGGCGCGAGCGGTGGCGATCTGGGCGATGGGCGGCGCGGTGGCGTCCTCCTCCGGCCCCGTGCTCGGCGGACTGCTCACCCAGCTGTCCTGGCGGTGGATCTTCTTCATCAACCTGCCCGCCGCCGCGGCGGCCCTGCTGCTGCTCGCCCGCACCCCGCGTTCGCCCCACCGGCGCGTCCCGCTCGACTGGACCGGGCAAGCCACCGCGGTGGTCGCGATGGGCGCCCTGGCCTACGGGGCGATCGAGACCGGCACCGCCGGCCTCACCGCCCCGCGCGTGATCACCGCGTTCGCTGTCGCCGCCGCCGCACTCGCTGCCTTCGTGGCCGCACAGGCCCGCGGCCGCCACCCGATGATGCCGCTGGACCTGTTCCGCTCCCGCACCGTGAGCGTCGCGGTCGTCATCGGGTTCGCGTTCATCGTCGGCTACTACGGCCTGCCGTTCGTCATCAGCCTCTACCTCCAGCAGGAGCGGGGCCTGTCCGCCCTGACCACCGGCGCCGCGTTCCTGCCCATGATGCTGATCGGCGCCGCCCTGACCCCCTTCAGCGCACGCCTCGCCGAACGGGCCGGCACCCGCACCCTCGCCGTCGGCGGCCTGGCCCTCATGACCACCGGCCTCCTCCTGCTCGCCCTCCTGCCGGCCTCCGTCCCCGTGTGGGCGATCGCCGCGCTCATGGTCCTGGTCGGCCTCGCCGGGCCCCTGGTCATGCCACCCGTCACCGCCGTCCTGCTGAACGCCGTCCCCGCCCACCGCGCCGGCGTCGCCAGCGGCGTGTTCAACACCAGCCGCCAGGTCGGGGGCGCCCTCGCCGTCGCCGTCTTCGGCGCCCTCCTCGCCCAACCCGCCGGCTTCCAGACCGGCATGCGCGAAAGCCTGCTCATCGCCGCCGTCATCGCCCTCGCGGCAGCTGCGGCCAGCTCCCGCCTCGCACCGGCCAAGCGCCTCTGAACCGCGCCATAAAGCCAGCCGAAGGACACACGGGAGCTGCGCCCAGGGCCCTGTCGTTCCTCATGAATATCGAACACGACCCGCCGCCCACGTCTCCCAAACTCGCGTACAAGTGCTGTCGGTTCTCGTGAACAAAGCCACCGCCCACGACCCCGCCGGACGCGACCTGCAACCACTGGTCAACCTCGTCGACAACCACGGCACCGACGCGATCCTCGACGCCGTTGCCCGCCTCGTGCCCGAAGAGCACGCACAAGTCACCATCTCCACCGCGCACAAAGCCAAAGGCCGCGAATGGCACTGCGTAGTGATCGCCGACGCCTTCCCCCGCCCCAAGGAACACCCACCGCAGGACAACGGCAGACCCGCGCCGCCGCCAGAGCCGATTGATGACGCCGAAGCTCGCCTGGCCTACGTAGCCGTCACACGCACCCGGCAGCGTCTGGATCTTGGAGGCCTGTCCTGGATCCACGAAACCAGCTTGCGGCAGCAGCAGCTGGGCCATGTCGAGGCGCTTTGCCGTGATGACCTCGGCGACCACGAACTTGACTCACGCGCCATCCGCGCACTTGGGGCCGATACCGCGAGTGCGCAGAGTGATGCCCCGTTTGCATGCGGCCTACGCGATGGGTGAAACGATTCCGACTGCCCACCGTGAGCGGCTACTTCACGTTCGAGTATTAGGCGCCCACCGACCAGGACCCGGTCGTCGCTGTGTCAGGTGGCAAGCTGGGAGAGCGGAGTCTGGTTGTCGATCTTGGCCAAGAAAGTCCCCGTTTGAACTTGATGGCGTGCCCGTCGTGGACGGGTTGCAGAGCTGTTCAGGTGCCAGGCCGGCGTATGCCCTTCGCTCGCGCCATGAGCCGTCGGCTGCCATCTACGGATCCGGGCACTTCAGCTGAGCGCATGCCGACGGTGTCGGGTGCATGAGATAGAACTGTTGATTGGGTCCCAGGCTGACGCACGAGGGGGATGGACATGGGAATGCCGCCTGATCTGAAGGTGGCGGCGCACGGCATGATCGGGGCGGCCATGGAGATGGTGAAGTCCGTGATGCCCGGCGCGCGTGACACCACCATCGCCATGTCCCACGAGTTGGACAGGCAAAAGGGCATGGCAGGTGACGACGAGGCAGGGAACGCTTTCGCGAAGGTCTACAACTCGGCTGCGGCCACGACGCTGGACAACATGGGATTCAGCTCCTACGTGATGGGCGAGACAGGTAAGGGCCTTATGCGCAACGCGCGCGAGTTCATGGCCCGTGAGAGTCACATCGCCTCACAGATCCTCGGGCAGCAGATCGACCTCACTGCGAGCATGGGCGATCCGGCCGAGGACTGCACCGAAAGCTTCATCGGGCTGGGACAAGAGCTTCCGGGGGTGGTGGGAGACACCGCCTGGTACGACCAGTACGCGCCCGCCGGCGTCAGCGATCGCTTCCGGGGCTCCCCGGACAAGCTGCGCGACGTCGCCGGCTCATGGCGACAGGCCGGAAAGCTGATGGTGCGATTCCTCGAAGACGCCCAGGCGTGCGCGCACACAGCCGACAACGCCCACTCCGGCGAGGCCGCCGACGCCTTCTGCAAGTACTTCGGCGACTTCGTGGGATTCGCGGCCCCACCGGAACAGGCGCACGAAAGCGAGACGCTGGTGGCGAACCTCGCGGCCGCCTGCACCCAGTTGGCGAAGGCGTGTGACCGCTATGCCGACCACGTGGAACACGCCAAGCAGAAGATCATCGACCACGAGGCTGATCCCTTCAAGATCGACATGCCATGGGACTCACCGATGTTCGGCGGCAATGGATACGACGGCGGTCTGAAGGACGCAGTCCTGTCGGATCCCTGGATCCACCAGCTCGGCAACGTTGCCACGCTCTTGACAGCTCACAGAAGCGAGTAAAGCTGCCGCCCGGTTCGAGCGAGGGTCCGGGCTTCCCCTTCGGCCCGCTCATCCCGATACCCGTACCGGAGCCGGTTCCCGTGCTCCTGGCCTCCTACCCGGGCGGGACGTCAGGCATCGTGCCGGCTGCCTATGTCGACCCGGACCCAAACATCCCTTACCGGGCCCCGGTGCCGCCGGCGCCGGGCACGACCCGATTGCTGACCGATGCCGAACGCACGAAGTTCGAGCAGTTCGTCGACGGGCTGGAGGCGAAGGGGTTCGGCAGCAATGCCTCCAATCCGAACACGCCGGAGAACGAGTACCAGCTGCGGACCGCCGGCTACCCCGAACGGAAGATCCCTCTGGGACCCGGATCGAAGAGACCGTTCAAGGCAGCCGACGGTATGCGGCCGGCAGACGGATACATGATCGACTCGAAGTACGTGAACGACGACAAGGACTGTTGGCGCAAGCCGGAGACGCTGAACAACCTGGCCGACACCTACCGTAAGGACGGCTCGAAGAGGTGGAACAAGGAGGCGTTCTTCAAGGGGCTTGACGAGGGTGAGCTTGGTGAGTACGGCAACGCGATGCAGCAGCACAAGGAGATACGCGGCCTGGAAATCATGACCAACGACAAGGACGCGGCAGCCTACTGGCAGACCCTGATGGCAGAGCAGGAAGTCAAAGGGACCGCCCAATACGTTCCCTAGCCCGACCAAGGACGACTGATGAACCTCGACGAGTACACCACCTCCTTCCTGCTATACGCCCCCGCAAAGGACCCTCACGGCTGGCAACTCGACCTGAACACCTTCGGAGAGAGACTCCGCAACGCCTTCCCCGACGTCGGCTACCAGCCCGAGGAGGGCCACCCGGCCCGTCTGGGCATCTGGGTACTGACGGCCGACGGGATCGAGTTCGACGGCTTCGCCGACAACGAGACCCGCGACACCATCGCTCTGCGCGGCAACACCGCCGCCGAAATCGCCCCATTCATCGCCTGGCTGCGCGATGCGTACGTTCCTTCCCCCGACCTGATCCGCTTCACGAGCGAAGCGGCGTTCGCACGCGGCATTGAGACCGACTGGCGCGTCCCGGCCACTGGCGGAGTTGAGCGGATCGAGGAGGAGCTGCGACAGCATCTGCTGGTCGTGGTCGGCGGATAGATGCCGGGCGGGCCCGAACGGGGCCGCTCGAGCCTCACATAGATTGCTTGGCCTGCTGCTACGTCGTTGTCAGCCCTGCCGCGCTGGTGCGTACGAAGCGTTGGACCCGAGGCGCCCGCCGCCAGGGGCGGAGGTTCTGGGTGAGCTGGCGGACGTGGTGGGCGCGGGTGGAGCGGACGTGGGAAAGGTGTCGACCGCCCGTTCGCCGTACGCAAGTCCCTGGTCGAGCACGCCTGCCTGGATGTGGGCGGAGCTGAAGACGGTTTGTCGGATTCCGACGGCGCGGGTGTAGACACCGATGGGCATGGCGTCGGCCTGGTGACTGAAGCGGAGGGCGGACTTGAGGTCACCGAGGTCGCGGTAGATCTCGACGGCGTCCGCGCTGATGCGGGCGTGGGTGAGGTAGCTCAGCTGCTGGACGTCACGCGTGCCGGGCCGGATGGACGACAGCAGGTTCTCGGCGGTGCTCAGGGCACGACCGACGGCGCGGCCGTCACCGGCGCGGCCGTGCGCGCGGGCCTCGGCGAGTTTGGCGAATGCCAGGACACGCGGTGCTGCGAGGTGCTTGCCCTGCTCGTAGGCGCCTTGGGCCATGTCGACGGCCTCCGCGAGGTGGCCTTGGAGAGAGGTGTGCAGGCTCATGGTGGCCATGACGTAGGCGCCGGTCTGGACGTCGCCTGCGCCGCGGGCAAGGAGGGCCCACGGCATCGGCGTGCCACCAAGGCGCCGGAGGGGGGCATTTAGCGCGGCAGTTCTTTGGCCCAGGTCAGAGCGTCGGGGCATCCTGCCTTTGCAGCACCCTCGCAGGCCTGTCGGAGGTTGGGCACGAGTTCAGGGTCGCTGGTGGCGATGAGCGCGTGCAGGACCGAGCCGATCTCCTCGCACACCGCGACCACGCCATCGAGGTGTGTTAGGACGTGGGCGGCGAGAGCGAGGGCGGTGGCGCATCCGGCGCTCCAGCCCACGGAGAGAGTGTCGTCGGAACCGTGGAAGTGGACTTGCCAGGGCTCGCCGTCGACGCGGTCGAGTTGAGGGCGGGCGCCGGTCGTCCGCAGTAGGTCGTTCACGAGTTGGGCTGCCTGGTTGATGTGGCCGCCATCGACGGCCTCGAACACTGCCCGCATCTGCTGGGCAGTGTGTGCGAGATAGACCGCGTGGCCTGGCTCCACCGTGGAGCGTTGCGGGAGAGGGGCAGTGCCTCATGTACCGCCTTCGGGAGCTGGTCCCCACCGGGAGCGGTGTAGGGGCGGCCCTGCCGGGTGCCGTCGGCAGCCGCCGAGCGCCGCTCTCCGCCTCCAGGGTCGCAACCGGTGCCCGAGAACGAGCTCCTGGCGCTCGAAGGCGGGGCCTGGACCGGCGGAACCCACAAGCGCGAGCCCGACACCGACGCCATGGTCCGCCTCTTCCATGACGCCGCGCTCCCCATCCCCACGGTGCCAGACGTGGCCACAATGACGGCGCGGCTCAAGGCCGCCGGCATCCCCGTCCCCGAACGCACCAGCCGCGCCCGCACCCCGCGGACCATCCAGGTCCGCCCCGCACCCGCCCCACTGACCGACCCCCCGGTGAGCCGTGCCGCCTCCACGCCGCGCGGCTCACCCCTCCCCCTGGCCAATGAGAAGGAGGACCTGTCCATGTCCGGCAGTCCCGCACTGAGGGTCCTGTCCTGGGAGCGGGCGTGCAGTTCCACCAGGATCGCATCCATGCACACTCACTACCCCGGCACGGGGACCGACCAACCAGGCCATGCCTCAGTGCGCGTCCGCCGCATCGGGCTCAACTGCCTGAAGACCATTGATTGTTGATTCCTGGCGGTTCCCGTGCGACAGTGCGAATTGATCCGGTGCGATCGATCGCGCCCAGGGCCCGAGGAACTGCGCCGCCTTCCTGATCTGCCGAGGAACGACAGGGACCGGGGGAACCGTTGCGCATCCTGCGGCTCACACCGTGGTACTACCACGACCAGGTCGATGCCTGGCCCGCGGAGTACGACTCCATCGGGGGAATGCAGATCCAGACCACCCGACTGTCCCGGATGCTAGCCGAGGACGGCGTGCAGCAGGTGGTGGTGACCGTCGGCTTCCCCGGGCTCCCGCCGGTCCGCGAGGACCGGGAAGGGCTGACCGTACGCATCGCCCGGATGCCGATTCCCGAGATCCGCTCCGAATCGACCGGTCTGGTGGGGCTGACCCCGGCGTGGTTCTTCGCCACGCTCGGCGCCTGCTTCGGATTGCGGCGGTGGAAGCCGGACCTCGTCCACGTTCATGCCGATGGGGCGCTCTGGACCCTGCTGCTCGCCCCGGTTGCCGCCCGGCTGGTCCGTGCACCGTACGTCCTCACCCTGCACTGCTCGCGCCTCGCGGGCTACGTCCCGCGGTCCGCCATGGCCCGGCTGCAGCAGCGCTTCGGGGCCATCGCGGAGAAGCGCGCGATCCGCCGCGCGGCACGGGTCGTCACGCTGACGGAGAGCACAGCGCGCGTTGCGGCCAAGGCCCTTGGCGTGAGCGAGCAGCATTTCGCCGTGGTGCCGGACATCGTGGACACCGGGCCCGCCCCGCCCCGGGTGTCCCGAGCGGGCGCGGGCGACTTCGGCGCCTGGGCGTCCGCCGCCGGCCACCGCCCGATCATCGGCTTCGTCGGTCGCCTTGCCAGCGAGAAGGGCTGGCAGTACCTGGTGCCGCTGGCACTGCGGTTGCGCGACCTCCACCCCTTGTTCCTGATCGTCGGCGACGGGTCGCAGCGCGAGGGCCTGGAGGAGCAGATCCGCGCCGGGGGACTGGCGGACGAGTTCCTGATCACCGGATTCGTCCCCAACAACCGGGTCCCGGAGGCCCTCGCAGTCATGACCACGCTCGTCATGCCCTCCTCCTACGAGGAACTCGGCGGCGTCGCACTGGAGGCGCTGGCCGTCGGAACTCCCATGGCCGCCTTCGCCGTTGGCGGTCTGCGCACGACCGTTGGCCGGCTCTGCCCGGACATGCTGGTGCCGGCGGGCGACCTCGACGCGCTGGCGACGAAGGTTCGGCGGATCATCGCGGAGCCCGATCGCTATGCGGCGCTCGCCCGATCGGCCGGGCCGGCGGTCGAGCAGACCTACGGCGCACCGGCAGCACTGCGGCAGATCACAGCGGTCTACGAAGCGGTCCTTCCTCGCCTGGCCGAGAACCCGCGATGAGCACCAAGACCGACCGTCAGCGCGTCGGTCGTCTCCTCCTGAGCAGCGAAACCCGGAATCTGACGGTCGTGGGCACGCTGGTGTTCGTAGGCGTCGGCGCCGAACCGCTCGCGATGCTGCTGTTCCTGGTCCACGCCACGGGGTCGTTCGGATCCGCGGGGATCGTGATCGGCTGCTACGGATTGAGCTCGGCCGCCACCGCTCCGGTGCGCGGCCGGCTGGCCGACCGGTACGGCGCCGCCGTGCTCGCCGTCATCGCCACGGCGCACCTGGTGCTCACCCTGGCGCTGGTCGCCGCCGGCGAAGCCCACGCACCGCTGGTGGTCCTGGTGTTGACTTCGGCAGCCGTCGGCACCGGCTACTCCGCGGTGTACGCCGCCATGCGGTCGGCCTGGTCGCGGCTGACCGGCGAGCAGGACCGCGAGAGCGCCTACGCGGTTCAGGCGGTCCTCCAGGAGATCGGATACATCGGCGGCCCGGCCGGCGCCGGTGCCGCAATCGCGCAGGTCGGGACCACCTTCGCCCTGCTCGCCACCTCCTGCCTCACCTGGTCGGCGACCCTGGTCTTCAGCCAGCTGTCCGCGGTTCGCAGCCAACCCCGGGCCGCAGTGCAGATGTGGAGCAGGCCGGCCGTGATGGCCAGCGGACCGCTGGCCGTCCTGATCGCGACGACGGCGCCCACCGCTTTCGCCTTCGCCGTCGTGGAAGTCGACCTCCCCGCCTACGCCACCCGGCACGCCGTCCCTGGCATCGCCGGGCTGCTGATCGCCCTGGTCGCCATCGGCAGCCTCGTGGGCGGGCTCGCGTACGGCCACCGCACCTGGAGGTCCGCGCTCGACCGCCGTTACGCGGCCATCCTGTTGCTCCTCGCCCTGCTGATGACCGCGCTCTCCCTCGCGCGTTCGATGCCCGCCGTGGTGCTGCTGACGCTGTTGGTCGGCCTGCCGGCCGCCCCCATGATCACGTGCCGTTACCTCCTGCTGGACGGCACCGTGCCGAACGACTTCGCCAACGAGGCATTCATGTGGATCACCACGGCCGACGCCATCGGCGATTCGGCCGGAAAGGCCATCGGCGGCTTCCTGGTCGAGCGAAGCTCCTTCGGCCTCGTGTCACTCGTCGCCGGCCTGGCCGCCACTCTCGCCATGCTGATCACCGTCCTCGGCGGCCAGACCCTCCGGCGCTCCGTACCGGCCGAACTGACCGTGTGAAGCACCTTCCCGTCCCGCCCCCTTCCCATGCAAATGGCTGTGCCCGCCACTGGGCGGCGGAGCGCGGCGGGCAAACATGCGGGTTCGATCAGGCCGGCAGGTGCCAGATTTGGTTGGCGTGGGCTTTGCAGTCCCAGATGATCAGCTGGGGGCTGCTAGTAGGACTCCGTTAGGTCGAGGTAGATCTTGCTGGGTGGTGTCTGGTCCGGGGTCGGGGCAGGGGCTGGTGGCATGTTGTGCACAGGCCGGTCCAGCAGTTCAGCACGTCTTGGAGGGTGTCGAGGATCTGGTAGAGGGTGAGGCCGGTGTGTGAGCTTTTGGGGCCAGGCGCTGTTCGGTGGGGAAGGCGTGGGCGGCGGTGACCAGGGTGACGTGGTGGTGCCAGCCGTTCCAGGAGCGGCCCTCGAAGTGGTCCAGGCCCAGGCTGTGTTTGAGCTCCCGGTAGTCGTGTTCGATGCGCCAGCGGATCTTGGCCAGGCGGACCAGTTCGGCCAGCGGGGTGTCTCCGGGCAGGTTGGAGAGCCAGTAGTCGGTGGGTGCTTCGGCATCCTGGGGCCATTCGACCAGCAGTGTCTCCTCGGGCAGGACGCCGTCCCAGTGGCCGTCGCGGGCGATGGCAGCGGCCTGGGCCAGGCGGCGGGGGCGCACGCCGGCCGGCCGTACCCGTAGCGCCAGGAACCGCGAGCGCATTGGGCCACGTGAGCCTTCCCGCCAGGTGACCTCGGTGAATGCCCGCCGCCCGTGGCTGGTGGCCCAGGCGGCCACCGAGGCGGGTTTGTCCCGGTAGCGGGGCTGCGGCTTGCGGCCGTTGCCGGACCAGGGCGGCATGAGGGGCTGTGCGTCCTGCGGGTGGACGGTCACGTCCGACCGGATGGCGACGGCGTATCCGATGCCCCGGTCATCCAGCCCGCCCCGGAAGTCGGCGTTCTGGCCGTAGCCGGCGTCTGCCACCAGCACCGGCGGGGTCAGGTCCCATCCGGCCAGCTCATCGATGGCGCTATCGATCATGTTCTAGTAGTGCTTGGTCAGGTTCATTCGCCGGTGGCATGTCCGTTTGATCAGGTGTGTCGTTGACTGGGTGTGCTGGGTGGGGAGTTGGCCGCGGTCCGGTGTGATCTGGAGGACTTCGCGGCGGACATGTTCGAGCCGTTCTCGCGGGCGGATCAGCGCAGGTGCGGCGGGGTCTATCTGCGGGGCCTGATGCTGGACGGTCGGCGCAAGTCGGTGGAGCCGATGGCCGCGCGGTTGGGTGAGGACGGCAACCGGCAGGCACTGGCGCACTTCATCACCTCCAGCCCGTGGGAGGCGGGGACGCCCTTGCAGGCGCCGATCTTGGGGAACGGCTCGTGAGGGCCGGGGCGGCTGGGGAGTTGCAGCGGGCCGCGGGCGAGCTGTCCCTGCCGCTGGTCGCGCGGGACGGCGACGGCCAGGTCGTCGGCGCGTTGCTGGGTGTCCCCTCGGGCACGATCGTCTCCGGGCTCGCCCGGCTACCGGGAGGGAGGCGGTACATCCCGTTGTCGATGCTGACGTACGCGAAGATCAAAGCGGTCGCTGTGTCCGAGGACGCCCGTCGGCGCGGGATCGGGGCCGCGCTGCTGGCACGGTGCATGCAGGTGTACGGGCTGTTCGGCGAGTTCGACACCCAGCGCCCCCTGGGGCCCTACTGCAGGCGGCAGGGCTTCACCGTGCTGCGGCCCGGGCAGGGCATCGACGTCGGCACCCTTCTCACCGGCATGCCGCTTCATCTTGGTGCCGGACCGGGCCTGACCTTCTTCCACGGGTGGCGGCCGCAGGACAGGTGACGGTTGTCCCCGAAGAGCAGCCTGCGGAGCTGGTCTCGTGGGCAGCGGGGCGGGGAAGGCAGTCTTGTCTGGTCTTGCTGGGTGTGGGGCTTGGGATACTGGTGCGGTGTTCGGCGACGGGAGGGTGATATGGGGCTTTTGGGCTCGTTCTCGGCGGTTGTGCTGGTCGAGCGGCACCTGTTCGCGTTGGTCGACACCGACCCCGAGAGAGAGGGCACCTTCTCGCAGCTCCCGGACGACTTGACGTTCTTGGCCCATGAGGGCTCGGTGGTTGTTGCGTCCGATCTGGAGGACCAGATGGCCAGGGTGAGGGTGGAGGTGTGGGACTCGCCGCCTGACGTGCCGTCGGGGGAGGGATTCGCCAGCTTGGGGGAGCCGAGCACGGTCTCTTTTGAGTCTGAGGAGATTCAGCTGGTCAATCTGATGCTGGAGCCGGCATCAGAGGAGTATCGACTCGCCGGTGCCGGCCCTTACCGGGTGCGTGTGTTGGCCAGCCCGCAACAGGAGGATCCCGAGGAAGAGTTGGATGCGTACCGTATGTTCGAGCATTTCGTGATCCAGCTGTGGGCGTGAGGCCGGCAGTGGGGCGACAGCGTCTCGGCCGCCCCACAGAGCGGGTGGCTACTTCACATTGACGTAGAAGGCGTCACCGTCCAGGATCCGGTCGTCGTTGTACCAGGTGGCGAGCTGGGAGCCCGCCTTCTGATTGTCCTGCTTTGACAGTGCTCGCGCGGAGAAGTTCCCGCCCGGCTTGGCGGCCCCTTCCTTCGTGGTACTGAAGGGGTATTCGTCGCAGTCCTTGCCCTGGCTGGAGTAGTTCGGCCACTGCACCTGGCAGACCGCACGCGCCGTGTCGCGGTTCTTCCGCCGCCGGGCTGTGTCGTAGAAGATCCGTTGCAGCGGGGTGGAGGTGAGAGCACCCGGTATCTTTTTGCCGGCCTTCTTGGGGACGGTCCTGTCCGGGTGGTTCTGGGCGTCCCAGATGTGCTGCGCGGTCTCCTTGACGTCAGGATCGGCGCGGTCGTAGTTCATGGTGGCGCGGATGCCAGGGAAGATGCTGCCCTTCTTGAACTTCTCGTAGGGTGCGCTGTCGAACCGGACGGTGATCTTGGGTTCGGGGAGTTGTTCGTTGTGGCTGCCGTCGGAGATGAAGAAGGTGGCGGGTACGAAGTCGTACGTGTGGACCTTGTCCTTGCCGGTGCCGGAGGCCTGGTCCTCGTCGAAGATCAGCACCTCCATGCTGTCCTTCTTCCAGCTCTTGATGCTGGGGTCCTCGTTGGCCGAGCCGATCTCGCCCCTGAAACCGCCCGAGACCTGCGTGACGCCGCCGTGCTTTTCCCCCTTGTGCAGGATGGCGCCGTTCCCGCTTCCCTCGTTCCACCGGTTGACGAGGAACGTGGTCGATTCTTTGACGCTGCCCGTGGCCTGGATGTTCTCGATGTACTGGTCGAAGGCGACGGACCGCTCGTTCTGGAAGGCGTACCCGATGATCGTCTCGACGTAGGTGAGCGTCCCGACCGGCGTACCGGTGTCACGGTCCCTGTCGACGACCTGGACGGTGCCCCGACGGCACAGGGCGAAGTGGTTCTTGACCCACTGCGGCTTGCCGGCACTGTTGCCGTGCTTGACACACTCGGCATACGTGACGTCGTGGTAGTTTAAGTCGGTGCCCGGCGGCCGTCCCCCGCCGGCGCGAGCGCCCGCAGCCTCGTCCGGGCTGCCGGCCGAGGCAGAACCCGCATCGTCCAGCGGCGTGTAGGTTGCCGTGTACGTGATGCGGGACGGATCCGGACCGCTGGCACCTGCCGCCGTCGCGGGCGATAACAGCACGGCAAGCGTGCTCACGACGACAGGAACAGCCCATCTGGCAGATTTCACAGATACCCCCTGAAGATGTGGTCCCCGGCAACATAAGAGGACTGCGATCTTGGAGGGGTCTACGCAGGCGAGAATGACCAGATCCGAATGACGCATTGTCCGAGCGGACGGGCATGGACGAGCAACGCGCAGACGCTCACCGCGCTCGGCGGCGTGTGCACCCCTGGTGCCCACGCTGTGATTAGGGCGTGTCCGGGCGATCTTGTAGCGCCGCAGCGACCAGCTCGTGGATGAGGAACTCCCCAGGTGCGCGGTTCTCCTTGAGCCGGGGCAGGTCTTCGGGGCCGAACCAGTCGTAGGCGGTGTGCTTGGACCATTCCAGGGCGGGGTGGTCCAGATCGCCGTCGACCTCGACGAGGTAGTCGGCCTCGTGCCGCAGCCCGTCGCCGTCGTCGCCGGTCCAGGTAGTAACGCTGAGCAGGCGCCGGACCCGGCGCAGACGCCACCCCGTCTCTTCCCGGACCTCCCGCACGATCGTGTCCAGCAGGGTCTCGCCGGACTCAACGTGGCCCCCCACGATGTCCCAGCAGTCGGGGAAGAGCCGCCGGTCGGGGCTGCGTTTCAGGGCGAAGGCACGGCCCTGCTGGTTGAGGATCACCGCGCCCACCGCCCACAGCTCGCCGTCGGCGGGGACGGGCATCTCGATGCCGCTGCTGACGACGATATCCGGGTGCTGGCCTGCTGCCATGGCCCCACTGTAGGGGCGTATCCGATCACCGTCCTGCCTGTCTTTCCATGGCGTGGAGGGGCTCGTGCCTGGGTTCCTGCTCGGGCATTCAGGCCGCGGTGCCAGTAAGGCATCCAGTAGTGCCGGGCTGACTGCCCGTGGTCGGCATCGAGAACGGGTGTTTCCCTGCTGTCCGGCACGCCACGCTTGGACATAGGTCAGGGCTTGTTACTCACTTTCGGGTGAACGCGCTCGTTGTGACGGGGTGGCGGGTGCTGGCGGATGGTTGCCTGGGGCCCGTATTTCCGTCGTTGACAGCCCGACGGGTCGTCAATCTGGTGCATTCAACGCATAGATGGTCATTGCAGTTGTGAGTAACAGGAATTTGTTTGATCAGTAATACTCTTCGCGTTTCCCTCACGGTGTGGAGGTGTCGGGTGGAGGGTGTGGGTTGTGCGGCCGACCGGCCGCCATCCGCACAACGCACCCCGCCTGGCCTGCGGCTTTGTATTGCTGTGTCCGGTCCGGGGTGTGGGCACCTTTGAAGGGGGACCTTGTGTCCGTTTCTTCTTCCGTCCGTCGTGTGACCGCTGCCGGCGCGATCGCCGCTGCCGTTGTCGGTGCGGTCGCGCTGCCGGCCGCGGCTGCCCAGCAGCCGGCCCGCGCGGCCCACGCCGCGGTGTACATCAGCAGGGTGCAGTACGACTCCCCGGGGCGGGACGACCGGTCGAACCGCTCGCTGAACGCCGAGTGGGTGGATGTCACCAACAGCACCCGCAGGGCTGTGAACCTGGACCGCTGGACGCTGCGGGACGACGCCGGGCACACCTACACCTTCCGCCACGTCAGCCTCGCCCCGCGCGCAACGGTCCGTGTCCACACGGGTATCGGTCGGGACACCCGCTCGGACCTGTACCAGGACCGGCGGAACTACGTGTGGAACAACAGCGGTGACACTGCGACCCTGCGCACCGACCGCGGCCGTATCGACGACGCGGTCTCCTGGGGCCGTGACCGGGGCCACCGGCGCTGACGCGGAGGCCGGCGGGTAGGTGACGCCGGCCGGTGAAGCAGCGTTGTACGGGCGGGCCACCTCTGGTGCGGGGGTGGCCCGCCTCTTCGCCTGCGCATGCCCGCCTGGAGGGCCGCGGCCCGCTGCACCGGCGCGAGCGCAGCCGTCACGACTGCCGGGAGAGGCGACCGTTGGGGCTCCCTCCTCGGCCGAACGGTCCGCCCTGGTTGTCCGGGTGACGGTGACCGGGTGGTGAACGAGTGGTGGGGGAGCTGTTCGTATCCGCTCAACGCGCGTAGCGCACCGTCCGGCAGTTGCGGTTTCCTCATACAGCCATCTCCAACCCCCCACAGTCATTGGAGAGTTCATGCGCCGTGCCTACTTCGGTCTGCCCGCCGCCGGCCTGCTCCTGGCCGTCGTCTTTGCCGGGCCTGCTCTCGCGGATCCTCCCGCGCCGCCGCCGGTGTCGACCGCCCGCAGCGAGCTGGCTGCGCTGACCGTTGCTACTCCGCATTCGATGAACGGCTACGCCCGGGACAAGTTCGGCATCTGGGCCTCTCAGCCCGACGGGTGCACGACCCGGCAGGAGGTGCTGGCCCGGGACGGGAAGAACGTGCAGGACAAGCCGGGCAGCTGCCAGCCCGCCTCCGGTTCCTGGTACTCGGTGTACGACAACACCACGGTCACCGATGTCACGAAGGCGACCATCGACCACATGGTCCCCCTCGCCATGGCCTGGATCTCCGGCGCCGATACCTGGACCGCTGACCAGCGCAAAGCTTTCGGGAACGACCTGAAAGACCCCCAGCTTCTGATCGCGTCGGAGTCATCGAACTCCTCGAAGGGTGACAGCGGTCCGGACGGCTGGAAGCCCGCCAACCACGGGTTCTGGTGCACGTATGCGGAGGACTACACGCACGTGAAGTCGGTATGGAAGCTGACCACGACCGCGGCGGAGAAGTCGGCACTGTCCTCAATGCTCGACACCTGCACCAACTGAGCAGACCCACTCGCCCCGGGGCGGGTCTGGCGCAGGCTGCCCGCCCGCGCCCCCGACAGGCGGGGGAAGGGCCACTGTGGCGCGGGCCGGGCCGGGAGACAGTTCGCCCCGGCCCGCGGTGCACATGGCAGCGCCCGGTCCAGCGAGCAGGCGACTCTGCGGTCACCCAGTGCTCGCGGTTGATCGGCCGTCCCACCCTTCGCCGCAAGATCTGGCTGGTGCCGTATCAAGCAGCGTTCGCCCTGTTGAGGAGACCTGTCCGGTCGATTTTCATGGCTGGCGATGAGTTACCCCGCCTGCCTCGGTCTTACCTGGTAAAGGACAAGGAAGCGGAGGTATGGGATGAGCAAGTCCACCCGCATCACACAGGTGGCCACGATCGGGATCCGTGTCACCGATCAGCAGAAGGCAATCGATTTCTACGTCTGTGAGCTCGGTTTCGAGTTGCGTCGGGACGTGCCCTTCGGTGACGGGCGCTGGATCGAGGTCGCGCCGCCCGGGGCGATGACGACTGTCGCGCTCGTTCCCGAAGGAGTTCCGACCGGTATCCGTCTTACGACCCGGGATGCCGACGCCGATCACGCGTACCTGCGTGCACGCGGCGTCGATGCGGATGCGGAGGTCGTGCGGATGGGGCCCGCAGTGCCGCCGATGTTCGCTGTGCGTGACCCGGACGGCAACAGCCTCATCCTCATCGAAAGTTCCTGAACAGGCGGTATCCGTGATGGACAAGCAGTTCACTGCGATCCTGCAGAAGAGCCCGAACAAGGGCGGCTGGACCTACGTCGTGTGGCCCGAGTCGGCCGAGTTCTTCGGCACTCGTGGCCTGGTGAAGGTCCGGGGCACGATAGACGGTCATCCGTTCCAAAGTTCGCTCATGGCCATGGGGGACGGCACGCACAAGCTGCCCGTGAAGGCGGAAGTGCGCAAGGCGATCGGAAAGGAGGAAGGGGACACTGTGACCGTCCGCTTGGAGCAGCGGGTGGACGCCTGAAGTCCGAGACGTTTGTCCTGTCGTGATGTGGCGCGCCGTCTGGCGGAACAAGCACGCTGCCGATGAACGTATGCGTGAGCTGGCCGTCAGGGCGAACGCTCTCTGATGCGGCGCTAGCCATGCTCGCCGCCTTGGACCAGCGCATCGCGAACCGCTGCGACATGCCGCCCGTGTCCAGCTAGGCCCCCTTCTAGCCCACCTATCACCTCGTGCCCGCCGGACGCAGCGACTCCCTCTGCTCCGACGACGCGATGACCCTCGTCCACGACGCTTCCCGCGGTTGTCTCCGCCGGTCAACAGCCTGGCTGTCCAGGCCCTGCTGTCCGCCTACGCTGATAACAAGTCCGTCGTCGGCGAGACCGGCGCCAGGGCCGCCGCCGAATGGCCGGGTGACCTCACCCCGGCCAGGCGTCACCTTGGACACGTGCATGCAGATGCTCGTCATGCCAGCCGTCCGAGTGCAGCAGGGCGCTTCGCATGGTGCCTTCGAGGGCGAACCCCGCCTTCTGTGCCACCCGGCAGGAGGCGGCGTTGGCGACGGAGTGGGTGATCCGGAGGCGATGCAGACCCAGGTCGTCCAGGGCCCAACGACTGACGCGGACGACCGCTTCGAGCATGACCCCGCGGCCACGGCCAGCGGGAAGGAGCCAGTACAGGAATTCGGCACTACCGCCGCAAAGATCGAAGTCTCCAAGACCGATCAGGCCGACCGGACTACCGCCCCCGGGCTCGGAGATCGCCCAGACCGCCGCCTCCTCGGTCCGCCAGCGCTTCTCCCATCGAGTGATCCGCTCGCCCGCGTCATCCAGCGACAGATGTCCCGGCCGATTCCACTGCTGCACGTCCGGATCCTGGCAAGAGTCCGCGAGGACCTTGGCGTCATCAGGGCGCCAGGGGCGCAGCTCAAAGCCATTGGCCAGGCCGAATACAGGCTGGTCGGTCCGGCTCATCCGGCCTGGGGGCACAACAGCAGGTATCGGAACGATCATCTGGGCATCATGCCAAACCTCGACGGAGAGATCGGCACCCCAAGCATCCCAGTGACACGATGAAGATCAACAAGGCCAGCCGAGACCCGTCGGAAGACCTTCCTTACCCCCGGACATGCTCATCTTGAGTAGCAAGCCAGTGCTCATCTTGAGCGACACTCAACACTGGGCCGGGGCCGGGCCAAGCGATCCCTCCTGCCTGCCGGACTTGCGTGGCTGCCGTGGTCGGGTGCATTGCACCGGATGTCCTTGACGGTTTTGAGCAGCTGTGACGTGCTCCGGCGGTTGCCGGACCCGACAGTGTGAGGGGGTGTGCGCCTGTGCGCCTGTGCCCCCGGGTAGTAGCCGGGTGCGGGGGTGGGGGAGCATTCGCTCAGCTGCTGCTCGTCCGTGAGGGGTCGTCATGAGTTCGTTGCATCGTCGCGCCGTCCCGCTGGTGGTGCTGTCGTGTCTTGTGCTGGCGGGGTGTTCGTCGTCCACCACGCACTCTGGCAGGGGTGCTGGGGGGGGAGAGAACGGGGCGTCGGCTGCGGGGCCGTCGGGTTCGGCGCCGGCCGCGGGTTCGGTGGGGGAGATCCCGGTGGGTGCGGGGCCGCAGTCGACGTACACGGTGCAGCAGCAGCCGCCCGCGGGCAGCTGTCACTACCGGCATGAGAAGGGTGAGCCGCTGCCGGATCTCAAGTGCACGCCGGGTGCGACGTCGCCGGCGGTGACGCAGGCGAATCTGGCACAGACGATCTGCCGCAAGGGCGGCTACACCAAGGACATCCGGCCGCCGGTGGCGGTCACCGGCAAGGAGAAGAAGCTGAACGCCGCCTCCTACGGTTACACCGGCAGTCTTGGGGATGCCGAGTACGACCACGACATCAGCCTTCAGCTCGGCGGTGACCCGAACGATGCCCGCAACCTGTGGGTGGAGCCGGCCGACCCGGGCCACAGGCCGGGCGGCGGGATCAACAACAAGAAGGACCCGGTGGAGACGAAGCTGCACACCGCGGTCTGCTCCGGCAAGGTCACGCTCAAGGCCGCGCAGCAGGCCATCGCCACGGACTGGACCACCGCATTGAGCAGGCTCGGCCTGGCGGCCGCCTGACGGCCCGGCCTGCCTGCCGGGCCGTGTTGATGTGAGCGGCGGGGAGCGGTCACCACGGGGTGGTGCCGACGGTGCGCAGGACCGCGGCAGCAGGCTGCCGGGGTGCCCTTCATGTCGAGGGGCCCGCGCTGGGGGTCAGGGGCTTGGCGGGCGGCAGGCGAGGGCGTCGATGAAGCGTCGAAGGAGGCTGGGCGCGTGGCCCGGTGGGGCCGGGTCGGGTTCGGCGGCGAGGGCCCTGAGGATGACTTCGAGGAGCGCGTCGACTCGGATGGAGATCAGTCCCTTGGTGGTGTAGAGCTGGTCGGCGTCTGCGCACTGCGGGGGGCGGCTGTGCCGCAACGCAGGGGCCGGAACAGCCCCCCGGCGGCTGTCAGGTGGCCTCGGTGGCTCCGCCGTCGCGGATGCGGTCGAGCAGGTTCTGGTGGTAGGCGGTGAGGTCCTCGTCCGGGACGGGGGCGGGGCTGCCGGTGAGGGTGTACCACTCCTCGGCGCCGGTGTACTGGACGGTGACGTGCGCGGTGTGCCTGTCAGCGCCGAGGACGGTGCGGACAGTCAGGTCACCGGTGATGACGCCGACCTGGTCGGTCATCACCCCTCCCGGCCCGGCCATGACCGCGTCGACGTGCCGGTCAGTGCCTGCTGCCCCGCTGATGTTCATCGCCTCCCGGCCCGGGCTCGGTACGGTGCGTCTTGCGCTTTTGAGGGTGGTGGGTGTGGGCGCATGGATTTCCTTCATCCTGGCTCCCCCCTCCGCACCTCTCTCCACCCTGCTCGCCCAGCCGAGAGCTGCGGGTGTCGTCGAGGGGCGGTGGGAGCGGTGGTCGGTTTGCGGGCCGCCTGGCGTCTAGCAAGCCCCAATCCTGGGCGTGGAGGATCGGCGGGCCGGGGATGTCGCGCCAGTGGTAGTCGGCGTCGGTGCCGACCGGGCCGGTGTCCGGCTCGTCGAGGCAGCCTGTACGAGCGTGTTGGCGGGTGGTCATGCGGTGCAGGTGTCCAGCATCCCGGTGAGTTTGTCCTTCTCTTCCGCGGTCACGGTCAGCTGGTAGGTGGCCTTCACCGACACCCAGGAACGGGCGTAGGCGCACCAGTAGGAGTGCATGGGTGGCACCCACTGGTCGGGTGACTGGTCGCCTTTGGACCGGCTGGAAGCGGTGGAGACGGCGAGCAGCTTCGGCTGGGTGAGGTCGTTGGCGAACTTCGTGCGCTGCTCCTGTGTCCATGTGCTGGCGCCGGAGCGCCAGGCGTTGGCCAGCAGCACGGTGTGGTCGATGTCGGCCTGGGTGGCAGAGGTGAGGACCTTGCCCTCGTAGGGCTGGTCCAACGGTCCGAGCTTGCTTGGCACTCGGCATCGCGCCGCACGCCGGTGCCGTCGCGCTCGAGCACTCTTTCCCGGGTGTAGCAGTAGGCGTCCTGCCCGGCCCAGTGCGGGAAGTCGGCGCGGCTGTAGCCGGTCAGGGTCTCTTGGGCGGCGACCGTCAGGCCGGCCAGTTCCTTGCGCGCGACCTCGGCGGTGGGCAGGCCGGGCAGGGTCGTTGGCTGTTGTGCGTGAGCGCTGCCGGCACCGCGGCCGGCCGATGTCGGTGTCCCGCCGGGATGAGAACTGGTGCACCCGGCTGCCGTGACCAGTACCGTCGCAGTGATCTGGCTGGCCCACCACTGCTGCCGACGCCTCATCGCCTGTCCAGTCCCTCTCACCGACCTGGATATTCGCCGGGCAGCCTAGCCACCCGAGGCTGACCAGCCCGGGCATATCCACGCCACGTCACCCGGTCGCGGGACACGGACGGGCACCAGGGCAGCGCGCACCGCGTCAACTCGCCGCAGTGGCACGCCGCGATCGGGGGACGAAGCAGCACCGCGGCGGCCCGTGCCCAGTTGATTCCTCCGTGATCACCTCAACCGTGCGGCGCCGCGCCGCCTGCCTCGCCGTGGCGTGTCTGTCCCTCCTGGTCACGGTCAGCGCCGTCCCCGCTGCCGCCGCCACTGCCGCAACCACGGCGGCCGCCCAGGTCGTCCGGCGTGACCTTCCCGAGCCGCCCAGCTCCGACGTCGCCCGCAAGGAACTCGACGAACTCGTCATCGAGGCCCCCCACTCGATGACCGGCTACAGCCGCGCCAAGTTCCCCCACTGGATCAAGCAGTACGGGGAATGCGACACCCGCGAAGTCGTCCTCGCCCGCGACGGGAAGGGCGTCACGCAGGACTCCATGTGCCGGGCCGTCGCCGGAACCTGGTACAGCCCGTATGACGACAAGACACTCGACTCCGCCTCCAAGATCGACATCGACCACATGGTCCCATTGGCGAACGCCTGGCGTTCCGGTGCCGACACCTGGAGTACCGACAAGCGCAAGAAGTTCGCGAACGACCTCGACCACTCCCAGCTCATCGCCGTCTCCGCCGGCTCGAACCGGTCCAAGGGCGACCAGAGCCCGGATCAGTGGGCGCCGCCGAACAAGGACTACTGGTGCACGTACTCACGGGCCTGGACCGACGTGAAGTACGGGTACGGGCTGAGCATCACAGCACCTGAGAAGAACAAACTCGTCGAGATGCTCAACACCTGCGACTGACGCCCCCGCGACGGCCCAATGCCGCACACCGGCGCCCGGGACCCAGCAGACAGCAGCGCGCCCCGCCCCTCAATACAGCGGGGCGCACCGCAGCCTGGACAGCACGCTGTCCAGGCTGTCAATGAACCCGGCTGAGAGCGGGGCGACCGGCCGGCCCGTGCCCCACTGTCCTGAATGGCGCTCAACCCCGGGAAAACAGCGGGTACTTCGAAGCAGCCGCACAGGTCACTTCGTGTTCACTCCACGGGTTCTACCCGCATAGAGCGGGTGATGGTGTCATGCCGTCAGCCGCCCGTCCCTCTCCTTGTCCGGGCCGACTCTGCGGGAGAACCCCACATGCGCCGCTTCACCGCCACCATCAGCGTCCTGGCTCTGGGAGCCGCGGGCCTGATTACCGCCTCGGCAGGCACCGCCCAGGCTTCGACCTGCTCCCACGCCTTCCTGCCGCTGCCCGATTCCTCGTGCACACCCGGGGCTTACAACCCTGACGTCACCCAGTCGAACATCAACAGCACCATCTGCGTGTCCGGCTGGACCGCCACCGTCCGCCCCCCGACCTCCTACACCAACCCGCTCAAGGCCCAGGGCATCATCGACTACGGCTACTCCGACACCAACATGGCCGACTACGAGGAAGACCACCTCGTCCCCCTCGAACTGGGCGGCGCACCGCGCGATGCCGGCAACCTGTGGCCCGAGCCCTACGCCGGCTCCCAGACCGCGCACTCCAAAGACGGAGTGGAAACGAAGCTGAAGAACGCCGTCTGCGCCGGCACCATCACCCTGTCCTCCGCCCGCAGCGCCATCAAGAACAACTGGACCACGGCCCTGCAGGTCACCGGAATCGGCTGACCCTCAGCCGTCGGGACGTGCCGGCTTACGGCGAAACGCAGCAGGCCGCCTGCGCTCGGTGCGCAGGCGACCTGTGCTGGGTCGGTCTACTTGAACCAGTACTTCACGCCGTGGTGGTGGGAGCAGGTGCCCTGCGAGTGCTGCGAGTAGGACAGGGAAGCGTCGACGCATTTCGCCGTCTCGTACTTGTCCTTGGGCTTTTGGTGGTGCGTCCAGCCGCACAGGCCGGTGGTGTGGCGGGTGCAGTGGTGGGCGGTGTTGGTGGACGGCAGCGTCGCCGCAGAAGCGGCTGGTGCGCTGAAGAAGATGCCGGCCAGGGCGACAGCCGTGGCCGAGACAGCAAGACGAGCACGCAAAGGGACCCCCCCTTTTCAGATCGAGCAAGTGCAGAGGGGACTCTATCCGGGTTCAACTGCTTACGGGCGCGTATGCGATTGACGGACGCGGGGCAGCTGCGCAGCAAGGCGCACCAGCGCCGGTGTCCTGGACGGTGGCGTCGCGATGTGTCCGCGCAGATCAAGGCCCAAGCCGTAACAAGACCAGGCCGGAGCCATGCTCAAGATCTGTGGATCGGCTCGGGGAGGACGTACATTCCCGGGTGATTGATCGACAGGTCTCCGAGCAAGGCCGACGTTGCCGCGTCGGTCGGGAAGGCACGTCCGTGCTCGCCGTAGTCAACGCTGATGCCACGAGCGGCGGGTCCTCGCTGTTGGATGACATCGTCGGGGAGGGTGCCCGTCGGATGCTGGCCGGCGCACTAGGCCGCGTTTTAGGTCCGGGTTCCGTTCCATGCCTCGCGCCGTGATGTTCACCGTGTGGGGCGTGGGGATCTTTCTGATGAGCAGTGGTCAGTGCTGGAGTCTTTGCTGCCTGCGGTGGGTGTGAGTCGCAGGTGGCCGGGGCGGCGACGGCTGGTGGTGTGCGTTGGCGGGCGCGGACGGGTGTTCCATGGCGTGACCTGCCGCCTGAGTATGGGCCCTGGCAGACCGTGTACGGGTTGTTCCGGCGATGGCAGCGGCAGGGGGGTGTGGGCCCGGCTGCTGACGCTGTTGCAGGTGCTGGCCGATGAGGCTGGGTTGATCACGTGGGAGGTCAACGTCGATTCCACGATCTGCCGCGCTCACCAGCATGCGGCCGGTGCCCGCCGGGACGGCGCGGGGCAGAAGGAGGCGCCTGGTGGTGTCGCTGTCGAGCCCGACGACCACGGACTGGGCCGGTCAGGGGGTGGGTTCACTAGGAAGCTCCACCTGGCCTGCGAGCAGGGTCAGAGGCCGTTGTCTCTGCTCGTCACCGCCGGGCACCGGCACGACAGCCCGCAGTTCCAGCCTGTCCTGGAGGTCATCCGGGTGCCTTGGACCGGTCCTGGCCGGCCGCGGTGCCGGCCGGACAAGGCCTACGGCTTCCGCGCGAACCGCGCCTACCTACGCCGACGCGGCATCGGATGCACGATCCCGGAGAAGGCCGATCAAGTCCGCAACCGCAAGAAGCGTGGTTCACGAGATGGCCGACCGCCGAAGTTCGACAAGATCGACTATCGCGAGCGCCATGCGGTCGAGTGAGGGATCAGCCGTCTCAAGCAGCATCGGGCAGTGGCCACCCTATTCGACAAGCTCGCGGTTCGGTACGAGGCGACGGTTCACGTCGCGGCGATCGACCAGTGGTTGTGAGCCGTCGGGCGGCCAGGCGGCCGTGCCATGCTGGCCACCAGCACTTCGAGCAGC
Source organism: Streptomyces broussonetiae (assembly GCF_009796285.1). NCBI lineage: Bacteria > Bacillati > Actinomycetota > Actinomycetes > Kitasatosporales > Streptomycetaceae > Streptomyces > Streptomyces broussonetiae. The sequence continues at coordinate 172,671 of NZ_CP047020.1, read as the reverse complement.
ACACGCATGGGGGGTCCGGTGGCCGCTGATTACTACTGCGCGGACAGCGAGAACGGCGACCACGTCGACGACCCGTCCGAAGATGCCCTGTTCGAGCTGGTCAGCGACCTGAACGGCACAGACAACACCTTCGTCGTCATCCAGCCCGACGAGGACGATCCCGCCTGGTTTGCCTCCGTCGCCGTCCTGGAGACGGGCGGCTACGAGATCGTGCGGCGTGACACCAGCCGCCGCGAGCACGACGTCACCGTCGAGACAAGCATCGGCCAGATCGCGGGCGACCTCACCAAATGGCTGGCCACCCGCGCTACCTAAAACACGGCCTAGCAGCTTCTCGCGCTCGCCGCTGCCCAGTTCGTCGGCGGGGCAGGCCTGGAGCGCGGACAGGGCGTGGCCGTGGAGCGTGGTGAGCAGGCGTCTGTTCGGCGGGAGCCGCCAGGGGCAGGGCGGCGACCCGCGGGCCGTTCACTCCGGCTTCGGCCGCGAGCGCGTGCACCACGGCCGCCAGGAGCACCGCCGCCTCCCGGGCGGCCGACTGCGGCTCCTCGCCCTGCGGCAGGCGTCACCCGGCCAGCTCTCCGGCAGCCGACAGGCAGTACTCCCAGGTCGTACGCGGCAGGCGCGAGCTCGTCATGGCGACCGTACCCCACACGGCCCACGCACGATCCCCACAGGCCTGGGGAGATGGTCCCCGGGTTGGACAGCAGCAGCCGACCCTGCGCTGTACCCGATCGGCCGGTGCCCCTCTGATCTGCTACCGGCGACTGCTGTAATCAACCATTCTGAGCAGCAACGCCGGCAAACAGAACAGCCGCCGCACCGAGAACGAGCAGGTTAACGGACCCAGCGATCCACAACCGCAGGCCCATCAACCCACCTCCCGCCACGACCGCTGCGCAACCGCAGATCCACGCCCCGCGCCGCCCGGCTTGAGCAGTGCGAATGCCGGAGGATCCGAAGTCATCACCCGAGAACATCACATGCATCCCGAGCCAGACGACAAGCATGACCGACACCGGTAGAAGCGCGATCGTGAGCCCAAGATCCAACCACACCGCAGGACGCTGCATGTCCGCCAGCATGCCGCCCCATCCGCAGATACACCTGAGTATGGGTACTCATCCTGCACGCCAACTGAGACGACAGGTGTTTTTGACCCTGAGCCCAGAAGAGAGCCTGACGAGGGACGCCGCCGAGTTTTGGTTCAGCGATCTTGTGCAGCCTGAGGGGCTGCCAGCAGGACGGGCGTGGCAGAACTCAGCGGAAGGCAGGCAGTGGTGGCTGTTCATTGGGTGAAACTCGAACTTGACGTTGCCGGGTTCGATCAGGACCGCTTCGAGCAGTATGTGACGAAGTGCCAGTCCCAGGGCTTGCGATTCACGACTCTCGCTGATCTGGGAGACACGCCGGAGCATCGTAGGGCGCTGTATGAGCTCAACAAGGAGTGTGCTGCCGACATACCGGAAAGGGGAGAGTTCTACTCCTTTGATGAGTATGTGGAGCGGCGCTTTGAGGTGGCGTCTTACGACCCGCGTGGGGTCGTGATCGCCTTGGATGGCGAGGCCTGGGTGGGTATGGCGGCGACATCGGAGCATGAGGATTTCATGTTCAACGAGATGACTGGCGTGAGAGCTGGGTATCGAGGCCAGGGCATCTCGATCGCCATGAAGACGTTCGGGATGACGTTTGCCGAGGAGTGTGGAGCGAGCAGGGTCCGCACCTTTCATCATCCGGCCAACGCGAGCGCGATTGCCATGAACCGGAAGATGGGCTTCGTCGACGCGGTCGACTGAGCGATGCCCCTTGAGCTTCGGTCACCCAGACTTCGTCCACCTTGAGCGCGGGCAGGCCCGTCTCGGCGAACCGGCCGCGCCAGCGGCACACGGTGTCCAGGTGCAGCCCCGTCTCCCGGGCGATGCGCGCGTTGAAGCATGCGCGCGCGGCGTGCAGCACCACCTGCGCACGCACCCTCCCCGTGACCAGGGAATCCGGCAAGAGCCGTCGCGTCAGCCACCGCCGAATCAATGCAGTGGGAAGGGGCCCCGACCGCTTACGCCAGTCCCCACGCCCGTTCGACCCGTGCGACGGTGCAGCGTGGTACTTCATCGGCACGAGCTCCACAGAGCCGTCACCGGAGAGGGTGGCGCCCGTCCTTGCGTTCGGGGCGGGGCGATCACGCCTCCTCAACTGCTGGTACTCCGCCACCGACAGGCCGTGCACACGCAGCGGAGCGAGGCCGTCACGTCTGCGCACTTCCCTGTACAGCTCCGTTGCGACACCGACCGCTGCAGAGCCCACACAAGGGCTTGGCGAACGGCGCCGATCGGGGGCTCCGGCACTGGAACCGCCCCCGGCTGCAGGGGCAGCGTGCTGGCCTCGGCGAACCACTCCAGCACCGCCAGACGCCGATCACGCCCCTGCCGAAGATGCCGCGCCAGCGCTGCCGCGCTCTCCACTACCACCGGGTCGGCCGTGTCCACCGCCGACCCCCGGCCACGCCCGAGACCCCGCCGCCGATGCCGCGGCAACAACCCCGGCCGCCGCCAGCTCTCCAACTGGCTGGCCGTCACTACCGCGTCGCGAGCAGCGAGTTCACGGATCGTCTGCAGATCAGCCGGACTTGGGGATCCTCGTGCCATGCCCACCATTACAACCCCGAGAAGTGTTATTTCCAGCGGAATTCTGCATCTGGCTCACTGATCTCCAGCACCACCCAGCAGCCGCCAACTCCAAGGAACGAGCCCGGCCGTGATCCCAGGCCACCGAACCCGAACCCGGATGGCCACCGCCCTCACCACCGTGCCCCTCACCGTCACCATCGCAGGCGCCCTCCACCACCCCGGCCACCTGGAGGGGATCCTGATCGCCGTCACCGCCGCGCTCGGCGCCATCACCGTGACCCTCGCCCTCGCCTCAGCCTTCGCCCCCACCACCGCCACCCGCACAGCAGCCCGCCACACCCTCGACCTCCTCCTGCGCCTGGTGCCCTGGTACACACCATGGGACTGACGGACTCTGAGTTCCCTCTTCTGGTCCGCTCGATGATCCGAATCGAAGTCACTGGCCGCTCCGCCGCCCCTGAGGACGATTGCGGCGGGATCACGGTTCAGTCCATTGGGACGACCGCGCCTTCACCGCGGGTCCCGCCGTGTGATCGGATCGGCCCGTACCAGCAGGCAGCGGCTCGGGGAGGGGCCGCGGAGGAGGGGGAACCGTGATGCCCGATATCGCCAGAGAGACGACACAGCCGTGCCCGGAATGCGGCACGCAGATCCGCAGCGACAGCCGGTTCACCCTCTGGTGCGCCGCCTGCGACTGGAACGTGGACCCTGAGGAGCCGCGGCCGGACACAGGACGGCTGGACCGCGCCGAGCGCGCCCTGGCCCGACGACATGGCGAGCAGCTGCTCGCCGAGATGCTTAGCGGGCGGGAACCGCGCCCGCGGCGCGACGCCTCGGCGGTGACCGCCACCGCGCTCGCCCTAACCGTGCACGGCGTCACCCTCGCGCTCGCCGTCGGCGGTGTCTGGTGCATGGTGGCGGGCTGGGGTGGCGTCGGCATGGTGGCGGGTCTGGTGCTTGTGGTGCTGGCCTGGGCGCTCGCTCCAAGGGTTCGCCGCCTGCCCGACGATCGGCCCGTGCTGTTCCGGGCCGACGCGCCCGAACTCTTCGCCCTGGTGGACGAGGTGGCGCAGGCGGTCGGCACCCGCAGCGTGCACGCGATCGCCGTGGACGGGAGCATCAACGCCGGCGTCATGACGTACGGTGTGCGCGGCCGGCGGCTGCTGGTGCTGGGCATGCCGCTGTGGGAGGTCCTGACGCCCGAGGAGCGGATTGCGCTGCTCGGCCACGAGCTGGCCCACTACGCTAACGGCGACACGCGCAATGGCCTGGTGGTGGGCACGGCGGTGCGGACCCTGTCCCTGTGGCACCACACCCTGCGGCCGCTTGCGCACCCGTCCGCGATCGAGATGGTCGTCAATGCCCTCTACGTGGTGCCACGCCTGCTGGTCCGGGGAACGCTGGTGCTGCTCGTCCGGCTGACGTCGCGGGCCGGGATGCGGGCCGAGTACCTCGCCGACCGGCTGGCCGCCCGCACCGCTTCCACGCAGGCGGCGGTGGGCCTCATGGACCGGTTGCTCATCACCGGTTCGCTCGGCGTCCTGCTGCGCAGCGAGGCCAACCGTGCCGCCCTCGGCGGGTCGAGGTCCGCCCGGCAGGCCACGGCCCGGGCCGACGAGCTGTGGGGGCTTCTCACCGCGTACGCGGCGTCCGTTCCGGAGCACGAGTACGAACGGCAGCGGCGCGCCGGAGCCCTGCGCGGGCACCAGGTCGACGCCACCCACCCGCCGACCCATCTGCGCCGCGCCTGCCTGCTCGGCGGAAAACCCGTGGCGGCAGCGGTGGTGCCGCAGGCCCGCCGGACCGAGCGGATCGCCACGGAACTCGCCGCGGCCCGCGCCGAGGTGGCCCGGCGCCTGCTGCGCGACGGCCTCGGGAACTGAGCCCTCGCGGGCCGGCCACTGGGCCGGGTGCGGTGGCGGGGCGGGGTACGGGGCCGGTAGTGCTCCTCGGCGAGGTGGTCCAGCGCGATGCTGTCCGAGCCGCTCTGCTGGCACTGGCCGTGGAGTGCCCTTCGTGCTGGAGACGAGCTCGACGTGGCAGGGCTGGTGACAGATTGTTGCAGTTAGAAGCTGTGTCACAACCTCTTTCCCCAGGTCACCAGGGGTGACGTGGGGGTGATGCCGGGGGGCCCGTTCGGTTTGGCGTCGATGGACGGTGAAGCAAACGGCGGCTGTTGACGGCTTCCTCAAAGAGCTGGTGCTTGGCTAGGCCTCGCGTCGGAACAGGGCCGTCCAGAGGAAGGGTCCGCCGAAGTAGACGGACTCGATCGGTTCGTCGCGCATGAGCCGAAGTTCGACCTCTGTGAGGTTGGAGAAGATCCGGCGCAGGGACTGTGGGGTGTAGGCGAGTCCGCCGTGGAGGCGGGCGTCACGGTAGAAGGCCGCGTCGGGGAGGTCGGATCCTCCGCTTTCTCCGTCGGTGAAGCAGGTGAGTGCGAAGTGGCCGCCGGGTGCGAGAAGTTGGTCGAGCAGGGCGAGGTAGCTGATGCGGCGGTGGGGCGGCAGGTGGTGGAAGCAGCCCGAGTCGTAGATCAGGTCATAGCGTCCGCTCAGCTCGGTGCCGGCGAGGGCGAAGGCGTCTCCTCTGTGGAACCGGATGTGGGCTCCGGTCTCACGGGCGCGCTCCTCGGCCCAGCCGACGGCTGCCGGGGAGAGGTCGACGGCGTCCACCTGGAAACCGAGGGAGTCCAGATAAAGGGCGTTGCGTCCGGGGCCGCAGCCCAGGTCCAGCGCCCGGCCCGGGGTGATGAGCCGGCGGTCGACGTATGAGGCGAGATTCTCGTCCGGCTTGGCCTCGAAGAACGGCACAGGTTTGGAGCGGTCGGCATAGAAGGTGTCCCACCAGGCGGCTGCGTCGCTCGTCCAGCGGTCGGCGTCCGGCGTGAACAGGTCGTCAAGGAGTTTCAGCACGTCCTCGACGGTGCGGATGTTCCGGTCCATACGGCCCCCTTTCGCGGTGGGGAGACAGTACGGCTAGAGAGCACAAAAACCCAGCTCAGCGTGTATGCCGCGACGGCGTGCAAGGCCGGTAGTGAGGATCGGAGCGGGGACCGCGAGCTGCGCTCAAGGCCCGGCAGGCGCGGCCGCCCCTTCCCCTGCTGAAAGGCGTCACGGCGGCTTCCAGGGCGACGCTCAAGCCAGTTTCTAAAGTCGCTCTTCAGACGGCTGCCGCGAGGGTAGATGTGACCTCTCGGGGCGGTGGTGGTGTCGGGACAGGCGGCGGGACATGAGGGTGATGAACGCCCACTGGATATGGGCTTCGGCGTGGGCCATGAGGCGTTCGTAGTCCCTCGCGTTGCGCCGGGCCCTCATCGTCCACGAGTTGCTTCGTTCCACCACCCACCTCTTGGGCAGCAGAACGAAGCCCTTGGCATCTTTTGGGCGGGGAACGACTTTGATCGTGATGCCCAGGGTGTCCTGGGCCCAGGTGCTGAACTCCTCGCCGCCGTAGCCGTTGTCCGCCCAGACCAGGACGATTTCGGGGTGTTCGGCGTGAAGACGAGTCAGCAGGATGCGGGCGGCGTCGCGGTCCTGGACATCGGCGGAGGTGACGAGCAGGTCGACGAGCAAGCCGTCCTGGTCAACGATGAGATGCCGCTTCCGCCCATTTATATGTTTGTTCGCGTCGTACCCTCGCGTCGCGTTCGACACGGTCTCCGCACCTTTGACGGACTGGGAGTCCACGATCACCCGGACCGGCCAGGGACAGCGCCGACGGCGCAGCCGCAGCCGTCGGCGGAGCTGGTCAAGGATCCGCCCCAGCACGCCGGCCTTCGCCCAGCGGGCGAAGTACCCGAACACGGTGCGCCAGGGGATACCGAAGTCGGCGGGCAGCGCCCTCCACTTCGCCCCATTGTCGGTGATGTAGCGGATAGCGTCGACCACGCAGCGGCGGGGCCACTTCTCCGGGGCGCCGCCCTTGGAGGTCTGGCATGCAGGAACGGGGAGAAGGGGCTCCAGCAGCAACCATTCCACGTCACTGGTGTCGGAGGGGTAGCGGTAGCGCGGCAGCATCACGAGACCCGGGCCGCGATCTGGGGGTCAGGAGCCAACTGCGGTGTGATCGCGGCCCGTTGCCTGCCTTCCTGCTCTGCTTCACTCCAAGTTGGCCAGCAGCTGAAGGGTGGACTCGATTGCGCCCATCTGGGCCATGACGGTGCGGATATAGGGGTCGTTGGGGGTCTTCTTCTGGTGCGGGAAGAGGATCCCGGCGACGAAGTTGGCGACTCGGTGGTGCACGGTGTCGAAGAAGGCCCGCTCGTAGCCGATCCACACCTCCGGCGCGTCGTCCAGCAGCCGGTATCCCCACTTTCTGTCCCAGGTCACGGGCGGAAGGCCGCGCGCGGCTGCGACCTGGCGCAGGTGCCACTCCTTCAACTGGGAACGGGGTTCCACGAACGGCGGCTGCAAGTGGATCGTCTCCAATCATGGGACCGCCAAGCTCCCGGCGCTCTCGCCCTACATCGCCCACTCGTGAGTTGAGGACGATCTGATGAAGCCTTCCCTGCTGGCCGTCGGCCTGTCCGCCTTGGTGCTCGTGTCCGCCTGTTCCGGTGGCGCGACCGCCACCCACGCGACGACGCCTCCGGCGAAAGCGATGACGGGGACCGGCACGATCCCCTCTCCGGTGCAGACCCCGACGAAACCGGACCGCCTACCCAATCCGGTCCAGTCTCCGCTTCCTGTCGGGTCGAAGACGCTATACACGGGATCGGGTCACGGTGCGCGCGGTTTTACGCTTCCCGCATCAGCGGGGAAGGCCTCATCCATCACGGTGATGTGGACATGTGCCGGCCCTTCCAAGTTCAACATCACCGCCGCCGGACATACCCTTGCCGGATCTCAGTGCGGTGACGGGACCGGTGTATTTGGCGCCAAGATCCCGCACGCCAATATCCACGAACTCGTGTGGAAGTTCTCAGCTGACAATTCGGTGGTTTGGCGGATCGTCGTGACCCAACCACCTGAGAACTGACCTCGGTGTTGCGATGGTCCGTCAGCTGCTGACGGACCCGTGACCTGCTGGGGTCTCCGGCGACCACGCTTGGCAGCGGCGTGGTTCACCGCGTACCTGTCGGACTGCGTGCGGCGCATAGGGGGCTGTTCGTCCTCTTCCTGCGGGACGGATCGATGTGGCAGGGCTACCCCCGCTGCTCGTCCCTACGCGGTTATGTCCATCGCATGCCGATGGTGGACAGTTGCTCGATCCGCTCCGGGGACAGGTTCGCGGCTCTGCTGCGTTGGTTGCTGATCCATGCTCCGAGCCGGATCTGCCGCTCTTCCTGGTCCTCGCCGTCGACGCCGGCCACGATCGTCTCGATGTGTTTGCGCGGCACCTGGAGGTGGCCTTCGCGTTCGTAGTACTGCTTGGTGGCGGCGTAGCTGAGGGCCCATTTGTCGGCCTGGCTACGGCGCGGCTTCGGTTTCTCGTCCTCGGCCGCGGGCTCGATCCCGAGGACGTGCTCCAGCATCCACTGCTGCACGCTGGTGAGCTTGTCCCAGCCCAGGCGCTGGGTGCGTACCCACCGGCCGAGGTCCTCGCCCTGGTGCATGACGGTGCCCGGCTCCATCGGGAGCTTGCCGCCGGCTTCGAGGTGGAGCCGGGTGAGGCGGAAGGCGCGTTGCCATTCCACTGGCCAGGCCGGGCACCATGAGGGGTCGATGTCCTCCCGCTGCTCGCGCCGTTCCTCCGTCAGCGCGCCGGTCGCCGATCCCACCGGCAGGCCTTCGGCGCGCCGCTGCTCGATCTCCTGCGCTTTGCGGGCGGCGGCCCGCTGGATTCTTCAGCCAGATGCCCACCTTGTATCCCTGGTAGGTGGCGTCCAGGGTCGCCAGGAGGTGTCCGTTCTCTTTGGCCCAACCGCGGGCGGCGGCCAGGCCTTCTTCCCATGCGACGTCGTAGTGCGACCAGATCATGCCCAGCTTCTCCAGCTGCTGGACGCGGTCCTCGTCCATGTCGCCGCGGGCGTAGAAGCGGCGAGCGTCGGCGATCCACTGCCCCAGCGGGAACGCGGCCAGCGAGGCCGGCCATCCCTCGGCCTCCACCGCCTGGTCGTCGCCGCCTGGCACGCGGTACGTGAACGGCACCGTGAGATCGCCCTGTTCGCGGGCGTAGATGACGGCGGCCTCTGTGAGTGTTCGGACGGACGGAACGGGTTGTTCATCATCGGCTCGTTGGGCACAGTGTTCACGAGCGTGTGCGGCATAGCGATCCGGTGTGGGACGGACAACCCGTCCCAGGCGTGGTCCGGCGCAGGAACTCCTGCTGACGTCAGCGTCGCGGTGTCAGCGCCGGCGGGTAGGGGGGCGTGGTGACGGGGATCGAGATCGTGGTCGGGTACCTCTGTGCATGGGGTGTCCGCAAGGCCCGGCGAGTGGGCGATCGCGCGGATGAGGAGGTCGACCGGGCGCTGGACGCGGGAATGGACCGTCTACACGACCTGGTCAGCCAGAAGCTCGGGGAAGACACCGCGTTGCAGCGGCTCACGGAGGAAGCTGCCAGCGGGCAAAGCGCCCCTAGCGACCGCACGCGGCAGCGGGTCCAGCTCGCTTTGGAGGACGCCGCCGAACACGATCCCGCGTTCGCAGCCGACCTGGAGTACGCGGTCCAGCACTTGCGGGCCATGGACCGGACGGCCGCAGACCATATTGAGTTCCAGCACAACACCTTCCACGGCCCGGTCCAGGTCAAGGGCGTACAGCACAACCACCCGGGCGCCACGCGGTGAATGGAGGCGACGAGCCGCAAGGACCCGGTGACCGGATCGACTTCCGGAAGAACACCTTCCACGGGCCATTTCAAACGGAAGGTGTCCAGCACATTCACTACCACGCGGTGTCCGAGGACGCAGAGCCTATGCAGCGGTGGCGCGGACGGAAGTTGGTGATAGCCACGGCCTTGATGCTGCTATTCGCTGCGGGCGGGGCTTACGCGGTGTATGGGGCGGGGCTGGCCGATTCAGCCCACGCCGGTACTTCACCTCCCGTCACAGGGGAAGTTTCTGGGCCCTCGCCGGGAGGGACGCCCAGCGGGCTGCCCGTGACGCGGCCGCTGCATCCCGGCTCTGCCGCGCTTCCGCCGAACGTGCAGATCCAAGCGGATTACAGCAGCGACGGCTGCACCGGCGTGACCTACTATGCAGAGACAGCGGACGAGTACCGGCACGGGCAGCGGAAGACGGCGAAACGGCTGGGTCCTGGAGTCATCGACATCACCACGCAGACGTCTTCCAGCGAAGCGGTGCTGCTGATGGGGATGCGGGTGCTGGTCCTGCAACGAAAGGCGCCCCCGAGCACTGGCATCGTCGTCCAGGATGGACAGTGCGGAGGAGCGGAAAGTGTCAGGCCCTTCTGGACCGACCTGGACAAGCCCAATTCACCGATCATCGCTGAGGCGGATCCAGGAGGGCCTGGGGACCCAGGACACCCTCCAGTGACCTTCCCGTTCAAGGTCTTGCGGAATGATCCCGAGGTGTTCGAGCTCACCTCAAAGGACACCACCTGCTTCTGCACCTACGCGGTAGAGATCGACTGGGTCGTGGCAGGCAAGGCAGGTAAGACGATCCTGAACAACGGCGGGTCAGGGTTCTGGGTCGGAGCCGCCCCGCAGCTCCCGGCCTACAAGAACCCACTACAGTCTGCAAATCCGAATGCACTGATACGTGCGAAGTACCAGCAGCTGTTCCCGTAGAAGGCCTTCGACCGGGATCGGTGACAAACCCAGGTCATCAGGACCCCCGCTGTGGGCGGATCCGCCCGAACCGAGAACTGAGCGCCGGGCGGGGGTCGTCCCGCCCAGCGCCCGGAGCGTACGGTCGGCCCCGGCGGCGCCCCACCGGGGAAGGGCGTCGCCGCTGGGGCTGGGGCCGGGTATCGGAACGCGGCGATCGGCGCATTCGCGGCGTCGGACGGATGGACGTCGAGTCTGAGGGCGATCGTGCCGCCACGCTCTCCGAAGGGCACCGGGACCGCGCTCCCGCCTCCCCCCCCCCCCCCCGAGCGGCTGCTGATGCAGTACGCCGGCCAGGACCACCTGGGGTTGGATGAGACACGGGGACTTGGTTCGTCGGGGTTCTCCCACACGCGACGGTAACGGTCGACGATCTCCTCACGCGTCTCGGCGGGTGCAGTGGGCACGGCCGGACCGATGCAGGCCGTCCAGCACGGTTACGAGAAGAACCCCTGGACGTTTCGTCCGGCCGGGCAGCGGCTGTGAGACGCGGATCTGGTGCCCTGGATCTCGGATGCGGTACAACGAGGCGCGTTGACAGACGTGTTCACGCGGGAGGGCAAATGCCAGGAGTCTTACGTCGTCGCGTGGCGAAAATCGTCGGTGCGGGCCTGATCGCGTCGGTTGGGATGACCGTACCGAGTCCGGCGGCGGACGCGGCACCGCCTCGGGCCGCTGAGGCGACCACCATGGTCAAGGTCGATCCCAAACGCGCCTACCAGAACATCGAGGGCTGGGGATCGTCGCTGGCGTGGTGGGCGGAGAGCACCGGCGGGTGGTCCAACAGCAAGGACAAGAACAAGCTCGCCGACAAGCTGTTCTCGCTCAAGGACGGCCTAGGCCTCAACGTCGTCCGCTACGACATCGGCGGGTCCTCGGTCTCCGACCTGTGTCGTCGTGCTCAGCGCACAGGTGCGGCCGTACCCACCTTCGAGCCGCTGCCTGGTGTGTACAACTGGGATGCCGACCCGAACCAGGTCGGGATGCTCAAGGCGGCCAAGGCGCGAGGCGCCAACCGCTTCGAGGCGGTCGCCTACTCGGCGCCCGCCTGGATGACCTTGGACCAGTGCACGTCGGGTGGAGTTCTGGCGGGGGACAATCTGAATCCGCTGTTCTACGGGGCCTACACGCATTACCTGGCCACGGTGGTCAAGCACTTCCACGACACACAGGGCATCACTTTCCACACCCTTGACCCGTTCAACGAGCCCGTGGTCACCCCGTGGAAGTTCATGGGCAACCAGGAGGGCATGAACGTCAGCTGGCCTGCGCAGAATGCCGTACTGGCCAGACTGAAGCGGAGTCTTCAGCAGACAGGCGCGTCCGCGTACACGGCGATCAGCGCCTCCGACGAGCAGTCGGTCAACGGCGCGGTCAAGGACTACCAGCACTACAACGCGGCGAGCCGCGCGACCGTGGCCCAGCTCAACACCCATGACTACCAGGACGGTCAAAACGGAGCCGCTCTCTACGACATCGGGCAGCGGACCGGCAAACCAGTGTGGATGTCGGAGTGGGGCAGCAACGGCTCGCTAGACGGCGACGCCATGAACAACGCCCTGGTGCTCTCCTCGCGGATCAACACCAACGAGCAGCAGATGCACCCGACCGCGTGGTCGATCTGGCAAGCGGTGGACGGCGGCCCGAAGCAGCCGGACGACGGCACATGCAACGACTTGTGGGGCCTGGTGTGCACGAACATCGAACCCTCGGGCCCGGGAACGGCAGGCATCACGCTCCCCAAGCGGTACTACGTCATGGGCAACTACTCCAAGTTCGTCCGGCCCGGCTACCGCATGATCGCCAGAAGTGATCCGGACACGTTCAGCGCGTATGACGCCAAAAGCCACACGCTGGTGATCGTCGCAGCCAACCACGGACGCAGCGGGAAACCGGTCTCCTACGACCTCTCCGGCTTCGCCGCGGACGGCGGCGTGGCCATCGGGCACCGCACCGACGTGAACGAAAACCTCGCGGTCCAGCCCACGATCCCGGTCGCATCGGGACGGTTCGCCGACTCGCTGCCGCCTCGCTCGGTCACCACCTACGTGGTGAAGGCCACCGGTTCCAGGCCGCCGTCGTCAATCGGCAAGCTTGCCCCGCTGCAGATGGGTCAGGACATGTATGTGTTCGGTCGCGCCGCGAACGGCCACGCGCATGCCGACCACTGGGCGCAGGGGGTTGGTTGGTCGGGCTGGCAGGACCTGGGGGGCAACCTTTCCAGCGATGTGTCAGCGGTGCAGTTCGGCCAGCAGGCCCAGGTGTTCGGAGTGGGCGTGAACGGCCACGCGTACGGCGATGTGTGGGACCCCGGCAGAGGCTGGTCGGGTTGGCGGGACCTCGGCGGTGATCTGGTCGGAAACCTCTCGGCAGCCCGCTTTGGGCAGCAGTTGCAGGTGTTCGGCGTGGGGATCGATGGCCACGCCTACGGCGATGTCTGGGATCCAGGCAGCGGCTGGTCCGGCTGGCGAAGCCTGGGCGGCCAGCTTTCCAGCGACGTCGCGGCAGTCCAATTCGGCGCACAGATGCAGGTGTTCGGGGTCGGCGCGAACGGCCATGCCTATGGCGATGTGTGGGATCCGGGCAGCGGCTGGTCCGGCTGGCGGGACATGGGCGGCTGGCTGAGCGGCGACCTGTCGGCGGTGCAGTTCGGGCAGCAGATGCAGCTCTTCGGCCGTGCTGCCAACGGCCACGCGTACGGCGATGTGTGGGACCCTGGCAGCGGCTGGTCGGGTTGGCGGGACCTCGGCGGTGATCTGGTCGGAAACCTCTCGGCAGCCCGCTTTGGGCAGCAGTTGCAGGTGTTCGGCGTGGGGATCGATGGCCACGCCTACGGCGATGTCTGGGATCCAGGCAGCGGCTGGTCCGGCTGGCGAAGCCTGGGCGGCCAGCTTTCCAGCGACGTCGCGGCAGTCCAATTCGGCGCACAGATGCAGGTGTTCGGGGTCGGCGCGAACGGCCATGCCTACGGCGATGTGTGGGATCCGGACAGCGGCTGGTCCGGCTGGCGGGACATGGGCGGCCAGTTCGGCTGACCGTAAGCCGGCGTAGCGGCGGTTTCTTGTCTACTGCGTCGGCGCCGCCGGGCCCGGCTCAACGCAGCGGCGCACGACTCGGTTCGTTGAGAAAGCGACTCGATTCGGTGAGACGGGACACCTGGACTGCCGCCATGTGCCTGGTACTGGCCGCTATCGGGGCGACCCCTCACATGTGGCGCCCGATAGGGGGTCGAGGCCCGTCGGCGGATGCGGTGCAGCGGTGCCGGGCATTCCCCCGGCACCACGCGAAGGGCGCTTGTGCCCCGGCCGCAGCTCAGCCGGATGATCCAGCCACTCCATCGGGCCGCCAGGCAGACATGTTCGTGTAGTGCTGGACCAGCGTTGCTCGGGTCCACGCGCCGTTGGCGTAACGCATGGTGTGGAAGAGCGTGCCGCGGTCATCGCCGGAGGCGAAAACGAGCTGGAGGTTTCCTGCCACGTTGACGGCGGTGACCCCATTCAGCACGGTGCCGTTGAAACCAGCGTGGTTGAAGTCCACCCGCGCGTTGATGTCGTCCCAGGTGCTCCAGTGCCCGTTCGGGCTGCGGACGGTGTGGTACTGCGCGATTTGGCCGTTGGTCAGCACGACCATCTGCAGGCTGCTGCCGAATCCGGCCATGGCCACCTGGATCGGCATGCCCCAGTGGCGGGGAGTGCCGGTCCAGGACAGCACGTTGCTCCACTGCGTCCACCTGCCGTTCGCGCCGAGCGCGGTGTGCAGTACGGTGCGGTGGATCTGGTCCACCGCGGCCACCTGCAGCCCTCCGCCGACCGAGGCGGCCGACAGGCTTTGGAACCAGTCGTTGCGGTAGGCGCCGCCCGGCGCCACCTGGTCGGGAGCGGTCCAGGTGCCGTTGGACTGCTCCATGGTGTGCATTAGGCGGCCGTTGGTGTCGATGTACACCAGGTGCACGTGGGTTCCTACGACGGCTGCCGCGAGGTAGTTCCGCGTCGGCTTGGAGGTCACCGGCACCGGTGCCAGGCCGTGCATCGGGGTGGGGGCGGGCCAGCTGCCGTCCGGTTTCTGGGTGGTCTCCTCCAAGGTGACGTCCCGGCCGCTGGGCTGCTCGATGAACAGACGCAGCCGGCCGTTTTGCACCACGTCGGTGAAGTCGTAGAAGGACCAGCTCTTGAACAGCTGCTTGGTCGGGGCCCACTTGCCGTTGGCGTATCGGGCTGTCTGCAGGACCTCCCAGCTGGCGCCCTGCACAAGCAGATCGAGCCCGCCCTTGCCGGCCATGGCCGCCGGGCGGGCCGGGGCGGCGGCCGCCGTCTGTGAAGCAGCAGGTGCTGCCTGGGGAGTGAGGCTGATCGCGGCGGCGAGGCACAGCTGCGCTATCCGCCGAAGGCATGGCTTCAAGGAACCCTCTGATGCGTAGGAGACAGACGAGGATCCTAGGGGATGCTGTGAAGATCCGAACAGCCGTGCGCCCGGCGGATGATGGACGCCGAACCGAACGGCAGCTGATGGGATCGTCAGGCGCCTGCGGCAAAGGGGGCGAGGATTATCTAGGGGTGCAGACTCATTCCCGCAGTTCAGGGCAGTGGTCCACTTGCCGGCAAGTGAGGCACGTTATCGGAAGTGGTTCGGCCGAACCGCTTCCAGGACTCTCGTTCGGCTGTGACAGCCGTTGGAAGTATCGGCGCGGGTGCGTAGTGGTTGGGGGTTGTTCAGGGTGCTGACCGGCGGCGGGTCAGTCATCGTTTGATGCGTCCGCGAATGGCGAGGGCGCCGAGGGCGAGGAGCGTGGGTTCGAGGAGGCGGGAAGTCATCTCGATGTAGGTGCCGGCGGTGGTGAGGTTCTGGCCGGAGGAGCGGAAGACCACCGAGTTGATGGCGACGCGGGTGGCTTTCTCCGCGCGGGCCGCAGTGAAGCGTTCGCTCCAGCCTCCCCTCAGGGTGGGGTCGGGGTGCTGGTGTGGAGACTGACCTTGCTGCCGTGGAGGGTTCCGGTGGTGGCGGGGTCAGGGTCGTGAGTGGGCAGGCCGAGACCCATGAGCAGCAGTACGGTCAGGGACATGGCGGCGATCAGCCAGCCGAACGCGCGAGACGCGCGCAGGCCGTAGCCGGACAGCAGCCAGTACCCCCACAGGAGGCGGCGTTCCCCTGGCGGGGTGCCGGTCAGGTCGTGGCGGCGCATTTCACACTCGCCGTAGTAGAAGTCCGCGGCGCCGGGTTCGTTCTTGCCGTCCTCGAACGCCTTGCGGAGCTGCCGATAGAGCGCGGCGACGTCCTCGGGGTCGGGAGTGCGGGCTGGCCGGCGCTCTGGGCGCGCCAGTGGTGTTCCTCGGCGAGGGTGCGTCGGCGGGTCCAGCGCGCCGGCCACAGGTGGTGGCGATTCCATCCGGTGGGCGTGGGGGCGAAAGTGGTGCGGCCTTCCAGGCGAATCTGGTCGAGGTGGAAGGCCCCGGAGAACAGGCAGTCGGATAGTAGGACTCCGTTAGGTCTGCCTAGCGGTCCTGTTTGGGGGCACGTTAGGGGTGTGGATGCACATGAAGTGAATCGTGCTCGGGCCGAGTTGGCGTTATTCGTGGCGGATGTGTTCGCGTCGGTGCCGCGCAAGGATCAGCGGGCGAAGGGCGACTGCTATCTGCGCGGACTGATGCTGGACGGGCGGCGTAAGTCGATCCAGCCGATGGCGGAGCGGCTGCCGGACGGCAATGAGCAGA
Source organism: Streptomyces broussonetiae (assembly GCF_009796285.1). Taxonomy (NCBI): domain Bacteria; kingdom Bacillati; phylum Actinomycetota; class Actinomycetes; order Kitasatosporales; family Streptomycetaceae; genus Streptomyces; species Streptomyces broussonetiae. Next base: position 156,611 of record NZ_CP047020.1, on the reverse strand, counting down.
ACCTGCAGCAGTTCGTGAACCAGTCGACCTGGGATCCGGTCCCGGTGCGGCGGCGGATCGCCCAGCGGATGGTGCCGCTGATCGAGCCGGATGCCTGGGCGGTCGATGATGTGTCGTTCCCGAAGGACGGGAAGATGTCGGTGGCTGTCGCGCGCCAGTACTGCGGGGCGCTGGGCAAGCGGGCCAACTGCCAGGTCGCGGTGAGCGTGCACGCGGTCTCCGATACCGCGTCCTGTCCGCTGCAGTGGCGCATGTTCGTGCCCCAGGAGTGGGCGGACGATCCGGAACGGCGGCACAAGACCGGGATACCGCAGGAGGTCGGGCACCGGGAGAAGTGGCGCCTGGCCCTGGACAGTATCGATGAGCTGGCCGGGTGGGGGCTGGTGCCGCCGGTGGTAGTGGCCGACGCGGGCTACGGGCAGAACGCCGACTTCCGCGACGGCCTGGACGGCCGGGGCATCGGCTATGTCGTCGCGGTCCGCTCGGATGTGACCGTCCACCCGCACGACGCCGAGCCGGTCGCTCCGCCCTGGTCCGGCAACGGTCCCAAGCCGCAGCCGCGCTACCGGGACAAGCCGTTCCCGGTGGCCGCGCTGGCGGCCGGCCACGGACGGCAGGCGTTCACCGAGGTCACCTGGCGGGAAGGCTCCGGCGGACCGATGCGCTCGCACTTCCTGGCGCTGCGGGTGCGGCCGGCCGGCGTCCGGGCCTGTCGTCTGGCCCGGGCCGCCGCCACCGCCGAGCACGGCCGCTGGGACGGTGTCCTGCCCGAAGTGACGCTGCTGGTCGAATGGCCCGAAGGCGCCGAAGCGCCCACCGACTACTGGCTGTCCAACCTGCCCGCCGATATCACGCCGGCCGAACTGGTCCGCCTGGCCAAGATCCGCTGGCGCATCGAGCACGACTACCGCGAACTCAAGCACGGCCTCGGCCTGGACCACTTCGAGGGCCGCTCCTGGAACGGGTGGCATCACCACGTCACCCTCGTCACCGCCGCCCACGCGTTCCTCACCGAACAGCGGCTGGCCCCAAAAGCCGATACAGCGGACTCACCCTCTACCAGATCCTCGACACCCTCCAGGACCTGCTGAACTGCTGGTCCGGCACCTGCACCACCTGCCACCGCCCCCCTGCCCAGAACAGCCACCACCAGCCCCAACCCAAGAGCCAGAGCAACCTAACGGAGTCCTACTAGGGCCTGTCTGGAGGACCATGGGTCTGTGGCGCTGCCGTAGTCTCCAGGGCCATGTTCGAGTGGTGCCAGTAGATATGCACAACCAGGTTGTTCTGACCTGGAATGTTTCCAAAGAGTAGCGACATGGGTGCGTAGGGCGAGCGGCTGGGCGGGGACGTGGACGCCTGGTTTGGGGTCGGTTGGCCGCCTCGCATCACCAACGGGCTTCCCCTGAGGGCAAGGTCCACCCGAGCGCCGCGGGAGGCGCCAATCGCCGTGTGCTCGGGCGGTGTTCAACGACGTTGGTGGCGGTTGCGCACCAGGCGGACGACGTAGATGGGGGCGCCGATGATGGCGGCGATGACGAGGGCCCAGAACACGAAGTAGGCGGGGCCGGGGTGGAAGCCGGTGATGTTGGCGACGGCCAGGACGGCGGCGAGCGGGTGGTGGTGCATCTTCTGCTCCTGGGGTGTCGGTGGGGCGAGAGTCAGACGACGCGCAGGTCGGGGCCGGGCTGCTGGGTCCGCTCCGGGGCGGTGTCGTGCATCAGGGCGATGTAGCCGTCCTCGACGGTGGCACTGACGCTCTCCGCGTCCGGGGCCGGGGCGCCGGAGCTGATGACCCGGTAGGTGGTGCCGGTGATGCTCGGGGCGACGTTGACCGTGGGCAGCGTCGGCGCCGGGGCGGTGGCCGGCTGGGTGAGGTGCCACACCATGTCCTCGGCGCGGGTGGCGAGGTCGCCGATGGCGCCCTGGAAGGCGACGTGCCCGCGCTCGATCACCACGACGTTCGGGCAGGTCTGCACGATGTCGTCGACGATGTGGGTGGAGAGCAGCACCGTCCGGTCGCCGGCCAGCCTGGCGAGCAGGCTGCGGAACCGCAGCCGCTCCTCGGGGTCCAGTCCCACGGTGGGTTCGTCGACGATCAGCAGCCGGGGGTCGTTCAGGATGGCCTGGGCGATGCCCACGCGGCGCTTCATGCCGCCCGAGTAGCCCTTCACCTTCCGGTTGGCGACATCGCTGAGCGAGACCAGTTCGAGGACCTCCTTGACACGGGCGCGGCGGGCGCGCCGGTCGGTGATGCCCTTGAGCAGCGCCATGTAGTCGAGGAACTGGCTGGCCGTCAGGTCCGCGTACAGGCCGAGCTCCTGGGGGAGGTAGCCGGTGGTGGCTTTGACCTCTCGGCGCTGGCTGCGCGACGTGAGCTCGGTGCCGTCCACCGCGACCGTGCCCGAGGTCGGCAGCAGCACCCCGGTCAGGACCCGCATGAAGGTGGTCTTGCCGGCTCCGTTGGGGCCGAGCAGACCGACCATGCCAACGGGCAGGCGGAGATTGATGCCGTCGAGGGCGCGGACCTCGCCGCGCCGGAAGGTGACGGTCAGATCGGTGATGGTCACGTTGGGCGCGGTCATGACGGGCTCCTCTTGGTGAGCACGAGCTGGGTAATCACGAGGGCGGCGAGCGCCATGAGCAGCAGGAAGGCGATGCTGAGGACGGCCTCGCCGCCGGTCGGGGTGATTCCACGCTGCCTGGCGTCGAGCAGGAAGCCGTGGAACCAGGCACCGGACGGGTATTCGCCGATGGCTTCGAAGGGTGTGCCGGCGGGGGTGGGGATCCCGTAGCGCGGGCCGACCATGTTTCCCCAGATCCAGTAGCCGAACAGACCGATCCGGTACAGCACGGGCCCGGTCAGGTACGGGATGGTGACCGAGCAGGCCGAGATGAAGACCAGCCCGGGAAGGATGATGGCGGCGAACGCCGCGAGGCCGACCGGGATCACCCCGGCCCCGCGCTGGGCGGTCAGGTAGCCGAGCAGGCCCACCCAGGCGACGGCGACCGGTGTGATGGTCGCCGCGCCGGCGCCGATGGCCTTGCCCCACAGGCGCGGGCCGATGCCGGTGGGCGTCGAGGTCAGGAGGTCGTCCAGCTCCAGCCGGGACTCCCGCCGGACGCGGTCGGCGAGGACGGCGCCGACGCCGATCGGGCACAGCTGGCTGAAGTTGTTCGCCCAGTCCGCGACCAGCGTGGCGTGGTCCGTCGTGCTGGTGAAGCCGGGCGGGAAGAGCGTTGCGCAGCGCAGCCCGATCAGCCCGATCACGACCACCCAGACCGCCGGGCGGCGCACCTGCATCAGGTACTCGTAGCGGGCGGCCGCGACGGTCTTCGCCCACCAGCCGCGAGCTGCCGTCGGCGGGGCGGTTCGCTGAAGGACGGTGGTCATGCGGTGTCGCTCCCCACAAATCGTTCGGGATGCCCCAGTAGCAGGCCGGCCGCGATCACGGCGACGACGCCGACGGCGGGCAGGGCGATTCGGTTGACGGTCCATTCGTGCGCCGGGACCTTGGCGGCGACGCCCATGAACATGTACTGCGTCCGCAGCACCGTGTTGTCCCGGATGGCGGGCCCCATCAGCTCCTGGGCTAGCCAGAGGCCCCCGATCAGGCCGCTTGCGGCGCCCGAGCTGCGCAGGCCGATCGCGGTGAGCATCGCCAGTGTGACCAGCCAGAGCATCGGCGGGGCCCACACCAGGACGTAACCGTCCGTGCCCTGCCCCTCGGGCCAGGCGTTCAAGGCGCGGAACACGACGGCGTCCACCAGCGTGACCAGGGCCGCTGGGACCACCACCAGGCCGACACGCAGGAACAACACCCGGCGGTAGACTGTGGTGGTCATGACCAGCTCGGCGCCGGAATCACGCCCCACGATCGAGGAGGCCGCGACGGCGGTGCCGAGCGGGGCGAAGCCCGCCAGGACCGCGCCGGCGGCGATGTTGAGGTGCTCCGCGCTGGCCCCGGTGGCGTGCATGACGATCACCAGGATCGCGCCGCCCAGCGTTGCCGCCAGTGCCGTCACCGGCGGGGCGATGCCGATGACCCGCAGCTCCAATCGGAGGCGGGCCCAGGTGGTCCGGTTCACGTCCACCTGCCGGCTCGTTCGGGCCCGGCGTCGCCGCGAGGTGTGTCGAGGTCTCGTTGCATGCCGTCAAGCCTGCTCACGCCGACCGTGTCCCGTACCGGCCAAAAGTACTGATCGGGCGGATCGGAGCGGTCCTTTTGGCCGGTACAGCGGCCGTGACCGGTTCCGTAGTCTGAGCGCCGTGAGTGTGACGGAACGGCTGGCCGCACTGGGTGCACTGGCCGCCAGACGAACCAACGTCCTGCTGGGGCTCGCCTTCGCGGCGGTGTTGGCCGCGACGGCATACCAGCGTGCCGACGCGGGCCGTCGGGACTGGTTGCTCGACTGCGGTACCGGTGCGGTGGTGTGCGCCGTTGCGCTGCTGCGGGAGCGCGACCGGTTGGTCGCCGTGGCCGTTGGCCTGGTTGTCGCGGCTGCCGACGTCCTCGCCTCCAGCAGGGGGTACCTGACCGGCCAGCCCGGCGTTGCCGCGTCCTTGGCGTTGGCCGTCCTCGCCGGCTCGGCCGTCCGGGTGCTGCCGCTCGGGCGAGCCGTGGTGGTTGCCGCCGCCGGACTCGCGGTCACGACACTCGGCCGGCTCGCGACCACCTCAACTGCCGTCGGCTCGTTCCACATTGGCGTCCAGGGCTGGTTGGTCGGCCTCGGTACGGGGCTCGTCCTGCGCTTCCTGGAGCATCGCCGCCAGGCCACCGTCGAGGCGGTGCGGCGAGACGAACGCCTGGCCCTGGCACGGGAGTTGCACGATGTCGTCGCCCACCACGTCTCCGGCATCGTGATGCACACCCACGCCGCCCAGATCATGCTCCGCAAGCAGCCCGACCACCTCGGCGCCGCCCTGGCGGACATCGAGCGCTCGGGCACCGACGCCATGGACGCCATGCGACGGGTAGTCGCCCTGCTCCGCGACGCGGAGGACGGCGCCGCCGTCACCGCGGGACCGGAGCAACTCATCGACCTGGTCCGCCGTTTCGAAGAGCACGGACCGGCCGTCGATCTCCGACTGCCTCCTGGGGCGCCGACCTGGCCGCCCGTGGTCACCACCACCGTGTACCGGGTCGTCCAGGAATCCCTGACCAACATCGCCCGCCATGCCCGCGGCGCCCGCGCGGCCACCGTCACCATCTCCCAGGACAGCACGGACATCACCGTCGAGATCGGCAACGATGCTCCGCCGCACCCCCCGATCCGCGCTTCCCCGCGTGGCGGCTACGGCCTGGTCGGCATGCGCGAGCGCATCGAGGCACTGGGCGGTACGCTCAACGCCGGTCCGCGGCCCGGCACCGGCTGGTCGGTACGGGCCACCCTGCCCCTGCGCGCCGGAGACCGCCGATGAGCATCAGCGTGCTGGTCGCCGACGACCAGGCCATGATCCGCACCAGCCTGCGCCTCATCCTGGAGGACGAACCCGACATCACCGTCGTCGCGGAAGCACGCGACGGTGCCGAGGCCGTCGCCCTGGCCCGCCGACTGCGGCCCGACGTCTGCCTCATCGACATCCGGATGCCCCGCCTGGACGGCATCGACGTCACCCGCGGACTCGCCGGCCCGGGCATCGCCGACCCACTCCGGGTCGTCATCGTCACCACCTTCGGACTCGACGAATACGTCTACGGCGCCCTCCAGGCCGGAGCCCTCGGATTCGTCCTCAAGGACGGCGACCCCACCCTGTTCGCCGCCGCCGTGCGGGCTGCCAACGCCGGGGACGCCCTGATCTCCCCGTCGATCACCCTGCGCCTGCTTCGCAACCTCACCCCCATCAAGACCCCCCCCGCCCTCCAGCCCGAACCCCCGCTCACCGACCGGGAAACCGACGTCATCCGCGCCGTCGCCCGGGGCCGCACCAACCAGGAGATCGCCGCCGCCCTCTTCATCTCCGTCAGCACCGTGAAGGGCCACCTCGCCGCGATCCAGAACAAACTCGGAGCCCGCAACCGCAGCGAGATCACCGCCTGGGCCTGGGAATCCCACCTCATGCCGGGCGACGCAGAACAATGGAACGACACCTGATAGCACCAGCGCAGGGTTCGGCATGGGTCCCGACGAGACATCGCAGGCACTGAGTGGTGTCACCAGGGAAGCCCAACGGCACAGACTTCGTTGCGCGCTAGCGGCGAATACGGCAAAACGGGTCGAAATGCCCATCGCGAACCAGTGTTAAACGCCCACTTACGACGGGGCCCGCTCTGGTGGAATCCGTGGGCGTGGTGGCCCCGGAACCTGGAGAAACGCCTCTCGGCGACCGAGCCTGGAGCTGCGCCCCGGACGACCCTGCCCCTGGGTGACTCGGACGACGACATGCGGATCACGGAGACGGTCGCCGCCCTCACCCTGCGCACCGCCGCCGAACAGGTGTCCTGCGTCCGTGCACCCCGCCCCGCTCTCCACCTCGCATCTACCGCGCCGGGACTCGCGCTGCCATCCGCCGACTGAATCCGGCAGCGGGGGATATCCGTAGAAGCAGGTCATCCCACGCGGGAGGAAGCATGACATTGGTGAAGGCGGGCGTCGTGGTCCTTGACTGCGCTGAGCCTGAGCGACTCTCCGTGTTCTACAAGGAGTTCCTGGAGGGCGAGCAGACGGATGCCTCGGCCAACCTTGTGGAGATCCGTGGCGCTGGCGGTATCCGGCTGGCCTTCCGCCGCGATGTGAACGCTACCTTGCCCAGCTGGCCCCGCCCGGAGAACTCCCTCCAGGCCCACTTGGTCTTCCTCGTCGAGCACATGGACGAGGCCGAGCGGCGGGTGGTGGGTCTCGGAGGCCGACCAATCGAGACCAAAGACCCAGCGGGGCCGTACGAGGAACGCAGATACGCCGACCCAGCAGGCCACCCTTTCACCTTGCGTTTGGTGCCCATCACTGCGCCCAAGCAGGGCTGAATTACCGCGCATCCGCGACCTCGGCCGATCGACTCCAGCACCCGAAGACCGGCACGGCCTGATGCAGCCGCACCGGCTACCGTTGCGGGGCAGGGCGTCGGGGAGGACTTGGGTTGGAGGGCATGTCCTGCGCACCCGGATTGCCGATGAGGCCACGCAAGCACGCGAACTGACGAGTAATGGACCGCTGCCGGCCGCCCACAAGGCGGCTGGACGGCCAGGAAAAGGTGTGTGGAGATGGCCGAGAGATCGACCGCGGCGGGAAAGCAACGGCTCTGCGAGGTAGACCCCAGCGACGTGCGGACTCCACCGTTGCTGCCCGGCGGCTACGATCCGGCCGACTACGCCGCCTTCGTAGCCCGCAGCGCCGGGGAGGCGAGCGTGTCGCCTCTGCTGGTCATGACCGTGCTCCACAACGAGGCGTACAAGCCGCACCATCCGTTCCTCGAGCGGCTGTGGCAGTGGTGGAAGCCCGGGGCGTCTTTCGGCGTGGCCAACATGCACCGGGCGGCGTTCGAGCGGGTGCGACGGATGCACGGCTTGTCCGGGAGGTGGCAGGACCTTCGCGACGATCCCGCCTTCGCCATCCGCGCCGCCGTCTTGTACCTGAAGGATCTCGACCGGAGCCTTCCGCAGCGGCATGCGCCCCGCTACACCCGCGACGAACTTCTCGCCTTGGGCTACAACACTGGCGAGCGCAACATGCGGGCCTTTGCCCGGGGCGTCCCCCCGGGCCCTATGGCACGGTCATACCTGCGCCGGTTCCGCGCCCACAGGAGCCAGGCGGCCAAGGCCCTGGCGGACAGCGCAACGCCAAGCGAGCCCCCGGCCGAGTGAACCGCCCCGGTTCGAATAGGGACTCGATTTCATGAAAGGATCGAGTCATGGCACGACCCTCCCGTTACCCGCTTGAGCTGCGCCGTCGTGCGGTGCGTATGGTCGCCGAGGTCCGCGACGACTACCCGAACGAGACGGTCGCCCTGCAAATGGTGGCCGACAAGCTAGTACTCCAGCAGCACTTTGACGTTTTCCCTGTTCAGGGGCGGTTTGGGTGAGTGTAGTGGGCTGGTTGGCGGCCTGTGTTCTCTTTCCCGGGCCGCCCCTCGATCGTGTGCAGGCGCCGCTGATAGTGGCAGCGGCGCGGGCAGCCTCCCGGCGTGATCGACGAGCGTGCAGTTGAGATCTGGAACGACGAGCTCGAGGAACTCTTCCTGCGTACCGGCCACCGCTTCAGGCGTGTCGAGCCGCGTCGCAGGATGCGTGACTACATCCGTGGACTGCTGGGCCCGGTCGGCCGCAAGAACGGCTGGCAGCTGGCCGAATACGCCGGACACCGCACACCCGACCGCCTCCAGCGGCTCCTCAACGGCGCCCGCTGGGACGCCGATGAACTCCGCGACGACCTGCAGCACTACGTGGCCGAACGGCTCGGAGAGCCCGACGGGACTCTCATCCTCGACGACACCGGCTTCCTCAAGAAAGGCACTACCTCGGCCGGCGTGCAGCGCCAGTACTCCGGCACCGCCGGCCGCACCGAGAACTGCCAGATCGGCGTGTTCGCCGCCTACGCCACCACGCGCGGACGCGCCCTGGTGGACCGGGAGTTGTATCTGCCCAAGTCCTGGACTGACGACCGCGACCGCTGCCGCGCCGCCCACATTCCTGACGAGCGGGCCTTCGCCACCAAGCCTGACCTGGCCAAGGCCATGGTGCTGCGGGCGATCGCCTCGCCGCTGCCGATCGCCTGGGTGACCGCGGACTCGGCCTACGGCCAGGAGTGTCGGCTGCGCCGCATGCTGGAGGAGACCGGCCTGGGATATGTGCTCGCGGTCCCCAAGTCCCAGCAGGTGCCGCGCTTCGGACGCATCGATCACCTCTTCTCCCAGGCACCCAACGAGGCGTGGGAGCGACGTTCGTGCGGTGACGGCGCGAAGGGCCCGCGCGTCTACCACTGGGCCGCCCTGCAGATCGCGTCCATCGAAGACTTCGACACCGAGATGCCCACCCACCAGCGGTGGGCACTGGCACGCCGCAGCATCAACAAACCCGAGGAGATCGCCTACTACCTCGCCTACGCCCCGCTGGGCACCACGGTCGAGCACCTGGTCCGCGTCGCCGGGGTGCGCTGGGCCATCGAGGAAGCCTTCCAGGCCGCGAAGAACGAATGCGGCCTCGACCAGTACGAAGTCCGCCGCTACACAGGCTGGATGCGACACATCACCCTGGCCATGCTGGCGCATGCTTTCCTCGCCGTGATGGCCGCCGACGCCGCGGCAAAAGGGGCAGCAGAAACGGTTCCTGCCTCGCGCCCCTCACCGTGGCAGAAGTTCGGCGGCTCCTGGCAACTGGCCACTCACCCATCACCGCTCACCAGCCCCTCATCAGCGCACGCGCACTGAGATGGTCACATTGGCGCAGACGACGCCAAGCCGTCGCTCGCCGCTGCCACTATCAGCGGCGCCTGCACACGATCGAGGGGCGGCCCGGGAAAGAGAACACAGGCCGCCAACCAGCCCACTACACTCACCCAAACCGCCCCTGAAAAGGGAAAACGTCAAAGTGCTGCTGGAGTACTAGTAGTGCTTGGTCAGGTTCACTCGCCGGTGGCGTGTCCGTTTGATCGGGTGCGTCGTTGACGGGGTGTGATGGGTGGGGAGTTGGCCGCGGTCCGGTGTGATCTGGAGGACTTCGCGGCGGAGATGTTCGAGCCGTTCGCGCGGGCGGATCAGCGCCGGTGGGGAACGGTCTATCTGTGGGGCCTGCTGCTGGACGGGCGGCGCAAGTCGGTGGAACCGATGGCCGCCCGCCTGGGCGAGGACGGCAACCGGCAGGCCCTGGCGAACTTCATCACCACCAGCCCATGGGAGGCAGCGCATGTCCGCGCCCGCCTCGCCTGGCGGATGCAGCAGGTGATCAAACCGACCGCGTTCATCGTGGATGACACCGGCTTCCTCAAGGACGGTGATGCCTCGGCGTGCGTGGCCCGGCAGTACACCGGCACCGCGGGCAAAGTCACCAACTGCCAGGCCGGGGTATCACTGTACCTGGCCTCCGACGACGCGTCGGCTGCTGTCGACTGGCGTCTGTTCCTGCCCGAGAGCTGGGATCCCGCCTCACCCAAAGCCGATCCGGGCAGGGTGGCCCGCCGCACCAGGTGCGGCATCCCCGAAGACGTCGGACACGTGGAGAAGTGGCAGCTGGCCCTGGACATGATCGACGAGACACGGTCGTGGGGCATCGACGTCCCGCTCGTCGTCGCCGACGGCGGCTACGGCGATACCGCAGCCTTCCGCCTCGGCCTGGAAGAACGCGGCCTCGGTTACGCAGTGGGCATCTCCACCACGACCACCGCCCAGCCGGAAACAGCACGGCCGCACACCCCGCCCTACTGCGGTCGCGGCCCAAGGCCCCAGCCTGCCTACCCCGAGCCGGCCCAGACGGTGAAGAAGCTGGTCATTGAGGCTGGGAAACAGGCGGCCCGGCCGGTGCAGTGGCGGGAAGGCTCCCGCGCGGGCAGCGGCCGCAGCGGTCTGAAGCGGATGTACTCACGGTTCGTGGCCCTGCGGATCCGGCCCGCCGGACGCGAGATCCGCAAGAGCACCGCCGGACCCGAACTGCCCGTGCGCTGGCTGCTGGCCGAATGGCCCGCCAACCAGCCCGAACCCGTGCAGTTCTGGCTCTCCAACCTGCCCGCCGACACGGCGCTGGCCACCCTCGTGCGCACCGCGAAGCTGCGCTGGAGGATCGAGCACGACTACCGCGAGATGAAACAGACCCTGGGCCTGGCCCACTTCGAAGGGCGCACCTGGAGAGGCTGGCACCACCACGTCACCCTCGTCTCCGTCGCACACGCCTTCTGCACCCTCCAGCGACTGACCCGGTCCCCAAAAGAGACGGCGCCGGCCTGAGCCTCTACCAGGTCGCCCGCGAACTGCAGCTACTCCTCGCGGTCTGGACCGGCGCCTGCCCTACCTGTCACCGCGACACGCCAGAACCGATACCAACCTGACCAAGCACTACTAGATGTTGCGGGATATGACGTTGGTGACACAGGCCAACATCGATGAAACCAAGGTGCCTCGACGGACAGTGGTCGGGTAGCGTGCAGGTCATGTCGAGTCCTGAGTCAGACAGGGTGGGGGCTTTCGGTCACATGCCGTCAGCCCCCTGAACCACTGAGCTCCTAGACGTGCCGTCGCGCCGCGTTCTGCGGTGTAACGAGGGCGCCCTTGAGGGCTGGCCGCGGTGACGAGATGACCTTGTCGTGCTTCTCCTCGCCCCGGAGCCACTCGATGTCTCTTCCGCTGTATCTGCTTGCCGTGGCCGTCTTCGCCATGGGCACCTCGGAGTTCATGCTCGCCGGCCTTTTGCCGGACATCGCCTCCGATCTCAACGTCACTGTCGGGACAGCAGGCGTGCTCACCTCGGCCTTCGCAATCGGCATGATCGTCGGTGCCCCTCTTGTGGCCGCACTTGCCCGTAGGTGGTCCAGGCGCTCCAGCCTGCTCGGGTTCATCCTCGCTTTCGCGGCAGCCCACGCCGTGGGCGCCATCACCACCAGCTTCCCGGTCCTGTTTGCCACTCGGTTCGTCGCCGCGCTCGCAAACGCGGGGTTCCTCGCCGTCGCTTTGGCGGCTGCCACCACCCTGGTCTCGCCTGACAAGAAGGGGCGTGCGCTGGCCGTGCTGCTGTCAGGCACGACGACCGCCACGATTGCCGGTGTCCCGGGTGGGTCGGTGCTCGGCACGCTGCTCGGCTGGCGTGCCACATTCTGGGCTGTCGCCGCTCTCTGCCTGCCTGCAGCTCTCGGCATCCTGAAGGGAATCCCAGCGGGACGGGCGAAGGAACGGATGCCTGGCGGACCAGCCCTGCGAGCGGAACTCGCCCAGCTGGCACGGCGTAGGTTGCTCCTGGTGATGCTGCTCGGTGCGCTGGTGAACGCGGCCACCTTCGCCGGCTTCACTTTCCTCGCCCCCGTCGTGACCGGCACCGCCGGGCTCAGTGAACTGTGGATCTCTGTCGCCCTGGTGCTCTTCGGTATCGGTTCCTTCGCCGGAGTCACGGTCGCCGGTCGGCTGTCCGACCAGCACCCCGGCCCGGTCATCGCGGTCGGCGGCCCGCTGCTGCTCGTCGGCTGGCCGGCCCTGGCCGTGCTGGCCGACAAGCCGCTCGCCCTGCTCGCCCTCGTGTTCATCCAGGGAGCCCTGTCCTTCGCGCTGGGCAGTACCCTGATCACGCGGGTCCTTTACGAAGCCGCGGGAGCCCCGACCATGGCCGGCTCGTGCGCGACCGCGGCGCTCAACGTGGGCGCCGCCGTCGGCCCTCTCATCGCCGCGACCACCCTCAGCACCGCGGCCGGGAACCTCGGGCCTCTGTGGTCGAGCGGATTCCTGGTCGCCGTTGCGCTGCTCCTTGCGTTCCTCTTCCGCACCGTGATCGCGGCTGGCCGAAGCACCGAGGTGCTCCAGTGACGCATGCGAACGCCCCTTTGAACGTCGAGGGACGCCGAAGGCTCATCGAACGCTGCCGCACCCGTCCGATCGCCCACGTCGCCGCCGAGGCCGGCTCTCCCGCGCCTGCCTGTCCAAATGGAAGAACCGCTACGACAAGTATGGCGAAGCCGGGCTGCAGGACCGTTTGAGCGTCCCGCACTCTTCACCGTGTCCGCGTACATGTTGATGTGCAGAGGTAGGTACGAGCTCACGTACACACTCGATCGGGTTGATCTTGGGCGTGTCGTACGCGTGTCGTGAGTAGGGCCTTCGGGTGCGGGACAGCCATCGCGCGAGGTGAGAGGAGGCGAAGGGTGTCCCGTCTCGATGATCCTGCACTCGGAGCGTTGGATGGATCTGCGCCGGTTTCGCGCCCTGCATGAAGCAGGGATGAGCATCTCCGCCATCGCCCGGGAGACCGGGCTGAACTGGCGGACTGTCAAGAAGTATGTCGAGGCGCCACCGCCGGTGGTGCCGCCGAAAGGGCCGCCCCGCAAGGGCTGCAATCCGCAGGTGATCGAGCCGTTCAAACCGGTCATCGACGCCTGGCTGCGGGCCGACATCACGCTGAAGGGCACGGTGATCCACGAACGGCTCGTCGCCCAGTATGGGTTCACCGGCAACTACCAGCGAGTGAAGATCTATCTGCAGCAGGCTCGGCCGCAGGTGATGGCCGAGCTGGGCATCGGCCCGGACGAACTCGATGGCCTGCACCGCCGGTTCGAGGTGATCCCCGGCGCCCAGGCCCAGGTCGACTGGGGCGACGAGGGCGGCGTCCTCACGCACGTCGGGATCAAGAAGGTGTACTCCTTCCACATGGTCCTGTCCTACTCACGGGACCCGTTTTGCTGCTTCACCACGTCGATGGACCTGGCGACGTTCTGGGACTGCCACCGTCGGGCATTTGCCCACTTCGGAGGGGTCCCCAAGGTGATCGTCTACGACCGGACCAAGACCGTCGTGCGCCGACACGTCGCCCCAGGCGAAGCGGTCCCGCTGCATCCGGAAGCCGTCGCGTTCGCCGGGCACTACAACTTCGACATCGATGTGCTGGCCGCCTATCGGCCCACCGGAAAGGGCCGGGTCGAGCGGCAGGTGACCATCGTCCGTGATCACGTGCTGGCGGGCCGGTCGTTCGACTCGGTGGTGCAGATGGATGCCGCCTTCGTCGACTGGGTGCCGCTGCGGCGGGCCCGAACCCATCGCACGCACCATGAAGTGATCGGTCTGCGGGCCGAACGCGACCATGCCGCCCTGCGACCGCTTCCGTCCCGGCCTTACCTGGTCACCGACCGACACCTGCGGCACGTCGGCAAGGACTGCCTGGTCGCGTTCGAGGCCAGCCTCTACTCGGTGCCCGCCCGTCGCGTCCGCCCCCGACAGCTGGTCGAGGTCCGTGCCGGCGGCGACAGCATCTCCCTGCACCTGCTGGCCCCGGACCTGACAGGGGCGACCCTGCTGGCCGTTCATCCCCGGTCGCACACCCGCGGCGCCTGGGTCGTCGACGACGCCCACTGGAACGGCCTGCCCGACGGATCCGGCCGCCGCACCACCACACACGTCACCGAACCGGCTCGCCGGTCCGGGACGGCGACCGCGTCGGACAGCCCACTCCAAGAACTGATCAAACAGTCACCAGCTGCCCAAGTTCCTGTCGGCAAACGTCCGTTGTCGTTCTACGACGACATCGCCGGCACCGGTCCCAAGCCCCGTCCCCGCATCGTTTCGGACTCGAAGGACACCGCGTGAGCGAACTGGTCACCGCCCGACTGCGATCCACCGCCGCCAAGCTCGGCCTGCCCCACACGGCGGCCAGTCTCGACCACCTGATCCAGCGCGCGGACGCCGGCAAGATGGGCTACCTCGACTTCCTCGACCTGGCCCTGTCCGAAGAACTGGCCGTCCGGGACGACCGCCGCTTCCACACCGGCCTGCGGCTGTCCCGGCTGCCGCACCACAAGACGCTTGAGGACTACGACTTCTCGTTCCAGCCGGAACTCGACCCCCGCAAGATCCGCGACCTGGCCACCTTGGCCTTCGTCGAAACCAGGACCAACGTCGCCCTGCTGGGACCGCCCGGGGTCGGAAAGACCCACATCGCGGTGGGGCTGGCCGTCGCGGCTTGCCGGGCCGGGTTCACCATCTACTTCACCAGCCTCGACGACATGGTCCGGCAGCTCAAAGAGGCCGACCGGATCGGCCGGCTGCCCGCCAGGATGCGGCAGTATCAGCGGCCCGACGTTCTCGTGGTCGACGAGGTGGGCTATCTCCCACTCGACCGGGACGAGGCCAACCTCGTCTTCCAGCTGATCTCGAAGCGATACGAGAAGGGCTCGATCATCCTCACCTCGAACAAGACCTTCGGAGAGTGGGGACAGGTGTTCGGAGACGAGGTCCTCGCCACCGCCATCCTCGACCGTCTCCTGCACCACTGCGAGGTCGTCTCCATCAACGGCAACAGCTACCGGCTGAAGAACAAGCTGTTCGCCATCGACGGCGGCGACGCAGCGACCGCCTGAACCTGCCGCTTCACCCCACACGGCCGGGGCGAGGGCTGACGCCCTCGCCCCGGCCACAACTTCGTACGTCACTCTGCACGTGAGGGTGTACTTCGCTCTGCACATGAGCTCGTACACCGACACACCGACCCAGACGCCGCCCGACGTCGTCGAACGGATCGAGCAGCTACGACGGGACAACAAGTGGTCCGCGCGCAGGATCGCACTCGAACTCGCGGGCCAGGGCGTGCGGATCAGCGAACGCACCGTGGGCCGGTGGCTGACGCGTCTGGGCATCAACCACCGCCGGTTCCTCGATCCCGACGGCTCGGTCAACCGGCGCCCGCCGAAACGGATCGTGGCCCGCTACCCAGGCCACCTGGTCCACCTCGACGTCAAGAAGGTCGGACGCATCCCCGATGGCGGCGGGTGGCGGGTTCACGGACGCGGCTCCGAACAGGCCAAGGCAGTCCAGCGTGCGAAGACCGCTGGCGGCAAGGGCGGGTACGTCTACCTGCACTCCGCCGTCGACGGGTTCTCCCGCCTGGCCTACACCGAGCCCCTTCCCGACGAAAAGGCCGCCACCACCGTGGCGTTCTTGAGCCGCGCCCGCGCGTTCTTCGCCGCGCACGGCATCCACAGGGTCGTTCGCGTGGTCACGGACAACGGCGCCAACTGCCGCGCAGCGGTCTTCACGCGCATCTTGGCCTCGTGGGCCTCCCGACACCAGCGAACCAGGCCCTACACACCTCGGCACAACGGCAAGGTCGAGCGTTATCAGCGCATCCTCGCCGAAGAGCTGCTCTACGCCCGCAACTGGGCCTCTGAAGCAGAGCGCGCCCGGGCGATCATGGTGTGGAACGTCCACTACAACTACCACCGACCTCACACCGCCGCCGGAAACCATCCTCCAGCCTCACGCCTCCACGCAAGCGTCACCAACGTCATGGCCAGCAACAGCTAGATGTCGAAGAGGACTTCCTCTTGTGGCGGGATCGGAGGGTCGAGGATGTCGCGTAGGCGAGTGATCGCCTGGCTCCATTTGCGGCCGTTCGAGGATTCATCCCACCGCTCGGCAAGTTCGGACGACTCCGCGACGACCTGGCCCAAGGCGTCGACGGCCAGTTTCTTGAAGTCGGCGGGGAACTTTGGCATTGGCTGCGAAGGGCCGTAGTTCGCGCAGGTTGGTTCACCGCCCGGGTGTTGAGCGACGACCAGGGCAGCGGCAGCCACTGCCAGCACGGCATCGGTGTCGCTGAGGTAATCCATGGCGTTGGCGGCGCGTTCGAGCGCGCTGCGGACCAGACTTTCGCGGTTGTCCAAGGTGGCCTCGTCCAAGGCGAGGGCGAAGTCCGCAGCGTCGTCGTTGTCGAAGGGGCCGACGTCCCAGGTCCCCATGGTGATCTCCTCCCGAGTGCTGCCCCGGGGATCTTTGCATGCGCTGCCGACGATGAGGTCAAAAGGCGAGCAGGACGCGCTTGCGGAGGAGCGCGAATCCTGCCCGGCCGAACATCTGCCGCTTGAGCATCTTGATCCGATTGACTGCTCCTTCGACCGGGCCGGAGTTCCAGTCGGTGGTCAGTCCGGCGGTCACCGCGTCGAAGTCGCCTTCCAACCCTGCCGCGAAGGAACTGATGCCGGGCAGTCCCGACGTCATGGCAGCGGTGATCCACTCGGTGAGACGGAGCCCGTCGAGGGTGGTGAGCATCTCCGCGAATGTTCCGATCAGGTGCGCGGCGGCATCCAGCTGCGGGCACCGGTCGAGGACCGCCTTCCTGCGCAGCTTCTCCTCTTCGGTGAGGGCGGCGGGATGACGGGTCAGCCATCCGGTGACCTGCCGGATAGAGGGTGTGGCCGGCCGGTGGCCGGCGAGGCTGACGCCTACCCGCGGCTCGCCTCGGCGCTGACCCGCCCGATCCGCTGGGAACTCATTGCCCAGCAATACGACCAGATGATCAAGTACGCGACCGCGATCCGGACTCGGACCGCGTCGACCGAGGCGATCCTGCGCCGCTTCACCCGTAACGCCTCCCACCCCACCTACGCGGCCATGCTGGAGGTCGGACGGGCGCAGAAGACCATCTTCGTGGCCCGCTACCTGCGGCTGCGCGACCTTCAGCGGGAGATCGAGGAGGGCTTGAACGTCATGGAGTCCTCCAACGGCGCAAACTCCGTGATCGCGTACGGCAAGGGTGGGGAGATCGCCTCGAACCGGCGCGACGAGCAGGAGATGTTCGTCCTGTGCCTGCGGATCCTGCAATCGGCCCTGGTCTACGTGAACACCCTGATGCTCCAGGACATCCTTAGCGAGCCGGAGTGGGCCGACCTCCTCACGCCTGCTGACCGGCGTGGCCTGACCCCGCTGTTCTGGTCCCACGTGCGTTCGTACGGGGAGGTCAACCTAGATATGGACGCGCGTCTCAACCTCGCCGCCGCCGTGCCCGGCCCGCGAACCCCGCTGGACGACCAGCAGATGACGTCTTCTAGGAGCCGGGAGAGTGCGGAACCTTCGACCGCGCCAGCAAAGCGGTAGTGCCGCAGACGAGGGCCAGCACGGGAGGCATCAGGTACCGTTTGATTCCTTGTCAGTGGCGGTCTGGGGGATGCGAATGACGGGCATTGAGATCGCGGTCGGGTACGTGTTCGCGTGGGCGGTGCGCAAGGCGAAGCGGGTGGCAGGCCGAGCGGACGAAGAGGTCGACCGCACTCTCGACGCCTCGATGGACCGGCTCCACGACCTGGTCAGCCGCAAGCTGGGCGAGGATCCCGCATTGCAGAAGCTGGCCGAGGAGGCCGCGGCGGGGCAGGACAGGCCGACCGACCGCACCCAGCAGAGGGTGCACCTCGCGCTGGAAGACGCCACGGAGAACGATCCCGCCTTCGCAGAGGCTCTGGACCGCGCGGTGAAAGATGTGCAGGCCCTGTCCCGCGCGGTCGGCGGAATATCGGCAGGCGACGGTGGGCAAGCCGTCGGCGGGAATGTGGGCATCCGTGCCGACCACGGGTCCGCTGCCGCCTGGAGCATGCGGGATGTGACCCTGGGAAACCCTCGGGAGCCGGGTCCGCGCCAGGGGTGAGCGGATCCGGAGCCAGCACGGCCCCGCGCGGCACTGACTTCACCAGCATCTTCGCAGACCACGGCGGCGTGGCCATCGGCTACGCTGAGCAGGTCCACCATCACGCTCCGCCTCGTAAGCCAGCCGCTTGGCCGCACCAGGTCGGGGTGATTCCGCCGCGTGCCTTGTCCTTCCAGCACCGGGCCGAGGTCGATCAGCTGCGGACAGCGGCCGACGGCGGAGGCACCGCAGTGCTGACCGGCACGGGTGGGGTGGGCAAGACCCAGTTGGCCGCGGACCATGCCCGTAACGCATGGGACAACGGTAGCGTGGATGTGCTGGTGTGGATCACCGCCAGCAGCCGGTCGGAAATCACAGACGGGTACGCGCAGGCCGGCGTGGAGGTGCTGGGCGCAGATCCCACGGACCCCGAACGGGCCGCGCGCGAGTTCCTGGCCTGGCTGGAGCCGAAGGCCACGCTGAAGCCGTGCCGGTGGCTGGTGGTCCTCGACGACCTCGCCGCCCCGGCTGACCTGCGTGACCTGTGGCCACCGAGCAGTCCGCGCGGCCGCACCCTGGTCACCAGTCGACGCCGCGACGCCGCCCTGACCGGAGCGGGCCGCTGCCTGGTGCGTGTGGGCCTGTTCAGGCCCTGGGAGTCCGCCGCCTACCTCACGGAGATGCTCGCAGCCCACGGGCGTGCCGAGCCCGCCGATCAGATCAACGGCCTCGCCACCGACCTGGGACACCTGCCTCTTGCTCTCGCCCAGGCCGCCGCCTACGTCATCGACGCCACCCTGGCCTGCGCCGACTACCGGCAGCTGCTCGCAGACCGGATGAGAAAGCTGGCTGACTTGCTGCCCGAGCCCGGCACCTTACCCGACGACCAAGCCACCACGGTGGCCGCCACCTGGTCTCTGTCCATCGAGCGCGCCGACCAACTCCGCCCGGCGGGTCTGGCCCGTCCCATGCTGCAGCTTGCCGCGATGCTCGACCCCAACGGCATCCCGTCCACGGTTTTGGCTAGCCCGCCCGTTCTCACGTACCTCGCCGAGTTCCGCATCGGTGCCTCACTTGGACAAACACACACGCAACAGGTCACTGGGCAAGACGCGGTCGGAGCGCTAAGTGCACTCCAACGCCTGAACTTGATCGAGCACAGCCCAAACGTCCCCCATAGAGCCGTGCAGGTCCACCAACTCATACAACGCGCCGCCCGCGACGCTATGCCTGCCGCGGACCGCGACGTCGCCGGTATAGCCGCGGCCACGGCCCTAATAGCTGCCTGGCCCGAGACAGAGCGTGACACCGCCCTGGCCCAGGCCCTGCGCGCCAACACTGAAGCGCTCACCCGCCACGCCGAAGACTCCCTCTACCAGCTTGGTGATTTCGACGACGAACTCGATGGCGTTCATCCGGTGCTCTTCCGTACTGGCGAAAGCCTTGGCGAAGCTGGCCAGATCGACGCTGCCATAAAGCACATGCAACACGTCCTTGACACGGCAGGCGCTCACCTTGGTCGAGATCACGCGGACACTCTCCACGCCGCGCACGACCTTGCCCACTGGCTGGGCGAGTCAGGAGATTTTGCTGGCGCAGCCTCTGCCTACAAACGGCTACTGAAACAGGAAACACGAGCACTAGGCTGCAAACACACTACAACTCTCGATACTGGCGTATCGCTCGCATACTGGCTTATGAAGTCTGGGGATGCTGTCGGCGCAGCTTCTACTTACAAGCGACTCCTGAAACCGATGACACAGGCACGAGGGCCGGATCATCCTCACGTCCTCAATCTCCGGCACAACCTGGCATGGTGCCAGGGCGAAGCTGGCGATGCTGTCGGAGCCGCGGCTGCCTTGGAAAGGCTACTGGAACAGGAGCTGCAGGTGCTGGGATCCGAAGACCCTCTAACCCTCAATACTCTGGGCGCCCTCGCTCGCTGGCGTGGGGAAGTCGGGGATCATGCTGGTGCTGTGGCCGCCTTAGAGTCCGTGGTGGACCAGAAGCTTCGGGTTATCGGCCCTGACCACCCTGACACCCTTTCCGCACGGCATAGTCTCGGGAGATGGCGTGCGATCGCCGGAGATATTGCTGGCGCCACAGCCGACCTTGAAAACCTGCTTGTCGATCGACTACGTGTACTGGGTCCCGATCACCCCCATACCTTTGCTACCCGGAGCAACCTAGCCAACTTGCGAGGCCGGGCCGGGGATCCAGTAGGCGCCGCCGAGGCAACCGCTGAGTTGCTGGGACAGATGCTCCGGGTATTGGGCGCCGACCACCCCCACACCGTCCGCACCCGCGACGCTCTCGCGTACTGGCGGACGAAGGCCGTAAAGGATCCAGCCGCTCAGCAATCGACCGATTGATGAGCAAGATCGGTAAGTGAGGGTTTGCGACCGGATCGACGCCGGATCATGCCCATAAAACGGTGTCAGAAAGTCGACGTGCTCAAGAACTTGAGCAGCACCCTTTTCTGTACGATCTGGCGGGTGCAGCCACCCCAGGACGACGACACCGCCGATCCCCTCGCCCCGTTCCGGCCGTACGGACCGGCGACCTTGTGGGATACGCACGTGTGTCCACCAAGGGACAACTGCTCGACCGACAGATCCACGCACTCACCGAAGCAGGGTGCATCCGGATCTTCTCCGACAAGAAGTCCGGCAAGAACGCCGAACGCGAAGAGCTGTGGAAGGCCCTCGACTACCTGCGCGAGGGCGACACCCTCGTCGTCCCGTCGCTGGACCGGCTCGGACGCTCCATCCAGGACCTCATCGCCATCGTGTCCGGTCTGCGCAAGCGCGGTATCGGCTTCACCTCACTGCACGAGGCGCTCGACACCACCACGCCCGGCGGGCGCCTGGTCTTCCACGTCTTCGCGGCCCTGGCGGAGTTCATCCGAGAACTCATCGTCCAGGGCACCAACGAGGGCCTGGACGCCGCCCGCGCCCGCGGTGCCCGACTCGGCCGCCCGCCGGCGATGACCGAGGAACAGGTACGTCACGCCCGCGACCTACTCGCCCGCCCGGAGAACACCGTCACCTCGATCGCGAAGCTCCTCGGCGTCTCCAGGAACACGATCTACAACTACGTGCCCGAGTTGAAGGGCGGTCGCCTCGCACTTGCCGAGGCGACCAATGCGCCGGAACTGCCCAGACCTGCCAGGTCCAACGACTGGTCACCGTCGTTTGCGGTTAGGTTGGGTCGGGCCGGGGCGCGGTACTGGCCTTGCGACCAGCCCGTTTCCCCGACCCGCCCGCCGCACCCGCCGTGCGTGTCTCCACGCAACGGGCGCTCCACGTGCCTTGGCCGGTGGTCAGTCGCTGGTACTGGCGACTGCCGGTCGTGGTGTCCACGGGGTCGGGATGTTGCTGCCGCGGTAGCGGTAGCGGATCACTTTGACGCTGGATGCGCCGGTGAACTCGACTCCGTCGCAGATGAGCTTCCAACTGCCCGGTCGGCAGAACCGACGGCGCAGTTCCCTCCAGCTGAGCCGGGAGTGCTTGTGGAAGATCCAGCGGACGATGCGATGCCACGCGTGGTCATCGATCGTGCTGAACACCGCCTTCGACACCCCGTGCCGGAAGTAGTTCGCCCACCCGCGCAGGGTGCGGTTGAGGCTGGCTAGCAGCTCGTCCACGTCCCTGTGCAGGTCTGATCTGCGTGTTCTGTCTTTCACCTTGTCCTTGATCGACTGGATCGCCTTCTTGGACGGCTTGGTGTAGACGTAGTGCTTCTGCGTTCCTCGTTTCCGCTGCCTGCGGATATGGAAGCCGAGAAAGTCGAAGCCCTCATCGATGTGGACCACCTGGGTCTTCTCCGGTGCCAGACGCAGCCCCAACGGGGCGAGCACGCCGGCCACCTCCTCACGCAGCTGCTCGGCATGGCGGCGTTCCCCGGAGACCATCAGAACGAAGTCGTCCGCGAAACGGATCAGCCGCCAGTTGCCCAGTCCGTGCTTCCTGCGCGTGACCCGCCGCTTATAGCTGCCCATCTCCTGCTGCCACTGCCGGGCGAAGTACTCGTCCAGCGCGGACAGCGCGATGTTGGCCAGCAGCGGGGAGAGAATCCCGCCTTGCGGGGTCCCGGTCAGCGTCTCCTCCCGGTCCCCGGAGGTCGTCATGACCCCGGATTTCAGGAACGCCTTCACCAGCGTGCAGACGCGCTTGTCCTTGATCCTCGCCCGAAGGCGATCCATCAGGGCCGTGTGATCGATCTCGTCGAAGCACGCCTTGATGTCTGCCTCCAGGACCCAGTGGAACTTGTTGGCCCCGGAAGACAGGTGATGGATCTCCGCAATCACGTCGTGCGCCCGCCGGTTGGGGCGGAACCCGTACGAGCACGGCATGAAATCCGCCTCGAAAATGGGTTCGAGCACTGCTTTGAGGCTGGCCTGGACCACCCGGTCGGCGACCGTGGGGATCCCCAACGCGCGGAGCTTGCCGCTCGCCTTCGGGATCATCACCTGTCGCACTTCGACCGGCTCGAACGCGCCCGACTTCAGCGCGTCCCTGATGTGCTCCAGGAACGCCTCGACCCCGATCCAGGTCTCGATCAGGGCCACCGTGGCCCCGTCGGTTCCTGGGGTCCTCGCCCCGGTGTTGGTGGCCACGCGTTCCCACGCGTGCACTAGAAACGCCGGGTCGTAGACTGTCGGTGGACTTCGAAAAGGGGTTCTGGATCACTTTCCGTGCCAGGGCCACGGAGGGTCACCGGGTCCGCGATCATGAACGGTCGTGAACCACGACCTGCTCCAGGACCTCTGGCTCCACCAGACCACCGACGTCGCGGTCAGCGCCGTCACCATCCACGCCGACCACGTCACCGTCCACGCCACCACCAGGCTCATGCCGCGTAGAGGATGCGTTTGCGCAGGAGGTCGAAGTTGGCGCGGCCGAACATCTGACGCTTGAGCATCTTGATCTTGTTGTTGTGGCCCTCGACCGCTCCTGAGCTGTAGCGCAGGGTGAGCCCGGCGACAACGGCGTCGAGGTCCTGCAGGAGGCCGGTGGCGAAGCTCTGCAGGGCGGGGACCTGGTCTTGTCGGACGCGGGCGATCCAGTCTTTGAGCTGGTGGCCGCGGCGGTCGTTCATCAGCTCGGCGAAGTCTCTGACGTGATCGGCGGTGCGGGCGAGCGCCGGGACGCGCGCGAGGATCTCCTTGAGCTGCTGCGCGTCGGCGTCGTCGAGCCGGTCGGGGTGGCGTGTGATCCACCCGGTCACGTCCCTCACGGAGGGCTTGCGGCGGGGCGGGTCCTGGTGAGGGAACGCCTCCCGCAGCTGCCGTATGTAGACGCGGACGATCTGCTCCTGGCCCGGGAAGCCGCGCTGCCGGATTTCTTCGAACAGGCGGCGGGCGACGGTGAAGCCTTCGGCGTACCGCTGGTTGAGGTAGGGCTTGTAGGGGTCGAGGATGCTGGTGCGTCCGGTCCAGCGGCCGACCAGCAGTTCGTCGGGGTCCGCGGCGTGGGCCAGGCGGCGGATGGTGCCGCGGGCCAGGCCCAGTCGCCGGCCGATGGCGCGCAGGCTGACGTCCTCGCGTATCAGGGCGTGGACGGCGGCGTGCTGTTCGCGGACGCGGTCCGACAGGCGTCCGGTCCGCCGGGGCTCGGCAGCGGTGACCGGCAGGGTCAGGGGCTCGGTGGGCCCTGCGGGTGGCGGTGGTTCGGGCAGCAGGGCGCGGTGCTGGAGCACGGTCTTCTCGACGGCGTCGGCGAGGTTCTGCCACAGGTGGAAGCGGTCGGCGACGTGGATGGCGTCCGGGGCGCCGAGCCGTGCGGCCTCGGCATACAGAGCGGAGCGGTCGCGGCAGATGACCTTCACTCCCGGGTGGGCGGCCAGCCAGGCACGGACGGTCTCGACGGTGCGGTCGGGCAGCAGGTCGACCGGTCGGCGGGTCTCGATGTCCACCAGGATGGTTGCGTAGACATGCCCCTTGCGCAGGGCGAACTCGTCGATTCCCAGCACGCGCGGCACCGGTGGGGCTTCTTCGGGCAGAGCGCGGATCAGGCGAAGGAGCGTGGAGCGGCTGACCGGGACGGCGAACGCCTCGGCAAGGCGGGACCCAGCCCGGCCGGCGAGCATCAGCCCGAGCTTCTGCAACGCGGCTTGGAGTTGTTGGCTTCGTCGCCCGTGTCGGAAGGTGACGCCCTCGACTTGTTCCACGAACGTCGTCCGCTCGCAGGCTTGTTGGCGGCAGCGGAACCGGCGGACCCGTAACTCGACGACGACCCGGCGCTGGCCTGCGGCGCTGTCGTCAAGCCTGCGTACGTAGCTGCTGTGGACGCGACCCGAAGACGTCCCGCACGTCGGACACTGCGCGCCCGCCCTGGTGGTGGCGGCGTGGACGGTGACGTGGTCGGCGTGGATGGTGACGGCGCTGACCGCGACGTCGGTGGTCTGGTGGAGCCAGAGGTCCTGGAGCAGGTCGTGGTTCACGACCGTTCATGATCGCGGACCCGGTGACCCTCCGTGGCCCTGGCACGGAAAGTGATCCAGAACCCAGCTTCTACTGGCCATGCAGCAACCCCCGCGGGTGCGGGGACGACGGCGCGTACCGCAGCCCGTTCTTCTCCATGCGAGAGCAACCCCCGCGGGTGCGGGGACGACGGGCAAGCCTGTGTCGTCATCGTGGACTGGATCGAGCAACCCCCGCGGGTGCGGGGACGACGCGCAGCTCGCTGATGCGGGCCTGAACCGTGGGGAGCAACCCCCGCGGGTGCGGGGACGACAGAAGTTCGCGCCACTCCTCGGGCGTGCGTTCGGAGCAACCCCCGCGGGTGCGGGGACGACTGCGCGCGCCGCGTCCCGAGTCGGGGCTGGGAAGAGCAACCCCCGCGGGTGCGGGGACGACCATCACGGACGAGGTGGTGGCCACGGCCCCCTCGGAGCAACCCCCGCGGGTGCGAGGACGACCATCTCCGTTGCCTCCTACCGGTAGTTCGTTAAATCCGGTGGTGGTGTGGGTTGACGTCAGGTCGGGTTGGTCGTAGGCCGGTGGGAGGAGTCAACTGCCTTGCTGGGGGGCTGAAGATGACTGCTCGCCGTCCGTGTCCGCCTGCGCCGGGGCCGTTGGAGGACTACGCGGCCCGGTTCGACGACCTCTTCTTCAGTCTCGCCCAGCGGCGGGGGTTTCGCGAGTACCTGACCGGGCTGCTGGTGCCGCGGGAGCGGAACAAGACGATCACCTGTCTGGCCGGGGCGGAGCCGGTGGCGGGTGCGGGGATGCCGGGGGTGCAGCGGCTGCAGTTCTTCCTGTCCGAGTCGCCCTGGGAGGTCGAGCAGGTCAACGACCGGCGGCTCGAGCTGCTGCGTGAGGAGCCGGCGACTGCTCCGCACGGTGGTGGGGTCATCGTGATCGACGATTCCGGGGACCGCAAGGACGGCATGGCCACCGCGCACGTGGGCAGGCAGTGGCTGGGCCGGTTGGGCAAGACGGACAACGGCATCGTCACGGTGACCACGGTGTGGACCGACGGCCGCGTGTATTACCCGCTGCACGCGACTCCCTACACCCCTGCCCACCACTTCGACCGCGGCCGCTCGGATCCGTCCTTCCGCACCAAGCCGCAGCTGGCTGCTGCCCTCGCGGCCCGCGGGAAGGAGGCGGGCTTCGGCTGCCGGGCGGTGGTCGCCGACTGCGCCTACTCCGTCAGTGACGACTGGTACCTCGCGCTGCGCGAGGCCGGCCTGCCCTACGTAGTAGCCCTCAAGCCGCGCAACGGTGTCTGGGCCCCGGCCCACGAGCCGCACACTCCCATCGAAGCCGCACACGCCCTGACCTGGAAGGATGCCAGGCGTCCCGGCGACTGGACAGTTGTGGAGCGTCACTTCCGCGACGGGCACACCGAGACCTGGTGGGCCGCCGACGCCCGCCTGGGCGGCTACGGACCCGACTCACCCTGCCGACTGGTCGTGGCCACCACCGACCCGGCCAGCCTGCCGGAGAAAGCCACCTGGTACCTGGCCACCAACCTGCCCCACCCCGACGCACCCCACGCCACCACCAGCCCGCACCCGCCGGCCGACCTCGCCGAGATCATCCGCCTCTACGGACTGCGGCCCTGGATCGAGCAGAGCTACAAACAGATCAAGGACGAACTCGGCTGGGCCGACTTCCAAGTCCGCTCCGACCGCGCTATCCGCCGCCACCAGACCCTGGTCAACTGCGCCTTCTCCTTCTGCTGGGACCAATGGTTCGCCCCACCGGGACCCCTGGACGCCACCGCGCCCGACCCGTGCCCCGACGAGGGCCCAGAGAGGGGGCCCAGCCATACCCCTCCAGCCCCAACCGCCCTGCTGGCCAAGGGCCTTACGGGCCATCCGCTCCTGGCTCACCCCCGCCATCACCCTCACCCGATGGTGGCGAGCCTGGACGGACACCGACCCACCCTGCGAACTCCAGGCGCTGATCGACGCGGTCACCACAGGACACGGCATTGACCTCTACCTCCGGATTTAACGAACTACCGGTAACGCCGTTGTGGTCGGAGCAACCCCCGCGGGTGCGGGGACGACGGCCTCGAGCGAGGCGATCGCCATCTCTTGAAGGAGCAACCCCCGCGGGTGCGGGGACGACTGCTCAGCAACTGCGGCGACCACCTGGTCGGCCGAGCAATCCCCGCGGGTGCGGGGACGACCTCTGCCTCACGGTGGGGTATCGCGCCGTCGTGGAGCAACCCCCGCGGGTGCGGGGACGACTCAAGGAGTCATGCCATGAGCCAGCCCGCTCTCGAGCAACCCCCGCGGGTGCGGGGACGACCGGGCGGTGAGGGGGGTGCCGTTCGCCACGGCGGAGCAACCCCCGCGGGTGCGGGGACGACTTCGGTGTCCTCTGGTCCGGCTACACCCTGCTCGAGCAACCCCCGCGGGTGCGGGGACGACGGCGAGCGTCAGACCCACCCCGGCCGCAGCCGAGGAGCAACCCCCGCGGGTGCGGGGACGACATGCCGAACAGGGTCAACCCGTGCTCGTACGCCGAGCAACCCCGCGGGTGCGGGGACGACAACAGGTCGGTGACGTCGGCGTACAGGTCGGGGGAGCAACCCCCGCGGGTGCGGGGACGACCTCCTCCGTCACCGTCAAAGCCCACGCCCTCGGCGAGCAACCCCCGCGGGTGCGGGGACGACTTGACCTTGCCGTGCGCTACCGCCGTGATCATCGAGCAACCCCCGCGGGTGCGGGGACGACACGCAAATGGAGGTGATGAGCCTGGGCGCCCACGAGCAACCCCCGCGGGTGCGGGGACGACCCTTGCGGGTCATAGTCGACTACCAGGACACGCGAGCAACCCCCGCGGGTGCGGGGACGACGCCGGATGGCCGTACACGGCCTGACGCTCTCCAGAGCAACCCCCGCGGGTGCGGGGACGACTACCAGGACCCCCGCCGCTACTTCTCGGAAGGCGAGCAACCCCCGCGGGTGCGGGGACGACGGCGGCGCCGGTACCGGCAAGGCGGGCGCACCCGAGCAACCCCCGTGGGTGCGGGGACGACCCCGTGCCGACGGTTGTCACGCGGGCGCACCGAGAGCAACCCCCGCGGGTGCGGGGACGACCGGCGCGGCAAGGCGCGGGAGTTCACCGAGCAGGAGCAACCCCCGCGGGTGCGGGGACGACGTGATGTCCTTGACCAGGTCCGGCTGCTGGGACGAGCAACCCCCGCGGGTGCGGGGACGACTTTCGACAGGCTGCTGAAACCGGCCGTAGGGAGGAGCAACCCCCGCGGGTGCGGGGACGACGGGTCGTACAGGGTGAGGCCAGCCGCGTAGGCGGAGCAACCCCCGCGGGTGCGGGGACGACAGCCTACGGCCACCCGACAGCCACCCCGCAGACGAGCAACCCCCGCGGGTGCGGGGACGACATGCTCTTGACGGTCGGGGCGGAGAGGCCGAGCGAGCAACCCCCGCGGGTGCGGGGACGACCTGGCCAGCGGTCTCGACACGACCCGGCAGCAAGAGCAACCCCCGCGGGTGCGGGGACGACATCTGACCGAGGCCGATGTCATACCCCTTGATCGAGCAACCCCCGCGGGTGCGGGGACGACCGGGGAGGGGCGCCTGGGTGGGGTCCTGCGCCCGAGCAACCCCCGCGGGTGCGGGGACGACGCGCTGTGGGTCGCGATGGCCACCTGCGAGTGGGAGCAACCCCCGCGGGTGCGGGGACGACCAGGCGGAAGTGAAGAAGCTGCGTGCGCGCGTCGAGCAACCCCCGCGGGTGCGGGGACGACGATGTCAGCGGTGGGGGTCACGCGGCCACCTGCGAGCAACCCCCGCGGGTGCGGGGACGACCTGGCCAGCGGTCTCGACACGACCCGGCAGCAAGAGCAACCCCCGCGGGTGCGGGGACGACATCTGACCGAGGCCGATGTCATACCCCTTGATCGAGCAACCCCCGCGGGTGCGGGGACGACCGGGGAGGGGCGCCTGGGTGGGGTCCTGCGCCCGAGCAACCCCCGCGGGTGCGGGGACGACGCGCTGTGGGTCGCGATGGCCACCTGCGAGTGGGAGCAACCCCCGCGGGTGCGGGGACGACCAGGCGGAAGTGAAGAAGCTGCGTGCGCACGTCGAGCAACCCCCGCGGGTGCGGGGACGACGATGTCAGCGGTGGGGGTCACGCGGCCACCTGCGAGCAACCCCCGCGGGTGCGGGGACGACCCAGACACGACGGTGCCGCCGCGGATGACCACGGAGCAACCCCCGCGGGTGCGGGGACGACAGTCCGTGGTCGTGATCGACGTACTCACCGCTAGAGCAACCCCCGCGGGTGCGGGGACGACACTTCATGAGCTGGGACGATGCTAGCGAACGGGCCTGTTTTCCTTCACATGCATGAGGAGGCGGGGGGTTCAGAGAGTCACTGTCAGACCTGCCCTCTATCGTGCGTGTCGGCATCGCGGCAGGCTGTCTGAGGGAGCTCCACAGGTGGAAGATGAGCGGTCAGTCATTGAGTTGATGCAGTCGTGCCAGGTGTCGGAGGAGACGGTAGCGCGGGTGGCGCGGCTGTGGGGGAAGTCGGCTGCGCGCAATGCTGGGCGGACCCATGTGTTGCTCGGGCACCTCCTGGACACGGCGGCTGTGGCGGGGCTGATGTGGGACCGGTTTCTGTCACCGGCGGTTCGTCGGCGTCTGGACGAGATCAGTGGTGGGCAGGGGCGGGCGTGGTTTATGTGGGTGTGCGCGATCCACGACTGTGGGAAGGCGTGCCCGGCGTTTCAGGCGCTGGATGTGGCGGAGGCTGCTCCTGTGCGTGCGGCTGGGCTGACGTGGGGGCGGCTGCCAACCGGTAGGCGGATGAAGTGGCGCCATGATGTGGCGGGTGGGGCGATGCTCATTGCGCGGCTGCGTGAGGAGTGGGGGGATGCCGATGCTGTGGCGTGGGTGTGGCCGCTGGTTGCTGGCCACCATGGGGTATTTCCGTCGGTGAGTGCGTTGCGGCCGCCGTACCCGGATGCGCAGGGGAGGGGGCCGGCGTGGGCCGAGGCGCAGCGTGCAGTGGTGGATGTGGTGACTCGCGTCGTGGGCTTCGCGGATGTGGCGGCGGTGAGGCCGGTTTCGTCGTTGCGGAAGGCGGAGCAGCTGGCGCTGGCGGGGCTGATTGTGATGGCGGACTGGATCGCGAGTGACAGTGAGCATTTCAAGGGGTTGGCGGATGCCGGGGATGTGTCGCCGGCCGGTGCGTGCCGTCGGGCGGAGGCGGCGTGGGAGCGGCTGGGGTTCCGGGGCGGTTGGGAAAAGCTCGCTGTGCCGTCGTCGACGCTGGTGCCGTTGACGGGTCGTCTGGGTGTGGCACCACGTGCGTCGCAGCGTGAGTTGGTCGAGCGGGCGTGGTCGTCGCTTTCGCCAGGGTTGCTGGTGGTTGAGGCGCCGATGGGGGAGGGCAAGACGAAGGCTGCGCTGGCGGCGGCGGAGGTGCTTGCGGCCCGTTTCGGTTTGAACGGGGTGTTTGTGGCGATGCCGACGCAGGCGACGAGCGATCCGATGTACGAGCAGGTTCTGGAGTGGGTGGGTTCCTTTCACCCGGAGCTGGTGTCGCAGGTGGCGCTGCTGCATGGCAAGCGGCGTTTCAACCGGTTGTGGCGGCGGATCTGGGACGAGGGGCATTCGGCGGGTGTCGGGGCGAGTCCGTGGGAGGACTACGGAGCGATCGATGAGGACGATGAGTTCGGCTGGCCGGGCAGTTCTGGTGATACGGGTGGTGTGGCCGAGCGGGGTGGGCCGCCGGTCTGGTTCCTCGGTAGCAAGCGCGGGCTGTTGACGCCATTCGCCGTCGGCACGATCGATCATCTCCTTTATGCGGCGACGCGGACGCGGCACGTGATGCTGCGGGCCGCTGGCCTGGTTGGCAAGGTCGTGATTGTGGACGAGGTGCACGCTGCCGACATTTACATGCGGCAGTTCCTGTTGGAGGCGTTGCGGTGGCTTGGGCAGGCGGGGGTGCCGGTGGTGCTGCTGTCGGCGACGTTGCCGCCGGCCCAGCGGCAGGCCTTCGTGGACGCGTACCTGTCGGGGGTGCTGGCGGCAGCGGATGTGCAGGAGCCGGTTCCCGAGCCGGCCGGTTATCCGTGTATCACTGCGGCTTTCGCTGTGGGTGGGCAGCCGGTGGTGGAGAGTTCTCGGAGTTTGGTGCCGTCGTGGCGTGAGTCAGTGCCGACTCGGATCGAGTGGCTGCCGGACACGGAGGTGGACGGGGCGGTGGTTGCCGCGGTGGTGCGGGAGGCGGTGGCCGAGGGAGGTGTGGTCCTGGTCGTCGTCAACCAGGTGGATCGCGCCCAGGCCATCTACCGGGCGTTGCGCGGCAGTGAGGTGGGCGGGCATGTGCATCTGCTGCATGGGCGGTTGTGTACGGCGCATCGAGCGGAGCGGACGGAGGAGTGCCTGCGGTTGATGGGTCCTCGGGCCGGTGATTCGCGGCCGGAGGGGATGGTGGTGATTGCCACCCAGCTCGCCGAGCAGTCCTTTGACGTGGATGCGGATCTGTTGATCACGGATCTTGCGCCAGTGGATCTTTTGCTGCAGCGGATCGGCCGGCTGCACAGGCATGCCGGGACGCGCAGGCCGGCGGCGCACGCGGTGCCGCGTGTCCTGGTGACCGGGGTGGCTGCCGGAGTCCGTGGAAGACCTCGGTTCCTGCCTGCTTCGGTGAAGATCTACGAGGAGTGGCCTTTGCTGCGTGCAGCGGCGTTGGTGTCGGAGGCCGCCGGTCCGTTGCCAGGTAGCGGCGGAGCGGGTGTGCCGGGTGCGGGCGTGTGGAGCATTCCGGCGGATGTGCCCGGCCTGGTGGCGCGCGCGTATGGCGGGGCCGAGGTCTGCCCGGCGGAGTGGGACGAGCAGGCCGCGGGCGCCGCGTGGCGGGTGGGGGAGGAGAAGCGGCGTGCGCAGGCGGAGCAGTTCTTGTTGACGCGCCCGCGTGAGTGGGGGACGGCGACCTTGGAGGGGTTGCATTACGCGGGCAGCACCGCGGTCGGGGAGGAGGATCTCGACGCGGTGGTGCGGGACGGTGACCGCGGTGCTGAGGTCGTCCTCGTGCATCGTGTTGCGGGCGGTTACACGGCGCTGGACGGGACGCGGCTCGGTGTGTACGGAGAGGTCTTGGACGATGCGGTGGTCGAGCGGCTGCTGGGGGGTTCGGTGCGGCTGCCGGTCGGATTGTCGGGGGAGACGGGCGGGCTGAGGGCGCTGCCGGGGTGGGTTGATCATCCGTGGCTGCGGCATGCGCGGGCGCTGGTCTTTGAGGGTGGGTGGGCTGAGCTGGGTGGTTCCCGGGTGTCGTATGACGATGCCGAGGGCCTGGTGGTGAAGCGGGGTTGAGGCGGGGGAGCGGCGTTCCGCCCGTGGTTCCTGGCCCCCGCGGGTGCGGGGACGACGTAAAGCATTCAGCGGGAACACCCCCGCGCGCCGTGCGGGGAGTGGGCGGACGCCGCGGTCTTGCAGCGTACCGGTCGGCCTTTTGTTCGAGCGGGTTTGTTATGTCCTGCCTTCACGGTGAATTTCGGTAAACCGCTGAAGCATTCAGCCTTCTGTGCCACCGTTGAACCGGTGCAGGAGACCATCAACTCGCCTAATTGGGGCGGGTGTTGGCTTGCCCGGGGAGGGGGATCATGGGAGACGACGACGGTCTGGTCCGGGGAGCCTGGCTGCCTGTCACCGGCGTGGACGGCGAGGTGCGGGCCGTTGGCCTGCTGGAAGCGCTCACCGGTTCACACGGTCTCGCGCGGCTGGACCTTCCGGTGCCGACGATGTTGCCTGCGGTGTTGCGTCAGTTGCTGCTGCCCATCGTGTTTGACGCGCTGGGAGTCCCGCGGTCGCGCGGTGAATGGGGCAAGCGGTTCACGCAGGGCGGCTTCTCGGCCGAGGAGAAGGAGAAGCTCCTCGACTACCTCGGCCCCCGTTACGGCGACCGGTTCGAGCTGTTCTCCAGTCGGCCGTTCGCTCAAGTGGCGGGCCTGACAGCGCTGAACGGTGAAACCAAGCCGTCCACGTTGCTCGTCCCCTCTGTGGCGTCGGGAAACAACGTGCCGCTGTTCAGCGCACTCAGCGAGGCCGACCACTTGGACCTGACGCCCGCGCAGGCGGCGCTGTGGCTGATGCACGCCCACTGCTGGGACACCGCCGCCATCAAGACGGGAGCCGTCGGTGACGGGCAGGCGAAGAACGGCAAGACGACGGGCAATCCGACGGGCCCGCTCGGTCAGTTCGGTGTGATCGTGCCGACCGGTGGCACCTTGTACGAGACGCTGCTGTTGAACACTCCCGTGCTGCCCGACGGGCTGGCTGCGGGGGATCGGCCGCAGTGGGCGTGGGACGAACGCCCGGCCTCCTGCGCAGCGACGTCGCCGGCCGGGCCTGAGTGGTCGGTGCGTCCTGCCGGGGGTCTGCTGGATCTGCTCACCTTCCCCTCCCGCCGGATCCGGCTGATCCCTGCCGAGACCGAGCAGGGGCTGCGTGTACGGCAGGTGGTCGTCTGTGCGGGGGACCGGCTCGCTTTGACGCCGGGGGAGGAGCCGCACACGGCCTGGATGCACCTCGCCAAGCCGAAAGCGGGCCGGTCGGCGCGACGGCCACGCCGTCACGCTTCGGGTCGTGCCGCGTGGCAGGGACTCGGTGCGCTGCTGGCACTCGCACTTCCACAGGACGGTGACGGCCCGTATACCTCCGTGCTGCTGCGGCAGACGGGGCAGCTGTTCGCGGACCGGTATCTGCCCGCCGACTTCGCACTGGGTGTCGAGACCTGCGGGCTGGAGTACGGCAATCAGTCCGCCGTCGTCGAGAACGCCATCGCCGACAGCCTGCCGCTGCCCGTGGCGTCCCTCCTCGCCGCCGACGAGTGGCTGCGCCAGCCCATCCTGGACTGTGTGGATCAGGCCGACCGGGTTGCGCGTGTGCTGGACGGCCTCCACTCCGACCTGCGCCGTGCCTGTGGCGGCGAGCCGCTCCCGCGGGACAAGGGTGAGCGGCCCTCGGCGCGGTTCCTGCACGCCGTCGACGGCAGGATGCGGCGTCTGCTCGCGGGGCTGCGGACCATCGGTGACGACTACGACACGCTGGAGCGTGCGCAGCAGGCATGGGAGGTCACGCTGCGGCAGGCTGCTCTGCGGGAGGCGGACGGTCTGCTGGCCGCTGCGCCGCCCCGCGCTGTGGTGGGGCGCACCGAGAAGGTGAATGGCAAGGAGATCGTCTTCCGCAGCGGCAAGGCCGCCGGGGTGTTCCACAAGCGGCTCGGTGAGATCCTCACTCGCACCGTCGATGCCGCGACAGGTGAGGGGGAAGCGGCATGAGCAGCATGGCAGCACCGGCCGCACGGACCTACCGCGCCTACTTCTGGGAGGAGTTCACCGAGGAGTGGCAAGCACAGAATTTGTCCCGTCCGCCGGCGTGGGCCGAGCGGGGTCTGCGTGCCTTGCGCGATGGCCTCGGGCGTGAGCCGGGCACCGTCGCCGGTATGCGGTACCTGCACCGGGTGGAGCTGACCGACATCGCCCGGACCTCGGAGCGGCTGCCCCGCTCCTACCGGGCCGAGCATGCCGCGCTCACTCTCTTCGGCCTGCACCAGCATGGCGCGACGCAGCCGGTCCACTGCCCGGCTACAGGGCTGGGCACGGCCTGCCGCACCTTGCGGGCCGATCTGGTCGCCGAAGCGGCCGCCGGCCGCCAGTTGACCCTCGCCGACGAGCACCGTGTGGCCGCCGGCGTCCGCAGGCGGCTGGCTGCG
Source organism: Streptomyces broussonetiae (assembly GCF_009796285.1). NCBI lineage: Bacteria > Bacillati > Actinomycetota > Actinomycetes > Kitasatosporales > Streptomycetaceae > Streptomyces > Streptomyces broussonetiae. The sequence continues at coordinate 122,387 of NZ_CP047020.1, read as the reverse complement.
GCCGCGACCGCAGTGGACTTGGACGAGCTGGTCCATCACCTGCGCGGTTTGGTGCCCCTGCTGCGCCGGGCGGGCATCGGTCTGGACTACACACGGTTGCACCGGGACCTGTGTGACTGGATGACGCCGCACCATGGCCGGGTGCTGCGGGCCTGGGGTCTTCAGTACACCGATCCCATCACCAGGAGTACGGAGGACCGCCCGTCCGGACAGGGACAGGGCGCGCAGAGCTGGTACTGGTCCGTTTTCGACCCGGAACGGCCCGAGGCGGGAGCCGAACTGGCGGCTCTGCGCTCCGGGGTTGGGGAAGAAGCCGGCACGGTGCCCGCCATGTGGAGCTTCTACCGCACGTGGATGGGCAGCGAGTTGCGTGCCAGGGGTGCTCTCACCAGGGATCTCAGCGCCGAGCACAGTGCGCTGACTCTTTTCGGCATGCACCAGCAGGGCAAGAAACAGCAGATGCACGTGGCCGGGATCAGTCCTGGCGCCGCTTGCCGCACACTCCTTGCCCGGAACAACAGCACGGACCGAGTGGCCCTGGAGCGCCGACTCGGCGCCCTGCTTACCTCCCTGGATTCCCAGGAGCTTGCCCACCATCTGCGCACTCTCGTGCCGCTGCTGCGCCAGGCGGACGTCGGCCTGGACTACACCCTCGTCCGCATGGCCCTGCGTGGCTGGGACGACCCGCAGCGGCCAGAGGCTCAGTCGCGTCTGCGCAGCACGTGGGATCGCGACTTCCGCCGCGAGGACGCGCAGCCCTGACCCTGTCGCTTTACGCACCGTGCCGCCAACGCCCAAGCACAGTGCACTCGCGCTGCTGCCTGCCCTCACCTGCCCGGCCACCGCTGCCGGGCGCTCCTCTGCCGTTCCACTTCCGGCACCGCCACTGCGCGGTGCTCACCTTCCCTAAGGAGTCATGTCATGTCCGAGCCGACGCTTTTCGTTGAGGTCCACATCCTGCAGAGCGTTCCGCCGTCCAACATCAACCGGGATGATTCCGGTACTCCGAAGCAGGCCCTCTACGGGGGTGCCCGTCGTGCACGGATCTCCTCGCAGGCCTGGAAGCGCGCCACCCGGATCGAGTTCGCCAAGACCGAGGCGCCCGCCGACCGAGCCACCCGCACCAAGCGGATCGCCACCCTGCTCGCCGAGCGCCTCGGCCGGCCCGAGAGCGAGGGCGGAGCGGCCCTGGAGGCTGCGCAGGCCGATCGCTTGGCGGCTGCGCTGATGGAACCGCTGGGCATCAAGAAGTCGGCGAAAAAGGAGGAGCAGTCCGCCTACCTGCTCTTCTTCGGTAAGCGCCAGCTCGACGACCTCGTGCGCCTGCTCGGCGGACGCGCCGCGGAACTGGCCGCGCTGCCCGACAAGGAGCTCCAGGAGGAGACCAGCAAGCTGCCCGTGGTCTCCGCGCTGTCCACAGGTCACCCGGCTGAGGTCGCGCTCTTCGGCCGGATGGTCGCCGACCTGAAGGACCTGAACGTCGACGCCGCGGTCCAGGTCGCCCACGCGTTGTCCACCCACGCGGTGCGCACCGAGTTCGACTACTACACCGCCGTCGACGACGAGAACACCGAGGACAGCGGAGCCGGCATGATCGGCACCGTGGAGTTCAACAGCGCCACCCTCTACCGCTACGCAGTACTCGGCACCCACCAACTGCGTAACAACCTCACCTCGGCCGAGGCCACCCGCGAAGCCACCGTCCGGTTCATCGACGCGTTCACCCGGTCCATGCCCACCGGCCACCAGAACTCTTTCGCCCACCGCACCCTGCCCCACCTGGTCCTGGTCACCGTCCGCACCGACCAGCCCGTCAACCTCGTCTCCGCCTTCGAAGAACCCGTCACCGGAAACCAGGGTCTGGCAGCCGAATCCGCTACCGCACTGGCCGACGAGTTGAAAACGGCCGGCGAGACCTGGGGCACCGTGCCGCAGCGGACCCTGGCCACCTACGCGTTGGAAAGCGACAAACTCGCGGAGGCCTTCGGCCCCTCGCTGCCCTTCCAAACGCTCCTGGAGGAGGTCGGCAACACCGTCGGCGCCTGGCTGACCCACGGCGAGATCCCCGCGCAGCGCACCGAGGCTGCGCAGGCAGGTCACCGATGAGCGGCCAGGCCGTACTCGTCCTGCGGCTGGCCGCCCCCCTGCAGTCGTGGGGCGGCCCCTCCCGCTACAACCGCCGCGACACTCAGCCCCAGCCGACCAAGTCCGGCATCCTGGGCCTCCTTGCCGCAGCCGAGGGCCGCCCCCGCGAAGCATCCCTGACCGACCTGCTCGGCCTGCGCCTGGGCGTACGGGTCGACCAGCCCGGCACGCTGCTGCGCGACTACCACACCGTCAGCGACCACCGCGGCCTTGCGCTGCCGGCCGCCAAGGTCGACGCCAAGGGCGCACAGAAGAAGACCGGCCCGGCCAAGTACACCGGCGTCACCCAGCGGTACTACCTGCAGGACGCGGTCTTCACCGCCGCCGTCGCCGGCCCCGCCGCGCTGCTGCAGCACCTGGAACACGCCGTACGCCACCCCGCCTTCCCGCTCTCGCTCGGCCGCCGCTCCTGCCCGCCGACCGGACCCGTGAGCCTCGGCCTGCACCCCGACACCGATCTGCCCAAGGTGCTCGAAGACGTCCCCTGGCAGGCATCCGCACCTCACCGTGCCCGCTTCAGGGGAGCGCAAGTGACAGTAGAGGCCACCGTCGAAGACCCGGCCGGCGACCTCACCGCCACCGACGTACCCGACACCTACGACCTGAAGACCGGCACCCTCTTCAGCCAACGCACCGTGCGACACCTGTGGATCAGCCTCCCCACCGGCCAGCAAACGACCGGCCAGGCCGCCGATATCCCCGCCGGCAGAACGGACCTTGGCCACGACCCCTTCGCTCTCCTGGGCTGGTGACCCATGCCTTACCTGTCGAAGATCGCCCTCAACCCCCGCCGCCGGGCCGCTGTCTCCCTGCTGGCCAACCCGCACCGGCTGCACGCCGCCGTCCTCGGCGGCCTCGCTACCCAACCCGTCACCGAACGCGTGCTGTGGCGGCTGGAGAGCAACACCCCACACCGCGCCGAGATTCTGGTCCTCACCGAGAACCGCCCATCCTGGCAGCACCTGGTAGAACAGGCCGGCTGGCCGGACGCCGACGGCGGGCAACCACTCATCGCCGACTACGCTCCCCTGCTGCAACGCCTCGCCGTGGGCCGGGAATTCGCCTTCCGACTGACAGCCAACCCGGTCCAGACCGTGCAGCGGCCCGTCAAACCCAGCGAAGAGCAGCTGCAGCGCATGAAGAACGCGGACACGCTGGAAAAGCGGCGCGGCTTCCGCGTCGCGCACCGCACCGCGGCACAACAGCTCACCTGGCTGCTCACCCGAACCGAACGGCACGGCTTCACCATCCCCGCCACCGACACCGGCACCACCATCGACCTCGACGCATCCACCGCCGCCGAGGCTCCCGCAGGCCCGGCGCCGGCGGTGTCCCTCATCGCCCGGGACACCCTGCGGTTCCGCAAGGGCAAGGACGGCCCCCGCGTCACGCTCTCCACCGCCACCTTCCAGGGACGGCTCCGCGTCACCGACCCCGTCGCCCTACAGGCGACCCTGCTGGGCGGCATCGGCCCCGCCAAAGGCTACGGCCAGGGCATGCTCACCCTCGCCCCACTCCTGCAGGAGGCACCACATGGCTGAACCCTGGTGGCGGACCGGCCCGCAGGACGTCCACAGGATCGAGGACCGCGTCTCCAGCCTGTACATCGAGCGATGCCACATCGACCGGGACGACAACGCCGTCGTCCTGATCAACAAAGCCCGCATCGTCCATGTCCCCGCCGCCTACCTCGCCGTACTCCTCATCGGCCCCGGCAGCCGCATCACCCACGCCGCCGTCACCCTGCTCGCAGACTCCGCCACCTCGGTGTGCTGGGTCGGCGAACAGGGCGTCCGCCTGTACGCTTCCGGACTCAGCACTGCCCGCGGCTCGCAACTCCAGTTACGACAAGCCTGGCTCGTCACCCGTCCCAAAGAGCGCGTCGCAGTCGCACGCCGCATGTACGACATGCGCTTTCCCGGCGAAGACACCTCCGCGCTGACCCTTCAGCAGCTTCGCGGACGAGAGGGCACTCGAATCCGCAGACTCTACGCCCAGCACTCCGAACGGACCGGCGTGCCCTGGAGCAAGCGCGACTACAAGCCGGGGGACGCCTTCGCCGCCGGAGACGACGTCAACCGCTCGCTGTCTGCCGCCAACTCGGCCCTCTACGGCATCTGCCACGCAGTCATCACCGGAATCGGTGCTAGCCCCGCACTCGGGTTCGTCCACACAGGATCCGCCCTGTCGTTCGTCCTGGACATAGCCGACCTCTACAAAGCCGAGTTCACCATCCCCCTAGCCTTCGAACTCTCAGCCAAGGGCCTTACCACCGAACGCGACGCCCGCACAGCCCTGCGCGACGCCGTCGTCCAGCACAAGCTTTTGCCTCGCATCGTCGACGACATCAAGCAACTCCTCGTACCCGACGACGTCCACCTGTCCGAGAAGGAACTCAGTGGCCTATGGGACGAAGGCGAAACCGTCGTCACTGCTGGCTGGAACTGGGGCAACTCCTTTGCCCCGGACCAACACGTTGACGTCATCCCACCGCCACGTGATCAGGAAGAAGGCAGAGACCAGAGGGAAAAGGGATGAGTCCGGGCACCACAGTCGTGATCTTGATCGCAGCACCCCCAGGCCTGCGCGGCCACCTCACCCGCTGGTTTGTCGAAGCAGCCCCTGGCGTCTACGTAGGTACTCCCAACTCACGCATCCGCGACCGTCTGTGGCCCGTACTGGCCCAGCGTATCCGCGACGGACAGGCAGTCATGATCGAACCTGTCCACACCGAGCAGGGCTGGTCTGTACGTACTGCTGGCCGTGATCGTTGGGCTCCCGTCGACTTCGACGGTCTTACCCTGATGGCGCGCCCCGCCAAGTGGGTAGCCACCCCTGGCGCCCCGATTCCGATGTAAACGAAAACCGCCCACCGGCCTGACAACACCGCAGGTCAGCAAGTGTCGTCCCCGCACCCGCGGGGGTAGCTCGCTCTTGCCCGGGGGATGACGGCATGCTCTTGCGTCGTCCCCGCACCCGCGGGGGTAGCTCCCGGATCGTGTCCCCAGCAGCCATGCCGGCGAGGTCGTCCCCGCACCCGCGGGGGTAGCTCGTAGTCCCGGCCGCCGTCGGCGCCGCGCTTGATGTCGTCCCCGCACCCGCGGGGGTAGCTCGGCCCGCGAGGCGCGCCGTGCCGGCCGCCGCGAGTCGTCCCCGCACCCGCGGGGGTAGCTCGATCAGGGGGGCGCTGTGGCCGACCCACGTGTCGTCCCCGCACCCGCGGGGGTAGCTCGGCTGCGAGGACGCCTCGGCGGCCATCCGGCGCGTCGTCCCCGCACCCGCGGGGGTAGCTCGGCTGCGAGGACGCCTCGGCGGCCATCCGGCGCGTCGTCCCCGCACCCGCGGGGGTAGCTCTCGTGGTCGCTCTAGTCGACTTGCATGCAACCGGTCGTCCCCGCACCCGCGGGGGTAGCTCCGCGTCCATCGGTCTGTACGGCGCGCCGCAGACGTCGTCCCCGCACCCGCGGGGGTAGCTCCGTCTGCGCCTTCGTCCCAGACGAGTCCGGCGTGTCGTCCCCGCACCCGCGGGGGTAGCTCCACCCAGCTGTACGACCCGGCGACCAACGCGCGGTCGTCCCCGCACCCGCGGGGGTAGCTCCACGGTGGCCGGCAGGCAGTTGAGCGAGGAAGAGTCGTCCCCGCACCCGCGGGGGTAGCTCGGTCTGGCTCAACGGAACGCACGACTACTGGGTGTCGTCCCCGCACCCGCGGGGGTAGCTCGTCCTCACCGCCGCGCAGGTCGCGCTCCTGATGGTCGTCCCCGCACCCGCGGGGGTAGCTCCCACATCGCAGCGGCCCCGGCCGCCCCGTACTTGTCATCCCCGCACCCGCGGGGGTAGCTCCTCACGGTGGGCCGCGGGTTCTGGGGGGGGAGTCGTCCCCGCACCCGCGGGGGTAGCTCCGCGTGCTCCTCGGCGTGGTAGCACGTGCTCCAGTCGTCCCCGCACCCGCGGGGGTAGCTCTCAGCTTCATCCGGAGATGGCATCCTTGCCGAGGTCGTCCCCGCACCCGCGGGGGTAGCTCTTCCTGGTCAGGCGTTGGCGCGCCAGGCCAGGGGTCGTCCCCGCACCCGCGGGGGTAGCTCGGCCACCGACGGCTGGCTGATCGACTGCATCGTGTCGTCCCCGCACCCGCGGGGGTAGCTCGTCGTCGTCGGCGAGCCCGGAGGAGAGCCCGAGGTCGTCCCCGCACCCGCGGGGGTAGCTCTCCAGCGCGGGCACCAGGGGCTGGAAGTCCTGCGTCGTCCCCGCACCCGCGGGGGTAGCTCCTCGTAGTCCAGCACGTACGCCGCGCTGTCGAGGTCGTCCCCGCACCCGCGGGGGTAGCTCTTCCCGGCTCCGGAATACATCCGCCGTTCCGCCGTCGTCCCCGCACCCGCGGGGGTAGCTCCTGCCGCCGTTGTAGTAGGTGCTGCGCTTGGCTGTCGTCCCCGCACCCGCGGGGGTAGCTCGGCGACTGGGCCACCGGGATCAACGCCTACGCCGTCGTCCCCGCACCCGCGGGGGTAGCTCCTGATTTCGGGCACGATCACGCCGAGTTCGAAAGTCGTCCCCGCACCCGCGGGGGTAGCTCACCCTGTTCCTGTTCTCCAAGAGCCAGCGTTACGTCGTCCCCGCACCCGCGGGGGTAGCTCGGGTGAACTCCCGGTGCGTATCGGACCTTTGATGTCGTCCCCGCACCCGCGGGGGTAGCTCGTCAGGGGAACCGCCGCCTCCGCGAGCGTGTCTGTCGTCCCCGCGCACGCGGGGGTAGCTCCAGCCGTGCCACCGTCGCCGCCGGGCGCCCCCGGTCGTCCCCGCGCACGCGGGGGTAGCTCGAGGCCTCGGATTCCTTCCTGGAGTCGATGGGGGTCGTCCCCGCGCACGCGGGGGTAGCTCCTCCGGCAGGCCCTGCAGCGCACGCGGGGTGTGGTCGTCCCCGCGCACGCGGGGGTAGCTCCCCCATGCGCTACCGCGACGCCGACTGCACCTGGTCGTCCCCGCACCCGCGGGGATAGCTCGTTCATCAAGCACGTTCCGTCCCCGCGCGTGCGGGGAACAGGGGTTCCGGCGCCTCTGCCCTGACGAGGAGATGGGGCCATCGCCCCACGCGCGAGGAGCGCAGTCTTGGGTAGCGCCGAGGCCCGCGCGTGGGCACAGGCCTCATATGGGCAGATCGTCCCGACCTTCAGACGTCACGCATTGACCGGAGGCGGGCGGCGATCTCGTACGAGTTCATCTGCATCGTGCGAATGTCGATGATCAGGTCGCGCCAGGCCTCGAACTTCGTGTTGATCTGCTCCCCGTGCATCCGCAGGTACGCCACCGCTAGGCCGTAGCCGTACAGTTCGTTCCTGGTTGGGAGAGGGCGCAGCAGGACGCACTCCTCCAACATCACCGCGGCCCGCCAGAAGGCGTCAGGGTGGTGCTGGTCGTGGCGGGGCGGGTCCACCTTGTGGCGGGCCGCCACGCCGACGAGGACAGAGAAGTCGTTGACTTCGACGTCGTCGGGAAGGATCTCTTCCTGGCGCTCCAGGAACCACCGGTAGTCGACGTAGTACTCGGCAGGCACAGGTCAGGCCGCCCGCGGGGTGCGCCGGACGGCTGGGCCACCGAACTCGGCATCGAAGGCGGACACTGTCGCCGGGTCACCGGTCACCTGCCGGAAGACCTCAGCACCCTCGGCGAGAGCACGCTCGTGCTTCTTCTCCTCGGCCAACGTTGCCAGGTAGTCCTCCAGGAGCATCCCCGCGTCGTCGGCCAGAGCCTGGAAGGTGTCCCTGGTGCTGTCGTCGATCTCGATACCGGCCATGCTCTGAGTATGCCGCGCAGCGCCCAGCCCCGACCAGCGACTGACAAAAGTTGCTCTGAACTGTGCTTTTACTCTTCACTCTGGTCGTCCTGCGCGTGCAGGGAGCAGTGATCGGTCGTGCCCGCGGTCACGGGGAGGGTGGGACCATCCCCGCGCGTGCGGGGAGCAGTTCCGACCCCGTTACGGGCCCACGAGAGAATCGGGGCCATGCCCGCACGTGCGGGCATGGCCCCGCGATGGGCTTGCCGAGACTGCGCGCGTACTCGTGCTCCCCGCGCGTGCGGGGATGGTGCCGGACGCTGGGCAACGGCGCAGTGCTGGGCGTCGTACTCCGTGCGGGTATGGAGATGCTTTCGCCTTGTTGTCGTCCGTGCCGCCAAGGCTTCAGTGGTCTGGCTTGTCGTTTCCCTGGGGCTGTGTGCTGGGCGTGGCGCCTGGGGGTGGGGGTCCGGGTCGGTACGCGGCGTGGACGCTGGCTACTGCTTTGTGCCAGGCGGCTTCGGCGTCTGGTTCATTGCTTTGTTGTTGGACCGGCAGGTCGTGACGTCCGGCCTATAGCCACGGCGCCTGATTCAGGCTGCGGCTCGCCTGCATTGAGCGAGTGAAGTCACCTGTAGCAAGGCCGGACCGGCAGGCCGGCTACGGCTGCCAGGCGTCGGCGCTCTGGTCGAAGTCCTCCTTGTAGGAGCGGCGCTGGGTGAGGTCGGTTTCGGTCAGTTCGGGGTGCACTGGCGGCTGCTGGGGGGCGGCCCACAGCTGGATGAGGTGGTGTTCGCCGCGGTCGCCGACGCCGGGCTCGGGGTCGGCGGTGTGGCAGTACAGGCGCATCCGGATCCATGCCGGTACCTGGTCGGTGGGCAGTTGGAGCGGGCCGTTGTCGGGTTCGGCTTCTTCGAAGTCGCCGCTGCCGAGGATGTAGATGACGGGAGTGTCCTCGGTGGCGTGCAGGCTCATCTCTTCCGCAGGTCCCCAGGTGGGGTCGGTCTCGGGTGGGGGCGGTTCGTCGTGCATCTGGACGGTGATGGTGATGGTGCCGGTATCGGTGTCGGTGAGGATGTGCGCCGTGTCGGCGCCGATGGGCCCGCACCGCCAGCCGTATGGCCACTGGGGCGGCCATTCGTAGTCCTCGCCGAAGGCGAGGAGGTAGCCGTACTCGCCGGTCGCCGGCGTCAGGGTGGTCTCAGCGGTGATCACGGTGGTTTCCTCGCGCAAGGGGGGCACCCCGGCTCGCGGGGCTGCCCCATGGTGCCGTTCGGCCCAGCGTGCCAGGCCGTCAGGCGACGACGTAGAACGGGTCGTTGTCCATGACGTGCATCGGCCGGCGCCAGTTCGTGATGCGGGCGCCCTGGGTGTTGTTCTCGTTCGGGCTCACCCACGTCGTCTCGCGCTGCGAAGCGGGCAGCTTCGTGCCGCCCTCGTAGGTGGAGGCGAACGGGTACTCGTCGCAGTACGTGCGCCCCACCCGCTTCATGTCCGGTGGCGCGGTGCGGCCCCCGCAGACCGCCCTGCGGTTGTCGTTCTTCTTCTTGGTGTTGATCATCCAGTGCAGCGGCTTGCCGCCGTTCGGGTCGCCGTAGTGGCCGCCGTGGGCACGGAGCGTGCGGATCCCGTCGTCGATCCACGGGATACTCACCATCGACACCGCGGTCGGCTGGTCGGTCATGGCGCAGCCGGAGGTGCCGTAGTAGTTGTCGCACCGCCAGGTCGCCGACTTGTAGCCGGTCGAGCCGGGAACGTACCCCGGTTTGGTGAAGCCGAAGGTGTACCTGGTCTGGGTCTTGCCGTTGATGCGACCCTTGCGTATGGCCCCGGTGGTGTAGGTGACGCTGCCACTGGAGGCCGCATCGAGCAGGTGCGGGCTGTAGTGCGTCTTCGCGCTGGTCCCGTTCCCGGCCGTGGCGGTGACGGTGACGGTGATGCCCTTGCCTTCGCGGGTGGTGCTGGCCTTGGAGAGCTGGAACTTCTCCCCCCAGTCCGCCGACTTCGAGTTCAGCGTCATCGAGTGCCGGGCAGTGAACGTGGCCGTGCCGACCTGCCGGGGGACGCCGTTGATGACACGGATGACGTTGACGCGGAGGGTGACCCATTCACATTCGCTGAACCGGTTGATCGAGATCGTGTTGATCTTGCAGGTGGCGTTCGCCTTCGGCGTCACGGCCACCGCCCCGCGGTGGTGGCCAGTGAGGCGGCCTGCACGGCCACCGGCACGATGCCGGCCTGGAGCACCGCCGAGGCCGCCGGCTGCTCCACGGCCGCCTGCGAGGACGCGACGGCCGGGACAAGCAGTCCGGCCGCCAGGGCGGAGATGGTGAGACTTCTGGCGATCTGTCTTCTCAAGACGCCTCCCTGAGTCAGTGGCGCGCGGGATCACTGGCAACTGGCATGCCCACACGCCGCGTTGGCCGAATCCAAGCGCGGGCCTGTGGAAGACGGCATCCGTGTTATGACGGTCCAGGATTTGCTGTCCGAAGTTTCGGCCACACTGCCTCCGTGATCACTGACTGCATCAATGAAGTTGCTGCAGGTGAACGTCAGGCAGGTCACCGTGAGCGGCATGCACGTCTGTGCTCCTCGCGTCATGCGCCCGCGTGCACGCCCTCAACACACCCCTCGAACCGTCGCCAAGTCAGCCCGGCGCGCCCTGCTGGAAGGATGGCCGGGTTTCACCCAGCGGAGACCGGGATCGTGCCGGACGTCGGGCGACCGAGGCGATAGGCCTCCAGGCGTGCATCGGTGCGCCGGGGGCCGGGCGGTAGAAGTTCGCCTGGTGTGGGGAGCATGTGCCCAGCCATCGCTTGCTCGTGAGGGGACGTCATGCATGGTCGCGTCCCCCGAAGTGGTGTAGCGATGTGGAGTTCGCGACTCCGCAGGTCACGCGAGTCAACCGCGCCGCCGCTGACAGTGCACCGCTACCACGGCCGGGAACAGCACCGACACCGCGCAGGAACCGTGACGGTGCTCGACGCGGAGGGCGCACACCGGAGCAAGGCGGTCCGGATTCCTACACCACTTCGCGGGACGCAACCGCGGATCCGCAGATCGGCAGGAAGACCAGGCGGAGGGGGCTGGCTACTCCGGCTGTGCACGGCCCTCAGGTGTGGGACGGTGGCGTGGCACAGGGGGTGGCCGCTGTAGTTGGAGCTGCGCATCCGCGAACTGGGCGGCCTGGCAAGCACGTCGGCGCTCCAGGGGACATGTACGTCACGTGCACGTTGACTGCTTCAGAGTGGCGTCGGCCGGCGGTGACTCGTCCACGTCGGGTGCGCTCGTATGTTGGCCAACGCGCGAGCGGCGAGCTCACGGTAGGCGCGGATCTGCGGTGCCCGCTCACGGGCGAGCTGGTCGCCGTAACCCTTGTCGAGCGCGCGGAATGCGCGTGCCCTGCCGACCTGTCTGTCGCACTCGGCGTCGGCGGTGGACTGGGCGAGTTCGGCACGGGACGGCTCGCGCGTGTCGGCGGGGGAAGAGTGCGCGTACGCCTCGATGGCGTGGTTCCGGGCGGCGTCAGGGTTCGGGTAGTGGTAGCCGCGACTCTTCATGCAGGCGCTCCACGCCCCGGACGTCCTGGCCATCGCGGGCGCGGAGCCGATGCGGTTGTCCCTCTCGATGTCGAGGTTGATGACTGTGGTGTCCGTGATCAGCCACTCCTTGAGGTCCCCGTACAGTTGCTGCTCGGACTGTGCGGTGCATCCGTCGACGTAGATGAAGGTCACTTCGCCGTTGGGCAGTGGGGCGTCCAGGCGGCGCTGAGGGGAGCCGTAGAGAGCGCGCGAGTACCGTGAACGGTCCTTGACGCTGAGAGAGTTGACGTAGGAGTCGTTGGGAGAGGGCGTCTGGCGGTTCCACGCGGCTGCGAGGCCGTAGCCCGCGGTGCGGTGCAGCCGAACGTCATCGCCGTGACGGGGGTCCTGTGCGGGATCGTCTTCCTTTGGATGCCAGGGAATCGGACGGTACGTCCATCCACGTGCGGACATGCAGTGGGCGATCAGCACCTGCTCCGCCTCGAAGAGCCTCTTCCGCTCGGCGTCGCCGATCTGGCCTTGCGCGGGCGTCTGCGGTTGAGGGGCGTTGCCGAGCTGGTGGTTTCGGGGGTTCCCGGCCGGGACGCCGGTCGAGCACGACGCCAGGCACGGCGAGAAAACCGTCAGGACCAAGGCGGCGACGGCCGCCGTGGCGTATTGCTGTGACGAGAGGCGGGAGAGCATGGGCCGGCTCCAAGCGGGCTGGTGGGGGCCCGGCAGACCGACGAGCCTGCCGGGTCCTCTACGGTGGGTGAGCAGGAGGGACACTCAGGACCTCACGTCCCCGTCAGCGGCCCTTCGGGCCGACGGCCCGTCCGGTCAGCAGGCCCACGTCCACTGGTTGCCCTCACCGCGATTGGCGGGGTTGTGGTGCCACCAGCCGTGCCCGTCCGGCAGGCAGCCGAGGATGCGTCCTCCGTCGCCGATGAGGTAGACGCCCATTCCGCTGGTGCCGGAGTTCCACGAGGACTGGTCGTTGTGGTACGCCCCGGCTTGCGAGGTCTGACTCCAGTCCGGGTTGCTGTACTGGAACTTGTACCGGGTGCCCGTGTAGCTGTCGAACGTCCACACGCAGTAGTACCCGGAGACGCAGGACTGGTATTGCGGGGCCGCAGGGGTGGCCGGTGCTGCCGAGGCCCCTCCGGACGTTCCTACGGCGAAGCCTGCGACCAGCGCCGTGGCGGCGATGCCCGTGGCCAACTTCCTCACAGCAAACATGTTCTCCCCTTCGTCGATCCCTTGCCGATCGGACATGAGGCGGAAGATCTGTTGCGAGCGACGGTGCTGCGATGTGCTGCGCGCGGCGTAGCGCAATGGCTCGCTTCCCCCTCGCGTTCGGGTGTTGTGTTCGCGACATCAGGTGCGGATTCGCCCGGCCTGGCCGCGGCCTACTGGATCCAGGTAATCGGATGGCATGTCCGCGCCTCGAATGATTCGATCAGGTTCGAAGGTCGGCCGTTTTTCGGATGACAGCTCACTTCGGAGGTGCTCGGTGATCCACCTCGAAATGAACCAGGCCGCGCTCGTGAACACGCGGTTTGCGATCTCACCGCTCAGCACCACCGTCGGCGCGCTCTACCTCCTGCGCAGCGACGCGCCGCCGGTCGGAGGAGGCTGGCGGCACCTGATCCGGGAGACCGTGCACGACCGTCAACTCTGGCTGCTGAAAGCGCTGTTCAGCGGTTCGTGGGACTACGTGCCGGACTTCCTCACACCGCAGCCCGACGCTCCCGAGGCAGCGTGGGCTGAGGAGGCGCACACGGTTGCCACCACCTGCTCCGAGCGCCTGTGCTGGGAGCTGCAGATTATGGCCCAGGGGATTACCGACGAGGGGCTGGCGGGCCGCCCTACTCCCACGATCCTGCGTCGTGCCCTGGAGCGGGGCGAGCGGGACTTCGCCGGTGACATTGCCACGGAGCTGCACCAGCTGTGGGAGTCGGCCCTCGCCCCGCGCTGGCCGGCGCTGCGCGCGCGGATGGAGGCAGACATCGCCCTCCGGGCGCGGACCGCCGCCCACCACGGCTTATCGGGCATGTTGGCCGGTCTGCATCCCAGGGTCGCCTGGAACGACGACCGGCTGAGCCTTGTCACTCGCTTCCAGGCCCAGATCCCCGGCAGCACAAGCCTGGTCCTGACACCTTCGGTGTTCGCCGCTGACCTGCACATGGTCATCGACCCCACAGGCGGGCCCACTCCGCGGCAGCCGATGCTGACCTATCCCGTCCTGCACGGGCCGGACACGCCCGCCAGTCCTGCGGCCCACGCGCTGCTCGGAGTGACCCGGGCGCGCCTGCTGTCCGACCTGCACGCCGCCCGCACGACGGCGGAGTTGAGCGAGCGGCATTTCCTCGCCCCGAGTACGGTCTCCTACCATCTCGGCATCCTGCACCGCACCGGCCTGCTCACCCGGACCCGCACGGGACACCGCATCCTCTACCAGCAGACCCCTCGCGCCGCCGATCTGCTGGCCGACTCCCCCCAGGCCCGCTGACCACGGTTGCCGGGGCACAGCTGCCTTCGCGGACGAGTTCGCATCCCGGGGTGACGAAGGCTTCGTGGATGTCGTCGCGGATCTCTGAACGGACCCGCAGGCGGCGCAACCAGTGCAAATGAATGGACACGCGCTCCGTCAACCGGCGTTGCGTGCGCAGGCCGGATCACGTTGAACTACCCCCGCGGACGCGGGGACGACCTCCGCGACACACCGCGGGGCCGCCCGAACCGTGAACTACCCCCGCGGGCGCGGGGGTAGCTCGCCGACCAGATCCACCGTGGCCCCGAAGCTGGCGTCGTCCCCGCACTCGCGGGGGTAGCTCGATAGCGCGCGCCTTCCCGAGGATGAAACCGCGGTCGTCCCCGCACCCGCGGGGCAGCTCTCGGCCGGACCCGCCGGCCCTCCTCACGTCCCGGTCGTCCCCGCACCCGCGGGCCGGCGCCCGCCGCCAGGCCGAGCCCGTCGTCAAGCAGGCGATCGAGGCCGCCTACCGGGTGTGCATGCCGGCCTGGAACGCCCTGGACGTGCGCGAGTGGGACCGCAAGGACAATCCGATCCTGCCGACGATGCACCCGGCGGACCTCGCCCGGTACCTGGGCAGCTATGCGCAGCAGGTGATGACGCCGCGCGGCACCACCGCCGTCACCGGCCTGGAACTGATGGTCGCGCTGCGCCCGCCGACCCGCGCGGAGAAGGACCCGGCGACCGGAACGTTCAAGCAGGCCTTCAACAACGACGCCCTCACCGCCGTCTACGACGTGGTGGAGTGCGAGGTCCCGGACGAGCACCCGCTACTGAAGGGGAAGTTCACCCGGCACCACCTGCGCACCCCGGCCGAGAGGCTGATGGAGGAGCCCTACGACTGGTGCCGGCCGCTGACCGACGAGGAGTGCGCGAACCCGTACCTGGTCGCCAGAGACCTTCCAGGCCGAGAAAGGGCCGGCGGGACTCGATGAGCACCAGGTCCGCCGCTACCGCTCCTGGACCCGCTGGGTATTTCATCGTCGCCAAGCATCGCCACGGGCCCGCCGCGACTATCACGGTCGCCTTCCAGGGCCACTACTCCCGCTTCGTCGACATGGCTCAGACATAGCCCTGACCTCCGCTGCCCGATCGTGAGGCCCGACTTCTCAGTACTGGACGGAGCCATGGCTCGTACCGCTGGCTGTCGGCTGATTCACGCCGTGTCGCCGCCGTCGCGGTCGGGTACGGCTTCGGCAAATGGCCGTCGTGGGGGAGGCTGCGGGTGGGAAAGGCAAGCCGGGGCAAGCGGGAGCGCAGCCGGGACAAGGCCGGGCAGTGGACGGCGGTTGGCGCGGCACGGGCGGCGCATCGGCTGCGGGAGCAGACCCAGCGGCATCTGGCCGGTAACCCGTGGGTGCAGATGACGCTCGCCTCCAACATGGACAACGTCGTCACCGAGCTGTACACCGTGCTGCTCAACAGCGATCTCGCGGACCTGGCGGACAAGCCCGAAGGCATCGAGTGGGACGCGGCGTTATCGATGACGCTGGGCAAGCAGGGGTACCGGCCTCCGTGGCCCCGGGCGGCCGCGGAGGCTGCATCGTGGCAGACACAACAGATCGGGAAGTTGCTGCGGCAGGCGGAGGTCCTCGTCATTTCCCCGGCCGCGCACGCCGCGGTCATGGCCGCGGCCGCCACTCTCGAGCCGGCCGACGTCAGCACCCTGGACCGCGACCAGGACATCCTCGTGCCCACCGGGCTGCTGGTGCTGCCCGAGCCCGTCGTGGTCGTCAACCGCACCGGCTCCCTGTCGGACACCAGGGCCTTCGGCTGGCAGTTCGTCACCCAGCACCAGATCCTGCCCACCGCCCAGTACCCCGGCGTGCGGGTGACGACGTTCATCGACCGCGATGGGCCGGTCCAGCCGCCCGGGTGGCAACAGGCGGTCGCCCAGGCGTGCGCGTCCGGAAACCCGCTGCCACCGCTGATGCCGGACGGCATGTACGGGATGCGGGGTGATGCGTGCCTGGCAGAGGAGAGCAGTGAGATGCTCGCGGATCTGTCCGAGCGCCACCGCCAGATGCAGAGGGCCCTTACTCAGGCATCACAGTGGCGTTCCGAGCCGGTCGCTGAGATCGGGGAGTGGGGCGGCGGCCATGTGGAGGACCCGTACGACGACTTCGTGGGCCGCTACATGTTCGCCTTCTGGCGCCTGATCGCTCAGGGCGTGACAGCCGTCGGCCCGTCTCAGGCCGGTTCTGCGCGCGCGGCCGCGACCGGTGGCGACGGCTCTGGGCCGCAGGACCCGGATGTGCGGGTTGTCCGGCTTGCTGCGCCCTCGCCCCGGCCGTCGGATGCGGCGGGGGAGGCCAAGCGGGTGTATCACCACCGGTGGCCGGTGCGGATGCACAAGGTGAGGCAGTGGTATCCCAGCCGTCAGGAGCATCGGGTGATCTGGCGCGGCCCGTACATCAAGGGACCGGCAGATGCCCCGCTGATGGTGGGGGAGAAGGCCTACTTGGTGGGCTCGTAGACGTCCTTACGGCACGCAGAAGGCCGGTGGGAATCCGCCGGATCTCCGTTGCCGCGTTGCCAGGCGGGCTCGGGCGGGAAAGCCAGGGGCCGACGATCTGACCAGCGTTTCCGGGCCGACTGTGGCGGGCTGGTTGTGGCTGGGGTTGTTCGGTGGCCACGGTTGTCTGCTGGTCACATCGTCTTCTGCCCTGTCGTTCACGGCTCATCTTTGTCTGATACCGGTCAAAACGGCATGCGCTCTGTGGGGCCGGCGTGCTTGTATGCCGCCAACGCGACAGGGGTAGCGCAGAGTTGACCGCTGGGCCCCTGTCGGATGCTTCAACACAGGGGGTACACGTTGAAAATCAGAGCTGCGCTCGCCACGGGGGCCGTGGCGCTGGGTCTGCTGGGAACAGCCGCTCCGTCGGCCCTGGCAGACCAGTCCGGTACCGGGCAGCTGCGGGGCACCATCGGATCAGCCCGGTCTCAGGTGAACGGACTCGCTGCCGGTCCGGCGTCCAACGCCACCTGCACAATCAACAAGATCACCATCAACCGGTACAGCGAGTGCGAGTGGGTTTCCATCCACGTCGACGTCATCAAGGTCATCGACGGGAAGCCCGAAATCGAAGGCACCGTTGACTTCGACGTCAAGCACCAAATGACCCTCAAGGTGAACTCCGCGAACTGGTCGGAGCAGTTCACCGTCTCAAAGGCGCGGACCACCCGCGCGGGCTCGGGAGTGGCTGTCGACATCGGTGCTGCGTCCGGTGGCGGGACGAAGGCCGCGGTGCATTTCCCGCAGGGTCACATCCTCAGCAGCGGTGCGGCGAGCGGCAGCGTCGACTACAAGACCGGGGCGATCCCCAAGGGCCATGTCAACGCCAAGGCGAAAACGCACTACACGTACACCTTCACCAAGCCCGGCTACACCCCTGGCAGCGTCTCCTACGACTCGGTCGTCTACCGGTGCGACAACTACTACGGCAGCAAGCGGGCCAGCCGGTCCGGGTGCGCCATTCCGGAAGTGCCCACCGCGGTCAGCATGGTCGGCATCCCCTACATCGACGACGGGATCCGCAGGCTGCGTTCCAGCGGCGGCCACTACGGTGACCCCTACGGTGGCAAGCCGCTGCACTGGATGATCAACCCGACGCAGGAGGACAACAACCGCAAGGCGGTATGCCCGACCAAGGCTCCGCCGGACATGCAGCGCGCCGGCCGCACCTCGTGCGACGAGTACCCGTTCGCCTCGACCAAGGAAGGCGGCACCCACCTGCCCGCCAACCAGCGGGAAATCACCTGGGTGCACATCCAGGAGAACCGGAGCCAGGGCGGCCGTATCACCGCCTGGCGCGGCAAGATGCACGTCATGGACGGCGACCCGTTCTACGTGATCGTCTGAGCGCCGCTAGACTCCCCGCCAGTCAGGGTGCCCCCTTGTCCCGCTTCTACCGGGGCAAGAGAGCACCCTTCTCCGCTGAAGGAGGCTTGTCTCATGCTGGTCCGTGAAGCGACGTTCACCATCGATGTGGGAGAGAACGGCTACCTCATCGGATTCGACGACGACTACGACTGGCCGAAGGAGATGCCGTTCGGCTGGCGGTGCGGCCTGGCCACCGACAGCAACGCCATCGTGATGCCCACCACCGACACCGGTCCCGTGCAGATGATCATCCAGGTCCACGACGGCCCGCCGGCACTCGAGCGCGGCAACGACTGGGAGCCGTCGGAAGAGATCAGCCTGCGCGCCGACTACCCCGAACTGTGCCTCGCCGTCATCAGGAGCGAGTTCTGGGATGCCTGGCCAGAAGACGAACCCCCGCTCGAGATGCCGCCCTCCGATGAGGGCGAGGAGTGGGTACGGATGCGCCTGTACTGCCACGCCGACGACCCCGAACCGGGCATCGGCGACCACGGCGAACGCCACCTCGTCCAGCTCTGGCGCGCTCCCCAGGCGCCCAGCGTGCACCCGGAGATCACGGATACTGACCGGCAGGCCCAGGCCGAGTACGCCGCGCAAATGAACGTGCCGGTGGAGGAGTACACCACCACCTACCCCCTCACCTACACCTCCGACAACCAACCCGACTGACCTCCTTGGCCGTGCCGTAGTCGCCTGGTCGGACGCCGTGATCGGAACTGCCGCGGCACAAGGCGCGAGACCCGATGCCACGAAGGTGCTCACGGCCCAGGCCCTGGACTGCGTTGCCCTTCAGGGACCGGCAGGCCAACTGTCGTGCGCGGCGCCGGGCGGTGGCGGTCATCGTCGACGCCAAGACGAACGGGCACGGGCGATGGCCCGCTCGCCGGCGACTGCTTCCTGTTCGGCCTGGGTGCGGGCGGCTTCGTAGGCGGCGGCCGCGCGGTGAAGGTCGCCCTGGGGCCACCAGATGTCGCCGAGGACGCGGTGCTGGCGCCCTTCGGCGCCGAGGGTGCGGGCGGCTTCGAGCGTGGCGGGGAAGTCGCTGCTCATGCGGGCGAGGTGGGTCAGGCCGCGGCGGGCGTCGGGGGCGAGGCGGCCGCCGCCGTCGGCGACGCGCTGCATCCCATCGCGGGAGGCGTCGGTGCGCCCGAGTTCGCGGTCGGTCTGGCCCGGGAGAGGGACCCCGTCGATCAGTGGTTCGTGGTGACGGACCGTCCGGGCGGCGCCGGAGCTGCCTCGAGGCGAAGGCGGGGCGTGCGCTGGCGTGCGGCTCAGGGTGGCCTGGTGCTGGCGCTGGTGCGGGGTGGCTAGGGGTGGCGAGCCCTGGCGAACAATTGAGCGACAAACGTGATGTCGCTCACAGCACGCTAGGTACGTGCAGGTCGCACGCTGGGTCACAAGTGGACGGTTGCGCTCCGTCAAGAACACGTGCCGCAGAGTTAACTCGCGGAGGGTCCCGCAACGGTGAAGGGGGTGAGGGCCGCACGGCCCTCCCCGCGCAGCAACAACTCGCTGCTCGGGCTGAGTTGAAGAAGAAGGAGGGTCCGTGGGGCTTCACTGGGCCTGGCACGCGCTGGCAGTGGCCGGCGCCTGCCGGATGACCGCAGTCGCCTTCGACGCCATCGTCCGACGCGTCGTCCGCACCGCCTCGCAGGCTCGCGATGAGCAGCACATGTGCGCACACGTTTTCGCACCACCCCCCGCCCTGCCCGCCGGACCGCGTCCTGACGCCGGGATTGCTGTTCCGCCGCCCGCCGTGGAGGAGCAGTGACCAGTCCTGACGCGCAGGATTTCGGCGTGATCGAACCCGCCGAACTCCCAACCGACTTCGAGGCGTTCTTCACTCGCCACATGAGCGAATTCCTTCGGGTCGCCGGGTCCCGCACCCGCAACCCCTACGATGCGGAGGAGGTCGTCATGGAGGCCGCCGTTGTGATGATCCGCAAGTGGCCCCGGATCCTGGCGCATCCCAAGCCGATCGCGCTCGCCCATAAGATCCTCGACGACCAGATCGCCGACTTCTACCGGCGCCGTGCCCGCACCGCCGACCGAGAGGTCAGCTACGGCCAACTGACCGAGGCGGACGTGCCCACCGCGGACGACCTGCTGGCACTGCGCGGCCACGACGGCCTGGACCGGGCGCTTGCCGAGCTGGAAAAGCGCGCGCCGCTCCAGGCCAAGTGCGTCGTCCTGCGCTACTTCGCCGAACTCGACTTCGCGGCGATCGCCACCCGCCTGGAGATCACCGTCAGCGCCGCCAAGACCAACGTCCACCTGGGAAGAAAGAAACTCGCCCACCTCATCGGTCTCCCGGAATCGGGGAAGGGAAGTCCTGATGCTGGATGAACTGCTGCGCGCCGAAGCGCAAGCCCTGCACCGCCAGTACGACGACCACGACACCGACGACTTCATGCACCGCCTGGCGGTCCGCGTCTCCCAGGATGCCGCGCGGCCGCCCCGGGTCACCCGCGCCACCATCGCGCCCGCCGCCCCGTGCCATCCCGCACCGCCGGCTTCAGCCCCGGCCGTACCCACCCGGCCCACCACACCCAAGCCGCGCACCCGCAGAGGCCTGCGCCGCCGCCCGACACCGATCCTCGTCCAAGACCCGGCCACCACTCCCACCGCGGTAGTCGAACACGTCCGCCGACTGTGCGAGACGGTACTGCGCTCCAACGACATCGACTCCCTCGCCGACTTCGCCGCCGACTACGACCCTCGCGGAGCCCGCACCTTCGCCTGCCTGCTCTACACCCTGGACCGCTGGGAGAGCGCCCTGTACTGGTGGCGGTTCGCGGCCGGCGCCGACGACCCCCTCGCCGCCCACCTCCTCGCCGCCCACCACGCCGCCGTCGGCATCAGCCCCGACGCCCGGCTGTGGCGAGCCATCGCCCGCATGCTCGGCTTCACCCGCGACCGCCACCTACCCCAGCCCGTACGGCCCAGCACCGAACTCGCCGAAGGCTTCGCCCGCGCCATGCCCTGGGGGCCAGCCCTTAATACCTTCGTCAAAACCGACCATCTGCCCAGGGACCTCGCCACACGCTGACTCCCGAACGCCCAGGTGCCGACCAAGCGGGTCTGTCCAGCCAACGGTGTAACTCGGGTGATGTGAGTTATCGGCGGCCGACGGAGAGTCGGCCGTCGAAGGCGATGTCGAATGCCTGCAGGGCGGGCTTCCAACGCATGGTCCAGCGTTTGCGTCCCTGGCCGGTGGGGTCGAGGCTCATGATGGCCATGTAGACGCATTTGAGGGCTGCGGCCTCGTTCGGGAAGTGCCCGCGGGCCCGGACGGCTTTTCGTATGCGAGCGTTGACCGACTCGATAGCGTTGGTGGTGCAGACGACACGGCGGATCTCGGTGTCGAACTGCAGGAAGGGCACGAACTCTGCCCAGGCGTTCTCCCAAAGGCGCACGATCGCCGGGTACTTGGCGCCCCACTCCTCCTGGAACTCCAGGAACCGGTCCTCCGCCGCGCTCGCAGTGGGAGCCGTGTAGACCGGCTTGAGCGCGCGGGAGATCTTGTCCCAGTCCTGGCGGCCCGCGTAGCGGAACGACGCCCGGATCAGGTGGACGACACAGGTCTGGGTCACCGCCTGGGGCCAGACCGCCGAGATCGAGTCGGGCAGGCCCTTGAGCCCGTCACAGACGACCATGCACACATCCTCGACACCGCGGTTCTTGATCTCGGTCAGGACCTGGAGCCAGTATTTGGCGCCTTCGCCGCCGTCGCCGGCCCACAGGCCGAGAATGTCGCGCGTGCCGTCCACCGTGACGGCGAGTGCGACGTAGATGGGCCGGTTCGCCACCTGCCCATCTCGCACCTTGACGTGCACGCAGTCGATGAAGATCACTGGATAGACCGGGTCCAGCGGCCGGTTCTGCCATTCGGCCATCCCGTCCATGACCTTGTCGGTGATGGTCGAGATGGTCTGCTTGGACACGCTCGCGCCATAGACCTCGGCCAGGTGGGCGGAGATGTCACCGTGCGTCAGACCACGCGCGGACAGCGACAGGACCATCTCGTCGACGCCGGTCAGCCGCCTCTGCCGCTTCTTGACGATCTGCGGCTCGAAGCTGCCGTCGCGGTCACGCGGCACCGTGATCTCCACCGGCCCCACGTCGGTCAGAACGGTCTTGGACCGGGCCCCGTTGCGGCTGTTGCCGCTGCCGGCACCGGCCGGGTCGTGCTTCTCGTAGCCGAGGTGGTCGGTGATCTCGCCTTCCAGGGCGGACTCCAGCACGCGCTTGGTCAATTGCTGCAGCAGCCCGCCGTCGCCGGTCAGCTGCAGGCCGCTCGCGCGGGCCCGGTCGACCAGCTGCCCGATCAACTGGTCATCCAGCAGGTCCGCCGGCGACTCGGCCGGCCGGACCTCTTCAACCGCCTCAACAGAGACAGTCACGTCGCTCATCAGGTGCTACTTCCATGATCGGGAGTTACACCGAAGACCGTACAGACCCGACCAAGCCAGGGTGTGTGCCCAGCTCCTTCCGAGCCGGGCACACACGCCTGGCCGTGGGCGGTGTCAGGGCAGGGGAACTGGTCGCTGCCATGGCGTGTGAGTGGGGGGTGGGGGCGTCTACAGAATGGTGCGGTGGCGCGGGCAGGTTCAGGGGAGGAACTGGGCGAGTGCTCCGGTGACGGCGGCTGCGAGGGTGAGGACGGCGGCGAAGGTGGTGGCGGCGCGCGTGAGGGCGGCGGGGTACGTGGCGCCGTCGAGGCGGGCGAGTGTGCCTGCCGCTGCGGCGGCCAGGAGCGCGAGCACGACGACTAGGGCGGCGGCGAGCAGGATGACGGCGATGCGGTTCACGGCGATCTCCCAAGAGAGAGTGGGATGTTGACGTGACCGAAGGTCCCGGAAACGGTGTTCATCGTGGTCCGGCCGGACGAAGATGAACAGCGTTGAACACATGGGACGGGGGTCCAGGTGGCTGGGAAACACGATGAGCGCGAGGCGGCGCTCACCGAGCTGCGCAAGCGCCTGGAAGACTCTCTGGCCCACGAGGGGCTGACCAAGACCGTGCTCGCCCGCCGAACGGGACTGGGCCGCACCACTGTTCAAGCGGCTTTCCATCCCGGTGGGCCTGTTCCGTCTGCCGCGACGGTCGCGACGCTGGCCCGCAAACTGGGCCTGCCCGATGAGGAGTTGCTCCAGCTTCGGCGGACTGCGGCCGATGAGGCTGATCGTGCGCCCGCGAGGGAAGAGGGGCCGGGCAAGCCGATCGGGCAGTGGGATCCTCACGACTTGGAAGTCCATCCCGCCGGAACTGCCGCCGTCGCTGCTGGCTCCGGTGGCCGGTCCCAGCAGGCACTGCCCGGCTATGTGCGGCGCGCCCACGACCAAGTCCTGGCTGGGGCAGTTTGCGAGGCTGCGCGAGGTTGCAGCCGGATGCTGGTCCTTGTCGGGGCGTCCTCGACCGGCAAGACGCGGGCGTGCTGGGAGGCCGTCCACCCGCTTGCCGCCGAGGGGTGGCGGCTGTGGCATCCGCACGATCCGACCCGGGCCGAGGCCGCGCTCGCCGACCTCGACCGCGTGGCGCCCCGCACGGTGGTGTGGCTGAACGAGGCCCAGCACTACCTCGGTCACCCCCAGGCCGGCGAGCGCATCGCGGCTGCCCTCCACACCCTCCTCACCCACCCAGACCGCGGTCCGGTCCTGGTCCTGGGCACCCTGTGGCCCGAGTACGCCGACACGTACACCGCCCTGCCCCTGCCCGGCGACCCCGACCCGCACAGCAGGGTTCGCGAAATTCTGACCGGACGCACCCTCACCGTCCCCGACACCTTCGACCGCGAAGCGCTGCACGCCGCCACCGCGCTCGCCCAAGGCGGCGACCGGTTCATGGCGGACGCCCTCACCCGCGCCCACGCACACGGACGCCTTGCCCAGGACCTCGCCGGCGCCCCCGAACTCCTGCGCCGCTACGAACACGGCACCCCGCCCACCAAAGCCCTGCTGGAAGCTGCGATGGACGCCCGCCGCCTCGGCGTCGGACTCCACCTCCCACAATCCTTCCTCACCGACGCCGCCGCCGACTACCTCAGCGACCATGACTACGACCAGCTCACCGAAGACTGGGCCGAAGCCGCCTTCGCCGACCTCGCCCACCCCGTCCACGGCAAACAAGCGCCCCTGCGCCGCACCAACACGCGCTCCTCGCGCCGCCCCCCCCGGGCACTCCGGCACCGGCAGCGACATACGTCCCGGTGACAGGACCGGTCTTCCGCCTCGCCGACTACCTCGAACAGCACGGCCGCACCACGCGCCGCAGACTCTGTCCGCCCGCCTCCTTCTGGCACGCCGCCCATACCCATCTCACTCAACCCGACGACCTCGGCAATCTCGCCACCGCAGCCGGCGACAGGCACCGCCTGCAATGGGCCTATCACCTCTGGCGTAAAGCCGCCGATGCCAGCCACCCAGAAGCCCTGTTCAACCTGGCGTGGATGCGGGACCAGGCCGGGGACAGGGAGGGCGCCGAAACCCTCTACCGGGAGGCTGCCGACGGCGGCCATCCGGATTCGCTGTTGAACCTGGCGTGGATGCGGGACCAGGCTGGGGACGGGGAGGGCGCCGAAACCCTCTACCGGCAGGCCGCCGACATCGGCCTTCCCAGCGGCCTGGCCTATCTGGTGCGGATGCGGGAGCGGGCTGGGGACCGGGAGAGTGCCGAAATCCTGGCCCGTCAGGCCGCCGACGCTGGCGACGCCGGTGCCTTGGCCGACTTGGCGCTGACGCGGGAGAGGGCCGGGGATCTGGCGAGCGCCGAAACCCTCTACCGGCAGGCCGCCGACGGCGGTGACGTCACTGCCCTGGCCAGCCTGGCGCTGATGCGGGAGAGGGTCGGGGACCTGGCGGGCGCCGAGACCCTCTACCGAGAGGCAGCCGACGCTGGCCTCTGGGTCTACCTGGCTCACCATGCGCGGATCCAGGCCATGGCCGGGGACCGGGAGGGCGCCGACGCCAGCCAACTTGCCCTCGACATAGAGAAGAGGTGGCTGTACGGACTGGATCCGGACGGTTCGCCCACTCCCCCCTGGCTTTGACTCCCCCGCACCGGGCAAATCGACGACTGCCCCAGGACGCCGGCGGCGACGGCACCTGCCGATGTTTCGCTTGGCGCTAGTAACTGTGTGGTCGTCAGTTGCGCGGAGGGCTGGGCGACGCGCTGATCTGCTTGGCGTAGGTCTGGGTGTACTTCGGGATCAGCGCCTCGATCCGGTTGACGTAGTTCTGCGTCTCGGGGATCTGTGGGATGCCCTGGGCCTTGAGGACCGGGCGGGAACCCGCGTTGTAGGCGGCGAGCGCGAGCTGGGTGGGGTCGCCGGGGATGCCCTTGACCTCCTTGAGCAGATGGCACATGTAGGCGGCCTGGGCCGGGATGGCGTCGGCTGGGTTCCACACGTCGGCCTTGCCGTCGCCGGTGTAGTCCTTGCCCCACTCCGCCCAGGTCGACGGGGAGAACTGCGCGATGCCCTGGGCTTTGCCAGAGTCCGCCTGAGGGTTCCAGTGGCTCTCCGCGTCGAGTTGCGCGGCCAGCATCGGAACGCTCAGCTCCGGGCAGGTCTTGGTGGCCGACTGAACGGTCGCCAGATACTGAGTGGGGATAGTGGGCAGTGCGGGCGGCCGGGTCAGCCACCAGACGGCGCCGAGGAAGGCGGCGACGAGTACGGCTCCGAGGGCCAGGCCCACCAGACACCCTCGGCGGCCGGAGCGCCTGGGTGCTATCTCCGTCTGAGAAGCGCGGTACTCCGTGGCGGGCGACGACACCCCCCAGGAGGGGCGTGCGGGCTGACCTTGCCGCCATCCCTGGCCGCTGTCCGTCACGCCGGCTTGGTGGTCTTGCATGTGCCCAGTCCGTCCAGTCGTCCATCCGGTGCCGATGACGGGTGGGACGCATTGGGCTCCACGTCAGTTGCAAGATCACGCAATCGAGCGAGCGTCTGTGGGCTTTGCCACATGGAGGAACCGGCCTCCGCCGCCCACGAGCAGGGCGTGGCGCAGAACGAGCTGGGCCTTGGTGATCACGATGCGGTAGAACGGAATCCTTGAGTGACCGTGGACGTCACATTCCGCAGGGGAGATGCGTGTGGGGATGCCGCCGGACCTGAAGGTCATCGCCGAGGGGATGATCAAGGCCTCGATGGGCATGGTGACGACCGTCATGCCCGGCGCCCGAGACACCACCATCGCGCATGTAGTGCCGCGTGCCGACATCAACCCGGGACAAGTGCATTACCGGTAGTTCGTTAAATCCGGAGGTAGAGGTCAATGCCGTGTCCTGTGGTGACCGCGTCGATCAGCGCCTGGAGTTCGCAGGGTGGGTCGGTGTCCGTCCAGGCTCGCCACCATCGGGTGAGGGTGATGGCGGGGGTGAGCCAGGAGCGGATGGCCCGTAAGGCCCTTGGCCAGCAGGGCGGTTGGGGCTGGAGGGGTATGGCTGGGCCCCCTCTCTGGGCCCTCGTCGGGGCACGGGTCGGGCGCGGTGGCGTCCAGGGGTCCCGGTGGGGCGAACCATTGGTCCCAGCAGAAGGAGAAGGCGCAGTTGACCAGGGTCTGGTGGCGGCGGATAGCGCGGTCGGAGCGGACTTGGAAGTCGGCCCAGCCGAGTTCGTCCTTGATCTGTTTGTAGCTCTGCTCGATCCAGGGCCGCAGTCCGTAGAGGCGGATGATCTCGGCGAGGTCGGCCGGCGGGTGCGGGCTGGTGGTGGCGTGGGGTGCGTCGGGGTGGGGCAGGTTGGTGGCCAGGTACCAGGTGGCTTTCTCCGGCAGGCTGGCCGGGTCGGTGGTGGCCACGACCAGTCGGCAGGGTGAGTCGGGTCCGTAGCCGCCCAGGCGGGCGTCGGCGGCCCACCAGGTCTCGGTGTGCCCGTCGCGGAAGTGACGCTCCACAACTGTCCAGTCGCCGGGACGCCTGGCATCCTTCCAGGTCAGGGCGTGTGCGGCTTCGATGGGAGTGTGCGGCTCGTGGGCCGGGGCCCAGACACCGTTGCGCGGCTTGAGGGCTACTACGTAGGGCAGGCCGGCCTCGCGCAGCGCGAGGTACCAGTCGTCACTGACGGAGTAGGCGCAGTCGGCGACCACCGCCCGGCAGCCGAAGCCCGCCTCCTTCCCGCGGGCCGCGAGGGCAGCAGCCAGCTGCGGCTTGGTGCGGAAGGACGGATCCGAGCGGCCGCGGTCGAAGTGGTGGGCAGGGGTGTAGGGAGTCGCGTGCAGCGGGTAATACACGCGGCCGTCGGTCCACACCGTGGTCACCGTGACGATGCCGTTGTCCGTCTTGCCCAACCGGCCCAGCCACTGCCTGCCCACGTGCGCGGTGGCCATGCCGTCCTTGCGGTCCCCGGAATCGTCGATCACGATGACCCCACCACCGTGCGGAGCAGTCGCCGGCTCCTCACGCAGCAGCTCGAGCCGCCGGTCGTTGACCTGCTCGACCTCCCAGGGCGACTCGGACAGGAAGAACTGCAGCCGCTGCACCCCCGGCATCCCCGCACCCGCCACCGGCTCCGCCCCGGCCAGACAGGTGATCGTCTTGTTCCGCTCCCGCGGCACCAGCAGCCCGGTCAGGTACTCGCGAAACCCCCGCCGCTGGGCGAGACTGAAGAAGAGGTCGTCGAACCGGGCCGCGTAGTCCTCCAACGGCCCCGGCGCAGGCGGACACGGACGGCGAGCAGTCATCTTCAGCCCCCCAGCAAGGCAGTTGACTCCTCCCACCGGCCTACGACCAACCCGACCTGACGTCAATCCACACCACCGCCGGATTTAACGAACTACCGTTACAGGTAGTTCGTTAAACTCGGCGGTAGTTGTGCTTGACGGGCGTATGCGGCGGGCGTGCGGGGAGGAACGGGATTCCGTCGAGTGCTGGAGGTCGGCGATGACTGCGCGCCGCCCGTGTCCGTTGCAGGACTACATGTTGAACCACCCCGGTTGCGTAGCATCGCATCCTGCGTGCGCCACGAATCCTGGTGCCCACCCCATGGAGACTTGGCGACATGGAAAGATCATAGGGCTAGAGTTGACAGATATGCCAAGAACGTTCGCCGGTTGGAACGAGTCAGCGTTCGACGTGTTGTTGCGTCTTGAAGGTGAGCCGTCACAAGAGGTGATGCGCGAGGTCCGCAAGGATCGCGAACGTCTCGTGCGGCAACCGATGGTCTCGCTGCTCCATGACTTGGCATGGGCGGATCCCGCTTTCGAGGACCATTCTGTCTGGCGGTACGGGAAGACACCATGGTGGTGGCAGAACCAGTCTGCTATGGCACGCATCGCCCGGAACGTCGAGATCGGGCTGCGCTTCAATCTGGACGGCCTGCAAGTGCAGGGTGCATGGTGGTACGCCGACTCAGATCAGATCAGCAGGTTCAGGGCGGCTGTCGCCGCTGAGGCAAGCGGTTCCGTATTGGGCAATGTGGTGGCGGACCTACGTGGCAAGGGGTTCGAGATCACCGGGGACCTTCTGAAGCGTGCGCCCCGGGAGTACCCCACCGACCATCCTCGAGCAGCGTTGCTGCGTCACCGATCGCTGCTCGCCGTGCGATACCTCGGCTGTGACGAATGGCTGCAGACGCCGGAGGTCGTCGACCGCGTGCTGGCCATATACGAGGAACTCAGACCACTGCTCAGCTGGCTGACCGACCACGTCGCCGCTTGAGGCCCATCGCCGGTCTCGGGTCAGGGCTGATGCGTTCTCAAGTTTCAAGGATGGCGTCCCACTTTGTGGTGTAGCCGATCAAGGCTAGGGCGTACGCCCCGGGGCGT
Organism: Streptomyces broussonetiae; assembly: GCF_009796285.1. Lineage (NCBI taxonomy): Bacteria > Bacillati > Actinomycetota > Actinomycetes > Kitasatosporales > Streptomycetaceae > Streptomyces > Streptomyces broussonetiae. Next base: position 93,770 of record NZ_CP047020.1, on the reverse strand, counting down.
GTGGTGATGGGGATTCCGCTCCCTGCCCAGCAGGCGGGCCACCTGCAACTCTCCTTGGTGAACGGCCAGTTCAACCCGGGAGGTGCACGGTGGCCCTGTCTCAGTCTGACCTACTCCGCCTGCTGGAGTCACTACGTTCGGCGGACGGGCTCGAACTCGTCCGTTCGGTGGCCGAGCGGATGCTCCAGGAATTGATCGAGGCCGAGGCGAGCGCGAGGATCGGCGCGGAGTGGAACGAACACACCGACACCCGCACCGCGCTGCGCAACGGGCACCGGGACAAGACACTGACCACGCAGGCCGGCGACCTGGACCTGGGCATACCCAAGCTGCGCTCGGGCAGCTTCTTCCCCAGCCTGCTGGAGCGCCGCCGGCGCATCGACCAGGCCCTGTTCGCCGTCGTGATGGAGGCGTACGTCCACGGGGTGTCCACCCGCTCGGTCGACGAGCTGGTCAAGGCCCTCGGTGCGGACAGCGGGATCTCCAAGAGCGAGGTCTCGCGGATCTGTGCCGACCTGGACACCCAGCTGACCGCGTTCCGCACCCGGTCGCTGGACCATGTCCGCTTCCCCTACATGTATCTGGATGCGACGTACTGCAAGGCCAGGGTCGCCCACCAGATCGTCTCCCGGGCCGTGGTGATCGCCACCGGTATCACCGAGGACGGCGGCCGCGAGGTGCTGGGAGTGATGGTCGGCGACAGCGAGACCGAGGTGTTCTGGACCCAGTTCCTTCGCTCCTTGCGCGAACGCGGCCTGAACGGGGTCCGGCTCGTGCTCGGCGACCACCACTCGGGCCTGGTCAAGGCGATCCGCAAGGTGATCATCGGTGCGGCCTACCAGCGGTGCAGGGTGCACTTCCTGCGCAACGTCTTCGGCGTGATCCCCAAGGACGCCGCCGAGATGGTCGCCGCCACCATCCGCACCATCTTCGCCCAGCCCGACCAGGCCGCCGTTCGCCGCCAGCTCGACACGGTCGCCGACATGCTCGGCGCGCAGTTCCCGCAGGTCAAACAGATGCTCCTGGAAGCCAAGGACGACCTGACGGCATTCGCAGCCTTCCCCGAACGACATTGGAAGAAGATCCAGTCCACGAACCCGCTGGAGCGGGTCAACCGAGAGATCAAGCGTCGCATCGATGTCGTCCAGGTCTTCCCCAACGACGACGCGCTGCTGCGGCTGGTCACCGCCGTGCTCTTCGAGATGCACGACGAGTGGATCGCCTTCCCCCGCCGCTATCTCCCCGAGGGCAGCATGGACCAGATCTACCCCGCCGAGCTCCCCGAAAGCGCCCCCGAGCTACCCAACACCACCAACACAACCGCCGATTGATCGGCTACACCACGACAAGGGACACAACCGTTTCAAGATCGAGGAGTTGGAGTGCGTGGTCGCCTCATGACCGGTAGTGGTCGGTGGCAGCGGTGATGTTCGTCCAGCCGGCCTGGCGGATGAGGCCGATCGAGGTTGCGGAGGGTCTCAGTCACTCGGGGTAGCGGTGCCGGTGGATGGCGTCCGCCAGGTGGTGTAGCCGATCGATGCACCGGAACTCGCAGGTCACGCCCGCTACTTCGACCGGCTGTGGCACTCCCGGTGCCTCACGGGGCCATTTCGCGGGCTGCGGAAACGAAGAGATCATCGCGAGCCGGGCACCGGAGGTTCACCACCTCGCGGGACGCGACCTGCTGGTGGACGGATGGGCTGTCGCTGGCTGCGCGAGCCGCGTGCGGCCTTGCCTTCCATGGCAAGCGAGTCCACTCCAGGGTTACCGGTAGTTCGTTGAATCCGGTGCTGGTGTGGGTTGACGTCAGGTCGGGTTGGTCGTAGGCCGGTGGGAGGAGTCAACTGCCTTGCTGGGGGCTGAAGATGACTGCTCGCCGTCCGTGTCCGCCTGCGCCGGGGCCGTTGGAGGAGTACGCGGCCCGGTTCGACGACCTCTTCTTCAGGCTGGCCCAGCGGCGGGGGTTTCGCGAGTACCTGACCGGGCTGTTGGCGCCGCGGGAGCGGAACAAGACGCTCACCTGCCTGGCGGGGGCGGAGCCGGTGGCGGGTGCGGGGATGCCGGGGGTGCAGGGGCTGCAGTTCTTCCTGTCCGAGTCGCCTTGGGAGGTCGAGCAGGTCAACGACCGGCGGCTTGAACTGCTGCGCGAGGAGCCGGCGACGGCTCCGCATGACGGTGGGGTCATCGTGATCGACGATTCCGGGGACCGCAAGGACGGTACGGCGACCGCGCATGTGGGCAGGCAGTGGCTGGGCCGGTTGGGCAAGACGGACAACGGCATCGTCACGGTGACCACGGTGTGGACCGACGGCCGCGTGTATTACCCGCTGCACGCGACTCCCTACACCCCTGCCCACCACTTCGACCGCGGCCGCTCGGATCCGGCTTTCCGTACGAAACCGCAGCTGGCTGCTGCCCTCGCGGTTCGGGGGAAGGAGGCGGGCTTCGGCTGCCGGGCGGTGGTCGCCGACTGTGCCTACTCCGTCAGTGACGACTGGTATCTCGCGCTGCGCGAGGCCGGCCTGGCCTACGTGGTGGCCCTCAAGCCACACCGCGGCACCTGGGCCCGGGCCGACCAGCCGCACACCCCCATCGAAGCCGCACATGCCCTGACCTGGACGAATGCCAAGCGCCCAGGCGACTGGACACCCGTTGAGCGTCACTTCGGCGACGGGCACACCGAGACCTGGTGGGCCGCCGACGCCCGCCTGGGCGGCTACGGACCCGACTCACCCTGCCGACTGGTCGTGGCCACCACCGACCCGGCCAGCCTGCCGGAGAAAGCCACCTGGTACCTGGCCACCAACCTGCCCCACCCCGACGCACCCCACGCCACCACCAGCCCGCACCCGCCCGCCGACCTCGCCGAGATCGTCCGCCTCTACGGACTGCGGCCGTGGATCGAGCAGAGCTACAAACAGATCAAGGACGACCTCGGCTGGGCCGACTTCCAAGTCCGCTCCGACCGCGCCATCCGCCGCCACCAGACCCTGGTCAACTGCGCCTTCTCCTTCTGCTGGGACCAATGGTTCGCCCCACCCGGACCCCTGGATGCCACCGCGCCGGACCCGTGCCCCGACGAGGGGCCAGAGAGGGGGCCCAGCCGAACCCCACCGGTCCCAACCGCCCTGCTGGCCCAAGGCCTTACGAGCCATCCGTTCCTGGCTCACCCCCGCCATCACCCTCAACCGATGGTGGCGAGCCTGGACGGACGCCGACCCACCCTCCGAGCTCCAGGCGCTGATCGACGCGGTCACCACCGGACACGGCATTGACTCTGTCGGGGATCCTCGGGTATTTCCGCCGACCGATGCAGCTGTCGAGGTGCCCGTTGCGGTAGCTGTCAAGTCAAATGAAACGAATGTGCGGCTATGAACTGTGTTGCTGTGGTTCGCGTCGTCGGGCGGGGTCGTTGATCCACGCCTGTTGGGGAATCTTCGGCGGCACCGGCCGGCTGTTGAAGCGTTCGGGGTGCTGCTCGTAGGCGGTGATGAGGGTGGCCGCCCGTTGCTCGCGGACGAGTTCGGCGGTGCCGAAGTGGACACTGGCGGGGGTGTGGTAGCCGATCCCGGAATGCCGGTGGACGTGGTTGTAGTGCGAGATGAACGCCTCCATCCACTCCCGTGCGTGGGTGAGGGAATCGAAGCGTTCTGGGTAGTCGGGCTGGTATTTCGTGGTGCGGAACTGGCTCTCGCTGAACGGGTTGTCGTTGCTGACTCTGGGCCTGGAGTGGCTGCGGGTCACGCCGAGATCGAGGAGCATCTGGGAGACTTGCTTGCTGGTCATCGAGGTGCCGCGGTCGGCGTGCACGGTGTGCGGCACGATGCCGTTGCGGTCGATCGCCTCACGGATCAACTCCTCGGCACGGGCGGCGGATTCGGCCGCCTCGACGGTGTGGCCGACAACGTAGCGGGAGTAGATGTCCAGGATCACGTACCCGTGAAACCAGACGCCCTTCGCCGGACCCGCCAGATGCGTGATGTCCCAACTCCACACCTCGGATGGGCCGTCGGCCACGAGCTCGGGGACCGTGCGGGGCGGGTGGGTGGCCTGACGGCGGCGTTCACCGTCTTGCCCGGCCTCCTTCAGGATCCGGTACATGGTGCGCTCGGAACAGTGGTAGCGGCCCTCGTCCAGCTCACGTGCGTAGATCTGCGCGGGCGGCAGGTCCACGTATTCGGGCCGGTTCATCAACGCCAGCACGGCCTGCCGCTCGGCCGGTGTCAGGGCGTTGACCGGCGCGGGACGTGGGGCTCTGGGCCTGGCCGGGAGGGGGTTCAGCCGCCGGTGGTGGGTGGCTCGGGAACGGCCGGTCAGGCGGCACGCGGCCACGATGCCCACGTGCGGGGCCAGGCGATCGACGGCCTCGTGGAGAAGCGGCTCCAGGGCGTCCTTCAGTCCGCGCTCTTGGAGAGTGCTTCCAAGAGCGCGTGTGTTTTTCCCAGCACCTCCAGTGCGGCGTCCCGCTTCGCGACCTCCTTCTCCAGCCGCTCCACCTGCCGCCGAAGCTTGTCGTTCTCCGCCTCGGCAGGGTGCTTCTTCGGCCGTGCGGGGCTGGTGCGGTGGTCGGTCAGCCTCTCCAGCGCGCCGGCGTCCCTGGCCTGGCGCCACTCGATGATGTGGGAGTGGTACAGCCGCTCCCGGCGCAGGACCGCGCCTTTGTCCCCGGTGGGGGCCGCGTCGTATTCGGCGACGATGCGCAGCTTGTACTCGGGGGTGAAACGGCGGCGCTTCGGCTTTGGCGCGGGATCTTGCCCGGAGGGCTTGGTGCTGGTCATGCGGGAGGTGCTCCTGTCGTACCCGCCCACAATATCTGATCATTTCGGGGCGTCTCACCCGACGATGTCAGAGACGGTTGTCCCTGCGCCCCCGTTCCGGTGAGCGAGTCCCGCCTCTGACCGCGCAGGTGGCGCGGGCGAGCAACCCGGGCGGCACGACGGCGATATGGGTGAGGGACCGCCTCGACGGGCTGTGGTGCGACGAGGACTTCACGGACTGGTACCCCAGGGACGGACGTCCCGGGCTTTCGCCTGCTCAACTGGCCACCGTCTGTGTGCTGCAGTTCCTGCTCGGCCTGTCGGACCGGCAGGCCGTCGAGGCGGTCCGCTGCCGCATCGACTTCAAGTACGCCCTGGCCATGGAGCTGGACGATCCCGGCTTTCACCACAGTGTGCTGGCAGACTTCCGCGACCGTCTCGCTGAGGACGGCCGTGCTGACCGCCTCCTGGACCTCGCGCTGGCCCGGCTGAAAGAGGCCGGGCTGGTGCGCGAGCGCACCACACAGCGCACCGACTCCACCCACGTCCTGGCCGCGGTGCGTGATCTAACTCGCCTGGAGCTGATCACCGAAGCGGTCCGCGCCGCACTCGAAGAAGTCGCCGGCACGTCCCCGCACCTGCTCGACGAGCTGGTCGATGAGGACTGGGGGCACCGCTACGGTCGGCCGGTCCGCCTGGGCAAGAACCCCACCAAGCCCAAGGCCAGAATCCTTGCCACCGGAAACGACGCCGCCCGGCTCCTGGAACACCTCCACCGTCGCGGAGCGGACCGCATGCCCGGTCCCCGTGTCCAGGCCCTGCGCCAGATCATGGTGCAGAACTACCACCGGGATGCCGCAGGACACCTGCGCTGGCGCACCGCGGAGAAGGAAGGCGGACCCGGGCTGCCGCCCTCGTCGAGGGCAATCGTCTCGCCCTACGACTCCTCCGCCCGCTACGCACGGCACGGACACATCATCAGCTGGAAGGGGTTCGCCGCCCATCTGACCGAAACCTGCGCTCCTGACGGCCCCAACGTGATCACGGATGTCGCCACCACCGCGGCCACCACCCACGACAGCCAGGTCCTGCCCGGCATCCACACCCGCCTCGCCCGACGCGGGCTGCTTCCCGCCGAGCACCTGGTCGACGCCGGCTACACCTCCCTGCCCCACCTGGAACAAGCCGCCCGTGAACACCAGGTCACCGTCTCCGGGCCACTGAAGAGCAACCCCACCCGTCAGCACCGCCGAGACGAGGGCTTCGCCCGGGACGACTTCCATATCGACTTCGATCGTCAGCAGGTCACCTGCCCGCAGGGGCAGGTCAGCGCGGGCTGGCACGGCCCCTACCCGACCTCCTCGCCCACCGCGGCCCCTTTGATCGTGGCACGGTTCACCAAGAGCCAGTGCCGCCCCTGCCCGACTCGCGCCCAGTGCACCAGCACCGCCGACAGCGCCCGCACCGTGGGCTTTCCCCCGCGCGAACTCCGCGACCTGCAACTCCGCGTCCGCGCCGAACAGCAGACGCCTGAGTGGAAGGCCCGCTACGCGGTCCGCTCCGGAGTGGAGGGCACGGTCAACAAGTTCGCCCACGGACACGGCATGCGACGCTGCCGCTACCGAGGACAGGCAAAGGCCCACATCCAGCACGTCCTGACGGCCATCGCCGTCAACATCGAGCGCCTCAGCGGACTGGCACCGGCCGAGGAAGCCCCCACGCCCCGCCAGCCGACTGCCTTCCAGAACTACCTCGACCAACGCGAGATCCCTCGTCTGAAGTCCTGGCGCACCCTGGGTAGTTGACCTCGGCGGCTACTAGATCCCCGACAGAGTCAAGTTAGTTCCTCATGCTCTGCGTAATTCGCAGGAACTCGGCGTCAGTCATGGACGGGTCGTCGGTCCAGACGGTGATGGTGTATCCGTTCTGGGTCCACACTGCCGTCCACGACGGGTCTGACGTCTTCTGAAGTCGGCCGGCATGACCGCTGAAGGACATCGGAGTCCCCTGTGTGGGTGTGGTCTCGCCAGCGTCCGCCGTGATACTCAGGGCGCCGACCTGCCCTCCCTTGCCCGGGTTGCGCTGGTAAGTGTAGGTCCATGTGGCTTTGCTACTCACCGGGTTCGGCAGCCCTAGGGAGTTATTGGGGCCGATGGCCTTATCCGCAGGCGCGAAGCCGGACGGCAGATATCGGGGGTAGGGGAAGTGCGTGTCGTCGAAGGTAGTGATGCCCTCGCCAGTGACACCATCGGTGATTTTCCTGTCTCCCACGGGCTTGTCGAGGGAGGTGCTGATCAGGCCGCCATGCGGGTTGTGGCACGAATCACTGGACCGACGCTGACCATGCCATTTGCGCTTTTCTGTCAGCGCGATGCCGTGGGCGGACTCGTGAGCTTGGAGATCGGGTTTGTCCTCGCAGTCCATCCAGGATGTGACGGTGGTGAGGGTGCGCCCGTGGTTGCTTACGAATACGTCGCTGTCTATAGGCCCGTCGTCAGTGTGGACGTTGTCCCGAGCCATCCAGACGGTCACGGCTGCCGCTAGACAGACCAACCCGGCACCGGCCCAGATCATCCAGCGGAAACGGCGGAGGTTCTTCAAGGGCACGGTCGCATACTCCGTAGTCTTCCGGCGGATGGCTGACGCCAAGCCTGCCATGGCGGAACCGAAGAGAAGAAGGAGGCGGGGGCGTGCTCCGCCTCCGCCGTGATGTCAACTGGTGACGAGGGTCCAGTTCATGTCCTGGAGCGTCTGGTAGATCGGCACGTAGTAGAGACCTTTAAAGCACCACGGCGTGCGCTGCCAGCCGTCAGTGACGGTGCTTACCGATTCATCTGCCGGGCAGTTGACCGTGCTATCGAAGGAAGTGAGTGTTCCGCGTGCCTCGTCGGTCGTGAAGTTGTTCGCGCCGGCGAAGACGGCCGTCTCTGACATCGTCGGGTGAGACGCCCCGAAATGATCAGATATTGTGGGCGGGTACGACAGGAGCACCTCCCGCATGACCAGCACCAAGCCCTCCGGGCAAGATCCCGCGCCAAAGCCGAAGCGCCGCCGTTTCACCCCCGAGTACAAGCTGCGCATCGTCGCCGAATACGACGCGGCCCCCACCGGGGACAAAGGCGCGGTCCTGCGCCGGGAGCGGCTGTACCACTCCCACATCATCGAGTGGCGCCAGGCCAGGGACGCCGGCGCGCTGGAGAGGCTGACCGACCACCGCACCAGCCCCGCACGGCCGAAGAAGCACCCCGCCGAGGCGGAGAACGACAAGCTTCGGCGGCAGGTGGAGCGGCTGGAGAAGGAGGTCGCGAAGCGGGACGCCGCACTGGAGGTGCTGGGAAAAACACACGCGCTCTTGGAAGCACTCTCCAAGAGCGCGGACTGAAGGACGCCCTGGAGCCGCTTCTCCACGAGGCCGTCGATCGCCTGGCCCCGCACGTGGGCATCGTGGCCGCGTGCCGCCTGACCGGCCGTTCCCGAGCCACCCACCACCGGCGGCTGAACCCCCTCCCGGCCAGGCCCAGAGCCCCACGTCCCGCGCCGGTCAACGCCCTGACACCGGCCGAGCGGCAGGCCGTGCTGGCGTTGATGAACCGGCCCGAATACGTGGACCTGCCGCCCGCGCAGATCTACGCACGTGAGCTGGACGAGGGCCGCTACCACTGTTCCGAGCGCACCATGTACCGGATCCTGAAGGAGGCCGGGCAAGACGGTGAACGCCGCCGTCAGGCCACCCACCCGCCCCGCACGGTCCCCGAGCTCGTGGCCGACGGCCCATCCGAGGTGTGGAGTTGGGACATCACGCATCTGGCGGGTCCGGCGAAGGGCGTCTGGTTTCACGGGTACGTGATCCTGGACATCTACTCCCGCTACGTTGTCGGCCACACCGTCGAGGCGGCCGAATCCGCCGCCCGTGCCGAGGAGTTGATCCGTGAGGCGATCGACCGCAACGGCATCGTGCCGCACACCGTGCACGCCGACCGCGGCACCTCGATGACCAGCAAGCAAGTCTCCCAGATGCTCCTCGATCTCGGCGTGACCCGCAGCCACTCCAGGCCCAGAGTCAGCAACGACAACCCGTTCAGCGAGAGCCAGTTCCGCACCACGAAATACCAGCCCGACTACCCAGAACGCTTCGATTCCCTCACCCACGCACGGGAGTGGATGGAGGCGTTCATCTCGCACTACAACCACGTCCACCGGCATTCCGGGATCGGCTACCACACCCCCGCCAGTGTCCACTTCGGCACCGCCGAACTCGTCCGCGAGCAACGGGCGGCCACCCTCATCACCGCCTACGAGCAGCACCCCGAACGCTTCAACAGCCGGCCGGTGCCGCCGAAGATTCCCCAACAGGCGTGGATCAACGACCCCGCCCGACGACGCGAACCACAGCAACACAGTTCATAGCCGCACATTCGTTTCATTTGACTTGACAGCTACCGCGGGGGCGCCGCTGTCGCCGTTGACTCCTGCGATGCCGTCCGATGTCAGTGAGGTGGCGTAGGCGAGATCAGTGATCGGCCGGTACACGCCGTTCTCGCCCGTGACTCCGACGTCGGTCTTGGAGATCTGTACGTTGCAGTGGACACCGCCGTTGGCGCCGTCCTCGCACACGTAGTCACCGACGTTGTTGTGGCCCCAGCCGTTGACCGGTTTCGCGTAGTAGTCGGACCGCATCGCTGTCCCGTCGTACAGGGCGCCGCTGAGCTGTGGCTTCGGCAGGTCGATTCCCTGGACGTCATCGGTCATGGAGATCGCGAGGCCGTCACTTGAGCCGACGGCGTCACCACCCAGGTAAGTTCGCCAAAGGCCGTCGTTCCCGTTGCAGTGGGCGGCGGTGGTCAGCATGTTCACCCCCTTGTAGTTCTTGACGCCGAAGCCACTGGAGCAGATACCGCCGGTGGGATTCTTCAGCCCGGAACCTCCGGTCCAGGGTGCGGCGTCGTGCTGCCTGTTGGTCACCCCCACGTTGGGGCTTGCTGGGGCAGGACGCCTGGCCGGGGCAGTGGGAGTTGTGACCTCTGCGGGCGGGGCCTTGTAGCTCGCAGTGGTGTTGATGCCTGTCAGCCGGTCGGTGAGGGCTTTGACTTCGCGCGAACGGTCCTTGCGGGCAGCCGGTGCGAGGGGATCCCTCGCGGCGGCCAAGTTGGGGCCGGGGGCATCGGCATACGTAATGTCGAGGCCGCTTCCGCCCACGGCCCCGCCGATGCTGTTGATGCGGATGGGGGTCGATACGCCAGCCACGCGCAGATTCACGGGCTTCCCGCCGAGCAGGAGCTTGTTGCGGGCCGCGTGCAGATCGGCCTTGGAGTAGCGCGCCGGAAGGACCGAAGCAGTCACGCCCTTGGGCAGGTGAGCAAGGACGCGCTGCACACGCTGCGGCAGGGAGCCCTTCCAGTGCAGGCGCAGGCTGTTGTGGTCGGGGTCGACTTCGATCTCGGTGAAGCCGGGAATCCTGGCCCGGTCCGATTCGGAGAGCCCTTCAGTGATCTGCCCGGCGACCTTGTCGAGCACTTCCTGCTTCTTCTCGAGCGCGATGATGCGCGGATCCGTGACAGGGCGGCCCTTCCCGGCGGCGGGTGCTGCCTTTGCCACTGCGCTGCCGGGCTGTTGGGGCGACGCGCCCGCGGCGGGGGAAGCGATGAAGGGGAGGGAGAGGGCCAGTGCCGCGACGGGGATGGCTGTCGCCGCCCGGCTGCGGCTTCTGTCGGCGTCCTTCACAAGACCTCATTTCCTCAGTTACGCAATTGACGTGATCATGGTGGTTCGGTTGTGATCTTGGGAGCAAGGTGAAATTGAGACAGGGCAGTAGATCGTCTGACCGAGCCTGACGGTTCGCTGGTTCCTGCTCGTTGGTGCCGCACGGCCATCTACGATCTGGTGCATGGATCCCGAGCTGCTGGAACGGATCACCGCGCGGTGCGCGGAACTGGATGAAATCGAAGAACAGTTGGCCAAGCAGCTGGCGGAGGTGCGGGCCGAGCGGGACGAGCTCGCTGTCGCCGAGCGGGTCCTTGAGCGGGTGAGCGAGCAACTCGCTGACGAGCGCGCCAAGGCCGCGCCGACACCGGGGCAGGTGGGTGGCCGGGCGGTGATGCTGATCCCGCACCGCACGCCGGGCATGGAGGAGACCATGCTCCCGCCGGACTACCAGCACATTTTCGCCGCCGTGCGGCAGGCCGCCGGACCGGTCATGGCCCGGCAGGTCGGCGAGATGCTGGGAGTCGACGTCACCGTGCGGGCCAAGCTGGAACCGCTGCGCGGGAGACTGGTCAGACTCGTTGATCGCGGATGGCTGCGGAAACTGCCCGACGGCCGCTTCACCACCCGCCTGGAACAGGCTGCCGCGCAGAAGGCCGGCGGCTGGCTCTCCCGCTTCCGCACCTGACCCGGGCAAGCCGCGGCGACCGACCACGCGGGCAAGCCCAGGCGATGCTGGGCAAGCCCGCGTTGTCGGTGGCGGCTGCAAAGCTTGGTCGGATGAACGGCGATGAGCAGCTGCTGAACGGCCGGGTCTACGGCGCGGAGCACGACGACCCCAACCCGGGCCCGCGTCCGCACCGGACGTACGCCGCACTGGTCGGCGGTCCGCTGGACGGGCTGCTGCTGGACATCACCGGGTGGCGGCCGGAGGAAGTCGACGACGGCGTGGCCCTGTCCACCGAGCTGTCACGGTGGCCCGGGCGGCCGCGCCCTGTACGACCCGCGTCCCGGCGAGCCCCGCACCCCGGGCCCGGGTATCAGCTGCCGCTTCTACTACTTCGGCGACACACCCTGACTACGGCGCTTCACCACGGCACCGGGCTTCTCCCACCGGAACTCCGCGTCTGGCCTGAACGTCCTTGCCATCTCGTGAACTTGCCCTCCATTACCCCGGCGGCGCCCACACGTCAGGCCCGGAGCCCCGCCACTCCACCCAGTCCGCGCTCGCCACGTCCTCCGGATCGACGTCTTGTGAGCCGGTCCGGTTCAGGAACTCGACGATGTCGTACAGCGTGTAGGCCATGCCCACGAACCGGCTGCCGACGCGGACGCGTCTGCCGCCGTCGTCGGCCGGCGGGTAGACGACGACCTGCGGGATCTCGGTCATGCTGCCAGGGTGCGACGCGCGCCGGGAGCGCGCATGCGGGACACCAGCACCGTCCGTAGTCTGATGGTGCTCGGGGCTATCACGGAGGTTTACCGATGCCCCGAACCATATGGTCAGGAGCCATCAGCTTTGGCCTGGTGACCGTGCCGATCAATGTGGTGAGCGCGACCGAGGACCACTCGATCCGTTTCCACCAGTACCACCTCGAGGACATGGGCCGGGTCCGCTACCGGAAGGTGTGCGAGCTGGAGGACCGCGAGGTCGACCAGTCCGAGATCGGCAAGGGGTACGAACTGACCCGGGACCGGCTCATCCCGATCACGGACGAGGAACTGAGCAACCTGCCGCTGCCGACGGCGAAGGCCATCGAGATCGACGCCTTCGTGCCGTTGGAGGACATCGACCCGATCCGCATGGGCGCCGGGTACTACCTGGCCGCCGGCGGGCAGGTGGCTGCGAAGCCGTACAAGCTCCTGGTCGAAGCGTTGCGCCGCTCTCGCCGGGTGGCCATCGCGAAGTATGCATGGAGCGGCCGGGAGAGGCTGGGCGTGCTCCGCGTACGCGGCGACGCCATGGTTCTTCAGGAATTGCTGTGGCCAGATGAAATTCGCGATCCCACCGAGCTGCTCCCCGCGCCGACGGAAGTGTCGGAGGAGGAGATCGAGGGCGCGCTCGCCCTGATGGACACCATGACGGTCGACGCCCTTGAGGGCGAGGAGTTCACCGACCGGTACACCGAGGCGCTCGGCCAGATCATCGAGGCTAAGCGGGAGGAGCAGCCGCTCCCCAAGGTGCCCGAACCGGAGCAGCCGGCCCAGGTCCTCGACCTCATGGCCGCGCTGAACGCCTCCGTGCAGCAGGCCAAGGCGTCCCGGGGTGAGAAGACCGGTCCGGCCGAAGTGCACGAGCTGCCGGAGCCGAAGAAGAAGGCGCCCGCGAAAAAGCAGCTGGCCAAGAAGACCGCGGCGAAGAAGACGACCGCCAAGAAGTCGACAGGTCGCCGCCCGCGCAGCGCCTGACTGCTCCGACGCTAGTCCAGGATGCCGAGTGCGGTGTCCGGCCGGCAGTGGGGGCATGCCGGCACCTCGCGCCGTAGCGCGTCGAGTGCCTGCTGCCGGGTCGCCGGCCGGCACCGCCCGCTCGTGGCCGCCGTCCAGCAGCTGCCGGTGTGCACGGCGTCGACGTTGCTGCGGTTGAGCCCGTACTGGATCAGCCAATCCGGCTCCGGCGGCCGGCTCTGCTCGCCTTGCCGGCGCTCGCGCTCCCGCCGTTCCTCGTCGGCGATCCACCGGTCGATCAGGGCCAGCTGCCGCGCGGTCTGCTGCTCGACGACGCGGCGGGCGAACCGCAGCATGTCGAGGCGGGTCGGCGGGTGATCGTCGTGCACTTGGGTTTTCCTCTGCGCTGCGCTGGCGTGTCTCGCCTTGCCCAGAAAATCGAACATGCGCTCTAATCTCAGTATGCACCGCGTAGACCACCTCACCGACACCCAGGAGCGCATCCTCCGCCACATCCGGCAAGCCATCGCCGACCGCGGGGAAGCACCGACCATGGCGGAGATCGGCGAGGCGGTCGGCATGCGTTCCCGGGCATCCGTGCACTACCGGCTGGCCGAGCTGGCAGCGAAGGGCGCCATCGTCCGCAACCCTCACCGCTGGCGCGGGATCCGGCTCAGGTGACGCGCGCCGGCCGCTACCGCCTCCTGCTCGCCACCGGCGGCCGGCCGGTACAGCACGGCTGGTGGCATGAGGAGAAAACCGGGCGTCGGAACTTCGACACGTGGGCCCGGGAGTACAGCAGCATGCCGGACCCGCAGGTCACCCTCACCGACGAGGAGACCAGCGAGACGTTGGCAGAGTGGCCAGAGGCGGACTGACCCTGCCGCTCAGGGCGAGGCGGCCCGTCATCCTTACTCGGGGTTCATTCGCACGTACAGGCCCTCACACTCACAGAACCACCCGTGGCCGTCCGCGAGGGTACGGGCTCCCTCGGTACGCATACGGGCACCCATGGGGAGCACGCACGACCGGACCACTTCTCGCTGCCGGTCCGTCCCGAAGTGGCTGGCCGCCAGTTCCACGCTCTCGGCCATGGCCGTGGCGGCATCGTCGACGGTCGCGAAATCGGCGCCCGCCATCCCGTCCACCTCCCACGCCCACGACATCCGCACGCCCACACCCCCAGCGTAGGCATGCCCCTTTCAGGCGGCGCGTTGACGACCTGGCCCGAGGAACCGTGAACGTCTGCCATCCTGACGAAGATCAAGGAGGCGACGCCATGGCCCACCGCCCGTACCCGAGCCGCGACCGCGCACGCAAGCAGCTCGACCGGCACTGCTACGAGCTGGGCCCCGCCCCACGCCGGGTCTTGAGGCACTTCCAGCCGCAGCTGCTGAACGGCACGGCCGCGGTCGTGCACCGCGACGTTGAACCCATGGCCGCCACCCTTGAGCCGGGGGCGCCGCCCGTCGACGAGTACCGCCTGACGACACGCTGACCGCGCGGCCGCCGACTACTCGGCCGGATCCTCCTCGGCGTGCCGGACCGCACGCTTCACGGCCTGCTCCACCTCATGCCGGCTCTCCCCGGACTCCTTGGCGTATGCGGTGACGGCTGCCTGCACGGCCACGGTCGCCTCGCGCCAGCGGCGCCACTGCGCGTCGTACTCGTCACCGTCGAGGCCTGCGAGTTTCGCGCGCTCTTCCTCGGCAGAAGTTCCAGCGTGATGTGTGTCCTGAACATGGAAGGAAGTTGGATGTAGGAGCAGTTTCCGGAAATGGTGCTGTGTGAGAGATGAAGGATTTGTGGCCCTTCGAAGCCGCCCTGCGGGGGGAGGCTTCAAACTGCCTCATGCTGCGTTAGCTGAAGACTGTCGTGGTGAGCGATGAGGAAAAGGCGCCGTAGGAGGCGTCAGGTGGGGACCGGAAAGACGAACGCAAGTGAATCGCTGCTGACGTGTCGAAATGGAACCAGACGACATCAAAACCGGGGCGGATCATGAGTTCCGGGATGAGCCTGGCGGGTGCCCGTCTATTGGCCAGGTGGTGTCCGGCATGGAGGCGACGTGAGTCCGGTCTGCGGCTCTCGCATGGAACAGGAGAAGGCAGGCGCTGATACGCCCTGACGCAGGTCGGGGGAGAGGGAGTGCCCCAAGCGGCGGACACCGTAAGGGGTCGAGTACCGATGCGGCGCCTGCTGGCAGACCGGTCCGTAGTAGTGATGAAGCCCCTGTAATGGGGGTGGAGCGAAGGGGCCGGGTCGTTCGTGGCTGAGTTGATCACATCAACCGGGCGAGAGCCCGGGAGGAGTGCGATGGACCAGTTGAAGTCTCAGGTCAAGCCGTTTGATATTTCGAAGTGGGAAGTCAAGGAGGCATGGGAGGAAGTCAAGGCAAATAGGGGCGCATCCGGCGTGGATGGGCAGAGCATCGACGAATTCGAGAAGGACCTGAGGAGCAACCTCTACAAGGTCTGGAATCGCATGTCGTCGGGCTCATACTTTCCGCCACCGGTGCGCGCGGTGGAGATCCCCAAGCCGCATGGAGGTGGCACGAGAATGCTCGGCATTCCCACTGTCGCCGATCGTGTGGCTCAGACCGTGGTTTCCCGGCATCTAGTGAGAAGGGTGGAGACTGTTTTCCACCCGGACAGCTACGGATACCGGCCTGGACGGTCTGCCTTGGATGCGGTGGAAAGGTGCCGGGAGCGTTGCTGGAAGCGGGACTGGGTGGTGGAGTTCGACATCGCCAAGTTCTTCGACAGCGTGCCCTGGGACCTGCTGGTCAAGGCGGTGGAGGCTCACACTGATGCCGTATGGGTGAAGTTGTACGTGCGCCGGTGGCTCACCGCCCCGCTCGTCATGCCCGACGGCTCCCTGCTGGAACGGGACCGCGGGACCCCGCAAGGGGCCCCGGTGTCTCCCGTCCTGGCGAACCTGTTCCTGCACTACGCGTTCGACGCCTGGATGGCACGGGAGTTCCCGGGCATCTGGTTCGAGCGCTATGCGGACGACGCGGTACTGCACTGCGTCACCGAGCGCCAGGCCCGGCAGGTGCTGGCCTCGCTCAGGGACAGGTTGGTCGAGGTCGGGTTGCAGCTGCACCCGGACAAGACCCGGATCGTCTACTGCAAGGACTCGTACCGGCGCGGCTCCTATGAGCACACGTCGTTCACGTTCCTCGGGTACACGTTCCGGCCCAGGAAGAACCGGAATCGGCACGGCAAGCAGTTCCTGTCGTTCGAGCCGGCCATCAGCAGGCAGGCCCTGACCCGGATCGGTCGGGAAGTGCGTTCGTGGCAACTGCACATCCACACCGGAAGTTCCTTCACAGACCTCGCCCGCAGGATCAACCCTGTGGTCGGGGGCTGGATCAACTACTACGGACGATTCCGCCCGTGGGAGCTGATCGCCTTCCTGATGCGCATCAACGCCTACCTGGTGCGTTGGATCCGCCGGAAGTACAAACGGCTCGCAGGCTACCGCAAAGCGCTCGCGAAGCTCGGGGAGATCGCGCAGCGGTACCCACGCATGTTCGCGCATTGGCGCCTGACCGCTGTCGCCTGCTTGATCTGATGGTCAGAACGACAAGAGCCGTGTAACGGGAGACTTTTACGCACGGTTCCGTGAGAGCCGAGGGGTGAGATCCCCCTCGGCTACTCGATCAACTCATCGGGGACCTCGGCCACGGCCGGATCCTAGACGGCCCTCACGGCAGCCCGGCTCTCGGGGCCACCGGCCGATCGGGTACACCCGGCCTGGCCTGGAGAATGCTGCCCCTCCCGGGCTCCGTCGGCCCACTTTCAGGGTGACCGTGTCTGAGCTGTGTGGGGTGCGGTCGCGCCCTGACGAGCCCGCGCCTGCCACGTACGACGTGGGAGTGCTGCCTGTCGGCCGCCGGAGAGCTGGTCGGGTGGCACCTGCCGCAGGGCGACGGGGAGCCGCAGTCGGCCGCCCGGGAGACGGCGGTGCTCCTGGCGGCCGCGGTGCACGCACTCGCGGCCGACGCTGGGGTGACTGGCCCGTAGGTTGCAGCCCTGCCCCTCACGTCGCCCGCCGGACAGACCAGCCTGCTCACCACGCTCCACGACCATGCACTGTCCGCGCTCCAGTCCTGCCCCGCCGACGAACTGGGCAGCGGTGAGCGCGCGCAACTGCTTGCCGCGTACGGTGCACCGCAGTGGTCGGCCGTACAGACGGCTGCGCGGACGGTTGTTGAGCATCATGTCCGGGACGCCGCTGATCGCGGCTGCCCGCACCCGGCCATCAGGGACCGCGTGTCCGTGATGGCGGCCGCCCGCCGCGACCAGCTACTCGGCAACCTTGACGCGGCCGTGACGGACTCGTGGTGACGTCGGCTCAGGACATCGCGGAGCGGGTCGCCGCGCTCCTGGGCTGGGCCGGCCACGTCCGTATCCTGCCGGGCGGGGACGGGACTGACGGGACCGAGCCTCGCATCGTGCACGACGCGGAGGCCTGGTGGCTCGCGATCTCCGTGGACATGGCCTCGGGAGCCGCCCTGGCACGCGCCGGCGATATCGACCTGGGCGGTACCCACCTCGCTCCCTACACCACCAGCATGCCCGCACCGGCCGAGGACACCGGCGCCGTGGTCCTGGCCCTCACCGCCGCCCGCGAGGACCTGGACGGCATGGGAAGGTACGGTCGCCAGGGCCTGTCCTTTGCCGGCACGGTCTGGCTCGTCTTCGACGGCGGCCTCACTCGTATCTCCCTGGAGTGCCGCCGCTGCCGGGCCCGCACCGGCCACTATTTGAGTACCGACCTCGACGTCGGCCTCGCGACCCTCAGGTGTGCGGGCGGCCACCTCACCCGGGATCACCGCGTGTCTGTCGACGGCGTTGTCGAGGCCATCGCCCGCCACGAAAGTCGCGTTCCCGGAGATCTCGACATGGTCGGCTTCAGCACGAGGTAGTCCTGACGCCGGTCGCGTCGTGAGGGCCCCAGCGGCCTTGCCGGTTCGGACCCGGTGTCCGATGACGGGCTGCACAGTGGCCATGCAGCCCGTCCGCGCTCAAGCACGCGAGGGCCGGTCACCTCACCAGCTGGTTGTACGGAGTCATGTGCAGGGCAGAAGCGTGAATGTCACACACCGCGCCAAAGTTTTTCGTCGGCAGCTTTTGACCGCTGCAGATTGCTGAGCGCACCCAACTGGCCTCGGCCAACACGCCGTTCCGCAAAGCCGGACTGTGCTGCACGGATCGAGGGCTGCAGCCCGCGGGACGGGCTGGTCGGGGAGCCGAAGGTGGAGCCAGTCGCTCCTGACGACGTGTGTACGGTCACGGGAATCTGTCCACAGGTAGATCGTTTTAGCGTCGTCGCTGAGCGCGGAGGTGCCCGCATCCGACGGCACCGTCGCGCCTCCGCACACCCAGCACGAAGGGCGTTGGACGGCCATGGCGCAGACGAAGTTCGACAAGCAGGTGGAGGAAACCGCCGAATCCCTGATGTTCGGCATCGGCCGCATGCTGGCCAGCCGGGACCTGGACGGGGTGAAACGCACCGACGCCACGTTCTGGCGCCCGGACACCCGCGTGTTGCCGAAGGTCGAGGGCCGTGTCCCGCGCCGCTCCTACAAGCCCGGGTGGCGGCGTATCGCAGCCCGCCTGTCGTGGCTCGGGGCGGCTACCGAGGGCGCCTACCTGATCGGCCGTCACCCCGACACCACCGTGTACAAGGCGCAGGGGCTGTGGGAGAACTGGGAGGCGACGCTCGCCGTGCTGGAGACGGGCGGGATCGGCACGGCCTCTGCCCTGGCCGTCGGTGGCCAGGCGTACGGACTGCTGACCCGCGAGCGCCGGGAGCTGATGCGCGAGTGGGGCGTCCCGCTGCACCAGGCGCTGCTGCAGGGTGCCGGAGTCGAGTGCGGCGACGAGGTGGATGTGGCCGACTGTGATGTCATCGAGTGGCATGGCGGCGGTCCGGAAATCTGGGTGAGCCGGTGAGGCCTGGCCGTGTTTCGAAGCTCGTCGCCCCAACAGGCCGCCGTGGAGCTCGGTCCAGGACCCGTTCATTCCTGGGGCGTCCCGGGGATTTCTGTCGGGCCGTGGCGGTCGAGGGCGTCTTCCAGTTCGGCCCGGATGTCTGCGGGCATCTGCCCCATGCGGCCCCAGATGAGGATCAGGTCCGCGACGTTGCGCAGTTTTATGTTCGTGTGCTGGGAGACCTCCTTCAGCACCTCCCACACCTGGTCCGGCGAGACCCGGCCCAGGACGACGACCATGCCGATCGCCTGGTCCGCGACCTGGTGCGAGGTGACCGCTTCCTTGAGCTGGTCGACCTCTTCCTCCAGCTCGAAGATGCGGTCTGCCTCCTCGCCGGACGGATCGGAATCCTGTGCCACCGGGCCATTCTCACCCTCAGCACAGCCGTGCACCATGGGACAGGCTGTTACCTACCGGACTGCCGTCATGCGTTCCCGGCCCCTGTATGGACGGGGTGCCCGGGTTTCGTGCGAGTCCGGGGTGCGGCGGTGACGGAGGCCTGCGACCGTGGGAGCAAGGAGGCAGATCCGGTGCGGGCCGGGACGGAGGCGGTCACCGTGGTGATGGCGGATCCGTCGCTCCTGCGGGAGCTGGTCGAGCGGTACGAAAGCCTCAGGCGGAGCCTGGCACAGGGCGGCGGTAGCGCGGAGACCGCCCGCAAGCTCGGGGATGCGACGTACACGCTGTGCGTCGTCACCGGCACTCGTCAACTGGACGCAGCGCTGTTCGTGGCCCGACGGCAGCTGGCCGACTCCCTGGCACGGCGGCAGCCTCTTCACCCGTCAGGATGAAGAGGCCGCGTTTGCCTGCCGGATCGAAGGGCAGGCGGGCTTTCGTGCTTCGGACCGGAGGCGCATGCCAGCGGAGGAAGGTCGAGGGCCGGCACTGACCGGCAGCCTCGGTGGCTCCTCTGCGGCAGACCCTGACAGCCACTGTTCGGGTCGGCCCCTGAAACGAACGCCGTCTTCGGGACCGCCCTGAAAACCCGTTCAGGAGCGAATCCGTATGCTGACCGACACGTCGACGCCCCGCCCCGCTACGCCCGGAAGCGGGCCTGCCGCCACCGCCTCACCCACCAGCCGACGCAGCCACGACGACGCCCCTGACACCGCCGATCTGTTCACCCTGCTCGTGGAAGTGGACGACGGCCCGGAGCGGGACGCGGTGCGCGGCGAACTCGTCGCCGCCTGGCTGCCCATGGCCCACCGGATCGCCGGACGCTTCCGTGACCGAGGGGAGTCCGTGGAGGACCTGCGTCAGGTGGCCGCCCTCGGGCTGGTGAAGGCCGTGGACCGGTTCGACCCGTCCCGAGGGGCTTTCGAGAGCTACGCCGTGCCGACCATCACCGGTGAGATAAGGCGGCACTTCCGCGACCGGATGTGGGCCCTGCGGGTCCCCCGCAGGGTGCAGGAACTACGCAACCGGGTGCGCATCTCTCGCCGGGAACTCGCCCAGCAGCCGGGCGTCACCGAGCCCACCGTCGCTGCCATCGCCGCGCACGCCGGCCTCACCGAGGAGGAGGTGAATGCGGGCCTGGAAGCGATGGAGAGCTTCAGCACCCTGTCGCTGGATGCCGAACTGTCCGCCGGTGACGAGGCCTACAGCCTCGCCGACACCCTCGGCGCCCCCGACGCCTCGTACGACCTCGTGGTGGACCGAGAGGCAGCCAAGGCCGGACTGCGCCGACTGCCCGAACGGGAGCGGGCCATCCTCTACATGCGCTTCTTCGAGGACGCGACGCAGAGCCGGATCGCCGACCGGTTCGGCATCTCCCAGATGCACGTCTCCCGCCTCATCAGCCGCAGCTGCGCCCGCATCCGCGCCGAAGCCCTGACGGAGAGGTCCGTCAGTCGCCTCGCGGCATGACACCAACTGCCCGCGCACCGGGGAGTGGTCCGGATGCTGATGTCGCCTCGCGGCTTCACATAAGGCCGAGGGCCGGGGCGTGTACCTTCCGTTCGAGTGATCGTTGCAACACCCCAGTTCCGGGGATGCGATGGACTTCGAGATTCGGACGGTGCGGAGCCCCTTGAAGAGCCCCGTGAAGCTCTCTGCTGCGCGAGCCGCATACCCAGCTCATGAAGCACGGCTTGAGCAACGACGAAGCGTGCCGGATCGTCGGGATGCACCCGAAGACTGGCAGGCGCTGGGGCAACGCATGCTGGGCATCCGGCCAGAACGAGGCGGGGCCACCGGCACGTCCGGTGGCCCCGCGCTCGGCGTCGTCGCGGTACGGTGCGAGGCCGAGCATGGCCGAGCAGGCCTCGAGTCATGCCGGCCGGCGGCAGGAGCCGGGAGTGGCGGCCTGAGCGCATGGGTGACTTTCGGTGCTGCCCCAGGACATCGTCATCCTGCGGGGCAGCGGGCTCGGTGGTTCCGGCAGCAGCCCGCACACGGCGGGTCAGGAGGCGTCCGCTCGCGCGAAGACGTATTCCTCCAGCACGATTCCGATGGCCACTGCCACGGGGATTGCCACGAGGGCGCCGATGATGCCCAGGAGGGCGCCGCCGACGAGCACGCCAACGACGGTGACGATCGGGTGGACGTCCACCGCGTACTTCATCGCTCTCGGCATGATCAAGTAGTCCTCGGCCAGACGGAAGGCGACGTAGAATCCGGCCGTCGCGCCCGCCACGGGGAGCGAGACGACCAGGGCGACCAAGCTGACGACGACGCCCCCGATGGTCGAGCCGACGATGGGGATGAGATCCATGAACGCGACGAAGATGCCCAGCGCCGCCGGGTAGGGCACGCCCAGGCCCCAGCACCAGGCCCAGGTGGCGAGTCCGGCGATCGCAGATGTGGCCACGTTGCCGAGCAGAAACCTGCCGGTGCGGATGAGGATTTCGTCAGTGATCGTGCGCACGCCCTCGCGCCTGCTCGCCGCGATGAAGCGGAAGCAGAACTGTTTGATCACCGGAAAGCCGACCATCAGGTAAAGGGTGACGACCACGACGACGACCAGCGAGGTCACGGCGCTCAGCACGATCCTGCCCGCGCCCAGCACTCCGCCGAGCACGCTCGTGGCACTGCCTGAAGTGAGCTTCTGCTTGACGGTGGCGACGATGTGGTAGTGGTCCTCCAGCTTGCCGAGCGTGGAGTTGTGGTCGTGCAGTTGTTGCAGCCAGCTGGGTACCGCTTTGACCAGTGCGTCCACTTCCTGGGTGACGGGAGGGACGATGAGCGCGACAAATCCCGCCAGGAACACGAGGAGGCCGAAGACGACGGCTGCCACCGCGACGCCGCGGCGCAGACGGTGCCGGGTCAGCCACGCCACGACCGGCTCCAGGCCGATCGCGACGAACAGGGCGAGCAGCATCAGCGTCAGCAACTGGCTGATCTGCAGAACGGTCTGTGCCGCCAGCCAGGCGACGGTCGCGCCCAGTCCCAGCCAGAAGCCGATCCGGAACCATGCTCCGCCACGCCGGGACATGCCCAGGTGACCGAACCGCGCGTCATCCGGGGTTACGGACTCGCTCGGTGACCGAGGGGCGCTGGACCTGGCGGACTCGCCGCCGGGTCCGTGTTCCTTCGAGCTCATGCGCAGCTCCCACGGCTTCATGGCTGTGACAATCTGAACACCACCGCGCGGCGTGGCGTCGTGACGGGCTCGTCAGTGGCGTTCCATGACGCGCAGAGTCTGCAGCGACGGGTCCGCCGCGTCTGTGATCAAAAAGCCGTGGGCCACGCCGCTGTGCAGAAAGTCGAGCACATCCTCCGTGATCACCTCGCCAGGCGCGACCACGGGCACGCCGGGCGGATAGGGGCTGATCATCTCGGCGGCGATCCTGCCGACCGCGCTGTCGGCGGACACCTGTTCGGTAGGGGCGAAGAAGGCCTCGCGGGGCAGAACGGCCTGCTCCAGTTCCAGTACGCCGGGCCCGGGCAGGTGCACCTGGGGCTGCCGCTCGATCGAATCGGCGCTCTCCACGAGAGTGCGCAAGGCCTCCACCAGGACCTTCTCGGTCTCCTCGTTGTCCGCGTGGGTGATGGAGGCGCTGATCCTGCAGGTGTCGGAGCCGCCCATGTCGACGTGGCAGTGGGTCCGCAGCCATTCGGTCGCCTGCATGCCGCTGACGCCGAGGTCCCGTACGTCGATGACGATCTTCATCGGGTCGAACTCGGCGGTCAGTCCCTCGTTGATCACCTCCCCGTCCATGACTCGCAAGCCGGGCAGCTCCTGCAGCACGCCTCGGATCCGTTTGGCGCGGTGCAGGGCGGTGTCCAGCAGGTCACGGCCATGCTCAACCATCTGACGCCGCCAACCGTCAAGGGCGCCGTAGACCAGGGAGGAGGCACTGGTGGTCCCGAGCAGGTCCTCTCGCTGCTTGAGCGCCTCGGGGGCCACACGGTCGTGCTGGAGGTGGAAGACCGAGCTCTGCTCGATGGCGCCGCCCATCTTGTGCACACTGGTGACGACCAGGTCCGCGTCGGCGTCCATGCCCCAGGTGGGCAGGTCTGGATGGAAGGGCAGGTGGGCGCCCCAGGCCTCGTCCACGATGAGCGGGACGTCGACGGCGTGGCAGGCGTCGGCCACTCCTCGGATGTCGGCGCAGGTACCCCAGTCGGTGGGGGTGATCAGCAGCATGCCCTTGGCGTCCGGGTGCTCGTGCAGCTGCTGCCGTACGTCGTCGGGCTCAGGCGGGTGTGCCAGGTGACGTGCGGTGTCGAACTTAGGATGCACCCAGATCGGCTCCACACCGTTGATGATCACGGCGGCAATGACCGCCTTGTGCGCGTTGCGGGACAGCAGCAGCTTCTCGCCGGGGCCGGCGACCGAGAGCATGGCGGTCTTCACGGACAGGGAGCTGCCGCAAGTCGAGAAGAAGGCATGCTCGGCACCGACGGCGTCCGCCATCAGGGCCTGTGCCTGCTCCAACAGCCCTTGTGATTGGCGGCGGTCGTCCAGCCCGTTGAGGGTCAGCACGTCGGAACGGAAGACGTCCAGGCCGAGCACCTCGGCGACCCGTGGATCGGTGCCGCGCCCCTGCTTGTGTCCCGGCGGCCCGAACACCACGTCACCGCGGCGTCGGAACTCCTGCAAGGCCTCCAGTACGGGTGCGCGAGAGTGATCCATGGCCTTCCTCCTGTGCTGGGCGGGGCCGTACTGACCGTGTTGCACTCGCTCCGCCTGTCAAACCCGGAAACGCGGGTGTGGGGTCCCGTGCGAGTGGAATACGCGGCGAGGTGGGAAGAGGGGCGGAGCTGAGGGGCATCGTGGTGCGGTACGAAGGGATCCGGCCGGCAGGAGGTGGCACGGCGCGCCGACGGAGGGAGCCCAGGAGCAGTACCCGGGTCGGGTTCCGGGGCCGGGGGATCAAGGCGCGCAGACGCGCCGCGGTCGGGCGGAGCACCGTTACGTTGTTGCCGGGTCCGGTCTCGTAGGCAGGGCTACGCAGGTGGCTCGGCAGTGCAGTGCTGTGGCAGCCGTCATCGTGTTGGATCTTGCCTGTCAGTCGATGGTCGGCCTTGTCGGATGGTCGGCCTTGTCAGGTGTCGGCGGCTCTGACGGGGGCAGTCGGGTACAGAGCCGCGACGGCTCCCGGATACGGGACGGTCCTGAGCGGCACGGACAGGAGGGTGGCACCGGGTGCGCACCGTCGGAGTGGAGGAGGAGCTGCTGCTGGTTGATCCGGACACCGGACAGCCGAAGGCATTGTCGGCCGCCGTCCTCGCCCATGCCGACCGGGACGATCCTGGACAGGATGTCTTCGAAAAAGAGCTGTACAGGCAGATGCTGGAGTTCGCCACGCATCCGCAGTCGAACATGGCGGACCTCGGGGCCGAGATCATGCGCTGCCGCAAGGAGGCGGCACGGCACGCCAGTGAGACCGGGTGCACGGTCGCGGCCCTCGCCACCTCCCCGCTACCGGTCAGCCCCTCGATCAGCGCGAACGAGCGCTATCAACGGATGGCCGAACAGTACGGGATCGCCACTCAGGAGCAACTGGTGTGCGGTTGCCATGTGCATGTGTCGGTGGAGTCCGACGAGGAGGGCGTCGCCGTGCTCGACCGGCTGCGTCCATGGCTCGCAGTGCTCAGTGCGCTGAGCACCAACTCACCGTTCTGGCAGGGCCGGGACACCGGCTACGCCAGCTACCGCAACCGCGTATGGGCACGCTGGCCGTCGGCTGGGCCGACGGAGCTGTTCCGCTCGGCCGAGCAATACCACCGGCGGGTGGCCGACATGGTGGCCACCGGGGTCATCCTGGACGAGGCAATGGTGTACTTCGATGCCCGTCTGTCCGCGCGCTACCCGACGGTGGAGATCCGCGTGGCCGACGTGTGCCTGCGCGCGGACACCGCCGTACTCCTTGCCTCGCTGGCCCGTGCTCTGGTCGAGACGGCCGCACGAGACTGGCGGGCGGGGCGCCCCCCGCTCGACCACAGTGTCAGCCTGTTCAAGCTCGCCGCCTGGCAGGCCGCCCGGTCCGGCCTGGACCACGACCTGCTCGACCCGACGACGATGCGGCCCAGGACCCCCGCCGACGTGCTGAGCAAACTGCTGGAGCACATCGGGGACGCGTTGACCGACAGCGGGGACGCGACCTGCGTCGAAGAGGCCGTGGGCAAGCTGCTGCGCCGCGGCAACGGAGCCCGCGAGCAGCGGCGACTACTGGAGCGTACCGGCAGCCTCCGCGACGTCGTCATCGAGTGCGTACAGCACACCCAGGGGTGAGCGACTCGGGCCAACAGGCGGCCACGGCAAGGGAGGATGATCGGGTGCTGCCTCGGGCGGTGATCCGGCCCGAGGTACGACTGGCTCTGATGCTCCGGGCTTGATCTGCGGGCCACTGCTCGAGGCGGCGCGTGCCACGGCCTTACCGCTCAGAGTCTGGCCCGCGCCTGCGCGGATGCGGTGTCGCGTTCGGTCGGGCCGGGCCCGGGCGGTCGGCTCCGGGGCGGATGCGGTCGTACTCGTGACGGTCGGCCAGGGCTGCGGCTGCCCGGCGCGCTCGGCCGGCCAGTCCCGCCTGCAGGAGCTGATTCGGTGCGGCCGTGCCGAATGGGAAGGCCGCATGTCACACAGCTGCCTTCGACACACAACAATCACAGCGTCTCAGGGCGAGGATTCCCCCTGCCGGCAACGACGGCGCCGTACGGCCGGAGTTTCTCTGGCCTGCCGCATGCGGTGACCGGCCCCTCGAGGGAACCCGGGGCCCCGAACGGACCTCCAGCCGTGGCTGTGTGCTCGCTTCACCCCGAGAGTGGGAGCGATCACTCTAGGAAAGGACAGTAGATGCCTGCGGGATCGAGCCCCAAGCGGGAGCGGCAGTACGAGCACATCAAGAAGAGCGCCCAAGACCGTGGCGAGTCGCCCAAGCGGGCCAAGGAGATCGCTGCCCGGTCGGTCAACAAGGAGCGCGCCAGGTCGGGCGAGTCGCAGTCCGCCGGCAAGGCCTCCACCCGGGATCCCAAGTCCGCGTCGCAGCGCGGTGGGCAGCGCTCGCACAGCGGCGCCAAAGGGCCCACCAGGGACCAGCTGTACGAAGAAGCGAAGAAACGCCATATCCAGGGCCGCTCCTCGATGACCAAGCGGCAGCTGGAGAACGCCCTCGGCCGCTGAGGGACGGTTCCCGGGCAGGCGGCGCCGATATGCGTCGGCCGCGGTGGAGTGCGCGCACGGCCGCGCACCGTCCATCGAGGGGAATCCATGTGGGCTGGGCGATGGCCCAGCCTGGAAACAACACCGAGCGAAAGGTGGACCGCGAACTTGGTCGCGTCCGCGTAGTCGGGCGAGACCACCACGACCTTCTGCCCTCGGTAGCGGGCCTCGGTCATCCAGTGCGCGTCCGGGGTGCGGGTCACCGGGACGTTGGAGCCCCACAGCATCAGATACGCGGCGTCCCACCAGTCCCCGGACTCGGGCACGTCCGTCTGGTCGCCGAAGATCTGCGGCGAGGCGACGGGAAGGTCGGCGTACCAGTCGTAGAACGACAGCATCGGCGCCCCGATCAGGACATGAACCGGGCGCCGACCGCGTGCGAGGCCATCGACATCGCCGGGATCGGGGAGAACCCGGCGACCCGGTCGGGCCCGTGGACGGCGATGGTGTGGACGTGCGCGGCGGCCGCGATCTCCAGCGCCTCCTGCCAACCCACCCGCACCAGGCCGCCCTTGCCGCGCGCCGACTGGTAGCGCCGCCGCTTCACCGGATCGGAGGTGACCTCCGCCCACGCGGCCACGGGATCGCCGAGCCGGGCGCGGGCCTCGCGGTACAACTCCAGCAGCACGCCGCGCACATGGGGGTACCGCACGCGGGTGGGGGAGTAGGTGTACCAGGAGAACGAGGCGCCGCGCGGGCAGCCCCGCGGCTCGTACTCGGGCCGGTCGGGTCCCGTCGAGGGATAGTCCGTCTCCTGGGTCTCCCAGGTGATCAGGCCGTCCTTGACGTAGACCTTCCACGAGCACGAGCCGGTGCAGTTCACCCCGTGCGTCGAGCGCACGATTTTGTCGTGCGCCCAACGCTCCCGGGAGGGCGCGTCGTTGACGCCCTGATCGGTGCGGAAGACGGCTCTGCCGTCCGGGGTGGCCGCAGTATCCCGCCGGCCCGCAGAAGCTGCTCGGCGGCGAGAGCCGCCACCCGTTCCGCTTCCCGCCGGGCACTGCGCCGTCCCACCGTGCTCACTCCTTCCGAAGCCGGATGTTCCGCTTCCTTCAGCGCGAGTCAGTGTTGCGCTGCGGAATCGTTTGACTATGCAGGGTTGATGCGGATTGGATGGGACCTTTTCTTGCCCTTTGCAATAGTTGCCTCGCCCATCTTCATTCGTGGCCGAGTTTCGGCTGGTGGCGGGCTTCCAGCCGATGGTCCGACGTCAGCTGGTGGCCGCTGCAGGGGCCGGGTCGCGGCGCCGGGTGCGCAGGGTCAGG
The DNA here is from genome assembly GCF_009796285.1 of Streptomyces broussonetiae. Taxonomy (NCBI): domain Bacteria; kingdom Bacillati; phylum Actinomycetota; class Actinomycetes; order Kitasatosporales; family Streptomycetaceae; genus Streptomyces; species Streptomyces broussonetiae. Next base: position 66,055 of record NZ_CP047020.1, on the reverse strand, counting down.
ACCCGCTCGGCGTGGTGCTCCTCGTGCAGGTCGATGCGGCGCGCGGCCAGCAGATGGCGCAGGCTGACGATGCCCTCCAGGCGGGGCTCCGGCTCGCGGGTGACCACCAGCAGCCGGGTGACCTCGCGTTCGGCCATGCGGTTGGCGAGCGTGCGCAGGGTCTCGTCGGGGTGCGCGGTGACCGCGGGCCGGGCCAGCTCGCCGAGCGGGGTGGCGTCGGCCGGGTCGGCGTGGACGAGCGTGCCGCGCGTGACGACTCCGGCGAGAGCGCCGTCCGCGTCCAGGACCGGGTACAGCCGCTGCGCGAGCAGCCCCTCGGGGTCGCCCGCCTCGTGCGCGGCGCGCAGTTCGGCGGTGACCTCGCCGGCGGCGCGGCCGGCGGCGAACGTGACGCCGACGGGCGTCTCCAACTGCCGTACGAGATGTACCTCCAGCGGGTCCACGGAGTACTCGCGGGTGAGGTGCATGCCGCGCCGGGCGAGCTTCTCGGTGAGCACCGAGCGCTTCAGCAGCACCACCGACAGCAGATAGGCGGCCGACGCGGTGATCACCATCGGGATCAGGGCGTTGACCTCGTGGGTGAGCTCCAGGCAGAAGACGATGCCGGTGAGCGGGGAGCGCATGACACCGCCGAGCACACCCGCCAGCGACACCAGGGCCCAGAAGCCGGGGCTGACGTGCGGGAAGACCAGGGCCTCGGCCGCGCCGAGCGCGCCGCCCACCATGAACATGGGCGCGAGAACACCGCCGGAGGTGCCCGAGCCCAGCGACAGTCCCCAGATCAGGGTCTTCACGACCAGGATGCCGACGATCAGCCCGGTCGTGGCGTGCCCGGTCAGCAGCGCGCCGATGACGTCGTACCCCACACCCAGCGCACGCGGCTCGACGAGCCCGCCGAGGCCGATGATCACACCACCGATCGCGGGCCACCACATCCAGTGGACGCGCAGCCTGGCGAACAGGTCCTCGGAGAGGTACACGAGGGCGGTGGCGCCCAGCGCGAGCAGTCCGGCCGCGGCGCCCGCGACGACACACAGCCCGTACGCGGACAGGTCGATGTGGTCCGGCACGTGCGCGCCGGCGAAGAGGGGCTTGGTGCCGAGCAGCGGACCGCGAACCAGGGTGGCGGTCACGGCGGCGACGGCGACGGGCAGGTAGGAGCGCGGCCGCCATTCGAAGAGCAGCAGCTCGACCGCGAGCAGGATGGAGGCGAGCGGCGCGTTGAAGGTCGCGGCCATGCCGGCGGCGGAACCGGCCACCAGCAGGGCCTTGCGCTCGTCCGTGGTGACCTTGAGGAACTGGGCCAGCAGCGAGCCGACGGCACCGCCGCTGGACGGCGCCGATCTTTCTCCAGGCATCAAGGCCCGGCCAGGTACAGGCGTTCGCCTAGCACCGACGAGCACCAACATCCGTGCTGTGGAGGTGGCCACGAGGACGCCGAACCGTGCTCGATCTATCAGAGAGCATCAAGGCTTGGTCGGGCACAGGCATCAGCTCGGCGTCCACGGAGCCACCACTACTAATCCCGGATTAGGCCAGGTTGGTGATGAGCGCGATCAGCTTCAGCAGCCCCGTCGCCACGAGCGCGGCGACGACGCCTATGGGTATGGCGAGCGCCGAGATGAACACGACGCGCGGGGGTACGTGGAAGTCGCCCAGGTGCGGGATCTTCAGGGCGGGTCGGTGGCGGGCGGGGGCGGGGCAGAGGTGGGCATGGTGGCTCCGGGTCGCGTATGGCTGTGGCTACGGCGGCAGGGGCGGCGCGCGGGCGACGCTGCCCGCGCGAAAGAACGTGGTGAGTGAGGGTGGTTGGTGAGCGCTGAGTGGTGAGCGGTGTGAGGTGTCGTCGGCTCGTCACCGGGGTCGGGGCGCGGCTGCCCCGGTGCGGGCGGGTGAGGGACGGATCGTGGACAGCATCAGAGGAACGAGGAGCCATGGCCCAGCAGGACGCCGGCCCACGGCGGACCCCGGAACCGGGGCCGCGCGGGCGGGCTGCGGAGCGGGGAAACCCGGAGCGGACGCCGGAGCACGGGAGTCCGGGGCGGGACCCGGTGCCGGGGGCCGCGGGGCAGGCCCGGGGGCGGGGCCGGGGCCCGCTGGGTCTGTCGGAGGAGGCACTGGACCGGGAGGCGGAGGAGGTCACCGTCGCCGTGATGGCGGCCTCGCGGCTGATCGTCGCCCTCTCCGCCCGCGCCCTCGCCTCCGTCGACGTTGCGCTGACCCTTCCTCAACTGCGCTCCCTGGTCGCCCTGCACACCTGCGGCCCGATCAAGCTGGCCGCCATGGCCGCGACCCTGGGCGTCACCCCGTCCACCGCACTGCGCATGGCCGAACGCCTGGAGGGCCTCGGTCTGACCGACCGGCGGGTCAACCCGGACAACCGCCGCGAGGTCGTGCTCCGGCTGACCGGTGCCGGTGAGGATCTGGTGGAGCGCGTTCTCCGCCACCGCCGCGCGGAGATCCGGGCCCTGGTCGAGCGCCTGCCCGCACCCCAGCGCGCCGGCCTGGTCCCGGCCCTCACCGCGCTGGCGACGGCGGCCGGCGGCCTCGACCCGGCCTCGCCCCGACCGACGAGGCGGGCCGCCTGGCAGGCGTGCTCGACGATCCCCTGAACCCGGCGCCGTAGCCACATCCCGCGGCCGGCGGCTGGGGCGGCCCCGGATCGGCGACTGCGGTGGGCCTGGGCCGGCGCCTTGGGCGGGCGGGGACACGGGCCGCCGTACCCGTCGGCCCCAGCACCCGGCAGGGGTGCGCGCCGCGCCGCAGCCCGCACTTCGAGGCCGCAGACGCCGACCCCGGCGGCGAGGTTCACCACCGAGGCCGGGATGAACTACACGCTGACCTTCAAGGACGCGGCGCCCACCGACAACGACCTGCTGCCCGAGCCGGTGTCACCGAGGCCATCGCCGCGGTGATCCTCAACCACCCCGGCTTCGTCACCGCGGACGCGGACTCGCCGCGCGAGGACACCATCACCATCCAGACCCGCAACCAGGTGCGCCACCTCCTGGTCCTGGACATCGACCGCGACAACGCCATCGCCCCGCAAGACCTGTCCACCCCGGCCTTCGACGTCGCCCTCGCCGCCGACAGGCTGCTCGCCAGCGACCCGAGCGACTCTGAGCGCGCCACAACCGAACTCCTCAACTACGTGGCCGCCAACTGGGACAAGCAGGACCTGCCACTGCGCGAGCACGCCCAGGCCGTCGCCCGCACCCTGCGCACCCGGTAGGAGGGGATCCGTCCATGCCTGCATCCACGGCCACCCGGCGCGCGTACCGTGAGGGGATGACCCGCCGGGAGGACCAGATGAGCGCGCAGCCCGACCACGCCCCCGTCACGCCGTACGCCCCCGCGCCCGGGGCGCCGGCCGAACTCCTCGCCCAGCTGCGCGCCGACCGGCGCGCCGACACCTGGGTGCCGGCCTTCGAGCGGGAGTGGGTGGCCGCGCTCGACGAATCACGGCGCACGTTCTCCCTCGGCGGGCTGTACGAGGTCGTCCAGGACTGGCAGGGCCGCCTCGCCTCCGCCCCGGCGGTCGACGCGTTCGTCGCCTCCGGCTACGACGACAGCGAGTTCATCGACATGGCGCAGCTCCGCGGGCGGCGCCGGTGACCGAACAGCAGCCGTACGCGGTCCGCTTCTCCGCCCCGGCCGCGAAGTCCCTCGACACCCTGCCCGAGCACGTCGAAGACATGGTGTGGGACGTCCTGGACGCCGCCGCCGCCGACCCGTGGGGCTTTCGGCAGTGGAACGCGGAGGACCCCGAGGGCGAGGACGTCCGCCACGCCTCCGTCGGCCAGCTCTCCCTCACCTACTGGGTGAACCGGCCACTTCGCCGCCTCTCCGTTCTCACCATCACCTGGCTCGGACAGTCACCGGTACAGGCGCCCTGACCCCGGCATCGCAACTGCCGGGGTCACGGCGTTTCCGATCGTAGCCACGGCCGTATCCACCGGTTGCCACCCGGGCGGCAACCGGTAGTCACCAGCTGCCGCGGGGCCGTTCGGCACCGAGCTGGACCTCACGCCGGCACTCCGGGCACTTGATCGCTGACATGGTGGAGGGTCTGCCGGCAACGCGTCCGCCGTCTCGCATACCCGGCGGATCGCCTGCCGGGCTGATGCCGCCCCCGGTGAGGGTCGATCGGTCGCTCATGGCCGCACGCGGCTGGCCCGCGACGAACGACCAGACCGACCCGCAGTCTCTCTTACGGACCGTCATGGACGAAGGGAACCCAGAGTGTCGGGTCCGTAGGGTGCCGGGCACGGAGTTCGCCGACGGCGTGGTGCAGGGCCCTGGCGACATCGGCGGAGGTCGGGCCGTCCGAACCGTCGAGACGGCGGTAGAAGGCGGCGGCCACTTGGGGCGCGGCCTGGTCACTGATGGACCACAGGGTCGCCACGACGTGCCGGAATCCCGCGATGCGCAGTGCGGCGGCGGTGTGCACGGCTTCGTCCGGGAGCTGCCCTGCGCCCAGACGGGTCTGGCAGGCGGACAGGAACGCGAGGTCGGCCGTGTCGAGTCGCAAGTCCGCGATGTCGAGGAGGTTGAGGTCACCGTCCCGCAGGCACAGGCCCGAGCCGGCCGGCGACGTCATGTCGAGCCAGCCGTGGCAGGCGAAGTGTGCCCAGGCATGCGCGGGCAGTTGCCTCCGCACTGCCGCCGACGTCGCCTCGTCCTCGGCGAGAATCGTCAGCCTGTGGCGGCCGAGGATCTCGTCCAGTGCCCGGAGTTCCTTCGCCACCCCGGGCAGCACGGCGTGCCCTCGCTCGGTGTCGGTCAGCGCGACGGCCAGCAGCGTGGGATCGACGGGAGCGGCCCGCCGTCGGGCGTCGACGAGGGCGGACAGTGTGGTGGTGTACGAGGACACGGCGGCGTACGGCAGGCCGACCGGTTCGGTGGGGTCGGCGGCGGCGCGCGGGTAGCGGCCGGCGGCGTGCAGCGGCAGAACGGTGAGGGACGCCGTGGGGCACCACCACAACCGGGGCGGGTCCGTCGACTCGGTCGGCCAGGCCAGCCGGTCGAGGACCGGCCGGGCGATGCGGTCCCACAGCCACTCCAGGGTGTCGTGCACGGTGTGCCGGGCGTCTTCACGTACCAGGAAGGTCGCGCCCGGCTCCGCCGCAGCCGCCAGGGCGCGCAGGTAGGTGTTGGCGACCGCGTCGATGCCCGGTACGTCCACGCCGGGCAGTTTCACGACGTCGGTCTTTCCGTCCGGCAGCACGAGGATCGCGGCGCAGCGAATGGTGCTGATGTTGACGATGGCGACGGGTCCCTCCGCCGCGGCCGGAGCGAGTTCGTCGAACGCAGGCGGACCGAGGAATCCAGCGAACTCTTCCGACCCCCTTACCTCACGCACGAGTTGCTGCCACCGTCGAGCCAGCCGCAGACGTTCTTCCCCGTCCAGCCGGTCGTCCTCGTTGAGCGTTGCGCGGACCTGTTCCAGTTCGGCGGCGCGAGCGGGGTCGTGAGCGGCGAGAGCGGCAAGGTCCCCGCGCAGGTGCAGGGTCGACGTCCACAGCACCGACCGTCCCTGTTCGAGCAGTTCCACCGCCAGCTCGGGCTGCCCGTTGTCGATCGCCAGGGCCGCTGCCTCGCGGGGCATCGCCTTGCCGTCCTGGATGCTCCGTACCTGGTCGTCCCGGTCCAGGCCCGCCCAGCCGAACTCGCGTAGCAGCGTGACCGCCGCACGGGCCGCCACCAGCGCGTCGGCACGGTCCCCGGCCTCCATCGCGACCCCGGCCCAGCAGCGCGCGGCGAACAGCCGGTCCTGGACGGAGGAGCCGTCCGCTTCCGCCGCCGCCCGGAGAGCGGCCACCGCCTCCCGACGGTCCGATGCGTCCTCGCCACGATGGAAACGGTCGAGCAGCGCCACGGCCTGGCCGGTCTTCACCTCGGCGTAGACGTAGTCCGTCTCGGCGCACGCTTCGGCGGCCGTCGTGAAGGCGGCCAGCATCTCGCCCTCGTGGACGACGACGCCGTGCTCGTCGGCCCCCATCAGCAGCTTGCCCAGCACCCGGTTCGCGTCGACGGCCGCTCTGCCGCCGGTCACCAGGGCAGCCGCCTGCCGTGCCACCTCAACAGCCTCGCTCCGCCGCCCGGCGTCCGCGAGCGCCTGGGCCAGCCGTGCCGCGACGAACGGCCGCTCCACATGGGCCAGCGGCAGGGCGTCCAGAGCGCGACGGGCCGCTGCCACGCCGGCCTGGCCGTGCGTGACGGCGGCCTCCTGCACTCGCCTGTGCGGGTGACCCGCCGACGCGCGCCGCAACGCCTCCTTCAGGTACTCCTCGGCTGCCTCGGCGTCCCGTTCGTCGGCGGCCCGTCCGGTCAGGTCGGCCCGCGCGCGCAACGCCGCCATGAGCGTGGTCGCCGCCTCGGAGGAGTGCTGGGCGTCGCCCGCCGCTGTCGCCGCGCGCAGCACCTCGATCGCGGAGTTCAGGTCGTCCAGCGAGCCGAGCCGCGTGCCGCGGGCGATCAGTGCGGCTGCCAGGTTGTTCCGTGACACCACGTCGGAATCGGCGGCGGCACGTCCGACCGCGTCCCAGCCCAGGTCGACGGCCTCGTCCAAGAGCGGGGCCTCGTCCGTGTGCCGGGCGAGGGACGTCAGCGCCCCGCAGAGGCTGGACTCCAGCGCCGCCCGGTCCCCCAGAGCACCGCCGGACTGTGTCAGGGCCGGTCGGCCGGTCCCTTCCACGGCGGTGCGGAGCGAGTCCGCGTCCCCGGTGGCCTCGTACCGCGCGCGTTCCAGGGCGATCAGGAGCTGCGTGGCCTTGAGGCGTGCGCAGTGACCGCCCGGCAGGACGTCCAGTGCTTCGTGGGCGACGCCGAGCGCCTCGGTGAGGTCCGCGGGCCGCCCTCGCTGGTCGTACCGGTCTCGCAGCACGTCACGCAGGGAGGCCAGCATGAGGGTACGGGCGGGGAGGCCGGGCGGCGCCGACCGCACGCTCTCCCGGTTGAGGGCGACTGACCGGTCCAGCAGGTCGAGGTCTCCGGTGGCCGTGAACTCCCGGTACGCGCGGGCCGCCGCCGCGTAGAGCGCCACCGGCTCGGTGCTCGGCTGCCAGACGACGAAGGGATCGCCCGGCTCGCCTGCGGTGTGGAGAAGCCGGTAGATCAGGTCGGCCGCCTCCGGATGCCCGGAAGCATGCGCACGGGAGAACCAGTAGAACGCCTCCGCGTACTGCTCCCTCCCCACCGCGCGCACGCCCCTCCGGTAGAAGTCGTCGTACGCGTCCTCGTCGACCGGCATGGCCCCCCTTGCCAGGATAAATAGTTCGATACGACCCCAGCGTAGGACGCCGCTGACTACAGTGACGCCATGTCCGAAGAACCCGCACTCGACTACCTGTTGACCACCGATTTCAAGTGGACCCGACGTGCTTTCGAGCTTCTCCAGGCGAGCCAGCTCACCGTCGACCCGTACGAAGCGGGCGGCGCGCCCTGCTTCGTGGTCTCCGGCCCATGCCCCCGTTGCGAACACCACATGACGGACCGTCAAGTGACCACCGCTCTCGCCGGCCTGGCCGGGCCCGATCGCGGCGTGGAAGGCAGGCCGTCGACCGAAGTGCTCCTGGACGTGACCTGCGGCTGCGTCGGCGAGCACGGCAACGCCCCGGAGGGGGCGGTCGGTTGCGGGGCCAGCTTCCGGATCGCAGTGGTCACCGAATGAGCCTGAGCTTCCGCCTGCCCAACGAGCCTCCCACCGCGGCCGACCTAGCGGAGCGCGACCGGTTCCAGGCGATGGTGCGTGAGTCCCTGCCGAGTGTGCGGGCCAGCGCGGAGGCATGGCGCAACGGCCTGGCGGCCTTTGTCACCCTGATCGGCTCCGCCGTCGTGATCAAGGGCCGGACCACCACGGCTGACCTCTCCGTACCGTGGCGGCTGGCCGTCACCGTGCTGATCGGCGGTGGTCTCGCCCTCGCCGTGACGGGCCTGTGGCACGCCCTGGCCGCTCAGTCCGGCACCAGACCACTGGCGGTCACGCTCGCCGACATCCAGCGCGAGTACGGCTCGATGGACGCCTTCGAACTCGCCCTCGCGATCCGGGCCGCGCGCCGGCTGACGCTCGCCCGCCGTGCCGTCGCGTTGGCGCTGGCCTGCCTGTTCATCGGGACGGCCCTCACCTGGTGGGCACCCGGAGCGTAGCCGGTGAACCCTCGGGTGACGTACGGCCCAAACACTCCTGCGGCAGCCTGCCGAGGATCTCCGTGGATGGACAGGACAAGCCGCTGGAGATCCCGCTCGCCCCGTCACCGGCATGACGATCACCGCCGACCGCAATTCACCCGGCCACCAGGTCGCGGCCGACGAGGTTCGGGCGCGCAGGCTGCTGGACGGCGAGGTCCATGCCATGCGTGAACCGGCGATCTCCGGCAGGGTGCGCTCGCCGAAGCCGAACTTCACACCGCCCGGGCTGCCCCGTCGTGCGCCCGTGCCCCCAGGCGCTGTGGGCCAGCCGCTGGTCGATCTCGACGTCGGCGAACGGCATCTCCTCGTCCACCGGATCTAGCCCGGCGGCGTCCGGGATGCGATGGACGGCGCACGGTCCTTCACCGAGTTCCAGCGACGGACCGGCATCGCCCGCAACATCCTCACGGACCGCCTGCGCAAGCTCACCGCCCACGGAGTCCTGGCCCAGCAGACCGCGCCCACGGGCCGCCGCCTGCAGTACGTCCTCACCGACGTCGGCCGCGACCTCTTCCCCGTCCTGCTCACCCTCCGCCAGTGGGGCGAGCGCCACGCCTTCGAGCCCGGCGAGGCGCACTCCACCCTGGTCGACCGGCACGGCGCCCGGGTGCCGGACGTCAGGCCGACCGGCGCCGACGGTGCCCTCCTGGATGCCGACACCACTCACGTGCAGAAGACCGGCGGCGAAGGCCTATGTGATCGCTGCCGCGCTGGACGCGGGCGGGCCGGCCGCGCTGGTGCCGGGCAAGCCCGGCCCGAAGGGGCCGCGCAAGCTCACCGAGGAGGTCATGGAGTTCGTCGAACAGCTGCGACACGACAACGCCGGTCTGCGGTCGGCCCAGCTGGCGGAGGCGGTCCAGGCCCAGTTCGGGATCACGGTTCATCCGCGGTCGGTGGAGAAGGCCTTGGCCAGGCGCCGCGAGCCGCGCACTGCGGAGGAAGCCCATCACGGCTGATGAGGCAATGTCCCAGGTGGACGGGGCTGAGGTGGCCCGACGGTATGAGGATCTGCGGGCCGCGGTCCTCGGCGGCCCCGATGGGGGATCGCGGCAAGGCTGGGCGGTGCTGGCCCGCTCCGGCATGGCCGCCTGGATCAAGGCGGTCGCCCGAATTCCCGTGCCGTCACGGCACGTTCGTGACCGACCGCCCGCGCCGGTCGCGGTGGCGGTGGCGGGCGAGCTGGTGGAGGTACTGGCGTCCATGGCCTGGATGGCGGCCGGAGGCTGTCGCAGCGGGTGACCGAGGCGAGATGGTGAGGAGGACGCGGTGAGCATCGACCAGAGTGGAAAGGTCACGGCAGAGCATCTTCGGCGAGGGGCGTATCTGTATGTGCGCCAGTCCTCGCTCAAGCAGGTCGTCAACAACAGCGAGTCCACGCAGCGGCAATACGCCCTGCGCGGCAGGGCCATCGCACTGGGCTGGGAAGACTCCCAGATCACCGTGATCGACTCCGACCAGGGCCGCTCCGGGGCCTCGAGTGCGGGCCGGGACGGCTTCCAGCACCTGGTCGCCGAGGTCTCCATGGGACACGCCGGGATCGTCCTCGGACTCGAGGTGTCCCGCCTGGCCAGGAACAACACCGACTGGCACCGGCTGCTGGAGATCTGCGCGCTCTCCGGGAGCCCGGTTGCGGGGTGGGCAGCTGGCCAAGGCCCGCCGCGGCGAGCTCAAGCAGGGCCTTCCGGTCGGCTATGTCCACGACTATGGCGACCGTATCGTCAAGGACCCCGATGCTGCGGTGCGGGCCGCCATCACACACGTCCTGGCCGTCTTCGCGGCCACCGGTTCGGCCCGCCAGGTAGTCAAGTCCTTCGCCGCCGAACACCTCGTCTTCCCCTCCCGCATCCGCAGCGGCCCCCGCAAGGGCGAGCTGATCTGGGGACCCCTCAAGCACTGGCAGGTCCTCAACGTGCTCCACAACCCGCTGTATGCAGGGGCGTTCTGCTACGGACGGCGCAAAGTCGAACGCAGCACGGACGGCAAGACCCACATCCGGCTTCTGCCCCGCGAGCAGTGGGACACCCTCATCCAAGACCATCACGAGAGCTATGTGACCTTCGCCCGGTGGGAGACGAACCAGCAGGCCCTCGCCGCCCAGGCCGCCTCCCGCGGCCTGGAACGGACCGCGACTGCGCCGAGGGAAGGGCCCGCACTGCTGCAGGGCCTGGTCATCTGCGGCCGCTGCGGCAGGCGCATGACCATCGCTTATCACCAGCGGCAAGGCCGCGAAGTCTCCGATTACCGGTGCATGACCCACGCCATCCAAAACGGCGGCACGGTCTGCCAGCGCATCCCCGGCCCCAGCATCGAACAAGCCGTCGCCACCCTCCTGTTGGACGAGCTGACCCCGCTCGCCGTCGAGGCCGCCCTGCAGGTCACCGACCACCTCGCCACCCAGGCCGCCGAGGCCGACCGGCTCCGCTCCACCCACCTCCAACGCGCCCAGCACCGCGCCGACCTGGCCAAACGGCGCTATCTCGCAGTCGACCCGGACAACCGTCTGGTCGCCGACAGCCTGGAAGCGGACTGGAACGCGGCCCTGCGCGAAGTCTCTGCGGCCCGCAAGGACATCGAACGCGCCCGCAGCGAAGCCGAACCCGTCAACGAGGCCCTGCGGGAGAGGCTGGCCCACCTCGCCGGCGACGTGCACCGACTCTGGCACGATCCGGCCACGCCGATGCGGGAACGCAAACGCATCGCCCGCCTGCTCATCACCGACGTCACCCTCACCAAGGCCGAACGGATCACCGCCCAGGTTGCGGCTGTCCGGCGGCCGGCACCACACCCTCGACCTGCCCTTCCCGCTCGGCGGCGGGAAGCTGTGGCAGACCCCGGGCAGCGTCGTCGCCGCGATCGACACCCTCCTCGAGGACCACACCGACGCGGAGATCGCCGACATCCTCAACCAGCGCGGCCTGACCAGCGGCAAGAACCTGCCCTTCCACCGGCTCCTGGTCCGCGACATCCGCCAGGACTACCAGCTCACCAGCCGCTTCGACCGGCTCCGGGACCGTGGCCTGCTGACCGCCCACGAACTCGCCGAACTCCTCGGCGTCAGCGTCCCCACTATCTGGAAGTGGCACCGGGCCGGACTGCTCGAGGGCGAGAAGTACAACGACAAGAACGCCTGCCTCTACCCATACCCGGGACCCAACCCGCCCCGTGTCCAGCAAGGCGTCCGCCTCGACCGCCGCCGACCAGCAACAACGACCCCAAAGCGAACCCGATAGCAGAAGAGGTGCAGTATGACGACAAGGGCTTGTCCCAGCATTGCCCAGTTCGGCCGACCGACAGACGGACACCGAAGTCCATTGCCGGCGCGGCGAATTCACGACTGGTGTACTGGGCGAGTTCTAGTGCTGGATTCCTCTTTCGGTGGGTATAGCTGCTGGTAGCGGGGCGGTTTCGGGTACTCGGGGGCGGGTGCTGGGGCATGGTGCTGAGGGCACGGCCGGGCCGTGACGAGGACGAGCGAGTGGTGGTCCATCGCCTGGCGTCGGCCAGAGAGGCGCCGAGGGATGTGGTGGAGCGGTGCCGGATGGTGGAGCTGAGCTGGGACGGGTGGCTGGTCCCGCAGATCGCCGACGAGCTGGGGTGTGGTCAGAAGACAGTGCGCCGCTGGCTGCACCGCTTCAACCGCTTGGGGCTGGAGGGCCTGGAGGATCTGGGCGGTCAGGGCCGCAAACGAAGGATCACCGAAGCAGAACGCTCGAAGATTGTCGGCCTGGTCAAGCAGACCCCGCCCGGCCGACTCGAGGTGCAGCCGTCGAACGAGATGTGGGCCGCCAACGAGTCAGGGCCCTCGGAGTGGACCTTGGACACGCTGGCCGCCGCGGCCCGAGACCTGGGCATCGAGGTCAGCCGCTCCCAGGTGCGCCGGATCCTGCGCGCCGAAGGGGTCCGCTGGCGGCGCACACGATCCTGGACGCGCTCGAAGGATCCGGACTTCGAGGGAAAAGGACGCGGATCGTCGAGCTCTACATCAGCCCGCCCGCCGGCGCGACGGTGGTCTGCGCCGACGAACTCGGCCCGGTGATCCCCCGCGCTTTCCCGCCGGCACCGGGCTGGTCGCCGGACGGGCACCGCATCAAGAACGAGATCGACTACACCCGCGGGCCGGAGAAGACCTGGGTCTACGGCGCCTTACGCGTCCGCGACGGTCAGGCGATCACGATGACCGCCACCTCCCGCAACAGCACCTTCTACCAGCAGTTTCTCCAGCTGGTCGAGGACGCCAACCCCGCCGGGGACATCTACGTGATCACGGACAACCTGTCCTCGCACAACAGTGTGTCCACCCGCACCTGGCTCGAGGACCACCCACGCATCAAGCACGTCTTCATCCCGGTCGGCGCCTGCTGGCCCAACCTCCAAGAAGGCTGGTGGCGCATCTTCCGCAAGACTGCCCTGGCCGGACGCTCCTTCGGCGACCCAGGCCACATCACCCACGCCACCAACGTCGCCACCGACCAGCTCAACTCCCGCGCCCGACCCTGGATCTGGGGCAGACCCGCACCACCCACCAGGCGCCTACGCCGCCGCTATGTGTACTTCCTTTGAGGAATCCAGCACTAGTAACTGTGTGGTCGTCAGTTGCGCGGAGGGCTGGGCGACGCGCTGATCTGCTTGGCGTAGGTCTGGGTGTACTTCGGGATCAGCGCCTCGATCCGGTTGACGTAGTTCTGCGTCTCGGGGATCTGTGGGATGCCCTGGGCCTTGAGGACCGGGCGGGAACCCGCGTTGTAGGCGGCGAGCGCGAGCTGGGTGGGGTCGCCGGGGATGCCCTTGACCTCCTTGAGCAGATGGCACATGTAGGCGGCCTGGGCCGGGATGGCGTCGGCTGGGTTCCACACGTCGGCCTTGCCGTCGCCGGTGTAGTCCTTGCCCCACTCCGCCCAGGTCGACGGGGAGAACTGCGCGATGCCCTGGGCTTTGCCAGAGTCCGCCTGCGGGTTCCAGTGGCTCTCCGCGTCGAGTTGCGCGGCCAGCATCGGAACGCTCAGCTCCGGGCAGGTCTTGGTGGCCGACTGAACGGTCGCCAGATACTGAGTGGGGATAGTGGGCAGTGCGGGCGGCCGGGTCAGCCACCAGACGGCGCCGAGGAAGGCGGCGACGAGTACGGCTCCGAGGGCCAGGCCCACCAGACACCCTCGGCGGCCGGAGCGCCTGGGTGTTATCTCCGTCTGAGAAGCGCGGTACTCCGTGGCGGGCGACGACACCCCCCAGGAGGGGCGTGCGGGCTGACCTTGCCGCCATCCCTGGCCGCTGTCCGTCACGCCGGCTTGGTGGTCTTGCATGTGCCCAGTCCGTCCAGTCGTCCATCCGGTGCCGATGACGGGTGGGACGCATTGGGCTCCACGTCAGTTGCAAGATCACGCAATCGAGCGAGCGTCTGTGGGCTTTGCCACATGGAGGAACCGGCCTCCGCCGCCCACGAGCAGGGCGTGGCGCAGAACGAGCTGGGCCTTGGTGATCACGATGCGGTAGAACGGAATCCTTGAGTGACCGTGGACGTCACATTCCGCAGGGGAGATGCGTGTGGGGATGCCGCCGGACCTGAAGGTCATCGCCGAGGGGATGATCAAGGCCTCGATGGGCATGGTGACGACCGTCATGCCCGGCGCCCGAGACACCACCATCGCGCATGTAGTGCCGCGTGCCGACATCAACCCGGGAGAAGTGCATTACTGAGCTCTTCGGATTGAGCGACTCTGTCGGGAATCTTGAGGACGGCAGTTAACGATCGTGACGTTGCGTCAGGCTCGTTGGGACGTCCCGCCATCGTTCCCCAGGAGCCCGATGTGTCCCTCCAACCTCACTCCGGAGCCGAGATCCCGCCGCTGACCGCCCGGGTTGCCCGCGCGGCCAACCCCAAGGGCACCACCGCGATGTGGATCCGCGACCGCCTCGATGGCCTCTGGAGTGACGAGGACTTCACCGCCTGGTACCCGCGTGACGGCCGCCCTGGGCTCTCACCCGCCCAACTCGCCACCGTCTGCGTGCTGCAGTACGCGATGAACCTCTCCGACCGCCAGGCAGCCGAGGCGGTGCGCTGCCGAATCGACTTCAAGTACGCCCTCGGACTGGACCTGGAGGATCCCGGCTTCCACCACAGCGTCCTGTCCGACTTCCGCGACCGGCTCGCCGAAGGCGACCGCGCCGACCGGCTACTGGGCCTCGCATTCACCCGGATCCGACGGGCCGGCCTGCTCAAGGGGCGCGTCACGCAGCGCACCGACTCCACCCACGTCCTGTCCGCCGCACGGGAGTTGACCCGCCTGGAGCTGGTGACCGAGGCGGTCCGCGCCGTGCTGGAAGAGGTGGCCCGCGACGCGCCAGAGGTGCTGGATGAGCTGGTCACCGCCGAATGGGCCCAACGCTACGGCCGGCCGGTTCGCCTGTGCTCCCAGCCCAGCCACCCCGTCGCCCGTCTGGAGCAGGTGGGCAACGACGCCCGCGAACTGCTGCAACGCCTTGACGCCCGGTTCCCCGGCGGCGCTCCGGCGCAGGCGAAGGTGCTCCGAACGATCCTGGTGCAGCACTTCCTGGTGGATGCCAAGGGGCGGTTTAGGCCGCGCACGAAGCGCGACGGCCGGCCGCCCTCCCGGATTCAGATCGAGTCGCCGTATGAGGCCGAGGCACGCTGGACGCGCCGCGGCGACACCCGCTGGACCGGCTACCTCGTGCACGTGACCGAGACCTGCGACGACAAGCGGATCAACGTCATCACCGACGTGGCCACCGCCGTCTCCAGTGCGGACAGCCAGGCGCTGCCCGGCATCCACGCCCGCCTCAGGAGGCTGCGCCTGCTGCCGGACCGGCACCTGGTCGACGGCGGCTACACCTCCGTGGCCGGCATGGACGCCGCCGCCCGCCTGCACCGCGTCACTCTGATCGGGCCGCTTCCGCCCAGCACCACCCCGCAGCACCGGGCCAACGACGGATTCGGCCGGGAGAACTTCATCATCGACTTCGACCAGCGGGAGGTAACCTGCCCCAACGGGCAGGTCAGCGGCAACTGGCAGGACCTGCCGGTGGCCGAGCCGACCAAGGTCACAGTCCGGTTCGACGCCCGCCAGTGCGGCCGCTGTCCCGAGCGGGCCAAGTGCACTCCAGGCCCGTTTCGCAGCCTGTACTTTCCCACCCGCCGCCTGCACGAACTCCAAACCAAGAACCGCGCCGACCAGCAGGATGCGGACTGGCGCCGACTCTACGGGCGACGCTCGGGGGCCGAGGGCACCATCGAGGAGTTCGCTGATGGCCACCGCGGACGCCGGTGTCGCTACCGCGGCCTGGCCAAGACGCACGTCCAGCACGTCCTGACCGCACTCGCGATCAACGTCGAGTGGCTGAGCCTTCAAGAACCCGTCCACGGCTCGTACCGACCCCGCCCTCCCACGGCATTCCAGCAATACCTCGACGCACGCGACTTACCCCGGCCGCTGTGGTGGCGCCAAGGGAAGTGACGCCCGTCCTCAAGATTCCCGACAGAGTCACTCAATGGTTCGACCCGGGCGAGGTGACCCTGGCTTCGATGCCGACCCTTCGAGGGAAGTTCATCAGTTGCGCAATAATGAAAGCATCATCTGAACGGAGCCAGGGGGAGGGCCGGACCATGCGAGGCACGTCCGCTGCAGAGCGCCTGCTGGAAGAACTGGCGCAGGGATACCCGCCGCCTCCCCCGGACGCCCAGGTCCAGCTCACCTACCGGCCAGTGGCCATGAACGAGCAGGCCGGATGGCCGCGGCCGGGCACCGTCACCGCCTGGTGGACAACCCGGACGGCGCCACCCTGTACCGCCTGCGCCTGTCCGGCGCCCCGACGCCGCGCTGGGTCGTCTACGACCCCGACCGGATCGCTCTGCTGGTCGAAAACGGCACATGGCGCTCCCGGACGGCAAGAAGGTTGCCGGACGGCACAACAGTCGAAGTCAGCCTGGGCGATACGCCCTCGGGGGAGGAAGACCATCCATGGTGCACGGCAACGTTCAGCGGCGCGACGCGAATCTCCGGCTGGGAGCCGCCGTGTCCGAGATCGAGGGGCTCTATACGGCCCTGCTGAAGACCACCTCCCCTGGACGGCGCCGACGGCTACAAGCCGAGCTGTCGCGTGCCGCCAAGCGGCTCGCGGGGCTGGCAGCCGCTCCCGGACCGGGGCGAGGAGCTTTGCCTGCGGCTCCGAGACGTTCACGCAGGGCACGCCGGAAGGCACTGGCCGAACGAGGCGCCGCGTGGATCATCGCGCGCTACGGACGGAACGCACGCTGAGGCCATGCCGGCCGACCACATGAGATCACTGACGCCGGGAATCGGGTCGCAGTCCGTTGATCGGGCACTCCGTGCCATCGGGCGCTGACCGGCACGTTGCCCGGGCCCACCCTGATACACATCCAGCTCGCATCCGGCGCGCCCTTGTCTTGCGCCGCCATGCGCTGGCCGACACAGCACAGAGCAGCATGATTCGCGGAGGAATGTCCGACTAGTCTGTTCCCAGGTGTCTCGGAAAGTCTGGTCGACATGGCCCGCCCGCAGTCACCGACCGGGAGACTCAATGCCGGAGCACTCGCCCGCCCCGCCACACGGACACCGCAGCCTCTGGGAGACCGCACGCGGCGCACTGCACCGACTGAGAGGGCGGACAGCCCGCACGGCCCGTGCCTCGGAGCACGTCATGGTCCGGCTGTCGGGCGAGATCACCGCGAAGAACGCAGAAAGTGTCAGCAAGGACCTGCTCGACGCCCTCGCGACGCATCCACGCGTTCTGGAGGTGGATCTCCAACGCGTCACCTACATGAACAGCGACGGAGGCCAGGCCTTCCTCTCCATGCTGCGCCAGGCACGACTCCATGGCACAAGGATCATCGTCACCCATACCAGCACCAACGCCAGCATTACGTTCCAGCGGCTCGGCCTGACCCAACTGCTCGACATCCACGAAGAGGGCGCACCCGAAAACGGCACACCAGATGGCCAGTCTCCGTGACGGCGCGGCCTTCCGCAGGACGAGCGCAAAAGGCATGCAGGTCGGTCGCTTGCCCCGCGACGCTGCCTGACGCCACCGCGACGCCTGACCACCGAACGCCAAGGCATAGATCGAAATTGCTCGTAATAGAGAAATGGCAGTGCCGTAACAATTCCGTCAGTACAGATACAGAATGGCACTGACCGCAGGCTCGGTCAGGTCCGGCGGGCACACTGCCCGGCATGAACGGATGGCCCGAGGGGTGGAGCGAGGACAGCGAGCCGGAAGGCGCTCGCGCGGTGTCTCAGGCGGGAAGACCACTGGGCGGTTACGCACCGCAGTCACAGCAGTTTTCCGGTGCGCCGCAGGGGCCGACTGCCGAGCCACCGCTGCCGCCTCAGCTGTCACCACGCAGGGCGGCGGCACACGGTGGCGTACCGCGGCAGGTGAGAGGTGACGGCAACGGTACGTACCGGGCGGGCCGCCCGGCGCGTCCGGACCGCCCGAGGAGCTGGCGCAAGCGGATCGGATACGGGCTGCTGGCGCTGGTGGTCGTTCTGATGGTCACGTCTGTGGGGACGTACTTCTGGGCGGACAGCAAGCTGACCCGAACGATCGACCTTGGCGCGCTGCCGAACCGTCCCCCGCAGGACACGGGCACCAACTATCTGATCGCGGGTTCCGACAATCGCGGCAACCTCACACACGCACAGCAGCAGGCGCTGCATGTCGGCAGCGACAACGAGGGGCAGTTCGGCAACAGCGACACGATGATGATCCTGCACGTGGGCTCGCACGGGGACACGTTGCTGAGCCTGCCGCGCGACAGCTATGTGACGATCCCGGCATTCACCGGGCAGACGGGCAAGCACTACCCGGCATCGAAGCACAAGCTGAACGTGGCGTTCTCGTGGGGCGGCGGGCAGTTGCTCGCGCAGACGGTCGAGTACAACACGGGCCTGCACATCGACCGCTACGCGGAGATCGGCTTCGGCGGGTTCGTGAACCTGGTGAACACGCTAGGCGGGGTGAACATGTGCCTGGACAAGCCGATCAAGGACAAGGACTCGGGCGCGGACTTCAAAGCGGGCTGCCAGGAGTTCAACGGGGCGCAGTCTCTGGCGTTCGTCAGGGAGCGGCACCAGGAGGCGAACCAGGACCTGGGCCGCGAGAAGCACCAACAGCAGTTCCTGCACGCGGTCGCTCAGCAGACGGCGACGCCGGGGACGTTGCTGAACCCGTTCAAGCTGTACCCCGCCCTTGGCGCGGGGCTGGAGACTCTGAGCGTCGACAAGAGCATGAGCCTGTGCGACCTGGCGAAGCTGGCGCTGGCCATGAAGGACGTCTCCGGCGGCCAGGGCACGTCGACGGTCGTCCCGGTCGCCAACCCCAGCTACCCGACAGCAGACGGCGATTCCCTCCTGTGGAACCAGACCCAAGCCAAGACCCTCTTCAGCAAGCTCCAAAACGATGATCCTGTGGCCGGCTAACGCGAAGCGTCGAACACCATCGTCGTCGCGCTGTACGCCGCCGGGCTCGTCCTGGCCCGCAAGCACCACGAACGGAACCTGCTCGGTAGGGATAGTCCTGGCGAGACCGGATACTTCCGCGTGCTGGCGTCCGCGAGAGGGAGCAGTGTGAGCTGAGGGCTTCGGGTGGCCTGTCCGGATTCTTGCCCGCCTGTAGTACCTTCCGCGGCCGCAGCCGTGCGCGCGTGATCCGCGGCCTGGTCACGTCGGTCACCCAGCGCCGCGTCGAGACCGTGGACCAGATGTTGGCCTGGCTGATCGTCACCGCCTACGTCCCGGTCGCGGTCGCCGGCGTCGCGCTCGACAAGGTGTTCCGTACAACGCTCGGGCAGCACGTTCCGACCGCGATCTTCTTCGCCCTCAACGGCATCGCGCTTTTCGTCACCGAGCAGCTGCGGCGCGGCGGAACCGCGCGCAGGCGGGCCGTGGCCGTGGCCGCGCGCGGGGAGGAACAGCTGTCGGCGGAGGAACAGTCGGACCTGCGGATCACCCGGCTGACCATGCGCCAGGCCGTGACCATCGGCGCCGCCCAGATCATCGCTCTCCTCCCCGGCATCAGCCGCACCGGCTCCACCATCAGCGCGGGCATCTTCAAGGGCCTGAACCACGAGGACTCCGCCCGCTGCGCGCTCCTCCACGCCGCGCCGGTCATCGGCGGCGCCGCCCTGCTCAAGCTGCCGCCGCTGCTCGGCGCTCTTGGCAACGGCCTACGCGGCCCGCTCCTAGCGGGCAGCGTCGCCGCCTTCGTGGCCGCCTACCTCGCGCCCCGCTACCTGGCCCGGCACTTCGAGCACCGCGCCCTGATCCCCTTCGCGATCTGCTGCTCGGTTGTGGGCCTGGGCAGCCTCGCCTACTTCGCCGTTGCGTAAGGGGCGTCCGTCCCAAGCAGGGACGAGGGCTGGTTCATGCCGGCGTGGGGGCGCTGCCACGCGGGGCGGGGGGGCACGCATTCTTCCTCGGGCGGAGGGGCCGGTGCTTTCGTCCTCGGGCGAAGGGCCGGCGCGTTCGCTTCCGAGCGACGTCCCGGTCCTCCGCAGTATCCCTGATGGCTCGGTGCAGCCAAGGGGGGTTGTCTGACCGCTCGTCGTGGCTCAGGTGGCGTCGGGATCGTAGGCGTGCGCGGGGGCCTGATCCGGCGAGGCCGCTCGGCTCGCCCCGCTCCCGGTCCGACCGGTCGGCTCGGTTCGCGCGGCCCGCTGGGTCGACTCACTCGGCTCGCCGTTCACCGCGTCGGCCAGCTCGGCCAGCTCCGCCCTCGGATCCAGGGCGGAGCGAATCTCCTCGATCCCGAGGCCGTCGCCGTCGAGGAGGTGCTTGCGCACGAACGTCTTCGGGTGCAGGTCCGCCAGCTCCAGGTCCTTGAACTCCGGGCCCAGTTCCGAGCGGACGTCCTCCTTGGCTGCCTCGGAGAACGCGCGGACCTTGCGAAGGAACCCGGTCACCTTCTGTATGACCTCGGGCAGCTTGTCGGGACCGAAGAGCAGGATGATCATGATCCCCAGGACAAGCAGGTCCAGCGGACTCACGTCGAACAACATCGGTGTCTCCACTCTGTCCCCGAAGGGATGCCGGGCTCACGGCCGTACGAACTGGGTCTCGGCGGCGCTGACGTCGGCGGCCGGCTGCGGCGGGGGACGGCGGGCCGTGTCGCTGACCTTGAGCAGGACGGCGACCAGCAGCCAGTTGGCGACCATCGACGAGCCGCCCTGGGCGAGGAACGGCAGGGCCTTGCCGGTGAGCGGGATGAGCCCGGTGACGCCGCCCACGACGACGAAGACCTGGAGGACGAGCGCCGAGGCCAGGCCGCCGGCGAGCAGCTTGCCGAACGGGTCGGTGACGGTCAGGGCCGTGCGCAGGCCGCGCTCGGCGAGCAGGGCGTAGAGCAGGATGACGAGCGTCACCCCGGTGAGGCCGAGTTCCTCGCCGACCGTGGTCAGGATGAAGTCGCTGCGCCCGGCGAAGCCGATGAGCTCAGGGTGGCCCTCGCCGAGGCCGGTGCCGAGCATGCCGCCCGAGCCGAAGCTGAACAGGGCCTGGGCGGCCTGGTCCGAGACCAGTCCGGCCGGGCGCTGGTCGGGCGGCAGGAAGATGTCCATGGGGTGCAGCCAGGCGACGACCCGGCCGTGGACGTGCGGTTCGAAGGAGCCGACGACGAAGGCGCCGACGGCGAACATGACGACGCCGAACACCACCCAGCTGGTCCGCTCGGTGGCGACGTACAGCATGATCACGAACAGGCCGAAGAAGATCAGCGAGGTGCCGAGGTCCCGCTCGAAGACCAGGACGAGCAGGCTGAGCATCCACACGGCCGCGACCGGGCCGAGCTGGCGCCCGCGCGGCAGGTACATGCCCATCAGCCGCCGTCCGGCGAGCGCGAGGGCGTCCCTGCGCATCGTCAGGTACCCGGCGAAGAACACCACGATGACGATCTTCACGAACTCGCCGGGCTGGAAGGACAGCGGCCCGATGAAGATCCACCGCTTGGCGCCGTAGACGTCGCCGGGATAGAACGCGGGCGCCATCAGCAGGACCATGCCCACGGCGATCGTGACGTACGGATAGCGCTGGAGCCTGCGGTGGTCCTTGAGCAGCGCCACGACCCCGGCGAACACCGCCACCGCGATGCCGCACCACATCAGCTGCCCGGACGCCGCGGGCGGCGCGTGGTGGGAGTGGGTCGAGTAGGCGATGTCGAGACGGTGGATCAGGACGAGCCCCAGGCCGGTGAGCAGGGTGGCCAGCGGCAGGATCAGCGGATCGGCGTGCGGCGCGAACCGGCGTACGGCGACGTGGCACACCAGGGGCAGTGCGGCCGCGGCCACGCACGTCAGCGCCATGTCGGGCGGCAGCTTCCCGGTGAGCGCGAGGGCCGTCTCGGCGTAGCCGAACACGCATATGAGTAGGGCGCCGAGCAGGAGGGCCAGCTCCAGCCCCCGGTCGCCCAGCCGCCCTGACCGGCTCGGCCGCACGGCCAGTTTCGCCGGCCCACGCCGACCAGTCATGCCTTCCCCCTTGATCGGGTCCGCCGCCCCGCATTCCCGCTCCGGGGCCCGGCGATTAGAGTTATATAGTTGCGCAATAACGCAACTGAACTGTAGCCGAGGGCGGGTAAGAGGAGAGTCGACGTGGCGGCACGCGGGAGGGGACGCCGCAAGGCGTGGGCGGTGGCGACCGGTCCCACACCGCACCTGATCCCGGGCGGACCGGGACGCTGGCGGTGGCACTGGGCTGAGCCTGCACGGATCATTGGACCTTGACGGACTGGAGGAGTCCCACGGCCACCCACACGGCGAACATGGACGAGCCGCCGTAGGAGACGAACGGCAGCGGGATGCCGGCCACCGGCATGACGCCGAGGGCCATGCCGATGTTCTCGAAGGACTGGAACGAGAACCAGGCGACGATCCCGGCGGCGACGATCATGCTGTGCAGCTCGGTCGCCTCGCGCGCGATCCGGCAGGCCCGCCACAGGATGACCCCGATTAGGCCGATGATCAGGATGCCGCCGGCGAAGCCCAGCTCCTCGCCGGCGACCGTGAAGACGAAGTCGGTCTGCTGCTCGCACTTCCCCATGAGGCATCGGACGAGCTTCGTGCCCCTGCCTGCCACCGGGCAGCCGGTTACAGGCGCTGCGCGCTCAGGCTCCCGCACTACCAGAAAAGTTGCATACTTGCGTAATGCAGCAAGCATATGGCGAGAATGGGCCCGTGACCACCCATGACACCTCGAACCCGCAGCGCCCTGGCCCCGAGCACTGGACCGAGCTGCTGCACATCCGCATGGAACGGATCGAGGGCCTGCTCGCTCCGGCCGATCAGGTATCCGAGTCCGAGCGTCCCGCGTGGCAGCGGCGCACCCAGGGCGAGCAACGCTGGGCTGTGATGGCGGCGCTGCTGGTCGCCGTCTGGGTGCAGTGGGCGCTTCCTGCACGACTCAGCATCCACCCGCACTGGCTGCTGCCCGCCCTGGAGCTGGTCATGATGGCGGCGCTGTGGATAGCCCATCCGCACCGGCGGATCGAGCATCGCTCCCGTCTGCTGCGCGCACTGGGCGTGCTGCTGGCCGCCGCGGTCAGCCTGGCCAACGGCTGGTCGGCCGTCATCCTGGTACGCGACCTGCTGCACGGCACCGAGGGCTCCAACGCCGCGGCCCTGCTGACGACCGGCGGCGGCATCTGGCTAACCAACGTCATCGCCTTCAGCCTCTGGTACTGGGAGTGGGACCGGGGCGGCCCGGTGGCCCGCGCCCTGGGCACGCACCAGCACCCGGACTTCCTCTTCCCTCAGATGCAACAGGAGGGCATCGCGCCCGAGGACTGGGAGCCGCAGTACATGGACTACCTCTACGTCGCTCTCACCAACGCCACCGCCTTCAGCCCCACCGACACCATGCCGCTGTCCCGGTGGGCGAAACTGCTGATGGCGACACAGTCCACGATCTCGCTGCTGACCCTGGCGCTGATCATCTCGCGCGCGGTCGGGGTCCTGCAGTAACCCCGGGCAGAATGGGGCACACGCGAACACGGAAACGCCCGCCGCAGGATGTCCGACTCTGGAAAACACCCCCTCCGTAATTCTGAACGCCGACCGGGGCCACTAGGTCCGGTCGTCACACTCCCGCCGTCCGCCAGGAGGGCGGGCCTCGCGCCAGCCGCGGAGTGGCTGATGCGCGCCGTTGACGGCAGGGCCTAGCGCCCGCCGCCGGGCGGGACGGCGGGTGCTTTTGGTTGTGCGAGGCCTTCGGCGGGCAGGCCCTGCCACCAGGTGCCGGGCGGCAGGTGTTCGCCCTTCATCACCAGGGACAAGGCGCCGAACCGGACTCCGGCGCCGACGACGGCGTCGTAGAGCACCACCGAGCGCGGGCCGATGCTCGCGCCGGGCCCCACGGTCACGGTCGACATCTTCATGACGCGGTCCTCGAAGAGGTGGGTCTGCAAGGAGACGTCTTGGCCGATCGCGGCATCGTCACCCACTTCCACCAGGTCGAACTCCGTCAGATACGTCGTGCCGAGCCAGGTGCGCCGGCCGATGCGGGCGCCGAACAGGCGCAGCACCGGCGGCAGGAACGGGGTCCCCGCCAGCGCGTCCACACCGGCGGGCACCGCGGCCGCTTCGAAGAGACCGGTGCCGAACTCGGTCCGCCGGACGAACAGGCTCCACAGGGGTTCGACACGCGGCCGGTACCGTCCGGCGACCGCCCGCTTGGCCAGCGCGCAGCAGCCGGTAGTCGCCAGGAGCGTGCCGGTGGTGAGACAGGGGGCCAGCAGCAGCGTGACCGACGGGCCGGTGTGCCAGGCGAGGAAGGCCAGGGCCAGCAGACATCCGTAGGCGTCGGCGGCGAGCAGGGTCGCCGGCAGGGTGGCGCGGAAGAACTCGATGGCCAGGCGGCCGAGCACGGCCGCGCGGGTGGGCTCGAACGTCAGCCTCTCGGGGAAACACCCACTGGCCTGACGCACCGGCAGCCGCAGCGCAGGCGAGCCCAGCCAGGTGCTGTCCTCGGGCAGTCGGCCCGAGGACAGCAGGCTGCCGACGCCGACGAGCGAGCCGGGGCTGAGCCGGGTGCCGGCGGGCACCAGCGCCGCGTTGCCGACGAACGCGCGTGCCCCCACCTCGGTGGGCGCGAAAGCCATGCGGTCGGCTGCGAAGGAGGCAACGCCCACGCCGGCCATGTCGGCGACGAACCCGCCGTCGTGCAGGGTCAGCAGATCCGGGTCGATGTGCGCCACGGTCGACACCTCGGCGTGGCGGCCGACCCGGGCGCCGAGCAGCCGCAGCCAGGGGACGGTGTACAGGGTGGCGTACAGCGCGTTGGTGCGGACCAGGCTCTCCTCCAGCAGTTTGTCCGCGACCCACTTGCGCACCCCGAGGGCTGTCCGCGCGCGGTGGACACCCACCGGCGTCCTCGGCAGCACCGCCCGCTTCCCGACGGCGACCAGCAGGCACACCGTGGCCACGAAGACGGGGCCGGACAGCAGGACCGCGGCTGCCGTCACACCCGTACCGCCGTGGGCCCTCGTCCACCAGATCAGGGCGGCTGCGGGCACGGTCGCGGCGACCGGCACCGCTTCCAGCGCCAGCAGGCCGAGCAGGGCGCCCACCAGGTGCCGGGGCCCTCAGCGGTCGGCCGGGCCCGGTGTCGCCAGCATCGACTCCACGACCGGCGCGAGTGCCTCGACCGGCCGCGCGGGCAATCCGGCGCGGCGGCCTCCGGAGGCGATTACCTCGTCCGCGCCGGCCACGGACTGCTCGCCGAGTCCGGCCCCGGCCCCCAGCTCGGCCCCGGGCTCGCAGACGGCGTTCGCGCCGACGTACGCCCGTGCCCCGATGCTGATCGGAGCGATCGTGACCCACCCGTCGGCGACCTGCCAGGGGCGCAGGCAGGCGCCGTAGCCGATCGCCGCGTCGGGGCCGATGCGCAGCAGCGCGGGCAGGCCGATCATGCTGGTCACGACGGTGGTGCGCGGCCCGACCCGGGCGCCGAGAAGCCGCAGATACGGGCCCATCAGCGCGGACCCGCTGAGCACGCGCATCGGGCTCAGCCCGAGCAGCAGCACGTCGAGCGCCCACAGACGCAGGTAGGTGACCCCCCACAACGGGTACCGGCCGGGCCTGATCCCGTGCGCCAGCGGCCGGGCGAGCAGGACGGGGGCGATCCAGCGCACGGCCAGGTAGCCAGCCAGCGCTGCGAGCGCCGACACCAGGGCGCTTCCGCCCGGCAACCGGCCGAGGTGCGCGGCGTATACCCGCGCGTCCCACGCCCCGAACGGCGGCCGGAACAGCGTCGGCCGCCGCCCGGTGACGGAGACGATCTGCCGTGCGCCGGTGCCGATCTCGTACTCGATCCGGGCGAGCGGGAGACGGGTGAGATGCGGATGGGTGACGGTGTGCTCGCCGATCGCGTCGCCGGCGCGGTACTCCCTGAGAACGTCCGCCCGGTAGCGCTGCGCGTGCGGCCCGATGAGGAAGAACGTGGCCGGAGGATGGTCGCTGCGGCACAGGACGCCTCGCTGGCGCGGAAGGTGCCGGACCTGCACTACGCGGTGACGGAGTGGATCAGGCTGCTGCCGGCCGGCTACCCGGCGGGATCGCGGCGCCTGGACGAGCTCGCTGGCCGGCTGCGGATGCTCATCGCGCGCCGGATCGCGCACCCGGACCGGCCCGTCGCCGGGCATCTGGCCGGCTGGGTACAGGCCGCCGTCAATCTGCGCCGCGGCCGGGGCGAGGACGTCGACAGCGCAGCCCTGCGGCCCGGTAGGTCCACCTGGTCGTGCCCGTGCCCGAGGTCCGAAGCAGGTCGAAGGCGACGAAGTGCACCGGCCACTGCTCGACCAGCCGGGTCGCGCCCTCGCCGCGGCGTTGCAAGCGGCCCTGCAACCGCTCGAACGCGAGGCGCCCAGCGGCATCCCATACGACCAGCTCCCCGTCGAGGGCCGTCGCATCGGGGAGCTGCGCGGCGCCGGAGCGCAGCTCGGGGACGGAGGGTTCGAGGTCGGTTCCCTTGCGGGAGCGCAGCACCAGGCGGTGAGCGTCCCACGCCAGGAGTGCCCGCCAGCCGTCCCACTTCTGTTATGCGCTGTTGAGCTGTCCGCGAGCTATGGTCCAGCGCCACGTCGGTCACGGGATGGGGGGTGCAGTTCAGTCGCCGGGATATGGCGCAGTGCAGGTTGAGGGGTGTTGTCGGGTTCGCTGGGTGGGTTGTCGAGCAGGTGCGCGGTGTTCAGTTCGGTGAGAGCGAGCCGGAGGACAGTGGTGTCGGCCGTGGGGTGGGCGCGGGTGGCGGCGGTGGTGAGGTCGGTGAGGGTGCGGTGGCCGTCGGCGAGGTGGAAGACGGTGGCGCACAGCGGGCTCAGGAGGTGCCCCTGTTCGGCGTGTTCGTCGTAGACGGCCAGGCGGCCGTCGGTGGTCTCCTTGACGCGCAGCCCGTCGCGGCGGGCCCGGGGGAGGCTCATCGGGGGCACTCCTTTCGGTGCCTGGGCACAGGTGTCGGGTGCGGTTCACAGGGTGAACTGGTCGCGAAGATCCTCTGCTACCAGTTCGGTCTGGTTGGTCTGGGCGGCGATGACCGGGACGGTGCGGTAAATGTCAGGGCGGTTCCATTGCGCCAGGTACTGGTCCAGTGCGGTGTGGCGGTGGATCCAGGCGGTCATGCCTTCGACGGTGTCGGGGAGTTCGTCGAGCAGGTGGGCGAAGACGCTGTGGTGGTAGGCGATGGCGTGGGTGGTGGTGATGCCGGTGACGGTTTCGAGGTGGTGGCAGCCCTCGGCGCGCGGGAAGGTCCGTCCCCAGTCGGCGCCGCCGAGGTAGAGCAGTGACCAGGGCCGGCCGTCGAGTTCGGCCAACGCGCGGCGCAGTACCCAGGTCGCGCCGGGCAGGAAGAGGGCGTCGTCCTCCAGGACGAGCAGGGACTGCAGGCCGTCGGCGTGGGCCTGCTCGATGGCTCGGCGATGGGAGAGCGCGCAGCCGATGTGGTGGTTGCCCGACGTGGCGGTGGCCGACTGTCGGTGGATGCGTTCGGGACGGAGGCCGAGCGTGCTCAGGCGTTGTTGCATGGCCTGCCAGCGGTCGGTGCGTTCGTCGAGGTTGATACAGGTGATGGCGTCGAAGGCGGTGAAGGGATTGCGCTTTTCGGCCTGGTAGTCGGCCACGGCCTGGCGGACGGCTTTTTCGCCCAGGACAGCGGTGAAGTGGTCGATGGCCTCGTCGGGGCTCTGGCCCAGTTCGTCGTAGCCGATGAGGTAGTTGAACAAACGCTGGTACCAGGTCGTGGCGCTCCGGTTGCGGCGGGGTCCGTCGAAACGGTGGGTCCAGCGCAGGGCGGGCAGGCACTGCACAGTGTGGCCGGCTCGGCGGAACTTCTCGTGCAGGTGGCCCTCCTCGCCGCCGTGGCCGGCGAAGGACGGGTTGAGGCCGGGCCACGCCTTGGTCCGGCAGGCGAACAGGCCCAGCCCCTGCATGCCGATCTCAAAGGGCGAGGCGCCGGGGTCGGTTCCGCGTGGGTCGGTGTCCCAGGCTCCGTACATGAGCTGCTGCCAGCGGGGTTCCCAGTGAGTGGACACCTTGAGCCCGTCCGTGGATACCAGCGGACCCTGGAGCAGGTCGCCGCTGTCGGGGTGGGCGTCGATGTAGTCCAGAAGGGCGGCGAGGGCTCCGGGGTGCAGTTGGACGTGGGAGTCCAGGCACAGGACCCAGTCCGAGGCGGCCTCGCGGAAGACCCGGTCGCGAGCCGCGGTGCTCACGCGGCGGTCGTAAGGGACGTAGCGCAGCTGGGGGATGTCCAGTTCCAGGCGCTTCAGCGCCCAGGCGTGCGCTCCGGAGGGGTGGTTGTCGATGACGAGGATGCTGACCTGGTCCATCACCTCGGCGTGGTAGAGCAGCAGGCTCGTCACGGTGAAGTACACGCCGTCGTAGTCGTCGTACGTGGCCATGCCCACCGTGAGGGTGCGTGATTCCTGATCCGGTCCGGGTTCCGGGCGCAGCCGGAAACGGTCGTCGGAGGCGGCCACCAGCTCCCGCAGGGCCGCCATTCCTGCCTCGTCCGCCGTCGCGGACGTCGCGTCGGACGGCTGCGCTGCTGTCATTCCTGCCTCGCTCACTGGGACTGTGGTACAGGTCCTCGGCCCGGCCGCGGAGGACCGTTGCGGCCTGCTCACCGGTTCGGCTCGCGGTGCTGGGTGAGTCCTCGCAGGCGGTTGACCTCGGTGGTGAGTTCGTCGATGCGTCGGTTCAGGGCCTGGATGCAGACCAGGGCGATGCCGTTGGCGTCGACGAGTGGGATCACACGAGTGTTCTCGTGGTGGAAGTCGAAAGCGGCATGCCAGTCCTGGGCCATCGGCCCGATGTGGCGCACCTGTTCGGGCTCCCACAGGTAGCGCCACGTGCTGATGGGCAGGGCAGTGACCGTCTCCAGTACCTGGTAGCCGTTGACCGCCCCGGCCGGGGCGACCGCGGCGCTGTCCGCGGTGGCGGTGCGCTCAGGGGCCGTCCGGTCCGCCGTCCCGGAACGTCGGAACAGGCGCACGCTCAGCGGCTCGAGTCGACCGGGACCACGGCGCACTTGAGTCGACGGTCACTGGGGGGCGTGGTAGCGCAGTCCGTGCCGATGGTGATCGGCGCGTGCGCTGAGGTCGCGATGTGGACGCCGTCGCCGACCAGGACGGCATCGTAGCCGTTCAGCAGCTCCTGGATGGTGCCGGGGCCGAGATTCTCCGAGGCGGTGATGCCGGCGATGCCGTTGTAGTTGGTGTAGGCCGAGCCCAGCAGGCGGCCACCGGAGGTGTAGAAACGGATGAGCGCGCCCACCAGGG
This sequence comes from Streptomyces broussonetiae, assembly GCF_009796285.1. Taxonomy (NCBI): domain Bacteria; kingdom Bacillati; phylum Actinomycetota; class Actinomycetes; order Kitasatosporales; family Streptomycetaceae; genus Streptomyces; species Streptomyces broussonetiae. The sequence goes on along the minus strand of NZ_CP047020.1, from coordinate 37,072 downwards.
GCCGCCCGGTGACCATGTCGGTGGCCGTGGCCGTGATGTTCTCCAGCTGCATATCCGTGACGTTCAGCGTCCCCTGGCTCGCGCTCAGGCCGACGGGCTTCAGGCTGGGGCAGTCGGTCTCGCCGCAGATGGGCGGCTGAGCCATGGCGGGCGTGGCGGATGCGACGATGGTGCCGAGCGACAACGTGCTCACCGCAACGGCCGCGAGCTGGGCAACTCTGTTTCCTGAGAGCTTCATGTTCTCTCCCCGGGTGTCTCATGGGCGGACTGGTCGGAGGTGCATCTCACCCGAACAGCCCACCACCCGCATCCGACAATCGGGCCATAGGGGACGCCGGTCGCATCTTTCGCCCCATCGGGTGAACACTCCGATCGGGGACGCGTTCGGACTCCGGACCCCTGACCGAGAGGCAAGACTCTCTGCTCAGTGCTACGAAGATCCGTCCTGATCGACCGGCCGATCTCCAGCATCGCCCCGGAGAGGCCTGGGGTGCAGCTTCACCCTGTCCGGCATGACCACACCACCGACGTGGCTGGGGGCACCTTGTGGGCGTCGCTAACGGAACCGGCCACGGACTACGAGCAGACGGCCGAAATCGTTGGCATTGTGGAGGTGGGTTCTGGCGGACAACGGGCGGCGAAAGATCCTGTCCATAACTTCGGCTCCGCCGACCAGTTCTGGGGCAGGACCGGGCTCCTCCCGCGCGATCACCCGCCGGTCCAGCTCGATCTCCGCGGTCTCCAACGCCCCGGCCAGCCGCGCGACTTCCTCCCGCAGCCCTTCCACCCGCACACGGGCAGTCGCCTCCCGCTCCTCCAGCATTCCCAGCACCAACGCCACCGCGGACCCCTCGGCCATCAAGCGGACACAAGACGCCGCATCCTTGCCTCGCTCCGAGCGGGACAATGCCTGACCAGCAGAAATCAAACGATCACGTTCGGTTGAGAGACGGCTTTTCAGCCTGTCTTCCTCGCAGGGGGTGTACCAGTCGGTGTGGGCACGCTGGTCGGGCTGGGGACTTCGGCAGGAGCACCGGATGGCTCGCCCCGGTAACACGACCGGTCGCTCTTGTCCGAGGGATTCGCCGGCCAGTCTTTCCGGATGGGCAGGAAGTAGCCGGGGTGGGCCTTGATCTGCGCGACGCCTCTGGCCCTCAGAGTGAGACACCAGTGAACCGTCAGCGGTCGAGAGTCCGTCGCCCGACGCACTGTCAGGGTTGCGCGGTAGGTGCCCGGCGCGAACAACCAGTTGTCCGCCCGGAAGTCCATGATGGACACCGACGGCTTGTCCCTGGTCACCAGGAACGGCGAGGCGTCGTTCTCCTCGACGAAGCCGTACTGGCCCGTGGTCACGTCCCCCTGCCAGTGCCCGCTTGCATACCACAGGAAGTCGGCCTGGGCGCCGGGCGACTTTGCAGCCCCCTCGCGCCGCATCTGCATGGCGAGCCCGGTGACCGTCTCCGCCCGCTGGGTCTCACCCAGGACGGCGATGACCGGCTGCATGAGGATCTTCGAGTAGGTGCCCTTGCTGTCGACAGCGAGGCGGATCATGTCCGGCATCACCACGGTGATGCCCGGGGCGGAACGCACGGCGATGAAGCTGTACACGGAGATGACCAGGGCGGTCAGAGAAGCCACCAGCGGCACCCACGTGCCGGCCGTCTCCGCGTACTTCTTGCCTCCGCGCCTTACGCGTGGTCCGGCCTCCTCAGCCCGTGACCGGGGGCCCTGTGCGTCCTGCTCGTCCGACACCGAGACCTCCCGCCCACGCTCGCCGACCAGGACAGCCAAAGGGTTTAACGCCGCTGACCCAACCCTGCTCGATGGGGCCAAACGTGGGCGCGGCGAGCAGGGCGTGGCAGCGTGACGTGATCACGAACTGACTCGTAGCGTGGCCTTCGCGGGCTACGGGTGCTGAGTGCATGCCAGTCAGGGCGTGGGTGGGACGGCGCGGGCCAAAGGTTCCAGGTCTCCGTACAGGGCGGCATGGAGTGCGGCGGCGAGTTCGCGGGCTCGTTCTTCGCTCTGAACGCCGTGCATCATGAAGTAGATCGGTCCCGTGTAGGCATCCAGGTCGACCTCGCGGTTTTGGACCAGGCGAGTGATCGCGGCCCGGACCGCCTCGTTGAGGTCGCCGGTGACAGCATGGTGGGAGCCAGCGGTGAGCGTGTCCGCCTTCACGATCCACCGTCGGCGTCTTTCGAATTCGATGGCGACGAACACAACGTTGTGCGCCATGGCATTGCGGTAGACGTCGTGGAAGGCGTCAGTGCCGGTGGCATCGGGGATCAGGTGGGCGGGGCAGGGAACCGGCAGCGGCTGCACCAGGGCATTGTGCCAAGAGGTGAGATCCATTGGCATCCGGGACACGATGGAGCGATTGAACCGCCCCTACTCGAATAGAGACTCCGGACTGCGACTGGATGTTGGGCACGACACGGCGAACGGCCATCGGCGACTCCGACAAGAAGGAAGGTGCCTCTGTCTCCCCAGGACTGCGGCACGTCCACTGCCGTACACACTCTCGATATGCCCCCTAACTCCGTTTGCCGTGCAGCGACATGATTTCGCCACATATCTCAAGCTGCGTCACCCCCTGCTGTTTCTTGGGGACGATGTGATGTGCTGACGTGCGTTCCCAATCTTCGGTGCAGGGGTGACGATGGCTGAACTGTCCCGGCGCAGGCTCCTCGGCTCCGCACTGGGCGTCGGTGGGCTCGCCGCTGCCGCGTCCTTGCTGCCGCCCAACCTGCAACGGGCCATGGCCGGCACGGCGCGGCGGCCGGGATCGCTCCACGACATCAAACACGTCGTGATCCTGATGCAGGAGAACCGATCATTCGACCACTATTTCGGCACCATGCGTGGGGTGCGAGGTTTCGACGACCCGGACGCGGCCGTCCTTTCGACCGGTAGACCGGTGTTCTACCAGCCAGACCCGGAAAACCCGGACGGCTACCTTCTCCCGTTCCACCTCGACACCAGGACCACCAGCTCCCAGGCCATCCCGTCCACCAGCCACGCCTGGTCGGTGCAGCACGAGGCCTGGAACCACGGCCAGATGGACAACTGGGTGCCAGCGCATCGCCAGGCGGACGGCGAAGCCAACGGCCCGTTCACCATGGGCTACTACGAGCGCGCCGACATCCCCTTCCAGTTCGCGCTCGCCGAGTCCTTCACCATCTGCGACGCCTACCACTGCTCGCTGCTCGGCCCTACCTGGCCCAACCGGCTCTACCACTGGACCGGCACGATCGACCCGAACGGCCTGGCCGGCGGGCCGGTCATCAGCAACGTCATCCCCGAGCCGTTCCGCTGGACCACCTACCCGGAGCGGCTCACCAAGGCGGGCGTGTCCTGGCATGTCTACCAGGAGGAGGACGATTACGGCTGCAACCCGCTGGAGTTCTTCCAGCAGTACCAGGACGCCGAGCGGGGCGACCCTCTGTACGAGCACGGCCTGACCATCGGCACCGCCGACCAGTTCGCCCGCGATGCCCTGGCCGGACGGCTGCCTACCGTGTCGTGGATCATCCCGACCGCCGCGCAGTGCGAGCACCCCGACTACCTGCCGGCCTCCGGTGCCGACTTCGTTGCCCGGCAACTGGACGCGGTCGCGGCCAATGCCGAGCTGTGGCGCAAGACCGTCTTCATCCTCAACTACGACGAGAACGACGGCCTGTTCGACCACGTCATCCCGCCGGTCCCGCCGGCCGGGACACCCGACGAGTTCGTCGACGGCGTGCCGATCGGCGCGGGGATCCGGGTGCCGTGCATCATCGTCTCGCCGTGGACGCAGGGCGGCTTCGTGTGCAGCGAGCCCTTTGATCACACCTCCGTGCTGCGGTTCCTGGAGCGGGTCACGGAAGTGCGCGAGGAGAACATCAGTCAGTGGCGCCGCCGTACGTTCGGCGACCTGACCTCGGCGCTCGGCTTCCCCGGCGAGCGTTTCTTCCCGCACCTGCCGCCCACCAAGGGCCAGTTGTGGACGGCGGAGCACGAGGTGGGGACCCTGCCGCGGGCCACGTTCCCCGGAGCGGACCAGACCCTGCCCCACCAGGAGACCACCGGTCCCGAGCCCACTCCGGCCGGCCCCGCCGTGACCGCGCGCGAGACGGAGCCCCTGGCGGGGCGGCGGCCGTACGTCATGAGCCGGTTGGTGGAGAACGCCACCACCCACCTCGGCGACTTCGCCGGTGACGCACCCACCCGCGGCGCCGGCATCCGGGGCTCGAACTTCCCGGGCATCCAGGACTCCGTGCCGAAGACCGGGCCCACAAGCGGCGTCCACGCCTACGCGACCGCACTGGTCAGCTATTCCATCGTGGTGATCGACACCACCACCCGGAGGCTGGTCGCGTGCATCCCCGGCGGGGCCAACCCCTATGGGATCGCTTCCGCTCCGGGGACCGGAAAGCTGTACGTGACCAACTCCGGCGCCGGCGACGTCTCCGTGCTGGACACCACCAAGGGCGCGATCACCGGCACGGTCGACGTCGGCCTCTACCCGCACGGCGTGGCCTCGTCCCCGGACGGCCGCACTGTCTACGTCGCCAACACCGGCCCGGACACCGGCGTCGGCGGATCGCGGACGCTCACAGTGATCGACACCGGCGCGGACAAGGCCACCACGACCTGGCAGACCGGCCTTGCCCCGCGCTCCGTCGCCGTCAGCCCTGACGGCCGGATCGTCTACGTCAGTTGCCACGACGGCCTGACCGTGCTCGACGCGGAAACCGGCATGACGCGCAGGCGGCTGCCCGAACTGGCCAAGGCCAACGGTGTGGCCGTGCACCCCGACGGCAAGCGGGTCTACGTGGTCAGCCCGTCAAGCGACACCCTCGCGGTTCTCGACACCGCCTCGCTGCGCGTCGTCGCCCGGGTCCGGGTGGGCCGCACTCCGTGGCAGGTCGCGCTGAGCCCGGACGGAACACGGGCCTGGGTCAGCGGCGCCAACGACGACACCGTCACCATCCTCGACACGGCGACCGCGAAGGCGGTCGGCACGGTCCGGGTCGGCCACATCCCGACCGGCATCACGACGACCGTCGACACCGTCTGGGTATGCACGAATGCCGGCGCCACGGTGGACGCGATCGACACCACCAGCCTGCGAGTGCTCGCCCGCATCGAACTGGGACTGTCCACGGGCCCCAGCGGCGTGGTGGTCGCCTGACCCGGCGTCGTACGGGCGGAGCTCGGTGCGTGGCTGGTCTTCGAGTTGCGCCGTGAGGCGCTGTGTTTCGTGTGGAGGTGTGGGACTGTGCGCCACGAGGCCCTGATGATCCGCGTGCGGGTGTGAGACCCGCGCCGTCGTCTCCTTTCCGCAGTTGCTGCGGGCGGCCATGACCCTGCGCCGTTCGGCACGCACTTCCTGTCGATCGTCCTCGGCGCACTGCTCGTCGGCCTCCCGCTCATTGCCCGGCTCCTGTTGCGCGGCCACCACGGTCCGAAGTGAGGGTCGACCGGACGAGCGGCCGGCCGTCTTCAGGTGTGTCGGATGATCCGCCCGGGGCGCCTGCCGTGTCGGCAACAGCTTCCTGTTCAGCTGTCAACTCGGAAGCCGCTTGATCAACCCTGTCGAGCGGTCGGCGCAGGGTTGCTGAGCCTGGCCGAGACGTTGCCGACTGCCCTGTCGTGTAGTGTCAGAAGTTACGCGATATGCGTGCAGATAGGTGATAACGGCAAATTAAGGGAGGACTGCCGACGGAATGGACCACCTATCTTGCACAGGCTCCCCTCGTCCTTACCGGGGGTCGCTGCACACCCCGCTGTGAATGCTCATTCCTAGGTCTCCTGCGGCGCTGACGTGCAGGAATTGCTGCTGTTCGCTCACATGACGTAATCTCCGTGCTTGCAATATTGCGCAACTGTGCAACCTTTATTGGGTGCGGAACGTCTTGGAAACCGAGGGCGTGAGTCGCGGCGCGCTGCGTACGCGAGTCGGACCCGGTCCACCATGACCGTCAGCGGATTCGGACGAGGAATGCGGATGACAGGCCAGCGCATCGCCGCTGCCGGCAAGGACACGTATCTCTCCCGCAGCGACGTTAGGTCTTCTGCGGCGTCCCGTGGAGCACGCAGTGTGCCAGGCCCGCGGGCGCGTCGGGCAGCGTCGTCACGTCGTAGATCTGGCGTCCCCTCGGCAGGGTCGCGCCGGGCGGGACTCCTCGTGTGGGGTCTGCCAGTTGTCGGTGTCGGCGTGGACGAACTGCTCGCATCAGGACCGGGATGGGCGTTCGCGCTCACTGCGGTCATCGCGGGGGGCGTGACTGCGGGGATGTGTTCCCGGGCCGGCGCCTGGTGGGTTCTGTGTGCGCCGCCGCTGGTGTTGATGGCGGTCACCGTCGTCACCGAGCAGGTCGCGGGCGTGAGTGCCCGCAGGGTGCTGACCACGTCGGCGGTGCACTGGGGCATCGACGCGTTCCCGGCGATGGCAGGGGCTGAACTTGCTGTGATCGCTGTGCTGGTGGTGCGCATGATCCGGTCCCAGCGAAGCAGGAGGGGGAGCGGTGCCTGAGGTACACCGGAGCGGGGCGGGCCGGGGCAGGACGGAGCCGGGTCGGCGCCGCAACGGCGCGACGGGCGGCAGGACGGTGCGCGGCCACAGGCCGGCCCGACGCTCGCCGTGGGTGAAGGCCGGGCGGGTCGCGGTCGGAGTGACCTCGGCGGCAATTCTGCTGGCCAGTGGGGTCACGTGGGCCACCTTCACCTGGATCAACGGAGGCCTGAACACCTCCGACGCCCTGGACGCAGCCAACAAGGGGGCGCCACGCCATCTGGACAACTCGGTGAACCTGCTGCTGATCGGCCTGGACTCACGCAAGGACATGAACGGCAACGATCTACCGAGGCAGTTCGTGCAGAACCAGCTGCACGCCGGATCGAGCGACATCGGGTACTACAACACCAACACCCTGATCCTGATGCACATCCCCGCCGACGGCGGGAAGGTCACAGCGTTCTCTGTCCCGCGCGACGACTACGTCCAGACATTCAACGGCGACGGAACCGTCCAGGGCCACTACAAGATCAAGGAAGCCTATGCCAACGCCTATACCAGCGCGCACGACAGGCTGAGCGCGCAGGGCGACAAGGGCCCTGACCTGGAAGCGCAGAGCAGGGAAGCCGGACGGGAAGCCACCCTGGTCACGGTGCAGAAGTTCCTCGACGTCCCGGTCGACCACTTCGCCGAGGTCAACCTGCTGGGTTTCTACGACATCGCCAAGGTGGTCCAGCCGATCCAGGTCTGCCTCCAGCACCCGGTGCACGACCGGTACTCCGGCGCCAACTTCCCCGCCGGACTCCAGGAGCTGAACCCCAAACAGGCCCTGGCCTTCGTGCGCCAACGCCACGGGCTCCTCATGGGCGACCTTGACCGCACCCACCGCCAGCAGGCGTTCTTGTCCTCCGTCACGCACAAGCTGAAGACCGACGGGGTGTTCAGCGATCTCGGCAAGCTGCAGGGCCTGTTCGGCGTTGTGAAGAAGGACCTGGTCATCGACAGCAAGCTGAACGTGCTGGACTTCGCCCAGCAGGCCACCAACCTCACCGGAGGGAAAGTGGAGTTCCACACCCTGCCTATCGCCGGTTTCGCCCACCGCAACAACGAGGAGGTCAACCTCGTCGACCCTGAGCGGATAAGGTCGATCGTGCAGGCGATGATCGGTCATGATGCATCTGCCTCGCCCAGCGACGGCGCGGGGGTCGGTAAGCCGTCCTCGGCCGCGCCTGCCGCCCCCGCTACCGTGGATGTCCTCAACGGCTCCGGCAGAACCGGCGCCGCCGCCACGGAACTCAGGTCCCTTGCGGCTCTGGGCTACACCGCGGGGCGAACGTCCAACGCTGCCACGCGGCACGGCACGACGATCGTTTACGGCTCCGGCGCGCAGGCGGCGGCCCGGCAGATCGCCGACCGCCTGGGCACCGCGGCACCCGTCGCCAGCCCCTCGGTCCCCGCCGGCCGAGTCCAGATCACTCTCGGCACGGACTTCACCCCGCCCGCCGCAAACTCGACCGGCTCCTCCGGATCCAAGGCCACGACACCAGGGAGCGAGCCCTCGCCCATTCCGTCGACGGCCTTCGCGGGCGACTCGGTGAAAATGGGCGGTATCCCATGCGTCAACTGACCCGCGCCCCCGGCAACGGGCCCCACAACAAGCAGGCGCATGGTGTCGAGGTCCATCCGCCTGCCGAACGGAGGTCTTCTCCGACCGCGGTACCCGCTGGGCGACCAACGGTGCCTGCACTGTGGACAACACAATAGGCACTCCGTCAGCCGCCCATGGCATACGTCAAGTTCGAGCGTCCAGCGTCAGTCCGCTGCCGTCGCAGGTGAACGTCATGCCGACTTGTGGTCCGGTCTCCCCAGGGTGAATTCCAGCGGCGACAACGGCTGAAGTGGCCTCTGTTCTGCTCGCGCGGCGAGCAGTGCGACCATCGCGCCGATGGTGGCGGCAATGTCGGGGTCCTGAACGTAGTAGACCTGCCGTCGGCCCTCGGGGCGGGCGGCAACGAGCCCGGCGAGCTTCAGCTTCGCCAGGTGCTGACTGACCGCGGGCAACGCCATGTCCACCCGGCCGGCCAGGCCGGTGACATCGCTCTCACCCTGGGACAGAGCCCACATGATGCGCAGTCTGGAACGTGAAGCAAGCAGCCCGAACGCGGTGACCGCCTGCGCTACTGCTTCGACGGGAGGAGCCTGAAGGCCACCGACGTCAACCGTCATGGTCCTCTCCCGCCGCTTCACAGGTCACAGTTGACACACGCACACACACCCAGTGTAGGCGTCGGTGCGTGTATCGCCGGGGCGCACGGCCCGTCGGTCCCCTGTGCCGGAAGGCGGAATGCTCCGCCAGATGGACGACCTGCCGCCCTTCCGCAAGATCAGGCTCGCAGTCTCCCGACGGTGGGTGGGATCGGAGCCGGGTCTGGTCAATGGCGTCCGTCCGCGTAGTCGGCCGCCAGTAGCACCCGCTCGGCAAGCGCGCCAAGGCGGATCACCCCCTTAATGCACATGCTCCGCTATCTGCACACGCACGGCCCCCAGTTCGTCCGCGGCACCCTCGCGTACCTCGTAGGTGACGCGAAGGCCCTCGGTAACGAACGTGCCGCCTTCAATGTCCTCGCGCCGCACCCGTGCCTCACGGCCGTCGTCCCCGTCGATGTAGCCGTAGCCCCTCACCTGATTGAACCACCGGACCACACCCGCTGACCCGCTCACTCACTCCCCCGTGCCTCCTTCAGGCGTCATCCGGGTAGCCAACTGGCCCCCGTTACATCCTTTTCCCACTCATATGGGGCGCACTCCGCACCAGGCGCACGGCCAAGCGCCTTCTCAAGTACCCGTAGAGCGCACTGACGGTCCTCCAGGGCCACCACCCGAAGAACTCCCGCAACCGGTCCGCCGGTACCGACGCGTCGAATTCCTGGGTCAACTGCTCGCCGCGGGTCACGCGTCGGAGTCGGGCTGGCTGCGCGCGGCTGCGTAGGCCTGGGCCGGGGTCATACTGACGCCGTTGAGGGAGACAGTCCTGTACGGGCTGACCTGAGCACAGGTCTTGGACTGGTCAGCGGTCTGGGCGTGGGCGTTGGAGACTGCGGCATGGGTGTCGGCCGGGGCTGGCGAGGATGAGCCAGAGCCGGAGCCGTAGGTGGTGCCGCTGGGCCAGTCACTGCCGATCACCAGGGTCAGACCGGTGCCGGTGCCCTGCTTGAGGCGTGAGGAGGGCAGGCCGAGCGTGCCGGCCACCGCCTGGGCCTGCGGCTTCTCGCCAGGGCCGTAGGTAAGGGTGGTAGTCGTCGCGCCGGGTGCGTTGGCCGTCGTGCCCGAGCCGAAGCCCTTGCCCGTGAGGGCGGTGGCGATGTCGGAGGCACGGCCGCCGATGCCGGTGCCGTTCTCGACCTTCACCGCGATCTGGGCGGTGTTGACCGGCGCCGGAGAGGCAGGGCCCGTAGTCGGCTTCCTGTCCGAGCCGCCGCTCAGGGACTGGTCGTTGGCGATCGTCGCGAACAGGGACTTCGCGCCCTGCCCCACGACGAGTCGCTCGCTGTTGTTCGGATCCGGGCCTGTCTGCATGGTGGTGAAGGTGATCCGCTTGGTGGGTACCTTGTCGACGTCCGAGGCCAGGCCGATCAGTTTGCTGATGCTGCCGAGACCCGTGTCGACGGTGAGTGCCTTGGTGGCGGCGTCGGCGAGCCCGTAGACCGCAGTAGGGTCGGTCAGCGTGCCCGCGCTCTTGAGCTTGCGGAGCATCGAGCTGAGGAACATGTGCTGGGCGTACGTGCGGCCCAGGTCGCTGCCGTCGCCGAAGCCATGTCGGGAGCGGACGAACTCCAGGGCGGCGACGCCCTGGAGGGTGTGGGTGCCCTTGGCCAGCTTCAGGTGGGAGTAGGTGTCGTAGACGTTGTCGCTGACGCAGACCGAGACCCCGCCGACCGCGTCGGACATGCTGACCACGCCGGCGAAGTCGAGCTTGACGAAGTGGTCGATGGGGATGCCGGTGAGCTGGTGGATGGTGGCGACCTGGCAGGCCGGGCCGTACGACAGGGCGCTGTTGATCATGCCGTAGTAGCCGGTCGTGCTCTGCTTCGACGTGGGGTCCGTGCAGGCGGGGACGTTGGTCATGGTGTCGCGGGGGAGGCTCATCACGGTGGCGTTGGAGCGATCGGCGGCTATGTGCACCATCATCTCCACGTCCGCGTTCCCGTTGCCGGACTGCACGCCGGTCTGCGAACAGCCGCCGCCGAGCTTGCAGTCCTCCGCGCTGGTGCGGCCGTCCGAGCCGATGACCAGGATGTTGATCGGGGTGCGGCCGAAGGCGTCCGCCTTCTCGCTGCCGCCCTTGCCGTCGAGCGAGACGCTGTGGATGTTGCCGTTGAGGTGCTGGTAGAGCCACCAGCCGCCACCGGCGGCAGCGAGAAGGATCACCGCCAGGGCTATCCCGCTGATCCGCAGCACGCGCCTGCCCCGCGAGGCCGGCCTGGCTCGGCCCCGCGCCTGGGCGCGTCCCTGCGTGCGGGAAGCCGCTCGTCCGCCGGACGAGCGGCCGCGGGCGGGTTCGCCCGCGCGCTGTCGGGGCACCCGGCCGGCGCGGTTGCGCGTGGCCCGGCCTACGGAGTCGTCCCTCAGGTCACTCATCTCCCACTCCCGCGAACGGTCGGGCCCATCCGTCCCTCGGGCATGCGGCGGGCGAGCACGGCCGTATCCGTCGGGCGAAGCAGGGCTTCACCTCTGTTGCATAGTTGCGCAACCTAGCAAACGAATAGCCTGTTCATCATCCAACCTGCCCGGATTTACAGGGTGAGCGGTGTCAAGGAGGGTTCACGGCGGTGTGGGGTGCAGGGTCACCCCCAGTCGCCGCCGCCGAAATCGCCACCGCCGTCCGACCCGAAGTCGCCGCCGAAGCCGCCCGAGAAGTCGGAGGCGCTGAAGTCCGCACCGGAGAAGTCGCCGCCCTCCGGCAGATCCGGAGCGGACGAGAAGACGTCGCCGGAGTCGGCGTAGGCGGAGGATGCGCTGAGCAGGCTGCCCAGCAGGGTCCCGGCGAGCAGCCCGCCGACCACCGCGCCTGCGCCGCCGAAATAGCCGCCCGCCCACGGGGCATAGGCGGGGCCGGCGTTCCAGTAGGGCTGGGCGCCCGCATCGGTGTGGACCATGCGGGTCATGGGCTGCTGGCCCTGGCTGACACGGACGGCGTCCTCGGCGCAGGCCGGGACCATACGGAATCCGCCCCCGGGCGGGAACCAGTTGACTTCGCTGACCGACGGGCCGTGCCGTGGGTCGAAGAAGCAGGGCAGGCGCTTCTGCGGCAGCGGCGCCCCGGTGCGGCGCGCGGTGAGGGTGGCCAGCGCGAAGCGGCCGTCGGCCAGCGCGGCGGTCACAGAACGCACGTCCTGCGGCCGGGCGGCAGCGGCCATCTGCTCCTTGGCCCGCTCGTAGGCGTCCAGGGCAAAGCCGTAGTCGGCACGCATCTCATCCGTGGCGCCGGGCTCGGACGGGGAGAAGTCCAGCCGGTCCAGCTCCTCGCCGAAGGCGGTGATGTCCTCGTCCACTACCACCCGCAAAGCCTCCAGCTCCACGCGCTCCGCCTGCCGGCGCTTCTTCACCCGCCGGTACAGTGCGTACCCGCCCCCGGCCGCCCCGGCCGCGATCAAACCGCCGGCCAGCAGCCCGCCACTGCCAAAGCCGCCTCCGCCGGCCTGCGCCCACGAGGCCGGGGCGTGTCCCCTGGCCTGCTGGACGGCCTGGTCGACGAAAGTGTTCAGCTGCGCCTCCGTGTTCGAGGCGTCGGCGCGCTGCACCGCGCCGCGCAGATTGGCCACGGCGCCCGGTGACATCACCTGATGGTCGGCCTTGGCGTTGAACAGCGTCCCGAGGCGGACGGCGTACACGCCGGTGATGCCGGTCAGCGACCGCAGATCCCGCATCAGGGACGCCTGCGGGTAATCGGCGGACTCGGGCAGCACGGCAACGAAGACCGGCTTGTCGGCATCCTCGATCTTCGCGGCCAGCTTGTCGGCCGCGGCCTTCGGCAACTGGTCCTGGGCCCGCGGGTCGACGTACACCGGGCCCTTCCTGAACGCCTCCGCCACCACCCCCGTGCCGGTACCTGTGGCTGCGGAAGCACCGGGAACCGACACCGAAAGTCCCAGCACCGTGACTGCGGCCAGCACGACCAGGCCGCGGACAGGGCGGGCGGCACGGCGGGCCCGTGACGAAGCAGGCATGAAGACGACCTCCTTGGAGAGTGAGGGCGGGCGGCTGCCACCGCGGCAGCCATTCGCTCAATTGCGCAATCGCTAAAGTATCAAGACTTTGGAAAGTGGCTGGCTGTCCTGACGTCAAGCCCCCGTGATGCACGCCACGTCGAGAGGGCGGCTCAAAGCGCACCGAAGCCCGGAGATTCCATCATCTGCGCAACTTCTAAAGTGTTACGCAGAGGTTCCGCGGCGGGGCGGACCGACGGAGACGAAGGGGTGAGGGCATCGGATGTTCCCCGACGTGAGCCCTATGGACCTCCTCACGCTGGCGATCCTCGTGGTTCTGCTCTTCGGTCCGGACAAGCTGCCCGAGGTCATCCAGAGCATGGTCGGATTCCTGCGCAAGGTGCGGGAGTTCTCCGACAGCGCCAAGGAGGAGATCCGCTCCGAACTCGGCCCGGAGCTGAAAGACTTCGAGTTCGAGGACCTGCGCCCCAAGATGTTCATCCGCAAGCACGTCCTCGACGGCGACAACCTCGGGATCGACGAGATCCGTGCCGCCCTGGACCCGAGCGCGGAGCTGTCGGACCTCGCCGAGGCTGTACGCGACGCGGGGAATGCCGGCCGATCGGAACCGCCGGCGAGAAGCGGCGTGTCCCCGTCCGAGGAGACGCCGTCCGATCCGGTCTCACATCCTGCATTCGATCCCGACGCCACCTGACGCCGCGACAGGCAAGACCTCAAGACGCTCACCCCTGGCTGCCGAGCCTCCGCTCGTAACGTGCCCGGGTCGGCAGGAGTGCGGCGGTATACAGCGCCAGGACGGCCGCGAGGAGGAGGTAGTACTCCAGCGGGAGGGCGGTCAGACCGAGCAGGGGGCCGAGTGGTGACGGCGGGAGCACCATGCCGATGACCGCCAGGGCGGCCGCGGTCCAGCCGACCGGGCCGGGCGCACGTTCCTGAAAGAGGCGGTGGCCGACGCGCAGGAGCACCATCGCCAGGCCCTGGGTGATCAGGTTCTCGGTGAACCAGCCGGAGTGGAAGACCGCCCCGTCGTCGCTCGTTCCCGGGCGGTGGAGGGCGAGGGTCAGGATGGCGAAGGTCGCCAGGTCGGCGGTGGCGTTGAGGACGCCGAACCCCATGATGAAACGGAGGATCGAGCGGGGATCGAGCATCGTCGGGCGGCGCAGCATCGACGGGTGGGGGTGGTCGTAGGCGAAGGCGAGCTGCACCGTGTCGAAGCACAGGTTCTGCACCAGCACCTGAGCCGGGAGCATCGGCAGGAAGGGCAGCAGCAGGCCCGCGGCGAGCATCGCGATCACGTTGCCGAGGTTCGACGACAGGGTGATGCGCAGATAGGTGGCGATGTTGCCGGCGCTCCGACGGCCCGCGGTGATGGCATGGTCGATCGCGGTGAGGTCCTTCTCCGCGAGGACCACGTCGGCGCCCTCCCGGGCCACGTCGGCGGCGTCGCGGGGGGCGATGCCGACGTCGGCGGCGCGCAGCGCGGACAGGTCGTTGACGCCGTCCCCGAGGAAGCCCACCGTGTGCCCGCCGGTGCGCAGCGCGGCCGTGATCCGCGCCTTGTGCTCCGGGGTGCAGCGGGCGAAGACCGTCGTACGGGCGGCCAGTTCCGCCAGTTCGGCGTCGGTCAGGCCGTCGATACGGTCGGTGGTGAGGACTTGGTCCGGGGCGAGCGGGATACCCAGGTCGTGGCAGGCGCGGGCGGCGGTGCCGGGGTGGTCGCCCGTGAGGATCGTGATCGTGACGCCGCGTTCGGCGAGCGCGGTGAGGGCGCGCGCGGCGGTGGGCGCGAGGGCGTCGCGCAGGGTGACGAAGCCGCGGAATTCCAGTACGCGCTCGTCGGCCGGGGAGTAGTCGCGCAGGCGAACCGGACGTTCGACGGTGGCGACCGCCAGCACCCGCAGGCCGGCGCGCGCCGCCCGGGCGGCGAGTGTTGTCAGCCGTTCGCGCTCGTCCGGCTCCAGGGCGCAGCGTTCCAGTACGGCTTCGACGGCTCCCTTGACGACGAGCGTGTGCGTGCCGAGGCGGCCGGGTATTCGGACGACAGCGGTGGACAGACGGCGCACGGGATCGAAGGGCAGCGCCGCCACCCCGTCGTACGCCATGAGGTCGTCCTCGTCCACCGCGTCCAGGACTGCCTCGTCCAGGGCGTCGGGCTCGGGCAGTTCGGCGAGCTGGAGGGTCCACCAGGCGTTGACGGCCGCCCAGCGCACCACGTCGGGATCGGTGCCGCCGGCCGCGTCCAGGCCCTGTTCGACGACCGGCCGGTCCTGGGTGAGGGTGCCTGTCTTGTCCAGGCACAGTACGTCGACGGCGCCCAGGTCGTGCAGCGCCGGGAGCCGTTTGACGATCACTCCGTGGGCGCGCGCCAGCAGCGCCGCCCCGCGCGCCAGGCAGGTGGTGACGACGACCGGCAGCATCTCCGGTGTCAGCCCCACGGCCACGGCGACCGCGAACGGTAGTGTCTCCAGGCCGCGGTCGCGCAGCGCGGCGTTGACCATCAGCACCAGCGGCGGGGTGAGCAGCATGAACCGGATCAGGATCCACGAGATGCTGCGCACCGACCGGTCGAAGGCACTCGCCTCTCGCTGACCGACCCTACGCCCGTGTGCGGCCGCGAACCGGGTCCGCCCGCCCGTCTCCACGACGACCGCCGTGCCGCTGCCGGAGGCGACGCTGCTGCCCTGGAAACACATCTGCGGCTGCTCGAACACCGCGGTCCCGGCCGGTCGGGAGAGGTCCGCCGCGTACTTCGTGACGGGGGCGGACTCGCCGGTCAGCACCGCCTGGTGCACGGTCAGCCCCCGTGCACGCAGCAGCCGTACGTCGGCCGGGACCAGGTCGCCCGCGCCAAGCTTGATGATGTCGCCGGGGACGAGGTCCTCCACCGGAATCTCATGGGCCACCGGTGCGGCGTGGTCGTGAGCACGACGCAGCACCGTGGAGGTGGTGGCGACCAGCTCGCGCAGCTGGGCCATGGACCGGTCGGCGCGGTGCTCGCCCGAAGCCCGGAGCACGCTGCTGGCAGCGACCAGGGTGAGGATCACGGAGGCGGTGGACCAGGCGAACATGGCGGCGGAGACCAGGCCGAGGCAGAGCAGCACCACGGTGAACGGTTCGCGCAGGCTGCGCACAACGAGGCGTGGCCAGGAGGCGTTCTTCCGGGCCGGAAGCGTGTTCGCCCCGAATCGGGCCAGGCGAAGTGTGGCCTCGTCCTCCGTCAACCCGCGCGGTCCGCTGTCCAGCCGCCGCAGCACCTGCAGTGTGGTCGCAGCGTCCGGCTCCAGAACATCCGTTCCGGAAGTACCGGCCTCGCATGGTCCTGGGGCGACTCCGGAAAACGACGACTCAACGCCCTCTCCCCAGTCTGCGGTCCTAAGCACTGGTCCCCTGGCGCAGGCCCACCGGTGCGAGCGAGCCCTCGGTGCGCAGGGCCAGCTGGCCGACCATGAGGCGGACGACGGTGACGACGTCAGGGTCGCCGAGGTAGTAGACCTGCCGCCGTCCCTCTCGGCGGGAGCGGACGAGACCCGCGAGCTTCAGCTTGGACAGGTGTTGGCTGACCGCGGGCAGGGCGCCGCCCACCCGATGGGCGAGATGGCTCACATCGCTCTCGCCCTCGGACAGGGCCCACATGATGTGCAGCCGTGCCGGGGACGCCAGCAGCCCGAAGGCGGCGGCCACGTCAGCCAGTACCTCGGCGGACGGGTCCTCCAAGCCCCCGACGACGTGCTTCACAGTCCTCTCCCGTCCGCCGCATCACAGCCCCGCAACCCGCGTCCGCCCAGTGTAGGCATGAGCCGCCGCGCGCCGCCCGGTACCGGAACGAGGTGGAAACGCGGTGCCCACGCCTCCTCGCTTTCCCCGACGGGTAGCGGAGTGGAAGCGCAGCACGACGCGGTTGCGTCCTATTACTCCTATGTCAAGCGGCCGTTGCGAGAGTGATCACGTTGCTGTGTGATTCTCGGGCGTCGCGCCGGAGGGCCCGGTAGACGACGTCGGACAGGTGACGCTTGAGGGCGCGGATGGCTTCGGTTGTGGTGTTGCCGGCGTTCTGCCGACGCTGGAGGTAAGCGCGGGCGTCGGGGTGGTAATGGGCCTGGGTGACCGCGATGCGGTGCAGGGCTGTGTTGAGCTGGCGGTTTCCGGTACGACTGAGTCGGTGTCGTGCGCGGTTGCCCGACCACACGGGCAGGGGTGCGGTGCCGTTGTGTCGGGCGAAGGCGGCCTCGGACCTGAAGCGCGTGACGTCGGCGGTCTCGCCCAGGATCTTCGCAGCGGTGAGCGTGCCGCAGCCGGGGATCTTCAGCAGGTTCGGGGCCAGCGTCTCGATCCTGCCGGTGATCTCCTTCTCCAGCTCACGGATCTCGTCGGTCAGTGCCTGGCAGCGAGCCAGCAGTCGCCTGGCCAGCCGTGCAACGATGCCGTCGGAATCACGCAAAAAGTCCTCGACCACGGCGACCTGCCGGGAATGTGTCAGGCTGCGAGCCGGGGGATCAAGACCGGGGTCGAGTTCGTGCAGATGCCAGCGCATCCGGTTGATGATGCGCGTGCGTTCGGTGACCAGGTCTTCGCGGTAGTCGACCAGCAAGCGCAGTTCCCTGCTGGGCCCGTCCAGTTGGGCTGTGGGTAGGTCGGGTTCACGCAGCGCGGCCCGGGCGACGGCCAAGGCATCGATGGGGTCGGACTTGCCGTATGTGCGGGCCGCCTTACGGCAGTTGGCCATGAGCTTGGGAGGCACGCGGACAATGCGTTCCCCGGCTGCCAGTAGATCGGCTTCCAGCCGCCGGGAGAGTTGTCGGCAGTCTTCCACCGCCCACAGACGGTGCTCGCCGAACCGCCGTGCCCAGGCCAGTAAACGCAGGTGATCGGAACTGGTGGTGCCGGTGGTGTGAGTCCCAAGCTCACGGCCTCGCTCATCAGCAGCGACTGCGGTGTGGTTGCGCTTGTGGGCATCAATTCCCAAGACGACCATCGATCCCCTCCTCTGTGCTCGCACAACGGACGGGCCGGGCGACGGGCACCCCTCAATGCGGACGAACTCACACTCCTATCAAGCCACTGCCGCTGGCCCGCAAGGCCGCCCCGCGGGCCGCATAACGGGACTTGGCCACCGACAACGAGGCACGAAGTGGTCGAGCGAACCCGCGGGACTACTACCGAGCATGACATTGAGAGAAGTGGTGTACGGGCTCCCACCTGATCCGGGCGTTTGCCCCGGCGTCGGAGTGAGTGCCCGGATACAAGAACGGCCACCGGCTGATCTTCGAGATGTCGAGTCACGAAGGAGATCAGCACGATGACCGCACCCGACAGTGTGCCCCTGCACGCCCTCGCCGAAGACAACCTCGGCGCGGCGAGTCCCGATCTGCTGCGCGCGATGGTCAAGACGTTCGCCGACGCGCTCATGTCCGCCGAGGCCGATGCCCTCTGCAATGCCGAATACGGGCAGGTCAGCGACGAGCGAGTCAACCACCGCAACGGATATCGCCCGCGCGAGTGGGACACCCGGGCAGGCACCGTCGAACTCGCCATCCCCAAGCTCAGGTCCGGCAGTTACTTCCCGCACTGGCTGCTGGAGCGACGCCGGCGAGCCGAGCAAGCCCTCATCTCGGTGGTCGCCACCGCCTACCTGCTGGGCGTGAGCACGCGCCGGGTCGAGAAGCTCGCCGAGTCCCTCGGGGTGACCCAGCTGTCGAAGTCCCAGGTCAGCGCGATGGCTAAACACCTGGACGAACAAGTCGCCGCGTTCCGCAACCGGCCCCTGGATGCCGGCCCCTACGCCTTCGTCTGGGTGGATGCGCTCACGCAGAAGGTCCGCGAGGGCGGCCGCATCATCAACGTGCATGCGCTGATCGCGGTCGGCGTCAACGCCGACGGGCACCGCGAGATCCTCGGCTTGGACGTGGCCACCGCCGAGGACGGCGCCGGCTGGCTGGCCTTCCTGCGCTCACTGATCGCCCGCGGCCTGTCCGGCGTCCAACTGGTCATCTCGGATGCGCACATGGGCCTGGTCAACGCGATCGGCGCCACCCTGCCCGGCGCAAGCTGGCAGCGATGCCGTACTCACTACGCCCGCGCGTTGCTGAGCCAGGTGCCCAAGTCGGCCCAGCCCTGGGTGGCCACGCTGCTGCGGACCGTCTTCGAACAGCCCGACACCGACGCCGTCCAGGCCCAGATGCGGCACGTCCTGGACGCTCTGGAAGCCAAGTTCCCCAAGGCCGCGGCCCACTTGGACGGCGCTCAGGGCGACGTGCTGGCATTCACCGCGTTCCCGCGCGAGATCTGGCGGCAGATCTGGTCGAACAATCCCCAGGAACAGCTCAACAAGGAAATCCGCCGCCGCACCGACGTGGTCGGCATCTTCCCCGACCGCACCGCGCTGATCCGCCTGGTCGGCGCGGTCCTGGCCGAGCAGAACGACGAGTGGACCGAGGCCCGCCGCTACATGGGCCTCGACCTGCTCGCGAAGGCCCGCCTCCACCCGATCGAGTCAGGAACCGACGAGACCGTCCTGCCCACCGAACTCACCGCATAGCCTCAAAGCGAGATCACCGAGTGGCCGTCAATACACCACTCCGGCGGACGTGACCCACGACGCAGGTCGGTGACCTTTGGCTGCGCCTCGATTGCCTGCCATCAGGGGTGCTCGTGAGACGGGAGAACGGGTCACGGCCGGCTTGCCGTGACCCGTTTCCCATCCATGCCGCCGAGAGGACCCCACGTCTCCCTCGCAGTGGCGGCGCCCCGTGACCAAGTTCGGCCCGCAGCCGCCGACCCGTCCGGGAGACGTGGTCTTCAGCAGAGCCGTATAGAGCCCTTCGATCTCGGCTACGGCGGCTCCTGTCGGCGTACTCTCCCTTCGGGCCGGGCCGGTACGTTTGAACGTCCCCAGTTGTCAGGCCACGTCGGTCTCTCGCTCGATGGCCTGTAGGCGGTTCTTGAGCCGGTAGCTCGGGCCATTGATGGCGATCACTTCGCAGTGGTGGAGGAGGCGGTCGAGGATCGCGGTGGCGAGGACCTCGTCGCCGAAGACCTGTCCCCACTCGCTGAAGGTCTTGTTTGAGGTCAGGATGATGGAGCCCTTCTCGTAACGCTTGGAGATGACCTGGAAGACCAGGTTCGCCTCGGCTCGTTCGAGGGGCTGGTAGCCCACCTCATCGACCACAAGGACGCTCGGCCGCAGGTAGGTGCCGAGTTTGTTGACCAGCCGTCCGGCCGACTCGGCGGCCTTCAGGTTGCGGACCATGTCGTCGAGGCTGGTGAAGTAGATCGAGTAGCCGGCCCGGCAGGCCGCGACAGCGAGAGCGACGGCGATATGCGTCTTGCCCACTTCGGGCGGCCCCAGCAGCGCTGCGTTCGCTTTGCCGTCGACGAAGGAGAGGCTGGCGAGGTCTTTGACCTTGCGCGGGTCGAGCTCGGGCTGGAAGGAGAAGTCGTACTCGTCCAGCGTCTTGTGGTGCGGCAGCTTCGACAGCCGCAGGCCCTGGCGGAATCGGCGGTCGTCGCGGACGGCCAACTCTTCGGACAGGACCAGGTCGAGGAAGTCGAGGTAGCCCATCTTCGCCTCGTCGGCCCGGCGGGTGTACTCGTTGATGGTCTCTGCCAGGTGGGGCAGGCCGAGCTTGCCGGCCGTGGTGCGGATGCGGTTGCCGGTCAGCTCGCTCAAGACGACTCCTTCGTCGGGAAGTTGGTGGTGAAGGGCCGGGTGCCGGTCAGTTCGTCGTAGACCGATAGCGGTCGCCTCCCTACCTCGATCTGGGTTGCGGCGGACCGGCTCAGCAGGGCCTGCAACGGCCCGATGCGACCGGACGCGGAGGACTCGCTCCGCGGTGGTGGCGGCTCGTCGCCCGTCGTGGTGCGGCGGTTCCTGCCGGTCGGCAGGCCGTCCCAGTGCTCGTCCTGCCTGACAACCACGCCACGGCCGACCGCCCGCGGATGGCTGGACAGCAGGGTCTCGCCGCCGGCATCGGGGACGGTCGTGTGCACCATGACCTGGGACTTCGTCGCTCTGATCTCCACCAGCTGACGCGGGCGAACCTTGCGGGCGGGCACCGAGTAGAGGTTTCCGCCGAACGCGACCAGGCAGTCCTTGCCGACCGGCCGCAGATGCCGCTCGGCCACCAGATAGGGCGAGGGTGGCAACGGCTTGAGGGCGGCGTGATCCCGGGCGGCCCGGTGTCCGATGACCTCGTGGTGGGTGGCGTGGGTGCGGGCGCGTCGCTGCGGCACCCACGCCATGAAGGCGGCATCCAGCTCCTCGAGCGAGGAGAACGCCCGCCCGGCCAGCACGTGATCACGCACGATCAACACCTGGCGTTCGACCCGGCCCTTCCCGGTGGGCCGGTAGGCGGCCAGCACGTCGATGTCGAAGTCGTAGTGGCCGGCGAAGCCGACCGCTTCCGGATGCAGCGGCACCGCCTCGCCCGGGGCGACGTGCCGGCGCACGACGGTCTTGGTCCGGTCGTAGACGATCGACATCGGCACCCCGCCGAAGTGCGCAAATGCCCGCCGGTGGCAGTCGAAGAAGGTCTGCAGGTCCTGGCTCGTGGTGAAGCAGCAGAACGGGTCGCGCGAGTACGACAAAACCATATGGAACGAGTAGACCTTCGGGATGCCCAGGTGGGCGAGGATCTTGCCTTCATCGCCCCAGTCGACCTGAGCCTGGGCCCCGGGGACCACCTCGAAGCGGCGATGCATACCCGCCAACTCCCGCGGTTCGATGCCCAGTTCACCCGCGATCCGCGGCCGGGCCTCCTGCAGATAGAGCTTGACCCGCTGATAGTTGATCGTCGAGCCGTACTCCTTCACCAGACGCTCGTGCACCACGGCGCCCTTGATGAGGATCTCTGCCCGCAGCATCGCGTCGATCAACGGGGCGACCTCGTCGACCACCTTCTTCCGGGGCCGGCCGTTCGACGTCCGCCTCGGCGGCACTGACGCCGCCGTGCTCGACAGATACTTGCGGACCGTCTTGCGGTCCAGCCCGGTCTCCTTGGCCACCTCGGTCAGACTGACCGCTCCTGACTCAACCAGAGCACGGAACCGCCGCAGCTCCAGCCAGCGCTGCGGGTCCAAAACCACCGCGTCACCGCCCTCCGCCACCCTTCACCGGACGAACAGCAGGGTGCCGGGCACCACGATTCACCGCACCATCAAGCGTCCCTTTTCACTCGTACGCGACCGGGGACGATCGTGTGTACGCCGACAGCTCCCAGCCGGAGATTCGCGTCGCGCCGTTGAACGTCTCGGTGCACCATGGATGTTCTTCCTCCCTCAGAAGGCTTCTCGCGCCTCAGGCTGACTTCGGCTGTTGTGTTACGCGGCAACGTTTTTGCTGCCCGGGACCGTCAGGTGCTGTCCTGGACCAGCAGGGCGATCCGGTCGGGGTCGTAGACCACCCAGCGTGGCCTCGGGACACCGGACAGGCGCAGGCGGCACAGGATGGCGCCGTCCAGGTTGGTCCACCATGCGGTGATGGCGCCGGGGCACGACCATCCGGCCTGGTCGTCCACGGCCACCGGCCGGTAGGTGAGCTGGACCTGGTCGTCCGGGGGAGGTGGCAGGCACCCCTTCGCCAGTTCTTCGAGCAGGCGCTCAGCTGTGGATGTATCTCGCATGGTCCGGTCCTCCCCCTGGCTCCGTTCAAGCGACGATTTCATTATTGCGCAACTGATGATGCTTTTCGGGGTTCGGCCCGCGCGCTGTGTCAGGTCGCGCCGTCGAAGCAGTCGGCCAACTCCACTACGGCGCATGTCTGTTCCGGCAGTCTGCGGTCGACCCTCACGGGTTCGGCTGCGCCGATGGCTTCCGGAGTGAGGTCCAGTTCGCCGACGGAGCGACCGATCACGGAGCGAGATGACGCGTCCGCTGCCGACGGTGTCCTGGTCGTACGGCCGGTCTTCGGGCCCCGATCGGACGGTCGGCCCGCAGTGCCGTCCGCAGTCGCCTGGCGAATGAGACACGCTCGTTGGCCACGGTGCCGCACTGAGCACTCCGGCCGATCCGCACTTCGACGACAACGCGAGACGGCAGCACCACGCAGCACCGCGGGCTGTTCAGGCCGACCCCAAGGGGGTATGCATCGAGTGCGCCGCGGTCGTCCCGACCTCGCGCCTTCACTGGGTGAACGTGCATGCGTCGGCTGCAACGCGGGCGTGAGAGGGAGAGAACGGTGGCGGCGAACGCCGAGGGCTTTCAGGACCCGCCTGCCGAAGTGCTGGCGGCGGCCGCTGCGGCGTCCTGGCTGCTCGCCTCACCGGCCCGGCTGCACATCATGTGGACAAGCCGCCGACACCGCGGCGGATGCGGATGACGGCGCCCATCCAGGATGTCAGCGGGCCGCCGTAGCCGGTCGCGGCCAGCGGCCCCAGCCACTCCCGCCCGACTCGCTCGCCGAGCCGGCGGCAGAGCGCCCCGTCGGCGGGCAGCGGCCGGGGCTGATCGGCGCCGCTGTCAGCCCACGCCAGTTCGGTCATGGCGGGGTCCAGCAGCGCGTCGGCAACAGCCACCGCCTCGGGGAGGACGACCGCGTCCCGCCCCACGATCCGCCACCAGTCCAGTTCCGTCCCGGCGTTGCCGCCAGCGACCTGGTGCAGTCGCTGCGGCACACCTTCTCGTGTTCCCACTGCAGGGCCTGCTCCCACCACCGGGCCACCATCGCGTGCGCCAGCGCGAACACCCTCTCTGGCTCGCACCGCACGCCGCGACACCCGTACCCGCCGCCGCGCGGCCACGACCTCCGGCAGGCCACGCAGATCCACATGCCCCAGGAGCTGGTCGGCGTCCGCGTCCGACTGCCGCCGCGCATGCCGCTCGTGCGGGTGTGTGTCGGCCTGCGCGGGCAGCGCGGCCGGCTCGGGGTCTTGTCGGTGATGCTGCTGGACTGGGCACGTGTGGTGCCGGCCCGCCTCCGCTATTCGGTCTTGCTAAGTACCGGTAGTCAGCGATACTGTGTACCGGTACTCAACAGCGCTGACTAGCGCAAGGGGGGGAGGTGTTCCGTGACCAAGCTGGAGACGGAGATGCTCAAGGGCACGCTGGAGGGCATCATCCTCGCGTCCCTGGCCGGCCGGCCTGCTTACGGCTACGAGATCACGGTACGGCTGCGGGAGCAGGGTTTCTCCGACATCGCCGAAGGGACCGTCTACGCGCTGCTCCTCAGGATGGAGAAGCGCGGCCTCGTCGACGTGCAGAAGGTGCCCTCTGAGAAGGGGCCGCCTCGCAAGGTGCACTCCCTCAACGACGAGGGGCGGGAGTACCTCGAAGAGTTCTGGAGGACGTGGAGCTTCCTCACGGAACGACTGGAACAGCTCCGCGAAGGGGGCAGGTGACCATGTCCGATGTCGAAAAGAGCGGCTTCCTCTCGAAGGTGATCGGGCCCAAGAAGCGCTGGCGGGCGTACAAGGCGCGCGTCAAGGAGCTTCCCGGGAACCACCGCACGGCAGTCGAGGCGATCGAGCGGTACCTGATGCACTTCGTGCCGACCGACGAAGACAGCAACGCGTCGATGTTCGAAGACCTCGCCGACCTGTTCGAGCAGGCCGCGGCGGACGGAACGCCGATCCGCGAGATCGTCGGGGAGGACCCGGTGGAGTTCGTCAACGCGTTCGCCGAGAACTACTCGGAGGGCGGCTATGTCCCCGCCCGCGCGCGGAAACAGCTGACCGACGACATCGAGCGCGCCGAGCGCGCCGCCGGCAACGAGACCGGAACAGAAGACAAGACGGTCTGATCGCGCCTCAGCACATCGCCCCCCAGGGGCCGAGCACCACTTTCATCGCCTTTGTGCACCACGCGGCCGCGGGGTCATGCCCGGCCGGCCGCATCGCGCCGCATGCCCGCGGCGCCGTCGGGACCGACCACTGCGTGCAAGGAGATCCATGATGGGAAACGCCGACAGCGGCTTGTCCGAAGCAGGACTGCGACGGCTGCGCGAGGTACTGCAAGCACATGTCGAGTCCAAGAAGATCCCCGGGCTCGTTGCCCTGGTCGGCCGGGGCGGTCAGACCCATGTCGAGGCGATCGGGACGATGCGCCATGACGGCGGCGGGCCGATGCGCCGGGACACCATCTTCCGGATGGCCTCGACGACCAAGCCGGTCGCGGTCGCCGCGACGATGGTGCTGCTGGACGAGTGCCGGCTGCGACTTGACGACCCGATAGACCGGTGGCTGCCGGAACTGGCCGACCGGCAGGTGCTGAAAAGGCCCGACGGCCCGCTGGACGACACCGTGCCGGCGCGGCGTCCGATCACCGTGCGGGACCTGCTCACCTCCACCTGCGGGCTCGGGCTGGACACGACGGCGATGGGCTCCCCGATGATGAGCGCGTACTTCGAGCAGAGGGTCTACGGCGAGAACGGATGGATGCTGCCGGCGGTGGAGCCGGATGAGTGGATGCGCCGCCTGGGCACACTCCCGCTGATGTACCAGCCCGGAGAGCGGTGGCTGTACAACGTCAGCGACGACCTGCTCGGCGTGCTGGTGGCCAGGGTCACCGGCCAGCCGTTCGAGACGTTCCTGCGCGAACGCATCTTCGATCCGCTGGGCATGAAGGACACCGGCTTCCACGTGCCCGCCGACAAGATCGACCGGCTGCCACCCCTGTACGCCCCCGACCCGCAGACCGGAGAGTTCACCGTGGAGGACCAGGCCGAGGGGGGACACCACAGCAAGCCTCCGGCGTTCCAGTCCGGCGGCGGCGGACTCGACTCCACCGCCGACGACTACCACGCCTACTTCCGGATGCTCCTCAACCACGGAATGCACGGCACCCAACGGATCCTGTCCCGGCCCGCCGTCGAGCTGATGACCACCAACCGCCTCACACCCGAGCAGACAACCGCCCTGCAGTCCTGGGCCCGCAGCGTCGTCCACCTGTCACACGGCCAGGGCCAGACCGGCGGCTGGGGCTTCGGCATGACCGTGCGCACCTACCGGGGCGACTACGCGCCCGTCGGCCAGTTCGGCTGGGACGGCGGAGCCGGCACCACCACCTACGCCGACCCGCACCACCAGCTCATCGGCATCCTGCTCACCCAGACCGGGATGTCCACCCCGGACTCGGCACGGGCCATGCAGGACTTCTGGACCACCCTCTACCAGGCAATCGACGACTGACCCGCCTACCGGCCGAGTCGGCCGACGCCGGATTCCTCGGCCAGCTGGGGGTGGCGCCTTTGCGGACCCGGCGCCTGGTCATGAGGGTGATGGCGGCCCAGGTGATCAGAGTCTCCGACGACACAACGACGAGGCAGCACGACGAAGCCCGAGGCGTCCTTGGGACGGCTGACCGGCTTGATCGTCAGGTTGATCTTGTGGTCAGCCGGGTTTGGATCCCGTCTGAGGGGTGTTGGTGGTCTCCAGGCATGATGATCGGATGCCGAACTCTGCTGCGCGTTCCGCTCTGCTCGATCATCTCCGCGGGACGCTCCCGGGTCGTGTCGTCGATGAGGTGTCGGGGGTCGATGGGCCGATCCAGGATCGTGTGCCCGGCTTTCGGGTGTTCCGGGTCCACCCGGCTCACCCTGGCGATTGGTGGCTGTATGTGACGTCGGGCTGCTGGGAATCGACGCAACACGGCGGTCATGGGGTTGAGTTCTTCCTCGCGGCGCCGCGCGACGAGTGGCTCAACCTGGAGAGCGTCACGATGAATGCGTACTACCACTGCGGGCCCGTTCACCAACGACTCGATGTCGGGCACACCGTGCCGATCGGCAGGCCATGGCTCGACGACTCGGACTGCGATCACTACCTGGTGAGTCTGCCTTATCCATTCGGGCCCGCGTTCGAGATCTGCAAGTGGGGCGATGGTGCCCATGCCCGGATCCTGTGGCTGTTGCCGATCAGCAAGGCGGAGAAGGACTTCCGGCGGGAGGCCGGGTTGGAAGCGTTGGAGAGCCGTTTCGAGGAGTTGGGGATCGACCCAGTCGATCCCCAGCGGGCGTCCGTGGTCTGAGTCGCGGCAGCCGGGGAGCAGGCCGAGCACGCGAGTGTAATGTCTTTCGGTCCATCGATGGAGGGCTGGGGAGTGGTCTCGGTCGGTCGCATGCTCCCCTCCTGGGATGCTTCTGTTGTCAGTGCTGCCTGGCATGGTTCTGGTCATGTTCGACGGACTTGATGACATCGACTGGGCGTCGATGGAGCACGCGTACGGCCCGGCCGAGGAGGTGCCGGCGCTGCTGTGGGCACTGCGCTCCCCGGAGGGGGAGGAGCGCCGCAAGGCCTTCGACCGCTTCTACGGCGCGGTCCACCACCAGGGCAGCGTGTATGCGCCCACGGCAGCCAGCCTGCCCTTCCTGTTCGAGCTGGCCGCCGACGGTGCCACGCCCGACCGGGCCGCCGTCGTCGCGTTGGTGGTCAGCATCGGCCGGGAGTCCCTCGACCGGGGCTTCGAGGACGACGGCACCGAGATCGAGTACTACCCGCCGATGGGCTGCGCGCAGGCCGTCGCCTTCCTGCGCGAGCGGGGTGCGGAGTTCGCCGAACTCGCCCGCGACCCTGATCCGGACGTGCGTCTGGCCGCGATCCCGGGGCTCGGGCTCTTCCTCGACGGCGCCGGCCGGGCCGCCGCGGTGCTATGCGAGAGGCTGGCCGCCGAGCGCGGCATCGCGGCACGGCTGCGGATCGTGGAGGCGGCGGCCACCCTGGCACTGCGCCTGCCGGCCGCCTCGCACCAGGTGACGGACTGGCTCGCCGATCTCGCCGCCGACCCGGGCCAGGGCCCGGCGACCCGGCTCGCGGCCCTGGTCCAGCGGGCTCACTGTGCCCCGCACGAAATCGGCGAGGACGTCGTACCGGCCGCCGTCGGCCTGCTGCGCGAGACCGCCCGCGCCATACCCGTGCGGCGGATCGCACCGGCCCCGAGCCGCCCGGCGCCCACGCAAGGAGTTGCGCCCCAGATCGTTGCCGCCTTCGAGGACCTCGGCCGGCACACACGCGTGCACACACCGACCACGGGCCTGCGTACGTTCCACGAAGCCCTGGGGGCACGGCTGCCCGAGCGCACCACAGTGCTGGCCGAGCAGCTGAGCAGCCCCGACCCCGGCTCGCGCCTGGATGCGCTCCGTATGAGCGGGGAGCTGATCCGGACCTGGCGCGGAGACCACACCCGGCTCCTCCTGCTCGTCGCCGACCAGCTCACCACGGCCGACCAGGAGGTCGCCGCCGAGGCTGCGGCCGTCCTGGAGTCCTGCCACCCGATCGCCGCCCCGGCTCGGGAGGCACTCGCCGCGCACATCGACGCCCAACGTGCGGCCCACGGCCCTCACGTATGGGCCGCACCGGATGCGCGGCTGCGCAGAAGCCACCAGGTGGCCGTTCGGGCCCTGGCGCGCCTCGGCGACGCACGCGCACTGCCGAGTCTGCTGGCCGCGCTGGACAGCGACGTCGACGCCTGGCGCGCGATCCAGGTCGTAGAGCATCTCCCGCAGGCGGCGGACCAGTTGGTGCCCCGGCTCTGCGACCACCTGCGCCGGATCGACCTCTCCCATCAGCGCACCGAGATGAGCGCCAACGCGATCCTCTCCGCCCTGGCCGCGCTGGCCGACCCGGCCGCGGTACCGACGGCTGTGGACACGCTCGGCGCCGCAGTGCGCCATGACCAGGACGGCGTCATTCAATCTGCCTTGAAGGCCTTGGGGGCGTTCGGCCCGGCGGCGACCGGCGCACGGGACACGATCCGGTCGCTGACCACCGCCACCGACGCGCAGGTACGACCTGCCGCCGTCGCCGCGCTGTGGGCCCTCGGCGGTGACCTGGCCGAAGTCATGCCGCTCCTGCTCGACCTCCTCGATGACCGCATCATTTTCCGGATCCGTGACGCGGCTGATCTGCTCGGCGAGATAGGACCGCCCGCCTCCGACGCCCTGCCACGCCTGCGGCACCTCCTGACGCACGACTACGAATGGGTTCGCGTGCATTGCGCGGCCGCACTCTGGGAGATCGGCGGCGAAGCTGAGGCACCGGCCGTCCTGGACACCCTGCTGCAGGCCATGGCCCAGAACCCAGCGACGGCCAACCACGTCGTGGCCTGCCTGGACCGCATCGGCCCCCTCGCGGCACCGGCCCTGCCCCTGCTCCGCGAGCAACTGGCCCTGAACCGGCGTGGCGGCAGATTCGGAAGCGTCGACCACGACGAGGAACTCCAGCGGCTCGGCCGTACGCTCATCGCCCGGCTCGATCCTCCAGCGTTGGGAGCACCCGTTGCGCGAACAGTCTGAGGCTGCGCCGCCCCTCCGCTACCGGTATCCCGCCCACCAGCCGGTGCAGCACTTGGCAGTCCACCGCCCCAGACAGCCCAGGACCGATCGACGCCTGCAGCGTCCTGCCGCAGGCCGGAGGACGCTGGGGTTCCGCGCTGACTCCCACCCTCTGGCCGCGGCAGCAGCCGACGCCCAGCGGTGGCGCCGGGCGACCGGGTCAGGACGTCCAGCAGGTGTAGGTGATCCAGGTCTGGACCTCGTCGGCGGACAGCACACGGGTCAGCTCGGCCGTCCCCGGGAGCATCGGGAAGAACCGGTCGGCGTTCCAACTGCGCGGGTACATCGGCTCGTCCAGCACGAGTAGGCGGCGTCCCTCCACAACGGGGATGCTCAGGCCCGACCCGGCACAGCGCGAGCGACTCGTTGAGATCCGCGACAACCTCATCGCTCGGATCGCCGAGGCCGAGCGCGAAGGCTGGCTCGGCGAAGTCGAGGGTCTCCAGGTCAGCCTCGCCGGCGCCCAGGACAAGCTCACCCAGCTCGATACCGAAGCAACCCGCCGAACCACCACGGTCAGCCTTGGCATGCCGACGTTCGGCCAGATCGCCGCCCGCGCTGAAAACCCGACCCCGATCCCTGGCCCAAGAGGCTGACCTTAGGCTTTGGCCATGCTTCTGATCTACGACGGCCAGGCCACTGCCGACGCGCCCAGGCCGCGCACCGGCGGAGTCCCGCTGGTCCCGCATGAATTCGTCTGGCCGAGGTGCCGCGAGTGCGGCGGGGCCATGCAGTTCCTCGCCCATCTCCCCCTCGACATCGGCGTGGTCGCGGTGTTCTTCTGCCAGAACGATCCTGGAATGTGCGACGACTGGGACGCCACGGCCGGCGCCAACCGCGCCTACCTGTTCTCCGGTGAGCTCACCCCGGCCGCTGTCCCGGCCGACGGCGAGACGCTCTTGGGTGCGGTCACCTCTCTGCGCCTCCATCCCGCTGACGAACCCACGGAGGAGCCGGTCCTCGGACGGGTGGGCGGGGAGCCTGAATGGATCCAGGGTGACGAGACTCCCGGCTGTCCCTCGTGCGCCACCCGCATGACGTTCACGGCCGAGCTGGAGGAGGGCAACGACTTCGCCACCTCCGCGAACTTCGGCGGCGGAGGCCGCGGTTACCTCTTCAACTGTCAACCCTGCCGTCAGGCCGCGTTCCTCTGGCAGCGCTGAGAGCCGTCCCAAGGACCATGCCGGTTGCGTAGTTCAGAGAAGCGACGCTGGACTGGATCGAGACGGCCGTGGACACCGGCAAGGTGGACGTCGACGGCGAGCTGGCCCGCCTGCTGCAAGGTGAGTAACCGATGCCCCGCGCTTCCGAGCGCAGATCACCCGCCGCCCAGCGACACGCCGACACCGTCCGGTTCGTACTCTTCGAGGCCCGCCCGGCCGGTCTGGCCTTCAACCACGGTGTCACCGCGGCCCGCCGGTGCTGCGAGCACAGGGTCCGCGAACTGGCCGCCGCACTGCACGCGGCCTGTACGGACACCTCGCACCACTGGCCCACGCTATGCCGGCAACCCCGGCCTGACCCCAGCGCCGCCCTTGCCGTGGCAGATGTTGTCCGCGCGGACGCCCGCGGCGTCGAAGGTGAGGTCGAACTCCACCGGCTCGCCCGCGAGCAATCTCCCGTCCCCAGGACCCCGAACCGCTGACCGGTACGCCACGGCCTCCGGCCCTGCGCCGTCCTGCACGATGCGGCCCACACCCCGTTCAGGGTCGAACCACTTCACGACTCCCACAGGCACGTCATCACCCCGCATGGTGGCCGATGGATGATCGTCCAGCGTCCACTCGCGCGAGACAGACGGCAAAGGGCGCGGCCCCGGTCGCGCGAGGCGCGAACCCGGCGCTCGTGCCAGCCGTCACCCCTGCCGCCACCGGGCATGCGCATTCTCGGCGGCGGCAGGGATCACCCATGCATGCGTAAAGCACCACACACAAATATTTCCCCTGAAACGTCTAAATCATACCTATTCCGGCAGGTCAGCGGCCTGGGGTTCAGAAGCGGTCACTTACGCCACCGAGAACCGGTGGCTACTCTTGCAGTCATGTCTGTCACCACCATGACCCTGCGCATCCCCGATGATCTCGCCCCCTCGATCAGGGCAGCCGCTGCCGAGGCCGGCCTGAGTGTCAACGCGTACGTCGTGCGCGCCGCCCGCCGCTCCGCGACCCTCGACGCCGCGCAGCAGCTCGCCGCGCTCGGTCTCGGCGACGACTTGGCGGGCGAGGGCGACACCCTGTGAAGCGCGGTGAGATCTGGGCCCTCCCCGACGGCCGCAACGTCCTGATCATCAGTCTGACCGGGCTGGAAGAGTCGTACGGCGCTGTGCTCGTGATCGTGCTGCACGAGAGCGGCCGGTACCCCGATACGGCCATGTCGGTGGTGATCGGCGATCCGATCCCGTGCACCGCGGTCGCCGTCAACATCACGCAACTGCGGACCACCCGGTTCGAGGGGGCCAAGCTCCTCGGCCCCGTCGATGCTGCGGCCATAGCCCGGGTGGACCAGGCACTACGCGCCGTCCAAGATCTCTAGTGCCGTGACCGAAAACGATCACCGGGGTGTGAGCAGGGCGTCTACAGCGGTGGATGTCGCGCAGGCCAACTCAAGGTGAGGCCACGGCCTGTCAGTTCCCTGCTCTAGATGAATGAGTCCAAGGGGTGTCTCACGATCAGTGGTCGTAAGCGATCAGCGACCTTTTGACCGGCTGTTCGGTGTGGTCGTTGTGCCAGATCACCGCTGTGGGGGCGAAAATCCGGCACAGGATCCGCGCAACGATACCGGCCGGGCTCTTGCCGCCGTGTCGTTCCAGGTCGAGCTGGCCCTTGAAGGTCTGGTTGATCGACTCGATGACCTGCCGCAGCGGCTTGAACAGGTGTGCTCCGACCCGCCCAGGCTCGCCCTTGCGGGCTGGTCGCAGCAGTACCAGGCGACGCTCGGTCAGGTCGTGTTCGAACTCGCGGCCGTAGTAGTTCTTGTCCCCGATGATCGTCTGGCCCGGGTGGCAGGCGACCACGTCCGGCGCGGTGTCAAGCATGTCGCGCAGCGTCTCGCGTTCGTCGGCTTTGGCTCCGGTGAGCGCGAACAGCACCGGCAGGCCGCCGAGCGTGCACACCAGGTGCAACCGCAGGCCCCAGAAGTACCGGGAGTGCGACGCGCAGTAGCCGTACTCGGCCCATCCGGCCAGGTCCGAGCGTTTGGCCGTCTCCCGGGAACAGCCGCAGCCGACCGGGGTGGAGTCGACCACCCACACGTCGTCACTCCACAGCAGGTGTCCTGCGCCAGCATCCTGATCATATGCGTGACCAGCTCGGATGCGTTGCGGAGCCGCTTGTTGTAGCCAGACTGCTGAGGCAGGTACGGGAAGAGGTGCCGGAAGTCCCGGCCGGCGCGCCGCAGCCACCGCCGCTCCGAGGTGTAGCCGAGCAGCGCCGACATCACCGCGACAGTGACCAGTTCGGCGTCACTGAGCGTGGGCGGGATCCCGACGGCCGGACGCCACGGTGCCAGATGCGGCGAAGCCTTCAACGTGTCGTCGATCCTGACATACAGTGCCGTTGCGAGGGTGTCCAAGTCTGTCATCACACACCGACATTGGACGCCCCCGCGCTACGTGCGCAGACCACCCCGTGGACCCATTCAGGGATCGAGAGCGGTCTGCACTGCGGTGACTATGCGGCGCGGTCATTTCGCAGGGCCTGGATGAGCCAGGGGTACACCGGAATCAGGTTCGGTACTACCTGCCAGCCGTTGACGATCCACACCAGCCGCCAGTACCGATCCACCCTGGAATCGTGTGCTTCTTCGAACTGCTGGGCCATCCAGTCCCGGAATTCCGTGTCCGGGGTGCGCGCGAACACCTCGGCGAAGCGGTGCACGAGGTCGTCGATGACGGGTACGACCCTGTTGCTGAGCGGGTCGATGCCCGACTCCATGGCGTCGGCCACCTTCTGACGGGTGAACTTCATCAGTTCCTCGCCCGCTTCGCTCTCGATGTCGAGCGGGCGCCCGGCGGCCTGCCACATGGCCATGCGGCGCATCCGGGCCCGGAAGTCTTCATCGCCGACCAGCCCGGCGAGCTCCACCCACGCGGCGATCTGCTCGCTGGACGGATCATCGGGAAGGTCGGGAGTGGCAGCGCGAACCATGGCCACCGCAGCCGGATCGGCATCCGCTGTGCCGAAGGTGCCGTCCATGAAATCGTCGATCAAACGTCGGCGTTCCTCGCCGGACAACTGCGTGAGCCTGTGCATGAGCTTGATCTCCTCGGGATCGGACCCGCGTCCGGCCACGACTCGCAGGACATGGTTGTGTCCCTTGTCGTGGTGTAGCCGATCAATCGGCGGTTGTGTTGGTGGTGTTGGGTAGCTCGGGGGCGCTTTCGGGGAGCTCGGCGGGGTAGATCTGGTCCATGCTGCCCTCGGGGAGATAGCGGCGGGGGAAGGCGATCCACTCGTCGTGCATCTCGAAGAGCACGGCGGTGACCAGCCGCAGCAGCGCGTCGTCGTTGGGGAAGACCTGGACGACATCGATGCGACGCTTGATCTCTCGGTTGACCCGCTCCAGCGGGTTCGTGGACTGGATCTTCTTCCAATGTCGTTCGGGGAAGGCTGCGAATGCCGTCAGGTCGTCCTTGGCTTCCAGGAGCATCTGTTTGACCTGCGGGAACTGCGCGCCGAGCATGTCGGCGACCGTGTCGAGCTGGCGGCGAACGGCGGCCTGGTCGGGCTGGGCGAAGATGGTGCGGATGGTGGCGGCGACCATCTCGGCGGCGTCCTTGGGGATCACGCCGAAGACGTTGCGCAGGAAGTGCACCCTGCACCGCTGGTAGGCCGCACCGATGATCACCTTGCGGATCGCCTTGACCAGGCCCGAGTGGTGGTCGCCGAGCACGAGCCGGACCCCGTTCAGGCCGCGTTCGCGCAAGGAGCGAAGGAACTGGGTCCAGAACACCTCGGTCTCGCTGTCGCCGACCATCACTCCCAGCACCTCGCGGCCGCCGTCCTCGGTGATACCGGTGGCGATCACCACGGCCCGGGAGACGATCTGGTGGGCGACCCTGGCCTTGCAGTACGTCGCATCCAGATACATGTAGGGGAAGCGGACATGGTCCAGCGACCGGGTGCGGAACGCGGTCAGCTGGGTGTCCAGGTCGGCACAGATCCGCGAGACCTCGCTCTTGGAGATCCCGCTGTCCGCACCGAGGGCCTTGACCAGCTCGTCGACCGAGCGGGTGGACACCCCGTGGACGTACGCCTCCATCACGACGGCGAACAGGGCCTGGTCGATGCGCCGGCGGCGCTCCAGCAGGCTGGGGAAGAAGCTGCCCGAGCGCAGCTTGGGTATGCCCAGGTCCAGGTCGCCGGCCTGCGTGGTCAGTGTCTTGTCCCGGTGCCCGTTGCGCAGCGCGGTGCGGGTGTCGGTGTGTTCGTTCCACTCCGCGCCGATCCTCGCGCTCGCCTCGGCCTCGATCAATTCCTGGAGCATCCGCTCGGCCACCGAACGGACGAGTTCGAGCCCGTCCGCCGAACGTAGTGACTCCAGCAGGCGGAGTAGGTCAGACTGAGACAGGGCCACCGTGCACCTCCCGGGTTGAACTGGCCGTTCACCAAGGAGAGTTGCAGGTGGCCCGCCTGCTGGGCAGGGAGCGGAATCCCCATCACCACACGCCCCGGGGCGTACGCCCTAGCCTTGATCGGCTACACCACAAAGTGGGACGCCATCCAGGACATTCCGACGCAGTTGCAGCACCCGGATCTGGACGTCCATGGCGTCGGCGTGCGCCGAGGCGACTTCCGCCACTGAGAGCTCGCGGTCCAGTACCCGTTGAATCGTGGCCAGGTCCATGCCCAGCTCGCGCAGTGTGCGCAGGAGTTCCAGACGAAGCAGTGCGTTGAGGTCGTAGAGCCGGTAACCGGCGGGACTTCGAGTGGTCGGCGCTACCACCCCCGAATCGGAGTAGAACCGGATCGTCCTCACAGACAAGCCAGTCCGCCGGGACAGCTCCCCGATCGAGTAGAGGGTCGTAACGTCCATGTCCCCAACTCTGCTGTCTCCAGTCACTGGAGACTCAAGGCTATTGCCCATCTGGGGCGCCGACCGAGACAGCCTCCGAGTTGCCGAGCACGCGTCACGTGGTTTCCGCTGACCGCCAGGACGACCGGCACGCCGTGCACTCGCGGGGCAGCAATGGCAGCGACGTGTGCCACCGTTCGCCGACGGTCTACGGCTACAAGCCCTTGGACTCATTCATCTAGAGGCTTGCCCGGGAACCGGCGACCCGGCTACGCCATGGCGGCCGCCGCGCTCAACGAGGACCAGGAGCCCGAGCCCGATGAGCCCCTGGGGTGGCAGCCGGTCTGGAAGCGGCCCCGGAAACCGAAGTCGAAGGCGGCGAAGAAGCAGGAGCTGCGCAAGCAGCGGCGGCGACTCCAGGACGCCGGACGGCGCCGCCTCGCCGCCTCGCAGTCGCGCCGGCCCCGCTCCCGGCAGAACCGGATCGGTAACGCGGCCGCGCGCCGCGATGCCCGCGCCCTGTCGCGGCTGCGGCACTCCAACGCCTGGCTGTGGTGACGATGCCGGGCATCGTCCACCGGGTGGAACCCGCGATGTTCTGCATCCGGCGGCGATGCCCGACATCGAGTGCGCTCACTCGGTGGATTCCATCCGGTGGGCTCCACACGTCAGGGTCGTGTGGCGTGCTCTCCATGATGGATATCGCGTTGATCACTGCCGGGCAGATGTACCGCTACCACCAGCGTCACGTTGTCGCCAGCGACGGCCGTCGACCGGCACGCACGCCACTCGCTAGGCCCAGGAGGAGGCCGGGGTCCAGGCTGGGCGTTGTATGGGGCGGGGCCTTGCCGTCCTCGATGAGCCTCCGGCGTGGGAGCCGGTCTGGAAGCGGCCCCGGAAGCCGAAGTCGAAGGCGGAGGAGAAGCGGGAGCTGCGCAAGCTGCGGCGGCGGCTCCAGGACGTCGGACGCCGCCGCCTCGCCGCCGGGCAGTCCCGCCGGCCCGCCCGATATCGCGGCTGTGGCCGAGCTGTGCAGTTCTGGTTCCAGGTAGGAAGACCACGGGCGGGGAGGGGCTCACAAGCTGCTCTCCGCGCTGCACCGGGGTGCGTACGCCGGGGCACAGGCGCACATTGGGCGTTGGTCGGGTGCCAGGGGGTGTTGTCGCTGGCATGCCTGGTGGGCAGTGCGACCGGTTCACTTGATGGATGGGTTTGGCCGCCGCAGGCGCGGACGGGGATCTGTCGGCATTCAGCATGGGAGCAGGCGCCCCGGCGTGCACGTTCGCTTCGTCCATGCACGCCGGAAAGGTTCTCTGTCCAGCGAGACGATGCAGGCCCTTACCGGTACAGGCGATACGGCACCTGCGGGGGCTGGCAGATCTACGACACCCGCCTGCAGCGGGCGGTCGGTAACAGTGAAGGGATGATGATGTCATGCGCAGATACATGACGTTATGCACGGTGCTTACGCTCGGAGGGAGCCTGCTATTGGGGGGGAAGGCGGCTGAGGCCACCACCGGGGCGACGCCTACCCGGACCATGGCGGTCCGGGTGGTGACTCCCCAGTCGGCTGTTCCCGACCTTGATGCTCCTGGGCCGGCCAAGCCTGTCGATTTTCCGCCGGACCAGCAGTGGCATGGCCCGGGGAAGGTCACGATCCGGGCTCCGCAGTACACCCGCATCACCCAGGTGGACTGGAGGTGCAGGGGGCTCGCCTGCCCGGCGGCTATTGCCGCCGACGGCTCGTCCGCCACTGTCGACATCCAGGGCGGCTACAGCTGGATCTGGCCGTGGACGGTCTACGTTGCCGCCAACACCGATGCGCCCCTGGCCGGCGGCCGGTTCAGCGGGAGCCTCACCGCGGAAGGCGTGACGGTGCCCCTGGACGTCAACATCACCCCGGGCACACCGGGCGCCTTTGGCGGGGTGACCGGCACCGTCCCTGGGGGAGGGGGTGTCCGAGTGCGGTTGATTGACCCGGCCTCGAATGCCGCGGCCGCAGGGTTCATGGTCAACGACATCATCACCTCCGTCGACGGACAGTCCGTCACCTCGTCAGGGGCCTTCAATGTC